>NZ_CM170001.1:657500-6600159 GCF_057180225.1 Pseudomonas sp. BB438
CATCGCAAGATGTGCGGTAGAGGAGCGTTCTGTAAGCCTGTGAAGGTGAGTTGAGAAGCTTGCTGGAGGTATCAGAAGTGCGAATGCTGACATGAGTAACGACAATGGGAGTGAAAAACTCCCACGCCGAAAGACCAAGGGTTCCTGCGCAACGTTAATCGACGCAGGGTTAGTCGGTCCCTAAGGCGAGGCTGAAGAGCGTAGTCGATGGGAAACAGGTTAATATTCCTGTACTTCTAGTTACTGCGATGGAGGGACGGAGAAGGCTAGGCCAGCTTGGCGTTGGTTGTCCAAGTTTAAGGTGGTAGGCAGAGATCTTAGGTAAATCCGGGATCTTAATGCCGAGAGCTGATGACGAGTCATCTTTTAGATGATGAAGTGGTTGATGCCATGCTTCCAGGAAAAGCTTCTAAGCTTCAGGTAACTAGGAACCGTACCCCAAACCGACACAGGTGGTTGGGTAGAGAATACCAAGGCGCTTGAGAGAACTCGGGTGAAGGAACTAGGCAAAATGGCACCGTAACTTCGGGAGAAGGTGCGCCGGCGAGGGTTAAGGATTTACTCCGTAAGCCCATGCCGGTCGAAGATACCAGGCCGCTGCGACTGTTTATTAAAAACACAGCACTCTGCAAACACGAAAGTGGACGTATAGGGTGTGACGCCTGCCCGGTGCCGGAAGGTTAATTGATGGGGTTAGCGAAAGCGAAGCTCTTGATCGAAGCCCCGGTAAACGGCGGCCGTAACTATAACGGTCCTAAGGTAGCGAAATTCCTTGTCGGGTAAGTTCCGACCTGCACGAATGGCGTAACGATGGCGGCGCTGTCTCCACCCGAGACTCAGTGAAATTGAAATCGCTGTGAAGATGCAGTGTATCCGCGGCTAGACGGAAAGACCCCGTGAACCTTTACTGTAGCTTTGCACTGGACTTTGAGCCTGCTTGTGTAGGATAGGTGGGAGGCTTTGAAGCGTGGACGCCAGTCTGCGTGGAGCCATCCTTGAAATACCACCCTGGCATGCTTGAGGTTCTAACTCTGGTCCGTTATCCGGATCGAGGACAGTGTATGGTGGGCAGTTTGACTGGGGCGGTCTCCTCCTAAAGAGTAACGGAGGAGTACGAAGGTGCGCTCAGACCGGTCGGAAATCGGTCGTAGAGTATAAAGGCAAAAGCGCGCTTGACTGCGAGACAGACACGTCGAGCAGGTACGAAAGTAGGTCTTAGTGATCCGGTGGTTCTGTATGGAAGGGCCATCGCTCAACGGATAAAAGGTACTCCGGGGATAACAGGCTGATACCGCCCAAGAGTTCATATCGACGGCGGTGTTTGGCACCTCGATGTCGGCTCATCACATCCTGGGGCTGAAGCCGGTCCCAAGGGTATGGCTGTTCGCCATTTAAAGTGGTACGCGAGCTGGGTTTAGAACGTCGTGAGACAGTTCGGTCCCTATCTGCCGTGGACGTTTGAGATTTGAGAGGGGCTGCTCCTAGTACGAGAGGACCGGAGTGGACGAACCTCTGGTGTTCCGGTTGTCACGCCAGTGGCATTGCCGGGTAGCTATGTTCGGAATAGATAACCGCTGAAAGCATCTAAGCGGGAAACTAGCCTCAAGATGAGATCTCACTGGGAACTTGATTCCCCTGAAGGGCCGTCGAAGACTACGACGTTGATAGGTCGGGTGTGTAAGCGCTGTGAGGCGTTGAGCTAACCGATACTAATTGCCCGTGAGGCTTGACCATATAACACCCAAACAATTTGCGTGTTGTACGGTGAAGACGTAACGAACCGAAAGTTCGTGTGAACCGCAAATTACCTGTCACATACCTGAATCTGGATGAGCGTGTGCATCTGCCACGAGCATCCGAAAGAATTGCTTGACGACCATAGAGCGTTGGAACCACCTGATCCCATCCCGAACTCAGTAGTGAAACGACGCATCGCCGATGGTAGTGTGGAGTTTCTCCATGTGAGAGTAGGTCATCGTCAAGCTCCTATCCCAAGACCCCTGGTCAGCTTCGCTGGCCGGGGGTTTTGCTTTTGCGCGCCAGAAAGTCGCGCGATTGCTGCGTAGGCAATTCAGGCATGCCTCTATATGATGCGTGCCTGACTGTTGCGGGGGTGATATGCAGACCTTGCTGAAATTGCTGAGCGATGGCCGTTTTCATTCCGGAGAAGAGCTGGGTGCTCTGCTCGGAGTAAGTCGCAGTGCCGTCTGGAAGCGCCTTGAGGGCTTCGAGCGTGACTACGGCATGATTGTGCAGCGAGTGCGCGGCCGTGGTTATCGCCTGGAAGAGCCATTGAGCCTAATTTCGCCCAGGTCTGATTCCGGCCTGTGGCCTCTCGATGTCCTGTTTTCGATCGACTCTACCAACGCCGAAGCTTTGCGACGTCTCGCTGCCGGCACTGTGGCACCTTTCGCCATTCTCGGAGAGCGGCAGACCGCTGGACGGGGCAGGCGAGGGCGGCCATGGGAAAGCCCTTTCGGCGCCAACCTTTATTACACCCTGGGTATCACCGTTCGGGGTGGTGCGCAGGAGTTGGAGGGGCTGAGTCTGGTGGTCGGTCTGGCCGTCGCACGGGCCGTCCAGATGCTGGGTGTGAAGGATGTCGGCCTCAAGTGGCCGAATGATGTTCTGGTCGGCGGAAAGAAAATTGCGGGAATCCTGCTGGAGCTCACCGGTGATCCCGCTGACATCTGTAGCGTTGCTATTGGCATTGGCATCAATGTGAACATGCGCAAGGCCGAAGCAATCGATCAGCCCTGGACCTCGGTGCGCGAGGCGTTGGGAAGATTGGTCGATCGGAGCGAGTTGCTGCAGGCCCTGGAGTTGCAGCTGGAAAGTGTTCTCTCCCGTCATCGCGAGCGCGGCTTCACGGCTAGTCGCGAAGAATGGGAATCCCTTCATCTATGGCAGGGGCGGCAAGTTACGCTATCTACTGCCGCCAATAATATCGTTGGGCGCGCCCTGGGCATCGATGAGAGAGGCGCATTGCGCCTGCTGGTCGAGGGCAAGGAGTTGAGCTACAGCGGAGGCGAGCTGAGTCTGAGGTTGTCGGATGATTCTTGAGTTGGATTGCGGTAACAGCCTGATCAAGTGGCGGGTGGTCAGAAAGCACGACCTGGTAACCGTCGCGGGTGGGGTGGCTGACTCCGATCAGGCGCTGCTCACGCAGCTCCAGGCTAATGAGGTGGTGGATATTCGCTACTGTCGCATGGTCAGTGTACGCAGTGAGCAAGAAACCGACGCGCTCCGCGCTGGTCTGGAACGCGCTTTTCCCATTACAGTGCAGATTGCTGCGCCTGCCAACGAACTGGGCGGTGTGCTGAATGGCTATCGCGAGTTCCAGCGTCTCGGCATGGACCGTTGGCTTGCTTTGGTCGCGGGGCATTGCCTGGCCGGGCGTGGCTGCCTGGTGCTCGATTTGGGTACCGCAGTCACGTCAGATCTTGTCGATGCTGCTGGTCAGCACCTGGGAGGCTATATCGCGCCCGGAATGCCGCTGATGCGGAGTCAGCTGCGCACCCATACGCGGCGTATTCGCTATGACGACGACGCGGCTCATGTGGCGCTGCAAAACCTGCTGCCTGGAAAGGAAACGTCCGAGGCGGTTGAGCGCGGATGTGTGCTGATGCTGCGCGGCTTCGTAAGAGAGCAGATCGAGCTGGCCAACCGGCTGCTCGGCGACGACTGTGCTGTCTATTTGACCGGGGGGGATGCCGAGCTCGTCAAGGACGAGTCCGCGCGTGCCGTTGTGCTTCCGGATCTCGTATTTCTCGGCCTTGCGCTTGCCTGTCCCATCGAGTGAGTCTGATCCATGCGTTGGTTCTTCCTCTTCCTGCTCGCCCTCAACGTCTTCTATTACGTCTGGCACCAGCAGCAGGCGCCGCTTCGCCCCAAGGAAGTCGCGCCGCTTGGCCTGTTCCATAGCGAAGAGAAGAACATTCGTCTGTTGAGCGAATCGGCTGACGCGCCTCAGCGTCGGACGGTCGAAGAGAAACCGGCCGCGGCGCCTGCTTCCGCATGCGTGTACCTGGGCAGTTTCTCGTCCGAGGAGCGTGGGCGGCAGCTCATGCAGCGTCTGTTGAGTCTGGATGTACAGGCTTCGCTGCAGGCGGTGGATGCCGCTGCCGGGGTGGATTTCTGGGTGTATCTGCCACCCCTGGCGTCGCGCCAGGCGTCGCTGTGGCAGTTGCGTGAGCTGCAAGCACGTAAGATCGACAGCTACATCATCACCGAAGGCGACCTTACCGATGGGATTTCATTGGGTATCTTCCAGCGCAAGGATTCCGCCGATAGCGTGGTCGAGCGTTTGAAGGCCGCGGGTTACGAGGCTCTTGTGCGCGATCTGGCTCGCTCGCAGCATGACTATTGGGCGCAGATAGCCCCGCAAAGCGGGCGTTTGGTGGACGATGCCCTGATGCGCCAACTGGCTCCCGACTTTCCTGAGCTGCAGAAGCAAACAATGCCGTGCAAAAACGTTGCAAGCCACGAATAGTTTGAATAGAATGGCGCCCGCTTCACAGGGGTGGCCTGAAAAGGTTCAGCGCTTGAAGTCGTTGTCGAAGAGCTAAGCTCAAGTTTTTTAAAGAAAAACAGTTGACAACGTGGTGGCAGGCTGTAGAATGCCGCCTCACTCGGAGGGGTTCCCGAGCGGCCAAAGGGATCAGACTGTAAATCTGACGTCTCAGACTTCGAAGGTTCGAATCCTTCCCCCTCCACCAGTTTCAAGCGTGAGCTGCAAGCTCCGCGGGTATAGTTCAGTGGTAGAACCTCAGCCTTCCAAGCTGATGATGCGGGTTCGATTCCCGCTACCCGCTCCAAGTTTGTTGCTTATGTCTTGCTCATGTAGCTCAGCTGGTAGAGCACACCCTTGGTAAGGGTGAGGTCAGCGGTTCAAATCCGCTCATGAGCTCCATCTCGCAAAGGCAGATATGAAAATATCTGCCTTTGTTTTAATGGTGACGTGACTTTCTCAATTCCTTACGGGAGGCGGTCAAGATGGCTAAAGAAAAATTTGAGCGTAACAAGCCGCACGTAAACGTCGGCACCATCGGTCACGTTGACCACGGCAAAACCACTCTGACCGCTGCTCTGACCAAGGTCTGCTCCGAGACCTGGGGCGGCTCCGCTCGCGCTTTCGATCAGATCGACAACGCGCCGGAAGAGAAGGCTCGTGGTATCACCATCAACACCTCTCACGTTGAATACGACTCGCCGGTGCGCCACTACGCTCACGTAGACTGCCCGGGCCACGCCGACTACGTGAAGAACATGATCACCGGTGCTGCCCAGATGGACGGCGCGATCCTGGTTTGCTCCGCTGCTGACGGCCCCATGCCGCAGACCCGCGAGCACATCCTGCTGTCCCGCCAGGTAGGCGTTCCTTACATCGTCGTGTTCCTGAACAAGGCCGACATGGTTGACGACGCCGAGCTGCTGGAACTGGTCGAGATGGAAGTTCGCGATCTGCTGAACACCTACGACTTCCCGGGCGACGACACTCCGATCGTGATCGGTTCCGCTCTGATGGCCCTGAACGGTCAGGACGACAACGAGATGGGCGTTTCCGCCGTGCGCAAGCTGGTAGAAACCCTGGACTCGTACATCCCCGAGCCCGAGCGCGCCATCGACAAGCCGTTCCTGATGCCGATCGAAGACGTGTTCTCGATCTCCGGTCGTGGCACCGTGGTAACCGGCCGTGTTGAGCGTGGCATCGTCAAGATCCAGGAAGAAGTGGAAATCGTCGGTATCAAGGCGACCACCAAGACTACCTGCACCGGCGTTGAAATGTTCCGCAAGCTGCTCGACGAAGGTCGTGCTGGTGAGAACGTCGGCGTCCTGCTGCGTGGCACCAAGCGTGAAGACGTAGAGCGTGGTCAGGTTCTGGCCAAGCCGGGCACCATCAAGCCGCACACCAAGTTCGAGTGCGAAGTGTACGTGCTGTCCAAGGAAGAAGGTGGTCGTCACACCCCGTTCTTCAAAGGCTACCGTCCGCAGTTCTACTTCCGTACCACCGACGTAACCGGCAACTGCGAACTGCCGGAAGGCGTTGAGATGGTAATGCCGGGCGACAACGTGAAAATGGTTGTCACCCTGATCGCTCCGATCGCCATGGAGGATGGCCTGCGCTTCGCGATCCGCGAAGGCGGTCGTACCGTAGGCGCCGGTGTGGTTGCCAAGATCATCGAGTAATCGGTTGATCTTTCTCTCTCGGGCCGGCATAATGGTCGGCCTGACTTTGTTCTAGGCCAGTAGCTCAATTGGCAGAGCGGCGGTCTCCAAAACCGCAGGTTGGGGGTTCGATTCCCTCCTGGCCTGCCAGATTTAAAGATCTGGCACTTCTTTAAACGGGATTCCTAGCAGATGAATGCGAAGGTTGAAGCCAAAGAGTCGCGTCTCGATCTCTTGAAGTGGCTTGTGGTTGCAGTGCTGGTGGTGGTGGCTGTGGTTGCCAACCAGTATTACTCGGCGCAACCGATCTTCTATCGCGTTCTCGGTATCCTCGTGATGGCGGCTGCTGCCGGCTTCCTCGCGCTGCAGACTGTCAAGGGCCGTGCATTCTTTACTCTGGCTAAAGAAGCTCGCGCCGAGATTCGCAAAGTTGTATGGCCGTCTCGTCAAGAGACAACTCAGACCACGCTGATCGTAGTGGCCGTAGTGCTGGTAATGGCGCTGCTGCTTTGGGGGCTCGACTCCCTGCTGGGTTGGCTGGTTTCCATGATCGTAGGTTAAGGGTGTTCCGTGGCTAAGCGTTGGTACGTTGTGCATGCATACTCGGGTTACGAGAAGCATGTCATGCGCTCGCTGATCGAGCGGGTCAAACTGGCCGGCATGGAAGACGGGTTTGGTGAGATTCTCGTCCCCACCGAAGAGGTGGTGGAGATGCGGAACGGCCAGAAGCGCAAGAGTGAGCGCAAGTTCTTCCCGGGCTATGTCCTGGTGCAGATGGAGATGAACGAGGGTACTTGGCACCTGGTCAAGGACACGCCTCGCGTCATGGGCTTCATTGGTGGTACTGCCGACAAGCCGGCGCCGATCACCGACAAGGAAGCTGATGCCATCCTGCGTCGCGTTGCCGATAGTGGTGACAAGCCGAAACCGAAGACTCTGTTTGAGCCGGGCGAGACCGTTCGTGTGATCGATGGTCCGTTTGCTGATTTCAATGGTGTCGTCGAAGAAGTTAACTACGAAAAGAGCCGCATCCAGGTCGCTGTGCTCATTTTCGGTCGCTCTACCCCGGTAGAGCTGGAATTCAGCCAGGTAGAGAAAGTTTAACTGGCACAATGAATCCCACACCCCGCAGCCCTAGGCTGCGGGGTTTTGTCGTCATTGGGATAAACGCGAAAGCAACCGGGGAGCCCGTCAGGGCGTTTGACCCGAATTTGGAGTAGCAAATGGCTAAGAAAATCCAGGCTTACATCAAGCTGCAAGTAAAGGCCGGCCAGGCCAATCCGTCGCCGCCCGTCGGCCCGGCTCTGGGTCAGCACGGCGTGAACATCATGGAATTCTGCAAGGCGTTCAACGCCAAGACCCAGGGCATGGAACCTGGTCTGCCGACTCCTGTGATCATCACCGTTTACAGCGACCGCAGCTTTACCTTTGAAACCAAGAGCACCCCGGCATCCGTTCTGCTGAAAAAAGCAGCCGGCATCTCCAGCGGTTCCGCTCGTCCGAACTCCCAGAAAGTGGGTACCGTGACCCGCGCTCAGCTGGAAGATATCGCCAAGGCCAAGCAGGCTGATCTGACCGCAGCTGACCTCGACGCTGCTGTACGTACCATCGCTGGCTCCGCGCGCAGCATGGGCCTGAACGTGGAGGGTGTGTAATGGCTAAGCTGACCAAGCGTCAAAAGGCTATCGCTGAGAAAGTTGAAGCCGGCAAGCAATACGGCTTCGAAGATGCCGCCAAACTGCTGGCCGAACTGTCGACCATCAAGTTCAAGGAATCCGTGGATATCGCCATCAATCTGGGCGTTGATCCGCGTAAATCCGACCAGGTCGTACGTGGCGCCACCGTTCTGCCGAACGGTACCGGCAAATCCGTACGTGTTGCCGTCTTCACCCAGGGTCCGGGTGTTGAAGCTGCCCTGGCTGCCGGTGCAGACAAGGTTGGCATGGACGAACTGGCTGCCGAAATGAAAGCCGGCGATCTGAGCTACGACGTCGTCATCGCTTCCCCGGACGCGATGCGTGTTGTTGGTCAACTGGGCCAGGTTCTCGGTCCGCGCGGTCTGATGCCGAACCCGAAAGTCGGCACCGTGACTCCGGACGTCGCTACCGCTGTCAAGAACGCCAAAGCCGGTCAGGTGCGTTTCCGTACCGACAAGAACGGCATCATCCACGCCTCCGTTGGCAAGATCGACTTCGAGCCGGTCAAGCTGAAGCAGAACGTGGAAGCGCTGCTGAGCGATCTGAAGCGCCTGAAGCCGTCCTCCTCGAAGGGCGTGTACGTTCAGCGCGTAACCCTGAGCACCACCATGGGCCCGGGTCTGCAGATCGATCAGGCTTCGCTGGAAGGCTGATGAACTAAGTCGAGCAGTGGGTTCGCTCACTGTTCGCAGGTATTGGGGTCCCTGCCTGGCGGGGGCTATCCAAGACCGTAGGCGGCGCAAGCCTTAAACCTCAAGCCTACGCAGATGGTGCTCCCGATTCGTTTACCGAATCAGACACCAAAACGCCGTCCGGCTCCGGCTGGACGAATCGGTAACATCCAGGAGTAAACCCGTGGCAATTAAACTCGAAGACAAGAAGGCCATCGTCGCTGAAGTCAACGAGGCTGCCAAAGCCGGTCTGTCCGCTGTCGTGGTTGATGCACGCGGCGTGACTGTCGGCGCTATGACCGGACTCCGTAAAGAGGCCCGCGCAGCTGGTGTGTACGTGAAAGTCGTACGTAACACCCTGCTCAAGCGCGCCGTTGAAGGCACTCAGTTTGAAGTGCTCAACGACACGTTCAAGGGCCCGACCCTGATTGCTTTCTCCAACGAACATCCGGGCGCTGCCGCTCGTATCTTCAAGGAGTTTGCCAAGGGTCAGGACAAGTTCGAGATCAAGGCGGCCGCGTTCGAGGGTCAGTTCCTCGCAGCCAATCAGATCGACGTGCTGGCGACCCTGCCGACCTACAACGAAGCTGTTGCACAGCTGATGAGCGTGATCCAAGGCGCTACCAGCAAGCTGGCTCGTACTCTGGCGGCAATTCGCGATCAGAAAGAAGCTACCGCAGCCTAAGGCTCGGCATCTGCTTTCAACCTTTTTTGTTTAATTCGATGGCCTTAGGCCGTCACCCAATACAGGAATTAGAGTCATGGCTCTGACCAACGAAGACATCATCTCCGCCGTATCCGAAATGTCCGTCATGCAGATCGTTGAACTGATCAAGGCGATGGAAGAGAAGTTCGGCGTTACCGCTGCTGCCGCTACCGTTGCTGCTGCCGGCCCGGCTGCTGCCGCTGCTGAAGAGCAGACCGAGTTCACCATCGTCCTGGCCGAAGCTGGCGACAAGAAAGTGAACGTGATCAAGGTCGTCCGTGAGCTGACCGGCCTGGGCCTGAAAGAAGCCAAGGCTGTCGTTGACGGCGCCCCGGGCGTGGTCAAGGAAGGCGCTTCGAAAGAAGAAGCCGAAGCTGCCAAGAAAGCCCTGGAAGAAGCAGGCGCCAAGGTCGAGCTCAAGTAAGTTCGTACCTTGCGTCGGCAGCCCGAGCGTTAAGCGACAGGCTGATGGCTGGTGGCAATTGCCACCGGCCTTTTTCCGTTATGGGTGGGGTGCCGTAGGTGCCTCCCATAGCGTGAAAGTCCCGCCACGAGTGGCGGCGCAAACTTAGGGTTTGCACGATTTTTGGGCTGCTCCCCTGTGCGGGAGAGGCCAAACAAGCAGGTGACCAAGCTGGGGAACGCTGATGGCTTACTCATACACTGAGAAAAAACGTATCCGCAAGGACTTTAGCAAGTTGCCGGACGTCATGGATGTGCCGTATTTGCTGGCCATCCAGCTGGATTCCTATCGCGAATTCCTGCAGGCGGGTGCAAGCAAGGACCAGGTCCGAGACATCGGCCTGCATGCGGCCTTCAAGTCCGTCTTCCCGATTATCAGCTATTCCGGCAATGCTGCCCTGGAATACGTCGGCTACCGTCTGGGCGAGCCGGCCTTTGATGTCAAGGAATGCGTGCTGCGCGGTGTGACCTTTGCGGTCCCGCTGCGTGTGAAAGTGCGCCTGATCATTTTCGACAAGGAATCGTCGAACAAAGCGATCAAGGACATCAAGGAACAAGAAGTCTACATGGGGGAAATCCCCCTGATGACCGAGAACGGTACCTTCATCATCAACGGTACCGAACGCGTCATCGTTTCCCAGTTGCACCGCTCCCCGGGTGTGTTCTTCGACCACGACCGTGGCAAGACCCACAGCTCCGGCAAGCTGCTGTACTCCGCTCGCATCATTCCTTACCGCGGCTCCTGGCTCGACTTCGAGTTCGATCCTAAGGACTGCGTGTTCGTTCGTATCGACCGTCGCCGCAAGCTGCCGGCGTCCGTCCTGCTGCGCGCGCTGAACTACAGCACCGAGGAAATCCTCAACGCGTTCTATGACACCAACGTCTACGAGATCAAGGGCGAGACCCTGAATCTGGAGCTGGTGCCGTCGCGTCTGCGTGGCGAGATCGCCAGCTTCGACATCAAGGACGCTGCCGGCAAGGTCATCGTTGAAGCGGGCCGCCGCATCACCGCGCGCCACATCAACCAGCTCGAGAAGGCTGGCATCAGCCAGCTGGAAGTGCCGTTCGACTACCTGATTGGCCGTACCGTGGCCAAGGCTGTCGTGCACCCGGCTACCGGCGAGATCATCGCCGAGTGCAACACCGAGCTGACCGTCGATGCCCTGGCCAAGATCGCCAAGGCCCAGGTTGCGCGCCTGGAAACCCTGTACACCAACGACATCGACTGCGGTCCGTTCATCTCCGACACGCTGAAGATCGACTCCACCAGCAACCAACTCGAAGCGCTGGTCGAGATCTATCGCATGATGCGTCCCGGTGAGCCGCCGACCAAGGAAGCCGCCGAGACCCTGTTCGGCAACCTGTTCTTCAGCGCCGAGCGTTACGACCTGTCCGCCGTTGGCCGCATGAAGTTCAACCGTCGTATCGGTCGTACCGAGATCGAAGGCGCCGGCGTCCTGAGCAAGGAAGATATCGTCGAGGTCCTCAAGACTCTCGTTGCCATCCGTAACGGCAAAGGCATCGTCGACGACATCGATCACCTGGGTAACCGTCGCGTCCGTTGCGTCGGCGAGATGGCCGAGAACCAGTTCCGCGTTGGCCTGGTGCGCGTCGAGCGCGCGGTCAAGGAACGTCTGTCGATGGCCGAAAGCGAAGGCCTGATGCCGCAGGACCTGATCAACGCCAAGCCGGTGGCTGCCGCGATCAAGGAGTTCTTCGGTTCCAGCCAGCTCTCGCAGTTCATGGACCAGAACAACCCGCTCTCCGAGATCACCCACAAGCGCCGCGTCTCCGCACTCGGCCCAGGTGGTCTGACCCGTGAGCGCGCCGGCTTCGAGGTTCGTGACGTACACCCGACCCATTACGGCCGCGTGTGCCCGATCGAAACCCCTGAAGGTCCGAACATCGGTCTGATCAACTCCCTGGCCACCTATGCTCGCACCAACAAGTACGGCTTCCTGGAAAGCCCGTATCGCGTGGTGAAGGAAGGTCTGGTCAGCGACGACATCGTCTTCCTGTCCGCGATCGAAGAAGCCGATCACGTGATCGCCCAGGCTTCGGCAACCCTGAACGAAAAGGGTGAGCTGATCGACGAGCTGGTTGCCGTACGTCACCTGAACGAATTCACCGTGAAGGCGCCGGAAGACGTCACCCTCATGGACGTATCGCCGAAGCAGGTCGTTTCCGTCGCTGCCTCGCTGATTCCGTTCCTCGAGCACGACGACGCCAACCGTGCACTCATGGGTTCGAACATGCAGCGCCAAGCTGTACCGACCCTGCGCGCCGACAAGCCGCTGGTGGGTACCGGCATGGAGCGCAACGTCGCCCGTGACTCCGGTGTCTGCGTGGTTGCCCGTCGTGGCGGCGTGATCGACTCGGTCGACGCCAGCCGTATCGTGGTCCGCGTGAATGACGATGAAGTCGAGACTGGCGAAGCCGGCGTCGACATCTACAACCTGACCAAGTACACCCGCTCCAACCAGAACACCTGCATCAACCAGCGTCCGCTGGTGCAGAAGGGTGACCAGGTTTCGCGCAGCGACATCCTGGCCGACGGTCCGTCCACCGACATGGGTGAGCTGGCTCTGGGTCAGAACATGCGCGTAGCGTTCATGCCCTGGAACGGCTTCAACTTCGAAGACTCCATCTGCCTGTCCGAGCGCGTGGTCCAGGAGGATCGATTCACCACGATCCACATCCAGGAACTGACCTGCGTTGCCCGTGACACCAAGCTCGGCCCAGAAGAAATCACCGCGGACATCCCGAACGTGGGTGAGGCTGCGCTGAACAAGCTGGACGAAGCCGGCATCGTCTACGTCGGCGCCGAAGTTCAGGCCGGCGACATCCTGGTCGGCAAGGTCACCCCGAAAGGCGAGACCCAGCTCACTCCGGAAGAGAAGCTGCTGCGTGCGATCTTCGGTGAGAAGGCGTCCGATGTGAAGGACACCTCCCTGCGCGTGCCGACCGGCACCAAGGGCACCGTCATCGACGTACAGGTCTTCACCCGCGATGGCGTGGAGCGCGACAGCCGCGCTCTGTCCATCGAGAAGATGCAGTTGGATGAGATCCGCAAGGATCTGAACGAAGAGTTCCGCATCGTTGAAGGCGCCACCTTCGAGCGTCTGCGTTCTGCTCTGGTCGGTGCCAAGGCTGACGGCGGTCCTGCCCTGAAGAAAGGCGCAGAGATCACCGACGAGTACCTGGATGGCCTCGAGCGCGGCCAGTGGTTCAAGCTGCGTATGGCGGAAGATGCCCTGAACGAGCAGCTGGAGAAGGCCCAGGCCTACATCAGCGACCGCCGTCAGATGCTGGACGACAAGTTCGAAGACAAGAAGCGCAAGCTGCAGCAGGGCGACGACCTGGCGCCGGGCGTGCTGAAGATCGTCAAGGTCTACCTCGCTATCAAGCGCCGCATCCAGCCGGGCGACAAGATGGCAGGCCGCCACGGTAACAAGGGTGTGGTCTCCGTGATCATGCCGGTCGAAGACATGCCGCACGATGCCAACGGTACCCCGGTTGACATCGTTCTGAACCCGCTGGGCGTGCCGTCGCGTATGAACGTCGGTCAGATCCTCGAAACCCACCTGGGTCTCGCGGCCAAGGGCCTGGGCGAGAAGATCAACCGCATGCTCGAAGAGCAGCGCAAGATCGCCGAGCTGCGTGTGTTCCTGAACGAGATCTACAACGAGATCGGCGGCCGCCAGGAGAGTCTGGACGAGCTGAACGATAACGAGATCCTCGCTCTGGCCAACAACCTCAAGGGCGGCGTGCCCATGGCTACCCCGGTATTCGACGGTGCCAAGGAGCGCGAGATCAAGGCCATGCTGAAGCTGGCCGATCTGCCGGAGAGTGGTCAGATGCGTCTGTATGACGGCCGCACCGGCAACCAGTTCGAGCGTACGACCACTGTGGGTTATATGTACATGCTCAAGCTGAACCACCTGGTCGATGACAAGATGCACGCACGTTCCACCGGCTCCTACAGCCTGGTTACCCAGCAGCCGCTGGGTGGTAAGGCGCAGTTCGGTGGCCAGCGTTTCGGGGAGATGGAGGTCTGGGCGCTGGAAGCCTACGGTGCCGCCTACACCCTGCAGGAAATGCTGACCGTGAAGTCGGACGACGTGAACGGCCGTACCAAGATGTACAAGAACATCGTGGACGGGGATCACCGCATGGAGGCCGGCATGCCCGAGTCCTTCAACGTGCTGATCAAAGAGATCCGCTCGCTCGGCATCGATATCGAACTGGAAACCGAATAACACGTGACGTCAGAACGGTGCGGCTGGTCAAGGCCGGTCGCACCGGGTCCGTGAGGAGGAAAGGCCTTGAAAGACTTGCTTAATCTGTTGAAAAACCAGGGTCAGATCGAAGAGTTCGATGCCATTCGTATTGGCCTGGCCTCGCCCGAGATGATTCGTTCCTGGTCCTTCGGCGAAGTCAAGAAGCCGGAGACCATCAACTACCGTACCTTCAAGCCGGAGCGTGATGGCCTGTTCTGCGCCAAGATCTTCGGCCCGGTGAAGGACTACGAGTGCCTGTGCGGTAAGTACAAGCGCCTGAAACACCGTGGTGTGATCTGTGAGAAGTGCGGCGTGGAAGTCGCGCTGGCCAAGGTGCGCCGTGAGCGCATGGGCCACATCGAGCTGGCCTCGCCGGTCGCCCATATCTGGTTCCTGAAGTCCCTGCCGTCCCGTATCGGCCTGCTGCTGGACATGACCCTGCGTGACATCGAGCGCGTGCTCTACTTCGAGAGCTACGTGGTGATCGATCCGGGCATGACCACCCTCGAGAAGGGGCAGCTGCTGAACGACGAGCAGTACTTCGAAGCCCTTGAAGAGTTCGGTGACGACTTCGACGCCCGCATGGGTGCGGAAGCCGTTCGCGAGCTGCTCAACGCTATCGATCTGGAGCACGAGATCGGCCGCCTGCGTGAAGAGATTCCGCAGACCAACTCCGAAACCAAGATCAAGAAGCTGTCCAAGCGCCTGAAGCTGATGGAGGCCTTCCAGGGCTCCGGCAACCATCCCGAGTGGATGGTGCTGACCGTCCTGCCGGTGCTGCCGCCGGACCTGCGCCCCCTGGTTCCGCTGGATGGCGGCCGCTTCGCGACCTCAGATCTGAACGATCTGTATCGCCGCGTGATCAACCGTAACAACCGTCTGAAGCGCCTGCTCGATCTGGCTGCTCCGGACATCATCGTGCGCAACGAAAAGCGCATGCTGCAGGAAGCTGTCGACGCCCTGCTGGACAACGGCCGTCGCGGCCGTGCCATCACTGGCTCGAACAAGCGCCCGCTGAAGTCCCTGGCCGACATGATCAAGGGCAAGCAAGGTCGCTTCCGTCAGAACCTGCTCGGCAAGCGCGTGGACTACTCCGGTCGTTCCGTAATTACCGTAGGTCCGACCCTGCGTCTGCACCAGTGCGGTCTGCCGAAGAAAATGGCCCTGGAGCTGTTCAAGCCGTTCATCTTCGGCAAGCTGGAAGGTCGTGGCATGGCCACCACCATCAAGGCTGCCAAGAAGATGGTCGAGCGCGAACTGCCGGAAGTGTGGGACGTGCTCGCCGAGGTCATCCGCGAACACCCCGTACTGCTGAACCGTGCGCCGACCCTGCACCGTCTGGGCATCCAGGCGTTCGAGCCGGTACTGATCGAAGGTAAGGCCATCCAGCTGCACCCGCTGGTCTGCGCCGCGTACAACGCCGACTTCGACGGTGACCAGATGGCCGTTCACGTTCCGCTGACCCTCGAGGCTCAGTTGGAAGCGCGCGCGCTGATGATGTCCACCAACAACATCCTGTCGCCCGCCAACGGCGAGCCGATCATCGTTCCGTCGCAGGACGTGGTAATGGGTCTGTACTACATGACCCGGGAAGCGATCAACGCGAAGGGCGAGGGCATGGCCTTTGCCGACCTGCAGGAAGTTGACCGCGCGTACCGCAGCGGCCAGGTGTCCCTGCACGCCCGCGTGAAAGTGCGCATCAACGAGAAGGTCAAAGGTGAAGACGGTCAGCTGACCGCCAACACCCGCATCGTCGACACCACCGTTGGCCGTGCGCTGCTGTTCCAGGTTGTTCCGGCCGGCCTGCCCTTCGACGTGGTCAACCAGTCGATGAAGAAGAAGGCGATCTCCAAGCTGATCAACCATTGCTACCGCGTGGTGGGCCTGAAAGACACCGTCATTTTCGCTGACCAGCTGATGTACACCGGCTTCGCCTACTCGACCATCTCCGGTGTGTCGATCGGCGTGAACGACTTCGTTATCCCGGATGAAAAGGCGCGCATCATCGATGCCGCTACCGAGGAAGTGAAGGAGATCGAAAGCCAGTATGCCTCCGGCCTGGTAACCCAGGGCGAGAAGTACAACAAGGTGATCGACCTCTGGTCCAAGGCCAACGATGAAGTGTCCAAGGCGATGATGGCCAACCTCTCGAAAGAGAAGGTGACCGATCGCGAGGGCAAGCAGGTCGACCAGGAGTCGTTCAACTCCATGTACATGATGGCGGACTCCGGTGCGCGGGGTTCCGCGGCCCAGATCCGTCAGCTGGCCGGTATGCGTGGCCTGATGGCCAAGCCGGATGGCTCCATCATCGAGACCCCGATCACTGCGAACTTCCGTGAAGGCCTGAACGTACTCCAGTACTTCATCTCCACTCACGGTGCTCGTAAAGGTCTGGCGGATACCGCACTGAAGACTGCGAACTCCGGTTACCTGACCCGTCGTCTCGTCGACGTGGCCCAGGACCTGGTCGTGACCGAGATCGACTGCGGCACCGAGCATGGCCTGGTCATGTCTCCGCACATCGAAGGCGGCGACGTGGTTGAGCCGCTGGGTGAGCGCGTCCTCGGTCGCGTGATCGCTCGCGACGTGTTCAAGCCGGGCAGTGACGATGTGATCGTCGAAGCCGGCACCCTGATTGACGAGAAGTGGGTCGACTTCCTCGAGCAGATGAGCGTTGACGAAGTCGTTGTGCGTTCTCCGATCACCTGCGAGACCCGCCATGGCATCTGCGCCATGTGCT
The DNA here is from genome assembly GCF_057180225.1 of Pseudomonas sp. BB438. Taxonomy (NCBI): domain Bacteria; kingdom Pseudomonadati; phylum Pseudomonadota; class Gammaproteobacteria; order Pseudomonadales; family Pseudomonadaceae; genus Pseudomonas; species Pseudomonas sp. BB438. The sequence goes on from NZ_CM170001.1 coordinate 674,225, forward strand.
ACGGCCGCGATCTGGCTCGTGGTCACCGCGTGAACATCGGTGAGGCTGTCGGCGTTATCGCTGCCCAGTCGATCGGTGAGCCGGGTACCCAGCTGACCATGCGTACCTTCCACATCGGTGGTGCGGCCAGCCGTACTTCCGCCGTGGACAACGTACAGGTCAAGAACGGCGGCACCATTCGCCTGCACAACCTGAAGCACGTAGAGCGTGCCGATGGCGCGCTGGTAGCGGTTTCCCGTTCCGGTGAGCTGGCGGTAGCCGACGACTTCGGTCGTGAGCGCGAGCGCTACAAGCTGCCGTACGGTGCGGTAATCTCCGTGAAGGAAGGTGACAAAGTCGACCCGGGCGCCATCGTCGCCAAGTGGGACCCGCACACCCACCCGATCGTCACCGAGATGGACGGCACCGTGGCCTTCGTGGGCATGGAAGAGGGCATCACCATCAAGCGCCAGACCGACGAGCTGACCGGTCTGACCAACATTGAAGTGATGGATCCGAAGGATCGTCCGGCGGCCGGCAAGGACATCCGTCCGGCCGTGAAGCTGATCGACGCTGCAGGCAAGGATCTGCTGCTGCCGGGTACCGACGTACCGGCCCAGTACTTCCTGCCGGCGAACGCCCTGGTCAACCTCAACGATGGGGCGAAAGTGCGCATCGGTGACGTTATCGCGCGTATCCCGCAGGAAACCTCGAAGACCCGCGACATCACCGGTGGTCTGCCGCGCGTTGCCGACCTGTTCGAAGCTCGTCGTCCGAAAGAGCCTTCGATCCTGGCGGAAATCAGCGGCACCATCTCCTTCGGCAAGGAAACCAAGGGCAAGCGTCGCCTGGTCATCACTCCCACCGACGGTAGCGATCCGTACGAGGAACTGATTCCGAAGTGGCGTCACCTAAACGTGTTCGAAGGTGAACAGGTAAGCCGTGGTGAAGTGATCTCCGACGGCCCGAGCAACCCGCACGACATCCTCCGTCTGCTGGGTGTGAGCTCGCTGGCCAAGTACATCGTCAACGAGATCCAGGACGTTTATCGTCTGCAGGGCGTGAAGATCAACGACAAGCACATCGAGACCATCCTGCGCCAGATGCTGCGCAAGGTCGAAGTGGCCGAGTCGGGCGATTCGTCCTTCATCAAGGGCGACCAGGTCGAGCTGGTTCACGTGCTGGAAGAGAACGAAGTGCTGGGTACCCAGGACAAGTTCCCCGCCAAGTACGAGCGCGTTCTGCTGGGTATCACCAAGGCCTCGCTGTCCACCGAGTCGTTCATCTCGGCGGCATCCTTCCAGGAGACCACCCGCGTCCTCACCGAGGCGGCCGTCACCGGCAAGCGCGACTTCCTGCGCGGCCTGAAGGAGAACGTGGTCGTGGGTCGTCTGATCCCGGCAGGTACGGGTCTGGCCTACCACAGCGAGCGCAAGCGTCAGCGCGAGCTCGGCAAACCGCAGCGCGTGAGCGCGAGCGAGGCCGAAGCAGCACTGGCCGAAGCGCTCAACCTGAGCGGTAACTAAGCCTCAAACAAAGCCCCGGTTGTCTTGACAACCGGGGCTTTGTCTTGACTGCGTTCCGTAAGCTCTTTAGTATCTTGTACCCCGAAAATTGGCAGGGCGCATGCTCTGCCCATTTTCGTTTTTAAGTGTCGTAAGACAATCAGTGGAGCTATAGATGGCAACTATCAACCAGCTGGTGCGCAAGCCGCGCAAGCGCCTGGTAGACAAGAGCGGCGTTCCTGCCCTGCAGAACTGCCCTCAGCGTCGCGGCGTATGCACCCGCGTATACACCACCACCCCGAAGAAGCCGAACTCCGCACTGCGTAAGGTGTGCCGTGTTCGTCTGACCAACGGTTTCGAGGTTTCCTCGTACATCGGCGGTGAAGGCCACAACCTGCAGGAGCACAGCGTAGTGCTGATCCGCGGCGGTCGTGTAAAGGACCTTCCGGGTGTTCGTTACCACACCGTGCGCGGTTCGCTGGATACCTCCGGCGTTAAAGACCGTAAGCAGGGTCGTTCGAAGTACGGCGCGAAGCGTCCGAAGTAATTTTGTTTTCCTATTTTCTGAGTCGATAAGAGTAAGGTCGGGCATCGTCCCGGGCTAACCTGAAGACCGTTTGAGGGCTTATCAATGCCAAGACGTCGTGTAGCGGCCAAGCGTGAGATCCTGGCCGATCCTAAATACGGAAGCCAGATCCTGGCGAAGTTCATGAACCACGTGATGGAAAGCGGCAAGAAAGCCGTTGCCGAGCGTATCGTTTACGGTGCTCTGGACAAGGTCAAAGAGCGCGGTAAAGGCGACCCCCTGGAACTCTTCGAAAAAGCACTCGACGCCATCGCTCCGCTGGTCGAAGTGAAGTCCCGCCGTGTTGGCGGTGCTACCTACCAGGTTCCGGTCGAAGTACGTCCGTCCCGTCGTAATGCACTGGCCATGCGTTGGCTGGTGGACTTCGCCCGCAAGCGTGGCGAGAAGTCCATGGCTCTGCGCCTGGCTGGCGAGCTGCTGGATGCCGCTGAAGGCAAAGGCGCTGCCGTCAAGAAGCGTGAAGACGTGCACCGTATGGCCGAGGCCAACAAAGCGTTCTCGCACTACCGCTTCTAATTACGGCAACAACACTTCTGCGAGGGCTTTATGGCTCGTAACACAGCAATCAACCGCTACCGGAACATTGGTATCTGCGCCCACGTTGACGCGGGCAAGACCACCACCACCGAGCGGATCCTGTTCTACACAGGTCTCAGCCACAAGATGGGTGAGGTGCATGACGGCGCTGCCACTACCGACTGGATGGTGCAGGAGCAGGAGCGTGGTATTACCATCACCTCCGCTGCAATCACCACCTTCTGGGAAGGTTCGCGCGGCCAGTACGACAAGTACCGCGTAAACGTCATCGACACCCCCGGCCACGTAGACTTCACCATTGAAGTTGAGCGCTCCCTGCGCGTGCTGGACGGTGCTGTCGTTGTATTCTGCGGCACCTCCGGCGTTGAGCCTCAGTCCGAAACCGTATGGCGTCAGGCCAACAAGTACGGCGTTCCGCGTATCGTTTACGTGAACAAGATGGACCGCGCTGGCGCCAACTTCCTGCGCGTCGTCGGTCAGATCAAGAACCGCCTGGGTCACACCCCGGTTCCGGTTCAGCTGGCCATCGGTGCAGAAGATGACTTCCAGGGTCAGGTTGACCTGCTGAAGATGAAGGCCATCTACTGGAACGAAGACGACAAGGGCACTTCCTATCGCGAGGAAGAAATTCCTGCCGATATGGTCGAGCTGGCTACCGAGTGGCGCAACAACATGGTCGAGGCTGCTGCCGAAGCCAACGAAGAGCTGATGAACAAGTACCTGGAAGAGGGTGAGCTGTCGATCGAAGAGATCAAGGCTGGCCTGCGTCTGCGTACTATCGCCTGCGAAATCGTACCGGCTGTCTGCGGCTCCTCGTTCAAGAACAAGGGCGTGCCCCTGGTTCTCGACGCCGTGATCGACTTCCTGCCTGCTCCGACCGAGATCCCGGCGATCCAGGGTATCCACCCGGATCACATTGACGACGGCGACGATGCTCCGAAAGACGAGCGTCCGGCTGACGACAATGCTCCGTTCTCGGCTCTGGCATTCAAGATCGCCACTGACCCGTTCGTAGGTACTCTGACCTTCGTTCGCGTCTACTCGGGCGTTCTGGAGTCGGGTAACTCGGTTATCAACTCCGTGAAAGGCAAGAAAGAGCGCGTTGGTCGTATGGTGCAAATGCACGCCAACCAGCGTGACGAGATCAAAGAAGTGCGCGCTGGCGACATCGCTGCTCTGATCGGCATGAAGGACGTCACCACCGGTGACACCCTGTGCGATATCGAGAAGCCGATCATCCTCGAGCGTATGGACTTCCCGGAGCCGGTAATCTCGGTAGCTGTTGAGCCGAAGACCAAGGCTGACCAGGAGAAGATGGGTATCGCCCTCGGCAAGCTGGCTCAGGAAGACCCGTCGTTCCGCGTCAAGACCGACGAAGAAACCGGCCAGACCATCATCTCCGGTATGGGTGAGCTGCACCTGGACATCCTCGTCGACCGCATGAAGCGTGAATTCGGCGTCGAGGCGAACATCGGCAAGCCGCAGGTTTCGTACCGCGAAACCATCTCGAAGGACAACATCGAGATCGAAGGCAAGTTCGTTCGCCAATCCGGCGGCCGTGGCCAGTTCGGTCACTGCTGGATTCGCTTCTCCGCTCCTGATGTGGACGAGAAGGGCAACATCACTGAAGGCCTGGTCTTCACCAACGAAGTCGTGGGCGGTGTGGTTCCGAAGGAATACATTCCGGCCATCCAGAAGGGCATCGAAGAGCAGATGAAGAACGGCGTTGTTGCCGGCTATCCGCTGATCGGCCTGAAGGCGACCGTCTTCGATGGTTCCTACCACGACGTCGACTCCAACGAGATGGCGTTCAAGATCGCCGCTTCCATGGCAACCAAGCAGTTGGCTCAGAAGGGCGGCGGCAAGGTTCTGGAGCCGATCATGAAGGTGGAAGTGGTGACTCCTGAGGACTACATGGGTGACGTGATGGGTGACCTGAACCGTCGTCGTGGTCTGATTCAGGGGATGGAAGACTCGGTTTCCGGTAAGGTTATCCGTGCCGAGGTTCCGCTGGGCGAGATGTTCGGTTATGCAACCGACGTGCGTTCCATGTCCCAGGGTCGCGCTAGCTACTCCATGGAATTCTCCAAGTATGCTGAAGCTCCGGCGAACGTCGTCGAAGCTCTGGCCAAAAAACAAGCTTGATTCAGCTCTTTTAGTAAGAGGTTACTCTCGTGGCTAAAGAAAAATTTGAACGTAACAAACCGCACGTCAACGTCGGCACCATCGGTCACGTTGACCACGGCAAAACCACTCTGACCGCTGCTCTGACCAAGGTTTGCTCCGAGACCTGGGGCGGCTCCGCTCGCGCTTTCGACCAGATCGACAACGCGCCGGAAGAGAAGGCTCGTGGTATCACCATCAACACCTCTCACGTTGAATACGACTCGCCGGTGCGCCACTACGCTCACGTAGACTGCCCGGGCCACGCCGACTACGTGAAGAACATGATCACCGGTGCTGCCCAGATGGACGGCGCGATCCTGGTTTGCTCCGCTGCTGACGGCCCCATGCCGCAGACCCGCGAGCACATCCTGCTGTCCCGCCAGGTAGGCGTTCCTTACATCGTCGTGTTCCTGAACAAGGCCGACATGGTTGACGACGCCGAGCTGCTGGAACTGGTCGAAATGGAAGTTCGCGATCTGCTGAACACCTACGACTTCCCGGGCGACGACACTCCGATCGTGATCGGTTCCGCTCTGATGGCCCTGAACGGCCAGGACGACAACGAGATGGGCGTTTCCGCCGTGCGTAAGCTGGTAGAAACCCTGGACTCGTACATCCCCGAGCCCGAGCGCGCCATCGACAAGCCGTTCCTGATGCCGATCGAAGACGTGTTCTCGATCTCCGGCCGCGGCACCGTGGTAACCGGCCGTGTTGAGCGTGGCATCGTCAAGATCCAGGAAGAAGTGGAAATCGTCGGTATCAAGGCGACCACCAAGACTACCTGCACCGGCGTTGAAATGTTCCGCAAGCTGCTCGACGAAGGTCGTGCTGGTGAGAACGTCGGCGTCCTGCTGCGTGGCACCAAGCGTGAAGACGTAGAGCGTGGTCAGGTTCTGGCCAAGCCGGGCACCATCAAGCCGCACACCAAGTTCGAGTGCGAAGTGTACGTGCTGTCCAAGGAAGAAGGTGGTCGTCACACCCCGTTCTTCAAAGGCTACCGTCCGCAGTTCTACTTCCGTACCACCGACGTAACCGGCAACTGCGAACTGCCGGAAGGCGTTGAGATGGTAATGCCGGGCGACAACGTGAAAATGGTTGTCACTCTGATCGCTCCGATCGCCATGGAAGATGGCCTGCGCTTCGCGATCCGCGAAGGCGGTCGTACCGTAGGCGCCGGTGTGGTTGCCAAGATCATCGAGTAATCGCTGATCCGCTCCAGAAAAAGGGACCCTTCGGGGTCCCTTTTTCGTTGAGTTGGTTAAATATTGACACCCCCCAGGCGCATCCGTACAATTGCGCCTCCTTTTAACGGGCGGAGTCCGTCCGTTGGGAATGGCAACTTGGAGTCTGAGGTCAAATGCAAAATCAACAAATCCGTATTCGGTTGAAGGCTTTTGATCACCGCCTGATCGACCAATCTACCCAGGAAATCGTGGAAACCGCGAAACGTACTGGCGCTCAGGTGCGTGGTCCGATTCCTCTGCCGACCCGCAAGGAACGTTACACCGTGCTGATTTCCCCGCACGTCAACAAGGACGCTCGTGACCAGTACGAAATTCGTACCCACAAGCGTGTTCTCGACATCGTTCAGCCGACCGACAAAACCGTCGACGCGCTGATGAAGCTCGACCTTGCTGCTGGCGTCGAAGTACAGATCAGCCTCGGCTAATGCCTTCGGCATTGGTCGTGTAACGCTCTGAAATGGGCGGCCATAGCGGGTGAAAGCCCCGTACACTAAAGAGGTTCTAAAGATGACAATTGGTGTTGTCGGTCGTAAGTGCGGCATGACCCGCATCTTCACCGAAGATGGTGTCTCTATTCCGGTTACGGTCATTGAAGTCGAGCCGAATCGCGTCACCCAGTTCAAAAACGAAGAGAGCGATGGCTATCGCGCCGTGCAGGTAACTGCTGGCGAGCGTCGTGCTTCTCGCGTGACCAAGGCGCAAGCCGGTCACTTTGCCAAGGCGAATGTCGCCGCCGGTCGCGGCGTGTGGGAATTCCGTCTGGGCGAAGAGGAGTTCAAGGCAGGCGATTCCATCTCTGTCGATCTGTTCCAGGCAGGCCAGCTGGTAGACGTTACCGGCGAGTCCAAGGGTAAAGGCTTCGCCGGTACCATCAAGCGCTGGAACTTCCGTGGTCAAGATAACACCCACGGTAACTCCGTTTCCCACCGCGTCCCGGGTTCCATCGGCCAGTGCCAGACTCCTGGTCGAGTGTTCAAGGGCAAAAAAATGTCGGGCCACCTGGGTGCTGAGCGCGTAACCGTTCAATCCCTTGAGGTCGTGCGTGTCGATGCAGAGCGCAATCTGCTGCTGGTCAAAGGTGCCGTTCCCGGCGCTACCGGTGGTGATGTGCTGGTGCGTCCGGCAGCCAAGGCTCGCGGTTAAGAGAGGAAGCTGAGATGCAACTGAATGTAAATGGCGCTCAGGCGATCGAAGTTTCCGAGCGTACTTTTGGTAGCGAATTCAACGAGACCCTGGTTCACCAGGCAGTCGTAGCCTACATGGCTGGCGGCCGTCAGGGCACCAAGGCTCAGAAAACTCGTTCCGAAGTCTCCGGTGGTGGCAAGAAGCCGTGGCGTCAGAAGGGCACTGGTCGTGCTCGTGCTGGCACCATCCGTAGCCCCATCTGGCGTGGCGGCGGCGCGACCTTCGCGGCCAAGCCCCAGGATCACTCCCAGAAGCTCAACAAGAAGATGTACCGCGCTGCTCTGCGCTCCATCCTCTCTGAGCTGGTTCGTCTGGATCGTCTGGTTGTCGTTGCCGACTTCGCTGTCGATGCACCGAAGACCAAAGGTCTGGTCAGCAAGCTGGAAGGCCTGGGCCTTAAAGATGTACTGATCGTCACCGAAGGCGTCGATGAGAACCTGTACCTGGCAGCTCGCAACCTGGCCCACGTCGATGTGCGTGACGTCCAGGCTTCCGATCCGGTCAGCCTCATCGCCTACGACAAGGTGCTGGTCACCGTGTCCGCCGTGAAGAAGTTCGAGGAGCTGCTGGCATGAACCAGGAACGCGTATTCAAAGTGCTGCTGGGCCCGCATATCTCCGAGAAGGCCACTGGCCTGGCGGACGGCAACAGCCAATTCGTTTTCAAGGTTGCCACTGATGCAACCAAGCTGGAAATCAAGAAGGCCGTAGAAAGCCTGTTCGGCGTGAAAGTACGTCGCGTCACGACCCTGAACGTTCAGGGCAAGACCAAGCGTACCGTTCGCGGCCTGGGCAAGCGTAACGACTGGAAAAAAGCGTACATCGCTCTCCAGCCGGGCCAGGATCTCGATTTCGCAGCTGGCGCTGAGTAAAGGGGTGCATCATGGCAATCGTTAAATGCAAACCGACTTCCGCTGGTCGTCGTTTCGTCGTCAAGGTAGTGAACCAGGACCTGCACAAAGGTGCCCCGTTCGCTCCCCTGCTCGAGAAGAAGTCCAAGTCGGGCGGCCGTAACAACAACGGTCGCATCACCACCCGTCATATCGGTGGTGGCCACAAGCAGCACTATCGTCTGGTCGACTTTCGTCGCAATAAGGATGGCATTCCTGCCATCGTTGAGCGCGTCGAATACGATCCGAACCGTACTGCTCACATCGCTCTGCTGAAATACGCGGACGGCGAGCGTCGCTACATCATCGCCCCCAAAGGCGTGGTGGCTGGTGATCAACTGATCTCCGGTATCGGCGCTCCGATCAAGGCCGGCAACAACATGCCGCTGCGCAACATCCCGGTTGGTAGCACCATCCACGGTATCGAACTGAAGCCTGGCAAAGGCGCTCAGATCGCTCGCTCCGCTGGCGCCTCGGCTCAGCTGGTTGCCCGTGAAGGTGCCTACGTAACCGTACGTCTGCGTTCCGGTGAGATGCGTAAAGTCCTGGCTGACTGCCGTGCGACCCTGGGTGAAGTCTCGAACTCCGAGCACAGCCTGCGTTCGCTGGGTAAAGCCGGTGCCAAACGCTGGCGTGGCGTTCGCCCGACCGTTCGTGGTGTTGCCATGAACCCGGTCGACCACCCGCATGGTGGTGGTGAAGGTCGTACCTCTGCTGGTCGTCATCCGGTATCGCCGTGGGGTCTTCAGACCAAGGGTAAGAAGACTCGCGCGAACAAGCGTACCGACAACATGATCGTCCGTCGCCGCAAGTAAATAGAGGGATACGACAGTGCCACGTTCTCTGAAAAAAGGTCCTTTTATCGATCTTCACCTGCTGAAGAAGATCGAAGTGGCGGTAGAAAAGAACGACCGCAAGCCGATCAAGACCTGGTCGCGCCGTTCTATGATCATGCCGCACATGGTTGGTCTGACCATCGCTGTCCACAACGGCCGTCAACACGTGCCCGTTCTGGTCAACGAAGACATGGTTGGTCACAAACTCGGCGAGTTCGCTGCTACCCGCACTTATCGTGGGCACGCTGCGGACAAGAAAGCCAAGCGTTAAGGGGTAAGGAAGATGGAAGTAGCCGCTAAGCTCTCGGGCGCTCGTATCTCCGCCCAGAAAGCCCGCTTGGTCGCCGACCAGATCCGCGGGAAGAAGGTGGGCGATGCGCTCAACCTCCTGGCTTTCAGCAACAAGAAAGCCGCCGAGATCATGAAGAAAGTGCTGGAGTCGGCCGTTGCCAACGCCGAGCACAACGAAGGCGCCGATGTAGACGATCTCAAAGTCTCCACCGTCTTCGTCAACGAAGGTCGTTCGCTCAAGCGCATCATGCCGCGTGCCAAAGGCCGTGCTGATCGCATCGTCAAGCGGTCTTGCCATATCACTGTCAAGGTTGCGGACAAGTAACGGAGTCGATCAGATGGGTCAGAAAGTACATCCCAATGGCATCCGCCTGGGTATCGTCAAGGAGCACACCTCCGTTTGGTACGCAGATAAGCGCACTTACGCCGATTATCTGTTCGCCGACCTGAAGGTACGTGAGTATCTCCAAGACAAACTAAAAAGCGCGTCCGTCAGCCGTATCGACATCCATCGTCCGGCTCAGACTGCACGTATCACCATCCACACCGCTCGTCCCGGCATCGTGATCGGCAAGAAAGGTGAAGATGTTGAGAAACTGCGTCAGGACCTGACCAAGCAAATGGGTGTGCCGGTGCACATCAACATCGAAGAGATCCGCAAGCCGGAACTCGACGGTATGCTGGTTGCGCAAAGCGTAGCTCAGCAGCTGGAGCGTCGCGTCATGTTCCGTCGCGCCATGAAGCGCGCTGTACAGAACGCCATGCGCATTGGTGCCAAAGGCATCAAGATCCAGGTAAGCGGTCGTCTGGGCGGCGCTGAAATCGCTCGTACCGAGTGGTATCGCGAAGGTCGTGTGCCCCTGCACACCCTGCGTGCCGACATCGACTATGCAACCTACGAAGCGCACACCACCTACGGTGTGATCGGTGTGAAGGTTTGGATCTTCAAAGGCGAGGTCATTGGTGGCCGCCAGGAAGAGCTGAAGCCCCAAGCGCCCGCTCCTCGTAAAAAAGCTGCTAAGTAAGGAGTACGCAAATGCTGCAACCTAAGCGTACGAAGTTCCGCAAGCAAATGACCGGTCACAACCGTGGCCTGGCTCATCGCGGTTCCAAAGTCAGCTTCGGCGAGTTTGCCCTCAAGGCAACCAGCCGTGGCCGTCTCACCGCGCGTCAGATCGAGTCCGCACGTCGTGCGCTGACCCGTCACGTAAAACGTGGCGGCAAGATCTGGATTCGCGTATTCCCCGACAAGCCTGTTACCAAGAAGCCCCTGGAAGTACGTATGGGTAAAGGTAAGGGTGGCGTCGAGTACTGGGTAGCCCAGATTCAACCGGGCAAGGTCCTGTACGAGATCGAGGGTGTATCCGAAGAGCTGGCGCGTGAGGCATTCGCCCTGGCTGCTGCAAAGCTGCCGCTCGCCACCTCCTTTGTTAAGCGGACGGTGATGTGATGAAAGCGAATGAACTTCGTGAAAAATCCGTTGAGCAGCTGAACGAGCAACTGCTCGGCCTGCTGCGCGACCAGTTCAATCTGCGCATGCAGAAAGCAACTGGCCAGTTGGGGCAGTCTCACCTGCTCTCGCAAGTGAAGCGCGACATCGCTCGCGTTAAAACTGTGCTCAACCAGCAAGCAGGTAAGTAATCATGGCTGAAGCTCAGAAAACCGTCCGTACGCTGACCGGCCGTGTCGTCAGCGACAAGATGGACAAGACCGTCACCGTTCTGATCGAGCGCCGCGTTAAGCACCCGATCTACGGCAAATACGTGAAGCGTTCGACCAAACTGCACGCCCACGACGAAACCAATCAGTGCCGCATTGGTGACCTGGTCACCATTCGCGAGACCCGTCCGCTGGCCAAGACCAAGGCCTGGACCCTGGTTGATATCGTCGAGCGCGCGGTTGAAGTCTAAGGGTCGGAGATAGAAGATGATTCAGACTCAATCCATGCTCGAAGTCGCTGATAACAGCGGCGCGCGTCGCGTAATGTGCATCAAGGTACTCGGCGGTTCCCACCGCCGTTACGCCGGCATTGGCGACATCATCAAGGTCACCGTCAAGGAAGCAATTCCGCGTGGCAAGGTGAAGAAGGGCCAGGTCATGACTGCCGTGGTCGTTCGCACCAAGCACGGCGTACGTCGTACCGACGGTTCCATCATCCGCTTCGACGGCAACGCCGCCGTCCTGCTGAACAACAAGCAGGAGCCGATCGGCACCCGTATCTTCGGGCCCGTGACTCGTGAACTTCGTACCGAGAAGTTCATGAAGATCGTCTCCCTTGCCCCAGAAGTGCTGTAAGGAGTAGCCGTCATGCAAAAAATTCGTCGTGACGACGAAGTCATCGTCATTGCCGGCAAGGACAAGGGCAAGCGTGGCAAAGTGATCAAGGTTCTGGCTGACGACCGTCTGGTCGTTGGCGGTGTGAACCTGGTCAAGCGCCACACCAAGCCCAACCCCATGCTCAACCAGCAAGGCGGGATCGTCGAGAAGGAGGCGCCTCTGCACGTCTCCAACGTCGCCATCTTCAACGCTGAAACCAACAAGGCTGACCGCGTTGGTTTCAAAGTCGAAGACGGTAAGAAGATTCGTGTCTTCAAGTCGACCCAGAAACCGGTTCAGGCTTGAGGGAGCTAGGTAGATCACCATGGCACGATTGAAAGAAATTTATCGGAAGGAAATCGCTCCCAAGCTGAAGCAAGAGCTTCAGCTGGCGAACGTGATGGAAGTTCCGCGCGTTACCAAAATCACCCTGAACATGGGTCTTGGCGAAGCTGTCGGCGACAAGAAAGTCATCGAGAGCGCCGTAGCTGATCTGGAAAAGATCGCGGGTCAGAAGCCGGTTGTGACTTACGCTCGTAAGTCCATCGCTGGCTTCAAGATTCGTGAAGGCTGGCCGATCGGCGTAAAAGTCACCCTGCGTGGCGATCGCATGTACGAGTTCCTGGACCGTCTGCTGTCGATCTCCCTGCCGCGCGTTCGTGACTTCCGCGGTCTGAACGCCAAGTCCTTCGACGGCCGTGGCAACTACAGCATGGGCGTCAAAGAGCAGATCATCTTCCCGGAAATCGATTACGACAAGATCGATGCCCTCCGCGGTATGGATATCACTCTGACCACCACCGCGCGTTCGGATGATGAGGGTCGTGCACTGCTGCGCGCCTTCAAATTCCCGTTCCGCAACTGATTGGAGTAGGACCATGGCTAAAGAGAGCATGAAGAACCGTGAGCTGAAGCGTCAGCAAACGGTAGCCAAGTACGCCAAAAAGCGTGCCGAGCTGAAAGCGATCATCGCTAATCCGAGCACTTCCGCAGAAGATCGTTGGAATGCCCAGGTCGCCCTGCAGAAGCAACCGCGTGACGCGAGCGCCAGCCGCCTGCGTAACCGTTGCCGCCTGACCGGTCGTCCGCACGGTTACTACCGCAAGTTCGGCCTGAGCCGTAACAAGCTGCGTGAAGCAGCAATGCGCGGTGACGTACCGGGCCTGGTGAAAGCCAGCTGGTAAGTGCTAGACGGAGCTGGCAACGGCTCCGTTGATCGCTTTGCGGATCAAGCCCCCTCGTGGGGCTTGATTCGTTTTTAAGCGATCTCTAGAATACCCGGCTCCCCCGAGTCCGGGTTTTAGTTCGTCCGGCGTTTTGAGGGCGAGTTATGAAGTTGAAGGCTTATCTTTTGTATCAGGAGCATTAAGCCCATGAGTATGCAGGACCCGTTAGCAGACATGCTAACTCGCATCCGTAATGCCCAGATGGCTGAGAAGACCGTCGTGAGCATGCCGTCTTCCAAGCTGAAAGCGGCAGTCGCCAAAGTCCTCAAGGATGAAGGCTACATTGCGGATTTCCAAGTCACCGCCGAGGCCAAGCCTCTGCTGTCGATCGAGCTGAAGTACTTCGAAGGCAAGCCTGTCATCGAGGAAGTGAAGCGAATCAGCCGTCCTGGCCTGCGCCAGTACAAATCCGTAGACCAGCTGCCGAAAGTTCGCGGCGGCCTGGGCGTTTCGATCGTCTCCACCAACAAAGGTGTGATGACTGACCGCGCTGCCCGTGCCGCTGGTGTCGGTGGCGAAGTGCTCTGCACTGTGTTCTAAGGGGAATCAGCATGTCTCGCGTTGCTAAGAACCCCGTCATTCTGCCTGCCGGCGTTGAAATCAAGCTGGCTGGTCAGGAACTTTCGATCAAGGGTGCCAAGGGCGCTCTCGAGCTGAAAGTACATCCGTCCGTCGAAGTCATTCAGGACAACGGTGAGCTGCGTTTCGCTGCGCGTAACGGCGACCAGCAGACCCGTGCCATGGCCGGTACCACCCGCGCTCTGGTCAACAACATGGTAATCGGTGTCAGCCAGGGCTTCGAGCGCAAGCTCCAGTTGGTTGGTGTTGGTTACAAGGCGCAGGCCAAAGGCCAAGTGCTGTCCCTGGCTCTCGGCTTCTCCCACCCGGTTGATTACGAACTGCCTGCCGGCATCGTCGCGGAAACCCCCAGCCAGACCGACATCCTGATCAAGGGTATCGACAAGCAGCTGGTTGGCCAGGTGGCCGCGGAAATCCGCGACTTCCGTCCGCCGGAGCCGTACAAAGGCAAGGGCGTGCGTTACGCCGACGAAGTCGTCCTTCGTAAAGAAGCCAAGAAGAAGTAGGGCATAGCAAATGAGCGTCAAGAAAGAAACCCGTCTGCGCCGCGCTCGCAAGGCTCGCCTGAAGATGCGCGAACTGGAAGCCGTACGCCTCTGCGTGTACCGCTCCTCCCAGCACATCTACGCCCAGGTCATTGCAGCCGACGGCGGCAAGGTCCTGGCCAGCGCCTCGACCCTGGACAAAGAACTGCGCGAAGCTGCCACCGGCAACGTCGACGCAGCCAAGAAAGTTGGTCAACTGGTCGCGGAACGCGCCAAGGCTGCCGGCGTCACTCAGGTGGCGTTCGACCGTTCTGGCTTCAAGTACCACGGTCGTATCAAGGCCCTGGCTGATGCCGCTCGTGAAGGCGGTCTGGAGTTCTAAGTTATGGCAAACAACGATCAAAAGCGCGACGAAGGCTACATCGAGAAGCTGGTTCAAGTGAACCGCGTCGCCAAAACCGTAAAAGGTGGCCGTATCTTCGCCTTCACCGCGCTGACCGTGGTTGGCGATGGCAAGGGCCGTGTTGGCTTCGGTCGTGGCAAGGCGCGTGAAGTGCCTGCCGCCATCCAGAAGGCAATGGAAGCTGCTCGCCGCAACATGATCCAGGTTGATCTGAACGGCACCACCCTGCAGTACCCGACCAAGTCCGCCCATGGCGCCTCCAAGGTGTACATGCAGCCGGCTTCCGAAGGTACCGGCATCATCGCCGGCGGCGCCATGCGTGCTGTCCTGGAAGTGGCCGGTGTGCAGAACGTTCTGGCGAAGTGCTACGGCTCCACCAATCCGGTGAACGTGGTCTACGCAACCTTCAAGGGCCTGAAGAACATGCAGTCCCCTGAGTCGGTAGCGGCCAAGCGTGGCAAGAGCGTCGAGGAGATTCTCTAACCATGGCAACTGTCAAAGTTACCCTGATCAAGAGCCTGAACGGCCGTCTGGCCAATCACAAGGCTTGCGTCAAAGGCCTCGGCCTGCGTCGCATCAATCATACCGTCGAAGTTCAGGACACTCCTGAAAACCGCGGCATGATCAACAAGGCCTACTACCTGCTGCGTGTGGAGGGTTAATCCATGCAACTGAACGATCTGCGTTCCGCGCCGGGTGCCCGTCGCGAAAAGCACCGTCCGGGCCGTGGCATCGGTAGCGGTCTGGGCAAGACCGGTGGCCGTGGTCACAAAGGTCAAACCTCCCGCTCCGGTGGCTCCATCGCTCCGGGCTTCGAGGGTGGTCAGCAGCCGCTGCACCGTCGTCTGCCGAAGTTCGGCTTCAACTCGCTGAAAGCCATGGATCGCGCAGAAGTGCGCACTTCCGAGCTGGCCAAGGTCGAGGGTGATGTCGTAACCGTGCAGTCCCTGAAGGATGCCAACGTGATTAACCAGAACGTACAGCGTGTGAAAGTCATGCTGTCGGGCGACGTTACTCGCGCAGTCACCCTGAAAGGCATTGGCGCCACCAAGGGCGCTCGTGCGGCTATCGAAGCAGCTGGCGGCAAAATCGAGGACTAAATGGCTAAGCAAGGTGCTCTCTCTGCGCTGAGCAACGGTGGTGGTTTGTCCGAGCTCTGGGCACGTCTGCGTTTCCTGTTCCTGGCGATCATCGTCTATCGGATCGGCGCGCATATCCCAGTCCCGGGCATCAACCCCGATCGCTTGGCGGCACTGTTCCGGCAGAACGAGGGGACCATTCTTAGCCTCTTCAACATGTTTTCCGGCGGCGCGCTGGAGCGCATGAGTATTTTTGCATTGGGGATCATGCCGTACATCTCGGCATCGATCATCATGCAGCTCATGACCGCAATCAGCCCGCAGCTGGAGCAGTTGAAGAAAGAGGGTGAGTCTGGGCGTCGCAAGATCAGCCAGTACACCCGCTACGCAACTCTCGTCCTGGCACTCGTCCAGGCCATTGGCATGTCCATTGGTCTGGGTAGCCAGGGCGTGGCCTTCTCCAACGACTTCGGCTTCTACTTCGTGTCGGTCACCACCTTCGTGGCGGGTGCACTGTTCATGATGTGGCTGGGTGAGCAGATCACCGAACGGGGTGTCGGCAACGGCATCTCCATGCTGATCTTCTCCGGTATCGTCGCAGGTCTGCCCCGAGCAATCGGCCAGTCCTTCGAGTCCGCGCGTCAAGGTGACATCAACATCTTCGCCCTGATCGCCATCGGCCTGCTGGCTGTGGCTATCATCGCGTTCGTGGTGTTCATCGAGCGGGGGCAGCGCCGTATCGCCGTGCATTACGCCAAGCGCCAGCAAGGTCGCAAGGTGTTTGCCGCCCAAACCAGCCATTTGCCGCTGAAAGTGAATATGGCGGGTGTTATTCCTGCGATCTTCGCCAGCAGCATCCTGCTGTTCCCGGCATCCCTGGGTGCCTGGTTCGGTCAGTCTGAAGGCCTGGGTTGGCTGCAGGACGTCGCGCAAGCGATTGCTCCTGGTCAGCCGCTGAACATTCTGCTGTTTAGTGCAGGGATCGTTTTCTTCTGCTTCTTCTACACAGCGCTGATGTTCAACCCGAAGGACGTGGCGGAAAACCTCAAGAAGTCCGGTGCATTTATTCCGGGTATTCGTCCGGGTGAACAGTCGGCTCGCTATATCGATGGCGTACTGACTCGTTTGACCATGTTCGGTGCCCTGTACATGACGGCTGTGTGCCTGCTGCCCCAGTTCCTGGTCGTAGCTGCTCACGTACCGTTCTACCTTGGCGGGACCTCGTTGCTGATCGTGGTCGTGGTTGTGATGGACTTTATGGCTCAAGTACAATCGCACCTCGTTTCTCACCAGTACGAATCCCTCATGAAGAAAGCCAACCTGAAGGGTTATGGCAGCGGTCTGCTGCGCTAATCCGTAAGGTTCGAGGAGTCACTGATGAAAGTTCGTGCATCGGTTAAGAAGCTGTGCCGCAACTGCAAGATCGTCCGTCGCGAAGGCGTCGTTCGTGTGATCTGCAGCGCGGAGCCGCGTCACAAGCAGCGCCAAGGCTGAGTGTGAACCACGCGTTATAACCCGGCAGCTAGTGTGCTGCCGGGTTGATTATTTGTTTTTACAGCGCTAATATCCGCGCCCTTTCTTGGCTCCCTGGGCGCCGGGTAGCTGTCAATTGGAGTTTTTCTGAATGGCCCGTATTGCAGGCGTAAACATTCCGGATAACAAGCACACTGTTATCTCGCTGACCTACATCTATGGTGTTGGTCGCACTACCGCACAGAGCATCTGTGCAGCCACCGGCATCAGCCCGGCTGTAAAGATCAAAGAGCTGAGCGAAGAGCAGATTGATTCGCTGCGTACCGAGGTGGCCAAACTGACCACCGAAGGTGACCTGCGTCGCGAAATCAACATGAACATCAAGCGTCTGATGGACCTCGGTTGCTACCGCGGTCTGCGTCATCGTCGTGGTCTGCCGGTTCGCGGTCAGCGCACCAAGACCAACGCGCGCACCCGTAAGGGCCCGCGTAAGCCGATCCGCAAGTAATCGCTTAGGAATCTAGTCATGGCAAAACCTGCTGCTCGTCCTCGCAAGAAAGTCAAAAAGACGGTGGTCGACGGGATCGCGCACATCCACGCGTCCTTCAACAACACCATCGTTACCATCACTGACCGTCAGGGCAACGCTCTGTCCTGGGCCACCTCCGGTGGTTCGGGCTTCCGCGGCTCGCGTAAGAGCACCCCGTTCGCTGCCCAGGTAGCGGCCGAGCGTGCCGGCCAGGCTGCTCTGGAATACGGTCTGAAGAACCTTGACGTAAACGTCAAAGGCCCGGGCCCGGGTCGCGAGTCGGCTGTTCGTGCGCTGAATGCCTGCGGTTACAAGATCGCCAGCATCACCGACGTAACCCCGATCCCGCATAACGGCTGCCGTCCGCCGAAAAAGCGTCGCGTGTAATAGGAGACAGTGAGAAATGGCTCGTTACATTGGTCCCAAGTGCAAACTGTCCCGCCGCGAAGGCACTGACCTCTTCCTGAAGAGCGGCGTTCGTGCCCTCGACTCGAAGTGCAAGGCAGAACAAGTTCCCGGTCAGCATGGCCAGCGTCGTGGTCGCCTGTCCGACTACGGTCTGCAGCTGCGCGAGAAGCAAAAAGTTCGCCGCATCTACGGCGTTCTGGAACGTCAATTCCGTGGCTACTATCAGGAAGCGTCCCGCCGCAAGGGCTCCACGGGTGAAAACCTGCTGCAGCTGCTTGAGTGCCGTCTGGACAACGTCGTCTACCGTATGGGCTTTGGTTCCACTCGTTCCGAATCCCGTCAGCTGGTGTCCCACAAGACCATCAGCGTCAACGGTCAGACCGTAAACGTACCGTCCTACCAGGTCAAAGCTGGTGACGTGGTTGCTGTTCGCGAGAAATCGAAGAACCAGCTGCGTATCGCTCAAGCTCTGGACCTGTGCGCCCAGCGCGGTCGCGTTGAGTGGGTCGACGTGGACACCGACAAGAAAGCTGGCACCTTCAAAAGTGTCCCGGCTCGTGCCGATCTGTCCGCCGACATCAACGAAAACCTGATTGTCGAGCTCTACTCCAAGTAAGGGCTAGAAAATAGGTGCATCCATGCAGAGTTCGGTAAATGAGTTCCTGACCCCCCGCCACATCGATGTGCAGGTGGTCAGCCAAACCCGCGCCAAGATCACCCTCGAGCCCCTCGAGCGTGGTTTCGGCCATACCCTGGGCAACGCGCTGCGTCGCATCCTGTTGTCCTCCATGCCTGGCTGTGCAGTAGTCGAGGCCGAGATCGACGGCGTACTCCATGAGTACTCCGCCATCGAAGGTGTGCAGGAAGATGTCATCGAGATCCTGCTCAACCTGAAAGGCCTGGCTATCAAGCTGCACGGTCGTGACGAAGTGACGCTGACCCTGGCGAAAAAGGGCTCGGGTGTGGTGACCGCTGCCGATATTCAGCTGGATCATGATGTCGAGATCGTCAACGGTGACCATGTTATCGCCCACCTGGCCGATAACGGCGCGCTGAACATGAAGCTGAAAGTCGCTCGTGGCCGTGGCTACGAGCCGGCTGATGCCCGTTCGAGTGATGAAGACGAAAGCCGTAGCATTGGCCGTCTCCAGCTCGACGCCTCGTTCAGCCCCGTACGTCGTGTTGCCTACGTGGTCGAGAACGCCCGTGTCGAACAGCGTACCAACCTGGACAAGCTGGTCCTTGATCTGGAAACCAACGGCACCCTGGATCCTGAAGAGGCTATCCGTCGCGCCGCTACCATCCTGCAACAGCAGCTGGCAGCGTTCGTGGACCTCAAAGGCGACAGCGAACCCGTCGTTGAAGAGCAGGAAGACGAGATCGATCCGATCCTGCTGCGTCCGGTCGATGACCTTGAGCTGACCGTTCGTTCGGCCAACTGCCTGAAGGCAGAGAACATCTACTACATCGGTGACCTGATCCAACGCACCGAAGTAGAGCTGCTCAAAACGCCGAACCTGGGCAAGAAGTCCCTGACCGAAATCAAGGACGTTCTGGCCTCTCGCGGTCTGTCCCTCGGTATGCGCCTCGACAACTGGCCGCCGGCAAGTCTCAAGAAAGACGACAAGGCTACTGCCTGATCGTCGTAGCTACCGAACGTAAAGTTTGGAAAGGAATTGAACCATGCGCCATCGTAAAAGTGGTCGTCACCTGAGCCGCACCAGCGCGCACCGCAAGGCTATGTTCCAGAACATGGCTGTGTCGCTCTTCGAACACGAACTGATCAAAACCACCCTGCCCAAGGCCAAGGAACTGCGTCGCGTTGCCGAGCCGCTGATCACCCTGGCTAAAGTGGATAGCGTTGCCAACCGTCGTCTCGCTTTCGACCGTACCCGTTCGAAAGAAGCCGTAGGCAAGCTGTTCAACGAGCTGGGCAAGCGCTACGCCAACCGTCCGGGCGGCTACCTGCGCATCCTGAAGTGCGGCTTCCGCGCCGGCGACAATGCCCCTATGGCATACGTCGAACTGATTGACCGCGCAGTTGGCGGCCAAGCAGTAGAAGCTGCAGAGTAAGGTTCACGCCTTATAAGAAACCGGGCCCTGCGCCCGGTTTTTTATCGCCTATCGAAAAGTTTTTCTCTATCGATCAGCTCAAATCAATAAATTGGCTGACCCGTGTCCTTGTCACCGATCCTTAACGTCGTCGACTTCTACTGCTTGCTGAGCTGGATCAACAGCCCGATCGCCGGTAGAGGCGCCTAATTGTCCGATTGGGATGTCGAGCCGCGCTCACCGCCGGCCATTGCACACCCCGCCGTTGAGGAGAGTAACGATGAGTGACAACACCCGCCTGACGACCGCTGCCGGAGCGCCGGTCGCTGAGAACCAGAACGTACAGACCGCCGGCCCGCGGGGCCCGATGCTGCTGCAGGACGTCTGGTTCCTGGAGAAACTGGCACACTTCGACCGCGAAGTGATCCCTGAGCGCCGCATGCATGCCAAGGGCTCCGCCGCCTACGGCACCTTCACCGTCACCCACGACATTACTCGGTACAGTCGCGCCAAGCTGTTCTCCCAGGTGGGCAAGCAGACTCCGCTGTTCCTGCGCTTCTCTACCGTTGCTGGCGAGCGTGGCGCTGCCGATGCAGAGCGTGACATTCGTGGCTTCGCCATGAAGTTCTACACCGAGGAAGGCAATTGGGACCTGGTCGGCAACAACACGCCAGTTTTCTACTTCCGTGACCCGCTGAAATTCCCCGATCTGAACCACGTGGTTAAGCGCGATCCGCGTACCAACCTGCGGAACGCCACGATGAAGTGGGACTTCTTCTCGCACCTGCCCGAGGCCCTGCACCAACTGACCATCGACTTCAGCGATCGCGGCCTGCCGCGCAGCTATCGCCATGTCCACGGCTTCGGCAGCCACACCTTCAGCTTCATCAATGCCAGCAACGAGCGCTTCTGGGTCAAGTTCCACTTCAAGACCCAGCAGGGCATCGAGAACCTGAGCAACGAGGAAGCCGCCAAGCTGGTGGGCGCTGACCGCGAAAGCTCGCAGCGAGATCTGTTCGATGCCATCGAGCGCGGCGACTTCCCGCGCTGGAAGATGTATGTGCAGGTCATGCCGGAGAAGGAGGCGGCAACCTACCGCTACAACCCGTTCGACCTGACCAAGGTCTGGCCGCATGGCGACTATCCGCTGATCGAGGTGGGTTATTTCGAACTGAATCGCAACCCGGCGAACTACTTTGCCGAGGTCGAGCAGTCCGCGTTCTCTCCGGCGAACATCGTCCCCGGCATCGGCTTCTCGCCAGACAAGATGCTTCAGGGCCGCCTGTTCTCCTATGGCGATGCGCACCGTTACCGCCTGGGTGTGAACCACCACCAGATCCCGGTGAACGCTGCGCGCAACAATCCGCGCATCTATCACCGCGATGGCGCCATGCGTGTGGACGGCAACAATGGCGACATGACCGTCACCTACGAACCGAACAGCTTCAACCAGTGGCAGGAGCAGCCGGACTACTCCGAACCGCCGCTGACCCTGGAAGGCACTGCGGCCCACTGGAACCACCGCGTGGACGATGACTACTACAGCCAGCCGGCCGCGCTGTTCCGCCTGTTCGACGAAGCCCAGCGGCAGCGTCTGTACGAGAATATTGCCGGTGACATGGCAGGCGTTCCGGATGCTATCCAGCGTCGTCAGCTCGCGCTGTTCTTCAAGATCGACCCGGCCTATGGCGAAGGCGTCGCCAAGGCGTTGGGCCTGACGCAGGACTAAGTACAAGCCGCTCCAGCAGCCGCCCTCTTTGGAGGGTGGCTGCGTTTGTGGGGCATTGTGGGCTTGACCCCGGTCATGGCCAGTCGCGACCATAGCGCCGTTTAATTTGCTGTCACGTCCCAGGGAGAAGGCTGATGCAAGGCCATGCCGAGGTTATCGATTATCTCAACACGCTGCTGACCGGTGAGCTGGCCGCTCGCGACCAGTACTTCATCCACTCGCGCATGTACGAGGACTGGGGCTTCACCAAGCTCTACGAGCGCCTCAACCACGAGATGGAGGAGGAGACCCAGCACGCCGACGCCCTGCTGCGCCGCATCCTGCTGCTTGAAGGAACCCCGCGTATGCGTCCGGACGACATCCATCCGGGCAAGACCGTGCCGGAGATGCTGGAGGCCGACCTCAAGCTGGAGCGTCACGTGCGTGCTGCACTGGCCAAGGGCATTGCCTTGTGCGAGCAGCACAAGGACTTCGTCACCCGCGATATCCTCCGTGTGCAGCTGACCGACACCGAGGAAGACCATGCCTACTGGTTGGAGCAGCAGCTCGGCCTGATCCAGAAGGTGGGGCTGGAGAACTATCTGCAATCGCAGATCTGATCCATAGCTCCGCTTCTTCAAAGCCCCCGGCGCCCATGCTCCGGGGGCTTTGCTTTTGTAGGAGCGAGCAAGCTCGCTCCTACAAAGAGCCCAAGAAAAAGCCCCTGTGCCGATGGGCTGCAGGGGCTTTTTCATGCCGGTGCGGATCAGGCCCGATCACGCTCCAGCAGCGGCTTGAGGAAGTGCCCGGTGTGCGACACCGCCAGCTCCGCGACCTGCTCCGGCGTGCCGGTGGCGATGATCTGGCCGCCCTTGGAGCCGCCCTCGGGGCCGAGGTCGACCAGCCAGTCGGCGGTCTTGATCACGTCGAGGTTGTGCTCGATGACCACGACGGTGTTGCCGTGGTCGCGCAGGCGATGCAGCACGTCGAGCAGTTGCTGGATATCCGCGAAGTGCAGGCCGGTGGTCGGCTCGTCGAGGATGTACAGGGTCTTGCCGGTATCGCGCTTGGACAGCTCGCGGGACAGCTTCACCCGCTGCGCCTCGCCGCCGGACAGTGTCGTCGCGCTCTGGCCCAGCTTGATGTACGACAGGCCGACGTCCATCAGCGTCTGCAGCTTGCGGGCGATGGCCGGCACGGCGTCGAAGAACGCGCGGGCGTCCTCGATGGTCATGTCCAGCACCTCGGTGATGCTCTTGCCCTTGTAGCGGACCTCCAGGGTCTCGCGGTTGTAGCGCTTGCCCTTGCAGACGTCGCAGGGGACGTAGATGTCCGGCAGGAAGTGCATCTCCACCTTGATCACGCCGTCGCCCTGGCAGGCCTCGCAGCGACCGCCCTTGACGTTGAACGAGAAGCGCCCCGGGCCGTAGCCGCGCGAGCGGGCTTCCGGCACGCCGGCGAACAGTTCGCGGATCGGTGTGAACAGCCCGGTGTAGGTCGCGGGGTTGGAGCGCGGCGTGCGGCCGATTGGGCTCTGGTCAATGTCCACCACCTTGTCCAGGTGCTGCAGGCCGTCGAACGAGTCGTAGGGCGCAACTTCCAGCGTGGTGGCGCCGTTGAGCGCAGTGGCGGTGATCGGGAACAGGGTGTTGTTGATCAGCGTCGACTTGCCGGAGCCGGAAACACCGGTGATGCAGGTGAACAGGCCAACCGGGATTTCCAGGTTGACGTTCTGCAGGTTGTTGCCGCGCGCGCCCTTGAGCTTGAGCAACTGCTTCTTGTTGCGCGGGGTGCGCTCGGCGGGTACGAGGATCTTGGTGCGGCCCGACAGGTAGGCGCCGGTGACCGAGTCCGGATGGTCCATCACCTGCTGCGGGGTGCCCTCGGCGACGATCTGCCCGCCGTGCACGCCGGCGCCGGGGCCGATGTCGACGACGTAGTCGGCCAGGCGGATAGCGTCTTCGTCATGCTCGACCACGATGACCGTGTTGCCCAGGTTGCGCAGGTGAGTGAGGGTGCCCAGCAGACGCTCGTTGTCGCGCTGATGCAGGCCGATGGAAGGCTCGTCGAGGATGTACATGACGCCCACCAGGCCGGCGCCGATCTGGCTGGCCAGGCGGATGCGCTGGGCCTCGCCGCCTGACAGGGTGTCCGCGCTGCGGTCCAGGGTCAGGTAGTCGAGGCCGACGTTGACCAGGAACTGCAGGCGTTCGCGAATCTCCTTGAGGATTTTCGAGGCGATCTCGCCGCGGCGGCCGGTAAGGGTCAGGCTCTCGGCGTACTCGCAGGCGGTGCCGACCGGCATTGCCGTAATCGCCGGCAAGGTCTTGTCGCCGACCCAGACGTGGCGCGCCTCGCGGCGCAGTCGCGTGCCATGGCAGTCCGGGCAGGGCTGGGTGCTGAGGAACTTGGCCAGTTCCTCGCGCACGGTGGCCGACTCGGTCTCGCGGTAGCGGCGTTCCAGGTTCGGCAGGATGCCTTCGAAGGGGTGCGCGCGCTTGACGATGTCGCCACGGTCGTTGAGGTAGCGGAATTCGACGTTCTCGCGGCCCGAGCCGTTGAGGATGAACTTCTGGTGGTCCGGGTCCAGGTTCTGGAAGGGCTCTTCCAGGCTGAAACCGAAGTGCCCGGCCAGTGAGCCGAGCATCTGGAAGTAGTAGACGTTGCGCCGGTCCCAGCCGCGGATTGCGCCCTCGGCCAGGGTCAGCTCGCCGTTGACTACCCGGCGCGCGTCGAAGAACTGCTTCACGCCCAGGCCGTCGCAGGTCGGGCAGGCGCCGGCCGGGTTGTTGAAGGAGAACAGCTTGGGTTCCAGCTCGCTGATGGAGTGACCGCAGATCGGGCAGGCGAAGCGCGCGGAGAAGATCATCTCTTCGCCTTCTTCGTCATCCATGGGCGCGACCAGGGCGATGCCGTCGGCCAGGTTGATCGCTGTCTCGAAGGATTCCGCGAGGCGCTGCTGCAGGTCGCTGCGCACCTTGAAGCGGTCGACCACGATATCGATGGAGTGCTTGAGCTTCTTGTCCAGCTTGGGCACTTCATCCAGCTCGTAGAGCTTGCCGTCGACGCGGGCGCGAACGAAGCCCTGGGCACGCATCTCCTCGAACACCGCGAGGTGCTCACCCTTACGCTCGCGGATCACCGGGGCCAGCAGCATCAGCTTGCGGCCTTCGGGCAGCGCCAGCACCTGGTCGACCATCTGGCTGACGGTCTGCGCTTCCAGCGGGATGTCGTGGTCCGGGCAGCGCGGAATACCGACACGCGCATAGAGCAGGCGCAGGTAGTCGTAGATTTCGGTGATGGTGCCCACGGTGGAGCGCGGATTGTGGGAGGTGGATTTCTGCTCGATGGAAATCGCTGGTGACAGCCCTTCGATGGTGTCGACGTCGGGCTTTTCCATCATCGAGAGGAACTGCCGGGCATAGGCCGAAAGCGATTCCACATAGCGACGCTGGCCCTCGGCGTACAGCGTGTCGAAGGCCAGGGAAGACTTGCCGGAACCGGACAGGCCGGTGATCACGATCAGCTTGTCGCGCGGCAGGGTCAGGTCGATGTTCTTCAGGTTGTGGGTACGGGCCCCACGGATGAGGATCTTGTCCACTACGGCCTCGCTTGGCGGGCGAAAACAGATGAGTATACGGGGCGGGGTCGGCACGCGGCAAAGTGGCGCGTACGTGTGGTTGGACCGCAGGACTGATAGAATGCGCGGCTATTTTCGGCGTTGGCGACAACTGGCTATGCAAGGCCCGGATGACGCCTCGCCACGGGGGCAATGTAGCGCATTCCCGTTCTTCGTCATTCCATGAGGGGCCTATGCACGATTCCCACACTGAGCGCATGAGTGGCACCGAAACCCGCGCGGCCGCCGGCCTGTCGCTGGTCTTCGCGTTCCGCATGCTCGGCATGTTCATGGTCCTGCCGGTGCTCGCCACCTACGGCCAGGATCTGGCGGGCGCGACTCCTGCGCTGATCGGCCTCGCTATCGGCGCCTACGGCCTGACCCAGGCGATCCTGCAGATTCCGCTGGGCACCCTGTCCGACCGCATCGGCCGCCGGCCGATCATCATCGTCGGCCTGCTGGTGTTCGCCGCCGGAGCGGCCCTGGCCGCCAACGCCGATTCCATCTGGGGCATCATCGCCGGCCGCGTCCTGCAGGGCGCCGGGGCTATCTCCGCGGCGGTGATGGCGATGCTCTCCGACCTGACGCGCGAGCAGCACCGTACCAAGGCCATGGCGATGATCGGCATGAGCATCGGCGTGTCCTTTGCCGTGGCGATGGTCGCTGGCCCGGTGCTGACCCACTGGTTCGGCCTGCACGGCCTGTTCTGGTTCACCGCCGGCATGGCCCTGGTGGGCATGCTGATCATCCTGTTCTTCGTGCCGACGCCCGACCACCGCATGCAGCACCGCGAGTCCAGCGTGGCCAAGCAGTCGCTGCTGCCAACGCTGAAGAACGGCGAGCTGCTGCGCCTGGACGCCGGCATCCTGGTCCTCCACGCGATCCTCATGGCCAGCTTCGTCGCGCTGCCGCTGGCGCTGGTGGAGCGCGCCGGCCTGCCCAAGGAAGGGCACTGGTGGGTCTATCTGACCGCACTGCTGGTGGGCTTCTTCGGCATGGTCCCGTTCATCATCTACGCCGAGAAGAAGCGCCAGATGAAGCGCGTGCTGACCGGTGCCGTGGCGACCTTGATGCTTTGCGAACTGTTCTTCTGGGAGTTCGGCAACAGCCTCAAGGAACTGGTGTTCGGCATCATCGTCTACTTCACCGCGTTCAACCTGCTGGAAGCCTCGCTGCCGTCGCTGGTGAGCAAGGTGTCGCCGGCTGGCGGCAAGGGCACGGCGATGGGCGTGTACTCCACCAGCCAGTTCCTCGGTGCTGCCGTGGGCGGCATCCTGGGCGGCTGGATGTTCCAGCACGGCGGGCTCGACGGGGTGTTCATCGGCTGCGCGGTGCTGGCTGCCCTCTGGCTGGCGATTGCTGTTACCATGCGTGAACCGCCTTATGTAACGAGTATTCGCCTGCCTCTTTCTGATGAGGCGCTGCGCGATGCTTCGTTGGCTGAGCGTTTCAAGGCATTGCCCGGTGTGAGCGATGTGATGGTGGTTGCTGAAGAAGCGGCCGCTTATGTGAAAGTGGATTCCCAACAAGTGGATCGCACGTCCCTCGCGCGCCTTGCCGGCGCCGAGCAGGCGACGTGCTGAAGCCTTTAGGAGAGCGTCATGGCCCGTGGGGTTAACAAAGTCATTCTGGTGGGTAACGTCGGTGGCGATCCGGAAACCCGTTACATGCCCAACGGCAACGCGGTGACCAACGTCACCCTGGCCACCAGCGAGAGCTGGAAGGACAAGCAGACCGGCCAGCAGCAGGAACGTACCGAGTGGCACCGCGTGGTGTTCTTCGGCCGCCTGGCGGAAATCGTCGCCGAGTACGTGCGCAAGGGCTCGCAGATCTATGTCGAAGGCAGCCTGCGTACCCGCAAGTGGCAGGGTCAGGATGGCCAGGACAAGTACACCACCGAAATCGTGGTCGACATCAACGGCAACATGCAACTGCTGGGCGGCCGTCCCGGTGCCGGTGGTGATGACGCCCCGCGCGCTCCCCGCGAGCCGCAGCAGCGTCCGCAGCAGGCCCAGCGTCCTGCGCCGCAGCAGCAGTCCCAGCCCGCGCCGCAACCGGCTCCGGACTACGACAGCTTCGACGACGATATCCCGTTCTAGTTCCTACCAACCCTAATTTGTGTTGATTAAGGCTCACCCTCCTCAGGAGCGGTGGGCCTTTTTATTTACCCACACTTCGTTTTTGCTATAGTATTGGCTAGGGCTAAACCATACAAAAAAGAACTGTGGATAAATGGCTAGGTTTGTTGCTCAACGCATAACCTTCCGAAATGGGGAGAGGCACTCGCTACTCCAGCGAGTCGATGGGCTTCCGGTCCATGAAGTCACCCTTTACCTCGGGAAATATCGCAACAAGGGGCGCGCGGCTAACACGATTCACTTCGTCTGCAGTAGCCTGGCAGTTCTGTATCGTGAGTTGCACGCGGCGCGCGTAGATCTACTTGAGAGACTCTTGAAGGGGCAATTTCTTACTACTTCTGAACTGGGCCGCGTTGTCACTGCTGCGCGTTATCGCTCCGAGGACCTTGAGGATGTGTGGGGCGAGACCAAGGCGAACATCATCGACATTCGTCGTATAAGTATTCGCCGGAGTCAGAAGTTGGTAGAGCTCCAGCCAGTCGACGCTCAGACTTACGCGTCTCGGCTTCGATATATTGCGGACTACCTCTCGTACATCTCGGGTTATGTAGCTGCCACGCTTCCTCGTAGCGATCGGCAGGACCTTGAAGCGGATGTGGGATGTGCCCTTAGCGCTTTCCGGGAGCACATCCCTGAGGTATCCAGGCGAGCCAAGTTAGGAGCCCGGGTGGGGCTGAGCGTCGAAGAACAGGACCGAGTGTTGGCCGTAGTCCACCCGGACTCTCCGGACAACCCGTGGGTTCGTGGCTTCGTCCGTCGCCGCAACTGGTTAATCGTGATCCTTCTGCTTGCCAGTGGGATGCGAAGAGGTGAACTCCTTGGCTTGCAGGTCGGTGACATCCACCCCAATCAGCCAAAACTGAACGTTTTGCGGCGAGCCGACTCCTCGGACGACCGTCGGACGCGCCAGCCAAACACGAAGACCTACGACAGGACGATAGAGCTGACTCCTTCCGTTATGAGGGCCCTGCAGGGGTACTTGAAGGAGCGTCGGAGCATCAGGGCAGCACGTTCCATTCCACAGGTTATCGTCTCAGAGGATGGGCAGGCTCTTTCAATGCAGAGCGTGGACAAACTCTTTAAGGAACTGAGGGCTGCAATTCCAGGGTTACCGGTAACGCTCACTAGCCACGTGATGCGTCACACATGGAACGAGCGCTTCTCAGAGCAGGCCGAGGCTATGAATCTGCCCGAGGTTGCAGAGCAGAGAGCACGAAACAGCCAGCAGGGGTGGAGCGACAGTTCAAAGACCTCGGCTACCTACACTCGTAGATACACAGAAAGAAAGGGCAGAGAACTTGCTCTAAAGCTCCAGGAGCAACTTGATGACAAGCTCCGCGACGACAAGTAAAAAAACAGCATGGGCTCTAGCTCAGCCCTTGCCAGAGGTCGCTCACTCGCGCAGTGGCATCGCGTTCAACCCCAGCAGTGACCTCTGGAGTTGGGTCGATGGTGTGTTCCGCATCCGCCTGGACTTTTCTCGGTTGAGTGTTGCCGCGACATTCCCCGTTGCCTCGCTCAAGTACACCCTCCATGTTTTTGTGAAGCAGAATGCTCCGACATACGCAGGGAACCTGTTTAACGCATTCGCGCACTTTCTAATGCTTCGTGGTGGTATGCCTCTTTTGGAGACTCTCAGCGTGGCCGAGGTTTCCAACTATGCCGCGCAGCTTCAGGAACATGAGAAGTGGCGACTTGGACATCTAAACGCCCTGCTTCAGAAGTGGGGCGCGCTGGGCCTCCCTGGTGTCGAGGCAGAGTGTGTCCAATATCTCCGTGAGCGACGGAAGCCCGGAAACGTGAAGGGGGCAGCGGTACGGCAGCGGGATCCAGTCGAGGGGCCCTTTAGTGAGGAGGAATACCTTACCTTATACAAGGCCGTAGATTCAGCCTATGGCTCAGGCGCGATTTCGCGCTGGTGCATTGTTCTCTTCCGGCTTCTGTTCGCAGCCGGCGGTCGAATCTCACAGTACGCCTCCCTGAAAATCCAAGACATGGGCGTGGCTAACGGCAAGTTCGTTCTCCGGCTGCCGCAGGTTAAGACCGGTCTTGAGCACTCACGCGTCGGCTTCCTTGAGTTTGACCTGTCCCCGCAGACAGGTCGCCTTGTGTTGGAGCACATCGAGAGTCTGCGCTCCGAGGGCGATGACGACGATGCTCCACTCTTCCCGGTAGCCGAGGTTATGACGCGGGGCCCACAAAAGCAGCTTCGAAGTAAGGGGGACATGTTCTATGGGCACTGCACTAGGGACCAGTTGTCCCATGCTTTCTCGCGTATTCTGTGCGGTATTGCGCCAGCGACGGCTAGGCTTGATTTCGAGCAGATGCCTATTAGTCCGAAGAGGTTCCGGCCGACGTTCGGCACTCGCCTCGTCGATGAGGGGGCGAGTAAGACCGTTGTGGCGCATCTCTTGGGGCACGCAGATCTTCAGAACGTCGACGTCTATTTTGAGCAGTCCGCAATAGGCCTTGCGAACATGAATCGCGCGATGGGCCCTCACCTCGCGCCAGTAGCTCGTTGCTTTCAGGGGCGACTTATCGAGGGCAGAGAGCAGGCAACTCAGAAAGATGAGCCAGGTAGCACCATTATTGACTTTCGGGTTTCTCCGAAGGGGCTCGCGAGTTGCGCTGGTAAGGCTCAGGCCTGCGCGTTTGATAAGCCGGTTGCTTGTTATACGTGCTTTCGATTTGAGCCATGGCTGGATGGACCCCATGAAGCGGTGCTTGCTCGACTTGAGCTTGAGCGGGAAAAGTGGTCTTCCGACCCCAAAATTGCAGCCGTCAATGACGCCTCCATCATTGCGGTGAAAGAGGTCATCGCGGAGTGCGCCATGGTCCGTAAGCAGCGTGCGGAAGAGGCTGTATCGTGAGCGTCAGTATTCTCCATTTCACCCCGCGTGCAGAGTTCGCGCCACAGGAAAATCTCGATGCATTTGTCCAGCTTTGTAGACAGTCCGAGGTTCTAGGGGCAGTTGTCCAGTTTGACAAAAATATTTGGGATACTGGCAAGCGCAAGGGGCACAACGGAACCTTTCGGGCAATCTTCAGCACCATGGAGGCTGCAAGTCAGGACAAGCCAGAGCCCAGTATGCCTCCGCCGTTCCTCGACTTTGCCAAGGCAGTCCTTATCTACCTGCAGGACATTCGTCCGGTCACTTCGCAGGCAAACCGGATCTCAGCCTTACGCTACCTTGAGGCGTCATTGCGCGAATGGGGCAAAGGTTCCAGGCCGACGGCAGTCAACGTCGAAGTTTTAGATACGGCCGTAGAAATTGCCCATAAAAGTGTTTCTGCTGGGGTGGCGTATAGGGTTTCAGGCCAGCTTAAGTTGATTGCAGACACGATGAACTCAAAGGGCTTCATCACACTCCGATTTGCATGGGAGCACGGGCTTAAGAAACCCCGTGAACTCGGTTCCAGAATCACCAAAGATGCGCTGAATGCACGACAAGAGAAGCTGCCTTCTGCCGCTGCTTTGCGGGCGCTTGGTGGCATCTTCCAAGATGCGGCAGCACCGCGTGATGTACTGGTTTCAAGCTGCATGGCGCTCATGACCTGCGCTCCTGAGCGAGTCAACGAGGTACTACGACTAACCCGTAACTGCGTCGAGAAGGGGGATGGTCGCTTCGAGGGCCAAATTGGGCTGCGTTGGGCGGGCTCCAAGGGTGCTAACGACACCATCAAATGGCTTCCAACCGTGATGGCCCCGGTGGCTGAAAAAGCTTTAGAAAACCTTTTAGCGGTCACTTTGGCAGCTCAGGAGATTGCAACTTGGTATACAAGGAATCCAACTTCTCTGTATCTCCATGAAGGCGCGGCGCACCTTCGAGGATGTGACTTGCTGTCGGCGGCTGATATCGCTCTCATCCTCTGGGGTGACGAGAAAGCAAAGGCAAGCGCAAACGCCTGGGCGCAGAGGGGCCAGAAGCTGGAGAAGTATGATTTAGACGCTCGAGGCATCGGGTTTAAATTCGAGGATGTTCAGCGTGCTGTGTTGTCGATGCTTCCGACGACATTCCCTTACGTGCCAGGGGCCCCGACGCTGCTCTGCAAAGATGCACTGATCGTCGTCCGAGTTAACGAAATGCACCAGACAAGGGCGACTTATCTGTGCATGTTCACTTGTGCAGACTATGGCACCATCTCGAATACACTTGTGCGACACGACGGGCAGCCGAGCATCTTTGATCGCTTTGGGTATGTGGAAGACGATGGTTCTCCCATTGAAATGAATACCCACAGCCTGAGGCACTACCTAAACATGCTTGCGCAGATGGGAGGGATGAGCAGCGCAGAAATTGCCTTGTTCTCCGGGCGAAAAGATGTGGCTCAGAACAGAGCTTATGACCACATGACCTCTGATGAGGTTCAAGCCCCCATCAGTGATGCCATTAGTCAGGGCTTTATGGGGGACCTTGTCACCCATGAGCCGCGCCGATTGGTGGCTCGCAGTCAATTCTCAGGGTTGGGGGCTACAGCTGCCCACACGACGGACTATGGGTTCTGCCTACATGACTTCGCTGGCGAGCCATGCCAGATGCATAGGGACTGCATCAATTGCGAGGAGCAAGAGTGTGTGAAAGGCGAACTGCAAAAGGAGGCGAACCTACGCGCCAGCAAGGCTGAAACGGAACAGCTGCTAGAGGCGGCAAAGCAGGGCCTCAGCGATGAGGAGTACGGCGCCGATGCATGGGTGGCTCACCAGGTAAAGACGCTTGAGCGTATTGACTCCCTACTGTCTATATATGAGGACTCCTCTGTTCCGAATGGCGCACGGATTCGATTGCGCGTCATTAATCCTTCCCTCATCACCAAGGAATCTAGCGCCCCGCCGCTTCACTTTGTTCAGAGCGAAAGACGGAAGCTCTTGTCATGAAAAAAACTCGTGCTCCAGACCTAACCGATGAGCGCATCCAAGCTGTTCTCGATGCTTTGGACGGCTGGAAAGGCAAGCTCACATGGGATCTTCTCATTGCAGCGGTGAGGGACTCCACCGGCATCACTTACTCTCGATTTACTTTCTCTGGTTACCCGGAGATTGCCAATGCCTTTGCGCTTAAGAAAGAGGCTCTGAGGGGGACTTGGGGCGGGGCGGCGGCTACCCCTCGAGATGAGCGAGTGCGTGCTGCACTGGACCAAGTCGACCGCCTGAAAGCCAAAGTAGAGCGATTAACTCAGGAGAACCGATTACTCAAGGAGCAGTTCGTCACTTGGGCTCACAACGCTGAGCGGAAAGGGGTGACCATCATGATGCTTAACGCCCCGTTACCGAAGCCGGAACGTGAACGTTCCAATGTTTCGAAGTAATAGCCAGCGGGACCCAATGCTGCTTGTGCGCCAAGGTTGAGCGATAGAAGCGGTGTATGCGATATTTTCCTCGAAAAACGACTGTAGGCCGGGGGGCTAAAAGGATGGGATTTACTTATAACAGGGCAGCTTTTCGCGCGCCAATCTCGGCTCCTGGTGCACCGTGTCCGGCACTTTTAGGGGCGTATGTCAGTTTGGTTGCGATTGAAATTTTTCTGAAGGAACACTTGCTGCAGTACGTTCGTAAAGTTCCGGCTACGCACGATGTACCAAAAATGCTGAAAACATTGGCTACGCATGTCAACGTTAAATACTCAGGTGCGTTTTCAAGTATGGCGACGCAACTTGCTACTCGCTTGGCAAATCTGTGGTGCGCCGCAAAAGATGGAAGCCCCTGTGCAGTGCCTAGCGCGAACTATCCTTATATGAGGTATGTACGTCATAGTAGTGATTGGGGTTTTTCAGCTTCCAGTGATTCAGATCTGAACGGCGTTCTTGCAGTCTCAAATCAAATAATTTATACAATATTCAAGGCGACGGGGGAGAAGGTATGACGATTATTGAGTTTCTCCGCGCCTGTAGAGATAATTATGCTCGGGTTGAAGTTAGTTATGCTCATCCGACATTATACGTAATAGTGATTGATGAGGCTTTCAGTAAAGTATCTAGTGATGCTAGGCGCGAAGCGCTTATAGCTGCCGTAGACACAACCGATGCAGAGCTCACGCGCCTCGAAAACTCATCAGGTATCTCTGTTGAGCTTGTTTGCGCGGATGAGTTAGAGACCGAACTGTTTTTTCTTGAGGGACGTGAAAAGGATACTCATTGGCTTCCAATGATGGACTCCAAGATGCGGGATACACTTCAAACGCCCCCCGCTGAGTTGGTCAATGCTTTGCATTTTTATGGTTTTAAAGGTGGGCAGGCGCGCTCCACTGTCTTAGGCCTGTTTGCGAAATTCCTAGCAGCAGAAGGCTATAAGGTTCTCGTTGTCGATGTCGACGTAGAAGCACCTTCCCTGGACTTGCTCTTTGAGGCTGCTGCATTCGATGTTGGTTCTACTCTGATGGGGCTCTGCGGCTGGAGTGACAGCTTCAGCGCTATTGCGGCATTTGCTGCACATGGTACAGATGGTCGTGTGGATGTTGTGCCATGTAGGCCAAGGTCGGAGAACTTCGACATGGACTTTGCGGCGTTTACTGTGCGTGCGTCTTTAGATATTTCTATCATTCGAGATGGAATCGCAAAGCTTAAACAACATGTGAGTCAAATGCCGGAGCATGAGCGGTATGACATTGTGCTTTTCGACCACCGTACCGGAATTGCTCCATCGGTGCTTCCGGCTATTCGCGAGTGGCGTGGTCCTACCGTAGTCTTTGTCCGTCCAGATGGGCTGTCTGTCCAAGCGGAAAGTGCATTTGCATCGCTTTTCTCACAGAATCCTGACAATCCTGGGGCATATGTCGCTTTCACTCTCGACTTTGATGCAGGAAAAACTGCTGCGCGCGATATTGAGTCAGA
Source organism: Pseudomonas sp. BB438 (assembly GCF_057180225.1). NCBI lineage: Bacteria > Pseudomonadati > Pseudomonadota > Gammaproteobacteria > Pseudomonadales > Pseudomonadaceae > Pseudomonas > Pseudomonas sp. BB438. The sequence continues at coordinate 708,286 of NZ_CM170001.1, forward strand.
GCCCGTTCAGCGGCTACTCCAGACTCTTTCGGAGGCTATCGCCAAGGGTGCTGAACCTGAAGTTGATGATGCTCTTGTGCCAGCTGACGCCCTCGATAAATATTGGATATCATGGTATGCAGACCGTGCCCTGCTAACCAGCGTTTCACCACCGGTTGAAGATCTCATCAAGGCGAATATTAATTCGCTTAGGCAGCTTCGAGATGTGCTGGGTATTTATAAGGCGTCAGCTGCAATAGCTGAAGTGGTGACAATTCCTACTTCGATTAGGTCGCCAAGCGGTGCAGTCGACCAAGGATGGTTCATTGAGACCCCCGAGATTGCGCGATTGTTTCTCCCGAACTCGCCCATCAGTTATGTCACAGGGCGGAAGGGTACTGGGAAGACCCGCGTGCACAAAGAGTTGGTAGAGCGCGGATTAGCTGAACCGATGTTTTCGGCTGCCGATTTTAATAAAGGCGGTCTACTAAGCGCTAGTACAAAGCTGGAAATGCTCCTTGATGCATGTGGCGGTGATTTCAAAAAGTTCTGGTGGGCGTTGCTTGGCATAAGTCTTACAAGTCAGCCAGGTGCGGGCCAAGACGATTGGGATGCACTGGTTGACTCATGGTGCGATCTTGCTGAGCCCGAAAGAAATGAGCGTGCGAGTTCTTACTATGTGGCCAAAACGTTCCAGGGCTCTAGTCGTCGAACCTTCTTGGTTGATGGTGTGGAGACCTCAGTCGCCTCTTCAAAATTGTCTCAATTTGTAGAGGAGTTGTTGCGATTCATGCTGACTATTCAGTCGGATTCGAAGCTTTCTGCTATTGTCTCTGTTCGGCTTTTTATTCGTACAGACCTGCTTCAGGCGTCTACTCAAAATATTGAGCAGCAAACCAGCAATCGTAAGCTTGACTTGCGCTGGGATAGTGACGGTATTTTCAATTTCGTGCTTGCGCGAATTGAGCAGTCCGACTGGTTTAATGAATATTTCTCTGCAGCATGCGCGCAAATTGGCGAGAGGTTGAGTGACATTAAAGCCGGGCGTCTAAGGAAGGAAGAGTACGAGCCTCTTCTGCTTTCGATTTTTCCGCAGAAACTACGTCGCAACAATATTCAGACAATCACCTTTCTCGAAACATACTTTTCTGATGCCGGAGGCGAGAGCAAGTCAGGAGCTTCGTTTTATCCGCGTCTATTTGAGCAGTTTGTCTCGGAGATTGAATCGATATCGCAAAATCGCGCAGATCGAGGCGAACCGTTCATTGAGGACCATCGCCTTGTGCACACTGTAGTGCTAGAGGCTCATGCAGAGGCGGCACAGTCCTTTACGGACGGTGTCACGCAGGAGTTGAGCGTTTCTCTCGACTTAGACGATGACTCACATCGGAATACGCAGCTCGTAAGAGAGCTGATGAGCGCGTTCGAGGGGCTTCCAACTCCCTTCAGGTTTGAATCGACCGCAGAAAAAGTTGCATCGATACTGAAGGGCTCTCTCGACGCGAGCAAGGTTCGTGGAGCTATGCAGCGGATGCGCGATGTTGGAATCTTTGAAAATCACCCAAAACGCTTCGGCGAGTGGCGTGCTGGGCGTCTCTACAAGGCGGCTCTTCGTATGAAGTTCGGTAAAGGAACTGCTTAATAGGATGGTGAGGGACTGTTGCTCCCCTGCTCCCCTGCTACCCACAAAAAGGGGCTATTAAGCCTCTTTTTGCTCAATTTGAGTGGTATAGGATATCTATCAGCAGTTTTTCTGTTGGTGTATGTATGATGTGCTCGTTTTTCTTGATCTTAGATTCCTAACAACACTTTTTAGTGGGTATAACCGTTCTAAGCCGAACGGATCGTCACCAAGAGCGCAGCCTTCGAGCTGCGCTTTTGCGTTTCTGGGACGCTCGTTTGGGCGAATGTTCGTAACAGTCTTTCTCGAAAGCCGCTATTTAATTAGCTAGCTAATTAAATGATTCTGGAATTGCCTTGATGTACGGCAAAACCGGAGAAGAGAAGACATGAGCATTACAGTGACCGAGCGTGAAGACGACCACAAATCCCGCGAGTTTCGCGCCTTGGGTGGGCGTTGCTGGGATGTGCATCAGGAAGGCCAGTTGGTCGGCATCTTCCACACCGAAGGCGAGGCGCAGGCCTACCGCATTTCTCTGGAGCTGGAGGCGCGTTATCGCCACGCGGCGGAGTTCTAGAGCACGAAAGCCCCGTGGCGACGGCCGCGCCACGGGGCCGCTTTTGCAAGCTCGCTCCTACAAAAAGCGCAATCCGGCTAGCGATCAGAACTGGTAATTCACCGTCGCGGTGACGTTGCGCTTCTCGCCGAAGTAGCAGAAGTCCAGGCTGTAGCAGGAGGCCACGTAGTCCTTGTCCAGCAGGTTGTTGGCGTTGAGGCTGACGTCCAGGCCCTTCAGGCCGACGCGGGACAGGTCGTAGCCGATGTGCGCGTCCACCAGGGTGTAGTCCGGTACGCGCAGGGTGTTTTCCTTGTCCGCCCAGGTCTCGCCGACATAGCGGGCGCCGCCACCGAGGGTTAGGCCGTCCAGCGGGCCGGCGTTGAAGCCGTAGTCGGCCCACAGCGAGGCCATGTGTTTGGGCGCCTGGTTCGGGGTGTGGCCCTGGTTGCCGTCCAGCGACTTGGTGTAGGTGATGTCGGTGTAGGTGTAGCTGCCGAGCACCTTGAAGTTGTCGGTGACCTGGGTGTGGGCTTCCAGCTCGAAGCCCTGGGAGCGCACCTCACCCACGGAGGTGTAGAAGTTGTCCTGTGGCTCCTTCGACGCGACGTTCTCCTGGGTGATGTGGAAGATCGACGCGGTGTACAGGCTGCGGCTGTCCTCGGGCTGGAACTTCAGGCCGGCCTCCCACTGCTTGCCCTCGGTCGGCTCCAGCGGCGTGCCGGACTGGTCGGAATAGGCATTGGGGTTGAACGACTCGGAGTAACTGATGTACGGCGCAATGCCGTTGTCGAACAGGTACAGCGCGCCGATGCGTCCGGTGAATTTCTTCCAGTCGTCGTCGGCCTTGCTGCCGGTGCTGCGGTTCTTGTCCTCGACGGTTACCCAGTCCTCGCGCATGCCGAGGGAGAAGCGCCAGTGCTCGATGTCAATCAGGTCCTGCAGGTAGACGCCGGTCTGTTCCAGGCGCCGGGTGTGGTTGTCGTCCGGGTAGTAGCTGATGGCGTCGTTGCCGTAGTGCGCATCGAATGCGTCCAGCGGTTGCGCCGAGCCGGAGCGCCAGTCCACGGTGGTGCGGCGGCGCTGGTAGTCCAGACCCATCAGCAGAGTGTGTTTGGCCGCGCCGGTACTGAACTCGGCCTGTGCCATGTTATCCACGATGTACGCCTGCAGGTGCTCACTGGCGCCGGAGAAGTAGCGGTTCAGGGTGTTCTCGTCCGGCGCGGTCCAACCGTAGGCGTAGACCTGCGAGAGATCCACGTCCGAGTCCAGGTAGCGGAAGTTCTGCCGCGCGCTCCACACGTCGTCGAAGCGGTGTTCCAGCTGGTAGCCGAACATGCGCTGTGTGCGGTCGAAATCATCCTTGCTCGGCTCGCCGTCGAAGAACTCTCGGGAGATCTTCTGGCCGTTGTGATGGAACAGTGCACCGTCTGCCGGTACACCACCGTGGTAGCCGCCGTTCGGGTCGTGCTGCAGGTAGCCCTGCAAGGTCAGTGTGGTGTCGTCGGTGAAATCGATGGCCAGCGTCGGGGCGATGGCATAGCGCTCCTCCTTGACGTGGTCGAACTGGGTATCCGAACCCTTGCCCAGGCCGACCAGGCGATAGGCGATGCGCTTCTCCTCATCCAGCGGGCCGCTGAAGTCGAAGCCCATTTCCCTCTGGCCCATATTGCCGACGGTGCCGGTGATCTGGTGGTAGTCCTCGTACAGCGGCTTCTTGCTGGTCAGCGCCACCAGGCCGCCCGGCAGGCTGCGGCCGTAGAGCACCGAGGACGGGCCCTTGAGTACGTCGATGCGCTCGAGGAAGTACGGGTCGATCTGCATCGAGCTGAAGGTGCCGCTGTCGCCCATGGCCTTCAGGCCGTCGAGGTAGATGTTGTCCACGCTGTTGTCGGCGAAGCCGCGCATGACGATGTAGTCGTAGCGGTTCGAGGCGCCGACCTGGCCGGTGAAGATGCCGGGGGTATAGCGGATCGCCTGCTGGACGGTCTTGGAGGCGGTGTCGTCGATCTGCTCGCGGGTGATCACCGAGACGCTCTGGCTGGTTTCCAGCAGGGACTTGGAGGTCTTGGTGGCGATCTGGCTGTGGGTCGCCAGGTAGCCGTCTTCCTCGCCCAGCGCATTGCCGAGGGCGAACACGTCGCTGGACGGCATGGCCATCACGTCGGTCGGCGCGGCCGGGCGCAGCACGTAGTTGCCGTCGCCCTGGTCCAGCGCTTCCAACGGCGTGTTCACCAGCAGACGCGACAGGCCCTGGTCCACCGAGTAGGTGCCGTTCAGCCCGGCCGAGTTCAGGCCGCGGGTTTGCTCCGGAGTGGCCGACAGGGTAATCCCCGCCTCGCGGGCGAAGCTGTTCAGTACGTCGGCCAGGGGCCCGGCCGGGATTGCATAGGCGCGGCTGCTGGTGATGGCCGCGGCGTCGGCGGCGAAGGCGCTCAGCGGCAGGCTGGCTCCCAGGCTGGCGCACAACAGCGCACCGCGCACGGCATGGGTAAGCCGGCTGGCGCGGGGAAGGGCGGAGGAGGGCAACGGGACGTGGACGGCTCGCATGAGGGGCTTCCGTGGACAAGGGAAATGATCGGGTTATTCCTCCTTGCCGGCCGAGGCGGCAAAACCCGACAAAAATAATTCTCGTTTGCGAGGAAATGTTATCTGGCGAGGATCTGGCGCGTGGCTCAATCAGGAGCCCCTTCCCGCTCAACTCCGAGCGCTGACCCTCACCCACCAGTCCGTGCGTTTCTCCACCCGCACCGGCAAGGTCTGTGGCAGCAGGGCCAGCAGCTTGTCGGTATCGTCCAGCCGGAACACGCCGGAGAGGCGCAGGTCGGCCACGCTGGCGTCGCAGTGCAGGTGGCCGTGGCGATAGCGGCCGATCTCGGCGAGGAAGTCCGCCAGGCGCATGTCGCGGGTGACGATCAGGCCGTCGGCCCAGGCGGCACTGTCCATGTTGCTGCGCTCGACCAGCAGTGCGCTGTCGCCGTTGATCTCGAAGGTCTGCCCGGCTTCGGCAATGGCGGTGGTCCGGCCGCGAACGCGCGGGGCGATGGCGATCGAACCGTCCTCGACGCTCAGGCGCGTGGAACGCTCGTCCTGGCGCAACACGAATCGAGTACCCAGGGCTTCGAACAGGCCGTCGCGGTTGCTTACCCGCAAGGGACGTGTGGTGTCCTTGGCGGAGCTGACGAGGATTTCGCCGCGTTCCAGTACCAGCAGGCGCTGGCGCGGATCGAAGCGCACGTTCACAGCGCTGTCGGTGTTCAGTTGCAGCAGGCTGCCATCGGCGAGGGTGATGCGTTGGCGCTCGCCCGTGGCGGTGCTGTAGTCGGCCATCCAGCGCTGCCAGGGCGCATTTTCACGGGCCAGCCACAACGCGGAGACGCCGACGGCGAAGGTCGAGAGCAGCTTGAGCGCCTGGCGACGCTGCAGGCGCTGGCTGGTGTTCTCCAGCGTTTCCAGCGCCACGCGGGCGCCGGGGACGGCCTGGTAGCCGGCGGCCAGTTCGCGGTTCAGCGCCTGCACCCGCAGCCAGGCGGTTTCGTGTTCGGGGTTGGCCTGGCGCCAGTGCTCGCAGGCGCTGAGCACTTCAGGGTCGGCAGTGCCACTCAGGCGCAGGGTCCACTGGATGGCCTGTTTCACCACACGCGGATCGGGTGTGACGCCGGTGGCGTTCACTCGGCGTACCGCAGCTGATAGCAGTGGAAGAGCGCCTCGGCGATGTAGCGTTCCACTGAACGTACCGACACGCCGAGCTCCTCGGCAATCTGTGCGTGGGGCATGCCTTCGCATTGCGCCAGCAGGAAGGCGTTGCGCACCTTCGGCTTGAGACCGTCGAGCAGGCAGGCGATGTTTTCCAGCAACTGCAGGATGGTGTGCCGGTCTTCCGCCGACGGTACCTGGGCTTCGGGCAGGTGGGCGATGGCGTCGAGGTAGGCGCGTTCCAGTTCCTCTCGCCGCCAGTGATCGATCACCAGGCCGCGGGCGACGGTGCGCAGGAAGGCGCGCGGGGCACGCAGCTCGACGCGCTCGGGCCTGAGCAGCACACGCAGGAAGGTGTCCTGGGCCAGATCGGCGGCATCGGCGGCGTTATCCAGCCGGCCGCGAAGCCAGTTGTGCAGCCAGCCGTGATGATCGCTGTAGAGCGACTGGACGTCGGAAGTGGAGGACATGGGCGCGCAGAATGCTGCAAATGATAATTTATCGCATTTTCAACAAGGCGATAGCCATTTGCAAGATGTGTCTGAAGCGACGGTGTTTCCTGTAGGAGCGGGCCATGCCCGCGAGCGCGCCTTTGGGGACGTTCCTACAGGATTGCTTCAGCGATACCAGCGCGGCGTGTAGACCCAGTCGCCGCCGCCGGCACGGGGGAAGCGCCGGGTCAGGGACGAACCGACGATCACCAGGGTGCGCATGTCGACCATCTCCGGCACCAGCTCGCCGAGGGTGACGACACGCAGCGCCTCGGCCGGGCGACCGATGTCGCGGCCGAGCACCACCAGCGTCTGCGGCGAGCGGTGGCGGCGGACAATCTCCAGCGCGCGCCCCAGCTGCCAGGGGCGGGCCTTGGAGATCGGGTTGTAGAAGGCCATGGCCAGGTCGGCAGCGCCGGCATGGTCCAGGCGCTTCTCGATGGTCTCCCAAGGCTTGAGGTTGTCCGACAGGGAGATCAGACAGAAGTCGTGCCCCAGCGGCGCGCCGGCCTTGGCAGCAGCGGCGAGCGCGGCGGAAACCCCCGGCAGCACCTCCAGCTCCACGCCTTGCCAGTGCGGGTCGCTGCTCTCGTGCAGGGCTTCCATTACCGCGGCGGCCATGGCGAATACGCCAGGATCGCCGGAGGAAATCACCACCACGCGGCGGCCGCTGGCAGCCAGTTCGAAGGCGTGGCGGGCGCGCTGCATTTCCTCGCGGTTGTCGGTGCAGTGACGCACCTGGTCGTCGCGCAGCGGCTCGGCCATCTGCACGTAGGTCTCGTAGCCGAGCAGGTCCTGGGCTTCGTCCAGCGCGCGGCGCACGGCGGGGATCATGAAGTCGCTGGCGCCGGGGCCCAGGCCGATCACGCTGAGCCGACCGCGCGGCTGGCCAATGCCTTCGGCCTCGAGCGGCGTGGCGGCGCGGTGCAGGTGGAAGGAGTCGCCCTGCAGCACGGCTGCCGGCAACTCGTCATCGTTGTGGATAAACCGCAGTGGCACGTTCAGCTCGCGGGCGGTCTGGGCCAGCGCCGGATCGGCCATGCGGCAGCGTGGGGCGACCAGGGCCGCCAGCGCTGCTTCGGCCAGCCCGGCCTGTGCCAGGCCCTGGCGGATGCGCTCGGGCAGTTGCGAGTCCACTAGCGTGACGTGGGCGAGGACGATGCGCGGGTGGAGGCGCAGCTCGTTCTGTGCGATGCCCTCGGCACGCGCATCGATGCGCAGGGTGTGCGCGGCGTCGTCGGCCAGCGGCAGGTCCAGATCGTCCAGCCAGGGCGCCTCGCCTTCGATGCGCAGGGTGTCGCCGCCCAGCAGGTCGGAAACGAAGCGCTTGCCCTGTTCGAGGTCGGCCAGTGCGTAGCCAGGCGGCGGGTCGAGCAGACAGGCGCCGAAGCGCAGCTCGCCGCTGGTGGTGATGGCGGGCGCTACCTCCAGTGTGGCGGCGATGTCGCGGGCCATGCGGTTCACCCCGGCCAGCCCGCCGAGCAGCGGCACCACGGCACTGCCATCTTCGGCGACGGCCAGCACCGGCGGCTCCGCGCCTTTTTCTGTCAGCAGTGCAGCGAGGGTGCGGATGACGATACCGGCTGCGCACAGGGCAATGATCGGGGTGTCGTCGCGGTAGAGCTGGCGCAGGGTATCGCCGAAGTTCGCGTAGGACTCATCGGCGCCCTCGACGCGGTCCTTCAGGCCCAGCACGCGTGCCTGTGGATAAATGCCCTGCAGGCGTCGCGCGGTGGCCAGCGCGCCCTGGCCGAGTATGACGATGGCAGCGCGCATCAGCCGTTCCACCGCTGGCCGGGGATGACGATCATCGAGAAGTACGGCGAGGCCATCGGGTCGACGTCGTCCAGCGCGACGATGCGCTGTTCGCGCATGGTCGCGCGCTCGACGTAGTGGGCGCCGCCGTCACGGCCCAGCTCGCGCAGCACGCGGCGAACCTTGTCGAAGTTGCGGCCGAGCTTCATCACCACTGCCGCATCGGCGTCGGCCAGGCGGCGCTTGAGTTCGTCTTCAGGCAACACGCCGGACAGCACCGACAGGCTCTGGTTGCGGTACACCAGCGGTACGCCGAGCACCGCCGCACTCCCGAGCATCGAGCAGACGCCGGGTACGACTTCGGTGTCATACCGGTCCGAAAGGCGGTCATGCAGGTACATGTAGGAGCCGTAGAAGAACGGGTCGCCCTCGCAGATCACCGCCACGTCGCGGCCGGCATCCAGGTGCATCGCCACCTGCTCGGCGGCCGTGTCGTAGAAGTCGCTGATCACGCCTTCGTAGGTCAGCGGCGGCTCCAGCTTCTCGGTGGTGACCGGGTAGACCAGCGGCAGACGCTGCTGCTCGTCGAGCAGGTGCTGCTCGATGATGGCAAAGGCGTTGCCACCCTGGCCGGCGTGGTGCTTGGCCTTGGCCACGAAGTAGCCGATGACCGGGGACGCGCGCAGCAGGCGCAGGGCCTTGAGGGTCAGCAGTTCCGGGTCGCCCGGGCCGACGCCCAGGCCGATGAGGCGGCCGGTCATCACTCCACCTCCGTGGCCAGGGCGTTCACCGCCGCGGCGGCCATCGCGCTGCCGCCACGACGGCCGCGGACGATCACGTAGGGCACGCCGCGGCTGTCGGCGGCGAGGGCTTCCTTGGACTCCATGGCGCCGACGAAGCCCACCGGGAAGCCGAGGATCAGTGCCGGTTTCGGTGCACCGGCATCGAGCATTTCCAGCAGGTAGAAGAGGGCGGTCGGCGCGTTGCCGATCACCACCACGCTGCCTTCCAGGTGTTCGCGCCAGTGCTCCAGCGCCACCGCCGAGCGGGTGTTACCCAGCTCGCGGGCGAGCGCCGGGACGTCCGGGTCGTTGAGGGTACAGATCACCTCGTTGTGCGCCGGCAGGCGGGCGCGGGTGATGCCCTCGGCGACCATCCGTGCGTCGCAGAGGATCGGTGCGCCGGCGGCCAGTGCGGCGCGGCCGATGGCTCCGGCGCCCTCGGAGAAGCGCAGGTCCTGCACGACGTCGACCATCCCGCAGGCGTGGATCACCCGCACGGCGAGTTTCTCGAGGTCGGCAGGGATGCCGGACAGGTCGGCTTCGGCGCGGATGGTGGCGAAGGATTGGCGGTAGATCGCCTGGCCGTCGCGAATGTAATCAAGCATCAGTGGAGGCTCCGGGGGCGGCCAGCAGATCGCCGGCGGCCTCGAGGGAAAGGTTGCGCGCCAGCGGCAGGCCGAAGCCGGCCACGCCATCGGCGCGACGGAACAGGTCGTAGCGGCCGTCGGCGACGGCCAGCAGGGTGTGGGGAGCGACGTGGGCGGCGGCGCAGGAGCGCGGGCAGCCACACAGGTGTACGCCGGCAGGCGGCGCGTGGCGCAGGCGTTCGGCCAGGCGCAGGGCGTCGGCCTTGGTGTCGGCCAGCCCGCGCGCGCAACCGCTGGAGCCGCTGCAGGCGACGAGGCGCGACAGCGGCTGGGCCGCATCGATCAGCAGGCCGAGGTTGGCCAGGGCGCCGAGCGCGACGGCGGCGTCGGCCTGCGCCACGTCAGGGAGAATCAGGCTCTGCCAGGGCGTCAGGCGCAGCTGCCCGCCACTGAAGCGCTCGGCGAGATCGGCCAGGCCGAACAGCGTGGTGCTGTCGAGTCGCCCGAGGACGAATCCCGCACCGACCATGGCGCGCTCCGGCTGGCGCTGGGGCGCAATCCCGAGATGGCCGAACGCCTGCGGTGCAGGACGTCGCCAGTTATCCACAGCCAGCCCGAGTTGCAGTTGGAAGGGCAGGCGTTGCTGCAGCCGTTCCAGCAGCACGTCGTCACGCAGCATCTCGCGCAAGTGGCGCATGCGCGTCTGGCCATCGCCGGCGAGATCGAGGAACAGGTGCAGCAGGCTTTCCACCAGCAGCGGCACCTGCTCGGCGGTTACGGCGCCAAGGGCGGAACGATCGCCCTCGCGTTGCGGTGGACAGCCAGCCAGGCCGAAGGCGAACAGCGGTGCCGCGTCGTCGGACATGGCGGACAGCCAGAGATCGTTGGGGTGGTCCAGCATCGCCAATGCCTCCCCCGCGTCCAGCTGGATGCCGAACTTGGGTGACAGGCCATGGAAGCGCGGGGTGCTTTCCAGCAGGTCGAGCAGTTGATGGGCCAGCGGGCTCGCGTCGAGGGCGGTGCAAGCATCCAGGCCCAGCGCGGGGCTGACCAGCAGGTTGCGCACATCGTCCGACGCCAGTTCCCGCGGGCCGAGGCCGGCGGCCAGCAGTTCGCGGCTCAGCGAATTCTCGGTCCCGGCATGCACGCCACGAATCTGCAGGTTGGCGCGGTTGGTCGCTTCCAGCACACTGTCGGCATGCCGCTCGGCGGCCAGGGCGATGGCGCGCGCGGCGCTGGCGTCGAGTTGCCCACAGGGCAGCTTGATACGGCAGATGCCGCCATCGCGGGAGGCCACGATGCGCAGCAGGCCGGGGCAGGCATGCGGACGGACGGGCAAAGCGGAAGTGTCGTGCACTGAGGTCACCAGGGCTGGGTCGCGGTGACCTGCGAATCCCCCAAAAGGGACTTCACGACACCGATACACCCCGCTCGATGTCTGCACACGCGACTGGTTTCGTCGGCAGGTCTCCTGGCTGGCAGGTCCTCATCCGGCGCGGCCTTCCCGGTTACCCAGTGGCCTGACCGGCGACACGGAACGCTGTTCTCGTATCGCCGCATTGCGCGGACTCGCTGCTTACAGTTGCGGGGGCAGCCACGGCTTAACCGTGTTCCCTCTTCGGCTCTGGGAAACCTCACCGCGAAAGGCGAAGCGTCCTACGAGCACCGACGAAGCGGGTATTATGCCTGCTTTGCCCGAAGGCAGGAAAAGCCTGCCCGTCGGATCGATCGTCGCACCCTCGAGGAATTTTCATGACGCCCTGGCTGACCATCGTCGGCATCGGCGAGGACGGCTATGCCGGCCTCGGCAAGGCTGCACGTCGCGCCCTGCTTGCCGCCAGCGACGTGATTGGCGCGCCACGCCAGCTGGAGTTGCTGCCGCATTGCCTGGGCGCTCGCCGCCAGGCCTGGCCAAGCCCGTTCAGCCTGGAGCCGGTGCTGCGCCGGCGCGGCGAGCCGACCTGCGTGCTGGCCAGTGGCGACCCGATGTTGTTCGGCGTCGGTGCGAGCCTGGCTCGTCAGATTCCGTCCGAGGAAATGCGCGTGCTTTGCGCGCCGTCCTCCGCCTCCCTGGCGGCGGCGCGGATGGGCTGGGCGTTGCAGGACTGCACGTTGCTGTCGCTGGTGGCGCGCCCATTGGCCGCACTGCATGCGCAGATCCACGACGGCGTGAAGCTGCTGATCCTCAGTAGTGACGGCGATAGCCCGGCGGCTATCGCTGCGCTGCTGCGCGAACGGGGGTTCGCCGCGAGCCGCCTCAGCGTGCTGGAGCACCTGGGCGGCGAGGCGGAGCGCCGCATCGACGGGCTGGCCAGCGACTGGTCGCTGGGCGAGGCCGCTGCGCTGAACCTGGTGGCGGTGCACTGCGTGGCTGGCGCGGATGCCGTTCGCCTGCCCCTGACCATCGGCCTGCCAGACGACGCCTACCGCCATGACGGCCAACTGACCAAGCGCGATGTCCGGGCCGTGACCCTGGCGCGGCTGGCGCCCAAGCCCGGCGAGCTGCTCTGGGACGTCGGCGCCGGCTGCGGCTCCATCGGGATCGAGTGGATGCGCGCGCATCCGAGCTGCCGCACGCTGGCCATCGAAGCCAACGACGGTCGCCAGGCACATATCCGCTTCAACCGCGACGCCCTCGGCGTGCCGGCGCTGCAACTGGTCTGCGGCGCCGCGCCGGAGGCACTGCACGGGCTGGAGCGCCCCGATGCAATCTTCATCGGCGGCGGCGTGACCCTGCCCGGCGTGTTCGAGCAGTGCTGGGAGCAACTCAAGCCCGGCGGCCGGCTGGTGGCCAACGCCGTCACCTTGCAAAGCGAGTCCATGCTACTGAGCTGGCGTGCCCGCGTTGGTGGCGAGCTGACCCGCCTGTCGGTGTCCCAGGCCCAGCCGCTGGGCGGCTTCGACACCTGGCGCGCGGCGTTGCCGATCACGCTGCTGGACGTGCGCAAGCCCTTGGTCGACTGACGATGCGTGACGCCCATGCGTGAAGAAACGCCCGAAGAGCCCCGCCCGCTGCGCAGCGGCTATACCACCGGCAGCTGCGCCACGGCTACCAGTCTGGCGGCGGCGCGCCTGCTGCTGACCGGTGACGCGCTGGACGCCGCGCAGATCGCCTTGCCGAAGGAGCGCAGCGCGACCCTGCGCCTGGAGTTCTGCAGGCTGACCGCCGGTGGTGCCGAAGCGGGCACGCTGAAGGATGCCGGCGACGATCCGGACGTCACCCACGGTGCGCTGGTCTTCGCGCGCGTCGCCTTGAGCGATGAGCCGGGCGTGCGTTTTTACGCTGGAGAGGGTGTCGGCACCGTCACCAAACCGGGGCTGGTGCTCGCGGTGGGCGAGCCGGCGATCAACCCGATACCGCGGCAGATGATGCGCGACAACCTCGCCACCCTGACCGCCGAGTGCGGTTATGCCGGCGGCTTCGACGTCACTATCCATGTCGAGGGCGGTGCCGAGCTGGCGCTGAAGACCATGAACCCGCGCCTGGGCATTCTCGGCGGGCTGTCGATCCTCGGCACCACCGGCATCGTCCGGCCGTTCTCCTGCTCGGCCTACATCGCCTCGATCCAGCAAGGCATCGACGTCGCCCGCGCCAACGGCTTCCGCCATCTCGCCGCCTGCACGGGCAACGCCAGCGAGGATGCCATGCGCCGTCGCTACGGTTTCGATGACACGGCGCTGATCGAGATGGGCGACTTTGTCGGCGCCGCGCTCAAGCACCTGCGCAAGGTGCCGGTGGAGCGCTTCAGTATCTGCGGTGGCTTCGGCAAGATCAGCAAGCTCGCCGCCGGCCACATGGATCTGCACAGCCGCCACTCCAGCATCGACCTGTCGCAACTGGCCGAGTGGGCGGCGGACATCGGCGCGTCATCTGACCTGCAACAGCGCATGCGCGACGCCAACACCAGCCAGCAGGCGCTGGCGCTGTGCCGCGCGGAGGGCATTGCCCTGGGCGATGCGGTGTGCGCCCGCGCACTCGCCTTCGCCCGGCGCATCGTGCCGGCCACGGTGCAGCTGGACGTCTTCGCCATCGACCGCCAGGGCAACCTGGTGGGCGAGGCGCTGGAGGTGCGATGAAACGGGTTCTTCTGCTGGGCGGCATCGGCGAGGCGCTGGCGATCGCGCGCCGCCTGGGGCCGCAACACCTGTACAGCCTGGCCGGTCTGGGCAAGGTGCCGGACGACCTCGCCTGCGAAGTACGCGTGGGGGGATACGGTGGCGCGGAAGGCCTTGCGGCCTTCATCGGTGAACGCGGTTTTGACCTGCTGCTTGACGCCACTCATCCCTACGCCGCGCAGATCAGCGCCAACGCCGCCCGTGCCGCGCAATTGGCTGGCGTGCCCTGCTGGGCACTGCGTCGTCCTGGCTGGCGGGCAGGCACCGATGACGACTGGCGCGAGGTGGCCAACTGGCCAGCGTTGATCGAAGCGCTGGAGGACTTTCGTTGTCCGCTGTTCACGATGGGCCGTGAGCCCTTGGAGCACCTCGACGAAATACCCGCTCATCAACACTGGACCGTGCGATGCCTGCAGAGCCTGCCCGGCAACGCGCGCGCGGAGGTTCTCGGCGCGCGCGGACCGTTCACCCTGGAGGGCGAGCGCGAGCTGTTCACTCGCCTGGGCACGGATGTGCTGGTCAGCAAGAACAGCGGCAGCCAGGCCACCGAGCCGAAGCTGCAGGTCGCCCGCGAACGGGGTGTGCCGGTACTGATCCTGGGGCGGCCGGCATTGCCAGCGGTGGACCGGGAGTTCGACGGCGTCGAGTCACTCTGGCAGGCGCTGGCGCCCCTCGCAGCCGATTGACGGAACGCCCGGCGCGGCAGGTGTTCACACCGTCACAACGATTCGCGGGCACGCTTGCGATTGCGTCAAGACCGCGCTTCTCCGCCGCCCCGCCAGCCTCTATGCTGGGTCCCGGTTTTCACAGGGAGTGACACCATGTTGCGAATACTCGGCCGTGCTTCATCGATCAATGTGCGCAAGGTGCTCTGGACCTGCGCCGAACTGAATCTGCCCTACGAGCGGGAAGACTGGGGCACCGGCTTCCGCTCCACCGCTTCGGCGGAGTTCATCGCACTCAACCCCAATGCCATGGTGCCGGTCCTCGTCGACGGCGACTTCGTGCTCTGGGAATCCAATGCCATCTGCAGCTACCTCGCCACCCAGTATCCGCAGGGCGAATTGCTGCCCGGCGCGCCGCGCGAGCGGGCGCTGGTGGAGCAGTGGATGGGCTGGCAGGCCACCGAATTGAACAACGCCTGGCGCTATGTGTTCATGGCCCGCGTGCGCAACAGCCCGAGCCATACCGACGCGTCCGCCATTGCCCTGAGCGAGGCGCAGTGGAACCATTGCATGGCCCTGCTGGACCGCCAGCTGGATCGCACCGGCGCGTTCGTCAGCGGCGCCTGCTTCAGCCTCGCCGATGTCGTCCTCGGCCTGTCGGTGAACCGCTGGCACCTGACGCCCATGCAGCGCCCGGAGCTGCCGGCCGTGGCGGCCTACTACGAGCGCCTGAGCGAGCGGCCCGGGTTTCTGCTGCACGGGCGCAATGGAGAGCCTTGATCGAGTTCGTGTCGTGCGGCGGTGAAATCAGCGACCGGTGATGGCCACATCGCTGACTGGCCGATACTCGGCGTCGAGTTCATCCGCCAGCTTCCTGGCCCGTCCCAGCCGGATCGCACCGCCTTCGATATCCACCAGCAGCGTCGGGCAGTTCAGCGGCTGCAGCGCTGGCCAGTCGCGCAGGCGGCCGTCGGTCAGCACCAGCAGGCGCTGGCGTTCCCCCGGCTTCTGCCGCTGGCGCTTGCCCAACCAGTCACGGGCCAGTTCCAGCGCTTCGATCAGCGGAGTGCCGCCGCCGGCGCCGAGTTGCTCCAGCCAGTCCTGCAGTTGGCTTGAGGCTTTCTGGCCCTGCCACAACCAACGCGGTTGCGCGCCGGTGGCGTGCAGCACGGCGAGACGCGCACGTTGGCGATAGGCCTGTTCGAAGGTGTCGGCCAGCAGCCCCTTGGCCTGGGTGAGGGCGCCATGGCGGCGGGTGCTGGCGGACGCGTCGACGATCACCAGCCAGAGTTCGCCGGGCTTGCGACTGCGAGCGAGCAGCGCCAGGTCGGCACGGCGTTGCGGGCGACCCTTGCGCAGGGTGGTGGGCCAGTCGATACGGCCATGCGTGCCCTGTTGACGGGCGCCGCTGCGGCCGCCGGCGAACTGGCCGGGTCGGGGGTTGGCATCCGCGCCCGGGGCCTGGCGCGGGCGGATGCTCAGGGCTTTTTTGGCCAGCCCGTCAGTTGCCGGCGCTCGCCCATGGCGACGCTCTGGCCGGGCAGTTCGCCCCACTGGCCTTCGCCGTTGGACGCGTTGGAGGGCGCCTGCGGCTGGCTGGAGGACGACTGCGGCGGTGTGGTTGATTGCGGCGGTGCATGACGACGGCGGTGGGCGAGGGCGAAGTGCTCGACCGCATCGATGTCCTCCGCCTCGATGGTGTGGGCGCCGCGCCAGGCGGCGTGGGCGCGGGCTGCGCGCAGCCAGACGAGGTCGGCGCGCAGGCCGTCGACGCAGGCTTCATGGCAGCGCTCGGCGATGGTGTCCAGCGCAGCATCGTCCAGGGCAATGGCGGCCAGTTGCTGCCGTGCGTCAGTGCAGCGGTGTTGCAGGGCCCGCTGTGCGGCCTGCCATTGCGCGAGGAACGCTTGCGGATCGGCATCGAAGGCCAGCCGGCGACGGACGATCTCGGCACGCTCGCTCGGTGCGGGCGTTCCTTCCAGCTGCACTTTCAGGCCGAAGCGATCCAGCAGTTGCGGGCGCAGCTCGCCTTCCTCGGGGTTCATGGTGCCGATCAGCACGAAGCGCGCCGGGTGGCTGTGCGACAGACCATCGCGCTCGATCAGGTTGACTCCGCTGGCAGCGACGTCGAGCAGCAGGTCGACGAGGTGGTCGGGCAACAGGTTCACTTCATCCACATAGAGCACGCCGCCATGGGCATGGGCCAGCACGCCGGGGGAGAACTGCGCGCGGCCTTCGCCCAGCGCCGCGTCCAGGTCGAGGGTGCCGACGATGCGCTCCTCGCTCGCGCCCAGTGGCAGGGTGACGAAGCGTCCGCCGTCCAGCAGGTCGGCCACGCCGCGCGCCAGGGTGGATTTGGCCATGCCGCGCGGCCCTTCGATCAGCACGCCGCCGATGGCGGGGTCGATAGCTGCCAGGCACAGGGCCAGCTTCAGCTCATCGGCGCCGACAACGGCTGCCAGTGGGAAATGGGGAAGGGCGCTCATGGGGATTTCCTGCGGAGTTCGTCCGTGCATGGTAGCGAACCGGGTGCAGGAGGTGCGACCAATGTCCATCGGAACGATAGATTCAAGTCATTGATCGGCGCTCCGCGATGCAGTAACTTGGCTCCACTTCCACGGAGAACATCATGCCGTCCAGCCTGTCCATCCAGTCCCTCGCCCGTCTCGGAGCCATCGGCTCCGTGGTCGCTCGTGCGCAGGTCCTGGCCGCTGCTGCCGGCTATTTCTTCTATGGGTATTGGTTTAGCCAAAGGCGCGCCTGATACCCCACAGGCGCCCTAGCAAGCAGGGTCGCCAACCAGACAGATTCATGAAACCCCGGTCGGCAACCCGACCGGGGTTTTTGTTTTTCCGGCCCACAAGGCCTGACGCATTGAAACGAGCCAAACGCTCAGACAGAGGATCGAGACATGACTACCTACACCACTGATTACCGCTATTACCGCAACTCCGACTGGCGATTTAGCAGCGCGCTGCGTGCCACCCAACGAGCCTTGCCACGAACACTTAGATAGAGCGCCGAGCGCGGAACGACCACCGCGCCGGCCAAGGATGCCAGTCAGATGAATGCCACCACCTCCACCCTGATCCGTCCCGAACACGCAGCCACCGCCGAAGTCCTCGACCTGCCGCTGCCCTCCGCTCGCCGCCGCGAACAACCGCTGCCGAGCCCCGCCGAACTGCGTCAGCGCCTGCCGCTGTCCGCCGCCATGGCCCACCGCGTCCGCGAAGGCCGCGAGGCGATCCGCGCCGTCCTCGATGGCCGTGATCCGCGCCTGCTGGTGGTGATCGGCCCCTGCTCGCTGCACGACCCTGTCGCCGCCCTCGAATACGCCGACCGCCTTGCCGAGCTCGCACCGCAGGTGAGCGACCAGCTGCTGCTGGTGATGCGTGCCTACGTCGAGAAACCGCGTACCACCATCGGCTGGAAAGGCCTGGTCTACGACCCGCAGTTGGACGGCACTGGCGACATGGCTGGCGGCCTGGAGCTGTCGCGCCGGCTGATGCTGGGCATGCTCGAACGCGGCTTGCCGATTGCCACCGAACTGCTGCAACCGCTGGTGGCCGGTTACTTCGACGACCTGCTGGGCTGGGCCGCCATCGGCGCGCGCACCAGTGAATCCCAGGTGCACCGCGAGATGGTCAGCGGTCTCGACCTGCCGGTGGGATTCAAGAACGGCACCGACGGCAGCATCGGCATCGCCACTGACGCCATGCGCTCGGCAGCGCATCCGCACCAGCACTTCGGCATCGATGCGCAGGGGCGGCCGTCGCTGGTGCAGACCCAGGGCAACCCGGATACCCATCTGGTCCTGCGCGGCGGTCACGCCGGCCCGAACTTCGACGCAGCCAGCGTGCAGCAGATTCGCCAGGGACTGGAGAAGCTCGGCCTCGACCCGAGCATCATGGTGGACTGCAGCCACGCCAACAGCGGCAAGGACCCGCTGCGCCAGCCGGCAGTGCTGGACAGTGTCATCGACCAGCGTGTGGCCGGCGATGCTTCGCTGCGTGGCGTGATGTTGGAGAGTCATCTGTTCGACGGCTGCCAGCCGCTGTCCGGCGAGCTGCGCTACGGTGTCTCGATCACCGACGGCTGCCTGGGCTGGAGCGGCACCGAGGCGCTGCTGCTGAACGCGGCGCAGCGGCTGCGCCGGAGCTGAGGCTGATTTCCCCTGTAGGATATGATCTGCTCCGGGAGTTAGCAGGGATGCCAATGTGATGAGCAACAGAAAAGTCCTGGTGCGTACGGCGTTCATGGGATATGCCAGCCTGATCTTCGCGTTACCGTTGATGCTGGCCGCCACCGCGAAGTTCGCTTCTGGTGAGCTGGCAGCAGGCATTTCGCTCGCCGGGCTGGGAGCGCCGCTTATGTTGGTGACGTTTCTTTGCCTGCTCCGTCGGAGCAAGCCTTTCCTCGACGTATTGTCCCGGCCCCTGTGCCGCGGCCTTTATCTGGCCAGCTTTGCGTTGGCCGCTACGCTGTTCTGGCTGACGGAAGGCTGGTCCTATGCCCTACCGTCGTTATTGAGTGCTTATCTGTTTCTCTTCAGAGAGGAATGGATGTATCGATGGTTTTTGCGCTGGGGGCCGACTTTCTGATCGACTCGATGCTGGGAGCGCTGCGGAATGTGGGACGTGCTGGACGCCTTGCTTGAACCCTTGTACGGCCCTGCGCTGTATGCCGTGGGCTGGCCGATCGTGAAGGTGCTGACGCTGGGGCGTTATCCGCGGCCGGGGCTGTCCCGCTCCTACTGCATGGAAGCGCAGTGGGTGCGGGGAGCGGGAGTGACTCTGCTAGTCCTGCTGGGCGCGTCGGCGCTGGGCCTGTTCTCGGGCTGACCTGTCGACGGATTGGTGGGTATCGCTCCACGCCATCCTGCGAGAGCGTCCGATTCCTCACTGCTCCTCGCTGTCCACCAGCAGGTTTTCCAGTGTCTCGCGGTACTCACCCGGTTCTTCCCACAACCCGCGCTGCTGTGCCTCCACCAGGCGTTCGGCGATGTCGCGCAAGGCTTCGGGGTTGTGCTGGCGGATGAACTCGCGGGTGTCGTCGTCCAGCAGGTAGGCGTCGGCCAGCAGGCGGTACTGGTGGTCGTCGACCAGCTCGCTGGTGGCGTCGAAGGCGAACAGGTAGTCCACCGTCGCCGCCAGTTCGAAGGCGCCCTTGTAGCCGTGGCGCTTCATGCCGGCGATCCATTTCGGGTTCACCGCACGGGAGCGCACCACGCGACCGAGTTCCTCCTTGAGGGTGCGGATGCGTGGGTTGTCCGGCTGGCTGTGGTCGCCGTGGTAGCTGGCCAGCGACTGGCCCTGGATGACCTCGGCGGCGGCGAGCATGCCGC
Organism: Pseudomonas sp. BB438; assembly: GCF_057180225.1. Lineage (NCBI taxonomy): Bacteria > Pseudomonadati > Pseudomonadota > Gammaproteobacteria > Pseudomonadales > Pseudomonadaceae > Pseudomonas > Pseudomonas sp. BB438. The sequence goes on from NZ_CM170001.1 coordinate 727,878, forward strand.
CCTGGAACTGGTAGTAGTCGTTGGAATCGAGGATGTCGTGCTCGTGGTTGTCCTGGTTGTGCAGCACCGCCTGCAGGCCGGACAGGCGCTGGGCGAACCGCTCACGCGCCGGGGTGCCGTCGTCGCTGGCGCCGTACGCGTAGCCGCCCCAGTTCAGGTAGGCCTCGGCGAGGTCCGCGCGGCTGTCCCACTGGCGTGATTCGATCACGCCCTGCACGCCGGCGCCGTATGCCCCGGGCTGGGCGCCGAAGATGCGCCAGCCAGCCTGGCGGCGGGCTTCGGCGTGGGCTAATCCATCAGACTGCAAACGCGCCTGATCGGCTCGGACACGAGCGGCCAGCGGGTTCAGGTCGTCCGGTTCGTCCAGCGCGGCGACGGCCTGCACGGCCGCGTCGAACAGGCGGATCAGGTTGGCGAAGGCATCGCGGAAGAAGCCCGAGACGCGCAGCGTCACGTCGACCCGCGGGCGGTCGAGCAGGGTGATCGGCAGGATCTCGAAGTCTTCCACGCGTTGGCTGCCGGCCTGCCAAACCGGCCGTACGCCGAGCAGCGCGAGGGCCTGGGCGATGTCGTCGCCGCCGGTGCGCATGGTCGCGGTGCCCCAGACCGACAGGCCGAGCTGGCGCAGGTGGTCGCCGTGGTCCTGCAGGTGGCGTTCGAGCAGGCGGCTGGCCGACAGGAAGCCGAGGCGGAAGGCGGTGGGCGTGGGCAGGTTGCGCACGTCCACGGTGAAGAAGTTGCGCCCGGTGGGCAGCACGTCGACCCGCCCGCGGCTGGGCGCGCCGCTGGGGCCGGGCGGGACGAAGCGGCCCTCGAGGCCGGCGAGCAGATGGCCGATTTCGCTGGCGCCGCAGGCATCCAGGGTCGGCGCGATCTGCTGCTGAAGTTGCGCGAGGACCGCCGCGCTGGCGCTGCCGGGTGCGCTGACCGAGCCGTCGATCAGGCGCAGGGCGAAGAGTTCCAGGCGCTCGCGGGTGTCGCCGTTGCTGCGCCAGGGTTCGTCGCTCACCGCGAGCAGCACGTCCGGACGCGGGCCGTCCCAGGGTTCGGCGAAAGCTTCATCCAGCGGGTCACGGCTCAACTGCAGATCCTCGCTCAGCGCGCGCAGCAGGCTGGCGTTGCCGCCGCGACCATCGCCGCGTGGAATGCGCACCAGCGAGAGCAACGTATCGCGGCGCAGTTCACCCACGGGCGACTCGCCGAACACATGCAGGCCATCGCGAATCTGCGATTCCTTGAGATCGCACAGGTAGGCGTCCAGCTGCGGCAGCCAGCTTTCCGGATCGTCGCTCAGCTGCAGGCCCAGCTCGCGGTCCAGCGAGGTTTCGCGCACCAGCGTGAGGATGTCGCCGCGCAACTCAGTGGCCCGACGCGGGTCGAGCAGGGAGGCGTCGTAGTACTCGTCGGCCAGGCGTTCGAGGTCGCGCAGCGGGCCGTAGTTTTCCGCACGGGTCAGCGGTGGCATCAGGTGGTCGATGATCACCGCCTGGGCGCGGCGCTTGGCCTGCGCGCCTTCGCCGGGGTCGTTGACGATGAACGGGTAGAGGTTCGGCAGCGCGCCGAGGATCGCGTCCGGCCAGCACTCCTCGGAGAGACCGACGCCTTTGCCCGGTAGCCATTCGAGGTTGCCGTGCTTGCCGACGTGGACCACCGCGTCGGCGCCGAACACTTCGCGCAGCCAGAAGTAGAAGGCGAGGTAGCCGTGGGGCGGTACCAGCGACGGATCGTGGTAGATCGCCGCGGCGTCGAGCTGGTAGCCACGCGCCGGCTGGATGCCGACGAAGCCGAGGCCCAGGCGCAGGCCGGCGACCATCATGCGGCCGCTGCGGAACATCGGGTCCTGCTGCGGCTCGCCCCAGCGTTCGCGCACGGCGTGCTGGTTGGCTTCGGGCAGGCGCGCGAAACAGGCGAGGTAGTCGTCCAGTGCCAGGCTCTGTGCGCAGGGGCGCAGGTCGAGGCTGTCGAGATCGTTGCTGACGCCGCCGAGCAGTTGCTGGATCAGCGCGGTGCCGGAATCGGGCAGGCCGGCAACCGGGTAACCCTGAGTCTCCAGCGCGCGCAGGATGTTCAGCGCCGCCGCCGGCGTGTCGAGGCCGACACCATTGCCGATGCGCCCGTCGCGGGTTGGGTAATTGGCCAGGATCAGCGCCACGCGCTTGTCGGCGTTGGCCTTGCGCGAGAGCAGCATCCAGCGCCGCGCCAGTTCGGCGACGAAGTCCATCCCCGGCCGGTGTGGCAGGTAGCAGACCACGTCGCTCTGGCTGCGCTCGCTGCGCCAGGCCAGGCCCTTGAAGCTGATCGGCCGGGTGATGAGGCGGCCGTCCAGCTCCGGTAGCGCGATGTGCATGGCCAGGTCGCGCGGGCCGAGGCCCTGAGGGTTGGCGCGCCAGAGGTCGAGGTTGTCCAGCGAGCAGATGGCCTGCAGCACCGGTACGTCGCGGCGGAAGGGCCGGTCCTGCGGCGCTTCCGGATTCGACTGGGCGAAGCCGGTGGTGTTGATGATCAGCTCGGCGTCGGCGCTGTCCAGCAGGCTTTCCACCGTATCCAGGCACGCGGCTTCCTTGAGGCTGGCCACGGCGATGGGCAGCGGGTTGATGCCCTGCGCCTGCAGGCGTTCGCAGAAGGTGTCGATGAACCCGGTGTTCGCCGCTTGCAGGTGCGTGCGATAGAACAGCAGGGCGGCGACCGGGCACTCGGGGTTCCAATCGGCCTGCCAGCGGGCGAGGTCGCAGCTGCCGACGTGCGGGTGATAGACCGCCACGCGCGGCAGGGTCTGTGGTTCGTGCCAGGCGTAGTCGCGTTGCAGATGGCGATTGGCGAGGCAGGCGAAGAACTGCCGGGCATTGTCCATGCCGCCCTGGCGCAGATACTGCCAGAGGCGCTCGGCATCCTGCGGCGGGACGCTGCACAGGGCGGCGAGTTCGGGGTCGGGCTTGTCGTCGCCGGGCACCGCGATCAGCGTGGTGCCGCGCTCGGCCAGCGCCACCAGTTGCTCCATGCCGTAGCGCCAGTAACCGACGCCGCCATGCACCGAGATCAGGATGACCTTGGCGTGCTGCAGCACTTCGTCGACGTAGAGGTCCACCGAGGCGTGATTCTGCAACTGCATGGGGTTGGCCAGGCGCAGGCTCGGGTAGTCCTCCGGCAGCGCGCGAGCGGCCTCGGCGAGCAGCGCCAGGTGCGAATCGCCGCTGCAGAGGATCACCAGTTCGGCGGGCGTCTGGGCCAGGTGGGCGATGCCGTCGTCGGGGACGAAGCCGCCGGGTTGAGTGCGCAGCAGGTGCATGGGGGTGCTCGGTTTCTAGCGCTTCGTAGGAGCGAGGGGGCGCCTAGCTCTTGCTCGCGAACCAATCCCCGCTGCGAGGCTGTTCGCGAGCAAGCTCGCTCCTACAAAAGCGGTGTTACGCCAGGGCGGTACGCAGTTCGTTGGCGATGGTGTCCTGGTCCAGCTCCTGGCCGATCACCACCAGGCGGGTGCTGCGGGTTTCGTCACTGCGCCAGGCGCGGTCGAAGTGCTTGTCGAAGCGCTTGCCGACGCCCTGCACCAGCAGGCGCATGGGTTTGCCGGGGATGGCGACGAAGCCCTTGATGCGCAGCACGGCGTGACGCTCGACCAGCGCGTTCAGCGCGTCGAGCAGGGCGCGCTCTTCCACTTCCGGGAGGTCGACGTGGAAGGAGTCGAACTCGTCGTGGTCATGATCTTCGTGACCCTCGTGATCGTGGTGGGTCGGGCGGCTGTCGATGTGCAGCTCGGCCTCGGCGTTCAGCCCCAGCAGCACCGAGAGCGGCAGTTGGCCGGAACTGGCTTCGATGATTTTCACCGCCGGCGGCAGTTCTTCAGCGACCTCGGCGCGTACGCGGGCCAGCGCGTCGGCGTCCAGCAGGTCGGCCTTGTTCAGCACCACCAGGTCGGCGCTGGCCAGCTGGTCCTCGAAGAGTTCGTGCAGCGGCGACTCGTGGTCCAGGTTCGGGTCCTGCTGGCGCTGCTGGTCCACCTGCTCGGGGTGGGCGGCGAAGGTGCCGGCGGCCACGGCCGGGCTGTCGACCACGGTGATCACCGCGTCCACGGTGCAGGCGTTGCGGATTTCCGGCCACTGGAAGGCCTGTACCAGCGGCTTGGGCAGGGCGAGGCCGGAGGTCTCGATGAGGATCTGGTCGAGGTCGCCACGGCGCGCCACCAGCTCGCGCATCACCGGGAAGAACTCTTCCTGCACGGTGCAGCACAGGCAGCCGTTGGCCAGCTCGAAGACGCGGCCGACCGCTTCTTCTTCGCTGCAACCGATGGAGCACTGCTTGAGGATCTCGCCGTCGATGCCCAGCTCGCCGAATTCGTTGACGATCACCGCGATGCGACGGCCTTCGGCGTTATCGAGCATATGGCGGAGCAGGGTGGTCTTACCGACCCCGAGGAAGCCGGTGACGATGGTGACGGGGAGTTTGGCCAGGGTTTTCATGCGCGCCTCGCAAGCGGAAGTTTGAAGGCGGATGAAGGGCGCGCGCGCGGGTTCGCCGCGCAACGAAGGTCGCCACCGGATCACCCCGCCCGGTTGTCTGTTGATAACGAACCGGTTCCGGATCTCGCGAGCCAGAGCCAGGCAAGGCGGAGGATTGGCGGGGACGCGGAGTTGACTGTGGTCAATGAGCAGTCCACGACGATCCTCCAGCGCAGCCTGGCCGACGCGCAGCAGATCGAAAACCAGTCACGAGGCAGGTCTCCTGGCTCACAGCCCTTGATCGTCTCTTCGCCTTCCCGCCCGAATCGGCAGTGGCGCATGAAGAGACAGGCTGTTCACAGTTGCGGGGGCAGCCGTGGCGCATCCGAAGATTTCCACGTTCCCTCTTAGCTCCGGCCAGCGCCGGAGAACCTCGAAGGGAGGAAGGCTACGCAGCGCGGCCGGGACGGTCAATCGCCGGGGATCGGTTGACGCGCAGTTGACGCTGCGTGACTGCCGTGGTCAGCTAGCGCGGTTTCAGGTGTCTCGCGCCGACGCGTGCGAGGTGAAACGGGAAGCCGGTGCGTCCGCAAGGACCAGTCCGGCGCTGCCCCCGCAACGGTAAGCGCATCGAGGGTCGTCAGTAGCCACTGTGCCAAGGCATGGGAAGGCTGGCCCATCCGGCGAGAGTTTCTCGCTGGCGTCGCAAGCCCGGAGACCGGCCTGGAATCCTCACATTTTGGCAAACCCGCGGTGGGCGGGCGCAGGCCGTGGCGCGACCGATCCGGCGCGTTCGAATGCGTTCAACCTCTGCGTTCTCACTCTTTTCAGAGGGAACGTTCATGTCCAGCAGCATCCTGACGCAACAGGCGTCGAGTACTTCCATCCCCCTTTCCAAGCGCATCAGCCTGGCCGTTGGCGCCAGCCTGCTCGGTGCGCTGCTGGTGTACTTCGCCGGCTTCTCGCACATCGACGCGGTACACAACGCCGCCCACGATACTCGCCACAGCGCAGGCTTCCCCTGCCACTGATGCGGTTCTGAGTTCAATCGGCTGCGCGTCGGCCAGGCTGCGTTGGAGAATCGCCGTGGACGGCTCATGGACAGCAGTCCACTCCGCGTCCCCGGCGATCCTTCGTCTTGCCTGGCTCTAGCTCGCTCGATTCGATGGCTCGGAGAAGGAAAAGGAACGAACCCATGATCAAACGAATCGCCCAGACCGCCGGTTTCGCCGGTCTGATTGCCGCGCTGGTGCTCACCGTGGTCCAGCTGCTGTGGGTATCCCCGCTGATTCTGAAGGCGGAAACCTACGAAAAGTCCGAACCCGCCGCCGCGCTGGTCGAAGAGCACGTCCATGAGCATGCCGATGGCGCCGTCGCCGGCCATCAGCACGATGCGGAAGCCTGGGAGCCGGAAGATGGCTGGCAGCGCATCCTCTCCACCACCGGCGGCAACCTGGTGGTCGCGGTGGGTTTCGCGCTGATGCTCGCGGGCCTGTTCACCCTGCGTGAGCCGGGCAAGACCTCCGAAGGCCTGCTCTGGGGCCTCGCCGGTTTCGCCGTGTTCACCCTGGCGCCGTCCCTCGGCCTGCCGCCGGAAGTCCCCGGCACCGCCGCCGCTGACCTGACCCTGCGGCAGACCTGGTGGATCGGCACTGCCGCCGCCACCGCCGCCGGTCTCGCGCTGCTGGTGTTCGGCCGCCACTGGGCGCTACGTATCGTCGGACTCGCCCTGCTGGTGGTGCCGCACGTGATCGGTGCGCCGCAGCCGGACGTGCATTCCAGCCTCGCACCGGAAAGCCTGGCTCACGAGTTCATCGTCGCCTCGCTGGTCACCAACGCGGTGTTCTGGGCTGCACTCGGCCTGATCGCTGCCTGGCTGTTCCGTCGCTTCGCACCCTCGGCCTGATCCAGGCGCTATGCTCGACCCCGCAGCCGGCCCGGCCGTCTGCGGGGTTTTTATTTTCATCTGCAAGGAGAGCGACCATGACGCTGGTTGCCGGCCTCGGTTGCCGCCGCGGCTGCCCGCTCGACGAACTGCAAGCCCTGCTGCGCGATACGCTGGCCGAAGCAGGTCTCGACGAGTCGAACCTCACCGCGCTGGCCAGCGCCACGCTGAAGGCTGACGAAGTCGGGCTGACTGCCCTGGCAGCCGCCCTCGACCTGCCGCTGGTGCTGTTCACGCCGCCGCAGCTCGCGACCTGCGAGAAGCGCCTGGGGGATCCGTCGGACGTCGTGCGTGCGACCAGTGGCAGTGCCAGCGTGGCCGAGGCCGCGGCGTTGCTGCAGGCCGAGGCCCAGGGTGGCGCGCCGGCACGCCTGCTGGTGGGCAAGCGTCGCAGCGAGCAAGCCACCTGCGCACTCGCCTTCATCCCCGTCGAATCCGCACAGGAGCCGTCATGACGGTCTATTTCATCGGCGCCGGCCCGGGCGACCCCGAACTCATCACGGTCAAGGGCCAGCGGCTGATCCGCACCTGCCCGGTGATCCTCTACGCCGGCTCCCTGGTGCCGCCGGCGGTGCTGGATGGGCATAGCGCCGAGCGTGTGGTGAATACCGCCGAGCTGAACCTGGACGAGATCGTCGAGCTGCTGGCGCAGGCCGAGACCGAGGGCAAGGACGTAGCGCGCGTGCACTCCGGCGACCCGTCGCTGTACGGCGCCATCGGCGAGCAGATTCGTCACCTGCGCGAGTTGGGTATTGCTTACGAGATCGTCCCCGGCGTGACCGCGACCTCCGCCTGCGCGGCGATCCTGGGTTGCGAGCTGACCCTGCCGGATATCTCGCAGACGCTGATCCTCACCCGCTACGCCAGCCGGACGCGCATGCCCGAGGGCGAGTCCCTCGCCGAGCTGGCCCAACACCGCGCGACCCTGGCCATTCACCTGGGCGTCGGCCAGCTGGCGAACATCGTCGCCGAGCTGCTGCCGCACTACGGCGCGGACTGCCCCATCGCGGTGATCCACCGTGCCAGCTGGCCGGACCAGGACCAGGTCACCGGCACCCTCGGTGACATCCTGCCCAAGGCAGAGGCCAAGGACTTCAGGCGTACGGCGCTGATCCTGGTGGGCCGGGTGCTGGGCGCGGAGGGCTTTGCCGATTCGTCGCTGTACAGCGCGGGGCATGCGCACCTGTATCGGCCGTAGATGCGCTTCGCAGCAGCGAGCTCGCCCGCGAACCACCCGGCTCTGGAGTCACGGAGAGGGTGGTTCGCGAGCAGGCTCGCTCCTACAGGTACTGCTCGGCCTGGTCGTCCAGCGGTTCGAGGTCGCCCAGCTGCTCATCGATCATCGCCTTCAACTGCTCGGCCGCCAGCGGCTTGTGCAGCAGCGGCCAGCCGTGGGCGGCGGCCTGGGCGAGCAGGCGCGGGTCGGTGTCGCCGGTGACCAGCATGGCGGCGATCCAGTCGTCTGCGTAGTGCAGGTGCAGGCGCTCGATGGCGTCGAGGCCGGTCTGGTGGTCGCGCAGGCGGTAGTCGCTGATGATCAGGTCGGGCTTCTCGCGGGCAGCCGCCGGGTCGTCCAGCAGGTCGGCCACGTCGGCGACGATGCGGTGGCGGTAGTCCCAGCTCTGGAACAGCAGGCGCAGGCCTTCGCGGTTCTCGGCGTCGTCCTCGATCACGTAGATCAGTTTGTCGCTGCCGACCACGCTGCGTGGCGCGGGGGGGGCCACGGGGCGCGGCTGCACGGCGGTGGCGCGCGGCAGGTCGAGCATGAAGGCGCTGCCCTGGCCTTCGCGCGAATGCAGTGTCAGGGGATGATCGAGCAGGGCGGCGGTGCGCTGGACGATGGCCAGCCCCAGGCCGAGGCCCTTGCTGCGGTCGCGCTCGGGATTGTTCAACTGATGGAATTCCCAGAACACCTTCTGCCGTTCGCTGGCGGGAATCCCCGGGCCGCTGTCCCAGACCTCCACCCGCACCTGCCGGCCACGGCGGCGCCAGCCGATCAGCACGCCGCCGCGCTCGGTGTAGCGGATGGCGTTTTCCACCAGGTTGCGCAGGATGCGCTCGAGCAGCGCCGGGTCGGATCTGACGAAGGGCGCGCCCGCTCGCACACGCAGCCTCAGGCCCTTTTCGGTGGCCTGTACGCGGCAATCCTCGGCGATGCGCTCCAGCAGCTCGGCCAGGGAGAAGGACTGCAGGCTGGGCTGGACGATGCCGGCATCGAGCCGCGAAATGTTCAGCAGCGCATCGAACAGTGATCCCTGCGCGGCCAGGGCGCGGGAAATATGCTCGACGAGGTTGCGGCTGGCGTCGTCCAGCGGCCGTTTCTGCAGCGCGCCCAGGTACAGGCCGAGGGCGTAGGTCGGCTGACGCAGGTCGTGGCTGGCGGAGGCAAGGAAGCGCGTCTTGGCCTGGTCGCTGCGCTCGGCGGCCTCCTTCTCGATGCTGAGTTTCTGCAGCAGTTCGATGTTCTCGAAGCGCAGCAGCAGCGAGTCCACCAGGGTCGCGTGGAAGCGGTAGGCAAAGGCGCAGATGGTGACGGCATAGACCAGTGCCGCCGCGCCTAGGGTCTTGCTCAGGGCGTCCGGCAGCAGCACCAGCAGGCTGGCGAAGGGCAGGGTGAAGGCCGGCACGATGAACAGGTAGAACAACGGCAGCACGATGCTGTAGGCGTTCATCACGCCCGTGCCCAGGCCGAGCAGAATCACCACCACGTACATCTGCAGCGACACCGGCAGCACCGTCACCCAGTACGCAGCGGGTAAGCCCCAGAGCACGCCCGACAGACCAGTAGTGAGCATCACCTGGATCAGCCAACGGTGCCGGGCGCCGGTATCGTCGCCGCGCAGCCGGTCATAGCGGCGCAGCAGCCACAGACGCAGGGCGCCGAGCACCGTCTGCGCGGCGAACCAGGCGAACAGGAGCATCAACGGCTGGGCATCGCTGAGCACCCAGGTGGTCAGGCCGGCAACGAGATAGGCGGCAATGATGGAGAACGGCGAATTGCGCCGCAGCACGTCGAACTGCTCGGCGCGCACCGCTTCGGCGTAGGGGGAATGGCTGAGGTCGCGCTGCCAGAGGTTCATCGGGCCGTCCGTGGTGGGTGATCAGTAAGCGTTGCCTGTAGGGCAACCCCCGCGGGTCACGCCCAGTCGTTCATGCCAGCCACGGGTCCCCGCGCGGCATCACTCCGCGCCGCAGGTACCAGCGCACCCACAGGTGCACGCCGAGTGCGGCGCACACCGTCAGCAGGATCGTCAGGCCTTCCGAATCCATGGCAGCTTCCCTCGTCCGGGTTTTCCTGCCTGACAGCGTATTCCTGCGACAACTTGCCGCATAGGTACAGAACGTTTCCGAATGTGCGGATCAGTCCTGCAGCGTAGCCCTACAAAGAGTGAATGATCCGTCCGAGGGTTTCCATGGCGTGTTCGCTGGTCGCCGTCCACGGGTGGCCGTGGTTCAGGCGCAGGCAATGGCCGAAGCGGCGTGTGGCGGAGAAGATCGGCCCCGGCGCGAGGCTGATGCCCTGGGCCAGGGCGAGCTGGAACAGCTTGAGCGCGTCGATGTGCTCCGGCAGCTCCAGCCACAGGAAGTAGCCGCCGCTGGGCCGCGTCACGCGAGTCGCGGCGGGGAAGTGCCGGGCCACGGCGGCGAGCATGGCGTGCTGCTGGCTTTCCAGGGCGTGGCGCAGCTTGCGCAGGTGGCGGTCGTAGCCGCCGTGCTGCAGGTAGTCGGCGATGGCCGCCTGGGCCGGCACCGAGGCCGACAGGCTGGTCATCAGCTTGAGCCGCTCGATCTGTTCGGCGTAGCGCCCACCGGCAACCCAGCCGACCCGGTAACCCGGCGCCAGGCTCTTGGAGAAGGAACTGCAGTGCATCACCAGCCCGTCGCTGTCGAACGCCTTTACCGGCTTGGGCGCCTGGGCGGCGAAGTACAGCTCGGCGTAGACGTCGTCCTCGATCAGCGGCACCTGGTGCCTGGCCAGCAGGCCGGCGAGGGCGCGCTTCTTGTCCTCGGCCATGCTCGCGCCCAGCGGGTTCTGGAAGTTGCTCATGAACCAGCAGGCCTTGATCGGCAGGCGCGCCAGGCTGTCGGCCAGCACGTCCAGGTCGATGCCTTCGCGCGGGTGCACGGGGATTTCCACGGCCTTCAGCTTCAGGCGTTCGAGCACCTGCAGGCTGGCGTAGAAGGCTGGCGCCTCGATGGCGACCAGGTCACCCGGCTGGGTGACGACCTGCAGGCACAGGTTCAGCGCTTCCAGCGCGCCATTGGTCACCACCAGTTCCTCCACCGGCAGCGGCATGCCGCCGACCATGTAGCGCAGCGCGATCTGCCGGCGCAGCGCGTGACTGCCGGGGGCGAGGTCGGCGACCACCGAGCGTGGGTCCATGTCGCGCACCGCATGCGCCATGGAACGCGCCAGGCGTGGCAGGGGGAACAGCTCCGGGGCCGGGAAGGCCGAGCCGAAGGGCACGGTGTCCGGGTCCTTGATCGAGCTGAGCACCGAGAACACCAGTTCGCTGACGTCCACCTCGGTGGTCTGTGCGTCGTGGCGGGCGATTTCCGGCTCGGCCAGGGCGCGCTGCACGTGCTCGCGGACGAAGTAACCGGAACGGGCGCGGGCGACGATCAGCCCGCGATCCTCCAGCAGGTAGTAGGCCTGGAACACCGTCGAGGCGCTGACCCCGTAGGTGCGACTGGCGTGCCGCACCGAGGGGACCTTCTGGCCGGGGGCGAGCACGCCGCTGCGGATCAGGCCGGCGATCTCGTCGGCGAATTTCTCGTAGCGCTTCATCTTGTCCTGCACGGCGGCCTGAGGGGCGGAAGAATCCGACCACTCTAGGCGTTGCGCGGAGGTCACGCCAAGCTCCCGTGCCATGCTCAGCGCCTCGGCGAGACGAAGGTGCTGGCGGCGTCGATCGCCTCGTTGCCGTCACTGACCCGGAAGTGCAGCGGCACCGACCCTCCGGCGCTGCGCTGCGCCTCACTGGCCACCGAGACGGCGAAGTCGCGGATCTCGCCCGGCTGCAGCATCAGCTCCGGCACGCCCTGCAGGCGGTAGCCGGCGCCATCGGCGAGGCTCAGTTGGTAGTGCTGCGGCTGCTGCGTCTTGTTGATCAGCTTGAGGTTGTAGATGTTCTCGATCTCGCCGGCGGCGTTCTCGCGGAACAGCCCACGGTCGCGGGCGACGTCGAGGTTGATCAGCGGTCGTGCTTCCAGCGCCCAGACGAAGGCGCCGATCATCACCAGTAGCACCGCCGCGTAGCCGATCAGGCGCGGGCGCAGCAGGTGGGTCTTGTCGCCTTCCAGTGCGCTTTCCGAGGTGTAGCGCACCAGGCCGCGGTCGTAGCCCATCTTGTCCATCACCGAGTCGCAGGCGTCGATGCAGGCGGCGCAGCCAATGCAGGCGATCTGCAGGCCGTCGCGGATATCGATGCCGGTGGGGCAGACTTGCACGCACTGGAAGCAGTCGATGCAGTCGCCCAGGCCCAGTGCCTTGGGATCGGCGTCCTTCTTGCGTGCGCCACGGGATTCGCCGCGCGCCGCATCGTAGGAAATGATCAGGGTGTCCTTGTCGAACATCACGCTCTGGAAGCGCGAGTACGGGCACATGTGGATGCACACCTGCTCGCGCAGCCAACCGGCGTTGGCGTAGGTGGCGGCGGCGAAGAAGGCGACCCAGAAGCTGCTCTCCAGGTCGAGCCTGAAGGTCAGCAGGTCCGCCACCAGCGGCCGCACCGGGGTGAAGTAGCCGATGAAGGTGATCGCCGTGACCAGGCTGATCAGCAGCCATAGGCCGTGCTTGGCGCCCTTGCGCAGGACTTTCTCGGCGCTGGCCGGACCCTTGTCGAGCTTCATGCGCTGGTTGCGGTCGCCCTCGGTGACCTGCTCGGCCCACATGAAGATCCAGGTCCACACGCTTTGCGGGCAGGTGTATCCGCACCAGACACGTCCGGCGAACACCGTGATGAAGAACAGGCCGAAGGCGGCGATGATCAGGATTGCCGAGAGCAGGATGAAATCCTGCGGCCAGAAGGTCGCGCCGAAGATGTAGAACTTGCGCTCGGGCAGGTCCCAGAGCACCGCCTGGCGGCCGTTCCACTGCAGCCACAGGGTGCCGAAGAACAGCAGGAACAGCAGGCCGCCACCCAGGCGCCGCAGGTCGCGGAAGCGCCCGGCGAAGCGCTTGGTGTAGACCGTCGGGGTCACCGCGGACAGCGGTTTCGGCGGCGGGGTGAAACGTTGCGGTGCGTCGATCTCGATGACCTTCGCGGGAATTCTTTCGCTCATTGTCGTGGCCCATCAGGCAGAAGAGGCGCCGCGACTGTACGAACCGAACTGCACTCGAAACAGATTCAGGTCTGCCGGAAAAAACCATATCAGATGCCGAAAATCGCTCCGCCCCGCAGCGCCACGGGCTTGGCGTGCTGCGCGTGGGGACGCCTGATCGGGCCTGTTGCGGCAACCGGTCGCAGGCCCGCCGGGGCAGGCGCGGGGCGCATCTGATCCGGTTTTTCCCGCGTGATCTGCCGCTGTTTTGCGCAGCAGGCGCCGGCCATAGTTCGGTCATCCCTGAAGTAGCGCGCTCGACGACAGAAGCAGGCCGCTACGCAACGACCCGAAGGTGGCCTGGCGATGTACCGATACGATGATTACGACCACGCGCTGGTGCGCGAGCGGGTGGAGCAGTTCCGCGACCAGGTGCAGCGGCGCCTGAGCGATGAGCTCAGCGAAGAGGAATTCCTGCCGCTGCGCCTGCAGAACGGCCTGTATCTGCAGAAACACGCCTACATGCTGCGCGTGGCGATTCCCTACGGCACCTTGTCCAGCGAGCAGATGCGTACCCTGGCCTGGATCGCCCGCGAGCACGATCGCGGCTATGGCCACTTCACCACGCGGCAGAACATCCAGTTCAACTGGGTGGAGCTGGCGCAGGTGCCGGATATCCTCGAGCGCCTGGCCGATGTCGAGATGCACGCCATCCAGACCTCCGGCAACTGTGTGCGCAACATCACCACCGAGGCTTTCGCCGGTGTCGCTGCCGACGAGTTCCTCGACCCGCGCCCGCTGGCGGAAATCCTTCGCCAGTGGTCGACGGTGAACCCCGAGTTTCTCTTCCTGCCGCGCAAGTTCAAGATCGCCATTTGCGCCGCCGAGGAAGATCGCGCGGCGGTGATGATGCACGACATCGGTCTTTACCTGCGGCGCGCCGAGGATGGCGAGCTGCGCCTGAAGGTGCTGGTGGGCGGCGGCCTGGGACGTACGCCGATGCTGGGCCAGGTGATCCGCGACGATCTGCCCTGGTGGCACCTGCTGTCGTACGTCGAGGCCATCCTGCGCGTGTACAACCGCCACGGCCGGCGCGACAACAAGTACAAGGCGCGGATCAAGATCCTGGTGAAGGCGCTGGGCATCGAGGCGTTCTCCCGTGAGGTGGAGGCGGAATGGCAGCACCTGCGCGATGGCGAGGCACAGCTGACCCTGGAGGAGTACCAGCGTGTGGCCGCTGCCTTCGAACCGCCGGTCTACGCGCCTTCCGACGATCTCGCCTACGGCACGGCGCTGGCCACGGACGCGGCGTTCGCCCGCTGGGTGTCGCGCAACGTGCGCCCGCACCGCGTGCCGGGCTATGCCAGCGTGGTGATCTCCACCAAGCCGGGCGCCGAGGCACCGCCGGGGGATGCCACCGCCGGGCAGATGGAGCAGGTGGCCGACTGGGCCGAGCGCTTCGGCTTCGGTGAGATCCGCGTTGCCCATGAACAGAACCTGGTCCTGCCCGACGTGCGCAAGTCCGACCTCCACACGCTCTGGCAGGAAGCCTGTGCGGCCGGACTGGGGACGCCGAACCAGGGCCTGCTGACCGACATCATCGCCTGCCCCGGCGGCGACTTCTGCGCATTGGCCAACGCCAAGTCGATCCCCATCGCCCAGGGCATCCAGCAGCGTTTCGAGAACCTGGACTACCTGCACGACCTGGGCGATCTCAGCCTCAACATCTCCGGCTGCATGAACGCCTGCGGCCATCACCACATCGGCAATATCGGCATCCTCGGCGTCGATAAGAACGGCAGCGAGTGGTACCAGATCACCCTCGGCGGCGCTCAGGGTGTGAAGAGTGCGCTGGGCAAGGTGATCGGCCCGTCGTTCAGCGCGGCGGAGGTGCCGGACGTGATCGAGGCGCTGGTGCAGACCTTCGTGGAACAGCGCGGCGCCGGCGAGCGCTTCGTCGAAACGGTCGAACGCATCGGTCTGGAGCCCTTCAAGGCGCGGGTCTACCGCCAGACGGAGGTGCCGGCATGAAAAACCTGATTCGCTTGCGAGATGGCATGGCGGAAGTGGCGGCGGACGACCCCTGGGAACTGCTGCGCGAAGTGCCGGAGGACTTGCCCGAGGGGCGGTTGATCCTGCCGTTGAAGCGCTGGCTGGCGTTGGAATCCGGTGCGGGCTTCGGCGTCTGGCTGACGCCCGAGGACGACCCCGAGGACCTGATCTGGCGGCTGAAGGAACCGGCGCTGATCGCCATCGATTTCCCCTGCTTCCGCGATGGCCGCGGCTACAGCCTGGCCTACCTGCTGCGCAGCCGCCTCGGCTGGCGCGGCGAATTGCGCGCGGTAGGCGATGTGCTGCGAGACCAGCTGGCGCACCTGCGCCAGTGCGGTTTCGATGCCTTTGCCGTGCGTGAGGACAAGTCAGTGGAAGACGCCCTGAAGGGCCTGGCCGGCCTGAGCGTGCTCTACGGCCGCTCGGTGATCGAGCCGCGCCCGCTGTTCCGTCGTCGCTCCTAGGGCGTCGCTACCGCCAGTGGCAAAGGCTGCAGCGGGTCGGCCAAGCTTGACGCTATGCCGGGGCGCAGGAAAAATGCGGGCATCATCCCCGACGCTGCGTGCGCCGGGGTAACCCACGGATTCTGAGTGACCCCCCGAATATGCGCATGCGCCTGATGCTGTTGGGTGGCGGTAATGCCCTTGGACAGGCGCTGATCCGCCTGGGCGCCGAGGAAGACATCGGCTTCCTCGCCCCCCGGCCGCCCGAACAGGGCTGGGACGCTTCCAGCCTCACCGTCCTGCTGGACGAGACCCGCCCCGACGCGGTGATCAACCTCGCCTACTACTACGACTGGTTCCAGGCCGAGTCTGTCGACGCCGCTCGCCTGGCCAGCCAGGAGCGCGCGGTGGAGCGCCTCGCCGAACTCTGCCAGCACCACGAAATCCTGCTGATCCAGCCGTCCAGCTACCGCGTGTTCGATGGCGCCCGCGCCACTGCCTACAGCGAGAAGGACGAGCCGCTGCCGCTGGGCCCGCGTGGCCAGGCGCTGTGGCGCATGGAGCAGTGGGTGCGGGCGACCTGCCCGCGGCACGTGCTGCTGCGCTTCGGCTGGTTGCTGGATGACAGCGCTGAAGGCGTGCTTGGCCGCTTCCTCGAGCGCGCCGAGAAGGAACAGGTGCTGTTCCTCGCCGATGACCGGCGCGGCAACCCGACCCCGGTGGATGACGCGGCGCGGGTGATCCTTTCCGTGCTCAAGCAGCTCGACTGCCAGGCGCCGCTGTGGGGCACCTACCACTACGGTGGCCTGGAGGCCACCACCACGCTATCCCTCGGCCAGGTGGTGCTCGGCGAAGCCCGCGCCTTCCGCGCCCTGGCCGTCCAGGAACCGAGCCCGCAGGCCCACGCCGCGCGTCCGGATGCCGGCGACGAGCCGCAGCACGCGGTGCTTGCCTGCAAGAAAATCCTCCACACCTTCGGTATCAAGCCGCGCGCCTGGCGTGCCGGCTTGCCCGCCCTGCTGGACCGTTATTACCGCCATGTCTGATCGTCTTTCCCCCTCCGCGCAGCCCATCCTCATCACCGGCGGCGCGGGGTTCATTGGTTCCCATCTGGCGGACGCGCTGCTTGCGCAAGGCTTTGCCGTGCGCGTGCTGGACGACCTGTCCACCGGCAAGCGCGAGAACCTCGACAGCCGCGTCGAGCTGATCGTCGGCGACGTCGCCGATGAGGCAGCGCTGCGCGGTGCGGTGAGCGGTTGCCAGGGCGTCGTGCACCTGGCAGCGATCGCCTCGGTGCAGGCCTCGGTGGAAGACCCGGTAGGTACCCATCGCGCCAACTTTATCGGCACCCTGAACCTCTGCGAGGCCATGCGCCAGGAGGGCATCCACCGAGTGCTGTTCGCGTCCAGCGCGGCAGTCTACGGCCAGAACGGCGAAGGCACCGCGATCGACGAGGACGTGGTCAAGGCGCCGCTGACGCCGTATGCCTCGGACAAGCTTTCGAGCGAGTACTACCTGGACTTCTATCGCCGCGAGCATGCGCTGGAGCCGGCGATCTTCCGCTTCTTCAACGTCTACGGCCCGCGCCAGGACCCCTCTTCGCCGTACTCCGGGGTGATCAGTATCTTCGCCCGGCGCGCCGAGCAGAGCCTGCCGATCACCGTGTTCGGCGATGGCGAGCAGACCCGCGATTTCATCTATGTCGGCGACCTGGTGAAATTGCTGGTGCAGGCGCTGCTGGCGGACGAGGTGGCCGAGTCAGCGATCAACGTCGGCCTCGACCAGTCCACCAGTCTCAACGAACTGCTGGCCGAAATCGGCAAGCTCACCGGTGGGCTGCCGCCAATCACCTACCAGCCGGCGCGCCACGGCGACATCCGCCACTCCCGCGCCGACAATCGCCGCTTGCAGCAGCGCTACCGCCTGGATGCGCCGACGCCGCTGGCGGCAGGCCTCGCGCAGCTGATCACCACCAGGGCTTGTTGACTGCCAGGTAGAAAATGCTGGCCAGCGAGCCCAGGGCGAGAAGGCTGAGCAGCGCCTTGCGCGGCTTCGAGATACTGCGCAGGGCGAAGGCCGCCAGCACGATGTAGAGCACCAGCAGGCCGATCTTCGCCTGCAGCCAGACCGGCAGCGGCCAGGGCATCGCCAGATGCACCAGGCCCAGGGCACTGAGCAGCAGCAGCGTGTCGATCAGGTGGGGCAGCCCGCGCTGCCAGCCGGACGGGCGCCTGCCCCACCAGCTCAGCCCCAGGCGGAGCAGAAAGAGCGCGGCGCTGATGATCGCCAGGCTGACGTGCAGTGCTTTGAGTTCGAGGTACATGCCGGTTCCCTGAAAGTGAAAAAGGCGCCCTCGGGCGCCTTTTTCATGTGTGCTCCGTCAGAAACGGTAGCCGAAACCGACCATGTAGACCCAGGGATCGACATCCACATCGACCTTGGTTTTCTTCACGCCCAGAGCGGACGGGCCGTCGACGGAGGCCTTGGTGTCGATGTCCATGTACCAGACCGCGGCGTTGACGAAGGCGTGCTCGTTGAGCATGTAGTCCATGCCCAGTTCGGCGGCCAGGCCCCAGGAGTCCTGCAGCTTCAGGTTGCTGAAGCCCTGGTCCTTGCGGGAGCTGGTCAGGTCTTCGTCGAAGAAGGTGGTGTAGTTGACGCCGAGGCCGCCGTAAGGCTGGAAGGCCGAGTTGGTACCCCCCATGGGGTAGTACTGCAGCAGCACGGTCGGCGGCAGTTGCTTGATGTCGGCGAGCTTGCCGTCCAGTCCGGTCAGGCCGGTCGCGCGGTTCAGGCCCTTGACGTCGACCTGGTGCTTGAACGGAGTGGCGGCGACCAGTTCGATACCGATCTTGTCGGTGAGCAGGTAGGCGAACGTCAGGCCCAGCTGGGTGTCGCTGTCGACAGTAGCTTTGGTGCCGCCGACCTTGCCGCCATCGAGCTTGATGTCGGAGCTGCTGTCATCCGGCGCTACGGTGGCGATACCGCCGCGAACCAGGAAGTCGCCAGCCTGGTGGCCGCGAATGTCGGCGGCCTGGGCTGCGATCGGCGCTGCGACGGCGAGTGAGAGAAGCGAAGTGGTGAGCCAGGACTTACGCATGATGAGCTCCAATATCTCTTTGGTATAAGTGTTGGTGCCCAGAATAGTAGACAGCGCTAAAACTGCACTTTTGACCTGGCTCAATAAAGCCCACAAGCTTTGCAGGAATGGCGGGTGCGGCAAAGTGCCGCGCCCGTCATTGCCCGGTGTATTCGTAGGGTTCGATGCTGCTGGCCTGCATCTGGTAGCCGGCGTCGGCGAGGTCGCTTTCCACCGGTTTCACGCTCAGCGTGCCGATGATCCAGAACGGCTGGTAAAGCTCATCGACTTTTACGCCCTTGCCGCCTCGAACATAGACGATCTGGTTGGACGGCGGCGGCGGCACGTGGATGCACGCGCCGTAGTAGGGCACCAGCAGGAAGTCGCGCACGGTCTGGCCGTCGTCCTCGACCTCCAGCGGCACGATGTAGCCCGGCATCTTCACTTCCTGGCCGTCCAGTTGCTGTACCACCGGGGCGTTGGGCGTCTGCTGCTTCACCGCCGGGCCACTCTCCGAATTGAGCACATCGGAGAGCTTGGACAGGTCGTGCAGCGGCACCGGCGGCGGGGGCGGCGGTGCGCCCTCGGGGATCAACTCGGGCCAGGTCAGCTCGCGCGGCGCGGCCCAGACGGCGGCGCTGGTCAGCATCAGCAGCAGGAACAGCAGGCGGAGCATGGGACTTCTTTGTACGGGGATGGCTTGCACGGGGATCGCTCGCAAGGGGGCTCAGAGGCGGATCGACAGACCATCGGCCAGCGACTGCCGATAAGCACGCCACGCCGGCACACAGCCGATCAGCAACGCGGCCAGGAGTATGCCGCCCAGCAGTGACCATTCATAGGCGCTGGGCAGCGCCAATGGCAGGAAAATCCCGTAGTTCGCCTGCACGTACGCCTGGCTGCCGGCGATGCCCGCATAGAGCAGGCCGACGCCCAGCACCACGCCCGCCAGCGCCAGGGCGAAGGCCTCCGCCACCAGCAGGCTGAAGATGTGCCAGGGCCGCGCGCCCACCGAGCGCAGGATGGCCATCTCGCGGCGGCGCTCGTTGAGGCTGGTGAGGATCGCCGTGAGCATGCCGATCAGGCCGGTCAGCACGACGAACAGCGAGACCACGAAGAGTGCCTTTTCCGCCGTGCCCATCAAGCCCCACAGCTCCTGCAGCGCGACGCCCGGGAGGATCGCCATCAGCGGCTCGCCGTCGTATTCGTTGATCTGCCGCTGCAGGGTGAAGGTCGCGACTTTGCTCTTCAGGCCGAGCAGGAAGGCGGTAATTGCCTTGGGCTGCAGGTCCATGGTGCGCGCCTGCTCCTCGCTGATGCGGCCTGCGCCACGGGCCGGCACACCGTTCTTCCAGTCGACGTGCAGCGCCTCCATGCCCTGCAGCGAAATGTGCAGGGTGCGGTCCACCGGCGTGCCGGTGCGCTTGAGGATGCCGACCACGGTGAAGGGCTTGTCGTCGTGCTGCACCAGGCTGATGGTACTGACACCGTGGGCGAGGACGATCCTGTCGCCCAGCTTGTAATGCAGCGCCTGCGCGACTTCGGCGCCGAGCACCACGTCGAACAGGTCCTGCCCGAACGGCCGGCCCTCGGCGAGCTCCAGCGCCTGTCCGCGACCGAAGCGGTAGTGCTCGAAGTAGCCGGTGTCGGTGCCCATCACGCGGTAGCCGCGGTGCGAGTCGCCCAGGGATATCGGGATCGCCCACTTCACCAGCGGACTGTGGGTGACGGTCTCGTAGCTTTCCCAGCGGATGTTGTTGGTGGCGTTGCCGATGCGGAACACCGAGTAGAGCAGCAGGTTCACCGAGCCGGAGCGTGCGCCGACGATCAGGTCGGTGCCGGAGATGGTGCTGGCGAAGCTGGCCTTGGCCTCGGTGCGCACGCGTTCCACGGCCAGCAGCAGGCAGGCGGAGAGCGCGATGGCGAAGATGGTCAGCAGCGCGGTGAAGCGACGGTTGGACAGGCTGGCGAGCGCCAGGCGCAACAGGTACATGCTCAGATTCCCGGAGCGCGGGCGGCGCGGTTGAGGTCGGCGAGTGAGACGCTGCGGTCGAACAGCGGTGCCAGGCTCTGGTCATGGCTGACGAACAGCAGGCTGGCGCCGGCCTCGCGGCATTCGGCGAACAGCAGCTGGAGGAAGGCTTCGCGGGCGTCGGCGTCCAGCGCCGAGGTCGGCTCATCGGCGATCACCAGTTCCGGCTGGCCGATCAGGGCGCGGGCAGCGGCGACCCGTTGCTGCTGGCCAATGGACAAGCTGTCGGCGCGGCGCTCGACCAGCGCCGCATCGCCCAGCCCGAGGTGCTCCAGCAATGCCTGGGCGGCCTTGCCCACGCTGCCATGGCGCAGGGTCGCCCGCTCGGCGCGGCTGTGGGAGAAATGACAGGGCAGCTCGACGTTTTCCCGTACCGAGAGGAACGGCAGCAGGTTGAACTGCTGGAAGATGTAGCCGGTGTGGTCGACACGAAAGTGATCGCGGCGCGCGGACTTCATCTGCGCGATGTCCTCGCCGAGCAGCTTCACGCTGCCGCGCTGTGGGCGCTGCACGCCGCCAAGCAGGCCGAGCAGGGTGGTCTTGCCGCTGCCGGACGGGCCCTTGAGGAACAGCGTTTCGCCACGGGCCAGCGCAAAGCGAGGGATGTCCAGCAGCTCCGCCTGGCCGGGCCAGGCGAAACCGAGGTTGTCGAGTTCGAGCAGTGCGGTCATTTCAACGGGTCGGTATCAGAAGTTCAGGGTCGGGTTGGCGGCAGTCAATTCTGCGCCTTGCTGGCCGCTCGGGCCGATCAGTTGTACCTGAATCTTCTGGGTAGCCGGGAATCGCTTGAACAGCGGGGCGAAATCGAGCGCGGCCAGGTCCTGCGGCTGGGCGCAGGTCAACTGGTAGTGGGCGTCGATGTCGGCGTGGTGGTGGCCTTCGTGTTCGTCGTGGTCACCGTCGGCATGGTCATGGTCGTCGGCCTTGGGCGCGTCACCGAACAGTGGGCTGGAGAGCTCCACCGACTGCACGCTGCACTTGGCCGAAGCTGGCAGGGCGAGCAGTTGCAGCGGCTGCTTGAGCTGGGCCTGGACGGTGGCGACCGTGGCCTTGTCGGCATCGCTGGTGGCGGCGTGCTCGAAGCCGACGAAGTTCATCGCCGGACTGTCCATCTCCAGCTCCAGGGTCTTGCCGTCGAGGGCGACGTTGAGCTGGGCGACGCCATGCTCGTGCTTGCCGAGGCTGCCGTGTTCATGTTCGTCGTGGGCATGGGCGGCGAGAGGCAGCAGGGCGACAGCGAGGAGCAGGGGGCGCATGGAGGAACTCCGGTCCGATGAATGGATTTGTTACGTTATAACAGGTGAATTATTAACGCCAGCTTAGCGTGCGTTTGCCGATGGGTCGTGGGAGCATGCGCGAAAGGCCGCGGGGAGAAGGGCGATGCTGAGAATCAAGGGCACCATCGGCGAGTGGCCGGTGGACCTGACCGTGGAGATGGATGACGCCGACTGGGCGCGGCTGGCGCAGAACCTGCCGGCCATTGCCGTTGCGTCTGCGGCCACGGCTGTGCCGGCGCCGGCCGCAAGTGCGCCGGTGGATCAGTTGTGGCTGGCGGCGCAGGATCTGCTGCGTCGAAGCGGCAGCAGCGAAGGGCCGCAGCTGCTGGACGAGCTGGCGGCACTGGCGGGCAGCTCAGGGGCGGCGAAGGGATTGCTGGTGCGCCTGCGACACAGCCCGAAGGTGAAGATCGAGGTGCGCGAGGGCGTGCAGGTGTTCAACTGGGTCGAAGAGTAAAAGCGTTCACGGCGCGCTCCGGTAGGGCGAACAACGCGGTAGCGTCATCCGCCCTACGATTGGGATCGCGAGCAAGCTCGCTCCTGCAAGGGTGGTTCTGTCGCGGGGATCAGTAGAGAACGTTCGCCAGCTTGCGGCGGTAGGCGATCACCAGCGGGTGGTCGTTGCCCAGCAGGTCGAACACCTGAACCAGCGTCTTGCGCGGCAGGTCCTCGCCGTAGCTGCGGTTGCGCACGAACAGCTTGAGCAGAGCGTCCAGCGCGGCCTCGTACTGCTGGCGGGCCAGTTGCTGGACGGCGAGCTGGTAGGTGGCTTCGTCGTCGTTGGCGTCGGCGGCCAGGCGGGTCTTCAGCGTGGCAGCGTCGGGCAGGTCGGCGGCCTGGCGCAGGAAGGTCAACTGGGCCCTGGCAGCGGCCAGCGCCTGCTTGTGGTCGTCGCTCTTCACGGCGTCGAGCACGGTCTCTGCCTCACCCAGTTCGCCGCGCTCGGCGAGGCAGCGGGCGTAGAGGATCAGTGCGGCGGCGTTGGTGTTGTCCTCGCCCAGCAGCGCCTTGAGTTGTGCCTCGGCTTCGGCGAAACGGCCTTCATTGAAGGCGGTCTGTGCCAGCTCCAGCGGATTGCCGGCGGCCGGAGCGGGCGGCTGCACATGCTGTTCGAGCATGTGGCGGATCGCCGATTCGGGCTGCGCACCGGCGAAGCCGTCGACCGGCTGGCCGTCCTTGAACAGCACCACGGTGGGCAGGCTGCGGATGCCGAAGCGCATCACGATGTCCTGCTCGACGTCGCAGTTGACCTTGGCCAGCAGCAGCTCGCCCTGGTAGGACTCGGTAATCTGCGCCAGCAGCGGCATCAGAGCCTTGCACGGGGCGCACCAGTCGGCCCAGAAGTCCACCAGGACCGGCTTGTGGAAGGAGTTCTCGATGACGACCTGATCGAAGTTGGCGATGCTGGCGTCGAAGATGTAGGGCGTATCGCTCATGGGGAATCTCGAGTCGAGTGGGGCGATGAAGGTGGTTGCCACTATAAGTGGGGGCGCTCTGGAACGGAAACAACCCACGCGGCAGGGCACCGGCATGCAGGGTTGCCCCCATGGCCCGCTGCCACAATCGTGCTTCGATCATGAATTGTGAACGCAGGATGGGTGGCACCTAGGCGATACCCAGGCTGTCGGAGCGGCGGGTGATGGGTATCGCTTCGCTCCACGCCATCCTACGTGGGCGGCGCGGAGCAGGTTTCAGCTGCGGCGTGCGTGGTACAGGCTGACGTGACGGAATTCGGCCGGCTCGGCCAGGTCCGGCCAGGTGCAGCCGTCGAGAATCCCCAGGCGCTGGTACAGCGGATGGCTGAAG
This sequence comes from Pseudomonas sp. BB438, assembly GCF_057180225.1. Classification (NCBI taxonomy): domain Bacteria; kingdom Pseudomonadati; phylum Pseudomonadota; class Gammaproteobacteria; order Pseudomonadales; family Pseudomonadaceae; genus Pseudomonas; species Pseudomonas sp. BB438. The sequence goes on from NZ_CM170001.1 coordinate 751,209, forward strand.
TCCCGAACCCGCGAGTCGGCCACCAGCGCCTCGCGACCACGGCTGAGGAACTCGTCCAGCAGCGGCAGGTTGGCGCGGTCGTAGAGCACGTCGGCGACGATGATCAGGTCGTAGCGGTCCTCCTCCAGGAAGAAGTCCGCCGAATAGGTCAGTTCCACGCCGTTCAATTCGGCATTGGCGCGGCAGGCGTCCAGCGCCAGCGGGTCGAGGTCGCAGGCCACTACCTCGGCGGCGCCTGCCTTGGCGGCGGCGATGGCGGCAATGCCCGAGCCCGCGCCGAAATCCAGCACGCGCTTGCCGCGCACCCACTCGGGCTTTTCCGCCAGCCAGTGGGCGAGCACCAGGCCGCTGGCCCAGCAGAAGCACCAGTAGGGCGGCTCTTCGAGGATGCGCCGGGTTTCGTCGGGGCTGAACTCGCGGTCCATGTTCTGCGCGTCGATCAGCCAGAGGCGAATGTCGGTGCCGGGCAGCGTTTCGGCGGACAGGCGCGCGTCGCCGAGCAGTTCGCCCAGGGCCTTCTGCAGAGACAGCGGCGGCGTCACGGTGCGTTGACCAGGCGCAGCTCGCCCAGAACGCGGGTTTCCGGCTGGGTGATGCGCACCGGCGGCAGGCGCCAGGCCAACTGGCCGGACTGCGAGACGCGGCCGTGCAGTTCGACGCGGGCGCCAGCCGGGAAGGACTGCGGGTTGAACACCACGCGGAACGGCAGGGCCTGGCCGGTGGCGATCATCTTTTCACTGGAGAGCAGTTGCTGCGGGCGGTCGCGCTGGTCGATCACCAGCAGCGCCAGTTCCACTTCGCTACCGGCCGGTAGGAAGCCCTGGGGGCTGCTCAGTTGGCCGGTGAGCGCGCGCAGGTTGGCTGGCACGGGCTCATCCAGAGGGGACGTGGCTTTCTTCGAGGCGGCGACCGGCTGGGCAGTCGGCGCAGGCTTCTCGCTGGCGCAGGCAGCCAGCAGGACGGTAAGGGACAGGCAGAGCAGGCGGGTGAACATGGCGGGCTCCATCGCAACAGATTCCAGGCGGGCGCCTGTATAGCCTAATGCCTGCCGCTTGTCTGCGGGGAGCGGGGTTTATTCGGACAGTCGATGCGCTACCATGACTCTCTTAAACCTCTTCCCCTACAAGACAGCCCAAGACTCGCCATGCACTGTCCTTTCTGCGGCGCCCACGACACCAAAGTCATCGATTCGCGCCTGGTCGCCGAGGGCGACCAGGTTCGCCGGCGCCGCGAGTGCCTGGCCTGCGGCGAGCGTTTCACCACCTTCGAGACCGCCGAGCTGGTCATGCCGCGCCTGATCAAGCAGGACGGCAGCCGCCAACCCTTCGACGAGGACAAGCTGCGTGCCGGCATGCAGCGCGCACTGGAGAAGCGTCCAGTAAGCATCGAGCGGCTGGAGGAAGCGCTGGCGCATATCAAGCACAAGCTGCGCGCCACCGGCGAGCGCGAAATCAAGTCACGGGTGCTCGGCGAACTGGTGATGGCCGAGTTGCAGAAACTCGATGAAGTCGCCTACATCCGCTTCGCCTCGGTCTACCGCCGCTTCCAGGACCTCAACGAATTCCGCGAGGAAATCGAGCGCCTGGCCCGCGAGCCGTCGAAGTAATGAACGGCATGGATGAGCGCTGGATGGCCCGTGCCATCGAACTGGCGCGCAAGGGCTGGTACTCGACCCATCCCAACCCCCGCGTGGGCTGCGTCATCGTCCGCGAGGGCGAGGTGGTGGGAGAGGGCTGGCACGTGCGCGCCGGCGAGCCCCACGCGGAGGTCCATGCCCTGCGCCAGGCCGGCGACAAGGCCCGTGGCGCTACCGCCTACGTCACCCTGGAGCCCTGCAGCCACTTCGGCCGCACGCCGCCCTGCGCCGACGCGCTGATCGCTGCCGGCCTCGCCCGTGTGGTCGCGGCCATGCAGGACCCGAACCCGCAGGTCGCCGGCAGCGGCATGAAACGCATCGCCGAAGCCGGCATCCAGACGCGCTCCGGCGTGCTGGAGAATGAGGCTCGAGCGCTGAACCAGGGCTTCCTCAAACGCATGGAGACCGGCCTGCCGTTCGTCCGCGTGAAGCTGGCGATGAGCCTGGACGGCCGCACGGCCATGGCCAGTGGTGAAAGCCAGTGGATCACCGGCCCCGCCGCGCGCCGCGCGGTACAGCGCCTGCGCGCGCAGTCCAGCGTGGTGCTGTCCGGTGCCGATACCGTGCTGACCGATGACGCCCGCCTGACGGTGCGCCCGGACGAACTGGGCCTGGATGCTGAACAGACCGCGCTGGCCTCCCGGCGCCAGCCACTGCGTGTGCTGATCGACGGCCGCCTGCGCGTGCCGCTGAGCGCCGCCTTCTTCCAGGCCGGCCCCGCATTGGTGGTGAGCACCCAGGACGACCCGAACTATGCCGTGGTTGGCCATGAACTGCTGAACCTCGCCGGCCTCGATGGCCAGGTGGACCTGCTGGCGCTGCTGAGCGAACTCGGCCGCCGGGGCGTCAACGAGGTGCTGGTGGAAGCCGGTCCCCGCCTGGCTGGAGCCTTTGCGCGCCTGGGCCTGGTCGACGAGTACAGCATCTTCATGGCGCCCAAGCTGCTCGGCTCCTCGGCGCGCCCGTTGCTGGAGCTGCCGCTGGAGCGCATGAGCGAATCCCGCGAGCTGAAGATCGTCGACCTCCGCGCTGTGGGAGACGACTGGCTGGTCACTGCCCGACCGCTGTAATGGCGCGGCGGCGCCACCGTCCCCGGCGTGTCGCCGGGCGCGGAGCGATCCATAGGAAGCTTCCGACTTGCGCCGGCCTGTGGTAAAACGCCACACGCGGTCGACGCTGTAACGACCGCGATTGACGTTCTCAGGGCGGGGTGAAAGTCCCCACCGGCGGTAATGACGCGCAATGCGTCTAGCCCGCGAGCGCCTGTCCAGACCGGTTTGCCGGATGGTCAGGGTCAGCAGACCCGGTGTGATTCCGGGGCCGACGGTCATAGTCCGGATGAAGAGAGAACGGGATGAGCCATCGGGGCGTGCCTGTGTGCGCCCGTGAAATCCCTTCGATCGAGACGCCCTGTTTTTAACCAAAACAGGAGTTCGCCACATGCATCATCTTTCCCAGTTGGCTTCGCGGCCTTGCCGGCCAGCGGCCTTTGCCGTGCGGGAGGCCTCATGTTCACCGGCATAATCGAATCCATTGGCACCATTGCATCCATCACCCCGAAAGGCGGTGACGTGCGCCTCTACGTGAAGACCGGCAAGCTCGACCTCGCCGACGTCAAGCTCGGTGACAGCATCGCGGTCAACGGCATCTGCCTGACAGCGGTCGAGCTGCCCGGCGACGGCTTCTGGGCCGACGTCAGCCGCGAGACCCTGGCGCGTACCGCCTTCGCACAACTGAAGATCGGCAGCCGGGTGAACCTGGAAAAGGCCCTGACCCCGACCACGCGTCTGGGCGGTCACCTGGTCAGCGGTCACGTCGACGGCGTCGGCGAGATCGTCAAGCGCGAGGAAAACGCCCGCGCCATCCAGTTCACGGTGCGCGCCCCGCGCGAGCTGGCCAAGTACATCGCGCTCAAGGGCTCGATCACCGTGGACGGCACCAGCCTGACGGTGAACGCGGTCAGCGGCGCCGAGTTCGAGCTGACCATCGTCCCGCATACCGTGCAGGAGACCATCATGGCCGACTACCGCGGTGGTCGACTGGTCAACCTCGAAGTGGACCTGCTGGCGCGTTACCTGGAGCGTCTTCTGCTCGGCGACAAGGCGGCGGACCCCGCTGCCGGCGCTGGCGGCATCACCGAAGCATTCCTGGCCGAAAACGGCTTCATGAAACACTGATAAGGCTCTTCCCCGTATGGCACTCAACAGCATTGAAGAACTGCTCGACGACATGCGTCAGGGCAAGATGGTCATCCTCATGGATGACGAAGACCGCGAGAACGAAGGCGACCTGATCATCGCCTCCGAGTGTGTCCGCACCGAAGACATCAACTTCATGGCCCGCTTCGCCCGTGGCCTGATCTGCATGCCGATGACCCGCGAGCGCTGCGAGCGCCTCGGCATCCCGCTGATGGTGCAGCGCAACGGTTCCGGTTTCGGCACCAAGTTCACCGTCTCCATCGAGGCCGCCGAAGGCGTCACCACCGGCATCTCCGCCGCTGACCGCGCCCGCACCGTGCAGGCCGCCGCCGCGAAGAACGCCGTGGCCGCCGACATCGTCAGCCCCGGCCATATCTTCCCGCTGATGTCGCAGCCCGGCGGCGTGCTGGCTCGCGCCGGCCACACCGAAGCGGCCTGTGACCTGGCGCGCATGGCCGGCTTCGAGCCGTCCGGCGTGATCTGCGAGATCATGAACGACGACGGCACCATGGCCCGTCGCCCGGAACTGGAAGAGTTCGCCCAGCAGCACGGCATCAAGATCGGCACCATCGCCGACCTGATCCACTACCGCCTGATCCACGAGCGCACCGTCGAGCGCCTCGCCGAGCAGCCGCTGGATACCGAACTCGGCCAGTTCAAGCTGATCACCTACCGCGATTCCGTGGAAGGCGACGTGCACCTGGCGCTGACCCTGGGCAACGTCTGCCCGGAAGAGCCGACCCTGGTGCGCGTGCACAATCCCGACCCGCTGCGCGACCTGCTGATGGTCAACCAGGCGGGCCGCTGGAGCCTGCGCGCGGCCATGGCCAAGGTGGCCGAGGCCGGCTCCGGCGTGGTTCTGCTGCTGGGCCACCAGGTGGGCGGCGACGATCTGCTGGCGCATGTCCGGGAGATCACCAACCCCGCCGCCCCGGTGCAGAAACCGACCACCACCTACAGCACCGTGGGTGCCGGCTCGCAGATCCTGCGCGACCTGGGTGTTCGCAAGATGCGCCTGATGTCGGCACCGATGCGCTTCAATGCGATATCCGGCTTCGACCTGGAGGTAGTAGAATACCTGCCCGCTGACGGACAGCACTGATCGCTGCGGCGCTTGCTCGTGCTGCGTTGGAAGTCGCCTAAAAATGCTCATTTACTACGGTAGACTGCGCTTTTTCGGCGATTTCCGCCTTGCCCGACTTGCGCTCGCGACGCGCTCAGGACTACCCGAATGAACCTCGCCGCCGTGCCCTGGCACGGCGGCGCCGTTCTTCTACCCTATTTATTTGCGGAGCGTCGCTGGACGCTCCGGCTCTTTAACAGACGAGACTTGCCCATGACCCTGAAGACCATCGAAGGTACCTTCATCGCCCCCAAAGGCCGCTTCGCCCTGGTGGTTGGCCGCTTCAACAGCTTCGTGGTGGAAAGCCTGGTGGAAGGCGCCATCGACGCGCTGGTGCGCCATGGCGTCGCCCAGAGTGACATCACCGTGATCCGCGCTCCGGGCGCCTTCGAAATCCCGCTGGTTGCACAGAAAGTCGCCCAGCGTGGCGAGTTCGACGCCATCATCGCCCTCGGCGCGGTGATCCGCGGCGGCACCCCGCACTTCGAATACGTAGCTGGCGAGTGCACCAAGGGTCTGGCGCAGGTTTCCCTGCAGTTCGGCGTGCCGGTCGCCTTTGGCGTGCTGACGGTCGACTCCATCGAACAAGCCATCGAGCGCTCCGGCACCAAGGCCGGCAACAAGGGCGCCGAGGCTGCCCTCTCTGCCCTCGAAATGGTGAGCCTGCTGTCGCAGCTGGAGGCCAAGTGAGCCAGGACAGCGGTACGCCTGACAACAAGCCGGCAAAGCCCGCCAAGCCGAACAAGATCGCGATGCGTCGCAAGGCCCGCAGCCTCGCGGTGCAGGCCCTGTATTCCTGGCAGATTGCTGGCCAGCCGCTGAACGAGATCGAGGCGACCTTCCGTACCGACAACGATTTCAGCGATGTCGACGGCGCCTACTTCCACGAGATTCTGCACGGCGTGCCGCGCCTGAAGACCGATCTGGACGAGGAATTCACCCCTTGCCTGGACCGCGCGCTGGAAGAGATCGATCCGGTGGAGCTGGCCATCCTGCGCCTGGCCACCTACGAGCTGCGCAATCGCCTGGACGTGCCGTACAAGGTCGTCATCAACGAAGGTATCGAACTGGCCAAGACCTTCGGCGCCACCGACGGACACAAGTTCGTCAACGGCGTGCTGGATAAGCTCGCTCCGCGCCTGCGGGCAGCGGAACTGCGCGGCGCCAAGCGCTGAGAACCTGTCCATGCTCCTACTGCGAGACCGTGATCGGAACTCATGCGCTGCTCGGAATCCTCATTTATGGTTCATAGACTCCGGTTCCTGCGCTGCTCTTCGCTCCGCTGACGGCCTCTCGCTACAGAGGCTGGACCGGTTCTGAGCATGGGTGAGTTCGAGCTGATCCGTCGCTACTTCGCCTCGGCCGCCTGTGCGGCCGGCGGCGAGGCAGTGGCATTGGGGATCGGCGATGACTGCGCGCTTCTTGCTGTAAACGCCGGCGAACAGCTGGCGATTTCCACCGATACGCTTGTCGTCGGTGTGCATTTTCCTACTGTCTGCGACCCCTTCCTGCTCGGCCAGCGGGCACTGGCAGTCTCCGCCAGCGACCTGGCGGCCATGGGCGCATCGCCCATTGGTTTCACCCTTGCCCTGACCCTGCCCGAGGCTGACCCCGCCTGGCTGGAGGGTTTCGCTCGCGGTTTGAACCAGAAGGCGCAGGAATGCGCGCTGACGCTGATTGGTGGTGATACCACCCGTGGTCCACTGGCGATGACCGTCACCGTGTTCGGCGGCGTGCCTGCCGGACAGGCGCTGACCCGCGCCGGCGCACGACCGGGCGACCTGCTCTGCGTGGGCGGTCCGCTGGGCGAGGCGGGCGGAGCGTTGCCGCTGGTGCTGGGCGAGCGGACCGCCGAACCGGCCGTCGCCGAGCCCCTGCTGGCGCGCTACTGGTCGCCGCAGCCGCAGCTGGACTTCGGCCGGGCGCTGCGTGGCAAGGCCACGGCGGCGCTGGATATTTCCGACGGGCTGCTTGCCGACTGTGGGCACATCGCCCGTGCTTCCGGCGTGGCGCTCATCGTCGAGGCCGCCAGGCTGCCCGAGAGCCCTGCGCTTGAGGCCTTCGTGGGGGCCGAGCGCGCGCTGCAGCTCAAGCTGGGCGCGGGCGACGATTACGTACTCGCCTTCACCCTGCCTCGCGAGCATCTGCCGGCACTTTCCGCGAACTGGCCGGCCCTGCGCGTGGTCGGTAGGGTGGAAGCCGGTTCGGGTGTGCGCGTGCTCGATAGCAGTGGTGCCGACATCACGCCGCGTCAGGGCGGCTACCTGCATTTCATGGAGTGACCGTGACAGAACACCCCAACCAGGCCCCGGCCCAACCCGTGCCCCATTCCGTGTGGCGCAATCCGTGGCACTTCCTGGCCTTCGGCTTCGGCTCGGGCACCCTGCCCAAGGCGCCGGGCACCTGGGGTTCGCTCGTTGCGCTACCCTTCATACCACTCTGGCAGATGCTGCCGGACTGGGGTTACTGGCTGATGCTGGGCATCACCATGCTGTTCGGCTTCTGGCTGTGCGGCAAGGTTGCCGACGACCTGCGCGTGCATGACCACGAGGGGATCGTCTGGGATGAAATGGTCGGCATGTGGATCACCCTCTGGCTGGTGCCGGAAGGCTGGTGGTGGCTGCTGGTCGGATTCGTGGTGTTCCGCATCGTCGATATCTGCAAACCCTGGCCGATCAGCTGGATCGACCGCAACGTCCATGGCGGCGTGGGCATCATGCTGGATGACGTGCTGGCCGGCGTCTTTGCCTGGCTGGTCATGCAGGGCCTGACATGGGGTTGGGCCCACTGGCTGATCTGAGGATGATCGATGCGCCGACTGCTGTGCCTGCTCCTCTGCCTGTGCTGGCTGCCGGTGATATCCGTGTCGTCGGCTCAGGCGGCCGACAAGACCGCTGAGGCGCCTGCCGGGCTGCCGGGGGAGATCCGCGTCGTCAGCGAGGTCTGGGTCAACTACACCCAGGCGGACGGTCGTGGCCTGGCCTGGGACCTGCTGCGGGCCATCTACGAACCCGAAGGCGTGCGCCTGAGCCTGCGCAGCGAGCCGTATGTACGTTCGGTCGGGCTGGTGCAGCGTGGCGAGGCGGATGCCTGGGTGGGCTCCTATCGCAACGAGATCGAGCAGATCATCTACCCGCACTGGCCCTATGACGTCGATCCCATCGGTGCGCTGGGTCTCAGGACCTCGCCGGCTCCCACACTGGTCGCACTCGACGGCTACCGCCTGGCCTGGATGCGCGGTTACGCCTTCGACCGCTACCTGGATCATCTCAAGCAGCGCAACGAACTGCAGCGGCGCAGCTCGGCGCTCCCCATGCTCGACGGCCATCGCATCGACTATTTCATCGACGCTCGCCCCGAGCTGGAAGAAATGATCGAGGCCAAGGGCGTCAACGCCAGCGTCTACCGCATCACCGATGTCGGCGCGATTCCGCTGTATCTTGGCTTCGCCAACAATGACCGTGGGCAGGCACTGGCGAAACTCTATGATTCGCGCATGCAGGCGCTCTACCGCAGTGGCGAGCTGGAGCGCATCTTCGCCCGCTGGCACTGGCCCTACGCCCCGCTCAAACCCCTGCTGCCGCCCAAGGAGTGATCGTCATGCGCCTGCCCGCCCTGATCTGCCTGTCTCTCTGTTCCTTTGCCGCTCTGGCCGCGCCGCAGGTACAGGTGGTGGGGCTGTTCCCTGGCGCTGCGGTGCTCAGCATCGACGGCCAGCGCAAGCTGGTGAGGGTTGGCCAGACCGGTCCGGAGGGCGTGCAGGTGGTCAGCGCCGACAGCCACAAGGCGGTGTTGCGCGTGGGGGGCGTCGAGCAGACCTATGAGTTGAGCCGCGAGTACAACACGGCCGGCTACGCCACCCCGTCCGCACGCACCGAAATGAGCATCGCCCGCGGCACCGGCGGCCATTACTGGGTGGCCGGCACCATCAACAACCAGAACGCGCAGTTCCTGGTGGACACCGGTGCCACCTCGGTGGCCATGAACGAGGGGCAGGCCCGGCGGCTGGGCATCGACTACCGTGCCAGTGGTACGCCGATGATGGCGTCCACCGCCAGCGGCACCGCCAAGGGCTGGCGAGTGACCCTCAACAGCGTCAAGCTCGGCGGCGTGGAGGTGCTGGGCGTCGAGGCGGTGGTCCTCGAGGGTGACTTCCCTACCGACATCCTGCTCGGCATGAGCTACCTCAACCGTGTCGGCTGGCGGGAAGACCAGGGCGTCATGTATATCCAGGCCAAGCAGTAAGCCCGCGGCTTCTATCAACAGCATCGATGCTTATCTTGCAGAATTCGCAATGACGGTGCGGCCGGTGCAGCTGTTACAATCCCGGTCCTCCTTCCTTAGATAAATCTTTCAGGAGTTTCCGGTGTCTGTCGTTTTCGTCGCCGCCTCCAAGCTGCCCACTCCCTTCGGCGAATTCACCATGCATGGCTTCCTCGACGAGGAAACTGGCAAGGAACACGTCGCCTTGACCATGGGTACGCTCGACGACGGCCAGCCGGTGCTGGGGCGTCTACATTCCGAGTGCCTCACCGGTGATGCGCTGTTCAGCCTGCGTTGCGACTGCGGTTTCCAGCTCGAGGGCGCGTTGTCGGCCATCGCCAAGGAAGGTCGCGGCGTCCTGCTGTACCTGCGTCAGGAAGGCCGTGGCATCGGCCTGCTCAACAAGATTCGCGCCTACGCCCTGCAGGACGAAGGTGCGGATACCGTGGAGGCCAACCTGGCCCTGGGTTTTGGCGCCGACCAGCGTGACTACGCCATGTGCCTGCCCATGCTCAAGCATCTGGGCGTCTGCTCGCTGAAGCTGATGACCAACAACCCGCGCAAGGTGAAGGCACTGGAAGGCTACGGCCTGACCGTCGCCGAGCGTGTGCCGCTGCAGAAGGGCCTGAACCCGCATAACAAGCGCTACCTGCAGACCAAGGCAGGGAAGCTGGGTCACATGCTCGGCAACATGCATCAGGGTGAAGCCGAGGCCGAGGCATCCGCTTCGTGAATCGCGCCGCCGCCCGGCGCCGGCTGAATCTGATCGGGTGGCTGTTGCTGGCGCTCGCGCTGGCGCCGCAGCACCTGATGCTGGCGCTGGTGGCCGATGCACCCGGGCCGGAGTCGCTGGCCACGCCGGTATTTGTCGTCGGCCTGCTGTCGATGTTCCTCACCCTGCCGCTGTTCCGCCGCTACAAGCATGCGCTGATCGCCACCGGCAAGGCCCGCGACAGTGCGGATGAGCCCATTGCCTGGCAGGCGTTGGGCGCTGCGCAGCGTCGTGGAGCACTGGTCGGCAGCCTGCCGGCCTGGATCGGCGCCCTGGCGGTGCTGGTCGACCTGCACGGCGTGCCGGTCCTGCTGCTGGGCTTCGCCAGCCTGGTCATCCTCTGGCTGTATCGCCTGCCGCGCCAACTGGCTTGATGCGCCGCTTCCTCTGCCTGCTCCTGCTGCTCGCCGGTCTGCCCGTCGCGGCGGCGCAGCGGGTGGTCAGCCTGGCGCCCTCGCTGACGGACATGGTCCTCGAACTGGGAGCTGCCGACCGTCTGGCCGGCGTGCTCGATGGCGGGCCGCGTCCGGAATCGCTGAGCGGCCTGCCGTCCGTCGGCCGCTACGGCCAGGTCAACCTCGAACAGATTCTCGCCCTGCAGCCCGACCTGCTGCTGGTTTGGCCCGGCGCGGTGCCTGACGCGCAACTGCAGCGCCTGAAGGCTGTCGGCATTCCTGTCTATTTGGCAGATCCGCACCGTCTGGAGGATATCTCCCGGCAGTTCCGTGAGTTGGGCGAGCGCCTGGGGCAGGCGCAGAAGGGGCGTGAACTGGCGGAAACCTTCGACGCGCGGATGGCGCAGCTGCGCGCGCAGTATCGGCGCGGGCAGCCGCTGCGGGTGTTCTACCAGGTGTGGGACCGCCCGCTGTACACCGTGGGCGGAAGGCAGATCATCAGTGAGGCGCTGGAGGTCTGCGGGGGGCGAAACCTGTTTGCCGATCTCGACCTGCCGGCGCCGCAGGTCGGTCAGGAGGCCGTGCTGGCGCGTGATCCTCAGGTGATCCTGGCGGCCAGCGAAGACCAACTGCACGGCTGGGCCGGCATGCCGCAACTCAGCGCCACGCGGCTGAGGCAGCTCTGGGTGGTGCCGGACCGTAACCTGGAGAAGCCGAGCTTCGCGATGCTTTCGGCCACCGAGAAGCTCTGCCAACTGCTGGCCGGCGCGAAGCCGGGCAACTGAACCGGACGGGGTTCGCGAGCAAGCTGCACACCGAATGCCCTGTAGGGGCGGGCCATGCCCGCGATCGCGCCCATGGGGCGCTCCTACAGGGAGCGGTTTCGCCAAGGTCTGCATAAAGCCAGGCCGGCTGCCGTCTCGATCAGAACCCTTCCAGCACGATCTTTCCCTTCGCCGTGTTGCTTTCCAGCAGCGCATGGGCGCGGCGCAGGTTGGCGGCGTCGATCCTGCCGAAGTGCTCGCCGAGGGTGGTCTTCAGTACGCCGCTGTCGATCAGCCCGGCCACGCGCTGCAGCAGCTTGTGCTGCTCGATCATGTCGTCGGTCTGGAACATCGAGCGGGTGTACATGAACTCCCAGTGCAGGGACAGGCTCTTCTGCTTGAGCAGGCGCACGTCGAGGTTCTCCGGGTCGTCGATCAGTGCCAGGCGGCCCTGCGGGCGGAGGCTGGCGACGATCTCGGCGAGGTGTTCCTCGGTCTGGTTGAGGCTGGCCACGTGGGTGACTTCGCCGACGCCGATGCGCTTGAGTTCTTCGCTGAGCGGCTTGCGATGATCGATCACGTGGTGCGCGCCGAGATTGCGCACCCACTCCTGGGTTTCCGGGCGCGACGCGGTGCCGATCACGGTCATGCCGGTGAGCTGGCGCGCCAGCTGGGTGAGGATCGAGCCGACGCCGCCAGCGGCGCCGACGATCAGCAGACTCTGGCCAGCGCTGGCCGAGCCCTCGGCCACCTGCAGGCGGTCGAACAGCAGTTCCCAGGCGGTGATGGTGGTCAGCGGCAGGGCGGCGGCGTGGGCGAAGTCCAGGCTCTGCGGCATCGGACCGACGATGCGCTCGTCCACCAGCTGCAGTTCGGCATTGCTGCCGGGGCGGGTCAGGTCGCCGGCGTACCAGACCTTGTCGCCCGGCTTGAACAGGCTGACCTCGCTGCCCACCGCGCGGACCACGCCGGCGGCATCCCAGCCGAGCACCTTGTACTGGCCTTCTGCAGGCTGGGCGCGCTGGCGCACCTTGGTGTCCACCGGGTTGACGGAGATGGCGCGGACCTCCACCAGCAAGTCGCGGGGGTCGGGCGTGGGATCGGGCAGCTGGATGTCGAGCAGGGCGTTGGCGTCGCTGCTGGGCAGGCTCTGGGTATAGCCGATGGCTTTCATGGGAATTCCTATTCGGTTGAGACGATCAGTCGATGCGGTTCATCAGGCGGATATCGAGTTCCGCGAGGTCAGGTTCCGCGGCCTTCACGAAGGCCTGGAAGTGCGGGCTGGCCTCGTGCTCGGCCAGGGCTTCCTCGTCGCGCCACTGCTCGATCATGTAGATCAGCTCGGCGTCGTTGATATCGCGGTGCAGGTCGTACTGCAGGCAGCCGGTTTCGGCACGGGACGGCGCGAGCATGCCGTGCAGGCGCTCCTGCAGGCTGTCGGCGCGGCCGGGCTTGGCGCGAATGATGGCGATCAGGGTCAGGCTCATCCGTGTATCTCCACTGGGGCGGGGTAGGTGAGGGCATGCTGCTCGCTTTCGCCCGGAAGAAAAACCGCGTAAGTAGAGAGTCTCTTTCAAAGGATTTTTGAAAATGCTGCGTTTCGACGACCTGCAGATCTTTGTCCGCACTGCCGAGCGCGGCAGTCTCTCGGCGGCCGCCCGAGAGCTGGAGCTGTCGCCGGCGGTGGCCAGCGCGGCGCTCAAGCGCTTGGAAAGCGAGCTGGATGTGCGCCTGTTCGCCCGTTCCACCCGCAGCCTGCGCCTGACCGCCGAGGGCGAGCTGTACCTGGCCCACGCCCGCGCCGCGCTGCAGAGCCTGGATGACGGCCGCCAGTTGCTGGCGGGCGGCAAGAGCGAGATCGCTGGCAACTTCCAGGTCTCAGCGCCGTCGGACTTCGGGCGTAATGTGCTGCTGCCCTGGCTCGACGAGTTCCAGACGCTGCACCCGCGGATGAACCTGCGCCTACTGATCAGCGATCGCCAGGCCGATCTCTACCGGCAGCCGGTGGACGTGGCTTTCCGCCTTGGCCTGCCAGGCGATTCGAACCTGGTAGCGCTGCCGCTGGCTCCGGACAACCGTCGCGTGCTCTGCGCTGCGCCGGAGTACTTCGCGCGGCATGGCAAACCGACCCACCCGGACGAACTGCAGCGGCACAACTGCCTGCTCTACATGCTGGGAGGACGTGCCCACGAGCGCTGGCGTTTCAGCGACAGCCGCAAGCAGCACGAGGTGACGGTGCGCGGCGATCGCCTGTGCGACGATGCCGATGTGGTGCGGCGCTGGGCCGTGGCGGGGCAGGGGCTGGTCTATAAGTCCTGGCTGGACGTGGCGGCCGACGTGCGCGCCGGCCGGCTGGAAGTGGCGTTGGCGGACTACCTGGGCGAAGCCACGCCGATGAACCTGTTCTGCACCCACCGCGCCCAGCTCAGCCGGGCGGTGACGCAACTGCGCGAGTTCGTCCAGTTGCGCTGCGCCGAGCTGATGCGCGAGCGCCCCTGGGCCTGAAACCGTGTCAGAGCGGCGTGTAGCGGTGGATTGCTGCGTGCAGGCCCCAGGCGCTCGCCACTGCCAGCAGCACCATGGCAGTCGGCAGCAGGCTCCACCAGATGCGCGGCGCCAGGGGCGGCAACTCGCTGCGGCGCTGACTTATCCACAGGCTGGCGGCGCACACCGAGGCGCCGAGCAGGGCGCCGGCGATGATGTCGCTGGGCCAGTGCGCGCCCAGGTAGACGCGGGACATCGCAATGCTGGCGGCGGGAATCACCGCCAGCAGCATCCAGGCCAGGCGCACGCGCGGGGACTTCTCCCGGCTGGCCAGCACGCCGAGCACCAGGAAGAAGGCGAAGGACGCCGAGCTGTGGCCGCTGGGCATGCTGAAGGCGGACAGCGGGTCGGCGATCACTTCCGGGCGGGCGCGGCTGAACAGGTGCTTGAGGATGGTATTGAGCAGCGCGGTGCCGACCATGGTGCCGGCGGCGAAGATCGCATGGCGCCACAGCCGCAGGGCGGCAAGCAACGCGGCCAGCAGGGCGCCGGCGATGAACTGGGTGCGGAAATCACCGACCCGGGTGACGGCCACCATCACGTCGTCCAGCCAAGCGTGACGGTGCTCCTGTACCAGCGCCATCAAGCCCTTGTCGAGGGCATCGAGGTGCGGCCAGCCGATCAGCATGCCGATCAGCAGCGCGAAGCAGCCGATGGCGCCGATCAGCGGGGCGTTGCGTTCCTTGCGCAGTTCGGCATGGATGATCAGCGCGAAGACGATGGCGATACAGGCGGCGACCACCCCGGCCTCTGCCCAGAAACCCTCGGGCAGCGGCAGGCGCATGGCGGCGCCGGTCGCCCAGCCGGGCACCAGGTAGGCGATGGACCAGCCAGCCGCGGCCACGATCGACACTGCCAGGAAGCGCCCGAAGGGCATGTCGAGCATGCCGGCGATCATCGGCAGGAAGGGCCGCAGCGCGCCGATGAAACGGCCCACCAGCAGGCTGGCGACGCCGTAGCGGTGGAAGAACCCCTCGGCGGCGGCCATCCACTCCGGGTGGTGACGCAGCACCGGCAGACGGCGAATGTCCTGGTGGAAGTGGCGGCCGATCCAGTAGGACGACAGGTCGCCCAGCAACCCGCCGAAGAACGCCAGTGCCAGGGTTTCCCCGAGGCCAAGGGCGCCGCTGCCGGCCAGCACGGCGATGGCGAAGAGCATCACCACGCCGGGCAGGATGATGCCGATGACGGCAGCGCATTCGAGGAAGGCAACCAGGAACAGGACCAGGGCGAGCCATTGCGGATGGGTCGCCATCCAGGCGTTGAAGGCGGCGAGATCGATCATCGGTGGGAGTTGTCCTGGGGTCCGAGCAGGTGGTAGTCATGGCCTTCGACCTGCCCGCGGCGCAGGGGGTTGCGCGTGCAGAAGCTGGCAAAGGCGGCATCGACGAAGCGGTACTGCAGGTGTTCGTCGCGGCCGTGGGGAATACCCAGGCGCGCGGCCTGGATGACGTGCGAGGGCGTCTCACCGATATCGTCGACGAACAGGCGCTGCGGGTCGAAGCGCTGGGCGTCCCAGTCGGGCACCTTCAGGCCCAGCGAGCGGCAGAGCAGGGTCTGGCCCGAGCACAGCTTGCCCAGCGCGCGTTCGCTGCCGTCGGCCGCCGGGTTGAGCTGGCGCATGCAGGCCAGGGCGGCATCGCCGGAGACGCGGTCGAGCCAGGGATGGCCGGACTTGATCAGCACCGCGTTGCCGGCGCCGCCGGCGCTGAAGTTCAGCGAGTCGCCGCCGCGGGCGTAATACATGTAGATGTGCCCGCCATCGAGGAACAGTGCCTTGCGCTTCTCGGTGTAGCCCAGCGAGGCATGGCTGCCTTTTTCCGCCAGGTAATAGGCCTCGGTCTCGATGATCCGCGCGGACAGCCACAGGTCGCCGACGCGGTGGCGGATCACCTTGCCCAGCAGTTCGCGGGCGACGGTCAGGGCGTCGCGGTTGAAGAAGGCGTCCGGCAGCGGGTTCGCATCGGGCCAGGGCAAACTTAGGTTGGGTTCGGCGGGCATCGGATTGTCGCGGTTCTCGGGCCGGTCTTAGGCTGGCGAATCATAACAACAAGATGCTTAAGCATGGCTGAACGCACCCGGGCCGACAGCGCCCACATCACCCCCAGCGCGCACTACACCGGTTACGTCTGGTATCGCCACCAACTGGCTGATCCGGCCTTCGCCACCGCGTTCGGCCGCTGGGTGCACGGCTGTGTGGCGCCGATCAACTGGGGCGCGCGGATCGGTTTCGGGCTGAACATCGAAGACTTCCTGTTACAACGTCATCTGCTGATCGATGCCCGGCTGACCCAGGCCATCGAGCGGAGGGGGGTCACCCAGGTGGTGGAGATTGCCTGCGGGCTGTCGCCCCGTGGCCGACGCTTCCGCGAGCGCTATCCCCAGCTGACCTATCTCGAGGCCGACCTGCCGCCCATGGCTGCGCGCAAGTCCGCGCTGCTGCAGGAGCAGGGCTGGCTGGATGGCAAGCACCGCGTGCGGGCGGTGGATATCCTCGCCGAACAGGGTGAACAGAGCCTGGCTGCGCTGCTCTCCGAACTGGACCCGGACCGTCCCGTGGCAGTGATCACCGAGGGGCTGGTGAACTACTTCCAGCGCCCCGTCATCGAGGGCTTCTGGCGCCGGCTGGCCTCCGCCCTGCGGGTATTCCCGGAAGCGACCTACCTGACCGAGCTCTACCCCGACCTGCGCGAACACCCGCGCTACCGGCAGATCCGCTGGGGTGTCGGGCTGATCGGCCGGCTGACCCGCGGCGGCTATCCGCTGCACTACCGCAATGCCGGCGAGATCGAGCAGGCGTTCAGCGGCTGCGGGTTTGGCCGGGTGGGCGTGCTCAATCCACAGGTGGATGGAGTGGGGCTTGGGCTGCCGAGGGGGCGGATGCCGAGTCTGGTGAGGGTGATCGAGGCGCGGGTATAGAGCGCATGACCGTCGCTGGTCATGCGCCTGGGTGTCTCACGCCGCACACGCCCCCTGCTGCATCGGCACCACCATCGCCGCCAGGGCCGCGCTGGCCTGCGGGTCGCCGTGGGCGAAGATGAAGGCCAGGCCGTCGCCCATGTAGCGCAGCGGCAGAATATCCAGCTCCGGCAGGCCGGCGGCAGTCAGTTTCCAGCCGCGCGACGGTCGATCGCTCGGCAGGTCGACGTGAATCAGTCCGCCGAGATACCCCAGCTCCGTCAGTTCGCAGTGCCACTCGCCGCCTTCGCCATTGCGCAGCACGGCGCGGGTGTCGCTGGGCGCCAGGCGCGGTTCGAAGCGGCGCTCCAGGTGCAACAGCTGCTGGCGCTGGAAGCGCGTGCTGCCAGCGGCGCTGCGCGGCAACGGCTCGCCGCGCAGGAAGGGGGTGTACAGGCGCGCGCAGGCATCGCGGCGTTCGAACTGGGCCAGGTGGTCGGCGTTGTGGATCAGCGCGAACTCGGCATCGGCACAGGCGTGGGCGAACTCGGCGTGCTCCCAGGGCTGGGTGAAGTGGTCGTACTCACCGGCCAGCACCAGCGTCGGGCATTGCGGGTGACGGTCGAAGCCGCCGAACGCCAGCAGGCGCTGGCTGTTCTGCCGGTAGCGCTCGATTTCCGCTGGGGTCAGGCGTTGCAACTGGCGCAGCAAGGCCTTGCGGAAGACCGGAGATACGCCGGTATCGGCCAGGCGCAGCGGGTTGATCAGGCCGGTCAGCACGCCATGGGCGAAGGGTGTCTGCTCGCCCAGCTCCAGGCGCGCCAGGGCTTCCACCAGCAGGGCACGGGCGCCGGGGCGGCCGAAGGCGGTGATGCCGGCCAGCAGCAGGCGGCCGCAGCGAGCCGGGTGGCGGGCGGCGAACAGCGCGGCCAGTGCCGAGCCGTAGGACAGCCCGATGGGCATCAGCGGCGGCAGCTGCAGGGTTTCGGCGAAGGCGGCGATCAGGTCGGCCAGGTCTTCCAGGCTCAGCTGCGGCGCCAGTTGCAGGTTGCCGCCCTGGCTGGGCAGGTCGAGCAGGATCACCGGGTGCCCGGCGAGCAGCTCCGAGACTTCACTGGCGAAGGAGCGGAAACTCTGGAAGGCGCCGCCCAGCAACAGGACCGGCGGGCGGGTGTCTTCCTCGTGCGAGGAGAAGGCCTGATAGTGCAGTTGCCAACCGTCCAGTTCCAGCACCGCCGGGGCGGCGGTCAGGGACTGGGCGCTGTAATCGGTGCGATAGCGCATGGCAGTTCTCCGGCGGTGGACCGCCTCTTGTTGTTCTTCCCTGGCGTGCCTCCCTGGCAATGCGAGTCCTGCGGGGGCAATAAGCCATGCTTGCAAGGTAAACATCGGATACGAATTTGTTTACCCAACCTTCGGGCGGCAGGGAGGGCTCGGGAGCGCTGGATGTAACCGACGGGCGGTGGATGGCGGGGAGGGGCGTTACGCGAAGCGCGCTGCTGACCGGCCGGCTGCTGTGGCTGGCCGCTGAGGGGGCGCTCCCGCTATACTCGCGCATTTCCCTCACGCAGACGCGTTAGATCATGACCGAGTCCGTTCTCGACTATATGAGCCGCCTGGGCCGCGCCGCCCGTGAAGCATCGCGCGTTATCGCGCGCGCCACGACCGCGCAGAAGAACAAAGCCCTGCTGGCCGCAGCCGATGCGCTGGACGCTGCTCGCGCCCAGCTGACCGAAGCCAACGAACAGGACCTGGCCAATGGCCGTGCCAACGGTCTGGAGCCAGCCATGCTCGATCGCCTGGCCCTGACCCCGGCGCGCATCGATGACATGATCGAGGGCCTGCGCCAGGTTGCTTCGCTGCCGGACCCCATCGGTGAAATCCGCGACATGCGCTACGTGCCGTCCGGTATCCAGCTGGGCAAGATGCGCGTGCCCCTGGGCGTGGTGGGGATCATCTACGAATCCCGTCCGAACGTGACCATCGACGCCGCCAGCCTGTGCCTGAAGTCGGGCAATGCGACCATCCTGCGGGGTGGTTCCGAGGCGATCCACTCCAATCAGGCGATCGCCGCGTGCATTCAGACCGGCCTGGCCGAAGCCGGCCTGCCGGCCAGCGTCGTGCAGGTGGTGGAAACCACCGACCGCGCTGCCGTCGGCGCGCTGATCACCTTGCCCGAGTACGTGGACGTCATCGTTCCGCGCGGCGGCAAGGGCCTGATCGAGCGCATCAGCCGGGATGCCAAGGTGCCGGTGATCAAGCACCTGGATGGCATCTGCCACGTCTACATCGACGTTGCTGCCGACCTGGACAAGGCGATCCGTGTCGCCGACAACGCCAAGACCCACCGTTACGCGCCGTGCAACGCCATGGAGACGCTGCTGGTCCACGCCGGCATCGCCGACCGCGTGCTGCCGCCGCTGGCCGCCATCTACCGTGACAAGGGCGTGGAGCTGCGCGGCGACGCCGCCACCCGCGCACTGCTGGGCGCCGACGTGCTGGAAGCCACCGAGGAAGACTGGCGCACCGAATACAACGCACCGATCCTGTCGATCCGCATCGTCGACAGCCTCGACGCGGCCATCGAGCACATCAACACCTACGGCTCGCAGCACACCGACGCGATCATCACCGAGAACTTCACCGACGCCCGCCGCTTCCTCACCGAAGTGGACTCGGCCTCGGTCATGGTGAACGCCTCGACCCGCTTCGCCGATGGCTTCGAGTACGGCCTGGGCGCGGAGATCGGCATTTCCACCGACAAGCTGCACGCCCGTGGCCCGGTCGGTCTGGAAGGCCTGACCAGCGAGAAGTACGTGGTGTTCGGCGACGGACACGTGCGGACTTGATGAACAAGGCGCGTTCCCGTCGGGTCGGTCTGTTCGGTGGCACCTTCGACCCGGTGCACATCGGCCACCTGCGCAGTGCGCTGGAGATGGCCGAGCAGTTCGAGTTCGATGAATTGCGCCTGATACCCAACTTCCGCCCGCCGCACCGCGACACCCCCCAGGTGAAACCGGAGCAGCGGCTGGCGATGGTCGAGCTGGCAGTAGCCGGCGTGACCCCGCTGGTGGTCGATGACCGCGAGCTGAAGCGTGACAAACCCTCCTACACCATCGACACCCTGGAGTCGCTGCGTGGGGAGCTGGATGAGCAGGACCAGTTGTTCCTGCTGGTCGGCTGGGACGCATTCTGCGGCCTGCCGACCTGGCATCGCTGGGAAGAGTTGCTGGAGCACTGTCATATCGTCGTGCTGCAGCGCCCGGATGCCGACAGCGAGCCGCCGGAAGACCTGCGCGACCTGCTGGCGGCGCGCAGTGTTGCCGACCCGAAGGCGATGACCGGCCCCGCTGGACAGATCACCTTCGTCTGGCAGACGCCACTGGCCGTATCCGCCACCCAGATCCGCCAACTCCTGTCGCAGGGGCGCTCGGTGCGCTACCTGGTGCCGGACGCGGTATTGAACTATATCGAGGCGCACGGCCTGTACCAGGCGTCTCACTGATCAAGCTAGAGAGTCATTCAATGCAAACCGAACAACTGGTCGAGCTGGCCATCGCCGCTCTGGAAGATCTCAAGGCGCAGGACATCGTCGTCATCGACGTGCGCGAGAAAACCAGCATCACCGACGCCATGGTCATCGCCACCGGCGCGTCCAGCCGTCAGGTCAAGTCGCTGGCCGACAACGTCCTGGAAAAGGTCAAGGAACAGGGCGTGCGCCCGATCGGCAGCGAAGGCCAGGAAGGCGGCGAGTGGGTCCTGATCGACCTTGCCAACGTCGTGGTCCACGTCATGCAGCCGGCTACCCGCCAGTTCTACGACCTGGAGCGCCTGTGGCAGGGCGCTGAGCAGAGCCGCGCTTCGCACAGCGCCGAGTAAGCCTGCCGTGCGTCTGCGTCTGATCGCGGTCGGCTCGCGCATGCCGCGCTGGGTGGAAGAGGGCTGGGCGGAGTACGTCAAGCGCCTGCCCTCGGAGCTGTCCCTGGAACTGGTGGAAATCCCGCTGAACACGCGTGGCAAGAATGCCGACGTGGCGCGGCTGATCCGCCAGGAAGGCGAGGCCATGCTGAGCAAGGTCCAGCCCGGGGAACGCATCGTCACCCTGGAAGTCGAAGGCAAGCCCTGGAGCACGCCCCAGCTGGCGCAGGAACTCGATCGCTGGCGCCTGGACGCGCGTACCGTCAACCTCATGGTCGGCGGGCCGGAAGGCCTGGCGCCGGAGGTCTGTGCGCGCAGCGAGCAGCGCTGGTCGCTGTCGCCGCTGACCCTGCCGCACCCGCTGGTGCGAATCCTGGTCGGCGAGCAGATCTACCGCGCCTGGACGGTCCTGTCCGGGCACCCCTACCACAAGTAGTCGTAGCCGTTTTCGATGCCGCAGCCGATACAGCTCAAGGACCACGAGAAGGATGCCCGCCTGGTCCGCGCCCGCGTCATCGTCGGCGGGGTGGCGATCTTCCTGCTCGCCCTGGTGCTGGTGGCGCGCATGTATCACCTGCAGGTGACGCAGTACGACTATCACTCGACGCTGTCGGAGAACAACCGCGTCCACGTGCAGCCGATTCCGCCCAATCGCGGGCTGATCTTCGACCGCAACGGGGTGATCATCGCCGACAACCGTCCCAGCTTCAGCCTGACCATCACTCGCGAGCGCACCGAGAACCTGCAGGACACGCTCAAGACGCTGGTGGACATCCTCGGCCTCACCGAGGAAGACAAGGCGATCTTCGAGAAGCGCATGAAGCAGGGCCGCCGGCCGTTCGAGCCGGTGCCGATCATGTTCGAGCTGTCCGAGGAGCAGATCGCCCGCATCGCGGTGAACCAGTACCGCCTGAACGGCGTCGACGTGGCCGCGCAGTTCGTCCGTCATTACCCGCTGGGCGAGCACTTCGCCCATTCGGTCGGCTATGTCGGGCGCATCAACGAGGCGGAACTGAAGAAGCTCGACCCGGTGGCCTATTCCGGCACCCACCACATCGGCAAGACCGGCGTGGAGAAGTTCTACGAGGATGCGCTGCACGGCACCGTGGGTTACGAGGAAGTCGAGACCAACGCCCGCGGCCGCGTCCTGCGCGTGCTCAAGCGAACCGAGCCGGTCTCCGGCCGCGATATCGTGCTGAGCATCGACAGCAAATTACAGGCTGCCGCCGAAACCGCACTCGCCGGCCGTCGTGGCGCCATCGTGGCGATCCAGCCGTCTACTGGTGAAGTGCTGGCGATGGTCAGCCAGCCCGCCTATGACCCCAACCTGTTCGTCACCGGCATCAGCTTCAAGGACTACGCGGCGCTGCGCGACTCCGAGGACCGCCCGCTGTACAACCGCGTGTTGCGCGGCCTGTACCCGCCGGGCTCGACGGTGAAGCCCGCTGTGGCCATCGCGGGCCTCGATGCTGGCGTCGTGACCCCTGCCAGCCGCGTGTTCGACCCCGGCTACTACCAGTTGCCGAACTACGACCACAAGTACCGCAACTGGAACCGCATGGGCGACGGCTGGGTGAACCTGGAAACCGCGATCATGCGCTCCAACGATACCTACTTCTACGACCTCGCCCATAAGCTGGGCATCGACCGCCTGCATGACTACATGAGCGAATTCGGCTTCGGCCAGCGCGTCGCCCTGGACATGTTCGGCGAGGCCGAAGGCCTGATGCCGTCGCGCCAGTGGAAGCGCGCGCTGCGCCGGCAGGCCTGGTTCCCCGGGGAAACCCTGATCCTGGGTATTGGCCAGGGCTACATGCAGGCCACGCCGCTGCAACTGGCGCAGATGACCGCGCTGATCGCCAACCGGGGCAAGTGGATCCGCCCGCACCTGGCCAAGACCATCGACGGCAAACCGCCAGTCGACGAGGACCCGATGCCGGACATCACGCTCAAGGACCCGAACAACTGGAGTCTGGTGGACAACGGCATGCAGCAGGTGGTCCACGGCCCTCGCGGTACCGCTCACAAGGTCGGCGCCACGTCCGTCTACCGGATCGCCGGCAAGTCCGGTACCGCGCAGGTCGTTGCGATCAAGCAAGGCGAGAAGTACAACCGTTCCAAGCTGCTTGAACGCCACCGCGACCATGCCCTGTTCGTCGGCTTCGCGCCGGCGGACAACCCGCAGATCGCCGTCGCGGTGATGGTCGAGAACGGCGAGTCCGGCTCCGGCGTCGCGGCCCCGGTGCTCAAGGCCGTGACCGATGCCTGGTTGCTCGACGAAACCGGCAAGCTCAAGCCCGAATACGCACCGCAGACTACGGCGGAGGCGCCCAAACCATGACCATGAACGGAAACTTCGACCGCACGCTGTCCAGCGAAGACGTCATGAAGCGGCGCTCCAGCCTGTTGCAGCGCCTGCATATCGACGGCCTGCTCCTGCTGCTGCTGGTGACCCTCGGTTCGGTCGGCCTGTTCGTCCTCTACTCCGCCAGCGGCAAGAGCTGGGATCTGTTGATCAAGCAGGCCTCCTCGTTCGGCCTGGGCCTGGGCGCGATGTTCGTGCTGGCGCAGATCGAACCGCGCTTCCTCGCCCGCTGGGTACCGCTGGGCTACCTGATCGGCGTCGCGCTGCTGGTGGTGGTGGACGTGATGGGGCACAACGCGATGGGGGCGACCCGCTGGATCAACATTCCCGGGGTGATCCGCTTCCAGCCGGCGGAGTTCATGAAGCTGCTGATGCCCATGACCATCGCCTGGTACCTGTCCAAGCGCGCGCTGCCGCCCGGCTTCAAGCACAGCGTGGTGGGCCTGGCGCTGATCGTGGTGCCCTTCGTGCTGATCCTCAAGCAGCCGGACCTGGGCACCGCCATGCTGGTGCTGGCCTCCGGGTCTTTCGTGCTGTTCGTCGGCGGCCTGCGCTGGCGCTGGATCATCATGGCCGTGTCGGCTGCGGTGCCGGTCGCCGTGGGCATGTGGTATTTCGTCATGCACGACTACCAGAAGCAGCGCGTGCTGACCTTCCTCGATCCGGAAAGCGATCCGCTGGGCACCGGCTGGAACATCATCCAGTCAAAAGCGGCCATCGGCTCGGGCGGCGTCTTCGGCAAGGGCTGGCTGCTGGGTACGCAGTCCCATCTGGATTTTTTGCCCGAAAGCCACACGGACTTTATCATTGCCGTGCTCGGCGAAGAGTTCGGCCTGGTCGGGGTGTGCCTCCTGCTGGTGCTGTACCTGCTGGTGATCTACCGGGGGCTGGTGATCACCGCTCAGGCCCAGACGCTGTTCGGCAAGTTGCTCGCCGGCAGCATCACGATGACCTTCTTCGTGTATGTGTTCGTCAACATTGGTATGGTCAGCGGATTGTTGCCAGTGGTGGGGGTACCGCTGCCGTTCATTAGTTACGGCGGAACTTCGCTGGTGACCCTGATGTCAGGGTTCGGCGTTTTGATGTCGATCCACACCCATCGGAAGTGGATCGCCCAGGTTTGATGACAAGAGTGAAGAAAGGAATGCAAGTACTGCGCGCCTGGGCTGCCAGGGGGGTGCATTGGGTCGGAATCGCGGGGGCGATCGGCATGTCCGGTGCCGCTGGCGCGGGCGACTACGATGGTTCGCCCCAGGTGGCCGAGTTCGTCAGCGAGATGACCCGTGACTACGGCTTCGCCGGCGAACAGCTCATGGGCCTCTTCCACGACGTGGAGCGCAAGCAATCCATCCTCGATGCCATTTCCCGCCCGGCCGAGCGCGTTAAGACCTGGAAGGAATACCGCCCGATCTTTGTCACCGACGCGCGCATCAACCGCGGTGTGGATTTCTGGAACCAGAACGCCGAGGCCCTGGCCCGCGCCGAGCAGGAATACGGCGTGCCGGCCCAGTACATCGTCGCCATCATTGGCGTCGAGACCTTCTTCGGCCGCAATACCGGCAACTTCAAGGTGATGGACGCGCTCTCCACCCTGGGCTTCGACTACCCGCCGCGCGCTGATTTCTTCCGCAAGGAACTCAAGCAATTCCTGCTGCTGGCCCGCGAACAGCAGGTCGACCCGCTCAGCCTGACCGGCTCCTACGCTGGCGCCATGGGTCTGCCACAGTTCATGCCGAGCAGTTTCCGCGCCTATGCCGTGGATTTCGACGGCGACGGCCACATCAATATCTGGAGCGACCCCACCGATGCCATCGGCAGTGTCGCCAACTACTTCAAGCAGCACGGGTGGCACACCGGCGAGCCGGTGGTGTCGCAGGCGGACATCGGCACGTCCACCGCCGAAGACGCGCTCACCCAGGGCCTCGACCCGCAGATGAACCTCGGTCAGCTACGCTCCCGGGGCTGGCGTACCCATGACGTGATTCGCGACGACCTGATGGTCACCGCCATGCGTCTGGAAGGTGCCGAAGGCACCGAATACTGGGTCGGCCTGCCGAACTTCTACGTGATCACCCGTTACAACCGCAGCGCCATGTACGCCATGGCGGTCCATCAGCTGGCCGGCGAGATCGCCAAGGCGCGAGGTGTCCATTGAGCAAGCGAATCGCACGTCCCGGCCTCTGGTCGCTGGCCGCCTGCGTTGGCCTGAGCACCGTGTTCCTCGCCAGCTGTACCGGCAACCGCGCGCCCCAGCAGCAACCGGTCGCCAACAGCGGCATTTCCGGCCCGTATGACTACAACCGTCCGCACCGTGACGGCGCGCCCTGGTGGGACGTGGATGTCTCGCGCATCCCCGATGCCGTGCCGATGCCGCACAACGGGCCGTTCAAGAACAACCCCTACACCGTACTGGGCAAGACCTACTACCCGCTCAACAACGCGAACACCTATAGCGTGGTTGGCACCGCCTCCTGGTACGGCACCAAGTTCCATGGCCAGGCGACCGCCAACGGCGAGCAGTACGACCTGTACGGCATGACCGCCGCGCACAAGACCCTGCCGCTGCCCAGCTACGTGCGCGTGACCAACCTGGACAACGGCAAGAGCGTCATCGTCCGCGTCAACGACCGCGGCCCGTTCTACTCCGACCGGGTGATCGACCTGTCCTTCGCCGCCGCCAAGAAGCTCGGCTATGCCGAGACTGGCACCGCCCACGTCAAGGTCGAGGGAATCGACCCTGATCGCTGGTGGGCCGCCCAGGGCAAGCAGCCACCGATGATCATGGCGTTGCCGAAGATGGCCTCGCAGCCTGCCGCCGCACAGCCGCAGGCGGTTGCCATGGCCCAGCCCATCGAGACCTACACCCCGCCCGCAGCACAGCACGCTGCGCCTGTGGCGCCAGTCCAGATCGACTCAAAAAAAAACGCTTCATTACCAGCCGATGGCCTGTATCTCCAGGTGGGTGCCTTCGCCAACCCGGACGCTGCGGAGCTTCTCAAGGAGAAGGTCGGCGGCCTGACGGGGGCGAAATCCTTTATCAGCTCGGTCGTGGTCAACCAGCAGACCTTGTACCGGGTGCGCCTGGGGCCGATCGGAACGCAGGATGAAGCAAGCCGGATGCAGGACAGCATCCGCGTGGCCAACCTTGGCCAACCCAAGCTCGTGCGCCTGGACTGAGATTCCACCGTACGCGCCGCAGCGGCCCGCCAGAGGTCGCGGCACCCGAGTTCCCCCCAAGGGGATTGTTTGACCATTAGTGAACCCCAGAGAGACGGATGAACATCTTCAACTTCGCCAAACGCCTGTCCTTGCTCGTGCTGTTCAGCGCCCCCGTGGCCAGCTGGGCAGCTGAAGTCGTTCCCGCCGCCCCGCAGCTCGCGGCCAAGGCCTGGGTGCTGATGGATGGCGCCAGCGGTAACATCCTGGTCGAGAATGCCGGCGACGAGCGCCTGCCGCCTGCCAGCCTGACCAAGCTGATGACCGCCTACATCGCCACCAAGGAAATCGAAGGCGGCCGCATCGCCGAATCCGACCTGGTGACCGTCAGTGAACATGCCTGGCGCACCGGTGGCTCGCGCATGTTCATCAAGGTCGGCTCCCAGGTGTCGGTGAGCGACCTGTTGCACGGCATCATCATCCAGTCCGGCAACGACGCCTCGGTCGCCCTGGCCGAGCACATCGCCGGCAGCGAAGACGCCTTCGCCGACATGATGAACACCACCGCGCAGAAGCTGGGCATGACCAACTCCCACTTCATGGACGCCACTGGCCTGCCCAACCCGGACCACTATTCGTCCGCCAAGGACATGGCCGTCCTGGCCCGCGCGATCATCTACGGCGAGCCGACCCACTACGCCATCTACGCGCAGAAAGAGTTCTTCTGGAACAACATCAAGCAGCCCAACCGCAACCTGCTGCTGTGGCGCGACAAGACCGTCGACGGCCTGAAGACCGGCCACACCGACGAAGCCGGCTACTGCCTGGTGGCCTCTGCTGTGCGTGACGGCCAACGCATGATCGCCGTGGTGTTCGGCACCAACAGCGAGCAGGCCCGTGCTGCCGAGACCCAGAAGCTGCTGACCTACGGCTTCCGCTTCTTCGAATCGCAGACCTTCTACAAGAAGGGCGCCGAGCTGACCAAGGCCATGGTCTGGAAAGGCTCCGAGCACGAAGTCAAAGCCGGCCTGTCCGAAGACCTGACCATGACCGTACCGCGCGGCCAGCTCAAGCAGCTGCAGGCCAACATGGTTGTCGAGCCCAACCTGATGGCGCCGATCCAGCAGGGCCAGGTCATCGGCAAGGTCGAGGTCAAGCTGGGGGACAAGGTCGTGCGTACCTCTGATCTGGTCGCCCTGAACGCCGTGGAAGAAGGCGGTTTCTTCCGCCGCATCTGGGACAGCATCCGCCTGTTCTTCTTCGGTCTGTTCAACTGACCGCCCGTCCCGGCCTTGCACTTTTGTATACAAGGTCGGGATTGACCCGCCCGCGCAGTCGCAAACTCGGGTAAAATGCCCGCCTGCGACTGCCTGGTCCTCCCGTGGCCCGGCGGCCGTCGTCCGATCCACCCGGAGCGCCCCCATCCCGGACGCTCATGCGGAGGCGGGCCACCCGCCCGCGAGAGCCATGACTGATACTCCTGATTCTGTCGATACCACAGAACAACCCGCACCGAAGATCGAGTTCCCCTGCGAACGCTATCCGATCAAGGTCATCGGCGATGCCGGCGAAGGATTTCCCGACCTGGTCATCGAAGTCATCCAGCGCCACGCGCCGGACCTCGATATCACCACGCTGGTCACCCGTGACAGCCGCAATGGTCGTTTCCTGTCCGTGCAGGTGCTGATCACTGCGACGGGCGTCGACCAACTGCAGAACATCCACAAAGACCTGCGTGCCACCGGCCGCGTCCACATGGTGCTCTGATGGGCGACACGCTGGGCTTTCGTGAGTTGGGGATTCTCCCTTACGAGCCGACCTGGCACGCCATGCAGCGCTTCACCGCCGAGCGCGAACCCGACACGCCCGACGAAGTCTGGCTGCTCGAACACGAGCGCGTCTTCACCCAGGGGCAGGCCGGCAAGGCCGAGCACGTGCTGTTCCCCGGCGATATTCCGGTCGTTCAGGTCGACCGCGGCGGGCAGGTGACCTACCACGGTCCCGGCCAGTTGGTGGCCTACCTGATGCTGGACGTGCGTCGCTCCGGCATCGGCGTGCGCGACCTGGTCTCGCGCATCGAGCAGAGTCTTATCGGCCTGCTGGACAGCTACGGCGTCACGGCTGTGTCCAAACCCGACGCTCCGGGCGTCTATGTGGACGGCGCGAAGATCGCTTCCCTCGGCCTGCGCATCCGCAACGGCCGCTCCTTCCATGGCCTGGCCCTGAACGTGGACATGGACCTGGAACCTTTTCGACGCATCAATCCCTGCGGTTACGCAGGCATGGCCATGACCCAGCTGAGTCAGCTGGCTGGCCCCATCGCATTGGCCGATGTGCGCGAGCGCCTGCGTGGCGAGCTCGTCGAACGCCTTGGCTACGCGGCACAGAAGACCCTAACGGGCGGGATCCAACCTAGATGAGCACTGTTGTGGAGAATTCCGGCCAGGCCGCCCCGGCCGCCAAGCCGGGCAAGGTGGAAGTCGGCGTCAAGCTGCGCGGCGCAGAGAAGGTCGCGCGCATTCCGGTGAAGATCATCCCCACCGACGAACTGCCGAAAAAGCCCGACTGGATTCGCGTGCGCATCCCCGTTTCCCCCGAGGTCGACCGCATCAAGCAACTGCTGCGCAAGCACAAGCTGCACAGCGTCTGCGAAGAAGCGTCCTGCCCGAACCTGGGCGAGTGCTTCTCCGGCGGCACCGCCACCTTCATGATCATGGGCGACATCTGCACCCGCCGTTGCCCGTTCTGCGACGTTGGCCACGGCCGTCCGAAGCCGCTGGATGTCGATGAGCCGACCAACCTCGCCATCGCCATTGCCGATCTGCGCCTGAAGTACGTGGTGATCACCTCGGTGGACCGCGACGACCTGCGCGACGGCGGTGCCCAGCACTTCGCCGACTGCCTGCGCGAAATCCGCAAGCTGTCCCCTGGCGTGCAATTGGAGACCCTGGTCCCGGACTACCGCGGTCGGATGGACATTGCCCTGGAAATCACCGCCAACGAGCCGCCGGACGTCTTCAACCACAACCTGGAAACCGTACCGCGCCTGTACAAGTCGTCCCGTCCGGGCTCCGATTTCGAGTGGTCGCTCGACCTGCTGCAGAAGTTCAAGCAACTGGTCCCGCACGTACCGACCAAGTCCGGCCTGATGCTCGGCCTGGGCGAGACCGACGAGGAAGTCATCGAAGTCATGCACCGCATGCGCGAGCACGACATCGACATGCTGACCCTCGGCCAGTACCTGCAGCCCTCGCGCAACCACCTGCCGGTGCAGCGCTTCGTCCACCCGGATACCTTCGCCTGGTTCGCCGAGGAAGGGGAGAAGATGGGCTTCAAGAACGTCGCCTCCGGCCCGCTGGTACGCTCCTCGTACCATGCTGATCAGCAGGCTCACGGTACCAAGATCGGCTGAACCGTCGATCCATGAAAAAGGCGCCTTCGGGCGCCTTTTTTATTCAAGCCTTCTGTCGGAGCTGGCCCAGCAGGGCTGGGGTCGGATAACCATCCGCCGGGGAGCCGACGGATTGCTGGAAGGCGCGGATCGCCTTGCGCGTGTTGGCGCCGATGATTCCGTCTGCGGTGCCCGGCTGATAACCGCGCTGTGCCAGCAACTGCTGCAGCTCGATGCGCTCGGAGCGGCTGAGCGGGACGTCGCCCACCGGCCACTGTGCCGCCAGTTGTCCACCGCCCTTGAAGCTGTCTGCCAACAGGCCCACGGCAAGCGCATAGGAGGTGGAGTTGTTGTACGTGAGGATGGTGCGGAAGTTGTCCGTCACCAGGAAGGCCGGGCCACGGTAGCCGGCCGGCAGCAGCAGCGAGACGCTCGCCTGTGGGTTGCTGGGCAGGTTGCCGCTGGCGACCCTGATGCCCTGGCGTAGCCACTCGTTCATCGGCTTGCGGATATCCATGTCGGCCTGGGCGTAGTCGAATCCCGGCGGCAGACGCACTTCGAAGCCCCAGCTCTGTCCACGTTGCCAGCCAGAGGTTTTCAGGTAGTTGGCGGTGGACGCCAGTGCGTCGGGGGATGAGCCCCAGATGTCGCGCCGGCCGTCGCCGTCGAAGTCCACGGCGTACTGGTTGTAGGTGGTCGGGATGAACTGGGTCTGGCCCATGGCGCCGGCCCAGGAGCCGATCATGTTGCTCGCGGGCACATCGCCATGCTGGAGAATCTGCAGCGCGGCGATCAGTTGATCGCGGCCGAAATCAGGGCGACGGCCTTCATAGGCCAGGGTGGCCAGGGAACGAATGACGTTCTTGCTGCCCATCTGCTGGCCGAAGTTGCTCTCCATGCCCCAGATCGCCACCACGGCTTCGCGGTCGACGCCGTAGGTCGTGTCGATGCGTTGCAGCACATCGACGTTCTGCTGCAGGCGGTCCTGGCCGTTGCGCACACGAGCGGGAGACACGGCACTTTCCAGGTATTGCCAGACGGGCCGGGTGAACTCGGGCTGGCTGTGGTCGGCGGTGACCACGGAATCGTCCGGCTCGATGCCGGCAAAGGCAGCGTCGAAGGTCTGCGCGCTGATGCCCGCCGCCAGCGCCTGTGCGCGGAAGCCGTCGCGCCATTGGGCGAAACTCTGCGTCGGTTGCGTATGCTCGGCGGAAGCGCCCTTGGGCGGTGGCTCGGTACAGGAGGTCAGCAGACCGAAGCTGGCCAGGGACAGCGCGGCGATGAGCAGGCAGCGTTGGCCGACAACAGGTGAAACAGGCGTGCGCATTGCTCTCCTCGGGAACTGGCAGGGGAGGGGCCACCTTAGCATGGCCACTGTGACGCGTCTGCGTTGGGCAGAAACGATAGGTCTGCAGATTCGATGGCACGGGCGGGCGAAAATTCCCGCGACGGCCAGACGCTCGTCGGGCGGAACCAGGCTGTGCTTGCCGGGTGCGCTATGGCGTGGGCTTGGTGCCGGTTTCCCGATCGACTTTCGGCGCGCTCTGGTTCAGCTCCTTGAGCATATCGTCGTAGGCGGCGCAGTCGTCCGGGCGCTGTTCGCTGGAGCGGGACTTCTTCATTTCGGCCAGCTTCTCGTTGAGCTTCTGGGCGCGCTGGGGATCGCTGCGCGTCACCTCGGTGACCTTGGCGGCGACCTGCTTGCCCTTGGCTTCGGCTTCCTGGTCGGAACAGAACGCGTGGGCGGACAGGCTGAAGGGGAAGGCGAGGATGGCGAGAATCAGGGGGGCTTTCATGTGAGGACCTCCAGGGCTTGGCTGTCCGGTTGAAAGCGAAAGAGGGGAGTGGTTCAGGTTTTCTGAGTATTTCAGGCCGCCAGAAGCGAAGAAGCCTCCCAGTTACGGGAGGCTTCGCGGCGGTAGCTGCCTTTGCCTTTGAGCGGCTGTTCCTGGCGGCTGCGGAACAGGGGTTGTGCGACCAGGGACTTGGCCTTGTTCGGTCGTTTGGATTTCTTCGCCATCTGCGTTTCCTCGTCTGGCTTGTCTCTCGGAGTCCGGCCAAGCGCCGGCGCGGGCATCTTCCGCCTATCTGGCACGCTTGTCCATGCCGCTGGTCTGGCGGCTAACGGGCCAAGGCCGACGTGCGCCGAACAGGGCTACGCTGGGACGGCGGACCTTTCTGACAAAACGGACAAGAGCGAGGACGAGGGCGATGAAGTTTCTCTGCATGATCTATTTCGACGAGCGCAAGGCGGCGGAACTGCCTGAAGCCGAGCTGCGCGGCATCGTCGACGAGTGCATGACCTACAGCGAGCAGTTACGGCGCAGCGGCAACTACATCGCGGCCAATGCGCTGTTGCCCACCGCCACCGGGCGCACGCTGCGCGGACAGGGCGACAAGCTGGCGGTGACCGACGGTCCCTTTGCCGAGACCCGCGAACAGCTGGGTGGCTTCTACCTGATCGAGGCGCAGAGTCTGGATGAGGCCGAGCGTATCGCTGCGAAGATTCCACCGGGACGCCTCGGATGCGTGGAAGTGCGCCAGGTCCGCGAGTGGGAGTGAGGCGGCGCCTACCTGATCACGGACTCGAGCGGCGCAGGGCGCCAGGCGCCATGCCGTAGCGCTGCTTGAACGCCCGGTTGAAGTGGGCCTGGTCGGCGAAGCCCCAGCGATAGGCCAGTTCCCCGATGGAGACCGGTGCCGGACTCGAACGCAGGGCCTCGTGGCAGGCCTCCAGGCGCAACTCGCGGATCCAGTCCTGCACGCTGCGACCACTCTGACGGAACAGCAGGTGCAGGTAGCGCACCGAGATGCCGCAGGCGGTGGCGATCCCGGACGGATTCAGTGCGCTGTCCCCCAGGTGGCGGAGTATGTGTTGCTCGATGCGCCGCAG
Organism: Pseudomonas sp. BB438; assembly: GCF_057180225.1. Lineage (NCBI taxonomy): Bacteria > Pseudomonadati > Pseudomonadota > Gammaproteobacteria > Pseudomonadales > Pseudomonadaceae > Pseudomonas > Pseudomonas sp. BB438. The sequence continues at coordinate 783,525 of NZ_CM170001.1, forward strand.
GTGCGCCGCACGCACGGCGCCGCTGTCGCTTTCGCCGGGGCTGTGGCGCTCCAGGGCCATGCCGAGCAGTTCCAGCAACTGGTTGCCCAGGCGCCGCCCATCGCCGGGCTGCAGTTCGGGCAGGCGGCGCGCGCTGAGGGCGAGGTAGTCGGCGAACAGGGCGCCGGCGCCATGGCTGGCGTCGAAGTTGAGGGCGCAGCGCTGATCCGGGACGGCGACGTGACGGTGCAGGATGCGCTCGGGCAGCTTCAGCACCCACATGGCATTGTGTTCCGCGTACTGGAACTCGTAGGGCTCGCTGCTGCGCTCCAGCACGAATGCGCCGGGATCGCAGCGGGTCTGGCGGCCGCGCTGGGTAAATTCGAAACAGCTGTGCAGGGGCAGGGTGAGCAGGAAGGATGACTCGTCGCACTGCGCCAGGTGGTGCGTCTGGCGCCGGTAGCGCAGCGGGCTGGACTCCAGGTACGACAGGCTGAGATCGCCCAGTTCGTGGGTCTCCAGGCGGCCGCGGAAGCCCGGCGCCCGGGCGAAGTCCAGCTCCAGGGGGAAGTACGTCTGGCTGACGCAGCGATTCCAGTACGCCTGGCGCTGCTCGCCTGGAATCTCGGTGGTGTCGTAGCGGTCGTGCATGGGAGGGGGCCGCGGTTCGCCGGGGAAGTGGTTTCTGCAAGCAGGTCCCGTGCCGGCCGCGGGTCCGGGCCCCGTTCATCGCCGGGGCCCGGTCGTGCTCAACGCTGGCGGGTCAGGCGATAACAGCCGGACTCGTGCAGCTCCACGACCCAGTCCGGGCGGATGAGGATGTTGGTGGTGGCTTCCTCGATGACCGCCGGGCCGTGCAGGCGGTCGCCGGCCATCAGTGCTTCACCCTGGTAGACCGGGGTGTCGCTCCAGATGCCGTCCTCGCCGAACAGCATCGGTCGACTGCCGACCAGTGCGCGGCGCACCTGGCCGTCGCTGGCGGGCAGGCTCGGGAAGGGGGGACGCGAGACGCGGCCGATCACCTGGCTTTCCAGGTTGACGATCTCCACCGGATTGTCCGGTTCGGCGTAGGTATAGAGCGCCTCGTGGCGGCGGTGGAAGGCAGCGACGATGGTGGGCAGCGTGGCGGCATTGACCGGCATATCGCCGATTTCCACGGTGCACTCGTGAATCTGCCCGACGTAGCGCATCTCCAGGCTCCGCACCAAGGCGATGTCCTCGTCGCGGAAGCCGTCGCCGCGCAAGGTGGTGCGGCCCTGTTGCTCCAGTTCGGTGAAGGCGGCCTCCAGGCCAGCGAGGTCGGCATCCTCCTGGGCGAGAATGGGATGGGTGGCCAGGTAGTTGTGCTTTACGTCGGAGAGGATCTGCCCGAGCGCGCAGAGGCCGGAGGCGACCTTCGGGATCAGGACGGTATCGATACCCATGTCTTCGGCCAGCGCGGTCATGTGCACCCCGGCTGCGCCGCCGGCGCCGATCAGGGCGAAGTCGCGCGGATCGTAGCCGCGCTCGATGGAGACGCGGCGGATGCCGTTGACCATGTTGGCGTTGACGATGGCGTGGATGCCCCAGGCAGCCTTGTCGACATCGATGCCCAGCGGTTCGGCGATCTTCGCGCGGATGGCCTCCAGTGCAGCCTCGTGGTCGAGGCTGATGCGTCCGCCCAGACGCGCGGCAGGGTTGAGGTAGCCCAGGGCGAGGTTGGCATCGGTGACGGTGGGCAGCTCGCCGCCCTGGCCGTAAGCCACGGGGCCAGGGCTGGAGCCAGCGCTCTGCGGGCCGACCTCGAGCATGCCATAGGGGTTGATGTGGGCGATGGAGCCGCCGCCTGCGCCGAGGGTTTCCACCTGGATCATCGGTACGCCGATGCGCTGGCGGAGGAAGTCGGCGTCGCGGCTGAGGTTGGTCTTGCCTTCGCGGGTCAGCGTGATGTCGAACGACGTGCCACCCATGTCGACAGTGATGACGTTGCGGATGCCGAACGGCTGGGCGACGAACAGACCGGCCTGGGGCGCCGACGCCGGCCCGGAGTTGATTGCGTTCACCGCGCGGCCGCGCATGTGCTCGCCGGTTGCCAGGCCGCCATTGGACTGGAAGTAGCGCACCGGGCGCTGGGCGCCGAGCTGGCGGAAGTAGTCGTCGATCTTCGCTACGTAACGCGCCATCACGGGACTCAGGTAGGCGTTGACCAGGGTGGTGGAGGTACGGGTGTATTCGCGAATCTGCGGGAACACCTCGGTGCCGGTGCAGACGAAGACGTCCGGCAGCATCTCGCGCAGGATGGCGGCGGCGCGCTGTTCATGGGCGGGGTTGCGCACGGACCAGAGGAAGGACACGGCGACCGCCTCGACGCCTTGCTCGGCGAACAGCCGCGCGGCGGCGCGCACGTCGTCCTCGTTCAGCGGGGTGTGTTCCCGGCCATCGGCGAGGATGCGCCCGCGCACCGGGCGGCGCAGGAAGCGCTGGGCCAGCTGTGGCGCCGGCGGGTAATCGGGGTCGTAGCGGTAGCCCTCTTCCTTGTGGCCCAGGCGGATCTCGATGCTGTCTTCGTGACCCTGGGTGGCGAGCAGGCCGACCTTGACGCCCTTGAGTTCGATCAGGGCATTGAGCGCCACGGTAGTGCCGTTGATGCAGAGGTCGCAGTTGGCGACGATTTCCTCTACCGGACGGCCGAGGGCCTGGCTGATCTGGCGCAGCCCGTCGGCGATGGCCAGGGTGCCGTCCTGCGGGGTGGAGAGTGCCTTGAACAAGTGCACGCGGCCCTCGCGTTCGGCCAGGATGAAGTCGGTGAAGGTGCCCCCGGCGTCGACGCCGAGGCGGTATTGGCTGTGCATGGTCGATTTCCTCAGGCGGATTGGCGGCGTTGGACGGTAGCGGTGGAATCGACGTCGCCGTCGGCGGTAAGCACCACGCCATAGTCGAGTTCGGCACCTCGCGCGGAGACCAGGCCGTCTCGCACGTCGCGCAGGACGTCCGCGGGCAGTCGCTGGAAGGCCTGTCCGTAGCCGCCACCACCGGGGGTGCGGTTGATCAGTCGCTCGCCGGGCTTGAGGACGGTCATGACGTTGCGCGTGTGCGTCTCATGCTCGCCTGCGCGTACCAGCTCCACGCCCCCGAGCTTGGGTTCGATCAGCGCATTGGCGGCGCCGGCGGCGCCCATGGTGGTGCGCTGGCGGCCTTCGCCGAAGGAGATCACGGTCATCTCGTGGTCCAGCGGCTCGACTTCCAGGCAGGTGCCCGAGCCTCCGCGCAGGCGACCGGCACCGGCACTGTCGGCCATCAGCCCGTAGCGGTGGATGAGGATGGGATAGCTGTACTCCAGCAGTTCGATGTCTCCGGAGTACAGGGCGCCGAAGCAGCACAGCGGCCCGCAGGCGTGCCAGCCGTCCAGCTCGGAGGTGGCGCCGGCACCGGAGATGATCGAGGCGAGCACCATGGTCACGTATTCCTCGCCGGTGCGCGGGTCGACGCCGGCGATGTTCACCCCACTGGTGTGACCCCACGAGGCGGTGACGCGCTCGGGCGCCGCCTGCTCGAAAGCCTGGCGTACCGCATCGGTGAGGGTTTCCATCGGCGTGGTGGTGCAGTTGACGTGGGGCGCTGGTTCTTCCGCGTTGCAGAGGGTGCCCTTGGCGCCCAGGTCGACCGACACGCAGCGGTACAGCCCGGCGTTATAGGGCGGCGGAACCTGGGCGAACATCATCAGCCCGAGGTAGATGCCGGACATCGAGTTGCCCGCGTAGGAGTTGATGAAATAAGGCACCTGCGGCGGGCTTTGCACGGCGATGTGGCAGGTATCGTCCTTGATCGTCACGGTGGCGCTGATCGCCAGTTCACCCAGGCCGTGGCCGGAATCTTCCAGTACCGCATGGCCGGTGTAACTGCCATCGGGGACCGAGCGGATCAGCTCGCGCATCTGCCGGTCGGCCATGTCCTTCAGCTCGGCGATGCATTCGCGCACGGTGGCGACGCCATATTTGTCGAGCAGGGCGAGCAGGTTGCGCTCGCCGACCCGGCAGGCGCCGTACTGGGCGTTGAGATCGCCTTCCTGGTTGCGCCGGGCGCGCATGTTGGTGAGCAGCAGGTTGATCACGTCCTCGCGACGGCGGCCTTTCTCCCACAGCTTCACCGGCGGAATGCGCAGGCCTTCCGCGTAGATCTCCTTGGCGTCGGGGTTGTAGCCGGCCGGCACCGGGCCGCCGATATCGGTCAGGTGGCCCTTGCAGACGGTCCAGAACACCAGCTCGCCTTGGTAGAACACCGGCTTGTACATGCAGCAGTCGATGATGTGGCTGCCGGCATAGGTGGGGTCGTTGTGATAGATCACGTCGCCTTCGGCGATGTCCTCGCCGAAGTAGCCGGAAACCGCCTTCATCGCGGGGATCAGCGAACCCAGGTGGATGGGAATGTCCTGCCCCTGCAGGATCATTTCCGAGTGATGGTCGAAGAGCGCGTTGGAGTAGTCGTGCGCCAGGTTGAACACGCTGGAGCGGCTGGTCTTCTCCAGGGTCAGGGTCATTTCGCGCTGGGTCATCTCCAGCGCACCTCGCACCACGGCGAGGGTAATCGGATCGGCCGGCATGCTTGTTCTCCTTATCGGGGCGGATCGATGAATCGACGATAGGGAGGTGCGCGTGCGGCGTATTGCGTGGCAGTGCAGTGGTTGTTGTCGCCCAGTGCACTGTCTGGCGCTGAGAGGCTGCGACGCTTTGTCGCAAATTTTGTAACAGACCTTTTCAGTTGCACGGCTGTGGCGCGTACTGGGGCTCAGCTAGTTTAGTAGCTGGCTAAGTATCGATTCGGTGTGCAGGGACCGCAACGCCCCCGGTTGGAGATGTGTCATGGAGCCATGGTCCCCGACCCAGCGCAATGTGGTGATCGCTTCGGTGCTCGCCTGGACGCTGGATGCCTTCGATTTCTTCCTGCTGGTCTTCGTTCTCACCGATATTGCCCAGACTTTCCATGTCGACCTGCCGCAGGTGTCGCTGGCGATCCTGCTGACCCTGGCGGTACGCCCCATCGGCGCGCTGCTGTTCGGCCGAGCGGCCGAGCGCTACGGGCGGCGGCCGGTGCTGATGGTCAACATCCTGATCTACTCGCTGCTGGAGCTGGCTTCGGCGTTCTCGCCGAACCTGACGACCTTCCTGATCCTGCGGGTGGTCTATGGCGTGGCGATGGGCGGCATCTGGGGCGTGGCGTCGTCGCTGGCGATGGAGACCATTCCCGAGCGTTCGCGGGGCATGGTGTCCGGGCTGTTCCAGGCCGGCTATCCGGCGGGCTACCTGATCGCCTCGATCATCTATGGCCTGTTCTTCGAGGTGCTGGGCTGGCGCGGGATGTTCATCGTCGGCTGCCTGCCGGTGGTGCTGGTGGCATTCATCTGGTTCAAGGTGCCCGAGTCGCCGATCTGGCTGGCGGCGCGTGAGCGCAAGGAATCGACGCCGCTGTGGCCGGTGCTGCGCAGCCAATGGAAGTTGTGCCTGTATGCGGTGGTGCTGATGGCCTGCTTCAACTTCTTCAGCCACGGCACGCAGGACCTGTATCCGACGTTCCTCAAGGTGCAGCACGGGTTCGATACGCACACGGTCAGCCTGATCGCAGTGGCCTACAACATCGCGGCGATCCTGGGGGGCATTCTGTTTGGCAGCCTGTCCGAGCGCATCGGGAGGAAGAAGGCGATCATCTGCGGCTCGGTGCTGGCGCTACCGGTGCTGCCGCTGTGGGCATTCAGCCATGGCGCGGTGGCGCTGGGCATTGGCGCCTTCCTGATGCAGTTCATGGTGCAGGGTGCGTGGGGCGTGATTCCGGCCTACCTCAACGAACTGGCGCCGGTGGGCACCCGTGCGGTGCTGCCGGGATTCGTCTACCAGTTGGGCAACCTGATCGCCTCGGTGAACGCCCCGCTGCAAGCGGAGATCGCCAAGAGCTACAGCTACGGCACGGCGATGGCCATCGTTGCCGGCGTGGTGGCGGTTCTGATCTGCGTGCTGATCAGCACCGGCCGGGACACGCGCGGCGTGGCGCTGGACCGTGCCGATGGGCAGGCGCATCGAGCGCTACCGGTGCGGCCGTGAGGGCCATGCGCCAATGGTAGGAGCACCCCATAGGGGCGATGGCGGGCAGGGCCCGCTCCTATAGAGGGATCTCAGGCCGAGGGCAGGCTGATGCGCTGGCCGGCGACCAGCAGGGCGAGGCGGGCGAGGCTGTTCCAGACGTTGCCGGGGGCCTGGCCCTTGATCTGTGCATCGATCAGCTGGGCGTCCTGCAGCATCTGGTTCCAGCGTTGCGCGGTGTGCCGCTGCAGGGCCTTGCTCATCAGCGGGCGGCGTTTGTCCCAGATGGGCGGTCGGGCCTGGCTGAAGGCCTTGTCCAGCGGGACGCCCTGGCTGAACTGCTGGGCGAGGCTGGCGAGCACGCGAACTTCACGGGCCAGGGCCCAGAGGATCACCGGCGGTTCGACGCCTTCGCCACGCAACCCTTCGAGCATGCGCAGACAGTGGGCGGCTTCGCCGTTCAGCGCGGCATCGATCAGGCCGAAGACGTCGAAGCGCGCGCTGTCGGCGACAGCGGCCTGCACGGTGTCGGCGTCGATCTGCTGGCCGTCGGCGAGCAGCTTGAGTTTCTCGATTTCCTGGGCGGCAGCCAGCAGGTTGCCTTCGACTCGCGCGGCGATCAGGTCGACCGCTTCCTGGCTGGCGGCGAGGCCGGCCTGGGACAGGCGCTGGCGAATCCACTGCGGCAACTGGTGCGCGTCGATAGGCCAGATCTGGATGAACTGGGCGGCATCGCCATCGATCAGGGCCTTGGCCCATTTGGTCTTCTGCGTGCTGCCGTCGAGCTTGGGCAGGCTGACCAGCAGGACGGTGTCCTCCGGCGGGCGCTGCAGGTATTCCTGAAGAATCGCCGCCCCCTTGTCGCCGGGCTTGCCGGATGGCAGGCGCAGTTCGATGAGGCGCTTTTCGGCGAACAGCGAAAGGCTGGCGCCGGCTTCCAGCAACTGGCCCCAGTCGAAATTGGCTTCGGCGTTGAACACCTGGCGCTCGCCGAAATCACGCTGGCGGCAGGCGGCGCGGATGGCGTCGCAGGCTTCCTGGCAGAGCAACGGTTCGTCGCCGCTGACGACGTAGACGGGCGCGAGGTTGCCTTGCAGGTGCTTGGCGAGTTGTCCGGGATTGAGCTTCATGATGAGAAAGGGGCCGGTTGGCCGGCCCCTTGTCGCTTACTGCGCTTTCGGGAATTCGATCGGCGACTGCTGCGGCTGAGACTTGGCAGCCTCGTCCGCGGCCTTCATCGCATCGGCTTCAGCCTTGGCCTTGGCTTCTGCCTTGGCCTGCAGGTCGTCGAGCTGGGCCGGGGTGATCAGCTGCAGGCGGGTAACCATCTGCTGGACCAGGTCGCGGCGCATTTCGTTGCGAATCTGCTGGGCTTCCTGGTCGGAACCGATCAGGTTGTTCTCGTCCTGTACATAAACCTTGCGGACCTGCACCTGGTTGGCGAGCAGCAGCAGGTTGTCGGAGCCGCGGATCTCGTAGCTCAGGGTGTTGGTCAGTTCGTTTTCCGCACTGCGGGCCGAGCTGGTGTAGCTGACGCTGCGGCTGGTCACGTCTTCGCGAGCGAGGATCAGGTGGTACGGCGCGCGGGAGACGACTTTCACACCGCTGCCTTCAAGCACCTGCTTGAGCTGCGTAACGGTTTCGCCATAGGCATTGCGCGCGCTCACGTCGATTTCCTTGAGCGCAAAGTTCGTATCGCCCAGGCCGCGCAGTTGGAAACCGCAGGCGCTCAGCACGCTGGCCAGGCCGATCAGCGCGAGGCTGGTCAGGATACGTTTCATCAAGCTTCCCTCACTCCTGTTGATCCGGTATGCCCGTGGCGAAGGTGCCACGGGCGAATGGGTCTTTTCCAGCGTTGCGTTTAGTTGGCGACGATATTGACCAGCTTGCCGGGCACCACGATGACCTTGCGAATGGTCAGGCCGTCGGTGAAGCGCAGCACGTTCTCGTTGGCGCGGGCAGCCGCCTCGACGTCCTCGCGGCTGGCGCTGGCGGGCATGTCGATGTGACCACGCAGCTTGCCGTTGACCTGTACCACCAGTTGCAGGCTGTCCTGCACCAGGGCGGCCTCGTCGACCTGCGGCCAGCTGGCGTCGATCACGGCGCCGTCCTTGCCCAGCTCCTGCCAGATCACGTGGCAGATGTGCGGGGTGATCGGGGCGAGCAGCAGGGTGACGGTTTCCAGGCCTTCCTGCAGCAGGGCGCGGTCGGCGGCGGATTCTGCCGGGGCTTTCTCCAGCACGTTCATCAGGGTCATCACGGCGGCGATGGCGGTGTTGAACTTGTGGTGCTGGCCCACGTCCTGGCTGGCCTGGCGGATGGCCAGGTGGATGGCGCGGTGAATGGCTTTCTGTGCGTCGTCCAGCGCGGACTTGTCCACGGCGCCGGCAGGGCCAACGTTGACGTGGGCCTGGGCCAGACGCCAGACACGGCGCAGGAAGCGGTTGGCGCCTTCAATGCCGGAGTCGGACCATTCGCAGCTCATGTCCGGCGGCGAGGCGAACATCATGAACAGACGGCAGGTGTCGGCACCGTAGGCGTCGATCATGGCCTGCGGGTCCACGCCGTTGTTCTTGGACTTGGACATCTTCTCGGTGCCGCCGATTTCCACCGGCAGGCCGTCGGTCTTCAGGCGTGCGCCGATGACCTTGGCCTTGGCATCACGCTCGACTTCCACGTCCGCCGGGTTGAACCATTCCTTGCCACCGTTGGCAGCGACGCGGTAGTAGGTCTCGGCGACCACCATGCCCTGGGTCAGCAGGTTCTTGAACGGCTCGTCGGAGTCGATCAGGCCTTCGTCGCGCATCAGCTTGTGGAAGAAGCGCGCATAGAGCAGGTGGAGGATGGCGTGTTCGATGCCACCGATGTACTGGTCGACCGGCAACCAGTAGTTGGCGGCCTTCTTGTCCAGCATGCCGTCTTCGAACTGCGGGCAGGCGTAGCGGGCGAAGTACCAGGACGACTCGACGAAGGTGTCCATGGTGTCGGTTTCGCGCTTGGCCGGCTGGCCGCATTTCGGGCAATTGCATTCGTAGAACGACGGCAGTTTGGCCAGCGGCGAACCGGCGCCATCCGGTACCACGTCTTCGGGCAGCACCACCGGCAGCTGGTCGGCCGGGACCGGCACGTCGCCACAGCTGTCACAGTGGATGATCGGGATCGGGCAGCCCCAGTAGCGCTGGCGGCTGATGCCCCAGTCGCGCAGGCGGAACTGCGTGCGCTGCTGGCCGAGGTTCTTGGCGGCGAGGTCGGCGCCGATGGCGTCGAACGCAGCCTGGTAGCCCAGGCCATCGTACTTGCCGGAGTTGACGGTGATGACGCTCTCGTCCTTCAGGCCGTACCACTCTTTCCAGGTACCGGCTTCGAAGTCGTTGTCGCCTTCTACCTTGGCGATCACCTGGACGATCGGCAGACCGTACTTGTTGGAGAACTCGAAATCGCGCTCGTCGTGTCCCGGCACGGCCATCACAGCGCCTTCGCCGTAGGTCATCAGAACGTAGTTGGCGATCCACACCGGCAGCTTGTCACCGGTCAGCGGGTGTTCGACGAACAGGGGAGTGGCAACGCCTTTCTTCTCCTGGGTGGCGATGTCGGCTTCGGCGACGCCGCCGCGCTTGCACTCGTCGATGAACGCCTGCAGCGACGGATCGCGCTCGGCGGCCAGGGTGGCCAGCGGGTGCTCGGCGGCCACGGCGACGTAGGTGGCGCCCATCAGGGTGTCCGGACGGGTGGTGAAGACCTTCAGCTGGCCGGCTTCGCCGATGGAGGCCTGGTCATAGGGGAAGGCGATCTCCATGCCGCGGGACTTGCCGATCCAGTTGCGCTGCATGGTCTTGACCTGTTCCGGCCAGCCCGGCAGGTCGTCGAGGCTGGACAGCAGCTCTTCGGCATACGCGGTGATCTTGAAGTAGTACATCGGAATTTCGCGCTTCTCGATCAGCGCGCCCGAACGCCAGCCACGGCCGTCGATGACCTGTTCGTTGGCCAGTACGGTCTGGTCCGCCGGGTCCCAGTTCACGGTACCGTTCTTGCGGTAGATCACGCCCTTCTCGAACAGGCGGGTGAACAGCCACTGTTCCCAGCGGTAGTAGTCCGGCTTGCAGGTGGTGACTTCGCGGGACCAGTCGATCGCCAGGCCCAGGCTGTTGAGCTGGGACTTCATGTAGGCGATGTTGTCGTAGGTCCAGGCCGCCGGTGCGACGTTGTTCTTCATCGCGGCGTTTTCCGCCGGCATGCCGAACGCGTCCCAGCCCATCGGTTGCAGGACGTTCTTGCCCTGCATGCGCTGGTAGCGGCTGATCACGTCACCGATGGTGTAGTTGCGCACATGCCCCATGTGTAGCTTGCCGCTCGGATACGGGAACATCGACAGGCAGTAGAACTTCTCCTTGCCGGCGACTTCGTCAACGCGGAAGGAGTTGTGTTCGTTCCAGAATTTCTGGGCCTGGGATTCGATCTCGAGGGGCTGATATTGCTCGTGCATGGCGCGATTTGAACCTGTACGGAAAAGAAGTGTGCAGCCGGAGAGGTCGAGTGGCCCTCCGCTGGACCGACCCCTGAGAAGACGCAGGCCGGGCGGCTACAGAAAGCCTCGTAGCATACATGACCCCCACCCGAGCCGGTAGCCCGCGCCGTTTGTCGCGCGCTCGGTGTGGCACGGGGTGGGCCGCTAAGCTTTGCCTGAGGGCGGGAGGTTTCCGCCTGTCTTGAGGTGACTGATGGCTGAGCTGCATCGCGCAAGTGCTTCGGGTTCCGGTCTGTATGAACGGTTGTTGCAACGGCTCGCGCTGGCCCTGGATGAGGCTGATACCGCAGAGCGACTACGTGATGAATGCCCCGTGGAACTGGAGTTGCGCGGTTTGAGCAGTGCCGAGATGGAGTTGATCAGGGCGTATCTGGACCAGGACGTGAACTGGCTGCGCGGCTGGCATGCCGCGGCGGAAGAGCTTGCCCTGCTGGAACGCGCCCCGGCCCGTGTGCCGCGGCATGTGCGCCAGCCCGTGCCGCCCAGTCGCCCGCGCCTGGTGGCGCGCCCGCAGCAGCTGCAATGCGCGCTCTGTGGTTCCCCCGTGGCCTGGAGTCGCAATCAGGGCGTACTGCCCTGCACGTCCTGTGGTTCGCAGCTGTTTCGCAACGCGAAGGCACGCTGATATCCCCTCGATCCGTTAGGCTTGGCGCCTCGACAAGGAGTCGCCAATGCCTATCCGCTTCATCCTCAAACAGATTTTCATGCCGCCGGGACTGCTGCTTCTGTTGCTGCTGCTGGGCTTTGTCCTGCGCCGGCGCTACCCGCGTTTCTCGGTGTTCTGCTTCTTTTCCGGTTTCCTCGGCCTGCTGGTGATGAGCCTGCCGGTGACGGTGGAGTGGGGCGCGCGCCAGCTGGAGCAGCAGGACCCGCTCAAGCCGGCGGAATGGTCAGGTCTGGCGCAGCGTGCCGACGCCATCGTGGTACTGGGCGCGGGCCGGGTGCGCGGGGATCGTGCCTGGGATGAGGACCAGCCCGGCCTGATGGCCCGCGAGCGCATTCGCTACGCAGCACGTCTGGCCAAGGCCAGTGGCCTGCCGGTGCTGACCTCCGGTGGCCTGCATTACGGCACGCCGCCCTCCGAGGCGCGGATCATGGCGCAGAGTCTGCTGGACGATTACGGCGTGCCGGTACGCTGGGAAGAGGGGCGCAGCCGCACGACCTGGGAGAATGCGCAGTTCAGCGCCGAGGTGCTGCGCGAGGCAGGTATCCGGCGGGTGGTGCTGGTGACCAGTGCCAGTCACATGCCACGTTCCATCTGGAGTTTCGAGAAGGCCGGGCTGGACGTGGTGCCGGCGCCCTCGGGCTATATCGGCACGGACGACGTAGTGCCGATGGGCGGTTGGCTGCCTGAGGGGCGGGCGATCTGGCAGAGCGGGCAGTTGCTCAACGAGGCGATCGGGCTGGTCGGCTACCGGCTGTTCTATCACTAGCGGACTGTATGAAAAAAGGGCCTCGCAATGAGGCCCTTTTTCGTTGGCATCAGCCGAACAGGCGGCGTTCTTCCGGGTGCGTGCGGCGACGCACCAGCGCCCACACCAGCAGCACCGCGCTGAGAATCGCCAGCGGCCAGACGCGCCACTTCAGGTACGGCGTCAGGCCCTGCATCGGCACCACGTCGCCGTGCAGTACGCCCTGTTGGAACTGCGGGATCTGCACCGCCAGCTTGCCGAACGGGTCGATCAGCGCGGTGACGCCGTTGTTGGTGCCGCGCACCATCCAGCGGCCGGCCTCCAGCGCGCGCATCTGCGCCATCTGCAGATGCTGCAGCGGGCCGATGGAGGTGCCGAACCAGGCGTCGTTGCTGATGGTCAGCAGCAACTGGCTCTGCGCTGCAAGTTCGGCAGCGAATTCGGGGTAGACCACCTCGTAGCAGATGTACGGCGCCACGGCGTAGCCCTTGGCCTTGAGCAGCGGCTGGTCGGCCGGGCCGCGGGCGAAGTCGGACATGGGCAGGTCGAAGAAGCTGATCAGGCCGCGTAGCAGGTCCTGCAGCGGGACGTACTCGCCGAAGGGCACCAGTTTCTGCTTGAGGTAGTTGCCGCTGCCTTCGCCGACCACGGTGATGCCGTTGTAATAGCGGATACCGTCGGCGGTCTTCTCGCGCACCGGTACCCCGGTGATGAGCGCTGCCTTCTTGGCGGTGGCGACGCCGTTGATCATTTCGAGGTAGCCGGTGGCCTGGTCCTTGAGCACCGGCACGGCGGTCTCCGGCCAGACGATCAGGTCGACGTCGTTCTGCTCGGCGGTCAGGTCACGGTACAGCTCGAGCTGGTGGGTGATGGCCTTCGGGTCCCACTTCATTTCCTGGGCGATGTTGCCTTGCAGCGCGGCGACCTTCAGCGGAGCGCCGGCCGGTGTGGTCCAGGCGTGGCCCTTGTAGCCCAGGCCCACGGCCCAGGGAGCCATCAGCAGGACCAGGCCGGCGACCAGGCGTGCGGGGCGTCGGGTCAGGGCCGGGATGTTGATGATCAGCGCGCCGCTCAGAGCGATGCCGAACGACACCAGCCAGACGCCACCCAGCGGGGCGAGGCCGGCCAGCGGGCCGTCCAGCTGGCTATAGCCGGCGTAGAGCCAGGGGAAGCCGGTGAGGAACCAGCTGCGGAACAGTTCCAGCACTACCCACAGCGCGGCAAAGGCCAGCGCGTCGCTGATCGGTGCGTTGTTGCGACGGAAGAACTTCGCCCAGACCCACGCGGGCAGGGCGAAGAAGAACGCGACGCCGGCACTGAATCCGCCGACCAGGAAGCCGGCCAGCGGGCCGGACGCGCCCCCGAAGTTGTGGATGCTGAAGTAGATCCAGCTGGTGCCGGCGATAAAGGCGCCGAAGCCGTACCACCAGCCGCGCCACAGCGCCGAACCGGCAGTGGTGCCGCGCAGGCCGAGGTAGAACAGGGCCAGCGACAGCACCGCCAGCGGCCAGTAGCCGAACGGGGCCAGGGTCAGCGGGGTGAGCGCGCCAGCGGCCAGGGCGAGCAGGTGGCCTGGCAGGCCGGGGCGGGTGATCCAGCGCATCGGGAATCCTTGTTGCGGTTAAGCGATGCGCAAGAGTAATGGAGAGACGAACGGTAGGCTATGGGGATGAAAGCCAAAAGCCATGAGCTGACTGCGGCGGGATGTTGCAGGGCGCGGAGGGTGTGGCGGTACGGATTGGCTCAGGAGGGCGTGCGCGTTTCCCTGCAGGGGCGGGCCATGTCCGCTCCTGCAGGGATGGCAGTGGCTCAGTCCTGCAGCGGCGTGAGACGCAGCAGGTGCAGCCGGCGGCTGTCCGCGTTAAGCACACGGAAGCGGAAACCACCCAGTTCGGTGGTCTCGTTGCGCTTGGGCAGGTGGCCGAAGGCGCTCATCACCACGCCGCCGATGGTGTCGAATTCTTCGTCGGAGAAGTCCGCGCCGAAGAAGTCGTTGAAGGCTTCCACCGGGGTCAGTGCCTTGACGATGAAGTCACCGCTGGGCAGTGGCTTGATGTAGCTGTCTTCCTCGACGTCGTGCTCGTCCTCGATGTCGCCGACGATCTGCTCCAGCACGTCCTCGATGGTCACCAGCCCCGCCACGCCGCCGTATTCGTCGATGACGATGGCCATGTGGTTGTGGTTGGCGCGGAACTCGCGCAGCAGCACGTTGAGACGCTTGGACTCGGGCACGAAGGTGGCCGGCCGCAACAGGTCCTTGATATTGAAGGCGTGCGAACCGTCGTGAAGGATCAGCGGCAGCAGGTCCTTGGCCAGCAGCACGCCCATGACGTCATCGAGGCTCTCGCCCACCACCGGGTAGCGCGAGTGCGCCGCCTCGATGATCGCCGGCAGGAATTCGCGCGGCGTCTGGGTAGCCTTGATGCTGATCATCTGCGAGCGCGGCACCATGATGTCGCGTACCTGCAGGTCGGCGACCTGGATCGCCCCCTCGACGATGGACAGCGCTTCGCTGTCCAGCAGCTTGTTGTCGTGGGCTTCGCGCAGGAGCTCCAGCAGCTCCTGGCGGTTTCTCGGCTCATGGGCAAAAGCCTGGGTGATCTTGTCCAACCACGACTTGTGCCCATTGCTCGATCGGTCTTCGCTCATCTTTCCTTGCTCAGTGGCTTTTATTCTTCATCGGCCGCGTACGGGTCCGGATGACCCAGTTCGGCCAGCAATTCCCGTTCCAGACCTTCCATTTCGTCGGCTTCGGCATCGTCGATGTGATCGTAGCCGAGCAGGTGGAGGCAGCCATGGATGACGAGGTGGGCCCAGTGGGCCTCGGCGGACTTGCCCTGTTCGGCAGCCTCGCGGGTGACCACGGGTGCGCAGATCACCAGGTCGCCGAGCAGCGGGATGTCCAGCAGCTCATCGGGGACATCGGCGGGGAAGGACAGCACGTTGGTCGCGTAGTCCTTGTGTCGCCAGGTCTTGTTCAGTTCGCGCCCTTCGGTTTCGTCCACCAGGCGAATGGTGAGTTCCGAATCATTCTGGCGCTGGCGCAGGGCCAGTTCGCACCAGCGCCGGAAATCGGCTTCGCTCGGCAGGCAGGCCGCTTCGGAAGCGACCTGCAGGTCCAGTTCAAGCATGCTTGTTGCCCTGGCCTTCGGCGTTGCCGTGCAGACGGTTCTCGTAGGCGTCGTAGGCATCGACGATGCGCTGCACCAGCGGGTGGCGCACCACGTCCTTGGACTTGAAGTGGGTGAAGCTGATACCGGGGACGTCGCGCAGCACTTCCATCACGTGCTTCAGGCCCGAGCGGGTGCCTTTGGGCAGGTCGACCTGGGTGACGTCGCCAGTGATCACCGCGGTGGAGCCGAAGCCGATCCGGGTGAGGAACATCTTCATCTGTTCCATCGTGGTGTTCTGGCTTTCGTCGAGGATGATGAAGCTGTTGCTCAGCGTGCGGCCGCGCATGTAGGCCAGCGGCGCGACTTCGATCACCTGGCGCTCGATCAGCTTGGCCACGGTTTCGAAGCCGAGCATCTCGTACAGCGCGTCGTACAGCGGGCGCAGGTAGGGGTCGATCTTCTGCGACAGATCGCCGGGCAGGAAGCCGAGCTTCTCGCCGGCCTCGACCGCCGGGCGCACCAGCAGGATGCGGCGGATCTGCTCGCGCTCCAGGGCGTCCACGGCGCAGGCCACGGCGAGGTAGGTCTTGCCGGTGCCGGCCGGGCCGATGCCGAAGTTGATGTCGTGGTCGAGAATGGCCTTCACGTAGCGCTGCTGGTTCGCACCGCGCGGGCGGATGTGCGCCTGGCGGGTCTTGAGTGTGATCAGCGGGGCGACGGGTTCGACGGCGAGGTCTTCCAGTCCGGATTCCTGCAGGAACAGGTGGACCATGTCCGGCGTCAGCTCGGTGCCGTTCTGCGCTTCGCGGTAGAGCCGCTGCAGGAGGTTTTCGGCCGCTTGGGTGCGCTCGGGGGTACCGACCAGTTCGAACTGGTTGCCGCGGTTGCGGATCTCGATGCCGAGGCGCTTCTCGATCTGGTGCAGATGTTCGTCGAACTGGCCGCACAGGTTGGCGAAGCTGCGGGCCTCGAAGGGCTCGAGCATGAAACGATGGATATCCAGGGGGGCGTTCAAGGTGTTGTCTAAGTCGCCGTGCTTCAAAGGGAGATGGTCGAAGAATAACCCCACGCGACCGAGTACGAAAGTTCAGTCGCCGCCGGGTTATTCAGCGGTTGATTGTCAGTGGCGTGGTTCCACGAGCGTCGCACGCAGGGAATTGGGCAGCGCCTCGTAGATTTCAACGTCGACGAACTGGCCGATCAGGCGCGGATTGTCGCAGCGGAAGTTGACCACGCGGTTGTTCTCCGTGCGGCCTTGCAGTTGGCCCGGATCGCGCTTGGCGAAGTCGGTGACGAGGATCCGCTGGATCGTGCCGACCATCCGTCGGCTGATCTCGAAGCCCTGTTGATTGAGGCGGCTGTTGAGGATCAGCAGGCGCTGCTTCTTCACGTCCTCCGGGGTGTCGTCGACGAGGTCGGCGGCCGGGGTGCCCGGGCGCGAGCTGTAGATGAAGGAGAAGGAATAGTCGAAGCCGACGTCTTCCACCAGCTTCAGGGTCTGTTCGAAATCCTTCTCGGTCTCGCCGGGGAAGCCGATGATGAAGTCCGAGCTGATGCAGATGTCCGGCACCGCAGCCTTCAGCTTGCGGATGCGCGATTTGAACTCCAGCGCGGTGTGATTGCGCTTCATGGCCGCGAGGATGCGGTCGGAGCCGGCTTGTACAGGCAGGTGGACGAACTTCACCAGTTGCGGCACGTCGGCGTGGGCGGCGATCAGCGCATCGGAGAATTCCAGCGGGTGCGAGGTGGTGTAGCGGATGCGCTCGATACCATCGACCTCGGCAACCACGCGGATCAGCTCGGCGAAGTCGGCGATGCGCCCGTCGTGGGTCTGCCCGCGGTAGCCGTTGACGTTCTGGCCCAGCAGGGTGACTTCCTTCACGCCGTTCTCGGCCAGGTGGATCACCTCGGCGAGCACGTCGTCGAACGGGCGGCTGACTTCCTCGCCTCGGGTATAGGGCACTACGCAGAAGGTGCAGTACTTGCTGCAGCCTTCCATCACCGAGACGAAGGCGGTGGGGCCGTCGACCCGCGGCTCGGGCAGGCGATCGAACTTCTCGATTTCCGGGAAGGACACATCCACCTGCGGTTTGCGGGTGGTGCGGGCGGCGTCGATCATTTCCGGCAGACGGTGCAGGGTTTGCGGACCGAACACCACGTCGACATACGGCGCACGCTCGCGGATCGCCGCGCCTTCCTGGCTGGCCACGCAGCCGCCGACGCCGATCACCAGGTTCGGGTTCTGCTGCTTGAGCGTGCGCCAGGCACCCAGCTCGGAGAACACCTTCTCCTGTGCCTTCTCGCGAATCGAGCAGGTATTGAGCAGGATGACGTCCGCCTCTTCGGCTTTCTCGGTGATTTCCAGGGCCTGGTGTTCACCCAGCAGATCGGCCATGCGCGAGCTGTCGTACTCGTTCATCTGGCAACCGTGGGTCTGGATGAAAAGCTTCTTGGCCATGGAACCTGTCTTGAGCTGGTTAAAAAATGACCGCGCATTATATGCCTCGCCGCTTGTGTCTACCAGCGGCGGCACGTGGGGGATGGCTGCCTGTGTTATGCTGCGTGCCCTTTTTGCAAAGCTGTCATCCTTCGTTCATGAGCAAGCGCGAGAACCCGATCTACAAGGTGGTCTTCCTCAACCAGGGCCAGGTGTACGAGATGTACGCCAAGCAGATCTACCAGAGCGATCTGTGGGGTTTCCTGGAAATCGAGGAGTTCGTCTTCGGCGAGCGCACCCAGGTGGTGGTAGACCCCAGCGAGGAGAAGCTCAAGGCGCAGTTCGACGGCGTCATCCGCAGCTTCGTGCCCCTGCACTCGATCATCCGCATCGACGAAGTGGAGCGCCTGGGCACCGCGAAGATCAGCGAGGCCAAGCCCAGCGGTAACGTGATGCCGTTCCCCATGCCGATGCCCGGCAAGGACAACTGATCCCCCGACTTTTCTGTAGGGGCGCGCCATGCGCGCGATCGCGGGCGTGGCCCGCTCCTGCAGGTATCTACCGTGGTGTGAATCAGGGCAGAGGCGAGAACGGCGAGTTGCCGGCGGTCTGCAGTTCGATCAGGTAGTTGCGGAAGATCTGGCCGAGTACCTTGGTGGCGATGTCCAGCTCGTCCTTGTTCATCTGCTCGGCGACCAGGTCGGCGCTGTCCATGGCGTCTTCGGCGCCGTTGACCGCAGCCATCTTCAGCACGATGTAGGCCTGCACGTTGTTGGCCTTCACGCCTTCGCCACGGAAGAACATGGTGCCCAGGCGCAGTTGTGCGTCGGCGTGGCCTTGCAGTGAAGCCTTCTCGTACCAGTGCAGGGCGGCCTGGAAGTCGCGCGGTGCGCGTTCGCCGGTGTAGAAGAATTCCCCCAGTTCGAACTGGGCCTGGGCATCGCCGGCGTTGGCGGCTTGCTGGCAGCTGGCCAGTGCCTGCTGCAGCTGTTCCGGCACGGTGTTCAGGGTGCAGCGTCCGGTGGCTGGAATCAGCAGCGAGTTGCCGCCCGCCTGAGTGAACAGGGGCAGTGCGAGCAACAGGCAACCCAGCAGGGTGCGACCGGAACGGTACATGGGGAGAAACGGCCTCCAGAATCGGGGCGGGTAAAACCCGGCCGGCGAAATGCGCCAGCCTTCACATTATGAAATAAGCAGGCGCTTCCTTACAAAGTCTTTACCTTCTTTTCTGTTTTTTTACTGGAAACGGCGGGCGCGGCGGGGCGTGGTGACGTGGGAATAAAGCCCCGAAAGCATCGGGGCAGAGCGGAAGGCGCCCGGATGGGCGCCTTCGCGAGGGGCTTTTTACTTGAGTGCGGTGAAAGCGCGCTCGGCAGCATCCAGGGTCAGTTTCAGCTCGGCTTCGCCATGGGCGATGGAGGTGAAGCCGGCCTCGAAGGCGCTAGGAGCCAGGTAGACGCCGGAATCCAGCATCAGGTGGAAGAAGCGCTTGAAGCGTTCGGCATCGCTGGTCATCACGTCGTCGAAGGTGACGATGGCGTCGGCGCCGGTGAAGTACAGGCCGAACATCGCGGCACCCGCCTGGGTGGTCACGAAGGGGATGCCGGCGGCGTCGGCGCGCTCCTGCAGGCCTTGCAGCATGCGGGTCGTATAGGTGGTCAGCTCGTCGTGGAAACCGGGGCGGCTGATCAGGCGCAGGGTGGTGAGGCCGGCGGCCATGGCCAGCGGGTTGCCCGACAGGGTGCCGGCCTGGTAGACCGGGCCGAGCGGGGAAATCTGCTCCATGATCTGGCGCTTGCCGCCGAAGGCGCCCACCGGCATGCCGCCGCCGATGATCTTGCCGAAGGTCGACAGGTCCGGGGTGATGCCGTAGTGGGCCTGGGCGCCGCCCAGGGCCACGCGGAAGCCGGTCATCACTTCGTCGAAGATCAGTACCACGCCGTGCTGGTCGCACAGGCGGCGCAGGCCTTCGAGGAAGCCCGGGGCCGGCGGCACGCAGTTCATGTTGCCGGCGACCGGCTCGACGATGATGCAGGCCACGTCCTTGCCGACTTCAGCCAGGGTCTTCTCCACCGCGGCGATGTCGTTGTAGGGCAGGGTCAGGGTGTGCTTGGCGAAGGCCGCCGGTACGCCCGGGGAGTTCGGTACGCCGAAGGTCAGGGCGCCGGAACCGGCTTTTACCAGCAGGCTGTCGGAGTGGCCGTGGTAGCAGCCTTCGAACTTGATGATGCTGTCCCGGCCGGTGTAGCCGCGGGCCAGGCGGATGGCGCTCATGGTGGCCTCGGTGCCGGAGCTGACCATGCGCACCATGTCCATGGACGGAACCAGGGAGCAGACCAGGTCGGCCATTTCCACTTCCAGCGCGGTCGGCGCGCCGTAGGACAGGCCGTGGTCGAGTTGCTTGCGCACGGCGTCGAGGACGTCCGGGTGGCTATGGCCGAGGATCATCGGGCCCCAGGAGCCGACATAGTCGACGTAGCGCTTGTCATCCTCGTCCACCACGTAGGCGCCTTCCGCGTGCTTGAAGAACAGCGGGGTGCCGCCGACGCTCTTGAACGCGCGCACCGGCGAGTTCACGCCACCGGGGATGTGTTTCTGGGCATTGGCGAAAAGCGTTTCGGAACGGGACATGGTGTACCTCGCGAAGCTGTGAAGGGCTGGGCGCGTGGCGCTCAGCGGGTTTCGAAGAGTTGGCTGAAGGCGCGGGCGCGCTGTTCGACTTCGGCCGCAGAGTCGGCGGCGAACAGGGCGTGGATCACGGCGATCATGTCGGCACCGCGGGCGATCAGCGCGGGCGCGTTTTCCAGGGTCACGCCGCCGATGGCCACCAGCGGCACATTGAAGCGGGCCTTGGCCTGCTCCAGCAGCTCGGGGCTGGCGGCGGAGGCGCCGGGTTTGGTCTGGGAGGCGAAGAAGCGGCCGAAGGCGACATAGCTGGCGCCTTCCGCGATGGCTTTTTCGGCCAGGTCGAGGCTGGCGTGGCAGGTGCCGCCGATGATGGCCGCGCGGCCGAGCAGGGCGCGGGCCGCGGCCAGCGAGCCATCGGTCTGCCCCAGGTGCACGCTGACGCCCAGGCGTGCAGCCAGTTCGGCGTCATCGTTGATCAGCAGTGTGGCGCCGTAGCGCGCGCAGAGGTCGCGCAGGGCTTCGCCTTCGCGCAGGCGGCGCGAGGCGTCGTCGGACTTGTCGCGGTACTGCAGCAGTTTGGCGCCGCCCTTCAGGGCGGCTTCGACGTAGGGCAGCAGGCGGCCGCCGTCGAGCAGTTGGCTGTCGGTGATGGCGTAGAGTCCGCGCAGTTTCATCACAACCTCGATCAGGGTGCCCGTCGCAGCGGGCACTGGAGCATTAAGAGCAGAAATCCAGCGGCAGGCGGCGCGGCACGTACTGGCCGTGCCCGGGTGCTTCGGCGTCGCGCAGCGTGCGCCAGGTGTAGTCCAGGGCGCTGCGCACCGCGCTGACCAGTTCCTCGCCCAGGGCCAGGCGGCCGGCGAGGGTGCTCGCCAGGGTGCAGCCCGAGCCGTGGTAGCTGCCAGGCAGGCGCTGGCAGGTGAAGGTGTGGCGCTGGCCGTCTCGGGTGTACAGGCGATTGTGCACTTCCGATTCGTCGCCATGGCCGCCGGTGATCAGCAGGGTCTGGATATACGGCAGCAGCTTGTCGGCGCACTCGTCCGCGGTGCCGTTGGGCAGTTCGGCGAGGATGCGCGCTTCGGGCAGGTTCGGCGTGGCAACTGCGGCAATCGGCAGCAGGCGTTCGCGCATGGCGTAGCCGACATCGTCCTTGCCCAGCGAGCCACCGCCGCCGGCGCGCAGTACCGGGTCGCAGACCAGCGGGATGCCCGGCAGGGACTGCATGATCTCGACGACCGTGTCGACCATCTGCACCGAGCCGAGCATGCCCAGCTTGACGGCGGCCACCGACAGGTCGGCGATCACGGCGTTGGCCTGGGCCAGCACCCACTCGCGGTCGAGCACGCGGAAGTCGGAAACGTTGACGGTATCCTGAACGGTCAGTGCAGTGACGGCGGGCGCCGCGTGGCAGCCTTGGGCGATCAGGGCTTCGATGTCGGCCTGCAGGCCGGCGCCACCACTCGGGTCGTGGCCGGACAGGCAGAGCACTACGGGACGGGAGGCAGGTGTTTTCATGGCGCGGGAGCTTATCACCAAAACGTGTCGCTGAGCTGACCGAACGGTCCATTGCGCATCGCCCGGACGCGCCCTGCCCGAATGGTCGAATGCCACGTGGCACAAGGCCTGTGCTAGAGTTCGCCGATTCCAACACACGCCACCACGGTGCGCCAAAGCGGGAGATGGGGATCTCCGGCGCGGCTGTCGGCGGCACTGCGGGGCACCATGCGGCACTGGCTGATCTTCCTGATCCTTTTCATTCTCTCGCCAGTGGCGAGCGCCATCAGCTTCGACGAGCACGTCGGACAACTGCCTCTGGGGCGGGCGATGGATGTCTTCGAGGACGTACGCGGCACGGCCGATATCGCCGAGATCAGCTCGCCGGCGCTGGCCGCCAGTTTCCGTCGCCACGAGCGCGATGTGCTCAATGCCGGCTATTCACGCTCGGTGTTCTGGCTGCGTTTGGACCTGGACTACCAGCCGAAGGTCTCGTCCGATCCGGCCAACTGGCTGCTGGAGCTGGCGTATCCGCCGCTGGACAAGCTCGACCTCTACCTGCCCGACGGCCATGGCGGCTTCACGCTGGCCCAGCGCACGGGCGATACCTTGCCGTTCGATAGTCGGCCGATCCGCCAGAACAACTACCTGTTCGACCTCAAGCTGGAGCCGGGCAAGCCGCTGCGCGTCTACCTGCGCCTGGAGAGCCAGGGCTCGATCCAGGCGCCGCTGACGCTCTGGTCGCCCAAGGCCTACCTGGAGGAACAGCCGGGGCGCATCTATGTGCTGGGCATCATCTACGGCGTGCTGCTGGTGATGCTGATCTACAACCTGTTCATCTTCCTCAGCGTCCGCGACACCAGCTACCTCTACTACATCCTTTATATAGCCTCGTTCGGCCTCTACCAGATCTCGGTCAACGGCGCGGGCATCGAGTACTTCTGGCCGAACAACCCCTGGTGGGCCAATGCTTCCACGCCTTTCCTGATCGGCTCGGCCGGCCTGTTCGGCTGCCAGTTCGCCCGCAGCTTCCTGCACACCCGCGAACACAGCCTGTGGATCGACCGCATCCTGCGTGTGCTGATGGGCGTCGGTGCGCTGGTGATGGTGCTGGCGTTGACCGTCAGTTATGCCGTCGCCCTGCGCCTGGCGACCTACCTGGCGCTGGCGTTCACCGTGGTGATCTTCACCGCCGGCATCGTCGCCTGGCTGCGCGGCATGCGCGTGGCGCGCTACTTCATCTTCGCTTGGAGCGCCTTCCTGCTCGGCGGGATCATCAACACGCTGATGGTGCTGGGCTTGCTGCCCAATGTGTTCCTCACCATGTACGCCAGCCAGATCGGCTCTGCGCTGGAGGTTGGCCTGTTGTCCCTGGCGCTGGCGGATCGCATCAACGCCATGAAGGAGGAGCGCACGCGCATCCTTCAGGAGACCAGTCGCAAGCTGGAGCAGCTGAACCTGGAGCTGGCCAGCAGCAACCGCCTGAAGGACGAGTTCCTCGCCACCGTCACCCACGAACTGCGCACGCCGATGAGCGGGGTGATCGGCTCGCTGGAGCTGATGCAGACGGTGCCCATGGACGTCGAGCTGGCGCAATACCACAAGACCGCCACCGGCTCGGCGCGGGACATGATGCGCATGGTCAACGACATCCTCGCGCTGATCGAGCTGCAGGCCGGCAAGCTCTACCCGCGCCGCGAGCCGTTCAGTCTGCGCGGCCTGTGCGATGGCCTGCGCGCGCAGTACGCACTGCGTGCCGAAGAGCGCGGGCTGCGCTTTGTCCTGCAGTTGGACGAGAGCCTGCCCGATACTCTCGAAGGCGACGCCGGCAAGCTGGCCCAGGCGCTCGGCTACCTGATCGACAACGCCATCAAGTTCACCCACCAGGGCGGCGTGAACCTGCGCGTCGGCGGTGTACCGAACAGCGAAGGGCTGGCGCTGCGCATCGAGGTGCAGGACAGCGGCATCGGTTTTTCGACGCCGTCGGATGGTGCGCTGTACCAGCGCTTCTTCCAGCTCGACGGCTCGCTGACCCGCGAATACGGCGGCCTGGGGATCGGCCTGGCGCTGTGCCGCAAGCTGGTCGCGCTGCTGGGCGGTACGCTGGCTCACGAATCCATGCCGGGGCAGGGCAGCCGCTTCGCTCTCGACTTGCAGGTCGGTCAGCCGGTGCAGAGCATCGCTCCGCCGCCGCGTCGTGCGGGCGGCCAGGTGTTGCGCAGTCCCGACCAGTGCACCGTGCTGGTCGTGGAGGACAATGCCATCAACCAGTTGGTGATCCGCGGCATGTTGCTCAAGCTGGGGTACCGCGTGCGAACTGCCGACAATGGTGCCGAAGCCATCGAACTGCTGCGCCGGGAGGCTATCGATACCGTGCTGCTGGACTGCCAGATGCCGGTGATGGACGGTTTCGCCACCTGCCGGGCGATCCGCACCCTGCCGCGTTGCGCGGACCTGCCGGTGCTGGCGATCACCGCTCACAGCCATAGCGGCGACCGCGAACGCTGCCTGGCGGCCGGGATGAGCGACTACATGGCCAAGCCGGTGAAGTTCGAGGAGTTGCAGGCACTGTTGCATGACTGGCTGCTGTGCCAGCCGGCGCTGCCCAGTCCCGCGTGAATGGCTGCGGCTGAAATGAAAACGCCCGGCATCTGCCGGGCGTTTTCGTTGGGGCTGCGGGTCAGGGTCAGACCTTGACGACCCAGCCTTCCGGGCCTTCCACGTCACCCTTCTGGATGCCGGTCAGCTCTTCGTAGAGGCGACGGGTCACCGGGCCGACGTCGTCGCGGCTGAAGAACACGTGCAGGTTGTCCTTGTACTGGATGCCGCCGATCGGCGTGATCACCGCTGCGGTACCGCAGGCGCCGGCCTCCTTGAAGCGGGCCAGGTCGTCGATCTGCACGTCGCCTTCGATCACTTTCAGGCCCAGGCGCTGTTCGGCCAGTTGCATCAGCGACAGGCGGGTGATGCCTGGCAGTACCGAGCTGGAGCGCGGGGTGACGAACTCGTTGTCGTGAGTGATGGCGAAGAAGTTGGCCGAGCCCACTTCCTCGATGCGGCTGTGGGTGGCCGGGTCGAGGTAGATGCAGTCGGCGAAGCCGTCTTTCTTGGCCTGGGCGCCCGGCATCAGGCTGGCGGCGTAGTTGCCACCGACCTTGGCGGCGCCGGTGCCGTTGGGAGCGGCGCGGTCGTAGGTGGAGATCACGAAGTCATGGGGCTTCATGCCGCCCTTGAAGTAGGCGCCGACCGGGATGCAGAACACCGAGAAGATGAATTCCGGAGCCGGGCGGACGCCGATGTTGTCGCCCACGCCGATCACGAACGGACGCAGGTACAGCGCGCCGCCGGAACCGTACGGCGGAATGAAGCGCTCGTTGGCGCGTACGACCTGCTTGCAGGCCTCGATGAACTGCGCTTCGGACACCTGCGGCATCAGTACGCGGGCGCAGCTGCGAGCCATGCGCGCGGCGTTCTGGTCCGGGCGGAACAGGTTGATCGAGCCGTCCTTGCAGCGGTAGGCCTTCAGGCCTTCGAAGCACTGTTGGCCGTAGTGCAGGGCGGAGGAGCCCTCGCTGATGTGCAGGGTGTTGTCTTCGGTCAGCTTGCCGTCGTCCCACAGACCATCGCGCCAGTGGGAGATGTAACGGAAGTCGGTCTTGATGTAATCGAATCCGAGCGTGCCCCAATCGATGTCTTTCTGTTCCATGGTTGCCTCAATTCAATGGGATTACCTGCGGCTGCCGCGAGCCATGCAAGGTCGGCGTGCATCCGGGCAGAGGGTTTGGCGGGCTCTGGCGGCGGGCTGCCCGAATCGGCGAGGGATTCGGGTGCGTGGCGGGAACGGTGTTCTCCGCGGGATGGTCACCGCCAGGACTCCATCAAGACTTGCCATGATACCGGCGATAGTCGCGGCTGTGGGCCCCCGCCCGCGAATATCGCTGCCATCAGTCGCATCGGGAGTGCGGCGACACGGGCTGCCGGCGCGCGGCGTATCGCCGTGTGGTGTCGCGTCGGCGCTGTTGCGCCTGCCGAAGTCATCCATCTTAAGGAATGGTATTTCGAATGATGAATGATCTTCGGGCTATTCCGTTGGGCTGGCGATGCTCTGCGGGAACAGCGAGCGGCTGATGAAGCGCGCTGTCTCATGCAGGCTGGCGCCGATCTGCTCCAGCTTCTCGCGGTCGTGCTGGGCGCTGATGCCGATGCCGGAAATGATGAAGCGTGGCTGGCGGTCGTGGTCGATGATGGCGCTGGCAACCATGCTGACGCCGCGATAGAGGTGATTCTGGTCGATGGCCCAGCCACGCTCCAGGGTGGCGGCGGCATCGCCGCAGTACTCCTCGAAGCTCGGCGGACTTTCCCAACGTACGCGGGTCAGTCGACGGCGCAGCTCATCGTCGGGAAGGCTGCGCAGGCCGGCGATGCAGCGCCCGGCAGCGCCCGCCAGCTCCGGCAGGCGCGAGCCGACGGCGACGTTGACGTGCGCCACGGTCGGTGCGGACACGGCGATCACGCGGATGTGCGCGTCGTCGGTGACCTGCCACAGGGCGATCAGAATGTGGTGATTGGTGCTCAGGCGCTCCAGCTCCGGCTGGATCAGGTCGGCGTAGCTGCGGCCGATGAAGCTCACTGCCAGTTCCGACAGGCCCAGGCCCAGGCGATAGGTCTTGGTCTCGTTGTCGAACGAGGTCAGCTGCTCGTTGCTCAGCGTACGCAGGATGTTGAAGGTGGTGCTCGGGCTGATGCCGGTGGCGCGGGCGATGGCGGTCGCGCCCTCGGGGCCTTCGGCGTTGGCCAGGTGACGGAGGATCTGGATGGCGTTCACCACGGCGCCGACATCCTTGGCGTTGCCGGTGCGTTTGCTGCTGGCTTCTTCGACGGTCTTTTCAGTGGTCATATTCTGTATTCTGATTGACATTCAGTATTGTGAATGTATTCTGGCCCTGCGACGCCTGCAACGGCTTCAGTGAAGCTGGCTTGGCATGGGCGGTAACGCACTTTGCAACAAAGGCAGAACAAGAACAAAGGAGAAACCTCGATGGTGGATTTCCCCGACCGCAACATGCCAGGGCCGGAGGCGCAGTACCTCGCCTTCCTCGCCCAGGGGCGCTTCATGTTGCAGCGCAGCGCCTCCACCGGCCGGCACGTGTTCTACCCGCGCACCCAGGTGCCCGGCAGCGGCGAGACGGACCTGGAATGGGTTCCCGCCAGTGGCCTGGGCACCCTGTATGCCCTGACCGTCAACCGCGCCCGCAGCGGTGACTACAACGTCGCCCTGGTCGACCTTGACGAAGGTGTGCGCATGATGTCGCGCATCGAAGGCCACCTCAGCCTGCCCATCGGCACCCGCGTCAAGGCGCGCATCGCCCAGCAGGACAGCGGCCCCGCCGTGGTCTTCGAGCCCCTGGCGGAGGTGCAGGCATGAGCCAGGTCCTGCGCGGCAAGACCGCCATCGTCGGCATCGGCAGCGCCGGTATCGGCGAAGCCCACGGCTACAGCGCCATGGAACTGCTCGGCCAGGCCTCGATGAAGGCCATCGCCGACGCCGGGCTGAAGCTCTCGGACATCGACGCGGTGTTTTCGGCCACCAGCTCCCACGCCTTCCCGACCCTCTCGGTCTGCGAGTACCTGGGCATCAAGCCGAAATTTGTCGATGGCACCAACGTCGGCGGCTCCAGCTTCGAGCTGCATCTATTGCAGGCGACCCTGGCCCTGGAGGCCGGCCTGTGTGACGCGGCGCTGATCTGCTACGGCTCCAACCAGCGCACCGCCGGCGGCAAGCTGGTGTCGATGAGCGAGCCGCAGTGGCACGAGACGCCCTACCAGCCGCGCCACCCGATCACTGCCTATGCACTGGCCGCCAGCCGGCACATGCATCAATACGGCACCACCCGTGAGCACCTGGCCGAAGTCGCCGTGGCCGCGCGCGGTTGGGCCAACCTCAACCCCGAGGCCTTTGCGCGCGGCCCGCTGAGCATCGATGAGGTGCTCGCTGCTCGGATGGTCAGCGACCCGCTGAGCAAGGCCGACTGCTGCCTGGTCACCGATGGTGGTGGCGCCTGCGTGATGGTGCGCGCCGACCGCGCGCGGGACCTGCCCAAGGCGCCGATCTATTTCCTCGGCGCCGCCGGCGCGCAATGGCACCGCTCCATCGTCGCGATGCCCGACCTCACCGTGACCGCGGCTTCGGAGAGCGGCCCGCGCGCCATGCAGATGGCCGGTGTGACGCACGCGGACATCGATCTGGTGATGGTCTACGACGCGTTCACCATCAACACCATCCTCTTCCTCGAGGACCTCGGATTCTGCCCCAAGGGCGAGGGCGGCCGCTTCGTCCAGGGCGGGCGCATCGCCCCCGGCGGCGAGCTGGCGGTGAACACCAACGGCGGCGGGCTGTCCTGTGTGCATCCGGGCATGTACGGCATGTTCCTGATCATCGAGGCGGTCACCCAGTTGCGCCGCCAGGCCGGTGAGCGCCAGTTGCAGAAGGCCGACGTGGCGCTGCTGCACGGCAACGGCGGCACGCTGTCCAGCCAGGTCACCGCGCTGCTCGGCACCCAGAACGTGCTCTGAGATTTGGGTTCAACGCTCCCGGTGGTCGTTGCAGACGGCCCGCCGTGGATGCACTCGCCCTCGCGCCGGCATACAAACCGCCGGCACCCGCTACTTGTTCAGGTGGAACGTCATGTCCGTGAGTCACGTGCAACACACCGGTTTCTCCAGCCTTACCCCTTTGGTGCAGCCGCGCTCGGTAGCCGTGGTCGGCGCTTCCAGTGACCCGCACCGCATTGGCGGCCGTCCCATCGCCTACATGCTGCGCAACGGTTTCACCGGGCGCATCCTGCCGGTGAACCCCAACCGCACCGAGATCCAGGGCCTGCCGGCCTACGCCAGCGTCGACGCGCTGCCTGAAGCGCCGGACGTGGCGATCATCGCAGTGCCCGCGCCGCAGGTGCTGGAAACTGTCCAGGCGCTGGGTCGCAAGGGCGCGCGCAGCGCCATCGTGTTCTCCTCCGGCTTCAGCGAAGTCGGCGAGGAGGGCGTGGCCATGCAGGACGCCATCGTCGACGCCGCCCGTGCGGAGAACATGCGCCTGTTGGGGCCGAACGCGCTGGGCGTGTTCAACGCCAACCTGGGCTACTACGCCTTCTTCTCCACCAGCCTGGAACGCGGCATCCCGCTGGCCGGGCGGGTCGGCATCGCCACCCAGTCCGGCGCCTACGGCGCGCACCTGCTGGGCCTGTCGCGGCAGCGCGGGCTGGGTACGCCGATCTGCGTCGCCACCGGCAACGAAGCCGACGTCACCCTGGGCGACGCCATCGGCTGGCTGGTGGAGTCGCCGGAGATCGACGTGGTGATGGCCTACGCCGAATCCATCCGCAACGTCGACAGCTTCCTCGCCGCCCTCGAAGCAGCCCACCGCGCCGGCAAGCCGGTGATCCTGCACAAGGTCGGGCGCAGCGAACTGGGCGGCCGCGCGGCCATGTCCCACACCGCCTCCCTGGCCGGCGACGACAAGGTGCTCGACGCGGTGCTGGCCGACTACGCGGTGGTTCGCGCGCGCACCACCGAGGAACTGGTGGACATCGCCTACCTCGCCACCCAGCGCATCTACCCGGTGAACAACAGCCTGGGGATGATCACTGTCAGCGGCGGCGCCGGCATCATCGTCAGCGACGCCGCCGAGGACGTCGGCCTGCCCATGCCGCCGATGCCCGAAGATGCCCAGGCGCGCCTGAAGCAGCGCCTGCACTACGCGTCGCCGCTCAACCCGGTGGACTGCACCGCCCAGGCGCTCAATGACCTGAGCCTGGTCCACGACTTCACCGAATCCATGGTGGTCGATGGCGGCTACCGCTCGCTGATCGCCTTTTTCACCCAGGCCGGCACCGCCGCCTCCATCGGCCCGCGCCTGGCCGAGCAGTTCGCGCGGATCAAGGGCGATCACCCGGACCGCCTGTTCGTGGTCTCGGTGATGGGCGAGGGCGAGGAGCTGGCGCCTTACCAGAAGGCCGGTTTCGCCCTGTTCGAGGACCCGACCCGCGCGGTGCGCGCCATCCAGGCCATGGGTCAGTTGGGCGAGGCCTTCGCCCGGCCGCTGCGCAGGATTCCCGCGCCTGGGGGTGTCGAGCTGCCGGCCAGCACGCCCGGTGAGGCCGAAGCCAAGCAGCTGCTGGCGCGCGCCGGCATCGAATCGGCGCCCGAGCGGGTGCTGAAAAGCGCGGCGGAAGCCGCCGCGTTCGCCGAGCAGATCGGCTTCCCGGTGGTGCTGAAGATCGCCTCGGCGGACATCCTGCACAAGTCGGAAATCGGCGGCGTGCTGCTCAACGTGAACAGTGGCCAGGCCGTGCGCGAGGGCTACGACCTGTTGCTGCAACGCGCCGCCGAGCACGCGCCGAACGCTCGCCTCGATGGCGTGCTGGTGGCGCGTCAACTGCAGGGCGGCGTGGAATGCTTCATGGGCATCCAGCGCGACCCGCAATTCGGTCCGGTAGCGCTGTTCGGGCTCGGCGGCATCTTCGTCGAGGTACTCAAGGACGTGGTGTTCCGCCGCTGCCCGTTCGGCGTCGACGAGGCCGAGCAGATGATCCGCAGCATCAAGGGCGCACCGCTGCTGCTGGGTGCTCGCGGTCGCCCGGTGACTGATATCAAGGCGCTGTCGCGGGTGCTGGCGCAGCTCTCGCAGTTCGCCGCCGAGGCTGGCCCGCGCCTGCGCTCGGTGGACCTCAACCCGGTCTTCGCCATGCCTGAAGGGCAGGGCGCCTGGGCCGCCGACGCGGTGCTGGACGTGGAGGAGGTGGCCCATGGCGCTGAATCCTGAGCACCTGCTGAACTACCCGATCCCGGAAGTGCGGCAGCGTTTCAGTCGCCGCGACAGCGCCTTCTATGCGCTGTCGGTGGGCCTCGGTGCGGACCCGATGGACGAGCACCAGCTGACCTTCGTCGATGCCAACCGTGACCTTCAGGCGCTGCCCTGCATGGCTGTCGTCCTCGGCCATCCGGGCTTCTGGCTGGGCAACCCGGATACCGGCGTCGACGCCCTGCGCCTGGTCCACGGCGAGCAGAGCATCGAGTGGCTGCGGCCGCTGCCGGTGGAGGGGGAAGTGATCGGCCGCACCCGCGTCACCGGCCTGGTCGACAAGGGCGCCGGCAAGGGGGCACTGCTCTACAGCGAGAAGGTTGTCAGCGACGCGCAGAGCGGCGAAGTGCTGGCGATTGCCCGTGGCACCACCTTCCTCCGCGGAGACGGTGGTTTCGGCGGCGACAGCCAGTCGTTGAGCCAGCCACACCGTCTGCCTGAACAGGCGCCGGACCTGGTCATCGACCTGCCGACCCGCCCCGAACAGGCGCTGCACTACCGCCTGAATGGCGACGACAACCCGATCCACGCCAGCCCGGTGGCAGCGGCGCGCGGAGGTTTCCCCAGGCCGATCCTGCATGGCCTGTGCACCCTTGGCGTGGCCTTCCATGCGCTGCTGCGCGGCGTCGCCGACTACCGCGCGGAACGCTTCGCCCATCTGCAGGTGCGCTTCTCCGCGCCGGTGTTCCCCGGCGAAACCCTGCGTACCGAAATCTGGAATGACGGTTCCTTCCGCACCCGCGTCGTCGAGCGCGACGTGGTGGTGCTGGACAACGGCCGCGTGCGCCTCACCCCGGACAGTGGAGAACGAACCGGGATGGCCTAGCGCGAAGACGACCTCAACCCACCTGCGAGAACAACAACAATGAACGCATCCGACAGCTTGGCCCAGGGCTCCGCGATACCGCGGCGGACCCTGGTGATCGCCTTCCTCTTCTGCTTCCTGGGTCTGCTCGCCGATGGCGCGGACCTGATGTTCCTCGCCTACAGCCTGAACAGCCTCAAGGCCGAGTTCGGCCTGTCCAACTTCGAGGCGGGTTCGCTCGGCAGCATCACCCTGGCCGGCATGGCCATCGGCGGCATCTACGGTGGCTGGGCGTGCGACCGATTCGGCCGGGTGCGCGTGGTGACCTGGACCATCCTGGTGTTCTCTCTGGGCACCGCGCTGCTGGGGATGGCCCACAACTACTGGGCCTTCGCGCTGATCCGCTTCGTCTCCTCGCTGGGCCTGGGCTCGCTGTTCGTCGCCTGCAACATCCTGATGTCCGAGTTCGTCACCGCCAAGTACCGCACCACCATCCTGGCGACCATGCAGGCTGGCTGGACCGTGGGCTACCTCGTGGCGACCGTGCTCGCCGGGCAGATCATCCCGGACTACGGCTGGCGTGCGCTGTTCTTCACCGCCATCGGCGCGGCGCTGATCTGCCTGGCGCTGCGCCCCTGGGTGCCGGAGTCGCCGTCCTGGCTGGCGGCTCGTGCGCAACGGCTGCAGCAGGCTGCCGGTAACCGCCGACAGAGCGCGCCCAGCGGCGGCATGCGCCAGTTGCTGGTCGATCCATCGACGCGACGCATGTTCCTGCTCTGGAGCATCACCTCATGCTTCCTGCTGTTCGGCTACTACGGCACCAACAACTGGATGCCCTCGTATCTGGAAAGCGAGCTGGGCATGAACTTCAAGTCCATGACCGGCTACATGGTCGGCACCTACACCGCGATGATTCTCGGCAAGGTGCTCGCCGGGATCGCCTCGGACCGCTTCGGCCGTCGCGCCACCTTCGCCGCCGGCGCCATCGGCACCGCCATCTTCATGCCGGTGATCGTGTTCTGGCATACGCCGGACAACATCGTCTGGATCCTCGCGCTGTTCGGCTTCATCTACGGCGTACCGGTGGGCGTGTTGGCCACCTACATGACCGAGAGCTTCTCCACCCAGGTGCGCGGTGCCGCCGTGGGGACTGCCTACAACCTCGGCCGCATCGGCGCGGCGGTGGCTCCGGCGGCCATCGGCCTGCTGGCCTCGCATGTGTCCATCGGCGCGGGCTTCCTGGTGATGGGCATCACCTACGTCATCACCGGCCTGGTTCCCGCGCTGTTCATCCCCAATCGCCTGTATGACCCGAACCGCGAGGCCCGCAGCCCGCATCCCGCTGCCGCCTCCACAGCGCCTGTGCGCCCGGCGGCACAAGCTGTGGCTCGCCCGGTGGGTCAGCCTGCCACGGAGGAAAGCGTCCGATGACCGATCTCACTGCCACCCCCGCCGCTGCATCTGTTGAGAGTGGGCTGGAGATGTTCCCCAGCGGCCGCTTCACCTTCCAGGAATTTCTGGGCCTGGAGCGCTGGATCGATGGCGACGTGGTGCGGGTGCGCCTGCGCCACCGCGCGGAGCTGATGAACTACATCGGCAGCTTCCACGGCGGCGTGCTGATGAGCGTGCTCGATGCCGCCATGGCCGGGGCGATTCGCGCGCAGTTGCCGGGTTGCTCGATGGTGACCATCGACATGGCGACCCACTTCATGGGCAGCACCAGCGGGGAGATCAATGCGGTCGGCCGGGTGCTGCGCCGGACCCGCACGCTGTGCTTCTGCGCGGCGGACATCTTCGACGAGGCCGGCGAGCTGATCGCCAGCGCTTCCGGCAGTTTCAAGTACCGGCCCGCGGCGGCCGGAGCTGTTCAACCGACACGGGAATGATGAAATGACCGACCACACCGCGATGGCCGAGGAACGCGAAGAGCGCCTGCGGATGATCCGTGACAGTGCCGCCTCCCTGGTGCCGCGTGGCGGCGACCTGGGACGGGTGCGCCGCCTGCGCTTCCAGCCGCAGGGCCTCGACCGCGACGCCTGGGCCGACATCTGCGCCATGGGCTGGCCGGGCCTGCGCCTGGCCGAAGAGCTGGGCGGCAGCGGCCTGGGCATGAGCGAGTACACCGCGCTGCTGGAAGAGCTCGGACGCGGTCTGCTGCCCGAACCGCTGATCGAGGCGAGCCTGGTCGCTCCCTTGCTGCCGGCGGACGAGCGCGATGCGCTGCTGGCCGGCGAGCGGCTGATCCTGCCCGCCGGCATCGGCTACGAAGCCGGCGCCGCCTTGCCGGTGCTGCATGACGGCCAGTTGCGCGGCGAGATCGCCCATGTGGCGCTGGGCGCCGCGGCGGATGTCTGGCTGGTGGCCTGCAATGCCGGCCTCGCCCTGGTGCAGCGCAACGCCGAAGGCGTGAGCGTTCATCAGGAACCAACCCAGGATGGTGGCCATCTGGCGCGCCTGCGCTTCGACGGCACGCCCGCGCAGCTTGTCGACGCCGGGCCCGCCGCCCTCGACGAATCCGCCCTGGCCTGCGCCGCCTATCTGGTCGGGCTGATGGACGCGGCCTTCGAACAAACCCGCGACTACCTCGGCGTGCGCCGCCAGTTCGGCCGCGAGATCGGCAGCTTCCAGTCGCTGCAGCACCGCATGGTCGACTTGAAGCTGCAGATCGAACTGGCCCGCGCCATCGTCGGCGAAGCGGCCACCGCGCTGGACGACGGCGCACCGACCGCGCAGGTGCAGCGCCTGGTGTCCACCGCCAAGGTGCGTGCCGCCGAAGCGGCCATGCTGGTCACCCGCCAGGCGATCCAGCTGCACGGCGGCATCGGCTACACCGACGAGGCCGACATCGGGCTGTTCCTGCGCCGCGCCATGGTGCTGCTGAACAGCCAGGGTTCGCTGGCCTTCCACCGGGCGCGCTACATCGCCCTGCCGCATGCGGAGGTGGCGTGATGAGCGAGATGCTGCTGCAGGAAACCCACGGTTCGGTGCGGCTCCTGCGCTTCAACAATCCGGCGCGGCGCAACGCGCTGTCCCCTGCACTGCGTGCCGAGCTGCTCGAGGCGCTGCGTGATGCGGACGTCGATCCCGCCGTGCGCAGCGTGGTCCTCACCGGTTCGCCGGAAGTCTTCAGCGCCGGTGGCGACCTTAGCGACATGCACGTCACCGACCTCAACGCCGGCCGTGTGCGCATGCAGAAGAACGCCGACCTGATCCGCCAGATGCTGCGCATGGGCAAGCCGATCATCGCCGCCATCGAAGGCTGGGCGGTGGGCGCCGGGCTGTCGGTGGCGCTGGCCTGCGACAGCCTGGTGTGCGGCGGCACGGCGCGCTTTGCTGCCGGCTTCGGCAAGGTTGGATTGATTGCTGACCTGGGCCAACTGCATACCCTGCCGGCGCGCATCGGCATCGGTCGCGCGCGGCAGGTGCTGATGTTCGGCCAGGTCATCGACGCCGAGGAAGCGCTGCGCATCGGCCTGGTCGATCAGCTCTGCGCGCCGGGGGCTGCGCTGGATGCGGCGCTGGCGCTGGCCGCGAAGGTCGAGCAGCAGGCACCGCTACCGCTGGCGCTGACCAAGGCCCTGCTCGCCGACGGCCTGGAACTGCTGCTCGAGCGCGAGGGCGATTTCCAGAGCCAGCTGTTCCTCAGCGCCGACCACGCCGAAGGCAAGGCGGCTTTCCTCGAAAAACGTTCCCCGAATTTCCGGGGCCAGTAATCAAGAGAGCAGTGACATGACCGATTACAACGCCCTGGGCGATGACGAATTCCGCCGGCTGGTGCGCGACTGGCTTGCCGCCAACTACCCGCAGCGCATCCGCAACCCGGCGCACCGCCTGGGTCGCGACGACACCTGGGAGTGGTACCAGGCACTGTCGAAGCAGGGGTGGCTGTGCCCCGGCTGGCCGGTGCAGTTCGGCGGCATGGGACTCGCCGCCGGCAAGCAACTGATCATGATCGAGGAGATGGAAAACTACGGCTGCGCGCGCCTGCCCGACAGCGGCATCACCATGCTCGGCCCGCTGCTGATCCGCTACGGCACCGATGCCCAGCGCGAGCGCTTCCTGCCGCGCATCTTGAGCGGCGAGGACATCTGGTGCCAGGGCTACAGCGAGCCCAACGCCGGCTCCGATCTCGCCAGCTTGCGCACCGAGGCGGTACTGCGTGACGGCGAGTGGGTCATCAATGGCCAGAAAACCTGGACCACCATGGGCACCGAGGCCAACTGGATCTTCGTGCTGGCGCGCACCGAGCGTAGCGCCAAGGCGCAGCAGGGCATCAGCTTCCTGCTGGTGCCGATGGACAGCCCCGGCGTCGAGGTGCGGCCGATCCTCAACCTGGAACTGCAGGGCGAGTTCTGCGAGGTGTTCTTCAACGACGTGCGTGTGCCGGAGGAGAACCTCGTCGGCGCGGTCAACCACGGCTGGGGCATGGCCAAGGCGCTGCTGGGCTTCGAACGCATCTTCCTCGGCTCGCCCAAGCAGGCCACGTTTGCCCTCGAACGCCTGGTGCGCCTGGCTCGTCACCAGGGCCTCTGGGACGACCCGGTGTTCGCCCAGCGTTTCGCCGCGCTGAGCATGGACCTGGACTGCCACAAGGCGCTCTACGAGTGCTTCGCCGAACGCCTGCGGCGCGGCGAGGAACTGGGCCCGGACGTTTCCCTGCTGAAGATCCACCAGTCCGAGCTGTACCAGCGCATCAGCGAGCTGGGGCTGGAGATCGCAGGCCTCGATTCGGCCCTGCTCAACCCGTTTGCCGACGATGCCGAGTTGCACCCGGCCGGCATTTTCATCCAGTCGCGGCCGACCACCATCTACGGCGGCACCAACGAGATCCAGCGCAACATCCTGGCCAAGGCCTTGCTCGGCCTGCCGAGCTGATCGCGCGCGTAACCAACTTTCTGATTGAACGAACAGTAAGGAATTAGCGATGACCCAACGACTCAACGAAGGCAAGGTAGCGATCGTCACTGGCGCCGGCGGCGGCATTGGCCGCGAGATCGCCCTGGCCCTGGCCGACAGCGGCGCGCGGGTGCTGATCAACGACATCGGCGTGTCCCTGCAGGGCGAGGGCGGCTCGGCTTCCCCGGCCGAAGAAACCCTCGGGCTGATCCGCCAGCGCGGTGGCGACGGCGCGATCAACACCGACAGCGTGTCGGACTGGGACAGCGCCCGGCGCATCGTCTCCAGCGCCATCGATGCCTTCGGCCGCGTCGACATCGTGGTGAACAACGCCGGCATCCTGCGCGACACCATCTTCCACAAGATGAGCGCCGAGGACTGGCTGTCGGTGATCAACGTGCACCTCAATGGCAGTTTCTTCGTCAGCCGCGCCGCTGCCGAGCACTTCCGCGCGCAGAACAGCGGCGCCTTCGTGCACATGACCAGCACCTCGGGGCTGATCGGCAACTTCGGCCAGGCCAACTACTCGGCGGCCAAGCTGGGCATCGTCGCGCTGAGCAAGTCCATCGCCCTCGACATGCAGCGCTACAACGTGCGCTCCAACTGCATCGCGCCCTTCGCCTGGAGCCGCATGACCGACTCCATCCCGGCCGAGACGCCGGAGCAGAAGGCGCGGGTGGAAAACCTGCAGCGCATGACGCCCGACAAGAACGCGCCGCTGGCCGTGTACCTCGCCTCCGACGCCGCCAGTGCGGTCAACGGCCAGGTGTTCGCCGCGCGCAACCACGAACTCTTCCTGATGAGCCAGAGCCGCCCGCTGCGCAGCGTGCACAGCGACAATGGCTGGACCCCGCAGAGCATCGCCGAGCACGGCATGCCCGCGCTGCGCGGCAGCTTCATGGACCTGGCGCGCAGCCCGGACGTGTTCTCCTGGGACCCGATCTGACCCTTCTGAGGACAGGCGCATGTTCAAGACCCGATTCACCGAAACCTTCGGCGTGCGGCACCCCATCATGCAGGGCGGCATGCAGTGGGTGGGGCGTGCCGAGATGGCCGCGGCAGTGGCCAACGCCGGCGGGCTGGCGACGCTCTCGGCGCTGACCCAGCCGACCCCGCAGGCGCTGGCCGACGAGATCGCACGTTGCCGCGAACTCACCGACCAGCCTTTCGGCGTGAACCTCACGCTGCTGCCGACGCAGAAGCCGATCCCTTACGCGGAATACCGCGCGGCGATCATCGAGGGCGGCATCCGCGTGGTGGAGACCGCGGGCAACAACCCCGGCGAGCACATCGCCGAGTTCCGCCAGCACGGCATCAGGGTGATCCACAAATGCACCGCCGTGCGCCATGCGCTCAAGGCCGAGCAACTGGGTGTCGATGCGGTATCCATCGACGGCTTCGAGTGCGCCGGCCATCCGGGGGAGGACGACATCCCCGGTCTGGTCCTGCTGCCGGCGGCGGCCAACCGGCTGCGCGTGCCGATCATCGCCTCCGGTGGTTTCGCCGACGGCCGCGGACTGGTGGCGGCGCTGGCGCTGGGGGCTGACGCGATCAACATGGGCACGCGGTTCCTCAGCACCCGCGAGTGCCCGATCCACCCGCAGGTCAAGGCGGCCATCCGCACCGCGGACGAGCGCTCCACGGATGTGATCATGCGTTCGCTGCGCAACAGTGCACGGGTCGCGCGCAACGCCATCAGCCAGGAAGTACTGGCCATCGAGGCACGCGGCAACGCCACCTATGCCGACATCGCCACGCTGGTCAGCGGCCTGCGCGGGCGCACCGTCTACGAGCAGGGTGACACCGACCTGGGAATCTGGTCGGCGGGCATGGTCCAGGGCCTGATCGATGACGAACCCAGCTGCGAGGAGTTGCTGCGCGACATCGTCGAGCAGGCCCGACAGCTGATCCGCCAGCGACTGGAGGGGCTGCTCATCCAGTGATTTTCAATCTG
Organism: Pseudomonas sp. BB438; assembly: GCF_057180225.1. Taxonomy (NCBI): domain Bacteria; kingdom Pseudomonadati; phylum Pseudomonadota; class Gammaproteobacteria; order Pseudomonadales; family Pseudomonadaceae; genus Pseudomonas; species Pseudomonas sp. BB438. The sequence continues at coordinate 821,678 of NZ_CM170001.1, forward strand.
GCGGCTTGGGAGCAAGCGTTTCTTCCGGACGCCTGTGCCTGGGCTTTCCCTCTCCCCCCGCCCTCTCCCTGAAGGGAGAGGGAGCTGTCCGTGCCGGCTGACGCCAAGGTTTCAACCTGCACCGAACGGTCCCCTCTCCCTTCAGGGAGAGGGTTAGGGAGAGGGAATGGGCCTGCACGGACTTTCATGAAGCAGCGCCGCCGCCTTCACCTCACCTGACGAAGAGACAACAACAATGAAAAATCTTCCCGTACGGGCGCTCGTGTCGAGCTTCGCCTGCCTGCCCCTGTTCGCCCACGCGGACTTCATCGCGGACAGCAAGGCCAACCTGGAACTGCGCAATTTCTATTTCAACCGCGACTACCGCCAGAGCGGTGCCGCGCAGTCGAAATCCGAGGAGTGGGCGCAGGGTTTCCTGCTGCGCTTCGAGTCGGGCTACACCGAGGGAACGGTTGGCGTGGGCGTCGACGCGCTCGGCCTGCTGGGGATCAAGCTGGACTCCAGCCCGGATCGCACCGGCTCCGGCCTGCTGCCGTACTCGGCCAGCGACAAGCGTGCCGCCGACGACTACAGCGACCTGGGCGTGACCGCCAAGCTGCGCGCGTCGAAGAGCACCCTGAAGGTCGGCACGCTCCTGCCGAAGATGCCGGTGGTGCAGTACAACGACACCCGCCTGCACCCGCAGACCTTCCAGGGCGGCCTCGCCGAGATCAACGAGATCGACGGCCTTGCCGTCCAGCTTGGCCAGTTGCGCCAGGTGAAGCAGCGCGACTCGACGGACGATGAAGACCTGTCGATGACCCGCGGCAACAAGCGCAACATCGTGCTCGGCAGCCACAGCAGCAGCGACCGCTTCAACCTCGCCGGCGGCACCTACCGCTGGACCGACAACCTCAGCACCAGCTACCACTATGGCGGCCTGGAGAACTTCTACCGCCAGCACTACCTCGGCCTGGTGCACACCTTGCCGATCGCCGAGGGCCAGTCGCTCAAGTCGGATATCCGCTGGGCGCGCTCCACTGATGACGGTGGCAGCAATGTCGACAACCGCGCGCTCAACGCACTCTTCACCTACCGCATCGGTGGCAGCGGCATCGGTGTCGGCTACCAGCGCATGTCCGGCGACACCGGTTTCGCCTACCTCAGCGGCACCGACCCGTACCTGACCAACTTCGTGCAGATCGGCGACTTCGCCAACAAGGACGAGCGCTCCTGGCAGGTGCGTTACGACTACGACTTCGCTGGCCTCGGTCTGCCCGGCCTGACGTTCATGACCCGCTACCTGCAGGGCAACCACATCGACCTGTTGAACGGCCAGGGGCGCGGCAAGGAGTGGGAGCGCGACACCGATATCGGCTATGTGGTGCAGACCGGCCCGCTGAAGAACCTCGGTTTCAAGGTGCGCAACGGCGCCTTCCGCAGTGACTTCGGCAATGACATCGACGAGACGCGGGTCATCGTCAGCTACCAGATGCCGCTCTGGTAACCCTCCGCATGGGCGGTGGCGGTTTGGCCAGAATCGCCCCGCCCGTGGCGGGAATGTCCCTTCCAGTAAAAGTCTGAACCATGATTCACTGCTTTTCATGCAGTGAACCCGGATTCAGATCATGGCTTATCGACACTCTCCAGCGCGGCTGCAAAGGGACAGCGAGCTGCGCGAACGCATCCTCAAGCTGGCATTGGTGCGGGTCGTCGACGGTGGATTCGCCGCGCTGACCATGCAGAGCCTGGCGGACGACGCCGGCATCGCCACCGGCAGTCTTTACCGACACTTCAGCGGCAAGGGCGAACTGGCCGCCGAGGTCTTCGCTCGTGCCAGCCAGCGCGAAGTCGATACGCTGGGCGCGCTGCTGAAAGCCTCCGGCAGCGCCGCCGAGCGCCTGAACCGGGGCCTGCATCAGTTTGCCGCCCGTGCCTGGGGCAGCCGTCAGCTGGCGTTCGCCCTGATCGCCGAACCGGTCGACCCGGAAGTGGACGAGCAGCGCCTGATCTACCGCGAAGCCTACGCCGCGCTGTTCGTCACCCTGCTGGAGCAGGGCATCGCCGCCGGCGAGTTCCAGCCGCAACCGGTGCAACTGACCGCCGCGTGCCTGGTCGGCGCCATCGCCGAAGCCCTGATCGGCCCGCTTTCGCCGCCGGCCCGCGCTGCGCGGGATGCCGGTCATTCCGCCGTTTCCCTGGAGGACGTCAGCGACGCCCTCGCCAGCTTCTGCCTGCGCGCCGTCGGCGCGTCCACCTCTGTTCTGCCTACGCCTGCAACGCCCACGCCTGTTAAGGAGGACCAGCCATGATCCCGCACCAGTACGCCGAAACCCACGAAGTGACCAACCAGGTGCCGCCGCTGGATGGCGCCAACCTCTATCGCGTCGACGTGCCGCTGCAGGAATGGGTGCGCCGCTACGACGGCGGCTGGGCCGAGCAGCAGCTCGATGCCTATGGCGCGCTGGCCGGTGGGCCGCTGATGGCGGCGGGCTTCCTCGCCAACGAGAACAAACCGGTGTTCAAGTCCCACGACCGCTTCGGCCACCGCGTCGACCTGGTGGAGTTCCACCCGGCCTACCACGAGCTGATGCGGGCGGCCATCGAGGCCGGCATCCCGTCCATGCCCTGGACCGATCCGCGTTCCGGTGCCCATGTCGCCCGCGCCGGGATGAGCTACCTGCACAGCCAGGCCGAGGCCGGCACCGGTTGCCCGCTGACCATGACCTTCGCCAGCGTGCCGGCCCTGCGCCTGCAGCCGGACCTCGCCGAGACGTGGCTGCCGAAGATCCTCTCCACCAAATACGATCCGCGCAACCTGCCCATCGAACAGAAGACCGGCGCCACCATCGGCATGGCCATGACCGAAAAGCAGGGCGGCACCGACGTGCGCGCCAACACCACGCGCGCCTACCCGGTGGGTATTCCCGGTCCGGGCCAGGCGTACGAGCTGGTCGGCCACAAGTGGTTCTGCTCGGCGCCCATGTGCGATGCCTTCCTCACCCTGGCCTACACCGACAAGGGCCTGACCTGCTTCCTGCTGCCGCGCCATCGCCCGGACGGCAGCCGCAACGAGTTCTACATCCAGCGCCTGAAGAACAAGCTGGGCAACTGGTCCAACGCCTCCAGCGAAGTGGAATACCGCGGCGCGTTGGCCTGGATGGTCGGCGAGGAAGGCCGCGGCGTACCCACCATCATCGAGATGGTCGCCATGACCCGCTTCGACTGCATGGTCGGCTCCAGCTCGCTGATGCGCCAGGCGCTGACCCAGGCCGCGCATCACTGCGCCTACCGTCAGGTCGGCGGCCGCGTGCTGGCCGAACAGCCGCTGATGCAGAACGTGCTGGCCGACCTCGCCCTGGAAAGCGAGGCCGCGCTGGCGCTGACCCTGCGCATGGGCCGTGCCCTCGACCACCTGCACGACGAGCAGGAAGACAAGTTCGCCCGCCTGGTCACCGCCGTGGGCAAGTACTGGATCTGCAAGCGCGCCCCCGCGATGATCAACGAGGCCGCCGAGTGCCTGGGCGGCGCTGGCTACGTCGAGGACACCATCCTCCCGCGCCTGTACCGCGAGGCGCCGGTCAACTCCACCTGGGAAGGCTCGGGCAACGTGCAGTGCCTGGACGTGCTGCGTGCCCTGTCGAAGGAGCCGGGCGTGCTCGACGCGCTGTTCACCGAACTGGGCGACGGGCATGGCGACGCGCGCCTGGCCTCGTTCATCGGCAACCTCAAGGCGTCCTTCGCCGACACGAACGACATCCAGTACCGCGCGCGCCAGCTCACCGAAAACGTCGCCATCGCCCTGCAGGCCAAGCTGCTGCTGGAGGCGGGCAATTCGGTGGTCTCCGACGCCTTCATCGCCAGCCGCCTGGGCGACGGCGGCCGCGTCTACGGCACCCTGCCGCGCGGAGTGGATGTGGAGGCGCTGGTGGCGCGGGCAACGCCGCACCTGGTGTGAGGCGCAGGGGCGGGGCTACCTGGCCCCGCCCTCTGGCTGTCACGGGCCGCAAGGTCTGTCATCGGCACTCACGGACGCGGATTCTGTCTTAGGCTTTCTCAAACCCTTCCGCTCGTCTTGCCGGTTCGGAATCTGTCATCCCTTTCCATGACGGAAGCAGGCAAGATGGATCTGATCGTTCAGACAGGATGCCCACCATGACGCTTTCGACCGGTGACGAGTTCGTCGTCGCCCAGACCGCCGAAGAGGCTGTCGATCAACTGGCCGCGCTGCATGAGCGTGCCACCGGCGCCCTGAACCAGGCGCTCAAGCGGTACCTGAAGGACCGCGAAGTCCCCGACGCGCAGCAGCGCGAACAATTCCGCTACCCGCTGCTGCGGGTGACCTACCTGTGCCAGGGCGAAGTGCCCTCCACGACCCGCGCCTACGCCAAGGTCCAGGTACCCGGCACCTACGCCGTGACCATCACCCAACCCAAGGCCTTCCGCAAATACCTGCTGGAGCAGCTGCGCCCGCTGATGGAAGACTTCACCGTGCGCGTGGAAGTCGGCGTCAGTGCGCAGAACATTCCCTATCCCTACGTGGTGGAAGGCGGCGATGAACTGGGTGGCTCGGGCGTGACCGCCGCCGAGCTGGCGCGGGTCTTCCCCAGCACCGATCTGTCGGCGACCTCCGACGGTGTGGCGGACGGCCTGTACGAGTGGGAGAACGCCGACCCGATGCCGCTGGCGCTGTTCGATGCCGCGCGTACCGACTTCTCCCTGCGCCGCATGGTGCATTACACCGGCAGCGACTGGCGCCACGTGCAGCCGTGGATCCTGCTGACCAACTACCACCGTTACGTCGACCAGTTCATCCACCTGGGCCTGGAGCGCCTGCGCGATGATCCGCGCTTCGTGCGCATGGTCCTGCCGGGCAACGTGGTCATCGAGCGCGGCACCGACGAGGGCGAGGCCAACGCCATCGTCGCCAGCGTCGAGTGGCACCGCTTCCAGATGCCGGCCTACCACCTGATCGCCGAGGACGGCGACGGCGTGACCCTGGTGAACATCGGCGTCGGTCCGTCCAACGCGAAGAACATCACCGACCACCTCGCCGTGCTGCGTCCGCACTGCTGGCTGATGGTCGGCCACTGCGGCGGCCTGCGCCAGTCGCAGACCATCGGCGACTATGTGCTGGCCCACGCCTACATGCGCCGTGACGGCATTCTCGACCGCGTGCTGCCGCCGCATATCCCGATCCCGGCCCTGGCGGAGGTGCAGCTGGCGCTGCAGGAAGCCGCCGCGGTGGTTACCGGCGAGCGCGGCGACCAGCTCAAGCGCCGCCTGCGCACCGGCACCGTGCTCACCTACGACGACCGCAACTGGGAGCTGCACTGGGCCCAGGAACGCCCGCTGATCAATCTGGCGCGGGCCATCGCGGTGGACATGGAAAGCGGCACCATCGCCGCCCAGGGCTATCGCCTGCGGGTGCCCTACGGCACGCTGCTGTGCGTGTCGGACAAACCGCTGCACAGCGAGATCAAGCTGCCTGGCGCCGCCACGGCCTTCTACCAGCGCGCGGTGAGCCAGCATCTGTCCATCGGCATCGCTGCCGTCGACCTGCTGCGCACCCAGCTCAACTCGCTGCACTCGCGCAAGCTGCGCAGTTTCGACGAGCCGCCGTTCCGCTGATCTGCGACAGGGCACGGGGCGGCCGCCAGGGAGATGGTGGTCGTCCTGGCTGCATGAAGAAAGCCGATGGAGACAGTTGCCGATGACCGATCCTCGCAAGACCCCGGCGGGCCGGGTGCTCGCCCTGCTGGACCTGACCTCGCTGAACGCCGGTGATGACCTGCAAAGCACCGTCGACCTCTGCCGCCGCGCCTTGACGCCCTATGGCGAAGTGGCGGCAGTGTGCGTGTGGCCGAAGCTGGTGCATGTTGCCCGGCGCACGCTCAATACCCTGGGCGGGCGCGATGTGCGGGTCGCCAGTGTGTGCAACTTCCCCAGTGGCGACGCGCCGTTGGCCGACGTGGTGGAGGAGGTGCGCAAGACGCTCGCCGAGGGTGCCGACGAGATCGACCTGGTCTACCCCTGGCGCAAGCTCAAGGCTGGCCAGGCGACCGGTGCCGAGGAGCTGGTACGCACCTGCAGGACGCTCTGCGGGCCGTACCATCGGCTCAAGGTGATCCTGGAAACCGGCGAGCTGGCCGAGCCGGAACTCATTCGCACCGCTTGCCGCGACGCCATTGCCGGTGGTGCCGACTACCTCAAGACCAGCACCGGCAAGACGCCGGTGAGCGCCACGCCCGAGGCTGTGCGAGTGATGCTCGACACCATCGAGGAGGAGGGCGGCAAGGTCGGACTGAAAGTCTCCGGGGGCCTGCGTACGCTGGCCGATGCGCAGGCCTATCTGACACTGGCGGAAGAACGTTTCGGCGCTGGCTGGGTCATGCCGGAACACCTGCGGTTCGGCGCGTCCGCGCTGCTCGACGACCTGCTGCGCGAACTGAGTGGCGTGGCGGAGCCGGTCTCCACGCGGAGCTACTGATCGTCCCGCGTTGACGTCGCGTCGGGCGGGCCTAGAATGCTCGCCTTTCGCGCCACGGGGAACCGTGGCGCGTCCCTCCGGTCGGACCTTCGCCGACCTCTTCCGCTGGTGACCCCATGCCGTTCCGCGCCCCTTCGCACCTCACCAATCCGCTGCGCCGCTTTGCCCGTCGACTGGTGGAGAACGGCACGCCCGAAGTCGCCGCGCCGCTTCCCTTGCCGGACAGCATTGCGGGCGAACCCTGGTTCTCCGTGGGCAAGGCGGTGGAAGGCCTGGGTGGCGAGCGGGTGGATGGCTGGTGCCTGGAAGAATGGCCGGGCCTGGCTCTGCGCGCGCGTTTCGGCGCTTGCTGGCGCGATGCCCGGGGCCGCCTGTGGAACGTGCTGCCGGACGGCGAGGCCATCGCCTTCCTGCCTGACCCGAAGCGTCGCTACGAAGGCGTGCCCCTGGCCGAGCAGTTGCACGCCCTGGAGCGCGACGAATTGCTGGATGATTACCTCTGGCTCAGCCGCGAGCTGAGCAAACCGCAGCTGGACGACGAGCGCCGGGAAGTCCGCGAATCCATGTGCCAGCGCCTGGAAAGCTGGCTGGAACTGGGCGGCCGCGGCGACAAGCCGTGCCCGTGCCACAGCGGCAAGCGCTATCGCAACTGCTGCAGCAAGCGGGTGCGGGAGAACTGATCTACCGGCGGCATCTGGCAGGTCAGCGCTGACTTTCCGCTGCAGGAGCGGGCCATGCCCGCGATCGCGTGCATGGCGCGGTCCTACAGTGAAGCGTCTGGCATCGGCGGCACCAGCCACTGCTCCCCCGGCTTCGGCGCGCGGAAACGTTCCGCCGCGACGCCTCGTTGCTGCAGCGCCGCCGCCAGGTCGCTGACGGGCGTGAACTGGCCTTCGTCGCTCAGGCGGAAGGTACCGAAGTGGATCGCCATGCTGCACTGCGAATCCAGGTGCTGGTGCGCCTGCACCGCGTCGTCCGGGTTCATGTGGTGGTGGCGCATGAACCAGCGCGGCTCGTAGGCGCCGATCGGCAGGGCGGCAAAACGCATGGGTCCGAAGCGCCGGTGCATCAGGCTGAACTCCTCGCCCAGCCCGGTATCGCCGGGGAACAGCACTGGCCCATCCGGCGATTCCAGCACGAAGCCCATCCACAGCGTGCGGTTGGTGTCGCGCCGCGAGCGCGCCGACCAGTGCTGCGCCGGCACGCCGGTGAGCAGCATGCCCTCGGGCATCGGCAGGCTCTGCCACCAGTCCAGCTCGTCGATGTCGGTAAAGCCGCAGGCGCGGATCAACTCGCCATTGCCCAGGCCGGTCACCACCTTCGCGGACGGGAAGCGCCGGGCCAGCTCGCGCAGGCTGTGGATATCCAGATGGTCGTAGTGGTTGTGGCTGACCAGGATCAGGTTGATCGGCGGCAGTTCGTCCAGCGCCAGGCCGGGCGGATGAACGCGCTTGGGGCCGGCGAAGCTGAACGGGCTGGTGCGCTCGCACCAGAGCGGATCGGTGAGGATGTTCAGGCCGCGGTGCTGGATCAGCAGGGTGGCGTGGTTGATATAGGTGACGCGCAGCTCGTTGCCCTCGACGCGGACCGGCGTTTCCGGACGGACATCCGGACCGGGCTGGGCAATCCACGCCGCCAGTCGGCCGCGTTCGCGCTGCCATTTGAGGAAGGCGCGCAGGCCGTGATGCGGCTGGCGGTCGAGGTTGTGAAAGCGCTGACCGTCGAAATGAGGGCTTTGCGCGCCGCGATAACGGGCGCCGAGGCGACCGCTGAGGTTCTGCAAGGTGATCAGCCAGGTGGGGTGGCTCATGGGCATGCTCGTGCGCGCTCTTGCGATGAGTACTCGGCACAACCTAGCATGCCGGGCATTCGTCGTACCCCATCCCCGGTTACCAGTCTTTTCGCCATGTCCCGTCCACCACGCCCCGCCAATCGCCGTCCCGCCGCCCGTCCCGCCCCTCGCCGCGTTGCCAAGGCGCCGCCGGCGCAACCGAAGCTGATCCTGCTGAACAAACCGTTCGACGTGCTGACGCAGTTCAACGACAGCGAAGGCCGCGCGACGCTGAAGGATTTCGTCGATGTGCCGGGTGTTTATCCCGCTGGTCGCCTGGACCGTGACAGCGAAGGGCTGCTGTTGCTGACCAATGATGGGCGTCTGCAGGCACGCATCGCCGATCCCAGGCACAAGCTGCCGAAGACGTATTGGGTGCAGGTGGAAGGCGAGCCGAGCGACGAGCAACTCGAGCAGTTGCGCAAGGGCGTGCAGCTCAACGATGGTCCGACCCTGCCGGCCGAGGCGCGGCCGCTGGAGGCGCCGCAGTTATGGGAGCGTGACCCGCCGGTGCGCTTCCGCAAGTCGGTGCCGACGGCCTGGCTGGAGCTGATAATCCGCGAAGGACGCAACCGTCAGGTGCGGCGGATGACGGCGGCGGTCGGCCTGCCCACGCTGCGCCTGGTGCGCGTGCGTATCGGGCCCTGGCAGCTGGATGGGCTGCAGCCGGGACAGTGGCGGGAAGTCAGCCCCGAGCTCTGAAACCCGGGGCGCGGCGCGGATCAGAACCCGCCTTCGAGCCCGGCGACGACCACGGACTTGATCAGGAAGCCGAGTACGCCCAGGCCCAGCGCGAAGAACAGCACCATGGTGCCCATGCGGCCGGCCTTGGACTTCTTGGCGAGGTCCCAGACGATGAAGGCCATGAACAGGATCAGGCCGGTTACCAGGCCATACATCATCCAGTCTTCGAAACTTTCGTTCATTACAGCTCCTGCCCGGTGCGGAGGTTGTCCGAGGGACGCCGGGGCGCGGTGGTGGTGAAGAAGGCGCGCATTATACGCATGCGACGCTTTGTCGTTCAGAGCCGTTCATAAAATGATCAGTTCCTGCCGTGGGATGGTCGGATCGGCTTGGAAAATCCCGCGGACATGGCGTTGGCGGGGAAATCTGCGGTATCGATTTCGTTCGGCAGGAGCAGGGGTGCGCTGCTGTGTCGCAGGGGCGCCGGCTCTGCCCGCAGCCGGAGTCGAGACTCGCACCGGCATCTCGGCGAAGTGCAGACGGCAATCAGGCGCGCAGGTGATCCAGCGGCAGTTCGGTGCTCGCCAGCACGTTGCGCAGCACGAAGCTCGACCGCACGCTGGTCACGCCTTCGATGCGGGTCAGTGTGCCGAGCAGGAAGTGCTGGTAATGCTCCATGTCCGGCACCATCACCTTCAGCTGGTAGTCCGCGTCCATGCCGGTCACCAGGCTGCACTCCAGCACCTCGGGGCACTTGCCGATGATCTGCTGGAAGTGCTCGAAACGCTCCGGCGTGTGTCGGTCCATGCCGATCAGCACGAAGGCCGTGAGGCTCAGGCCGAGTTTCTTGCTGTCCAGCAGGGCGACCTGGCGGACGATGTAGCCGTCGTCCTCGAGCTGCTTGACTCGCCGCGAGCAGGGCGAGGGCGACAGGCCGATGCGTTCGGCCAGCTCTTGATTGGAGATGCGCGCGTCGCGTTGCAGTTCGGCAAGAATTCGCAGGTCGTAGCGGTCCAGCTTGTCCATGAAAGCCTCGTTTTTAGTTTAAATTGCGCTCGTGGCGTAATTTTTAGGTATTTGTTGCCCAAGTGGTGCCTGAATGAGCAATCTTAGCAATCATTTCCCCGCTCTGTCGCCTTACTATTTCTTCCAGATTCACAGCCCGGACATCACGTCCCCTGCGATCCGCCCAATCAGGCGTTTCGCGGCCCGCCGACCCCACAGGATCGCGCTGGCCACCGGGCTACGCACTGCCCAGAAGGCGGAGCGAGGTGAGCCGGCGCCAACAGCGACGAGCAGGACGAGATTCCGGAAGGGAGGCTGACGAGCCTCCCTTTTTTCTTGCCCGCGATTTGCCTCGCCATCTTTACCCTGACTTTACCCAACGCCCTGCAATGGCGGCGTTTTGCCGTGGTCTATGGCAATGTCACATCACGGTTTCGGCTGTCGCCGAAGTGAGGAATCCATGAAGTCGGGTATCGGCCGGTTCGCCACGTTCGCTGTGCTTTCTCTGGCCGTCGCGGTCCAGGCGCTGGCGGCCGACGGGCCCGATATGCAGGGCCAGGGCCACCCGCCGGCGAACGGCGGTGGCGGGCAGTCCCAGGGGCGCCCGCAGGGCAATGGCGGTGGTCATCAGCAAGGTAACAATGGCGGCCAGTGGCAGGGTCACTCGCAGGGCAATAACGGCGGCCAGGAGCACGGGCGTCCGCAGGGCAACCCTGGTGGGCAGTGGCAGGGCCATTCGCAGGGTAACAACGGCGGGCAGTGGCAGGGCCATTCGCAGGGTAACAACGGCGGGCAGTGGCAGGGCCATTCGCAAGGTAACAACGGCGGTCAGTGGCAAGGCCATTCGCAGAGCAACGCTGCTGGTCAGTGGCAGGGCCATCCGCAGGCCAACACCGGCGGTCAGGAGCAAGGCCGTCCGCAGGGCACTCCCGGAGGGCAGTGGCAGGGCCACCCGACGGGCAACACCGGTGGCCAGTGGCAGGGCCGTCCACAGGGCGACGATCACGGTAGTCCTGGCTGGCAGGGCGGTGGTCGTCCGCCATCGGTGGGCTGGCAGGGGCGCCCGCCGGCGTCCCATGGCAACTGGGGACCGCATCCGTCCTACTGGCGACCGGGCTATGTCGTGGACAACATGCCGAGCGGCCACTACCGCGTGCCCTATCGCGGCAGCGATTACTACTTCAACGACGGCTACTGGTATCGCCCGTATGGCTCCCGCTATGTCGTCGTGACGCCGCCCTACGGTGTGCGGGTGCGCTACCTGCCGTCCTATGCCGAACAGGTGTGGATCGGCAGCATCGGCTACTTCCTCGCCGCCGGCACCTATTACCTCTGGCAGGCCGGCTCGCAGGACTACGAAGTCGTGGAGCCGCCCCAGCAGCCGCAGACGGTGGCCGTGACGCAGTCGCCTTATGAGGTGGTCGCCTATCCGATGTACAACCAGAGCCCGGACCAGCAAGCCCGCGACCATTATGAGTGCCACGGCTGGGCGGTGCAGCAGAGTGGTTTCGACCCGGCCTCTGCGAGTTACGCGCCGCCGGCCTACGTTGCCGACAACTATCGCCGCGCCCTGGGCGCCTGCCTGAGCGGGCGTGGTTACAGCATCAACTGATGGTTTCCTTGCCCACCACTTCCTGTGGGTCGGCGTGCACCAGCACCTCGGCCCGCGGGAATTCCTTGTGGATCGCCAGCACCGCCTCGTCGCACAGGTGGTGCGCCTTCGACAGTGACAGTTCGCCGGGCAGCTCGAGGTGCAACTGGACGAACCAGTGCGTGCCGGAAATCCGTGTGCGCAGGTCATGTGCGCCGAGCACGCCGGGCACTTCACGCACCAGTTCGAGCATGCGTGTGCTGACGTCGGGCGGCAGTTCCTCGTCCATCAGCACCGCGACGGATTCGCGGGCGATCTGGAACGAACTCCAGAGAATGTACAGCGCGATGCCCAGGCCGAAGATGGCGTCCATCTGCTGCCAACCGAACTGCGCCAGCAGCAGCGCCACCAGGATGCTGCTGTTGAGCAGCAGGTCCGAGCGGTAGTGCAGCGAATCCGCGCGGATGGCGTTGGAGCCGGTGATCTTCACTACGTAGCCCTGCACCATCAGCAAACCGGCGGTGAGCGCCAGCGACAGGATCATCACGGCGACACCCCAGCCCACCGCTTCCACTGGCTCGGGGTGCTGCAGGCGATCGATGGCCTGGGTGCCGACCAGCACGGCGCTGACCGCGATGAACAGCGCCTGGGCCAGTCCGGAGAGTGATTCCGCCTTGCCATGGCCGTAGCGATGGTCATCGTCCGCCGGGCGAATGGCGTAGTGCACCGCCAGCAGATTGAGGAAGGACGCGGCACCGTCGAGCAGCGAGTCGGTGAGGCCGGCCAGCAGGCTGACCGAGCCGCTGAGCCACCAGGCGATGGCCTTGGCGACGATCAGGGTGGTGGCGACGCCGAGCGACGCGAAGGTCGCCAGCCGCATGAGGTGGGCGTGGCTGGCGTGCTTGAGCATCAGTTGTCCAGACGGTTGGGAAGAAAGTAGATGTAGTCCAGCAGCGGCGCCTTCTGGCCCAGCGCGGTGAGCGCGGCGCTCATCTGTCCACGGTGGTGGGTGCCGTGGTTCACCAGGTGCTGGACGATGTTCGCCAGGCTCTGGCGGTGTTCCTGCCCGGCCATGTTGCGGTAGTCCAGCTGGGTGCCGAGGGTGGCGTCGCTCTGCTTGCTCAGCCACAGGCGCCAGGCACCGACGCCGTCCATGAGGAAGTCTTCGAGGCCGGCGCGGTCGGGCGCGGCCTCGGCGTCGAGCCGTTCGAACTGCCAGGGCTCTCGCTGCACACGGGCGAACCAGATGCGATCGACCACCGCGAGGTGGTTGAGGGTGCCGTGCAGGCTGCCGAAGAACAGCCCGCGCGGTGCGCGGTAGGCCTCCTCATCCAGCGGCGCGACGGCCTCCAGGATGCGTTCGTAGGCCCACTGGTGGTACGCCAGGAGTTGCTGAAGGTGTGAAGCGAGAGCGCCGTGCATGTCAGGCCTCCGGGCGCAGGCCCAGGCTGGCGAGTTGTTGGAGGCTGCCGCTGCGCTGGATCAGACGCGGGTCGTCCAGGGGCAGGCTGCGGCCGGTTTCACGCTCGAGGATCGCCTTGAGTTTAGCCTTGTCCACGCTGCCGTCTTCACTCACCGCATCCTTGAGCTTTTCCGGGGCGACCGAGTACTTCGCGTCGGGCAGGTAGATCGCGCCGGTGGCGAAGTCTACGCCGAAGGCGATCAGCCCCGGGATGATGTAGAACAACAGACCGATGGCGTCGAAGGCGACGATGGCCGGGTCGACGCGGCCGTCGATCTGGCCGCGGCGGTCGGGGTAGAACAGGGTGCCGCAGGCTGTCAGCTGGCTGAACAGGGCGGCGCTCAGAACTGCACAGGAGACTCGGGTGGCAAGACGCATGAAATAACCTCCAGGAGGACGATGCGGATAACTATAACAACGAGTTCTGAACCGCTGCTGGCAGTTTCGCATTAGGCAGCGCGCTCGTTGCTCCTATGACCGTCCGGTTGGCATTGCGGTTCGCCCGCTATAATCGCCGCCCCCCGCGAATGGCGGGTTACCGCCTTATGACACTCGAGTTCCAGGAGCCGGCATGCACGCCCTTCCCATCGACAGCGTCCTCCCCGCCCTGCGCCAGGCACTGGCCGCGCGCCACGAAGTGGTGCTGGAGGCGCCCCCCGGCGCCGGCAAGACCACCCGCGTGCCGCTGGCGCTGCTGGACGAGGCGTGGCTGGCCGGGCAGTCGATCCTGATGCTGGAACCGCGCCGGCTGGCTGCCCGCGCCGCCGCGGAGCGCCTGGCCGGGGAATTGGGCGAGAAGGTCGGCGACACCGTCGGCTACCGCATCCGCCTGGACAGCAAGGTCGGCCCGAAGACACGCATCGAGGTGGTCACCGAAGGCATCCTCGCCCGCCGCCTGCAGGATGACCCGGCGCTGGAGGGCGTGGGGCTGGTGATCTTCGACGAATTCCACGAGCGCTCACTGGATGCCGACCTTGCCCTGGCGCTGACGCTCAACGGTCGCGCGTTGCTGCGTGACGAGCCGCCGCTCAAGGTGCTGGTGATGTCGGCGACGCTGGAGGGTGAGCGGCTCTCCGCGTTGCTGGGCGATGCGCCGGTGGTGCGCAGCGAAGGCCGCATGTTCCCGGTGGATCTCCGCTGGGGCCGCCCGTGGCAGGCTGGCGAGTTCATCGAGCCGCGCGTGGTGCAGACGGTGCAGCAGGCACTGGCCGACGAGCCCGGCAGTCTGCTGGTGTTCCTGCCCGGCCAGGCAGAGATTCGCCGCGTCGCCGAGCAACTGGGCGAGGCGCTGGCCGGCCGTCCCGACATACTGCTTTGCCCGCTGCATGGTGAGCTCGACCTGGATGCCCAGCGCGCCGCCATCGAGCCTGCGCCGGCGGGTAAGCGCAAGGTGGTGCTGGCGACCAACATCGCCGAGACCAGCCTGACCATCGACGGCGTGCGCGTCGTCGTGGACGCCGGGCTGGCGCGGGTGCCGCGCTTCGATCCGGGCAGCGGCATGACGCGCCTGGACACCCAGCGTATCTCCCGCGCCTCCGCGACCCAGCGCGCCGGGCGTGCCGGGCGACTCGAGCCGGGCGCCTGCTACCGCCTGTGGTCGGAGGCACAGCACGATCAACTGCCGGCCTATGGCGCGGCGGAAATCCTCCAGGCCGATCTGGCCGGCCTCGCCCTGCAGCTGGCACGCTGGGGTGTCGCCCCGCAGGAACTGGCCTGGCTCGACCTGCCGCCCGTCGCCGCGTATGCACAAGCCCAGGATCTGCTGGAACGCCTCGGCGCGCTGGCCTCCCGCGCCGGTGGCGGCAGCCTGACGGCCCACGGGCAGGCCATGGCCGAAGTGCCGGCGCACCCGCGTATCGCCCATCTGCTGTTGCGCGGCCATGCGCTGGGGCTGGGGCAACTGGCCTGTGACCTGGCAGCCCTGCTGGGCGAGCGCGATATCCTGCGCGGCAACGACGCCGACCTGCATCACCGCATCGCCTTGCTGGCCGGCGAACAGAACGGCCCGCGCGCCAGCCGTGGCGCGGTGCAGCGCATTCGCCAGCTGGCGCGGCAGTTCAAGGGCTACCTGCGTGGCCCGGCTAGCGAGCCGGTGGCTGACCCCGATCATCCGCGCTGGCTGGGTGGCCTGCTGGCCTTTGCCTACCCCGACCGCATCGCCCGCCAGCGCCGTGCCGGTGGTGGTGAGTACCGCCTGGCCAATGGTCGCGCCGCAGTGTTCGGCGAGCCGGATGCGCTGATGAAGGAAGCCTGGCTGGTGATCGCCGACCTCGGCAGCCGCCAGGGCCAGCGCGAGGAGCGCATCTACCTGGCGGCTGCGCTGGAGCCGGCGCTGTTCGAGACGATCCTTGCCGAGCAGGTCAGCGTCCACGACGAGCTGGAGTGGGACGAGCGCGAAGGTGTGCTGCGCGCCGAGCGCCAGCGCAAGGTCGGCGAACTGGTGCTGTCCACCGAGGCGCTGCCCAACCTCGACGCCGAGGCCCGCAGCCGTGCGTTGCTCGGGCTGGTGCGGCGCAAGGGGCTGGAGCTGCTGCCGTGGACGCCGGAGCTGCGCCAGTGGCAGGCGCGCATCGCCTTGCTGCGCCGACTCGACCTCGAAGGCAAGGGCGAGAGCGAGTGGCCGGACGTCAGCGACGCCGCGCTGCTGGCTTCGCTGGAAGACTGGCTGCTGCCTTACCTGGGCAAGGTCTCGCGGCTGTCGCACTTCGCCAACCTGGAGCTGAGCGGGATTCTCCACGGGCTGCTGCCCTGGCCACTGCCGCAGCGCCTGGACGAGCTGGCGCCGCGCACGCTGCAGGTGCCGTCCGGTTCGAGCATCCGCCTGGACTACAGCGAGTTCCCGCCGGTGCTCGCCGTTCGCCTGCAGGAGCTGTTCGGCCTGGCCGACACGCCGCGCATCGCCGGTGGGCGGGTGGCGCTGAAGCTGCACCTGCTGTCGCCGGCGCAGCGGCCGGTGCAGGTGACCCAGGACCTGGCCAACTTCTGGGGCAGCACCTACGCGGACGTGAAGAAGGATCTGAAGGGACGTTATCCGAAGCACTACTGGCCGGATGATCCGCTGATCGCCGAGCCGACGGCACGCGCCAAGCCGCGCAAGGGATAGGTGCGGCGCAGACGCGATGTGCTCTCTGCAGGAGCGGGCGATGCCCGCTCCTACAGGTCGTCTCCGTCGCTTGAGTGCGCCCCTGTGCCATTCCCGCCTTGCGGAGTCAGGGCAACTTCATCTCGTAACCCGCCGCCTTCAGCTCGTCGTAGGCGTGGTCCAGCCGCGCGCGCAGGCCGTCGGCATCGGGGGCGTGGCGGGAGACGATCAGCTTGGTCGGCACGCTGTACAGATTGTCGAAGGCCAGCGGCGCCATGTTCAGCTCGCGGCGCGCCTGCTCCACCGGTGTCTGGTAGTCGATCAGGTAGTCGCCGCGGCCGCGCTCGAGCATCTGCAACGCGGCGGTGTGAGTGCTGGTGCGGTGCACTTCCAGCTGGAGTTTCGGGTCCGCGAGCATCTCGGTGATCGGCCGCCAGTAGCTGTAGCCGCTGATCAGGATCATCCGGCTGCCGGTCAGTCCGTCGGGCAGTATCGGCGACGAGCGCGAGGCCAGGCGGTAGAGGTTCAGCTCGACATGCCCCAGCACGCGTTCGCACTCCAGCGTGCTGCCCGCCAGCTCCTGCTTGCCCGGTGCGCCGGCCCAGAGCTGCACGCTGCCGTCCTGCAGGCCCAGGTACAGGCGGGCGCTGGGTAGCGGGCGGAAATCGGCGCGATAGCCGGCCTTGAGCAGGATGCGCCGGACCATCTCGGCGCCGCTGCCGCGGGTGCTGCCGTCCGGGGCGGTGTAGGTGTAGGGCGGGAATTCGTAGTAGCCGACGGTCAGTACCGGCAGCGGATGCGGTAGCCGGTCGGCCAGCGTGGGCCTGTCGACGGCGAAGGCATTGAGGCAGAGCAGGGCGACGATCAGCCCGATGAGACGGCGAAAGTGCATGGATACCCGGGGTGCGCGTTGTCGTTGTTATGCGTAGCCGACCGAGCATGGGGCCGCCGCGCCGTGCTTGTCCAGCCTGGCCCGGCGGCGATGTGCCGCAGCGCTCAGTGGGGCAGCAGGAAGCGTGCGGAGAGCGGCAGGTGGTTGGAGATGCGCAGCGTGTCGTGGCGGCGCACGCCGGCCTCCAGGCGGTTCAGGCTGGGGCTGTGGAACAGGTAGTCGAGGGTGCGGTCGGGCTTGTGCACGCGCGGGTCGTTGGGGAAGTGGGTGTACCACTTCTCCTGGTCGGCGCCGCTGGATTCCTCCACCGCCGGGACCACCGGGAAGCGCGCCGCCAGCAGGTTCAGCTCGCTGTTGGCGCGGTAGGGCGCGCGCAGCACTTCCGGCAGGTAGGGGTACTGGCCCAGCGGCAGCAGACCGAGGTCGCCGCCCAGCAGCCAGGGGCGGCCGGCGGCCTGCAGGGTGTTGAGGTGGACTTCGACGGCGTCGACCTGGCGCTGCGGGGTGTCGTCGCCGTTGGGGCGCTCCAGGCGCGTGTTGATCACGCTGAGCTGGCCGCCGCCGCGGATCGGCAGGTCGCTCTGCAGCAGCGCCGGTTGCGGGGCGAACAGGTGCAGCAGCGGGATCGACGAGCGCTGCGGCAGCGCAATGCGCTCGCCGCTGGTGATCTGGAAGCGGCTGAACGTCACCAGCTTGCGTCCGGCGCTGCCGAACACGTGGGGATTGGGGTCGAAGCGCGCCTTCCAGTCGAAGGCGGCGGTGGAGCAGGGGTAGAGATCGGTCAGGCGGTCGCCGATCAGTGCCTGCTGGTCCTGCTTGCCGGTGACGGCTGCGCCATCGTCCACTTCCTGCAGCAGGACGATGTCCGGGGCTTCGTCGCGGATCACCCGCACCACCTCGTCGAGGCTGTAGGCGATGTCCTCGGGGCTGGGGCTGTCGTCGGGGCCGGTGGTGTCGGGCAGGTCGTCCCAGAAGATGTAGCGCTTGCCGGCCAGGTACTGGACGTTCCAGGTCATCACCTTCAGTGCCTGCCCCGGCTGCAGTTGCGGCGCCGGCGCGCGGCACTGCGCGGCAACGGTCTCGCGTTCGGCGGGGTGCCAGGCCAGCAGCCAGGCGGCGGCAGTGATGGCGAGCAGCAGGGCGATGAACAGCACGAAGAGGAAGCGGCGGCGAAGCGAGAGGCTCATGGGTGACCAGGGGCTATGCTTGTTGGGTCCAGAGGATAGTGTCTGCGCCCGCGCATTTCACCTGCGCATTCGCAGCGCGAAGCATTCTGCAACCTTGGGACAGGCTGTGAGCCGCGCACAGCGCTCGCTCCGGGAGGTCGCCATGCCACGCCCGTTGTTCTTCCAGCCGGTCTACCGGCACAAGGTGGTGCTGGTCAGCGGCGGCTGTTCCGGTATCGGTCGCGCCCTGGTGCTGCGCTTCGCCCAGGCCGGGGCTTACCCGGTCATCCTCGATCTCGATCAGGCGGCACTGGACAGCCTGGTGCAGCACCTGCGCGAGCACCTGCATGTCGAAGCCCTCGGCCTGCGCTGCGACATCGCCGACGCCGAGGCGGTGCAGCGTGCCGTGGCACTGGCGGTGGAGCGCTTCGGCGGCATCGACGTGCTGGTGAACAACGCCGGCATCACCCACCGCAGCCTGTTCATCGAGACGGAGCTGGCGGTGTTCCGGCGGGTGATGGCGGTGAATTTCTATGGCGCGCTGCATTGCACCCAGGCCGCACTGCCCAGCCTGCTGGCGCGGCACGGGCAGATTGTCGTGCTCAGCTCGCTGACCGGCTTCGCCCCGCTGCTCTACCGCAGTGCCTACAACGCCAGCAAGCATGCGCTGCACGGGCTGTTCGACACGCTGCGCATGGAGCTGGACGGCACCGGCGTGGCCATCACCCTGGCGTGCCCGGGCTTCACCGCTACTGATCTGCGCAAGAACGCCTTGGTGGGAGACGGCTCGGTGATCCGCCAGCCCGCAGTGGTGTTGGGCGCGGAAGTCGCCTCGCCGCGCGACGTGGCGGAGTCGATCTACCAGGGTGCGCTGCGGCGTCGGCGATTGCTGGTGCTGTCCAACGTCAACTGGCGTGCGCGCCTCCTGGCGCGCTTCTTCCCGCGGCTGTTCGAGAAGCTGCTGGTGCCGAAGATGTCGGGGCTGCGTCCCGGGCACTGAGCAGGTTCGCGGTAAATCGCACGGCAATTGCAGGGGAGAGCGGCGATCAGTGCGAGTGGGTATCGAATCCACCGCCGGCCAGCGCCATGTCCCAGAACGACGCTTCGACCTTGTGCCCATCCAGGTCGCGGATGAAGCAGCCGTAGTAAGGGTCGCCATACAGCGGGCGCGGACCCGGCGCGCCTTCGTCGGTGGCGCCGGCGGCGATCGCGGCACGGTAGAAGGCGTCCACCTGCTCGCGGGAGTTGGCCATGAAGCCGACGTGCGTGCCGTTGCCGACCGTGGCCGGGCGCCCGTTGATGGGGGCCTGCAGCCAGAACTCGGGGAAGGCGCGGCCGTAAGCCACGGCGCCAGGGTGCTCCATGATCGGCTGGCAACCCAGGGTCGGCAGCACGGCGTCATAGAACGCCTTGGCGCGCGGGTAGTTGTTGGTGCCGATGGAAATGTGCGAAAGGCAGCTGGGCGGGAAGTCGCTCACGGCGAGTCTCCATACTCGGGGAAAGGAGACTCCAGCGTAGAACCCCGGCGCGGGATGTGCCGGGGGATTTGTTGCGACGTGCTGCCGCTCAGGCGGCTTCGCGGCCGAGCAGGATGAAGATGCGGTAGGCGGCCACCGTCAGCAGCAGCTGGAAGAACCCGCTGAGGGAGTGCAGCGCAACGCCGAGTACGGGGGCGTCCTGGCCGGCGTCGGTGATCCAGCCTTCGGCGAGCCACACCGGCGCGAGAATGGCCAGGGAGGTCATCAGCAGCAGGAAGAAATGCCCGGTGGTCATGGCGAAGCTTTCACGCATCGCATCGATGGGCGTGCGTCTGCGCTGTACCAGCAGGAACTCGGCGAAGGCCAGCTTGATCATCACGAAGATGCCCGGCAGCACCATCAGGTACAGGCCGATCACGATCAGCAGCGACGTGATCGCCGAGAGCAGGGCGAAGGCTGGCCACAGGCGCAGTGCGGCGCTCCACAGCTCGCGCACGCTGCGCTCCACGCCATCGCCGGCGTCGATCATGAAGAGGATCAGGCTGGCGGTGTAGATCGGGTAGAACACCAGGCCGGCGGCCATGCCCCAGGGCGCGAAGTTCTGCGAACCGGCGGCGACGTTGATCTGCTGCTGGACCAGCGTCTCGATGACGATCCAGGGCAGGCACAGCGGCACCAGCGTGCCGAGATGACGGGAGAAGAAGAACCAGGTGTCGCGGAGGATGGAAAGGGGATTCATCAGTAACCCGATACTGTCCGAGGGCTTCGACTCTAACTTAAGCAAACCCTCAGCTGAAGACGCCAGAATTCTGCGACCGGAACTTGTTTTTTTCCGACTTGATCCAATGTTTCACCCGTCATGAACCACCCGCTCACTCGAGGTCCGCCATGAATTCCGAAGAGCAATCCCTGATCGATGGTCTGTTTACCCGCCTGCGTGACGCCGAGTCGCAGACCGCCCCGCGCGACGCCGGTGCCGAGGCACAGATCAACAAGCACCTGGTGCAACAGCCCGCGGCGCCCTACTACATGGCGCAGGCGATGCTGATCCAGGAAGCGGCGATCAAGCGTCTGGACCAGCGCGTCAAGGAACTCGAAGCACAGCAGGCCCGGGCGCAGGAGCAGCGTCCGAGCAGCGGCGGCTTCCTCGCCGGGCTGTTCGGCGGCGGCCAGAGCCAGGAGCCGCGCCAGGAACAGGCGCAGCAGCGCCCCGACGGCTGGGGCCAGACGCGCTTCTCGCAGCCGGCCGCTGGCGGTGCGGGCTATGCCGGCAACCCGGGCGCCAGCAATCCCAATGATTTCCGTCCCGCCCAGCCGGCACCCACGGTGGCGCCCCAGGGCGGCGGCTTCATGCGCGGTGCCCTGCAGACTGCTGCCGGCGTGGCCGGGGGCGTGATGGTTGCCGATCTGCTGACCAGCATGTTCCACCACAGCCAGCCGCAGGAAATCGTCGAGGTGATCCAGGAACAGCCGGTTCAGCCGGAGCCTTCCAGCTTCGACGACTCGCGCAGCGACGACTCGTTCGGCGGCGGCGACCGCTATGCCGACAGCAACTTCAGCGACAGCAATGACGATGACGGCGGCAGCTTCGGCGACGACTCCGGTTTCTTCGGCGGCGACGACGGCGATATGTTCAGCTGAGCCGTCGGCGAAGCTATCCCGCCCGCCGGGACTGGCGGGGGCGCGCCGCTGTGCCGATAATGCGCCCCCGCTGTTCGTGCCCCGGAGTCACCGTTGAAGACCATCGCCCTGTTCGCCGACGTGCAGAACCTCTACTACACCGTGCGTCAGGCCTACGGCTGTCACTTCAACTACGCCGCCCTGTGGGCGGAGCTGAGCGCCCAGGGCACCATCGTCCAGGCGTATGCCTATGCCATCGACCGGGGCGACGCGCGTCAGCAGCAGTTCCAGCAGATCCTGCGCAAACTCGGCTTCACCGTGAAGCTCAAGCCCTACATCCAGCGCGCCGACGGCTCGGCCAAGGGTGACTGGGACGTGGGCATCACCATCGACATCCTCGACGCGGCGCCGAACGTGGACGAGATCGTGCTGGCCTCCGGCGACGGCGATTTCGACCTGCTGCTCGACCGCGTCCGTGCTGGCGGCACCGACGCGACCGCCTACGGCGTGCCGGGCCTCACCGCCCAGGCCTTGATCCGCGCGGCCAGCCGCTACGTGCCCATCGACGGCGCGCTGCTGCTGCGTTCCTGACCCTTGCGGCTACAATGCCGCCCATTCCGAACCGTTTCTGCGAGCGCTCCATGACCTTCGCCTCTCTCGGCCTGATCGATCCTCTCCTGCGCGCCCTCGACGGGCTCGGCTACCAGAACCCGACGGCGGTACAGGCCCAGGCCATCCCGGCCGTGCTCAAGGGCCGCGACCTCCTGGCCGCCGCCCAGACCGGTACCGGCAAGACCGCCGGCTTCGCCCTGCCGCTGCTGCAGACGCTGCTGCAGGAGGGCCCGCAGGTGGCGGCCAACTCGATCCGCGCCCTGGTGCTGGTGCCGACCCGCGAGCTGGCCGAGCAGGTGCACGAGAGCTTCCGTGCCTACGGCCAGCACGTGCCGTTGCGCACCGCCGTGGCGTATGGCGGGGTCAGCATCAACCCGCAGATGATGAAGCTGCGCAAGGGCGTCGATGTGCTGGTGGCCACGCCCGGCCGCCTGCTCGACCTGTACCGGCAGAACGCCCTGAAATTCACCCAGCTGCAGGTCCTGGTGCTGGACGAGGCCGATCGCATGCTCGACCTCGGCTTCGCCCGCGAGCTCGACGAAGTCTTCGCCGCGCTGCCCAGGCGCCGGCAGACGCTGCTGTTCTCCGCGACCTTCTCCGATGCTATCCGCCAGATGGCCCGCACCCTGCTGCGCGATCCGCTGACGATCGATGTGGCACCGCGCAATACCGCGGCGAAGACGGTGAAGCAGCACCTGCTCACCGTGGACAAGAAGCGCAAGGCCGAGCTGTTCCTGCACCTGCTGCGCGAACAGGGCTGGCGCCAGGCGCTGGTGTTCGCCAAGACCCGCAAGGGCGTCGACGAGCTGGTCGACCTGCTGCAGCGCGAAGGCATCCGCGCCGACTCGATCCATGGCGACAAGCCGCAGCCGTCGCGCCTGCGTGCCCTGGCGCGGTTCAAGGCCGGCGAGGTGGACTTCCTCATCGCCACCGACGTTGCCGCGCGCGGCCTGGATATCGAGGAGATGCCGCTGGTGGTCAACTTCGACCTGCCTATCGTCCCCGAGGACTACGTGCACCGTATCGGTCGTACCGGCCGTGCCGGTGCCAGCGGGCAGGCGATCTCGCTGGTCTGCGCCGATGAAGTGCAGCAACTGGCGGCCATCGAGACGCTGATCGGGCAGACCCTGCAGCGTCAGGAAGAAGACGGTTTCGAGGCGGAGCACCGGGTGCCCGTCACCGCGCCTGGCGGCCAGATCACGAAGAAGCCGAAGAAGCCCAAGCAACCCAAGGTGCCGGAAGGCAAGCCGGGCAAGGTCCACCTCGGCTCGCTGCTGGATGACAAGCCGCAGGTCAAGGCGGTGCGCAAGGCGCCGGGCTTCGGCCTCGGCGGCAAGCCGGCCGGTGGCAAGTCTCCCTCCGGCAAGTCGCCTGCTGGAAAGCCGGGCGGCAAGGGCGCTCGTCGCCCCTGAGCCGATAAGGCGCGTCGCTGCTCCATCGCGGTGCGCGGCCTACGGCTGAATCGAGGCTGTCTCCAGGCGTGACGGGGTCTTGCGGGGTGTGGCGCAAAAGCTGCATTTCCGTGTGGAATCCCGAACGCCTATAGTGTGCCCATCGCGCACACAACAAGAACGACAGCCCATGCGCCACAAGGAACTCAAAGCCTGGACCGGCGGAGTCGCCCACCTGCTCCCGCTGGCCGCCGGTCGTCCGCGCCTGCTCGGCCTCAGCCAGTGGCTGCAGCAGGTCTGTGCGGTGGATAACTTCGTGCTGTTCGTCTACGAAGGCAACCACCGGCCGCTCGACCTGTTCGACACCTTCCCGGCCGACATCCGCCACGTCTACGTCGAGGACTACCAGGTCGGCCCCTACCTGCTCGATCCCTTCTACCTCGCCTGCACGCGCAACCAGGCCCCCGGACTGTGGCGCCTGCGGCAGTTCGCGCCGGACCACTTCTACCTGGGCGAGTACTACCAGACGTATTACCAGCAGACCGGCCTGACCGAGGAGATCGCCTTCTTCATCGACCTCGCCGACGGCGCCACCGCCGTGCTCTCGCTGATGCGCAAGACCTCCAGCCCCGCCTACAGCCGGGACGAGATGCAGCTGCTGGAGTGCGCGCGGCCGGTGGTCGAGCAGGTGGTGCGCGAAGCCTGGGAGTTGCGTCGTGCACAGCCACGCCCGGCGCAGGACCTGGACTACCAGATCCGCGAGGCCTTCGACCAGTTCGGCGCCCAACTGCTCACCGCCCGCGAGCAGGAGATCGTCCAGCTGCTGCTGCGCGGCCATTCCAGCGCCTCGGTGGCCGAGCAACTGGACATCAGCCCCGGAACGGTGAAGATCCACCGCAAGAACATCTACGCCAAGCTCGGCATCGGCAGCCAGTCGGAGCTGCTCGGGCTGTTCATCCGCGAACTGGCGGGGCGTGATGCGGCGGGTGGCATGCTGGCGGTCGGCTGAGCAGGGCGGTTTTTCCTACGGTCACGGCCAGCTGCGGATGCCCATTGCAGGAGCGGGCCAGGCCCGCGATCGCGCGCATGGCGCGCTCCTGCAGGATGAGTTCGTGAGCGCGTAGCGGGCGATCCAATCCCGACATCTATCCCCCGAGGGATATATACACCCCGAAAGCCCCGTTGCTAGCGTGAGCCCCAACAAGAACAACGTGGGAGCGCGCGGTGATGGAGAGCGGTCAGGACGTCGATATCGAATTCCGTAACGTGGTCAAGCGCTACGGCAGCGTGCCGGCGGTCAACGGGCTGAGCTTCCGGGTGAAGCGCGGCGCCTTCCATTCCTTCCTCGGCAGCTCCGGCTGCGGCAAGACCACCACCCTGCGGATGATCGCCGGCTTCGAGCAGCCCAGCGAAGGCGAGGTACTGCTGGCCGGCCAGCTGGTGGCCGGTGTGCCGGCGCACCAGCGTGCGGTGAACATGGTGTTCCAGCATTACGCGCTGTTCCCGCACCTGACGGTGGCCGAGAACATCGCCTATGGCCTGCGCTATCGCACGCCGCGTCCGGACCGCGCGCAGCAGCGCCGCATGGCCGATGAGGCGCTGGAAATGGTGCGCCTCTCCGGCTTCGGTACGCGCAAGCCGCACGAGCTTTCCGGTGGCCAGCAACAACGCGTGGCGCTGGCCCGTGCGCTGGTGAACAAGCCCACCGTGCTGCTGCTCGACGAGCCGCTGGCCGCGCTGGACCGCAAGCTGCGCAAGGAGATGCAGTCGGAGCTGCTGCGCCTGCAGCGCGAAGTCGGCATCACCTTCGTGCTGGTCACCCATGACCAGGAAGAAGCGCTGTCGATGAGCGACAGCATCAGCATCATGAAGGACGGACTGATCATCCAGACCGCCACCCCCGAGGCGCTCTACGAGACCCCGGCGAGCCGCTACGTGGCTGACTTCATCGGCGAGTCCAACCTGTTCTCCGGCACCGTGCGCCGCCTCGACTCCGGCCGGGTGGTGCTGGGCACGCCGGCCGGGTTGGAACTGAGCAGCCCGCCGACACCCACCGGTCCCTCGCTGGCGCCCCAGGCCGAAGGCTGCATCGCGGTGCGCCCCGAACTGGTCGGCATCGCCGCCGCCGACTCGGAGCTGCAGCGCGAAGTGCGCCTGAAGGGCCGCGTCGAGGACCGCATCTACCTGGGCAACCTCACCGAATACCGCGTGCGCACCGACGCCTTCGGCATCGTCTGCGTGCGCGTGCCACGCAAGGCCGGCGAGGCCGAAACCTTCGAGCATGGCGCGCCGGTACAGGTCGGCTGGAACCAGGCCAGCGGCCTGGCCATGGCCCTTTGAGTTCGACGATCCAACCATAACGACAATCAGCAGACAGGCGGGGAGTGACGATGGACAAGAAGAGCTTCATCAAGACGATGCGCAGCTGGGAAAACGGCTCCATCACGCGGCGCGAGTTCCTCGGCAAGACCGGCCTCGGGCTGGCGATGGCGGTGGTCGCCGCCAACACTCCCGGTCTGCTGACCGGCAAGGCCTACGCGGCCGAGGGCAGCAACATCGGTGACCGCCTCGCGCTCGCGACCTGGCCGAACTACCACAGCCAGGAGAACTTCGACGCCTTCGCCAAGTCGACCGGCGCGCGGGTGCAGATGAATGTCTTCGGCTCCAACGAGGAGATGCTCGCCAAGCTGCAGGCTGGCGGCAGCGGCTGGGACGTCTTCGTGCCGACCAACTACACCATCAGCACCTACGTGCAGCTCGGCCTGATCGAACCACTGGACCTCTCGCGCATCCCCAACTTCGATCCGAAGGCCTTCGAGGAGCGCTTCATGGCCCAGGGCACGGTGGACGGCAAGGTCTACGCGGTGCCGAAGAACTGGGGCACCACCGGCATCGTCTACGACTCGAGCCGCATCAAGGACAATCCGGACTCCTGGAAACAGTTCTGGGACCTGACGCTGACCAGCGCATCGGGCCGCACCATCGTCCACGACTACCAGCTCACCGCCATCGGCAACGCCCTCAAGTACTACGGCTACAGCTTCAATTCGCTGGACCCGAAAGAGCTGGCCGAGGCCGAGAAGCTGCTGATCCAGGCCAAGCCGCACCTGTTCGCGATCAACTCCGACATCCAGCCTTCGCTGCGCAACGGCGACGCCTGGATGGCCATGTCCTGGACCGGCGACGCCTCCCAGCTGCACCGCGACAACCCGGACATGACCTTCGTGCTGGGCAAGGAAGGCGGCGAGATCTGGAGCGACTTCTTCGCCATTCCCAAGAGCGCCGAACACCGTGATGCGGCCTACGCGTTCATCAACTACCTGCTCGATCCGCAGCACAACAAGCTGGAGGTCCTTGCCCACGGCTACCCGAGCGGCGACAAGCGGGTCGATGCACTGCTCTCCAAGGAGATGCTCGACGACCCGATCATGTACCCGGCGGCCGAGCGTCTGTCGCCGCTGGAGTTCGGCGCCGCGGCCACCCTTACCAGCCCGGCGCGCGCCGAGCTGATGGCGCGGTTCAAGGCCGCCTGATCGGCCCATCGTAGGAGCGAGCAAGATCGCTCCTACGAAAAAGGTCCGTGCAATCCCATGCGTAGGGAATCGAACATGAACATCGCTGTCAGCGCCCCGTTGCCGCAGACCCAGGCGACGCCCACGGTCTCGCGCGCGAAACGCCTTGGCCGGCGCGTCACGCTCCTGCTGCTCCTGCCGTCCACCCTGTGGTTCCTGCTGCTGCTCCTGATGCCGCTGGTGATCATCCTGGTCTTCAGCTTCGGCGAGCGCAGCGCCGTCGGTGGCTACGGCGGTGGGCTGACGCTGGAGAACTACCTGAACCTCGGGTCCCGCGCCCAGGCCTTCTGGAACACCCTGACCCTGGCGCCGCTGGGCACCCTGGCGTGCCTGCTGGCTGCCTACCCGCTGGCGTACTTCCTGGCGGTGAAGGTGCGACGCAACAAGTCGCTGCTGCTGACCCTGGTCATCGTGCCGTTCTGGACCAGCTTCCTGATCCGCACCTACGCCTGGATCTTCCTGCTCAGCGGCCGCGGCATCCCGGCGCTGCTGGAGACCTTCGGCATCGCCGACGTGCGGCTTATCAACACGCCCTACGCGGTGCTGATCGGTATCGTCTACGGCTACCTGCCGCTGATGGTGTTCCCCATCTACGTGACCCTGGAGAAGCTCGACAAGCGCCTGCTGGAAGCTTCCGGCGACCTCGGCGCCAGCACCTTCGAGACCTTCCGCCGGGTCACCCTGCCACTGTCCGCGCCCGGTGTGATCACCGGCGTGATGCTGGTGTTCATCCTGCTCATGGGCGAGTTCCTGATCCCGGCGATTCTGGGCGGCGGCAAGGTGTTCTTCGTCGGCAACGCGCTGGTCGACCTGTTCCTGCAATCGCGCAACTGGCCGTTCGGCAGCGCGGTGGCGATGACCCTGGTGGCGATGATGCTGGCGATCATCGGCGTCTACCTGAAACTCGTGGCCCGCTATGGCGGTTCGCGCAACGACGGGGTGCTCTGACATGTGGCTGCGCAGTTATTCCACCTCGGTCTACCTGTTCCTCTACGCGCCCATCGCGCTGATCATGCTCTTCGCCTTCAACGCCGGGCGCAGCGGGCTGAGCTTCCAGTGCTGCTCGGTGCAGTGGTTCGGCCGCGCCTTCGGCAACCCGTTCATCATGGAGGCCCTGGGCAACAGTGCGCTGATCGCCTTCTGCTCGGCGCTGATCGCCACGCTGTTCGGCACCCTCGCGGTGTTCGGCCTGCAGCGGGTTGGCAAGCGCGTGCGCCTGCTGTTCGACGCGCTGACCTACTGCGCGATCATCGTGCCGGGGATCGTCATCGGCATCGCCACGCTGATCGCCTTCATCACCCTGTTCGATGTGCTCAACCCGCTGTTGGCGCTGCTGGACATCGGCCTGCCGAAACTCAACATGGGCTTCGGTACGGTGGTAGCGGCGCATTCGCTGTTCACCATGGCGCTGGTGATGGTGATCGTCCGCACCCGCGTCGAGGCGATGGACAAGTTGCTGCTGGAAGCCTCTGCCGACCTCTACGCGCCGCCGCTGGACACCTTCTGGCGGGTGACCCTGCCGCAGATTGCCCCGGCCATCCTCGCCGGCTTCCTGTTGGCATTCACCTTCAGCTTCGACGATTTCATCATCGCCTTCTTCGTCGCAGGCTCCGAGACCACGCTGCCGATCTACATCTTCTCGTCGATCCGCCGGGGCATCACGCCGGAGATCAACGCCATCTCCACGGTGATCATCTGCGCCTCGCTGGCGCTGCTGTTCACCTCCCGCTACCTGCAGAACCGCCGCACTGGCGTTCAGGCCGCCTGAGGGCGACTTCAAGGAGACTCGAGGATGCGTGACCAGCTCTACATCAACGGGCAGTGGGTCAGGCCGGACCTGGGCGGCCGCTTCACCAGCTACGACCCGGCCTCCGGCCAGCCGCTGCGCGAAGTGCCGGCGGCCACCGAGGAAGACGTCGACCACGCGGTGCGCGCGGCGCGTACCGCGTTCAATCGCGGCTGGGGGCAGAGCCGCGGCAGCGAGCGTGCCGAATGGCTGGAGGCGCTGGCCGGAGAGCTGGAGCGCCACCAGGATTCACTGGCCGAGCTGGACGTGCGCGACAACGGCAAGCCGTTGCCCGAGGCGCAGTGGGACGTGGCCGACGCCATCGGCTGCTTCCGCTATTACGCTGGGCTGGCACGGGAGTTGGACGAGCGCCAGGACCAGGTGCTTCCGTTGCCCGACGAGCGCTTCCGCTGCCGCATCCGCCAGGAACCGGTGGGGGTGGCGGGGCAGATCATTCCCTGGAACTACCCGCTGTTGATGGCAGCGTGGAAGGTCGCGCCGGCCTTGGCAGCGGGCGCGACCTGCGTGCTCAAGCCGTCCGAGCTGACACCGCTGAGCGCACTCGAACTGGCTGCCGCGGCCGACGCGGTGGGCTTGCCGGCGGGCGTGCTCAACGTACTGCCCGGCCTCGGTGCGGAGGCCGGCGGGCCACTGAGCCAGCATCCGGGCGTGGACAAGCTGGCCTTCACCGGCAGCGTGCCGACCGGCTCGCGGATCATGTCGGCGGCGGCCCAGGACATCAAGAACGTCAGCCTGGAGCTGGGCGGCAAGTCGGCCTTCATCGTCTTCGACGACAGCGATGTCGAGGCGGCGGTGGAGTGGATCCTGTTCGGCATCTTCTGGAACCAGGGCCAGGTGTGCAGCGCCACCTCGCGCCTGCTGGTGCAGGAGGGCATCGCTCCGCGGCTGATCGAGCGGCTGGTGGAGGCGACCCGTGCGATCACCATCGGCAACGGCCTGCAGCCGGGCGTGCTGCTCGGCCCGCTGGTGAGTGCCGGGCAGCACGAAAAGGTACTCGGCTTCGTTGAAAAAGGCCGCGCGGGCGGCGCCCGCCTGCTCACTGGCGGCAAGCGTCCGGCGGGGTTGGAGGAGGGCTGGTTCATCGAGCCGGCAATCTTCGACGAGCCGTCCGAGGACGCGCTGGTCTGGCGCGAGGAAATCTTCGGCCCGGTGCTCTGCGTGAAGCGCTTCAAGACCGAGGCCGAGGCCCTGCGCCTGGCCAACGACAGCCGCTTCGGCCTGGCCGGCGCGGTAATGTCCGGCGACCCGCAGCGTGCCGCGCGGGTCGCCGACGGGCTGCGCGCAGGAATCGTCTGGGTCAACTGCTCGCAGCCGACCTTCACCCAGGCGCCCTGGGGCGGCATGAAACACAGCGGTATCGGCCGCGAGCTGGGCGTGTGGGGGCTGGAGAACTACCTGGAGGTGAAGCAGGTGACCGAATACATCTCGGATCAGCCCTGGGGGTGGTACCTGAAGTAGCCACGTCACGGTAGGAGCGAGCGTGCTCGCTCCTACAAAAAGCCCAGGTGCGGTGTACCACTCAGTCGAGGTTATGCCCGATCCGCCAGAGCACGCCGCTCGGGTCGTGCAGGGTGAAGTCGCGCATCTTCCAGGGCTGATCCGCCGGCTCACCCAGGCGCACCCCGTAGCGCTCGGCGAGGCCGGCGCCGCGCACCTTGGCGTACCAGGCGTCGGCGTCTTCCACCAGCAGGTGCAGCATCAGGTTCTCGGCGAATTCCTTGACGTAGTAGTTCTGCAGCAGGAAGGCGCAGTGGTCGCCGTGGTGGAAGTAGGCGAGCTCCTCGGAGCTCCACGGCGAGAGGAACCCCAGGTCCTTGTAGAACTGCTGGGAGAGCGCGAAATCGCGGGCGGGGACGAAGACTTTCAGTTCAACGCTGGCAGTGCTCATGGGCAACCTTCCTGGTTAATGCGTGAGCAGGCTTTCGACGGCGCCCTGCAGGTGGGCAGGCCACCTCTGGTGGGCGGTTGGTGGCGAGTCTAACTCAGAGCTGGCGCTGCATGTAGCGACTGCCGGCGACACCCGGCAGGGTCGAGGCGCGCTCCACCTGTACGCTGAAGCCCAGGCGTTCATAGAGCGCCTGGGCCTTGGGGTTGGCCGTGGAGACATCCAGCGCCGCCATGGGCAGGCCGGCGTTGCGGCCGATCTGCAGGAAGTGAGCGATCAGCTGGCTGCCCAGGCCTTCGCCACGCCGTGTCGGCGTGACGCCCAGGTGGGCGAGGTACAGCGTGCGGCGCGGCGGCGGACAGATGATCTTTTCCAGTTGCAGGCCGCGGCGCATTACGCCGGCCGACCCGAGGCCGAAGTAACCGAGAATCTGCCGCGTGGCTGCCAGCATGTACCCCAGGTTGGCTTCGCCGCCGAATACCGTACCGGCCACCACGACCTCGCCGTTCTGTTCGCCGACCCAATGCTGGCGCCAGCCGAACTGCCCGCCGCCCTGGAGGAAGGCGTAGCGCAGGAAGTCCTGGGCGCTGTTGTGGCCGGGACGGGCGAAGGCATAGTCGAACGCGTCCGGGCCCGAGCTGTAGATCAGCGGGACGGCGGCGTCGACATCATCGGGGCGGGCGTGGCGGAAGGTCAGCGGCATGCAAGCGACTCCAGAGTGGGAGTCGAGAATCTAGCACTATGGTGCTAGTGGTGCAGCGATCAGTCCTGTGCCTGGAGCCATTTCAGTGCACCGAGTCCTGCCGCGCGGCCGCTGGCGAAGCAGGCGGTGAGCAGGTAGCCGCCGGTGGGCGCCTCCCAGTCGAGCATCTCGCCGGCGCAGAACACGCCCGGCAGTGCCTTGAGCATCAGGTTGTCGTCCATCGCCTCGAAGGTCACGCCACCGGCGCTGCTGATGGCTTCGTCCAGCGGGCGGGGGCGCAGCACGGTCAGTGGCAGTGCCTTGATCAGTTGGGCGAGGCGCTGCGGGTCGGCGTAGTCCTGGGCTGTGGACAACTCACGCAGCAGCCCGGCGCGCACGCCGTCCAGCCCCAGGCGGCCGCGCAGGTGGTTGGCCATGGACTTGGAGCCGCGCGGCTGGGCGATGGCCTTGGCGACCTGCTCCAGGCTGCGATTGGGCAGCAGGTCGAGGTACACCGTGGCGCTGCCGGTCTGCTCGATGCCGTGGCGAATGGCAGCGGACAGCGCATAGACCAGGCTGCCCTCGATGCCGCCGGCGGTGACCACGAACTCGCCCTGGCGCGGCACGCCGCCCTCAAGCGAGAGCGCCACCGGCTTGACCGGCGCGCCGGCGAACTTGTCGCGGAAGAAATCGCTCCAGCCGGCCACTTCGAAGCCGCAGTTGGCCGGGCGCAGCGGCGAGATATCCACAGCGCGCCGTTCCAGCAGCGGCACCCAGGCGCCGTCCGAGCCCAGGCGTTGCCAGCTGCCGCCACCGAGGGCGAGCACGGTCGTCTCGGCGGCGATGCGGCGCTGGCCCTCTGGTCCCTCGATCAGCAGAGCACCCTCGGCGTCCCAGCCCGTCCAGCGATGGCGGGTGTGGATAACCACACCGGCCTCGCGCAGGCGCTTGAGCCAGGCGCGCAGCAGCGGCGCAGCCTTCATGTCGGTGGGGAAGACGCGGCCGGAGGTGCCGACGAAGGTGTCGATACCCAGGTCATGAATCCACGCGCACAAGGCCTGGTTGTCGAAGGCGTCGATCAGCGGTGCCAGTGTTTCCGTACGCTCGCCGTAGCGCGAGAGGAACGGCTCGCGCGCTTCCGAATGGGTGATGTTCATGCCGCCCACGCCGGCCAGGAGGAACTTGCGCCCCACCGAGGGCATGGCGTCGAACAGCTCCACCGGTACGCCGGCTCCGGCCAGGACTTCAGCCGCCATGAGGCCAGCGGGGCCACCGCCGAAGACGATGGCGGTACGGGAAGCGAGCGGGCGGGAGTCGGTCATGCAGAAGGCCAGGCGAAGGAGAGCGGGAAAGGCCGCAATTCTAGCGCAGCGTCGCTCCGCGCCGGTTGGTCATTTTCCGCTCAGGACTCGCCAAACCTGTGGCGGCGGGGGTGACAGCCGCTTTCCCGCAGCTTATCCACAGGCCGCTCCACAGTTGCCGTGGAAAAGATGAGGGGTCACCTCCCGTTGCCGATGTGGAGGGGTTGCGACAATTCCGACAGGGGATCGGGAATGTGCCGATATTGGCACTTTTGTGAATCCATCAGCATGCGGGCCTCTTGCAACCTTGGTCCGAATGTCGATGAAAGTCCGTGATTACCTTCGCTCCCATGAGGCCCACCTGTGGATGGAGGGCAGCGACACCCGTGTGCGGGTGAATGGCCTCGATATTGTGATCCGTGCGCTCCCTGGCGAGGAAATTCGCACCCTGCTCAACGAGGCGGTCGCTCATATGGTGGTGCGCCTGAACAAGAACCTGCAGGGCGCAAAGGTGAAGTTCGAGCAGCGGGTGCTCGAACTGCTGTCGATACAGATCGCACTGCACAACCTCTATGTGTTCACCAGCTGGAGCCGGCTGTTGCCGCGCTACCTGCAGTACGCAGGGCCGCTGCGGGCCCAGGAGCTGCTGCAGCACCACGTGCCGGAACAGGTCATGCGTTTCTGTGAGAAGCACTACCCCGAGGACAGTCGTGTGCGCGCCATTGCGCTGCTGGCGTTCACCGACCATGAAATGAAGCGCTGGGAACAGCAGCGCCTGCCCTCGCGCATGGACAGCAACAACGCCCGCTACCGCGTCAGCTGAAACTCCGCCGCTACCCGCGCAGCGCTGTGGTGGAGGATACCGTGGCGGCGTGCCAGGGCCTGGCGGTCCTTGTCGTAGCCACCGCCGATCACGCCCACCACCGGAATGTCGCTGGCCAGGCAGCGGCGGATGACGTGTTCGTCCCGCGCCGCCAGCCCGGCGTCGGTGAGCTGCAGGTAGCCGAGGGCGTCGTCCTTGTGCACGTCCACGCCGGCGTCGTAGAGCACGATGTCCGGCTGGTACAGCGGCAGCAGGTAATCCAGCGCTTGCTGCACCACCTTCAGGTACTCCGCGTCGCCCAGGTGCAGCGGGAGGGGAATGTCCCAGTCGCTCTGCGCCTTGCGCGCGGGGAAGTTCTTTTCGCAGTGCAGGGACACGGTCACCGCGTCCGGCACGTTTTCCAGGATGCGCGCGGTGCCGTCGCCCTGGTGCACGTCGCAGTCGAAGATCAGCACCCGGCTCGCCTTGCCGCTTTCCAGCAGGTACAGGCTGATCACCGCCAGATCGTTGAAGATGCAGAAGCCCGAGGCATGGTCGTGGTGCGCATGGTGCGTGCCGCCGGCGAGATGGCAGGCCAGGCCGTGCTGTAGCGCCAGTTCTGCACTGAGCAGCGATCCACCCACCGCGCGCACCGTGCGCCGCGCCAGCGCTTCGGTCCAGGGCAGGCCGAGGCGGCGCAGTTCCTCGCGGCTCATCTCGCCGCTGCAGTAGCGCTCGATGTAGTCGCGGTCGTGAGCCAGGGCGAGGACGTCCGGCGGACAGAGTTCCGGGCGCAGCAATCGCTCGTCAGCGACCAGCCCGCTGTCCACCAGGTGATCGCGCAGCAGGCGGAACTTTTCCATCGGGAAGCGATGGTTGTCCGGGAAGGGCGGGCTGTAGTCGTCGTGGTAGACCAGGGGCAGCGGCATGGTGTCGGCGGATCGGGAATGTGCCGTACAGGGTACGTCGGCACACGGCGCAGACGAAAGGGCCGGCAGTGCGCCGGCGCTGTCCGTTCGATCCCGCGTATCAGCCTTCGTTGGAGACGGCTGCGTCGCGTCGCGAGCTGCGGTTGGTGGCGACCGAGACCGACCAGAGGACGAAGCCGCCGATCGCCAGCAGGCTGCCGACCCAGCCCGGCGAGGTCCAGCCGTAGCCGGCCGCCAGGGCCAGCCCTCCTAGGTATGGGCCCAGGGCGTTGGCGAAGTTGAATGCCGAGTGGTTCAGCGCCGCGGCGAGCCCCTGGGCGTCTTCGGCGACGTCCATCAGGCGGGTCTGCAGCACGGTGCCCAGGGCGCCGCCGAAGCCGACGAAAAACACACAGATGGAAATGGTCCAGATGTTCCCGGCGGTGAACGGGAAGATCGCCAGCACCACTGCGCTCCATACCAGCAGGCCGCCCGCGGTGGGCATCACGGCGCGGTCGGCGAGCACCGGAATGAACAGGTTGCCCAGGGTCATGCCGATACCGAACACCGCCATGATCAGCGGCACGATGCTCGGCGAGACGTGGGTCACCGCGCCAAGGATGTCGGCCAGGTAGGTGTACACCGCGAACAGTCCGCCGAAACCGATGGCGCCGATACCCAGGGTCAGCCAGACCTGGCCGCGCTTGAGCGCACCGAGCTCACGCAGCGGGCTGGAGTCGGGCTCGGCGGGGGAGTGGGGCGCGAGCAGGCGCACGCAGATCATCGTCAGCACACCCAGCGCGGCCACCAGTGCGAAGCTCCAGCGCCAGCCCACGGCCTGGCTCAGCCAGTTGGCCAGCGGCACGCCGATGATGGTGGCGACGGTGAGGCCGAGGAACATCCGCCCGACCGCCACGGTTCGCCGGTGCGGCGGCACGATGGAGGCGGCGACCAGCGCGGCGATGCCGAAATAGGCGCCATGGGGCAGGCCGCTGATGAAGCGGAACAGCAGCATCCAGTGGTAGGTCGGCGCCAGGGCGCTCAGGCCGTTGCCGATGGCGAACAGCGCCATCAGCAGCACCAGTAGGGTACGGCGTGGCAGGCGCGCGCCGAGCACCGCCAGCAGCGGTGCACCGACGACCACGCCCAGGGCGTAGGCGCTGATCACGTGGCCGGCGGTCGGGGCATCGATGCCCAGCGCTGGGGCGAAGTAGGGCAGCAGGCTCATGGTGGCGAATTCGGTGGTGCCGATGGCGAAGCCGCCGACAGCCAACGCGAAAAGCACCAGGGCCGTACTGCGTTGCAGTCCGGTGGTGGAGGTCGTCATTGGGGTTCCTTGGTCTTTTTGAGGTGCGCCCTGGCGGCGCGGCTGTCTGCGTGAGCACGGTCAAGGCAGTGACCGACAGCGAAGGTAGGAGAAAAATACCAGATGAAGGCGCCTCTGTGCTGAATCGATTGCGCGTTGTCTGACGGATTGCCTCCTACAGGCTCGTCGCCGGGTATCATGGTGACCTTTGATGATCCGCGATGATTCCCATGGATTTTCCCAGCCTGACCACCGAACGCCTGCTGCTGCGTCCGTGGCGCCATGACGATCTGCTGCCCTTCGCTGCGCTGAATGCCGACGCCGAGGTGATGCGCCATTTCCCCGCCTGCCTGAGCCGCGAGGACAGCGACCTGCTGGCCGCGCGCATCCTCCAGCACTTCGACGAGCACGGTTTCGGCCAGTGGGTCGTCGAGCGCCGCGCGGACGCTGCGTTCATCGGCGTGCTCGGGTTGGCGCGGGTGTCCTTCGAAGCCGCCTTCACTCCGGCAGTCGAGATTGGCTGGCGTTTCAACACGGCTTATTGGCGCCAGGGGTACGCGCTGGAAGCGGCGCGCGCGGTGCTGGCGTTCGCCTTCGGGCAGTTGAAGCTGGGCGAAGTGGTGGCCTTCACCGTGCCGGCCAACCTGCCGTCGCAGGGGCTGATGCTGCGCCTGGGGATGATGCGCGACGAGGCCGGTGACTTCGAGCATCCGCGCCTGCCGGAAGGCCATCCGCTGCGCCAGCATGTGCTCTACCGGATCCCTCGTCCATGAAGCCCGAAGACGGTGTGCGCGCCTATCACGCACTGAGCAGCCATCGCCCGGAGCGCTTCGCTCCCGGCCCTGGACAGCTCGACTGGGCGACCCAGCCGGCCGCCTTCCGCCGCTATGCCGGCGCGCGCTGCATCGACCTGCTGCACCGCCCGCAGGAAGAGTCGCCGGGCTATGACGAAGTGTTCGCCGGCCCGCTCGGCGCGCCTGCACCGCTGAACCTCGCCAGCGTCTCGCAACTGCTCTACGACAGCCTCGCGCTGTCCGCCTGGAAGGACGCCGGTGGCAGCCGCTGGGCGCTGCGGGTCAACCCGTCGAGCGGCAACCTGCACCCGACCGAGGCCTATCTGCTGTTGCCTGCCGGGGCTGTGGATAACGCCGCGCTGCTGGCGCACTACAGTGCCGACGAGCATGTGCTGGAGGTGCGCGCCGAACTGCCTGCGCCGCTGGCCAATCAACTGGACGACGTGCTGCCCGCCGGCGGTTTCCTGCTGGCGCTGGCGAGCATTCCCTGGCGCGAGGCCTGGAAATACGGCGAGCGCGCCTATCGCTACTGCAATCATGATCTGGGCCATGCGCTGGCCTGCCTCGGCATCGCCGCGGCAATCCAGGGCTGGGACCTGCGCCTGCTGCGCGGCGTGGCGGAAGCGCAATTGGATACGCTGATCGGCCTCGACCGCGAGGGATTCAGCGAGCAGGAATTCGCCGATGCCCTGCTGTGGATCGGGCCGGCACAGCCCGCCGAATTCCCGCTGCCAGGCAACCTGCTCAAGGGGGTTGCCGAGCTGCCGCTGGCCGGCGTGCCCAATCGCCTGTCGCGGGATTATCGCCACTGGCCGGAACTGCAGCGCGTGCACTCCCTGTGCCGCGCGCCTGCGCTGCCTGCCCGCGACTGGTCCGCGCCGGAAACCGACGCGGCTGTGGATAACCCCGGCCTGCCGTTGCGTCCGATCCTGCATCGCCGACGCAGTGCGCAGTCCATGGACGGCCGCAGCGGCATCCACGCCGAGCTGTTGTATGCCTGGCTGCGCCGCCTGATGCCCGAGCGCTCGCCCGTGCCTTTTGCCTGCACCGGCGAGCCATCGCGGATCGACCTGCTGCTCTTCGTTCACCGCGTCCAGGGCCTGGAGCCCGGCCTGTACTGGCTGGGTCGCAGCGGCCGCGAGGCCGGCGGCCTGCGCGAGGATTACCTGTGGCAGCCGGTCGAGGAGAGCGGCGTGCCGCTGTACCGCCTGCTGTCCGGCGATGCGCGCGGGCTGTCGGCGTTCCTGTCCTGTGGGCAGGACATCGCCAGCGACGGCTGTGTGGCCTTTGCCATGCTGGCCGACCTCGACGCCGCGCTGATCGAGGGCGCCTGGGCATACCCGCGCCTGTACTGGGAAGCCGGGCAGATCGGCCAACTGCTTTATCTGGAAGCCGAGGCGGCGGGCCTGTCGGGCACCGGCATCGGCTGCTATTTCGATCCGGCGCTGGACGAATTGCTCGGCGGCGGTTCGGACTGCCCGGTCAGCCTCTATCATTTCACTATCGGCCGCGCGGTATGGGACGAACGCCTCACCAGCCTTCCCGCCTACAACGCGCCACGCCGACTCCCACTTCAGCAAGACCGCCATTGAGGAAACAACGCGCATGACCCAGATCCTGGACAACCTGGTGGCTCTGCTGAGCCTGGAACAGATCGAAGAGAACCTGTTCCGCGGCATGAGCCAGGACCTCGGGTTCCGCCAGCTGTATGGCGGGCAGGTGCTCGGCCAGGCGCTGTCGGCGGCGAGCCAGACCGTGGAGCCGGAGCGCCATGTGCACTCAATGCACGGTTACTTCCTGCGCCCGGGCGATGCCAGCAAGCCGGTCGTCTATCAGGTCGACCGCGTGCGTGACGGCGGCACCTTCAGTACCCGCCGCGTCACCGCGATCCAGAAGGGCCAGCCGATCTTCGCCCTGAGCACCTCGTTCCAGACCGACGAGGAAGGCTTCGAGCACCAGATCAGCATGCCCGACGTGGTCGGCCCGGAGAACCTGCCGACCGACCAGGAGCTGAAAAAACGCAGTGCGGCGCAGTTCCCCGAGCGCATCCGCGACAAGCTGCTCTATCCCAAGCCCATCGAAATTCGCCCGGTGACCGAGAACGACCCGTACGATCCGGAGGTCGGCGAGCCGATCAAGTACCTGTGGCTGCGCGCCGATGGCAAGCTGCCGGACATCCCGGCGCTGCACAAGTACATCCTCGCCTACGCCTCGGACTTCGGCTTCCTCACCACCTCGCTGCTGCCCCACGGCCGCTCGGTGTGGCAGAAGGACATGCAGGTCGCCACCATCGACCATTCCGTGTGGTTCCACCGCGACCTGCGCGCGGACGAGTGGCTGCTCTACGCCATCGACAGTCCCTGGGCCGGCAATGGCCGCGGCTTCGTGCGCGGCAGCATCTTCAACCGTGACGGCCAACTGGTCGCGTCCTCGACCCAGGAAGGCCTGATCCGCCGCCGCGAGGACTGGGCATGACGCTGGACAGCATCCGCCACTGGGTGTTCGACATGGACGGCACCCTGACCCTGGCCGTGCACGATTTCCCGTCGATCAAGCGGGCCCTGGGGATTCCCCAGGAGCACGACATCCTCACCCACCTGGCTGCGCTGCCGGAGGACGAGGCGGCGGCCAAGCATGCCTGGCTGCTGGAGCACGAGCGCGAACTGGCGGTGGCTTCCACCGCCGCACCGGGTGCCGTTGAACTGGTGCGCGCGCTGCATGGCGCCGGCTATCGCCTGGGCATCCTCACCCGCAATGCCCACGAGCTGGCGCTGATCACGCTGGCGGCGATTGGTATCGGTGATTGCTTCCTGACCGAGGATGTTCTCGGCCGTGGCGAGGCCGATCCCAAGCCCAGCCCGGACGGCCTGCTGCGTCTCGCCGCGCGCTGGGACGTGGCGCCGCAGCGGATGCTGATGGTCGGCGACTACCGCTTCGACCTCTACTGCGCCCGCGCCGCGGGTGCGCACAGCGCGCTGGTGAACCTCACCGAGAACCCTTGGCCGGAGCTGACCGACTGGCACGCGCAGGACTGCGCGGAGCTCGGGCGGATGGCGGGGCTTCTGGGCTGAGTCCGCTGCCGTGCGGGTTCGCGAGCAAGCTCGCTCCTGCGACGAGCAGCGCGGTCTGTCGGTGTAATTCGAACCTGTAGGAGCGAGCTTGCTCGCGAATAGCCCGCGCACCGATGCTCCCTGTAGGAGCGCCCCATGGGCCGCTCCTACAGGGGAAATGCCGATGTGGCCTTACAGCTCCGGCGTCCAGGTCACCGCCAGCAGCGCGGTGCGGCCGGGTTCCTGGTAGGGGCGGGCTTCGCCGAAGTAGTCGGTGGGGCTGGTCGGGCGCAGGTAGTCGCCCAGGGTGTAGTCGCGGTCCAGGACGTTATCCAGCTTCAGGTCGACGCGAATCTCGCTGCTGGCCAGCCAACTGGTGCGCAGGTCGAGCACGCCGTAGCCGGACAGCTCGCGGGTGTTGGCCGCGTCGTCGTAGCGCTGGCTGACCGCGCGCCAGGTGCCACCGACGCCGAAGACGCCGAACTGGCGGTCGAGGTCCAGGCTCAGGGTACGGCGCGCGCGGTACGGCAGAGTATGGCCGGTGTCGCG
Organism: Pseudomonas sp. BB438; assembly: GCF_057180225.1. Taxonomy (NCBI): domain Bacteria; kingdom Pseudomonadati; phylum Pseudomonadota; class Gammaproteobacteria; order Pseudomonadales; family Pseudomonadaceae; genus Pseudomonas; species Pseudomonas sp. BB438. The sequence goes on from NZ_CM170001.1 coordinate 861,617, forward strand.
GTCGCGCGGGTCGATCAGGCTCAGGCCGAGCGCGGCCTGCCAGCCGAGCACGTCGCGGGCGACGCTGGCCTCGAAGCCATCGATGCGCGCCTTGTTGATGTTCTCCGGCTGATTGCTGTTGCTGTCCCAGGCAATCATGTCGTCGATCTCGGTGCGGTACAGCGAGGCCTCCAGGTGCGTGCCTTCGATGTCGCCGCGCCATTGCAGCTCGTAGGTCTTCGAGGTCTCGGCCTTGAGGTCCGGGTTGCTCGCGCCGGGGTAGTAGAGGTCGCTGAAGGTCGGTGCGCGGAAGCCCTCGCCGTAGCTGGCGATCCAGGTCTGGTTGTCGCCCACCGGCAGGCTGAAGGCGGCGTTCCAGCTGTTCTGGCTGCCGTAGGCCTGGTTGTTGTCATGGCGGATGCCCAGCTCGGTGCCGAAACTGTCGCCCTTGAAACTGTGCTGGGCGAAGAAGGCACGGTTGCTGCGCTGGTCGTCGGCGAACGCGGTGGTGCCGTCGACCTGGTCTTCGTACCAGTCGGCGCCCAGGGCCAACTGGTTGGCGTCGTCCAGCTGCAGGCGGTTGATCCAGCTCGCCGAATGGCGGGTGGTTTCCAGCGTGCCGTTGTTCCAGCTGTCGGCAGCGCCCACGGCCTTGTTGCGGTCGAAGCTGCGACCCAGTTCCAGGCGGCTGTTCCAGATTTTCGTGATCTGGCCGTCGAGGTAGGCGCTGTAGCTGCTGACGCGAAATTCGTCGCGGGGCGAACCCGGCTCGAAATTGTAGGCGTCGTCGTATTCGTTCTTGCCGCGCTGGTCGTTGAGGTTCAGGCCGGCCTTCCAGTCCTCGCTGAAGCGATGGTCCAGGTTCAGGTGCACGGCCTTGTTGCGCTGGGCATCGTGGTCGTTGTCGGCGCCGACGTTGTCACTGGTGCGGTCCCAGCCCTGGCTTTCGTCGAGGCTGCCGCCGAGGTTGTAGCGGGTCTGCGCGTCACCGCCGGAGAGGTTCAGGCTGCGCTCGAAGGTGCCGTGGCTGCCGGCGGCCAGGCGCACTTCGGGGTGCAGGCCGGCTTCGCCGCGGCGGGTGAAGATCTGGATGACCCCGCCGATGGCGTCGGCGCCGTACAGGGCTGAGCGCGGGCCGCGGGTCACTTCGACGCGCTCGATGCTGTCGATGCTCAGGTAGTCCAGGCGGGCGATGCCGCTGCTGGCCGAGGCGATGCGCTGGCCGTCCACCAGGACCAGGGTCTGCGCGGTGCTGGCGCCACGCACGGAGTAGGAGACCACGCCGCCGGAGCTGCCCATCTGCACGCCGGGCACGCGGGCGAGCAGGGCGGGGACACTGCGCACCTGCAGGCGTTCGATGTCGGCGCGGGTGAACACGCTGTTGGCCGAGGTGGCCTCGGCGCGCGGCTGGGCCTGGCGGGCGGAAGTGATCACCTGGTCGGAGAGCGTGTAGATGTCGCCAGCGGCGAAGGCCATGCCGGGCAGCAGGCTGGTGGCCAGGGCGAGTCGGGTCAGTTTCATGGAGCGTCCTCAAAAGCGGTCGGATGACTTTCGAGGAGGGCGTGGCAAGGGCGGCAGGCCGCACTTGACGGTGCGGCCCTCCGCAACACCTGTCGGGGCGTGTCGAGGGCGGTCTCCGGGCTGCCGACGTCACATCGCCGCCTTCCCACATTCGTGCAGTGGCTCATGGCGATGCTGCACGCCCGCAGGGAGTGCGTCGGTTACCGTTGCGGGGGCAGCGCAGGTCTTTCACCTGCTTCCCGTTACCTCGAACGAAAACGGGCGCACCTTAGTCGGTGCGCCCGTTGCTGGCAATACTCCGGGGGAGGGATGCGCCGATCGGTCTCAGCGGTTGCCGAGGGCCTCCAGGCGCGCCTTCACCGAGGCTTCGATGCCGGCGGCGTCCAGGCCGCACTCCGCAAGCATCTGCGCAGGCTTGGCGTGCTCGACGTAGTAGTCCGGCAGGCCCAGGTGCAGGATCGGCTGCTGGAGGTTCTCGCGAGCGAGGAATTCGCTGACGGCGGCGCCGGCGCCACCCATCACCGAGTTCTCCTCGATGGTCACCAGCAACTCGTGGCTGGCGGCCAGCTGGCGCACCAGTGCCTCGTCCAGCGGCTTGACGAAGCGCATGTCGGCGACCGTGGCGTCGAACTGCTCGGCCACTTTCAGCGCTTCGGCCAGCTGCACGCCGAACACCAGGAAGGCGACCTTGCCGGCCGTGCCTTCACGGCGCACCACGCCCTTGCCGATCTCGACCGATTCCAGCGCTGCCTCGATGGGGGCGTTGGGGCCAGTGCCGCGCGGGTAGCGCACCGCCGCCGGGCCTTCGAAGTGATGGCCGGTGGTCAGCAGCTTGCGCAGTTCGTTCTCGTCGCTGGGCGTCATCACCAGCATGCCGGGGATGCAGCGCAGGTAGGAGAGGTCGAAGCTGCCGGCGTGGGTCGGGCCGTCTTCGCCCACCAGACCGGCGCGGTCGATGGCGAACAGCACGTCGAGGTTCTGCACCGCGACGTCGTGGATCAACTGGTCGTAGCCGCGCTGCAGGAAGGTGGAGTAGATCGCCACCACCGGCTTGGCGCCGTCACAGGCCATGCCGGCCGCCAGGGTCACGGCGTGCTGCTCGGCGATGGCGACGTCGAAGTAGCGGTCGGGGAACCTGTCGGCGAAGGCGACCAGGTCGGAGCCTTCCTTCATCGCCGGGGTTATACCGACCAGGCGCGGGTCCTGGGCAGCCATGTCGCACAGCCACTGGCCGAACACACTGGAGTACTTCGGCCCGCCGGCCTTCTTCGGCACGGCGTGGGCGGGGGCGCCTTCGGGTTCGAGCTTGGTGATGGCGTGGTAGCCGATCGGATCGATCTCGGCGGGGCCGAAGCCCTTGCCCTTCTTGGTCACCACGTGAAGGAACTGCGGGCCCTTGAGGTCACGCATGTTGCGCAGGGTGGCGATCAGGGTCGGCAGGTCGTGGCCGTCGATGGGGCCGATGTAGTTCCAGCCCAGTTCCTCGAAGAGCGTGCCGGGGACCAGCATGCCCTTGGCGTATTCCTCGGTGCGGCGGGCGATCTCCCAGGCGCCGGGCAGGCGCGAGAGCACTTTCTTGCTGCCTTCGCGCATGCTGCTGTAGGTGCGGCTGGAGAGGATCTTGGCCAGGTAGTTGGACAGGCCGCCGACATTGTTCGAGATCGACATGTCGTTGTCGTTGAGGATCACCAGCATGTCGGCCTTGACCTCCGACGCGTGGTTGAGCGCCTCGAAGGCCATGCCGGCAGTCAGTGCGCCGTCGCCGATCACCGCGACCGACTTGCGCCCGGAGCCCTGCATGCGTGCCGCGATGGCCATGCCGAGGGCGGCGCTGATGGAGGTGCTGGAGTGACCGACGCCGAAGGTGTCGTACTCGCTCTCCGAGCGGCGCGGGAAGGCGGCCAGGCCGTCCTTCTGGCGCAGGCTGCCCATGCGCTCGCGGCGACCGGTGAGGATCTTGTGCGGGTAGGCCTGGTGGCCCACATCCCACACCAGACGGTCATCCGGGGTGTCGAAGACGTAGTGCAGGGCGACTGTCAGTTCGATGACGCCCAGGCCCGCGCCGAAGTGGCCGCCGGTCTGGCCGACGCTGTACAGCAGGTACTGGCGCAGTTCGTCAGCGAGCGTCAGCAGCTCCGCTTCGCCCAGCCGGCGCAGCTCGACCGGCGTGCTGGCGCGGTCGAGCAGGGGCGTGGCAGGGCGCTCGCGGGGAATCTCGTGAAACGTCGTGGGCATCAGGCTGATCGTTATGAGAAGGCAAAGATGCGGAAGTTTACCCGAAGCTCCGGATTGGCCCAAGCAACGTGGGGCCAATCCTTCGGACGACCGGATGGTCGGGTTGGGGGCGCAGGGCTGTGCCGAAATCGTCGCCGCCACCGGCGATTGCGCGCAAGCGGTGCAGGGTGCGAGGCGCCATGGTAGACAGGATCACCGACCGGCGGCGGATTGCCGCAGCTTTTTCAGCACTCGAGGAGAATGGCGTGACCCGAATGAGCCTGGATGAATTGCGCGACTTGTCGGTGGCGATCCTGCGCCACAACGGCTTCAGTGAACCCCACGTGCAGGCGGTGACCGACACCGTGCTGGCCGGCGAGCGCGATGGCTGCACGTCCCACGGCGTGTGGCGGCTGCTGGGCTGCATTCACACCGTGCGTGCCGGCAAGGTCGTGCCCGATGCCGTGCCGGAGCTGTCCGAGCCTGCGCCCGCGCTGGTGCGCGTGGATGCCAAGGGCGGTTTCTCCCAGTGCGCGTTCGACCTCGGTCTGCCGACGCTGGCAGAGAAGGCCCGCAGCCAGGGCCTGGCCGCGTTGGCGATCAACCACTGCGTGCATTTCTCGGCGTTATGGGTGGAAATCGAACGGATCACCGCCCAGGGCCTGGTCGCGCTGGCAGTCACGCCGGCGCAGGCCTATGTGGCACCAGCCGGTGGAACCCGGCCATTGTTCGGGACCAACCCCATCGCCTTCGGTTGGCCGCGCGGTGAAAACGATCCATATGTCTTCGACTTCGCCACCACGGTGGTGGCGCGCGGGGAAATCCAGCTGCACGAGCGCGAGGGCAAGTCGATCCCGCTGGGCTGGGGCATCGACGCCCAGGGCAACCCCAGCACCGACCCGAGCGCCGTGCTCGACGGCGCCATGCTGACCTTCGGCGGGCACAAGGGCTCGGCGCTGGCGACCATGGTCGAGCTGATTGCCGGGCCGCTGATCGGCGACCTGACCAGTGCGGAGTCCTCGGTGTTCGACGAGGGGACGAAATCCTCGCCGCACCATGGCGAGCTGCTGATCGCGCTGGACCCGGCACGCTTCCTTGGCGCGGACGCCCCGCAGCACCTGGCGCGAGCGGAGACGCTGTTCGAATCCATCGTCGACATGGGCGCGCGGCTGCCGTCCCAGCGGCGCTTCGCGGCGCGCCGGCGCAGCCTCGTCGAGGGCGTGGAAATCAGCGATTCGCTGTATGCCGATCTGCGCAAGCTGCTGGAATGACACGAGCACACGCTGCTCGCGATCCCGCGGAGGGCGTGCTCCTACAGGTTTGCTCGGTGCCTGGGCTCAAGAATAAATGGGCATAAAAAAGCCCCGGCACAAGGCCGGGGCTGAGCATCGGCGCGGGACTGGCCGACAGTTCACTCCCGCGCCGACGAACTTTCAGCGAGTGACCGCGCCGCGCGTCGTCTCGCCATCCACCAGCCGCGCGATGCCCAGCGGGTTGGCGTCCTTCAGCGCATCAGGCAGCAGCGCGTCGGGGTAGTTCTGGTAGCACACCGGGCGCAGGAAGCGATCGATGGCCAGGCTGCCGACCGAGGTGCCGCGCGCATCCGAGGTTGCCGGATAGGGGCCGCCGTGGACCATCGCATCGCAGACCTCCACGCCGGTCGGGTAGCCGTTGATCAGCAGGCGCCCGGCCTTGCGCTCAAGCACCGGCACCAGCGCGGCGAAGCGTGACAGGTCCTCGGCTTCGGCGATCAGCGTGGCTGTGAGCTGGCCATGCAGGCCGTCCAGCGCGCGGCGCAGTTCGGCTTCATCGGCGACCTCGACGATGAGGGTGGTCGGGCCAAAGACTTCCTCCTGCAGCAGCTCCTCGCCTGCCAGCAGCAATTCGGCCTTGGCCTGGAACAGTTGCGGCAGCGCCTGGTTGCCCTCCTGCGCCTGGCCGGCGAGGTGTCGCACGGCGGGATGGGCGAGCAGACGGGCAATGCCTTTCTCGTAGCTCTTCAGGGTGCCGGCGTTGAGCATGGTCTGTGCTGGGCGCTGACCGATCTCGGTGATCAGGTTGGCGACGAACAGGCTGAACGCCGGCGAGGCGATGCCGATCACCAGGCCCGGATTGGTGCAGAACTGGCCGCAGCCCATGACCACGGAGTCCGCCAGCTCGCGGGCGACCCTCTCGCCACGCGCTTGCAGCGCGGTGGGCAACACCAGCACCGGGTTGATGCTGCTCATTTCGGCAAATACCGGAATCGGCTGCGGGCGCGCAGCGGCCAGGTCGCACAGCGCACGACCACCCTTGAGCGAGCCGGTGAAGCCGACTGCCTGGATTGCCGGGTGCTTCACCAGCGGTTCGCCGACGCCGGCGCCGTAGATCATGTTGAACACGCCGGCCGGCATGCCGGTGGCCTCGGCCGCGCGGGTGATGGCCTCGCCGACGAACTCGGCGGTGGCCATGTGGCCGCTGTGGGCCTTGACCACCACCGGGCAGCCGGCGGCCAGTGCGGCGGCGGTGTCGCCACCGGCGGTGGAGAAGGCCAGCGGGAAGTTGCTGGCACCGAACACGGCGACCGGGCCGACGCCGGTGCGGTACTGGCGCAGGTCCGGGCGTGGCAGCGGTTGGCGCTCGGGCAGCGCGCTGTCGATGCGCGCGCCGAGGAAGTCGCCACGGCGCAGGACCTTGGCGAACAGGCGCATTTGATTAGCAGTGCGGCCGCGTTCTCCCTGGATGCGCGCGGCAGGTAGCGCGGTTTCGCGGCAGACGGTGGCGATGAAGTCGTCGCCGAGGGCTTCCAGTTCAGTAGCGATGGCGTCGAGGAACTGCGCACGGCGTTCCGGTGACAGTGTGCTGTAGGCCGGAAAGGCGGCTTCGGCGGCGCGGGCGGCCGCGTCGACTTCGGCCTCGGTGGCCTGGAGGAATTCGCGGGGCAGGGCTTCGCCGGTGCTGGCGTCGAGACTCTGCAGACGGATGGTGCCGGCGCCGACGCGCTGGCCGGCGATGAAGTTCTGGGCGGTCATGAGATGGGTTCCATCGTCTCGGTGGGCTTTGTGCGGGAGCGAGAGCCCCTCTCCCTAACCCTCTCCCTGAAGGGAGAGGGAACTGGGCCGGCAGGATGCGTTGCCGCGTGCCTCTCCTGCTACCTATGCATCAGGAGAGCAGCGGAGCGTCATCTCGCTCGGATACTCCCTCTCCCTTCAGGGAGAGGGCGGGGGAGAGGGTTGTCCCGGACACTCGATACAACTCGAGTCAAAGCCCCACATCCGGCAGCTTCGGTCGGTTCGCCAGCGCCTTGGCCATGATCTTTTCCACGTGCTCGCGATCAGCGCCCTGCAGCGCCAGGCGCGGCGGACGGGTGAGGGCGGTGCCGCGGCCGGCGATCTCTTCGCAGAGCTTGATGCACTGCACCAGGTCCGGGCGGGCGTCGAGGTGAAGGATCGGCATCAGCCATTCGTAGATCGGCATGGCCTCTTCGTAGCGACCAGCCTTGCACAGGCGGAAGATGGTCTCGCCTTCCTGCGGGAAGACGTTGGACATGCCGGAGATCCAGCCCTCGGCGCCTACCGCGATGCTCTCCAGAACCACGTCGTCGAGGCCGGCGAAGAGGATGAAGCGGTCGCCCACTTCATTGCGCACGTCGATGAAGCGGCGGGTGTCGCCGGAGCTGTCCTTGAAGCAGACGATGTTCTCGCAGTCGGCCAGGGAGATGAGGATGTCCGGGGTGACGTCGTTCTTGTAGATCGGCGGGTTGTTGTAGACCATCACCGGCAGGTCGGTGCTGGTGGCCACGCTGCGGAAGTGCGCGGCAGTCTCGTGGGGCTTGGAGGAGTAGACCAGCGCGGGCATCACCATGATGCCGTCGACGCCGACCTTCTGCACCGCCTTGGCTACCTGGGAGGCGCCATGGCTGGTGAACTCGGCGATGCCGCAGATCACCGGTACGCGGCCGCCGGAGGCGTCCTTGGCGACTTCGGTGACGGCCATCTTTTCCTCAATGGACAGCGAGGTGTTCTCGCCGACGCTACCGCACACCACCAGACCCGAGACGCCGTCGCGCACCAGGTTGGAGATCACCGTGTGGGTGGCTTCCAGGTTGACCGAGAAATCGTCGTTGAACTGAGTGGTCACCGCGGGGAACACGCCACTCCAATTGACCTTCTTGCTCATGTTTGTCTCCACTTGTCGTATTTCGTATACGAAACGTCTGAAGGAAATCCCCCAGCATTTCGTCGTCGGGTGCCGCTACGCGGCGAATCAGGGTTGAAAGGGGGAAATCAGTAGCCGTTCGGCCAGGTGTCCGAGAGTCGATAGCCTTCGGGCCACGGATCGGACGGATCGAGCAGATGCTGGTGGGTACCGGTGATCCAGGCACGACCGGAAATGCACGGGTGGATCGCGGGTTTGCCGCCGACGCTGGTGAGGCCGTCGATGCGGCAGTGGAATCTGGAATCGATGATCGAATGGCCGACGAAGCGCTCGCCGTCCTTCAGCTGGCCCTTGGCATGCAGCACCGCCATGCGCGCCGAGCAGCCGGTGCCGCAGGGCGAGCGGTCGATCTTGCCGGGACGGATGACCACCGCGTTGCGGCCGTGCAGCACGCCGTCGACACGCTCGACCGGAGCGGTCAGCTGGCAGAAGGAGATATGCGCCCAGTCGTGGTTTTCCGGGTGCTTGAAGCCCAGCTGCTGGTTCGCCGCCCGAGTGATCTTCAGGCCGGTGGCGACCAGGTCGGCAGCCTCCGAGGCGTGCAGGGTGAAGCCGAGGGCGTGGGCGTCGGCGAGCACGAAGCTGTCGCCGCCATAGGCGGTATCCACCTGCAGCGAGCCCAGGCCTTCCACTTCGATCCAGGCGTCGAGCTGGTCGGCGAAGGAGGGCAGGTTGCGCACTTCCACGCGCTGTACCTTGCCGTCCTTGCAGTCGGCCACGACTTCGATCAGACCGCCGGGGGCTTCCAGGGTCAGGCGCGTCTGCGGCTCCTGCATCGGCAGGATGCCGCTGTCGAGCAGCACGGTGCTGACGCACAGCGAGTTGGAGCCGGACATGGGCGGCACGTCGGCGGGCTCCATGATGATCCAGGCCATCTGCGCGCGTGGGTCCTTCGGCGGCACCAACAGGTTCACGTGGCGGAACACGCCGCCGCGCGGCTCGTTGAGGACGAAGTTGCGCAGTACGTTGTCGCTGGCGATGAAGCGCGACTGCGCCCACACGGTGTCGCCCGGCGGCGGGGCGACGCCGCCGACGATGACGTCGCCGACCTCGCCTTCGGCGTGGCAGCTGACCACATGGATGATCTTGCTCGAACGCATGTCTGTCTCCTGGTTCCGTGCCCGGTCGCCCTCTCCCCAGCCCTCTCCCTGAAGGGAGAGTGGGCAGGCTGTGCCGGCTGATGCCTTGGTTTCTTCCTGCTCCGCTCAGTCCCCTCTCCCGCTTGCGGGACAGGGTTAGGGAGAGGGGCTCTTGTCTGTCAGTTCACCGAGCGGAGGAATTCCGCCGTCTCCGCCCGCTGCGGGTTGACGATCACCTGGTCCGGCGTGCCGATCTCGTGCACCAGCCCGTCGCGGAAGAACGCCACGCGGTCGGATACGTCGCGGGCGAAGCGGATCTCGTGGGTCACCAGGACCATGGTCATGCCTTCTTCGGCGAGCAGGCGCATGGTGTCGAGCACCTCGCCCACCAGTTGCGGGTCGAGCGCCGAGGTGGCCTCGTCGAACAGCATGTAGTCCGGCGACATGGCCAGCGCGCGGGCAATCGCCATGCGCTGCTGCTGCCCGCCGGAGAGCTTCTGCGGGAACACCTTGAGCTTGTCGCCCAGGCCCACGTGCTTGAGCTGCTTCACCGCCATCGCCTCGGCGTCCTCCTTGGACAGGCCGAGCACCTTGCGCGGGGCGAGCATGACGTTTTCCAGCACGGTGAGATGCGGGAAGGCGTTCCACTGCTGGAAGACGATGCCGATCTTCTGCCGCAGCTTGTTCAGGTCGGTGGTCTTGGCGTGGACCTCGATGCCGTCGACGCGGATCTTGCCGCGCTGGATCGGCTCCAGGCCGTTGATGCACATCAGCAGGGTGGACTTGCCCGACCCCGAGCCGCCGATGATCGAGACCACTTCGCCTTTCTTCACGGTCAGGCTGACGCCCTTGACCACTTCCAGATCGCCGTAGGCTTTGTGCACGTTGTCGATTTCAATCATTTTCCTGCCACCTTTGTTCCAGCCGGGCACCGAGGCGCGCCACGACCCAACTCATGAGGTAATAGATGACCCCGGCGATGCACAGCACCAGCAGGGGTTCCTGGATGCGCGTCACGATGGTCTGCGAGGCGCGGAGCAGTTCGACGATGCCGATCCACATGACCAGCGCGGTGTCCTTCATCACCCCCAGCACCAGGTTCAGCCAGCCGGGGAAGGCCACGCGCGCGGCCAGCGGCAGCACGATGTAGCGCAGGTCCTGCCAGTAGGTCAGGCCCAGCGAGCGGCTCGCCCGGCGGATGTTCGGGCCGACGGCGAGAATGCCGCTGCGGATGATCTCGGTGCAGAACGCCGCCGCGTAAACGCCCAGCACCAGGCAGCCGACGGTGAAGGCGCTCCAGTTCAGGCCGACGATGCTTTTCAGCGAGTTGAACAGCACGAACTGGATCAGCAGCGGCACGCTGCGGAAGATGTCGAGGAACCAGCCGACCGGCATCGTGGCCCGTGGCAGGGCAGCGCGCAGCCAGCCCAGCACGATGCCGGCGAGGGTACCGATGAGCATGGCGCCGACGGTCAGCTTGACGGTGACCCAGGCCCCTTGCAGCAGGAACATCAGGTCGCCTGCGGTGAAGCTCGTGGAAAACATGCGCGCTTCTCCTAGTAGCGGAACAGCCGCCAGCTCAACAGGCGGGCGACCGCCACGATGACCTTGGCGATGAGGTAATAGAGCACCGCGGCCAGGGCGAAGTACTCGAAGGTGCGGAAGGTGCGCACGTTGAAGTCCTGGGTCACGCCGGTGAGGTCGTTGTTCAGGCCCACCACCACGCCCAGCGAGGTCATCAGCACCGCCCAGACCATCTGGTTCGTCAGCGGGTAATAGACGATGCGCAACAGCTGCGGAACGATGATCATCCGGTACGCCTGGAAGGCGCTCATGCCCAGCGAGCGTGCGGCACGCATCTGGGTGTCCGGCACGGCCTTGAGGCCGCCACGGAAGTTCTCCGCGAGGTAGCCGGCGTTGTTGAAGGTGATTCCCGCCAGCAGCGCCACCCAGGAGCTGACGTGCAGGCCGAAGGAGCCCAGGCCGAAGTAGAGGATGTAGATCTGGAACAGCGACGGGGTGTTGCGTGCGATGGATACCCAGGTGTCGGCGAAACCCTTGAGCAGCGGGTTCTTCATCTGCCGCATGACGGTCAGCAGCAGGGCGATGAGCACGCCCAGGATCATCGACAGCGCAGCCGTCTCCAGGGTCACCCAGGCGCCGCCGAGCATGTCCGGCAGGGCCTTGAAGGCGGAGCGCCAGTGGAAGCTGTAGTTGAACATCAGCGCACCCCCTCGCTCAGCCAGCGCGGCACGCCACTGTCGCCTCGACCGCTGCAGGCCGCCTCGACGCACGCGGCAAGGCTGCCGAAATGCACCTGGCGCCCGGCCAGGCCCGGACCGTAGTGGGCGTATTTCGCCGAGTTGGTCATCAGCGTGGTGCAGGCTGGCGGGATCACCGGCTCGCCGATCATGCACCAGCAGGTGTCGTTCAGCAGTTGCGCGCCGAAGTCTTCCAGCACCTGCACGTCACCGGCGGCGCGGGCCTTTTCCTGCACGGCGCGGCCGAGGGTGATGACCAGCGCGACGCCCGGATGCTTGCGGCGCCCGGCGACCCGCTTCGCCAGCTCGGCGCATTCGCTGGCGGAGAAGTGCGGATTGCCCAGGGACACCAGTTGCACGTTGGGTTCTGTCGCGTGGTCCAGCTCGCGCCAGGAGGCGATGAGGTCCGCCGGGGTGACGCGCAGGTGTTGCAGCGGCGACTGGCCGCCCAGGGCGGTGGCGACGTCCGGCGCTTCCGGGGTGATGCCGGCGATGTGGAACATCGGTGCGGCGGAGGTGGTGGCGAAGGCCGCGCCGAAGGCTTTCAGCGCGTCGCTGTCCGGGGCCAGCGGCTGCAGGCCGTCGACCACCGGGATGCGTGAGCCGCACAGCTCGCCGATGTGGTAGCCGAGCAGCGGGAAGATCGATTCGTCGTGTTCGACCGGCAGCTCGACATCGATCCGCAACGTCGCCAGCCGGCCTTCGTCGCGGTGGCTGCCGACGTTCGGCGCGCGGCCGGTGAGGGCGATGCAGATGTCGAGGTAATCCGGGTATTTCAGGGTCCGCGCGCCGAGCACGCTGTTGGCGTACACCACGGCGTTGGACTCGGCCCAGACCACCTGCTCGCCCAGGCCCGGTTTGCTGTCCAGCAGGTAGGGCGCGCAGGTGTAGCTCATCTGCGCGCCCATCGCCATGTAGGCGTCGCCCAGCGCAGCGGCGGGTTCGCCGAAGGCCTTGTCGACGCCCAGCTCGCGCCAGCGGCGATGGTCCACGGAGATGGAATTGAGGGTGGTCGGCACCTTCACCTTGCCGCCCCAGTCCGCCAACTGGCGGGCGAAGCGCAGGCTCGCGGGGCCGGTATAAATGCAGCCGTCGATGTGCGCCTGGGCGACATCGAGCAGATCCTTCGCGCCTTGTAGCGCCGCCATGCGCAGGACGATCTGCATGGCGGCCTGGGCGGCCTTGCCGTGCTGGCCGTCGAGCAACTCGTGGTCGCCAGCAGTCAGCGCCAGGCCTTCCGGCAGCGGGCCGGCGTCGCTGGCCATCACGCCCTGCCAGCCATCGGCAGGGCGCTCGGCGGTGAGTGTTACCTGACCGTCTTCGATACGGGCCCAGCCGCCCGCGGACAACTGCTCGAAACCCTCGCGCCCCAGGCACAACACCGGGATGGAGCGGCCGAACAACGCCTGCGCCACCAACACACCGAGGGTAAGGATCTCGTCCGGCTCGGCCAGCAGCAGGGCTGCTGGCGCGTGGCCGTTGAGCAGTATTTCCAGCATCACGCTGCTGCCGGTACAGGAGCCGCGTCCGCTGGGAATCGCCAGCACCCGGCCGGGCAGGAAGCTGCCCGACAGCGGATGGTGGCGGTCGATGACCTCGCCCGTGAAAGGCTCGACGCCTCCCCAGAAGCTCAGCCCGGTGTCGGCATGGAGTAGCGCCCCTTCGGCGCTACCCCCCATCAGGACCCGCCCTGTCAGGCGTGACTCCTGCACCCTTGAAGCCTGCATCGAAGACATGTCGCACCCGCTGTCAGTAGTATACGTGGGGAACGGTGAGATCGACCGGGGTGCCGCCGACCCACTTCTCGTACAGCTCGGCGTAGCGGCCGGTGCGGACCTGCTGGTTGACGAAGAGGTTGAGGTAGTGGATCAGGCCGTACTCGTTGCGCGCGGCGGCCAGCGACACGTAGTCGATGACGTAGGGCGCGTTACCCACGACCTTCAGGCCCTTGTACTTGCCGGACTTGAGGGTGGAGGCGGCGACGGTGTTGGTGACCACGGTGGCGTCGATGTGGCCCTGGGCGACGGCGAGGATGGTGTCGTTCTGGCTCTGGTAGGCGCGGAAGCTGCCCTTGCCGGCCCACTTCTTCACGTCCTTCTCCAGGGCGATGGCTTCGTAGGTGCCGCTGGTGTTGCCCACCGGGCGGTCCTTGAGGTCGTCGTATTTCGTGATGCCGGTGTCCTCGCGGGTCAGAACGACCATCTGGAAGGCGAAGTAGGGGATGGTCATGGCGACCGTCTTGGCGCGCTCCAGGGTGTCGGAGGTGGAGGCGACGATCACGTCGGCGCGGCCGGAAACCAGCGCAGGGATACGGTCCGGGAAAGGCGTCTCGACGACTTCGGCAGTCACACCCAGCACCTTTGCCAGGTCGTTGCAGTAATCCACGTCGAAACCGACCGGGTTGTTCTGCGCATCGCGCGAACCCATGGGCGGGAAGTCCAGGGTCACGGCGCAGCGCAGCTTGCCGGATTCGATGATGTCATCGAGCTTGTCGGCCTGGGCTTGGCCGACGAGAAACACAGCGGTGAGGGCTAGGGCAATTCGGGTGAATTTCATGGGGGCCTCTCTGAGTCAGTGTTGTGCAGCGATTTTTGTATTATGGATTTCGTATACGATATTTCTTAGAGCAAGGCATGTGCCAGAAACCACTCGAGCGTGACCCATGGGTCGCAAGGCCCGGTGTTCGGGGGATTGGCTGCTGGAGGCCTTCCCAATCAACTGTAGGCGGGTTCTGGGCGCTGTTACCAAATGAAGCAGGAGGGCGTTTCGCTGCCCCTTATGGGAGCACTCGGTGGGATTCTGCGGGTCGGGGTGGAAAAGCGTGCGCGAGCAAGCTCGCTCCTACGACGAGCGCTGGTGTGAACCTGTAGGAGCGAGCTTGCTCGCGAACCGCCCAGGTACGGACGCGGGGCCCGTCAGCTGGAAGCGGATTGCGACTCGCGATACTGCGTCGGCGACAGCCCGGTGAGCGCGCGGAACTGCCGGCTGAAGGCGCTGTGGTCGGTGTAGCCGCAGCGCAGGGCGATCTCGGTGATCGGCAGGTCTTCGCCGAGCAGGCGAGTGGCCGCGCCCAGACGTGCCTTGTGAATCATCTGCCGGGGCGTGAGCTGGAAGATGCGCTTGCAGTGGCGTTCCAGCTGGGCGACGGACAGCCCGGCCAGTTCGGTCAGCTCGCCAAGGTTGATCGGCTTGTCGAAGTGCTCGCGGATGTAGGCGTCCACCGCCGCGAGGCGCTGATAGGCCGGGTGCGTGGACTGCGCCGCCTGCAGGTCGCTGGAAATCCCTGCCATGCCGATCACCACACCGCTGGCATCGCGCAGTGCGAGCTTGTGGGTCAGGCACCAGCCGGGCTGGCGGCCGGGGTAGAGGTGCAGCTCCAACTGGTCGCTGAGCTGGCCGCCGGTGTCCAGTACGCGTCGATCCTGCTCGGTGTAGATCGGGCCGAAGCGCGAGGGAAACACGTCTTCGGCGGTGCGTCCGAGCAACTCGCGGGCATCCTTCATGCCGCAGCGACGCGCCAGGGTCTGGTTGACCAGCACGTAGCGCGCCGCGGTGTCCTTGATGAAGAACACCACGCCGGGCATGGCATCGAGCAGCGGGGCGATCTGCCGGAAAGTCTGCAGCAGGCTGTCCAGGTCGCGGGCGCCCTGGGGGATCAGGTCGTGCATCGGGAAGCGGGTCGGCTGTCGGAACATCGCGAGGATACGGGGCAATCAGGTTGTGGGAAAGGGCGTCGCTGCAGCCGGAGCGGGAGCGGACGACATCGCGGTTGTCGGCGGGCCGTCGGCGTGCTGGACTAGCCGGCCGACATCAGCCATCGAGTTTTCACCATGTCCCGAGCCCAGCGGCTGCTCGACCTGCTGCAGATACTGCGGCGCCACCGTCGTCCGGTGTCGGGGCGGCAATTGGCCGATGAGCTGGGCATCAGCCTGCGCACGCTGTACCGCGACATCGCCACCCTGCAGCAGCAGGGCGCCCATATCGAGGGTGAGGCGGGCGTCGGTTACGTGCTGCGTCCCGGCTTCGAACTGCCGCCACTGATGTTCTCGCTGGAGGAAATCGAGGCGCTGGTGCTGGGCATGCGCTGGGTGAGCCGGCATGGCGACCAGGGTCTGGTAGCGGCCGCGCGGGACGTGCTGGCGAAGGTCGGCTCGGTGCTGCCGGCCAACCTGCGCCTGGAGCTGGAGAGCAACGCGTTGCTGGTGGGCAGCCGGCCCCTCGAACGAGTGACGGACGAGTTGCTGGGTCAGGTGCGAGACAGCATCCGCCGGCAGGGCAAGCTGCGGTTCGCCTATCGGGATGCCAGTGGCCGGTTCACCGAACGGGTGGTCTGGCCGTTCGGCCTGGGCTACTTCGAACAGGTTCGCGTGGTGATGGCCTGGTGCGAGCTGCGCCAGGACCTGCGGCACTTCCGGCTCGACCGCATGGAGCAGGTCAGCAGCCTGGCGGAGCGCTACCCGCGCCAGGCGTTGCTCAAGGACTGGTACGCGCAGCACGACATCCCCGCGCAGTGAATCACTGCTGCCGGAAACTGACTCGGGTACGCCATAGCCTGCGATGGCCGGCACCGAAGCCGGTTCATTCAACAGGAAGGAGTTTTCCATGGTCAGCCCGAACATGATCATTTTCTACGTCGACGATGCCCAGCGCAGCGCCGGTTTCTACGCGGAGCTGCTGCAGCGCGACCCGGTGGAAAACGGGGCGACCTTCGCCCTGTTCGTTTTCGACAATGGCCTGAAGTTCGGCCTCTGGACGCGCACTGGCGTGCAGCCGGGCACCGAGGCACAAGCCGGTGGCAGCGAATTGGGTATGCCCGTGCAGAGCCACGCCGAGGTACTGCGCCTGCACCGCGACTGGCAGCAGCACGGCGTCGAGATCATCCAGCCGCCAACCCAGATGGACTTCGGCTACACCTTCACCGCACTCGATCCGGATGGTCATCGCCTGCGCGTCTTCTGCTTGAGCTGAGCCTTCCCTGCCATCGCGGGTCCCTTCAGTCGTCGGCGAGCTGCAGCAGGGTTTCCACCCGCGCCGGGCTGAAGGGCGGGCGCGGCGCCGGCGGTTGCCAGCCGAACAGCTGCTTCGCCGCCGCGCCGCACACGCGGCCCTGGCAGGCGCCCATGCCGCAGCGGCTGGCGAGCTTGGCGGCGGTCCAGTCCGGTTTGCCGGCCAGTGCTGCGTAGGGCACGTCTTCGCAGCGGCAGACGAGGGTGTCCGGCTGTGCCAGTTGGTTCAGTCGCGGATCGAGGGCGAAGTCGCGCTTCAGGGCGCCGGCGAAGCCCTGCCAGCGCTGGCGCTGCGACCAGAACTCGCGCGCGCGCTCGTGTTCACCGACAGCGGCGAGACCGGCGATGCGACCTTCCACCAGGGCTTTTTCCGAGCCGCCGAAGCCGGTGCATTCGCCCGCTGCATAGACACCGTCACGACTGCTCGCCTGCCAGGCATCGACACGGATTGCACCGTCGTCCATTGCGCAGCCCAGCGCCTGGCCGAGCTGCACATTGGGGATCAGGCCGAAGCCGCAGGCCAGGCGATCGCAGGCGATTTCCTTCAGCTTGCCGCCCTGGTTGATACGTACGCCTTCCAGGTGATCGCTACCCAGCGCGGCGACCACATGGCTGTCGGCACGGTAGGCCGGGTCGTACAGACCGAAGGACTGCAACAGCTTGTGCGGCCAGCGCGGCAGCTTCATGGCGAAACGCGCTAGCGCGGGCCACGAGGCCTGTTCGGCGATGCGCAGGATATTCGCGCCGTTGGCGCGGGCCGTGGCGGCGCTGGCGAGCAGCAGCGGGCCGCTGCCGGCGATCACCACGCGTTGTCCATCCACCGGCATGCCGCCCTTGACCAGGGCCTGCAGGCCGCCCGCGCCGGTGACGCCGGGCAGCGTCCAGCCGGGGAAGGGCAGCAGCAGCTCGCGGGCGCCGGTGCAGAGGATCAGCTTGCGGTAATCCAGGCGCCAGCCGCGTTCGGCGTCTTCCAGCAGCAGGCCGCGTTCGCCGGCCAGGGCGACCACGCGGGTGCCGTTGTGAATCGTGATAGTGGCGCAGGCGGTGGCTTGTTCGCGCAGTTCGAGGGCGGCATTCGGCAGGTGCGCGTTGGGGCCGTCGCGCCAGATCTGCCCGCCAGGCAGCGGGTTGTCGTCGAGGATGACGATGCTCGCGCCGCTGGGCGCGGCAGCGAGGGCGGCGGACAGCCCGGCCGGACCCGCGCCGATGATGACGATGTCGGCTGCAGCGCTCATGGACGGGTCTCCACCTGCATGCCGTCGCGGCACAGGGTCTGGCAGGCCAGGCGGCGCTGGCCGTCGATGTTCACCCGGCATTCCTGGCAGACGCCCATGCCGCACAGCGGCGCGCGGCGCTCGCCGCTGACCGAGGTGCGCGTGGTGCCGTCGCCGCCCAGGGCGAGCGCGGCAGCGACCGTGGTGCCGGCGGCGACCCGCAGCGGGCGACCGTCGAGGATCAGCTCAGGCATGGGCATTGGCTCCGAGGAAGCGGCGCGGGGAGTAGGGGGCGGCCGGTAGCGGCAGCGGCTCATCGCACAGCTGCGCGGCGAGCAGGTCGGCGGTGCCGGGCGCGGTGGTCACGCCCAGGCCTTCGTGGCCGACCGCCAGCCACAGGCCAGGGCGTTGCGGGTGTTCACCCACCAGCGGCATGCCGTCCGGGCTGGCCGCGCGGAAGCCAGCCCAGCTGCGGATCACGTTGAGGTTGGCGAGCCCCGGCATGTAGTCCACGGCGCGGCGCAGCATCTTCGCCAGCATCCAGCCTTCCACCTGCGGATCGGTGGTGCCGAACTGCCGCGAGGCGCCGATGAACAACTGGCCGGTGGGGCGCGGCTGGATGTTGCAGGCCACCGACGGGCCGCTGGGGTTGTGCGCGCTGGTCACGTAGCCCAGCTCGACCAGGGTGCGGCGCACCTTGCCGGGATAGCGGTCGGTGATCAGCAGGTGGCCCTTCTTCGGCTCGATGGGCAGGCCGGGACACAGCTCGCCGGCCTGGATGCCGTTGGCCAGCACCACGGCCTTGGCGCTCAGCCACTGGCCGTTGTCGAGACGCACGCGGGGTTCGTCGATCTCCACCACCCTGGCCTGGCGCTGGCGGATCGGCTTGAGTGCCGACACCAGCAGCCAGGCGGCGGCGCGCGGCGCGTAGAGAATGCCGTCGCCGGTGATCTCCAGCCCGCCGTGCAGGTCGCCGCGCAACTCGGGCTCTTCCTGCTGCAACTCGGTGCTGTTCAGCAGTCTGGCGGCGACGCCATGCTCGCGCAGGACGGCGAACTTGCGTTCGGCTTCGGCCATCTCTTCGTCATTGGCGGCCAGCCACATCGTGCCGTTGCTGCGGTAGGCGCACTCGGCGGGCATGTCGTGGCCCCACTCGCGCCAGCGCTGCAGCGAGTAGTTGCTCAGCGCCAGTTCGGCGGCATTGTCGTCGAGCACCAGCAGGTGGCCCATGCCGACGGCGGTGGCGCCGGGCAGGCGCGCGTCCAGCACCAGCACGTCCAGCCCGCGGCGGGCGAGGGCGTGGGCGCAGGCGGCACCGACGATGCCGGCGCCGATGACGATGATGTCTGCGTCGCTCACGAACGGATGCCCCAGGCGAACGGGTCGTCCTCTTCCAGCAACAGGGTAGCTTCGGCACTGATGTGGGCGCGGCCGCGGATGGTCGGGATGATGCGCCCTTCGGACGGTTCGCCGAGCCACTCGAAGCGGCCCTCGAACTGGCTGCCGATCACGCTGGCCTGGCGCCAGGCGGCGCCGGCGGCGAGCTTGCCGTCGGCGGCCAGGCACGCCAGCTTGGCGCTGGTACCGGTGCCGCAGGGCGAGCGGTCGTAGGCCTTGCCGGGGCAGAGCACGTAGTTGCGGCTGTCCGCGTCGGGATCGTCGGCGAACAGTTCGATGTGGTCGATCAGCCCGCCGTCCTCGCCACGGATGCCCTGGTCTTCCAGCGCCTTCTGCACGGCGACGGTATAGGCGGTCAGCTCGTCGAGGTTGTCGCCGGCGACGCGCAGGCCGTGATCGGCAATCAGGAAGAACCAGTTGCCACCCCAGGCAATGTCGCCGTGCACCAGCCCATGGCCCGGCACTTGCACCGGCACCTGCTTGCGGTAGCGGTAGGCGGGGACGTTGCGCACGCTGACCGAGCGGTCGTCGTGCAGGGTCGCTTCGACAGTGCCCACCGGCGTTTCGATCGTGTGCGTGCCGGGGCCGATGCGCCCCAGGTGCGCCAGCGAGACCACCAGGCCGATGGTGCCGTGGCCGCACATGCCCAGGTAGCCGGTGTTGTTGAAGAAGATCACCCCGGCACAGGCACTCGGGTCGACCGGCTCGCAGAGCAGCGCGCCGACCAGCACATCGCTACCGCGCGGCTCCAGCACGGTCGCGGCGCGCCAGCTGTCGTGCTCCCCGGCCAGTAGCGCGCGGCGTTCGGCCATGCTGCCGTTGCCCAGATCGGGGAAGCCTTCGAGCACCAGGCGAGTGGGTTCGCCGCCGGTGTGGGAATCGAGAACCTGGATGCGTTTCATGCTGCCCCCTGAGGTGGTCTTGTGATTGACCCTAGGGTGGCGCGGAGCGGGAATTGGAGCTTGAGGGTTTTCCGCCGGGCCGATGATGAAATCGGCACAGCGGGGTGGGGTCTGTGGATGCTTTGGCGCGAGCCGCGTTGCTGCGCCAAATCGCGTCAGGCTAAACGCGGGACGACGGCAATGGCCGCCCCTTGTCTAGTCCCGCAACGACGCCTGGCGCGATTTGCCGTGCAAGCCAAACGGATGGCTCTGTATTTTGCGCAACGCTTCACTCCACTCTGGCGGCACTGACTTCCTTTAACCCCTACCCTGCGCAAAATGCAGTGCCGTCGCGGCCGTGACAAAGTATCAACAGACCCCAAGCTCAACTCGGTGTCGGCCGATTCGGCAGGTGCTCGTAGAGCGTGCGGCAAACGCCGTTGATGTGCTCTTCCAGCAGGCGCGCCGCCAGTTCGCCATCGCCGGCGCGGCAGGCGTCGAGGATGTCGTGGTGTTCGTGGTCGGCGCGTTCCTTGCCGGAGGACAGGCTCATCTGCATGCGCAGGTAGCGCTCCAGCTTGTCGTGGATCGAGCGGATCAGGCCGACCAGGTAGGGACGCTGCGCCGGCTCATAGAGGCAGGCATGCAGTTCCCAGTTCAGTTCCGCCCAGCGGCCGACATCGTCCTCGCCGACGAACTCGGCACAGATGCGCTCGGCGCGCGCGAACGTCTCGGCGGTCATGTTGGGTACTGCGAGGCGGATCGCCTGGGCTTCTAGGACGACACGCACCTCGAACATCTGCGCCAGTTCCGGCTCGGAAATCTTCGTCACCAGCGCGCCCTTGTTGCGCTGGAACTCCACCAGACCCTCGGCCTCCAGGCGCTTGAGCGCCTCGCGCACGGGGATCTTGCTGACGTTGAAGATCTGCGCGATGTCGTCCTGGCGGATCGGCTCGTGTTCCGCCATTTGGCCGGAGATGATCGCCTCGCGCAGATGCTTGGCGATGGTCTCCGAGGCGGAGGGAACGATTCCCAGGTTGGGGGCGTTGCGTAGCGGCACGATGCAGTCCGGTCAGGTGGCTGGTGTAGGATATGGTATACGAAATCCCGGCGATGCAGTGAAGCACCGGCCAGCGGTCATCGCAATCGTGGATCAGCGGAGTTGCACGCGCAATGCGCGTGCCGAGGGATCAGTTGCGGCGGTCGACGATATAGCGGGCGAGGGCGCGCAGCGGCTCGGCGTTGTCGCCGAAACCTTCCAGCGCGGCCAGCGCCTGATCGCGCAGGGCCAGGGCGTAGGCCTTGGCGGCGTCGAGACCGAGCAGGGCGGGATAGGTCGGCTTGTCGTGCGCCTGGTCCTTGCCCTGGGTCTTGCCGAGGGTCGCGGTGTCGCTTTCCACGTCGAGGATGTCGTCCTGCACCTGGAACGCCAGGCCCACGGCCTCGGCATAGCGGCGCAGGGCGTCCAGCGCCTCGGCCGTGGCGTGGCCGCTGGCCAGGGCGCCCAGCTGCACGCTGGCTTCGATCAGCGCGCCGGTCTTGTGCCGGTGCATGGTTTCCAGCGCTGCCTGATCGATCTTGCGGCCCACGGACTCCAGGTCGATGGCCTGCCCGCCAACCATGCCGGCGGAACCGGCGGCGCGGGTCAGGGCCAGCAGCATGTCCAGACGGGTCTGGGCATCCTGCGGATTGAGCTGTGCGTTACCGATCACCTCGAATGCCAGCGCCTGCAGGCCGTCGCCGGCGAGAATCGCGCAGGCTTCGTCGAAAGCGATGTGGGTGGTCGGCTGGCCGCGGCGCAGGTCGTCGTCGTCCATGGCGGGCAGGTCGTCGTGCACCAGGGAGTAAGCGTGGATCAGCTCCACCGCGCAGGCCGCGCCATCGGCGCGTTCCGCCTCGCCACCGAGGGCTTCGCAGGCCGCGTAGGCCAGCAGCGGACGCACGCGCTTGCCGCCGTTGACCACGCTGTAGCGCATGGCGGCGTAGATGCGGGTGAGTTCTTCACGGGGGGCAACGAAGAGTTTTTCCAGCGCAGCATCGACACGCGCCGTGCAGCGCGCCTGGTAGGCCGAGATCATGCGTCTTCGCCTTCCGGATCGAAGGGCGCTTCGCTCAGTTCGCCATCGCGTTCCAGCAGGATCTGCACCTTCTGCTCCGCCTGGGTCAGCGCTGCCTGGCAGTCGCGGGTCAGGCGGATGCCCTGCTCGAAGGCACCCAGCGAATCCTCCAGCGACAACTCGCCGCTTTCCAGGCGCTCCACCAGTGTTTGCAGCTCGGCGAGGGACTGTTCGAAGTCGAGGGAAGCTTTCTTGCGGGCCATGCGGACATCTCGGCGGGGGTATTCGGAAACTTGCCGACACTAGCAGAGAGGGGGGGTGTGGGCAAATCTTCGGTCAGGTTGCGGGCGCCTGGACAAGCACCGGCCACCGCAATATCGGGCAGTCTTTCTAATCACCGTTGTCCCGTGCGCCCTGATGCTCCGCCACCAGCTTGAGCATCCTCAGCGACTCGAAGGGTGCATCCACAACGAACTGGTTCGCCAGCCACGACGGTACGCTGCCGCCGGGCTCGCCGCGCATTTCGTAGGTGACCTCGGTGAGCTCCGGGCCTTTGGGCACCATCCGCCAGGTGCCGGAAACGCTGGGCACGCGGATGCGGTCCTTGACCGGTGGGATGTAGTCAGGCGTGGCCTGCAGGCGGCGGATCATGCCGCCGTCCGGGGTTTCCTCGGTGCTCACCTTGAGCACCATGTCGCGCGGCTCGGCGGGCCAGGGCAACTTGGTGTCGAGGTAGACCCAGATGGCATCTTCGCTGTACTTGAGCAGGCGCATCTGTGCGCAGGCGTAGAGCCAGGCGCAGGAGACGCGCAGGTTTTCCTGCAGGTGGCCGAGGGTGGCTACATCCGCCTTCACCAGGGTTACGCCACGGAAGCTCTTGTAGCGCGACCCCGGCACCTGACGCAGGTAGACCTGCACGCCATCCTCGTCCTTGGCGAGCTTCCAGTTCGCGGCTTGCGCGACGGCAATCGCGGGGGCGGTCAGCAGGAGGGCGAGCAGAATGATCGAGGCGCGTTTCATGACAGCGGACCGGCGAGGGAATAGTCCGATCTTATGCCTGGCTCTTAGTTGCGGCGCATTGGCCGGCGAGCGGTCTGGCAGGGGAGTGCGCGGGCTGCGCGGTGGCACATCGTGGGCATTAAAAAAGCCGGCTTGTGGCCGGCTTTCAGGGGGTGGTCCAACCTTACTTCTGGTAGGGCGGACCGCCTTGATTCTGTGGCAGCGCAGCGAGCTGCGTGCGGGGGCGCAGATGGTAGCAAAGTCGAGACGAAAAGCCTAATCCCGGTCATGAAAAAGCCCCGCCTGGGCGGGGCTTTTCACGGCGCGGGCGGCCCGCGCGACCATCACTTGGCCTGGAAGGCGGCGACGGCCTTGTTGATGTAGTCGTGCGCCTGGGCGGCGTCGCCCCAGCCTTCGACCTTCACCCATTTGCCCTTCTCGAGATCCTTGTAGTTCTCGAAGAAGTGCTTGATCTGCTCCAGCAGCAGGGCCGGCAGGTCGGTGTATTCCTTCACGTCCTTGTACAGCACGGTCAGCTTGTCGTGCGGAACGGCGATCAGCTTGGCGTCACCGCCGGCTTCGTCGCTCATGTTCAGCACGCCAACGGGACGGGCGCGAATCACGGAACCCGGAGCGACCGGGTACGGGGTCACGACCAGCACGTCCAGGGGATCACCGTCGTCCGCCAGGGTGTTAGGGATGAAGCCGTAGTTGGCCGGGTAGAACATCGGGGTGGCCATGAAACGGTCGACGAACAGGCAGTCGGTGTCCTTGTCGATTTCGTACTTGATCGGCGCGTGGTTGGCCGGGATCTCGATGGCGACGTAAATGTCGTTCGGCAGGTCTTTGCCAGCCGGGATGCTGCTGTAGCTCATGGACGACTCCAGATAGTGGTCGGGCCGAAAAAGTGCGGCGGATTATAGGCAGATTGCCGTGTCCAAGCCACAGACATCGCCTAGTGCGCCCGAGTTTCCTGATATTCGGGGTGCTCGGCCTGCAGCCGGTGCAGGCGCGAGAGCGGATCTTGCCGGTAGAACAGCGAAAGCTGTTCATAGACTTTGGGATAGGCCGCCTGAAGGAGGTCGGGCGCGGTAAAGAAGTACTCGCTGGTGACGGCGAAGAACTCCGCAGGATTCTCGGCCGCGTACGGGTCGATGGCGGTGTGCGCCTGCGGGTTGTGGTCGAGCTGGCGGTTCATGTCGTCGTAGGCGGCCTGCATGGCAGCGGCCCAGTCGGTAACGCGCATGTCGCGGTGCAGCGGTGGCAGGCCGTTGGCGTCGCCATTGAGCATGTCGAGTTTGTGCGCCAGCTCGTGGATCACCAGGTTGTAGGCATCCCAGCCTCCGCCGCTTTCCACGCCGGGCCAGGCGAGGATTACCGGCCCCTGCAGCGAGGTTTCGCCGGCGCGCTCGTCGTCGAACTCATGCATGACGCCCGCCGGGTCGCGATGCTTCTGCGGGCTGACGAAGTCATCGGGGTAGAGCACCAGCTCATGAAAGCCGCCGTACCAGTTCAGATCCGGCAGGTGCAGCAGGGGCAGCTCGGCCTGGACGGCCAGCAGCAGGCGGCGGTAGTCGTCCAGCTCGATGCCGGGCAGCGGCGTGAGGCGCTTGTCGCGCAGGAACAGTAGCGACCGCTCGCCGAGCCGGTGCAATTCCTCTTCGCTGAGGCCATCGAGGATCGGCAGGTGCCGGCGTACCTGCGCCCACAATGCCGCGTCGAGCGGGTGGCGGGCGAGGAAGCGCCGGCGGCGCCAGGCGCTGAACGACCACATGGACGGATCAGCGCTCGTTGGGCTGGGCCTTGGCCGAGGGGCGCAGTTTGTGGCGGATGAAGCCGATCACCATGGGCAGCAGCGAGAAGGCGATGATGCCGATGATCATCACCGAGAGGTTTTGCTTGATGAACGGGACGTTGCCGAAGAAGAAGCCCAGAGTGACCAGGCCGCCGACCCAGGCGACGCTGCCGGCGACGCTGAAGAACAGGAAGCGCGCGTAGGGCATGTAGGCCATGCCGGCGACGAAGGGGGCGAAGGTGCGCACAATGGGCAGGAAGCGCGCCAGGGTCACGGTCTTGCCGCCATGGCGTTCGTAGAAGGCGTGGGTCTGGTCCAGGTAGTCGCGGCGGAAGATCTTCGAGTCCGGGTTGCTGAACAGGCGTTTGCCCAGCGTTCGACCTATCACGTAGTTGGTGCTGTCGCCGCTGATCGCCGCGATCAGCAGCAGACCACCGAGCATCCACGGGTCCATGCCGCCGGTGGCGCAGATGGCGCCGGCGATGAACAGCAGCGAGTCGCCCGGCAGGAAGGGCGTCACCACCAGGCCGGTCTCGCAGAAGATCACCAGGAAGAGGATGGCGTAGATCCAGGTGCCATAGTTCGCTACCGCCAGCGACAGGTAGGTGTCGAGGTGGAGAATCAGGTCGATCGGGTTGAAATCCATGAGAAGCCTGTCTGACAACGAGGTGTACGGCCGGGGCGCGCATTATAGGGCGCGTCGGGGCTGCCGTGGGGCGCGCTCCGTCGAATCCTGCGACGAAGGCCTGCGGGAGGATATTACAGCTTCTGCGTGAAAATCATGTCGCTGTGGGCACGGCAATGCCTTGTGACAAATGCCCGGCGCAGCGACGTGCCCGGCGCTTCAGAGCAGGCTGGCCTGCCAGCTCAGCAGGGCCGGCGTCGACGCGGGGAGTGATGCAGACCCGGGTGGCTCATCAGTTGCCGATGGTTGTTCGGCCAGAGGATACGCGGCGACTTCGCGGGTGTTCATGGCCGATTCCAGGCGCGCTTCGGCGATCAGCTGCTGCAGGCGCCCGCTGCGCCGCAGGGTGCGCAGGCCTCGATCGAGGCTGGCGGCCAGGGCTTCGCCCTCGGCGCGTTTCTTCGGCACCAGGACATAGAGCGGCTTGACCTCCAGCGGCGGATCGACGAACTCCAGTTGCTCGCGCAGCGCCGGGGCGTTCTGGTTGAGCAACTGGTACCCGGTGTAGCGGTCCACTACGGCGAGGTCGATGCGCCCGCGCAGGAGCTTCTCGAGGTTCTGCCAATCACTGCTGACCACGTCCTTGTTAAGGAAGTCGGCCGCATCGAAACCGACCTGATTGACGTAGCCGCGTACCACGCCAATGCGGTAAGGGCGCAGAGTGTCGAGGTCGCGGGGGTTGATCGGCAGGGCGCGATCGCGGCGGCGGAAGAAACCGAGCTGGGAGTCCAGCAGGGGCATCGAGGTGTAGAAATCCTGGCTGCGATCCGGCGACAGGTAGGCCGGCATCAGCGCGTCGAAATGGCCTTCGCGGGTTTCGTTGAGGGCCCGTTGCCAGGGCAGGAAGACCAGTTCGGCCTTGTCGCCGTTGAGCGCCAGGGCTTCGCTGAGGATGCGGCTGGCCAGCCCGTTGCCTGGCAGGTCGCTACCGACGTAGGGCGCCCATTCCAGGGTGGCGACGCGAAGGGTCTGGGCCTGGGCGATGGCGCTCAGGAAGGCGACGCAAAGACAGGCGGTGCGCAGAACAAGCAGGGAAATACGCATGGGATCCCTTCATGCGGAGGCCGCAGCAATTCCGATAGTGGCACTTTAATGCGCCTGGCCCGCCGATGCCAGCGGACGGGCCTGCAGCTCGAATCCGATCGTCAGTTCAGGTCGTCGCTGATCGGCAGGATGTAGTTCTTGAACTCGCTGTCCTCGCGGAAGCCGATGGACTCGTAGACCTTCTGCGCCACTTCGTTGTTGACGCTGGTGGACACGCGCATGCGCACGGCCTGGGTCTCGCGGGCCATCTGCCGGGCGGTCTGCAGCAGGTGGTCGGCGACCAGCTGGCGGCGTGCCTCTTCGGCGACGTAGATGTCGTTGAGGATCCACACGCGCTTGAGCGACAGCGAGGAGTAGCTCGGGTAGAGCTGGCAGAAGCCCAGCAGCTTGCTGTCGTCATCGTCCGGCAGCGCCAGGTAGATCACCGATTCCTTGCGGCGCAGGCGCTTCTCGAGAAATTTCCGCGAGGACTCGGGGTAGGGGAGCATGCCGTAGAACTCGCGGTATTTGACGAACAGCGGCGCGAGCAGGTCGAGATGGTCGAGCGTGGCTTGCACGATGCGCATAAGCGGGCCTCGGCGGGAGGTGAATGGGCTGGTATGGCAATGCAGGGGCTATGCCAGCGGATAGCCATCGGTCCGATGCTGCACCAGAAATTGTGGAAAGCGCAATCCAAGCGAGCGTTTGATCAACGCCAGCAGCTGTCGACGCTTCCCGCGCTCACGCCGCGGGTGCCGCGCTCGTCGAGGGTGAAGTCGCCACAGTCCGGATCGCGCAGCTGGGCGCCTCTTCGCTGGGCGGTCAGTCGGTAGCGGCGGGTGTCGCCGTCGGGGTGCTCGGCGGCCAGTTCGTACAGCTGGTGCGTCGAGAGGCGCTTGCCGTCGGCCGTGAGCGGGTAGGTGAATGCCAGCTTCGCGGGATCGTCGGTGTACTTGCTGTATTGCGCGAGGTAGCGCTCCTGTTGGGCGGCGGCATCGCGCAGCAGGGTCTGGGCCTCGCTGCGGTTGGCGCGCAGGACAAACTGGCGGTAGCTGGGAATGGCGATGCCGGCGAGCAGGGCCAGGATGGAAACCACCACCATCAGTTCGACCAGGGTGAATCCGCCGGCTTTCGTGAGGCGCGGCGCAGGTGCCAGGGGCAGGGCTTTCATGGGTAACTCACGGGCAGGTTGTAGTTCATGATCCGCCAGTTGAAGCGGCCCTGGTTCACCGGGTTGAACAGCTGCACGGGGAGACGGCTGCCGTCCGGCGTGTAGAGGCTGTCGCCGACGCGGGTCACCGGGCCGTCGATGCGCACGCCGCTGGCGGTCTCGCTGAAGGAGCCGTCGCCCACCAGGTCGAACACGTTGAAGTCCAGTGCGCCACCGGTCTTCGGATTCACCGCCAGTAGCCAGTAGGTGATGCCCGCGCTGCAGGGATCGGCATTGGGCTGGCCGACGGTGACGAACAGCACGTCGCCGAGCATGAAGGGCTGGTCGAGGACCATCTCGCCATCGGCGAGGTCGACGTACCAGCCACGGATGCCGACGCCGCGCTTGCCGCTGCTGTCCCAGGCCACGGCGGTATTGCTCAGCTGGCGGACCTCGCTGGTGCCGGCACTGTGGGTGACGGTTTCCCTGCTCAGCGTCTGGGCCTGCAGGTCGGCAAGTCTGGTCAGTGGGGCAGGGGCTCCGGCGCCATCGACGTGGGCGAGGTAGTCGGTCTGGTCCCAGAAGCCGTAAAGGGACTGGCGGCTGACCGCGCCTTCCTTGTCGCCCCCCTCGAAGTACTTGCCGGTGCCGGCGATCACCAGTTGTCCGCCGCGTGGATGCTGGGTGACCTCGGCGGCAGCGCTCAGTGGCTGGCTGCGGCTGGCAGGGATGCTGGCGAGCAGGCTGGACGCAGCGTCGAGGCCGGCCTGCCGGTAGAGCTGGCCCTGCAGGCTGCCGTAATAGCGCTGAGCGAGTTCGCCGGGACTGGCGGCGCGAGTCCAGGCGACGGTGCTGCCCACCTCGCCGTCGCCGGCGGCGGACTCGCTGGCGGCGCTGATACGCCCGTCTTCCAGGCGGATCGACAGGGAGTAGCCCTTGGCGGTGTCGTAACCGTTGCCAGTGAGTACATAGGCAACGCCGCCCGAGACCGTGATCACCGGTCGGTCAAGTATGTAGCCGAAGTCGATGTCCTTGCCGTTCTCGCTGCTGGCGCTGCCGGCATGTTCCCAGAGCAGGCGTGGCTCGTCGGCGTCGGTAATGTCCAGGGCGAACAGACCCCGTCCACCGCGTCCGGGCGCCATGACCAGTACCGTGTGCCAGCTGCCGTCGAAATGCACATCGCGGGTGACCGCACTCCCGTCGACGTAGAAGCGGTGCAGGCTGTTGGTGTTTTCCTCTTCCGAGCGTGCGGCGTAGTTGGTGTCGGAGAGGTAGTTGAGCTGTCCGTACACGGCGGCGGGGATGAAGGCCCAGCGTTCCCGGCCGGTCTCGTCGAAGGCGTGCAGCATGCCGTCGTTGGCGCCGACGTAGAGACGACTCTCGCGATCGGCGTTGGCTTGCCGGAAGGCGTCATAGCCGGTCGCGCCGGCGGCCTTCTCCAGGTAGTAGGTGACGGAGGATGGCGCGCCGACAACCACGGGCGAGGAGTAGATGATGTCGCCCAGCAGGTGGTTGCGGGCGCGGAAGGTGTCACCTTCGTCGCTGCGATCACCGCGCAACCAGGCGACGCGCTTTGCTCCCAGCTTGTCTTCGCGCTGGGTACCCGGTGCGCGGTCGAGCATTTGCTGCTGCTCGGCCGCGAGGTTGCTCCAGGTGAAGGCCTGCAGGCTGCCCCTGGCACTGTCCGGCGCGGTGTTGGTGTAGATGTTGCGGGTGTCCGGCGTGCGCAGGTTGAGCTGATTGCGGAACGACAGCGCGGAGTTCGCCTGGGCAGTGCCGTTGGCATCCAGGCGGTATTGCAGGATGTCGCCGCTCCAGTCGGTAGGCTGATAGCTGGCGCGGTAGAGGTGGGTATTGGTGTTCAGGGATGTGGAGCTGGCGCCCGCGGCGGCCACCGCCAGTTGGTTGCTGGAGATGCTGCTGACGATCGCCTGGAAGGCCTTGACCAGTTCGGTGGTGGAGTCGGCGCTGAAGAACTCGCCGCGGGAATTCAGCGCGCCGTGCCAGAGCGCAGCCACCTTGCCTTCGTTGGCGGTAACGGTCATGCCGTCGAGGCTGGTGCTGGCGCTGGGGTTCGGCCAGCTCCTGGTGCCATCGAGCAACTGCGGATAGGAGCCGGAATAGGTGTCGCCGTCCCATTGCAGGTACTTCAGCGTCGGGCCGAGCCCCAGGCCGACGGTGTAGGTGACCACGTGTTGCCAGGTGGCCGGGTCGTTCTTCGGGTTCCAGTAGTCGTTGCCGTCGCGAAAACGCGGCGGCACCTTGTTGTCCAGGTCGGGGCGGGCATCGGTCGCCCAGCCGAGGAAGATGTTGTCGGCCAGGGTGTTCGACCATTTGTCCTGGTAGGGCGACTTGAGGGGGAATGCCGTACCGTCGGGCAGGGTACGCGCGGTGCCGTCGGCATTGCTGCCGCCGGAGCCATCGCCGAAGCCATCGGTCATCAGCAGGTGGTAGCTGGGCCGGCAGGCATATTCGGTCTTCACGTCGCGGGCGCTGCCCGGCACACGGGCATAGGGGTTGTAGGCGGTGGTGTTGCCCAGGTAGGTGTTGACCCGGTTCTGCGCCGTACCCAGCGGTGTGCCGCCGCTGGCGGCCAGGCGGCTGGTGAAGTTGAAGAAGTCGGCCTTGTGCTGGCCGGCGAAGGCCGCGAGCGTCTGGTTGCCGCAGGCCGTGGAACTCATGCTGAAGTTGGTGTTGTAGCAGCTGTTCAGCGCCTGCCAGGTCACCCGGATGTGCTCGGGCAGGTCGAACAGCGCCAGGTTGGCGGCGGTACGCGTGGCAAGCTGGCGGGTGCGGTAGAAGGAAAACCAGTTGGCGTAGTTCTGCTTCTCCTCTGCGGTGGTGACCCAGTGCGGGGTGAAGCAGGTCCGGGTGCAGGCGCTGGCGCTGGTGAACGATGAGTCCGCCGCGCAGTTCTGCACGGCGCTGAGGCTGCTGGTAGCTACATTGCGCGCGTGCGGGCAGGACGCATTGAACTGGTAGTAATGGGCGTAGCGCTGGTAACTGTCGGTGCTGTTGACCGCCTGGGTTGCGTTCTGGCTATAGCCGTTGCCGGTGTTCTTGTTCAGGTCGACGGTGCTGGTCTGGTTGGTGAGGAAACCGTCGTAATAGGCCTTGTCGAAGCTGGTGGTGTAGCGCTCGCTGACGATCCGGCCGCCGCTGAAGGTGACCTTCCACGGCACTTCGTAGGTGATGTCCGGGTTGTAGTACATCGGGTTGTAGGCGGTGGAACGGTTGGCGATGCTGTAGGAACTCATGCCATCCGGGGTGTAGGCGCTGGTCATGCTGCCGGAGTCGTCGAGGGTGACGATCAGGTTGGGCGAGACGCCTTCCACCAGGAACAGCGGCGCCTGGCTGGGGGTTGCGGCGCGAGCCCCGGTGCAGGCGAGCAGCAGTGCCAGGCTGGCCAGCGCGGCGAGGCGAAACGGCGCGTGGAACGAGTCAGCGCTGGACACGGGCGTACTCCTGAAGTCGGACCAGGGCCTGGTCGGTGATTCCGGTCGAGAGGGCGTTCATCTGCAGCAGCAAGGTGCCGCTCCCCGCCAGGCAGTCGGACATGCCGCTGGAAGAGCGGCTCTCGCATTGCGCAGCGACGTACCAGCGTGGCGCGCTGCTCAGTTCAGCCAGTTGGTCGGGCGTGGCCAGGTCGTTGCCCCGGTAGGTGCGTGCCCGGGTCAGCAGTGCGCTGCTGGCGGCGTTCTCCGGTTCGAGCCAGAGCCTGTCGCAGAGCAGCACCTCTTGCTGGTTCTGCGCGGTACTGATGCAGGTGTCGGCCTCGCCGACGGCCATCGACGGGCTGTAGCGGGTCCGGTCGAGTGCCTCACCGATCGCCGAGGCGGCGCCGCCCAGCGCGGCCTGATAGTCCCGTGACTCGGCCAGGCTGTTGTCCAGCAGCAGGCCACTGCGCAGGTTGCCCAGGGTCAGGATGCTCAGCGCCAGCAACAGGAGCAGGGCGATCAGCAGGGTCTGGCCACGTTGCCGGTTCATGGCTGGTTCCTCAGGTAGAGCGTCTGCGTGAAGGCGTTGCACAGGCCGCGCGCACCGGTGCTTTGCGTTGTCGCGGCGTTCAGCGGGTCCTGGTAGGTGCAGTTCTCGGGCAGCAGTGCGCGGGTGGAGGTGAGCACCAGGCCGGCGCGGAGCTGGTTGGTCGAGCCGACTGCGAACATCAGGTCGTGGATGCCGCTGGCAAGGGCGACCTCGCCGGTGGACAAGGCGTTGTTGGTCTTGCACCGCAACTCGCCGTCGACCAGACGCAGGTGGCTGACCAGTACCGGCGGGTTGCCTGCATCGTCATCGCTGTAGAGCGCGGCGCCCGTGCAGTCCTGATGCACTTGCGCATCGCTGCGTTGAGGGCGCTGGTAGCGCAGGCACAGGCCGCGGCCGCCGGCATCCGGGCTGGCGATCTTGCCGGCTCCGAAGGTGCAGCCGGTGGCTGTGTCGGTCAGGGCAGGGAAGGGGCCCTCGCGGTCGATGACGAAGTCGTACTGCTGGTCATCGGCAGCGGTCGCGTGGCGTACCCAGGCGCTGTAGCCGGCCTGCCCACTCTCGCGCTGCAGCAGGTCGAGGATGAAGCGGGCGTTGGCCTGGTTCTGCTGCTGGGCGTGGTTGAAGGCAGCATGATCACTGCCTGACAGGTAGATCTGCAGTACCCCAAACAGCACCATCACACCCAGCGCGATGGCGACCATGAGTTCGATCAGGGACAGGCCGGTCTGGCGATGCGCGGTCATGGCTGGATGCTCAGGCGGTAGCGTTCGATGCCGCCGCTATCGCTGCCGGAGAGGCAGGCCGCGTCGTCATCGTCGGCGGTGGTCGGGCTGCCGGCCTGGCAATTGCGGCTGTGCCACGCGAGCTGGATCAGCAGCAGCGGCTGGCGCGAACCGGCGTCGCAGGTCTTGCCGTCGCGGCTGGGGCAGATGAAGGTGTTGTCGCTCATCAGCGCCTCGTCGGTGTTGAGCTTCAGGCGCAGTTGCTCGGCCCAGCAGGCCAGCTCGCGGTGGGCCCGATCCGCCTTGCCCAGGCCGCTGGTGGCGCAACTCTGGCCGCTGCCAAGGGTGGGAAAACCGGTGCCGGCCGGGACCAGGTAGGCCGCGTCGGTACTGAGCTTGCCCTTGCTGACCAGTGCCTCGCGGTTGGCCTGGATGCTGCGGGCGAGGTCGGCGGCGAGCAGCAGGGCGTTCTGCCGCTGCTGGCTGTCGTGGCTGTAGGCGATGCTGCGACTCTGCAGGGCCAGCATGCCGAGCAGGGCGACGCTGGTGAGCATCACCGCGACCATGACTTCGATCAGGTAGAAGCCCCGCTGGGCCTGGCGGAATCGATGCGTCAGTCGCATGGGGCCACCGCTCCGCCGCGCTGCAGGCAGACCTTGCTCGAGTAGCGGCCGGCCGTCAGGGTGAAGACCCGCGGGAAGCTGCCGCTGCCGGTGGCGATGCCGTTACCGTCGAACTCCAGCGGGCCGGCCTGTTCCTGAGTGATGAGTACCTTGCCGGAATCGTCGAGACGGGTCCTGCGCAACTCGATCTCCCGGTGGCCCTCCAGGTCGCCGCCGCGCAGTCGTCCGACGCTCAGTGCGGAGCTCCAGTCGCCGCTGCTCTGCGGCGTCACCCGTACCGGCTGTCGGCCGATCTGCGCCTGGGCGCGGGCGTACTGCAATACCGCGACCAGTTGCTTGCCGGTGCTCTGGGCGCGGTTGCGATTGATCAGCATGTCGAAGGAGGGCACCGCGATGCCCAGCAGGATCGCCAGGATCGCGATGGTCACCATCGCTTCGATCAGGGTGAAACCCTGCTGAGCCCGCAGGTGGCGGGCTGGGGCGTGCAACTGAGTCTTGGGTGAATCCATCGTCTCGCCATCGACATGAAGCGCCGTGTACTGGCGCTTCCTTTCGTGCCCGGGGCACGGTCATTGATGGCGTGGTTTTTATCGTGACGGACGGTGGCGGCGATTTAAGACGATTCTTAAAGACAGCGACCCGCTGCGCGGCATGTGGTCGCGCTCACGCGATGGATGATCCGGGCTGTCGGCTCGGTCGCCGTTGCGTCAGCCACTGACAAGAAAGTTGCCCTGCGTGCTGGTGTTCTCGCCCTCCAGTGCCGGAAGCTCCGCCTCGTCCTTCAGGTTCACGCCCGAGAGCTGCCGGCGGCAGGCTTCGCGCATCAGGTAGAGCAGCCGGTGGGTAGCGAGGCCGTAGCTCAGGCCTTCCAGCCGGACGTTGGAGATGCAGTTGCGGTAGGCGTCATTCAGGCCAACCTTCGGCGCCCAGGTGAAGTACAGGCCCAGGCTGTCGGGTGAGGACAGGCCGGGGCGCTCGCCGATCAGGATCACCACCATCTTCGCCCGCAGCAGTTCGGCGACTTCGTCGGCCACGGCAACCCGACCCTGCTGCACCAGCGCAACCGGCGACAGGCTCCAGCCCTCGTTGCGCGCCTGCTCTTCCATACGCTCGAGGAAGGGCAGGCTGTGGCGTTGCACGGCCAACGAGGAGAGACCATCGGCGATCACCACGGCGAGGTCGTAGCCCTGGGGATGGCGGTCTGCGTGGCGGCGCAGAATATCGGCCGATTCTTCATTCAGCCGGCGGCCGAGATCGGGGCGTTGCAGGTAGGTGTCGCGGTCGGCGGCGGCGCTGTGCAGCAGCAGGGTGTCGCGGCCTCGTTCGGCCAGTTGCGTGGCGAGCCCGTCGCGGTCGAAAGGCAGGTGCACGGCGTCGCGCGCCTGGGCGTGGGCGAACTGGAAGTCCAGCTGTGCGTGGGTCGGCAGGCTGGTGCCGGCACGACCCAGGGCGATGCGCGCGGCGGTCAGCCGACGCAGTTCCTGCCAGGGGTTGGGGGTGAAGCTGTCGCTCATCGAAGACTCCTCAACTCAGGACAGTTGTGCGAGCGCATGGCGGAAGGCGCCGGGAAGCTGGCTGGCCATGTGCACGCGGCCGTCCTGCTGGCGGAGGATGTCCATGCGCGCAAGCCACGCCTCGAACTCCGGCGCCGGCCGAAGGCCCAGCGTCTGCCGCGCGTAGAGCGCATCGTGGAAGGAGGTGGTCTGGTAGTTGAGCATCACGTCGTCGGAGCCAGGGATGCCCATGATGAAGTTGATGCCGGCCACGCCCAGCAGGGTCAGGAGCATGTCCATGTCGTCCTGGTCGGCCTCGGCGTGGTTGGTGTAGCAGATGTCGCAACCCATGGGCACGCCGAGCAGCTTGGCGCAGAAGTGGTCTTCGAGCCCGGCGCGGATGATCTGCTTGCCGTTGTACAGGTACTCCGGACCGATGAAGCCGACCACGGTGTTCACCAGGAACGGCTTGAAGTGCCGCGCCACCGCGTAGGCGCGGGTCTCGCAGGTCTGCTGGTCGACGCCGTGGTGGGCGTTGGCCGACAGCGCGCTGCCCTGGCCGGTCTCGAAGTACATGAGGTTGTCCCCGAGCGTCCCGCGCTTCTGTGACAACCCGGCCTCGTAGCCTTCCTGGAGGATCGACAGGCTCACGCCGAAGCTGGCGTTGGCCGCCTCGGTGCCGGCGATGGACTGGAACACCAGGTCCAGCGGCGCGCCGCGGTTGATCGCCTCGATGGAGCTGGTGACGTGGGTGAGCACGCAGGACTGGGTGGGGATTTCGTAGCGCTGGATGATCGCGTCGAGCATCTCCAGCAGGGTGCAGATCGATTGCAGGCTGTCAGTGGCCGGGTTGATGCCGAGCATGGCGTCGCCGTTGCCGTAGAGCAGGCCGTCGAGCACGCTGGCGGCGATGCCGGCCGGGTCATCCGTGGGATGGTTGGGTTGCAGCCGCGTGGACATGCGGCCGCGCAGCCCCAGGGTGTTGCGGAAACGGGTGACCACGCGGATTTTCTGCGCGACCAGCACCAGATCCTGCACGCGCATGATCTTCGATACCGCCGCCGCCATTTCCGGCGTCAGTCCGGGCGCCAGGGCGCGCAGGCTCGCTTCGTCGGCCGCATCGCCGAGCAGCCAGTCGCGCAGGCCACCCACCGTGAGGTGGCTGACCGGCGCGAAGGCCTGGAGGTCGTGGGTGTCGATGATCAGCCGGGTGACTTCGTCGCTCTCGTAGGGGATCAGCGCTTCGTCGAGAAAACGCTTGAGCGGGATGTCGGCCAGCGCCATCTGCGCGGCGACGCGCTCGGCGTCGCTGCCGGCGGCAACTCCGGCAAGGCGGTCGCCGGAGCGTGCCGGGCTGGCCTTGGCCATCACCTCGCGCAGGCTGTCGAAACGCCAGGTCTGGCCACCGACGCTGTGGACGAATCCGGACATGGCGCTCCTCCTCAGCCCTGGCTGGCGAACGAGGCATCGGTGCCGCGATTCAGGCTGATGACGATGCTGCAGCAGGAGCAGCCTCCGATCATCAGCACCAGGAACACCGACGCGATGACGCTGTTGAACCAGAGCATGGCGGCCAGGCAGACCAGCGCCAGGACCAGCGCGATGGCCGGCACCACCGGGTACCCCGGCGCACGGAAGCTGCGCTCCAGGTTCGGCTCGCTGCGGCGCAGCTTGAACAGGCTGAACATGCTCATGATGTACATGACGATCGCGCCGAACACGCTCATGGTGATCATCGCCGCGGTCAGTGTCATGCCCTGCAGGCTGATCAGGCCGTCGCTGAAGATGGCCGCGATGCCCACAGCGCCGCCTGCGAGGATGGCGCGGTGCGGCGTCTGGAAGCGCGACAGCTTGGCCAGGCCGCGCGGCAGGAAGCCTGCGCGGGCCAGCGCGAAGAACTGCCGCGAGTACCCCAGGATGATGCCGTGGAAGCTCGCCACGAGGCCGAACAGGCCGATCCACACCAGCATGTGCATCCAGGTGGAGTTGTTGCCCACCACGGCTTTCATGGCCTGCGGCAGCGGGTCATTGATGTTCGACAGGGCACGCCAGTCGCCGACACCGCCGGCGAAGATCATCACGGCGATGGCCAGCGAGACCAGGGTCAGGATGCCGGCGATGTAGGCGCGCGGGATGGTGCGTTTCGGGTCCTTGGCTTCCTCGGCGGCCATGGCCGCACCCTCGATGGCGAGGAAGAACCAGATGGCGAACGGGATCGCGGCGAAGATGCCGGCCATGGCGGTGGAGCCGAACACGTCCGAGCCGGCCCAGCCGTTGAGCACGAAGTTGCTGAAGCTGAAGCCCGGTGCGACCACGCCCATGAACACCAGCAGCTCGGCCACCGCCAGCACGGTCACCACCAGTTCGAAGGTGGCGGCGATGCTCACGCCGAGGATGTTCAGGGTCATGAAGATCACGTAGGCGCCGGTGGCCGCCCACTTCGGATCGAGGCCGGGGAACTGCACGTTGAGGTAGGCGCCGATGGCCATGGCGATGGCCGGCGGGGCGAAGACGAATTCGATCAGGGTGGCGATGCCGGCGATCATCCCGCCGGTCTTGCCGAATGCCCGCAGGCTGTAGGCGAAGGGACCGCCGGCGTGGGGGATGGCGGTGGTCAGCTCGGTGTAGCTGAAGATGAAGCAGGTGTACATCACCGCGACGATCAGCGTGGTGACGAGAAAGCCCAGGGTGCCTGCGGCGGCCCAGCCGTAGCTCCAGCCGAAGTACTCACCGGAGATCACCAGGCCCACGGCGAGCCCCCAGAGGTGCAGGGTGCCAAGCGTCGGTTTGAGTTGTGATGCGCTCATTGTTGTTATTCCTCTTCTCTCAAGGAGTGAGCCGCAAGGGGCGGGCCGCAGGGGCGTGGACGGATACCTGAGACCCGATGGTAGTGGCGCACTGCCGCGCAAGACTTGACCGCTGGAACCGGCTTTCGCCGTGCAGGGTCAACTGGTTGTTACCCATTGCCCCACCCTGCGCGCGGTGCTCGGTTCTGGTGCTCGGTCGCGTTCGAATGCTTCGTGTTGTGGCAGCTGCAAGCCACGGGCGGCGCCCTCTCCGGCCTGATGGGCCGATGCTGGGCGAGGCACGGGATTTGCTTTGTTTATCGGTTCGAAGTGCCTCATAACAAGATCGGTAACCGTCATGAGCCAGCCACTATTTTCTCCGTCCGGACTGAGCCTGCCCCTGGCCAGCAACATCGGCGTGCTGTCTGCCGCGGCCAGCGGCCTGGGTCGCTTCATCGGCGACCAGGGCGGCGACATCGATCGCGTCTTCGGCCGTGCCGGCATCGACCCGGAGCGCCTGCTGCATCCGACCCTGAGCCTGGCGCTGACCAATTACTGCCAGGTGCTGGAAGAGGCCGCGCGACAGTCGGGCTGCGACAATTTCGGGCTGCGCTACGGCGAGCAGTTCCGCCCCCGCGAGTTGGGTCTGCTGGGCTACGTCGGACTCTGTTCGGAGACGCTGGAAGAGGCGCTGAAGAACTTCGCCGCAGCCTTCCCCTATCACCAGCACGACACCCTGATCCGCCTGGTGGATTGCGGCGAGTGCTATCGCTTCGACTACCAGGTGCGCCACGGCGCGATCCTCGACCGCCGCCAGGATGCCGAGCTGACCCTGGGGATGGCGCTGAACCTGATGCGCCACGTGCTCGGCTCCGACTGGGCACCGCGCGCGGTGAGCTTCGAACACGTGCGGCCGGAAGGCTGGCAGGAGCATGGCCGGGTGTTCGACGCGCCGGTGTTGTTCCAGCGCGGCTGCAATTCGATGCTGATTCCCAAGCGTGACCTCTACGGCCGGCAGATGCCCGAGCGCGATGCCAACCTGCTGTTCCTGGTGCAGGATGTGATCCGTCGCCTGGGCGAGCAGGGCGGTGCGCCCAATCTGGTGGAGGACGCCGGCACCCAGATCCGCCTGGCGCTGGTTGATGGCGAGCCGTCGCTGGAGCTCATCGCCGAGCAACTGGAGCTCACCACTGCCGGCCTGCAACGGCGCCTGCGCGAGGCCGGGCTGAGTTTCAGCCAACTGGTGGAAAACACCCGTCGCGAGCTGGCGCTGCATTACCTGCGCCAGCCGCAGCGGCCGATCTCCGAGCTGGCGCCGTTGCTGGGGTACTCCGAGACCAGCGCCTTCTCCCGTGCCTTCCGCCGCTGGTTCGGCGTGAGTCCGCGGCAGTGGCGTAGCGACGCCAGCTGAGTCTTTCCATCGTGTGGTCCGCTACATGAAGCCCTGCGCGAGAGGCTGCCCTCTCCCTAACCCTCTCCCTGAAGGGAGAGGGGACTGTTCGGCGCAGGGTGAAGCCATATCGTCAGCTGGCACGATCTGCTCCCTCTCCCTTCAGGGAGAGGGCGGGGGAGAGGGGAAGCCCCGGCGCGCGCTTTCATGAGAGGCCAGTTTTCCCAAGGCATAAAAAAGCGCGGCCCGAGGGCCGCGCAAGGATCGATGTGAGGAGGTGCCCGGCTCGTGCCGGGCGGGTGGCTCAGAGCAAACTCAGAAGAAGCCCAGCGGGTTGATGTCGTAGCTGACCAGCAGGTTCTTGGTCTGCTGGTAGTGATCGAGCATCATCTTGTGGGTCTCGCGGCCCACGCCGGATTTCTTGTAGCCGCCGAAGGCGGCGTGCGCCGGGTACAGGTGGTAGCAGTTGGTCCACACGCGGCCGGCCTTGATGCCCCGACCCATGCGGTAGGCGCGGTTGATGTCGCGGGTCCAGACGCCAGCGCCCAGGCCGTATTCGGTGTCGTTGGCGATCGCCAGCGCCTCGGCTTCATCCTTGAAGGTGGTGACGCCCACCACCGGCCCGAAGATTTCTTCCTGGAACACACGCATCTTGTTGCTGCCCTTGAGCAGCGTCGGCTGGATGTAATAGCCGGTGGACAGGTTGCCGTCGAGCTTCTCGACCGAGCCGCCGACCAGGATCTGCGCGCCTTCCTGCTGGGCGATGTCGAGGTAGGAGAGGATCTTCTCGTACTGCTGTTGCGAGGCCTGGGCGCCAACCATGGTGTCGGTGTCCAGCGGGTCGCCACGCTTGATGGCCTTCACCTTCTTCATCACCACGTCCATGAACTGCGGATAGATGGATTCCTGTACCAGTGCGCGGGACGGGCAGGTGCACACCTCGCCTTGGTTGAAGAAGGCCAGCACCAGGCCTTCGGCGGCCTTCTCGATGAAGGTCGGCTCGGCCTGCATGATGTCTTCGAAGTAGATGTTCGGGCTCTTGCCGCCCAGTTCCACGGTCGACGGAATGATGTTCTCGGCGGCGCACTTGAGGATGTGCGAGCCCACCGGCGTGGAGCCGGTGAAAGCGATTTTGGCGATGCGCTTGCTGGTGGCCAGCGCTTCACCGGCCTCCTTGCCGAAGCCCTGGACGACGTTGAGCACGCCCTTTGGCAGCAGGTCGCCGATCAGCTCCATCAGCACGCAGATGCCCAGCGGGGTCTGTTCGGCCGGCTTGAGCACGATGCAGTTGCCGGCGGCCAGGGCCGGGGCCAGTTTCCACGCAGCCATCAGCAGCGGGAAGTTCCACGGGATGATCTGCCCGACGACGCCCAGCGGCTCGTGGATGTGGTACGCGACGGTGCTGTCGTTGATCTCGGCGGCACTACCTTCCTGCGCGCGGATGCAGCCGGCGAAGTAGCGGAAGTGGTCGGCAGCCAGCGGGATGTCGGCGTTGAGGGTTTCGCGGACCGGCTTGCCGTTGTCCCAGGTCTCGGTGACGGCCAGCAGTTCCAGGTTCTGTTCGATGCGGTCGGCGATCTTCAGCAGCACCAGCGAGCGGTCCTGCACCGAGGTGCGGCCCCAGGCATCGGCGGCGGCGTGGGCAGCGTCCAGCGCCTTGTCGATGTCTTCGGCGGTGGAGCGGGGGAACTCGGCGATGGGCTGGCCATTCACCGGCGAGGTGTTGGTGAAGTACTGACCCTTCACCGGCGGGACGAATTCGCCGCCGATGTAGTTGCCGTAGCGCGCCTTGAACGAAACGATGGCGCCTTCGCTACCGGGATGGGCATAACGCATGGTCGAATCTCCTGGGTCTTGTGCTTGTTGGGGAGGACGTTGATCAAGCGTAGAGCAAGGGCCGGGCCATGCCAGTGAAAGGCGCGCCGCGCGTGGGCTGGACGGTTTGCCGGCGATGAGCCGGAAAGTGCGTTGTGACGCCGCTGGCACACTGTCTCGTGACACTTTGTCCCGTATTCGTGACAGTCGTGACCTGACGGTCGGCCAGGCGTTGCATTGGGCTGGCGCGTGGGGGATGCTGTCCTGCGTTCTGACGAATTGTCTGACAAGACGTCGCCGGAACCCGGGGCTGCCTCCCCGTCCCCCAAGCGGAGAACAACAAGAATGCGCGCCAACGATTTGAGCCGCCACGCCCGCCAGGTCATGACCGTGGCCGAGGGCAAGGCCCCCGCCGGTGCCCCCGGCGCGGACCCGTCGATCGCCCGCTCCTGGCTGCGCTGCCTGGAGCAGTACCACCTCGACCCGGCGCAGCCCATGGCGCCGGCCGTGTTGGAACACGCGCGCATGCTCGAAGTCCGCGAGCGGCACCGCCAGGTGCTGGAGATCGCCAGCGGCGAGATGAACAGCCTGCACCAGCAGCTCTCCGGCGCCGGCCATGCGGTGCTGCTCACCGATTCCCGCGGGGTCATCCTCAATTGCGTCAGCGAAGCCGCCGAGCGGCGCACCTTCGAGCAGGCCGGGCTGTGGCTCGGCGCCGACTGGAGCGAAGCCCGCGAAGGCACCAATGGCATCGGCACCTGCCTGGTGGAGCGCCAGGCGCTGACCATCCATCAGGACGAACACTTCCGCAGCCGCCACACCGGGCTGACCTGCTCGGCCAGCCCGGTATTCGACCCGCAGGGCGAACTACTGGCGGTGCTTGATGTGTCCTCCGCGCGCCGCGACGTGTCGCGGCAGAGCCAGTTCCACACCATGGCGCTGGTCAACCTGTCCGCCAAGGCCATCGAAAGCTGCTACTTCCTGCGTCATTTCGAAGACCAGTGGCTGCTGCGTTTCCACCTGCAACCCGACGGCCTCGGGCTGTTCAGCGAAGGCATGCTGGCCTTCGGTGGCGACGGGCGCATCCGTGCGGCGAACCAGAGCGCCATCAACCTGCTCGGCAGCCGTCGGGACAGCCTGATCGGCCGCTCGCTGGAGCAGTTCTTCGATTGCCGGCTGGACGACCTGTTCAGCCGCGCCGACCCGCATCCCAATGCCAGTTGGCCGTTGCGCACACACGCTGGACGCACCCTGTATGCGCTGTTGCGCGGGAAGCGGCCCATTACCGCCGCGCCGGTGCTGCCGCGCGCACCGCTGGCGAAGGGGCTGTGCATCGACGACCCGCAGCTGGCCCATGATTTCCGCCGTGCGCTGAAGGTCTACGCCCACGACGTGCCGCTGCTGCTGCAGGGCGAGACCGGCACCGGCAAGGAAGCCTTTGCCCGCGCCGTGCACCTGGGTGGCGAGCGCGCCGGCAAGAGCTTCGTCGCGCTGAACTGCGCGGCGATTCCCGAGACCCTGATCGAAAGCGAGCTGTTTGGCTATCGCGGCGGCAGCTTCACCGGCGCGCGCAAGGAAGGCATGCGCGGCAAGCTGCAGCAGGCCGACGGTGGCACGTTGTTCCTCGACGAGATCGGCGACATGCCGCTGGCGCTGCAAACGCGACTGCTGCGTGTGCTGGAGGAGCGCCAGGTGGTGCCCATCGGCGGTGAGCCGCAGGATGTGGACATCCGCCTGATCAGCGCCAGCCACCGTGACCTGGAGGCGCTGGTGGCCGCCGGGCAGTTCCGCGAAGACCTCTACTACCGCCTCAACGGCCTGGTCGTGGCGCTGCCGCCGCTGCGCGAGCGCGAAGACCGCGGGGCGCTGCTCGACCATTTGCTGGCCGAGGAGAGCAAGGGTCGCAGCGTGCGCCTGGACGTCGACGTGCGCCGGCACCTGCTGG
This sequence comes from Pseudomonas sp. BB438, assembly GCF_057180225.1. Classification (NCBI taxonomy): domain Bacteria; kingdom Pseudomonadati; phylum Pseudomonadota; class Gammaproteobacteria; order Pseudomonadales; family Pseudomonadaceae; genus Pseudomonas; species Pseudomonas sp. BB438. The sequence goes on from NZ_CM170001.1 coordinate 903,837, forward strand.
ACTTCCCCTGGCCGGGCAACGTGCGCCAGTTGCGCAACGTGCTGCGCACGCTCTGTGCGCTGTGCGACGACGGCCGCATTCAGATGGCCGACCTGCCGCCGGACCTGCGCCGCGCGCCGGCTCCCGTTGCCGCGCCGGCCGCCGTGGCCGAGGACGGCGGCGACACCCTCGGCGCGGCCGAACGCAATGCGCTGCTGGAGGTGCTCGAAGCGCAGCGCTGGCACATCAGCCGCACGGCGCAGCAGCTGGGGATCAGCCGCAACACGCTGTACCGCAAGCTCAACCGCCACGGCCTGCGCCGGCAAACGCTTTCTCGCCTGTGATGGCTTTCGCTGCGCACCGGGAACCGCCTTCCCACCTCGTCGTCTGATGCCCCGGCGGCGGGCCGCGCGGGGGCGCCCTGTGCTACTCTGCCGCCCATTCGAAGCGCCTGGAAAGGCTTGATTGCAGGAGTCTGCATGCATATCCACATCCTCGGCATCTGCGGCACCTTCATGGGGTCGCTGGCCGTCCTGGCCAAGGAGCTGGGCCACCGCGTGACCGGCTCCGATGCCAACGTCTACCCGCCCATGAGCACCCAGCTGCAAGCCCAGGGTATCGAGCTGATGCAAGGGTACGATCCCGCGCACCTGGAGCCCGCACCGGACCTGGTGGTGGTCGGCAACGCGCTGTCGCGTGGCAACCCGGCAGTGGAATACGTGCTGAACAAGGGCCTGCCCTACGTCTCCGGTCCGCAGTGGCTGGCCGACCACGTGCTGCAGGGCCGCTGGGTCCTGGCGGCCGCCGGTACCCATGGCAAGACCACCACCAGCAGCATGCTGGCCTGGGTCTTGGAGCACGCCGGCATGAGCCCGGGCTTTCTGATCGGCGGCGTGCCGCAGAACTTTGGTGTCTCCGCGCGCCTGGGCGGCACCCCGTTCTTCGTGGTCGAGGCCGACGAGTACGACAGCGCCTTCTTCGACAAGCGCTCGAAGTTCGTCCACTACCACCCGCGCACGGCGATCCTGAACAACCTGGAATTCGACCATGCGGACATCTTCCCCGACCTCGCGGCCATCGAGCGGCAGTTCCACCATCTGGTGCGGACCATTCCCGGCGAAGGCCTGGTCATCCATCCCACGTCCGAGACCGCACTCAAGCGCGTGATCGACATGGGCTGCTGGACGCCGGTGCAGACCACCGGCGAAGGCGGCCAGTGGCAGGCGCGCCTGCTCAGCGAGGACGGCTCGCACTTCGAGGTGCTGTTCGATGGCAAAGCCCAGGGCACCGTGGAGTGGGAACTGACCGGCCAGCACAACGTCGCCAACGCCCTGGCCTGCCTTGCGGCGGCCCGCCATGTCGGCGTGGTGCCGGAGCTGGGGTGCGCCGCACTGTCGGCCTTCAAGAGCGTCAAGCGGCGCATGGAGAAGGTCGCCGAGGTCAACGGCGTGACCCTCTACGATGACTTCGCCCACCACCCGACCGCCATCGCCACCACCCTCGACGGCCTGCGCAAGCGCGTCGGCGACGCCAAGGTGATCGCCGTGGTCGAGCCGCGCTCCAACTCCATGAAGCTTGGTGCCCACCGCGATGGCCTGCCGGAGTCCGTGGTGCAGGCCGACAACGTGTTCTGGTACGCGCCGCCGAACCTCGGCTGGGACCTGGCCGCCACCGTCGCCAGCTCCACCGTGCCGACCCAGGTGTGCGATTCGCTGGAGGCCATCATCGAGGGCGTGAAGGCCATCGCCACGCCAGGCACCCAGGTGGTGATCATGAGCAACGGCGGATTCGGCGGCCTGCACGGCAAGCTGGCCAAGGCGCTGGAGGGCTGAACATGGCCGGAGCCGAACGCGTCACCCTCGCCATGACCGGCGCCTCGGGCGCCCAGTACGGCCTGCGCCTGCTCGACTGCCTGGTACAGGAAGACCGCGAGGTGCACTTCCTGATCTCCAAGGCTGCGCAACTGGTGGTGGCCACCGAGACCGACGTGACCCTGCCAGGCAAGCCGCAGGCGATACAGGCGTTCCTCAGCGAATACACCGGCGCCGCGCCGGGGCAGATTCGTGTCTACGGCAAGGAAGACTGGATGGCCCCGGTGGCGTCCGGCTCCGGGGCGCCGAGTGCGATGGTGGTGGTGCCCTGCTCGACGGGGACGCTCTCGGCGATTGCCACCGGCGCCTGCAACAACCTGATCGAACGTGCCGCCGACGTGGCACTGAAGGAGCGTCGCCAGTTGATCCTGGTGCCGCGCGAGGCGCCGTTCTCCAGCATCCACCTGGAGAACATGCTCAAGCTGTCCAACCTGGGCGCGGTGATCCTGCCGGCCGCTCCGGGCTTCTATCACCAGCCGCAGACGGTCGACGACCTGATCGACTTCGTCGTGGCGCGCATCCTCAATCAACTGGGTATTCCCCAGGACATGCTGCCGCGCTGGGGCGAACACCATCTTGTCAGTGACGAATAAACTCCTCGCCGCCCTGCTGGCGCTGCAACTGGGCGGCTGCGCCACCGTGAAGACGCTCAACGACAGTCGACCGGGCGATCCGCTGATCTATGCCGGCACCCGGCTGGACTGGTATTCGCTCAATGGCGGCTGCTGCCCGAAGGATCACTTCGGCACCGAAGCGCCGGCCTATCCCGGCCTCGATCTGCCCGGCAGCGCGCTGCTGGATACGCTGCTGCTACCGCTCTCGATTGCCGCGGAGCTGGGCGTCGGCCTGCAGGTGTGGGGCGGCAACTGATCCGTCTCTGCTGACCACCCTGACGAACAGGCAGGGAGCCCCTGCGTCGAATGGCACGGAGCGAAGCGATACCCATCAATTGCGGCAATGACCGCACGGGTATCGCTGCGCTTCACCCATCCTACAAGAGCATTCGGCTGGTATCTGTCGGGCGCTATTTGCCGAGCTTGCGCAACTCGTCCGATTCGACGATGCGGACGCCCTTGCCTGTCTCCAGGGCCAGGCGCCAGAGGGCGCGGGCCAGGGCGATGGCTTCGATGCCGTGGAGCTTGCCCGGCAGGATGCGCGAGAACGGCGCGGCGAGCAGTTCGGCCAGGCGGACTTCCTCGCGCTGCCCCAGCAGCAGCGACGGCCGCGCGATGGTCAGTTGCGGCCAGCCTTGCTGGCGCAGGGCATCTTCCAGCTCACCCTTGGTCCGGCTGTAGAAGATCGACGATTTGCTGTCGGCGCCCAGGGCGCTGACGACGATGTAGTGCCGGGCGCCCAGGGCCAGGCCGCGCTCGCCGAGGGCCAGCGGCAGGTCGAAATCGACGCTGCGGAAGGCCTCCTCGGAGCCGGCTTCCTTGATCGTGGTGCCCAGGCAGCAGAATACGGTGTCCACCGGTTTGGTCAGGTGCGGGATGAGCTCGGCCAGCGGGCCGATCGGGTTTTCCAGGCGCGGGTGTTCCGCCAGCTTTCTTCGGGCCGGAGCAATGACGCGCTGGACCGTGGGCTCGTTGAGCATGCGGTCGAGCAGGTGCTCACCGGTCAGGCCGGTGGCGCCAGCCAGCAGGATATTCGTCGGTTTCGAGTACATCTGTGTTTCCCCTCTGACACACGTTCCAGCTTAGTTGTCGCCCTGTCCTTTTGCCTGCGCATCGTTGCTGCCGAGCGCCAAGGCGCCGTGCGTCTGTTGCGCACGCAGGGCCTGCCAGCGAGTAATGACCGCTTCAGGCGCCCAGAGTTGCGGCTCCGACGGTTCGAACTCTTCTTCCTTCTCGCGCTTGGCGACCGTCGCGCTGGCCCGTGCGAATGCCAGCTTGAGGTCGTCAGTCTGCTGGAAGGCCTTGGCGAACAGTGCATCGCCGAAGTAGGTGAAGTCGGCTTCCTCGGAGCAGCCGAAGGATACCCGGTCGCTGCGCGCGGCGGTCATGATCAGGGTCTTGTCGTCCTTGAGCGCGGGGATGAAACCGCCGCTGTAGCAGGCGGAAATCACCAGTACCTTGTAGCGGTCCTTGAGGGGGGCGAGCAGGGTGGCCAGTTCGCTGGCCGGCAGGTCGTCGAGCTTCAGGCCGGGCATGTCCAGCACCAGTTGGTGATCGTGGGAACCGTGGCTGGTCAGGTAGATGAACACCAGGTCTTCCGGGCCGCTGCGTTCGGCGAGGGTGCGCAGGGTGCGGGCGAGTGTTTCGCGGGTCGCCATGGGGCGGTCGGTGAGGTGGTCGCGGTGGTTGACCAGGCGCACCACGCCACGCGCGCCGAAGCGATCACCGAGCAGGTTGGCGACGTAGTCGGCCTCGCGCAGGAACACGCTCTGCTTGCCATCACCGCCCAGGCTGACGCCGTAGAGCTCGATCGCCGGCGTGGACGCGGGAATGGCCGACAGCGCCTTGTCCAGCAGCGCGCCTTGCTCCAGCAGGCCCACTTCCAGGGGATTGGGCAGCCGCTTGCCGGTGGCATCCTGGCGCAATTGGCCGGCACTCCAGGTGCCTTTCTGCACACTGCCGTCGCGGTGGGTGAGGGTGCCTTCTCCCGAATACTCGCCACGGGCAAAGCCGCCGGTGTAGGCCTGGCCATCGGCACGGGTCAGCGTGCCTTTGCCGTCGAAGCGCCAGAAGCGGAATTCGCCTTTGTAGCGGCTGCCGTCGGCCCCGATGAACTCTCCGGGGCCGCTGAGCGAGCCGGCCTTGAAGCGGCCGAACCAGACGTCGCCGTCGGCATTCTGGAAGCGCCCGGTACCGTCGAACTGGTCGTTGCGGAATTCGCCGCTGTACTGGTCGCCCGCGTCGTCGCGGAAAATGCCCTTGCCTTCGAGCACGCCGTTCTTGAACGGGCCGCTGTACTGGTTGCCCAGGCTGTCCCGGCGGGCGCCTTCACCATTGGCCTCGCCCCTGGCGAAGGCGCCTTGGTGGCGGGTGCCGTCGGCCTGTTCGAGGCTGCCAAGGCCCTCGTAGCGACCCTTGCGGAAGCCACCGCTGTAGGTGGTGCCGCCCTGGGAAAGACGGCCCTCGCCGTCGAACTCGCCGCGCTTGAACTGGCCCTCGTAGAGGCTGCCGTCGGCGTACTGCAGGCGTCCGCGGCCGTCGAACAGACCGTCGCGGAACTCGCCTTCGTAGCGCGTGCCGTTGCCGTCGCTCCAGGTGCCCTGGCCGCTCTGCAGGCCTTTGTCGAAGTTGCCCTCGTACCAGGCACCGTTGCTGTAGTCGAGCCGGCCCGGACCCTGCAGTTGACCGTTCACCAGCTCGCCACGGTAGCGCGCGCCGTCGGGCAGGCGGGAGTCCGGGGGCGTCAGCGGCTCGCCTTCGCCACAGGCGGCGAGGAGCAGGGCGAGGCTCAGGGGCAGGAGGCGGCGTGGCATGGGGTTCTCGAATCGACGGTGGGACGCTGATTGAGTGTGACGTAAAAAAGCCCGCGGACGCGGGCTTTTTTCTCAGACGTGCATTGCACGCCGATGACGAGCTGTCAGACGAAGCACAGGCTCAGGGATTCGGCGATGTAGGCCGGCTTGGGCAGGCCTTCGATCTCCAGGGTGCAGCGCGCCTTGATCAGCCACTGACCGGGGTTCTTCTCGGTGATGTCGGTGATGGTCACCTGCAGTCGAACGCGCGAATCCACCGGCACCGGCTGGATGAAGCGCACGCTGTCCAGCCCGTAGTTGACCACCATCTTGGGGTTCTCCGGCAGGACCAGGAGGCCCTCGCAGAGCTTGGGGATCAGCGACAGCGACAGGAAGCCGTGGGCGATGGTGCCGCCGAAGGGCGTCTTCTTCGCCTTCTCCGGGTCGACGTGGATGAACTGGTGGTCCTCGGTGCACTCGGCGAACTGGTTGATGCGCTGTTGATCGACGGTGATCCACTGCGAATGGCCCAGGTCCTTGCCGATGTAATCCTTCAGTGCGCTTACGGGTACGAATGCCATGTTTCCTCCGGGGATTTCGTTGTTCTTCTAGTGCGGCCTGCGTAAGAGTCCGCCAACAGATCAGCATGGGGTCCGCGACCGGTCAAGCCGCAGCGGCATTCATGCTTTGGGCGAATGCCGAGCCATAGCGGGCGCCGGGCGGGCATAATGGCGCCTCGTTGCGCTGGAGATGCCCCTGATGTTGTTACGAGGCCTGACCTGGCTGGTGCTGTTCCAACTGCTCGGCACGGGCCTGAATGCTCTCATCCTGCACATGATTCCCGGCCCGATCATTGGGCTGGTGCTGCTGTTCGCCTTCCTGGTGTGGAATGGCGAGGTGAGCAAGCCGGTGAACGAGGCGGCCGCCTCGCTGCTGCGCTACCTGCCGTTGCTGCTGGTGCCGGCGGCGGTAGGCGTGATGGCCTACGCCCGGCAGATCGCCGCGGACTTCTGGGCCATCGTCGGGGCGCTGGCGCTTTCGCTGCTGGTGTCCTTCGTGTTCGCCGGCTGGCTGATGCAGAAGCTCATCGATCGCCAGCGCAAGCAGAAGGAGGGGGCGTGATGTTCGACTGGCAAGGCGCGGTGAACGCCGTCATCCACCACCCGCTGTTCTGCGTCGGCGTCACCCTGGGTGCCTACCAGCTGGCGCTGGCCGCCTACGAGCGCACGCGCTGGGTGTTCCTGCAGCCGGTGCTGGTGTCGATGCTGATCGTCATCGCGGTGCTGCTGGCCTGCGGCATCGACTACACGGAATACAGCAACAGCGCCAAGGTGCTGACCATCCTCCTGGGCCCCGCCACCGTGGCGCTGGCGGTGCCGCTGTTCCTCAACCTGAAACGCATCCGCCAACTGTTCTGGCCGACGTTGATCACCCTGGTGGTGGCCGGGCTCTTTGCTACGGCCCTGGGCATCGGCCTGGGCTGGCTGTTCGGCGTTGACCACGAAATGCTCATGAGCCTGGCGCCCAAGTCGGTGACCTCGCCCATCGCCATGCTGGTGGCCAGCCAGATCGGCGGCGTGGCCGCGCTGGCGGCGGTGTTCGTGCTGATCACCGGTGTGCTCGGCGCCATCCTCGGCCCGGAACTGCTGCGCCGCTTCGGTGTGCATCACCCGGCTGCGCAGGGCATGGCGCTGGGCATGACCGCCCACGCCGTGGGCACTTCCCGCGCTCTGCAGGAGGGCGAGGAGTGCGGTGCCTTCGCCGCCCTGGCGATGAGCCTGATGGGCGTGGCTACCGCGGTGCTGCTACCGTTGGCGGTAGCGCTGATCGCCTGAATTGCCCAATGGAGTAACCATGAGTTTTCCGCTGTTCCCCCTCAATACTGTGCTGTTCCCCGGTTGCCGCCTCGACCTGCAGATCTTCGAGGCGCGCTACCTGGACATGATCGGCCGCTGCATGAAGCAGGGCGGCGGATTCGGTGTGGTGGCCATCGTCGAGGGCGAGGAAGTCGGCGAGGCGCCGGAGCGCTACAGCCTGGTCGGCTGCGAAGCGCACATCAAGGACTGGAAGCAGCAGTCCAACGGCCTGCTGGGTATCCGTGTCGAAGGCGGCCGGCGCTTCCGCGTGCTCTCCGCCAACGTGCAGACGGACCAGCTGACGGTGGCCGATGTGGAGTGGCTGGACGAGCAACCCGACCAGCCGCTGACCAAGGAGCACGACGACCTCGCCGCTCTGCTCGAAGCGCTGTCCATGCACCCGATGGTTTCCGCGCTGGAGATGGGCGGGGAAGTCAACGGCCAGCAGGCACTGGCTTGCCAGCTCGCCTACCTGCTGCCCTTCGAACGCGACCAGAAGCAGGTGCTGCTGGAGATGGACGACCCGACCGTGCGCCTGGCGCGCATCCAGGTATTGCTGGAGCAGCTGCAGGGCGACTTTGTCGCCTGACACGCCGATTCATGCTGGTTGGTCCGCTGGGGGAGAGCCGAGACATGATCTGCCCATGAAAAACGACAAGGCCCGCGAATGCGGGCCTTGTGCGGTTACGGGCGGCGAGCGCTCAGAACGAATCCCCCGGCACTCGTACCCAACCTTCCATGAGAATGCGCGAACTGCGGCTCATGATGGCCTTGGTCACGGTCCATTCGCCGTTCACCTGCCTGGCCTCGGCACCCACGCGCAGGGTGCCGGAGGGGTGGCCGAAGCGCACGGCACTGCGCTCGCCACCGCCGGCGGCGAGGTTCACCAGGGTACCGGGAATGGCAGCCGCGGTGCCGATGGCCACGGCGGCGGTGCCCATCATGGCGTGGTGCAGCTTGCCCATGGACAGCGCGCGCACCAGCAGGTCGACGTCGCCGGCCTGGACTTCCTTGCCGCTGGCGGTGACGTAGTTCTTCGCCGGCGCGACGAAGGCGATCTTCGGCGTGTGCTGGCGAGTGGCGGCTTCTTCCGGGGTCTTGATCAGGCCCATGCGCAGGGCGCCGGCAATGCGGAATTTCTCGAAGCGCGCCAGTTGTTCGGGGTCTCCATTGATCGCTTCGCGCAGTTCGGTGCCGGTGTAGCCGATGTCCTCGGCGTTGACGAAGATGGTCGGGATGCCGGCGGTGATCATGGTTGCCTTGAAGGTGCCGATGCCGGGGACTTCCAGGTCGTCCACCAGGTTGCCGGTGGGGAACATGGCGCCGCCGTCTTCACCGTCGTCGGACGGATCGAGGAACTCCAGCACGATCTCGGCGGCGGGGAAAGTCACGCCGTCCAGTTCGAAGTCGCCGGTTTCCTGGACCTGGCCGTTGGTGACCGGTACGTGGGCGATGATGGTCTTCTGGATGTTGGCCTGCCAGATGCGCACCACGCAGGTGCCGTTGTCCGGGATGCGCGACGGATCGACCAGGCCGGCGTGGATGGCGAAGGAGCCGGCGGCGGTGGAGAGGTTGCCGCAGTTGCCGCTCCAGTCGACGAAAGCCTTGTCGATGGAAATCTGCCCGTAGAGGTAGTCGACGTCGTGGTCCGGCTGGGTGCTTTTCGACAGGATCACGCACTTGCTGGTGCTGGAGGTCGCGCCGCCCATGCCGTCGATGTGCGCGCTGTACGGATCGGGGCTGCCGATCACGCGCATGAACAGCTTGTCGCGTGCTTCGCCGGGCACCTGGCAGCGCTCGGGCAGGTCCTGCAGGCGGAAGAACACGCCCTTGCTGGTGCCGCCGCGGATGTAGGTGGCGGGGATCTTCACTTGGGGTACGTGGGGCATGGGTCGGGTCCCTGGGAATTCGGTGGTGGGCTGCCCTCTCCCCCGCCCTCTCCCTGAAGGGAGAGGGCGCTGACCGTACCGGCTGACGCAGTGGTGTCATCCTGCACCGAACGGTCCCCTCTCCCTTCGGAGCGGGGCGCGTAGCCAGGGTTAGGGAGAGGGGCTTTCAACCCGGCCCGCACTAGGCAGGCCGGAGCCGTTACATCACGCCACGGACGACTCGAGGAAGTCCTTGGCGAAGCGCTGCAGTACGCCGCCGGCGTTGTACACCTTCACTTCGGCGGCGGTGTCCAGGCGGCAGGTGACCGGCACTTCGAGCACGTCACCGTTGCGGCGATGGACCACCAGGGTCAGGTCGCTGCGCGGCGAGATGTCGCCCTTGATGTCGTAGGTCTCGGTGCCGTCCAGGCCGAGGGTCAGGCGGGTGGTGCCCGGCTTGAACTCCACCGGCAGCACGCCCATGCCCACCAGGTTGGTGCGGTGGATGCGCTCGAAGCCTTCGGCCACGATCACTTCCACGCCCGCCAGGCGAACGCCCTTGGCTGCCCAATCGCGGGACGAACCCTGGCCGTAGTCGGCGCCGGCCACGATGATCAGGTTCTGCTTGCGGTTCATGTAGGTTTCGATGGCTTCCCACATGCGCATCACCTGGCCTTCGGGCTCCACGCGGGCCAGCGAACCCTTCTTCACTTCCCCGTTGACCACGGCCATTTCGTTGACCAGTTGCGGATTGGCGAAGGTGGCGCGCTGGGCGGTCAGGTGGTCGCCGCGGTGGGTGGCGTAGGAGTTGAAGTCCTCCTCCGGCAGGCCCATTTTCGCCAGGTACTCGCCGGCAGCCGAGTCCGCCAGGATGGCGTTGGACGGCGACAGGTGATCGGTGGTGATGTTGTCCGGCAGGATCGCCAGCGGACGCATGCCCTTGAGCGTGCGCTCGCCGGCCAGCGCGCCTTCCCAGTACGGTGGACGGCGGATGTAGGTGGACATCGGGCGCCAGTCGTACAGCGGGCTTTCCGCTTCCTGCACGCTGCCCAGGTCGAACATCGGGATGTAGACCTGCTTGAACTGCTCGGGCTTCACGCTCGCCGCGACGATGGCGTCGATCTCTTCGTCGGACGGCCAGAGGTCCTTCAGGGTGACCGGGTTGCCTTGACTGTCGGTGCCCAGCGGGTCCTGCTCGATGTCGAAGCGCACGGTGCCGGCGATGGCGTAGGCGACCACCAGCGGCGGCGAGGCGAGGAAGGCCTGCTTGGCATAGGGGTGGATGCGGCCGTCGAAGTTGCGGTTGCCCGAGAGCACGGCGGTGGCGTACAGGTCGCGGTCGATGATCTCTTTCTGGATCACCGGGTCCAGCGCGCCGGACATGCCGTTGCAGGTGGTGCAGGCATAGGCGACGATGCCGAAGCCGAGCTTCTCCAGCTCCGGCAGCAGGCCGGCTTCTTCCAGGTACAGCTTGGCGACCTTCGAGCCCGGCGCGAAGGAGGTCTTCACCCACGGCTTGCGGACCATGCCCAGCGCGTTGGCTTTCTTCGCCACCAGGCCGGCGGCGATGACGTTGCGCGGGTTGGAGGTGTTGGTGCAGCTGGTGATGGCGGCGATGATCACCGCGCCGTCGGGCATCAGGCCCTGGGCTTCTTCCCCTTTGCCTTCCTGCAGCTTGGCTTCGTCGGCGATGCCGCGCTCGGCCAGCGCCGAGGTCGGCAGGCGACGGTGCGGGTTGGACGGGCCGGCCATGTTACGGACGACGCTGCCCAGGTCGAACTCCAGCACGCGTTCGTACTCGGCGGTTTCCAGCGCGGTGCTCCACAGGCCGAGGGTCTTCGCGTAGTTCTCCACCAGCTCCACCTGCTCGGGCTCGCGGCCGGTGAGCTTGAGGTAGTCGATGGTCTGGCCGTCGATGTAGAACATCGAGGCGGTGGCGCCGTATTCCGGGCACATGTTGGAGATGGTTGCGCGGTCGCCGATGGACAGGCTGTCCGCACCCTCGCCGAAGAACTCGACGTAGGCGCCGACCACACGTTCCTTGCGCAGGAACTCGGTGATCGCCAGGACGATGTCGGTGGCGGTGATGCCCGGCTTGCGCTTGCCGGTGAGCTTCACGCCGACGATGTCGGGCAGGCGCATCATCGACGGGTGGCCGAGCATCACGGTCTCGGCTTCGAGGCCGCCGACGCCGATGGCGATCACGCCCAGGGCGTCCACGTGCGGGGTGTGCGAGTCGGTGCCGACGCAGGTGTCGGGGAACGCGATGCCGCCGCGCGCCTGGATCACCGGGCTCATTTTCTCCAGGTTGATCTGGTGCATGATGCCGTTGCCGGCCGGGATCACGTCGACGTTCTTGAACGCGGTCCTGGTCCAGTCGATGAAGTGGAAGCGATCCTCGTTGCGGCGATCTTCGATGGCGCGGTTCTTCTCGAAGGCGTCCGGGTCGAAGCCCGCGGCTTCGACGGCCAGCGAGTGGTCGACGATCAGCTGGGTCGGCACCACCGGGTTGACCTTGGACGGGTCGCCGCCTTTCTCGGCGATGGCGTCACGCAGGCCGGCGAGGTCGACCAGCGCGGTCTGGCCGAGGATGTCGTGGCAGACCACGCGGGCCGGGTACCAGGGGAAGTCGAGGTCGCGCTTGCGGTAGACCAGTTGCTCCAGCGAGGCGGTCAGGTCGGCCGGTTCGCAGCGGCGCACCAGCTGTTCGGCCAGCACGCGGGAGGTATAGGGGAGCTTGTCCCAGGCGCCGACCTGGATCGCTTCGACCGCTTCGCGGGCGTCGAAGTAATCCAGCGCGGTGCCGGGCAGGCGTTTGCGGAATTGGCTGTTCACGGAGGAAGTCATTTTTTTATCCACGAAGGCTATTTACGGTCCTTGAGCGGCACGAACTTCAGGTCTTCGGGACCGGTATAGTTGGCGCTCGGGCGGATGATCTTGCCGTCGATCCGTTGCTCGATGACGTGGGCGGACCAGCCGGCGGTGCGGGCGATGACGAACAGCGGGGTGAACATCGCGGTGGGCACGCCCATCATGTGGTAGCTCACGGCGCTGAACCAATCGAGGTTGGGGAACATCTTCTTGATGTCCCACATGATGGTTTCCAGGCGCTCGGCGATGTCATACATCTTGGTGTTCGACTGCTCGTTCGACAGCTGCTGGGCGACTTCCTTGATCACCTTGTTGCGCGGGTCGGACACGGTGTAGACCGGGTGGCCGAAACCGATCACCACTTCCTTGCGCTCGACGCGGGCGCGGATGTCGGCCTCGGCTTCGTCCGGGTTGTCGTAGCGCTTCTGGATCTCGAAGGCGACCTCGTTGGCGCCGCCGTGTTTCGGGCCGCGCAGGGCGCCGATGGCGCCGGCGATGCAGGAGTACATGTCCGAACCGGTGCCGGCGATCACGCGAGAGGTGAAGGTGGAGGCGTTGAACTCGTGCTCGGCGTACAGGTTGAGCGAGGTGTGCATGGCGCGCACCCAGGACTCGCGGGGCTTCTGCCCATGCAGCAGGTGCAGGAAGTGGCCGCCGATGGAGTCGTCGTCGGTCTCGACGTCGATGCGCTTGCCGTTGTGGCTGAAGTGATACCAATACAGCAGGGCCGAGCCCAGCGAAGCCATCAGCTTGTCGGCGATGTCACGGGCGCCCGGGTGGTTGTGGTCGTCCTTCTCCGGCGACAGGCAGCCGAGCACGGACACGGCGGTGCGCATCACGTCCATCGGGTGGGCCGAGGGCGGCAGGGTTTCCAGGGCGGCTTTCACGCCGGCCGGCAGCCCGCGCAGGGCTTTCAGCTTGGCCTTGTAGCCGGCCAGTTCGGCAACATTGGGCAGCTTGCCGTGGACCAGCAGGTGGGCGATTTCCTCGAAGTCGCAGCGGTTGGCGAAGTCCAGGACGTCGTAGCCGCGGTAGTGCAGGTCGTTCCCGGTGCGGCCGACGGTGCACAGGGCGGTGTTGCCAGCGGCGGTGCCACTCAGGGCCACGGACTTCTTCGGCTTGAAGCCGGTGGTGGTTTCTGCGGTAGCGCTCATCGCGTGTCTCCTCATCAAATCCGGTTGCTTGTTCTTGTTCCCGGCGCGGCCGGGATATCGGTTCGAATCTGGTCGGCGGCCGACGCCTTGGCGTCGGATTACCTGGGGTGCTTCTGCTGCAGGGTGAGTCACCTTCGAGACGATTCGTACCCTGCGGATCGTTCGGGCCGCGCGGCCCGAACGAGCTCGTTCATTACTTCTTGCCGGCAGCGAACAGCGCGTCGAGTTTCTGCTCGAAGGCGTGGTAGCCGATGCGGTCGTACAGCTCGGCACGGGTCTGCATCAGTTCGATCACGTTCTGCTGGTGGCCTTCCTGGCGGATCGCGGTGTACACGGCTTCGGCGGCCTTGTTGGCAGCGCGGAAGGCGGACAGCGGATACAGCTGGATGGCCACGCCGACCGAGGCCAGCTCGTCACGGGTGAACAGCGGGGTGGCGCCGAACTCGGTGATGTTGGCCAGGATCGGCACGTTCAGCGCATCGACGAAGCGCTTGTAGGTCGGCAGGTCGTAGGCGGCTTCGGCGAAGATCGCATCGGCGCCGGCCTCGACGTAGCGCAGGCAGCGCTCGATGGCGGCGTCCACGCCCTCGGCCTGGATGGCGTCGGTGCGGGCGATCAGGAAGAAGTTCGGGTCGGTCTTGGCGTCGGCGGCGGCTTTCACGCGGTCAGCCATTTCGTCCACGGAGACGATTTCCTTGCCCGGACGGTGACCGCAGCGCTTGGCGCCCACCTGGTCCTCGATGTGGGCAGCAGCGGCACCGGCCTTGATCAGGCTTTTCACGGTGCGCTCGATGTTGAAGGCGCTGGGGCCGAAGCCGGTGTCGATGTCGACCAGTAGCGGCAGGTCGCAGACGTCGGTGATGCGGCGAACGTCGGTGAGCACGTCGTCCAGGGTGTTGATGCCCAGGTCCGGCAGGCCGAGGGAGCCCGCTGCCACGCCGCCACCGGAGAGGTAGATGGCCTTGAAGCCGGCGCGCTTGGCCAGCAGCGCGTGGTTGGCGTTGATCGCGCCGATCACCTGCAGCGGCTTTTCTTCGGCAAGGGCTTCACGGAAACGTTGGCCGGCGGTCTTGTAGCTCATTGTTCACCTCGTTCGTTGGCTGTCTTGGCTTGGGCGTCCAGGTAGTGACGTTCCATATTGCGTTTCGAGGCGCCGATGTGACGGCGCATCAGCAACTCGGCCAGTTCGCCGTCACGGTCGGCGATGGCATCGAGAATCCGGTGATGCTCGGAGAAAGCCTGGCGCGGGCGGTTGGGCGTCGCCGAGAACTGCAGGCGGTACATGCGCACGAGCTGGTACAGCTCGCCGCAGAGCATGCGGGTGAGGGTGCGGTTGCCGCTGCCCTGGATGATCCGGTAGTGGAAGTCGTAGTCGCCTTCCTGCTGGTAGTAGCCGCGTCCGGCCTGGAACGCTTCGTCGCGCTCGTGGGTGTCGAGCACCCGGCGCAGCTCGTCGATCTCGGCCTGGCTCATGCGCTCGGCGGCCAGGCGGCAGGCCATGCCTTCGAGGGATTCGCGGATCTCGTAGAGTTCCAGCAGCTCTTCATGGCTGAGCGAGACGACCCGCGCGCCGACGTGCGGGACGCGCACCAGCAGTTTCTGGCCCTCCAGGCGGTGGATTGCCTCGCGCAGCGGGCCACGGCTGATGCCATAGGTGCGCGCCAGCTCCGGCTCGGAAATCTTGCTGCCGGGGGCTATTTCGCCCTTGACGATGGCCGACTGGATCTTGCGGAACACGTGTTCCGACAGGGTCTCGCCGTCGTCGCTGGCAGGGGTGGGCAGAATCAGGCTATCGCTCATGGTGTCGACAATCTTCTTGATGTGCGGCGAAAGCTACCCCCCGAAAAGCCTTTGGTCAATCAAGATCTGATGAATTGTCGACAATCGTCTAATGGGCCCCCGCAGTTATGCCTGAGCGGGAAGGTTGATCAACCCGGCAGTGCGCGAGAATGGCCGATATCCCCTTGTCGGCCTCTGTGCCGGCGCGCTGCAGGCCCGCTAGGATCGGCGGAAACCACGGAAGAATCGCCCATGCAACTCTATGACCGCTATGTGCTGCCCCGACTGATCGATTTCGCCTGCGGCATGGGTGATGTAATGAAGCAGCGCTCGCTGCTGGTCCCTCGCGCGCGGGGGCGAGTACTGGAGATCGGCATGGGGACCGGCCTGAACCTGTCGTTCTACGATCCGGCGAAAGTGTCGACAATCGTCGGCGTCGACCCGGCGGCGCAGATGCAGAAGCTTGCCCGCAGCCGTGCCGAGGCAATCGGTATCCCGGTGGACATGGTGGCGCTGGAGCTGGGACAGATCCGCGCCGATGCCGGCAGCTTCGACAGCATCGTCTGCACCTTCACCCTCTGCAGCATTCCCGATGCGGTTTCGGCGCTGAAGGAAATGCGCCGGGTACTCAAGCCCGGCGGGGAATTCCTCTTCTGTGAGCACGGGCTGGCGCCGGATGCCGGCGTGCGCGCCTGGCAACACCGGCTGACACCGGTGTGGAGACCGCTGGCCGGCGGCTGCCACCTGGATCGCGATATGCCGGCGCTGATCGAGTCCGGCGGTTTCCACCTTCGCGAACTGATCCAGGACTACCTGCCGGGCCCGCGACCGATGACTTATGTCTACCGCGGCATGGCCGACTGAGGTGTGGGCAGGCGGTCGATCACCTCGATGCTGAGGATGTAGGCGCTGCGCAGGAACAGATCCTCCGGATGCTGAACCAGCCCTGAGTCGGACTGACAGTCGTTCAGGCGCACGATCGCGGGCGCAGGGCCGTCGCGCAGGGCGATGTAATCGCCGCTGCTGATCCAGCCCTGGAGCACGGAGGATTCGCGGTGGTGCGCTCGAACCACGACTTCGACCTTGAGATGTCTGTCCATTGCCACGTCGCCTGACTGAGGTGAGAAGAGGTGGCGAACCTTAGCGTCCGTTCTTCCCAGGCTCTGTCAGGTTCCTCTGAATGGCCTGTGCGACTATCCCGTTGAACGTCAGGCCACCTGCTCGGCCACGGTGACATTGAGGATGTGCGAGCCGCTGAGAAACAGGTCCAGCACCGGACCGGCAGGGCAGTGGCGACTCTGGCAGTCGCCCAGACGCACCTCGAAGGGCGCGCGGCCGGCGCACAGGGCGAGGTAGTCCGCGCGGCTGATGCGACCATGGAGAATGCGTTGCGGGTGATAGGGAGACCAGGTCTCCACATCGACCCAGAGATTGTCGGGAGCGTGGCTCATGGCGGTGGTCCGGCCGTTTGGAAATGAGTGAGTACTCTAGACAGCGGACCCACGCCAAGTTCACCAGCAGCTCCCGGGATATGTGTACGACGTTCTGTTGGCTGGCTGGAACAGTCCCTCACGGCAGGGCCCGGTAAGCCTCCGCCCAGGTCTGGGCGAAGTCTTCGAAGCGCGTCGCCGTGGTGTTCAGCGGCGAGCGCACCTCCTGAGCATGAACCCGCCCGCTGCTGATCGCCTCGCCCAGCTCCGCATAGCAGGTGGCGACGCTCGCGGAGTAGCCGGCTTCCTGGAGTGCGGCGGCCAGTTCCTGCGGGGTTACCGGCACGTAAGGCAGGTCCGGACGGCCAATGGCCGCTCCCAGCAGCCGGGTTGCCTCGGCGTAGCTGATATCACGCTGGCCGAGCACTTCGCGGGTCACCACGCCTTGCCAGTCGCGGTCCAGCAGGGCGCGTGTGGCGGCGTCGGCGACATCCCGGGTGGCGACCATCGGCACCGGTACATCCGGCGCCACGGCATCGCTGTAGCAGTCGTAGGTGCGGACGATCTCCAGCGCGCCGTACAGGTTCTCGAACAGTGCGCCGGAACGCAGCATCAGCAGGCTTACCTCCGGTGGCAGCTGGCGAAGACGCTGTTCCTGGTCGTGCATGCTGATGATCGGCCCGGTGCCGGAGGGAACCTCCGCGCCGACGCTGCTCAGGAACACCACCCGGCGCACGCCGCTGCCGCGGATCGCGGCGAGGATCGCCTCGCCCTGAGCGGCCTGCTGGTGCCGGTAGTCCTCGGTGTCAGGGCCGTAGGCGAGCAGGGTGTAGACCGCTTCCGCGCCCCGGAAGGCCTCGCTGAGAAAGGCGGCGTCATGCGGCTCACCCACGGCAACCTGTGCACCGGCAGTGGCCAGCGGCGCCAGGCGTTCGGCGCTGCGCCCGAGGGCGCGGACGGGGATGCCCGCGTTCAGCAGGCTCTGGCAGATTCTCGAACCGGTACGGCCGGTGGCTCCCATTACGGTGATCATGACGGTGTCCTCGCTGCTGGCCGTCCCGCGGCGCCCGCCGTGGATTCGTTGGCCTGGATTCAGTCTCTCGCTGAATGGCTGGACGGTTAATGCCTGCAAGTCGAGACTTCATGCTCATTCGTCCAGAGGTGCTGGACGTTGGCGCACGGCCGGAGCAGTCTCGAGTCCATGAACGCGCCTGCCGCCACGCCGGACCTGACCGATGCCTGGGCTTCCACCGATCCCCTGGGCGAGGCCCTGCATTTCTTGCGCATGAGCGGCACCTTCTATTGCCGTTCGGAGTTCACCGCACCTTGGGGGCTGGACCTGCCGGCCATGCCGCAGTGCCTGATGTTCCATGTGCTGACCGTCGGCGAGTGCTGGCTGGAAGCCGCGGGTGACGAGCCACGTCGCCTGGCGCCGGGCGACCTGGTGCTGGTGCCCCACGGCGAGGGCCACCGGCTGGTGAGTGCGCCGGGTGAGTCGGCGGCGGGGTTGTTCGATCTGCCACGCGCCTACGCCAGTGACCGCTACGAAGTGCTGCGCCAGGGCGGTGCTGGCGAGTCGACAGCGATGATCTGCGGCGCGGTGCGCTTTGATCATCCGGCGGCGTTGCAACTGGTGCGATTGCTACCCCGTGTGCTGGAGGCGCAGGTGCGCGACCCCGGCCAGCGCGAGTGGCTGATGAGTACCCTGCGGTTGATGGAGAGCGAGGCACGGGCCATGCGCCCCGGCGGCGAAACGGTGATCACCCGGTTGGCCGACATCCTGGTGATCCAGGCCATCCGCGCCTGGATCGAGCAGGACCCGGCAGCCCAGAGCGGTTGGCTCGGTGCGCTGCAGGACCGTCAACTGGGGCGTGCACTGAGCCTGATCCACCGCGACCCGGCGCGGGACTGGAGCCTGGCTTCGCTGGCCGGCGCGGCGGCCATGTCGCGTTCCGCGTTCGCAGCGCGCTTCGCCGAAAAGGTCGGCATGCCGGCCATGCACTACGTCACCCGCTGGCGCATGCACGTGGCGCTGAGCTGGCTGCAGGAGCGGGAGATCACCGTCGCCGAGCTGGCCGAGCGCCTCGGCTACCAGTCCGAGGCGGCGTTCAGCCGGGCGTTCAAGCGTTGTATCGGTGTGTCGCCGGGCAGCGTGCGGCGCAGCCTGTCATAGACGCGGAAGTGGCAGAACCGGCCCCAGGATTGCGGAAGCCGGCCAGGTTCAGAGCTGGATGTCGTCGCGGATCAGTACGCAGGTGCAGCCGTCTTCGTCTTCGCGCCAGTCGTGGAGGAAGTACATCTGGATCTTGCCGCCGTCCATCACCGCCAGGTAGTCGCCCACTTCGGGGACGAAGAAGCCCGAGCTGCCCGGCTGGGCTTCGCACTCGATGCGGACGCTGAAGAACAGCGCCGGGTCGGCGTCGTCGAAGAAGTCCTCGCGTTCGGCGGCGTCCCATTCGACCGGTGCTTCGAACGGGCCGAGGAAGAGGATCTTGGCGTCGCCCATGTCCAGTTCTTCGGCGTCCGGGTCATTGTCGTCCGGGCGGTAGACGGTGGCGTCCAGCGCGTGGCTGTCGGCGAGGATGGCCTGGCGGGAGGCCATGCGCTGCTGCGGATCGACGCCAGCGTCGGCGCAGAGCTGGTTCCAGAGGGTTTCGGCTTGGGTGGACATGATGGCTCCCGCTCGTGCGGTCGGTTCGAAGGGCGATAGTGTCCGGGAGGCTGCCGCAGAGATCAACGACCTGCGTCAGCGTGACCGGCGGTGCCGCGGCCGCGCTGACGCCTGGCGATCCGCTCAGCGCGCGCTGATGCGGGCGCGCATCTGCTCCATGCGCTCGATCAGGCTGTCGACCTGTTGCTTGAGGAGGTCGAGGAAGTCGGTTGCTTCACAGTCGACCACCTCGTAGCCGTCGAACAGCGCGAGGCTGCCGTCGGCGCGAAAGCCGTAGCGCTGGGGATCGCTCTCGACCTTGAGCACCGGGGCGAAGTCGTCGATACCCTGGCTGCGGACTTCGGCGAGCTGCAGGCTCAGGCTCAGCCAGTCGGGGATATCCTCGGCCAACCCGAACACCAGCAGCCCGCGCCAGAAGGTCCAGGCAGGGCCCACGTCATAGGCCTTGGCGGGCGGCCAGAACTCGTCGCGGGCGGTGATGTAGAGGCCGCCCAGTTTCGACAGCGTCAGCAGGCGGAATATCTCCGGCAGGGCGAAACCCAGTTCCTGTTCGTAGCGTTCCAGGGCAGCCGGTTCGCCCTTGCCGGCCACCACCTCGAAGTGTTCGATCTGGACGGGCTCGAGAATCTTCCAGATGTCTTTCAGCAGAGCGTCTTCAGTCATTGCCAATCCTTTTCCGAGTGACTGTCAGGGGCAGGGGGAAGCTTGTCGCTACAGGCCGTACTTCTTCACCTTGTCGAACAGCGTGGTCTTGGCCATGCCCAGTGCGTGCGCGGCCTGGCTGAGGTTGCCGGCGTGGCGTTCGAGGGCGGTGGACAACAGGCTCTTCTCGAAGGCTTCCACGGCCTCGGCGAAGCGTGGCTCGCCAGCGTCCGGGCCGAGGTTGCCGCCGGCCAGCACCGGCAGGCCAAGGGCGAAGCGTTCGGCGACGTTGCGCAGCTCGCGCACGTTGCCCGGCCAGTCGTGGGCCATCAGGGTGGCGGCGGTGGCGTTGTCGATGGCCGGTGCCGGGCGGTCGAAGCGTAGCGAGGATTGCTGCAGGAAGTGCTCGAAGAGCATCAGGATATCTTCGCGTCGCTCGCGCAGCGGCGGCAGGTTCAGGGTGATGACGTTGAGGCGGTAATAGAGGTCGCTGCGGAAGGTGCCCTCACGGCCCATGGCGGCGAGGTCGGACTTGGTCGCGGCGATCACCCGGCAATCGACGCGGATCAGTTCGTTGGAGCCCAGGCGTTCCAGCTGCTGTTCCTGCAGCACGCGCAGCAGCTTGATCTGCAGGTTCAGCGGCATGCTCTCGATCTCGTCGAGGAACAGGCTGCCGCCGTCGGCGTGCTCGATCTTGCCGATCCGGCGCTTGCCGGCGCCGGTGAAGGCATGGGCTTCGTGGCCGAAGATCTCGCTGTCGATCAGGCTCTCCGGCAGGCCGCCGCAATTGAGTGCGACGAAGGGCTTGGGCTGGCGCCGGCTGTAGTCGTGCAGGCAACGCGCAACCAGTTCCTTGCCGGTGCCGGTCTCGCCTTCGATGAGCACGTTGGCGGAGGTGTCGGCAACATTGGCGATCAGTTCGCGTAGCGCTTGCATGGCCGGTGAGCGGCCGATCAGGCGGCTTTCCAGGGCCTGCTTGCCGGCGAGCTGGCGACGCAACTGGCTGACTTCGCGGGTCAGGGCGCGCTGGGCCAGGGCGCGGCGCGCGGTGTCCACCAGCTTCTCGGGGGAGAAGGGTTTTTCCATGAAGTCATAGGCGCCGTCGCGCATGGCCTTGACCGCCATGGCGATGTCGCCGTGGCCGGTGATCAGCACCACCGGCAGGCTGGGATCGAGCGCCTTGAGTTTCTCCAGCAGTTGCAGGCCGTCCATGCCGGGCATGCGGATGTCGCTGACGACGATGCCGGGGAAGTCGGCACCGACCTTCTTCAGCGCTTCCTCGGCGCTGCCCACGCTGTCGGTCTCGATGTCTTCCAGGGCCAGCGCCTGCTGGCAGCCGAGACGGACGTGAGGGTCGTCCTCGACGATCAGGACGCGCAGGGATGGGTCGCTCATGCGGGTGTCTCCATGGCGGGTAGCAGCGGCAGGTGCAACTCGAAGGCGGTGCCGCCGGCCTCCGGGTAGGCCACACCGAGGCTGCCGCCGGCGGCGGTGGCAAGGCTGGCCGAGAGGGTCAGGCCCAGGCCCAGGCCGAGTTCGCCGGGCTTGGTGGTGAAGAAAGGTTCGAACAGGTGCTGGCGCTGGTCCTGCGGGATGCCCGGGCCGTTGTCGCGGACCACCAGGCGGTAGGCGTCGCCTTCCTTGTGGCCTTCCAGCCAGAGCTGGCGGTCGTCCTGCGGGCCCATGGCGTCGAGGGCGTTGGCGATCAGGTTGACCAGGATCTGTTCCAGGCGTGTCTGGTCGATAGCCAGCTGGGCGTCTGCATAGTCGCGGTGCAGGGTCACCGGGACGGCGGCCAGGCGGACCTGCAGCACCATCACCGCGGCGTCCACCGCTTTGCTCAGGGTCGCCTGGCCGTGGTCGTCGGCGCGCCGGGCGAAGGCCCGCAGGCTGGCGGTGATACGGCCCATGCGGTCGACCATCTCGGCGATGGCTTCGAGGTTGCTGCTGGCGATGTCCAGCTTGCCGCGCTCGAGGAAGCGCACGCTGTTGCTCGACAGGGTGCGCAGCGCCGCCAGCGGCTGGTTGAGTTCGTGGGCGATGCTGGTGGACATCTGCCCGATCACCGCCAGCTTGCCGGCCTGCACCAGGCGGTCCTGGGCCTTGCGCAGGGTGTCTTCGGCCTGGCGACGTTCGCGGATCTGCTCGCGCAGGTGCTGGTTGCTGGCGCGCAAGTCGGCGGTACGGTCGGCGATACGCCGCTCCAGGGCGTTGTTGGCCTGCTCCAGCGCCTCGCGGGCGGCGAGGCGGGTCGCGATGACCTTGCGCCGCTCGTTCCAGGCGATCAGCAGGAAGGCGAACAGGGCGAAGCCCAGGGCGGCGAGCATGCCGTGGATCATGGCTTCGCGGCGCAGGTCGGCCAGCGGCGTGAGCAGTGTGAAGTTCCACGAAGTGTCGCTGAGCTGGCGCGTCTGCATCAGGTAGCCGAGCGGCTTGTGGCTGTCGGCGCGGCCGTCGCCGGTCTGCGTGGGGAAGCTGATCTCCTCGACGCCGTCGCCGAGCGGGTGGCGCGACAGCGGCTGCCATTCGTTGAGCGCCCACCAGTAGTACTGCAGGCTGCGGGCGAGGCGTTCCTTGTCCTGCTCGCTGAGCGGGCGCACCGCTTTCAGGCGCAGGGACGGGTCGCTGGAGAGGATGATGATGCCGTTCTCGTCACTGACGAAGGCCTGCAGGCGTGCCTTCTCCCAGCGCTCTTCAAGGGACTCCATGCGTACCTTCACCACGGCCACGCCGACGATCCTGCCGCCGTGGACCAGCCCGTGGGCGAGGTAGTAGCCGGGCTCGCCGGTGGTGCTGCCGATGCCGTAGAAGCGGCCGGGGCGGCCGTTCACCGCTTCCTGGAAATAGGCGCGGAAGGACAGGTCTTCGCCCAGGTAGCTGTCGGCGTCCTGCCAGTTGCTGGTGGCCTGCACGCGACCGGCGGTGTCCAGCAGGTACACGGCACGGCTGCCGGCGCGGCGGTTGAGGCCTTCGAGGTAGTGGTTGACGCGGTCGCGGTGCAGCGGTGTCGGGTCGACCAGCAGGCGGCTGACACTGCCTTCGAGTTCCAGCAGGCTGGGCAGGTAGGTGTAGCGGCTGATCTCGCTTTCCACGCCGCGGGCGTGCAGTTCGAGCTGGCGTTCGCCGGTCTCGATCAGGCTGCGGGTGCCGGCGCCTTCGCTGATCAGGTAGCCGCCATAGCCGAAGCCCAGCGTGAGCAGGAGCAGCAGGAGGGGCAGCAGGTAGTTGCGCACGAGGCGTGGCTTCACGGTGAGCGGCGACGGCAATGGGCTGGAAGCGCATTGCAGCACAGTCGTCCGGGCCGAACCAGCCCAACGCCGGGGGGCGACGAGGGACTGGCTCGGGTACCACACGGTGCGCCGTCCCCCGGTTTAGTGCGGGAGGATCTTGGCGAGGAACTGCTGGGTTCGCTCGGCGCGGTTCTGCAGGTCGCCGAAGAACTCTTCCTTCGGACAGTCTTCGACGATCTGTCCGCGGTCCATGAAAATCACCCGGTCGGCGACCTTGCGTGCAAAGCCCATCTCGTGGGTCACGCACATCATGGTCATGCCTTCGTGGGCGAGCTGGACCATCACGTCGAGCACCTCGTTGACCATCTCCGGGTCGAGCGCCGAGGTCGGTTCGTCGAACAGCATGACGATCGGGTCCATGGCCAGGGCGCGGGCAATGGCGACGCGCTGCTGCTGGCCGCCGGAAAGCTGGCCGGGGTGCTTGTGCGCATGGGCCTTGAGGCCGACGCGGTCGAGCAGCGCCAGGCCCTTGTCCATCGCCTCGTCCTTGCTCCGCCCCAGCACCTTGCGCTGGGCGATGGTGAGGTTCTCGGTGATGGTCAGGTGCGGGAACAGCTCGAAGTGCTGGAACACCATGCCGACGCGCGAGCGCAATTTCGGCAGGTCGGTCTTCGGGTTGGCGATGGAGGTGCCGTCGACGGTGATGTCGCCCTTCTGGAAGGGCTCCAGCGCGTTGACGCACTTGATCAGGGTCGACTTGCCCGAGCCGGACGGCCCGCAGACCACCACCACCTCACCCTTGGCGACCTGGGTGTTGCAGTCGGTGAGCACCTGGAAGTCGCCATACCATTTGCTGACGTTATCGATGGAGATCATACGGTTAACCTTTTCTGCAGGCGCTTCACGCCCAGGGACGCGGCGAAGCTGATGACGAAGTAGACGAGACCGGCGAAGATCAGGAACTCATGGGGCTGGCCGATGATGTCGCCACGCGAGCGGGCGGCGTTGAGGAAGTCCATCAGGCCGACGCTGTAGACCAGCGAGGTGTCCTGGAACAGGATGATGCTCTGCTGCAGCAGCAGCGGGGTCATCTTGCGGAACGCCTGGGGCAGGATGATCAGGCGCATGGACTGGCCGTAGGTCATGCCCAGCGCGTAGGACGCGCCGATCTGCCCCTTCGGGATGGCCTGGATGCCGGCGCGGACGATTTCGCAGTAGTACGCCGCCTCGAACATCATGAAGGCCACCAGGCACGAGGTGAACGCGCCCACGGGGGTGTCCTGGCCGGTGATCCAGCGCAGGATGAACGGCACCGCGAAGTAGAACCAGGTGATCACCAGCAGCAGCGGAATCGAGCGGAAGTAGTTCACGTAGAAGCCGGCGATGTTCGACAGCAGCTTGCTGTTGGACAGCCGCATCAGCGCGAGGAGGGTGCCCAGCACCACGCCGCCCAATACACCCAGCGCCATCAGCTGCAGGGTGGTGAGCATGCCTTCCCACAGGCCGGGGAGGGCGGGGACGATCTGGCTGAAGTCCATCATTTACCTCCCACGGAGATCAGACCGGGCACCGCTACCTTGCGCTCGACGAAGCGCATGATCAGCATCAGGCTCATGTTCAGGGTGAAGTAGATCGCCGTGGCGAGGGTGAAGGCCTCGAACAGGTTGGCGCTGAATTCGGCGGTCTGCTTGGTCTGCGCCAGCAGCTCCATGAGGCCGATCAGCGAGGCCACCGAAGAGTTCTTGAAGACGTTGAGAAATTCCGAGGTCAGCGGTGGAATGATGATCCGGAAGGCTTGCGGCAGCAGCACGTGGCGGTAGATCGCCGGGAGGCGGAAGCCCACGGCGCTGGCGGCGGCCAGTTGGCCCTTGGGCAGTGCCTGGATGCCGGTGCGCACCTGCTCGCAGACCCGCGCGGCGGTGAACAGGCCCAGGCACACGACGACGCTGATGAAGGCCGAGGTTTCCGGGGCGATGCCCAGCTTGAACCAGTCCTGGATCGGCTGCGGCAGGTAGTCCGGCACGAAGAAGTACCAGAGGAACAGCTGCACCAGCAGCGGCACATTGCGGAACAGCTCCACATAGGCCGTGGCGATGCCCGACAGCCAGCGGTTGGGCAGGGTACGCATCACGCCCAGCAGCGAGCCGAGCGCCAGGGCGATGACCCAGGCTGCGAGCGACACGGCGATGGTCCAGCCCAGGCCGGTGATGTACCAGTCCAGGTAGCGCTCGTCGCCGATCCCGGTGGACTTGAAGAACACGCCCCAGTCCCAGTTGTAATCCATGACGGGTTTCCCCTCGATTGCGTTTCACGGTTGCTTGGAACGGCACGGTGCCGGACGCGGGCGCAAGGCGTCCCGCCACCCGCGGGTAGCGGGTGTTCCGGCATCGTCATCAGGAAAGGTGGGCCGGGAGCGCATGGCGTGCGCTCCCGATCCCCCGCGTGGCTACGCCTTGTGGGCGCAGCCGCGCGCGACCGTTACATCTGCTCGGCAGACTTGTCGGTCGGATTGGCGATCAGCTTCTTGAGCTCATCACTCATCGGGAAGTTGAGGTTCAGGTTCTTCGGCGGGATGGGCTGCATGAACCACTTGTCGTAGATCTTGTTGACCTCACCCGAGGCGAAGGTATCGGAGATGGCCTTGTCGACCACCTTCTTGAACGGTGCGTCGCCCTTGCGAACCATGCACGCGTAGATCTCGAAGGATTGCGGCTTGCCGACCACGTGCCAGTCGTCGGGCTTCTTGGCCTTGGCCATTTCGCCGTAGAGCAGCGCGTCGTCCATCATGAAGGCCACGGCGCGGCCGGACTCGAGCATCAGGAAGGACTCGCCGTGGTCCTTGGCCGAGATGATGTTCATGCCCATCTTCTGGTCGGCGTTCATCTGCTTGAGCAGACGCTCGGAGGTGGTGCCGGCAGTGGTCACCACGTTCTTGCCCTTGAGGTCCGGGAAGTCGTTGATGCCTGAACTGGTCTTGGTCAGCAGGCGGGTGCCGACCTCGAAGATGCCGACGGAGAAGTCGACCTGCTTCTGGCGCTCGAGGTTGTTGGTGGTGGAGCCGCACTCGATGTCCACGGTGCCGTTCTGCACCAGCGGGATACGGGTCTGGGAGGTCACCAGGTTGTAGCGAACCTTCAGGTCGGGAGCGTTCAGCTCTTTCTTCAGGGCTTCGACGACCTTGATCTGCAGGTCGTGGGAGTAACCTTCCGGTTGACGCGGATCGCTGCCGAGGTAGGAGAAGGGGATGGAGGCGTCACGGTGGCCGAGGACGATGGTGCCGGAGTCCTTGATCTTCTTCAGGGTACCGGTCAGTTCTTCGGCGACGACGGGAGTGGCGAGCAGGGCCGCGACAATGGCGACGCCCAACGCACGGGGTGCGAAACGCATGGAGACTACCTCGACTGGTTGTGTTTGTTATTCAGTCCTGCGCCGGCGAGGCTCACTCCAGGCCGGTCGCATGTTCGAGGAGGAGCAGAGCAGGCTCCGTGCCAAAGCTTGCTATATTTTCTAACTTATTGAATCTGAAGAATTAATTTTAATCTCGTGTGAGTGATGGGGACGGGCTGTGTTCGGCAATCCGGATTCCTTGCGGATTCTTCGTTCGGAAATCCGAACGAAATGCCAGGCTCAGACGTCCGGCTGGCCGGCCCACTGGCCGCGCTGGAAGGGCTGGTCGCGGTCGGCCAGATGCGCGGCGATGCGTTCCAGCACGTGGTGTGTCGGGGCACGCACGCCGGAGAGCGCCTGGCCCAGGCCCAGCGCGAGGACCAGCAGCAGGAGGGCTGGCTGGAAAACCGGCAGGCTGATGCGAGTGACGCCGAGGAACGCCGCGCTGGTGCCCAGGCCCAACGCCAGGCCGGCATAGACCTCCGCCGGTGAATGCACGTTGATCGCCAGTCGCGAGAAGCCCACCAGCACGGCGATCGCCGCCGCCAATGCGGCAGTGGCCAGGCTGGCGCGCCGCGAGGTGAAGAGCTGTGCGGCGAGGGTCGGCAGCACGGCACCGGCCATCATGCTGTGGCCGGAAATGCCGGTGAAGTTCAGGTTCGGAATCCCGATCCCCCAGCCCATGAAGGCCAGCTTCGAGCTCACCACCAGGGCAGTCGAGAATCCGAACAGCACCAGCCACAGCCCGGCCTTGGCCGACTCGCCGCGGTATAGCAGCCAGCAGAACACCAATACGGCGGCCGGCGCCAGCAGCGAGCTGTCGCCCAGTCGGGTGATCAGGGGCCAGAAGGTCATGGGCATTCGGAGCAGACGACGAAAGTTGCCAACGCTAGCACAGCGCGCGGCTATCCGACGGCCCATGCGACAGGATGCGACCCCTGCGCGCTGTGGACCGCTTGGCCCGGGCGCCGGGCCTGGACGACAATGGCGCCTTCAGCCCCAAGGAGTGCCTGTCATGGAAATGGAAAACCCCTATCGCGCCCCGGAAGCCCCGTTGGTGGAGGCGCGTGCCGGCGCCGAACAGGCCAATCGGTTCTTCGTCATCTCCATCACCAAGATGACCGTGCTGTACGTGGCGACGCTGGGCCTGTTCAACCTCTACTGGATGTACAAGCACTGGTCGATCCAGAAGCCGCACATGCCGGGCAAGATCAACCCGCCGCTGCGCAGCCTGTTCATGATCTTCTACATCCATTCCCTTGCCCGCCGCGTGCACGAAGCGTTGCCCGACGATCAGCGCCGGGCCTGGCGCTACAGCAGCGAGGCCACCTGGGCGGTCGTGCTGTTGATCGTCTCCAACGTCGCCGACAAGCTCACCAGCCACGTTCCCGAACTGAGCCACTACAGCCTGCCGTTCATCGTTCTCGGCCTGGTGCCGCTCATCCCGCTGACGAACATCCAGCGCCGCGCCAACGAGGCCAGTGGCGACCCGCAGGGACAGGGCAATGCCTCGATCACCCGCTACAACGTGCCGTTCCTGATCCTCGGCGGCCTACTCTGGGTGCTGATCGTGATCGGCTCGGTGGCGGAGTTCGCGGGCGTCGCCTGAGCCGCCTTCGCGCCGCAGCAATTCACGCTTGCGCGGCAGTCCCCAGCGATAGCCGCCTTCGCCCGTGCTGCCGACCACCCGGTGGCAGGGCACCAGCAGGCCGACGTGATTGCTCGCGCAGGCGCGGGCAATGGCGCGCGGATGGGTGCCCAGCTGTTCGGCCAGCTCGCCGTAGCGCCGTGTCTCGCCGCTCGGAATGCGTGTGAGCGCACGCCAGACGCGTAGCTGGAAGGCGCTGCCGTGCAGGTCGAGCGGCAGGTGAGTGGCCTGCTCGGGCTCTTCCAGCTGGGTGATCACCTCGCGCAGCCAGTCGCCCATACCTTCGTCGTCACGGACGCGCTCGGCCGCGGCGAAGCGCTCGGCCAACTGGCGCTCCAGTTCGGCGGCGTCATCGGAGAAGAGCAGGGCGCAGACGCCCTTGTCGGTGGCCGCCAGCAGGATCAGTCCGAGCGGACAGGGCGCGATGGCATAGCGCAGGCGTTCGCCGGCGCCTTTCTGCCGGCGCTGCGCGGGGCTCAGCGGCGTAGCGTTTTCATACAGGGCGCGGGTGCCGGAGTAGCCAGCCTCCAGCGCGGCGTCGAGCACCGAGCGCGATTGCGGCAGGGCGGCAGCCAGCCGTTGTTCGCGGCGGGATTCCGCCCACGCTCTCGGCGTGAGGCCGGTACGGGCCTTGAAGGCGCGGGCCAGGTGCGAGGCGGACAGGCCGATACGCCCGGCGAGTTCCTCCAGGGTCAAGGGCTTTTCGGCCTTGTCGAGCAGCTCGCAGGCCGCGGCAACCAGTGCATCGAGCTGTTCTCGCGGGCTCGGGCCATGCGGCGAGCAGCGCTTGCAGGGGCGGAAACCGGCGGCTTCGGCCGCTTCGGGGGCGTTGTAGAACGCCACGTTTTCCCGTGACGGCCGGCGCGCCGGGCAGTTCGGCCGGCAGTAGACGCCCGTGGAGCGCACGCTGAAGACGAAACGCCCTTCATAGCGCGCATCGCGCTCGCAGACCGCTCGCCAGCAGCGCTCGGGGTCAAGTGGGGTGGTCGTCATGGCAGCTCTCCGGGGGCAATGGCTGTTGGAGCGATTCTCCGTCCCGACACCACGCGCAGCAATCCGCATCGCGTTTTCAAACTCGAAGCGCGGCGGCAGGGGCTACGCTTGCTGGGTATTCCCTGAAGAAGACCCCATGCCCTTGCGCCGATTCTGCCTGTGCTGCCTTCTGCTGCTCCTCGCGCTCAGCGGCGAGACCCGTGCCGCGAGCCTGGCGCTGAGCGATCAGGAGCGGGCCTTCATCACGGCCCACGAGCCGATCCGTGTCGGCCTGTTCCGCGCCGGCTGGCCGCCGTTCGAGGTGATCGACGAATTCGACCAGTTCCACGGTATCAGCGCCGATTACCTGCAATTGCTGTCCGAGCGCCTGGGCATGAAGGTCCAGCCGGTGCTCTACAACACCTGGGAAGATGTGCTCGCGGCGGTAAAGGCCGGCGAGGTCGACCTGCTGCCTTCCATGGCGGCCACCGAAGAACGCCAGCGCTTCCTGAGCTTCACGCAGCCCTACGTCACCACCAGCAGCCTGATCTTCGCCCGGCGCGACAGCACCATCCGAACACTGGACGACCTGTCCGGTCGGCGGGTCGCGGTGGAGCAGGGCTACGCCGTCCATGAGCTGCTGAGCAAGGCGGTGCCGGGAGTCGACTTCGTGCGGGTGGAAGACTCCCCCAGCGCGCTCAAGGCCGTCTCCACGGGGCGCGCCGATGCCTACGTGGGCAACCTGATCACCACCACCTTCCTGATCGAGCAACTCGGCCTTTCCAACATGGAGGTGCGTGGCGACAGTGGCCTGGGCAACAGCCAGGTACGCTTCGCCACGCGCAAGGCGCTGGAGCCGCTGATTCCGCTGCTGGACCGCGCCCTGGGCAACATCACCCGCAGTGAGCAGGAGGCGATTCAGGCGCGCTGGCTGCCGTCGCTGGATGTCTTCGACTGGATGAACCTGCTGCAAATCGCCTGGCCCTGGGTGGTGGGCTTCCTCGCCCTGCTGACTTTCGTGCTGGTATGGAACCGCCGGCTGTCGATCCAGGTGGCCGAGCGCGCCCGCGCCGAAGCGGAGGAGCGCCGCCAGCGCAGCACCCTGCTGGCGCTGATCAACTCGATTCCCGATCCCATCTGGTTCAAGGACACGCAAGGTCGCTACCTGGGCGTCAACCAGGCCTTCGCCGACTGCCTGGGGCGCGCGCCGGACGACATCGTCGGGCGCAGCGACCAGCAGATGTTCAGCCGCGCGGCGGGAGATGGCCGGCAGGAGCGTGACCGCCAGGCGCTGACCGCGAGCGAGCCCTATGCCAGTGAAGGCTGGGTGGTCTATCCCGATGGCCGGCGGGTGCTCTTCGATACCCTGCGCAGCGCCTTCCACGACGACCACGGCCGGCTGCTCGGCCTGGTGGGCGTCAGCCGTGACGTCACCGCGCGCAAGTCCACCGAACTGGCGCTGGCCGAGGCCCGCGACCTGGCCGAAGAGGCCGCGCAGCTCAAGAGCGACTTCCTCGCCAACATGAGCCACGAGATCCGCACGCCGCTGAACATCATCATCGGCCTCGCGCACCTGCTCCAGGAGACCACCCTGGACCCGCAGCAGGTGGACTACCTCGGCAAGATCCAGGGCTCGGGCCAGTACTTGCTGGAACTGATCAGCGACATCCTCGACCTGTCCCGCGTCGAGGCCGGCAAGCTGGAGTTCGAGCGCATCGGCTTCGACCTGGAGCGCCTGCTTGGCGAACTTTTCGACCTGTTCAACATCCGCGCGGCGAGCAAGGGACTGACGGTGCGTTGCGAAATCGACCCACGGGTTCCCGCCCAGGTGGTGGGTGATTCGCTGCGCCTGCGGCAGATACTGATGAACTACGGCAACAACGCGCTGAAATTCACCGAGCAGGGCGAAGTGGTGCTGATCGTCCGCCTGGAAGACGAGGACGAAGACAGCCTGCAGCTCTACTTCGCCTTCCGTGATACCGGCATCGGCATCGCCGAGGCGCAGCAGGAGCGCCTGTTCGAATCCTTCCAGCAGGCGGACAGCTCCATCACCCGCCGTTACGGCGGTTCCGGCCTGGGGCTGGCGATCTGCAAGAAGCTGGCCGAGGCAATGGGCGGTCGCGTCGGGGTGGAAAGCGAGCCCAACCGCGGCAGCCTGTTCTGGTGCCGGCTGCCGCTGGGCCGGGTGGACGACTCGGCGAGCCTGCGCCTGCAGGCCATCAGCCACGAACCGCTGCCCGTGCCGCTGCTGCCGACCGCCGCGAGCGCGCCAGCGCTGCTGGAGAACGGCAACGTCGCCGAGGTCGAGCAGGTCTGCCGGCGCCTGGCGCATCTGCTGGCGGCGGACGACCCGCGCGCCGGGCGATTGCTCGGTGAACGTGCAGGCCTGCTGCGCAGCGTCTTCAATGAGGGGTACGAGGGCATTGCCACGAGCGTGCGGCGCTTCGAATTCGAGCGCGCCCTGGAAAGCCTGGTGAATCTCGCGAGGGAGCGCGATATCCGGATGTGAAGGGGCGGATGGAGAAACGCGGCGCAGGAACACGCGGACAGGGCGGTGGTCCGATCCCCCATGACATGTCACGAATCTGACCGATGCGAGGAGTTGCGATGGACAGCATGCTGGACCGGCCGGAACAGGAAATGATCCTGGTGGTGGACGATCAGCCCGACAACCTGATGCTCATGAGTGAACTGCTCATGGACCGCTATCAGGTGCGCGTGGCGTCCAGCGGGCCGAAGGCGCTGCGCCTGATGCAGAGCGACCCGCGCCCTGACCTGGTATTGCTCGACATCATGATGCCGGAGATGGACGGCTACGAAGTCTGCCGCCAGCTCAAGGCCGACCCGCTGACCCGGGACATCCCCGTGATCTTCCTCACCGGCATGGTCAGCGCCGCGGATGAGCAGAAGGGCCTGGACCTGGGCGCCGTGGACTACCTGACCAAGCCGATCAGCCCGCCGGTGACCCTGGCGCGCATCCGCGCCCACCTGAACCTGAAAGCCAACGCCGACTTCCTGCGCGACAAGAGCGAATACCTGGAACTGGAGGTGCGCCGCCGCGCCCGCGAGCTGCAGGCCATCCAGGACGCCACCCTGGAAGCCATGGCGACGCTCTGCGACCTGCGCGACAACCCCCACAGCAACCACCTGGTGCGCATCGAGCACTACATGCGCCTGCTGGGCAGCGCGCTGTCGCTGCACGACGAATTCGCCGCCGAGCTGTCGGTGGAGAACATCGAGCTGCTGGTGCGCTCGGCGCAACTGCACGACATCGGCAAGGTCGCCGTGCCCGACCGCATCCTGCACAGCCCCGGGCAACTGGAAGAAGCCGACCGGTTGATCCTGGAAAGCCACACCACGGTCGGTCGCGATGCGCTGGCGGCGGCCGAGCGCAAGCTGGGCTCTCCGGCAGAGTTCCTGCGCTTCGCCAAGGAAATCGCCTACAGCCATCACGAACACTGGGATGGCAGCGGCTTCCCCGCGGGCCTGGCTGGTGAGCAGATTCCCCTGGGCGCACGGATGCTGTCGCTGATCGACGGCTACGACGAACTCACCTGCCGCCACGCCTACCGCTCCTCGCTGACCCCGGCCGAGGCCGCCGAACGTATCAAGGCCGGTGCCGGCTACCAGTTCGATCCGCGCGTGGTGGAAGCCTTCACCGAAGTCGCCGAGGGCTTCGCCAACATCGCCCAGCGCTACGCCGACAGCGACGAGGCGCTGGGGCTGGAGCTGCAGCGGCTGGAGGATGCCGTGGTGGAAAGTATCGAGCTGACTCCCCCTGAACCCTGATCGCGCTGGGCGGTTGTCGAGGATTGCCGTATAAGGAGCGCAGCGCCCCAGAGAGGTACGCCAGGAAGCCTGATGAAAACCCCGAAACGCCTGGAGCCGTTGATCGAAGACGGCCTGATCGATGAAGTATTGCGTCCGCTGATGAGCGGCAAGGAAGCAGCGGTCTATGTGGTGCGCTGCGGCACCGAACTGCGCTGTGCCAAGGTCTACAAGGAAGCCAACAAGCGGAGCTTCCGCCAGGCCGCCGAGTACCAGGAAGGCCGCAAGGTGCGAAACAGTCGCCAGGCTCGCGCCATGGCCAAGGGCACCAAGTACGGCCGCAAGGAGCAGGAAGAGGCCTGGCAGAACGCCGAAGTCGCCGCGCTGTTCCGCCTGGCCAACGCCGGCGTGCGGGTGCCCAAGCCGTACGATTTCCTCGACGGCGTGCTGCTCATGGAAATGGTCGCCGACGAAGAGGGCGATGCTGCGCCGCGCCTGAACGACGTGGTGATGGAGCCCGAGCTGGCCCGCGACTTCCATGAATTCCTCATCCGCCAGATCGTCATGATGCTCTGCGCAGGTCTCGTGCATGGCGACCTGTCGGAGTTCAACGTGCTGGTCGGCCCGGACGGCCCGGTGATCATCGACCTGCCGCAGGCCGTGGACGCCGCCGGCAACAACCACGCCTTCCGCATGCTCGAGCGGGACGTGGGCAACATGGCCGCCTACTTCGGCCGCTTCGCCCCGGAGCTGCGCTACACCCATTACGCCAAGGAAATGTGGGCGCTCTACGAAGACGGCAAGCTGCTGCCCGATACCGTGCTGACCGGGCACTTCGATGATCCGGAAGACGAGGCGGACGTGGACTCTGTGCTGCGCGAGATCGCCGATGCCCTCCGGGAGCAGGAGCGCCGCGAGGCGGGACGTGCCGCCCAGGACGGCCCGCTGCAGCGTGACGAGCCGCCACCCCCGCCGTGGGAACAAGCCTGAGCGATGTGCCCGGCGAGTCGGCGCTTCTGGCGCTGATCGCCGCGCAACCCGAGCGCATGCGCCTGTTGCGGGCCGTACGCGATCACGGCCCGGAAGGCGCCTGGATCGCCGCTGGCTTCGTGCGCAATGCGGTGTGGGACTCCCTGCATGGCCATGGCGAGCCCACGCCGTTCAGCGATATCGACGTACTGTACTTCGCGGCCGGGAGCCTGGCGCCCGAGGCGGATGACGCCTGGGAGCGCCGGCTGCTGGACGTCTGCCCGGACCAGCCCTGGTCCGTGCGCAACCAGGCGCGGATGCACCTGCGCAACGGCGATTCGCCCTATCGGGATTGCGCCGACGCCATGTGCCGCTGGCCGGAGATCTGCACGGCGGTGGCATTGCGCCTGCAGGGTGAAGTCCTGGAGCTGCTCGCCCCGCTGGGGATCGACGACCTCTGGACATTGCGCGTCCGGCCCACCGAGCACTTCCGCCGCAAGCAAGGTATTTATCGCGAGCGCATCGCCGCCAAGAATTGGTCCGCTCGCTGGCCGAAGCTGCACATCGACTCTCTGTAGGCGCTTCTCGAAACTGTAAGGCTGCAACTGTATCCATACATTTCAGACGAGGGCTGCTAGTTTTGCCTGATTCCACCCCGAGCCCTCTGCCATGCCCCTCCGCCATGTCTTCCTCGCCCTGCTGGTCACCTTGATCTGGGGCGTCAACTTCGTCGTGATCAAGGTCGGCCTGCACGACTTTCCGCCGCTGCTGTTCTGCGCTTTGCGTTTCGCCCTGGCGGCGCTGCCGCTGATCTTCCTGCGCGGCCCGCTGCCGGCGCCGTTCTGGCGCATCGTGCAGATCGGCGTGCTGCTCGGCGTGGTCAAGTTCGGCTTGCTCTTCGTCGGCATGCACATCGGCATGCCCGCCGGCTTGTCTTCGCTGGTGCTGCAGAGCCAGGTGTTCTTCACCGTGCTGATCGCCGCCGCCTTCCTCGGCGAGCGCCCGACCGCGCGTGCGTTGCTGGGCCTGGCGCTGGCCGCCGGTGGCCTGCTGCTGATCGGCCTGGAGCGCCCGCTGGGTGACAGCCTGGTGGCCTTCCTGCTGGTGATCGCCGCCGCGCTGGCCTGGGCTTTCTCCAACATCGCCACCAAGCGCTCGGGTGCCACCGACATGCTGCGCCTGATCAGTTGGGTCAGCCTGATCCCGCCACTGCCGCTGCTGGTGCTGTCGTGGATCTTCGAAGGCCCGGAGGCCATCGAGCACGCTGTGGTCAACATCAACTGGACCGGCGCAGGCGCGCTGCTCTACATCGCTTTCCTCGCCACCACCGTCGGCTTCGGCCTGTGGAGTTTCCTGCTGCGCCGCTACCCGGCCAGCCAGGTCACGCCCTTCGCCCTCGCGGTGCCGGTGTCGGGCCTGCTGTCGGGTTGGCTGTTCCTCGGCGAAGACCTCACCACCCAGGACTGGATGGCCTGCGTGCTGGTCTTCGTCGGCCTCGCCGTGACCGTGCTGCCGGCTTCGATCTGGCGTCGCCGTGCGGTGGCCAGCGCGTAAGCGGAACGGTTGAATTGCCGCGGACAGGCGCCTGGTACACACTCGCGCCTCGATTTTCTGGAAGGGATATCGGGAGATGTATTCGAAATTCGCCGCGGCGGTTTGGCTCTTCTCGTTGTTGCCGTTGGCCGTGCATGCCGCGCCAGGTGACAGCGACCTGGCTCAGGCGCGCGAGTTGCTGGCTTTGTCGCAGAGTTCGATCAAGGACTACGACCTCCTGACGACGCAAGGAGGGACGGATCCTGCCTTGCAGACCCAGTTCGTCAACTATGTGACCTTCGCCAGGGAGGCGTTGCCTGCATTGCGACGCTCTGCTGACGCGGGAAATGCTGCTGGCCAGTACTTGCTGGCGATGACGCTCCGCGTGGCAATGAGTGGAGGCTCATCCAGTCAGGAGGAGGTTTGCGCTCAATTGGCCCTCAGTGCTGGTCAGTACTTTCTTCCGGCAGTGGTAGTCGCTCCCAGCCTATGTCCGCAGCGGGATCAAGCGGATGCAGAGAACGCCCTGGTCAAGGCCCTGGGGAATGCATCTCGTGATGCGGCCTACTACCCGATGCCATCTCCTGCATACCGCCTCTGCGGTCGCAATCAGCGAGCGTCGTTCCCGTTTCCTGAGCTAAGCCAGAAAGAATTCGAGGTTGACGCCTACTACGACTTGGCCAAGCGTACGAGTGGAGTAGATCGTGCCTCCCTGGAAAGGAAGCTGACCTATTTCCGAGCAGCTGGAGATCGAGGCTGTGAGCTTGCAGCGAAGGCCGTTGTGGCTCTTGAGGGCCGTTTGAAGTAGGTACAGGTTGATTCAGTGACAGCAGTTCCCCGACTCCAGGTCCTTGAGGATCGGGCAGTCCGGGCGGTGGTCGCCCTGGCAGTGGTCGCTCAGTTCCTGCAGGGTGTCGCGCAGGCTGCTGAGTTCGGCGATCTTGCGGTTGAGTTCGTCGATGTGCCGGGCGGCCAGGGCCTTGACGTCGGCGCTGGCGCGCTGGCGGTCCTGCCAGAGGGCGAGCAACTGGCCGACTTCCTCCAGCGAGAAGCCGAAGTCCCGCGAGCGACGGATGAAGGCCAGGGTGTGCAGGTCCTGTTCGCTGTAGTGGCGATAGCCGCTGGCGCTGCGGCCGGCGGGGGCGAGCAGGCCGGTGGATTCGTAGTAGCGGATCATCTTCGCGGTCAGGCCGCTCTTCTTCGCCGCTTCGCCGATGTTCATGCCGATATCTCCTGAACGAACGCCCCCGCTGGTTGGGCGGAGGCGCGTGTCTTATTGGTGGTCCCGCGGTTTCCAGCGTTTGAGCAGCAGGGCGTTGCTCACCACGCTGACGCTGGAGGCGGCCATCGCCGCGCCGGCGACCATGGGGTTGAGCAGGCCGAAGGCGGCCAGCGGTATGCCCACCAGGTTGTAGATGAAGGCCCAGAACAGGTTCTGACGGATCTTCGCGTAGGTGCGCCGGGAGATGTCCAGCGCCGCCGGGACCAGGCGCGGGTCGCCGCGCATCAGGGTGATGCCGGCGGCATGCATGGCGACGTCGGTGCCGCCACCCATGGCGATGCCTACGTCCGCCGCGGCCAGTGCCGGGGCGTCGTTGATACCGTCGCCGACCATCGCCACCACCTTGCCTTGCTGGCGCAGCGTGCCGACCACGGCGGCCTTGTCGCCCGGCAGCACTTCGGCGTGCACGTCGTCCAAGCCCAGGGCATCGGCCACGACCTTGGCGCTGCCGCGGTTGTCGCCGGTGATCAGGTGGCTGGCGATGCCGCGCTCGCGCAGGGCGTCGATGGCGGCTTTCGCACCGTCCTTGAGGCTGTCGCCGAAGGCGAACAGGGCGATCACCCGTGCCTGCGGCTCGCGCTCGATGAGCCAGGACAGGGTGCGGCCTTCGGCTTCCCAGCGTTGCGCCGATTCAGTGAGTGCACCCGGTTGCAGCTGGGCTTCGTCGAGCATGCGACGGTTGCCCAGGGCCAGCAGGCGGCCATCGATACGCCCCTGGATGCCCCGGCCGGTCAATGCCTGGGTGGCCTCGGCGGCGGCGGGGTTGAGGCTGCGTTCGGCGCAGGCGTCGAGCACGGCGCGGGCCAGCGGGTGTTCGCTGCCGCGTTGCAGGGCGCCGGCCAGGGCGAGGGCCTCGGCCTCGTCGACATTCGCCGCGAGGTTGGTGATGCGTGGTTGGCCGGAGGTCAGGGTGCCGGTCTTGTCGAAGGCCACGGCAGTGACTGCGTGGGCGACCTCCAGGGCTTCGGCGTCCTTGATCAGGATGCCGTGCCTGGCCGCCACGCCGGTGCCGGCCATGATCGCGGTCGGAGTGGCGAGCCCGAGGGCGCAGGGGCAGGCGATGACCAGCACGGCCACGGCGTTGATCAATGCCTGTTCCCAGCCGGCGCCGGCGATCAGCCAGCCGACCAGGGTGATCAGGGCGATGCCGATCACCACCGGGACGAACACGTTGCTGACCTTGTCCACCAGTTTCTGGATCGGCGCCTTGGCCGCCTGGGCGTCTTCCACCAGGCGGATGATGCGCGCCAGCACGGTCTCGCCGCCCAGCGCGGTGGTCTTCACGCGCAGCACGCCCTCGCCATTGATTGCGCCGCCGGTGACCGGGTCGCCGACATCCTTGGGCACCGGCAGGCTCTCGCCGGTGATCAGGGCTTCGTCGGCCTGGCTCTGGCCGGCGAGCACTTCGCCGTCCACCGGGAAGCGTTCGCCGGGGCGTACCAGCACTTCGTCGCCCAGGCGCAGTTCGGCGATGGCGACGTCCTCCTCGACGCCGTCACGCACGCGGGTGGCGCGCTCGGGGCGCAGGGCTTCGAGGGCGCGGATGGCTGCGGCGGTCTGGCGCTTGGCGCGGCTTTCCAGGTACTTGCCGAGCAGGATCAGGGTGATGACCACGGCGCTGGCTTCGAAGTACAGGTGCGGCATCTGGCCCGGCGCTGCGGCATACCAGAGGTACAGGCTCAGGCCGTAGCCGGCGCTGGTGCCGAGGGCGACCAGCAGGTCCATGTTGCCGCTGCGGGCGCGCACGGCCTTGTAGGCGGAGACGTAGAAGCGCGCGCCGATGAGGAATTGCACCGGCGTGGCGAGAAGGAATTGCGTCCAGGCCGGCAGCATCCAGTGCTGGCCGAACCAGTCGCCGACCATCGGCAGTACCAGCGGCAGGGACAGCAGGATGGCGGCGGCCAGCCACCAGCGCTCGCGCGCCAGGCGGGCCACGGCCGGATCGACGGTAGGTTGGTCGGGCTCAATGGGGCGGGCCTTGTAGCCGGCCTTGTCGACGGCGGCGATCAGCACGCCGGTATCCACCGCGCCGAGCAGCTCGACGTGGGCACGCTCGCTGGCCAGGTTGACGCTGGCCGCGCGCACGCCGGGGACTTTGTTCAGCGCGCGTTCGACGCGGCCGACGCAACTGGCGCAGGTCATGCCTTCGATGGCCAGTTCCAGGCTGTGGGCCGGCACCTGGTAGCCGGCCTGCTCGACGGCGGCGACCAGCGCCGGCAGGGGGTCGCCGCTTGACGGTGCGGCGAGTTGCACGCGGGCCTGTTCGCTGGCGAGGTTGACGCTGGCGTCCTGCACGCCCGGTACCTTGCGCAGGGCGCGCTCGACCCGGCCGGCGCAGCTGGCGCAGGTCATCCCGGAAACGGGCAGGTCGAGTTCGATGGGGTTGGCGCTGCTCATGGGGCTTTCTCCCTGAAGTTCCCCGATAGCATCAACCTTGACACTAGGGCAAGGTCAACCCTCGTCTGCTGCCAGCTTGTCGCAGGTCAAACCGCTGGCTGGACGATCCGTCAGCTGCCGCTGGAAACAGGCATCAGGTAGAGGCCGCTTTCGCTGTTGGCGATGCGGAACTTGCGCACTTCGCCGGCATGCAACTGGACGGACTGCGCGCGCAGCGGCTGGATGCCGCTGCGGCAGAGGCCGGAGTTGGCGGTCTGCAGGCGCAGGGAAACCTCGCCCGGCGGCAGGTTGAGGGCGATTTCGCCTTCGGGCTGCAGGCGCGAGACCTTCTCGTCTTGCACATACAGGTCGATGTCGCAGGCCGTGCCGGTATCCACGCGCTCGCGGCTGACGATCAGCACGGCGTAGCCTACCGGTTGGGCATCGGGTATCGGCCAGGAGCCAGGCGTGTTCGGCGACGGCGCGGCCGGAGCGGTCGGCGCGGGAAGGGGATGCGCCGAGGGTTCCTCGGGCATGCCATCGGCCCGGGAGGCGAGGGGCAGGGCAGCGGCGAGACCGGCGGCGAGCAGAAGGGAACGGCGCATAGGCGTTCTCCGATGAGTCAGCTATTTCCGCAGCTTGGCTGAGTGGCTGACGTAGGACAAGTGCAAGACGACCTCAACACGAGAGGCTTGACCTTGCCACCGTGGCAAGGTCGAGACTGCATCCAACGCTTCAATCCATCAGAGGAGAGATTCCATGCATACCTTCACTGTCAAAGGCATGAGCTGTGGCCACTGCGTGCGGGCCATCACCCAGGCGGTACAGGCGCTGGATGCCGCGGCGGACGTGCAGGTCGACCTGGGCGCCGGTGAAGTCCGCGTCGCCAGCCGGCTGGACGATACCGCGATCCTCGCGGCGATCCGCGAGGAAGGCTACGAGGCCGAGGCGGCCTGAGGCTTCATCCCTTCCGGGCCGGCGTCCTGCCGGCCCTTACGTCTGCGCCGGGTGCCAGTCGCGCACCAGGCCACGAAACACCGCGTCGAACAGCCCGCGGGTTTCCTGCAGTGGGTCGAACAGGCCAGGATCGCGCAGCCAGTCGCTGAGCAGGCCGAAGATCATCGCGTGCACCGCGCGCGAGGCGACCTTGGGCGTCACGCCGGGCATCAGCCGGGACTGGCAGTCCTCGCGGCTGAACAGCTGCTCGCACAGCTCGATGAACTGGCGGATGAAATGGTTGTGGCGCTCCTCGGCGTCGCGCAGTTCATCGGTGAACTCGCAGCGTTGCAGGAGGATGGTGAGGATGCGCCGGCGCTGCTCGTCGCGGGCGAGGTTCTCGACTACTTCGACACTGAGCTGGAACAGCGATTCGATAGGGTCATGACCGTCGCAGCCGGACAACCGTTGCGCCAGTTGCTCAGGCGGCAGGCGGACCTGGTTGAGCATGTCGTTGAACAGGTGCGCCTTGTTCTGAAAGTGCCAGTACACCGCTCCGCGGGTGACGCCGGCGGCGCGGGCGATCTCTTCGAGACTGGTATTCGAGACGCCTTTCGCAAAGAAAAGGCCTTCAGCCGAGTCAAGAATCGTCTGACGTGTACGTTCCGAATCTTCTTTAGTTCTTCGCATGGCGCTTGTTGGTATACAGGCTAGGATCACTGAGTGACGGGCAGTTTACTGATTTTATTGCGCTAACAGTGCTTTACAGACACTGGCGTAGGTAAATGTCACGCAGTCGTCGTCCTTCCGAGTTTCGCCGTCAGCCATTTCCATGGAGAGGTTACATGCCGTTTGCCCGTCGTTTGCCCGCCGCGCTTGCTGTCGTTGGGTTACCCGTCCTGTTCGCTGCCTGGGCTCAGGCCGAGGACAAGCCGGCTACGGCGGCGCCGCCTCCTCCGGCGGTGACGGTCGAGGTGGCCAAGAGCGCCCCGGTACCCCTGACCTTCGAATACGCCGCGCGGACCGCCGGTTACCGCGAAGTGGAAGTGCGCGCCCAGGTCAGCGGCATCCTCCAGCGCCGTACGTACGAGGAAGGCCGACCGGTCAAGGAAGGCCAGGTGCTGTTCCGCATCGATCCGCGCCCCTACGAAGCGGCGCTCGGTCAGGCCAAGGGCTCGCTGGCGCAGACCCAGGCGCGCTATCGTCAGACCGAGCGTGATCTCAAGCGAATTCGTGAACTTCAGGCCAAGGGCTTTGCCAGCGAAAGCGAGCTGGACCGTTATACCTCCGATTTCGAGCAGGCCAAGGCCGACGTCGAGGCGGCGCGCGCCAACGTCCAGGCCAAGCAGATCGACCTCAACTACACCACGGTGACCGCGCCGATCTCCGGCATGGCGAGCAAGGAAGTGCGCTCCGAAGGCAGCCTGGTGGTGGCCAGCGACCCGAACTCCAGTCTGCTGACCAAACTCACCCAGCTCGATCCGGTGTATGTGAACTTCGCCTACCCCGATACCCAGGCGACCCAGATGAACGACGGGGTGAAGAGTGGCCGCTACATCCTGCCCAAGGACGGCAAGCTGACCGCCGAACTGCGCTTCGGTGACGGCAGCAAGTACCCCATCGAAGGTGTCGTCGACTTCACCGACAGCTTCGTCAACACCGGCACCGGCACCGTGAACGCCCGTGCCGTGGTGCCCAACCCGCACAACCTGCTGATCCCTGGCCAGTTCGTGCGCATCCTGATCACCG
This sequence comes from Pseudomonas sp. BB438, assembly GCF_057180225.1. Classification (NCBI taxonomy): domain Bacteria; kingdom Pseudomonadati; phylum Pseudomonadota; class Gammaproteobacteria; order Pseudomonadales; family Pseudomonadaceae; genus Pseudomonas; species Pseudomonas sp. BB438. The sequence continues at coordinate 945,214 of NZ_CM170001.1, forward strand.
GCATCACCCAGCGCAACGCCGTGACGCTGCCTGAGCGTGCCCTGGCTCAGGGGCCGCGCGGCACCTTCGTCTACGTGGTGGACAAGGATGGCTTCGCCCGCGTGCGCCAGGTCACCACCTCCAAGACCGTGGACGGCCGCTGGATCATCGATGCCGGCGTGGACGACGGCGACCGCGTCATTGTCGATGGCGTGCTAAAGGTGCGCCCCGACCAGCCGGTCAAGGCCGTGGAAGGTGGCACGCAGGAATCTGCAGCCAACACTGCGTCTTCCCAGTCCTAAGGAGCGCTCATCGTGATCTCGCGCTTCTTCATCGAACGTCCGGTGTTCGCGATGGTGATTTCCATCGTGATCCTGCTCGCGGGCCTGGTGGCCATGCGTGCGCTGCCCATCGCCCAGTACCCGGAAATCGTGCCGCCGGAAGTGTCCGTGACGGCTTCCTACCCGGGCGCCAGTTCCCAGGTCATCGCCGAAACCGTCGCCGCTCCGCTGGAGCAGGAAATCAACGGCGTGGAGGGCATGATCTACCAGCTGTCCAACTCCGACGCCAGCGGCGCCATGAGCCTGACCGTGTACTTCGAGGTGGGTACCGACCCTGACCAGGCCACCATCGACGTCAACAACAAGGTGCAGGCGGCACTCGCCAAGCTGCCCGAGGAAGTGCGCCGGCAGGGCGTGAAGGTGGAGAAGAAATCCTCCGACATCCTGCAGGTCGTGACCCTGTTCTCGCCGGACAACTCCCGCGATCCGATCTTCATCAGCAACTACGCGCTGATCAACGTGATCGACGACCTCAAGCGGATTCCCGGTGTCGGCGACGTCAGCCAGTTCGGCTCCAAGGACTACGCCATGCGTGTCTGGCTGCGCCCGGACAAGCTGGCGCAGTACAACCTGACGCCCACCGACGTGGTCAACGCGATCCGCGAGCAGAACTCGCAGTTCGCCGCCGGCAGCTTCGGCCAGCAGCCGATGAAGGAGCCGCAGGACTTCACCTACATGGCCACGGCGCAGGGCCGCTTCACCGATCCCAAGGAGTTCGAGAACGTCATCCTGCGCAGTGACTCCACTGGCGCCAGCCTGCTGCTCAAGGACGTCGCGCGGGTCGAGCTGGGGGCGCAGGACTACTCCCTGGTGACCTCGCTCAACGGCCAGCAGAACGCCGCCTTCGGTATCTACCTGCAACCGGGCGCCAATGCACTGGACACCGCCCAGGCCGTGCGTGATCACATGGCGACGTTGGCCAAGCGCTTCCCGCAGGGCATCACCTACAAGATTCCCTACGACACCACCACCTTCGTGAAGGTCTCCATCGAGGAGGTGATCCACACCTTCGTCGAGGCGCTGATCCTGGTGATGGTGGTGGTCTTCATCTTCCTGCAGAACCTCCGCGCGACGCTGATCCCGGTGCTGGCGATCCCGGTGTCGCTGGTCGGCACCTTCGCCGGCATGTACCTGATGGGCTTTTCCATCAACCTGTTGTCACTGTTCGGCATGGTGCTGGCGATCGGTATCGTGGTGGACGACGCCATCGTGGTGCTGGAGAACGTCGAGCGGGTGATGCGAACCGAAAAGCTCAGCCCGAAGGACGCGGCGATCAAGGCCATGGAGGAGGTGACCGGGCCGATCATCGCCATCGTGCTGGTGCTCTGCGCCGTATTCATCCCGGTCGGCTTCCTCGGCGGCCTGGCTGGCCAGATGTACAAGCAGTTCGCGATCACCATCGCCGTGTCCGTGGTGATCTCCGGCATCGTCGCGCTGACCCTGTCGCCGGCGCTCTGCGCGCTGATCCTCAAGGCCGAGCACAAGGAGCCGGCCGCACCGTTCCGCTGGTTCAACCGTACCTTCGAACGCATCACCAATGGCTACGGCGCCGGGGTGCAGTTCTTCCTCAAGCGCGCAGCCCTCGGCCTGGTGCTGTTTGGCGGCATGATCGCCCTGCTGGTCATCCTGTTCGGCCGGGTGCCCGGCTCACTGGTGCCCGACGAGGACCAGGGCTACGTGCTCAACGCCTATTTCCTGCCGCCGGCGGCCTCGCTGACCCGCACCGAGAAACTCACCAACGACGTAACCCACCAGTTGATGAAGCACCCGGCGGTGCAGGACGTGGTGACCTTCGCCGGTTTCGACATCCTCACCTTCGGCACCCGCAGCAACGCCGGTGTGTCCTTCGTGCCGCTCAAGGACTGGAAGGAGCGCACGACGCCCGAGCTGGACGCGCGCAACCTGACCCGTGAATTCATGAAGATGGGCGCCGGCCAGGAAGATGGCGTGGTGATGTCCTTCAACCCGCCGCCAATCACCGGCATGAGTACCACCGGCGGTTTCGAGGCCTACATCCAGGACCGCAGCGGCGGCACCTCCGAGCAGCTTGAAGAGGTCACCATGAAGTTCCTCGCCGCCGCGGCCAAGCGCCCGGAGCTGGCGGGGGTCAACACCACCTTCAACGCCAACGTGCCGCAGTACTACGTCGACCTGGACCGCACCAAGGCGCGCTCCCTGGGCGTGGCGATCAACGACGTGTTCACGGCCATGCAGTCCACCTTCGGCAGCTACTACGTCAACGACTTCACCCTTTATGGGCGGACCTGGCAGGTTTCCCTGGAGTCGGAGCCGGAGTTCCGCCGCAAGCCGGACGACCTCAGCCAGGTCTTCGTGCGCTCGTCCACCGGCGACCTGGTGCCGCTGACCACGCTGGTGTCGGTCAAGCGCATCCTTGGTCCGGACTCCTACGCGCGCTTCAACGTGTTCCCGGCGGCCAAGCTGCTGGGCGGCCCGGCACCGGGCTACAGCTCCGGCCAGGCCCTGGCGGCCATGCAGGAAATCGCCGATCAGGTCCTGGGCGAGGACTATTCGCTGGCGTGGATCGGCTCTGCCTACCAGGAACTGGCGACCCAGGGCTCGGGCAGCACCGCGTTCATCTTCGGCCTGATCCTGGTCTTCCTCATCCTCGCCGCCCAGTACGAACGCTGGACACTGCCGCTGGCGGTGGTCACAGCGGTGCCCTTCGCGGTGTTCGGGGCGATCCTGGCGATCTGGCTGCGTGGGCTGGATAACGACGTGTACTTCCAGGTCGGCCTGGTGACCCTGATCGGCCTGGCGGCGAAGAACGCCATCCTGATCATCGAATTCGCCGTGCTGTGCCGCGAAGAGCAGGGCATGGGCCCGGTCGAGGCGGCGCTGGAGGCGGCCAAGCTGCGCTTCCGCCCCATCGTGATGACCTCGCTCGCCTTCATCCTGGGTTGCGTGCCGCTGGCCATCAGCACCGGCGCCGGCTCCGCGAGCCGTCACTCGATCGGCACCGGGGTGATCGGCGGGATGCTCGCCGCAACCCTGCTGGCGACCTTCCTCATCCCGATGTTCTACATGCTGGTGGAGTCGGCCGCCGACAAGCTCAGTGGCCGCAAGGGCAAGGCCAAGCCCGAGCCAGAGGGCGCGCACGAGGTCTGATACGACTGCGGGTCAGGCCGGCGCGGCCTGGCCCGCATCTCCCTTTGTTTCGGGAGTTGCTTAGGGAGCTTGCTAATTTTCCGGCGCTCGCCACAATGCAAGGCTTCGCCGCGCCTTCCTTGCGCGCCAATCCGTTATCCGCACCTGCCTGCCCCGCGGTCTCCACCGCCCTTCGGCGGACGCGTGCGACCAGGTGATCCATGAACCTCCGCATCCTGCTGATCCTCGGCGCCCTGAGTGCCTTCGGGCCCATGGCCATCGATTTCTACCTGCCCAGCTTCCCGGCGCTGGCGCAGGCCTTCGGCACCGATGTCGAACACATTCAGCTCAGCCTGTCGGCCTACTTCGCCGGCCTCGCGCTCGGCCAACTGCTCTACGGCCCGCTGGCCGACCGCATCGGCCGGCGCATCCCGCTGCTGCTGGGGGTGAGCATCTTTACCCTGGCTTCCGTCGCCTGTGCCTTTGCACCGAATCTGGAATGGCTGATCGGCGCACGCTTCGTCCAGGCCCTGGGTGGTTGTGCGGGGATGGTGATCTCGCGGGCAGTGGTGCGTGACCTGTGCGATCCGATCGCCGCCGCCAAGGCCTTCTCGCAACTGATGCTGGTGATGGGCTTGGCGCCGATCCTTGCGCCGCTGGGCGGTGGGCTGCTGCTGAGCCTGTCCGGCTGGCAGTCGATCTTCTACACGCTGACGGTGTTCAGCGCGCTGGCCGGCGCAGCCATCGCGTTGTGGTTGCCCGAGACCATTCCTGCCGGGCCTCGCCCGCCGCTGCGTGGTGCGCTGAAGCAGTACCGCGCGCTGTTCCGCGACCGCGCTTTCATCACCTATGCGCTCACCGGCGGCGTCGCCATCGCCGGGATGTTCTCCTATATCGCCGGCTCACCCTTCGTGTTCATCGAACTCTACGGCGTACCGGCCGAGCACTACGGCTGGATCTTCGGCAGCAACGCGGCGGGATTCATCCTGATGGCGCAGGTCAACGCGCGGCTGCTGCGCTATCGCGGTCCGGGGTTCTGGTTGCGCAGGGCGGTGTGGGTGTACTTCGGCTGCGGCGTGATACTGCTGGCGATCACCCTGGCCAAGCCCGCGCACCTGTGGCCGCTGCTGGTGCCGCTGTTCGGCGCCATCGCCAGCCTGGGCTTCCTGATGCCCAACTCTTCGGCCTGCGCCATGGCCAGCCAGGGCCGCCACGCGGGCAGCGCCTCGGCACTGATGGGCAGCCTGCAGTTCACCGTTGCCGCCGGCGCTTCTGCGCTGGTTGGTGCACTGCACGACGGAACGGCGTTGCCAATGGCCGTGGTCATTACCGTTTGCGGCCTGGTGGCCGCGGTGCTCGGCTGGCTGAGCGGACAGATCAGCGAGCGCGCGGCCTGATCAACTGGCGGCGCGCTGCACCCGTTCCGGTAGCCGGTGCGGGGCCTTCAGGCGGGCTTCGAGGGTAGCCACGAAACTGCGCGCCTCGAGTTCACTGCGAAATCGCACGGACTGCTGGTCGAGGCAGACTTCCCACGGCTGGTCTTTGCGGAGACTGGACGGACGGACGAGGATGTTCACGGTGCTCACCCCTGCGCTGTCAGATGAAAAGGGACCCTCAGTGTAGTCCTGTCATCTGGCGGTAGTGGGTGCGACTTGTGGTCGCCGACATGCGGTGGCGGCTCTACCGGAAAACCCTCCAGTCACCGTGCCAGAGCGCTTCGTCCGCCGTTGCGCCGCGTCGCTGAAAAATCCTGCAAAGCATTACAGCCGACCAGCCCCGGAGCGGGCGGCAGGACTACGACCAAAGGTTGATGGTGGGGTGGCGATCCCCGTCCATACTCGTTGTTCGACCTCGATAACAACAATAAGAGGCAGTGACGATGAGTTACCGGCAGTCCCATGACCGTTCCATCACGGAGCCTTCCGCCTTCTGGGCCGAGCAGGCTGGCCGCGTGGCCTGGTACCGCGCCCCGCAGGAGACCCTGCAGACCCTGCCCGATGGCAGCCATCGCTGGTTCGCCGATGGCCGCCTGAACACCTGCTACCTGGCCCTCGATCGGCAGATCGAACTGGGCCGCGGCAGCCAGGCCGCACTGATCTACGACTCCCCCGTGACCAACACCCAACAGCGCTTCAGCTACCTGGAGCTGCGCGATGAAGTCGCGCGCCTGGCCGGCGCCTTGCGCGCGCTGGGCGTGGAGAAGGGGGACGGGGTGATCATCTACATGCCGATGGTGCCTCAGGCCGCCATGGCCATGCTCGCTTGCGCGCGGCTGGGTGCCGTGCATTCCGTGGTCTTCGGCGGCTTCGCGCCCCACGAACTGGCACTGCGCATCGACGATGCCAAACCCCGGCTGGTGCTCACCGCGTCCTGTGGCCTGGAGTTCGAGCGGGTGATCGAATACAAGCCGCTGGTGGACAAGGCCCTCGACCTGGCTACCCATCAGCCGGCTCATGTGCTGGTACTGCAGCGCCCGCAGGCAATGGCCGAGCTGCACGCCGGCCGCGACCTGGACTGGCGCGAAACCCTGGCTCACGCGCAACCGGTCGCCCCGGTGGAAGTCGCCAGCGGTGATCCGCTGTACATCATGTACACCTCCGGCACCACCGGGAAACCCAAGGGCATCGTGCGCGACAACGGCGGCCACGCCGTGGCGCTGAGCTACGCGTTGCCGACCATCTTCGGCCTGCAACCGGGGGATGTCTGGTGGGGCGTGTCGGATGTCGGCTGGGTGGTAGGGCATACGTTGATCGTCTACGGCCCGCTGATGAACGGCTGCACCTCGGTGTTCTACGAAGGCAAGCCGGTGCGCACGCCGGATGCCGGCAGCTACTGGCGGGTGGTCGAGGAGCACAAGGTCAACAGCCTGTTCTGCGCGCCCACGGCCATTCGCGCGATCCGCAAGGAAGACCCGCAAGGAGCGCTGCTCAAGCGCTACGACCTGAGCTCGCTTCGCCACCTCTTCCTCGCCGGCGAGAAGCTCGACAGCAGCACCCAGCACTGGCTGGAGGCACTTACCGGCAAGCCGGTACACGACCACTGGTGGCAGACCGAGACCGGTTGGCCGGTGACGGCGCCCTGCACTGGGCTGGGCGACCACGACCTGCGCGCCGGCTCGACCAACCGCGCGGTGCCCGGCTACCACGTGCAGGTGGTAGACGACGAAGGCCGGCTGCTGGGGCCGAATGAGCAGGGCTCCATCGTCATCGCCCTGCCGCTGCCGCCGGGCTGCGCGCAGACACTGTGGAACGACCACCCACGCTACCTGCAGGCCTACCTGAAGACCTATCCCGGCTACTACCACACGGGGGACGGCGGCTACGTGGACGAGGAAGGCTTCGTCTACATCATGGGCCGCACCGATGACGTGATCAACGTTTCCGGCCACCGGCTTTCCACCGGCGAGATGGAGGAGTTGCTGGCGCTGCACGAGGCTGTCGCCGAGTGCGCGGTGATCGCCGTGCAGGACGATCTCAAGGGCCATGTGCCGCTGGGCCTGGTGGTCCTCAAGGATGGTGCGCTGGCCACCGAGGCCAACCTGCAACGCGAACTGGTGGCACTGGTGCGTGAGCGTATCGGCGCGCTGGCCTGCTTCCAGCGCGCGGTGGTGGTAAAGCGCCTGCCCAAGACCCGCTCGGGCAAGATTCTGCGCGCGGTGCTGCGCAAGATCGCCGACGGCGAGAGCTATACGCCGCCGTCCACCATCGACGATCCGGCCATCCTCGGCGAGATTGCCGAGCGCCTTGGCCAGGCCGGCCTCGCCAAGGCCGGCTGATATCCCACGACGCCGGTCCTGCCGGCGTATTTCCAGGGCCGCCTTCATGGCGGCCCTTTTTTTGCGCAGCGCGCGGGGAGCCGGCAGGAATAAAGGCCAGTCGCCATCTAGACTGGTGGCAACGGGCCTCTTTTTGCGGTGTGGCATCCATGATCAGTCCTGTCGTCCTCGATGAGGAGGAGATCGAAGCGCTACGTGAAGTCACCGCGCGGGCGACGCGTCAGCCGGTGGTGCTGGTAGTCGACGATGACCGCGAGGTGCTGGCCGAGATGCGTGAACTGATCGAGGGGGCGAATATCCAGTGCCTGACCGCCGGCAGTGCTGCGGAGGCCCTGCGACGCATCCGTCGCGACGAGTCGTCGATTGATCTGTTGGTGACGGACCTGCGCATGGAGCATGAGGGCGCGGGCCTGGACCTGATCCGCGAGCTCAACGAAGCCGGGACCTTCCTGCCGATCATTGTCCTTTCCGGCCAGGCCGACGCCCGCGACGTGATCGAGGCAATGCGGCTGAACGTGCTGGACTTCCTGGTCAAACCGGTCGATCCGGCGTACTTCCTCGAGCTGCTCGGCTGTTACCTGTAACGGCGCGTGGCAGCCTGCCAACGTATCTGTGTACTTCGGGAAACCCCTGCGCTGGCGTTTGCTGGCGGAAGTGCGCATGGCATCCGCCTGCAAGGTGTTCTTCCGGGAAGAAGCGTTACAGCGTCTGTGCCTTGAACGTGTCGCACTTGCCCGGCGCGCCGCTCTCGAAGCCGATCTTGAACCAGCGCACACGCTGTGCGGACGAGCCGTGGGTGAAGGAGTCGGGCATCACCGTGCCGCGCGCCTGGCGCTGCAGATGGTCGTCGCCGATGGCGTTGGCGGCGTTCAGCGCCTCTTCGACGTCGCCCGGTTCCAGCCAGTTCAGGCGCTGCTGGGCGTGATTGGCCCAGACACCGGCGAAGCAGTCGGCCTGCAACTCCTGCCGCACCGACAGACCGTTGGCACCTTCCATGCGCGCGCCGCGCTGGCGGGCGGCGTTGATCTTCGCGGAGATGCCCAGCAGGTTCTGCACGTGGTGGCCGACTTCGTGGGCGATCACGTAGGCCTGGGCGAAGTCGCCGGCGGCGGAGAACTTCTGCTCCATCTCGCGGAAGAAACCGAGGTCGAGGTACACACGGTGATCGCCGGGGCAGTAGAACGGGCCGACTGCCGAGGAGGCAAAGCCGCACGCGGAGTTCACCCCGCCGTTGAACAGGATCAGCTTGGGCTGCTCGTACTGCTGGTTGCTGCGAGCGAAGATTTCGCCCCAGGTATCCTCGGTGTCGCCGAGAATCGACTGGACGAACTCCACCTGCGGGTCGTTGCCGGTGGCGGGCTTGCCCTGGGTCGGCCGGCTCGGCGCCTGTTGCTGGGAGACGTCCATCTGGCCGAGCAGTGAGCCGAGGATGGTCATCGGGTCCTGGCCGGAAAGCAGGCCGATGATCACCACGATGGCCACGCCACCCAGGCTCAGGCCGCGTCCGCCGATGCGCATGCCTCCGCCACCGCCCATGCTGCTGCCGGTTTCATCGCGGGCATCCACTACGTTGTCGCTGCGTCGTCCTTTGCGCCATTGCATGGCGGCATCTCCATCGAACAGGTGGGTTCAGTGTTGTCTCGGGCAGGGCTGGCCGCCAGCCCGGTCGTCAGGCGAAGCGGTGCAGCAGCTCGGCGCGGGCGAGCAGCTGGACGTCGCCGCCAACGCGGATTTCGTCATCCTGGCCCACCTGCACGTCGAGCCGGCTGGGACGGCCAACGAAACGGCCCTGGGCCAGTTGGAACAGTTCGCCGCGGCGCGCCTTGCCCAGTTCGACCAGGTAGGCGGCAACCGGACCGGCTGCGCTGCCGGTGGCGACGTCCTCGATGATCCCGGCGCCGTCCCAGGTGCGGCCCTCGCGATTATCCACATCCAGCACGAAAACGAAGGCGGCGTTGAGCTTGGCCAGTTCGGCTGTCAGGTCCGTGCGCTGGCGCGCGCGGCCCAGTGCCTCGCTGCGTACCGGCAGCAGCAGGTAGGGCAGGCCGGTGCTGACCACGGCAGCGGGGTAATCGGCAAGGTCGGCGGCCGTCAGCGAGAAGGCCTCGGCGAACCAGCGCCGCGCGTCGTCGTCGAGCACGCTGCCAAAGTCGGCGCTGCCCTGGTTCATCTCGGCGTGGAAGCCCGCACCACGACGGCGGGTGGCGACCTTCACTGCCTTGGCGGGCAGTTCCAGCGTCCAGTGCTCTTCCTCACCGCGCTGGTGCAGGTGATGCAGCAGCGCGGCAGCGCCCAGCACCGGATGGCCGGCGAAAGGCAGCTCTTCGTCGACGGTGAAGATGCGCGCCGAATAGGTGTCCAGCGAGGCAGAGGGGAACAGGAAGATCGACTCGAACTGGCGCAGCTCCTGGGTCAGCGCCAGCAGGGTCTGCGCGGGGATGCCGCGTGCGTCGGGGAACACCGCCAGGCCGTTGCCGGTGAGCGGTTGGTCGGCGAAGACGTCGAGCTGCCAGTACTGTTGCGCGGACATGTGCCTCCAGATGCCGCCCTTGAGCGGCGCAAAGAAAAACTCGACAGCCAGCCTAGCGAGCTATATGTTCGCCGACAAGAAAGCGCCGGTCACTGCACCGCGCTTTCCAGGCCACCGCAGTGGCCGGCGTCGCTCGGACGGTTCCGGGCGCCTACGTTAATCCGAGGACACCATGACTGAACCCCGTTCAGCTCGTCGCTTTGCGCGCATCGATCGTCTGCCCCCCTACGTTTTCAACATCACTGCTGAGCTGAAGATGGCGGCCCGCCGCCGTGGCGAGGACATCATCGACCTGTCCATGGGCAACCCGGACGGGGCCACGCCGCCGCACATCGTCGAGAAACTCTGCCAGGTCGCCCAGCGCGAAGATACCCACGGCTATTCCACGTCTCGCGGCATTCCGCGCCTGCGTCGCGCCATCTCGCACTGGTACCGCGACCGCTACGAGGTCGAGATCGACCCGGAATCCGAGGCCATCGTCACCATCGGCTCGAAGGAAGGCCTGGCGCACCTGATGCTCGCCACCCTGGACCACGGCGACACCATCCTGGTCCCCAATCCCAGCTACCCGATCCATATCTATGGCGCGGTGATCGCTGGCGCCCAGGTGCGTTCGGTACCGCTGGTGCCGGGGATCGACTTCTTCAACGAACTGGAGCGGGCGATCCGCGAATCGATTCCGAAGCCGAAGATGATGATCCTGGGCTTCCCCTCCAACCCCACCGCGCAGTGCGTGGAGCTGGACTTCTTCGAGCGCGTGGTCGACCTCGCCAAGCGCTACGACGTGCTGGTGGTGCACGACCTGGCCTATGCGGACATCACCTTCGATGGCTGGAAGGCCCCGTCGATCATGCAGGTGCCCGGCGCCAAGGACATCGCGGTGGAGTTTTTCACCCTGTCCAAGAGCTACAACATGGCGGGCTGGCGCATCGGCTTCATGGTCGGCAACCCGGAGCTGGTCTCGGCCCTGGCGCGGATCAAGAGCTACCACGACTACGGCACCTTCACCCCGCTGCAGGTGGCGGCCATTGCCGCGCTGGAAGGCGACCAGCAATGCGTGCGCGATATTGCCGAGCAGTACCAGAAGCGTCGCGACGTGCTGGTCAAGGGCCTCCACGAAGCCGGCTGGATGGTGGAGAACCCCAAGGCCTCCATGTACATCTGGGCGAAGATTCCGCCGGCCTATGCGCACCTGGGCTCGCTGGAGTTTGCCAAGAAGCTGCTCAAGGACGCCAAGGTCTCGGTGTCGCCGGGCATCGGCTTCGGCGACTACGGCGACGACCACGTGCGTTTCGCCCTGATCGAGAACCGTGACCGCCTGCGCCAGGCCGTACGCGGGATCAAGGCCATGTTCCGCGCCGACGGCCTGCTGCCGGCCAAGTCCGAGTGAACGGATACCGGTAACGAAAAGGGCGGCCAACTGGCCGCCCTTTTCGTTGTGGAGTCCCTCACCCCATCGTGCTGGCGGAGCATTGTCGCGCGGGAACCTGGAGAGTGCCCCGCGCGCCGGAAGCCCCATCCCACCTCCACCAGCGTTCAGGGGTGAGGGAGTGCCTCGGTGTGTCAGTGCGCGGGGTAGTCCGCCAGTACTTCGCGCTGGCCGGCCTTGTTCAGGCCAACCACCTGGTAGGCGTCATGCCGATCGCCTATTTCCATGCCCGGCGAGCCCATCGGCATCCCCGGCACGGCGGCGCCGATCAGGTCGGCACGCTCGCGCAACTTCAGGACGTCGGCGGCCGGTACGTGGCCCTCGACGAATTTTCCGTCGATCACGCCGGTGTGGCACGAGCCCATGCTGTAAGGCACGCCGAGTTTGGTCTTCACTGCACTCATGTCTGCCTCGACATGGTCGTTGACGGTGAAGCCGTTGCTTTCCAGGTGCTTGATCCAGTCCTTGCAGCAGCTGCAGTTGGCATCGCGGTGCACGTCGATGGTCAGCGGCTCGGCGGCCTGGGCGGCGCCGGCGACAAGGGCGGTGAGCAGAAGCAGGGTGCGCATGGTCGGAACCTCGAAATTCGAACGCGACCGAGCATACTCCCGCGGGTGTTGTGGCCCCACCCGCCGTTTGTTTCCCCATATGACGCGCTTGCCCGAACTTGCCGCGCTGTACGGGGTCTTTAGCTGATCGGTGGTGCGTCCGCGACTCCCGGTCGCAGGTATGGACGCTCGGCAATGGCTGCATGGCCAAGGAGAAATCGGATGCTCTTCGCCCGTCTCGTCCTGCTGGTTCAGGCTCTGGTCTGGGGTGGCCTGGGACTGCTCTACTGGATTCGTCCTTATGAGATGGCCAACCTGAGCGGCATGCTGCTGATGGAGCCGTCGTCGGTGAGCGACGCCCGGGTATTCTACGGCGGCCACCAGTTCGCCCTCGCGTTGTTCCTCGTCTTCGCCCTGCGCCGTCGCCTGCTGGTGCGTCCGGCGCTGATCCTGGTGATCCTGGTGCAGCTGACCCTGACGCTGTCGCGCCTGCTGATCGCCTGGACCGAAGGCGGCATGGAATGGGACGCGCAGCTGGCCGGCGTGGTCTATCGCGGGGTGATTTCCGCGCTGGCGATCTTCGCCCTCTACTGGTTGGAGCGGCAGTCGCGCCATCGGCAGGTGGTGGTGCGCGAGGAAGAGGAGCCGGAGGAGCGCAAGGCGGACTTCGAAGGGCTCTGAACGTCGGATGAGCGGCGCCGTCTACCGGCGACGCCGCTGCCGGGCTACCCCCGCTCCGTGCTATCGTATTGATTTCGCGGTAGAAGCAAGGCGGAGCCAGCATGAAGTTCGTACATCAACGTGAGCACCTGAACGAAGGCGACCTGGTCGTCATCGAATGCTCCATGACCTGCAACATCCGCCTGATGACCGATGCGAACTTCCGCAGTTTCAAGAATGGCGGCCGCCACTCCTACCACGGCGGCGCGTTCGACCGCTTCCCGGCCAAGATCAAGGTGCCCAGCACCGGCAACTGGAACATCACCATCGATACCGTTACCCGCCGCGCCATCAGCGTCACGCGCAAGGCCGACTTCAAGTACAGCATCAAGTTCGTGCGCAAGTCGCCGTCGAACTACAGCTGATCCTCACTGCCCCGCTTTGGCGGGGAAATCCTTCAGCAGGTGGGCGATGCCTTCGTCCACGGCCTGCTGGGTGATCTTTGGATCGTGCAGCTGGCGCGCCACCTGCGCCTGGTACAGCACCGTCCCCGTCGCTTCGTCGAGAATCTGCAGCGCCAGGCGCGCCTGATCCTGGTCGGTGATCTGCGTCTGGGTCATCACGCCCGCGCCAGTCACCACCGGGCGCTGGACGATACCGGTCTGGCTGTCGAGGCCGACGGCGTAGATCACCCGCAACTCCCCTGAATTGTCCTGATAGCGGTAGCCCTTGGCTTCCAGCGCGCGGCGTACGGCGAGATCGAAGCGATCTTCCAGGTCCTCGCGGTGCCCCTGGGCGCGCACGGCCTGGATGAAGAAGGTGCTTTGCCGACCATTGGCAGCAGGGGAGATGCTGATGTTGGCGGGATCGGTGCCGACGCAGGCGGCCAGCAGCAGGCAGAGCAGGGGCAGGATCAGGCGGGACATGGACATGCCTCTTGTCGTTGTCCCGCAAGCTTAGCCGCCAGGTGACAGCGCGCCGCCCAACCCTTGGTTGGGCGGCGCGCGGTTGGGTGAGGGCCTCAGCGACGGGTCAGCAGCACGCCGGCTTCCATGTGGTGCGTATAGGGGAACTGGTCGAACAGGGCGCAACGGCTCACCTGGTGGGTGTCGTGCAGTTGGGCGATGTTCTGCGCCAGGGTCTCCGGGTTGCAGGAGATGTACAGGATGTTGTCGAAACGCCGGGTCAACTCGCAGGTGTCCGGGTCCATGCCAGCGCGTGGCGGGTCGACGAATACGCTGCCGAACGCGTAGGACTTCAGGTCGACGTCGGCCAGGCGGCGGAACGGGCGCACGTCATTCAGTGCCTGGGTCAGTTCCTCGGCGGAGAGACGCACCAGGGTGACGTTGTTCACCGCGTTGTCGGCCAGGTTCGCCAGGGCGGCGTTGACCGAGGTCTTGCTGATCTCGGTGGCCAGTACCTGGCGCACGCGAGTGGCCAGCGGCAGGGTGAAGTTGCCGTTGCCGCAGTACAGTTCCAGCAGGTCGTCGTCGCGCTGCCCCAGGGCGTCGTATGCCCAGTTGAGCATCTTCTGGCAGACCTCGCCGTTGGGCTGGGTGAAGGCGCCCTCCGGCTGGCGGTAGCGGAAGGTGCGGCCGGCGACGGTGAGTTCTTCGCTGACGAAGTCACGGCCGACGACGAGGCGCTTGCCACGGGAGCGACCGACGATGCTGACGCCCAGCTCGGCGGCCAGCTTCTCGGCGGCGGCCTGCCAGACGGCATCGACCGGGCGGTGGTAGCAGAGGGTGATCATTGCGTCGCCCGCCAGCGTGGTGAGGAACTCCACCTGGAACAGCTTGTGGCCCAGCGTCGGTTCGGCCCAGGCAGCCTTCAGGCGCGGCATCAGTTCGTTGATGCGCCGGCTGGCGATGGGGAATTCCTCGATCAGGATGGGTGTGTGCTTGTCGCCCTGCTCGAACATCGCGTAGTGGCGTGCCTCGCCCTCGCGCCACAGGCGGAACTCGGCGCGCAGGCGGTAATGCTCGCGGGGTGAATCGAACACCTCCGGCTCCGGCGCGGCGAAGGGCGCCAGCAGCTCGCGCAGGCGCGCGGCCTTGTCGGCCAGTTGGCTGTCGTAGTGGGAGGGATCGAAACGGGGACTGCTCATGGGAAAACTCTTCAAAAGGGCCCGGACTTGCCGGACCGCCTTTCGTCTAAGGACAACTCGAAACCATCGGGAAGTGCGAGCTAGGTCAGACAAGGCGCCAGGTCGATTCGGAAGCGGAGGGTAAATGAGCATTCCGGATTGACCTGGCAACGCAGTATGGCCGACGCGCAGCAGCCCCCTTAACTCAAGCGTTGAACCAGCCCAGCTTGATCACGAACAGGATCGACAGAATGATCAGCGCCGGGTTCAGCTCGCGGAAGCGGCCGGACAGCAGCTTGCAGGCGGTCCAGGTGATGAAGCCGAAGGCGATGCCGTTGGCGATGGAGAAGGTCAGCGGCATGGCCAGCGCGGTCACCACTACCGGTGCGGCGACAGTCAGGTCGTCCCAGTCGATCTCGGCCAGGCCCGAGGCCATCAGCACGGCGACGAAGAACAGTGCGGGCGCAGTGGCGAAGGCCGGCACGTTGCCCGCCAGCGGGGCGAAGAACAGCGCCAGCAGGAACAGTACGGCGACCACGATGGCGGTCAGGCCGGTGCGGCCGCCGGCGGAAACGCCCGCTGCCGATTCGATGTAGCTGGTGGTGGTGGAGGTGCCCAGCAGCGAACCGACCATGGCGGCAGAGCTGTCGGCGATCAGGGCACGGCCCATCTTCGGCATGTGCCCGTCCTTGCCCATCAGGCCGGCACGCTTGGCCACGCCGATCAGGGTGCCGGAGTTGTCGAACAGGTCGACGAAGAGGAAGGCGAAGATCACGCTGAACAGGCCGATGTCCAGTGCGCCCTTGATATCCAGCTGCAGGAAGGTCGGTGCCAGCGACGGCGGCATCGATACCACGCCACCGAACTGGGAGACGCCGATGGCGATGGAGAGGAAGGTCACCACCAGGATGCCGATCATCACCGCGCCGGTCACGCGGCGGGCTTCCAGGGCGACGATCAGGATGAAGCCGAGGATCGCCAGTAGCGGCGCTGGCTTGGCCAGGTCACCCATGCCCACCAGGGTCGCCTGGTTGGCGACCACGATGCCCGATTCCTTCAGCGCGATCAGCGCGAGGAACAGGCCGATGCCGGCAGCGATCGCCGAGCGCAGCGCCAGGGGAATGCTGTTGATGATCCACTCGCGGATGCGGAAGATCGAAATGATGAAGAACATGCACGCGGAGAGGAACACCGCACCGAGCGCGACCTGCCAGGTGTGGCCCATGTGCAGGACCACGGTGTAGGTGAAGAAGGCGTTCAGGCCCATGCCGGGAGCCAGGGCGATCGGGTAGTTGGCGATCAGGCCCATCACCGCCGAGCCGATGGCGGCGGCCAGGCAGGTTGCCACGAAGATCGCGCCTTTATCCATGCCCGTCTCGCCGAGGATGCTCGGGTTGACGAAGAGGATGTAGGCCATGGTCAGGAAGGTAGTGATACCCGCCAGGATCTCGGTGCGCACAGTGGTATTGTGTGCCTTGAGTTGGAACAGCTTTTCCAGCATGTTTGGCTCCCCGTGACGCGCTTGCGCCGTTATCGTTCTGGCCGGGAAAAGCAAGGTGCATGCCCAGGTGGGCCCTGCGCCTTTTCTTGTGACCGGCAAAAGGCGCGCATGATACCAGCTTGCCCGAAGCCGGAGAATTTCTGACCGGACCGCCAGCATCCGTTCGTCTGCAAGCTTAGTCGCGGGTGCCGACCAAGGGCGTGCAACTTGTACGCTGGCGACGGTCTGACTCTTCATGACCTTGGCTATCACCCTGGCCTGACCGGGCCATCCTGTCCGATTCGCAGTCGATGAAACGCTCTATTCCGATCCTTCTTGCCTCATTGTTGGGCGCCTCCTTGCTGGGTGCGTGTGCCGGTGCGCCGCCCTCGGTTCCGCAGCACAGCTTCGATGTTCATGCCGTGGCGGAGGAGCCCACAGCCAGCACCCGCACCCTCGCGGACCCACAAGGCAAGGCGGTGCTGGTGGCAACCCATCCCGCATTGACCCAGCGCGACGTGCAGCGGGCCGAACTGGCCAGCGTAGCCGACGGCAAGCCGGCGGTGCGTGTGCTGTTCACGCCCGAAGCCAGCCAGCGCCTGGCGAAACTGACCCAGGAAGAGCAGGGCAAGGCCCTGGCGGTGGTCATCGACGGGCAACTGCGCCTGCTGCCCAGGGTGACGCGGGTAGTGACCGACGGGCAGGTGATGCTCAAGGGCTTCGCCAGCCAGGACGAAGCCCAGACGCTGGTGCGGCGGCTCAATGAACTGCGGGATGTGCCGGTGCAGCCGGAGCAGAAATCTGGCGGGCAGCCGTAGCTTCTATATAGAGGGCGCGCCCGGTGGGCGCTCATCGCGGGGGGGGGGGCGCTCCTGCAGGTTGCTCCTCCTGTACGAGACGAAATTGCAGGAGCGGGCCACGCCCGCGATGTCCCGTCAGGGAGGCAGACATGAAAAAGCCCGGCATCTGCCGGGCTTTTTCGTTTCGCGGGTTCGGCTTAGGCGCCGTAGACCGGGAACTTGGCGCAGATCGCCTTGACCTTCTCGCGCACGCCGTCCACCACGGACTCGTCGCCCATGTTGGTCAGGATGTCGCAGATCCAGCCAGCCAGCTCGCGGCACTCGGCTTCCTTGAAGCCACGAGTGGTCACGGCGGGGGTGCCGATACGCAGGCCGGAGGTGACGAACGGGGAACGCGGGTCGTTCGGCACGCTGTTCTTGTTCACGGTGATGAAGGCACGACCCAGGGCGGCGTCGGCGTCCTTACCGGTGATGTCCTGCTTGATCAGGGACAGCAGGAACAGGTGGTTCTGGGTGCCGCCGGAAACCACGTCGAAGCCGCGCTCGATGAACACGCTGGCCATGGTCTGGGCGTTCTTCAGGACCTGCTGCTGGTAGGCCTTGAACTCGGGTTGCAGGGCTTCCTTGAAGCACACGGCCTTGGCGGCGATCACGTGTTCCAGCGGGCCACCCTGGGCACCCGGGAAGACAGCGGAGTTCAGCTTCTTCTCGATCTCTTCGTTCTTGCGAGCGAGGATCAGGCCGCCGCGCGGGCCGCGCAGGGTCTTGTGGGTGGTGGTAGTGACCACGTCGGCGAACGGCACCGGGTTCGGATAGACGCCAGCGGCGACCAGACCGGCCACGTGGGCCATGTCGACGAACAGGTAGGCACCGACCTTGTCGGCGATAGCGCGGAAGCGGGCGAAGTCCAGGACCTGGGAATAGGCGGAGAAGCCGGCGACGATCATCTTCGGCTTGTGCTCGACAGCCAGGCGCTCGACTTCGTCGTAGTCGATCAGGCCGGCGTCGGTGATGCCGTACTGCACGGCGTTGTACAGCTTGCCGGAGGAAGAAACGCTGGCGCCGTGGGTCAGGTGACCACCGTGGGCCAGGCTCATGCCCAGGATGGTGTCACCGGCCGACAGCAGGGCCAGGTAGACGGCGGCGTTGGCCTGGGAGCCGGCGTGCGGCTGGACGTTGGCGTAGTCGGCGCCGAACAGCTCCTTGGCGCGGTCGATGGCCAGTTGCTCGACGACGTCGACGTACTCGCAACCGCCGTAGTAGCGCTTGCCCGGGTAGCCTTCGGCGTATTTGTTGGTCAGCACCGAACCCTGGGCTTCCATCACCGCCGGGCTGGTGTAGTTCTCGGAGGCGATGAGCTCGATGTGCTCTTCCTGGCGCTGGGCTTCCTGCTCCATCGCGGCGAAGAGTTCGGCATCGTAGCGGGCGAGGGTCAAATCACGGCTGAACATGGCGGTCCTCTTAAGGATCGGGTGCTGGGGGAAAGGCGCGCATTCTAACCCAAGGCGGCGGGGCTGGCACATGAAAGGCGGTCATGTGCCTGACAAGCGGGGTTCAAGGCCAGCAGGTACGCGGAAGTGAGAGCAATTTGGCACCGATGGTGGGCGGGATGTAGGGGCAACTATTTTTCCCTGAAAGTTCGTGCCTGGAATTTTCCCTCTCCCTGAAGGTAGAGGGGGCCGCCTGGTGCTGGTTGAGGCCGAAGTGTCAGCCGGCACGGACAGCTCCCTCTCCCTTCAGGGGGAGGGCCGGGGAGAGGGCAAGCCCCCGGAACGATATTTCAGGTAGGAGCGGATGTGCGATCAGCCGAGCAGGAAGATCGCGTTGCTGGCGAACAGTGCGGCGAACTGGTCCGCCGGCACCGGGCGGCCGAAGAGGAAGCCCTGTACTTCGTCGCAACCGTGCTCGCGCAGGAACTCCAGCTGCTCGTGGCTCTCCACGCCCTCGGCGATCACCATCAGGTTCAGGCTGTGAGCCATGGCGATGATGGCACGGGCGATCTGTGCGTCCTGCTCGCCGTGCGGCAGGCCGTCGACGAAGCTGCGGTCGATCTTCAGCACGTCGATGGGGAACTGCTTCAGGTAGTTGAGCGAGGAGTAGCCGGTGCCGAAGTCGTCCACCGCGATGGCCAGGCCAAGACGCTTCAGCCCCTGAAGTATCTGCATGGCCTGGGAAACGTCGCTCATCAGGATGCTTTCGGTCAGTTCCAGCTCCAGGCATGCCGGGGCGATGCCGGTGTCCTCGAGGATGCCGGCGATGCGCTCGCCCAATTGGCCGTCGGCGAACTGCCGGGCCGAGAGGTTCACGGAAATCTTCGGTACCCGCACCTTGTCGCGGTGCCAGGCGCGCAGCTGCAGGCAGGCCTGCTCCAGCAGCCAGTCGCCGACCTGGGCGACCAGGCCGAGCTCTTCCAGCACCGGGATGAACTCCGCCGGCGGGATCAGGCCACGCTTGGGATGCTGCCAGCGCAGCAGCGCCTCGGCGCCGGTCAGGCGGCGGCCGTCGCCCGTGAACTGCGGCTGGTAGTGCAGGACGAATTCGTGCAGCTCGATGGCGCGGCGCAGGTCGCTTTCCAGTTCCAGGCGTTCCAGGGCGCGGGCGTTCATCTCGGCCTGGTAGAACTGGAAGTTGTTCTTGCCCATCTCCTTGGCGTGGTACATCGCCGTGTCGGCGTTCTTCATCAACTGGCTGAGCTCGGCGCCGTCCTGCGGCGAAAGCGCGACGCCGATGCTGGCGGTAACGAAGAACTCGCGGCCTTCCAGGGTGAAGGGGCGGGCGAGGCTGGAGAGGATCTGCTCGGCGACCTGGATCGCCTGCCGGAGCGCCTTCTCGCGGTCTCTCTGGCCGGGCAGCAGCAAGGTGAATTCATCGCCGCCCATGCGCGCCACGGTGTCGTCGTCGCTGACGCAATGGCTCAGGCGCTCGGCCACTTCCTTGAGCATGCGGTCGCCCGCCGCATGGCCGAGGGAGTCGTTGATCGGCTTGAAGCGATCGAGGTCGAGGAACATCAGCACCACCCACTGCTGGTGCCGTTCGGCCTGCAACAGGGCGGTGTGCAGGCGATCCTGGAACAGTGTGCGGTTGGGCAGGTGGGTCAGGGCGTCGTAGTAGGCCAGGCGGTGGATGCGCCGTTCGCTGGCCTTGCGCTCGCTGATGTCGCTGAAGAAGCAGACGAAGCTGACCAGATCGCCTTCCTCGTCGTGTACCGCGGTGATGCCGACCCAGCTCGGGTAGAGCTCGCCGTTCTTGCGCTTCTGCAGGATCTCGCCTTCCCAGCTGCCGCTTCTGAGCAGGCTTTCCATCACGTGCTTGAGCTGGTTGGCCTCCTGGCGGTCGGCGGTGAGCAGGCGCGGCAGCTGGTCCAGCACTTCCTCGGCGGAATAGCCGGTGAGGCGGCTGAAGGAATCGTTGATCTGCACGATGTAGCCGGCTGGGTCGGTGACCATGATCGCCGCCGTGGAGTGCTCGAAGACTGTGGCGGCCATGCGCATCTCGCGCTCGGCGCGACGTTGCTGGCTGATGTCGCGGGCAACGCCGAGCAGGCCTTCGAAGCGGCCGTGGTCGTCCCACATCAGGGCGATGCGCAGCTCCACGGGGATCTTGTGGCCGTCGGCGTGCAGGCAGTCGAGGCTGAACAGTTGCGGCTCGGCGTTCTCACGCAGTTCCGCCAGGCGCTTGGGCTCGCCGATGGCGGTGCGCACACGGTGCAGGAGTTCTTCCAGGCGTTCGAGCTGCGCCGGGTTGGCGGCCACCTGCTGGAAACCGTTGGACAGCACCCAGTCGGGGCTGTAGCCGAACACCTGCTGGATCGACGGGCTGATGTAGTTGAGCTTGACCTGGGCGTCAGTGGAGAGGATCACGTCGCTGATGCTCTCGGCGAGCATGCGGTAGCGGCGGCCGCTCTCGCGCAGGGAGTTGTGTGCCTCGACTGTGTCGGTGATGTCCTTGGCCACGCCGATCAGGCGCGCCACACGACCGGACGCGTCGCGGGTGAAGGCCTGCTCGCGGATGTCGAACCAGTGCCAGCTGCCGTCGCGGTGACGCCAGCGTAGCTGGCTGTCCAGCAGCAGGCCGTCGCCCACCACTTGCTGCAGGTTGCGCACGCGCCAGTAGTACTCGACGTCGTCCGGGTGCAGCACCTTTTCCCAGAAGCGCTCGCCCATCTCGTGCAGTTCGTCGCTGCTGTAGCCGAGCTGGTGGCCGAGATTGTGGTTGCTGAAGATCACCCGGCGCGCAGCGATGTCGTGGATGTACAGGGTGTCCGGCACCGCGCGTACCGCATCGGACCAGAACTTCTCGCGCTCGATCAGCGACAGCTCGACCTGCTTGCGGCTGGTGATGTCCGACAGGCTCAGGGTGACAGCGTGGAAGTCCTGGATCATCTCCGGCACGCGCAGTTGCAGCCACAGGTGGCGCTGCTCGCCCTGGCGGGTATGGATGCAGGCCTCCAGCTCGACCATGCCGTGGCCGTGCAGCACGGCTTCGAGCACCTTGCTGCGCACGCCGTCCGGGCGCATGCCGGCGCCGCCGACGAGGACCTGCCAGGCCTGCTCGGTGGTGCTGACGCCCATCAGCCGCTTGGCGACGTTGTTGATCTCGGTGATGCGCACCTGGCGCAGCAGCCAGGGCAGGCGCTCGGGCTGCGAGGCGAGCCACTCGCGCAGGTCGCTCTGCCGGCGCAGGTTGAGATCCACCAGGCTCTGGCGCAGGGCTGAGAGGTCGAGCACGCAGAGGGCGACGCCGACGCCGTCGAAGATGTCCTGGTAGCGCCGGCGGGTCTCCTCGAGGATGTGCAGCGCCTGCTGCTCCTCGGTGACGTCGCGCAGCACCCAGACCTGCCCGCCCTGGGGCAGGTTGCCGCGCAGCACCCAGGTCTGCTCCGGCGACAGCGGGCTGTCGTCCAGCGAGTGGTGGCTGACAGCGAACAGACGAGCCTGGCCGGTGTCGTTGACGCGCACCAGTTCGGAGCCATTGTCGGGTGATGCATCGGCGCCGTTGAGCAGGCCGCCCAGGCCGGGCAGGAGCTCCAGCAGGTGATGCTCGCCGGCCTTGTCGGCGGAGATGCCGAACAACTGCTCGGCCTGCGGGTTGAGGTAGGCCAGGCGGCCGTCGGCGCGGGTCACCAGCACCCGCTCGTCAATGGCGCCCAGTGCCTGTGCAGCCTGGCGCAGACTCTGCTGCGACTCCACGGTCAGTGCGCGCAGGTTCTGCTGTTCGCGTTGCAGGCGGAGCAGGGCGGCGCCGGCGATGCCCCCCAGCACCAGCAGCAACGCCAGTTCACCGCCCAGACGTGGCAGCAGGGTGGCGCGGACCTGCCGGTCGTCGAATTGCGGGTGCAACTGCCAGTCGGTGTTCTGGATGTCCAGGCCATCGAGGCTTTGCGCCTGCTCCAGCGGCGAGGCCGCGGACAGCGGGCCGGGGCGGTAGCCGGTGGAGCGGCCGAGAACTTTCTGCTGGACGTCGTCCACAAGGAGCCAGTCCGGCGACCCAGGACGTATCTGCGCCGCCCAGCCACGCCGGGCAATCTTCTCGTCGAGGCGGATGACGCTGTCGCCTTCGCCGGGCTCGGTGGCCTTCAGCCAGACGTAGAAGTGGCCCCCGTTCTCCTCGCTGAAGGCGTAGTGGTAGTCCTGCCGAGCGCTGCGTTGGCGCAGGGCCTCGATGAACGCCGCATCCTTGATGCCGCTGGCCGAGTCGCGTACGGGCACGCCGCTGGCGTCCAGGCGGACCAGGCTGTGGAAGGATGGGTAGATGTGTTTCAGGCCGGCGATCAGCGGCGCTTGGCCATCGCTTTCGTTGCGGTCGAGTTCCTGTTGCAGCAGGGCCTGGGCCGCCACTGCCTTGAGCTGCAGGGTCAGGGCGATCCGCTGGGCCATCTGCTCGCCGTGCAGCACCACCCGTTCGCGCTCGAAGCGCTCCTGGCTACGGAACTCCTGGTGCAGCTGCCAGCCCAGCAGGGCGAGCATGAACAGCACCAGCAGCACCAGCGCGGTCCGGGTCGCCACGCGGCCAGGCCTGGCCAGGGCGTCCGGAGGAGTACGGGGGAAGATAGACAAGGACTTGGGAACCTGGGGGCGATACGGCTGAATTCGGCGCTGGCTAGGATGCCCGGAAAGGCGGCGAAGTGCCAGTACGGCCGACGAGCGTCGTTTGCCCTTCCCGGTTCATTCCGGTAGCTTTGCCGCACGCGCGCGTTCGTACATGCGCGAACTGTACATAGAAAGTGCGGTGCATAAAGTACATCCGCAGCGAGTCCCGCGCGAAGGGCCGTCCATCGGCCGTTCGTGCCCGCCGGCAGCCAGCTCCCCTGAGTTCACGTGCTGCCGCTCCGGCCAGAGAGCCGGCGTCCCGGAACCTGCCGTCGTCCGTTCCGGCCATCCCGATCACCATTCATCCCAGAAGTCAGGTATCCATGGCTCAATACGTCTACACCATGCACCGGGTCGGCAAGGTCGTGCCGCCCAAGCGTGAAATCCTCAAGAACATCTCCCTGTCGTTCTTCCCCGGCGCCAAGATCGGCGTGCTCGGCCTGAACGGCGCGGGTAAATCCACCCTGCTGCGCATCATGGCTGGCGTCGACACCGAGATCGAAGGTGAAGCCCGCCCGATGCCAGGCATCAACGTCGGCTACCTGCCGCAGGAGCCCAAGCTCGATCCGCAGGCCACCGTTCGCGAGATCGTCGAAGAGGCCGTTGGTCAGATCAAGGCCGCCCAGGCCCGTCTGGACGAGGTCTACGCCGCCTACGCCGAGCCGGACGCCGACTTCGATGCGCTGGCCGCCGAGCAGGCCAAGCTGGAAGCCATCCTCCAGGCGTCCGATGGCCACAACCTGGAGCGCCAGCTGGAAGTCGCCGCCGACGCCCTGCGGCTGCCGCCGTGGGATGCCAGGATCGAACACCTCTCCGGTGGTGAGAAGCGCCGTGTCGCCCTGTGCCGCCTGCTGCTGTCCGCCCCGGACATGCTGCTGCTGGACGAACCGACCAACCACCTGGACGCCGACTCCGTCGCCTGGCTGGAGCACTTCCTCCACGACTTCCCTGGCACCGTGGTAGCGATTACCCACGACCGTTACTTCCTCGACAACGTTGCCGGCTGGATTCTCGAGCTGGACCGAGGCCAGGGCATCCCGTTCGAAGGCAACTACTCCGGCTGGCTGGAATCCAAGGCCAACCGCCTGGCCCAGGAAGCCAAGCAGGAAGCCTCCCACGCCAAGGCCATGAAGGCCGAACTGGAGTGGGTGCGCCAGGGCGCGAAGGCTCGTCAGTCCAAGTCCAAGGCCCGTCTGCAACGCTTCGAGGAAATGCAATCGCAGGAATTCCAGAAGCGCAGCGAGACCAATGAGATCTACATCCCGGCCGGTCCGCGCCTGGGCGACAAGGTCATCGAGCTGCACAACGTCAGCAAGGGCTACGGCGATCGCCAACTGATCGATGATCTGTCGCTGAGCATTCCCAAGGGCGCCATCGTCGGCGTGATCGGCGGCAACGGCGCGGGTAAATCGACCCTGTTCCGCATGCTGACCGGCAAGGAGCAACCGGACTCGGGCACCATCGAGATCGGCGAAACCGTACAGATTGCCAGCGTCGACCAGAGCCGTGAAATCCTCGACGGCAACAAGACCGTGTGGGAGCAGGTGTCCGACGGCTTCGAGCAGATCAAGATCGGCAACTACGAAGTCCCGTCGCGCAGCTATGTTGGCCGCTTCAACTTCAAGGGTGGCGACCAGCAGAAGTTCGTCAAGGACCTCTCCGGTGGTGAGCGTGGCCGTCTGCACCTGGCCCTGACCCTGAAGCAGGGCGGCAACGTGCTGCTGCTCGACGAACCGTCCAACGACCTCGACGTGGAAACCCTGCGTGCGCTGGAAGAAGCGCTGCTGGACTTCCCGGGCGCCGCCATCGTGATTTCCCACGATCGCTGGTTCCTGGACCGCATCGCGACCCACATCCTCTCCTACGAGGACGATGGCAAGGTGGTCTTCTTCGAAGGCAACTACACCGAGTTCGAAGCCGATCGTAAAAAGCGCCTGGGCGATGCTGCCTCGCAGCCGCACCGCGTGCGTTACAAGAAGCTGGCGTAAGCCGCTTCTGACTGAAAACGGGGCCTTCGGGCCCCGTTTTTTTGCGTTTCGGAAAGCTCAGCGGCTGCGCTTGAGGTCGTCCAGGGTGCGGCGCTGTTCCTCCAGCTGGCGCTGCAGTGTGTCGATTTGCCGCGCCTGGTCCTGCAGGGTGCGTTGCTGGTCTTCCAGCTGGCGCGACATGCGCTGCAGGTCATCGGTGCTGAAGTTCGACTTGTGGATAACGTCACTGTCGAATGTATCCGCCACCACCAGCGCACCGGACTCGGTGAAGTTGCCTAGTTTCATGGCTCCGCAGGCCGGCAGGGCGAAAGTGAAGGCGAGCGCGGCGAGCAGCGTGAGCGGACGTGCGGGCATCGAGAAAGGTCCTGTCGAGGAATGATTTGAGTGCATGTTTCTATTGATTTTGTATACAGGAATCTGTTTTTCTGCCGGTCCGGCGGGCGTGGAATTTATATTTTTGCACCATAAAGATTCATAAACGCGTCACATCGCACTATCTCGGTGCGACGTGGATTGTTAGAGTCTGCCGGCAAAAAGCATCACATAACCAGAAAAGTACCGGTGAGATATGACGCAATCCGTTGACTCGTTCCTCGAGCGCCTCAAGCGGCGCGATCCCGACCAGCCCGAATTCCACCAGGCGGTGGAAGAGGTGCTGCGCTCCCTCTGGCCCTTCCTCGAAGCCAACCCGCACTACCTGCAGGCCGGCATCGTCGAGCGCATCGTCGAGCCCGAACGCGCGATCCTGTTCCGTGTACCGTGGGTGGATGACGCCGGGCGAGTGCGGGTCAACCGTGGTTTCCGCATTCAGATGAGCAGCGCCATCGGCCCGTACAAGGGTGGCCTGCGTTTCCACCCGTCGGTGAACCTGGGCGTGCTGAAGTTCCTGGCCTTCGAGCAGGTCTTCAAGAACTCGCTGACTTCGCTGCCCATGGGCGGCGGCAAGGGTGGTTCGGACTTCGATCCCAAGGGCAAGAGCGATGCCGAAGTCATGCGCTTCTGCCAGTCGTTCATGAGCGAGCTGTTCCGCCATGTCGGCGCTGACCTCGACGTACCGGCCGGTGACATCGGCGTGGGCGCCCGAGAGATCGGCTACCTGTTCGGCCAGTACAAGCGCCTGTCCAACGAGTTCACCTCGGTGCTGACCGGCAAGGGCATGACCTACGGCGGCAGCCTGATCCGCCCGGAAGCCACCGGCTACGGCTGCGTGTACTTCGCCCAGGAAATGCTCAAGGCCCGCGAGAGCGGCTTCGATGGCCAGCGCGTGGCGATCTCCGGTTCGGGCAACGTGGCCCAGTACGCCGCGCAGAAGGTCATGGAACTGGGCGGCAAGGTGATTTCCCTGTCCGACTCCGAAGGCACCCTGTTCATCGAGGCTGGCCTGACCCTGGAGCAGTGGGAAGCGGTGATGGAGCTGAAGAATGTCCGTCGCGGCCGTCTCAGCGAGATGACCGGCCCCGGCCTGCGCTTCATTGCCGGTCAGCGCCCCTGGTCGCTCGCCTGCGACATCGCGCTGCCCTGCGCCACCCAGAACGAGCTGGACGCCAACGACGCGCGCACCCTGCTGGCCAATGGCTGCATCTGCGTAGCCGAAGGGGCCAACATGCCGTCGACCCTGGAGGCTGTGGACATCTTCCTTGAGGCGGGCATCCTCTACGCGCCGGGTAAGGCCTCCAACGCCGGTGGTGTCGCGACCAGCGGCCTGGAGATGAGCCAGAATGCCATGCGCCTGCTGTGGACCGCCGGTGAAGTGGACCAGCGCCTGCACGGCATCATGCAGAACATCCACCATGCCTGCGTCGCCTACGGCGAGGAGAAGGGCCGGATCAACTACGTCAAGGGCGCCAACATCGCCGGCTTCGTCAAGGTCGCCGACGCCATGCTGGCCCAGGGCGTGGTCTGATCGCTCCGCCAGTATGAAAAACGGGCCCCCTGGGCCCGTTTTTCATTTGGGGGCTGAAGTGCAGGCTGTCCCCGACAGGTCTTCCGTCAATCCACGGGTTTTGGCGTGCTGGCGGTGCTCGGTGGCAGCAGCGGGTACTCCACCTTCGGCTGCTTGCCAGTGGCGGTCTTGAGGAAGGCGACGATGTCGCCGATTTCCTCGGCGTTGAGCTGCTTGCCCAGTTGCGCAGTGCCCATGATCGCCACGGCTTCCTCCAGGTCCCAGACCTGCCCGCTGTGGAAGTACGGCGCGGTCAGCGCGATGTTGCGCAGGGGCGCGGCGCGGAAGACGTAGGCGTCATTCTGCGTCTTGGTCACCTCGAAGCGGCCCTTGTCGCCGGTGGGCAGGATCTTGCCGTCAGGCTGCTTCACCAGGCCGAACGGGAAGTAGGCCTGGCCGCCCAGGTTCACGCCGTTGTGGCAACTGATGCAGCCCGCGCTCATGAACGTCTGCAGGCCATTTTTCTCTCTGGCGTCGAGGGCCTTGTCGTCGCCCTTGAGGTAAAGGTCGAATCGCGAGTCCGGGGTGATCAGGGTGGATTCGAAGGCCTGCAGGGCGCGGGCCATGTTGTCGAAGCTGACCGCTTGCTTGTCGCCGGGGAAGGCCTTTTCGAAGGCCGCGATGTATTCGGGCATGCTGCGCAGGGTCGCCTCCACGTTCTTCGGCGTGTTGTGCATTTCCACCGGATTCTGCACCGGCCCCTTGGCCTGTTCCTCGAGGTCCTTGGCGCGGCCATCCCAGAATTGCGCGACATTGAAGACGGCATTGAACACGGTGGGAGAGTTGCGCGCGCCTTTCTGCCAGGCGTGTCCGCTGGACGCGGGAACGTTGTCGGCCCCGCCGGTACCGATGTTGTGGCAGGTATTGCAACTGATCACGTGGCTGGAGGACAGGCGTGGCTCGAAGAACAGCTGCCGACCCAGTTCGATCTGGTTGGGATCGAGCGCGTCGCTGGCCTGCGCCGGGATGGGCTTGAAGATGCTGTTGGCGCTGTCGCGCAGTGGGTCGGCGTTCGCGTGCGCCGCGGCCGTGCTCACGGCCAGCAGCAAGCTGCCCAGGGCCAGTTTGATGGGCTGCATGTGGAGTCTCCTTGTCTCAGGCGTTGGTTTCTTTCTTCTGAGTTCAAGGAGAGGGCAGTGAGAGGGTTGGCGGCTTGACCGAAATCAAGCGACCGGCCCGATGCCGGTGCGGATGGTTGCCGCAGCGGTCAGTTGCCGCGCAGGGCGCGGGACAGGGCGCGGTCCTTTTCCTGTTCCCAGTCGTGGTCCCGGTCGCTGTTGCGCTGCTCTTCATACTGCTGGCGTTCCTGGCTCACGCGCATCGCCTGGCATTGCTGGAAACCGTCGTTCCAGCCCAGGGCATATGTCGGCTCGTCCAGGTAGCGCGGCACGTTTTTGCGGAACTCGCCGGTGATGGCCCCGGCTGCCTGGCGACCGCTGCCGCAGCCGTCGTCATAGCCGTCGGCATAGGCCGGTGGGTAGCCCCGGGCGAGGAGGGTTTCGTGGGTGGTTTCGCAGCCGGCGAGCAGCGCGGCGCAGAGCAGGACGAGGGTGGCGCGGTGCGCCATGGAGACTCCCGTGTGCCGGTGAGGCGGGCACACGCGCCGGAAGAGGTCGCGCCACTCGAGGTGACTTGGCGCGACTCTAGCCAGCGGCTGGTGAGGAAAGCGTCAAGCCGGTGTGATGCGGATGTGCTGGCCGCCTGCGGTGCGTGGTTCGCAGTCGATACGTACCGGCAGGAAGGCTTCGATCACCGCGCGGTTGCTCAGCAGGTGATCGCTGAGCAACGGGGTGGTGAAGCTGCCACCGCCGGCCAATGCCATGGGCAGTAGCAGCTGGTCGGCGAGATGTTCCTCGACGCTGGTGCCGCTGCGGCGCCAGTCATCGGCCTGACGCAGCGCCTGGCTGGCGACGCGCTCGGCGCTGACGCCGGACTGGCCGAAGGCGCAGAACACCAGGGTCAAGTGCTCGCACGCGATCTCCAGCAGCAGTGCGTTGCCCGGGCCCTGGTCCTCTGGAAGGCGGACGACCTCGGAGTGCGCAGCTTTCCAGTCCTGATGCCGCTTCACCTTTTCCACCTCGCGATCCCCCACGTGACCGGGAATGGCTGCCAGCAGTGCGCGGGCCGAACGCGAGCGCTCGCCTCCGGTCTCCGGCAGATGCAGCGGCTGCAATTCGCCGGGCTCCGCACGCACCTTCAACTCACCGCCGCCCGCCGGCATGAATCCATGGCGCAGCAGCTCGAAGTCGACCGTTGCGCCCATGCGCCGCAGCAACGGCAGCCAGCTGCGCTCGATGAAGTCCGCCGGCGGTGCCAGCGGATTGTGCGTGCCGCCGCTGATCGCCAGGCTGCTCGGCGCATCGGCGAACAGCAGGGCGGGCAGCAGCGTCTGCAAGACCAGCACGGCACTGCCCGCGCTGCCAACGGCGAAGCGATAGTCGCCGCCGCGAATCGCGCCGGGGCGGAAGGTCAGGCTGCGCGAGCCGAGCTCGTCGCCTTCCACCGCGGCGCCGCAGATTTCCGCCGCCGCGCGCACGGCCGTCAGGTGCTGGCGCAGCAGTCCCGGTCGCGAGCGGCGGCCACGGATGTTGACGATGCGCAGCGCCTTGCCGGTGATCATCGACAGGCTCAGCGCGCTGCGCAGGATCTGCCCGCCTCCGTCGGCGCCGTCGAGTTCGATCAGGTTCTTGTTCATCTGGCGTATTTCCCCTTCCACTCGCCTGGCCCTGAGTCGGGCGGGTTGAGTTCAATCAATGCAGGTCAGGCTCCCCTTGGGGAGCTGGCCGGTATTCACCAGATGCTTGATCCGTTCGCCAAGGGCTTGCCGCTCCTCTCGAGATGTCAGCGAATCGAGGGCGGGATAGCGCTGGTAGCTCCACGTGCATAGCTCGTTCAACCAGTAGTTGGAGTCCTGCTCCTCCTCGACCTTGTTCAGGAAAAATGCCATTCGTTGCCAGTAGGCAAGCAGCCGGAATACCAAGTCGCGCCGGGTGACCTCCAGAGTTTTCCAGCGTTGCTCCAGATACTGGCAGACCGGCTGTTGCAGCGTTTTCCAGGGTAGTTTGACGAGCTTCATCATGGCTCCACGGAAGACCTTGGGAGATGAGTCATCGAGCAGCTTCATGAGGACCGATATCTCCGAGTCATCGAGCTGCGAGGTGGCCGCCAGGCGAACCCGTGCACTCGTCGAGCACAATGCGGTATCTCGCCACTCCGGGGAGACGGGCTTACCCAGGGTGATGCTGAGTCCCAGCACGCCAAGCCAGGCGTTTGTGGTTGCAGGCATCGCTCCGGCCACTCGTTTCGCCAGCGTCTCTGCAGGTTGGATGTTCGAACGCTGTGCATACCAGAGAGCGATTGAGCGCACACTTGCGGAGCTGTCCAGTAGTCCGCCCTCCAGTGTTTCCTGATGTGGCATTGCTTCGCCCATGAGCAGCCGCAAGGCGCGGCCACGCACTGTCGCCGAGCGGTTGTGCAGGGCCTCAAGCAGCAGGTGCTGCCGCGGCGAGTCAGGAAGGCGCTTTCCGGCCTCCACTGCCTGCATGCGGACGACCGGATCCGGGTGGCGCAGCGCTTGTTGCAGCAGGTCCGGTGATCCGTCGCCTTTGGCCAGCAAACCAAACAGGAAGCGCGAGGCCTGCCCGCGCAGTCCGAGCCAGGTTGAGCGGACCTCAGTGGTGTGCTCCGGTTCGGCAAGCAGCGTCTGAATGCGTTGCAGCAATGGGCGGTGATCGCCGCGTTGCTGGCGACTCAGGGCGAGCAGGTGGGGGAGGTTCTGTAGCAGCAGGGACACCTGACTTTCTTTCAGGTACGACTCAATCCCCTGCAACGCCTGTTCGCGTACCGATGGGACCCAGTCGTTGGCGCGCTCGAGCAGTATCTGAAGCGCTTCCTGTGTGTGGCATTGGGCAAGTACCTTGACTGCCAGCTCGCGGGTGTAACCGTTGTAGCTACGGCTATGTGCCGGCCAGTCTGTCTGGATGTCGGCATTTTCCAGCAGGTTGAGGGCTTCGTTGACGTAGCAGTTGGAGTCGCTGGCATGCTGCTGCGTCAGCCAGTTGCGCAACTGCTGCTTCAGGTCAGCGGCAATGCCGAGCGGCGATCTCTCCGGTACGGTTGATTCCTTCATTTGTATCTCCTTGTCGTGTGCTCGCGAAGCGACACGCGCTGTGGTGTGCTCAGTCCGTCGCGCTGGCGGCCAGCGCGGACAATGTCCGTCGTCGCGGGTTGTACAGGGTGAGGCACCAGATGCCCCACCATTCCTTGCCGTCGTCGAAGTAGCGGCTCCAGTGGCTGCGGTGCGGTTCGGCATTGCTGTCGCCGACCCAGTCGAGTACCTGCAGGCCTTCGTCCGGATACAGCCGCAGCGCCTGCAGCCACTCGCGGAAGTCCGCTACCTGCAGCTGGGTACCGTAGGGTGGGTCGCGGAAGGCGCGGCACAGCGGGCCGTCGTCGCGGGCCAGTTCGCGCACTGCCTCGATGACGAGTGCCTGCGAGCGGGCCTGGGCCAGGTCTGGTGTCAGGTCCGGCCAGGCATGGGTAGCGTATTGCGGGTGGCGGGCGATGACGTCCGCCTGCCACGTCTGCGCGCGTTGCTGGATGGATTCGAACAGCAACTGCACCGCCTGGCGATGTTCCGCTTCGCCGGGCGTGGCGGTCGGGTCGAGTGTCAGCACGCGGAAGTCGAAGACGCAGCCCGCCTGTTCCAGGCGGGCGCGCAGCTCTTCCGTGCGCTGGTTTTCCATGGGTTGCAGCATGTCCTTACCTCATCCTTTCACGCACACCACCTGGCGCAGGGTATGCAGTACTTCCACCAGCTCGCGCTGGGCGTCCATCACGGCGTCGATGTCCTTGTAGGCCATCGGGATCTCGTCGATCACGTCCGCATCCTTTCGGCATTCGACGTGGGCGGTGGCGCGAATCTGGTCCTCGACGCTGAACAGCTTCTTCGCCTTGGTCCGGCTCATGGTCCGCCCGGCGCCGTGACTGCACGAGCAGAACGCCTCTTCGTTACCCAGCCCACGGACGATGAAGCTCTTGGCGCCCATCGACCCCGGAATGATGCCGAGCTGGCCTTTCTGCGCAGACACCGCGCCTTTGCGCGTCACCAGTACCTCTTCGCCGAAGTGGCGCTCCTTCTGCACGTAGTTGTGGTGGCAGTTCACCGCTTCCAGGTTCGCTTCGAACGGCTTGCGGATGACCTGTCGGGCTGCCGCGATCACCGCGCGCATCATCAGTTCGCGGTTCTGCCGGGCAAAGTCCTGTGCCCAGCCCACGGCTTCCACGTAGTCGTCGAAGTGCTGGCTGCCTTCCTCGAAGTAGGCCAGGTCGCGGTCCGGCAGGTTGGCGATGTGCTGGCGCATATCGGCCTGGGCCAGTTCGATGAACAGGTTGCCGATGGCGTTACCCACACCGCGCGAGCCGCTGTGCAGCATGAACCAGACGCGGTTGGCCTCGTCGAGGCAGACCTCGATGAAATGGTTGCCGGTGCCGAGGGTTCCCAGGTGCTTGCGGTTGTTGGTCTTCTCCAGTTTCGGGTGCTTGTCGGTGATTACCTTGAAGCGGCCGGCCAGTGCGCGCCAGGCGTCGTCGGCATGCTCCGGCACGTTTTCCCAGGCGCCTTTATCGCGGCCTGCCCGGGTGTTGCTGCGCCCGTGGGGCACGGCCTTCTCGATGGCGGTGCGCAGGCCGTGCAGGTTGTCCGGCAGGTCCGCGGCCACCAGCGAGGTGCGCGCGGCGATCATCCCGCAGCCGATATCCACGCCCACGGCCGCCGGGATGATGGCGCCCTTGGTGGGAATCACGCTGCCGATGGTCGAACCCTTGCCCAGGTGCACGTCCGGCATCACGGCCAGGTGCTTGAAGATGAAGGGCATCTTCGCGGTGTTCATCAGTTGCTGCCTGGCGTCGTCTTCCACCGGCACGCCCTGGGTCCAGAGCTTGATCGGTTTGCCGTTGGCGACTTCCAGCAGTTGGAAGGTCTTGGTATTCATGTTTCGACTCTCTTCTGTTGCGTGGCGAGCTGGCCGGCAGCGGGTTGTGCCCGGCCATCGCGAATGCGTTTGTTCAATCGACAGGTGCGGCAGCGTATCGCCGTGGAAAACACCTGTCCCTGACAGTCTTCGTACCACCACTTCTGCTGGGTGGCGGTCCAGGTCTGTTCGGCGCCGCAGTCGTGGCAGGTGAAATCCTCGTCCTCGTACCAGCCGCGGCGCACGAACAGCGGGTCGCCGTAGCTGTTGTAGGGGGCCAGGTTCGAACGGTTGACCGGGAAGCTGCCGGGCGGCGCCAGGCGGCTTTCCGGCTGCCTGGCCCGTTCGGCCTTCCAGGCCTTGCGCCGCTCGCGCTTCTGGCGGATTTCATGGCGGCGCTGCTTGTTGCTTTTCACCGTGCTGTCTCCTGCGCCGGGCAGGCCCGGGTCAGGCCTGCTTCAGCGTTACCAGTCCATTCAATACCTGATCCAGGCCGCCGAATACCGAGATGCGGTCGATCCGTTCGGCTACCCGCTCCAGCGTTTCCAGCTCCTTCAGGCGCAGGGCGGTGGGGTTGTCTTCCATCACCTTGGCGGTGTTCAGCAGCGAGCGGGTCGCCGAGGTTTCTTCGCGGCGGCGGATCACGTTCGCTTGCGCGGCTTTTTCGGCCTCCACTACCTGGGCCAGCAGGGTCTTCATCTCGCCTGGCAGGATGATGTCGCGCACGCCCAGGCCGCTGACCTCGATGCCGGTGCCCTGCAACCGCTCCTTCAGGTAGGCGCCTACCGAGTCGTCGATCACCTGCTTGTTCTCCAGCAGCTCATCCAGCGAGCGGGTGCCCACCGCCGCGCGCAAGCCGAACTGCAGCTCGCGGTAGAGGTGCTCCAGCGGCTTGGACAGGCTGGAAAACGCCGTCAGCACATCGCTGTAACGCCAGTTGGCGGCCAGGTTCAGACGCAGGCTCACCTTGTCGCGTGTGAGGATTTCCTGGCCGCTGACTTCCAGCGCCTGGATCCGTGTATCGATCAGCTCCACGCTCACCTGGCGGTTGTAGCGCCAGAAGCCGTACTGGCCGGCCGGCAGTAACTCGACCACCGCGCCGTCGACCTTCAGCACGCCGACCTGGTAGGCCGGCACCAGGGTGATCAGCAGCGCCTCGGCGCCGATCACGCTGCGGCCGCGCAGGTTGCCCTGCATCTGCTGCAGCAGTGCCTGGGTGACGCGGTACTCCTGGCTCAGGTCGATACGCTCCAGGCGCTGCTCGGTCTGGCCTTTCCAGTACAGCCGGCGGCTGCCCGGCGCGAGGATTTCCACCAGCACACCGTCCTCGAAGCGCAGGCCGGCCTCGTTCTCGGCCAGGTCCATGCGGGTCAAGTAGCGTTCGACCAGTGCAGGTTCCGACTGGCGCAGGTAGCCGGCCAGACGGTGCTCGAACAGCGGGGTGTTCAGGCTGAAGGTTTCCACGCTCAGGCGGTTGAACAGGTCCAGGTAGCGGTGGATGCCCGGCTCGAGGATCGCCAGGAAATCGCCCTCGGAGTACAGCAGGCCGCGTTCGTTCTTCTTCACGGTAAAGCGCTTCAGCAGTTTCATTGCTCTCTTCCTTCTTTCTCTTGTCCTTGGGTGCCGGTGTTCGCCGGCCCGTCGGGTGGCGAGGCGGGGGCCTGCGAGAGCCAGGTGCTGCGGACGTCCTGTCCATTGCGCCGAATCCATCGGCCAGCACGTGCCTTGTCGCAGGCCCGGTCCTCGTACCGGGCGGGCCGGCGGTGGCTTTGGGTCCCTGGCGTATCCGGCCTTCCTGGCCTCTTTGCGCCTGTCCCGTCGCCCACCGGCGGGGTATCGCTTTCATGAGTAGCTGCCTTAACAGGGCAGTGTTCGAGCGGGAGTCGAACCCGCGACAGGCCATCCGAAAATGGCTGCTCTACCGGACTGAGCTATCGAACGGCGCGGGCAGGATTCGAACCTGCGACGGCTCCCGCGAAGGGGAGTGCTCTACCGGGCTGAGCTACCGCGCCATCGACCGTGACTGCTGCAGCGGCATGCACGAAGCCGACACCAGGGGTGGGCTCGGGCACCGGCGGGAGTTGAAGTCCCTGCCCGTGGGCTGCATCAGCGATGCGGTCGAGGGAGATATAGCGAGGGGCGTGCCAGGTTTGTTCTTATGGTCGGAGAATATTTATAACTATCTGATAAATAACGATTTAGTTATTTTCATGTTGTGCGTGATCGACGTCGTCGGCTGGCCGGAATGGCGATATATGGATATCCTGGGATCGTTATTTATCTTTATGGATAAAAAATGAAAGCCAAGAAAACCGTGGCCATCGGCTTCCTCGGTTCCACACTGGATCGCGTCGGCAAGGGCGCGGCGCGCTGGCAGAAGTGGCGGCCCACGGTCGGCCTGTGCCAGCAGCAGGATCTGCTGGTCGACCGCCTGGAGCTGATCCACGGGCTGGATGTGCGGGATGTCAGCCTGGCCGAGCGCATCGCCGCCGACGTGCGGCTCGTCTCGCCGGAGACCGAGGTGCGCCTGCAGCCCATGGCGCTGCGCAACCCGTGGGACTTCGAGGAGGTGTACGGCGCGCTGCACGACTTCGTCGGCGGCTACGCCTTCGATACCGAGCACGAGGACTACCTGGTGCACATCACCACCGGGACCCACGTCGCGCAGATCTGCTGGTTCCTCCTGACCGAGGCGCGCTACCTGCCGGCGCGGCTGGTGCAGGCTTCGCCGGCGCGGCGCAAGGACGAGGCGCGGCAGCCGGAAGGGACGGTGGCGGTGATCGACCTCGACCTGTCGCGCTACGACCGCATCGCCACGCGCTTCCGCCGTGAGCAGGAAGAAAGCCTGGTCTTCCTCAAGTCCGGCATCGCCACGCGCAACGCCGACTTCAACCGTTCCATCGAGCAGATCGAGCGGGTCGCCGGGCGCTCTCGCGCGCCGATGCTGCTGATCGGCCCGACGGGCGCTGGCAAGTCGTTCCTGGCCCGCCGCGTCTACGAACTCAAGCGCGCGCGGCACCAGTTCCAGGGCCGCTTCGTCGAGGTGAACTGCGCGACCTTGCGCGGCGACGGCGCCATGTCCGCGCTGTTTGGCCACATCAAGGGCGCCTTCACCGGCGCGCAGAACGCCCGCGAAGGCCTGCTGCGTGCGGCGGATGGCGGCATGTTGTTTCTCGACGAGATTGGCGAGCTGGGCCTGGACGAGCAGGCGATGCTGCTCAAGGCCATCGAGGAAAAACGCTTCTTCCCGCTGGGCTCGGACCGCGAGGTGGGTAGCGACTTCCAGCTGATCGCCGGCACCCACCGCGATTTGCGCGAGCGCGTTGCCGAGGGTCTGTTCCGCGAGGACCTGTTCGCCCGCATCAACCTCTGGACCTTCGACCTGCCGGGGTTGGCTGGGCGTCGTGAGGACATCGAGCCGAACATCGACTTCGAGCTGGAGCGCCACGCTCGCGAGCAGGGGCGGCTGGTGCGCTTCAACCGTGAGGCGCGCACGCGCTACCTGGCGTTCGCCAACTCGGCGCAGGCGCTGTGGAGTGGCAACTTCCGCGAGCTGTCGGCGTCCATCACGCGCATGGCGACCCTGGCCGACAGTGGACGGATCGACGAGGCGCTGGTGGAGGAGGAGATCGGCCGGCTGCGCCGCTCCTGGGGCGCTACCCAGACACAGAGTCTGCTGGATCGCTTACTGGGGGAGGAGGGCGCCGAGGCGTTGGACCTGTTCGACCGCGTGCAGCTGGAAGCGGTGATCGACGTCTGCCGTCAGGCACGCAACCTGTCTGATGCTGGCCGGCAGCTGTTCGCTGTCTCGCGCCAGGAGAAGCAGAACCCCAACGACGCTGACCGCCTGCGCAAGTACCTGGCGCGCTTTGGCCTGGATTGGGCCGGCATCAGCGACGGGGTGCGTTAGAATCGGCGTTTTGCGGTAGCGGCAAGGAGCCGATCATGGAAGAACCGATGACAGTCGAGCAACTGTGCCGACGCATCGAGGCGGGCGAAGCGTTCAAGTACGTGTACTTCTGGGGGCATCGCCCCAAGCGCTCCGCGGACGTCGACAAGAGCTGCTTCAGTCAGTGGTTCGAGGCGGACTTCGAGATCGACGGCGAGACCTACGGCAGCGCCGAGCACTACATGATGGCCGGCAAGGCCCGGCTGTTCGGTGATGAGGCGGCGCTGGCGAGGATTCTTGCGGCGCGCACGCCGGCCGAGGCGAAGTCGATCGGCCGTGAGATCCGCGGTTTCGACGAGGCCACCTGGAATGCCGCGCGCCTGGCCATCGTGACTCGCGCCAATCTCGCCAAGTTCGGGCAGAACCCGGCCTTGCGTGACTTCCTGCTGGGCACGGGCGATCGCGTGCTGGTGGAGGCCAGCCCGGTGGATGCGATCTGGGGTATCGGCCTGGCGGTCGATCATCCCGATGCGGGCAATCCGGCGCGCTGGCGCGGGTTGAACCTGCTGGGCGTTGCCCTGATGAACGTACGCGCTGTGCTGCGCAAGGAGGAGGGCAATGCCTGATTTCACACCGGCGCAGCAGCAACTGCTGCGTGAGCATCGCCTGGCCTGCTTCGCCGGGCGCATCATCCACGATGCACAGCCACCGATCAGCGACGCCCAGCTCGCGGAGGTCGAGTTGCGCCTGCGTAGCAAGCTGCCGCCGGAACTGGTCGCCCTGTGGCGCTGTGCCTTCGGTGGGCGGCTGGATTACGAGCTGTGCGTGGATTACGGCGGCCACCTGCATCCCTACTCGTTCAACGAGCTGTTCTACCCGGACAGCGACGGCTACCACGACCTGTGGGGCTGGCTGGAACACGAACAGGAATGTGCCGCGGACGTCGCGACCGAGAATGGTCAGGAATGGGATGGCCGCGTTGGCTTCCTGCCCATCGGCGGATTCGAGTACCTGGAACGGGTCTACGTCTGCGTCGAGCCGGAGGAGTTCGGCGTTGTGTACGCCTGGAGCCGCGCGTTGCCGCCGGCCTGGCCGCTGCGTTTGCACGAGGACGCACTGACCCGGGTGGCCGACGATCTGAACGGCCTGTTCGCACTGCTGGGCTTTGACGAAGACCCGTTTGCCGAGGGCGCGGACGCCGGGCAGGAGTTGCTCGAAGCCCTGGATGAACTGGCCGCCTCGGGCGCCGAGGGCGAAGCGCTGGCGCAGCAGTTGCAGGATTCGCTGCGACCGCTGGTGCGCGATTGGCGTGCGGCGCTGGAGCAGGGAAATATCGCCGGCGTGGGCGTGTTGCAGCGCCTGGCGCTGACCCACGCAGTGCGCAGCAGTGATATCGAGTTGCTGGAGCAACTGCGCGCCCAGGGTTGCGACCTGGGCCAGCTGCTGACCGGCGGCGGCAATGGACCGGTGCATGCGCGGGTGATGCAGCGCGAGGCGGTGATCCAGTGGTTCGCCGAGCAGGGCGTTGCGGAGTATCAACTCGACGGAAACGTGGCGTGACGCTGGCGACAGGTCTGCCGGCGTCGCTGGTCGAGTTCCTGCGCCAGCCGGTGGATGCGCCCGAGGATCAGGTCGGAGCGCAGGACTTCGTCCAGCGCTCCGATGTCCGTGAGCTGTATCACGACACCCTGGGGACGCCCCTTGCAGACACCATGCTCACCCAGTGCGCGGCACTGTTTCCCGAGCTCAATCCCAACCGCGCATCGCTGCTGGCGCTGTTCTGCGGCAGTTGGGTGGAAGGCGGCGCCAGCCCGCGTATTGCCTTCGCCGCAGTGCTGGATGCGTTGGGGCGTGCGCTGGCGGTACTGCGCCCGTACTGTGCCGACGAGGAGGTCGAGGACGACGAGAAGGCGCAGGTCGCTGCCCGGCAGGCCCGTGCGCGGCTCGATAGCCTGACGCCGGCGCAGTCATTTCGGGTCGACAGCGCGCACGCTGCGGTCGATCTGCTGGTGCTGCCGCTGATGACCATGCTGATGCGCTCGCGGGAGAATCACCGCGACTTCCTGGCCGGCAGCGAACTGCTGCGCGACATCGACGCGATGGTGAAATCCAACACCACGCTGCCCTTCGAGAACCTGCATTTCCTCGATCACGCGGCGGCGTTGAGCTACGAGGACGAACTCGTCGTGGTCCTGCCCAGGACACGCACGGGACTGGTGGTGAGTGCGCAAGGCATCAACTGCAACTTCCATGCGTTCTCCCTGCTGCAGCCGCTGCTGGCTGTCCACGGCGAGCGGCTCGGGTTGCAGGTCGCGGCGCCAGTTGCGTCGGCCGACGTGCCGCGTGACGACAGCGCGCAGTACCTGTGGCTGCAGGCATTCGCCTTCGAGAAGGGCGAGCTGGTCAATAGCCTGGCCTGGGCGTGGGGCGAGGCGCCGCTGCGCAGCAATAGGCGCAAGCACGGCCACTGCGTACTGATCGCGCTGGATACCGAAGAGGGAGTGTCGCGCTCCTGGTCGGGCTTCGCCGACCGCCTGCATGATGCGCACCAGCCATCGGTGGAGCTCGTGCGTTTCCTCAGTGCCGAGGAAGTGACGGGCTACCTGGACTGATGCTGGCAGAGGCGCGCCATGGCCCTGGTCATGGCGCGTCTTCTGCGATCAGTAGTGGTACCAGCGCAGCTCCAGCATCACTTCGCTGCGTGGGCTGGCTTCGTGGCTGAACTCGCGCTGGGCTGACAGGCGCAGGCCGAGATTGCGGCTCAGTTCCACCTGCTGGCCAACGCTCAGGGTGCGGCGCACCTCGCCGTTGTGGAAGTAGTCGCCCTTGCCCTCCAGGCTGAGGTTGCCCAGCGGGTTGCTCCACAGCACGCCGGTGTCGAAGCCCATGGCCGGGGCGATGGTGGCGGCGAAGTCCGGGTTGTTCTCGATGCGCGCCGTGCCCAGGGCGTAAGCCTGCAGGTCGTCGGTCAGCTTCCAGCTGCCGCCGGCGCCGCCATTGAGGTGACCGACCAGGGTGTCGTGGTCGTTGTCACTGTGCTTGCCGATCACCCGCTCCCAGCCGCCGGCGACTTGCCAGGACAGCGGTTTCAGCAGTTCGTTGCGCGGCGTCATGGAACGGATGGTGACCAGGTCCAGTTGCTGCAATTGCCAGCTGTTGCCTTCGTACTGACGCACCTTGAGCTGGCCGATCTCGATCTG
Source organism: Pseudomonas sp. BB438 (assembly GCF_057180225.1). Taxonomy (NCBI): domain Bacteria; kingdom Pseudomonadati; phylum Pseudomonadota; class Gammaproteobacteria; order Pseudomonadales; family Pseudomonadaceae; genus Pseudomonas; species Pseudomonas sp. BB438. The sequence goes on from NZ_CM170001.1 coordinate 985,027, forward strand.
CGCGCCGAGGGGGAAGCCGTAGGCGTTGTCGTCGAGGTCATGGTAGGCCATGCGCAGGCCGTACTGGGCGAAGGCCTGGCCGTCGCGACTGCCGGCGCCCAGTTGCCAGGTACGGGACTCGTGACCGTTCTCCGGCTGGCCCGGGCGTTCCACCTCCAGGGCCGGTGGCGGGTTGCGGTTGATTGCCTTGAGCAGGTTGTAGCTGCGCGTGGCGGTGGACTGGTCGCGCTCCTGGCCGGTCGCTCGGTAGCGCACCAGGCGGAAGGCGGTGTCCTGCACCAGCGCCTGGCGGTCGGCGGGCAGGGCGGCGAATGCGGGATTCTGTAGCTGGCTGTCGTCATCGGCGATGCGTCGGGCCAGCACCTTCTCGTCGTGGCTCAGCGGTTCGCCACGGGCCAGCAGTTCGCGCTCGCGGGACGGGCGGTAGTCCACACGGTCGATCAATCCGGCGTCCTTCACCGCGCGTACCGTGTCGGTGGGAATGGCGGTGAGTGGGAAGTGGTCGGTGAGCTCGGTGCCGGGACGGGCGATCTCCAGCAACTCCAGCAGGCGGAAGGAGCAGTTCTCGTCGAAGAAGTAGTACTTGAAGCGAATCTGCTTCAGCTCCCAGACGTGCTCGACCATGCGCGCAGTTTCTTCCGGCGTCAGGTTCAGGCGGTATTCCCAGAGATCGCGGTTCTCCAGGCGGCTGTATTCGGAGAGCTTCTCGCGGTAGGGCACCAGGGCGAACAGGCCGGGGTAGCCGCCCATCAGGCCCTTCCAGGCGTAGAGGATGCTGTTGTCCATGCCCTCGATGTAGGCGCCAAAGTTGAGCGCGTAGCTGAGCAGGGCGGTGTTGTCGGAATCGACGTCGGCCTGGTCGATGCGCAACAGCGTGTGGCCGAACATCGAGGACGGACTGTTCAGGTAGGCGGCCGGGAACACCAGCACGGCGCTGTGCGGGTTGATGTCCTGGTACCAGGTGGTGAATTCCTTGCACTCGACCGCCGGCAGGTCATCCAGCCGCAATTGCTGGCGCAGCCAGCGGGTACGCGCCGGGTAGACGCACTGAGCGTGCTTGTCGCCGAGGCTGGCCGGGGCGTAGAGAGCCTTCACGGTAGCGGCCAGTTCCGATTGCGGATGGCGTTCTCCGTCCTGGGCGAGGAAGAACTTCGGATCGTCGACGAAGCTGCGCCAGCCTCCGAGCTTGGCGTGTTCGTAATGACCCAGGGCCAGCCAGTAGGGCTCGTCGGCCAGCGTCTGCAGGCGTTGTGGGTCGATCGCGGGCGAGGCCAGCAGTGGGGTGCAGGCGCACAGCGCCATCCAGGGCAACAGGCGTTTGAGCATCGAGTGGACTACTGGAGGGGAAGGGGGAGCCCGCCGGGAGGCGGCGGGCTCGCGTCGGCCATCAGGCCTGTTCGGCGTACTTGGCCAGGGTGCTGTCCTGTTTCAGGACGGCCTGGGTATTGGCGTAGACGTCTTCGGCGGTGACGTCGGACTTGTTGAAGATCTGTGCGAAGTGCTCGTGGGTGACCTGGGCGAAGTGCGCGCGGTCTTCCGGCTTCACGCCCAGTACCACGGCATAGGTGGTCAGCGCTTCGCCGTCACCCTTGGCCATGTCTTCGGACAGCTCGTCCATCATGCTGCTGAGCACGATCATCGGCTTGCCGCCGTAGGTCAGCGCGCCGTTGGTGTGGCAGCCGTTGGTGCCGGTGGTCATGCCGAAGGTGTTATTGCCGCTGGTGCCGTTGGTGGTGGCGGCCAGGACGTGGGTGGCGGTGCCGCGCTGGCCCTTGAACAGCATGTTGCCCCAGCCGCAGCCGTCGCTGCCGGGGGCATCGGCGAGAGCGCTGAGGGAGGCGGTGGCGAGGAGGGTACCGAGCAGAATCCTTTTCATCTTTTTTCTCTCTTTTTGAGGTCGGGAACCGTTGGACAGTCGCTGATAGCAAAACAGCGCCGGGTCAGAGCTTTTCTCCAATGCCTTGCAGGTGTCAAGGCAACCGCCGTCGTGATCGGTATGGCCGGGCCTTGTGGAAAGGGCCGGGATGAGCGGCAGTTGATCGATATCAGCGGCGGAAATCTTGGAACCGACCACACTTGAATCAGTTCCCTTGCGAGGAAGTAGTCATGGTCGATTTCGATCCGCGGCCAGCGCTGGACCAGTTGGCGGCCGAGTATTTGAAACGTGCCGAGGCCATTCGCCGTGACCTCGGCAGCAGCCATTCGCCCGATTTCGCCGAGCAGGCCCAGCAGCGGCAGAACGATGACGTCCTGCGCGCCCTGCTGGCCGAAGCGGAGGCGGGCATGCGCCTGGTGGGTATGGCGCGGCTGCGCTTGGCCGACGGGACTTATGGCGAGTGCGCGCGGTGCGGCGAGGCCATCGAGGAGCGACGCTTGCGCGCGCTGCCGGCCGCCGAGCACTGCCTGCGTTGCGCCGATGCGGTGGACTGAAACTGTCACCAATACTGCCTTGCCAGTGGCGCGCGGGCGGCGCGAGAATGCGGACGAATCTCCGCGGCCTCGTGCCGCCCGAAGCAAGGACCTCCAATGCCCGATTCCGTTGCTGCCGGCCTGCGCCTGGCGCCCGATGAACTGACCCGCCCCTTCACTCCCGAACAGTTTCCCTTCAAGACCACCGAAGAACTGGAGCCTTTCCTGGGCGTGCTCGGACAGGAGCGCGCGGTCGAGGCGCTGCAGTTCGGCGTGGCAATGCCGCGTCCGGGTTACAACGTGTTTGTCATGGGCGAGCCGGGTACCGGTCGCTTCTCGTTCGTGCAGCGTTACCTGAAGGCCGAGGGCAAGCGCCTGCCGACACCGGCCGACTGGGTCTACGTCAACAATTTCGATGACTCGCGCGAACCCCGCGTGATCGAACTGCCGCCGGGCAGCGCCGCCGAGTTCGGCACCGATATCGATCACCTGATCGACAACCTGCTCTCAACCTTCCCCTCGGTGTTCGAGAACCCGGCCTACCAGCAGAAGAAGAGCGCCATCGACCGTGCCTTCAACCAGCGCTACGACAAGGCCCTGGATACCGTCGAGCGCCTGGCGCTGGAGAAGGAAGTCGCCCTCTATCGCGACAGCGCCAACATCGCCTTCACGCCGATGAAGGACGGCAAGGCGCTGGACGAAGCCGAATTCGCCCAACTGCCGGAAGAGGAGCGCGAGCGCTTCCACGCCGACATCGCCGACCTGGAGGAGCACCTCAACGAGGAGCTTTCCAGCCTGCCGCAGTGGAAGCGCGAGTCGAGCAACCAGTTGCGCCAGCTCAACGAGGAAACCATCACCCTGGCGCTGCAGCCGCTGCTGGCGCCGCTGGTGGAGAAGTACAACAACAACTCCGGGGTCAGTGCCTACCTGCAGGCCATGCAGCTCAACCTGCTGAAGACTGTGGTCGATCAACTGGTGGACGCCGAGCGCACCGACCCGCAGCGCAAGCAGGGCCTGGAGGAGCAGTACGCGCCGAACCAGGCGATCGGCCACCACGCCACCAGCGGCGCGCCAGTGGTATTCGAGTCGCACCCGACCTACGACAACCTGTTCGGCCGCATCGAGTACGCCTCCGACCAGGGCGCGCTCTACACCAGCTACCGCCAGTTGCGCCCCGGCGCACTGCACCGCGCCAACGGCGGCTTCCTGGTGCTGGAGGCAGAGAAGCTGCTGGGCGAGCCGTTCGTCTGGGACGCGCTCAAGCGCGCGCTGCAATCGCGCCAGCTGAAGATGGAGTCGCCGCTGGCCGAGCTTGGTCGCCTGACCGCCATGAGCCTGACGCCCCAGGTGATCCCGCTGAACATCAAGGTGATCATCATCGGTTCACGGCAGATCTACTACACGCTGCAGGACCTCGATCCGGACTTCCAGGAGATGTTCCGCGTGCTGGTGGACTTCGACGAAGACATCCCCCTCGCCGAGGACAGCCTCGAGCAGTTCGCCCAGTTGCTCAAGACCCGCACCTCGGAGGAGGGCCTGGCGCCGCTCACCCGAGAGGCCGTGGCACGCCTGGCGACCTACAGTGCCCGGCTGGCCGAACACCAGGGGCGCCTCTCGGCGCGCATCGGCGATCTGTTCCAGCTGGTCAGCGAGGCGGACTTCATCCGCCAGTTGGCAGGACAGGAAGTGACCGATCTCGGGCACATCGAGCGAGCCCTGAAAGCCAAGGAGACCCGTACCGGCCGTGTGTCGGCGCGGATTCTCGACGACATCCTCGCCGGCATCATCCTGATCGACAGCGAAGGCGCCGCGGTGGGCAAGTGCAACGGTCTGACCGTGCTGGAAGTCGGCGACTCCGCCTTCGGCATGCCGGCACGCATCTCCGCCACCGTCTATCCGGGTGGCAGCGGCATCGTCGACATCGAGCGCGAGGTCAACCTTGGCCAGCCGATCCACTCCAAGGGCGTGATGATCCTCACCGGCTACCTCGGCAGCCGCTACGCCCAGGAATTCCCCCTGGAGATTTCCGCGAGCATCGCCCTGGAGCAGTCCTACGGTTACGTGGACGGCGACAGCGCCTCGCTGGGCGAGGTCTGCACGCTGATCTCCGCCCTGTCGCGCACGCCGCTGCGCCAATGCTTCGCCATCACCGGCTCGATCAACCAGTTCGGTGAGGTGCAGGCGGTCGGCGGGGTCAACGAGAAGATCGAGGGCTTCTTCCGCCTGTGCGAAGCGCGTGGCCTGACCGGCGAGCAGGGAGTGATCATCCCGCGCGCCAACGTCGCCACCCTGATGCTCGACGAGCGTGTGCTGCAGGCCGTGCGCAACGGCCAGTTCCACATCTACGCCGTGCGCCAGGCGGACGAGGCGCTGAGCCTGCTGGTCGGCGAGCCAGCCGGAGCGCCGGACGCCAAGGGCCACTTCCCCCAGGGCAGCGTCAACGCCCGTGTCGTCGAGCGCCTGAAGGAAATCTCCGAGCTGGGCATGGACGAGGAAGAGAAGGAAAAACCGGCCAAGGAGCCCGCCGTCGCCAAGCCCGCCAGCAAGCCGAAGGCGGAAAAGGTGCCGGTGGAAAAGGCACCTGTGGAGAAAGAGCGCGCCCGCAAGAAGAAAGACGTCGACTGATTGGCGTCAGGACAGGAGCGCCGTTGTGGCGCTCCTGTCCGCGTGTTTTACAGACTGTTGTCCGCAAGATGGGTGGATAAATCCGCGCTTTCGCGTGTCGGAACCTGGGTGTAGTCTCGAACTCAGGACAACCGCGAGGGTGCCGCCATGCCGCGTAACCTCTGCCTTATCCGCCCCTGTCTGGGGCTGACCACGCGCATCGAGTGCGAGATCAGGCCGCTGGCCGGAGAGAATGGACTCTGGACCTTGTTGTGCGCTGCCGGCATGTCCGGGGCGCAGCCCACCGCCATCAAGGCGCAGGGCCCGTTCTGCGGGCCTTTCGTGGCTGAAGGCGTACTCGAAGCGATCTCCGATTGCCTGGCTCAGCAGGGCTACATCGTGGCAGAGGATCCCCCCATCTGGCAGGTGCACCTGCAAGGCGAACTGCGCCGCCTGAACGGCGATCGGTCGCGTAATGTCGGCAATTTCCAGTTCCGCCCGGAAGGTTGAGGGAGGATTGCGCAGCCGCTGCACGATCCGCTGAAGGCCGCGGGGCGCCTGGTCGCTACGGTGTGGTGCCGTGGCCGCCCACCAATTTATCCACAGACATATTTATCCATAGAAAGTCGGGATAACTCGCCAACGCCCTCCGCTATACTTCGGCGGCCCTTTTCCCAAGACCTTTCCTACGAGCACCATGGAACGATTCGTCGAAAACTCCCTGTATGCCGCGCGTTGGCTGCTGGCACCGATCTATATCGGCCTGTCGCTGGCCCTGCTGGCGCTGACCATCAAATTCTTCCAGGAAATCTTCCACATCCTGCCCAGCATCTTCAGCATCGCCGAAGCTGACCTGATCCTGGTGCTGCTGTCGCTGATCGACATGGCGCTGGTCGGTGGACTGCTGGTGATGGTGATGTTCTCCGGCTACGAGAACTTCGTGTCGCAGCTCGACATCGACGAGGGCAAGGAGAAGCTCAGCTGGCTGGGCAAGATGGACGCCAGTTCGCTGAAGAACAAGGTGGCCGCTTCCATCGTGGCGATCTCCTCGATCCACCTGCTGCGTATTTTCATGGACGCCAAGAACATCGAAGACAACAAGCTGATGTGGTACGTGATCATGCACCTCACCTTCGTTCTCTCGGCCTTCGCCATGGGCTATCTGGACAAGGCCACGCGCCACGACCATTGAGGCGCCGCCGCGTCATCGCCGCCGCCCGGCCGTTGCAAAACGGACGGGCGGTTGCGTTTTCGGCTTGCGGCTAGCGCCTGCTGGTCAACACTTCTGGCGTGGATCAACCCGCAGGAGGTGCAGCATATGAATCTGCAGGAACTGACCAGCCGCTCTGTCGCCGGCGACATTGACGAGATCAACCTGGTATCGCTGGAAGGCGATATCTACGTGCTGGAGGCGCGCATGGGCGCGCGCTTCTATCCGGTCCAGGACGAGGCAGGACACGTCATCAGCGTCCGTTCGGTCGCCCACGCACGGGAAGTGCTTCGTGCGCTGCCCAGCGTCCCCTTCCATCTGGTGCATGCCGTGGTGCATGACGAGATGTGTGGCATGGACGACGAGCGCGACATCGGCGCTGGCGTGACCATCCCGCTGCATTGAGTCGGGAGCTCGGCGCCTGTTCCTTCCCGCTGCGCAAGGCCTGCGCGGTGGGGGAGACGGTGCATCTGTGCTAGGCTGGCGGCCCTTTTTTGAACCCCCAGCGGAGCGCCGCCATGAGCGAACTCAATCTTTCCACCGACGAAGCCCGCGTCAGCTACGGTATCGGCCGTCAGCTGGGCGACCAGCTGCGCGAGAACCCGGTTCCGGGCATGACCCTCGACGCCATCGTGGCCGGCCTGTCCGACGCCTACGCCGGCGTTGAAAGCCGTGTGCCTGGCGAAGCCCTGTCCGCCAGCTTCCAGGTGATCCGCGAGCGCATGCAGGCCGAGGCCCAGGCAAAAGCCGAAGCTGCCGCCGCTGTTGGCCGTGAATACTTGGTGGAAAACGCCAAGCGCGAAGGCGTGACCGTCCTGCCGTCCGGCCTCCAGTACGAGGTACTGGCCACCGGTGAAGGCGCCAAGCCGTCCCGCGAAGACACCGTGCGTACCCACTACCACGGCACCCTGGTCGACGGCACCGTCTTCGACAGCTCCTACGAGCGCGGCCAGCCGGCTGAATTCCCGGTGGGCGGTGTGATCGCTGGCTGGGTCGAGGCCCTGCAATTGATGAACGCCGGCAGCAAGTGGCGCCTGCATGTACCGAGCGAGCTGGCCTATGGTGGCCAGGCCGTCGGCAGCATCCCGCCGCACAGCGTGCTGGTATTCGACGTCGAGCTGCTGGAAATCCTCTGATTCGTCAGAGGTGCAGTCCGCGGCGGTCGTCCCTGACCGCCGTGGCTTGCGCGGGGTCCCTCCGGGCCCCGAGTGCAGCCGCCTCCCGGGCGGCGACCGCACCGATGGCGCTTCCTGCGCCATCGCAAAGAACGTCTAGCGCAGCGCGCGGGCGTAACAGAACAGGAACAGGTTGCGTACCAGCTCCTTGAGTACCAGCGGTTCGCTGGTATTGAGCTCGGACAGCTCCAGGCCACCCTGTTCGCGCAGCTCATCCAGGGCTTCTTCCTCCAGCACCGCGCAGACTTCCCCGGTGTCCCGATGCAGGATGCGCAGGTAGGGGTGCGGGCGATCCAGCCAGGCGTCGATCATGTAGGTCATGGCGTGTTCCTCCGTGCAGACCGTTTAATGAGAATAATTCTTATTATCTTAATAGCAAGCCTGAATTGGAAAAATTTTCACGCAGGCGACGATCTGTTGTTCCCGGTCAACGGACAGGCAACAAAAAGCCCGCCGCGGTGAACCGGGGCGGGCTGTTGCGAAACGGCGGATCAGTGCGTGCGGGCGACGGCGAACTCGGCCAGTTCGACCAGCGCGGCCTTGTATTCATTGTCCGGCAGCGCCTTCAGGCAGTCGATGGCGCGGGCAGCGTAGTCGCGGGCCAGGTTGGCGGTGTAGTCCAGCGCGCCGGCGGCTTCCACGGCAGCGCGGATGCCTTCCAGGTCCTGGCTGCCGCCCTGCTGGATGGCCTTGCGGACCAGCGCGGCCTGCTCCGGGGTGCCGTCGCGCATGGTGGCGATCAACGGCAGGGTGGGCTTGCCTTCGGCGAGGTCGTCGCCGACGTTCTTGCCGAGGCTGGCAGCATCGCCGCGGTAGTCGAGCAGGTCGTCCACCAGCTGGAAGGCGATGCCCAAGGCGTCACCGAACAGGCGCAGCGCCTCGGATTGTTCCGGTTGGGCGTTGGCCAGCGCAGCGGCGCTGTGGGTGGAGGCTTCGAAGAGCATCGCGGTCTTGCCGCGGATGACTTCCATGTAGGTTTCTTCGGTGGTGCTGGCGTCGCGGACCTTGGACAGCTGCAGCACTTCGCCTTCGGCGATCACGCGGGTGGCCTGGGAAATGATGCGCATGACCGGCATGGAGCCCAGCTCGACCATCATTTCGAAGGAGCGTGCATAAAGGAAGTCGCCCACCAGCACACTCGGCGCGTTGCCCCATTGGGCATTGGCAGTAGCGCGGCCGCGGCGCAGGCCGGAGGCGTCGACCACGTCGTCGTGCAGCAGGGTGGAGGTGTGCAGGAACTCGATGGTGGCGGCCAGCAGCTTCAGGTCATCGCCCGAATAGCCCAGGGCCTTGCCCGAGAGGAGCACCAGCAGCGGGCGAAGACGCTTGCCGCCGGCGGAGATGATGTAGTCGCCGATCTTTTCCACCAGGGGAACGCGGGAAGTGAGTTGGCGACGGATGATGCCGTCGACGGCGGTGAAGTCGTCCGCCACCACGCGATAGAAAGCCTGGGGTTGCATTAAAGACAGCGCTCCTCGTAGATTGCGCGGCATGCTAGGTGCCGCTGTTTGGGCTGTCAAGGCAAGGCCCCGTGGGGCTTGATCCGCGCCAGGTGTTTGCGTACAATCGCGGCCCCGAACTTCCCTGGCATATCCTGCCTTACGCAATTGCACGGGCGTCCTTTCCGGCCCCATGCAGCCATGCCGACCGATTCCTCTTTCTATAAAGCGTCGGGTGAGCAGGTCTAACGGAGACATCCAGATGTACGCAGTAATTGTTACTGGTGGCAAGCAATACAAGGTCACCGAAGGCGAATTCCTCAAGGTCGAGAAACTCGACGTCGCCACCGGCGAAGCGATCAACCTGGATCGCGTTCTGCTGGTCGCCAACGGCGATGACGTCAAGATCGGCCTGCCGGTGGTAGAAGGCGCAAAAGTGACTGCAGAAGTGGTTTCCCACGGTCGTCACGACAAAGTGCGCATCATCAAGTTCCGCCGCCGCAAGCACCACATGAAGCGCCAGGGCCACCGCCAGTGGTTCACTGAAATCAAAATCACCGGCATCCAGGCCTAATTCCTTTTAGGAGAATTGACTCATGGCACACAAAAAAGCTGGCGGTAGTACCCGCAACGGCCGCGACTCAGAAAGCAAACGCCTTGGCGTGAAGCTGTTCGGTAGCCAGGCTGTCAAGGCAGGCAACATCATCGTGCGTCAGCGCGGCACCCAGTTCCACGCTGGCTACGGCGTTGGCATGGGCAAGGATCACACCCTGTTCGCCAAAGTCGACGGCGTGATCAAGTTCGAAGTGAAAGGCGCCTTTGGCCGTCGCTATGTAAGCGTCGTCGCTGCCTAAGCGAGCTCTCACTGAAAAAGCCCTGTCTCGCGACGGGGCTTTTTTGTTTCTGGCGTCTCCAGGCGAGGTGCTGTCGGTTCGGGCGTTTGCGCGTACTTGGCTGTATCCTATGCTCCTTTTCTTATTTTCAACCCGCCGGCTCGGCGGGAGGCGTTCGCAATGAAATTCGTCGACGAAGTATCCATCCACGTGAAAGCCGGTGACGGCGGCAACGGCCTCATGAGCTTCCGCCGCGAGAAGTTCATCGAGAAAGGCGGTCCCAACGGCGGTGACGGTGGCGACGGCGGCTCGGTGTTCCTCGAGGCCGACGAGAACCTGAATACTCTGGTGGACTACCGCTACACCCGTCGTTTCGATGCCCAGCGCGGCGAGAACGGCGGCAGCAAGGATTGCACCGGCGCCAAGGGCGAGGACCTCGTCCTGCCGGTGCCGGTCGGTACCACCATCATTGATGCCAATACGCAGGAAATCATCGGTGACCTGACCGCTGCCGGTCAGCGCATCATGGTGGCCCAGGGCGGTTGGCACGGCCTGGGTAATACCCGTTTCAAGTCGAGTACCAACCGTGCGCCGCGCCAGACCACGCCGGGCAAGCCGGGCGAGGCGCGCGACCTCAAGCTGGAGCTGAAAGTGCTGGCGGACGTTGGTCTGCTGGGGCTGCCGAACGCAGGTAAGAGCACCTTCATTCGTGCGGTGTCCGCCGCCAAGCCCAAGGTCGCCGACTACCCTTTCACCACCCTGGTGCCGAACCTGGGCGTGGTCAGCGTTGGTCGCTTCAAGAGCTTCGTGGTCGCCGATATTCCCGGCCTGATCGAAGGTGCTGCCGAAGGTGCCGGTCTGGGTATCCGCTTCCTCAAGCACCTCGCGCGTACTCGCCTGCTGCTGCACATCGTCGACATGGCGCCGCTGGATGAAAGCGACCCGGCCGATGCTGCTGAAGTCATCGTTCACGAGCTGGAGAAGTTCAGTCCCGCGCTGACCGAGCGTGACCGTTGGCTGGTGCTGAACAAGATGGACCAGATCCTTGAGCCCGAGGAGCAGGAGCGTCGCAAGCAGGCCGTGGTCGAGCGCCTGGGTTGGGAGGGACCGGTCTACGTGATCTCTGCGCTGGAGCGCGAAGGCACCGAGAAGCTGAGCCAGGACATCATGAAATACCTCGACGAGCGCACCCTGCGCATCGAGGAGGAGCCGGCCTATGGCGAAGCCCTGGCCGCCCTGGATCAGCGCATCGAGGATGAGGCTCGTGCTCGTCTGCAGGCCCTGGATGACGCCCGTGCACTGCGTCGCTCCGGTCTGAAGAATGTCGATGATGTGGATGACGATGATTTCGAGGATGACGAAGACGACGGCGATGGGCCGGAAATCTTCTACGTGCCTTGATCGGGTCGGCGCCCGCCGGTCCGGATGAAACGTGTGAAGCCTGACTTCTAAGGTTGAGGGTATGCGTGAGAAGGTCACTGGCGCCAAGCGCTGGGTAGTCAAGATTGGCAGTGCGTTGCTGACCGCTGATGGTCGCGGTCTGGATCGCGACGCCATGGCGGTGTGGGTCGAGCAGATGGTCGCGCTCCATTGCGCGGGCGTCGAGCTGGTGCTGGTGTCGTCCGGCGCTGTCGCGGCGGGTATGAGTCGACTGGGTTGGGTTTCCCGGCCGAGTGATATGCACGAGCTGCAGGCGGCTGCCGCGGTGGGGCAGATGGGCCTGGTGCAGGCGTGGGAGTCCAGCTTCGGCGTGCACGGCCTGCAGACTGCGCAGGTGTTGTTGACTCATGACGACCTCTCCGACCGCAAGCGCTACCTGAACGGGCGCAATACCCTGCGCACGCTGGTGGATCTTGGTGTGATCCCGGTGATCAACGAGAACGACACCGTCGTCACTGACGAGATTCGCTTCGGTGACAACGACACCCTGGCGGCGTTGGTCGCCAACCTGGTCGAGGCTGATCTGCTGGTGATCCTCACCGATCGCGATGGCATGTTCGACGCCGATCCGCGCAACAATCCGGATGCCGAGCTCATCTTCGAGGCTCGCGCCGATGACCCTGCCCTGGATGCGGTGGCTGGTGGTACTGGTGGTGCGCTGGGGCGTGGTGGCATGCAGACCAAGCTGCGCGCGGCGCGCCTGGCGGCGCGTTCTGGTGCGCACACTGTCATCGTGGGCGGTCGTATCGAGCGCGTGCTCGATCGCCTGCGTACTGGTGAGCGTCTCGGTACGCTGCTGACGCCCGAGCAGAGTCGCAAGGCGGCTCGCAAGCAGTGGCTGGCTGGCCATCTGCAGATGCGCGGTACGCTGGTGCTGGACGATGGTGCGGTGAAGGCGATTGCCCAGGATCACAAGAGTCTGCTGCCGGTCGGCGTGAAAGCCGTGCAGGGCAGTTTCCGTCGCGGCGAGATGGTGGTCTGTGTGGATCAGCAGGGTCGGGAGATCGCCCGTGGCCTGGCGAACTACAGTGCGCTCGAGGCGCAGAAGATCATTGGCCAGCCGACCGATGCCATTGAAGGTCTGCTCGGCTATGTCGACGGTCCGGAGCTGGTCCATCGCGACAACCTGGTGCTCGTCTGAGGAGATTGCCCATGCGCAAGGGATTGATGGCGGCGCTGATGCTGCTGCCGGTGCTGGCTCGGGCCGATGTGGTCGGCGAGGTGTCCACCGTCTTCAAGTGGGTGGGGCCGAACGACAAGATCGTCGTCGAGGCTTTCGATGACCCGAAGGTGCAGGGTGTCAGTTGCTATCTCTCGCGTGCCAAGACCGGCGGCGTGAAGGGTGGTCTGGGCTTGGCGGAGGATCGTGCCGAGGCGTCGATCTCCTGTCGCCAGGTCGGGCCGATCCGCTTCGCGGGTGAGCTGAAGGATGGCGAGGTGGTGTTCCAGCAGCGTACTTCGCTGGTGTTCAAGACCATGCAGGTGGTGCGCTTCTTCGATAAGAAGCGCAATGCGCTGGTCTACCTCGTCTATAGCGATCGGGTGATCGAGGGCAGTCCGCAGAATGCGGTGACGGCGATTCCGATCATGCCGTGGCCTGAAAAGTAGAAAAGAGAAGGGCGGGTGACCGCCCTTTCTTTTTGCCTGCAGGCCTTTCACCGGTAGAGGTGATGAGTCTGGGGATAACTCGTTCGAAGAGTAAATCGCAGGCAATAAAAAACCGGCCTGAGGCCGGTTTTTCAAGAACAGAACGCTTACGCGGTGGCCAGGGCCTTCACGTGGGCGTTCAGGCGGCTCTTGTGACGAGCGGCCTTGTTCTTGTGGATGATGCCTTTGTCAGCCATACGGTCGATGACCGGTACGGCAGCAACCAGAGCGGCCTGGGCCTTCGGCAGGTCCTTGGCGTCGACTGCTTTGACTACGTTCTTGATGTAGGTACGAACCATGGAACGCAGGCTGGCGTTGTGGCTGCGACGCTTCTCAGCCTGTTTGGCGCGTTTTTTGGCGGAAGGTGTGTTGGCCACCGTCGAGCTCCTCGAAAAAAACTTGGGATGTTGCGAATAAATTAAGGCCGCGAATAATGCCGTTGCATCAGGGCCTTGTCAAGGGTATGCGCGGCCTCCGACGAGTGGTGCGGCGGGCGCACGCTGTCCGGCGGATGGGGTGATTTATTCGCCCCGCGGCCCTACACTGCTGCGCTTCGCCTGGCGCTCGAGCAATCGCTCCAGCCCAGGGCTGCACCCTGCAGGGGCGGCCATTCTACCAGTTCTGGACGCTATGAACCTACTCAAGTCGCTGGCTGCGGTCAGCTCGATGACCATGATCTCGCGGGTGCTCGGCTTCGTGCGCGACACGATCGTCGCGCGCATGTTCGGTGCCGGCATGGCCACCGACGCCTTTTTCGTCGCCTTCAAGCTGCCTAACCTGCTGCGGCGCATTTTCGCCGAGGGGGCGTTCTCCCAGGCCTTCGTGCCGATCCTGGCCGAGTACAAGACCCAGCAGGGCGAGGAGGCGACTCGCACCTTCGTCGCCTATGTGTCCGGCCTGCTGACCCTGATCCTGGCGCTGGTCACGGCGCTGGGCATGCTCGCCGCGCCCTGGGTGATCTGGGTGACGGCGCCCGGCTTCGTCGATTCGCCTGAAAAGTTCGAGCTCACCAGCTCCCTGCTGCGGGTCACCTTTCCTTATATCCTGCTGATCTCGCTGGCCTCGCTGGCGGGGGCGATCCTCAATACCTGGAACCGCTTCTCGGTGCCGGCCTTCGTGCCGACCCTGCTGAACGTCAGCATGATTCTCTTCGCGCTGTTCCTGACGCCGTACTTCGATCCGCCGATCATGGCGCTGGGCTGGGCAGTGCTGGCCGGTGGCCTGGCGCAGCTGCTCTACCAGCTGCCGCACCTGAAGAAAATCGGCATGCTGGTGCTGCCACGCGTCAATCTGCGCGACTCCGGCGTCTGGCGCGTGCTCAAGCAGATGGGCCCGGCGATCCTCGGCGTCTCGGTCAGTCAGATTTCACTGATCATCAACACCATCTTCGCGTCTTTCCTGGTTGCCGGCTCGGTGTCGTGGATGTACTACGCGGATCGCCTGATGGAGCTGCCGTCCGGCGTACTGGGTGTGGCACTGGGTACCATCCTGCTGCCGTCCCTGGCCAAGACCTACGCCAGCGATGACCGCCACGAGTATTCGCGGCTGATGGACTGGGGCCTGCGCCTGTGCTTCCTGCTGGTGCTGCCGTGCTCCCTGGCGCTGGCGGTGATCGCCGAGCCGCTGACCGTCGCGTTGTTCCAGTACGGCAAGTTCAGCGCCCACGACGCCCTGATGACCCAGCACGCGCTGATCGCCTACGCGGTCGGCCTGCTCGGCATCATCCTGGTGAAGGTGCTGGCGCCGGGCTTCTATGCGCGGCAGAACATCAAGACGCCAGTTAAGATCGCGCTGTTCACCCTGGTGTCCACCCAGTTGATGAACCTGGTGTTCATCGGCCCGCTCAAGCATGCAGGCCTGGCGCTGGCGATCAGCCTGGCGGCTTGCCTGAACGCCGGCCTGCTGTATTGGCAGCTGCGCAAGCACCAGCTCTTCGACCCGCAGCCAGGGTGGGGCAGGTTCATCGCCAAATTAGTCGTATCTGTACTGGTGATGTGCGCCGTGCTGCTGGGCATGATGCACTTCATGCCGGCCTGGGATGAGGGTGGCATGCCGATTCGTCTGGTGCGCCTGGGTATGCTGGTGGTGGCCGGTGTGATTGCCTATTTCGGTATGCTGGCGCTCCTCGGCTTCCGCCTGCGGGACTTCTCCCGCCGCGCGGTGCTGTAACCTTCGCCGGGCAAAGCATTGCATCCGTTTGCGGCGACGGCATTTTGCCTGTCGCGCGGCCGCGGGTGTGGGTATAATCGACCACTTTCTGAGCAATACGCGCGCTATGCAGCTGCTTCGAGGCCTTCACAACCTGCGGCCCCTGTCCGGGGGCTGTGTCGCCACCATCGGTAACTTCGACGGCGTCCATCTCGGCCACCAGGCGATCCTGGGGCGTCTGCGCGAGCGTTCGCTGGAGCTGGGCGTGCCCAGTTGCGTGGTGATCTTCGAGCCGCAGCCGCGCGAGTACTTCGCGCCCGATGCCGCCCCGGTGCGCCTGACGCGCCTGCGCGAGAAGCTCGAACTGCTGCGTGAGTATGGCGTCGACTTCGTCCTCTGCCTGGCGTTCAACCGCCGTCTGCGCGAGCTGTCGGCCGCCGAATTTGTTCGCCAGGTGCTGGTGGAAGGCTTGCGGGTCCGCCATCTGGAAGTGGGTGACGACTTCCGCTTCGGCTGCGACCGTTCCGGCGACTTCGCCTTCCTGGTCAACGCCAGCGCGGAGCAGGGCTTCACCGTCGAAGCCGCGACCACCGTGGAAGTCGACGGCATGCGCGTGAGCAGCTCGCGTATTCGCAAGGACCTGGCCGACGGCGACCTGCATATGGTCGAGCGCCTGCTGGGTCGTCCGTATCGCCTGAGCGGCCGCGTGCTGCACGGGCAGAAGTTGGGTCGCACCCTGGGCTCGCCCACCGCGAACATCCAGCTCAAGCGCCGCAAGGCGCCGCTCAATGGCGTTTACCTTGTCAGCACGATGGTGGCTGGCCAGCGCCAAAACGGGGTGGCCAACATCGGCACCCGACCGTCTGTGAATGGCGACGGCCGGCCCCACCTGGAAGTGCATCTGCTGGACTTTGCTGGCGATCTCTACGGCCAGCACCTGGATATCACGTTCCACCAGAAGCTGCGTGATGAGCAGCGTTTCGCCTCGCTCGAGGCACTCAAGGCGGCCATCCTCGCCGACATCGCCGCCGCCCGAGCCTATTGGCTGGGCCAACCGCTTGATTGAAGATCCTGAACAGGCCCTGAGATGACCGATTACAAAGCCACTCTGAACCTTCCCGAAACCGACTTCCCGATGAAAGCCGGCCTGCCGCAGCGCGAGCCGCAGACCCTGAAGCTCTGGAACGATATTGGCCTGTACCAGAAGCTGCGGAAGATTGGCGAAGGTCGCCCGAAATTCATCCTGCACGATGGCCCGCCTTACGCCAACGGCAGCATCCACATCGGTCACGCGGTCAACAAGATCCTCAAGGACATCATCGTCCGCTCCAAGACCCTGGCCGGCTACGACGCCCCCTATGTGCCGGGCTGGGATTGCCACGGCCTGCCGATCGAGCACAAGGTCGAGACCACCCACGGCAAGAACCTGCCGGCGGACAAGACCCGCGAACTGTGCCGCGAATATGCCGCTGAGCAGATCGAAGGGCAGAAGGCCGACTTCATCCGCCTGGGCGTACTGGGTGACTGGGACAAT
The DNA here is from genome assembly GCF_057180225.1 of Pseudomonas sp. BB438. Classification (NCBI taxonomy): domain Bacteria; kingdom Pseudomonadati; phylum Pseudomonadota; class Gammaproteobacteria; order Pseudomonadales; family Pseudomonadaceae; genus Pseudomonas; species Pseudomonas sp. BB438. Next base: position 1,001,466 of record NZ_CM170001.1, read on the forward strand.
CCCTACAAGACCATGAACTTCTCCAACGAGGCCGGCGAAATCCGCGCGCTCGCCGAAATGGTCAAGCAGGGCTTCGTGTTCAAGGGCCTGAAGCCGGTGAACTGGTGCTTCGACTGTGGCTCGGCCCTGGCCGAGGCGGAAGTCGAGTACGCCGACAAGAAGTCCGACGCCATCGACGTCGCCTTCCCGGTGGAAGACGCCGACAAGCTGGCCGCCGCCTTCGGCCTGGCCAGCCTGCCGAAGCCGACTGCCATCGTCATCTGGACCACCACCCCCTGGACCATCCCGGCCAACCAGGCGCTGAACGTCCACCCCGAATTCACCTATGCGCTGGTCGACACCGGCGAGCGTCTGCTGGTGCTGGCTGAAGAGCTGGTCGAGTCGAGCCTTGCGCGCTACGGCCTGGAAGGTCGGGTCATCGCCACCGCCCAGGGCGAGGCGCTGGACCTGATCCGCTTCCGCCATCCGTTCTATGAGCGCTTCTCGCCGGTCTACCTGGCCGAGTACGTCGAGCTGGGCGCTGGCACCGGCGTGGTCCACTCCGCTCCGGCCTACGGCGAGGACGACTTCCGTACCTGCAAGCAGTACGGCATGAGCAACGACGACATCCTCAGCCCCGTGCAGAGCAATGGCGTCTACGTGACCGACCTGCCGTTCTTCGGCGGCCAGTTCATCTGGAAGGCCAACCCGGCTATCGTCGCCAAGCTCGATGAAGTGGGCGCGCTGCTCAAGCACGCCAGCATCAGCCACAGCTACATGCACTGCTGGCGCCACAAGACTCCGCTGATCTACCGTGCCACCGCGCAGTGGTTCGTCGGCATGGACAAGCAGCCGCAGACCGGCGCCACCCTGCGCGAGCGCGCGCTGGAAGCCATCACCGAGACCGAGTTCGTGCCGAACTGGGGCCAGGCGCGCCTGCACGGCATGATCGCTGGCCGTCCGGACTGGTGCATCTCGCGTCAACGCAACTGGGGCGTACCGATCCCGTTCTTCCTGCACAAGGCCACCGGCGAGTTGCACCCGCGCACTGTCGAGCTGATGGAAGCAGTCGCCCAGCGTGTCGAGCAGTCAGGCATCGAGGCCTGGTTCAAGCTCGACGCCGCCGAACTGCTGGGTGACGAGGCCGCGCAATACGACAAGATCAACGACACCCTGGACGTCTGGTTCGATTCCGGCACCACTCACTGGCACGTGCTGCGCGGCTCCCATGCCGAGCTGGGGCACGCCAGCGGCCCGGCCGCCGATCTTTACCTGGAAGGCTCCGACCAGCACCGCGGCTGGTTCCACTCGTCGCTGCTGACCGGTTGCGCCATCGACGGCCATGCGCCGTACCGCCAGCTGCTGACCCACGGCTTCACCGTGGACGAGTCCGGCCGCAAGATGTCCAAGTCCCTGGGCAACACCGTGGTGCCGCAGACCGTGATCGACAGCATGGGCGCCGACATCCTGCGCCTGTGGGTCGCCTCCACCGACTACTCCGGCGAGATCGCGGTATCCCAGACCATCCTTCAGCGCAGCGCCGACGCCTACCGTCGTATCCGTAATACCACGCGCTTCCTGCTGTCCAACCTCTCCGGCTTCGACCCGGCCAAGGACCTGCTGCCCAACGACCAGCTGCTGGCCCTGGACCGCTGGGCCATCGACCGCGCCCTGCAGCTGCAGCGCGAGCTGGAAGAGGCCTACCGCGACTACCGCTTCTGGAACGTCTACTCCAAGGTGCACAACTTCTGCGTGCAGGAGCTGGGCGGCTTCTACCTGGACATCATCAAGGACCGCCAGTACACCACCCAGGCGAACAGCGTTGCCCGCCGTTCCTGCCAGACCGCGCTGTTCCACATCGCCGAGGCCCTGGTGCGCTGGATCGCACCGATCATGGCGTTCACCGCCGAAGAGATCTGGAGCTTCATGCCGGGCGAGCGCGCCGAGTCGGTGATGCTGACCACCTGGTACGACGGCCTGACCGAGCTGCCGGTCGATGCCGAACTGGACCGCGCCTACTGGGACGAAGTCATGGCTGCCAAGGCGGCCGTGAACAAGGAACTGGAAAACCTGCGCAGCGCCAAGACCATCGGCGGCAACCTGCAGGCGGAGATCACCCTGTATGCCGATGACTCCCTGGCCAAGCGCCTGGAGAAACTGGGCAACGAGCTGCGCTTCGTACTGATCACCTCCGCGGCCACCGTCGCGCCGCTGTCCGCCGCGCCGGCTGACGCAGTGGCGAGCGAGCTGCCGGGCCTGAAGCTGCAGGTCGTGAAGTCGTCCCACGCCAAGTGCGGCCGTTGCTGGCACTTCCGCGCCGATGTCGGCAGCAACGCTGCACACCCGGAACTGTGTGGTCGCTGCGTCGAGAACATCGAGGGCGCGGGCGAGGTGCGTCACTATGCCTAATGCCGACCGCTTCGGCCGCCTGCCCTGGCTGTGGATCACCGTGGTCGTGTTTGTCCTGGATCAGGTCACCAAGGCCTTCTTCCAGTCCGAACTGACCATGTACCAGCAGATCGAGGTCATCCCGGACCTGTTCAGCTGGACCCTGGCCTACAACACTGGCGCCGCATTCAGTTTCCTGGCGGACAGCTCGGGCTGGCAGCGCTGGCTGTTCGCCCTGATCGCCGTCGTGGTCAGCGGCGTGCTGCTGGTCTGGCTCAAGCGCTTGAAGCGCGGCGAGACCTGGCTGGCCATCGCCCTGGCGCTGGTGCTGGGCGGCGCGCTGGGCAACCTGTACGACCGCATGGTCCTCGGGCACGTGGTGGACTTCATCCTCGTGCACTGGCAGGACCGCTGGCGCTTCCCAGCCTTCAACCTGGCCGACAGCGCCATCACCGTCGGCGCCATCATGCTGGCGCTGGACATGTTCAAATCGAAGAATTCCGGAGAGACCGCCAATGGTTGATTCCTCTGACACCATTCAGCGCATCGGCGGCGACTCGAAGGTCACCTTGCATTTCGCCCTGAAACTCGATGACGGCAACGTCGTCGACAGCACCTTCGACAAGCAACCGGCCACCTTCAAGGTCGGCGATGGCAATCTCCTGCCGGGCTTCGAGCAGGCACTGTTCGGCCTCAAGGCCGGTGACAAGCGCACCCTGACCATCGAGCCGGAGCAGGGCTTCGGCCAGCCGAACCCGGCCAACGTTCAGGTGATGCCGCGCGACCAGTTCGAAGGCATGGAGCTGGCCGAAGGCCTGCTGGTGATCTTCAACGATGCCGCCAAGACCGAACTGCCGGGCATCGTGAAGGAATTCGACGAGCAGCACGTCACCATCGATTTCAACCATCCGCTGGCCGGCAAGACCCTGGCGTTTGAAGTCGATATCATCGACGTACAACCAGCCTGATTGGCTGCGCGGCTCGCTGCTGGCGGGCCGTTGCGTTGCAGGCGAAGTATTCCTACCGGCCCCTCGTGGGCCGGCTTGCGTAGCACCCGAGGCCACCATGCAAATCAAACTCGCCAATCCCCGCGGCTTCTGTGCCGGCGTCGACCGGGCGATCGAGATCGTCAACCGCGCCCTCGACGTCTTCGGCCCGCCGATCTACGTGCGCCATGAAGTAGTGCACAACAAGTTCGTGGTGGAGAACCTGCGCAACCGCGGCGCCGTGTTCGTCGAGGAGCTCGATCAGGTGCCGGACGACACCATCGTCATCTTCAGCGCCCACGGCGTTTCCCAGGCGGTACGCAAGGAGGCCGAGAACCGTGGCCTGAAGGTTTTCGACGCCACTTGCCCGCTGGTGACCAAGGTGCACATGGAAGTTGTGCGTTACAGCCGCGACGGCCACGAATGCATCCTGATCGGCCACGAAGGCCACCCGGAAGTGGAAGGCACCATGGGTCAGTACGACGACTCCAATGGAGGCGCCATCTACCTGGTGGAAGACGAGGCAGACGTCGCCGCGCTGGACGTGCGCAACCCCGAGGCGCTGCACTTCGTCACCCAGACCACCCTGTCGATGGACGATACCTCCAAGGTGATCGACGCCCTGCGCGCGAAATTCCCGCACATCCAGGGTCCGCGCAAGAACGACATCTGCTACGCGACCCAGAACCGCCAGGACGCCGTGAAGGAATTGGCCGACCAGTGCGACCTGGTGCTGGTGGTCGGCAGCCCGAATAGCTCCAACTCCAACCGCCTGCGCGAGCTGGCCGAGCGCATGGGTACCCCCGGCTACCTGATCGACGGCGCCGAGGACATGCAGAAGGAGTGGTTCGACGGCGTGCAGCGCATCGGCATTACCGCTGGCGCTTCGGCTCCGGAAGTCCTGGTGCGCGGCGTGATCCAGCAGCTGCGTGACTGGGGGGCGGAGCCTGAAGTCGAGCTGGACGGGCGGGAGGAGAACATTACCTTCTCGATGCCCAAAGAACTGCGGGTGAAGGCGATCTGAGCCGAGTCGGAATGCAGACAAGAAAAAGCCCGATCAGTTGATCGGGCTTTCCGTTTTCATTTCCAGCAATCCTCTACGGAAGCTCCAGTGCCTGTCACGCCTTTGGTTCCGGCACCGTTCAATGTGAGATTGCCGCATTTTGTGTCACTTCTCTGTGGCCCGGCGGTAGTTGCCGTCAGCGCGTAACCGCTGTTATCTGCAGCCACAGAGAGCGTGTATTTGCCTGTATCCGAGGTGACGGTGGTGGCGTTGTTGGCGGTTGTGCTGTTGCGCATACCCAGTTTTTCTATGTCGCTTGCGTTGGTCACGTAGCTGTAGTTTTGCGCGAAGTAGCGCTCCTGGCGCGCAGCCGCATCGTTGAGCATAGCCTGCCCTTCGGATCGGTTTGCGCGCAGCACATAGTTCTGGTAGCTGGGGTACGCGATGCTGGTAAGGACCCCAATCAGCGCCACAACTATCATCAGTTCCATCAGGGTGAAGCCATTGCTGGATCTTGGTAGAGCATTCATCAGCGCACCTCCTCGGGAATGACTCGCCAAGTCTGGCGTCCATTGGACGACGGGCCGGAATTGTACATCACGCCTCCGCCCTGGCCAGGGGAAGTGAATATGTCGCCGTTGTTGGTAGTAAAGCCGCCGGCGCCCTGCTTCTTGTAGCCTGAAATGACAGTATTGCTGCTGCCGTAGGTATCCCCATCATTGATGGTCCTGTCGTTATTCAGGTCGAACACGTTGAATGTCGTCCGGCCGCCGGTGTAAGGGTCAAGCCCGTACACCCAGGAGTCGACTCCTTCTTTGCAGGGATCAGCGTTGGGCGTGAGAGTGTTCACCAAGAGCGTCTGGCTGCGCGCTGACATTGGGTTGATCATCATTTCACCGCTCAACGTGCTGGCCCCCGCGATTTTCAGGTCAAGCACCCAGCCCCATTTGTTCACGCTGGAGTCCGTGGTGTCGTTCGCGCCGGTGGTGTACCACTGGACTGCGTTCTGGCTAATGGTGCGAATCCCGTCTACGTTCACGTTGTTGCTGAATGGGTTGCTCGCAGCCTCTTCTGTGATGCTCTGGCTGACCAGGTTGGACCGACCAAGTGCCGGGCTCGGGGCAGAAGTGCTTTGGGCTTTGGTCTTGCGGTCCCAGATGCCATAGATGCTTTGAGCACGGGTCGAGTCGACGTTGCCGTCGGTAGTTTCGAAGTACTTACCAGTACCGAAGATCACCAGGAACCCGAGGGTGCTCGGGTGCCGGACCAGTGATGGAGCAGCCATGATGGTCTGCGACGTTGCGCCACTGCTTCTGCTGTCCAGGGCTGTGTACATCGGCTTGCCGCCGTAGGAGACGGTGAAGTCATTGGAAGTACTCGATGTATCGGTAATGCCATTGGTACCGCCACGTTTGAAGGGGTCCGCGGCGGTGCTGTTGCGGATGCTGGCCGGGAAAAGATCAAAACGCCAGAGGTTGCCTTGTAGATCTCCGGCGTAGGCGTATTCAGATACACCGTCGCCGTTGTTGTCTGCGAGCTTCACGGCAGACAGGCCGTTGGCCTTGGTAGTGTCGCCAGCCACGACCAGTTCTTTGAGCATGTCACCTGTCTGTACATCTAGGATCATTAGCGATGCCTTGTCGGCATCGGTACCGCTCTGGTTGCCATAGCCGTTTCCGGTGACCACCGCCCATTTGCCGTTGTGCAGACGAGCAATGCTCGGTTGCGGGAAGCTGTACCCCATGTTGGCGTACGTGCTACTGGTATCGAAGCTCTTCTCCCAAAGCAAGGTGATGGCGTCCGGATTGGTAATGTCCAGGGCGAACATCGAACGCCCGCCAGCGCGCAGGGTGCCGATCAGTACGGTATGCCAGGCGTCGCCAAAGTAGACGTCCGAAACCACTGGAGAGCCATCTACATAGAATTGGTGAGCGCCCCCCTTGTACTTCTTGGCTGGCAGCTTGTAGAGATTTTCGATTACTGCCGATGGTACGTAAGCGAAAATTTCAGCACCAGTGCGAGCATCGAATCCGTGCAACATGCCATCGTTGGCGCCGACATAAACCATGGGGCGGCGGGCAGGATTGCTGCCGTCGGCGTTATTGGCCGTACGGAAGGTTGCATACTTGCTTGTTCCGTCTGTGGTGGCGCCATCGATAGCGTCGGCCAGATAGGGGAGGAACTTCGGGGTGCCCACGAGAACCGGTGACGAGTTGACGATATCGCCGACTACGGTGGCTCGCTCACGGAATTGGTCAGTTGCGCTGCCTTCATTGCTCTGGTCGCCCCGGATGTACGCCAAGCGTTGGGCGCCCCTGGTGTCAGCGGTAGAGTTTGTGGTGTCGTAGTCGCGGTTGAGTAGCGTCTGCTGGGCGGTACTGAGGTTGCTCCAGGTGAAGTCCTTGAGCTTACTGGTGCCGCTGCTGCTGTACATCTTGATCGTCCGGCCAGATGCTTGCACGCCGCTGAGTGTGGTGGCCAGGTCCCATGCCTGGGTTCTTGCTCCATTGCTATCGATCGTGTACTTGATCAGGTTCCCGGACCAGTCCTCGCTATTGAATTGTGTCTCGTAGACCTCGCGGGTGATGGTGTCGGCGACGACCGATGCTGTCACGCCCGGCGCACTGGCGGAGGTGGTGCGGTTGCTGATGCGATTGATGATGGTGCGGAAGGCCTCGACGATCTTGTCCGGGCTGTCTGCACTGAAAAACTCCCCGCGTGAGTTGATCGCGGTGTGCCAGAGGTCATAAACGTTGTTGCTGCTGTCGGCCCCTGCTGCAGGCCAGGCAGTGCCATTCTTCAGTGCGGTATATCCAGCACCACCATAGGTATCTCCGGTCCAAGGAAGGCCGGGATAGTTCAATGCGCTGGTCAGCCCTAGGCCAATGGTGTAGTTGACCAGATGCTGCCAGTTGGCAGGGTCATTGCGTGGGTCCCAGTATTCGGCAGTTGCGTCGGCAGTATTGGGCGCTACAAGCAAGGGCTTCACATCATTGTCGAGGGAAGTGTTGGCGTCCGTCGCCCAATAGTGAAACGCCAAGTCTGCAAGGGTGCTTTGGGTTACATCGTAGAACGGTGTTTGGCGGGAGTACGACTTGCCGTCAGGCAGTGTGGCAGTTGTCTGGTCTGGTTTGAGCGTAGCGCTGGTGGTGCCGTTGTTACCGTTCCACATGCCGTCAGTCATCATGATCTGGTAGCTCGGGCGGCAGGAGTACGTTGGGCTTTGGACGGTGGTTCCTCGACCTCCGGTCGATGTGAACGGATTGGGATCAAACGCCCAGGCGTCACTGGTCTTGAGGAATTCGCCAGCGCGACTCATCGCCACTCGCAAAGAGGTGCCATCGACGAATGGAACGTTGGTCAGCCAAGTAAAGAAGTTTCCCCGGTGTTGGTCAGAGAACTTGCGGAAGTAATTGGTTCCGCAACCACTGGAGTTCAAGGTGGTGCAGCTGTTCAGTGTCTGCCATGTTAGGCGAATGCTGACAGGCAGGCTGTTGAACGAAAGGTTCGCGGCGCTCAGCGTGGCCAGCGCCCGTGTACGATAGAACGAGTACCAAATGGCGAAATTCTGACGCTCATCGGAGTTGCCGATGCCGGAAGTGGCAGTGACGTTTACTAGGCGATAGCAGTTGTCGTCTGTGGTGGTGGATGTGCACCCGGTTAGGGTCGCGTCGTACAGATAGTAGTAAGCAGGGACACGCGCTTGTGTTCTGTCCGCCGTAGTCACTGTGGTCGTGGTGGTGGTCACGGCAGAAGTGGTGACGGTGACCTTGATTCTGGAGCCGGAGCCCGAGCAGCTGATATTCGAGTAGCTCGTTGTGGTGCTGTAGTCTTGACGGGTCACGGTGCCGTTGGCGTCGGTCGAGCTGTTATTGCTTGTCTGTGTCGACGCATTGATGTTGGTAGGGCAGCGTGATTGGTTGCTGGCGTAGGTTACGTTACTGGTCACTACTGCCGGAGCAATGGAACTGCTCTGTGTGCTCTTAGGGCCGAAGTCCGCGGTTGGGTTCTGCACATACTGGCGCCAGCCGTAGGTCGAATCGGTGGCTGTGAAACTGGTGCTAGGAGCCGTTGCAGGATCGGAGTTGCGCGTGACCCAGTATGAGGTGCTCAGGTCGGTGGTACCGGTACTGGTTTTGAAACCGTTGGAGTATGCGGCAGTGAACGAGGTGGTATAGCCAGGGTTGGCTCTCGTTCCATCGGCGTTCACTTTGGTTGGGACCAGATACGTGACTGCCGGGTTGTAGTACATCGGGTTGAACACAGCAGCTTTGAACCGGCGAGTGGCACCGTTGTCACCCATGCTGTCCGGGGCAAAGGCATAGCGCATACTTCCTGAGTCGTCCAAGGTCAGGATTAGGTTGGGCGCCACGGACTCGGAAAGGATCAGCGGGGACTGGCCGATGTTCAGCAGCGTGGCTTGAGCTTCATGGGCGCCGCCGAAAAAAGCCGAGCACAGTACGAGGCTGGCTGTGGCTTTACGGGGGAACGTGCGGGGATTCATCAGCGATCACCGTTGTCGAAGTATTTTGCGGTAGTCGAGCGTAGATAGGTCGCGTTACCGGTCGCGGTCGTCGCAGCCTTGCTATTGATCTCATAGCGGAACGTGCCAGTTCCCTGGGCCTGCTGAAGGCTTTCCGGGTTTTCATTCTGGGCGGACGCGCCCCCGTTGGGGGCGGGCAGGGCATACCAGCGAACCGGCATCGCTGAATCTGCTTGAGTGCCGTCCTTCGGGTAATAAGGGCGGGACAGGTTGCTGGTGGCGAATAGAACTGAATAGGTTGGTACGTTGTTCCGTAGCGAAAGCAAGCATGGTGCTGGAACAGTATTTGGAGAGGCCGCTGCGCACGAGGCCGTAGGATCCAGCGGCCTGATTGGACTTACCATCCAGGACTCGCCATCGCGTAGCCCGGCTTCAGCTCCGTTGAGCAGTCGTTGCTGTTCTATGTAGTTCGCGGTGATACGTGATTCGAGCGCAGTCTCGCGTGTACTGGAAAGTGCGAATACGGTCACCAGCAAAAGGATGATCAACGCGATGAACAGCGAGGCACCGGACTGCCGGCGCCGAGGGGCCGGTGCGTAGAAGTGGGGCCGGGCGGTGATCATGGCAGAAGGTTCCTGAGGCTGACGGTATTCTGGCTGAACTGATATAGCTGGCTGTTATCTGCATTCTTCAGTGCACTTACTTCGCTAGCGGATGCGCCGCTATAGTCTTTCCAGTTCTGTAAGGCTGTATCGACGGTGCTCGCATAGCGGATGCCGCCTGAGATGCTGCGCGTGAGGGTGATGAAGCGTATCGCCAGGATCGGTTGGTTGTTTGCAGGTGTAACGACAAACTGGGTGACTGCTCGGGGGTTGCTGGTAGTCCCTGTCCCAAACGCAAATCGCACGTCTGCCAGCCCAGTCATTACGCTGACATCTTTGCTTTCACCGCCCGCGGGTTGGCGCGTGCAGACCAGATCGCCCTTATTGCTGTCGAACCAGATGCGCTCGACAAAGTTTTCCGTCGATGCGGTGTAGGGGGCTAGGTAGTCAGCTGCTGTAGTGACCGCATTGCCCTGGCAATCCCGTTCGGTGCTGTCACGAGGTTGGTATCGGATGCAGATGGACGATGCGCTGATCCTCATGACTGTCTGCCCGGCTGCGAAGTTACAGCCGGAGAGGTTTTCTGCCTTGAATGCGTCGTTCATTTCCTGGTCGGGTGCTCGGCGATAACCTGCCTTGGCTAGTTCCTGCTGCAGGAACAGCGTTGAGTAGCGAGAGCCTTCCTGGTTCTCCGATTGGCCCTGCTGAAATGAGTAGCCGCGCTTGTTATCGATGTAGATCTGTGTGACGCCGACGATGAGGAAGCTGCTGATGGCCAGAGCAACCATTAGCTCGATCATGGACAGTCCGCGTTGTAGACGAGAGAGCTTCATGGCGTCTTCCTAGATTTCAGTCCGCAAGCGGTAGTAGCACGTAGTGGCGGAGCTGTTATCCATGCACTCGCCGGGCTTGACCTTCCAGGCCAGCCTGATTTCGACCGCAGATCCTGTCGTCGCACAGCTACCAGCATTAAGCGACCGGCAGACGTAGAAATCACTGGTTAGCAAAGATGAGGCACCGGGTAGTAGCCGACCGGCCTTCTGGCCCCAGCACGCCAGTTGCTCGGAGGCAACGTTCGTCATGGCACTGCACCCTGCCGAGGGTACGGCCGGGAATGCGGTGCCAGTTGCCTTGTAGAAGCCTGAGCTTGCCGGCAAACCGTTCGGGTTGGCCCTTATGAGCTCAATGAGATCGTTGGCTAGGGCGGCAGCCGCGTTCCTTTGAGTTGCATCCTGGGTGTACTGCACGGTACGCCCCTGAAGGGCGACCATCCCAAGTACCCCAATACAGATGAGGAGCAGAGTGATCAGCACTTCAATCATGCTGAAGCCGCACGTCTTGTTCATCAGAGGCCTCATGGAGTGCAAGAGGACAGGGCGTTTCCGTTGTCCTTTCCCTGAGAGTTGACGCGGAGGTAGCCACTGGCGAGCAGTTCCAGCTTGTACCCCTTCGAGGCTGCACCGCCGTAGCAGCTGATGAGGCTGGCGGTCGAGCTGGCTGTGCCGTTGGAATGAAATGTCAGATTGGTCACGGATGCGGACACGGTGACGCCGGAGGCTGGAGTGAACGAGCGCAAAATGTTGCTATCCGAACAGTCCTTGTGGACCGACCACACGCCGGCATTGAGACAAAGTGCCGTGACCTGATTGTTTTGGACAGCCGTGCTGCGAGCGTACTGGACCAAACTGGCCAGCTCGTTGTTGCTCGACTGCAGACGAGAGTTGGTTATCGTAGTCGTGAAGCTGGGCAACGCGATCGCGGCGAAGATGGCGACGAGAGTCACGACAAGCATCAACTCGATAATGGTAAACCCCGCCGAGTCCCTGGGGCGCGACATAGACCAACTCCTCACATTTTCGATGGCGGCAATGCTGCCTAGTCGTGTGGGAAATGTCTTTTTTCTATGGATGACCGTTCGTATTAGGGTGACGTTCGGTCATGCCTTTCCGGGTTCTGTGAACCCCGTCGCGTAGAGCATGAGAAGTCGGTCAGAGCGGGCAGACGTCCCCGGTGGCTCCGGCCTCGGTACGGATGCGCCCGGCCTTGTTGAACACGATGCGATGACTCGTTTGGCCTGCGCCGCAGAGCGTCAGCGTGCCGGAGTGGAAGGCGCCGTTGGGCTGGATCGCGTTGCCGCGCGGGGTGAAGTGGATGAAGCGGCGAGAGGTGTTGTCGGTGCGGATGCTGATGCCGATCAGCGGGCCGTGTACGGCGAGCGGGAGGCGCAGGGAGTCGCGAGTCCCTCGGTTGGTGGGATCGACGAAGACCTCCCAGCCGGAGGCCCAGTCACCGTTGGTGGCGGCGATGCTGATGGGTTGTCCGCTGTGCACGGCGGTTTCCCGGGCGTAACTCAGGGCGTTGCGCAGTTCCTGGGTCGCGGTGCTCGCGCGCTGATTATTCAGCAGTTCACTGAATGAGGGGGCGGCGATTGATAGCGCGATGGCAAGTATCGTGAGGGTGAGCAGCAATTCGACGAGGGTGAAGCCTTGGTCCCTGGGCATGGTTCGCTTCCGGGCAATTGAGGTGCGGGAAGTATTGGTTGCTGAACACGGCATGCCCGCCAGGGAGTTGGACAGACGCTGTAGGAGTGGTCCGATGCCGCACCGACTTCTGTCGTGCTCCGCCGGTGCCCCCTGCCCGGTATAGTGTGCGGCCGGCGTTGGGCCGTTGATTTTCCTGTGATGTGGGGCGTGGTATGCCGGACATGATCGTGGTGGGCGGTGGGGTAGTCGGGATGCTGACTGCCTGGACTCTGGGGCAGGCGGGTGCCGAGGTGGTGCTGCTGGAGAGGGGCGAGACCGGGCGCGAAGCGTCCTGGGCCGGTGGCGGCATCGTCTCGCCGCTCTATCCGTGGCGTTACAGCGCGGCTGTCGCCAACCTGGCCCACTGGTCGCAGGATTTCTATCCCAAACTGGGTGATCGCCTGTTGGCCGATACCGGGCTCGATCCTGAGGTGCATGTCACGGGCCTGTACTGGCTCGATCTCGACGATCAGGCCGAGGCGTTGGCCTGGGCCGAAAAACATGGTCGCCCGCTTTCGGAAGTGGACATCGACGCGGTGCACGAAGCTGTTCCGGTGCTGGGGCAGGGCTTCGAGCGTGCGGTGTATATGTCGGGTGTGGCCAACGTGCGTAACCCGCGCCTGGCCAAGTCGCTGCGCGAGGCGCTGGTACGACTGCCGAATGTGAGTGTGCAGGAGCAGGTCGAGGTGACTGGCTTTCTGCGCGACGGCAATGCCGTGAAGGGTGTGCGTACGGCACAGGGTAACTTCACCGCCGACGCGGTAGTGCTGGCAGCCGGCGCCTGGAGCGGCCAGCTACTGGCGACGCTGGGACTGGAACTGCCGGTGGAGCCGGTGAAGGGGCAGATGATCCTCTACCGTGGCGAGCCGGCGTTTCTTTCCAGCATGGTGCTGGCAAAAGGTCGCTATGCGATTCCGCGGCGTGACGGGCACATCCTGATCGGCAGTACCCTGGAGCACGCTGGGTTCGACAAGACGCCGTCGGATGAGGCTCTGGCCAGCCTGCGTGCTTCGGCAGAAGAGCTGATCCCTGCGCTGGCGGGCAGGGAGCCGGTGAATCACTGGGCGGGATTGCGTCCAGGCTCGCCGCAGGGCATTCCCTTCATCGGCGAGGTGCCCGGCCATCATGGCCTCTGGCTGAACACCGGGCACTACCGCAATGGGCTGGTGCTGGCACCGGCATCCTGCCAGTTGCTGGCAGACCTGATCCAAGCGCGTCTGCCGATCATCGAAGCGACGCCTTACGCGCCGGAAGGGCGCCTGGTCGCGACGCCCATCGTCTGAGAACGGCTGGGGATCAGTCGATCCCCAGTTTTTTCAGACGGTAGCGCATGGAGCGGAAGGTCAGGCCCAGACGCTGCGCCGCTGCGGTGCGGTTCCAGCGGGTTTCTTCCAGGGCTTGCATGATCAGCTTGCGTTCGATGTCCTCAAGGTAGTCCTCGAGGTTGTCGATCTGCGCGAGACTGGCTTCGCCGCTGGAATCTGCGGTGCTGGTATCGGCCAGGCGCAGGTCGTGCGGCTGGATAATGTCGTTCTCGCAGAGTGTGTAGGCGCGCTCCAGCATGTTTTCCAGCTCCCGGACGTTGCCCGGGAAGCGGTAGTTCTTGAGCTTCTCCAGCGCATCGGCACTGACCGAGGCAGCAGCCAGTCCGGTGTCGCCGGCCAGGCGCTTGAGCACACGGTCGGTCAGCAGCGGAATGTCTTCGCGACGTTCGCGCAGTGGCGGAACCCGCAGCTCGATGACATTCAGGCGGTAGTAGAGGTCCTGGCGGAAGCGACCGGCGGCGACTTCGGCGGCGAGGTCCTTGTGGGTCGCACAGAGAACGCGCACGTCCACCGCAACTTCCTGCTGCCCGCCTACGGCGCGCACAGCTTTTTCCTGGATGACGCGGAGCAGCTTGACCTGCATCGGTAGCGGCAGGTCGGCGACCTCATCAAGAAACAGCGTGCCGCCATTGGCCGCCTGGAACAAGCCAAGCTTGTCCTCCACGGCGCCGGTGAAGCTGCCTTTCTTGTGGCCGAAGAACTCGCTTTCCATCAGCTCAGAAGGAATGGCGCCGCAGTTGACTGGCACAAAGGCCTGGACCTCGCGCGGGCCTTGCTCGTGAATCAGCCGGGCTACCAGCTCCTTGCCGCTGCCGGATTCTCCGCTGATGTACACCGGCGCCTGGCTGCGGGCGAGCTTGGCCACCTGGTTGCGCAGGGTGCGCATGGGCGGCGAGTCGCCGAGCAGGCGGCTGTCCACCGGTGCTTCCTCGGCATCGGGGGAGCGCAGGCGCAGGGCGGAGTTCACCAGTTCGCGCAGGCGGGCGAGGTCTACCGGCTTGGTCAGGAAGTCGAAAGCGCCGGCCTTGAGCGCCTGCACTGCGGTGTCCAGGCTGCCGAAGGCGGTGATCATTGCCACCGGCATCTGGGGGTGGCGTTGCTGGATGTACTGCACCAGATCCAGTCCGGTGCCATCGGGCAGGCGCATGTCGGTGAGGCAGAAGTCGAAGGGCTCGCGGGCCAGGAAGTCGCGGGCTTCCTTGACGTTGCGGGCGCTGCGGGTATCCAGCTTCATGCGTCCGAGTGTGATTTCCAGCAACTCGCGGATGTCGGGTTCGTCATCGACGATCAGGGCTTTTTGACGGCTCATGTTCTTTGCGTCTTCTTAGCTTTGTTTGCGCGGGTGAGCGAATGTGATGCGGAAGCAGCTGCCGCCTTCGTCGCGCGTCTTGTAGTCCAGCCGGGCCTGGTTGCTTTCGCAAAGCTCGCGGGAGATATAGAGGCCAAGGCCGGTGCCCTTGCTTTCCGTGGTGAAGAACGGCTCGAACAGCTTCACCCGCTGATCGGTAGCGATACCGGGGCCATCATCGAGCACTTCCAGCACGGGCAGGTCGGTCTCGCTGTCGCGGAACAGTCGCAGCCAGACCTGGCCGGCGCCGTTCTTCTGCGTGCTGTACCGTAACCCATTCTGCACGAGGTTGGTCAGTACCTGAGTCAACTGGTGCGGGTCCATGCGCGTCTGCACCGTGCCCTGGCCGGTTTCCACGTGGATCTGCTGGTCTTCGCGCAGGCTCTCGCGCATTTCGCCGGCGTAGCGGTGCAGCCAGTATTTCAGATCAAGCAACTGCGGCTCCGCCTGGCGGCGGCGCGACAGCTGCAGGACGTTCTCGATGACCAGGTTCATACGCCGCGACTGGTCCTGGATGATCTGCGCCAGGCGTCGGTCGGGCTTGTCGAGCTCTTCGGACTCCAACAGCAGCTGCGCCGCATGGCTGATGGCGCCCAGCGGGTTGCGGATCTCATGGGCGATGCCCGCGGTAAGGCGACCCAGGGCGGCGAGCTTGAGCTGCTGGGCCTGTTGGGTGATCTGTGAGATATCCTCGAGGAACATCAGGATGTGCTGCTCGTTGCCCCGGCGCAGCGGGATGAAGCTCGGCTGTACGGTGGGGCCGGACTCCACGGGTTGCAGGCTGGGTGGGCGCAGGGCGGGATTCTGTTGCCATTGCTGCAGGCTGGAGACCAGGGGGGGGCTGTACTCGGCCAGCGAGTGGCCAGGCAGGTCGTGGCCGCCCAGCAGGGTGGTGGCGCTCTGGTTGGCCAGCAGCACCCGGTGGCGATCGCCCAGGACCAGGATGCCGGTGCGCATGCGCTGGAGGATCAGTGCGTTGAGTTCCTCGAGGTTGGCCACCGTGGTGGCGCGCTGCTCGGCAATGCTTTCGACCATCTGCTGGCGCCGCGCCAGGGCCTGGATCAGCAGGGCTGATGCGAAGCTCAAGGCGCCCAGGCCACCGGCCTGTACGTAGTGGTTCAGGGCCGTGGCCTGGCTCAGGCTCAGGTAGAAGGTCAGGTAGATCAGGCCGATGGCGGCGATGGCGGCGATCAGCAGGCCGATGCGCCCGCGCAGCAGGATGTTGGCGATGGCCACGGCGACCACCATCAGATTGCCGATACCGCTGGGAATGCCGCCGGCGGTATAGAACAGGGCGCTGAGCAGGAGGATGTCCAGCGCTGCCAGGATGAACAGCGGCAGCAACTGGCGCGGCGTGGGCATCAGTACCGCAATCAGGATATTGAGGACCAGGTAGACCCAGCAGCCGACGTGGAACAGCTCGGGGTGGGCCAGTTTGAGGAGTTCGTCGTCGAGGCTGCTGGAGATCAGCAGCACGAGCACCAGCCCGATGGTCAGGCGGTACAGGTGGTACAGGCGCAGGACTCGCAGGCCCTGGCCCGTGAGGGAGATGCCTTCAGCGGCCACGGTCGGCGTGGTCCTGTTCCAGGTGCGCGCGGCTGCAGTACCACTGGCTCTCGTCCTGCAGAGCGTGGCTCTGCGGCACATGGACCCCGCACTGGGCGCAGCGGACCATGGGTGGGGCCTGTTCGTCGGCCTTGGTGTTCTTCGCGGGGCGCGCCGGGCGGGTGGCCCTGCGCCACAGCCACCAGCCAAAGGCGAAGAGGGCGATCCAGAACAGCAGACGGGTCATGGCAATCCCTTGTGCTCAAAGAGCGGCAGTTTATCCAAGCCAGGCGGTGGCGGACAGTGAGCTGGTGTCTGTGCGGCAAAAAGTGCCTATGTCCTTCCAGCATGAAAAAGGGAGGCCGAAGCCTCCCTTTTTCGTCGAACCAGTCGGTAT
The DNA here is from genome assembly GCF_057180225.1 of Pseudomonas sp. BB438. Lineage (NCBI taxonomy): Bacteria > Pseudomonadati > Pseudomonadota > Gammaproteobacteria > Pseudomonadales > Pseudomonadaceae > Pseudomonas > Pseudomonas sp. BB438. The sequence continues at coordinate 1,018,044 of NZ_CM170001.1, forward strand.
CAGTCGAAGATGCCGAAGGTCATATAGCTGAACCAGGAGCGGTCGCTGTTGCCAGCGTTGCCTTCGGACTCGTGCTGTTCTTCCTGCACGTCGCTCTGGTTTTCCGGCTTGAGCTCGGACGGGATCTGCTGCTCTGCGTCCTCGTACTGCTTGATCACGTCCTTGGATGCCTGGGTTTCCATGTGCGGCGGGGCATCGTTGGACTCGATCAGGCCCAGGGTCGCCTTGGCCAGCCAGGAGCGGTTGTCGGCTTCGTTTTCACGCGGAACGAACTGGCCATCCTTGAGGCTGGGGTTGTCCGGGTAGTTGGCCTTCAGGGTTTCCAGGCTCGAGTCAGCCAGGTCGTTCAGGCCCAGGCGCTGGTAGGCCTCGACCATGATTGCCAGGCCATCGCCGACAGCCGGGGTTTCCTGGAAGTTCTCGACCACATAGCGGCCACGGTTGGCGGCGGCGACGTAGGCCTGGCGCTTGAGGTAATAGTGGCCGACGTGCACTTCATAGGCCGCCAGCAGGTTGCGCAGGTAGATCATGCGCGCCTTGGCGTCCGGGGCGTAGCGGCTGTTCGGGTAGCGGCTGACCAACTGAGCGAACTCGTTGAAGGAGTCGCGGGCGGCGCCCGGGTCACGCTTGGTCATGTCCAGCGGCAGGAAGCGCGCCAGCAGGCCGCGGTCCTGGTCGAAGGAGGCCAGCCCCTTGAGGTAATAGGCGTAGTCGACGTTCGGGTGCTGCGGGTGCAGGCGGATGAAGCGCTCGGCAGCGGCACGAGCGGCTTCGGGCTCCATGTTCTTGTAGTTGGCGTAGATCAGTTCCAACTGGGCCTGCTCGGCGTAGCGGCCGAACGGGTAGCGGGACTCCAGCGCCTTCAGCTTGGCGACGGCGTTGGTGTAGCTCTTGTTGTTGAGGTCTTCCTGTGCCTGCTGGTACAGCTGGCTTTCGCTCAGGTTCTCATCCACCTTCTCGCCCTTGGAGGAGCAGGCGGTAACGAAGGCGAGGGTGGCGATCAGCAGCAGGTGTTTCACTTGCATGGCGGCTTGCGTCCCTGGACGGTCGGCTGTCGCGGCCGCAACCGTCTGTTATGATTGGCGCCCCAGGGATACCCCTGGGACAAAGGCCCCGTATTTAACCACAGCGTGCAGCCGAACCAAAAGGCCGCGCGCCCTTCGTGTCCCGTCATGTCCAATATGATCCAACTCGCGGCAGAAGTGCCGTTCGACCTCGGTGGTCAGCGTCTCGACCAGGTCGCCGCCCAGCTCTTCTCCGACCATTCCCGTTCCCGCCTGGCTGGCTGGATCAAGGACGGCCGTCTCAAGGTCGATGGCGCCGTGTTGCGCCCGCGCGACATCGTCCATGCCGGCTCGCGCCTGGAACTGGACGTCGAGCTGGAGGCCCAGGGTGAATGGGTCGCCCAGGACATCGAGCTGGACATTGTCTATGAAGATGACCACATCCTGGTCATCGACAAGCCGACCGGCCTGGTGGTTCACCCTGCCGCCGGCCACCAGGACGGTACCCTGCTCAATGCGCTGCTGCACCATGTGCCGCACCTGGCCAACGTGCCGCGCGCCGGCATCGTGCACCGCCTGGACAAGGACACCACCGGCCTGATGGTGGTGGCCAAGACCCTGGAAGCGCACACCAACCTAGTAGCCCAGTTGCAGGCGCGTAGCGTCAGCCGCATCTATGAAGCCATCGTCACCGGCGTGATCGTCGCCGGCGGCACCGTCGACGCGCCCATCGGCCGTCACGGCGTCCAGCGGCAGAAGATGGCGGTGATCGAGACCGGCAAAGTCGCGATCAGTCATTACCGTGTGCTGGAGCGCTTCCGGGCGCACACCCACACCCGGGTGAAGCTGGAAACCGGCCGGACCCACCAGATCCGCGTCCACATGACGCATATTGGCCACCCGCTGGTGGGCGACCCTACCTATGGCGGGCGTTTCCGCATTCCGCCGGGTGCCAGCCCGACCCTCGTCGAGTCCCTGCGCGACTTCCCCCGCCAGGCCCTGCACGCGCGCTTCCTGGAGCTGGATCATCCGGCCACCAATGTGCGCATGAAGTGGGAATCGCCACTGCCGGATGACTTCACCTGGCTGCTGAGTCTCCTGCGACAAGACAACGAGTCCTTCGTATGAGCCTCTGGCTGACGCCCGACTGGCCGGCTCCGGCTAACGTCCGCGCCTGCGTGACGACTCGTGCCGGCGGCGTCAGCACGGAGCCTTTCGACAGTTTCAACCTGGGTGACCATGTTGGCGACGAGCCGTCCGCCGTGGTCGAGAATCGTCGTCGCCTGACTGCCGAGCTGGGGTGTCAGCCGGCCTGGCTGAGCCAGGTGCACGGCATCGACGTGGTGGAGGCCGATCCGTCGGTCGTCGCCACTGCCGATGCCAGTTGGAGCGCCACGCACGGCATTGCCTGCACCATCATGACCGCCGACTGCCTGCCGGCGCTGTTCTGCGACCATGCCGGTACCCGCGTGGGTGCAGCCCACGCCGGATGGCGGGGATTGGCCGGTGGCGTGCTGGAAGCGACGGTGGATGCCATGGGCATCGCCCCGGCGGAGCTGCTGGTCTGGCTCGGCCCGTCCATCGGCCCGCAGGCCTTCGAGGTCGGGCCGGAGGTGCGTGAAGCCTTCCTGGCGAACCATGCCGAAGCCGACCGCGCCTTCGTGCCGAGCAGCAACGCTGGCAAGTTCATGGCCGACATCTATGAGCTGGCGCGTATCCGTCTAGTGGCAAAGGGTGTGACTGCCGTCTACGGTGGGGATTTCTGCACCTTCACCGACACCGAGCGCTTCTATTCCTACCGCCGCAGCGCCCGCACTGGCCGCCTGGCCAGTCTGGTCTGGCTGGCCTGACCGTCTGTTTGTAGGGACGAGCTTGCTCGCTTCTACGGGTTCAACTCCGTTTCGGAGGCCCTTTCCAAGGCACTAACTGACGGGTGTCATGGCCAAATGGCTTGAACCGACCAAAATCGTCCTTATCTATCTGGCATCCCGGCGGGTTAGTCGTGACCAGGGGCACTCATCGCTCCGGCCCGCTATAGAAAGGAAGGACGACCCTCATGCGAATCGACCGTTTGACCAGCAAGCTCCAGCTTGCACTCTCCGATGCCCAGTCCCTGGCCGTTGGACATGACCACCCGGCCATCGAGCCGGTACACCTGCTGTCCGCGCTCATCGAGCAGCAGGGCGGCTCCATCAAGCCCCTGCTGATGCAGGTCGGCTTCGATATCCCGGCGCTGCGCTCCTCTCTTAACAAGGAGATGGACACGCTGCCGAAGATCCAGAATCCCACCGGCGACGTGAACCTGTCGCAGGACCTGGCGCGTCTGCTCAACCAGGCCGACCGCCTGGCTCAGCAGAAGGGCGACCAGTTCATCTCCAGCGAGCTTGTCCTGCTGGCGGCCATGGACGACAGCACCAAGCTCGGCAAGCTGCTGACCAGCCAGGGCGTGTCCAAGAAAGCCTTGGAAAACGCCGTGGCCAACCTGCGTGGCGGCGAAGCGGTCAACGACCCGAACGCCGAGGACTCTCGCCAGGCGCTGGACAAGTACACCGTCGACATGACCAAGCGCGCCGAGGAAGGCAAGCTTGATCCGGTGATCGGCCGTGACGACGAAATCCGCCGGACCATCCAGGTCCTGCAGCGCCGTACCAAGAACAACCCCGTGCTGATCGGCGAGCCCGGCGTCGGCAAGACCGCCATCGTCGAAGGCCTCGCCCAGCGCATCGTCAACGGCGAAGTGCCCGACGGCCTGAAGGACAAGCGCCTGCTGGCGCTGGACATGGGCTCGCTGATCGCCGGCGCGAAGTTCCGCGGCGAGTTCGAGGAGCGCCTGAAAGCCGTGCTCAACGAACTGTCCAAGCAGGAAGGTCGGATCATCCTGTTCATCGACGAACTGCACACCATGGTCGGCGCCGGCAAGGCCGAGGGCGCCATGGACGCCGGCAACATGCTCAAGCCGGCCCTGGCCCGCGGCGAACTGCACTGCGTGGGCGCCACTACCCTGGACGAATACCGCCAGTACATCGAGAAGGATGCCGCCCTGGAGCGTCGTTTCCAGAAAGTGCTGGTCGATGAGCCGAGCGAGGAAGACACCATTGCCATCCTGCGTGGTCTGAAGGAGCGCTACGAGGTGCACCACGGTGTGACCATCACCGACGGCGCGATCATCGCCGCGGCCAAGCTCAGCCACCGCTACATCACCGACCGCCAGTTGCCGGACAAGGCCATCGACCTGATCGACGAAGCAGCCAGCCGCATCCGCATGGAGATCGACTCCAAGCCGGAGGAACTTGATCGCCTGGACCGTCGCCTGATCCAGCTGAAGATCGAGCGCGAGGCGCTGAAGAAGGAAGACGACGAGGCCACCAAGAAGCGCCTCGCCAAGCTGGAAGAAGACATCGCCAAGCTCGAGCGCGAGTACGCCGATCTCGAGGAAATCTGGAAGTCGGAGAAAGCCGAGGTCCAGGGTTCCGCGCAGATCCAGCAGAAGATCGAGCAAGCCAAGCAGGAAATGGAAACCGCGCGGCGCAAGGGCGACCTGGAAACCATGGCGCGCATCCAGTACCAGACCATTCCGGACCTGGAGCGCAGCCTGCAGATGGTCGACCAGCACGGTCAGACCGAGAAACAGCTGCTGCGAAACAAGGTGACCGACGAGGAAATCGCCGAAGTCGTGGCCAAGTGGACCGGTATTCCGGTGTCCAAGATGCTCGAAGGCGAGCGCGAGAAGCTGCTGCGCATGGAAGACGAGCTGCACAAGCGCGTCATTGGCCAGAACGAAGCCGTGGTGGCGGTTTCCAACGCTGTCCGTCGCTCCCGTGCGGGCCTCGCGGACCCGAATCGCCCCAGCGGTTCGTTCCTCTTCCTCGGCCCGACCGGGGTGGGCAAGACCGAGCTGTGCAAGGCCCTGGCCGAATTCCTCTTCGACACCGAGGAAGCACTGGTTCGTATCGACATGTCCGAGTTCATGGAGAAACATTCCGTGGCTCGCCTGATCGGTGCGCCACCGGGCTACGTCGGCTATGAAGAGGGTGGCTACCTGACCGAAGCCGTGCGCCGCAAGCCTTATTCCGTGGTGCTGCTGGACGAGGTCGAGAAGGCCCACCCGGATGTCTTCAACGTGCTGCTGCAGGTGCTGGAAGACGGTCGCCTGACCGACAGCCACGGTCGTACCGTGGACTTCCGCAATACCGTGGTGGTAATGACCTCGAACCTCGGGTCGGCGCAGATCCAGGAACTGGTGGGCGACCGTGAGGCGCAACATGCGGCGGTCATGGATGCGGTGAACGCGCACTTCCGTCCGGAGTTCATCAACCGGATCGACGAGGTGGTGGTCTTCGAGCCGCTTGCCCGCGAGCAGATCGCCGGCATCGCGCGGATCCAGATGGGCCGTCTGCGCAAGCGCCTGGCCGAGCGCGAACTGAGCCTGGAGCTGAGCGATGAGGCGATGGACAAGCTGATCGCCGTCGGTTTCGACCCGGTGTATGGCGCGCGGCCGCTCAAGCGCGCGATCCAGCGCTGGATCGAGAACCCGCTGGCGCAGCTGATCCTGGCCGGCAAGTTCAACCCTGGCACGCAGATCCATGCCAAGGTCGAGAGCGACGAGATCGTCTTCTCCTGATCCTTGCTCCACGAAAAAGCCCGCCAATTGGCGGGCTTTTTCGTGGCCGATTCAGACGCAGCGGTCAGTCTGTTTCGCGGGCGCCACCGAGCATGACCAGCAGTTGTTCGACCCGCTCCGCCTGATCCTCGGCGATATCGATGATGTGGAAGCCTGCCCAGCCCAGTTGTCCGTCAGTGCCGGCGCGGCTCCACAGACAGTCGGCGCCCAGATGGATCTCGCCGACTTCGTCCAGCGGCGGTGCGGGTACCAGCAGGCATTCCCAGACTGAATCGGTCTCTGGAACATCCACGCCGCAGAGCATGAAGCCTTCGGCGGACAAGTCAGCGAGTCGTCCGAGACTGCGCCCAGAGTGGCGGTCGAAGACTTCTACGGTCAGCCCGGTCTGATGCCGGCTGTGCTGGCGACGTTCTCCCATCGACTGCTCCTTCAGGTCTGTGCCGGGCTGCGCCCGTAGGTAATGCGTTGCAGGACCCGGTAGATGGCACTCAGCGCGCGATCCATCAGCGGGGCGGACTGTTCCGTCGGTACCAGGCGGACCTTGCCCGCTTCCATCTCCTGGGCCAACTGCACTATTGGTTTGACCGCCACTCGCTGCCCGGTGTGGTCGACGAACATGTAGTTGCGCGTGGTTGGGCTGAACCACGAGAGCTTGAGCCGGCGGGCAGGTGTGGTGTCGCCGAATTCGAACCAGGTGCCGAACTCCAGGTGGCTGAGCTCTTTCATCAATGCCCGGGCGCGGTCGGACAGCGCCTCGCCGTTGGGTTTGATCAGGGTATGGCCTTCGGCACCCAGCATGGCGCCCAGTGGACTTTCCGGCAGATCCTGCTTGAGCTGTGCGGCGATCAGCGGTTTCTGTGCCTGGATCGCGTGCTGGCAGGCGACCAGATCCTGCAGCAGCCGCCGGATGCCGTCCTCGTGGTAGCCGCCCAGCACTTCCAGGCCCTTGCGCAGGTCTTCCAGCAGGGCCAGGCGGATTGCCTGCAGGTGATCACGGTCGTCGGCATCCAGTGGGGTGACGCTCCAGGCCAGTTGTTCGCCGACCTCGCAGGCGCGCCTCCACTCGTCACTGTGCTCGCCGCTACGCAGGACAATGAACGTGAGAGCATCACACCAGCTCATTTCCAGAAAGTTACGCACCAGTTCCGGCAGATCGCGCTCATGGGTGACCTTGGCGATGGCCTCGAGTGCCTGCTCTCGCGCTGCCAACAGGCGATCGCGGCCTCGAGCGGCCTCCATGGCGCGACGCTCGCGCAGTTCGACCTTTTGCCGCAGGTTGGCGACGTATTCGTTGAATTCGCCCAGCAGGGTGTCGAACAGCGCCAGATCGCCGGCGAAGTCCTGGATCACCCGTTCGACCACCCAGTGCATCTTCGCCAGCAGCGCGCGCTCTTCGCCCTCGCCGCCATAGAGCACGCCGGCCTGGGCCATGGCATTGAGCAGCTTGCGCGCCGGATGGTGATGCTGGGTGAACAGCTGCTTGTCCAGCAACGCCACCTTGAGGAAGGGCGTATGCAGGTGGGAAAGGGTGGTCTTGCAGCTGTCGGGCAGGTTCTCGTCATCAAGGATGAAGTCGAAGACCATGCCCACGAGGTCGATGACGTCAGCTTCCTGGTCGGTCAGCCGGGTGTTGTTCGGCTGTGCGCTGCCAGCCTCCAGCTGGCGCTGCAGATCGGCCTTCAGCGCGTCGACCGGCTGCGGCTGGCGCAGGCGCTGGGCCAGCTCGTGGGCCGATTCGCGCTGCAGGCGGTTCAGCGCCTCCAATAGCTCGTTGGCGCTGTAGGTCGTGGTGGCGGAGCTCGGACCGAAGCTGACGATACTCTGCGTGTTGCCGAACAGCGTGGCCTTGTCCCCGCGTCGACGGTGTTCGGCGAGCAGCACGGCCAGACCGCCGAACAAGGCGTTGCGGTCGCCTGGCGGCATGTCCGGCAGGTCGCCAGCGGTCGCTTGGGCTGGCGGCGGGAGCGCTCCACTGTCCGTCGTCGTAGTGATCTTCTCTGCCGCAGCCGGGCGGGGCGAGGCTGGTGCTGCCGATCGCTGGCCCTGTGGACGGTACTTCAGGTTCGGCAGGATGCCGCCGTCGGCCAGGCGCTTGTTCAACTGTTCATATAGAGGTTGCAGGTGCTGCATGACCTGCTGATCGAACAGTACATAAAGGATGGTCTTGATCCGCAGTGGGAAGGCGCTGCGCGCGAGGGTGTCGCGGAAGGCCTGGGCGATGGCGTGAGGGCCGAAGGGGTTGCGGTCCTCGCCAAGCTTGCTGCCGTTGTTGAGTAGCGCCAGGCGCTGATCCAGGGCAAACAGCAGCTGGGCGCAATGGGCGCGTACCTGGTTGACCATGTTGGTCACCAGCAGCGTCTCTTCATATTCGTCGTTGCCGACCAGTGTCAGCTGATCCACATCCAGCTCTTCCAGCGGCTCCAGCTGGGGCAAATTGCCTTCGAGGAAGTCGCTCAGCCCCTGGGCGATCCGTTGGTGATAGAAACGCTCCAGATTCGGTCTTTCACGGCGGACTTCCCGCATGGCGTCGAAGAACAGCGCCTGGACCTGGTTGTTCTCGGCTTTTTCTGCGCATTCGAAAAGCGTGTCGTCCACCTGGGCGAAGACATGGCCCAGGAGTTCGGCGAGGTGGTTCATCGCCATCTGGCGGCAACCCTGCACCAGTTCGCCGAAGCGGGGCTGGATCACCCGGCTGGCAATGGGGGAGGGCGGTGGGGTGTCCTTGTTGCTCATGGCCATCCTGTGCGTGATCGTTCCGTTTGCACCCGCGGTGGATCACTCGTGTTTTTCCATGCAGATATAGCAACCAGCCCGCTCCCCTGCAAAGCAGAGAAAAACTTTTTGGATCAGAGTGTTGACAGGCGTTTCGATATACGTAAAATGGCGCGCCTCTGATACGGGAATCCGGTGAAGCCGGAGGAAAGTAAAGGAGATTGAAAGGCTCGTCGTTCCGCGATAGCTCAGTCGGTAGAGCAAATGACTGTTAATCATTGGGTCCCTGGTTCGAGTCCAGGTCGCGGAGCCAACTTTCAAACGGGGTATAGCGCAGTCCGGTAGCGCGCTTGCTTTGGGAGCAAGATGTCGGGAGTTCGAATCCCCCTACCCCGACCAAATTCAGGGTCGTTAGCTCAGTCGGTAGAGCAGTTGGCTTTTAACCAATTGGTCGTAGGTTCGAATCCTACACGACCCACCATATTCAAGGCATCAGGTCTGCTGAATGCCTGGAGCGGTCCCAAAACCGCTTCTCAGAAAAAGCCCACCTCTTGAGGTGGGCTTTTTCGTTTCTGCTCCCACTTCAATTCTTCGCATTCTCCAGCGCGCCGGCTGTGTCGGAATCGCCTGTCACGCTTATCTGATGGTTCCCCGTCTCCGACAGCCCCTATCGCCTGGATCGTACGCCGTCCGGGTGACGCCTTTCAGTTCCTGACCGCACCTTCCGCTGCGGCCCAATGTGGCTAAATCGCTGAAGGAAAGGGATGTCAGACCTATCAGGCTTTTCCGATGCCGCGCTCAATCGCGCATTTCTAACATGTGCCCAGCTTCCCCCTCCTACGAAGGTGTGCACATGAATTCCTCCTCTGCGCCTGCGACTGCTGAAGTCGACCTGGGCTTTTCATCTCAAAGTGACAGCCTCTTGGCTGGCGTGCGCTGGCTGTGCACCCACTTCGAGCGGCCAGCGACGCTCGAGTCGCTCTATGCCGGTCTGCCGCGTGACCGGAAGCTGCGTCCCAGTCTGGTGACTCGCATGCTCGAGCAGGCCGGGATCGGTGCCGGCTGGGTCAAGCGCCGTCCTGCAGAGCTGTCGGCCTACCTGTTCCCTCTGCTGCTGCTGTTCCGTAATGGCGAGGCCCGTATCCTGGTGGCTCGCCGCGGTGAGGAGTTCGAGCTGCTGCTCCCGGAGGCGGGTGGCGGCAGCATCACCATGAGTGCGGCGGAGCTGCAGGAAAACTATCTGGGCTACGCCCTGCTGGCCCGCCCGAAGGCGACGCCGGATGCGCGCACCGAGATTCCCAGGGAGGAGGGCAGGGGGCATTGGCTGTTCTCCACCCTGTGGAGCTACCGGCGCTTCTACTACAGCGCGGCGCTGGCGACCTTCCTGATCAATATCCTGGCGCTGGCCAGCACCTTCTTCATCATGAACGTGTACGACCGGGTCGTGCCGAGCCAGGCCTATGTCACGCTCTGGTCGCTGGCGGCCGGCGTGGTGCTGGCGATCGGTTTCGAGTTCGTCTCGCGGCAGGTCCGCGCCCACCTGATCGATAACGCTGGCAAAAAGGCCGACCTGGTCCTGGGAGCGAAGCTGTTCCGTCAGTTGATGGAGGTTCGGCTGGAGCACAAGCCGCTGTCGGCGGGCTCTTTCGCCAACCAGTTCCGCGAGTTCGAGTCGGTGCGCGACTTCATCACCTCGGCGTCGCTGGCAACCCTGGCCGACCTGCCGTTCTGCCTGCTGTTCGTCTTCGTGCTGTTCGTGCTCGGCGGGCCGCTGGCGCTGGTGCCGCTGGGGGCGATGATCGTCCTGCTGGCGCTGTGCGCGTACATCCAGTGGCCGCTGTCGAAGCTGATGAAGGAAAACCTGCGCGAAGCCTCGCAGAAGCACGGCCTGCTGATCGAGGCCATCGAAGGCGTCGAGACGCTGAAGGCGGTACGCGCCGAGGGCAGCATGCTGCGTCGCTGGGAAGACTTCAGTGCGCAGTTGGCGGCCTCGGGGATCAAGACCAAGTCCCTGTCGAACATGGCCTCCAACTCGGTTTCGCTGATCTCCCAGCTCACCACCGTCATCACCGTGCTGTGGGGCGTGTATCTGATCGGCGACGGCGACCTCACCCAAGGCGCGCTGGTCGGCATGGTGCTGCTCAGCGGCCGTGCGCTCGCGCCACTGGCCAGCTCGGTAGGCCTGGCCGTGCGTTACCAACAGGCAAAAACGGCCCTGGGCTCGCTGAACCAACTGATGGAGATTCCCACGGTACGTGACAACGGCCGCCGCTACCTCGACGTTCCGAACAACGCGACGCTGTCGTTGAGCAAGCTGAAGTTTTCCTATCCGGCACCGCCGATGCAGCCGCGCCCCACGGTTCTGAACAACATCAATTTGTGCGTCAAGCACGGTGAGCGCGTGGCCATCGTCGGCAGCATCGGCAGCGGCAAGTCGACCCTTCTGCGAACCATGGCTCGCCTGTACCAGCCGGTAGAAGGCCAACTGCTGATCAACGGTATCGACGCCGAGCAGATCGATCCGGCGGACTGGAGCTCCACAGTGGGCTACGTCGGCCAGGATGCGCGGCTGTTCTACGGCTCGCTGCGCGAGAACCTGATGATCGGCAATCCGTCCGCGAGCAGTGAGGAGCTCTTGCACGTGGTGCGCCTGACCGGCCTGGACTCGGTGGTCGCCAACCATCCGCTGGGCTTCGACCGTCCCGTAGGGGAAATGGGCCAGGCCCTGTCCGGTGGACAGCGCCAACTGGTCGCCCTGGCTCGCACGCTGTTGCTTCGTCCCCAGGTGCTTCTGCTGGACGAGCCCACCAGCGGCATGGACATGCAGACCGAGCGCCTGTTCCTGAAGCGCCTGGAGTCCGCGACCCAGGGCTGTACGGTCGTGGTGGCGACCCACCGTTTCTCGGTGCTGGAGCAGATTGACCGCCTGATCGTCTTGGACACCGGCCAGATCGTTGCCGACGGCCCGAAGGACGTCGTTCTACAGGCCCTGCAGGCCAACAACTCCCCCGCGCCGAGTCAGGCGCCGGCTACTGATCGGTGAGTAATCATGACGACTTCTGATATGCAAACGACGGCTCCCGCCGTCGTCGATTCCCCGAAGGCGCTTGCGTCCCAGGCTACCCCCTACTCCAAGGAAGTAGCCCGCCTGCGCGAAAACGACATTGCCTATGTTTCCGACCTGCAGGCTGCTCTGATCTCGCAGAAAACCACGGCGAGTACGGTCGTGCTGGCGCTGATCGCTGCCGTGTTTACCGGGCTCATCATCTGGGCCTATTTCGCCCGGGTAGAAGAGATCACCCTCGGGGAAGCGAAGGTCATTCCCTCCAGCCGCGAGCAGATCATTCAGAGCCTGGAAGGCGGCATTCTCGAGCAGATGACTGTCCGGGAGGGCGACGTGGTGGAGGCTGGCCAGGTCCTGCTGAAGATCGACCCGACCCGTGCCAACGCCAGCTACCGTGAGGCGCAGTCCAAGGCCCTGGCGCTGAAGGGCCAACTGGTGCGCCTGCGTTCGGAGGCCTACGGTCAGCCGCTGGTCTTCCCGGATGATGTGAAGGCCGTGCCGTCCATCGTCGAGGCCGAGACCGAGGCCTACAACGCCCGAAAACACGCGCTCGATGATGGCATTGCCGGCTTGCAGAAGAGCCTGTCGCTGGCCAACGGCGAACTGGTTGTTTCGGAGCGGCTGGCCAAGCAGGGGTTGATCTCGGATGTCGAGATTCTTCGCATGCGCCGCCAGGCCAATGAATTCAACCTGCAGATCAGCGAGCGTCGCAACAAGTACCGCTCCGAAGCCAACGCCGAACTGACGCGCGTCGAGAGCGAACTTGCCCAGTCGCTGGAGAGCGCGGCGGGCCGCGAGGACGTGATGAAGCGCACCACCATCACGGCGCCGCTCAAGGGCATCGTGAAGAACGTCCGGGTCAACACCATCGGCGGGGTCATTCAGCAGGGCCAGGACATCATGGAGATCGTCCCTCTGGAGGACCAGTTGCTGGTGGAGGCAAAGATCCGCCCGGCCGACGTGGCGTTCCTGCGCCCGGGCCTCGCTGCCACTGTGAAGATCTCCGCCTACGACTTCGCGATCTATGGCGGCCTGAAGGGCAAGGTCGAGCTCATCAGTCCCGACACCATCAAGGACGACGAGATGGCCCGCCAGGGTCGTCCGGACAGCTCGTTCTACCGTGTGCTGATTCGCACCGACCAGGCCGCGTTGACCATGGGGGACCGGCACTTCCCGATCATTCCCGGCATGACCGCCACCGCGGAGATCCGTACTGGCGAAAAAACCATCCTGGACTACCTGCTCAAGCCCGCGCTGAAAGCGCGTGAAGCCTTCCGCGAGAGATGATTGACATGAAAAGCCTTAAATCTTCTGCCATCAACAAACGCTGGGGCTTCAGCCAATCCGCTCTGGGCCTGGCCATGGTCTCGCTTGTCTCCGTGGCCCAGGCTACTGATCTGGGGGGCGCAATGAGCGCCTACGCCGCGTCCGAACGGGCTGCCGCTGCTCCGTCCCGACCGGCGGCGACCAGGCTGGACCTGAGCCTGCCGGAAGAACTGCAGGCAGGGGCCTCGGCGTCGAGCCTGGGGCAAGCCGAGACTTCGCTGGCCTATATGCGTGAGCTGGTGGCTACCGCGCTGCGCATCAGTCCGGAGATGAGACAGGCTGATGCCGGCTGGCAGGCTGCCAAGGGCGATGTAGACCAGGCCAAGGGCGCGCGCTGGCCGCAGGTGCAGATCAGCGCCAGCTCAAGGCAACTGCAGAGCGGCAACAGCAACTACGACAACAGCGGTTCCACGTCCGTACAGATGGTCACGCCGGTCTATGACTTCGGCACGATCAAGCACAACATCGACAGTCGCAGCAAAACGGCGAACGCACAGGAAGAGGTGAAAGGTCAGACGGAAGTGACGGTCGCCTACAACACCGCTTCGGGTGTTCTGGAACTGGCGCGTCAGCAGGAGGCGCTGGATATCAGCGATCGCTATGTGGCGCGCTTGCGTGAACTGGTGAGCATGCTCGCGCGGATTGCCGAGGCCGACCCGGGTCGCGCCAGCGAGGTCGTTCAGGCTCGAGCCCGTTTGCTGCAGGCGCAGACGGCCCGCGATCTGGTGCAGTCGAAGCTGCAGGAGCAGAAGACCACCCTGGCCAAGCTGGTGGGGAAGGATGTGAGTGTGCCGCCGAACGCGAAATGGGACTGGGCTCCGATTCCGCTGGATCGTGCGCTGGCGCAGATGGGTGATCAGCCGGCTGTGCGTCAGGCACGCTGGGAGAAGGAGGCGGCGCTGGCCAGTGCCGAGTCCGCGAAGTCTTCGCGGATGCCGAAGCTGAACTGGGTCGTGGGCCGTAACACCGGCGACAACATGTTCGACAATGAAGAGCCCTGGTCGACCGGTCTTGCCGTGCAGTGGACGGCCTTTTCAGGCGGCTCGGCGTCGGCGGCGCAACGTGCGGCCTACGCCCGGGCTGATGCGGCCGAGCAGAAGATGGAGGCGACCCGTCGCGAGTCGGAGTACCTCATTCGCAACCTGGTCCAGCAGCGCGACCTCTCGGCTGCCCGTGTGGGTGACTACAGTGCCCTGCTGGCGGAGTCGGATCGGGTGCGCAAGATGTTCTATGACCAGTGGTACCACCTGGGCAAGCGCACCCTGCTGGATGTCCTGATCGCTGAAAATGACTACTACTCCCAGCAGATTGCTGCGGCCGAGACCTACTACAGCGTCAAGGCGTCCGACCTGCGTATTCGCGCGGAAACCAGCGGCCTGATCGCGTGGCTGGCCAACGGCAGCGAAGCCGCCAGTCTCTGATTTCACGCTCAGCGCAACCCGGGTTTCGCGTGTGTTGTCCGAATTATCCCGGCATGCCCGCGTCGGCGATCAGAAGGCCCCGTCTTGCCGATTCCGGGAGACGGGGAAGCCGCGGAAAATCTTCGAGTGAACGCTGCACGAACGTCACAATTTGAATGACTTTGCCCCTTGCTAAAGTCGGTGTGCGTCGATGTGTCGCAGGGTGCGCAGGCGGATTCCGCGACTTTCGCAACGCTTCTTGATCGCCATCATGGCAAGGACTTTGCCGAAGGCGCTAGCGCTTCTTTTTGTGCTCGCTCCGGGCCTCTGAAAGCCGCGTGCTTCATGGTTCTGACACATCCCCGTGGCACCCCATGCAAGGCCCTGGCAGGGAAGGAATAACCCTGCTCGTCTTCTGTGAATTGATCGTTTTATGATCGGTTCTGCTCGGTACTGTTTCTCGGACTGAGAAAATATCTTGTTAAAAATGGGCGGAATGGGCCTTGAAAGCAGTTTCTGAAATGCTTTGTAATACCCGCCGTCCATTTCCTACCCCCAAATCGCTGAGTCGCACTGACGCAGATCATGGCCAGTGCTCACCCTTTGGTGCAGCGGCATAACAACAGGGGGCTGCCATCGGTGGGCTCCTGTCATACGACGAGTCGGGCAATCCACTCGTGCATCCGGTGTGCGACGCGCGTGCTCTAACAGGCCGCCAGTCCAGACACCACACGCTGAATAACACGGAACGAATCAGCTGACGAAATCGGTTTCGCATCGCGAAGACCGGGCGACCTCCCTTTGCCTGGAATCCTTGCGGCCGCGTTCGTGAATCCATGACAGCCCTGGCAGGCGGCTTGGAAAAGTCGCGGGTAACGAGTCGTCGAGCAAAGCGTGGCGAAGGCTCATGGGCGGTGAAGCGATTTTCATCCACTAAGGCCGCAAGATGAAAAAAGAGCAGTACACAGGAATTTTGAAGAGACTTGCGTTTCTGCCGATGCTGATGCTCGGTGGTTGCAACATGGCGCTGTTCGACCCGAAAGGGCAGGTCGGCGCTGACGAGAAGTCCCTGATCATCACGGCAACCCTGCTGATGCTGATCGTGGTGGTGCCGGTCATCCTGATGACCCTTGGGTTCGCCTGGAAATACCGGGCGTCGAACACCAAGGCCACCTACATGCCGGACTGGTCTCACTCGACCAGGATCGAGCTGGTGGTATGGCTGGTTCCCTGCCTGATCATCGCCGTGCTCGGCTGGATCACCTGGGAAAGCACCCACAAGCTGGACCCTTACCGTCCGCTGGACTCAGAGGTCAAGCCGGTGACCATCCAGGCCATCTCGCTGGACTGGAAGTGGCTGTTCATCTACCCGGAACAGGGCATCGCCACCGTCAACGAAATCGCCTTCCCGAAAGACACCCCGGTGAACTTCCAGATCACCTCGGATTCGGTGATGAACTCCTTCTTCATTCCGCAGTTGGGTAGCCAGATCTACTCCATGGCCGGAATGATGACCAAGCTGCACCTGATCGCCAACGAAGAGGGTGTGTTCGACGGCATCTCCGCGAACTACAGCGGCGGCGGCTTCTCGGGCATGAAGTTCAAGGCCATCTCCACCTCCGAGCAGGGCTTCCAGGACTGGGTTGCGAAGGTCAAGGCCTCGCAGCAGACCCTGAACCTGGATCAGTACCCGGAGTTGGTCAAACCGACCGAGAACGTCCCGGCGACCTACTTCGCCACCGTCAGCCCCGAGCTGTTCTCCCACGTGCTGAACAAGTGGGAACACGCTGGCCACGCGATGGCCAAGGCTCACGAAGCCAAGGAGCAGGCCGCCAAGGGCGAGCACGGCGAAGCAGTGCATGACGAGGCCGCCATGGCGGACCACGACATGAGCAACATGCAAGGCATGCAGGGCATGCAAATGAATCCGAGCCAGGAGTAACCGCAGATGTTCGGGAAACTGACACTGTCGGCCGTGCCGTATCACGAGCCGATCATCGTCATCACGCTGGCCGTCGTCGCCCTGTTGGGCCTCGGTGTGTTCGGCGCGATCACCTACTACCGCAAGTGGACCTACCTGTGGACCGAATGGCTGACGTCCATCGACCACAAGAAAATCGGCGTGATGTACATCATCGTCGCCCTGGTCATGCTCCTGCGCGGCTTCGCCGACGCCATCATGATGCGCGGCCAGCTCGCGCTGGCTGAAGGCGCCAACCACGGCTACCTGCCGCCGGAACACTACGACCAGATCTTCACCGCTCACGGCGTGATCATGATCATCTTCATGGCCATGCCCTTCATGACCGGTCTGATGAACCTGGCCGTGCCGCTGCAGATCGGCGCACGCGACGTGGCGTTCCCCTTCCTGAACTCCCTGAGCTTCTGGCTGCTGGTCGTCAGCGCCATGCTGGTGAACGTCTCGCTGGGCCTGGGTGAATTCGCCCGCACCGGCTGGGTCGCCTACCCGCCGCTGTCCGAGCTGGCCTACAGCCCGGGCGTGGGTGTGGACTACTACATCTGGGCACTACAGATATCGGGTATGGGTACCTTGCTCACGGGTATCAACTTCCTGGTGACCGTGTTCAAGATGCGCACTCCCGGCATGAAGCTGATGCAGATGCCGATCTTCACCTGGACCTGCACCTTCGCCAACATCCTGATCGTTGCGTCGTTCCCGATCCTGACCGCGGCCCTGGGCCTGCTGTCGCTGGACCGTTACTTCGACATGCACTTCTTCACCAACGAGCTGGGCGGCAACGCCATGATGTACATCAACCTCTTCTGGGCCTGGGGCCATCCTGAGGTGTACATCCTGATCCTGCCGGCTTTCGGTATCTTCTCCGAAGTCACCGCGACCTTCGCTGGCAAGCGCATGTTCGGCTACACCTCGATGGTATGGGCGAGCGCCGCGATCACCTTCCTCGGCTTCACCGTGTGGCTGCACCACTTCTTCACCATGGGTTCGGGCGGCGACGTCAACGGCTTCTTCGGCGTGGCGACCATGCTGATCTCCATCCCGACCGGGGTGAAACTGTTCAACTGGCTGTTCACCATCTACCGTGGCCGCCTGCGCTTCGACACCCCGATCCTGTGGACCCTGGGCTTCATCGTCACCTTCACCATCGGTGGCATGACCGGCGTTCTGCTGGCCATCCCGGGCGCTGACTACCTGCTGCACAACAGCCTGTTCCTGATCGCCCACTTCCACAACACCATCATCGGTGGTGCCGTGTTCGGCTACCTGGCCGGCTTCGTCTTCTGGTTCCCGAAAGCCTTCGGCTTCAAGCTGGACGAGAAGTGGGGCAAGCGTTCCTTCTGGTGCTGGCTGGTCGGCTTCTACATGGCCTTCATGCCGCTGTACATCCTCGGCTTCATGGGCATGACCCGTCGCCTGAACCACTACGACAACCCGATGTGGAAGCCGTACCTGGTCGTGGCGTTCTTCGGCGCCGTGCTGATCTTCTTCGGCATCGCCTGCCAGTTGATCCAGCTGCTGGTGTCGATCAAGAACCGCAAGGCCCTCGCCGACGAGACTGGCGACCCGTGGGGTGGCCGTACCCTGGAGTGGTCCACTTCCTCGCCGCCGCCGTACTACAACTTCGCCGAACTGCCGAAGGTCAACGACATCGACGCGTTCCACGAGATGAAGCAGACCGGTACCGCGTACCGCAAGCTGCCGGCCTATGCGCCGATCCACATGCCGAAGAACACCGCGGCGGGCTTCTCCATCGCCGTGTTTGCCTTCCTCTTCGGCTTCGCCGCCATCTGGCACATCTGGTGGCTGGTGGGTGTTGGCTTCGTCGGCATGATCGCCTCGGTCATCGTGCGCAGCTACGTCACCGACGTGGACTACTACGTCCAGCCGGATGAGATCGAGCGCATCGAAAACGCCAACTTCCAGAAACTCGCCACCGCGCAGCAGGTATAAAACCATGTCGACGGCAGTACTGAATCAACACCTGGTCGATACGCACGAAGCGGCGCACGACCATGACCACGCCCACGACAGCGGCGGCATGACGGTCTTCGGCTTCTGGCTGTACCTGATGACCGACTGCATCCTGTTCGCGAGCGTCTTCGCCACCTATGCCGTGCTGGTCAATCACACGGCCGGCGGCCCGAGCGGCAAGGACATCTTCGAACTGCCCTACGTGGCCGTCGAAACCGCGATCCTGCTGATCTCCTCCTGCACCTACGGCCTGGCCATGCTGGCTGCGCACAAGGGTGCCAAGGGCAAGGCCATCGCCTGGCTGGGCGTGACCTTCCTTTGCGGTGCCGCGTTCATCGGCATGGAGCTCAACGAGTTCCATCACCTGATCGTCGAAGGCTTCGGCCCGAGCCGCAGCGCCTTCCTGTCGTCGTTCTTCACCCTGGTCGGCATGCACGGCCTGCACGTATCCGCAGGCCTGCTGTGGATGCTGGTGCTGATGGCACAGATCGGCACCCGTGGTCTGACCGCGCAGAACAACACCCGCATGATGTGCCTGAGCCTGTTCTGGCACTTCCTGGACATCGTCTGGATCTGCGTCTTCACCGTCGTCTACCTGATGGGGGCTCTGTAATGACCGCTGCTGCACATCATCACGACTCCCACGGTGCCGGCCACGACAACCACGGCGCCGGTCACGGCAGCCTGGGTTCGTACGCCGTCGGCTTCGTGCTCTCGGTGATCCTGACTGCGATCCCGTTCTACATGGTCATCGACGGTGGCTTCTCGCGTCACGCCACCCTGTTGACCATGGTGATCCTGGGCCTGGTGCAGGTCGTCGTGCACCTGATCTGCTTCCTGCACATGAACTTCAGCTCCGAAGGCCGCTGGAACGTCATGGCATTCATCTTCACCGCCATCATCATCCTGCTGGTGGTCGGTCTGTCGCTGTGGATCATCTACACCGCAGACACCCTGATGATGCCGATGCCCTGAGGGCCGATGCCGTGAAACTCAAGCGTTATCTCCTGGTCGCCAAGCCGGGCATCATCTTCGGAAACCTGATCGCGGTGGCGGGGGGATACTTCCTCGCCGCTCGCGGCAGCGTTGACCCGATGCTGCTGCTGGCCACCGTGATCGGCCTGTCCCTGGTCGTTGCCAGTGGTTGTGTGTTCAACAACTGCATCGACCGCGACATCGATCGCTTCATGGAGCGTACCCGCAGCCGTGTCACCGTGACCGGGCAGATCTCGCTGAAGGCCGCCCTGGCCCACGGCGTGGTCCTCGGCGCGGCGGGCTTCGGCCTGCTGGCGTGGAAGACCAACGTGCAGGCGACTCTGCTCGCTGCGTTCGGCTTCTTCGTCTACGTCGTGCTCTACAGCCTCTGGCTCAAGCGCAGCTCGGTCTACGGCACGCTGGTCGGTAGTCTCTCCGGAGCCATGCCGCCGGTGGTGGGCTACTGCGCCGCCAGCGGTCACTTCGACATGGGCGCGGCGGTGCTGCTGCTGATCTTCTGCCTCTGGCAGATGCCGCACAGCTATGCCATCGCGATCTTCCGTCTCAACGACTACCGTGCCGCCGGGATTCCCGTGCTGCCGGTAGAGCGGGGCATCGAAGCGACCAAGAAGCAGATCCTGTACTACGTCGTGGCCTTCGGCCTGGCGACCCTGCTGCTGACCGTGACTGGCTTTGCCGGCTACGGTTACCTGGTGGTGGCGCTGGCTGTCAGTGCCTGGTGGCTGTTCATCGCGGTGAAAGGCTTCAGTGCTGAAGACGACCGCCGCTGGGCCCGCCAGTTGTTCGCCTTCTCCATCATCGCAATCAGCGTGCTGAGCCTGATGATGTCCATCGACTTCCAGGCCATCCCGGCCCAGTCGATGCTGGCGGCGCTGTAAGGCTGCTCGGCTGCAACGAAAAAGCCGCCCCTCGGGGCGGCTTTTTTGTGCCTGGTATTTCTCGGCGACGCAGATGTTGCAGGGGCTTCGCGCTCTAAAAAGAGCGGATACTTTCGGAGTCCGCCCTTCGTCCTTCACCGATGGATCAATGCAGCTTCAATCTGGGCTCGGTGCTGCGGCCAATGCGATCCGCGATCATCAGCAGCGCGGTGCGGAACGGCCCGTACAGCGCCATCTGGTGCATGCGGTACAGCGACACATAGAACATGCGTGCCAGCCAGCCTTCCAGCTTCACACTGCCCATCAGATTACCCATCAGGTTGCCCACCGCGCTGAAGCGCGACAGCGAGATCAGCGAGCCGTAGTCGGTGTAGCGGTATTCCGGCAGCGGTTTGCCATCCAGCTTCGCGACCAGAGCCTTGGCCAGCAGCGATGCCTGCTGGTGTGCGGCCTGAGCGCGCGGCGGCACGGTGCGCTCGCTGCCATCGCCCAGCGGGCAGGCGGCGCAGTCACCGAAGGCGAAGATGTTGTCGTCGCGGGTGGTCTGCAGCGTCGAACGCACGACCAACTGGTTGAGGCGGTTGGTCTCCAGGCCGTCGATGTCCTTGAGCAGGCTTGGCGCGCGGATGCCCGCTGCCCAGACCTTCAGGCTTGCCGGAATGAACTCGCCAGCGGACGTGCGCAGCCCCTCGGCGGTGACTTCCTGCACGGCCGAACCGGTGGCCACGCGCACGCCAAGTTTTTCCAGCGTCTGGTGTACCGGTTGGCTGATGCGCTCGGGCAGCGCCGGCAGCACGCGCGGGCCGGCCTCGATCAGGGTGATGCGCATGTTCTGCGGCTGAATGCCGGTCAGGCCGTAGGCCGCCAGTTCCTGTGCCGCGTGGTGCAATTCGGCCGACAGCTCGACACCCGTGGCGCCGGCACCCACGATGGCGACGCTGATCTGATCGTCCTTGTCCTGCCCGGCGTGGGCGCGCAGGTAGTGGGTCAGCAGCAGCTTGTGGAAGCGCTCGGCCTGCTCGCGGGTGTCCAGGAAGATGCAGTGATCCGCAGCGCCCTGGGTGCCGAAGTCGTTGGTGGTGCTGCCGATGGCCAGGACCAGGGTGTCGTAGTCCAGTCCGCGCGCCGGCACCAGTTCCTCGCCCTGCTCATCGAGCGTGGCGGCGAGCTGGATGCGCTTGCTCGCGCGGTCCAGGCCGGTTAGGCGGCCGAGCTGGAATTCGAAGTGGTTCCATTTTGCCTGGGCGACGTAATTCAGCTCATCCTCGGAAGAGTTGAGCGAGCCGGCGGCGACTTCGTGCAGCAGGGGTTTCCAGATGTGGGTGAGGTTGGCGTCGACGAGCGTAATGCGCGCCTTGTCCTTTTTACCCAGGGTGCGGCCGAGACGGGTCGCGAGCTCCAGCCCGCCGGCGCCGCCGCCGACGATCACGATACGATGGGACATGATGCATTCTCATAGCTTAAGGAATCCTGTATCGGCCCGTGGCGGCACGGCGCTCACGCAAGGTAGGCCAGGAGGCGGCTCAGCAAACCCAGGGCGATGACCACCGCAAGCAATCCGGCCATCATCAGCCAGGGCTTGAACGGTGCACGCTGGACCTGGTGGACGGGGGAGCTGAGGTACTGATCGACCTTCTGCTGGTCTTCGGGGCTCAGGCGACTGGGCATGGGCGGCCTCCGTTTATAATGTCGAGCATTCTAGTCGGGCTTGGGCGGCCTCTCAATGCGCCGCCGATCAATGCCGCTTTGCGTCGGCGTCTGTTTACAGGCCGACGCCCATATCGAAAAGGATGCTCCGGCCCAGGCTTCCGCGCAGGAAGTCCGGCGCGTCACTGTGGGCGAAGAGCACGCGGGCAAACGTAGGTCCGACCACCGACAGCGATCGCCACCCCTGGCGCAGGAACTCGGTCGGAGGAGGGAAGGGCGTGTTGAAGTCCGGCGTCTCGCGCTTGAGGCTGACGAAGGCCAGCAGGTCCAGCTCGCGCGGGTCGATACCGCGCTCGGTGTAGTTGTGTGCCTTCTTGCGCAGCGTCGGCGCCAGGCGCGCCTGCAGTTCCGCACAGGGAATCCGCCGCGGTCGCTGCTCCCGGCGGATCAGTTGGTTGAGACTCTGGGCCATGCGTCGGCGCAACAGTTCCTCCTTCCACTCCTCGTTGAGCCGACGCCCCTGGTCGAGCACGAAGAACACCTCGAAGGTGGCGTCACGGAACAGCACATCCGGCGGCTGTTGCGTGGGCGCGACGAAGTCCTCCTGGCGATACGGCACTTTCAGCGCCTGCAGCAGGCGCTGGCAGGCCCAACACTCCCGCTCCCACTTGCGGGCGTTGGAGAGAAAGTCGTTGGCTTGTTCCGCCTGGCGCGTCAGCAGACGCAGATAGTCAGACTCATTCATGTCTCAAGCATAGTTGCTGGCAACCGCGGGCGGGCTCCGATGGCGGTGTAGACTGTTGCCAACCATTGGCCGCTGCGGGGAAGGGGGAAGCGTGAGTCGAGTGCTGGGTGGGATGCTGTTGATGGTGTTGACGAGCCTGGCGGTGGCGCAGGAGTCGCCGGCTATCGGCTGGACGCTGCTGGATCAGTTCGACCAACCTTACACGGCCAACGCCGACCTCAAGGTGCTGCTGGTCGCCCACGACATGGCCGGTTCGAAGCTGGTGAAAGCAGTGCTGGCGGAGCGCCCGGCCGGTTATCTCGACGCGCGCCACGTCGCCTTCGTCGCGGACATCAGCCGCATGCCGGCGCCCATCTCCAAGCTGTTCGCCATCCCCGCCATGCGCGACTACGCCTACCGCGTGCTGCTCGACCGCGAGCCGCGCGTGGCCAACCGCTTCCCCGCCCAGGCCGATGCGGTGACCTGGCTGCAGCTCGAACAGGGCAAGGTCGTCTCTACCCGCCAACTCGATTCGGCTGAAGCCTTGCGTCAGGCGCTGGAGCGAGGCACACCGTGATCGCCGCACAGCTGCTGTCAGCGGAAACCCTGGAGATCGGCTGGGCCATCTACCTGCCCATCGTCGCCTGGGCCATCTGGCGCACGCCCTGGCTGGAGCTGGTCAGCGACTTCCGTCGCCAGCACCTGGTATTCGGCACCATGCTCGGGCTGTTCCTGCTCTGGCTGGTGCGTCGGGACTTCGCTTCTGGGGTGTCCTTCCATTTCATCGGCATGACCGCCGTGACCCTGTTGCTGGACTGGCCGCTGGCGATCATCGTCGGACTGGTCGCGCAGATCGGCCTGTGCCTGATCGACCGCCAGGACTGGGCGGCCATCGGCGTCAACGGCATTCTGTTGATCCTGATTCCAGTGCTGATCACTGAAGTCGCGGCGATTCTCGTCGAGCGCCGCCAGCCGCGTAACCTGTTCGTCTACATCTTCTGCTCGGGCTTCTTCCCGGCCGCGCTGGCGGCGGTTTGCAGCCTGCTGTTGGGGCTCGGGTTGCTGTGGATGGACGGGTTGTTCCCGATGCCGCCGTGGATCGAGGACTTCATCGGCTACCTCTGGCTGATCATGTTCCCCGAGGCGTTCATCAACGGCACCATCGTCACCGGGCTGGTGGTCTTCTACCCGGACTGGCTGGAGACCTTCAACCGCACGCGCTACCTGCAGGCGCCGTGGAAGGATGACGATGAACCACGCTGATGTTCGACCATCTGCGAGGTCCATGGCCGTGGCGGCTTGATCCAGGTCAGTTCGGAAACCTCCCGTGATCGCGGAAGCTTGGGCCCCCATTCGCAAGGAGATTGCCGATGAGCATTCACAGCTGGGCCGAGCAGCGCCTCCACGAATTGCTGATCGAAGCCGAGGCGGCCGGACAGGACCCGCAACTGGTCGTGCGCGCACTGCTCAGCGCGGTGGTGCAGGCCAACTCACAGGTTCGTACGCAGGAAGACCTGGGGCATGAGCTGCATTTCCTCGCCGATAACCTGGACGAGGAGCGGGACTACGCCTTCATGCGTCCCTGAATGAAAAAGGCCCGCAGATGCGGGCCTTTTTCTTCTCTGTAGGAGCTAGCTAATCACGGAGCGGATCAATGCCCGCGCGGATTCTCCAGATCGCCGGAAAACAGTTCGTCCTCGAGATTATCGCCGGGGATGGCGTGATCTTCCGCCGCCCAGGCGCCGAGGTCGATGAGCTTGCAGCGGTGCGAACAGAAGGGGCGGAACTCGCTCTTGGCGCTCCACTCCACGGGTGCGCCGCAGGTGGGGCATTCCATGGTCAGGGGTTGGCTCATGGTTGTCCTCCACGCAGGCCGAGATAGAACTGATGCAGACGCTCGACCTGCTGGTGCAGGTGCCCGAGGTCGCCATCGTTGAGCAGCACGTCGTCCGCGTGCTTGAGTCGGTCGTCGCGCAAGGCCTGGGCCTTGAGAATCGAGCGGACCTGTTCTTCGGACACCTGGTCTCGGCGCATGGTGCGCTCCAGTTGCAGGTGTTCGGGGGTATCCACGACCAGCACGCGCTGGGTCATGCGGTGCTGCCCGGACTCCACCAGCAGCGGCGAGACCAGGATGGCATAGGGAGATTGTGCCTGCGCCAGGTTGCTGGCGATCTCCTGGCCGATCAGCGGGTGCAGCAATTGCTCCAGCCAGCGGCGCTCGTCCTCGGCCTTGAAGATGCGTTCGCGCAAGGCGGCGCGGTTGAGTTGGCCGTCCGGCAGCAGCATGGCGTCGCCGAAACGCTCGACGATCTTCGCCAGGGCAGGGCGGCCGGGTTCGACCACCCAGCGCGCGGCGTGGTCGGCATCGACCATGTGTATGCCCAGCGAGGCGAAATGCTCGGCAGCGGCAGTCTTGCCGCTGCCGATGCCGCCGGTCAGGCCCAGGATCCAGGGTTTCATGGTTCTCCTTTCAGCCGGCCCGGTGGCCGTCGCGGGCGCCGAGGGAGGTCGGCGCTGGAGAAGGCTAGCGGAAACCGGCGAACTGCAGATAGGTCGCGGTTATTTGATCACCCCAGAGCAGCGCAATCCAGCCGGCGATGGCCAGATAGGGGCCGAAGGGGATAGGCGTACTGGTTTCGGCATTGCGCAGGCGCAGCATGATCACGCCCAGCACCGCGCCCACCAGCGACGAAAACAGGATGGTCAGCGGCAGCACCTGCCAGCCGCCCCAGGCGCCGAGCATGGCCAGCAGCTTGAAGTCGCCGTAGCCCATGCCCTCCTTGCCGGTGATCAGTTTGAACAGCCAGTACACCGACCACAGGCTGAGGTAACCGAACACCGCGCCCCAGAGCGCATCGCCCAGGTTGGTGAACAGCCCGAAGTGATTGACGATCAGCCCCAGCCAGAGCAGTGGCAGGACCAGGGTGTCCGGCAGCAACTGGTGATCGACGTCGATCATGCTCATCGCCAGCAGACCCCAGGTCAGCAGCAGCATCGCCCCGGCTTGCCAGCCGAAGCCGTAGTGCCAGGCGATGAAGGCCGACAGCACGCCACAGGCCAGCTCGACCAGCGGGTAACGCTTGCTGATCGGCGCCTTGCAGGACGAACACTTGCCGCCCAGTACCAGCCAACTGACCAGCGGGATGTTCTCCCACGGCTTGATCTCGTGGGCGCAGTGCGGGCACTGGGAATTGGGCAGGACCAGGTTGTAGGTCGGGCGCTTCTCGCCGTCGGGCAAGCCCAGGGTTTCCCGGGCCTGCTGCTGCCAGTCGAGCTCCATCATCCGCGGCAGGCGATGGATCACCACATTGAGGAAGCTGCCGACCAGCAGGCCGAGGAGGGTGGCGCACAAAACAAAGGCCAGCGGGGTGCTGGCCAGGAAGTCGAGAACAGGCATGGGTTAGACGACAGAGCCCAGTTGGAAGATCGGCAGGTACATCGCGATAATGAGACCGCCGACCAGGACCCCCAGGACGGCCATGATCATCGGCTCCATCAGGGTGGTCAGGTTATCGACGGCGTTGTCGACTTCTTCTTCGTAGTAGCTGGCTACCTTGTCCAGCATGTTGTCCAGCGAGCCGGACTCTTCTCCGATAGCCGCCATCTGAATGGCCATGCTGGGGAACACACCGGTGGTGCGCATGGAAAAGTTTAGCTGAGTGCCGGAGGATACGTCCTGTTTGATCTTGTGCACGGCATTACGGAAGACAACGTTGCCGGTTGCGCCAGAAACGGAATCTAAGGCCTCAACTAGCGGCACACCTGCGGCAAATGTAGTGGATAGGGTACGAGCGTAGCGAGCTACCGCCGACTTATAGAGGATATCTCCCACAATCGGCAGCTTCAGAACAGAACGATCAACCGAGTCCCTGAACTTCTCTGAGCGCCGGTGAAGTTCTCGAAGCATAAATGCAATGGCAAACAGCACAACCAAAAAAATAAACCACCATTGCTGCAAAACTTCAGAAAGAGAAATGACCATCTGTGTGAACGCGGGTAGTTCTGCGCCGAAGCTGGAGAAAACGCTCTGGAACTGAGGTACTACCTTAATCAGCAGAATGGCTGAAACAATGACAGCAACGACTACTACCGCAATGGGATAGGTCATCGCCTTCTTGATCTTGGCCTTCAGAGATTCGGTCTTCTCCTTGTAGGTAGCGACTCGGTCGAGCAGCGTTTCCAGTGCGCCCGATTGTTCGCCGGCATCCACGAGGTTGCAGTACAGGTCATCAAAGTACATTGGTTTCTTGCGTAGCGAGTTGGCCAAGCTGTTGCCGGCAGCGACCTCCTGTTTGATCTCTTCGACCAGCTTGCGCATGTTCAGATTGTCGAACCCCTCGCCAATGATGTCGAAAGACTGCAGCAGCGGAACGCCCGATCCCATCATGGTTGCCATCTGACGAGTGAATAGGGCGATGTCCATGGGTTTGATCTTCTTGCCTTTGTTCAGCAGGGAGATCCCCTTTTTGCGCACTTTGGTCGGATTAATGCCTTGCTTGCGCAACTGCGCCTTAACCAGTGCGGTGTTGGTTCCGGAAAGCTCTCCTTTTACCTTCCCACCCTTTCGATCGGTGCCCTCCCAAACAAAGACACTGCTCTTCAATATTTTTTCCGCCATGGATTAATCCTTGGTCACGCGGTTGACTTCCTCGAGGCTGGTAATGCCTTGCATGGCTTTCATCAAGCCCGAGGTACGCAGATCGTTGAAGCCTTCTTTACGGGCCTGTTCTGCGATCTGAATGGAGTTGCCTTCCTCCATGATAATCCGTTGCAGTGCTGGCGTGATTTTAACCACTTCATAAATACCCAAACGACCCTTGTACCCCCCGTTGCAATTATCGCACCCAACCGGGGAGTACAACTTGAAGGTACCTAGCTTGTCCTCGGGGAAGCCTTCATGCAGAAGGGCCTCCTTTGGAACGTCATGCTCTTTTTTACATTGAGAGCAGAGCTTGCGTGCCAGGCGTTGAGCGATGATGAGGTTTGTCGAGGTGGCCAGGTTAAATGAGGCGACCCCCATGTTCAGCAGGCGCGTCAGCGTCTCCGCGGCGCTGTTGGTGTGCAGGGTAGACATCACCATATGGCCGGTCTGGGCGGCCTTGATAGCAATCTCGGCTGTTTCCAGGTCACGGATCTCGCCCACCATGATCACGTCAGGATCCTGGCGCAGGAAAGCTCGCAGGGCCTGGGCGAAGTCCATGCCCTGGCGTGGGTTGACGTTCACCTGGTTGATACCCTCCAGGTTGATCTCCACCGGGTCTTCGGCGGTGGAAATGTTGATGTCCGGGGTGTTGAGGATGTTCAGGCCGGTGTAGAGCGACACCGTCTTGCCCGAGCCGGTGGGGCCGGTCACCAGAATCATGCCTTGCGGCTGTTTCAATGCATCTAGGTAGAGCTGCTTCTGAGCTTCCTCGTAACCCAGAGCATCAATGCCCATCTGGGCACTGGAGGAGTCCAGAATCCGCATCACGATTTTCTCGCCCCATAGCGTGGGCAAGGTGTTGACCCTAAAGTCGATAGATTTGGTCTTGGATACCCGCATCTTGATTCGGCCGTCCTGGGGCTTGCGGCGTTCGGAAATATCCAGACCGGCCATCACTTTCAGGCGTGCTGAAATACGGCTCGCCAGCTGGATTGGCGGTTTGGCGACCTCATGTAGCATACCGTCAGTTCGGAAGCGTACACGATAGATCTTTTCGTAAGGCTCGAAGTGCAGGTCAGAGGAACCACCCTTGATCGCGTCGAGCAGCATCTTATTGACGAAGCGGACAACCGGTGCGTCATCCGCATCGCTGCCTGGGGTGTCATCCTTTTGCTCTACATTCCCACTCTCGATGTCCAGACCGTCCAGATCAACATCGCCCAGATCATCGAGCCCGCCGGTAGCGCTTTCGAACATTTTCTCAATGGCATCACCGAGTTTGTCGTCCTCAACGAGGATAGCTTCGGTGGTCAGACCGGTACTGAACTGAATGTCAGTGATTGCCTGATGGTTCGTTGGGTCCGAGACTCCGACGAATAGCTTGTTTCCGCGCTTCCATAAAGGCAGAACACGGTGTTGCCTGACCAGTCTCTCGGTTACCAGTTCTTTCGGAAAGCTCTCGCGATCCAGGCTGCTCAGATCGCAAAAGGCTACGCCAAACTGCTCCGCAGCTAGTTCAGTCAATGGCCGGCTTTTCACCAGCTTGTTCTGAACCAGATAGGTTACCAAAGGTAGCTTGTTTCGCTGGGCCTGTTGCTGGGCTTGCTGAGCGCTTTTCTCGTCCAGCAACTGGGAGTTGACCAGTTGACGTGCGAGGCCTGACAAGACGACTTGATCGTTCATGGAGGGTGGCCAAATAGAGAATTGGATGCCTTATAACGTAGTTGAAGTGAGGTGCCAAATCACAGTGGGGGTGGTGCCGAAAAATGTCACTTCCTGCGAAATTTTCGCGAAGGTGAGCAATTGGTTTCCTGTTGATGCCTCAAATTCATGGCTATTCAGATTTTGGCATGGAATATGCTTATCCAGTTTCAGGTCCTAAGACCGACTCTAAACCTCAGGAGAAAATTATGAAGGCTCAGAAAGGCTTTACTCTTATTGAATTGATGATTGTAGTAGCAATCATCGGTATCCTGGCCGCTATCGCCCTGCCGGCTTACCAAGATTATACCAAGCGTGCCAAGATGAGTGAGGTGTTGGGCTTTGTTGGCGCCGCAAAGACTGCTGTTGCTGAGTCCTATCAGGCTACCGGCACCCTGCCAGCTGATAACACTGCTGCTGGTCTGGATGCTACCGCAACCAACATCAACTCCAAGTACGTTAAAAGCGTAACCGTCACCACTGGTGTTATCGCTGTTGCCGTGCAAGGTACCGGTGATAGTACTTTGGATGCTGCCGTCGTTACCCTGACTCCGATGCAGAGCGATGGTAGCACTGCTCTGGGCTCGAGCTACACTGGCGCTCTGGGTTGGAAGTGCACTGTATCTTCCACTGCTGTTGCGAAATTCTTCCCGGCCTCCTGCCGTTCTTCGACCTGATTTAGTTTTGGCGTAAAAGAAAGGCGAGCGTTGCTCGCCTTTTTTTATTTTTGAGAAGAAAGAATGAATCGCATCTTGTGGGCTCTCTTTGTTGTAATTTTCTTTCTGCTTCTAGCTCCGAACTATGGTCTCTTCTCGCCTTATATTGAAGGGATGATTTCCATCTTTGATAGTCCGGTTGCCTTTGTATGGGATTGTCTTGACTTGCTAGAGTTGGCAGACCCCTTGCCATTCGTCCTCCTCGCCGAGATTTTTCTGCTGGCCCTTCTGGGAACACCTGCTAGGTGGCTGCTGGTCAACTCCATATTTGTCGTTCTATTGCCATTCGAAATCTTCTATGTCTGGGTTTATGGCAGCCCATCGTCCTCGCATGTTATCTCGATAATCTCTGAGACCAATTTTGATGAAATTCAAGGTTATATCGGTTCCGGTTTAGGGTGGCTGTTCTCATATATCTTATGGTTGGTGTTGGTCTGTACGGTCGGCATTGGTTGTGCGAGGTGGCGGCTGAAATGGCGTCATCGATCGCGCTGGTGGATCGCATTGGCTTCGTTGAGTGCGCTGTTGGTTAACTTTTATGGCCATATTGTGACAGATCAAGGCCGGGATGCTATTGCGGATCTTTATACTGAATTCGATCCATATCAGTTTCCCATGGATATAGGGGACTATAGGAAGACCTACCCGTTCGGTCTCGTTATTCGGGTCTTTGATTATTTTCAGCAACTGGGGGTGCTGGAAGAGCACGCTAGCATGCTGAGGACGGCCACTGACGTACATGACAGGAGTGCGGATTTTAGCAGGGGGGTGCCTGAGGAAAACTATGTCGTAGTTATTGGTGAGTCTTCTAGGGCTGATCATTGGGGGCTGGCCGGTTACGAAAGAGATACCACTCCACGTCTTGGTGCGCTGGATAACATGATATTTTTTTCGAATGCAGTTTCTGTCACTGCGGCGACGCGTACGGCGGTTCCAGTTATTTTAAGTAAAACTACTGCAAATGACATCTCTGTTGGGAATTTCAAGACTTCCTGGATTTCTGACTTCAAAAAGGCCGGCTTTAAGGTCTATTGGCTGTCCATGCAGATGCCGGTTGGTGTTCATGATACGGCAATTGGTATATATGCTTCGCTGGCTGATCATGTGCAGTATCTTAATCTTGGGAATTACCTTAATAAGGGGGGTGTGGATGGCGATTTATTACCTGAGTTGTCCAGGGTCTTATCTGATGGAAGTCAGAGGCGCCTGATTGTTCTGCACACGCTCGGTAGTCACACGCCTTACCAGCGACGATATCCCCCTGAGTTTGATGAGTATAAGCCTTCGCCCAAGCGGGATAGTGTTCCTAACCTCTTTGATGCTGCGCAGAAGGAAGTAATTGTTAATTCTTACGATAATAGTGTGCGGTACACTGATTATCTCCTATCTGCTGTTATCGAGAGGTTGCGTCAACAAGCTGGTGTGTCATTTATGTGGTATGCATCGGATCACGGTCAGTCTCTGTTCGATCCTGGGTGTAGCTTGGCGGGGCATGGGTTTTTCTCTAAGTACAATTTTCATGTTCCGGCGCTCTTCTGGTATTCGGATGGATACGCTAAGAACCATGATGGCGAGTTGCAGGCGATACGAAATAATTCGCGTGAACGGGTTTATATGGGGGACTTTTATCTGACCTTCCTCCAGTCAGCTGGGTTTGAGCTTTCAAAAAAAGAGCGAGAGAGTAGCTTCTCGAGTTCTGCGTACAAGAGTGGAAAGAGACTCGTGACTATAGATGGTGGTCGAGTTATGGATTATGACAAGGATTTGGCGAATGCGTCTTGTAAGCTATAACCAGAAAACTGTTCTGCTGGTGGTGGGGGGGGCTTTCTTTTTTTCGGGAGTGGCCGGACTTTTTTACCAGGTGGTTTGGCAGAGATTGCTGTTTTTGGCTTTAGGTGTCGATATTCGTTCGGTGACCATAATAGTTTCAGTTTTTATGCTGGGGCTAGGACTCGGGGGGCGGTTGGGAGGCGTGCTTTCTGATCGATATCGTGATAAGTGTGTACTGCTATTCGCGCTGTTTGAGTTTCTGGTTGGTATAGCGGGTTTGTTGAGTTTAGGCTTCTTCTCAAGTCTGGGTATCGCCGGCGGAAATTGGATAGCGTGGGTGGGGGCTTTTTTTGTTTTGATTGTGCCGACTACCTTGATGGGGGCTAGCCTTCCGCTCCTGGCAGTGTCACTTGTCGAGCGAGGAGAGAGTGTCGGTGGTGCTGTTGGATGGCTGTACTTCTACAACACTCTTGGGGCTGCCTTTTCTTGCTATTTTCTGGGTTTTTGGGTGTTTGATTTTTTTGGGCTGAGAGCCGTCATATTGACCGCGGTAATATTGAATTTCTTGGTGGCTGCAATGGGAGGGTTGCTGTGGAGGGGGCGATGAGTAAATCTGGGAGTGTTATCTTTGTCTGGCTTTCTTTTCTTGTCGGGTTTCTGAGTTTGGGTGAGGAGATTGTCTGGGTAAGGATTGTTTCCTTTAGTTTTCATTCTGTGCCTCAGTCATTTTCTTTTGTATTGTTCTTTTTTATATTGGGAATATCCTTGGGGGCTTGGTTCTCTAGGCGGGTCGTTGCATGGGGGGCGCCGGATCTGGATAAGGTCGGGTGCTTGCTAGTTTCCTCGTCTTTGATACTGTTCCTTGTGCCGATGCTCATGTATAAACGAAATGATTGGCCTCTTTGGAATCTACTTCTTGGTGTTCTGATCGCTGCTGGTGCTTTCTTCAAGGGGGCGGTTTTTCCTCTTCTTCACCATTGCTTTAGTGTGCTAGGTAAGAATTTGGGGGGGACTCTGTCTCGAGTGTATTCGGCGAACGTACTAGGCTCGGCAATGGGACCCTTGTTTGTGGGTTTTGTGCTGATTGAATATGTTTCAATGTATAGTGCTATATGTATATTTGCTCTACTCAGTCTTG
Source organism: Pseudomonas sp. BB438 (assembly GCF_057180225.1). Classification (NCBI taxonomy): domain Bacteria; kingdom Pseudomonadati; phylum Pseudomonadota; class Gammaproteobacteria; order Pseudomonadales; family Pseudomonadaceae; genus Pseudomonas; species Pseudomonas sp. BB438. The sequence continues at coordinate 1,050,335 of NZ_CM170001.1, forward strand.
CGCTTGGTTTTCTTTGCTTGACATCATTGAGGATTTGGCGTGCTGCGCTGGTTTTGGCAGTCGCCCCTTTGGTTTTAATTGTTTATCCGTGGTCTTCTAAGGTGCTTGGAGAGTTGCTGCGGCAGGATTTTGAGCCGGTTGCCGATGTGGGGAATATTATCGAGAATCGGCACGGGGTTATCTATACGGTCTCAGATGGATTAAGCCCGGATCGCGTCTTTGGTGGGAATGTGTATGATGGTGCTTTTAATGTTGATATTTCCCATAATGTTAATGGTATAGAGCGAGTTTATTTGCTTTCCTCTCTGGTGAAACGCCCGAAAAGGGTGGCGGTTATTGGTTTGAGTAGTGGCGCTTGGCTGAAGGTTGTCTCTGAGTTTCCAGGGGTTGAAAGTGTTGATGTTGTTGAAATAAATGATGGATATGTAGAGTTGGCAAAGCGCTATCCTGGATATTCTGACTATCTTTCCGATAGTAGGGTTTCTTTGTCTATTGAAGATGGGCGCCAATGGCTAGAGAGAAAGGTTGAGCAGGGGCAGCAGTACGATCTTATTGTCATGAATACTACTTGGCATTGGCGTGCGTATTCTGGTGCGCTACTGTCCAAGGAGTTTATGGGGGTCATATTCAGGGCGCTTTCTCCTGAAGGGGTTGCGGCCTTCAACTCCACTGGCTCGGCGGATGTTTTCTACACGGCTTCCCGTGTTTTCCCCTATGCATACAAGTATTCGAATTTCATTTATGTGGGTAAGGCGGATTTTCGAGGGAGGGAGAGAGGCTTTATAGGTTCATTCTGCGAGATTGATCTTCGACGCCTCGGGGTTCCAGACTGTGGAGATCCGAACGTCATTCGAGTTGTTAGGGGGTACTCGGATCAAGGCTTTCTTGATTGGGATGAGTTTAAGGGATCAATCAAGATGGATAGACCCGCTGAAGTCGTTACGGATGATAATATGATTACCGAGTACAAGTATGGGCGAGGCATTCTTCAATAGTCTTGGTTGGCGTGTTTATTTTTCTAAAATGGGATGCTACGCTTGCGCCGCCGCCGGTGTAGCTCAGTCGGTAGAGCAGCTCATTCGTAATGAGAAGGTCGGGGGTTCGATTCCTCTTACCGGCACCAGCTCCAACAAAAAGCCCCGCTTTCGAGCGGGGCTTTTTGTTTTCCGACTAGACGAAAAATCAGGCGTAGCCGTTGGGATTCTGGCTCTGCCAGTTCCAGGCGTCGCGGCACATGTCGTCGATGTCGCGGGTGGCTGTCCAGTGTAGTTCCTGGCCGGCCAGGGTCGGGTCGGCGTGGTAGCTGGCGATGTCGCCGTCGCGGCGGGGCAGGAATTGGAAGGGCAGTTCGCGACCGCAGGCCTTTTCATAGCCACGGATGATCTCCAGCACGCTGTAGCCGCGGCCGGTGCCGATGTTGAAGGTCTTCGCGCCGCTGGCGCCGTCCAGCCAGCGCAGGGCGCTGAGGTGGGCGGTGGCCAGGTCGACCACATGCAGGTAATCGCGCACGCCGGTGCCGTCCGGGGTGGGGTAGTCGTTGCCGAAGACGCGGATGAACGGCTGCTTGCCGGTGGCGACCTGGGAGACATAGGGCATCAGGTTGTTGGGGATGCCGTTGGGGTCTTCGCCGATGCGGCCGCTGGCGTGGGCGCCCACGGGATTGAAATAGCGCAGGATGGCCATGGTCCACTGCGGATCGGCCTGTGCGATGTCACGCAGGGCGATTTCTGCCATCAGCTTGGACTGGCCGTAGGGGCTGGCCGGCCCGGTGGGCGCGTCTTCGCGGATCGGGCTCTGCGCCGCCAGGCCGTAGACGGTCGCCGAGGAGCTATAGATGAAGCGCTTCACGCCATGGCGTTGCATGACCTGGCAGAGCGTGACGGTGCCGGCGAAGTTGGTCTGGTAGTAGGCGATGGGATCGGCGACCGATTCGGCGACGGACTTCAGGCCGGCGAGGTGAATGGTGGCATTGATCTCGTATTCGCCGAACAGGCGATCGAGAGCGGTTTCGTCGCGAACGTCGCCTTGCACGAAGGGGATCGCCTGCCCGGTGAGTTGCTCGATGCGTTGCAGTGGGATAGGCGAGCTGTTGCTGAGATTGTCGAGGACGACGGGGTGAAAGCCCTGCTCGATCAGTTCCAGGCAGATATGGGAACCGATGTAGCCACAGCCACCAGTCAGCAGAATCCTTTTCGTCATGATCGCGCCTTTCCCTTCGCTGTTTGCCGATTCGTGAGCGTCTGAGTATGTCAGAGGCGCACGAATCGGCACTATCAGGGGCGGCTTGACCGTGTCGGCAGGGCCGAAGAGCCGTACGCCGGCTTACAGGCCCAGGCGCATCGACAGGTCCAGCGCCTTGACGTCCTTGGTCAGGGTGCCGATGGAGATGTAGTCGACCCCGGTTTCGGCGATGGTGCGCAAGGTGCTTTCGGTAATGCCGCCCGAGGCTTCCAGCTTGGCGCGGCCTGCGGTGAGGGCGACGGCGGTGCGCATGTCATCCAGGCTCAGCTCGTCGAGCATGACGATATCGGCGCCGGCGTCCAGGGCCTGGCGCAGCTCGTCCAGATCCTCCACCTCGATCTCCACCGGCTTGCCGGGGGCGATCTGCTGGGCGGCTGCGATGGCCTGGGCAATGCCGCCGCAGGCAGCGATATGGTTTTCCTTGATCAGGAACGCATCGTAGAGGCCGATACGGTGGTTATGGCAGCCGCCACAGGTAATGGCGTACTTCTGCGCCAGGCGCAGGCCGGGCAGGGTCTTGCGGGTGTCGAGGAGCTTCACGCCGGTGCCGTCCACCAGGTCGGCGTAGTGACGGGCGCGGCTGGCGGTGCCGGAGAGCAGCTGGAGGAAGTTCAGCGCGCTGCGTTCGCCGGTCAGCAGGGCGCGAGCCGGACCATCGAGGGTGAACAGTGTCTGGTCGGCGCTGACGCGCTCGCCATCGCGAACCTGCCAGTTGACCTGCACGCGCGGGTCGACCTGGCGGAACACCTCGTCGACCCAGGCGGTGCCGGCGATGGTGGCGTTTTCCCGGGTGATGATGCGGGCGTTGGCGTCGCGCTCGGCAGGGATCAACTGGGCGGTGATGTCGCCGCTGCCGACGTCTTCGGCCAGTGCGGCGCGGACGTTGGCCTGGATTTCCCCGGAAAGCTCGGCGAGGGTGAGGTTCGGCATGGAAGGCTCCTGTTCGCAGTGGCGCGATTATACGGTCGGCAGCGCGCGGCGTGCAGGGCAGGGTGCTTTTCGGACTGTCGTGTCATCTGTCGGACGGACGGCGGGTGCTTCCGTGTGAATTTCTTCAAGAATGCGTGAAATGTCTCTTGGTTGTGTAAGAAGCTTCCCTATAATGACGTTGAAGATTTCCGCTTTTTGACGCCACTAAATTGACGTTACGGATGACGCCTCGATGACTGTTGGTGCCGCCAGATGTGTCTGACGGCAGGAGACTTGCGATGCAGAACGACGCGAACGTAGTGCCGCTGACCAAGCCGGCCACGGAAACCTCGCAGACTTCGTTCGCTGGACGCGTTCCGGCGGGGCTCGTCGCTGTCCGCGATAAGGTCGCCGTCCAACTGCGTCATGCCATGCAGGCCCTGTTCGACAATGCCGACGACACCCTGTTCGAGATGGCCGATCGCGCGGCCAACAACGCCGAGCAGAGCGCCTACTTCGAAGCGATGCGCGACCTTCGCCTCAAGCGCAAGGGCATCGAGCGCGGCTTCCTGCAGAAGGTCTTCGAGAGCTTCGCCAACCTGAACCAGTACGAAATCGGCCGCGCCCCGGTACTGGACACGGTGTCCTACGAGAATCTGACCCTGGTGCAGAACGACGAGCTGGAAGAATCCGTCGCGCTGGACGCCATGGTCGCCAAGGTGATGAGCCGCGACGGCGTCGCCCTGACTCACCTCACCACCCGCATCAACACCCTAGTCAGCAAGAAGGTCGAGGACAAGAGCAACCCGCTCGGTCCGCGCCAGCTCTGCGAAGCCTTCCTCGAGGCCTGCCGTGGGCTGGGCGTGGAGATCAAGGTCAAGCTGATCATCCTCAAACTCTTCGAGAAGTACGTGCTGGCCGATGCCGAGCATCTGTACGCGGAAGCCAACCAGACGCTGATCGCGCTGGGGGTGCTTCCGGAGCTCAAGTCCGTTCCGCTGCGCCGCCCTCCGCAACGCACCGTGCCCGGCAGCCAGGGCGCTGCGCCGGCCGCTGCTGCCGCGGAAGGGGGCGAGCAGGCTGCTGTCGGCCAGTACATGGATGCCGACAGCCAGGCGGCCTTCGCCGCGTTGCGCGATCTGCTTTCGCAGGTCCGCGGCAGCGCCGCACCCGCCCGCCCGATGCCGGCGGATGCCGTACCGATTACCAGTAACGACCTGATGCGCCTGCTGTCTCACCTGCAGTCGCACCTGCCGGCGCAGAGCATCGACGAGATCGACGTGCGTCAGCACCTGGACCACCTGCTGACTCGCGTCAGCAGCAAGAGCGGCCGCTCCCGCGTGGTGGGGCAGGTGGACGAGGACGTCATCAACCTTGTCTCCATGCTCTTCGAATTCATCCTCGACGACCGCACCCTGCCGGACTCGCTGAAGGCCCTGATCGGCCGCATGCAGATCCCGATGCTCAAGGTCGCGGTCCTCGACAAGACCTTCTTCAGCCGCGGCAGCCACCCGGCGCGCCGCCTGCTCAACGAGATCGCCTCGGCGGCCCTGGGCTGGGCCGAGCAGTCCGACGGCCAGCGCGACCAGCTGTACCAGAAGATCGAGCAGGTGGTGATGCGCCTGCTGAACGACTTCGTCGACGATCCGGCGATCTTCTCCGAGTTGCTCGATGAGTTCATTGCCTTTACCGGGGACGAACGCCGCCGCAGCGATCTGCTGGAGCAGCGCACCCGTGATGCCGAGGAAGGCCGTGCCCGCGCTGAACTGGCCCGCCAGGATGTGGAAGGCGTGCTCAATGAGCGCCTGCTCGGCCGCACGCTTCCCGAAGTGGTGGTGCGCCTGCTGCAGGAAGCCTGGAGCCAGGTCCTGCTGCTGACCTGCCTGAAGCACGGCACCCATTCCAGCGAGTGGGAAGCCGCCCTGGCGACCATGGATGACCTGATCTGGAGCGTCGAACCCCACGAGGACCCGGACTCCCGCCTGCGCCTGCTGGAAATGGTGCCGCAACTGCTCAAGTCGCTGCGCGAGGGCTTGGCTTCGGCTGCCTTCGATCCGTTCTCCACCGGTGAGTTCTTCAGCCGCCTGGAAGGGCTGCACGTGCAGGCCTTCCAGCGCTACAAGCAGGTCGAGGAAGCGCCCTTGCTCGACCTGGAAGACGATCTGCCGCTGCTCGACGAACCGCTGGACGCTGCGGCGGCCGTCACGCCTGCCGTGGCCCAGCCGGCCATGGTCGCGGTGGTCGAGGAGATCGTCCTCGCCTCGCCGGAGCCGGCCCGGGCGGTGGAGCCAGAGGAGGCCTTCGCCGATGACGACGAGTCCCTGCGCAAGGTCGATGAGCTGCGTGTCGGCAGCTGGGTGGAAATCCAGGAAGACGAAGAGCACAAGCTGCGTTGCAAGCTGGCCGCGGTGATTCGTCCGAGTGGCCGCTACATCTTCGTCAACCGCACCGGCATGAAGGTGCTGGAAAAGACCCGCATGAGCCTGGCCGTCGAGTTCCGCCGCAATGCCGTGCGCCTGCTCGACGATGCCCTGCTGTTCGACCGCGCCCTGGAGTCGGTGATCGGCAACCTGAGACGCCTGAAGAACGCCTGAGAACCTGCTTACGATCTGCCGCGCGTCGGCACCACTGCGTTGAAATCGGTTCCGGCAGCCGCTTGCAGCTAACGTACTTCGGTGCGGCCCCGAAGGGGCGAGCGGAGCGAGTCATGCTCATTTACTGCGTGTAAACTCCGCTCCCTCATCCGATTTCGCGTTGTTCTGCTCCAGCTCGCGAAATCGTGAGCAGATTCTGAGCGCGCTGGCCGCGTGCCAGCGAGTTCATTTCCCCCGTCGCCTGCTTTAGAGTGGGGCTCTGCCAAGGAGTCTCCATGCAGATCGACCCCGAATCCGGCTGGTGCCTCGAGGCCCAGCGCTGCCCTTCGCCGAACTTCAACGCCCGACCGGACGGCGAGGAAGTCTCGCTGCTGGTCATCCACAACATCAGTCTGCCGCCCGGCCAGTTCGGCACCTGCAAGGTGCAGGCGTTCTTCCAGAACCGCCTGGATGCCGACGAGCACCCGTATTTCGCGAGCATCTGCAGCCTGACGGTGTCCGCGCATTTCCTGATTGAGCGCGACGGCTCGCTGTTCCAGTTCGTCTCTTGCAACGCGCGCGCCTGGCATGCCGGTGTGTCGCGCTTCGACGGGCGCGAGAACTGCAATGATTTCTCCATCGGCATTGAGCTGGAAGGCACCGATACCGAACCTTACAGCGAGCGGCAGTACGAGGTACTGGCACAGCTGACACGACAGTTGCGTAAGGTGTACCCGGCCATTACCCCCGCGCGCATCCAGGGTCACTGCGATATCGCGCCGGAGCGCAAGACCGACCCCGGCGAGGCGTTCGACTGGGTGCGCTACTTTGCCGATATTGGCGCCGACCTGAAGAAGGAGCCGACATGAGTTTTCTGGTGTTGTTGCTGGTCCTGCTGGTCGAGAAGTTCTCCGGCTGGCGCTCCAAGGTGCAACGGGACGGCTGGTGGCTCGGCTGGCTGGACACCGTGGGCGGTGTGAAGTCGCTGCTGGCGCAGCCCTGGCTCGGCGTGATGGTGGCGATCCTGCCGCCACTGCTGTTGCTGGCGCTGCTGCTGACCATTCTTGAACCGGTGGCCTATGGCCTGTTGGCGCTGCCGGTGCAATTGCTGGTGGTGGTGTGGAGCCTGGGGCGCGGCGATGTGTTGCGCGCCATCGGGCCGTTCCGCGATGCCTGGCGCCGCGAAGACGCACAGGCCGCCTACCACGTTGCCGAACGTGACTTGGGTGTGCAGGTACAGGCCGATGGCGACGACGACCTGCTCGCCGTGGTGCAGGGCACATTGGTGTGGGAGGCCTACCAGGCCTTCTTCGCGGTGATCTTCTGGTACGCACTGCTCGGCCCGGTGGCCGCGCTGGCCTACCGGCTGCTCGCCATCGCTGCCGAGCAAGGGCGCCAGCCTGTGCTGCGCGAGCGCGCCGCACAATTGCGGCATGCCTTCGACTGGCTGCCGTCGCGCGCGCTGGTGCTGAGCTTTGCCCTGGTCGGCAACTTCGTCGCGGTCACGCGCACCCTGCTGCACGACCTGCTGGCCTGGGACGTGCCTGCCGCTCGTCTGCTGGCTCGCGCCGGCTACGTGGCCGAGGACTTCAACGAAGGTGGCCTGGGCGTCAAGGGCGTCGCCAGCCTGGATGCCCTGTGGCAGTTGCTGGTGCGCTCCGCGGTACTCTGGTATGCGGTCTTCGCCGTCTGGACACTGCTGCTCTGATCCCGCGAATCGGGCCGGCGGCCGCCGGTCCGATGATGGCATTTTAACCTTAAGTTACAGAACTCCCCGCCGATATCAGGTACACATCGATTCCGAAGCGCGAGATGACGGCTGCTGCACGACAGTGGCCGCGCCGATGAGCGCTCATGGCGCCGACCCGTCCAGGGGCGCGCCGCACCATCCCCGACAAGCGACATAACAATAACGGGAACAGGAGACGTCTTTGTGAGGACCGTGCTCTATCCGGCCATCGCGCTGATGAACCGTCTGAGCTTCGGCATGAAGTTCAGCCTGATCAGCGTGCTGTTCTTTCTGCCGATGCTGATCACCAACTTCTACCTGGTGCGCGACTCCTACGGGCAGTTCGTCAGTACCCGCGCCGAACTGGAAAGCCTCCAGCTGATCGGCAACGGGCTGCAGGTGCGCCGCCATCTCGAGTCCTACAACGATCTGCTGCAGATCAACGGGATTCTCGGCCAGTCGAACAAGGCCGCCGGCCTCGATGCGCGCATCGGTCAGTTGCACAAGGACCTGCAGGCGCAGATCGGCGCGCTGCAGCCGGTGTCCCAGGATGCCGAGCAGATCACCGAGTTCAACGCCAAGCGCGATGAGCTGCTGGCCGGTCTCAAGGCGGTCGACGCCGAGGGCTCGCTGCAGAGCAAGTCGGCCATGGCCGCGCGCCTGCTCAGCGAAGTGCAGGTCTTCAACAAGCTGCTGGTGTCCCAGGCGGGCCTGAGCCAGGACGACGCCCGCGACCTGCGCCAGTTGGCCGAACTGATCACTTCCGGTACCCCGCACGTCACCGAGACCCTCAGCCAGGGCCGCACCATGGGAGCCGGCGCACTCGGCCAGGGGTTCCTCAATTCCTCCACCAGCAGCAAGCTGGATGAGCTGCTGCAAGACCTGGAAAAGCTGCACGCCGAATACGGCCTCAAGCTGCAGGATGCCCTGGGCGCCAGCCCGGCGGCGCAGAGCGCGCTGTCCGCCGATGCCCAGGCGAGCCGCGAAACGATCAAGAGCATGGGCAAGCTGTTCGAGGACAAGGTCGTGATGGCCGACACCCTCGACATGCCCTGGGCAGAGTTCTTTGATCAGGTCAGCAAGGCGATGGAGCAGACCTACCGCCTCGACGACCGGGTGCTGCAGTTCGTCGACGGCGCGTTGCAGGAGCGCCTGGCCAGCAAGCAGCGGCAGATGGTCCTGCTGGTCGTCGCACTGCTGGTGGTGTTCGTATCGATCGTCTACCTCTACGGCGGCTTCTACGTCTCCACCCGCACCACCCTGAAGAGTCTGGGCAGGATGATGGAGCGCGTCGCTTCCGGCGACATGACCGTCAACTTCCAAGCCCAGAGCCGCGACGAGCTGGGCGAGTTGGGCGATGCCTTCAACCAGACCGTGTCGAAGATCCATGACCTGATCGAGCAGGTCGGCCGTACCGTCGGCGAGGTGGAGCGGCAGACCGTGCGCGTGGAATCGGTGTCCGCCGAGAGCAACCAGGCGGTGGCCGGCCAGCGCAACCAGATCGAGCAGGTCGCCACCGCGATGAACCAGATGGCCGCAACCGCTCAGGAAGTCGCGCGCAGCGCCGCCGTGGCGGTGGGCAGCGCCCACAATGTGAACCAGGAAACCACCAGCGGCCGCGCCCTGGTGGCGTCCCAGGTGGGCAGCATCCAGCGCCTGGCCGGGGAGATCGACGAGTCGGTGGCGGTGATCAACCAGCTGGCCGCCGACAGCGCCTCCATCAGTCGTGTGCTGGATGTGATCAAGGGTATCGCCGAGCAGACCAACCTGCTGGCGCTCAACGCTGCCATCGAGGCCGCGCGTGCCGGTGAGCAGGGCAGGGGCTTTGCCGTGGTCGCCGACGAGGTGCGGACCCTGGCCAAGCGCACCCAGCAGTCCACCGAAGAGATCGAGCAGATGATCGCCCGCCTGCAGAACGGCGTGGGCGCGGCGGTGAAGGCCATGGGCAGCAGCCACCAGACCGCCGACGGCACCGTCAGCCAGTCGGCGCGGGTGCAACAGGCGCTGGAGAACATCCTCCAGGCGGTAGGCGCCATCGTCGACCAGAACCAGCAGATCGCCGCCGCTGCCGAGCAGCAGACCGCCGTGGCCCATGACATCGACCAGAACATCGTCGAGATTAACCAGGCCGGCGAGCGCACCTCCGAAGGCGCCAGCGAAACCGAGCGCGCCAGCCGCGAACTGGCCGGGCAGGTGGTGGAACTGAAACGACTGATTGGCGCGTTCCGCGTCTGATCGTCACTGACTCCGGGGCGGATGCTGTGATCCGCCCCGTTACCAGGTTTTCGCCAGCAGGCCGATGTCCGTGGGTCGCATGGAAGCACCCCATCTCACGGGCATCGGTTTGTCGGTGAACTCAGGACTCTGTCCGCGATGTTTTTGCTTCGGGGTGGGAGTTCTGCGCCGCTTCGGCGTGCGCTTATAGATTTGGTTTCGCCTCTCGGCGAGTCCCTTTTGTCAAACGCCACAAAAGGAACCAAAAAGTCTTGCCCCGGACATCCGGTTTTTCGCTTGGGGCGAAAAATTCCCTCGTTGAATTGGAGTTTCAGGGGCACGCCGCGAAGGGCCGTCCCTGGCCCGTCGCAGCTCTCGCGACATCCATGTCGCTCAACCCCTGAAACTCCGCTTCAACGAGGCCTCCTGAACGGGGCAGTCGGAGTGCGCTGGTGTTTCTCTGGAAGCATTTCTGAGCCAAAGCCAAAGCCAAAGCCAAAGCCAAAGCGGCATGGAGTGGTTTTTCGTAGGAGCGGATTCATCCGCGATGAGGGGCCAGCCTGAAGTCCGCTTCCACGAAAAGCTGAGCTTCAGCTCCAGCCAAACAACTCCATCGCATTGCGCGTGCTGGCGCTGGCCAACTCTTCCGCGCTGATGCCCTTCAACTCCGCCAGCGCCGCGCAGATGTCCGGCAGATGCTCCGGGCTGTTGCGCACGCCGGGGTACATCGACGGCGCCATGTCCGGCGAGTCGGTCTCCAGCACGATGGATTCCAGCGGTATTTCCGGCACTACCTTGCGCAGGCGGTTGGCCTGCGGCCAGGTCGGCGCGCCGCCCAGGCCCAGGCGGAAACCCAGCTTGAGGTATTCGCGGGCTTCTTCGCGGCTGCCGGCGAAGGCGTGGATGATGCCCTGGCGCTGGGGCTTGTAGCGCTTGAGCGTGGCGATCATCGCCGCATGGGCACGGCGCACGTGCAGCAGTACCGGCAACTCGAAATCGATGGCGATGCGCAGCTGTTCCTCGAAGATCGCCTGCTGGCCATCGCGGTCGAGGTCTTCCAGGTAATAGTCCAGGCCGATCTCGCCCACCGCGCAGAGCTTCGGGTGCCCGGCGAGGCGCTGCAGCCACTCGCGCAGCGCGGTGAGATGTTCCGGCCTGTGCCGCGCCAGGTAGATCGGATGCAGGCCCAGGGCGGCGTACAGGTCCGGCTCCTGTTCCACCAGCGCCCAGACGTCCTCCCAGTTCTCGCGGAACACGCCCAGCAGCACCTGTCGCTCCACTCCTAGCTCGCGGCTGCGCTGCAGCACGGCGGCGCGGTCCTGCTCGAAGTCCGGGCAGTCGAGGTGGTTGTGGGTGTCGATCAGGCGCATCGGCTCACTCCGTGCGCAGCTTGAGGTTGCGCGGGATCGGGTGCACGCCGGGGGTGTAGCTGTTCTGTTCGATGGCAGCCAGCGCCAGGTCCAGTGCGCGCTCGGCGATCAGCGCGTGCTGCTGGGAAATGGCGTTGACCTTCAGCGGTACGAAGTCCAGTAACTGGGTATCGCCGAAGGTGGCGATGCGCAGGTCCGCCGGCCAGCCGCTGGGCAGGGCCTGGAGCACGTCGAACACGCCTTCGAGCAGGACGTAGGACGTGGTGATCAGTGCCTCGGGCAACTGGCCCTGGCTGGCCAGCAGTGCTTCCATCAGACGGCGGCCGCAGGGGCGGCTGAACGTCTCGCCATGCTCGATCAGCACCTGGCCCTGGTAGTCACGCAGGGCGCTGCGGAAGCCCGCGGCGCGCTCCTGGGAAATGATCAGCTCCGGTCGCGCACCCAGCAGGGCGATACTGCGCGGCGCCGGTTTCAGCAGGCTGCTGGTCAGGCGCTGGCTGGCGTCGCGGTCGTCACTGACCACCGAGCAGAAGCGCTGTGGGTCGAGCTGGCGGTCCACGGCGATGATCGGCACGCCGTCGGCCTGCAGGCGGGCGTGGCTCTCGTCGCCTGCGGGCAGGCAGCTGGCGACGATCAGCGCGTCGCAGCGACGCGCGCGGAACAGGCTGAGTACCTGGCGCTCGGTGTCGGGCTCGTCGTCGGAGCAGGCGATCAGCAACTGGTAGCCGCGCGCCCGGGCACCTTGCTCGAGCAGCTTGGCGAGCTTGGCGTAGCTGGGGTTCTCCAGGTCCGGCAGGACGAAGCCCAGGGTGCGGGTCTGCCCGCGACGCAGGCTGGCCGCCTGCTGGTCCGGGTGGTAGCCGTGTTCCTCGATCACCGCGCGCACGCGTTCCACCGTGGCGGCGCTGATGCGGCGCTGGACGGCCTTGCCATTGATCACGTAGCTGGCGGTGGTGACCGAAACACCGGCCAGGCGGGCGATATCACTGAGTTTCAACGCGGGATGCTGCCGACAATTGGGGGCTTCAAGGATCACGCATTATCGAGTAACGTGCCAGTCTCAATAGGTGAATCGATTCAGCATTGCGCATGCAGTATTGCCTGAACCCTGTTCCTGCAGCGCAACCTCTAAGCTGATCACCGTACAAGCGGATAACCGCCCCAGCGCCGGCGCGCGCGAATGCCGGTGAGGAGAACGCGATGCTCGAATTCAACGCGCAGCAGGTCCGCATGGGCCAGCGCGCTGCCGACAAGCAGGCCGCCCTGGCCCTGCTCGGCTCCGCCCTCGAAGACGACGGCCTGGTCGCCGCCGGCTATCTCGAAGGCCTGCAGGCCCGCGAGGCGCAGGGCTCCACGTACCTCGGGCAGGGCATCGCCATCCCCCACGGCACGCCCCAGACGCGCCACCTGGTGCAGCGCACCGGCGTGCGCCTGATGCACTTCCCCGACGGCGTGCACTGGGGGGACGGGCAGACGGTTCACCTGGCCATCGCCATCGCGGCCAAGTCCGACGAACACCTGCGTCTGCTGCAACTGCTGACCCGTGCGCTGGGCGACGGCGACGTAGGCGCCGCGCTGCGTGCTGCCCAGAGGCCCGAGGATCTCCTGCACTTGCTGCAAGGCGGCACACCGCAGCCCCTGCTGTTCGATGAGCACGTGGTAGGTCTTGGCGTCGCTGCCGAGGATTTCGACGAACTGGCCCTGGTCGGCGCGCGCCGCCTGAAGAGGGCCGGCTGCGTCGTCCCCGGCTTCGCCGCCGCGCTGCACGACCAGGAAGCGCTGCCGCTGGGCGCAGGACTCTGGTGGCAGGACAGCGAGCAATGCGTCACGCGTCCCGGCCTCGTCTTCGTCACCCCCACGCGTGAGCTGAGCCACGCCGGCCAGCCGGTGCGCGGCCTGTTCTGCCTGGCTCGCCAGGGCGATGCGCACGAGGCGGTGTTCGCGCGCCTCTGCGACCTGCTGGTGGACGGCCGTGCCGGCGAACTGGCGAGCGCCACCTCCGTTCGTGCCGTGCTGGAAGCCCTGGGCGGCGAGTTGCCGGTGGACTGGCCGAGCATCCGTGTGCCGCTAGCCAACGCCCATGGCCTGCACGCTCGCCCGGCGCAGGTACTGATGCTGCTGGCGCGTGATTTCAGCGGGGAAATCCGCGTGCGCGTCGCCGAAGGCGACAGCGCTCCCGTGTCCATTCGCAGCCTGAGCAAGCTGCTCAGCCTCGGGGCGCGACGTGGGCAGATACTGGAGTTCTTCGCCGAACCGGATATTGCCGAGGCCGCGCTGGCTGCCGTTCGCGCAGCGGTGGAGCAGGGCCTGGGGGAAGAGGTCGAGCCACTGCCTGAAGCCATCGAACTGATCGTCGAGAGCGTTCAGCCGGATGAGCCGGCGTTGCACATCGTGCGAGCGCCCGACGCGGGAACGCAGCTCCAGGCCATCGCTGCATCGCCGGGCATTGCTCATGGGCCGGCCTACGTGCAGGTCACCCGGGCCTTCGAGTTCGCCGCGCGCGGCGAATCACCGGACGCCGAGCGCCAGCGCCTGGATGACGCACGCACGGCCATCAGCGGAGAGATCGAAAGCCTGGTGGCGCGCAGCCAGGTCAAGGCGATCCGCGACATCTTCGTCACTCACCAGGCCCTGCTGGACGATCCCGAGTTGCTCGACGAGGTGCAGGCGCGCCTGGCCGAAGGTGCCAGCGCCGAAGCCGCCTGGGGCCAGGTAATCGAGCGCGTGGCTGGCGAGCAGGAGGCCTTGCGCGACGCACTGCTGGCCGAGCGTGCGGCCGACCTGCGTGACGTCGGCCGGCGGGTGCTGGCGCGCTTGTGCGGTGTCGAGAGTGCGGTCGAGCCAGGTGAGCCCTACATCCTGGTGATGGATGAGGTTGGTCCGTCGGACGTGGCGCGTCTCGACCCGGAGCGCGTGGCGGGCATCGTTACCGCGCGCGGTGGCGCGACCTCCCACAGCGCGATCATCGCCCGAGCGCTGGGCATCCCCGCGCTGGTGGGCGCCGGGGAAAGCGTGCTGGCGCTGGAGTCCGGCACCGCCTTGCTGCTGGATGGCGAGAAGGGCGAGCTGACGGTCGCGCCGGATGCGCAGACGCTGCGCGCTGCCGAGCGCCAGCGTGACCAGCGCCAGCGCCGTGCGGAGCAGGCCGAGGCGCGTCGTCACGAGCCGGCAGTCACCCGCGACGGCCATGCCGTGGAAGTCTGCGCCAACCTCGGCGACACCGCCGGGGCGGCGAAGGCCGTGGAGCTGGGCGCGGAAGGTGTTGGCCTGCTGCGCACCGAGTTCGTCTTCATGGACAACCCCCAGGCGCCGGACCAGGCGACCCAGGAAGCCGAATACCGCCGCGTGCTCGATGCCCTCGAAGGGCGCCCGCTGGTGGCGCGCACCCTCGACGTGGGCGGTGACAAGCCGCTGCCGTACTGGCCGATCCCTGAGGAAACCAACCCCTACCTGGGCATCCGCGGCGTGCGCCTCACGCTGCAACGCCCACAGATTTTTCGTACCCAGTTGCGCGCGTTGCTGACCGCCGCTGCGGGCCGCCCGCTGCGCATCATGTTCCCCATGGTGGGCCAGGTGGAGGAGTGGCGGCAGGCCCGCGACCTGACGCTTGAGCTCTGCGCGGAGCTGGGCGGCGAGCATGACCTGCAGCTTGGCATCATGGTCGAGGTGCCGTCGGCCGCCTTGCTGGCGCCGGTGCTGGCGCGCGAGGTGGATTTCTTCAGCGTCGGCACCAACGACCTGACCCAATACGCCCTGGCCATCGACCGTGGCCATCCGAGCCTGTCCGCCCAGGCCGACGGCCTGCATCCGGCGGTGCTGCAACTGATCGACATGACCGTGCGCGCCGCCCATGCCCATGGCAAGTGGGTCGGCGTGTGCGGCGAACTGGCGGCCGATCCGCTGGCGGTGCCCTTGCTGGTGGGGCTGGGCGTTGACGAGTTGAGCGTCTCGGCGCGCAGCATTCCCCTGGTGAAGGCGCGGGTCCGTGAACTGGACCTGCCGACTTCCCGCGAGCTGGCGCGAGCCGCCCTGACCCTGTGCTCGGCGGCGGACGTGCGCCAGAGCGTTGCCCTCGCGCTGCCGGAGGTGCACTGATGGCCCGTATCCTGACCCTGACCCTGAACCCCGCGCTGGACCTCACCGTGCGCCTGCCGCAGCTGGAACCCGGCGAGGTGAACCGCAGCGAGTCGGTGCTCAGCCAGGCCGCCGGCAAGGGCGTGAACGTCGCCCAGGTACTGGCCGACCTTGGGCATTCCCTGACCGTTGCCGGCTTCCTTGGTGCGGACAATGCACAGCCGTTCGAGGCGCTGTTCCGCCGCCGAGGCTTCATCGATGCCTTCGTCCGCGTTCCGGGAGAAACCCGCAGCAACATCAAGCTGGCCGAAGGCTCCGGGCGTATCACCGATATCAACGGCCCCGGCCCGCAGGTCGGTGAAGCGCAGCAGGATGCATTGCTGGATCGCCTTGACCTGATTGCTGCCGATTTCGAGATCGCCGTGGTCGCCGGCAGCCTGCCGCGCGGCATCGATCCCCAGTGGTTGCGCGACTTGCTGCTGCGCCTGCAGGGCCACGGCCTGAAGGTCGCCTTCGATTGCAGTGGCGCGGCGTTGCGCGCCGGCATCGAGGCCGCTCCCTGGCTGATCAAGCCCAATGACCAGGAGCTGGGCGAGGCCTGTGGACAACTTGCCGGCAGCGCTGAGGAGCTGGCCGCGCAGGTTGATTCGTTGCGCGCGCGCGGTATCGAGCAGGTGGTGCTTTCCCAGGGCGCCGAGGGTGTGCGCTGGTTCGGCCCGCAGGGCGCCTGGCAGGCCGTGCCGCCGACGGTGGAGGTCGCCAGCACGGTAGGTGCCGGCGACTCGCTCCTTGCCGGTATGGTCCACGGCCTGCTGGCTGGTTGGCCGGCCGAGCACGTGTTGCGCCAGGCCACGGCCGTGGCGGCGCTGGCGGTCACTCAATTCCAGTTCGGCATCGGCGATGCGCAGCGACTCAAGCGCATCGAAGACGCGGTGCAGGTTCGGGCCCTGGCCTGAGCACTAGAACAACACGAGGTATGACGATGAACCTTGCCCTGATCACGGCCTGCCCCAACGGCCAGATTTCCAGCGTGCTCAGCGCCCGCCTGCTGCGCGCGGCGGCCGAGCGCCTGGGCTGGTCGGTGTGTGTCGAACAATGCAATCCGCAGCACCCCGAGCGCCAGTTGAGCGAGGGACAGATTGCCGCGGCGGACTGGGTGCTGGTGGTCAGCGTGCAGCCGCTGGATCTCTCGCGCTTCGCCGGCAAGCGCCTGGTGCGGGCGCGACCGGCCGAAGCGCTGGCGGAGCCCGCCGTTTTTCTGCAGCGCGCGGCCGAAGAGGCGCAAGTCTGGCAGCCGGGAGAGGCGTCGAGTGGGCTGGCAGAAAGGGCGCGTGTGGCGAAGATCGTCGCGGTGACGGCCTGCCCGACCGGCGTGGCGCACACCTTCATGGCGGCCGAAGCGCTGCAGCAGGCGGCGCGGCAGATGGGCGTCGAGCTGCGGGTGGAAACCCAGGGTTCGGTAGGGGCGCGCACCCCGCTGAGCGAGGAGGAGATCGCCGGCGCCGACGTGGTCCTGCTGGCGGCGGATATCGAGGTCAATCCCGAGCGCTTCGCCGGCAAGCGCATTTTCCGATGCGGCACCGGCGTGGCGCTGAAACAGCCGCAGGCGACCATCGAACGGGCGCTGAAGGAGGCGACGGAGGAGACTGCTTCGTCCGCCAGCAGCACGGCGCCGGCGAAGAACGAAGCGCGTGGCGTCTACAAGCACCTGCTCACCGGGGTGTCCTTCATGCTGCCGATGGTGGTGGCGGGCGGCCTGCTGATCGCGCTGTCCTTCGTCTTCGGCATCGAGGCCTTCAAGCAGCAAGGTACGCTGGCGGCGGCACTGATGCAGATCGGCGGCGATGCCGCGTTCAAACTGATGGTGCCGATGCTCGCTGGCTACATCGCCTGGTCCATCGCCGACCGCCCGGGCCTGGCGCCGGGGATGATCGGCGGCCTGCTGGCGAGCACGCTGGGCGCCGGGTTCCTCGGCGGCATAGTCGCCGGCCTGCTCGCCGGCTATTCGGCGCGGGCGATTGCCCAGTGGCTGCCGCTGCCGACGAGCGTCGCGGCGCTCAAGCCAATCCTGATCATTCCGCTCCTGGCCAGCCTGTTCACCGGGCTGGTGATGATCTACGTGGTGGGGTCGCCGGTGGCGGCGATGATGCGTTCACTCACCGATTTCCTTGCCGGCATGGGCACCACCAATGCCATTCTGCTCGGCCTGTTGCTGGGCGGGATGATGTGCGTGGACCTGGGCGGGCCGATCAACAAGGCGGCCTACGCGTTCTCGGTGGGACTGCTCGCGTCGCAGAGTTATGCGCCGATGGCGGCGGTGATGGCCGGCGGCATGGTCCCGCCGATCGGCATGGGCATCGCTACGCTGCTGGCGCGACGCAAGTTCGCCCAGAGCGAGCGTGAAGCCGGCAAGGCGGCGTTGGTGCTGGGGCTGTGCTTCATTTCGGAGGGCGCGATTCCCTTCGCTGCCAAGGATCCACTGCGGGTGATTCCGGCAAGCATCGCGGGTGGCGCGCTGACCGGTGCGCTGTCGATGCTGTTCGGCTGCAAGCTGCTGGCGCCCCACGGCGGGTTGTTCGTGCTGCTGATCCCCAATGCGATGAACCACGCGCTGCTCTATCTGCTGGCGATTGCTGCCGGCAGTGTGGTGACCGGTGTGCTGTATGCGCTGCTCAAGCGGGGCGAGGCGGCGCCGATGATGGTGATGGGCGAGCAGGCGCCGGGGCGGGGCTAGATGCTCGGACTTTTGCCGCAGCGCGCCTGGCGCGCTGCTGCAGGTTCAGGTGACGTCAGGCGCTGCGTCGGTGATGTTCTTCGGCGGCTTGCGCCGGCACCGGCAGGCGGTGCGAGTCGCCACGGCCCATGGGGAAGTACTCGAAGCCGTAGCGCGCGACGCGTTCCGGATCGAACAGGTTGCGCCCGTCGAAGATCACCGGGCCCTTCAGGCGGCTGGCCAGCAGTTCGAAGTCCGGTGCCTTGAACTGACGCCATTCGGTGCAGATGACCAACGCGTCCGAGCCGCCCAGGGTGGCTTCCGGCGTGCCCATCAGGGTCAGGCGTTCATCGTGGCCATACAGGCGCTGCGCCTCGGGCATGGCTTCGGGGTCGAAGGCCCGCACCTGCGCGCCGGCCGCCCACAGCGCTTCCATCAGCGTGCGGCTGGGCGCATCGCGCATGTCGTCGGTGTTGGGTTTGAACGAGAGCCCCCAGAGCGCGAAGGTGCGACCCTTGAGGTTGCCGCCGTAGTAGCTGTGGATGCGCTCGAACAGTTTGTTCTTCTGCCGCTGGTTGACCGCTTCCACGGCGCGCAGCAGGTCGTTCGAGCAATGTGCTTCCTCGGCACTCTGGATCAGCGCCTGGACGTCCTTGGGGAAGCATGAGCCGCCGTAGCCGCAGCCCGGGTAGATGAAGTGGTAGCCGATGCGCGGGTCGGCGCCCATGCCCTGGCGTACGGCCTCGATGTCGGCGCCCAGATGCTCGGCCAGCTCGGCGATCTGGTTGATGAAGCTGATCTTGGTGGCGAGCATGCAGTTGGCGGCGTACTTGGTCAGCTCGGCGCTGCGCAGGTTCATCGCGATGATGCGGTCATGGTTGCGGTTGAACGGCTCGTAGATCTCGCGCATCAGCGCCATGGTGTCCGGGCGCTCGCAGCCGATGACGATACGGTCGGGCTTGCGGCAGTCGGCCAGGGCCGAGCCCTCCTTGAGGAATTCGGGGTTGGAGACGATATCGAAGTCGAGGTCGCGGCCTTCCTCGGCGAGCACCTGTTGTACCCGCGCGCGCACGCGATCGCCGGTACCCACGGGCACAGTGGATTTCTCGACGAGGACCACCGGCTGGGTGCGGTGGCGGGCGATGCCTTCCGCGACAGCCAGCACCGCGCGCAGGTCGGCGGAACCGTCGGCCTGCGGGGGCGTGCCCACGGCGATGAACTGCACGCGGCCATGGGCGGCCGCCTCGGCGACATCACTGGTGAAGTGCAGGCGCCCGGTTTCCAGGCTGTCCTTCACCAGTTCGGCCAGGCCTGGCTCGAAGATACTGATCTGGCCGCGCTTGAGCTTGGCGATCTTGTCTTCGTCGATGTCCATGCAGAGGACGTCATGACCCACTTCGGCCATGACCGCGGCCTGCACCAGGCCGACATAACCGATTCCGAATACGCTGATTTTCATGCTTGGACTCTCCCCAAAAGGGACTTGAAACGAAAAGAGGGTCACTCGAACCGTGCGTGCTCGGCGCGAGCGTCACCGGATGGAGTGGCGGTTGTTCGGTCCTGGCGGCGCGGCGCGTTGATCGCGATGACCCCGGCGATGACCAGGCCGACACCCAGGGTGCGCGGCAGGCTCAGGGGTTCGCCGAGTCCCGGCAGGACGGCGGCGCCGAGGTAGACGAGGGCGTAGCTGAGGCTCAGCCACGAGTAAGCGCGGCTGAGGGGAAGATGATTCAGGGCGAGCAGCCAGCAGAGCATCGACAGCGCATAGGCCAATACTGCGCCGGCCAGCGTCAGCAGGGCGGCGATGTCGAGCTGCACCAGGTCGAACGGCCAGTGCGAGGGCAGGTGCGTCATGCTCCAGCGCATGCCCAGTTGTGCGCCGCTCACCAGCAGCACGCTGCCGAGGGCGAAAGCGATACCGCGCTTCACGCGTGCATCCCCAGCAGGGCGACGCCGCCGACGATCAGCGCCACGCCGAACCAGTGGCGGGCGTCGATATGCTCGCCGAACAGGCGGCTTGCCAGCAGCGTCACCAGCACGAAGTTCAGGCTCAGCATGGGATACGCGACGCCGACTTCCAGGCGTTGCAGGACCAGCAGCCAGAGCAGCAGGCCACCGCCCAGGCAGGCGACGGCCAGTATCAGCCAGGGCGAGAAGAGTTTCGCCGTCAGGCTCGAAGGCGCCGTGCGCCAGCTTTCCACCGCGAACTTCTGCGCCAGCTGGCCCAGGCAGGTGAGCAGGCAGACGCCGGCCAGCAACAGGGCGGTCACGGCGTGGCCTGCGGAATCAGCAGGACCACCAGGTGGTTCTGCCGGTAGCTGATGGCGTCGCTGGGCAGCATCGCCAGTTCCGCTTCGTCGTTGGCGCTGTTGACCCGCATGACCACGCCGAGAGTGCCTTCGGCGCGGGCGCGGTCGACCCAGGCGTGGATATCGGCCGGGGCGACGCTGCGGCCCTGGCCCTCGGGATAGCTCAGGCCGAACTTCAGTTCGCCTTCGGTGTTGAACAGCGTGATGTCGCTGCGCTGGGTACGCCAGGCCAGTGCGGTGGCGGTACCCAGGTCGTTGCTCAGGAGACTGTGGGCGCCCTTGAGCTGGTCCAGGTGCTCGGCGATGAACTGGTCGGGCATCTTGCTGTTGACCAGGTTGTTCGGCATGGCGTTGGGCACCAGCGCCACCAGGAGCCAGGCGGCGAAGGCGGGCACCGCCCAGAAGCGATTCGGGCGTAGCACCTGCAACAGCCCGGCGAGCAGCCAGACGATGCAGACCAGGGCGATCATCAGGACGCTGGGCAGTTCGTCGTGGTACTGCGGGTGGCGCGCCTGCATGAAGACCAGGCCAGCCAGGGCGCTGCTGCCCAGGATCAGGTTGAGCGCGCCGTTGAGCTTCAGGGCGACCAGCTTGCGTTGCTGCAGCGCACGGCCGATGGCATCGGCCATCAGCAGGGCCAGCGGGGCGAAGCAGGGCATGATGTAGGTCGGCAGCTTGCCCTTGGCCAGGCTGAAGAACAGGAAGGGCATGGCGAACCACAGGAGCAGGAACAGCAGTTTCGACTCGCGCCACCCGTTAAGGGCGTTGCGCAGTGCCGGGATGATCAGCACTGCCCAGGGCAGTGCGCTGGCGAACAGCAACGGCACGAAGAACCAGAATGGGCGGCCGTGCTGGGCGTCGTCACCGGCGAAGCGGCGGATGTGCTCGTGCCAGAAGAAGAAGTCCCAGAAGTCCGGCTCGCGGGCATGGATCAGCAGCACCCAGGGCGCGGCGACCAGCGCAGCCACCAGCACCGCCAGCGGCCCATGGCGCAGTAGCTCGCCGAAGCGCTTCTGCAGCACGGCGTAGGGCAGGCCGACGATCACCGGCAGCAGGAAGGCGAGGAAGCCCTTGGTCATGAAGCCGAAGGCGCAGGCGGCGCCCAGCAGGCTCCAGGCGGCGAGGCGCCCGCGCGTGGTGGTGGCGTCGAAGGCGAACCAGAGGGCACCGAGGCTGAGGTTCACGCACAGGGTGAACTGCGGGTCGAGGTTGGCGTAGCCGGCTTGCCCGGCGATCAGCCCGAAGCTCATGTACAGCAGGCCCGCAGCCCAGGTACGGCGCGGGTCGTTCCACAGCCGGCGAGCAACCAGGATCACCAGCAGGGTACTCAGCGCGGTGACCAGGGCCGAGGCGAAGCGCACGCCGAACAGGTTCTGCCCGAACACCGCCTGGCTGGCCGCTGTCAGCCAGTAGCCGCCGGTAGGCTTCTCGAAGTAGCGCAGGCCGAGCAGGTGCGGGGAAACCCAGTCGCCGCTCTGCAGCATGGCCTGGGAGATCTGCGCATTGCGCGATTCGTCGGGAATCCACAGGCCGTGGAAGGCCATCGGCAGCAGGATGCACAGGACGAAGGCGGCGAGCAGCGTCGGGTAGGCCAGGCGCTTCATGCGTGTTGCACCCCCAGCCAGCCTTCGCGGCCGGCCAGTTCGCCGCGCACCAGGCTGGCGACGGGCAGGGTGGTCGGGTCGTCCGGCAGCAGCCGGCCCAGCGGAACGAAGCGGATGCCGCTGGCCCGTGCCTGGGCCAGCAAGCGTCGGAAGTCGTGGGCCATGAGAATGCCCTCGACCTCGGCGTGAATGGTGTACACGTTCAAGGCGTCCATGTCGAAACGGGAAAGAATGTAGTCGTTGAAGGCCGGAGGCGGTGTCTGCGGGCCCACGACTTCGTCGAAGGTCGGCATGTCTACCGGAATCTGCGGAGTACCCGCGCGGCCATCGGCCAGGCGCGGACGGAACATCGAGCGGCCGCGGCAGTCGCTGTTGTAGCGGAAGCCGAAGCGCTCCTTGGCCTCCACCGTGCGCTCGTCGGCACGCCAGCCGGCCACCGCCGAGCATTCCACCGGGTTGCCGAGGATGTCGGCGAGGGTGTCCACACCACGGCGGATCTGCTGCTCCAGTTGCTGTGTGTTCCAGCGACCGGCGTTGGCCTGCCAGCCGTGGTGGTCCCAGGCGTGCAGGCCGACCTCGTGGCCGGCCTCCTGGGCGCGCCGCATCAGGTGACCGAGGTCGCGGCCGATCGGTTTGCCCGGCCAGGCGGTACCGGCCAGGAGAATATCCCAGCCGTAGAGACCGGCGGCGTTCGAGCGCAGCATCTTCCACAGGAACTGCGGGCGGATCAGGCGCCACAGGTGTCGGCCCATGTTGTCCGGTCCGACGCTGAAGAAGAATGTCGCCTTGACGCCCGCTTCCTCGAGCATGTCCAGCAGTCGCGGCACACCGTCACGGGTGCCGCGGTAGGTGTCGACGTCGATGCGTAGTCCCGCTCTCATCAGGCGATGCTTTTCTTCAGCGGGATGGCATGGGGCGCACCACCGGCGCGTTCGGCCAGGGCTTCACGGAGGAAGAAGTCCAGGGTCTTGCCGATGGTCGCGGACAGCTCCACGCTCGGTTGCCAGTTCAACAGGCGACGGGCGTTCTCGATGCTCGGCTTGCGGTGCGACACGTCCTGGTAGCCGTCGCCGTAGAAGCTGCGGCTTTCCACTTCGCGGAAGCCGGCGAACGGCGGGAACTGGTCGCGCAGCGGGTGGGCCTCGAACTGACGCAGCAGTTCTTCGCCGAGCTGGCGGATGCTGGCCTCGTTGTCCGGGTTGCCGATGTTGACGATCTGCCCGTCGCAGCGGTTGCCGTCGTTGTCGATGATGCGCGCCAGTGCCTCGATACCGTCGTCCACGTCGGTGAAGCAGCGCTTCTGCTCGCCGCCGTCGACCAGGCGGATCGGGGTGCCTTCCACGAGGTGCAGGATCAGCTGGGTGATCGCGCGGGAGCTGCCGATACGGGCGGAGTCCAGGCGGTCCAGGCGTGGACCCATCCAGTTGAACGGACGGAACAGGGTGAACTTCAGGCCTTTCTGGCCATAGGCCCAGATGACGCGGTCGAGCAGTTGCTTGGAGACCGAGTAGATCCAGCGCTGCTTGTTGATCGGGCCGACGATGAGGTTGGACTTGTCCTCGTCGAAGCTGGCGTCGGAGCACATGCCGTACACCTCGGAGGTGGACGGGAAGATCACGCGCTTGTTGTACTTCACGCAGTAGCGGACCAGCTTGAGGTTTTCCTCGAAGTCCAGCTCGAACACGCGCAGCGGGTTGCGGGTGTATTCGATCGGCGTGGCGATCGCCACCAGCGGCAGGACCACGTCGCACTTCTTGATGTGGTACTCGATCCACTCGGTGTGAATGCTGATGTCGCCTTCGACGAAGTGGAAGTCCGGGTTGCCCTTCAGGCGCTCGATGGCATCGGAGCCGATGTCCAGGCCGTAGACCTCGTAGTTGCCGTCGCGCAGCAGGCGCTCGGAGAGGTGGTTGCCGATGAAACCGTTGACGCCGAGGATCAGGACGCGGGTCTTGCGCTTGGGCTTGCCGGTCGCGCCGTGCAGGCGCGAGCCGTCGACCAGGCCCATTTCGCGGGCGAGCTGCGGGCCGGCGAGGAACAGGCCGCTGTCGCCCTGCTGGCCGGAGAGGATTTCCAGCGAGTCTTCACCGCAGGCGATACGCAGGGGATCGACTGACAGTACCGAGCCCGGCGCCATGCCGTTGTTGCCAGCAGCGATGCGCGAGCTCCAGACGATCAGCTTGCGATCGCCCACCGGGGCGAAAGCGCCTGGGTAGGGCTGGGTCACGGCGCGGACCAGGTTGTGCAGTTCGTTGGCCGGGCGTTTCCAGTCGAGCTGGCCGTCTGCCGGGGTGCGGCGACCGAAGTAGCTGGCGCGGGATTCGTCCTGGGCGACTTCCTGCAGCTCACCGCGCGCCAGGCGCGGCAGGGCGGAGGCGAGCAGCTCGCGGGTGGCTTCGCGCAGCTTGCCGTGCAGCACCAGGGCGGTGTCGTCGGCGCCAATGGCGACGCTCTGCTGGGCGAGGATGCCGCCGGCATCGGCGCGCTTGACCATGCGGTGCAGGGTTACGCCGGTCTCGGTCTCGCCGTTGACCAGCACCCAGTTGGCCGGGGCGCGGCCACGGTAGCGCGGCAGCAGCGAGCCATGCAGGTTGTAGGCGCCCTTCGCGGCACAGGCCAGCAGTTCTTCGCTGAGCAGGTGACGGTAGTAGAAGGAGAAGATGTACTGCGGCTGCAGTTCACGGATACGCGCGACCCACAGCGGGTGGTTGACGTCTTCCGGAGCGTGCACCGGGATGCCCAGGCGTGCGCAGAGCTGCGCAACCGAGCCATAGAAGCGGTTTTCCTTGGGATCGTCGGCGTGGGTGAAGACGGCGTCGATCTGGTAACCGGCGGCGAGAAGGGCCTCGATGCCGGCGCAGCCGAAGTCGTGGTAGGCGAAGACGATGGTCTGCTGGGTCATGGCTGAATGGACTCGAAAGAAGGAGAAGAAGTGGAAAGCGGTGCGCGCGACGTCTCGGTGCGGACGATGCGCTCGATGAAGAAGCGGGGGCGGGCGCGTACGTCGTTGTACATGCGGCCCAGGTACTCGCCGAGCAGGCCCATGCCGACCAGTTGCACACCGGTGAACATGAACAGCACGGCGAACAGCACGAACACCCCGTGGCCGGCCCAGGCGGCGCCGAACAGCAGGCGCAGCACCACGAGCAGCAGGGCGAAGGCGAAGCCGGCCACCGCCATGCCGCCGCCGACGAAGGACAGCAGGCGCAGTGGCGAGGTGGTCATGCAGGTGACCAGGTCGAACATCAGGTTGATCAGGCGCAGGAAGTCGTACTTCGACTGACCATGCTCGCGCTCGGCGTGGGCGACGAGGATCTCGCTGGTGTGGCGGGCGAAGCTGTTGGCCAGGATCGGGATGAAGGTGCTGCGTTCGCGGCAGGCCAGCATCGCCTTGACGATGCTCGCGCGGTAGGCGCGCAGCATGCAGCCGTAGTCACTCATCGCGACGCCGGTGGAGCGCTGCACGGCGAGGTTGATCAGCTTCGACGGCCAACGGCGCAGGGCGGAGTCCTGGCGTTGCTGGCGCACGCTGCCGACCACGTCGTAGCCCTTGGCGGCTTCTTCCACCAAACGCGGAATCTCTTCCGGCGGGTTCTGCAGGTCGGCATCGAGGGTGATCACCAGGTCGCCCTGGCACTGCTCGAAGCCAGCCATGATCGCGGCGTGCTGGCCGTAGTTGCGGTTGAGGATCACCGCCACCACGTGGCTGCCCGGCGCCTCGGCGGCTTCCTGCAGCAGGTCGGCGGAGCTGTCGCGGCTGCCGTCGTCGATCAGCACGATTTCATAGTCGCGGCCCAGCTTCTCGCAGGCGGCGGTGGTGCGGCGCAGCAGCTCGGGCAGGCTGGCCTCTTCGTTGTACACCGGGATGACGATGGACACACGATTGATCGGATAGGGTTTCACGGTGGCGTTACCGAATCAGGGTTTCGATGGCGTCGACCACACGGTCCTGGTCGGCCTGGGTCATGTCGGGGAACAGCGGGATGGAGACGATCCGCGAGGAGTTCCACTCGGTGTTGGGCAGTTGCACGCGCGGGTAGCGCTGGCGGTAGTAGCTGTGCAGGTGGCTGCCGATGAAGTGGATGCCGGTACCGATGCCTCGCTGCTGCAGGCCCTGCATGAAGGCTTCGCGGTCGATGCCGCAGCGCTCTTCGTCGATGCGCAGGACGTACAGATGCCAGGCGTGGTGTTGCGGGTAGTCCGGCACCGCCAGCGGTTGCACCGGCAGGTGCGCCAGGCGCGAGGCGTAGCCGGCGGCCAGTTCGGCGCGGCGGGCGTTGATGGCCTCGAGCTTGGGCAGCTGGACCAGCGCGATGGCGGCGTTGATGTCGGTGAGGTTGTACTTGAAGCCCGGCTCCACCACCTGTGCCTGCGGCTTGCGGCCGTGGGTGAGACGGTCGTAGGCGTCGACGCCCAGGCCGTGGAATTTCAGGGTGCGCACGCGGTTGGCCAGGGCTTCGTCATCGGTGACGAACATGGCGCCTTCGGCGCAGGTGAGGTTCTTGATCGCGTGGAACGAGAAGATCGCGGTGCCGCGCTGGCCGACCGGGCGGCCGCGGTAGAAGGTCCCGGCGGCGTGGGCGGCGTCCTCGATCACGGCGATGCCATGGCGCAGGGCGAGTTCGTCGATCGGATCCATGTCGCAGGCGGCGCCGGCGTAGTGCACTGGAACGATGGCGCGGGTCCGCGGGGTGATCGCGGCCTCGATGCGCGCGGCGTCGGTCATCAGCGTGTCGCGGTCGACGTCGACGAACACCGGCGTGGCGCCCAGCAGGCTGATCATGTTGGCGGTGGACACCCAGGTCTGCGACGGGGTGATCACCTCGTCGCCCGGGCCGATGCCCAGCGCCAGCAGCGCCAGGTGCATGCCGCCGGTCGCGGAGGACAGCGCCACGGCATGGCGGCAGCCGATCGACTGGGCGAAGCGTTGTTCCAGTTCCGAGTTTTTCGGCCCGGTGGTGATCCAGCCCGAGCGCAGGACTTCATTGACTGCCTGGATCTCCTCCTCGCCAATGCTGGGGCGGGAGAATGGGAGGAAGGGCATTTCCATGTGGTGTTCCAAAGGCCGTGCCGGCTCTGTCAGGGGGTGAGAGAACGCTACGGGGGTGTTCGTTAAGAAGCCGTTAAGTGGATGTCGTTATTCCGTTCGTCGGTCGGACTTGCGACATGCAGCACCCGATCGGCGGAAGTCGGTGAGAGAACGATCTGAAAACGACATGTTTGATGTCGGAAAACACTGTTGAACACTCGTTCATCCTTGGCTATGGTGGCCCAACGCTCCTGCGGTCCCTCCTGCAGGACATTCCGTCATTCGGATGAGGCCCTTGCATGCGTTATTCGTCGCTTGTGGACAGGATGGTCGGACCCGGCGTCGCCGCCTGGGATATTCACTACGCCGCCATCGCTGCCCAGCGATCCGGTCGCGACGTGATAGTGCTCAGCGTCGGCGATCCCGATTTCGCCACTCCGGACTTCATCTCCGAGGCCGCCGTGTCCGCGTTGCGCGACGGCGACACCCACTACAGTGATGTAGCTGGCAAACCGGCACTTCGCCAGGCCATCGCCGCATTACATCAGCGGCGTTTCGGCCAAAAGGTAGGTGCCGAAAATGTCATCGTCGTTGCAGGCGCGCAGAATGGCCTGTTCGCGGCAGCGATGTGCCTGCTGGAGAAGGGTGACGAGGTCATTACGTTCGACCCGGTCTACGTCACCTACGAGGCCACCCTGAAGGCCACCGGGGCCGAGCTGGTCGGCGTGCCGACCCGGCCGGAAAACGGCTTCCGCCCGCAGGCCGCCGATATCGCTGCCGCGATCACCCCGCGCACGCGAGCGATCTTCCTCGCCAACCCGAACAATCCCACCGGCGTCGTGCTCAGCCGCGACGAATTGCTGGCCATCGCCGAGCTGGCCCAGGTGCACGACCTCTGGGTGGTGGTGGATGAGGTCTACGAGGGCCTGACCTTCGAGCGCGAACACCAGAGCATTGCCGCGTTACCCGGCATGGCCGAACGCACCCTGAGCATCGGCAGCCTGTCGAAATCCCACGCCATGACGGGCTGGCGCGCCGGCTGGATCGTGGCCAACAAGACGCTGGTCGAGCACCTGGAAAACCTCGCACTGAACATGTTCTACGGCCTGCCGGGCTTTGTGCAGGAAGCCGCGCTCGCAGCGGTGCAGCGCCACGACGAGGTGGTCTCGTCGATGCGCGAGATCTACCGCCGTCGCCGTGACCTGATCGTTGCGGCGCTGAGCGACTGTCCGCGGGTGACGGTGTTGTCGCCCGAGGCGGGCATGTTCGTCATGGTGGATGTACGCGGCACGGGCCTGAGCTCGCTGGACTTTTCCTGGCAGCTGTTCCATGCCACTGGCGTCTCGGTGCTCGACGCGGCGGCCTTCGGCCCGCAGGCCGAGGGCTTTGTGCGGCTCTCCTTCGGGCTGAGCGACGAGAGCATGGCGGAGGCTTGCGCGCGGATCATCCGCTTCGTCGAATCCCTTCCGGCAAAGGCCAATTCCGTAGGAGCGGACTCCGTCCGTGCTGTGCCCCGTGCCGAGGCGGGTCGCGGGCACGGGCCGCTCCTAGAGGAGCCGCAAGCGCCGTCCAAACCGGTCATCGAGGTGCGCGATATCCACAAGCGCTTCGGCGATTTCGAGGTGCTCAAGGGCGTATCGCTGTCGGCCCGCGAAGGCGAGGTGATTTCGCTGATCGGCGCCAGCGGTTCGGGCAAGAGCACCCTGCTGCGCTGTATCAACATGCTGGAAATTCCCAGCCAGGGCTCGGTCACCGTCAACGGCGAGACCATCGGCCTGACCCAGAACCGCCATGGCGAACCGATGGTGGCCGACCAGAAGCAGCTGACCCGCATCCGCTCGCAGCTGGGCATGGTGTTCCAGAGCTTCAACCTGTGGCCGCACCGCACCGTGCTGGAGAACCTGATCGAGGCGCCGACCTTCGTCCTCCACGAAAGCAAGGCCGAGGCCCGCGAGCGTGCCGAGGCGCTGCTCGAACGCGTCGGCCTGGCCGAGAAGCGCCACGAATACCCGGCGTTCCTCTCCGGCGGCCAGCAGCAGCGCGTGGCCATCGCCCGCGCGCTGGCCGTGCGGCCGAAAGTGATGCTGTTCGATGAGCCCACCTCGGCGCTGGATCCGGAATTGGTGGGCGAGGTGCTGAAGGTCATCCGCTCGCTGGCGGAGGAGGGGCGGACCATGATCCTGGTCACCCACGAGATGGCCTTTGCCCGCGATGTGTCCAGCCACGTGGCGTTCCTCCACAAGGGGCTGATCGAAGAAGAGGGCACCGCCGAGGAGGTCTTTTCGCGGCCGCGCAGCGAGCGCTGCCGGCAGTTCGTCAACGCGCACCAGAATCGCTGACCGATGCCGCGCTGTCGGCGCATCGATGAGCGTGACCCAACACTAAGTAAAACAATGCAGGGGATCACGATGAACAAGAAAGGTCTGTGCAATCTGATGGTGGGTGCGGCGATGCTGGTGGCCGGCGTGGCAAGCGCCCAGGCCGAGACGATCCGCTTCGCCCTGGCCGCCGAACCCTATCCGCCGTTCTCGCAGAAGCAGCCCGATGGCAGCTGGGTCGGCTTCGAGCCGGACCTGATCCACAAGGTCTGCGCCGAGATGAAGGCGACCTGCGAGATCGACGAAGTGGCCTGGGACGGCATCATCCCGGCGCTGCTGGCGAAGAAGATCGATGTGATCTTCAACTCCCTGTCCATCACCGAGGAGCGCGAGAAGCAGATCGCCTTCAGCCGCCCCTACTACGACACACCCGTCGCCGTCGCCGCGCCCCAGGCGGTGGACGTGCAGATCACTCCCGAAGGCCTGAAGGGCAAGACCATCGGCGTGCAGATCTCCACGGTCAGCTCCAACTACCTCAAGCAGTACTACGAGAAGATCGCCGACGTGCGCTACTACGACACCCAGGATTCGGTGAACGCGGACCTGGTGGCCGGGCGCATCGACCTGATGATGGCCGACGGCATCGCCGTGGCGTCCTTCGTCAAGTCGCCGGACGCCCAGGCAGCCGGCATCGTCAACAAGGGTGAAGTGAAGTACGACCCGCTGTTCGGCCGTGGCGTCGGCGCCGGCCTGCGCAAGGGCGATACCGAGCTGAAGGCGAAGATGGACGAGGCCATCGGCAAGCTGCTCGCCAGCGACGACTACAAGGCGCTGTCGGACAAGTACTTCGGCATGAGCGTCGCACCCAAGCAGTGACCCCGGCGCGAGCCGCGCCCGCGCGCTCACCCGGCGCGCGGGCACGAACCCGAGCCTCCCATTCTGGAGACGGCCATGCAAAGCATCTTCGACCTGATTGGCTTCGGTCCCTCCGGCTGGGGCCCGGCCCTGCTCAAGGGGCTTCTGGTCACCCTGCAGATTTCCGTCGGCGCCTTCCTCGTCGGCCTGCTGATCGGACTGGCCGCGGCCAGCGCCAAGATCGGCGGACCACGCCCGCTGGCGATGCTCGCGCGCGGTTACACCACGCTGTGCCGGGCGGTGCCGGAACTGCTGTTGATCCTGCTGCTGTTCTACGTCGGCTCCATGGGCCTGAACCAGTTCTTCGAATGGCTCGGCTACGGCCAGGTGAAGCTCAACGGGATGATGGTCGCCATCGTTGTGCTCGGCCTGGTGCAGGGCGCCTACGCCTCGGAAATCTTCCGTGGCGCCATCCAGTCGATTCCCTATGGCCAGATCGAGGCGGCGCGCGCCTACGGCATGCACGGCTTCGGCCTGTTCCGCCGGGTGACCCTGCCGATGATGGCGCCCAACGCGCTGGCCGGCATGGCCAACCTGTGGGTCAACCTGATCAAGGACAGCGCGCTGATCAGCGTGGTGGGCACCAACGAGCTGCTCTACACGGCCAAGCAGGCTGCCGGTTCGACCCGTCACTACCTGACCTTCTACCTCACTGCGGCGGCGCTGTATTACGTGCTCACCGTGCTTTCCAACCTGTTCGCGGGCTACCTGGAGCGGCGCTTCCGCCGCTGGATTCCGGCGGTCTGAACGAGGCGCGGCGATGAACGAACACTGGCTTTTCGTCTACGGTGCCCTGTTGCTCAAGGGGCTGGGCACCACCCTGGTGATCCTGCTGATTTCCGCCACGCTGGGCTTCGTGCTGGCGCTGGGCGTGGCGCTGGCGCGGATGTCGCGCAACTTCCTGGTCTCGCGCCTGGCGCTGGCGTACACCAGCGTGATCCGCGGCACCCCGCTGCTGGTGCAGATCTACATCTTCTACTACGGCCTGGGCAGCCTCTTCGCGCAGTTCCCGCTGATCCGCGGCAGCTTCCTCTGGCCCTACCTGCGCGATGGCTTCTGGTACATCGTCATCGCGCTGATCCTTTCGGTCGGTGCCTATGTCGGCGAGGTGGTGCGCGGCGGCCTGAAGGCCGTGCCGCGCGGTGAGCTGGAGGCCGCGTCGGCATTCGGCATGCACCGCACGCTGGTGCTCTACCGCGTATGGCTGCCACGGGCCATCCGCCTGTTGCTGCCGACGCTGGCGGGCGAGAGCGTGATGCTGCTCAAGTCCACGGCCCTGGCGTCCACCATTGCCGTGGTCGACCTGCTCGGTGCGGCCAACGTGGTGCGTGCGCAGACCTTCCAGGTGTACCAGCCGCTGCTGCTGGTAGCGGCGATCTACATCTGCCTGACCTTCATCATCGAGGCACTGTTCGCGGTGCTGGAGCGCGCCACGCCGGTTCGCCGTGAGACGCAGAAACCGGTGCAACGCTCCTGGCTGGGTAAGCGTCGTGCAAGGACGGCGGTTTGAGAGGTCATGGCTCGCCTCACGATCTGGCGAGCTAGCGCTGGATCAGGCGTAGGCGCCGCGGCGAAGTCCCTCTACCCAGCAGCGGCTGAGTTCGAGACCGTCGGCGGCGCTGAAGTTGGTCGGGTTCAGGCACCACTCCAGCCAGAGCCCGTCGAGCATGGCGGAGAGGCCGATGGCGGCAAGGCGCGGGCGGGCCACGCTGAATCCTTCGGCGCGGGCGAGTTCGCTGATGAGTTTTTCGAGAATGGCGAGGTAGCTGTGGTAGCCACGCTCGTGTGCTTCGTTCACCGGCGGCGAGTGGCGGATCAGGCTCCAGAACACTACCCAAGGACTGAGCAGGTCGGGGTCCAGTACCTGGGGTGAAAAGGAACCGGTGAGGAAGGCTTCCATCCGCGCCGCCGGGTCGTCGCCAACCGCGTCGACCTGCTGGTAGAGCGCCTGGGTAACCTCGCTGGCGAGGGTCTCGTAGGCCTGGGCGACCAGCGCGTCGATGCTGCCGAAGTGGTGGTTCACCAGGCCTACGGCGACGTCGGCTTCCTTGGCGATGCGGCGCACCGAAATGCCCGCGTGGCCATCGGCGACCAGACACTTGAGGCAGGCGCGCACGAGGTGGTCGCGGCGTTCCTCGGGTGTGGCGCGCTGGGCTTTCTGACGGGGGATATCCAAGGGCGGGCGTCCTGTGTTGCGTGGTGCCGCTCTGCGGCGAACGGTTTCGATACTAGGAGGCGCCGAAAAAGATTTCCATGGGCGATTCGGACAGAGACAGGACAGAGGAGGGAGTGCAGATGATCGAGGACGTATCCTTCAGCGTACCCGGCGATTCCGGCGCCGAGTTGCGTGTGCGCGCCTGGCGTATCGACGGCGGCAGACCGGGTCCGAAGGTGCATTTGCAGGCCGGTGTGCACGCCGATGAAATCGCCGGGATGCTGGTACTGCACGAACTGCTGCCGCGCCTGCGCGATGCCGCCGAGCGCGGCGTACTCAATGGCAGCGTGACGGTGGTGCCGCAGGCCAATCCGATCGGCATCGGGCAGTTCCGCCAGGGACGGATTCTCGGACGCCACCACGACGCGACCGCGCGCAATTTCAACCGCGGCTTCATCGCCTCCGCAGCCGCCAGCGGCACCCTGGATAACCTCACGCAGTGGCAGAGGCGCCTGGCCGAACTGGCCGCGTCGGCGGACATTGTGCTGGACCTGCACACTGACGACGAAGCGCTGCAGTACGTCTACATCCACGAGTGCTTCTGGCCTGCCGCGCAAGACCTCGCTGCCGCGTTACGCGCAGAGTTGGCGATCATCTGGGAAGGCGACGGCGATGGGGCGTTCGAAGAAGTGGTGATCGCCCCCTGGCTGGCCGAGCGCCGCTTCGCTGGGCGCCTGGTGGCGACGGTCGAACTGCGTGGCCAGGGTGACGTCAGCGATGCGCTGGCGCAGCAGGATGCCGATGGGCTCTATCGGTTCCTCGGTGCGCGTGGTGTGGTCGACGATGCCGGGCCGTTGCCGGAGTGGACAGGTGCCGCCACGCCCATGGGCTTCATGGAAACCGTGTGCGCCCCGGCGTCGGGGGTCCTGGTTTTCGAGCGGGAGCTGGGCGAGCACATCGAGGCGGGTGAGCGCTTCGCGCGCATCATCGCTCGCCCTGGCGACGCCAGCAGCGAACACATCCTGCGGGCGCCGCAGAGTGGATTGTTCGCCACCCGCTACCGTGACCGACTGATTCCCCAGGGCGCCATCGCGGGCAAGTTCACCGGTACGGCGCCGTCGAGCACCTGGAGCTCCGGGGCGCTCGATCCATAAGGAATGCCCGCTCCTACGAAAGCAGGTTGGTGCACATGAAAACGCCCGCGCAAGGCGGGCGTTTTCGTGAGCGGCGAACTCAGTGGTGTTCGCGGGTGGCGCGGAAGGTGATGTCCGGCCAGCGCTCTTCCATCAGGCTCAGGTTGACGCGGGTCGGGGCCAGGTAGGTGAGGTGGCCGCCGCCGTCCACGGACAGGTTCTCGAAGGCCTTGTCCTTGAACTCCTTGAGCTTCTTCTCGTCCTTGCACTCGATCCAGCGCGCGGACCAGACGTTGATCTGCTCGTAGGCGCACTCGACCTTGTATTCCTCCTTCAGGCGGCTGGCGACGACGTCGAACTGCAGCACACCGACGGCGCCGAGGATGATGTCGTTGTTGCGCTCGGGGAAGAACACCTGGGTCGCACCTTCCTCGGCCAGTTCCTGCAGGCCCTGGCGCAGCTGCTTGGACTTCAGCGGGTCCTTCAGGCGCACGCGGCGGAACAGTTCCGGGGCGAAGTGCGGGATGCCGGTGAAGCCCAGCGCCTCGCCTTCGGTGAAGGTGTCGCCGATCTGGATGGTGCCGTGGTTGTGCAGGCCGATGATGTCGCCGGCGAAGGCCTCTTCCAGCTGCTCACGCTCGCTGGAGAAGAAGGTCAGCGCGTCGGCGATCTTCACGTCCTTGCCCAGGCGCACGTGGCGCATCTTCATGCCCTTCTCGTACTTGCCCGAGCAGATGCGCATGAAGGCGATACGGTCGCGGTGTTTCGGGTCCATGTTCGCCTGGATCTTGAACACGAAGCCGGAGAACTTCTCCTCGGTCGGCGCCACGGTACGCTCGTGGGCACCACGCTCCAGCGGTTGCGGAGCCCAGTCGACAATGCAGTCGAGCACCTGGTCGACACCGAAGTTGCCCAGCGCGGTACCGAAGAACACCGGGGTCATCTCGCCCTTGAGGAAGGCGTCCTTGTCGAACTCGTGGCAGGCGCCCTGCACCAGTTCCAGCTCTTCGAGGAAGTTGCCGTAGAGGTCGCCCAGGTGTGCGCGCGCCTCGTCCGAGTCGAGCTTGTCGATGACCCTGGTCTCGATGCGCTCGTGGCCGTGGCCCGGCACGTAGACGATGATCTTGTCCTGGGCGAGGTGATACACGCCCTTGAAGTCGCGATAGCAGCCGATCGGCCAGGTGATCGGTGCGGCCTTGATCTTCAGTACCGCTTCGATCTCGTCGAGCAGCTCGATCGGGTCGCGGATGTCGCGGTCGAGTTTGTTGATGAAGCTGACGATGGGCGTGTCGCGTAGGCGGCAGACTTCCATCAGGGCGATGGTGCGCGGCTCGACGCCCTTGCCGCCGTCGAGGACCATCAGCGCCGAGTCCACCGCGGTCAGGGTGCGGTAGGTGTCTTCGGAGAAGTCTTCGTGGCCGGGGGTGTCGAGCAGGTTGATCATGTGCTCGCGGTAGGGGAACTGCATCACCGAGGTGGTGATGGAGATGCCGCGCTGCTTCTCCATCTCCATCCAGTCGGAGGTGGCGTGGCGGTCGGACTTGCGCGACTTCACGGTACCGGCGACGGCAATTGCCTTGCCCATCAGCAGGAGCTTCTCGGTAATGGTGGTCTTACCGGCGTCGGGGTGGGAAATGATCGCGAACGTACGACGCTTCGCGACTTCGGCGGCTTGGATGCTCATGGATGGGTGCCTGGTCGATTCGGTGAAGACGGGCGGCAAGCGGCCCGAAAAGCGCGGGATTATAGCGTAAACAGCAGCGTCGCCGGCAGACCCGGCGACGCAAGGCGTCGGGCCCTCGGAGGGCCTTCAGTGGTCGCTGTCGGCGACCGGCTCGGCGCCCTTGTAGATGCGCCGCACCAGCGGGCCGATCGAGAGGCCCTGGAGCAGGATCGACACCAGCACCACCACGTAGGTCAGGCTGAGGATCAGATCGCGCTGCTCGCCCAGTGGCAGGGACAGCGCCAGGGCGACCGAGACGCCACCGCGCAGTCCGCCCCAGACGAGGATGCGGATGGTGCCGGCGGGCACCTGGCGGCGGCCGTTTTCCCGCTGGCGCAGCACGACGATGGCCGGTGCCACGGTGAGCAGGCGGGAGATCAGCACCGCGCCGCCGAGGGTAAAGGCGGCCACGACGTGCAGCCAGTTGAACGGCAGCAGGAGCAGTTCCAGGCCGATCAGGGCGAACAGCAGGGCGTTGAGGATCTCGTCGATCAGCTCCCAGAACTTGTCGATGTAGCGCCGCGTCTCGTCGGACATGGCGTACTGCCGCGCCTGGTTACCGATGATCAGGCCGGCCACCACCATGGCGATCGGCGCCGATACGTGCAGCCGGGCCGCCAGCGCCGCGCCGCCGATCACCAGGGCCAGGGTCAGCATGACTTCCACCTGGTACTGGTCGATGCCGCGCATCATCAGGAATACCCCGTAGCCCAGCGCCGCGCCGAACAGCACGCCGCCGATGGCTTCCTGCACGAACAGCCAGGCGATGGAGGACACGGTGGGTGTCTCGCCGGCCAGCAGGATGCCCAGCAGGATGGTGAAGACCACCACGGCCGTGCCGTCGTTGAACAAGGACTCGCCGACGATGGTGGTGGCCAGCGGCTTGGGTGCGCCGGCGGACTTGAGGATGCCCAGCACCGCGATGGGGTCGGTGGGCGAGATCAGGGCGCCGAACAGCAGGCAGTAGATGAAGTCCACGTGCCAGCCGAAGAGGGCGAAGGTGTAGTAGGCCAGGTAGCCGATCACCGTGGTGGCGATCAGTACGCCGAAGGTGGCCAGCAGGCCGATGGGCCACTTGTAGTTGCGCAGGTCGGACAGGTTCACGTGCAGGGCGCCGGCGAACAGCAGGGCGGGCAGGAACCAGGTCATCAGCACTTCGGAGAAGTCGATGCGGCGGATGATCTCCTGCATCTCGACTTCCAGGACGGGGTAGCCGGCCAGCGAGAGCCCCTGGGCGATAAAGGAGAACACCAGGGCGGTGGCCATGACGCCGATGGTCGGCGGCAGGCGGATGAAGCGGTAGTTGACGTAGGTGAGCAGGGTGGTCAGCGCGATGAACGCTGCAGCCAGATCAAGCATGGTGATGGATCTCCGTGGTAGGCAAGACGCCGGCCCCGAGTGACCTATCCATGGGTCGGGGGCACGCGAAAGGGACCCGATGATAACCGCTGAGCGAAACCGCGTGCGTGATCGCCGGGCGCATTCGGCGTTTGGCAAGCGGCGCAGTGCGTTGGTTCACCTGAATGGGAGTTTTTTTGAAAAAAACGTTTACCGCTGCAGCCCCCGGACCATGGGGGCTGACGCCGATCTGGGCGTGGCGCGATGGCAGAAGGATGGCAAATTTATTGAACGGATGGGCACGGACCGGGGTCCACCCCTTCGCGACGGCAATCCGCAAGTGCTTGATTCCCGTCGCGTTTAATCGCGGTCCCAATCAGGTTTCTGGACGGGATCGAGCGTCAAGTGAGCGTGGCGATGCCAGTCGCCGCGCACCCGAAGGGAGTCCCCCAACCATGGTGAAAACCACCACGGGCAAGGCCCTGTTCGGCGTCTGCCTTGCAGTCGTTGTTCTGGCTTTGCTGATCCACTGGATCACCCCCGCCACCTTGTGGCAGTACCGCGAAGACCTGCTGTTCTACCTGCAGGCGCACCTGGTCCTGGTGTTCGCCTCCATGCTGGCCGCCGTCGCGGTCGGAATTCCCGCTGGCATCCTGCTCAGCCGGCCCGCCCTGCAGGGGCAGGCCGAACGCCTGATGCAGGTCTTCAACGTCGGCAACACCATCCCCCCACTGGCCGTGCTGGCCATCGCCCTGGCGATTGTCGGGATCGGCAACGGTCCGGCGATTCTCGCCCTGTTCCTCGCCTCGTTGCTGCCCATCGTGCGTAACACTTATGAAGGCCTGCGCGCCGTGCCGGCCTCCCTCAAGGAGGCGGCCACCGGCATCGGCATGACACCGCGCCAGGTGCTGCTGCGGGTCGAGCTGCCCAACGCCGTTCCGCTGATCATGGGGGGTGTGCGCATCGCCCTGGCGCTGAACGTCGGTTCCGCGCCACTGGCCTTCCTGATCGGCGCCAACAGCCTGGGCAGCCTGATCTTCCCCGGCATCGCCCTGGACGACCAGTCCAAGCTGCTGCTCGGCGCCGTGTGCACCGCGCTGCTGGCGCTGGTGCTCGATGGCCTGGTGGTGCTGTTCAGCCGCAGCGTGCTGGAGCGAGGGCTGACGCAATGAAAGGGACCGCAATGAAAGGGATCGATTTGAAGGGAGCCGGCCTGGCACGCCGCCTGGTCGGCGCACTGGGCCTGTTGCTGGTCACGGTCACCGGCGTCGCCCAGGCGGCCGACGTGATCCGCATCGGCGGCAAGCCGTTCACCGAGCAGCGCATTCTCACCGCCATCACCGCGCAGTACCTGCAGAGCAAGGGCTACGACGTGAAGGTCACCAACGGCCTGGGCAGCACGCTGGCGCGCAGCGCCCAGCAGAGCGGCCAGCTCGACCTGGTCTGGGAGTACACCGGCTCGTCGCTGATCGTCTACAACAAGGTCAAGGACAAGCTCGATGCCCAGCAGTCCCTGGCCAGGGTCCGCGAACTGGACGGCAAGAAGGGCCTGGTCTGGCCCAAGCCTGCGCCGTTCAACAATACCTATGCCCTGGCGATGCCCGAGGAACAGGCCGAGAAACTCGGCGTGCGCACCTTGAGCGACCTCGCCCGGGTGATGAAGGAGCAGGGGGAGAAGAAAGCCCACCTGTTCGCCATGGACCCGGAGTTCGCCGGGCGTCCCGATGGCCTCGGGCCGATGAGCGAGCTGTATGGCTTCCATTTCACCCGTGACGACGTGCGGCAGATGGACGCCGGGCTGGTCTACACCGCACTGAAGAACCGCCAGGTGTTCGTCGGCCTCGTCTACACCACTGACGGCCGCCTGAAGGACTTCAAGCTGCGTGTGCTGGAAGACGACAAGCACTTCTTCCCCTTCTACAACGCCGCCCCGGTCCTGCGCGCCGATGCGTTGCAGAGGCATCCGGAACTGAAGACCCTGTTCGAGCCCATCTCCGATCTGCTCGACGACAAGACCATGCAGGCGCTCAATGCCCAGGTCGACATCGAGCAGGAACCGCCCCAGCGCGTGGCGCAGAAGTTCCTGCGCGAGCACGGCCTGCTGGGCGACAAGGCCAAGCCTGTCGAGGAACAACCTGCACAGGAGGAAAACTGACATGGACTTCATGACCGTGATTTCCCGCCTGGACTGGACCCAGGTCGGGCAATTGACGCTGCAGCACCTGATGCTGGTGTCCATCGCCGTGGGCCTGGCCATTATCGTCGGCGTTCCGCTGGGCGTGCTGATGACGCGCTTCAAGTGGCTCGCCGGGCCGCTGCAGGGCGCGGCTACCGTGGTACTGACCATCCCGTCCATTGCCCTGTTCGGCCTGATGCTGCCGCTGTACTCGAAGATCGGCCAGGGCCTCGGTCCGCTGCCGGCGATCACCGCGGTGTTCCTCTATTCGCTGCTGCCGATCCTGCGCAACACCTACCTCGCGCTGACCAACGTCGAGCCCGGTATCCGCGAAGCCGGCAAGGGCATCGGCATGACCTTCTGGCAGCGCCTGCGGATGGTCGACATCCCCATCGCCGTACCGGTGATCCTCGCCGGTGTGCGCACTGCCGTGGTGATGAACATCGGCGTGATGACCATTGCCGCCGTGATCGGCGCCGGTGGCCTGGGCGTGCTCATCCTCAATTCCATCAGCCAATCCAACATGCCCATGCTGGTGGTCGGCGCCGTGCTGGTGAGCCTCTTGGCCATCGCCGCCGACCTGCTGCTGCAGTGGCTGCAGCGTGCGCTCACCCCGAAGGGCCTGCGCCCGCAGACAGGAGACTGAACATGATCGAACTCGACCAACTGACCAAGACCTTCACCCTCAAGGACGGCAAGGAGTTCCGCGCCGTGGACAAGGTCAGCCTGACCGTGGAGAAGGGCGAGATCTGCGTATTCCTCGGCCCTTCCGGTTGCGGCAAGACCACCACGCTGAAGATGATCAACCGCATCATCCAGCCCACCTCCGGGCGTGTACTGATCGATGGCCAGGACACCCGCGAGCTGGACGAAGTGACCCTGCGCCGCCATATCGGCTACGTGATCCAGCAGATCGGCCTGTTCCCCAACATGACCATCGAGGAAAACATCATGGTCGTGCCGCGCCTGCTCGGCTGGGACAAGCAGAAGTGCAAGGAGAAGGCGCGCGAGCTGATGGCCATGGTCAAGCTCGAACCCAAGCAGTACCTGTCGCGCTATCCGCGGGAGCTGTCCGGCGGACAGCAGCAGCGTATCGGTGTGATCCGCGCGCTGGCCGCCGACGCGCCATTGCTGCTGATGGACGAGCCGTTCGGCGCGGTGGATCCGATCAACCGCGAGTCGATCCAGAACGAGTTCTTCGAGCTGCAGCGCAAGTTGGGCATGACGGTGATCATGGTCAGCCACGACATCGACGAGGCGATCAAGCTGGGCGACAAGGTAGCGGTGTTCAAGAGTGGCCGCCTGCTCCAGTACGACCATCCGGATACCCTTCTGGCGCACCCGGCGGACGAGTTCGTCAGCGCCTTCACCGGCCAGGACAGCACCTTGAAGCGCCTGCTGCTGGTGCGCGCCGAGGATGCCGCCGACAGCAGCATCGTCACCGCCAACCCGGAGACCAGCGTCGCCGAGGCGCTGGAAAAGATGGAGGAGGATGATCGCCGCTACCTGGTGGTGGTCGACGCCAACGGCAAGGGCCTGGGCTACGTGCGCCGCAAGGACATGCGCCGCCAGGACGGCGTCTGCGGCAACTTCCTCAACGAGTTCCGCGTCACCGCCAGCCACGACGAGCACCTGCGCATCCTGTTGTCGCGCATGTACGAGTTCAACAGCTCATGGCTGCCGGTGCTGGATGCCGACGGGCAGTTCCTCGGCGAGGTGACGCAGGAGTCCATCGCCGATTACCTGAGCTCGGGCCGCTCGCGCGGGCGCAAGACCAACATCGTGTCGCCGGCGGAAGTGGCTCAGGCTTCCTGATCGGATCTATTCCCTTACCCAGCTGCGGGCGGCTCCCTCTCCCTCCCCCCTCACCCTCCGGGGAGAGGGTGAGGGGGGAGGGAACACCCAACGCCGATCCCCCGTACATCCCTCAAACAAACCTCCGCACCCCCCTTCCGAAACGCTGAACTCACCCCTCTGTCATCGGTCGTTAATTGACGTAGGACGATGATGCAGAAACGCGTCGAAAGCCCCGTTCTGTGCGGTATTCCGTGCATTTTGTTGAGTATCTGAAACAGTCAACCGGCAGTGCGACAAAGGGATGCGAAAAAGCGGCAATTCAGGGTTGAACTCACGAACTTCAGGTCCTAAAGTTCGCGCCCGAACGTCCATGCTGGAAACGATCCATCCGGCTCAAGTACTGACGACGAGAGGCACCGGCGCCATTGACCGGTACCGGTGATACTCGGCGACATGCCTTGGGAAGTAGGCGAACCAAAGTGGGGAAACGGATTCGACGTTCAGCTTCACCCCTACGAATAACCTGTTCTGCCATTTGGAGTCCCAACCATGTCCATCAAGGTCGAGGATTACTTCGCCCCCGAAACCTTCCAGCGTATGAAGGCGTTTGCCGACAAGCAGGAGACCCCCTTCGTCGTCATCGACAAGCAGACCATCGCCGATGCCTACGACCAGCTGACCGATTGCTTCCCGTTCGCCAAGATCTACTACGCGGTGAAGGCCAACCCCGCCACCGAGATCACTGAGCTGCTGCGCGACAAGGGCTCGAACTTCGACATCGCCTCCATCTATGAGCTGGACAAGGTGATGAAGACCGGCGTGCGTGCCGAGCAGATCAGCTACGGCAACACCATCAAGAAAGCCCGCGACATTCGCTACTTCTACGAGAAGGGCGTGCGCCTGTTCGCCACCGACTCCGAGGCCGACCTGCGCAACATCGCCAAGGCCGCGCCGGGCTCCAAGGTCTACGTGCGCATCCTCACCGAAGGCTCGACCTCGGCCGACTGGCCGCTGTCGCGCAAGTTCGGTTGCCAGTCGGACATGGCCATGGACCTGCTGGTACTGGCCCGCGACCTGGGCCTGGTGCCTTACGGCGTGTCCTTCCACGTGGGTTCGCAGCAGCGCGATATCGGCGTGTGGGATGCGGCCATCGCCAAGGTGAAGGTCATCTTCGAGCGCCTGAAGGAAGAAGACGGCATCGAGCTGAAGTTGATCAACATGGGCGGCGGCTTCCCGGCCAACTACATCGCCAAGACCAACAGCCTGGAAACCTACGCGGAAGAAATCATCCGCTTCCTCAAGGAAGATTTCGGCGACGACCTGCCGGAAATCATCCTCGAGCCGGGCCGTTCGCTGATCGCCAACGCCGGCATCCTGGTCAGCGAAGTGGTGCTGGTGGCGCGCAAGTCGCGCACGGCCGTCGAGCGCTGGGTCTTCACCGATGTGGGCAAGTTCTCCGGCCTGATCGAAACCATGGACGAGTCCATCAAGTTCCCGATCCACGTGGAGAAGGCGGGCGAGCTGGAGGAAGTGGTGATCGCCGGTCCGACCTGCGACAGCGCGGACATCATGTACGAGCACTACAAGTACGGCCTGCCGCTGAACCTGGCTGCTGGCGACCGCCTGTACTGGCTGTCCACCGGCGCCTACACCACCAGCTACAGCGCGGTGGAATTCAACGGCTTCCCGCCGCTGAAGGCGTTCTACCTGTAAGTCTTGCTGTACTGAAAAGGCCCCGCTGATGCAGGGCTTTTTCTTTTCTGGCGCGGGCCATGCCGATGGACTTAATCCGCCGCGCGCTGGTGTAGGAGAGGGCTATGCTCGCGATCCGCTGCAAGGCCGGCGTTTCAGGTCGGTTCGCGCTGCGAGCGGCGTCAACCTGTAAGAGTCGCCATCGTGGTCATAGCGCCCTCCGGCAGGTTGCAGCCATTGCTGGGGCACCATGAAAAACGCCCCGCAATGGCGGGGCGTTTTCATGGCCTTACGGAAGACTCAACCCTCCTTGGGTTTCTGCTCCCCAGGAGCCTGGGCCGTGGCCGGCGCCTTGGCATCCTTGGCGACTTCCTGCTTCGCTGCGGCCTGGTCCTGCGGCAGCTTGTCGAACTCGTGCAGGCCGTCCTTCCGGTACGGGTCGCCGATCCAGCGCTTGGCGACGACGAACTGATCGTTCACCAGGCTCTTGGCCGGCTCGAAGCGGTCGTAGCTCAGTCCGGCGAGGTCCGACAGCGTGTGGATCAGGTGCGAACTGCTGTAGGAGCGGTTGGCCACCGCCTGCAGGTCGCGCGGGTGGGCGGCCTGCCAGCTCGGCGAGGTCCAGACCATGAACGGAATGGTGTACATCGGCCGGGTCGGGTCTGCCTCGTTGCGGCCAAGGCGGTCGTGGTTGCCGGAGCTGTAGACCTCCTCACCGTGGTCGGAGAGGTAGAGCATGAAGCCGTTGGCGTTGGAGGCCGAGTAGCGCTTGATCAGGCTCGACACCACGAAGTCGTTGTAGCGCACCGCGTTGTCATAGAAGTTGTAGGTCTCCACCTGGTCATCCGACAGCGCCGAGGGTACGCCCTGGCGGTCCTTGAAGTGGGCGAACTCTTCCGGGTAGCGATAGCGGTAGTCCATGTGCGTGCCCAGCAGGTGGATCACGATGAACTTCTTCTGCGCCGGGTCCTTCAGGGCCTTCTCGAATGGGTCCAGCACCACGCCGTCGTACTGGCTGGCGTTCTGGTTGCGCTGGTTGTTCAGGTACGCCTGCTCGTCCGTCTGCTGGGAGAAGGTGGTGAGCATGGTGTTGCGCTTGGTCATCGTCTGCTGGTTGGTGATCCAGAAGGTCTTGTAGCCCGCCTGTTTCATCAGGTTGATCAGCGACGGATCGGTGAGGAACTTGTCCGGATTCTGCTCATCGCCGAAGGTGAGGATCTGCTGCATCACCTCGATGGTGTACGGGCGCGGCGCGACCACGTTCTGGAACACGGTCAGGCCCTGGCCGCTGGCGGCGATGGCGTCGAGGTTCGGCGTGGTGTCGCGGCCGTAGCCGTACAGGTGCATGTGCTGCCGGGTGGTGGACTCGCCCAGCACCAGGACCAGGGTGC
This sequence comes from Pseudomonas sp. BB438, assembly GCF_057180225.1. NCBI lineage: Bacteria > Pseudomonadati > Pseudomonadota > Gammaproteobacteria > Pseudomonadales > Pseudomonadaceae > Pseudomonas > Pseudomonas sp. BB438. The sequence continues at coordinate 1,093,738 of NZ_CM170001.1, forward strand.
GCGGGGCGTCGCCGCTGCTGTCCTGGAGGTTCTGCAGGGGCGGCAGGGAGGCGTTCTGCTGCAGCAGCTTCTGCATGTTGTCCAACTGCTGGCGGTATTGGACGTAGCCCACCACCAACTGCCACGGCACCGCCGGCTCCATGCGCGACTGCACCTTTTCCACCGCTTGGGCGAAGGTGCGCTCCTGGGTGACCATCTGCTTGTAGAAGGGGTAGAACAGGTTCATCACCACCAGCAGCACGGCCAGCGGCACGCGGGCGTACGCCGGCATGCTGATCGGGCGGATGCGCTTCCACAGCAGCACGGCGACCACGGTGTAGACCAGCAGGGCGACGCAGAGCCAGAGGCTGAAGTACTGACTGAAGTATTCGCCCGCTTCGGCGGTGTTCGACTCGAACATCACGAAGATGACGCTCTGCGAGAACTCCTGGTGGTAGATGCCGAAGTAGCTCAGGCCCACCAGCGAGGCGCCCCAGAGCACCAGGCCGATGATCGCGGCGATGCCCTTGGTGAAGCGCGGCAGCAGCAGCGGCGGTGCGAGCCACAGGCTGCTGAGGAAGAAGGCGTCACGGAAGCCGGCGAAGCCGGTGATGCCACTGAACAGGATCAGCGCCTGGGTGACGCCGGAGAAGTACCAGAAAAACAGCAGAAGCCAGCCCAGGGCGGCCCAGTCCACGCGTTTGCGCGCTGCGGGGGTTGTGGTGTTCGACACTTGCGCCTCGTCGTTACGTGGCGGCTGCCGAACGCTCCGGCAGCCAGGGTAGCCGGCGAAGCTAGCAGTGAGCGCGTGAAAATAACGTCAAAGGTGTCAGGCAACGCCCATCTCATGGGCGAGTTGCTGGAGATCCGATTCGTCGCCGAGCTCGGCGGCGCGCTGGAAGTAGGCGAGGGCCAGCTCACGCAGGCTGGGCGGCATCGAGGCAGCCAGTTGGTGGCGCGCCACCCGCAGGAAGTTGAGGTTGCCACCGTCCAGTGCACGCTCCAGCCAGATGCGTGCGGCGGGCAGGTCGCCCCGTTCCGCGAGTACCGACGCATGGCTGAACTGGCCGCGGAAGTCGCCGGCCTCGGCTGACCGCCGGTACCACTGGTGGGCCGCTTCCAGATCGCGCGGCACGACCAGGCCTTCCTCGTGGAAGCGTCCGACCAGGTTCATCGACTTGGCATGGCCCAGGGCCGCGGCGCTCTGGTAAAGCGCCAGCGCCCGGGCGTCGTCGCGTTCCACGCCACGGCCGGTGGAGAGCAGGTTGGCGAGGTTGTACATCGCCCAGTCGAGTCTCTGCTGCGCGGCGATGGCGTAATGGCGGGCGGCACCGGCCTCGTCCTTCGTGCAGCCCCAGCCGTGCTCCAGGCAGCGTCCGAACATGTTGCGCGCCATGGCGTGGCCGCGCTCGGCGGCGATGCCGAACCAGGTCAGGGCGAGACTCACGTCCTGCTCGATGCCGTGGCCGTCGAGGAGTATCTGCCCGAGCAGCGCCTGGGCTTCGAGGTCGCCCTCGCGGGCACCCGCCACGATGAGGCGAGCGGTCTGTCGCGGGTCATCGGCAAGTTGGCCGGTGAGGTCTTCGACGTTGATTTCTTCAGTGCGACGCAGGACGAAGCTCATGGCAGATCAGACGTCCACCCAGCGGCGCAGCAGGTTGTGGTAGGTGCCGGTCAGCTCGATCAGCGCCGGGTGGTCCGGGACGTCGCGGGTCAGCGCCTGGATCGACTGGTCCATCTGGAACAGCAGGGCGCGCTGGCTGTCCTCGCGCACCAGGCTCTGGGTCCAGAAGAACGAGGCGATGCGTGCGCCACGGGTCACCGGGTTGACCTTGTGCAGGCTGGTGGCGGGGTAGAGCACCAGGTCACCGGCCGGCAGCTTCACCTGCTCGGTGCCGTAGGTGTCCTGGATCACCAGTTCGCCGCCGTCGTAATCCTCCGGATCGCTGAAGAACAGCGTCGAGGACACGTCGGTACGTACCCGTTCGCGGCCGCCCTGGATGTCACGCACGGCATTGTCGATGTGGAAGTCGAACGAGCCGCCGCCGGTGTAGCAGTTGAACAGCGGCGGGAAGACCTTGTTCGGCAGCGCAGCGGACTGGAACAGCGGGTTGCTCCACAGGCGCTGCAGCATCGCTTCGCCGATTTCGCGGGCCAGCGGGTGGTCCTGCGGCAATTGCAGGTTGTGCTTGGCGCGGGACGACTGGTAACCGGCGGTGACCTTGCCGTCAGCCCATTCGGCCTGCTCCAGGGCGGCGCGGATGCGCGTCACCTCATCACGGGTGAAGACGCCAGGAATGTGCAGCAGCATGGGCCGGTTCCATCAGGTTCGATAATTTGCCAATGATAATGATTTGCAACAGATCGGTACAACCGCCATACCCCTACTTCCGACAGGGGGAAAGTGTAAAAGTTGTAAATCATGTGCGTATGGGAATACTTGCGAATTGATACAGCTTCTCAATTGCAATAGATTGCGCGGCCTTCATGAACCCCTGGGGAGGGAGTTTCGATGTCGCGTCAATCCACCGAGTTCGCCGGCAGCAAGCCGCGCCTTCTAGTCAGCGCTGTCGGCGTGGCGATCACCGCCATGTCCGGTTCCCATCTGGCCCACGCTGACGAGGCTTCTCAGAAGAAGTCCGGCCAGGACGTGCTGTCCCTGGACGCCGACACCGTCGTCGGTAGCCAGCAGCAGGACCCGACCACCTACAACGTCGAGAAGTCCGCATCGAAGAAGTACACCGCGCCGCTGCTGGATACGCCGCGTTCGGTGACCGTGGTACCGCAGCAGGTGATCAAGGACACCGGCGCGCTGACCCTGCAGGACGCGCTGCGCACCGTGCCGGGCATCACCTTCGGCGCTGGCGAGGGTGGCAACCCGACCGGTGATCGACCGTTCATCCGTGGCTTCGACGCACAGAGCGACACCTACGTCGACGGCGTCCGCGATACCGGCGCGCAATCGCGTGAAGTCTTCAACCTCGAGCAGATCGAAGTCAGCAAGGGCCCGAACTCGGCCTTCGGCGGCCGTGGCTCGGCCGGCGGCAGCCTGAACCTGATCAGCAAGCAGGCCAAGGCCGGCAACTTCACCGACGGCAGCTTCACCTACGGTTCCGACCAGACCCGCCGCTACACCCTGGACACCAACCAGGAATTCCTCGACGGCAACGCCGCGTTCCGCCTGAACCTGATGACCCACGATCAGAACGTCGCCGGTCGCCAGGCAGTGGATGCCAGCCGCTGGGGTATCGCGCCGTCCGTGACCTTCGGCCTCAACGGCCCGACTCGCGTCACCGTCAGCCATTACCACCTGGAAAGCGACGACACCCCGGACTCCGGCATCCCGTACGCCAAGAGCGCCGACCGCAGCAAGCACAATCCCGACAAGCCGGTGAACGTTGACCGCGACAACTACTACGGCCTCGAGGATCGCGACTTCCAGAAGAGCCGCATCGACACCAGCACCATCACCTTCGAGCACGACTTCAACGATGCCCTGAGCCTGCGCAACACCACGCGCTACGGCACTGCTCACCAGGACTACATCTGGACCCAGCCCGACGACAGCCAGGGCAACATCAACAACGGGACCGTCTGGCGCCGCAACAACAACCGCATCAGCACCACCACCACCGCGACCAACCAGACCGACCTGTTCGGTGAGTTCTACCTGGCCGGCTTCAAGAACAGCTTCACTACCGGCCTGGAGTTCACCCGCGAAGACAGCAAGCGCGACGCCTACACGGTGAACACCAACACCGGCTCCAGCGCCGGCGCCAACAAGTGCCGCCCGGCCATCGTCGGCGCGCCCAGCGGTTACAACTGCACCAGCCTGGAGAACCCGAATCCGCACGATCCGTGGAACGGCAGCATCGTCCGCAACTACACGCCGCTGAATACCGTCGCCACCACCAAGGCGATCTACGGATTCGACACCATCGACCTGAACGAGCAATGGCAGGTCAACGTCGGCGCGCGCTTTGACAGCTTCGAAACCACCGCCAAGGATCACGCCAAGAACACCAAGTTCGACGACAGCTCCAGCTTCTGGAACTGGCAGGCCGGTGTGGTCTACAAGCCGGCGCCCAACGGCAGCATCTACGCGTCCTACGCCACCTCGGCGACGCCGCCGGGCAGCATGCTGGACAACGGTGATACCTCCAACTCGGTCGACACCTATGCGGTGAACAACAACCTGAAGCCGGAAGAGACCACCAACTACGAAATCGGTACCAAGTGGAACTTCCTTGACGAGCGCCTGGAGCTGACCGCGGCGATCTTCCGCACCGACAAGGACAACGCCCGCGTGCTGGTCGCCAACCAGACCTACGACAACGCCGGCCAGTCGCGCGTCGACGGCCTCGAGCTGTCCGCCAGCGGCAAGATTACCGATAAGTGGAAGGTCTTCGCCGGCTACAGCTACCTCGACAGCGAGCTGGTCAAGGCGGGTAAGGCTGGCCGCAGCGGCAACGTCACGGCCAACGCCTTGTCCAACAACGGCAACAAGATGCCCAACACGCCGGAAAACAGCTTCAGCCTGTGGACCACCTACGACGTCCTGCCCAACGCCACCATCGGCGGCGGCACCTTCTACGTCGACAAGGTCTACGGCGACGTGGCCAACACCATGTACGTTCCGGACTACTGGCGCTACGACGCGATGGCTTCCTACAAGCTGAGCAAGAACGTCGACTTCCAGCTCAACGTGCAGAACGTCTTCGACAAGCAGTACTTCGACAAGGCCTACGCCGCGCACTACGCGTCGCAGGCGGCCGGCCGCACCGTGCTGCTGTCGACCAACTTCCACTTCTAAGGCCGCGCACCGCTGGCGACCTGCCCCGGCCGATGCTCCTCGGCCGGGGTTTTTCTTTGTCCGGGCTTCGGCTAGCGAAGGTAAGCCCAGGGTAAAGATTGTTAAATCGGCTGCGTTTGCGAGCCATTCTCATTAAAATGCCCGCCCGGCGTGATGGGTATCCGAAGGTGAAGCTGCGGTGTTGAAGAGAGTCCTGTTCCAGTTGCATTGGCTGTTCGGTATCAGCGCAGGTCTCGTGCTGGCGCTGATGGGTATCACCGGGGCGATGCTGTCCTTCCAGGATGAAATTCTGCGCGCCATCAACCCCGAGAGCCTGGTGGTGGAAAAGCGCGCCGAGTCCGTGCTGCCGATGGACGAACTGATCCGCCGGGTAGAGAACGCCGAACCGGACAAGAAGGTTGCCTTCCTCTGGCTCAAGACCGAGGGCGTGGAGTCCGCGCGCATCTTCTTCACGCCGCCGCCGGGTCAGCGCCGCGGTGAATCGCGCTATGTCGACCCCTACACCGCCGAGGCGCTGCCAGCACCGGTGGGTGAGGGCGCCTTCATGTTCATCATGCAGTTGCACCGCTTCCTTGCCGCTGGCGAATTCGGCCAGCGAATCACCGCTGCCTGCACCCTGATCCTGGTCTTCTTCTGCCTCTCCGGCCTGTACCTGCGCTGGCCGCGCAAGGCGCTGAACTGGCGCACCTGGCTGACCTTCGACTGGCGCAAGAAGGGCCGCGCCTTCAACTGGGACCTGCACGCCGTGGCCGGCACCTGGTGCCTGGTGTTCTACCTCCTGGCCTCGCTGACCGGCCTGTACTGGTCCTACGAGTGGTACCGCAACGGCCTGTTCAAGCTGCTCGACGATGCTCCCGCCGGTCAGGCCAAGGGCGGCCAGCGCGGCGGCAAACGCGGCCCGGCACCTGAAGGCCCGCCGCCGGTCGTGGATGCCACGGCCATCTGGAACACCATCGCGCAGACCGGTGGTCCCAACATGACCGCCTACAACCTGCGCCTGCCGCCGGTGAAGGGCCAGCCGGCCACCGTGTTCTACCTCCTCGATGACGCCGCCCACGAGCGCGCCTTCAACGAGATGACCATCGATCCGGCCAGCGGCAAGCTGCTCAAGGATCGCCGCTACAACGACAGCAGTGCCGGCAAGCAACTGCTCACCAGCGTCTACGCCTTGCACGTGGGCAGCTACTTCGGCCTGACCGGGCGCATCCTGATGATGCTCGCGAGCCTCGCCATGCCGCTGTTCTTCATCACCGGCTGGCTGCTCTACCTCGACCGCCGGCGCAAGAAGCGCGCTGCACTGGCCGCGCGTGGCGAACTGGATAACCGCACAGGCGGCGCCGACGCCTGGCTGGTGGGCTACGCCAGCCAGAGCGGCTTCGCCGAGCAACTGGCCTGGCAGAGCGCCGGCCAACTGCAGGCGGCCGGGCTGCCAGTGCGCGTCGAGCCGCTGGGCAAGCTGGATCGCGCCCAGCTGGAGCAGACCCGCAACGCACTGTTCGTGGTCAGCACCTTCGGCGAAGGCGAGGCACCGGACAGCGCCCGTGGTTTCGAACGCCAACTGCTCGGCCAGGCCCTCGGCCTGAACGACCTGCGCTTCGCCATGCTCGCCCTGGGCGACCGCCAGTACGAACACTTCTGTGGCTTCGCCCGGCGCATGCAGGGCTGGCTGCAGGGACAGGGCGCGCGTCCGCTGTTCGACGGCGTGGAAGTGGATAACGGCGATGCCGCCGCGCTGCACGACTGGCAGGTTCGCCTAGCCGAGCTCTCCGGCACCGCGCCGCAAGTGGCCTTCACCGCACCGGCCTTCGAGGTCTGGACGCTGAGCGGTCGTGAACACCTCAACCCTGGCAGCCAGGGCGAATCCACCTGGCTGCTGCGCCTGAGCGCGCCGTATGATTCGCAGATCGATTGGGCTGCCGGCGACCTGGTGGAGATCGTCCCGCGCCAACCGGGGTTCCTCGTCGACCGCTGGCTCGAACGCCTCGGTCTGGATGGCGCCACCACCGTGCAGGTGGACGGCCTGGCGATGCCGCTGCAGGACGCCCTGGCCGGCTGCCTGCTGCCCGGCAACCTCGAACACCTGGTCGGCCAGCACGGCCAGGCGGTGGTGGATGCGCTGATCAAGCTCTCGGTGCGCCAGTACTCCATCGCCTCGTTGCGCAGCGAAGGCGCCATGGAGCTGATCGTTCGCCAGGAACAGCACGCCGACGGTTCGCTGGGCATCTGCTCCGGCTGGCTGACCGAGTACCTGCCCGAGGGCGGTAGCCTGTTGATGCGCCTGCGCCGCAACCGCAGCTTCCACCTGACCGACGACGACCGTCCGCTGATCCTGGTCGGCAACGGCACGGGCATCGCCGGCCTGCGCGCGCTGCTGCAGGCGAGCGTGGCCGAGGGCCGCTCGCGCAACTGGCTGCTGTTCGGCGAGCGCAACATCGCCCACGACTTCTACTGCCGCGAGGAACTGGAAGGCATGCTGGCGCGCGGCGAACTGCAGCGCCTGGATGTCGCCTTCTCCCGCGACCAGGCCGAGAAGATCTACGTACAGGATCGTCTGCGCGCCAGCGGCGACGTCCTCGCCCAATGGCTCGACGGTGGCGCGGCAATCTACGTCTGCGGCAGCCTGCAGGGCATGGCCGAAGGCGTCGACCGTACCCTGCGCGAGCTGCTCGGCGATGCCGAGGTCGAGCGGCTGCTGGAAAGCGGGCGCTACCGCCGCGACGTTTACTGATCTACCTGTCGCGGGCGTGGTCTGCTCCAGTTAGGAGCCGGCCATGCCCGAGATCAGCCGGCAAGGCCGGCATTGGCGCCCCGCACAGCCCTTGCCGTTACTCCCGAAATCCACCGCACGGGATTTCGCGGCCATCGATGCTTCTGCGAGCGGATCACCCCGCGACGCCCTGGACGCTCCGCATACAAAAAGGCCCCCGCGAATGCGGAGGCCTTTTTGATTTCAGACGCGGCTCATATCCAAAGGAACACGGCGAGCACCGCCGCAAAGAAGCCCCATTTCTGCAGGTAGTACAGCTTGCGGTTGCGCTTCTTCAGGGCCTTGCCCTGCAGGCGGATCTTGTACAGCGAGGCGAAGGCGCGATTGATGCCTCCGGTCTTGTCGCCCGCGTCGTTGGGCGAGGCGGCCGCGGCCATTACGTTGCGGCTGAACCAGCGGTTGAACGCCGTCGCCCAGCGGTACTTCAGCGGACGCTCGATGTCGCAGAAGAGAATCACCCGGTCGTGGTCCGTGGTGTTCTCGGCGTAGTGGATGTAGGTCTCGTCGAACACCACCGCTTCGCCATCGCGCCAGTGGTAGCGCTCGCCGTCCACCTCGATGAAGCAGCCCGGATCGTTCGGCGTCAGCAGGCCCAGGTGGTAGCGCAGCGAGCCGGCGTAGGGGTCTCGGTGGCGCACCAGGCGCGAGCCCGGCGGCAGCTCGGCGAACATGGCGGCCTTCACCGACGGAATCTGCCGGAGCAACTCGGTGGTCTTCGGACACAGCGCGTCGGCGGACGGATGGCTGTCGTCGTACCATTTCAGGTAGAAGCGCTTCCAGCCGGTCTTGAAGAAGGAGTTGAAGCCCACGTCGTTGAGCTGGTCGGAGCGCTTGATGCTGCCGGCGTCGCGCAGGCGCAGGGCTTCGCTGCGGATCGCCTCCCAGTTGTCGCTGAGCAGGCGCATCTCGGGGAATTCGTCGGTGGCCAGGTACGGGCGGCTCGGCACCTTGGAGAACAGGTACATGATGCAGTTGATCGGCGCCAGGAAGCTGGAGTGGTCGCTCAGCTGGCGCGTGAACTTGTGGCGCACCCGCCCACGCAGGTGGACATACACGATACTCAGGCCGAAGGCGGCCAGGATGGCGGCTTTGATCATTCGGGGGTGATTCCACGTCAATAGAGCGGGAATGGTACTCCTCCTGAACGTGACTGAGTATTCTCCGAAGGCCAAAGGCCAGTGCCTGCTTTACCCTGTAGGAAATCCAGAAGGACGGCCAGACCGATGACCGAGCGCACCCCTCGAATCCTGCTCAACTGCGACATGGGCGAAAGCTTCGGTGCCTGGCGCATGGGCGATGACACCCACGCCATGCCGCTGATCGACCAGGCCAACCTGGCCTGCGGCTACCACGCGGGTGACCCGCTGACCATGCAGCGTACCGTGCGCCTGGCCGCGGAGCAGGGCGTGAGCATCGGGGCGCACCCCGCCTACCCGGACCTCGCCGGTTTCGGTCGCCGGCACATGAGCTGCTCGCCCGAGGAAGTCCACGCCCTGGTGCTCTACCAGATCGGTGCGCTGGATGCGTTCTGCCGCGCTGCCGGTGTCCAGGTGGCCTACGTGAAGCCCCATGGCGCGCTCTACAACGACCTGGTGCGCGATGACGCGCTGCTGTCCGCCGTGCTCGACGCCTGCGCCGCCTACCGCAAGCGTCTGCCGTTGATGGTGCTGGCCCTGGCCGATAACAGGCGCGAGCTGCAATTGGCCGACACGGCCGATGTGCCGTTGATGTTCGAGGCCTTCGCCGATCGTGCCTACCTGCCTGACGGCCAGCTCGCTCCACGTCGCCTGCCCAACGCCGTCCACCATGAGCCGCAGCGTATCCTCGACCAGGCCCTGGCCATCGCCCGCGGCGAACCCTTCCCAGACATCGACGGCAACCCGTTGCGCCTGCGCGCCGACAGCCTCTGCGTGCACGGCGACAACCCCGAATCCCTGGCGGTGCTGCGGCGCCTGCGTGGCCTGCTGGACCAGGCATGATCCGTGTCGAAGCCTTTGGCGCCACGGCGCTGCTGATCACCCTTGCCGAGCAGCCCGACGGCGAACTGCCGTTGCGTATCGCCCGCCTGGCCGACCGGTTGCGCGCCGAGTTGGGCACGCTGCTGATCGACTGCGTACCGGGCTTGACGACACTGCTGCTGCACTACGACCTGCTGCGGATCGACCTGGCGCAGTTGCAGGCCCGCGTCCAGGCCGTACTGGCGGACTGGCCCGGCGATTCCCTCGTCGACAGTGCGAGCCACCTGCACGAAATCGCCGTGTGGTACGCCGGTGAAGACCTGGCGGAGGTCGCCCATCGCTGCGCGCTCACGCCCGCGCAAGTGATCGAATTGCACGCTGGCCGCGACTACCGCGTCGGCGCCATCGGCTTCTCGCCAGGCTTCGCCTACCTCGGCGAGCTGGACCCACGCCTCGCCCTGGCGCGCCGGGACACGCCGCGCACGCACGTGCCCGCTGGCAGTCTGGCCATCGCCGAGCGGCAGACGGCGATTTATCCACAGGCCTCGCCCGGCGGCTGGCATCTGCTCGGCCGCACCGCGCAGCGGCTGTTCGATCCGTATCGGGAGCCGCCGTGTCCGCTGGCGGTGGGCGATCGGGTGCGCTTCGTGCCCGTCGATGAGGCGGCCTATCGTGCCGCCGGAGGCGAGCCATGAGCCTGGCGGTGATCGCTTGTGGCCCGCTGTGCCTGCTGCAGGATGGTGGCCGGCAGGGCTGGCAGCGCCTGGGGGTTTCGCCCGGCGGCCCTGTGGATAGGCACGCGGCGGCCTGGGCCCAGCGCCTGCTCGGCAATGCGCAGGACGCGTCGTTGTTGGAGATCGCGCTGGGCGGCGTGGAGTTGGCCGTGCAGGCGGACACCTGGCTGGCGTTGACCGGTGCCGACGTGCCGGCGACGCTCGATGGCGAGGCGCTGCCGGGCTGGTCGCGTTTTCCCGTGAGGGCTGGGCAGCGCCTTAAACTGGGCTTCGCCCGTGCCGGTCAGCGTGCCTATCTCGCCGCTGCCGGCGGCTTTCCGGCGAAGTCGATACTGGGCAGCGTCGCAACGCAGGTGCGGGAACAACTGGGGGGACTGGCCGGCAATGGTCGGCCGCTGGTGGCGGGTGATCGGCTGGCGTGCGCGAGCCTTGGCGAACGCTTTGCCAGAGGCGCCAGCGTGCCCTGGCCTTATCGACCGGATTACCGCGAGACCCCGACACTGCGTGTGCTGCCCGGTCCCGATGCGTTCAGCGAGGAGCAGCGCCAGCCCTTCTTCGAACAGACGTGGCGAATCAGCCCGCAGTCCGATCGCATGGGCGTGAGATTGCGCGGCGCGGCGCTGAGCGCGCCGCGTCGGCAATGGTCGTTGGGGATCGTGGAGGGCGCCATCCAGGTGCCACCGGACGGCCAGCCGATCATCCTGCTGGCCGACCGGCAGACCATGGGCGGCTACCCGCTGCTGGGCGTACTGCACCCGCTGGACATCGGCCGCCTGGCGCAATGCCCGGCGCACAGCGAGGTGCGATTCACCCAGGCGAGTGTGGAACAGGCGCAGGCGGACCTGAGCGCCTTCCTGCGGTTCTTCTCCGGCTGAGGTCAGCCCTCGAAGCGTTCCCCGCGAAACACCCGGCGCGGGTTGCCGCGTTCCAGGTGGTGATGCACCAGCCGGCGTTCGGCGCGCAGTTCGCTGCTTGCCTGCTCCGTGCGCTCTTCCAGCTTGCGGGCGATCAGCAGCAGCGCCAGGCGCCTGTTGGCGTGCTGGCTGCGTTCGCTTTGCACCTTCACGCTCAGGCCGCTGGCGACGTGGGTCGCGCGCACCGCCGAGTCGGTGGTGTTGACGTGCTGCCCGCCGGGACCGGAGGAGCGCAAGGTGTCGAAGCGCACCTCACCTTCGAGGCTGGCCGGCAGTGCGCTGAATCGCGCACCGCCGAAGTACCAGTTCTTGCGCCCGTGGTTGGGCCGGTAAGGGCTGGCGCAGACCCATTGCAGGGTGCCGCTCCAGTCGTCGGCCAGGGCTGCTGCCGAGACGCCGTCCAGCGCCAGCAGCACCGAGAGCAGGGTGCCTCGGCGCGGGCCGGGTTCTTCCTCGATCACACGGACCTCGGTCCCGTTGGCGTCGGCTTCGCGTAGCAGCCGCTGCAGGGCCTTGCCCACGGCCAGCGCGCATTCATCCGGCCCCTGGGCAGCGGACAGTTGCAGCAGGATCATCAGCAGCACTCCCCGCCGGTCTTGTAGGTCAGCACCGGTTTCAGCCGCGCCAGAACCCGCAGCAGCCCCGCTTCGCGCAGCGCGCCGACCACCGAATCGATGGCCTTGTAGGCTTCCGGCGCCTCCTCGTAGAGCAACCCGCGATCGCCGCAGATCACCCGGCTACCCAGCGCGGTGCGGGCCAGTTGCTCGACGCGGTAGCGCGCCGAGAGACGGTCCTTGCACTCGCTGCGCATCCACTTGCGTCCCGCGCCGTGGGCGAGGGAGAAGAGGCTGCGCGAGTCGGCCACCGGCTCCACCAGGTAGCTGTAGTCGCCGCGCGAGCCGGGGATGACCATCACCCCGCGATCCGCCGGTGTCGCGCCCTTGCGGTGCAACCAGCCGTCGACGCCGTCGACCTGCGCCCGGCTGACCAGGTTGTGGTTCACGTCCAGCACCTGCGCGCCGTCCGCACGCAGGCGGTCGAGCATGCGCAGGGCGATGAGCTGGCGATTGGCTTCGGCGAAACGCAGCGCCCCGTCGTGGCGCGCCAGGTAGTGCGCACAGTCGTCGGTGCCTTCTTCCAGGCCTTGGTGGCTGAAGCGGTCCACCTGCTCGCGCAGGATGGTTTCGCCCAGGCCGCGCGAGCCACTGTGCACCAGCAGGAGCAGGTGGCGACGGTCGAGACCGAGGGCTTCCACCGCGGCTTTGTCGTAGAGCTGATCGAGTTGCTGCAGCTCGGCGAAGTGATTGCCGCCGCCGATGGTGCCCAGCGAATGCTCGTGGCCACAGGGCGGCAGGCCGAAGCGTGCGACGCGCTCGCTCCAGTCATCGTCCAGCGGACCATCGAGGTTGCCGAGGCGCTTTTCCAGCTTGTCCAGGTTCAGTTTGGCGGTGGCGATATCGGTGCGCCACAGCGCCATGCCGCAGCCGATGTCGTTGCCCACCAGCGCCGGATACAGGCGGCCGGTGGAGAAGAACGCCGCGCCGATCGGGTAGCCGCGACCGGGGTGCAGGTCCGGCATGCCGGCGACCCGCTGCATGCCCGGCAGCCGGGCGGTGGTTTCAAGTTGCTGGATCGCTTTACCTTCGATCCAGGTGTCGTCCGCAGCGATCAGCGTGATGCCGTCGGACAGATTTTGGATGCAATTGCCCATTGTCCAATCCCATGAGGAATGAAACGAAAAAAGAGGATGGGGGCAGGCCGGAGCCGGGCAATGCGATGCCGCCAAAGGGGCGGCGGGGAAGCTATTACGCCAGGCGCGACCTGCAAAGGGTAATCAGTGCTTGCATGATGTCTCTCCTTTGCTGTCGTTGGATGGGAAGGTGGCGAATGATAGGCGCGCAGCCGCACGCGCGCAATCCCGCTATTTCGGCAGGTGCCGCAATGGCAGGGGGGCAGCCTCCTTCACCGTCTGGATCGCGAAGTTGCTGCGGATGTCACTGACGCCTGGCAGCTTGAGCAGCGTGCCGGTGAGGAACTGCTCGTAGGCGCGCAGATCGGGCAGTACCACTTGCAGGAGGAAGTCCGACTCGCCGCTGACCAGGTGCACCGAGATGACTTCCGGCAGATCGATCACGGCCTGGCGGAAGGCGGCGGCGCTGGTGTCGCTGTGACGCTCCACCTTCACGCCGACGAACACGGTCAGCCCCAGGCCGACTTCGTCGCGGCCCAGCTCCGCGTGATAGCCGCGGATCATCCCGGCTTCCTCCAGCAGGCGAACCCGGCGCAGGCAGGGGGAGGGCGACAGGCCGATCTCCTCGGCGAGCTGGACGTTGGTCAGGCGACCATCGCGCTGCAGGGCGGCGAGGATGCGATGGTCATAGGCGTCCAGCTTGGGGGTTGGCATAGGTGGCTGCTCGCTGATAGATAAGTTGGCAGGATATGCCAAGTGTTTGCTTGATACTGGTCGAATACGCAAGCACCTGCCTCGGCCTTCAGGCATAGAATCCCTATCCGCAATGACTTTTTCGGAGTGGCGATTGTGGATATCGGGGTCTTCCTGCTGGCGTTGGCGATGGTCTACCTGCTACCCGGACCGGACATGATTCTCCTGCTGCATACCGGCGCTCGCGACGGTGCTCGTGCCGCACTGGCAACCGCCCTGGGGCTGGGCGTGGCGCGGGGCTGCCACGTCGCGCTGGCGGCGACCGGGCTGGCGCTGCTGTTCCGTACTGCGCCGTGGACGTTCGATGCCGTGCGCATCGGTGGTGGTCTCTACCTGGCGTGGATCGGTCTGCAATTGCTGCGGGCACCGGTGGGCTTGCCGGTGACCACCGGCGCGGCCGGGTTATCCACCGTCAGCTATCGGCGTGCGTTTCGCCGGGGGCTGCTGACCAATCTGCTCAACCCGAAGGCGCTGCTGTTCTGCTCGGTGCTGCTGCCGCAATTCATCCATCCGCAGAACGGCCCGCTGGCGTTGCAATTTGCCTTGCTCGGCGGCGTCCTGGTGGTGGTCGGGTTGGGCTTCGACAGCTTCTACGCCGTCAGCGGCGAGGGCATGGGCCGCTGGCTGGCGCGGCACCGGACGATGCAGCGCGTTCAGCAGTGGGGCTTCGGCGGCATCCTGCTGGGCTTCGGCGTGCGCCTGGCGCTGCTTCGCGATCTTTGAACGGGGGCTCCTACAGGGTGTTTCCTTCAGAGGTCTTCTGGCTGGATCTTCCACAGTCGGGCCACCGAAGGCTTCTGCGGATTACGCGCGACTACCAGCAGCCCCAGTTCCTGGCCGCGCAACTCGCTGAGCAGCTGCGCACCCTGGCACGGCTTGAGATGCTCGGCGAGATGCCCGAGGGCAATGGCCGCCGCCGCCGGATGGGTAGCCACCGGCACGTAACTGCCATCGTCCATGTCCAGCACCACGTGCTGCTCGCCGGGCTCCGGGGCAGGCATGTGCAGGCCGGCCTTGAGCAGATGTGTCATGGCCTCGTCGCGCTGGGCAGGTGTCAGTTGGCCTGGCGGCAGCGCCCGTTCCAGTGGAAAGAACTCATCCCTCGGCCCGGCTTTCGGCTCCGTTTTCGGCCTCGCCGCCAGCGCTGGAGTGGCGGGAGCCTTGGCACGAACCGACGTGGGTGGCGGCTTTGGCGCGGGCGGTACGCTGACGTCCAGCTCTTCTTGGTCGAGGCCGTCCCAGTCGATCTCGTCGAGATCGACGTCTTCCGCGGGTGCCTTCTTCTTCGGCGCCGGCTTCTTCCGCGATGTCACCGCCGCGCGCAGGTCCATTCGCCGCTGACGCTTCCACTTGTGCAGCTGGACGTTGGCAACGACGGCGGTGACGAGGATGAGCAGGAGGTAGAACAGCAGCATGGAAGATCGTGGCCCTGTGGAGAACGGCCACGGCGTGTCGGCGGTGGCGGGATGCCACCCTGGCGGGACTTTCAGGATCAGGCGATAGGCCTGTTCCCGCTGCGCTGTAGGACGCAGCTGTTTCCGAAAGAGGGCCGGCCTATGACCGGCCCGTTTCGCATCAGTTCAGGAACTGCTCGGCGTGGTGACAGGCGACCTGGCGCTCGTCCAGCAGGCGCAGCTCCGGGACTTCGGCCCTGCAACGCTCGGTCGCATAGGGGCAGCGCTTGTGGAAAGCACAGCCGGTGGGCGGGTTGAGCGGGTTGGGGAGTTCGCCCTGGATCTTGATCTTGGGCTTGTCCGGGTCGGGATGGATGGCTGGGGTCGCCGACAGCAGCGCCTGGGTGTAGGGGTGCAGCGGGCGTTCGTAGAGCTTGTCCGCCGGGCCCATTTCCGCCGGTCGGCCGAGGTACATCACCAGTACGTCGTCGGCCACGTGGCGGACCACGGCGAGATTGTGGGAGATGAACACGTAGGCCGTGCCGAACTCCTGCTGCAGGTCCATGAACAGGTTGAGCACCTGGGCCTGGATCGACACGTCCAGCGCCGAGGTCGGCTCGTCCGCCACCAGCACCTTGGGCCGCAGCATCATCGCGCGGGCCAGGGCGATGCGCTGGCGCTGGCCGCCGGAGAACATGTGCGGGTAGCGCTGGTAGTGCTCGGGGCGCAGGCCGACCTGCTTCATCATCGCCTGCACCCGCTCGCGGCGTTCCGCGCGCGACAGGCTGGTGTTGATGACCAGCGGCTCGGCCAGCTGGTCGCCGATCTTCTGCCGTGGGTTGAGCGAGGCGTAGGGGTTCTGGAAGACCATCTGCACGTCGCGGCGCAATTGCTTGCGGGTGTCGTGGTCGGCGCCTTTCACCTCGTGACCGGCGATCTGCAGGGAGCCGGAGGTGGGTTCCTCGATCAGGGTCAGCGCGCGGGCGAGGGTGGACTTGCCACAGCCGGACTCGCCGACCACGGCGAGGGTCTTGCCGGCCAGCAGGTCGAAGGACACGCCATTGAGCGCGCGGACCAGGGCGTGCGGCTTGAACAGGCCCTGGGAGATTTCGTAGTGACGGGTCAGGTCGCGGGCGGTCAGGACGGCACTCATCGGGCCACCTCGGTGTTCAGGTTGAGCGGGTAGAAGCAGCGCACCGCGCCGCGCTCATGGGCGTCCAGGGCCGGCCGCACGCTGCGGCAGTTGTCCTGCGCGTAGGGGCAGCGTGGCGACAGCAGGCAACCCTGCGGCCGGTCGTACTTGCCGGGAACGATGCCGGGCAGCGTGGCCAGGCGTTCCTCGCCGGCGCTGTGCTCGGGGATCGCCTTGAGCAGCGCCTCGGTATACGGGTGGGTCGGCAGGTCGAACAGCGCCGGCACCTCGCCGATTTCGACGGCCTGCCCCGCGTACATCACGCAGACGCGCTGGGCGGTCTCGGCGACCACCGCGAGGTCGTGGGTGATGAGGATCAGCGCCATGCCCTGGTCGCGCTGCAGGTTCAGCAGCAGCTCCATGATCTGCGCCTGGATGGTCACGTCCAGCGCGGTGGTGGGCTCGTCGGCGATCAGCAGCTTGGGTTCGCCGGCGATCGCCATGGCGATCGCGACGCGCTGGCTCATGCCGCCGGAGAGTTGGTGCGGGTAGGCGTCGAGGCGCTGCGCGGCACCGGGGATTTCCACGCGTTCGAGCAGCTCCAGGGCGCGCTGGCGGGCTGCCTTGCCGCGCAGGCCGAGGTGCAGCTTGAGCACTTCCTCGATCTGGTAGCCGACGGTGTAGCTGGGATTCAGCGCGGTCATCGGGTCCTGGAAGACCATGGCAATGTCCTTGCCGACGATACGCCGCCGTTCGCGGCCCTTCAGGCGCAGCATATCGGTGCCGTCGAACTGCATGGTGTCGGCGGTAATGATGCCGGGGGCGTCGATCAGGCCCATCAGGGCCATCATGGTCACCGACTTGCCGGAGCCGGATTCGCCGACGATGGCCAGGACTTCGCCCTTGTCCACCGAGAGGTCGAGGCCGTCCACCACTGGGACGGCGTTGCGGTCGCCGAAGCGGACCGAAAGATGACGCAGGTCGAGGAGGCTCATACGGCGGTCTCCATCAGGCTTTTCTTGTTGTCGTTGGCGATCTTGAGGCTGTGCATGGTCACTGTCCTCACGCCGCATTCTTCAGCTTCGGATCCAG
Organism: Pseudomonas sp. BB438; assembly: GCF_057180225.1. Classification (NCBI taxonomy): domain Bacteria; kingdom Pseudomonadati; phylum Pseudomonadota; class Gammaproteobacteria; order Pseudomonadales; family Pseudomonadaceae; genus Pseudomonas; species Pseudomonas sp. BB438. The sequence goes on from NZ_CM170001.1 coordinate 1,110,964, forward strand.
CGCATCGCGCAGGCCGTCGCCCATCAGGTTGATCGCCAGCACGCTGAGCAGGATGGTCAGGCCGGGCAGCGAGACGACCCACCAGGCGCGCTCGATGTAGTCGCGCGCGGAGGCCAGCATGGTGCCCCACTCGGGCGTCGGCGGCTGCACGCCGAGGCCGAGGAAGCCCAGCGCGGCGGCGTCGAGGATGGCCGAGGAGAAGCTCAGGGTGGCCTGCACGATCAGCGGCGCCATGCAGTTGGGCAGCACGGTGACGAACATCAGGCGCAGGGTGCCGGCGCCGGCCAGGCGCGAGGCGGTGACGTAGTCGCGGTTCAGTTCGCCCATCACCGCGGCGCGGGTCAGGCGCACGTAGGCCGGGAGCGAGACGATGGCGATGGCGATCACGGTATTGATCAGGCCTGGGCCGAGGATGGCGACGATGGCCACCGCCAGCAGCAGCGAGGGCAGGGCCAGCATGATGTCCATCAGGCGCATGATCACCGGGCCCAGTCGGGTCGGCGAGAAGCCGGCAAGCAAGCCGAGGAAGATGCCGGGGATCATCGAGATCAGCACTGAGGTCAGACCGATCATCAGCGACAGCCGCGCGCCGTGCATCAGGCGCGAGAGCAGGTCGCGGCCCAGCTCGTCGGTGCCCAGCAGGAACTGCGAATTGCCCCCCTCCAGCCACAGCGGCGGAGTCAGCAGGAAGTCGCGGAACTGCTCGCTCGGGTCATGCGGCGCGACCCAGGGGGCGAAGAGCGCGCAGAACACGATGACCAGCATGAACAGCAGGCCACCCACCGCGCCCTTGTTGCGCGAGAAGGCGTGCCAGAATTCTTTCAGCGGGGACGGGTAGACCAGGCTCGGGTCGCTGGCGGGAGCTTTTGCGGCGGTATTCATGGCGTCGGCTCCGGTTAGCGCTGGTGGCGGATGCGGGGATTGGCGAGGCCGTAGAGGATGTCCACGACGAAGTTCACCAGGATCACCAGGGTCGCCACCAGCAGGATGCCGTTCTGCACCACCGGGTAGTCGCGGCGCCCGATGGCGTCGATCAGCCATTTGCCGATGCCCGGCCAGGAGAAGATGGTCTCGGTCAGCACGGCGCCGGCGAGCAGTGTGCCGACCTGCAGGCCGAACACGGTGAGCACCGGGATCATGGCGTTGCGCAGGGCGTGCACGAACACCACGCGTGCCGGGGAGAGTCCCTTGGCTCGGGCGGTGCGGACATAGTCCTCGCGCAGCACTTCGAGCATCGAGGAGCGGGTCATCCGGGCGATCACCGCCAGCGGGATGGTGCCCAGCACGATGGCCGGCAGGATCAGGTGGCGCACGGCGTCCAGGAAAGCGCCTTCCTCATCCGACAGCAGCGTGTCGATGAGCATGAAGCCGGTCTTCGGCTCGATGTCGTAGAGCAGGTCCAGGCGCCCGGAGACCGGCGTCCAGCCCAGGGAAACGGAGAACAGCATGATGAGGATCAAGCCCCACCAGAAAATCGGCATCGAATAGCCGGCCAGGGAGATGGTCATCACCCCGTGGTCGAATAGCGAGCCCCGCTTGAGCGCGGCGATCACCCCGGCGAGCAGGCCGAAGGTGCCGGCGAACAGCAGGGCGGCCAGGGACAGTTCGAGAGTGGCGGGGAACAGGGTGAGGAACTCGTGCCAGACGCTGTCGCGGGTGGTCAGCGACTCGCCGAGGTTGCCCTGGGCGAGGTTGCCGACGTAGTCGAGGTACTGCTGGTAGAGGGGCTTGTCGAGCCCCAGGCGGTGCATGGCCTCGGCATGCATCTGCGGATCGACGCGGCGTTCACCCATCATCACTTCCACGGGGTCGCCCGGAATCAGGCGGATCAGCGCGAAGGTCAGAAGGGTGACGCCGAAGAAGGTCGGGATCAGCAGCCCGAATCGGCGTGCGATGAAACTGAGCATGGTGGTTGGGGGCTCCTCACCGAGCGGCTACCCGTCGGATCACGACGGGCGCCGGTTTCTTATTACTTCACCGGTTACTGGATTCGAACGTCGGCGAAGTTGTTGTTTGTCATCGGGTTGATGGTGTAACCCGAGATGTTGCTGCGGCGCACATTGAACAGCTTAGGATGCGCCAGGGGAATCCACGGCGATTGTTCGTGGAATAGGGATGTCGCCTTTCTATAAAGTTCCGCCCGTTTTGCCGTGTCGTTGGTCTCGCGTGCCTGCTGGATCAGTGTTTCGAAGTCCTGGTTGCACCAGAACGCCTGGTTTTCCCCGGATTTCGCTGCGGCACAGGACAGGTTCGGACTCACGAAGTTGTCCGGGTCGCCGTTGTCGCCGGCCCAGCCCAGTAACGACAGGTCGTGCTCGCCGGCCTTGGAGCGTTTGAGCAACTCGCCCCACTCCAAAGAGCGGATCTGCAGGTCGATGCCGGCCTTGGCCAGGTCGGCCTGCATCATCTGTGCCGCCAGCGCCGGATTGGGGATGGTCGGCGAGCTGCCGTTGCGGATGAAGAGAGTCAGCCTGAGGTTCTGTGCGCCGGCTTCCCTGAGCAGTGTTTTCGCCCGTTCGGGATCGTGGGGCCAATCCTTCAGGTCCTTGTTGTAGCCCAGCAGCGTCGAAGGATACGGGTTGATCGCCGGGCTGGCGGCGTTGGCGCCGAACACCGCGTCGAGCAGGGCCTTCTTGTCGATGGCGAGGTTGATCGCCTGGCGGACGCGCACGTCATCCAGCGGCTTGTGCCGGGTGTTGATGGCCACGTAGGTGGTCATCAGCGCGTCGATGCTGTCCACCGCCAGGTTCTGGTCCTGTTGCAGCGCCGGCACGTCCGACGGCTTGGGATAGAGGGCGATCTGGCATTCATTGCGCCGCACCTTCTGCATGCGCACATTGGGGTCGAGGGTAATGGCGAACACGAGGTTGTCGACGGCCGGCTTGCCGCCGAAATAGTCGGGGTTGGCGCGGTAGCGCACCTGGGCGTCCTTGGCGTAGCGATTGAAGACATACGGTCCGGTGCCGATCGGCAGGTTGTTGAGCTGCCCCTGCTTGCCGGCGGCCAGCAATTGGTCGCCGTACTCGGCGGAGTAGATCGAGGCGAACCCCATGGCCATGTCGGCGAGGAACGGCGCTTCGGGGTGAGTGAGGGTGAAGCGCACGCTGAGGTCGTCGACCTTGTCCACGGACTTGATCAGGTCACGCATGCCCATGGCGTCGAAGTACGCGTAGCCACGGTTGGCCGATTCGTGCCACGGATGTCTGGGGTCCAGCGCGCGCTGGAAGGTCCAGAGCACATCGTCGGCATTGAAGGTACGCGTGGGCTTGAAGTAGTCGGTCGTATGGAACTTCACGTCCGGACGCAGGTGGAAGGTGTAGGTCAGCCCGTCGGGGCTGACCTCCCAGCTCTGCGCCAGGGATGGCACCAGTTCGGTGGTGCCGGGGCGGAAGCCCACCAGGCGATTGAAGAGGGTTTCCGAGGTGGCGTCGTTGGTCACGGCGCCGGTGTACTGGACCACATCGAACCCTTCCGGGCTCGCTTCGGTGCAGACCACCAGGTTCTGCGCCAGGGCGGTGCCGCTGCCGAGTGCGAGCAGGATCGGGATCAATCGCAAGGTGGGCATGCCGGTTCTCCTTACAGCAGGTTGAACGGGAAGTTGCTGACCAGGCGGATCTCGTTGACGCTGCCGTCGACCTGGTTCTGGCTGGCCAGGTGCTTCATGTAGGTCACCCGGAAGTTGCTGCGCTTGAGGGGGCCGTCCTGCAGTGTGTAGCCGGCGGAAAGGCCCAGTTCGTGGTGTTTTTCATCGTCCTGGTTGCGCACTTCTGCGTAGTTGCCGTACGCCCCGTTGCGGTCGCCATCGTAATGCGTGCCATCGATGCCCCAGCCCTTGGCGTACCACGCCATGGTGGTCAGACCAGGAACGCCGAAGGCTGCCCAGTCGGTGGAGTAGCGCAGTTGCAGGGACTTCTCGTTGGGGCCGTTGTAGTCGGAGAGTAACGAGTTGGCCAGGTAGATGGCCGAGGTTTCATGGACGTAGTCGAAGTACTCGTCGCCGCGAACCTGCTGCCAGCCCAGCAGTACGGCGTGGGCGCCATGGGTCAGGGTGAAGGCGAGGCTGTAGGTATCGTTGTCGATGTAGCCAGCCTGGCGCGCGCCGGTGTCGCCGGTGCGGTAGTAGTTCAGGCTGGTGTTCAGCGCGAGGCTGGCAGGGTCGCCCAGGTCATGGGAGGCGCCGAGGTAGTACTGGTTCCAGACGTCCTCGAACTGGCCGCCGTAGGCGGTGACCTTGAGCCTGTCGCTGATCGCGTAGCTGCCGCCCAGGTAGCTGTAGCGGTCGGCGCGTACTTCGCGGGTGCCGTACTCGGTGGTGAAGTGCTCACGGTCGGAGCCGGTGCGCGGGCTGGCGCGGGTGAAGGTGCCACCCTGCAGGTCGAGGCCATTGATCTCGCTGCTGATCAGGCTGAGCCCGTCGAAGCTCGACGGCAGCGCGCGGTTGTCGATGGGGTTGAATACCGGCGTTTCCGGCTGCTGGCGCCCGGCGCGGAAGACTGTGTTGGAGGCGCGCAGCTTCAGGCTGGCGAGGCCGATCTTCGACCACTCGGAGACGGCATCGCCGTCACTGTCGGTCAGGGTCCGGTTGCCGCCGCCGGCGATCCTTCCATGTCCGCGCTCCAGGTTGATCGCCTGGAAGGCTGCCACGTCCAGGCCCACGCCAACGGTGCCCTGGGTGAAGCCCGACGCATACTTGAGCTGGCTGCCCTGGACCCAGGTGTAGCGGCTGTGGGTCGGCTCGTTGTAGCCGTCCTTCTTGATGTTGAAGTGGAAACTGTCTTTCATCTGCTCGCGGGAGGCGAAGTTGCGTGTGGTGAAGACAAGGTTCTGGTCCTCGATGAATCCCTTGGCACCGGCCTGGCCCGCAGGTTCGTCAGCGGCCAGGGCATGGCCTGCGGTAACGCCACCGATGGCCAGGGCGAGGAGGGAACGGCGAATCGCTTGATACTGCATGGGTTGCTCCTTCTTGTTGTCGGTTTTCCTAGCAACGAATGCATCCCCTCCACCCATCGGAGAGATGGGGGAGCCGGCAGGCGGAGGGGAAGGCGGGTAGTGCTGCCCGGTCTGTGCCGGGCTGGCGCTCAGGCGGATGTGGCCGCCGGTATCGCGTCGGCGATCAGGGCTGGTTGGCCACGCCGTAGAACGAGTTGCGCCCGAAGGGGCTGATCAGGAATCCCTGCACCGACTTGCGCATGGGCTGGTAGACGGTGGAATGGGCGATGGGACTGATGGGCAACTGCTGTGCGAGGAGCTGCTGGGCCTGCTGGTAGAGGGCGACGCGCTGGTCGTGGTCGGTAGTGGCCTTGGCCTGGCGCACCAGCTTGTCGTAGTCGGCGTCGCACCATTTGGAGACGTTGTTACCCTTCACCGAATCGCAGCCGTAGAGCGTACCTAGCCAGTTGTCCGGATCGCCGTTGTCTCCGGTCCAGCCGAACAGCATGGCGTCATGCTCACCGGCGTGGGCGCGCTTGATGTACTCGCCCCACTCATAGGTGACGATCTTCGCCTTGATGCCGACCTTGGCCCAGTCGGCCTGGATCATCTCGGCCATCAGCTTGGCGTTGGGGTTATACGGGCGCTGCACGGGCATGGCCCAGAGGCTGATCTCGGTTCCCTCGGCGACGCCGGCTTTCTTCAGCAGGGCCTTTGCCTGCTCCGGGTCGTAGACCTGGCCCTTGATCGATTCGTCATAGGACCACTGGGTCGGCGGCATGGCGTTTACCGCGAGCTGACCCGCGCCCTGGTAGATCGCGTCGATGATCGCCTGCTTGTTCAGCGCCATGTCCAGTGCGCGGCGGACGTCGGTCTTGTCCAGCGGGGCGTGGGTGACGTTGTAGGCCAGGTAACCAAGGTTGAAGCCCGGCTGCGAGGGCATGTTCAGGTTCGGGTCCTGCTTCAGCGCCGCGAGGTCCGCCGGGCGTGGATTCAGGGTGATCTGGCACTCGCCGGCCTTGAGCTTCTGCACGCGTACCGAGGCATCGGTGTTGATGGCGAAGACCAGGTTGTCGACCTTCACGTCCTCCGGTTTCCAGTAGTCCCGGTTGCCCTTGAAGCGGACCAGCGCGTCCTTCTGGTAGCGACTGAACACGAACGGGCCGGTGCCGATGGGTTTCTGGTTGATCTCGCCGGGCTTGCCCTGCTGGAGCAACTGGTTGGCGTACTCGGCGGACTGGATCACCGCGAAATTCATCGCCAGGTTCTGTACGAAGGCTGCATCCACTTCGTTGAGGGAAAAGGTCACGGTGTGCTCGTCGACCTTGCTGACCCTGGCGATGTTGCGGTCCAGGCCCATGTCGGTGAAGTAGGGGAACTCGGTGGGGTACGCCTTGCGGAACGGCTGCTCCTTGTCGAGCATGCGGTTGAAGGTGAACAGCACGTCGTCGGCATTGAATTCGCGGGTCGGCTTGAAGTAATCGGTGGTGTGGAACTTCACGCCCGGGCGCAGGTGGAAGGTCCAGGTCTTGCCGTCGGCGGAGGTTTCCCAGCGCTCGGCCAATGCCGGCTGCGCTTCGGTACCGCCACGTTGGAACTGCACGAGACGATTGAACAGGGTTTCGGAGGTGGCGTCGTAATCGGTGCCGGTGGTGTATTGAGCGGGGTCGAATCCTGCCGGGCTGCCTTCGGAACAGTACACCAGGCTGGAGGCGGCCTGGACCGCGGAACCGGCGAGCAGCAGCCCGCCGAAGGCGAGTGCGTGAAGGGGATTACGTCGCATCTTGCGCATTGCCTGACCTCATTCTTGTTCTTCTGAGGGGGCCGGCGAACCGATGGGGTCTGCAGCTGGCCTGGTCGGACTGGTCCGGATAAGGCCTATCCATTCATGGTCGGGCTGTGCCCGGCCACGCCGCGCCGAAGTTAAGTCAGGCTGAAATTAAGTTCAACTGAAAATTAAGCTGGACTGAAAATTACCCGGCCCTGTGAGTCAGGTGGCGGAATGTTCGCCGAAGAGTGGCAGGGTGGTGACGGTGAGCATCTCCGCCACGCTGTCGCCGACGTTGCGCAGGCAGTGACGCTTGCCGGAGTCGAAGTGCACGGAGTCGCCGGGCCCCAGTGGGTAGGAATGGCCATCGATGTCATAGGCGATGCGTCCGGTGAGGACGTAGGCGAACTCCGAGCCGTCGTGGGTGATCAGTTCGGATTCGTAGCCCACCGGGACCGTTACCTTGACCGCATTCAGCTGGTTGCCGGGAAAGCTGCTGGACAACCGTTCGTAGCTCAGCGGCTGGCCTTCGATGGTGTAGCGCACGCGCTCGCCCTGGTGCGAATCCGGCGGGATCTGCTGCGGGGAATCGAAGAGGGCGTTGAGCGGCACGTTGAGCGCCTTGGCGATGCTGGCCAGGGATGACAGCGAGACGCCCGTCAGATTGCGCTCGGCCTGGGACAGGAAGCTGGCGGTCAGGCCTGATTCGGCAGCAACCTGATTCAGGGTTTTCTTCGCTGCGCGCCGATAGCGGCGCAGGCGTTCTCCGATACGATCTACGGACATTGGCAAGGCTCTTGTGGGACGCCGGCAGCATACCAGTGTCGCCGCCCAGTGAAAGCATCGAGCCAGCAGCGGGTGGAAAATCGGCCTCCAGGAGATCGGGCACCGAAAAGCCTTTGACCGAAAAATTCAGTGCTGCTTAAATTTCGTGTCGTTTCAATCCTCGGGAGAGTGGCATGACAGTGGGAGTGGGGGGCGTGAGCCCTGAGCAGGCGCTGGCGAAATTGCAGGTCATGACGGCCGGCGCTCGCCCGATTGCGCCCGAGGAGTATCAGGCGCGGATCGCGCAGTTGCAGCACCTGATGCAGGCACGGGAACTGCCGGCGGTGTTCATCGACGCCGGCAGTTCGCTGGTCTATTTCACCGGCCTGAAATGGAGTCCCAGCGAACGGCTGGTGGGCGCGCTGGTGCCGGCACGAGGCGACGTACGCTACATCGCCCCTGCGTTCGAGGAGGGCACGGTTCGCGATCTGCAGGTGCTGCCAGGCAGTATCAGCGTGTGGGCCGAACATGAGAGCCCGTTCTCCCTGCTGGCCGGCATGCTGGCGGAAATCGAGGTACGCGATGGCGCGCGGGTCGGGCTTTGCGACAGTCTGCCATTCGGCATGGTCGAGCGCCTGCGCCGGGCGGCGGGCAAGCTGCAACTGGTGGACGCCGGCGCGCTGATCGAGCAGTGCCGCCGCTGCAAGTCACCGGCTGAACTGGCGCTGATGCAGCAGGCGAAGGACATGACTCTGGAGGTGCACAAGGCCGCCGCGAGCATCCTGCGCGAGGGCATCACCACCACCGAGGTGACACGCTTCATCGAGGCCGCGCACCGCCAGGTCGGCGCGTCGGGCTCGACCTTTTGTATCGTGCTGTTCGGCGAGGACAGCGCCTTCCCCCACGGTGTGCGGAAACCGCGCCCGCTGCGCGACGGCGACATGGTGCTGATCGACACCGGCTGCCAGCTCTACGGCTACCACTCGGATATCACCCGCAGCTACGTGTTCGGTACCCCCAGTGCCCGCCAGCGCGAACTGTGGAACCTGGAGAAGGCGGCGCAGCAAGCCGCGTTCGACGCCGCGGTGCTGGGGGAGCCCTGCGAGCAGGTGGATGCCGCCGCCCGCCGTTGCCTGGAGGCCGGCGGCCTGGGGCCGGATTATGCGCTGCCGGGATTACCGCACCGCACGGGCCACGGTATTGGCCTGGATATCCACGAGGGCCCGTACCTCGTGCGCGGTGACAGCACGCCGCTGGAGATTGGCATGTGCTTCAGCAACGAGCCGATGATCTGCGTGCCGGGCGCGTTCGGCATTCGCCTGGAGGACCACTTCTACATGACGGCGCAAGGTCCGCGCTGGTTCACCCGCCCCAGCCATTCGGTGGACGATCCCTTCGGCCTGAATGCCTGAGGGACGCTTCAGGCGCGAGTCTCGCGCGCATCGCGGGCATATGGTCCGCCTTCGCAGTCACGGTGCCAAGTTGACCCGCGAGAAGTTGTTTGACCCCAGCGGGCTCAGGGTGAAGCCACTCACTTCCGGCCGCACCACGGCGAACTGTTTCGGGTACGCCAGGGCGATCCACGGCGCCTCGCGCTGGTAGATCGCCAGCGCCTGGCGATAGAGCCCGGCGCGGGCGTCCTGATTGGTGATGGCGCGAGCCTTGCGCAGCAGTTCGTCGAACTCGGCGTTGCACCACCCGGCCTGGTTCTCGCCGCTTTTCGCCGCTGCGCAGGACAGGTTCGGCGTCAGGAAATTGTCCGGATCGCCGTTGTCGCCGGCCCAGCCCATGAATATCAGGTCGTGCTCGCCCTGCTTGGCGCGCTTGATCAGCTCGCCCCACTCGAATACGCGGATATCCGCCTGGATGCCGATCTGTCCCAGGTCGTTCTGCAGCATCTGCGCGCCGATGCCGGGGTTGGGGTTGGTTGGCCCGCCGCCGGGTCGGGTCCATATCGACAGTTTCAGGCCGGGCTTGATGCCCGCCTCCTCCAGCAGTTGCTTCGCTCGCGCCGGGTCGTGCGGCCAGACCTTGAGCTGCGGGTCGGAACCCCAGAGCGTCGGCGGGTACGGCGCCACGGCCAGCGTCGCGGCGCCTTCGCCGAACTGCGCGCGCAGATAGGCGTTGCGGTCGAAGGCGAGGTTGATCGCCTGGCGCACGCGCACGTCGTCCAGCGGCTTGTGCCGAGTATTGATGCCGACATAGGCAACCAGCAGCGAATCCAGTTCCTCGATCGTCAGCTTCGGATCCTGGCGCAATGCGGGCACGTCGGTGGGTTTGGGGTAGACGGCAATCTGGCAGTCGCCAGCCTTGACCTTCTGGATGCGCACGTTCGGATCGGGCGTGATCGCCAGCAGCAGGCGATCGATCTTCGGTCTGCCGCCCCAGTAGTCGGGATTGGCGTTGAAGCGCACCTGGGCATCCTTCTGGTAGCGCTGGAAGACGAAGGGGCCGGTACCGATGGGCAGGTTGTTCAACTGGTCGGCTTTCTCGGCTGCCAGCAGCAGGTCGCCGTATTCGGCGGAATAGATGGAGGCGAAGCCCATCGCCAGGTCGGCGAGGAAGGGCGCCTCGGGGTGTCTCAGGGTAAAGCGCACGTGGTGCTCGTCGAGCTTCTCCACCGCGCTGATCAGGCCGGGCAGGCCCATCGCCTCGGCGTAAGGGAAGCCGCGCGGCGCCAGCTTGTTCCACGGGTGCTTCGGGTCGAGCTGGCGCTGGAAGCTCCAGAGCACGTCGTCGGCATCGAACGCGCGGGTCGGCGTGAAGTAATCGGTGCTGTGGAATTTCACGCCCTGGCGCAGGGCGAAGGTGTACTGCAGGCCATCGTCGCTGATCGTCCAGCTCTCGGCGAGCGCGGGCACCACGCGGGTACTGCCGGGGGCGAACTGGACGAGGCGCTCGAAGACCGTCTCGGCCGAGGCGTCGGCGGTGGTTGCGGCGGTGTACTGGGTGATGTCGAAGCCTTCCGGGCTGGCCTCGGTGCAGACCACCAGGGATTGGCCGAATACCGGTCCGCAACCCAGCAGGCCGAGGATAGTCAGGCGGGCGAGAGTGCTGCGCAAGATGGCTGCCGGAGAAGTGGCCGCCGGCGCCTGCCGACGGCCACTGCCCTTACTTCCCTACGCTGACGCCGTAGAACGAGTTCAGCGCGAACGGACTGATCTTGAAGTCCTGCACTGTCTTGCGCATCGGCTGGTACACGGTCGAGTGGGCAATCGGGGTGATCGGCACCTGCTCCTTGAGGATGTGCTGGGCCTGCTTGTACAGCTCGGTGCGCTTGGCCTGGTCCGGAGTGCGCTTGGCATCCTTGATCAGCTTGTCGTAGGCCGGGTCGCACCATTTGGAGAAGTTGTTGCCGTCCACGGCGTCGCAGCCGTAGAGGGTGCCCAGCCAGTTGTCCGGGTCGCCGTTGTCGCCGCTCCAGCCGATCAGCATGGCATCGTGCTCGCCGCCCTTGGCGCGCTTGATGTACTCGCCCCACTCGTAGGTGACGATCTTCGCCTTGATGCCGACCTTGGCCCAGTCGGACTGCAGCATCTCGGCCATCAGCTTGGCGTTGGGGTTGTAGGGGCGCTGCACCGGCATGGCCCACAGGGTGATCTCGGTGCCTTCGGCCACGCCGGCCTTCTTCAGCAGCTCCTTGGCCTTTTCCGGGTTGTAGCCGGCGTCCTTGATGGTGTCGTCGTAGGACCACTGGGTCGGCGGCATGCCGTTCACGGCCAGTTGCCCGGCGCCCTGGTAGACGGCGTCGATGATCGCCTTCTTGTTCACCGCCATGTCCAGCGCCTCGCGCACTTCGAGCTTGTCGAACGGCTTGTGCAGGACGTTGTAGGCGATATAGCCAAGGTTGAAGCCCGGCTGCGACGGCATGTTCAGGTTCGGGTCCTTCTTCAGCGCTTCCAGGTCGGCTGGGCGCGGGAAGAGGGTGATCTGGCACTCGTTGGCCTTGAGCTTCTGCATGCGCACCGAGGCGTCGGTGTTGATAGCGAAGATCAGGTTGTCGATCTTCACCTCGCCCTTGTTCCAGTAGTCCGGGTTGGCCTTGAAGCGGATCATCGCGTCCTTCTGGTAGCGGCTGAACACGAATGGGCCGGTGCCGATGGGTTTCTGGTTGATGTCGCTGGCCTTGCCCTGCTTGAGCAACTGGTCGGCATATTCGCCGGACTGGATCGAGGCGAAGCTCATGGCCAGGTTCTGGATGAACGCGGCGTCGACTTCGTTGAGGGTGAACTTGACGGTGTGGTCGTCGACCTTCTCCACCTTGGCGATGTTCGCGTCCATGCCCATGTCGGTGAAGTAGGGGAATTCGGTCTGGTATGCCTTCCGGAACGGATGATTCTTGTCGAGCATGCGGTTGAAGGTGAACAGCACGTCGTCGGCGTTGAACTCGCGGGTCGGCTTGAAGTAGTCGGTGGCGTGGAATTTCACGCCGGAGCGCAGGTGGAAGGTGTAGGTCTTGCCGTCATCGGATACATCCCACTTTTCCGCCAGGCCCGGCACGACCTGGGTACCGCCGCGCTCGAACTGGGTGAGTCGGTTGAAGACCGTCTCGGCCGAGGCGTCGAAATCGGTGCCGGTGGTGTACTGGCCGGGGTCGAAGCCCGCGGGGCTGCCTTCGGAGCAGTAGACCAGGTTGTTGGCGGCGTGGGCGAGCGGGGCGCTGGCGATCAGCCCAGCGGCAATCATGGAGCGGATGACGGCGTTCTTACGCATACGGACCTCTGTTTATTCTGGTTGTCATCGAGGGGCAGCCTCGTGAGCTGCGTTGCGTGAAGCTATGCACGGCATGTGCCGGGCGCAAGCGGCTGACCGGGGTCAGTGTAGAAGTTGTGACGCGGGTGCAAGGGAATGTCGCAATTTCGACAATGGGAACCGTGTGGTCGATCGACGGCGCCCCGGTCCCCGGAAGCGCCGCGCTGAAAGAGGTCGCAGTCGTTACGGCATCTGCACCTCGATCGTGCCGTCGGCGCTGACGGTGACCTGGCTGGTGCCGGCTTCGATGTCCTGCGCCGGGGCCGAGTCCATGGAGGCGAACTTGGCCGACGCCATGCGCATCACCGGCATCGGGCGCGGCGCACCGGAGGTGTTCAGGTTCAGGCTGACCAGCTTGTAGCCCTTGCCGCCGAGCGCGTCGGTGAGCACCTGGGCGCGAGCCTTGAAGGCATCCACCGCGCCTTTCATCATCGCATCCTCGTTCTTGGCGCGGGTGGCGTCGGCGATGCTGAAGTCCATGCTGCCCATCTTCAGCTTGCCCAGCAGGTCGGCGGTGAGCTGGGAGAGCGCTGCGAAGTCGGTGCTTTCCAGGCGGATTTCCGCGCGCTCGCGCCAGGCGGTGATCTTCTGGCCCTTGTCGTCATACACGGGGTAGCTGTTGCGGCTGCCGAGGCTGACGGTCACGCCTTTTACCTTGCGTGCCTGTTCCAGTGCGGCATTCAGCGTGGTGGTGGTCTCCGCGGCCAGCTTCGCCGGATCCGCAGCCTGGCCTTCGCTGAACAGGGTCACGTGCATCAGGTCGTGGGCGACTTCCTGGCTGACCTCGGCGCGCAGCGAAACCTGGTTGTAGCGAGGTTCGTCTGCCATGGCTCCCAGGCTGGTGGCGCACAGGGCGATGGCGGCGGCGATGGCGGTGAAGGGTTTCTTCAGTACAGACATGGATGACTCCTTGCTCCAGAAAATGTCCGGGCCACAGCTTAGTAGAGGCAGTGGCGAGGACTGTCAGACCCTTTGACGGACATTGGTTCGCAATCGGGTTAAGCGCGGATGTCACCAATTGTTTCGGGCTGGAGCGGCCGTCCTGGGGCGAGCTGGAGTATGCTGTGGCGCTATGCCGCATAAAGGGGGCGGGGCTCTTGGCTATACTCGCGCAAATTCCGGAATTCACCATGCGCCCACCGGTTTTCCAGCTGTCCGCCAGTCGTCAGAACCTTCTGCATCTGACGCTAATCCGTATTCTCGTGCTTGCCGCCCAGGCAGGCTCCGTCGGCCTTGCCTATAAAGCCCAGTTGATCCAGCTGCCCTGGCTTGCGCTTGGCGTGACCATTGGCGTCTCCCTCGTGCTTTGTCTGGGGACCGCGCTGCGCCTGCGCGGCCCGTGGCCGGTGACCGAACTCGAGTACGCCGTCCAGTTGGCCTGCGACCTGGTCATCCACAGCGTGCTGCTCTATTACTCGGGCGGTTCGAGCAACCCCTTCGTCTCCTATTACCTGGTGCCGCTGACCATCGCTGCGGCGACCCTGCCGTGGCTCTACACCATCGCCCTGGCGGGCCTCGCGCTGGCCAGCTACACGGTGCTGCTGGTGTGGTTCCACCCCCTGGAGATGGCTGCGGGACAGAGGGACAACCTGCTGATCTACGGGATGTGGCTGAGCTTCGCGCTGGCCGCCGCGCTGATCACCTTCTTCGTCGCCCGCATGTCCGAGGCGCTGCGCCGGCAGGAACAATTGCAGGCGCAACGTCGCGAGGAAGGCATGCGTGACCAGCAACTGCTGGCCGTCGCCACCCAGGCTGCCGGCGCGGCCCACGAGCTGGGCACGCCGCTGGCAACCATGAGCGTACTGCTCAAGGAGTTGCGCCAGACCAATGCGGACCAGCCGATGTTGCAGGAAGATCTCGCCCTGCTGCAGGAGCAGGTCAAGCTCTGCAAGACCACCCTGCAGCACCTGGTGCGCGCCGCCGAAGCGGATCGTCGTCAGGCGGTGGAGGAGCAGGGTGCCAACGAATGGGTCGAGTCGGTGCTGCGTCGCTGGCACCTGATGCGCCCCGAGGCGAGTTATCGCTACCAGACGCTGGGCAAGGGCAAGGCACCGCGGATGGTTCCGCCGACCGATCTGAGCCAGGCGCTGCTGAATTTGCTGAATAACGCGACGGACGCCTGTCCGGACGATCTGGACATCCGCCTGGACTGGGATGCCGGTGAAATCTGCCTGAGCATCCGCGACCAGGGCCCAGGCGTGCCGCTGGCCATTGCCGAACAGCTCGGCAAGCCGTTCTTCACCACCAAGGGCAAGGGCTTTGGCCTGGGGTTGTTCCTCAGCCAGGCCAGCGTGACCCGCGCAGGTGGAACGGTGAAGTTGTATAACCATGAAGATGGCGGCACTCTGACGGAGTTGCGTCTGCCCAGAAGCTATGGCGTGGCCTGATTGCCGCGCCCGCGAGGAAGTACCATGAGCGAAGAGATCCTGTTCGAAGGCGAAGAGCAGCCCCACCTGCTGCTGGTGGACGACGATGCCACCTTTACCCGCGTCATGGCCCGCGCCATGACCCGCCGCGGGTTGCGGGTGTCGGTCGCCGGCTCCGCCGAGGAAGGCCTGGCCATGGCCAAGGACGATCTGCCCGACTACGCCGTGCTCGACCTGAAGATGGACGGCGACTCCGGCCTGGTGCTGCTGCCCAAGCTGCTTGAGCTCGACGCCGAGATGCGCGTGGTGATCCTCACCGGCTATTCCAGCATCGCCACCGCGGTGGAAGCCATCAAGCGAGGCGCCACCAACTACCTGTGCAAGCCGGCCGATGCCGACGACGTACTGACCGCGCTGCTGTCCCAGCACGCCGACCTGGAAACCCTGGTGCCGGAAAACCCCATGTCGGTAGACCGCCTGCAATGGGAACATATCCAGCGCGTGCTTGCCGAACATGACGGCAACATCTCCGCGACCGCCCGTGCGCTGGGCATGCACCGGCGCACCTTGCAACGTAAGCTGCAGAAACGCCCGGTGAGGCGTTAAGCGATCGATAACACAAGGGAGCGCCAATGAGCGCTCCTTTTTTGTATGTACAGCCGTGCGAGCCCATCCCATGACCGACAGCGCCGAATACCGCGCCGCGAACGATGCCGTTCGCAGCCGCTTCTTCCACCGAGTCTGGCACCTCACTGCGCCTTACTGGCGCAGCGAAGAGAAGGGCGTGGCCTGGCTGTTGCTGATCGTGGTGATCGCCCTGTCACTGGTGGGCGTAGCCCTCAGCGTCTGGCTCAACAGCTGGTACCGCGACTTCTACAACGCGCTGCAGAACAAGGACCTGAAGAGCTTCATCCACCTGATGCTGATGTTCTGCGGCATCGCCGCAGTGTTCATCCTCACCGCGGTCTACCGGCTGTACCTGACGCAGATGCTCACCATCCGCTGGCGCCGCTGGCTGACGGAGAAGCACTTTGCCGCCTGGCTGGGCGACAAGAACTACTACCGGCTGGAGCAGCGCGGGCATACCGACAACCCCGACCAGCGCCTCTCCGAAGACCTCAACAGCTTTACCGACACGACCCTGACTCTCGGCCTGGGGCTGATCCGCAACATCGTCAGCCTGGTGTCCTTCTCGGTCATTCTCTGGGGCGTGTCGGGCAGCATCGAAGTCCTCGGTATCAATATCCCCGGCTATATGTTCTGGGCGGCGCTGCTCTACGCGGCGGTCGGCAGCTGGCTGACCCACCTCATCGCACGCCGGCTGATCGGCCTGAACAACCGCCAGCAGCGCTTCGAGGCGGACCTGCGTTTCGGCCTGGTGCGGGTGCGCGAGAACGCCGAGAGTATCGCCCTGTACAACGGCGAGGCGAACGAGAGCAATCGGCTGATGGGGCGTTTCCGCAACGTCTGGAGCAACTTCTGGGAATTGATGAAGGTACAGAAGCGCCTGACCTTCTTCAGCTCCGGTTATGCCCAGATCGCCACCGTGTTCCCCTTCATCGTCGCTGCGCCGCGCTACTTCTCCGGGCAGATCCAGCTGGGCGAGCTCATGCAGATCAACTCGGCCTTCGGCAATGTGCAGGACGGGCTGAGCTGGTTCATCGATGCCTACGCCAGTCTCGCCAGTTGGCGCGCTACCTGCGACCGACTGCTGAGCTTCCGCTCCACCATGGACGAGACCGCCCACGAATCCGCCAACATCGACGTGCGCAAGGTCGGTGACACCCTGCAGCTGCACAACCTCGCCCTGAACCTGGGCAACGGCCGTGAACTGCTGCAGCCCACCAGCCTGGCGGTGAATCCCGGAGAGCACGTGCTGATCGGCGGCCCGTCCGGCGGCGGCAAGAGCACACTGCTGCGGGCCATGAGCGGCCTGTGGCGCTACGGCAGCGGTGTGGTGCAAATGCCCGAGGCGCGCAGCCTGTTCGTTCCGCAGAAGCCCTACCTGCCGATCGGCACCCTGGCCGAGGCGCTGTGCTACCCGGAGGCGGGCGACCGTCACGACCCGGCGCAACTGAAACAGGTCCTGCACCTGTGCCGGCTGGACTCCCTGGTGCCGCGACTGGACGAGGCCGATCACTGGCAGCGCGTCCTTTCGCCGGGCGAGCAGCAGCGCCTCGCGATTGCCCGTGCGCTGCTCTACGCGCCGCAGTGGCTGTTCCTCGACGAGGCGACGTCCGCGCTCGACGAAACCGACGAGGCGTCGCTCTATCAGGTGTTGCTCGATCAACTGCCGGACGTCACCCTGATTAGCATTGGCCACCGCGCCAGCCTGAAGCGATTCCACCCGCGGCAGCTGCGTCTGGAAGAGCACCGTTTGCAGGAGATCGAGTCCGTTCTGCCGGCGTAATAGCAGTTTGATTCACTGGAATAATGTGACCGCGTTAGTGGGAAACATCTGAAAGTTTTCTCAGACAGGATGAATTCTTCTTATTTATTTACATTTTCCAGTGTTTAGCCGCTGCGAAGTTTTCAATAACAGGTACCCTGTGCACCCCGGCGGCTCCCCCGCCGAGCCGAATGCATTCCAACGGTACCGCCATGAAGTCCCTTTCCCCCTCACGGCAAGCCCTGACCCGCTCGGACCTGCGCCTCGTCGATACGCGCCGGTACGTGCTGGGCGCTGCCTGCGTGTCGCTGGCGCTCGCCGCGGCCGCTTTCGCCGGCGGGCTGTGGATCGGGCGGGGGCAGGCAGAGCCGGTGATGGTACCGGTGGTGCAGGCCGACGTCCCGACGGATGAGTCAGGCGAGCGTTTCGCCGCCGAGCGCATCGGTGAGTTGACCGGTCGCCTGCAGGTCCTGGAGAAGGACGCCGACTACCTGCTCAAGGCTGTCGACAGCCACGAGGAAATCGCCCGCAAGCTGTCCAAGGTCGATCCGGAACTGGTGCCCGCGCCCAAGGCCAAGCCCGGCGCCACCCGCAACGAAGGCGGCATCCTGCTGCCCCCCAGGGCCTGCGTCGATCCGCTGCCCGCGTCGGCTGCCGACCTTGAACGCAACGAACAGTCGGCCAAGTGCCTGCGCCGGGTCTTCGACCTGCTGATGGATCAGGTGGCCCGCCGCAATGCCGATTTCATGGCAATCCCCGCGCGCCGCCCGATGGAGCAGGCGCGCCTGGGGTCGCCGTTCGGCAACCGCGTCGATCCCTTCAATCGCCACCTGGCCTTCCATTCCGGCCAGGACTTCTCGGCGCCCACCGGCAGCCCGATCCACGCGGCCGCCGGTGGCCGGGTGATCGTCTCCGGTCCCCACGCGTCCTATGGCAATCGCGTCGAGATCGACCACGGCAATGGCCTGGTCACCCGCTACGCCCATGCATCCCGGCTTCTGGTGAAGGTCGGCGACGTCGTGCTGCCGGGGCAGGAGATCGCCAAGGTGGGGTCCACTGGGCGATCCACCGGCCCGCACCTGCACTTCGAAGTGCTCTATCACGGCGAGTTCGTCGACCCGCAGAACTTCCTTTCCCTGGGCGGCATGGAGATCGACAGCGATGGCCTGGCCACGGACTAAGCGGCCCTCTACCCGCCACCTGCTTCGCGCCGAGCACCGTCCCCATGTTCCCCGTGGCTTTGCCTGGCTGGGCTGGGCGGCGCTGGTGCTAGTCGTGCTGTCTGCGCTAGCCCTGGGCGGCTGGCAGTTGCGAGCCCGCGATGACGGTCAGGCGCGCGAGCGCATCGACCTGCTCGAAGCACAGAACGCCGAACTGGAGCGGGACCTGGAGGAAAAGCGCCTGCAGGGCGAAGAGGACCGCGCCAACCGCGAGCAGCTGATGCGGCGGATCGATGCGATGTCCGCCGAAATCAAGAAACTCAAGACCGAGCTGGCCTTCTTCCGCCAGCAGAAACCTGGCAAGTAGTCGCGCGAGGAATTGCGATGTTCAGCAACAGCAAGAAGAAGGGACCGCAGGTGTCGGTGGACAAGTTCTCCAGCCTGCTCTCGGGCAATGTCGATCTGGTCGGAGACCTGCAGTTTCAGGATGGCCTGAAGATCCTCGGGACGGTGAAGGGCAACGTCCGCCACAAGCCCGGCGCGGCCAGCCTGCTGGCGCTCAGCGCGGAAGGGCGGATCGAGGGCAATGTCAGCAGCTACGATGCGCTGATCGACGGGACCATCATCGGCGACCTCTACGTCGAGCACTTGCTGGAGTTGCACTCCAATGCACGCGTGGTCGGCAATATCCAGTATCGCCAGCTGAGCATGGAAAACGGCGCCACGGTCGACGGCAAACTGACGCGACTGGCCGATGGCGAAGCACCCAAGCCGCTGGAACTGCCGGCTCCGGTGCGTGAAGAGGAAGCCGAAGCCTGACTTGCCCCGGCGCGGTGGGTACTTAGCTTGCTATGATTGTCGCCCCCACCGCCCAGACCGTCCCGCCCCATGCTCGCACTCCTGCTCCAGACCTTCAGTATCACTGCTCCGGTCTTCGCCATGCTGTTCCTCGGAGTGCTGCTGCGCCGCGTGGGGGCAATCAACCCGGAATTCATCCAGACCGCCTCGGCGCTGGTGTTCAACGCCACCATGCCGGCGATGCTGTTCCTCGGCATCTACCATTCCGACCTGCACAGCGCGGCGCGCCCGGAGGTACTGCTGTACTTCTGCGCGGCGACTCTGGCGGGTTTCCTGCTGGCGTGGGGCTGGGCTGCCTGGCGAGTGCCGCGCGCGGAGCGGGGCGTCTACGTGCAGGGCTCGTTCCGCGGCAACAACGGCATCATCGGCCTGGCGCTGGCCACCAGTCTCTACGGTGATCACGGCCTGGCGCTGGGATCGGTGCTCGCAGCCCTGGTAATCCTCTGCTACAACACGCTGTCCTCGGTGGTGCTGGCGATCTATAGCCCCAGCTTGAAGTCCGACCCGCTGAGCATTGCCCGCAACGTCATCTGCAACCCGCTGATCATCAGCGTGCTGGCCGCGCTGCCATTTTCCTGGTTCGGCATCGGGCTGCCGAAGTGGTTGCTGACCTCCGCCGACTATTTTGCCCAGATGACCCTGCCGTTGGCGCTGGTCTGCATCGGCGGCACCCTGTCGCTGGCCTCGCTGCGCGAGAGCGGCGGCCTGGCGGTCAGCGCGAGCCTGATGAAGATGATCTGGCTGCCCCTGGTCTGTACCTTTGTCGCCTGGTCGCTGGGGTTCCGTGGTGCCGAACTGGGTGTCCTCTTCCTCTATTTCGCCAGTCCCACGGCAGCGGCAAGCTATGTCATGGCGCGTG
This sequence comes from Pseudomonas sp. BB438, assembly GCF_057180225.1. NCBI lineage: Bacteria > Pseudomonadati > Pseudomonadota > Gammaproteobacteria > Pseudomonadales > Pseudomonadaceae > Pseudomonas > Pseudomonas sp. BB438. The sequence continues at coordinate 1,130,810 of NZ_CM170001.1, forward strand.
CCGCCAATGGCAACCACGAACTGGCGGCGTCGATCATCGTCATCACCACCCTGGTGGCGGCGCTGACCACCAACGTCGGCATCTTCGTCCTGCAGTGGGGCGGTTGGATGTGACTTGGCGGATGTCGAGATTCTTCCAATTCGTGTTGCGCCAAAAGCTATTCGGCTTGTAGGAAATTTCTGAAAGATCGCTCTGCGTCGCAACGCCGAGCGCCGGCCGTTCCATGCGCCGACAAGACCGGTTACATTTGGCCCCCCCGCCATGCACGATCAAGGAATGTTCATGCAGCTCACGCGTCGGATGGTTCGCGCCGTCTTGTATCTGTCAGCCGGTCTCCTGGCTGCGACGGTCGCTGCCGAGCCGAGCGCGGATCTCTCGAGCCCCACCGGCGGCTGGCGCTATTCCGGCCTGACCGATGATCCCAGCGTGCCCCGCGTGGCCTACCCCACGCCGCCCATCGACCGTGGCGGCGTTCGCGGCCGCAGCCTGATCGAAGGCCACCTGCGCGAAGTGGCCGGCGTCGATCGCGCCCAGCGCCTGGTGGTCAACGGCAACCCGCTCCCTCTGTATACCGACGCCGAAGGCAAGTTCGTCCGTCCGTACAATTTCGGCGCCGGCAGCAACAGCGTCGCGGTGGCCAGCGCCGAGGGAAAATCCCTCAAGCGCGTCCAGTTCTATGAAGCCAACAACAGCCGTATCCCGCCGCGCATTCGCCTGGCGCTGGGCTGGAACGATCCCAAGGCCGAACTCGACCTGCATATCGTCACGCCAGACGGCCAGCATGCCTTCTGGGCACGGCCGCGCCTGAGCAACGGCGGCGGCCTCGATCCGGACGGCGTCGACGGTCCCGGTCCGGAGATGTTCACCATGGCCGCGCCGCTGCACGGGACCTACCTGGTCTACGTGAACTATTGGGGCAACTACAACGCCAGCCAGGGTTACAACTTCCAGGAAGGCAATCACGAGCAGGACGTGATCACCGCCGAGATCAACCTGGTGTTCAACGAGAACACCGTCAACGAGAAGCGCGAGACCTTCGTGGTGCCCATGCGCACCATCGGCGATCTGGTGCTGGTGAAGACCTTCAACTACTGAATTCGCCCCTCGCAGGGATGACACGGGACAAGCGATCCATGAGCGACAATACGCCCTCCAGCAGCCAAGACAGCACCCCCTCGCCGACGCCTGCCCAGGCCCCGAGCCGTGGTCCGTTGATCGCCATCGGCGCGCTCGCCGCCGCGCTGGTCGCCGGCGGCCTGGCCCTGGCCTTCGGCCTGATCCCCGCTTTCCATTCCGCGCCGGTTGGGACCCTGGAAGCGCCGGAAAGCCCGGACATCGTCCGCGACCTCAAGCGTCCGGACGCGCTGATCGAAAGCGCCTCCCTGAGCCTGCTGCCCAAGGCCGTGCTGGAAGTGCCGCTGCTGCGCGACGTGCTCACCGAGGACTTCGTCTTTTATTACGAGAACAACGCCGATCGCCTGGGCCTGACCGGCACGCTACGGCGCATCGTCTACGAGCACGACCTGACCCTGAAGGACAGCGTGATCGAGGAACTCCTCGATCAGCCGGCCCAGGTTGCCCTGTGGCGCGGTGCCGACGGCCGCCTGCGTGACTTCATGGTGGTCCTCAAGCGTGGCGGCCTGGCCAGGATCCTGGAGCCGCTGGCCAAGGTCGCCGCGGATGACAGCCAGCTCAGGAAGGTCTCCGAGATCCAGGTGAAAGGCAGCGCTACGCCGGTCTACAGCCTGCGTTACGGCGCCGAGAAGACCCTGCTGTTCGTCTCCCGTGGCGACCAGATGCTGGTGCTGTCGAACCCGAAGATGCTGTTCCCCAATCCTGGCTATGACGATCTCGGCGAGCCGGATGCCGCCGTGGCCAAGGACCTGGGCGCGGCGCTGGAAGGCGAACCGCTGTTCGCCAAGGACTTCGCCCTTGAACCGCGCGGCGAGCTGAAGCAGCGCATCACCCTGGGCGCCGGCGTTCTCGCCATGGGCTACCAGCGCTTCATCCCGACCTTTGCCGGCGTGCGCTTCGAGCAGGGCCAGAACGGCTGGCACAGCTACCTGGCGCTGAACGAAGTCGCCCGCCAGCCGGAGCTGGACTTCACGCCTGTCTGGCAGGCCATGCCCATGGGCGCCAGTGCATGTGTGGCGCTGCCGGTCACGCCGGGCCTGTACGACAACATGCTGGTGAAGCTGGGGGCCGAACAGAAGATGGCCGCGTCCTTCTCCGAGCATTTGTCCGGCGCCGCCGGTCTGTGCTGGTACCCGGACTCGCGCCTGCACTCGCCGCTGCTCGCCGTGAAACTGGATGCACCTGCCAGCCCTGAGCTGGACGATCAGTTGGGCAAGCTTTTCGGCAGCATGATCGGCGCCTACGAGGCCAATGTGCAGGAAGGCACCTTCCCCGTGGAGACCCGCGCCGAAGGCGAAGGCCGCCTGTGGCAGCGCCAGGTCAGCTCGCGCTTCGGCCAGTACCCGGCCAGCGAAGCGGAAAGTCCTGACCAGGTCAGCGGCAACGGTTTCTTCCGCGTCAGCCTGTTGCGTGACGGCAACACGCTGCTGTTCTCCATCGATGACAAGCTGCTCGACAAGGCCCGTAATACGATGGCCAAGCGCTTCCCGCCGTTGGCCGATGTACTGCCCAAGGACGCCGTGGTGCCTGCGTACCTCGCGCCCAAGACCCTTTCCGAGCTGCTCAAGCGCGAAACCCTCGACAGCCTGCCGCAGGACATCGAGCCGGTGTTCCGCAACGCCGCCGATACGCTGCTCCTGCCGCGCCTGAAGACCCTTGCTGGCAATGGCTCCTTCGCCCTGACGCTGCCGGCTGGCAGCGAGCCCAGTGGTGACTGGAAATGGCTGCCGCTGGACTGGAAGGCGCTGTGATTCGAACGTCTTTCACGATGCTGGCCGGTTTGCTCGTCGCCACCCTGGCGCACGCGACCGAGCCGGCGCTGGATGCGCAGCAGACCCAGGTGTTCCGCGCCTGGTTCGTGCGCATCGCCGAAGAGCAGCTGCGTCGTGGGCCGAACCCGCGCTGGTACCAGCAGGACTGCGCGGGCCTCGTGCGCTTTGCCGCCAACGAGGCGCTGAAGGTGCACGACGCCAAGTGGCTGCGCGCCAATGGCATGTCCAACCGCTACCTACCGCCGGAGCTGGAACTCAGCGATGCGCAGCGCAATCTCGCGCAGACCTGGCAGCAGGGCGGCGGCAAGACCGGCCCCTACGTCAACGCGATCAAACTCATTCAATACAACAGCCAGCTCGTTGGCCGCGACCTCAACCAGGCGCGCCCTGGCGACCTGATGTTCTTCGACCAGGGCGATGACCAGCATCTAATGATCTGGATGGGCCGCGACATCGCTTATCACACCGGTACTCGTACGGCGACCGACAACGGCATGCGCTCGGTCAGCCTGCAACAACTCATGACATGGAAGGACACCCGATGGATACCCGACGAATCCAATCCCAACTTTATCGGCGTCTATCGCTTGTCCTTCCTGACTCGATGAACGCGCTACGCGGCATTGCCGCTGCCTTGGCCTGCGCCGGCCTGTTCGCCGCCGCGCCCGCGACCGTGCAGGCGGACGACGACGTTCCGGCGAGCAACTACACGCCCATGGCTGGCGAGTCGTTCTTCCTGCTCGCCGATTCGAGCTTCGCCTCCGACGAGGTCGCCAAGGTGCGCCTGGAAGCGCCGGGCCGCGATTACCGTCGCTATCGTATGGAGCCTTACGGCGGCGCGGACATCCGCGTCTACCGCATCGACAAGCCGCTGGACTTCCTCAAGCGCCAGAAGAACCTGCACCGCGTGCTGTCCGAAGGGCAGTTCAAGGGGGAGGGCCTGTCCAACACCCTGGCCTACCTGTGGGACAACTGGTACCGCAAGTCGCGTCGGGTGATGCAGCGGACCTTCTCCTATGAGTCGCGCCACCAGGTCACCGAGGTGGTGCCCGAGCTGAAGATGGGCAATGCCATTGCGGCGCCGACGCCCTACGACACGCAACCGCAGTATGCGCCAATCCCCGGCCTGCCAATGGTCAGCCAGTTCCGCTACCCGTTGTGGGACGCCAAGCCCATCCAGCCGCCGAAGGAAGTCAGCCTCGCCGGCTCCTCCAGCGAATTCATCAACGTCGCTCCGGGCAACGTCTATGTGCCGCTGGGCAAGCTGAAACCCGGCCTGTATCTGGTCGAAGCGCTGGTCGGCAAGTACCGCGCAACCACCGTGGTGTTCGTTTCCAACAGCGTTGCCGTGAGCAAGATCGCCGGCAACGAACTGCTGGTGTGGACCGCGCGCAAGCATGAAGGCACGCCAGTGGGCGGCGCCAAGGTGCTGTGGACCGATGGCCTGGGCGTGATGAGCAGCGGCAGCAGCGACGCCGAGGGTCTGCTGCGCCTGCAGCACGTCAGCCCCGAGCGCTCCTTCGTGATCGGCGAGGACGAGGAGGGCGGCGTCTTCGTCTCCGAGAACTTCTATTACGACAGCGAAATCTACGACACCAAGCTCTACGCGTTCACCGACCGCCCGCTGTACCGTCCGGGCGACTGGGTGTCGATGAAGATCGTCGGCCGCGAATTCAAGAACTCCCGCGAATCGCAGTCGCCGCAGAGTGCACCGCTGCGCCTGTCGGTCATCGATGCCGCCGGCACCACGCTGCAGACCCTGGACCTCAAGTACGACGCCAAGAGCGGGACCAACGGCCGCTTCCAGCTGCCGGCCAACGCCGTTGCCGGCGGCTATGAGCTGCGCTTCGACTACCGCGGCCAGACCTACAGCAGCGCCTTCCGCGTCGCCGAATACATCAAGCCGCATTTCGAGATTTCCCTCGACCTCGCCAAGCCGGACTTCAAGACCGGCGAGCCGGTGAAGGGCAACCTGATCCTGCTCTACCCGGACGGCAAGCCGGTGGCCAATGCGCGCCTGGAGCTGAGCCTGCGCGCCCAGCAGCTGTCCATGGTGGACAACGAACTGCAGTACCTCGGCCAGTTCCCCGTGGAACTGTCCAGCGCGCAGATCACCACCGACGACCAGGGCCGCGCCGCGCTGGACCTGCCGGCGGCGGAGAAGCCCAGCCGCTACATGCTCACCGTGTTCGCCAGTGATGGCGCCGCGTACCGCGTGAAGACCAGCAAGGAAATCCTCATCGAGCGTGGCGCCGCGCGCTATCGCGTGAGCGCACCGCAGCGCTTCAGCGCCGCCGGGGATAAAGTCGAGTTCAGCTACGCCGCCGAACAGCAGACTCAGATCCAGCCCGCCGCCTACCGCTGGCTGCGCCTGGAAGACCGCAGTAGCGGTGATGGTGCAGTGGCCGACGGCACGTTCGCTATCACCTTCGACAAGCCCGGCACCTACAGCGTCGAGCTGCGCGACAAGGCTGGTCAACTGCTGGGCGGCACCGGTCACTCGGTCAGCGGCGATGGCGTGAAGGCCGTGCCGGGCACCGTGGAGATCGTCCTCGACAAGGCCGAGTACCAGGCCGGCGAAGAAGCCCTGGCGCTGATCACCTTCCCGGAGCCGGTGGACGATGCGCTGCTGTCGCTGGAGCGCGACAAGGTCGAGGCCACCGCGCTGCTGTCCAAGGGCGGCGACTGGCTGAAACTGGAGAAGCTCAACCCGACCCAGTACCGCGCACGCATCCCGGTGAAGGCCGAGTTCTCGCCGAACCTGACCTTCTCCGTGCTCTACACCCGCAGTGGCGATTACAGCTTCCAGAACGCCGGCATCAAGGTCGCCGTGCCGCAGGTGGAGATCGCCGTCAGCACCGACAAGGAGCGCTACGAGCCGGGTGAGACGGTCACCGTCAACCTGGACACCGCCTACGCCGGCAAGCCTGTCTCCAGCCACCTCACCGTGAGCGTGGTGGACGAGATGATCTATGCGTTGCAGCCGGAGATCGCCCCGGGCATCGACCAGTTCTTCTACCACCCGCGGCGCAACAACGTGCGCACCAGTGCGAGCCTGTCGTTCATCAGCTACGACGTGGCATTGCCGGGCACGCCCAGCGCCCCCGGCCGCGCCAACCGCAGCGAGCGGGGCGTGAAGGTACTGGAGCGCCCGCGCCGCGAGGAAGTCGACACCGCCGCCTGGGAGCCGGAACTGGTCACCGATGCCAACGGCAAGGCGCAGTTCAAGTTCCGCATGCCGGACTCCCTGACCCGCTGGCGTATCACCGCCCGTGCCATGGACGACGCTGGACAGGTTGGCCAGAAGAAGCAGTTCATCCGCTCCGAGAAGCCGCTGTACCTCAAGTGGAGCGGTCCGAAACGCTTCCGCACTGGCGATGCGCCGGACCTCGGTCTGTTCGTCTTCAACCAGGGCGAGCAGGACACCAAGGCCGAGCTGCTGATCCGCGCCAATGGTGAGGAGCAGACCCAGGCGCTGGAACTCAAGCGTGGCGTCAACTACATCGCCCTGCCGAAACAGCCGCTCAGCGATGGCGACTGGAGCGTGGAACTGCGCCAGGACGGCCAGGTGCGTGACAGCCTCGGCGTGCACTTCAGCCTGGTGGCCGATAGCTGGCAGGTGCTGCAGTCCCGGCCGCTGCAGGTCAATGCGCAGAACACTCCGCTGGAGCTGCCGGCAGATGCCCGCGAGGTCAGCCTGCGCCTGGATGACAGCGCCCAGGCCCTGCTACGCGGCAACCTCGATTCGCTGCTCGACTACCCCTGGGGCGGCGTCGAGCAGACGGCCAGCCAGTTGCTGCCGCTGAGCGTTGCCTACCCGATGCTCGCCAGTGGCGAGCCGCGGGTTCGCGACCGCCTGCGCCTGATCCTGCAGACCAGCCGCCTGCGCCTGGTGCAGATGGCTGGCCCGGATGCCTACTTCACCTGGTGGGGCGGCGAAGACAACGACGCCTTCCTCACCGCGTACGCCTACTACGCCGACTGGCATGCCAGCCGCGCACTGGAAATCCAGCTGCCACCGGACCACTGGCAGCGCGTGCTGGAGCTGTACTCCGCGCGCGCCAGCGCTACGCCGCTGCTGCAACGCGCACTGATCCTGGCCTTCGCCCGCGACATGCAGTTGCCGGTGCAGACCCTGGTCAGCGGCCTGCTCAGCGATCTGGAGAATGCCGGCAACGGCGAGGCGGCCAAGTCGGTGAACGACTTCGGCAGCGACGACAGCCTGGTCATGGGCCAGCCGGACTCCGAACTGGGGCTGGCCGTCGCCCGCGTACTGACGGCCAGTCTGGCCGAGCAGAACAAGGTGGCGCTGCCATCCGGGTTCGCCCGGCAGCTCGATGGCGCGCGCCTGAAGCTGAACACCAGCGACCAGCCGTTCGCCCGTGCCGTGCAGCTCTATAGCGGCACCGTCGATGCCAATCGTGCCCGTGCACTGCTGCAGAGCCTGGCGCCGCAGCAGTCCACCGTCGAACGTGCCCTGGCGTTGACCTGGATGCAGCGCGCCGTGACCGATGCACCGGCGGCCGAGCTGCCCAAGCCGGCGGTGGATTGGAAGGAGGGCCGCAGCACGACTGGCGACGCCTTCTGGCAATGGCAGGGCAAGGACGTGCCGGCACAGCTGGACCTGAGTGCCGCGCCGTCGCGCCCGCTCAACGCGTCCGTGACCTTCCGCAGCGCCGAAGCGCCAGCCAGCCAGTTGCCGGTAACCATCAAGCGCCGCCTGCTGCGTCTGGTGCCGGGTGACGACGCCTTCGCCTTCAATGCCGAGGAGCTGGGGAACAAGCCGCTCTCCAGCGACGAGTTGTACCTGGACGAAGTGACCCTGACCACCGAGCAGGCGCAAGCCTTGCGCTACGGCATGCTGGAAGTACCGCTGCCGCCGGGTGCGGATGTCGAACGCACGACCTGGGGCCTGCAGATCAGCGGCCTGGGTGGCGTCGAGGCAACCAGCCTGGAACGTGCGCGCAACGAGCCGGGCGACCTGTTCTATGGCGTACCGGTGGATACCCTGAGCGGTGAGCTGCGCTTCCGCCATCTGGTCCGCTTCTCGCAGAAGGGCGAGTTCGTCCTGCCGCCGGCACGCTACCAGCGGCTCTATGCGCCGCAGGAGCAGGCGCTGGAGCAGCAGCCTGCCCTGGCGAAGATCAAGGTCCAGTAATCCATGCGCGCGCGCCTTGCCGGGCTGATCCTGCTGTTGCCGCTGAGCGCCTTCGCGGCGCCCGGCCCGCAAGAGCAGGCACAGTTGGCCTGGCGCACCGCGCAGGGCGACGAACTGCTGCGGCTCGGGCCGCAGCAGGTGCTCGATCGCCGGCCGTTGCCGGCCGAGCTGCATGCTCCGCTGGGCAGCCTGTGGAAGCTGTTTGTCTATGCCTGGCTCAGCGACACCGGCCAACAGGAGCCGGCCTACGAGTGCCGTGGCGAAAGCAAGGAAGAAGTCTATTGCTGTTCGGCGGGGCAGAGCATTGAGCGTGATGCCGCGCTGGTGAAGTCCTGCGGCCTGTATTTCCATCCGCAGCGCCTGGGTATCGATGGCGCGGTCTGGCAGCAGTACTGGCGGGCGCGCCATGCCCCGGCCTGGATTGCCGAGCTGGACAAGCTGGCGCCGCAGACCGAAGTGCCGGTCACCGAACTGCTCGATCAACTGCAGCACCTGCCGGCGCAGGAGCAGGCACGCAAGGTGCTGCTGGATGTCAGCCTCGTCGCCGACGAAGGCCGCACTCCCGCCGCGCTGGGCGGTCGCCTGCGGGTGAAGACCTGGAGCTGGGACGAAAACGGCCAGCGCGAGGGCGGATTTGCCGGCTGGCTGGTGGACGGCACGCCGCTCTGGGTGCGCGGGCCGGGTACCAGCAAGACGGTGCTGGCCAAGTACGGCAGCACCATTGGCGCCGCACTGCCCGCTCCATGGCCGCTTGATCCGGGGCGGTGCGTGGAGGTCGGGTTGTTCAGCCGCTATCCGCTGAAGGACGTCTACGACTCGCGGAATCAGCCGGCCGCCGAAGGTGTGCTGACCGGTCGGCAGAATGTGCTGTTCGCCAATGGAGTCCGCCTCGATGTGGACAGTCGCGGCGACCTGTTCCTTGAGCGTGGCGCCCAAGGCCCGCGCCTGACAGCACGACTTTCCCGAGAAGAGTATGTGGCCCGGGTGCTCGACCGTGAGGCGTCGGCGACGCCGCCGGAAGCAGCCAAGGCTTTGGCGGTGATCATTCGCACCTATCTGTTGCAGAACGGCGCACCACGTGGCGACTGCCTGAGCATCGACGACAGCAGTCAGCGCCAGCGCGTGGCGCCGCGACCGGCCAGCGAGGCAGCGCGCGGCATTGCCGCCTGGACCGCCGACCTGGTGTTGGCCGGCGGTACCGTCACCTATCACTCGGACGAGGCAGGGCAGTCGAAACTGTCCTGGCGCGACGCCCAGGATCAGGCCGCCAAAGGCCTGCGCTACGACGCCATTCTCGCTCGCGCCTTTCCGCGCACCAGCCTCAGCCGCTGGAGCAACCCGATCGCCGCGTGCCAGCCGCTGCCCGACGCCGAACGCTGGCTCAAGGCGCAGCGCCGCGACTGGCGCCCGCGCCTGGAAACCGAGGCGGGCTATGAAGAGCTGCAGTCCTTCGCCGTGTGCCGCCTGAGCAGCGGCCGGCCCTATGTCGATCGCGAACGCCAGCGCATCTACGTGCGTGGCCTGTACTCCCAGCAGGACCGCCTCGACCTCGCACATGAATACCTGCACCTGGCTTTCCAGGCGCACCCCAATGGACAAGACGAGGGCTACGTGGAAAGCCTGGCCCGTCGCCTGATACTGGAATGATCGTCATGACACTCGCCCACGCGCTCCGCCTGTCCCTGCTTGCCAGCCTGATCCCGTTGGGTGCGCAGGCCGCCGAATCGCCGATCACCCTGGATACGCCGCTGGGCGGCTGGCGCGCGGGCGACGGTGACAAGGCCGACTTCCGGCAGACGGTGAACTACCCGGCGTCCTCGGTGAACACACGGGACGACCAGTCCGACACCGCGCGCATCCGCGGCGAGATCCGTGGCCTGCCCAAGGACAGCAAGGAGCCGGCGCGCCTGGTGGTCAACGGCGTGGCCATGCCGATGCGGGTCGAAGGCGACGGACGCTTCGACCGCCCGTTCGCCTTTCCGGCGGGCTCCAATAGTGTCGAGGTCATCAGCCCGGACGGCCAGCAGCACAAGCGCGTGCAGTTCTACCACGGCGGTGGCGGCGGCGAAGTGGCGGCCAAGCTGCGGGTGCTGCTGTCCTGGGATTCCGACAACACCGACCTCGACCTGCATCTGGTGACGCCGGACGGCGGCCATGTCTGGTACGGCAATCGCTCGCTGCCCAACGGTGCGGCTCAGGATGTCGATGTGACCACCGGCTACGGCCCGGAGATCATCGCCAGCCCGACCCCACTCAAGGGCCAGTACCTGGTCTACGTGAACTACTACGGCGGCGGCTGGAGCTCGGATGAAAGCTCGGGCGACGTGAATGCGGCCAAACCGCTGACCACGGCGCAGGTCACGATCGTCACCGAAGAGGGGACGGTGAACGAGAAGCAGGAGTCCTTCCTGATCCCGATGCGCCAGCCGGGTGAGCTGACGCTGGTTAAGCGGTTCAGTTACCCGTAAGGCCAGGAACGCTCCCGCAGGATCACGCCACGCTCAGTTTGTAGGGCGAATAGCGCTTCAGCGTTATCCGCCGCCGTGGCGTCGGCGGATAACCGGGCCCGGTTTATCCGCCCTGAATGCTGCTTCGGGCGAGGTCTTTTGGCGCCGCTTCGGCGTGCGCGTGAAGTTCTTGTTTCGCCCCCTCGGGCGACCTACTTTGGCAAACGCCCCAAAGTAGGCAAGGGTCTTGCCCCGGACATCCGGTTTCTCGCTTGGGGCGAAAAACTCCCTCCCGAACGGGGCAGTCGGAGTGCGCGGATGTTTCTCTGGGGCTGCACAGCCAAAGCGAAAGCGAAAGCCGAGGCTCGATGCGCTTTTCGTAGGAGCGAGCTTGCTCGCGAACCGCTGCGCTGCGAACCCCCTTGTAGGGGCGGGTCATGCCCGAGAACAGTGCCTATCGGCACCGTTGAAAATCAGGCCTTCTGATCCGCCTGCCACGCGTCGATCACTTCCTGCGCCGCACGGAAGGCATCGATGGCCGCCGGAACGCCCGCATAGACCGCGCAATGCAGCAGCGCTTCGCGAATCTCTTCCACCGTGCAGCCGTTGTTCAGCGCACCGCGCACGTGGCCTTTCAGCTCCTGCGGGCACTTGAGCGCGGTCAGTGCGGCCAGGGTGATCAGGCTGCGGGTCTTGCGCGGCAGGCCTTCACGGTTCCACACGCCGCCCCAGGCGTGCTCGTTGACGAAGTCCTGCAGCGGCTGTGTGAACTCGGTGGCATTGCCCAGGGCGCGGTCGACGAAGGAGTCGCCCATCACTTCACGGCGGACCTGTTCGCCGGCCTTGCGGTTGTCGTTGCTCATGATGATTCCTTCAGAGTCCTTCCAGGCGCACCGGCGCGGTGCCGGTGCGCAGCATGTTGAGTTGTTCGGCGGCGGCCTTGGACAGATCGATGATGCGCCCGCGACCGAACGGCCCGCGGTCGTTGATGCGCACCACGACGCTGCGGCCGTTGTCGAGGTTGGTTACCCGCACCCGCGTGCCGAAGGCCAGCGTGCGATGGGCGGCGGTGAGGGCGTTCTGATTGAAGCGTTCGCCGCTGGCGGTGCGTTTGCCATGGTGCGCCTTGCCGTAATAGGACGCGGTGCCTTCGGCGCGGTAGCCGCGGCCGGAGACGTCTGTTTCGCTGTCGTAGGACGTGGAGCTGCAGCCGGCCACCAGGGCCAGGCAGCCGACGAGGGCCATGGGTCGCAGCATCGAACCTCCAGATGTGAAAACGCCGGGCAAGCCCGGCGTCGGTGAAGTGTGGGCTCAGGCTTCGAGCTTCTTCTTCAGCAGTTCGTTCACTTGTGCCGGATTGGCCTTGCCCTTCGCTGCCTTCATGGCCTGGCCGACGAAGAAGCCGAACATCTTGCCGCGCTTGGCTTCATCGCTGGCGCGGTACTGTTCGACCTGCTCGGCGTTGGCCGCCAGCACGTCGTCCAGCAGCTTCTCGACCGCCCCGGAGTCGGTGTTCTGCACCAGGTCCTTGGCCTTGATGATCTCGTCGGGCGAGCCTTCGCCTTCGGCCATGGCAGCGAACACGGTCTTGGCCGCCTTGCCGTTGATGGTGCCGTCCTTCAAACGCAGGATCATCTGACCCAGATGCTCGGCGGAAACCGGCGACTGTTCGATTTCCAGGCCGTCCTTGTTGAGCAGGCTGGAAAGCTCGCCCATCACCCAGTTGGCAGCCAGCTTGGCATCGCCACAGATGGCCTGGACCTGTTCGAAGTAGTCGGCCATCTCGCGGCTGGCGGACAGCACGCTGGCGTCGTAGGCGGACAGGCCGTATTGGCTCTCGAAGCGCTCGCGCTTCTGGTCCGGCAGTTCCGGCAGGTTGGCGCGCAAGTCTTCGAGGAAGGCGCGCTCGATCACCACCGGCAGCAGGTCCGGGCAGGGGAAGTAACGGTAGTCGTTGGCTTCCTCCTTGCTGCGCATGGAGCGCGTTTCGTCCTTGTTCGGGTCGTACAGGCGGGTTTCCTGCACAACCTTGCCGCCGTCTTCGATCAGCTCGATCTGGCGCTGTACTTCGTGGTTGATCGCCTTCTCGATGAAGCGGAAGGAGTTCACGTTCTTGATTTCGGCGCGGGTGCCGAATTCTGCCTGGCCCTTCGGGCGCACCGAGACGTTGCAATCGCAACGCAGCGAGCCTTCGGCCATGTTGCCGTCGCAGATGCCCAGGTAGCGCACCAGCGCGTGGATCGCCTTGACGTAGGCCACGGCTTCCTTGGCGCTGCGGATGTCCGGCTCGGAGACGATCTCCAGCAGTGGGGTGCCGGCGCGGTTCAGGTCGATGCCGCTCATGCCGTGGAAGTCTTCGTGCAGGCTCTTGCCGGCGTCCTCTTCCAGGTGCGCACGGGTGATGCCGACGCGCTTGACGGTGCCGTCTTCCAGGGTGATGTCCAGGTGGCCCTTGCCGACGATGGGGTGGTCCATCTGGCTGGTCTGGTAGCCCTTGGGCAGGTCCGGATAGAAGTAGTTCTTCCGGGCAAAGACGTTGCGCTCGGCGATCTCGGCGTTGATCGCCAGGCCGAACTGGCAGGCCATGCGCACGGCCTCCTGGTTCAGCACCGGCAGGGTGCCGGGCATGGCCAGGTCAACCAGGCTGGCCTGGGTGTTCGGGGCGGCGCCGAAGGTGGTGGCGCTACCGGAGAAGATCTTCGATTGGGTGGAGAGCTGTGCGTGGATTTCCAGCCCGATCACGGTTTCCCATTGCATGTGTGTCGTCCTCAGAATCCAGCCGGTGCTTGTTTATGCCAGTCGGTTGCCAGTTGGTACTGGTGCGCGACGTTGAGCAGGCGGCCTTCCTGGAAGTACGGCGCGAGCAGCTGGACGCCCACCGGCAGGCCGTCGACGAAGCCGGCGGGCATGGACAGGCCCGGGATGCCGGCGAGGTTGGCGGTGATGGTGTAGATGTCTTCCAGGTACTGGGCGACCGGGTCGTTGTTCTTCTCGCCCAGCTTCCAGGCCGGGTTCGGCGTGGTCGGGCCGAGGATCACGTCGACGTCGGCGAATGCGCTGGTGAAATCGTTCTTGATCAGGCGGCGAATCTTCTGAGCCTTCAGGTAATACGCGTCGTAGTAACCGGCGGAAAGCGCGTAGGTGCCGACCATGATGCGGTTCTTCACTTCAGCGCCGAAGCCTTCGGCGCGGGAGCGCTTGTACAGGTCCTGCAGGTCCTTCGGGTCTTCGCAGCGGTACCCATAGCGAACGCCGTCGAAGCGCGACAGGTTGGAGCTGGCTTCTGCGGGCGCGATCACATAATAGGCAGGGATCGCGTGCTGCATGTTCGGCAGAGAGATCTCCTTGATCACCGCGCCGAGCTGCTTGAGCTGCTCGACGACCTTCATTACCGCGTCGGCGATGCGGCTATCCAGGCCGGCGCCGAAGTATTCCTTCGGCAGGCCGATGCGTAGCCCGGTCAGCGGCTTGGCCAGAGCGGCCAGGTAATCGTCCACCGGCTGGTCGACGCAGGTGGAATCCTTCGGATCGAAGCCGGCCATGGCGCCTAGCATCAACGCGCAATCCTCGGCGGTGCGGGCCAGCGGGCCGCCCTGATCGAGGCTGGACGCGTAGGCGATCATCCCCCAGCGGGAAACCCGTCCATAGGTGGGCTTGATGCCGGTCAGGTTGGTCAGCGCGGCCGGCTGGCGGATCGAGCCGCCTGTGTCGGTGCCGGTAGCGGCCGGGATCAGCCGCGCGGCGACGGCGGCGGCTGAACCACCGGAGGAGCCGCCCGGTACGCGGGAGGTGTCCCAGGGGTTCTTCACCGGGCCGTAGTGGCTGGATTCGTTGGCCGAGCCCATGGCGAACTCGTCCATGTTCAGCTTGCCCAGGCTCACGGCGCCGGCGTCGGCCAGGCGCTCGACGACGGTGGCGTCGTAGGGCGAGACAAAGGCGTCGAGGATCTTCGAGCCGCAGCTGGTGCGCACGCCTTGGGTGCAGAACAGGTCCTTGTGGGCGATCGGCGCGCCCAGCAGGGCTCCGGTCTCGCCTTTGGCGCGCCGCTCGTCGGCCGCCTTGGCCTGGGCCAGGGCGATCTCTTCGGTGACGGTGATGAAACTGTTCAGTTGTGGGTCGAGCTGCTGGATGCGCGCGAGCAGGGCAGTGGCCAGTTCCTGGGCGGAAAATTGCTTGTCGGCGAGTCCGCGAGCGACTTCGGCGAGGGTCAATTGATGCAGCATATGTCCGTGTCCTTAGCGCTTACTCGATGACTTTCGGGACGAGGTAAAGGCCGTCTTCCACGGCCGGCGCGATGGCCTGGTAGGCTTCGCGGCGGTTCTCCTCGGTAACTTCGTCGGCGCGCAGGCGCTGCGTGGCTTCCAGCGGATGGGCCAGCGGCTCGACGCCGTCGGTATCGACCGCCTGCATGGCGTCGATCAGGCCGAGGATGTTGTTGAGGGTGTCGGTGGTGCGTGAAATGTCGGCTTCCTCCAGGCCCAGGCGGGCGAGGTGGGCGATCTTTTCCACGTCGGAGCGTTCAAGCGCCATCGGGGTCTCCAGCTAGAGCGGCCCGGTTCGAACTGGACCTGGCCGGAAGGAATTGGTGGGGCAGGGAACAGAACCCGCGGCAGACGGTCGAAGGCCGCTGGGACGGGCCTGCAGGCCCGAAAAACGAGGAATCTAGCATAAATTGCCGCCTTGCCCAAAACCCCCGTCATTGTTAGAGTTTGCCGCACTTTTTTACCCGCGCATTTTTCACCCACGCTCCACCTACGGGTTTCTTTCCAATGTTCAAAAAACTGCGTGGCATGTTTTCCAGTGATCTGTCGATCGACCTGGGCACTGCCAATACCCTTATTTATGTGCGCGAGCGCGGCATCGTCCTGAACGAACCGTCCGTGGTCGCCATTCGTAGCCACGGCAGCCAGAAGAGCGTGGTAGCGGTCGGTACCGAGGCCAAGCGCATGCTGGGCCGTACTCCGGGCAACATTGCCGCCATTCGTCCGATGAAGGACGGCGTGATCGCCGACTTCAGCGTCTGCGAAAAGATGCTGCAGTACTTCATCAACAAGGTTCACGAGAACAGTTTCCTGCAGCCCAGCCCGCGCGTGCTGATCTGCGTACCGTGCAAGTCCACCCAGGTGGAGCGTCGTGCGATCCGTGAATCGGCTCTGGGCGCTGGCGCCCGTGAGGTGTACCTGATCGAAGAACCGATGGCCGCAGCCATCGGCGCCGGCCTGCCGGTCGAAGAGGCCCGTGGTTCCATGGTCGTCGATATCGGCGGCGGCACCACCGAGATCGCCCTGATTTCCCTCAACGGCGTGGTCTATGCCGAATCTGTCCGTGTCGGCGGCGACCGCTTCGACGAAGCCATCGTCACCTACGTGCGCCGCAACTACGGCAGCCTGATCGGCGAATCCACCGCCGAGCGCATCAAGCAGGAAATCGGCACCGCCTTCCCGGGTGGCGAAGTCCGCGAAGTCGACGTCCGTGGCCGCAACCTGGCCGAAGGCGTACCGCGCAGCTTCACCCTGAATTCCAACGAAGTGCTCGAAGCGCTGCAGGAATCCCTGGCGACCATCGTCCAGGCGGTGAAGAGCGCTCTGGAGCAGTCTCCGCCGGAACTGGCTTCCGACATCGCCGAGCGCGGCCTGGTGCTGACCGGCGGTGGCGCGCTGCTGCGCGACCTGGACAAGCTGCTGGCCCAGGAAACCGGCCTGCCGGTGATCGTCGCCGAAGACCCGCTGACCTGCGTCGCCCGTGGCGGCGGCAAGGCGCTGGAAATGATGGACCGTCATTCGATGGACCTGCTTTCCACCGAATAAGGTGGGAAGTCCTGTAGAGGTCGGTTGACGTTTTGCCCCAGCGGGTGAAACCTCAACCGACTTTGCACAGCTAGGAGCCGGTCATCAAACCGATATTCTCCAAAGGGCCCTCGCTGGGCGCGCGCCTGCTGGTGCTCGCCGTCCTGTCGGTCGCCTTGATGGTGGTCGATGCCCGCTTTGATTATCTGAAACCGGTACGCAGCCAGATGGGCCTCGTGCTGAGTCCCTTCTATGGCATCGCCGACTTTCCCGTTCGCGCCTGGGAGGGTGTACGTGACCAGTTCACCAGCCGCAGCGAGCTGCTGGCCGAGAACGAGCGCCTGAAGGCCGAACAGTTGCTCATGCAGCGCCGCCTGCAGAAGCTGGCCACCCTCACCGAACAGAATGTGCGGCTGCGCGAGCTGCTCAACTCCTCCGCCCTGGTCGACGACAAGGTGCTGGTGGGCGAGCTGATCGGCGTCGACCCGAACCCCTTCACCCAGCGCATCCTGATCGACAAGGGTGAGAAGGACGGCGTGTTCCAGGGGCAGCCGGTGCTCGATGCCAGCGGCCTGATGGGGCAGGTGGTCGAGGTCATGCCCTACACCGCGCGCGTGCTGCTGCTGACCGACACCACCCACAGCATTCCGGTGCAGGTGAACCGCAATGGCCTGCGCGCCATCGCCGTGGGCACCGGCAACCCCGAGCGTCTCGAGCTGCGCTACGTCGCCGATACCGCCGATATCAAGGAAGGCGACCTGCTGGTCAGTTCAGGCCTCGGTCAGCGCTTCCCGGCCGGTTATCCGGTGGCAGTGGTGAAAGAAGTCCTGCACGACACCGGAGGGCCTTTCGCGACCATTCGTGCCGTGCCAACCGCCAAGATGAACCGCAGCCGCTACGTGCTGCTGGTGTTCAGCGACAGCCGTACCCCCGAGCAGCGCGCCACCGATGCCGCCGAAGCCCAGGCCGAGGCCGATCGCAAGGCAGCCGAGTCGGGCGCGTCGGCGCAGCCTGCACCGGGCGCTCCGGCCGTTCCGTCGCATGACGGCGCATCGCCTGCTACGCCTGCTGCTCCCGCCGCCCCAGCCCATCCGGCTGGCGCCAATGGCACCGCCCCTGCCGCGCCTGGTGCGCCGGCCTCGCACCCTGATGCAAGGGCCCGACACTGATGGCGGGTCAGGGCTCGAACAACGGCTGGGCCATCTGGCTCACCCTGCTGGCGGCGCTGCTGCTCTCGGTGGCGCCGATGCCGAGCTTCATGGAGATCGGGCGCCCCCTGTGGCTGGCGATGTTCCTGACCTACTGGGTGCTCTACCTGCCACACAAGGTCGGCATGCTGACCGCCTGGGTATTCGGCGTCGCTGAGGACGTGCTCTACGGCAGCCTGCTGGGGCAGAACGCCCTCATCCTGAGCCTGATCATCTGTCTGGTGCTGTCGTTGCACCAGCGTCTGCGCATGTTCCCCATCTGGCAGCAATGCCTGGTGTTGCTGGTGGTCTTCGGTCTCGCCCAACTGGTCCAGCTATGGATCAGCGCTCTGACCGGCAACCGCCCGCCGACCCTGGTGTTTCTCCTGCCGGCACTGGTCAGTGCCTTGCTCTGGCCCTGGGTCTATACACTGCTGCGGGCCCTGCGGCTGCGCCTGAACATCAACTGATCGCCCCCTTAGCGGGGAAATCGCCGGGCCCGTATTGCGCGGGTCCGCTTCGGAGTCCCTGATGGCCCAGCTGTATCTCGCCTCCAGTTCGCCGCGCCGCCGCGAACTGCTCACCCAGATCGGCCTGCCGTTCCACATCGTGCCTGCCTCCATCGATGAGACGCCGGAATCCGGCGAGTCGGCGCATGCGTATGTTGAACGCCTGGCGCGCGGCAAGGCGCTGGCCGGGCTGAATTTCCTCGCTCAGCGCGCCGATGTCTGCGTGCTCGGCGCCGATACCGCCGTGGTGCTGGACGGCCGCATCCTCGGCAAGCCCGTCGACCGTGACGACGCCCTGGCCATGCTGCAGGCGCTGTCCGGTCGCGAGCACGAGGTGCTGACCGCCGTGGCCGTGGCCGACCGTGATCGTTGCGAGGCGCGCGTGGTCAGCAGTCGTGTGACATTCCGCGCCGTTTCGGCCGACGAAGCCGCACGCTACTGGGAAACCGGCGAGCCGCAGGACAAGGCCGGTGGCTATGCTATCCAGGGGCTCGCGGCGGTGTTCGTCAGCCGCGTCGAAGGCAGCTACAGCGCCGTGGTCGGCTTGCCCCTGTGCGAAACCTCGGCATTGCTGGCTGACTTCTCCATCCCCAGCTGGCAGTCTTGATCACGAAGTAGCGCTGGCAAGACTCCGGGCGCGATAAGGAAGGGCGCATGAGCGAAGAGATCCTGATCAATATCACGCCGATGGAATCGCGCGTGGCGGTGGTGGAGAACGGCGTCCTGCAGGAAGTCCACGTTGAGCGCACGTTGCGCCGCGGGATCGTCGGCAACATCTACAAGGGCAAGGTCGTGCGCGTGCTGCCAGGCATGCAGGCGGCTTTCGTCGACGTCGGCCTCGAGCGCGCAGCCTTCATCCATGCGGCGGAAATTTCCACCCGTGAGGGGAGTGCGGTGGAGAGCATCGGCGCGCTGGTTCATGAAGGGCAGAGCCTGGTCGTTCAGGTCACCAAGGATCCCATCGGCACCAAGGGCGCGCGCCTCACGACGCACCTGTCCATCCCCTCGCGCTACCTGGTCTACATGCCGCGTACCAGCCATGTCGGCATTTCCCTGAAGATCGAGGATGAACAGGAGCGCGAACGCCTGAAACAGGTCGTCGCCAAGTGCGTCGAGGCCGAGGGCATCGTCGAGCGGGGCGGGTTCATCCTGCGCACCGCGGCCGAGGGCGCCGGTGAGGACGAGATCCTCGCCGACATTCGCTACCTGCGCCGTCTCTGGGACCAGATTGACGCACAGATCAAGACCGTTGGCGCGCCGACGATGATCTACGAAGACCTTTCCCTGGCCCTGCGCACCCTGCGCGACCTGGTGAATCCGCGCATCGAGAAGATTCGCGTCGATTCCCGGGAGAACTTCCAGAAGATCACGCAGTTCGTCGAAGAACTGATGCCGGAAATCGCCGACCGCCTGGAACACTACCCCGGCGAACGGCCGATCTTCGACCTCTACGGGGTCGAGGACGAGGTGCAGAAGGCGCTGGAGCGCAAGGTGCTGCTCAAGTCCGGTGGCTACCTGATCATCGACCCGACCGAGGCGATGACCACCATCGACGTGAACACCGGTGCGTTCGTCGGCCACCGCAACCTCGAAGAGACCATCTTCAAGACCAATCTCGAGGCGGCTACCGCCATCGCCCGCCAGCTGCGCCTGCGCAACCTGGGCGGGATCATCATCATCGACTTCATCGACATGGAAGACGAGGAGCATCGCCGCCAGGTCCTGCGGACCCTGGAGAAGCAGCTCGAACGCGACCATGCCAAGACCAATATCATCGGCATCACCGAGCTTGGCCTGGTGCAGATGACCCGCAAGCGTACCCGCGAAAGCCTGGTGCAGGTGCTCTGCGAGCCCTGCCCGAGTTGCCAGGGGCGCGGCATGCTGAAGACCGCCGAGACCATCTGCTACGAGATCTTCCGCGAGATCCTCCGCGAGGCGCGCGCCTACCAGGCCAATTCCTACCTGGTGCTGGCCAACCAGAAGGTGGTGGATCGCCTGCTCGACGAGGAGTCGGGGAACGTCGCGGACCTGGAGTTGTTCATTGGCCGTCCCATCAAGTTCCAGGTCGAGGCCATGTACTCCCAGGAGCAATACGACGTGGTCCTGCTTTGAGCGGCGGATCGCAGAATGTGGAGTTTTGGCAGGAGGCCGCCGTGCAATGGGGTTTCCTGGAGCTTTGCCTGACGCACACTGTCAGACTGGGTTCGACCTTGCATGGCTGGGAGGCCGCTCGATGATCCTTCGCTTCACCCTACAGGCAGTCGGCTGACATGGAGCGCGCCGGCCGACTCTTCGCCTCGTCCCTGCGCATCATCCTGGGCCTTCTGGCACTGGGACTGGTGCTGCTCGCGCTGTACGTCAGCCTCGGCCGGCAACTGGTGCCGCTGGTGGCGGAGTACCGTGACGACCTGGCGCAGAAGGCCAGCGAGCAACTGGGCTTGCCGGTGGCCATCGGCGCGCTGGAAGGGCATTGGCATGCCTTCAGCCCGATCATCGTGGTTCGTGATATCCAGCTGGGCGAGGGCAATGATTCGTTGCGCCTGGAGCGCGTGCGCCTGACTCCGGACATTCTCGGCAGTGTGATGGCACGCCAGCCGCGCATCGACAGCCTGGAGCTGGAAGGCCTGCACCTGACTTTGCGCGAAGACGAAGAGGGCAAGTGGCACGCCGACGGCCTGCCCAGCCGCGGCGGCGATACCGATCCGCACAAGCTCATCGACCTGCTGCTGACCCCGCGGCGCCTGTCGCTGATGGACAGCCAACTGACCGTGCTGCCGCAGCAGGCCAAACCGCTGTCGCTGACCTATGTCGGCATGACCCTGCGCAGCGGCAGCCGTCAGCGACTGGAAGCGCGCCTCAGCCTGCCGGGCGGCGAGCCAGTGGCGGCCCGCCTGGAAACCCGCCTGGACCGTGACGACTGGACGAAGAGCTCGGGCCAGCTGTACCTGAGCCTGCCCCAGGCCGACTGGGCCAAGTGGCTGCCCGAACGCCTCACCGGCGCCTGGAAATTGTCCCAGGCCAAGGCCGGCGGCGAGTTGTGGGCAACCCTCGACAAGGGCGTGCCGGTTTCTGCCGTTGCGCGGCTGAATGCCCCGCAGATCGACGTTGCGCTGGGCGAGCGCAAGCCGGTCAGCCTGAGCGATCTGGGCGTCAGCCTGTTTTTCCAGCGCAAGGGCGACGACTTTGATCTGCGTGTCGCCGATCTGGCAGCGAACCTCGGCGAAACCCGCTGGGGCGAAGTGGAACTGGAATTGACTCGCCGGATGCAGGACGAGGAGCACTGGCAACTGCGCGCCGATCGTCTCGACCTGACCCCGCTGACGCCGCTGATCACCACCCTGGTGCCGCTGCCGGACAAGGCTGACGAATGGCTGCATGGGCTCAAGCCCCAGGGCGTGCTGCACAATGTCAACGTCGACTATTGGCCGCAGCGCGAGGGCGCAGAGCGCGTCGCCTACGCTACCAACCTCGAGAAGGTGGGGGTCAGTGCTTTCCACGACGTGCCTGCGGTGGCCAACGTCGACGGCACCTTCAGTGGCAACCTTGGCGGGGGCACGCTCGACGCCAATGCCCAGGACTTCATGCTGCACCTGGCAACTCTGTTTCCCGAGCCCTGGCACTACCGCACAGCCCACGCGCGGCTGTTCTTCCAGCTCAACGACGAGGCCTTCACCCTCGGCAGCCACCTGATGAAGGTAGAAGGCGAGGAGGGCACGCTGGCCGGCGACATGCTGATCCGGCTGATGCGAGACCCGGAGGCGGAGGACTACATGGACCTGCGCGTCGGCATGAGCAATGGCGATGCGCGCTACACCGGCAAATACCTGCCCACCGTCATCCCGCAGATGAGCAAGGACCTCGCCGCGTGGCTCAAGGGCTCGATCAAGAGTGGCCGTATCGAGCAGGGTTACTTCCTCTGGCAGGGCTCGCTGCAGAAGC
The DNA here is from genome assembly GCF_057180225.1 of Pseudomonas sp. BB438. NCBI lineage: Bacteria > Pseudomonadati > Pseudomonadota > Gammaproteobacteria > Pseudomonadales > Pseudomonadaceae > Pseudomonas > Pseudomonas sp. BB438. The sequence goes on from NZ_CM170001.1 coordinate 1,152,742, forward strand.
ATTCGGCACCCGAGGCCCACGCCTTGACCCTGTACTTCAAGGTCCACGACGGCGTGCTCGACTACCAGCCGGGCTGGCCCGGCCTGAGCAAGGCCGAGGGTGAGGTACGGGTCGAGGACACCGGCGTCAGCATCAATGCCACCCGCGGGCAGATCCTCAACAGCCAGGTGCGCGACGTGTCGGTGGAGATTCCCCACACGGAGCCGGGTGAGGTGTCCCATCTGCACGTGAACGGTGATATCGACAGCAATCTCGTCGATGGCCTGAAGATCCTCCAGGACTCGCCGATCGGCGCGACTCATACCTTCGCCGGCTGGGAAGGTTCGGGCGACCTCAACGGCCATCTCAACCTGGACATCCCGCTGGCCAAGGGCGAAATGAGCAAGGCCCGCGTGATCGTCGACTTCGATACCGACAAGGCCCAGTTGAAGATCGCCAAGCCTGAGCTGAGGCTCGAGCAGGTCAAGGGCACGTTCCGCTACGACACCGACAGCGGTCTGAGCGGGCAGAATATTGCCGCCCAGGTGCTGGGCAGCCGCATCACCGGCAGCATCCGCGCCGAAGGCCGCAACGGCGTGCCACGCACGCGGGTGCTGGTGGGCGGCCAGGTGCCGGTGAAGGCCCTGCTCGACTGGGGCAAGGTGCAGAAGCGGCTGCCGGTGGATGGCCGCGTGCCGTTCCAGCTCAACCTGTTGCTCGACGGCAAGGACAGCCAGTTGCAGGTCGCTTCCAACCTGCAGGGCGTGAGCGTTGATCTGCCGGCGCCCCTGGGCAAGGCTGCCCAGGAAACCCGCGAGAGCGAATGGCGCATGACCCTGGAGGGTGCCGAGCGCCGCTACTGGGCGACCTATGGCGATCGCGCCAGCCTGGCCTATGCCGCGCCGGCGGACCAGCCGCTGGCAGGCCGCGGCGTGCTGCGCCTGGGCGGAGATCCCGCCGTGCTGCCCAATTGGAATGGCGTCCAGGTGCGCGGCAAGATCGACGAAGTCGACGCCGATGCCTGGATGGCTGTCGCGAAGAAGTATTCCAACACCGGTGTAGAAGGCGCTGCGGGACTATTGCGCGGTGCAGACCTGCAGATTGGTCGGTTCAAGGGCTTCGGACAGACCCTGGAGAATCTGACGCTGGACGTGGCGCGCGTCGACAGCAACTGGCAGGTTGGGCTGGTCAGTTCGCTGGTCTCCGGCAAGGTCACGGTGCCTGATAGCAAGGTGAAGCCGATCCAGATCGCTCTGGACCGCATCAACCTGCCCAAGGGTGAGGCCATTGACTCCGAAAAGGCGGTGGAAGCACCGGATCCGCTGGCGAATATCGACCCGCGTACCTTGCCGCCGATGGATGTGAGCATTCGCCAGGTCCTGAAGGCAGGCAAGCCGGTCGGCGCCTGGAGTTTCAACGTGCGTCCGACAACCACCGGGCTGGGCTTCAACGATGTGAACCTCGACCTGCGAGGCCTGTCGGTGAAGGGCAACCTGCGCTGGGATGGCACGGGGGCAAGCGCTCGCAGCACCTTCCAGGGGCAGCTCGACGGCAAGAACCTGGGCGATGTGCTCAAGGCCTGGGACTTTGCGCCCAGCGTGACCAGCGAGCGCTTCCGCGTGGACATCAACGGCAACTGGCCGGGCTCCCCGGCGGCGCTGAACCTGAGGCGTTTCGGTGGCACCCTCGACGCCAGTCTGCGCAAGGGTCAGTTCGTCGAAGTGGAGGGCGGCGCCAACGCCCTGCGCGTATTCGGCCTGCTCAACTTCAACGCCATCAACCGCCGCCTGCGTCTGGACTTCTCCGACCTGCTGGGCAAGGGCCTGAGCTATGACCGCGTGAAGGGTGTGCTCACTGCCAACGATGGCGTGTACTTCACCCGCGAGCCGTTGCGCCTGGATGGCCCGTCGAGCAACCTCGAGCTGAACGGCACCCTGGACCTGGCCCACGACCAGATCGACGCCAAGTTGCTGGTGACCTTGCCGGTGACCAACAACCTGCCGCTGGCTGCCCTGATCGTCGGCGCTCCGGCCATTGGCGGCGCACTCTTCGTGGTGGACAAGCTGCTGGGTGACAAGGTCGCGCGTTTCGCCAGCGTGCAGTACAGCGTGAAGGGGCCGTGGCAGAGCCCGACCATCGCGTTCGAGAAACCCTTCGAAAAGCCTCATTGAGCCCGTCAATCGAGCATAAAGTCCGGGCTTCAGTTAGCATGAAACCCAGACACCGACGGAGCTCAGCATGTCTCTTGCCGTCATCCAGATGGTCAGCCAGGACGATGTCCTGGCTAATCTCGCCGCCGCCCGTCGCCTGCTCGAACAGGCTGCCGAGGGCGGCGCACGCCTCGCTGTGTTGCCGGAGAACTTCGCTGCCATGGGCCGCCGCGATCTTGCGGATCTCGGCCGTGCCGAAGCAATGGGCGAAGGCCCGATCCTGCCCTGGTTGAAAAGCACCGCCCGCGACCTCAGGTTGTGGATAGTCGCCGGCACTTTGCCGTTGCCGCCGGCGGACCAGCCGGAAGCCAAGTCCAACGCCTGTTCGTTGCTGCTAGATGAGCACGGTGACGTGGCAGCGCGCTACGACAAGCTGCACCTGTTCGATGTGGACGTCGCCGACGCCCGCGGCCGTTATCGCGAGTCGGATGATTACGCCTTCGGCCAGCGTGTGGTGGTGGCGGACACGCCGGTCGGTCGCCTGGGGCTGACGGTCTGCTACGACCTGCGCTTCCCCGAGCTCTACACCGCATTGCGCGAAGCCGGCGCAGAGCTGATCAGCGCCCCTGCCGCCTTCACTGCAGTCACCGGTGCGGCGCACTGGGAAGTCCTCGTCCGCGCCCGCGCCATCGAGACCCAGTGCTACCTGCTGGCGGCGGGACAGGGCGGTACCCACCCCAAAGGACGGGAAACCTGGGGCCAGTCGGCCATCGTCGACCCCTGGGGGCGTATCCTCGCCGAACAGGCCAAGGGTGAGGCCGTGCTGCTCGCCAGGCGCGACAGCGAGGAACAGGCGGCGGTCCGGCAGCGCATGCCGATTGCCCGGCACAGAAGATTTTTCCCGTCGGTCGAACCTCGACCGGCGCGTACGGAGTGAATATGAGCGAACTGTTGTCATCCGTCAGTCAGCACCTGCTGGCCCCCGGTGGTCTGGATATCGACCAGCTGTCGCCGATCCTGCATGAACTGAGCGGCCCCGGCATCGACGCCGCCGACCTGTACTTCCAAAGCCAGGTCTCCGAGTCCTGGATGCTGGAGGACGGCATCGTCAAGGAAGGCAGCTTCCACATGGATCAAGGCGTCGGCGTGCGCGCGCAGTCCGGCGAGAAGACCGGCTTCGCCTACAGCAACGCGATCAACCATGAAGCCCTGATCCAGGCAGCCCGCGCCGCCCGTTCGATTTCCCGCGCCGGACAGAACGGCAAGGTCCAGGCTTTTACGGCTGTGGTGCCGACCCGCCTGTACGCCGGCGAGAATCCGCTGGACGTGATGAGCCGTGCCGAGAAGGTGGCGTTGCTGCAGAAGATCGACGCCGCCACCCGCGCGCTCGATCCGCGCATCCAGCAGGTCACCGTCAGCCTCGCCGGTGTCTGGGACCAGGTGCTGATCGCTGCGGCGGACGGCTCGCTGGCCGCGGACATCCGCCCACTGGTGCGCTTCAACGTCAGCGTCATCGTCGAGCAGAACGGCCGCCGCGAGCGCGGTGGTCACGGTGGTGGCGGTCGCACCGATTACAAGTACTTCCTCCAGGAAGACCGTGCCATGAGCTACGCCCGCGAGGCGTTGCGCCAGGCGCTGGTCAATCTTGAAGCGGTGCCCGCGCCGGCCGGCAGTCTGCCGGTAGTGATGGGTGCCGGCTGGTCCGGCGTGCTGCTGCACGAAGCCGTGGGTCATGGTCTGGAAGGCGACTTCAACCGCAAGGGCAGCTCGAACTACAGCGGTCGCATTGGCGAGAAGGTGGCTTCCAGCCTGTGCACCATCGTCGACGACGGCACCATCGCCGGCCGTCGCGGTTCGCTGTCGGTGGACGACGAAGGCACGCCCACCCACTGCAACGTGCTGATCGAGAACGGCATTCTCAAGGGCTACATGCAGGACAAGCTCAACGCCCGTCTGATGGGTGTGGCGCGCACCGGCAACGGCCGTCGCGAGTCCTATGCGCACCTGCCGATGCCGCGCATGACCAACACCTACATGCTGGCCGGGCAGAGCGATCCGCAGGAGATCATCGCCAGTGTCGAGCGTGGCATCTACTGCGCGAATCTCGGTGGCGGCCAGGTGGACATCACCAGCGGCAAGTTCGTCTTCGCCACGAGCGAGGCCTACCTGATCGAGAACGGCAAGATCACTCGCCCGGTGAAGGGCGCGACCCTGATCGGCAACGGTCCGGAAGTGATGGGCCGGGTGTCCATGGTCGGCAACGACCTGGCGCTGGATAGCGGTGTGGGCACCTGCGGCAAGGACGGCCAGTCCGTGCCGGTCGGTGTCGGTCAGCCGACCCTGAAGATCGACGCCATCACTGTCGGCGGCACGGGCGCCTGAGGCCGTTGCGAGCAGGGCTGGATGTGAGGGACGCGGCTGCTCAGCGCAGGCCGCGTTTGAGCTCGTCCAGCTCGCGGATGTACTTGAAGATCTTCCGCGCCGCTGCCGGAGGCTTGTTGTGAGCGGCCTCGTGCTGGGCGTGGCGGATCAGCTGGAGCAGATGCTGGCGGTCGCTTTCCGGGTATTCGCCGAAGAAGGCCGACAGCGCGGCGTCACCACCGGTGATCAGGTGGTCGCGCCAGCGCTCCAGGGCGTGGAAGCGTTCGTTGTACTGGCGGGTCGACGTATCGACCTGCTCCAGAAGGGCGAGGATGGCCTCGACGTCCTGGTCGCGCATCAGCTTGCCGATGAACTGCCGATGGCGCTTCTTGGCGGCGTTGGCCTTGTGCTTGGGAGCTTCTTCCAGCGCGCGGCGCAGCGGATCGGTCAGCGGCATGCGATCGAGCATGTCGGCCTTGAGCGTGGTGAGGCGCTCGCCGAGTTCCTGCAGCGCGTGCATTTCGCGTTTTACTTGCGACTTGCTCTTCTCATCGAAGGACGAGTCGTCATCGTGAATTTCAGCCATGGCGGGGGTCTCGTTGAAAACGCCGCCATGATAACGAGTCAGGGGCCGCTTGTCCGGCCCACGCCGGTTGCCGCCGCCTGATGGCAGGGCCGGAATATGAACAGGAGAGGCATGCAATGAGCGAACACAACCCGGCAGTGAGCCCGGAGGTCCTTCCCGAACTGCGCGAGCAGGTCGAGCGGATCATCGCCGAGGCTTCCCGGCAGGGCGCCAGCGCCTGTGAGGTAGCGGTGTCGGTGGAGCAGGGGCTGTCGACCTCGGTGCGCCAGGGTGAAGTCGAGACCGTCGAATTCAACCGCGACCAGGGCTTCGGCATCACGCTCTACGTCGGTCAGCGCAAGGGCTCGGCGAGCACCTCGGCCACCGGCGACGATGCTATCCGCGAGACGGTGGCGGCGGCGCTGGCGATTGCCAAGCACGCTTCCGAAGACGATTGCGCCGGCCTGGCGGACCCGGCGCTGATGGCGCGTGACCTGCCGGACCTGGACCTGTACCACGGCTGGTCGATTACCCCCGACCAGGCCATCGAGCGCGCGCTGGCCTGCGAGGCCGCTGCGTTCGCCACCGACAAGCGGGTCACCAAGGCAGACGGCACGACGCTGAACACCCACCAGGGTTGCCGTGTGTACGGCAACAGCCACGGCTTTGTTGGTGGCTACGCCAGCACCCGCCACAGCCTGAGCTGTGTGATGATCGCCGAGCTCGAAGGGCAGATGCAGCGCGACTATTGGTACGACGTGAACCGCCGCGGCGAGCTGCTGGGCACTCCCGAGTCGATCGGTCGTCGCGCCGCCGAGCGCGCCGCGAGCCGTCTCGGCGCGCGTCCTGTGCCGACTGCCGAAGTACCGGTGCTGTTCGCACCAGAAGTCGCAGTCGGTCTGTTCGGCCACTTCCTTGGCGCCATTTCCGGCGGCAGCCTGTACCGCAAGTCGTCCTTCCTCGAAGGTGCGCTGGGCCAGCGGCTGTTCCCGGAATGGCTGACCCTGGACGAGCGCCCGCTGTTGCGCGGTGCGCTGGGTAGCGCCTCGTTCGACAACGATGGCCTGGCCACCTACGCCAAGCCCTTCGTGGAAGGTGGCGAACTGGTTTCCTACGTCCTTGGTACCTATTCCGGACGCAAGCTGGGCATGCCCAGTACGGCCAACTCGGGTGGCGTGCACAACCTGTTCGTCAGCCATGGCGACGAGGACCAGGCGGCCCTGATCCGTCGCATGGGCCGCGGCCTGCTGGTGACCGAGCTGATGGGGCAGGGTGTCAACCTGGTGACCGGCGACTACTCCCGCGGCGCGGGCGGCTACTGGGTGGAGAATGGCGAAATCCAGTTCCCGGTCCAGGAAGTCACCATCGCCGCCAACCTGCGAGACCTGTTCCGCAACATCGTCGCCATTGGCAACGATGTGGAGTACCGCGGCAACCTGCACACCGGCTCCGTGCTCATCGAAAAAATGATGGTCGCCGGCAACTGATCCACCTGCCGCGGCCCGGCTGGCCGCGGCTTCCAGCGTCTCCTTGATCCCCCTCTCCAGACAAGCCGTCCAGCGCATTGCGTTTGGACGGCTTGTTTTTTTAATTCTCACAAACAATAATCAATCTCATTATCGATTGTGGGGTTGCCATGTTTGCCGACGTCGACAGCTCGATCACTGACCGCTGGTACCGCCTGGGCACCCGTATCCGCTGCGCCCTGGAGCCGGATGAACCGCGCCTGGTCGAGCACTATCTCGGCGAGGCTCGCTACCTGGCCGCCTGGGAGCCGGTGCCGGCTTGGCGCCTGTTCGAGAAGTGCTTCCAGCTGCTGCTTGATAGCAGTCGTGACATCGCGCTGCCCTGGCATTGGCGCGTGCTCTGCCTGGACCACGCCTATCTCCCTCTTCGTGAACTGCAACGCCTGGCGACGTCGTCCGCCCAGCGCCAGCGCCTGAGCCTGCTCGGCAGGCGCATGGCGCAGCAGGAGATGGCGCCCTCCCTGAGACTGCAAGAAGGAATCGAGAATGACTGACAGCCGTATCGAACGCGACAGCATGGGCGAACTGGAGGTGCCGGCGTCGGCGCTCTACGGCGCTCAGACGCAGCGGGCGGTGAACAACTTCCCGGTGAGTGGTCAGCGCATGCCGCGACCGTTCATTCGCGCGCTGCTGCTGGCGAAGGCGGCCGCCGCACGCGCCAACGTCGGCCTGGAACAGCTGGACGCGGAGACCGGCGCGGCCATCGTCGCCGCCTGCGAAGAGCTGCTGGCCGGTGACGTGCAGCAGCATTTTCCGGTGGATGTGTTCCAGACCGGGTCGGGCACCAGCTCGAACATGAATGCCAACGAGGTGGTCGCGACGCTGGCCAGCCGACGCCTGGGCAAACCGGTTAACGCGAACGACCAGGTCAACTGCGGGCAGAGCAGCAACGATATCATTCCCTCGACCATCCATATCAGCGCGGCGCTGGAGATCCACCAGCACCTGTTGCCGGCAGTGGACCATCTGCACGCCACCCTGGAGAAGAAAGCCCAGGCGGTGCATCAGTATGTGAAGACTGGGCGTACTCACCTGATGGATGCCATGCCGGTGCGCCTGAGTCAGGTGCTCGGCGGCTGGGCGCAGCAGGTACGCCAAGCCTCGCAAGGCATCCAGGCGCAATTGCCGGCGCTGCAACAACTCGCCCAGGGGGGCACCGCCGTCGGTACCGGGGTGAACGCCCATCCGCAGTTCTCCGCGCGCTTCTGCGAGGAGCTCAATGGTCTGACGGGCCTGGTGTTCCGGCCCGGTGACGATTTCTTCGCACTGATCGGCGCCCAGGACATCGCTGTGGCCACTTCCGGCCAGCTCAAGGCGTTGGCCGTGGCGTTGATGAAGATCGCCAACGACCTGCGCTGGATGAACTCCGGACCGCTCGCCGGCCTCGCCGAAATAGAACTGGAAGCGCTGCAGCCTGGCTCGTCGATCATGCCCGGCAAGGTCAATCCGGTGATCCCGGAAGCTGCCGCCATGGTTGCCGCCCAGGTAATGGGCAACGACACCACCATCGCGGTCGCCGGGCAGTCCGGCAACTTCGAGCTGAACGTGATGCTGCCGGTCATCGCCGACAACCTGCTGCGCAGCATCCACCTGCTGGCCAACGTCAGCCGCCTGCTGGCGGACAAAGCCGTCGCCAGCTTCAAGGTCAACGAGGCGAGCCTGCGCGAGGCGCTGTCGCGCAACCCGATCCTGGTCACCGCGCTGAACCCGATCATCGGCTACCAGAAGGCTGCGGAGATTGCCAAGCAGGCCTACCGCGACGGCCGGCCGATCATCGACGTTGCGCTTGAGGGCTCTTACTTGAAGGGCACCGACCTGGACCGTGCCCGTCTCGAGCAACTGCTCAATCCCGAGAAGCTCACCGCCGGCGGACTCTGAGTCCGCCCCACCCGCTGGAGGAAACGGCCATGCGCCACTGGCAACGCACCATCGAACTGGGCAATCGCTGCTTCATTCGTCAAGAGTTGATCGATGCCCGTGAGCACTACCTGCACGCCCTGGCGCTGGCACAGGTGCTGCTGGACCGCTGGCACGACGCCGAGGAGGCGGTGATGGCCTTCGTCATCTCCCACCACAATCTCGGCGACCTGCACCTGCAGCTGGGCCAGCCGGAGGAGACCGCCGAATACCTCTGCGCCTGCCACGAACGGCTGCTCGCGCTGGGTGAAGACCTGCGCAAATGCTCGGATCTGCGCGCCGCGGCGGTTCAGCACAGCCGTCGCACTTATGTCGAATTGCTCAACTTCATCGGCGAACACGGCACCTACCCGCGCACCCAGCGCCTGCTGCGCCGCCAGGGCGCGGTGGAGCTGCGCCCGGGATTGTTCACCGCCGTTCAATCGATGCGTTATCACTGAGTCGATGCGCCCCCACTGACAGAAGGTTTGAAGATGCCCCACGTCCTGCCTGCCTTGCCCTACGCCTACGATGCCCTGGAACCGCATATCGATGCGCAGACCATGGAAATCCATCACTGCAAGCACCACCAGACCTACATCAACAACCTCAACGCTGCGCTGGAAGGCACCGAGTTCGCCGAGACGCCGGTGGAGCAGTTGCTGCAGACGCTCGACAGTCTCCCCGCTGCTCTGCGTGGACCGGTGATCAACAATGGCGGCGGCCATGCCAACCACTCGCTGTTCTGGACCGTGATGGCGCCGGACGGCGGCGGCCAGCCGCAGGAAGAGCTGCGTCAGGCGATCGACGCCGAGCTGGGTGGTTACGACGCTTTCTGCCAGGCCTTCACCCAGGCGGCATTGACCCGCTTCGGCAGTGGCTGGGCGTGGCTGTGCGTCGATCCGCAAGGGCGTCTGGTCGTCGAGAGCAGTGGCAACCAGGACAGCCCGCTGATGCAGGACAACCTGCCGATCCTTGGCCTGGACGTCTGGGAGCACGCCTATTACCTGCGCTACCAGAACCGCCGACCGGAATACATCGCGGCCTTCTATAACGTCGTCGCCTGGCCGGAGGTCCTCCGACGCTACCGTCTGGCCCAGCAGGAGCGGGGCAACGGATGAAACCGAAGGCGGCACCATGCGTCTGATCGTGCAGAGTCTGCGTGAAAGCGGAGGGCGCAATGTGCGTTGGTTGCTGGGACTGAGCATCGTCCTTGGCGGCGGTGTACTCATGGCTCAGCATCTGATGCTGCTGGCACGGCTGTCGCTGTCGGCGCCGATGTACCTGGCCCTGCAGGGCGGCATGCTCTGCGCGCTCGGGACCGCTCTGGGAGCGCTGCCCGTGCTGCTGGTGCGCAGCATGCCGGCACGCATCGCCGACACTATGCTGGGCTTCGGTGCTGGGGTGATGCTGGCGGCCACGGCCTTCTCCCTGCTGTTGCCGGCACTGGAGGCGGCAGAAGCTTCCGGACGGCCGACCTGGCTGGCCTCACTGCTGGTCAGCCTCGGCCTGGCGCTGGGGGCTTTTGGCCTCGCCGTCTTCGGGCGGGTGCTGGAGGATGCCCAGGCGAACATCCAGGGTGTAGCCGACGGCAAGGTGCCGGCACGTATCCTCCTGTTCGTCGCCGCCATCGTCCTGCACAACATCCCCGAAGGCATGGCTGTGGGCGTCGCCGCCGGGGGACAGGTGCAGGGGGCGAGCGGCCTGGCGCTGGGGATCGCGCTGCAGGATGTGCCAGAAGGGCTTGCGATTGCGCTGGTGCTGGCCGGGGCGGGCGTCTCGCGCGGCAAGGCGGCGTTGGCCGGTGCAGCATCCGGGCTGGTGGAACCGCTGTTTGCGGTGCTCTGTGCCTGGCTGATCGGTATTTCGCGGATGTTCTTGCCCTGGGGGCTGGCCGCGGCGGCAGGGGCGATGCTCTACGTCGTGGTGCGCGAGATCATTCCCGAATCACAGCGGCGCGGCCACGCGGCGCAGGCCACGCAGGGGCTGATCATCGGCTTCTGTCTGATGATGGCGCTGGATACGTCGCTGGGCTGAGGGCCCTGCGACTCACTCGCCTTCGTCGAAGTAGTTGTTGATCAGGTCGACCAGCGCTTTGAGCGCTTCGTCTTCCTGTTCGCCTTCGGCTGCGAGGTGCAGATGGGTGCCCTTGCCAGCGGCCAGCATCATGACGGCCATGATGCTCTTGCCGTCCACCGTGCTCTCCGGGTTGCGGCCCACGCGAACCTGGCAGGGGAATCGCCCTGCAACGCCGACGAATTTGGCCGCCGCACGGGCGTGCAGGCCAAGCTTGTTGATGATGGTGACTTCGAGGGCGGGCATCGCGAGGGGCTGTCCTTTTGTTGTCTGTCGCTGCTTAGCTCAGGTCGCGGTGGCGAATCTGTACGTTGGTGAGGGTTTCCTTGAGGGCCTGACCAATGCGTTCGGCAATGTAGGTCGAACGGTGCTGGCCACCGGTGCAGCCGATGGCAATGGTCACATAGGCCCGGTTGCTCGCGGCGAAGCGCGGCAGCCATTTGTTCAGGTAGCCGAGGATATCCTGGTACATCTCCTCGACGTCCGGTTGTGCCGCCAGGTACTCCTGGACGTCCGCCTCCAGTCCCGTGTGCTCGCGCAGTTCGGGCTTCCAATACGGGTTGGGCAGGCAGCGCACGTCGAACACCAGGTCGGCGTCCACCGGCATGCCACGCTTGAAGCCGAAGGATTCGACCAGGAAGGCGGTGCCCAGTTCGGGTTTGTTCAGCAGGCGCAGCTTGAGCACGTCGCGTAGCTGGTAGAGATTCAGGTTCGTGGTGTTGAGCTTGAGATCGGCCAGGTCGGCGATCGGTGCCAGCAGGTTCGACTCGTCGCTGATGGCCTCGGCCAGGGAGCGGGTGTCGGTGGTCAGCGGGTGGCGCCGGCGAGTCTCGGAAAAGCGTTTGAGCAGGGTTTCGTCATCGGCATCGAGGTACAGCACGTCACACTGGATGTGCTTGTCGCGAGCTTCCTGCAGCAATTCGGGAAAGCGTTGCAACTGGCTGGGCAGGTTGCGTGCATCGATGGAGACGGCGACCTGCGGGTGCAGCAGTTCGGTGTGCAGCAGCGCGCGCTGGGCCAGGTCCGGGAGGAGGCTGGCCGGCAGATTGTCGATGCAGTAGAAGCCGTTGTCCTCGAGCACGTTGAGCGCGGTGCTCTTGCCCGAACCGGATCTTCCGCTGACGATGATCAGGCGCATGATCAGTGCCCGTTGTTCTGGAAGTCCACGACGATCCGGTACAGGTCCTCGCCGTTGGCGGCGTGACGCAGGCGGTCGCGAACGTCGGAACGGTCGAGCATGGAGGCGATCTGTCGCAGCAGTTCCAGATGCTCCTCGGTGGCTGCCTCGGGCACCAGCAGCACGAACACCAGGTCCACCGGCGCGCCGTCGAGGGCGTCGAAGTCTACCGGGTGATCGAGGTGCAGGATGGCACTGATGGGCGACTGGCAGCCGGGGAGGCGGCAGTGCGGAATGGCGATGCCATTGCCGAAACCGGTGGAACCCAGGCGCTCCCGGGCCACCAGGCTGTCGAAGATGTCTTGGGAATCGAAACCCGGCAGCTCACGAGCCACCAGGTTGGCGATTTGTTCGAGGACGCGTTTCTTGCTGCCGCCCGGCACGTTCACGAGGGAACGGCCGGGGGTCAGGATTTGCTCAAGTCGGATCATAGAGAGGGGTTAACGGACGCCAACACCTTGCTGGCGTTCGAGGTATTTTTCCTTGTGCTTGATCAGTTGGCGGTCGAGCTTGTCGGTGAGCAGGTCGATAGCCGCGTACATGTCTTCATGTTCGGCGCAGGCCACCACTTCGCCACCGGCGATGTGGAGGGTGGCTTCAATTTTCTGCTTCAGCTTCTCGACCTCCATGATGACCTGAACATTGGTGATCTTGTCGAAGTGGCGCTCCAGTCGGCCAAGTTTCTCGCCGACATAGTCGCGCAGGGCGTCGGTCACATCCAGTTGATGTCCACTGATGTTGACTTGCATACCGCTTTCTCCTTGTTGCCCGTGTGTAAGTGGCAGGTTATGGGGCCTGCCGCCGGAACACCTTGGCGTGGATCAACGTCACACCAGTCGCTTGCGCTCGCTCGAGGGAGAGATTCCTAGGGACTCCCGGTACTTGGCGACGGTACGACGTGCCACTTGAATGCCCTGTGCCTCCAGTAAACCAGCGATCTTGCTGTCACTCAATGGCTTTTTCGGACTTTCCGCCGCGACCAGTTTCTTGATGATCGCGCGGATCGCGGTGGACGAGCATTCGCCGCCTTCGGAGGTACTGACGTGACTGGAGAAGAAGTACTTCAGCTCGAAGATGCCACGCGGCGTGTGCATGAATTTCTGCGTGGTGACGCGCGAGATGGTCGATTCGTGCATGCCCACCGCTTCGGCGATGTCATGCAGGACCAGGGGCTTCATCGCCTCCTCGCCGTACTCGAGGAAGCCGCGCTGGTGTTCGACGATCTGGGTCGCCACCTTCATCAGGGTCTCGTTGCGGCTCTGCAGGCTCTTGATGAACCAGCGCGCTTCCTGCAACTGGTTGCGCATGAAGGTGTTGTCGGCGCTGGAATCGGCGCGACGCACCAGGCCTGCATACTGCGAGTTCACGCGCAGGCGCGGCACTGCTTCCTGGTTCAGCTCCACCAGCCAGCGGTCGTTGTGTTTGCGAACGATGACATCCGGCACCACGTACTCGGCTTCGCCGGACTCGATCTGCGAGCCTGGGCGCGGGTGCAGCGACTGGATCAGCTCGATGGTTTCGCGCAGCTCGTCTTCCTTGAGCTTCATGCGGCGCATCAGCTGGGTGTAATCGCGGCTGCCGAGCAGGTCCAGGTGGTCGCTGACCAGACGGATGGCTTCGGCCAGCAGGTAGGTCTTGGTGGGCATCTGGCGCAGTTGCAGCAGCAGGCATTCGCGCAGGTTGCGCGCGCCGACGCCAGCGGGCTCGAGCTGCTGTACGCGGCGCAGCACGACTTCCACTTCATCCATCTCGACACCCAGCTCCGGGTCGATGGAGGCGAGGATGTCGTCGAGGGACTCTTCCAGGTAACCGTCGTCGTTGATGCCGTCGATGATGCTCAGGGCGATCAGCCGATCGGTATCGGACATGGGCGCCAGGTTGAGTTGCCACAGCAGATGGCTCTGCAGGCTTTCGCCGGCGGAGGTGCGGGAGGTGAAGTCCCACTCATCGTCATCGTTGCTGGGCAGGCTGCTGGCGCTGGTCTGGTAGATGTCTTCCCAGGCGGTGTCGACCGGCAACTCGTTGGGAATGCGTTCGGCCCACTGGTCCTCGTCGAGGCTGTCGGCGTTGGGCGTGGTACTTTCCTGGAAATTGTCCTGGGACGTGCTGGTGCTGCCGTTGGCGCCCGATTCGGCACCATCGGCCATGGGGTCGCTATTGTCGAAGTCCTCGCCTTCTTCCTGGCGCTCCAGCATCGGGTTGGACTCCAGGGCTTCCTGGATTTCCTGTTGGAGGTCCAGCGTGGAGAGCTGGAGCAGTCGGATGGCCTGTTGCAGCTGCGGAGTCATCGTCAGCTGCTGGCCCATCTTGAGGACTAGCGATGGTTTCATGGCAGGAACTAGGCACCTTGTTCGCTGGCGCGAAGCGCGCCATATCCACGACTACGGACGCCAGGGCGCCGCGAGGAAGCAAATTATATGCCTGAGTTTGGACGCTTTGCCTAGGGCCTGTCGACCTTTCGTTACAACCCGGTTGCGTCAGGGTAGGCCAGGCAGCCGAATACGTCGCGGAGCGGCCGGCAGACCGCACCACGCGTGGGGGAGGGATGGAGCTGCCACGCCCAGGCAAGGCGCGGCTCGGGGCTTTAGAGGCGGAACTCGTGACCCAGGTAGACTTCCTTCACCAGGTCATTGGCGAGGATGCTTTCGGCGTTGCCTTCGGCGATCAGTTGACCGTCGTTGACGATGTACGCCGTTTCGCAGATGTCCAGGGTCTCGCGGACGTTATGGTCGGTGATGAGTACACCGATGCCCTTGGCCTTGAGGTGGTGGATGATCTGCTTGATGTCGCCCACGGAGATCGGGTCGACGCCGGCGAAGGGTTCGTCCAGCAAAATGAATTTCGGCGAACTGGCCAGTGCGCGGGCGATTTCCACGCGGCGGCGCTCGCCACCGGACAGGCTCATGCCGAGGTTGTCGCGGATGTGGTGGATGTGGAACTCCTCGAGCAGGCCCTCCAGGGATTCCTGGCGGCCGGCGCGATCCAGGTCGGTGCGAGTCTCGAGGATGGCGCCGATGTTGTCTGCCACCGACAGCTTGCGGAAGATCGAGGCTTCCTGCGGCAGGTAGCCGATGCCGGCGCGAGCGCGGCCGTGCATGGGCAGGTGGGTGACATCCTGCTCGTCGATGCGCACGACGCCCTGATCGGCACGGACCAGGCCGACGATCATGTAGAAGCAGGTGGTCTTGCCCGCTCCGTTGGGGCCGAGCAGGCCGACGATCTGCCCGCTTTCGATGCTGATACTGACATCGCGGACGACTTGCCGGCTCTTGTAGCTCTTGGCGAGGTGCTGGGCGGTTAGCGTAGCCATTACTGCGCTTGATCCTGCTTTTTCTTGGGCTGGATGACCATGTCGATACGCGGGCGCGGCGTGGTCACCTGGGAGCCGGTGGCGCGGCCTGCGTTGACGATCTGGCGCTGGGTGTCATAGACGATCTTCTCGCCTTCGAAGGTGTTGCCTTCCTGAATTACCTTGGCCTGGTCGATGAGTACGACGCGGTTCTGCGAGACGAAGTACTGGATGGTCAGGCCATAGGCCTGGGTGATCTGCTTGTCCGGTGCCGGCTTCTGTTCGAAGTAGGCAGGCTTGCCGACCGAGGTGACGACCTCGATTTCGCCATCCTTGTTCTGCTTGAGCGTGACGGTGTTGCCAGTCAGCTTCATGCTGCCCTGGGTCACCACCACGTCGCCGCGATACACGGCCACGCCCTGCTTGTCATCCAGTTCGGCGCTGTCGGCCTGGACCCGGATCGGCTGTTCCCGATCGGTGGGAAGAGCCCAGGCGGCAGAGCTGCCGATGGCGGCGGCGAGGCTGAAAAGAAGGGGGAGGGTGTTAACGAGCCTCATGCTGACCTCTTACGTTGGACAGCAGGAGCATCCGGCTGTCTTTCAGATACGCTTTCATGCCAACTGCCGTGGTCACACCGTTGGGCTCGGTGATCTTCACGGGCTGGTCAGTCTGCGCATAGTCCTTGTCTGGGAACACCGTCATGCGCGAGGTGTTGAGCAGGAGCGTGCGCTGCTGGGCGTCGGTGCGCGCAACGCGCACGTCGTCGATCAGCTCGACCTGCTTGCCTTCGGGGGCCACTTCGGCGCGAACGCTCTGGACGTGCCACGGCTGAGGCTCGTTCTCCCGGTGGAGATAGAGGTCGGGCGTGGTGACCAGGGTCACGTCGGTTGCTTTCAGGTGTTCGAGTTTGTCGGCGGTCATCTCGTAGGCGAGGGAACCGTCGAGGCGGTATTGAACGCTCTTGGCATTCACCACATAGAAGTCGACCGCATCGCTGGTCTGCGACTTGAGTTGCCGCTCGTTGAAGTCCAGGCGCACGTTCCAGTAATAGCCAAGGGCAATCAGCAGGATGGCGATCAGGGCGAGCAACAGCTTCTGTTGGAATGTCTTGGGCATGTTCGGCTCTAGAGGTACGCGTTCTGGGCGGCTTCAAGGTTGCCCTGGGCCTGCAGGATCAGTTCGCAGAACTCGCGGGCAGCGCCCTCGCCGCCGCGGGCCTGGGTCACGCCATCTGCGTGCTGACGCACGAAGGCGTCGCCGCTGGCGACCGCCATGCCGAGGCCGACGCGGCGGATGGCCGGCAGATCGGGCAGGTCGTCGCCCAGGTAGGCGACCTCTTCATAGCCTAGTCCCAGTTCGGCTAGCAACTCGTCGAGAGCGACCAGCTTGTCCTCCCGCCCCTGGAACAGGTGGTTGATGCCCAGGTTCTTCGCGCGGCGCTCGACGACCGGACTCGAGCGGCCGGTGATGATCGCGGTGCGGACGCCGGAGGCCATGAGCATCTTGATACCTTGGCCGTCCAGGGTATTGAAGGTCTTGAACTCGCCGCCGTCGGGCAGGAAGTAGAGCTTGCCGTCGGTGAGCACGCCGTCGACGTCGAACACCGCCAGGCGAACCGGTTTCGCGCGCTGCAGCAGGTCAACGGTCATTCAGATGACTCCCGCGCGAGTCAGGTCGTGGACGTGCAGGACGCCGACCGGATGATCCTTGTCGTCGACCACGACCAGTACGTTGATCTTGTGGTCGTCCATGATTTTCAGGGCTTCGGCGGCGAGCATGTCCGGGCGCGCGGTCTTGCCGTGCACGGTCATCACCTGGTCGATGGTCACCTGGCGCACGTCCAGCCCCTTGTCCAGGGTGCGGCGCAGGTCGCCGTCGGTGAAGATCCCGGCCAGGCGGCCGTCTTCGCCGAGCACGATGGTCATGCCGAGGCCCTTGCGGGTCATCTCCAGCAGCGCGCCGCTGAGCGATGTGCCGGGGGAAACCTGCGGCAATGCTTCACCCACGTGCATGATGTTTTCCACTTTCAGCAACAATCGACGGCCCAGTGCCCCGCCCGGATGCGAGAAAGCGAAATCTTCGGCGGTGAAGCCGCGGGCTTCCAGCAGGGCGATGGCAAGCGCGTCGCCAATCACCAGGGAAACCGTGGTGGAGGAGGTTGGCGCCAGGTTCAGCGAGCAGGCTTCATGCTCCACGCTGGCATCCAGGTTGATCTCGGCGGCCTTGGCCAGCGGTGACTCGGCGTTGCCGGTCATGCTGATCAGGGTGATGCCCAGGCGCTTGATCAGCGGCAGCAGGGTAATGATTTCCGCGGTGGAGCCGGAGTTGGACAGGGCTAGGACGACGTCGTCCTTGGTGATCATGCCCATGTCGCCATGGCTGGCTTCGGCCGGGTGCACGAAGAACGCCGGTGTGCCGGTGCTGGCCAGGGTGGCTGCGATCTTGCGAGCAATGTGCCCCGACTTGCCCATGCCGACCACGACCACGCGGCCCTTGCAGCCCAGCAACAGCTCGCAGGCCAGGGAAAAATCGGCGCCAATGCGCGGCAGCAGGGCATCCACCGAGTCGCGCTCGAGGCGGATGGTGCGTTGTGCCGACTGGATGAAATCGTGATTCTGGCTCATGTTCGAAAGGCGCGGGGCAAAATGAAGTGCGAGATTATAACGGGAAAGCGGCAAAGGCTTCATCACCGGCATCTCAATGTTGAGCGCATTTTGCTGAACTGCTCCTTAACGGCGGCTTAGCAGCCCTTGGGGCGTGGCTTCGCGGGGTGTTATAGTTCGCGGCCGTTCGGGCTGCCGCGCCGTGTTTCTGCCGTGTGACAGACGGGGCAACGGACAGCGCCGTGATGAAAGGAGTTCTATGAGCACCAATGACCAATACGCGGTCGAGCTGAAGGGCCTGAGCTTCAAGCGTGGCACGCGTAAGATTTTCGATAACGTGGACATCCGCATTCCACGCGGCAAGGTCACCGGGATCATGGGGCCGTCGGGCTGTGGCAAGACCACCTTGCTGCGACTGATCGCCGCCCAGTTGCGTCCGGCGAGTGGTGAGGTATGGGTCAATGGCCAGAACCTCCCCACGCTGGGCCGCAGCGACCTGTTCGACATGCGCAAGCAGTTCGGCGTGCTGTTCCAGAGCGGTGCACTGTTCACCGACCTGGATGTGTTCGAGAACGTGGCCTTCCCGTTGCGGGTGCACACCGAACTGCCCGAGGACATGATCCGCGATATCGTCCTGATGAAGCTGCAGGCCGTCGGCCTGCGCGGTGCCGTGGACCTGATGCCGGACGAGCTGTCCGGGGGCATGAAGCGCCGCGTGGCGCTGGCCCGTGCCATTGCGCTGGACCCGCAGATCCTGATGTACGACGAGCCCTTCGTGGGCCAGGATCCGATCGCCATGGGGGTGCTGGTGCGTCTGATTCGCCTGCTCAACGATGCGCTGGGTATCACCAGTATCGT
Source organism: Pseudomonas sp. BB438 (assembly GCF_057180225.1). NCBI lineage: Bacteria > Pseudomonadati > Pseudomonadota > Gammaproteobacteria > Pseudomonadales > Pseudomonadaceae > Pseudomonas > Pseudomonas sp. BB438. Next base: position 1,171,222 of record NZ_CM170001.1, read on the forward strand.
GGTGTCCCATGATCTGGCGGAGACCGCGAGCATCGCCGACTACATCTATATCGTCGGTGACGGCCGCGTGCTTGGTCACGGAACGCCGGCAGACCTGCAGGGGCTCGATGATCCGCGGGTGCGCCAGTTCATGAAGGGCATCCCGGATGGTCCGGTGCCGTTCCATTATCCTGCTCGCGATTACCGCGCCGACCTGCTGGGAGAACGTTGATGCGCAAGACTTCACCGCTCGAGCGCGTTCGCCTGCTCGGGCGCGCGGGCCTCGATGTCCTTGAGTCGCTGGGCCGTTCGAGCCTCTTCCTGGTCCACGCCATCTTTGGTCGCCGCGTGCACAGCGGCGCTTTCCAGTTGCTGATCAAGCAGTTGTACTCGGTTGGCGTGCTGTCGCTGGCGATCATCGTTGTTTCCGGCCTGTTCATCGGCATGGTGCTGGCCCTGCAGGGCTACAACATCCTGGCGAGCTACGGCTCCGAGCAGGCGGTCGGCCAGATGGTCGCCCTCACGCTGCTGCGTGAACTGGGGCCGGTGGTGACAGGCCTGTTGTTCGCTGGGCGTGCCGGTTCGGCGCTGACCGCCGAGATCGGCAACATGAAATCCACCGAACAGCTCTCCAGCCTGGAAATGATCGGCGTCGACCCGCTCAAGTACATCATTGCCCCGCGCCTGTGGGCCGGCTTCATTTCGATGCCGCTGCTGGCAGCTATCTTCAGTGTTGTCGGTATCTGGGGCGGAGCCCTGGTCGCCGTCGACTGGCTGGGTGTGTATGACGGTTCGTACTGGTCGAACATGCAGAACAGCGTGCAGTTCACCAAGGACATTCTCAATGGCGTGATCAAGAGTGTGGTGTTCGCCTTCGTCGTGACCTGGATCGCCGTGTTCCAGGGCTATGACTGCGAACCCACCTCCGAAGGGATCAGCCGCGCCACCACCCGTACCGTTGTGTATGCCTCCCTGGCAGTGCTGGGGCTGGACTTCATCCTGACCGCCTTGATGTTTGGAGACTTCTGATGCAAACCCGCACCCTGGAAATCGGTGTAGGCCTGTTCATTCTGGCCGGCCTGCTGGCCCTGCTGCTGCTGGCCCTGCGTGTCAGCGGACTGACCATCGGCAATTCGGGCGATACCTACAAGCTGTACGCCTACTTCGACAACATCGCCGGCGTCACCGTGCGCGGCAAGGTCACCATGGCTGGCGTTACCATCGGCAAGGTCACTGCGGTGGACCTGGACCATGACAGCTATCGTGGTCGTGTGACCATGGAAATCAATCGCAAGGTCGATAACCTGCCGGACGATTCGACCGCCTCCATCCTCACCGCTGGCCTGCTGGGCGAGAAGTACATCGGCATCAGCGTCGGTGGCGATGAGGAGCTGCTGAAAGAGGGCGATACCATCAAGGACACCCAGTCGGCACTCGTGCTGGAAGACCTGATCGGCAAGTTCCTGCTGAATTCGGTCAACAAAGACGACTCGAAGAAATGAGGACTCATTCCATGTTGAAAACCTTGCGCCGTGGCTTCCTGGTTCTGCTCGCGATCCTTCCGCTGTTCGCCCACGCCGAGCAGACCGCCCAGCAGGTCGTGCAGCAGACCGTCGACAGCCTGCTGTCCGACCTGAAAACCAACAAGGCCAGCTACAAGGCCAATCCCCAGGCGTTCTACGACACCCTGAACCGTATTCTCGGACCGGTCGTGGATTCCGAGGGCATCGCCAAGGGCGTGATGACGGTCAAGTACTCCCGCCAGGCGACGCCGGAGCAGGTCAAGCGCTTCGAGGAAACCTTCAAGAACAGCCTGTTCCAGTTCTACGGCAACGCGCTGCTGGAATACGACAACCAGGACATCCGCGTGCTGAATACCGGCAAGCAGGACCAGGATCGCGCTTCGGTGAACATGGAAGTGGTGGGTGGCAACGGTGCCGTCTATCCGGTGCAGTACACCATGGTCAACCAGGGCGGCCAGTGGCGCCTGCGTAACGTGATCATCAACGGTATCAACATCGGCAAGCTGTTCCGCGACCAGTTCGCCGACTCCATGCAGAAGAATCGCAATGACCTGGAGAAGACCATTGCCGGTTGGGGGCAGGTAGTCGCCAAGGCCAAGGATGCTGCCAAGGGCCAGCCGCAGGGCGGCGAAGAATGAGTCAGGGCAGTATCACGGAACGTAGCGAGGGCGAGCTGGCCCTCGCCGGCGTGCTGGACTACAGCACCGGCCCCGCGCTGCGTCAGCAGGGCTCCCGCCTGATCGCCGCCAGCAAGGCCAGCGCGTTGCGCCTGGACTGCTCGTCGGTCGAGCGCTCCAGCAGCGTCGGATTGTCGCTCCTGCTGTCGTACACCCGTGATGCGCGCAAGGCTGGCAAGAGCCTGCATATCTCTGGCCTGCCCAAGGACATGCAGGAAATCGCCAAGGTTGGCGAGCTCCTGGAGATTCTGCCGTTACAGCATTGAAACACTGAGAGGGCCCTCCGTCCGCGACTTCCCCTGCCGGGGTTCGCAGGCGGGGGGCTTTTTTGTATCATGGCCGACCCGCGCGCGTAGGGCGCCGAACGAGGTTGAGCATGCAGGCCGTAGAAGTCAAAAACTTCCTGGAATCGAAACTCCCAGGTACCCAGATCGAAGTGGAAGGCGAAGGCTGCAATTTCCAGCTGAACCTGATCAGCGACGAGCTCGCAGGCCTGAGCCCGGTCAAGCGCCAGCAACAGATCTACGCCCACCTGAACGAATGGATCGCCTCCGGTGCCATCCATGCCGTCACCATGAAATTCTTCAGCCGCGCCGCCTGGGCCGAGCGTTCCTGAGCCCACGGGGAAATAAGCAATGGACAAACTGATCATTACCGGCGGCACTCGTCTCGATGGCGAGATCCGCATCTCCGGCGCGAAGAACTCTGCGCTGCCGATTCTCGCCGCGACCCTGCTGGCGGATACCCCGGTGACTGTCTGCAACCTGCCGCACCTGCACGATATCACCACCATGATCGAGCTGTTCGGCCGCATGGGCGTGCAGCCGATCATCGACGAGAAGCTCAACGTCGAAGTCGACGCCAGCACCATCAAGACCCTGGTGGCGCCGTACGAGCTGGTCAAGACCATGCGCGCGTCGATCTTGGTGCTCGGCCCGATGGTCGCCCGCTTCGGTGAAGCCGAAGTCGCGCTGCCCGGCGGTTGCGCCATCGGCTCGCGTCCGGTGGACCTGCACATCCGTGGCCTCGAAGCCATGGGCGCGCAGATCAGCGTCGAAGGCGGCTACATCAAGGCCAAGGCTCCGGCCGGCGGCCTGAAGGGCGCGCACTTCTTCTTCGATACCGTGTCCGTGACCGGTACCGAGAACATCATGATGGCTGCTGCGCTGGCCAATGGCCGCTCCGTGCTGGAAAACGCCGCGCGCGAACCCGAGGTCGTCGACCTGGCCAACTTCATCAACGCCATGGGCGGTGATGTGCAGGGCGCCGGCACCGACACCATCGTGATCAACGGCGTAAAGAGTCTGGGTGGCGGGGCCAAGTACAGCGTCATGCCCGACCGCATCGAGACCGGCACCTACCTGGCCGCTGCGGCAGCCACTGGTGGCCGCGTCAAGCTCAAGGACACCGATCCGACTATCCTCGAAGCGGTGCTGGCCAAGCTGGTCGAAGCGGGTGCGCACATCACCACTGGCAGCAACTGGATCGAACTGGACATGAAGGGCAACCGGCCGAAGGCGGTGAACATCCGCACCGCGCCGTACCCGGCATTCCCCACCGACATGCAGGCGCAGTTCATCTCCCTGAACGCCATCGCCGAAGGTACCGGCGCGGTCATCGAGACCGTGTTCGAGAACCGCTTCATGCACGTCTACGAAATGAACCGCATGGGCGCGCAGATCCTGGTCGAAGGCAACACCGCGATCGTCACTGGCGTTCCGCAGCTCAAGGGCGCACCGGTCATGGCGACCGACCTGCGCGCTTCCGCCAGCCTGGTGATTGCTGCCCTGGTGGCCGAAGGCGACACCATGATCGATCGCATCTACCACATCGACCGTGGTTACGAGTGCATCGAAGAGAAACTGCAACTGCTCGGGGCGAAGATTCGCCGCGTGCCGGGCTAGGGCTGAGCCAGACAATGCTGACGATTGCCCTGTCCAAGGGCCGTATCCTCGACGACACCCTGCCGCTGCTTGCCGCGGCGGGCATCGTGCCGACCGAGAATCCGGACAAGAGCCGCAAGCTGATCATCCCCACCACCCTTGATGACGTGCGCCTGCTGATCGTGCGCGCTACCGACGTGCCAACCTACGTCGAGCACGGCGCCGCCGACCTCGGCGTGGCGGGCAAGGACGTGCTCATGGAGTACGGTGGCCAGGGCCTCTACGAGCCGCTGGACCTGAAGATCGCCAACTGCAAGCTGATGACCGCTGGTGCGGTCGGCGCGCCGGAACCCAAAGGTCGCCTGCGCGTGGCCACCAAGTTCGTCAATGTCGCCAAGCGCTACTATGCCGAACAGGGCCGCCAGGTCGACGTGATCAAGCTGTACGGCTCCATGGAGCTGGCACCGCTTGTCGGTCTCGCCGACAAGATCATCGACGTGGTCGATACCGGCAACACCCTGCGTGCGAACGGCCTGGAACCTCAGGAACTGATCGCGCACATCAGCTCGCGCCTGGTCGTGAACAAGGCCTCCATGAAGATGCAGCATGCGCGCATCCAGGCCCTCATCGACACCCTGCGCGAAGCGGTGGAGTCTCGACACCGGGCGTAATTCCCTGCGCGGCCTTCCCGCCGCGCCCGCCTATCCGTGTCATAGCCAAATTTTCTCGGGTGCCCGCACGGTAGGCTTGATAGTCTTGCGGCGCCCGAGAACCTGCCCCTGATCTGCTGCACTCGATCAGGCGGCGTTGAAAACGCTTTCGGAAGCCGCTGGCGGCTAACGCACTTCAGTGCGGCCCGAAGGGGTGAGCGAAGCGAGTCATGCTCATTCACAGCACGTGAACTCCGCTTCCTCATCTGTTTTCGCCGTGCCTGATCATCGCTCGCGACGACCAGGGGCAGGTCCTAATCATGCCAATTAAAGAGGCCAGCTATGACCGCACCCTTCGCACTCCGTCGACTCAATGCCGCCGATCCGGACTTCGCGCGTCATCTGGACCATCTGCTCTCCTGGGAAAGCGTGTCCGACGAGTCGGTGAACCAGCGTGTTCTGGACATCATCGCCGACGTGCGCAGCCGCGGTGATGCTGCCGTGGTGGAATTCACCCAGCGCTTCGACGGCGTCGACGCCAAGACCATGGCCGACCTGATCCTGCCGCGCGAGCGCCTGGAACTGGCCCTGACGCGCATCACCCCGGCCCAGCGAGAAGCGCTGGAAACGGCCGCCGAGCGTGTGCGCAACTACCACGAGAAGCAGAAGCAGGACTCCTGGCGCTACACCGAAGCCGACGGCACCGTGCTCGGCCAGCAGGTCACCCCGCTGGATCGCGCCGGCCTGTACGTGCCCGGCGGCAAGGCGTCCTACCCGTCTTCGGTACTGATGAACGCCATTCCGGCCAAGGTTGCCGGTGTCGCCGAAGTGGTGATGGTGGTGCCGACCCCGCGTGGCGAGATCAACGAGATCGTCCTGGCCGCTGCCTGCATTGCCGGCGTGGACCGCGTCTTCACCATCGGTGGCGCCCAGGCCGTGGCTGCGCTGGCCTATGGCACCGAGAGCGTGCCGCAGGTGGACAAGATCGTCGGCCCGGGCAACATCTACGTCGCCACCGCCAAACGCCACGTGTTCGGCCAGGTCGGTATCGACATGATTGCCGGCCCCTCCGAGATCCTCGTGGTCTGCGATGGCGGCACCGACCCGGATTGGATCGCCATGGACCTGTTCTCCCAGGCCGAGCACGACGAGGACGCCCAGTCGATCCTGGTCAGTCCGGACGCGGCCTTCCTCGACAAGGTTGCCGCGAGCATCGAGAAGCTGCTGCCGAGCATGGAGCGTGCCGAGATCATCCGCACCTCGCTGACCAACCGTGGCGCGCTGATCCTCGTCGCCGACCAGGAGCAGGCTTGCCAGGTTGCCAACCGCATCGCCCCGGAGCACCTGGAGCTGTCGGTGGAAGACCCGGAAAGCTGGCTGCCGAAGATCCGCCATGCCGGTGCCATCTTCATGGGCCGCTACACCGCCGAGGCGCTGGGCGACTACTGTGCCGGCCCGAACCACGTGCTGCCGACCTCCGGCACTGCGCGCTTCTCCTCGCCGCTGGGCGTGTATGACTTCCAGAAGCGTTCGTCGATCATCTTCTGCTCCGCACCGGGGGCTTCCGAGCTGGGCAAGACTGCATCGATCCTGGCCCGCGGCGAGTCGTTGACCGCTCACGCGCGCAGCGCCGAATTCCGCATCCTTGACGGCAAGAGTGAGTAACCCATGAGCAAGTTCTGGAGTCCCTTCGTCAAGGAACTGGTGCCCTACGTTCCGGGCGAACAGCCGAAGCTGGCCAAGCTGGTCAAGCTGAACACCAACGAGAACCCCTACGGCCCGTCGCCTAAGGTGGTCGCCGCGATTCAGGCCGAGCTGAACGACACGCTGCGCCTGTATCCGGATCCGAACGCCGATCGCCTGAAGCAGACCATCGCCAAGTACCACGGCGTGAAGACCTCCCAGGTCTTCGTCGGCAACGGCTCGGACGAAGTCCTGGCCCACGCCTTCCACGCGCTGTTCCAGCACGGCAAGCCGCTGCTGTTCCCCGACGTGACCTACAGCTTCTATCCGGTCTACTGCGGTCTCTACGGCATCGACTTCGACGCGCTGCCGCTGGACGAGCAGTTCCAGATCCGCGTCGAGGATTATGCGCGGCCGAACGGCGGCATCATCTTCCCCAACCCCAACGCCCCTACTGGCTGCCTGCTGCCGCTCGAGGCCATCGAGCGCCTGCTGCAAGCGAGCCCGGACAGCGTGGTACTGGTGGACGAGGCCTATGTCGATTTCGGCGGCGAGACCGCAATTGCCCTGGTCAACCGCTATCCGAACCTGCTGGTGGCGCAGACCCTGTCCAAGTCGCGTTCGCTGGCGGGCCTGCGGGTCGGCTTCGCGGTCGGTCACGAGGACCTGATCGAAGCGCTGGAGCGGGTGAAGAACAGCTTCAACTCCTACCCGCTGGACCGCCTGGCCCTGGCCGGCGCGGTGGCGTCCTTCGAGGACCAGGCCTACTTCGAGCAGACCTGTGACGCGGTGATCCGCAGCCGCGAGAAACTGGTGGCCGAGCTCAAGACCCTGGGCTTCGACGTACTGCCATCGGCGGCGAACTTCATCTTCGCCCGCCACCCGCAGCGCGACGGCGCCGAACTGGCCGCGGCCCTGCGCGAGGAGGGCGTGATCGTGCGTCACTTCAAGCAGCAGCGGATCAACCAGTTCCTGCGTATCAGCATTGGCACCGAGGAGCAGAACCAGGCTCTGATCGATGCCCTGCGGCTGAAGCTGTAAGGCTGTTTGTCTGTGCAAATGAAAAACGGCGCCCGAGGGCGCCGTTTTTCATTGCGGGATCAATTGCCGTTGGGGGCGGGCGGCGGACGCAGGCCGACCTCGGCATTGAGCGTCACCGGCTTGCCATTGCGCAGCACTTCGATGGTGATCTTCTCGCCCGGCTTGGTGCGCGCCACCTGGTTCATCGAGCGGCGACCGTCGCTGGCGGCCTCGCCATCGATGTTCAGGATGATGTCGCCCGGCAGCAGGCCGGACTTGGCGGCGGGGCCGTCGCGGTAGACACCGGCGACGACGATGCCGGCCTTGTCCTTGAGGTCGAAGGACTCGGCCAGTTCCGGGGTCAGCGGCTGGACTTCGACGCCGAGCCAGCCACGGATCACCTGACCGTGCTCGATGATCGACTGCATGACCTCCAGGGCCAGCTTGGTCGGGATGGCGAAGCCGATGCCCTGGGAGCCGCCGGACTTGGAGAAGATCGCGGTGTTGATGCCGATCAGGTTGCCATTAGCGTCTACCAGCGCACCACCGGAGTTGCCCGGATTGATCGCGGCGTCGGTCTGGATGAAGTCTTCGTAGGTGTTCAGGCCCAACTGGTTGCGGCCGGTGGCGCTGATGATACCCATGGTGACGGTCTGGCCGACGCCGAAGGGGTTGCCGATGGCCAGGCAGACGTCGCCGGTGCGGATGCCGTCGGAACGGCCGAGCATGATCGAGGGCAGGTCCTTGAGGTCGATCTTCAGTACCGCAAGGTCGGTTTCGGGATCGCTGCCCACCAGGCGGGCGATGGTCTCGCGGCCATCGCGCAGGGCCACGACGATCTGGTCGGCGCCAGAGGTCACGTGGTTGTTGGTCAGCAGGTAGCCTTCGGGGCTCATGATCACCGCCGAACCCAGGCTCGATTCCATGCGCTTCTGCTGCGGCAGGTTATCGCCGAAGAAACGCCGGAACAGCGGATCGTCGAGCATCGAGTTATTCGGCTTGCTCACCATCTTGGTGGTGTACAGGTTGGCGACCGCGGGCGAGGAGCGGGTCACGGCGTCGGCGTAGCTCACCGGACCTTGCTGGAGACGGCTGAGCAGCGGAGCCTGTTGCAGGTGCACTTCCTGCTGCGGAAGGCCGACCCATTGCGGGTTATGCTGGATGATCAGTAGCGCCAGGAGGACGCCAACCAGCACGGGCCAGCCGAGGAAACGCAGGGCCTTCAGCATCGAAGAAAATCCTTGGGGTTGCTTGGCCGGGGGATGGCCGATAGGGTGGCGGCCATTATACGGGCGGCGAGACAAGAAAATAGACGCGCGCAGCCGATGTTGGAGGAATTTCGATGGCAATCGCACTGAGCACGCTGGTCGAGGAAGCGGACCGTTTCCTGGAGGCGGCGAAGATCCAGGATTACTGCCCCAACGGCCTGCAGGTCGAAGGGCGCCCGCAGGTGCGTCGCATCGTTTCCGGCGTGACCGCCAGCCAGGCGTTGCTGGATGCCGCCGTGGAAGCGGACGCCGATGTGGTGCTGGTCCACCATGGCTATTTCTGGAAGGGCGAGGACGCTCGCGTGGTGGGCATGAAGCAGCGTCGCCTGAAGACCCTGCTGACCCATGACATCAGCCTGCTGGCTTATCACCTGCCGCTGGACCTGCACGGCGAGGTTGGCAACAACGTGCAATTGGGTCGTCAGCTCGGCTTCGAAATCGAAGGGCCGCTGGAGCCGGGAAACCCGCGCTCCATTGTGCTGGTCGGCTCGCTGGCCGAGCCCCTGCTGCCGAGTGATCTGGCGCTGCATGTGCGCGATGTGCTGGGCCGCGAACCGTTGCTGGTCGACGGCGGACAGCCGATCCGTCGCATCGCGTGGTGCACCGGCGGCGCCCAGGGTTATATCGACCAGGCGATTGCTGCGGGTGTCGATGCCTACCTGACCGGCGAGGTCTCCGAGCAGACCGTGCACAGCGCGCGGGAGAACGGCATCAGCTTCATCGCCGCCGGCCACCATGCTACCGAGCGCTACGGCGTGCAGGCGCTGGGCGATTATCTGGCCAAGCGCTTCGCCATCGAGCACCTGTTCATCGATTGCCCGAACCCGGCCTGAGCGTTCGTCGAGGCCAACAGAAAGGCCGGCTCAATGAGCCGGCCTTTTTCGTTTCTGCCTCAGCGGTAGCCGTGGCGTTGGCGGTCGACCGCCTTGCCCAGCTCCCACACGGTCATGGCGTAGTGGGTGCTGTGGTTGTAGCGGGTAATCACATAGAAGTTCGGCAGGCCGTACCAGTACTGGTAGGTATTACCCATGTCCAGGCGCAGCAGGCTGGCGCTCTGGTGGTTACCCAGCGAGCCCTGGGGACGCAGCCCGGCGGCGGACAGCGCGCTGATCGGGTACTGGGTCTTGAAGCCGTCTTCCAGCGAGCGGGCCTGGCCGGAGGCCGGGATCGCCACCGGATCGCCGGTGACCCAGCCGTGCTGCTTGAAGTAGTTGGCCACGCTGCCGATGGCGTCGCGCGGGTTCCACAGGTCGATGTGGCCGTCGCCGTCGAAGTCCACGGCGTACCGGGTGAAGGAGGAGGGCATGAACTGCCCATAGCCCATTGCGCCGGCATAGGAGCCACGCATCTCCAGCGGGTTGTCGCCTTCCTTGCGGGCCTGCAGGAGGAATTGTTCCAGCTCGCCGCTGAAGAAGTCGGCGCGGCGCGGGTAGGAGAACGAGAGGGTGGCCAGCGCGTCGATGATCCGCGTCTTGCCCATCACACGACCCCAGCGGGTTTCGACGCCGATGATGCCGACGATGATTTCCGAGGGGACGCCATAGGTGCGCGAGGCGCGTTGCAGGTCGGTTTCGTACTCGTCCCAGAACTGCACGCCTTTCTGCACGTTGTCCGGGGTGATGAATTTCTTCCGGTAGCGCAGCCAAGCGCCGTTCGGGCCGCTGGGCGGGGTGTAGCTCGGCGCCTGGCGGTCCATCAGGCGGATCACCCAGTCCAGCTCGCGGGTCTGGGCGAACAGATCCTGCAGGTCCTGGCGGTTGAAGTTGTGCTGGCTCACCATGCGGTCGATGAAACGCTGGGCGCTGGCGTTGCCGGCAAAGTCGCCGCGCAGCGGCGTGATCGGTTGCACCGAGCCGAACGCCGGGTGGGCATCGGGCGTGATCAGGGTGGGTGCCTTCGGCTTCTGGGTCGGCTGTGGAGCGGGAGTTGGTTTGCTGCTGCACGCGGAGAGGAGGACAAGCAGAGGCAGGGCAAAAGCGATGCGGCGCATGGGAAATCTTCTGGGGCAGGAAATCATCCCGCTATGCTAGCGCAGTGCCGCGTGGGCACAAGCTGGGAACGTGCCGTGATGGGGTTTGCCTGTGTTGCAGGAAAAGTCCCGGAGGTGCTTCCGGGGCGCGCTGCGAACCTTTGCCCTGTCGGGTTCGAACAGCCTGTCGACGCCGTTCAGGGACCAGGCGGAGCCTGTTTTTGTACTGAGCGCGTATGGCTATATCGGTATATTTTTTCGGTATAACCCGCCCGCCGGTTAGAGCCTTGCGCTGTGATAGAGTGCGCGCTCGTCTACGGCCCGCCGGCCGTCCATAAGCAATTCCGTGAGTAGCCATGGTCGACAAACTGACGCATCTGAAACAGCTGGAGGCCGAGAGCATCCACATCATCCGCGAGGTCGCCGCCGAGTTCGACAACCCGGTGATGCTGTACTCGATCGGCAAGGACAGCGCGGTGATGCTTCACCTCGCGCGCAAGGCCTTCTTCCCTGGCAAGCTGCCTTTCCCGGTGATGCATGTCGACACCCGCTGGAAATTCCAGGAGATGTACGCGTTCCGCACCAAGATGGTCGAGGAACTGGGCCTGGACCTGATCACCCACATCAACCCCGATGGCGTGGCTCAGGACATCAACCCGTTCACCCACGGCAGCGCCAAGCACACCGACATCATGAAGACCGAAGGTCTCAAGCAGGCCCTCGACAAGCACGGCTTCGATGCTGCCTTCGGTGGTGCCCGCCGCGACGAGGAGAAGTCCCGCGCCAAGGAGCGCGTTTACTCCTTCCGTGACAGCAAGCACCGCTGGGACCCGAAGAACCAGCGTCCGGAGCTGTGGAACGTCTACAACGGCAAGGTGAAGAAGGGCGAGTCGATCCGCGTCTTCCCGCTGTCCAACTGGACCGAGCTGGACATCTGGCAATACATCTACCTGGAGCAGATCCCGATCGTGCCGCTGTACTTCGCCGAAGAGCGCGAAGTCATCGAGATGAACGGCTCGCTGATCATGATCGACGACGAGCGCATCCTCGAGCACCTCACGCCCGAGCAGAAGGCCAGCATCCAGAAGAAGATGGTGCGTTTCCGTACCCTGGGCTGCTACCCGCTGACCGGCGCGGTGGAGTCCACCGCCACCACGCTGCCGGAAATCATCCAGGAAATGCTGCTGACGCGGACTTCCGAACGCCAGGGCCGGGTCATCGACCACGATGCCGCGGGTTCGATGGAAGAAAAGAAACGTCAGGGCTACTTCTAAGGTTCTCGCACCATGTCGCATCAATCCGATCTGATCAGCGAGGACATCCTCGCCTACCTGGCCCAGCACGAGCGCAAGGAACTCCTGCGCTTCCTCACCTGCGGCAACGTCGACGACGGCAAGAGCACCCTGATCGGGCGCCTGCTGCACGACTCCAAGATGATCTACGAGGACCACCTCGAGGCCATCACCCGTGACTCGAAGAAAGTCGGCACCACCGGCGATGACGTCGACCTGGCGCTGCTGGTCGACGGCCTGCAGGCCGAGCGCGAGCAGGGCATCACCATCGACGTGGCGTATCGCTACTTCAGCACCGCCAAGCGCAAGTTCATCATCGCCGACACCCCCGGCCATGAGCAGTACACCCGCAACATGGCCACCGGCGCGTCCACCTGCGACCTGGCCATCATTCTGATCGACGCCCGCTACGGCGTGCAGACCCAGACTCGCCGGCACAGCTTCATCGCCTCGCTGCTGGGCATCAAGCACATCGTGGTCGCCATCAACAAGATGGACCTCAAGGGCTTCGACCAGGGCGTCTTCGAGCAGATCAAGGCCGACTATCTGCAGTTCGCCGACAAGATCAACCTGAAGACCAACTCCCTGCACTTCGTGCCGATGTCGGCACTGAAGGGCGACAACGTGGTCAACAAGTCCGAGCGCTCGCCCTGGTACACTGGCCAGTCGCTGATGGAAATCCTCGAGACCGTGGAAGTCGCCGGCGACCGCAACCTCGACGACATGCGCTTCCCGGTGCAGTACGTCAACCGTCCGAACCTGAACTTCCGTGGCTTCGCCGGCACCCTGGCGAGCGGCATCGTGCGCAAGGGCGACGAAGTCGTGGCGCTGCCGTCCTGCAAGGGCAGCAAGGTCAAGTCCATCGTCACCTTCGAAGGCGAGCTGGAACAGGCCGGCCCGGGGCAGGCCATCACCCTGACCCTGGAAGACGAGATCGACGTCTCCCGCGGCGACATGCTGGTCCATGCCGACAACCGTCCGCAGGTGACCGACGGCTTCGATGCCATGCTGGTGTGGATGGCCGAAGAGCCGATGCTGCCGGGCAAGAAGTACGACATCAAACGCGCCACCAGCTACGTACCGGGCTCGATTCCGAGCATCACCCACAAGGTGGACGTGAACACCCTGGAAGAGACCGCGGCCAGCGAGCTCAAGCTCAACGAGATCGCCCGCGTGAAGGTCAGCCTGGATGCGCCGATCGCGCTGGATGGCTATGGCGAGAACCGCACCACCGGTGCCTTCATCGTCATCGACCGCCTGACCAATGGCACCGTCGGCGCCGGCATGATCATCGCCGCCCCGCAGTCGAGCCATGGCAACGTCGCCCACCATGGTGCGAACGCCCATGTAGCTCGCGAGGAGCGCGCTGCACGCTTCGGCCAGCAGCCTGCGACGGTCCTGTTCAGCGGCCTCTCCGGCGCTGGCAAGAGCACCCTGGCCTACGCCGTGGAGCGCAAGCTGTTCGACATGGGCCGCGCGGTCTACGTGCTGGATGGCCAGAATCTGCGTCACGACCTGAACAAGGGCCTGCCGCAGGATCGCGCCGGTCGCACCGAGAACTGGCGGCGTACTGCCCATGTGGCCCGTCAGTTCAACGAAGCCGGCCTGATCAGCCTGTGCGCCTTCGTCGCTCCGAGCGCCGAAGGTCGCGAGCGCGCCAAGTCGCTGATCGGCGCCGAGCGGCTGGTCACCGTCTACGTCCAGGCTTCCCCGCAGGTCTGCCGTGAGCGTGATCCGCAAGGCCTGTATGCCGCCGGCCAGGACAACATCCCGGGCGAGTCCTTCCCGTTCGACGTGCCGCTGGATGCCGATCTGGTGATCGACACCCAGAGCCAGTCGGTGGAAGACGGCGTCAAGGCGGTCCTCGACCTGCTCCGCCAGCGCGGCGCGATCTGATCGCACGGCGCAGAAGTGAAAAAGCCCCGCATACGCGGGGCTTTTTTTGTTCGTGAAGGGGCGAGCTTGCTCGAAAATCCGGCACCCAGTGGTTCGCGAGCGACTTCGCAGCAGGCCATGGATGTGCACGCATGAAAAAGCCCCGCTTTTGCGGGGCTTTGAGGGGCGGGGCGTTAGTACTTGCTCTTCAGCCCGTATGTCTCGTCCAGGGTGCCTGGGCCATCGTCGCTCTTGGGTGCGTAGTCACGCGGCGCTTCGTTGTTGGCTGGCGGAGTCAGGCGCTCGCGGCGCTCGGGGTACTCGTCGGTGTGCAGGGCGGCCAGCAGGCGCTGCTTGGTCTGTTCGTCCAGGGCCAGGCGTTCGGCGCCTTCGGACAGGTGTTCCTGCACATCCTGATAGCTCTGGGTGAGCTTTTTCATCAGGCTGGCGGAGGTGCTGAAGTGGGTCACCACTTCGCGCTGGTAGCTATCGAAACGATCCTGCATGTCATCCACCTGACGCTGCAGCTTGTTGGGCGCGGCGTTGGGCAGCAGACGGGCGATCAGAAAGCCGATGCCGACCCCGACGATCAGGGCGAGTAGCGGCAGCAACCAGGTGGTGAGGGACTGTTCCACGCGAATCCTTCCTCTATAGACGGCTTTGCTTTACGTTAGCGGCTTGCACCTGTGCTTGTATACCGTGGCGAATGCTTCGCCGCCTGCGCAGGTATTGAGCTAGACGAGACGACCCGCCACGGGGTCACGGAGCTGTTGTTTGACCACCCGCGAAATCCCCCTGTTCCTCGATGGCCCCGACGGCCAGCTGGAAGCCCTGCACCTTGCCACGCCCGACGCCAAGGGCGTCGCGCTGATCTGTCATCCGCATCCGCTGTTCGCCGGCACGATGCAGAACAAGGTGGTCGCTACCCTGCAGCGCGCCGCACGCGATGCAGGATACGCCACCCTGCGTTTCAATTTTCGTGGCGTGGGTCAGAGCGCCGGCAGTTATGCCGAAGGCCGCGGTGAGGTCGACGACGCGCTGGCCGTCGCGCACTGGCTTGCCGAGCAGCACCCGGGCCTGCCGCTGACGCTGATGGGCTTTTCCTTTGGCTCCTGCGTGGCCGGCAATGCCGCCGAGCGCCTGGAAGAGCAGGGCGCCGAGCTCGCGCAACTGTTCATGCTGGCGCCGCCGGTAGAGCGCTTCGACGTCGAGCTGCCCGAGCGCTGTCCGCTGACCGTGATTCAGCCCGAAGCCGACGAAGTGGTCACGCCCGAGCGTGTCTACGCGTGGAGCGCAGAGCTGAGCAAACCCCACGAGCTGATCCGCATCCCCGAGTGCAGCCATTTCTTCCACGGCAAGCTGATCGAGCTCAAGGACCTGATACAGGCCCGGCTCGCCTAGGCCGCCAAGCCGCGTTACCATCCGGCCCGCCATTTCAATTGTGTTGATTCCTGGATTCCCATGACGACCCGTATCCTGACCGGCATCACCACCACCGGTACTCCGCACCTGGGCAACTACGCCGGCGCCATTCGCCCGGCCATCGTCGCCAGCCGCGATCCGCAGGCAGACTCCTTCTACTTCCTGGCCGACTACCACGCGCTGATCAAGTGTGACGACCCGGCGCGCATCCAGCGTTCGCGGCTGGAAATCGCCGCCACCTGGCTGGCCTGCGGCCTGGATGCTGACAAGGCGACCTTCTATCGCCAGTCCGATATTCCCGAAATCCCCGAACTGACCTGGCTGCTCACCTGTGTCAGCGCCAAGGGCCTGCTCAACCGCGCCCACGCCTACAAGGCCTCGGTGGACAAGAACGTCGAGGCCGGCGAAGACCCGGACGCCGGCGTCACCATGGGCCTGTACAGCTACCCGGTGCTGATGGCCGCGGACATCCTGATGTTCAACGCCCACAAGGTGCCGGTCGGCCGCGACCAGATCCAGCACGTGGAGATGGCCCGCGACATCGGCCAGCGCTTCAACCACCTGTTCGGCAATGGCAAGGAACTGTTCACCCTGCCCGAGGTGGTGATCGAGGAAGACGTGGCGACCCTGCCGGGCCTGGACGGTCGCAAGATGTCCAAGAGCTACGACAACACCATCCCGCTGTTCGGCAGCGCCAAGCAGCTCAAGGACGCCGTGGCGCGCATCGTCACCGACTCCCGCGCGCCGGGTGAGCCGAAGGACCCGGACAACTCACACCTGTTCACCCTGTACCAGGCCTTCTCCACCCACGAGCAACAGGCTGCGTTCCGCGCCGAGCTGCTCGATGGCCTGGCCTGGGGCGAAGCCAAGCAGCGCCTGTTCGAACTGCTCGACAACGAGCTGGGCGAGGCCCGCGAGCGCTACCACGCGCTGATCACCCGCCCGGCAGACCTGGAAGACATCCTCCTGGCCGGCGCCGCCAAGGCCCGCCGCATCGCCACGCCGTTCCTCGGCGAACTGCGCGAGTCCGTCGGCCTGCGCTCGTTCCGCGAGCAGGTGCAGGTGGCCAGCGAAGGCAAGAAGAAGGCCGCCAAGGCGGCGCGTTTCGTCAGCTTCCGCGAGGATGACGGCTTCCGCTTCCGCCTGCTGGATGCCGCTGGCGAGCAATTGCTGCTCTCCATTGCCTTTGCCGACGGCAAGGCCGCCGGCCAGGTGACCAAGCGCCTGCAGTCCGAGGAACTGGAGCTGCACGCCGAACTGAACGCCTTCAGCGTGCGCCTGGATGGCGAAGCTGTGGCGTACAGCCCGGAGTTCTCCACCGACGCGGAGCGGGACGCCGCCATGCAGCGTCTGCGCGAGGCTCTCGCTCCCCAGGAGTGAGGCGCAGCAGGCCGGTCCGACTACCGGCCAATTGCCAAGCAACGGGGGCGCCGCTAAAGTGTGCGCCCCCGTTTTCGTTGCCTTGCTACCGATCATGACGCCTCTTCAGCGCTACCAGGAAGACCTCAAACGCCCCGATTTCTTCCACGACGCCGCGCAAGCGAACGCCGTGAAGCACCTGCAACGCCTCTACGACGACCTGGTCGCCGCCGATAAGGGCAAGACCGGCCTGTTCGGCAAGCTGCTGGGCAAGAAGTCCCAGGAGCCGGTGAAGGGCCTGTATTTCTGGGGTGGCGTCGGCCGTGGCAAGACCTATCTGGTGGATACCTTCTTCGAAGCGCTGCCCTTCAAGCAGAAGATGCGCACGCACTTCCATCGCTTCATGAAGCGCGTCCACGAGGAAATGAAAACCCTCAAGGGCGAGAAGAACCCGCTGACCATCATCGGCAAGCGCTTCGCCGACGAGGCGCGGGTGATCTGCTTCGACGAATTCTTCGTCTCCGACATCACCGACGCGATGATCCTCGCGACCTTGCTGGAGGAGCTGTTCAAGAACGGCGTCAGCCTGGTGGCGACCTCCAACATCGTGCCGGACGGCCTGTACAAGGACGGCCTGCAGCGCGCCCGCTTCCTGCCGGCCATCGCCCTGGTCAAGAAGTACACCGAAGTGGTCAACGTCGACAGCGGCGTGGACTATCGTCTGCGCGCGTTGGAGCAGGCCGAGCTGTACCACTGGCCCCTGTCCGAGCAGGCCGACCAGGCCATGGCTCGCGACTTCAAGGCGCTGACCCCGGAATGCGCCGGCGCTACCCGCGACGACGTGCTGATGGTCGAGAACCGCGAAATCCGCGCGCGCCTGACCTGCGACGATGTAGCCTGGTTCGAGTTCCGCGAGCTGTGCGATGGCCCGCGTAGTCAGAACGACTACATCGAGCTGGCGAAGATCTTCCATGCCATCCTGATCTCCAACGTGGAGCAGATGGGGGTGGCCAAGGACGACATGGCCCGACGCTTCATCAACCTGGTGGACGAGTTCTACGACCGCAACGTCAAGCTGATCCTCTCCGCCGAAGTGGAGCTCAAGGACCTGTACACTGGCGGCCGTCTGGAGTTCGAGTTCCAGCGTACCCTGAGTCGCCTGCTGGAAATGCAGTCCCACGAGTACCTGAGCCGCCCGCACCGTCCCTGATGGTCCCGCGAAAGCAAAAAAGGCTGCCCTTGGGCAGCCTTTTTGTTTCCAGCTCGCTCCTGCCGATACAACGTCAGCGCTGTGCCATCTCCTGCTGCGCTTTCTTCAGCAGCTGCTGGGCGTGGGCCACTTCCAGCGCCTCCATGGCGTTGATCGGCTTGATCGCCACGGCCTTCTTCAACTGATCCAGCGCCTTCTGCTCCTCGTCCTCGCCATACACGTAGCCCAGCGCGTTGGCGTATTCGTAGTGACCGATAGGAAGATCGTCTGCGGCTCGGAAGGAGCGGGCGAAGTACTGCTCCATCTTGTCCGTGCTGACACCGTAGGTCATCTTGCCCACCAGCTTGCCAACCTTGCGGATCACACCCGCCTCATAGCCACCGTAGAGCGCCAGGGCAAACGGCTGGTTCGGCTGCTTGGCGAGCAGGGCGTCCAGTTCCTTGGGGATCTCGCTGGTGTAGCCGCGCTTGAGCACGACCGGCACCGGCAGGTCTTCGGCCAGACGGGCCTTGGCGTAGGCGCGGCCGAACTGGGCGATCGGGTCGGCATTCAGCAGCGGGCCGGCCTCGTCGGTGTAACTGATGACTTCCTCCAGCAGGCGCTGCTTCTCGTCCTGGGTGGGCGCGAGGAACATGGCATACAGCACCTGGGCGAACATGCCCGGCACCTGCCCGCCGACGCCCAGCGCGAGGCCGTCTTTCTTGGCCTGAGCGAAGTCACCCCGGAATACCTTGCGCCACACGTCCTGCAGCTTCTCGGCGTAGGCCTGTGCTTCTTCCGGCTTGCCGCTGAAGCCGGTGCCGGCGGTGACGGTCTTCTCCAGGGCATCGGGATGCTTCGTGGCCATGGTCACGACCCAGTCCGCGTCCGGGAAAGGGTAGTTGGCGCCGAAGCCACGGGTCAGTCGCGGCCAGGCCTCGCGCAGCTTGTCGCCGCTGTAGTCGAAGGCGCTCTGGTCGTAGGGGAAGGGTTTCCAGGTGTCGTCCGCCACAGCGTTCAGGCTGAAGACGGCCAGCAGGGCAAGCAGAAAGCGGCGCATGGCGATATCCCGTTGGGTTCTTGTTGTCGGTTGCTGCCCTGATCATAGGGCGGCACCCGAGTCCGCGGACCCATCCTAGGGATGGCCTGTTTCAGGCTTCCTTCTGTTCGTACTGTCGACGGTAATGATTCGGCGACAGCCCGGTGTGCTGCCTGAACAGGCGGGCGAAGAAGCTGGCGTCGTCGTAACCGACCTCGTAGCTGATGGTCTTGATGCTCTTGCGGCTGGTGGACAGCAGATTGCGCGCGGTCTCGATGCGCAGGCGCTGCAGGTAGTGCAGTGGCTTGTCGCCAGTGGCCGCCTGGAAGCGCCGCATGAAGTTGCGGATGCTCATGCCGTGCTCGCGGGCGACGTCCTCGAAGCGGAACTTGTCGCAGAAGTGTTCTTCCAGCCAGTGCTGGATCTGCAGGATCGCTGGGTCGTGGTGCAGCTTCTGTCCGCCGAAACCCAGGCGTCCCGGCGTGTAAGTGCGCTGTACCTCATAGAGGATGTCGCGGGCCACGCCCTGGGCCACGGCGGCACCGCAGAAATGCTCGATCAGGTAGATGTACAGGTCGCGCACCGAGGTGAGACCGCTGGCGCTGTAGATGTTGTCGGCGTCGGCGATGTGCTTGTCCTGGTTGAGCAGCACCTTGGGGTAGCGCTCGGCGAATTCGCGGTAGAAGCGCCAATAGGTGGTCGCTTCCTTGCCGTCCAGCAGGCCGGCTTCGGCCAGCCAGAACACGCCGGAGACTTCACCGCACAGCACGCTGCCGGCGCCGTGCCGTTCGCGCAGCCAGGGCATTACTTGCGGGTAGAGCGAGAGCAGTTCGTCGAAGTCGCCCCAGAAGGCGGGGAGGATGATCAGTTCCGGCTCGTCGAGGGCGCCGTGTACTGGCAAGAGATCGCCGCTGAAACTCATTACCGGCTGGCCGTCGGGGCTGACGATGCGGGTCTCGAAACTGGGCAGCAGGCCGAGGCCCTGTTGGCGGCCGTGACGCAGGGCGGCCATGTGGAAGAAGTCCTTGGCCTGCATCAGGGTGGAGCCGAAGACGCCATGGGTGGCAAGGATGCTGACGCGGCGCAGCACGCGGGAAGCTGGATTGGGCATCGATTCTTGTACTTCTTATGGATGTCTTTGCATGACGCTAAAGCGGTCATGATGCGGCTGGATCGTCTTATTTTTTGGCGAAAGTGTCCAGTGCAGAGCGGTTCGTGCTTGGCCTACAGTCGGCCTTCCAATAATTCCTACAACCGATCCGCAGGTGCACCGCATGATTCCGAGAACCCTGTTCAGTTCCGACCACGAGCTGTTTCGTGACAGCGTCCGCAAGTTCCTCGAACAGGAGGCGGTTCCCTTCCACGCCCAGTGGGAAAAGGACGGTCACATCGACCGCGCGCTGTGGAATAAGGCCGGCGCGGCCGGGATGCTCTGCTCACATCTGCCTGAAGCGTATGGCGGCATGGCGGCGGACTTTCTGTACAGCGCGGTGGTGATCGAGGAGATCGGTCGCCTGGGCCTGACCGGCATCGGTTTCTCCCTGCATTCGGACATCGTCGCGCCCTACATCCTTCACTACGGCAGCGAAGAGCTGAAGCAGCGCTACCTGCCGAAGCTGATTTCCGGCGAGATGGTCTCGGCCATCGCCATGACCGAGCCGGGCGCCGGCTCCGACCTGCAGGGTGTGAAGACCACCGCCATGCTGGATGGCGACGAGTACGTGATCAACGGCTCGAAGACCTTCATCACCAACGGCTGGCTGGCCGACCTGGTGATCGTGGTCGCCAAGACCGACCCCAAGGCCGGCGCCAAGGGCACCAGCCTGTTCCTGGTGGAGGCGGGGACGCCGGGCTTCAGCAAGGGCAAGCGCCTGGAGAAGGTCGGCATGAAGGCCCAGGACACCTCCGAGCTGTTCTTCCAGGACGTGCGCATTCCCAAGGAAAACCTGCTGGGCAAGGACGGACAGGGCTTCATCTACCTGATGCAGGAGCTTCCCCAGGAGCGCCTGACCGTAGCCCTCGGCGCACTGGCGTCGGCCGAGGCCGCGCTGAAATGGACGCTGGACTACACCCGTGACCGCAAGGCCTTCGGAAAATCCGTCGCGGATTTCCAGAACACGCGCTTCAAGCTCGCGGAAATGGCCACCGAAATCCAGGTCGGCCGTGTTTTCGTCGACCGCTGCCTGGAGTTGCACCTGGAGGGCAAGCTGGACGTCCCCACCGCGGCGATGGCCAAGTACTGGACCACCGACCTGCAGTGCAAGGTGCTCGATGAGTGCGTGCAGCTGCACGGTGGCTACGGCTTCATGTGGGAATACCCGGTCGCCCGCGCCTGGGCCGATGCGCGCGTGCAGCGCATCTACGCGGGTACCAACGAGATCATGAAGGAAATCATCGCCCGCGCGCTGTAACCGTCGCGGATGAAAAAAAAGCCCGGTATTGCCGGGCTTTTTCGTTTGCGGGGCGGTCAGGGCGCCGGGTTCGGCTGGTCCTTGTGGATCGCCTCGATGCCGGCCAGCACCTCGTCGGAGAGCTTCAGCTCGAAGCTGCCGAGGTTGGCTTCCAGTTGCTCGAGGTTGGTCGCGCCGATGATGTTGCTGGTCACGAAGGGCCGGCTGGTGACGAAGGCCAGTGCCATCTGTGCCGGGTCCAGGCCGTGCTCGCGGGCAAGGCTCACATAGCGGTCGCAAGCGCTGGCGGTTTGCGGGTTGGTGTAGCGGGTGAAGCGGCTGAACAGGGTGATCCGTGCGTTGGCTGGGCGTGCGCCGCCAAAGTACTTGCCCGATAGCATGCCGAAGGCCAGGGGAGAGTAAGCCAACAGGCCGATCTGCTCGCGGATGGCGATTTCCGCCAGGCCCACCTCGAAGCTGCGGTTGAGCAGGTTGTAGGGGTTCTGGATTGACACCGCACGGGGCCAGCCGCGCTCCTGGGCGATCTGCAGGAAACGCATGGTGCCCCAGGGGGTCTCGTTGGACAGGCCGACATGGCGGATCTTGCCGGCGCGAACCTGCTCGTCGAGCGCCTCCAGAGTGTCTTCCAGTGCGGTGAAACTTTCTTCCTTGTGCTGGTAGCCCAACTGGCCAAAGAAGTTGGTGCTGCGTTCGGGCCAGTGCAACTGGTAGAGGTCGATCCAGTCCGTCTGCAGGCGCTTGAGGCTGCCGTCCAGCGCCGCGACGATGTTCTTGCGGTCGAGCTTGGGCTGGCCATCGCGGATATGGCTGATGGAGTTGCCAGGGCCGGCAATCTTGCTGGCGAGGACCCAATCGACGCGATCGCCGCGGCGGGCGAACCAGTTGCCGATGATCTGTTCGGTGCGGGTATAGGTTTCCGCGCGCGGCGGGACCGGGTACATCTCGGCGGTATCGATGAAATTCAGACCGGCGGCCTTGGCCCGCTCGATCTGGGCGAACGCTTCGTCCTGGGTGTTCTGCTCGCCCCAGGTCATGGTCCCCAGGCAGAGGGCGCTGACTTTCAATTCGGTGCGGCCGAGCGGGCGGTACTCCATGCAGGTCTCCTCATGAAAACAAGTGCGTCATATGGTTGAAAATTCTGCCGGAATCTGCATAATTCCGCAGCCTTTCATCGGTGGGGGATGCCACGCCTGCCGATCGATACATCTAGTCGTTACGGACGCACACCGACCCGAGCCCCAATTCGTGTCTGTCTTCGGCTGTCCTTGACTTGTCAAGGCAACCACTGTCCAGTAAGATTCGCCGTCTTATTTTCAGGCGGCCCCTGAGGCTATAACGAATGAAAACTTATACCGCGAAACCAGAAACTGTTAAGCGCGACTGGTTCGTCGTCGACGCTGCTGGCCTGACCCTGGGTCGTCTGGCTACCGAGATTGCTACCCGCCTGCGCGGCAAGCACAAGCCGGAATACACCCCGCACGTTGACACCGGCGACTACATCGTCGTCATCAACGCCGAGCAGGTTCGTGTCACTGGCGCCAAAGCTACCGACAAGATGTACTACCATCACTCGGGCTTCCCGGGCGGTATCAAGTCGATCAACTTCGAGAAGCTGATCGCCAAGGCTCCTGAGCGCGTTATCGAGACTGCCGTCAAAGGCATGCTGCCGAAGAACCCGCTGGGCCGCGACATGTACCGCAAGCTGAAAGTGTACAAGGGTGCCAACCACCCGCACACCGCTCAGCAGCCTCAAGAACTGAAGATTTAACGGGATAGCTCATTATGTCGGCGACTCAAAATTACGGCACTGGCCGTCGTAAGACCGCTACCGCTCGCGTCTTCCTGCGTCCGGGCACTGGCAAGATCTCCATCAACAACCGCTCCATCGAGCAGTTCTTCGGTCGTGAGACCGCTCGCATGGTTGTCCGTCAGCCGCTCGAGCTGACCGAGAACACCGAGAAGTTCGATATCTACGTCACCGTCGTTGGCGGTGGTGTAAGCGGCCAGGCCGGTGCGATCCGTCACGGTATCACCCGCGCCCTGATCGAGTACGACGAGACTCTGCGCAGCCCGCTGCGTAAAGCCGGCTACGTCACTCGCGATGCTCGCGAAGTTGAGCGTAAGAAAGTCGGTCTGCGTAAAGCGCGTAAGCGTCCGCAGTACTCCAAGCGTTAATACGACGCTTCGAAAAAAACGCCCAGATCCTTTGGACTGGGCGTTTTTTTATGTCTTCAATAAGTTCGTGCGGCAAGGTGTCGCATCCGCGCAAGCCGCGCGGCGCAAGGGTTTCGGGGGTTGCGTAACAGGCTATTACCTTGTCATCACAAGGGCTTTTCTTTACCATTTGGCGAATTTTTTGCGCGGCTCGAATTTTTACTTAAAAGCCTGATTTGAACAGGCTTGAAGCTGATGGGAGACGACTGAATGAGTAATGACGGCGTGAATGCAGGCCGGCGTCGCTTCCTTGTCGCGGCCACTTCGGTGGTAGGTGCGGCAGGAGCGGTCGGAGCTGCGGTCCCGTTCGTGGGGTCATGGTTCCCCAGTGCCAAGGCGAAGGCCGCTGGCGCGCCGGTGAAGGTCAACGTAGGGAAGATCGAGCCGGGCCAGCAGGTCGTGGCCGAGTGGCGGGGCAAGCCGGTGTTCCTGGTGCATCGCACCAAGGAAATGCTCGACGCGTTGCCAACCCTCGAAGGTCAGTTGTCCGATCCCGAGTCGAAGGCTTCGGAGCAGCCGGCTTACGTCGATCCCAAGCTGCGCTCGATCAAGCCTGAACTGGCCGTGATCGTCGGTATCTGCACCCACCTGGGCTGCTCGCCGACCTTCCGCCCGGAAGTCGCTCCCGCGGACCTCGGTCCGGACTGGAAGGGTGGCTACTTCTGCCCCTGCCACGGCTCCCATTACGACCTCGCCGGCCGCGTTTACAAGGGACAGCCCGCGCCCCTGAACCTGCCGATTCCGCCCTATACGCTGGATGGTGACGAGCTGACCATCGGTGTGGACCAGGAGAAAGCCTGATGAACAAGTTCATGGCTTGGGTCGATGCCCGCTTCCCCGCGACCAAGATGTGGGAAGACCATCTGAGCAAGTACTACGCCCCGAAGAACTTCAACTTCTGGTACTTCTTCGGCTCCCTCGCACTGCTGGTCCTGGTGAACCAGATCCTCACTGGTATCTGGCTGACCATGAGCTTCACCCCGTCGGCGGAAGAAGCTTTCGCTTCCGTCGAGTACATCAT
The DNA here is from genome assembly GCF_057180225.1 of Pseudomonas sp. BB438. Taxonomy (NCBI): domain Bacteria; kingdom Pseudomonadati; phylum Pseudomonadota; class Gammaproteobacteria; order Pseudomonadales; family Pseudomonadaceae; genus Pseudomonas; species Pseudomonas sp. BB438. The sequence goes on from NZ_CM170001.1 coordinate 1,195,696, forward strand.
GCGAGATGTAGATTACGGCTGGATTATCCGCTACATGCACTCCACCGGTGCATCGGCGTTCTTCGTGGTCGTCTACCTGCACATGTTCCGTGGCCTGCTGTACGGTTCGTACCAGAAGCCGCGCGAGCTGGTGTGGATCTTCGGCATGCTGATCTACCTCGCCCTGATGGCCGAGGCCTTCATGGGCTACCTGCTGCCGTGGGGCCAGATGTCGTACTGGGGTGCCCAGGTGATCATCTCGCTGTTCGGTGCCATTCCGGTTGTCGGCGAAGACCTGTCCCAGTGGATCCGCGGTGACTTCCTGATCTCCGGCATCACCCTGAACCGCTTCTTCGCCCTGCACGTGATCGCGCTGCCGATCGTCCTGCTCGGCCTGGTCGTGCTGCACATCCTGGCACTGCACGAAGTCGGTTCGAACAACCCCGACGGCGTGGACATCAAGAAGAAGAAGGACGAGAACGGCATCCCGCTGGATGGCATTCCGTTCCACCCGTACTACACCGTGAAGGACATCGTCGGTGTCGTGGTCTTCCTGTTCGTTTTCTGCACCGTGATCTTCTTCTTCCCGGAAATGGGCGGATTCTTCCTCGAGAAGCCCAACTTCGAGATGGCGAACCAGTTCAAGACCCCGGACCACATTGCCCCGGTCTGGTACTTCACTCCGTTCTACGCCATCCTGCGCGCCGTTCCGGACAAGCTGATGGGTGTCATCGCCATGGGCGCTGCCATCGCCGTGCTGTTCGTGCTGCCGTGGCTGGACCGTAGCCCGGTTCGCTCGATCCGCTACAAGGGCTGGCTGAGCAAGATCTGGCTGGTGATCTTCGCGGTTTCCTTCGTGATCCTCGGCTACTACGGCTCGCAAGCGCCTTCGCCGCTGGGTACCACGCTGTCCCGCCTGTGCACCATTCTGTATTTCGCCTTCTTCATCCTGATGCCGTTCTACACCCGGATGGAGAAAACCAAACCGGTTCCGGAAAGGGTGACTGGCTGATGAAAAAGCAATTCGCTGCATTTGTTCTGGCTCTGCTGCCCGTCTTCGGCTTCGCTGCCGAAGGCCATGGTCCGGCCCTGGACAAGGTCGATATCGACCTGACCGACAAGGCCGCCATGCAGGATGGCGCGCGTACCTTCGCCAACTACTGCATGGGCTGCCACAGCGCCAAGTTCCAGCGTTATGAGCGTGTCGGCCGTGATCTGGGTATTCCGGAAGAGCTGATGATGAGTCACCTGGTATTCACCGGTGCGAAGATCGGTGACCACATGGATATCGGCATGAAACCGGCTGACGCCAAGGTCTGGTTCGGTGCTGCACCGCCGGACCTGACTCTGGTAGCCCGCGTACGCGGCACTGACTGGCTGTACACCTACCTGCGTTCGTTCTACGAAGATCCCAAGCGTCCGTGGGGCGTGAACAACAAGGTCTTCCCGAACGTCGGCATGCCGAACGTGCTGGTAAGCCTGCAGGGTCGTCAGGTCGTCGGCTGCAAGCAGGTCCAGGTCGTCGAGGATGGCAAGAAGCAGTACGATCCTCTGACGGGAACCCCGCTGACCCACGAGGCCTGCGACCAGCTGACCATCGTGCCGAAATCCGGCCAGCTGACCGAAGCCCAGTTCGACGAGAAGGTGAAGAACCTGGTGACCTTCCTGGCTTATTCGGCTGACCCGAACAAGCTGGACTCTCACCGCATCGGTACCTACGTCCTGTTGTTCCTGGCCTTCTTCTTCGTATTCGCCTACCTGCTCAAGCGTGAATACTGGAAGGACGTGCACTAAGCACCACCCGTCGTAGTAACAAGCGCGCGCCCTACGGGGCGCGCGTGCGTTTTTCTACCTCCCACAAGAAATCCTGCGAGGAGGCGCGCGGCATGGCCGCAATCAACAAGCTCACCTGTTTCTCCGACCCTGCCTGTCACTACAGCCATCGCGTGCGCCTGGTGCTGGCCGAGAAGAGTGTCGTTGCCGACATCATTGACGTACCCGCCGGCAACATCCCGGCCAAACTCGCCGAAGTGAATCCCTATGGCAGCCTGCCGACCCTGGTGGATCGCGATCTCGCGCTCTATGAGTCGACGGTGGTCATGGAGTACCTCGACGAGCGTTATCCGCACCCGCCGCTGCTTCCGGTCTACCCGGTCGCCCGCGCAAACAGCCGGCTGCTGATGCACCGTATCCAGCGCGACTGGTGCAGCCTAGTGGATCGCATCCTCGATACCCGCCGCAAGGACGCAGAACGAGCCTTGGCGCGCAAGGAATTGCGTGAGAGCCTGACAGGGGTGTCGCCGCTGTTCGCCGATAAGGCGTTCTTCCTCAGTGATGAGCTCAGCCTGGTGGATTGCTGTCTGCTGCCGATCCTCTGGCGCCTGCCGATCCTGGGTATCGAGCTGCCGCGGCCGGCGAAGCCGCTGCTGGATTACATGGAGCGACAGTTTGCACGGGAAACTTTCCGTGCAAGCCTGTCCTCTATCGAACGTGATATGCGCTAAGGAGCCTGCTGATGAACTCCAGTCGTCCCTACCTCGTGCGAGCCCTCTATGAGTGGATCGTCGACAACGGCTGTACCCCGCATATCCTGGTGAATTCCGAGTATCCGGGAGTGCGGGTGCCGCCGGGTTATGCCAGCGACGGCCAGATCGTGCTCAACGTCTCGCCGACCGCGGTACGTCACCTGCAGATGGATAATGAGGCGGTCAGCTTTGAAGGGCGTTTCGGTGGTGTTGCCCAGAGCCTGTACATCCCGTCTCAGGCCGTGATGGCCATCTACGCGCGGGAGAATGGCCAGGGCATGGTCTTCGATCTGGAACCGCCGGTACCTACCGACGACGAGGAATTGCCGGATGACGGCCCATCCGACGAGCCGCCGCGCCCCAGTGGCCGACCGAGTCTCAAGGTGGTGAAGTAATAAAAAGGCGACCCGAGGGTCGCCTTTTTCATGCCTGCGATCCAGATCAGTCGATGTACTCGAACAGGCGGACGATCTTCTGCACGCCGTCCACGCCCTGGACCACCTGGGTTGCCAGGTCGCCTTCCCTGCGGGTAACCAGGCCGAGCATGTAGACGATGCCGTTCTCGGTCAGGACCTTGATGCGGGTGGAGGGCACGTTGGCGTCGGCGAGCATCTGGCTCTTGATCTTGGTGGTCAGCCAGGTGTCGTTGCTGCGGGCAGCCAGGGAGGAGGGCTGCAGGATCTGCAGCTCGTTGTGCACGGTCTTGACCTTCTGCACTTCCTTGGCGGCCTGCTCGGCCTTGTTCTTCAGGTCGGCGCGCGGGGTCTGGCCGGCCAGCAGTACCACGCCGTTGTAGCTGATCACCACGACGTGGGAATTGCGGTCGAGGTCCGGATCGGCCTTAGCGACGTTGACTGCCACCTTGGTTTCGATCAGCGAGTCGTCGATCTTGCTGCCAAGGGTGCGGGTGCCCTTGTCGTCGTCGATCGGCTTGTCGCGGGTGGCGCTGACGAAGCTGCTGCAGCCACCCAGAGCCATGGTCACGGCCAGTGCGGCTGCGATCAGAGGGGTACGGGTCATTCTTCACTCCCGAACAGTTGACGGTCGATGAGGTCGCACAGGCAGTGGATGACCAGCAGGTGGACTTCCTGGATGCGTGCGGTGACCTTGGCCGGAACGCGGATCTCCACGTCTTCGGGCAGCAGCAACGATGCCATGTTGCCGCCGTCGCGGCCGGTCAGAGCTACGACAACCATTTCGCGATCATGTGCGGCCTGGATCGCCTGAATGACGTTCGCCGAGTTGCCGCTGGTAGAAATCGCCAGCAGCACGTCACCCGGTTGGCCCAGGGCGCGGATCTGCTTGGAGAAGACCTCGTTGTAGCTGTAGTCGTTGGCGATCGAGGTAATGGTCGAGCTGTCGGTGGTGAGGGCGACGGCCGGAAGGCTCGGGCGCTCGCGCTCGAAGCGGTTCAGCAGTTCGGAGGAGAAGTGCTGTGCATCGCCGGCGGAGCCGCCATTGCCGCAGGAGAGAATCTTGCCCTCGTTCAGCAGGGCATTGACCATGACCATGCTGGCCTGCTCGATATGCGGGATGAGCACCTCGGTAGCCTGTTGCTTGGTCTCGATGCTGGCATGGAAGAGCTGGCGGATACGGGATTGCATGTCCATCAGGTGTGACCTTTCTTCGGGCGTCTGATCAGGTGTCAAAAGCGTTGGGAATCCAGTTCAAGTGCCCTGCGGAGCCTTGAGTGCGCGCGTTGATGGCGACGATGTCGAACCGGCAGGGATGACTGCTCCAGCGGGCGTTCTGTTGCAGGAAGAGTTCGGCGGAGATGGCCAGGCGCTCACGCTTGCGCCAATCCACGCTCTCCAGCGCTCCTCCCCAGGCAGAATGCCGGCGGGAGCGAACTTCGACGAATACTACTGTATCGCCGTCCAGCATGACCAGATCAAGCTCGCCTCGGCGGCACGTCCAGTTCTGCGCCAGGAGGCGCAATCCATGCTGTTCCAGATGGGCCAGGGCGGTGGCTTCCGCCTGCTGCCCGGCCTTCTGGGTGGGGCTGTTGCCGATCAAATACCGCTGTTCTCCAGCGGCTGGACCTGGCCATTCCTGAACTCCGCCCAGGGCAGGCGGCGCTCCACTCGCTGGCCGGCGCTGACGCTCAGTGTGCCGGTCAGACCGTCTACCTGCATGCTCGGCACGGCCTTGAGCTCCGGCAGGCGTGGGGCCAGCTGGTAGGCGTCAGCGCCCATGGCGTACAGGCGGCCAAGGCTGCCGTTGGCGGCCGGCCACTGTGCAGCGACCTGCTGGCGCAAGGCGTTGTTGGGGGTCAACAGCCACGGGGTTTCGCAGAAGCGGATGCCGTTCAGGTCCTGGTCCTGGGCCGGGTTGTTCACGCCGGTGTACAGGTTGGAAGTGGCATAGACCGGCAGGTCCCCTGCGTACTGGAAGGCGAGAGTCGGCTTGATCTGGCGAGCCTGCTGCGGGGTGGCGGCAAGGAAGATGAAGTCGATGTCCTGGCGGCGCGACGGCTGGGTGTCGACGCTGCTGTCGAGTACGCCCTGGAGGCGCTTGGCGCGGCCTTCGCTCTGGCGCAGTTGCAACAGGTCGGCGATCTGGCGGGCCAGTTCCACCGGCTGGTCGACGTGCTCGGCGGCGATCAGTGTGCCTCCGGCGGCCTGCCAGTTGCGACTGAACGACGCCAGTACGCGGTCGCCCCACTCGCCACGCGGGACAAGGGCCACGGCGCGCCGCATGCCGTCGTTCCAAGCGCGGTTGGCGACTTCGCGGGCTTCATCCTCGGCGGACAGGCCGAACTGGAACAGCTGGGCCGGGCCTTCCTGATTGCCGTCGGCGTAGTTCAGCGCCAGGGTGGTGATCGGCAGTTGCGGCTGGCTGCTCATCTGCTTGACCAGGTTCTTCTCCAGTGGTCCCACCACCAGTTGCACGCCGTCGGCCTGGGCCTGGCGGTAGAACTCGTCCAGCGAGCGCACCTGGCTGCTGTCGTACAGCTTGATCGCCGGCTGTGCCTGGCCGCTCTGCTGGGCCTGGTAATAGGCGGCCAGGAAGCCGTCCTGCAGGGCGCGGGCAACCGAGGCGAGCTGACCCTGTTGCGGCAGCAGCAGGCCAATCTTGTTCAGCGGCTGGGCAGCCAGTGATTTCAGCTTGGTCAGGGCTTCCGGCAACTCCTTGGCGGCCGGATGGTCCGGATTCTGCGCGACCCAGTTGTCGATGTTTGACTGCTGCTCCTTCAGAGTCGAGGAGGATTTGGTGATGCGCGCCAGTTCCAGCCAGCCGTTCAGGTCGCCTTCATTGCTGCTCGCCTGCATCTGGTCCAGCGGCAGGCTGGAAACCAGTTTCCAGATTTCCTCATGGTTGGCCTTGCTGGCCTCGGCGTTGAGCAGTGGATCGATGAAGACGCGTTCGCGGGCGGCGCTCAGGGGCTGGCCGTCGGCGGCCAGGGCCAGGGACTTGACCATGCCGGCGCGGGCCTGCAGGTCCACGGGCATCTCGCCCAGACGCTGGAAGTTGGGATTGTCGAAGGCCTTCAGGGCTGCCTTGGTCTTGTTGCGGGCGAGTTCGAGCTGGGCGCGCAGGGTGCTGGCGAAGACCTGCTGGGCGGGCTTCAGGCTGTCCATCGGAATCTGATCGAGGATCTGCGTGGAGCGGCCGAGGTCCTTCTGCTTGTAGGCGAGGTCCGCGGCGGACAGGCGCAGCACGGCAGCTTCGTCTGGCTTGGCGGTGGAGGCCTGCTGCAGCAGCTGTTCGATGCTGGCGTCCGGGGTGCGCGGCAGTTCGCCGAGATTGGACGACGGGGAGGACGCACAGGCGGCGAGCATGCCGGCCAGGAACAGAGCGGATAGCGGACGCAGGCGAGCGATCATATCGGGCTTCTCGTGACGCATTCAAAGAGCTGCCGATTGTACCCAAGCGGCGAGGGTGACGCGATGGCGGCTGCCGGAATCGGGATACAATGCGTCTTTTCCGACACTTCCGGTGAGGTTCTCCCGCGTGACCCTAGGCACTCTCTATGTGGTGGCCACTCCCATCGGCAACCTGGACGACATCAGTGCTCGTGCACTGAAGGTGCTGGCTGACGTGGCGCTCATCGCCGCCGAAGACACCCGTCATTCCGTGCGCCTGCTGCAGCATTTCGGGATCCAGACGCCACTGGCGGCCTGTCACGAGCACAACGAGCGAGAGCAGGGTGGTCGTTTCCTCACCAAGCTGCAGGCCGGGGAGGATGTCGCGCTGATTTCCGATGCGGGCACGCCGCTGATTTCCGATCCGGGCTACCACCTGGTGCGCCAGGCGCGCGCGGCGGGGATCGCGGTGGTGCCGGTGCCCGGTGCCTGCGCCCTGATTGCGGCGCTGTCCGCGGCAGGGCTGCCGTCGGATCGCTTCGTCTTCGAAGGCTTCCTGCCGGCGAAGGCTGCTGGCCGCCGTGGTCGTCTGGAGGCGCTGCTGGATGAGCCGCGCACCCTGATCTTCTACGAAGCGCCGCACCGTATCCTTGAGTGCATCGAGGATATGGCGGCGATCTTCGGCGACGAGCGGCCGGCACTGTTGGCCCGAGAGCTGACCAAGACGTTCGAGACCCTGAAGGGGCTGCCGCTGGGCGAGTTGCGCGAATTCGTGGCATCCGACAGCAATCAGCAGCGTGGCGAGTGTGTGCTGTTGGTGGCCGGCAAGCCGACGCCGGAAGGTGACGAGGCGGTGGATGCGCAGACCCTGCGGGTGCTCGATCTGCTGCTGGCGGAGCTGCCGGTCAAGCGCGCTGCAGCCCTGGCCGCGGAGATCACCGGGGCGCGCAAGAACCAGCTTTACCAGATCGCGCTGGAGCGTCAGGGTAAGGCTTGAGCTTGTCCTGAGCGTCGTCAGCCGCTAACCTTGCGGACTGAGAGTCGATTGGACAGTCGCTGTTCCGTGGTGTTCCATCACGGGGTGGAGGAAAGTCCGGGCTCCATAGGGCAGAGTGCCAGGTAACGCCTGGGAGGCGCGAGCCTACGGAAAGTGCCACAGAAAATAACCGCCTAAGCGCGCAAGCGCCGGTAAGGGTGAAAAGGTGCGGTAAGAGCGCACCGCACGGCTGGCAACAGTTCGTGGCTAGGTAAACCCCACTCGGAGCAAGATCAAATAGGAACCCATTGGCGCGGCCCGCGTTGGGTTCGGGTAGATCGCTTGAGGCATGCAGTGATGTATGTCCCAGAGGAATGGCTGTCCTCGACAGAACCCGGCTTACAGATCGACTCTCACCACTTTTCTGCCACTTCTTCCCACATGACCATTTGTCGCTGATCGGAAGAAGCTGCAAACTTAAGAAATCACTTTAAGTATGAAAGCCCAGTGTTTTGAAAACACTGGGCTTTTCTCTTTTCTAGCGCGTCCAATTCCCTCCCCGAACATCGCAAAAGCACGCTAAATCTCGGTCCTGTAAGGATTTTTCCCCTCGGGCTTACCTTGACGGTGGGGAGCGCGGATTTCTATAGTGTGCGGAAGTGGTACGAAGTGGGTAAAAGTGGGATCAACAGGCATGGATAGCCAACCACAGGGGAAGCGCTGACGTGTTTCGCGGAGCTAACGCCATCAGTCTCGACGCCAAAGGGCGCCTCGCGATGCCGAGTCGGTATCGTGATGAGCTCGTTTCGCGTTGCAATGGCCAGCTCATCGTCACCATCGATGCCGTCGACACCTGCCTCACCGTTTACCCCCTCCCCGAATGGGAGCTCATTGAAGCCAAGCTGCGTGAACTGCCGTCGCTGCGTGAAGAAACGCGGCGCCTGCAGCGTTTGTTGATTGGTAATGCCGTTGACCTGGAACTGGATAGCGCCGGGCGCTTCCTCGTTCCGCCGCGCCTGCGTGAATACGCCGGCCTGGACAAGAAAGCGATGCTGGTCGGCCAGCTGAACAAGTTCCAGTTGTGGGACGAAGACAAATGGAATGCGGTTGCCGAGGCCGATCTCGCAGCCATCAAAGAACCCGGCGGTCTGCCGGATGAACTGCGCGACCTTATTCTGTGAGCCTGCCTGTGACCAGTACCTTCCAACACATCACCGTTCTGCTCGAGGAGGCCGTCGAAGCGCTGGCCCCCCTGGAGGGCGGCCGCTATGTGGATGGAACCTTCGGAAGGGGAGGGCACAGCCGGGCCTTGCTCGGCAAGCTCGGCCCGGGCGGTCAACTGCTCGGGTTCGACAAGGATCCCCAAGCCATCGCGACGGGAAAAACACTGGCGGCCGAAGACGGCCGCTTCGTCATTGTGCAAAGGTCCTTCGCCGAGATGGGGGAAGAGTTCACGGCGCGTGGCCTGCAGGGCAGTGTGAATGGCGTTCTGCTGGACCTGGGCGTGTCCTCGCCGCAGCTGGATGACCCCGAGCGCGGTTTCAGCTTCCTCAATGACGGCCCGCTGGACATGCGCATGAACCCGGGCCAGGGCGTCAGTGCCGCGCAGTGGATCGCCACGGCGGCGGAAGACGAGATCGCCCGCGTGTTCAAGGATTACGGCGAAGAGCGTTTCGCCAAGCGCATGGCCCGCGCTATCGTGCAGCGCCGAGCGGAAGCACCGTTCGAGCGCACTGCCGACCTGGCTGCCGTGATCACCGAGGCCAATCCGGCCTGGGAGAAGGGCAAGAACCCGGCCACTCGCGCCTTCCAGGGGCTGCGCATCTTCATCAACAACGAGCTGGGCGATCTGGAGCGTGGCCTTGAAGCCGCGCTGGAAGGTCTGGCTGTGGGCGGTCGCCTGGTCGTGATCAGCTTCCACTCGCTGGAAGACCGCATCGTCAAACAGTTCATGCGCAAGCAGGTGAAGGGCGAGGCGGACAACCTGCCACGCAACCTGCCGATCCAGGTCAAGCCTTTTGATCCGCGCCTGAAATTGATCGGCAAGCCGGTCTACGCTTCCGAGGCTGAGCTCAAGGCCAACCCGCGCTCGCGCAGCGCGGTCATGCGTATTGCGGAGAAGCTGAGATGAGCCGTCTCTTCTCCAAGCGCCTGCCGACCGGCAGCTTCTTCATGCTGTTGCTGTTCATCGGTGTGCTGCTGTCGGCCATCTCTGTCTCGTACAGCGCGTACTGGAATCGTCAGCTGCTCAACTCGCTGTACACCGAGCTCAATGTGCGTGACAAGGCGCAGGCCGAATACGGCCGCCTGATCCTCGAGCAGAGCACGTGGACAGCCCATAGCCGTATCGAAGGCCTGGCGACCGACCAGCTGAAGATGCGCGTACCCGACCCGACCGAAATCATCATGGTGGCGCCATGAGAGACCTGGCCGGCGCTCGCTATCCCTGGCGCTTCCGCGTCGTCATCGCGCTGCTGATGACGATGGTGGCTGCGATCGCCTGGCGGATCGTCGACCTGCACGTCATCGACCACGATTTCCTCAAGGGGCAGGGCGATGCGCGCAGCGTGCGGCATATCTCCATTCCTGCGCATCGGGGCCTGATCACTGACCGCAACGGCGAGCCACTGGCCGTCAGTACTCCGGTCGCCACGCTCTGGGCCAACCCCAAGGAGCTGGTGCTCGAGCGTGAAAAATGGGGCTTCCTTGCCGATGCTCTTGGTCAGCCGCAAGCGGCCTTGTCCGAGCGCCTGGAAGCGAACGCCGACAAGGAGTTCATCTACCTGGTCCGTGGCCTGACGCCGGAGCAGGGCGACGCCGTGATGGCTCAGGTGAAGGCCCACCGCATCCCCGGCGTCTATTCGGTCGAGGAGTTCCGCCGCTTCTACCCGTCCGGCGAAGTCGCCGCGCAGGTGGTGGGCTTCACCGACGTCGACGATCGTGGTCGCGAAGGCGTCGAGCTTGCCTTCGACAGCTGGCTGGCGGGTGTTCCGGGCAAGCGCCAGGTGCTCAAGGACCGCCGCGGCCATCTGATTCGTGACGTACAGGTCACTCGCAATGCCAAGGCTGGCAAGACCCTCGCCCTGTCCATCGACCTTCGCCTGCAGTACCTCGCCAACCGTGAGCTGCGCAACGCGCTGGTGGAAAACGGCGCGAAGGCCGGCAGCCTGGTGATTCTCGACGTGAAGAGCGGCGAAGTGCTGGCCATGGCCAACCAGCCGACCTACAACCCGAACAACCGTCGCAACCTGCAGCCGGCGATGATGCGTAACCGTGCCATGATCGACGTGTTCGAGCCGGGTTCGACCATGAAGCCGTTCTCCATGAGCGCGGCGCTGGAAACCGGTCGCTGGAAGCCCACCGACAAGGTCGAGGTCTACCCCGGCACCCTGCAGATCGGCCGCTACACCATCCGCGACGTGTCCCGTACCGAGGGCCCGGTGCTGGACCTGACCGGTATCCTGATCCGCTCCAGTAACGTCGGCATGAGCAAGGTCGCCTTCGATATCGGTGGCGAGGCCATCTACAACGTGATGCAGAAGGTCGGTCTCGGCCAGGACACCGGCCTGGGCTTTCCCGGCGAGCGCGTCGGCAACCTGCCGAACTACCGCGAGTGGCGCAAGGCCGAGACGGCGACGCTGTCCTACGGCTACGGCTTGTCCGTGACTGCCATCCAGCTGGCCCATGCCTACGCGGCGCTGGCCAACAACGGCCGCAGCGTGCCGCTGACCATGGTCCGCGCCGACCGCCCGGCGGACGCTGTCCAGGTCATTCCTGAGGCGGTCGCCAAGACCATGCAGGGCATGCTCCAGCAAGTGATCGAAGCACCGAACGGTGTATACCGCGCCCAAGTGCCGGGTTACCACGTGGCCGGCAAGTCGGGTACCGCGCGCAAGACCGCCACCGGCGCCAAAGGCTATGCGGAGAACTCCTATCGTTCCCTGTTCGCCGGTTTCGCGCCGATGAACAACCCGCGTTACGTCGCCGTGGTCGTCATCGACGAACCCAGCAAGGCCGGCTACTTCGGTGGCCTGGTTTCCGCGCCGGTGTTCAGCAAGGTGATGTCCGGAACGCTGCGACTGATGAATGTGCCGCCGGACAACCTGCCGGCGACTCCGCAGCAACAAGCCGATGCTGCGCCCGCTGCCAAAGGAGGGCGTGGCTGATGCCGATGAGCCTGAACCAATTGCTGCCGCAAGCCGAAAGCGGAGAACTGATCCGTGAACTGACCCTGGACAGCCGTACCGTCAAGCCGGGCGACCTGTTCCTGGCCGTACCGGGCGGTCGCCAGGACGGCCGCGGGCACATTGCCGCGGCGCTGACCCAGGGCGCCGCCGCCGTTGCCTATGAGGCAGAAGGTGCGGTCGACCTGCCGCCCAGCGATGTGCCGATGATCGCCATCAAGGGCCTCGCCAAGCAGTTGTCTGCCATCGCGGGTCGCTTCTATGGCGAACCCAGCCGTGGCGTCGAGCTGGTGGGCGTGACCGGCACCAACGGCAAGACCAGCGTCAGCCAACTGGTGGCCCAGGCGCTGGATCTGCTCGGTGAGCGCTGCGGCATTGTTGGCACCCTCGGTACCGGTTTCTATGGCGCGCTGGAAAGCGGCCGACACACCACGCCTGATCCGCTGGCGGTGCAGGCCACCCTGGCGCGCCTGAAGCAGGCCGGCGCCAAAGCCGTGGCCATGGAAGTGTCGTCCCACGGCCTGGAGCAGGGCCGCGTCGCGGCGCTGGGCTTCGATGTGGCGGTGTTCACCAACCTGTCCCGCGACCACCTCGACTACCACGGCTCGATGGAGGCATATGGCGCCGCCAAGGCCAAGTTGTTCGCCTGGCAGGGGCTGCGTTGCCGGGTAATCAACCTGGACGACGACTTTGGCCGCCAACTGGCCGCCGAGTCCCACGAATCCCGCCTGATGGGCTACAGCCTGAGTGACCCGTCGGCCTACATCTACTGCCGCGAAGCGACCTTCAGCGACGCCGGCGTGCAGGCGCAGATCGTCACCCCGCAGGGTGAAGGCCTGCTGCGCAGCTCGCTGCTGGGCAAGTTCAACCTGAGCAACCTGCTGGCCGTGGTCGGCGCCTTGCTGGGCCTGGATTACCCGCTGGGTGATGTGCTCAAGCTACTGCCGCAACTCGAAGGTCCCATCGGTCGCATGCAGCGCCTGGGTGGTGGCGACAAGCCGCTGGTGGTCGTGGACTACGCCCACACCCCGGATGCGCTGGAAAAAGTACTGCTGGCCCTGCGCCCGCACGTGCAGGGTCAGTTGCTCTGCCTGTTCGGCTGTGGCGGTGACCGTGACAGCGGCAAGCGGCCGATCATGGCGCAGATCGCCGAGCAGCATGCCGATCGCGTGCTGGTTACCGACGACAACCCGCGTACCGAGAAGAGCGAGGCGATCATCGCCGACATCCGTGCCGGTTTCGCCAAACCCGAGACAGTCGAGTTCATTCCCGGTCGTGGCGACGCTATCGCCCGCCTGATCGCCTCTGCGGGCGTCGATGACGTTGTGCTCTTGGCGGGCAAAGGGCATGAGGATTACCAGGAGATCGACGGCGTTCGCCACCCGTTCTCCGATCTGGAACAAGCCGCCAAGGCGCTGGCTGCCTGGGAGGTGAAGCGTGCTTAAACCCCTGTCGCTCAACGAAGTCGCAGGTGCGCTGCAAGGCCGTGTGGTCGGTGCCGACGCCCGCTTCGACGCCGTGAGCACCGACAGCCGCGCCATCGTGCCCGGCCAGCTGTTCATCGCCCTGACCGGCCCGCGCTTCGACGGTCACGATTACCTGGCCGACGTGGCCGCCAAGGGCGCGGTTGCCGCCCTGGTCGAGCGCGAGGTCGCCGACGCGCCGCTGCCGCAATTGCTTGTGGCAGACACCCGTATCGCGCTGGGGCAGCTCGGCGCGCTGAACCGCACTGCCTTCACCGGCCGCGTGGCTGCCGTGACCGGCTCCAGCGGGAAGACCACCGTGAAGGAGATGCTCGCCAGCATCCTGCGGACCCAGGGCGAAGTCCTGGCGACTCGCGGCAACCTGAACAACGACCTTGGTGCGCCGCTGACCCTGTTGCGGCTTGCCCCTGAGCACAAGAGTGCGGTCATCGAGCTGGGCGCCAACCGTGTCGGCGAGATTGCCTACACGGTCGCGTTGACCCGCCCGCAGGTCGCCATCATCACCAACGCCGGCACCGCCCATGTGGGCGAGTTCGGTGGGCAGGACAAGATCGTCCTGGCCAAGGGCGAGATTCTCGAGGGGCTGGCTGGCGACGGCGTGGCCATTCTCAATCGCGACGACAAGGCTTTTGATACCTGGCAGGCCCGCGCCGCCGGCCGCCGCATTTCCAGCTTCGGTCTGCACGACGCCCGCGCCGATTTCCGCGCCAGCGACGTCAAGCGTGATGCCCGTGGTTGCCCGGGATTCACCCTGCAGGGCCCGGCCGGCGAGGCTGCCGTTCAGCTGAACCTGCTGGGTGAGCACAATGTCACCAACGCGCTGGCTGCTGCCGCTGCCGCTCATGCCCTTGGCGTGCCGCTGGTCGGCATCGTTTCCGGCCTGCAGAACCTGCAGCCGGTCAAGGGGCGCGCCGTAGCCCAGCTGGCGACGAATGGCATGCGCGTGATCGACGACAGCTACAACGCCAACCCGGCTTCAATCTGCGCGGCGATTGATATACTCGCCGGCTTTTCCGGCCGGACCGTCCTGGTCCTCGGGGACATGGGCGAGCTGGGTGCCTGGGCGGAGTCTTCCCACCGGGAGGTGGGGGCCTACGCCATTGGCAAAGTCACCGCGCTCTATGCCGTCGGACCGCTGATGAGCCACGCCGTGCAGGCGTTCGGTTCCGCGGGCCGGCACTTCGCCGATCAGGCCAGCCTGATCAGTGCCTTGGCCGACGAAGCTTCGACAACCACCATTCTGATCAAGGGTTCCCGCAGCGCGGCGATGGACAAGGTCGTCGCGGCGCTGTGCGGTTCCTCCGAGGAGAGTCACTAAATGCTGCTGCTGCTCGCCGAGTACCTGCAACAGTTCTACAAGGGCTTCGGCGTCTTCCAGTACCTGACCCTGCGCGGCATCCTGAGCGTGCTGACCGCGCTGGCCCTGTCGCTCTGGCTGGGCCCGTGGATGATCCGCACCCTGCAGATCCGTCAGATCGGCCAGTCGGTGCGTAACGACGGCCCGCAATCGCACCTGTCCAAGAAAGGCACGCCGACCATGGGGGGCGCGCTGATCCTCACCGCGATCGCCATCAGCACCCTGTTGTGGTCCGACTGGTCGAACCGCTATGTCTGGGTCGTGCTGGCCGTGACCCTGCTGTTCGGCGCCATCGGCTGGGTGGATGACTACCGCAAGGTGATCGAAAAGAACTCCCGCGGCCTGCCGAGCCGCTGGAAGTATTTCTGGCAGTCGGTATTCGGCCTGGGCGCGGCGATCTTCCTTTATATGACTGCCGAGACCCCGGTCGAGACCACCCTGATCGTACCGATGCTGAAGAACGTCGAGATCCCGCTGGGTATCTTCTTCGTGGTGCTGACCTACTTCGTGATCGTCGGCTCCAGCAACGCGGTGAACCTGACCGACGGCCTCGATGGCCTGGCGATCATGCCCACCGTAATGGTCGGCGGCGCGCTGGGGATCTTCTGCTACCTGTCGGGCAACATCAAATTCGCCGAATACCTGTTCATCCCGAGCGTTCCGGGCGCAGGCGAGCTGATCATCTTCTGCGGCGCCATCGTCGGCGCGGGGTTGGGCTTCCTCTGGTTCAACACCTATCCGGCCCAGGTGTTCATGGGGGACGTCGGCGCACTGGCCCTCGGCGCCGCGCTGGGCACCATCGCCGTGATCGTCCGCCAGGAAATCGTGCTGTTCATCATGGGTGGCGTGTTCGTCATGGAAACCCTGTCGGTGGTGATCCAGGTCGCCTCCTTCAAGTTGACCGGCAAGCGGGTGTTCCGCATGGCGCCGATCCACCACCACTTCGAACTCAAAGGCTGGCCGGAGCCGCGTGTGATCGTGCGTTTCTGGATCATCACGGTGATTCTCGTGCTGATCGGCCTGGCCACGTTGAAACTGCGTTGAGGACTGATCGAGCATGAGCCTGATCGCTTCCGACCAATTCCGCATCGTTGTCGGCCTCGGCAAGAGCGGCATGTCCCTGGCGCGCTACTTGGCGCGCCAGGGCGTGCCGTTTGCCGTGGCTGATACGCGCGCGAATCCGCCGGAGCTGGCGACCCTGCGCGAGCAGTATCCGCAGGTCGAGGTGCGCTGCGGCGACCTCGATGCCGATTTCCTCTGCCGCGCCCAGGAGCTCTACGTGAGCCCCGGCCTGTCGCTGCGCGTGCCGGCGCTGATCGAAGCCGCCGCCCGCGGCGTGCGCCTGTCCGGTGACGTCGACCTGTTCGCGCGTCACGCCAAGGCGCCCATCGTCGCCATCACCGGCTCCAATGCCAAGAGCACCGTCACCACCCTGGTGGGCGACATGGCCAAGGCTGCCGGCAAACGTGTCGCCGTGGGCGGCAACCTCGGCACCCCGGCGCTGGACCTGCTGGCCGATGACGTCGAGCTGTACGTGGTGGAGCTGTCCAGCTTCCAGCTGGAAACCTGTGAACGCCTGAACGCCGAGGTCGCCACCTGCCTGAACGTCAGCGAAGACCACATGGACCGCTACGACGGCATGGCCGACTACCACCTGGCCAAGCACCGCATCTTCCGGGGGGCCAGACAGGTCGTGGTGAACCGTGCCGATGCGCTCAGCCGCCCGCTGATCGCCGACACCGTGCCGTGCTGGACCTTCGGTACCAACAAGCCGGACTTCAAGGCATTCGGCCTGATCGAGGAAGACGGTGAGAAGTGGCTGGCCTTCCAGTTCGACAAGCTGATGCCGGCTCGCGAGCTGAAGATCCGTGGTGCGCACAACCAGTCCAACGCTCTCGCTGCGCTGGCGCTGGGTCACGCCGTCGGCCTGCCGTTCGCGCCGATGTTGCAGACCCTGCGTGAATTCGCCGGCCTTGCCCATCGCTGCCAGTGGGTGCGCGAGCGCAACGGTGTGAGCTACTACGACGACTCCAAGGCCACCAATGTCGGCGCCGCCCTGGCCGCGATCGAAGGCCTGGGTGGAGACATCGACGGCAAGCTGGTGCTGATCGCCGGTGGCGACGGCAAGGGTGCCGACTTCAATGACTTGCGTGATCCGGTCGCGCAGCACTGCCGTGCCGTGGTGCTGCTGGGCCGCGACGCAGAGCGGGTGGGCGCTGCCCTCGGCAATGTGGTGCCCAAGGTGCGCGTCAATACCCTGGACGAAGCCGTCGCGCACGCTGCCGACCTGGCCCTGCCGGGGGACGCGGTGCTGCTGTCCCCTGCCTGCGCAAGCCTGGACATGTTCAAGAACTACGAAGAACGCGGACGCTTGTTCGCCAAGGCCGTGGAGGAGCTCGCCTGATGTTCTCCTTCCTGCGCCCCTATCCGTCCCCGCTGATCAGCCGTAACGGCATCGACATCGACTTCCCGCTGCTCGCGGGTTGTCTGGCGCTGCTCGGCCTCGGCCTGGTGATGGTCACCTCGGCGTCCTCCGAAGTCGCCGCGGCGCAGTCTGGCAACCCGCTGTACTTCTCGGTCCGCCACCTGATCTACCTGGCCATCGGCTTCGTCGCTTGTGGCGTGACCATGATGGTGCCCATGGAGACCTGGCAGCGCCTGGGCTGGAAGCTGCTGGCCGTGGCCTTCGTGCTGCTGGTGATGGTGATCACGCCCGGCATCGGTCGCGAGGTGAACGGCTCCATGCGCTGGATCGGCTTCGGCCTGTTCAACATCCAGCCCTCGGAGATCGCCAAGGTCTTCGTGGTGATCTTCATGGCCGGCTACCTCGTCCGTCGCCAGGAAGAGGTGCGCGAGAGCTGGCTGGGCTTCTTCAAGCCCTTCGTGGTGTTGCTGCCGATGGCTGGCCTGCTGCTGCGCGAGCCTGACTTCGGCGCCACCGTCGTGATGATGGGCGCGGCCGCCGCGATGCTGTTCCTCGGCGGCGTCGGCCTGTTCCGCTTTGGCCTGATGGTCGCGCTGGCGGTCGGCGCGGTAGTGCTGCTGATCCAGACCCAGCCCTACCGGATGGCGCGCCTGACCAACTTCACCGACCCCTGGGCCGACCAGTTCGGCGCGGGCTACCAGCTCAGCCAGGCGCTGATCGCCTTCGGCCGTGGCGGCTGGACCGGCATGGGCCTGGGCAACAGCATCCAGAAGCAGTTCTACCTGCCGGAGGCGCACACCGACTTCGTGTTCGCCGTGCTGGCCGAAGAATTGGGCATCGTCGGCGCCATGGCCACCGTCGGCCTGTTCGTCTTCGTCAGCCTGCGCGCGCTGTACATCGGCATCTGGGCCGAGCAGTCGAAACAGTACTTCTCCGCCTACGTCGCCTATGGCCTGGCGTTCCTGTGGATCGGCCAGTTCCTGATCAACGTGGGCGTGAACGTCGGCCTGCTGCCGACCAAGGGCCTGACCCTGCCGTTCCTCAGTTATGGCGGCAGTTCGTTGGTGATCTGCTGCGCCTGTCTGGGAATGTTGCTGCGCATCGAATGGGAACGCCGCACCGTGATGGGCAGCGAGGAATATGAATTCAGCGAAGAGGACTTTGCCGATGAAAGGTAACGTCCTGATCATGGCAGGCGGCACCGGTGGACACGTGTTCCCGGCATTGGCCTGCGCCCGTGAGTTCCAGGCGCGTGGCTATAGCGTGCACTGGCTGGGCACCCCGCGCGGCATCGAGAACGACCTGGTACCCAAGGCCGGCCTGCCGCTGCACCTGATCAACGTCAGCGGCCTGCGCGGCAAGGGCATCAAGTCGTTGCTGCGTGCGCCGTTCGATCTGCTCAAGTCGCTGTTCCAGGCCCTGGGGGTGGTTCGCCAGCTCAAGCCGGTCTGCGTGCTCGGCCTGGGCGGCTACGTCACCGGCCCGGGCGGGTTGGCTGCCAAGCTGTCCGGCGTGCCGCTGGTGATCCATGAACAGAATGCCGTCGCCGGCACCGCCAACCGCACCCTTGCGCCGCTGGCCAAGCGGGTCTGCGAGGCCTTCCCGGATACCTTCGACAGCAGCGCCAAGCGCCTGACCACCGGCAACCCGGTGCGTGTCGAGCTGTTCCTGGAAGAGGGCGCCCGCGCGCCGTTGGCCGGCCGCCGCGTCAACCTGCTGGTGCTCGGTGGCAGCCTGGGTGCCGAGCCGCTGAACAAGCTGCTGCCCGATGCGCTGGCGCAGGTGCAGGCGGAGATTCGCCCGGCCATTCGCCATCAGGCCGGTCGTCAGCATGACGACATTACGGCGGAGCGTTATCGCGCAGCGGGTGTCGAAGCGGACGTAGCTCCGTTCATCGCCGACATGGCCGCCGCCTACGCCTGGGCCGATCTGGTGATCTGCCGCGCCGGTGCGTTGACCGTCAGCGAATTGACCGCTGCTGGCCTGCCGTCCTTCCTGGTGCCGCTGCCCCACGCGATCGATGACCACCAGACCAAGAACGCCGAATTCCTGGTGAGGGAGGGCGCGGCCCACCTGCTGCCACAGAAATCTACCAGCGCCGCCGAACTGGCCGCGCAGTTGTCCGAGGTATTGATGCATCCCGATTCCCTGACCCGCATGGCCGCTCGCGCACGCAGCCTGGCCAAGCCCGAGGCTACCCGCACGGTAGTCGATGCCTGCCTGGAGGTGGCCCGTGGTTAAAGAACCCACTGGCGTCACCCGCACCATGCGGCGCATCCGCCGCATCCACTTCGTCGGCATCGGTGGCGTGGGCATGTGCGGTATCGCGGAAGTGCTGCTCAACCTCGGCTACGAAGTCTCCGGCTCCGACCTCAAGGCGTCGCCGGTCACCGAGCGCCTGCAGAAGTTCGGTGCGGAAATCTTCATTGGCCACCGTGCGGAGAACTCCGACGGCGCCGACGTGCTGGTGGTGTCCAGCGCAGTGAACAAGTCGAACCCGGAAGTCGCTGCCGCGCTGGACCGCCGCGTGCCGGTCGTGCCGCGCGCCGAGATGCTCGCCGAGCTGATGCGCTACCGCCATGGCATCGCGGTCGCCGGTACCCACGGCAAGACCACCACTACCAGCCTGATCGCCTCGGTATTCGCCGCTGGCGGCCTGGATCCGACCTTCGTCATCGGCGGCCGCCTGAACGCCGCCGGTACCAACGCGCAGCTGGGCACCAGCCGCTACCTGGTGGCCGAGGCCGACGAGAGCGACGCGAGCTTCCTGCACCTGCAGCCGATGGTCTCGGTGGTCACCAACATCGACGCCGACCACATGAGCACCTACGGCGGTGACTTCAACAAGCTGAAGCGCACCTTCGTCGACTTCCTGCACAACCTGCCGTTCTACGGCCTGGCCGTGGTCTGCGTGGACGACCCAGTGGTGCGCGAGATCCTGCCGCAGGTCGCTCGTCCGACCGTGACCTACGGCCTGAGCGAGGATGCCGACGTCCGCGCCATCAACATCCGCCAGGAAGGCATGCGCACCTGGTTCACCGTGCTGCGCCCCGAGCGCGAGCCGCTGGACGTCTCGGTGAACATGCCCGGCCTGCACAACGTGCTGAATTCGCTGGCGACCATCGTCATCGCTACCGACGAAGGCATCTCCGACGAGGCGATCGTCCAGGGTCTGTCCGGTTTCCAGGGCGTTGGCCGACGCTTCCAGGTCTATGGCGACCTGCAGGTGGAGGGCGGCAGCGTGATGCTGGTCGACGATTACGGCCACCACCCGCGCGAAGTCGCGGCGGTGATCAAGGCCGTGCGCGGTGGTTGGCCGGAGCGTCGTCTGGTGATGGTCTACCAGCCGCACCGTTACACCCGTACCCGCGATCTGTACGACGACTTCGTGCAGGTGCTGGGCGAGGCGAACGTGCTGATGCTGATGGAGGTCTACCCGGCCGGTGAAGAGCCGATCCCCGGTGCTGACAGCCGTCACCTGTGCCACAGCATCCGTCAGCGTGGCCAGCTCGACCCGATCTACCTGGAGCGCGGCGGGGACCTCGCTTCGCTGCTCAAGCCGCTGCTGCGTCCGGGCGACATCCTGCTCTGCCAGGGCGCCGGCGATATCGGCGGGCTGGCTCCGGCACTGATCAAGAATCCGATGTTCGGCGTCGCCAATGCTGGCGCCGAGGGGAAGAAACAATGAGTGACGCCCTCAAGTCCGCCCTCGAGCCCCGCGCCTTCGGTCGCGTCGCCGTGCTGTACGGCGGCAAGAGTGCCGAGCGCGAGGTGTCGCTGAAGTCCGGCGCCATGGTCCTGCAGGCTCTGCAGGATGCAGGTGTCGACGCCTTCGGCATCGATGTGGGCGACGATCTGCTGGAGCGTCTGACCCGCGAGAAGATCGACCGCGCCTTCATCATCCTCCACGGCCGCGGCGGTGAAGACGGCACCATGCAGGGCCTGCTGGAAATCGCCGGCATTCCCTACACCGGCAGCGGCGTGCTCGCATCGGCCCTGGCCATGGACAAGCTGCGCACGAAGCGCGTGTGGCTGAGCCTCGGCCTGCCGACGCCGGACCACGCCGTACTGGCCAGCGAGGACGATTGCCGCGCCGCCGCCGCGAAGCTGGGCTTCCCGCTGATCGTCAAGCCGGCCAACGAGGGTTCGAGCATTGGCATGGCCAAGGTGAATAGCGAGCAGGAACTGATCGCCGCCTGGGCTGGTGCTGCGAAATACGATCCGCAGGTGCTCGTCGAGCAGTGGATCAGTGGTCCCGAATTCACCATCGCTGTCCTGCGTGGCCAGGTGCTGCCGCCCATTCGCCTGGGCACCCCGCATACCTTCTACGACTACGACGCGAAGTACCTGGCCAACGATACCCAGTACCAGATTCCCTGCGGCCTCGATGCCGACAAGGAACAGGAACTCAAGGACCTGACCGCGCGCGCCTGCGATGCTCTTGGCATCCAGGGCTGGGGCCGGGCCGACGTGATGCAGGACGCCCAGGGGCGCTTCTGGCTGCTGGAAGTGAACACTGCACCGGGCATGACCGACCACAGCCTGGTGCCCATGGCCGCGCGCGTGGCCGGCCTGGATTTCCAGCAGCTTGTGCTGGCGATCCTCGCCGACAGCGTCGAGGCAAGGGGGTAAGTCATGAACGGCGCGCAGCTTCGTCACCAGAATCCCGGAGTCGGCCGTGCACCTGCACGCAAGCCGGTGCCGCGCGGCGCCAGCCGTCTGGTGGCCAAGGAGCCGCTCAGCGCCCGTATGCCCAAGCCCAGCTTCGGTTTCCTGAAAGTGCTGCTGTGGCCCCTGGTGCTGGGTGTGCTTGGCGGTGGTGCTTACTACGGCGCGCAGTACGTGCTGCCCTATGCGGACCGGCCAATCGCCAAGGTCAGCGTGGAAGGCGATCTCAGCTACATCAGCCAGGCGGCGGTGCAGCAGCGGATCAGCCCCTACGTGTCGGCCAGCTTCTTCACCATTGACCTGGCCGGTATGCGCCAGGAGCTGGAGCAGATGCCCTGGATCGCCCACGCCGAGGTGCGCCGTCTGTGGCCCGACCAGGTGGTGATTCGCCTGGACGAGCAATTGCCCATCGCCCGTTGGGGGGACGAAGCGCTGCTGAACAACCAGGGGCAGGCATTCGCTCCGCGGGAAGTGGCCAACTACGAACACCTGCCGCGCCTATCCGGCCCGCAGCGTGCTCAGCAACAGGTAATGCAGCAGTACCAGATTCTCAGCCAGATGCTCCGCCCGCTGGGCTTCACCATCGCCAGCCTGGACATGAGTTCGCGCGGCGCCTGGACCCTGGGCACCGCGCAAGGCGTGGAGATCATGCTGGGCCGCGATCACGCGGTAGAACAGATTCGCCGGTTCGTGACCATCTACGACAAGGCGCTGAAAGACCAGATTACGAAAATTGCCCGCATCGACATGCGCTATCCCAACGGCCTGGCCGTGGCATGGCGAGATCCGGTGCCGGAAGCGACGGTGGCTCAGACCACCGCCGCGCAGTGAGTTGAGGAGACTTCTATAAACATGGCAAGCGTGCAGAGCGGCAAAATGGTCGTCGGCCTGGACATCGGTACCTCCAAGGTGGTGGCACTGGTGGGCGAGGTAGCGGCTGATGGCAAGCTGGAAATCGTCGGCATCGGGACGCATCCGTCGCGCGGCCTGAAAAAAGGTGTGGTGGTCAACATCGAGTCCACCGTGCAATCGATCCAGCGCGCCATCGATGAAGCCCAGCAGATGGCTGGCTGCCGTATCCACTCGGCCTTCGTCGGTATCGCCGGTAACCATATCCGCAGCCTGAATTCCCACGGCATCGTGGCGATTCGTGATCGCGAAGTCAGCGGCGCGGACATCGAGCGCGTACTGGACGCGGCCCAGGCCGTGGCCATCCCGGCCGACCAGCGTGTGCTGCATACCCTGGCCCAGGACTACGTGATCGACAACCAGGAAGGCGTTCGCGAGCCGCTGGGCATGTCCGGTGTGCGTCTGGAAGCCAAGGTGCACGTGGTGACCTGTGCGGTGAACGCTGCGCAGAACATCGAGAAGTGCGTGCGCCGCTGCGGTCTGGAGGTGGACGACATCATCCTCGAGCAGCTGGCCTCGGCCTACTCCGTGCTCACCGAGGACGAGAAGGAGCTGGGCGTGTGCCTGGTGGACATCGGTGGCGGTACCACCGACATCGCCATCTTCACCGAAGGCGCGATCCGCCATACGGCGGTAATCCCGATCGCCGGCGATCAGGTCACCAACGACATCGCCATGGCGTTGCGCACTCCGACTCAGTACGCTGAGGAAATCAAGATTCGATACGCCTGTGCGCTGGCCAAGCTGGCCGGTCCGGGCGAAACCATCAAGGTGCCCAGCGTCGGAGATCGTCCGCCGCGGGAACTGTCGCGCCAGGCGCTTGCCGAAGTGGTCGAGCCGCGTTACGACGAGCTTTTCACCCTGGTTCAGGCCGAACTGCGCCGCAGTGGCTACGAGGACCTGATTCCAGCCGGGATCGTCCTGACAGGCGGTACTTCCAAGATGGAAGGCGCCGTCGAACTGGCCGAAGAGATTTTTCACATGCCGGTACGCCTCGGCGTACCCCACAGCGTCAAGGGATTGGCCGATGTCGTGCGCAATCCTATCTATTCCACCGGTGTGGGGCTGCTCCTGTACGGACTGCAGAAACAATCCGACGGCATTTCCATGTCCGGCAGCAGCTTCAGCAGCGACGAACCCAAGACACCGGTACTGGAAAAGCTCAAACGCTGGGTCCAGGGCAATTTCTGATTTACCACCGCGGTAAACGTAGGCAACACAACTAGAAAGGAAGGAGAGGGGAAATGTTTGAACTGGTAGATAACGTCCCGCAAACAGCAGTCATCAAGGTGATCGGCGTAGGTGGTGGCGGCGGCAATGCCGTGAACCACATGGCCAAGAACAACGTTGATGGCGTCGAATTCATTTGCGCCAACACCGATGCGCAGGCGTTGAAGAACATCGCCGCGCGCACCGTGCTGCAGCTCGGCCCGGGCGTGACCAAGGGCCTGGGGGCTGGCGCCAACCCGGAAGTGGGTCGTCAGGCCGCCATCGAGGACCGCGAGCGTATCGCCGAAGTCCTGGAAGGTGCCGACATGGTCTTCATTACCACCGGCATGGGTGGCGGTACCGGTACCGGTGCTGCGCCGATCATTGCCGAGGTTGCCAAGGAAATGGGCATCCTCACCGTGGCCGTGGTCACCCGTCCGTTCCCGTTCGAGGGCCGCAAGCGCATGCAGATCGCCGACGAGGGCATCCGCTCGCTGGCAGAAAGCGTCGACTCGCTGATCACCATCCCGAACGAAAAACTGCTGACCATCCTGGGCAAGGACGCGAGCCTGTTAGCCGCCTTCGCCAAGGCTGATGACGTACTGGCCGGTGCCGTTCGCGGTATCTCCGACATCATCAAGCGCCCGGGCATGATCAACGTCGACTTCGCCGACGTGAAAACCGTCATGAGCGAAATGGGCATGGCCATGATGGGTACCGGCTGCGCCAGCGGCCCGAACCGCGCTCGCGAGGCGACCGAAGCCGCGATCCGCAACCCGCTGCTGGAAGACGTCAACCTGCAGGGTGCCCGCGGCATCCTGGTCAACATCACCGCCGGTCCCGACCTTTCCCTGGGCGAATACTCCGACGTGGGTAATATCATCGAGCAGTTCGCATCCGAGCACGCCACCGTGAAAGTGGGCACCGTGATCGATCCGGACATGCGCGACGAGCTGCACGTCACTGTGGTCGCCACCGGCCTGGGCGCGCGCCTGGAGAAACCGGTCAAGGTCGTCGACAACACCGTTCAGACCCAGGCCGTCAGCACTCAGTCTCCGGTTCAGCGCGAGCAGCAGTCGGTGAACTACCGTGACCTGGACCGCCCGACCGTCATGCGCAACCAGAGCCACGGCGGCGCAGCCACCGCGGCCAAGCTGAACCCGCAGGACGACCTGGACTACCTGGACATCCCGGCCTTCCTGCGTCGTCAGGCCGATTGAGTCGATTTATCAGGAGTATCAATGTGATTGGTGTTCAGCAAAGGGCGGTTCTGCTATCATCGCCGCCCATTGTTGACAACAGTTCGCAACTTGCGCGAAAGCGGCCAAAGCCATGATCAGACAACGCACCTTGAAGAACATCATCCGGGCGACCGGTGTCGGCCTGCATTCCGGGGAGAAGGTTTACCTGACCCTGAAGCCGGCTCCCGTCGATACTGGCATCGTGTTCTGCCGGGCTGACCTCGACCCTGTGGTGGAAATTCCTGCACGGGCCTCGAACGTCGGCGAAACCACCATGTCGACTACCCTGATCAAGGGTGACGTCAAAGTGGATACCGTGGAGCATCTGCTTTCGGCCATGGCCGGCCTGGGTATCGACAACGCCTATGTCGAGCTGTCTGCGTCGGAAGTACCGATCATGGACGGCAGCGCAGGTCCCTTCGTATTCCTGATCCAGTCCGCTGGCCTGCAAGAGCAGGAAGCGGCCAAGAAGTTCATCCGCATCAAGCGCGAAGTGACGGTGGAAGAGGGCGACAAGCGCGCCACCTTCGTTCCGTTCGACGGCTTCAAGGTGAGCTTCGAGATCGATTTCGATCACCCGGTCTTCCGTGGTCGCACCCAGAAAGCCGTGGTGGATTTCTCCAGTACGTCCTTCGTGAAGGAAGTCAGCCGCGCCCGCACCTTCGGGTTCATGCGCGACATCGAGATGCTGCGTTCCCAGAACCTGGCTCTGGGTGGCAGCGTGGAGAACGCCATCGTGGTCGACGAGTATCGAGTGCTCAACGAAGATGGTCTTCGTTACGAGGACGAGTTCGTCAAGCACAAGATCCTGGATGCCATTGGTGACCTGTACCTGCTGGGTAACAGCCTTATCGGCGAGTTCATCGGCTACAAGTCCGGTCACGCCCTGAACAACCGTCTTCTGCGTACCCTCATCGCAGACAAGGACGCTTGGGAAGTGGTGACCTTCGAAGACGCCAAGACTGCGCCGATCTCCTATATGCGACCCGCTGCGGCCGTATAAGGAAACCTCCTCCTTTCAGCTACAACTTCAAAGGCCACCTCAGGGTGGCCTTTTTTTATGCCTGCGTTTTATTCCGCGTCCGGTTCCGGAGGCTTGCGGCTGCGACTGGCAAGGCGTTCGAGAGCGGCTTTCAGCTGCGGATTGCTGATACCTTCGGCGGCTTCGTGCAAGGTGGCGGAGGCGGATTCGGTGATCCGGTTGGTGTTCACCCGTGTTGGCGTCTGGACCGTGGGTTGCACCTTGAACAGAATGCGCGCCAGTCCCTGGAATTCCTCGAACGCGGCCAGTTGCCGCAGCAGTCGGTTCTGCTGGTAGCGCAGGCGCGTGGCCCAGTGGCCGTCAGTGACGACCAGCAGCAGGCTGCCTCCGCGCCACGACGCGACACGGCAGTAAGGGCGCGCGGCTGGTTGCAGTTGAGAATCGAGCAGTTCCTGCAGGCGCGAGAGGCGTTGCGCCTCGGCGAACAGCGACTGCAGCGGCTTGGCTTCGCGCAGCAGCTTGGTCATCGCCTTGGCGGGCAGGGGGCGGAAGGCCATGAGGAACTACCGGGAATGAATGAAGAAGGATGGTAACAGATGCGGCCTGGGCCAGATGCCACCGTCGACCCTTGAAGTTACCTGCCTGCGTCACCATATCAGCCACACGGATCGAAAGTTGTCCGCCCATGCATTGCCCCTGACGGCGCAGAATGCGAAGCTTCCAAGAATGACTTCGACACTTTTCTCGTGGAAGTTTCCGGGTAGAATGCCCGCTTCATTGCCGTTCCGCGCCGCGGCCAGCCAGTCGGGCAGCCCTCCAATTCTCCAGTTCGGATGACCCAGTCGATATGTTTGCGCCTTTGTTGAAAAAACTCTTTGGAAGCAAGAACGAGCGCGAAGTGAAGCGCATGGCCAAGCTGGTTCAGGCCATCAATGCACTCGAGCCCCAGATGGTCCCGCTTTCCGATGAGCAACTGAAGGCCAAGACCGAAGAGTTCAAGGCACGCGTCGCCAAGGGCGAGACCCTCGACCAGATCCTTCCGGAAGCCTTCGCCGTTGCCCGCGAGGCCGGCAAGCGCGTGATGGGCATGCGCCACTTCGACGTCCAGCTGATCGGCGGCATGACCCTGCACGAAGGCAAGATCGCCGAGATGCGTACCGGTGAGGGTAAGACGCTCGTGGGTACCCTGGCCGTCTACCTGAACGCCCTGTCCGGCAAAGGCGTGCACGTGGTCACCGTGAACGACTACCTGGCCCGCCGCGACGCCAACTGGATGCGCCCGCTGTACGAGTTCCTCGGTCTTTCCGTGGGCATCGTCAGCCCGTTCCAGCCGCCGGAAGAGAAGCGCGCAGCCTACGCCTCCGACATCACCTACGGCACCAACAACGAATTCGGCTTCGACTACCTGCGCGACAACATGGCGTTCAGCCTGGAGGACAAGTTCCAGCGTGAACTGAACTTCGCCGTGGTCGACGAAGTGGACTCCATCCTCATCGACGAGGCGCGGACTCCGCTGATCATCTCCGGCCAGGCCGAAGACAGCTCCGAGCTGTACATCAAGATCAACAAGCTGATCCCGCGCCTGAAGCGTCATATCGAGGAAGTCGAAGGCCAGGTGACCCAGCAGGGCCATTACAGCATCGACGAGAAGACCCGCCAGGTCGAGCTCAACGAGCAGGGCCATGCCTACGTCGAGGAGCTGCTGACCCAGAACGGCCTGCTGGCCGAGGGCGAGAGCCTCTACTCGGCGCACAACCTCAGCCTGCTGACCCACGTTTACGCCGCGCTGCGCGCCCACACCCTGTTCCACCGCAACGTGGAATACATCGTCCAGGGCGATCAGGTCCTGCTGATCGACGAGCACACAGGCCGTACCATGCCGGGCCGCCGCCTCTCCGAGGGCCTGCACCAGGCCATCGAGGCGAAGGAGAACCTGCCGATCCAGGCCGAGAGCCAGACCCTGGCTTCGACCACCTTCCAGAACTACTTCCGCCTCTACACCAAGCTGGCCGGCATGACCGGTACCGCCGACACCGAGGCCTTCGAATTCCGCCAGACCTACGGCCTCGACGTGGTGGTGATCCCGACCCACCGTCCGGTTGCCCGTAAGGACTTCAACGACCTGGTGTACCTGACCCAGGACGAGAAGTACGCCGCGATCATCACCGACGTGCAGCAGTGCCAGGCGCTGGGTCGTCCGATCCTCGTGGGCACCGCGTCGGTCGAGACCTCCGAATACGTCTCGCAACTGCTGCAGAACGCCGGCATCGAGCACAAGGTACTGAACGCCAAGTACCACGAGAAGGAAGCCGAGATCATTGCCCAGGCCGGTCGTCCGGGCTCGGTTACCATCGCCACCAACATGGCCGGTCGTGGTACCGACATCCTGCTGGGCGGTAACTGGGAAGTCGAAGTCGCCGCGCTGGAGAACCCCACCGACGAGCAGATCGCCCAGATCAAGGCCGACTGGCAGAAGCGCCACCAGCAGGTCATCGAGGCGGGCGGCCTGCACGTGATCGCTTCCGAGCGCCACGAATCCCGCCGTATCGACAACCAGCTGCGCGGCCGTGCCGGCCGTCAGGGCGACCCGGGCTCCAGCCGCTTCTACCTGTCGCTGGAAGACCACCTGATGCGCATCTTCGCCTCCGACCGGGTGAAGAACTTCATGAAAGCCCTCGGCATGCAGCCGGGCGAGGCGATCGAGCACCGCATGGTGACCAACGCCATCGAAAAGGCGCAGCGCAAGGTCGAAGGCCGCAACTTCGATATCCGCAAGCAACTGCTGGAGTTCGACGACGTCGCCAACGAGCAGCGCAAGGTGATCTACCACATGCGCAACACCCTGCTTGCGGCCGACAACATCGGCGAGACCATCGCCGAGTTCCGCGAAGAGACCCTGAACAACACCGTCAGTGAGCATATCCCGCCGCAGTCGTTGCCCGAACAGTGGGACGTGGCTGGCCTGGAAGCCGCGCTGTACAGCGATTTCGGCCTCAAGCTGCCGGTCCAGCAATGGCTGGATGACGACGAGAAGCTCTACGAGGAAACCCTGCGCGAGAAGATTCTCGCCGAGCTGGTGGCCGCTTACCACGAGAAGGAAGAGCTCGCCGGCGAAGAAGCCCTGCGCACCTTCGAGAAGCAGATGCTGCTGCGCGTTCTGGACGATCTTTGGAAGGACCACCTGTCCACCATGGATCACCTGCGTCACGGCATTCACCTGCGCGGCTACGCGCAGAAGAACCCGAAGCAGGAATACAAGCGCGAGTCGTTCAACCTGTTCCAGGATCTGCTGAACTCCATCAAGCGCGACACCATTCGCGTGCTGTCCTTCGTCCAGGTTCGCCGCGAAGACCCGGCAGAGGAAGAAGCCCGTCTGCGCCGCGAAGCCGAGGAAATGGCCAAGCGCATGCAGTTCCAGCACGCCGCCGCTCCGTCCATGGAGCAGGTCACCGCCGAGCCGGAAGAAGAGGGTGAAGTACCGACTGACAACGTTGTGCCGATGGAACCCGTCCGTAACGAACCGAAGATCGGCCGCAACGAGCCGTGCCCATGCGGTTCGGGCAAGAAGTACAAGCACTGCCACGGTCAGGTGGAATAACGCCTCCCGACCCTGATACCAACGCCGCGACCGGCCCTGCCGCTCGCGGCGTTTTTCTCATTTGATCCACCGATCAGCTGATTCACTGACTAGATAGGAGCGCGCCACATGGCTGTTGGTCTCGGCCCCATGCCCACCCTGCACCCGGTCCCCGGTTTCGAACTTGGCATCGCCTCCGCCGGCATCAAGCGACCCGGCCGCAAGGACATCGTGGTGATGCGCTGCGCCGAAGGCTCAACCGTGGCCGGTGTGTTCACTACCAACGCCTTCTGCGCTGCCCCGGTGATCCTGGCGCGCAAGCGCTTCCTGGGGCCGGTACGCTACCTGCTGACCAATACCGGCAACGCCAACGCCGGCACCGGCGAGCCGGGCCTGGCCAATGCCACCCGTACCTGCGCCAAGCTGGCCGAACTGGCCGGCGTACCGGAAAGTGCCGTGCTGCCGTACTCCACCGGCGTGATCGGCGAGCCGCTGCCGGTCGAGAAGATCGAAGCCGCACTGCCTGCCGCGCTGGCCAACCTCTCTGTGGATAACTGGGCTGACGCCGCTGCCGGGATCATGACCACCGACACCCTGCCCAAGGGCGCCAGCCGCCAGTTCGAGCACGACGGTGTGACCATTACCGTCACCGGCATCAGCAAGGGCGCCGGCATGATCAAGCCGAACATGGCCACCATGCTCGGTTACATCGCCACCGACGCCAAGGTTGCCCAGGCCGTGCTGCAGGACCTGCTGCGCGACGCCTCGAACAAGTCGTTCAACCGCATCACCATCGATGGCGATACCTCGACCAACGACTGCTGCATGCTGATCGCCACCGGCCAGGCCGCGCTGCCGGAAATCACCGTCGCCTCCGGTGCGCTGTTCGCCGCGCTGAAGCAGGCGGTGCTGGACGTCTCCATGGAGCTGGCCCAGGCCATCGTCCGTGACGGCGAAGGCGCCACCAAGTTCGTCACCGTGCAGGTGAACGGCGGCGCTACTCACCAGGAGTGCCTGGACGTCGGCTACGCCGTGTCCCACTCGCCGCTGATCAAGACCGCGTTGTTCGCGTCCGACCCGAACTGGGGGCGCATCCTCGCCGCCGTCGGCCGTGCCGGCGTGCCGGACCTGGACGTGAGCCTGATCGACGTGTTCCTGGATGACGTGGCCATCGCCAGCCGTGGCTGCCGTGCCGCCAGCTACACAGAGGATCAGGGTGCAAAGGTCATGGCTCAGGAAGAGATCACCATCCGCATCGATCTCGGCCGCGGCACCTGCAGCGAGACTATCTGGACCACCGACCTGTCCCACGAGTACGTGAAGATCAACGCGGAATACCGCACCTGATCACCGCATGAGCTCGGGCGTCGATGCCACGTTGGCGCCTCGCATCGCTCGCATTCCCGATTTTCATCGATGGATGAAAATCGGGAATTTGTTTTCATGGCTGCCGCGCTCTAAGGTCTCCTGATTGACCCTCAAGAGCATCGCGTCCATGTCCCTTACCCTGATCATCGGCAGCAAGAATCTCTCCTCCTGGTCCCTGCGCGGCTGGCTGGCCATGCAGCTCACCGGCGCCGAGTTCGAGGAAATCCTGATTCCCCTGGGCGGCCAGAACACCGCGCGGCGTATCCGTGAGCATTCCCCCAGCGGCAAGGTGCCGGCTCTCAAGTGCGAGCACGGGCTGATCTGGGATTCCCTATCGATCGCCGAATACCTCGCCGAACGTTTTCCCGAAGCCCACCTCTGGCCCCGTGGCGAAGCTGCCCGCGCCCTGGCGCGGTCGGTTTGCGCCGAGATGCACAGTGGCTTCATGGCGCTGCGCTCGCACATGCCCATGGACATCCAGCGCAACCAGCCGCTGGCCGAGGTGCCCGAAGCGGTGGAAGCCGATATTGCCCGCGTGGTCGAACTCTGGGCGCTTTGCCGCCAGCAGTTTGGCCAGGACGGCCCATTCCTGTTCGGCCATGCCAGCATTGCCGATGCCTTCTATGCGCCCATCGCCACGCGCCTGCGCAGCTACTGCGTGACGCTGCCCATCGAGGCGCAGAACTACGTCGACGCGATCTACGCCTGGCCGGCCTTCCGTCCCTGGCTGGACGCGGCGATGGTCGAACGCGCCTGAAGCGACGCTCCAATGACGGTAGAATGCCCGCAGTAACCCATTGACGATCTGCTGCGCGTCGGAACAGCTGCGTTGAAATCGGTTTCGGGATGCTCATTTACGGTCTGTAAACTGTGCTCCCTCAACCGATTTCGCCTTGCTCTTCCCCAGGTCGCGAGAGTGTAAGCAGGTCCTGTGCGCGGGCCCTGCCTGAATCGGATTGAGGAGTAGCACTGTGAAACGAGTACATGTCGCCGCCGCCGTGATTCGCGGACTCGATGGCCGGGTGCTGATCGCCCGCCGTCCGGACGACAAGCACCAGGGCGGTCTCTGGGAGTTTCCCGGTGGCAAGGTGGAGGAGGGCGAGGCGGTGCAGGTCGCCCTCGCCCGCGAGCTGAAGGAAGAGCTGGGCATCGACGTCGAGCAGGCGCGTCCGCTGATCCGCGTGCAGCACGACTACAGCGACAAGCACGTGCTGCTGGATGTCTGGGAAGTCTCCGCCTTTTCCGGCGCGCCTCACGGCGCAGAGGGCCAGCCGCTGGCCTGGGTTGCCCCGCGCGACCTGCCGGATTACGAGTTCCCGGCGGCCAACGAGCCCATCGTACAGGCGGCGCGCCTGCCGGATCGTTACCTGATTACTCCCGACGGCCTGGAAGTCCCGCAACTGGTGCAGGGTGTACGCGCTGCCGTTGCCAACGGTATCCGCCTGATCCAGCTGCGCGCGCCGAACATGTACAGCCCCGAGTACCGCGACCTTGCCGTCGACGTCCAGGGGTTGTGCGCCGGCAAGGCGCAGCTGATGCTCAAGGGGCCGCTGGAATGGCTGGGCGACTTCCCGGCGGCCGGCTGGCACCTCACTTCCGAGCAGCTGCGCAAATACGCCCCCAATGGCCGGCCGTTCCCCCGCGAGCGCTTGCTGGCGGCGTCCTGCCACAACGCCGAGGAGCTGGAGCTCGCGGCGCGCATGGGGGTGGATTTCGTCACCTTGTCGCCGGTGCAGCCGACCGAAAGCCATCCGGGCGAGCCGGCACTGGGCTGGGAAGCAGCGGCGGAGCTGATCGATGGCTTCAGCCAGCCGGTGTTCCTGCTCGGCGGCGTCGGTCCGCAGGATGTCGAGCGCGCCTGGCAGGCGGGTGCGCAGGGCGTGGCAGGTATTCGCGCGTTCTGGCCGAAAAGCGAAGGCTGATCGGCACTTTACGTGGGGCGGCGATGGGTATCGCTTCGCTCCACACCATCCTACGAAATACCGCCGTGCTCACTGTAAGTGCGGGCCATGCCCGCGATCGCCCGCATGGCGCGCTCCTCCAGGTTGGCTGCGTCATTTCCCGGTTTGAGTGGCCTGTCACGTCGATCAGGCCGGCTTTTCGGCCGCCTGCCAGAGAATCTCTTCCACGCCCTGGCGACGGGCGATGAACCGCGCGGCGACGAACAGCAGGTCGGACAGCCGGTTCAGGTAACGCAGGCCCGCGCCTTCCAGCGGCTCTTCGGCATTCAGCTGCTGGCAGCGACGTTCGGCATTGCGCGCCTGGGCGCGGCACAGGTGGGCGAGAGCCACCAGGCGCGAGCCGCCCGGCAGGATGAAGTTCTTCAGCGGCCCGAGCTCTTCGTTCCACCGGTCGATCACCTGCTCCAGGCGCTCCACTTCGGCGTCGTTCAGCGCGCGGTACTCCGGCATTGCCAGCTCGCCACCGAGGTCGAACAGGCGGTGCTGGATCGGGCCCAGCACACCGATCGCTTCCTCCAGTGCGCTGCTGCGCGCCTCGTGCAGCCCGGCCAGCAGCAGGCCGAGGTAGCTGTTCAGCTCGTCCACTGCGCCCATGGCTTCCACCCGCGGATGGTGCTTGGGCACGCGGCGGCCATCGGCCAGGCCGGTTTCACCGGCATCGCCGGTGCGGGTGTAGATCTTCGACAGGCGATTGCCCATGGCTCATTGCTCCTTGTCGTCGCGCGCCAAGAGCGGCAGCGGCGGGGAAATCTCGGCGGCCAGCGGCAGGCGGATGGTGAAGCAGGTGCCCACGCCCAGCTCGGATTGCACCTCCATCTGCCCCTTGTGGTTGTTGGTAACGATGAAGTACGAGACCGACAGGCCCAGTCCCGTGCCTTGGCCGACTTCCTTGGTGGTGAAGAACGGTTCGAAGATGCGCTTGCGCACGTTCTCCGGCATGCCGCAGCCGTTGTCCTCCACCTGGATTTCCGCCCACGGAGGATTGAGCCGCGTGCGCAGGGTGATGCGGCCGTATTCGCCTTCCTCTTCGTCGTCGCGCAGGTGGATGGCTTGGGCGCCGTTCTTCAGCAGGTTGAGCAGGACCTGTTCGATCTCGTTGGCGATCACCGGCACCGGGCCCAGGCGCTGATCGTACTCGTGGACGATTTCCAGCGACTTGAAGTCGAAGCCGCCGGTGAGGTCGAAGTCGTTGCCGGCGATTTCCACGGCCTGCTCCAGCAATGCCGGCAGCTCGCAGGCGGCCATCTGGCGGTGGCTGCGGCGGCTGAAGGAGAGCATGTGGGTGACGATCTTCGCTGCGCGCGATCCGGCGTACTGGATGCCATCCATCAGCTTGGGAATCTCCCGTGCCTCCAGGTAGTGGTTGAGGTCGTCCAGGCGCACGCCCACTTCGCCGGCCACTTCGAGGTTCTTCGGCAGGTCCGGTGACAGTCGCCGGCGGATGTTCTGCACGTTGTGCAGGATGGCGCCCAGCGGGTTGTTGATCTCGTGGGCCATGCCGGCAGCGAGGCCGCCGACCGAGAGCATCTTCTCCGACTGCACCATCATCTCTTCCATCCCGAGGCGGTCGGTGATGTCGTCGATACGGATGACCGCGCCACGTCCGGTGCCGCCCATCAGCGGGTAGAAGGTCAGCGCATAGTGGCGCGGGGCGTCGGTGAGCGCCCAGGTCACGCGCTCGACGCGTTCGACCTTGTGCTGCTCGGCCGCGCGGGTGAGCTGCGGCAGGAACGGCTTGAGAGAAGGGAAGGCGAGGAACACCGGCTGGTTCACCGCGTCGTCCAGGCTGGTGCCGGAAAGCTGGCTGGCCTCCTGGTTCCACTGGGTGACGTAGAGCTGCTCGTCCACCGCGATCAGCGCCGAGGGCATGGAGTCGATGATGCTGTTGAGGTAGTGCTGGAAACCGGTGAGCTTCTTCTCGATCTTGCCGCGCACCTGGACTTCCAGCTCCAGCTTGCGGTTCGAGCGGCGGGTCTCCTCGGCCAGCGACTGGGCCTGCTCGACGGCTTCCTGGGCGTCGTCGCGAGCGCGCTTGAGCTGCTGCTCGCGTGCCTCGATGCGGGTGAGCATGGTGTTGAACGCGTCGGCCAGGCGGCCGATCTCGTCGGCATTGCCGCGCTCGGCGCGCAGCGCGTAGTTCTCCTCGCGGGTGACCTGGCGCGAGAGCTCCTCCAGGCTGCGGATCGGTCGGGTGATGAGGCGGCGGATCTGCTGGGCGATGAGCAGCCAGAGCAGTACCGAGACGGCGAGGATCACCAGGCTGGCGGTGAGCGTGCCGGTATAGAACGCGCCGGGCAGCTCGCTGCTGGCTACCAGCAGCAGGTAACCGCTGTTGCGACCGGCCTGGGGCAGCTCGAACAGGGCGTTGAGGCGGTATTCGTGCTCGCGCCAGCGTTCGAGATGATCAAGGCGCTCCGGCAGGGCAATCGGGCCGTTGCCCGGCGTCTGCGCAATACGCTCGCCATTGCTGTCGTAGAGCGCGGCGGCGCGCAGCGGCTGATAGTCGTCCAGCTGGCGCAACAGTACCTGGGCCTGGGTCGGCGAGGACAGCGCCGGCTCACTGAGCGCGGGGTTGGCGATCAGCCGCCCGATGGTCTGCAGCGCCTGGGGGGCAACGCTGTCCTGGGAAATCCAGTAGGCGGCGCTGATGAAGGCCAGGTTGGCCACCAGCATCACGGTCGCCAGCAGCACCAGCAGGGCGGCGAGGATTTTCTGGCCGACCGGCAGGTCTTCCAGGCGCTGGCGCAGGTTCATGGGTGAAGGCATGGGCGCGTCGAAGAGAGAAAAACGGAAGAGGCGGGCAGGGTAGCCCGCCATCAGTTGTCGGGCAATCCGCGCGCCACCAGGCAGGCCTGCAGGCGCCCGTGCAGGGCGCGTAGCTGTGGCAGGGCCAGACGCAGGCGGTCGCCTTCGCGGCAGGCGTGGCCGAGCAGGTAGGCGATCTCGCTGCGCCGGCCCTGGGCGACGTCCTGGTACATCGAGGAGAAGTTCGCCGCGGTGGCGGCAATCACGCGCTCTACATCGCCCTGCAGCTCCCGCGCGGCGGAGGCGTAACCGGCGGCATGGAGCAGTTGGCCCAGCTCGTCGCAGAGCCCGGCGACCTCATCGGGATGACTGGCCAGTTCGCCGTTGCGGCACTGGTGCAGCACGGTGAGCGGGTTGATCGCGCAATTCAGGGCAAGCTTGCGCCACAGGCGCTCGAGAATGTCGTCGCTCCATTGCACGGGAATCTCCGCGCGGCGCAGGTCTGACAGCCAGGCCGGTTCGTCGCCGCCCTGTTCGTCGCCCAGCCAGGTCTGTCCCTGGCCCGCGAAGACGACACGGAAGTCGGCCTCGCGGAATGCGCCTTCGGTGCTGGAGGCATAGAGGCAACGAGCGCGCGGCAGGTGCGCGCTGACCGCCTGCTGGCTGCCCAGGCCATTCTGCAGCAGGATCAGCTCGGCGCCCGGGGCCAGGCGTGCCGCCACGCTGGCCGCGGCGGTTTCGGCGTCATAGGCCTTGCAGGCCAGCAGCAGGCGCTGGATCGGCGCTCCCTGGGCAGCGGTTTCCGCGGGGATCGGGTAAAGGCTTTCGCGACCGTCTTCCACCAGGGTGATGCCGCCGAGGCTACGGTAGGCGTTGAGGCGCTGGCGGTCGCGTAACAGCAGGCGCACCGGCAGGCCGGCGCGGGACAGGCGGGCGGCCCACAGACAACCGAGGCTGCCAGCGCCGAGGATGGTCCAGGTCATGGGAGGAACTTCGCGGGTTCGGGGGCTTACCGCGAAGTTTAGCGCAGGCCGGTCAGGCGACTGGCATTGATTCGTCCGCTGGCGAAGGCGTCAGGCAGCAGCGCGCGGCCCTGCTGCATTACCTGATCGACTTCCAGGGGCAGCGCCTTGGCGTCCAGGCCGACCAGGCTGATGCCGGCCTTGAGGGTGATGAAGCCCTCGCTGGTCTTGAAGGCCTTGAGGTTCAGCCCTTCGTGCAGACGGCGGAAGCTGCTGGGCGAACATTCCTGCAGATCTTCGAGCAAAGTGATCAGGGCGAAGTGCTGGTGATCGAGACGCGCCAGCACGTCCAGTGGCCGCACCAGTTGCTGCAGCCGGCGGGCGACACCATGGAGCAGTTCGTTCTGGAACGGCTGGCCGTGCTTCTGCCCCAGTTCGGCCAGCTCCGGCAGGCCGATCAGCATGTAACACACCGCACCGCCACGGGATTCCACCTGGCGGATGCTGTCGGCCAGCTTCTGCTTCAGGTAGCGCTGGTTGCCCAGGCCGGTGGAACTGTCCACCAGGTTGCGCTCTTCCAGGCTGGTGATGTTCTCGGTAAGCAGGCGGTTTTCCATCAGCAGGCGCTGCAGGGTATTGCTCAGGCGGTCGGCAGCCAGGACCCGGGGCACCAGTTGCTCGTTCATCGAGGACTTGCTGACGAAGTCGTCCACGCCGCGGTCGAAGGCCTCGGCCAGGGCGTTGTCACCCTCCTTGCCGGTGAGCAGGATGATGTAGGTGTAATGATCGCCACTCTCGTCGAGCTGGCGCACCCGGGCGGTCAGTTCCAGGCCGTCCATCTCGGGCATCAACCAGTCGGCGAGAAGGACGCTGACCGGTTCCTTTTCCAGCAGGTCGAGCGCCTCGCTGGCACTGCTGGCAAAGCGTACGTTCTGATAGCCTGCCTGGCTCAGTGCGCGGCCGATCATGGCGCTGGAGAACTTGGCATCGTCGACCACCAGGATGCTGAGATGGTTGGTTGGCATGAAAAGGAATGTCTCGCAAACGGGTGGGAAATGCCGACTCTCGCTGTCAGAGGCCGGGCGCGGTCGTATCTGTCAGTTATAATGACCGCGCATTTTTATCGTCAAGCCAGGCTCGATGCTGACTGTGAACCGCATCGCGCCGTCCATCTGGAGAGATGTCATGCCTTCGTTCGACGTGGTGTCCGAACTGGACAAACACGAACTGACCAACGCCCTGGATAACGCTGCCAAGGAACTGGACCGCCGTTTCGACCTGAAGGGCAAGTGCAGCTTTGAAACCAAGGACAAGTCCGTCACCCTGACCGCCGAGGCGGATTTCATGCTCGAGCAGATGCTCGACATTCTTCGCTCCAGCCTGGTCAAGCGCAAGATCGATGTGCAGTGCATCGAGACCAAGGATCCCTTCGCCTCCGGCAAGGTGGTGAAGCAGGAAGTGAACTTCCGCGAGGGCATCGACAAGGATCTGGCGAAGAAGATCGTCGCGCTGATCAAGGACAAGAAGCTCAAGGTGCAGGCCGCCATCCAGGGCGAGCAGGTCCGCGTCACCGGCAAGAAGCGCGACGACCTGCAGGAAGCCATCGCGCTGCTGCGCGGCGAGTCCCTGGGCATGCCCTTGCAGTTCAACAACTTCCGCGACTGATGCGCACTCCGGCGTCAGAGCGGCGGAACCTCATCGCCCGCGCGACGTCGCAGTAGAAGAGTCGCTCGGCGAACTCCCGACCGCCATGGCTTGCCATGGCGGTTTTGTTTTTGGAATGGCAATAGACAAGGGGCCTGCATCCATGGATATGAATTACGAGCAGATCATGAACAGTGCGGAGGCCTGGACTCCGATAGCACTGACCTACCTGGGTAATGCCGTGCTGGCGCTGTTGACCCTGCTGATCGGCTGGTGGGTGATCAACCTGTTCACACGGCGCGTGGGCGGGCTGCTGTCCACCAAGCATGTGGACAAGACGCTGCAAGGCTTCATCGGCAGCATGGTGAACATCATCCTGAAGATCCTGCTGATGGTCAGCGTGGCGTCGATGATCGGCATCCAGACCACCAGCTTCGTTGCCGCCATCGGTGCTGCCGGCCTGGCGATCGGCCTGGCGCTGCAGGGCAGCCTGTCGAACTTTGCCGGCGGCGTGCTGATCCTGCTGTTCCGTCCGTTCAAGATCGGCGACTGGATCGAGGCTCAGGGCGTTTCCGGCACCGTGGATAACATCATGATCTTCCACACCGTGCTGCGCACCGGTGACAACCGCACGGTGATCGTGCCCAACGGTGCGCTGTCCAACGGCATCATCACCAACACCTCGACCCAGACGACCCGCCAGGTGACCTTCGACGTGAAGCTGGCCTTCGACGCCGACCTGGATGGCGCCCGCGGCATTCTCAAGGAACTGGCCGAAGACCCCCGCGTGCTCAAGTCGCCGGTGCCGGTGGTGGTGGTCGCGGGCCTGGGCGAGAACTCTGTGACCCTGTCGCTTCGCCTGTGGACTGCCAACGCCGACTACTGGGCCGTGACCTTCATGCTGAACGAGCAGGTGCGCCTGCGCTTGCGCGACGCCGGTATCGACCTGGCGCCGAACAAGGTGGTGCGGGTGGTCAAGGGCGAAGAGGCTTCCGCTCTGGCGGATTGATCCTGCTCGCAGACATGAAAAAGGCCGGCAATTGCCGGCCTTTTTCATGGGCACCGTTCATGAACGCAGGTTCTTGCGCAAGGCTCAGTGACGCTCGGCACTGGTGTGCTGTGCAGGCGCTTCCGTGGGCTCCGCGATGGCGCCGTTGGTCATGTCGTTCTTGCGCTGCAGCCACAGCCAGCCGATCAGCAGCAGTGTCGGCACGCCGAGCACGGCGGTGAAGAAGAAGAACCGCTCGTAACCCATGCTCTCGACCATGGCGCCGGAATAGCCGCCGATGAAACGCGGCAGCAGCAGCATGGTGGAGCTGAGCATGGCGTACTGGGTGGCGGAGAACTTCAGGTTGGTCAGGCTCGACAGGTAGGCGACGAAGGCCGAGGTGGCGAGGCCGCCGCTGAAGTTGTCGAGCATGATGGTTACCACCAGCATGGTGACGTGGGGCTCCAGCACCTTGAGCAGGGCGAAGACGTTTTCTCCCATCAGATGCGGATCATCGATCGCGCCCATCTGCGCCAGCATGGCGAACAGCAGGTTGGTCGCCGCCGAAGCCGCGCCACCGATGAACAGGATCGGCAGGATGCTGAAACGGGCGATCAGCACGCCGCCCGCTGCCGCACCGACCAGGGTCATCACCACGCCGAACAGCTTGCTGACAGTGGCAATGGTGTCCTTGGAGAAGCCCATGTCGATGTAGAACACGCTGGCCATGGTGCCCATGACGGTGTCGGACATGCGGTAGGTGGAAATCAGCCCGAGCAGCAGCAGCGCCTGCCAGCGGTAGCGGCGGACGAACTCGGTGATCGGCGTGAGCACCGGCGCCATCAGCAGGCGGCCTGGGGCGGAAATACAGCTCAGGGCGATCAGCAGGTACAGGGTGGCGAGCCACCATTTGGCGGCTTCGACCATGTTGATGAACGCGGTGCCGGTAACCAGCAGGATGATCAGCACGATCACCGACACCGCCTGGTGGACGAAGTCGAACTGCGGCAGGCCGCGCCCGTGCACGGCAAGCAGCAGCGGGCGGCGCACCTTCGACAGCAATTCGCGCACGGGGCGGATCTGCCGGCGGCCATGGGGCGTCATGCAGATACCGATGAAGATCCCGTACAGCGCAGCGCGTGGCCAGGCCTGGGCCGTCAGCGCGGTGAGCATGGCCGGCACCGAGATCAGCAGCACCAGCAGGGTCAGCACCGAGAGCAACTGGTGGTTGAAGGCGAAGGCCGAGCTGCCGGCCTGCGGCTGCACATTCACCGGCGGCTCTTTCATCAGCAGGGTGGTGATCAGGCCGGGCAGGATGGCCAGCGCGCAGACCGCGTAGGTCAGTGCCCAGGCCGACTGGCTGTAGTGCAGGGCGCTGGAGCCGGCCCACTCGGCGAGGAACAGTACGCCAGCGGTGGCAAACAGCACGGCGACCCGGTAGCCAGTCATGTAGCAGGCAGCCAGCGCGGCCTGACGGGTGTTCTCGGCGATTTCCAGGCGATACGCGTCGATGGCGATGTCCTGCGTCGCCGAGGCGAAGGCCACCACCATCGCCAGGGAGATCAGCCAGTTCAGGTGCGCTTGCGGGTTACAGAGGGCCATGCCGAGCAGGCCGATGGCGATCAGCCCCTGGGAGAACACCAGCCAGGAGCGGCGGCGACCCAGGCGGCCAATGAAGGGCAGGCGCCATTGGTCGAGCATGGGCGACCATACCCACTTGAAGGCGTACACCAGCCCGATCCAGCTGGCGAATCCGATGGTTTCCCGGGCGACACCCGCTTCACGCAGCCACACCGAGAGGGTGGAAAGCACCAGCATGTAAGGCAGGCCGGCGGCGAAACCCAGCAGCAAAAGCGCGAGGCTGGCGGGAGACTTGTAGGCAATCCATGCCTCTCGCCAGGAATGCTCTTTCATGGGGGGTGTTTTCCAGCAGGTCGAAAAATTACGCGAACTCTACTAGGACTGCTCGCCGCTAGGCCAGCCGTGCCGACGTATGTCCACCCGATCGTTATGGATTCTGACACCCTCTGCCCGCAATCGTGCGCGCTGCTCGTTACCCGAAACAGTGCCCAGCGGCAGACTGATGCGCCCGCCAGCGGCGATCACCCGGTGCCAGGGCAGGCGCGTGCCTTCGGGCAACTGCCCCATGACGCGGCCCACGAGTCGTGCGGCGCGGCCCAGGCCGGCCAGCCGGGCGACATCGCCGTAGGTGATGACGCAGCCTTCAGGAACCTGGGCGATCACCAGGTAGATCGCTTCGCGACGCACCTGCAGACTTTCCAGCCCGAGATCGGGAGGCGGGGTGCTGGCCGGGGGCATGGGCTTGGGCATCGAAGGCACCGTGACAGAGGGGCTGACGCTCAGGATATCGGTTGGCGCGGGCCTGACAAGTCGAGAGATTGTTCCGACCCATCTGTCAGTCATTGTGAACTCCGTGCAACTGGGTCGGTCAGTCGTTGCTCTAGTGTCGGGTATCTGGATAATGCCCGGCTTTTTGCCCATTCAATCCAGTTGAATTCGACTCATGTTCTCCAGAAGCCTGCTCTGTATTGCCCTCGCGTCCTGCTCCCTGCCCGTCTTCGCCGATACCGTCTGGCTGAAGAATGGTGACCGCCTCACCGGCACCATCAAGCTGTATGACGGCGGCAAGTTGCTCCTGGCGACCGACTATGGCGGGGAGATCGCCCTGAAGTGGGACAAGATCAAGACGCTGGAAACCGACCAGAATCTCCTGGTGAAGTACGACGAGGAAACCGGCGAGCATTCCAAGGGCCTGAAGGCGTCCGACCAGGGCAAGGTCACGCTGGTCAATGGCGAGTCGCGCACGGTGGAGCTGGCGAAGATCGAGCAGATGATGCCGCCCAAGCCGATCCTGGAAGATTGGGTGTGGACCGGCAACGTCGACTTCTCCCTGGACCACAAGCAGGCGGAGAACGATGTCGAGGACTACGACGTCGACTTCAAGACCAACGCCCGCCACGGTCGCTGGCGCCACAATCTGCAGGGGGAATACAACCGCGAGAAGAAGAACGACTCGGTCAGCACCAACAACTACTCGGCGCAGTATGCGCTGGACCGCTTCCTCGACGAGCACTGGTTCTGGCAGGGCCAGGCGCAGTACAAGCGCGACTGGGTCGAGGATCTGCAGAAAAAGCGCACTCTCGGTACCGGCCCAGGCTACCAGTTCTGGGACAACGAACTGGGCGCGTTCTCGCTGGCAACCCTGGTCAACCGCAACGACTACGAGTTCGTCGACGACGAGAAGTCGCACTTCTACAGCACCAGCGTGAAGTGGGACTACAACCGCTACCTGCTGGCCAAGCAGTTCGAGGTGTTCACCAACGGCGAAGTGAGCAAGCCGCTGGAGTCGAATGTGGAGTACGAGCTGGAGAGCGAGGCGGGTATCCGCTACAAGCTGACCTCCTGGGCGTCGCTGAGCCTGAAGGCCGAATGGGACAAGCTCAGCGGCAACGATGGCGACGTCAACGAGCGCCGCTATACCCTGGGCCTGGGGGTCGGCTGGTAAGGCCGTTACGTCCTGAAAGCGAGTACAAAAAAGCCCCGCACCTGGCGGGGCTTTTTCATGGGCGGGCGGATTACAGGCGCAGGCCGCCGTCCAGTTCCAGCACACGACCGGTGTAGTAGTCGTTCTCGAGGATATAGGCCACCGAGTGGGCGATTTCCAGCGGCTTGCCCAGGCGCTTGAGCGGAATGCCGGCGGTCATCTTCTCCAGGGCCTCGGGCTTCATGCTGGCGACCATGTCGGTCTCGATGAAGCCGGGCGCTACGCCCGCCACACGAATGCCATAGCGCGCCAGTTCCTTCGCCCATACCACGGTGTCGGCGGCGACACCGGCCTTGGCTGCGGAGTAGTTGGCCTGGCCCATGTTGCCGGCGCGGGAGATGGAGGAAATGTTGACGATTGCGCCTTCATTCTTCAGCTCGATCATCTTGGCCGCCACTTCGCGGGTGCAGAGGAACACGCCGGTCAGGTTGACGTCGATCACGGCTTGCCACTGGGCCAGGCTCATCTTGCTCAGCTCGCCATCCTTGACCTTGATGGTCAGGCCGTCGCGCAGGATGCCGGCATTGTTGACCAGGCCGTTGATGGCGCCGAAGTCGCTGGCGACCTGGGCCACCATGTGGGTAACCTGTTCTTCATTGGCGACGTTGCACAGGTAGGCGCGGGCGTCACCGCCGGCGGCGTTGCAGGCAGCGACGGCTTCGTCCAGTTTTTCGGCATTGAGGTCAACCAGCGCGACGCGCGCGCCCTTGCCGGAGAGGTACTCGCCCATGGCGCGGCCCAGGCCCTGGCAGCCACCGGTGATGATGATGACCTTGTCTTTCAATTGC
This sequence comes from Pseudomonas sp. BB438, assembly GCF_057180225.1. Classification (NCBI taxonomy): domain Bacteria; kingdom Pseudomonadati; phylum Pseudomonadota; class Gammaproteobacteria; order Pseudomonadales; family Pseudomonadaceae; genus Pseudomonas; species Pseudomonas sp. BB438. The sequence continues at coordinate 1,239,039 of NZ_CM170001.1, forward strand.
ATCGGAACAACCCCACGAACAGTTTCTGGTGAAAGGCCCCGCCGGCAGCTGTGCACAGAGTCAGTCCTGCCCGTCCGTTTACGACGGATTCTTTGCGAGGAGTCATAAGTTGAGCGTGAAAGCTGCCAAGCATGCCCGAGAACTGCTGCTCAAGGAATACCGCGGCGTTCTCTCCACCCACTCGAAGAAGTGGCCCGGTTTTCCTTTCGGCTCCGTGGTGCCCTATTGCCTGGATGAGGCGGGGCGGCCTCTGATCCTGATCAGTCGCATCGCCCAGCACACCCATAACCTGCAGATGGACGGTAAATGCTCGCTGCTCGTGGGCGAACGCGGCGTCGATGATATCCAGGCTGCCGGTCGCTTGACCCTGCTGGCCGAAGCGCTGCTGATCGAGGACGTCGACGCGATTGCCGGCGCCGCCGAGCGCTACTACCGGTATTTCCCTGGCTCGCAGGACTACCACATCGTCCATGACTTCGATTTCTGGGTCCTGGAGCCGGTGCAGTGGCGTTTCATCGGCGGCTTCGGCGATATCCACTGGCTGGGCGCCGACAGCGTGCCGCTGGCCAACCCCTTCGTCGGCGAGGTGGAGAGGAGCATGGTCGAGCACATGAACAGCGACCACGCCAATGCCATCGAGCACTACGTCCAACTGGCCGGTTTGCCCGCCGGCAAGAACCCGCAACTGGCGGGAATTGATTCAGAAGGTTTCCACCTGCGCATCGGCCAGGGCCTGTACTGGCTGCCGTTCCCCGCGCCCTGCGGCAACGCCGGCGCGGTGCGCCAGGCGCTGGTGCAACTGGCCAGGTCGGAGGTCTGGCCGGGTAACGAAGTGATCCAGGCCTGAGCAGTCCCGATTCCTCGGCTGATCCCGTGGCTGATCCCTTGAAATCGGGGCGGGGCGTCGCCACCTTGCTTTCTACCCGGGCAATGACCCCGCCAAGGATTCATCGATGCGAGTTCCCCTGTTTCTGATTCTTCTGTTCCCGCTGATCGAGCTGGCCGTGATGATCAAGGTCGGCAGCGTGATTGGCGTGGGCTGGACCCTTCTGCTGATCATCGCCGGCGCCTTCATCGGCGCGGCAGTGCTGCGCGTGGCCGGTGTGGCCACCGCGCTGCGTGCTCGCGAGCGCCTGAACCGCGGCGAGCTGCCCGAGCAGGAGATGCTCGAAGGCCTGGTCATCGCCCTCGGCGGCGGCCTGCTGATGCTGCCGGGCTTCATCAGCGACGTCGTCGGTCTGCTCTGCCTGATCCCCTTCACCCGCCGCCTGATGCTCGGTCGCGTGCGTCAGCGCATGCAGGAGCAGGCCGAGCGCCGACGCGCGTTCGCCGATGACCCGGCCGCCCAGCACCGCAGCGGCCCCAGCATCATCGAAGGCGAATACCAGCGCCGCGAGGAAGACCGCGACCGCCTGCGTTGACCCGCGGGCAGCTCCCGCCGCCCTGCGCCTGTAAAATTTTTTTCGTCACACCCTTGAAATGCCTTGTGGCGACCTTATGTACCGGTCACCGCAAGGTCCCTGTCTACGACAGGCTGCTCTTTTCGCGACTCGCCTGTCGGGTCGCAAACCGGCGCCGCCGGATTCAACAAAACCTGCCGGGCATTGATCCGGCCGTTGGAAATCACAGTTTGGGAGAGTTACGACTATGAAGCTTCGTCCTCTGCATGACCGCGTCGTCATCCGTCGCAGCGAGGAAGAGACCAAGACCGCAGGCGGCATCGTGCTGCCGGGCTCCGCCGCCGAGAAGCCGAACCGCGGTGAAGTGGTCGCTGTTGGTGCCGGCCGCGTCCTGGACAACGGCGAAGTTCGCGCCCTGGCCGTGAAGGTCGGTGACAAGGTGGTCTTCGGTCCGTACTCCGGCAGCAACGCCATCAAGGTCGACGGCGAAGAACTGCTGGTGATGGGCGAGTCCGAGATCCTCGCCGTCCTGGAAGACTGATTTCAGTCCGTCCACTCCCCACCGAATTCGATTTAGAGGAAACAGAACATGGCTGCCAAAGAAGTTAAGTTCGGCGATTCCGCTCGCAAGAAAATGCTGGTCGGCGTAAACGTCCTGGCCGACGCGGTCAAAGCGACCCTGGGCCCGAAAGGCCGTAACGTCATCCTGGACAAGAGCTTCGGTGCTCCGACCATCACCAAGGACGGCGTTTCCGTTGCCAAGGAAATCGAACTCAAAGACAAGTTCGAGAACATGGGCGCCCAGCTGGTGAAAGACGTTGCCTCCAAGGCCAACGACGCTGCCGGTGACGGCACCACCACCGCTACCGTCCTGGCTCAGGCCATCGTCAACGAAGGCCTGAAGGCCGTCGCTGCCGGCATGAACCCGATGGATCTGAAGCGCGGCATCGACAAGGCCACCGTCGCCATCGTTGCCCAGCTGAAAGACCTGGCCAAGCCGTGCGCCGACACCAAGGCCATTGCCCAGGTCGGCACTATTTCCGCCAACTCCGACGACTCCATCGGCAACATCATTGCCGAAGCCATGGAGAAAGTCGGTAAAGAAGGCGTGATCACCGTTGAAGAAGGCTCGGGCCTGGAAAACGAACTGTCCGTCGTAGAAGGCATGCAGTTCGATCGTGGCTACCTGTCCCCCTACTTCATCAACAAGCCGGACACCATGGTGGCCGAGCTCGACGGCCCGCTGCTGCTGCTGGTCGACAAGAAGATCTCCAACATCCGCGAAATGCTGCCGGTCCTGGAAGCCGTTGCCAAAGCCGGCCGTCCGCTGTTGATCGTGGCTGAAGACGTCGAAGGCGAAGCCCTGGCTACCCTGGTCGTCAACAACATGCGTGGCATCGTCAAGGTCGCGGCCGTCAAGGCTCCGGGCTTCGGCGACCGCCGCAAGGCCATGCTGCAGGACATCGCCATCCTGACCGGCGGTACCGTCATCTCCGAAGAAGTCGGTCTGAGCCTGGAAGGCGCCACCCTGGAGCACCTGGGCAACGCCAAGCGCGTCGTCCTGAGCAAGGAAAACACCACCATCATCGATGGCGCTGGCGCTCAAGCCGACATCGAAGCTCGCGTCCTGCAGATCCGCAAGCAGGTCGAAGAGACTTCCTCTGACTACGACCGTGAGAAGCTGCAAGAGCGTCTGGCCAAGCTGGCTGGCGGTGTTGCCGTGATCAAGGTTGGCGCTGCCACCGAAGTCGAGATGAAAGAGAAGAAAGCCCGCGTTGAAGACGCCCTGCACGCTACCCGTGCTGCGGTGGAAGAAGGCGTGGTTCCTGGCGGCGGTGTCGCTCTGGTTCGTGCTCTGCAGGCCATCGAAGGCCTGAAGGGCGACAACGAAGACCAGAACGTTGGTATTGCTCTGCTGCGTCGCGCTGTTGAAGCTCCGCTGCGCCAGATCGTTGCCAACTCCGGTGACGAGCCGAGCGTCGTGGTCGACAAGGTCAAGCAAGGTTCGGGCAACTTCGGCTACAACGCTGCTACCGGCGTGTACGGCGACATGATCGAGATGGGTATCCTCGATCCGGCCAAGGTCACCCGTTCGGCCCTGCAAGCTGCTGCCTCCATCGGCGGCCTGATGGTCACCACCGAGGCCATGGTTGCCGAAGTGGCTGACGACAAGGCTGCTCCGGCCATGCCGGACATGGGCGGCATGGGTGGCATGGGCGGCATGATGTAAGCCACCCGGCACCTGCTGTAAGAAAAAGCCCCGCCTAGGCGGGGCTTTTTCATGGGCGTCGGATATGCCAGACTGCGCGGCAGGAGATGGCATTCCTCCTTCAACCGCCCTTGTGGCTGATGATGCCTACGCATAGACCTGGAAAGGCGCGTAGGCGCTCGCCTGCAGCCTGTCCAAGACACTTTCCCCAGGACAGGACCATGTGGAAATCCATTCTCGCCGTCTCCCTCGGAGCCGCCCTCGGTGCACTGCTGCGCTGGGTGCTCGGGCTGAAGCTCAATACCCTCCTGCCTTCCATGCCGCCGGGCACGGTGGTCGCCAATCTGGTCGGCGGCTACGTCATCGGCGCGGCTATCGCCTTCTTCGCCAATACCCCCGGCGTAGCGCCAGAATGGCGATTACTGATCATCACTGGCTTTTGCGGTGGTCTCACGACCTTCTCGACCTTTTCCGCTGAAGTCGTCGTGCTGTTGCAGCAGGGCCGGCTGGCCTGGGCGATGGGCACCGTCGCCACGCACCTTGCCGGTTCGCTGCTGATGACCCTGGCAGGACTGTGGTCGGTACAGGCCCTGATGGGGCGCTGAGACACCCGTGCTGCAGACGCCACAGGCCTCAGGAGGAAGAAATGAACGGCTATCAGTTGAAGTTCTTCACCCAGCAGGATCGCAAGCATGCCGGTCTGCCGCCGGCCCAGTGGTTGCTGGAAGAGGCGCGTCGAGAGGGCGTTCGAGGCGCCACCCTGATGACGGCGAGCGAAGGTTTCGGCAAGACCGGACGCATTCACTATGCACATTTCTTCGAGCTGGCGGACCAACCCCAGGAAGTCACCATGGCAGTCAGCGAGGAAGAGTCCGAGCGCATCTTCGCGGTCATCCGCAAGGCCGGTGTAAAGCTGTTCTACGTGAAGACCCCGATCGAGTTCGGCGTGACGGGCGAGGACGCCTGAATTGTCGCTGAGGGACACATTTCACCCGCAGCAGAGGAAATCGGCAGGTGGAATGTGAAAATTTCGTCAAAGGCGTTTAAGTTCTATTTAAGCTGGTTAGGCTAACGTGCATTGCGTTCGAGGAGAGCATATGCGCATTTTGTTGGTTGAAGACAATCGGGACATCCTGGCCAATATGGCCGACTACCTGGGCCTGAAGGGCTACACGGTGGATTGCGCCCAGGACGGCCTGTCCGGATTGCACCTGGCGGCGACGTCGCACTACGACCTGATCGTGCTGGACGTGATGCTGCCGGGGCTGGACGGTTTCACCCTGTGTCGCCGCCTGCGCGAAGACGCGCGCCGCGACACTCCGGTGATCATGCTCACCGCCCGTGACCAGTTGGACGATCGCCTGCAGGGCTTCCGCTCCGGTGCTGACGACTATCTGCTCAAGCCCTTCGCACTTTCCGAGCTGGCGGCTCGCATCGAAGCGGTGCTGCGCCGCAGCCAGGGCGGCGGGCGGCGTGAATTGCAAGTTGCGGACCTGAGCTACAACCTCGACACCCTCGAAGTGAATCGCGCCGGTAAACCTCTCAAGCTCAACCCCATCGGACTCAAGCTGCTGGCGGTGCTGATGCAGAAGAGCCCGCACGTGGTGCGCCGTGATGTGCTCGAGGAAGCCGTATGGGGCGATGACTGCCCCGACAGCGACAGCCTGCGCAGCCACGTCCACCAGCTCCGCCAGGTGATCGACAAACCTTTTGGTTCCTCCCTGCTGCACACGGTGCACGGCGTCGGCTACAAGCTGGCGGAGGAAGCGCATGGAGTATAAGCAGAGCCTTTCCCGACGGATTGTCTTTGCCTTCGTACTCATGACCGCCGCCGTTGGCGGCCTGTTTTCGGTAGGAATCGTCGGCGTCGTTCATATCGTCGAAGAACGCCTGATTTCCCGTGACCTGGGTGGCGAGCTGGATCGGATCCTCAACGAGGACCTGAGTAATGGCCAGGCGCCGAAGCTCGATCCCGGCATGCGCTTCTTCATCAGCGATGGCGCGGGCGTATACGCCATGCCGCCGGCGCTGCGCCGGCTGGATGAAGGGTTCCATGAAGTCTTCGACGGTGAACTGTCCTTCCATGCGCTGGCGCGAGACGTCGATGGCCGCCGCTTCGTCCTGCTGCAGGACCAGAGCGACTTCGAAGCGCGCGAGCAGATTCTTTACGCCGCGGTGGTCACCGGCTATGTCCTCAGCCTGGCGTTGTCCGGTGTACTGGGCTGGCTGCTGGCGCGCAAGGTGATGGAGCCGGTCTCGCGCCTGGCGCGCCAGGTTCGCCACCGCGACCAGTTGCTGGAGCTGGCGCCACCCATGTCGCCGGATTATGCCAACGACGAGGTTGGCGAGCTGGCGGCGGCCTTCGACTACGCGATGGGGCGGCTGCACGATGTGCTGACCCGGGAGAAGCTTTTTACCAGCGACGTCAGTCACGAACTGCGAACGCCGCTGATGGTGATCGCCACCAGTTGCGAACTGCTGGAGGAGGAGCCGGGATTGAGCGCGCGGGCGCGCGCCCAGTTGGGGCGTATCAGTGGTGCCTCCGAGGAGATGCGCGACCTGGTGCAGACCTTCCTCTTGCTGGCCCGTGCCCAGCGCAAGGACGCGAGCATCGTTCCTCAGGCCGAGCTCCGGCAGATTGCTGACGATCTGGTCGTCCAGTGGCGAGGTTCGATTGAAGAGAAAGGTCTTACATTGGAATACGACGCTGCAGAGGCGATGCCAGGTCGGTTCAATGGTACTTTTCTTCGTTCTGTAATGAGCAATTTACTGCGCAATGCCATGCATTACACCGAGAGCGGCAGCATCCGCTTACAACTTGGGCCGAACGGTTTTTGGGTTGAGGATACCGGCGCGGGCATCCCGGAAGAACAGCGCGAGCGCGTCTTCCAACCCTTCGTTCGTGGCCAGAACCCGCGTGGTGAAGGGCTTGGGCTGGGCCTCTCGCTGGTAAAGCGGATTTGCGCCTCCGAAGGCTGGGACGTCACGCTGCGTCCCGTGGAACCCCATGGCTGTCGCTTCGAAGTTCGCCTAGCCGTCCTTTGACGAAATCTTCACAAGTGCATGACCCGGCTGTGACAGGCTGGTTCGTATCGTTCGCCCTGAATTCGGGAAAGGTGTTAATCCGATGAGTGACAAATCCGTCGACCTGGAGTTCTCCCAAAAGTACGACCGTGAGCACGCAGAGCGTTACCTGCGCAAGCACCAGGCCGGGCTGTCCAGGAAACTTTCCCACTGGCGCGATGTCCAGATAGGTCGCCAGGCGCTTAAGCTGGCTGGCCAGCCCAACCTGGTGCTGGACCTGCCGTGTGGCGCCGGACGCTTCTGGCCGATGCTGGCCGAGAAGGAGAATCGAGTGATCATCGGGGCGGACAATTCCCCGGACATGATTGCCGTTGCCTGCGCCGGACAACCGAATGAGGTTGTCAAACGCGTCCGACCTTTGCAGACTTCCGCGTTTGCCATTGATCTGCCGGACAACGCCGTCGATAGCATCTTCTCGATGCGCCTGATGCACCACATCGGCGAATCTGACGATCGTTTGACGATGTTGCGCGAATTTCACCGCGTAACTCGTGACTCCGTGATCCTATCGATGTGGGTTGATGGCAATTTCAAGTCCTGGAAACGTGCGCGCGCCGAGGCAACTCGCAAGAAACACGCCTACCAGAACCGCTTTGTGATTCCCGCCAAAACCATCGAGGCGGAGTTCCGCCAGGCTGGTTTCAAGGTCCAGGATCACATTGATTTCGTCCCGCTCGTACACATGTGGCGGGTCTATATTCTGCGTAAGGAGTGATGGATGGCCGTTGATCTGGCTTCGCTGCAGCAAATTTCCGGTGAGAACGCCATCGACCGTTGGCTCCAGGTACCCGGTAAATGGGTCGAGGAGCCTAACCGTCGGCGCGGTGGCGAGAGTGGTGTGCAGCGAGTCCTGACCTCCGACGGCCGTATGCTCTATCGCAAGCAGCAGATGGGACACATCTACCGCGATCTGCTGCATCCCTTCGGTTATCCCACCGCGATTCGCGAGCGTAATGCGCTCAAGGCCGCCGAAGCGCTGGGCGTGCGCGTGCCCACCCTGGTCTACGCCGGCTGCCGCAAGGTGGATGGCGAATGGCAGGCCCTGTTGGTCACTGAGTCGCTGGACGGCTTCACCAGCCTGGAAGACTGCTACGCCCGAGGTGACCAGGAGCGTTGGGGCGAAGCGCTGCACCAAAGAATTCTGCAACATTACGGTAGTACCCTTGCCAAGCTTAACGCCGGCCGCTGGCAACACGGATGCCTTTACCTCAAGCACGTGTTCGTGAAGGTGGACGGCGACAAGATCGAAGTGGCCCTGATTGACATGGAAAAAGCCCGCCAGCGCTTCAGCGCCCAGCGTGCCGCCCGTCACGATCTTCGCCAGGTAAAACGCCGCTCGTCGTGGACAGAGGCGCAATGGCAGGCCTTTGTCTATGGTTACCAAGCGGCGTTTGGCAGCGCCATCAAAGGGTTGCAGACATGAAGTTAGAAATTACGCGAGGTTTGCTCCTCATCGGCGCGCTCGGGGTGGCGACCCTGGCGGCGGCGGCCTGGCATGAGCCTGGGCCTTCGGTCATTTCCGGAAAAGGCGGCCTGGACAGCTGTCCCATGCCGCCCAACCTGCGCGCCAAGCAACAGGACATCCGACCGGATGACGACCTGCTGCTTTTCCTGTTCGGGATGTCGCAGAGCAAAGCACGCTGATTTCTGATTCAAACTCAAAACCCCGCCTCGGCGGGGTTTTTTGTGGGCGACGGGTTTAGACTGCCGGTTCAAAGCCTGCAACGAGACAAGCATGAGCGACAGCGCATTTTCCCGGCGGATCGTGCACAACCTGCTGGATACCGATTTCTACAAGCTGAGCATGATGCAGGCGGTGCTGCACAACTACCCCAACGCCGAGGTGGAATGGGAGTTCCGCTGCCGCAACGAGGAGGACCTGCGGGCCTACCTGGACCCTCTGCGGGAGCAGATCGAGCGCCTTGCCGAGCTGTCATTCTCGCCGCAGGATCTTGTCTTCCTCGAGCGCATCCCGTTCTTCAAGCCCGACTTCATCCGCTTCCTTGGCCTGTTCCGCTTCAATCCCTGCTATGTGCAGCTGGGAGTGGAGAACGACGAGCTGTTCCTGCGCCTCAAGGGCCCGTGGCTGCACGTGATTCTCTTCGAGGTGCCGCTGCTGGCGAGTATCAGCGAAGTGCGCAACCGCCACCGCCACCCTGGCACGACACTGACGATGGTCCGCGAGCGCCTGCAGGAAAAGTTCGACTGGCTGCGCAAGGAGGCCGGCGCCGAAGAGCTGGCCGGCTTCAAGATGGCCGACTTCGGTACTCGCCGACGCTTCTCCTACCCGGTGCAGGAAGCGGTGGTGCGGGACCTGCGCGATGGCTTCCCCGGCCATTTCGTTGGAACCAGCAATGTGCACCTGGCGCGGGAGCTCGGCGTGAAGCCATTGGGCACCATGGCCCACGAATGGCTGATGGCGCACCAGCAGCTCGGTCCGCGGTTGATCGACAGCCAGGCGGCCGCTTTGGATGCCTGGGTTCGCGAGTACCGCGGGCAACTGGGTATCGCACTGACCGACTGCATCACCATGGATGCCTTCCTGGCGGATTTCGACCTGTACTTCGCCAAGCTCTTCGACGGTCTGCGCCACGATTCGGGCGACCCGCTGGAGTGGGCGGAAAAGGCGATCCGGCACTACGAGCGCCTGGGAATCGATCCGCTGACCAAGACCCTGGTGTTCTCCGACGGCCTCAACCTGCCGCGTGCGCTGGAAATCTACCGGGCGCTGCGCGAGCGCATCGACATCAGCTTCGGCATCGGCACGCATTTCACCTGCGATGTGCCGGGGGTACAGCCGATGAACATCGTACTGAAGATGACCGCCTGCAATGGCCACCCGGTGGCGAAGATATCCGACGCGCCGGGCAAGACCCAGTGCAAGGACGAGAATTTCCTGCACTACCTCAAGCACGTCTTCAAAGTGTCCGGGTAGTTGATTGCACCGAAGTAGTCGATTGCGCAGCGCCGCACGACGCGCCACTCTTGCTGAAGCAGCCAACGCGACAGGCCCTCTGGCGCGACAGGCCCACTGAAGGGGAACAACGGATGTCAGCCACGAACGAACTCATCATCGGTGCGGGTCCCGACGGACAGCCGGTCGGCCAGTCCTGGAAGCTCGCCAACCGCCACGGTCTGATCGCCGGCGCTACCGGTACCGGCAAGACGGTGACGCTGCAGCACCTCGCCGAGTCCTTCAGCGACGCCGGTGTTGCGGTGTTCGCCGCCGATATCAAGGGTGACCTGTGTGGCATCGCTGCTGCCGGCAATCCCCAGGGCAAGGTGGCTGAGCGCATCGCCAGCATGCCTTGGCTGAACCACAAGCCCCAGGCCTACCCGGTGAGTATCTGGGACGTGGCCGGCAAGACCGGCCACCCGCTGCGCACCACGCTCTCGGAAATGGGCCCGCTGCTGCTGTCCAACCTGCTGGAACTGACCGAGAGCCAGCAGGCCGCCCTGTTCGCCGCATTCAAGGTCGCGGACCGTGAAGGTCTGCTGCTGCTTGACCTGAAGGACCTCAAGGCGCTGCTCAACCACTTCAAGGAGCACCCGGACGTCCTCGGCGAGGATCGTGCGCTGTTTACCGCTGCCTCGTCCCAGGCATTGCTGCGGCGCCTGGCGCTGCTGGAACAGCAGGGTGCCGAGGATTTCTTCGGCGAGCCGGCGTTGCAACTGGAAGACCTGTTGCGTCCCGAAGCCGACGGCCGTGGGCGCATCCACTTGCTCGACGCCAGCAAGCTGGTGCATGACGCGCCCAAGGTGTACGCCACTTTCCTGCTCTGGTTGCTGGCCGAGTTGTTCGAGCAACTGCCGGAACGCGGCGATGCGGACAAACCCATCCTCGCGCTGTTCTTCGACGAGGCGCACCTGCTGTTCAACGGCACGCCCAAGGCGCTGCAGGACCGGTTGGAACAGGTGGTGCGTCTGATCCGTTCCAAGGGCGTGGGCGTCTACTTCGTCACCCAGTCGCCCGGAGACCTGCCGGACGACGTCCTGGCGCAACTGGGCCTGCGCATCCAGCATGGCCTGCGAGCGTTCACTGCCAAGGAGCAGAAGTCCCTGCGCGCAGTCGCCGATGGCTTCCGTCCCAACCCGGCGTTCGACACCCTGAAGGTGCTCACCGAACTGGGCATCGGCGAGGCGTTGGTCGGCACGCTGGAAGAGAAGGGTACGCCGGCGATGGTCCAGCGCGTGGCCGTGGCGCCACCGCAATCGCGCATCGGCCCGCTGACTGATGCCGAGCGCGCTGACGTCATCCGCCGCTCACCACTCGCGGGACGCTATGACCAGCCGATCGACCGCGAGTCCGCCTACGAGAAACTCACCGGTCGCGCCGACGACAAGATGGCGCCGACCCAGGAAAAGGAAGAGAAGGGCAGCGGCACCGATTTTGGCGGTATTGCCGGCGAGATCCTGGGCTCCCTGGCCAGTCAGGTCAGCAAGACCGTAGTGCGCCAGGCGGCTAACCAGATCGGTCGACAGCTGGTGCGCGGCCTGATGGGCGCGTTGCTGGGCGGTAGCAAGCGGCGGTAATGGCGGAGCCGTCTGTCGCGAACAAAAAAGGCGCCCGAAGGCGCCTTTCTTGTGTCCGCCAGATCAGATACGGAAGCTGTCCACCAGCTGACGCAGGCGGCCGGCCTGGTTTTCCAGATCGGCGCAAGCGCGCAGGGTGGCTTGCAGGTTTTCCACGCCTTCCTGGTTGAGGGTGTTGATCTCGGTGATGTCCAAGTTCAGCGAGTCGACCACGGCAGTCTGCTCCTCGGTGGCAGTGGCGACCGACTGGTTCATCGAGTCGATCTCGCCGATGCGGTGGGTGACGCTGGCCAGGCGCTCGCCGGCGCGGTTGGCGATCTCCACGCTCTCCAGGCTGTAGCGCTGGCTCTCGGTCATGGTGTCCACGGCTTCGCGGGCGCCGATCTGCAGCTCCTCGATCATCTTCTGGATCTGCTGGGCAGACTCCTGGGCGCGGTGCGCCAGGTTGCGTACCTCGTCCGCCACCACGGCGAAGCCACGGCCTGCTTCACCGGCGCGAGCAGCCTCGATGGCGGCGTTGAGCGCCAGCAGGTTGGTTTGCTCGGAGATGCCCTTGATCACCTCCAGGATCTGCCCGATGTTCACCGTGCGGCTGTTCAGCGCTTCGATGTTGGCGCAGGCGGAGCTGATCTTGTCGGACAGCAGGTTCATCGCGCTGATGGTCTGCTCGACCACCTGGCGGCCATCACCAGCCTGGTGCGAGGCATCGGTGGCGTGGTGCGAGGCATCGGCGGCGTTACGCGCGATCTCTTGAGCGGCGGCGCCCAGCTGGTTGATCGCCGCGGCGACGCTGTTGGTGCGGTTGGACTGCTCGTCGGAGTTGCTCATCGAGGAGTTGGAGGCGTTCACCACCAACTGTGAGACGTCATGCAGCTGGCGCGCCGTGGAGGCCACTTCGCGGATCGACTCGTGGATACGCTCGACGAAGCGGTTGAAGGCATTGCCCAGCACGCCAAACTCGTCGTTGCTGGCGACCTTCAGGCGCTTGGTCAGGTCGCCTTCACCCTGGGCGATGTCTTCCATCGCGCGGCCCATGGTGGTCAGCGGCTGCATCAGCACGCGGATCAGCATGCCCAGCAGGAGCAGGATGGCGACGATGGCGATGGCGGCGGCGACGATGGCCGAAGCGCGGAACTTGCTCAGCATGGAGTAGGCCGCGTCCTTGTCGATCGACAGGCCGATGTACCAGTTGACCGACGGCAGGCCTTTCACCTGGGTGAAGCTGAGGATGCGTTCGTGGCCGTTGAGTACGGCTTCGCTGAAGCCGCTGCCGATCTTCGGCGTGTTCTGCGGGTAGATATCGGCCAGGGTCTTCATGATCTGGTTTTTGTCCGGGTGGACGAGGATCTTGCCGTCGCCGCTGACCAGGAAGGCGTAGCCCATGCCGCTGAAGTCGAGTGCATTGATGATCTGCACCAGGGTCTGCAGGCCGAGATCGCCGCCGACCACGCCGAGTGCCTTGCCGCCGGCGCGGGCCGGGGTGGCGACGGTCATGATCAGTTGCTGGGTGGCCGCGTCGATGTAGGGCTCGGTCAGCGTGGTGCCGCCAGCGGCGAGCGCGTCCTTGTACCAGGGGCGGGTACGCGGGTCGTAGCCGTCGGGCATGGCGCTGTTCGGGCGCATGGTGAAGGTGCCGTCTTCCTGACCCAGGTAGGTGAAGTTGAAGGTCTTGCGCAGGGTGTCCTGCTCCAGCAGCCCGCTCAGATGCTCGGGGGAGCTGTCGCGGGCGAGGGTCTGGGCGGTGCTTTCGATCAACAGCAACCGGCCGCTCAGCCAGTTCTGGATGTTGCTGGCGGTGACGTCGCCCATTTCCCGCAGATAGCTCTCCAGATCCTCGCGGATCGCGTTGCGCTGCAGGTAGTCGTTGTAGAGGGTGAAGAGGGCGAATGCCGAGAAAACAACAAGAGAAGCGGCCAGGAGGATCTTATGGCTGAATTTCAGGCTCTTGATCATGCTGCGTCGAGTCCGGAAGTAGTGGGATGCCTGATCGGCGTGGGTCCGGGCGACAGATCCGGTGTCGCCACAGAGCGTCCGTCCCGTGGTGTGAAACGGACGGCGCCGGCGCGGCGGGTAGCCGTGCAGGCTTGGCCGGAACTCCCCTGTCCCGGCTGAGACGACAGGCCCGGTTTGTTGGTTGCTATCAAAGGCCTTCACCCTTGATTTCGGCGCTCCCGGAGGAAGCTTGAAAGAGTCGGACGAACGGTAGGTATGGCGCTGGGGCGGGTGTTTCAGCGGTGATACAGATAGCCGGCAGTTGGCCACTCGAGCTGTACGACAAGCATCCGGCGGACAAGAAAAAAGGCGCCCGCGGGCGCCTTTTTCACGGCTGCCGCGATCAGATGCGGAAACTGTCCACCAGCTGACGCAGGCGGCCGGCCTGGTTTTCCAGATCGGCGCAAGCGCGCAGGGTGGCTTGCAGGTTTTCCACGCCTTCCTGGTTGAGGGTGTTGATCTCGGTGATGTCCATGTTCAGCGAGTCGACCACGGCAGTCTGCTCCTCGGTGGCAGTGGCGACCGACTGGTTCATCGAGTCGATCTCGCCGATGCGGTGGGTGACGCTGGCCAGGCGCTCGCCGGCGCGGTTGGCGATCTCCACGCTCTCCAGGCTGTAGCGCTGGCTCTCGGTCATGGTGTCCACGGCTTCGCGGGCGCCGATCTGCAGCTCCTCGATCATCTTCTGGATTTCCTGTGCGGACTCCTGAGCGCGGTGGGCGAGGTTGCGCACCTCGTCTGCCACCACGGCGAAGCCACGGCCTGCTTCACCGGCGCGAGCAGCCTCGATGGCGGCGTTGAGCGCCAGCAGGTTGGTTTGCTCGGAGATGCCCTTGATCACCTCCAGGATCTGCCCGATGTTCACCGTGCGGCTGTTCAGCGCTTCGATGTTGGCGCAGGCGGAGCTGATCTTGTCGGACAGCAGGTTCATCGCGCTGATCGTCTGCTCGACCACCTGGCGGCCGTCCCCGGCCTGGTGCGAGGCATCGGTGGCGTGGTGCGAGGCATCGGCGGCGTTGCGGGCGATTTCCTGGGCGGCGGCGCCCAGCTCGTTGATCGCGGCTGCCACGCTGTTGGTGCGGTTGGCCTGCTCGTCGGAGTTGCTCATCGAGGAGTTGGAGGCGTTCACCACCAACTGCGAGACGTCATGCAGCTGGCGCGCGGTGGAGGCCACTTCGCGGATCGACTCGTGGATACGCTCGACGAAACGGTTGAAGGCGTTGGCCAGCACGCCGAACTCGTCGTTGCTGGCGACCGACAGGCGCTTGGTCAGGTCGCCTTCGCCCTGGGCGATGTCCTGCATGGCGCGGCCCATGTCGGTCAGCGGCGCCATCAGCACGCGGATCAGCATGCCCAGCAGCAGCAGGATGGCGATGATGGCGATCACGGTGGCGATGATGGCGGTGTTGCGGAAGTCGCTCAGCATCGCGTAGGCGGAGTCCTTGTTGAGCACCAGCGCGACGTACCAGGTCACGCCCGGCAGGCCTTTTACCGGGGTCATGGAGACCAGTTGGTCGACGCCGTTGATACTGACTTCCTGCACGCCCGGCTGCACCTTGGGTGCGCCTTGCTGATAGACCTCGCCAAGGCTCTTGAAGATCAGGCTGCTGTCCGGGTGCAGGAGGATCTTGCCGGCGTCGCTGACCAGGAAGGCGTAGCCATCGCCGTCGAACTTCAGCGAGTTGATGATCGCGGTGATGGTTTCCAGCTTCATGTCGCCAGCGGCCACGCCAACCAGTTGGCCGTTGCGCATCACCGGCATCGACATGGCGAGGATCTGTTCGTTGGTGCCGGCATCGAGGAAGGGCTCGGTGACGATCAGCCTGCCGGCGGCCACGGCATCCTTGTACCAGCCGCGGGTGCGCGGATCGTAGCCATCGGGCATCGGTGCGTAGGGGCGCATGGTGAACACGCCGCTGGTGGCTTCACCCAGGTAGACCGACTCGAAGTTCTTCTGGAACACCTGCTGCTCCAGTACATGCTGGATGCGCTCGGGCGTCGGCTCGCCATCGGCCAGTTGCGCCGCTTCCGCTTCCACTAACTGAATGCGGCCCTCCAGCCAGCTCTGGATATTGCTGGCAGTCAGGCTGCCCACCTCGGAGAGATAGGACTCGGTGTCGGAGTGGATTGCCTGGCGCTGGCGGAAATCGTTGAAGAGGATGAAGCAGGCGAAGGCGAAGGTCACAACGAGGGAGGCTGCCAGGAGAATCTTCCTGGAGAAGGACAGCGAACGAAGCATTGGAGAAGCATCCTGCAGGTGAAACAAGAGAGAGCAGGATGTATCGGCCGTTCTGGGAGGAACTTTAGTGTGAGTGTGAGGAAACGGGAGCGGAATCGCACCGCCCCGTTTTCCAGGCGTTACAGTCCGAGTGCGGTCTGCACCTGGGTCATGAGCGAGCCGACCTTGGTGCCGATGGGGCTGGCGGCCGTGAGCAGGGCGATGGAGATCAGGCCGGCGATCACGGCGTACTCAATGGCAGTCGCCCCTTCGCGGTCAGCCAGAAAAGTGCGGAGTCCCTTGCAGTGACGTTTCACTGAGTCGATAGCGCGTTCCATATACGTAGCCCTCCGGGCAACTGACAGCAGTGGTCGCGGAAGCTTGAGTCGGCTCCGCTAACGCTTCGAGCCAGGAGAGTCAGGCACCGATGGCGGTCTTTATCGCAGTCATCAGCGATCCGATCTTGGTTCCGATCGGCGTGGCGGCGGTGAGCAGCGCAATGGAGATAAGACCTGCGATAACGGCATATTCGATGGCAGTGGCGCCTTCGCGATCACGGACAAAGGTCTTCAGTTTGCCCAGGAAGTTCTGCGGAAGTTGTTTTACGTCGGTTTGTTTTTCCATGGCCGTAGCTCCGTGCACGCCGAGTGCATACAGGGCGGGTGCCCTGACTTCATCGTCAGGCTATGCGCAGTGTGGCCGAATGCAATTGTTCAAATAGCGCTAATACCAAAGTTATAGTCATGTCGGCATATAAGTAATTGCAGAGCGTAAATTCATCCTGGGCATTTGACGCTATTAACGCAGCTACTAAATTCTGCTTTGGAACTAGCGATGTTTGAATATGAGGAATGATTCTTATCGAACTTTCGTCGCTGGCCGAAAAACAATAAAGGTCTGAAGGACGTATGCCGGAACCCCCGGCGCAGTGACTTCCGACAAGGCTGCGGACCTCCGGTCCTCTCTCCCGCTATCGCCCCAGGGATTTGGTCATGAATAGCAAGGTGCTGATGGTTTTCGCCGGGCTGTTGCTGCTGTGCGCCGGTGTAGTGGGATATCTGGGACTCAAGGTCGGCAAGCCGGTGACGCCGGTCGCCGGTACCGCTCAGGACGTAGCGCCTGCCGCCATGGCGGAGGCCGACAAGTTGCAGCGCACGCCGGTGGTGGTGGCGGCTCGCGACCTGCCGGCGCTGGCTGTCATTGGCAAGGACGATCTCATCATCGAGATGCTGCGCACGGCTCCGGCCGGCAGCTACCCAAAACCTGAATCCCTCATCGGCCAGCGTGTCTGGATCGCGGTGCCGGCCGGAAGCATTCTGTCCGCCGCAGTGGTCGAGCCTGGTGGGCCGTTGGCCCGCACTATCCGGCCCAACGAGCGCGCCATGGCGATTGCCGTGGACGAGGTGATCGGTGGCGGCGGCTTCGTGCTTCCCGGCGACTACGTGGACGTCATGCTTTTCGTCCAGGACCAGCAGAGCACCGAGCGCAACATCAGCGCCCAGGTGGTGCTGCCGGGCGTGCGGGTGCTGACCTATGGCGAGCAGATTGCGGTCGCCAGCGATGGCCAGGCGCGCAATGCCGGCGACCCCAAGGACAAAACCCCGCGCCCGCCGCGTACTGCCGTACTGGCCGTGCCGGCCGAAGCCGCGTCACGCCTGATGCTTGCCGCCCAGGCGGGCTCCCTGCGGCTGGCGGTGCGCAGCAAGGACGAGAAGCTCTACGAGAAAGCAGAAGAGGGCGGCTATCTCCAGGCCTCGATGGGCTCTACCAGCAGCCCGCCGATCACCCTCGAACAGCTGATTGGCATGCCGCGCCAGGCCCAGGCTCCCGCTGTGCACCAGGTCTCCGCACCGCAGGTGGACGCTGGCGTGGTGGTCTACCGCGGTACGACCGTTACCCGTGAAGCACATTGAGCAAGGAGTGCATCGATGTCCAAGCGCTTCATCCTTCCCCTGTTCGCCTTGCTGGCTTGTACCGTTCACTCCGTGGCGCAGGCTGTGCCGAGCGCCTGCGCGGGCTTCGCTGACCAGCAACTGAACCTCGACGTCGAGCAGGGTGCCCAGCGCGACCAGCAACTGCCGGTGCCGATCAAGCGTCTGGCCATCGGCGATCCGAACATTGCCGACGTGCAGGTACTCGACAAGCGCGACTTCCTTGTTACCGGCAAGGCCGAAGGCCTGACCAGCCTGCTGATCTGGACCAGCTGCAGCAACCAGCCGATACGCACCGTGGTGCGCGTCGGTGCCCGCACAGTTAGCGATGTAGCAGGGGCATCCGGCGTCGGTGCCGGCAATCTGGCCAACCAGGTGCAGACCGATATCCGCTTCGTCGAAGTCAGCCGCAGCAAGCTCAAGCAGGCCAGCACATCGCTGATTCGCCAAGGCTCCAACACCTTTGTGCTGGGCTCCCCGGGTAGCTTGAGCGGCCTGAAGGTTTCCCCTGGAGGCATCCTGGATGGAGGAACCTTCGGCTCAAGTGATGGCTTCAACATCATCTGGGGTGGAGGCAGCAGCAAATGGCTGGGCTTCATCAACGCCCTGGAAGGCAGCGGCTTCGCCTACACCCTGGCGCGCCCCAGCCTGGTAGCCACCAGCGGGCAGAGCGCCTCGTTCCTGGCCGGTGGCGAGTTCCCGATCCCCGTGCCCAATGGCAATAGCGACAACATCACCATCGAGTACAAGGAGTTCGGCGTACGCCTGACCCTGACCCCGACGGTGATGAACGACAAGCGCATCGCGCTCAAGGTCGCTCCGGAAGTCAGCGAACTGGACTTCACCAGCGGCATCCGCACCAACAACATCGCCGTGCCCGCACTCACGGTTCGGCGCACCGACACCAGCGTGATGCTGGCCGACGGTGAAAGCTTCGTGATCAGCGGACTGATCAGCAGCAGCACCATCAGCAACGTCGACAAGTTCCCCTTCCTGGGCAACATCCCGGTGATCGGTGCGCTGTTCCGCTCCTCGAACCTGGACAAGGACGACCGTGAACTGCTGATGATCGTCACGCCGCATCTGGTTCAGCCGCTGGCCGCCAATGCCGCGCTGCCGAAACTGCCCGGCGAGGGTTTGCGGGACTACGACCCGGGCTTCGGCGAGTTCTATTTCCTCGAGGACGGTCGCTTCGACAAGCGCAAGGCCAGCAGCGGGATGTCGCACTGATGGAACTCTACGAAGCGCTGACCCGCCCCAGAGCGGGAGGCAAGGAAAAGCAAGGGAGCACGGGCATGAGTCAGACTTTCGTGGCGCTGATCCAGCATCCCGGTGAGCAGGAGTGGCTGCAGAGCAGCCTGGCCGGCTGCGGGCAGGTGGTGCTGGCCAACAGCGGGACCCTGGAAGAGTTGCTGTCGCTGCTGGATGTCACCGGCGCGACGGTGCTCTTCACCAGCCTGAACAAGGCCAACCTGGTCTCCCAGGGCTCGTTGATCGAAGGGCTGGTCTCCGCGCGGCCGCTGCTGTCGGTGGTGGCTGTCGGCGATGGCCTGGATAACCAATTGGTGCTGGCGGCGATGCGCGCCGGCGCCCGGGATTTCGTCACCTATGGCGCCCGCGCCAGTGAGCTGAGCGGGCTGGTCCGCCGCCTCGGTGGGCGCCTGCCCACGGTGCCGGTGAGCGCCACCCAGCAGGGTGAGTTGATCAGCCTGGTCAGTGCCCGGCCGGACGCCGATGGCGCCTTCGTCGCGCTGCACCTGGCCCTGGCGCTGCAACGCCAGCCCGAGCACCGCGTGCTGCTGGTGGACATCGGCCAGCCCACCGGCGAAGCGCTGGCCATCCTTGGCATGGACCCGGCCTTCACCTTCGCCGATGCGCTGCGCAACCTGCGGCGCCTGGACCAGACCCTGATCGACAGCGCCTTCACCCGCCACGAATCCGGCCTGCGAGTCCTCAGCCTGTCGGATGAGCCCGGCGTGCTGGAGCGCATCACCACCGCCGAGCTGTACCTGTTGCTGGGCAATCTGCGCAGCGCCTTCAGCCATATCCTGATCAACCTCACCGGCGTCGCCGAAGGCGAGCTCAGTGGTCAACTGCTGATGCAGGCCAGCCGCGTGCTGTGGCTGGTGGACCAGAGCGTGCCGTCGTGCAAGAAGGGATTGGAACGCCTGCGCCGCCTGCGTGAGCGTACGCCTTCGCTGCCGCGCGTCGAGTTGCTGATCGATCGCTACTGGGCCTCGGTGCCGCCGGATGCTCCCGCGCTGGGAAAAATGTTCGGCCTGGAGCTCTTCGGCGTACTGCCGGCCTCGCCCGAGGCCCGGCTGCGCGCCAAGAACGTTGGCCAGAGCCTGTTCGACCTGGCGCCGCGAGACCCACTGACGGTGAAGCTGCGTGACCTAACCGAGGCGCTCGGCGCGGGTGTTGCCGAGAAGCGCGGCCTGTTCAGCTGGATCGGCCGTGCGAAGGCTGCGCGCCCATGAGCCAGCATTACGGCGGCGGTCATGGCCGCCATGATCAGGACCTGCAGACACTGAAGATGCGCCTGCACCGCTACATCATCGACGAGATCGACGAAGACGGCATGAACCTGCTGGAGGGCGCGCGGCCGGCAGTGGCGCAGTACGTCTCCGAGAAGGTCTGCGAGTACGCTTCGCGCCGCCAATTGGCAATCTCCCGCTACGAGCTGGACCGCCTAGCCGAAGAGGTAGTGGACGAGCTGACCGGCTTCGGTCCGCTGGAGATACTCCTGCGTGATCCAGGCGTCTCGGAAATCCTGGTCAACGGCCCGGACCGGGTGTTCATCGAGCACGAAGGCCGGCTGTACCAGAGCGACCTGCGTTTCATCGACGACCACCATGTGCAGCGCGTCATCCAGCGCATCCTCGCGCCCCTGGGCCGGCGCCTGGACGAATCCAGTCCGATGGTGGACGCGCGCCTGCCTGACGGCAGCCGGGTCAACGCAATCATCCCGCCGGTGGCGCTGGATGGTCCTTGCCTGTCGATCCGCAAATTCAGCAAGGAGTTGCTCAAGAGCGCCGACCTGCTGGGCTACCAGAGCGTCGACGAGGCCATGCTGGCGTTCCTCCGCCAGGCAGTGGCGAGCCGCTGCAACATTCTCATCAGCGGCGGCACCGGCACCGGCAAGACCACGTTGCTCAACGTGATGAGCAGTTTCATCGACGAACGCGAGCGCATCGTCACCATCGAGGACACCGCCGAGCTGCAACTGGGCCATGACCATGTCGTGCGACTGGAAACCCGCCCGCCGAATGCCGAAGGCTTCGGTGAGGTCACGGCCCGCGACCTGATCCGCAATGCCCTGCGGATGCGCCCGGACCGCATCATCCTTGGCGAGATCCGCGGCGTCGAAGTGCTCGACGTGCTGCAGGCGATGAACACCGGCCACGACGGTTCGATGAGCACCGTGCACGCCAACTCGGCGATGGATTCGTTGCTGCGCCTGGAGATGCTGGTGGGCCTTACCGGCCAGCGCGTGCCGGAGCAGACCCTGCGGCAGATGCTCTGCTCGGCGCTGGACATCATCGTGCAGATCACCCGCCTGTCCAATGGCCGCCGCTGCGTCAGCGAGATCCTCGAAGTACTCGAAGTACGCGACGGTGTCTACGTCACCAATTCCCTGTTCAGCCTCGACCGGCGTGGCACCGGGCAATTTGTCCGCACTGCCCAGCCGAGCGGACTGAAGTTTCGTCAGGTGCTGATATGACCAGCGCGGCGCTGTTGATAGTGGTCAGTCTGGCTCTGGCCCTGTTCGGCGTAGTGCTCAGTGGCATGAGCGTGCGTGCGCGGCACAACGAGCAGGTGATGCGGCGCTTGAGCGGTGAGCCGATGGCTCAGACCGGTCGTGTACGCAGCAGTCACTGGTTGGCGCGGCGGATGCGGCGTGCGGGCATCGCAGACATGCGCGGTTGGTTCCTCGGCTTGGGCGTGGCGGCCGTTCTGCTGGCCGTGCTGGGACAGCGATTGGCCGGGCCGACAGGTGCGCTGTGCGGCATGGCACTGGCGATTCTGGGGTTCCACGTACTGCTCAACGTGCTCTACCAGCGCCGCCTGCAGAAGATGATCCGGCAGATGCCGAACTTCCTCGATCAGGTGGTGCGCAGCCTTCATTCCGGTCGCACTCTGGGAGACTCCATCGCTCAGGCAGTGATCGCCGCCGACGATCCGCTTCGGGAAATTTTCTCGTTGGTGAACAACCATGTGCTGCTGGGCATCAGCCTGCCCGAGGCGCTGCAGGAGGTCGCCGAACTCTACGACGTGGAGGAACTGCACGTGTTCTCTCTGGGGGTGGCGGTGAATCATCGATATGGAGGCAACACCACCGACCTGCTGGAAAACATCATCAAGGTCATCCACGAACGGGAGAAACTCAGCCGACAGCTGCGTGCCATGACCGGCGAGACGCGCCTGAGCGCATTCGTCCTGGCGGTACTGCCGGTCAGCCTGGGGGGATACATTCTCTTCACCAATCCGGGCTACCTGATGAATATGTGGCTCGACAGCGGTGGCCGCTGGCTGCTGCTGACTTCCCTTGGGCTGCAGGTGCTGGGGTGCTACACGCTCTGGCGCATGCTCAAGAGCATATGAGGAGGCTGTCATGCCCGTTCTCTACGGAGTGATGGTCCTGATCCTGCTGCTTGCTGCCGCTTTCCTGGCTTTCTCGCAGAGTCGCACGGCAGGGCGCGAGCAACGTCTGATCGAGCAGCGACTGGGCAGCGAGCCTCTGACGCGCCCGGGCACTCGTCGCGTCTCTGATCTTGTCGAGCGAATGAGTGGCAGCGGGCTGGGCAAGCGGCTGCACCTGCGCGATGAGGAAGTCCGTGTATTGCTGAACCAGGCCGGCTGGAGCGGCAGCACGCCTCGCAGCGTCTATCTGATGTCCCTGATCTTCTGTCCTGTGCTGCTGATGGGGATTGTCGTGATCTACCAGGCGATGCCTGGCACCAGTACGTCTTCGCCGGTAGTGCCGTTGCTGTTTGCCGCGGGGATCGGCTTCCTGCTGCCCAAGCGGGTTCTGGCGTACTTTGCCGAAAAGCGCCGGCTGCGCCTGGCCGAAGAAGTGATTCTGTTCATTCAGTTGATCCGCATCCTTTTCGATTCCGGTTTGACCGTAGAGCAGAGCCTGCGCGTGGTCTGCCGGGAGGGGCTGAGCATCGTCCCTGTCCTGTCCTCTGAGCTGGGGAATGTGCTGACGCACACCGACAGCGGTATGGACCTAGCGGACGAGCTGGATCAGTTGAGCCGCCGCTTGCAGGTGAGCGAGCTGACCGACTGCTGCAACGTACTGCGCCAGATGGTGCGCCAGGGCGGTAGTGCCCGTAGCTCGTTGCTGACACTCAAGCAATTGTTCGAGGACCGTCGCTTGACCGGCCTGCAGGAAAAGGTCAGCAAGCTGTCGGCGAAGATGAGCCTGGTGATGATGCTGCTGCTGTTCCCGGCGCTGCTGATCATCCTCGCCGGGCCAGGCTTCCTCGCGATTACAAAGGCCATGGGGGGAATGGGATGAGAAACGCATGCGTGATCGGCCTGCTGGGGCTGACCCTCGGCGGCTGCGCCAACTTCGACACCCTCGGTGGTGGGCCGAGCGTCGGGCAGAACTGCGACGAGAAGCTCGGCCAGGCGGTAGAGCTGCAGCTCAACCTGGCCCGCGAGATGCTCGACAACGGCCGCGCCCACGCCGCCCTGGCCAACCTGGAAACCCTGCCGCCCAACTCACTGGAAGTGCGCGAAAGCAAGGCGCTGGCCCTGCGCCGTATTGGGGACCCCAAGGCCCGGATCGTCTATGAGGGGCTGCTGGGCACCTGCAAGTCGGCCGAGGCTCATCACGGCCTGGGGCAGATCGCCATGCGCGGTGGCAATACCGTGGAGGCGGAGCGCGAGCTACGTGAAGCGGCGCGCCTGCAGCCCACTGACAGCGCGCTGCGCAACGACCTGGGCTACGTCCTGATGCGGCGCGGTGATCTGGAGAAGGCGCGCTTCGAATTCATCACGGCCATGGAGCTGAACGAGCACGACAAGCTGCCGGCGACCAACCTGCTCAGCGTCATGTTCATCCAGGGTGAGAACAGCGAGGCGAGCCGATTGATCCAGAGCGTCGGGCTGTCCGCCGACCAGGTCCGGGCGGCCCAGGATCAGGCCCGGGATCTGCATCCGGCGAGCCCTGCCAGCCCCGCCAGCCAACCGGCGGTGCAGGCGGAAAGTGTGAGCTACGTGGACGACCCGGTGGACGATGCGCACCCGGCCCTGGTCGATTCGACCCCGGCGGTGGCGCACGACGCCAAGTTGCTGGTGAAGGCCCGCTGAGATGGGCAGGGAGGACAGGATGAAGACATGGATTCTGGCTTGTACGCTGCTGTGTTCGCCCTTGCCGGCCGTGGCGGTGGAGAACTCCCATGCCGAGCCGGGCACCACGGCTCGTGACCAGCAGGAAGTGCTGACCTGGCTGGAGCTGCAGAGCAGCGGCCGAGCGGCCTCGAGCAATCGGCAAAGCGCCACGCCGGCCGAACGGGACCGTGCCTACCAGCGTTACCTGAAGAGCTATACCCGCGAGATTCCGGAGTATCTGCTCGACGACAACAACGGCTTCAGCACCGACAAGAAGTAGAACTTCGGGAGCGTGCCATGGGACGCGAACGGCAGCGGGGCGCAATTGGCGTCATGGCGGCTGGAACGCTGCTGCTGGCGCTGATCTGCCTGGCCCTGGTGATCGACACCGGTCGGCTGTACTTCGAACAGCGCAAACTGCAGCGCGTGGCGGACATGGCGGCCCTGGAGGCCGCGACCCAAGGAGGTATGTGCGGCTCGCAGCTGGCTGGTGTTATCCAGGGTTATGTCATCGCCAGCGCGGCGAAGAACGGCTTCGTGCCCGGCTCTGGCGATTCCCTGGTGGGCACACTGGGGAGTGTCAGCTTCACGGCCGGATACGGTAGCGCCAACTCTCAAAGGGTTTTCAACGCTGGCGGCGACCTTGCCGATTCGGTTCGGGTGCAGGCAACGCACAGCGTGCCGTCCAGCTTGGTGCTCAACGTCGCCAACCTGTTCAGCGGTGCGTCGAGCACCACGGTGCTCAGTGCCCAGGCCGTGGCACGGCGCTCGGCAATAGCGGGGATCTCTGCCGGTAGCGGCGTGCTGAGTCTGGACTCGAGCAACTCGCCCTTGCTCAACGCCTTGCTTGGCAGCCTACTGGGCACCAACCTCAACCTGGACGTCGTCACCTACCAGGGCATCGCCGGGGCGAACGTCTCGTTGCTCGCCTTGAGCCAGCAACTCAAGGCGGCCGGGGTGAACCTGGAACTGGGCAAGATCGACAGCCTGCTGGGCGCCAACGTCACGGCTGTGCAGTTGCTGCAGGCGATGGTCAACGCGGCGGATTCCTCGCAGTTGGCCGGAGTGAATACCGCGTTACTGCGCACCGCGCTGGCGACCATCAACGTGCCGACGGCGCAGTTGACTCTGGGACAGATTCTCACCGTGGTGGCGCCGGACAGCGTACGCGATACGGCGCTCAATGCCGGGGTCAACCTACTGGATCTTTTGATGGCCACGGCGTTGGTGGCGAACAAGAACAATGCCGTCACTATTCCCACTCAGAAGCTCGCGTTGCCCGGCTTGCTCACGCAGAGCCTCAGCCTGACGGTGATCAGTCCTCCGCAGATCGCCATTGGTTATCCCGGTCGCAATGTCGATGGTTCCTGGAGGACTCAGGCGCGCTCGTCGCAGATCAACCTGACGGTCAGGGCCAGCGTGGATCTGCTCAACCTGGGTCTTGTGACGTCAGATGTGACCCTGGTTGCTGCTGTCGCGCCAGGTTCTGCCGCGTTGGAGAGCATCCAGTGTGGTGGGGTTGGAAAACCGGTGACGGTGGGCGTGCAAGCGCAGCCTGGCATCGCTACCTTGAGTCTCGGAGCCTCGGTCAAGCTGGTTAATCTGGGATCGGGATATCTGGCCACGGCCGACATCACCACGCCTTCGGGGCCAGTGACGGTCGCCACTTCGACTCCGACTGAGCTGACATACACCGTTGCCAGCCCTGGCGACCTGCCCAGTTCCGTTCAGCGTGCCCAAAGCCCCCTCGGTGCCTCACTGGGAGCAGGGTTGGCGAGTTTGAGCAGCGGACTGAAGATTACTGTGACGCTGGGCTCGCAGGGACTGCTGTGCAATCCGCTTCTGGGCTGGCTGCTGTGTGATCTGGGTAAGCTTGTGGATAACCTTGCCGGCACGGTGATCAACTCCATTACCGACCTGAACAAGCTGTTAACGAAGGCCCTGGCGGATCTAGTCACGGCCTTGGGCAATGCGCTCATCGATCCGCTGCTCAAACTCCTGGGCATCCAGACCGGCATCCTCGACGTACGCCTTATCGACCTCCAGACCGGCGGCGCAGAGCTGCTGATCTGAAGGTTGGCCCACGGAGGGTCAGTGCACCGCGCTGCTCTGCGAGGCGTTGGGCGAAATGGCGAGGGCGAGTTGCGTGCGGTTGTGCATGTGCATCAGCCGCAGCACCTGGGAAACATAGAGTTTGACAGTGTTCTCGGTGATCCCCAGGTCGTAGGCGATCTGGTAGTTGGTCAGCCCCTTGCTCACCAGGCGCGCCACGGCCTGCTGGCGCGGCGAGAGCTTGTTGAACAGCGGATTGTTGACCACCGGCGTCATCTGCTCGGCGCTGCTCGGCGTAGCGCTGGGCGCAGGCTCGGGCTGTTCCTGCTTCAGCACGCTGCTGCTGGCAGCTTGGCCGCCGCCATGGACTTCGTACTTGATCTTGTGGATGTCCCGCGAGATCGAGTTGAGCGATTCGGCGAGGTACTCCAGGCGCTGGTTCACGTGGCTCAGGCTGAGCTGGCTGCGGATACGTTCGTGCAGTCGGCTTTCGAGGCGCTCCAGGCCCTTGATGAGGTCCATCGGCGCCACCGGCTTCTGGTAATAATCGGCGACACCCACGCGCATGGCCTCGATCACTTCCTGGCTGCCTTGCTGGCCCGTGAGGATGATGGTTTCGAAGAACCGCGCCGAGCCGGCGATCTCCTTCAGCGCCTCGACGACGCGGATGCCATTGTCGCGACCCAGGCCCAGGTCGCAGATCACCAGGCCGATCGATGCGTCATCGCGGAATTTCTGCAGGGCGCTGTCCTTGCTGTCGCTGACCAGGCAGCGGTAGCCGCTGTTCTCCAGCAGTTCGGAAAGCTCGGAAGTGACCTGGGGCTCGTCGTCGATGACCAGCACGCTGAAACGGCGATTGGCCGTTTTATCCATGACTGCACGCTCCTTGAAAGACTTTATCCATTGTTTTTATCGTCCGGCCGTTCAATATCCGTAGCCGGATCGTCCCATCAGGCGATAGGTGGTATTAACCCTTAGCATATAGTCGTTAAGTTTGGATTCTGCCAATTGTCGGGATCATTTAATGGAGAATTGCGAGACTCGTCAGAAGACCGGCGAATAGCGCAAAGATGAAGGGGAATGACTTGAACTTTGACGGTTGCAGTCTCGCTAATTTCGTTTTGCAATTAGCCGGCAACTTATCCGAATCAATCAAAAGTTTGCTGGCGAACATCACTGTCACGCTGATCAGGCTGGCCAGCGCGAGGGTATAGAGCAGGGTGCGCGGATCGCTGGCCAGGGCGAGGGCGGCCAGGGCTTTGACGTCGGCTGCGCCCAAGCGACCCAGCAGGTAGCCTGGGACGCTCAGTACGAGCGCCAACCCCAGCCCGAGCAGCACCACCAGCGGCGTGTGGCCGGTCAGGCTGTGGCCGCTGGCGAGCAGCCAGGTGCCCGCCGCCAGCCCGCCGCCCAGGGTCAGCCAGTTGCTTACTTGCAGGTTTCGCACATCCTGATAGGCGCCGACTGCGAAGCAGGCCAGGAGCAGGAATTTGGATAACATGGGGGAATGTCCTTATTCCTGGAAGGGGAATTAATACTTGTGCCGAGAACTAGTTTCTTCAGCAGTAGAATCTAGTATTGATCTTCAGGTGCTCCAATAGCGAAACGGTACTTTGGAACCGGGAAGGCAAGCCGATAACTTACCGGTAGTGCAACTTTCGAAAAGGTTCGAGGCGTAGTGCACATGAAAGGATGCAGTCGTTCCCGCCGCCAGCGCGGCGCGGTAGCCATCGAGTTCGCCGCGGTATTCGTCCTGTTCTTCGCCGTGCTCTATGGCCTGCTTGGATATTGCGTGCCTTTGCTGATGCTGCAGGCGTTCAATGATGCCGCGGCGGCTGGCGCACGGGTTGCCGTGTCGGTGAATCCCCAGGCCGCTGGTGGCTATAACGCCGCGTTGAAGGCGGCCGTGAATAGCGCCGTGACCCAGCGCCTGAGCTGGATGCCGGCCAGCTGGCGCAACGGCTGCTATGGCGGGGAGTTCATGGACACGCCAGTCACGCAAACCGTCTCAGGGCACGATTACACGCGTGTGCAGGTGTGCGTCAGCTATCCCTACGCCGCCTCACCCATCGTGCCGCTGCTGACCCTGCCAGGGATCGGCACGGTGCCACGCTTGCCCGACGTGCTCAGCGGCACCGCCAGCGTCCTGCTCTGAGGCGGTTGCATGTTCGATTTCTGGCGCTCCCGGTCCTCGGCCCAACATGAACGGGCCGACAACCCGCCGCCCAATCGCCCCCTGGCGGCGCGGCGACGTCCTGCCTTGCCGCCTTCGGAGGTCGCGGAGCCGGTGGTCACCGGACACTGGGATCTCTGGCTGGAGCTGGACAGCCGGGATCGCATCATCGCGCGCGGCGGCAGCCTGGCCCATCGGCTGCTCCCGCCGTCCCCGGGAAACGGTGAACTGCCGGTACTGGGGGATTACCTGGATCGGCGTATCCCCGGCAGCATGCAGGTCTCCGGCCTGCGCGGCGGCGAGCGGCTCGATCTGGTGTTGCGCAGCACCGGCGACCTGCCATTGGTCTGCCGCTTCCAGGCCGTGCTGCAGGCCAACGAGCACTGCCTCCTGCTGGGCACGGACATCTCCGACCTGAACTGGCAGTCCGACAGCCAGCAGCACAAGCTGCAATGCCTGAGCCTCAGCAAGCTGCTGCTGGCGCGCCTGCGTCACAGCTCGCAGCGCCGCCTTGGCGAGGCGGTCGGCGAGGTGCTGGAAGCCTTCTGCAGCAACTTCCACATGCGCAGCATGGCGCTGCTGTTGGAGGCGCCGGACCAGATCCTGCGGGTCTTTGCCTGCTACGTGAAGCCTGGCTTCGACAGCCTGCTGCGGGAAAACCTGGCGCTACCCGGCGACGAACTGCGCGCTGCCAGCGCGGCTTGTCTGCTGGGGGCGGATAACAGTCCGTCGGCGCTGCTTCATTCGCTGTGTTGCGAGCAGCTCTACCTGATTCCGGCGCCCGTGCGTGGCGGCCGGCTGGCCGGGTTGCTGGCCGAGCCCATGGAGCATGGCGGCAGTTGGCCGGGGCTGGCGCCGAGCGACTGGCAGTACCTGGCGGAGATACTCACCAACCTCGTGCACGAGCGCACCGAGCTGCACAGCCTGCGCGACAGCAGCCGGCGCCTGAGTCTGTTGCAGGACATGGTCGGCGGTGGCTGGTGGCGGTTGCGGGTCGACGAGGGCCTGTTCGAATTGTCGCCGGCCGTCGCGGCCAGCCTCGGCTTGCCTGCCGGCCAACTGCAACTGGCGCTGGGTGACCTGCTGAGTCAGTTGCACCCGGCCGATGCCGACGAGCTCAGTCTGCGTCTGCGCAACCTGCAACCCGGTGGGCGGCTGGTGCAGGACCTGCGCCTGCGCGGTGGCGCTTCCACCCAGACCCGCCGCTGGCTGCGCCTGCAGGGGCGGCGGCAGGCGCGCGCCGGCGACCAGCTGATGGATGGCGTGCTGCTGGATATCAGCGAGGGCAAGCTGCAGGAAGAGCAGGCGCTGGCCGCCCACGCGCGGCTGCGCAACCTGATCGATAGCGCGCCGGTGGTCATCTACGTGCAGCGTGTGGAGGAGGGCCACCTGATTCCGGAGTTCTACAGCGAGAGCGCCGGCAACCTGCTCGGTCTCGACCTGCAGGGCCAGAACTGGCAAGCGCTGGCCGAGCGGGTGCATCCGGAGGATCTGGAAACTTTCCTTGATCGCGGTCGTGAGCTCCTGCGCGAGGGCCGCGTGCGCACCGAATACCGCCTGCGCGACAGCGCCGGCGAATGGCACTGGCTGTACGACGAAGCCAAGCTGCTGCGCGACATCCAGGGCATTCCGCAGGAGGCTGTCGGCCTCTGGCTGGACGTCACCGAGCAGCACCTCGCCGCGCTGCAGATCGCCGAGAGCGAGGAGCGCTACCGCGTACTGGTCGAAGACTCGCCGGCGCTGATCTGTCGCTACGACCCGGATCTGCAACTGACCTTCGTCAACCACACCTTCGCCCAGGTGCTCGGCGAGCCGGTGGACGCGCTGCTTGGCCGGCGCCTGGATGACTGGCTCTCGGAGCAGGACTGCAGCGCCCTGCGCGCACGCCTGGTCGGTGGTGGTCAGAGCGTGGCGGACGATTCCTGGGAGCTGCGTTTCTGCCTGCCGGGCCAGCGCAATCTCTGGCTGATCTGGTCGGACCGGCCATTGCTGGACGCCCAGGGGCAACTGGTGGAGGTCCAGGCCGTGGGCCGCGACAACACCGCCGTGCGCCACGCCCAGCAGCAGCTGGCCCAGGGCGCGAAGATGGCGAGCCTCGGCGAGATGGTCAGTGGCATGGCCCATGAGATGAAGCAGCCGCTGCATGTCATGCGGATGTCTCTTTATAACGCCCGGCAGAAGCTGGGCGAGCCGGAATACCTGAAGGAAAAGCTGGAGCGCGCCGACGCGCAGATCGATCGGCTGTCGCGGGTGATCAGCCACATGGGCGTGTTCAGCCGCAAGTCGGAGCTGGAGGCTGCTCCCTTCGATCCCTACGATGCCTGTGAGGGTGCCATCGCGCTGCTGGGCGAGAGCCTGACGCAGCAGGGCATCAGCCTTGAATGCCGGCCGCCAGCGCAGCGGGTGGTGGTCCGCGGCTACGCCGACCAGCTCGAACAGGTGCTGATCAACCTGCTGGCGAACGCCCGCGATGCGCTGCTCGCACGGGGGGAGGAGGGCGCACGGTGGATCGGTGTGTCGCAGGAACCTTGTACGGACGATGGCTGGGTCGAGGTGCACGTACGTGACAACGCCGGTGGTATCCCGCCGGCAGTGATCGAGCGCATCTTCGAGGCCTTCTTCACCACCAAACCCATCGGCAAGGGCACCGGTCTTGGCCTGTCGGTGAGCCACGACCTGATCCGCAACATGGGGGGCAGCCTGTCTGTGGATAACTACAAGGGTGGAGCGCGATTCGTGATCCGCCTGCCGCGGCAGGTGATCAGCCTTTGAGCCGCCGGAAATGAAAAACGCCTGCAGATGCAGGCGTTTTTCGTGGTGCGCGGCGCGGGATCAGCCGACGAAGCGCGAGGACAGCCAGAACAGGCCGGCGGCCAGCGCGATCGACACGGGCAGGGTCAGTACCCAGGCCATGAGGATGTTGCGGATCGTGCTGCCTTGCAGGCCGCTGCGGTTCGCTACCATGGTGCCTGCGACGCCCGAGGACAACACGTGTGTCGTGGAGACCGGCAGGCTGTAGATGTTGGCCATGCCGATGGCGGCGGTCGCGGTGAGCTGGGCGGCGATGCCCTGGGCGTAGGTCATGCCCTGCTTGCCGATCTTCTCGCCAACGGTGAGCACCACGCGTTTCCAGCCGACCATGGTACCGATGCCCAGGGCCAGGGCCACCGCGATGATCACCCAGAAGGGCGCGTACTCGGTGGTGCTGGTCAGGTCCTTGCGCAGCTTCTCCAGGTCCGCCTTCTCGCGGGACGGCAGCTCGGACAGCTTGCCGACCTTCTTCGCGGTGTCGTCCAGGCACAGCAGGTAGCGGCGTACCTGCACGCGCTCGTCGTCGTTCAGTTCGGTATAGCTGGAGACGCCATGCAGGTCTTTCAGCAGGCCCTTGAGGGTCGCTTCGGTCTGCTTCGGCTCGCAACGATACAGGTCCGGCATGTCCGCTTCGCCGGCCTTGCCCAGGGCGAGCATCTCGCCAAGGGTGTCGGAGTGGCGGTTGTAGAACTGCTGCAGGTGGATGGCGGCGTCGCGGGTGCGCTCGATCTGGTAGGTGGTGCTGTTCAGGTCGAGGACGAACTTGGCCGGGACGATGCCGATCAGCACCAGCATGATCAGGCCGATGCCTTTCTGGCCGTCGTTGGAGCCGTGCACGAAGCTCACGGTCATGGCCGAGATCACCAGCACCAGGCGGTTCCAGAAGGGCGGATGCTTCTTCTCGTCGACGTCGCGGCGGGTTTCCGGCGTCTTGTGCATCTTCGACAGCGGGTACAGCCATTTCAGGCCGATCAGCAGGGCGCCGGCGACGATGAAGCCGGCGAGCGGCGAGAAGATCAGCGACAGGCCGATGTCGATGGCCTTGCCCCAGTTGATCCCGTCGGCCACCGGCACGCCGTTGAGCAGGGCATTCGCCAGGCCCACGCCGAGGATCGAGCCGATCAGGGTGTGCGAGCTGGAGGCGGGGATACCGAAGTACCAGGTGCCCAGGTTCCAGGTGATGGCCGCGGCGAGCAGCGAGAACACCATGGCCAGGCCGTGGCCGGTGTTCACATTGATCAGCAGCTCCACCGGCAGCAGGTGGACGATCGCGTAGGCGACGCCGACGCCACCGAGCAACACGCCGAGGAAGTTGAATATGCCGGAGAGGATCACCGCGCGGTACGGGGACATGGCCTTGGTGTAGATGACCGTGGCCACCGCGTTGGCGGTGTCGTGGAAGCCGTTGATGAACTCGAAGGCCAGGACGAACGTGAGTGCCAGCACCAGGCTGATACCCACCCAGACATCGAGTCCGCTGAAGAGATCGAACATGAAGATTCTATGACCGGTCGGAGACGGGGCGGCGATTATGCCAGAAGCTTGGAGCACCGTATTTAGGCTGAAACGGTTTCTCCAATTTGCGCGACGCCTCGTCGCACGGCGCTTTCAGGCAGGGTGGAAAAAGTTTGCAATGCTTCCACGCGGGCTGCCGGCCCATCGGATGAGTGTGTGCAGGTCGGCTGGCGGGCTCCCCCACGGAGCGCTGCTCGCCCTTCAGCTCAAGACGCCCGGCAGCAGAGTCGGATGCGTCTTTCAGCCTGGCGCCGTACCTGCGATTTAAAGGGAAGCGGCTTCCTGATCCTTTTTCAGTCGTTCTTCTTCGATTCTTTCCAGCTCCCGGTCGAAGGCCTTGTCCTGCACGCTGGGTCGCTTGCGCCAGGGCTTTCTTTCGGGTTCGGGCTGGGCGGCATAAAGGGTCACTTCGCCGCCCTGTTCATCCTTGAAACGTTGCTCCTGGCGCTCGAGTTCCGCGCGCAGTTCGTCTTTGGTCACGATGGTTCCTGATGACAAAAAGCTTGATGACTTGAAGATGATGACGAGACGCTGATAACGGCGGGCCATTCACTGGCGACCGTCGTCCACGTGGACGGCGTTCTGCCAGTGTAGACGCTCAGTGTGCACTGGCGTGCCGGCCGCAGAGCCGGCGCGGATTATAACCTTTCGCAGGGGGACGCCGGGCGAGGATCGCCGACGGACGGTTTCAGGCCAGAGCTGGCGCGGGCTGAAAGCACCTCAGCCGGTGCGGCTGAGGTTCAGTTCGCCGATTTTCTCCAGGCGCGCGCGGACGATGTTGCGGCTGATGCCGAGCAGGCGGCCGGTCTGCAGCTGGTTCCCGTGGCAGAAGTGGTAAGCGGTGCGGAACAGCACTTCCTCGACATGTTCGTAGAGGTCGGGCTTGTTGCTCTCGAACAGCTCCAGCAGTGCTTGCTCCAGAGTGGCCTCGACGCGCGGGGCGAGTGCGTGGGGGAAGGATTCGTGGCGCAGGTGATCGTGGCGCGGCGCCGATGGCAACTCGGCCAACTGCAGATCGCCCGGTTGCACCTGCTGGTTGCGGCAGACCAGCAGTGCGTGGTGGATGGCGTTCTCCAGCTCGCGGATGTTGCCTGGCCAGGTGTGACCCAGCAGTTTGCGCTCGGCCTCGGGGCTTAGGGAGGCGCGGTTGTAGCCCAGGCGCTGGCAGTGCTCCTCGAGGAAGAATTCGGCCAGCGGCAGAATGTCGCCGGGACGTTCGCGCAGCGGGGGCAGGCGGATGGTGGCGACGTGCAGGCGGTAGAACAGGTCCTCGCGGAAGTGCCCGGCCACCACGGCGTCCGCCAGGTTGACGTTGGTCGCGGCCACGACCCGCACGTTGATCGGCACCGGCGTGCGCGAACCCAGGCGCACGACTTCGCGCTCCTGGAGCACGCGCAGCAGCTTCACCTGCATGTTCAGCGGCAGGTCGCCGATCTCGTCGAGGAACAGGGTGCCGCCATTGGCCGATTCGAACCAGCCTGCCTTGCTGCTGGTGGCGCCGGTGTAGGCACCTTTCTCGTGACCGAACAGCTCGCTTTCCACCAGCGTCTCTGAAAAGGCGCCGCAGTTCACCGCAACGAAGGGCGCCGTGCTGCGTCGGCTCAGCTTGTGGATATGTCGCGCGACCAGCTCCTTGCCGGTACCGGTCTCGCCGATGATCAGGGCGTTGGCTTCGCTGGGCGCCAGGCGCTCGATGCGGTTGAGCAGTTCCTGCGAGCGCGGGTCCTTGAACACCAGCACCGTGGCGCGGACCGATTTGGTTTGCTCGCGGGCATTGGGAAGGGTCAACAGCGACATGGCAGGTTCCTGGCGTACCGAGTGAGTGGCAGCGCCATACTGCGACATTTTTAATATTTCAAAAAATTATCAATTCGAATTTATATATAACCATTTCTGTTTTTATGCCGGGAACGACGCGCCTGACCGTGTGACGCAGGGCGCTGCATCGCATCGCAGGCCTCGCGAATGCTGGCCTGCGAGCTACGCTCAGGGTGGCAATTCCATCCAGGGAGACCACTCCATGACCACCGTTCGGATTCCGCTGCTCGTCCTGACTCTGCTGTTCTCGGCGCAAGGCTTCGCTGCCACCGCCGCGCAGACCGCGCAGCAGGAGAAAATGAAAACCTGCAACGCCGACGCCACCACCAAGGCGCTCAAGGGTGATGAACGCAAAGCCTTCATGAGTTCCTGTCTGAAAGCCGGCGGCGATACCAAGGCAATGACGCCGCAGCAGGAGAAGATGAAGTCCTGCAATGCCGATGCGACCAAGAAGGCGCTCAAGGGCGATGAACGCAAGACGTTCATGAGCACTTGCCTGAAGAAGTGAGGATGGAGCGCGGCAGCGCCGCGCGGTATGACAAAGGGCAGCCATGGCTGCCCTTTTTATTGCGTTGATATTCGCGGGCCGATTTCTACAGGCCGGAAAACACCAGCCAGGCCGTGGCCAGGGCGTACAGGACGATCACCGCATCCATGCGCAGCGCAGGTGGGAGTCGCTGCACGAGATTCATTTCTTGGCCACCGCGGACCAGAAGCCCTGGGCATTGCGGAAGGGCTGGCGGGCCATCTGTTCGGGACGGGTGATGCCATCGGCACGCAGGGCGTTGACGAGGGCGGAAAAGGACTTGGCGCTGTAGCTCATGTTCGGCTCCTGATGCTTTCTCTCCTTGGGGTGGAGCTATGAAAACACCGGGGCCACTATCGACGGAAATGGATCGCCTTAAGGGTGACCATCGATGAAATTGATGGAAGGCCAGGAGAGCTCGAGCTGGCTCCTGAAATGCCGTGCCTCGCCGGTGACCGGGTCGATGAACGCCAGCTGCCGGGCCAGCAGCTTCAGCGGCTTGTCGAAGTCTTCCGGCGGGCGCTCGCCGCGCGGCGGCAGGGTCGGGTAGAGCGGATCGAAGCACAGCGCCGCGCCCAGGCCGGACATGTGTACGCGCAGCTGGTGGCGCTTGCCGGAGACCGGGTGCAGTCCGTAGCGCCAGAGGTCGCCGCGCTGCTCCAGCACCTCGATGCGGGTTTCGCTGTTGGGCGTGCCGTCCACTTCCTGCATGCGGATGAAGGGATCGCCCTCGACCATCCGCGAACGGTGCACCCGTGGGAATTCCAGCAGTGGCAGCGCCGGCGCGATGGCCTCGTACATCTTGTGGATGCGTCGCTCGCGGAACAGCGCCTGGTAGGCGTCGCGATTCTGCGGGGTGGTGGAGAACAGCACCAGCCCGGCGGTGAGCCGGTCGATGCGATGCAGCGGCACCAGCAGCGGGTTGTCCAGGCGCTTGGCAAGCCGGGCGAGGAGGGTTTCCTCGACGTACTGGCCCGCGGGCGTCACCGGCAGGAAGTGCGGCTTGTCCGCCACCACCAGGTGCTCATCGGCGTAGAGGATGTTTTCCTGGAAGGGGATCGGCGCCTCCTGCGACACCTCGCGGAAGTAATGGATGCGCAGCGCTTCGCGGTAGGGGTGTTCGGGGCCGATGGGCTGGCCGTCGCTGTCCAGCACCTTGCCGCGCGCCATGCGGTCCAGCCAGGTATCGCGGCTGATCGCCGGGAAGCGCGCGCACAGGCAGTCCAGCACGGTCGACCAGGGACCGGCAGGCAGGTGCAGGGTGCTGGCGCGTTGCTGGGCGGCGGAGAAGCGGGGGCTGGACATCGTCGGGCGGGACCGTGTTTCGACAGGCTGCGCATTAGGCCGCAGCGGCGTGGCGGTCGTCAAAGCCGCCACGACTTCCGGTCCGGCCCCGAGCGGTCGTCAGGCGGAGACCCGGTCGATCTCCACCGTGATATGCGCCAGTTCCTCGTGGACCTGCAGGCGCTGGCGCACCAGTTCCGGCGTCAGGTCCCCGCTGCTGGCCAGGCTGAGAATGCAGGCGTAGCGCGACTTGCCGACGCGCCACAGGTGCAGGTCGGTGATGCGTGCCGGTTGTGGCAGTTCGGCGACCACCTCGCGGATTTCCTCCACCACCGGATCGTTCATCTCGGCATCCAGCAGCACCCGGCCGCTCTGCTTGAGCAGGCCGACCGACCAGATGGCCACCAGCACGGCGCCGACCATGCCCATCAGCGGGTCGAGCCAGGCAGCGCCCCAGAGCAGGCCGCCGATCAGGGCGATGATCGCCGCCACCGAGGTAGCCGCGTCGGCCAGCACGTGCAGGTAGGCGGCGCGCAGGTTCAGGTCATGGTCGTGGTCATGGCCCTGATGGTGATGATCGTGTCCGTGTCCATGATCGTGATCATGGTGATGGTGCTCGCCCCGCAGCAGCCAGGCACAGGCCAGGTTCACCAGCAGGCCGATCACCGCGATGGCGATGGCCTGCTGGTAGTGGATCGGCGTGGGGGAGAGCAGCCGGGCGACGGACTCGAACATCATCAGCGCCGCCACGCCCAACAGCAGGATGGCGCTGGTGTAGCTGGCGAGAATCTCGATCTTGAAGGTGCCGAAGGCGAAGCGCGGATCGCCCTTGAAGCGCCGCGCTGCGACGTAGGCGAAGAACGCCAGGCCCAGTGCCAGGGCATGGGAACTCATGTGCCAGCCGTCGGCGAGCAGGGCCATGGAGTTGAAGATCCAACCACCAGTGATTTCCACCACCATCATCACGGCGGTCAGCAGCGCGGCGCGCAGGGTGTTGCGTTCGGCAAGCGGGTTGCCTTCGTGGAACTGGTGGTCGTGGCGCCCGTCTTGCGGGTGAGCGGCGTGCTGCATGATGATGGTCCACAGAATCAATCTGGATACTATACCCCAGTATACCTTTGGAGTTTTGCCGTGGGACATACCATCAAGGACCAGAAGAAGCTGCTGACCCGGGTGCGGCGCATCAAGGGCCAGAGCGAGGCGCTGGAGCGTGCGCTGGAGGCGGGCAGCGAATGTGCGGCGATCCTGCAGCAGATCGCCGCCATCCGCGGCGCGGTGAATGGCCTGATGGCCGAGGTGCTCGAGGGCCATCTGCGCGACCACCTGGGCGCCGAGGACCGCACCGCGGCGCAGCGCCACGAAGACCTGGAACAGGTCATGGGGGTGCTGCGTTCCTACCTGAAGTAGCGCGCCTCAAACCGTGCGGCTCAGTTGGACAGTCGCACCGCGAGTTCGTCGGCTTCCTCGGTCCAGTCCGAGTCCTGTTGCAGCGCCTCGCGCAGGAACTGCGACTGGGCGGCGTTCCAGAACGGCGCGTCCGGCAGTTTCTGGCCGTCGGCAAGGCGGTGGCTGCCGAGGAAGGCATCGATCTCCTTGCGCCCGTCGGGCAGTCCCAGTTGCTTGAACAGGGCGCTCAGGCTGTGCTGGCTGGTATCCATGACGATCTCCTTGATGCAGGTGGAGCGCGCCGCCACGGCGCGCGGCAGTGGAACAACTATAGGAGCCTCTGCCGAGGAGCAAGGTTCGGATTGGCAATCGGGACGGAAATAGATAGCCTGCTTTCAATCGTCCCCGTTACCCGCTCCGCTATCCATCGTCAGGCCCGTCCATGAGCTCGTCCGAGCAGCGAACCGCCTCCGTTACCCTGCGCATCCTCGCGACCGTCTTCTTCACCTTCGTCCTGTTCCTGAGCATCGGCCTGCTGCTGCCGGTGCTGCCCGGCTTCGTCCACGAAGGCCTGGGCTACTCCACCGTGGTTGCCGGCGTGGTGATCGGCCTGCAGTACATCGCCACCCTGGTGTCCCGCCCGCTGGCGGGTTACGTGGCCGACACCTACGGGGCCAAGCGCGCCGTGCTCTACGGCCTGGGCGTGCTGGGTATCGGTGGCGTTCTGGTGCTGGCGTCCACCAGTGTCGAGCCGGTGACCTGGCTGAGCCTCACGCTGCTGCTCGCGAGTCGCCTGCTGTTCGGCCTGGCGCAGGGGCTGCTGGGGATCGGCACGGCGAGCTGGGGCATCGCGCTGGTCGGCACCCAGAACACCGCCAGGGTGATTTCCTGGAACGGCATCGTCAGCTACGGCGGTATCGCCATTGGCGCGCCGCTGGGCGTGACGATGTCGGCCTCGCTGGGCCTGTGGAGCCTGGGCGTGAGCATCCTCGTGCTCACCGCGCTGGGCTGGCTGGCGGCCCGAGGCCGGGCGGAGGTCCCGACCATTCCCGGCGTGCGCATGGCCTTCCATGCCGTGCTCGGTCGCGTGCTGCCCTACGGGATGTGCGTAATGCTCGGGTCCATCGGCTTCGGCACCCTGGCGACCTTCATCACCCTCTATTACGGCAGCCAGGGCTGGGCAAACCCGGCCTGGTGCCTGACCGCCTTCGGCGTCTGCTTCGTCGGCGCGCGGCTGATCTTCTCGGGCATGGTCAATCGCTTCGGCGGCTTTGCTGTGGCGGTGGTCTGCCTGGGCGTCGAGGTCTTCGGCCTGCTGCTGCTCTGGCAGGCACCGGGGCCTGGTTTCGCATTGCTCGGCGCGGCGCTCACCGGCTGCGGCCTGTCGCTGGTCTATCCGTCGCTGGGCGTCGAGGCGGTCCTGCGGATTCCGGCCAGCAGCCGCAGTGCCGGCCTGGGCGCCTACGCGTTGTTCTTTGATCTGGCGATGGGCGTCGCCGGCCCGCTGATGGGCCTGGTTGCCGCTCGCCATGGCTACGCCTCGATCTTCCTGGTTGCCGCCGGGCTGGCGCTGTGCGGCTTCTTTATCTGTTTCGGCCTGCTGCGTTTCACCCGGCAACAGCACGAGGAGTTGCCGCGGGACTGACGGCGCTCCCATCTCCCCTGATTACCCACTGACCGTTGAAGGATCGACCATGCGTTTTTTCAAGCGCCTTCTGGGCAAGGAAACCCCTCGGAGCGCCCCCGCTTCCGCGTTCCAGGATTTCCTGGAGCAATGCGTCGCCGAGCTGACGGCGAAGGCAGGTGTGCACGACGCCACCTGGCATCTCAGCGAGTGTTCGTGGAGCGTTGATCAGGACAGCGGCGTCATCGAGTTCGCCCATCCCGACGGCCTCGTCGCGACGTGTCCGGTGCAGATCGTGGGGACCTACAACACGGCGGATGGCACCTGGCTGTGGGGGTGGGATCACCCGTCGGTGGTGGCGCCGCTGCAGGAGCACGCGTTCGCCGTGCGCCAGTATGGCGAGGAGAACGGCATCGATTGTCTCACCACGCAGAAACTGGCGTGCAGCCAGGAGCAGGCGTGGGAGTTCACTGCCCTGGCCTGCAAGCTCTGCGGGGCGCAGGGCGCTTATCGAGGCCCGGCAGGCAGCGCGTTCGTCTTCATGACCTTTGGCAATGTCACCCTGAGCAAGCCCCAGGGCGACTGAGTCGGGCGCTTCACACCGGCGGGAAGGCTTTGAACACGTCCAGTGCTTCAGCCTGTTCCGCCCAGTCGCGCACCGCCGGGTAGCTGTCGGCTGGAATAGCTTCCGAATGCAGCAGCTGCACGAACGTCCAGGCTACCGCGATGCTCAGGCCGGCCTGGTCCAGCGGTGCGCCCACATCCAGCGACATCTCGCGTAATTCGCTCTCCAGTTGCGCCAGAGCGGCGTGCAGCTGCTGGTCGACGCGCTCCTGCCAGGTGCCGAGTTGCTTGTCTTCCGGCCGCTGCTGCTCGTAGTAGCGCTGCACCGCCTTCTCCATGACCGCCAGGGCCAGGCCCAGCTGGCGCGTGGCGCGTACCCGCGCGGCAGGCTCGGCGGGCATCAGGCTGCGCCCGGCGAGGTGTTCGAAGCAGTCGATGATCAGCGTGGAATCCATCAGCACCTGGCCGTCGCCCAGCACCAGCGTCGGTGCCTTGACGACCGGGTTGATGCCGCGGAACTCCTCGTAGGTGCGGAACACCGACAGCGACTGGTGGCTGAACTCGATGCCGAGCAGGCGCAGGGTGATGGCGACGCGGCGCACGTAGGGCGAGTCGAGCATGCCGATCAGGTGCGGAAGCTTCTGTTGCATGGGCACATCCTGTTAGTGGAGATTGCATCGTGGCTGGCGCGGTTTTCCGCGCGGTGGCCATGAATCTAGCGGCTTTGCCGGCTGGGAAATAGCGACGATTAGTGACCGATTCGGTTAGGAAAACTTACATGAGCGCATTGCCACCGCTCTCCGCGCTGCGCAGTTTCGAGGCCGTTGCCAGGCTCGGCAGCGTCACCCTCGCCGCCGGCGAGCTGCATGTCACCCATTCGGCCATCAGTCAGCAGGTGCGCCAACTGGAAAGCCTGCTCGGGATTACTCTCCTGCAACGCGAAGGGCGTGGGTTGCGCCTCAGCGAAGAGGGCCGTCTCTATGCCTTGCAGATCCGTGGTGCACTGCGCGATATCGCCGAGGCGACCCGGCTGGCCAAGGCGCGCCCTGGCGAGGATGAGCTGGTGGTGGCGCTCACGCCGTCCTTTGGCCAGAAATGGCTGTTGCCGCGCCTGCCGGTCTTTCGCGCGCGTTATCCACAGTACCGCTTGCGGTTGCTTGCCAGCCTGGAGGTGATGGACCTGCGCCAGGGCCTGGCCGACGTGGCCATCCGCATCGGCCAGGGGCACTGGGAAGGGCTGGCGCAGGAGCGCCTGTTCGAGGACGAGGTGGTAGTCGTCGCCGCGCCGGATTTCAACGGCGGCCAGCTACCCCGCAGCCCCGAAGACATTCTCCGTTGCCCGCGCGTCACCGGTTTCGAGTCCTGGCTGGGCTGGTGCCAGGCTGCCGGCGTGGCGGTACCGCAGGAGCCGGCGGAGTTCGTGGTGAACGACTCCAACCTGAGCATCGAGGCGGTGCGCATGGGACAGGGGATCGGCCTCGAACGCCGCAGCCTGGTGGCCGGTGCGCTGGACAGCGGTGAGCTGGTGGCCCTGAGCGACCTGCGCGTGCCCTACGGCTTCCCTTACTGGCTGGTGTGGCCCGAGCGCGAGGCGACCCAGGCCAAGGTGGCGGCGTTTGCCGGGTGGCTCTCCGGTGAGGTCGAGGCTTACCTGAGAGCCATTGAGTGAGGCGGGCTGACCGCAGGAGCAGATGCCGTCCGCGACAGGGCAGGAGCGCGCGGGACACCATCGCGGACGGAGTCCGCTGCTGCACAAGCACGGCCGTCAGAGCGCTCTCAGGTACGCCACCAGATCCGCCTTCTCCTCCTGGTTCAGCTTGCGTCCCAGCACCAGGTTGAAGAACTCGACGGTGTCGTCCAGCGTCAGCAGGCGATCGTCATGCAGGTATGGCGGCGAGTCCTTGATGCCGCGCAGGGGGAAAGTCTTGATCGGCCCATCGCCCACTGCCATCACGCCGTTGACCTCGGTCGGCTTGAAGAAACGTTCGGTCTTGAGGTTGTGCATCAGGTTGTCGGTGAAGTAGGGCGGGGTATGGCAGCCGGCGCAGGCGGCCTTGCCATGGAACAGCTGCTCGCCGCGCAGCTCCTGCTCGCTGGCCTTTGCCGGGATCAGCTTGCCCTCGATATCCAGCTTGGGCGCCGGCGGGAAGTCCAGCAGCGCCTGGAACTCGCCCATGAAGTGAACCTGGCTGCCCCGATCGAGGATGTTCACGCCCTTCTTGGTGGCGATCACCGGATCGCCGTCGAAGTAGGCGGCGCGCTGCTCGAACTCGGTGAAATCCTCCACCGTCTTCAGCGCCCGCTGCGAGCCGAACAGGCGCTGTACGTTCACCCCGCGCAGGGACGGGGTGTCGATGCGATGGCGGAACGCCTGCGGCCGTGCATCGCCCGCCAGGTGCGTCGCAGCATTGGTATGGCCGTTGGCGTGGCAGTCGAAACAGGCCACGCCGCGGCTGGGCATTTCGCTGCGGCGGTCATCGGTCTGGTTGAACTGCTGCTGGGCGAAGGGCGTGAGCAATAGGCGCAGGCCTTCGAGCTGCTTCGGATTGAGGATGCCGGCGAAGGTGTCGTAGTAGTTGAACAGGGTGATCTGGCGGCCCTTGGAGACATCGCCCAGGTCCGGGCGGGTGGTCAGGTAGATCGGCGCGGGGAACTCCGGGAGGAAGTGATCGGGCAGGTCGAAGTCCAGGTCGAAGCGGGTCAGGTCGCGTTTCTCCTGCTGGTTGATCTCCTCGATGAGGAAGTGCGGGAAGACCATCCCGCCTTCCGGATGATTGGGGTGCGGCAGCGGCAGGAAGCCGCCGGGGAAGAGACCTTTCTCGCGGATTTCATCGGGTGGGAGTTTCGCCAGCTCATCCCAGCTGGTGCCCTCGGGCAGCCTCACCCGAACGCCTTCCTGCACTGGCTTTCCGCGCGACATGGTCACCCCCTTGGCCGGCTTGTCGGCGAGGTCGTAGCGCTGTTCGAGCAGGGTCTTGTGGGCTTGCGCGATCTTCGGCTTGTCTGCCGTCATGCGTTTCATCACGCTGGGGAAGTCGTCGGTCTGGGTCGGGGCATAACTGGAGGGGAGTTTCTCTTCGGCACTTGCCGCCCCGCTGTGCAGGGCCATGGCCATCGACAGGGCGATCAGGCTCCATCGGTTCCGGACTGGCGTGTTCATCAGGCTTCCTCTTCTTGGTGTTGTGAGAAGGACGCGGCTCATGTTTGCAGGCACAGGCCTAGGTCAGGGCTCTGGCGTCAGCAAATAGGCGCAGCCTATGGCGTCGATTGAGAAAGACTGTGGGACATCCGGATGGGCGGTCCCGGCGTGCAGGGGCAGGGCGGTGCCGGATGCTGGCTTCTGGCCGGCTATAGACACGCAGGTTTCAGGCGGGATGGACGCTTAGCGCAAATCGATCCAGGGCCGGCGGGCACCGGCCCCGGTTGGCCTCAGAAGGCCTCGTCGATGTAGTGGATGGGGTAGTCGGGGCTCTTGTACTTGCCGATCTTGCCGCGCCGGGGCAGTTTCACCTCGTCGCGCGGGAGGGTCTTGTACGGCACGTGCTTGAGGATGTGGTTGATCACGTTCAGGCGCACGCGTTTCTTGTCTTCCGACGGCGCCACGATCCAGGGTGCCCAGGGCGAGTCGGTGGCGGCAAACATCAGGTCGCGCGCACGGGTGTAGTCGTCCCAGCGGGTGAAGGACTTCAGGTCCATCGGCGAGAGCTTCCAGGTCTTGCGGCCGTCGGTGATGCGGTCCTTCAGGCGGCGCTCCTGCTCCTCGGGGCTGACCTCCAGCCAGAACTTCAGCAGGATGATGCCGGACTCGGTGAGCATGCGCTCGAACAGCGGGGTCACGGCGAGGAACTTGTCGGCCTGTTCCTCGGTGCAGAAGCCCATCACCCGCTCGACGCCGGCGCGGTTGTACCAGCTGCGATCGAAGATCACCACCTCACCGGCGGACGGCAGGTGCTTGATGTAGCGCTGGGCGTAGAGCTGGGACTTTTCACGCTCGGTGGGCGTGGGCAGCGCCACCACGCGGAACACCCGCGGGCTGACGCGTTCGGTCAGCGCCTTGATGGTGCCGCCCTTGCCGGCGCCGTCGCGGCCCTCGAAGAGGATGCAGACCTTCAGGCCCTTGTGCACCACCCACTCCTGCAGCTTGACCAGTTCGACCGAGAGTTTGCGCAGGTGCTCCTCGTACTCCTTGTTCTTCATCTTCCCGGTCTGCTCGGGGGCCGGGTTCTTCGACTTGCTCTTCTTTCCCATCTCTTCCTCCATGGCTGGCCTGGAACGGCCGTCGAATCAGCATAGTCGCTGGCGGCGGTCGAGCAGGTTCGAATGCCGGGGTGCGGAGGCGGCAGGAGAGCCTCCTGGCGCGAGGCTCCTTAAGCCTTCCACAAGGTGCCGTGCGCACCATGGCGCAATCCTGTCTCCTGTCGCGAGCCCGTCATGCATCTGCGCTTCCTGCGTAATTCCGCCCAGAAGGTCGTGGCCCTGGTCAGCGCCCCGCGCCTGCATTGGCTGTGGTCGCGGCAGCGGGAGCGCCACCCGACGCTGAATGTCGCCTACAAGGGGCTGCCGATTTCCGCTCGCCGTCACCGCAAGACCTATCTCTGCCGGCACTGGAGCATCGCTCGTCGCCTGCGTGCGCTGCATGAGCACTACCGGCGCCTGGAGCAGTTGCCGGCGAGCTGGTCGCAGCGCCTGTTCGGCCTCCAGGGTATTGCCCTGTGCGACGTCGAGCTGAAGGGCGGCGAGTGGCTGTACCTGTCCCTGGAGCCCTCGGCGTTCGCCAAGGAGGGGGAGCTGGGGCTGTTCCTGCGTGACGCGACCGGCGAGCGCCTGTATTCCCTGAGTTTCTGCCTGCATCCTGATCGGCGGCCTGCAGGGCCCGCGCCCGAGCGTCGAGGCCGGCACGGTC
The DNA here is from genome assembly GCF_057180225.1 of Pseudomonas sp. BB438. Taxonomy (NCBI): domain Bacteria; kingdom Pseudomonadati; phylum Pseudomonadota; class Gammaproteobacteria; order Pseudomonadales; family Pseudomonadaceae; genus Pseudomonas; species Pseudomonas sp. BB438. The sequence goes on from NZ_CM170001.1 coordinate 1,283,404, forward strand.
AAATGGCTGGGCAAGGAAATGCACGGTCTGCGGCCGAAGAACCTGCTGGTGTCGGCCCTGTACGAGCTGTCCCGGTGCCTGGCATGCCCGCTGATCCTGGGCGTCAGTGATGCGGCGCACAGCTGCTCGGACAAGCTGCGCTCCAGCTACGACACCTTCTGGCAGGAGCTGCACGGCGTCAGGCATGAGCAGCACTGGTTCCGCCTGCCCGAGAGCGAGCCGGCCCGTGATATCGCCGACGTGAAGAGCCAGCGGCGCAGCGAGTTCCGCCGTCGCGAGGCCCTGCGCGACAGCGTGCTCGCGGACATCCGCCAGGCCTGGGCGCTCGATGTGGCAGCAGGGACCACTCGCTGGGCGCTGCCTCCCTCGTAAAAAGCTATCCCGCTCGGTCCTCTTTTGGTGAAATGCCCGTCGTACTTCGCGGGCAACGGCTGCTCGCCTGATCCAGGAGACACGATGACCGAGCAGCGACTGACCCCCGGCCTGATGGTGATCCACGGCAACCACCCGGAAGCGCTGCGCGACCTGCTGGTGCAATGGATGAGCCTGCACCCGCTGGCGCCGCTGGAAAACGAAGTCATCCTGGTGCAGAGCAACGGCATCGCCCAATGGCTCAAGCTGGCGCTCGGGCGTGATGTGGAGGAGGGCGGTTGCGGCATCACCGCGGCCGTCGATGTGCAACTGCCCGCGCAGTTCCTCTGGCGCGCCTACCGTGGAGCGCTGGGTCGCGATGAGATCCCCGAAGTCTCGGTGCTCGACAAGGGCCCGCTGACCTGGCGCCTGATGCGCCTGCTGCCGACGCTGCTGGAACGCGACGAGTTCGCCACCCTGCAGCGCTTCCTCGCCGACGACGCCGACCTGCGCAAGCGCCATCAATTGGCCGAGCGCCTGGCCGATCTGTTCGACCAGTACCAGGTCTACCGCGCCGACTGGCTGGAAGACTGGAGCCGCAGCGTCGACCAGCTGCGCCTGGCCAACGGCAGCGTGCGCGAGCTGGACGCCGACAACCGCTGGCAGGCTGCACTGTGGCGCGCGCTGCTCGACGACGTCGGCCCCGAGGGACTGGCCACCAGCCGTGCTGGTGTGCACGGGCGATTCATCGAGAAGCTCAAGGCCGCCGTGCAACCGCTGCCGAACCTGCCGCGCCGCGTGGTGGTGTTCGGCATCTCCGCGATGCCTGCGCAGACGGTGGAAGCCCTTGCCGTGCTGGCACGCCATGCCCAGGTGCTGCTCTGCGTGCACAACCCCTGCCGTCACCACTGGGCCGACATCGTCGCGGACAAGGACCTGCTGCGTCACGAGTACCGCCGCCAGCGCCGCCGCGCCGGCACGCCGGAGCTGCTCAGCGACGACCAGCAGCACCAGTACGCCCAGCCGCTGCTGGCTGCCTGGGGCAAGCAGGGCCGCGACTACATCAACCTGCTCGACCAGTACGACGACCCGGAAAGCTACCGTGCGCGCCTGGGCGCGGTAAGCAATGGGCGCATCGACCTGTTCAGCGAGGTCGAGCCAGGTAGCCTGCTCGGCCAGCTGCAGGACGACATCCTCGAACTTCGGCCGCTCACCGAAACGCGCGAACACTGGCCGGCAGTCGACCCGCAGACTGACGATTCGGTGCGCTTCCACGTCGCCCACAGCGCCCAGCGCGAAGTGGAAATCCTGCATGACCAACTGCTCGCGCGCTTCGACGCCGACCCCACGCTACGCCCGCGCGACGTGATCGTCATGGTGCCGGATATCAACCCCTACGCGCCGCACATCGAAGCCGTGTTCGGCCAGCTGTCGCGCGACGACAAGCGTTTCATCCCCTACACCCTGGCCGACCAGGGCCAGCGCGGCCGCGAGCCGCTGCTGGTAGCACTGGAGCATTTGCTGCGCCTCCCCGATAGCCGTTTTGCGGTGAGCGAGATCCTAGACCTGCTGGACGTTGCCGCCGTGCGTGCGCGCTTCGGCCTCGCCGACGCCGACCTGCCGCTGCTGCGCCGCTGGATCGACGGCGCCGGTGTGCGCTGGGGACTCGACGGCCAGCAACGCGAACGTCTTGGCCTGCCTGCCGCCGCCGAAGCCAACAGCTGGCGCTTCGGCCTGCGGCGTATGCTGCTGGGTTTCGCAGTGGGTGAAGGCGACGCCTTTCAGGGCATCCAGCCGTACGCTGAAATCGGCGGGCTGGACGCCGCCGCCATCGGTCCGCTGGCCGGGCTGCTCGGTGCGCTGGAGAAGGCCTGTGAGCTGCTCGCCGAAGAGGCCGATGCCACGACCTGGGTGCAGCGCCTGCGCACCCTGCTGGACGACTTCTTCCGGGTCACCGATGACCACGACGAGCTGCTTCGCCAGCACCTCCTGGACCTGCTCGAAGGCTGGCTGGAAACCTGTGGCCACGCCGGCTTCACCGACCCGCTGCCGCTCTCGGTGGTACGCGAGGCCTGGCTCAGTGGCCTGGACGCCGGCGGCCTGAACCAGCGCTTCCTCGCCGGCGCGGTGAGTTTCTGCACCCTGATGCCGATGCGTGCGATTCCCTTCCAGCTGGTCTGCCTGCTGGGCATGAACGATGGCGACTACCCGCGTCCGCAATCGCCACTGGATTTCGACCTGATGCGCAACGACTACCGTCCCGGCGACCGTTCGCGCCGCGAGGACGACCGTTACCTCTTGCTCGAAGCGCTGCTCTCGGCGCGCCGCCAGCTCTACGTCAGCTGGGTCGGCCGGAGCATCCGCGACAACAGCGAGCGCCCGCCGTCGGTGCTGGTCGGCCAGTTGCGCGACCACCTCGCCGCCGGGTGGCACACGGCTGACGGTGGCGACCTGCTTCACGGGCTGACCCTGGAACATCCGCTGCAACCCTTCAGTCGCGCCTACTTCGACGCACCCTCGGAGCGCGGCATCGACGGCCTCTACACCTACGCCCGCGAGTGGCGCGACGTGCACCGCGAGCACGACGCCCAGACGGACGACGCGCCGCTGCCGCCGCCGGTGCTCGACGCACCTATCGGGTTGCGAGTGCTTTCGGACTTCCTCGCCAACCCGGTCGGCGCCTTTTTCCTGCAGCGCCTCAAGGTGCGCTTCGGCGAGGAACTGCTCACCGGCCAGGACGAAGAGCCCTTCGAGCTGAATGGCCTGGATGTCTGGCAATTGCAGTTCGAGCTGTGCGAGCGCCTGCGTCCCTGGGTCGAGGCGCAGTGGCAGGGTGATCTGCTGGCCACTCAATTGAACGAACAGGTGCAGCGCCTGCGCCGCGAAGGCCGGCTGCCCCTGGCGGCCTTCGGCGAGTTCTCCGCCCAGGCCCTGGTGGCGCCGCTGCACGATCTGCTGGCGCGCTACCGCGAGCAGCTGGAGCACTGGTCGCAGGTAGAAGACGAACAACGCGAGCTCAACCACCAGCACGCCGGCATCGAGCTGGCCGACTGGCTCGGTGGCCTGCGTCGCAACGCCGACGGCCAGCTCGCCAGCCTGCAACTGGTCAGCGGCAAGCTGCATGAAGGCAAGGGCTACAAATGGCATGGACTGGTGCGGCCGTGGGTGCGCCACCTCGCGCTGCAGGTGTGCGGCGAGCCGGTGACCAGCGTGCTGGTCGGCCTGACCGGCACCCTGGAGTTCCCGCCGCTGCCGGCGCAGGAAGCGCGCGCCGAGCTGGACGCGCTGATGGACGCCTGGTTCCAGGGCATGCGCCGTCCGCTGCCGGTGGCCTGCAAGGCGGCTTTCGCCTGGCTGGCGGCTGGAGACGATGAGGAACGTGCTGCACGCGAAGCCGCCAAGCGCTACGACGGCGGCTTCAACCTGAGCGGCGAGGCGGCGTCTTCGGCTGCGCTGGCACGGGTCTACCCGGACTTCGCCGCCCTCAACGCCAGCGAGGAATTCGGCGCCTGGGCACAGGCTCTGTACGGGCCGCTGTTCGCGATACTGCAGCACAAGGAGGACGTCGCATGAGCGCCGCCACCTTGACGTCGCACGAACTGAATCCCCTCGACTTCCCGCTGCACGGCAGCCGGCTGATCGAGGCCAGCGCCGGTACCGGCAAGACCTTCACCATCGCCTTGCTCTACGTGCGCCTGGTGCTCGACCACGGCGGCGAGCAGGCTGCCTTTGGCCGGCCGCTGAGCCCACCGGAAATCCTCGTGGTGACCTTCACCGAAGCCGCGACGCAGGAGCTGCGCGAGCGTATCCGGGCGCGCCTGGGCGAAGCAGCACGCTGCTTCGCCGAGCCCGAACAGAAACACGACGGCCTGCTGGTGACGCTGCGCGACAGCTATGCCGTCGAGCGCTGGCCCGGTTGCGCGCGGCTGCTGCGCCTGGCCGCCGAATGGATGGACGAAGCCGCCGTCTCGACCATCCACAGCTGGTGCTACCGCATGCTGCGCGAGCACGCCTTCGACAGCGGCAGCCTGTTCACCCAGGACCTCGCCGCCGACCAGAGCGAGCTGCTCGCCGAAGCCGTGCGCGACTACTGGCGGCGCAACTTCTATCCGCTTGGCGTGGCGGCGGCCAACGCCGTGCGCCATTGCTACGCCGGCCCCGAGGCGCTGGCGCGCGCCCTGCAACCGCTGCTGGCGGCGCACGAAGCCGGATTCCGCTATGCCGACCAGTTGCTGACCGCACCGGCTTCGCTGGCCGATCTGCTGGAGGACACCGGCCAGTTCTACGATGAACTCGCGGCCGCCGAGACTCGCGCCCGTGAAGCCTGGGCGGCGGATCGCGAGGGCGTCGCCGAACTGCTGCGCAACCTGCGCGGCGACCTCAACGGCAACAGCTATCGCGGCAAGGATGACGATGCCGTGTTCGCCGGCTGGATCGAGGCACTGGATGCCTGGAGCGACGGTGCCGACGCGCCGGACAACCTGGCGAAGTTCGGCCAGACGCGGATCAAGCTGAAAGCCAAGGCTGTGGTGCCGGAGCACCCTGCGCTGCGGGCCATCGACGCCTGGGTCGAACGTTCCGAGCAGCGCCCGGAGATCGCCCCGCACCTGCTGCTGCATGCCCTGGGCGAAGTGCGGCACAACCTCGAAGTGGAAAAGCAGAAGCGCGCCGAACTGGGCTTCGACGACCTGCTGGTGCGCCTCGATCGCGCCCTGGCCGGCAGCGGCGGCGAGCGCCTGGCCGAACGTATCCGCGAGCAGTTCCCGGTGGCGCTGATCGACGAATTCCAGGACACCGACCCGCTGCAGTACCGCATCTTCGAGCGCGTCTATCGCATCTCGGATAATCCGCGCCATCTGGGATTGTTCATGATCGGCGACCCCAAGCAGGCGATCTACGCCTTCCGCGGCGCCGACATCCACACCTACCTGCGCGCCCGTGCCGCCACCGCCGGGCGCCACTACACGCTGGGTACCAACTTCCGCTCCACCCTGGCCATGGTGAGCGCGGCCAATCGCTGCTTCCTGTTCGCCGAAGAGCATCCGCGCGGCGCCTTCCGCTTTGCCGTGGACGGGCAGGAGAACCCGGTGCCCTTCCTCGACGTGGGCGCCCGTGGCCGGGATGAGGCGCTGTTGCTGGAAGGCAACGAGGCGCCGGCCATGACCTTCTGGCAACTGGATAACGACGGCCAGGTCTGCGGTTCCACGCTGTACCGCCAGGAGATGGCCGCGCGCAGCGCCAGTGCCATCCAGCGCTGGCTGAGTTCCGCCCAGAGCGGCTTCCGCCAGGCCGATGGCCAGTGGCGGGCGTTGCGCCCGGCGGACATCGCGATCCTCGTGCGCGGTCGCAGCGAAGCCGAGGCCGTGCGCTCGGAACTGGCCAGGCGCCGACTCGCCAGCGTCTACCTGTCCGACCGCGACTCGGTGTTCGACAGTCCCGAGGCTATCGACCTGCTGCACTGGCTGCGCGCCTGCGCCGACCCTGGCGACGATGGCGTCCTGCGTATCGCCCTGGCGACTCGCAGCCTGGCGCTGGACTGGCCGACCCTGGAGCGGCTGAACCAGGACGAGCGATTCTGGGAAGACATGGTGCTGCGCTTCCGCGATTACCGCGTGCTCTGGCAGCAGCAGGGCGTGCTGCCGATGCTGCGCCGGTTGCTGGCCGACTTCGCTCTGCCGGCGCGCCTGCTGCGCGAGACCGATGGCGAGCGCAGCCTGACCAACCTCCTGCACCTCGCCGAATGGCTGCAACGCGAAGCCGTGGAGCTGGATGGCGAACATGCGCTGCTGCGCGTGCTCGCCGAACAGCTGGAGAGCCCGTCCAGCGAGGAAATCCTCCGCCTGGAGAGCGACGCCGACCTGATCAAGGTGGTGACCATCCACAAGTCCAAGGGCCTGGAATACCCGCTGGTGCTGCTGCCCTTCATCTGCACCTGGCGCGAGCTGGACGGCAAGAGCGGTACGCCGCCGAGCTTCCAGTCCGGCGAGGCGCGGGTCGTCGAGCTGTCACGCGACAAGGAGCTGGCCAAGGCGGCATTCCAGCTGGCCAACGACGAGCGCCTGAGCGAGGACATGCGCCTCCTCTACGTGGCCCTGACCCGTGCGCGGCACGCCGTGTGGCTGGGCATGGCGCCGCTGGTGATGAGCAACAGCAGGAACCCCGAACTGCACAAGGGCGCGATGGGCTACCTGCTCGGTGGCGGCCATGTGCTGAGTGTCGAGGACGTGAATGCCCGCCTCGGCGAGTTGCAGGCAGGCCACGCGGAAATCGCCGTGGAGCCGGCGCCGGACGTCGGCACGGAGGTGTTCGTCGGGGTGCAGGCCGGCGAGCTGGGCGCGGCCCGCGAGCCACGTCGCCGTGTGGCGGAGAAATGGTGGATCGCCAGCTATTCCGCGCTGGCAACGCTGGCGACCGAGGACGACAGCGACATCGCTCCTGCACCGGCTGCCGACGAACCCATCAGCGCCGGCGAGGACCTGCTGCGCGAGAGCAGCCTGGAAGAGCACCGCGAGCTGGAAGCCGTGCCCGCACCCTTCAGCCTCCATGCTTTCCCGCGTGGCGCGAATCCCGGCAGCTTCCTCCATGGCCTGCTCGAGTGGGCGGCCGACGAAGGCTTCAACGCCGACGAAGCATCGCTACGCGACCAGGTTGCCCGGCGCTGCGCCGTGCGTGGGTGGGACGAATGGATCGAGCCGCTCAGAGGTTGGCTCGGGCAGTACCTGCGCACGGCTTTCCGCGTCCCCGGTGCGACGCCGGTCAGCCTGACCGGGTTGGCCAGCTACCAGAAGGAAATGGAGTTCTGGTTCTCCACCCGCCACGTCGATACCCAGCGTCTCGATGCCGCCGTGATTCGCCACACCCTGGGCGGCGTGGCGCGCCCGACGCTGCAGGCGAACCTGCTGAACGGCATGCTCAAGGGCTTCATCGACCTGGTGTTCGAACACGAGGGCCGCTACTACGTGGCCGACTACAAATCCAACTGGCTGGGCGCCGACGACGAGGCCTACACCGACGCGGCACTGCGCGAGGCACTGCTGGAGCACCGTTACGACCTGCAGTACGCGCTCTACCTGTTCGCCCTGCACCGGCTTTTGCAGGCGCGCCTGCCCGACTACGACTACGACCGCCACATCGGAGGCGCGATGTACCTGTTCCTGCGCGGCAGTTCCTCGACGACCCAGGGCATGTACCTGGAGCGCCCGCCCAAGGCGCTGATGGACGAGCTGGACCGCCTGTTCCGCGGGGAGGTACCGGCATGACGAGCGCCGCGCAAATGCTCGAACTGATCGGCCGCTGGGCCGAGCGCGGCTGGCTGCGCGAGCTGGATCGCGCTTTCGCGACCTTCCTGGTCGAGCGCGCGGCGGACGCCAATCCGCTGCTGATCCTCGCCGCCGCCCTGGCCAGCCACCAGCTCGGGCGCGGGCATGTCTGCCTCGACCTGGAAGCAACGCTGGCCGATAGCCGCTTCGCCCTGTCGCTGCCGCCCGAAGGGGATTCCGCGAAGGACGCACCGGAACTGCCCGGCGTCCTGCTGGACGGCTTCGATCTCGATGCCTGGCGCGCTGCGCTCAACGACCCGCGACTGGTCGGCGACGGTCCCGGCGATACCCCGCTGGTGCTGTCCGGCCGCCGGCTCTACTTGCGTCGCTACTGGCAGTACGAGCGCGACGTGCGCGCCGGCATCGACCAGCGCCTGCAACAGGGCGACGCATTGCGCGCCGCGTTGCCTGCTGCCCAACTGCGCCAGGCGCTGGATGCGCTGTTCCCGAAAAAGCCCGGCGCGCCGGCCGACTGGCAGAAGCTCGCTTGCGCCCTGGTGGCCGGCAACGCCTTCGGCATCGTCACCGGCGGCCCCGGCACCGGCAAGACCACCACCGTGGTCAAGCTGCTCGCCCTGCTGCAGAGCCTGGCCCTGGAGCAGGGTGGCCGGCCGCTGCGCATCCGCCTCGCCGCGCCGACCGGCAAGGCTGCCGCGCGACTGAACGAATCCATCGCGGGCGCGGTGCAGCGCCTGCACCTCGACGGCCTGCCCAATGGCGAGGCCGTGCGCGATGAAATCCCCACCGACGTCACCACCCTGCACCGCCTGCTCGGCAGCCGTCCGGACAGTCGCCAATTCCGCCACCACGCGGGCAACCCGCTGGCGCTGGAGCTGCTGGTGGTGGATGAAGCCTCGATGGTCGACCTGGAGATGATGGCCTCGCTGCTCGCCGCGCTGCCGCCGCGCGCACGGCTGATCCTGCTGGGCGACAAGGACCAGCTGGCCTCGGTGGAAGCCGGCGCGGTGCTCGGTGAACTGTGCAGCCGCGCCCGCGAAGGCCACTACCGCCCGGCCACTCGCGACTGGCTGGAAGCCGTGACGGGCGAGCCGATCGACAACGCGCTGCTGGACATCACGGGCAGCGATCTCGACCAGGCGGTGGCCATGCTCCGTCACAGCCACCGCTTCAGCGCCGACAGCGGCATCGGCCAGTTGGCGGAGGCGGTCAACGCCGGGGATATCCCGGCCTTGCGCCAGGTGTGGAAGGCGCAGCACGAAGACCTCGCCCGTATCGCCGTGGATGCCCAGGAAACCCGCAGCCTGCGTGATCTGGTGATCGATGGCGGGCGTGGTGGCGACCTGTTCGGGCCGGTCGGCTACGCCCACTACCTGCGCGTCGTCAGCGGCTCGCGTCCGGCGGGCAACGCTGACCAGGCGGCCCTGGACGCCTGGGCGCGCCAGGTGCTGGAAGCCCATGGCCAGTTCCAGCTGCTCTGCGCATTGCGCCGCGGCCCCTGGGGCGTGGAAGGACTGAACATCCTGATCGGTGACCTGCTGCAGCGCGAAGGATTGATTACCTCGGCGAGCGGCTGGTTCGCCGGTCGCCCGGTGCTGGTCACCCGCAACGACTACGGCCTGGGCCTGATGAACGGCGACATCGGCATCACCCTGGCACTGCCGCAGGCGGCCGATGACGGCTCGGTCCGCTGGGTCGCCCGCGTGGCCTTCCCGGCGGGCGATGGCACCGACGCCATCCGCTGGATCCTGCCCAGCCGCCTGCAGGCGGTGGAAACGGTGTTCGCCATGACCGTGCACAAATCCCAGGGCTCGGAGTTCACCCACGCCGCCCTGCTGCTGCCCGACAGTCTCAATCCCATCCTCACCCGCGAGCTGGTCTACACCGGCATCACCCGTGCGCGCAAATGGTTCACCCTGGCCAGTGCCGGGCGCGGCTGGCAGGTGCTGGAAGCGGCGACGGAGCGACGGGTGCAGAGGGCGAGCGGATTACTGGACGGCTGATGCCGGAAAGCGGTATCGCTGAGCGACCGCTCGCATTTCCATGCTTTTTAGATTTGTCTGATGTCCGCCTGGTCTGCTTTTCGCCAGGCTGGCGGGCATGAAACTCAAGCAGTTCCTTCGTCGTCAGGATTCGTCCTTTTCCACCCCGAAGGCCGCCCGAAAACTCCTTCGTCTGCTGGCCTGGGTGGTGATCGCCTGCCTGTTCTTCACCCTGAGCCTGTTCCTCGCCGCCAGCTTCAACAACGAAGTGTCGCAACTGCGTCGGCAGATGAATGCTGCCATGTACGAGGCCCAGGACTACCTCGGCCAGCGCGAGGCGCTACTGGAGCACGTCAGCCGAGGCGTCACCTGGAAGGCGCGCGAACCGCTGGTGCAGTGGCGCCAGCTGAGCGTGCCGGTGCCGCCACACGAACAGGTGTTCGTCACGCTCGGCGAGCCGGGTTCCAGCTGGAGCCTGGCACTGTCCGGGCGCGATCTGTCGGAGATGGAAGCCAAGCGACTGAACCTGATCTATGTCTCCCCTGATCGGGAGCGTTCGGTCACGCGGCTGTACGGGGCGCCAGCGCTCAATGCTGTCGTGCCGCCGGCAGTGCTCGAAGCGCTGGGGCAGTCCGGCACGCCGAAGGAGGAGCAGCGAGTGCGCTGGCTGGCCGATCCGACCGATCCGCAGGCGCGGCAGTACCTGTTCACTCGCGTGACGGACGAGCAGGACAATGGCTGGCTGGGGCTCGAAATGTTCGGCGCCGACCTCTCGGCAGCATTGGGCGTGCCCGAGGCTGGGCGCTTCCTGCTGCTGGATCGTGATCATCGCGCGATCCTCGGCAGTGCCGTATCACCCCAACTCGGCCTGCAGTTCAGCGATCTCTGGGAAGGCGACAATTTTGCGTTCAGCGGCCCCGGCCTGCTGCCCAGCCATCTGGCGCTGCTCAAACACCTGGGCAGCTCCGACTGGTCGCTGATCTATTACTTCAACCTCTCCGAGCTGCTGATGCCGATGTGGCCGCGGGTATTGGCCGGCCTGGTTTTCCTGCTGGCGTGCTGCCTGATGGTCTGGGGCATGTGCCGGCGCATCAACCGGCGTCTGATCGGCCCGGCACAGCGTCGGCTCGACGCGCTGGTGGAGAACGAGGGCTTCCATCGCGCGATGATCCAGACCGCCCCCGTGGCGCTCTGTGTGCTTCGCCGCAACGATGCCGAAGTGATGCTGGAAAACCGCCTCGCGCAACAATGGCTGGGCGACGGCGACGAGCGCCGCTACTGGAGCCACGGCTGGCTGGAGCGTGGCTTTGACAGTGGCGAGGAGGGGGGCAGCGAGGAGGTGGAAACCCACACCGGCCGTCACCTCTACCTGAGTTACACGCCGACCCGCTACAAGGGCGAGGAAGTCCTCTGCTGCGCGTTCAGCGACATCAGTGCGCGCAAGCAGATCGAGGCGGCGCTGGCCGAGGCCAAGCGTCTGTCGGACACCGCCAACGAGGCCAAGACGCTGTTCCTGGCGACCATGAGTCATGAGATCCGTACGCCGCTCTATGGCGTGCTCGGCACCCTGGAGCTGCTCGGGCGTACCGTGCTCGACCACCAGCAGTCCGGCTACCTGCGCGCCATCCAGCGTTCGTCCTCGACGCTGCTGCAACTGATCAGCGACGTGCTCGATGTGTCGAAGATCGAGGTCGGTCAACTGGGCCTGGAGCCGATCGAGTTCTCGCCGCTGGAGCTGACCCTCGACAGCGTCCAGTCTTATGCCGCCGCCGCGCGCGCCAAGGGCTTGCAGATCTATGCCTGCTGCGACCCGCAGATGCCCGAGCGGATGCTGGGTGACGCGACGCGCATTCGCCAGATCCTGAACAACCTGCTGAGCAATGCGGTGAAGTTCACCGACAGCGGGCGCATTGTCCTGCGTGTTCGTTGCGAGCCTGGTGAAGGCTGGCACGACACAGTGCACTGGCAGGTCGCCGACACCGGTATCGGGATTCCCGAGGACCAGCAGGAGAATCTCTTCGACGCCTTCTACCAGGTGGCCGGCAACGCACGCATGGCCGGTGGTACGGGCCTCGGTCTGTCGATCTGCAAGCGGCTCACCGAACTGATGGGTGGCCAGTTGCGGGTGGTCAGTGACGTGGGTCTGGGCAGCAGTTTTTCCCTCAGCCTGCCCCTGCAATGCGTGGACCGGCAGGCCTCCAACGAACCCCGGCTGTGCAATTCGATGGTCTGGGTGCATGCACCGAACCGCGAACTGGCCGAGAGCCTGTGTGGCTGGATTACCCGTTGGGGCGCGCGGGCTCAGGTGCTGGCCGCTGATCAGGTGGTGGACGAGGACGCCTCCAGCGTGCTGGTGGATCTTCGCGTCAATCCCCACGACCGCAAGCCGTTGCCGGCCTGGCGCGGTTGCCGGGTCCTGATCACCGATCTGGGGGGGGAACAACCGCGCCAGGAAGGCTGTGACTGGCACGTGGGACGCTACAACCTGATAGGACTGCGCCGAGCCCTCGCGGCGGCGCAGGGATGCGCCAGCGGAGAAGCGGCGCGACTCGCCGAAACCCTGCCCGATATCGGGCTCGGCCTGAGGGTCCTGTTGGTCGAGGACAACCCGATCAACCAGTTGATCCTGCGCGATCAGCTGGAAACCCTGGGCTGTACCGTCGACCTCGCGATCGATGGCCGACAGGCGCTCACCCGCTGGCAGCCGGATGCCTTCGACGTGGTGCTCACGGATGTCAACATGCCCCATCTCAATGGCTACGAGCTGGCTCGCGCCCTGCGTCAGCGCGGTTATCGCGGACCCATCATCGGCGCCACCGCCAACGCCATGCACGAGGAGAACGAACGTTGCCTCGCTGCCGGCATGAACCTCTGTCTGCTCAAACCGGTGGACCTGCGCACCTTGCGCCAATGCCTGACCAGCCTGCCTGCGGAGGTGCCGACATGCGACATCAGCGAATCCTGATCGTCGAAGACCAACCGTTCCAGCGCGAGTATCTGCTCAATCTGTTCCGCGAGCAGGGGGTCGTGGAGCTGCGTGCGGCCGAGGACGGCGCTGAGGCGTTGCGCTGGCTGGAGCAGGAGCGTTTCGATCTGGTGGTCAGCGACCTGTTGATGCCGGGGCTCGATGGCGTGCAGCTGATCCAGCGCCTGGCTTTACTGAAGCAGCCGCCGCTGCTGGCGATCATGAGCTCGGCGTCGCGCCAGTTGATGGGCAGCGCCTGTATGGTGGCGCGCGCCCATGGCATCACGGTGCTCGAGCAGATCGCCAAGCCCGCCCGCGCGCCGGTGATCCGGCGCTTGCTGGAAAAACTTCTCGCGCGCCTGGAGCGCGAGGAGCTTCACGTCAGGCCTGCCATACCCGTTCCGACTCGCGAAGAGCTGGAGCAGGGCCTTGCGCAACGGCAGTTCCGCGCCTGGTTTCAGCCCAAGGCCTCGCTGATCGATGGGCGCATCGTCGCGGCGGAGGCGCTGGTGCGCTGGGAGCATCCCCGCCACGGTGTTCTGCAACCAGGCAGCTTCATGGCAGCGTTGACGGCGGCGGGACTGGATGAAGCCTTGCTCTGGACCGTACTGGAACAGGCGTTGCAGGCGCAGGCCGACTGGGACGCCATGGGCTTCCACCTGTCGGTAGCGGTGAACCTGCCGACCCACCTGCTGGACGATCCGGAGCTCCCGGATCGACTTGCAGCCTTCGTCGCCGCCCGAGGTGGCGTGCCGGCGCACATCGTTTTCGAGCTGCTCGAATGCAGCAGCACCGCGACTCCAGCGAACTATTACGCCGGTACCTGTCGCCTGCGAATGAAGGGGTTCGGCCTGGCCCAGGACGATTTCGGCCAGGGGTACAGCTCGCTGTACAACCTGGTCTCGACGCCTTTCACCGAGCTGAAGATCGACCGCGCACTGGTGCATGGTTGCGTGGACGACGAAGGGCTGGCGGCGGCGCTGGAGAGCATCGTCAAGCTGGGCCGGCAACTGGGGCTGGAAGTGATCGCCGAGGGCGTCGAGCATCCCGACGAACTGGCCCTGCTTCGCCGGCTGCGCTGCGATTGCGCCCAGGGCTTCCTGTTCTCCGAGGCGGTTCCGCCCGAGGTTTTCACCCGCCAGCTGCTGCAGGAACGCCCCGCCATGGCTCATTGATCCACGGCAGGCTCAGCGCAGATGCCACGGCGCCCGTCGGCCACCGCAGGGCTGTCGGGTCGCCTTCTGCCGAACTCACATCTACAGTCTGCTGGTATCCGGCGGGCCTTCCGCCGCCACTTTCCGCGACACCGGATGCTTTTGCATGAAGGAACATGACAACGGCTCGATTCGTAAGCTGGCCAGCACGTCGCTGCGCCTGAATGTCGTGCTGCTGTGCGCCGTTTCCCTCACCCTGATGCTGGTGGGTGCCTGTTACTGGGCGCTCGGGCGCCTGGTGCAGGAAGAGCGCGACAAGGTGCATTTCCATTTCAGCCGGCTGGTGGGCGATATCCACGAGCACGAAGCCTTTCTGAACCGCGTCGCGCAGCAGAGCGACGAGTCCACCCAGCGCCAGGACCTGGACGTGATCCCGCTGCAGCGGCGCATGCTGATCCGCGAAAACGGCATGGAGATCCACGAGGGGCGGGAGTTTTCCTTCGCCATGTCTTTCACCCTCGCGCAACAGGTGCGCCAAGCCACCCCGCAGGAGCGTCCCGGCACCTTCTCGTTCGGCGTGATGCTGGCCAACTTCTACAGCAGCTACTGGAGCGCATCCTCCTACCCGTCGCCGCAGGTGCTGGTGCTCGACCTGCACGGGCCGACCAGCCTCGCCGTGCCTTCCATTGGCAACTTCCGGGATCAGCGTCCGCTGACTCGGCGCAATTACCTGCCGGTTATCGAGAGCGTGCGCCTGGCGCTGGAGGAGCGCTCGCCCAAACGCAGCGACACCCAGGTGCACTGGGCGCAGGCGAAGTCCTACACCGGTGGCGGGGGCCGGGAGCTTCTGGCCTATGTCAGCCTCGACCTGCCCGATGCGTTGTGGTGGGAGTCCGACCTGGACCGCCGTGTGGTCGCGGTGTCGTTGCTGGACCTGGGGCGGATCAACGATCTCGAGCAGATCCTCGACCGCCCGGTGTTCGACGAACTGGAGCTGATCTCGCCCCGCGGACAGGTACTGATCGATTTTTCCGGTGGCGAGAAAGAGTACGACGACGGTCTGAACATCAGCGCCGACGGCCTGGTGTTCAAGATCCGCAGCGAGTTCGACGGTGGTTGGACCGCACTCTATCGCCTGAGCTACGCCAGCTTCTTCCGTTATGCCAAGTGGCAGTTCCTCGGCGCTCTGGCGCTGATCCTCGGCAGCTTGGCCGGCGGCTGGCTCGCCATTCGCTGGTATTCGCGGCGGGTGATCAAGCCGGCGCGCCGGGCTCATCTGGAGATCGTCGAGAGCGACGCCTTCAGCCGCGCGGTGATCCAGACGGCGCCGGTGGCGCTCTGTGTCTTGCGGCACGGCAGCCACCAGGTGGTGATGCAGAACCGGTTGGCCGAGCAATGGCTGGGGGACGCCGAGGCCATCCAGCGCATCAGCCGCGACTGGGACCTGAGCGGAAAGATCGGCGGGAGCAACGGCGAGCTGGTTTTCGACGTGGGCGAGAGGGTACTGCATGCCAGTTTTGCACCGACCCGTTACCGGGGCGAGAACGTGGTGCTCTGTGCATTCAATGACATCAGCGCGCACAAGCAGGCGCAGCGGATGCTGGCCGATGCCAAGCGCACGGCGGATGCTGCCAGCGAAGCGAAATCGGTTTTCCTTGCCACCATGAGCCACGAAATTCGCACGCCGCTGTATGGCGTGCTGGGCACCCTGGAACTGCTCGGACTGACAGAGCTGACCCGTCACCAGCGCGACTATCTCGCCACCATCCAGCGCTCGTCCTCGACGCTGCTGCAACTGATCAGCGACATCCTCGACGTGTCCAAGATCGAAGCCGGGCAGATGGCCCTGGAGGCGGTGGAGTTCAACCCGCTGGAGCTGGCCGAGGACGTGGTCGCCGGATACGCCGGCGTGGCCGAGGGCAAGGATCTGCAGCTCTATGCCTGCATCGAGTCGACCGTGCCCGGCCTGGTGCGTGGCGATGCGGGGCGCATCCGGCAGATTCTCGCCAACCTGCTGAGCAACGCGCTCAAGTTCACCGACATTGGCCGCGTGGTGCTGCGTTTGCGCATCGTCGCCGGCGAGAAAGGCGAGACGGCCCTGCAATGGCAGGTGACGGACACCGGCATCGGCATGTCCGACGTCCAGCAGCAGCGCCTGTTCGAGCCCTTCTACCAGGCCCACGGCCACGAGCACACGGTCAGCGGCACCGGTCTCGGGTTGTCGATCTGCGCACGGCTGAGCCAGTTGATGGGCGGCCAGTTGCGGGTGGTGAGCGAAACCGGGCTGGGCAGCAGCTTCACCTTCACCCTGGCGCTACCGGTGCTGGAGCGCGCCCAGCCGCTGGCAGATGGTGCATCGCTGTTGCCGCAACCGGTCTATGTACGGGCTCCGGTGAGGGAGCTGGGGCAGAGCCTGGGCACCTGGATCGAGTGCTGGGGCGGCTTGCCGCTGGTGCAGGACGAGTTGCCGACGGAGCTGCCGCCCGGTGCGGTGCTGCTGGAACTGCTCGACTCCGTTGGTGACGACTCGCAGTGGCGTGGCCCGCGGGTCCGGGCTCTGGCCGAGGCCACTGCGCAGCCCCAGGCCACCGCGCGAGGCTGGGAGGTGAGCCTGTTCCACTTGGCCGGTATTGCCCAGGCGCTGCGCCTGGCGCAGCAGGGCGAAACCAGCGAGGCGCGGCAGATGCCCCGCGTCGCCCGGCTCGGCAAACTCGGTCTGCGGGTGCTGGTGGCCGAGGACAACCCCATCAACCAGGCGCTGCTCAAGGAGCAGCTTGAGGAGCTCGGCTGCTCCGTCACGCTTACCGGCAATGGTCGGGAAGCACTGCAGCGCTGGGCGCCCGGTGCTTTCGATGCGTTGCTGACCGATGTGAACATGCCGGTCATGAACGGCTACGAACTGGTGGGGGAACTGCGGCGCCACGACAGTTGGCTGCCGATCATCGGCGTCACCGCCAACGCTTTGCGCGAGGAGGGGGAGCGCTGCATGGAGGTGGGCATGAATGCCTGGCTGGTCAAGCCGATGAGCCTGCGTACGCTGCATGACGGGCTGCTCAAGGTGTGCGGTCAACTCGCCACAGAACCGGCGGAAGCCGACACGGCGCCGAACCTGCCGACTGAGGATCGCATCCAGGTCTCGGAGAAAATGCGTGATCTGTTTCTGCGCACCATGCGCCAGGATATGCAGGGTGTGGCGGACGCCCTGCAGAGCAATGACCTGGCGACCGTTCGTCAGCAGGTGCATCGCCTGCGCGGTGCGCTCGCGGTCGTCCAGGCCCACGAGCTCAGCGACGCCTGCGGTGCGGTGGAGGAGGCGCTGATCGCGCAGCCTGCCGGACCGGAGCTGTCTACAGCAGTGACGACACTGATGAGACGAATCGAGGTGGCTCTGGCCAGCCTCTGAGAACCTGGCCGGTAACCGGGGCTACTCTGGAAGAGTGGTCGTGCCCCCGTGGTCGGCCGTCGAATGCAAACGTTGGGACACAAGATACTCATGGAAAAAGTCAGAGTGGCACTAGCGGATGACCATCCCATCGTCCTGATGGGAGTTCGCGAGGTGATCGAGCGGGATGATCGCTTCGAGGTGATCGGTGAGGCGCACAACTCCAGCGAGCTGGTGGCGCTGTACCGCGAGCAGCGCCCGGCCATCGTCATCACCGACTACAACATGCCGGGCGACCAGACCTACGGGGACGGCATCAAGCTGATCGAGTACCTGCTGCGCAACTTCCCCGATACGCGCATCCTGATCCTCACCATGCTGTCCAACCCGCTGATCCTCTCCAGTCTCTACGACCTGGGGGTGTCGGGCGTGATCCTGAAAAATGGTGACCTCGACGAAATCCTGGTGGCGCTCAAGGCGCTCTCCCAGGACCGCATCTACCGTGGGCCAGGCATGCAGTCGGCGAACAGCGTGCTGACGAGCGGCGACGATGTGGAGGGGCGCATCGCCAGCCTGTCGGTGAAGGAGTACGAGGTGCTGCGCCACTTCGTGTCGGGGATGAGCGTGCGCGACATTGCGCTGTTCCTGAACCGCAGCGTGAAGACCGTGAGCGCGCAGAAGATCTCCGCCATGCGCAAGCTGGATGTGGAGACCGATCAGGCGTTGCTGACGTTCTGCGTGAAGGCCAACCTGTTCCAGTAGCGCCTGCACCGCGCGGGACGGGCGCCGTCAGCGTACGCGCTGCAGACCTCCGCGGTGACTCAGCGCAGCGGCGCGGTTTCCTGCTGGCTGTTGCCGCCATCATCGATCCACAGGTAGCGCACCTCGCTCGCGCTGGCCGGCAAGGCCTGGGTGGGGGAGAGCAGGCGTTGCGAAAAGGGCGGCAGGAGTTCGGCCGGCAAGGGCGAGCCAGCCGAGCCCTGGCGAACCTCGGCGCCGGCGAGGGTGATGAAGTAGGCGGTGGGATTTTCCACCTGCACCTGAGTGCCGGTCCTGCGGAAGACCAACCGGCCCGCGGCCTGTTCTGCGTCCTTGGTCAGGGCACGCGGGCGATAGATGACCTTCATCTGCGTGCGCAGGGTGACGGTCAGGCGCGACTGTCCTTCGGCCAGCGGGTCACCGGACTGGGGAGGAATCTCGTAGATATTGAGCCAGTACAGCGATTCGCGGTCCTTGGGTAGCGCCTCGCCGGTATGGAGCAGGCGCAGGCTGCGCAGTTGTCCGGGGTTCAGGCGGAATACCGGCGGCAGCGGCATGAGAGGGGCCTGGGCAGTCTGCGGCGCGCCATCCAGATCGCCATTGTCGATCCAGGCCTGCACGATGACGGGGTAGTCGTTCTGGTTCACCAGGGCCAGCGAGGCCTCGCGCTGGCCTTCGTCGAAAATTACGCGGGTACGTTCGGCGGTGACACCGGCCCATGCGTCCATGCCTGCCAGCAGCACCAGCCCCAGCAGAGCCGCGCGTAACCGCTTACTGCACACGAATCACCACCTGCGCGGTGGCTTCCACGCGGCCAGGGGTGACGGTGGGCATGCTGCCGACGCTGAGTTTTTCCAGGCGCGCGCGGAACGTCTCGCTGTACTGGGAGATGCCGCTGACCTCGCCGGTCTTGTTCGAGGCGTTGCCGATCACCGGGTACCAGCCGCGCGCTTCGGCGTTGCTGCCGTTGGCGGAATCCTCGTTGGCCAGCAGGTTCATCGCGCTGCCGTTGCGCAGCAGGCGGATGCCCACGCCCTGGGCCATACCCGTCTCGCCGTAGCGGTCGGAGACCAGGTAGGACAAACCGCCGCTGGCGTTGACCAGCCCCAGCCCCGACGAGGCCGCCAGCGCTCCGGCGGAGACCTTGATACCCAGCGCGGTGCCGCTGGTGCCGGATTGGCTGGTGCTGGGGGTGGTGCTGCTGAGCACGCCGGTCTGACATTTGAAGTCGACCTGGAAGGGCATCTCGCGGCTGGCTCCGGCGTTGATCTCACCGATGGAGATCGACGGGAATACCACGTGCGGCGTGACGTTGGTGACGGCGCAGGTCGGGTAGCGCTTGAGCGTGACGTCGCCGTACAGGCCGATGGAGGCGGGCCAGTTACCGTACCAGCCGGAGTAGTTGGCGTAGTGGGTTTCACCGACTCTGGGGTAGGACAGACCCGGGCCCTTGATGGCGATGTAGCCCGCGGGCTGGGTACGGCCGTACAGCTGCGATTTCGTATTCGGCGAATAGCCCTGGGTGGACTCCAGCGGTGCACTGAAGAGTTCGGCGCGCACTGCACTGAGGTTCTTCGCCTTGACCAGCTGGAAGCCACGCGAGTCGGAGTCCAGCCCGCTGAGCTGGCGCTCGCGCCAGACGTCGGTGAAGTACTGGCCGGTTTCCACGTGGGTCAGGCGCAGCAGCACGTTGGGCCAGGCGGTACGGTACGCAGCCTGCAGGCCGATGGAATTGCCCACGGTGTCGCCACCGTTGTAGTAGCCGCTATAGAGGTCGTCGGCGTTGGTGGAGAACATTTCGTAGACTGCGTCCCCCGCTGTGCAGCGGAAGAACACCCTTTCTGGGTCATAGCCGGCAGAGACCCCGTACTGTGTGAAGGGGGCGACCGAGCTGGCGAGCAGGGTGCCGTAGGGCTGGAAGCTGGAGTCGCTGACATTGATCACCGACGGCAGGCCGAGGGAGCCGTTGCTGTCGTCGAGGGAGCCGGACCAGGAACCCGCGCTTCCTTCACCGGGGCGGATCGCCGTATTGGAAGTGGTGGTGGCGCTGCCGACGCTGGTGACCTTGTAGCAGGTGGCCCAGGCGCTCGGAGCGAGCAGCAGGGCGAGCAGCGGCAGGCTGCGCAGGACTGGGTTCATGAGGCCTCCGGAAGGCAGGTTGCCTGCAGGCGCACCAGGACCTGATCGAGGTCGGTGCCCTTGAGGTCGTAGGGAAGCTGGCAGGCGTCTTCCTTGCGCTCGCCCCACTGCACGCGCAGACGCCCTTTCTCTCCTTCGGCGCGGGCATAGACCTGCCCGCCCTGGCCGACCATGCCGATGTTCACGCCATTGCCGTCGAGTACGTCAGCGCCCAGCGGCAGCGGTTCCCCATCGGGGAGTTTCGCCTGGATCAGCAAGGGGTGGCCGGTGAGGGTCTTGAACTCGACCTTCACGGCGGCGCCAGCGTAGGGGGCGATCTTGCGTTCGGTTTCCACCAGCTCGGCGTTCTCGTCGATGCCTTGCGGGTCGAGGCTGATGGGGTTGTAGCGATAGGGCGAGAGCGACGGCACCACGGCGTAGCCGTTGCTGTCCACCCGCGCGCCCTGGCCGCCGCGCACGCCGGCGCCGCTGGCGCCCTTGGCCTCCACCAGGGCGAAGGTATCGCCGACGTAGGGGCCGAGGGTCAGGCCGCCGCTGTGCAGCACTGCTGCACCGCGCATGCCGCCGTTGACCTGGCGGTACGATGAGCTTTCGGCGTAGCCGGCGTTGAACGTGGCGACCGAGGTCTGCTTCTGCAGGCTGCCATTGAAGTCGGTGCCCTGGCCTTCGCTGTCGCGGCCGGCCGAGAGTGCGTAGCTCAGGGTGCGCTCTTCGCCCAGGGTGCCGTTGAGGCCGGTCTGGTAGGTGCTGCCGCTGGTGTCGCCGCTACGCCGTGAGGCCATCGCACTGAAGTTGGGGGCGCGGCTGGAGGAGCCCAGCGGCATGGAGAGGCTCAGGGTCAGGGTGTTGTTGCGGCTGCTGCCGTGCTGCAGGTTGTACTGCGGTGGCTGCGAGGGGTCGTAGTCGCTGTCCACATTGCGGTACCAGGTGGTCTGCTGGCGCGAGTAGGAGAGGTTGTAGCTGAGCTGGCGCCAGATGTTGGAGTAGCCGACCTGCAATTGGGTATCGCGGCTCTTGCCGTCGTAGTAGTCGCTGGTGGAGCCGGACAGATAAAGATTGCCGTACTGCCCCAGGCCCTGGTTGACCAGCAGGGTGAACTGGTTGCGCTGTTTGTAGCTGCTCGAGTCCCAGCTATCGCCGTGGTCGCTGGCGTCGCGCGCCGAAAGCGCATCGCCGAGGTCGCGGTAGCCCTCGGTGGAGTAACGGTAGCCGGCCAGGGTCAGGGTGGTCTGGGTGGGCTGGAAGGTCCGGCTGTAGTTCAGGCCGACGCGCCAACCCTGCTTGCGCTGGTTGTTCTCCACGGTGGCACTGGAGAAGGTGGTGTTCATGCCGAAGGCGCCGTAGGGCGTCGCCAGCACGCCGCCGCCGAGCACCGCCAGGTAGTCCTCGGCGACACGGGTGCCGAGGTTGGCGGTGAGGGCATTGGTCAGGCCGCGCTGATAGGTCAGGTCGCCGAACAGGTCGTTGCCGTCGCCGTACTGGCGCGCCTGGCCGACCGTGGCGCTATAGCGCGACAGGCCCGGACGCATGGATTCGGGCACGGCGGAGAACGGCACGGAGAAGCGCGAGACGCTGCCGTCGGCCTCGATCACCTGCACGTCCAGGTCGCCGTCGTAGGCGGTGCCGTAGAGGTCGTCGATGACGAACGGGCCGGGTGCCACGGTGCTCTCGTGGATCTTCTTGCCGTTCTGGCTGATCACTACCCGTGCGTTGGTGTTCGCGGTGCCACGTACTTGAGGGGCGTACTGGCGCTGTGAATCGGGCAGCATGCGGTCGTCGGTGGCCAGGCGCACACCGCGGTAGCCCATGCTGCCGAACAGGTTGCCTTCGGTGAAGCTGTCGCCCAGCGTCAGCTCGCTGCGCAGGCCGGGGACGGCGCGCTGGGCGTAGGTGCGAATGCTGTTCCAGTCGCTGCGGGTGTTCCCCGCATAGCTGGAATAGGTGTAGTTGGACTGGTGGCGCAGGCGCCACAGACCGAGGTTCACGCCGCCGCTCAGGCCCAGGTAGCCGTAGTCCGAATCGCCGCTGCTGCCGGAGCCCTCGAAGGAGGAACGGTAGAGGTTGGCGTCGTAGTTGACGAAGCCCATGGTGCTGCCGGCGTCCCATTCGTCCGGGCTGACATAGCCGCGCGGCTTGATGTCGAGCAGTGCCTGGGGCACCGAGAGGTCCAGGCGCAGGCGCGCGGTGTCGAGGTTCCAGGTCGAATCCGGCAGGCGCTCGGTGAGCCAGTGGCAGATACCCTGGTCGTCCTTGCCGGCCAGCGGGTCCGGGCGCGCACCGAGGCTCTGGCGCAGGAAGCGCTCGCTGAAGCAGGGCTCGGCGCGCTCGCCGTGCTGGCGCATTTCCACTTCCGCGCGGGCAGCGTACTGCCCGTTCAGGTAGAGGTCGACGTGGTAGGTGCCCGGGTCCACCTGGTCCGCGCGGTTGAACCGCTCCAGATTGCCGCCGGCCAAGCCTGAGCCCATCAGCAGACTGTCATCGAAGCGGTAGTCCGCATCGCCCAGGGCGATGCCCGCGACCGCCATGGCGAGGACGCCCAGCGCGAACGGCAGCAGCGGTCCGTGGGCACGATCAACGCGGCAGATCATGGCGAAGTTCCACTCTTGCGCCGTAGTCATTGATCAGCAGGGCGGACAGTCGCGCGGGGCCGGCGGGCAGGGCGGAGGCCTTTTCGGCTTTCCAGTTGGCCTGGCCCATGGGGGCGATCATGCTCGGCTGCAGCGTCCACTGGCGCTCGCCGACGCTGAGCGTCGCGCCGCCGAAAGAGGCGTGGTAACCGGTGGGGTTCTCCACCTTCACGCTCCAGCTGCCGCCGTTCTGCTCCAGGGAAAAGCGCAGCTTCTCTGCCAGTTGTTCCGGATTGCCGGCGATGCCGGACGGGCGATAGAACAGCTTCAGACGGTTGCGCAGCATCAGCAGCATCTGGTTCTGGTCGGCCTTGGCGGCGTTACGGGGCGGGATCTGCAGCACATTGAGGTGGAACAGCGATTCGCGGTCCTGGGGCAGCCCGGAACCGGTGAAGAGAATGCGCAGGGTCTGGCCGCTGCCGGGTGCCATGCGCGATACCGACGGGTTCACCACGAAGGGCGCCTTGGCGGTATCCGGGGTGGAGGCGGGATCGTTGACGTCGATCCAGGCCTGGATGACGTTGGGGAAACCGTCCTTGTTGGTCAGCTGCACGGTCTTCTCCCGGGCGTCGCCGGGGTAGATGACGCGGGTGCCGGTGATCACCACGCTGGCCTGGGCGAAGGGGGCGCTGACGGCTGCCAGCAGGGCGAGCGCAAGCGTGGCCGCGCGAAGCGGTCGCAGTGGGAGGGCGTTCATCCGGTTCACCTGTGAAGCGGGCTGCTCGGGGCCCGAACCCCGAGCGGCGTACTGCGGGAAGGCGGCACCCGAAGGCGCCGCCGGGTGTCACTCGTAACGCAGGGTGTAGGTCACCGAGCCGAGGACCGGACCCGGGGTCACGGTGGCGGCTTCGGAGATGTACTGCACGGCGTAGTCGTAGCTGGCGCTGGTTTCACCGTCGGCGAGGACGATGTCACCGGCGGCCACGGCAGCGCCGCCTGCCAGGTTCACCGGGTTGCCGGCCGGAGCGTCGAGCAGCTGCAGGGCTACGCCGGTGGCACCGCTGGTGGCGGTGTTGGTCAGGTTGCCCGACGCGGTGGCGTTGGTGGCCTGGAACAGGGTGGTGAAATGCTCGTCGGCACCGCTGGGCGCGGCGCAACCGGTCAGTTGCAGGGTGAAGCTGGTCTCGCCGGTGGTCTGGCCGACAGAACCGTTCAGGGCGCTGACCGGGACGCTGTCGAGGATCACGGTCGGGTCGGTGTTGCCGTCGACCACGGCCGAGCAGGTCTGGTCGGTCACTTCACCGCTGAAGTTGATGGTGTTGGCGGCGAAAGCAAAGCCCGGCACAGCGAACGCGGCTGCGACAGCGAGGGCGGTTGCGTGAAGTTTCATTCTCTTGAGCTCCATGGTCAGGGGGATTTTTCCCAAGCCAATAATCTCCACATGGGTCTCAAAACGCTCTGAGACGAATCTGAAAGCGCCGGCACGCCAGGGTC
The DNA here is from genome assembly GCF_057180225.1 of Pseudomonas sp. BB438. Classification (NCBI taxonomy): domain Bacteria; kingdom Pseudomonadati; phylum Pseudomonadota; class Gammaproteobacteria; order Pseudomonadales; family Pseudomonadaceae; genus Pseudomonas; species Pseudomonas sp. BB438. The sequence goes on from NZ_CM170001.1 coordinate 1,307,474, forward strand.
TCGGAGCCTGACGAGCGGTGGTCAAGCCGTGACGAAGCTCTGCGCCGGGATTCGCCGGAGTACGGTCATGCGGTGCGTAAAAAAACGCCGTGCGGTTGTCGATTCCCTTCTGCGTGCTTCGACTATGAGGTAACTGCAAGCACAGCGCGCGCCGGAGACGACCATGAAGTACCTCTGCCTGATCTATGTGGATGACCAGCGGCTCTCCAGCCTCTCGGATGCGGAGTGCCGCCGGCTGATGGACGAGTGCTTCGCCAACGACGAGTACCAGCGGAGGGCCGGGCGGGTGCTGGCGTCCGAGGCGCTGGAGACGGTGGAGACGGCGACGACGCTGCGACATGGCGCGACGGGGCTGTCGATCACCGACGGCCCCTTCGCCGAGACCCGCGAGTACCTGGGCGGCTTCGTGCTGATCGACGCCCGCGACCTCAACGAGGCGTTGCAGATCGCCGAGCGCATTCCCAGCGGCCGCCTGGGCGCCGTGGAAGTCCGCCCGGTGCGCGACTGGGACCGATACTTCGCCGGGCGCTGAGGCCCGGTTTCAACTGCGACATCAGGAGGATGTGATGCTCAAGTGGCTTGCGTTGGTGGTGGTAGTGGCTGTGGTGGTGGTCGTGGTGCTGGCGGCGAATCGCCCGGGCACCTTCCGCGTGGAGCGCACCATGCGCATCCAGGCGCCACCGGAGAGGATCCAGGGCTATATCGATGACTTCCACCAGTGGGGGCAATGGTCGCCCTACGAGAAGCTCGATCCGCAGATGCAGCGCAGCTTCTCCGGCGCCGAGCGGGGCCGGGGCGCGGTGTATGCCTGGGAAGGCAACGGCAAGGCCGGGGCAGGGCGGATGGAGATCCTCGAGAGCGACCCCGGCAGCCGCGTGAGCATCGCGCTGGACTTCCTCAAGCCGTTCAAGGCCAGCAACACCGCCGAGTTCACCCTGGTGCCGCGCGACGGCGGCACCGAGGTGACCTGGGCGATGTTCGGCCCGGTGCCCTTCGTGGCGAAGATCATGCACCTGTTCATCGACGTGGACAGCATGGTCGGCAAGGACTTCGAGGCGGGCCTGGCCAACCTCAAGGCGCTGGCCGAAAAGGGCTGAGGCAACCCGCAACCCGAAGGAGGTGAGCCATGTGCCCTCTGTGCGTATCGACCCTGACGCTGGCCGTGACCAGCGTTCTTTCCGCCGGCGGCGTCAGCGCATTCGCCGTCACCCGCCTGCGTGGCAAGCGCCGCGCCCGGCCCAACGAGCATCGGGAGCTTTCCCAGGAGCGTGCGACATGAAACTGGCCAATCAGGCGTTTCCAAGAGTGGTTTCGCAGGCCGCCTGGCGCCAGGCGCGTATCCGCCTGCTGGAGCAGGAAAAGGCTGCCACCAAAGCCCGCGACGCGCTCAACGCCCAGCGCCGCGAGTTGCCGGTGGTGCGCATCGACAAGGACTACCGCTTCGAGGGCCCGCACGGCCCGCTGCGCCTGCTCGACCTGTTCGAAGGGCGACCGCAGTTGATCGTCTACCACTTCATGTTCCACCGCGACACAGGGCTGGGCTGCGAGGGCTGCTCCTACCTGATCGACAACCTCGGTCGGCTGGAGCACCTGCACGCCCGCGGCACCACGTTTGCCATGGTGTCCCGCGCGCCGCTGGAGGAGCTCGCGCCGTTCCGCTCGCGCATGGGCTGGCAGTTCCCCTGGTATTCGTCGTTCGGCAGCGACTTCAACTACGACTTCCACGTCAGCGTCGATGAGTCCATTGCCCCGGTGGAATACAACTACCGGGACAAGGCAGAGCTGGAGCGGCTTGGCCAGGACTACCACGTGCGCGGCGAGCAGCCGGGCATGAGCGTGTTCCTGCGCGACGGCGACCAGGTATTCCATAGCTACTCGACCTACGGCCGCGGACTGGAGGCGCCGCTGCTCACCTACCACCTGCTCGACCTCACCCCGCTGGGGCGCGGCGAAGGCTGGGGCGGAATGCCCGATTACCAGGGCAAGGGCATGAACTGGACGCGCTTCCACGATGAATACGACGACGTCGCAGCGGCGCACAGCTGCTGTGGCTTCTGACCCGTGACGCGGAGGAAAATCTCATGACGGCCGCTGAAAAGAACGCCACCCACCGTGAACTGCATGCGCTGCTGGAGAGCTGGCTGAAGTGCGTGCGCGCCTCTGACGTGGACGGCATCACCCGCCATTACACCCGCGACATCCTTGCCTTCGATGCGGTGAAGCAGCTGCAATTCAAAGGCGTCGAGGCCTACGCCAGCCATTGGCGCGACTGCACGCAGATATGCAGGGAACCCACTTTCGAGATACATGAACTGAGCTTCGAACGCGGCGGCGAGATGGCCTTCGGGCACTACCTAGCCTACTGCGGTGGCACCGACGACAAGGGCCAGCACAACGCCTCCTGGGCGCGGGTCACCGTCGGCCTGCGGCGGGAAGCGGGGCAGTGGAAGATTGCCCACGAGCACTTCTCGATTCCCTTCGATCCGGCGACGGGGCAGTTGCTGTTCGATGCCAGGCCCTGACGGCCTTAGAGCGGGGCCTTTGCGGCCCCGCCTGGGTGAGCATGGCCGGCGCCTGCGAGCGCCGGCCCGGGGATCACATGCCGGCGAGCAGGCGGCGGGCCAGGCGCTCGCTGCCGGTCAGCTCCGCCAGGTGGCTGAGCTGGTTGCTTTCGTAGGACTGGTTGAAGGTCGCCACGTCCAGCGCGAGGATCTTGCGGAAGGCCGCGACCGCTTCAGGGCCCTTGGCGGCTGCGACCTTCTCGCCGTGCTGCGCGATCACGTCGAGCATCGCCAGCGGGTAGCGCACCGGCAGGCCGATTCGCACGTGCACCATGCCGATGCTCAGGCGCTTGAGGGCGTAGGCGTCGTCATAGACACCGCCGAACAGTTCGCTGAACCAGGCGGCCAGGGTGTTGCCCAGGCGCTTGCTGTCGGTGATGAACTCGCGGGTCGCTTCGTGCTTGAGCAGGCGGTCGTAGAAGTCCACGACCAGTTGCTCGGCGGCTGCCGTGGCCTGGGGCTGCAGGCTGGCGAGCAGGGCGCATTCCTGCTCGGAGAGATCGATCAGCTGCAGCAGCTCCCGGACGATGGCTTCGTTCTTGGTTTCCCAGCTTTTGCGGTCTTCGCTCATGGTCTGCTCTTACTCAAAGAATGGCGTTCAGCTGTTCGATGGTGTCGGCCACCTCGAGCTGGATCAGGCCGGTGTTGCTGTCGGGCAGCGTGACCAGCGACAGGCAGGCCTTGCTGCCCACCAGGTAGATGAACACGCGGCCCTCGCTGGCCTGCAGGCTGATTTCGCGGGACTGGCCGACCTTCAGCGTCTCGCTGATGCGCTTGCCCACGCCAATGGCCGTTGCGGACATGGCGGCAACGCGTGCGGGGTCGACCGATGTGTCATTGATGACGTGGACGATGGAGATGCCGTCCAGGGTGCTCAGCAGGCTGCCCTTGATCGACGGGATCGCCTTGTTCAGGCGATCCAGCGCCGCCAGTAACTGGTTCTGTTTGCTCATGGTGAAACCTCCGCTCCCGAGAAGCGTTGTCTGTCGATTAGATGCACAGCTGGCGGACCAGCTGGATGAGGGCAAGCTCTGCACTGTCCCGAACCTCGGGATTGATCGAGACGACCTGCTCGGTGGGGATGCCGAAGTAGGCGGCGACGTCTTCGGGCTGCCAGGCTGCGCCGCCGACGTCGCCATGGGTCAGGGCGATCAGGAAGGGAATGGGATGGCGGCTGGTGACGAACTCGAGGATCCGCCGGGCCTTGGGGAAATCTTCGGGGCGGTGGCAGGCCACCAGCAGCAGCATGCCGAAGGCGCCTTCGCCGAGGACTTCCCACATGAAGTCGAAGCGGCTCTGCCCGGGAGTGCCGAACAGGTGCAGGCTGAATTCGCCGAGGTCCATCTGGCCGAAATCCAGGGCGACGGTGGTCTGCTCCTTGCCGATCTCCTCGCTGCTGAGCTCGTCGGTATTCACCACCGGGATCATCGACAGCGTTCGGATCAGTGTGGTTTTCCCTGCGCCAACAGGGCCGGAGACCAGTATTTTCACGATCGATTTCATTTCAGGAAGAGTCCCAGCAGGCGTTTGGCGAGGGAATTGTTGGTGTGAGTGCGCGAGGCATTCGAGGGCTCGGTATAGGCGCGCACTGGCCAGATCTTCTTTACCTCGCGCAATTGCCGGAGCTGCAGTTGCACGGTTTCCAGGGGGATGCCGAGCTTTTTGCTCAACTGCTCGGCGCTGGTGCCGCCCTCCAGGAAGTGGCTGCTGCGCAGCAGGAAATCGTTCAGCGGCGGGGGCAACTGCACGTTGCGGCCTTTGATGAGCATGAAGCGCGTTTGCGGGTGGGGCAGGGCGTCTGCCAGGGCGTCGCCCTGCGCGTCGTTGTCGCTGGCGAGCAGCAGCTCTTCCCAATTCAGCGCGAGCGAGCCCGTCGAAGATGGGGCGTCGACGTCATTGTCGAAGTGAAAAGAGCCTTGTCCGTCGCCCAGACGCTTGAGCAACAGCGAAATTTCCTGGGAAGAGTCCAGTGCGCGTTCGAAGCTGACATGGGTGATGCGGCCACCGGACAGGTGTACGCGCAGGCGGTGGCCTCCATCGTTTTCGATCAGAAGATTGCCGGAGCGCCCACCGATGACGGAGAGGATTTCCTTGACGGAGAAGTCTGCAAGTTTTCCGAAGATGGCCACGGCAAGGGTTCTCGCTGGATCTGAAACAGCTCTCAAGGTGGAGCCTTTGCGCTATTAGAGCTGCGATCCACCTCCGGGCACCCTAAGACGATTCTGAAATAAGGGAGGCGCGCAGGCGTGGCGCGCGCTGGCTCTCGAGCAAGGTCTACGAGCGGAGCGAGGGCGCGCCTGGCGACATGCCATGCAACGATCTGCCTGTCCGAACCTTGAGTCGACTGGTGAAAAACCGTGCAGGATAAGCAGACCTTTCCCACGCCAAGGACTTTCGGCCCATGCACGACTACGCCCCCCAGCCGCTGCGCGATGTGGTGGACGAGGTCTACCGCCGTGAATCACGCCGGGTGCTGGCCACGCTGATCCGCCTGCTGGGCGATTTCGACCTCGCCGAGGAGGCGCTCCATGAAGCCTTCGTCGCCGCGGTGGACCAGTGGCGGCGCGATGGTGTGCCGGCCAATCCCCGCGCCTGGCTGGTCTCTGCCGGGCGCTTCAAGGCCATTGACGGCCTGCGCCGGCGTTCGCGCTTCGACGCCTCGCTGGTGCAGATCGCCGAGCAGTTGGAAATCGACGCGCAATCGGTGGAGGAACTGGCCGACGAAAGCGTCGTGGATGATCGCCTGCGGCTGATCTTCACCTGCTGCCACCCGGCGCTGCCGGCGGACGCGCAGGTACCGCTGACCCTGCGCGAAGTCTGCGACCTGAAGACCGAGGAAATCGCGCGCGCCTACCTCGTCACGCCGTCGACCATCGCCCAGCGCATCGTCCGCGCCAAGGCGAAGATTCGCGATGCGCAGATTCCCTACCAGGTGCCCGAAGCCGCGGAGCTGCCCGAGCGCCTGGCCAGTGTGCTGCGGGTCATCTACCTGGTGTTCAACGAGGGGTATTCCGCGTCGGCTGGCGACTCGCTGACCCGCACGGACCTCTCCGCCGAAGCCATTCGCCTCGGCCGGCAATTGCTGGAACTGTTGCCGGAATCCGAAGTGATGGGCCTGCTGGCGCTGATGTTGCTGCACGAGTCACGGCGCGAGGCGCGCACCGCCGAGGATGGCGAGTTGGTGCTGCTGGAAAACCAGGACCGCTTGCGCTGGAACCGCGCGCTGATCGACGAGGGGCAGCAACTGATCACCGCTGCACTGGGGACCCGCCGCGTCGGGCCGTACACGCTGCAGGCGGCTATCTCCGCCGTGCATGCCGCCGCACCCGACATGGCCAGCACGGACTGGGGGGAGATCGTCGGCCTCTATGACCTGCTGCTGGCGATGCAGCCGTCGCCGGTGATCGAGCTCAATCGCGCGGTGGCCCTGTCCATGCGAGACGGTCCCGCCGCAGGGCTGGCTCAGGTGGACGCCATTCTTGCGCGTGGCGATTTGCAGGACTACCACCTGGCCCACGCCGCCCGTGCCGATTTCTGCCGGCGTCTGGAGCGCCGCGAGCTCGCCCGCGAAGCCTACGAGCGCGCCCTGGCGCTGGCGAAGCTGGAGCCGGAGCGGCGCTTTCTGGAGCAGCGGATTCGCGAGCTGGATCGCTGAGATGCGCTGTCATCTCCAGCTGCCAGACTGTATGGCCGACGCCAGCCGACCCACCCCACGACCGCACCGACGCCGCGCGATTCCCTCGGGACCGTTTCCTGATCCTCCTGCGACTGGGGCTGACCTCCTTCGGTGGGCAACTGTTCTCCTTCGCGGCCTTCCGGATGCTGCGCAGTGGCCGGGTACCGCCCTGGGTGCGCTCTAGAGGCTGCTCACCAGGTGCCCGCCGTCGACGGCGAGCACTGAGCCCGTCATGAAGGCACCGGCATCGCTGGCCAGGAGCAGGAAGGGGCCCTCCAGCTCCTGCAACTGGCCCAGTCGGCGCATCGGCACCGTGTCGCGGATGTAGGCCTGGCCCTTGTCGCTGTCGAAGTAGGCGTCGTTCATCTCGGTCTTGAAGTAGCCCGGCGCGATGGCGTTGACCCGTACATTGAAGCGCGCCAGTTCCAGCGCCAGGGATTTGCTCAGTTGCACCACGCCGGCCTTCGCTGCGCAGTAGTGGCTGTAGCCGCCGCCCACGCGCAGGCCGAGGATCGAGGCGATGTTGACGATGCTGCCACCGCGCCCGGCCTTGGCCAGGCGCTGCGCCGCGCACTGGGCGACGCGCCAGACACCGTCGAGGTTGGTGGACAGCATGCTGCGCCAGTCTTCTTCGCTGACCTCCAGTGCGCGCTGGCCGTTGCCGATGCCGGCGTTATTGAGCACGACCTCGACCACGCCGAACTGCGCCTCGGCGCTGTCGAAGGCGGCTTCGACACTGGCGCGGTCGGTCACGTCCAGGGCCACGGCATGCGCCTGGCCACCCTCTCCGCGGATGGCCTCGGCCAGTTGCGCCAGCCGCTCGGTGCGGCGTGCCGCGAGCACTACGCGGGCGCCGGCACGGGCGGCTACGCGCGCCAGGTGCGCGCCGATGCCGCTGGAGGCGCCGGTGACCAGCACGGTCTTGCCAGCGAGGGAGAAGAGGTCGTTGCTCATGGCTGCACCTGTGTCGTCGAAGCGAAATCGCTGACCGCCAAGGTTAGCCCGAGGCGCTCTCAAGGGCGCGCACGGTGCACCATTCGCACGACTGATGACGAAGCGCTCTTCGTAGGCGCGAGCACGCTCGCGCCTGCTGGCAGAGGAGCAAAAAAAGCCCGGCGCACAGGCCGGGCTTTTTCATGACGCGGGAAGTGAATCAGGCAGCGAGTGCGCGGGCCTGCTTCTTCTTCACCTGCGCGCGGCATGCATCGCCGAACGCCTTGAAGATCTTCACCGAGTCGGGGTTCTTCGCGGCTTGCCATTCCGGGTGCCATTGCACTGCGAAGAGGAAGGGCGAAAGCGTCGGGGCGTGGATGGCCTCGACCAGGCCGTCCTCGGCGTGGGCGATGGCTTCGATGCCCTTGCCGAGGTTCTTCAGGCCCTGGCCATGCAGCGAGTTGACGCGGATCTCGTCACCCAGCAGCTGCTGCAGCCAGCTGCCCGCAACCGGGCGAACGCCGTGGACCTGGCTGTACTGCACGTCGACCGGGTCTTCGGGATTCTCGCGATGGTCGTTGAAGCCGGGCTCGGCGTAGACCTTCTGGTAGATATCGCCGCCCAGGGCCACGTTGATTTCCTGCATGCCGCGGCACACGCCGAAGATCGGCAGGCCACGCGCGATGGCGGCCTTGATCAGCGGGATGTCGAAGTTGTCACGGTCCTTGTCCTGGCCCTTGCCGGGAGTCTCGTTCTCCTGGCCGTACAGGGTCGGGTCGATGTTGCTGCCGGCGCCGGTCAGGTACACGCCGTCGGCCATGTCCAGATATTGCTCGAGGTCTTCGATGCCACAGCAGGTCGGTACCAGTACCGGCACGCAATCGGACTGTTCGACCAGGGGCACGATGTATTTGTGGGTCATTACCTGATAGTCGTGGCCTTTGCGCTCTTGGCTGCCCATGGACATCAGTACGACGGGTTTACGGAGGGGCTGTTTCTTGTTGCCAATGTTGCTGTTGGACATATGTCACCTTTGGACGGGCTGCAGCCCATCGTTTTTGTGCAGGCGCGCAGCGGGAAGGCGCGCTACCTGAGGCCTCGAGCACTGCCGGGAGCGCACAGAAGGCGAAGTTTCCCGGTCGAAACCTGCCTACCAGCCTGCCAGAGCCGTTAAATATGTCAAACGAATTCGACGGAGGGCGTCAAAAATAATGGCCGAAATCCTGTCGAGCAATTCTGTTATCTATTTGTTTTTAAAGGAATTATTGAAATATCCAGACGTGCTGAAAAGTCCATTATTTAAAACGCTAGTTCATAATGGTGAAAAATTCTGCACATTTTTTCACGGTAGCCGTTCAGGATCGGCAACGCCCGCACGGGCAGCACGCTCTGCCGTGCGGGTTTGCCTTCAATGGCACTCGATGCGGTTGCGACCGTTCTGCTTGGCCCGGTAGAGCGCGCTGTCGCTGCGTGAAAGTGCGGCTTCTGCGGAGGCGTCGGAGGCCTCCAGCGCGGCGATGCCGATGCTGATGCTCAGCGGGATGCGCTGCCCGCCCTGCATCAGCGGCTGCTCCAGCAGTTGCTGCTGCAGGCGCTGGGCGAAGACCTGAGCGGCGGCGACGTCGGCGTCTCCCAGCACCACGGCGAACTCCTCACCACCCATGCGCCCGGCGAAGTCGACGCGGCGGATGTCGCGGCCCAGGATGCTGGCGAAGTGTCGCAGGGCCTCGTCGCCGACGGCGTGGCCCCAGCGGTCGTTGATCGCCTTGAAGTGGTCGATGTCGCACATCAGGATCGCCGCGTGGTGCGTCGTCGAGCGCTGTACGCGGCCCAGTTCCGCTTCGATCAGGCGCATGAAGTGGCCACGGTTGGGCAACTGCGTGAGGAAGTCGGTGGTGGCTAATACCTGCAGTTCGGCTTCGATGCGCTTGCGCTCGGTGATGTCGGTGATGAAGCCATGCCAGATGAGGCTGCCGTCGGCCAGGCGCTTGGGGTGCGCATTACCCTGACGCCAGAGTGTGCCTCGCCCGGCGATCTGTACGCGGTATTCGTGCCGCCAGGGTTGCAGCAGGTTGGCGGAGGTTTCCAGCGAGGCGAGGCAGGCCCGCAGGTCCTCGGGGTGGATCAGGTCGCGCAGGAACACCGAGTCGTGGCGCATCTGCTCGGGCGACACGCCGTAGATGTCCATCACCCCTGCGCTGACATAGGGGAAGGTGCCACTGCCGTCGGGCAGGCGACGGAACTGGAAGACCATGCCGGGGATTTCATTGGTCAGGTCGGTGAGCAGCTCCACGCTCTCGCGCAGCTGTTCGGCCATGCTGCGCAGGGTGGTGATGTCGGTGGTGGTGCCGAGCATGCGCAAGGCGTTGCCGGCGGCATCGCGCTCGACGACCCTGCCGCGGCTGCAGACCCAGATGTAATGGCCGTCCTTGTGTTTCAGGCGATGCTCCACCTCGTAGGCGTCGGTTCGGCCTTCGAAGTGCTCGCGCATGGTGTTCTGCACGTACTCCAGGTCTTCGGGGTGCACCCGGCTGTAGGCGTCCTCGATGCGGCTGCCGATCTCGTCCTCGGTGTAGCCCAGCAGGGATTTCCAGGCGCTGGAGTAGTGAATCTCCCCACTGGGCACATGGCGATCCCAGATGCCGGTGCCGCTGCCGTCCACCGCCAGGGCCATGCGTCGCTCGCTTTCCTTCTGCGGCGCCCGGGCGCGGTCCAGCAGGGCTTCGCCGAGTTCCAGCACATCCGCCAGCAGGATTTGCTGTTCCTGGCTGAGCATGCCGGCGTCGCCGCCGAGCAGCAGCAGGTGCGCCTGGGGAAACCCTTCCTGATCGCGCAGCGTCCTGCTGGCCAGCAGGTTCAGGCGTTGTCCCTGATGACTGATCGGGCTGCTGGCGGCATCGAGGGAAAGCAGGGTGGCAAGGGAAAAAGCGGCCGGACCATCGATGCCCAGTTGGCCGAGCACCTGGCCGCGCAGGTCGATGAGCAGCACGGCGCAATCGCCACCCGCGTGGCGGGCGAGACGCAGCAGGCCGTCGTATTGCCCGCACTCCTTTACCCCAGGATTACTGGAAGTTCGCATCCGATAGCAGCTTCTTCAACGGAGGATGGGCGTGATTCTGCAATGTGCACCGCGCCGGACATGCGGCAGGCGGCCACGGGTGGCTTTATGAAATCACGGGCAGGTGAGCGGCCACAATCTCCGCCTGCGACAAGAGCGACGAACGCACGGCTGCCCGCCGTTTCTGGCGGGCAGGCATAACGTGCTTCAACTGATCAGCTGGTCGATCAGCACGGCGTTGGTGTAGATGAGGCTGCCGTCGCGGGCGGAATGACCGACCAGGTGGAACTGCCCACGGTGCTCGGGCCCGCCCAGGTACACGCGGAACATGCAGTCGGCCAGTGGCCCGACGCCGTCGGGCATGCGTACGTCGAGGGTATTGAGGTCAGCGTCGACCATCATTTCCTTCTGGTCGTTTTCCTGCAGGTAGACCTCGGCCTGTTCCAGGTGCAGGCGATCGTCGTCGGTGATGTTGAAGCGGATGTCTTCCAGTGGTGTGGGCTTCTGTTCGGCAGTGGTCTTGCACCAGCCTTCGAGGGTCATTGCGCTCATGGTGACGTGCCTCCTGGGTTCGCGTGGGAATTACCGCGTTGTTGGAGGGTTGGACCGCTCGGTCAAACCATTCGCTCATTTTTTGTTCAGTGGCGAATTCAGGGCATAAAAAAAGCCGCTCCAATGGAGCGGCTCGAAAGGACGTCGAAGGAGCAATCACATATCAACGTCAGGAGTTGTCTTCCGCAGGGAAAGTGCGGAAGCGGGAAGATGGGGGTAATTCTAGAAAGTTGCTCTGAAGGGATAAACGGCTATTCCGGGAAGAGACTTTCTGCACGAGCGTAATAATCTCGCTCGAGCGCGGGGCAAACATTCAGACGAATCCGAAAGTTGCCCCGCGTGATCATTCAGGCGGAACTATCCAGGTGGATAGCAGCGCTGAATTACAGGATCGACAGCGGGTATTCGACGATCAGGCGCATCTCGTTGTTGTCGTCTTCAGCCTGGTCACCGTTGGAGCGGTGGAACGCCTGGCGAAGGCGGAAGGACAGGTCCTTGGCAGGGCCTTCCTGGATGACATACTTGGCTTCCAGGTCGGTCTCGTGGTGGCTGCCATCGTCGCCGTAGCCGTAGTCCAGGTAGTGGCTGCCGGCTTCCATGTGGCCGCCGTCGATGCCTGTACCGTTGATGTAGCGGGCCATGAAGCTCAGGCCCGGTACGCCGTAGGTGTCCATCGCCAGGTCGTAGCGGACCTGCCAGGAACGCTCGCCCGGGCCGTTGAAGTCGGAGTACTGCACGGAGTTGGCGAGGAAGATCGAGTCGCCGCCAGCGCCAGCGCCGTTGTCGCCGAAGCCGACGTAGTCGAACGGGGTATCGCCGTGCACCTTCTGGTAGGCCAGGGTGACGGTGTGCGCCTGCAGGAAGGAGTAGGCGGCAGCCAGCGACCAGGTGGTGTTGCTGATCTGGCCGGCCTTGGCCTGGCCATAGTCGTTGGTGCGGTAGATGTTGAAGTCGAAGCCCAGCGACTGGTCATCGGCCACCGGCAGCAGCCAGTTCACGTTGCCGTAGTACTGGCGCCAGATGTCTTCGAGTTCCGAGCCGTACAGAGACACGCTCAGGTTGTCGTTGATCGCGTACTTGCCGCCGACGAAGTCAGCGCTGTTGGCCTCGACATTCGCGTAAGTGGCATAGATGCCGCCATCGCGAGCGGTGGTGATCGGGCTGGTGCCGGAGGTGAAGTGGCCGGCTTCCAGGTCCAGGCCCTCGATCTCGCTGCTCAGCAGGTTGAAGCCCGAGGCGGTCTGCGGGATCAGGCGGGTGCCGCCGGCGGCGAATACCGGGGCGGTCGGCTGCATGTCACCGAATTTCAGCTCGGTCTTGGAGATACGCACCTTCAGCGCGCCACCGGCCTTGCCGTAGTCGTCATCCGGCTTGCCGTCGTTGCCTACCGGCAGGTTGCCGGTGCCCGCGCGGCCGCGGCCGGCGTCGAGCTTGATGCCCAGGTAGCCGAAGGCGTCCACGCCGAAGCCGACGGTGCCCTGGGTGTAGCCGGAGGAGAAGTTCGCCAGGAAGCCCTGGGTCCAGTCGCGGTTGTCGGCTCCGCCGTTCTTGCCGTCGTGATCGTAGTACTGGTTGCGCAGCAGGACGTCGAGCTTGGCGTCTTCGACAAAGCCCTTGGCATCGGCCTGGGCGGTGACGAAGGGTTCGGCGCTGGCGAACTGGCTGGCGGCGGCGGAAACAGCGAGCACGATGGCGCTGCGTTTGAGGTGCTTCATGGATATTGCCCCTAGAGTCTTGGAGGACCGGCTCGATCAATAGCGTGAGAACCGGACGTTTTTATAGGCAGGCACAATGAATCCGAACATGGATTAACCACGGCGGAAAATCGCAGGAAGTTGCGTTGGCATTGTTGCGATGATCTTGGTATAGCACTCTCCGCGAATTGCTCCAGACGCGGAAAGCCGACGTCATAATGCCGAAAGAGTTCGCTGATTAAATATCGGATTATGAAAAGGTCTATATCCCAAACTGTAATAATCAGGACTTTTGTCCAGTTGACATGAGTGCTCGGTAAGTTTCCCGGATAGAAATAATGTCAGTGTTTCCGGGGGCTGCGGGCACGGTGACATGGCGTTCGCCGGGGCGATACGGCTAAGCTGCGCGACCCGGCCGCTGCACCCTGTGCGGCGACGTGCCCCATTCACCGACAGCAGAGATTTGTCCCATGACGCCTACCTTCATCCCCGACGCGGACCCCGAATCCATCTCCTCCGACGTCGCCGGTTTCGGCGGCCTGCTGGTTTCCACGCAGATCCCCACCCGCGAGGATGGCAGCCTGGAACTGGGCGACATCAAGGCCCAGAGCGAAGCCACCCTGCGCAGCCTGCAACTGGCCCTGGAAAAGGCCGGCAGCGGTCTGGACCACGTACTGCACCTGACCATCTACCTCACCAGCATGGCCGACCGCGCCGCGTTCAACGAGGTGTACTGCCGCTTCTTCGCCAAGCCTTACCCGGTGCGCGCTGCCGTCGGTATCTCCGAGCTGGCCGTTGACGGCATGAAGGTCGAAGTCACGGCCATCGCCGCCAAGCGCGCGAGCTAAATCCTTGCAGGAGCGGGCCATGCCCGCGATGGGGCCGCTTTGCGGCCCTTTCCTTTTCCTCGTCCTGCTTTATTGCATCGCTTGATACCGCTTCGCGGGCGTGGCCCGCTCCTACAGGTCTGATGCAGGCCTGCTCCCGACTGTATTCCTTTGTATCTGCCGCTCCCTGAGCGGACACACGCATACAAAAGCCTCCCGCCGCCGATACGCCCGCGATACATCGCTGCGGCGAAATAGCCCTACCCGAACGACACAGCGCTTCGGCAGGGAAACCTCCAGCGCTGCGTTCCAGGGATTCGCCATTGCGGCATGACCCGGCGCACCCCGCGCCACAGTATCTGGAGAAATAACATGACCCGCCTCTTGAAAAAAGACCTGCGCTCGAAATCCCAACTCGGTCTGCTCGCCGTTGCCCTGGTGGGCGGCCTGAACATGGCCTCTTCCGCCTTTGCCGTCGAAGCCCTGCCGCAGGGCTACCAGTTGGCGTCCGCCGCCAAGGCCGGCGAGGGCAAGTGTGGCGAGGGCAAGTGCGGCGCCGCCAAAGAAGCCAGGGCCAAGGCGACGCAGGGCGAAGGCAAGTGCGGTGAAGGCAAATGCGGTGCCGATGGCGCCCAGGCCAAGGCGACCGGCGCCGAGGGCAAGTGCGGTGAGGGCAAGTGCGGCGATGCCTCCTTCGCCCGTACCGATACCGACCACGACGGCCGCGTTTCCCGCGCCGAACTGCTGGCCGTGGCACCCAAGGCGGGCGCCGAGTTCGACGCCATCGACGCCAACCACGACGGCTACCTCTCCGAGGCCGAGGTCTACCAGTTCCGCAAGAACCAGTTCGACGCCAACGGCAAGCCGTTCCCGTCCGACCTGTACAGCAAGCTGAGCCAGGCCAGGAACTGAGCCGCGCCGATCCCTCCCCGTGCCATGGGCCGGGGAGGGCAACTCGTCCAAGGAGACCGCCATGACCTCTTCCCTATCCCTGCAAGGAGCCGGCCTCGGCTTGCGCCGCGCGATGTTGCCTGAACTGCTGACCATGGATGACCGCGCCGTGGACTTCCTCGAAGTCGCGCCGGACAACTGGATCGGCGTTGGCGGCACCTACGGCGAAGGGTTGGCCCGTCTGGCCGAGCGCTTCCCGCTGTCCTGCCACGGCCTGTCGCTGTCGCTGGGCGGCCCGGAGCCGCTGGACCACGTGTTCCTCGGTCGCGTCCGCGCGTTCCTCGACCAGCACAGGGTCCCGCTGTTCAGCGAGCACCTGAGCTACTGCTCCGACGAGGGCCACCTCTACGACCTGATTCCCATGCCCTTCACCGACGAGGCCGTGCGCCACATCGCCAGCCGCATCCGTGAAGTGCAGGACGTCCTAGGCCGCCGCATCGCCGTGGAAAACATTTCCTACTACGCCGCGCCCTACCAGGCGCTGAGCGAGATCGACTTCCTGCGCGCCGTGCTCGGCGAGGCCGACTGCGACCTGCTGCTGGACGTCAACAACCTCTACGTCAACGCGCACAACCACGGCTACGATGCCGCCGGCTTCCTGGCCCGCGTGCCGGCCGAGCGCGTCGTCTGCCTGCACGTCGCCGGCCATTACGACGAGGCGCCGGACCTGAAGATCGACACCCACGGCGCCGCCGTGAAGGACGATGTCTGGAGCCTGCTGGCCAGCGCCTACCAGCACCTGGGCACGGTTCCGACCCTGCTGGAGCGCGACTTCAACCTGCCGCCGCTGGCCGAGCTGCTTGGCGAGGTGGATTTCATCCGCGGGCTGCAAACGGCGGCGCGTCAGCCGGAGGTGCGTCATGGCTGAGTCCCTGCGCGAACAGCAGCTGCGCATGACCCGTTACATCCGCGACCCGCAGGCCAACGAGCCACCGCCCGGCATCGAGACGCGACGCCTGGCGGTGTACCGGCAACTGTTCTTCGGCAACCTGCAATCGCTGCTGGCCGGCAATTTCCCGGTGCTCCACGCCAGCCTGCCGGGCGAACAGTGGCAGGGACTGACCGAGGGCTTCTATGCCGGCTTTCGCTGCCAGACGCCGTTGTTCACCGAGGTCGCCGGCGAGTTCGTCGAGTACCTGGAGGGGCGCACCGAGCAGCCCGGCTGGGTGGCCGAACTGGCGCACTACGAGTTCATCGAGACCGCACTGCTGCTCAGCGACAGCGCCGAGCCGGCCCATGATCCGCAGGGTGATCTGCTCGAAGGAGTACCGCTGCTGTCCGTTCTCGCCGCGCCGCTGGCCTATGCCTGGCCGGTCAGCCACATCGGTCCGGAGCACATTCCGCTGGAAACGCCGGCCGAGCCGACCCTGCTGCTGGCCCGTCGGGGCAGTGACCTGAAGGTGCACTTCTCGCGCCTGGCACCGCTGGCCCATGCTCTGCTGGTGTCGCTGCAACAGTGGCAGCTCACCGGTCGCCAACACCTCAAGGCGCTGGCGGAGATCGCCGGCGTCGAACTGGCTGCCATCGAAGGGCAGGGCATTGCCCTGCTGCGCAGCCTGAAGGAACAGGGCGTGGTGCTCGGCACTCGCCTCAACTGCACCACTCCACGTCGTCCCCCTCTGAATCGCCCCTGAAAGGAGAAGCGTCATGACCGACACCCTGGCAACCGTGATCTACACCGCCCACACCCACACCACCGGAGGCCGCGACGGCCGCGGCCGGACCGCCGACGGTGAGCTGGACCTGCCCCTGAGCCCGCCGGGCTCCGGCCGCCCCGGCACCAACCCCGAACAATTGTTCGCCATCGGCTGGTCCGCCTGCTTCATCGGCGCCTTGCGCCGTGCCGGGCAGAAACTGAACGTGCGGCTGCCGGCCGACGTGGCGGTGGACGCCGAAGTCTCCCTGGGCAACACCGCCGACGGTGGTTTCGCCCTGGCGGCCCAACTTACCGTGCACCTGCCGGGGCTGGAGGCCGAGGACAAGGCGAAGCTGGTCGACGAGGCGCATCAGATCTGCCCGTACTCCAAGGCGTCGCGCGGCAACATCGAGGTGGGGTTCGTCATTCCCTGATCGATCCCTTGTCCACAGCGCAGCCCGCGAACCGTCATCGGTGCGCGGGCTTTTTTGTGTCTCATCGGCGTGCGAGGTGCTTTCCTATAGGAGCGGGCCATGCCCGCGATCGCGCCCATGGGGCGCTCCTGCAGGCTGACTCCCGTATTCCCGGCTACGCAGGAGCGGACTTTGTTCGCGATGCTCCTGCTTCTGGGCAGGAGTTACTGCGTCGCATCGGCGCGCGCGGGCTTCCTGTTTCGCCCCCTCGGGCGACCCACTTTGGCAAACGACGGATGGCCGCCCCACCCAAAGTGGGCAAAGGTCTCGCCCCGGACATCCGGTTTTTCGCCTAGGCGAAAAATTCCCTCGTTGAAGCGAAGTTTCAGGGGCACGCTGCGAAGGGCCGTCCCTGGCCCATCGCAGCTCTCGCGACGTCCATGTCGCTCAACCCCTGAAACTCTGCTTCAACGCGGCCTCCTGAACGGGGCATTCGGAGTGCGCGGATATTTCTCTGGAAGTCTTCAGAGCCAGAGCTAGAGCCAGAGCTTGGGCGGGGTGGGGAATTGGCTTTTCGTAGGAGCGAGCTTGCTCGCGAACCGAGCCCTGCCGTTTTCCCCGGAAAACGCGTGCGTAGGATGCTGTGGAGCGCAGCGATACCCATCGATTTGCGTAGGGCGAATAACCCGGGATGGGTTATCCGCCGATACCACGATGGCGGATAACGCTGACGCGTTATGCGTCCTACAGTCCAGCGCCCGAGCAGCGTAGCTCGGCTTTTCGTAGGAGCGGACCTTGTCCGCGAAACCTGCACGACGGGCTACGTTGTATCAGGCGCGCTCCGTGGCAGTTCGCATGGCGCAGGCGCGCACGACTTTCCCGCAGGCAAAAGAAAACGCCCTCTCCAGAGGAGAGGGCGTTTCACGAAGAACCGAAGAATCAGCAGCCGTTCAGACCGTCCGGGAAGCCCCCAGGACCCGCCGCACCGCGCCATCGATACTCAGCGCGCCCGAGCCCTTGAGTACCAGCGGCACCAACGCCACCAGGTAAATCAGCGGCAGCTTGTAGTTGCCGAAGCCGTGGTCAGTGATCGAGTAGCCCTGGGCCAGTTCCGTGAGGCTCGACCACTGCGCCGGCCAGTGCACCGCAGCGATGGCGACGACGGTCACGACGATCAGCGAGGCCGAGGCGAATCGGGTCGCCAGCCCCAGGAACAGCAACACCGGCGCGATCAGTTCGGCCCACATCGACACCTGCCAGTCGAAGCCGGCGGAGAAATGGTTGAAGGGGAAGGGGAAGCTGGCGTGGATCTGTTCGAACCAGTTGTCGCCGTGCCATTTCTCCAGGCCCGACTCGAAGAATTCCCAGGCCAGGAACAGTCGCAGTGGGATATCCCAGCCCCAGGCGGCGAGGCGGTCGAGTTGGTCGAACGCGGTCTTGAGCGGATTCAGGGTCAGCAGGGTCATGGTGCACCTCGTAGGCAATGGTGTGGGCAGTCGGTCGTGGGCGGCCGGGCGAGGGGGCGCCCGGCGGAAGACGTCGGGATCAGGCGTTGGGCAGGACGGGGCGCGCACTACGGCGAAGGCGCGCGGCCAGTTTGGCGGTCAGCTTGAAGGCGATGGCGCTGAAGATCAGGCCGAACCCCAGCGGGTACCAGGAGCCCATCGGCAGGCGCTTGTAGAACGACAGGAGGAACACCCCGGCGATCACCCAGGTGCCGGTGCTGTGCAGGCCCTTCCAGACGCGGGCGCCGAGCAGCTTCACCGCGTAGGGGAAGGAGGTGATGGCCAGCAGGGTGATGAACAGGTAGCCGATCGAGCCGGGAATGTTCGCGGCGACGCTGCGGCCGTTCCAGAAGGTCTCGGGGAAGAACGTCACGTAGAGCATGATCAGCACCGCGTGCACGGCATGGGAAAAGGCGAAGGCCAGGCCCAGGAAGCGTCGCTCGCGCAGCAGGCCACGGGTGAAGTCGCTCGGCACCAGCGCCGCCAGGGACGAGGCGAGGAAGGTGGCGAGGAACAGCGCGAAGGACGTGCGGGCGGTAACGCGAATCGAGCTGCGCAGCGCTTCCACCCATTGCGGCTGGGACCACAGGGCCAGCGCGGTGACGGTCAGCACCAGCAGCGACAGCAGGGAAAACAGGCGCCAGCCATGCAGGCGGGCAGGTTCGGCGGGTCGGTTCATGGCGGGCTCCTTTGGGGGAACGCGGCGGGCGGGGTGCCGCCGCTGTTCGTGGAGCCATCCTGACGACGGGCCTTATCCCGGATGTGTCCGGGGAAGGCCGTCTTGTATCCCTGTGTACAGAGCGCTAATTGGCGGGACGCAGTTCCAGCTGCACGCACAGCCCGCCGCTGGCGCGGTTGGACAGGGTCAGCGTGCCGCCCAGCGCCTGGCTCAGCTGCTGGGCGATCGCCAGCCCCAGGCCAGTGCCGCCGGTGCTGCGGTTGCGCGAGCTTTCCACCCGGTAGAACGGCTTCATCACCTCGGCCAGTTCTTCCTCGGGAATGCCCGGGCCGTCGTCCAGTACACGAACACACACGACGCCCTGGGAATCGCGCTCGACTTCCACCTGGGCTGCGCCGCCGAACTTCAGGGCGTTGTCCACCAGGTTGGTGAGCACCCGGCGCAGCGCGTGGGGACGGGTTTCCAACACGGCGTTGCTGGTGCCCTGCAGCGCCACGGCCTGGCCGCTGTCCTGATAGTCGAGGACGAGGCTGTCGAGGAAGGCGTCGAGGTTGACCTTCACCGCCGGCTCGCTGGCACCGTCCATGCTGCGCGCGTAGGCCACGCCTTCGCGGACCAGGTGCTGCATCTCTTCCAGATCGTTCCACAGGCGCTCGCGCTCGGGCGAGTCGTCCATCTGCTCGACACGCAGCTTCATCCGCGTGATGGGCGTCTGCAGGTCATGGGAGATGGCGGCGAGCAACTGCATGCGCTCCTTGAGGTAGGAACCGATGCGGCCCTGCAAAGCATTGAAGGCGCGGGCGGCGTAGGCGACCTCGCTGGGACCGCGTTCGTCCAGGTCCGGCGCCGGGGTGTCCGGATCGAGGTGATCCACGGCCTGGGCCAGTCGGGTGAGCGGGCGGATCACCAGGCGCACGGCAACCCAGGTGCAGAACAGCAGCAGCGCCAGTTGCACGATCAGTACCCAGGGCAACCATTGCGCGACGGGGATGCCCTTGGGCGTCACGTCGATGGTCAGCGGGCTGCCGTCGGCTAGCTTCAAGTGCGCCTGGAAGTGCGGGATGGAGCCGGGAATGTCTTCGAAGCGCAGCGCGTAGCGCGGGCCGATGGAGTCGGCAATGGAGGTCGCGGCCATCGGCGCCTGGGCCATGTTCATCGGTTCGCCGGGCTCGCCGCCATCCAGCCGGTAGCGGTAGTTGGGGCGCTGCACCATGGGCAGCCAGCTTTCGCGTTCGTCCCTGGGCAGTCGGTCGAGCAGGGCGACGGCGGTGCTGACGTCGGTCTCGAGGTTGCCCAGCATCATGCTCCGCGCGCTCTGGTAGCGCTCATAGAACTGCGAGCAGAACGACAGGCTGTAGGCGAATACCAGCCCGGCGAAGAAGATCAGCGCCAGGCGCGCGGCCAGCGTGCGTGGCCAGTGCAGGACGGATTTCATGCGTGGGGCTCGAGCAGCTCGACGGCGAGGGCGAAGACGTAGCCCTCGCTGCGCACCGTCTTGATGTAGGCCGGCTCGCGGGCGTCATCGAGCAGGCGCTGGCGCAGGCGGCTGACCAGCAGGTCGATGGAGCGGTCGAAGATGTCCGCCTCGCGGCCCTGGGTGAGGTTGAGCAGTTGTTCGCGGCTGAGCACGCGCTGCGGGTGATCGACGAACACGCGCAGCAGGCGATACTCGGCGCCGCTCAGGGCGACCAGGGTACCGTCTTCATCGAGCAGGTGGCGCGCGGTGGTGTCCAGCTTCCAGCGACCGAAGCCGATCAGCCGGCTGGCCTCGCTGACCTGCAGGTTCGGCGGCAGCATGCGGGTGCGGCGCAGCACGGCGTTGATGCGTGCCAGCAGTTCGCGGGCGGAGAAGGGTTTGGTGAGGTAGTCGTCGGCGCCCATCTCCAGGCCGATGATGCGGTCGGTCTCGTCGTTGCGCGCGGTGAGCATCAGCACCGGGGTCGACTTGTGCTTGCCCACGCGCAGCTCGCGGCACAGCTTCAGGCCGTCGTCGCCGGGCATCATGATGTCGAGGACGATCAGGTCGACGCTGTTGGCGTCGAGGAAGGCGCGCATCTGCCGGCCATCTCCCGCCAGGCTCACGCGCAGGCCGTTCTTCTTCAGGTAGTTGCCGACCAACTCGCGGATCTCGCGGTCGTCGTCGACGATCAGTACGTGATCGACATGGTCCATGCCGTTGCCTCGCTCGTAGTGGGTTGAGGCGAGTGTATAGCGCCGCGCCGCGCTTGCCTTCCGTGCTTTGTATTCCACTGTATCTATAGCCGCCGCCGATACCCGGGGCGGCAAACCCGGGCCTTGCGCGACACAAGCCTGATACCTCCTGAACGTGAAATGGGCACCAACGGCGAGGCACACAGCCCCCGCCGGCTAAACCCGACACCGGACAGGAGAACCTCCATGAAAGCCATCCAGCTCGCCAACGCTTGTTTCTTCGCAGCCCTTGCCGCCTTCGCCAGCTTCGGTGCCCAGGCGGCCGATTCCCAGCCCGCCGAGACTTACCACTACGGCCAGAAACTGGACGTGAAGCGTGTCCTGGCCATCCACGAAGAGGCCGCCTCGCCGTTCGACTGCGGCATCGTCAACGCCCGCATGGACTACCTGGATTCCAGCGGCCAGCTGCACATCCTGGCCTATCGCAAGTTCGCCACCGACTGCAACGAAGGCGGCTGATTCCCCTGAGCCGCGGCCATGGATGGCCGCGGCGTTTATTCCCCTGGCGTTTATCCCAAGCGTGAACCCCACGGGCCAACGGCCCACCGAGGTGCCCATGTTGCTCATCGCCTTTCTCGGCGGGGCGCTGACGCTGCTCAGCCCCTGCATCCTTCCCGTTCTGCCCCTGTTGCTGCAGCGCGCCGGCGGCCCGGCATGGTCGCCGTGGGTCACTCTGCTCGGCCTGGCCAGCGGCTTCGCCGTGCTGGCGAGCCTGGCGACTGTCTCCAGCAACTGGGTGATCGCCGCCAGCGAGTGGGGCCGCTACGTCGCCCTCGTGCTGCTGTCGGTTTCCGCGCTTGCCCTGCTCTGGCCGCGCTTCAGTGACTGGCTGGCCAAGCCCTGGGCGTGGATCGGTGATCGCCTGCACGGCAAGGCCCGACGCATGCCGCCGGTGCTTTCCGCGTGGGTGCTGGGCTTCGCCGCCGGGCTGCTGTGGGCACCCTGCGCCGGGCCGGTGCTGGGATTGATTCTCTCCGGCGCCATGCTGCAGGGCGCCAGTGCGCAGACCAGTCTGCTGCTGTTCGCCTATGGTCTGGGCAGCGCCACGGTGCTGGGCGCCGTACTGTTCGCCGGTCGCCGGCTGATGCAGCACCTGCGGCCGCGCATGGCCGTCATCGAAAGGCTGCGCCGCGCCACCGGTGTGCTCGCCCTGCTGGCCGTGGTCGGCATTGCCAGCGGCACCAGCGCGCAACTGGCTTCCGGCGGCTCGTCCACGTTGGTCAACAGCCTGGAACGCAAGGTCATCGACGGCGTACCCGCGCTCATCAGTCAACTGATGCCCGGCGACATGGCCCATGGCGCCGAGCGCCTGCCCGACCTCGGCCCTGCGCCCGAACTGCAGGGCGCCGTGGAGTGGATCAACAGCCCCGAGCTGAACCTGAGTGACCTGCGCGGCAAGGTGGTGCTGGTCGATTTCTGGACCTACGACTGCATCAACTGCCAGCACAGCCTGCCGTACGTGAATGCCTGGGCGAAGAAATATGCCGACCAGGGCCTGGTGGTGATCGGCGTGCACACCCCGGAGTACCCGTTCGAGCGCGTGCCAGCCAACGTCCGCGAGGCGGTGAAACAACACGACATCCACTATCCGGTGGCGCTGGATAACCAGTACCGCATCTGGAATGCCTTCGCGAACCAGTATTGGCCAGCGCACTACTTCATCGATGCCCAGGGGCGGATTCGCCACCTGTCGATCGGCGAGGGCGGGTATGAGGAACAGGAGCAGGTGATTCAGGCATTGCTGAAGGAAAGGGATTTGGCAAAGGCCGGTGCGTGAGCGAGCGAGTGACCGGGTGGATGGGATATCCACCCCGTTCTCTTACGTTCTGCTGTCTTCAGCCACCTGATTTCGTCCCTGCTTCTTCGCCTCATACAACGCCGCATCCGCCCTGGCCACCAGCGTTTCGGCAGCGGCTTCCTGCCCCGGCGTCGCCGCGGCGATACCGATACTGACGCTCACCCGCCCCAGTGGTGAAAGCTCATGGGGCAGGGCGAGGGCTTCCACCGCCTGCAGCAGCTTGTTCGCCATGCCGCGCACGCCGGCGAGGTCGGTCATCGGCGCGAGGAAGACGAACTCCTCGCCGCCGTAGCGCGCCACCAGGTCCGTCGAGCGGTTGACCGTCGCCGCCAGCGCCTGGGCAATCTCGCGCAGGCAGGCGTCGCCTGCGGGGTGGCCGTAGTGGTCGTTGTAGCGCTTGAACCAGTCCACATCGATCAACGCCATGGCCAGCAGTTCGCCGGAGCGGCGCGCGTGGCTCCACTCCTGCTCCAGCACCTGGTCGAAGCGACGGCGGTTGGCGATGCCGGTGAGTGCGTCGGTGAGGCTGATGGCCTGGAGCTGGGTGTTCAGCTCGCGCAGCTCATCGGTGCGCTCGGCGACGCGCAGCTCCAGCTCGTGCTCGGAGCTGCGCAGATTATCCACAAGCTTTTGCTGGGTACGGATCAGTTCCTCCTGGACCCGCACCTTCTCCCGGCGCATCACGTTGAAGCGGTCGGCGAGGGCGAAGGCCAGCACGATCATCTCCATTGCCGAGCCCAGTTGCAGGCCGTCCACGGTGAACAGGTTGGTCGGCACGATGCCCATGGCGCGCAATGAGGTCATCGCGCCACCGAGCATCAGCAGTGCGAAGGCCGCGAGGAAGAAAAACGCGCTGCGCTGGCGCTTGAACGCGCTGACGATGGCGCCTGCCAGCAGGATCACCGCCGTGGCGAAGTTCAGCAGGATGCCGGCGCGGGACACATGGGGCAGCGCGATTGCATAGGCGACCAGGCTGAGCAGGTACAGGACGATCATCCCGCGCAGCACCCGGTCCAGGCGCGGCAGAATGCGGTCGAACTGCATCATCCGCCGCGCGAACACCAGAAGCGCGGCGAGGGCCAGCGACACGCCGGAGTAATACACGATGTTGGAATTGAGCGGCACGCCGAACACCGACCAGTCCGGTGCCAGACCGTTCTTGATCGCCAGCGCCGAGGCCGTGCAACTGACGAAGACCACGTAGAGCAGGTAGATCGGATCACGCAGGGCAAACAGCAGCATCAGGTTGAACAGGATCATCGCCATGGCGATGCCGAAGTACCAGGCCTTGCCCGTGTAGTCATCGCGCTCGTAGGCGTGGAACGCCTTCACCGGCCATAGCTGCAGCGGCACCAGCAAGCCGATGCTCGACTCTACCCGCAGGTACACCACCTGCTCCGACCGCGCCGGCAGGTTCAACGGAAAAACGAAATTACGGTTCGGGTAGACCTTGCTCGACTGCGGTACATCGCTGCCGGTGTTGAGGGTTTTATACGAACCATCTGCCTGCGGGATGTTCGCCTGCACATGCGATACCCGCGGATTCTCCACCACCAGCAAGCGTTGCAATGGCGTATCGCCTGGATTGCCCAGCGTCACCTTCAGCCAGAACGCCGAGCGAGTGAATCCCATTGCCAGCGAACTGCCCGGCGGCTGATCGCCCTTGAAACGTGCCTGCTGCGCGGGGGATTGCACGTCCGCCAGTGTCAGGCTGCGCGTCGGGTCTTCGAGGACGGAGACATAGGTGGTCAGCGTCAGTGGGTGGGTGGTGACGCCGGCAGCGTCGACCACCGGATCGGCCCAGACAGGACGGATCAATAGGAGAAGGAAGGTGAGCAGGAGCCAGGACAGCGATTGCCGGTGCGGGGCGGGAGCGGGCATGCGGCGGGTCCGGGGATGTAGGAATGCTGGCGATTCTACAAGAGCGGGTTTGGCGACGCCAAAACACAAAAGCCCCCGGCAACTGGCGCTGCCGAAGGCTTTTGCTTGGGGATCTGGAGCGGGCGAAGGGAAATGCAACCATTCCCCTTAGGCCGCATATCGACTGCTTCTCCTGATGGATATGGATGCAGTCGATATCAGGAACTGATCAGGTCAGCACGTCGCTATGATATCCGGATTTCAGATAATTTCCAGCATCAATGCGGAGAATTTTTTGTGCTGAGAGGGCGGGGTTAGGCTGTTGATCCGTCCAGATGAGGAAAGGCGCCATATCCATACCTCCTGGACCGCGGGGGAGTGGATGAACTCAAGCCCGTTGGAGTGTTCCGAGGGTCACAGGGGAGCATCAAGATTTACGGCAATACCCTCTACAAGGCTCTGAGCACGCTGTCTGAGGTTCGCGTCGACAGGCAACAGGCGCTCTGGATGAGCTGAAATGTCTTTAGCCAACAACACCAGAAACCGGCAGAGTGCCGGGTCATCCATTGTGTCTGCATCCCGGTCTTTCTGGTCAGAGAAACACATCAGGGGATACCCCAAAGCATTTCGACAACGCCACGATTTGTCGCCGAGTGGGTTTGCGTTTTCCGTTGAGAAGGTCGCCCACGACTTTCGCATCGGCCACCTCTGGCAGGTCTGCAGGAGTTAGATCAGGCTCGGTCATCAGGTAGTGCAACACTGCAGCTGCGCTTACCTGGGACACCGGATAGTGAGTCGTGTCGTACGCTTCCAGGTTGTCACCAATTCGGGCGGAAAGCCCTGCAAGCGGGTGCATTTCGTCATCTCCGATTATGGCCAATAGCTGACCTAGCATCTCCACCAAGGCTAGGTAGTCCCGCTCATTCGCGGGCTTTCTCAGTAGTGGTTCTACAAAGGACCAATGCGCGCAGGCGTGCTCCAACAAGGTGGGCTTCGGCAGAACCTCCATAGTCGTGGGGGGCGCGTGATCCACTCGACCGAAGCGCTCTTCATCAGGCAAGGGCGCATCATCGAAAAGTCTCACTGTGCGATGAGCCGTACGAAGGCTCGAAAGGGCATAAAAGAAGCAAGCTTCACAGAGACTGAGCCGGTAATTCTCACCGGCGTGTCTTGCTCCTTGTCCCCAGTTCGCAGTCAACTCGCCGCACTGGGGGCGACTATTTGCAAGTGGAAGCTCTTGGAGGCAAGCACTGCAAAAGGTGTCTTGGGTCGTCACGGCTTTCGACATGTCCTTCTCCTGATGCTGTCCCGGCGCATCACTTCAACGAAGGCCCCACTCACGCAGGCGCACATCCAGATTATTGAGGGGGATGACAGCGGCGTTCCTGACTGCTGTGGGCAAATCACTGAGCAGGTCGGGCAGTGCACGGAACGTCTGCGCTGTGTCGCGCAGCCGATCAAACATGGCGCTAGGTTCAGCAAACTCCGCCAACGCCTGACATGCAGCCCACCACACCTGCCGCTCAGAGCGCTCTGCTGTCCATTTGGTCGAGCGGGTAATGCCCTCAGGGTCGAGTACCATCGGCGCGAGATCGTAGATCGGAGCTAGCCTCAGCTGACCTTCGCGCAGAACTGCGATGTTTCGTCCGTGATTGTCAGAGTTGCCCAAAACACGATTGAGCAAATCCCGGCGTAGATACTCGAACACTAGGTCCTCAACCTGGTGAGATTGTCCTGCGTCGCGCCATAGCGCTGCCAGGGTGGCGACTACGTTCTCATGGCACATGGAGGAGCCTGGTTGCACGTTGCCGCATAGGGAATAAATCGACTCCACGGGAACCCGTCGCACCTGTTCCTTGAGGACATATCGATCAAAGCGGGGCATCCAGAGGCTGGGAGTACGATCCTCCTCGAATGACAGCCCATCCAGCGCAATTGACTCCAGGCCTAACTTACCAACAGCCAGGTAGTAGAGGTATTCGCTGTACAGAATGTCTCGATCCAACGAGGTTGCACGGCGCGGAAACTTCACTAGCCAGTGCCTCTTCGCCAAATGATCAGGAAGTACTGCATCGGCCTGAAGCACTCCCGTCCGCGTTTCAGTCAACAGCAGCTTGGGAGCTTCACCACCTGCACCAAGGGCACCGGCAGCCATTCTGCCTGGCTCGAGGAGGCGGAGGTTGTGCTGAATCACCTCTTCGCGCTGCAGAGTTTCGGTTGGAGCTTCTGCCACGAGCTCCGTCGATTCCTTCACTCGCAGATGTCCAATTGGTGCCGGCGTACACAACTTCAGCCAGTGCAAGTCCTGCGCAATATCCAGCCTCCGCTCCATATTGCTTCGTGCCAAAAATCTCCGCGCCGCTCCTGAGGGAGCAATGTCGTAGAGAAAGGCCGGGAAGCCAGACGAGTAATGGTGATCCCAATCCAAGCGATGGCACACGCTGATGGAGGGGGCGAGTGGAGAGCCTCGCTCATCATAAAATGCAGTCAGGAAGGCATCTGTATAACGAAATGCGCAGGGGCCGAAACGCCCCTGCTTGGGATGGATAAAATCCATGGTCATCGCGTCGTGCCAGCGATCACCTATGTACGCCTGAAGCGTTAACTGCAGGGGCTTTGACATGCTCCCCTCCGGCCACCACATTGGCGACTAGTGAATGGACAGTACAACACTCAATGGGGCGGACCTGCGTGTTCCCTGGCCCAGCAACACATAAACGGTGTTCCGACTTACGAAAAAGCCGGCATCGTCTCTCGAGACCTCGAACGTACTGCGGATCCAAGAGCCCGGTGGACAGCGCAGCGCGCTATCGAGAACGACGCGGTGTGCCAGGATTACGGTTGGACGCCTACCGCTGCGCTCAATTACCGCGAGAGCCTCAGGTGGGCATTCCAGGTCAATCAACGACCAGTCTCGCACCAAGCAGTAAGATCTCCTGGGGAAGCGTCGTTGGACCTCCGCTTCTGCATCAGCCTCACTCAGCATGCATCCCTCCAGCGGGGTCCCATCGCCATGTAAGGCTTCCCAGGCTTGGCCAACCAGTTGTTCTAAATCCATCGCTATACCTCTGATCCGCACATTTCGGTCATTTTTAGTGGCTCTCGACTTTCACCGGAGAGTTGTAACTGACGCGTATTTCTGTAGATGACATCTTGTCATCTACAGAAAAATCCAATGTCCGCATGCCTAACGTCCTGTTGCATCGCCAGTTTTTCTTCATAGAAAAATGACGCCTTGTAATCTATTCTGACTAGAAATAGCGCACCTGATTCTTGCCGTCAAATTAGGTGACGGATCATCAACAATTTCCGGCAGAATTAGGCTTCAGCTAGGAGCAGGAGCTTGTCGTGGGGCGACGTATCAACAAAGCCTGGTTCAGTCAGTACCGAGCAGCCTCTGCTGAGCTCCCCACGGCATTGGCTCGCGGGGAGCGCCGGGGGGAGATACTGCTGCGTCATACTCAGCAGGCAGGGGTTAGAGAGGCGACATTTGCCCGCATGATGAAGGCTGGCCGAGCCTTGGATAGTCTGGCGCCTGATCTTGAGGAGACGCAGGTACATTGCGCCTACATGCAAGCAGACGTGCTCGGAAAAATCGCCCAGATTTCCTCAGACCGTGCAGAGGAGCTCCTCTCCTCGGTGTTGGCTAATACCTGCTCTCTGGAGCAGCTCCAAGGTGTCTTGGCAGAGCTGCAACAGGAGCAGCCGGATACAGCGTCGTTGCTAAATAGGGACAGTGCTAGACGGCTTGTCCTGGCCCATGAGCGCAGTTGTACTGAAGCGATTGCCCGTGTAGGCGCCAGTTTTTTTGGCGTTCCGGGCGGCAGAATTCTCCGGCAGACAGGTCGCAGTCAGTACCAGGCCCCCAATTTCTTGGTGGTGAACGAGGACGGGACCCAGGCCGCCATTTTTGTTCGGATCGGTGGCATATCGAAGCCGGCCATGTCTGTCAGTCTGGATTTTCTCCAGTTGGCGCTAGCCCACCGCGCTCTTGTGCCGAAAATCTGGTTCCTCCTGCCTGAGGCTAGCCCAGTCATAGCTCCGCTTACCCAACTCACTGCATATGCCAAAGCGGCTCCTCACCAGGCGAATTGGCTGCGTATTGCGACACTCGCGACTGAGGGCGCGGGTCTCAAGCAACAGGGAGCGGACGCCTATTACACCCAAGCGATGCTGTTCAACCTAGAGCATGAGGAAGTGGAGTTGCGCTGGAACGGCCGCGACATTGAGACTGCTGAGGAAGTCAGTCTCGAATATTTTGCGGCATTGCAACGAGGCTGATTCGAGTCTCTGACGCTTACGTCGATTTACAGGGGGAGTTCCATCCCTCTATGCCAGCCATTCCAATTGATAGATTCGCTACTCTTTGGCCTGCCACGGAGCTGGTGGACCATGGTTCGTTCTATCTAGACGAACCACAGTCACCGGCGGCTATCGCTCAAGAGCTGCCTGTTGGAGCCTGCAGAAATCGGCCAGAAGTGGAAGATCAAAGTAGAGAAATAGATCCTTCCCCTTTACTCACATGTCCAAGCACTCGACCGGTTCGAAGAGTTGCCCGGGACAATTTCGTGACAGCGATCTGTTTCGCTGGTTGCTCAGCAAGACGTCATGGCGCTGCATGGTGGCTCGTCTGGTCAAGGCCCGTGGTTTCGGCGTCGACACCAGCCAGGCCTAGACTAGTCGGTCCTGCCTTACGCGCCGGACGCTGGGCTGGCCCACTGGGCGATGAAGTCATCAATTCTTTCCTCAATGCGGCTCTCGACCGTGCGCAGGCGCAAAATGGGAATACCGCTTTTCTCTAGGATGCCGTTCTTCAAGGCGTCCCGCGCCGCCTGGTCGGGACGGTCGTGGGACCCGCCATCGACCTCAATCACCCCCACCGGGGTCTTGCCAACCTTGAAATAGATCACGAAATCGCAACGGGCGCGTGCCATGAAGGCCCGCTCGCGGTCTGTCCAATCCTGGTTACTTGGCGATGCGATCTGATCCAGCTTTATCTCCGAGTGGTACATCAGTGAGTGGCACGCCGGGGCGGACAGTGCATCGCGCAGCAGTTGCGCCACGATCTGCTCGGACTTGTAGCGGGAATCTTCAGGCCGCAGGCGGGCCTCTAGGCGCGCCAGGGACAGGTCAAACTCCCGGTACAGCAAATCGAATGCCGATACCACGGGGGCGCGTACGATCTGCTCCTCCGGCGCGTAATAGGTGATGTAGCGCATCAGGGCCGCGATGTGGCCGTTGTTGCCGGTGAACACCCCGTCGCCCGTCACTAGGGTGAAATGGTGCTTGGCCCGCGACACGGCCACGTTGATCATGCGTGGGTCATCGACGAAATCCAGGCGTCTACGCGCTTGGTTGTAGCGTTTCTTGTCCAATACGGTGGAGAAAACGATCTCGTCGCACTCTCGCCCCTGGAACTTATGCACGGTGTCCCTGACGAAATCCGGTGGCAGGTGCTTGTCGGAGAGGTTGGCCTGTGCCCGGAACGGTGCAATGAAGCCGCGGCCGTCGCCGTCCAGCCCTGCCGGCTCCCCCTCGCTCTCGAGTAGCTTAAGCAGGGAGTCCAGCTCTCGCAGATTGATGTTCTTGCGGGTGTGATTGCCCTTGGCGGTCACCACCAGGCGCAGTGGCGACTCGCCTTTGTCCTCGGTCATCGCCACCAACGCGTTGTTATAGAACTGCTGGTTGCAGAACTGAATGATCCTGGGATGGCAGCGGTAATGCTCTTTCAGCAGCGTTCTGGGCAGCGCATCCTTGAACACGTTGATGCACGAATCGAGCAGGCTGTAGCGCTCGCAATCGTAGGCTTCGGCGGGCGCCGGCAGGCCCAATGCCACGGGAATGTGCGCCAACTGACGGTTGTCGCCGACGACGATTAGATTCCTCGCGCAGCCCATCGCTAGAATCCCCGGCACGATGTCCTGCAGCGAAGCTTCGTCGATGATCACGTAGTCGAGGATTGCGCCCGGCGCGATCGAATTGACGATGGAGTGCGTGCCACTGCCCAGGATCGGAAAGCGCTGAACGAAGGCATCGAACCGTTGACGGTACGTCTTGGCATCGAAGCTGTCCGACGGTGGCGCCTGGCGTTGTAATTGCTGCTTGAGATGACGCATTGATGCCGTTTTCAACTCATCCAGCAAGGCCGTGAAGTTACCGCGCTCCAACGATTCGCGGCACGCCTGTAGCTCCGCTTCCGTGTCTCGCAACGCCTTGTCGTAGTAGTGTATTTGCAGGTCATGAAAGACAGACAGGCGCGCATTACCTTGGGCGAATGGTTTGGTGCGGAAAATCTTGAAGTTGAACAGTAGCTCGATGCGATCCTTCAGGCGGATTCGCTGCTCTCCGAGATGAGCCAGGTAGGCCATCAGGTCCGCGGTCTTGCTAGGCGATAAGCCGTATTTGTCCAGCGAGTTGGCAGCCTGTATACCGTTATCTGCCTGCCACTGCTGCAGGTAGCGTCGCTCGATGGTTAGCTCATCGAGCTCGACTTGCAGTTGTGCCGCTCGATTGTGGTCGTGCAAGTGCTGCCGTAAGCGGGTCAGTAAGGCTTGAATTTCATCCAGCGTCGGCGCGGGCTCAGGCTCGCACGATGGCCAAGGTGGCAAGTCAGCGAAGAAGTCTTTGCGATTGCCCTCGTTGCCGAGTTTGGCGATCAGGTAGCCAAGTCCGCATTTTTCCAGCTTTTCGTAGACGTTTTCCACCGCCGCATTGTTGTTGGATAGCACCGCCACCGTCTGCCTATTCAGCAGGATATTGGCGAGGATGTTGAGGATGGTCTGGGTCTTACCGGTCCCCGGTGGGCCCTCGATCACGCTGACCTGCGCGTGGAAGGCTTGCTCGACCGCCGCGAGCTGACTCTCGTTCAACCCGAATGGATAGATCAGCCCCTGGCCCGGCGTCAGCTTGCCGATGCGCCCTGTGCAATAGGCCTGTAACGCGGTGTCGGCACTGGCGGGCAGCTTTTCCAGTTGGCGCACGATATTGGCGGCGATCTCTCGGTCATCCTTCGACTCGGCGCGATCCTGTCGGGCATTCGCTACGGCTGAGAAATATTGAAAGACCGGCGCGTCTTTCATCGCTGTCGGTGCGGTAAAGGCGATACCGTCCATCTTGTAGACGTAGGGCTGATTCGAGTCTCGATAAAACACGACGGCATAGCGTTCGCCGTAGATAGTCACCTTGGCGACGGGCGTTACAATTGTGCTACCGGGCTTGGTCAGCAACATGTTGCCCAGCTCACGGCAGGGCGAGATAACGCAGTCATCAAGTGCGTGTGCGACCTTGCCCTTTTTTATATACGAACACCTCAGTTGCAGACCTTCGTGTTTATCGCTCCAGATCGACCAATTGGTGATCTCTGCGCTCTTGTCCTCACCACCCACCTGAATCGAAACCATACATTCCTTTTTTGTATGCGTACGGCATCCGACTGCGCCCGACGGCGAACATCGCATTCCATTAATCCTTTATTTAGTGGCATGTTGCCATCATTGTGCGCAGAGCCGATAGCCGATCCAGGCAGTTGATCATCTGCCGGTGATTCAGCGCTTGTTTGAAGATGTACTCCTGGATCGCCTGAAGCCAATGCGAGCACGTCCGCCAGCACTGCCGCCGCGCGCCGCAGCGCTAATTAGAAGGCCATGCCCATTTCGGTGGGCATGGCCTTCTTCTTTACACAGCAGAAGATGATTTTCGGAGGGTGTACGTGCCCAGATAAAGCGGCCCGTACATCACCGTAAACAACTTCTTCCCTGCCAACAGCTAGCCCGCTGCAGAGACAGATACTCTGTGCGCCACAACGACACAGAGTGAGACAGCTGCCGAGCGCCTCCTGATAGTTGGCGGTTCAGCCTAAATTATTGATACTAACGATCTGCCAGTATCGAATCTAGGAAGGGTTGGGCTCATGGCAAGGAAGCGCAGAGGAATGAAGTCGAACGCATCTGGCGGGTTAGTTTTAGCCACCATCTTTGTCGTGATCGTTGCATCGATTCCCAAGACTGCATGGTTTCTCATCGGCATCGCGCTGGTGTTGGGGGGAATCGTTTGGCTGATTGCTAAGCTTGTCGCTGACTCAAAGCCTCTTGCTAATCGCGCCCCTCCAGCCAAGGTTGATCAGGTCGCGTCCACTAAGCCTGCAAAGCTTGCGAAGCCTTCTAAATCTGCCAAGCCAACTAAGCCTCCTACTCCCGTAGCAGCAGCCCCTCGTGTCGCGAAGCCAACCCCTGCAGCTAAGAAGGTGCCAGTAGCTCCGCGTACTGAAATCGACCTGTCGGCGTTTTTTACTCTGTCGCTTGATGAGTCTGAGTCAGCCGAGCCTTCATCAGCTGCAGTGGCCGAGAGCACTAAGAACGAAACCCAGAAGGTCGAAGCACCTACTTCTGAGGCGCCTCCTAGTGTCGTTCAAGCTGCTTCTGCCCCCGCACGGGTTAGTTCGCCGGCGCCGCCCGAGAAAGACCTATCGCACTTCTTTACGATATCGATTGGGTCTAGCAAGCCATCGTCGTACCAGATTCCTGATCGGCCAGCAGAGTTCGAGGACATAGAGCCCCATTGGGTGCCGGCAGGCGAAGCGATCGAAATTGCGGGCGAAAAGATCGCTGAAGGGATGTTCTACCTGGGAACAACCACCGGCCTGTCATACGGCGAGACTGAGCCGTCGATGATCGACCCAAGCCTTCCTGTAGCCCGTCGAATCGTCGATATCGCCGAGCGCCTGACCTATTACTGGCCGAGATACGACAGCCTCTCTCCGGAGGCGAGGCGTGCATATCTGCAGTGGTTGTCCAGCGGTAGGAAGGCGCCACACGCGAACATTGGCTACGTTTTCATCTTCTTCTATGGACTGGAGCGGCGCGCGCTCGTTGATGCGAAAAGCGATCCGGAAGCGGCAGCAGAAGTACCAGCAATCATTGCTGAAGTTGAGCGGCTACGGGCGATCTACCACGACAACTACTCGTTCCAAGGCTATGCCCGAAGGTTCTTGGAATTCCTTGCGACGGAAGGCTTCCGAGAGAAGCGATACCTGGAGGAGCCTCCTGAGGCAGATCGGTCGTCTTACGACATGGCTATGGAGCTCAGGGTGGGGCTGGGGCAGCTAGCGATGGACATGCAGCCGGTGCCCGCGGAATGGGCTCTCGCTTGGGTACTCTCTGACGTCAACATTGGTCTACGCACGCCGGCTACTCGTTGCCAGGCGGAGTTCGCCAAGCTGTTCAAGATGAGGTACGAGGAGGCCCATGGTGCTGGGATCGTTCTGCCTCAGAACAAGACGCGAGTGAAGGTCGAGTACCGGCCGGCATCCGGCTCGTTGCAGCCGTTGAAAGTACCCGGTACCGAAAATCTTCCCGACGTGACTGCGGTGAGTGGCCCTCGAAATAAGCTGCAGAAGATCACTGACGAGTGCACTGCGGAACTGGATTCTTACAGTCGGTACCTGGGGCGTAATCCCGACTCTCCTGATGCGCTGGAGGGCGTACTTCAGCTTCCGATAGCGTTGTGGCCGGAGACCACCCGTGCGGAGCTTGAGTCGCTAAAAGAGCGAATTGGTGATGGACTGCTCGTCATGAGTTTTGGCGAGTTGTCTGGCCGCCTGAAGAGCGCGGGCGCACTTTCAAGGGACAAAGTCTTGGCGTTTGCGAGAGCGCTTGAGTCTTTGCACATAGGCCTGCAACCCGACGTTCTCGCGGGGAGCCGAATTCCCAAGTCAGAGGACTCGATCGCGCTGTTTGCTACGCAGCCTGAGGATGGTGACCTGCGATCGTCTCCTGCGTACGGTGCTGCATCGGTAACCCTCGATCTTGCCTGTGCTGTTGCCGCTGCTGATGGCGAAACGTCGCCTCAAGAGATCATGTTGCTCTCGCGTCACGTCGACTCCTGGAGTCACTTGAGCAGCGCCCATCGCAAGCGTCTGAAAGCGCACCTGCGCCTCCAATTGAATCAGCCGCCGACTCTGCAGAGCCTCAAGAAACGCCTGGATCCTTTAGACCCGTCGGCGAAACGAGCAATTGTTGCGTTTCTGGCGCACCTAGCTCAAGCCGATGGAGAAGTGAGTCCGGCGGAGGTGAAGCTGCTCGAGCGTGTCTATAAATCTTTGCAGCTAGATGCCCAGCTGCTCTATAGCGACTTGCATATCGCAGCAAGCAGCCAGCCTGGTAGTGCTCCGTCTGCGGCACCGTCGCCTCAAGTAGCTGCGCCGGCGCCGACAGCAGGCGGTGGTTTCGTCCTCGACCAGGATCGAATTGCTGCGCTGCAGAAGGAGACGGAGCAAGTCTCCAAGCTCCTCGCTCAGGTGTTCGTCGATGAGCAAGTTGTCGAGCCCGAGGAACCTACGGTGGAGGAGGAGTCTTCGGGCGATACAAGTCTTTGGAACCTCGACGCCGAGCACTCTGCATTCCTTCGCTTGCTTGTCTCGCGCAGCGAATGGAGTCGAGACGAACTTGAAGCTGCGGCCGCGGACATGGGGCTGATGCTTGATGGTGCTCTAGAGCACGTCAATGACGCTGCATTTGACTTGTTTGACATGCCAGTCACCGAAGGTGAGGAGCCTGTCGAAATCAATCCAGAGATCAGGGAACAGCTAACTGTATGAGCACAATCAGAGCTAAGGATCGTGACGCAGTAATTCAGTCTCTTCGGGCGGGTGTGGTGCCCAGGGTTGGCCAGCATCTTATCCAGGTAGGGCGTGTTGGTGAGCTTGAGTCACTGATCCGTGATGTCGAGCGACTATCAGATGGTGGCTCTGCATTCCGAGTTGTCATCGGGGAGTACGGTGCGGGCAAAACGTTCTTCCTGAACCTGGTTCGCGCCATTGCAATGGAGCGCAAGCTCGTGACGATGCACGCCGACCTGAATCCAGATCGGCGACTGCACGCGACCGGGGGGCAGGCGCGTTCGTTGTACGCGGAGCTCGCCAAGAACATGTCCACACGCACGAAGCCTGATGGCGGAGCACTTCAAGGCATCGTTGAGAAGTTCATCGCCCAAGCCAAGACTGAAGCTAAAGCGTCGGGCAAGAGCAGCGAGGAGGTCATTCGCGCGCATCTCGACGAGCTCACCGAAATGGTGAACGGTTATGACTTCGCCGATGTGATCGCAGCGTACTGCAAGGGCTTTGAGGAAGGGAACGAGCAACTGAAGGCAGATGCCATTCGCTGGCTGCGTGGTGAATTCACTACGAAGACAGATGCCCGTGCTGCATTGGGTGTTCGCACGATCATTGATGATGCCTCCGTTTACGATCAACTCAAGCTGCTGTCTCGCTTTGTCAGGCTTGCGGGTTTCAGCGGTTTGATGGTCTGCCTTGATGAGCTTGTGAACCTCTACAAGCTCTCGAACACGCAAGCGCGCAACGCCAACTATGAGCAAATCCTGCGGATCTTGAACGACTCCCTCCAGGGTGCTGCAGAAGGTCTTGGGTTCGTACTGGGCGGCACGCCAGAATTCCTCATGGACACTCGGCGCGGGCTCTACAGCTACCCTGCGCTGCAGTCGCGCCTGGCCGAGAACTCCTTCGCGAAGTCCGGCCTGGTCGACCTTTCGGGGCCGGTGATCCGGTTGGCCAGTCTGTCGCCAGAGGACTTCTACGTTCTGCTGCAGAAACTGAGGCATGTTTACGCTGGAGGTGAGCAGTCGCGATATTTGCTGCCTGACGAGGCTCTGCCCGCGTTCATGGCTCACTGCAATCAGAGGCTCGGCGACGCTTATTTCCGTACGCCGCGGACGACGATCACAGCGTTCATCAATCTGCTTGCCGTACTCGAGCAGAATCCTGGTGCGGATTGGAGAAGCCTTCTCGGTGCGATTGAGGTGGCTACTGACGATGGTGGTGCAACTGATACCCAGGTAGACCCCGACGATGAGCTTGCCACCTTCAAACTCTGACTCTGCCGGCTTCGGTCTGCTAGACCCAGCGATTCAACGTTGGGTCTGGCGAGAGGGATGGACGTCACTGCGAGATGCCCAGGAGCGAGCTATTCCGGCGCTTCTGAACGCCGATCGCGATGTGATCATTGCAGCTTCAACTGCGGCAGGTAAAACCGAAGCAGCGTTCCTTCCGATTCTCACGAACCTGCTGAAGCATGATGACCTTGCAGGCTCTGTTATCTACGTCAGTCCTTTGAAGGCGCTGATCAATGATCAATGGGGCCGGCTTGAGACCCTCTGCCAAGAGTTGGATATCCCTGTCATTGCCTGGCACGGCGACATCTCTGCGAGTCGTAAGCAGCGCTTCTTGAAATATCCACGCGGCGTCCTCTTGATCACGCCTGAATCACTCGAGGCGATGTTCGTGAATCGAGGAACGGGTCTCGCAGGCGTTTTCGCCAACCTGCGCTACCTAGTCGTTGATGAGCTGCATGCATTTATCGGAAGCGAGCGTGGCAAGCAGCTTCAGTCGCTGCTCCATAGGGTCGAGCTGGTCGTGGAGCGAACCGTGCCCCGAGTGGGGCTCTCGGCAACGTTGGGCGACATGGCATTGGCATCTTCTTTCCTGCGCCCTGGAAAAGAGCAGGGTGTTGAGATCATCGAATCAAAGACTTCTGGGCAGGTGCTTAAGGTTCAGGTCAGAGGGTACGTTGAGGCGCTCTCGCGGCAAGAGACAGCAAATAGTGAAGAGACACAGCAGGACGATGACTCGGGCGTAGAGCAGGCAATCGCTGCGCACTTGTACCAAGTACTCCGAGGGAGCAACAACCTCGTCTTCCCCAACAGCCGCGGAAAAGTTGAGTGGTATGCCGACCAGTTGCGCCGGCTGTGCGAAAGTGACGGGGTTCCGAACGAGTTTTGGCCCCACCATGGCAATCTCTCCAAGGATGTCCGAGAGGTGACCGAGAAGGCCCTGAAGGCTGGCAATCTCCCGGCAACGGCGGTGTGCACCACGACCCTTGAACTGGGTATCGATATCGGGAGCATTCGCACTGTCGGGCAAATTGGATCGCCACCGAGCGTGGCAAGCCTGCGTCAACGACTAGGCCGCTCAGGGCGTCGGCAGGGCGAGTCAGCCATCCTTCGTAGCTACTGCAAAGAACGCTCATTGAGCGATGACTCGTCACTGTCTGATCGGTTGCGCCAGGGGCTAGTGCAGAGCGTCGCGATGATACGTCTGCTAATAGCTAACTGGTTTGAGCCTCCAAAGGTGCAGGGCTGCCATTACTCAACTCTCGTTCAGCAGATCCTGTCGATCATTGCTCAACGTGGAGGGGCAACAGCAGGTGAGCTCTGGCGCAGTCTCGTTGCTACCGGGCCATTCTCGACGGTCGCTCAGCCCGACTTCCTGATGCTGCTGCGGGCGATGGGTGAACACGATCTCGTCATCCAAGAGTCCTCTGGCCTGCTCCTACCTGGAGAGTCAGGAGAGCGGTTCATCAATCACTATGACTTCTACAGTGCCTTTATCAGTGATGAGGAGTTTCGGCTCATTTGTGACGGTAAGGCGCTTGGGTCTTTGCCTGTCTCCCGTCCGCTGACTGTTGAGCAACGCATCATTTTTGCGGGACGCAGATGGCAAGTGACTGATGTCGACGCAAACGCGAAGGTGGTGGTTGTACGGCCATCACCAGGCGGCGCGCCTCCCGTATTTGACGGTATTGGCTCGCGCGTCCACGACCATGTTCGCCAAGAGATGAAGCAACTCCTAAGCGAAGAAGCTTCCTGTCCGTTCGTGGATACGACGGGGCAGCTCCTTTTGGGCGAAGCGCGCCGTTGCTTCAGTGATCTCGGACTTGCGAGTCGTGGACTGGTTGATGCTGGTGCCGAAACCGCGGTGTTTACTTGGCATGGCGATTGGACGAATGACGCACTGGCAATACTGCTCGAACGGCAAGGTTTGAAATGCGAGAGAGCAGGGCTGGTGCTTGAGGTTGATGGCAGCATGGGGCGTGTCCAAGAGGCCTTGCGTCTCATAGGCGAGGCACCTGTTCCGCCGCTCCCGGAGCTGCTATCTGACGTGCAAAACATGATGTGCGAGAAATGGGACTGGGTGCTTCCTCCAGACCTGCTCGCCTCTTCATACGCTTCAACCTATCTCGATGTTGAAAGTGCTCGGAAGGTCGCTGCACGACTGGGTCGAGAGGCCCTGTAGCGAACCTGTTAAACAAGGATTGTCTGCAGATGGAACGGCTCAAGCGATCGATAGAAGAGCCTTTACGCCCCAATCTCACGCGTGAAGAAGCCTGGTTGCAGGAAGACAAGGGCTTGATTCACTGCTGGGAGATTGGTCGACGTCGAGCCGTCACTGAAGAAGGGCTCGCAGCTAAATGTCTGTTGGGCGAGCTGCCTCCACTTGGCTGGAAGGGCGGTATCGCAAACGCCTGAAGACGCTCGAGAAATACTGCTCGTTCAGGTATTTGGTTGAATGGCAGGGACTACGTGGAGAAGATCTCGATCTTTTCAACGAGCTGAGCTTGGTCTGCTCGAAGACGGGAATGACGGTGATCTTCACGGCTGATCTTTCGACGCTCGCAGGCCCAGGCAGCACTGAATTCGCTATTTACTTTTTAAATTTTAGGTATAACCATGTTGGTAATATGCTTCGCTCGAAATGAGCGAAGCGAGTGGTCTTTAAGAAGCTTTTAGTCAATGCTGTAGCCTAGGAATAAATATATATCATCAGTCGTCATTCCTAGGGCAACGGCTAATATGAATCCCAGAGCTATTATGAATGTTTTTAATCGCCAGGCGATAGATATGTGTCTTGCCGCTGAAGCGCCTTTAGGTAAGTAGTATCTCAGGATTCCTCTATATGGGCCTCCAATTGAAAAAAGCCATATCAAGGATATGAATAACGAAAACCATGCAAAGGGCTCAGGGTGATTCGATTTTAAGGCCGCGTATCCGAGGGATACGAGAAGAAAGGAAGCTGCTCCATTTGCCTGAGCAAAATACTCAGCTGCTATGGATTCTTCCGGACTACGATGGATCATATGGCTCCAAGGTGCTAAATGGTTAATGGAATGCATAGCTTTATATGGTCGAATACCACCCGTGGCTATTTCCAAGCCGTTTTATTAAAAGGGTATATGGCAGATTAAAACTAAACCTGCTCCCAGCAATGAGAGGGCAGTTGGTGGAAGATGTACAGGCAGATTGTATCTCTTCGCCAAATCCTCGGCGAAAGCAAAAAAACTGCAATACCACAAATAGCGCTCGCCATTGTCGTTGGGTATCGCCCAATCAATGTCCGATTGACCCCGCCGAGCAAACTATATTCGTGATATTGAATCATTCGATTTGACCGTCCTATCGATGCAGCAAAGGAATTCACTCTCCTTCAAAAGGGGGCAGCGTTTCGGCTGCCCCAAGGAGTTCAATCGAAGGCCTACTGGGTGTGGCAGACCGACGAGCAAGTCCGACATCCATTCGACTGCGGATAGGTATTGCGTGCCTGACGTACTGCGGTCATGCAGGTTGTGTGGTAGCCGAGATCAAGGCGGTTGTGTGGCGCTGGCAAAAAGACGCAGGAGCTGGTGTGCACCTCATGATCACCATTAGCCTGGGCGTTGCGGTTCACGTAATACTGGGGCATGTCATTCACCCCGCTCTTTGTTCGATTGGGCGAGTACCGAGGCCGCGAGGGTCTTGGTTGTGGCGTTGTACTTACCGCTATCCAGCACACGGCCGGCCTTGGCCTCCATGTCCGCGCCGGTTTGCTTACTGCTAGATGCTTGCGACATAGCCGATCCCGCCAGTTCTTTCTGAATGGCCGAGGAGCTGTCGCTGCGGAGGATTTTGGAAGCCAGACTGGCTACCTGGGACGATGTTTGCTTCGTATTTTTCGGCACGATGAGGTGCTCCTGTATCTACGTTGGATCAAGTAGGCAGGAGCGACCCTTCAGCGGAAAACCAACCCGGTTGATTGACACCCAGAGTCGGATTTCTCTCTAATGCGCGTCCCGCCAATGTCCGCATTGGGTCAGGGAAGGCGGCTATGCGTGCTCGGCGACCAAACTTTGCACGCATAGCCGCTGCCTTATGACTCCGCAGCGTGCCCATCAAAAACACAAGATATGGGATTTCTGCTGGGCTGAGATACAAGGTAGTGGGGTGCTTTTGACAAAGCAAGGTACCCAGGCTGTGGATAACTTGTGCGCAAACTGTGAGCTGGTTTTATTTCCACCCTGTATGAATGGACAGGCCTTCAAAATCGCGGCTTCTAGCCAATGTGCTTTGTCATATCTTGAAACAATCTTCCCTTTCCGCAGTATTTGAGCGTTTATAAGCAGCGCGTCTTGACCGCATGGGTCGTGATCATGGCGCCATTTTTCCGTGCATTTAATAAGGTGACGGACAGGGGCTACACAATCGAAGATGTCCTGCGTCGATGTTCTCGGCAGGGTAACCCCTGTCATGCCGTCAGCATGTTATGAATTCGTAGCCCTTCTTTCGAATCAGGCTCTAGGCAGCAAAAGCGCATTGGCTACGCGCTAAAAAACGGCACTTGTTGCGCTGGTAGCGCTTGCATGCGAGCACACGGAACGAAGTCCGTGCATGCCATGCTGCTTGGCCATATTGCCTTATCGGATTAGGGATAATGGCTTGTTTCAGCCTTGCTATTGGCGCCGAGAAAAGCAATCGGGAGACGTATTGCTCGTTCATCAGGTTGATGCTAATGAAAAAGCCTATGCCCTAAGGATGGTCTGAAGTAGTCATGAATGCCTGACCGACCGACTTCAGCGCCTGCCGATTTTGAAAGCGACCAATCAAAAAGCGGCCAGATCAGCCGTTCATTTCTGTTTTTTTGCCGCCGCGAGCATTCCTCAGCAGCCATCTCCTGGCGGGTCTGCTTGCGATTGCCAGCGTACTCGGCATTCTGCTTCATCGGGAAACTCGGGCAACGGCGACGGTGTATTTCACCAGCTTGCGAAGTCTTCTTCAGAGCTTCCCTAATGAATGTTCAACTGGGGGGCGTTTCGATAGCGTGAAGACATACAGAGTTTCACTGAGGGTGGCCGTGTTCATGCGAAAATTAGGCAAGTAGAACCATATACGACGATCGTGCGGCTGACGCATCTCAGCTTAAGAGGTGGATGGGGGATGAATAACTGCAATTGGCTGATTTCTGCTGTTAATTTGACCATGATTCGTCCTTAGTAGGACGTACCATGGTCATCCCTCGGTGGCACCGGCTATTGGATGAAGACCATCTTCTCGGTCCTTTCCTACGAATTAAGCAGACCTGGATACTCAGCAGAAAATGAGGGCAGCCAAAGTTACGAGAGATTTTCGCATCTAGAACGTTGGCCTGTCAGGCGCTGCCGGTACTGTATTTACGTGGAACACTCTCACTCAGA
Source organism: Pseudomonas sp. BB438 (assembly GCF_057180225.1). Classification (NCBI taxonomy): domain Bacteria; kingdom Pseudomonadati; phylum Pseudomonadota; class Gammaproteobacteria; order Pseudomonadales; family Pseudomonadaceae; genus Pseudomonas; species Pseudomonas sp. BB438. Next base: position 1,349,119 of record NZ_CM170001.1, read on the forward strand.
CGGATCGAGGTCGATTACCTCTTGTAGTTTTCCTCCACGTATATCGCATTGAGCCTTCACCGTAAAACCCGCTCCGCCATTATCAAAGTGGCCTATCATTATCGGCATGTCCCTCTGGTACCTGGGATCATTTCTTTGTTGGCTCCACAACCTAAGCGTGCCGTATTTTATGCTTCCAGGCGGCGAAATCCTTTGTTGTATATCTTCACGGCAGCGCTCCAATAATTCTGTTCGAGACGCCGGACGGAGTTGTGAGCTCTGCAATATAACGCACTCGCGAACATCCTTGATTTCCGCGAGGATCGCCTTAGTACTTTCTACGGACTTGTCGCCTAGCTGCTTTAGCAATGCAGTTTCCTGCATATCGACGCTTCTGCTCATTCTCTGAGTGAACTCCACGTCGCTACTCTTGTCCGCTACGGCAAATGCCGTTTTGAACATATACTCGGCTTGCGAGCTCAACCCCATGCCGCAGCTCTTCATCGCTATGTTAACAGGGTCGGACTCGACTGGCGTAGACATGCAGCCTTGTAGGGCGGCGAAAGGGGCGATGCAAAAAATAAATAACTTACTAGTCATGCGTTTCTCCAGGCAGGTATTCTGCCTATCGGCATCCAGTAGAGCTTCTTTAATTTTCTCGCGCGATCGCTGTATGAAGGACCGCATTTACTAAGGAGTCGTGCGCTTAGCCTGTGTGTTGTGTAGGGCTAGGAATGAGAGGAATGCTTTGTAGAGGCTTATCCTTAGCAGTCGGATATTGGCTAACCAAGAGCTATAGTGCGACGAGCTACTACTACTGCTACGCCATGGGATGTATGAGCGTTTTCGTTGAGTAAAAATGAGCCTCTACCGGAGTGAGTCGACTGCGTCTTTACAGGGAATAGATTCAAGAGCCCGATAGTCTTGACTCCTAGAATATAGCTGAGTCAAAGTTTAACCGCGTTGCCAGCGCAGAGAGGAGATGCAGGGATGTGAAGGCATCTTATCGAAACAGAAAAGCATCGCCGCACGATCATAGATCTTCTGCACTTCATACAGCATCTGGGGATACAGCCCGGCCTGCAGGGTGACTAGTATTTCGCCGTTTTCGAACGAGTTCGGATGTCCGCTTTGGGTGGCAGCGCTGAGCATGATCATGGTTCGTCGTATGCCAACGGCGCCTGATCAGTGAGCTGCTACGCCTCGCAGGTCATCGTGGGGAAGCGCTCAGCACTCTGACTGGGTTGGCTTTGATCGATGGAAATACCGATCACGTGGTTGGCCGCTAAGCAGAGGTGGCTTGCGCCGAAAACCTGAGTTGCCGGACCTCACCGCTGACGCATTTTGGGCAGCACTAGAATGCTTGAAAGCCAATAATGACGGGAGTTGTAGAGAACCTGTAAACCTTTTTTCTCGACTGTTAACTAACCAAGTTTACAGTCGAGAAAAAAGGTTTACAGGTCGAGGATCTGAGGTGGGGCGCAAAGCGCAGGGGCCGTTACCGCTTGATGGCCCCTGGTCTCAATTGCTTTAGTTAATTGGTGACAACGTCTTTGTACTGGTCGTAAGCAACAGCGTCATTCGCTTCACGCATCACATTGGCGAGTTCCTCCTGAGCTGCGTGAGCGCTTCTGGCCTTCAATCGAATTCCGCTCCAGTCGTAGTTGCGAGGCTCATACGTTATGGCGTAGTAGCGCCGCAGATGAGGGCTGTACCAAATCCCCCACTCCTCGTAATGGACATCAGCATCATCGCCAACTGATCGAAGGTCAGTAGGGAGGCGTAACCCGAATCCGGCATCGCGATCGGGTCCTACCCAGTACCCACGGATATGTCGGATTTGAGTGTTTTCGCCAGTTGGCCCTTGTACGAATTGCATTCGGTCTCCAGAAGGGTTTGCTCACTGAGCGAGCATTCAGATTCGCTCATAGCATCCAGCCGCAGGCGAATCGTAACCGCCGCGCCCACTCTGTGTGCGCGGCTAACCCCTAGATAAATAACCAGTGACTTCTTGGTGGTCAAGGGGCTGGAGTGGCCCGTGGCGCGGCCTCCAGGGGCGATTTGTGAACATTGTAAGCAGCCATCAGAGCTTGGCTATTTTCGCCCAAATTGAGACTGTTAAGTCGCTTTGTGACTTTTTGGCGTCGCTGTTCATTGCGCGTCTCACATGAGCCGGGATCGTTCATCTAGGACGAACCATGGTCACGGGCCGCTACCGACCCAAAGCGGACGTGTGCTCCTAAGGACAGCCCAGTCGACATACCCGACCAACTGGGCCTCCATCTCAGAATTACTTCTTCCGGATATTCACGATCTTCGACGCCCCTCCTTCATAGAGGAATTCGAAGGCTACCTTGTCGCTGACCTGCAGATTGTCCAGTTGGCCCGGCTCGGTCTTGAAATCCATGGTCATGGGCGGCCATTGCAGAGCCGCCACCGGGCCGTGGGCGAGAGTGACATTGTGGCGTTCATTGTCGATGGCCTTGATGGTGCCTTCGGCACTGGCGGAGGGGGCGGTCTTCGAGCGTTCCGCGTTCATGCCGTCCATGTTCATGCCATCCATCTTCATGCCGGGCATGTCCTCAGCGCTGGCGACAAAGGACAGTGCAAGCAGGACGGTGCCGGCGGCGATCAGGGATTTTTTCATGCGATTTCTCCGGATTGGGATTGGATAGCCACGCGAGACTGGCGACGGCGCATCAGCCAATAGGCGGCGGGGATGACGAGCAGTGAAAGGAGCGGCGCGGTGATCATGCCGCCGACCATGGGGACGGCGATGCGGCTCATCACTTCGCTGCCCGTGCCGCTGCTCCAGAGAATCGGCAGCAGGCCGGCGACGATAACGGCCACCGTCATGGCCTTGGGGCGAACGCGCTGTACTGCGCCTTCGCGGATAGCTGCGAGCAATGCGTCTGGGCCGCTGTCATCCGTGCGTTCATACCAGGCGTTCTTCAGGTAGACCAGCATGATCACGCCGAACTCCGTCGCGACGCCGGCCAGGGCGATGAAACCGACTCCGGTGGCTACCGACAGGTTGAAACCCATCAGGTACAGCAGCCACACGCCGCCGGTGAGGGCGAAGGGCAAGGTCGCCATGATTAGAACGGCTTCGTCGAAGCGCCTGAAGGTCAGGTAGAGCAGTACGAAGATGATCGCCAGCGTCGCCGGCACCACTAGCTTGAGCCGGGCGTTGGCGCGCTCCAGGTATTCGAACTGACCGGAGTAGCTCAGGCTCATGCCCGGCGCGAGCTTCACCTCGTGCTCTACCGCCTGGCGCAGGTCCGCCATCACCGACGCCAGGTCACGGCCGCGCACGTCGACGTAGACCCAACCGGAAAGACGAGCGTTCTCGCTCTTGAGCATCGGCGGACCTTCGCTGATACGCACCCGCGCCACGCTACCCAGGGTGATTTGGGCACCCTGGGCGGTGTAGATCGGCAACTGCTGCAGCGCATCGACCGAGTCGCGCCACTCGCGCGGATAGCGCACGTTGATCGGGTAGCGGGCGAGGCCTTCCACCGTCTCACCAACGTTCTCCCCGCCGATGGCGCTGCTGACGATGGCCTGCACATCGGCGATGTTCATGCCGTAGCGGGCCGCCGCCTGGCGGTCGATATCGACGTCGATGTAGCGACCTCCGGTGAGGCGTTCGGCCAGCGCCGAACTCACACCGGGAATCCCCTTGGCAACCCGTTCCACCGCCTGGGTGGCGCGGTCGATCTCGGCCAGGTCAGTGCCAGCAACCTTCACCCCGATGGGACTCTTGATGCCGGTGGCGAGCATGTCGATGCGGTTGCGGATCGGCGGAATCCAGATGTTGGTCAGTCCCGGCACCTTCACCGCGCGGTCGAGCTCCTCCACCAGTTTTTCGCTGGTCATGCCCGGCCGCCACTCTTCCTTCGGCTTGAAGCGGATGGTGGTTTCGAACATCTCCAGCGGCGCCGGGTCGGTGGCAGACTCGGCGCGCCCGGCCTTGCCGAACACGCTGGCGACTTCTGGCACGCTGCGGATCAGGCGGTCGGTGCTCTGCAGCAGCTCCGAAGCTTTCTGCGCAGAGAGACCGGGCAGGGCCGAAGGCATGTACAGCAGGTCGCCCTCGTCCAGGGGCGGCAGGAACTCTCCGCCCAGGTGGGAGAGCGGCCACAGCCCGGTGAGAAAGATCACCAGCGCTGCTGCCAGCGTCGTGCGCGGCCGGCGCAGCACCGCGTCCAGGGCAGGCTGGTAAATGCGGATCAGCCAGCGATTGAGCGGATTGCGCTGCTCCGAGGGCAGGCGTCCGCGAATCCAGTAACCCATCAGTACAGGTACCAGGGTCACGGAAAGCCCAGCGGCGCCTGCCATGGCGTAGGTCTTGGTGAACGCCAGCGGGCCGAACAAGCGGCCTTCCTGCGCCTGCAGGGTGAATACCGGAATGAATGACAGCGTGATGATCAGCAGGCTGAAGAACAGCGCCGGCCCGACCTCCACCGCAGCCTCGGTCATCACCCGCCAGTGCTGTTCACCGGCCAGCGGTGTGCCGGGGTGGCGCTCGTGCCAGGCCTCGATGCGCTTGTGTGCGTTCTCGATCATCACCACTGCCGCGTCGACCATCGCGCCGATGGCGATGGCGATGCCGCCCAGGGACATGATGTTGGCATTGATCCCCTGATGACGCATGACGATCAGCGCGATGAGTACGCCCACCGGCAGCGAAACAATCGCTACCAGCGAGGAGCGCAAATGCCAGAGGAAGGCCGCGCAAACCAGCGCGACGACGATGAACTCCTCGATCAACTTGTGGCTGAGGTTGGACACCGCGCGGTCGATCAGCTGGCTGCGGTCGTAGGTGGCGACGATCTCCACGCCCTCGGGCAGGCTCTTCTTCAGCGACTCCAGCTTGTCCTTCACCCGTGCGATGGCTTCGCGGGCGTTCTTGCCGCTGCGCAGGACAATCACTCCGCCAACCGCTTCGCCTTCGCCGTCCAGTTCGCCGATGCCCCGGCGCACTTCCGGGCCGAGCTGGATGCTGGCGACATCGCCCAGGGTCACCGGGCTGCCGTTGGCGGCCAGGCGCAGGGGGATCGCGCGGAAGTCCGCGAGGGTCTTCAGGTAGCCCGAGGCGCGAACCATGAACTCCGCCTCGCCCAGTTCGAGCACGCCGCCGCCGGTTTCCTGGTTGGCCTTGCCGATGGCCTCGATCACCTGGCTCTGGGTAATACCCAGGCTGGCCAGCCGCACCGGGTCGAGCAGCACCTGGTACTGCTTGACCATGCCACCGACGGTGGCAACTTCCGCAACATCAGGCACCGTCTTCAGTTCGAACTTGAGGAACCAGTCCTGCAGGGCGCGCAGCTGGGCGAGATCATGCCGGTCCGTGCGGTCCACCAGGGCGTACTGGTAGATCCAGCCGACACCGGTGGCGTCCGGGCCGAGCGCCGTCTTCGCCGTGGGCGGCAGGCGCGACTGCACCTGGTTGAGGTACTCCAGCACCCGCGAGCGCGCCCAGTAGAGGTCAGTGCCATCCTCGAACAGCACGTAGACGAAGCTGTCGCCAAAGGAGGAAAAGCCGCGCACGGTCTTCGCGCCGGGCACCGACAGCATGGTGGTGGCCAGCGGGTAGGTGACCTGGTTCTCGACGATCTGCGGTGCCTGTCCCGGATAGCTGGTGCGGATGATGACCTGGACATCGGAAACGTCTGGTAGGGCATCGACCGGTGTACTGCGTAGCGACCAGACACCCCAGGCGACAATGAACAGGGTAGCCAGCAGTACCAGGAAACGATTGGCCACCGACCAGCGTATGAGCTTCGCGATCATGGCTGTTGCTCCTGCTTGCGGACCTGCTCTATTACCAGCCCTGCATCTCCCTGGCTGACACCGAAGCGAATGCGATCGCCAGGCTTCAGGCCGGCTGCCAGTTCAGGGCGAGCGAGTGCAAAGGTCATGGTCATGCCGGGCATGCCCAGGGTGCTGAACGGGCCGTGGCTGATGGTCAGACCCTGTGCAGTGATCTCCACGATGCGGCCATCCGCTTCATGCACAGCAGGCATCGTCATCTTTGCCGCCGGCTCTTCTGCCGTGCGCGCTTCGATGCCTTTCAGGCTGGCTTCCGAGTCGATCAGGAACTGCCCGGAAGCGACCACCCGCTGGCCTTCCTCCAGACCTTGAAGTACGGCCACCAGCCCACCGTTCTCCTGGCCGAGACGCACTTCCACCGGACGGAAACGGCCCTGGTCTTCCGCCAGCATCACAAGATTGCGCTTGCCGGTGCGGATCACCGCTTCGCTGGGGATCTGCAGCACATCGCTCTGGCCGGTCAGGTCGAGGCTGACCTGCGCGGTCATGCCGGGGCGCAGTTGTCCGTCCGGGTTGGGCAGCTCGATGCGCAAGCGCAAGGTGCGGCTCTGCTGGTCGTTCTCCGGGAGGATGCTGGTCAGGGTGCCGGTCACCGGATGGCCCGGCAGCGCCGGCAGACGGGCATCGACCGACTGGCCGACCTTGAGTCCTGCGGCTTGCACCTCCGGCACAGCGGCCTCCAGCCAGACACGCCCCAGGCCGTTGATCCTGGCCAGGGGGGCGCCAACGGCCAGTGTCATGCCGGGGCGCACCTCCAGCTCACGGATGACTCCGGCAATAGGCGCATTCAGGGTAGTTACAGGTTGGACTCTGCCGCTGCGCTCGATCTGTTGCACGAGTCCGTTTGGCATGCCGGCCAGCAGCAGGCGTTGTCGCGCCGCCGCCAGTAGCGCCGGTTCGCCCGAATGGCGCAAGGCGATGAACTCTTCCTGCGCCGCCGCCCACTCTGGCACAAGCACATCGACCATTGGAGCTCCGGCGCTCACCACGTCGCCCGGCGCAAGCGAGTAGGTACGCTCGACGAAGCCGCCGGCGCGCGCCTGCAGCACAGCCACATCACGATCATTGAAGGCCAGCACGCCAGTGACCTGCAGCGTGCGGTTGAGCGTGCCGCGGGTGACGCTGGCCAGGCGCACGCCGAGGTTCTGCTGGATGCCGGGCTCGATGCGCACCGCCGGTACACTCTCGGCGGCATTGGCAGCATCGGCGTACTTGGGCACCAACTGCATGTCCATGAAGGGCGACTTGCCCGGCGCATCGAAGTGCTGCTGCGGGACCATCGGGTCGTACCAGTACAGCGGCTTGCGCTCCGGGGTGGCTGAGGGCAGCGGGGCCTGCGCCTGAGCCTTCCGGGCGAGCCAGTAGCCGCCAGCGCCGCCGACGGCCACTGCGAAGATCAATAGCGCGGCGGTGTTCCAGGGGAAACGGCTCATGCGCGTCCCTCCTCATAGGTGAAGTAGAGACGCGCGGCGACCTGTGCAAGAGAGCCTTGCAGGTCGATCTGTTTGAGCCGGGCCTCGACCAGTTGCTGGCGAGCACTGACTACTTTGTCGAGACCGGTCTTGGCTGATCGGTAGGCGGCGGTGGCCAGGCGTACCTTCTCCTCGGCCAGCGGTACCAAGGTGCCGGTGCTGCGCTCGACGGCGCGTTGTAGCCGGCGGTATTCGGCCAAGTCGCCCTCCAGCGCCTGCTCGTGTTCGCGGGCCAGCGCCTCTCGCTCGGCTTCCAGCTGGCGCACCTGGGCACGTCGCGCGGCAATCTTCGGGTCCTGGCGGGTGCCGGTGAACAGCGGCAAGTCGAAACTAACCTCCAACGTCATCATGTCGCCGAACTCGCGGCCACGGCGCTGGTAATCCACTTCCCAGCTCCAGTCCGGTTTCTTCTCGGCCACGGCCTCGCGCACCAGGGCTTCGGCCTCGCGGGTCATCGGACCGTAGGCGGCAAGCTCGGGGTGCTGGTGCAACTGTTGCAGCGAGTGGGAGGCGTCGATGGACCAGTGCGGGAAGTCGCCGCTCAGCTCCTGGGAAGCATCCTGGCCAATCCAGCGTTTGAGCGCCGCCCGTGCCTGGGCTTCCTGGCGCAGCAGGTCGTCTTTCTGCTCGTCCAGCAGCGCGGCCTCCTGACGCGGAGCTACCGCATCGACTGTGCTTGCGCTCCCCCCGGCCAGACGTGCGCGGACGGTGGCGTCGAGCAGGCGGTTTTCGCGGTAAAAGTCGTCGAACATCGCCAGCTTGCGTTGCAGCGTATAGGTCGCGATCCAGGCCTGGGCCGAGGCACTACGGACCTTCAGGCGTTCCACGCCAGCTTCGGCATCGGCGCGTTCGATGGCGGCCTGGGCGGTCTCGACGCGGGCCTTGCGCTTGTCGCCGTTGGGCATCTCCTGCATCAGGCCGACCACCTGCATGGACATGTTGTCGCGCTGGGTGCTCCAGCGCTCGTCACCCTCGATGGGGACGTTCTGCAGACCAAGATTGAGCTTGGGATCGGGCAGCTCTCCGGCGGGGATGGCGGCGCTTCTCGCCGCCGAGATTTTCTCGTTCTGTGCGAGCAGGGAAGGAGCGTTGCGTTCAGCCAGCAGTAGGGCGTCGTCCAGTGACAGGGACGCAGCCTGTGCCGACCAGCCCGGCAGCAGCGCGAGCAGCAGCCAGCCGGAATGGAGTCGGACGTGAGTCACGATGAGGATTCCTCTGGAAAACCAGCGCATGAGCGCAATCCACCCGGCAGCCTTCAGGGCCGCGGGCAGGGTTCAGGTCGAGAGAGGAATCAGGCGCAGGGAGGTCGCCAGTGGTCTGCAGGAGCCTGGCTGAGAACTACATCGGTGTACGGCGAAGGCCGCGGGGGAGTGGCGACGGGATGGGCAGCTTTCAGGACGCTGACCTGCAACAGGCTGCTGGTCTTGCATTCCTGCCCACTCTTGCAGTCCTTCTTGCCATGCTGGGTCATCTTGCCCAAATCCTGGCAGCAGTCCTGATCCATACCCGCCATCTGGCCCATGCCCATGCTTTGCATCGGGCAGGGTTCAGTTGGCGCCTCGACTCCCGCCATCCCCGTGAGAGGAAGCGTGAGGCTGAGCAGTAAGACGATGAGCAATCGAAGGCGACGGATCATGGTGGGCAGTGTATTCAGACCTTTCTGAGGCAGCAACAGAAACCCAAGCGGTGTGTATCAGTCTGTAGCCTGAATCTCTGAGGTCCGCTTTTGGCCGATTTCTGCCTGTGACGTAGGGCCGTTACCGACCCATAGCCGACTTGGCGGTCGGGTAATGCTGCTCAAGAGCACCAATCTAGGATTACTCCCTGAGTCCCGTGGCTTCTGACAAAACACCCCATACCGCACAGTGTCGCTGACCTACCATTTCAATCAGTCATCTCTCCTAAGATGGCAGCACGTTCCTTTCCAGAAACTCCAGAATGTTTGGCGCCTGGCCTGGGATGAAGTGATGGCCCGCTTCGATGAACCGGATTTCAGCCTTTGGAACTGTCCGCTGCAACCTGCTTTTCGTCTCTCGCGAGTCCAGCAACACATCGCGTCCGCCGATGATCGTCAGGATTGGCATGTCGAGTTCTTTCAGTTGAACGTCCGTTAGCTGTGGAATACGGATCAACCGAGGCTTGGCGGCCCGTCCCACGATTTCCATGAGTTGCACGAGTGGCTGCATTTCTCGGGACAAGACCCTAGGCGCCGGCCCGAAAATCAGTTCCCATATTCGCCGTTTGCCCCAAGAGCCAAACAGGAGAAGCGGCAAGATCGTCAGAAGAAGACTCTTCTGTCGGCCGATTCCAGAGGGACACATCAGTGCCAGCGAGCCAACAGTGGCCGGCCGTCTGCTGGCATAGTCGAGCGCTAACCATCCGCCGAGCGATGTACCAACGAAAGCGATGCGCTCGTGCCCTGACACCAAGCCCAGTCCCTGCAGCACATCGTCGAGCCACAGCGCATGGGCGTCGCTGGCAAGATCGGGTCGGACTCTTGCGCTGAGGCCGGCTTCGCCGATCATGTCAATTGCGAACAATCTGAACTTCGTAGACCACAACGCTACATCGGTTATCCATGCAGCCGAGTTAGCCATTGATCCGTGCAGCAGCACGACAGGGGGCGCGGTTTCCGGCCCGCAGACCACAACAAAGGTTGAGCCCTGACGAGTAGATATTTGCAACTCGGTCTTTGGAACCGGCCACTGATTCAAGACTCGTCGGTATTGTGCCTCAACCGCCGCGGCCGCTTCCGCGCTCCGATAAACCACGTCGTTCATTTGCGATTATCCATATGAAGCTGCAGCATCTCTAAGAGCTTTGCCGAGCTTGAAGGATCTCCAATGACTACGACCTTCATGCTCCGGGTCTGTGGATCGAATGCAGTTTGAAGTTGCAGTGGTGCTGCGCCGGCAGGCCTGGCCAAGGCGGCGGATTGGACGAAGGTAGCTAAGTGCGCTGCGTCGTCCACGGAGATATCAGAGATGTCAACGATGCATGTCGCCCGCAGCAATGCTGCCGCAGTGCCGGACTCGTCGCTTGCGACGCCAGCAAAGGCATCCAGTTCGGAGCGGACAATGCGGTAAGACTTTCCAACGCGAGTCGCTGGAAGGCGACCGTCGCGAATGTAGCGCAGCACTGTCTTGGGGTGCAGATTCAAATGCTCGGCGGCCTGCTCGACGGTAACAAGGCTAGCGTTCACTCTCTGGATACTCCCTATTATTACCTTTCCTGTGTAATATCGGTAACTATATGGAGCAAATTCAGGTCTCGCAATATGAATCGCAGTCCCGAGAGCGTTGGTACCCAGGTAGATGCTGCAAAGAAGATGAAGGATCGACTGCGAGCCGATCTTCAGATTGCCATGCTGCTTAGGCGCGCCTTAGAGGTGAAGGTCATTCGGACGCTTATCGCGGCAATTGATAATGCTGAGGCACCGCCTGTCCAGACTGAGCATGCTGCGACAATCCAGCATCTTTTCCATGACGGATCGGCGGAAGTCGAGCGACTTCTACTGAGCGAGGCTGATGTGCATCGGGTGCTGATGATGGACATTGCTGAACGGGAGCGCGCGGCGGAGGAACTAGGGCGTCTAGGCATGACGAAACGCGCCCAAGGTCTGCGCGAGGAGACTTTGCTGGCCAAGCGCTATCTAGCGTGATGAGCCATCCAGGCCCACAGCCAACCAATACTACGCCAGGTAGCATTAATGCTGAGTCGCCAAGTCTCTATCGACCTACAACGAACATCCTTCAGCTCTTCGAATCTGCTTGTACGACGAGCAACTTGCTTCCGTATCTCAGCACCATTCGCATGCCGACACGCAAGGCAAGGATGCATACCTATGCGACGCCAGCAACTTGAATGAGGCCGAGCGCTGCCAGGTCATCCGTATCCAGATCGACGAGCACGCCACCTATCCCATGCCGCTTGACCAATCATGACCCTTCGACTCTCTCTATTTGCCCTCAGCGCAGCATTTTCCCAATCCGCGCTGTTCTGTATCTCTGCCCAGGCGGCAACCCTGTGCACCGTAGTGGCCGACGCCGACGATGGCAGAATCGTGTTTCAGCAGGGTGCGCAACAGGAGTGCGCCGCGCGCTACACGCCAGCCTCCACCTTCAAACTGCCCATCGCCCTGATGGGCGCCGACGCTGGTGTTCTGAAGGGCCCGCACGAGCCGGTCTGGCAGTACCAATCTGGCTATCCAGACTGGGGTGGCGACGCCTGGCGCCAGTCCACGGATCCTGAGCGATGGATCAAGTATTCAGTGGTTTGGTACTCACAGTTAATCGCCAAGAGCCTCGGGCAAGAGCGCTTCCAGCACTACACGTCCGCCTTTGGCTATGGGAACGAAGATGTCTCGGGCGAACCTGGAAAAAACAACGGTACTGACGGTGCTTGGATCATTTCGTCGCTGCGTATCTCTCCGGTGGAACAACTGGCCTTCCTGCGCAAGGTGGTCAACCGGAAATTGCCCGTCAAAGCTGCGGCATACGACCTGGTCGAGAATCTGTTCGAGGTTAGTGAAGCCGGTGGCTGGCGTCTTTATGGGAAGACCGGCACAGGCTCCCCTGGCAAAAACGGCGTTTATACGCCGGTCAACGCATACGGGTGGTTCGTCGGCTGGGCACGTAGGGATGGTCGCCAACTAGTGTTCGCCAGCCTAGTTCAGGACGCGTCGGCCACCAAACCCAATGCTGGCCTGCGTGCTCGGGACGACTTGATCCGCGACTGGCACACCATGGTCGGTGGGCCCCACTAATGGCCAGACGCCGACCATGAGCGCTATGTGCGACAAAGGTATCGACATGATGTGCGGACTAGCTCGGAATGAATCGCGTGGCATCACGAGTAAAGCAATGGACGTGTGTTTGCTTCTCGGGTATTGCAGTGCAAGTTGACAGGCAGCTACCGACCCATAGCGGACATGAAATGTCCGAGATTGATCGCCTTTGCGACGTGTCGGCACTGCGCGGCAATTTCTTTGGCCGAAATTACATGTGCGTGATGTAAATTCTGCCTTTGCGCGCAGCAGGAGAAACTCATGCCAAAATTTCTGCCGAAGGGTGAACTTCAGGCGCTTTCGTTGAAAGCGGAAGGGGACGGTTTAACGCTGAATGATCTTTCTACCATTGGCGATAAATTTGGCGCTGCTCCGCAAGACTTGCTGAATGAGCTATCCGTCTGGGTTGCGGAAAACTATCTGCAGGGATCGTTGGATTTTGACTTTTGCGACAGTGTCATGAACGGGATCATAAATGCCGTGGTTGAAGTCGGCATGACCAGTGAACTACCTCAACCCGCTTTCTCGCTATATCAAGCGTTTGATCAAGGCGAATGGATTCGCAGTAGTGATTCACCGGAAACTGACCCCGGTGAGAAATACACAAGGCCGATAGTCGTCGAAATATTGCGTGCTCTTAAAGACTGGTCGCTCGAATAGGCTTTCGCTTCTAAGTTGAAGGTGGGAATGGATGGAACGTCCGCTTTTGGCTGTGGATTCAACCGATAGCTGCCGTAGGACCAAGAACGGATCACTTCGAATATCTCCTGTACTCCTATTGCCGATGTCGCGGTTTCAGTCGGCTGCACGGCAGATAGTTCAATATCCCGTCGCCAAAAATACGACAGCTGCCGTATGGGAGTGGCCGCGTCCGGTTGAGTATCTTGCCATCGCGCATCCGGCTCTTCTCTCGCCGTTGGCTCTTGTCTAGTACCTTCAACCGAGTATTGGAGGTTGCGGGGTCACACTTTAATGAGCTCCCTCTTCATACGCAGCCCGCCGTGCGCCGCAGGTGCTGAGTAGCTGAATTTCCGAGCCACTCGCTCAGAGATAATGGCAAAACAGCATTAACTCGGGATACGATGGCGCTACCACTCTGAACGTTCGTGCCAACTTTGGAACTCTTGCTATGCCCCAGGCGCCGAGAGCGAAAGAGTGCGCGCGGCAACTCAGAGGGATGTTGAGAACCGTTGACCGCTTCAACGTCGATTCGCGCAAAAGGAGTTGATACCGCGGCTTCGCCAGTCGCGGCTAGGCCAATCGCTTCGGCAATGCACTCCATAAAAACAAGGATGAGTTCGTGGGAGAGATTCGTCTGCCTTCGACTGGTGTAGCGTCGATAGGGTGTTCCCAGTGTTCGAAGGGTTATCGATTCAGCCAGCCCTGGCGAAATACACCCAGGCGACGTCTGCACAGTCAGCGCAAGCACTGTCTTGCACGAGACCTCACTGCTCCCCGTCATGCGAAAAGGAATGACCATGCATAGCAGCAAACATAGCAAAGCCTTTACCGCCCATTTCGCTCCGTTGCCGCTGGCCGTCAGCATGGCGGCAGCCGGTATAGTTTCCGGCCTTTTCAGTACGCCGGCACAGGCGCTCTGCGTAACGGTGGGATCCACTGTGAGCTGTTCAGGCATTACCGTGGGCTTAGTTAGCTCGACCAGTAACCTGACGGTCAATGTTCAGAACGGTTCGCAGATCTATCCCGGCGTTGTCGACATGGTCAACGCGGTGTCGCTCACCGGAACCGGCACCACCGTGAACAACGCCGGGCGTATCGATCCTTCGCTGCAGCCGGGCCTGGTTTCCTTGGCTTCCGGTCTCAACCTCAGCAATGCCGCTGGCAGCACGGTGACGGTCAACAACCTCTCCACGGGCCAGATCATGGGCACTTCCGGTCTGCTCTCGGCGAACCTGCTGGGGCTCGGCGGGATCGGCCTGGTGGTGCAGAACGGCGTAGGTGGCACCACTACCGTTAATAACACCGGGCTGATCAGCGGCACTGCGCTGCTTGGCGCCGCTGTTCTGCCGGAAGACATGCCGGTGATCGCACTGCGTGGCGGTGCCAGAAATGAGCTGACCAACAATGCGTCAGGCCTCATCACCGGCCGCGTGGCGATGCAGGCGTCGGCCGCAGGCAACACCTTCACCAACGCCGGTACGGTCACCGGCAGTATCAACCTGGGCGCCGGCGCCGGCGCCAACACCTTCAACGCCATCACCGGCTCAGCGATGAGCGCTGGGGCGGGTGTCGGAGTCGATCTTGGCGTGCTCGGCGGCCTAGGTCTCGCCTACGCGCCGGCGGGCATTGTCAATGCAGGTACTGCCAACAACGGCAACACCCTCAATCTGCAGAACGTCATCGGGGGAGGCTCTGGGTTGACCGGCTCGGGCACCATTGACGGCAGCAAATACATCAATTTCAGTAAACTGAACGTCACCAGCGGTACCTGGTCATTGACCAACCAGCTGTTCGCGGGCGGCACTGTCAACCCGGCGGTCGCGCTCAACGGCGGCTTACTCAATGTCGACAGCGCGGCCCTCACCGGCGCAACCGTTACAGCCAACGGAGGCGGGTTGGGCGCTGCGGTAGCGGGTGCTACGGTGAGCAACGGCATCACCCTCGATACCAATGGCCTGCTAGTCAGCAACAGCGTTAATGGCCTGACCCTGTCCGGCGTGCTCACCGGTGCCGGCGCCCTGACCAAGACCGGCACCGGCAACCTGACCCTCGCCGGCACCAATGACTTCAGCGGCGGCACCACCCTGACCGCCGGCACCCTGACCCTCGGCAACGCTGCGGCGCTTGGAACCGAAGGCCTGAACGTGACCGGCGCCAGCACCCTGGCAAACTCGAGCGCTTTGTCCGTGAACAATGGCATCTTGCTCAACGGCGCTAACCTGACGGTGAACAGCGGCGCTGCCATGACCTTGGGCGGGGCGATCAACGGCACCGGCTCGCTGACCAAGACCGGCAACGCCGACCTGACCCTGAGCGGCACCAACAACTTCGGTGGCGGCCTCAACATCAACGCCGGCAGGCTAATCCTTGCCAACGCCGGGGCCACCGGCGGCGGTACCTTAACTGCCGGCGTGGGCGGTACGGCGGCGCTGGACACCAGCACCGCCCAGACCCTGACCAACCTGATCCAGCTCAACGGCAACCTGACCCTTACCGGCAGCAATGACCTGACCCTGGTGGGCAAGATTTCCGGTACCGGCGGGCTGAACAAGGCCGGGACCAATACCGTGACCCTGACCGGTGCCAACGATTTCACCGGCAACTCGACGCTGGGTGGTGGCACTCTGATCCTGCAGAACAGTACCAGCCTCGGTAGCAGTCAGCTGACTCTGAGCGCCAACTCCACTCTTGATGCAGGCGGACTTTCGCTAGGCAACAACATTAACTTGGGCACCCGTAACTTGACCCTGGCCGGGAGCAACGACCTGGCTTTGAACGGCGACGTTTCCGGTACCAATGGCAGCCTGACCAAGAACGGCGCGGCCAACCTGGTCCTCAATGGCATTAACACCTACACCGGTGGCACCCAGGTGACGTCCGGCACTTTGCTGGTCGGAGATAGCAGCCATGCATCGGCCCGCGTCGCAGGTCCGGTTTCGGTTTCCAGCGGCGCTTCGCTGGGTGGCTTCGGCACCGTGGCTGGCAACGTCGATGTCGCCTCTGGCGGTCATCTCGCTTCGGGCGCACCGGTCGGGGTGTTTACCATCGCCGGTGACCTGACCCTGCGCCAAGGCAGCCTGGCGGACTTTAGCCTGGGCACCTCGAACGGATTCTCCACGCCGGGGGCCAGCCATGGCGTCTCGGTAACTGGTGACCTAAATCTGCAGGGCGCCCAACTCAACCTGCTCGACGCGGGGGGCTACGGCCCTGGCCTTTATCGGCTGTTCGATTGGGGCGGTGCTCTGACCATGAGCAATGGAGGCCTGATTCCGCAGGCGGGGTCGTCGCTGCAGGTCTTGACCGTCAACAAGCAGATCAACCTGATCAATGCGATCAACCAGCCCCTCAACTTCTGGAACGCCAACGGACTTGCGAGTGCCTCGCAGATGGGCGGCGGCTCAGGTGTCTGGTCGCAGTCCGGTGCGAACTGGACGGATGCTACAGGCAGCGTCACCGCCTGGCGCAACCCCAATGATGCGTTTTCCATCTTTGGCGGCGCGGCCGGCACGGTGACCCTCGATAGCAGCGCTGGCGCCATCAAGGCTCAGGGCATCCAGTTCGCCAGCGACGGCTATCACCTGGTAGGCGACGACCTGGCGGTGACCGGCACCGTGCCGAGTGCTCTGGGAGAAGTACGGGTTGGCGACGGTAGCCAAGCGGCGAGCGCTTGGACAGCTTACGTCGACAACTCACTGACGGGTGCCGGTATCGACAAGACCGGCCTGGGCACCTTGGTGCTCCGCGGCTCTAACACCTACACGCAGAGCACGCGTCTGAGCCTGGGTACCCTTTCGGTATCCAGCGACGCCAACCTCGGCGCGTCCTCCGCCAATCTCGACTTCGAGGGTGGCACCCTGAGCGTCACCGGCAACAGTTTCCAGAGCACGGCGCGCAACGTCGTGTTTGGTTCTGACGGTGGCGCCATCGATATCGCTGACGCCAGCAACACCTTTAGCCTCGGCCAGGCGCTTTCCGGCAGTGGCGCACTGACCAAGCTTGGTGATGGCATGCTGGTATTGACCGGCAACAACAGCTACAGCGGCAGCACACTGATCAGCGCGGGCACGCTCACCGGCTCGGCCGGCAGCTTCGGCAGCGGCGCGATTGTCGACAATGCAGCGCTGGTGCTCCACCAAACCACTGATGCCACGCTGTCCAATGCCATTTCCGGCAACGGCTCGCTGACCAAGACCGGTGCCGGAAACCTAACCTTGGGCAGCAACAGCTACAGCGGCGGCACACTCATCAGTGCGGGCACACTCACCGGCTCGGCCGGCAGCTTCGGCAGCGGAGCCATCACCAACAACGCACGCCTGATTCTCGATCAAGACAGCACCTCCAGCTTCGCCAATGTCATATCCGGCAGCGGCAGCTTGGTCAAGCGCGGGGCCGGCGCTTTGGAACTGGAAAGCGACTCCAGCGTCGGCGGCGGTACCCGGGTGGAAGGTGGGCGACTGGTCGTTGGCGGCAGCGCGGGTTCGAGCGCGCGCTTAACCAGTAACGTGGACGTCGTCAGCGGTGCTACGCTCGGTGGCCACGGCGTCATCGACGGCAATGTCACCCTCGTCAGCGGTGCGAAACTGGCGCCGGGCAACTCCATCGGCACCCTCACCGTGGATGGCGACGTGACCCTGGGCGCCGGCTCGATCCTGGAAGTAGAAAGCGCGCCGGATGGCAACTCGGACCGGCTCATCTCCACCGGCGCCGTCAATCTGAATGGCGCCAATCTCAACGTACTCGCCGGTACGGAGGATTGGGCGCCCAGTACCGCCTACGGCATCGTCCAGGCCGCCTCGCTCAACGGCACCTTCGCCGCTGTCAGCAGCAATCTGGCGTTCCTCACCCCGCAGCTGGCTTACAGCACCACCGGCGTAGAGCTGACCCTGGAGCGCAACGACGTCAGCTTCATCTCCGCGGGCCGTACCTACAACCAGCGCTCAGCTGCCTCCGGCGTCGAATCGCTCGCAACGGGCTCGCTGTACAACGCCATCAGCGTGCTCAGCGTCGAGCAGGCTCAAGCTGCCTACGACAGTCTCTCCGGCGAACTGCATTCCAGCACCCAGGGTGCGCTGTTCGACGACAGCCGATACGTGCGCGATGCCATTGGCCAACGCCTGCGTGCGGCTCAAGGACAGGCCTCGACCGACGCCATCCTGCACACCGACGCCGACAGTGGCATGACCTTCTGGCTGCAAGGCTATGGCGGTTGGGGCGACACCAGCGGCAACAGCAACACTGCGCGCATGGATCACGACAGCCGCGGCACCCTGCTCGGCATCGACCTGCCGGTGGGCGACAACTGGCGCGTCGGCGTCGCGGCTGGCTATGGCACCAGCAAGCTCGACGTCGACGCTCGCAGCTCCTCGGCCGAGATCGATAGCACCTCGCTGACCCTGTTCGCCTCCGGCCAGTGGGATGCCCTGAACCTGCGCCTCGGCGCCTCGCACGCCTGGAACGACATCGACAGCAGCCGCCACGTGCAGGTCGGCAGCCTCGCCGAGCACGACAAGGCCGGTTACGACGCCAACACCACTCAAGTCTTCGGCGAACTGGGCTATGCCATTGCTGCCGGCGACTTCATCCTGGAACCCTTCGCCGGGCTGGCACACGTCAAGGTCGACAGCGACAGTTTCAAGGAGCACGGCGGCAGCACCGCACTACGTGGCAACAGAGAGCAGGACGAGGTGACCTACGGCACCCTCGGCCTGCATGCCTCCACGGCGCTGACCACAGTGGGCTCGGTGCCGCTTGCGCTGCTGGGGACTCTCGGCTGGCAGCACGCGTTTGACGACCTCGATCCGAAGCGCCAGCTGTCGTTTGCCGGTGGCGACGCATTCACTGTCAAGGGCACGCCACTGGCACAGGACACCGCGCTGGCACAGTTGGGCGTCACCGCGCAGGTTGCCAGTGGCACCACGGTGGACCTGGGTTACTCGGGGCAGTTCGGCGATGGCTACAAGGACAACGGTATTCGCCTGGGGCTAAACGTGAGCTTCTGAACAGGGACGCGGAGAGGACGCTGAAGCACCGGGACCTGGGCTTGCTGGAGGCTCTCATTGTGAGATTAAAGCCTGCGCGCCCATTGGCCATCCAGCGATGCAATGTACAGCCAACACTACTGAGAGCAACCTGCGCTTCGGGGGCTGATGTCTACTACCGACCCATAGCTGACATCGACAGGTACTAGGTGACACGCCCTTAGGCCCTGTGTTCAACCAAATCGATTGCAGAATCAGAGATAAGGGAGGAGTGTGACCTCATAGCGCCCGAGTTTTGGCGGAAATCCCTTCCCCCGTTCGGTCGTCAGCCGAGGACGGTATGGACGATCGACGATTCACCTCTGGTCTAAACATCGCTACGTGCTTTCTGAGGATGTTGGCGGATGAGCTCTCTACAGAAGCCGCCCCATCTGATCCCCCCTTTTCTGCTCAGCGCTTCAACGAGCTTCGGCGCAACATCGAGTGCTGCGTATTTATTTTGGAGAGCCTACAAGCGAGTCACGGGCATTCACCGGGCATTCAAAAGCAGCCTGAAATTACCCACAGCTCTGGATGGCTCGCAGCGAGAGGTCAGAGTACTGGCGTAAACCTGATTTGGCTGAGTTACCCATCAACTCCACCGTGCGTCGGATAAAAAACGGGTAACGCGAATAATGTGAACGTAGGCGAGGGAGTGCCTTCTACCGCTGCACACGCAGGAGATTAGGCATGGAAACGCTCCGAGGCCCACCCACAGAATGCGTCACATACGTACTCATTCTCGATGATGATTCGACTCTTGCCGGAGTCCTGGGGCTGGCGATGGAAGATTACGGAATCCCCGCCATCGTTCTTGGAAGTGCTGATGATGGACTCGCGTGGATCAATGCAAATCCAAGTCAACTTGCCCTCCTGCTCACTGATATCTCAATGCCAGGAGAAATTGACGGCTTGGAGCTAGCGCGCCAAATTGCGCAGAGATCCCCAAGCATCCCCATTATCATTATGTCAGGTGGCTCCTGGAGTAGAGACTTCCCGGCCTACCGCTTTCTCGACAAGCCATTTGATCTCACGGCACTCATGACCACAGTAAAAGAGGCTCTTGCGCTTCCACACTAAGCGAGTGGATCGCGTGGGCGCCTATCCAAGTAGTTTGAGTAGTTCCCCGGGGGGCAGCCGTCTGTTCTGCGCAAGTTCACGACGATACAGCTCAATCACCTGGCTCGCGTAATCCATTGGTTGAATGCCTGCTTGCTTTGCCGCATGGCACAGCTCTGACCAGGCTTTATGCCGAAAGAAAGACCCAGCCTCCTCGCGAGACATCGAAGCAGGGATTAGCAGTCTGATCTGTTCGCGTAAGAAGGGAGTCAGCTCTAGGAAGGCTAGGGTTGCGAGCTCGATCATTTCCTGCGCTGCATGCAGTGACCAAAGCGGGAGACGTTTCCATCCGCACCTCCATCCGTAGTGGTCATTGCAGCATAGCGGGTCGGCGTCTGCGGCCAATCCTTCAATTCCGGCTAATGAGAACGTCGCACCAGTCTTACTGCTGCGTTCTGCCGCGATCAACGGAGCCAAAATACGCCTCGGATGCCGCCGCTAGTAAACTTTGCAGCTCGGCATGTTCTTCAGCGCTGCGAGGATAGCCGCCAACTCTCCGTATGAAATCCAGCAGGCGTTGTTGTTTTGCTGCCAATACGACGCTGTGCTCGCCGTTTCTGCCTGTCATTTCCAGCACCTCACAATCTTTCGTTGCTTGGCGTCGCCAAGCTCCTGATGGTTTGAGCTGAAGCATCTCGGATTTAGTACATCAGTACATTGTCGTCGACGACTTTGTGACCCATTTCACAGGTTCGCTTTCAATGCTGGCCGTACGTCTCCTGCCAATGAGTACGACGCTCTCGAGAAGGCTGCTAGCGGCTTTGATGTCTCCTATTGGCCGGTTGCTGCCCCTGGCGAGAGGCCGCTACCGACTGTGGATTCAACCGATCGACGCAACAGCCTGATTAAAACACTCGGCGGGAGTCGAGTACCCCAGGGTCTTTCTGGGTCGTTCGTTCAACCGCCGAGCGACCTTATCCAGCGCGTCCTGCGAGTACCGCGAGAGATCAGTTCCCTTCGGAAAGTACTGCCGTAGCAGGCCGTTGGTGTTCTCATTCGTCCCGCGTTGCCAAGGATTCTGTGGATCACAAAAATAGACTTGGATATCCGTCGCCAGAGTGAACCGCTTGTGAGCAGCCATCTCTTTGCCTCGATCCCAGGTCAGGAATTGGTAGAGTTCCTGAGGCAATCGCCGGGCATTCTCGATCAGTGCATTCACCACTGTCTCGGTGTCCTTTCCATCTACTCTCACCAGCATCACATAGCGGCTGCGGCGCTCAAGCAGCGTGGCAATCTGTTCTTACTGCCGCACAACAGATCGCCTTCCCAGTGCCCTGGTACCGCACGATCCTCAACGCAGGCCGGCCGTTCGCTGATGGAAAGCGTATCGCTGATGCGGCCATGGTTGTCGGTTTTCTGGGTGTGGTGACGCGACCGACGCATCGCACGGCTGCGGCGCAGATACTCCAGTAACTCTTTCTTCAATGCGCCGCGGGCCTGGATGAAGAGGCTACGGTAGATGGTCTCGTGTGACACTTGGTCGACCACGTCCGGGTAAGTACGCTTCAACCACCCAGCGATCTGCTCGGGCGACCACTGGATCTGAAGCTTCTCCGCAACAAGCTGCGCCAACTTTGGGGACCGGACAAGCTTGCAAAGCTTTGGGCGACGAGCCCTGTCCCATGCCGCCTGATCAGCCTGGTTGGCGCGGTAGCTTCGGCAACCACCGTTACGGCTGATCTCGCGGCTGATGGTGGAAGGGGCTCGTTCCAGGCGCATCGCGATATGCCGAATCGACTGGCCAACGGCAAGTGCTCTTGAAATCTCCTCGCGCTCAACCAGTGTCAGCGCCAACCTGGAACGTCGTCGCGCGATTGGGCGAATGCCCCCTGTCTCCGCAAGAATCCCTTGGATCGAGGAGTGGTTCCGATCGAACAGCTGCGCAATCTGCTGGAGCGAGTCACCTGCCTTCCAGCGATCCCACATCAAGGCCTTCTGGCTTTCGGTGTAGTAGATCCGAGGTCTTTGCTTCATCTGCAACACTCCTCCTGCTTACACAGGGTTCAGTGTGTTGCGTTCACCGGTTGAATCCACAGCGGAAAGCGGACTAGGAACCGTCCGCATCCAATAGCCCCTGATCATGTGCGATTAATTTTCATCTTGGGATAGGGCCCTTATCCGGAACGTGAGCCCTAGTTTGAGATGGGGTAATTGAGCTTGCTATAAAGCTCTTGATTGGTATCTGGCTATTACCACCCTTCTTTATGAGCAGCTTTCTGATGGGATGAGAAGAGTGGTTTTTCCTCGATCGTGAAAAGGTCAATTTCTCCTTTTGGCCATCTCTTAAAGCCTTTGATTTTTGCCAAGAGTTTAATTAAGAAGACTAACGTCAAAATTCCGCATGCTGTTCCAAACATGAACGCTGCTCTGTCCTCGTCTCCGCGAGAGAAAAATGCGTTCATGATCGGCCAGGAGAAGGTCCATGCTCCAAGCCATGCGCAGATGCTATATACGAATATGGCGCCTTTGCTTCCCCCAGTGTTGGGTAAGCTTATTTCACCATTTTCGTTCTCTACTGCGACTATTGTGATCTGCGATTTTTTATTTCTCGCGATGAACCAGACCTTATGTGGCTTCCCCTTGCCAGAATCCTTGAAGTAATTGAGTAGCTCTCTGCTGAGAGATACTTTTTTGGCTTTTCTTCCATTTATTGTGGCGCTAGCAATTGCTGTCTTTACTTTTCTCATGTCCAGTTCTGGGCCGAATTGTTCTATCGAGCATTCCGAATAAAAGTACTTTGCCACTTCTCTTCCCTTTAGTTTCTGTCGTTATTGCAGAGTCGTGTGCGCTCTGTTGCTTGCCGATTGCCAGTGGTGGGGCGGACCTCGCATGACGGCAAGGCGAAATTATCTGAAAATCAGATATTTGAAAACCAGATATAGGTTGCTGCGCTGACCCTGAAGGCCGGCACCTATGACCAAAGCGATTTACCGAGAGGAGTACGGCGTGTTCCTCGCAGTCCTGAAACGACGCCGATTAGAGGCAGGCCTCACTCAGGAAGCCTGCTCGAGCGCTTTGGGGCGACCTCAGTCCTTCATGAGTGATGTGGAGCGGGGGGTTCGCCGTTTGGACATCATCCAGATCCGGGACCTGTGCAAAGTGATGGGGTGCGATTTGCCCGAGTTAATCGCTGAGTTCGAATCCGAACTGCGAGGAGGATGAGAAGGGCTTGCCTACTCAGTTGGGCGCATCTGCCGCACGCGGTGATAGCGCAAGGCGCGCTGGCAGCAGGCTCGTGTGGCAGCTCGCGAGCAGGAGGCTTGGAGGAGCGGTGACTGTGAGTCGTCCTGGTTAGGACTGAACCATGGTCCACCTAGCGCACGGGAAATGTCGTTATGGACTGAGAGTGAGCAGAATCGCCGCTGTGTGCTTTGACTAGGTAAATCATTTATTTCTTTGCTATTTTTGTACCCACCCTGCGTGGTCGGGTACCGTTGTGCTTTTTGCCATCCACCAAACAAATTAGGGATGTTCCTTCAACATGAACAACAAGGCCGATTTCACTTCACTGGCTGGTGGCACTGGCCAGCAGAAGCAGCCGTTGCATATTCCGAAGGCGCCCCAGATCGTCGCGGCCCGTATCAAGAAGCTGATTGTCTCCGGTGAGCTGAAGGAAGGCGACATGCTGCCGGCGGAAAGTAAGTTGATGGAGGAATTCGGAGTCTCTCGTCCAACCATACGAGAGGCTTATCGGATTCTCGAAGCTGAGCGTTTGGTCAGTGTTGCCCGTGGTGCCCGTGGCGGGGCGGTAATTCATGCACCTGATCCGAGTCTGATTTCCAACTACGCATTGATGGTGCTGCAGTCCGAAGGCACCACGGTGTCTGAGGTCTACCAGGCTCGCCTGGCTTTCGAGCCGGCAGCGGTTCGCCTGGTGGTAAAGAATGCGCGCAAGACCGCGCCAGACCTGCTCCGTTCTGCATTGGAGGAGGAGCGCAAGGTTGTCGACGATCCTCAAGCGTTCGGCCAGGCGGTCGCTCATTTCCATGAGGTGCTTGTACAGCTTTCAGGGAACCGTCCTCTGATCTATCTGTGGCAGGCCATCCATTCGGTTATCGAGCAGCATCAGGCTCGTGTCGTATCTCTATTCCGACGCAATCAGCCTACCGAGGAGGCCATTGCCTTTACCGTGATGGGCATGAAGTCGCAGGAAAAGCTGATCAAGCTCATCGAGGCTGGCGACGAGGAGCAAGCGGAAAACCATTGGCGCAAACACATGCAAGGTGCCTACAAGGCCTGGGTGGCTGGCTTCGAGGACGTCAAGCTGTCCGAGGTACTCCGAGACTAACCCCAGGTCAGTGGAGGTTGTGTTATCGGCTTGGATTGTAGGCTACGGAGCAAGCTGCTCGGTAGTTTGGGCGGTCGTGAAGTGGATGATTTCGGGCCTGATACGGATTCTCCTGGCCCAGGCGACCGGTCGCGCAAACCGGCAGGTGAATCTCTGCCTTCGGCCGTGTACGGCGCACCTCTGTTGTTAGAGAGGGCGATGGTTTCAATCCGGCAAATAGCGGGAATAATTTCTCGCGAGTGTCTCGGGAGAACGCTGGTCCTTGCACCTGCTCAGGGGGCTCTGGTGAGTTACAGCGCCCCTTTTAGTTCGAGCACTGCAAAGCGCCGCGAATCATTCGGTCGAAATGCTCGGTAAGGGTGACCTTGTCTAACGCCTGCCCATCCTCAAACCAGCATGCCACGCCGCACAACATGCCTAGTACTGCCTGTACGGAAGTGCTGACGCTCTGCTGCCGATACATACCCTTGGCTATGCCTGTGCTGACAATACTACCCAGGCATTCGCGATAACGTTTGAGCAGCACATCCACTTCATCGCGATACCTTGGTTCAAGGCAGCGTAGCTCTAGGTTGAGCAACAATGCGCGATAGCGTTGATGGATTTGGAAATCGAGATGACAGGCAATGAAAGCGCGCATTGCCGCGTCGGTCCCCTCAGCGCAGCGAACTCGATGCTCGGTCTCACTTAGCAGCTCCTCCAGCGGATCCCGGATGAGCTCGAAGAGCAATGCCTGCTTGCTTTCAAAATGGGTGTACAAGGATCCCGGATAAAGTCCCAAATGATCGCTCAATTGGCGCATGCTCACGCCTGCGAAGCCATCGTGTGCGAACAGTTCCGTGGCCACTTTGTAAAGCTGCTGGCGGCGCTCTCCGGTGGCTCTTCGTGAGGTAGCTTCCGGCATATCGGTTTGTGCATGGAGCATCGTGATCACCACGGGGTGAGTATAATCATGGCTATCATATATATGATTATTTTCGATAAACAACCCCTTTCGGATCAGCGATGCAGTTGGCGCAGTTCAGAGGGCGTTTGCCCTGTCCATTGTTTGAAGGCCCGACTGAACGACCGGGTCTCAGCAAACCCCAGGTATTCTGCCGCCTTGGCGACACTCAGATGCTGTTTGACCAGTAAGTCGATCGCATAGTCACGGCGCAGCTCATCGAGTATGCGTTGGTATCCCATGCCTTCCTGTTGCAAGTGTCGGTGCAGGGTTTGAACAGACATGCATAGGAGCGCGGCAATGTCCTGCAGCTTGGGCGGTGGCAGGCGTTGAACGAATGCCGAACGCAGTAAGGCACGGACTTGGTTTGCATAAAGGTGATCACCGCCTGGCCAGCCGAGAACGCCATCCTGTACCAGCTGGGAGTGGTGGTCGTGCCATTCAGCGCGGCTCTTGACGATGGGCAGTGACCAGTATTTTCGGCTGATGCTAATGCTCAGGCGATCCTGCCCCGGGCGCCAGTCCCGCCGCAGGAAATCCAGCAAGCGCCCTGGTCCGGCTGGTGAGGGGGAACTGACGGCCTTGACCGGTATCAGCCTGCCGGCGCACCAGCTGAGGAAGCGTTGCAGGTAAATCAGCCAGTAATCGCCGAGAAAACCCTGTGGGTCCAGCTCTGGGCGGGTCAACTGCACCACCAGCCGAAAATCTTCCTCGTCCTGCTCGCAATGCAGCTCTATGTCGTCGGTGACGATGCGGAAGAAGTTCACGGCCTGCTCGATCGCTGCGCCCACAGTGGAGCAACCAAGCATAAGGTCCACCAGCAGGGCCGAGGTGCCCTGTTTGGCTCGATGCTGAGTAAGGCCGAAAAACTCGTCGTCCATCGCTCTCGTCAGGCCGCGCAACAGGCGGATGAAGGAGCGGGTATCGATTGTTACCGGCTCTGCCTCTAGCAATCGCAGGTCTAATCCCGCCTCGACGAGTAGTGCTGCCAGCGGCAGGCCATGGCGGCGAACACCGTTCAGCAATTGCAGGCACGGCACGTGGTAATCGATGTTGCTGGCGGCAGGAATGAAGTCACTCATGGGGGCAGAGAATTGGTGATCGAAAATGAGGTTGTTTGACCTTCCGGCGAGACCGCTGGCTCCCGATAGTAGCGGCACAAGACTGTGTTGAGACAAGAACAATATGAAAACCGCTGTCTGCTCAATGCTCGATATCGAGCTGCCGATCTTTGCCTTTTCTCACTGCCGCGATGTGGTCGCTGAGGTTTCGCGAGCCGGTGGTATGGGGGTTCTGGGGATCGCCGGGTTCACGCCGGAGCGTCTCGAGGAGGAGTTGGCCTGGATTGACGCCCACTGTGCCGGCAAGCCCTACGGTGTAGATATCCTGATCCCCAATCGCTATGAAAAGCGAGCAGCAATGGCCAGCGCTGAGCTGCTGAAGATGATTCCTGACGAACATCGGCAGTTCCTCGATCAGCTTTGTGCAGAGGGTGGTATAGCACCGCTGCCGGCGGGTGAGGCCGAGCGCATGATGCAGGTCGAGGCCGAGCGCACCAACATGACCCCGGAATCCTCCATGCGCCTGCTTGAAGTGGTGTTCAAGCACCCGGTCAAGTTATTGGTGAACGCGCTTGGTACTCCACCTCGGGACATGGTCGAAATGCTCCATGAGCGAGGGCTCAAGGTCGGTTCTCTGGTTGGCGCGCTAGAGCACGCCAAGGCTCAGGTCGAAGCCGGGGTGGATGTATTGATTGCGCAGGGCTGCGAAGCCGGCGGGCATACAGGCAAGGTCACCTCGATGGTGCTCTGGCCGCAGATCGTCGACGCTGTGGCCCCCATCCCAGTGTTGGCTGCCGGTGGTATCGGTCGTGGCCGGCAGATGGCTGCTGCGCTGGCCCTTGGCGCCGAGGGCGTCTGGTGCGGATCGATCTGGCTGGGGACCGACAAAAGCGACCTTTCTCCGGACATGAAAGCGCGGATGTTTAGTGCGCGCGCCGAAGACGCCATCCAATCACGGAGTCTGACCGGAAAGCCGTGCCGCATGCTGCGCAGTAAATACAGCGACGCCTGGGAGCAACCGGGTGCGCCGAAAGCACTACCCATGCCGTTGCAAACCATCGCGACCCAGGGGGCCCGCATGCGTATCGAGCGGTCGCGCGCCACTGAGTACATGAGTTACCCAGTAGGGCAGATCGTGGGGGATATGCACGAGGAGTCCACGGTTCGTGAGGTTGTCTACACAATTCTGGAAGAGTTCATCGAAGCTACTGAACGTCTTGGCGGTCTGCTGCGAGACGAATGAGGGAATAGCTATGCATGTTGACCTGAGTCCTGAGCACCAGGCGTTTCGCCAGCGCGTCCGCGAGTATATGGGCAGTCAGATGATGACCGCTGACTTCCAGGCCGAGTTGCGCGAAGCTCGTTTTGCGCACGGTGGTGGCCCGATCTATTGGCAGAAATTGCGCCAACTGGGCGCCGATGGCTGGATCCGCTTGTCCTGGCCGAAGGCGCTGGGCGGCGGTGATGCTGATCCGGTGCAGCAGTACATCTTGGTCGAGGAGGCCAAGCGCGTCGGTTTCCCTTGGCCGGCGCTGTCGGCTAACTCCATCGGCCCGATGGTTGCGCGCTATGCCAAACCGGAGCTGCGGGAGAAAGTGGTCGGCGAGATTTTGGCCGGAGAGGCTTACCTGGCTATTGGTTATTCCGAACCTGGTGCAGGAAGCGATCTGGCCACGTTACGCACTCGTGCGGTTCGCGACGGTGACGATTGGGTGATTAACGGCCAGAAGATCTGGACCAGCTGTGCTGATTTCGCGCAGTACATCTGGTTGGCCGCGCGCACCGATCCAGATTCGAGCAAGCGTCACAAGGGAATCTCGATCTTCCTGGTTCCAACCGATGCTAGCGGGTTTTCCTGCACTCACATCGAAACTCTTGGGGTAGGTACCAATGTGACCTACTACCAGGACGTACGGGTTCCGGATAGCTATCGCATCGGCGAGTTGCACAGTGGCTGGTCGTTGGTAACCAGCCAGCTCAACTTGGAGCGCTTGTCGCTGGCCAACTATGGCCATGTGGCAGTCCTCTATGACCAGACGCTGGGGCTGCTTAAGAGCGAGCCAGAGCTGGCGGGCCTGCTCGCGGAGCCCTGGGTGCAGCGCAACCTGGCCTTGGCGAAGGTACGCCTCGAGGCTCTGAAGCTGTTGTGCTTGAAGGCGCTCTGGGTGATGACATCCGGTGGCAACGGAATGGTCGAGGCGTCAACGACCAAGGTCTTCGGTTCCGAACTCTATGTGGAATTGGGGCGCCTGATGAACGAAATCCTCGGCCCGGTTTCGCTACTGCAAGGCGGGCCCGGAACACTTGCCGACGGGCTGATCGAGAAGTGGTATCGCAAGGGAACCGTGCACACGTTCGGCGGCGGTGCCAACGAACTCCAACGCAACATCATTGCCCAGGCCGGGCTGAAACTGCCCCGATAGAGGAATGCACCATGGACTTTGCTCTGACTGAAACCCAGTCCGGACTGCGTGATCTGGCGGCGCGAATTTTCTCCGAACAGGCGACCCAGGATCGCTTGCGCACCCTGGACAGCAAAGGTTACTTCGATAGCGCATTGTGGCAGCAGTTAGCCGATTCGGGACTGCTGGGTATCACCCTGAACGAAAACGAGGGGGGGGTTGGCGAGGACTTCGAAACGCTTTGCGTATTGCTGGAGGAGGCGGGCCGGCATGTCGCGCCTCTGCCTTTGCTGGAGGTGCTGGTTGGTGGAGTCCTGGCTCTCCAGGGGTTGCCACGAGCGCCTTGGCAGGCGCAGGTTTTCGCAGCGTTGAGCCGTGGTGAGGTGGTGCTGTGTGGCGCTCCTTATGAGCCCGGCAAGCGTGCCCCCTTGGCCTCCACCGCCGTAGCGCAATCGCAGGGAGATGGATGGAAACTTCGTGGCAGCAAGCACTTGGTCGCGGCTGCAGATCTTCCTGGCAAATGCTGGACACTGGCGCGCGACGAGGAGGGACTTGGTCTCTACCTCTTCGATTTGCAGGATGGAGGTGTGCACCGCGAGCGACAGGTGGATACCACTGGAGCGTATCTGTATCGACTGGAGCTGGAAGATGTACCGGCCCAGCGCCTGGCGGGGCCGGAAGAAACCAAGCAATTCATAGAGCGTAGCCAACTGTATGGGCTGGCTGCTTCGAGCGCACTGGCGGTTGGAGTCTGCAGCGAAATGACACGCATGGCTGCAGCATATACCAGTGAGCGGGAGCAGTTTGGCAAGCCGATCGCTACCTTCCAAGCGGTCTCGCATCGTCTGGCCGATTGCTATATCGATACCGAAGCGCTGCGTGTGTTGAGTCAGCAGGCGGTCTGCCGGTTGAATCAGGGCGGTGTTAGCGCTGAAGCGCGTGAGGCGGTGTTAGTCGCGAAGATATTCGCCAGCGAGGCACTGCACCGGGTCAGCCATGGTACCCAGCAGGTGCACGGTGGGACCGGTGTCGATCGTGATTACCCGCTGTTCCGCTACTGCCTACTGGCGAAGAAGCTGGAGCTGCACATTGCCAGTCAGGGCGAACTGCTGCAACAACTGGGGGCCGACCTAGCTGCCTGATCACTTGCAAATGTTGGAGCGGCGCGAGGAGAGGCCTCAGCCGCTTCATCGGAGGTTCCTGCATAGCGGTTTAATCATATATATGATATTGCTGTTTATGTGAACGATAGACGCAAGCCCGCCCCCGGCAGTCGTTACTGCTCTTGATCGGGTAGCTCGCCCTCGTATAGCAATAAGAAGAAGGGAAGACCAAATGTCCAACGCTGAATACAAGCCCCCCCTTGCCGGTATGCGGGTGGTTGAACTGGCCAATGGGAAGACCGACATGGCTGCGCGGATTCTTGCCGACTTGGGCGCTGAGGTTATCCTCGTCGAACCGCCGCAGGGCGTAGCCAGTCGCACGCAGCAACCATTGCATGCGAATGTCAGCCTGTATTTCGCTACGCACCACGCAAACAAGCGCAGCGTCGTGCTGGATCTGGAAAGCGATGAGGGGCGTCGAGACTTCGAACGACTGCTTGGTAGTGCAGACCTGTTGATTGATGGCAGTGGTCCCGGAGTTCTGGAAACTCTCGATTTCGGCGCTGAACAACTTCTGCAGCGGCATCCCGCTTTGACCGTGCTTTCTGCCAGTGACTTCGGGTTGAGCGGCCCCTATCGGGACTACCAGGCCAGCAGTGCCGTGCACAGCGCGATGGCCGGCATATTGTGTCGCTCCGGCAAGCCCGGCCTGGTCCCTCTGCTGCCGCCGACATCACTTGCATGGGAGTCCGCGGCCATCCAGCAGGCGTGGGTCGCTTTGCTCGGGTACTGGCAAGCTCTGCAGACCGGAGTGGGCGATCACCTGGATTTCTCACTCTACGAAGCCATCGCACAGGTCATGGATCCTGCGCTCGGGGTCACTGGTAGCGCCCAGGCCGGTAAGTCGGCACTGGACTCTACCCCTCACGGTCGCCCCCTTGCTGTCCCCCTGTATCCCATCATCCCTTGCCGTGATGGATACGTGCGCCTATGTGCGCTCAACCCGCGACAATGGGAAGCGATGCGTGATTGGCTGGGGGACGATCACGAGTTCCGTGATCCGATTTACCTCAACATCGCCAAGCGCATGGCCGCAGCACCGAAGATCAACAATCTGATCGCGGCGCTCTTCAAGGGGCGTGACGCTGGCGATCTGGTTCGTGAAGGGCAGCGGCGCGGCGTGCCCATGTCTGCAGTGGCTACGCCCTCGCAGGTATTGCAGGACGAGCATTTCCGGGCACGTGGGGCCTTTGTGCCAATGGAACTGGCGAATGGCATTCAGGGCCAGGTGCCTTCGGGGTATTTCGAGGTAGATGGCCAACGCAGCGGTATCCGTGTACCGGCACCGGCCTTGGGCGCAGATACCAGTGCGGTGCTTGAGAGCCTGGCTGCAGTGAGCCGTAGGCGAAATGCGGGTCTGCCGATGGATTTCCAGCGCCGGCCGCTGCAAGGCTTGCGGGTGCTCGATCTCGGTGTGATTGTGGCTGGTGCCGAAGCTGGTCGACTGTTTGCCGACCAGGGAGCTGAGGTGATCAAGGTGGAGAACCGGTCCTTCCCGGATGGCGGGCGCCAGTCGCAGACCGGCAGCCCGATGACCCCGTCCATCGCCCAGGGCCACCGCAACAAGTCGAGCCTTGGCATCAACTTGCGTAGCGACAGGGGACGTGAGCTATTCAAGGAGCTGGTCGCGCAGTCCGACGTGCTGCTATCTAATTTCAAGCCGGGCACCTTGGAGTCTTTGGGAATTGGCTACGAGGTGCTGGCGCAGGTCAATCCGCGAATCGTCATGCTGGAAAGCAGCGCCTTGGGCAATAGTGGGCCCCAGAGTCGTAGTCTGGGCTATGGGCCGTTGGTGCGTGCATCCACAGGCCTCAGTTCCTTGTGGCGTTATCCTGATGTACCGGACTTCTTCGGCGACGGTGTGACCATTTATCCTGACCACCTAGCCGCCCGGGTTGGGGCAGTTGGCGTATTGGCCCTGTTGGTCCGGCGAGAGAGCACCGGGCGGGGAGGGCAAGTGTGCATTTCCCAGGCGGAAGTGTTCCTCAACGGCAATTCCGAGCACTACCTGCGTGAGTCGCTCCAGCCCGGTACCTTCGTTGCACGTGGCAACCAGGCCGAGTTCAGTGCTCCGGATGGCGTATTCCCCTGCGCGGGTGAGGACGAGTGGTGTGCCTTGTCTGTACGGGATGACGCGGAGTGGCAGCGCCTGTTGTTGGCCATGGATCGCTCCGATCTGCTCGATGATCAGCGCCTGGCCGATGCGGCAGGGCGTCTTGCCCTGCGCGCGGAGGTTGACGAGATGGTCGGGGCCTGGACCTGTGGGCTGAGTCCGCGTGAGGTCACTGTGCGCTTGCAGGCAGCAGGGGTGCCGGCCGGTTTCATGCAACGC
The DNA here is from genome assembly GCF_057180225.1 of Pseudomonas sp. BB438. NCBI lineage: Bacteria > Pseudomonadati > Pseudomonadota > Gammaproteobacteria > Pseudomonadales > Pseudomonadaceae > Pseudomonas > Pseudomonas sp. BB438. Next base: position 1,381,197 of record NZ_CM170001.1, read on the forward strand.
CTGAGCGAGTACCGCAGCGATCCGCAGTTCCAGGCGCGCGGTTTCATCCGCAACCTGGAGCATTCCGGTTTGCCGGAAGCATTGCCCACTGAAAACCGGGTGGTCCATGCGCTTCATATGCCCGAACCCGATCTACGTCCCGCGCCCTACCAGGCGGAACACACCCGCGAGATTGCCGCACGCCTGCTGGGTCTGACGGCACAGGAAATCGACGTACTGATCGCCGCCGGTGATCTGGAAGATCAGCAAGAGCAGCCGGCGCCCGCCGCCTGAGCGCACAGAGGAAACCATTGATGAGCAGTATCGACGGGCGCACGCCCATTCTTATCGGTGTCGGGCAGGCGTCGGAACGCCTCGAGGATCCCGGTTATCGCCAGTTGTCCCCGACAGACCTAGCCGCTGACGCTGCACGGGCCGCCTGCGATGACGCTCTGAGCCTGGCGGCCCTGGTATCTCACATTGATGCGATCTATGCCGTTCGCACCGTGGCCGATTCGGTACCTGCTCCGATGCGACCGCAACGCGCGCCTTTTGGCAGTCCGAACAACGTACCGGCCGCTGTCGCCCATCGTCTAGGCCTAACGCCACGCCTGGCAGTGTATTCCCCGGCCTGCGGCGACGAGCCGCAGAAGTTACTGGGTGAAGCCTGCGAACGGCTTTACAGCGGTGAACTGGGTATGGTCCTGCTGTGTGGCGGCGAGGCTGCATCGACTCAACGGGCGGCGCAGGCCAAAGGCGAGAAGTTGGACTGGAGCGAGCAGTACGAGATGCCGCTCGATGATCGGCATTGGAATGTGGGAGGCATGCGCACCAAGCACATGAACGATCACAGCATGATCCTGCCGACCAGCGTTTACCCTCTGCTGGAAAATGCTCGGCGCGCTCGTCTGGGTCTGTCTCGCGAGGCTTATGCGATCGAGATGGGGAGGCTGTTTGCACCATTTAGCCGGGTTGCCGCGGAAAATCCGCATGCTGCCAGTCCGAAGGCGCGCAGTGTTGAAGAGATTGTCCGGGTCGATGCCGATAACCGAATGATCGCCGATCCGCACCCTCGCTCGGTGGTGGCCCGAGACCAGGTCAACCAGGGGGCTGCTTTGCTCCTAACAACGGTCGACAAGGCGCGCGACTTGGGTGTACCCGAAGAGCGCTGGGTCTATTTGCATGGCTATGCGTATGCGAACGAGCGTCATGTTCTGGAGCGCCAGGATCTCGGGGCCTCGCCTGCAATGGCCGGTGTCTACCGCCAGGCACTGGAGTCAGCTGGTGTGGAGTTGCAGGGTGTCCGGTATCTGGACATCTACAGTTGCTTCCCTGTCGCGGTATTCGCCGCCCTCGACGCCTTGGGGCTGGACGCCGAAGACCCGCGCGGACTTACGCTTACGGGCGGGCTGCCGTACTTTGGCGGGCCGGGCAACAACTACTCGATGCATGCCATCGCGGAACTTGCACGGCGCCTGCGCGCAGATCCGGGCACCTATGGCTTGATCGGTGCAAATGGCGGCTTCATGAACACCCACGCGGCCGGGGTTTATTCGACCACGCCGCGGGAGTGGAAGCAGTGCGACAGCGGTGCGTTGCAGGCAAGCGTCGACGCCTTGCAGGCCCCGCCACTGAATCAGCTGCCAGAGGGGTGGGGAACGGTCGATACCTACACCGTCCTGCATGGCAAGCAAGGGCCTGGCGAGATCATCGTGATCGGCCATTTGGACGGTAGCGGCGAACGCTTCGTGGCAAATGCTATTCCCGGCGACAACGAAACTTTGGCGGCTTTCAGTGAGCACGATGGTTTGGGAGTGCGCGTGTGCACCCGTTGGCACCAGGGGGTGAACCGCTTTGCGGTCAGCCAGGCTAGCCTGGATCGGCAGATTCCCGTGGAGCCAAAGATCCTGCGGCAGCATTATGAATTCTTGCAGGTTGAGCGCCGGGGTCATGTGCTCGAGGTATTAATCAATCGGCCTGAAGTCAACAATGCCCTGGTCCCGGAAGCCAACGACGAGCTTGAGCAAGTATTCGATGCCTATGAAGCCGACGATTCCCTGTGGGTAGCGATCATTGCCGGTGCCGGGGACAAGGCCTTCTGTACCGGCAATGATCTCAAGGCCGCTTCCACCGGGCGCCGCATGTGGATGCCGCGCACCGGCTTCGGTGGTTTGACGGCAAGACCCGATCGGGTGAAACCGGTGATCTGTGCGGTCAACGGTTATGCCATGGGCGGAGGCTTCGAAATCGCGCTCGCTAGTGATCTAATCGTCGCCGACGAACAGGCCCAATTTGCGCTGAGTGAAGTGCGAGTGGGTCTGTTGGCGGGCGCTGGCGGCCTACAAAGACTAACTCGGCAAATTCCATATAAGCAGGCGATGGAGTTGATCCTGACTGGACGTAGAGTCGGGGCTGAGGAGGCTCGCCAGATGGGGTTCGTTAATCTAGTTATGCCTGCTGGAAAGGCGCTTGAAGGGGCACGCGCGCTGGCGGAAGAAATGCTTGGATGTTCGCCGAACTCCATTCGCCTGTCTAAGGAGCTATTGAACCAGCAGGCACGTCATGCCAGCGAGGAAGACGCGGTGCGAGCCAGCTATCGAGCGATTGATAAAGTGGTCAATAGCGAGGATCGCATCGAGGGCGTTATGGCGTTTGCACAGAAGCGTAAGCCCCAATGGAAAAATCGCTGACTTCGCTGTAACTGGTTGGGAATGGTCGAGGATAGGACCGTTCCCTGTTGAAAGGAGAGCGGGCCCCGACTGGGGCCCGCTTCTATTCTTGCATTTGTAGCAATTTAAGTCCTGTTGGCTAACTTCGCGATTGGGCCGCTCGAAAGCTGATCCTGCTGTCGATCAGCAGGCGGCGGTGGGCGTCTCGGCAAGGCGAGGCAGACCAGAAGGCTGAGCACACAAAGCAAAGTAATACCGCCGAAAACCAACTCGTATGCCTCGGAGCTTGGATAATTTCCGGAGATATTGGGGGCGCTCACGGTATAGGCCGCAAATATGGATGCGACGACTTGAGCTCCTACTGCCATGAATGTAGTCCGAATGACCTGGCTTAGCCCAGTTACTTCACTGACTCTCTCGGCAGGGGCTACTTCGACTATCAAGTTGGGCACTGCTGTGAAGGCAATTGCAGTGCCGATGCCGTTTAACATCACAGCAAGAGTAACTATCCAGATCGTGCTGTGGTGCAGAGTCAAAATGCTCCATCCGATAGTCAGGAAAAGCATGGCATAGAGTAGGGCCTGGCGTGCACCACGCTTTCCGCAAACAGCTCCTGCCCAGGGCGAAGCGATGATCGCGACCAGCGAGGAAGGAAGCTTGATCATGGCTGCTACCGTGGCTGCTACACCCAATCCGACACCCGTCCAAGCGGGTTGCTGGAGGAGTGAGAACAGAACGAGAGCAAACTGCATTGCGCCTAGTGCCAGCAGTACGTAGCACAAGTTAGCTAGTGCAATCTGTCGATTTCGGAAAAGGCGCACATCAATGAGCGGATTGCGGTGTCTCCATTCATAAGTGAGCCAAAACAGCAGAAGCCCCCCACTGATGCCTGCGAGGCAAAGTGTTTTTGGAGCCATCCATCCCCAAGAGGCCCCCTTTGTCAGAGCGAACAACAAGCCCGCCACCGCCGGGGCAAAAAGCAGCCCTCCAAGGTAGTCCAAACGAACGTCCACTTTTAGGCGGGGCGAAGGTGGGAGCAATAGCTTTACCAGAAGAACGCCTAATACGGCCGTGACTGTACTAATGTAGAACATCCAGTGCCACGTCAGGTAGTCGATCACCAAACCGCCAATCACGAATCCTGCACCGGTGGCCGTGGCCATGGTTCCCGCAATAACGCCGATGCCGAGTGGTATTTTTTCCCGAGGGAAATTTTCGCGTACCAGTCCGAAGCACAGGGGGGTAACTGCGGCTGCCACACCTTGTATTGCTCGCCCGAAAACAATCACCTCAAGCGTGTCGGCAAGTGCGCTTATCAATGAGCCGACGGCAGCCAATATGAGCATGAAATTCAGAACCCGGCTGCGCCCGTAAAGATCGCCCAGGCGACCACAGATTGCGGAGGCCGCTGCAGCCATCAGTAGATAAGCGGAGATTACCCATCCTACAAGCCCAGGGTCGTTGAACATTTTGTAGAAGGTGGGAAGGGCTGCAAAAGCCATGCTAACTTCAAACGCCGAAGCAACTTCGGCCAGCATTAATGCTAACAGAAGTGTTATCCAGCTCTTGGGGGGAACTATCGTAGATGTCATTCGTAGCGCTTCCTCTTTTAGAGACTGGCGGGAGCTCGAACTGTCGACTTTTTCTTCGCTTCCTTGTCGAGCTCTTCCCGGTCCAAGGGAGAATTTGTGGAGCTGATCTCTTGTGCTTCCAGGCGCTTCTCTTCACCGATATCGCGTAGTAGGAAGCACGAGAGTGCGGGGATCAGGATGAGAGAACCGACCATGTTCCAGAGGAACATGAAGGTCAGAAGGATCCCCATGTCAGCCTGGAATTTGATTGGAGACCAAGCCCAGGTGATGACGCCTGCGGCCATGGTTATTCCGATGAGTGCCACTACGCGGCCTGTAAAGTTCAATGCCAGGCTGTAGGCGCCTGCTAGCTTCACTCCTCGGCGTTGAGCAGCAAGCTGCACGCTCAACAGGTAAAGGGCGTAGTCAACGCCTACACCGACACCCAGAGCTATCACTGGAAGGGTCGCCACTTTCACTCCAATCCCGAGCAGAACCATCAAGGCTTCGCAAAGGAAGGACGTGATGACCAGAGGCACCATGGCGACAATTACCGCTCGCCAGCTACGAAAAGTAATTAGGCAGAGAGTTGCTACGGCAGCATAGAGCAGGCCAAGAATTTGATAATTGGCCTTCTGCACCATGTCGTTTGTGGCTGCCTCTATTCCGGCCGAGCCTGCGGCAAGGAGAAACTGCCGGTTTTCGGTGTTATGCCGTGCGGCGAAATCTTCTACCGTTCTGGATACCTCTCGCAGCGTGTCTGCTCTATGGTCTTTCAGGTAAGCGATAACCGGGGCAACGCTGGCGCTGGTGTTCATCAGTTCCGGGTTGCCTACTAAAAGGTTTTGGGTAACGTTGCCGCTCGTCTGCTCATTACGTGGAATAGTCATCCATTTGGGGGAGCCCTCGAAGATCCCAGCAGCAACTTGGCGGATGCCACCCGAAACTGAGGCAGTAGTCAGAACGGAGGGTAATTGCTGTAGCTCCCATGCTAGCCGGTCCTGCTCTACCAGTGTGTCGTAGCTCCTAATCCCTCCGTTTGGAGTTTTGACTATGATCGCGAATTGATCATTAGATAGGCCGTAGTGCTCGTTGATATATGCAACGTCTTGATTGTAGCGGGAGTCGGGGCGTAGTTCCGGAGCCCCGGTATCAAGGTCGCCCATTTTCAGACTAGTGAGACTCAGTGCTGACGCTGCGGCGCCTATAATCAATGCTGCAGTTACCATCGGTAGTGCGATGCGCGGTGTACAACAATGACGAAGGAAGTCGAACGCGCTGCTGCTAGTGCCGGAGATCAGGCTTCGCTCCGCAGCTTTGCGGCTTACTCCGATGTAGGATAGTGCGACGGGAATGAAAAAAAGTTTCGTAAAAATGAGCACCAGCACGCCGATACTGGTTGTCATTGCCAACTGCCGGATTACGGGAATGTCGATGATCATCAGCACAGCAAAACCAACTACGTTGGTTATTAGGGCGGTCAGACCGGTGAGGAATAGGCGGCGGAAAGTATATCGAGCAGCTACATATTTGTGTGTGCCACGACCGATGTCTTGCATGATGCCATTCATTTTCTGTGCGCCATGAGAGAGGCCTATGGCGAATATCAAGAAGGGCACCAGGATCGAATAGGGATTGAGGTCATACCCGAGTATCTGTAGTAGACCTAGTAGCCAGATCACGCCAATGGTGGCAGTCAGCACTAGCAGTAACGTGCTTCGAAGATCTCTTGTGTAGAGATAGATGACCAAGCTAGCAATCAAGGCTGAGAGCCCAAAGAATAGAATTACCTGCTTCAGTCCATCAATCAGATCACCAACCAATTTGACGAACCCGACTATGTGGATTCGATAAGGAAAGGTAACTTGCGCGTTGGCCTTTTCTTCCAGAGATTCGGCAAACTGGAATTTTTCCCGGATCTCTTTTTCCAAGAATGTCGAAAGTACACTGTAGTTCAGTAGTTCTCCGGTATCAGGCAAAGTATCCATGAGTGGAACGAAGATCATGCTAGACTTGAAGTCTCTGCCGACCAACGTCCCACGAAGGCCAGCTCGTGAAACGTTCTGCTTTAACGTTTCAATTGCAGCAGGGGAGTCATCGTAGTCGAAAGGCATCACCGGACCGCCCTGGAATCCTTCTTCGGTAACTTCGGTCCAGCGCACTATGGGGGTCCATAGTGAGCGCATGAATGCTCGGTCGACACCAGGTGTTAGGAAGAGGATGTCATTTATCTTTCGGACGGTATTTAGATAGTCCTTTTCAAAAATATCTCCGCTAGGATTTTCCACCACGATTCGGAGTGAGTTGCCAAGTCCTTTTAGATCATTCTTGTATTTGAAGTAGTTTTGAATATAAGGGTGCGATTGTGGGATCATTTCATCGAAGCTGGCCTGAACTGTTAAGCGTGCAGCGTGCCATCCAAGTAAAAAAGTGACAGCTACAACAATCAGAACGATCCAGATCCTATAGTTAAATACCAGTCGTTCCAGCCAGTCACCGGATTGTCGGTCGAAATCCTCGATATTTTGAATCACGGGAAGGCGGAGTTTTTCAGTGTCTATGGCCATGAGGGCTCCAGAAAGGTCCGGCTGTGAAACGTTATTTGCCGAGTTGGGGCGTGGCTTCAATCTGCACGCCTGCAATACCAACCAGAGCTATAGATCGCTCTGAGATCTGGTCTATCGCCGTTAGGGAAGAACCGCCGCTCCGTTGGATAACATTGAACTGGGTGGCTAAAGCGTCACCAAGAAGGAGTTGACCTGCTTGGCTGACTAGCGCAATTCGCTCATTTTTAAAGTTAGTTGCACCGATGAGTGTACTTTTTGTGCCTGTATTAATCTGTGCCCAGCTTCTGCCTTGGTCGGTGCTGCGGAATGCATTTCCACGCAACCCGTAAGCTACTACAACGTCTCGGTTGCCTACGATGCCAAAGAGAGTTCCCAAATAGCCTGTCTGCAGGGTTGCAAAGCGATTTTCTTGTGGGTCGAGACGAAATATTGTTCCGCGCTCGGACGCGATGTAGAGTTCACCGCCGATCCGTGCAATGGCATCCAAATGTAGTGCTTCCGGGTTATCGATCTGCTCCATGAGAGGTATCCATGAAAGGCCGCCGTCTCGAGTCTCCAGAATTAGATTGAAGGTCCCAACAACGTAGCCATGCATCTCGTCGTCGAACCAAACATCTAGCCACGGCTGCTCCGGTCCAGTCCCGTAGTTGAGCTGAACTTGTGCGAGCAGGTTCTCGAACTCTGGCTTCTGTTCCTCGGAGGCATGCTCAAGGCGCTTTCGATAAAAGTCCTCTAGCAGCTTATGAGTGAGAAAGCCGTCTTGCTGTTTAATCCAAGTGGCTCCTCCGTCTTCGCTGTGCAGAATCACACCTCCATGACCCACCGCCCAGCCTTTACTAGGAGAGGGAAAACTGACGGCTGTTAGATCTACGCTGACCGGAACTTGAGCTTGCGCCCAACTATTTCCTTGATCATCCGAGTAGAGAATATGGCCACGCCAGCCAACGGTAACTATTCGATCTCCCGCGCGGGTGATATCAACGAGCTGAGACGTTTGGGCTAGGTGGCTAGGTCGAGCAGGGACGAACAGGGGGTCAGTGGGAATTAGGTCATTTGCTGGAAGTTCGCCGCCGAACAACAAAGCAGCACAAATTATCCAACTACTTAGCCAGCGTATGTTCATTTCGAAAGCTCTTGTAATTGTTATAAATAATGAGGAAACTGGTTTGCGTAGCCCTTTCGGGCTACGCAAATCGGTGTCAGCGCACTCCTGTGCCAGCCATGTTTTCCGAGCGGAACATATGATCGGGTTGACGACCCGGATGCCTCACGGAGCCGGTCTCTGGGTTCACATAAGCCGCCATCACATACTGCCCTCGAGTCAGGTCATAGGTAATGCTCGCGAAGCTCATAGTCCCAGCATTACCTTCACTGTCTCGGTCGTACCACGGAATCAGCGCCGATAGGCCGACACGGAAAATCTTTCCAGAGTCGTCGATTGATTCCGCAGCCAGGATCGTCCAGGAGTCTTCATCTACGTAGAACCGGCGCTTCGCTGCGATGTGCCGCTTACCTTCTTTCCTGGTAGCTTCCACAACCCACACACGGTGCAGTTCCCAGCGAAAGTGGTCCGGGTTGACATATTGTTTGCCAATCAGTTTGTCCGGAGTCGCAGTGAGGTAACGGAACTGGTTGTAAGGTAGAAACATCTCTTTCTTACCCACTAGCTTGAAGTCAAAGCGGTCCATGCGTCCCGAGAATAGCGAAAGCTCGTCGTAGTTCATTGCACCGGAAAGTGATGCGCTGGGTGTGTCATACGACATCTCGGGAGCTAGACGTGTGCGGCGCTGTCCAGTGGTGTATGACCAAGTTCTCTGATCTAGTTTGTCAAACTGCGCTGGATACCAGATCAAGGCTTTTTGCCCTGCATCGCGCGCAGGCGCAACTGTCCTGTTGAGGAATCGATAGTAGTACTCACCGGCTCCTTGGTAGGGGGTAATGTCCTTATGCCAATAAGGGAAGTCGGCGTATTGGAAGGATTCGTTTGTGAGCACCGGGTTTCCAGATGCGTCGACGATCCAACTCTGCATCTTCAGTTCATAGTCCAACTGATCACGAGTCTGGTGATTCCACATAACCTCGTAGCCAGTTTTGGGAATCGGGAATGGAGTGCCATACCAGCAGCCTTGAAGGCCGACACCATCGGCGCTGGTCTTGCACTGCGGGTTCCTAGCATTTGCTAGGGTACCTTGTGCTCTAGATTCAGACATGGCCGGATAGCTACGATGAGTCGGGTACACGTCCAGTCGGTACTCTGGCCAACGTTGCAGTAGGGCAATTGTTCCGGGCGTCAGCTTGTCGTGATATTGAGCAATGTTACTAGCGTTAATAATTAACCGAGGTTTCTCGGCAGCATATGGATCGACAAGGTGACCAGAGTTGCGGTCGAAGCCAGGTGGAGGGCTACTGATTCCCCCTGTGTACTCCGGGATGCTTCCATCGGCATTACCGGCTTTTTCCGCTCCCCACGGAGTTAATTGACTGCCGAGAAGTTTGATCTCGTCGTTAGAGGCTTGAGCGCTCAGGCCGGATGCGGCCGACAAGGTCACGGCGGCGAGGAGGGCCGTAGTTGAATGTTTCATATGAGATACCTGCCGATCAGAAGGACGTTTTGAGAGTTAGCGTTACGCGACCACGGTCAGTGGTCTGCCAACTACCGGCGCCGGTGTAGCCACCGCTTCCATTGCGAACGATCTGGGCGCTGGAGTCAGCCCAGGTGAGTGACGCAATCACCGCTCTGCGGATGTCAGCCTCCATACCTACCGAGTAGGTATATGCGCCTTCGCTGACTCCACCAAAGTCAGCTGTATTGCCATGCAACCCGCCGCCCAGGGTGAGTGGAATTGACAGGTCTACGCCGGGAATAATTGCTAGGTATTGAGGCTTTACGGCTATGTTGAAGCCCCAGGCATCTCGCGTTGCGCAGCCGGCTTTTTTGCCAAGAGGGCAGGTAGAGCGATCCGCCCCATTGAAGAGTTTTTCGTTCTTGGTTACCTCATCGAGGTAGTCATATGTCAGTTCTGCGGTGACGGTGCCGGTATCCCACAGGGGGGTGTTGGGTAGGGCAAAAATAGTGTTTACCAATGCGTGCCAAGTGTTTCCTCGCGCACCTTCATTCGCTTGGGACAAGCCAATGGAGGACAGACCCGCATTGCGGCGGGTCATTAGCTCAGCACCTACTGCATTGGCGCCAATACTGGTGTCCATGCTGAGACCAATGAGTTTGGTGTTCTCAGGGAAGACAGCACGTAGGTGGGTAGGATTGCTAGGGTCTCGCAAAACCCAAAAACCGTTCTTCTCATCGAATTCGCGGTAGTAGGCACCGAAGGTTGTCGCGTTCCATTCCGGAATCGTCAGCTTGGCATTGATTCCCCAGTTGCCTGTTTTGCGGTCGGGCTCTAGCGGGTCATCAAGACGCCAGTTGGCAGTGGGGCCTCGCCCGCCAAAGCGATCTGGGCCGTCCATAAGAAAGTCGCTGGTTCCGAGATAGGTTCCGCCTTCCGGAATGCGAATATGGTCCCAATCGAGGTAGTACTGGGCAGCAACCGAAAGCATATCGGTGACCTGGCTTTGTAGAGAAAGCTGCGTCAGCGGCAAAAAGGTTTCGCGGGTTTCAGTACCGGGAGTCGCAGCGCTTTTGCGAGCGTCGATCGGATGCTGGCTGTAGGCGATCCCACCTTGAGTAAAAATGGATGTGCCCCAGTACACCACGTGGCGCCCGGCTTTAACGTTGATTGGACGGTCATCCACCGTCAGGTTGGCGTAGGCGAATGCATCGAGAAACTCGGCAGATGGCCCACGGTAGTATCGCTTGGTGAACGACGAGTACTTGTTGTCGTCGTAACTGCTTTGGCCGCCCAGTGACGGATTACTTTTCACTGAAACGTCGCTGTATGCATCGTCGTACCAAGTGGTGCCAGAAACGCGTATGCCATAGAGGTTCCGCCAATCCAGCTCGAACTCTGAGAGCACGTCAACCCGGTTGGTGATGTTCTCACCGCGGTCGAATTTATAATCTCCGTCATCTGCTGCGGAGTTATTGGCGATGCGTTTATCTCGGCCGTCCACCCGCCACCCGAGGTTGTAACGCACTGTATTGTCAAAGCGTGTGGATAGTCCTTCCACTCCTGTGTCTATCTCCATTGCATCGGCCGACGAAGCAATGCCCAGCATCATGCAGACTCCTACGCTATGCAGTTTGCTGCGATATCGATTGGAGAGAGCGGGATAGTGTTCAGCATCATTCATGTTTCTTCTCCTTCTTCTTGTTTTTATGTAGAGCGGCAGCATCAGCCGACGGCTTGTCATCGCATGCTTGAGTGGCGCCAAGGAGCGGAGAATGCGTGCAATAACAAGCTAAATCATAGTAATCATATAGCTGATTGCAGAGCAATGGTTCATGGACGGACTGACGTCATAGAAGAAGCTGTAGGGAGGTGAGCTGGTCGCCTTTTATGGAGACGAGGCGCGCAGAAGTATTTGCACACCTGAGAGGAGCGTGCGTCTAAAACGGTGGTTTCGGGGGGGGGGAGCTATGAGGGGCGTTTACTCGGACCGGCTCTCGCCGTTTTAGAAGGACAGGGGATTGACTTGTAATGAAATATTTCTCTAGGTGGGTGAGACCTAACGAGCACGAATCAATTCTTGAAGAGGGGCCCGGAGTTCCATTGCTTTACTGTCGAGGCTGCGATACGGGAATAGTTGGCTACCGCGGTAGTGCAAGCGAGGGAATAGCGGCGGAGATAGAGACCAAGTCTGGTAGATGGAATCGCCCCCTACCTGCGGGCAGGCAGGGGGCGGTCCATTCATGCTTGAATGAACATCGAGCGGGCGTTAGAGAGCTCAAGGAACCCTGCATGTCCATGGTAACGGCCCATCCCACTGCCATTGACACCGCCGAACGGGAGGTTGGGCTCCACGTAGTGCATGAATACGTGGTTAACCGTAACGCCGCCGGACGAAGTGGCCAGCAGGGTCTGATCTACGAATTCCTTCTTCTTGGCAAAAATGTACATCGCGAGTGGCTTGCCATGGGCATCGATGGTGTCGGTGACCTCGCATAGTTCCTCGTAGGCCAGGACCGGCAGAACTGGACCGAAGATTTCCTCCTGCATGATCTTCGCGTCTTTTGGCACATCGACGAGGACAGTCGGATGGATGGTCAGGCTGGCGCGGTCGCTCTGACCGCCTCGAACGATACGGGCACCACGGGCAACCGCGTCGTCGATGTAGCTAAGCACTCGATCGAAATTGCGCTCGTTTACCAGACGCGGCAAGCGATTCAGCTGCAGCTCGCCGTTTTCATAGAAGAGCTTGTCAATGACGGCGCCGACGATCTGGCAGAACGGTTCAACCACCGCGCGCGGTACCCAGGCGTGATCGACCGAAAGGCACAGCTGACCGGCATTGTTGAAGCGCGCCGCAGTCACTTTGCCTGCCGCATCGACCAGGTCGTAATCCGGCGCCACTATCGCAGGACATTTTCCGCCAAGCTCCAGCGTCACGCTGGTCAAGTGGCGCGCCGCCGCGGCCATGACCAGGCGTCCAACGGCCGGGCTTCCGGTGAAGAACACATGGTCGAAGGGCAACTGCTGCAGGCGTTCGGCCACTTCGATTCCTCCTTCGAAGACAGCAACGTCCTGTTCCTCGAAGACCTCGCGGATGATCTCGGCAACCACCGCGCTGGTCGCCGGACTCAACTCGTTGGGTTTGACCATGGCGCTGTTACCTGCCGCGACGATGGGAACCAGTGGCTGCAGGACCAGCGCAAAAGGGAAGTTCCAGGCACCGAGTAGCAGCACCACGCCACGGGGCTCGTATTGAATGAACGTCTGGCAGCCCTGGAAAAGCGGGGAAGTTGGGACCGCTTGCGGTGCCATCCACTGCTCAAGGTGGGCGATATTGTTGTCGATCTCGGCGAGCACGGTGGGAATTTCGCCTTCCTTACCGCCGTTAGGTGTGCGTCTTAGGTCCGCGTGAAGGGCCTGCTCGATGTCGTCGATGCGCGTCACGATGACTTCGCGCAGACGCTTCAGTCGGGCGGCGCGAGCAGAGGCATCTTCCGCCTTGCGCTCCTCACGGGTTGCACGTTGGCGGGCGAAGATGCTCTCGATGTTGCTGGACATGGCGCGCTCCTTCAGGGCATGCGGATGACGGGTTTGATGGCGGACCCATCGTGGGCGTCGTGTACGGCTTGGTTGATGTCATTGAAGTCGTAGTAGCGCAGCAGCTTCTCCACCGGTAGGCGGCCTTGCCGCCAGTAGTCGATTAGTTGGCCGATGAACAGTTCGGGCAGGCTGTTCTCGCCGGCCATGATGCTGCCCTTGATGGTCGCTCCCTTGTTCTGCAGCACAATGGGATTGAAGGAGACACTCGCCTCCGCGCCCGCCATGCCTACTAGCACCGCGGTTCCGCCTTGGCCAAGTACATCGATGGCTTGCTCCATCACTTTGGGTGCGCCTACTGCCTCAACCGAATAGTCGGCGCCTCCGCCGGTGATCTCTCGGATGGCAGCCGGTACATCGCTTTCGGCAGCATTGACTACGTGAGTGGCGCCAAGCTCAAGGGCTAGCTCCAGGCGAGAGGCCACTTTATCGACTACGATCAGCTTGCTGCAGCCGGAGATCTTTGCTGCCATCAGCGCGGACAGCCCGACGCCGCCAGCACCGAAAACCACCAGGCTGCTGCCCGGACGCGGACGCAAGGTGTTGAGGATTGCACCGGCACCGGTCTGGATGCCGCACCCCAGTGGCGCCAGGGTTTCCAGCGGCAGATCCTGAGCGACCTTGATCACACTGCGCTCGCCTGCCAGTACGTGGCTAGCGAAGGATGATTGACCAAGGAAGCGCGCGAAAACCGGTTTGCCATTGTGGGTATGTGTGCAGCTGCCATCCGCGCAGCGTCCGCCGCTCATGTTCATGGCGCGGAAGTTGGAGCAGTAGGAAGGGCTGCCACTCAGGCATTTTGGGCACTTTCCGCAGGACGCGGTGCTCATCAGCACATGATCGCCGGGTACCACCTTACTCACGCCGGCACCCACCTTCTCGACGATGCCCGCGCCCTCGTGTCCGAATACCGCTGGCCAGGGCAGAGCAGGATTGGCTAGTACGGTGAGGTCGGTGTGGCACAGACCGGTAGCGACCACGCGCACCAGGACGTCGCCGGGGCCGGGTTCGGCCAGGTCGATCTCTTCGATGCTGAATTGACTGTTGCTGGCATGGGCGAGTGCTGCGTGGATTTTCATCGAATACTGTCCTCTTGTTGTCGTTATTCGCGATGTAGTGAGAAGGTGTAAAGGTATAAATCATCTATCTCATTGTTCTGCTAAGCTACTGCTTATACATCATCAGTTCAAGACCCCCCCAGTCCCTTCCGCAGAGTCGCCTGAATGCCCAAATGCTCTGTCCGCAGCGGCAAGCGTCCGCCCACTGAAACTCGCCGCGTGATGCTCGATGCATTGGGCGAACTACTCGAGCGAAAGGCGCCTTGGGATGTGCGCGCCAGCGAAGTCGCTGCGGCATCGGGCACCACCCAACCGAACTTCTACTCGCATTTCCGCAATATCGAGGACGCCATCCTGGCGCGTAGCCAGCAGGTCTGGGCGAGCTATCCGCAGGCGCAATTGGCGGCTTGCCTGGAGGAGGGGCTTGGGGGAGGAAGCTTGAGGGCGCTGGAGGGGTTCTTTGCGTTGACCGTGGAGTTCTGGACCGCTCACGGGGGACTTTTGCGCGCGGTCAGTCGACTGTCCGGTGACGATCACCCGTCCCTCCGGGGTTTCCGTCACCAAGCTCAGGATCCACTGATCGAGCGTTGTGCTGTGGCTATTCGTGAAGCACAGCGATGTGGAGCACTGCCCGGATTGCTACATCCGGTGCTGGCGGCAAACGCGGCGCTGCGTTTCCTCGACGAGGCTGCCAGCCATTACCGGGTGATCCGAGAGGCAGGCGAATTTTCCGGCGATGACATCAGTGTCACTGTGACACTGCAATTCCGCAGCCTGCTGTGCGGTACGTCGAACGAGGGCATCTAGAACAGCGGCACGTCCAACCCTGCATCGCCACGCAGTTTCTTCAACTGCCCATATTGCGCATCCATATGACGGCGGAACATCAACATTGCCAGTTCGACATCTCCGGCAAGAATAGCTTCGGCGGTGGCGATGCGTGTTCCGCGGCTTGCCTGCATGAATACGGAGTCGTCGAAAATGACTCCGCCTACCGCCGGAGTAGCGAATTTATAGAGGATGGTGATGAGCAACTTGAGCACCGGATTGCCGGACATAGCGGCGAGCGTTTCGACGAATCGGAGTTCGGCTTCGATAAAGGTGGCAACCGGCTGACCTTGTGCTGGCGCTTGGCGGTCCGCATCCAGGAAGCGCTGCAGGCGCTGTCGGAGTTCGTCCTGGGCGCATTGGGCAGCCAGTCTAACGAGTTCACGGGAAAGCTGGCTGGCAGCCACGGTCGCGTGGCTGAGGGTGGACTTCTCGAACTGTAGGAACACAGAGGCAGCCTGGGCTACGGCCTGAATGCTAGGGTTACGGGCGTAGTAACCACCGCCAACACCTCGGCGTATCTCCATCAATAGATCACGTTCAAGCAGCTTGGCGACCTGGCGGAAGGTCGGCCGGCTCACACCGAGCGACTCGATCAGCTGTACTTCCGAGCCGAGAAACGCTCCGTCGTCACACTGTAGGATGCGGGAGCGGAGAGCCTTTTCGGCGCGACGCATAACCGATCCATTGCTGTTATCGTTCATTCCATTCTCTGACTGCTATGGGGCGACGTGCGGCAGTGTATCGCCTAATCCGCCTGGTTCGTGCCGGCCTTGAAACGAAAGCGCCCGTCGAGAGACGGGCGCCAGTTCTTGCCAATTACTCAGGCGCCGGCAGTGGCCTGCTGGCGTGCGCGAATACGCGCGTCATCCTCGCGTACCTGTTCCGGGGTGATGCCGAACAGTTTCACGGCGTTGAGCCCCAGGACCTTGGCCTTTTCCTCATCGGAGATATCTGGTACGTGGTCGAACATCCGCTCCACCAGTTGGCGCGAGAAGGGGAAGGTGCCCTCGCTATGCGGATAGTCGGTGGCGAACAGGAAGTTATCGATAGACAGTGACTTATAGGTCAGCAGGCAGCCCGGATCGTTCTGGAACGAGCAGTGAACCTGGTCCCGAACGATTTCGCTGGGTTTGCGTCCGAGCTTGGGTTGGACCATGGGTTCATGGCCTTCGTAAACCTCGTCCATGCGCTCGGCCAAGCCAAGCAGCCACCCGGCACCGCATTCGACGAAGAGCACGTGGGCATCCGGATTGCGGTCCAGCACACCTCCACCGACCAGGGCGGCAATGACGTCCACCGCGTCGTTCATCTGCCGGGTGTAGTTGAACAGCGCTGCCCCTGGGCCGCGCAGGGCACGAATGTTCACAGTGCCGACACCTGTGTGGAACACCAGTGGGATTCCAGCTTTGGCGCAGGTGGCGAAGAAGCGGTCCCAGGCAGGGTCGTTGTACTTGGGAGTCGAGTCCACGCTGACCGGCGGCATCATGATCGCACGGTAGCCCTTGGCGATGACCCGTTCGAGTTCCGCCTGCGCATCATCCATGTCCACCAGTGGCATGACGGCTGCGGGGATGAGCTTGTTGCGCATGCCTTCCAGGTAATCCCAAGCCCAGTCGTTGTAGATGCGCGCGGCCTCGAGCGATGCCTCGCGGTCGGGAATGCTGGGTGCGAGCAAGCCGAGGCTTGGGAAGCACAGCTCGGCGTCGACACCGTCGCGCTCCATGTCGGCGAAGCGCAGGGAAAGATCGCGCACGCCACGACGACGGGTATCGAGATCGTTGGCCTCGCCGACTTTGTGGGCGTGGAAGTTGGCCGGAATCTTGAAAAGCACCGTTTCCCCCAGGCGGTTGGCGCGCATGCCTTTCTCGTCGATCACCGCGTTGGGGGCCCACTGCAGGTTGTGTTCGGACATGTTGCCGGTGAACAGGTCCAGGGGTTCGACAATATGAGCATCACAGCTGAACACGAACGGGCGCATGAGTTATCCCTCATTGTTGGTTAGCCAGTGGTGGCATAGGGCTTTAGCTTAGAGGTAACTCTATTGGATGTGAAGTCTGCTGAGTGCAATTATTTAGAGGTTTTCTCATTTTTTATCCTATAAAGAGGTCTCTTTATTCGGTGGCGATGGTATGGCTTCGTCGCGTTTCTCTCCCAGGGGAAAGGCATTGACATCCCCGTTGGTGGTCAGGCTTGCGCAAAGCAGGTGGGCCCGGCTGACAGCTCCGCCGCCCGGCACGCATGCCAGGCCCAGCGCTAGGCCGGCGGGCTTGAAGCGATGGCGCCAGGCGACCCATAGACCGAACAGCAAAAGGTGGGCGAGGAAGTCGAGGTTGAACGGCGCTCGCCATGAAAGGGCCTGGATATCGCTCATGAAGGTTTCGCCTGCTGCCATACCGCTGCGACTGTAAGCCTCGATTCCGATTGCCATGACGATGAGCCAGGCGGTCAGCAGAAGCCTCTTAAGGTAACCATTTGAACTCTCCTCGATCGGTTAGGTGGTTGGAAGGCTGCTGCGCGCAACTGGATGATGGCTGCGGATGCTCTGAAGCGTGGGCCTGGAGGGCCACCGGGAGGTGTGAGTGGAATTTCAGATACAGGGTTGTATTTGAATTTAATCGTGTATATCTTTTAGATAAATATGATGATCTTGGGTTGATTACATGAATCGCCTGACCCGTGAGCAAAGCCGTGATCTGACCCAGCAGAAGCTGCGCCAGGCGGCGTTGTCGGAGTTCGCTGCCAACGGTTTCGCTGGTGCCTCCATCGATCGCATTGCCGAGACCGCCGGCTATTCGAGAGGGGCCTTCTATGCCAACTACAAGGGAAAGCACGAGATTCTTCTCGAGCTCTTGCGCGAGCTGAGCGAGCATGAAGTCGGGCGTTGGCGCCTATTGGTGGAAGAGCATGCTGGCCAGGCCGACTTCTTCCAGGTGATAGCCGATCGCTTCGCCGCGTTGATCGACGAAACGCCATGGGGGCTGTTCGCTGTCGAAGTGCGCCTTCAGGCGCGGCGCGATGCGCAGTTTGCCAGTGCGTACCAGCACTATCTGGACGGAATCAGCAGCAGCATCGGCGAGCTGATCGCCTTCAACTTCGAGAAAGCTGGCAAACGCCCCCCGGTCGATCTCGATCAGATGACGCATGCCTTCCACAGCCTCGCCCTCGGTTTGGTGCTGAGCATGGATGGCAACCGCACGCGAGATGCGCGGGCCGCTGGCCTCATCGTTGCGCGCTTTCTGCAAGGTCTTCTGCTGCTGCCGGAGGACGAGTTTCCATAAGCAGCACGACATCGGTGGTTACTGGCTCATAACAACAATGAAGAGGACACAAGCATGGCGTTCGGAATGACGAAGCGCTGGGTGGTCTGAGGAAGGGACCTTCGTCGGCACGCGCTGGGCTGAGGTTTCGGAAGATTGAGGCTGCCCCTAGTGCGGAGCGGCTAAGGCTGATTCTCAGACGATTGAGCTGGAGCTCTCGGCCGGCTGATTCGAGAGGAAGGACCAACGTAATGGAAAACAACAAGATGAGTTTCGACAACAAGGTTGCCATCGTCACCGGCGGGGCCCAGGGAATGGGCCGCGAGTATGTTCGATTGCTCGCGGAGCAAGGAGCCCGCGTAGGGATAGCGGACATTAATCTGGAGATTGCCCAGAAGGCTGTTGAGGAGCTTGGATTCAAGGACCAACTGCTGGCAGTGCGCACAGATGTCAGTGACCCGGCCTCCTGCGAGGCTTGTGTCAAAGCTGTCCACGAACGCTTTGGCGGGCTCGATTATCTGGTCAACAATGCCGGCCTGTTGTCTGCCGCGGCATTCCCTTCGCTGATCGACATTCCCATCGAGAAGTACCGCCAGATCACTGAGGTGATGCTCAATGGTCAGTTGTGGATGGCCCGTGCTGTCGTACCCGCGCTGCGTAAGCGAGGTGGCGGGGCGATCCTCAATGTGTCTTCCATCGGTGCCTACCAGGCGACGGGTGTGTATTCGCTGACCAAGCTCGGTGTGAACGGACTGACCATCAACCTGTCCCGCGAACTGGCCAAGGACAACATCCGGGTCAATGCCGTGGCGCCGGGAACCGTGGCCACCGAAGGCATGCAACCCTTGATGAGCGTCGATGACATGGCCAAGTGGGGGCAGGCGCTGGGGCGGCCGACCGACCGGGTGGCGACGCCGGACATGATCGCCCGCGTGGGTGTGTTCCTGCTTTCCGATGCGGCGAGCTACGTCCGTGGCCAGATAGTCGCTGTCGACGACGGCCAGCAGATTCGCGTGTGAAGGAGGAATTGGCATGATCTACGATCGCAATCCTCCCGTCGCCAGCCTGATTATCGGCGAGCGCGAGCTGACCCAGGGCAGCGGCGGCGTTTTCGCCCATATCAACCCGGCCAATGGCGAGCATCAGGCAGACATTCCATTAGCTGGTCCCGCCGAAGTGCATCAGGCTGTTGCCGCCGCCAGCCTGGCATTCGCGATCTGGAGGCGTACGCCGGGGGCGCAGAGGGCGCTGCTGCTAAATCGCTTTGCCGACTTGATCCAGCAGCACGCCGACGAATTCATTCGGCTTGCTGCCATTGAGGGGGGGACACCCATCACTATTGGGGCCGGTGGCCCCCGATTGGGCGAGGAGTGGACACGCTATTACGCTGGTTGGGCGGACAAGATCGACGGTCAGGTGGTTTCCATTCCTCCCGCCGAAGAACTCATCTACACGCGCCCTGAACCCTATGGGGTCATTGGCATCATCATCACGTGGAATGGGCCACTGATTTCTCTCGGTATGAAAGTCGCCCCGGCCTTGGCCGCCGGCAACACGGTCGTGGTCAAGCCGGCTGAGCAGACACCGTTTGCCGCGCAGCTTTTTGTCAAGCTGGCGCTGCAGGCAGGTATTCCTCCGGGTGTGGTCAATGTCCTGCCAGGCTCCACTGAGGCGGCGCAGGCGTTGATCGGTCACCCTGACGTGCAGAAAGTGACCTTCACCGGCGGGCCGATCACCGCGCGCAAGATCCTCCACCAATGCGCCGACCTGCTGAAGCCGACGGTGCTGGAGTTGGGGGGCAAGTCGGCTAACATCGTTTTCGACGATGCCGATGTGGCTTCCGTGGCACAGATGGCGGCGTTCTGGAGCGTTGGCCTGCTCAGTGGGCAGGGTTGCGAACTGCCGACCCGCTTGCTGGTACAGGGCAGCATCTATGAGCAGATGATCGAGGCCGTGGCTGCCGTGGTGGGACATCTGCCGATGGGCGATCCATTCGAGGCTTCAACCATCATCGGTCCGGTGATCAACGAGGCGGCTTGCTCACGTATTCTAGGCATGGTTGAGCGAGCCAGGACATCCGGCGCGCGGGTGGTGCTGGGTGGTGAACGTGCCGGCGGTGATCTCGCTCAGGGCTGCTATGTCCGTCCGAGCATTTTTGCCGATGTCGACGCGAGCAGTGAGATTTCTCAGCAGGAGGTGTTCGGCCCGGTGCTGGTGATACAGCGCTTCAAGGATGAGGCGGAGGCGATAGCGCTGGCCAACTCGACCGGCTACGGCTTGGGTGGCTATATCCAGACCCATGACCTGGGGCGGGCCAATCGCCTGGCGGCGGGGCTCAAGACCGGCTACGTGCATATCAACGGTACGCGCAATATTCCGGCGTGCGCTCCCTTTGGTGGGCTGGGTCTGTCTGGTTACGGAAAGGAGGGGGGGCGACCGGGGCTGGATGAGTTTATCCGTCTGAAGACAGTGAGCATGCCAGCCTAATGTTGAAGGCCCTCATGCTTGAGGGCCTTTTTAGCGCCGGGCAACTGATCTCGGGCTACTCGCTGCTGATTATTTGGTAGCGCTGTGGTGGGATGCACGGCAGATGCTCGTCCAGCCAGTTGGCGATATAGGTGGCGCTGCTGAGCCAGTCGGGATCGAGCATCAAGTCGTGGCAGCCTTGTTCCAGAACAACCGCCTGGGTCCGATAATGGGCCGCTGTCCGTCGTAGGGAGCTGGCACCGAACAGGTAATCCTGGCGCGAGCCTAGCACCAGCAGTGGAAACGGTTGAGTGCCGCCTTGGGTAGCAAAACTTCCGAGTTCACGCAGTGCCTTTTTCGACTCGGGTTGTAGCCAGCGAACCGCGCCTTGAGTGTGTTGCTCACTCAGCCGTCCCATAAAGAAGGGGAGTCGGTTGATCTGCTTCGGCGACAGCGATGTGCCGGCCAACAGCCGCCGAAGTGCGAGCACGCTCTTGGGTTTTCGCAATAGCAGTAGCTTCTCCAGTGCCGTCATTGATCCTGGCACCATGGAGGCCAGCAGTACCACTGCTGCAATCTTGGAGCTGGCTTGGCTCATGGCTTTCTGCACAAGAGCACCGCCCATGGAGTGCCCTACCAGGATGGCCTTGCCATCAAGCTGTCCGAGGGCGGCGATTACATCGTCGACATAATCGTCTAGACCGAATTGATCGAGCTGTCTTCGGTCGGTGCCATGGCCGCGCAGATTCAACGCGTAGACGTCGTGGCCTCGTACGGTGAAGAACGGCACATAGTTGGTGTCCCAGCACTGGCTATTGTGGCAAATGCCATGCACCAGCAGTAGCGGCGCTTTAGCGTGATCCCCTTTGTGGCGGTTGCAATGGAGCTGATAGCTACTCATCGCTTGCTGCTAGAGTTCACCAGCGTCTGCAGGGTGCCGCGCGTCAAGTCGGATTGTACGCAGGTGATAAAGGCCTCGTTCTCTGCTTGGATAGTCGCGCGGAGTGCGCACAAGGAGGCCGATCGCAGCAATCTCCTGCTAGTGCGTAGTGCGTCCTGGGGGGCTGCGGCGAGCTTGTTAGCATGGCTACGGGCAGCTTCCAGGCATTCCTCTGCGCTTTCGAAAGCGGCGTTGGCAAGACCCCAGTCGGCGGCTTGCTGACCATTGAACGTGTCTCCACAAAGCAGCAACTGGGTCGCGCGGGTCGGTCCGAGGATGGCCGGCATCGTCAGGCTGGCGGCGAACTCCTGGCACAGTCCGAGCTTGACAAACGGCATACTCAACTTGCTGTTGCGAGTAACGAAAACTAGGTCGCAGTGTGGCAGCAGCGTGGTCCCAATGCCTATGGCGGCACCGCAGACTTCGGCGATCAGTGGCTTCTCCAGATCAATGACGCTTTTCATGAAGCGAAAGGCGGGGGCGTCGAGGTGGGTTGGTGGTGCTTCCACGAAGTCCCTAAGATCATTGCCGCTCGTGAAGCAGGTACTGCCTCCGGTGATGATCACCACCTTGACTGCAGGGTCCTGATTCGCAGTGGAGAGGGTGTTGGCCAGCGTCGTATACATGGCGTTGGTCAATGCATTGTACTTTTCGGGGCGGTTCAGACGAAGAGTCAGCACGCCCTTGCTCAGGTCGCTGAGGATGCAGTCGATCACGTAGGTTCTCACCGTAGGGTGCGGCGCCCCGGATTGTTCCGAGGCGGCGGCACGGCCGATCATCGGCACTCGGAGAAGGGGATGTCCTTGTCGACGCGGATCTCGCCCGGAAGTCCAAGGACGCGTTCCGCGATCTGGTTGCGCAGAATCTCGTCAGCACCGCCGGCGATACGCAGAGCGGCGGCCCAGGTATACCCATGCTTGAACTTGTGCAGGTGGTTGTCTTGGCTACACAGGCTGTCCACGCCACCCGCATCCAGCGCCATGGCGGAGAGATCCTGGAGCATATTGGCGTATACCAGCTTGCTCATGGCGGCGATTGGACCTGGTGTCTCGCCCTTGGAAAGGGAGGTCAGCAGGCGGAAGCGAAAATAGCGCAGACCCATTTCCTGAGTCAGTAGCTGAGCCATGCGGAAGCGATCTTCTGATCGCTCTGCCGAGTGTGCCCGCACCTCGGTGATCATTTCGCTTACCGTGGGTAGGCTCTGGCTTTCACCGCCGACGCTCACTCGCTCATTCATCAGCGTGGTCATCGCGCACTTCCAGCCGTCGCCAATGGCGCCTATCCGATTGGCGTCGGGGATACGGAGGTCGGTCAGAAACACTTCGTTGAACTCTGACTCGCCGGAGATCTGCCGAATCGGTCGAACGTCGATGCCGGGACTGCGCATGTCTACCACGAAGTACGTGAGGCCCTTGTGCTTGGGAAGGCTCGGGTCAGTACGGGCGATCAGGATTCCCCAATCGGCCACGTGGGCCCAGGACGTCCAGACCTTCTGGCCATTGAGTACCCAGTCATCCCCATCACGCACAGCCCGCGTGCGAATGTTGGCCAGGTCGGAGCCCGCAGAGGGCTCGGAGAAGAGTTGGCACCAGAGCAAGTCACCTTCAAGCGTCGGTCGGGTGAACTGCTCTATCTGTTCTGGCGTTCCATGGCGGCGAATGGTGGGTACAGCCAAGTGGGTACCAATGGTAACGAAGGGACCGACAGGCACGTGATAGCGAGACTCTTCCTCGTGGAAGATCACCTCCTGCATCGGTGTACCGTCGAGACCACCTTCTGCCTTCGGCCAGCGGATTGCCGCCAGGCCGGCCTTTGCTTTCTTCTTCTGCCATTCGCGACCTTTGGCAACATAGGACTGAACATCAGTCTCAGGATCGATTGGTCGCTTGAACTCTTGGGCGTTGGCACCTAGCCAGTTGCGTATCTGCAGGCGAAACGCGGCTTCTTCGGGAGAGTCATTGAAATCCATGTTGGCATCCTCGCTCAGCTGTGCAGGGCATTCAGGCAGTCGTCGGCCAATAACCGATCAACCCAGGCTGCGTAATTGCCGACACTGACGGCCAGTAGGCGAGCCTTGTTGTAGAAGAAGTGGCAATCCGCTTCCCAGGTGTATCCGATCCCGCCATGCAGGTGCAGGCACTCCTCGGCGCAGTACTGATAGGCCTCGCTCGCAGATAGCAGTGAGCTAGCGGCAGCCAGGCTCAGTTCTGCTGTGCTGCCGGCGTGCATTGCCCAGGCGCCAAAGTAGGCGTTAGAACGGGCGAGTTCGATTTTCACTGACATGTCCGCGAGCTTGTGCTTGACGGCCTGGTAGCTGCCGATAGGACGACCGAAGGTGAATCGCTCGAGCGCGTAATCACGGGTCAAATCGCAGGCTCGCGCGGCTCCACCGATCTGCTCGAAGGCGTTCAGCACTGCTGCTTGGTCAACGACCCGCTGCATGCACGTCACAGCCGCTTCGCCTTCGCATAAGCGCAGGACCTCAGCACCTTCAAAGTGCAAGCGTGCGTGTGGAGTCAGAGGGTCTATACCGCTCAAACGTTCGCGCCGCACGCCTGGCTGATCCAGGTGGATCAGCAGCAATTGTGGTTTCCCCTGCTCCAATGCAGGAATCACAGCTATGTCCGCCTGACCTGCGTACGCCAGAGCACCGCTGCTCCCAATCAGCTTCCCGGCGTGGATGCACAGGGAGTTCTTGTTCCAATCACGATCCGGGGTCATCAGACCGGCACAGGCGATGAACTCTCCGACGGCAAGGCCGGGCAGGTATTCCTTTGCTGCTGGAGAGCCGCTGTGTTTGAGCAGCTCAGCGGTGAGGCAGACGGTGCTGAAGAAAGGTACCGGCGCTAGCGCTCGGCCCAGCTCTTCCATAAGGACGCACAGCTCCAGGGTTCCCAGTCCCAAACCACCAAGCTCCTCGTCTATGGCTACACCTAGCCAGCCCTGCTCGACGATCTGCTGCCAGAGTCCATCGTCGAACTCACGACCGGCATCGAGCATGGCGCGCAGTGCATGGCAATCAATGCTTTCGCCGAGGAAACGCTGGGCATGGTCGCGCAGCATCCGCTGGTCATCGGAGAAGTCAAAATTCATCACGCGCCTCGAATGTAGGTTGCATAAAGATATAGATGATTTATACATATAATCTGCCATGCCCCGAAAGAGCTTGGCAAGGGCGAGAAGGAGCTTCGCCATCACGTCTACCTGCTTTTGGATGATGCAGTCAGATTCCTGTCGAGGCCAGTCTGTATGCCCAAGGAGCAATTTTCGCTGATGTAAAGCGGAAGAGGGCGGTGCCTCACGCGCTCACGTATTGGGTAGGAGGCTGCAAATTCGTAATAAAAATAGATATGATTGATACGAATAATTTTGGTGCTCGCTCCTCGTCAAGTGCGAGCGGTAAGCCTGGCGAATAGCAGAAGAAGAACCATTCATGTCAGATATCAAGGAGTTTCCCGGTCTCAGCCGGGGTACCACTGGCGAGCGCCGGCAGGCGCTCCACATACCCAAGGCACCGCAGATTGTTGCTGCGCATATTAAGAAGCAGATTGTCAGTGGTGAGCTGCGCGAGGGTGATGTATTGCAAGCCGAGGGCAGGCTCATGGAGGAGTTTGGCGTCTCGCGCCCCACCATTCGCGAAGCCTTCCGAATTCTCGAGGCAGAGGCCTTGATCACCGTGGCGCGGGGGGCGAAGGGCGGTGCAATCATCCATGCGCCGAATCCGTCACTCATTGCCAGTTATGCCCTTATGGTGCTTCAGGCCGAAGGTACTACAGTGCATGAGGTGTACGAGGCGCGTATGGCGTTCGAGCCCTCGGCAGTGCGGTTTGTCGTAGAGCATGCAGCGAATGTCGCTCCCGCTGTGCTGCGTCAGGTGGTGGAAGAGGAGCGTCAGGTGATCGATGATCCCAAGGCCTTCGCCTATGGTCTGGCCCGGTTCCAACGCATGCTGGTGGAACTGTCCGGAAACAAGCCGTTGATTCACTTGTGGGCGGCCATGCATGAGGTGGTTGAACGGCATCAGGCCATGGTGATCTCCATGAAGCGCCGGGGTGGTCACGATGTGGCGATGATGGCCGCGGCGACCGGGTTGCGTTCTCAAGAGCGGCTGATTCAGCTGATCGAGCAGCGCGATACCGATCAAGCTGAATCGCACTGGCGGCGCCATCTGTCCCGGGCAAACAGGGTCTGGGTGAGCGGATTCGAGGATCTGCGCATTTCTGAGCTGTTCAAGGATTCTTGACTTAGCTTTCGCCGGGGAGCTGGTGGTGGTCGGCCCCCCGGCTTTTTTTCTGATCACTCCTTCGTCTGGACCTTTTCGTCCGGCACCGCGCAGTACTGATCAGGTTCGCCGTTGCGCGAGCTCTTCCTGTATTGCTCTCTCTACGTTCCTCGCGTCTCTTTCAGAGAACCTGACGGTCATTAACGCCTCATACCTGTCGGTTCCGTTTGCGGGCATCTGCACACATTTCAGGTTTTTGGCGTTGCCTTCTAATCATATATAGGATTAATATGATTTAGCTGAATACGGCATGGTAAGGTCTGCGATCAGAGAGGTGGTTGATGACAAATGGATTGGGGGAACGCATTGAAGCGGTCATGGCGTTGGACCCTGCGCGAGGCGCCTTCGAGTATCGCGGCGAATGGTGTACCTGGCAGAGCGTCGCTGATATGGCGCATCGCATTGAAGAGATGCTCCAGGTCGCAGGTCTTGGTCCAGGAATGCCCATAGGCATTCTCCTGCGCAACCGACCGGCGCATGTTGTCGCAGTTATGCAGGTTATTGCCTCGCGGCGTTGCGTCGTCGCTCTCAATCCTTTCCAGCACCCGCAGAAAATCGCCGACGATCTTCGTCGCTTGAATCTGGCGGTACTGATCGCCGATGAAGAGGACTGGCAGGTCGGTGAACTTCTCGAAGCCTCTCGTGCGGTAGGGTCGCTGGGCATTTCCATTCGTTCGCAGCCAGTGCTGCGGGTCGATCGAGTAGCTGGGCTCGAGAATCTTGACCCCGCGCGCAAGTTCGCCGAGCCGCAACCGGACATCTGCATTCTCATGCTTACCAGCGGTACTACCGGCCCTGCCAAGCGTATCCAGCTGGAGTACGGAAATTTCGAACGGGCGCTTTTCGACTCCATGCACTATGAGTCGCGCGGCGGCAAGGAACAGCTGCAGCTCAAGGCGACGGCGGGACTGCTGTGTACGCCGCTGGTGCACATCGGCGGCATGTATTTCGCGATGCTGGCGATCGTTGGCGCCCGGCCGTTGGCGATTCTCGAGAAGTTCACCGTCGAGGAGTTTGTTCGTGTTGTTTCTGAGCACCAGGCTCGGACCGTCTCGCTTCCACCTACGGCGATTCGCATGATCATCGACGCTCAGGTGCCGCCGGAGAAGCTGGCCAGCCTGCTGGCGATTCGCACGGGCAGCTCACCGCTGGACCCGGCCATGGCAGAAGAGTTTGAGCGTATCTATGGCTTCCCGCTGCTCGATACCTACGGTGCCACCGAGTTCGCTGGCGCCGTAGCCGGTTGGACGCTCAAGGATCACCGCCTTTACAGCAAGGACAAACGTGGCTCGGTTGGGCGTGCGCAACCCGGCTGCGAATTGCGTGTGGTGAGTGCTGAGGACGGTAGCGTGCTGGGCACTGGCGAGGTCGGCCTGTTGGAGGTCCGTACCGCGCAAGTCGACGCCAATCGTTGGTTGCGCACTACCGACCTGGCTGAAATCGATGGCGACGGATTCCTGTTCATTCGTGGCCGGGCTGACGACGCAATCATGCGCGGCGGCTTCAAGGTACTCCCGCGCGATGTGGAGAAAATCCTTCGTGAGCACCCGGCGGTGCATGAGGCGTGTGTGGTCGGTCTGGCCGACGACCGTCTGGGCGCGATTCCCGTGGCCGCCGTTCAGTTGCAACTGGGAGTGCCAGCAGTCACGCCCGAGGAGCTGCTCGGTTTCGCGCGCCAGCGACTAGTGGCCTACCAGGTGCCGGCGCAACTGAAGATTGTTGAGGCGCTGCCACGCACCCCCTCGTTGAAGGTCAGCCAGCACGAAGTTCGTGCTCTGTTCGCCAAATGATGGAGCGCTCGCGATGAGTGAAGTTCTGCTGCTTGAAAAACTCGAAGATGGTGTGCTGACGCTGACACTGAATCGTCCCGAGCGTCTCAATGCGTTGAACCCCCCGCTGCTCCGCACGCTCCGTGAAGGCATGGAGCGCGCATCGCGCAACCATGCCGCGCGGGTGGTAGTCATTACTGGTGCTGGCCGGGCCTTCTGCGCGGGTGGGGATATCGCCGGCAAGCCGGAGAAGAAGGCCGAGGAGTCAAGTGATGCTGCCCCGGCGCCACGCAAGGAGCGTGCGCCGGACAATGTGGCCAGTCGAATCGACTGGCTGCGCGGCAACATGGAAGCGGTGCGTCTGTTGTATCAAATGGACAAGCCGACCATCGCTATGATTCGCGGCGCCACGGTCAGCGTCGGTATGGCGTTGGCCGCTGCTTGTGACTTCCGCGTTGTCTCCGAAAATGCTTCGTTCACCACCGGTTTCGCCAAAGTCGGGTTCTCTGGTGACTACGGGGCCAGCTACTTCCTGACCCGCCTGCTTGGTAGCGCCAAGACCCGTGAACTGATGTTCCTTTCCGACATGCTCGACGCCAACGAGGCGCAGCGTATCGGCCTGGTAAGCCGGCTGGTCGCCGACGCCGACCTCGAGGCGCAAACCCAGGTGTTGGCGCGGCGTTTGGCCGACGGTCCTCCGCTGACTTACCGCTTCATGAAGAAAAATCTGAATGCGGCGGTAGATGGCAGCTTGGAACAGATCCTCGATATGGAGGCCACGCACATGGTGCTGTCGTCGCTGACCAGCGACCAGCGCGAGGCGGTGAAGGCCTTCATGGAAAAACGTAAGCCGCAGTTCAGCGGCACCTGAACCCCCTACCGATTCGATGTGGAGCCTGACCCATGGCACAAGAAGAAAAAAAGCTCAGTGACGAATTCGAGAAGGCCACCGCTTACGAGCTGACCGATCACGATATCGAGCGCGCGAAACTGCTGCTGGGTGTCGATCTGGCCTGCCGTGACCAGGAGCAGATCACCACCGCCAGCGAAGACAATATCCGTAGCTTTGCCTTCTCCTGCGGTAACGACAATCCGCTGCATTGCGATCCGGAGTACGCCCGTTCCACCCGCTGGGGCTCGGTGATCGCCCCGGCGATGATGGCCGGTGTCATCAATAAGCCGCTCAAGGGCGACCCGCTTTCCGACGACTTGAAGGCGAAGACCAAAAGCCTCTTCCGCGGTATCCACATGTTCATCTCCGGTGGCGAGTGGACCTTCTTCAAGCCGATTTTTCCCGGCGACAGCCTCTACAGTTTCGGTGGCGAAGATGGCCTGGAGGTCAAACAGTCCGAGTTCGCCGGGCGCTCGGTGACCCGCTTCAACAGCCAGGTGAAGGTCAACCAGCGCGGTGAAGTGGTGGCCGTGTATCGCTACCGCGCAATCCTCACTGAGCGCAAGAAGGCTCGCGAGAAAGGCAAGTATTCCGAGATCGAGCCGGCGTGTTACAGCGACGAAGACCTGGCGAAAATCGATGCGCTTTACGAGAACGATGTGCCGCGTGGAGCCGACACCCTGTTCTGGGAAGACGTCCGTGTTGGCGAGGCAATGCGCCCTAGTGCGTCCGGTCCGTTGACCGTCACCGATGTGGTGAACTTCCATGGCGGCGGTTATGGCTGGGTACCTTATGGCCTGCGCACCGGTCGCCTGTGGCACAAGAACCGCAAACGCATCGCCCCCTTCTATGTGAAGAACGAGTACGGCATTCCTGATGTCGCCCAGCGCCTGCACTGGGACAGCGAATGGGCGAAGGCGATCGGCAACCCCATGGCCTACGACTATGGCGTGATGCGCGAGAACTACCTGTATCGGTTCCTTAGCGACTGGGCCGGCGACAGCGGTTGGGTCTACAAGCAGTACGACGAGATCCGTAAATTCAACTACATGGGCGATACGCAGTTCATCACAGGTGAAGTTGTGGGCAAGCGCCAGGAAGACGGTCTCAACCTGGTCGACGTCAAGGTGAAGATGACCAACCAGCGTGGTGAAGAGACAGTGCTTTGCGACGCGGTCATCGCACTGCCCGGCCGTGACGATGGTGTACTGGTACTGCCGGAACCGCCGCGTGAGCTCAAGGCGCGTGCAGCGAAGATGATGGCTCGGCATTGGGAACTGCTGACCGCCGGCAAGTCGGCAAAGTAGGGCGGGAGAACCACTATGGAACTTGTCTACGGAGCCGAATACGAGAGCTTCCGGCGTGAAGTCCGTGCCTTCCTCGAACAAGCCTGGCAGCCCCTTGTGGGGCTGCCCAGGCAGGAGCGGCGAGCCGCCGAGGCGGCCTTCCGTCAAAAGGCGATTAGGCAGGGCTA
Organism: Pseudomonas sp. BB438; assembly: GCF_057180225.1. Classification (NCBI taxonomy): domain Bacteria; kingdom Pseudomonadati; phylum Pseudomonadota; class Gammaproteobacteria; order Pseudomonadales; family Pseudomonadaceae; genus Pseudomonas; species Pseudomonas sp. BB438. Next base: position 1,411,116 of record NZ_CM170001.1, read on the forward strand.
CCTATACCGTGCGATTCCGACCGTGTTCGGCGGTTCGGAGCAGGCTCCGGACGTGATGCGCGGGCAGATCATCCGTGAGGAGTTCAGCCGCCTGCGTGCACCTATGGAAGTGCCCGGCGTCGGCGTGGGAATGCTCGTGCCGACTCTGCTGGAGTGCGGTACGCCCTGGCAGAAAGAGCACTTCATTCCCAAGACCCTGACTGGTGAGTATCTTTGGGCGCAGGGTTATAGCGAGCCGAATGCCGGATCCGACCTGGCTTCGGTGCGCACCAAGGGGGTCTTGCAGGGCGACGAGTGGATCATCAATGGGCAGAAAGTCTGGAGCACCCTGGCGCAGCATGCCCGCTTCATGTTTGCGATGGTCCGCACCGAGCCGGAAGCGCCCAAACATCAAGGGCTGTCATACCTGTTATTGGACCTCAAGCAGCCCGGCGTGACTGTACGCCCGCTCAAGCAGGTGACCGGTGGTCAGGAGTTCTGCGAAGTGTTCTTCGACAATGCCCGCACGCCGGCAGATTGGATCGTCGGTGAGCGTGGCAAGGGCTGGCAGGTTTCAAAGACCACGCTGGTCCATGAGCGCAACAGTTTTATCGGTAACGCCACCACCTCACAGGCCCTGTTCGACAAACTAGTCGACCTCGCGCGCAGTACTTCCCTGAATGGTGGACTGGCAATCGACGATCCGATAATTCGAGAGCGCCTGCTGGTTCTCGAGGGTTATGTCGCGTCTCACGTCTACTCCAGCTACCGGCAGTTCTCCATGGCCGCTCACGGTCAGTCTCCAGGCATAGTCGCGTCGATGAATAAGCTGGTCTCGACGCAGATCGGCCACGAAGTGGCCAAGCTGGCGCGTGACCTGATGGGCGACGATCTGCTTCTCGCGCCACCGCCGGAAGGTACGCGGGGCGCCGGACCGGAGAAATGGAACAACCAGTTCTTCGGTTCCCTGGGCATTGCCATCGCTGGCGGTGCGTCGAACATCCAGCGCAATATCATCGCGGAACGCGGTCTCGGGCTGCCACGCGATGCCAGCCAGGAGGGGGGCAACCCATGAATTTCTTGCTTTCACCGGAACAGACGGAGTTCCAGGACACCTTGCTGCGTTTCCTCGATGATCGCTGCCCCTCCACCCGCCTGCATGAGTTGTTCGACGAGGCTGGATTCGACGCACAGCTGTGGCAGGAGTTGGTGGCCCTGGGCGTGGCGGGTATCGCCCTGCCGGAAGCGCATGGTGGATCGGGCATGGAAATGATCGACCTGGCTCTGGTCGCCGAGGTGCTGGGTGGGCGTGCCGCTCCCACACCCTTCCTGGGCCATGTCCTGGCGGGGCTTGCGATTGCCTGGGGTGGTTCAGAGGCGCAGCGCGCGCGTTACCTGCCGGCACTGGCCAGTGGTGAGATGCTGGCGACAGTGGCATTCGACGAGGTGGGCGGTTGGCAGCCCGAACAGTGGCGCCTGACTGACGAGGGCGGCCGGCTCAATGGCCGCAAGCAGCGCGTGCCCTTTGCCGAGCATGCTGATTTGCTGCTGGTTGGCCTGGCTGGTGGTGGGTTGGGCTTGGTTGATCGCGCCAGTGTGGGCCTTGAGGTATTGGCCGAGGATGCCGTTGATCGTACCCGTCCGCTGGCAGGCGTTCAGTTCACTAACGTATCGGTGGAACGCCTGATCAATGACGTTGGCGTTGCTACCCGTCTGCGTGACGCTGCCCTGGTGCTACTGGCGGCGGATGCCTTCGGTGGCGCTTCGCGTTGCGTGCAGATGGCAGTGGACTACGCGAAGATTCGCGAGCAATTCGGTCAGCCAATTGGTCAGTTCCAGGCGGTCAAGCACCAGCTCGTCAACATGGCCGTAGAGATCGAACCGACACGCGGGTTGTACTGGTATGCCGCGCACGCCTTCGATCATATCCCGGCCGACTCCGAGCGTTACGCGGCACTGGCCAAGGCGCACCTCACCGAGCGATTCCTGCAGGTTGCCAGGGACACGGTCGAGTTACACGGAGGCATTGGCTACACCTGGGAGTGCGATGTGCAGATCTACCTGAAGCGGGCGATGTTCGATTACGCCTGGATGGGGAATGCCAGCGCCCAGCGCGCGCGAATCAGCCTTTAACGGCAGAGGGCACGTGCAACTGACCCTTAGCCTGCACAAGGCCGCCCGCGAGCGGCCGACTGCAATGGCTTGCGTGTATGGCCCACGGCGCACCGACCATCGGACTTTCCTGGAGCAGGTAGCGCGTCTGGCAGGCGCTCTGCGCGCTTCGGGGGTAGAACCCGGCGACAGGGTTGGTCTGCTGGCGCTGAACTCGGACCGTTATTTGCTGTGCCTGTACGCAATTCTTTGGGCCGGCGGGGTGATCAACCCAATCAACATCCGCTGGAGCCTCAGCGAAATGGCCTACTCGCTGGATGACAGCGAAACTGGCGTGCTGTTCGTCGACGATAGTTTCACTGCGCTGGCTCCGCTTCTGCGCGAGCGCTGCACCCATCTGCGCTGCGTGTTGTCGTGCGCAGAGAGCGATAGTCCGGTCGGCTGTCAAACCTTCTCGCAATTGCTGGCCTATTCCCCGATCGATGATGTCAGGCGTGTCGGCGATGATCTGGCCGCACTGCTCTATACCGGCGGCACTACCGGTACACCCAAAGGGGTGATGCTTTCCCATTCCAATCTTCTTGGGAATGCGCTGTCTACTTTGGCGGCTGCTCCGCGCGAGTCGATCGACAAAGTGTTGCAGGTGGCGCCGCTGTTCCACGTCGGTGGCCTGGCGCTGGTGCTGCAGGCCGCCTTGAGGGGAGCCTGCCATGTCATTCATGGCCAGTTCGACCCGACGGCGATACTTCGTAGCCTGGTGGACGAGCGCATCGGCGAAACCTTCCTGGTGCCGACGATGCTCCAGCGCTTGCTGGATGCGCCTGAGTTTACGAGCCAGGATCTTTCGGCGTTGCGGACAATCGTCTATGGGGCGGCGCCAATGGCTCCCGCCTTACTGGAGCGAGCCAAGGCCGCGCTGCCGCGCGTCGCTTTCATCCAGGTATATGGCATGACCGAATTGGCACCGGTGGTGGCTGCGCTTCCGACTGGGCCGTTCGGTGTCGAACGGGGCGGGGGGCTGTGTCCGGGTAGCGTTGGACGACCAACTCCTACCTGTGAAGTACGGATAGTCGATAGTACCGGGGTGGAGCTACCGGTCGGCCAGTGCGGCGAGATCGTCGTTCGGGGTCCGGGGGTAATGCAGGGCTACTGGAAGCTGCCACGCGAGACTGCCGAGGTCCTGCGCGACGGATGGCTGCATAGTGGCGATGGCGGATTCATGGATACCAATGGCGTCCTCCATCTTGCCGACCGGATCAAAGACATGATCGTCAGCGGTGGCGAAAACATCTGGTCGGTCGAGGTAGAGGGTGCCCTCTACCAGCACCCGGCGGTGGCCCAATGCGCCGTGATTGGCGTACCGCATGCTGAATGGGGCGAGGCCGTGCATGCCGTAGTGGTCCTGCATGCCGGAGAGGCCCCCGATGCTGCAGAGCTGATCCGGCATTGCCGCGACCGGCTCGCCGGCTACAAATGTCCGCGAAGCATCGAACTGCGCGAGGAGTTACCGATCTCCGCCGCCGGCAAGATCCTCAAATACCAGCTACGTGAAGCCTATCTCAGTCGGTCAACGGAGCTCTCAGGCTGACAAGGGCAGTACACTCGAGGCCCAGCACCGGCCTGAGTTGCAACTCCGAAGGCTCCTGTACAGGTTGCTGATGAGTATTACCGATGGCTGTGTTCTAAGCGATTATTGTCAGGGAATCTTGTGCACTTGAAGCAGCATGCCTTCGGGACTTTCCGCATAGTCCAAGGTCGCTCCGTAGTTGCGCAGGGCGGTCAGGCTGCGCTCCGGCTGGAAGCTGTAGCACAAGGCTTCCTGGTGATAAATGCCGGCACTCTCGTAGCGATCGTGGTCGATGGTTCGGCCGCCGGCAACTAGCAGGGCGCGGCGCATGATAGTGGCGTATTCGGCCGGCTCTTCGTCCATCGCCTCAGTCCAGGCGCGAAAGCCTTGTTCCAGAGATTGCCCTGCCCACTCCAGTGGCGCGCGGATCTGTTTGCCCTCCACTTCCCAGCGCAGGACCTCGACACCGTTGTTCTGGAGCGTGGCAATTGTTGGGCCGAGGATCGGCCACTTGTCATCCCAGCGAAGTATTTCGCGATCTGGAACCAGCGCCTGATATCGCCGGTGAGTGCGCCCGGCAGCGGCATGGGCCATGGCTAGTCCGGTGAGGTCGAACACATGGGTGCATTGCTGGCGCATCTCCAACAACGTGCCGATATCCGAGGCGCGCCGCAGCAATGGCTTGCCGATCAATTCGCGGAGCGGTTCGGCGGCGCCGGGACAGGTGACCCAGGGGGTGCGCGGCGCTGCCATGCGCACATCGGTTATGTGCTTGCCATCATGTTCCAGGCTGACGCCAAAGTGGTGGAAGTCATCCTCCAGCCACCCCACCACCAGAAATGGGCTCTGGTTCCTGAGGTCGATCAGGCGCCGAAAGCGACCCTGGGTGCGCGAAAATCCATTGGCCATGGCAGTCTCTCCGGGTGAATTGGCGAGGCTCCGCATCGGTGTAAGACGGAGCCCGGTGAATCAGGCCTTGAGCAAGTGCTTGGCGAGGCTCCAGCGATGTACTTCCGACGGGCCATCGTAGATGCGGAACGCGCGCATGTCGCTCCAGATTCGCGCGACGATGCTTTCTCCCGTGACGCCGCGGCCACCAAGTATTTGCACGCAGCGATCGACGATCCGGAACTGTGCTTCGGAGGAGATGACCTTGGTCATGCTCGACTCATGCTTGCCGCTGTGGCCCTGGTCGAGAACCCAGGCGCAATGCCAGATAGCCAAGCGCGTCGTGTGCAGTTCCATTTCATTGTCGGCGAGCATGAATCCAACGCCTTCGTGCTCCCCTAGCGGCTTGCCGAAGGCGAAGCGTTCGCGTGCGTATTGTTTGGCGATGTCATTGGCACGCCTGGCCTGACCGAGCCAGCGCATGCAATGGGTCAGCCGGGCCGGTGCCAGGCGGACCTGGGCATATCGGAACCCCTTGCCGACTTCACCGAGCACGTCGCTCGCCGGAATTCGAAGGTTGTCGAAACGCACCACTGCATGGCCACCGGTGAAGCAGCTGTCGAGTGCATCCATGGATCGCTCAATGGTGATGCCGGGACTGTTCATGTCGGCGAGGAACATGGTGGCATTACCGTCTTCCATGCGCGCCATGATTATCGCGTACTGCGCCCCCACTGCGCCGGTGATGAACCACTTCACGCCATTGATTATGTAGTGATCTCCATCCTTCACCGCAGTTGTCTGCAGCATCGAGGGATCGGCGCCAGCGCCCGGAGCAGGCTCTGTCATGCAGAAGCAGGAGCGCGTTTCCCCGGCAATTTGTGCTTTTAGCCAGCGGTCTTTCTGGGTCTGGCTGGCGACCACTTCCATCATGTGGATGTTGCCTTCGTCAGGCGCCGCGATGTTCATTGCGGTAGGGCCGAGGGGGGAGTAGCCCGCCTCTTCGAAGACGATGGCCTTGGCGATATGCGACAGTCCCAGGCCACCCAGATCGCGCGAGGCGTGCGGCGTCAGTAGTCCCGCTTCGCGGGCAAGGCCGACAAGATCACGGCGCAGCGCCTCGCTGGGACCGTGGCGGTCTTGGCGCGGGTCGCTCTCGAGCGGGATGACTTGTTCGGCGATGAAGCGCCTTGTACGCTGCTGCAGGTCGAGCAACTCGTCGGGCAGTTGGAAGTCCATGGTATTTCTCCGGGGGGCGATGGCGAATGGGGATCAGGTGTTTAGGGCAATCAGACGATTACCGTCCAGTGTCGGGATGACTTCGAGTAAGCCGAGTTGAGCGGCGTAGTGCAGCTCGTCGTCCAGGTCGGCTTTGGCTAGAAGCTGGCCAAGGCGGCTATTGCGCAGGCAGCTCTCTGGTTGATCGGAGTACTGCCAGTAGACCGCGAGCGCTATGCGGCAGGTGTCGGTCAGCTCCCAGGCGCCGTTGCTCTCGTTGCAGAGTCGATCTACCAGGTAACCAGCAGTGAACAGGTCCTCCAGGTTTACCAAGCCGGCTGAGCCCGAGCAGATAACGATGATGGAGGTACCGCTGTGCTGTAGTAGTTGTCGGGCTACAGCCGGACCGTTGAGCAGCGCGGCGGCATAGACATGTCGAGCACATGCGGCCTTGCTGAGCGCGACGGTGCCGTTGGTGGTGGAGTACACCAGGCGCTTGCCGGACAGGGGCTCGCGGGTCAATGCAAGCGGCGAGAAGCCGGCGAATCCGGAGATGCGTTGCATGTGGCTTTCGCCAGCCAGCAAGTAACTATCGATATCCAGGTTGCGTACCACGTCGTGAGCCATCTGCCAGGACGCCAGCGGATAGACGTCGCTGGCGCCGTGGTGAAGGGCGGCCACGATTGTTGAGGTGGCAAACAGGGTGTCGATCACTACGGCGACCTTGTCGTGGAGCATGCTAGGATCGAGATCTTCCTTGCGCAGCAACACATTAAGCTTGGCCATATTCAGCGCTACCGAAGGTTAGAGGGGCGAGTGTCGCGCAGGGCTTCAACTTGCTTTAGGTATTTGGGGTTGGCCACCTGCAACCGCGCCACTACGTCGTCGCGCAACGCCTTGCTGAGATGTGTCAGCTGCCAGTCGAGGTGCCCGCTGCGTAGCGATTCGCATAGTTCGCTACTGTTGGCCGGTGCGCGGTCGGCATCCAGCGCGACTTGGTCGAGCAATGTGTGTCGGGCTTGGTGGAGACCGGTACCGGCTTGTTGTTCGCGGCTGGCAATGGCCATCGCATTGGCAATCATTAGCGCCGTGTAGTGCTGGGCGCTGGGCAGGTGCGGCAGCAGTTCCTCGAGCAGGCTGGTGCGAGCCATCATTAGCAGGTCGGCGGCGCGAGGCAGATCATGCATGGCGGGGCTCCTTGTCCAGGGTGGCGATTTCGTCCAGCAGATCGAGCTCGATTTCCGGCAGCATGCGGCCTGTCAGCGCCAACTCGAGGGAGGGTTGCTCACCCGAGAGATGCCGCTGCGCCTGAAACAGCGCAATGATTGCCCAGCGCACGCTTGCCATGGCGCGCCAGTAGGCCAGATGCTCGGCCTGTGGTGCGCGACCGCCGGCAGAGGTGTAGCCGTCCAGCAGTTCTTCCAGTGTGCCAAGGCCGCCTGCCTCGTGCTCCAGCGCGCCAAAGCGCCAGCAACGTGCGCAGAACCAGCCGAGGTCCTCCTCCGGAGCGCTCCAGGAGGCAAACTCCCAGTCGAGCACCCCGGTCAGGTGGGTCTTGTCGACCATATAGTTGCCCGTGCGGAAGTCGCCGTGCACCAGGCTGTAGCCTTGGTCCTGCGGGGCATTGAGTTCGAGCCAGCGTAGCGCCCATTCCAGGGTCGGTTGGGGGCGGCCAAGGCGATCAAGGAGGTTGCGGTACTCCTCAACCCTGTGCAGCGCAGGGTTACCCTTGGGGGTGCCAAGGAACCCCAGATCGGCGCCGGGTGGAGTGATGCTGTGCAGTTGCGCTAGCGTAGCGCCCAGTTCGCGAAGCAAGCCGGCCCTCTGCTTTGGATTCAGGTCGCCGCGTACCAGCGCACGTCCGCTAGCGTTGCCGTCAATCCGGCGCATCAGATAGAAGTCGCGACCCAACTCTCCGTTGTCGCGGTGCAGCCAGAGCGGCTCGGGAACTTTCACTCCAACGCTGAATGCGGCTCGCAACACCGCGAACTCTTCGGCGCGACTGAGACTCATGGGCAGCCGCGAGGTGGAGTCGGTGCGAAGCACCCAGCGCTGCTCTCCGGCATACGGGCCGCCATCGATGCGCAGGTCCAGTGCCAGGTTCTCCTGGATCGCGCCTCCTCCCAGGCGCCGCATGCCTCGCAATTCGACTTGGCTGGCGGCGCAGTGCTGGGTAATGAAGCGGCGGCTGAACTCCGCTAGATCGTGACTTGGAGCGGTATCCGCAAGTGTCGCGTGTTGGGGCATAGCTCTCTCTCTGTGACGGGGCGTTCAGACGGAAAAGCGAGCGGCACTGGCCTGGAGCGAGTCGGCTAGTACGCGCAGCTCTTCCGAGGCGCTGAAGGTGGTTCGGCAAACATCGCTGCTGGCGTCGGCCATGCTTGCGATATGTTCGATGCGTTGTGCTATGTCCTGGCTGCCGAGGCTTTGTTCCTGCACGGCGCCGGCGATGCCTTCCATGCCCTGGAATACGTCGTCTACTGAATGGCGGGTGCTGGCGAACAAGGCCTTGAGCAGGTCAAGCTGCTCGGCGCTGCTACCCAGCGCTGTAGCACCTGCCGATAGGGAGCGCTCGACATCGGTAGATTGCTGGCCGAGGGCGAGGGTGACTTCGTCGATGCGGTTGGCTGCGTCCGAAGACATCTCGGCCAACTGGCGGACTTCTCCGGCGACCACTGCAAAGCCACGGCCCTGGTCCCCGGCCCTGGCTGCCTCGATGGCGGCATTCAGCGCCAGGAGGTTGGTTTGTGCGGCGATTGCTTTGACCTGTCCGGTCATGTCGCTGATAGAGGAGGTGCGGCGTACGAACTCGTTTACCGATCCAGTAATGGAGTCGGTGGCCTGCTCCAGGCGCAGCAGTGCTTCCTGCAATCGATCCAGAGCTACAGCTCCAGCTTCGGTATCCGCCAGGCTACGTGCTGCAGACTCACGCACCAGCTGCGCATTTTGCGCCAAGGACTGGATGCTCTGATTCATCTGCTCGACGGTGGTCGAAACGCTGGCCGCAGACTCGGCCTGCTGGTTGCTGCTGTCGACAATGCTTTGGGTCGAGAGGTTGAGCTGCTGTGCTGAGCCGGCAAGGCGTCCGCTGCCTTCGATCACTTGGCGCACAGCTTCCTGGAAGTTGTCGATCAGCGAATTAAAGGCGGCAGCGGTCTGTGTGATCTCATCCCTACCGACTAGGACGACACGCTGGGTCAGGTTGCCGTCACGCAGGGACAGGGCACCCTCGCGGATGCTGCCGATGGCATTACGGATCTGTCGGCCAATGAACAGGCTCACACAGACTGCGAGCAGCACCGAGAGCACGGTCAGTCCCAACAAGATTCGCGAAGTCCACTGTGCCTTGTGTTGGGCAGTGAGGAAGGCGCTTTCGGTCAGGTCTCGCTGTTTGTCCACCAGCTTGGCGTACAGGCTGTCGACGTAGTTGAACTGGCTCCGCGTAGCGCTGATGCCGGTGGCCAGCGCATGGGGGGCTTCCTTTGCCCCGTCGAAGAGGTCGATGATCGATTGCTTGAGGTTGGCCGCTTCGGTTGCCAACTCCTTGTAGAGCTCCTGTTCATCACCGTCGAGGCGGGGTTCGGCCGCGCTCTTGCGGATATGCGCCAGCAGGTCGTCAGCCTGGGCGAGCAGATCGTCGCGGGCTTGTTGCAGGTCCTGCGCGGACGGCTGGCCGGCGTCGAGCAAGCGTTGCACGTTTGCGTAGGTCTCGCGGATCAACAGCTGGGCATAGGAGACGCCGACGAAGGCTCGCTGGTACTGACCAACGCGCAGGTCATGGATGTCGTCGAGCAGTGCCTGCTGTTGCGCAATTCCGAGGTGGGCGGCGACAGCTCCCAGCAGTAGCAGGAGAACCAGCAGGCCGGGGGCCAACTGCAGTTTGGCGGCGATAGAGAGACGGGAGATCCAGTGCATTTTTTGTTATCTCTGTTTGCAACTGAAGGCGGGGCATCAGCGGCCGCGGAATGCCGGCCGACGTTTGGCAAAGAAGGCATCACGGCCCTCGGCAAAGTCTTCCGAGGCGATAAGCAGGGCCTGGCTATCGGCCTCCCAGTCGAGCAGTGCGTCGAGGCTTTGCGCCCGGGCCATTAGCGTTTTCACTGCGCCCAGCGGGCCCGGTGCCGCGCTGGCCAGGCGCTGTGCCAGCTCAAGGGCCTGAGGAAGGATCTCCGTGTCGGTTTCCGCCAGGTCGTCAACCAAGCCGATACTATGGGCGCTGCTCCCGTCTAGCACTTCGGCAAGCATCACCAGGCGCTTGCAACGGCTAGCGCCAATGCGTTGCGGCAAGGTCCAGAGCAGGCCCCAGTCGGCCATGACCCCGACCTTGCCGAAGACGGCGCCGAACTGGCTGTTGGCCGAGGCCACTACGAAGTCACAGGCCGACGCCAGCGACAGGCCGGCACCGAAGGCTGCGCCTTGCACAGCGGCAACCACCGGCAGACGGCCGCAGATGATCTGGCGGATGATTCGATGGCCTTCGCGCATGTTTGCGCGCATCTGCTGCGGGTTGCTATCCAGGCCATCCAACTCGCCGCCGGCGCAGAAATGCTTGCCACCGGTAATCACGATGGCCCGGCACTCGCGATCATCTTCAAGATGCAACAGGAGTTCGGCGAGCCGCTGGTAAAGCACCGGTGCCAAGGCATTGCGTTTTTCAGGCAGGTTCAGGGTGAGCAGCGCGACAGCGCCATGGCGCTCGAGCAGAACGGCGTCTTGCATTTCGATGGCTCCAGTCAGGCAGCTTGCAGGTGGCGTTGGAGAAAACCTTCGACGGCATCGTTGAACTGGTCGTTGCGGTCACCAGCGACCATGTGACCGGCGCCTTCGATATCCAGGTATTCGGCGTGAGGGATGAGTTCGAGCAGGTGTGCGGCGCCTTCACGTGTGACCACATCGCTTTGCTTGCCGCGAACCAGCAGCGTAGGGATGCTGACCTTGCGAGCAGCGGCTTCCATGCGCTCGTTCAATTCTGCGCGGGTCTGCTTGCGGTTGGACTGGAAGGCCGGGTCCCAATGCCAGTAGAGGCGACCGTTATCTTTCAGGCGCAGGTTCTTCATCAAACCTGCCGGATTACTTGGGCGCGGGCGGCCGGGAAGGTAGCGGGCGACGCTATCGGCGGCTTCCTCCAGGCTGGCGAAACCGTCGAGGTTGCTGCCCATGAAGTCGCCGATGTGCTTGATACCTGTCGCAGACATGCGCGGCACGACATCCACCAGGACCAGCGCGCTGGCCAGTGGGCCTAGGCTTTCGCCGACCGCGAGCAATGAGGTTGCGCCTCCAAGCGAGGCGCCGACAAGCGCGGGAGGTCGCTCAAGACTTGCGATTACCGCACGAAGATCGCCAATGAAGGCATCCAAACTGTAGTCGCCGTCACTGTCCCACTCACTCTCTCCATGACCGCGCAGGTCCAGATTCATTACGTGAAAGCCGCGCCCGACCAAATCGCGTGCGGCCTTGCCCCAGGAGTGTCTGGTTTGTCCGCCACCATGCAGCAGGATGACCGGCTGATGCGCTGCGTCACCGCCGATGTCGCCGCTCAGACTCAGTCCCCGATGACCACTGATGCGGGTGCTGTGCATGCTCATCTACGTCTCCTTGAACTGACTCCACCGAATTACCGGTATTGGAGTAGAAAAAAAGGCCCTCCGACTCACGCTCACATCTCTATTGCGGAGAGCCTTGTAAACCTCACTGCTGGTAGTAGCTGCGCCCTTGCGCCGCCATCTCGCGCATTCGTGGGCTAGGTTCGTAGAGCCCTCCGAGGTTTGTATAGCGGCAACAAAGGTTGAGTACTTCAGACATGCCAAGCCAGTCGGCATAGACCAGAGCTCCGCCCAGGTGGCGTGGCAGACCGACTCCAAGGATCAGGGCCATATCGACCTCCCCTGCGCTGGCGGCAACATCTTCTTCCAGGCACCGCGAGGCCTCGATGATGAGTGGCAGCATCATGCGTTGGGTGATTTCTTCGTCACTGAATTCCCGACGGCCGTTGGGCTGAATCTCGGCGAGCAAAGAATTGGTGTCTTCGCTGTCGAGTTTGCGTGGTCGTCCTTTCGTATCGGTTTCGTAACGGTAGAAACCGATGCCGTTCTTCTGCCCGAACCGCCCCAGGCTTGCCATGCGTTGCACGGCGTGCTCGTAGCCAGGCAGCAGGCGTTCGCCATAACCATGAGCAATGTGCTCGATGACGTGGCTGGAAGTGTCCATACCGACCACGTCTTGTAGATACGCCGGCCCCATTGGCCAGCCGAAGCCCTCCATAACCCGATCTACACGCCGGAAGTCTGCACCGTCGTGGACCAGGCGCAGGAAAGCCAGGATGTAGGCGGTGAGAATGCGGTTGACCAGGAAGCCCGGACAGTCGCGAACTACCACCGGGGTCTTACCCATGGCGCTGGCGTAGCTAGCGATGGTGGCGGCAGCGACTTGGCTGGTGTTGGGTCCGCAGATGACCTCCACTAGAGGCATCGCTGGTACTGGGTTGAAGAAGTGCATACCGACGAACTGCTGCGGTCGCTGCAACGCGCTGGCCAGTTCGGTGATGGATAGCGACGAAGTATTGGAAGCAAGCACGCAATGAGTGCCGACCTGGCTTTCCACCTCGGCGAGGACCTGCTTTTTCACTGTCAGGTTTTCCACCACGGCTTCGACTACCACGTCCAGCTTGGGGAAGCCCGGATAGCCCAGTGTTGGCTGAATCTGCCCGAGTATTGCGTCCGCTTTCTCGGCACTCAGACGCTGGCTGGCGACCTGCTTGTCCAGCAGCTTTCGCGCTTCGGCCATGCCCAGGTCCAGTGCACCGGCAGCGATATCCTTCATCACTACCGGTACGCCCCGTACGGCGCTGGTATAGGCAATACCGCCACCCATGATGCCGGCACCCAGTACGCCAGCGCTGCCGGGGCGGGACGCGATGCGCCCATACTCGCGTGCTCTGCGCTTGAGTAACTGCTCGTTATGGAATACCTGCACTAGAGCTGCAGCGGCTTGGCTCTTCAGCACCCGGGAGAATGCTGCGGACTCGAGGCGCAACGCGCCATCGCGATCAAGGTGAATACTCTGCTCGACGAGACTGATGACCGTGGACAGAGCCGGGACTTTGCTGCCGGCCGACGCAGTACGGGCGTCGGCATAGACCTGTGCCTGGCTCTGCTCGCGCGGAAGAAGTCGTTGCCGCCGCCGTGCTTTCCAGGTGTCATTTCGCGAGCTCGTGAAGAGTTCGAGCAGTGCGGCCTGGCGGAGCGCTGTGCCTTCCACGACACCATCCAGGGCTCCCGCTGCCAGGGCTGCTTCAGCTTTCTGCGGGCGTGCCGAGGTGATCCATGCTAGCGCCACAGCCTCGTCCAGCAGCCGAGGCAGGCGAACGCTGCCACCCAGCGCCGGGAACAGGCCGAGGCCGATTTCCGGAAGGCCAAGCAGGGTCTGAGGCGAGGCGATCCGGTAGTCGCAGGCCAGCGTCAGTTCGAAGCCACCTCCCAGGGCCATTCCGTCAAGCATGACCAGGGTCGGGAAGGGGAGCTCCTCGAGCTGCGAGATGACCGCACTCTGGCCGCCGTTTACGCGTGCGATCTCTTCGACCTCGCTACGCAGCAGCACGGCCAGTTCATTGAGGTCGGCGCCGACGATGAAGCTGTCCTTGGCGCTGGTCAGCAGAAGGCCCTGTACGCCCGCGGCGGTGCGTAGCAGGCCCAGCGCCTCGCCTAGCTCGTTCAAGGTCAGCTCATCGAGGGTGTTTACGCTGCTGCCCTGGCGATCGAAGCGCAGCTCGACGAGGCCGCTTTCCAGCGGTGACAGGCTGAGGGATTGGCCCTGGAACATCGAAAGTACCTTCTTAGTGCTTGCCGAACAGGGTCACCACGCAGGCGGACCCCGTACCTATGTTGTGTTGCAGGCCCAGGCGGGCACCTTCCACTTGACGAGCCCCGGCACTGCCGCGCAGTTGCTCGACCAGTTCGTAGCATTGCGCCAGACCTGTGGCGCCCAGAGGGTGACCCTTGGAGAGCAAGCCACCAGAGGGGTTGGTGACCACTTGGCCGCCATAGGTGTTGTCGCCGTCGAGAATGAAGCGCTCGGCGCCACCTACCGGACAGAAGCTCAGGGCTTCGTAGGTGATCAGTTCGTTAGCGGTGAAGCAGTCGTGCAGCTCGCAGACGTCGATGTCCTGCGGCCCCACACCGGCTTTCTCGTAGACCCGGGCGGCGGCGTGGCGCGAGATGTCGAAGCCGGCGGCGGTAATCATCGAGCCGGCGCTAAAGGCGTCGGCGAAATCGGTCCCCAGTTCCTGAGCCAGGATGCACACGTCACTACGGATGCCATGGCGTTTGGCAAAGGCCTCTGAGCAGACGATCGCAGCCGCCGCGCCACAGGTCGGTGGGCAGCACTGCAGGCGAGTGATGAACTGGTAGATCGCCGGGGATTCGAGGACTTCCTCCAGCGTCACCGGGTCTCGGAACAACGCCTTGTCATTGTTAGCGGCGTGGCGCCGCGCTTTGACTGCAATGCGCGCGAAGGTCTCCGGCCGAGTGCCGTAGCGTTGCGCATGCTCGACCCCGGCGCCACCGAACAGATGCGGTGCGGGATAAGCGCCTGGATTCGGTTGCAGCTGCTGGGACAGCTCCACCCAATCGAGCAGCGGGTTGGGACGGTCCTGGTAGATGGTCGGCAGGGCGCCGGGCATCATCTGCTCGAAGCCGAAGGCGAGGGCGCAGTCGACCATGCCCGATTCGACCGCCTGGCGGGCGAGGAACAGCGCGGACGAACCCGATGCACAATTGTTGTTCAGGTTGAGCACCGGAATGCCACTCATACCCACCCGATACAGCGCGCGCTGGCCGCAGGTGCTGTCACCGTAAACGTACCCGGCGTAGGCTTGTTGAATGCTGGCGAACTCTAGACCTGCGTCGGCCAGTGCCGCACGTACTGCCGCGGCCCCCATGAGATCGTAGGTTTCGCTCTTGCCCGGCTTGCTGAACGGCACCATGCCGACGCCGGCGATGACTACTGCACTCATCGTTTCTTACCTCAAACCAGGTAGCTGCGCGCGCGATCCAACTCTGCGCGGCATTCGCCGACCATGCGTTCGAGCAGTTCGGCACAGGAGGGGATGTCGTTTATCAGGCCGATGACCATGCCGGCGGTGATGATGCCAGCATCGATCTCGCCGGCTTCCAGGGCCGCGCGACCGCGAACGCCAGCGACAAGCGGACGGATGTCGGCAAACTCGCAGCCGCCGGGGCGGCGTTCGGTAGCGACCACCTCATCGGAGATTACGTTCTTGAATACTCGTGCGGTGTTCTTCATGGAGCGGAAAATCAGGTTGGTGTCGCGCTCGTTGGCGCTGACCATGGCCTGCTTGATGGCTTCATGAATCGGTGCTTCCTGGGTGACCATGAAGCGGGTACCCATATTCACGCCTTGGGCGCCGAGGGCAAGGGCGGCGGCCATACCCTTGCCGTCAGCGATACCGCCGGAGGCGATCACCGGGATCTTCAAGTGGCGAACCGCAGCCGGAATCAGCACCAGACCGGGAATGTCCTCTTCACCTGGATGACCGGCGCACTCGAAGCCGTCGATGCTGATAGCGTCGACACCAAGACGTTCGGCGGCCAGAGCGTGGCGTACGGCAACGCATTTGTGGATGATCCTGATGCCTGCAGTCTTGAGCTTGGGCATGAAGTCCACCGCCTTGTTACCGGCGGTTTCCACCACTTTCACCCCACCTTCGATGATGGCATCGATGTATTCGTCGTAGGGTGGCGGGGAAATTGTCGGGAAGATGGTCATGTTCACGCCAAACGGCTTGTCGGTCATCGACCGGCAGCGAGCGATCTCTTCGGCCAGAGCCTCGGCGCTGGGCTGGGTCAGTCCGGTGAGGATGCCCAGGCCGCCCGCGTTGGAAACGGCTGAGGCGAGTTCGGCGCGGCCGACCCATTGCATGCCGCCCTGGATGATCGGGTAACGAATGCCCAGCAGTTCAGTGATTTGCGTTTTCATGATGTGGCCTCTAGAGCTTGCGGTCGTCCAGGCCGAGTGAGCGGCCGATGATTTCTTTCATGATTTCCGTGGCGCCACCGAAGATGCGGGTGACCCTGGCATCGGTGAACATCCGGCAGATGCGGTATTCGTTCATGTAGCCGGCGCCGCCATGCAACTGAACGCAGGCATCGAGCACGCGGCCCTCAAGTTCGGTAGCCAGGTATTTGGCTTCTGCCGCAACCTCAGCGCTGAGTCGCTGGTCGTTGTGCAGGGTCACGCACTGGTCAACGAAGGCCTGGATGGCATCTATTTGCGCGCGCATATCCGCGAGCTTGAATCGGGCGTCTTGGAAGGTGCCTATTGGGCGCCCGAACGCTTTGCGCTCCTTCGCGAATTCCAGGGTCAGATCGAAGGCGACCTGGCAGTGGGCAATGGAACAGGCGGCGATGATCAGGCGCTCCTCGGCCAGGCACTGCATGAGCTGGATAAAGCCTTTGGTCGGGTCGCCAAGCACGTTGCTCTTGGGTACTTGGACGTTGTTCAGGAACAGCTCGGCAGTGTCCTGGCAGTGCAGCCCCATCTTGTCCAGCTTGCGCCCGCGCTCGAAGCCGGGCATGCCGCGCTCGACCAGGAACAGGCCGAAGGCGGGTTTCTCACCTGCGGCACTGGTACGCGCGGCAACCACGAAGAGATCGCCGAGAATGCCATTGGAGATATAGGTCTTGGCGCCATTGAGCAGCCAGTGGTCCCCCTTGTCTTCCGCACGCGTCTGGATGTTGCCCAAGTCAGAACCGGTGCCGGGCTCGGTCATGGCTACGCCCAGGATAATCTCGCCTCGGGCGGCGCCGGGAAGGAAGCGGCTCTTCTGCTCGTGACTGCCGAATTTGCCTATGTAGTTGGCGACCATCCGCGAGTGCAGTTGCAGGTAGAAGCCGTAGTCGCCATGTCGGAGGTTTTCCTCGTAGAGGATCTGCTCATAGCGGAAGTCTTCCAGGCCAGAGCCACCGTATTCCTCGGGCGCCCACATCAGTAGATAACCCTGAGCGCCGGCTTTGAGGTAGGCGTCGCGATCGACCATGCCTTGCTCGCGCCAACGGTCGACGTGGGGGCTGATCTCCTTTTGCATGAAGCGACGTACGGCGTCGCGGAACAGCTCGTGGTCAGCTTCGAACAGCGTTCTGGGCATGCCCATTTCAGGCCTCCGGGTAGAACGGCATGTTGCGGTTGGCGCGCTCACGCAGCCACTCAGAGGGCTCGAAACGAGATCCGTGACGGCGCGCTAATTCTTCGCAGCGCAGTACGAATTGCTGCAGGCCGACGCTATCGATGAACGAGAGGGCGCCACCGGTCCAACTCGGATAACCGATGCCGAGGATCGAGCCGAGATCGGCATCGCTGGCACGGTCGATCACTCCCTCCTCAACGCATCGGGCGCTTTCCAGTGCCTGGATGTAGAGCAAGCGATCACGCACCTCTTCGACAGCCGGCTGTGCGACAGCCAGCCGGTAGAGGTCGGCTAGCCCGCTCCAGAGCAGCTTCTTGGCACCCACCGGGTAGTCATAGAAGCCACCTCCACTCTTGCGCCCGAGGCGACCGAGTTGGTTGAAACGCTGGATGACCGGCAGCGCATGAAGACGACGGAATTTATCGTCCAGACCGTCATCGGCGGCTTGCTGGGCAACCTTCAATTGCAGGTCCAGGGAGACTTCGTCGGTCACCGCCAACGGGCCGGTAGCCATTCCGGCCTGACGTGCAGCGTTCTCGATCAGGGCTGGTGCCACACCTTCGGCGAGCATGGCCATGCCCTCGTCGATGAAAGTGCAGAAGATCCGGCTGGTGTAGAAGCCGGGGCTGTCGTTCACCACGATAGGGGTCTTCTTCAACTGGCCGACGAAGTCCAGAGCACGGGCCAGGGTCTCTTTGCTGGTGCGCTTGCCGATGATCAGCTCGACCAATGGCATACGTTCAACCGGGGAGAAGAAGTGCATGCCGATGAACTGCTCGGTGCGCTTCGCGTACTCAGCCAGGCCGGAGATTGGCAGGGTAGAAGTATTGCTGCAGAAGGTGGCGCTGGGGGGCAGCATTGCCTCGGCACGGCCAATGACCTCGGCTTTCACCGCGCGATTTTCAAACACAGCCTCGACGACCAGATCGCAGCCATCGAGCAGGGCGTACTCGGTACTTGCAACGATGCGAGCGAGGAGGGACTCGGCTTGTTCAGTGCTTAACTGACCACGCTCGACCTGCTTGTCGAGCAGCTTCTGCGAATAGGCCTTGCCCTTTTGGGCGTTCTCTTGGCTGGCGTCGAGCAAAACTACCTCGATACCGGCGGCTGCAGCGACATGGGCGATGCCGGCCCCCATCATGCCTGCACCGAGAACGCCGACTTTGCGAACAGTACGCGCCTCGACAACCTGTGGGCGGTTCTCCAGCTTGTCGGCTGCCCCTTTGTTAATGAACAAGGTACGCATCAGATTGCGCGCCACTGGGTTGGCCAGCAGGGTGCCAAAGTATTTGGCTTCGATGCGCAGGCCCACGTCCAGAGTACTCTGCGTACCCTCGTAGACAGCCGAGAGAATGGCCAGCGGGGCAGGGTAATTGCCTTGGGTCTTGTGCTTGAGGATTGCCGTGCCGTCGCGGAAGGTACGTGCAGCGTGAGGGGCGAGAGGGCCTGCGCCGCCCGGTACCTGGAAGCCTTTGCGGTCCCAGGGCTGCTGAGCCTGCGGATTGGCCAAGGCCCAGGCGCGGGCCTGCTCAATCAATTGCCCGGCAGTTGCGAGTTCATTCACCACCCCCTGTTTCAGGGCTTGCTGCGGTGTGAGTTGGTTGCCTTCGAGCAGCAGCGGCAAGGCAGCTTCGATACCGATCAGGCGAGGCAGGCGCTGAGTGCCGCCACCAGCTGGGAGCAGGCCGACGCTGACTTCAGGCAGACCGACCTTGGCCTTGGGCGAGTCCAGCAACACGCGGTGATGACAGGCTAGGCAGATTTCCAGCCCGCCCCCCAGGGCAAGGCCGTTGATGGCGGCGACGAAAGGTTTGCCTCCGTTTTCCATGCGGCGGAACAGGCGGTTTTCGCGGACGAACCGCTGACTGGCCGCGAGCGCGTCGATGCCGGAGCCGTAGGCACTGACCAGGGACTTGAGGTCGGCCCCGGCTAGGAAGACGGACTTGGCCGAGGTGAGAACTGCGCCCTTGATGCTTTCTTCGGCGAGCACGCGCTCTACTGCGTCCTCCAGGTCCGCGACAAGCTCGGCGGTGAACACGTTAACCGAGCGATCGGGTAGGTCAAGGCTAATGACGGCGATGCCGTCCTTACCAAGATCGAATTTGAGGGTATTCATGGGGTGCTTCCTTCCCTTGCTCAGACGCGCTCGATGATGGTTGCGGTGGCCATGCCGGCTGCCGCGCATAGAGTGATCAGTGCGGTGCGCAGACCACGCCGCTCGAGCTCGTCGAGCACGCTGCCGAGAATCATCGCGCCGGTGGCGCCAAGCGGGTGGCCAAGGGCGATAGCGCCGCCGTTCACGTTGACCTTGTCGTGCGGAACGCCCATCTCATTCATGAAGCGCAGTACCACCGAAGCAAAGGCTTCGTTCACTTCGAACAGATCTATGTCACTGACCTGCATGCCAGCCTTGGCCAGTGCCTTACGGCTGGCTGCGCCAGGACCGGTGAGCATGATGGCCGGCTCGCTGCCGATCGATACGAACGAGCGCACCCGTGCCCTGGGTTTCAATCCACTGCGTTCGCCGAAGGCCCGATTGCCTAGGAGGATGGCGGCGGCGCCGTCGACAATGCTGCTGGAGTTGCCACCGGTGTGGACGTGTTCGATGCGTTCGGTTTGTGGATAGCGTTGCAGCATCACTCCATCGAAGCCGCACTGTTCACCTAGGGTGGTGAAGGCTGGCTTGAGCTTGGCGAGGTCTTCCAAGGTGGTGGATGGGCGAATGGCTTCATCCTTGTCCAGGACGACTTCACCGAGGATGTCGCGCACTGGGGTCAGGGATGCCTTGAAGTGTCCAGCGGCACTGGCCTGGCCGGCACGGCGCTGGCTCTCGACGGCATAGCTGTCGACGTCGATACGGCTATAACCATCTTGGGTGGCGATCATGTCAGCGCCGATACCCTGTGGGATGTACCAGGTCTGCCAATGGGTCTGCGGATCGCTGTAGCAGGCGCCGCCATCGGAAGCCAGCGGAACACGAGACATCGATTCGACGCCGCCGGCTACGGCGGCGTCCAGTTCACCTGCCATAACCCGCGCTGCGGCCAGGTTGACCGCTTCGAGGCCTGACGCGCAGAAGCGGTTGAGTTGGAAACCTGCGACGCTTTCTGCATAGCCAGCCTGCAAGGCCGCAACACGGGCAACGTTGCAGCCCTGTTCGCCAATCGGCATGACGCAGCCCATGAGCACATCTTCCACCTGCTCTGTGTCCAGCTCGTTGCGGTCGCGCAGAGCGGATAGCACCTGGGTGGTCAACTGAATCGGAGTGATCTCGTGGAGTGCCCCATCGGCTCTCCCGCGGCCGCGGGGGGTGCGGACATGATCGTAGATGAATGCTTCGTGCATGGATGCCTCTGCGCTGCGGTTTTTGCGGTGCCGGTGGCACGCCTCGGTAGGACATGTAATCATATTAATCATATATATGTTTGATCTGCAATATGGCAGGCGGGGAGATGGATGGGGCGACAGGTGAGGGGGGATGAGCGTGCAGTCTGGGGGAGGAGCCGTTGCATTCCTTCTCCAGTGTTCCCGTCCAAGGCGGTCTCGCACTGAGAGGGGGCGGTATCTCTCCCGGGGAATCTTTGCGATTGCCTTGGCTGCGGCTACCTCAGAGCTCGGGATGCCTGCATCGGGAGGGTGGAGCTCTTAGATAGGGTTGCTCGAGCGCTACGAGCGGAATGCGTGCGTAGGTGCAATTTCCGCAGAGGAAATGGGGCCGTGGCTGAGGTGCAAGGGTAGATCTCGACAGCGCGGCCCAGAACCTTGCCGGAGTGGTCGGTCTGAAGGCGATCTTTCGGTCAGACGACCAAGTTGTATCGGAAAGCAGGCGGTGCTTCGTAACCGATAGGGATTGATCGCTTGAGTACGCTGGCGGCGGATTGGCTGACGCAGGGGCAGATGCGTGCCAATGATGAAGGTCGGCTATCGCTGTAATTCAAGCTGCGTAGTCACAGTAGGCTGTGCTTGCTCATGATGGGACCAATCATGCCTGCGAGTTGGCTAATTTCCCCTCATAAGGGTGATTCTTCTGCGCTCAGAATGCTCAGAGCATAGAGCTATCTGCCCACTGAAAGCTCTTTTCTAGAGGGCCTTGGTTCGAGTGGAAGGGATTTTTCCGCGAACGTCTTGCCAAGAGCCGAAGCCTGGGTTAATCATATATAAGATTGAGCTAATTAAGTCGGTTTGCCTGGAACCGGAAGTACCTCCTGCAGCTCATTTGCAGGGCAATGATCGCGACAGCACACGAGGTCAACAACAATGATAAGTAAGAAGGTTGTAGCGTTTGGTCTTCTCTCTCTGGCATGCACCTCGCATGCCTTTGCTGCCGTTAGCTCTCAAGAAGCCTCCGCATTGGGGGGAGACCTGACCGAGTTCGGTGCTATCAAAGCGGGCAACGCCGATGGAAGCATTCCGCCGTACACCGGTGGACTCACCCAGGTTCCAGCGGGTATGGATGTCCGCGAAGCCAAATGGGTTGATCCGTATGCAGGCGAGAAACCGTTGTTCCGCATCACCTCGGAGAACATGGCGAAGTACGCCGACAAGATTTCCGATGGTGTGAAGAAGTTGATGCTGGACAACAAGGATTACTACCTCGATGTGTATCCCACTCATCGTTCGCTGGCCTATCCAGACGACTTCCTGAAGGCCACTGTGCGTAATGCCACCTCCTGCCATACCACGAAGGATGGGCTGGCCGTAGAGGACGGGTGCCGCGGAGGAATTCCGTTCCCGATTCCGAAGACCGGTAACGAGGTCATGTGGAACAAGATGCTAGCTAACTGGGGCGATCAGTCCTGGGAGTCCAAAAAGGTCAGCATGTGGATGTTGAACCAGGACGGCAAAGCGGTTTTGACCAATCTGATGCATACGATCACTGAAAAACCGTATTACCAGGTGCAACTCGGCGATCGGCCAGAGAATCTGTATTCCAGGGTGATTGGCTATACCGAGGGGCCGTCACGCAAAGCGGGGGAAATCAATGGCACCAACCAGTTCCTGGATCCTCTTGCCGATCCACGCAAGGCTTGGCAATACACCACCGGCCAGCGCCGTGTGAAGCTCGCTCCTGAGTTCAGCTACGACACGCCGATGGCCGTGCTGGGCGGGGCGATGTTCTATGATGAGCTATTCCTTTTCGATGGCACCATGGACCGCTTCGACTTCAAGCTGTTAGGCAAGAAGGAAATGTTCATCAATGCCAATAACTTCAATACGACGTTCAATTGTAAGGTCGACAAACTCTTTGTTGGCCACCATGTGAACCCTGAGTGCGAGCGTTGGGAGCTGCGTCGTGTTTGGGTGGTGGAAGCAACCCTCAAACCAGGAATGCGCCACGCCAACAGCAAGCGGATGTATTACTTCGACGAGGACGGTTACACCGCGGGCCTGATGGATGGCTGGGATCAGGCAGGCAAACTGTCGCGCACCGGGATTAACTACTCGTTGATTGCACCCGATGTGAAAGCTCAGAACGGCGCTTCCTTTGTGGTGTATAACTTCAACCGCGGCATGCTTGCCTTCCAGTCGGACCTGTCTACTGATCCGAATTCCACTATGCGTTACATCAAACCACTTCGTGAAAGCGAGCTCAGCCCCGAGTTCGTTAGCTCCGGTGGCCTGCGCTAATAGGAAGTGGATGTGAGCATGACTCTCAAGAACAGAACTGCGATTGTAGGTTTGGGCGCCACGCCCTACTACCGGCGTGGTCAATCGCACCCGCAGAGCATGCTGGAGTTAGGCGGCAAGGCTATCCTTGCCGCCGTCCAGGATGCGGGGCTCGAAGTGCGGGACATGAATGGTTTCGCCTATTACTCGGGTGGGTTCGATACTGCTCTGCTGATGGAGAGCCTGGGTATCCCGGAAGTCCGCTATTCGGCGATGGTCACCAGTGGTGGCGGTGGTTCGGTAGGCGCTATAGGGTTGGCTGCTTCGGCCATTGTTTCCGGCATGGCCGACACTGTCTGTGTGGTGTTCTGCATGCAGCAGCCCGCGGACAAGCGCTATGGCTCGATCATGTCGCGTGTGGAGCCAACGCCGGACAAGGCGTTCTATACATCCGCCGGCTTGGTCGGACCTGGGCACTTCTTCGCTTTGCTAGCTCAGCGTCATATGCATCTGTATGGCACGCGCCGCGATGCTTTCGCCGAAGTGGCCATTTCTTCGCGTCTCAACGCTATCAAGCGGCCAGAGGCGCGATTCAGTACGCCGCTGACCAGAGAGGAATATTTTGCGGCGCCGATGATCGCAGACCCCTTGTGCCGTTACGACTTCTGTCTTGAGAACGACATCGCCATCGCCGTCATCCTGACCAGCGCCGAGCGTGCTCGCGACTTGCGGCAGAAACCGGTGTATGTGATGGGCGCGGAGCAGGGGGGACGGCGTGAGTGGGGGCGGGCAATCGCCTCGATGAACATGTCCGATGATTACTTCGCCAGCGCTGGATATGCGTCGGTGGCACAGCATCTGTACCGCTCGGCAGGGATTGGCGTCGAGGATATCGATGTCGCCGAACTGTACGACCACTTTTCACCGATGGTGGTCATGCAACTGGAAGACTTCGGTTTCTGCCCGCGTGGGGAAGGTGGCGCCTTCGTCGAGGCCGGAAATATCCGCTTCGAGGGCGGCAGTATTCCTGTGAATACCCATGGCGGGCACCTGTCCGAAGCCTATGCCGTTGGCATGACCCACGTACGCGAGGCGATCGAGCAGATTCGCGGTACTGCTATCAACCAGGTGAAGGATGCCCGTATCGCGCTGGTAAGCGGCGGTCCGGCAACCCTGCCGATCAGTGGCCTGCTGCTGGGGAGCGACGCGCATGTCTGATATTGCCAAATCGCCGCCGGACGAACTCTTCGAACTGGCCACTGATGCCTGGACCGAACCCTTCTGGGCTGCTGCGCGCGAGCATCGACTGGTGATGCCCCGCTGTACCCATTGCGGCAAGGCGCGCGAGATAGGTTCGCCGTTCTGTCATCACTGCCAGTCGCAGGGAATCGAGTGGGTGCAAGTATCGGGGCGAGCGCGGGTCTATTCCTATACCGTGGTGCGCTTCCCGCTGATTGAGGCGATGAAGGACGCCGTGCCTTATGTGCCTGCGGTAATCCAGTTGGAAGAGTTTCCGGACAATAAGCTGATCAGCAATCTGGTCGGTATGCCTCTGGCAGACATCGCCATCGGCATGCCCGTCGAAGTTCGCTGGCATGACCGCGCTGACGGTATCACCGTGCCGCGCTTCGGCTTACCCCAATAAGAACTACGAAGGAAAAGCAGCATGAGCGGTCCAAAGGATGATCGGTATTTCGATGCCGACATTGAAACCATGCCTCGCGCGCAGATCGAACAACTGCAGGAGGCGCGAATCCTGCAATTGGTGCCATACGTATATCAGCGCTCGCCGCTGATTCGCGAGGTCTGGGAGGAGGCCGGCGTTACGCCGGACGACATCCGCTCTTTGGCCGATTTCCGGGAAAAGGCACCGTTCATCGACAAGGACACCATCCGGCGTTTCCGTGATCGTCACGGTGATCCTTTTGGCGGCCTCAACTGCGTCAGCGCCCCGCACTTGCGCGGGGTTGGGTTTACCTCCGGCACTACGGGGGATCCCACTCCCATTCCGCATTCGGAAGAACACATTACCCTGACCTCGCTCAAGCGCGAGCTTTGGCATATCGGTGTTCGTAGCGGCGACTACTTCGGCTACATGCTGTTCACCTTCCGCGAGGGGCTGAACGCCGACAAGTTTCTGGACAGTGGCTTCCGCCCGATCACGCTGCAGCATCTGCCCAGCGAAGTGCCTCATCTGGTCGCGATGTGCAGGCGCCTGCGCCCCAAGGCCCTGTTCATGATTTCTACGCCGCTGATTATGGCTATCGACCAGTACCAGAAGAATACCGGCGATAATCTGCGCGACGCGTTCTCGAGCCTGCAGGGTGTGGTATTCGGAGGCGAGCCGATGAGCGCGCCATTGCGTGCGATGGTGCAGTCCTGGGGGCTGGAAATCTTCGAGCTGAGCTCCCTCGGCGACATCAGTACGACCATGGAATGCCGTGCCCACGATGGCATGCATGCTTGGGAAGACTTGGCGTTGGTTGAGCACCTGGACCCTGATGGCAACCAGGAGGTGGCCGATGGCGCGCGCGGTGAGCTGGTGGTCACTTCTCTAGCCGACGATGTCGCGCCGCTGATCCGCTTCCGTACCGACGACTTGGTCTCTCTGACCCGTGATACTTGCAGCTGCGGGCGCACTCACTGCCGTATGAAGCTGCTTGGCCGCAAGAGCGACGAGATGATCATCCGTGGGCGTTCGGTGATGCCTCTTGACCTGTACCCGCTGATGCAAGGCTTCGCGGAAACCCAGGCGGGGCTGTTCCAGATCGTCAAGGCGCAGCGCGAAGCCGATGAGTTGCGATTGCGTGTGGGCTACGACGCCAGCGTGCTCGTTGGGAGCGAGGCCGATCTGGCCGCTCGCGTCGCAGAGGGCGTGGGGGCAGCGCTAGATGTCCCGGTGCGCGTCGAGCTGCTACGCAGCGAGGAGTTGCTTAAGAGTGGTCACAAGATCGCGCGGGTGATTAAGCCATGAACCAAAACGTCGAAAGTCTTCCCTACGAAATACCGCCGATGGCTATCGGTCGCTTTTTCGATGCCAGCGGCCAGCGACAGCTCCTACCGTTTTCGGCCTTGGAGGTCGAAAGGGCCCGGCGGGCGGTGCTGCGGGTGCTCGGTACCTTCCATTTTCGTACTGCGAGCAATCTGTTGGTTACCAGCCAGTTCGATGAAGGCGCCCAGCTGATGGCTGCCGAGCGAGCGATCATGGCTTACGGCATGGTGGTTGTATCGGCTGACTCCACTCCCTGGGACGCTGCCCGGGTTGAATCCATTCTCCGTCGCTTTAGCCTGGTAGGTGCTCTGGGTGTCAGCGAGGCGACTATTGACGGCCTGCAGCGCCTGGGCTTCGACCCTTTGCAAATGCTGCGTGGCCTGGTGGTCTGGGCCCGACCGGGCGCCTACGAGCGCCTGCTGGGCAAACCGGGCTTGAAAGTCTTCCGCTGGTTGGAAATAGGGCCTGCGACGGCCATCGAATGCAGCGCAGGTGCCGGCGCCCATATCGATCGATTCGAGTGGCAGGTATCGACCAGCGAGGAAGGAGAGATCTTGCTGGATAGCCGCCTTGAGCGTTCGCAGAGTTTCAGCGGCTACCGCACGGGCATGTTCGGCAAGGTCGTCCATGGCACCTGCCGCTGCGGCAATGCCGACCCGCGGATCGTCCAGAACCAGGCGTGATGGAAGCGGCCCGCTGCAGTCTTGGGCCGTGAGTAGGAGTACAACAATGTTCAACGTGCACACTTCACCCGAGGGTGAAGGCTTTGCGCTTATCCGCCTGCATGGTCTGGGCGATGTCCTTCGTGAGCACCGCCGCTCGCGGCCGCAACTGCTCGCGGCGGTCGACGGCTCGCAGCGATTGACCTGGCCGCAGCTGGATGCGCGGGTTAATCGGCTCGCCAACGTCCTGCGCGAGCAAGGGATAGGGCCAGGAGGGCGAGTTCTCTGGCTGGGGCAGAATTCCCATCGTGTACTAGAGGGGCTGCTCGCCGCGGCCAAACTCGGCGCTCTGTTCTGCCCCGCTAACTGGCGCCTGAGTGCGGCGGAGATGCACCAAATACTGACGGATTTCGCACCGTCGGTAGTGATCTGGCAAGCAACGGAGATTGGCGATCAGGTAGCTACTGCCCGTGCCCTGGACACGCAGGCGCGCCTGTGGATCCAGCACGATGGCGAGGAGGCCGATGATTACGAAGCCCGCCTGGCCGCCGCCGTTGAAGATGATCAGGAGTTGCCAGTTTCGGGCGACGCTCCGTTGCTGGCGCTATACACCGCAGCGTTCGATGGCCACCCCAATGCCGCACTGCTGTCGCACTCGGCCTTGATCAGCCAGGCGCTGCTGCTTGCATACAGCCAGTCGATCAATCCGGGGACCGTTTTCCTCAACTCGGGGCCGTTGTTCCACCTGGGAACGCTGATGTCGACCCTGGCGACATTCGTCTTCGGCGGGATCAACGTGTTCGTCGCGCGGGTCGACCCCGAAGAGCTGCTGCGCAATATTGCCGCAGAGCGTGTGACGCATGCGTTTATCGCCAAGCCCACCTTGGACCGAATCCGCGAAATCAACGCCGACGGCCTTTTCGACACCAGCAGCCTCTGGTCGTCGCCGCAGGCGCCCGAATGGAACAGTCCCGTGGTCATTCCCAGGGATGCCCCCTTCAATGCGGCAGCCACAGTCTATGGCCAGACCGAGCTTATGGGCTTCGCCGTCATGGGCTGGCTGGGGAGTGGCAACGGGGCAGGGCGGACCTCACCCTTGGCGCAACTGCGCATTCTCGACGAGGCCGGCAACGAAAGGGCTCCCGGCGAGGTGGGTGAAATTGCCGTACGTGGCGTGCAGGTCATGAATGGTTACCTCGACAGAGACCAGGAGAATGCCCGACGCACCCGTGACGGCTGGTATCGCACCAATGATCTGGGCAAGCGCTTGGAAGACGGCTCGATCGCCTTCGTCGGACCCAAGGTGACCATGATCAAGTCCGGTGTCGAGAACATCTACCCGGCGGAAATCGAAGTCTGTCTGCGCTCCCTCGAGGGAGTACGCGATGTTTGCGTTATCGGCGTGCCCGACCCGGTCTGGACGCAGAATGTCAAAGCCGTGGTGGTGCTCACCGAGGGATATGAAATGAGTGACGTGCAGGTCATCGAGCATTGCCGAGCGCACCTGGCGTCGTACAAGAAGCCCAAACTGGTGACATTCGTCCGCGAGCTGCCGCGGCGCGCCGATGGTGCCCTGGACCGTACCGCGGTGGATGATATCCATGGTGGTGGTGGCTACCCGGCGGCCGGCTGAACCAGATCCGAATACGGGCCGGTGAAGCCGGTCCTTGGAGAATCCTTGATGCAAACTTCCGCCCAGGCGGCGCCGACCGCCGCTGCCCAGGAAAAATCCATGAGCGCACCTGCCGATTTCGATGCCATGTCCTTCCGTAAGGCCCTGGGTTCCTTCGCCACTGGGGTCACCATCGTCACGACCTGTGATGCCGAAGGTAACGACATCGGTCTGACCGCCAACAGCTTCAACTCCGTTTCGCTCGATCCGCCGATGGTGCTCTGGAGCTTGGCCAAGACTTCCAAAGCTCTGGACGCCTTTATGAACGGCGACAACTTCGCCGTGCACATTCTCTCCTCGGCGCAACAGGAACTGTCCGGGCGCTTCGCCCGCAGTGGCACCGACAAGTTCGCCGGTTTGACCCCGAGCCGCGGGGTGGGTGGCATCCCGTTGCTGGATGACTGTTCGGCGCGCTTCCAGTGCAAGACCACGTTCCGTTACGAAGGCGGTGATCATGTGATTTTCGTCGGTGAGGTAACGGCATTCGACCACAATGGCCAGCCGCCGCTGGTGTTCCACAGCGGTGCCTACAAGTTGGTCGTAGATAAGCTGGCGCAAAAGCCAGCCGTGGAAAACGACGGCAGTTTCAGTAAGAACTTTCTTGGCTATCTGCTGGGGGCGGCCTACCAGCAAATCTTCGCCGGCATTCGCCTGGAGCTGCAGCAATTGCAGCTGGATGAGGACGATTACCTGATCCTCAGCGTGCTTGGCATTTGCGACCCTCGAAGCCCGAGCGAACTAGATGCGTTGCTGCGCCTGTCCGGGCGAAATGCCGGGGAAGGTAAGCTGCGTGCCCTGTGTGATCGTGGATTACTGCAATTAGAGGCCGATGCCCCGGCCAATACCCAGGTGCGCCTCAGCGACATTGGGCGCCAGTTGCAGATTCGGCTGGCTGCGATTGCCAAAGCGGGCGAAGCGGACCTGGAGAATGAACTGGATGAAAGCGAAGTAGTGGTGTTGAAGCACTTGCTCAAACGCCTGGTCCGTGGCAAGGGAGAGAACGCTAGATTGCTCTGGCGCGACCAGCCGAAGTAAGGCTGTACTGCGGTCTGCAACTGTCACTGAGCAAGTGAGAGTCTGAGTGAGCTCGCCGATCTGTTGTGTCCAGAAGGGGTCGGCCTTCAACGTACTAGCGTATGAGAGTATTGAAGGCATGTGGGCAGAGATTTGCTGGCATGCTCGCTTTACGCGCCCACAGACGTCGGCAATTCGATCTCACTGCTGGTGATCAGGTGTCCAGGCCGGAGTGGAGCGGCGTCTGCTCGGGGAATAGTCCACTGGACTAATGCCATCTAACGGCGCAGACGACTGTTCTAGCCCCTTGGACACCTTCAAGAGTGACAAACCCGCTTGCCAATGGCGATGCTATCTCAGGCGGCGGGCGCTGCACGCGTTTCCGGCTTTCGCTAGGAGCTGAAGAAACGCTATGCAGGCTGAGGATTGCTCATCTCTCTAGGGCTAAACTTTCAGCATTTCGCGAATGAATGACTGTGTTGGCCGAGAGGGTGAGCACTAGGTCCGCGTGCAGCTTTTCGTAACCGTGCGCTGAATTGGCCGTCGTCCACATGATGGGGCTGGCATCGCCCCCCCAAACACACTGTTGAGTTTCGGCGCGCGGGCATCCGAGTTCCTGGCGACGAGCGTAAATGTGAGCTCTGGGCCCTCTCCGGTCACTACATAGTCCGGTGGGCATTCGATTCAATTGCTACTTCCTATCTGATAGGCAGCCGGCCGTTCTCTGCCGAAATAGTCTGACCACATGGCCCTCCGAGAAGCCAAGCGGTAGGTCCGCGATGGCGGAGCAACAGGCGATCTATCGGTGCAGTATGTCTCCTGCTGCTGGTTAACCTCTGAGGGTGACCTGATACATAAAACACACGCCTTCCTTCCCTGGATGGCGTGTAGCAGGGAACACACGCAAACGTTGACGGTGGATGAAGTCATCCAGATAAGTGGCCTTAACGCCGGCTATTTCCGATACCCGGTGAGCAATAAGCTGAGCGTTTGGCATTTTGGGGGCTGTCACGAAAATAGAGGTACGACTCTCTTGGTGGGGTAGGCGGATCTTGTCGTTCTTATGGGCAGCCTGTTCGTTGCTTGAGGAGAGCCGGAATGCGCTCATTGGGCGTATTCCGATTCACGGTCAGCTATCGAGGAACGACTCGATTAATGCGGCCAATTGCTCCGGGACTTCATGATGCAGGTTATGGGTGCCTTCCGGTATCAGCACTTCTCGGCCGTTTGGCAAGGCGGCGATACGCTCCACCAGATCGGCCTCCAAGCCGGCGAAGGCCTTGCTGATAAAGGAGCGGCCTCCCCGCAGGCAAAGAACAGGCGCCTCGAGATCTGCCCAGAACGCCATCAACTGCTCGCGATGTAGAGAGATGGGGGCAAAGAAGCGAGTCATCGGGTCGGCACAAATCCGTACCTGCCCGTCTTCGCTGCAGACACCCAGGTGGCTGGCGAGGAACTCGGCGCGTTCAGCATTCAGGCGCTTGTTGCTTTCCTGGAGGCGCAATGCAAGCTGCGCGTGATCCGCGTAGGGCCGGCCCTGGCCGGGCTGGTGCACATGGTCCAGCCAACGCCCGACGGTTTGTCCAAGCGTTCCCTCGAAGAAGCCAGGCACCGGGGCATAGCCTTCGATGTTGACGTAGTGACCGATACGATGCGGACGGGCACCTACGTAGATGTTGGCCACGTTGGCCCCCATGCTGTGGGCTATCAGTCGCACCGGCTGGTCGGGGCTGTAGTGCTGTAGAAGGCAGTCCAGGTCGGCGACGTACTGAAGTAGCGAGTACCCGCCGGGATTCCAGTCACTTTTACCAAAACCGGACCAATCCGGGGCGACTATATTCCACTCCCTGGTTAGGGCGTCGACAACGAACTGGTGTGTTGCCGACATATCCATCCAGCCATGCAGCATGACCAGCAGCGGTGCGTCGGGCGTACCCCAACGGCGGACATGGTGGCGCACCCCGTTGAGTTCGATGAACTCCGAGTAGGAGGTTTTCATCGTACTTCGTAGGTCCGCGCTTGCTTCATCGCCTCCAGATGCTCTGTTGGCTTGGGCAGCGTCAGGCCAATTTGCGCTGCTCTCAAGGCCATGTTCAGCGCTTCCTTGCGCGGCAGGTCTAGGGATTCCCAGATCGCGCGCACCGTACCTTGCACAGCCAGGGGTGGCTTCCTGGCGATCTTGGCTGCGAGATCGTGGGCGCGATCCCAAAGTTTTTCCAAGGGCACCACTTCGCTGACCAAGCCTATGCGAAGAGCGGTTTGCGCGCTCACCCGCTCGTCATTGCCCAGCAGAGCAATGCGCAGAACTTCCTGCAGCGGCAGGCGGTAGCTTTGCCCGACTGGCTCCACTGAACAGACCAGGCCGTAGGAAACATGGGGGTCGAAGAACTGTGCGTCTTCCGAGCAGATGATGATGTCGCTTTCGTTCAGCCAATAGAACGCACCAGCACAGCAAAGACCGTGGACAGCGGTGATAACCGGCTTCCATACCTTGTTGGCGCGCGGGCCGAAGCTCTCGCCGGGATCGGTCATGTTCCACTGGTTGTTCGACGCCTGGATGTTCTCGGTCTGTGCAGCTTTGACGTCTGCGCCAGTTGAGAAGGCGCGACCTTCGGCTGCGCGCAGTACTACTGCATGAACATCATCGTCTTCCCGAATGCGTCGCCATACATCGTCGAAATCCCGGCGCATTTGTAGGGTGAAAGCATTCAGTGCCTGGGGGCGATTGATGGTAATGGTGGCGACATGGTCAGGCGTGGTTTCGTAGATCAGTGTCTCGTAGGACATTCGGAGCCTCGGCATGCATGGGCAGTGGGCGGTGGTTTTGGTCGAGCGAAAGGACCGACGATAGCGCTTGTTGAAAATATATATATGATTGATATGATTGCGACGTCAAGCGACCTGCAACGATGGCCGCCCGAACAAGCAGAACAAGACGAGGAGCCAGCATGGCCGAAGCATACATCTATGATCATGTTCGAACCCCTCGCGGCAAGGGGCGCAGTAATGGTGGCCTGCACGCGGTGCGTCCGGTAGAGCTAGCTGCTCAGGTGCTGCGTGCCCTGCGAGATCGTAATCAGCTGGATACTGCGCTGGTGGATGACGTGGTGCTGGGTGTAGTTACCCCAGTGGGAGAGCAAGGCGCGGATATCGCCCGCCCGGCGGCGCTAGTGGCAGGTTATGACCAGGGCGTCCCCGGTTTACAGCTGGATCGCTTCTGTTCCTCAGGTCTGGAGGCGGTGAACAACGCCGCGGCGCAGATTATGAGCGGTCAGTCGTCGCTGGTCATTGGTGGTGGGGTAGAGTCCATGTCGCGGGTGCCCATGGGCTCCGCAGGTGGTTGCTGGGCTCGTGATCCTCAGGTTTCCTATGAAACCTATTTCGCTCCGCAGGGAATTGGCGCGGACCTCATTGCCACCCGTTCCGGTTTCAGCCGTCGAGATGTCGATGCCTATGCCGTGGCGAGCCAGCAACGTGCCGTTCGGGCCTGGTCCGAAGGACGCTTCGCTCGCTCGGTAATTCCGGTGGTCGATGCCCTTGGCCTGCCGCTTTTGATCCAAGATGAGCACATTCGCGCCGATACCACCCTGGAAACTCTTGCCAAGCTAGATCCTGCATTTGCACAAATGGGTGAGCTGGGTGGTTACGACTCCATCGCCATTCAGCGCTATCCGGAAGTGGACAGCATCATGCATGTGCACACTGCTGGTAACTCTAGCGGCATCGTCGATGGTGCGGCTGGGGTGCTGGTAGGCAATCGTGAAATCGGCGAGCGCCTGGGTATCAAGCCGCGTGCGCGCATCCGCAGCTTCGCTTCGGTTGGCTCGGAACCGACCATCATGCTGACCGGCCCGGCCCCTGCCAGCCTCAAGGCGCTGCGTAATGCCGGTATGCAGGCAAGCGACATCGACCTGTTCGAACTCAACGAAGCCTTCGCCTCGGTGGTGTTGGAGTACATGCGTGTGCTTGACGTGCCGCATGAGCGGATCAACGTCAACGGCGGTGCCATTGCTATGGGGCACCCTCTGGGCGCTACTGGCGCCATGTTGCTGGGGACTGTGCTGGATGAGCTGGAGCGCACCGGCAAGAGTACCGCCCTGGTGACCCTCTGCGTGGGCATCGGCATGGGTACTGCGACCATCATCGAGCGACTCTGAGCGCCAACCAGAACAACGAGGCAAAGCGATATGTACGAAACGCTCAAATACAGCGTCAGCGACAAGGGTGTCGCGCTCATCCTCATGGACATTCCCGGCAGCTCGGCGAATGTAATGTCCGTGCAGTTCCGCGATGAACTGGCCAGTGCCATCGATCGCGTGGTGGATGACTCCAATGTCAAGGCGGCAGTCATTTCCTCGCTGAAGGCCGATTTCATGGCCGGTGGCGATCTCAAGCAGATGATGACCTTGTTCGACCAAGGGCTGGATGCCGAGCAGGCATTGGCTGTGGCCAACCAGTTCAAGCCGCTGCTGCGGCGAATGGAAACCAGTGGCAAGGTGTTTGTAGCAGCAATCAATGGTGCTGCAATGGGGGGTGGCCTGGAGTTGGCGCTGGCCTGCCATCGGCGGGTTGTGGCCGATGATCCGAGGATTGTACTTGCTCTACCGGAGGTGACCCTGGGGCTTATCCCCGGCGCTGGTGGTACTCAGCGTGTGCCGCGCCTGATTGGCATAGCCAAGGCACTGCCTCTGCTGTTGAAGGGTCAAAGGCTGGCGCCGCAGAAAGCGGTGGAGCTGGGGCTGGTGGATCGCCTGGCTGCTACTGAAGAGCTGCTGCAGGTGGCGGAAACGCTTGCCTTGGAAGTCGAAGACGCTACTCAGCCGTGGGATCGAAAGGGCTATTCGGTGCCTGGTGGCGCAGGTTTCATGGGACCGGAGCCGGGGGCTACCTTCAATCTCACCGCCACTAGCTTGGCACGGGAAACCAACCGCAACTATCCCGCGCCCATCGCTCTGCTGAGCGCCGTGGCTCATGGCACTGCGGTGCCGATGGACGCGGCTCTGCACATCGAATCCTGTCAGTTCGCCAAGCTGCTGATGGACCCGGTTGCACGTAACATGATGCGTACACTGTTCGTCAATAAGGGTGAGCTGGACAAGCTCGCTCGCCGCCCGCACGGCATAGACACGGCCAACCAGACCCGCGTTGGAGTGGTTGGCGCCGGCCTGATGGGGGCGGGTGTAGCTCACGTCGCCGCTCTTGCCGGGTTCGCTGTGGTGATGCTCGATGCCAGTGCCGAGCAGGCTGCCAATGGCAAGCAGCGCCTGGCAGAGTCCTTCGCCAAATTGGTCTCCAAGGGGCGCATGGCTCAGGAGAAGGCCAATGCGATTCTCGGACGAATCAATACCAGCGGAGATTATGCCGACCTCG
This sequence comes from Pseudomonas sp. BB438, assembly GCF_057180225.1. Taxonomy (NCBI): domain Bacteria; kingdom Pseudomonadati; phylum Pseudomonadota; class Gammaproteobacteria; order Pseudomonadales; family Pseudomonadaceae; genus Pseudomonas; species Pseudomonas sp. BB438. The sequence goes on from NZ_CM170001.1 coordinate 1,445,397, forward strand.
CCGGTTGCGAACTGGTGATTGAGGCGGTATTCGAGAGCCGTGAAGTCAAAGCTGAAGTATTCAAGCGTCTGGAAGAGGTGCTCGACCCGGGCGCCATCATAGCCTCCAATACCTCTTCGCTGCCGATCACCGGGCTGGCCGAACCGCTGCAGCACCCTCAGCGCTTCATTGGCTTGCATTTCTTCTCGCCTGTGGATCGCATGAGCCTGGTAGAGGTCATCAAGGGCGGCAAGACCGGCGAGCGAACCCTGGCCCACGCCTTGGACTTCATCAAGCGTCTGCGCAAGACGCCGATCATCGTCAATGACGCCCGCGGCTTTTTCACCACCCGAGTGATCAGCCGCTACCTGCAGGAAAGCATGGGCATGCTTGCCGAGGGTATCAAACCGGCACTGATCGACAATGCTGCGCGTCTGGCGGGGTTCCCGGTAGGGCCGCTGCAGCTGATCGATGAGGTGACCATCGAGATTGGCCTGCATGCTGCCAATCAGGACCGCGAGGATCTTGGTCAGTCCTGGGAGGAGCCGGTGAGCTACGCCGTGCAGAAGCGATTTGTTGAGGACCTGGGGCGCCGTGGTCGGCGCTATGGTCAGGGCTTCTATGACTATCCAGAGGGCAAGCGGCAGGTCTGGTCAGGCATGGCTGACGTCTATCCGCCGCAGGCGCCGCAGCCTGATGTCGAGGAAGTTAAGCAGCGCATGCTGTACATCCAGGCACTGGAAGCTGCTCGAGCCTTCGAGGCGGGTGTGATCACCGATCCGGCAGAGGGTGATGTAGGCGCTCTTCTGGGCATCGGCTATCCGAGTTACACCGGAGGGGTGTTCTCGCTGATCGATACGCTGGGTATCCAACGTTTCGTCGAGGCTTGCGAAGGCTTTGCCAAGCGCTTTGGCCCGCGTTGGCAGCCGAGCCCCTGGCTGAAGGCGCGTGCAGCCGAGGGCATGCGCTTCTACCCATTGCAGGGTTGAGCGGGAGCGAGCGATGAATTTCGATTTTTCTGAAGAGCAGGAAGAGATTCGCCGGCAGGCTCGGCGTTTTCTAAGTGAGAATCGTGAGAGCCGACGCCGAGTGGTTGACGGCGAGACTCTCTATGACCGCGGCCTATGGCAGTCGGTTGTGGACATGGGGTGGACCGCCACAGCGATTGCCGAAGAGCACGGTGGAATTGGCCTCGGCTATCTGGAGTTGTGCGTCTTGGCCGAAGAGTTCGGCTCATCCTTATTGCCGGTTCCTTTCGTCTCCTCGGTGCTTCAAGCCAGTGAGGCGATCAAGTTGGCTGACGACCCCAATCGCGCTGCTGAGTGGCTACCACGGCTAGCTGCTGGCGAGATCATCGCAACCGTGGCATTCGCCGAAGAAGGCGCTGGAAAAAGCTGGAGTGACATCCCGCAGGCGCAAGTAGTAGGTGGTCGGCTAACGGGTTGTAAGGTACCGGTGGCTGATGGGCTGGTGGCGGACGTAGCTGTAGTTTCGGCACGCGCACCAGAGGATGGTGACGGATTCGGTTGGTATTTGGTACCCCTGGCCCAGCCGGGTGTCGAGCGTCTCCCTGAAGTCGCGGTGGACCGTCTACGTAAGCACGCACGATTGACGTTCGATAACGCCGAGATAATCCGCCTGGGTCAACCGGGGGCCGGGTCTGAGATGGCCGTGCGATTGATGGATGTGGCCGCCGTGCTCGGTGCCTTCGAGCAACTCGGTGGTGCGGAGGCTGCCCTTGCTATGGCTGTGGAATACACCCGCACACGCCAGGCATTCGGCCGGGTGGTGGCCAGCTACCAGGCGGTCAAGCATAAATTGGCTGACATTTACGTGAAGAACCAACTCGCTCGCAGTCATGCCTATTTCGGCGCCTGGGCGCTTTCGCACCAGGCCGCGGAACTGCCGCTGGCCGCAGCCGGTGCCCGGTTGGCTGCCAGCGACGCGTTCAATTTCGCCGCCGAAGAAGGTGTCGAACTGCATGGTGGGATCGGATTCACCTGGGAAAGCGATTGCCAGCTGTTCTATCGCCGTGCGCGATTGCTGGCCGCCAACCTTGGCGGCCGTCAACGTTGGTCGCGACGCTTGGTCGGCGAACTGGCCCGGCAGGTCGCACCTGCTATCCCATCCTGAAAATGGCCGGAGATTCGTACTGATGGATTTCGAAGATACCCCGGATGAAGCCCGCTATCGAAGCCAGGTGCGTACCTGGTTGGCTGAGCATGCTCCGCGACACGAGACGCCCTCCTCTGGCTTAAGCTTGCCGGACGATGAGTTCATGGCGCTGGCGCGTGCCTGGCAGGCTTGCAAGGCAGAAGCAGGCTACATCGGCATCATGTGGCCCAAGGCTGTGGGCGGGCAGGGTGGTACGCCCATTCAACACATCATCTTCCACCAGGAAGAGGAGCACTATCGACTCCCCAATGTTCCGTTCCAGGTGGGGGTTGGCATGTGCCTGCCGACCCTATTCACCCACGGAGGATCGGGGGTTGCCGAGCGCTTCGTGGCGCCGGCGATTCGTGGCGAGGAGCTTTGGTGTCAATTGTTCTCCGAGCCTGCAGCTGGTTCTGACTTGGCCGGTGTACGTGCTCGCGCAGTTCGTGACGGTGACGATTGGGTGGTGAATGGACAGAAGATCTGGACTTCCTACGCACACGAAGCGGACTACGGAATCATCTTGTTGCGTACCGACCCCAGTGTGCCCAAGCACAAAGGACTGACCATGTTCTACGTGGACATGCGCTCACCCGGTGTCGAGGTCCGGCCGATCCGAACCCTGCTCGGTGACGCTGAATTCAACGAAGTGTTCTTTACCGATGTGCGCATTCCGGACAGCCAGCGCCTCGGAGCTGTGGGGGAGGGGTGGAAGGTCTCGTTGACGACCCTGATGTTCGAGCGTCTTGCCGTGGGTGGGCGTCCCGCGCAGTCGCCTGATGCTCGGGCGCTGGTCCGCCTGGCCGTCGAGTCGCAGGGCAGCAGTCTGGAGAACTCGGCCATAGCTGAGGCGCTGGCGCGTTTCTACGTCGCCGACGAAGGTATGGCCTTGACGCGTTTGAGATCGACCACTGCGGTATCTCGTGGGCAAGTGCCTGGACCCGAGGCGTCGATCGGAAAGCTGGTCATGGCAAAGACGCTTCAGGATATGTGCGCCTATGCCCTGGAGTTGCTGGAGGATCAGGGGCTGTCCGATCGCGAGGATTCGCCTGCACGAATGTTCAAGACCTGGTACCTGTGGTCGGCGGGCTTACGAATTGCGGGGGGCACCGACGAAGTGTTGCGCAATGTGATTGCCGAGCGAGTGCTGGGCCTGCCACAAGAAGAGCGCAACGACCGCGACATCCCTTTCAACCAGATTGGCAGAGCCTGAGTCGAAACCCCGGCGCGACGCCGGGGTTTTTCTTTGCGAGGGGTCGCGGTGCATTGAGGTGGGCGTGCCCGTGGCGTCAGAGCGAGCTAACCAGGTGCCCGCCATCCACCGCCAGTACAGCACCGGTAATATAGCTTCCGGCCTGTGATGTGAGCAGCAGCAGGGGACCGTCCAGCTCTTCCATGGCCGCGAAGCGGCGTTGCGGCACACGTGCCATCAGGCGCTGACCGGCTTCGCTGATGAGGAACTCGCTATTTAGCTCGGTCGCCACGTATCCGGGAGCGAGTGCATTGACCCGTATGTTCTTGCGTGCCAGCTCCAAAGCCATCGCCTTGCTCAGTTGGATGAGGGCAGCCTTAGAAGTGGCATACGCGGAAGAGGCTCCAGCGACCCGCTCACCCAGGATTGAGGCGATATTCACAATGCTCCCGGGGCGACCGCTATCCGCCAGGCGTCGGGCGACTTCACGGGCCACCAGCCAAGCGCCTTTGAGATTGGTATCCAGTACGGCGTCCCAGCTCGACTCTTCCTGGTCCAGGAAGAATTCGGTGGTAGCGATCCCGGCGTTGTTCACCAATACATCGACGATTCCAAGCTCATCTTGGATTCTCTGCACTGCTGCCCTTACTGAGTTTGCGTCGCACACATCCATGGTGACGGCCAATGCTCGAATGCCTTGCTCTCTCAGCAAAGCAACCTGCTGCTGCAGTCGGTCCTCACGTCGTGCGCATAGAGCAACGCTAGCACCTGCCTTGGCAAGCGTACTAGCGAAGTGACGACCGAGGCCGCTAGAGGCTCCCGTTATCAGTGCAACGCGGTCTGTCAGGTCGAACGATGGGCCATGCATAGGAGACTCTCACCTTTGTTTTGTTGTCTTAATCATGTTCACGATTGTGATGATTGCGGCGATGGGATTCGTGGGGGCGAAATCGGCGCTTGAAACATCTTGCAATCATCTCAATCATGATAATAGTATATACGATTAATGGTGGTGCGAAGTGATCAGTGCGCTTGCGGGCGCCTGACTCCTCCGATAACAACAACAAAGCGAGGTTCATATGCAGCATTCACTCCCGACTGCGTCGCAGAAGGTCGCTAGGGCCATCACGTTCGCTTCGGTGCTAGGGCTTGTTTCACCTGCCTGGGCGTTCTCCATCGATACCGGGAACCCTGATGTCGACCTGCGTTTTGACAACACGGTGCGTTACACCCTGGGGTGGCGGATGGAGAGTCCGGACAGTCGCATCTATCGCAATAGTCACTATGATGAGTCGGACCTGAAGTTCGACAAGGGCGACCTAGTCCAAAATCGTGTCGACCTGTTGACCGAGTTGGACATGAGCTACCAACGACGCATGGGCTTCCGAGTCAGTGCGGCGAGTTGGTACGACAACGCCTATAAGGACGACGACGTCAAAACCTGGTCGGGGAGCCCTTACGATTCCAGCTATGACCACAATAACTACTCGCACACGACCGAGCGGTATTACCGTGGGCCGTCCGGGGAGATTCTTGACGCCTTCGTATTCAATCGATTCGACTTGGGCGACGTTCCAGTCAACGTCCGTGCTGGGCGGCACACAGTCTTTTGGGGCGAGGGTCTGCTTTTCCCAGGACATGCGATTTCCTATTCGCAGGCACCAATCGATGGCCGCAAGGCGGTTGCCAACCCGGGAACGGAAACCAAAGAACTGTTCTTGCCTTTGGGGCAGGTGTCGGCTCAGGCGCAAGTCACCAGTAACCTGTCACTGGCAGCCCAATACTTCTACGAATGGTCGCCGACCCGTGCACCAGAGGGTGGAACCTACTTTGGTAATACCGACTTTGGTGTTGCCGGCCCGGATCGTTTCCCTGTGGCACCTGGCTTCGACCTGGCCCACCTGAAAGAGAAAGAGCCGGACAACAGCGGCAATTGGGGGCTGGCGGCGCGCTACGCTGTTGACGCCATCGATGCCACTGTGGGCCTCTACTACCGTCAGTTCGATGATTACAATCCGGCAGGCCTCCAGATTGTTCCTGGCGCTGGTGGCTCGCCCCTGCCGGCGGGCTATCGCTTCGTCTACGTGGAAAACACCAAGCTCTATGGCGCCAGCTTCACCAAGCAAGTGGGCACAGCAGCTGTCGGTGTGGATCTTTCCTACCGTGACGGTACGCAGCTCTATACCGAGACTGCTGGTGCTGACGGCAAACCTGCAATCGGTAATACCTGGCACTTGGTAGCCAACTCGCTCTGGCTACTGCCCAGCACCCCAATGTATGACACCGGCGTGTTCATGGCTGAAGTGGCTTACAGTCGTTTGGATAAGGTCACCCACAACAAGGATGTCTTCACCGGTGAGGATTACGCCGATTGCGATGGGCGTGACAAGTGGGACGGTTGTGCCACCAAGGACTTTGTTGGTATCGCGGCGAACTTCACTCCGCAATGGCTCTCGATCTATCCCAGCATCGATCTGTCTCTGCCTATCACCGTTAACTATGGCGTATACGGTAATGCTGCGTCTGGGGGTGGTAATCAGGGGGCAAGCACTTGGTCAGTCGGCCTCACTGCGACTTACGAGACCAACACCGAGGTGAGCCTCCGTTATTCCGACCAAACTGCCCATACCAAATACAGCGATGGTGCGGTGGTGGGGGGCAACAACCCCAGTCTGGTTGGCCTGACTGATCGTGGTTGGTTGGCACTGACATTCAAGACCGGTTTCTGATTTGTCAGATGCTCCCTCAGGCGCAGCCATGCATTGGATGCGCCTGAGTTAACAAGAAGAAAGATGGAGAACGCCAATGGGGCTTCGCTTGCTGTTCTGCCTGTGTCTGTCCATGAGCTTGCCCGTGTTTGCGGCATCCACGAAGGCGTATGTCGATCCGCTGGACGCTCCCTCGGTTCAGTCTGCCCTGGCGGCTCGTTCCAATCTTGTTGGGCTAGCCCATGCTGGTCAGCGCCTGGTGGCCGTTGGCGAGATGGGGCATATCCTTTTTTCCGATGACGGCGGTGCCAGTTGGAGCCAGGCGTCAGTACCAGTCAGCACGGACCTGGTAGCGATTTCCTTCCCCGATGATACCCATGGCTGGGTCGTGGGCCATGACGGGGTCATTCTGCATAGCGACGACGCGGGCAGTACTTGGCAGCGCCAGCTGGACGGCCGCCAGCTCGTCGAACTGATCAAGAAGCACTATGCCAACCCTGTGCTCGATGCCCGCGCCAAGGCGGAGGCACAGCATATTCTCGAGCAGTCGGAGGCTGCTGCGCCAGCCTTCACCTTCCTCGACGTGTGGTTCCGTGATCGCAACGAAGGATTTGCGGTTGGAGCCTTCAACCTGTTGCTGCATACCAACGACGGGGGCAAGACTTGGGAGCCCTGGTTCGAGCATGCAGACAATCCCCGCGACTACCACATTTATTCCGTCAGTGGTGATGCGAACGGTGTCTACTTGTCCGGAGAGCTTGGACTGCTGCTGCGCCTGGATCGCTCTAGCGGTATTTTCGAGGCGATCTCCTCGCCTTATAAGGGCAGCTACTTCGGAGTGCTGGTGAAGGGGGATGAGCTGCTGGCGTTTGGCCTACGGGGCAACGCGTTTCGTAGTATGGATGCCGGGCAGCACTGGGAGTCACTACAGAATCCTGCTAGTGGCGTCAGCCTCGTCGATGCCATCTGGCTCACCGACGGTTCCGCGCTGCTGCTCGATCAATCCGGCAACCTGCTGCAGACCGATACTGCTTCGGCGACCCTGCGGGTCATTGGTGAACCCGGGCGTGTCCCTAGTAATGCGTTGATCTCGTTTTCCAGCGGGCGTCTGGCGCTGGCCGGGCCATTTGGGGTCCGCCAACAGTCGTTGAAGTAATCCGCGCCCGTCCTTTTTCCGATTCAGAGGTATCTCCGCGTGAAGTCAGGCAAACACGAGCAGCATGTCTTTCCCGTCGTCGCTGATCCCAAGGACTTCGACATCCTCAGTGGCGGCCGCCTGGAGCGGTTGGTATTCAATAACAGAGCCCTCGTTCTGCTTTTTTGCCTGGTCACCAGTCTCTTTTTTGGCTACCACGCCTATCGCCTGCAGCTCAATGCCAGCTTCGAGCGAGTGATCCCGGTTTCCCATCCGTATATTCAAAACTACCTGGCAAAAAAAGCGGACCTTCCCGGTCTCGGCAACAGTATTCGCGTGGCAGTAGAGAACCGCAGCGGCGACATCTTCGACCCGGCCTATCTAGAAGTTCTGCGCCAGGTGAATGATCGCGTCTACCTGATCCCGGGCTCTGATCGCGCCTGGATGCGCTCCCTTTGGCTGCCGATCGTTCGTTGGCGAGAAATCACCGAGGATGGAATCGCCGGTGGCCCGGTGATGCCAGCGGACTACAAGGGCGATGCCAAGAGTATTGCCACGCTACGCTACAACGTCGCGCGTGCCGGCCTGGTCGGGTCGCTGATTTCCAATGATCTGAAGTCGAGCATGGTCGTAGTGCCGTTGCTCGATCGCATCGCTGACACCGGTCAACCACTGGACTATGTGGCCTATTCCCAGGCTCTGGAAGGTCAGCTGCGCTCCCTGGAAACCGACAAGATCAAGATCCACATCGTCGGGTTCGCCAAGCTAACGGGCGACCTCATTGCCGGGCTCAGGGATATCCTCAAGTTCTTCGCGCTTTCGACCCTAATCGCCGCGCTGTTCGTTTACGCCTACACCCGCTGCCTGCGCAGTACCCTGATGCTGGTGTCGATTTCTCTGTTGGGCGTGCTCTGGATGTTGGGTGCACTGCAGATTTGCGGTTTCTACCTCGATCCTTATTCAATCCTCGGACCATTCCTGATCTTTGCCATTGGTCTATCTCATGGCGCCCAGAAGATGAACGGCATCCTTCAGGACATTGGCCACGGTACCCACCGCTATGTGGCCGCGCGTTATACCTTCCGTAGGCTCTTCCATACCGGGCTGACGGCGTTGCTGGTGAATATCATTGGCTTTGCCGTGCTAATGGCCATCGACATTCCGGTGATTCGTGACTTGGCCATTACCACCAGTCTAGGGGTGACCGTACTCATCTTCACCAAGCTGATCCTCATCCCGGTGGTGCTCTCTTACATCGGCGTGAGCCGCAAGGCAGCCGAGATTGCCCTGCGCAAGGACCGAGCAGAAAGCAATGGCCACTCCACCGGCATGCTGTGGGTTTTCCTGGCAGGTTTCACTGGTCGCCGCCGTGCGCTCCTTGCGATCTCCGCGGCCATTTGCTTGGCCATGGTCGCGATGCTTGTTCGCGTGCATCTGAAAATTGGCGACCTCGACGCCGGCGCGCCTGAGCTACGCACCGACTCGCGTTACAACCGCGACATGGCATTCATCAACCAGCATTTTGGTCTCTCGAGCGACCAGTTTGTGGTCATCGTCAAGACTGATGCCGAAGGCTGCCGCACTCACGACAACCTGTTGGAGATGGAGCGCTTGGGTTGGGCTTTGCGCCAGATTCCGGGTGTTCAATCTACTCAGTCGTTGGCGGATACAATCCGCCTTGTGACCTCGGGCATGTTCGAGGGCAATGGCAAATGGTTCACCATTAGTCGAGACCAGCGCATCACCGACTCTGCCGTTTCGGCGGCCACCGTCGCTGATCCTGCATCTACCAATCTCGAGTGTTCGGTTACTCCGGTCATCGCCTACCTGGGAGATCACAAGGCCGATACTCTGGCGGCGGTGCTCGGAGCGGCCGAACGTTATGCTGCCGGGCATAATAGCGAATCCATCCGTTTCCTTCCGGCGGCTGGCTCCGCAGGAATCGAGGCAGTTACAAATATCGTGGTAGAGCGCTCGTTCTGGCACATGCACTTTCTGCTGTACGGTGCGGTGACCATCCTGTGCCTGATCACCTTCCGCTCCTGGCGGGCAACTCTCGTAGCGCTGATCCCTCTGATGCTGACCTCGGTGCTCTGTGAAGCGCTGATGGTCTGGTTGGGCATGGGCGTCAAGGTAGCGACCCTGCCGGTGATCGCGCTGGGCGTGGGAGTGGGGGTGGACTACGCGTTGTACCTGTTGAGTATCCAGTTGATGCTGCAGCGAAACGGCTACCCGCTGCGCGAGGCTTATCTGAAGTCCTTGCATTTCACTGGCCGCGTGGTGGCCTTGATTGGGCTGACAATGGCTGCCGGAGTACTGACCTGGGCTTGGTCGCCTATCAAGTTCCAAGCCGACATGGGCATCCTCCTGACCTTCATGTTCCTCTGGAACATGCTAGGGGCGCTGGTGCTAATCCCGGCCTTGTCGCACTTCCTGTTGGGAAATATCGGTCAGTCGAAGGCAGTGGAAGTGGGGCTGGGGAGCGAGGAACTATGCGCCGAAAGCGTGTCTGCAGCCTGCACTGAGCCTCACAAAACCCGGATGGCCGGCTGAGCAGGTGACTCGGAGCTGGGATTTCGGGGAGAGGCATCAGTGGAAAGCAAATACTCGTTCGGTATCCGCCGGCTGCTGGTCTTTGGATGCCTGTTGATCGGCGCGCAGGCCGTACAGGCGGGCAGCGCGTTCGCGGATCGTAATGCCGAGGTGCAAGAGATCCGCTCACTGGGCTACTCGGTGGTGATCAATGCGTTGCTCTACTACAACCTGAATGGCTCACCCTATCAGCAGGACAACTCCAGGGACGGTGAGCAGAGCCTGGAGCGCTTGCTAGCCCTGACAGGACGCGACTTCCCGGGGCTGTCCACTTATGCGCAGAGCAACTGGCTCAGGCTGTACAGGAGCTTAGTCATCTGCCTCAGTCAGCTGCCGAGGTGCGTTCTGTGTCCTTGCCCTATGCGCCTTGGTTGCCTCGTGTCGTCGAATTGCAGGCGCAGCTTGACGGCCTTCTGAATCAACTGTTGGAAACGGCTACCCAGGCGGCCACGCTACGTGCAGTGAGCTATGAAATGGAGCGCCTACTGCTTTCCTATGAGATTGCCTCTTTCGCCAACCTGGGGGCTGACATCTGGATTCTCGATGACCGCACTATGGCGCAGTTGGATGCATCCATCGTCGAGCGCCTTGCTGGAATTTCCAGCCAACTTCCTGACCTGGCAACCGTGCAGCGGGACTATCAATTCGTTCGGCGTGACCAGCTTAGCCCGAACGGTCGTTGGATCTCGGCAGGAGTAAATCGCTACCTAGCCAGAGCAGCCTCTACGCTGAACAGCCGGGCTGAAAGCTTGCACTGAGCTTCAGGGATACCTCCGATTCATCAATGTCCTTCTTTGTGGCTGGCCCCTTGAATGAGTGAGTCCAGCTTTACCCCGCCGAGCCTGGTTCTCGCCACCATTGCTCTGTCGCTCGCGACGTTCATGCAGGTTCTAGACACGACCATCGCCAATGTCGTGTTACCCACTATTTCGGGCAACCTGGGTGCCAGCGAGGAGCAAGGCACCTGGGTCATTACATCCTTTGCCGTCAGCAACGCTATCGCTCTACCGCTGACCGGCTGGATGAGCCGCAAGTTCGGCGAAGTGAGATTGTTCCTCACGGCCATTGGGCTTTTCATGCTGGCATCACTGCTCTGTGGCTTGGCCCGTTCTATGAATTTGCTGGTGGTTTTTCGTGCTTTGCAGGGATCCGTTGCAGGCCCGTTGTACCCCATTACGCAGACCTTGTTGATTTCCATCTATCCCCCAGCCAGGCGCGGCATGGCGCTATCTCTGCTCGGCATAGTGACGGTGGTGGCACCGATTGCCGGGCCGATCCTCGGAGGCTGGATAACTGACAGCTATAGCTGGCCGTGGAGCTTCTTCATCAACCTGCCCATCGGATTGTTCGCTTGCCTGGTGGTGTATCAGCAACTGCGCAAGCGGCCAGTCCAATTGAAGCATTCGCCCATGGACTACACCGGCTTGCTCCTGCTGGTGATTGGAGTGGGGGCTTTGCAGATTGTCCTCGACAAGGGCAACAATCTGGATTGGTTTGAGTCAGGACTCATCATCGCCGGAAGCGCCTTGGCCCTCATTGCCCTGGCCGCCTTCGTCATTTGGGAGCTGACCAACCAGCACCCTGTGGTGAACCTGCGCCTGTTCGCTTACCGCAACTTCACTGTCGGTACGCTGGTGATGGTGGTTGGTTATGCCGGCTTCTTCAGCATTAACCTGTTACTGCCCCAGTGGCTGCAGGCACAGATGGGCTATACCGCGACCTGGGCTGGGCTTGCAGCCGCGCCGATTGGTTTGTTCCCCATGCTGCTTTCGCCTTTCGTGAGGCGTTATGCGCAGAGTTTCGATTTGCGAGTGCTGGCAAGCCTAGCGTTCATGGTCATGGCGACTACCAGCTTCTTGAGGTCACAGTTCACCAGTGACATCGACTATCCGCACATAGCGATGGTGCAACTGATCATGGGGCTTGGTGTGGCGTTTTTCATGATTCCGGTTCTGAGCATCCTGCTCTCCGAACTGCCAGCCGATGAAATAGCCGACGGCTCGGGACTGGCGACTTTTCTGCGTACGCTGGAGGTCTTGCCGAAGTCTTGGCCGATCTCCTTGCCATCTCCCACCGCCACGCGGCATTGCGCTGTCACCACGCGCGGAAGTGGATCATAGTTCGTCTTGCTAAGGGCGAACCATGATCATGGCTCTCTACAGGGCAGCTATCAGATGTGGTGGCCGAAGGCGTGTTTCGGACGATCCCTAGTCGCTATAGGCGATTCGGCTTTACATTCACTTGCCGACCTTCTCCTAGCAGATTCCGAGCAATCGTTCATTTTCAACTTTGCATTTGAAGTGGGGCTTGGTAACACAGCAGCGTGTCACGCTGTCCCATTCGATGCATTAAGACTTTCATTCCAAGTATAGATTCGATCCCACATTTCCGTACGCGTGGATGCGAAGTTCTGGCAATGACCGCTCTTCGGTAGAACGTGCAAAGTATAGTCGTAGCAGGCGCGGAAGTGCGCCGCTTCGGCCCAGGGATCGGGGGACACATCGCGCTCGCCCAGGCACTGGTAAATCGGCACGTCGATGTTTCTAGCATCCTCACTTACGATTCCGGTGGTAATCGCTTGCGTCGACAAAACGTAGGGAACAGGAACTAGGAGTGCGTCGTCGGCGGTGAGCACGGCCTCAGGCACATCGTCCCAATGGAACGTGCTACGCAGGTGACCCCGGTCCATCACCGGGTAGTCGGGCTTGCTTAAGTCCAGCGGTCCGGGGTCTGCACTGTGTAGCTGCCCACCCAATGTGAGATGTACGCCGACTGCCGTGTAACCCAGCACTGCAATGCGGTCGTAGGTACGGTGGGCCGCCTGTTGAGTGATCGTCTGCATGCCGCCCATTGAATGGCCCCCGCCCAGCTTGACGAACTGTGGTATCGCAGGGATCGACGGATGCAATGTGCCCTCGCGCAGATGCTCAAACAATTGTGTCATTGCATCGTGGTTGGCCTTCGCTGCTACCTGTCGCGTCACGGCCATCTGGCGCGGAGCCCGCGAACTGTCGCCGATACCCAGGTGGTCAGGTAGCACGACAATGTGACCGCGCGCGGCCAGGTGCTCAGCCATGCTATAGCCCGGGTATCCGGGAATCTCGGCATGGAAGTAACGCTTGTCATAGGTGCCGCCGTTCAGCCACGCCGAAATGGTCGGACGGCTAGGTAAATGTGCTGGCATGAAGAGCCAGGCGCTGACATAGAGGCGCTGTCCTGCGGAGACTTCCGCCGATAGCGCGTTGGTGACGTCAAAGCGAATCAGTAAGGGAGGCATAGGAACTCGCTCTTTAGTAAACATGTGTTTACATATGATGTGCTCAGAGGGGTCGCAAGTCAACAGCTGTTTACGTATAGTATGCCGATGCCGCCCGATCATGCTCCTTCGCCCCCCTTACCGCGTTCGCGCAATGCTGACCGGACACGTGCAGACATCCTGCGAGCTGCATGCCGCGCTTTTTCAGTTCACGGATATGCGCAGGCGACGGTACGGCAAATTGCTTCAGATGCTGGAATCAACGTCGCCCTCATAGTTCGCTATTTCGGGAGCAAGGAGGGCCTGTTCGACGCCGCGCTCATGGAAAGCTTGGATATCGAACGCCTGATTGCAGGTGACCGCAATGCATTTGGCGAACGGCTCGCACAGCTACTTACGGATGCGTCGGAAGATTCGCGCAATCCACTAGCTATGATGTTGCTGGCTACGTCTGACACCGTAGCGCGTACCGTTGTTTTGAAACGGCTGACAGCGCGTGTGACTGCGCCTCTGGCACGGTGGCTGCGCGGACGAGACGCTTGCGAGCGCGCGGTGCGCATTACGATGTTGTCCAGCGGATACTTGACCTACCAGTTGCTGCTTCCTATTCCAGACCGCTCTGTGGCGGACGTCTACAGCACGCGGGAGTGGCTTGCTAAGGCCCTGCAGGACCAAGTTGACTGCGGATGAGGTGAGCGACATCTTGGTCCGTCACGGTCAAGCCCAAGATTGGTCGAGTTTTTGATGTTCCCGTAGCGTTTATGCAGCCTTCGCCCTCTCAGGATCGTTTCAAGCGAACACGCTGGCGCTGAATGTCGCAGTGAAAGGGGCTGGCGGTTTTGGTACGTATATCACTGGCAGCGCCAAGATGCTTTATGGCATTGCACTTCAATAATATCGTCTTCGTCATATAATGTTATATGCGATCAGAGTGCTACTTTTGGTGAGTTATTTACGGCGAAGTGGTGATGCGCTTGAACTTGCCGAGCCTGCAGGTGCATTTTATTTTCGCAGTTTTTTAGCGCCGATATGAGCTCGTCAGGAGTCTTGCGTATTATGTCGTAGTCACGTTTGCAATTATCAGATGCAGAAGAGATTTGCTAGTAAGATGAGTGATGCTCTCTCAATACGCAGACTCACGGCCTCTATGCTGCCGTACCAGTGCCTAGTGGCTAGCCAACAGCAATCTTCTACCGGCCAGAAATGCCTCACCACACCACGATGAAGTCATCGCATAGGTGGGCAGAGGTCCATGGTCGTAGAGTTGGTTGGCGGCGAGAGCCTCGAAAATCCAGATTACGTAGGCTACGCGGTTGCTACCGTGCAACCCCGGAAAAAAAGCGGCGAGTACTGAAGATTATTTTGCTATGGTTCGCCTTTGCTAAACGATCCATGATCAATATCAGATTTTGGATGTGGAAAACCACATGAGTAGTGCAGTCATGCTGGGAACGATTGGTCCTGCTGCCCAATCGAATACTCATGTTGTTTTTTCGTCTGTAGGACTAATTCAGCAGCGGAAATGTCGCCGCGTCGATATTGATCGGCCAGTTCTAGGAATTTCTTGCTAGGCCTGATGCCGGAGAGTCTCGCTGAGGTCATAGCATGCTCTATATTCTGATCTCGTTTTATGTTAATTATAATTTTATTAGTCGTCCGGCTCACTCGCAATGCGATCACAAGCTTTTAGATTTTCCTCGCCGTGGTCAGTGTGCATTGAATCGCTCGCTGAAGGCGCAGATGTTCGAGCGCTCGAAAAAGGCTCACAAAGAGTTAATTCGTAATTCTCAACATTATAGATTTAGTTCTTTCCTCCTCGTGGCGCTGATATCCAACGTCCAACTCGCACCCATCAGTGTCGACTATCCAGCGCCTCAAATTTCCTTAGGTATATGTGCAGGGTTCGTTGCGCCCAGACGTACCCAGATCATTACGGTCAGAATTTTTCTGATATATGTAGGGCTCTTTATATAAGCCTGAGAAAGTTAATTAATTGACTAGATTGTCTTGTCGTAATCATCAGTTAGATTTCGCAGACAGGCCTCAAATAGAGGCGATTGCTCTTGTCGGTAGGTGACAACCGCATAGCGACTCCCTGATAGCGTGTATGCCACTAGATAACCAAATTGGACTCCAAAGCTGATTACGGTAGAGGTAGCTATCCGGCGCCCGTCTAGGAATCGGCTGTGAACATCGCCATACACAATGCCGACGAGGTAGCCGAACACGATGGCGACGTCGACGAGAAACGCGGTAGGTGCCTCCTCCTCTTGCCATTCCTTCAATGCAGAGACGACCTCTGGTGGATAAGGGGTGGGGGACATGGTGGCTAGCTCTCCTGTAACGACCTTGATGATAGGGGCTTGCAGTGATTAATGCCAAATACTATAGTCATTAAGTGCACATTTTGAGGGGAATAATCAATGGGTCGTGAACGCCCCAATCTGTACCCAATGCTGGAGCGTCTGCTACTGGGATTTGGCGAGCGGATCCGTCTAGCGCGCCTGAGACGGGACCTTTCCATGGTGGTTGTCGCCGACAACGCGGGAATTTCCCGGGAGACGCTCAACAAAATTGAGCGTGGAGATCCAGGTGTTGCATTGGGGAGCTATGCACGAGTGCTAGAGGTGCTAGGGCTGGCTGGGGACATTGATCTGTGGGCCCAAGGAGATGACGTCGGGCGGCAGCTGCAGGACGAACGCCTACCAAGGAGGGCGTCTCGTCGTAAATCCGAGGGGGATGAACCATGAGCTTTAGCGTGTTGGAGGAGTTTCGCGATCGCGATGCGGAGATCCGAGGGGCGATTTTCAATAGAGGAGTCAATCGGTCCTGCTATCGAATTGTTGAAATAGAAGGGTCTCGATGGAGCTTTCTACTCCGAGCAATTGATGATCGCTCTATTATCTGGCGAACCTATCTGGTCAGATCTTTAGTGGATGCAGTTAATCTGGCTACCGACCCCGTATGGTGTCGGCACACTCTTTATGTCCTATTCTGCTCGCACGATGGTGTAGCTACTAAGCAAGAGTGCAAAAAGGTTCTCAATATCTATGAAGCAGTCTTTTCCTCACAGGGCGGCTCGTCGTTTTTGGTCGAGACTGTAGATGGAGAGTTTACCGATGACCCGATTGCGGAGGGTGAAGTTCCAACATCTCGTATGAAGGTTTATTGCAGCGAGTAAGCTCGTTAGCAGGGCGCGGTACGTATGATTTTCGGGAGGGTAACGGAGGTCGATTGACTAGGCTTTTAGTGTGAATTTTCTTTGGTATGGAAGCGTTGCGGATCTAATCTGCGTTGGCCCTGCTGATAAATTATAGTAAAAATAAAGATCTTGCCAATTCCTGGGATGTTGATTCACTCCTGCCTCTTTGTTAACAATAAAAGGCCGGCGAGCAAAGGTTCTGTCATGACAAACCGCACCCACTAACGTGTGTACATTTGTCCTGTCAAAACGCTCGACGGCCAATCACTGCGTTCTCAGCCGTATAACAAGAATAATAAAAAAGGCAAATATATGAGAAATCTCAGAATTGACGTGCGTGTTTCGGAAGAGGAAAAAAGAGAACTAATTCGCCTGGCTGCCGAGCAGGGAGTGAGTCTTTCCGACTATCTGCGTAGCGTTTTGCTGGGCAAAGAAATTATCGTTAGAAGAGAAAGTCACGCTCCTGCGAGTCTTGTCCAAGAGTTATCTAGGATCGGCAACAACCTGAATCAGCTGACTAGGCACGCCAACCGCGGGGACTCAATTACGTCTGATGACCTCGCTCGGATTTGGCACTACTTAGAGGTTCTGTGGGCGGCATTCCAATGATCGTCGAAACCTCAAAAGTGGCTGACGCCAGCTCTGCACAGAAACTTGTAAATTATTTGCTCTCCGATAAAAGGAATCCACCCTCTGATGGTGAGCGCGTGTTACTGGCTGCGGCCACCTATGCGCTCCCTCCAAATTCAAGTAGCTCCGCAACAGCTTATGCCAAAATATTTAGTGATCTGGCTCGAAAATGGACAGCGCAGCATAGGGTAAATAAAAAGGAGCCAAAATCGATTGCGCAGAGCGTAACCGTTAGTTTTTACCCTGGCTGCAAAGCTTTTCCTAGGGATCCAGTCGACCCATCACGAGCTATCGAAATTGCGAGGGAGTTGGTTGGCGATGTTGCCCCAGGTGAACGACTCGCGCTCTATGTGGTTCATGGTGACACCCAGCATCTACACGTCCATGTGTTGTTCTCCACCGTTTGCGGAGACGGGAAAATATGGAACCCGCGTCATGACTATCGTCTATGGGAGCGCGCAGCTGAGAAACTAGAAATTAAGTACAAACTTTACCGTACACCCAATCGGATATCTCGCGGCGAAGTGGTGGCCGACATCGCACTTGATCATGGTTCTATTCAAATGGAAAAGCGGACTGGTGATCAAAGCGAAAAAAGAAAGGTGAAATTTCATCTCGGTAGGATACTGGGACGGGGCAATATTGAGTTTCGAGAATTCATTCAGATATGCCGAAAGATCGGTTTGTCGATAATTCTAACGCGCTCACAAAGTGGGCGAGTTTCCGGTATCTCATTCCAAATGTCGAAGGGGCCTATTTTTAAAGGTAGTCAACTCAATCGAGAGTGGTCATGGAGCAAGTTGAGCAGAATGTTGAATTTTGACGAAACCCGGCATAGAGACATCGTCGATGAATTGGAGCGACTAAAGCCGGTAGAGTCAAAATTGGAGTTAAAACAGTCAAATATGAAAACACCCGGGGACGCTGAAAGCAAAATTCATAAGCTAGGACTTCCTGACAAGAATTGGTCAAATGCTCTTAGGCGGTTTAAGTATGAAAGCTCTAGCGACGGTACTAGGGACTACTATTGGCGAAATCAAAAGCGCTGCACAAAGCCAGCTTTTTCAGATCGCGGAGACAGGATTGTTACAAACAGTCGGCAGAATCAGACCATATATTTAGCCATGGCCGAACTTGCCAGGGATAAGGGCTGGAGCAGCGTCGAAATTCGTGCCTCAGACAGGAAGGCATTGACCAAGTTATGGCTGGCGTGCGCGCTGACCGGGCTTGCTGTTACAAACTTCACGCCAACCAGCGATGAGATTATGGGGCTATTAGCTGAGGCGTATAGAGTCGAAAAAAGTGAGATCGGCCATAAGCCTCACTCAACGCGAAGCAATGATAAGTTCGAAGGCTAAGAGAGATTGGTTCATATCGCCTAGGATGGCGATGGCACTTTAGAGAGGGAGTTCTTAGAAAGGCATAGAGCTTGGTGGGAGAGGCTAAGGACCGCGCATCCTGCGCGTGCGGTGTTAGGTCAACCAGAGCGATTAGTGCCCCTGGTTTTTCGCTTGCCTACCCTTCGACGAAATTCACGATAGTTGCACCAGCGCACATGAGTCAGTGCCAGTCCGTAGTTCAGATGCAGTTCGAGAACTTCTTTTCTCGCCGCCAACAGCGTTTTACCCGCATAGTGGGGCCGTGTGACCTCCAAACCTGTAGGATCTGCATGCCCCAGTAAATCCGCAATGATCTCAGCCGAAACGCTTCGTTGCCGCAACTGCTCAGCAAACGTGCGGCGAAGGCTGCGTGCTCCCCATCCACCCTCGCTGGTCGCGACCCCACAACTGCGATCCAGGTAACCAGCCACGCGGGCATACCCCATCAGGAATCGACTGGCCTGACGAGAGAAGAGATGCATCTCATTAAACGATAATTCCGGAAATAACTGATTTTTCTCTTTCCCTTCGCATTCGCTCCGCCTCTCCTCCACAAACTCTAGAAATCCCATATCGATCAGTAACTGTGAAACCGGGATTTTTCGGCGCGAATGTGGGGTTTTGATACTCTGATGTTTGCCATCATCGTTTACATGGATGATCCACATAGCCTCTTCAGGCTGAACATCTTTGAGTTGTAGCTGGCAAATTTCGTTGAGCCTAAGTCCACAGAACACTCCGAGGGGGACGAGCCAAAACTTAAACGGCTGCGGATCCCACGACGGTTTCCTACCTTCGTCGCCATTCACCTGATAGATGTAGCCGTCAAACAGCTTCTGCAGATCTGACAAACTAAATGGAGGCGTCACATCCACTAGCGGCCGCTCGTAGGAGGATTCGACCACCAAGTCCTCTGAAACGTATCCCCCCATCTTGGCTGCTCGCACCAAGTTGTTAAACAAGGAGTAATAGCGCTCAAGTGTAGAGCCTTGCCCATCAGAGTAACGCTCCAGATGCTGGTGCAGCTTGGTGCGCAGCATCGTTACATCAGCGCCATCCAGTGAACTAACGCTTCTATTGGGATCTACTGCTGTTAGTAATTCTATCAAGCTGGAAACTCTGCTGCGCAATTGAGCCGCATGTTTGACGCTGGGCGAGCTTTCTCGTATATGACACTCAATAAAGTCTCTCGCAAACTCTCTTAGGAGAGGAGCCGACTGCATCCGTTGAAACTGTCGAATAGGTGCCTCTAGGACCTTGATCAGATCAAACGCATAGGGGGCACCCGCCGGCGTTCGGCAGCAAACATCCACGCCTGGCATCACACTGAAGCGCAGCTCTTGGGTTTCACTCATAGGCATCTTCATCAATGATTGGTACCCGGGAATCGTATTTAGAAAACTCCTCATCGACAAGAGCCAATTTTCGCGAGAGTCCTTCTGAAGAGTTATTGGCAAGTTGTCAACTTTTGCAAAGTTCCAGGTCTCAAGCGGGCGTCGAAACTATTAAGAGATCGGTTTTTTTGGCCAGATAATCTAAAAATATTTCTCTTGCCGCTGCCACTTTGATCAGGTGTGGGATCGTTGGTACCACCCCTGCTCCAGCGTTGACTGGGAGAGTAAAGCCCGCTTCAGGTCTGTCGGTGACCGAAGGCAGCGAGCTTTTTACGTAATACAGCAACGATGGAGGGGGCTCGCATTTGGTCGTGCATGACGATGAGCCGCTGCAGGATTTCCAGGTGCATGCGGCCTAACCAGTCACACCGTAGTCACGACCGGCCGCAATCGACTGTGGATTCAACCGGTGAACGCAACACACTGAACCCTGTGTAAGCAGGAGGAGTGTTGCAGATGAAGCAAAGACCTCGGATCTACTACACCGAAAGCCAGAAGGCCTTGATGTGGGATCGCTGGAAGGCAGGTGACTCGCTCCAGCAGATTGCGCAGCTGTTCGATCGGAACCACTCCTCGATCCAAGGGATTCTTGCGGAGACAGGGGGCATTCGCCCAATCGCGCGACGACGTTCCAGGTTGGCGCTGACACTGGTTGAGCGCGAGGAGATTTCAAGAGCACTTGCCGTTGGCCAGTCGATTCGGCATATCGCGATGCGCCTGGAACGAGCCCCTTCCACCATCAGCCGCGAGATCAGCCGTAATGGTGGTTGCCGAAGCTACCGCGCCAACCAGGCTGATCAGGCGGCATGGGACAGGGCTCGTCGCCCAAAGCTTTGCAAGCTTGTCCGGTCCCCAAAGTTGGCGCAGCTTGTTGCGGAGAAGCTTCAGATCCAGTGGTCGCCCGAGCAGATCGCTGGGTGGTTGAAGCGTACTTACCCGGACGTGGCCTACCAGGTGTCGCACGAGACCATATACCGCAGCCTCTTCATCCAGGCCCGTGGCGCATTGAAGAAAGAGTTACTGGAGTACCTGCGCCGTAGTCGTGCTATGCGCCGGTCACGTCATCACACCCAGAAAACCGGTAACCATGGTCGTATCAGCGATACGACTTCCATCAGCGAGCGACCGGCCATCGTTGAAGATCGTGCAGTGCCAGGGCACTGGGAAGGTGATTTTTGTGCGGCAGCAAGAACAGTCAGATCGCCACGTTGGTTGAGCGCCACAGCCGCTATGTGATGCTGGTGAAAGTGGATGGAAAGGACACCGAGACAGTGGTGAATGCACTGATCGAGAATGCTCAGCGATTGCCTCAAGAGCTCTACCAATCCCTGACCTGGGATCGAGGCAAGGAGATGGCTGCTCACAAGCGCTTCACTCTGGCGACGGATATCCAGGTCTACTTTTGTGACCCACAGAATCCTTGGCAGCGCGGGACGAATGAAAACACCAACGGCCTACTACGGCAGTACTTTCCGAAGGGAACTGATCTCTCGCTGTACTCGCAGGACGCGCTGGATAAGGTCGCTCGGCGGTTGAACGAACGACCCAGAAAGACCCTGAGGTACTCGACTCCCGCCGAGTGTTTTAACCAGGCTGTTGCGTCGATCGGTTGAATCCACACCCGCTTTCTGCCGCTGGATAGGGACAGTTACCGACCCATAACTGACATCGACAGGTACTAGGTGACACGCCCTTAGGCCCTGTGTTCAACCAAATCGATTGCAGAATCAGAGATAAGGGACGATCGACGATTCACCTCTGGTCTAAACATCGCTACGTGCTTTCTGAGGATGTTGGCGGATGAGCTCTCTACAGAAGCCGTCCCATCTGATCCCCCTTTTCCTGCTCAGCGCTTCAACGAGCTTCGGCGCAACATCGAGTGCTGCGTATTTATTTTGGAGAGCCTACAAGCGAGTCACGGGCATTCACCGGGCATTCAAAAGCAGCCTGAAATTACCCACAGCTCTGGATGGCTCGCAGCGAGAGGTCAGAGTACTGGCGTAAACCTGATTTGGCTGAGCTACCCATCAACTCCACCGTGCGTCGGATAAAAAACGGGTAACGCGAATAATGTGAACGTAGGCGAGGCAGTGCCTTCTACCGCTGCACACGCAGGAGATTAGGCATGGAAACGCTCCGAGGCCCACCCACAGAATGCGTCACATACGTACTCATTCTCGATGATGATTCGACTCTTGCCAGAGTCCTGGGGCTGGCGATGGAAGATTACGGAATCCCCGCCATCGTTCTTGGAAGTGCTGATGATGGACTCGCGTGGATCAATGCAAATCCAAGTCAACTTGCCCTCCTGCTCACTGATATCTCAATGCCAGGAGAAATTGACGGCTTGGAGCTAGCGCGCCAAATTGCGCAGAGATCCCCAAGCATCCCCATTATCATTATGTCAGGTGGCTCCTGGAGTAGAGACTTCCCGGCCTACCGCTTTCTCGACAAGCCATTTGATCTCACGGCACTCATGACCACAGTAAAAGAGGCTCTTGCGCTTCCACACTAAGCGAGTGGATCGCATGGGCGCCTATCCAAGTAGTTTGAGTAGTTCCCCGGGGGGCAGCCGTCTGTTCTGCGCAAGGTCACGACGATACAGCTCTATCACCTGGCTCGCGTAATCCATTGGTTGAATGCCTGCTTGCTTTGCCGCATGGCACAGCTCTGACCAGGCTTTATGCCGAAAGAAAGACCCAGCCTCCTCGCGAGACATCGAAGCAGGAATTAGCAGTCTGATCTGTTCGCGTAAGGAGGGAGTCAGCTCTAGGAAGGCTAGGGTTGCGAGCTCGATCATTTCACGTTCGGTGTCTTTCATGGCTGCTGTCCGGAAGCAAAAATGAAAGTTAAGCGATTGTTTGGGCTGGTCTTCCGCGGTTGCGGCGTCTACAACGACCAGAGCCTTTTCAACATAGCTCAGCATCGGAAAATCATCACCAGCTACGCCGCAGAAGAAGCTATGAGCTGCTACGACAGTCCGCTAGTGGCCGATTGCTGGCCCAGGTGAGAGGCAGCTACCGACTGTGGATTCAACCGGTGAACGCAACACACTGAACCCTGTGTAATCAGGAGGAGTGTTGCAGATGAAGCAAAGGCCTCGGATCTACTACACCGAAAGCCAGAAAGCACTGATGTGGGATCGCTGGAAGGCAGGTGATTCCCTCCAGCAGATTGCCCAGCTGTTCGACCGGAATCATTCCTCGATCCAGCGGATTCTTGCGGAGACAGGCGGTATTCGCCCAGCTACTCGACGACGTTCCAGGTTGGCGCTCACACTAGTTGAGCGCGAGGAGATTTCGAGAGCACTTGCTGTTGGCCAGTCGATTCGGCATATAGCGATGCGCCTGGAACGAGCTCCATCCACCATCAGCCGCGAGATCAGCCGTAACGGTGGTTGTCGAAGCTACCGTGCCAACCAGGCTGAACAGGCGGCTTGGGATAGGGCCCGTCGCCCCAAGCTTTGCAAGCTTGCCCAGTCCCCAAAGTTGGCGCAGCTTGTTGCGGAGAAGCTTCAGATCCAGTGGTCGCCCGAGCAGATCGCTGGATGGTTGAAGCGTACATATCCGGACGTGGCCGACCAAGTGTCACACGAGACCATCTACCGTAGCCTCTTCATTCAGGCCCGCGGCGCATTGAAGAAAGAGTTACTGGAGTATCTGCGCCGTAGCCGTGCGATGCGCCGGTCGCGTCACCACACCCAGAAAACCGACAGCCATGGCCGCATCAGCGATACGCTTTCCATCAGCGAGCGGCCGGCCTGCGTTGAGGATCGTGCGGTACCAGGGCACTGGGAAGGCGATCTGTTGTGCGGCAGTAAGAACAGTCAGATTGCCACGCTGGTTGAGCGCCGCAGCCGCTATGTGATGCTGGTGAAAGTAGATGGAAAGGACACCGAGACAGTGGTGAATGCACTGATCGAGAATGCCCGGCGATTGCCTCAGGAACTCTACCAATCCCTGACCTGGGATCGAGGCAAGGAGATGGCTGCTCACAAGCGCTTCACTCTGGCGACGCATATCCAAGTCTATTTTTGTGATCCACAGAATCCTTGGCAACGCGGGACGAATGAGAACACCAACGGCCTGCTACGGCAGTACTTTCCGAAGGGAACTGATCTCTCGATGTACTCGCAGGACGCGCTGGATAAGGTCGCTCGGCGGTTGAACGAACGACCTAGAAAGACCCTGGGGTACTCGACTCCCGCCGAGTGTTTTAATCAGTCTGTTGCGTCGATCGGTTGAATCCACAACCCAAAGCAGACGCCGGCGTCGTCGCGTTTTGTTTAGGTGGGGCGAGCAATGCAAGGCGAGTGAGTGTCCGCATAAGCCAACTATTCAATGGGCAAATTCAGATCATTGTGCATGGATACCCTTCCCAATCCATCGACCCAAAGCACTAGGTTCGCGCAAGTCCTGAAGCGAAGACTCTATGTGCTCGCCAGTTCTATCCCGTAGAGGATCGAAGAGTATGCGTGGTGTAATGATTCGCAGTCGGGCCTCCAGATTGAGGCCACCACCTAACCCGAAAGAGGCGACTCGGCTGCTTCCAGCGTCAAGGAGAGAATGAAACCCTTTCCTTGCGTCGCTCTTTTAAGCGACCCGCCCAGCCGTTCTGCTAGCAGCTCCGCGGTTCGCAAGAGTGTAATAGAGGTTCTACCGTTTGCTTGCTGATTGGTCACGGTCAGCTGGGTTTCGATCAGGCCTTCGCTGTTGCGCTTGCTATCTATGGTTGCCTCGAAGTCCGGGCGGACCATCTGGATGACTATGGCGAGGAGCTCACGATAGATATCTGTATCGAGCCACACTTGGAGTGAGGTTGGGTTAGTGCAAGCCAAGTCGTTCTCATATTTCTTCAACGCCTTTGCGGTAATCTGCCGAAGGTCGCAGGGGGTTTCGTGCGGGCGGCGCTTACTTTGCGCCACGCTGACTAAGCGGGATAGCCGGGCCATAAGCTGTTCGAGTTCGTCAAGGGCGGCGTTATTGATTCGAAGCCTAGTGCTGGCAAGTACTTCGTTGAGTTCAAGTAAAATCAACTCGAACAACTCGATCCTCGCTTCGCTGGCTAGCCGGGTCTGACAGTGCTCCTTACGCAGGGTCTGCATGGTCTGGGCTTGACGCGTCAGGTCACGGACCCCGCCCACCATGCCGAGCATCTTTCCCTGGTCGTCCCGATAAGGCATGCCCCACAGGTGCAGCACTCTTTCCACACCGCGGACGCTGGTCGTGTGCTCCAGGCTGCACGGTTGCTCTGCCGCCACCAGTTCGGCGTACCTGGCCTCGAAGCGCTGGCGCTGCTCGGGGTCGAACCAAACCGCGCCCTGGATATCCTGTCCCGCGACTTCCTCGGCAGCGACCTGGTAGAACTCCAGGAACGCTCGATTGCACAGCAGCAACCGCCCGTCCCGATCGCGCAGAAACATCGGGTGCCCGACGGCATCGAGCATGGCCTGCAGCCTGTCGATGTGGGCGCGCCATTGTTGCGGTACGTCGAGGGTGACGTAACCGTCGTCGATGGAGGATCGGCCAAGCCCGTGACGCCTCGCCACCTCCACGAGCTCCAGCCGCGACGTCAGACGGAGCTTTTCCTGCAGATGGCTTTTATGGGTGCTCACGGTCTTGAAGCTGATGGAGAGGATGTCCGCGATCGCCTGGTTGGATTTGCCTTCGCCTATCAACTGCAGCACTGACAGCTCGCGCGGCGAAAGCACGGACAGCTCATCGCCCTCCGCGGCGGCATGCGACAGGGCAGGGTAGTGATTGCGCCCGTTGAGCACGCTACGAATGGAAGAGCGGAGCACGTCCAGGTCTTCGCCCTTGCTCACGAAACCGTTCACCCCGGCCTTCAGGCACAGGGGGGCGAAGTGCTCGGCATTCAGGGCGGTGTAGACCAGCAGACGGCTGCTCGGGCTGTGAGCCTTGATGCGGTCGATCAGGTCCAGACCGCTCTTGCCGGGCATCGACAGCCCGAGGATGACCAGGTCGGGGGGCGTCTGGCGAATCCGCTGCAGGCCGACCTGGCCATCGCCGACGCTATCGATGACCTCATGGCCCATCTGCCCCAGCTCGATCCGCAGGTATTCGCGGATGGCCGGCAATGCTTCCAGGAGAATGACCCTGGCCATGTGCGCCTCCTTCGTACCCGACACACATAGCCTAGACGAAATCCGAATCCGACAAGCTCCGATGCTTCGATAAGGCAGCTCCGACAGACCCCCGGCCCAGTGCGGCGAAGACTGATGGCAGTTCCATTCTGATGGAGGTCATCATGAAAACGCACCGTTCCTCTCTTTTCCTCGAACGCATGAGGAAGAACCGCCTGGCCCATGCCATCGGCATGGCCATGGCAGCCATTTTCTCGCTGAAAGTCGCCGAGGCGGAGGCCGAGGACACCGTGGTCGTCCCGGAGTCCGAAGACCAGCAGCAGCCATCCGCCGCTGCTCTCGACATCGGCCCGCAAACCCTGCCAGTTCATGCGCAGGTCCGGCTTCTTGCCAGCGACTGGTCCGGCATACCTTACAAGCTCGACCAATCGCACACCGGGGTTGCCGATGCAGGGAAGCACTATTCGGCCAGTACCGGCACCGGAACCCTCGGTGAAGGCTATGTCATGTTCATCGCCAAGGACGGTGGTACCTGGGACATCGAGGATGAGACTCTCGACGGCGGAATCAGCTCGAAAACTGCGGTGGCGCTGGATGGCGGGGTTATCAACATCAGCTCGTCGCGGCTGACCACGACCAATCAGCAGACTGGTTGGGACGATCGCTCTTCAGTGCTCCTTGCTGCCGGGGAGAACAGCCAGATCAACGGGCGTGAGCTGGATATCTCGAGTTCAACCGGGCTGAAGGGAACGGCTGTACATGCAATCGATGGCGGCAGAATCACTCTCGAGAACTCCGAGCTCACCAATGATATCGGCATTACCGCTGAAGGCGCCGGAGCTACCGTGACCCTGGAGGGCTCCATTGCCGGCGGCGCCTGGCTCCAGGGCGGGGGCAAACTCGAAGCGCGCAGCTCCACTCTCAACGATACCGTCTTCGTCCTCGACGGCAGCCAGTTGGAAATATCCGGCTCGAACGTAATCGCCACCGACAAGTCGGGCAGCGGTCTCATCCAGGTCAATTCTGCAGGTCAGGTGGCTGACGTCAGCATCAGCAATTCGACTCTCGACAATGCCGACAAGGGCAATCAGATAGTGGAAGTCACCGGCACAGCGAACGTCGCCATCGACGGCAGCAGATTATTCGGCACCGATACGGGCGTTGCTGCACTGCTGAGTCCGATGTTCGGCAACAGCGACACGCAACAGAACATCAGCTTGAGCGGCTCGGAGCTGGAGGTGAACCAGGCGGATCCTACGGGCAGCAACATGATTCGAGGTTTGGTCCTAGGGGGAACCCGACCGGACGACGAGCTGAGCCATCTGAAGGTCGACTTGGTGGATAGCTCTGTACAGGTCAGTACCTTGAAAGGCGCCCAGAACGATCCGCAAGCCAGCGGACTGGCCATTTATGGTAGCGGAGTCGACGTGAAGCTGGAAGGAAGCCGGGTGCAGGCCCAGGGAGCGGACTCTCACGAGGCCACCGGGGCCGAACTCTACTCATCCAGCGCGCATATATCGCTGACGCAAGGCAGCCAGCTCAGCGGCAGCACCCATGGTGTTCGTGCCACCGGTAATTCGAACGATGGCGCACGCGCGCAAATGAGCCTCGGTGATTCCAGCAACGTAACGGGGGTCAGTGGGGACGCCATTCAAGTAAGCGATCTTGCGCAACTCGACGTGGTGGTTACTGGGCGCAGCACGCTGAGCGCAGGCTCGGGGAACATCATCAACGCGCAAAGTCAGGCCAGCGTTGATCTCACGGTGACGGATAGCACGATCCAGGGCGACATCATCAGCGACCGGGCAACCGAGTTGCGCGATTACTCGCAGTGGAATGGGACCGTTTGGGAGAACAAGTCGGACCTTGCCACTACCCGCGCCGACGTCACCCTGCAGAACAACGCCCAATGGACCGGCACCGCCACCAATGTCGACGATGTGAGCCTGGACGCAACCAGCCAATGGCAGATGACCGGCGACTCCAATGTCGGGCAACTGGCGACCCAGGGCACCGTCGCGTTCCAGCCCGGTAATGCCTACAAGACCCTGACCGTCGAAGGCGATCTCAGCGGGCAGGGCCATTTCGCCATGAACACCGACATCGCCGGACGCCAGGGCGACCTGCTGGTGGTGCAGGGCACCGCCAGCGGCGACCACCAGCTGGCCATCGAGGACAGCGGCAAGCAGCCCGATCACCTGGATGCCCTCAAGGTGGTGGACACCCAGGGCGGGCCGGCCAGCTTCAACCTCAAGGGCGGCCATGTCGACGCGGGCGCCTACCGCTACAACCTGACCCAGAGTGCGGACGACTGGTACCTGGCCTACCACGACATCGTGCCGACCGATCCCGTCGATCCGCTGGTGCCGGGCGATCCCAATGACCCGGCCGACCCAGTCGATCCGGTGAACCCCGGCGATCCGACTCAGCCTGTCGATCCGGTGCATCCCGCATTTCCCGATCCGCGTCCGCAGGATCTGTCCAAGGGCGCCAATGCGGCCCTCGGCATGCAGAGTGCTACCAGCCAGCTGTTCAACGCCGAGATGGACAGCCTCAACCAGCGCCTTGGCGATATTCGCGGCGAGAAAGGCGAGGGCGGTCTCTGGGTTCGTGGGCTGGGCAAACGGCTGGAAGTCGACAGCGGCAAGAGCCGTGAATTCGACCAGGACATCCAGGGCGTACAGATCGGCGCCGACAAGGCCATTCCGCTGGCCAGTGGGAAACTGCACGTCGGCGGCATGGTCGGCGCAAGCAAGGCCGACATGGACTTCGGTGAAGGCGCCAAGGGCAAGGTGGACGCCACCAGCGTAGGCGCCTATGGCACGTACCTGAACGAGAACGGCTGGTATGTCGATGGCGTTGCAAAGATCCAGAACTTCGACGCCGACGTGAAGATGCCCAACAACCTGGGCCATTCGGTCAAGGGCGACTACTCGGGCAAGGGCGTGGGCGTGAGTGTCGAGGCCGGCAAGCACATCAAGCTGGAGAACGGCTGGTTCGTCGAGCCGCAGGCGCAGCTCAGCGCATCGCGCGTGGATGGCCCCGACTACAAGTCCAGCGACGGCATGAAGGTCGACGGCGACGCCATGGATAGCCTGCAGGGGCGGGTAGGGGCGCGTTTCGGTAAGTTCATTCCGCTGGAACAGGGCCGCAGCCTGCAGCCCTTCGTGAAGATCAACCAGATCCACGAATTCAAGGGCAAGGCCGACGTGGAGATCAACGACGCGGTCACCCTCGACAACGCGCTGCCGGGTTCGCGGACCGAGCTTGGCGTCGGCGCCCAGCTGAACCTCGGCGAGAAGCACAAGGTGTACGTCGAGGCCGAAGCGGCCAAGGGCGACAAGGTCGAGCAGCCCGTGGGCGTCAACATCGGCTACCGCTACGACTGGTAGGTCCCGTCGCCTCCATCCGGCCAGGCCCACCCTGGCATTCGAATCTCTCGACAACCCGGGCAGCCCGAGCTGCCCATCGAGGTGAGCCATGCCCAACAGGAACTTCCAGATGCTACGCGCCATCCGCAGCGCTTCGTTCAACGACGACCTTGCAGCCGAACTGCTACTTGAGCTCGCCCGCCTGGCACCCGATGCGCAACTGGCGCTGCGGGTCCTGCGGATGGTCCGGCAGATGCAGGAAGACTCGCGCGCACTCGAACACATCCATGCTGCCATAGCCGGCGGCCAAGTATCGCTTTGCCTCGTCGCTGCCCAGCACCCGACCCCAACTGCTCCGTCTGATTCCTCCGCCACAGGAGGTGGCTGCCATGTCCCACTCGTTTCCCTGCAAAGCGCCTGGCCTGTTGGCGCTGACGCTGTTGCCGCTGGCCGTCCAGGCCGCCCCGCTGAGATCAACCTTGGCATCGATCACCAGACCAGCGAGAAGAAGACCTTCACCGTCTCCGCCAGCTACCGCGAAGCCTTCGATGGCGACAGCCACGGCTACGACGTGATGGTGGGGTACAAGTACCTGTTCTAGAGATGGAGCGGTAGCCGTCAATCTGGTGGTTTGCCGGCTACAGGTTTCTGCTCTGGTAGCTAAATGTCTGCTTCTGGCCGATTGCTGCCCCTGACGAGAGGCTGCTACCGACCCGACGCGGACCTTCTAGCAAGGTGCGGAGACAGTGTCTTGAAGAGACTACTTTTTCGGGTACGAGAACGAATAGGAGTTGCAGGCATCCCCCACGCTTTTCCACGTTTTGAAATCGGTAATGATGTTCTGGGTATTGAATGTCAGTTCCAGACGGCACTCTTTACCGTAATTCTCCTGATAGGAGTGCGGGGTAACCATCACGCTTCCCGCAGTCGGGCCGGCCGACAATTCGTTATAGCCCTGAGTACGGGTGAACTGTTCAGCATAAATCCAGCGGGCGACCGAATTGTTCTGGCCGTCTTTCACAACATCGGTGGGCTTGCCGAAAGTATCGACGGCTTCCTGTAAAGGGCGTCCTTCCCAATCGCCCGCATCAATAATGTCCGGGATGCTTTGGAAATAGTGGGCGCACCCTGAGAGCAAGGTAAGGCTGCAGCCGAGCGTGCTGATAAGCAGAATCGATTTTGCAGACATGAGCGATCCTTCGTCAGTTATGGTTTTTCAGGTGGTACGTCGTGGAGTCTACCGAGTCCCTGCTATGCAGGTAACCTGCCTTGACAGAGCGCTCCTGAAGTCGACCTGGCCTCGTCCTTCCCGTCTACATTCGAAAAAAGTCCTCTGCAGGTTACAACCAGGCGCTGAACGATCAGCGCCGGTGACGTCCGCTTCTGGCCGTTCTCTGCCCGTCGCCTCTTCGGCGTGTACAGGCCAGGTCGGATGCAAACGGTGGTCAGTACGAATGCAATTGACTGGTCAGCGGCAATGCAATTAGGTGGTCAAGTGCGATGCAATTACGCAGTTAAAGGCCCGATCAGAGATAGCGCGCGGTGGTGCAGAGTTTGAGCTTACGAGACGGGCGACATCTCGGAGGTTAACGACATGTGTATCGGGAGGGGGCGAGCCGCGAAGGTAGGTAGCAGTAGCGACTGGTGAGGATAGTCACGAAAGAGATAAATGCTTTACGTCTGGCCCCCGGAGAGGAGGGAAGAGCCCTCCACTACGTTTACTTGGCCGGGCGTTCGAGCGAGGGCGGCATTTAGCTTTGCAGCCACGACTCGACAGTGTCGTTACCGAATTCGGCCTTCCAGGATTTCAGGGTCTTATGATTACCGCCCTTGGTCTCAACGACCTCACCGGTATGCGGGTTTTTGTAGACCTTCACAGTCCGCTGACGGCGACCAGGGCGTGCAGCGCGGGTGATGACGGTGCGCGCCGAATCAGGATCCAGGATTGCCACGATATCGCGCAGCGATTTGGCGTGCTCTGCCATCAGCTTCTTGAGCTTCTCCTCGAACTCGATTTCCCGCTGGAGAGCGGAGCTCTTCTTCAGGGAGTCCAGATGGGCCAGTTGTTCCGCGAGGGCTTTCTCGGCCGCACGGAATTCTGCAAGTTTGGACATTGACATAACCTCGAGAAGAAAAATTATCTGGAACAATGTATCGGAAGTGGAGCGATACTTCCATAAAGCCGATTGAATCGTCGCCAAGTATTACGGGACGTACAGCTGAGCGTGGTCAACTTCTTCCATTACAAAAAGAAGAGGCCCCTTTTAGGGGCCTCGCTGCCTTAGCTTGCGGCGATGTTGAGCGGAATAAATCGCCGCCAGTTACGTTTTTGTACCTTGGCCATGCCGCGTCGCGACATAGGGGCAGAATGACCCTTGGAGGGTGCTTGTTGCTCCTGCAGCTTCAGGTAATTGCGGTAGTGAATATGCTCGAGGGAAAGACCATGATCCATACGATCCAACTCGTCCTTGAGTACCTCCAGCGGATAGCCACGTCCGTACTGTCCGGTCACGGAGCGATCGGTATGTCCGACCAGAGCTTTGGCAATCGCCATGTCCAATTTCTGTGCGCGGAATTGGGCAATGAATGTGTGGCGCAGTCCATGGAAGGTTCGGCCTTGCCCCTCTAATCCACAGGCCTCAATGTAGCCGCCAAAGTTGGTGCCATTCCCTAGGAACCATCGGCTGGCGCTGGCGCCTGGCAATTTATTGCGAACAGGGGTGAGTCCGTCAAACAGCATCGCATGGCGATCCGCGCCGACCTCACGGCTGCGCATTTCCACAAATTCCAGGAAACCTGCTTCCAAGACGCGGTGATGAATGGGGACGTCGCGCTCACTGCTGGTGTTTTTCAAGCGTTTTCCGAGTTGCTCGGTGTTCAGCGAGAGGTACCAGATCCCCGCGTCCTGACGTACGTCGCCGACGCGCAGTTGGCAGAGTTCATTGAGACGGGCGCCTTGATAGGCCCCCAACAAGGGCAGCCAGAACTTGAAGGCGTGCAATTGCCAGCGCGGCAGACTGTTCAGGGTATACACCGGCCCGGTGAGGAGTAGCCGCAGTTGTTCTCGGCTGTAACTCCGATTGCTGCGTCCAGCCTGGGGGGCCTTGTAATGCACTAACTGCGCAGGACTTTGCTCCAGCAGCCCTTGGTCGACGGCGTAGTCGAGGGTTGACTTGAACAGCGCAAAATAGCGTTTGAGCGTGCGCGGGTGGATGGGGGTATAGCCACCCTCCGCGATGATTTCGCCGAGCGGTTTCTGCCGCAGGCCCGGTGTCTTGTTCCGCGATTTCGGATACAGCCGCAGGGCGTCGCGTACCCGTACGGCTTCCTGGCGAGTGATCTGTTCGATGGCAACACCAGGGCCAACGATTTCGACCAGTGCATCGAGACGGGCCAGGTTCTGGATACGGGTATCGGCATTCGTCCAGGTCTGGCTGATCTCATGATGTTTCTTAAAACGCTCGACCAGCGTGACGTAGCGAATCCCGCCGGGCGATGGTGCGGTAAATACGCCGGCGTCCCTCAATGCGCGATTGAGGGCCACGGCTTGTGTCTCGGGCAGTAGGCCGGACAGGGCCTGGAGCACCGACTGCGTCTGTGCGGGCAGGGCGGCCTGAGGCGAACTGGGCGCTGGCAGCTCTGGCAGGCTGTCCGGCTTCGGCAGTCCCGCCAGGTACTTCTCCAACAGGTCGTGAATTTGCTGGAGGAGTTGTAACAACGATGCGGTGTCGATTTCCTCCTGCCTGAGGAAGGCTGTCAGGAGGCTGAGCAAATCCGGTGCCGCCACGGCAAACAGCAGGTTGGCCAGGACCCAGTCGGTGGTCTGGAGCAGCAGTTGGAGCGCGCCTCCCTCCGGTACATGCGGGGCGCCGAGCTTCTGGACATCGACATACAGCACATAAACGCCCGTTTCCAACTGGCGAATCTGCATCAGCTCGGCGTGCGGCTGCGCGAGGTATTGGAGGCTGGGCAGGGATTCCAGCGCGCTCAAGCTGATCGGCAGACGCTGTTCTAACAGTGACACTTCCCGCGGCTTGGCCGCGAAACGGATGAATTGCTCCCACGCCAGGGTGCGGGTGAGCAGCGGATGCAGCACATGCAGATAGCCGTCACGTTTCCAGCCTTTCAGACGCTCCAGGGCCTCCAGCAGGAATGCGGCTTTCCAGCGTGCCGCAGCGAGATCGTGAGTGCCAAGGGGAATGTCATAGCGAGCGAAGGGGAGCATGTCCAGGTGCTTCGCGTAGCCGTTGTCGCGCAGGACGAAGCTGTACTCGCCCTGGGCATCGGTGAGGAGGACGGTGGATGCCGCCTCCTGATCGGCGAGGCGTTCGTAACCGAGCTCCAACGGCTCTTTCGCCAACGCGTTGGGAGTGATCAGGCTACCCAGCGGCACGCGCATGTCCTGCATCACGCGCTGATGCTGCAGGTACATCTGACCCAGCGACTGCAGCAGGTAGTCCGCGCCGAGGCGACGCTCGGTGATCAGGTGCAGCAGATCGTCGAACGCCTCGTTGAGTTGGCGTGCGATGTCGCGGGCGATTTCAAGGTGCTGGCCGAGCGGCCAACGGATCTGTTTGGGCAGGCGTTCGTCCGTGAGCAGGGCCTTGGGCAGGCTACGAACGTACTGGAAACCGCGATCGCGGGTGAAGAGCACATGAGGGGTGTGGGGGGGACGCTGTGACATGGGACAGTCCTCGAAATGGTTGATTTCGTGACTGACCTAATTTGCGTTCCCACCATTTCTGTCCTGAAAGCCCCGTGCTAGAGCGGTTTCAGGGTGTGATATGGAGCGGGCGAAGGGAATCGAACCCTCGTCATGAGCTTGGGAAGCTCAGGTAATGCCATTATACGACGCCCGCTTGGGGGTGCCTTTTTACCAGAAGGGCGGGGCTTAGTGAAGCCTTGGCAGGCGAGCTGCTTGGGTGGCGCCGCTTCTGTTACGAATTCTGCGCAATGAATGACCGGGGGCGGAAGGTCTGGGGCCGGCCCCCGGCTGTGTGCGCTGCCTGCATCAGCCCACCATGGCAGCGATGGGCACGCCGTGGCTGCTGGGCAGGTAGGGATTGGTCAGGACCGGGTGGCGCTGCGGCTGTAGGAAGCTCAGGAGGGCGTCCTGGGTTTCCTGCCAGGCCTTCTTGTGCTCCACGTCGATGAAGTGACCGGCGTTGCGGATGGTGCGGAACTCGCAGTCGCGGATCAGTTGCTGGAACAGCTTGGCCTCGGCCGGCGTGGTGTAGATATCCAGCTCGCCGTTCATGAACAGCAGCGGGATATCGATGGCCGCGAACTTCTCCATGTAGCTCTCCGCGCTGAGCTTGAGCACCTGGCAGATGTGGAAGTGCATCTGCTGGTACTCGTGCTCGTCGAGGCCGCTGACGTGGCGGAAGTTGTAGCGCTTGAACAACTGGGGCAGGTACTGGCCGATGGTGTCGTTCACCAGGTTGCCGACGTTGGTGCGATCGCAGGCGGACAGGTAGTCCAGGCCGCGGTGCAGGTAGTCGAGCATCGAGGCGTTGAGCAGCGGCGAGAAGGAGTTGATCACGGCCTTCTGGATCCGCGCCGGGCGTTCGGCCAGGGCCAGCAAAGTGGCGACACCGCCCCAGGAGAAGGACATCACCACGTCGGCGCGGTAGTGCTCGATCAGGCCGAGCAGCAACTGCGCCTCGTATTCCTTGGTGATGAACTCGCGGCAGTCGTTATGGGCCCTGGACCGGCCGGCGTACGGCTGGTCGTAGCAGACGACATTGAAGTGCGGTTGCAGGTATTTCACCGTTTGCGCGAAGGAGGCGGTGGTCGCCAGCGAGCCGTTGACCAGGATGATGGTCTGGCGCGCTTCCCTGTTGGCGTGGAACTCCGTGTGTACCCGATGTTGCTGAATCTCGACGACGGCGGTTTCCGGCCTCATGTCGTATTCCTCCAGACGCAGGTCATGGTGCGCATCCACCATCGGATGCGAAGAAAGTACCCAGGCAGAGGAAAGCGTCTTGACGTGACAGCTTCATGTCACTCGACGAAAGTTAACAAATTCTTGATTTTCAATGGCTTACGGCATCAAAAGACGACGCGCCGGAACCCGTGAAGGTGCGGACAGAGGCTTCTGATCAGGCGGGGGAAGGTGCGGCTTGCGGAACAGCTGCCGCGAAATCATTGTTGGTTGCGTTGCGTGACTCGCTGGTCACGCTTGAGCCAGAGTTAAGCAGCACGGTTCAGGCCGCGCAACCGCCGCCGGGCGATTGAGTCACATCGGTGGCGCAGATTCCGACGAAATGACATTTGTCCGTGCGATTGTCCGGCGCTTTGGTGAAGCCGGATTACACTCTTGTGATAGCTGTAACGCCCCCTGCCGAAGACGAGCGATCTCGCCGTGCTCCCCCTGAGGCCGATACCGCGTGCGGAGCGGGTCAATGGCACTTCATCGAAGAGTCGTCGTACTGCTGGTTCTGGTCCCGGCCGCATGGCTGTGTGCGGAAGCCATGGCCGAGGATCGCTACGGCTGCGAGCAACCGATCAGTGTCGCATTCACCCGCAACGTGGTGTTTTTCCATGACGACGTCGGCATCGACCCGGACCTGATCGCCGAACTGGGCAAGCGCACCGGCTGCCAGTTCGAGACCTCCGTGCGTCCGCGCGACGAAATCTGGAGCACGCTGGAAAGCGGCGACCTGCAGATGGGCACCAGTGGAGTCGCGACTCCGCAGCGGCGCACCTACACCTATCTGCTGCCCTACCTGTACGTGCGCAACAAGCTCATCGTGCGCGACGACCTGGGCGAGATGAACAGCCTGGAGGCCTTCCACGACATGCCCGGCGCGCGGATCGGTGTCATCGCCGGCTACCGCCATGGGGCCTTCATCGACGGCATGTTGCGCATCCTGCGCGCCGAGGGTCGAGTGGTGGAATACAAGGAGGACGCTGCGCGTTTCAGTGCACTGCTCAATGGCGATGTGGAAGCGGTGATCGGCCACGAGATGAATCTTTCCGGATCGGTCGCCGACCGTCGTCAACGGGAGCGCTTTCGTGTGGTAGATGTGATGCCCGGGCCGGCGACGCCCCACAACCTGATGCTCTCGCGCAAGCGCTTCACGCCGGCGCAGAGCGCCGAGTGGATGCGCCTGCTGGAAACGTTGTGGCTGGACGGAACCCTGGCCCGGATCATGCGTAAAAATGCACCGCCGCAAGTGGCGGAAGGACTGCTCGACAGCGGATATCGCTACAGCTCCACGGACAGAGGCTGGTAAAGGATGAAGGCATTCGAACGGGGTATTCCGCTGCAACTGCTGGTGGCCGGAGCCATCATTGCCAGCATGCTGGTGCTGGCGGGGGCGTTGCTGATCCAGGGATACCGTGGTGTGGAGGGCGCACTGGTCACGGCGGCCGGGGAATCGGCCAGCCAGTTGGGCGCGACCATCAACGAGCGGATTCGCCGCCTGATCGATCCGGCGGAAAGCGCGCTGCGCCTGCTGACCCACGACCCCATCTCGCAGACCGACAACCTGCCGGCGCGCCTGGATCGCCTGCCGATGCTGGTGGAGAACCTGCGCGCCAACCGCACCCTGAGCGCGGTGTACATCGGCTACCCGAACGGCGAGTTCCTGCTGATCCGTGCGCTGCGCGTGCCGGAGGTGCGCCAGACCCTGCAGGCGCCGGACGCAGCCAAATACCTGGTGCAGAGCCAGACCCTCAATGGCCAGGGCGGGCTGCTCGGCGAATGGCGCTTCTACGACAGCGAACTGCGCCTGCTGCGCGTGCAGGAGCGGCCGGACTACAACTACGACCCACGGCAGCGCCCCTGGTACAACGAGGCGCGGCTCACCAGCAAGACGGTGCTGACCCAGCCCTATGTGTTCTTCACGACCCGCGAGATCGGCCTGACCCTGGCGCACCGCAGCGTCGACGGCGCGGCGGTGATCGGCATGGATGCCTCGGTCAACGACCTGGGCGGCGAGATGGGCGACCTGCGCCAGACCGCCAACACGGAACTGGCGGTGGTGGACGGCAAGGGCACGGTGATCGCCTATCCGGATCTGTCCCGGCTGATGGTTCACGAAGGCAAGGAGCTGCGCCTGGCTACCCTGCCCGAGTTGAAGGTGCCGGCCTTGAGCGAGCTCAACGCCGAGAAGGTGCCCTCCGGTACGCCCCTGGCTTATCAGGTCAAGGGCGAAAACTGGTACGGCATCTGGGTGCCGCTGTCGAACTTCACCAGCAACGAGGTGAAGGTGCTGATCGCCATCCCTGCCGTGGAGCTGCTGGCTGGCGCACGTCAGCTGCTGTTCAGCCAGGCGTTGTGGAGCGGCACCTTGCTGCTGGTCCTGCTGCTGATCGGCTGGTACATCGGCCGGCGCATCGCTCGCCCGCTGACTGCGCTGGCTGACCAGGTCGGCGCGCTGGCGGCGTTCGACTTCGCCCGG
Organism: Pseudomonas sp. BB438; assembly: GCF_057180225.1. Classification (NCBI taxonomy): domain Bacteria; kingdom Pseudomonadati; phylum Pseudomonadota; class Gammaproteobacteria; order Pseudomonadales; family Pseudomonadaceae; genus Pseudomonas; species Pseudomonas sp. BB438. Next base: position 1,482,900 of record NZ_CM170001.1, read on the forward strand.
CCGGTTGGGGTGGCGTCGAAGATCGCGGAGGTTCGCGACCTCAGCAGCGTGATGGGCAGCATGTCGCGCACCATCCACAACTTCCAGGCGATCACTCTGACCCTGAGCCGCGAAACGCGTCTGGAGAGCATGCTCGAGGGCGTGCTCTCGCGCCTGGTAGAGGCAACCGGCGTGCTGGGCGGGGCGGTCTACCTGCTGGAGGACGAGGAGTGTCGCCTGCGCCTGGCCTGTTCGGTGCATGGCGAGCAGTACCCGCAGTCCATGCTGATCGAGGGCTTCACCGAGGCGGAGCTGGCCGAGCGGGTAGACCTGGCGCTGGCCAATCGCGGGCAATACCTGGAGGTCTCCCTGCGCAACCGTTCGGACGAGCTGCTGGGCATCCTGGTCCTGCAACTGGCCCAGGAGGGCGTGCACAGTCGCCAGCCGCGCAAACCGTTCAAGCGCTTCGTCGAGGAACTCTCCGGCGCCGCCGCCGTGGCCATCGAGACCCGCCAGTTGATCGAAGCCCAGCAGCGCCTGCTGGACGCCATCATCAAGTTGCTCGCCGACGCCATCGACGCCAAGAGCCCCTACACCGGCGGTCACTGCGAGCGTGTGCCGCAACTGGCCGACCTGCTGCTGCAGAAGGTCATCGACTCGCGGGATGGCGAGTACGCCGGCTTCACCATGAGCGACGCCGAGCGCTACGAGTTCCAGATCGCAGCGTGGCTGCACGATTGCGGCAAGATCACCAGCCCCGAGTATGTGGTGGACAAGGCGACCAAGCTGGAGACCCTCTATAACCGCCTGCACGAGGTGCGCACGCGCTTCGAGGTGATCTGGCGCGACATCGAGCTGGACTACTGGCGCGGTATCGCCGAGGGCAACGACATCGGCCTGCTCGCCGCCCGCCGCGACGCACTGCATGAATCGCTGCGCGACGACTACGCCTTCGTCGCCCAGGCCAACGTCGGTGGCGAGTTCATGAAGGACGAGGACATCGAGCGCCTCAAGCAGATCGGTGAACGCCGCTGGTTGCGCTATTTCGACGATCGCCTGGGCATCTCTCACGACGAAGCCGAGCGCCTGCAGGGGCGCCCCGAGCGGACGCTGCCGGCGGAGGAGTTCCTGCTGGCCGACAAGGCCGAGCATCGCGTGATGTGGGGCGAGCGCAAGCCGCCGGTGACCAAGGACGACCCGCGCAATATCTGGGGCTTCGACATGCGCCTGCCGCCCTATGCGAGCAACTACGGCGAGCTGTACAACCTGGGCATTCGCCGCGGCACGCTGAACGACGAGGAGCGCTTCAAGATCAACGAGCACATCGTCCAGACCCTGATGATGCTCACCACCCTGCCGCTGCCGCGCAACCTGCGCCGCGTGCCGACCATCGCCGCCAACCACCACGAGAAGATGGATGGCACCGGTTATCCGCGCAGACTCTCCCGCGAGCAGATGAGCATTCCGGAACGGGTGATGGCGATTGCCGATATCTTCGAGGCGCTGACTGCTGCAGACCGCCCCTACAAGGCACCGAAGACGCTCTCCGAGTCGCTGAAGATTCTCGCCTTCATGGCCCGCGACCAGCACATCGACGCCGACCTGTTCCGCCTGTTCATCAGCCAGGGCGTGTACAAGGAATACGGCGACCGCTTCCTCAACCCCGAGCAGATGGATGCCGTGGACGTGCGGGCGATCCTGGAAATCCTCGATGGGGTGAAGGCCTAGTCCCGGTCTGTAGACCCTGAAACGCAAACCGCCGGCATCAGCCGGCGGTTTGCGTTTGGCGATATCGATCAGCGCTTGGCGAGGTTGGTGGCGTAGCGGTTGATCTGCGGGTTCTTCGCCACGGTGCAGCTTTGCCCGGCGAGGAACTGCGAGGTCTTCAGGTATTGCTGCTGCGGGTAGTAGGCGAACACGTAACTGCCGTTCTTCACCGTATCGATCAGCTTCTGCGCCACTTGCGGACGCACCGCCGGGCAACCCAGGCTGCGGCCGAGGCGACCGAGGCCGGGGACGACCTTGGGATCGGCATAGGCGGCGGCGTGCATGACGATGGCGCGCTCTTCGCTGTTGTCGTTGAAGCCCGGCTCCAGGCCCAACAGGCGCAGGGAGCGGCCGTGCTTGCCGCTGTAGGTCTGGCCGGTCTGGTAGAGGCCGATGGACGACTGGTTGCTCTCCGGACGATTGGAGAAGGCGGTGGCCATGTCGTCGCCACTCTTCTTGCCATGGGCGACCCACTCTTCGAAGAGCAGCTTGCGCTGCTTCAGGTCGAAGACCCAGAGGCGCTTGTCGCGGGACGGCTTGGAGTAGTCGATCACCGTCAGCAGTTGGTTCTGTCCGCCGAGCTGGGTGCTGGCGCATTGCAGCGCGCTGAGTGCCAGGCGCAGGGTTTCGGTGTTGGTCGCCGGGGCGAGGCGGTGCAGTTCCTCGGCCGTGGGCAGGGCAGCAGCGGATGCAACCTGCCAGCTACCGATCGCAAAGAGCGCGGTACTGGCGAGCGAAATCCGGAAGAACCCCCGTAACTTCAAGAAAGTCAGCATGAATACAACATTCCCGTTGAATCGATATGGTTTTTTCTGGGAAACGCCGCATTGTGCGCGATTTTTGATCAACGATGTGGTTGTTATTTGATCAAGTATGGTTCCGCCCGTCGGTAATTACGAACTTTCCCACACGAAAAAACGCCGGGCAGCGTTGATTTCCGGGAAGGCGGGCAGGTTGAGCTCACCGCGGACAGGCGCCTTGACTCCTTGTGTTTCGAGATTCTTCGGCTGCTTGCACGACCGGCTTGAGGCCGTCTGTCCGTCGGTGAGGGCTGGCAGTGTGGCTGCGATGGGCGTTGGGGTGTGCAGGGGATCGATGATGACGCTGTAGGGGAAATCCTGAGCGCGCCGGCGCCGCTCCGGATCAAGGTCCTACTGCACGCTCTGGTTCTTGACCGGCTTCTGTTCTGCCTTGCGGTCGTTGGTGGTGATCACGGTGAAGTCCGGGTTGCTGCGCATGTCGCGGGTGGATGGCAGGTCGGTGATCACCAGGGTGCTGCCCACGTCCATGCTGGCCAGCAGGTTGCGCAGGAACTCGCGGTCGAGGCTGAACTTGCCCAACTGTTCGGCAGGCGTCAGGCCGCGTTGCGGATCGCTGACCTGCACACTGGTCCAGCGCAGGTTCGGGCTCTCGCTGTCGATCTCGGCCTGGGAGGGCTTCTCCATGAGCGAGAAGGCGGCGACGCCGGTCCGTTCCTCCGGGTGCTCGAAGGCCACCGGCGCGGTGCCGACCTGCAGGCCGCCACGGTACACATAGAGGCGGCGGTCGGCGCGGCTGACCAGCACGGAGACCGGGCCCTTTTCCGCACCCGGATCGCTCCAGAACGGCACCACCATGCCGCTGTCGTCGTGCGGGCCGGCGGCGCGGCCGTCACTGACGATGGGGGCGAGCAGACCGGGGTGGTAGACCTCCACGGGCGAGCTCTTGGCGTCGGAGATGATCACCGTGGTGGAGGTGAAGCCGGTGACTTCATAGAGCTTCTTGGCGAAGGCCATGGGCAGGCGGATGCAGCCGTGGGAGGCCGGGTAGCCGGGCAGGTTGCCGGCGTGCAGGGCGATGCCGTCCCAGGTCAGGCGCTGCATGTAGGGCATGGGCGCGCTGTTGTAGAGATCGGAGTGGTACTCGACCTTCTTCTGCAGGATGGAGAACACGCCGGTGGGGGTTTCCTTGCCTTTTTTGCCGGTGCTGACGGTGGCCACGCCGATGGCGATGCCGTTGCGGTACACATAGGCGCGCTGCTCGGTGAGGCTGACCACCAGGGTGACCGGCCCCGCCGGGGAAATCTCCGGGTACCAGAGGAACTGGCCGGGCTTGAGTGTCTTCAGCGCAGCCTGCAGATCCGAGAGCGGCGAGGGCTTGCCCGGATTGGCAAAGGCGACGCTGGCGCTCAGGGCGATCAGCAGGGCAACCGACAGTTTCTTCATCACCTTTCCTTGGGACACGGACATGCCAGGGAGCTTAGCCAAGCGGCAGCGCCGGCTGCAAACTGCCGGGCTGAACGGTTTGACTGCGGATTCCAGGCGTGTGGCGGCTGCGCCGCCGCGGTAGCGGCGCCGAGGGGGTCAGCCCAGTTCGGCGATTTCCTGCGCGGTCAGCGCGCGGTACTCGCCTGGCTGCAGGACCGGGTCGAGCTGGAGGCTGCCCATGCGCTCGCGGTGCAGGCGGATCACCTTATTCTGGAAGTGGCCGAACATGCGCTTGACCTGGTGGTAGCGGCCTTCGTGCAGGGTCAGGCGTGCGGCGCGGGGGCCGAGGATTTCCAGCTGGGCGGGCAGGGTGGTGAGGTCTTCGAAGGCGAAGTACAGGCCCCGTTCGAAGGTCTCTATGTAGCGCGCCTCGATCAGGTCTTCGGTCTCGACGTAGTAGACCTTGGGCAGCTTGCGCCCTGGCAACGTCATGCGCCGCGACCACTGTCCGTCGTTGGTGATCAGCAGCAGCCCGGTGGTGTTGTAGTCCAGCCGGCCGCCGATGTGCAGATCGTCCTTGTCCGGCTCGTCCAGCAGGTCGAGCACGGTGCGGTGTTCGGCATCGCGGGTGGCGCTCACGCAGCCGGCGGGCTTGTGCAGCATGAAATAGCGCGCCGGTTTGCCGGCCTGCAGAAGCTGTTCGTCCAGCGCCACGCGGGAAAATTCCCGCACCTCGTGGCGGCCGTCGCGCACCACCTGGCCATCGACGCGCAGACGGCCTTCGGCGAGCAGCTGGCGGGCCTGCTGGCGGTTCAGGTGGGGCAGGTTGGCGATGAATCGGTCCAGACGCATCAGGCGTTCTCGTCGTCCTTCAGCCCGGCGGCGCAGCGCGGACACAGGCAGGCAAGGTCGACCAACTCGGGTGGGATGCGCTCCAGCGCGTTGCGGTCGATGCGCGTGCTGAAACACCAGCACGGCTGGCCCTCCAGTGCCGGGTCGGCCTGGGTGCAACGATTGGACTGGCCGCAGAGCGGACAGCGGCTGGGATCGGGCGTGACGTCGTTCATGGCCGGTCAGGGCTGGACATAGCGGTGAGGCGGACGCACAGGGTGCAGCGCCGACCCGCATCGCGCAAGCGGATTCGGATCGGCGCGGCGAGTGCCGGTCAGGGGATTTCGATACGTACGATCCAGGGCTCCAGGCGACGGCCGAAGGCGACATCGGCGACGAAGGGCTGAGGCAGGCCGTCCGCTGTCCGGTGCGGCTGCGCCGTGATCTTGTCCAGGCGCTCGCGCCACTGGTAGGGCACGTTGATGCTGTCGGAGCCGATGCCGCTGGCCGTGCCGCCCAATGTCCAGATGTGCTGGTAGTAGTTGGAAATGGGATGCACACGACCCGGAATGATCAGGTAGCGCTGGCGATCAGGGTATTGGGCGCGAAGGGCCTGGAGATCCAGACCGACATCCTTGAGCAGCAGGCGTGTGTCGGTTTTCTCTTCGCTGTCCAGCTCCCGGCGGATGAAGTCGCGCTCATCCGCCAGGCGCGCATTCTGCGGGGCGGCGTCGGCGGCGAGGCGGGCTTCGTCGAGGCGCTTGCGCGTCAGTTGGACTTCGCGCTCGTACAGCGGGCCGTCCAGTTCCAGTACCAGCAGGGCGTTGCGCGACTGTTGGCGGCCGAAGTGCCGGGCGCTCTCGTCGTCCACTTGCGCGGGCATGCTGAAGCCGAGGCGCGCCATCTTCTGCGCGTCGATGGCCGGTTGCCAGCCGCGGTTGTGTCGCGTGTCTTCATCCCGCGTGGGGGTACGCCAGCGCAGGCGCAGGCTCAGTCCGCTGTTCTCGTTGTGCCAGGTGGTGTTGCGGATCAGCTCGCGCTGGCTGAGGGGCAACGTGCTGTCGGGATCGGCCGAACGGTTCCAGGCGACGCCGCCCAGGGCCACGGCGTTGACCAGCAGGATCAGGCCGACGCCGCCGACCAGGGCATGGGTGCGCGTCCAGTTCATGACGAGGCTCCTCCCAGCAGGCCGTGGGCGCGGCGCAAGCGGCGCAGCACCAGCAGGATCAGTACTGCGCACAGGCCCAGCACGAGGAAGAACAGGTACTTGGGCATGACCTCCCACCACCAGTCGAAGAACTTGGTGTAGAGGAAGATCACGAAGAAGGTCAGCCCGGTGTTCACCACGTCCGGCCATTCGCGGCGCGCACCCAGCCAGATGACCAGCGCCGAGGCGACGAAGCCGAGTACCTGGTAGAGGTTCTCCACCGTGGCGAAGCCCAGCGGCAGGTAGCTGCTGCCGCCCCAGTTGGCCAGCACCAGCATCGGCAGGAACAGCCCGAGCAGGCCGAATATCCGGTAGATCGCGGCAAAGCCGTCGAAGCGGTTCTGCGCAATGAACGAGGGAACAAGGAAGATCAGCAGCGCGGCGGGGAAGAAGTTCTCCGGGCGCTCGCCCACATCCAGCCAGTAGACGCCACTCCAGGTGCCGACCCGCGCGGCGACGTAGCCCATCACGCAGATCAGCGCGGCGGCCAGCAGCAGGCGGGTGTTGCAGGTGTAGGCGAGCAGCAGGGCGTAGGCGGCCCAGGGCAGCAGCGCCTTGTCCGAGGGCGTGATGTTGAAGATCTGTCCGATCATCACGACGTTCAGCACCAGGCAGGCGAAGGCCAGCATGGCGCCGAGCTTGGCGAAGTAGCCGGAGGCGTCGCGGCGTTGCAGGAAGAGCGTCAGCAACAGGCTGATCAGGGCGGCGGCGATGAGCGTGAGCACCTGGGCGGTTTCCGCGAACAGCCCCCAGAACTGGTAGAACAGGAAGAACAGGCTGGCAGCCAGGGCCAGTGCACCCAGGAACGAGGCGATGCGCATGCCCAGGGAAAGGCGATGGTCCTGGCTGTCGCGATCGATGTCGAAGCGGGCGCGGTAGTCGGCGAGCAGGCGTTGCTGATGATCGTGCAGGCGATTGCGCTGGGTGGTGTCGAGGACGAGCGCGCCTTCGTCGTGCAGGCGGCGCAGCTCGCGGTCGAAGGCCAGGATATCGTCGACGCGGTGCTGCGCCTGCTGGTGGCTGAGATCGGGCATGACCGGTCCTTGCGGCGGGTGATGCTTGAACTCTAGCTGTCGGCGGGGCGGGGTTCCATGGTTGGCGTCGCAGTGCGTATGACGCATGGCGTCATACGCCAACAGCGAGCGTTGCTCGGTTCACCCACGACTGGCGAGCCAGGCCCGCCAGCCGCCGAAACGGCTGATGTCCTCGGCGCCGTCCAGGCCCCAGGGATCGCAGATGAAACCGGTCTCCCAACTGCCATCCTCCAGTTGCACCTTGCCCAGGCCCAGCGGCGCCGGGATGCCCGTAAGGAAGGAGCCCAGCTCGGCGCTGGGCAGTTCCCAGACTTCTACTTCGATGGCCACGCCACCTTCGGCCACACGCAGCATGCCGGGGCGCAGCGGTGGGCCGCCGGCGAGGGCGTAGAGCTTGTAGGCCGGGGCGCTGCGGGTGGCATGCAACAGGCGCGCGCCGCGCTGGCGCAGCTGCCCGTTCAGCGCCAGGCCGTCGAGGTGCGCGCCGCACACCACCAGGCGCGCGCGGTCGTTGCGTGCGGCGTTGGTGGAGGCAGCGGGGGCGATGGCATTGCCGCCGGCGAGCGGCAGGTTGTGCCGGCGCTGCAGGGCGTCGGCGACGCCGAGCAGGTACTGGTCGGTGAAGGCGCGGCCGAACAGCGTCACGCCCCAGGGCAGGCCGTTGTCCATGAGGGCGCTGGGTACGGCGACGGCGGTGTAGTCCAGCAGGTTCATGAAGTTGGTGTAGTAGCCCAGGTCGGAATTGCGCTTCACCGGTTCGGCGTGCAGCTCGTCCAGCGTCACCGGGCGGCCGATGGTCGGGGTCAGCACGCAGTCGAGGTCGGCGAGGATCGCGTCGCACTGTGCCTTGAGCTCCTGCAGCCGGTACTGCGCCCGGAACGCCTGCACGGCGGTCGCACCTGGAGCTTTTGCCAGCACATCGCGGATCACCGGCAGGACGGCGAGCGGGTCGTGCTCGATCAGCTCGCCCGCCACGCTGTAGCGCTCGGCGACCCAGGGCCCTTCGTAGAGCAGGCGCGCGGCCTCGAGGAAGGGCGCGAAGTCGATCTCCCGCGCCTCGCCGCCCAGTGCCTTGAGCTGGTCAAGGGCGTCGGTGAACAGCACCGGGCCTTCGTGGCAGCCAAAGAATTCCAGCTGCTCGGCGCGCGGCACGCCGAAGCGGAACGGCCTGGGCGCACCGAACGCGCTGGCGTCGTTCCAGGCCGGATTGGCGCGGCTGTAGCCGTCCTGCGGATCGAGCCGGGCGGTGAGGGCCAGCAACTCGCTGGCCTCGGCGGCGCTGGCGGTGAAGTAGGTGATGCAGTCGAGCGTGCGGCAGGCCGGCACCAGGCCATGGTTGGACAGCAGCCCCTTGCTCGGCTTGAGCCCCAGCAGGCCGTTGAGCGCTGCCGGTACGCGGCCGGAGCCGGCGGTGTCGGTGCCCAGGGCGAAGCTCGCCACACCCAGCGCCACGCTCAGCGACGAACCGGCGCTGGAGCCGCCTGACGGGTACTCCGGCAGCACGCTGTTGCGGCATTCACCGTAGGGCGAGCGGGTGCCGTTGAGGCCGGTGGCGAACTGGTCGAGGTTGGTTTTGCCCAGCGGGATGGCGCCCAGGTCGATCAGTTGCCGCACCAGGGTCGCGGACGATTCCGGCGTGTAGGCGAAGGCCGGGCAGGCAGCGGTGGTGGGGATGCCGGCGAGGTCGATGTTGTCCTTGATGGCGAAGGGGATGCCGTAGAGCGGCAGCGCTTCGGGAGACTTCCCGTCCAGCGCGGCGAGGTAGGGCTCCAGTTCCTCCAGGCTCAGCAGGTGGATGAACAGGTGGTAGTCCGGGTTCAGCGCGGCGGCCTTGTCGCGCAGCTCGGCGATCAACTGGCGTGGCGTGGCGCGGCCTTCGCGGTAGGCGGCGCGCAGGGTGGCGAGGCGGAGGTCGAAGGTGGTGGGCATGATTGGAGGTCCTTTGATCCTGTCAATTCTTCACTCGGATTGCCCTCACCCGAGCCCTCTCCCGGAGGGAGAGGGGGCAGAGCAGTCCGGCGCGGTGTCTGTTTCCAAGCACGACCCACCCGTCGGTGTGTCGTGGTTTCGGGTTCCTGTGCTGGGCGGATACCCTCTCTCCGGCCCTGGCTACGCGCCCCGCTCCGAAGGGAGAGGGGGAAGAGCGGTTCGGCGCGGGGTTGAGTTCAATCCACAGGCTTGGCCGTGGTTTCAGGATGAATCGGTTGCTGCGCCCTGCTCCGAACGGCTCCCTCTCCCGCTTGCGGGAGAGGGTTGGGGAGAGGGGCTCTCTGCAGTCGACTACATCAGCTCACGCCTCCTCCATCACCACCACCCGCTGCCCGGCGCGTACTGGCGAGCCGGGCTGCACGCGGACCTCGCGGACCACACCGTCGCGCGGGGCGGTGAGGGGGATTTCCATCTTCATGGATTCGAGGATCACCAGGATGTCGCCGGCTTTCACGCTGGCGCCGGCTTCCACCTGCACCTGCCAGAGGTTGCCGGCGATGTGGCTTTCGACGGCGTGCTGACCGGCGCCGAGCGGGGCCTCATCGCCGGTATCGACGGCGGCCTCCTCGCTCTCGAAGTGCGCCTGGCCGGAGGCGATCCAGCGTTCGCGCTCGGCATCGAAGGCGACACGCTGGTGGCGGCGGAAGGCGGCAATGCTGTCGGCCTCCTCGGCGAGGAACTGCTGGTAGTCGGCCAGGCGCAGTTCGCTGTGTTCGATGCGCAGCGGGTAGCGGCCCAGCGGGAAGTCGCGGCGGATGCGCAGCAGCTCCTCGGCGGATACCGGGTAGAACCGCACCTGGTCGAAGAAGCGCAGCAGCCACGGCTTGCCGTCGAACGCTGCGACCTCGCGGTAGCGGTTCCACATCTGCAGGGTGCGGCCGACGAACTGGTAGCCGCCGGGGCCTTCCATGCCGTAGACGCACATGTAGGCGCCGCCGATGCCCACGGAGTTTTCTGCGGTCCAGGTGCGCGCCGGGTTGTACTTGGTGGTGACCAGGCGATGGCGCGGGTCCAGCGGCGTGGCCACCGGCGCGCCGAGGTAGACGTCGCCCAGGCCCATCACCAGGTAGCTGGCGTCGAACACGGTGCGGTACACCGCCTCCAGGTCCGGCAGCTCGTTGATGCGGCGGATGAATTCCAGGTTGCTCGGGCACCAGGGCGCATCCTTGCGCACGGTGGTCATGTATTTCTCGATGGCCAGTTGGCAGGCCGGGTCATCCCAGGACAGCGGCAGGTGCACGATGCGCGACGGCACCTTGAGGTCCTGCGCGGCGCAGACGGCATCCCACAGGCCGGCAACGGTCTCCAGCAGGCTGTGCAGCGGCAGGGTTTCCGGCTGGTAGTGCACCTGCAGCGAACGGATGCCGGGGGTGAGGTCGATCACCCCGGCCAGGGCCTTCGCTTCCAGCGCCTGCATCAGGGCGTGGGCGCGGAAGCGCAGGACCAGGTCCAGCTCGGGCTGGCCGATTTCCAGCAGCAGGTGGGTGTCTCCGGAGAGACGGGCGACCAGGCGCCTGTCGTCCTGGCCGAGGTCGAGGACGATGGGGGAGGGGAGGCCGGCGGCACAGGCGTTGGGCTGATCTGTAGGAGCGAGCTCGCTCGCGAACCGCATGTCACTGGAGTGCCAGGCGGAACTCTGTTCGCGAGCAAGGGCTGAGGCGCCCCCCTCGGTCCTACGAAAAGCTGCAAGCTCGCGGGCGGTGGCAATGTCGACCGGCAGGAAACGCACCTTGTCCCCGGCCTTGAGCTGGCCGAGTTGCCAGAGGTCGGCCTCGATCACCGTCACCGGGCAGACGAAGCCGCCCAGGCTCGGGCCGTCCGGGCCGAGGATCACCGGCATGTCGCCGGTGAAGTCCACTGCGCCGATGGCGTAGGGGTTGTCGTGTATGTTCGACGGATGCAGGCCGGCTTCGCCGCCGCTCTCGCGTACCCATTCCGGCTTCGGTCCGATCAGGCGCACGCCGGTGCGGCTGGAGTTGAAGTGCACTTCCCAGTCGGTAGCGAAGAAGGTCTCGATGTAGGCCGGGGTGAAGTATTCCGGCGCGCCATGCGGACCGTAGATCACCCGAACCTGCCGCACGGTTGGCAGATCGGTGCGCAGCTCCGGCGTCAGGCTGGCGCCATGAGAGTCGTCTGCCAGCTCCGCCAGGTGCAGCACATCGCCGGCACGCAGGGCCCGGCCGCCGTGGCCGCCGAACTGACCGAGGGTGAAGGTGCTCTTGCTGCCCAGGTAATCCGGCACCAGCAGCCCGCCGCGCAGACAGAGGTAGCTGCGTGCGCCTGCGCCGCCAACGGTGCCGAGGCTGAGGGTGGAGCCGGCGGCGATGAACAGCGAGGTGTCCATCGGCTGCTCGACGCCATCCAGGCTGATCGGCAGCGGTGCGCCGGTGACGGCCACCACCGCGTCGGTGTTGAAGCGCAGGGTCGGGCCGCTCATGGTGATTTCCAGCGCGGCGGCACCTTCGGGGTTGTCCAGCAGGACGTTGCCCAGGCGCAGCGCGCGGTCGTCCATCGGCCCGGACGGCGGCACGCCCACGGCCCAGTAGCCGAGGCGGCCGGGGTAGTCCTGCACGCTGGTCTGGGTGCCAGCGCCAAGTACTTCGAAGGTCTGCGCGCGGTAGCGCAGGCCCTCCAGGCAGCGGGTCCAGGGCGAGCCGCTGGCGAAGGGCGCGTCCGCGAGAATCTGCCGCAGGTAGTCGCGGTTGCATTCCACGCCGTACAGCTGGCTGTCGCGGAGGGCGCGGTCGAGGCCGGCGCTGGCCTGCTCGCGAGTCGGCGCCCAGGCAATGAGCTTGGCGATCATCGGGTCGAAGTAGGGCGGAATCTCGCAGCCGGCTTCGACCCAGGTGTCGATGCGCAGCGCCTTGCCGTCCGACGGCGGGAACTGCACGGCGGTGAGCAGGCCGGGGCAGGGCTGGAAGTCGCGACCGGGGTCTTCCGCGTAGAGGCGCGCCTGGATGGCGTGGCCGCCGGGTTTCAACGTTGCCGCCAGCTCGGCCAGGGGGGGCAGGTCGCCGGCGGCCAGTTCGATCATCCAGCGCACCAGGTCGACGCCCCAGACCTGTTCGGTGACGCCGTGCTCCACTTGCAGTCGGGTGTTCACTTCGAGGAAGTAGAAGCGCTGTGCCTCGCTGTCGTAGACGAACTCCACGGTACCGGCGCTGCGGTAGCGGACGGCTTTGGCCAGTTGGATCGCTGCGGCGCACAGGGCGTCGGCCATGCCGGCGGGCAGGTTGGGCGCCGGGGTTTCCTCCAGCACCTTCTGGTTGCGCCGCTGTACCGAGCAGTCGCGCACACCGAGGGCGATCACCTCGCCCTGGCCGTCGCCGAACACCTGCACTTCCAGGTGGCGGGCACGCTGTATGTACTTCTCGATGAACACGCCCGAGTCGCTGAAGTTGTTCTGGCCCAGGCGCTTCACGGTGTCGAAGGCGTCGCGCAGTTCGTCCGCCGAGCGGCACACGCGCATGCCGATGCCGCCGCCACCGGCGGTGCTCTTGAGCATCACCGGATAGCCGACGTGCTCGCCGGCGCGCAGCGCGGCGTCGAGGTCTTCCAGCAGGTCGGTGCCTTCGAGCATCGGCACGCCCTGCTCGCGGGCCAGGGCGCGGGCGGTGTGCTTGAGGCCGAACAGGCGCAGGTGCTCCGGTGTCGGGCCGACGAAGGCGATGCCGGCAGCTTCGCAGGCTTCGGCGAAGGCGGCGTTCTCGGAGAGGAAGCCGTAGCCGGGATGGATCGCCTGGGCGCCGCTGTCGCGGGCCGCCTGGATGATCTTTGCCACGACCAGATAGGTGTTGGACGCCGGGCCTTCGCCGAGGCTGATGGCCTGGGCGGCCTGCTGGATGTGCAGGCTGGCGGCGTCGGCTTCGGAGTAGACAGCCACGCCCTCTACTTGCAGCTCACGAAGGCTGCGCAGGATGCGGCAGGCGATGGCGCCGCGGTTGGCGATGAGCAGTTTGTCGAACATGGAGGCTTCCCCATGCGGGACAGGTCGTCCTGTCGAATTCGTATCTGGCGGTGGCCGTCCACCGCCGGGGCCTGGGCCCTGCTGCGTACTGCTCCCTCTCCCTTCTGGGGGACGCCCAGTCAGAGGGCTGGGGAGAGGGGCCCTTGCTATGGCACTGGGCGTTCCCTCTCCCCCCGCCCTCTCCCGCAAGCGGGAGAGGGGGCTGTTCGGAGCGAGGGGCTGCACTGGCCACTCCGGCTCTGGCTCAGGATGTACAGCCAGCGCCGTAGCACGTGCAGCCCATTGCCTGCCGTGTGTAGCCGCCTCAGTCCCATACCAGCAGCTCCGCCGGAGTCGGGTTCCAGCCGTTGCAGGGGTTGTTGAGCTGCGGGCAGTTGGAGATCAGGACGATGACGTCCATGTGCGCGAGCAGCTCGACATACTTGCCGGCGCCGGAGATGCCGTCCTCGAAGGTCAGGCCGCCATCAGCGGTGACCGGCACGTTCATGAAGAAGTTGATGTTGTGGCTGATGTCAGCCTTGGTCAGGCGACCGTCGTGCAGGCTGGCGCGCAGGAAGTTGTCGCGGCAGCTGTGCATGTAGCGCTTGTCCAGGGCGTAGCGCACGGTGTTGCTTTCCTGGGCGCAGGCGCCGCCGAGGGTGTCGTGGCGGCCGCAGGTGTCGGCCGTGATGGTCAGCATCGGGTTGCCGAGGTTGGACCAGAGCACGCTGCCGGCGCTGAGGTAGACCTGCCCCTGCTTGCGCAGGGTGCGCTGCACGTCGTAGCGCTCGCGCGGGTTGGCGGCGCTGAAGAACAGCGTGTCCACCGCCTGGTTGCCTTCCAGGTCGAGGATGCGCAGGGTCTGCCCGGCCTTGAGTTCGGTGAGGCTGGGTTCGCCGGCCGGGATCAAGGTGCGCGAGACGCAGGCTTCGGGGTGTTTGTCGCTGGGGACGATGGGCATGCTCGCGCTCCTTACAGGTACTGGCGTTCGGTGTTGTGGAAGCCGCGGCCGTTCTCCGGGCGGGAGGTGCGGCAGAGCACGCTGATGCCGTCGGCGGCGACCTGCTGCCAGGTCAGCCCGATGGGCTTGGGCGCGTACTGCGGGTTCGGGTCCAGCGGGTGCTGCAGGGCGGTGAGCACGACGAGGGTATCCATCGGCGCGTACAGCTCGACGTAGTCGCCGGCTGTCGAGTTGCCCTGGGCGAAGCGGAAGCAGCCGTCGGCGTCGACGTCCACGCGGCTGAACAGGTTCAGGCACATGAGCAGGTCCTGCAGGCGCATGTCCCACTTGCCCATTTCCACCAGCAGGTTGTCCACGCCGTTGCGGTAAAAGCCGTTGCGCAGCTCCTGGTAGCGGCCCGCGCCGTATTTCTCCTGCACTTCGGCGGCGTTCAGCACGCCGCCGAAGCTGTCGTGCCAGCCGCAGCTGTCGGCGGTGATGGCGGCCAGCACGCGGCCCATGTCCGAGTACAGGCAGTGACCGGCGGTGAGGCGTGCGGTGTGCTGGCACTTGAGGCTGTCGGGCAGGTTCAGGCGCTCGCTTTTCTCGGCGGCGTTGAACAGCAGCAGGCTGACGTTGCCGCCGCCCTCGATGTCGGTCAGGCGCAGCAGCTGGCCGCGCTTGAGGACGAACGAGGTGTGACCGCCGCCCGGGACGGTTTCTTCGTAGAGTGTGGTGCGCAGATCGTTCATGTCGGATTCCTCAGTAGGCCGGTGTGATCAGCGGCGCGGTCGTTTCCAGGCGCGCAGCGAGCGGTTCGGGCAGGGCGGCGCGGGCGGCCTTGCGGTCGGCGTTGAGCGGGATGTCGTAGGTGATGCGGGCGCCATAGGCGCTGGGCGCCTGCGGGTCGTGGCGGACCTTGTCGAAAACCAGCAGGCGGGTGCCCAGGCTGAAGCCCTCGGCGAGGTCGTGGGTAACCATGAACACGGTGAGCCGGGTTTCCTCCCACAGCTCCAGCAACAGGGCGTGCATGTCCTTGCGGATGCCCGGGTCCAGTGCGCCGAAGGGTTCGTCGAGCAGCAGCACGCGCGGCTTCATCACCAGCGCCTGGGCAATGGCCAGGCGTTGCTGCATGCCGCCGGAGAGGGCGCTCGGATACTGCTGCAGTGCATGGCCGAGGCCGACCCGCTGGAGCAATTCGGCCGCCTGCTCGCGCGCCTCGCGCTTGGCTGCGCCGAACAGCCGGCCGAGCAGCGGCGAGCGCGGCAGTTCCAGGCCGAGGGCGACGTTGTCGAGCACGGACAGGTGCGGGAACACCGAGTAGCGCTGGAACACCACGCCACGGCTCGGATCGGGTTCTGCGGCCAGCGGCTGGCCTTCGAGCAGCAGCTCACCGCGGCTGGGGCGCTCCTGGCCGAGCAGCAGGCGCAGGAAGGTGGACTTGCCGCAGCCGGAAGCGCCGACCAGGGTGCAGAACTCGCCTTCCTTCACCTCGAGATTCAGGCGTTCGAGCACCACGTTGCCGGCGTACTCCTGCCAGACGTTTTTCACCTGGATGAACGGAACGGCAGCTACTGCGCGCGGCGATTGCTGCGTTGCGCGGTGCTCGCAATCCTCAACGACGACGTGTCCACTCCGGTTGCGGTGCTCGGTGCGCCTTGCACTCGCAGCGCTCGTGACGCTGCTGGTCTGTTTATCGCTCATGCCTTGCCTCCTTCGTACCAGGGGAAGGCGCGCCGGGTGAGCGCGCGCA
This sequence comes from Pseudomonas sp. BB438, assembly GCF_057180225.1. Taxonomy (NCBI): domain Bacteria; kingdom Pseudomonadati; phylum Pseudomonadota; class Gammaproteobacteria; order Pseudomonadales; family Pseudomonadaceae; genus Pseudomonas; species Pseudomonas sp. BB438. The sequence goes on from NZ_CM170001.1 coordinate 1,498,532, forward strand.
GCGCCCAGTCCATCAGCCAGGCCAGCGCGGTGATCCACACCACGTAGGGCAGGATCACGTCCATGGCCAGGTAGCGGCGCACCAGGAAGATGCGGTAGCCCAGGCCGTCGGTGGAGGCGATGGCTTCGGCGGCGATGAGGAACAGCCAGGCTGAGCCGAGCATCAGGCGCAGGGAGATCAGCAGGCGCGGCATCAGTTGCGGCAGCACCACGCGCAGGATCAGCGTCCAGGTGCTGGCGCCCAGGGTCTGCGCCTTGATCAGCAGCTCGCGGGGGATTTCCCGGGCGCGCTGTTCGATGTCGCGGGCGATGCAGGGGGCGACGCCGATGACGATCAGCACCACCTTGGACAGCTCGCCGAGGCCGAAGACGATGAACAGCACCGGCAGGATCGCCAGCGGCGGGATCATCGACAGGACGGTGAGCAGCGGCGACAGCGGCGCGCCGAACAGCGGCACGCTGCCGGCGGCGATGCCCAGCACCAGGCCGAGTAGGGCGGCGATGGACAGGCCCATGCCCAGGCGTTGCAGGCTGGCGCCGGTGTCCTGCCAGAACAGCACGTCGCCGGTGCGCTTGTCTTCGCTGAAGGCCAGGCGGTTCACCGCGTCGGCCATCTGCGCGGCGCCGGGCAGCAGCTTGTCGTTGGGGTTCTCCGCCAGCCGCGCCGTAGAGCCGGCGAAGTAGGCGAACAGCAGCAGGGCAAAGGGCAGCAGCACCAGGAACAGGCGGCCGCCGCGGTCGGGGGTTCGGTTGATCAGGCGCATGGGGTGTACCTGTGGGGTTCCTGTTGAAGCCTCCCTCTCCCTAACCCTCTCCCTGAAGGGAGAGGGGACCGTTCTGTGCAGGTTGAAACCACGGCGTCAGCCGGCACGGACAGCTCCCTCTCCCTTCAGGGAGAGGGCGGGGGAGAGGGGCTTCGGGAATGAAATGAGGTGCCATGTGAGGGCGCCTCAGAGCTTCCCGTCAGCTGCCATCTGCACGTAGGTCGGGTCGAAGCGCAGCTTGAGGTTCTGCGCATCGCCGGTGGTGAGCCCGCCGGCGAAGCTCATGCCGACCGCTTCGGCGCTTTTTGCGCCCTCGCCGAGCAGGCCGTGGCTGAAGGAGAAGGCTGCGACCTTGTCCATGGTCGCCGGCAGTTTCGGGCTGGTGGCGAAGGCCAGCGCCTCTCGCGGCGTGGCAAACAATTTGGTGGTGGCGAGCTGGCTCTGGTAGCCGGCGAGATCGGTGCCCGAGGCCTTGGCCATGTGCTCCAGCGCGGCGCGGGTTTCGGCGCTCTCGCCCTGCATCAGCGCTACCGTCTCGAACCAGGCGCCGGTCAGGGCCTTGCCCAGCGCGGGGTTGTCTTTCAGGACCGCGCTGTTGACCACCATCATGTCCATGATCTCGCCGGGGATCTGGCTGGAGTTGAACACCTCGGTGGTGCCCGGCTTGGCGCGGGCCTCGGCGAGCATCGGGTTCCAGGTGGTCACGGCCTGCACGTCGTCGGTGTTGAAGGCGGCGGCGATGTCGGCGTCGGAGGTGTTCACCGTCTTCACGTCCTTCTCGCTGAGCCGGGCATTTTCCAGCGCGCGGGCGAGCAGGTAGTGGGAGACGGACAGCTCCACCAGGTTGACGTTCATGCCCTTGAGGTCGGCCAGGGTCTTGCCTTCGCCCTTGAGGACAATGCCGTCGTTGCCGTTGGAGAAGTCGCTGACGATCAGCGCGGTGGAGTCGACGCCACCGGCGGCCGGGATGGTCAGGGCGTCCATGTTGGTCATGGTGCAGCCGTCGAACTGGCCGGCGGTGTACTGGTTGATCGACTCGATGTAATCGTTGAGCTGGGTGACCTTGATCTCGATGCCGTACTTCTTCGCCCACTTGTCGACGATGCCGTGGCTGGCCGCGTACTCCCAGGGCATCCAGCCGGCGTAGAGGGTCCAGCAGAGGTTGAAGCTGTTCTTCGCGGCGGCGGAGGCAGAGAGGCTGAAGGCGGCGAGGCCGGCGGCGAACAGGGCGGTCAGAAGGGGCTTGCGCATGGAGCATCTCCAGTCGATTGTCGGGCAGGCAGGAGTCGGGCGGCACGTGTCGCTCTCGTCTCCCGGGCTTTTGTCCCGCCGTGTAACCTCGCTGGAGGTCGATGACTCTCGGACCAGCCACTCGCCGCGCGAGCCGGAACCCTAGTCATCCATTGTCAGATTGTGGTGCCGCTGTCCGAATGCTTCGGATCGTTCCTGCACGTCGGGAGCAAAGCGAGCGGCGTGCCAAGTCGGCGAAAGTGCCGGGGCAGAAGGGCTGCGGCAGGTTGCACCGGATAATCCGCTGCACACCGGGGCGTTCGGTCGCCCTCAAATGAGGCGCAGCGCCGCATCCTGGTGCGCGAGCCAGTCGAAAGGCAGGAGCGTATGGCGCGTGTCGGACGGCAGACTGCAGCGACCTTCACCTTGAGGAATCCATCGCCATGTCCGAATTGCTGAGCTTCGCCAAGGGCGCGCTGACCATGTTCTGGGTCGCCGCCGTGCTCAACCTGATCTACCCCTTTGGCGAGCTGCATCGCCCCTTGTTGTGGCTCTCCTCGATTCTGCTGGTGGTGCATGTGGGCGAGGTGCTGTTGCTGGCGCGCCGGCGTTCGGTCACGGAGAAGGTGCAGGTCCTGCTGTTCGGTGTGCTGCACCTGCAGAGCCGCAAGGTTCGCCGCCTGGGGACTGTAAACGGCTGATTTACTCAAGCTTTACCTTGGCGCGTGGCACCGCTTTCTGACCCGGGTGTCTGATCCTGTGAGACCGGAAGAATGTACGCCCCGCATCCTGCGGGCGGCCGGCTCGCTTGATGGAGGCGCCATGCGTCGTATCTTCGCTGCTGTTTTGATGATCCTTCCGTTGACCGGTTGCGTGGTCTACGAGCATGACCACGACCGTGGCTGGCACGATCGCCCGCACTACTATCGCCCGGCACCTCCGCCGGCCTATTACGGTGGCCCGTACCAGGGCTGGCGCCGTTGAGCCTCATGACGCGGTGTTGAACGCCGCGTCTTCCGCCAGCAACAATTCGACGAACTGGCTGGCCGCAGGCGACAGGCTGCGGCTGGCATGGCGCACCAGGGCGTAGGCGGAACCGCGCCCTGCGCCATCGCCACTGGGCCAGGGCAGCACCGCCAGGGTGCCGGCCTGCACATCCGCAGCCACCACATCCCAGGTGGCCAGGCAGAGCACGTCGCTGCCTTTCACCAGCTCCTTGAGCATCAGCACGTCATCGCATTGCACGCTCAGCGGTTGCTCGCGACCCAATGTTCGCGCCAGCCCTTCGTGGGCATCGCGCGGCAGGCGCGGGCCGGCCAGCGGGTAGTCGAGCACGCGCTCCACCGACGGCACGCTGCCGATCAGCGGATGCCCCGGTCGGCAGAACAGCACGCCGCGGTGCACCCGCAACGGCAGGATGTCGAGGCGGCTGTCGCCTTCGAGTTCGCGGTAGTCGGCGATGAACAGTTCCAGTTCGTCGTCCAGCAGGCGCTGGTGCAGCTCGCTCCAGTTCTCGATGGAGAGCAGGACCGAGACTTTCGGGTGCGCGCTGCTGTAGCGCGCCAGCACCTGCGGCATCAAGCGCGCGCCGGGAAAGGGGCCCGCGCCCAGGCGCAGCTCACCGGTTTCCAGATCCGCCAGTTGCAGCACCGCGTTCTTCAGCGCGCGATCGCCGGCCAGCAGGCGGCGCGCGTGCTCCAGCACCAGCCGGCCATGGGCGGTGAGGGTGACGCCGCGCGGGTTGCGGTCCACCAGCCGGCAGCTCAGCTGGCCCTCCAGCGCCTGGATGCTGCGCGACAGGGCGGGCTGGCTGAGATTCACCGCATCGGCGGCGCGGGCGAAGTGGCCGTGCTCGGCAAGGGCAACGAAGTGACGTAGCTGGCGGAGATCGCTCATGCGCGTCCTGCATCGATTGTTGAATAGGAATGCATTGGAATTATTAACGCAGCGGCCGGCATAGTGCGAGCACAACAACAAAGTCCGGAGTCCTCCGATGTCCCGTCTTTCCGCTGCCGTACTGTTCGCCAGCCTCTGCCCCGGCCTGCTGCTCGCCGCCGAACAGCCCAAGCCCCCGACGTCCTTCACCCAGGCTGCACAGGAGCAGATGCGCCAGTCGCTGCCCTTCAGCGATCGCGCCGATTTCGACCGGGTGGAGAAGGGCCTGATCAAGCGTCCCGAGAGCCTCGTGATCAAGAACGAGGACGGCACCGTCGCCTGGGAACTGGGCGGCTTTGATTTCCTCAAGGCCGCCAAGGACGTCGCCAGCGTCAACCCGAGTCTGATGCGCCAGGCCCAGCTCAACCTCAGCTATGGCCTGTTCAAGGTCACCGATGGCATCTACCAGGTGCGCGGCTTCGACCTCGCCAACACCACCTTCATCGAAGGCAAGACTGGCTGGATCGTCATTGACACCCTGACCACGCCGGCGACCTCCAAAGCGGCCTATGCGCTGGTGAGCCAGGAGCTGGGGCAGAAGCCGATCCGCGCGGTCATCTACAGCCACGCCCACATCGACCACTTCGGCGGCGTGAAGGGCCTGGTGAGCCAGGAGCAGGTGGACAAGGGCGAGGTGCAGATCATTGCGCCCAAGGGCTTCATGGAGGCGGCGATCAAGGAGAACGTGCTGGCCGGCAACGCCATGCTGCGCCGAGCCACCTACCAGTACGGCACGATGCTGCCCAAGGGACCGGAAGGGCTGGTCGACATGGCCATCGGCAAGGGCGTCGCCCACGGACCGATGAGCATCATCGCGCCGACCAGGACCGTCGATGGTTCGCTGGTGGACATGGACATCGACGGCGTGCCCTTCACCTTCCAGAACACGCCGGGCACCGAGTCGCCGGCGGAAATGAACGTCTGGCTGCCGCAGCAGAAGGCGCTGCTGATGGCCGAGAACGTCACCGCCACGCTGCACAACCTCTACACCCTGCGCGGTGCCGAAACTCGCGACCCGCTGGGCTGGAGCAAGTACATCAACGAGGCGTTGCACCGCTTCGGCGACAAGGCCGAGGTGATGTTCGCCGTGCACAACTGGCCGCGCTGGGGGCACGAGGACATCGTCCGCACCCTGGAGAAGCAGCGCGACATGTACGGCTACCTCAACGACCAGACCCTGCACCTGGCCAACAACGGCGTGACCATCAACCAGATCCACGAGCGCCTGAAAGTGCCGCCGGAGCTGGCCAACGAGTGGTTCAACCGCGGTTACCACGGCAGCGTCAGCCACAACGTGCGCGCGGTGGTGAACAAGTACCTGGGCTACTACGACAGCAACCCGGCGACCCTGAACCCGCTGGCGCCGGAGGATTCGGCGGTGAAGTACGTCGAGTTCATGGGCGGCGCAGACCACCTGCTGCAGATGGCCAAGGCGTCCTTCGACAAGGGCGAGTACCGCTGGGTCGTGGAGGTGGTCAACAAGCTGGTCTTCGCCGATCCGACCAACCAGGCCGCGCGCAACCTGCAGGCGGACGCCCTGGAACAGCTCGGCTACCAGGCGGAGAACGCCGGTTGGCGCAACAGCTACCTGATGGCCGCGCAGGAACTGCGCAACGGCGTGCCCAAGGACCTGCCGTCGATGAAGTCGGGCAGCCCCGATGCGCTGGCGGCGATGGATACCGGCCTGTTGTTCGACTACCTGGGCGTGCGCCTGAACGCGGAGAAGGCCGAGGGCGAGGACTTCGCCATCAACCTGGTGCTGCCGGACAAGAACGAGCAGTACCTGCTGGAACTGAAGAACTCGCACCTGAACAACATCAAGGGCGTGCAGAGCGAGAACGCCGGGCAGACCGTGACCATCGATCGCGCCGACCTCAACCGCCTGATGCTCAAGCAGGTGTCGCCGGTACGTCTGGTGTTCGAGGGCAAGCTCAAGAGCTCGGGCAACCCGCTGCTGCTGCCCAAGCTGTTCGGCATGCTGGAGGACTTCAACTTCTGGTTCGACATCGTCACGCCGCCGCAGAAGAGCTGATCGATCCCCAACCCCGCGCGGCTGGCTCCCTTCCAGGCCGCGTCTCCCCTGGATGGCACAATGCAATGATTGCATTGTGCCATTGTTTTTTCCGCCGCCAGTCTGCACCATGCCTCCCCTGCGCCCGCAGCTGGTTGTCGGCGCTCGCAGTCGAGTCGTCGCGATCATGCTCAGCCGTTGTTCCAGGGTGTTGCGTCGTTGCTGGCCGGGGCCGTTGGCCCTGGTGCTGGTGACGTCGCTCGGCGTTCTGGCGGGGGCGCAGCAGACCGAATGGGATTTCAGGCGGATCAGCCAGCAGTCGACGCAGCGTTACGGTCCGCTGGGCGAGGGCCAGGTGCGTATCGATGCCTGGCAGAAGCTGCTCGCGGAACAGGCTGCCGTGCCGGAACGGGAGCAGTTGCAGGCGGTCAATCGCTTCTTCAACGACCAGTTGCGTTTCACCGACGACCTCAGCCTCTGGCACGAAGTGGACTACTGGGCCACGCCGGTCGAGGCGCTGTTCAAGGGCGCCGGCGATTGCGAGGACTTCGCCATCGCCAAGTACATCAGCCTGCGACATCTGGGCGTGCCGGCGCAGAAGCTGCGCATTACCTACGTCAAGGCGCTGCGCCTGAACCAGGCGCATATGGTGCTCACGTATTATCCACGGCCAGACGCCGTGCCGCTGGTGCTGGATAACCTGATCGGCAGCATCCTGCCGGCCAGCCAGCGCAGCGATCTGCAGCCGGTCTACGCGTTCAACGGTGAAGGCCTGTGGCTCGCCGGCAGTGGTGCGGGCGGCGGCAAGCAGGTGGGCGACAGCAAGCGGTTGTCGCGCTGGCAGGACCTGCTGAAGAAAATGAAGGCCGAAGGCTTTCCGCAGGACGAATAGCTTCAACGAATCAAAGGCTCCGCCGACACGAATAGCTCCATCGAAGGAGCCTGGAGACACGATGTCCCTGTTCAAACAGTTGTTGATCGCCATCTGCCTGTTCCTGGTGGTCGCCTTCAGCGGCAGCTTCATGGTCGGCCTGGAAAGCTCCCGCGAGCAGTACGGCAACCAGTTGCGCTCCCACGCCCAGGACGCGGCCACCGCGCTGGGCCTGTCGCTGACGCCGAACATCGACGACCCGGCGATGGTCGAGCTGATGGTCAGTTCGATCTTCGACAGTGGCTACTTCGAGAGCATCCGCGTGATCGACCTCGCCACCGGCAAGGTGATGGTGGAGCGCACCGGCGTGCCCGACGCGGTCGCGGCCAAGGTGCCGCAGTGGTTCATCTCGCTGATCGACCTGCACTCGGCCGGCGGTGATGCCATCGTCAGCCGCGGCTGGACCCAAGCGGCGCGGGTCGAGGTGCTCAGTCACCCGATGTTCGCCATCGCCAAGCTCTGGCAGAGCGCCCTGGGCAGCCTGCTCTGGCTGGTGCTCTGTGGCATCGCCAGCGCGGTGCTCGGTGCCATCCTGCTGCGCCGCCAGCTCAAGCCGCTGGACTACATGGTGGCGCAGTCCCATGCCATCGCCCGTCGCGAATTCCTCAGCCTGCCCGAACTGCCGCGCACCCCCGAACTGCGCCGCGTGGTGCAAGCGATGAACCAGATGGTGGAGAAGCTCAAGGCGCTGTTCCAGGAGCAGGCCCAGCGCAGTGAACGCCTGCGCGACGAGGCTTACCAGGACAGCCTGACCGGGCTGGGCAACCGACGCTTCTTCGACATGCAGCTCAACAACCGGCTGAGCGCCGAGGACCAGGTCAGCAGCGGCACGCTGCTGGTGCTGCGGGTGAATGACCTGGCTGGGCTCAACCAGCGGCTGGGCGGCCAGCGTGTCGACCAGTTGCTCAAGGCGGTGGCCGACCAGTTGCGCCTGTCCGGACAGGGCCTGGGTTCAGGCCTGACCCTGGCGCGCAGCCGTGGCGGCGAGTTCGTGATGCTGGCGCCGGGGTTGATGCCCGAGGATGCGCCGGCCCTGGCGATGCGCATGGAAGGCATGCTCGCCGCGCTGGTCACCACCGGGGCCAGTGACGTCAGCCCGGTGGCGTATCTGGGCCTGGTGCCTTTCGTTTCCGGCGAATCCGCCCAGGCGCTGTTGCAGCGCGCGGACGAGGCGCTGGCCCAGGCCGAGCGGCAGAACGACAGTTGCTGGGCCTTGCTCCAGGGCGGTGCCAAGCCTGTCGCCGAGGAGCGCCACAGCTGGCACCAGTTGCTGGACGAGGCGCTGATGCACAAGCGCTTCCAGCTGCATTTCCAGGCGGTGGTGTCCTGCGCCGATCCGCAGGTGGTGCTGCATTACAAGGTGCTTTCGCGCCTGCCGGACGGGCAGGGCGGCAGTATCGCCGCCGGGCGCTTCCTGCCCTGGCTGGACCGTTTCGGCTGGACCGCGCGGCTGGACCTGCTGATGCTCGAAAGCGTGCTGGCTGACATGGCCAGGCACAATCGCCCACTGGCGCTGAACCTGTCTGCCGCGCTGCTGCGCGATGAGTGGGCGACCACCCGCGTATTCGACCTGCTGCGCCAGCACCCGCAATTCGCCGGACGCCTGACCCTGGAGCTGGAAGAAGACCAGCTGCCGGCACAGCCGGTACTCGAGGCGCTGACCCGTCGCCTGGGCGAGCTGGGCTATCGCCTGAGCCTGCAGCACTTTGGCGGGCGCTTCAGCATGATTGGCAACCTGGCGCGGCTGGGGTTGGCATACCTCAAGGTCGATGGCAGCCACATCCGCCATATCGACCAGGAGAACGACAAGCGCCTGTTCATCGAGGCGATGCAGCGCGCGGCCCACAGCATCGACCTGCCGCTGATCGCCGAGCGCGTGGAGACTGCGGGGGAGTTCCGGGTGCTGAAGGAGATGGGCATCCAGGGCGTGCAGGGGCAACTGTTCGGTGGGCCGGCGCCGTGGTGATCTGAGTTCTCGCTTGCGACGCCGCCCTGGCCGGCTGTTCGCGAGCAAGCTCGCTCCTACAGGGTTACGCGGGCATTTCCGTTCACGTAAGAGCGGACTCTGTCCGCGATGTGTCTGCTTTGCTCCAAGGTTTTCAGCGTCGCTTCGGCGTGTGCGCGGACCCTGTGTTTCGCCCCCTCGGGCGACCTACTTTGGCAAACGACGGATGGCCGCCCCCCCCCAAAGAAGGCAAAGGTCTTGCCCCGGACATCCGGTTTTTCGCCTAGGCGAAAAATTCCCTCGTTGAAGCGCAGTTTCAGGGGCACGCGTCGAAGGGCCATCCCTGGCCCATCGACGCTCTCGCGACATCCATGTCGCTCAACCCCTGAAACTCCGCTTCAACGAGGCCTCCTGAACGGGGCAGTCGGAGTGCGCTGAGATTTTTCTGGAAGCCCTTTTAGAGCCAGAGCCAGAGCCAGATCAGGGCGTTGGGCTTTTCGTAGGAGCGAGCTTGCTCGCGAACCGGGCCTCGCAGCGGGGCTGGTGCGCGAGCAAGCTCGCTCCTACAGACAACCGGATCGTCAGCGTGGACCTGAAAGAAAACGGGGCTCAGATCAGCCCCGTTTCCTCGTCATCGTTGATCAGCCGGGTCAGCCCGCCCAGCGCCTCGCGGGCCTGGGTCCGGTTGAGCAGTTTGGAGCGCGCTGCCGGCGGCAGGTCGGTGATGCGGATCACGCCCTTGGTGATCAGGACCGAGATCAGGTCCTCCAGCACCCGGATCATGTCCAGGTCGCTCTGCTTGAGCTGCAGCAGGCTGCTCTCGGCCGCCCAGGCCTGGATGTCCGGATGGTCCGCCGGCAGCGTGCCGGTGGCGCCTTCGAACTCGGCGTCCTCGACGCGCGCGATCTTCCCTTCGGCGTTGCGCTGGATGTACAGCATCGACCCGTCCCCATTACTCATGATGTGAAGGAACGCCAGCGGAACCACCCCGAAGGGCGGCCCCGCTGTCGTCGTGTCAGAGCCTGACCGCTTGGAAGCCTTGCGGCAACCGCGGATCAGTGATGCTCAGTCTTGACCACCGGGTCGGAACCCGCCACCAGCTTGTTGACGATCTCGGTGGAGGTCGAACCGTAGGCCGAGAGGTCGACCCCGCTCAGCTTGATGGTCACGTCCGCCGCGCCGCCAGTGTTGATCTGCCCGGTGGTGCTCACCTGCAGGGTCGAGGTCGAGGTATCGACCTTCAGGTAGCTGAGGATGTCGTTGTGCGCGGTCTCCGGCAGCAGGTCGCTGATGTCGATGCGGTCGCCTTCGCCGGCGTTGAAGTCGGTGATGGTGTCCTTGCCGATATCACCGGCCCTCCAGATGAAGGTATCGGCACCCGCGCCGCCAGTGAGGATGTCGTCGCCTTTGCCGCCCGTGAGCTGGTCGTTGCCGGTTCCACCGAAGAGGATGTCATTGCCATTCTCGCCGAACAGGAAGTCGTTGCCGCCCTGGCCGTAGAGGATGTCGTTGCCATCGCCGCCATACAGGTGGTCGTCGCCGCCACGGGTATCGCCGTCGACGTTGAACAGCGCGTGGTTGGCCTTGATGTAGTCGTACATCTCGTCGCTGGTGGCTGCGTGGCCATTCTTCAGCTCGAGGAATGCCGAGAGCGCGCTGACACCCGAACCCGCCGGCATGTCGGCCGGTTTGGCCGGATTGCCATTGACACCCCAGGGCAGGTTATCGGTGTTGATGGTGTCGCCGAAGATGATGTCGTCACCCGCACCACCGGAAATGGTGTCGTGGCCCGAGGGCGCCAGCTCGGTCGAGGTGGAGCCCCCATGCAGTGCGGCGGTGAGGTCGCTGGCCTGCTTGACGATATCCACCTGGCCGGTGGGTGCCTGGGTGGTGGTGATCTGCTTGAGGTTGTCGAGCGTGACGGTGGCGGTGCCGGCAGAGGTGTTGTCGGTCAGCACGTAGTCGATGCGATAGGTGCCTTCGCCGACCGCCTTGTCGGTGGAGTAGGTGGCGTTGTTCGACGACGATGTCAGCGTGTGCGTTTCGATCGTCGACCAGGCGCCGTTGACGAGCTGCTTCAGCGTCCAGGTGAAGGTGTCCCCGCTGCGCATGCTTTCGGTGAAGTCGAAGCTGAAGGTCGAGGTGCTGTTCTTGGCGACGGTCAGGTCCGAGGTGATGGCGGTGGTGGAGCCGCTGGCACTGGTGTCGGTCATGGACAGCTTGTTGCCGGAGATGCCGACGGAGCCGGTGCCGCTCTTGGTCAGCGTCCAGCCTGGCAGGGCGCTGTTGTTGTCGAAGGTGAACAGCGTCGAAGTGGTGGTGTAGGACACCGTGCCGACACCGGTGACGTTGGTGTTGTCGAAGTACTTGAGGGTGCTCTCGTTGACATTGGTGCCGATGCCGATGGCACGGACTTCGCTGAGCGCCGAGAGGCTGGCGAAGGCTTGCGTGGTGTTCTGCATCAGCGTGCCGCTGCCGCTGGACTCGGTCGGGTCACCGTCGGTGAGGAACAGGGTGATGTTCTCGTAGCCGTTCTTCTGGGTGTTGAACCAGCTGACCGCCTGGCCGAACGCTTCCTGGTAGTCGGTGCCGCCGGTGGCCTGCAGCCCCTGGGACTGGGATTGGCCGATGGCGTTGAGCAACTGATTGATGTTGGCATCGGACAGGTCGCTGATGCTGACCTTCAGGCTTGCGCTGCTCTGGAAGCCGATCAGGGAGATGTTGATGATCCCGTCGTGGCCCTTGAGCTCGTTGGCCAGGTTGATCAGCGCGTCCTTGACCAGCTTCATGCGCGAGTCGGCGTACGCCGCGCCCGACTGGCCGGCGAGGTTGTAGGCCATGCTGCCGGAGGTATCCACCACCAGGGCGATGTTGTAGTTGGTGCCGCCCTGGGTGAGCGTCTTGATGCCGCCCACATCGCCGAGGATCACGTCATCACCCGAGCCGCCGGTGAGTGTGTTGTCGCCGTTGGGGGTCGTCGTCGGGATCTGTACCTGGCCGACATGGATGTCGAAGCCATAGGTGCCCGAGGTATCGACGCCACCGTTGGCCACGCCGCCGCTGTCCTGCACTGCGAACTCGAAGTGCGCATTGCTGCCCGATCCGTCCGGGACGAAGGTCAGTTTCCCGCTGGAAACATCGCTGGCCTTGATCGACTGGCCGGCGCTCACGGCCTGACCGTTGAGCAGCAGGCTGCCGGTAGTCGGCAGAGCCTTGATCAGGATGTTCTGCAGGCTGTGGGTCTGGCCGTTGGCGGAGTCCGCGGTGTCGCTGAAGGCGAAGTCCTTGAGGGCGAAGGTGTAGGTCTTGCCGGCGTAGACGCTGGCCGAACCGTCCGCCGACAGCGGCGCATCGTTCACTGGAGTGACATTGAAGGTCAGGGTGCTGGACGAGCTGGAGAACCCATCGTGGCTGTCCTGCACCGAGAACTTCAGGGTTGCATAGGTGCTGCCCGCGGCGTTGGCCACCGGGGTGTAGACCAGGCTGGCGAGCAGGCTGACGGCGATCACCTGGCCGGCGGTCACCGACTGGCCGTTGAGGGTCAGGCTGCCGGCGGTGGGCAGGTTGTCGATGCGGATCGCCTTCAGTGCATCGCCGGCATCCTTGTCGCTGAAGCCGAAGTCGCTGGCGCTGAAGCTGCGCTTGCCGTCCTCGTTCAGGGTCAGGGTGCTGTCGGTCGCGGTGGGCAGGTCGTTGCTGCCGGTCACGGTGATGGTCACGGTGGCCGGTGCGCTGACCGCACCCTGGGTGTCCTTCGCGGTGTAGGTGAAGGTCACCTGGCGCGATTCGCCGACGTTCAGTGAATCGAAGTCAGTCCCCGGGTTGAACACGTAGCTGCCGTTGGCGTTGAAGGTGAGCGTGCCGTTGCCGGCGCCCACGCCTTGTACCAGCGCATAACCATTGAGGTTGATCGCACTGTCGATATCGGTAGCTGCCGGTACCTGGCCGTTGAGCGTGTTGTTCTCGCCGGTGGTCTGCAGGTCGTTCTTGGCTTCCGGTGCATCGTTCACCGCGTTGACACCCACAGTGACGGTGGCGGTGCTGGTGGCGCCGTGGCCGTCGCTGATGGTGTAGGTGAAGCTGCCGGCGCCGTTGAAGTCCTTGGTCGGCGTGAAGACGACGTTGCCGCCCTCGAGCTTCACGCTGCCATTGACGGCGCCCTGGACGCTGATGATCGAGAGCTTGTCGCCGTCCACGTCGCTGTCGTTGCCCAGCAGGGTCTGCGGGGCGATGGTCAGCGGGGTGTCCTCGTTGGTCACCAGCTCGCTCACGGCGTGGGTCAGCGCGGTGCCGCCGACGGTGGTGTAGGTGCCGCCCTGCGGACGCATTTCCACCTGCAGTTGCGCCTGGCCGCCCTGATCCCAGTAGACGATCTCGATGCTGTGGTTGCCGCTCTGGGCGATGGTGAACACCGCCGATTCGCGACCGGTCGGGCTTTGAACACCGTCGTATTTGAACACTTCCACACCGTCGATCTTGATGCTGAAGCCATCGTCGGCGTTGACCCGCAGCTGGTAGTTGCCGGCGTTGAGGCTGATCGCGCCGGTGAGCTGGATGATCGCATCGGAAGTGTTCGCCGGGTCGGTGTTCAGTGAACCGGCATCATTGCCGAGGAACTTCTGCAGGTTGCCGTCGCCGCCCAGGTCACCGCCGCTGAGGTTGTAGTTCAGCGTGGTGGAGGTGAAGGTGGCGCTCGGGTTGTGCCCGGCCATGAAGGTGGTCACCTGGCTCAGGGTGGTCAGGTTGGCGCCGTCCGGGCCTTCGTTGTAGCCCCAGTAGCTGCCCTTCAGACCGCTGAGGGTGAAGTTGTCGTTCACGGCCACCGGTGCATCGTTCACTGGGGTGACGTTGAGGGTGATCTTGTTCGGCGTGGTATCGAACGCGCCATTGCTGTCCTTCACCGAGAAGGTGAAGTTGGCGTAGTTGTCGCCATTGCCGTTGGCCGCCGGGGTGAAGACCAGCTTGCCGAGATCGGCTGCGTTGATCACCTGGCCGGCACTCACGGTGCTGCCGTTGAACGTCAGCGTGCCATTGGTGGGCAGACTGTCGATGCGCACGGCACTGAGGGCGTCGTTGTGGTCGACATCGCGGAAGCCGAAGTCGCCGGCAGCGAAGGCGCGGCTGCCATCCTCGTCGAGAACGATGGTCTTGTCGGTACCTTCGGGAGTGTCGTTCGCACCGTTGACCGTAATCGTCACGGTAGCCGGAGCGCTGACCGCGCCTTGGGCATCCTTCGCGGTGTAGGTGAAGGTCACCTGGCGGCTCTCGCCCGGAGCGAGGCTGTCGAAATCAGTGCCCGGATTGAACACGTAGCTGCCGTTGGCATTGAAGGTGAGGGTACCGTTGCCGGCGCCGACGTCTTTCACCAGGGCGTAGCCGTTGGGGTTGATCGCGCTGTCGATGTCGGTCGCGACCGGTACGGATTTCGATAGCGTGGCGTTCTCGCCAGTGGATTGCAGGTCGTTCTTGGCTTCCGGCGCATCGTTTACCGGCGCGATGCCGACAGTGACGAGTTGCTCGACGCTGCCGCCATGGCCGTCGCTGACCACCACGGTAAAGCTGTCGCTGCCGTTGTAGTTGGCGGCGGGGGTGTAGGTGTAGTGGCCGTCGCTGCCGAAGATCACCGTGCCATTGGCCGGGCCGCTGCCGTTTTTCACGACGTAGGTGAGGCTATCGCCGTCGACGTCGCTGGCATGGATCTGCCCGGAAACCGGCGTGTCCTCATCGGTGCTCAGGTTCTGGGCACCGCTGACGGTCGGCGCATCGTTGACCGCGTATACGGTGACGTTCAGGTCGGCGGTACGGGTAGCCGTGTCGCCGTTGCTGGACTCGGTCGCGGTCGCGCTGACTTCCAGCTTGATGGTGCCATTGAAGTCGGCCGGCGGAGTCAGCGTCAGGGTGTCGAGGTTCCAGCCCTTGAGGTCGACGCTGTGGTGGGTGGCGTCGGCAGTGAAGCTGTTCTTGCCATCGCTGAGGGTGGCGCCTGCCGGAATCTTGCCGATGCTCACCGACAGGGTTTCCGAACCGTCGGTGTCGACCAGCGCGGCCTTGATCTTCGACAGGTTGATTGCGGTGTCTTCGTTGCCTTCATTGAGGCCGAAGACCTTGTAGTGGCTCTGGCCGGTGCTGCCGGTCAGGTCGGACAGGCGCTCGCCGCTGCCGGTCAGCTCGCTGGTGTTGTGGTACACCAGCGCATTGCCGGTGCCCAGTACCTGCGCAGTGCTGCCGTTGTCGGAGATGCTCAGGCTGTAGTTGCCCGGGCCGCTCTGGTTGTGCTGGTAGAGGGCGATGGGGTAATAGCCGCTCTCGGTCGGAGTGAAGGTGCCGCTGAACGTGCCGCTGCTACCGCCCCAGGTCGCTTCGGCGACCGTGCTGCCGCCGATCACCAGGCGCACGCTGTCATCGCCTGCGCCGGTGAAGGTATAGGTGTGGCCGGCCTCGAGGAAGATCAGGCCGCTGACCTTGGTGGCGGTGCCGGCAGTGACGTCGGTGTTGCGCACCGTATCGGTGGAGCCGTGGGTGGTCGGGGTGCCGGCGGCATCGATCTTCGCCTGCAGGTCGGCCGGCGCTGCGCCGCTGCCTCCATTGCCCAGGGCCAGGCCGGTCCAGGTGTCCACGCTCAGGCCGGTGGCGTTCGGGTGGCTGCTGCTGCCATCAAGACTCAGGTTGGGCTGGTCCGCCACCGCTTCGATGCTCACCGCGACGGTGGAGGTCGACGTACCGCCTTTGCCATCGCTGATGGTGTAGGTGATGGTGTCGGAGCCACTGAAGTTGGCCTTCGGCGTGTAGCTCAGGCTGCCGTCCTGGTTGATCACGACGGTGCCGTTGCCGGCACTGGCGCCCGTGACGATCAGGGTGTCGTGTTCGGCATCGGTGTCATTGCTCAGTACGTCGATGCGGATGGCCGTGTCTTCGTTGGTGTGTGCCGTGTCCGGCACGGCAACCGGGGCATCGTTGGTTCCGGTGACGGTGATGGTGATGGTCTGCGGGTCACTCAGCGCGCCGTTGTTGTCCTTCGCCTGGTAGGTGAAGGTGACGTTCTCGCTCTGGCCGGCGGCCAGGTGGTCGAAGGCCGTGCCCGGTGTGAAGGTGTAGCTGCCATCGGCGTTGAAGGTCAGCGAGCCTTTGCCCTGTGCCACATCGGTGGCCAGTTGATAACCCGCGATGGTGCCGTCGACGTCGGTGGCAACCGGGACCTGGCCGTGGAGAACGGTGTTTTCCTCGGTGGTCTGCGTGTCGGCGTAGGCAACGGGCTTGTCGTTGGTGCCGGTGACGGTGATGGTGATGGTCTGCGGGTCGCTCAGTGCGCCGTTGTTGTCCTTCGCCTGGTAGGTGAAGGTGACGTTCTCGCTCTGGCCAGCGGCCAGGTGGTCGAAGGCGGTGCCCGGATTGAAGCTGTAGGTGCCGTCAGCGTTGAACGTCAGGGCGCCTTTACCGGTAGCGACGTTGGTCGCCAACTGGTAGCCGGCGATGGTGCCGTCGACGTCGGTTGCGGTCGGTACGCGGCCATTCAGCACGGCGTTTTCGTCGGTGGTGGCGGTATCGCCGAAGGCGACCGGCTTGTCGTTGGTGCCATGGATGGTGACGGTCACGGTGCTGCTGGTGCCGTCTGCCGCTTTCACGGTGAAGGTGTCGGTGAGCGTATCGCCGACATTCAGCTCGTTGTAGGCGCTGTTGGCGGTATAGGTCCAGGTGCCGTCGGTGCCGAGGTCGAAGGTGCCGTGCAGGCCGGCGACGTTATTCTGCGCCTGGAAGCTGGCCGGGCCGTCGACGTCGGTGACATCGAGCTTGCCGCCAAGGGTGAGCGGGGCGTCGGTTTCGTTGGCGCTGGCGCCGGTCTGGCCGGTGATCACCGCCGCGTCATTGGTGCCGGTAACAGTGATGGTGATGGTCTGCGGGTCGCTCAGTGCGCCGTTGTTGTCCTTCGCCTGGTAGGTGAAGGTGACGTTCTCGCTCTGGCCGGCGGCCAGGTGGTCGAAGGCCGCGCCCGGGTTGAAGGTGTAGCTGCCATCGCTGTTGAAGGTCAGCGAACCTTTGCCCTGTGCCACGTCGGTGGTCAGTTGATAACCAGCGATGCTGCCGTCGATGTCGGTAGCGGCGGGAACCTGACCGTTGAGTACGGTGTTCTCTTCGGTGCTGGCGACGTCAGCCGAGGCGACCGGGACATCGTTGGTGCCGTTGATGGTGACGGTCACGGTGCTGCTGGTGCCGTCGGCCGTTTTCACGGTGAAGGTGTCGATGAGCTTGTCGCCGACATTCAGCTCGTTGTAGGCGCTGTTGGCGGTATAGCTCCAGGTGCCATCGGTGCCGAGGTTGAAGGTGCCGTGCAGGCCGGCGACGTTGTTCTGTGCCTGGAAGCTGGCCGGGCCGTCGACGTCGGTGACAGTCAGTTGACCGCCGGTGGTGATCGGTGCATCGGTCTCACTGACGCTCACGCTGGCCACGCCGCCGATGACGGCCGGGTCGTTGCTCCCGGTGACGGTAATGGTCAGGGTCTGGGTATCCGTGGCGCCGTGCTCGTCGGTGACGATGTACTTGACCACGATGTCCTTGGTCTCGCCTTCGGCGAGGGACTGGTAGGCCGGATTCCTGCCGTCGAAGGTCCAGCTGCCGTCGGTCTTCAGCACGAAGCCGGCCGGCGGGTTGCCGGAGACGCTGAAGCTCAGCTTGGCGCCGTCGTCCACATCGGTGGCGGTGAGCTGGCCCTTGCTGACCTGGTCTTCCACGGCGGCCGCGGTAGCGGCGTCAGCGCGCGGGGCATCGTTGGTGCCGGTGACGGTGATCGCCAGGAAGCTCTGGGTGCTCGCACCGTGCTCGTCGGTGACGGTGTAGGGGACATTGATGATCTGCACCGCACCCGCCTTCAGGTGCTGGTAGGCGGCATCGCTGGCGTCGAAGCTCCATTTGCCGTCGCTGCCCAGAGTCAGGCCCGCCGGGGCGGCCTGGTTGAGGCTGAAGGTCAGCTTGGCGCCGTTGTCGACGTCGATGGCCTTGAGCTCGCCGCTGATCTGCGCGTCTTCGCGGACGAAGGTCAGCGAGGGCAGGGCAATTGGTGTGTCGTTGGTGCCGGTGACGGTCAGGGTCAGGGTGTTGCTGCTGGTGGCACCGTGTTCGTCGGTGACGGTGTAGTCGATCGACAGGACCTTGGTCTCGCCGGCGGCGAGGCTCTGGTAGGCCGGGTTCAGGCCGTTGAAGGCCCAGGTGCCGTCCTTGAACAGGGTGAAGCCGGCCGGCGCCTTGTCGTTGAGGCTGAAGCTGAGCCTGGCGCCATCGTCCACGTCGGTGGCGACCAGTTTGCCGAAGCTGAGCTTGTCTTCAGTGCCCGCGGCGTTGGCAGCCTGGGCCACCGGCGCGTCGTTGGTGCCGGTGATGGTGATGGTCAGGCTGCTGGAACTGCTGGCGCCGTGTTCGTCGGTGACGGTGAACGGCACGCTGATGACCTGGGTGGCACCGGCTTTCAGGTGCTGGTACTCGCTGGCGCTGGCATCGAAGGTCCACTTGCCGTCGGCGTCGACGCTGAAGCCGGCGGGTGCGGTCTTGTCCAGGGTGTAGGTGAGCTGGGCGCCGTGGTCGACGTCGGTGGCGGCGAGCTGGCCGCTGATCTGCGCGTCTTCCTTCACCGCGCCGCTGGTGGCGCTGGCGACCGGCGCGTCGTTGCTGCCGGTGACGGTGATGGTGATGGTCTGCGGGTCGCTCAGCGCGCCGTTGTTGTCTTTGGCCTGGTAGGTGAAGGTGACAGTGTCGCTCTCGCCGTCGGCCAGGTGATCGAAGTTCGTGCCTGGAGTGAAGCTGTAGCTGCCGTCGCTGTTGAAGGTCAGCGAGCCTTTGCCCTGCGCCACATCGGTGGTCAGCTGGTAGCTGGCGATAGTGCCGTCGACATCGGTGGCAGCCGGAACCTGCCCGTTGAGAACAGTGTTCTCTTCGGTGGTGGCGGTATCGGCATAGGCCACCGGCGCGTCGTTGGTCCCGGTGACGGTAATGGTCAGGGTCTGGGTATCCGTGGCGCCGTGCTCGTCGGTGACGATGTACTTGACCACGATGTCCTTGGTCTCGCCTTCGGCGAGGGACTGGTAGGCCGGGTTCCTGCCGTCGAAGGTCCAGCTGCCGTCGGTCTTCAGCACGAAGCCGGCCGGCGGGTTGCCGGAGACGCTGAAGCTCAGCTTGGCGCCGTCGTCCACATCGGTGGCGGTGAGCTGGCCCTTGCTGACCTGGTCTTCCACGGCGGCCGCGGTAGCGGCGTCAGCGCGCGGGGCATCGTTGGTGCCGGTGACGGTGATCGCCAGGAAACTCTGGGTGCTCGCACCGTGCTCGTCGGTGACGGTGTAGGGGACATTGACGATCTGCACCGCACCCGCCTTCAGGTGCTGGTAGGCGGCATCGCTGGCGTCGAAGCTCCATTTGCCGTCGCTGCCTAGAGTCAGGCCCGCCGGGGCGGCCTGGTTGAGGCTGAAGGTCAGCTTGGCGCCGTTGTCGACATCGATGGCCTTGAGCTCGCCGCTGATCTGCGCGTCCTCGCGGACGAAGGTCAGCGAAGGCAGGGCGATCGGTGTGTCGTTGGTGCCGGTGACGGTCAGGGTCAGGGTGTTGCTGCTGGTGGCACCGTGTTCGTCGGTGACGGTGTAGTCGATCGACAGGACCTTGGTCTCGCCGGCGGCGAGGCTCTGGTAGGCCGGGTTCAGGCCGTTGAAGGCCCAGGTGCCGTCCTTGAACAGGGTGAAGCCGGCCGGCGCCTTGTCGTTGAGGTTGAAGCTGAGCCTGGCGCCATCGTCCACGTCGGTGGCGACCAGTTTGCCGAAGCTGAGCTTGTCTTCAGTGCCCGCGGCGTTGGCAGCCTGGGCCACCGGCGCGTCGTTGGTGCCGGTGATGGTGATGGTCAGGCTGCTGGAACTGCTGGCGCCGTGTTCGTCGGTGACGGTGAACGGCACGCTGATGACCTGGGTGGCACCGGCTTTCAGGTGCTGGTACTCACTGGCGCTGGCATCGAAGGTCCACTTGCCGTCGGCGTCGACGCTGAAGCCGGCGGGTGCGGTCTTGTCCAGGGTGTAGGTGAGCTGGGCGCCGTGGTCGACGTCGGTGGCGGCGAGCTGGCCGCTGATCTGCGCGTCTTCCTTCACCGCGCCGCTGGTGGCGCTGGCGACCGGCGCGTCGTTGCTGCCGGTGACGGTGATGGTGATGGTCTGCGGGTCGCTCAGCGCGCCGTTGCTGTCTTTGGCCTGGTAGGTGAAGGTGACGTCGCGGGTTTCCCCCTGGGCCAGGCTGTCGAAGTCCTTGCCGGGGGTGAAGCTGTAGCTGCCGTCCGCGTTGAAGGTCAGGGTACCGTTACCCTGGCCTACGCCAGTAGTCAGCTGGTAGCCGGTGACAGTGCCGTCCACGTCGGTGGCCGTCGGAACCTGGCCGTTGAAGGCGGTGTTTTCTTCGGTGCCGACCTTGTCGGCGTAGGCCACCGGCGCGTCATTGGTGCCGGTCAAGGTCACGGTGAGGGTCGCGGTGCTGGTGGCGCCATGCTCGTCGGTGACGGTGTAGGGCACCTGCACGACCAGGGTCTCGCCCTCGGCCAGATGCTGGTAGGCGGGGTCCTTGCCATCGAAGGTCCAGCTGCCGTCCGGTTTCAGGGTGAGGCCTGCCGGCGGATTGCCGCTGGTGGTGAAGGTGAGGGTGCTGCCCGTATCACGGTCGGTGGCCACCAACTGGCCGCCGATCACGCTGTCTTCCTGGCCGCTGGCCTGGCCATCCTGGGCGACCGGGGTGTCGTTGGCGCCCTGGATATTGATCGTGATGACGCGGGTATCGGTGGCGCCGGACGGGTCGGTGACGGTGACGGTGAAGCGTTCGCTCGGGTTCTGGCCCAGGGGCAGGGCGTTCACCGCATTGGCGTCGACCACGTAGGTGTAGGTGCCGTCGGCGTTGACGGTCAGTTCCCCGTAGGCGCCCTTGGCGCTGCCGCTCCAGGTCAGGTTGGTGTCGTCGACGTCGGTGGCGGTCAGTTGCCCCTTGATGTCGGCGAAGCTGTCGTTGGCAGCGGTGTCAGTGATGGCACTGGTATAGGTGCCCGTGGCCACCGGGGCGTCGTTCACCGGAGTGATGCCGACATTCACCACCAGGGTGCTGGATGCGCCACGGCTGTCGGTGACGATCACGGTAAAGCTGTCGGCGCCGTTGTAGTCGCCGTTGGGATTGTATTGCCAGGTGCCGTTGGGGTTCAGCACCAGCGCGCCATTGGCCGGCGCCTGACCGACACTGTAGGAAATTTGGTCGCCGTTCGGGTCGCGGGCGGAGAAGGCGCCAGTGAGCGGTGTGTCCTCGGCGGTGGTGAGGTTCAGTATGCCGTTGCCGACGTCGTTGAATACCGGCGCGAGGTTGGGTGGCAGTTCGCCCTGGCGCTCGTCCGCGGCTGCGCCGCCATTGTCCAGGCCGGAAGTGGTGTAGCCGATGTTCGGGTCAACATGGCCAGCGGTGGCGTCCAGCACCACGAAGCTGTGGCCGCCGCCAACGCCACCATTGCCGCCAGCCGCCGAAGGCGCGGCTGTCGGGCCTGCCGCGGTGGGGGCAAGGGCCTGGGTCGGGTCGAGACCCGCGGCGATGGCTTTCTGCAGGTCCTCTGTGCTCGGTGCGTTGACCGGCTGCGCGGCGGCGTGGTGCGTCTCGGCCCGCGGCAGGTCGGCGCTGCTCCATTGGGTATCGCGACCCAGGTCGACCAGCTTGCCCTCGCCGACGTCGAGCGTTACCGCGCCGGAGGCGCCGGTGAGCAGCTGCTCGCCCTGGTAGATGCGGTCACCTTCGACCAGGACGCGCTGGGCGCCTTCGGGGGATACCGCAATCACTTGGCCGATGATGCTTTTTACGACGGCGACGACGCTGCTCATGCACTTCTCCTGGTGAGGCTTGCCTGGTTGCCGACCGGCCGCAATCGAGGTCGGCTCAGGAGGCATTCCCTTGTCTGTAAGAGCAAAAAGTTTGGCGTCAAAAACATGGCTTATAGCGGATAGAAATTACGTATATGCCAATGTATTGACCATTCGATTGCCATCCTAAACAATTGGCAAATCGATGTCACTTTGATATCGGTGCGCCGCCCAAAAATATTTAGCGTGAAATTCATCACGCTTTTTGATGCTCTCCTTGCAGCCATTCGCCGGTCTTTTGACGCTGATTGCGGCAATCGAATCGCTGCGGCTATCTCACTGATAAGGATGTTTTCCTCATGCGCATGCGATTCGCTCAAGCAGTGCCCTTCGCCCTGGCTTTCGTCATTCCCGTTTCCCTGCCGGTTCAGGCGGACACCCTCAACCAGGCCATGCAGAAGGCGCTGGAGTACCACCCGGAAATCCAGGCCGGTGTGAATTCGCGTCTTGCTGCGGACAAGCAGCTGCGGGCCGCGAAGGGGGGCTACCTGCCGTCCGTTGATCTGACCGCCGGCTACGGCCGCGAAGGCTCCGACAACACCACCACCCGTGGCGAGGGCGACCACTGGAAGACCCTGAACCGTGGGGAGTCCAACCTGGCCCTGCGCCAGATGGTGTTCGACGGCTTCGCCACCTCCAGCGAAGTCGGCCGCCAGCAGGCCAACGTGAACTCCCGCGCTTACGCGCTGCTGGGTACTTCCGAGCGCACCGCGCTCGACGTCGCCCAGGTCTACACCGATGTGCTGCGTCGTCAGGAAATGGTTCGTCTGGCCGAGGAAAACCTGAAGAGCCACCAGCGCGTGTACGACCAGATCAGCCTGCGCAGCTCTCGCGGTGTCGGCCGTCTCGCCGACCAGGACCAGGCCGAAGCACGTCTGGCCCAGGCGCAGAACAACCTGATGACCGAGAAGACCAACCTGGCCGATGCCCGCACCAACTACTACAGCGTGGTGGGCAGCGACCCGGTCGACCTGAGCGAGCCGACCGGCCTCGTCGGCCAGTTGCCCGACGACCTGCAGGCGGCTCGCCGCCAGTTGGTGGAGAACAGCCCGATCCTGCGCTCGGCGGAGTCGGACGTGGCCGCGGCGGAGAAGCAGTACGAAGCGGCGAAGTCGACCTTCTATCCGAGATTCGATGCAGAACTTTCCAAGGGTGCCGATAACAACCTCGATGGCGAGGAAGGCCACAACAACGAATGGCAGGCCATGCTGCGCATGCGCTACAACCTGTTCGCCGGCGGCAGCAACAAGGCCCAGCTGGAGGCCAAGTCCTACGAGGCGAACCAGGCCCTGGACATCCGCAACAACGCCCTGCGCCAGTTGAACGAGGAACTCGGATTGTCCTGGAACGCCCTGAGCAATGCCCGCGACCAGCTGCCGATCGCCCGCCAGTACGTGGACTACAGCACCCGCGTGCGCGAGGCGTACCAGAAGCAGTTCACCATCGGCGAGCGTACCCTGCTCGACCTGCTGGACAGCGAGAACGAGCTGTTCAACGCCTCGCGCCGCCTGGTCGACCTGAAGTACACCGAACTGTTCACCCAGTACCGCATCAAGGCCACCCTGGGCGAGCTGCTCAAGAGCCAGGGGGTGGTGGCGCCGATGGCTGCCGTGGCGTCCGAAGACGTCAAGCCGAAAGTCCAGCTGCCCGGCCTCAACTAACCTGCCCGAGAGAGCATCCGCGTGGATCAAGAAGTCAGCGCCGTACCCCTCAGCCACGATCCGCGCGGTCTGCTCGACGACCCGTTGCTGGACAGCCTGCTGACGCTCTGTCAGCTGCACCAGAAACCCGCCAGTCGCGCCATGCTCACCAGCGGCCTGCCGCTGCCCGGGCAGCGCCTGTCCGCCGAACTGCTGCCCCGTGCGGCGGCTCGCGCCGGCCTGCAAGGACGCCTGCTGCAGCGCAAGCTGGAGCAGATTCCCGCGCTGGCCATGCCCGCCATGGTGCTGCTGCGCGAAGGGCGCTGCGCGGTGCTGCTGGGCTGGGAGAGCAATGGTGATGCGCGCCTGCTGCTGTCGGAGAGCGATGGTGGTGAAGTGCGCGTCAGCCGCGAACTGCTCGGCGAGGACTACGTCGGCCAAGCCTTCTTCGCCCAGCCGCAGCACAAGTTCGACCTGCAACACGGCGAGCTGATCCCGCGCGCCAAGAGCTGGTTCCGCGACACCCTCAAGCGCTCGCGCTGGTTGTACGTCGATGCCGTTGCGGCGAGCCTGCTGATCAACCTGATCGCCCTGGCCGCGCCGCTGTTCGTCATGAATGTCTACGACCGCGTGGTGCCCAACCAGGCCGCCGCGACCCTCTGGGTGCTGGCCATCGGCATCAGCGGCGCGTACCTGTTCGATCTGCTGCTCAAGACCATGCGCGGCTTGTGCCTGGACCTGGCGGGGAAGAAGACCGACCTGATCATCTCGGCGACGCTGTTCGAGCGCATCGTAGGCATGAGCATGAAGTACCGCCCGGCGCGGGTCGGCTCGTTCGCGCAGAACATCCATGAATTCCAGACGCTGCGCGACTTCCTCAACTCGCTCACGCTCACGACCCTGATCGACCTGCCGTTCACCCTGTTGATCCTCCTGGTGATCGGCATCATCGGCGGGCCGCTGGTCTTTGTCCCGCTGGTGGCCTTCCCGCTGGCCGCAGGCCTGGGCTGGCTGCTGCAGAAGCCGCTGGTGGAGACCATGAACCGCACCATGGCGCTGGCCGCCGAGCGCCAGTCGAGCCTGATCGAGACCCTCGCCAGCCTCGACGCGGTGAAGGTCAACAACGCCGAGAGCGAGCGCCAGTATCTCTGGGAGCAGACCATCGGCACCCTCAGCCGCCTGGAACTGCGGGTCAAGCTGCTGTCGACCCTGGCGATGAACATCACCGTGCTGATCCAGGCGCTGGCCGGGGTCGTCATGATCATCGGCGGCGTGTACCTGATCATCGCCGGCGACCTGTCCATGGGCGGCCTGATCGCCTGCTACATGCTCAACGGCCGTGCCCTCGGCCCGCTGACCCAGCTTTCCGGTCTGATCCAGCGCTACCAGCAGGCGCGCCTGTCCATGGTCACCACCAACCAGATGATGGAGCTGCCGCAGGAGCGCAACGCCGACGAACGTCCGCTGACCCGCTCGCAACTGCGCGGCGGCATCGAGATGCGCGGCCTCGACTTCGCCTACCCGAACCAGCAGGTGGCGGCACTGCACGGCATCAACCTGCAGATCCGCGCCGGCGAGAAGGTCGGCATCATCGGCCGCAGCGGTTCGGGCAAGAGTTCCCTGGCCAAGCTGATCGTCGGCCTGCACCAACCCGAGAACGGCAACCTGCTGGTGGATGGTGCCGACGTGCGTCAGCTCGACATCAGCGAGCTGCGCCACAATATCGGCTACGTGCCGCAGGACATCAGCCTGTTCAGCGGCACCCTGCGCGACAACCTGGTCAGCGGCGCGCGCTACATCGATGACGAACGCGTGCTGGAAGTCGCCGAGCTGACCGGCGTCAACGAGTTCGTCCGCCTGCACCCGCAGGGCTACGAACTGCAGGTCGGCGAGCGCGGCCACAATCTCTCCGGCGGCCAGCGGCAGAACGTCGCCCTGGCCCGCGCACTGCTGCTCGACCCGCCGATCCTGCTGCTGGACGAACCCACCAGCGCCATGGACAACGCCGGCGAGGAGCGCCTGAAACAGCGCCTGCAGGCGATCCTGGGCGAGAAGACGCTGCTGCTGGTCACCCACCGCGCCTCCATGCTCAGCCTGGTGGACCGTCTGGTGATCATCGACAAGGGCCGCATCATCGCCGACGGTCCGAAGGACGTGGTCATGGATGCACTGAAGAAGGGGCAGATCAGTGTCGCTTAATCCCCAGGGCGGTATCCGCCACTCCGTCCGTGGCTATTTCAAGGGCGGCGACAGCCTCACCGGCCAGCCGCTCCCGGAAGTCAGCAAGGCGCTGATCGAGGACGCGCCGCGCGTGGTGCGGCTGACCATCTGGATCCTGATCGGTTTCGTCGCCTTTCTGCTGCTGTGGGCGCACTTCGCGCAGATCGACGAGGTCACCCGTGGCGAGGGCAAGGCGATTCCCTCGTCCAAGGTGCAGAAGATCCAGAACCTGGAAGGCGGCATCGTCTCGCAGATCTTCGTCCACGAAGGGCAGGTGGTGCAGGCCGGCGAGCAATTGATGCGTCTGGACCCGACGCGCTTCCAGTCCAATGTCGGCGAGACCGAGGCCGACCGCCTGGCGATGTTCCTGCGCGTGGAGCGTCTCTCCGCCGAGGTGGAAGACCGTCCGCTGAATATCCCCGATGACGTGCGCGCCAAGGCACCGGGCCAGGCCAGCAGCGAAGAGGCGCTGTTCCACAGCCGCCAGCAGCAGCTCAAGGATGAAACCGACGGCCTGCAGCAGCAACTGGTGCAGAAGCAGCAGGAGCTGCGCGAGTTCATCTCCAAGCAGGCGCAGTACCGCAACAGCCTGAACCTGCTGCGCGAGGAGATCTCCATGTCCGCGCCGCTGGTGGCCCAGGGCGCGATGTCTCAGGTGGAACTGCTGCGTCTGAAGCGCTCGGAAGTGGAGAACCGCGGCCAGCTCGACGCGACCACGCTTGCGATCCCGCGCGCCGAGGCGGCGGTGAAGGAAGTCGAGCGCAAGGTCGCCGAGACCCAGTCGCGCTTCCGCAGCGATGCGCTGAAGGAACTCAACGAAGCGCGCACCGAGCTGAGCAAGGCCACGGCCACCGGCAAGGCGCTGGAAGACCGCGTCAGCCGCACCCTGGTCACCTCGCCGGTGCGCGGCATCGTCAAGCAACTGCTGGTGAACACCATTGGCGGCGTGATCCAGCCGGGCAGCGACCTGATCGAGATCGTCCCGCTGGACGACACCCTGCTGGTGGAAGCACGCATCCGCCCGCAGGACATCGCCTTCCTGCGCCCCGGCCAGCACGCCATGGTCAAGTTCACCGCCTACGACTACACCATCTACGGCGGCCTGCAGGCGGACCTGGAGCAGATCGGCGCCGACACCGTCACCGACGACGACGGCAACAGCTTCTACCTGATCAAGCTACGCACTCGCAAAAGCCACCTGGGCACGGACGACAAGCCGCTGCTGATCATCCCCGGGATGATCGCCACGGTGGATATCATGACCGGCAAGAAGAGCATCCTCAGCTACCTGCTCAAGCCCATCCTGCGGGCCAAGGCGGAGGCGTTGCGGGAGCGCTGATCGCGGTTGTATGGCAAAAGCGCAAGCGAGTCGGGGTTTCTGCAGGCATCGACTCGCTTTTCCCGGCAAGCGTCGGCAATCTTGGGCTCTCTGCGTTTTGGTTCATCAGGAGCTTGATCATGAACAGGAATTTGCCGCTGACCCTGTCTTTACTCGCTGTGCTGGGAGCGCACACGGTCTCTGCCGAGGAGGCTGCAACGGGCTCCAGCGCCCTCAAGGATTCCGCCAAGGCGGCCGTATCCTCGGCCATTTCCGCTGGCAAGAATCTGCTGGGAGGAGTTTCCGACGGCGTCACCGAAGGTCGAGAGTCCGCCCAGGGAAGCGACGGTTCCATTGTCGTCTCCAGCCTGGCGCAAATGGACGGTCAGGTCAGCGTGCAGTTGCTCAAGGTCGAGCTCGGCGAAGATGGCAATCTGGTTGCCATGCTCGGGTTCAAGAACGCTACCGGAAAGCCACTGCGCCTGATCAACCTGCGACAGACTGGCGCGTTGCTGGCCATCGACCAGGAGGGTTACTCCAGCGCGCCGTTACCCGGTGCCATCAATCCGGACGACGTGACCATCCCGGCGAACACCGGTGTGCGTCAAAAGTTCGTGTTCGATGGTCCGACCGCAGCGGTGCAGTCGATTCGCCTTTGGGGGCGCGATTTCACCGTCAAGCCATAATCCCCATGGCGCCTGGAGGCCCCGCATTCGAGCGGGGCTTTTGCTTTTCAGTACGCCACGGTGAACCGCTGCTGGTGATGGTTGGCCTGCTCGGCCTCGTCGATCATCGCCACCGCCAGGTCCGGCAGGGAGATACGGCTTTCGCCGTTGCCATCGAACAGCACCTGGTCGCCGCCGATGCGGAAGCTGCCGGTGCGGGTCTCGCCGTCGAGCAGCATGGCCGGGCTGAGGAAGGCCCAGTCCAGCGCATGCTCCGCGCGCAGTTGGTCCAGTGCGTCAGCCGCGCCCAGTGCACCTTGCTTCCACTGTTCGGGGAACTCCGGGCTGTCTACCAGGCGCTGGCCGGGGGCGATTTCCAGGCTGCCGGCGCCGCCGAGTACCAGCAGGCGCTTCACGCCGGAGGCCTTTACGCCGTCGAGAATGGCGCGGCTGCCCTTGGCGTGGGCTCCGCGGATGTCCGGGTTTCCCCAGCCGGCATTGAACGCGCTGATCACGGCGTCCTGGCCGGCGACGGCACGGGCAACCTGAGCCGGGTCATAGACATCGGCCTGGACCACCTTGAGATTGGCGCGCTCCGGCAGTTTCGCCGGCTCGCGTACCAGCGCGGTCACGTGGTGGCCACGGCGCAGGGCTTCTTCGAGGAAGTAATGGCCGACGTGGCCGGTGGCGCCGATCAGGGCAATGTTCATGGAATCACCTATTCGTGGGAGGGAATGCCGCGCCTGGGTAGGCATGGCCGGCAGGTGATTCATCTTCGGCCCGGCGCGCGCGTGGATAAAGCCATGCGCGCGCCATGCACTCGTAAGCGCCGCTTCACAATCGACTCAATTGTCGAAGAGCTTCTGCACCACCGAGAAGTCCTGCTCGCCATGCCCCTGTTTCACCAGCAGCCGGTACATCGCCAGGGCCAGGCTGCCCATGGGCGTGCTGTTGCCGCTGACCTGCGCGGTCTCCTGCGCGAGGCCCAGGTCCTTGGTCATCAATGCGGCCATGAAGCCACCGGTGTAGCCGCGCGAGGCAGGGGCGTTCTCCATCACGCCGGGCCAGGGGTTGTAGACCTCCAGCGCCCAATTGCCCCCGGAGCTGCGCCGCATGATCTCCGACAGCACCACCGGGTCCAGGCCATTGGCCGCGCCCAGGGCGAGGGATTCGGCGGTGCCGATCATCAGCACGGCGAGCAGTTGGTTGTTGCACACCTTGGCGACCTGCCCGGCACCGTCACCGCCGGCGTGGAAGAGGTTCCGGCCCATGGCGGAGAACACCGGGCGGGCGCGTTCGAGCACCTCGGCGTTGCCGCCGACCATGAAGGTCAGGGTGCCGGCGATGGCGCCGCCGGTGCCGCCGGAGACCGGCGCGTCGAGCATTGGAATCCTGAGTTCGGCGGCGGCCTGGTGGACTTTGCGCGCCGAGGCCGGGGCGATGGTGGAGCATTCCAGCACCAGGGTGCCGGGGGCGATGTGCGCCAGCAGGCCTTCGTTACCGAGGTAGAGCCCTTCGACGTGCTGGCTGGCCGGCAACATGGTCACCACCACGTCGGCGCCGTCCACCGCGTCGTGGGCGCTGCGAGCGGCGCTGGCGCCCTGGGCGACCAGGCCGTCGATGGCGCTCTGCACCAGGTCGAACACGCGCAGCAGGTAGCCGGCCTTGATCAGGTTGGCGGCCATGGGGGCGCCCATGTGGCCGAGGCCGATGAAGGCGATGGTTTGCATGCTGGTTTCCTCCCGTTCACGACGACAGGCACTCCAGCGCAAGCAGTCATCCAGTAGGCGCGGGCCATGCCCGCGATCGCCCCCATGGGGCGCTCCTACAGGAAGAGCAGAGGAGAGGACCTACAGATCCGCCAGCGGATGCTCGCCCTCCCAGGTCGCGTCGAAGTGCGCATTCACTACTGCATCAGGTATGGCAGCGATATCCGGCCAGTGCCAGTGCGGGGTGTTGTCCTTGTCGATCAGCCGGGCTCGCACGCCCTCGGGGAATTCCGGGTGACGGCAGCAGTTCAGGCTCATCGCGTACTCCATGCGGAACACCTCGGCAGTCGACAGATGGCGCGCGCGGCGGATCTGTTCCCAGACCAGATGAGCGGTCAGCGGGCAACCCGAGGCGAGGGTCTTTGCCCCGCGGGCGATCAGCGCGTCCTCGTCGTTGACCAGCGCGGTCAATGCGTTCCAGGCCTCGGCGATGTTGGCGCTGTCGAGCACCGCGTCCAGGCGTGCGCGACGCGGCAGCAACTGGGCGTCGGGCAGTTCGCCACGGGCTTCGTGTTCCAGTGCCTGGAGCAGGCTGTGCAGTTGCACATCGGCCTGTTCTCGCCAGTTCAGCTGTACCAGGCCTTCGATCAGGTCGTCCTGCTGGGTGTCGAGCAGGAAGCGGTCGGCGAGGTCCAGGTCCAGCGCATCGCGCGCGTTCATCTGCGTGGCGGTCAGGCCGAGGAACAGGCCGAGCCGGCCGGGCAGGCGGGCAAGGAACCAGCTCGCGCCAACGTCCGGGTACAGGCCGATGTTCACTTCCGGCATGGCCAGGCGGCTGCTCGGGGTGACGATGCGCACCCCGGCGCCCTGCATCAGGCCCATGCCGCCGCCCATCACGTAGCCGTGGGCCCAGCAGATCAGCGGTTTGGAATAGGTGTGGATGAGGTAGTCCAGGCGGTATTCGTCCGCGAAGAAGCGGCGGGCCAGGTCCGGCACCTCGCCGGGCTTCTCGCGGCAGGCGTCGACCAGCTTGCGCACGTCGCCGCCAGCGCAGAAGGCCTTGCCGCCGTTGCCGCGCAGCACCACGCAGGCGATCTGCGCGTCGTCCTGCCAGACGCGCAACTGGTGGTTCATCGCCTCGATCATCGGCAGGCTCAGGGCGTTCAGGCTCTTCTCCGCGTCCAGCGTCACCACGCCGATGCGGAAGCCGTGCAGCCCGGGGCGTTCTTCGAACATCACATTCATCGTCGGGCCCTTATTGGTTGCGCCAGTGCGGATCGCGTTTTTCCAGGAAGGCGTTCACGCCCTCGCGGGTGTCGTCGGCATCGAACAGGTCTACGAAACGCTCACGCTCTTCCGGCAGCCAGGTGGTCGGGCCGCGCTCGCGGGCGCCCTGGATCAGCGGCTTGATGGTGCGCACCGCCACCGGGCTCTGCCGCGCGACCTTGGCTGCCAGCAGCAGGGCAGTGCCGCGTGCTTCGCCCGTATCGACGACCTGCTCGATCAGACCGATGCGCAGCGCGGTGTCGGCGTCGACACGCTCGCCGCAGAGGATCATGCGCTTGGCCCAGCCTTCGCCGACCAGCCATGGCAGCGCCTGGGTGCCGCCGGCGCAGGGCAGCAGGCCCACGGTCGCCTCGGGCAGGGCCATCTGCGCCTGGCGCTCGGCGATACGGATATCGCAGGCCAGGGCGCACTCCAGGCCGCCACCCATGGCGTAGCCGTTGATCGCCGCGATGGACACGCCACGGAAATCGCGCAGTGTCTCGAAGGCTTCGCCGAAGCGACGGGCCATCTCGCGGGCACGGGCCTTGTCGCCGTCGGCGAACATGTTCAGGTCGGCGCCGGCGGAGAAGAATTTCGGGCCCTGGCCGGTCACCACCAGGGCGTAGATGTCATCGTCACGGTTCAGGTGCTCGACCACCTGGCGCAGCCCGATCAGCGAGTCGCGGTCCCAGGTGTTGGCAGGCGGGTGATTGATGGTGATCAGCGCGGTGTGGCCGTGTTTTTCCACGGTCAGCTTGTGGGTCAGGTCGAAGACTCCGGGCTTGTAAGGCTCGAGGGCGTTGCTCATGGGCATCTCCTTGTCGGTCATGGACATGGACTCTAGGTGCGCGCGGCGACGCGCGTCCATGTCCGATCTGTTCGATTGCGCCCGCACGGGCGGGCGGTTTTTCCAGTGCTTTTGATCTTCGTACGAGCGAGCTTGCTCGCGAACCAACCCCGCCGCGGGGGATGTTGGCGCGCAATAACGAAGGCATCCCCCTCGCTCCTGCACAAGGGCTTTCAGAGCAGGCGATCCAGCATCCCGCCCTGTTCCAGCAGGCGACGGGCGACGATGACCCGCATGATCTCGTTGGTGCCCTCCAGGATCTGGTGCACGCGGCTGTCGCGCACCCAGCGCTCCAGCGGGTAGTCGTTGAGGTAGCCGTAGCCACCGTGCAGTTGCAGCGCCTCGTTGCACAGGGCGAAGCAGCGATCGGTGGCGAAGCGCTTGGCCATGGCGCAGTACAGGGTCGCCTCGCCGTCCTTGTGGTCCAGCTTGTGCGCGGCCAGGCGCACCATCTGCCGGCTGGCGGTGAGGTCGGTAAGCATGTCGGCGAGCTTGAACTGCAGAGCCTGGAATTCGGCCAGCGCCTTGCCGAACTGCTTGCGTTCCTCGACGTAGCGCAGCGACTGCTCCAGCGCCGCCTGGGCCGCGCCGAGGGAGCAACTGGCGATGTTCAGGCGACCGCCGTCCAGGCCCTTCATGGCGTAGACGAAACCCTGGCCCTCCGGACCGATGCGGTTGCCGGCGGGAATGCGCACGCCCTCGAAGGTGATGGTGCGGGTCGGCTGTGCCTTCCAGCCCATCTTGTCCTCGTTGCGGCCGTAGCGGATGCCCTCGGCGCTGGCTGGCACGAGGAAGCAGGAGATGCCCTTGGCACCGTCTTCGCCGGTGCGCGCCATGACGATCAGCACGTCGGTGGAGCCGGCGCCGGAGATGAAGGTCTTCGCGCCATCCAGCACGTACTCGTCGCCGTCGCGTTTGGCGCGGGTGCGCAAGCGCGCGGCGTCGGAGCCGGCGTCCGGTTCCGTGAGGCAGTAGGAAGCCAGCAGTTCGCCGCCGATCAGCCCCGGTAGCCACTGCTCCTTGAGCGCGGCGTCGCCGAAGCTTGAGAGCATCCAACTGGCCATGTTGTGGATGGTCATGTAGGCGGTGGTGGCGACGCAGCCGGCGGCCAGTTGCTCGAAGATCAGCGAGGCGGACAGGCGCGACAGGCCCAGGCCGCCGTCTTCCTCGGCGATGTACAGGCCCAGGTAACCCTGCTCGGCGGCGCGGCGGATCACCTCCACCGGGAAGTGGTGCTGGCGGTCCCAGTCGGCGGCGTGGGGCGCCAGTTCACGGCTGGCGAAGGCGCGGGCGCTGTCCACCAGCAGGCGTTGTTCTTCGGACAGATCGAAATGCATGCAGCTACCTCTGTTTGTTCTTGTTGGCTACCGCTTCGCGCTTGTGGCGCGCGCGCTCTTGGGCGAAGAGGCTCTTGGGTAAAGAGTCCTTCGGTTATAGCCGTTGCGCCGGCCGCTGTGGATTGACGATCTTGTGTTGAGGATGGACGATCTTGGCATTGCCATCGTCGGAACCCGGACCATGTCCCGCCCGCTGATCTCCACCTGGCCACTGCCGCAGCAGGGCGTCCGCTTCATCACGCCGCCTCGCCTGCGCCGCGCCCTGGATCGCCATCCGCTCGGCCAGGCCTGCTATCCGTTGGCCCTGGGCTACTACCCGGCGGCGGTGGGGCACCGCATGGAGCGGGAAGACCCGGACGATCACCTGCTGATCTACTGCAGCGCCGGGCACGGCTGGCTGGAAACGGCGGATGGACGATTCGAGGTCGCCGGCGGCGATCTGCTGGTGTTGCCCAAGGGGCGCGCCCATGCTTATTGGGCTGATCAACATCAACCCTGGTCGATCTTCTGGGTGCACCTGGACGGCCGGCTGGCCGAGGATTTCCTGCGCCCGCTGGGCAAGTCGCCACGCCTGCGGGTGGGCGTACAGCCGAGAATCCTCGGGGAGTTCGATGCGCTCCTGGCGCTGCGCCGGCAGGGCCTGAGCCTGCCGCACTTTATCCATGCCGCGCATTTGCTGCAGAGCCTGCTGACCTCGCTGGCCCTGCGCCCGGCGCGGGCGCGGCTGAAGTCCGGACGGGTGCTGGACGTGGAGGCGGTGCAGGCGATGATGCGCGAGCACCTGCACGACGCGCTGAACCTCGACGAGCTGGCGGCGCAGTTCCGCCTGTCGCGTTTCCACTTTGCCAAGACCTACCGCGCGCTGACCGGTCAGGCGCCGATCCAGGATTTCATCCGGCTGAAGATGACCCATGCCTGTCGCCTGCTCGACCAGGGCAACCTGGAAGTGCGCCAGGTTGCCGAGCAATTGGGCTATGCCGATCCGTACTACTTCTCGCGGCTGTTCAAGAGCGTGGTGGGCATGGCACCCAGTCACTACCGGGCGCTGCATACCGGTTGAGTTACTGCAGCGTCAGCGGCTTGCCCGCCGCGCTGCGTTCGGCCTGCCATTCGGCGAGGGTCGGGGCTGCCTCGGGGCCGTCCATGTGCTCGACGATCTCGAAATAGTCCTGGTGCAGCGGGTCGCGCAGCACCTCGTCGCGCGGCTTCACCTTCACCACGTAGACGCGCTGGATATTCTGGTGGTCGAAATCGCGCCATTGCTGTTCGCCCTTGAGCAGGCTGTAGCGATGGCCTTCCAATGCCTTCACCAGTGCGTCGCTGTCCAGGCTGCCGCTGCGTTTGGCGGCGTCGGCCCACTGGTAGACGATGCTGTAGGCCGAGGCGGCGGAGCTGGCCGGGTAGACGCCGTAGCGCTGGGTAAAGTCGCGCACGAAGGCCTGGCCGCGCGCCGATCCTTCGCGCTCGGGCACCTGCCAGGTCCAGGGCTCGGTGCCGATCACGCCCTGCATCAGGCCTGGCCCGGCCAGCTCCACCATGCTCTGGGTGAGGTTGGGTGCGATGACCTGGTGGTTGCGCGTCAGGCCCAGTTCATCGGCGATGCGCATGGCGTGCACCAGATCCTCGCCGAACAGCGCCAGGACCAGCACGTCGGCCTTGCTCGCGGCCGCCTGGGTCAGCGCATCGCGGTAATCGGAAAGGCGTGCGCCGGGAAAGGGCACCTTGATCGACGGGTGCCGGGCGGCGTCTTCGGTGCCGGTATAGTGGCGCAGCGAGCTTTCGGTGGTCAGGCCCCAGGTGTAGTTGGCGGTGACGTAGAAGTAGCGCTTGCCCGGCAGTGTGCGGCCCAGGTAGCTGCCCAGGGCGCGGGCGCTCATCCAGGCGCTGTTGCACTCGCGGAACATGTAGCGCTGGCCGTCCTTGCCGGTGGTGTCGTTGGAGTAGGTGAGGGTGCCGAAGTACAGCAGTTTCTTCTGCGCGGCCCGTTCGCCAGCGGCGATGGCCACCGCGCTGGACGCCCCGCCGAAGAACATCGCCGCGCCGTCGGCCGCCATGGCGTCGATATTGCGCAGGGCCTTCTCCGGGCGTGAGGCATCGTCCTTGCTCAGCAGGTGCAGCGGCCGGCCGAGCACGCCGCCCTGAGCGTTGATCTCGTCGATGGCCAGCAGCGCGCCGCGCATCTGCGCGAGGCCTTCTTCCTTGTAGGAGCCGGTGCGGGGGTAATTGAGACCGAGGTTGATCGGATCGGCGGCTTGCGCCAGGCAGCTGAGGGCAGCCACCAGCGAGAGTGCGGCAGTCATGAATCGCATGTTCGTTCCCTGTTGTTTTTATTGGCGGGTGAAGCGAAGAAGGGACTGTGCACAGACTGAGCGGCCACTCCCATTGGTCTTTGGTCGCATGAAGGTGTCGAGCGGCGGGCGGACGTTTCTGGTTGCGGACATTTCTGCCTATGCCCGAAAATTTCGCGGCGCTATGCCGGGCGGGCGAATGACCGCTGCTCGGCGGCATCAAGGAGTGTTCGGGACTATGGACAGTATTCGTCGTGCGTAAACCGCTTTCTCTGTACCACCCGTGGCTCTATGCGCTGCGCGTCTGGCAACGTCGCGTGTTTCGACGCTGCCACTGGGCAATCTCCAGCCGCCATTACGTGGGGTTGCCGCCTGATCGGGAGCGCCTGCCCTTTCGGTACATCAAGCACACCTCCAAACTGATCCGGCGGCTGGGCAACAGCGACCTGGCATTGCAGCACGGCAAGGTCACCAACCTGCGCCTGGCCGTTGAATGCATGAACGGTGTGCGGATCGGACCGGGGCAGTACTTCTCCTTTTGCCGCCTGCTCGGCCGGCCGACCCGGCAGCGAGGTTTCGTCGAGGGCATGGAGTTGTCGTTTGGCGAAGCGCGGCAAGGCGTCGGCGGGGGTGTCTGCCAGCTCAGCAACCTGCTCCACTGGATGGCGCTGCATTCGCCGTTGACGGTCGTGGAGCGCGCCAACCACAGTTTCGACCCGTTCCCCGACGACGGCAGGGTCCTGCCCTTTGGCTCGGGCGCGGCGATCTTCTACAACTTCGTCGATCTGGTGCTGTTCAATCCGACGCCGCAGACGTTCCAGTTCGACCTGAACGTGGCGGAGCACCAGTTGGAAGGTGTGTTGCTATGCAGCGCCGAGCGTCCCGTCCGCTATCACGTCTACCAGCGCAACCATCGATTCCTGAGGAGTGGTGGCGGGGTGATCCGGGAGAATGAAATCTGGCGGGAGGTCCGCGAAAAAGGCCAGCAAGGGGTTCTGCTGGAGCGCACCTGCCTGTACCGCAACCGCGTGCGAGTGAAGTACCCGGTCGACGACGAGCAGTTATCCCCCTCCTGATGTTGGCGCGCAGCGTCGCCCGGGCTGTCGTGTTCGACCGTGCGCGCCGCCGTGGGGCTCGCTAGTCTTCGCCGACTACCCGGAGGAGGCCCCGTCCAATGCTGCCCGTGATCGCCGAATTGCTGCTGACCCTGGCCTGCGCGGTCGCCGCCTGGCTCGCCCTGGGCGAGCGCCAGCAGTGGCGGGCGCTGGGCTTCCTGTCCATGGGCGTTGCGGCGCTGCTGGGCGCGCTGGAGTATGGCGGCGCCGCCGGGCTGGCCGACGCACATCATGTGGCGAGCGTCGTGTCTGGCGCCGTGGGCCTCCCGCTGATCGCACTGGGACGACTGTCCGGCGGCCTTGGCCGGCAGGCGGTGGTGTTGGTGGCCGGGGTGGCGCTGGTGTTCCTGTCGCAACTCTCGCTGGTGAGCAATCTGGTCGCGCTGCTGGTCATTGCCTGGCCCGGTCGCTCGCGGCGCTATGGATTGGCGGTACTCGGCGCGCTGCTGTTCATCGGCAGCGGGCTGCTGATCGGCACCCGCGGCGAGCTGGCCGGTGTGCCGCGTCGCGAACTGTTCCACCTTGGGCTTACGGTCGCCGTGACCCTGTGGATATTGGCCCGCCTGGGGAGCGGCAAGCCGCGCCTGCCCCGGGCGCTGGCGGTGCGGTGCAAGTCGCCTTGACTTGGCTGGGGCGCTTGCTTAGCGTGCCGGTTCGTTTCACCAGGCAGACGCACCATGACCAACGAAGACCGGATCAAGCTGGAACCCAGCTGGAAAGAAGCGCTCCATGAGGAGTTCGAGAAGCCCTACATGAAGCAGCTGGGCGAGTTCCTGCGCGCGGAGAAGGCCGCCGGCAAGGTGATCTTCCCGCCCGGTCCGCTGATCTTCAACGCGCTGAACACCACGCCGCTGGAGCGCATCAAGGTCGTCATCATCGGCCAGGACCCGTACCACGGCCCCGGCCAGGCCCACGGCCTGTGCTTCTCGGTGCAGCCGGGCGTGCCGACGCCGCCGTCGTTGCAGAACATCTACAAAGAGCTGCACCGCGACCTCAACCTGCCGATCCCCAGCCACGGCTACCTGCAGCACTGGGCAGAGCAGGGCGTGCTGCTGCTCAACACCTCGCTCACCGTCGAGCAGGCCCGCGCCGGCTCCCACGCCCAGGCGGGCTGGGGCCCGTTCACCGACAAGGTGATCGAAGTGGTCAGCCAGCGCTGCGAGAACCTGGTGTTCCTGCTCTGGGGCTCCCACGCGCAGAGCAAGCAGAAGCTGATCGATGCGCAGAAGCACCTGGTGCTCAAGTCCGCGCACCCGTCGCCGCTGTCGGCCTACCGCGGCTTCCTTGGCAACGGCCACTTCAGCCGCACCAACAAGTTCCTCGAACAGCACGGCCTGACCCCCATCGACTGGTCGCTGCCGCCGGTGTGAGGCCAATGCTCCGGCGCGCGTGGCTGGCGATCCTGCCGGGCCTGGTGTTCGGCACGAACTGCCTCGCCGCCGGTACCTCCCTCGACGACTATCGCTCCAGCGAGTCGGTCCACGGGCTGCATGAGATCGATCAGGCCGCTCGCACTTTTGTGGCTGCCGAGAATGCCCGGAACCAGGTCGGCTGGACCGTCGCCGAGCCGAATCTGAAGACCCTTGTCGCACGGTGTTCGGTGCCGCTTGCTGCCCGCTGGGGTGAGATTCGCCTGTTCGCGCCGGATGGCCGCGAGCTAACACGCAAGGTGGTCGAAGTCGTCTGCCTCAAGCCGGTCAGCGGTGAGAGTTGGAAGGTTTCGCTGCGCACTCGCCAGTATTGAGTGAACGTGGAGCGCGGATTGTACTGCTTGCTTCAATGCGCCTTTGGGAGAGTGGCGAAGGCCAGCTCTCCCCCTTGGTGCCGCGCGGATTCTCGATGCTGGACTGGGGTTTCGCAGCAGGCGGGCCTTCAATCGCAGACTGCGGTTGACGTTTACAGCAGGTTTATTGGGTCTTTTTCAGTCGGATGGCTTGGAGCTTGTCGAAGTCGGGCTCGCTGCTGCCGTCGGCGATGACGCTGCCGTCGGGGTAGGTGAAGCGGATGTAATTGCCTTTCTGCTTGATCTTCGGTCCCGCTGAATAAACGGCGTAGTCACTGTGCAGGTTTGGAGTGAAATACACGTTCTTCGCCGTAATGGCGCGGTAAGTTAAGAAAATATCCTCACCATTAAACAGAACGGCTCGCTTTTCGTATTTACCAAGAACGTCCTCGTCGACCCAGGGGTAGTAATCTGGCTTGATCTCTAGATCGCCGCTTACCTCTTTCGGAGAGTACATTGAGCGTCTCTGAGGTAAGTTTTCATCAAAAATTACGATTACTCCCCCCCCACGCCCTGATTGGACTTCCTGCCCAAAACGGCTGGTATTTTGGTAACTAACGCCAAAAGTCACATTGCTTAATGCCCACTGGCAGGCACCGCCACCGTCCCTGGCCAGCTTGGCTTCATAGATGTCACTTTGCCCTGCCTGTTTGGGCTCCACGTCGATGGGATAGAAGCCCTCTATCTCGTAGGGCCTTCCGTCGGCGAATTCCTTGCTAGGGCACTTGGCCGAGCGATACATCACCCGCATGGTGTCGGCTGCCAGGTCCTGCGGCACCTTGATGGTGATGGTTACCTGCTCGCCACCGGGAGGCGGAGCGAAGGTCGGTTGCTGGGCGCAGCCACTGAGGCTGGCCAGCAAGAGCAAGGTGCCGCTGGCGTGGTGGATCAGGGGCTTCATCATGGTTCGTCCTTGTGGATGTCCACGCTGTGGGGGAACTCGATAGTCATTTCGTCCGGGTAGCGTGTGGGGATGGCCTGGGTATGCCCCTCTCGGTCGGTGGCACCTTCGTAGACTCGGCGTTCGCGGGTGGTCACGCGGTAGTAGACGAAGGAGTGCGCGCTGCCATCGTACTGCTTGACGCGGTAAGTCACGTGCTGCACCGGGAACTGGCCGGGGTGGATCAGAATGTTGTTCATGCCGTCACTCCTGAGGGGGACGCTTCTTGTAGATATGCTCGATGGGCTCGCCGGATTCCCGCTCCAGGGCGGCGAAACGCTGAATCGCATCGGCTCCACCTTCGAATTGCTCGGTCATGTCCATGGCCATGGGTAACAGTTCCTGCAGGGCGAGGAACAATTCGTTGCGCTTGCGTTCTTCCTCAGGGCTGTTCCGGGATTTTTCGTCCATCTGCTTCTTGAATTCCGCGCGCTCTTCCTTGCGTCGCATCTTCAGGTTCGGCGCGCACAGTTCCAGCAACTGGTTGTGCAGGAAGGGCAGGTACTGCAGGGCCATGCGATGGTCTTCTCCGCTGACGCGGTGGCTGCCGGTGACGGGGTTGCTGTAGGGCGGGAAGAACTTCTTCAAGCTGTCCCGCGACAGGGACTTGATGAACGCCTTCTGCTGTTCGTTGGCGTATCGGCTCTTCTCGTCGCTGAGGCTGGGTACCAGGTAGAGCTTGGTGATCTTCGGCAGCGGCATGGTGAGCACGCGCTGCTGGGGCGTGCGCGGGCCATGGTTGCCGTTCTGGCGGAGGAGCTGGGTCTCTTTGCGCTCCACGGTCTGCTTGACCGTGCCGAACAGCACCGGGTTGCCGTGGTGCCAGAAGGGGTCGCCGAATTGGACGATCTTGCTCGCCAGCAGCTCGCCGGTGGACCACAGGTAGCCCAGGTCCGGCCCCAAGGGGCCGAGCGCGTCGTACAGCCAGTTATCCAGATGCGCTTCTGGCGGCACGCAGGGGATGATGTCGGCATCGTTGACATGGCGGTAATGCGGGAAACGCAGGTATTGCATGGCCAGGGCGGTGAAGGTGCGCGGCATGCCGTAGGTGTAGAGAAGGGGATCGCGGTCCTTCAGTTCGGCGGAGTGGATTAGTGCCAATGCGCCGCCCAAGCTGTGGCCGCAGATAAATAGTTCTTTAACGCGTGACTGTGCCTGAACTTCTTCGAGGTCTTTGGCGAAGAGCCTTTTTGCTACTTCAAAACCTTGCAGAAACCCAAAGTGAACCTTGCCTTTGGATGTCAGGTGGGTGCAGGGCGCCTTGGTTTCGCAACTACTTCCATCGGCGGGTATGGGTTGGTATTGGGCATCAGTCAGCCAATCCCAGAATTCCTGAGTACCGCGCCAGGCCACCAGCAACTGGGTCTGGTTGCTGGCATAGAACAGTTGCGTATTCTTAATGATGTGGAACGGAATGCTTGGCTCGCCCTTGGGCACTTTCGCGGTGCGCGCATCCAGCATCACAGCGGTGGTGTAGCGTTCGCTGAAGGGCACATCCACCACCAGGGCCGGCATCCACTCGCCGCCTGGCGTAGGGGGAGGGAAGGAGGGCGTACGGGAGAGATCCTGGCACTGACGCGAAAAAAACTCTTCCACTGTGCCGGTCAGCCCACTCAATGTTCGCGGCTGTTTTCGTCGGCTCTCTTCGTACTCCACTTCTGTGTAGGTCAGGTTGGCCATCAATCCCAGGTTGTAGGCATTGGCCATGCTGTATTCGGGCTGGTGGTGCAGCACCAATTGCCATGCGCGGAACGGACAGATTTCAAGCAGATGGCGACGGTCCAGCGCTTCGGTGTTGACGGTAAAACCGCTGAATTCGGGATCGGGGAAGTGGAAGGTGGGTGGCGCCGCATCTTTCCACTTGGGTTGGATACTTGGCAGGCGGTCGCACAGCTGCCCGATGCGCAAGTAGTGGTGGACGTGCCCTGCTTCCCGTGCCCGCTTTTCAACTGGGGATTTCGGTGGTTGGCCGTCGTAGGTGTAGGCATACACCAGTTCCCGCCGTTGCTCGCCGCGCTCTGCCCGCAAGCGGCGGGTCTGCATTACCTCGGCCAATGGCTTGGCCGTCAGCCATACCGTTACGGCAATGGGTTTGAGGCCCTCCAGGCGAATGACCCCGTCGGCATCACTTTGCCCGCTGAACTCGGGAATTTCCCCGCAGCGCACAGCATCGTTGATGGCGCGATAAGGCTGGTGCGGCAGAGGATCGCCCTGTTCATCAAACAGCTGGAGCTCTAGCCAGTGAAGAATTTGTTTGCCACGGACGTTCACAATTTTTTCCGGGCAGAGCGTATCGGTGCGATGCATGTATTCAGACATGAGATATCGTCCTTGTTATCAGGGGAACTGAATGACTCGGTTTGAATTTTATTTGCTCTCGTTCTCGCTTAGTCGTCTGAAGTTCGGGCCTGATCTTGTATTTATTATTTCCCCGTTTGGGTATTTGTATTGCGGGATGTCATCTTTGTTACGGGTTCTGGGAGATGTTGAATATAAGGTTTTATCGGAATGCAGAGTTGGTTCGAATAAGACTGATTTTGCATTTTTAGTTTTGTAGGTAAACACATCTTGCTGGCCAAATATTATTGCTCTTTTTATATGTCCACCAATAAAGCTTTCGGATATCCAAGGGTAGAAATCTTTTTTAATATTTAAGTCTCCATCGACTTCGGTGATTCGATCCATGGATCTTCTCTGTGCCAGGTTTTCGTCAAATATCACGATAACTCCCCCTCCCCAGCCATATTTAAGATCCGCCCCAAACTGCGCCGTGTTCTCGTAATGCACCCCAAAAGTCACATTGCTCAACTTCCACTGGCAGGCACCGCCACCGTCCCTGGCCAATTTGGCTTCATACAGATCGCTTTGCCCCACTTGCCTGGGCTCCACGTCGATGGGGTAGAAGCCGTCGATCTCGTAGGGGCGCCCGTCGGCAGTTTCCTTGCTGGGGCATTTGGCGGAGCGATACATCACCCGCATGGTGTCGGCTGCCAGGTCCTGCGGCACCTTGATGGTGATGGTTACCTGCTCGCCACCGGGAACGGGAGCAAAGGATGGTTGTTGGGCGCAGCCGCTGAGGCTGACAAGCATCAGTACGGCACTACTGGTGGCGTTGATCGAGGCTTTCATGCTTACCGTTCCTCTTCGTTGACGCTATTGGGAAACACGATGTTCATCTCGTCCGGGTAGCGGGTGGGAATGGGCTGAGTGATGCCGTGGCGATCGGTGACGCCCTCGTAGACCTTGCGTTCGCGGGTGGTGACCCGATAGAGCACGAAGGAATGTGGGCTGCCATCGTATTGGCTGACGCGGTAGGTCACCTGCTGCAGCGGGAACTGGCCGGGGTGAATCAGAATGTTGCTCATGCCGTCACCTCTCGGTTGGGCGTTTGCTGTTGGTCTTCTCGACGGGCTCGCCGGATTCCCGCTCCAGAGCGGCGAAACGCTGGATGGCATCGCCACCGCCTTCGAGCTGCTGGGTCATGCCCATGGCCATGGGCAATAGGTCCTGCAGGGCGAGGAACAGTTCGTTGCGCTTGCGTTCTTCCTCAGGGCTGTTCTGGGATTTCTCGTCCATCTGCTTCTTGAATTCCGCGCGTTCTTCCTTGCGTCGCATCTTCAGGTTCGGCGCGCAAAGTTCCAGCAACTGGTTGTGCAGGAAGGGCAGGTAGCGCGAGCTCATGAAGTGGTCGAGCGGATTGATCCCATGGTTACCGGTCTTCGGGTTGCTGTAGGGCGGAAAGTGTTTTTTCAGACTGTCCCGCGATAGCGACTGGATGAAGGCTTTCTGTTGTTCGTTGGCGTACTGGCTCTTTTCATCGCTCAGGCTGGGCACCAGGTAGAGCTTGGCCGTGGCCGGCAGGGGCATGGTGAGCACGCGCTGTTGTGGCAGGCGAGAACCGTCACTGCCTCGCTGTCCCGAGGGCTGTGCCTCCTTGACCTGCCGGCTTTGCTGCGCCCTGAAGAACAGCACCGAGTTGCCGTGGTGCCAGAATGGGTCGCCGAATTCCGCGATCTTGCTAACGGGCAGCTGCGCAAGAGACCACAGGTAACCCAGGTCTGGGCCCAGCGGGCCGAGTGCGTCATACAGCCAGTTATCCAGCGCCGCTTCAGGTGGCACGCAGGGGATCGGGTCGGCGTCGTTGATATGGCGGAAGTGCGGGAAGCGCAGGTTCTGCATCGCCATGGCGGTGAAGGTGCGCGGCATGCCGTAGGTGTAGAGCAGGGGACTAAAGTCCTTTAGATCGGCTGCATGTATCAGACCCAGTGCGCCGCCCAGACTGTGACCGCTGATGAACAGTTTTTTGTTCATTGTTTCAAGTTGTTCAAGTACTGCATCGAAGTGCTTGGGAAATAGCTTTTTCGCTACCTCAAATCCCTGCAGGAACCCGAAATGTACCTTGCCCTTATTGGTCAACTGCGTGCACGGTGCCTTGGTTTCGCAGTGCGTGCCATTGGCCTCTACAGGTTGGTACAGGAGGTCGGTCAACCAGTCATGGAACTCCAGAGTCCCACGCCAGGCCACCAGAAGCTGGGACTTGTTACTGGCATAGAACAGTTGGGTGTTCTTGATGATGTGGAACGGAATGTTCGGTTCGCCCTTGGGTACCGAAGCCGTGCGAGCATCCAGCATCACCGCCGTGGTGTAGCGCTCGCTGAAGGGCACATCTACCACCAGGGCCGGCATCCATTCGCCGCTGGGCGTCGGCGGAGGAAAGGAGGGGGTGCGAGATAGGTCCAGGCATTGACGGAAGAAGAACTCTTCGACTGAGCCGGTCAGTTCGATGGATGCCCGCGGCTGCTTTTTCTTGCTCTCCTTGTAAGTCACCTCGGTGTAGGTGAGGTCCGCCATCAGGCCCAGGTTATAGGCATTGGCCATGCTGTACTCGGGCTGGTGGTGCAGCGCCAGGTTCCAGGCTCGGAATGGGCAGATTTCCAACAGGTGGCGACGGTCCAGCGCCTCGGCGTTAACGGTAAATCCGCTGAACTCGGGGTCGGGGAAGTGGAAGGCTGGTGCTAGCTTCTCAGTCCACTCCGG
Source organism: Pseudomonas sp. BB438 (assembly GCF_057180225.1). Taxonomy (NCBI): domain Bacteria; kingdom Pseudomonadati; phylum Pseudomonadota; class Gammaproteobacteria; order Pseudomonadales; family Pseudomonadaceae; genus Pseudomonas; species Pseudomonas sp. BB438. The sequence goes on from NZ_CM170001.1 coordinate 1,542,414, forward strand.
ATCGATCTTAGGCAGGCGGTCGCACAGGTGGCCAATGCGCAAGTAGTGGTAGACGTGCCCTGCTCCCCTCGCCCGCTTTTCAACCGGAGACTTTGGTGGGTGGCCGTCGTAGGTATAGGCATACACCAGTTCTCGCTGCTGCTCGCGGCGCTCCGCACGCAAGCGGCGGGTCTGCATCACCTCAGCCAGCGGCTCGGCTGTCAGCCATAATGTCACGGCAATGGGTTTGAGGCCCTCCAGGCGAATAATCCCCTGTGCATCGCTTTGCCCGCTGAATTCGGGGATTTCCCCGCAACGCACCGCGTCGTTGATGGCGCGGTAGGGCTGGTGGGGCAGTGGATCGCCCTGCTCATCAAGCAACTGGAACTCCAGCCAGTGAAGAATCTGCTTGCCGCGAACATTTACAACTTTTACGGGGCAGAGCGTATCGGTGCGGTGTAAGTATTCAGACATGATAAGTTCACCACTATGAGTTATTTGGAGGGTGAGCTTTTAGGTTTGGTTAGTTCTTGCATTTTTTGAAATCTAGGCCTTGAGTTGCCGTCGGACACAGTTCCGTCTGGATATATATTTTTAGCTTGTTCGTCGCTGTTCTTATCTTTGATGCCTAGTGTTTTTACAATTAAGTTTTTGTGTAGTTCTGGCTCGAATCCGATCCGCTTTGCTCTGTGGGAGAGATAAGTTCTAGTGTCTTTATTTCCAAGTATGTTGATTTTTATACGGTGGCCTCTGAGAAAGCTTTCCACGATCCACGGGTAGTAGTCCTGACTTATCAGCAGGTCCCCGTCTATAGTTTCTATGCCTTCGCCTGTTTGCTCTTGGGGAGGGTTGTTGTCGAAAATTACAATTACGCTTCCTCCCCGACCGTAACTCACACTTTCCCCAAACCTAATCGTATTCTCGTAATGCACCCCAAAGGTCACATTGCTCAACTTCCACTGGCAGGCACCGCCACCGTCCCTGGCCAGCTTGGCTTCATACAGATCGCTTTGCCCCACCTGCCTGGGCTCCACGTCGATGGGGTAGAAGCCGTCGATCTCGTAGGGGCGCCCGTCGGCGGTTTCCTTGCTGGGGCATTTGGCGGAGCGATACATCACCCGCATGGTGTCTGCCGCCAAGTCTTTGGGCACTTTCACTGTGACGGTGACTACCTCGCTATTGGATGGAGGCGAGAAAACAGCAGTTTGCGCACAGCCGTTTAGGCTCATTAGAAGCAGTGCCGCGCTTGCGCTAAAGAGTCGCGAATTTTTCATTTGATACTCTTGATGAGTGTTGAGGTCGATGGTTTGAATGTCACGGAGGTCCAGTTAATTGAATTGGCGGGGACATTGAGAGAGGTCCTCTTCACTCCAATCTACGAAGGGAATGGTCAGCGTGTCGGCGACAAAGGAAAATGGCGTGTCGAGAGCGCCCAGCAGGATGTTGAATCCAAACATGTTTTTAATTGTCTTCCAGTCCGTCATGATGGCAAAGTCCCACGACAACCCTTGATAAGGGCAAAGCGGGCCGTTGGAGACAGCTGCGCCCATAGAGCCACAACCCGAAATTGCAGTAAGCAATAGAGTTGCCGCCGATGCTTTGGTCGCTTTGGCGGCTAGGAGTTTTATTGAGATTTTATTCGATGGGGATTGGTGACTAATAGGGAGGGCGAAAATAGCGGGGGGATTCATCGTGCAGGCATCCTTGTCTGAGAGACTTCCGCTTTTACTCTCTTCTATGTTTTGGTGGCGATAGGACCTGTCCTAATTTGGCTGTCGAATCGGCGTAAGTGTTTTCCGTCATTCGCCACGGATCATCAGCGGTACTCACGCAGCCAAAAAAGAGGCCCGCACAAAGGCGGGCCTTGAAAGTCGCCGCGCGTCTCGACGCGGCGAGCGTGGTTGCTTTAAGCGGCGTCAGCCACCGCCTCGCGGGAGCGGCGGGCGCGTTTGCGCCAGGCGCGGTAGAGCGGCAGGCCGAGCATCAGCGCGACCAGCGCCCAGGTGCCGATGGCGATGGGGCTGGACCAGAGGATGCCCAGCTCGCCGTTGGAGATGGACAGCGCGCGGCGCAGGTTCTGCTCCATCAGCCCGCCGAGGATGAAGCCCAGCAGCAGTGGCGACAGCGGGAAGTCCAGCTTGCGCAGGACGTAGCCGAGGATGCCGATGGCGACCATGAGGAACAGGTCGAAGGTGGTGGCGTGCACGGCGTAGACGCCGATCGCGGTGATGATCGCGATGCCCGGCACCAGTGCCCAGTTCGGCACCGAGAGGATGCGGGTGAACACCCGCACCATCGGCACGTTGAGGATGATCAGCATGACGTTGGCGATGAACAGCGAGGCGATCAGGCCCCAGACGATGTTCGGCTGTTCCTGGAACAGCAGCGGGCCGGGGGTGATGTTGTACAGGCTGAGCGCGCCGATCATCACGGCGGTGGTGCCCGAGCCGGGGACGCCGAGGGTCAGCATCGGCACCAGGGCGCCGCAGGCGGAGGCGCCGATGGCGGTCTCCGGGGCCGCCAGGCCGCGGACGTCGCCCTTGCCGAACGTGCCGCTTTCGCCGGCCAGCTTCTTCTCGGTCATGTAGGCCACGGCGCTGGCCAGGGTCGCGCCGGCGCCGGGCAGCACGCCCATGATGAAGCCGAGCAGGCCGCAGCGTACGTTGACCACCGCCACCGAGGCGGCTTCCTTCATGTTGAACAGCATGCGCCCGCTGGCCTCGACCATCTTGTGGCCGTGGTGGGTCTTCTCCAGCAGCAGGAGGATTTCGCTCACCGAGAACAGGCCCAGCACCAGCACCACGAACTGGATGCCGTCGGAGACGTGGATGTTGTCGAAGGTGAAGCGATACACGCCGCTGTTGGCGTCGATCCCGACGCTGGAGAGGAACAGCCCGAGCAGCGCGGCCAGCAGTGTCTTCAGTGGTCGGTCGCCGGCCAGCCCGCCGAGGGCGACGATGGCGAAGACCATCAGCACGAAGTATTCCGCCGGGCCGAAGGCGATCGCCCATTTCGCCAGCAGCGGGGCGAACAGCACCATGCCGCAGGTGGCGATGAAGGCGCCGATGAACGAGCTCCAGGCCGACAGCGACAGGGCCACACCGGCCAGGCCGTTGCGGGCCATGGGGTAGCCGTCGAGGGTGGTCATCACGGTGGAGGCTTCGCCGGGGATATTCAGCAGGATCGACGAGATCCGTCCGCCGTATTCGCAGCCCAGGTACACGGCGGCCAGCAGGATCAGCGCCGACTCCGGCGGCAGGCCGAGGGCGAAGGCTACCGGGATCAGCAGTGCTACGCCGTTGATCGGGCCCAGACCGGGCAGCAGGCCGACGACGGTGCCGATCAGGGTGCCGATCAGTGCGGTGATCAGGTTGTACGGGGTCAGGGCGACGCCGAAGCCCTGTCCCAGGTAACTCAAAGTTTCCATGATGTGTTCCTCCGCCTGTTCAGAAGCTGCCTGCGCTTGCCCATGCGGCGTTGGAAATGGGCCAAGAATGCTCATTTACTGGACGTAAACTCCGCTTCTTGTCCCATTTCCGCCTTGCCTGGACTGGGCTCGGCGAGCTTCTGAAATGGCTGCTAGTCAAAGCAAAGGGTCGAGAATGCCCAGCGGCAGCGGGACATCCAGGGTGCGGTCGAACAGCACGTAGAGGCCGACGGCGAGCAGCGTTGCGGTGATCACGCTGGCCACCGGGCGGCCGCCGTAGATCAGCGCGATAAAGGTGCCGACCAGGGCGCTTGCGGGGATGAAGCCCAGCGGCTCGAACAGGCCGGCATAGACCGCCAGCAGGACGACGCAGAGCACGACCTTGCCCAGCAGCGCGCCTTCCAGTGCCGGCTCGTCGTCCTCGCGCTTGATCGGCGTCGGGCGGGCGATCAGCCAGGCCAGGCCCACGGCCATCAGGCCCAGGCAGAGCAGCGGGTAGGCGCGCGGGCCGACCGGCTCGTAGGAGAAGGGCGCCTGGAGCTGCCAGGCGATCAGGGCGAAGGCGACGCAGGCGAACAGCCAGGCGCCGGCGAACAGCCGCTGGAAGAGGCTGGTACGGGACATGAGGAGTCTCCTGGCGCCGCCTTCGCTGAAGGCGGCGCCGCGCGGGCGTTACTGGATGAGGCCGAACTCGCGGGCCAGCTGCTTGTACTGGGCGACCTGCTGCTTCACGTAGGCGTCCAGCTCCGGGCCGGTCATGGCGAAGGGGAACAGCTCGCGCTGGTCGCGCAGCTTGGCGAAGTCTTCGGAAGCCAGCAGCTTGTCGAAGGAGGCCTTCCAGAACTGGTAGTCCTCGTCGCTTACCTTCGGCCCGACATAGAAGCCGCGCACCACCGGCCAGACGATGTCGAAGCCCTGCTCCTTGGCAGTGGGAATGTCGGCCATGCCGTCATCCTTCAGGCGCTCTTCGGCGAACACCGCCAGGATGCGCATCTTGCCGGCGCGGATGTGTGGCATGGAGTCGGAGATGTCCGTGCTGCCTACCTGGATATGCCCACCGAGCAGCGCTGTGGCGATCTCACCGCCACCCTCCAGCGCGACGTAGCGCAGTTGCTTGGGATCGATGCCGGCGGCCTTGGCGATCAGTGCGGTCTGCATCCAGTCCTGGCTGCCGACGGTACCGCCGGAGCCGATCACCACCTTGCTCGGGTCCGCCTTCAGCGCGGCCACCAGGTCGCCGAGGTTCTTGTACGGCGAGTCGCTGGGCACGGCGATGGCGCCGTAGCTGGTGCCCACGGCGGCCAGCCACTTCACGGCGTTCTCGTCGAAACGGCCGAACTTGCCCTGGGCCAGGTTCAACAGGGAGCCACTGGAGAAGGCGGTGATGGTGTTGCCATCGGCCGGGCGCTGGGCGACCACCGCGTTGTAGGCCACGGCACCGACGCCGCCAGGCATGTAGGTCACGCGCATCGGCTTGGTGAGCAGCTTCTCGTCCACCAGGGCGCTCTGCGCCAGCTTGCAGGTGAGGTCGAAGCCGCCGCCGGGGGAGGCCGGGGCGATGCATTCCGGACGCTTGGGCTCGGCCATCAGTTGGCTGGCGGCGAGCAGGGTGGCGCCGGCGAGGGTCAGGTTGCGCAGGACGGTGGACATGATGCGATGCCTCTCTTGTTGTTGTCGGTTTACCAGATCGCCAGGGAGTAGCTGAGGTAGATACGTGTCTCGTCGGCGTCCCGCGCGAAGCTGGAGCGGTAGGTGGCATTGCGCACGCGCACCGCGACGTCCTTGAGCGGGCCGCTCTGGATCACGTACTTGATGTCGGTGTTGCGCTCCCATTCCTTGCCGTGACCGTCCATGCCGTTGATTTTGGCATTGTCACCGCTGATGTAGCGATTCATCAGGGTCAGGCCGGGGATGCCGAGGCCGGCGAAGTCGTAGTCGTGGCGGACTTGCCAGGAGCGCTCGTCGGTCTCGGCGAAGTCGCCGACCTGGACGAAGTTGACGAGGTACGGGTTGCTGCCGTCGATGTAGGGGAACGCGCTGTCGCCGCTCATCCGCTGCCAGCCGAGGCTGAACTTGTTGGCGCCGAGGGCGTAGCCGAGCATGCCGTTGAAGGCACGGTTGTCGATCTCGCCGCCGCGCGCTTCGCCCTGGTCGTCGCTGATGGCCAGGCGCACGTCCGCGCTGAGTTTGCCGGCGCCGAGCGGGTAGCTGGCGAGCAGGCCGACGAAGTGCTGGCGGTAGACCTCGTCCAGCTGCGCGTAGTGGTATCGGCCGGTGAGGTGGTCGGTGAACTTGTAGTCGCCGCCGGCCAGGTCGTAGTGCTTGCCCTCGGCGCTACCGCCGGAGAAGCGACGGTTCTTGTTGTTCAGCGCAAGGTCGGTGTAGTCGGTGGAGTCGCGGTCCTTGACCTTCTCCAGGCGACCGCCGGTGAAGTTCAGGCCGGGCAGGTCGGTGGAGTTGAGCAGGCCGCCCTCGAAGGTCTGCGGGAACAGGCGGCTGTCGTTGGGTTGCAGGGTCGGCAGGTCGGGGATCAGGCTGCCGATCTTCAGCTCCGTCTCGGAGGCCTTGAACTTGGCGGTCAGGCCCAGCTTGCTGTATTCGTCGGCGGCGCGACCGTCATCGTGGGTCGGCAGCAGGCCGGTGCCGGTGCGATCCGGAGAGGAGTCGAGCTTGAGGCCCAGCATGCCCATGGCGTCGAGGCCGACGCCGATAGTGCCGGGAGTGTAGCCGGACTGGAAATCGAGGATGAAACCCTGTGCCCACTCTTCGCGCTTGGACTGGCCGGTGCCGTCGCGGAAGTCGCGATTGAAGTAGATGTTCTGGGTGCTGAGCGTGGCGCTGCTGTCTTCGATGAACCCGGCGGCGTCGCACAGCGGGGCGACCCCGGCGAAAGCCAGCAGGGCAGGGGGCAGACAGCGGGAGTGGGGCTTGGCAAAAGCCGGTGCAGCCAAAGGCCTGGCGGTGGGCATCTGTGGTCTCCGTTCTTGTTGTTGTCGCGAAAGGGCACCACGCAGCCTTTCGCTCTGTTGACGGTCTACGCCGTCGTCGAGTCCGCTTCTCCCGCCGTTGCGCCCGGGCAGTCGGCGCTGAAAAATCGGGGGTTGGGAGGCGGCTCGTTGGCGATGCTAACGGGCTAAGCTTTCGCCAGGCTTTCAGTCCCCTTTCGCAGTGATTTCAGCGAATTTCCCCCATTCACAGGCGCTCGCGGATGGGTAAACTGCCGGCCCGAACCTGTCGTCGTAGGGGTGAATCCGCGTGCGAATCCTTCTGGTCGAAGACCATCCGCAACTCGGCGAAAGCGTCGCCCAGGCGCTCAAGGGCGCTGGCTGGACCGTGGACTTGCTGCAGGACGGCGTGGCCGCCGACCTGGCCCTGGCCAGCGAGGACTACGCGCTGGCGATCCTCGATGTCGGCCTGCCGCGACTGGACGGCTTCCAGGTGCTCGCTCGCCTGCGCGAGCGCGGCAAGACGCTTCCCGTGCTGATGCTCACCGCCCGTGGGGAAGTGCGCGACCGCGTGCACGGGTTGAACCTGGGCGCCGACGATTACCTGGCCAAGCCCTTCGAACTCACCGAACTGGAAGCGCGGGTGAAGGCCCTGCTGCGCCGCAGCGTGCTCGGCGGCGAACAGCAGCAGCGCTGCGGCGAGCTGGTCTACGACCTCGGCGCGCGTCGCTTTACCCTGGCCGAGCAGGCGATGAACCTGACCTCCCGCGAGCAGGCCGTGCTCGAGGCGTTGATCGCCCGTCCCGGGCGGGTGATGAGCAAGGAGCAACTGGCGGCGCAGGTGTTCGGCCTGGACCAGGACGCCAGCGCCGACGCCATCGAGATCTACGTGCATCGCCTGCGCAAGAAGCTCGAAGGCAGCTCGGTGCGCATCGTCACCTTCCGTGGCCTGGGCTACCTGCTCGAGGCCCGGGATGGCTGACCGGCGCTGGGGCTTTCTCGGTGTCGGCAGCCTGCGCGGGCGGCTGCTCTGGCGCCTGGGCGGCCTGCTGCTGGTGCTGCTGCTGATCGGTAGCGCGGCCACCTACTGGCGCGCCCGGCATGCCGCCGACATCGCCTATGACCGCACCCTGCTGGCCTCCGCGCGGGATATCGCCGACGGCCTATACGCCAGCGACGGTACGCTGCGCGCCAACGTGCCCTACGTGGCGCTGGACAGCTTCGAGTACGACAGCGCCGGGCGCATCTTCTACCAGGTGATCGATCCCCAGGGGAACATGATCTCCGGCTACGAGAACCTGCCCGCGCCGCTGCCGACCACGCCGCGCACCGACGATTACCCGGCGCTGGCCAAGTTCTATGACGCCACCTACGAAGGGCAGGGTGTGCGCGTGGTCAGCCTGCTGCAGCCAGTGAGCCAGCCGACGGTCAACGGCATGGCGGAAATCCGCGTCGCCGAGACCATGGGCGCCCGCGAGCGGCTGGCGCGCAACCTGCTTGCCGACACGCTGCTCAACCTCGCGCTGTCCGCCATCGCCGCGCTGATGATGGTCTGGTACGCGGTGAGCGCCGGCCTGCGCCCGCTGGACCGTTTGCGCGAAGCGGTGGAGGAGCGTCAGCCGGATGACCTGCGGCCGTTGCCGGAGGTCGCTGTACAGAAGGAGCTGCGCCCCCTGGTGGCGGCGCTCAACCACTTCACCCTGCGCCTGCGCGGGCTGTTCGACCGGCAATCGCAGTTCATCGCCGAGGCGTCCCATGAGCTGCGCACCCCGCTGGCGGCACTCAAGGCACGGCTTGAACTGGGGCTGCGCGAGCAGGACCCGCAGCAATGGCGCGCGACGTTGGCCGACGCAGTGCAGAACACCGACCGGGTGACCGGGCTGGCCAACCAGTTGCTGTCCCTGGCGCGCGTGGAAAGTGGTGCCCGTGCCATCGCCGAAGGCGCGGGGGAGCGCATCGAACTGGGTCAGCTCGCCCGCGAGTTGGGCCTGGCATTGGCGCCGCTGGCCTATTCGCGCGGTGTGGCGCTGGCGCTGGAGGCGGACGAGCCGGCCTGGGTGAAGGGGGACCCGACGTTGCTCAATGAGTTGCTCAGCAATCTGGTGGACAACGCCATTACCCATGCGCCGGCGGACGGCAACGTGATCATCCGCGTGCGTTCGCCTGCCGAACTGGAAGTCGAGGATGACGGCCCCGGCATCCCGCCGGAGGAGCGCGACAAGGTATTCCGCCGGTTCTATCGCCGTCGCCAGCAGGGCACCGGCCTCGGGCTGGCCATCGTAGGCGAGATCTGCAGCGCGCACCGCGCCCGTATCGAGCTGCATCAGAGCGAGCTGGGCGGCTTGCTGGTGCGGGTGACCTTCCCGGCGGAAAACGCTTGAGCCAGAGACGCGAAACCCGCCGGCAAGGGCGGGTTTGCGGTGGTGCGGCACGAACTTACTGAAGCATGCTCATGGCCGCTTCCATGGCGGCGGAGAGGTCTTCGTCTTCCTTCACGTCGACCTTCGGGTCCAGGCCCAGCTTGGCGAAGGCCGGGATGGTCGCCCAGTCCAGCTCGGTGTAGGGGTGCTGGCTGCCGAGGTAGCTCTGCAGGGTGGCGACCTGAACGATGTCCACGTAGTCGACCTTGGCCGAATCGCGGCTGAAGTCCAGGTGCTGGCCGGGCACGGCGGCGATCGGCGCCGGGAAGTCCCAGGCCTTGAGGATGCGGTCGCCGATGATCGGATGGATGCGCTCGATCACGTGATTGAGGCTGATGGAGTCCGCCAGCAGCTCGCTGTGTTCCTCGGCGTAGGTCAGGATCGGCAGCACGCCGATCTGGTGCACGAGGCCGGCAAGGGTCGCCTGGTCCGGCGCGAGACGGGTGTAGTGGCGGCACAGGGCGTGGCAGATGCCGGCGATCTCGGTGCTCTTGTTCCACACCTCGCGCATCTTGCGGTCGACGACGTCGGAGGTGGCCTGGAACATTTGTTCCATGGCCAGGCCCGTGGCCAGGTTGCAGGTGTAGTTGATGCCCAGGCGGCTGATCGCCATCTGCAGGTCGGTGATTTCCTTGTTGGTGCGCAGCAGCGGGCTGTTCACCACCTTGATGATGCGCGCGGTCAGGGCAGCGTCGTTGCCAATCACCTTGCTGAGGTCCTGGATGCTGATGTCAGGGTCTTCCGCCGCCTCGCGGACGCGCAGGGCGACTTCCGGCAGCGTCGGCAGCACCAGCTCATCGTTGTCGATGGCCCGCAGCAGTTCCTGTTGTACTTTTTCGGCAAGCTTGCTCATGAAGTGTCCTTCAGGGAAAGCCGGGCTCCCCGCCCGGCACGGAAATCAGCGCTGGATCTCGCGATCGCTGTCCAGTACGTAAGGCAGATCCAGCAGGCGCAGGGGCTGGTCCTCACCCAGGCGCACGTTGCCATCGGCGACGGCATCGTCCTGCAGCACGGCGAGCAGCTCCACGCCATCGGCCGCGCGGGCGGCCAGTACCACTTCGCCGACGCTGGTGGAGTGCACCGGCGAGAACAGCTCACGGCCCGGCTCCGGCAGCTCGGCGCTATCGAGTTTCAGACGCTGCAGGCGGCGCTTGAGGCGGCCGAGGTACTGCATGCGCGCGACGATTTCCTGGCCGGTGTAGCAGCCCTTCTTGAAGCTCACGCCGCCCACGGCCTGCAGGTTGATCATCTGCGGGATGAACAGCTCGCGGGTGGCGCCGAACACCTGGCCGACGCCGGCGCGAACCTGGCCAAGCAGCCAGTCGTTGAGCTCTGCGTGGGGCAGGCGGGCCTGCAACAGATCGACAATCGCGGCGGCACGCTCGGCTGGCGCCCAGAGTTCGACGCGGCCCTGGCCGAGGCCGATGGCGATCAGGCCGTCAGCCCGTGCCACCTGGTCGGCCTCGCCGGAGAGGGTCAGGCCCAGCTCGACCAGTACGGCGCCCGCGCCACTCAGGCCGAAGCGCGCCCATTGGCTGCTGTCATCGGAGAGGGTGGCCTTGGAGAATACAGCGTACTTCTTCAGGTCCGTCAGCTGGCTGTCCAGCAGATCCTTGGCCATCGCCAGCAGAAAGCCTTCGCCTTCGGCGAGGATGCGGAAGCTGGAGGTCATGCGGCCCTTGGGCGTGCAGCGGGCGCCGAGGCTCGAGTAGTCGGCGTTGAGGTAGTTCAGGTTGCAGGTCAGCTGGCCCTGGAGGAATTTGGCCGCGTCCGCGCCACGGACGGCGAGAATCCCTTCGTGATTGAGTTCGGTGTAGAAAGCAGAGTCGGTCATCACGATTCGCTGGAAGAAAGTTAGGGGCCTCATCATAGAGCTCAGGCCTTGCCTTGTCAGCGGGTGCCGGGGGAGCCGAGCATGCGTATAATGCCGCTCGGCTCGCGCCGTCCGTCGACTCCGCGAGTGAAAAGACGTATTCGCCCGCTGTTAATCGAGGTGCCCGCAGATGACCGACGAAACCGAACTCAAACGCCTTTTCTGGCACAGCCGCCGCGGCATGCTGGAACTGGACGTCCTGCTGGTGCCCTTTGTCCAGGAAGTCTATCCGGGCCTGCCCGCCGATGATCAGGCGCGCTTCCGCAAGCTGCTGGAGTGCGAGGACCAGGACATGTTCGGCTGGTTCATGCAGCGGGGCGAGCCGGAGGATGCCGATCTGCGCATCATCGTTCGCATGATCTTGGACCGTGTCCAGCCGAAGTGACCCCTTCGAGTGCCGCTGGCAGCCGTCCATCGGTTTGCTGGTGGCCTACTTCGCCGTGCAGTGCTGTGCCGTCCTGGCGCTGCTGCTCGCGGAGATTCCCCTTCACTGGAAAACGCTGGGCCTGAGCCTCTGTCTGCTGCATGGCTGCCGGGTTGTGCCTGGGCGGATTCTATTGCGTGCACCGGACTCGGTGCGTGCGCTGCGCCACAACGCCGAGGGCTGGCAGCTGTGGAGTGCGCGCGACGGCTTTCAGCCGGTGCAGTTGCTGCCGGACAGCCTGGCACTGCCGGCGTTGATCGTCCTGCGCTTCCGTCGCCCCGGTGATTGGCTGGCACGTAGCGTCTGTGTCCCCGCCGACGCCCTGGCGCCGGAGACGCATCGGCGCCTGCGTGTGAGGCTGCGGTTCAGCCGCAGTAGGTGGACGGCGCCAGAATAGTGTCGCGAGCTTCGGGCAGCAGGTCCGGGTAATCCAGCGTGTAGTGCAGGCCGCGGCTCTCGTGGCGCTGCATGGCGGAAAGAATGATCAGCTCGGCCACCAGGGCCAGGTTGCGCAGCTCGATCAGGTCGCGGCTTACCTTGTAGTTCGAGTAGAACTCGTCGATCTCGTCGAGCAGCAGGCGCACGCGGTGCTGCGCGCGCGCCAGGCGCTTGTTGGTGCGCACGATGCCCACGTAGTCCCACATGAAGCGTCGCAGTTCGTCCCAGTTGTGCGCGATGATCACGTCCTCGTCCGAGTCGGTCACCTGGCTGGCATCCCAGCAGGGCAGCGTAACCAGGGGCTGAGCCCTGGGCAGTTCGGCGAGGATGTCGGCCGCGGCGGAGCGAGCGTAGACGAAGCACTCCAGCAGCGAGTTGCTGGCCATGCGGTTGGCGCCATGCAGGCCGGTGAAGGTGGTTTCGCCGATGGCGTAGAGGTTCGGTACGTCGGTGCGCCCCTGGGAGTCCACGACCACGCCGCCGCATGTGTAGTGCGCCGCCGGCACCACCGGGATAGGCTCGCGGGTGATGTCGATGCCGAAGTCCAGGCAGCGTTCGTAGACGGTAGGGAAGTGCTCGCGGATGAACTCGGCCGGCTTGTGGCTGATGTCCAGGTAGACGTAGTCGATGCCCAGGCGCTTCATCTCGTGGTCGATGGCGCGGGCTACCACGTCGCGCGGGGCGAGTTCGCCCAGGGCGTGGAAGCGCGGCATGAAGCGCTCGCCATTGGGCAGACGGAGCAGGGCGCCTTCGCCGCGCAGCGCCTCGGTGATCAGGAAGCTCTTGGCCTGCGGGTGGTACAGGCAGGTCGGATGGAACTGGTTGAACTCCAGGTTGCCGACCCGGCAGCCGGCGCGCCAGGCCATGGCGATGCCGTCGCCGGAGTTGCCGTCGGGGTTGCTGGTATAGAGGTAGACCTTGCTGGCGCCGCCGGAAGCAAGGACGGTGAAGCGGGCGCTGAAGGTGTCCACTTCGCCGGTGGAGCGATCCAGCACGTAGGCGCCCAGGCAGCGCTGGCCGTTCAGGCCGAGTTTCTGCTCGGTGATCAAGTCGACGGCGACCCGTTGCGACAGCAGCTCGATGTTCGGTCGCTGCCGTGCCTGCTCCAGCAGGGCATTGAAGATCGCGGCGCCGGTGGCGTCGGCGGCGTGGATGATCCGCCGGTGGCTGTGGCCGCCCTCGCGGGTCAGGTGGAATTCGAAACTGCCGTCCTCGCGGCCCGGCTCATGGTCACGGGTGAAGGGCACGCCCTGCTCGATCAGCCACTGGATGGCCTCGCGGCTATGCTCGACGGTGAATTTCACCGCGTCCTCGCGGCACAGGCCGGCGCCGGCGACCAGGGTGTCCTCGACGTGGGATTCCACGGTATCGGTGTCATCCAGTACGGCAGCGACGCCGCCCTGGGCCCAGAAGGTGGAGCCCTGGGACAGTTCGCCCTTGCTCAGCACGGCGATCTTCAGGTGCGAAGGCAGCGTCAACGCCAACGTCAGGCCGGCGGCCCCGCTGCCGATCACTAGGACATCGTGCTGGAAATGCTGACTCATACCCGGCTCCACAAAATGGCGCCCTAGTATATAGAAGGGGGCCACGGCACAATACTGGCGAACCGATGACACCGCAGGCGCGTACCCTCGGGCAGCAGTCGCAGGGCGGGAGGCCATCTCCCTGGCTCAAGCTGGCTCGGCGGCCACCTGTCTGGCATCGAAGTCTTTGAAGGAACACGCTAAATCGCCGGAACTTTTTCAGACGTTCCGGTTCGAACGCGGAATACCCAATCAACTTTGCGCGCAGATTGACATTGCGCGGAAGGGGAGCGGGTGTTCCGCCCGGTACCATTGAATTTGACGGGCTTCGGACACATGTCGGGGTCCGATTGCCGCAAATGTGAAAAAACTGTGCGGCGCATGCTTGGAGGGGAGAACTTTTGCAAAAGACCCGAGTCTATCTTGGCAGGACGATTCACCAGGGTGCTCGAAGCTCCTCCAGGTACTCAGAGGAGCATTCATGCTAACCCAGGAACAGGATCAGCAACTGGTTGAACGGGTACAGCGCGGAGACAAACGGGCTTTTGACCTGCTGGTGCTGAAGTACCAGCACAAGATTCTGGGTCTCATCGTGCGGTTCGTGCACGACGCTCAGGAAGCCCAGGACGTTGCACAGGAAGCATTCATCAAGGCGTATCGCGCCTTGGGTAACTTCCGGGGTGACAGTGCCTTTTATACCTGGCTGTACCGTATCGCCATCAACACCGCGAAGAACCATCTGGTAGCGCGCGGTCGGCGGCCGCCGGACAGCGATGTCACGGCAGAGGATGCGGAGTTCTTCGATGGCGACCACGCCCTGAAGGACATCGAGTCGCCGGAAAGAGCCATGCTGCGGGACGAGATCGAGGAAACGGTCCATCGGACCATCCAGCAGCTGCCCGATGATCTGCGTACGGCTTTGACCCTGCGCGAGTTCGAAGGGCTGAGTTACGAAGATATCGCCACCGTGATGCAGTGTCCGGTGGGAACCGTCCGCTCACGGATATTCCGTGCGCGGGAAGCGATCGACAAAGCTTTGCAGCCTTTGTTGCATGATGAAGTCTGATACAGCGGCAGAAGCCAAGAGAGGTACCGCTATGAGTCGTGAAGCCCTGCAGGAGTCGCTGTCCGCGGTTATGGATAACGAAGCGGATGAGCTGGAGCTGCGGCGTGTGCTTGCAGCCTGCGGCGAGGACGCCGAATTGCGGGCCACCTGGTCCCGTTACCAACTGGCCCGTGCAGTGATGCATCGCGAGCCGGCGATGCCCAAGCTGGACATTGCTGCCGCCGTGTCCGCCGCGCTGGCGGATGAGGCCGCACCGGCGGCGCGTAGCCGCAATCCGTGGCGCAACGTTGGTCGTCTGGCCGTCGCTGCCTCGGTAACGTTGGCCGTGCTGGCTGGTGTGCGCATGTACCATCAGGATGACAGTGTTGCCAACGGCCTTGCCCAGCAAGGTGCCACTCCGCAGATCGCCCTGCCGCAAGTGCAAGGCCCGGCGGTACTGGCAGGCTACACTCAGGACGAGGCGCCGCAGGTGATCACCAATGCCCAGGGTGGGCAGACCACCTGGCATGAGCAGCGTCTTCCGGGTTATCTGCGTCAACACGCGCAGCAGTCCGCTGTCAGCGGCACCGACAGCGCCCTGCCTTACGCACGCGCCGCGAGCCTGGAAAGCCGCTGATTTGCGACCTTAAGGAGCGACATGCGCGCTACGACAGCACTGTTGTTCTTCCTCGGTGGCCTGCTGGCATTGCCAGTCCAGGCCGCCGATGCGTTGGACTGGATCAAACGCCTCTCCGAGGCTGATCAGCAACAGAATTTCCAGGGTACCTTCATCTACGAGCGCAGCGGAGCCTTCACTACCCACGATGTCTGGCATCGGGTGGAGAGTGATGGTTCGGTGCGTGAGCACCTGGTCCAGGTCGATGGGCCGCGCCAGGAAGTCGTGCGTGTCGACGGCGCCACCCAGTGTGTCGGTGGCGGCATGTCGGGCCAGGTCTCGACTGGCGAGATGTGGCCGGCGCGCAAGCTCAATCCGACGGATCTGTCCGCATACTACGACGTTCGCGTCGCCGGCGAGTCGCGCATTGCCGACCGCCCGGCGGTGGTGTTGGCGGTGATCCCGCGTGACCAGCATCGCTACGGCTTCGAGCTGCATGTGGACAAGGAAACCGGCCTGCCGCTGAAGTCCCTGTTGCTTAACGACAAGGGCCAGATCATCGAGCGTCTGCAGTTCACCCGTATTGATATGGCTGCGCCCAACGATGGCGAACTACAGGCCAGTGCGGCCTGCAAGCCGGTGAAGGAAGCCAAGGTGGCCGAGGTGAAAACCAGCTGGCACTCCGAGTGGGTGCCGCCGGGCTTTACCCTGAACAGTACCCTGCAGGAGCGCAGCCCGGTTTCCAATGATCAGGTCCTGTGCCTGGCCTACGGCGATGGATTGGCGCGATTCTCGGTGTTTCTCGAGCCGCTGCATGGTGCCAAGGTCGATGATGCCCGCACCCAACTGGGCCCAACGACCGTGGTGTCGAGGCGATTCGCCAGCGACGACGGCGGTACCATGGTGACCGTGGTCGGCGAGATCCCCAGTGGCACGGCCGAGCGCGTGGCGTTGTCCATGCGGCCAACGGGAGCCCAGCCACAGTGATCCAGGAGCGGGGGAGGGTGATTGCGGTCGAATCTGGCGCTGTCCAGGTCGAAACGCTGCGCCGCTCCACCTGCTCGGATTGTTCAGCCAGCGCCGGTTGCGGCCAGGGTCTCCTCGAGCGCCTTGGCGTTGCACGAGGGCGCGGTCAGTTGCGTGCTTTCTCTCCGCAGGATTCGACGCCGCCGGGATTGGCTCCTGGCGATGAAGTCGTGCTGGGCGTGGATGAGGCTCTGCTACTCAAAAACGCCCTGCTTATCTATCTCTTCCCCTTGCTGGGGTTGTTCGCGCTGGCGTTGATGGCTGCGCGCCTCGGCCTGGGAGAACCTATCATCATCGTGGCTGGGTCAGCGGGCTTCCTGCTGGCCTGGCTGCTTGTGCGCCGCTATTCGCGGCGCCACGCAGATGATCCGGCGATGCAACCGGTTGTGCTGCGTGCGCTGGTCGGTGGGCCGCCCGGCCCTGTTTAGTGAACTTCCCAATCAACATCACGGGAGCTGTAGTCAATGCAAACCCTGAAACGCAGCATGGCTGCGCTGGTCGCCCTGCTGGCCCTGAGCCTGTCGGTCACCGCGCGGGCTGAACTACCGGACTTCACTCCGCTGGTCGAGAAGGCCTCGCCGGCGGTGGTCAACATCAGTACTACCCAGAAGCTTCCCGACCGCTCCAACGCGCAGATGGGCATTCCGGACCTCGACGGCCTGCCGCCGGGCCTGCGCGAATTCTTCGAGCGCAGCATTCCCCGTGGCCAGGGCGGTCAGGGCCAGGCGCCCCGTGGCCAGCAGCGCGAGGCGCAGTCGCTGGGTTCGGGCTTCATCATTTCCGATGACGGCTACATCCTGACCAACAACCACGTGGTGGCCGACGCCGACGAGATTCTCGTGCGCCTGTCCGACCGCAGCGAGCACAAGGCCAAGCTGGTCGGCGCCGACCCGCGCAGCGACGTCGCCGTGCTGAAGATCGACGCCAAGGGCCTGCCGACGCTCAAGCTGGGCGATTCCGACAAGCTGAAGGTCGGCGAGTGGGTGCTGGCCATCGGCTCGCCGTTCGGCTTCGACCATTCGGTGACTGCCGGTATCGTCAGCGCCAAGGGCCGCAGCCTGCCGAACGAGAACTACGTGCCGTTCATTCAGACCGACGTGGCGATCAACCCGGGCAACTCCGGCGGTCCCCTGCTGAACCTGCAGGGTGAAGTGGTGGGTATCAACTCGCAGATCTTCACCCGTTCCGGCGGCTTCATGGGGCTTTCCTTCGCGATTCCGATCGATGTGGCGCTGAACGTCGCTGATCAGCTCAAAGCCGGTGGCAAGGTCAATCGTGGCTGGCTGGGCGTGGTGATCCAGGAAGTGAACAAGGATCTGGCCGAATCCTTCGGTCTCGACAAGCCGGCTGGCGCGCTGGTCGCGCAACTGGTGGAAGACGGTCCGGCAGCCAAGGGCGGCCTGCAGGTGGGTGACGTGATCCTGAGCCTGAACGGCCAGACCATCAACGAATCCGCCGACCTGCCGCATCTGGTGGGCAACATGAAGCCGGGCGACAAGGCGGCTCTGGAAGTCATTCGTGACAACAAGCGCCAGACCCTGAACATGACCATCGGCAGCCTGCCGGACGACGACGATGCCGTCGCCGCCGTCGAGGGCAAGGGCGTAGAGCGTAGCAGCAACCGCATGGGCGTGACCGTGGCCGAGCTGACCGCCGAGCAGCGCAAATCCCTGGATATCAAGGGTGGTGTGGTCATCAAGGAAGTGCAGGGCGGTCCGGCGGCCATGGTCGGTCTGCGTCCGGGTGACGTCATCACTCACCTGAACAACCGCGCGGTGGATTCCTCGAAAACCTTCAGCGAGATTGCCAAGGCGCTGCCGAAGGATCGTTCGATTTCCATGCGCGTGCTGCGTCAGGGGCGTGCGAGCTTCATCACGTTCAAGCTGACCGAGTAAGGTCGGCGCACCAGAAGAGGGCGGTTTCGACCGCCCTTTTTCATGCCTGACCGTCCGGCGCGGCGTGACGCGTCTGGCTGTATTCAGGTAAACTCCCCGGCTATTTTTCGGCGGACCGCCGCCTTCAGCCTTCCGAGTGTGTTCAGCCGTGAGTGACCTGAGTCATATCCGCAATTTCTCCATCATCGCCCACATCGACCATGGCAAGTCGACCTTGGCGGACCGCTTCATCCAGATGTGCGGCGGCCTGTCCGACCGCGAGATGGAGGCCCAGGTACTGGACTCCATGGACCTGGAGCGTGAGCGCGGCATCACCATCAAGGCGCACAGCGTCACGCTTCACTACAAGGCGAAGGACGGCAAGACCTACCAGCTGAACTTCATCGATACCCCCGGCCACGTCGACTTCACCTACGAAGTCAGCCGCTCGCTGGCCGCCTGCGAAGGTGCGCTGCTGGTGGTGGATGCCGGCCAGGGCGTGGAAGCGCAGTCGGTCGCCAACTGCTACACCGCCATCGAGCAGGGCCTGGAAGTCATGCCCGTGCTGAACAAGATGGACCTGCCGCAGGCCGACCCGGACCGCGTGAAGGACGAGATCGAAAGCATCATCGGCATCGACGCCACCGACGCCGTGGCCTGCTCGGCCAAGAGCGGCATGGGCGTGGAAGATGTGCTGGAGCGCCTGGTCACCGCCATACCGGCGCCGGAAGGTGAAATCGACGCGCCGCTGCAGGCACTGATCATCGACTCCTGGTTCGACAACTACCTGGGCGTGGTCTCGCTGGTTCGCGTGAAGCACGGTCGAGTGAAGAAAGGCGACAAGATTCTGGTGAAGTCCACCGGCAAGGTCCACCAGGTGGACAGCGTAGGCGTCTTTACCCCGAAGCACACCGAGACCGCGGACCTGAAGGCTGGTGAAGTGGGCTTCATCATCGCCGGCATCAAGGACATTCTCGGTGCGCCGGTGGGCGATACCCTGACCCTGAACAACACACCCGATGTGGACGTGCTGCCGGGCTTCAAGCGCATCAAGCCGCAGGTCTACGCCGGCCTGTTCCCGGTCAGTTCCGACGACTTCGAGGATTTCCGCGAAGCCCTGCAGAAGCTGACCCTGAACGACGCCGCGCTGCAATACGAGCCGGAAAGCTCCGAGGCACTGGGCTTCGGCTTCCGCATCGGCTTCCTCGGCATGCTGCACATGGAGATCATCCAGGAGCGCCTGGAGCGCGAATACGACCTGGACCTGATCACCACCGCGCCGACCGTGATCTTCGAGATCGTGCAGAAGAACGGCGACATCCTCTATGTCGACAACCCGTCCAAGCTGCCCGACCTGTCGTCCATCGACGAAATGCGCGAACCGATCTGCCGCGCGACCATCCTTGTGCCTCAGGAGCACCTGGGCAACGTCATTACCCTGTGCATCGAGAAGCGCGGCGTCCAGCGCGACATGCACTTCCTCAGTGGCCAGGTCCAGGTGATCTACGATCTGCCGATGAACGAAGTGGTGCTGGACTTCTTCGACCGCCTGAAGTCCACCAGCCGCGGCTATGCTTCGCTGGACTACAGCTTCGATCGCTTCGAACCGGCAAACCTGGTTCGTCTCGATGTGCTGATCAATGGTGAGAAGGTCGACGCCCTCGCCCTGATCGTCCACCGCGACAACGCCCCGTACAAGGGCCGTCAGCTGGTGGAGAAGATGAAGGAATTGATTCCGCGGCAGATGTTCGATGTCGCGATTCAGGCGGCCATCGGTGGGCAGATCATCGCCCGTTCGACGGTCAAGGCGCTCAGGAAGAACGTGCTGGCCAAGTGCTACGGTGGTGACGTGAGCCGTAAGCGCAAGCTGCTGGAGAAGCAGAAGGCCGGTAAGAAAAGGATGAAGCAGGTCGGTAGCGTGGAGATTCCGCAGGAAGCCTTCCTCGCTGTGCTCAAAGTGGACAGTTGAACCCTATGACCCTGAATTTCCCGCTGTTGCTGGTGATTGCCGTTGCGGTATGCGGCGTTCTCGCCCTGATTGACCTGGTGCTGTTCGCACCGCGCCGTCGGGCGGCCATTTCGGCTTACCAAGGTTCGGTCAGCGATGCCGACCCGGAAGTGCTGGAGAAGCTGAACAAGGAACCGGTGCTGGTCGAATACGGCAAGTCGTTCTTCCCGGTGCTGTTCATCGTGCTGGTGCTGCGTTCGTTCCTGGTCGAGCCCTTCCAGATCCCGTCCGGCTCGATGAAGCCGACCCTGGAAGTGGGCGATTTCATCCTGGTGAACAAGTTCGCCTACGGTATCCGCCTGCCGGTGCTCGACACCAAGGTGATCCCGGTGGGGGATCCGCAGCGCGGTGATGTCATGGTGTTCCGCTATCCCAGCGACCCGAACATCAACTACATCAAACGCGTCATCGGCGTACCGGGTGACACCATCCGCTACACCAGCGACAAGCGCCTCTACATCAACGACCAGGCCGTGGCCGAGTCGCTGGTGGGCGAGGAGCCCGGCACCCTGGGCAGCGTGACCCTGTATCAGGAGAAGCTGGGCGCCGTGGAGCACATGATCCGCAAGGAAATGACCCGCTTCCGCATCGAGCCGGGTAAGCAGTGGAAGGTCCCGGCCGGCCACTACTTCATGATGGGCGACAACCGGGACAACTCCAACGACAGCCGCTACTGGAACGATCCGAAGATCCCGAAGGAGCTGCTGGGCATGGTTCCGGACCACAATATCGTCGGCAAGGCGTTTGCGGTCTGGATGAGCTGGCCGGATCCGAAGATGCGCAATCTGCCGAATTTCTCGCGAGTCGGTGTGATTCACTAAACTTGTGAGACGCTCCAGGCCGACAAGGCTGGATCGGTGCTAGAAAAAGGGCGGGGCTGCACGCGGGGAGCGAGGCAGCCCCGCTTCACTTGGACCCGCCACGACTGGTGGGCGAATAAGAAAGATACCGACATGAGGTCGATATGACGTACGCACGTTCGCAGAAGGGAATGTCGTTGCTGGGTTGGCTGGTGGTGCTCGCCGTCGTGGCGTTCCTGGCCAGCGCCGCGTTCAAGATCATCCCGCATTACCTGGACTACTACGCGATCGAAAAGGCCATTACTTCGGTTGAGACCGACAAGGCGGCCGAAGTACGCACCGTTCCGGAGTTCTACTCCTATGTCGACAAGGCGCTGATGCTCAACAACATCCGTGATCTCAAGCTGGACGATGCGCTGGACGTGAAGCTCGAGAACAACGAGTTCCGTGCCCACCTGAAATACGAAAAACGCGAGCCACTGGTACAGAACATCGACCTGGTGGTCAAATTTGACAAAGAATTCCGTGTACGAATGCCGTGAGTAACAACAGTCTGGATCGACTCGAGCGCAAGCTTGGCTACACCTTCCGCGACCAGGACCTGATGGTCCTGGCGCTGACCCATCGCAGTTTTGCCGGGCGCAATAACGAGCGCCTGGAATTCCTCGGCGACGCCATCCTCAACTTCGTCATTGGTGAAGCCCTGTTCACCCACTTTCCCCAGGCCCGCGAAGGCCAGCTGTCGCGCCTGCGTGCGCGACTGGTGAAAGGCGAGACCTTGGCCCTGCTGGCCCGTGGATTCGAAATCGGGGATTACCTGCGACTGGGCTCGGGCGAGCTGAAGAGCGGCGGTTATCGCCGCGAGTCGATCCTGGCTGACGCCATGGAAGCGCTGATCGGCGCCATCTATCTGGACACCGGCATGGACTCCGCCCGCGAGCGGATCATGGCCTGGCTGGGCCCGCAGCTGCGCGAGCTGACCCCGGTGGATACCAACAAGGATCCCAAGACCCGCCTGCAGGAGTTCCTGCAGTCCCGTGGGTGCGAACTGCCGCGTTACGATGTGGTGGATATCCAGGGCGAGCCGCATTGCCGCACTTTCTTCGTCGAGTGCGAGGTTGCCCTGCTGAACGACAAGACCCACGGTCACGGCGGCAGCCGCCGCATTGCCGAGCAGGTGGCCGCCGCCGCCGCGCTGGCAGCCCTGGGCGTGGAGAATGGCCATGAGTGAGCACGAGCAAGACCAGCACGATCAATCCGGGCACGATGAAGCAGGAGCCGTACGTTGCGGTTACGTCGCCATCGTCGGCCGCCCCAATGTGGGCAAGTCGACCCTGCTCAACCATATCCTCGGGCAGAAGCTGGCGATCACCTCGCGCAAGCCGCAGACCACTCGCCATACCCTGCTGGGCATCAAGACCGAGGGTGATGTGCAGGCGGTCTACGTCGACACTCCTGGCCTGCACAAGGACAACGACAAGGCGCTGAACCGTTACATGAATCGCTCGGCCAGCGCCGCGCTGAAGGACGTCGACGTGGTGATCTTCGTCGTCGACCGTAACCGCTGGACCGACGAAGACCAGATGGTCTATGACAAGGTCAAGTATGTGAGCTGCCCGGTCCTGCTGGCGGTGAACAAGGTCGACCGCATGGAAGACAAGGGCGATCTGCTGCCGCACCTGCAGTGGCTGGCCGAACAGTTGCCCAATGCCGAAGTCGTGCCGATTTCCGCCCAGCACGGGCAGAACCTCGATGTACTGGAAGGCCTGGTGGCCGAGCGCCTGCCGGAGAGCGAGCACTTCTTCCCGGAAGACCAGATCACCGATCGCAGCAGCCGCTTCCTCGCCGCCGAACTGGTACGCGAGAAGATCATGCGCCAGCTGGGTGCCGAGCTGCCGTACCAGGTCACCGTGGAAATCGAGGAGTTCAAGCAGGACGGTCCGATCCTGCACATCCATGCGCTGATCCTGGTCGAACGCGATGGCCAGAAGAAGATCATCATCGGCGAGAAGGGCGAGCGCATCAAAAGCATCGGCCAGAACGCCCGCAAGGACATGGAAGTGCTGTTCGACTCCAAGGTCATGCTCAACCTCTGGGTGAAAGTGAAGGGCGGCTGGTCCGACGACGAGCGCGCTCTGCGTTCGCTGGGCTACGGCGACCTCTGACCCCTGACGCCCCGCGAGCAATCGCGGGGCGCACCCTTCGGGCGCCTGCGTGCGTCCTCCCCGACTCTCACTCCAGGCGCAGCGCCATGAGCCTCGCTTCTACTGCCCAAGCCGCCTTCGTCCTGCACAGCCGTCCCTACAAGGAAACCAGCGCGCTGGTGGATTTCTTCACGCCGCAGGGGCGTCTGCGTGCCGTCCTGCGTGGCGCGCGGGGCAAGGCGGGAGCGCTGGCGCGGCCGTTCGTGCCGCTGGAGGCCGAGTTCCGCGGGCGCAGCGACCTGAAGAACGTCGTTCGCCTGGAGCCCAACGGCATCCCCAATCTGCTCAGTGGCGAGGCGCTGTTCAGCGGCCTGTACCTGAACGAGCTGATGATTCGCCTGTTGCCGGCGGAAGACCCGCATCCCGCGCTGTTCGAGCACTACCGTGCAACGCTGCCGCTACTGGCCGCCGGCAGTCCGCTGGAACCACTGCTGCGCTCGTTCGAATGGCGACTGCTGGACGACCTGGGCTATGGTTTTTCCCTGGACACCGATATCGTCGGCCAGAGCGTGGCGCCGGACGGTCTCTACCGCCTGCTGCCCGACGCGGGCCTCGAGCCGGTCGGCAGCCTGCAGCCGGGGCTGTTTCACGGTGCCGACCTGCTGGCCATGGCCGAAGCCGACTGGAGCGCACCCGGTGCCCTGGCGGCAGCCAAGCGCCTCATGCGCCAGGCCCTGGCACCTCATCTTGGCGGCCGACCCCTGGTCAGCCGCGAGCTCTTCATGAATCGCAAGGACAACTCCCGTGACTGAAGCCAACCGTATCCTGCTCGGCGTGAACATCGACCACGTCGCCACCCTGCGCCAGGCCCGCGGCACCCGTTATCCCGACCCGGTGAAAGCCGCGCTGGACGCCGAGGAAGCCGGCGCCGACGGCATCACCGTGCACCTGCGCGAAGACCGTCGTCACATCCAGGACCGTGATGTGCGCGTACTGGCCGAAGTCCTGCAGACCCGCATGAACTTCG
Organism: Pseudomonas sp. BB438; assembly: GCF_057180225.1. Taxonomy (NCBI): domain Bacteria; kingdom Pseudomonadati; phylum Pseudomonadota; class Gammaproteobacteria; order Pseudomonadales; family Pseudomonadaceae; genus Pseudomonas; species Pseudomonas sp. BB438. The sequence continues at coordinate 1,565,983 of NZ_CM170001.1, forward strand.
AGATGGGCGTCACCGAGGAGATGATGAAGTTCGCCGAGATCATCCGCCCGGCTCATGTCTGCCTGGTCCCGGAGACTCGCCAGGAGCTCACCACCGAAGGTGGCCTGGACATCGCCGGCCAGGAGGCACGGATTCGCGACGCGGTGCAGCGCCTGGCCGCTGCCGGCTGCGAGGTGTCGCTGTTCATCGATCCGGACCAGCGTCAGATCGAGGCTTCCGCCCGTATCGGCGCACCGGCTGTGGAGCTGCACACCGGCCGCTATGCCGACGCCCACAATCCGGCCGAAGCCGCCCATGAGCTGGCGCGTATCCGTGATGGCGTGGAGTTCGGTTTGTCCCACGGCCTGATCGTCAATGCCGGCCACGGCCTGCATTACCACAACGCCGAGCCGGTCGCCGCCATCGCCGGGATCAACGAACTGAACATCGGCCACGCCATCGTCGCCCATGCGCTGTTCGTGGGCTTCAAGCAGGCGGTTGCCGAGATGAAGGCGCTGATCGTGGCGGCCGCCAACCGCTGATGGGCGAAGGGTTTCATCTGGACATTCGTGCCAGAGAATTCCCCGCTCCCTAACCCTCTCTCTGAAGGGAGAGGGGACTGTTCGGCATCAAGCGAGGCACCGAGCTGGCCAGGGCGCCCTCTCCCTTGCGGGAGAGGGCAGGCAACTGCACAGCGCTTGATGCAAGCGAGCTATGCCCCTCGCATTACAGGCAGATCAAGGCTTGCGCGCGACCAGGGTGGCGCGCAGCGGCGCCGGCAGGCCCTCGATGGTGCGGCGGTGATCGTTCGGATCGAGGAAGTCCGGCAGTGACTGATAGCGCATCCAGTCGGTGGCACGCTGTTCTTCCACCGAGGTGAGGCTGATGTCCACGCTGCGTACGTCGGTGAAGCCCGCACGACGCAGCCACAGCTCCAGTGCCGGCACCGACGGCAGGAACCACACGTTGCGCATCTGCGCGTAACGGTCCTCGGGCACCAGCACGGTGTTCACGTCGCCTTCTACCACCAGGGTTTCCAGCACCAGCTCGCCGCCACGGCGCAGGCAGTCCTTGAGCGCCAGCAGGTGGTCGATGGGCGAGCGGCGGTGGTAGAGCACGCCCATGGAGAACACGGTATCGAAGCCTTCCAGCTTCTCGGGCAGGTCTTCCAGGGCGAAGGGCAGGTGCCAGGCCGGCAGGTCCGGCAGGTAGCGTTTCATCGCGAGGAACTGGCAGAAGAACAGCCAATTCGGGTCTACGCCCACCACGCTACGCGCGCCGGCGCCGAGCATGCGCCACTGGTAGTAGCCGTTGCCGCAGCCGACGTCGAGGACGCGCTTGCCCGCCAGGTCGATGTGCGGCGAGACGCGCGCCCATTTCCAGTCCGAGCGCCATTCGGTGTCGATGTGCACGCCGAACAGGTTGAATGGCCCCTTGCGCCATGGGATCAACCCCTGCAGCGCAAGCGTGAGTTGCGTGCGGGTGTCCTCGTTGCAGTCACCCTCGAGATTGAAGCGCTCGCGCAACTCGATGGCGGCCGCTTGCAGTTCCGGCAGGCGATCCACCGCGGCCAGCCAGCGCTCCAGGTCGCCGTGGCCATCGTCGACCTTGGCGGCCAGTTGCGCGGGCAGCGAGGCGGCCCAGGATTCCAGCGGCGTGCCGGCCAGTTCAAGGCGCAGGCGGTCGAGGTCGAAGCGTTCGATCATGGCAGGGCAATCAGGGAAGCGAAATTGAGGCACTGGAACCAGGGCACGACCTTGGAGAAACCGGCCGCCAGCAGGCGTTCACGGTGGGTCTCCAGGGTATCGGGGCGCATGACGTTCTCGATGGCCGTGCGCTTCTGGGCGATTTCCAGTTCGCTGTAGCCGTTGGCGCGCTTGAAGTCGATGTGCAGGTCGGTGAGCAACTCGTGCTCCTGCTCATCGGCGAAGCGCAGCTTTTCCGAGAGGATAAGCGCGCCGCCGGGCAGCAGGGCGCCGTGCAGGCGGGTGAGCAGGTCCAGGCGTTGTTCGGGGGCGATGAACTGCAGGGTGAAGTTCAGTGCGATCAGCGAGCAGGGTTTGAGGTCCAGGGAAAGGATGTCCGCCTCGATCAACTCGACCGGCAGCAGTTCCTGGTGCATGGCGTCCTGCGCGCGCAGGTACTCGCCGCAGCGCTCGATCATCGGGGCGGAATTGTCGACGCCGATGACGCGGCAGCCTTCGGTCTTCACGTGGCGCCGCAGTGCCTGGGTCACGGCGCCCAGCGAGCAGCCGAGGTCGTACAGCACGCTGCCTGGGGCTGCGAAGCGCGCGCCAAGCACACCGATGTTCTCGACGATGGTGGGGTAGCCCGGTACCGATCGCTTGATCATGTCCGGGAAGACGCGCACCACGTCCTCGTTGAAGGTGAAGTCGGGAACCTGGCTTTGCGGCTGGGCGAAGATGCGGTCGGATTCGCTCACGCTGGATGGGGCCTCGCTACGCTGAACAGGCAACGGGGCGCGGCGCGCCCGGTTTGCCGGGGCGCGCATTGTAGCCGAGGCGCCGGGTGCGCCCAAGCTTCAGGCGATAAGGGTCACTTGAGTTGGTCGGAGAAGTACTCGCCGGCGCCCTGCAGTGGCCCGAGCGGGTTCTTCTTGTCTTCCATGCGGCGGATGTTCGGCTCGCCGTTGCTGGTCTTGTGCACCACCACGTCGTCGATCAGCACGAACACCGGGCGGAACGACCAGCCCTGCACCTGGCGGCGCTTGCGGAAGTTGAAGATGTCGGCCCAGAAGCTGCCTACGCGCTGGCTGTCGGTCTTGTTGAAGTCGAAGGCGTAGCCGACGCAGCGATCCTTGGCCTGCAGGCAGGTCACCAGGCCGTCGGGCAGGTAGTCGATGGGTATGTTGGGTTGCACGAAGAGCAGGCGCACGTCGATGAACGACAGCATCTTGGCGTTGCCCTGGGACAGCGGATCGAAGCCCAGTGCGTAGAGTTGCGACTTGGTGGTCTTGCCAGGATCGACCTGGTTGTAGCGGCTCTGTGCATCCTGGTAATCCAGGAATGGCGATTGCACTTCCGCGCGTTCGCTGGGCAGTAAACTGCCACAGGCCGAGAGTGTCAGGCAGGCTCCCAGCAACAACATCGAGCGAACTACTGCACGCATGGAGCTCCCCTTATTCCCAGTCTCTTATGATTGATCTATAGCCGATGACAGAGGGCTCTGCCGGACTTTTCTCACGCCTTCGCCGGACTAGTCAACGGCGATTCCATAACCCTGCATCAGGGTTTTCCACTGGTCGTTGCGGCGTAGTTCGCGCAGTCCTTCATCGAGGTCCGCGAGGCGCTCCTGCACACCGTCCAGGTGCGGATTGAGCGCGACGTACATCGGGCGTTTGTCGGCGAGTTCGCCGGCGGGTTGGATGCGTTCTGCCAGGCCGTGGCGGTTCAGGTAGTGCTCGACGATCTGGCTGTCTTCGAGCAGCACCGTGATGCGCCCGAGCAGCAGCTTCTGGATGTTGCGTTCGAGGACTTTCTCGCCGCTGAGCACCTGCACCTGCTCATGATTGTCCAGGTGCTGATCGCGCCAGGTGTCCATTTCCTGGCCGTAGGAATATCCCTGGGCGAGTCCGATGGACTGGCTGCTCAGCGAGGCCGAGCCCTTCCAGGTCCAGGGATTGTCGCTGCGTACATAGAAACGCATGGTCACCCAGCCGATGGGTTCCTCGCCGATCAGCAGCTCCTCGGACTCTTCGCTATAGGCGCCGACCACCCCGTCCACCAGGCCCTCCCGGGCCATTTGCAGGGCCCGCGGCCAGGGCAGGGGTTCGAACTGTGGCGGTTGTGGCAGTACATGGCCGAGGGCCTCGAGCAGGTAGCCGGGTTTTTCCGAATCGTTCGGGCAGAGGTAGGGACACCAGTCGTCGCCGGCCAGGCGCAGGGGTTCGGCGCCGGCCAGCGCCGAACAGAGGAGCAGCAGCGGTGACGCGATTCGCAGCATGTCAGGCTCGGGTAGTGACGTGTCCTTCCGAGTATGGCAGAGCGATATGACGGGATGTGACGGAGGCGGCAATACCGAACTGGCCAAGCCAGTAGGTGAGCATGATGGCGTAGGAGGAGCCGTCGAAGGCGGCGACGAAACGGCTGATGCCGATCATCGCGTCGGAGCTGACGAACAGCAGTGCGCCCAGCGCGGCGTAGACCCGGCTGGCATGGGCGACGGAAGGCACGCCCAGGCGGGCGATGGCACGCCAGAGCATGCTGCTGATGGTGAGGCTGTAGAGCGCGATGGGCAGCAGTAGCGGGCCGAGTCCGCGACTGTAGAGCAGGGCGAACAGGCTGCCCCCCAGTACGCCGGCAACCAGCAGTCCGAGTGGCGCGACGCGGCGGGTGTCGCCCAGGTAGGCGACGAGGTAGGCGAGGTGTGCCAGCAGGAAAGCGGCGAGTCCGGGCACGAAGGCGTTGATCGGCCATTCCAGCAGGATGTCGCCGAGCATCGACAGCACCAGGCCGATGGCGACCCAGCGACGATAGCCATCAGCGGGTGTGCCCAGTATCCAGAACAGCATGGCCAGTACCGGCAGCGGCTTGCACAGCATGCGCACGGCGGGCAGATCGAAGGTGACGGCGAACAGGTAGGCGGCACCGCCGATCAGTGCCAATAGTGCCCAGCGCATGGGGTTCCCTCCCGAAGAATTGAGCGCTCACTGTGCCGCAGCGCCGCACCCGGCCCACAGGCCGAAGGCGTCAGCGCGAGGGGCTTATGGCGCCTTATTTCACCGCGATGGGGCAGACGAAGGTCTTTGCCGGCGGCACTTCCGCTTCCCAGGGGCGGCGGTAGGCCAGTTCCAGTGTGTCCTCGCCAGCGGCGGTCACGCGGAAGCGCCAGGTGGATTCGCCGGCGCTGCCGACCAGACCGGCGTCTTCCGGGTTGCTGTAGACCTCGGGGCCGAGGGCGCGCAGCAGGCCGTTGGCGGCGTTGCGCATTTCCCAGCGGAAACCGGTGGTGGGGTTGCTCGGCAGGATCAGCACCAGCTCCTGGCCGGCATGCAGTTTCAACGGCTTGCAGTCGCTGGCGTCTTCCAGGGTGACCACGGGCTTGGTTTGCCCGGCGCAACCGGCGAGTAGGGCCAGGGTGAGAGGCAGCAACGAGCGATACGACGGCATGACGGCTCCTGGAAGGGGACAGGTTGGGCCGCAGGATAACGCAATCGTGTGGGAAGGAGATGCTTCGAAGGGGGACGGGATGCGTTCCGTACGTGCGATGGAGCTGACCTGTAGGAGCGCCCCATTGGCGCGCTCCTACAGGTGTGTTCAGGGCATCAGGCCGGGAACAGCACCTTCGCCACATCCCCGAAGCGTTTCGCGAAATGCACCGTCAGGCCTTCCTTCAGGTACTCCGGCAGCTCCTCGAAGTCGCCGCGGTTGGGCTCGGGCAGGATCAGCTCGAAGATCTTCTGCCGGCGCGCCGCGATGACCTTCTCGCGCACGCCACCAATGGGCAGCACCTGGCCGGTCAGGGTCAGCTCGCCGGTCATGGCCACGCCTTTCTTCGGTGCCTGGTTGCGCGCCAGGGACAGCAGGGCGCTGGCCATGGTGACACCGGCGCTGGGGCCGTCCTTGGGCGTGGCGCCCTCGGGGACGTGCAGGTGGACGAAGGCCTGGTCGAAGAAGGTCGACTCGCCGCCATACTTCTTCAGGTGCGAACTGATGTAGCTGTAGGCGATCTCCGCCGACTCCTTCATCACGTCGCCCAGTTGTCCGGTGAGCTTGAAGCCCCGGTTCAGCGTATGGATCCGCGTTGCCTCGATGGGCAGGGTCGCGCCGCCCATGCTGGTCCAGGCCAGGCCGGTGATCACGCCGACGCCGGAGAGCACCTGCTCGGTGCGGAACACCGGCATGCCGAGGTATTCCTCCAGGTCCTTGGCGCCGATCTTCACCACCGACTCCGGGTCTTCCAGCAGCTTCATCACCGACTTGCGCACCAGCTTGCCGAGCACTTTCTCCAGCTGGCGCACGCCGGCCTCGCGGGCGTAGCCCTCGATCACCGCGCGCAGGGCGGCGTCGTTGATCGACAGGCGATGCTTCGGCACGCCGGCCTTTTCCAACTGCTTGGGCCACAGGTGACGCTTGGCGATGGCCAGCTTCTCCTCGGCGATGTAGCCGGACAGGCGGATGACTTCCATGCGGTCCAGCAGCGGGCCGGGGATGGAGTCCAGGGTGTTGGCGGTACACACGAACAGCACCTTGGACAGGTCCAGGCGCAGGTCCAGGTAGTGGTCGAGGAACTCCACGTTCTGCTCGGGATCGAGCGTCTCCAGCAGCGCCGAGGCGGGATCGCCCTGGTAGCTGCTGCCGAGCTTGTCGATCTCGTCGAGCATGATCACCGGGTTCATCACCTCCACGTCCTTCAGCGCCTGCACCAGTTTGCCGGGCAGGGCGCCGATGTAGGTGCGGCGGTGGCCCTTGATCTCGGCCTCGTCACGCATGCCGCCGACGCTGAAGCGGTAGAACGGCCGCCCCAGGCTTTCGGCGATGGACTTGCCGATGCTGGTCTTGCCTACGCCCGGCGGGCCGACCAATAGCACGATGGAGCCGGCGATCTCGCCCTTGAAGGTGCCGACCGCAAGGAATTCGAGGATACGGTCCTTCACGTCTTCCAGACCGGAGTGGTGGCGGTCGAGGACCTTGCGGGCGTGCTTGAGGTCGAGCTTGTCGACACCCATCAGGCCCCACGGGACGGACGTCGCCCAGTCGAGGTAGTTGCGCGTGACGGCGTATTCCGGGGAGCCGGTCTCGAGGATCGACAGCTTGTTCAGCTCTTCGTCGATGCGCTTCTTCGCCTGGTCGGGCAGGGTCTTGCCGTCCAGGCGTGCGCGGAATTCATCGGAGTCGGCGCTCTTGTCGTCCTTGGTGATGCCCAGCTCCTGCTGGATGATCTTCAGCTGTTCCTGCAGGAAGAACTCCCGCTGGCGCTCGCCGATCTTGCGATTGACCTCGGCGGACAGCTCCTTCTGCAGGCGCGCCACTTCCACTTCCTTGCGCAGCAGCGGCAGCACCTTCTCCATGCGCTTGAGCATCGGCACGGTATCCAGCACGCCCTGCAGCTCGGCGCCGGGCGCAGTGGTGAGTGCGGCGGCGAAGTCGGTCAGCGGCGACGGATCGTTGGGGTTGAAGCGGTTGAGGTAGTTCTTCAGCTCTTCGCTGTACAGCGGGTTGAGCGGCAGCAGTTCCTTGATCGCGTTGATCAGGGCCATGCCATAGGCCTTCACCTCGTCGCTCGGGTCGCTGGGGGTGTGCGGATATTCCACCTCCACCAGGAAGGGTGGGCGATGGCGCTTGATCCAGCCGCGGATGCGCACGCGCGACAGCCCCTGGGCGACGAACTGCAGCTTGCCGCCCTCGCGGCTGGCGTGGTGCACGCGCACCAGGGTGCCGTGCTCGGGCAGGCTCTCCGGGTCGAAGTGGCGCGGGTCTTCCGGCGGGTTCTCCATGAAGAACAGCGCCAGGCTGTGGTGCTCGGTCTTGGCGACCAGTTCCAGCGTCTCGGCCCACGGCTCCTCGTTGACGATCACCGGCAGCACCTGCGCCGGGAAGAACGGGCGATTGTGGATCGGGATGACGTAGACCGTGGTCGGCAGGTTCTGTCCCGGCAACACCAGCCCGGTGTTGCTGACCTCTTCGGCGCTATGGATATCGTGAATCTCGTCGTGGTCGCTCATGAGGCACCTGACTGATTGAACATGACAGTCTAGATGGGGAAACCGGCTCGGGGTTTCAATCCCATCGCATGGAAGGATGTGTCCGAAGATGTTCCTGCCGATTGTGTGCCAGCGGAGCTTACGAGCGGATTAGCGGGCGCGGGCGCAGGAAATCGCTGGGCGGCCGGCCGAACTGGCGGCTGAACATGGCGCTGAAGGCGCTGGGCGTGCTGTAGCCGACTTCCAGCGCCACGCTCAGCACGCTTTCGCCCAGGGCCAAGCGCTCCAGCGCAGCCAGAAGCCGTGCCTGTTGCCGCCATTGGCCGAAGGTCAGCCCGGTTTCGGCGAAGAACCAGCGCTGTACCGTCTTGCTGTCGACGCTCAGCCGGGCGGCCCAGTCGCCAAGGCTGGCGGTGTCCCCGGGCTGCGCCTGGATGGCCTGGCACAGCGCACGCAGGCGTGGATGGGCGGGCAGCGGCAGGTGCAGCGGCAGCATGGGGTCTTCGCGCAGTTCATCCAGCATCAGGCCGAGGACGCGGCCGTCGCGGGAATCCGGGGTGACTTCGCCGCTGATCGACAGCGCCGCGAGGATCAGCTCCCGCAGCAGCGGCGAGACCGCCAGCACGCAGCAGTCCGGCGGCAGGTGCGGGGCGCTGCCCGGCTCGACATAAAGGGTACGCACCTGCACGTCGCCGACCATGCGCGTCCAGTGCTCCACGCCGCCAGGTATCCACAGGCCACGGTTGTCCGGCACCACCCACTGGCCGCTGGCACTGCCCACTACCAGCACGCCGCGCACGGCGTAAAGCAGTTGCGCACGGTGGTGGCTGTGGGCAGGCACCTGGTGACCGTCGGGAAAGTCCAGGGCAATCGCGGCTACCGGGCTGGCCGCCCGTTCGTCGCCATGGTTGTCCAGTGGCTGGGCTGAAATATCCTTTTTGCGCATCTGAATGCCTGTTTGTCGTTAGACGGCCACTTTCCTCCATCGTTAGTCTGCTGAACAGTCCCCATCTGCTTCGATGATCCCGCCATGACCGAGCTTTCCATCAATGCCCTGGCCTCCATCACCGACCAACTGGCGCGTATCGCCCGGTTGCTCGAACAATCCCTGCCGACCCGCGCCGAGCTGGCGCTGGAAGAGGGCGCCATCGCTCACCTCTGGGAGTACCGCCAGGGCCAGCCACGCCTGACAGCGGTGACCGAGCCGGCGTTGATCGCCTTCGACGACCTGCGTAACGTCGACCGCCAGAAGGCGCTGATCGAGCAGAACACCCGCCAGTTTGTGTCCGGCCGCCCGGCCAACAACGTGCTGCTGACCGGCGCGCGCGGCACCGGCAAGAGTTCGCTGGTGAAGGCCTGCCTGCATGCCTTCCACACGGAAGGATTGCGCCTGATCGAGGTGGACAAGGAGCACCTGGCCGACCTGCCGCAGATCATCGACCTGCTGCGTCACCGCCGGGAGCGCTTCATCCTGTTCTGCGACGACCTGTCCTTCGAGGATGGCGAGACCGGCTACAAGGGGCTGAAGACCGTGCTCGACGGCTCGGTGGCCGGACAGTCCGGCAACGTGCTGATCTACGCGACGTCCAATCGCCGCCACCTGCTGGCCGAGCGCGCCGAGGACAACCTGTCCTTCCAGCGCAGCGAGAGCGGCGAGTTGCACCCCGGCGAGGCGGTGGAGGAGAAGATCTCGCTCTCCGAGCGCTTCGGCCTGTGGATATCTTTTTATGCCTTCAGCCAGGAGCAGTACCTGGAGGCGGTCGGGCGCTGGCTGGAGTCCCATGGACTGGGTGGCGTTCGGCAGGAGGAGTGGGAGCAGGCGGCGATCCGCTGGGCAACCCATCGCGGGTCACGGTCCGGGCGGATCGCCGCGCAGTTCGCCCGGGATTACGCCGGGCGTCAGCTCTAGAGCATCAGAACGCCACCTTCACGCCGGCCTGGATGCCACGCCCACCGGCCGGCACGCTGTCGCGCAGGATGGAGCTGGCGTAGCGCACGGTCTGGTTGGTCAGGTTCTCGCCCTTGACGAAGGCCAACCAGCGGCTGTCGCCCAGGTCGAAGCGGTAGCCGACACTGGCGCCCAGGGTGGTGTAGCCGTCGGTGCGCAGTTCGTTCTCCGGCACGCGGTTCTGGTCGGCGGCGTACTCCACGTCGACCCGCGCCTGCCATTGCTGAAGTTCCCACAGCAGTGCGCTGTTCAGGCGCAGCGGGGCGATGCGCGGCAGGGCTTCGCCGGTGTCCTTGTTCTTCGCGCGGGTGTAGTCGCCGGAGAGCTCCAGGTCGAAGCGACCGTAGGGACTGTCCAGCAGGTGGATGCGGTCCTGCGCCTCGACGCCATAGAAGTCTGCCTTCACGCCACTGTAGAGGTATTCGGGCAGCGCTTCGTCGTCGCCGGCGTCGACCACTGCGCCTTCCTCGTCGCGGTAGCGCCCGCTGGCCAGCAGGCCGATGTAGTTGGAGAAGCGGCTGTAGAACACGCCGACGCTGCCCTTGTGGCGGCCGTTGTCGAAGCGCAGGGCGAGGTCGGTGGAGACGGCTTTTTCCTTGCTTGCGTCGGCATCGCCCACTTCATAGGTGCCGGTCGCCGCGTGGGCACCGTTGGCATACAGCTCGTAGAAGGTCGGTGCCCGCTCGGTGTAGGCCAGGGTGCCTGCCAGCGACCAGATCGAGGTCAGCGTGTACACCGCGCCCGTGGACAGGCTGCCCGCGGTGAAGCTGCGCGAACCGTCATTCTCGGCGAAGCGCTCGTTGTCCTTGGCGTTGGGCTCGATGCGCGTGTGCTCGACGCGGCCGCCCAGGTTCAGTGCCAGGCGTTCGCTGGCCTGCCAGTTTTCCAGGAAGAACAGCGCGGCGCTGTCGGTCTCGGTGTGGGGCACGAAGGCCTCTTCGCCCAGCGCAGAGAAGCGGCTGTTGGCGACCTGCGCGCCGATCACGCCGTCCAGCGGGCCGATAGGCTTGTGCCGCGCCTCTATGCGCGCCTCGTAGCCATCGTTCTTGAAGGTGGTGCCGGTTTCGCCGTCCTCGATTTCCTTGTGCTGGTACTCGGTGTAGGCGGCGTCCAGCTTCACCGAGCTGAAGGGGCCGTCGAGGTCGCGGATTTCCGAAGCGAAGGCGTAGCGGTCCTGCTGCATCTTCAGGCGTACGTCCTCTTCGGCGGGCGAGCCATAGTTGCTGTCGTAGCCGCTGTAGGACAGGCCGGCATAGCCGTGATCCCAGTGGTAACTACCGCCGATGGCGCCGCTGTCCTGGCGACCGTCGCTGTTGTTCACGCGGTGCTTGGCGTCATCGCTATCGGTCTGGCGTTGACGCGCCGAGTGGGCATAGCCGGGGATGCGCAGGTCGTTGAACTCGCGGGAGCCGGCGTCCAGGTGCAGGGCGAAGGTGCCGTCGCCGGCTTCCAGCGCGCCGGCAGCGCTGCGGGTGGTGTCCGAGCCGCCGTAGCGCAGCTCGCCCTGGCCGTGGATGCCGTCCACCGGTTCGCTGGGGATGCGGTTGTCGAAGCTGTTGACCACGCCGCCGATGGCGCTGCCGCCGTAGAGCAGGGCGGCCGGGCCGCGCACGACTTCGATGCGCTCGACCACGTTGGGATCTTCCGGCACGGCGTGGTCGTAGGACAGCGAGGACGCGTCCAGCGCGCCTACGCCGTTGCGCAGGATGCGGATACGGTCGCCGTCCATGCCACGGATTACCGGGCGGCTGGCGCCGGGGCCGAACCAGGTGGAGGAAACGCCTGGCGTGCCGTTGAGGGTTTCACCCAGGCTGCCTTTCTGTCGCAGGGTCAGCTCGTCGCCCTGCAGGACGCTGCTGGGCGCGGCGGGCGTGGCGTCGCCCAGCGGATTGGCGGTGATCACCTGGGGTTCCAGCTCGGTGGGGGCGGTCGCGGCCAGCGCCGGCATGGCGGCGCACAGGGCCAGGCTCAGCGGGGCTAGACGCCAGCTGGGACGGGGAAGGGATGGGGACATGACGAACTCCTGGTTTTTCTTCTGGCAAAGCGAACCCCTCCCTCGAGAACAGGAATGCGCCGAGCGGCGGGGAAGGGGAGGTGGGAATGCGTTATTTGTTATAACATAACATATCTATCAGTTAGCAAGCTTTGCAGGCTTAGATGATTTAGTGCGAAGCGGACAGGTGAGTTGCGCCAGGTTGCACCTGCTGTCTGGGCAGGCCTGGCCGAATCCCGTACCATGCTCAAAATTTGATCACCCAGCGCCATGTTCGATACTCGCCTCGCCACGCTGTCCGACCAGACCGATCAGCACGCCCATGACCATCACCAGTTGGTGATGTCCCTGAGCGGCCGCGCGGCATTCGAGATTGACGGTGCAGGCGGCGAGGTGTGCCGGATGCGCGCCTGCCTGGTGCCGGGGGATGTGGGGCACGCGTTCGCCGGGCTCGGTGACAACCGGATGTTGATCCTCGATCTGAGCGAGGCCGGAACGGGCGAGCAGGATCGCGAGCTGCTGGCGCGGCTGTTCGAGGTGCCGCGCTACCCGACCCTGGATGCGGATTTCCAACATCTGCTCAGCTACGCCGGTGCCGAAATCGCCCGCTATGGTGATGATCCCTTGCTCGCCCGTGCCCTGGGCGGTGTGCTGCTGCGGGCCTTGCACCTGCGTCTGTTCAGCGAGGACCGCGCGCCGCGCAGCGGGCCGCTGGACCTGGAGCGGCTGGACGGCTACATCGCCGAGCACCTGTCCCGGCGCATCACCGTGGCCGAGCTGGCACAGGTCGCCTGCCTGAGCCCCAGTCACTTCCACGCGCAGTTCAAGGACCGTGTCGGCCTCACGCCGCACCAGTACCTGCTGCGTCAGCGTTTGGATCGAGCCGCGCGGCTGCTGCGGGAAACCGACCTGCCCCTGGTGAACGTGGCCGGAGAATGCGGTTTCTCCAGCCAGAGTGCGCTGACCACTGCGATGCGCCGTTACCTCGGATTGACCCCGGGCAGCCTGCGCCGCTGCTGAATCCGCTGGCCTGCCTGGCCCTGGATGTTGATCGACCGGTCAATTGCCGGCCTCCGGGTGCCGGAGTCTTCTGCAAGAACTCCAGAGCTTTCAGCAAGAATTCTGTTGGGTGCAACCCATAGAGTCCGCCCACCGCGTTGCTGGTGTTCCAAGGTGCAACCCGGTCAAGCCAAGAACAACAGCCAGCTCGATACGCGGGAGGGGCAGCATGCCCATCACCGGTTCTGTCTTCGTCTGTAGCGCGCCTGCACCTGGCGGCGCCACGTCCTCCACGGCCCGGCCCGTAGCGCCCGCCCGTGGCCTTGCGCCGTCCGCCCTCGGACCAGTGGCGCCATTCGCCTCGATGCTTTCGGTACAATCCGCGCCCTCGCGCGTCGGCCGCCCCCTGCCGCATCTCCATGCGCGCGTGAACACAGTTTCGAATCGCTCCGACAAGCAGTGCTGCCCGTCCTCGGGTCGGCGTGCCCTGCATTGCCGGAGCGCTGGCGCCCATTCCGGCGCCTGAAGGATCACCGGGCTCAGCCCGGGAAACGCTCCGCACCACGCTTACCGGCGGGGGCGGGACGGAGGTCGCCGTGGTGAGACGGTGGCTGCAGGAAGGCGCCAGCAAGGACGAGGCGTGCCTGCGTCGGGATGCGTAGCGGTTCGGTGCCTGTTTGGCATCACGCGCAACCCGGTTTGCCTGTGAGCAAGCGCTAACGGGTCGGCGTCAACCATGCCGGCCGCCAGTCAAGGGCCCGCGATACCCCGCGGTCCCGGATAAAAACAAGCTGTAGGGGAGTCCCCATGAGCGTCAACACGCCAACACTGATCACTTTCGTGATCTACATCGCGGCCATGGTTCTGATCGGCTTGGCCGCCTATCGTTCGACCAACAACTTCTCCGACTACATCCTCGGTGGTCGCAGCCTCGGCAGCTTCGTCACCGCGCTGTCGGCCGGTGCTTCGGACATGAGCGGCTGGCTGCTGATGGGCCTGCCGGGCGCCATCTTCCTGTCGGGTATCTCGGAGAGCTGGATCGCCATCGGCCTGATCTGCGGCGCCTACCTGAACTGGCTGTTCGTCGCCGGCCGCCTGCGCGTGCACACCGAGCACAACGGCAACGCCCTGACCCTGCCGGACTACTTCAGCACCCGCTTCGAGGACAACAGCCGCCTGCTGCGCGTGATCTCTGCGCTGGTGATCCTGGTGTTCTTCACCATCTACTGCGCCTCCGGCATTGTCGCCGGCGCCCGCCTGTTCGAAAGCACCTTCGGCATGTCCTACGAGACCGCGCTGTGGGCCGGTGCCGCCGCGACCATCGCCTACACCTTCGTCGGTGGTTTCCTGGCGGTGAGCTGGACCGACACCGTGCAGGCCTCGCTGATGATCTTCGCGTTGATCCTCACCCCGGTGATCGTGCTGTTCGCCACCGGCGGCGTGGAGCCGACCTTCGCTGCGATCGAACTGAAGGATGCGGCCAACTTCGACATGTTCAAGGGCGCCTCCTTCGTAGGCGTGCTGTCGCTGATGGCCTGGGGGCTGGGCTACTTTGGCCAGCCGCACATCCTGGCGCGCTTCATGGCCGCCGATTCGGTGAAGTCGATCCCGGCTGCCCGCCGCATCTCCATGACCTGGATGATCCTCTGCCTGGGCGGCGCCGTCGCCGTCGGCTTCTTCGGCATCGCCTACTTCCAGGCGCACCCGGAGCAGGCTGGCGCCGTGGGCGAGAACCACGAGCGCATCTTCATCGAACTGGCGAAGATCCTGTTCAACCCGTGGGTTGCCGGCGTGCTGCTGTCCGCCATTCTCGCGGCGGTAATGAGCACCCTGAGCTGCCAGCTGCTGGTGTGCTCCTCGGCGCTGACCGAAGACTTCTACAAGGCCTTCCTGCGCAAGAATGCCAGCCAGCTGGAGCTGGTCTGGGTCGGTCGTGCCATGGTGCTGCTGGTCGCGCTCATCGCCATCGCCCTGGCCGCCAACCCGGACAACCGCGTCCTGGGCCTGGTGTCCTACGCCTGGGCCGGTTTCGGTGCCGCCTTCGGTCCGCTGGTGCTGTTCTCCGTGCTGTGGAAGGGCATGACCCGCAATGGCGCGCTGGCCGGCATCATCGTCGGTGCAGTCACCGTGATCGTCTGGAAGCAGTTCGGCTGGCTCGGCCTGTACGAGATCATCCCGGGCTTCATCCTCTCCAGCGTTTCCATCGTGGTCTTCAGCCTGTTCGGTTCCGCGCCGTCCAAGGCGATGATCCAGCGTTTCGAGGAAGCCGAGGCGGAGTACGCCGAAGCCACCCAGTCGACCGGCACTGCCGTGACCAGCCGCTGATCCTGCGCTGAATGTAAAAGGCCGCGCTCCGTGAGGGGCGCGGCCTTTTTCGTTTCGCAGGGGGAGTCGATGTGTCAGGGCGAGGCGTGTCCGCCACTGAGCGCTGCCGCATACCGCCAGCAGGCGAACAGGCAGAGCAGCAGGCCGACTACCGCCAGTGCGCCGCCGACGTAGCCGATCCATTCCAGCCCCATGCCCACCGCCACGCGGCTGCCCAACAGCGCGCCGCCGCCGATGCCGACGTTGTACAGGCCGGAGAACATCGCCATGGCGACGTCGGTGGCGTCATGCGCGAGTTGCAGCACCTTGGCCTGCAGCGCCAGGCCGAAGCAGAGGATCGCCGCGCCCCAGAACAGGCTCAGCACCAGCAGCGCCGTGGGCGAGTGGGCCAGCGGCATCAGCAACAGGAGCGTGCCGCCGAGCACGGCGATGGCCAGGCACGGGAAGGCGCGCGGGATGCGCTCGCTATAGCGGCTGAAGAGGATCGAACCGAACATCCCGGCGCCGCCGAACAGCAGCAGGAGCAGGGTGGTCTTCTGGCTGTCCAGCGCGGCGACCTCGCGTGCGAACGGCTCGATGTAGCTGTAGGCGGTGAACTGCGCGGTGATCACCAGCACGGTGAGCACGTACATCGACACCAGGGCCGGGCGCCGGAACAGCAGCGGCAGGCTGCGCAGGGAGCCGGAGTTCTGGCTCGGCAACGGCGGCAGCGCGCGGGCCAGCCAGAGCACCACGACCACCGAGACGCCGGCGATGGTGAGGAAGGTCGTGCGCCAGCCCAGTGCCTCGCCGAGCATGCGTCCCAGCGGGATGCCCAGGACCATCGCCAGGATGGTCCCGGTGGCCAGCAGGCCGAGTGCTTTCGCCTGCTGGCCCGGCGGCGCCACACGCACCGCGAGCGACGCGGTGATCGACCAGAACACGGCGTGGGCGAAGGCGATGCCGAAGCGGCTGATCATCAGCACCGTGAAATTCCAGGCAAAGCCGGAGAGCACGTGACTGACGATGAACAGGCAGAAGATCACCACCAGCAGGCGGCGGCGTTCCATGTTGCGGGTCAGCTGCATCAGCGGCAGCGAGGCCAGCGAGACGACCCAGGCGTAGAGCGTGAGCATCAGCCCGGTCTGCTCCGGACGCATGTCGAAGCTCGCGCCGATGTCGCTGAGCAGGCCCACCGGGACGAACTCGGTGGTGTTGAAGATGAAGGCGGCGATGGCCAGGGCGATGACGTTCAGCCAACTGCCGGAGCGGGTTTCTTGCGCGGTGGTCATGGGAATCCTGAGGTGAAGTGGGGCTCAGGCCGTGCCGTGGAATCACGCAGGAGGCGTGTCCCTGGCAAAGAAGAATTGTTGTTGCGGCAGGCTTGATTCTACCCACGGGTTGGCCATCGCGCACGGCGAATGCCGCCCTGCGCGGGTGCAGCGGCAGGCTCAGGCGGCGCTGTCGATCAGCGGATCGGCGGCTTGCGCGGCTTCTTCGGACAGCCAGTCGAGGAAGGCGCGCACCGGCGGATGGCGCTCGCGGCCCGGTACGCAGAGCGCGGTGTAGCGGGCGCCGGGTACGTTTATTTCCGGGCGGTAGGGCACCAGCAGACCCTTCTCCACGCTTTCCGACACCAGCAGCGAGCTGGCCAGCACCAGTCCCTGGCCGGCGATGGCCGCCTGCAGGGCGTAGAACTCCTCGTCGTATTCGCGCTGCACCGCCTGGGCCAGCAGGCACTCCTCGCCAGCCGCCTGGCACCAGGCCTTCCAGCCGCGCTCGTAGAGCTCGGAGTTGTGCCAGCGCACGCTGATCATCTCCGGCACCTCCACGTCGGCGGTGGCCACCCGTGCCGGCGCGCCATAGACGGCGAAGCGTTCCGCCAGCAGGAACTGGCTGTGCATGCGTGGGTAGTCACCGAAGCCGTAGCGAATCGCCAGGTCGACACTGGCGTCCTGTTGCAGGTCGAGCAGCTCGCACTGGCTGTCCAGGCGCAGGCGGATATGCGGGTGGCGCGCATAGAAACGGCCCAGGCGCGGCACCAGCCACAGCGCGGCAAAGGCCGGCGTGGTGGAGATCGTCAGGCTGCTGGCGCTGCGCTGCGGGCGCAGGCTGTCCACCGATTGCGACACTTCCAGCAGCGCGCCATGCAGGCTGCGGAACAGCCGCTCGCCGGCTTCGGTCAGGCGCACCTGGCGCGGCAGGCGCTCGAACAGGGGCAAGCCCAGCCATTCCTCCAGCGCGCGCACCTGGTGGGACACCGCCGTGGGGGTGACGGCGAGCTCCTGGGCGGCGGCCTTGAAGCTCAGCTGGCGCGCGGCGGATTCGAAGGTGCGCAGGGCGGGAAGCGGCAGGCTGGCGAACATGCAGTGCTCCATGGATGAGATGGATTCATCTGGAAGGAAATCCCCTCAGTTGTCCCGATTCCGGGCTGTAAATAGCTTAGGCAGCAACTGAAGGCCAATCCAGACCTCCGCAGTGTACACCTTGAACAAGGAAAGACAGATGAACAGGATTCTCGCGATTCACGCCAGCCCCCGCGCCGACCGCTCGCATTCCCGCCGCCTGGCCGAAGGCTTTCTCGCCGCGCTGCCGCAGGCACCGATCACCCGCCGCGAAGTGGGGCGCGCCGATCTGCCCCACGTCAGCGAAGGTTTCATCGCCGCCGCCTTCCACCCGCAGCCGGACAATCGCCCGGCCGAGCTGCAGGCCGAGCTGGCGCTGAGCGAAACGCTGGTGGACGAATTGCTCGCCCACGACCTGCTGGTGATCTCCACGCCCATGTACAACTTCAGCGTGCCCAGCGGTTTGAAGGCCTGGGTCGACCAGGTCGTCCGTCTCGGCCGCACCTTCGACCTGCACGTCAAGGACGGCGAGGCCGAGTACGAGCCGCTGCTCAAGGGGCGCAAGGCACTGATCATTACCAGCCGAGGTGGCGCCGGCATGGGCCCGGGCGGTGAGCTGGAGTGGATGAACCACGCCGACGCCTGGCTGCGCGTGGCGCTGGGCTTCCTCGGCATCGAAGACGTACAGGTGATCGCTGCCGAGGGCGAGGAGGGCAATCCCGATGCCTTTCGCGCGTCGTACCAACAGGCCGAACAGGCGCTGGCCGACCTCGCCGAGGGCGAGTGGGCGCGTGTGTGATGGCCTGGGCAATGCTGATGGTGGCCGCGGTGTTCGAGGTGATGTTCGCGGTGTCGATGAAGTACGCCGAGGGCTTCACGCGGCCGCTGCCGACCGTGGTCACGGTGGTTGCGGTGATCGGCGGGATCTTCTTCCTCACCCTGGCGATGCGCCAGTTGCCGGTGAGCATCGCCTATCCGGTCTGGACGGCCATCGGCACGCTGGGCACGGTGTTCTTCGGCTTCCTGCTGCTGGGCGAGGCACTGACCCTGACCAAGCTGGCATCGGTCGCCCTGATCGTGGCGGGCGTGGCCGGCCTGCGGGCCTGATGGTAAGGTGCCGCGCATTCTCCGCGCGACGGCACCGAACATGAATGACAAACCGAAGAACCCGCTGCATGGCGTGACCCTGGAAGCCATCCTCAACCAGTTGGTGGCGCAGTACGGCTGGGATGGTCTGGCCAAGCGCATCGACGTGCGCTGCTTCAAGAACGACCCGAGCATCAAGTCCAGCCTGACTTTCCTGCGCCGCACAGCGTGGGCGCGGGAGCAGGTCGAGGCGTTGTACGTGAAGAGCGTGCAGGCCAAATAGGACCGGTATTCCGTCACGACACTTTCCCGGACGCCTTCGCCCCTGCAGGCGCTCGCCATGCGCGCGATCGCGGGCGTGGCCCGCTGCCACAGGAAGCGCAGCGTTCCCAGCCCAGCAATCGCGGGCTCAGCGCCAGCTCACCCGCAGATTGTCCAGCCGCTCCTGGCATCCGGTGCTGATGCCCGGCTCCAGGTAGCTCGACAGCATCGGTGCCATGCCCTTGAGCACCTGCACCGGCAGCGCCGAGGTGAACTTGAAGTTGTCCGATTCGCTGCCAGCCACGTAGGCAGTCAGCGTACCGAAGTGGCGCGGGCCGATGTAGAAGACGAAGGTCGCCGTGCGGTTCATCGCCTTCGAGCTCTTCACCCAGCCGCTGCGGGTCACGCTTTCGATGCGGTTGTCGCCGGTGCCGGTCTTGCCGCCCATGATCAGGGCGCTGCCGTCGGCTGTCTTGAAGGTACCCGAGAGGCGCCGCGCGGTGCCGGCATCCACCACCTGGGATAGCGCCGTACGCAATGCCTGGGCGACTTCCGAGCGCATCACCTGGCGGCCATTGTTGGCTTCCGGGCCGAGGGTGACCTCATACGGCGTGGCGGCGGCGAAGTGCAGGCTGTCGATGCGCAGGGTCGGCAGGCGCACGCCGTCGTTGAGGATGATGCCCATCAGTTCCGCCAGCGCCGCCGGGCGATCGCCCGAGCTGCCCAGCGCGGTGGCCAGTGACGGCACCAGGTGGTCGAACGGGTAACCCAGGCGTTTCCACTGTTCATGCAGGTCGAGGAAGGCTTCCACCTCCAGCATGATGCGGATGCGCTTGTCGCGGGCGTACTTGTGCCGCGACTTGAACAGCCAGCCGTAGACTTGCTTGCGCTCGGCACTGCTGGCGGCCACGGCGTCGGCGAAGGTCGCCGCCGGCTGGCGTTGCAGGTAGCCCAGCAGCCACAGCTCCAGCGGGTGCACGCGGGCGACGTAGCCCTGGTCGTTGAGGTCGAAGGCGCCGGGGCCGTAGCGGGTGTAGAGGTCCTCGATGCGCTTGTCGGTGAGCGTGTCGCCGACGTACTTGCCCTGCTTCAGGCGGTCCTTGAGGAAGGCGGCAAAGGTCGGGACATCCGCCTGCGGTTGCAGGTAACGGTGGATTGCCGCCAGCCGCACCGGCCAGGCGCGCAGGCCGTCGAGGAAGGTGTTGAGGCGCTCGTCGTTGTCCTTGCCCTTGTACTTCTGCCAGAAGCGCAGCAGGTAGACCTGGCTTTCCTTGTCGACGAAACGGTCGAGGTAGTCCTGGCGGCGTGGGTCCTTGTCGTCGGCCAGCACGGCGACCTTGCTGCCCTCGTTGGCGTAGATGTCGTGGCGCACCAGGTCGCGCAGCAGGCGCACGAAGGGCAGGTTGATCGACTCGCGCAGGGCGTCCTGCAGGGTCGGGATACGGTTGTTGTCTTCCTTGCGGAAGTTGCTGAAGGTGTGGACGCCACCGCCGGTGAAGAAGCTCTCGTAGGGACTGGCGGAGTACTTGCGCTGCAGGGCGGCGGCGAGCATGTCCGGCAGGTTGCGGTCCCTGGCGGTGACCAGGTAGTCGATGGACCAGCGACTGAGGATATCCAGCGGCTCGATGTCCACCTTCTTGAGCTCGGCGACGCTCATCGGCGCGTACTGGTCGTGCAGGTCGGCGATGGTTTCCAGGTAGGTGGAGAGCACACGCAGCTTGGCGGTGGAACCCAGCTCCAGCTTGCTGCCCTCGTTGATGTCGAAGGGCTGCTCGGTGCTGTCGGTCTGCACGCGCACGCGGTTGCCGCTGGGGGTGCGTTCGAACAGGGTGAAGCTGTAGCGCACGTCTTTGGTCTTGTCCTTGGACAGCAGGTGTTCGCCGAACAGGCCGATCTGCTCGGCGAAGGCCGGGTCGGAGAGCTGGCGCAGGTAGCCGGTGACCTGCTCCTGCAGCTCATGCTGCAGGGTGGTGGTGAAACTCATGTCGAAGCGGTCGAGGTCGTACAACGGCACGTCGAGCATGCCGGCCAGGCGGGTGCGCGCCAGGCCGATGCCCTTGTTGTTCTCCAGCGGCGTGAAGCTGGGCTCGTTGCGTGGATCACGAAATACCAGCGTCTGCCGGAGCGCGGCATCGCGCAGTTCGGGGGCGATCACGTTGTTCTGCGCGAGCAGGCGCAGGTAGCTGTCGGTCAGCACGGCCAGCTGGTCGCGGCCGCGCGCCAGGTACCAGGAGGGCCGGCGGTGGGCGATCATCAGCGACACCACCTGGCGCAGCGCCTTGCCCTGGGCGGCGAGCTCCTCGCCAGAGCCGGGCGGGGCATTGAGCAGCTTGTTGACCTGCTGGTAGTCCGCGCCGTACCAGATCCACAGGCCGTCCGGCAGGCCGCTCACTTCGCCGTAACCGGGCTGCGCCGAGAGCGGCACCGAATTCAGGTAGGTGAGGGCGACGGTGCGTCGGGCGGCCAGGTTCTGCGCGCCATTCTGGTAGGTGCGCACGCTGGCCGACGCCATCTGCCGCAACTTGTCGGTGATGGAGTTGGTGCGGCCGTCCTCGGAGTGGCGGTACTTCTCGATCTGTGTGGCGAGGGTGCTGCCGCCGGGCGCGTGGTTGCCCAGGCCGACCAGCTTGCCCACCTGCGCCACCGAGGCCTGGGTGAAGCGGCTCCAGTCGATGGCCGGGTTCAGGTAGGGGCGATCGGGGTCGAGGAGGTCGCGGTTCTCGATGAACAGCAGGCTGTTGACGATGGCCGGGGAGATGCTCTCGAAGCTGGCGTACAGCCGCTGCGGGTAGCGGAAGTTGTAGATCGGCAGGCCGCGGCAGTCGGCGATGTCGACGCCAGCCTGGGCCTTTTCCGGGTAGGGCGGGAACATGCCGTGGCTGGTGTACTGCATCAGCGGCTCGGAGAAGCGTGCCTGGCTGAGGGTGACGAAGTTGCGCTCGTGCAGGCGGCCCAGGAAGCTCGGCAGTTGCTGATAGCCCAGGCGCCGGTCGAAGGGACCGCCCTGTGGATAAACCACGCTGCCGGTGCCGCCCTGTTCCAGGCTCCACGTCAGCCCGCTGGCGTAGCGCGCGAGCTCGCGGGCCTGCAGCTTGGACGTGCGGGCTTCATAGAGCAGGGCGGCGCCCATGGCGGCCAGCAACGGCAGGAGAAAGAGGAAGAGGATGAGGAAACGATGGTGATGTACTTTCTGTGGGGAAAGGCCGGGCCCCAGACTTCCCGGTTGACCTGCCACTTGCGTACCGGAATGCTTCGAGTTGCCCATCTTCACGCCCCGCCCTTGCTTGTACGACAGCCCAGGTAGCGGACTCCGCCCACGTGATGGCCGGCGCCATCCTGGCGCCGCGAAAGCCGCTTCCCCCGCGGCTTTCCTAACTTCCAGCGTAGTCGGCGGCAAAAAAACTGCGCACCGGCTGGCACCGTTCATGGCCATGCGGATTGATTTGCCGACGGCCAGCAGGTGCAATGCACTGACTTCGACAGGAACCCTTGCCCATGCGTTCGCCTTTTCTGCCTTGTAGCCTGCCCCGTGTGCTGCCCCTGGCTGCGCTGCTGCTGGTGTCCCTCAGCGCCCAGGCGGCGCCCATGCCGTTCTACCGCTGGCAGAGCAAGCTCGATGGTGCCTACACCTGCCAGCAGACGTCGCCGGGCAATGGTTGGCAGAAGATCGGCGGACCGTTCCGCGACGCCGGCTGCCGCGAAGCGTTGCCGCAGACTCCGCCGCCCAAGGGGTTGGCGGTGCCCAAGGTGCTGAAGGGACAGTAGTCCGCGATCGCCTCACGCTACGCACGGAGCGTGTCATGACCGACCAGAACGCCCGAATCCGCCAGAGCTGGCAGGCCAACGCCGATGCCTGGACCTGCGCCGTGCGCGAGCAGCGCATCGAAAGTCGGCGGCTGGTGACCGACGCGGCGATCCTGAGCGCCCTCGCCGATGGCCCGGCCCGGCGTGTACTCGATATCGGTTGCGGTGAAGGCTGGCTATGTCGCGCGTTGGTCGGGCCGGGCAGTGAATGCGTTGGCGTGGATGCCTCGGCGCCTCTGGTCGACGCGGCACGAGCGGCGGGTGGCGGACGCTTCGAGGTGATGGACTACGCCGCGCTGACCGCGTCGGGTAGCAGCCTTGGGCAGTTCGATGCGCTGGTCTGCAATTTCGCGCTGCTCGACGAGGACATCGCGCCGCTGCTGTGCGCACTCCGCGAGCGCCTCGCTCCCGGCGGGCGGCTGCTGATCCAGACCGTGCATCCGTGGGCCGCCTGCGCAGACGAGCCCTATGTGAATGGCTGGCGCCTGGAAACCTTCGCCGCCTTCGGTGGCGAGTTCAGCGCGCCGATGCCCTGGTTCTTCCGCACCCTGGAGTCCTGGCTGGCGCTGCTGGCCACCAGTGGCTGGTGGCTGCGGCAACTGCGCGAGCCGTGTCACCCGGCCACCGGCAAGCCCTGCTCGCTGTTGCTGGAGGTACAGCCGCTGCCGGGCTGAGCCGCTCTGCACCGGCCCTGGCGACGCCTGCGGATGTGGCGATACGCCGCTATTCCTTTGGTCACATTGCACCTTGGTGGTGCAGACGTTTCCCACGCACTGTGTAACACTCGCCCGCGACCTCAGCCGTGGTCCTCCCGCAATGCCCACGTCCGCTTCACAAGAGCGGGCAGCCTCTTCCGGTGTGCCGTCCTGGAACTGCCAGACACTGCCCCTCCGTGCCGACCGGCGCGGTGGCGAAGCCGTTCCGGTGGTTCCGCACCCTGACTGCACTCAGAGTCCGCAGCTGATTACTCCCAAGAACAAAATGAGGTTGCATCACCATGTCGTCCCACGATCTCCAAAGGGATCTCAACGAGCGGCACATCCGTCTCATGGCCCTCGGCGCCTGCATCGGCGTCGGCCTGTTCCTCGGCTCCGCCAAGGCGATCCAGATGGCCGGCCCGGCCATCATGCTGTCCTACATCATCGGCGGTCTCGCCATCCTCGTGATCATGCGCGCCCTCGGCGAGATGGCCGTGCACAATCCCGTGGCCGGCTCCTTCGCCCGCTACGCGCAGGACTACCTCGGCCCGCTGGCCGGCTACCTGACCGGCTGGAACTACTGGTTCCTCTGGCTGGTGACCTGCGTCGCGGAGATCACCGCGGTGGCGATCTACATGGGCATCTGGTTCCCCGACGTGCCGCGCTGGATCTGGGCGCTGGCCGCGCTGGCGAGCATGGGCACCATCAACCTGATCGCCGTACGTGCCTTCGGTGAGTTCGAGTTCTGGTTCGCGCTGATCAAGATCGTCACCATCGTCGCCATGATCCTGGCCGGCGCCGGCATGATCTTCTTCGGCCTGGGCAACGGCGGCATCGCCACCGGCATCTCCAATCTCTGGAGCAACGGCGGCTTCATGCCCCACGGCATCACCGGCGTGCTGATGTCGCTGCAGATGGTGATGTTCGCGTACCTGGGCGTGGAGATGATCGGTCTCACCGCCGGTGAAGCGAAGAACCCGCAGAAGACCATTCCCGGGGCGATCAACTCGGTGTTCTGGCGCATCCTGCTGTTCTATGTGGGCGCCCTGTTCGTGATCATGTCGATCTACCCGTGGAACGAGATCGGCACCCAGGGCAGCCCCTTCGTGATGACCTTCGAGCGCATGGGCATCAAGACCGCCGCCGGCATCATCAACTTCGTGGTGATCACCGCCGCGCTGTCGTCCTGCAACGGCGGCATCTTCAGCACCGGTCGCATGCTCTACAGCCTCGCGCAGCATGGCCAGGCACCGGCCGTCTTTGCCAAGACCTCCAAGGGCGGCGTGCCGCGCAATGCGCTGCTGCTGTCGATCTTCGCGCTGCTGCTGGGCGTGCTGCTGAACTATCTGGTGCCCGAGAAGGTATTCACCTGGGTGACCTCCATCGCCACCTTCGGTGCGATCTGGACCTGGGCGATGATCTTGCTGGCGCAGCTGAAGTTCCGCCGTGGCCTCTCCGCCGCCGAAGCCGGCACGCTGCAGTTCAAGATGTGGCTGTACCCGCTCAGTTCCTACCTCGCCATGGCGTTCCTGGTGCTGGTGGTGGTGTTGATGGCCTTCTTCGAGGACACCCGCATCGCGCTGTACATCGGCCCGGCGTTCCTGGTGCTGCTGACGGTGCTGTACTACGCGCTGAACCTTGCTCCCAAAGCCGAGCAGGGTGGTGCCGCCAGCCGCGCCTGATGGGCGGTTGAGTGAATGAGAAAAGGGCCTCTTCGGAGGCCCTTTTTCTTTTCGTACCGCGTCAGGCGGTGGGCAGGCTGCCGGCCATGCGGGTCAGGCTGCGATCGAACTCGGTGATTTCCAGCTGCAGGCCGAGCGGGCGTTTCTCGATGAGCGTGGCGAGGGTCTGTTCGGCAGTGGCGAACAGGGTGTCGACGATGCGCTGGCGTAGCTCCTCCGGGCGGCCGGGGGCGATGCGGATCCGGATGTTGATGAAGGCTTCGTTGTGCTTGTTCGCACCCACCTGGTAGTCCCCGATGGCGCGGGCGAAGGTGCGCAGGCCGTTGATGGGGAACACGCCCATGGCTTGGGCTGCCTGGTGGAGTTTCCGGGGAAGGTCGAGTGGGTCGAGGTCGTCGGTGAGGTTGGCGGTGTAGTCGATGGTGATGTGGGGCATGGCGGCGCAGTCCAGCGTCAGTGGTGACGGCCATCCTAGGGCGATGGGCTCGCTGGGGATATGCGGGTGACTACGTATTCGATGGCGCTGAACTGTGGGACGGGCGGGGAGGCTAGCCCATGCCCGCGATCCGTCGGCAGGGCCGACGTGTTGCTTCAGCCTGGGTATTTAAGCGCCGCTTCGGCGTGCGCGCGGACTTCCTGTTTCGCCCCCTCGGGCGAGTCACTTTTCCAAACGCCGAAAAGTAACCAAAAGGCTTGCCCCCGGACATCCGGTTTTTCGCCCAGGCGAAAAATTCCCTCGTTGAAACGAAGTTTCAGGGGCACGCTGCGAAGGGCCGTCCCTAGCCCATCGCAGCTCTCGCGACATCCATGTCGCTCAACCCCTGAAACTCCGCTTCAACGAGGCCTCCTGAACGGGGCATTCGGAGTGTGCGGATATTTCTCTGGAAGACCTTAAGAGCCAGAGCGGCGCATTGGCTCTTCGTAGGATCGAGGGGGACGCCTAGTTCTTGCTCGCGAACCGCATGGCACGGAGCCCTCCTGTAGGAGCGGACCTTGTCCGCGATCGGAGTTTCTATCCCCACTGAAATCACGGCGAGGCACGAACGTAGGATGGTGTGGAGCGAAGCGATACCCATCAACTCCCCTACGCCGCCAGCTTCGTAGGGCGCATAACGCGCCAGCGTTATCCGCCGCGGTGGCATCGGCGGATAACCCGTTCCGGGTTATGCGCCCTACCAGATATAGCGTCAGGCCGCCAGCAACGGCGGCATCGGGCAATCCAGGATATCCGCCACCGCGCGCATCAGCTCCGCCTCGCCGGTGCTGATGCGACCGTCGTGCTCGATGCAGCGCGCCAGTGCCTTGAGCAGTTGCGGCTTCTGCAGCGGGCGCAGTTGCTCCAGCTTCTTCAGGGCGCCTTCCAGATCACGCAGGCTGCCTTCCGCCGGCAAGGGTCGAGGCGGGAAGGGCAGGCCGCTCCAGGCATCGGCGAAGG
Source organism: Pseudomonas sp. BB438 (assembly GCF_057180225.1). Classification (NCBI taxonomy): domain Bacteria; kingdom Pseudomonadati; phylum Pseudomonadota; class Gammaproteobacteria; order Pseudomonadales; family Pseudomonadaceae; genus Pseudomonas; species Pseudomonas sp. BB438. The sequence goes on from NZ_CM170001.1 coordinate 1,592,180, forward strand.
CCTGCTCGGTCTCCATGTCGCCGGCCTCGCCGACGCGGGCGAGCAAGGCCAGCAATGTCGCGGATGCTTCGGCAAGCTCGGCCAACGCCACGTTGCCGATCTTTCCGCGGCCCGGCTGCAGGTTGCGCTCGACGATGCGCAGCAGGGTCCATTCCAGCAGCTTCACCTTGCCATCCAGCTTGATCAGCAGCGCCATGTTCTCGCGCAGGGCGAGGAAGGCCTGGGTGTCCAGCTGCTTGAGCGCCGGCATCGCCAGGTCCAGCAGCGGCAGGCGCTGGCCGGGGTCGAGCCGCAGCAGCGATTCTTCGAGCAGGTCCAGTTGCAGCGCCAGGCTCAGGTTCAGGCGCTGCTTGACCGCTTCCAGCTGGCGCGCGCGCAGGCCGGGCTCGCTGTCCAGCAGCAGGCCGTAGATCAGTGCCTCGGCGCCCTCGGTGTCGTGGGCGGCGCGTTGCAGGCGCTCGTCCAGGCGCTGCAGGGTGCTGCGGGCTTCCTGCAGATGGGCGACGGTCGGCGCACCGACGGCGGCCACCGCGACGTCCACGGCGCTGGGCTGGTAAGGCTGGCCGGTGACGACGGCGCTCCAGGCGTCCTTGTTCATCAGCGCCACGTCCAGGCGTGGTTCGAATGCCGGGTAGCGGCCGTCCCAGCCCGGATCGACGCGGCGGATGCGGTCCTTCAGCGGTGGGTGGGTGTCGAACCAGCTGCTGCCCACGCCGTCGCCGAAGTACATGTGGCTGAATTCGGCCGCGCGCGGCGCGCTGAGCAGGGCGCCCAGCGGATTGCCGCCGATCTTCTTGAGCGCGCCGGCGATGGTCGAGGGATCGCGGGTGAACTGCACCGCCGAGGCGTCGGCCAGGTACTCGCGCTGGCGGCTCACCGACGCCTTGATCAACTGGCCGAAGAAGGTGCCGACATAGCCCAGCACATAGAGCACCAAACCTGCGCCGATCACCAGCAGCACCACGCTGCCGCCACCGTTCTTGTCGTTGCTGCTGCTCCGGCTGCTGATACGGATGCCGGTGCTGGTGTCGCTCCAGCCGCGCAGCAGCATGCCGCCAATCAACCCGAGCAGGAGCATGCCGTGCAGCAGGGCGGTCAGCCGCGTATTGAGCCGCATGTCGCCGTGGTGGATATGGCTGAATTCGTGGGCGATCACACCCTGCAATTCGTTGCGGTCGAGCTGCTCGATGGCGCCACGGGTGATGCCGATCACTGCGTCGCGTGGGGTCAGTCCGGCGGCAAAGGCGTTGATCGAGCCATCTTCCAGTACGTACACCGGCGGCACCGGCGAGCCGGACGCCAGGGCCATTTCCTCGACGACATTGAGCAGGCGGCGCTCGTCGGCATTACCGGCGCTGAGGTTGAGCAGGCGGCCGCCCAGGCTCTCGGCGACCACCTTGCCGCCGGCGCTCAGTTGCACCTGCTTGTACAGCGCACCGAGGACGACCACGCCGATGATCACGGCGGCCACCGACAGGTAGAGCTCCGGATCGGGCAACGACGCGCGCGAGGTGACGTGCAGCGCCGGTTCGCCCAGGTGACGCCAGAGCCAGCCCAGCGCGAGGCTGGTGATGGTGACCAGGCAGACCACGGCGACGGTCAGCAGCAGGACCAGGCGCCCGGTCTGCTTGCGGGCGCGGTCCTGGTGTTCGAAGAAGTTCATCTTCGTTCAGGTCAGAAGGCGACTTTCGGCGCGGCCTGGATGTCCTTGCTGTCCTCGAACTGCAGCAGGCTGGCGTCCTTGCTGTGACCGTAGGTGGTGGCCAGGACGTTGGCGGGGAACGACTGGCGATAGGTGTTGTACTCCATCACCGCGTCGTTGTACGCCTGGCGGGCAAAGGCGACCTTGTTCTCGGTGCTCGACAGCTCCTCGCTGACCTGCTGCAGGTTCTGCGAGGCCTTGAGGTCCGGGTAGGCTTCCAGGGTCACGTTCAGGCGACCCATGGCACTGCCCAGGGCGTTCTCGGCGGCGGCCAGTTGCGCCATGCGGCCGGCGTCGCCGGGTTGTTCGGACGCGGCCTTCAGACCGGCGACCGCAGCATTGCGCGCAGCGATGACCGCTTCGAGGGTCTCGCGCTCGTGCTTGAGGTAGGCCTTGGCGGTTTCCACCAGGTTGGGGATCAGGTCGTAGCGGCGCTTGAGCTGCACTTCGATCTGCGCGAAAGCGTTCTGGTAGCGGTTGCGCAGCGCCACCAGACGGTTGAACACGCTGATCAGCAGGAAGATGACGCCAGCAATGATGGCAAGGGTAATGATCGAGGAAACGCTCATGGGATGTCCTTATCGGCAGGCGAATGTGGCCCGATGATAGCGGAAAGCCGGCCGAGTGTTGCGCAGCTTCTCACGTCTTGCTTCGCCGGTTCGTCGGCAGTGTTACGGAGCGTTTCTGCATGAAAAAGGGCCTCACTGGAGACCCTTTTCCGGGGCGACATGAATCAGCGATTCAGGTACTCGGCGGTGGACACCAGGTCGGCGTAGGCGAATGCCAGGGATGCCATGTAGGCCGCGTGCACCTGGGCGGCCGGTACCTTCACGCCGTTGAACTCCAGGTCCAGGGTGGCGCAGGCGTCGTGCAGCACGGTCACCGGGTAGCCGAAGTCGGCAGCGGCGCGCACCGCACCATCCACGCACATGTGGCTCATGTGACCGACCACCACCAGCGACTCCACGCCGTGCTGGTCGAGGATGGCCTTCAGGTCGGTGTCGCGGAAGGCGTTGACGAAGTGCTTGAGCACCACCGGCTCGCCGGGCAGATTGGCGACCTTGCCGTGGATCTTCGCGCCGTCGCTGCCGGGAGCGAAGAACGGGGCGTCGGCGCTGTCGAACTCGTGGCGCACGTGCACCACCAGGTCACCGCGTTCGCGGAAGGCGGCCAGCACCTTGGCGGCCTGGTCGGCGGCGGCTTCGATGCCGACCAGCGGCCACTTGCCGGAAGGGAAGTAGTCGTTCTGGATATCCACTAGGATGAGCGCTTGCTTGGCCATTTCCGAATTCCTTATTGAGTGGTGAGGAAGTGCGACCAGTATGGTTTGCCGCGCGCCGCGCGGGGATCAGGCGGAACGACAATAACCGGGGGAAAACTGACAATGGCTGTGGAACGGAGCGTCGTCGAGATCGGGTTGCTGCTCTATCCCGGTGTGCAGACGGCGGCGCTGCACGGGCTGACCGATCTGTTCGCCGTGGCCGAGCGCGTCGCCGGCGAAGAGGCCGCGCAGCAGTTGCCGGCGCTGCGCGTCAGCCACTGGTCCGGTGAGGACGGCGGCGAGCCCCGCCGCGTGTTCGACACGCATCCAGGCGTCGACAGCCGGCTGGTCGCCGTGCTTGTCCCGCCGTCGCTGTTCGGGCTGCCCGACGCCGCCCCGTTGCGCAACCTCACCGACTGGCTAGCGGCGCGCCATGGCGAGGGCGCCATCGTCGGTTCGGTGTGCATCGGCGGCCTGCTGGTGGCCGAAGCCGGGCTGCTCGACGGGCGCAGTGCCACCGCCCACTGGAGCGGCGCCGAGGCCTTCGCCAAACGCTTCCCGCGCGTACGTCTGGAAGCGCACAAGCCCATGGTGGACGACGGCGACCTGATCACTTCCGCCGGGCTGATGGCCTGGTCGGAGCTGGGCCTGCGCATCGTCGACCGCCTGCTCGGCCCGAGCGTCGCCAACCGCACCGCGCGTTTCCTGGTGGTGGAACACAGCGACAGCGCGCAGCAATGCGGCAGCAACTTCGCGCCGCTGCTGGGGCATGGCGACGCCGCCATCCTCAAGGTGCAGCACTGGCTGCAGGGCAACGGCGCGGTGGACGTCAGCCTGACCGCCATGGCCATCCAGGCCGGCCTGGAGGAGCGCACCTTCCTGCGCCGCTTCCGCGCGGCCACCGGGCTCAAGCCCACCGAGTACTGTCAGCACCTGCGGGTTGGCAAGGCGCGCGAGCTGCTGGAGTTCACCAATGGCACGGTGGACCACATCGCCTACACGGTCGGCTACCTCGATCCGGGCTCGTTCCGCAGCACCTTCCGCAAGATCACCGGGATGGCGCCGAGCGACTATCGCAAGCGCTTTGGGGCAAAGCCGAACGACCTTGCCGGCAGGGGTTGATCAGATCCAGCGGTCGTTTTCCGCCGTGCGCTCGCCGCCCTCATCGCCGGTGTTCAGCACGCCGCGCGGTTCGATCAGCATCAGTTGCACCTCCCGTTCGGCATACGGCTTGTGCTCCACGCCGCGGGGGACCACGTACAGCTCGCCGGCGCGCAGGGTCAGCGGGCCGTCGCGGAAGTCGATGCGCAGCTCGCCGTCCAGCACGATGAAGGCCTCGTCGGTGTCGGCGTGGCTGTGCCAGACGAAATCGCCCAGCAGTTTCACCACCTTGAACTGGTAGTCGTTCATCTCGGCGATCACGCGCGGTTGCCAGGTCTCAGTGATGCGGCCGAGCTTGTCCTGCAGGTTGATCGATTGGCGCTGGGTCACGGTGTCTTTCTCCTTGGAAATGGAGTCCTGACACTACGGTTGACCTGACCGACGGTCTTGCAGGAATTTGCGCTTCGATTGCCGCCGCATTGACCTCATCGGGTTGCCGGCCCCGTCCTTGACGCAGACAATCGGCCCTTGGTCCGTCAGAAAGGAGGTGCCGATCCATGGCGCAGAACATCTACGACAACCCTGAATTCTTCGCGGCCTACGCCCAGCTGCCACGCTCGCAGCACGGGCTGGACGGCGCGCCGGAATGGGCCGCGCTGCGTGCCCTGTTGCCGCCGCTGGAGGGCCTCGACGTGGTCGATCTCGGCTGCGGTTACGGCGGGTTCTGCCGCTATGCGGCGGAGCAGGGCGCCCGCACCGTGAGTGGGCTGGACGTCTCGCAGAAGATGCTCGACCGCGCGCGGGAAACCACCGAGGCCGCGCAGGTCAGTTACTTCCACGCCGACCTCGACCAGCTCGAACTGCCCACCGCAGCCTTCGACCTGGCCTACAGTTCGCTGGTCCTGCATTACCTCGAAGACCTGCCGCACTTCTTCCGCAACGTGCACGACGCGCTGCGCCCCGGTGGCAGCCTGGTGTTCTCCATCGAGCACCCGATCTACATGGCCTCGCTGGCGCCTGGCTGGATCGTCGATGCCAACGGTCGCCGCTGCTGGCCGGTGGACCACTACCAGGACGAGGGCGAGCGTCGCACCGACTGGCTGGCCAAGGGCGTGCTCAAGTACCACCGCACCCTCGGCAGCGTCCTCAATGCGGTGATTGGCTCGGGGCTGAGCGTGCGCCATGTCGAGGACTGGGGGCCCAGCGCCGGGCAGGTGCAGGCCGATCCGGCACTCGCCGAGGAGCGCGAGCGTCCCATGTTGCTGTTGGTCGCCGCGCAGCGCTGAGGTGTGAAAAGCGGGTGACTATGCTCAGAACATTGCGTTCGTTTTGCCCGGAGATCGCCATGTCCACGCCCGCTCCCATCGCCCGCCCCAGTGTCATTCCCTGCCTGCGTTACCGCGACGCGCCCCAGGCTATCGACTGGCTGTGCGCGACCTTCGGTTTTCAGCGGCAACTGGTGGTCGCCGACGAGCACGGCGGCATCGCCCACGCCCAACTGGCGCTGGCCGACGGCAGCGGGCTGGTGATGCTCGGGTCGCTGCACGACAACGAATACGGCCGGCTGATGCGCCAGCCCGACGAGGTCGGCGGCTGTACCCAGAGCATCTACCTGGTGGTGAAGGACGCCGAGGTGCCGTACCGCGCGGCCGTGGACGCCGGGGCGCAGATCGTCATCGACATCAAGGACGAGGACTACGGCGGCCAGGGCTTCACCTGCCGTGATCCGGAGGGGCACATCTGGAGCTTCGGCACCTACGATCCCTGGCACTGATGCCGCGCGTTCGCGCCTCCTCCGCAACATCCTGCCCAAGCCCCGCGCTTGACGCTTTCGGGCGCTCGGTGTTCAGATGCGCCCCGTTTCAGGTGCCCCCCGCCGCCGTGCGTGGGGTGAAACGGGAAGCCGGTGCGTCGCCCTCGTGCGATCAGTCCGGCGCTGCCCCCGCAACGGTAAGCGAGCGGAGCATCCAGTAGGCCACTGTGCACCAGCATGGGAAGGCGGATGCCCCAGGACCCTCGCAAGCCCGGAGACCGGCCTGGAACCTGTTTGGCAAACCCGCGGTGGGCGGGCGTGAGCCGGTTCCCGGGGCGCGCTCGTTCCGGGTGTCGCTGCGCCGCCTGCGAAATCCCGATTTCGAGGCGATCACCTTGCATTTCTCCCTGTCACCCAAACTCCCGTTACAGAACCGGCGTGCCCTGCGCTGGATGCCTGTTCTCCCCCTGTGCGCCCTCAGCGCGCAACTGGTCGCGGCGCCGCTCGACCTGGCCGACGAAGTCGTCAGCGCGCCTTCGGTGGAATCCAACACTGTCGCCGACATGGCCCGCTACGGCAGCAAGCTGGAGGTCATCGACCGCGAGCAGATCGAGCGCGCCGGCCCCAGCGCCGACATCACGCGCGTGCTGCAGATGTATGTACCCGGCCTGTTCGTCGCGCCGAAGAACGGGCCGTTCGACTACGGCACCTACTCGCTGCTGGGCGGACGCAACGACGACACGCTGATCCTGCTGGACGGCGTGCGCCTGAACAACCGCCTCTACGGCGGCATCTACATCGACACCCTGCCGACTACCGCGGTGGAGCGCATCGAAGTGCTCAAGGGCGGCCAGGGCCTGCTGTTCGGCACCCAGGCGGTGTCCGGCGTGATCAACATCGTCACCCGCAGCGCCCGCAGCCGCGAAGCGTCCGGTGAGGCGAACCTCGGCCTGGACACCTTCAAGGGGCGCAGCGGCGATGCCCGCGCCGAAAAGATCGTGCAGAACGGCCTGGGCGACCTCGGCCTGATGGCCTACGTCAGCCACAACCGCTCCGACGGCTACCAGCCGTTCCGCGACCGCGACATGACCGACACGGTGAGCGACAAGCGCCGCTCCTATGACGTCAATGTGTTCGGTGCCAAGGCTATCCAGGCCATCGGCGATGCCTCGCGCCTGGAGCTGTTCTACCAGTACGCCGACGCCGAGCTGGATTTCGCCCGCCCGACGTCCAACCACCACACCAGCAACAACCGCGTGCAGCAGATCGCCACGGCCACCTTCCAGCAGAGCGTCAGCGACGACTTCAGCTGGTTCGCCAAGACCCACATCAACGACTGGGACACCCGCTACGACCGCGTCTACAACCTGCAGGGCGGCGGCACCCAGGTGCTCAACCACAACGACTACTGGGGCTTCACCGACTGGGGGGCGCAGCTCGAAGGCAAGGCCAGGCTTGCGGGCGGTCACGAGCTGGTCTTCGGCAATGACAGCCAGTGGTACAAGGGCCAGGACGATGTGCTGATCATCGACAACGACAAGGCCGAATCCCACGCGCTCTACGCCCAGCTGCGGCCGAACATCGAGGCGCTGCCTGACTGGCACCCGAGCCTGGGTGTGCGCCGCGAGGAAATTTCCGGCGGCGAAGGCGCCACCGTGTGGATGCTCACCTCGCTCTATGACCTCACGCAGCAGCTCAAGCTGCGCGGCCAGTTCGGCACGGCCTTCAAGCTGCCCACCGCCGAGCAACTGTTCGTCAACGAGCCGGGCGACGAAGTCGGCAACCGCGACCTCAAGCCCGAACGCAGCCGCAACGCCGAGCTGGGCCTGGACTACACCGGCGAGCTGTTCGAGCAGCCCTGGAGCGGCAGCGTCACCCTGTTCCGCCGCGAGATCACCGACCTCATCACCCTGGCGGGCGACCAGTGGGTGAACGGCAACGGCGAGATCACCGTGCGCGGCGTGGAAGCCAACGGCCAGTGGCAGGTTGGCCGGCACTGGCAGCTCTCCGCCGACGCCACGCGCAATCGGGTGGACAGCCGCGAAGGCGTGACGGTGAACAACATCCCGCACTTCTTTGCCCGCCTGCGCCTGGGCTATGACGACAGCCTCTGGGGCGCCGGCCTGGCCACGCGCTACGTCGGCTCCATCGTCAGCGCGCAGGACGACGACTACGGCCACTACACCGTGCTTGACGGCGATGCCTATCGCTACCTCGACGCCGCCCGCGCACACCGCCTGAGCCTCCTGCTGGAGAACCTGCTGGACCGCGACTACGCCACCGGCCGCACCAGCAACGGTATCCGCCAGGTCGACAACCTCGGCCGGCCGCGTACCGCCGAACTGCGCTACACCTTCAGCTTCTGATGAAGGCCATCCTGCTGGTCGGCCCGCTGGCCGGTGCCCAGGGCGAGCGCCTGCACCGCGAGGTGGCGGCGCGCTTCGCCGGTGTCGAATGCATCGACACCGGCGAAGGTTTCGATGCGTTGTGGGCGCGGGTGCGTGAGCTTCTGGCCGAGGATCGCGAGCTGCTGCTGGTGGACCTGGAACCCACCGCTGACGGCGCCTACCTCGACTGGTTGCGCGCCGAGTTGGCCGGGCTGCTCGAGGACGCTCCGCTGGCGCCGCCGCCGAAGGTCACGGCGTCGGCGCTCGGCCGGCGCGGGCTGGATGTGGCGGCGGTGCTGGCGGCGATTGGCGATCCGGCGCAACAGCTGGAGTGCCAGGGTGTCGGTGAGGTGCCTTCGCAGCCGGACTGGTCCGCGCCGCCGCCGCACCGGCATCACCTGTTCCTCTGCACCGGGCCGCGCTGCGTGCGGCGCGGTGCGCTGCCATTGTGGAAAACCCTGCGCCGCGAGCTGATTCGACTCGATCGCTACGAGAACGCCGAGGGCGCTCTGCTGACCCGCACCGGCTGCCAGTTCCCGTGCAACCGCGGGCCGCTGCTGACGGTCTATCCCGAACGCGTCTGGTATGGCCTGCGTAGCGACGAGCAGGTGTGCCGGGTGGTCTCCGAGCATCTGCGTGACGGCGTGCCGGTGGCAGAGCTGCGAGTGGACGAGCCATGACGCGCGCGCTCCTGCAGGTGGTGCTGTTGCTCGCGTTGATGCAGAGCGCAGCAAATGCGTCAGCGCAGGACTACCGAAACTGCGTCCAGACCTGGCAGATCGACCACCCGCCCCAACGCATCCTCGCCCTCAACCAGCACGCCGCCGACCTGCTGCTGGCGCTGGGCGCCGGACCGCGGCTGATCGGCGTGGCGTACATCGATGACGACCTGGACGTGGCTGGCGGCCGTTATCGCGGCGTACCCCTGCTGTCGCGCCAGTATCCGTCGGCGGAAGCGGTCTACGCGCAGCGACCGGACCTGGTGGTGGCCGGGTTCGCCTCGGCCTTCCGCCTGGGCAACCTGTCCCGCGAGGAACTGGCCGCTCATGGCATCGCCAGCTACCTGCTGGATGCCGGTTGTGGTGCGTGGCAGGACGATCTGTTCGCGGGTGTCGAGACGGACCTGACGACGCTGGGCGACCTGCTGGGTGAGCCGGCGCGGGCCCAGACGCTGATTCGCCAGCAACGCGCGGAGCTGGCCGAAGCGCGCCAGCTTTCGACCGGCCGCCAACGGCTGGAAGTCTTCTACCTCGATAGCGCCAGCATCGGCCTGGAGAGCCAGGGGCGGCGTGGCGTAGTCACCCAGTTGCTGCACGCCGCCGGTGCGCACAACCTGTTCGAGGACGTCGATCTGGGCAGCTTCACCGCCAACGCCGAACAGTTGCTGGCGCGCGACCCGGACGTGATCCTGCTGGCCGATGCGTTGTGGTCCACCGCCGACCGGAAGATCCGAACGCTGCGCGCGGACCCGGTGCTATCGCGCCTGCGCGCCGTACGCGAAGGGCGCTTCGTGGCCTTGCCCTTCACCCACCTGTTCCCCGGCGTGCACAGCGGACAGGCCGCGCGCGAGCTGGCACAGGCGCTGGGCCGGTTCTGAACAGCGCGTCTGGTCTGTTCGCCGGCCACTGTTCCTACCCAAGCGCCGGAGCCCATGTTAGAAAGCGCCCATCGATCATGCGGAGGCTGTCATGGGCAAGTTGCGCGTTGGGGTGATTTTCGGTGGGCGTTCGGCGGAGCACGAGGTGTCGCTGCAATCGGCGAAGAACATCGTCGATGCGCTGGACCGCGAGCGTTTCGAGCCCGTGCTGATCGGCATCGACAAGGAGGGCCGCTGGCACCTCAACGATGCCTCCGACTACCTGCTCAACCAGGAAAACCCGGCGTTGATCGCCCTCAACCGCTCCAACCGCGAACTGGCCGTGGTGCCGGGCAAGGCCGAGCAGCAACTGGTGGAGACCGGCAGCCGCCAATTGCTCGACCATGTCGATGTGATCTTCCCCATCGTCCATGGCACCCAGGGTGAGGACGGCTGCCTGCAGGGCCTGCTGCGCATGGCTGACATTCCCTTCGTCGGCTCTGACGTACTGGGCTCGGCCATCTGCATGGACAAGGACGTGAGCAAGCGCCTGCTGCGCGACGCCGGCATCGCGATTACTCCCTTCGTCACCCTGACCCGCGCCAATGCCGCGCGTACGTCGTTCGCCGAGGCGCAGCGCAAGCTGGGCCTGCCACTGTTCATCAAGCCGGCGAACATGGGCTCCTCGGTGGGCGTGAGCAAGGTCGAGGACGAGGCCGCCTACGACGAAGCCGTGCGACTCGCGCTGGCCTTCGACGACAAGGTGCTGGTGGAGTCCGCCGTGAAGGGGCGCGAGATCGAGTGCGCAGTGCTGGGCAACGAGCAGCCGATCGCCAGCGGCTGCGGCGAGATCGTCGTGGGCAGCGGTTTCTACTCCTATGACAGCAAGTACATCGACGAGGACGCGGCCAAGGTCGTGGTGCCCGCCGATATTCCGGCCGAGGCCAGCGAGCGTATCCGCCAACTCGCCGTTGACGCCTTCCTCGCCCTGGAGTGCTCCGGTCTGGCGCGGGTCGACGTGTTCCTTACCGAGAGCGGCGAGGTGCTGATCAACGAGCTGAACTCGCTGCCCGGCTTCACCCGCATCAGCATGTACCCCAAGCTCTGGCAGGCGGCCGGGATGACCTACAGCGAGCTGGTCAGCCGCCTGATCGACCTGGCCATCGAACGCCACACCGCGCGCCGGAATCTGCAGACCAACCGCTGAGCCGCTCGCAGGTCCCGCCTTCTGCGCTACCCTGACATCCCGCCGCCGAATTCCGGCGGCCGGCCCCGTGTCCCCATGACAAGCGCAACAAGGAGCACGAGATGAACACTGTGGTATTCGCCGACGGCACCGCCGTTCCCGCCATCGGCCAGGGCACCTGGCGCATGGGCGAGGACAGCTTCCAGCGCAGGCGCGAGATCGCCGCCTTGCGCGAAGGCATCGAGCGCGGCCTGACCCTGATCGACACCGCCGAGATGTACGCCGAGGGTGGCTCGGAAGCGGTGGTCGGCGAGGCGTTGGCCGGGCTGCGCGAGCAGGTCTTCCTGGTCAGCAAGGTCTACCCGCACAACGCCAGCCGGCGTGGCATTCCCGACGCCTGCGAGCGCAGCCTGAAGCGCCTGCGCACTGATTGCCTGGACCTCTACCTGCTGCACTGGCGCGGCCAGTATCCGCTGGAGGAAACCGTCGACGCCTTCGAACGCCTGCGCGAGGCGGGGAAGATCAAGCGCTGGGGCGTGTCCAACTTCGACCTGGACGATATGCAGGAGCTGAGCGAGCCGGCCTGCGCCACCAACCAGGTGCAATACAGCCTGGAGGAACGCGGCGTCGAGTGGGACCTGCTGCCCTGGTGCCAGGAACAGCGCATGCCGCTGATGGCCTATTGCCCGGTGGGGCAGGGCGGCAAGTTGCTGCGCCACCGAGTGCTGGCGGACATCGCCGGCCGCCACGACGCCACGCCGGCGCGCGTGGCCCTGGCCTGGCTGATCCACCAACCGGGTGTGATCGCCATCCCCAAGGCCGTCGAGCCGTTGCACGTGCGCGACAACGCCGCCGCCCTGCAACTTCGCCTGACCCCCGAGGATCTCGAAGCGCTCGATGCGGCCTTCCCGCCACCCACCCGCAAGCAGCACCTGGCGGTGGTCTGACGCCGGAGCCCCGGTCGTCGCCGTCCGCAGCGCGTCCGGGGCGCAGTGCTAGCCTTGCCCCATTGGTCACCGACCGGGGAGGGCTGCAGCGATGAGCAACTACACGGCGGACAGCGCCGCCATCAACCGTGTGCTGACGGACTACGTCGAGGGCATGACCTTCGGCGATGAGTCGCGTCTGCGCCTGGCCTTCCACCCGTCCTGCAAGATCATCGGCAATTACCATGGCGCGCTGGAGTGGGCCTCGCTGGACGAGTTCATCGGTGCGATCAAGGCGGAGGCGCCGCCCTCCGATGGCGCGCCGCCGTCCTGGGAACTGAAATCCCTGGACATCACCGGCGACAGCGCCGTGGCCAAGGTCACCGACGAGTTCCTCGGTATGCACTTCACCGACTACCTGTCCCTGCTGCGCCTCGGCAACGGGTGGCAGATCGTCAACAAGCTGTATTACCTGCACAGCGGCGCCCTGTCCGACTGAGCGCCGTTGCGCCGCTGCCGCTAGCCCCAGTCGGCGCCCTTGTTCCAACTGCTGACGACGAAGCGCAGGTTGCCAGTGATCGCCGCATTGCGCGGGTTATGGTTGAGGTCGCTGTCGATGGGGAGGGTGACCTCCACGCTGCCGCCATCGATCTGCTCGGCGGTCAGTTCACTGCCATTGGTGTTCACGCCGGTGGCCTGCCAGGCATAGCTGATCTTCCACTTTTCAGTTGGCGTGCGCGGCGGCTGCAACTCGATGATCACGGTATCGCGGAACAGGTAGCTGCCCTCGTAGTGTTCGTTGGGCCACAGGCGCTTCTCGATCTCATAGTCGGGTACGCGTACCCCCAGCGTCATGCTGTAGGCCAGGGTGCGGCGCTTGGGGTTGACCCGCGCGTAGTTGGCGAGGAATACGCTGGACAGGTAGAGCGTGTTGTTCGTTTTCCAGCCCTGGTGGGTGACGCACGCGGCGGAGTCCTCCTCGCAGGTTCGCCGCGACAGGTACCACAGCTTGCCGCGTGGCGAGGCCAGCAGTTCGATCTGGTACAGCGCGTTGACCGGCTTGTCGCCGGCCGCATCGATCACCGTCCCGGGCAGGCGGAGGTCGGTGATGTCCAGCCAGATGTCGACCCGCACGTCGCCGAACAGGAAACGTGTGAGGTTCTGGTATCCCTCTTCGCTGTTGACGATGCCGAAGAACCCCGAGTGCGAGCGGTAGGCGAAGGCCTTGCCAGCCTCGGCACCCACTTTGTTGCCGGCCTCCAGGCCGCTGAGGGTGGCGTTCTCGATGCGCACCAGACCATCGCTGCCGTTGCCGACGAAGGTGCGTGACAGGCCCGCGGCGACTTCGTAGTCGCTGCGATTGGTGCCGACCATGCAGAAGACCTTGCGCGAGGACAGGATGGATTCCTGCAACACGTCGACGCGCCCCAGGCTCTTGGGCAGGTTCAGGTACTGCGGCATGCGGGTGCTGCGGTTGAAGTTGTCGATGTCGTTGAGCGAAAGGATCGACGGTACGTTGATCCCCGCCACGTCGATCCCGTTGTGCGGGGTGGCATAGGTGAAGAACTTGTCCACGGCGCGGCGCGCGTCATCCGAGCCGCACGTGGGGTTTTGCAGGAAGGTCCGGCAGACCAGGCCGCCCATGGAGTGGGCCACCAGGTAGCAGCGGAAGTCCGCAGGTTTCACGCCGTTGGCGAGGTTGCCGCAGATCAGGTCGCGCACTTTCAGAATGAGGTCGCTCAGGCCCTGGCCGAACTGCTCCATGGTCGGCGTCTTGCCGATGCCCAGCAGGGTGGACGCCGGGTCGTAGTAGCGGTAGATGATGATCGAGGTCGACGTCAGGGCATTGCCCGCCGCCAGATCGCTCCACTCCGGGTCGAGGATGTCGTAGCCATCTTCGTAGACGTCGCTGTAGCCGAAGTCGCTGCCCAGGCGCACCACGGGTGACTCGAAGACAAACTTGCGGGGAGGTCGGTCGCGTTCGGGGACTGCACGCATCACCGTGGAACCCAGGTTGAAGCCGCAGAACGGATCGGCGGTGGTCTCGTCCATTTCGCCGCGCGTCATGGCGTAACCGCGAACGTAGATGATGGGGAAGAACGGCGCTTTCATCTTGGCCATGGCGGTCTCCTTACGACCAGTCGATCTGCAGGGCGCGTGCGGTGGCAGGACCGACGACGCCGTCGGCTACCAGGCGGTGGGTGCTCTGGAACGCAATCACGGCGGCCACGGTATGCGGGCCGTATTCGCCATCGATCTTTCCGGGATCGATACCGAGTTCCTTCAGGCGCTTCTGGATTTCCTTGACCTTGGCGTTCTTCACATTCGGCTCTTCCAGCCGGATGACCAAGGGCTGTGCCTTCAGCCGAGGCGTGGCGGCGCTGCTGGAGTAGGTGATGCCGGGAATCCGGCAGACATAGTCCCAGACCCGCCCGCTGACGTTGCCGGCGCGCACGCCCAGGTTGGTGCCGGCGGCTTCCATGGTCTTGCCGGCGCCGTCGCTGATCGCCACGTGCCCCATGGTGCCCGGCATGGGGGGCTTGCGGATGAGGATCACCCCGGCAGTGACCATGGCATCGCGTTCATCGCTGGGCAGCAGGGTGCCGTTCTTCGCGTCGGTGACCCAGGCGCCGGAGTACGCCTCGGTGGTCGCCGGGTTGCCCTGGTCGTTCACACACCCGTAGAGCTTGCCGGTCTTCTGGTAGACGACCCAGGAGACGAACTCCGCGCAGTCCCACGGGCCGTTCCAGTTGGGGTTGTCCTTGGGTACCAGCAGGTTGACGTACTTCTGGCCGTTCTTGCTGGCGGCGAGCTCGTAGAGTTCCTGTCCGCTTGCCATGCTGAATTCCTCCAGTCTTGCCTGAGGCGGCCGGACGCCCCGGTCGGCCGCTATCCAGCCCAGGCGCAGCACAGCGTGCGTCGGGCGATGCTGAACAGTCGTGGCGACGGGAGGAAAGGAACTGCGGTGCGCGGGGGGCGCGAATTGCCAGTGCTCGGCTGCAATCGGAGGCGTTCCGACCCTGGGTCTGCCTTCCCTGGATGAGACTGCGGGGGAACTGCTCTGGCGGGGCTGATACTGACGCTAGATGCTCGGTGAAAGGCTGTCCAATGGGCATGCCGTCAGGCGTTTCCCTTAGAACGAGTGGTTCTCCGACAGCCCTGAAGTATTCCCGTCGGCGGCTTTTTTGTAAGGCTTGAGTTACAGCCGGAGCGGGCGTTACATGGAGTGCTTCAGCCATGGGAGATCGCCATGCACAAGGTCGAGCTCAAGGGCACGCCGGAAACCCTGCTGATCACCCTCTACGCCAAGGCGAAGGAGAGCGAGCTACCCGACAGCCTGTTGCGCGACCGTTTCTCGCGCCAGGCCGTGGAGCAGATCGACTATGACTTCGCCCGCCTGCACATCGGCCGCGCCGAGCAGGTGGGACTCGCCCTGCGCGCCTGGTTGTTCGACGAGTGGGTGCGCGATTTCCTCGCTCGGTACCCGACCTGCGTGGTCCTGCAGATGGGGTGCGGGCTGGACAGCCGGGTCTTTCGCATCGACCCGCCGTCCACCGTGCAGTGGTTCGAGGTGGATTTTCCGGAGGTGATCGCGCTGCGCGAGCGCCTTTATCCACCGCGCGAGAACTGCCATCTGCTGGCCAGCTCTCTGACGGCGCCGGGCTGGTGGCGAAGCGTGCCGACCGGTCGGCCGGTGTTGATGATCGCCGAAGGCGTGCTGCCCTACGTGGAAACCGGCGACGTATTCCGCCTGCTGGAAGCGCTGACCGCGCGGTTCGGCGAGGGCGAGTTGGTGTTCGACGGCTACAGCCGCCTGGGCATCCGCCTGCTGCAGTGGAACCCGATGATCCGCCGCACCGGTGCCGTGCTGCATTGGGGAATCGACGAGCCGCAGGTGCTGGAACGGCGAGTACCGGCGCTGCAGTTCATCGATGCGATCGCCGCCTATGACCGTGCGCAGATCGCCCGGTTGTCCCTGGGCATGCGCCTGCTCTACGAGATCACCCTGGCAATCCCGGCGATGCGCCGCCTGGGCCGACTGTTGCGCTATCGCTTCGGCCCGCAGACCCAGGCGGAAAATGGCCGCGCCGGCAGGCGGCTGCTTTACTGATGCGTCTACGACGACCTTGCGCAGGAGCGCTGCGATGAAGCTCGAGCCGTTGATGGAGATGAACGTGAAAGCCAGCGTACCGCTGGAGATCGGCCGCGTGCCGCAGGGGCAGCGGCTCATCTCGGCGGCGGGTGGCGGGACGTTCAAGGGCCAGCGTCTGAGCGGCGAGGTGCTGCCCGGTGGCGGTGACTGGATCCTGGTGGACAGTGATGGCAGTTGGCATCTGGATGTACGCCTGGTGCTGCGTACCGACGACGGCGCGCGTATCCTGATGCAACACAACGGTCTTCTCGTGGCCAACCCGAAGATCATCCATGCGGTCTCGCGGGGGGACAGTACCGAGTTCGGCGATACCTACTTCATGATCCAGCCGCGCTTCGAGGTCGGTGACGATCGCTACCGCTGGCTCAACCATCAACTGGCGGTGGGCGAGGGGCGGCTGGGGCCGGGTTGGGTGGAATACCGGTTGTTTTCATTGGCCAATGGGTGAGTCGATGACTTGTCACAAGCGGCGGGCACAGTTGCGTCACCAGGCTGCTGGAGACGACGCCATGGCTCTGCCCCCCCACATGCAGCCAGACGACAAGGTCGTGTTGTTCGACGGTACCTGCCGGCTGTGCAATGGCTGGAGCCGCTTCCTCCTGCAGCATGACCGTGAGGGCCGGGTGAAGCTGTGCAGCGTGCAATCGGCCGAGGGCCAGGCGATTCTCGACTGGTTCGGCCTGCCGACCGAGTACTTCGACACCATGCTCTACGTCGATGGCCGTGAAGGCTTCGAGCGCAGCGATGCGTTTCTGCGGGTGATCGGCCAGTTGCCGGCGCCGTGGAACTGGCTGCGGGTGCTCTGGCTGGTTCCGCGTCCGTTGCGCGACTGGTTCTATGACCGCGTCGCACTCAATCGCTATCGCCTGTTCGGTCGCGAGGACATCTGCCTGGTGCCGTCCCCGCAGTATCGTGGTCGCTTCCTTGGCAATGACTAGTGCGGCCATCGCGCGACTGGGGTTGGCAGTGGTGTTCTTCTACCACGGGCTGGTGCCCAAGCTGCTGTTCCTCAGCCCTGAGGAAGTCCGCATGATCGAGGCCCACGACTGGCCTCTGTCGACCCTGCGCGTGGCCCAGGTTGCCGGTGCCGCCGAGATCGTCCTGGCGCTGTGCATCCTCCTGCTGCGCCGCAGCCGCTGGCCGTTGTGGCTGGCGGCCTTCTCCCTGCTGGCCCTGCTGGTGGATGTGGCGCTCTTCGTCCCTGAGCTGCTGCGGGGGGCCTTCAATCCGGTGTCCACCAACGTGGCCGCCCTGGCGCTGTGCGCCATCGCCCTGCTGGGCGAGCGGGGCGCGCGCGAACCGCGCCCCGTCCGTCCGCGTTAGAAGGTCTTGCTCACGCTGGCGACCACGGTCGCCGTGCAGACGTCGCCGAAGCCGAACTGCGTACGGCATTCGTTCTGCGACAGGTCGGTGTCGATGTAGCTCACTGCCCAGTCGAGCCCCAGCAGTTCGTGGCTGAGCTTGGCTTCCCACTCATGGTAGGTATCGCGGGTATCGCCGCTGCCGGAGAGGTAGAGCGGGTCCTTGGCGTCGTTGCGGCCGTAGCGCACGCGCAGCTTGAGCTCGGCCGGCAGCTCGGCGTTGTAGGCCAGGTAGGTGTAGAGGTTGGCCTGGTCTTCGCCGAAGTAGGTCGGGTAGTCGTTGCCGTAGTAGGCCCCGACTTCGAAGCCATAGGCGTGAAGGATGGCGTAGGTGTCGCTCTGGTTGAACTGGGCTTCCTTGGGGTAGGCGTACCTGATGTAGCCCACGTCCAGGGCGATGTCGTCGTTGGCCTGCCAGTACCAGCCGGCGTAGTAGTCGGTTTCCTGGCGGGTCTTCAGGCCGCCGCCGAAGTCGACGTTGGAGGTCCACACGCCCAGGTAGGCGCCGGAACTGTGCTGCAGGGTCAGGCCGAGCTGGGCGGCGGGGTCGTTCTGGGTTTGCGAGATGCCGCGGGTGCGGTAGTCGCTGAGCAGGCTGGCGTCGATCTGCAGGGCGAAGTCCTGGTTCAGCTCGATGGCCAGGGCGGACGTCAGCGGGGCACAGGCGAGCAGTGCGCCGACAAGCCATTGCGGGCGGTTCATACGGGGTTCCCTTTGTTGTGATTGTCTGTGGGCAGATGAAAAATCCCGCACAGCGCCGACCCTCCCGTTCAACCCGGGAAGTGACGGCAAGGGGAGCGCTGGCGGGCAAGGCGCCGGGAGTGTTCAGGCCCCGGCGCAGGAGCCCGGCTCAGAGAGCCGGCTGGTCTTCGGCGCGGTAGACTTCGCGGCCTTCGAACAGGGTGTGGAGCACGCGGGCTTCGTCCAGTTGCTGGTCGGGCACGGTGAACACGTCACGGTCGAGCACGACCATGTCGGCCACCTTGCCGGGCGCCAGGGTGCCGATCTTGTCGCCCAGGCCGATGGTCTGCGCAGCGTTGCGGGTGTAGGCGTAGAACATGGTCTGGCGATCCACGCGCTCGGCGGCGTTGAGCACGCCTTCCTCGCCCTGGCGCGTGACGGCCTGGTAGATGGCCTTCAGCGGGTCGGGGGTGGACACCGGCCAGTCGCTGGCGCCGGCGATGGTGGCGCCGTTGTCCAGCAGCGACTTGGCCGGGTACATGTAGCGGTAGGCCTCGTCGGCGATATAGGGCTTCACCAGTTCCACGGTGTAGGGCTCGGCGGTGGCCCAGTCGAGCTGCATCGAGGCGATCACGTCGAGTGCCTTGAAGCGCGGGAAGTCCTTGGGGTTGACCAGTTGCAGGTGGGTGATCGAGTGGGTCACGCCGCTCTGCCGGTCCTTGCGCGCCTGGGCAAAGCCGTTGAGCGATTCGCGCACGGCGCGGTCACCGATGGCGTGCACGTGCACCAGCCAGCCGCGGGCATCGGCGGCGCTGACCAGCTCGCCGAAGTGCTTCGGATCGATCAGCAGCTCGCCCGGCTTGTGGCTGTTCTTGTAGTCCTCCAGCAGTGCGGCGGACTGCGCCGGGAACTCGATCACGCCGTCGGCGAAGACCTTGATGCCTGGCAGCGTCAGGTTGGGGATGCCCTGGAACTGCTGGCGGACCTTCTCGATGACGTCCAGATCGGCCGGCGTACTTTTCGGGTTGACCACCTGCAGCGCGGCGACGTGGGCGCTGAGCTGGCCATCGCGGGCCAGGTCACGGTAGACCGGCAGCACGCCGACGGTCTTCTCGGTCGGCTTGATGGCGAACAGCGCCTCGCCGGGTGTGCCGTTCGCGGCCGGGTCCATCCAGGCGGTGATGCCGAGGCTGTTGTTGTACGTCACCGCCGCCACGCCGGCGCGGTCCATGGTGGCGGCGTCCGGAACCGGCATGGCGGCGGCCACGAGGTCGAAACCGGAGTCGACCAGGAAACCGGTGGGATTGAAGTCCTTGTCGTGCGCAACGTTCTGCTGCTCCAGCGAGCTCAGGCTGCGCAGGCGCCTGGCGTCCAGTCCAGCGCGTTTGAGCATGGCGGCGTTGGCCCAGGCGGTGTGGTGGTCGCTGCCGATCAGGACCACCGGCGTGTCCTTCCACTCGCCCTGGTTGAAGCGTTTGGCCAGGCCGTCGGCCTGGGACCAGTAGGTCGAGTTCATGCCGTTCATGACCACGGTGTCGTGCACCTTGGCCTTGCCGCTGTCGCGGTCCTGCTTCAGGCGTTTCTCGAAGGCATCGAGGTCCATCTGCTCGTCGAGCAGGCTGGCGGAGATCAGCTCCAGGCCGCCGAAGATGGAGTGCGAGTGGCTGTCGATGAAGCCGGGCATCAGCACCTTGCCGCCCAGGTCCACCTGCTTGCTGCCGGTGCCGGCGAGCTTGCGGATGTCCTCGTTGGAGCCCACCTGCAGCACCTTGCCGCCAGCGACCGCCACGGCCTGCTGCAGCGGTTGGCCAGGCTCGGCGGTGAAGACCTTGGCGTTGTACAGGATCAGGTCCGCGTTCTGTGCCTGAGCTTCAAAAGTACCCAGTGCGATGGCGAGCGCCAGCGCGCCCTTGAGCATGCCGTGCATGACTTCCCTCTGCTTTTCGGTGGATTATTGTTGGTCTGCGGCGCAGGCTACTGGCGGACCGGATCGCGCGGAAGTCGCCGTCAGGCATAACACTTGTGAAGGATTGGCACGAATGACGATGGACCGATTCAGCAGCCTGGCGATGTTCGTCGCCAGTGCCGAGACCGGCAGTTTCAGCCGCGCCGCCGAGCAGTTGGGCAAGACGCCCTCGGCGGTGACCAAGGCTGTCGGCCAGCTGGAAATCGAAGTCGGCGCGCGCCTGTTCGAGCGCACCACGCGCAGCATGTCACTCACCGAAGCCGGCCAGCTCTATCTGGACGGTGCCCGCGAGGTGCTGGCGCGGATACGCGAGACCACCGAGGAAATCGCCCAGCTGCAGCACAGCCTGCGCGGCGTGCTGCGCGTCACCGGACCGCTGATCGTCGGCCCGGTGTTCCTCGACCAGGCTTGCGCCGAATTCCTCGACCTGCACCCGGACGTGCGCCTGCAGGTGGACCTTTCCGACAGCTATGTCGACCTGCTCGACGGCCGCTACGACCTCGCCCTGCGCATGGGCAACAGCGACCTGCCGGGGTTGATCGCCCAGCCGCTGGCCGAGAGCCGCCTGATCATGTGCGCCAGCCCGGCCTATCTGGCGCGGCGCGGCACCCCGCGGCATCCCCGCGAGATCATTGAGCATGATTGCCTGGTCTACCGCCACCCGGCGCTGGATGATCGCTGGTGGTTCGACGTGGAGGGCGAGCGCTATTCCACGCCGCGCAACGGCCGCTTGAACAGCGATAACCAGGCCGTGCTGCTCACCGCCTGCCTCGCCGGCCACGGCCTGTTGCCCTGCCCGCACTGGAGCGTGCTGGAGCACTTGCGCAGCGGACGGCTGGTGACGGTGCTGGACGACTACTTCTTCGAACCCGATACCTTCGGCGCGCAGATCCTGGCGGTCTACCCGAGCAACCGTCGGGCGACGCGCAAGATCCATGCGTTCATCGAGCACCTGCGCGAGTACCTGCGGCGCGACGGCATTCTCTGACGCCCTGGCTCCGACAGCCCGGCTCCTGTGACCCTGCTGCGCTGATCAGAGCTCGGCACTTTCCAGCCGATTGCGACCCTTGGCCTTGGCCCGGTAGAGCGCCTGGTCGGCGCGCTCGAGCAAGGTCTGGAGCTCCCAGGTACCGCCGCCCGACACCAGCCCGATGCTGACGCTGACCCGCAGTTCGCCACCTTCGATATCCAGACGGAGGTCCTGCAGGCTCTCACGCAGTCGATCGAGAAAGTGCCGGGCGGCCTCGGCGTCGGTGCTGGGCAGCAGGAACACGAACTCTTCGCCGCCGAAGCGCGCGAACAGGTCGGTGCTGCGGGCCTGCCGCCGACAGAGTTCACTGAACTGGCAGAGCACGCGGTCACCGGCGGCGTGGCCGTACTGGTCGTTGATGCGCTTGAAGTGGTCGAGATCGAGCACCGCCAGGCTCAGCGGCGAGCCGTAGCGCGCGCTGCGGGCCAGCTCGCGCTCGGCCTGGGCCTGAAAGGCGCGACGGTTGAGCGCGCTGGTCAGCGGATCGAGCGTGGCCAACTGGCGAAGCTGGTTTTCCAGTGCCTTGTGGTGGCTGACATCGCGAATTTCCGCCACTTGCTGGCCGCCGGCCAGGCGCTCGATGCTCAGTTCGGCGGCGAAGGTGCTGCCATCGTCGCGCATGGCGAGGATGTCGTGGGGCTTGCCGTCCGCGTCCGTGAGCAGGTCATGCAGGTCTGCCCGCGCCTCGCGGACGAAGAGCTCGCTGAAATCCTGGCCGAGGAGTCGCTCACGGGGCCAGTGCAGCATGCGTTCGAGCATCGGATTGGCGTCCATCACCTTGCCGTCCCGCAGTACCAGCATGCCGGCATTGGCGACCTGCATCAGGCGCTCGAAGCGTTCGGCGCTGGCCGCCGCCTCGATGGCGTGGCGCTGGCTGTCGGCGAGAATGCGGCGCATGGTCATCAGTGCCATGCCGACCAGGGCGATGACCCACAGCGGCACGCCGAAGTTATAGGGCAGCAGGTAGCTGAAGGAACGGGTGACGTCGGCGTGTTCGATACCGTTCAGTCCGTCGTGAAGGCCGATGATGGCGCGCGCCAGGGTGACCAGGGCATATGCGCCGAGTGCTGCGGCGACAAAGCGGCGTACCCCACGCAGCTCGCGTTCACCGGTGGCCCTCAGCAGGACCAGGCTGGCCTGAACCGGCAGCAGACCGCCAATCGTGGCGTAGATGGCGATCAGGTACTCGGAGTTGATGGGCGCCACCCACCAGTGCCAGCTGAGCGCCAGGGTCATGGCGGTCGCACTGGCGGGGACCGTCCACCACGGCGGGGGCAGCCCGAGGAAGCGATGGATGCCCAGCAGCAGGAGCGCCTCGCCAGCCAGTTGGGTGGCATTGCCGGCGATGTTCAGCAGCTTGCTGCCACTGGCCATGAAGCCCATGAACAGCAGGATGCCGAGGATCAGCGTCCAGGCGCCGCCCATCCAGAGGCCGGGGCCGCGATAGGGGCGGGCGAAGTACCAGAGACCGGTACAGGCGATGGCGCTGGCGAGCATCAGGTTGAGGCCGAGCAACATCGGCGAGAAATACAGGGAGTCCACGGCGCCAGCCTCCTGGTGTGGTTGCCGCGGATTCTGCCAGTGCCACGGGTCGTTTGTCAGTGGTCGCTCAGAGCAGCGCTCCGGCCCAGGCCGATACCAGCAGCAGGATCGCCATCAACTGGTTGAGTCGCTGCATCTGCCGGGACGACAACAGGCGCTGGCTGCCGATGCCCAGCCCGGCCCAGACCGCCGTGCAGGGGATCGACACGAGGAAGAACAGCAGCGACAGCAACTGCACGCGGTCCAGCCGATCCACACCGTGCCCGGCGTACACGCTGATCACCGCCAGCGCCATCATCCAGGTCTTGGGGTTGACCAGTTGCAGCACGGCAGCGCCGAGCGCCCCCAGGCGCGCGCCGTCGGTATCGCGCGCAAGGTTCGCCGGCGGGCTGCGGAAG
This sequence comes from Pseudomonas sp. BB438, assembly GCF_057180225.1. Taxonomy (NCBI): domain Bacteria; kingdom Pseudomonadati; phylum Pseudomonadota; class Gammaproteobacteria; order Pseudomonadales; family Pseudomonadaceae; genus Pseudomonas; species Pseudomonas sp. BB438. Next base: position 1,615,203 of record NZ_CM170001.1, read on the forward strand.
ATCTGCCAGGCCAGCCAGCTCAGCCAGAGCACGCCGGCGGCGCTCATCGCCTGCTGTAGGCGCGGCAGGCTGGCCAGCACTTCGCCCAGGCCGCTGCCGACGGCCAGCACCAGGGCTGCCGCGGCCGCGCAGCCGCCGAACATGATCGGCAGCGCGGCGCCCCAGCCGAAGCGGGCGCTGTTGCTGAAGATCAGCAGGTTGGTCGGCCCCGGCGTGATCGAGGCGACGAAGGCGAAGAGGATGAAGGGCAGCCATTGGCCGAGCTGCGCGAGGTGCATGGCGGGAACTCCGGTGAATCGATGGGAGCTCATCATCGCCACCTCGAGGGGCTCAGTCTGGAAGCTTTGAGCAGCGCTTGCGGTAGTAGGCGGGCGTCACGCCGTAGGCGCGGCGGAACCAGCGGCCGAGGTGGCTCTGATCGGCGAAGCCGAGGTCGGCGGCGATATCGGCCGGTGCGAATCCGCGCCCCAGCAACTGGCGTGCACGGGCCAGGCGCAACTGGATCAGGTAGGCGTGGGGCGGCAGGCCGAACGCCTGCTTGAACGCGCGGGTCAGGCGGAAGCGGTCGCAGCCGCAGGCCTTGGCCAGGTCGTCGAGGCCGATGTCGGCAGTCAGGTTGGCGTGCAGGAAATCCCGCGCGCGCTGCGCCGCCAGTGGCAGGTGCGCCGTTGTGGCACCGCGCTGGCGCCAGTGCAGGTGGCGGGTCATGCCGTCGAGCAGGTCGTCGATGACAGTCTGGCGGACGATCTTCAGGTCATGGCCGTGTATCGCCTGGAAGGCGTTGTCGATACGCCGCGCCAACTGCGGATCGTCGATCAGCAGCTCGGGTACGGCCAGTTGGCAATTACCCGGCGCTTCTTCGAACAGCGTGGCGATTTCCCGCTCCAGCCAGGGCGCGTCGAGATACAGGGTGCGGTAGGTGAAACCGCCCGCGGTGGGCGCGTCGCCGTCGTGGATATCGCCGGGCTCGAGGAAGAACACCTTGCCGGCAGTGCTGACGTGGCGCTGGTTGCGGCTGCGGAACTGCTGCACGCCGGACTCGGTGAAGCCGATCAGGTAGCTGTCGTGCCAATGCGGGTCGTAGGCGTGGCCCTTGAAATGCGCGCGCAGGCTCTGGATGCCGGTGTCGGCATCCTGCAGCAGGTCGATCCAGTTGTCTTTGTGCATGGGCCGCCTCCGTACCGCTTGCCCGGTCGGCCAGCATACCGTGCGCAGGCGGGCTGTCTGGAAGATTCGTGCAGCCGGTGGTCGAGTGTCGTGAATCGTTCGCGCCGACGGTAGGATGCAGCCACTGCAAAGAGCCGAACTCCAGGAGGGAGCCGACCGTGGGACAGGACTACAACCTGGCATTGATGATTGCGGCGGCGCTCAGCGCCATGGCGGGGGCGCTGCACATTGGCGTGGTGCTGGTGGGGCCACGCTGGTATCGCCTGTTCGGCGCCGGCGAAAAGCTCGCCCGTGCCGCCGAAGCCGGGCGTGCCTACCCGGCGCTGATCACCGTCGGCATCGCCTTCGTGCTCTTCGCCTGGGCCGCCTATGCGCTGTCCGGGGCCGGAGTGCTGGCCCCGCTTCCGCTGCTGCGTCCTGCCTTGGTCGCGGTCTCGCTGGTCTACCTGCTGCGCGGCTTGGCCGGCCCGTTCATCCTGAAAGACACGGGGCGCAGTCAGCGCTTCATCCATATCAGTTCGGCGATCTGCCTGGGCTTTGCACTCGTGCACCTGGTGGGGTTGATGCAGGTGTGGGGCCGGTTGGGGTAGCGGCGGGGCAGTGCGATTTGCAAGGGAGCGCCCGTTGCAGGCGCTCCCGTGCTTCGCCGGATCAGCCGGCGGCAGCCTCGAAGCTGTCGCTGCGCGCCATGCGCCAGATGCGCTCGTAGAACTCGCCCTCGATGTTCCCGGAGAGCAGCTCGCCAGGCTTGAGGAAGTAGTGCAGGTGCGAGAACAGGCGGATCTCGGTGGCCGAGACGCGGCGCACCAGGTGCTTGGCCTCCAGTTGCGACGGATGCTGGATGCCGGCGGCGGCGATCATCTCGGCCAGGCCCTTGAGCGTGTTGCGGTGGAAGTGGTAGACGCGCTCGGCCTTGTCCGGCACGACCAGGGCGCGCTGGCGTAGCGGGTCCTGGGTGGCGACGCCGGTGGGGCATTTGTTGGTGTGGCAGGACTGCGACTGGATGCAGCCAATGGCGAACATGAAACCGCGTGCCGAGTTGGCCCAGTCGGCGCCCATGGCCAGCACGCTGGCAATATCGAAGGCGCTGACGATCTTGCCGCTGGCGCCGATGCGAATCTTGTCGCGCAGGTTCAGGCCGACCAGGGTGTTATGCACGAACAGCAGGCCTTCGCGCATCGGTAGGCCCATGTGGTCGGTGAACTCCAGCGGCGCGGCACCGGTGCCGCCTTCCTTGCCGTCGACGACGATGAAGTCGGGGAGGATGCCGGTCTCGTGCATGGCCTTGGCGATGCCCATGAACTCCCACGGGTGGCCGATGCACAGCTTGAAGCCCACCGGCTTGCCGCCGGAGAGTTCGCGCAGCTGGACGATGAAGTTCAGCAGGCCGTGGGGCGAGTCGAAGGCGCTGTGGGAGGAGGGCGAAATGCAGTCCTGGCCCATGGGCACGCCACGGGTGGCGGCGATTTCCGGGGTCACCTTGTGCTTGGGCAGGATGCCGCCGTGGCCGGGCTTGGCGCCCTGGCTGAGCTTGATCTCGATCATCTTCACCTGCGGATCGACTGCCTGCTTGGCGAAGCGCTCGGGGCTGAAGGTGCCGTCGTCGTTGCGGCAGCCGAAGTAGCCGCTGCCCAGCTCCCAGGTCAGGTCGCCGCCGTACTCGCGGTGGTAGGGACTGATGCTGCCCTCGCCGGTGTCATGGATGAAGCCGCCGAGCTTGGCGCCCTTGTTCAGCGCGCGGATGGCGTTGGCGCTGAGCGAGCCGAAGCTCATCGCCGAGATGTTGAACACCGAGATGGAATAGGGCTGCTTGCACGCCGGCCCGCCGACGGTGACACGGAAGGTGCACGGGTCGGCCACCGGCGCAGGGCGGATCGAGTGGGCGATGAATTCGAAGCCCGACTGGTAGACATCGATCAGGGTGCCGAAGGGTTTGTCGGCGGTCTCGTTCTTTGCCCGCGAATACACCAGGGCGCGCTGGGCGCGGGAGAAGGGCAGGGCCTCCTGGTCGCCTTCGAGCAGGTATTGGCGGATTTCCGGGCGGATGGCTTCCACCAGGTAGCGGATGTTGCCCAGGACCGGGTAGTTGCGCCGCACCGCATGGCGTTCCTGCAGCAGGTCGAAGACCCCGAGCACGCTCAGGGCGAGGGTGGTCAGGGTGAAGGGCCACACCCAGTCATGCCCGAGGAAGGGCAGGCTGAGCACGGTGAACAGGACGCAGGCGGCGAAAAAGGCATAGCGGCTGAGCAGCGACAGGTTCATGGAATCTCCAGTCGTCGGGCTTTGATCACGGTCAGGTTGGCCAAAAGGGCCGCCACAGAGCATGGCAGGCATCGCGCGAACGTGCCTGGGCAAAGGTCAATGCAGCGGACTTTCGGAAGTCTTTCTAGGTCTGGCGGGCATCGACGGTAGCCCGAAGTGGTGGAAAAAGAAAGCTAGCTAACGATTTTCTCCGGGGCTGAGAAAGGCTGTTTCGGGGGCTGCAAGAAAGGGTTCCCTGTAGGAGCGGGCCATGCCCGCGATCGCGCGCATGGCCCGCTCCTGAATCGAGTCCTTCCGCTCAGCAGGCAATCACGTTGACCGCCAGCCCGCCCTTCGCCGTCTCCTTGTACTTGTCCATCATGTCGCGGCCAGTGTCGCGCAGGGTGTCGATGGCCCTGTCGAGGCTGACCAGGTGTTGTCCGTCGCCACGCAGGGCGAGCTGGGCGGCGTTGATGGCCTTGAGCGAGGCCATGGCATTGCGCTCTATACAGGGCACCTGGACCAGCCCGGCCACCGGGTCGCAGGTCAGGCCGAGATTGTGCTCCAGGCCGATCTCGGCAGCGTTCTCCACCTGTTCCAGGCTGCCACCGAGGACTTCTGCCAGCCCGCCGGCAGCCATGGCGCAGGCCGAGCCCACCTCACCCTGGCAGCCGACTTCGGCGCCGGAGATGGAGGCGTTGAGCTTGCACAGGATGCCGATGGCAGCGGCGGTCAGCAGGTAGCGCTCGATGCCGTCGGCGTTGGCGTTGCTGTCGTAGCGCGCGTAGTAGTGCAGGACCGCCGGGACGATGCCGGCGGCGCCGTTGGTGGGCGCGGTCACCACGCGGCCGCCGGCGGCGTTCTCCTCGTTCACCGCCAGCGCCCAGAGGTCCACCCAGTCCAGGGCGCCCAGGGTGGTGGCGATGAGATTGCCGCTGTCCGCCTCGTTCAGCCGGCGGAACAGCATGGGCGCGCGACGCCGCACCTTGAGTCCGCCGGGCAGCGTGCCTTCGGTTTCCAGGCCGCGGTTCACGCAGGCCTGCATTTCATCCCAGATATGCGCAAGGCCGGCGTGGATTTCCTCGTCATTGCGCAGCGCGCGCTCGTTGGCCCACATCAGGTCGCTGATGCGCCGGAAGCCGTGCTCGTGGCACAGGCGCAGCAGTTCCTCGGCGCTGTGGAAGGGGTAGGGCATGGGATTGCCCTGCAACGCGCGGTCGGTGTTGAAGTCCGCCGCGTCCACCACGAAACCGCCGCCGACCGAGTAGCAGACACGCTCGGCCAGCAGGTCGCCGTTCTCGTCCCGTGCCTTCAGGTGCAGGCCATTGGGATGGGCGGGCAGGCTGTCGTCGTGGAAGACCAGCTGGCGCGCCGGGTCGAAGTCGATCTCCCGCGCGCCGCCCAGGCGCAGGCGGTGGCGCAGCAGGATGTCGTCCACCTGCGGGGCGAGCGCGGCGGGGTCGGCTTCTGCCGGGTCGATGCCGAGCAGGCCGATCAGGCAGGCGCGGTCGGTGGCGTGGCCCTTGCCGGTGGCGCTGAGGGAACCGTAGAGATGCACTTCCACGGCGACGGTGCGCGGCAGCAGGTCGGTGTCATGCAGGCGGTCGACGAACTCGCGGGTAGCGCGCATCGGCCCCACGGTATGAGAGCTGGACGGCCCGACGCCGGGCTTGAACATATCGAAGACACTGAGGCTCATGGGGATTCCTCCTGTCCTCAAGCATGGACCCGCTACGGCGCCGATGCTCACCGACCGCTCGGCGGCTGGTCACGAGGGCGCCGTTCGCGGGCCTGGTCCGCTCCTGCGGGGAGTTCAGATGGGCTCTCGAAGGAGCGGATTCATCCTCGATATATCAACCCGAGGGCCGTTATCCCTGCGCCTGCAGGAACAGCGAGAACAGTTCCGACTGCGACTTGATCCCCAGCTTGGAATACATGTGCTTGCGGTGCACCTTCACCGTTTCGGCGGAAATCGCCAGCTTGCGCGCGATTTCCTTGCTGGAGCAGCCGCTGAGCATCAATCGGCCGACCTCCAGTTCGCGGGCGGTGAGTGGAGTTTCCATCTGCTGGGCGGTGGATTCCAGGCGGTTCTGCCAGCGTGGTGGCGGGGGGGCTTCCTGCACTTCGCGCTCGAAGGTCATGCGCTGGCGCATCAGGCCGGCAACCCAGGGCTGCACCAACGCGAGCAGGGCGATCTGCTCCGGGGTGAAGCGGCCCCTGCTGCCCAGCGAGCAGCAGAGGGTGCGCTCGCCGTCGAGCTGCACGTTGATCTGCACTTCGTCAGCGACCACGTTGAGGCTGAAGTAGCGCTGGTAGTAGTCGGTCTGCTCGAACATCTCCGGCGCCACGTCGTCCAGGCGGAACAGCCCGCTGTCGGGCGCCTCGCGGCTGGCGATATAGAAGGGGTCGAGCAGGTAGAGGCCCTTGAGGTAGTCCTGGAACAGCGGATCGGGGCCGCCATCCTCGCCCGGGCATTCGGCGAATACTTGCGGGCGACCGTCGCTGAAAAGCAGCACGACCCAGCTGTCGAAGGGAACATACTGGCCCAGCAGGCGCACCAGCGACGTCCAGAAGGCCGGCTTGTCCAGCGCCTCGATCAGTTGCCCGACCGAGCGGTGCCAGGCGATATCCTGAAGGGAAAGGCTCATGACTCTACCCCCGATGGGTTACCACGCGGGCGTAATTACCCCGTGATGGCACGCCCGGCATACTCGGTGGATGCCTTGAGCCGGCGCGGTGCGCATTCTGACCGACAGCGCACGGTCACCGCAAAGACAAGAACCCGAGGAAGCCCCATGAAAGTAGAACTCGTCCAACTCGCCGGCCGTGATGGCGACGTGGCCTGGAACCTGGCCCGCACCCTGGAGGCCATCCATGCCTGCGCCGACGACACCCAACTGGTGGTGTTCCCCGAGACCCAGCTGACCGGCTTCCCCACCGAGCAGAACATCGCCGCCATCGCCGAGCCGGTGGATGGCCCCAGCGTGCAGGCCGTGCAGCAGGCCGCGCGGGAGAAGAACATCTCTGTCGCCGTGGGTTTCGCCGAAGCCTCTGACGATGGCCGCTTCTACAACACCACGCTGCTGATCACCCCCGAAGGCATCGCCATGAAGTACCGCAAGACGCACCTGTGGGCGTCGGACCGCGGCATCTTCACCCCCGGCGACCGCTACGCCACCTGCCTGTGGAACGGCATCCGCGTCGGCATCGTGATCTGCTTCGACATCGAGTTCCCCGAGTCCGCCCGTGCCCTGGGCCAGCTTGGCGCCGAGCTGATCATCGTGACCAACGGCAACATGGACCCCTACGGACCGACCCATCGTACCGCCATCATGGGCCGCGCCATGGAAAACCAGGCCTACGCCGTGATGGTCAACCGCGTTGGTGAGGGTGACGACGGCCTAGTGTTCGCCGGCGGCAGCGCCGTGGTCGACCCCTACGGTCAACTGATCGTCGAAGCCGGCCGCGAAGAGTGCCGGCAGATCGTCGAGCTGGACGTCGAGCGCCTGGCGCAATCGCGTCGCGACTACAGCTACCTGGCCGAGCGTCGCTTCGTGCTGCCCGGCGAGATGCGCGAGCACGCGGATGGCCTGCACGAGCTGATCATTCCCGCCTGAGTTTCCCATCCGGCCCCGGCTGTTTTTCAGAGCAGACGGGACCGGGGCGCAGGGCCGCGCCGACACAGCGCTATTCCACACTCGACGGGCGACCCGAGCGCCCGCGGGGCCTGCGGGTGAGCGCAGGCCAGCAACTTTGCACTGCCATAACAAACACAACGCGGAGTAAGCAGTAATGGCTCGATTGAAACGAACCCTGTCGCTGGGTTCGGTGGTGCTGTTCGGCATCGCCTACATGACCCCGATCATCGTCCTTGGCACCTTCGGTATCCTCGCCGACGTCACCCGCGGCGTAGTGCCCTCGGCCTACCTCGTCGCCTCCGTGGCCATGCTCTTCACCGCCCTCAGCTACGGGCGCATGGCTGCTGCGTTTCCGGTGGCCGGCTCGGCCTACACCTACGTGCGCAAGTCGATCAGCCCGAAGCTGGGCTTCCTCGCCGGCTGGGCGGTGCTGCTGGACTACCTGTTCCTGCCCATGGCCATCTGGCTGATCGGCGCGGCCTACCTGCACTCCGCCTTTCCGGCCGTGCCCCAGGCCCTGTGGGTGCTGGCGTTCATCGGCGTGACCACCGCGATCAACGTGGTCGGCCTGCGCCTGGCGAAGAACATCAACGGCGTGCTGATGGTGGTGCAGTTCCTCGTGCTGATCGCCTTCGTCGGCCTGGCCATCCACTACATCATGGGGGATGGCAGCCGTCCGCTGTGGACCCTGGAGCCCTTCCTCAGGGAAGGCACCCAGCTGCCACTGATCATGGGCGGCGCGGCCATCGCCTGCTATTCGTTCCTGGGCTTCGACGCGGTCAGCACCCTGACGGAAGAAACCCATGAGCCCCGCAAGACCATTCCGCGCGCCATCCTGCTGATCACTCTGATTGGCGGCGGCATCTTCATCGCCGCCAGCTACTTCGTACAGCTGGCGCACCCGTCGGTGGAGTTCCAGAACGCCGATTCAGCCGCCTACGAAATTGCCCGCAACATCGGTGGCGACCTGTTCGTCAGCTTCTTCCTGATCGGCCTGATCGTCGGCCAGTTCACCTCCGGCCTGTCGGCCCAGGCCAGCGCCTCGCGCCTGCTGTTCGCCATGGGCCGCGACGGCGTGCTGCCACGCCCGTTCTTCGGGCGCATCAGCAAGCGCTTCGAGACCCCGGTGAACAGCATCGTGCTGTGCGGCGTGGTGGCCCTGCTGGCGCTGCACATGGACGTCACCACCTCCACCTCGTTCATCAACTTCGGCGCTTTCCTGGCCTTCAGCCTGGTGAATCTGTCGGTGATCTTCCACTACTACCTGAACGCCGAGCGTCGCGGCTTGCGCGAACTGGTGCTGTTCCTGCTGTTCCCGCTGATCGGCCTGCTCGCCGACCTATGGCTGATGGTCAGCCTCGACCACCTGGCCATCTGGCTTGGCGCCACCTGGCTGGTGCTCGGCGTGATCTACCTCGCGGTGATCACCGGCGGCTTCCGCCAGCAGCCGCCGGAGATGCATTTCGAGGAGGCGTGAGCCCCGTGCGGGGCTATGCTGGGGACTCCGAGCCGTGATGCCCGAGGAGATCCCGCCATGCCCCGCCTCACCCTCTACCATTCGCCCCAGACACGTTCCAGCGGCACCCTGGTGCTGCTGGAAGAACTGGGCGCCGAGTACGACCTCGAACTGATCAACATGAAGGCCGGCGAGCAGCGCAAGCCGGCCTACCTGGCGCTCAACCCACTGGGCAAGGTCCCGGCGGTCCGTATCGGCGAATCGCTGGTCACCGAGCAGGGCGCCATCTTCATCTATCTCGCCGACCTCTTTCCCCGAGCGAACCTCGCTCCCGCCCTTGACGATCCGCTGCGTGGCCCCTACCTGCGCTGGCTGGTGTTCTATGGGTCAAGCTTCGAGCCAGCCATTGTCGACCGTGCCTTGAAGCGCGATGCCGCTCCGCAGGCCATGAGCCCCTACGGCGATTACGACAGCGTGATGCGCGCCATTGCCGACCAGTTGGAAACCGGGCCTTACCTGCTGGGCAGCCGCATGACCGCCGCCGACGTGCTGTGGGGCGCCGCCCTGCGCTGGACCATCGGTTTTGGTGTAGTCCCCAAGCTACCGGTGTTCGAGCGCTACGTGGAGCTGGTGACCTCGCGCCCGGCTTTCAAGCGGGTGTGGGAGCGCGACGTGCAGTGGGCGGAAGCGCACGCCAAGGCGGCGGAGAGCAAACCGGGCTGACTGCTGCGCAGGGATAGGCAGCACGATGAGGAAACGCCGGGAAGCGCGAGCTGCTTCCTGGTTCCTCTCCTCCAGGGCCTTTCCATGTGGAAAGGCCTTTTTCATGCCCGGGGCACGGCGGGGAGGTGCTGTCGGCTTCAGTTCTTCGCCGCGCTCACGCCTTCCAGGGTGGCGAACGAGGTGTCCTTCGCCGTCAGCAGGAAATCGCGCATGAACGGCGCGTCCAGCATGTCGGCGCGGATGGCCGCGAACAGGGTGCAGTACAGGCCTTTCTCTCCGAGGCGCTTGGCGGTCACGTAGCCCCGCGAGCTGTATTCGTGCAGCGCCCAGTTGGGCAGGCTGCAGACGCCGCGTCCAGAGGCCACCAGCTGCATCATCATCACCGTCAGCTCCGAGGTGCGTACCTGTTCGGGTTCCACGTCGGCGGGCTCGAGAAAGCGGGTGAAGATATCCAGGCGATCCCGCTCGATGGGGTAGGTGATCAGCGTCAGGTTCGCCAGGTCTTCCGGAACGATGTAGGACTTGCCGGCCAGCGCGTGGTGGTTGTCCACCGCCAGCAGCGCCTCGTAGGTGAACAGCGGTACGTAGGTGATGCCGGCGATGTCCACCGGGTCGGACGTCACCACCAGGTCCAGGTCGCCGCGAGCCAGCGCAGGCAGCGGGGCGAAGGAGAAGCCGGAGGCCAGGTCCAGCTCCACTTCCGGCCAGGCGTCGCGGAACTGGTCGATGGTCGGCATCAGCCACTGGAAGCAGCTATGGCATTCGATGGCCATGTGCAGGCGCCCGGCGGTGCCGCCGGCCAGGCGCGCCAGGTCGCGCTCGGCACCGCGCAGTTGCGGCAGCACGGAGTCGGCCAGTTGCAGCAGGCGCAGGCCGGCGCTGGTGAAGCGCACCGGTTTGGTCTTGCGGATGAACAGGGACAGGCCGAGGCGTTCTTCCAGCTCTTTGAACTGGTGGGACAGGGCGGACTGCGTCAGGTGCAGGCGCTCGGCGGCCTCCACCAGGCTGTCGGCTTCGCGCAGGGCATGCAGGGTTTTCAGGTGACGGAGTTCAAGCATGGCGCAGCCTCGCCTCAGTATGAGGAAATCTTGATGAAACGGTCGATCAAATGAGCTGGCCTCATGATAAGCCGCCTGCTGGCGCTTCACCAGCACGCCGTCACCAGTTGAGATAGAACATGCCCTTGGCCAGCAGGACGATCAGCACCACATGGGCGAATACGCTGTAGTGAATGCGCCGTGAGCGCTGGCCGCTCATGCGTCCCATGCGGAAGGAGTACAGGGCGAAGATGAAATGACCTAATACGCTGGCGGCCAGCAGCAGCTTCAGGCTGAGCAGGGTGGCGAAGGGCGATGCCAGCGGATCGGCCAGCAGCGGTGCGTAGCGCAGGTGCAGCATGCCCAGGCCGCTGCCGAACAAGGTCAGGATCACCCACGGCATCACCCGGCGCAGCCGGCGCCCCAGCGCGCCTTCGACCACTCTCATCGCTCGCGCCGGCACGTGGCGGTGGACGCTTTCCAGGATCAGCACTTCGAAGAACACCGTACCGACGAACAGGATCGCGGCGAACAGGTGCAGCACCAGCAGGATGGGGTAGGCCATGGCGAAACGTCCGAGCGGGGGTTACCTATCTTCGCCAGTGCGGGGGGCCACCTCCTTTGATCCGGATCAGGGGACGGGCCGTCGGTGACCGCTCAGCGCCTTTCATCAAACTGTCACGGACCTGTGGCAGAGCGAGCGACGGAAATTCATCAGAATCGCGCTCAACTGGGGTTTTGCGTTCCGGATTTTCATTCATGCGTGCTTTTCTGCTGGCAGCCGTACTTTTCTGCGGCCTGTCCTCTCTCTCTGTTGCCGATCGGGCCGTTGCCGCTGATCGTTGCGACGCGCGGGTGCCGACCGAAATGGTCGACCTGGGCGATGTGCGCCTGGCCTACCAGAGCATCGGCCGCCCACAGGATCCGACGCTGCTGCTGGTCATGGGCCTGGGCGGCCAACTGATCCATTGGCCGGACGAAGTGGTCGAGGCGCTCTGCCAGCAGGGCTTCCGAGTGATCCGCTACGACAATCGCGATGTCGGCCTGTCGTCCTGGCGGATTCCGACGCCCAGCGGCAATCTGACCTACGAAGTGATTCGCTATCGCCTGGGCCTGCCCGTGAGCGCGCCCTACAGCCTGACCGACATGGCCGGCGACGCGCTGCACCTGCTGGATGCCCTGCATGTCGAACGCGCCCACGTACTGGGCGCGAGCATGGGCGGGATGATCGCCCAGCACGTGGCTGATCTCGCGCCGGATCGTGTGATCAGCCTGACCCTGGTGATGACCAGCTCGGGTGCCGAAGGCCTGCCGGCGCCCAGCGAATCACTGCTGCGCCTGCTCGCCCGGCGTGAAGCGGCCAGCCGCGAACAGGCCATCGAGCAGCAGGCAGACCTGCTGGCTGCCCTGGGCAGCCCGGAAGTGCGCGACGACCGCCAGCAACTGCTGCAGCAGGCGGCGCGCTCCTACGACCGCGCCTTCAACCCCGAAGGCGTGCAGCGGCAGATGCTGGCGATCCTCGCCGAGCCGAGCCGCGTGGAGCTGCTCAACCGCCTGAACGTGCCGACCCTGGTGGTCCACGGCACCGCCGATCCGCTGTTGCCGGTGATGCACGGTGTGCATGTGGCGGCGCACATCCGTGGTTCGGTGCTCAAGCTGATTCCCGGCATGGCGCATCGTTTTCAGGAAGACTTCAAGGAGCCCTTGCTGGGCGCGGTGCTGCCCTATCTGCGCGAGCACCAGAGCGGCGGGCACGTCGCCCAGCTCTGAGCCGAGGCGTCAGCTGCCGGGCGTCAGTGCAGTCGCACCCAGATGAATACCAATAGCGACGCGGCCACCAGCCAGGCCAGCGCGGCCATCGCCAGCGACAGCTCCAGGCGCATCCGATCCACCATCAGGTAGAGCGCGGCGAGGTAGACGAAGTAGGGGATGATCGACCACATGCCGAACAGGATGGTGGTCTTCAGGTCGTCCAGCGAACGGCTCTTGCCGACGATGTAGTGGGCGATCAGGGCGAAGGTGGGGAACAGCGGCACCAGGCCGGCGATGTAGTAATTGCGCGTCTTCGACAGCGCAGCGAGGATCAGTACCACGCCGGCGCCGATGATTGCCTTGAGGATCAGGTCCACGTCGTTCTCTATGCAGCGACGCCACCGGGGCGTCGGCGTCGGGGGGAGTGTCGGTGGATTATCCGCGAGACTGGCTGCCCACTCCAATTCGACGTTCAGGCGACCTGCGTACTCGGTTCCAGCGGGCTTTCGCTGCGCAGAAGCTGCTCCAGGCGCTCCCGCTGCCGGGCGTTGAGGAACAGGCCGAGCTTGGTGCGGCGCCAGAGGATGTCGTCGGCGTCGCGCGCCCATTCCTCGTGGACCAGGTAGTCCACCTCCCGTGCATAGAGCCCCGCGCCAAGGTGTTCGCCCAGTTCGCTGAGGTTGTGCGCGCCGTCGAGCAGCTTCCAGATGCGGCTGCCGTAGGTGCTGGCCCAACGGCGGGCGAGGGCCGGGTCGAGCTGGCGCAGACGCTCCATGAGCTGGATGGCCAGGTCTTCCACGGTGGTCATGGCTTCGCCGCCGGGCAGCGGGGCACTGGCGGTCCAGCTCGCTTTCATCACGCCAGCGAAGTGCGGCGCCAGCTGCTCCAATGCGGCCTCGGCGAGCTTGCGGTACGTAGTCAGCTTGCCGCCGAAGACCGACAGCAGCGGCGCTTCGCCAGGCGTGTTGTCCAGCGCCAGGGTGTAGTCACGGGTGACGGCCGACGGATCGTCGGACTCGTCGTCGCACAGCGGGCGCACGCCGGAGAAGCTGCGCAGGATGTCCTGGCGGCCCAGCTGGCGCTTGAAGTGGGCGTTGGCCACGTCGAGCAGGTAGTCTGTCTCTTCTTCGCTGATGCTGATCGATGTGGGGTCGCCGTGATACTCGCGGTCGGTGGTGCCGATCAGGGTGAACTGGCGCAGGTAGGGAATGGCGAAGACGATGCGCCGGTCCTCGTTCTGCAGGATGTAGGCGTGCTCGCCTTCGTACAGGCGCGGCACGATCAGGTGGCTGCCCTGGATCAGGCGGATGCCGTAGGGCGGCTTCTGGCGCAGTTCGTCGCGCAGGAAACGGTCGACCCAGGGACCGGCGGCATTGACCAGCGCGCGTGCGCGCACCGAGTACAGGCTGCCGTCTCGGCGCTCCAGGTGCAGGTGCCACAGGCCCTTGCTGCGCCGGGCACTGACGCAGCGGGTGCGCGGATGCACATGGGCGCCGTTCTCGCGGGCGGCCATGGCGTTGAGCACCACCAGGCGGGCGTCGTCCACCGAGCAGTCGGAGTATTCGAAGCCGCGGGTGATCTCGGCCTTCAGCGGGCTATCCGGGGTGAAGCGCACGCCGCGCGAGGCCGGCAGCTTCTCGCGCTTGCCCAGGTGGTCGTAGAGGAACAGCCCGGCACGGATCATCCAGGCGGGCCGCAGGTGCGGGCGGTGCGGCAGCACGAAACGCAGCGGGTGGACGATGTGCGGGGCCTTGGCCAGCAGCACTTCACGCTCGGCCAGGGCTTCGCGGACCAGGCGGAATTCGTAATGCTCGAGGTAGCGCAGGCCGCCATGGATCAGCTTGCTGCTGGCGGAGGAGGTATGGGCAGCGAGATCATGCTGTTCGCAAAGGAACACCGACAGCCCGCGCCCGGCGGCGTCCGCCGCGATCCCCGCACCATTGATGCCGCCACCGACGACGGCCAGGTCATAGACTTCGGCCAGGGGCGCATTGCGCTTGCTGGTTGGGTTCATGGGGCCGCCTTGGGTATTGAAAGTGAATCTTTTGATGTTCGTTTTCGAAAATATCCTAGTTCAGTGAACGAAATATGACCACCCCTGGGCGCGAATTCGCGCGGACATTCGTCTGAATGTTCGGAAATGAAGGGTTCGAGCGGGCTCAGACCAGGTCGAGCTGGACCTTGTGCTGTTGCATCAGGCGCGCCACGGCGGCGGGCGGCGGGCAGTCGGTGAATACCCGGCTGACCAGGGAGATCGGCCCCAGGCGGACCACGGCGTTGCGTCCGAACTTGCTGGAGTCGGCGGCGAGGAACACCTGCCGGGCATTGTCGATGATCGCTCGGGAGACGCGGACTTCCTGGTAGTCGAAGTCCAGCAGGCTGCCGTCCTCGTCGATGCCGCTGATGCCGACGACGGCGAAGTCGACGCGGAACTGCTCGATGAAGTCCACCGCCGCCTGCCCTACCACGCCACCATCGCCGCGTACGGTGCCGCCGGCGATCAGCACTTCGAAGTCATCCTTGCCCGCGAGGATGCTGGCGACATGCAGGTTGTTGGTGATGACCTTGAGGTTCCGGTGGCCGAGCAGGGCGCGGGCGATGGCCTCGGTGGTGGTGCCGATGTTGATGAACAGCGAGGCGTTGTCCGGGATGTGCGCGGCGATGGCATCGGCGATGCGCTGTTTCTCGTCGCGCATCTGGTCGGCGCGGGTGTTGTAGGCGGTGTTCTCGATGCTCGAGTCCCAGGCCGCGCCGCCGTGGTAGCGGCGGAGCAGGTTCTGTTCGGCGAGCTGGTTGATGTCGCGGCGAATGGTCTGCGGGGTCACGGCGAACTGCTGGGCGAGTTCCTCGATGCTCAGGTAGCCGCGCTCGCGGACCAGGTCGAGGATGCTTTGCTGTCGGGGTGGCAGGTTCATGCGCGGTGCTCGTGCGGACGGGCCGGGAAGGCAAGGATGCCGCAGCGGGGGCCTTGCTGTCATGCGCGGCAGTCCCGGCAGGAGCGGTATCAGTCTTCGGCCGCCCAGCCGCGCGTGCGCTCCACGGCTTTCTGCCATCCCGCATAGAGGCGCGTGCGTTCGCCCTCGTCGCAGGCCGGCTGGAACACCCGCTCGATGACCGCCTTGTTCTTCAGTTCGGCCAGGCTGCCCCAGAAGCCGCAGGCGAGGCCCGCCAGCACGGCGGCGCCGAGGGCGGTCGTCTCGCGCATCTGCGGGCGTTCCACCGGGGTGCCGAGGATGTCGGCCTGGAATTGCATGAGGAAGTTGTTGGCCACCGCGCCGCCGTCCACGCGCAGGGCGCGCAGCGGCTCGCCGGCGTCCTGCTGCATGGCGTCGAGTACGTCGCGGGTCTGGTAGGCGATGGATTCCAGCGTGGCGCGGATCAGGTGGTCGGCCTTCACCCCGCGGGTCAGGCCGAACAGCGCGCCGCGGGCGTACGGGTCCCAGTAGGGCGCGCCGAGGCCGGTGAAGGCGGGGACCAGGTAGACGCCGTTGCTGTCCTTGACCTTGGTAGCGAAGTACTCGGAATCGTGGGCGTCGTTGATCACCTTCAGCTCGTCGCGCAGCCACTGCACGGTGGAGCCGCCGTTGAACACCGCGCCTTCCAGCGCATAGGCCACGTCGCCGCGCGGGCCGCAGGCGATGGTGGTGAGCAGGCCGTGGGTGGACTTCACCGCCTTGGCACCGGTATTCATCAGCAGGAAGCAGCCGGTGCCGTAGGTATTCTTCGCCTGGCCCGGTTCCACGCACATCTGGCCGAACAGCGCCGCCTGCTGGTCGCCGGCGATCCCGGCAATCGGCGTGCGGTGTACGCCGAGGCCGCCGACCTTGGCGTGGCCGTACACCTCGGAGGACGGGCGAACCTGCGGCAGCATCGCGCGCGGTACATCCAGCGCGGCGAGCAGGCGCTCGTCCCAGTCACGCGTGTGGATATCGAACATCAGGGTGCGCGAGGCGTTGGTGTAGTCGGTGACATGCACCTCGCCTTCGGTGAGCTTCCAGATCAGCCAGCTGTCGACCGTACCGAACAGCAGCTCGCCGCGCTGCGCACGTTCGCGGGCGCCTTCGACGTTGTCGAGGATCCACTTGAGCTTGGTGCCGGAGAAGTAGGGGTCGATGACCAGCCCGGTGGTGTCGCGGATGTGCTGCTCCAGGCCGTCGCGTTTGAGCTGCTCGCAGATCGCCGCGCTGCGTCGGCATTGCCAGACGATGGCGTTGTGGATCGGCCGGCCGCTGGCCTTGTCCCACACCAGGGTGGTTTCGCGCTGGTTGGTGATGCCGATGGCCGCTACGTCGGCGACGCTGATGTTGGCCTGGGCGAGTGCTTCCACCAGGGTCGAGCTCTGGGTCGCCCAGATTTCCATCGGGTCATGCTCGACCCAGCCCGGCTGCGGGTAGATCTGCGCGAACTCGCGCTGGGCGGTGCTGACCACGTTGGCATCGTGGTCGAAGATGATGGCGCGCGAGCTGGTCGTGCCCTGGTCGAGGGCGACGACGTACTTCTTGTTCGTAAGGTTCGTCATGGCGGCGGCCTTGTGCGGATTCCGTTCGGCAACCCCGGCGGCAGGTCCGGGTGGGGATTGGCGGTGAACATACGGGATTCATCCGCGTCGGTGAAGCGAACACCGTGCAGTGCGCCACACCTTGGCTTACTGTTATGCGCTGGAAAACCGCCTGCGAGACGCCCGCCGATCATGACCCCCGCCATCGACCTGCTGAAGAAGAACCGCGCCGAACACCATGTGTTGAGCTACGAGCACGATCCCAAGGCGCCATCCTATGGCCTGGAGGCCGCCGAGAAGCTCAACCTCGATCCGGCGCGGGTATTCAAGACGTTGCTGGCGGCCAGCGAGAAGGGCGAACTGCTGGTGGCGGTGGTGCCGGTGGTGGGCACCCTGGATCTCAAGGCGCTGGCCCACGCGGCCGGCGTGAAGAAGGCCGACATGGCCGATCCCAACGCCGCGCAGCGCGCCACTGGCTACCTGGTGGGCGGCATCAGCCCACTGGGGCAGAAGAAGCGCCTGCGCACCTTCATCGACGAAACCGCCCAAGGCTTTCCGACCATTCACGTCAGCGCCGGCCGGCGCGGCCTGGAAGTGGAACTGAGCGCCGAGACCCTGGCCGGCCTGACTTCCGCGACGTTTGCGCCCATCGGCCGTCCCTGAGCGGTCGATCCCCGGGACTGTGTGGTCCTTACTGTACGGTTCGCCGTCCGTCGGCTTCTGTCATGCTCGGTCATTACTTACAAGGAGATCGCCATGCTGCTCGACTTCCATCAGGTGGATGCCTTCACCGACCGTCCCTTCGCCGGCAACCCTGCCATGGTTTATCGCCTCGACGCCTGGCTGAGCGACGCGCTGATGCAGAAGATCGCCGCCGAGCACAACCTGTCGGAGACCGCCTTCCTGGTGAAGGAGCCCGAGGGCTGGCGCATCCGCTGGTTCACCCCGACCGCCGAGGTACCGCTGTGCGGCCACGCCACCCTGGCCAGCGCCCATGTGCTGTTCAATTTGTTCGAGGAGCCGGGCGAGCTGCTGGAGCTTAATTCGCTGTCTGGCCGGCTGAGCGTGACCCGCGAGGAAGGCCGGCTGGCGCTGAATTTCCCGGCTCAGCCGCCGAGCGCGATCGGCGCCACCGTCGAACTTGCCAGCGCATTGGGCGTGGAGCTGGTGGACGCCCTGAGCAACGCCTCGCACCTGCTGGCGCTGCTGGAGTCCGAGCAGGCCGTGCGCGACTGCAAGCCGGACTTCGCCGCCCTGGCGCGTTTGCCCTACCTGGGCGTGATCGTCACCGCACGCAGCGATCACTACGACTTCGTCTCGCGCTTCTTCGCCCCGGCCATCGGCCTCAACGAGGACCCGGTGACCGGCGCCGCCCACTGCAGCCTGATCCCTTACTGGTCAGGTCGCCTGAACAAGCTGCAGATGCGCGCCTTTCAGTGCTCCGAGCGCGGCGGTGAGCTGTGGTGCCGCCTGGAAGGCGACCGCGTCAGCATCGCCGGGCATGCACGGCTGGTAGCCAGCGGCCATCTGCTGGTTGGTTGATCTGTGGCCGGGGGGATTTCGCCTCTCCGGGGTAGTCTGGCCTTCACTGAAAACCGCGCGCTCCTGGCGCGGTTCGCCGCTTGGGAGGCAGGCCCGTGACCCTTCTGCTCATCGCTGACTATCAACGCAACGACGGCTCCGCCGTCCTAGCTCCCGCGACCCTGAACGCGCTGACTGCCGCCCGTCAGGTGGGCGGCGAGGTGCATCTGCTGCTGGCCGGCAGCGGCCTGGCCCTGTTGGCCGAGCAGGCGCGCCACATCGAGTGTGTCGCCCGTGTCGTGTTGGTTGACGATCCTGTCTACGACCATCTGCTGGCGGAAAATCTCTCCGCGCTGGTTGTGCAACTGGCGTCCCGCTACAGCCATGTTCTCGCGCCCGCCACCGCGATGGGCCGCGATTGCCTGCCGCGTATTGCTGCGCTGCTGGACGTCGATGCGGTATCGGATGTCATCGCGGTGATCGACGGCGAGACCATCCAGCGTCCGATCTATGCCGGTAACGCCATCGCCACGGTGCGCTGCGAAGGACCGTTGAAAGTGCTGGGGATTCGGCCAACGGCCTTCGACCCGGTTTCCTCGAAAGGCGGCAATGCCGAGCTTGAAAGACGCAGCGGGGCCGGCGACCTCGCGCTTGCGTCCTGGCTGGGCGAGGAACGCCCGGATTTCGAACGTCCGGCGCTGGAGTCGGCGAAGGTAATTGTCGCCGGCGGGCGTGGCCTGCAGACCGAGGAAGGCTTCGCGGCGCTCTATCCCCTGGCGGATCGCCTGCATGGCGCCGTGGGTGCTTCTCTGGCGGCAGTTGATGCGGGCTTCGCGCCGGCGGAACTGCAGATCGGCCAGTCCGGACGTATCGTCGCGCCGGAGCTTTACCTGGCGGTGGGCATCTCCGGCGCCGTGCAGCATGTGGCAGGTATGAAGGACGCGAAGGTCATTGCCGCGATCAACCTGGACCCGGATGCGCCGATCTTCGAGATCGCCGACTACGGTCTGCAGGGCGACCTGTTCGAATTGCTGCCGGAGTTGGAGAAGGCGCTCGCCTAGAGCGCCACGCTGCCCTGGGCCGGAAACAGCACCAGGTGCTCGGCGGCGACGCCGATGGCCACTTCGTCGCCGGGCTGATGGTCGGCGTGGCTGGGGAAGAGTGATTCCAGCTGGGTTCCGGTGGGCAGTTGCAGGCGATACAGCGTCGCCGCGCCGAGGAACGACTTGCCGACAATCCGTGCCTTCAGTGCACCATCGGCGGCCGGCACCAGGTCGTCCGGGCGCAGCAGCACATCCACCGCGCTGCCATCCGGCAGGCGGTAGGCACGGTTGCCGCGCAGCAGGCCCAGTTCGGTCTGCACCGCATCGTTGCCGCACATCTGTCCGCGAATGAAATAGCCCTGGCCGACGAAGCTGGCGACGAAGGGTGTCTGCGGCTCGTGGTAGAGGTTGAACGGGGTGTCCCACTGCTCCAGCACGCCGTGGCGGAACACGCCGACGTGGTCGCTGACGGCGAAGGCTTCTTCCTGATCGTGGGTGACCAGGATCGCACTGGTGCCGCGCGCCTTGAGGATATCGCGCACCTCATGGCTGAGCTGGCGGCGCAGTTCCACGTCGAGGTTGGAGAAGGGTTCGTCGAGCAACAGCAGTTGCGGCTGCGGCGCCAGCGCGCGGGCGAGGGCCACGCGTTGTTGCTGGCCGCCGGAGAGTTCGTGGGGGAAGCGCTGGCCGAGGCCGTCGAGCTTCACCAGTTCCAGCAGTTCACCGACGATGCGCTCGCGCTCGGGGTGCTTGCGGATGCCGAAGGCGATGTTGTCCGCCACCGACAGGTGCGGGAACAGCGCGTAGTCCTGAAACACCATGCCAATCCGGCGCTTCTCCGGCGACAGGGTGAAGCCGGGGCGGGAAATCACCTCGCCGGCCAGTTCGATGCGGCCGCCCTGTACTGGCTCGAAACCGGCGATGGCGCGCAGGGTGGTGGTCTTGCCACAGCCCGAGGGGCCGAGCAGGCAGCCAATGTCGCCGGCGTTCAGGTGCAGGCTGACGCCTTGCACCACACGCTGCTGTTCATAGCCACAGGAAAGATCGTCGAGGGTGAGCAGCAGCGGTTGGGTCATCGGACTCGGAACGGATTCAGGCGTAGTGGGCGTGCTCGACCAGCAGTTCGAGCAGCGCCTTCTGGGCGTGGAGACGGTTTTCCGCCTGGTCCCAGGCCACGGAGCGCGCGTCGTCCAGCAGGTCTTCGCTGATCTCTTCGCCGCGGTGGGCCGGCAGGCAGTGCATGAATAGTACCTCCGCCGCCGCGCCGTCGAGCAGCGCACCTGTTACCTGATATGGCTGGAACAGGCGCAGGCGCGCGGCCGCTTCGTCTTCCTGGCCCATGGAGGCCCAGACGTCGGTGCTCACCAGGTGCGCGCCGGCGACTGCGTCGCGCGGATCGCGGAAGATCTTCACGCGTTCGCCGGCCAGCTCCAGCAGGGCGGCGTTCGGCTCATAGCCTTCCGGGCAGGCCACATTCAGCTGGAAGTCGAAGCGGATCGCCGCCTCGATGTAGCTGTTGCACATGTTGTTGCCGTCACCGATCCAGGCCACGGTCTTGCCGGCGATGCTGCCACGGTGTTCGTGGAAGGTCTGCATGTCCGCCAGCAACTGGCAGGGGTGCAGGTCGTCCGACAGGCCGTTGATCACCGGCACGCGGGAGTTCTCGGCGAATTCGATCAGGTTGCTGTGGGCGAAGGTGCGAATCATCACGGCATCGACCATCCGCGACATCACCCGTGCAGCATCGGCGATCGGCTCGCCGCGACCCAGCTGGGTGTCGCGCGGGGAGAGAAAGATGGCCTGGCCGCCGAGCTGGATCATGCCGGCCTCGAAGGAGATCCGTGTGCGGGTCGAGGCCTTCTCGAAGATCATGCCCAGCACTCGGTTCTTCAGGGGTTCGTAGAGCACGCCTCGGTTTCGCAGGTCCTTCAGCTCGGTGGCGCGGCGGATCAGACCGAGCAGTTCTTCGGTCGTGTAATCCAGCATCGAGAGGAAGTGACGTGCGCTCATGGTTCGTACCTACTACTTATTCTCAGAATCAGGCCGAGGTACCGACCGGCTTTCGTGAGAAAAAACGGGCTGAACCTGCGGCGGGACCGCATGGAGCGGAAAATGGGGGAAGGCGCGATCCTATAAGGAAATGACGGATCTACGCAAGTTTCGCCCGGAGGGCCCGTCGAGCGGGGCTTCTCCATGGTCGTTCCTGATGCCGCACGATTCACCCGACGGAAGCTGGTGGTGCTCCTCGCGGCCCGGATTCATAGTGCTTTCGACCCCGCGACCGGTCCCATGAGGTGCCGGCGACAACAATAACGAGGCGAGCCATGAGCAAGACCCTCCACCACCGTGCGTGCCACCTGTGCGAGGCCATCTGTGGCCTGACCATCGAGACCGAGGACGAGCGCATCCTCTCGATCAAGGGCGATGCCCAGGACAGCTTCAGCCGCGGCCACATCTGCCCCAAGGCAGTGGCCCTGCAGGACATCCAGAACGATCCGGATCGGTTGCGCCAGCCGGTGCGCCGCGTTGGCAACGAGTGGCAGCCGATCAGCTGGGACGAAGCCTTCGAACTGGTCGCCACGCGGCTGGCGGAGATCCGCGAGCGTCATGGCAGCAACGCGGTGGCGGTGTATCAGGGCAACCCCAGCGTGCACAACTACGGGTTGATGACCCACAGCAATTACTTCCTTGGCCAGCTGAAGACCCGCAACCGCTATTCGGCGACCTCGGTGGACCAGCTGCCTCACCACCTGGTCAGCCAGCAGATGTTCGGCCACGGCCTGCTGATCCCGATCCCCGACATCGACCACACCGACTTCATGCTGATCCTGGGCGGCAACCCGCTGGCCTCCAACGGCAGCATCATGACCGTGCCGGATGTGGAAAAACGTCTGAAAGCCATCAAGGCCCGCGGCGGCAAGCTGGTGGTGGTCGACCCGCGCCGTACCGAGACGGCGGCGATCGCCGACCAGCACCTGTTCGTCCGCCCTGGCGAGGACGCGGCGTTGCTGCTGGGCATCCTCGACACACTGTTCAGCGAAGGGCTGACCCGCGAGACTTCCCTGCCGGTGAATGGCCTGGAAACGGTGCGCGAAGCGCTGGCGCCGTTCAAGGTCGACGCCATGGCCAGGCGCTGCGGCGTGCCGGTCGACGACATCCGCCAGTTGGCGCGAGCATTCGCCGCCGCAGACATGGCCGTCTGCTACGGGCGCATGGGCGTTTCCACCCAGGTTTTCGGCAGCCTGTGCCAATGGCTGGTGCAACTGATCAACCTGGTCACCGGCAACCTCGACCGTGTCGGCGGCGCGCTGTGCACCACGCCAGCGGTCGACCTGGTGGCGACCACTGCCGGCGGCGCCTTCAATCGCTGGCAGAGCCGCGTGTCCGGCCTGCCGGAATACGGCGGCGAACTACCGGTGGCGGCGCTGGCCGAGGAGATGCTCACCGAAGGGGAAGGGCAGGTGCGTGCGCTGGTGACGGTGGCCGGCAACCCGGTGCTGTCCACTCCCAATGGCCGTCGCCTGGAACAGGCGCTGGACGGCCTGGAGTTCATGCTCAGCGTCGACCTGTACATCAACGAGACGACTCGCTACGCCGACCTGATCCTGCCGCCCACCGCGCCGCTGGAGCATGATCACTACGACACCACCTTCAACGTCTTCGCAGTGCGCAATGTCACGCGCTTCAACGAGGCGATCCTGCGCAAGCCCGACGGTGCGCTGCACGACTGGGAAATCTTCGTCGGTCTGGCCAAGGCCTACGCCACGCGTCTGGGTGCCGAGCTCAAGCCGACGATGGCGCCGGAGCAGATGATCGAGATGGGCCTGCGTTTCGGCCCCTATGGCGATGCCAGCGAGCACAAGCTGAACCTGGCACGGCTGCGCGAACATCCGCACGGGCTGGATCTGGGGCCGCTGCAACCGAACCTGGCGCCGCGCCTGAAAACGGCCAGTCGTTGCATCGAGGCGGCGCCTGGCATCTTCCTCAATGATCTGCGCCGCTTCGCAGACACCCAGTCGCCGGCTGTTGATCAACTGCTACTGATCGGTCGGCGCCACGTACGCAGCAACAACTCCTGGATGCACAACTATCACCGCCTGGTGAAGGGCAAACCGCGCCATCAGTTGCTGATGCACCCGCAGGACCTGGCCTCGCGCGGCCTGGTGGACGGGCAGAAGGTACGGGTGCGCTCGCGGGTCGGCAGCATCGAGATCGAGGTGGCTGCCAGCGACGACGTCATGGCCGGGGTGGTCAGCCTGCCCCACGGTTGGGGCCACGGACGACCGGGCGTGCAACTGTCGATTGCGCGGGAGCAGGGCGGCGCCAGCGCCAACGATCTGACCGATGAGCGTCATCTGGATGCGCTTTCCGGCAATACCGCGCTCAACGGCGTGCCAGTGGAAGTCGAGGCGGCCTGACAGGCTGTCGCGCGGCACCTGCAAAGCCGAGCGTAGCGCTCGGCTTTGCAGTACAATGCGCGATACCGTGCCGGCCAGCGCTATCCGAGGAGGCAGCTGCCGGATCAGTATCTGATAGTTCAGCCGAGGAAGTTCATGGATATCATCGATACCATCAAAGAGCAGATCGCCAACAACCCTGTACTGCTGTACATGAAGGGTTCGCCGAACGCTCCCCAGTGCGGCTTCTCGTCCCGCGCCGCCCAGGTCCTGATGGCTTGTGGCGAAAAATTCGCCTATGTCGACATCCTGCAGAACCCGGAAATCCGCGCCAATCTGCCCAAGTACGCCAACTGGCCGACCTTCCCGCAGCTGTGGGTCGGCGGCGAGCTGGTCGGCGGTAGCGACATCCTGGCCGAAATGTTCGAGAAGGGTGAGCTGCAGCCGTTGATCAAGGCTGCCGTTGGCAAGGCCGACGCCTGAGTCTTTCGTGCTTCGCACAAAGCCCCGCTTCGGCGGGGCTTTGTTTTTGGGAAGAAATAAACATGACTGAACAGACGCGGGCCAACGCCGCGCGCTGGGCGTGCGGATACTGTTTTGCCATGGGCGGGATGGTTCATGGCAGCGTGATGGGGCGGGTGCCCGCCCTCAAGAGCATGACTGGGGTGGACGAGCAGCAACTGGGCCAGGCGCTGCTGGGCGCGGGCTTCGGCGCGCTGCTGGCGTTCGCCTTCGCCGGTGCGCTGGTGCGGCGTTACGGCAGTCGGGCAATCACCGTGGTTTCGGGGCTGGCGCTGATGGCGACCTTTCCGTTGCTGGGGCTGGCGCAGGACGTCTGGGTCCTGGCGACGGGCTTCCTCGCCGTCGGCCTGAC
Source organism: Pseudomonas sp. BB438 (assembly GCF_057180225.1). Classification (NCBI taxonomy): domain Bacteria; kingdom Pseudomonadati; phylum Pseudomonadota; class Gammaproteobacteria; order Pseudomonadales; family Pseudomonadaceae; genus Pseudomonas; species Pseudomonas sp. BB438. The sequence continues at coordinate 1,639,550 of NZ_CM170001.1, forward strand.
CTTCGCGACCATGGACGTGGCGATGAACACGCAGGCGGTGGAAGTCGAGCGGCGCCTTGGTCGCCCATGCATCTCCAGCCTCCACGGCATGTACAGCCTGGGTGGTCTGGTCGGTGCCATCGGTGCGGCAGCCTTTGCCGACCTGGCGCCGGTCTGGCACTTCAGCCTGCTGGCACTGGTCGCCGTGGCGATCCTGCCGTTGTTCGCCCGCCATCTGTTCGAGGGGCGTCCGGAACCCATGGAGGAGGAGGCGCCAGCCCAACGTGGCTGGCGCCTGCCGCCACCGGCGCTGATCGGTCTTGGGCTGCTGACGCTCTGCGCGTTCGTATCCGAAGGGGCGGTCGCCGACTGGGGTGCCTTGCTGCTGCACCAGGTATTGGGCGCGTCCGAACGTCTGGCGGCACTCGGCTTTGCAGCATTCTCCGCGACCATGGTGCTGGGCCGTCTGTTCGGTGACCGACTGCGGGTGCGCTTCGCCGACGAGGCGCTGGTGCGCAACCTGGCGCTGCTGGCGATTGCGGGCATGCTGCTGGCGCTGTTCAGCCCGTGGGTTGCCGGTGCGATTGCCGGCTTCGCCCTGGTGGGCGCGGGACTGTCGGTGGTGGTGCCGATCCTGATCGGCGCGGCGGGCAACCGGCCGGGCGTCGAGCCTTCGCGCGGCGTGGCGGCGGTGGCGTCGTTCGGCTATGGGGGCTTGCTGCTGGGGCCGCCGCTGATCGGCTTCCTCGCCGAGCACGTGGGCTTGCGTCTGTCGCTGCTGGTGGTGGTGGTGCTGTGCGCCGGGCTGGTGCTCAAGGCGTCACTGGTACGCCGTCCGCCGAAGGCGAACGCCTAGGAGGGGAGGGCACCGGCGTCCACAACAGCGCCGGTGCCTTTTTCCTGATCAGTCGTCTTCGTGCATGTGCGACTGCAGGTAGTTCTCCAAGCCGACCTTCTGGATCAGGCCCAACTGGGTTTCCAGATAGTCGATGTGCTCTTCCTCGGACTCGAGGATGTCCTTGAGCAGGTCGCGGCTGACGTAGTCATGCACGCTCTCGCAATGCACGATGGCGTCGCGCAGGTCCTTGCAGGCCTTGAGTTCCAGGTTCAGGTCGCACTGCAGCATTTCCTGAGTGTTCTCGCCGATCAGCAGCTTGCCCAGATCCTGCAGGTTGGGCAGGCCTTCGAGGAACAGGATGCGTTCGATGAGCTTGTCGGCGTGCTTCATCTCATCGATGGACTCGTGATACTCGTGCGCGCCGAGGCGCTTCAGGCCCCAGTCGTTCCACATGCGCGAGTGCAGGAAGTACTGGTTGATGGCGATCAGCTCGTTGCCGAGGATCTTGTTCAGATGCTGGATGACTTTCTTGTCGCCTTTCATGCCGGGGTCCTGCCGTGTGGAGTGGGAGAGATTGAAATTCTCGCGTCCTTATAACCATCTGTCAAACATAAGTCCTTGAATTTGTTATAAAAAGGAATATGAATGCGAATGTTTTCATTCCGCAATTTGGCGCTAAACCACTGAATTGCGGGCATAAAAAAACCGGGCCAGGGCCCGGTTTCTTTGGAATTTCAGCTGAATTGATCAGCGGTCTTTTTTTTCAACCCGCCGCGTAGGCCAGGTTGTAGTTCATTGCCTGGACGCTCTGCAGCTCGCCGAGGGTTTCGCGAACCACCTGCTTGGCGAGGCAGGCGCATTTGCCACACTGGGTACCGACGCCGGTGCATTCACGCACTTGGCGATAGTTGCAGGCGCCGTCGTAGATCGCGTCGCGGATCTGGGTATCGGTAACACCGTTGCAGAGGCAGACGTACATGGTTGCACTACAGTCGCTGTGGGGTTGTTGGAAGCGATACTAATAATAATGAGAATGATTGTCAAAATTTGCCGGAGTCTTCTCCCGGCATCCCGATAAATGGTTGTCGGGCCCGGAAGATTGGCGGCGGGGTCGCGTGGGTGAAGGCGTGAAGCGCCGGGTGTATGATGGCGGACCCACTGGAGCGGCAGCCCCTCAAGCCCGGCAGTTTCGACCGGGTCGCGGTTTTTCGCTCTCAAGCGCCTCACCATGACAGGAGACAAGGAATGAGCGTACTCGTAGGTAAGAAAGCTCCCGATTTCAACGTGGCCGCCGTGCTGGGCACCGGCGAGATCGTCGACAGCTTCGTGCTGTCCGAAGCCATCAAGGGCAAGTACGGCCTGGTGTTCTTCTACCCGCTGGACTTCACCTTCGTCTGCCCCTCCGAGTTGATCGCCCTGGATCACCGCATTCCGGACTTCCAGGCGCGCAACGTCGAAGTGATCGGTGTCTCCATTGACTCCCACTTCACCCACAACGCCTGGCGCAACACTCCGGTGGACAAGGGCGGCATCGGTCCGGTCAAGTACACCCTGGCTGCCGACATCACCCACGAGATCGCGAAGGCCTATGACGTCGAGTCCGAAGGGGGCGTGGCGTTCCGTGGCGCCTTCCTGATCGACCAGAGCGGTGTGGTGCGTTCGCAGATCGTCAACGACCTGCCGCTGGGCCGCAACATGGACGAGCTGCTGCGACTGGTCGACGCCCTGCAGTTCACCGAGGAGCACGGCGAAGTCTGCCCGGCCAACTGGAAGAAGGGCGACAAGGGCATGACCGCCTCGCCTGAGGGCGTTGCTGCCTACCTGGCCGAGAATGCCGGCAAGCTGTAAGGCTGCTGAAACATGAAAAAGCCCCGCGATTGCGGGGCTTTTTCATTCAGAAAGGTGCGATCAGTGATCGTCTTCCATCCAGCCGCCGAATTCCTTCCAGCGGTTGACGATGCCGCAGAACAGTTCGGCAGTCTTCTCGGTGTCGTAACGCGCCGAGTGCGCCTCGCGGTTGTCGAACTCGATGCCGGCGGTCTGGCAGGCCTTGGCCAGGACGGTCTGGCCGTAGGCGAGACCGGCGAGGGTGGCGGTGTCGAAGCTGGAGAACGGGTGGAACGGGTTGCGCTTCACGCCGCTGCGGTTGACGGCGGCATTGAGAAAGCCCAGGTCGAAGCTGCTGTTGTGGCCGACCAGGATCGCCCGTTTGCAGCCGTTGGACTTCAGCGACTTGCGCACGCCACGGAAGATTTCGGTCAGCGCCTGCTCTTCCGGCACGGCCATGCGCAGCGGGTGGTCCAGCTTGATGCCGGTGAACTCCAGCGCCGCCTGCTCGATGTTGGCGCCTTCGAAGGGCTCCACACGGAAGAAGTAGGTGTGCTCGGGGAACAGGTAGCCGCTCTCGTCCATGCCGATGGTAACGGCGGCGATCTCCAGCAGGGCGTCGGTGCCGGCATTGAAGCCGCCGGTCTCGACGTCCACCACGACCGGCAGGTAGCCGCGGAAGCGGCGCGCCATCGGGTGGCGCGGGCCGGGCGGGAAGGAGCCGTCGAGCTCCTCTTCGAAGATTTCGTTCTCGTCACTCATGCCACGGCCTCCAGCAGGCGCCAGCGCAGTTTCTCGCCAGCACGCAGGGGGACGACGTCGAAGTCACCGAACGGCAGGGCCGCCGGGGCTTCCCACTCCTCACGAACCAGGGTGATGCGGTCGCTGTTGCGTGGCAGGCCATAGAAGTCCGGGCCGTGGAAGCTGGCAAAGGCCTCCAGCTTGTCCAGCGCGTTGCGCTGTTCGAAGGCTTCGGCGTACAGCTCGATGGCGGCGTAGGCGGTGTAGCAGCCGGCGCAACCGCAGGCGGCTTCCTTGGCGTGGCGCGCGTGGGGCGCCGAGTCGGTGCCGAGGAAGAACTTCGGACTGCCGCTGGTGGCCGCATCCAGCAGGGCTTCCTGGTGGGTGTTGCGCTTGAGGATCGGCAGGCAATAGAAGTGCGGGCGAATGCCGCCAACCAGCATGTGGTTGCGGTTATACAGCAGGTGGTGCGCGGTGATGGTCGCGCCGACATTGGCCGGGGCGGCCTTGACGAAGGCGGCGGCATCGCCAGTGGTGATGTGCTCGAAGACCACCTTGAGCGTCGGGAAACGCTCGACCACCCGGGTCAGGTGCTCGTCGATGAAGCGCTTCTCGCGGTCGAACACGTCGACCTCGGCGCGGGTGACCTCGCCATGCACCAGCAGCGGCAGGCCGACCTCGGCCATGGCTTCGAGCACGTGGAAGATGTTGTCGACGCTGGTGACGCCGGAGTCGGAGTTGGTGGTGGCGCCAGCCGGGTACAGCTTGGCGGCGTGCACGAAACCGGAGGCCTTGGCGGTGCGGACTTCCTCGACGCTGGTGCGGTCGGTGAGGTACAGCACCATCAGCGGCTCGAAGCGGCTGCCGGCCGGACGGGCCGCCAGGATGCGCTGGCGGTAGGCGTCGGCTTCGGCGGCGTTGCGTACCGGCGGGACCAGGTTCGGCATGATGATGGCGCGGCCGAAGGTGCGGGCGGCGTCGCCGACGGTTTGCGCGAGTGCGGCGCCGTCGCGCAGGTGGATGTGCCAGTCGTCGGGGCGCAGGAGTGTCAGGCGGTCGGACATGCGGATTCCAGGGGTGCGGTTGCAGCGGGAAGAGGGGGAAATGCTACCGGAAAAGGCCGCCGCCGGCACTCGCTATCAAGTTTCGCCGAGGCTGACCGATAGAATCTGGGACGCCTCTTTATCTGTATGGAAGCCATCGTGCGCCAGCCTTCTCTTCTCCTGCTCGCTCTCTGCGCCAGCCTCCCGGCCTGGGGGCTGACCTTCCAGACGCGCCTGGAAAGCGCGCAATGGACGGTGGCAGGCGATCAGTTCGAGTGCCGGCTGTCGCAGAACGTGGCCGGTTTCGGCCTGGGTGAGTTCGTCTGGCGTGCTGGCGAGCAGCCCACTTTCCGCCTCAAGTCCCAGCAGGGCTGGCTGGGCACCGGATCGGCAACCCTGCTGGCGGCCGCGCCACCGTGGCGACCGGGGCAGGGCGACCTGAACCTGGGCTCGGTGGCCGTGGGTTCCGGCGAGGTGCCGTTCAACAGCACCCAGCAACAGGCCGGGCGCTTGCTTGGCGGGCTGCTGGAAGGCCGTACGCCGGAAGTGCGCCATCGCACCCGTACCGGCGAGAATCTGCTGGTGCGCTTGCTGCCGACGCGTTTCGCCGATGGCTATACGAAGTTCCAGGACTGTTCGACGAAGATGCTCCCGGTCAACTTCGATCAGGTGCGTCAGAGCCAGGTCGGTTTCCCGGATGGCGGTACCGAGGTCGATCCGCTGGGGCGTGCCAAGCTGGACATCATCCTGCAATACATGAAGGCTGATCCGACGGTGAACCGCATCGAGCTCGATGGCCACTCCGACAACAGCGGCAACCGCCTGGCCAACCGCGAGGCCTCGCGTCGTCGTGCCATTGCCGTCATGGAGTACCTCAAGGCGAATGGGGTGCCGGAATCGCAGATTACCGTGCGCTTCTATGGCGAGCGCTACCCGCTGGTGAAGAACAATTCCGCTGCCAATCGCGCAAAGAACCGCCGGGTGACGGTGAACCTGTCCCGCGAGGCAGTGGTCGAGCAGGCGCCCGCCGAAGCCCCGCCAGCCCCCGCCGCAGGGGCTCCCACCGCGCCGGCTGCTGCCGCTGGCGCACCTGCGCAGGGCGCCCCGGTCGCGCCTGCTGTCAATGCTGCCCAGCCGCCTGCCACGCCGCCCTCGGCGCCCAAGGGCTAAGCCGCGGCGTCGGGTCGCACCGACGATAGTATTTGTCGCTTTGTCGTCAAAAGCTGTCGCCCCTCTGTAAATTATTCCGAGCGGACAGTAGAATCGACCCCTTTCGTGACAACCCCCGTGGAGTTGAGTGGCATGGCGGACGTGAAGAAGGTAGTCCTGGCGTATTCCGGTGGCCTGGACACCTCCGTAATTCTGAAGTGGCTGCAGGATACCTATAACTGTGAAGTGGTGACCTTCACCGCCGACCTGGGTCAGGGCGAGGAGGTCGAGCCGGCCCGCGCCAAGGCCAAGCAGATGGGCGTGAAAGAGGTCTTCATCGAGGACCTGCGAGAAGAGTTCGTCCGCGACTTCGTCTATCCAATGTTCCGTGCCAACACCGTCTACGAAGGCGAGTACCTGCTGGGTACTTCCATCGCCCGTCCGCTGATCGCCAAGCGCCTGATCGAGATCGCCAACGCCACCGGCGCTGACGCCATTTCCCACGGTGCTACCGGCAAGGGCAATGACCAGGTGCGTTTCGAGCTGGGCGCCTACGCACTCAAGCCGGGCGTGAAGGTGATTGCTCCCTGGCGCGAGTGGGACCTGCTGTCCCGCGAGAAGCTGATGGATTACGCCGAAGCCCACAACATCCCGATCGAGCGCCACGGCAAGAAGAAATCGCCCTACTCCATGGATGCCAACCTGCTGCACATCTCCTATGAAGGTGGCGTGCTGGAAGACACCTGGACCGAGCACGAAGAGGACATGTGGAAGTGGACCGTCTCCCCGGAGAAGGCCCCTGACGTAGCGACTTACATCGAGCTGACCTACCGCAAGGGCGACATCGTCGCCATCGACGGTAAGGACATGACCCCCGCCGAGGTGCTGACCGAGCTGAACCGCATCGGCGGCGCCAATGGTATCGGCCGTCTGGACATCGTCGAGAACCGTTACGTCGGCATGAAGTCCCGCGGCTGCTACGAGACCCCCGGCGGCACCATCATGCTCAAGGCTCACCGCGCCATCGAGTCGATCACCCTGGACCGCGAAGTCGCTCACCTGAAGGACGAGCTGATGCCGCGCTACGCCAAGCTGATCTACACCGGCTACTGGTGGAGCCCGGAGCGCGAGATGCTCCAGCAGATGATCGATGCCTCCCAGGAGCACGTGAATGGCGTCGTGCGCCTGAAACTGTACAAGGGCAACGTCATCGTGGTCGGCCGCAAGTCCGACGACTCGCTGTTCGATGCCAACATCGCGACCTTCGAGGAAGACGGCGGCGCCTACAACCAGGCCGATGCCGCTGGTTTCATCAAGCTCAACGCGCTGCGCATGCGTATCGCCGCGAACAAGGGCCGCAAGCTGTTCTGATAAGCTTGCGTCTCCCGTGACAAGCAAACCCCGGCCACGAGCCGGGGTTTGTGTTTATAAGCCCGCTGACCGGGCACCTGATGAGGAAAGAATCGATGAGACTGCTGCACACCATGCTGCGCGTCGGCGACATGGACAAATCCATCGCCTTCTACACCGAAGTCCTGGGCATGACCCTGCTGCGTCGCAAGGATTATCCGGACGGCCAGTTCACCCTGGCATTCGTGGGCTACGGCAACGAGGACGACAACAGCGTCATCGAGCTGACCTACAACTGGGGCGTGGACCAGTACGAGCTGGGCACCGGTTACGGCCACATTGCCCTGGAAGTGGCCGACGTCTACAAGGCCTGCGAGGACATCCGCTCCCGTGGCGGCAAGATCACCCGCGAGCCGGGCCCGATGAAGCACGGCACCAGCATCCTTGCCTTCGTCGAGGACCCGGATGGCTACAAGATCGAACTGCTGTCGCCGCAGCGCAAGGACTGACTTGTCGCTCTGCAAAAACCCCGCCTCGCTGCGGGGTTTTCTTTTTCCGGCCTGGCCACCGCTACTCAGGCGATAGCTGGCGTGGTGAAGGTTCGTGCCTGGTTCCCGTCCTGAAATGGCTCCCGCCAATCTCGTTGCGTATGCACCCATCCCTGCCTGTTGTGCGAAACAAGCGAGCCAGACGCGGTGGAGCATCATTTCGACGTAAGCGCCGAGCGGATGGGGGATTAGGAATCATCTGATGTCTGTAGGAAATGACGCTAAGGATACTGCCGGGAGTATCCACGGGAGCCTTCGTGACGCGCGCTCATTAGCGCGGACTACGGAAAGTCCCATCGGCCCCTCGACTCAACGCCAATAGCACCCACGCCTCCCCCGATCAGCTGGCCAGCGCTTGCCGGTCGCAGAGATGAGTCAACGAACCCCGTGGTTGAAGAAGGTCCGCAAGCCTGTCGGCTTGCGGCCGCCCTTGTGACCGGGAATGGCGAAGGCCCTGCCGCAGCGTTCCCCTGACTGCCGAGTTCCGAGGCCCACCATGGCTAAAACAATCGTTGTAATCGATAAGGCGACCCACGCGGCCACCCAGATCAACCAGGCTGACCTGACCCTCCGCGCGCCCTCAGTCGTGAAGCTGGCCTTGAGCAAGGAGCAGGTCCTCAGCATCACCCGCGAAGGCAATGCCTTGGTGATCAAGACCCTGGACGGCGAGACCATCGTCATCCACGGGTTCTTCGGGGCAGCCGGCGAGCCGAACAGCGATCTGGTACTCGACAGCGGTGACGGACATTACTGGGTTGCCGAGGTGAACGACGAAGGCTCGGTCTTCGCCAGTTACAACGAAGTCGACTCGGTGGAATCTCTGTTGGTAGCAGAAGGTGGCGATCAGGGGGCGCTGCCCTGGGTGCTGGGCGGCCTGGCCCTTGTCGCAGGCGGTGTTGCGGCGTCCAATAGTGGCGGCGGCGGTCATCACGGCAGCAGCGGGCTCAAGGCTCCTACTGCCGAACTGCAGGCAGGCGAGGCGGGCGGCCTTGTCGTCAGTGGCACCACCAGCCCTGGCGCCAGCGTTACCGTGACCTTCCCAGACGGTTCCAGCACGACCGTGGTGGCCGATGCCAACGGTCGCTACCAGGCTTCCACCTCTTCGCCGCAGACCAGCGGCGGCGTGGACATTCACGTCGAAGATGGCAAGGGCAACAGCAGCGACGCCCATGTCGACTACACCGACACCACTGCGCCGAGCGCACCCAGCATCGAGGTCGCTACCAACGCCGATGGCAGCGTGACTGTCAGCGGTAACGCCGAGCCGGGTAGCACCGTGACCGTGACTTACCCGGATGGCAGCACCGGCAGTGTCGTCGTCGGCGAAGATGGCGGCTACAGCCTGACCTCTCCGCCCGACCAGCCCTCGGGCGAACTGACCGCCAGTGCCACCGACGACGCCGGAAACACCAGCCCCGGTACCCAGTTGCCCTATGTCGATACCACACCGCCGGCCGCGCCGAGCATCAGTGTCACCGAGAACACCGATGGCGGCCTCACCATCAGTGGCAGTGCCGAAGCCGGCAGCATCGTCACCGTCACCTTCCCGGACGGCTCGGTGGGTAATGTCATGGCTGACGACAACGGCCAGTACAGCATCACTACCCATGTGCCCCAGGCCAGTGGCGAAGTCAGCGCCACCGCTACCGACGTCTACGGCAACACCGGCGAGCCCGGCAACCTGGCATATGTCGATAGCACCCCGCCGGATGCGCCGCTGCTCGATCCGCTGATTGCCCTGGAAGATGGTTCCGTCACCGTCTGCGGCAACGCCGAGCCCGGCTGCACCGTCACCGTGACCTTCCCGGACGGCTCTACCGGTACCACGGTCGCCGATGCGAACGGCGCCTTCGCGGTGACCTCCGTCAGTCCGCAGCCCAACGGTGAGGTCAGCGCGGCTGCGACCGACCTGGACGGCAACACCGGCCCGGCCGCTACCGACAACTTCGCTGACAGCACCGCGCCCGATGCGCCCGTGCTGGGGCCGATCATCACCAACGAAGATGGCAGCATTAGCGTTGGCGGCAGCGCCGAGCCGGGCAGCACCGTCACCGTGACCTATCCGGATGGCTCCACCGGCTCCGTGGTCGTGGGTGACGATGGCCGATTCACCTTCACCTCGCCCGAGAACCAGCCCACTGGCGAAATCAGCGTCAACGCCACCGACGAAGCCGGCAATACCGGCGCCTCGGCGACCGAGAGCTATACCGATACCACCGCGCCGGAAGCGCCGAGCGTCAACGTCATCGCCAACGCCGATGGCGGCCTGACTGTCACCGGCAGCGCCGAAGCGGGCTCGACCGTCACTGTGACCTTCCCGGATGGCTCGACCGCCATGGCCACCGCCGGCAGCGACGGCAGCTACGCAATCACCACCCACGTACCGCAGACCAGCGGTGAGGTCAGCGCCGCCGCGACCGACGCAGCCGGTAACACCGGCGACTCGACCACCTTCGCCTATACCGACAGCACTGCTCCCGAAGCTCCGGTACTTGATCCTGTCGTTACCAACGAAGACGGAAGCATTACCGTTGGCGGCAGCGCCGAGCCAGGCAGCACGGTGACCGTCACTTACCCGGATGGCAGCACCGACCACGTAGTCGTCGGTGAAGACGGCTCCTGGTCGATCACCTCGCCGGAAGATCAGCCCACCGGCGAAATCAGTGTCAACGCCACCGACGAGGCGGGTAATACCGGCGCTTCGGTGACCGAGGACTATGCCGACACCACTGCGCCGGAAGCGCCGAGCGTCAACGTCACCGCCAATATCGACGGTGGCCTGACCGTAACCGGCAGTGCCGAAGCGGGCTCGACCGTTACCGTGACTTTCCCGGATGGCTCGACGGCCACGGCCACCGCCGGCAGCGACGGCAGCTACGAAATCACCACCCACGTACCGCAGACCAGCGGTGAGGTCAGCGCCGCCGCGACCGACGCAGCCGGTAACACCGGCGACTCGACCACCTTCGCCTATACCGACAGCTCTGCTCCCGAAGCTCCGGTACTCGATCCCGTCGTCACCAACGAAAACGGCAGCATCACAATCGGCGGCAGCGCCGAGCCAGGCAGCACCGTCACCGTCACCTACCCGGATGGCAGCACAGGTTCCGTGGTGGCGGGCGAAGACGGCAGCTTCAGCCTCACCTCGCCGGAGAACCAGCCCAGCGGCGAGATCAGCGTCAACGCCACCGACGAGGCCGGCAATACCGGCGCTTCGGTGACCGAGAATTACACCGACACCACCGCGCCGGACGCCCCGAGCGTGAATGTCGCGGCCAATACCGATGGCGGCCTGACCGTGAGCGGCAGCGCCGAGCCGGGCACCACCGTGACCGTGGCCTTCCCGGATGGCTCCACCGGCACTGCCACGGCGGGTGGCGATGGCAGCTACAGCGTCACCACGAACGTGCCGCAGACCAGCGGTGAGGTCAGCGCCACCGCCTCCGACGCCGCCGGCAACACCGGCAATGCCACGACCCAGAGCTACACCGACAGCACGGCTCCAGAGGCGCCGGTTCTGGACCCGATCGTCACCAACGAGGACGGCAGCATCACCGTCGGCGGCAGCGCCGAACCGGGCAGCATCGTCACCGTGACCTACCCGGATGGCAGTACTGGCAACGTAGTCGTCGGTGAAGACGGCTCCTGGTCGATCACCTCGCCGGAAAACCAGCCCACCGGCGAAATCAGCGTCAATGCCACCGATGAGGCCGGCAACACCGGCCCGTCGGTCAGCGAAAGCTTCACCGACACCACTGCGCCGGAAGCGCCGAGCGTCACCGTCACCGCCAATGCCGATGGCGGCCTGACCGTGACGGGTACGGCGGAAGCGAGCAGCACCGTTACCGTGACCTTCCCCGATGGCAGCACCGACACGGTAACCGCCGGTATCGATGGCAGCTACAGCGTCACCACGAATGTGCCGCAGACCAGCGGTGATGTCAGCGCCAGTGCGACCGACGCCGCCGGCAATAGCGGTGACTCGACCAGCGTCACCTACACCGACGGCACCGCACCGCAAGCGCCTGTGCTCGACCCGATCGTCACCAACGAAGACGGCAGCATCACTGTCGGCGGCAGCGCCGAACCGGGCAGCACCGTCACTGTGACCTACCCGGACGGAAGCACCGGTTCCGTGGTAGCCGGTGGGGACGGCAGCTTCACCCTCACCTCGCCGGAGAACCAACCCACCGGCGAGATCAGCGTCAATGCCACCGACGAAGCCGGCAATACCGGTGCTTCGGTGACCGAGAACTACGCCGATACCACCGCACCAGAGGCCCCAAGTGTCAACGTCACGGCCAACGCCGATGGCGGCCTGAGCGTGAGCGGCACGGCGGAGGTGGGCAGCACCGTCACCGTGACCTTCCCGGACGGCTCGACCGCCACTGCCACTGCGGGCAGCGATGGTCACTACGAAGTTACTACCCACGTCCCGCAAACCAGTGGTGAGGTCAGCGCCACCGCCACCGACGCAGCCGGCAATACCGGCGACTCGGCCTCCCTCGCCTATGTCGACGACACCGCGCCGCAAGCACCGGCCCTGGACCCGCTGCAGAGCAATGCCGACGGCAGCATCACGGTCAGCGGTTCGGCCGAGCCGGGTAGCACGGTCAACGTGACCTATCCCGATGGCAGCACAGGGGCCGTGGTGGCCGACGAGGACGGCAGCTTCACCCTCACGTCCCCGGCTGGCCAACCCAGCGGCGATGTGACGGCCAGCGCCACCGATGAGGCTGGCAACACCGGCCCGTCCGCCACTGGCGAATTTGCCGACACCACCGCGCCGGAGGCGCCGAGCGTCACCGTCACCGCCAATGCCGATGGCGGCCTGACCGTCAGCGGTATTGCCGAGGCGGGCAGCACCGTCACCGTGACCTTCCCGGATGGTTCCAGCACCACCGCCACGGCGGCAGGGAACGGCGAGTACAGCGTCACCACCCACGTACCACAGACCACCGGCGAGGTCAGCGCGACCGCGACCGACGTCGCCGGCAATACTGGTGATGCCACTTCCCAGACCTACACCGACAGCACCGCGCCGCAAGCGCCGGTACTTGATCCGATCGTGACCAATGAGGACGGCAGCATCACCCTCGGCGGCTCGGCAGAGCCGGGCAGCACGGTGACCGTCACCTATCCCGACGGCAGCACCGGCTCCGTGGTGGCAGGTGAAGATGGCTCCTGGTCGACCACCTCGCCGGAGAACCAACCCAGCGGCGAAGTCAGCGTCAATGCTACCGACGAGGCCGGAAATACCGGCCCCTCGGCGACCGAGAGCTATGCCGACGCTACCGCGCCGGATGCACCGAGCGTGAATGTCACGGCCAATGCCGACGGCGGCCTGACCGTGACCGGCACGGCGGAAGCCGGCAGCAGCGTGACGGTGACCTTCCCGGATGGGGCCACCGGTACGGCAACCGCCGGCTCCGATGGCAGCTACAGCGTCACCACCCATGTGCCGCAGACCAGCGGCGAGGTCAGCGCCACTGCGACTGACGCCGCTGGCAACACCGGCGATGCCACGACTCAGAACTACACCGACAGCACGGCGCCGCAAGCGCCGGTACTTGATCCGATCGTCACCAACGAAGACGGCAGCATCACCCTCGGTGGTTCGGCAGAGCCGGGTAGCACGGTCAACGTGACCTATCCCGATGGCAGCACCGGCAGTGTCGTTGCGGGCGAGGACGGCAGCTTCAGCATCACCTCGCCGGAGAACCAGCCCACCGGTGAAATCAGCGTCAATGCCACCGATGAAGCCGGCAACATCGGCGACTCGGTGACCGAGAGCTACACCGACACCACCGCGCCGGACGCCCCAAGCGTGACTGTCACGGCGAACGCCGATGGCGGCTTGACCGTCAGCGGCAGTGCCGAGGCGGGCAGCACCGTCACCGTGACCTTCCCGGATGGTTCCAGCACCACCGCCACGGCGGCAGGGAACGGCGAGTACAGCGTCACCACCCACGTACCACAGACCACCGGCGAGGTCAGCGCGACCGCGACCGACGTCGCCGGCAATACTGGTGATGCCACTTCCCAGACCTACACCGACAGCACCGCGCCGCAAGCGCCGGTACTTGATCCGATCGTGACCAATGAGGACGGCAGCATCACCCTCGGCGGCTCGGCAGAGCCGGGCAGCACGGTGACCGTCACCTATCCCGACGGCAGCACCGGCTCCGTGGTGGCAGGTGAAGATGGCTCCTGGTCGACCACCTCGCCGGAGAACCAACCCAGCGGCGAAGTCAGCGTCAATGCTACCGACGAGGCCGGAAATACCGGCCCCTCGGCGACCAAGAGCTATGCCGACGCTACCGCGCCGGATGCACCGAGCGTGAATGTCACGGCCAATGCCGACGGCGGCCTGACCGTGACCGGCACGGCGGAAGCCGGCAGCAGCGTGACGGTGACCTTCCCGGATGGGGCCACCGGTACGGCAACCGCCGGCTCCGATGGCAGCTACAGCGTCACCACCCATGTGCCGCAGACCAGCGGCGAGGTCAGCGCCACTGCGACTGACGCCGCTGGCAACACCGGCGATGCCACGACTCAGAACTACACCGACAGCACGGCGCCGCAAGCGCCGGTACTTGATCCGATCGTCACCAACGAAGACGGCAGCATCACCCTCGGTGGTTCGGCAGAGCCGGGTAGCACGGTCAACGTGACCTATCCCGACGGCAGCACCGGCAGTGTCGTTGCGGGCGAGGACGGCAGCTTCAGCATCACCTCGCCGGAGAACCAGCCCACCGGTGAAATCAGCGTCAATGCCACCGATGAAGCCGGCAACATCGGCGACTCGGTGACCGAGAGCTACACCGACACCACCGCGCCGGACGCCCCGAGCGTGACTGTCACGGCGAACGCCGATGGCGGCTTGACCGTCAGCGGCAGTGCCGAGGCGGGCAGCACCGTCACCGTGACCTTCCCGGATGGCAGCACTGGCACCGCGACTGCGGGTTCCGATGGCCGCTACAGCGTGACCACCACGGTTCCGCAGACTACCGGTGAGGTCAGTGCGACCGCCACCGACGCCGCCGGCAATACGGGCGACGCCACTGCGCAGAGCTACACCGACAGCACCGCTCCGCTGGCGCCGCTCCTCGACCCGCTGGTGACCAACGAGGATGGCAGTGTCACCATCGGCGGCTCGGCCGAGCCGGGCAGTACGGTTACCGTTACCTACCCGGACGGAACCACCGGCAGCGTAGTAGCCGGTGAAGATGGCAGCTTCACCCTCACGTCCCCCGCCGGCCAGCCCAGTGGCGACGTCACCGCCAAGGCCACCGACGAAGCGGGCAACACCGGCCCATCGGTCACCGGCGAGTTTGCCGATACCACCGCACCGGACGCGCCGAGCGTCACCGTCACGGCCAATGCCGACGGTGGCTTGACCGTCAGCGGCAGTGCGGAGGCGGGTAGCACCGTCACCGTGACCTTCCCGGACGGCAGCACCGCGACCGCCACGGCGGGTGGCGATGGCAGCTACAGCATCACCACCCAGGTGCCGCAGACCAGCGGTGAGGTCAGCGCGACCGCCACCGACACAGCAGGCAACACGGGAGATGCCACTACCCAGACCTACACCGACAGCACTGCGCCGCAAGCGCCGGTCCTCGATCCTGTCGTCACCAACGAAGACGGCAGCATTACTGTGGGCGGCAGCGCGGAGCCGGGCAGCACCGTCACCGTGACCTACCCGGACGGCACCACCGGTTCCGTGGTAGCGGGGGAGGACGGCTCCTGGTCGATCACCTCGCCGGAAGATCAGCCCACCGGCGAAATCAGTGTCAACGCCACCGACGTAGCGGGTAACACCGGCGCTTCGGTGACCGAGGAATATGCCGACACCACTGCGCCGGAAGCGCCGAGCGTCAACGTCACCGCCAATATCGACGGTGGCCTGACGGTAACCGGCAGTGCCGAAGCGGGCTCGACCGTTACCGTGACCTTCCCCGATGGTTCCACCGACACCGTCACGGCGGGCAGCGATGGCAGCTTTAGCATCACCACCAACGTGCCGCAGACCAGCGGCGACGTGACCGCCAGCGCCAGTGACGCGGCTGGCAACGTGGGCGACAGCACCACTGTGGGCTACACCGACACTGCCGCTCCGCAATCGCCGAGCGTGACGGCCAGCGCTAACGACGACGGCGGCTTGACCGTCAGCGGCAGCGCGGAGGCGGGTAGCACCGTCACCGTGACCTTCCCGGACGGCTCGACTGCCTCGGTGACCGCTGACAGCGACGGCCTCTACGAAGTCACCACCCACGTGCCGCAGACCAGCGGCGACGTCAGCGCCAGCGCCACCGATGCCGCAGGCAATGCCGGCGCGCCCACGGTAGAGAGCTATACCGACACCCAGGGCCCGCAAGCACCGAATGTGAACGTGACGGCGAATGCCGACGGCGGCCTGACGGTTGCCGGCAGCGCCGAACCGGGCAGCAGCGTGACCGTGACCTTCCCCGATGGCAGCACCGCGACGGCCACGGTCGGCAGCGACGGCAGCTACAGCGTCACCACCACGACTCCGCAAACCACCGGTGAAGTCAGCGCCAGCGCCACCGATGCCGCCGGCAACACCGGCGCCGCCGCCACCGTGGACTACACCGACAGCGCCGCGCCGCTGGCACCGAGCCTGAATGTCAGCGCCAATGCCGACGGCGGCCTGACCGTGACGGGCACGGCAGAGGCGGGTAGCACCGTCACCGTGACCTTCCCGGATGGCAGCACCGGCACGGCGACCGCGGGCACCGATGGCAGCTACAGCGTCATCACTCACGTCCCGCAAACCAGCGGCGACGTCAGCGCAAGCGCCACTGATGCCGCTGGCAATGCCGGCGCCTCGACGGTCGAGTCCTACACCGACAGCACCGCGCCCCTGGCACCGGAACTGGATCCGCTGGTAACCAACGACGATGGCAGCGTCACCCTGACCGGCAGCGCCGAAGCGGGCAGCACCGTGACTGTGACCTTCCCGGACGGCACGACCGGCTCCGTGGTCGCGGGCAGCGATGGCGCCTTCAGCATCACCTCGCCGGCGGGGCAGCCCACCGGCGACGTGACCGCCAAGGCCACCGACGAGGCCGGCAATACCGGCCCGTCGGCCACCGGCGAGTTCGCCGACACCACCGCACCGGACGCGCCGAGCGTCAACGTCAGCGCCAATGCCGACGGCGGCCTGACCGTCAGCGGTAGTGCGGAGGCGGGCAGCACCGTCACCGTGACCTTCCCGGATGGCAACACCACCACCACGACCGCAGGCAGCGACGGTGCCTATAGCGTCACCACCACAGTGCCGCAGACCACGGGTGAAGTCAGCGCCATGGCGACCGACCGCGCCGGCAATACCGGGGACGCCGCTACGGTGGACTACACCGACACCGGTGCGCCGCAGTCGCCGAGCGTGAACGTCAGTGCCAACGCCGATGGCGGCCTGACCGTGACGGGCACGGCGGAAGCAGGCAGCACCGTCACCGTGACCTTCCCGGATGGCACCAGCGGCACCGCAACCGCCGGTTCCGATGGCAGCTACAGCGTTACCACGACGGTTCCGCAAACCAGCGGTGAAGTCAGTGCGACCGCGACCGATGCGGCCGGCAATATCGGCGACGCCGCCACGGTGGACTACACCGATACCGGCGCCCCGCAGGCGCCGAGCGTGAATGTCAGCGCCAACGTCGATGGCAGCCTGACCGTGACGGGTACGGCGGAGGCGGGCAGCACCGTCACCGTGACCTTCCCGGATGGCAGCAGCGGCACCGCGACTGCCGGCACCGATGGCAGCTACAGCGTCGCCACGACGGTTCCGCAAACCAGCGGTGAAGTCAGCGCGACGGCCACCGATGCCGCCGGCAATACCGGTGACGCGGCCACCGCGGACTACACTGACACTGGTGCGCCGCTGGCGCCGAGCGTGAACGTCACGGCCAATGCCGATGGCGGCCTGACCGTGAGTGGTGCGGCGGAGGCGGGCAGCACCGTCACCGTAACCTTCCCGGATGGCAGCACCGGCACCGCAACCGCCGGTTCCGACGGCAGCTACAGCGTGACCACCACGGTTCCGCAGACCAGTGGAGAGGTCAGCGCATCGGCCGCCGATGCCGCCGGCAATACCGGTGCGTCGACAGCCGAGACCTATACCGACAACACCGCGCCCCTGGCGCCGGTACTCGATCCGCTGGTGAACAATGCCGATGGCAGCGTCACCGTCAGCGGCACTGCCGAAGCGGGTAGCAGCGTCATCGTCACCTACCCGGATGGCACCAGCGGATCGGTCACTGCCGGTTCCGATGGTCGCTTCAGCGTCACCTCGCCGGTCGGCCAGCCCAGCGGTGAGGTCAGTGCCAGCGCCAGCGATGCCGCCGGCAACGATGGTCCGTCGGCCAGCGCCACCTTCACCGACACCACAGCGCCGGATGCTCCGAGCGTCAATGTCACGGCGAACGTCGATGGCGGCCTGACCGTAACGGGTACGGCAGAGGCGGGCAGTACCGTCACCGTGACCTTCCCGGATGGGACTACCGGCACGGCAGTCGCCGGCACCGACGGCAGCTACAGCGTCACCACCCACGTGCCGCAGACCACGGGTGAAGTCAGTGCACTGGCAACCGACGCCGCCGGCAACAACGGCTCGGCCACCACCGCTACCTACACGGATACCAGCCTGCCGCAAGCGCCGGTACTCGATCCGCTGGTGAACAATACCGATGGCAGCGTTACCGTCAGCGGCAGCGCCGAAGCAGGCAGCAGCGTCACCGTGACCTATCCGGATGGCACCAGCGGATCGGTGACTGCCGGGACCGATGGTCGCTTCAGCGTCACCTCGCCGGTTGGCCAGCCCAGCGGCGAAGTCAGCGCCAGCGCTACCGACCTGGCGGGTAACGCCGGCCCGGCAGCGACGGCCGAATTCACCGACACCACCGCACCGGGTGCGCCGAGCGTGAACATCACAGTCAACGCCGATGGTGGCCTGACGGTGACGGGGGTGGCAGAGGCGGGCAGTACCGTCACCGTGACCTTCCCCAGCGGCACTACCGGTACGGCTATTGCCGGTTCCGACGGCAATTACAGCGTTACTACCCACATCCCGCAGAGCACTGGCGAAGTCAGCGCCGCTGCCACCGACGCGGCCGGCAACACCGGCGCATCCGCCTCCGCGGACTACGCCGACAGCACCGCGCCGCTGGCGCCCAGCGTGCTGGTCAACGCCAATGCCGACGGCACCTTGGTGGTCAGCGGCAACGCCGAAGCCGGCAGCAGCGTCACCGTGACCTTCCCTGATGGTACGCAGCAGATCGTCACCGCCAGCGCTGCGGGCACCTACAGCGTCACCAGCGTTGGAGCCCAGGGCAGCGGTGAGGTCAGCGCCGTGACCACTGACGCCGCCCATAACAGCAGCGTCAGCGGCAGTGCGCACTACGCGCTGGCGACTGTCAGCGGCATCTCCGAAGACAACGGCCTGAACAGCGGCGACTTCATCACCAACGACAACACCCTGGTAGTCAGCGCCACCGTGGACGGCCAGCTCAACGCTGGCGACAAGGTGCAGATCTCCATCGATGGCGGCCAGAACTGGCACGACGCCGTCGACCAGGGCAACGGTACCTACGTCTTCGACAACAGCGGCACCACGATGGGCGATGGCGACTATGTGTTCATGGCCCGCGTGGTCGGCAGCGAAGGCAACGTCAGCCTGGCCGACAGTCAGGCAGTGCAGATCGATACCCAGGGACCGTCCGCCAGCCTCACCATCACCTTCGATGGCATCAGCGACGACAACGGCTACCTCGGCGACGACTTCGTCACCAACGACGACACGCTGTTGTTCCACGGCCAACTGAGCCAGAACCTGGCGGCCGACGAGGGTGTGGAAATCAGCCTCGATGGTGGCCAGACCTGGCAGCGCGTCGAGGTCAACGGCACCGACTGGAGCTTCGACAATACCGGCAAGGTACTGGGTGACGCGGTGTACGACGTGCAGGTACGGGTGGTCGACGATGCCGGCAACGTCGGCAACAGCGCCAGCCATAACGTGCAGATCGATACCGACGGACCGAGCGCCGACAAGACCATTACCCTCGACGCCATCAGCGATGACAACGGCGCCCAGGGCAATGACTTCATCACCAACGACAACACCTTGGTGTTCTCCGGCAAGCTGGGCGTTGCGCTCGGCGACGGCGAAGGCGTGGAAATCAGCCTGGATGGCGGCCAGACCTGGCAGCGTGCCGAGGTCAACGGCACCGACTGGCGCTTCGACAACACCGGCAAGGTGATCGCCGACGGTAGCTACACCGTGGTTGTGCGGGTGGTGGACGACGCCGGTAACATCGGCCAGAGCGCCCAGCACGACCTGAGCATCGATACCCAGGCGCCGACCTTCACCAGCTTCGTGCTCGACCTGGATACTGCCAGCGACAACGGCAGCAGCACCACCGACAACAAGACCAGCGTGATGACGCCGAGCTTCACCGGCACCGTCGCCGGTCTCTCCGCAGCGGACGCTGCGGCTGCCGCGGCGGGCAAGATCACCGTGATGCTGTTCGACGACAAGAACGGCGACGGCGTCTATGGCGAGGGCGATGTCATCTACGCCCAGGACCTGACGCTGACGATGAACGGTACCGGCGGCACCTTCAACGTGACGCTGCCGTCGATGTTCGATGGCAGCTACAACCTGAAGGCGGTGCTGGTGGACGAGGCGGGTAACCGCTCGCAGGTCGGCCTGCTCGACAACAATGCCGATGCCAGGCTGGTCATTGACGTGGCCGGCACGCCGTCGGTGGCTTCCAGCACCCAGACCGCCGACGGCCTCGGCCTGTCGATGTCGTCCATCGGTGACTTCAACGGCGACGGCTACGAGGACTTCGTGGTCTCCGCGCCGCATGACATCTATGGCTCCACCGCGGCCTACCAGTCGGATATCTATGTGCTCTACGGCAGCGCCAACGGTCTGCCGTCGTTAAGCAATATCGACAATCTGACGCCAGACCAGGGCTTCCGCATCAAGCAGAGTGGTGTCACCGGCACCGGTGGCGATGTCGGAATCCAGGGGCAGTTGGTCACCAACCTCGGCGACATCAACGGCGACGGCTATGACGACTTTGCCATCACCGGTACGTTGAACGACCGCGCCTATGTGATCTTCGGTCGCGAGGGCAACACCCTCAGCACCCTTGATCTGCAGAGCCTGGAGAACGGTGCCACCGCCAATGGCTTTGTGATCAAGAACAACAACACCGGTGGGTGGCCGGCCAACAGCATCAGCGGTGGCGACATCAATGGTGACGGCTACGCCGACCTGATCATCGGCTCGGCCGACGGTAACGGCGGCAACGGCATGTACGTAGTGCTCTATGGTCACGCTGGCGACGCGGGCAGCTCTGCGTGGAGCAACCTGCTGCTGCGCAACTACGCCAGCGACACCGATCCGGGTGGCCTCTACTACGCCACCGGTGCCACCTCGTCCACTCTGGGCTCACGCGTGGAGAACCAGACCAACGTGCGCACAACCTATGCGCCCGACGCCGATTCCGACCTCGGTTCGGTGATCAAGGTCATCGGCGACGTCAACGGCGATGGCTACGCCGACTACATCGTCACTGCTCCGCGCGGCAACGGGCTGAGCGGCAGTACGGTGTCCAACAGCGGCACCGCCTACCTGATCTGGGGTAGCGCCAATGGCCTGGGCAACAGCTACAACTTGGCCAACCTGACGCCTGATCAGGGCGTGCGCCTGGTGGGTTCGGAAACCGGTGAGTGGCTCGGCGGGGCGACCTATGACCAGGGTGGAACAGCGCAGAACGCCGGCCAGTGGTACGCCGAATTCTCCTCTATCCAGAACATCGGTGATATCAACGGCGACGGCATCGAAGACTTCGCCATCGGCTCGCCGGGCTGGGGCGATTCGGCTTCCGACACCACTGCGCCGGGCCGGGTCTACGTGATCTATGGCAAGGAAAGCGGAGTAGCCTGGGCCGACATCAAGCTGGGCAACCTGAATGGTACCGATGGTTTCATCATCTCCAGCAGCAGCAACGGCACCTCTATCAGCGGCTCGACGACCACCGCGGACGGCCAGCTTGGCTATGCCGTCAGCTCTGGCGGTGACGTCAATGGCGACGGCATCGACGACTTCCTGATCGGCATGCCCGGCTACGACAACGGCGTCACCAACCGTGGCGCGGTGTACCTGGTGTACGGTCGCGCCGACGGCAGCTTCGACGCCAATACCGACCTGGACGCGCTGGTCGCGGCCGGGCTGGCGGTGAAGTACACCGGGGTCAACGCCAATGACTATGCCGGTACTGGCCTGGCCATGGGCGACTGGAATGGCGACGGCATCGCCGATTATGGCTACGGCGTCTGGCAGAGCGACACCGGAGCTACCAACGCCGGTGGCTACAACATCTACAGCGGTTCCATCGCGCTGCTGACCCACAGCTACACCGTCGGTGACGACGAAATCTGGGCTGGCACCACCAGCCCAGGAGCGTCTGCCATCAACAACGGGGTGGACATCATCAGCGGTGGTCAGGGCAACGACATCATCCACGGCATCGGGACCGACACCACTGGTACCACCGATACCAGCGTGCAGCATGACGTGGCCATGGGCGGTGCCGGCAACGACACCATCGGTCTGGTCGGGACGACGTTCACCCGGGTCGACGGTGGCCTGGGCATCGATACCCTGAGGTTCGAGGCCTCCGGCCTGCAGCTGGATCTCACCAGCTACGGCACGCGGGTCAAGGGCTTCGAGATCTTCGACCTGGGCAGCAGCCAGGAAGGCAGCGGCAACAATACCCTCTCGCTGCGCCTGGCGGACGTGCTCAAGCAGGTCGACACCACCAGCGCCGAGGTGCCCAACCTGATGATCAAGGGCGATGGCAGTTCCACCGTGGACCTGGCCGAAACGGTCGGTTCCGGCGGCTGGGAAGTCAGCGGCAGCAAGAACGTGAACGGCGTCGATTACGACATTTGGCACAACGCGAGCATGGGGAGCAACACCAATGCGGACCTGCTGATCCAGCACGGCATCAACGTGGTCTGACGACCGGGGCGAGGGGCGCTGCGTGGCCGGCGCCCTTCGGCTTTGTCACAGGCCGTGGCTCTTCTGCCTGACCTCCGGAGCGCTCGTCGCTTCCCGGTGGTTGGGCGTTTGTCGTTTAGGAAACGTCTCATTCTTGCCAGGACGCAGGCTTCGGATAATGGCCCGGACGATTCGCAACAGGCCGTTCTGAGCGGCCTCCTTCTACAGCGGGCGCTCCCAGTTCAGCCTTCATCGGCGGCTGCTGGCGGGCCCTTCTCTCCACGCCCTCTGTGGGTGCTGCAGACGAACGTCGCGTATCCAACGCGCGCCGGTACTCCAGGATGAGTTTCCCGAATACGTGTACGGAGTACCGTTCCGGCGCGCCTCTATTGCCTCCGGGAGGCCCTCGGTGAACGCCTGGAAATTCGGACCCCTGGCCTGGCTCTGCCTGGCCGGTTTCTCCACCGCAACGCTCGCCAGTGTCCTCGATGATGGCTGGTTCGGTGCCAGCAGCCCCGAACAGCGCAGTCTGGCGCCCAGCCAACTGATCGAACGCACCGGTGGCCAGCGCCAGACTCCGGAGCTCGACGCGCCGGCGGCGCGGCGCCTGCTGGACCTCAACCAGGCCGTACAGATGGCCGTCAACCGCCACCCTTCCATCGCCGACGCCATCGCCACCCTGGCACAACAGGGCGACGGCATCGCCATGGCGCGCTCCGGCTATTACCCCCAGGTGAAAATGGGCCTGGGGCGAGGTGATACCACCCAGAACGGCACCAGCCAGACTGCCTCGCTGTCGGTCTCGCAACTGCTCTACGACTTCGGCAAGGTTGCCGGCAGCGTCGATAGTGCCGAGGCACAATCGCGCCGGCAGCAGGCGCTGGTCCTCAAACAGATCGACCTGATTTCCCGGCAGACCGCCGAGGCGACTATCGACCTGCACCGCTACCGCCTGCTCGGGCGCATCGCCGATGAGCAAGTGAGTGCCATGGAGCGTGTCTATGCCATGACTCAGGACCGCGCTGGAGCTGGCGTCACCAGCCGTTCCGACCCAATCCAGGCACTGGCCCGGGTCGATGCGGCGCGTGCCAGCCAGTTGCAGATCCGCTCGCAGTACCACCAGGCGCAGGAGCGTCTGCGCACCCTGGTCGGTGGCCCGGTTTCCGGCGATATCGCCGCGCTCTCCGACGACCAGGCCGCCCGCGTCGACCTGGCGCGGCGCCTGGATACCAGCATACTGCCCGATGTCCTGGCCGCCGAAGCCGAGCGCCAGACCGCCGAGGCGCAGTTGCGGGTCGCCAAGGCCGACCGCATGCCCACTGTGAGTATCGAGGCCGCCAGCACCAAGGCGCTGAGCGGCGACAACCCCAGTACCTATGAGCGTCACGGCAGCGACAACAGCATCAGCCTCAACTTCACCTCGACGCTTTACCAGGGCGGCGGCCTGCGTGCCCAGGTGCGCGCCGCCACCAATGCCCTGGAAGCGGCGCGGCAACGCATTGAAGACGCGCGCCTGTCGGCCAGCGACCAGATGCGCAACATGCGCGAACAGATCATCGGCAACCGCGCGCGCCTGGGTGTGCTCGGCAGCCGCAAGCGCAACCTCGACGAATCCCGCGAGCTGTACCGCGAGCAGTACAAGCTCGGCACCCGCTCGATTCTTGACCTGCTCAACACCGAGCAGGAGTACTACCAGGCACTCTCCGACGAGGAAATGGTGCGCCATGACCTCTGGCTGGGCCAGGTCGGCCTGGTCGACGCCCAGGGCCGTGGTCGTGAGTTCTATGGCCTGAACTACACCACCGTTCAGGGTATGGAGGTGCTGCCATGAGCCTCGCTCCGCAATCCGCACGCTGGCTGGATGCGATGCTCGCCGTCGCCCGCCACTACGGCATCGGTGTCTCCGAGGAGGGCGCGCGCGTCGCCCTGGCCTGGGAGCAGGGCGCTTCCGCCGACCTGATGCTGTTGCACATGGCCAAGAGCCTGGGGCTCGCCCTGCGCTTCGGCAAACTCTCGGTCGAGCTGCTCGACGCCTGGCGCCTGCCACTGGTAGCGGAGTTCGACGACGGCAGCGTCTGCGTCGTGCAGACCATCGACGGCGAGGGCAACCTCGGCGTATTGTTCAGTGGCGACAAGGGCCTGGAAACCCGCATCGGCGTGGACGAGTTCCGCCAGCGGGTGCGCCGTGTGGCGATCCTCCGGCCGCAGGTGGCGGTGCCCGACGCGCGCGTCGACCAGTACATCCGCCCGTACCGGCGCAACTGGTTCTGGAGCATCGCCCTGC
The DNA here is from genome assembly GCF_057180225.1 of Pseudomonas sp. BB438. Classification (NCBI taxonomy): domain Bacteria; kingdom Pseudomonadati; phylum Pseudomonadota; class Gammaproteobacteria; order Pseudomonadales; family Pseudomonadaceae; genus Pseudomonas; species Pseudomonas sp. BB438. The sequence continues at coordinate 1,664,349 of NZ_CM170001.1, forward strand.
GCGACTGGAAGCGCTACGGCGACGTCATGCTCGCCTCGCTGGTGGCCAACGTCCTGGCCCTGGCCGGGGTGATCTTCTCCATGCAGGTATACGACCGGGTGGTCCCGGCCAACTCTGAGGCAACCCTCTGGGTGCTGTTCGGCGGGGTGATGCTGGCGATCTTCTTCGAGTTCTGCCTGCGCGTCTCGCGCACCCATATCTCCGACACAGTCGGCAAGCGCGCCGACCTGCGCATCTCCGACGTGGTCTTCGGCCGCGCGCTGCGCCTGCGCAACTCGGCACGCGCGCGCTCCACCGGTACCTTCATCTCTCAGTTGCGCGAGATCGATCAGGTACGCGACCTGTTCACCTCGACCACCGTCGGGGCACTGGCCGACCTGCCGTTCTTCCTGCTGTTCCTGGTGGTGCTGTGGATGGTCGGTGGGCCGCTGATGTTCGTCGCCCTGGGCACCATTCCACTGCTGGTGATCCCCGGGCTGCTGATTCAGAAGCCGCTGGAGCGCCTGTCCAACGAAGGCATGCGCGAATCGGCGCTGCGCAACGCCATGCTGGTGGAGGCGGTTCAGGGTATCGAGGACATCAAGCTGCTGCGCGCCGAGGCGCGCTTCCAGAACCAGTGGAACAACGTCAACGATGTGTCCGCCGGCATCAGCATGCGCCAGCGCTTCCTCACCAGCCTGCTGATGAGCTGGACCCAGGAAGTCCAGGGCATCGTCTATGCCCTGGTGCTGGCCCTGGGCAGCTACCTGGTGATGCAGGGCGATATGACCACCGGCGCCCTGGTTGCCTCGTCGATCCTCGCCTCGCGGATGATTTCGCCGCTGGCGCAGATGGCCTCGGTGTTCTCCCGCTGGCAGACGGCCAAGGTCGCCCGCAAGGGCCTGGACGAACTGATGAGCCGCCCGGTGGACCAACCCGAACGTGCCCGCCGGGTTCACCGCGCGGCACTCAACGGCAATTACCAGCTCGACGGTGTGAGCTTCCGCTACGGCGACAACGACAAGCGCCCGGCGCTAATGGTGCCGCAGCTGCAGATCCGCGCCGGTGAGAAGATCGCCATCCTCGGCCGCATCGGCTCCGGCAAGTCGACCCTGCTCAACCTGCTTTCGGGCATGCACAGCCCGCAGGAAGGTCGCGTCTCGCTGGATGGCCTGGACCTGGCGATGATCGACACTGCCGACGTCCGCCGCGACATGGCCATGCTGCCGCAGAGCTCGAGGCTGTTCTACGGCACCATCCGCGAGAACATCCTGCTCGGCGCGCCGATGGCCAGCGACGCCATGGTCACCCAGGCGCTGTCCCTGTCCGGGGCGCTGTCCTTCGTGCAGGCGCTGCCCGACGGCCTCGACGAGGTGATCCTTGAAGGCGGTCAGGGCCTGTCAGGCGGCCAGCGTCAGACGCTACTGCTGGCCCGCACGCTGATCCGCAATCCGTCCATCGTGCTGCTTGATGAACCGACCGCCAACTTCGACGAGATGACCGAGCGCCAGGTGATCGACGCCATGGGCCCATGGATGGCGCCGCGCACTCTGATCGTCGCCACCCACCGCATGCCTGTCCTGAAATGGGTCGATCGGATCATCCTCATCGATAACGGTCGCATCGTGCTCGACGGGCCCAAGGACAAAGTCCTCAAGGAGCTGACCCAATGACCGATCTCAAGCTCCCTGTAGCCAGGGCGGATATTCCGCCGGCTGTCCCGCAGAGCACGGTTTCCACCCCTCGCGCGCACCAGCGCGGCGCCCCGGCAGAGCCGCCACTGCCGCGCTCCAGTCTGGTGGTGTGGCTGATCGCAGCCATGCTCGCCGCCTTCGCCGCGTGGGCCAGCCTGTTCTCCCTGGACGAAGTCTCCACCGGCAGCGGGAAGGTGGTCCCATCCTCGCGCGAACAGATCATCCAGTCCCTCGAGGGCGGCATCCTCGTCTCGCTCAATGTCCACGAGGGCGATCTGGTCGAAGCCGGCCAGGTCCTTGCCCAGCTCGACCGCACCCGCAGCGAATCGGCAGTGGAGGAGAGCGCCTCGCGCATGCGCGCCGCCAAGGCCGAGGCCGCGCGGCTGTACGCCGAGGTCAACGGCTCACCGCTGAGTTTCCCCGACGATGTCCAGGCCTTCCCCGACCTGGTCAGCAGCGAGACGGCGCTTTACCACTCGCGCAAGGACAGCCTGGCGAAGAACCTGGCGGGTATTAATGACGCTCTCGGCCTGGTACGCCGTGAGTTGGCGATGACCCAGCCGCTGGTCGCACGTGGTGCCGCCAGCGACGTGGAAGTGCTGCGCCTGCGGCGCCAGGCCAACGAGCTCGAGCGCAAGGCCACCGAGCTGCAGACCCAGTACGTGGTCAAGGCCCGTGAGGACCTGGCCAGGGCCAATGCCGAGATCGAGGCACAAAGTTCGGTCACCCGGGGCCGCTCGGACGCTCTGCACCGCACCACTTTCACCTCCCCGGTGCGCGGCATTGTCAAGGACATCGCGGTCACCACGGTCGGCGGCGTCGTGCCGCAAGACGGCAAGCTGATGGAGATCGTCCCGGTCGATGAGAAGCTGCTGGTCGAGGCGCATATCTCACCGCGCGACGTCGCCTTCATCCGTCCCGGACTGGACGCCACGGTGAAAATCACCGCCTACGACTATTCGATCTACGGTGGCCTGCACGGCAAGGTCACTACCATCTCTCCCGACACCATCCAGGACGAGGTAAAGCGTGAGGTCTTCTATTACCGGGTATTCATCCGCACCGACGTCGATCACCTGACCAACAAGGACGGCAAGCGCTTCGACATCGTCCCGGGGATGATCGCCACGGTGGATATCCACACCGGTAACAAGACCATCCTGGACTACCTGTTGAAGCCGCTGAACAAGGCGCGCGAGGCACTGCGCGAGCGCTGAGTCTCCGGTGCCATCAATAAGCCATCATTGATGGCCCGGAAGCCCCGCCAACCTGGCGGGGTTTTTCTTTTCAGGCTGTCATCAGAAAGTCACCACAGCGTTCATACTCAAGGGGCATCGACGTCGGACGCGTCGATTGCGGAAGCAGTTTCCGCCATTCGCTTGTCAGAGTCAGAAGGAGCGCGCTGCGGGCTGGAGAATCCCCGCCGTGACGCCCCCGGCAATGACGGCCGAATGGACGGCCGCATCGATTTATCGGAACGCCCCGCGCCACGGCGCCCGGCTTCCATCGTCAAGGAATACAGCATGTCCCCAAGACCGGTAAACAATGCCTCGGTCAGCCCCAAGGGCAGCCTCGAAACTCTCTCCCAGCGTGAAGTGCACCAGCTCAGCGAAGCGGGCTCGGGCAGCACCTACAAACTCTTCCGCCAGTGTGCCCTGGCCATCCTCAACACCGGCACGCAGATCGACAACGCCAAGCACATCCTCGACGCCTACCGCGACTTCGAACTGGAAATCCACCAGCAGGACCGCGGCGTGCGCCTGGAACTGTTCAACGCCCCGGCCGACGCCTTCGTCGATGGCGAGATGATCGCCAGCACCCGCGAGATGCTCTTCAGCGCCCTGCGCGACATCGTCTACACCCAGAACGCGCTGAACAGCCGGCGCTTCGGCCTGGACAGCTCGGCCGGCATCACCGACTACGTCTTCCACCTGCTGCGCAACGCCCGCGCCCTGCACGCCGGCGTGGAGCCGAAGATCGTCGTGTGCTGGGGCGGCCACTCCATCAGCACCAACGAGTACAAGTACACCAAGAAGGTCGGCCACGAGCTGGGCCTGCGCAGCCTCGACGTCTGCACCGGCTGCGGCCCGGGCGTGATGAAGGGCCCGATGAAGGGCGCCACCATCGGGCATGCCAAGCAGCGCATCACCGACGGCCGCTACCTGGGCCTGACCGAACCGGGGATCATCGCTGCCGAGGCGCCGAACCCCATCGTCAACGAACTGGTGATCCTGCCGGACATCGAAAAGCGCCTGGAGGCCTTCGTTCGTGTCGGCCACGGCATCATCGTGTTCCCCGGTGGGGTCGGCACGGCGGAGGAATTCCTCTACCTGCTGGGCATCCTCATGCACCCGGAAAACCAGGACATGCCGTTCCCCCTGGTGCTCACCGGCCCGCGCAGCGCGGCGGCCTACATCGAACAGCTGCACGCCTTCGTCGGCGCGACGCTGGGCGAGGCCGCGCAGCAGCGCTACCGGATCATCATCGACGACCCGGCGGAAGTGGCGCGGGAAATGAGCGCCGGCCTGAAGCGGGTCAAGCAGTTCCGCCGCGAGCGCAACGACGCCTACCACTTCAACTGGCTGCTGAAGATCGACGAGGGCTTCCAGCGCCCGTTCGAGCCGACCCACGAGAACATGGCCAGCCTGGACCTGGGCCGCGACGTGCCGCCCCACGAACTGGCGGCGAACCTGCGCCGGGCGTTCTCCGGCATCGTCGCCGGCAACGTGAAGGACCGCGGTATCCGCATGATCGAGGAGTTCGGGCCGTACGAGATCCACGGCGATGCGGCAATCATGCGGCCGCTGGATGCACTGCTGCAGTCCTTCGTCGAGCAGCACCGCATGAAGCTGCCGGGTGGTGCGGCGTACGAGCCGTGCTATCGGGTGGTGCAGCGCACCGGCATCGCGGTGTGACCCCGTAAAAGCAGAAAACAAAAGCCCCGCCAGTCTGCGGGGCTTTTTCATTCAGGTACTTTGCTTAGGAGAAGGCTTACAGATCGAAATCGTAGTCGGACAGTTGGCGTTGCAGGCGACGCTCTTCCAGATAGTTGTCGATGATGCGGCGCTTGGTCAGGTTGGTCTTGGCGACCTCTGCCGTCGATTCGGCGCCTTCATCGCTGTCGTCTGTGCTGACATCGTCCTCGAGTTCGAGGTCTTCTTTGTCGTTTGCCATTCGGTGCACTCCACAACACGGGGTGTGTTGGCGCCCCTTATAGCGACAAAGACGTAAGCGGTAAAAAAGATTTTTTCAATCAGCCTGAAGGAAATTTCCCATAACGCTCAATCGTCCGAAGTCTTGTGCTTGTACTCGCAGAGGTCTTCGATTCGGCAGCTGCCGCACTGTGGCTTGCGCGCCTTGCAGACGTAGCGGCCATGCAGGATCAGCCAGTGGTGCGCATCCAGCAGGTATTCCTTGGGCACGAACTTGAGCAGTTTGCGCTCCACCTCCAGCACATTACGTCCCGGCGCAATGTTGGTGCGGTTGGAGACTCGGAATATATGCGTGTCCACCGCCATCGCCGGCTGTCGGAAAGCCGTGTTGAGGACCACGTTGGCGGTCTTGCGGCCCACGCCTGGCAAGGCTTCGAGGTCTTCACGGTTCTCCGGCACCTGGCCGCCGTGTTTCTCGATGAGGATGCGGCAGGTTTCGATGGTGTTCTTCGCCTTGCTGTTGTACAGGCCGATGGTCTTGATGTACTCCGACAGGCCTTCCACCCCCAGCGCGTAGATCGCCTCCGGGGTATTGGCCATCGGGTAGAGCTTGGCGGTGGCCTTGTTCACCCCGACGTCGGTGGCCTGGGCGGAAAGCAGCACGGCGATCAGCAGCTCGAAGGGGGTGCTGTAGGCCAGCTCGGTTTCGGGGTTGGGATTGTCTTCCTTGAGTCGGCGGAATATCTCCGCGCGCTTGGCGGCATTCATTCGATCACTCCGGTCACGCGGACGCGTTGGCGCTCGGTAGCGGGTGCGTCGCCCGCTGGCGCCTTGGCGCGGTCCGCCAGGCTTTCATCAATACGGTTCTTCAGTGCAAGCAAAAGGCCCAGCACCAGGAAGGCGCCGGGCGGCAACACCGCCAGCAGCAGGCCCTGGTAGCCGGGAATCTGCAGTTTCCAGCCGGCTGCGCCGGGGCCGAACAACAGGTCCATGCCGGCCAGCAGGGTGCCATGGCCGAGCAGTTCGCGCAGGGTGCCGATGGCCAGCAGGACGAGGGCGAAACCCAGCCCCATCATCAGCCCGTCGAACGCCGAGCGCGCCACGCCGTTGTTCACGGCGAAGGATTCCGCACGGCCGAGGATCACGCAGTTGGTGGTGATCAGTGGCACGAAGATGCCCAGCACCTCGTACAGCTCGTAGCGCCAGGCCTGCATCAGCAGTTCGACGCAAGTGGTCAGCGTCGCGATGATCAGCAGGAAGGCCGGCAGGCGCACGGCCTCGCTCAGCGTGCCGCGGATCAGCGCCACGCTGATGCTGGAGCAGACCAGCACGAAGATCGTTGCCAGCCCCAGGCCGAGCGCATTGACCATGGAACTGCTGGTGCCCAGCAGCGGGCACAGGCCGAGCAGTTGGACCAGTCCGGGATTGTTCTTCCATAGGCCCTGCAGGGCGATTTCGCGGTAGCCGGGTTTACTCATGCTCGTCTCCCGATGCCGCAGGGGCGAGCAGCTCCGCCTTGTGCGCGTCGAAGTACTGCAGCGCCAGGTGCGTGGCCTTGACCACCGCACGCGGGGTCACGGTGGCGCCGGCGAACTGGTCGAACTGGCCGCCGTCCTTCTTCACCTTCCAGCCGGGCTCGGCTGGATCATTCAGTGAGCGACCGTCGAAGCCGTGCAGCCAGTCGCTCTTGCCCAGTTCGATGCGGTCGCCCTGGCCGGGTGTCTCGTGGTGCGCCACAACCCGCACGCCGAGCAGACGGCCTTGCGCGGTCACGCCCACCAGCAGCTGGATCGAACCGCCATAGCCGTCCCGTGCCACGGGCTGGAGCACGACCGCCGTGGCTTGGCTCTGCAGCCGGGCAACGTAGGCGGGTGCTGGCTCGTCACGGCCGAGCAGTTTGGGATCGAAGGTGCTGACGCTGGTCTCCAGCGGGTGGTTGTCGTAGCTGTCCCTGGGAAGCAGTTCCAGCAGCGTGCGGCCGTGCGCCTCGCGTTGCGCCGTGTCGATGCGCTGGGCAGTGAACTGGTGGACCGTCGCCACCACGCCCGAGACGATCAGGGCGACCAGGCCCAGCGCCAGGGTGCTCTTGAGCAGTTCGCGGTTCATCGATCCCCAGCCTTGAAGCCGCGTTCGGGCTTCTTGTGTCCATAGGTACGCGGACGAGTGAAGTAGTCGAGGGTCGGCGCGGCGAGGTTCATCAGCAACACGGCGAAGGCCAGGCCGTCCGGGTAGCCGCCCCAGGCGCGGATCACGTAGGTGAGCATGCCGACGCCGATGCCGAACAGCAGCCGGCCGCGGTTGCTGGTGGCGCCGGAGACCGGGTCGGTGACGATGAAGAAGGCGCCGAGCATGGTTGCGCCGCTGAACAGGTGCAGCAGCGGCGAGCCGTGGGAGTCCGAGCCGGTGCCGTTCCAGAACAGCAGGCTGATGACGAACAGGCCACCGAGCATGCCCACCGGCGCGTGCCAGGTGAACAGCTTGCGCCAGAGCAGGAACAGCCCGCCGGCGAGGAAAGCCAGGTTGACCCACTCGACACCGCGCCCGCCGACACTGCCGAAGGCAGGTGACTGCGCCAGCAATTCTTCCATGGTCAGGCTGTGGTTGTTGCGCACTACGTCCAGCGCCGTGGCGCCGACCCAGGCGTCCGGCCCCTGGCTGGCAAGGCCGAATATCTGTCGCAGGCCGTTGCCGATTCCGAGCGCGCTGTCCGGCGCGGGCCACTGGCTCATCTGCTGCGGGAAGGACACCAGTACCACCGCGTAGCCGACCATTGCCGGGTTGAACGGGTTCTGTCCGAGACCGCCGTACAGGTGCTTGCCGAAGATCAGTGCGAACACCGTGGCCACCGCGCTCAGCCACCAGGGCGCGTAGGGCGGCAGGGCCAGGGCGAGCAATACGGCGGTGACCAGTGCACTGCCGTCCTTGAGGAAGAACGTCACTGGCCGGTCGCGCAGCATGAGCATCAGCGCTTCGGTGGAGAGGGCGAGCAGGCTGCACCAGAGCAGGTTGAACAGCGTGCCGATGCCGTACAGACCGATCAGTACCAGCGCCCCCGGAGCGCAAGCGGCCAGCAGCGTCAGCATGACTCGCTGCGTGCGGTTGGCGCCTGTGGCGTGGGGCGAGCTGATGCGTGGCAGCTTCATCAAGGCGCCTCACCGCTGGCATCGTCGACAGCACGTTCGGCTGCTTGCAGGCGCTCGCGAGCGGCATTCAGTGCAGCGTCGCTGGCGCTCTCGCGTTCGAGCTTTTTCAGGTCGGCACGGGCGTAGGCCAATTCGGTCTTGGCAGCGCGCAAGGCATTGGTAATCGGACGTTTGTCGGTGCGCACCAGGTCCGGCGGCGCCTTGCCGCTGGCGTCTTCGGCGGCGTGCAGGGCGGCTTCCGCGGCGGCGAGCGTCTGGCGGATCGCGTTCAGCTCCTCGGCGGGTGCGCCTTTGCGCTCGGCGGCACGCAGGGCATCGCGCTGGGCGATATAGACCAGCTTGGCCTGGCGCAGCGCCAGAACGCCATCGACGGTCTGCTCGGTTTTAGGTTCGATCGGCATGGCGATCCCCTGCTGTTCGTTGAGTTGGCGCTCGATGCGTTCGACGTCTGTACGCAAGGAGGCGAGGGTGGCGTGTTGCTCGTCAGTGGGGGACTCGCCGAAGGCTTTCTCCGATTTCTTCAACTGCGCGCGGGCCATGGCGGCGTCGATCCGGGCTTTCTTCAGCGCCGCCTCGTCCGAGACGGGAGCCGAGGCCGGGCTGGCGCCTTGCGCGTCGGCAGCCGCCAGCGCGGCTTTCGCCTCGTCGGCGGCGCTGCGCAGTTCGGCCACCTGCGCGCGCAGTTGGTCAGTGTCGTGAGCGGCCAGTTGCTTCTCGGCCTTCTTCAGCGCGACCTGGGCCATGCTTGCCTCGATCTTCAGGCGCTTGAGCCGGTCCGACGCGTTGCCCACGGCCTTCTCGGCCTTCACTCGCTCGATCACCGAGTGCGCGTCCGGTGCGGCGGGCACGTCGGCGTCGGGTTGCTCTTCCTGTGCGCGCGCGACGCGCTCCTGGCGAGCCAGGCGGTCGGCGGCGCGCTGCTCTTCTTCGCGGCGCAGGCGGTCCTGGCGGTGCTCGAAGCGCAGGCGTGACTGCTCGGCCTTCAGCTGGCGCTGTTCCCGCTGGCGAATCTCGCCCTTGGACGCCCGGTAGTACTGCACCAGCGGGATGCTCGACGGGCAGACGTAGGCGCAGGCACCACATTCGATGCAGTCGAACAGGTGGTGCGCCATCAACTGGTCGTGGTCTTCGGCAAAGAAGTACAGCTGCTGAGGCAGCAGGCTGGCGGGGCAGGCCTGGGCGCAGTCGCCACAGCGAATGCAGGGCATCTCCGGCGGCGGGGGCGGAAGTTCCTCGCCGGTGGCAGCCAGCAGACAGTTGGTCGTCTTGATCAGCGGCACGTCCAGCGAGGCCAGGCTGTCGCCCATCAGCGGGCCGCCGAGGAGCAGTCGGTCCAGCTTCGCGTGGTCGAGACCAGCGAACGCCAGTAGCTCGGCCACGGGCGTGCCGACCAGTGCATCGACGTTGCACGGATGCGCCAGGGCGGCGCCGGTCAGGGTGGTGATGCGCGAGATCAGCGGCCGCCCGCGCAGCACGGCGTCGGCGACGGCGACGACGGTGCCGACGTTCACACAGAGCATGCCGATATCCGCCGGCAGCCCGCCGGCAGGCACCTCGCGGCCGGTGAGCAGCTGGATGAGCTGGCGCTCGCCGCCGGAGGGATAGCGGGTCGGGACCGGTTGCAGGCGGATCGGCCGTTCGCCGATGGCAATCTGCACGGCGGCGATGGCCTCGGGCTTGTCGTCCTCGATGCCGAGCAGCACCTGCTTTGGCTGGAGGATGTGCATCAGCACGTCGATGCCGTCCACCAGCGCGACCGCGCGCTCGCGCATCAGCAGGTCGTCGGCGCTGATATAGGGCTCGCACTCGGCGCCATTGATGATCAGGGTGTGCAGATCGTCCTGGGCGCGGGAGGCCAGCTTGGCGGCGGTCGGGAAGCCGGCGCCGCCGAGCCCGGCGATGCCCGCCTGGCGAATGCGCTGCAGCAGTTCGACCCCGGAAAGGGACGCATACTCGGGCTCGGGTGTGAGCTCGATCCACGTCTCCGCGCCGTCGCTCTCGATGACGATGGCGGGCATCAGCAGGCCGGAACTGTGCGGATAAGGTTGCTCGCTGATCTCCACCACGCTGCCGGAAGTCGGCGCATGCAGCGCAGCACTGATGGCGCTACCAGCCTCGGCGATCAGCTGGCCCTTGAGCACGCGCTGGCCGACTTCGACACAGGGCACGGCGGGCTCGCCGATGTGCTGCTGCAGCGGCAGCACCAGGCGGCGCGGTAGCGGCGGCTGCTGGATCGGCGTGGCGGTGGATTGCTGCTTGTTGGCCGGCAGGTGCAGGCCGCCGGGGAAGTTCCAGACCTGCACGTTCATGCCGCCCGCTCCCGGTCGCTGTGGATCAGTCGGCCTGGCGGCAGCGGCCATGTCCAGTCGTCGACGCGCACCGGCAGGTCGCGCATCTCGATGCAGTCCACCGGGCAGGGTTCCAGGCACAGGTCGCAGCCGGTGCATTCGTCGGCGATCACCGTATGCATCAGCTTGGCCGCGCCGACGATGGCATCCACCGGGCAGGCGCGGATGCACTTGGTGCAGCCGATGCACTCGGCCTCACGGATATAGGCCACGCGCAGCGGCGTCTCCTCGGCGGCGTCCAGCGGCAGGGGGGCAACGTCCAGCAGTTCGGCGAGGGCGGCGATGGTCGCGGCGCCGCCGGGCGGACACTTGTTGATGGCATCGCCGTCGGCAATGGCCTGGGCGTAGGGCTTGCAGCCGGCGTAGCCGCACTGGCCGCACTGGGTCTGCGGCAGCAGGTCGTTGATCCGCCCGGCAATGGACGCGTCCGCGACGTTCACCCGCGCCGAGGCCTGACGCAGCGCCACGGCGCTCGCGAGGCAGGCCAGGATGATCAGCAATGCCGCAATCATGGCTTGAGCAGTCCGCTGAAGCCCATGAACGCCAGGGACATCAGCCCGGCGGTGATCATGCCGATGGCCGCACCCTTGAACGGCCTGGGCACGTCGGCGATGGCGATGCGCTCACGCAGGGCGGCGAACAGCACCAGCACCAGGGTGAAGCCCAGTCCAGCGCCGAAGCCCTGGAAGGTGGCTTGCAGGAAGCCGAGCGCCGGATTGCGCACATTGAGCAGCGCCACGCCCAGCACGATGCAGTTGGTGGTGATCAGCGGCAGGAAGATGCCCAGTGTTCGCGCCAGCAGCGGACTGGCCTTCTTCACCAGCAGCTCGGTGAACTGCACCAGCACGGCGATCACCAGGATGAAACCGATGGTGCGCAGGAACTCCACGTCCAGCGGCTGCAGCACGTAGCGCTGGAGGACGTAGCTGACGGCCGAGGCGAGGGTGAGGACGAAGGTGGTTGCCAGGGCCAGTGCGAGCGCCGTTTCGATCTTGCGCGACACCCCCATGAACGGGCAGATGCCGAGGAACTGCACCAGCACGAAGTTGTTGACCAGGATGGCGCTGACCAGGATCAGGGCGAGTTCGGTCATGGCCGGGTACTCGCAGCCGGGCGCAAGGAGAGGCGGATCATGCTCGGAGACCGATGGTCAGCGGGTTGATGGCGGCGAGGGGGCATAGGTCGAGTACAGGAGGCGAAGTAGGTAATTGTACCTCCCCGAAATCAGTTGCGGTGTCGGGGGCGGCGGGAGGAATATCGGCGGCTGCCGAACCTGATCGGTTCCCCTCACGGAAGTCGCGATGCGCAAACCCTTGTCCGGACGCTTCACCGCCCTTTGCCTGCTGCTTTCCAGTGGCCTGGCCTCGGCGGCCCCCTTCACCACGGCTGACCTGGTCAGCTGGCCGCGCATGAGCGTCGCCGACTTCGCCTGCCTGCTGGAGCAGCGCACGGGCCAGCCCGACGCCCAGTTCAGCTGCGCCGCCAGCAAGAAACTGAGCAACTGGGGCGATGCCTGCCATGACACCGACCTCAGCTATGTCGGCCCGCAATTGCCCGACGCGCTGGTGAGCAAGCTGGATCCACGCATCAGCATGGTCGAGCTGGACTGGGAGTACGGCCGGCTGCAGTCGGTCAACGTCACCTTCGACAGAATCATGACTGCGGAGGAGGTAGCCGACATCTTCCCGGACGTGAACCTCGACGACCCCACCTCGCGGGACAACCTGAGCAATGCCTCACTGCAGGACTGCGCGTCGGATGCCTCGTGTCTCTACCTGGAAGGCTTCGAGCACATGGGGGGTGGCGACGTGGATTGCGAGGACGCTCAGTAGGTCATGCAGGCGGCGTTGAGCAGCCCGACGCACAGCGAGGCGCCGCCGAGGAAGACGCCGTGGGCCAGGGTGTTGCTTTCGATGCCGCTCTTGAGCTCCGGCACCAGGCGCGACAGGCCGAGGAACACCAGCACCTGCACCAGCATGGCGATCACGCCCCAGATCAGCATGTCCACCAGGCTGACGCTGTGGGCGATGGCGCTCGCCAGCGGCAGGGCGAAGCCCAGCAGGGTGCCGACCAGGGCCACGGCGGCGCTGATGTTGCCCTGGCGGATCAGCTGGATTTCCGCGTAGGGCGTCAGGCGTATGTAGAAGCTGGTGAACAGGCCGAACAGGCCGATGGCCGAGGCGAAGTAGGCGAGGAAATTGGGCAGGGTCTGCAGCAGGTTCATGGCGGATCCTTCAGACGAAATAGTGGGGAACGAAGCGGCTGCTGTCGCGGGTGATGGCGCTGGCATCCTCGCGGATGCCCAGGCCGGCGGCCTGGCCGTCGATCACCCAGCAGCCGAGCACCGCGTAGTTGCCGTCGTGGTTGGCCAGCGGTGCGTAGCCCTGGTAGACACAGGGCGCATTGGCGTGAGGACCGTCGCTTTCCAGCTGCAGGTCGCCGGCGACGATGCGGATATTCTCGCCCTCGCGCGAATACAACGGCTTGCGCACGTAGGCGCCGGGGAAGTCCTGGCGGTAGCTGGCGGGCAGCAGGTTGGGATGCTGCGGATTGAGTTTCCAGAGGATCGGCAGCATGGCCTTGCTCGACATCAGCAGCTTCCACGCCGGCTCGAGGAAGCGGATGTCACTGCGCTCCAGATGCTCGGCGAAACTGTCCTGCAGCAGCCATTCCCAGGGATAGAGCTTGAAGCAGTGGCGGATGTCCTGCTCGTACTGGTCGATGAAGGTGCCACGCCCGGCGTGGTGGCCGATGAACTCCAGCGGCAGGTAGCGCGTGGGCAGCCCGGCCTGATGCGCGGTGTCGAGCAAATAGAGGACGTTGCCGGTGTCTTCCTCGTGGCCGTCGATGGTGGTGAAGTGCAGCAGGTCGTCGGGTGCGATGGCCTTCCAGCGCGCGATGAGCTTCTCGTGCAGTGAGTTGAACTGATCGGCTGCCGGGTTCACGTCGTTCAGCCATTGCCACTGCACCACGCTGGCCTCCAGCAGGCCGGTGGGGGTGTCCGCGTTGTACTCGAGCATCTTCGGCTGGCCCTCGCCATTCCAGGCGAAATCGAAGCGGCCATACAGGCTCGGGTCCTCGCGGTTCCAGGAGCGGATGATTTCCTCGCGGGCGCCCGGCGGCAGCTGGAAAGGCTCGAAGTGGCCGGTGCGGATCACCCATTCCACGCAGTCCAGGTAGCGCTGGTGCAGGTCTTCGCTGGCGGCCTCCAGCATCTCGATCTGTTCGAGGCTGAATTCGTAGGCCACCGACTCGTCCCAGTACAGGCCGTCGATGCTGTGGAAGGTGAAGCCGACCGCCTCGCAGCGTTCGCGCCAGTCGACGCGCGGCGTCATGGCCAGACGACGCATCAGCCGCCCCCGGAGAAGCGCGCGCCGGAGTGGCCGAAGCCGCCGCGGGTGACCAGTTGGCGCGATTGCACCTGGTAGGTCTGCGCGGTCTTCGGTCGCGAGCCTTCCTCGTAGCTCGGCCCGCGGTAGCGCCCCGAGCTGCTGCCGGTGTAACCGCCGCCACCGCTGCTGCTGGTGCCGGACTCCGGCTCGCAGGCATTGGGGGTGCTGCCCCAGTCCTTCAGGCAGTCATCGCGGTTGGCGTAGAGGTCGCGGTACACCGGGTTGTGGTGCAGCACGCTGTAGAGCACCCCGCCGGTGAGCAGGGTGGTGAAGACGATGTTGGATTTCTTCATGCGTTGTTCGCGGCGCGCCGGGTTCCGAGTTTGCGCCATAGCCAGCGCAGGATCAGGCCGGCGATCAGCAGCACCACCAGCAGCGGCAGGCCGAACGCGGCCACCTGGATGGCGTTGACGGTGCCATCGGTGAGTTCGTCGAGCGAGTTGCCGAAGGCTTTGCCAATGCGCGACCAGCGGCCTGTAGGCTGGTATTCGCTGGAGAAGTCCAGGGTCAGCAGGTTGGTGGCGATGCGGCGTTGCTGCTGGGCGGCGTCCTGGCGGGCGGCATGCAATTGCTGCTCGACCTCGGCGGTGGCCTTGGCCAGGGCCAGCAGGTCGCTGACGCTCATGTCCTTGCGGCCCTGGAAGCCCTGCAGGGTCTGGTATTCGCGCTGCAGACGGTCATGCAACTGCTGGTTGTCGCTGACGGCCTGGGCGAGGTCTTCGGCCCGGGTGCTGCGGCTCTGCAGTTGCCCGCCCTCGGCGGCGAGAGCGACGAGTCTTTCCACGCCTTCGGGGACGATGCGCACCACCAGATGGGCATTGCGCATCTGGCTGTCGCCGCTCTGTTCGATGGCGATCAGCTCGCAGGGGCCGAAGCGGTCCTGGATACAGGCATCGCGGGCGTCGGCCAGTTGCGCGTCGATGCGCTCGCTGGCGAGGCGGATGCCGACCTGGTGTTCATAGGCGAGGAAGGAACCGGCTTTCGCCGCTTCTCCCTGGAAAGCGGCGCCAGAGTTGGCTGTGTGCTCCGAAGAGGCGCCACAGCCGGCAATGGCAGCGCTCAGGGCGAGCGCTGCCAGGCGGTGCAGTTTCATCGATGGCCTCCTTGCCGTGACGGTGCGCGTTACTTGACGCGTTGACCCGGCTTGGCGCCGCTGTCGGGGCTCAGCAGGTAGATCTCTTCACCGCCGGGGCCGGCGGCGAGGACCATGCCTTCGGATATGCCGAACTTCATCTTGCGCGGGGCCAGGTTGGCCACGTACAGGGTCAGACGGCCTTCGAGCTTGCTCGGGTCCGGGTAGGCGCTCTTGATGCCGGAGAACACGTTGCGCTTCTCGTCGCCGATGTCCAGGGACAGGCGCAGCAGCTTGTCGGCGCCCTCGACGAACTCGCACTTCTCGATCAGCGCGATGCGCAGGTCGACGGCGGCGAAAGCGTCGAAGTTGATCTCCGCGGCCAGCGGGTCCTTGGTCAGTTCGCCGTTGCCGGCGGGCTTGTTGGCGGCGGCGAGGTCTTCCTTGGAGGCTTCGATCATGGCTTCGATTTTCGCGGGCTCGATACGGGTCATCAGCGGGTTGAACGGGTTCAGTGGGTGGTTGGCCAGCAGTTGCTCATGGTCGGCCCACTTCAGCGGAGCGACGTTGAGGAAGGCTTCGGCGGCTTCGGCCAGTTTCGGCAGCACAGGCTTGAGGAAGATCACCAGCTGACGGAACAGGTTCACGCCCAGGGCGCAGATGGCCTGGACTTCGTCCTGCTTGCCTTCCTGCTTGTTCAGCGACCAGGGCGCCTTGTCGGCGATCCAGGCGTTGGCCTGGTCGGCGAGGGCCATGATCTCGCGCATGGCGCGGCCGAAGTCACGGGCTTCGTAGGCGGCGGCGATGCTCGGTGCGGCGCTGTGGAAGGCTTCGACCAGTTCCGGCGCCGGGTTGGCGTCGACCAGCAGACCGTTGTTGCCCTTGTGGATGAAACCGGCGCAGCGGCTGGCGATGTTGACCACCTTGCCGACCAGGTCGGAGTTGACCTTCTGCACGAAGTCCTCGAGGTTCAGATCGAGGTCGTCCACGCCGCGGCCCAGCTTGGAGGCGTAGTAGTAGCGCAGGTATTCCGGGTCCAGGTGGTCCAGGTAGGTACGCGCCTTGACGAAGGTACCGCGCGACTTGGACATCTTCTGGCCGTTGACGGTCAGGTAACCGTGCACGTTGAGTGCGGTCGGCTTGCGGTAGCCGGCGCCTTCGAGCATGGCCGGCCAGAACAGCGCGTGGAAGTTGACGATGTCCTTGCCGATGAAGTGGTACAGCTCGGCGTCGGAACCCTGCTGCCAGTAGGCGTCGAAGTCCAGCTCCGGACGGCGCGCGCAGAGGTTCTTGAAGCTGGCCATGTAGCCGATCGGCGCGTCCAGCCAGACATAGAAGTACTTGCCCGGCGCGTCGGGAATCTCGAAACCGAAGTAGGGCGCGTCGCGGGAGATGTCCCACTCCTGCAGGCCGGAATCCAGCCACTCGGCGAGCTTGTTGGCCACCGAGTCCTGGAGGGTGCCGCTGCGCGTCCACTGCTGCAGCATGGTCTGGAAGTCAGGCAGCTTGAAGAAGTAGTGCAGCGACTCCTTGAGCACCGGGGTGGCGCCGGAGATGGCCGATTTCGGGTCCTTCAGCTCGGTGGGCGAGTAGGTCGCGCCGCAGGCTTCGCAGTTGTCGCCGTACTGGTCGGCGGTGCCGCACTTCGGGCAGGTGCCCTTGATGAAGCGGTCGGCCAGGAACATCTGCTTTTCCGGGTCGAAGTACTGGGTCACCGGACGGGTGGCGATGTGGCCGGCGTCGCGCAGCTTCAGGTAGATGGCCGAGGACAGCTCGCGATTCTCGTCCGAGTGCGTCGAGTGGTAGTTGTCGAAGTCGACCATGAAGTCGGCGAAGTCGGCCATGTGCTCGGCGCGCACGCCGTCGATCAGCTGCTCGGAGGTGATGCCTTCGCGTTCGGCGCGCAGCATGATGGCCGAGCCGTGGGCGTCGTCCGCGCACACGTACACCGCCTGGTTGCCACGCATCTTCTGGAAGCGCACCCAGATGTCGGTCTGGATGTATTCCAGCATGTGACCCAGGTGGATCGAACCATTGGCGTAGGGCAGGGCGCTGGTGACGAGGATCTTGCGGGCTTCGGACATGATGATCGGCCGTTCCGGTTAAAACGAGGGAATCGGCAACTATATAGGGGCGGGGGGAAATTTTCATCCGTGGCCCGCCTGGCTGTAAGGCCGGACCCCGACCTGCCCCCGATGATCCCGAGCAAGGCGGCGGCGAGAGGCGTAAGATACCCGCCCATTCTGCTCAGTCTTTCATCGGGAGTACCCATGGGCGCCGCCAACCGAGCCACGGTGGAAAACCTTCTCCGCCAGATCAACGACCCTCACACCGGCCAGAACCTGCTGGACGCCGGCTACCTGCGGGAGCTGGATATCCAGGGCGGGCGCATTTCGCTGACCCTGGAGCTGGGCTACGCCGCCGGCCTGTTCAAGAACGGTCTGGCGCAGACCGTGCAGATGGCCCTTGAAGCGCTGGACGGCGTCGACTCGGCCCAGGTCAAGGTGGAAACCCATATCGCCGCGCACAAGGCCCAGGCCCAGGTGCCCGGCATGAGCAACGTCAAGAACATCATCGCCGTGGCCTCCGGCAAGGGCGGCGTGGGCAAGTCCACCACGGCGGCCAACCTCGCGTTGGCGCTGGCCCGCGAAGGCGCCAAGGTCGGCATTCTCGACGCCGATATCTATGGTCCGAGCCAGGGCATCATGTTCGGTATTCCCGAAGGTACCCGGCCGAAGATCCGCGACCAGAAGTGGTTCATCCCGCTGGAAGCCCACGGCGTCGAAGTCATGTCCATGGCCTTCCTCACCGACGACAACACGCCGGTGGTCTGGCGCGGCCCGATGGTCTCCGGTGCACTGCTGCAGCTGATCACGCAGACCGCCTGGAATGACCTGGACTACCTGGTCATCGATATGCCGCCGGGTACCGGCGACATCCAGCTGACCCTGGCGCAGAAAGTCCCGGTGGCCGGATCGGTGATCGTCACCACCCCGCAGGACCTGGCCCTGCTCGACGCGAAGAAGGGCGTGGAGATGTTCCGCAAGGTCAACATCCCGGTGCTGGGCGTGGTCGAGAACATGGCCGTGCACATCTGCTCCAACTGCGGCCATGCCGAGCACCTGTTCGGTGAAGGCGGCGGCGAGAAGCTGGCGGCGCAGTACGGCGTGGAACTGCTGGCGTCGTTGCCGCTGTCGATGGCCATCCGCATGCAGGCCGACGGCGGCAAGCCCACCGTGATTGCCGATCCGGAAAGCCAACTGGCGATGATCTACCAGGAAATGGCGCGCTGCGTCGGCGCCCGCATCGCCCTGAGCGAGAAGGCCGCGCCGGACATGCCGAACATCTCCATCAGCGACGACTGATACGGAAACACTGCCATGCGCAAGGATGCGAATACCGCCGCCGGCTGGCTGCTGGCGGCGAGCCTGTGCCTCGCCGGCAATTCGGCCTGGGCAGACGAAGACGCCGCCGATTGGCAGGCTCAGTGCGTGATCGGCGGCCAGCCGGTGACCCTGGACTTCCGCTCCGCCTCGGGCGACGCCTTCGAAGACGACATGGCCGTGCAGGCGCGCCGGGCCGATGGCTCCAGCGTGCCGCTGCCACTACCGCCGGCCCTCTATCACGCCACCGGCCTGCTCGGCAGTCCGCAGAGCGCCTGCGACCCAGTGCCGCTGCTGGACATGGGCAACGGCCTCGGCCTGCTGCTCGTGGTGCGCGACAACCGCCCCGGCCTGCCGGTGGTGGATGCGCTGTTGCTGGACCTCGCCACCCTGCAGGTGGTCGACCAGCGCCTGGGTGATCCTGGCGCAGTGGAAGGCCTGCTGAAAACCGCCAGCCTGGTGTTGCGCCAGTCAGCCGAAGGCGTCGACCTGCGCCTGGTGCGCGAGGCCGTGCCCGGCGCCGAGTGCGATTGCGCGGACGGCTATGCCGAAGACTGGCTGCGCTTTTCGGTGGACCAGCGCACCTTGCGCACCGCTTGGCTGCGCTGAGGACTCACGGAAGCCATTCCGTCCCGGCGCCGACAGGAAACTGACCGCTGCGCAATTCGTCCTGGCTGAGCTCGCGCCCGGTCCAGAGTCGGACCTTGCGTGCCCCGGCACCGCGGCAAAGCTCGTACAGCCCGCGGACTTCCACCTGCGTCAGCCCGCCCTCGAGAAGCTCCTGTGGGTGCAGGATCAGCACCGGCGCGGCCTTGAACAGAGACTTGGGCGTGAGTCGGCCGACCAGCAGCTTGAGGGTCATCTCGGCGAAGGAGAAATTGGCCAGCAAGGAACGGGGATGGTCGAAGCCGTTGACGATCTCGATGCCCTCCTGGCCCTGCAACTGCTGGGCGGCGGCGCCGGCCGCAAGAACCCTGGGTTTACCATCCTCGTGGCGCAGGGCGAGCAGCGGTGGTTCACCGAATGCTTCGCCAGACGGCAGCGCCAGGCCGCTGATCCAGTCGCGGGAGAGCTTCAGGTAAAGAGTGGACGAAAAATGATCAAACATGTGGAGCCTCTTCCTTGAGTCAGTGCGGCGCAGGTTACGGAACTCCACTGAAGGCCGTCGACCATCCGGCCGCACCCTTTGCCGGAAATTGTGACGCCCGGTAAGATTCGCCTTCTTTTTCCAGCCGCCGCACAGGACACCCGCCATGAGCATCAAATCGGACAAGTGGATTCGCCGCATGGCTCAGGAACACGGCATGATCGAACCGTTCGTCGAGCGCCAGATTCGCGGTGCCGATGACAGCCGGGTGATTTCCTACGGTGTTTCCAGCTACGGCTACGACGTACGCTGCGCCGCCGAATTCAAGGTGTTCACCAACATCCACTCGGCGGTGGTCGATCCGAAGAACTTCGACGAGAAGAGCTTCGTGGACATCAACAGCGACGTCTGCATCATCCCGCCGAACTCCTTCGCCCTGGCCCGCACCGTCGAGTATTTCCGCATCCCGCGTGACGTACTGACCATCTGCCTGGGCAAGAGCACCTACGCGCGCTGCGGCATCATCGTCAACGTGACCCCGCTGGAGCCGGAGTGGGAGGGCCACGTGACCCTGGAATTCTCCAACACCACCAACCTGCCGGCGAAGATCTACGCCCACGAAGGCGTGGCGCAGATGCTGTTCCTGCAGTCGGACGAAGCCTGCGAAGTGTCCTACCGCGATCGCGGTGGCAAGTACCAGGGCCAGACCGGCGTCACCCTGCCCAAGGCCTGATTTCACCGCACAGAGAGAAAACGGACATGACCTCGCAAGGATTGCGGGGCCTGCTGTGCGCCCTGATGCTGGGCGCCAGCGGCCATCTGGCGGCAGCCGAACTCAACGTCACCCCCGGTGGCGACGTGCTCGGCCTGCCGTCCAATGCCCCCCTGAATGACTTTGTCGAACGCCTGGGCGAGCCCACGGCGCGCTTGCCCATGCTCGGTGGTGAGCAAGGCCTGCTCTATGGCAACGCCACGCTGCTGGTGTTCAAGGGTCAGCGCCTCACCGAGGTGCGCTGCTGGCTGCACAGTCGGTTCACGCCGCCGCTGTTCCTCGGCTGGCTGAACCAGGTCGAGCCAGGCAAGGACCCGCTGACCTTCGCCGTGGACGGCACGCTGCACCTGGGCCAGGAACGTGGCGCAAGCTCGGGCTGGTTCAACGGCCTGGAAGGCGATGGCGACGAGCTCTCCGACGTCCGCGTGCGTGATGGCAGCGAAATCTGGCTCGGCTATGGCAACTCCGACGACTATGGCATCCAGGGCGAGAGCCGACAGGTCGTGGTGTCCCTCAGTGTGAGCATTCCCGAACCGCCGGCCGCAGCCGCCTCAATGGGCGTGATGACGCGCCCCTAGGGCGTCCAGCACGAACGCCGCTCGCTCCTCCAGCCCGGCGAGCGGCAATTTCACGACACGATATCCCAGCTCCCGATAGACCTCGGCCATCACCGTCGCTGTCCGCTGCGCTTCGGCGAAGTCCTGCCGGCGTTCGGCATCCTTGCGGTAGATGGCTTCCCAGGCCGGTGCCAGGAACACGGGCCGCCCGTAGCGCTGCTCCCGTATGGCGGTTTCCAGCGGGGCCGGAACCGGCAGGCCGCAGAGCCGCGCGTACCCCAGCACATCCGGCAGGCCACGATCGAACAGCCACAGTCCGCCCGCGTCGAGCGCTTGCGCGCGGGTCGCCAGCGCATGTTCGAACATCGCCAGGCAGAAGCCCGTCCGGTTTGCCCACGGCAGCGCATCGCCGCCACGGGCCAGTTGCTCGCGGATGATCGCGCGGCCGCCTTCTTCGACGATGTTCAGGCCGTGATGCTGGTGCAGGTGGTCGAGCAGCGTGCTCTTGCCGGCGCCGGGGCCGCCGGTGATGACGATGAGGAATTCGGACATGACGATGACTCCTGGGGGAAAGGATGCGGGAGTACCGGCCGGGGAAAGGTGGTGCGAAGGGAAGTACAGCGGGAGCGGGGCAGGGGAAAAAGAAAGGCACCCAGAGGGTGCCTGAATATGATCATGGAGTAAGTCGACAAATCTGATTCCGGGGCGGGAAGCAAGTTCCCGGCTCCCGGAAATATTTTTCAGATCATCACTTCTCCGGCACCAGCGTCAGGCGTTTCACGCCGTAGACCTTCTCCAGGTTCTGCGACTGGAAGGGGAAGCTCATGTAGTTGCCCTTCAGCCAGGCATCGATGCCGTCGGCATAGTGCGGGCTGGCCGGATTGCCGGACTGGCCGCTGCTGTTGAGGCCGATCATCGGCTCGCTCTGGCCGAAGTCGACGACGATGCGCATGGCCGGGATCAGCCAGGTGTTGAAGTCCTGGCCCCAGTGGTAGGCCGAAACGTTCAGCGTGCTGTGGTCGCCGCCGGCCGGGTAGGGGCCGCGGTCCAGGTAGCCCTTGATCGCGCCCAGGCTGGCGCGCTCGCCGGCGCTCAGGTTCGGCGCCATCTTGGTGCTGTCGCTGACCCACTCGTAGGTGTGTAGCTTGCCCCACTGCCAGGCACGGCGGTCGCTGCCCAGCTTCTGCTCGCAGAAGGTGGTGGCGGCAGCCAGGCTACGGGCGAGGATCGCCGGTTTGTCTTCCTTCTGCGGGGTGCGGGTATCGTCCCAGAACGGGCTGTCTTCGCGGCCCAGCAGGTGGTCGGCCTGGGCCGAGTAGGACAGGTTGGCGGTCTCGACGAAGGCTTTCCAGGACGGGCTGTCTTCCGGGCCCAGTTCGTCGAGGAAGATCTGCTTGCTGCTTTCCTGCAGGAAGGCCTCGTACAGCGCGGCGTCGCCGGAGGTCGGCGAGAGCTTGCCGTCGAAGGCCATGATCCGGTCCAGCGCTTCACGGGCGCGAGCACGCTGGTCGGCGGGGAGGGCGTCGATGGCCTTCTTCAGCGGCTGCGCCATGCCCGGTGCATCGAACATTGCCTGCAGCTTGCCGGCGAAGGGCGTGGTCTGGTCGTATTGCATGGCGATCATGCTGCGGTAGTCGTGGCTCTTGCTGCCGCCGGCGAGCTGGGCGATGCGCTCGTAGCGCTCCGGGTAGTACCAGGAGCTGGACAGCTGTGCGCCATAGCCAGGCTGTACGCTGCGGTGGTTGGCGGTGCCCAGCCAGCCCTGCGCCGGGTCCTGGTCGGACGGGTGCAGGATCGGATCGGCGTAGCCATCCCAGTCATAGCGGCCGTCCCAGCCAGGGGAAGGCAGCAGGCCGCGACCTTCCTTGCGGTTGGGGAAGCGTCCGGTGACCTGCCAGCCGATGTGCTTCTCGTCGGCGAACACGATGTTCAGCGCCATGGCGCGCACGTCGCGGGTGGCGTCGAAGGCCTGTTCGACGTTCTTCGCACGGGAGAGGTCGAAGAAGGCATCGAGGGTGCGGTCGGTCTCGCCCTGGATGCTCTGGTAGGCAATGCCGTAGCCGCTGGACAGCGGCAGCGGCTGCAGGTCGTGCTTGCGCTCGCCCAGGGCGCTGTTGAGCAGCGGGCCGTGACGGGTCTCGTAGATGGTTTCGCGGACCGGGCTCTGGCCCTTGATGAAGAAGGTTTCGTTGCGCTCGATGGCGGGTTTCCACTGGCCGTCGGCAAGGTAGTAGAGCTTGCTGCCCTGGCGCTTCACCTGCTCGAGGAAGAGGTCCTGGTTGTCGCCCATGACCATGGTCATGCCCCAGGCCAGCTTGCCGTTGAAGCCGGCGACCACGCCCGGCACGCCGGCAATGGAGACGCCCGCGGCGTTGTATTTGGGCGAGCGGATCTGCACGTAGTTCCAGACCGAGGGCATGGACAGCGGCAGGTGGGTGTCGTTGGCCAGGATGCTCTTGCCGCTGCGCGTGCGCTGCGGGGCGATGGCCCAGTTGTTGGAGGCGGCGACGCCCATCATCTGCAGCGAGGCGACTTGCCCGGCGGCGCGGTCGAGGGCGTCGAGACCGGCGATCTTGCCGTCCAGGCGCAGGCCCTTGAGCTTTTCCGCCTCTTCGAACGGCAGCGGCTCGTCCGGGTAGATCGGCGTCAGCCAGGGCAGCTTGTCGGCACCGACCTTCTGCGCGAGCACCAGGGAGGCGATCTCTTCCTGCAGGTTCACCGCCAGGCCGAAGTTCAGCAGGCTGAAGACCAGCGCGGAATCTTCCGGCTTCCAGTACTCGGGGCGATAGCCGGACTCGGCCAGGTCCATCGGCAGCTTGTCGCGGTAGCGGTACAGGTAGGCGTTGACGCCGCGCGCGTAGGTCTCGAAGAAACGCTTGAGGCGCGGCGAGGCGCCGGCATAGAGCGCATCCGCGGCCTTCTTCAGGTTCACCGTGCGCATGAAGCGGTCGGTCTCCAGCGCGCCGGGGCCGACCATCTCCGAAAGGCGGCCCTGGGCCATCAGGCGCAGGCCGACCATCTGGCTGATGCGATCGCTGGCGTGCACGTAGCCCAGGGTGAACAGGGCGTCGTGGAAGGTGCTGGTCTCGATCAGCGGCATCCCGAGGCTGTTGCGGCGGATCGATACGTTATCCGCCAGGCCCTTGATCGGCTGGACGCCATAGCTCGGCGGCAGGCTGTCGGAATAGCGGTCATTCAGCCAGCCTTGGCAGCCGGTGAGGCTGACAACGGCAGTGACGGTGGCGGCAAGGCCGAAGCTGGGAAGCCGGCGGAAGGCACGCGGGGCCATGGGGATGTGCTCCTGCACAAGAGGTCGCTTGGAAGAGGTTGCTTGAAGCGCGCTACGTTAGTGAGCCGAGGATAGCTGTGCAAGCCGCGCGCGACGGGATTTTCAGTGGTTGGTCGATCGTGGTGTCAGACAGCAGAAGGCCCGCACTGGGCGGGCCTTCTTCGCAGTGCCGGACCTGGATCAGGCGCCGTGGCACTTCTTGTACTTGCTGCCGCTGCCGCAGGGGCAAGGATCGTTGCGGCCCACATCCTTGAGCGGGTTACGGGCCGGCTCGTGGCTGTGGTTGCAGTGCGGGCCGTGCACGTGACCGTGGTCATGGTGGTGGTCATGATCGTGGTCGTGGTTGCAGTTCGGACCGTGTACGTGGGGTTCCTGGCTCATGGTGACGCTCACTCGGGGATGAAATCGCCGGGAATTATCTCGCCATTGCGGGCAATGTGCACGTTCTGTCCGAAGAGCAGGCCGGTCTTCACTTCGCCGTCGAGACGGTAGCGGATCGGCTTGTCCGGGTCTTCCAGCAGCTTGACGATGTACTTCATGTGCCGCCACAGGTTGGTGGTGACCGGTACTTCGAAGGTTTCGTGACCGTTGGCCGGCACTGTGAACCAGTTATTCGACTCGCCTTCGGCCAGGTCGATATCGTTCAGTTTGACCTTGTAGGCCAGGCCGCGAACCGGAAGACTGAAATCGTTCGGATTGTCGATACGGAAATGCAGGACAAACTCCTGCTCCAGCAAGCGAGCTTTCACGACGTCCACTTTCTGCAGTTTCACGTCGGGTTGCTCGAAATTGCCTGCCATCCAGCCGCAGCCAGAGACGAGGCTGCACAGCCAGAACAGGCTGAGAATTCTTATCATTTGCGCCTGATAATTCATGTCTACCCCTCAAGACGCCCCAGTGTACCAAGCACCTGCTCGGCCGCAAGTTGTTGTTACGTTAAAAGAAGCTGCACCATACTGGCCGAATGTAACCGGCGGGTTAACACAGGAGAGTGAAAATGAGCCGCTATGAGATCGCCTTCTCGGGTCAGACGGTGCCGGGCGCACAACTGGACACGGTGAAAGCCAATCTGGCCAGGTTGTTCCAGGCCGACGCCCAACGTATCGAGCTGCTGTTCTCCGGCCGCCGCATGGTGATCAAGAACAACCTCGATGCCGAGGCGGCGGAAAAGTACCGCAGTGTGATCGAGCGTGCCGGCGCCGTCGTCGACGTGGTCGACATGGACGCGCAGATCGAGGAAATCGAGCTGGCTCCGCCGCCGCCCGCCGAGCCCGCCAGCGCTCCGGCGCAGCCGGCAGTCCCCTCGGCGCAGGGTCGCCTGAAGGTGGCGCCGCGGGACGAATACATGGCCGCTTTCGCCGACGTGGACGCGCCGGACTTCGGCCTCGCCCCGGTGGGCGCCGACTTGCAGGACGAAAAGCCCGAGGCCCAGGCACCCCGCGTGGATCTCAGCCAGTTCAGCGTGGCGCCGGTAGGCAGTGACATGGGACAGGCCAAGCCTGCGCCGGCAGGGCCGACTCCGGACACCAGCCATCTGAAGCTCGCAGACTGATCAGTCGCCCTGGTGCGGGTCGTCCTGGTAGACGAACTTGGGCATTTCCCAGCGGAAGCGGATCGCCAGCATGCGGAACAGGAAGCCTGCTGACAGGGTGATCAGCATGGCCTGCTCCTTGGGCACGTCGATCTGCAGACAGATCAGGTAACACCAGGCGCTGGCGAAGGACACGCTGGCGTACAGCTCGCGGCGGAAGATCAGCGGCACGTCGTTGCAGAAGATGTCCCGCAGGATGCCGCCGAACACTCCGGTAATCACGCCGCTCACGGCGGCGATCAGCAGGCTGTGGCCCATCTCCAGGCTCACCTGGCAGCCGATCAGGGTGAAGGCCACCAGGCCCACGGCGTCGAGCGCGAGGAACATCGAGCGCAGGTGGCGCATCAGCGGGGCGATGAAAACGGTGACCAGTGCGGCGCCAGCGGTGAGCGCCAGGTATTCGGGATGACGCACCCACGTCAGCGGGTAATGGCCCAGCAGCATGTCGCGTACCGAGCCGCCCCCCAGGGCAGTGACGCAGGCGACCAGCACCACGCCGAACAGGTCCATGCTGCGCCGGCCGGCGGACAGCGCGCCGGTCATGGCTTCGGCGGTGATGGCGATGATGTAGAGAACGGTCAGCAGCATGGCGAGGTCCGGCAGGGGGAGCCGGAGCGACGACACACCGCCGCCCCGGAAAAAGCGCGGATTCTAGCCCAGACACCGAACGCCCCCAAGTGGGGCGGGCTAGCACCTCACTCGATGCTGTCCTACTCAATCCAGGGACCGCAGCACTTCTTCAGCTTGCCGCCGGCGCCGCAGGGGCATGGGTCGTTGCGGCCCAGCTTCATCGGCACGGTCGGGTCGAGGAAGTACCAGCGGCCGTCGCGCTGGACGAATCCCGAGCACTCGCGGTGGCTGTGTTCGCCGCTGGCGTCGTGCCAGCGTGCGATGAACGTCACCCGAGCGTGTTCCGGCTGCCCGCCGAGGACTTCGTGGCTCACCACCTCCAGGCCCAGCCAGGTGCTGCCCAGGCTCCAGGTGCGGATGGCATCCAGGTCAAGGCCCTGTTGCTGGGCGGGGAGGGTGGTATCGCGCAGGTAGTCCACCAGGCCCAGCGCATAGGCGCTGTAGCGCGAGCGCATCAGCGCCTCGGCGGTGGGCGCGGGGACGCCGCCGTGGAAGCGCCCGCAGCAGTCAGGTAACGGGCGGCCACTGCCGCAGGGGCAGGTCGGTTCGATCATGGTCACCACCAGTACTTGCCGAAATTTTCCGGGTTGGCCCAGAACTGGGAGGTCGGTGGCTGCGAGCCAAGCGTAGCGGGCTTCATAGGGGACCTCAAGAGACTCTGGTGACATGAAGGTTACACCATTGGCGACAGATTTCAGGTTGCGGCGCACGTCTCAAAGGAGGGCCATGGGGGGATTCGAGGCGATTTGAATGATTAGATGGGAGCTCAGATTTTTGGCTATTTTTCTCGGAAGGCCGATAGACTGGCTTCCCACGGCTCTTTACTTTCTGTCCGGTATGCAAGTGATCAATGCATCAGGGCACTTACCTTGGGTATGTTGTCTGCCAGGAACTTGTCATTCTCGGTCAGCGCCAGGGACGCCATTCGGGCACTCCGTATGGAGTCATTACGCATAATCACGAACGCATCCACGACCATGGCAAAGAAGTCGAGGGAACAGGCTATCGCATAAGCAATAGTGGCTCGCTCAGTTGCCCAAGTGCCGCCATGGTCTCCGTGGACGATATGCAAATCTGTACATCGCTCGAAGTACTCCCTATATCGATCACTCCATTGGGCAGGGGGCTTGGTTAATTCCGGTAGCGATTTGCTGATCGCAGTTAATAGCCACAGCCCCTCGACATTCGGCTCGAAGGCATGACCCTTAATGAAAATGGGCAGGTGTCAGGACTGTTCAATATCCATGATGTCGTTTTCCTTTCGTTTGCTCCCCTGAGTTCGCTCCCCACGGCCAGCACACAGACCCACGACAAGGGGCTGGCAGTAGGCACGAGGAGCAAACGGAAGAACTGCGTTGATGGAGAAACCCAGCGACGGGCGAAGATGAGGAGAGGCGGGGCAGGTAGACCCAAGGTCATTGAGTTAACTGAGGTGATCAGGGGCGTGGTCTGACCAGACCCAAACCAACTTTAGGACAACGGAGAGCAGAACCTTAAGGTCCTGAGAGAATGTGATTTTCTTGTTTGCACAAGACAAATACTGTGAGCCAGTTCGTTGACAGGAAGGCTCCAAATGTTGTCCTTATGTGGTCCGTAAGGTCATCTCTATAGTATCCGTATAGTATCCGTCGCTAATTCGGAAACCCTTGAGATAGAGGCTCTTCTCTAATTTCTTCATTGATCCGCGCCTTGATCTTTGGGTGTCGCTCCACGCACGCGGCTATCCCGTGGGCAGCGTGTCGCGCAGCCTTGGCGATTCGTTGAGCTGTTCGCAATGAATACGTACTGGACTTGCATGCTTCCGCTGTGATGTCCGAGAGAAACAGCGCGCCGACTACCGCCCTCGGCTTCACGTTGATTTTTCCGTTAGCAACTCCGGCGCTGGTGACGATTGATCCATGAATTATGTCATCCACCCATGGCAGCGGGTTGGGAATGGCGAGAACATGCATGTAGGCTGCTACTGGATTCATGTAGGCGGCCCTCGGACGTCCACGGCCTTTCTTGGCGACTTCTCCAGCTTTAGTCCCAGTGGCTTCACGTTGGGCAATATCAGTGACTGCCGAAGTGATCTTTTTGTGGTCCTCAGAGATTGACACATCGGCTCTGCGTTCAGCAGCCCACACCTGATACTGGGCTTCTGGTGTCGTGAGTGACGCCAGTTCCTTTCGACTGACGACCTCCCCCGTATGCGGGTCAACTCGGATGGCGTGACCAGTCTCATAGTCGATGTATCGATGCAGCAGGGCAGCAGGGCTGGTCGCTATGGGGCTCGCGTGATTCAAATGGCGCCTCCTCGAACTCGTTGGGTTGGCGGACTGCCTCCCCTTCAAGTGAGGGTTTTTAACGACACCAAATAAATGCGCGCGGCACTCTTTGTCCGTTCAAGCCTCCCTGTGCAGTCGAGCCCGCTCGTAATTCGTGTGCTGCTTCAGATAATCCAATAACTGGTCGCCGCATGTCTGCCGCGCAGCGGATAACTCAGGCAACGGGATCGACGTATTTCACCGGATTCGGGAAGCTTTTTCAGAGTTTCCTTAGAACAGTGTCTCTGCCAGCAGCCTTCCAAAGTGCGTGCTTGAGGGAGTCAAAGCTATTGAAGCCCTGTCCTGCAGCCTGTTCACGGCACTCCTCGGGACTGGAGTATTACAGTGAGGGAATCAATGGCAGAAAAACAACCCACGCCTAATTTTGGGCTCTTCACGCATTACCGGGGAAAGCAGCCTTGATCTTCATGAAGAAGAACTCTCTGTCCCGGTATCCAAAGGCCATGCGCCCTCTCAGGCAAGATGAAATCTGCTCCGACCTTAATAACTCACCGGAAAAAATTATCCACAGCATCAGTCCAGTCATGGCCTGAGACGGACCAGTCTTTGCTGATCGGAGGTGGAAAACCACTCCTGCAATAGCCGTTCTTGCTACTGAAATCAAACACGCCATGCGGGTATCCATTGATTAGAAGCACGCACTTCTGACTATCTTCTGACCAACCAATCTTTACATCAGAGGGTATGTGCCCATCTGTAATGTCTTCGACGTTATAGATATGCAAAGCGTCCTGAATTTTGTTTCCATCACCAGACTCATCAAGGGCATAGAAATACCCCGTCATCCCATCATCCTCAAAAACAGCCGAGAAGTCTCCTTCTGGAGCAAAGCTGTTTATAACTTGTGCGTCACCAACAACCAGTTGAGCCTGGATAGTCACCAAAATTGCCATCTGGAAAATCCTTGAGCCTTCTTCAGAAACCTATCTGCACAGCTTAAATCCCTAAATGCAGGCCTTATCTATAAGTAAATCTCAAGTTTTGAATCCGGGCAGTCCGTTGGCAGCACGCCACTCTTTCACTGTGCGAGTGATCCCCTCGGGAGATTCGTCGGCTCCATCTTCAGGGTAGAAAATCAGATCAGAGCCAGAAGGGTGCTCAGCCAAGGAGCGGAACTTTCCAACTAAAGCCAAGTGCTCGTCTTCGCTGGAACAATTAACCTCACAGATATCCTTCACTAACTTTAAAAATTCTTTCTCGGTATAGTCGGAAATATGCGGTCCGCTCATCACTTCATCCCTCTATGTATGTCTATGTGCTGCTTGGGAGTAACCACTGAAAGGTTATCAATATCGTAGACTTTCCCCCCTTTTGCGATCTCATCAATATGGTGGAGTTCGTATTTCTCTCGCCCTCCCACCCTATCAATTTCACGGGTAAATGGTGAATACCCTTTGTTCAGCAACTTCTGGTTCACAGGGCGGAACTGCGAACGAAGTTCAGCATCCTCAGACACAGCAGACCAAACTGCATTTCGGAAAGCATCGAAGCTGTTGAATGTCCTACCACGCAGCTTATCTGCAATTCGTGTCGGGATTGGAACACCAAGCCCCTGCCCAGCTCCAGCTAACCAGATGCCCGATACGTCCTTACCAACACCTGTCACCGTCCCCGGATCATGCCGGGCATTCATCACGATGTAGAGCGGAGCGACCCCGGAACCGGCAGGGAATACCAGAATGAAATCTTTGTATTCTGGCGGGTAGATCGGATTGACGATGAGGTTGTCGGCCTGCTCCACGGGTGGGTAAATCGTGATCTGCGGAGCTTGGGGAGCTGCTTCAAGCGCCGGGATGCCCAGTGTGTCGGAAGGATTCGCAGCGGGCGTCCAGATCAGCTCAACACCGCCCCCGAAGTCCGCAACCATCTGACTGCCAACAGGTTTGAACTGAATGACAGGAACCGTTTCCCAATCGCTGCGAAGCTGGGTGTTGTAGCCGTATCCCTTCAGTGTTCCGTCCGGTCGCTCCTCAACTCTGATACGCACACGGGTGCGGGCCTGCCGCATCGAACGGAGCTGTTCTTCGGTGTAGAGCGCGCTATCGCCCAAGCTCGATGGCCAGAGCATCGCAACGACCCCCAGCAATGCACCGCCGACCACACCACCGGTTAGGATGCCACCGCCGACAACGCGGCCACCCCCTCCGACGATGACACGGCCCCCAGTGGCAACAGCACCGCCTGCCGAAGCGACCCCACACAGTCCACCGCAGGATTCAGCAGCAACGCCTCCTGAGGAGAGCCCCCGCAGTGCCAATGAGCCGAAACCAGCAGGGACATTCCCGCTGATTTTCTTGAGCTGGAGCTTGCCGTCTTCATCAACATTCCGACCACCAAGCAGCACAAGGTTGCCGTAGTCGTTCACTGCATCAACGGGGAATGATCCTGAGGACGTGTTGTAGTCAATTTCCGAGTCGGGGAGCTTGCTGCATTTTGCGAATGTACAGCTCTCTGAGGCGGCCTTTCTTACTGGCCTCTCTGCCTGTTGAGCGAATCCAGAGTTCTGCGAGGATGGGGGTGGAGGTGTGAATGCCGGAGAACGGGCGGCCGCTACGCTGGGGGCTGGACTGGGCGCTGATTCGTAGGACGCGTCGTACCTCGATGGAATAAGCCGAGACTTGCAGGGACACCCGCTGAAACTATCCAAAGTGCCAGCGGCTGGTTGTTCTGACATGAAACTGTATACGCCGCCAATGATTGGGTAGGCTTTCTTATCCTTTCCACATAGAACCCGGTCCCCTTGGCGAGCTAAGGGGCTGCCGTCCAGTGTGAACGTCGGATCGCCCTCAATTACCACGCCACCGCAAGTGGTTTTGTCCCCCTGACGAATAAAATATCCAACTGCCATAGCCTTTCCTTGGTTGCAGGATTGAGCGCCAAGGATTCACACATGCCGCCATCTGCTGACTATAGGAACGGTCCGAAATGCAAGAGTGAACACGCGGAGGCTACCGCGAGCGCTCCACGCCTTGGTCCTCGGCGAGCTTGCGCATGAAGCTCTGGCTCACCGTGTCGTTCGGTACGAACTGCTTGAGGGCGTTCCATAGGCACGTTCGGTGTCCCTGGAGGTCAGTTCCCCGCTTGTCCTGAAGCAGCTGATAGCCGGAGTAACCAGCCTGAACGCCCGAGGCGAGTACATCAGCAGCCGGGACCTGCTCGGTCTTACGGCCCATGAATCCGCGCATCAGGTCAGACTGAAGGGGGCGGTTCTTGATCGGCTTGCCGTCGTGGGCTATTCAATCTCCCACTCCTATTTCAACGCTCCGAAAAACGCTGCCCGCAGTGCTTCATGGAGTCTATCGACTCCCACCCTTGTGCCACCTCCGTAGAGGTCGTAAGTGATGTTCCCTGAGCTGTGTCCCGTGATGCTCTGGGCAATCACCTCGGGTGTTGCGGCAGACTTCAGGAGCCCGCAGAGGGAATGCCGCAGAGAGTGGAACGATTGGCTACCACCAACTTCCAGTCCCAGTGGCTCGCGCAGTGCGTCATTCAGCGGTTTGTTGAAGTAATGCTCCTTCTGCTTGAACAGCCTCCCAGGCTCGACGGCGACCCACTCAAGGAATTCAGCCAGGGAGAACCCATAGGCACCATCGACAAGCGGGACCTGCCTTACTGAGAAGTCATTCTTCAGGGTCTTGTCTTGGTCGTTCCTGTTGATGTCAATGACGGTGATGCCGTCGACCTGTTTCACATCATCCTGATTCAGTTGGTAAAACTCGCCTATACGGGCGCCTGTGAGAGTCCCCAGAGACAACGCCCAGCGCTTCCAATCCTGTGCAGGCAGGCCGTTAGCGTGGCCCATGAGGGTTACTACCTGATCCTGAGTTAGGGGCTCACGTTCGCTCTCGGCGCCCTTCTCGATCTTCAAGCCCTTGTGGTAGCCCCTCTCGATATAGCCATTGTTCTCTGCCCAATCCAAAACGGACGACAACTGGGTGAGCAGCTTATTCACGGTAAGGGGCTTCCGGTCGGCTATCAGTTTGTCCTTGAGGCGCACCATGTCAGCCCGAGTGTGGGTTCGGATATTGAGGTCTCCCAGAAGCCCGGAGAGGGTCCGACAGCTGGACTGGATGGTGCGCAGACTGGATGGCTCGACGTTGCCTTGGCGTTCCTTGATGAACAGCTCAGCGAGTTCGCTAAAGGTAATAGGGACGTTAGGAGTGCCTACAGATAGGGAAACCGAAGAAGCCCCAGTTGCCCCTGATTGTTCAGGGGCCTCCAGGCGGTCGATGATTTCCCTGAGGGGCTTGGTGTTGCCCTTGAAGCGTTCCTGTGCGGCCTTGGCGATCTCCCGAGCGATATCCAATGCCCTGTGCTGGGTGACGCTTAGAGGGGCAGTGGCGGCAGCCTTCGCGAGACTTACGGAGAGGTCGCTGTAGATCATGTCGTAGACCCCTAACTCCTCTTCGGCAAAGTGCTGGCTCAGGATCGAGTGGGCATGGTCCAGCAGATGGTTTTTCAAGACCTCCCAGTCCGCCTCTGGCTGATCAATGTGGAAGGCAGCGAGAGCCTGGAGAATTTCCTGGGAGCGTGACATTGCGGTGGGCCTATCAGTGGTGCGAAGAGAAACGGTACAGCAGCAATCAGAGCGACCCCGAGGGCGGACCCTGAGGTAGTAGATTCCTGAGCGGCGGTAGTGCCAAACCGACAGTCTTTGCCAGGGCTGGTGACAGTGTTGGTTACAGGCGGGTGACACCTGGCCCTGCTCGGGCGTGGCGTTGAGGTCTGTCATTGTGAGGTAAGCCCTTGATGTTCATGGGTTTACCACCAGTACTTCCCGAAATTTTCCGGGTTGGCCCAGAACTTCGCGTTGAGCCAGTCCGGGACCTGTTTGTATTCGTGCAGATCGTAGGTGAACAGGGTGATCACCTGGGCGTCGCGCTGGAAGCGCTCGCTGGCCTGCATGGCCAGGGCATAGAAGTCAGCGTCCCGGGCCTGCGCGGCGTCGAGATCGACCAGTACGGCCACGCGGTTGCTGTTGAGGTTGCGGATGCCACCCACCAGTTGCTGTGCCTCCCGGCGCGGCAGGTGTTCCAGGCAATCGGCCAGCAACGCGAGGTCGTAGCGCTGACCGGCCAGCTCGGTCGGCAGGGGACCGGCGTCGGCGTGAAACAGTTCGCAATCCGGGTGCGCCGCCAGGAAGGCATCCACCGCAGGAATCTGGCTGGCGCCCACCAGCAGCAGGCGCTGCGGTGCGTAGCGATCGAGCAGTGCGGCGAGGGCTTGCTGTGGCGTGCGTGTCGAAATCATGAGGCTCGTCGAAGGCGAAAAATAATGAACGAAGACTAGCGTGTGACACCCATATGGCCTAGTGCTGGCGCATTCTGTCAGTCACGTCTTTACTCGGTAATTGTCGGTCAAGACCCGATCATTAGAGGAGACTTAACTTTATGAGCATCAAAAGGACCGCTTTACCCCTGCTGCTGGTAAGCACGTTGCTCACCGGTTGCGCAGGGCTGCAGAAGTCCGACTGGCCGACTTGCGCCGTGGTTGGCGGTGTCGGCGGCGCCGGTCTGGGTTCCATTGAAAGCAGCGCCTGGGCGGGTTGGGGTGCCCTGATTGGCGGTGTACTGGGGGCGTCCTACTGCTGGGTGCATGGCGCCGCAGAACAAGTGGCCGAGGTCCCGCCGCCCGCTCCGGCTCCGGAACCGGCACCGGCTCCGCTGCCCAAGGAAGAGACCATTGTCGTGCGCGACCTGCACTTCGCCTTCGACTCGTCGAAGATCGATGCGCAGGACAAGGACAAGCTCGATACCATCGCTACCCGCCTGAAAGGTGAGGCTGCGAGCACCGAGCTGAACATTGGCGGCCATACCGATAGCATCGGTACCGACGCCTACAACCAGAAACTGTCCGAGCGCCGTGCCAACGCCGTGTCCAACTACCTGGTCGAAGCTGGTGTGCCTGCCAGCAGCATCAAGTCCGTCGTCGGCTATGGCGAGAGCCAACCGGTCGCTGACAACAAGACCAAGGAAGGCCGCGCCGAGAACCGTCGCGTGGAAATCAAGATCACCCGTCAGTAAGCCTGGCGTGATCTGCGCAAAGGGGGCCCTCATGGCCCCCTTTGTCATTCCCGGTTGCCACTGGCATAGCCCGGGTCAGAGGCGTATGTTCCCCGGCAAAGAAAAATACGGGGGCACTTCATGAAAGCGTTGTTGGGGCTGGGCAAACTGATTGCCCTGTTGTTCTGGCTGGCGGTGCTGGCCAACCTGA
Source organism: Pseudomonas sp. BB438 (assembly GCF_057180225.1). Taxonomy (NCBI): domain Bacteria; kingdom Pseudomonadati; phylum Pseudomonadota; class Gammaproteobacteria; order Pseudomonadales; family Pseudomonadaceae; genus Pseudomonas; species Pseudomonas sp. BB438. The sequence goes on from NZ_CM170001.1 coordinate 1,698,978, forward strand.
TCCAACCCTTCGCTCATCCCTTCGCACTGCTGCTCAATGCGGCAGGCGCGCTGATCCTGCTGATCCATATCCTCGAAGTCCTGGCGCTGCGCAAGCGTCTGCAGGGCCGCCCGCATCCGGGCGTGGACCGCCTGCAGATCCTGCTGTTCGGCGTCTTCCATTTCGCGACCCTGCCACAGCCGGTAGCAGAGCAACCGGAACCCGCACACGTAGAAGGAGATACCCATGCGTAAGTCGTTGCTCGGCCTGGCGCTGTTCGCCCCGCTGGCGTGCTCGGCCGCCGGCACTGTCTCGGTGGAAGCCAACACCGTGCTGCGCCTGCCGGTGAAGGGCGACAGCCTGAGCCTGGACCGCATCAGCATTGGCCCGGAAGGCGCGCTGTTGATCCCGTCGCGGGTCAAGGAGCTGAAGATTGGCGAACTGGACCTGGCGAAGAACGCGCGGATTGGCGTGTTCCCCGGCAGCGACGCGCTGCAGATCGACGTACTGCACGGTAATCTCGCTGACGGCAGCGTGATCGCTGCACAAGGCAGCTCCGGCAGCTTCGACAAGCCGGCCAGCGGTGGTCGCAACCTGGTGCTGCGCTTGCAGGACGTGCAGGTGGAAAACCTGCTGATCGACGTCCGTGGCGGTGTCGGTGCGCCGGGCTATGACGGCCTGGACGGTGGCAGCGCGCAGACGTCGGGCTGCCTGTGGGGCAGCGGAAAATCGGCGGGTGACGGCCAGAACGGCGCGGACGGCCAGACAGGTGCGCCCGGCGGCGTGGTACGCCTGGAAGTCCCTGAGCAGTTCGCTGTCGAGAAGGTCCGGGTGCGCCTGGAAGGTGGCGCTGGCGGAGCGGGCGGCAAGCCCGGCAAGGCCGGACCGCGCAGCGACGAGAAGGGCTGCTGGTTCTACTCGGTGGCGGGCGAGAAGCCCGGCGCAGAAGGACAGGGCGGTACGGAAGGGGCGAAAGGCGGCGAAGGTCGCCTGGACGTGAAACGCTTCTGAGTCGACGTCGCCTGACTCGCTGTTCCTGAGAAAAGCCCGCCCGGTCATCGAGCGGGCTTTTTTCCTGGCGGTACGGCTCTTACCAGTGCGGGCGGGCGGCGACGAAGGCCACCAGCGCCATGCCGATCAGCAGGTTCAGCCCCACGGTCTTGCGGATCTTGCCCAGAGCCGCGCCGCCGGCAGGCCAGTCTTCGGCACCGACTGCGCGGCGCAGTTCGGGCAGTTGCAGCGCCTGGATGCGCAGGAACAGCGCGAGCATCGCCACATACAGGCCCATCATCACCTGCACGTAGCGCGGCGCGCCGGCCATGCCGTTGAAGCTCAGGTGCAGCATGCCCACGCCGGTCACCGGCAGCAGGATCACCGCGGCCCATACCCAGCGGAAGAAGCGCGGAAATACCTCCAGCCACAGCTTCAGCCGGGACGGCGCCTCCAGCGCGGCGACGGCGGCCGGGCGCAGCACCATCCAAGCGAAGAACATGCCGCCGACCCAGACCAGGGCGGCCAGGAGGTGCAGGGCATAGACGAAGGCAAAGGGTGTCATTCGGACGATCTCCGCTGGCGATTGAAGACAAGCGCGCTATCATAGCCGCCGATTCGAACCACTGAAAATTTATCCAGCATCCGGATGTGTCCACGAGGCGCGCTCCGGGGCCCGGGAAGTCCATGCTCAGCACCGAACTCAAGGCCACGATCCAGGGCGCGTACTCGCGCTTCCTCGAGGCCAAGGAACTCAAGCCGCGCTACGGCCAGCGCCTGATGATCGCCGAAGTCGCCAAGGTCCTGGGGACCATCGCCAGCGACGAGGAAGGCCATCGCCTGGGCGATGCCGCCGTGGTCGCCGTGGAAGCCGGCACCGGCACCGGCAAGACGGTCGCCTACAGCCTTGCCGCCATCGCCTGCGCCAAGGCCGCCGGCAAGCGCCTGGTCGTCGCCACCGCCACCGTCGCCCTGCAGGAGCAGATCGTCCACAAGGACCTGCCCGACCTGCTGCGCAATTCCGGCCTGTCGTTCAGCTTCGCGCTGGCCAAGGGGCGCGGGCGCTACATGTGCCTGTCCAAGCTCGACCACCTGCTGCAGGAGGGCCAAGCGCAGAGCGCCACCGCCCAGTTGTTCGAGGAGGAAGGCTTCCGCATCGATGTGGACGAGACCTCCACCAAGCTGTTCAACCAGATGATCGAGCGCCTGGCCGGCAACCGCTGGGACGGCGACCGCGACTCCTGGCCCGAAGCCATCGAGGACGCGCACTGGGCGCAGGTCACCACCGACCACAGCCAGTGCACCAACCGCCATTGCCCGAATTTCCAGCAGTGCGCCTTCTACAAGGCGCGCGAAGGCATGACCAAGGTCGACGTGATCGTCACCAACCATGACCTGGTGCTGGCCGACCTCGCCCTGGGCGGCGGTGCGATCCTGCCGGATCCGCGCGACACCCTTTATGTCTTCGACGAAGGCCATCACCTGCCGGACAAGGCCATCGGCCACTTCGCCCACTTCACCCGTCTGCGCGCCACCGCCGACTGGCTGGGCCAGGTGGAGAAGAACCTGACCAAGCTGCTGGCGCAGAACCCGCTGCCGGGCGACCTCGGCCGCCTGATCGAGCAGGTGCCGGAACTGGCCCGCGAGCTGCGCACGCACCAGCAGTTCATGTTCACCGCCTGTGAGGAGATCGGCGACTTCCGTGCCGGCGAGGACATGGAAGGCCGCGAGCGGCCGCGCCATCGCTTCGAGGGCGGGGTGATCCCTGAGCACATCCGCGAGATGGGCATCGAGCTGAAGAAGGGCTTCTCCAAGCTCACCGACCTTTTCACCCGCCTGACCGAACTGCTCAAGGAGGCCATGGACGGGGAGGGCAGCGTCGGTATCGCCAGCCACCAGGCCGAAGAGTGGTATCCGCTGTTCGGCAGCCTGCTGTCGCGCGCCCAGGGCAACTGGGAGCTGTGGACCGCCTTCACCTGCGAGGACCCGGAAGACAGCCCGCCGATGGCGCGCTGGCTGACCCTCGCCGAGAGCGGCACCTTCTACGACATCGAGGCCAACGCCAGCCCGATCCTCGCCGCCGAAACCCTGCGCCGCAACCTGTGGAACGTCGCCTACGGCGTGCTGGTGACTTCGGCGACCCTCACCGCGCTGGGCACCTTCGACCGCTACCGCATGCGCGCCGGCCTGCCGCGCGCCGCCGTCACCGCCGTGGTGCCGAGCCCCTTCCACCATGCCGACGCCGGCGTGCTGCGCGTGCCCGACCTCAAGGCCGACCCGCGAGATGCGGCCGCCCACACGGCGGCGATCATTCGCGAGCTGCCGGAGATCGTCGAGGGTTCGCGCGGTTCGCTGATCCTGTTCTCCTCGCGCAAGCAGATGCAGGAAGTCTTCGACGGCCTGGATCGCGACTGGCGCAAGCGCGTGCTGATCCAGGGCAACCTGTCCAAGCAGGAAACCCTGAACAAGCACCGCTCGCGGGTCGACGACGGCGAGCCGAGCGTGCTGTTCGGTCTGGCCAGCTTCTCCGAAGGCGTGGATTTGCCGGGTGCCTACTGCGAGCACGTGGTGATCGCCAAGATTCCCTTTGCCGTGCCGGACGATCCGGTGGAGGCGGCGCTGTCGGAATGGATCGAGGCGCGTGGCGGCAATCCATTCATGGAGATTGCCGTGCCTGACGCCTCGCTGCGCCTGGTGCAGGCCTGCGGTCGCCTGCTGCGGACCGAGCAGGACCGCGGCACCATCACACTGCTGGACCGCCGCGTAGTGACGCAACGCTATGGCAAGGCCATTCTTAACGCACTGCCTCCGTTCCGCCGTGAAATCGCCTGATTGGAGTTTGATCAGCTGCGCGTCGGCATAACTGCGTTGGAAGCTGGCCCGGAATGCTCATTTACTGCGTGTAAACTCCGCTTCCGGGCCAGCTTCCGCCTTGTTCTGCTCTAGCTCGCAAGATCCATGAGAACTGAGCGGGCAAGCCTTCCTGGTTGAATTCAGCGCCTGCCTTGTGGCGGCGACTAGTAAGGACCCGAACACATGATTTCTCCGCGTTGGCATCTGCCTCTGCTGCTCAGCCTGGCCATCGCCAGTGCCCCGGCCTGGTCGGCCGGCGGCAATGAAACCCTGTTCAACTTCGTCAAGCCCATGGCCGTGGTCTCGATCACCACGCAGAACGCCGATCTGCCCAGTTCCACCGCCGAAGCCACGCCCGAGGGCGAGATCCTGCGTCGGGTGAACTTCAACCCGGCACCGCAACCAACCCTGCGCCTGGCACCGTCCAGTGGCAGCTGGGACTGGTCGCAGTCGGACAGCATGAGCCTGCGCATCCAGAATGCCATGGACTGGGCGATCACCCTGGAAGTGGAAATCGAAGGCGTCGCCGGTGCCCCCGGCCTGCGTGCGAGCATCGCCCTGCCGCCAGGCCCGGCGCAGACGTTGGTGATCCCGCTGCACGCCATCGCCCCGGAAGACTTCGGCATGCGCGCCGGCGTGCCCATGCCCGTCACCCAGGACGGCCAGCGACTGCTGCTGGCGAGCAAGGTTACCGGCGAGCTGAACCGCAGCCAGGTTGGCGCGGTGAAACTGTTCCTGACCTTGCCCAAGGCAGCGCAGGACATCCTCGTCGGCCGCTTCGGCACCCGCGCCGGCAACGACGAGTACCACAAGGCCTACACCGGGATCGTCGACGGCTTCGGCCAGTCCACCCGCAGCGACTGGCCGGAGAAGGTGAAGAGCCCCGAGCAATTGGCCAGCGCCTGGAAAGCCGAAGGCGAGCAGTTGAAGAAGTGGCAGCCCGCGCCCGGCCGCGACGCCTTTGGCGGCCTGCTGGACGGCCCGGCCTTCGAAGGCACCGGTTTCTTCCGCACCGAGAAGCGCAATGGCCGCTGGTGGCTGGTGACGCCGGAGGGGCACTCGTTCTGGTCCCTCGGCGTCAACGCGGTGAACGCCGACAGCAGCCAGACCTATGTCGAAGGCCGCGAATACATGTTCGCCAGTCTGCCCAAGGAAGACGAGCCGCTGGCCGCCTTCTACGGCCAGCGTGATGACCGCAGCGGCGTAGGCGCCCAGCAGGGCCGCGCCTTCGGCAATGGCCGCTGGTTCGACTTCTACGCCGCCAACCGCTTCCGTGCCGACGGTGGCCTGAGCGCCGACGCTGCCGCCGCCGCCTGGCGCGAGCGTACCGTGCAACGCCTCGGCTCCTGGGGCTTCAACACCCTGGGTGACTGGAGCGATCCGGCCTTCGCCAGCGAGCCACGCCTGCCCTACAGCGTGCCGCTGTCCATCAGCGGCGACTACGCCACGGTCAGCACCGGCTACGACTGGTGGGGTGCCATGCCCGATCCGTTCGACCCGCGTTTCGCCATGGCCGCCGAGCGGGCCATCGCCATCGCTGCCCGCGACCACCGAGAGGACGCCTGGCTGCTGGGCTACTACGCCGACAACGAGCTGGCCTGGGCGGGCCGGGGGGATGATCCTCAGGCACACTTCGCCCTGGCTTTCGGTGCGCTGAAGCTGTCCACCGACAGCCCGGCCAAGCGCGCCTTCATCAAGCAGCTCAAGGACAAGTACCAGGAGCACGAGCAACTGGCCGAGGCCTGGGGCGTGCAGCTTGGTGCCTGGGAAGACCTCGACGCACCGGGTTATCAGGCGCCGCTGCCGAGCGAGGCGCACCCGGCCATTGCCCAGGACTACAGCGCCTTTCTGCGCCTGTACGCCGACCAGTACTTCAAGACGCTGAAGGACTCACTGCAGTGGCATGCGCCGAACCACCTGCTGCTCGGCCCGCGCTTCGCCGTCAGCACGCCGGAAGCGCTGGCGTCCTGCGCGCAGTACTGCGACATCCTCAGTTTCAACCTCTACGTGCCGCTGCCGCAGCAGGGCTTCGACGCCAACTACGTGCGCAGCCTGAACAAGCCGGTGCTGATCACCGAGTTCCACTTCGGTTCCCGCGACCGCGGACCGTTCTGGGGCGGTGTCGCCGAGGTCTACAACGAACAACAGCGTGGCGAGGCCTACCAGCGCTTCCTCGCCGAGGCGGCGAAGGAGCCGAATATCGTCGGCGCACACTGGTTCCAGTACCTCGACCAGCCGGTGACCGGGCGCCTGCTCGACGGTGAGAACGGCCACATTGGCCTCGTCGGCATCACCGACCTGCCGTTCAGCGGCTTCGTCGACGCGGTGCGCAAGGCCAACCAGCAGACCTTGAAAGGCATCGACGAGCAAGCCCGTGCTGCCGCCAAGGCACCGGCGGAGCCCGAGCCGAAACCGGCGCCTTCCAGCGACGACAGCGACGACGAGGAGCAGGCGTCGGACCAGTAGGCGCAGCGATGATCCGACATTCGTGAGACCGCACCCTGCCTTTGGCAGGGTTCCCAGGGGCGGACCGCGCTGAAAGAATGGCGCCTTCCGCCCTTGTGCTTTTCCGGAGCTTGAGATGACCTTGAACGGCCACTGCGATCCACGCTTCACCCCCGTTGCCGACGCGTTCAGCGCGCTGTTCGAGGACCCGCAGGAGCGCGGCGCAGCGCTGTGCATTCAGGTCGGCGGGGAGACAGTGGTCGATCTATGGGCCGGTAGCGCGGGCAAGGAACCGGGGCAGGACTGGCAGGCCGATACGCTGCTCAACCTGTTCTCCTGTACCAAGACCTTCGCCGCCGTTGCCGCCTTGCAGTTGGTGGGGGAAGGGCGCCTGGAGCTGGATGCCCCCGTGGCGCGCTACTGGCCTGAGTTCGCCCAGGCCGGCAAGCAGGACATCACTGTGCGCCAGTTGCTCTGCCATCGCGCCGGCCTGCCGGCGATCCGCGAGCCGCTGGCGCCCGAGGCGCTGTATGACTGGCAGGCCATGACCAACGCGCTGGCCGCCGAGACGCCCTGGTGGACGCCGGGCAGCGAGCATGGCTACGCGCCGATCACCTATGGCTGGCTGATTGGCGAGGTGATCCGCCGAGTCGACGGTCGCGAGCCGGGCGCTGCCATCATCGCGCGAACCGCCGAGCCGCTGGGGTTGGATTTCCACATTGGCCTGGAGGACGCGGAGTTCCACCGCGTCGCGCATATTGCCCGCGGCAAGGGCAATCTGGGCGACGCCGCCGCGCAGCGCCTGCTGCGCACCATGATGACCGACGCTGCCGCACTTTCGACCCGCGCCTTCACCAATCCGCCCTCGGTACTCACCAGCACCAACAAGCCGGAGTGGCGGCGCATGTCGCAGCCGGCAGCCAACGGCCACGGCAATGCGCGCTCGCTGGCAGGCTTCTACAGCGGCCTGCTGCAGGGCACGTTGCTGGACGACGCGCTGTTGGCCGAACTCACCCGCGAGCATGCCGTTGGCGAGGATCGAACGTTGTTGACCTGTACACGATTCGGTCTGGGCTGCATGCTTGACCAGCCGAGCGTGGCCAATGCCACCTACGGCCTTGGCCCACAGGCCTTCGGTCATCCGGGGGCCGGTGGTTCCATCGGTTTCGCCGACCCCGAGCGCGAGCTGGCCTTGGGGTTCGTCGTCAACACCCTCGGCCCCTACGTGCTGATGGACCCGCGCGCCCAGCGCCTGGCGCGCCTCGCCGGCGACTGCCTGTAACGACGAGCGGGAGGAACCTTCCTTCCGCTGCGCCTTCTTAAGGGCGTCCGCAGTTGCCGTCGCGCTGCCGCGACGGCTTTCTCCCTGGCGTGGAGATACGCCGCTCGTCAGTTCGAGATTAAAATCTCGTTCCAACTGAGTAAGTTATGTACAACTCTTAAGCTGATTGCTGAAGTCAGGGTGCTGCTGCCTGCCAGTCGCGCCCGGCCTCTCTTCATGTTCCGACTGATGGTATCGCCCCCATGAACGTGCCGTTCTCGAATTCGCTGAAAGTCTCCACCCTTGCCCTCTGCGTTGGCCTTTCCGCCTGCAGCCAGTTCCAATCCCAGGATCAGGCCAGCGGCCCGGCCAAGGCGTCGGAAAGCGCCGCAGCGGCCAAGCCGGCCGCAGGTACCAGCCACTGGTGGTGGCCGTTCGGTGGCGACGAGACTGCCGCTGCGCCCGCGCCGGAGAAAAAGCCCGTTGAAACGCCGGCAGTCGCCGACGCGGGCAGCAAGCAGCCCGGTGGCCACTGGTGGTGGCCGTTCGGCGTGAGCGACAGCAAGCCGGGCGCCGACAAGGCCGCCAAGCCGCAGGATGCCAAGGTCAGCAAGGAATGGCTGGATCAGCATGAGCAGTCGCTGCGCGCCGCTGTTGCGGGCAGCAAGTTCACCGTTGAGCGTCGCGACAATGCCCTGGTGCTGATCGCGCCGGTAGAAGGCTCCTTCAACCCCAAGCGTCCTGAGCTGCTGCTGCCGATCACCCTGGCGCCGCTGGGCAACGTGGCGAAGATGCTGCAGAACGATCCGGAGAGTGGTGTGCTGGTGCTCGGTCACAGCGACAGCTCGGGCGACAAGGCGACCAACGACAAGGTCAGCCTGCAGCGTGCCCAGGCGGTGTCCTCGATTTTCCGCCTCAGCGGCCTGGGTGCCGACCGTCTGCGCCTGAAGGGCGTTGGCTCGAGCCTGCCGCGCGCCGACAACGCCAGCGCCGAAGGCCGTGCGCTGAACCGCCGTGTCGAAGTGCTGGTGACCCAGCGCACCAGCCTGCTGGCGCTCGCCCAGTCCAACTGATCCGGCGCGCGCGAAGCGTCATTCCGCCTGGAATGACGCTTGTCGTGGATCAAGCGCGAAGGCGCAAGTCTGGATAAGCTAAAGAACTTCTTCTGCAGGAGATTTCCGATGGCCCAGACCCTGGCCGATATGCGCCGCGAATATACCCGTGACGGACTGACCGAGGCCCAGGCGCCCGCCGAGCCGTTCAGCCTGTTCAACCAGTGGTTCGAGGACGCGGTGAAGACCGAGCAACTGCCGGTCGAACCCAACGCGATGATGCTCGCCACCGTGGACGCTGACGGCCAGCCGCACTGCCGCGTGCTCCTGCTCAAGGGGCTGGACGAGCGCGGATTCACCTTCTTCAGCAACTACGAAAGCGCCAAGGGTCAGCAGCTCGGGGAGAACCCGCGTGCGGCCATGACCTTCTTCTGGCCGGCCCTGGAGCGGCAGGTCCGTATCGAAGGGCAGGTCGAGAAGGTGTCCGCCGAAGAGTCAGCCGCCTACTACCGTGTGCGCCCGCTGGGCAGCCGCCTGGGGGCCTGGGCGTCGCCGCAGAGCCGGGTGATCGATGGCCGTGGCGAGCTGGAGCAACTGCTGGAAGAAACCAAGCAGCGCTTTGCTGACACGGCGCCGAGCTGCCCGGATTTCTGGGGCGGCTTCCGCCTGCTGCCCAGCCGCATCGAGTTCTGGCAGGGCCGCCCGAGCCGCCTGCATGATCGCCTCAACTTCCGCAACGAAAACGGCGTCTGGGTTCGCGAGCGCCTGGCACCATGATCTGACCCAGGGGCTCGGCAAAAGCGTGCCTTGCCCTCGACTCCTGCGATGGGCTCATCGGTCCCGCAGTAACCGTGTCCTGTCGCCAGCGCAGGCCCTGCCGGTGGATCGCGGGCAGGGCCTGCTTCCGCGGGTGCTGATCTGCGCTGGCGGTGTAGGATGCCCTTCATCTTCCTGCACGGCAGACCTGCCCCCATGAAAGTCGTCATCGCTCCCGACTCCTTCAAGGAAAGCCTCTCGGCCCCTGATGTCGCCGAGGCCATTTCCCGTGGCTGGTTGCGCGCGCGGCCCGGCGACCAAACCGTGCTGCGGCCCATGGCCGACGGCGGCGAGGGCACGGTGGACGCCGTGCTGGCAGCGCGGCCGGGCGAGCGCCGCGAGCTGGATGTCTGCGGCCCGCTGGAGCAACCGGTGAAGGCCCACTGGGGCTGGCTGGAGGGCGCCACGGCAGTGATCGAGACGGCCGCCGCCAGCGGCCTGCACTGGGTTCCCGAAGGTCAGCGCGACGCCACCCGAACCACCAGCCGGGGCACCGGCGAGCTGATTCGCGCAGCGCTGGATGCCGGGGCGAGCAAGATCATCATCGGCCTGGGCGGCAGCGCCACCAACGACGGCGGCTTGGGCCTGCTACAGGCGCTGGGTGCGAGTTTCCGTGATGCCCAGGGCCGGCAGTTGGGCGCCGGTGGTGCGCAGCTTGCGGAACTGGAGCACATCGATCTGTCGAACCTCGACGCGCGATTGGGCCAGGTCGAGATCGAAGTCGCTGCCGACGTGAACAATCCCCTGTGCGGCGCCCACGGCGCTTCAGCGGTATTCGGCCCGCAGAAGGGCGCGACCCCGGCCCAGGTGCAGCAGTTGGATGCCGCCCTCAAGCGTTTCGCGGAAGTCGCTGCGCTGGCCCTGGGGCAGGACCACAGCCTGTTTCCTGGCGTTGGTGCGGCTGGCGGCCTGGGCTTCGCTTGCCGGGCCTTCCTCAAGGCGCGCTTCCGTCCGGGCATCGAGTTGATTGCCGAACTATCGGCGCTCGAGTCGGCGCTGGCAGGTGCATCCCTGGTCATCACCGGGGAAGGCCGGCTGGATGGCCAGAGCCTGCACGGCAAGACGCCGGTGGGCGTGGCCCATGTGGCGCGTCGCGCGGGCGTGCCGGTGATCGCGCTGGCGGGCAGCGTCGGTGAAGGACTGGCCGAGTTGCGGGACGTCGGGATCGCGGCGGCGTTCAGCCTGGCGCCAGGGCCTATCACCCTGGCGGATGCCTGTGCACGGGCGGCGCAGGAACTCGAGAACCGCGCGGAGGCACTGGCGCGCTTCTGGTCACTCGCTCAGGCCGCGCGGTAGTCGTCGGCGGCGCGCTGCAGCCAGTCGGGCAGGTCGCGGCGCTTCACCTTCTGGCGCTTGGCATCGGCCAGGCGTTCGAGCAGGTAGCCGCGCTTTTGCGGGTCATCGCCGGCCAGCGACAGCGCCAGGTCACGGTCCATCCAGCGGCGGATGCGCCAGTAGATCCACCAGTGGAAGTACAGGCCGGCAGCGGTGGTGACGACGATGATGAAGTAGTCCATGTGGGGTGTCCGTGTGGGGCGCTTCTGGGGCGGGCACCAGCCTAACCGATCCCTCTGCACGAAAAACTGAGCTACGGCAGGCGTTTTCGGCGTATCTGGCACAAACTGTACGAAAGCTGAATCGAGATCAGCTGTTTCACGACCTGGCGTGACACGCGGGCTGCCGTCGGAGTCTAATAGCCGTAGCCCTACTCGGAGGTTCCCTAATGCGTAAAACTGCCCTCATCGCCGTGACTTTCGCCGCCCTGGCCATGACTCTCGGCGGTTGCCAGTCCAGCCTGACCGGCGACACCTACACCCGTGAAGAAGCACGTACCGTGCAGAACGTTCGCATGGGTACTATCCAGGCTCTTCGTCCTGTGAAGATCGAAGGCACCAAGACTCCGATCGGCTCCGTTGCCGGCGCCGCGGTCGGCGGTATCGGTGGCAGCGCCATCGGTGGCGGCAGAGGCAGTTATGTCACCGCCATCATCGGCGCCGTGGCCGGCGGCCTGCTCGGTGCAGCCACCGAAGAAGGCCTGACCCGCACCCAGGGCGTGGAAATCACCGTCCGCGAAGACGATGGCAGCACCCGCGCCTACGTCCAGCAGGTCGACGAAGGTGCCGTGTTCCGTGTCGGCGAGCGCGTGCGCATCCTGACCGTCAACGGTACCAGCCGCGTCGCTCACTGACCGGCTACCGGCTGCCCGGTTCGTGGCAGCCAGCGAAACCCAGCGCGCGACAGTCGTTTCGACTGTCGCGCGCTATCGTTTGGGGGATCGTAAAATCCGGCGCAGCTCAATGCGGGCGCGGCTCAGGCCTGTATTTTCGTAATACTTCAATCCATGACGCATAATCGATAGATATGGATAATCGTCGCCTTTGCAAGCCGGCCGCCTGTGTGCGGTGTTGCCTGTCTGAACGCCGTCCGGCGGTGAAAAGGAGTGGGTCATGACGTTGGCGCTGATCATCGCGCTGCCTTTCTTCGGGGTATTGCTGCCGCTGCTGGCCGAGCGTTTCGGCCGGACCGCCTGCGCCACCGCCACTGGGCTGGTGCCGCTGCTGGGTCTTGTCTTGCTGATGGGCCAGCGCTCGGTGCTGGGTGCCGAGCCGCAGGTCCAGCGCCTGGACTGGCTGCCGGAGCTGGGCCTGAACCTCAGCCTGCGCCTGGATGGCCTGGGCTTCCTGTTCGCCTTGCTGATCCTCGGCATCGGCCTGCTGGTGATCCTCTACGCGCGCTATTACCTGTCCGATAAGGAGCCCGCCGGGCGCTTCTTCGCCTTCCTGCTGCTGTTCATGGGCGCCATGCTCGGCGTGGTGCTGAGCGAAAACCTGCTCTTGATGCTGGTGTTCTGGGAGCTGACCAGCCTGTCGTCGTTCCTGCTGATCGGCTTCTGGGGACATCGCTCGGATGCGCGCAAGGGCGCGCGCATGTCCCTGGCGGTCACCGGTGGCGGCGGCCTGGCGCTGCTCGCCGGTATCCTGCTGATCGGCCATGTGGTGGGCAGCTACGAACTCTCCACCGTGCTCGGCGCCCGCGAGGTGCTGCAGGCCAGCCCGCTGTTCCCGCTGGCGCTGTGCCTGGTGCTGTTGGGCGTGTTCACCAAGTCCGCGCAGTTCCCGTTCCATTTCTGGCTGCCCCATGCGATGGCGGCACCGACGCCGGTTTCCGCCTACCTGCACTCGGCAACCATGGTGAAGGCCGGCGTGTTCCTGCTGGCGCGCCTGTACCCGCTGCTCTCGGGCAACGACCTGTGGTTCTACCTGGTCAGCCTGACCGGCCTGGCGACCCTGCTGATGGGCGCCTTCATGGCGCTGTTCCAGAACGATCTCAAGGGCCTGCTGGCCTACTCGACCATCAGCCACCTGGGCCTGATCACCCTGCTGTTCGGCCTGGATTCTCCCATGGCCAACGTTGCGGCGATCTTCCACATCATCAACCACGCGACCTTCAAGGCCTCGCTGTTCATGGCCGCCGGGATCATCGACCACGAGACCGGCAGCCGCGACATGCGCCGCATCAACGGCATGTGGAAGTACATGCCGCACACCGCCGTGCTGGCGATGGTGGCGTCGGCGTCCATGGCTGGCGTGCCGCTGCTCAACGGCTTCCTCAGCAAGGAGATGTTCTTCGGCGAGACCCTGGCGCAGAACATGATGGGCAGCTTCAACTGGGTGATCCCGGCGCTGGCGACCGTGGGTGCGCTGTTCTCGGTGAGCTACTCGGTGCGCTTCATCCACGACGTGTTCTTCAACGGCGAGCCGATCAACCTGCCCAACCCGCATCCCCACGAGCCGCCGCGCTACATGAAGGTGCCGGTGGAGATCCTTGTGTTGATCTGCCTGCTGGTGGGCGTGCTGCCGTCGTTGACCGTCGGTCCGCTGCTGGCCGGCGCCGCTGCATCCAGCCTGAACGGTGCGCTGCCGGCGTACAGCCTGGCGATCTGGCACGGTTTCAACGCGCCGCTGGTGATGAGCTTCGTTGCCACCGCCGGTGGCGTGCTGCTCTATGTCCTGCGCAAGCCGCTGTTCGACTGGTATGCCGGGCTGCCGGCGATGGACGCCAAGCAGGTGTTCGAGCAGCAGGTGCAGCGCGTGGTGCGCTTCGCGACGGTCGTCACCGGTTACCTGGAGAACGGTTCGCTGCAGCGCTACGCCATGCTGCTGGTGCTGGCCGCGGTGGTGGTGGTATTCGCCGGCCTCGCGCCGCTGCCTGCTATCGAGGGTGACCGCGCGCAGACGCCGCTGGATGGCATCACCGCGCTGGGCCTGGTCCTGCTGGCCATCGCCGGGCCGCTCACTGTCTGGTTCCACCGCCAGCGCCTGACCGCGCTGGTGATCCTCAGCATCGCCGGGCTGCTGGTGGCGCTGGCCTTCGCCCGCTTCGCCGCGCCGGACCTGGCGCTGACCCAGCTGTCGGTGGAAGTGGTGACCATGGTCCTGCTGATGCTGGCGCTGTACTACCTGCCGGCGCGCACGCCGAAAAGCTCCAGCAGCCTGCGCCGCCTGCGCGACTTCCTGATCGCCGTCGGCGCCGGTCTGATGGTCACGCTGCTGGCCTACGCCGTCCTCACGCGCCCTTACGACAGCATCGCCGGCTACTACCTGGAAAACAGCGTCTCCGGTGGCGGCGGGCACAACGTGGTGAACGTGATCCTGGTCGACTTCCGCGGCTTCGATACCCTCGGCGAGATCACCGTGCTGGCGATCGCGGCGGTCGGCATCTTCGCGCTGCTCGACGGCCTGCGCTTGCTGCGCCGCGAGCAGGATGACGAAGGCCGTGCCTGGGCGAAGGACCGCTTCCCGCCGATCCTTGCCACGCTGTCGCGCCTGTTGCTGCCGCTGGCACTGCTGGTCTCGGTGTTCATCTTCCTGCGCGGGCACAACCTGCCGGGCGGTGGCTTCATCGCCGGCCTGATCACCTCGGTGGCGCTGATCCTCCAGTACATCGCCTGCGGCAGCCGCTGGGTGAGCACGCGCCTGCCGCTGGACTACAGCCGCCTCGCCGGCCTCGGCGTGCTGATCGCCGGGCTGACCGGGCTGGGCGCCTGGTTCTTCGGTTTCCCGTTCCTCACCTCGGCGTTCGGCCACGTCCACATTCCGCTGGTGGGTGACATCGAGCTGGCCACCGCCATGCTCTTCGACCTGGGTGTCTACTTCACCGTGGTCGGTGCGACGCTGTTGATCCTCTCGGGCCTCGGTTCGGTCACTGCGCCACCCCCCTTGTTAGAGCCAAGAGAGCCGCTGCTGTCCAAGGAGGCGCCCTGATGGAAGCGCTGTTTGCCATCGCCCTCGGCCTGCTGACCGCCAGCGGCGTCTACCTGCTGTTGCGTGCGCGTACCTTCCCGGTCGTGCTGGGGCTGACCTTGCTGTCCTACGCGGTCAACCTGTTCCTCTTCGCCATGGGCCGGCTGGCCGGCGACCCGGCGGTGATCGGCAAGGTCGCCAACGCCGGGGACCCGATCCCCCAGGCGTTGGTGCTGACCGCCATCGTCATCGGTTTCGCCATGACCGCGTTCGTCATCGTCCTGGCCCTGCGCGGGCTGGCGGAAACCGGCGGCGACCATGTGGATGGCGGTGATGGTCACGCAGGAGAGCAAAGCCAATGAACCACTGGCTGATTCTTCCGGTCCTGCTGCCGCTGTTCGCCGGTTGCGCACTGCTGCTCGTGAACGAGCGCCTGCAGCGCGGCCTGTCGCTGCTCGCCACCCTGGCGCTGCTGCCGCTTTCCGCCGTCTTGCTGCAGCAGGCCGACAGCGGCGTGGTGCAGTTCTATGCCCTGGGCAACTGGCAGCCGCCGTTTGGCATCATCCTGATGCTGGACCGCCTCAGCGCGCTGCTGATTGCCGCCACCGCGCTGCTTGCCAGCCTCTCGCTGATCTACGCGGTGCGTGGCGACGACCGGCGCGGCAAGCGCTTCCATGCGCTGTTCCAGTTCCAGTTGCTGGGTCTGAACGGGGCGTTCCTCACCGGCGACCTGTTCAACCTGTTCGTGTTCTTCGAGATCCTGCTGATCGCCTCCTATGCGTTGCTGCTGCACGGCGGTGGGGCAGGGCGGGTGCGTGCAGGCATGCACTACGTGGTGCTGAACCTCGTCGGCTCGGCGTTCTTCCTCCTCGCGGTGGGCACGCTCTATGGCATCACCGGCACCCTGAACATGGCGCACATGGCGGAGCGCGTGGCCCAGTTGAGCGCCGAGCAGGCGCCGCTGGTGCGTGCGGCGGCGTTGCTGTTGCTGGTGGTCTTCGGCCTGAAGGCGGCGCTGCTGCCGCTGTATTTCTGGCTGCCCAAAGCCTATGCCGAGGCCAGCGCACCAGTGGCGGCGCTGTTCTCGATCATGACCAAGGTCGGCATCTACTCGATCCTGCGGGTCTACACGCTGATCTTCGGCGACCAGGCCGGCGAACTGGCGAACCTGGCACAAGCCTGGCTCTGGCCGCTGGCGTTGGCCGGGATCGTCGCTGGTGCGCTGGGCGCGCTGGCGGCGACCACGTTGCAAGGCCTGCTGTCCTATCTGGTGGTGGTCTCCGCCGGTACGCTGCTGGCAGCTATCGCGCTGGGCACGCCGGAGGCGCTGTCCGCCGCGCTCTACTACCTGCTGCACAGCATCTGGGTCGCCGGCGGCCTGTTCCTGCTGGCTGACCTGATTGCCCGCCAGCGGGGCGAAAAGGGTGGCCGACTGGTACAGGGCCCGGCGCTGTTGCAACCGCACCTGCTGGGTGGCGCGTTCTTCTTCGGCGCTATCGCCGTGGCCGGGTTGCCGCCGCTGTCCGGCTTCCTCGGCAAACTGATGCTGTTGCGTTCGGTAAGCGGGGGCAGCGAAGCCATCGCACTGTGGAGCGTGGTGCTGATCAGCGCATTGGTCACCATCGTCGCGCTGAGCCGCGCCGGCAGCACGTTGTTCTGGCGTACGGGGCTGAGCGTGCTGGGCAGCGCCAATCGCGAACCGGTGAAGATGTTGGCGACCTTCGGCCTGCTGGCCAGCGCGCTGTTGATGGTGGTCGCCGCGCGGCCGCTGATCACCTATGCACAGGCAACCGCCGCGCAGTTGCTGGATGCCGGGCTCTATCGCCAGGCTATCCTGCTGGGAGGTGGCGCATGATCCGGCGCATCCTTCCGCACCCGCTGCTCAGCGGCGTGCTGCTGCTGAGCTGGCTGTTGCTGGTCAACGACTTCTCCCTCGGCCACTGGCTGCTCGGCGCGTTCCTTGGCCTGGCCATCCCGCTGTTGTGCCGCAACCTGCTGCTGGCCGCGCCGCGCATCCAGCGGCCGGGCCTGCTGCTGCGCTTCATCGGCCTGGTGCTCTACGACATCGTGGTCGCCAACCTGCAGGTGGCCAAGCTGGTGCTGGGGCCGAAGGCGAAGCTGCAGCCGGGCTTCGTCGAGATTCCCCTGGAGCTGACCGATGACCTCGCCATCAGCATCCTGGCCAGCGTCATCACCCTGACCCCGGGCACCTGTTCCGCCGATCTGTCCGCCGACCGCCGCACGCTGCTGGTCCATGGCATCGATGTGCCCGACCCGCAGGCGCTGGTGGCGGACATCAAGGCGCGCTACGAAGCGCCGCTGAAGGAGGTGTTCGCATGCTCGGCATCGTGATCCCGATCTGCCTGGCGCTGCTGGGCATCGCCGTGCTGCTCACCGTGGCGCGGCTGGTTCGCGGACCGTCGGTGGCGGACCGCATCCTGGCCCTGGACACCCTGTCAGTGGAGGCCATCGCGCTGATCGTGCTGTTCGGCATCTGGAAGGGCAGCGGTCTGTACTTCGAGGCGGCGCTGCTGATTGCGGTGATGGGTTTCGTCAGCACCGTGGCCCTGTGCAAGTTCCTGCTGCGCGGAGACATCATCGAATGAATGGCGACATGATCGTTGAGGCGCTGGTGTGCCTGCTGCTGCTCGCGGGGAGCCTGTTCGCCCTGCTCGGCGCCATCGGCCTGTACCGGCTGCCGGACTTCTACACGCGCCTGCACGCCCCGACCAAGGCCTCGACCCTGGGCGTGGGCGGCGTGGTGCTGGCATCGCTGCTGTACTTCAGCACGCGCGGGGAGGGCGTCAGCCTGCATGAGATCCTGATCACCGTGTTCCTCTTCATCACCGCGCCGGTGAGCGCGCACCTGCTGGCCAAGGCGGCGATGCAGCAGCGCGTGCCGGTGGAGCGGGGGACCAGGGGCAAGCCCTGGGAGTGATTGTTTGCGATGCTTGTGGATTGGGTGCTTTGCGCCGCTTCGGCGCGCGCGTGAAGTCTGTGTTTCGCCCCCCTCGGGCGACCTCCTTTGGCAAACGACCCCAAGGAGGCAAAGGTCTTGCCCTGGACATCCGGTTTTTCGCTTAGGCGAAAAATACCCTCGTTGAATTGAAGTTTCAGGGGCGCGCGCTGACGGACCATCCCTGGCCCGACAGCGCTCTCGCGACATCCATGTCGCTCAACCCCGGAAACTCCAATTCAACGAGACCTCCTGAACGGGGCAGTCGGCGCGTGCGGATATTTCTCTGGAAGACCTTAAGCGCCAAATCCAAATCCAGAGTCGGGGAGGCGGGGCTCTTCGTGGGACCGAGGGGGACGTCTAGTCCTTGCTCGCGAACCGCCCCAGCGCCGGAGCCGCCGGTGAGTTTGATCGCGAGCAAGCTCGCTCCTACCGTTCGAATCCGGCCCATACAGTTTCCCCACGATTCTGTACCTGTCGGCCGCCGGTGCGCGCCTCCTATACTCCGGGGACCTTTTGACTGGAGCGTCCCGTGCAGCAATCCCGGCCGTTCGCCCTCGCGTGCCTGGTGCTGGCCATGGCGCTCTGGGGCAGTTCCTTCATCGCGCTGAAGTTCGCCTTCCAGGAAATGCCGGCCATGTGGGTGATCTTCGCCCGTATGGCGCTGGGCAGCCTGATCTTCATCGCCGCCTGGCGCTGGCGCGGGCGCATCGATTACCGCCCCGGCGACTGGAAATGGCTGCTGGCGCTGGCCGCTTGCGAGCCCTGCCTGTACTTCATCTTCGAGTCCCTGGCGCTGCAGCAGACGAGCGCCGCGCAGGCCGGGATGATCACCGCGCTGCTGCCCTTGCTGGTGGCGGTCGGCGCGTTTTTCCTGCTGCATGAGAAAATCGCCCGCAACACCTGGCTGGGCTTCGCCCTGGCGGTGCTCGGCTCGCTCTGGCTGACCCTGGCCAGCGAGCCGGACCGCCACGCGCCCAATCCGCTGCTGGGCAATTTCTACGAACTGCTGGCGATGCTCTGCGCCACCGGCTACACGCTGTTGCTCAAGCACCTGTCGGCGCGCTACTCGCCCTTCATCCTCACCGCCATGCAGGCGTTCATCGGGTCGGTGTTCTTCCTGCCGCTGGCACTGGCGACCTCCGGCTTGCCGCCAGCGCCCGGGCCGACCGGCTGGTTCTCGTTGGTCTACCTGGGCAGCGTGGTTACCGTCGGAGCCTATGGGCTGTACAACTTCGGCGTCAGCCGCCTGCCGGCGAGCCAGGCGACCGGCTTCATCAACCTGATCCCGGTGTTCACCCTGATCTTCGCCGCGCTGCTACTGGGCGAGGTACTCAGCGGCCAGCAGGCACTGGCCGCCGGTCTGGTGTTCGCCGGTGTCGCCCTCAGCCAATGGCGCAGCACGCCGCCCACAACGCCCGCCGGTGTGCTGGACTGAACCTGTTGAATCGCTTGCCCTGCCAGGAGAACGACACGATGGCCACCCAGGAACGCAACTGGACCCGCGAAGCGATCCGCATCATCGAAGCGGATTTCCAGCGCAGCGCCGATACCCACCTGATCCCCCTGGAGATGCCCGGCCTACCGGGCGTGGACCTGTACTTCAAGGACGAATCGAGCCACCCCACCGGCAGCCTCAAGCATCGCCTGGCACGTTCGCTGTTCCTCTACGCGCTGTGCAACGGCTGGCTGAAGCCGGGCGCGCCGGTGATCGAGGCGTCCAGCGGCTCGACGGCGATCTCCGAGGCCTACTTCGCGCGGCTGCTGGGCCTGCCGTTCATTGCCGTGGTGCCGGCCAGTACCTCGAAGGAGAAGATCGCGCAGATCGCCTTCTACGGTGGCCAGGCGCATCTGGTGGAAGACCCGACGCAGATCTACGCCGAGTCCGAGCGCCTGGCGAAGGAAACCGGCGGCCACTTCATGGACCAGTTCACCTACGCCGAACGCGCCACCGACTGGCGGGCAAACAACAACATCGCCGAGTCGATCTTCCAGCAATTGCGCCACGAGCGTTTCCCGGAGCCCTCCTGGTTGGTCTCCAGCCCCGGTACCGGCGGCACCCTGGCGACCTTGGGGCGCTTCGCCCGCTACCGCCGGCATGACACCCGCGTGCTCTGCGCAGACGCCGAACGCTCGGTGTTCTTCGATTCCTACCGCACCGGCGACCGCGACCTGACCCTGAGCTACGGCTCGCGCATCGAAGGCATCGGCCGCCCGCGCGTGGAAGCCTCGTTCCTGCCCAAGGTGCTCGACGCCTGTTGCAAGGTGCCGGATGACCTGTCGCTGGCGGCCATGCACTACCTGGCCCAACGCCTGGGCCGGCGCGTCGGTGGCTCCAGCGGCACCAACCTGATCGGCGCCCTGCTGGTGGCGCGGCAAATGGTGGCGCGGCGCGAGAGCGGCTCGGTGGTGGCGATCCTCTGCGACGGCGGCGAGCGCTACGAGACCACCTATTACAACCCGTTGTGGCTGATTTCCCAGGGCTTCGACCTCGATCCGCTGATCGAGGCCGTGCGCCAGTGCGCTGAGCAGGGCGCGGCGTTGCCCGGCGAGCTGCCCTGCATCGGACTGGAGTGAACCATGTCCATGAAGACCATCGGCCTGATTGGCGGCATGAGCTGGGAATCGACCATTCCCTACTACCGGCAGATCAACGAACGCATCAAGGAACGCCTGGGCGGCCTGCATTCGGCGAAGGTCGCGCTGTACAGCGTGGACTTCCACGAGATCGAGCGCCTGCAGCATGCTGCTGACTGGGACGCCGCCGGCCGCATGCTGGCGGACGCGGCGCGCTCGCTGCAGGCAGCCGGCGCGGATTTCCTCGTGCTCTGTACCAACACCATGCACAAGGTGGCGCCGGCCATCGAGGCGGCGGTGGACATCCCGCTGCTGCACATCGCCGACCCTACTGCCGAGGCGATCCGCGCGGCGGGCGTTGCTACGGTCGGCCTGCTCGGCACGCGCTTCACCATGGAGCAGGCGTTCTACAGGGATCGCCTGGTGGAGAGGTTCGGGCTGAAGGTGCTGACGCCGAACGAGGGCGACCGTCAGGTGGTGCACCGGATCATCTACGAGGAGCTGTGCCTGGGGCGGATTCGCGATGAGTCGCGGGGCGAGTACCAGCGCATCATCGCTGCGCTGGTGGAGCAGGGCGCCGAGGCGGTGATCCTGGGCTGCACCGAGATTTCCCTGCTGGTCGGCCCGGCGGACGCCACGGTGCCGCTGTTCGACACTACGGCGCTCCACGCTCTGCACGCGGCCGACGCGGCCCTTTGAGGAGAAATGACAGTATGAGCTTCATCAGTCTGAAGGTCCGCGCGGCGTTCATCATGCACGGCTACGACGAGCAGAATCGCGAGGTGATCGAGCAGGTCTCGGACCCGGATTTCGTCGAGAAGCTGGTGCGCGTCGAGCGCATCCAGTCGATCAGCGAGAAGTACGTGCTGGTGACCGCCAGCGATGGCCGGCTGGCCTATTGGGAGTACGACGAGGAATTTGCCGTACTGAAGGCGCGGCTGGTGGCGGCGGGGCTGCTGGTCTGAGCCCCGCCGGCGGCGATCAGTCGCCGCTGGAGCCGCCCGGATAGGCGCAGCCGCGCATCACCTTGTCGTCCAGGCGCAGTTCGGCGGACAGGTTGCTCAGGGCGCCGCTCATGCTGTCCTGGCAACGCGCCGGCGCGACCCACAGCTCGACCTTCTCGCCATTGGCCTCGCTGGAGTAGCTGGTGCTGCCGTCGGGTACGCCCTCGGCGATGTAGGGCAGGACCAGCGATTGCTTGCCGGGCTGCTCGATCAGCATGCCCTGGCCGTTCACCAGTACGCTCCAGCCCGGCTCGTTGCCGTGGGCACGGACCACTGCGCGCTTGAAGTTCGGGTCGTCGCAGCCGGAGCCTTCGTTCTGCAGGCGGTAGACCTTGGCCACTTCCAGCTTGCCGTCGGTGCCCTGGGCGCTGCTGCCGCTGAAGCTGCCGCGCAGGTCGGCATAGAGCGAGGTGGCGCCGTCGTTGAACATCTCCAGCGCATCGCGGGGCAGGCCGGTGTTGCCGGTATCCTCGATGCTGAAGCGACGCTGCTCGGTGCAGGTGCGGAAGACCAGCTTGCCATCCAGCCGGCTCAGCTCGCCCTGCAGGCGCGTCGAGGCGTTAAGATCGGTCTTGTTCGGCGTCCACACCTGGCAGGCGGCGAACAGGGGTAGCAGGCTGAAGAGAATGAAACGGCTGGATCGCATGGAACGGGCTCCCTCGAAAGTGGGCCCACGTTACCCAGCACGGCCGGTCATCTCAAGGGCAATGCCACGGACGAGGAGTATTTCGGATGATTCGTTGCAAGCGCGCCTACGAACCGGCGGCGAAGGAGGACGGCCAGCGGGTGCTGGTGGACCGCCTGTGGCCGCGGGGGATTCGCAAGGAAGACCTGCACATGGAGCGGTGGGCCAAGGAGGCGTCGCCGTCCAACGAACTGCGCCAGCGCTTCCACCATGACCCGAGCCTGTTCGAGGACTTCCGCAAGGCTTACCACGGCGAGCTGAACGCCCACCCCGAGCACTGGATGGGGCTGCTCGACCTCGCGCGAAAGGGCACGCTGACGCTGCTCTACGCAGCCAAGGACGAAGCGCACAACAATGCCCAGGTGCTGGCGGAGTTCCTCGAAGACGCGCTGGAGGAGCAGGGCGAGGGCAGCTCGCCTGTTTGCTACGCGGGCAAGTCAGAATGACCGTGCAGGAGCGGGCACGGCCCGCTCCTGCACGGGGCGACAGAGTTCGCCGGTTACCAGATCTTGTACACCTGCCCGCTCTGCTTGCCTTCCACGCTGCGGGCGAAGCCCAGGGCGGCGTCGGCGGCCGGCACCGGCTTGAAGCCGCGGAAAAACGGGGCGTAGCCTTCCATCGATTCCACCAGCACGTTCGGGCTCACGGCGTTGATCCGCTGGCCGCGCGGCAGCTCCAGGGCGGCGCTGCGCACGAAGCCTTCCACCGCGCCGTTGACCAGGCTGGCCGAGCTGCCCAGCACGATGGGCTGTTCGCTGAGGATGCCGGTGGTGAGGGTGAAGGAGGCGCCGTCGTTGGCGTACCGGCTGCCGACCAGCACCAGGTTCACCTGGCCCATCAGCTTGTCCTTCAGGCCCACGGCCATTTCCGCCTCGCCCATTTCCGCAAGCGCGCCGAAGTGCACCTTGCCGGCGGCACTGATCAGCGCGTCGAACCCGCCGATCTGTTCGAACAGGGAACGGATAGAGGCGCTGTCGGTGATGTCCACGCGATAGTCGCCGCTGTTGCGACCGACGCGAACGATCTCGTGGCGCTGGCCCAGTTCGTTGGCGACGGCTTGGCCGAGGGTGCCGCTGGCACCGATCAGGATGATTTTCATGAAGGCTCCGAAGGGATTTGGCTGAAGACGGCTTCAGAGTAGAGTGGTCTCCTGTTCAGATAATCACGCCAATCGGTAACCTTTGGTTTTCATATGGAAACAATCGCCAGCGATCTGGAAGACCTTTCCGCGTTTGCCGTGCTGCTGGAGTGCGGCAGCTTCACCCGTGCGGCGGAGAAGCTCGGGTGCAGCAAGGGCCAGTTGTCCAAGCGGATTTCCGCGCTGGAGCAGGCGTTGGGCACGACGCTGGTGCACCGCACTACCCGACGCCTGTCGCTGACCGCCGCGGGCGCCGCGCTGTTGCCCGAGGCCCAGGCGCTCAATGCCCAGGCTGCGCGGGCGCGGCAGGCGGTGCTGGCGTTGCAGGAGGAGGCGCAGGGCAAGGTTCGCCTGAGTGTGCCGGTCTCCCTGGGCGAGACCTTCTTCGATGCGTGGCTGATGGAGTTTTCCCGGCAGTACCCGGAAATCCGCCTGGAGCTGGACCTGTCCAACGAACGCCGCGACCTGGTGGCCGATGGCTTCGACCTGGCGATCCGCTCCGGCAGCCTGGCGGTGGACGAGCGCCTGGTGGCACGGCCGCTGTTCGCCCTGCAGGAGTTGACCTGTGCCACCCCGGACTACCTCGCCGAACACGGTGTGCCGGAGGTACCGGGGGAGCTGGCCGGGCATTCCTGCCTGCAGAACACCCATTACCAGGACAGCGACGTCTGGCTCTACCAGCGTCATCACGAACTGTTCCGCGTGACGGTGAAGGGCCTGCTGGCAAGCAACCACTACACCCTGCTAAAGAAGGCGGCGCTGGCCGGCGCGGGAATCAGCCGGCTGCCGTCCTACATGATTCAGCAGGAACTGGCTGACGGCAGCCTCGTCTGGCTGCTGCGCGACTACCAGACCCGGACCCAGCCGGTGTTTCTCATCCATGCCTACCAGAGCCGCCTGCCGCGCCGCACGCAGCTGCTGGCGGATTATCTGCTGCGCTGGTTCGAGCGCAGCCGGATGCAGTTGGTCGCTCTGGAAGGCTGACAGAGGTTTCGTTCAGCTTCGTTCAGCGATGGTTCAGAGAGGGTTCAGGGGGAGTTCAGGGACTGATCGTTAGGCTTTCACCATCACTTTTGAGAGCCTTCCGAGGTAACTACCATGAACCGTCCCACTCTGCTGCTGACCGCTCTGTTCACCAGCGCCGCTCTGCTGAGCGGCTGCGCTTCCAACCTGTCGGGTTCCTCCTACTCCCGTGCCGACGCCCGCGCCGTGCAGAACGTGCGCATGGGCACCATCGAGTCGCTGCGCCCGGTACAGATCGAGGGAACCAAGACCCCCATCGGCACCCTCGCCGGTGCCGCCGTCGGCGGCATCGCCGGCAACTCCATCGGTGGCGGCCGTGGCAAGGCCATCACCACCATTCTCGGTGGCGTCGCGGGTGGCGCAGCGGGTTCGGCAGTGGAAGAGGGCATCACCCGCACCCAGGGCGTCGAAATCGTGGTCCGCGAGGACGACGGTGGTACCCGCGCCTATGTGCAGGCGGTCGATGCGAACCAGCAGTTCCGCATCGGTGATCGCGTCCGCATCATGACCGTCAACGGCGCCAGCCGCGTCACTATCTGAGCGGAGGACGCCCCATGCGCCGCCTGTTGATTGCCGCGCTGGTCCTGTTCGGCTGTGGCATTGCCATGGCCGAAGAAGGGGGCTTCTGGTACCTGCAGACCAGCGTCTATACCACCCACTGGAACCACGACCCGGACCACAACAACCACCAGGAGCTGATTGGCCTTGAGCGCAATCGCGCCGATGGCGTGGTCTGGGGCGGTGCGACCTTCAAGAACTCCTTCAGCCAGCGCTCCAACTATGTCTATGCCGGCAAGCGCTTCGACTGGGACGGCACGCCCTTCTACGCCAAGGTCACCGGCGGTGCGCTGCAGGGCTATCGCGGTGAGTACCGCGACAAGATTCCGCTCAACCACCTGGGCGTAGCGCCAGCGATCATTCCGTCGGTCGGTGCGCATTACGGCCCGGTCGGCGCCGAATTCGTGGTGCTGGGCAATGCCGCCGCGATGGTCAATGTCGGCGTACGCTTCTGATTCTTTCGACAGCCCAATTGAAACGGGCCGCGATGAGTGATCATCGCGGCCCGCGCCGTTTCTGGGGGAGGAAAGCCTCAGGCGGTAACGTCCTTCAGGGTCTTGTCCAGGCAGTCGATGAACAGCTCGGCATGCTCCTGCTCGAAGGCGAGCAGCGGGCGAATCTTCAGGATGTTCTCCAGCGGCCCGGCCGCGCTGATCAGTACGCCGCGTTCGCGCATACCGTTGACCACGTGGCGTGTCTGATCGGCGGCGGGTGTCTTGGCTGCACGGTCGGTGACCAGTTCGACACCGAGAAACAGTCCCGCGCCACGTACGTCGCCGATCATCTCATGGCGTTCCGCCAACTGACGGATACCGTCGGCGAGGAAGGTGCCGATGCGCCGGGAGCGCTCCAGCAGTTGCTCGTCGCGGATCACGTCGAGCACCGCCTGGGCCGCGGCGCAGGACACCGGATTGCCGCCGAAGGTATTGAAGTAGCGCACTTCGCGGCCGAAGCTTTCGAGGATTTCCGGGCGCACCACCACGCCGGCGATAGGCTGGCCGTTGCCCATGGGTTTGCCGAGGGTGACCAGGTCCGGTTGCACGCCATGCCGCTGGAAGCCCCACATGGCGTCGCCGGTACGGGCGAAGCCGCTCTGCACTTCGTCGGCGATGTAGAGCAGGCCTTCGTCCTGGGCGACCTTCACGGCTTCGGCGAGGAAGCCGGCCGGCCCTGCCAGCACGCCGTCGCTGGCGAAGATGCCGTCGAGCAGCAGGGCGGCGGGCTTGATGCCGTGGGCGCGCAGGTCGGCGATGGCGGCGCGTACGTCATCGGCAAACCGCTTGCCGACGTTCTCCGCGCCCAGACGGTAGGCGTCCGGCGCAATCACGGTGCGCGCGTGGGCGGGGAGGGTGATGCCGGCGCCGAGTGATGGCGACAGCTCGGAGATGGTGCCGGTGACGCCGTGGTAGGCGAAGCGGGTGATGATCACGCCGGTGCCGCCGGTGTACTGGCGGGCGATGCGCAGGGCGAGGTCGTTGGCTTCGCTGCCGGTGCAGGTGAACATCACCTGGTCCAGGCCGTCGGGGAAGGTGGCGAGCAGGTCTTCGGCGTAGTCGAGGATGCCTTCCTGCAGGTAGCGGGTGTGGGTGTTCAGCAGCGCTGCCTGGTTGGCGATGGCTTGCACCACGCGCGGATGGCAGTGGCCGATGGAGGCGACGTTGTTGTAGGCGTCGAGGTAGCGGTTGCCCTGGTTGTCGTAGAGCCACACGCCCTCGCCGCGCACGGTGTGCAGCGGGCGCTCGTAGAACAGCCGGTAGGCCGGGCCGAGCAGGCGCGCGCGGCGCTCGATCAGGCGGCGTTCCTGTTCGCTCAGGCGCTCGGCGTCGGCGGCGTTGAATCCGTTGGGCATGGTCATGGGCGGGGCTCCTGTTGATTCGCGTTGGCGCAGGCGGCGGCGATCTGCTCCTGCGCCTGCCCCCGGCTCAAGCCGGCCAGGCCCTGCAGGCTCTGCCAGGCATGGCGGGTGTTGCGCAGGATGTAGTCACGGTTTTCGGGGTGCAGGCTGGCGCGCCAGGCGGTAATGCTCAGGGTCATAATCAGGCGCGTAGCGATCAGGTCGGCGAGGATTTCCTGTTCTTCGACCAGCAGCGGGCAGCGGCGGTGGTAGGCGGCGATCATTTCGCAAGCGGTGGCCAGCGGTGCGTCCGGTTCGCCCACCTGGTAGGCGGCGGCGACACCGAGGTCGTTGATCAGCGGCGCATGGACCATGTCGCCGAAGTCGAGGATGTTGCGCACCTGGTCCGGGTGCTGCGCGTCGACGATGACGTTGTGCGGGTTGAGGTCGTTATGGATGACCTGGGCGCGCAGCGAGGCCTGGCGGGGCAGGGCATGGCGCTCGAAGTTGTCGAGGAAGCGTTCGACCAGCGCGCGCTGCTCGCGGTCCTCGATGTAGGTCAGCAGGTTACGCAGGCGCGAGGCGTGCTTGAGGTCCCAGAGCAACTCGTGGCCGGCGGTGGCCGGGTGCTCGAAACCCTTGAGCGCCAGGCCCAGGCGGGCCAGGTCGTCGCCCAGGTTTTCGCGCAGGGCGCGGCTGCGTTGCACGACGCGGTGCAGTGGGACGCCGTCGACGAAGGAGAACAGCCGGGCAATCATCGGCTGGCCGTCGACGGTGATGGGAATCTGGTGTTCGCCATTCAATGAGGGATAGACGCGCTGGACCGCCAGGGTCGGGTCTTCGGCCTCGACGCGGAGCAGGGCGCGGGTCTGGAAGTCCACCACCTGCGAGTCTTCCAGCGGGTGGGAAAGTTTCAGCAGGCGATCGTCGCCATGGCCGTGGGCGATGTGGAAATTCAGGTCGCGTTCGCCGGCGAGGCGGTGCAGCGCGCCGCGCTGGCCGAAGTATTCCTCGGCGATGGCAGCGGCCTGGGCGTCGCTCACCTGGGCGGGGGCCGCTTCCAGCAGGTGGTCGTGGACGGGAGCGGTATTGAGGGGCACGGGTACATCTCCAGCAGGGTTCAGCGAGGTGTTGCGGGTCGAGCGGTGTTTCCAGAGTGCGGCGAACAAGTGCGACCGCCCGGCGTGGAGCCGAGCGGTCGGCGCGGGCTTACTTGCTGGCCCAGGCGTTGAAGCGCTGTTCCAGCTCTTCGCCGTGGTCGATCCAGAACTCGGTGTCCATGGCGCGCGCGTTCTCCAGGTTCTGCGGCGCGGTGGGCAGCTTCGGCGCAATGGCCGGGTCGATCAGCGGAATGGTGTTCTTGTTGGTCGGGCCGTAGGGAATGTTCTCGGCGAAGACTTTCTGGTGCTCGGGCTTGTTGGCCAGTGCGATGAACTGCTCGGCCAGTTCCTTCTTCGGGCTGCCCTTGACGATGGCCCAGTGGTCCAGGTCATAGATGCTGCCGTTCCACTGGATGGCGAAGTCGCGACCTTCCTTCTGCGCAGTGGCGACGCGACCGTTGTAGGCACTGGTCATCACCACGTCACCGGCGGCCAGCCACTGTAGCGGTTGCGCACCGGCTTCCCACCACTGGATGTACGGCTTGATCTCGTCGAGCTTCTTGAACGCCCGATCCACGCCTTCCTTGGTGCCCAGCACCTTGTACAGGTCGGCCTGTTTCACGCCGTCGGCTTCGAGGGCGAATTCCAGGGTGAACTTGGCGCCGCGTCGCAGGCCGCGCTTGCCGGGGAATTTCTTCACATCCCAGAAGTCGGCCCAGCCGGTGGGGGCGTTGGCGAGCTTCTTGGCGTCGTAGGTGAGCACGGTGGACCAGATGAAGATGCCCACGCCGCAATCGCTCACGGCAGCATCGAGGAAGTCGGCCTGTTTCCCAAGCTTGGACCAGTCGAGCTGCTCGAACAGCCCTTCGCTGCAACCGCGCATCAGTTCCGGGGATTCGACCTCGACCACGTCCCAGCTGGTCTTGCCGGTGTCGGCCATGACCTTGATCTTGGCCATCTCGCCGTTGTACTCGGCGCCCTGGACGGTGACCTTGGCCTGCTGTTCGAAGGGTTTGTAGAAGGCCTTTTCCTGGGCCACCTTGTTGTCTCCACCGAAGGACACCACGGTGAGTGTTTCGGCATGCAGCTGGGCGGCGCCGCCGGCCAGCATCATCAGTGCTATGGCTTTCTTGAACATGCGATGACTCCTGAGCGGGCCAATCCGGCCCATGAATAAGAGGGCAGCTTCAAGAGTGGGGCGCTGCGCCGGACCAAGCTGGAAGGCCGGCTGATACGCCCTCGGACATCAGGGAGAAGAACGGGCGGAACGGGTGTGGTCGATCATTGGAATGTGCTCCGTTTCTTGTTGTTGTTCGGATAGCTCGTTGTAGGACCAAGCTGAGCCGATTAAAACACCTTCCCAAACATGATGCATCATGTTTTTATTGGCGCCAGGCTCCACGGATGTTTACGGATCGCACGCCCGATGGGGCGCAGACAGCGGCTCAGAATCAAGAGGGAAGACCATGAACCAGACTCGCACCCTGCTGCTTACCGGCGCCAGCCGCGGTATTGGCCACGCCACGGTGAAGCACTTCAATGCCGCCGGCTGGCGCGTGTTCACCGCCTCGCGCCAGGACTGGAGCGCCGAATGCCCCTGGGCCGAGGGGCTGATCAACCACATCCACCTGGACCTGGAAGACATCGACAGCGTCCAGGCCAGCCTGCCGATGATCCGCGAGAAGCTCGGCGGTAGCCTGCACGCGCTGGTGAACAACGCCGGCATTTCGCCCAAGGGCCCGGAAGGCGAGCGCCTGGGTGTGCTGGGCAGTGACTACGCCACCTGGCTCAAGGTGTTCAACGTCAACCTCTTCTCCACGGCGCTGTTGGCCCGTGGCCTGTTCGACGAACTGAAGGCGGCCAAGGGCTCGGTGATCAACGTCACCTCGATCGCCGGCTCCCGCGTACACCCGTTCGCCGGTGCCGCCTACGCCTGCTCGAAAGCCGCACTGGCGGCGCTGACCCGCGAGATGGCCCATGACTTCGGCCCGCATGGTGTGCGGGTGAACGCCATCGCGCCGGGGGAGATCGACACGGCGATCCTGTCCTCGGGCACCGAACTGATCGTCGAGCGCGACATTCCGATGCACCGCCTGGGCAAGCCGGAGGAGGTCGCCTCGCTGATCCACTTCCTCTGCACCAGTGGCGCGTCTTATGTGAACGGCGCGGAAATCCATGTCAACGGCGGCCAGCATGTGTGATCCCGCTGGCATCCAGTGCGCTCAATCCGCATCATGCGCGCCGGAAATGCCGCAGCACGCGATGAGAAAGCGATGAACTACCCGATCGATGGCCTGAATCACTCCTACCTCGGCAGCGGCGTCTACGCGCTGCTGCGCGAGGCGCTGGTCACCGGCCGTTTCAAGCCGGACGACCGCCTGCGCATCCGTGACCTGGCCCAGCAGCTGGGCACCAGCGTCACCCCGGTGCGCGACGCCATCCTGCAACTGGCCAAGGAACAGGCGCTGGTGCTCAAGACGCCGCGGGACATCCGCGTGCCGTTGCTCACCCGCGAGCAATACCTGGAGATCCGCAGCATCCGCGTAGCGCTCGAAGGCCTCGCCGCCGAGACCGCCGCCGCACGTGCCAGCGATGGGCAACTGGACGAACTGGAAGCCAACATCCGCGAGAACCTCGACGCGATCCACGCGGAGGATATGGTCCTGGCGCTCAAGCTCAACCAGGCCTTCCACTTCGCCCTGGCCGACATCGCCGGCATGCCGCTGCTGCGCGCCTTCCTCGACAGCCTGTGGATGCGCACCGGCCCGTTGATCGCCCAGGCCTATGCCGACTTCAATGAGCGCATGGCCATCGAACACCACTGGGACGTTCTGCGAGCCCTGCGCGAGCGCAATGGTCCTGGCGCCCGCGAGGCGATCCATGCAGACCTGCTGGACGGCAGCGAGAAGATGCTGGAATTCATTGCCCAGACCGAAGAGTCGGAGCAGGAGGCGGGCTGAGCCTGCCCGTTCCCTGCAGGCACGTGCCACGCCCGTGATCGCGGGCATGGCCGGCTCCTACGGGTTTGGATGTCAGACCGCCCCATCCTTGCGCAGCGCCGCGATGGCCGCAGCGTCATAGCCCAGTCCGCTCAACACCTCATCAGTGTGCTCGCCCAGCTTCGGGCCGATCCACTCGGCGCTGCCGGGGGTGTCGGAGAGCTTCGGGACGATCCCGGGCATGCGGAAGGATTTGCCGTCCGGCAGCTTGGCCGAGAGGAACATCTCCCGTGCGAGGAATTGCGGGTCGCTGAACATGTCCTCGGCCGAGAAGATGCGGCTGGCCGGCACGTCGGCTTCGGTCAGCACCTTCAGCACGCTATCCAGCGATTCGGAGCGTGCCCAGCGGTCGATGATGCCGTAGAGCTCGTCGCGGCGCGCATCGCGGCCGTCGTTGCTGGCCAGGCTCGGGTCGTCGGCGAGGTCGAGGCGGCCGATCGCGGTCATGAAGCGGCGGAAGATGGCATCGCCGTTGGCGGCAATCTGCACATGCTTGCCGTCGGCCGTGGTGTGCACGGAGGAGGGGGTGATGCCGGGCATGATGTTGCCGGTACGTTCGCGGATGAAGCCGAACACATCGAATTCCGGGACCATGGATTCCATCATGGCGAACACTGCCTCGTAGAGCGCCACGTCCACCACCTGCCCGGCGCCGCCGTTCACCTCGCGGTGACGCAGCGCCATCAGCGCGCCGATCACGCCCCACAGCGCAGCGATGGAGTCCCCGATGGAGATGCCGGTGCGCACTGGCGGGCGGTCCTCGAAGCCGGTGATGTAGCGCAGCCCGCCCATCGACTCGCCCACCGCGCCGAAGCCCGGCTGGTCCTTGTAGGGGCCGCTCTGGCCGAAGCCGGACAGGCGCACCATTACCAGCTTCGGGTTCAGCGCATGGATCACGTCCCAGCCCAGGCCGAGTTTCTCCAGCACGCCGGGGCGGAAGTTCTCGATCAGGATGTCGGCCTCGGCCAGCAGCTTCTTCAGCACCTCGCGGCCGGCCTCATGCTTGAGGTTCAAGGTCAGCGAACGCTTGTTGCGCGCCTGCACGAACCACCACAGCGAGGTGCCCTCGTAGAGCTTGCGCCACTTGCGCAGCGGGTCGCCGCCGTCGGGCGACTCGACCTTGATGACTTCGGCGCCGAATTCCGCGCACAGGCGCGAGGCGAAGGGGCCGGCGATCAGGGTGCCGAGTTCGATGACCTTGAGGCCGGCGAGGGGTTTGGCGGTACTGTTCATCGGTCTGTCCGATCAGATAGGAATCGCCGGACTCTAACGCGTGTGTGCCGCTTCGAACAGGCCGCCGGGCAGGCGCCTGGCACTGGCGCTTTGCGCCGACCTTTGGCGCGCGTAGAGTAGCGACATTCAGATACTTCCTACTTCCGCTCGCGCGGTTTCGCGCAGGTATACCGTGATGCGTTCGTCTTCCTTCCAACAGCCCGATGGCCCGGCGGCATTCTCTGATGAATGCTTGCCGGCGGGTGGCGAGGGGGCGGCATGACGTTGCATTTGCCGACGCTGGTTGTCGTCGACCTCTACGTGCTGACCCTGGTCGGTGTGCTGATGGCCTTTGCCTGGCACGGTGGCCGCCGCGAGCACACGCTGGGCTACATGAGTGCCGCGCTGTTGCTGGGGGCGCTGGGCACTCTACTGGCCACCCTGCGTGGCATCGGCATGGACTGGTTGCCCATCCTGATCGGCAACGTGGTCCTGCACCTCTGTTCGGCAATGACCTGGACGTCCATGCGCGTCTTCACCGGACGCAAACCGCATTGGCCATTGATTGGCGCGGGCGCGGCATTGTGGGCACTGCTGTGCCTGGTGCCTCCGTTCTATGAGTCCCTGGCGGCGCGTATCGCTGTCAGTACGGGTATCACGGTCATCTACTGCATCGCGGCCCTCAGCGAGTTGTGGCGGGACCGCCGGAAACTCGAAGTGGAGCTCAGGCCGACGTTGGCGTTGTTGCTGTTCCATACCCTGGTTTATTCGGTGCGCCTGGTGGTCGACCGTGGCATGCCGTTCGAGAGCGTGTCGAACAATGGCCAGGGCTCGACGTTCTTCACCTTTCTGGTCTTCGAGACCATGCTCTTTGCTATCGGCATCGCGTTTGCCACTCTGGCGATGGTCAAGGAGCGGGCCGAGTTGCAGTTCCGCAGCGCCGCTCTGAGCGACCCGCTGACCGGCGTGGGCAATCGCCGCGCCTTCATGGAAACCGGCGAACGACTACTGCGCCTGTGCGTCGAGCGTGGCGAGCAGGCCTCGCTGTTGCTTTGCGACCTGGACAACTTCAAACGTCTCAATGACTCCTTCGGCCATCCTGCCGGCGACCGCGTGCTGGTCGAGTTCAGCCGCATCACCGCCTCGCGGATGCGCAAGCACGACCAGTTTGCCCGCATCGGCGGGGAAGAGTTCGCCTGCCTGCTGGTGGCGGCCGACACCGAAGGTGCCTGCCAGGTGGCGGAGCGGGTACGCCGCGAGTTCGCCGAATTGCCGTTCATGGCCGAGGGCCAACTCAGCGTCAGCATCGGCATCGCCACCACTCGCGAAGCCGGGCATGACCTGCTGCGTCTGCTGTCGCTGGCCGATCAGGCGCTCTACGCTGCCAAGGCCAAGGGCCGCAACCGCATCGAACTGGCCGCGCCGGAGCCGGGAACCGACCGACGTCCGCGGACATAAGCCACGGCGCCGACGCTTTCGCGGTAGACTTGCCGCCTTCAAAATTCGCCGGGAACCCCCATGGCCCTGTCCGCCACGCCCTACAAAGCCGATATCAGCCTGACCGACCTCGACCGTGGGGTCTACGAGACCCTGCGCTTCACCGTCGCCCGTCACCCCTCGGAAACCGAGGAGCGCCTGGCGGTGCGCCTGCTCGCCTACGTCATCTGGTACAGCGAGCAGTTGGCGTTCGGACGCGGCCTGTCGGACGTGGAAGAGCCCTCGCTGTGGGAAAAGAGCCTGGACGATCGCGTGCTGCACTGGATCGAAGTCGGCCAGCCCGACGCCGAACGCCTGACCTGGTGCTCGCGCCGCTGCGAAAAACTGACCCTGGTCGCCTACGGCAACCTGCGCGTGTGGACGACCAAGGTGCTCGACAGCGTGCGTCACCTGAAGAACCTCAACGTCGTGGCCATGCCCCAGGAAGCGCTGGAGGAAATCTCCCGCGACCTGCCGCGTTCGATCAACTGGACCGTGATGATCAGCGAAGGGACGATCTTCGTGACCGACGAGCGCGGCCAGCATGAGTTGCAGGTTGAATGGCTGATGGGCGAGCGCTGATTTGCGCTAGCTGCGCGTCGGCCCGGCTGCGTTGCAAACAGGCGCGGGCCTGCTCATTTGCTGCAGCAAACTGCGGCCCACGCCTGTTCGCGCCTTGCTGTGCTTTGGCTCGCAAGGCGCGAGATTGAGTCGAAAAAGGAACAGTTGGAACCCTGATGCGCATCGAATCCCGCCCCCTCCCGCCAACCCTGCCCGACCTGGGCGACCTGCCGCCGCTGCTGACCCGCCTCTACGCCGCCCGTGGCGTGCAGAGCGCTGAAGAGCTGGACAAGGGCCTGGCGCGGCTGATCCCGTATCAGCAGCTCAAGGGCGTGGACGCCGCGGTGGAGTTGCTGGTCGATGCGCTGGAGAAGGGCCAGCGAATTCTCTATGTCGGCGACTTCGACGCCGACGGTGCCACCGCCAGCAGCGTCGGTGTGCTGGCGCTGCGCATGCTCGGCGCGGCCTGGGTCGATTACCTGGTGCCCAACCGTTTCGAGTACGGCTACGGCCTGACCCCGGAAATCGTCGCCGTGGCACTGGAGAAGCGCCCGGAACTGCTGGTGACCGTGGACAACGGCATCTCCAGCATCGACGGCGTCGCCGCGGCCAAGGCTGCCGGCCTGCGCGTGCTGGTCACCGACCACCACCTGCCGGGGGCGGAGCTGCCCGCCGCCGACGCCATCGTCAACCCGAACCAGCCCGGCTGCGAATTCCCCAGCAAGGCCATGGCCGGCGTCGGCGTGATCTTCTACGTGATGCTTGCCCTGCGTGCCCGCTTGCGTGAGCGCGGCTGGTTCGCTGCGCGCGGTATCGCCGAGCCGAACCTTGCCGAGCTGCTCGACCTGGTGTCCCTGGGCAGCGTCGCCGACGTGGTGCCGCTGGACGCCAACAACCGCATCCTGGTGCACCAGGGCCTTGCGCGCATCCGTGCCGGCCGTGCCCGTCCGGGCCTGCGCGCGCTGCTGGAAGTCGCCGGGCGTGATTGCCGGCGGATCACCTCCACGGACCTGGGCTTCATCCTCGGTCCGCGTCTGAATGCTGCCGGTCGCCTGGACGACATGTCCCTGGGCATCGAACTGCTGCTGTGCGAGGACGAAGCCGTCGCCCGCGACATGGCGGTGCAGCTCGACCAGCTCAACCAGGACCGCAAGGCCATCGAGCAGGGCATGCAGCGCGAGGCGCTGGCCCAGCTCAAGGAACTGCCGGTGGAGCAGATGCCCTTCGGCCTGTGCCTGTTCGACCCGGAATGGCACCAGGGCGTGATCGGCATCCTCGCCTCAAGGCTGAAGGAGCGTTACCACCGGCCGACCATCGCCTTCGCCGATGCCGGCGACGGCACGCTCAAGGGCTCGGCGCGGTCGGTGCCGGGCTTCCACATCCGCGATGCGCTGGACGCCGTGGCTGCGCGTCATTCGGGGCTGATCAGCAAGTTCGGCGGCCACGCCATGGCAGCCGGCCTGTCGTTGCCCCAGGAGCACTTCGGTGCCTTCGCTGCCGCCTTCGACGCCGAGGTGCGCCGCCAACTGGATGAAGACGATCTCACCGGCCGCCTGCTCTCCGACGGCCAGCTGGGCGCCGAGGAATTCCACCTGGAGCTGGCCCGCGCCCTGCGTCAGGCCGGTCCCTGGGGGCAGCATTTCCCCGAGCCGCTGTTCCACGGCATCTTCCAGATCGTCCAGCAGCGCGTGGTCGGCGAACGTCACCTGAAGCTAGTGCTCAAGACCGAATGCGGTTCGCTGCAGCTGGACGCCATCGCTTTCAACATCGACCGCGACATCTGGCCGAACCCCACCGTGCGCTGGGCGGAAGTGGCCTACAAACTGGACGTCAACGAATTCCGCGGCAACGAGACGGTGCAACTGATGGTGGCGCATATCGCGCCACGTTGAGCCGGCTTACACGAGCGCTCCCTGTAGGAGCGCCCCATGGGCGTGATCGCGCCCACAACGCCTTTCTAGAAAGAGGCCCGCTCCGACAGGTGGCGCACCGTTCCGCAGCGCTATTCAGATGCCTTTGATCTCGCTCGGATCGACCTCGACCATATACCCCGGCCCGACGTCGAAGAGGATGTAGAAGTCCCCGCTCGGGCGCTTGAAGGTCAGGCTGGAATCCGCTCCGAGCTTGCCAGGGATCAGTACCTGGTTGTCGCTGCCCATCACGTCGAGGGTCACCCCCGGTGCGGCGCTGCCGTCGGTGAAGCCGCCGACGCAGCGGATGGTCTCGGCATCCAGCGCCGAGCATTCGCAGAAAGGCGCGTGGGCCAGGGCGCTGGCGCTGGCGCTCAGGCCAAGCAGCACGGTGCCGCACTTGAGGATCGCGTTCATCGGTTGCTCCGGGTCTTTTCCAGCCAGGCCACCAGCGAGGGTGAGGCCTTGTCGAGTGGGATCTGCGCCTGGTGGACAGCGCCGTCCCAGCCTTCCACGGTCAGCCAGAGTTCGTCGGCCGGGGTGACGCGGGCCGGGATCGTGACTTCGGCGAACTGCTGGTAGCGCGTGCCGGCGAACAGTCCGCCGGCGGCGCGCAGGCTGCGCGGTTGGCCGATGCGCAGGTAGGCGGCCTTCACCTGTGGATAACAGCTGTCGCAGAAGGCCAGGGTGAAAGCCTTGACGAAACCGGCGCGGCCTTCGTCCTCGGGCTCAGCCACTTCCCATTCGGCCATGCGCGCGGTCCACGGGCCGACCTGCACGGCGCCGATCTCGCGTTCGCCCAGGCCACGCAGGCCACGGTCCAGCTTGGCTTCGTGGAAATAGTGGGGCATGAAGCCCAGGGGAATCAGCACCAGCAGGGCGCTGAGGTGGAAACGCCAGCGCAGCCATTGGCGGCGCAGCGTGCTGTTGCCGCTCATTGGCTGGCCTCCGGGGTGGCTGCGACGGTGATCCGCTCGCGGGTCTTCTGCTTCTTCAGCTCCTTGGCGGTGGCGATCAGGGTGCGCTTGCTCCAGATCATCAGGCCGCTGAGCACCATCATGCTGAGGATCAGCCCGAACACGAACCAGATCAGCTTGACCCACACGCCGCCGAAATCGCCGGTGTGCAGCGGGCGCATGGATTCGGTGACGAACTCCAGGCCGGAGCGGTCGCTGAGCAGGCGCGTCGAGGCCACGCTGCCGTCGTAGGGGTTCACCTGGGCGCTTTCGACCATCAGCGGGTACCAGGCCTTGCCGACGATCGTCACCGGGTCGTAGGCGCTGGAGGGAAGACGGAAGAAGGTCGCCTCGAATCCGGGGATGCGCTGCTGGGCGGCGAGCACGGCGGCGTCCAGGCCGACGCGCGGCGGTGCAGCGCCGTTCTCCCCCTGCGGAATGCTGTCGCGCTGGATGATGGTTGGCACGCCTTCGCTGGAGAGGGAAATGCTGTTGTCGGCGAGCGTCGCCTGGATCAGGAACCAGGTGCCGGTGAGGGAGATCACCGCGATGAACCAGATCGACCAGATACCCATCAGCCGGTGCAGGTCGCCCCAGAAGATGCGCGCGCCCTGGCGCAGGCGCAGGGTCGGCTTGAGGAAGCCGCGCCAGAAGCGCTTGTACACCACCAGGCCGGTGACCAGCGACGCCAGCAGTGGCAGGCCGAGCAGCGAGACCAGGTACCAGCCCCAGCTGTAGCCGTGGCTGAAAGGCACCAGCCACCAGCCGTGCAGCGCGCGGGTGAACTGGCGGAAGTCGAACAGCGGCATCTTGCCCTGGATGACCCCGGTGTAGGGGTTCACGTAGAGCATGGCGGTCGCGCTGTCGGGGTAGGTCACGCTGACCCGCAGCGCGAAATGCGTTTCGCTGGGCGCGCTGATCATGCGCACGGCGGCCTGCGGTTGCTGCTGGGCCATGGCCGCGAGCACCTGGTCGTAGCCCAGGCGTTGGGCGTCGTCGTCTGGCGGGTTGGCCCGCACGGAGGCGTCGGCCAGCCAGACGATCTCCTGGCTAACGGTTGCCAGGGTGCCGGTGATGCACACCAGGAAGACGAAGAACCAGATGGGCAGGGCCAGCCAGCTGTGGACCAGGAACCAGAGCCTGGAGCGGGATTTCTTGGACATGGGAATCACGGCCACGCAAAAGGGACAAAGGAAAAGGCCCCTCGCCGAACCAGGCCGGCGAGGCGCGAAGACACCCAAGGAGCAGCGGTCTTCTAGCAATAAGGACGGATGAGATCGAAAAACCGGCCATTTCCAGTTGCAAACAAATGTTTCGGAGCGTGTTTCCCGACCTTTTCGATTTCTTTACACAATTTCGCTGCGTGTTTTTTGCGGCTCATCCGTCTTGTTATGTGAAAGCGATCGATTCGCAACGGATGCGAGCGACGTTTTTTAAAGAGCGCCCCAAACAGGAGAATCCCCGCATGAACGTTTCCCTTCGCCAGCCCGTGCTGCTGGCCCTGGCGCTGAGCTGCGCGCCATTGGCCAACGCGGACTACCTGTGGCTGGAGCGCAGTGCAGGCCAGAGCGCGAAAAGCTATTTCAGCGAGTTGCAGCCTGGCGAGCACCTGCCGGTGGCCCAGCTGCAGAACGCCCGCGTCGTGCTGGGCGAGGGCAAGAGTGCGCCAATGAGGGCCGGCGTCGACTCCTTCGCGGTTGACGATGCGCCGGCGGGCGACCTGCGGGTCGCGGCCCAGCGTGCCGAA
Organism: Pseudomonas sp. BB438; assembly: GCF_057180225.1. NCBI lineage: Bacteria > Pseudomonadati > Pseudomonadota > Gammaproteobacteria > Pseudomonadales > Pseudomonadaceae > Pseudomonas > Pseudomonas sp. BB438. Next base: position 1,737,353 of record NZ_CM170001.1, read on the forward strand.
GGCAACACCCTGACCATCTATCAGGCGCGTGAGGGACGGACTGAAACCCGGGCGCAGAATGATCTGGAACTGGTGCCGACCACACCCGGCGGCAACACCTTCGCCCTGCACTGGAAAGGCACCGTGGTGCCGGCCTCGCAGGTCAACGTGTACACCTCCGAGCAGTGGACACGCAGCCTGAAGCCGGCGGCGGACGGCACGGTGACCCTGATTACGCCGTTCCCGGCGCGCTACGTGCTGGAGGTCTCCGCCCAGGTCAATGGCGGCGCCAGCGTCGAGGGCAAGCGCTATGACAGCTTGATCCACGTTTCCACGCTGTCTTTCGAGGTGCGCAAATGAGAGCCGCTATGAAAGTCAGTACTCCGGTGCCGCCGCGTCTGCCGCGCCCCGCGCGCCAATTGCTGGAGCATGCCGGCCTGCGCAGCAGCCTGCCGCGGCTGAACATCCTCGATGCGCTGGTGATCTGCGGCAAGGCGACCTCGGTCGAGCTGCACGCCTACCTGGAGGAGCCGGGCCTGCCCATCTCCCTCAGCTGCGTCAGCCAGACACTGCGCCGGCTGCACCTCTCCGGTCTGCTCGAGCGCGACGCCAGCAAGCGCTACAGCCTGGCGCCCGGCGCCGTGGCTGCCATGGGAAAGTCCAACGAGCTGCACTGACAGCGGCGAATCTCCCTGTAGGCGCGCGCCTCGCCCTCGATCGCGTGCAAGGCGCGCTCCTGCAAGGGGCGCCGGCGGTTCCGTCCTGTTGCAGCGGTCCCGGCTGCGACGGAGCCACCGATCATCTAGGCCTATCCTTAGGCGATCCCGGTCTACAGTTGTAGGACAAGATCTGAAGACCAGAGAGGGAGTGCCACCATGAGCCAGTTGTTCGAGCCCCTGACCCTGCGCCAGCTGACCCTGTCCAACCGCATCGCCGTTTCCCCCATGTGCCAGTACTCCGCCCAGGATGGCATGGCCAACGACTGGCACCTGGTGCACCTGGGCAGTCGCGCGGTGGGCGGTGCCGGTCTGGTGATCGTCGAGGCCACGGCGGTCGCCCCGGAAGGGCGGATCAGCGCCGAGGACCTGGGCATCTGGAATGACGAACAGGTCGAGCCGCTACGGCGTATTACCCGCTTCATCGAGTCCCAGGGCGCCGTGGCGGGCGTGCAGTTGGCCCATGCCGGGCGCAAGGCGAGCACCTGGGCGCCCTGGTTGGGCAAGCACGGTTCGGTGCCGATCAGCGAAGGCGGCTGGACGCCGGTGGCGCCCTCGGCCATCGCCTTCGACCCGCAGCACACCGTGCCCATCGCCCTGAGCGAAGAGCAGATGGCGACGATCAAGCACCAGTTCGTGCGCGGCGCCGAGCGCGCCCTGGCGGCCGGCTTCAAGATCGCCGAGGTGCATGCGGCTCACGGCTACCTGCTCCATCAGTTCCTTTCGCCGCTTTCCAACCAGCGCCGCGACCAGTACGGCACCTGCTTCGAGAACCGCATCCGCTTCCTCCTGGAAGTCACCGAAGCCGTGCGGGCCGTCTGGCCGCAGGAGTTACCGCTGTTCGTCCGGCTGTCGGCGACCGACTGGGTGGAAGACGGCTGGAATCCCGACGAAACCGTGGAGCTGGCACGCCGCCTGAAGAACCTGGGCGTGGACCTGATCGATGTGTCCTCCGGCGGAACCGCGGTGAACGCCGAGATTCCCGTGGGACCCGGCTACCAGACGCAGTTTGCCGAGCGCGTGCGCAAGGAAGCTGACGTCGCCAGCGGCACCGTGGGGATGATCACCGAGCCGGTGCAGGCCGAACACATCCTGCGCACGGGCCAGGCCGACTTGATCCTGCTGGCCCGCGAGCTGTTGCGCGACCCGTACTGGCCGCTGCACGCCGCCGATGAACTGGGCGGCCAACCGGTTCCCTGGCCGGCGCAGTACCTGCGTGCCGCGCAACGCGGGACGCCGAAGCGCAAGGCCTTCGGGCAAGTGTGACGCCGACCGAGGTCACACGGGCGCAAGCTCGTGTGACCAAAAGGTCAGGAAAAGAATTGAAATGTGAAATCTGTCGCAGGGTGGCAGTCTGATGCTACTCTCACCGCGCTTGCGCAAGGACTGCGCAGCCACCCACCTGAGCACCACTGGAGCACGCATGGACGCCTCTGCTACGCCTGCTGTCATCCCGCAATCCGAAATTGCCTTGCTGGCGAATATTCTCGCGCTCGCCACCCGCAACATGTCCAACCTCAGCACGCTGATCACCCAACTGTCGGTGGAGCTCGGCCATAGTCCCGACCCGCATTTGCAGCGCGTGGGCCATCGGGTGCTGGCGGATGTGGATGTGCTGGCGAAATCCCTGGATACCCAGTGGGAGCTGATCGGCGCCCTGGCGCGCTTCTGTCCGCTGCTGTCGCGCACGCCGCTGGTGAAGCCGGCGCTGGTGACGGAAATCCACATCACCGAGCTGCCCGAGCGGACGTGATCCGAACTCCCCTGCAGGAGCGGGCCATGCCCGCGATCGCGCGCATGGCGCGCTCCTGCAGGTTGATGCTCTATTCGCCGGACTGCGCCAGTTCGAAGCTCATCATCAGCGCCCAGGGTGCATCGCTGTCGCCCACGCGGATGGGTTGCAGCAATTGCACGCGGCGCCCCTTCACCTGTTCCCAGCTCCGGCCGTGGGCGATGGCGCTGCGCGCTTCCTGCGGCAGTTCGCCCGCTTTGTCGCCCAGGCGCCTGGCGTCCGGGTGGGTGACGTAGACGCCGGCGTTGGACAGCAGGGTGTACTGGCCATTGCCCATGGGAGTCAGTTTGCCGAGGCTTTCCTGCAGCTGGTGCAGGGTGTAGTCGGCGCCCAGGATGCCGAGGAAGCGGCCGTTGGCCGTCATGGGTGACATGAACGAGGTCATCAGCACGGTGCTGCCGCCGACGCTGTACTCGTAGGGTTCCATGAACACGTCGCGGCCCTTGTCGCGGGGGATCTGGTACCAGTCGCCACTGCCGTCGGCCTTGTCGTAGCCGACCAGGCATTCGCGCTGGGCCACGCCGCTGCCGCGGTGCCAGTAGGCCATGAGGCGACCGCTGGCGTCGTGGCCGGGGGCGTCGATGAACTCGCGGTCGCGGCCGTCGAAGGCGTTGGGTTCGCAACCGCAGGCGAAGGCGAGCAGCTCGGGGTTGCGGGTCAGGTACTCGTGCATCACCGCGTCGATCTGTTCGCGCTGCGGGCCGAGGTTGCGGCTCTTCAGGCCGAGGATGAAATGCTTCAGGCCATAGAGCGCGGTGGCCATCACGGCGAAGCGCGCTTCCAGTCGCTGGGTCTCGCTGGCGAGTACCACGCGAGCGGTGTCCAGCAGGCTGGAGTGCTCGGCCTGCTCGACATCGGCCAGGGCGCGGGCGCTTTCGCTCTTGATCGAGGCAACGACGTTGCCGATGTCGGCGGTGGCGTTGGCCGACTGGGTCGCCAGGCGGCGTACCTCGTCGGCGACCACGGCGAATCCGCGCCCGCTTTCACCGGCACGGGCGGCTTCGATGGCGGCATTGAGGGCCACCAGGTTGGTGTTTTTGGCGATCTGCTTGATGACTTCGGAGACCTTGCTGATCTCGGTCCAGCGCACGTTGAGATCGGCGATCAGCTGCTTAACCTGGTCGATGGTGGAGCGCGTGCTGGAGCTGTCTTCGGCCTTGGCGGGCCGTGGTTCGCGTGTGATTGACATGGCGTGGGACACTGCAGTGGCGGAGGAGGGCAGGGGTAGGCGAGGGAGCGTTTTCTGGTTATGTCAGCCGCGCCCGGAGGCGCGGCTGTTGCGGGACGCAGGGCGTTCCGGACGTCGCTTACCAGCCGAGCTGCTTGTGCAGGCCCAGGGCGTCGTAGTAGTCGCCCTGGTAGACGATCTTGCCGTCCTTGACCTTCACGTAGCTCACACCGTCGAACGACAGCGGCTTGTTGGTCGCCGGGGTCTGGGCATCCCAGGCGCCGGTGTTGGTGCCGCTGAAGGTCCACTGGAAGGCGATGCCATCCTTGTCGACGATCGGCTTGCCGTTCATCTTCCATTTCAGGTCCGGAACGGCCCCCACGAACACCTTGATCACATTGTCACGCGCGGCGTCGCGGCCTTTCTGCGGGGTGCCGACGGTGACGTCGAAGTATTCCGCATCCTTGGCCAGGTAGCCGGCGGCCTTCTCGGCATCGTGGGCGTTCCACGCGGCCATGTAGGCATCGACGATCTGTTTGGGCGACTCAGCTGCCTGAACCAGGCCAGCAAAGGTGAACAGCGACAGCAGGTAGAACGCTCTGACGAGGTGACGCATGCTTGCCTCCGTTGCGGGCGTGCCCGCGGGTTGTCGGCCGGACGGCCGTTAAGTGCGGCGCCACGCGGTGCGCGGCGCCGGATTCTTCAGGCCAGTTCGCCCACCGCGCGCCAGGCCTCGTCGATGGCCGCGTGCGCGTAGGCGTCCCAGGCCGCATCGGAGTTGGCGATGGTGACGTTGCCGACCTTGGTGCGCGCCAGGTTCATCAGTTTTTCGCTCTCCTGCTCATCATCGAAGAGGCTGTTGGAGAAGTACGAATAGCCGTGCGACCAGCGGTTGATGGTGATCGCCTGGATATCCTTCTGATGGTCGAAGCCCGCCGGGCCGAGCATGGCCTGCAGCTGGTCGCGAATCATGCCTTCCATCTGCTCGAAGCTCATGGCGTAGAGCTTGCCGCGGCCGACGCGGGCCTGGGTGCGCGCGTCCATGCCGGCGTTGGGGCTGGTGGGCACGTAGACCATGTGCAGGCCGATGGGCTGGTTCGGGTCGCGCGGGTGGCTGTAGCCGCCGATGTCCACCGGGTAATCCAGCTTCACGCGGCTGTACGGCTGGCTCGGCGCATAGATCTCGTGCACGCCCAGCTTCATGAAGCTCTGCCAGTTGCGGATCACCACCTTGGTGTACACCAGCGGGAACTTCACGTTCTGCGCCAGGGCGTGGCTCTGCTCGGCGGAGAGGTCGCGCAGGAGGTACGGGATGATCATGTTGTAGCAGGCCAGCACGCAGTGCCTGGCGCGCACGCGGTGCAGGGCGCCGGCGCGGCTATAGCCGACGTCCACGCCGCCGTCGCGGTTCTTCACGCTCACGGCGGTGCTGTTCAGGCGCAGGCGCACGGCGTTCTTCGGCTGGTCCAGCTTGGAGTAGTCGAAGGTGGCCAGGACGATGTCGTTCATGTCCTTGCCCGGCGCCACGCCCGGAATCAGGCCGCGCACCAGCAGGCGCGCCAGCGAGGCGTTGCCGTCGGGGAAGTGATAGATGTACGGCTCCTCCATCTCGGCCTTGGCTTCCTCGCTGATGGGCGAGAGGTCCATGGCGGCGAAGCCCGGGAAGCCTACGGAGTAAGCGTCGCCAGCGGCTACGGCGTCGATGCTCAGCGCCGAGAAGTCGTTGGTGCGGCTGAGGAAGTAGCGGGTGGCGGCTTCGCTCAGGCCCACGTCCTTGCGCAGGAAGTCCTGGTAGCTGGTCTTGGCCAGGTGCGCTTCCTTTTCCTCGCGGGTCTTGCCGGCGAGGTAATCCTTCGGTGCCTCGTGCAGGTCGATCAGCGCCTGGCGGTCGGCCTCGGGCAGCGGGAAGTCGGAGATGAACGCGCGCCAGCTGCGGGCGTTGAGTTTTTCCGGGGCGATGTCGTCGGCCACCATCGGCGTCGGGTCGCCGGATACCAGCTTCGCCTCGCCGAAGCCGGCCTTGTCGAAGAACACGCCGCGCGAGAGGCCCAGGTTCGGGTAGAAGTCGCGGTCGAAGGCGGTTTCGAAGCGGTCCACATCGACGTTGAGCTGCTTGAGCAGGTTGTTGACCGTGTCGCTGTACAGGTGCTTGGGCGACTGGAAGGCCTCGCTGCCGCCATAGCCGAGGATCATCCGGCCGCCGGCCTGGAATTCGTTGCGCTTGGCGTGGCCGCCGAAGTCGTCGTGGTTCTCGATGATCAGCACGCGCGCCTTGGGGTGCTTCTGCCGGTAGAACCAGGCCGCGGACAGGCCGCTGATGCCGCCACCGACCACCACCAGGTCGTACTGCTCCTCGATCTTCAGGCCATCGGTGTCGAATACCTTCTTCTCCCAGCCCATCTGGTGCGCGACCTCGAACGCGCCGGGATGGCTGCCGCGCATGCCGGTGAGGGCGGGCGGGTAGTAGCGGCCGGACGGTGCGGCCTGGAGAAGTTGCAGCGGGGTGAGCCCCGCGCCGATGGTGAGGGCAACGCCGTTGAGGAAGTCGCGGCGGGTGATGGTCATGGGGAATCCTTGCAAGGTGATGGCCCGGGGCAGGGGCTGTCATGGTTATGCCCTTCCCTCCGGAAGGGGCTGCGGCATGCGTGGCCGCGCGGCGGTCCCGGTCGAGCGGGGCGCCGTTGAACCCGCGGACCTTGGTCCGCTGGTTGCTTTTTTCACCGTACTGTTGGGCCTCGCGAGCTAGAGCGCAGCAAGGCGGAAGCAGGTCCGGGCCCAGGAGTTTACGAGTAGTAAATGACTGGGCCCGGACCTGTTTCCAACGCAGCTCCGCCGACGCGCAGCAGGCCGCGCTCCAATCAGTGCTTGATCATGACGTGGCGGATCGCTGTGTAATCCTCCAGGCCGTACATGGACATGTCCTTGCCGTAGCCCGACAGCTTCATGCCGCCGTGGGGCATCTCGGTGGTCAGCATGAAGTGCGTGTTGACCCAGGTGCAGCCGTACTGCAGGCGAGCGGACAGGCGATGGGCGCGACCGACATCACTCGTCCATACCGACGATGCGAGGCCGTAGTCGGAGTCGTTTGCCCAGGCCAGCGCCTGTGCTTCGTCCTCGAACTCGGTGACCGAAACCACCGGGCCGAAGATTTCGCGGCGTACCACTTCGTCGTCCTGGCGGGCGCCGGCGAGCACGGTCGGCTCGAAGAAGAAGCCTGCACGATCCGCCCGCTTGCCACCCGTAATGACTTCGATGTGCGGCACCTGTTTGGCGCGCTCGACGAAGCCGATCACGCGCTCCAGGTGCTGTTCGGTGATGACCGGGCCCAGTTCGGTATTCGGGTCGTCCTGCTCGCCGTACTGGATGCTGGCGACGGCGGCGCCGAGCTTCTCCACGAACTTGGCGTAGATGCCCTTCTGCGCGTAGATGCGGCAGGCCGCGGTGCAGTCCTGGCCGGCGTTGTAGAAGCCGAAGGTGCGGATGCCTTCCACGGCGGCGTCGATGTCGGCGTCGTCGAAGATCAGTACCGGGGCCTTGCCGCCCAGTTCCATGTGCATGCGCTTCACGGTGTCGGCGGTGCCGGCGATGATACGGCTGCCGGTGGCGACCGAGCCGGTCAGGGACACCATGCGCACTTTCGGGTGGGTCGTCAGCGGTTCGCCGACGGTCGGGCCGCGGCCGAAGACCAGGTTGACCACGCCGGCGGGGAAGATGCCGGCCATCAGCTGCGCCAGGCGCAGGGCGGTCAGCGGGGTCTGCTCGGACGGCTTGAGCACCACGGTGTTGCCGGCGGCCAGGGCCGGGCCGAGTTTCCAGGCCACCATCATCAGCGGGTAGTTCCACGGCGCGATGGAGGCGACCACGCCCACCGGGTCGCGACGGATCATCGAGGTGTGGCCCGGCAGGTATTCGCCAGCGGCGGAGCCCTGCATCACGCGGCAGGCGCCGGCGAAGAAGCGGAACACGTCGGCCACGGCCGGCAGTTCGTCGTTCAGCGCAGCGGAATAGGGCTTGCCGCAGTTGTTGGATTCCAGGCGGGCCAGTTCCTCGGCGTTGGCGTCGATGGCGTCGGCCAGAGCCAGCAGGAGCAGGGAGCGGTCCTTCGGCGCGGTCTGCGACCAGCTGTCGAAGGCCGCGTCGGCGGCCAGCACGGCGGCGTCGACCTGGGCCGGGGTGGCCTCGGCGATTTCCACCAGTGTGGTGCCCAGCGATGGGTTCAGGACGGCGAGCTTCTCGCCTTCGCCAGCGACCAGTTGGCCGTTGATCAGCAGGTTGGTTTGCATGGTTGAGTCCTCTTGTTCAGAAGCGTGGTGCAAATTCGGTTGGGGTGTTTCTTTTTAGGGGCCTGCCGTTTCGGGGCGGCGGGCCTGAGGGGTTCTGTGAGTTGGGAGCGGGGGCTTCCCCTCTCCCTAACCCTCTCCCTGAAGGGAGAGGGGATATCCGTGCCAGGCGAACTTTCGTGGCTGCCGGCGAATTCGGTGCTAACCGGGCACGCCGAACAGGCTCCCTCTCCCTTCAGGGAGAGGGCGGGGGGAGAGGGCCGCTTGGCACATGACTGTCATTTGCCGCTCCCCGCCACGCCTTCGCCACCTTTGGTCAAGTAGTAGGCGCCGAGGATCGGCAGCATGGTCACGATCATCACCAGCATCGCCACCACGTTGGTTACCGGTACGTCGCGCGGGCGGCCCAGCTGGTTGAGCAGCCAGATCGGCAGAGTGCGTTCATGGCCGGCGGTGAAGGTGGTGACGATGATCTCGTCGAAGGACAGCGCGAACGCCAGCATGCCGCCGGCCAGCAGCGCCGAGCCGAGGTTCGGCAGGATCACGTAGCGGAAGGTCTGCCAGCTGTCGGCGCCCAGGTCCATCGAGGCTTCGATGAGGCTGTGGGAGGTGCGGCGGAAGCGCGCGATGACGTTGTTGTAGACGATCACCACGCAGAAGGTGGCGTGGCCGATGACGATGGTCAGGAAGCCCGGCTCGATGCCGAGGGTCTTGAACGCCGACAGCAGCGCGATGCCGGTGATGATGCCGGGCAGGGCGATCGGCAGGATCAGCATCAGCGAGATACCTTCCTTGCCGAAGAAGTCGCGGCGGTACAGCGCGGCCGCGGCCAGGGTGCCCAGGAGCATGGCAATCAGCGTGGCGACGCTGGCGATCTTCACCGACAGTTCGATGGCCTCGAGCACGTCCTGGCGGGCGAAGGCGACGCTGAACCAGTGCAGGGTGAAGCCTTTGGGCGGGAAGCTGAAGGCCGCGTCCTCGGTGTTGAAGGCGTACAGGAAGATGATCAGGATCGGGAAGTGCAGGAACACCAACCCGCCCCAGGCGGCCGCTTTGAGGCCGAACGACGCTTTCTCAGAGTGCATCGAAAGCCCCCAGACGTTTGACGATGGACAGGTACACGGCGATCAGCACGATCGGCACGAGGGTGAAGGCGGCGGCCATCGGCATGTTGCCGATCGCGCCCTGCTGGGCGTAGACCATGCTGCCGATGAAGTAGCCCGGCGGGCCCACCAGCTGCGGCACGATGAAGTCGCCCAGGGTCAGGCTGAAGGTGAAGATCGAGCCGGCGGCGATGCCGGGGATCGACAGCGGCAGGATGACCTGGAAGAAGGTCTGCCGCGGGTGCGCGCCGAGGTCCGCCGAGGCCTGTAGCAGCGACGGCGGCAGGCGCTCCAGGGAGGCCTGGATCGGCAGGATCATGAACGGCAGCCAGATGTACACGAACACCAGGAAGCGCCCGAAGCTGGAGGTGGACAGGGTGTTGCCACCGATCCCCGGAATGCCCAGCAGCAGGTTCAGCACGGGCTCGAGGCCCAGGTGCTGGACGAACCACATCGCCACGCCGCCCTTGGCCAGCAGCAGGGTCCAGGCGTAGGCCTTGACGATGTAGCTGGCCCACATCGGCATCATCACGGCGATGTAGAAGAACGCCTTGGTCTTGCCGGTGGTGTAGCGCGCCATGTAGTAGGCGATGGGGAAGGCCACCGCGCCGCTGGCGATGGATACCGCGACCGCCATCAGCACGGTGCGCTGGATGATGTCGAAGTTGGAGCCGCTGAACAGCGAGCCGAAGTTGGCCCAGGTCAGGTCCGGCGTCACCGTCATGGTGAAGTCGTCGAAGGTGTAGAAACCCTGCCACAGCAGCGTCAGCAGCGAGCCCAGGTAGATCGCGCCGAACCACAGCAGCGGCGGGATCAGCAGCAGCGAGAGGTACAGCGTCGGCTTGCGGTAGAGCAGGTTGGACAGGCGCCGCAGCGGGCCATTGCTGGCCGCGGGCAGCGCTGCATTCATCGTCAGTTCCATCTCACGCGCCCTCGTTCAGCACCACCATCGCCTCGCGCGCCCAGCGAGCGGTCACGCGCTGGCCCGGCTGGTGGGCGAGGTCGATGTCGGCCCACTGGCTGTTGGCCTGGCTGAGGCAGAGGTTCTGGCCGTTGTCGAGACGGATCTCGTAGCGGGTCGCCGCGCCCTGGTACTGGATGTCGTGCAGCAGGCCGCTGATCTCGATATCCGACGTGGCGCGCTCGCCCTTGGCGAAGGTGATGTGCTCCGGGCGGATGGAGAACGGCTGGGCGTTGCCGGTCAGGCTTTGGGCGATGTCGCCGCGCAGCACGTTGGAGGTGCCGACGAACTCGGCCACGAACGGGGTGGCCGGCTTCATGTAGAGGTTGCGCGGGGTGTCGACCTGCTCGATGCGGCCCTTGTTGAACACCGCGACGCGGTCGGACATGGACAGCGCTTCGCTCTGGTCGTGGGTGACGAAGATGAACGTGATGCCGAGCTGGCGCTGCAGCTTCTTCAGTTCGCTCTGCATCTGCTCGCGCAGCTTGAGGTCGAGGGCGCCGAGGGGTTCGTCCAGCAGCAGGACGCGCGGACGGTTCACCAGCGCACGGGCCAGGGCCACGCGCTGGCGCTGGCCGCCGGAGAGCTGCACCGGCTTGCGCACGCCATAGCCGCCCAGGGCGACCATGCCAAGGGCTTCTTCGGCACGCTTCAGCCGCTCTGCCTTGCCGATGCCTTTCACTTTCAGGCCGTAGGCGACGTTCTCCAGCACACTCATGTGCGGGAACAGCGCGTAGTCCTGGAACACCGTGTTGACGTCACGCTGGTAGGGCGGCAGGCCGGCGGCCTCCTCGCCATGGATGCGGATGGAGCCTGCGCTGGGTTGCTCGAAGCCGGCGATCAGCCGCAGGCAGGTGGTCTTGCCCGAGCCCGACGGGCCGAGCATGGAGAAGAACTCGCCGTCCTTGATGTCGATGGACACCCGGTCAACGGCCTTGACGTCGCCGAACTGGCGGGAGACCTGGGTGAATTGAACAGCGGGAGTGGTCATGGTGCACGCTCCAAGGGGCAGGAATCCGGCGTAGGGGAGCCCTGCCCGTGAATCTGAAATACGGGTGAATCGGTACGGATGTGGTTCGCGGGTAGGCGTTGCGCCGAACAGCTCCCTCTCCCTTCAGGGAGAGGGTTGGGGAGAGGGCGGCCGGGCATCGGAGCCAGCGGCATCACCCTCTCCCCCAGCCCCTCTCCCTGAAGGGAGAGGGAGCCAGTCAGGCGCTCGGGGAAGTTCCCTGCCTCAACGGCCGCCCATGATCCCGATATAGTCCTGGGTCCAGCGGCTGTAGGGGACGAACTTGCCGCCCTCGGCCACCGGGGTCTTCCAGAACGCGATCTTGTCGAACTGGTTGTAGCCGTTGGTGGCGCAGCCTTCGGCACCGAGCAGGGTGCTGGCCTTGCAGCCTTCGGGCACGGCCGGCACGGAGCCGAACCAGGCCGCCACGTCGCCCTGGACCTTGGGTTCCAGCGACCAGTTCAGCCACTTGTAGGCGCAGCTCGGGTGCTGGGCTTCGGCGTGCAGCATGGTGGTGTCGGCCCAGCCGGTGACGCCTTCTTTCGGGAACACGGTGGCGATCGGCTGACCTTCGGCCTTCAGGGCGTTGGCCTGGTACGGCCAGGCGCTGGAGGCGGCGACGCCTTCGTTCTTGAAGTCGCTCATCTGCACGGTGGTGTCGTGCCAGTAGCGGTGGATCAGGTCATGCTGCTTGCGCAGCAGGTCGACCACGGCGGCGTACTGCTTCTCGTCGAGCTGGTACGGATCGGTGATGCCCAGTTCCGGCTGGGTGGCCTTCAGGTACAGCGCGGCGTCGGCGACGTAGATCGGGCCGTCGTAGGCCTGCACGCGGCCCTTGTTCGGCTTGCCGTCGGGCAGGTTCTGGGCGTCGAACACGACTTTCCAGCTGTCCGGCGCGGTGGGGAAGACCTTGGTGTTGTACATCAGCAGGTTCGGGCCCCACTGGTACGGCGCGCCATAGGTCTTGCCGTTGACCACGTACCAGGCGGCGTCCTTCAGGCGCGGGTCGATGTTCTTCCAGTTGGGGATCAGCGACGGATCGATCGGCTGCACGCGCTTGCCGTAGATCAGGCGCAGGGAGGCGTCGCCCGAGGCGGTGACCAGGTCGTAGCCGCCCTTGGCCATCAGGCTGACCATCTCGTCGGAGGTGGCAGCGGTCTTCACGTTGACCTGGCAGCCGGTGTCCTTCTCGAACTGGGTGACCCAGTCGTAGTTCTTGTCGGACTGGCCGCGCTCGATGTAGCCGGGCCAGGCGATGATGTCCAGGCGGCCTTCGCCCTTGCCGACTTCCTTCAGGGCCTCGGCGGCCTGGACGCCGGCGCTGGCCAGCAGGGCGGTGGTGATGGCACTGAGCAGTGCGGTCTTGCGCATCGGGTGTCTCCCTCTCGTTGTTGTCTCTATTGGTGGGGCAGTTCAATCGAGCAACCACCCTCGTGCGAGCGGGCGCGCCGATTCGCCGGGGTGTTTTCTTATGGACCGGCGGGGGCGCCGCCGGGGTCGTTCAATCCAGTTGCTGGCCGTGTCGCGCCATGATGTGGCGCACCACGCTGTAGTCCTGTAGCGAGTCGCTGGACAGGTCCTTGCCATAGCCCGAGCGCTTGAGCCCGCCGTGGGGCATCTCGCTGGCGAGCATGAAATGGGTGTTGATCCAGGTGCAGCCGTATTGCAGGCGGTTGGCGATCTGGAAGGCCTTGTCGAGGTTCTGTGTCCACACCGAGGAGGCCAGGCCGTATTCGGAGTCGTTGGCCCAGTCCACCGCCTGCTCCAACTGGTCGAAGCGGGTCACGGTGACCACCGGGCCGAACACCTCGCGCTGGACGATCTCGTCCTGCTGCTTGCAGCCGGCCAGCAGGGTCGGCTGGTAGTAGAAGCCGGGGCCGGAATGCACGGCGGCGCCGGTGACGCGCTCGATGTGCGGCTGGCCGAGGGCGCGCTCGACGAAGCTGGCCACGCGGTCGCGCTGGCGGGCGCTGATCAGCGGGCTGATCTCGTTATCGGCGTCGCGCTTGCGGGCGAAGCGGATGCTCGCCACGGCGTCGCCCAGCTCGGCGACGAGGCGGTCATGGATGCCGGCCTGCGCGTAGATGCGGCAGGCGGCAGTGCAATCCTGGCCGGCGTTGTAGTAACCGTGGGTGCGCACGCCCTGGACCACGGCGTCGAGGTCGGCGTCGTTGCAGACGATCACCGGTGCTTTGCCGCCCAGTTCCAGGTGGGTGCGTTTGAGTGTGCGTGCGGCGGCCTGGAGAATCTTCTGCCCGGTGACGATGTCGCCGGTCAGCGACACCATGCGCACCTTCGGGTGGCTGACCAGATGGCTGCCGACGCCCTCGCCGCCGCCGCAGACGATGTTGATCACGCCAGCAGGGAGGATCTCCGCCAGTGCCGGGGCCAGCGCCAGGATGCTCAGCGGCGTGTGTTCGGACGGCTTGAACACCAGCGTGTTGCCGGCGGCCAGGGCGGGGGCGATCTTCCATGCGGCCATCATCAGCGGGTAGTTCCACGGCGCAATCGAGGCGACCACGCCCACCGGGTCGCGGCGCACCATGCTGGTGTGGCCGGGCACGTATTCGCCGGCGAGCTGGCCCTGCTGGCAGCGCACGGCGCCGGCGAAGAAGCGGAACACGTCGGCGGTGGCGGGGATGTCGTCCTGGCGGGCGAGATGCAGCGGCTTGCCGCAGTTCAGCGATTCCAGCTGGGCGAGGTCGTTGCCGTGCTGGTCGATGGCGTCGGCGATGGCGAGCAAGGCGGTGGCGCGCTGGGCGGGCGTGGTGCGGGCCCAGCCGGGGAACGCGCGGTGCGCGGCCGCAATGGCCTGTTCGACCTGATCCAGGGAGCCGTCGGCAATGCTGGCAATGGTGTCGCCGGTCGTCGGGTTGATGATCGGCTCGGCAATGCCTTCGCCGGCGACCAGTTGGCCGTCGATCAGCAAGGCGGTATGCAGGGTTGCGCCGGTCATCTTGGAAGCTCGTCGTTTATCTGTCTTGTTTTCAGGGGCCATGTGCGTGCTCCGGCGTAGGGGCGTTGCCCGGAACTGGCCCTTTGGTATGGGACGAGAGACTAGAGTCCGGGCGTGGGGTCGACAAATTCTAATTACTGAAAGCGCCGTTCGATTAAATCGAACGCTGTAAGCCTCTAGATCGAAAGGCGTTTTGCGTTGGGCTGCTCGCGGGCCACGGTGAGGAACGGGTCCACCAGCGGCGGCCGCGCGGTGCCGCGACGCCAGGCCAGGCCGACGTCCAGCGGCTCGGAGAGGTCCACCAGCGGCCGCGCTTCGATGATGTCGCCTTCCAGCGACCAGGGGCGGTAGGTCATGTCCGGCTGGATCGACAGCCCCAGGCCAGCCGCCACCAGGCTTCGCACCGCTTCCACGGAGGCCGTGCGCAGCGTCACTTGCGGCACGAGGCCGGCGCGGGACCAGATGCGCTGGGTGTGCAGGCCCATCTCGTCGGCGTTCAGCTGGATCAACGGCTCGCCTGCCACGTCGGCCAGGCCGATGCTGTCGCGCTCCAGAAGCGGGTGCTGCGCCGGCAGCCAGAGGCGGTGCGGCGAGTGGGTCAGCACTTCGGTCTGCAGGGCATGACGGTCCTCCAGGTTGGAGAGGATCAGCACGCCGACGTCGATCTCGCCGCTGACCAGCAGGTGCTCGATGTAGGGGCGCTCATCCTCTACCACGCGGGTCTGCACGTTGGGGTAGGCGCGCTGGAATCGGTTGATCAGGTCTGCCAGGTAATAGCCTGCCACCAGGCTGGTCACGCCGATGGTCAGGCTGCCGGCCACCTGGTCGGTGCTCTGCTGCAGGCTGCGCTTGGCATTCTCCACCGTGGCCAGGATCAGGTGCGCCTGGCGCAGGAACTGATGGCCCTGGTGGGTGAGCGTCATGCCCTTGGCATGGCGATCGAACAGGCGCACGCCGATCTCGTCCTCCAACTGCTGGATGGCCAGCGTCAGGGTCGACTGGGAAATGAACACCGCCTGGGCGGCGGCGGAGATCGAGCCGGTCTCGGCGACGGCGATGAAATGGCGAATCTGGCGAAGGGTCATCATGGGCGATTGCCGCTGGAGCGCGGAGTCGCGATCTAGAGCCTTGTCTAGCCGGTCTCGGCGCATTTCATTGTTGATTATCGAAAATCTATAGGAGCATTCTTTTTAATCGAATGAAAGTGGCCTGTTTATCCTGCGGTCCCGCCGGGACAGGCCCGCAATATCCGGAAGCACACTGTCGCTGCGTCCCTGACGTGCGCTGGACTAGAGTCGGAATCCACATTTTTCGATAGACAGTGGAGATCGCCATGAACACACGCGGCCTGCTCGACCAGCTCCTCAGATCCGGCCAGGACCTCCTGCAGAACAAGGGCGTGGCCCGGCAGGACGGCGGTCAGCCATCCAGCAAGAGCGGCGGCCTGGACCTCGGCAGCCTGCTCTCCGGCGCCGGCGGTGGTGCCCTGGCAGCGGGTGCGCTTGGCTTGCTGCTGGGCAGCAAGAAGGCGCGCAAGATGGGGGGCAAGGTCGTCACCTACGGCGGTCTCGCCGCCCTGGGCGTGCTGGCCTACAAGGCCTATGGCAACTGGCAGCAGAAGCAGGCCAGCGCCCCACGCGGCGAGCCACAGACCGTCGACCGGCTGCCTCCGGCCCAGGCCGAGCAGCACAGCCACGCCATCCTGCGGGCCATCGTGGCGGCCGCAAAGGCCGACGGACATATCGATGAGCGCGAACGCCAGTTGATCGAGGGCGAGATCGCCAAGCTCACCGGCGATGTCGAGCTGCAGGGCTGGCTCGACCGCGAGCTGGCCAAGCCGCTGGACCCGGCCGAAGTCGCCCGCGCCGCCACCAGCGAAGAAATGGCCGCCGAGATGTACCTGGCCAGCCTGCTGATGGTCGATGAGACCAGCTACATGGAACGCGCCTACCTTGACGAGCTGGCACGCCAGCTGAGTATCGATGCCGGCCTGAAGGTCGAGCTGGAAGCCCAGGCGCAGAAAGCGCTGGACGCCGTCCCGGCGTGACCTCGCTCGCAAGCGCCGGCTGAAGCCTGCGCCGGGTATTCGGCCCGGCGAACGGCGCTGGCGCATCGGTGTGGCGGGACTATCGTTGCCCAACGCACACCGAGCGATAGCGAGGGACTTCTGATGAACACGGCGGATCTACTGGAACAACTGCTGCGCGCCGGCCAAGGTGCACAGACCCAACAGGGTGGCGGTGCGGGAGGCCTGGGTGGCCTGGGCGGATTGCTGGGTGGACTGCTCGGCGGCTCCTCCGGTGGTGCCGGCGGCGGGCTCGGCGGCCTGGGTGACGTACTCGGCGGCATGCTCGGCGGCGGCACCCACAATGCCGGTGCGCCGCAAGGCCGCACGGGCAGCAGCGGCGGCATCAATTACGCGATGCTCGCGTCCCTCGGCATGATGGCCTTCCAGGCTTATCAGAATTACCAGCGCCAGCATCCGGCCGCGGCTCCGCAGCAACAGTCGCTGATGACCGTGGACCAGCTGTCCGGCCCGGAAGCCGAAGCTCATAGCCACGCGATCCTGCGCGCCTTGATCGCCGCCGCCAAGGCCGATGGCCGCATCGACGAAAAGGAAAAGGCTGCCATCCAGGCGGAGATCGCCCGCCATACCGATGAGCCGGAGTTGCAGGACTGGCTCGACGCCGAGGTGCGCAAGCCGCTGGACGCCGCGGAGGTCGCCGAATCCGCCCAGGACGACCCGGCCGTGGCCGCCGAGATGTACCTGGTCAGCGTGATGCTGGTGGACGATCAGCAGGGCGCCGAGCGCACCTATCTCGATGAGCTCGCCTACAACCTCAGGCTTGCCCCGGAACTCCAGACACACCTGGAGCAGCAGGCCAAGTCCGGCGGTGAAGTAGCTTGATACAACTCAGCACAGGGTTGTAGGAGCGTTCGTACAATTTGCCGGTCAGAGGGCTCGAACGAACGCACCCGCTCGGTGCGTTCGTTCTTCATTTCTGCAAGGAGGCTTCATGCCGTTCGTTCGTTTCACTCTCCCCACCGCACTGCTGCTCAGTGCTACTGCGACCTTCGCCAACGCCGCCAAGCTGGAAGACGTCGCGCCCTATCCCAAGGCGGAAGACGGCTTCGTGCGCCAGGTTATCCACCTGCCCAAGCAGGCGCAGGAAGAGAACTTCAAGGTCGAGATCCTCGCCGGCAAGACGCTGACCGTCGACTGCAACCGCCAGCGCCTGGGCGGCAACCTGGAAGAAAAGACCCTGGAAGGCTGGGGCTACGCCTACTATCGCCTGGACAAGGTCAGCGGTCCGGCCAGCACCCTGATGGCCTGCCCGGATGGCAAGACCCGCAAGGACTTCGTCCCGGTGGTCGGCGAGGGCTTCGTGCTGCGTTACAACAGCAAGCTGCCGATCGTGATCTACGCGCCCAGGGATGTCGAAGTCCGCTACCGCCTGTGGTCGGCCTCCGAGAAGGTCGAGAAGGCGCGCGCGGAGTAATTCGCTCCCGGTAGGCGCGCACACGATGCATTCCTATCGTTATGCGCGGAACTGATCCATCAGTCGCTGCTGCTGGTTCGCCAGGTTGTTCAGCGACTGGCTGACCCGCGCCGATTCATTGGCCTGGCCGGTGAGGGATTCGGTGACGTCGCGGATGTTCGCCACGTTGCCGTTGATTTCCTCGGCCACCGCGCTCTGCTCCTCGGCGGCGCTGGCGATCTGGTGGCTCATGTCGGTGATCACCGACACCGCGCTGCCGATCTGCTGCAAGGCCACCACCGCCTGGCTGACGTGCTCGACGCTGTCCTGCGCCTGGCCGTGGCTGCTGCCCATGGACTCCACCACTTCCCGCGTACCGGCCTGCAGTTGCTCGATCACCAGACGGGTTTCCTCCACGGATTCCTGGGTACGCCGCGCGAGGTTGCGCACCTCGTCGGCGACCACCGCGAAGCCGCGTCCGGCCTCGCCGGCGCGTGCGGCTTCGATGGCGGCGTTGAGCGCCAGCAGGTTGGTCTGCTCGGCGATGCCGCGGATCACTTCCAGCACCGAGCCGATGCGTTCGCTGTTGCTGGCCAGCCCGCGCACCTCGCTCATCGCGTCGCTCATGCCGGCGGCGAGGCGGGTGATGCTCGCAGTGGTGCTGTCAATCACCGACAAGCCATGGCGCGCCGCCTGGTCCGCCTCGCGGGCAGCCTGCGCGGCCTGTGCGGCGCTGCGGGCGACTTCCTGGGCAGTGGCACTCATCTCGTGGAAGGCCGTGGCGACCTGGTCGACCTGCTTGTACTGGCGCTCCATGCCGGCGCTGGTCTGGGTCGCGATGGCGGCAGACTGATCGGCGGTGCCTCGGGCGTCCTGCACCGAACTCTTCACCTCGGCGATCACCGGCTGCAGCTTGTCGAGGAAGCGGTTGAACCAGCCGGCCAGGCGCCCCAGTTCGTCGCGTTTGTCGTAGACGAGACGGCGGGTCAGGTCACCTTCGCCGCTGGCGATGTCCTCAAGCATGTGCGACACGCCGAGGATGGGCCGGGTCACGCCCAGCGCAGTCAGCCAGATCAGCGCCAGGCCGACTACCGCCGCCAGCAGGCCGAGGCCCAGTTCCAGCCAGGTGCCGCTGCGGTTGCGTTCGCTCAGCTCGACCTTGAGGGATTCCGCCGGGCCGACCAGCACACTTTCCGGCACGCTGAGCAGCACGCGCCAGGGACTGGCGCCGGGGATCGGCTGGAAGGATGCCAGCACCTTCAGCTGACCTTCGCTGTGCAGCTTCTGGTCGCCGTCACCGTGCTCGATCAGCTGCTGCAGGCTGGCATCCTGATTGCCCTGGGCAAAGCGCTGGCCGAGTTGTTTCGCGTCGCTGCTGTTCGCTGCCACCACGCCCTTGGCGCTGAGAATGCTCACGCTGGTGCGGCCGTTGTACAGCTGCGCGCTGGCCTTCTGGCTGAGTGCCTGCAGGCTGCCCAGGTTGATGTCCACCGACAGCGAGGCAACCAGCTTGCCGTCCGCCATCAGGGGCAGCGCGATGCTGGTCATCAGGACTTTCTGCCCGCTGATCTCGTAGAGGTAGGGCTCGATCACGCAGGGCTTCTGGGCCGCGCGCGGACAGGCGAACCAGGCGTTGGTCGGCTCTCCGCTGGGGCCGGCGCTGCTGTCGGTCAGGTCACTTTCGCCCAGCAGTTGCAGGGTCAGCTGGCCTGGCGTGGGTTGCGACCAGTAGAGCGAGAAGCGCCCGGAATCATTGCCGCCGCGCTCGGGTTGGTCGATGAAGCGCGCGTCCTCGCCATCCAGCGCACCGCGCTCGAAGGTCAGCGCCAGGCCGAGCAGCGCCGGATTGCGTTGCACGGCGGCCTTGGCCAGGTGGGTCAGGTCTTCGCGCACCTGGGTGGCGTCCAGCCCATTCTTCTGCGCCTGCTCGCGGAGCAACAGCACCTCGCGGGCGAAGCCGCTGCCGTAGAGGAAGGCGTCGGCGAACTGGCGGTTGATCGCCATCGCCTGCGCTTCGCCCTGGGCCTCGATGCGCAGCTCGGCGGTTTCGTTGAGCATGCGGCTGCTGGAGTCCTTCACATACTCGGACGTGCGCTCCATGCCGAACAGCGAGAGGCCGACCAGCAACGAGACGATGCCGAGCAGGCAGATGCCGGCGAGAAGGGTGACCTTCCATTGGATGGAAATCTGGCGGAGGAACATGCTGCTGTCCTTGCGTGGGCGGTGGGACGGACGAAGCAGCCAAACGGAAGCGGCAGGTGGTGCCGCGCGGGAGGGGATGGTCGATGCGTCCGGAGAGTGGCGCATCGCCAGCAGATTTTGTGCCAGAGGCTAAGTTTCTGATTTATATTGGATTTATAATATCCATGCAGACTCCCTGTCGGCAATCCTGCCAATAATCGCTGCAAAACTGCAGCGATTACCCACCGGAGCTGGCCGTGCATGAAATCGCGCATGGTCCGCTCCTATAGGGAGACGGAGGTTTCGCCGCCCACCAGGATTCCCTGTTCGCGCCCACAGATTTCCACGAGGAAATCCCACACCAATCTCAGCCTTACCGAGCGGTGCAACTCGCGCCGCGTGCACATCCAGTATTCCCGCTCGATGAACTCATCCGGCAGCACCGGCACCAGCCGCGGATCGTGCAGGCCCATGTACTGCGGGAGGATCGCGATGCCGATGCCGGCCTGGGCGGCCTGTTGCTGGGCGACCACGCTGGTGCTGCGGAACACCACCTGCGGGTGCCGGCAGAAGCTGTGATGGAACAGCAGTTCCTGGCTGAACAGCAGGTCGTCGACATAGCCGATCCACGGGTGGCGGCTGAGGTCTTCGCGGTCGCGCAGGGGCGGGGCGTTTTCCAGGTAGGCGGGGCTGGCGAACAGGCTCAGGCGATAGCTCGTGAGGCGGCGGCTGATCACCAGGTCGGCGCTGGGGCGCTCCAGGGTGATGGCGATGTCCGCCTCGCGGTTGGTGATGCTGACGAAGCGCGGCACGGAGACCAGCTCCACTTCCAGGCCGGGGTAGCGCTGCATCAGTTCGCCCAGGCGCGGGGCGAGGAACATGGTGCCCAGGCCTTCGGTGACGCCGATGCGGATCTGCCCCAGGGGCGAGATGGCCTGGCTCATTTCTTCCTGGGCAAGGAGGGCGGTGTTCTCCATGGCCTCGGCGTGCTTGAGCAGCGCCTGGCCGGCCGGGGTGAGCTGGTAGCCGCCGGTGTGCTGGGCGAACAGTTGGGTGCCGAGGTCGCGCTCGATGCCCTCGATATGCCGCGCCACCGTGGCGTGCGTGGTGCCCAGGCGCTTGGCGGTGGTCAGCAGGCGGCCGCTGCGGTGCAGTTCCAGGAAGTAGCGCAGGTCATTCCAGTCGAACATCTCGGCAGTCCTTGTTGTTAGAAAACGCACAGCAGGTGACTCGAAACGACTGTTCTTTTATCACGAACGAACGACTAGGCTCAGTCCGTCAGTGTCTGCGCTTCGGTGATGCTTCGTTAAAAATCGCTTCGGACTGCTCATTAACGGCGTGTTGACTCCGCGTCCTCAGCGATTTTTGCCTCGCCTTACCGTCGCTCGACGACTGTCGAACTGAGCCTCGGCTCGGTCGTCAGAGTAAAAAGAACAAGAACGACGAGGGACTTCTCCATGCCCCAGGCACTGGATGCTTATGACTACCTGATCGTCGGCGCGGGGCCCGCCGGCTGCCTGCTGGCCAACCGCCTGTCCGCCGACCCCGCCAACCGCGTGCTGCTGCTCGAAGCCGGCGGCCCGGACAACTATCCCTGGATCCACATTCCCGTCGGCTACCTCTATTGCATCGGCAACCCGCGCACCGACTGGTGTTTCGATACCGAGCAGGTGCCGGGGCTGAACGGTCGCGCGATCAAGTACCCGCGCGGGCGCACCCTGGGCGGCTGCTCCTCGATCAACGGCATGATCTACATGCGCGGCCAGGCGCTGGACTACGACGGCTGGGCTGCCGAGGGCAACGCCGGCTGGGGCTGGAACGACCTGCTGCCGCTGTTCATGAAGATGGAGGACCACTTCGGTGGTTCGAGCGAATTGCACGGTTCGGGAGGCGAATGGCGAGTGGAGAAGCAGCGGCTCTCCTGGGCGATCCTTGATGCCTTCCGCGAGGCGGCGGCGCAGTCCGGCGTGCGACCGGTGGAGGATTTCAACGGCGGCGACAACGAAGGCTGCGGCTACTTCCAGGTGAACCAGCGTGCCGGCGTGCGCTGGAACGCCTCGAAGGCCTTCCTGCGGCCCATTGCCAACCGCCCCAATCTCACCGTGCTGACCCATGTCGAGGCGCTGCGCGTGCTGCTGGAGAACGGCCGCGCCGCCGGGCTGGAAGTGAACTGGCAGGGCGCGCGGCGCGAGCTGCGAGCCCGGCGCGAGGTGATCCTCTGCGCCGGTGCGATCAACACGCCGGTGCTGCTGCAGCGTTCCGGCATCGGCCCGCGTAGCCTGCTGGACAAGCACGGCATCGGCGTGCGCCATGAGCTGTCCGGCGTGGGCGGCAACCTGCAGGACCACCTGCAGCTGCGCCTGATCTACCGTATGAACGGCGCGCCCTCGTTGAACCAGATCGCTTCGACGCTGTGGGGCAAGATGGGCATGGGCCTGGAGTATCTGTTCAAGCGCAGCGGCCCCTTGTCCATGGCGCCGAGCCAGTTGGGCGCGTTCGCCAAGTCCGACCCCGGTCAGCGTTCGGCCAACCTCGAATACCACGTACAGCCGTTGTCGCTGGAGCGCTTCGGCGAGCCGTTGCACAGCTTCCCGGCCTTCACCGCGTCAGTGTGCGACCTGCGTCCGCTGAGTCGTGGCACGGTCACGCTGCGCTCGCTGGACCCGCGCGACAAGCCGGTGATCCAGCCCAACTACCTGAGCCACCCGGAGGACCTGCGCGTGGCTGCCGATGCCATCCGCCTGACCCGCCGTATCGCTGCTGCGCCCGCACTGGCGCGCTACCAGCCGGTGGAGTTCAAGCCCGGCCCGGATTACCAGACCGAGGAAGACCTGCACCGCGCCGCCGCCGAGATCGGCACCACCATCTTCCACCCGGCAGGCACCTGCCGGATGGGGCAGGGCGAGGGCGCGGTGGTGGACAGCCAACTGCGCGTGCACGGCATTCCCGGCCTGCGCATCGCCGACGCGTCGATCATGCCCAGCCTGACCTCCGGCAACAGTTGCTCGCCGGTGCTGGTGATCGCCGAGAAGGCCGCGCAGATGATATTGCGCGAACCTGCGCGCAGCGCGGAGGTCATCCCTTCCAGTGGGCGCGCACAGGAGGAAGCTCCGGTGGCCTGACGGCGATCCCGTCTGCCCACTTTCTATTTGGCGTGTAGCAAGACAACCGGTATCGCGCGGCGTGAAAGCCGTGGCAGTCGAGGCTGACAAAAACAAAAGCCCCCAGAAGGGGCAGGAGAGCCTGCAATGACCGATGTAGCACAGACCAGTTCCTATGAACGGCCCGCGACCTCGCGTCGCGACGAGCGCAAGGTGATCTTCGCCTCATCGCTCGGCACGGTGTTCGAGTGGTACGACTTCTTTCTCTACGGCTCACTGGCGGCGATCATCGCCAAGCATTTCTTCGCCGGGGTCAACGACACCACCGCGTTCATCTTCGCCCTGCTGGCGTTCGCCGCCGGCTTCCTCGTCCGACCCTTTGGCGCGCTGGTGTTCGGCCGCCTGGGCGACATGATCGGACGCAAGTACACCTTCCTCGTCACGATCCTGCTGATGGGCCTGTCGACCTTTGCGGTAGGCCTGTTGCCGGCCTACGCCACCATCGGCGTGGCGGCGCCGATCATCCTCATCGTGCTGCGCCTGCTGCAGGGCCTGGCGCTGGGTGGCGAGTACGGTGGCGCGGCGATCTATGTGGCCGAGCACGCGCCGGACCACAAGCGTGGCGCTTACACCAGCTGGATCCAGTGCACCGCCACCGGTGGCCTGCTGCTCTCGCTGGTGGTGATCTGGGGGTGTCGCCAGCTCACCGGTACCGAGTTCGAGATCTGGGGCTGGCGCCTGCCGTTCCTGATCTCCATCGTGCTGCTGGGTATTTCCACCTGGATTCGCCTGTCGATGCACGAGTCGCCGGCGTTCCTGAAGATGAAGGCCGAGGGCAAGGTGAGCAAGTCGCCGCTCAAGGAGTCCTTCACCCACTGGGGCAACCTGAAGATCGTCCTGATCGCGCTGTTCAGCATCAATGCCGGCCAGGCGGTGACCTTCTACGCGGCGCAGTTCTACGTGATGTTCTTCCTCACCCAGGTGCTGAAGGTGGATCCGGCGTTGTCCAACGGACTGCTGATCATCTCCCTGGTGATCGGCGCACCGCTGTTCGTGATCATGGGCTGGCTGTCGGACAAGGTCGGCCGCAAGCCGGTGCTGATCACCGGCCTGCTGTTGGCCACGGTGCTGTACTTCCCGCTGTTCAAGGCGCTGACCCATTACGCCAACCCGCAGATCGATGCGGCCACGCGCCAGGCGCCGGTCACCGTGATGGCGGACCCGGCCACCTGTACCTTCCAGTTCGACCCGGTGGGCAAGGCCAAATTCGACAGCGCCTGCGACAAGGCCAAGACCCTGCTGGTGAAGGGCGGCGTGCCCTACAGCTCGGTGGCGGCGCCGGCCGGCAGCGAGCTGGTGGTGACCGTCGGCGATAAACGTATCGAGGGCTTCGACGCCGCCGCGCTGGGCGCTGCCGTGAAGGACGCCGGCTACCCGACCGTGGCCGATTCCTCGCTGGTGAACCGCCCGATGGTGGTGGCGATCATCGTCGCGCTGATCTTCATCGCCACCTGCTGCTACGGCCCGCTGGCGGCGCTGATGGTCGAGCTGTTCCCGACGCGCATCCGCTACACCTCGCTGTCGCTGCCGTACCACATCGGCAACGGCTGGTTCGGCGGGCTGCTGCCGACCATCTCGTTCGCGCTGGTGGTGTACACCGGCAACATCTTCTACGGCCTGTGGTACCCGGTGCTGATCACGGCGATGAGCCTGGTCTGCTCGCTGCTGTTCCTGAAGGAGACGAAGAACAACGATATCCACGCTGACTGAATGAGGTCGATGCCGGCCTGAAGGGCGCCAGTGGCGCCCTTCGCGTTGGTGGATTCGGGACGGGCTCGCCTGAGAGGCGCCGCTGGAATACCCTTGCGGTATTTCCCGGTGCGCGTTGCGCCGGAGCCTTTGCGGAGAACCACCGAAGATGAAACAGGAAATCGCCACCGTGACCGTCAGCGCCGAACACTGGGGGCGCGAGGCCGAAGCAGTGGATAACACCCGGGTGACGGTGACGCTCAGCGCGCCGCAGGAGGGTGTCATCGAGGTGAGCTTCAAGGGCCAGCTGGACGCGCCGGAAGAACCGACTCACGTCTGCGTGACGCTGGAGAACGGGCTCTCTTATTACGGTGAGATCCAGGGTGGTGAGGCGAACGCGGAGGGTGGGTCGATTCGCTTTGAGGGCGAGTTGATCGATCTGGAAGGCTTCTGATTTCCCCAAAGGCTGCGGGCGCTCCTACAAAAAGCCAGTCCAATAAAAAACCGGCCCCAAGGGCCGGTTTTTTATTGCCTATGGATAACCCTCACTGCTGCTGCGGGATCATCCCTTCGATGCGCTTGGCGAAGGCGTTCGCCAGCGGGCCATCGGCGAGCAGCAGCAGGTAGTCGTGCTCGGACTTGGCCGCTGGGGCGATCTGGTATTTCAGAGTGCCCGAGGCGACCTGGCCGACCACCGGCACGGTCAGGGTGCCGACGCATTCCAGCACGCCGCTGTCCGGGTCCTTGTCGATGATGGCCACGTCTTTCAGTTCGGCCTTGCTCAGCGCGTCGGATTGGGCGGAAAGCGCTCCCGAGAGGAAGATCTTCACCAACTGGTTCTTCACGTCGTCCGAGCCGCAGACCTTGGCCTGGTTGCCTCCGCAAGCGCTCAGCAGTGCGGCGGCGGCCAGCACGGCCGACAATTTCAATACGTTCATCTATCCACCCTGTGGCGTTCCATGATGGCCATTGGATAGGAAAAGGCCGGAAAAATTCCCTGTCCGCCCGTCCCGTTTCGCTACCCAGTTGGCGAAACGGGAGAAGGATTGCGGGCCGTCAGACCACGAAGCGCGCCACCATCCCGTTCAGGTCCACGGCCAGGCGCGACAGTTCCTGGCTTGCCGCGCTGGTCTGGGTGGCGCCGGCCGAGGTCTGGGTGGCCAGGTCGCGGATGTTCAGCAGGTTGCGGTCCACCTCGCGGGCGACCTGGGCCTGTTCCTCGGTGGCGCTGGCGATCACCAGGTTGCGCTCGTTGATCAGCGACATGCGTTCCAGGATCACCTGCAGCGAAGCGCCGGCTTCCCCGGTGCGGCTGACGGTGCGCTCGGCGTGGGCGGTGCTGCTGAGCAGGGCGGCGACGGTGCGGTCGCTGCCGTTCTGGATGGCCGAGACCAGTTCCTCGATCTCACGGGTCGAACTCTGCGTGCGCTGGGCCAGCGAGCGTACTTCGTCGGCGACCACGGCAAAACCGCGCCCGGCTTCACCCGCGCGGGCGGCCTCGATGGCGGCGTTGAGCGCCAGCAGGTTGGTCTGCTCGGCCACGCTGCGGATCACCTCGAGCACCTTGCCGATGTCCTGCGCCTGGTTCGCCAGCGCTTCCGCCTGATGCGAGGCCTGGCCCACTTCGCCGGCCAGGGTGTCGATGGCGTTGGACGTCTCGTCCACCCGCTCGCTGCCGCTGCGCGCGGCATCGATGGCCTCGCGGGAGGCGGCGGACGTGGAAGCGGCGTTGCTGGCGACTTC
Source organism: Pseudomonas sp. BB438 (assembly GCF_057180225.1). Classification (NCBI taxonomy): domain Bacteria; kingdom Pseudomonadati; phylum Pseudomonadota; class Gammaproteobacteria; order Pseudomonadales; family Pseudomonadaceae; genus Pseudomonas; species Pseudomonas sp. BB438. The sequence continues at coordinate 1,763,570 of NZ_CM170001.1, forward strand.
TTCGACCGCACTGGTCATCTGGTTGACCGCCGTGGCGGCCATCTCGATCTGGTCGCTCTGCTGCTGCAGGGCACGGCTGCTTTCTTCCATCACGCTGTGCATTTCCTCGGCGGCCGAGGCGAGCTGGCTGGCCGAGTTGCCGATGCTGCGGATGGTCTCGCGCAGGCTGTTCTGCATGTTCGCCAGCGCATTGAGCAACTGTGCCGGTTCGTCACGACCATCGACGCTGAAGCGTTGGCTGAGGTCGCCGCTGGCGATGGTCTGCGCCACGCGCACCGCCTGGTTGAGCGGCACGACGATGCTGCGGGTGAGTTGCCAGGCCAGCAGCAGGGTGAGACCGACGCTCAGCAGCAGGACGGCGCTGACCACCAGTCGGCCGCTCTGGAACTGCTCCACGGCGCGATCGGCGGCGGCAGCAGCACCGTTGCGGTTGAGGTCGATCAGCGCGGTGAGGCGCTTGTTCAGTTCCGCACCCTGCTGGGCGATGTTGCCGTTGAGGATATGCAGCGCGCCTTCGTCATCGTTCTGCCGGATTTTCTCCACCAGTTGATCGACGAAACCGAGGTAGCCGTCCAGCGCCTCGTGCAGTTCATCGGTGCGCTGCTGTTCCTCGGCGCTGAGGATCAGCCGGCGGTAGTCGGTGAGCACCTTGTCCTTGTCCTGTCGCGCCTCGGCGATCAGGCCCAGGCTGCGCTCGCGGGCGGCACTGTCGTGGTTGACCAGCAGGCGCATGGACTCCAGGCGGATGCGCGCGATGTCATTGGACAGCTGGTTCATGTGGTTGATGCTCAGCAGCCAGTTGCTGTCGATCTCTTCGGAAGCGGCGCGCAGAGTGGAGAGCTTGTACAGCGAGAACAACCCGAGGAACACCAGGAGCAGGCCCATGACAGCAAACCCCAGGGACGCGCGGCGGCCAATACTCATGCTTCTGAACATCGTGAAATTCCCTTTCTTTTATGCGGTGTGTGGAGCCCGTGGGCCCTGCCATGCACGGTGATGGCGCAGTGATATTACTGGCCGCCATTTTTTTGAAGCAGTGGCAAAACAGGACTAGCAGACGAAAAACCTGTCCGCATCGGTGGAAGGGGTGATTCAGACGAGCGTGAGCCAGGCCAGAACCGCATAGCGGCCGACCTTGGCGAGGGTCACCAGCAGCAGGAAACGCCACAGCGGTTCGCGCATGACACCGGCGATCAGCGTCAGCGGGTCGCCGATCACCGGCGCCCAGCTCAGCAACAGCGACCAACTGCCGAAACGCCGGTAACGACGCTGGGCTTTTGCCAGCGCCGCATTGCTGACCGGGAACCAGCGGCTGCCGTGCCAGCGCTCTATTCCGCGCCCCAGCATCCAGTTGACCCAGGAGCCGAGCACATTGCCCAGGCTGGCGATCAGCAGCAGCGACCACAGTGGATACTGGCCGCCCAGCAGCAGGCCGACCAGCACGGCTTCCGATTGCAGCGGCAGCAGGGTGGCGGCGACAAAGGCAGAGAGAAACAGGCCGGCATGGGCGGCGAGGGCAAGGCTGAGCATCGGTTGGTCGAACGGCGGGCAAGGGGCGGACAGAATGAGAAGCACCGCCGTACTAAAAAATTGGAATAAAGAGGCGATGTTCCGGCGTGTCCAGATACTATATGTCCTATCTTGCTGAGGACTTGATAGGAATTTACATTCGCGGCGACTGCTCGCCTGAATGAAACGTCCGTCGGCACGCCACACATCTTCTGGGGAACGCTGTGAAGAACTGGACTCTACGCCAACGCATCCTGGCCAGCTTTGCCGTCGTCATTGCGATCATGCTGCTGATGGTGGTGATTTCCTACACCCGCCTGTTGCGCGTCGAGGCCAGCACCAAACGGGTCAATGAAGATGCCATGCCCGGGACCTACGCCCTGACCCAGGTGCGTTCGACCTGGACCGACAGCATCCTGCTGACCCAGGTCCTGGTCGGCTTGTCCAACGGCCAGCAGATCGACGAAAAGCATCGCCAGGACTTTCGTGCCATCCACGACACCCTGAACGAGCGGATTGGCCAGTACGAGCGCACCGTGCGTGATGCCCGCGACCTGGAGATGCTCAACCACTTCAAGCAACAGGTGACCCAGTACGATGCCCAGCTGGACGACGTCCTGCAGCTCTATGGCACTGACCGCGAAGGTGCGCGCAAGCTGCTGCTGGAGCGCCTGGAACCGATGTGGGAAGACGGCCGCAAGACGCTCACCCAACTGATCTCGCTGAACAAGGAAATCGCCGACGCGGCCGCCGAGACCATCGTCACCGAGGTCGCTACCGCCAAGGCAATCATGCTCATCTCGCTGCTGCTGGCCATCGTCGCTGCGGCAGTCTGCGGGCTGCTGCTGATGCGTGCCATTACCGAGCCGGTGCGCCAGGTGGTGAAGGGCCTGCAGGTCATGGGCAGTGGCGATTTCACCACACGCCTGGACATGGAACGTAACGACGAGTTCGCGGTGATCGAGACCGGCTTCAATGGCATGGCCGAAGAACTCAAGGGCCTGGTGTCGCAGGCGCAGCGCTCGGCCATCCAGGTGACCACCTCGGTGACCGAGATCGCCGCCACCTCCAAGCAGCAGCAGGCCACCGCCACCGAGACCGCCGCCACCACCACCGAGATTGGCGCCACCTCGCGGGAAATCGCCGCCACCTCGCGCGACCTGGTGCGTACCATGACCGAGGTGTCCTCGGCTGCCGAACAGACCTCCACCCTGGCCGGCTCAGGCCAACTGGGTCTGGCGCGCATGGAAGAAACCATGCACCACGTGATGGGCGCCGCCGAATTGGTCAACGCCAAGCTGGCGATCCTCAACGAGCGCGCCGGCAACATCAACCAGGTGGTCACCACCATCGTCAAGGTCGCCGACCAGACCAACCTGCTCTCGCTCAACGCTGCCATCGAGGCGGAAAAGGCCGGCGAGTACGGCCGTGGTTTCGCTGTGGTCGCCACCGAGGTGCGCCGTCTGGCCGACCAGACCGCCGTGGCCACCTACGACATCGAGCAGATGGTCCGCGAGATCCAGTCCGCCGTGTCCGCCGGCGTGATGGGTATGGACAAGTTTTCCGAAGAGGTGCGTCGTGGCATCTCGGAAGTCGGCCAGGTCGGCGAGCAGCTCTCGCAGATCATCCAGCAGGTGCAGGCACTGGCGCCGCGCGTGCAGATGGTCAACGAAGGCATGCAGGCCCAGGCCACCGGCGCCGAGCAGATCAACCAGGCGCTGGTGCAGCTCGGCGAGGCGACCGGGCAGACGGTGGAATCCCTGCGCCAGGCCAGCTTTGCCATCGACGAGCTGAACCTCGTGGCCAACGGACTGCGCAATGGCGTCTCCCGCTTCAAGGTCTGACGCCGCCGCGGCGGGCAGGCTGTACCTGCAGTTCCGCCTGGGCGCGGACCGCTATGCGCTGGACGTCCACGACGTCATCGAAGTGCTGCCGCTGCCTGCGCTCAAGCGCGTGCCGGAAGCGCCGGCCTGGGTCGCCGGATTGTTTCCGCACCGCGGAGAACTGTTGCCGGTGCTCGACCTGAGCCAGCTGGCGTTCGGGCGTGGCGCACTGCGCCGCACCAGCACGCGGCTGGTGCTGGTGCGTTATCACGCTCAGGGCGTGGGCCCGGAACAGCGGCTCGGGCTGATCCTCGAACAGGCGACCCATACCCTGCGCCGCGATCCGGCGGCGTTCCGCGACTACTCCCTGGACAACGGCAGCGCCCGCTACCTCGGCCCCGTGCTGGAGGACGAGCAGGGCCTGCTGCAGCGCGTGGGCGTGGACCAGTTGCTCAGCGATGACGCCCGCGCGCGCCTTCTGCAGGACACGGACGGAGCGCCGGAATGACCGACCCGCGGTTTGCCCAATTGCTCAAGGAGCGTATCGGCCTCGACGCCGAGTCGGTCGGCGACGCTGTGATCGAGCGCGCCGTGCGCCAGCGCTGCCAGAAGGTCAGTGGCGGCAATCCGGATCATTACTGGATGATCCTGCAGGGCTCCGCCGAGGAAGTGCAGGCGCTCATCGAGGCGGTGATCGTTCCCGAAACCTGGTTCTTTCGTTACCCCGAATCCTTCGCCGCGCTGGCGGACCTCGCGTCCCGCCGCGTGCTGGAACTCGCGGGCACCCGGCCGTTGCGGATGCTCAGCCTGCCGTGTTCCACCGGCGAGGAGCCCTATTCCATCGTCATGGCGCTGCTGGATGCGGGCCTCGCGCCAGCGGCCTTCCAGGTCGACGCGCTGGACGTCAGCCGGGCGGTGCTGGAACGGGCGGAGGAGGGGCGCTATGGACGCAATTCGTTCCGTGGCGCCAACCTGGCATTCCGCGACCGCTATTTCAGCGCTGACGGCAATGACTACCAACTGGCCGAGGCGGTACGCCGCAAGGTTCGCTTTCGTGTCGGCAACCTGCTGGCGCCAGGCCTGCTGGCTGGCGAGGCGCCCTATGACTACGTGTTCTGCCGCAACCTGCTGATCTATTTCGACCGCCCGACCCAGGAGCAGGTGGTGGACGTGCTGCGCCGCCTGGCTCGGCCGGACGGCGTGCTGTTCATCGGGCCGGCCGAGGCCAGCCTGATGTCGCGCATCGGCCTGCGCCCGCTGGGTGTGCCGCAATCCTTTGCCTTCCCATTGCAGGATGCCGAGCCGGCGCCTCGTGCGGCGCCGTTGAACTGGACAGCGCCCCCACCGATTCCCCGCCCGGCTCCGCCCAAGCCCGCGCCGATGCGCCCGCGTCCGGCGAACCAGCCTGAACAGCCGCCCACTGTCCCTGCCGGCAACGCGCTCGCGGAGATCGCTCAGCTCGCCAATTCCGGGCAGGCCGCCGAAGCACGCCAGCGCTGCGAGGCGCTGCTGGCCGAGCGGGGCCCGAACGCCGAAGCCTTCTATTGGCTTGGTCTGCTGGCCGACGCCCAGGGCCAGGGCAACGAGGCCCAGGCGTACTACCGCAAGGCTCTGTACCTGCAACCCGATCACCAGGAAAGCCTGCAACACCTGGCCGCGCTGCTCGCGGCCCAGGGCGATGCGGCCGGCGCACGCCGCCTGCAGGAGCGTGCCGCGCGAGGAGTGAAACGTAATGGTTGAGCGCGACGCTGCATCCGACGACCGCTCCTCCTTCGGCGGTGACCTGCCGTCCGTGGACGACTGCTGGAACCGTATCGGCGTGCGCGGCGACCGCAGCTGTCCGAAGCTGCTCGAGCATATCCATTGCCGCAACTGCCCGGTGCATGCCGCCGCCGCCATCAGCCTGCTGGACCGCTATGCGCTCGGCAGCGAAGGCACCGAGCTGGCGCCGGTCGACGTCGCCGAGACGGCTATCGAGGAGGGCCGCCCGCACCTGATCTTCCGCCTCGGCGAAGAGTGGCTGGGCTTGCCCACCCGCGCGCTGGCCGAGGTGGCGCCTGCCTGTGTCGTGCATTCGCTGCCGCACCAGCGCTCGCCCGCGCTGCTGGGCGTGGCCAACGTGCGCGGCACCCTGGTGGCGTGCATTTCCCTCGGTGAGCTGCTGGGCCTCGACCGCCGTGCGGCCGTCCGCGAGGACGCCCGCATCGTGCCGCGCATGCTGATCCTTGCCGCCACCGGTGGGCCGATCATCTCGCCGGTGGACGAAGTGGACGGCATCCATGAACTGGACGAGGGGGCCATCGTCGAGGCTTCCGCCCAGCGCCACGCCGCCAACGACCGCTTCACCCGCGGCGTCATGCAGTGGCGCAACCGCAGCATCCGCTTGCTCAACCAGGAAGCCCTGCTCGACGCCGCCACCCGGAGCCTCGCATGACCCCGGACCAGATGAAGGATGCGTCGATGCTGGAGCTGTTCCGCCTGGAGGCGGAGGCCCAGACGCAGGTGCTGGTCCAGGGCCTGATGGCGCTGGAGCGCCATCCTGCTCAGGCCGACCAGCTTGAAGCCTGCATGCGCGCCGCGCACTCGCTCAAGGGCGCCGCGCGCATCGTCGGCCTCGACGCCGGCGTTCAGGTCGCCCACGTCATGGAGGACTGCCTGGTCGGTGCCCAGGAAGGCCGGCTGCTGCTGACGTCCGGGCATATCGACGCCTTGCTGGCGGGCACCGATATCCTCCTGCACATTGCCGATGCCCAGCCCGAGCGCGCCCAACAGGCCCAGCAGGGTGTGCCGGCCATGGTCGAACGCTTGCAGGCGCTGGTGGCCGGAAGGGGGGCGCCGCCTCCACCCATGGTGTCGGCGCCGGTCGAGACTGCACCGCCGGTCGTCGAGTCACCGGCCCCAGCGCCCGCCCCTGCGGCCGAACGCGCACCGCGGCGCCGCTCCAGCGACAGCGATGAAGCCGGCGAGCGTGTGCTGCGGGTCACCGCCGAGCGCCTGAACCAGTTGCTCGATTACTCCAGCAAGTCGCTGGTGGAATCTCAGCGGCTCAAGCCGCTGCTCGATTCGCTGCAGCGCCTCAAGCGCATCCAGGCGAGCGCCAGCCGTGTGCTGGACGGAGCCCGCGATGCCGCCAGCACGGCCAACGTCGACGCCGAGGCGCAGGCCTACCTGGCCGATGCGCGTCGGCTGGTCGGCGAGTGCCAGCAACTGCTCAGCGAACAGATCGCCGAGCTGGACGAATTCAGTTTCAAGGCCGGCCAGCGCGCCCAGTCGCTCTACGACACCGCGCTGTCCTGCCGTATGCGGCCGTTCTCCGACGTACTGGCCGGGCAGGCGCGGATGGTCCGTGACCTCGGTCGCTCGCTGGGCAAGACCGTGCGCCTGGACATCCAGGGCGCCACCACCCAGGTCGACCGCGATGTGCTGGAGAAGCTCGAAGCGCCACTGACCCACCTGCTGCGCAATGCCGTCGATCACGGCATCGAGCCCGCCGAGGTGCGCGCCCGCAATGGCAAGCCGGCGGAGGGCAGCATCCAGCTGCTGGCCCGCCACCATGCTGGCATGCTGGTCCTGGAGTTGCAGGATGACGGCGGTGGCGTCGATCTCGACCGCCTGCGCACGGCCATCGTGCGCAGGCAGTTATCCACGGAAGAAACCGTGGCGCGCCTCACCGAGGAAGAACTGCTGAGCTTCCTGTTCCTGCCGGGCTTCAGCATGCGCGAGGAGGTCACCGAGGTCTCCGGGCGAGGCGTCGGCCTGGATGCCGTGCAGCACATGGTGCGCCAGCTGCGCGGCGGTATCCGCATGGAGCAGGTGCGCGGGCAGGGCGCGCATTTCCATCTGGAAGTGCCGCTGACGCTCTCGGTGGTGCGCAGCCTGGTCGTCACCATCGGCGGCGAGGCCTATGCCTTCCCGTTGGCACACATCGAACGCATGCGGCGCCTGGCGCCGGATGAGATCGTCCAGCTCGAAGGCCGCCAGCAGTTCTGGCACGAGGGCCGGCATGTCGGACTGGTCTCCGCCAGCCAGCTGTTGCAGCGCCCCGACGGCGAAGCCACGCCGGACGAGATTCCGGTCGTGGTGATCCGCGAGCGCGACAGCGCTTATGGCGTGGCGGTGGAGACGTTCATCGGCGAGCGCACCCTGGTGGTGGTGCCGCTGGATGCCCGGCTGGGCAAGGTGCAGGACGTCTCTGCCGGCGCGCTGCTGGACGACGGCACGCCGGTGCTGATCCTCGACGTCGAGGACATGCTGCGCTCGGTGGAAAAGCTCCTGGCCACCGGCCGCCTGGAACGCATCGACCCCACCGGCCGCCTCACCGGTCCGGCACGCAAGCGCGTGCTGGTGGTAGACGACTCGCTCACCGTGCGCGAGCTGGAGCGCAAGCTGCTGTTGGGGCGCGGCTATGATGTCGCGGTGGCGGTGGATGGTATGGACGGCTGGAATGCGCTGCGTTCGGAACATTTCGACCTGGTCATCACCGACATCGACATGCCGCGCATGGACGGCATCGAGCTGGTGACCCTGATCCGCCGCGACACCCGCCTGCAATCGCTGCCGGTGATGGTGGTGTCCTACAAGGATCGCGAAGAAGACCGTCGACGTGGCCTGGATGCCGGCGCCGACTATTATCTGGCCAAGGCCAGCTTCCATGACGAGGCCTTGCTGGATGCGGTGGTCGATCTGATCGGGAGTGCTCAGGGATGAAAATTGGGATCGTCAACGACATGCCCCTGGCGGTGGAGGCAATGCGCCGCGCGCTGGCTTTCGAGCCGGCGCACCGCATCGTCTGGGTCGCTGCCAATGGTGCGGAAGCGCTGGAGATGTGCGCCGCGCAGAAACCCGATGTGATCCTCATGGACCTGTTGATGCCGGTGATGGATGGCGTCGAGGCGACCCGGCGGATCATGGCCCAGAGCCCCTGCGCGATCATCGTCGTCACGGTGGACCTGGAACGCAACATGAGCCGCGTGTTCGATGCCATGGGTAATGGCGCCGTGGACGCGGTGAACACGCCGACCATGGGCATGGGCGATCCCGCCGAAGCGGCCCGCCCGCTGCTGCGCAAACTGCAGAACCTGGCCTGGCTCAATGCGCCGCGTGACAGTCGCCCGGCCACCAGTGCCGTGCCGGCGCGCAAGGGCAACGGTGCGCGCAAGCTGATCGCCATCGGCTCTTCGGCCGGAGGTCCGGCGGCATTGGCGGACCTGTTCGCCAGGCTGCCGGCGGATTTCCCCGCCGCCATCGTGGTCGTCCAGCACGTCGACGAAGTCTTTGCCGCCGGCATGGCCGAGTGGCTTTCCACCCAGTCGAAGATTCCGGTGCGCCTGGCGCGCAACGGCGAACCGCCGCAGCCGGGCTGCGTGCTCTTGGCCGGCACCAACCACCATATCCGCCTGCTCAAGGGCGGCGAGCTGGCCTACACCGCCGAGCCCGCCAGTCATATCTACCGCCCCTCCATCGATGTGTTCTTCGACAGCGTGGTCGAGTACTGGCCAGGCGATGCCGTCGGCGTGCTGCTGACCGGCATGGGCCGGGACGGTGCGGAGGGGTTGAAACGCATGCGCGAGCGCGGCTTTTTGACGCTGGCCCAGGATCAGGAAAGCAGTGCCGTGTACGGTATGCCCAAGGCCGCGGCGGCGATCGGCGCTGCAGTGGAGATTCGCGCGCTGGGCGATATTGCCCGACGACTCGCTGAAGTCTGCGCCTGAGCGCAGGCTACGGAGCCCCATCAGATGAACCCTTTGACGAGTGACTACCCCGTGAACACCCCAGGCGACTCCGCGGTGATGGTGCTGCTGGTGGACGACCAGCCGATGATTGGCGAGGCCGTGCGCCGTGCGCTGGCGGACGATCCCAGCATCGACTTCCATTTCTGTTCCGATCCGCACCAGGCCATCGCCCTGGCGATTCAGATCAAGCCCACCGTGATCCTCCAGGACCTGGTGATGCCCGGCGCAGACGGGCTTTCGCTGGTGCGCGAGTACCGCGCCAACCCGGCCACCCGTGACCTGCCGATCATCGTCCTGTCGACCAAGGAGGACCCGACGGTGAAGAGCGCGGCGTTCAGCGCCGGCGCCAACGACTACCTGGTCAAGCTGCCCGACGCCATCGAACTGATCGCCCGGGTGCGTTACCACTCGCGCTCCTACCTCGCCCTGCAACAGCGCGACGAGGCCTACCGCGCCTTGCGCGAGAGCCAGCAGCAGTTGCTGGAAACCAACCTGGTACTGCAGCGGCTGATGAACTCCGATGGCCTGACCGGGTTGTCCAACCGCCGGCATTTCGACGAGTACCTGGAGATGGAGTGGCGCCGCAGCCTGCGCGAACAGACCCAGCTGTCGATCCTGTTGATCGACGTCGACCACTTCAAGGCCTACAACGACACCTTCGGCCATGTGCAGGGCGACGAGGCGCTGCGCCAGGTGGCCGGGGCGATCCGCGCCAGTGCCAGCCGCCCTTCGGACCTCCCGGCGCGCTATGGTGGCGAGGAGTTCGTCATGGTCCTGCCCAACACCTCGCCCGGCGGCGCGCGCCTGCTGGCGGAGAAGCTGCGGCGCCTGGTGCAGGACCTGAACATCCGCCACGAGCTACCCACCCCGGGTTCCTCGCTGACCATCAGTATCGGTGTGGCGACCCTGGTTCCCCAGTCCGGCCAGGCCTGCCGCCAGCTCATCGAACTGGCCGACCAGGCTCTCTACAACGCCAAGCACGGCGGTCGCAACCAGGTCGCCATCGCGGGCTGAGGAGGCGGGGAGGACGCGGAAACGGTGGGCGTGCTTTGTCGTAAAGCCTGAAAGGGCGCCGAAAAATCACGTATACTTGCCGGCTTTTCTACGCCCTTTACCCGTGAGAGATGCCCGCCATGGAAATCCAACCGATCCTCAACAGCATCAAGGACCTCTCCGACCGTACCCATTCGATTCGGGGGTATCTTTGACTACGATCTGAAACATGATCGTCTGATCGAAGTAAACCGCGAACTGGAAGACCCGGCGGTCTGGAACAAGCCCGAATACGCCCAGAACCTGGGCCGCGAGCGCGCCATGCTGGCGCAGATCGTCGAGACCCTCGACGAACTCACCGGCGGCCTGGCTGACTCCCGCGACCTGCTCGACATGGCGGTCGAGGAGAATGACGAGGGCGCCGTCGGCGACGTCGAAGCCGAAGTCCAGCGCCTGCGCGAAATCCTCGAGAAGCTCGAGTTCCGCCGCATGTTCAGTGGCGAGATGGACCCCAACAACGCCTACCTGGACATCCAGGCCGGCTCCGGCGGCACCGAAGCCCAGGACTGGGCCAACATGCTCCTGCGCATGTACCTGCGCTGGGCTGACAAGAACGGCTTCAGCGCCGAGATCGTCGAACTCTCCGAAGGTGAAGTCGCCGGTATCAAGGGCGCCACCGTGCACATCAAGGGCGAGTACGCCTTCGGTTGGCTGCGCACCGAGATCGGTGTGCACCGTCTGGTGCGCAAGAGCCCGTTCGACTCCGGCAACCGTCGCCATACCTCGTTCACCGCGGTGTTCGTCTCGCCGGAAATCGACGACAACATCGAGATCGAGATCAACCCGGCCGACCTGCGCATCGACACCTACCGCTCCTCCGGCGCGGGCGGTCAGCACGTGAACACCACCGATTCCGCGGTGCGTATCACCCACGTGCCGACCAATACCGTGGTGGCGTGCCAGAACGAACGCTCCCAGCACGCCAACAAGGACACCGCCATGAAAATGCTGCGGGCCCGGTTGTACGAGCAGGAAATGCAGAAACGCACTGCCGCCTCGCAGGCGCTGGAAGACACCAAGTCCGATATCGGCTGGGGCCACCAGATCCGTTCCTACGTGCTCGACCAGTCGCGCATCAAGGACCTGCGTACCGGCGTGGAACGCAGCGATTGCGACAAGGTGCTCGACGGCGACCTGAACGAGTATCTGGAAGCCAGCCTGAAACAAGGCCTGTAAACAGCACCGAAGCGGGGCGGGCCCTGCGGCCCGCTCCCGCCAGTAACCCCTATTGATCAAGACGCCAGGCAGATAGACGACCATGAGCGACCAACAACTCGACCAGCACGAACTGCAACAGGAAGAAAACAAGCTGATCGCCCAGCGCAAGGAAAAGCTTGCCGCCGTGCGTGAAGCCAAGGCCATCGCCTTCCCCAATGACTTCCGCCGTGAAAACTACTTCGCGGACCTGCAGAAACAGTACGAAACCGCGACCAAGGAAGAGCTCGAAGCAGCTGCCATCCCGGTCAAGGTTGCCGGTCGCATCATGCTCAACCGCGGTTCGTTCATCGTTCTGCAGGACAGCAGCGGCCGCCTGCAGGCATACGTGAACCGCAAGACCCTGCCGGAAGAGACGCTGGCCGAGATCAAGACCTGGGACCTGGGCGACATCATCGGCGCCGAAGGTACCCTGGCCCGTTCCGGCAAGGGCGACCTGTACGTCGAGATGACCAGCGTGCGCCTGCTGACCAAGTCCCTGCGCCCGCTGCCGGACAAGCACCACGGCCTGACCGACACCGAGCAGCGCTACCGCCAGCGCTACGTCGACCTGATCGTCAACGAGGAAACCCGCCACACCTTCCGCGTGCGTTCCCAGGTGATCGCCCACATCCGTCGTTTCCTGTCCGATCGCGGCTTCCTCGAAGTGGAAACCCCGATGCTGCAGACCATTCCCGGCGGCGCGGCGGCCAAGCCCTTCGAAACCCACCACAACGCGCTGGACATGGCCATGTACCTGCGTATCGCCCCGGAGCTGTACCTCAAGCGCCTGGTGGTCGGTGGCTTCGAGAAGGTCTTCGAGATCAACCGCAACTTCCGTAACGAAGGCGTTTCGACCCGGCACAACCCCGAGTTCACCATGCTCGAGTTCTACCAGGCCTACGCCGACTACGAAGACAACATGGACCTGACCGAGGAGCTGTTCCGCGAGCTGGCCCAGGCTGTGCTCGGCAGCACCGACGTGCCCTACGGCGACAAGGTCTTCCACTTCGGCGAGCCCTTCGCCCGCCTGTCCGTGTTCGATGCCATCCTCAAGTACAACCCGGAACTCACCGCGGCCGACCTGACCGACCTGGAAAAGGCCCGCGCCATCGCCAAGAAGGCCGGCGCCAAAGTCCTCGGCCACGAGGGCCTGGGCAAGTTGCAGGTGATGATTTTCGAAGAACTGGTCGAGCACAAGCTGGAGCAGCCGCACTTCATCACCCAGTACCCGTTCGAAGTGTCCCCGCTGGCCCGCCGCAACGACAACGACCCGAGCGTCACCGACCGCTTCGAGCTGTTCATCGGTGGCCGCGAGATCGCCAACGCCTACTCCGAGCTCAACGACGCCGAAGACCAGGCCGAGCGCTTCATGCTGCAGGTCAAGGAAAAGGACGCCGGTGACGACGAGGCGATGCACTACGACGCCGACTTCGTGAACGCGCTCGAATACGGTATGCCGCCCACCGCTGGCGAAGGCATCGGCATCGACCGCCTGGTGATGCTGCTGACCAACTCGCCGTCGATCCGCGACGTGATCCTGTTCCCGCACATGCGCCCGCAGGCGTAAGCGCAGGAGCTGGACAGAAAGGCCGCCCTCGGGGCGGCCTTTTTTGTTTCTGCGCAGTCGGCTGGCGCCGGAAGCACGCTACTGGAACGCTCCACGCGCGCGATCGAGAGCATGGCCCGCTCCTGCACGTGCCTCCCTGTGGAGTGAAACAGGGCGAAATCGACGCGGCTGCGGGTACAGAATCAGGCCGTATATCATCCGACGAAATGCCTGCTCCCTCCGTGGCTCGGCATTCCTGTGGCACGTCTCACTCCCAGGCCTGATTCCCAGCCGCCTGCTCTGCCTCGCGGCCCGTTCTGTGCGCCGATGTCGCAGCCGTGCAGCGGCAATTGTTTTCCCACAGAAAAGCTCGAACAATGAGCCTTCAGGCCGCGCCGCCGGAGGTAATGCCAGTGACCCACGTGTCCCCGCGAGACAGCGCCGCGCAAGTCGCCAGCGCCATCGCAGAAAGTGTCAAATACCAGGGCCGCAAGGCCAGCCGTCAGGGTAGCGAGCAGCGCCGCCAGGCGATCCTCGACGCCGCCCTGCGGATCATCGTGCGTGATGGCGTCCGCGCCGTGCGCCACCGTGCCGTGGCCGCCGAGGCTGGTGTGCCGCTATCGGCCACCACCTACTATTTCAAGGACATCCAGGATCTCATCACCGACACCTTCGCGCTCTTCGTCGAACGCAGCGCCGAGGCCCTGTCGACCTTCTGGAGCAGCGTCGAGGGTGATCTCCAGGCCATGGCCGCCGGCCTTGCCGAGGACGATCCGCAGGCGCGCCGCGAACTGACCGCCAACATCGTCGAGCTGGCGATCCAGTACGTCATGGTCCAGCTCAACGAGCGTCGCGAGCATCTGCTGGCCGAGCAGGCCTTCCGCCAGGAAGCGCTGCTCAACCCGAGCCTCAGTGATCTGGCGCAGCGCCACCGCCGCATTCTGTCCCTGGGCGTGGTGCATTTCTTCGAAGTGCTCGGTTCCAGACAGCCCGAGCAGGATGCCCGGGTGTTGACGGCCATCATCCTGCAGATGGAGTATCAGGGCCTGCTGGACGGGGCCGATCACCTGCAGATCGAGGAAATGCGTGCCATCCTTAGCCGCTATCTCGACCTGGTGATGGGCCTGTAGCTCCCGCAGTTGCATTCCGACCCCGCCATCCGGCGGGGTTTTCGTGTCGGAACTCCGGACGCCTGCGTGCATCGCATGGAAAGTCATCCGGACCTAAGGAGGGCGTGATGAAAGTCTGGCGTGCACTGCTGCTGTTGAGCATCTGCCTGCTCAGTGGCTGTCTGGTGACGTTCAAGGACCCGATTCCGGCCAACGAGCCCGCGCCGGCTCACCTGCTGGGCCAGTGGTCGCGTGTGGACGAGTACGGCGAGGAGCAGTTCCTCGACATCACCCGCTCCGGCTCCAACCTCTATCGTGCGCTCAGCTACGTCGACAGCAAGGACAACACCGACAGCGTCGAGGACTTCGGCTTTACCGTCGCTCACCACGGCAAGCGCTGGTACCTTTCGGCCGGCCTGCCGAAAAGCATGGGCGGCAACTTCGCGCTGGCCGGGTTCGAGATCACCGACAAGGACGAACTGGTGATCTATAACCTGGATGTCGACCACATCCTGCAGGACATGAAGGACGGCTCGCTCAAGGGCGAGAAGGTCGACACCGAGCAGGGCGCCGGCGCCCTGGTGAGCAGCCCGCTGGCCGAGGTGATCACCTACCTGAACGATCCGGCCAACTCCGACGTGTTCGTAGAAGCGCTGCGCTTTTCGCGCGTGACCCAGGGAGACCAGCAATGACCCCACGGCGCAAGAAGTCCACGCCCAACGAATACCAGCAGATCATCCGTGGCCTGTCCGACCGTATCGTCGAGGCGCAGACGCCGATCCGCGTGCTCGATGCGATCAAGTGGGACGACGGCATCCGCGATGACTTCCTCAAGGGGCGCGGCAAGCACGCGCCCAAGGTCGACCGCAGCTACTACGACAGTCGCCCGCTGTCCTTCGACAGCAGCGCGAAGAAGCAGGAGTTCCAGAACATCGAGCGCGACATCACCCGCCACCTCGGACAGTTCAACCCGGTCGGGCAGATCATGCGGCGCATGTGCAAGGAATACCGCATGGTCATCCGCATGCTGGAGGCGCGCGGCACTCAGGACTTCGGGCTGATCTCCCAGGAACTCTACGGCTCCGCCTCCGACGCCTTCCATGCCGGCGACCCGACCCTGGCGGACCTCGGGCTGATGCTCTCGGATTACCTGAACAACATCGCCGACCGCGGCGACCTCAAGGACGAACCCAAGACGCTCACCGCCAGCGATGCGGTGAAGATGCTGCAGGAGCGGCTGAACCAGGTGTTCGACGGCAAGGAAGACACCATCCGCGTCTTCGAGTCCGACGGCATCGTCGCTGACGCCGCCGCGGGCGCCGACTACATCAAGGTGCGCGCCGACGCCATGTTCAACGAGCGCGATGTGCGCGCGCTGGAGGTCCATGAGGGGCTGGTGCACGTCGGCACCACGCTCAACGGGCTCAATCAGCCGATCTGCACCTTCCTCGCCAAGGGCCCGCCGTCCTCCACCGTGACCCAGGAAGGCCTGGCGATCCTGATGGAAGTGATCGCCTTCGCCTCCTACCCCACGCGCCTGCGCAAGCTCACCAACCGCACCCGCGCCATCCACATGGCCGAGGAGGGAGCGGACTTCATGGAGGTGTTCACCTTCTATCGCGACCAGGGCTACAGCCAGGAAAGCAGCTACCAGAACTCCAGCCGTGTGTTCCGTGGCTCGACGCCGGCCGGCCTGCCGTTCACCAAGGACCTGTCATACCTCAAGGGTTTCATCCTGATCTACAACTACATCCAGCTCGCCGTGCGCAAGGGCAAGCTGGAGCAGATCCCGCTGCTGTTCTGCGGCAAGGCGACCCTGGAAGACATGCGCACCCTGCGCCAACTGGTGGACGAGGGCCTGGTGGTGCCGCCCAAGTACCTGCCGCCGCAGTTCCGCGACCTCAACGCGCTGTCGGCGTGGATGTGCTTCTCCAACTTCCTCAATCACCTCAGCCTCGATCGCATCGAGGCGGATTACGCCAATATCCTCTAACCTGCCGATCACCCTGCAGGAGCGCGCCATGCCGGCGATCGCACGCATGGCGCGCTTCTACAGGTCAGCTCCAAGGATGACTTGCCGATGCTCCGTTGCTTCAAGGCCGCTGCCCTCACGCTACTCCTCGCACTCGGCGGCTGCAGCTCGCTGCTGTTCTACCCCAGTGACGACGTTGCCATTACCCCGGCCCGCGCCAAGCTCGACTACCGTGATGTCACGCTGACCACGGCCGACGGCGTGAAGCTCGCCGGCTGGTGGCTGCCGGCGAAGGCGGGAGTTCCGGTAAAGGGCACCGTGCTGCACCTGCACGGCAACGGCGGCAACATGGCCTGGCACCTGGGCGGGGCCTACTGGTTACCGGAGCAGGGCTACCAGGTCCTGATGGTGGATTACCGTGGCTACGGGCGCTCCGAGGGGGAGCCGAGCCTGCCGGCGATCTACCAGGACATCGACGCCGCCTTCGCCTGGCTGGACAAGGCGCCGGACGTGCAGGGCAAACCGGTGATCCTGCTCGGCCAGAGCCTGGGCGGCGCCATGGCCGTGCATTACCTTGGCCTGCACCCCGAGCGGCAGAAACAGTTGCACGCGGTGGTGCTCGATGGCGTGCCGGCGAGCTATCGCGACGTGGCGCAGTACACCCTCGGTACCAGCTGGCTGACCTGGCCGCTGCAGGTGCCGCTGTCCTGGCTGGTGCCCGATGGCGACAGTGCCATTCGGTCCATGCCGCGACTTACTGGCGCACCCGTGCTGTTCTTCCACAGCATCGACGATACCATTGTGCCCCTGGACAACGGCCTGAGCCTCTACAAGGTCGCGCCGCCGCCCAAGGTCTTCCAGCTGACCCGCGGCAACCACGTGGAAACCTTCGGTGAAGCCGTGTGGCGTGAAGTGATGCTGCGCTTCCTCGACGATCCGCAGCACTTCACCGGCCTGCGTCGCCTGGCTGAAGTCCCGAACTCTCCCTCTCCGGCGACGCCACAGGATTCGCAGGCGGACCCGAAACAACAAGGCACCCCATGAACGACCGCAACCCGATTTCCTACATCCTCACCGTCATCGCCACCATCTTCGTCTCGGTCGGCACGCTCTGGTATTACGGCTACCTGCACTTCGCCAAGCCCGAGGATGCGCTGGAACTGACTCAGTTCACCATGCTCAAGAGCATTCCCGGCCAGGACAGCACCAAGCTCTCCCTGGACCCGGCCGACCAACAGGCACAGTGCATCGATGGCGTTCTGGTGATGTTCGACATGACCCAGAAGGGCCTGACCGGCGTGCTGGTCGACGGTCGCAAGCGCGCCGTGCGCTGCATGGGCGAGCAGACCCCGCAAGAGGTCAAGTGACGGCAAGCCCGTCGTCGCAGGCCAAGGGAGCAATCATCATGCGCCATCCCGAGATCCGCGTCTGGCAGGGCGATATCACCCGTCTCGACGTCGATGCCATCGTCAACGCCGCCAACAGCTCGTTGCTGGGCGGCGGTGGTGTCGATGGCGCCATCCACCGGACCGCCGGGCCGGACCTGGTCCACGCCTGCCGCCCGCTGGGTGGCTGCAAGACTGGCCAGGCGAAGATCACCCCCGGCTTCCGCCTGCCCGCGCGCTTCGTTATCCACACCGTCGGGCCGGTCTGGCGCGGCGGTGGGCACGGCGAACCGGAGCTGCTCGCCCAGTGCTACCGGAACTGCCTGCGCCTGGCCGAGGACCACCACCTCACCAGCCTTGCCTTCCCCGCCATCAGCACCGGCATCTACGGCTATCCCGCCGATGCGGCCGCGCAGGTTGCCGTGGACGAGTTGCGTCGTCCACGTGGGGAGGGGAGTTCATTGAAGGAAGTAGTGCTGGTGCATTTCTCGACGGAAATGGCGGAACTGTATCGGCGACTGCTCGATTGAGCGCCCCGGACCGTAGGATGGGTGTCGCTGCGCTCCACGCCATCCTACGAGAGCGCTCTATCCCGATGACTCAGTTGGCGCTGCTCACCGAAGAGCGCGGCTGCACCGGATTGGCGTCGTTGGAGATGGTGACCTCGACGCGACGGTTCATCGCGCGGCCGGCCGCGGTGGCGTTGCTCGACACCGGGTACTCCTTGCCATAGCCACGGGTAGTGACCCGCTCGGGCGAAACGCCCTGGCTCAGCAGCGCCATGCGCACGGCATCGGCGCGGCGCTCGGACAGGCTCTGGTTATACGAAGCCGAGCCACTGCTGTCGGTGTAGCCCTCGATGATCACCTTGCGCTCCGGGTTCTGCTGCAGGAAACCGGCGAGGTTCTGCACATTACCCATGGCGCCGGGCTTGAGCTCCGCGCGGTCGAGGTCGAACAGCACGTCGCCGAAGGACACCATGGTCCCGCGCGAGGTCTGCTTGGCGTTCAGCTCACCCTTGAGCTTGTTCAACTGTGCGGTACGGGCATCCAGACGGGCTTGTGCGCGCTGGGCCGAGGTGTTCTTCATCTGGTCCTCGGCGTTGCGCAGGGCCACCGTCTGGTTGGCCAGTTCGATGCGTTGCTGGGTCAGGTACGCCAGCTGGTCGACATCCTTCGGATCGGCACCGTCACGGTAGGCCTTGTCGGTCTTGGCCAGCCAGTCGCCCGCATCCTTGGTTTCCAGCGCGGCCTGCTGAGTGGCCTGGGGTTCGGCCTGCAGGGCCTGGAAGTCGCTGCGGGCTTTCTCCAGATTGGCATTGGGCGGCGTGGAGCAGGCGGCCAGCGCCAGGGCGAGGGTGGAGATGGCGGGCAGTGCGATGAGCTTGTTCATGTCGAAATTCCTTATATGACCGGACGTAGGGGAGGGATCACTGGGCCTGCTGCAGGCCTTCCTGACGCAACTCCATCACGCCCTGCTGGGCGTCCTTGACGTTGTTCTGGGCCTTCACGGCTTGCGATTTGCGTTCGGCCACACGAGCGTCCCATTCAGCCTGCTGGGCCAGGCGCTTGGCCTGCTCGTATTCCTTGTCGTTCAGGGCGATGCGCGCCTGGGCGAGTTTGTCCTGGGCATTCTTGGTTTCGACCGGAGCGAATTCCGGACCACCGGAGCTGACGGCGGCGTTCACCGCCGATTCGGTGACGGCCATCTGTTCGCTGGGCGGGTTGCCGGCGCAGCCAGCCAGCAGCACGGCGCTGCCGAGGGCGAGCAGCCCAAGGCGCAGGGACGCGCAGGTGGAGACGGTCGGGACGGTTCGAGCGCTCTGAGATTTCAGTTCCATTGGGTGAGTCCTCTGACGTTTGGTAAGGGGTTCCCTCGGCGATTCGAGTGCCGGTGGATGCCTGCCACGCGGGTCTGCGGCTTCGTCGGCATCTGATTAGGGGACTAAGTGTTTTGTCAGGGGGTTCAAAAAAAATGCCCGCCGGAGTGGCGGGCATGCGGGACGATCCACTGGAATCAGCCGCGATGGCGCAGCAATCTCAGCCCGTTGAAGACCACCAGCAGGCTGGCGCCCATGTCGGCGAAGACCGCCATCCACAAGGTGCCTTCACCGGCCAGGGTGAGGGCGAGGAACACCGCCTTGATGCCCAGTGCGAGCGTGATGTTCTGGATCAGCACGCGGTGGGTCTGGCGTGACAGGCGAATGAAGGACGGCAGTTTGCGCAGGTCGTCGTCCATCAGCGCGACACCGGCGGTTTCGATGGCCGTGTCCGTACCCGCTGCGCCCATGGCGAAGCCAATGTCGGCGCGGGCCAGGGCAGGGGCGTCGTTGATGCCATCGCCGACCATGCCGACGCGTTTGCCGCCTTCCTGGCGTTGCTTCACTTCGCGCAGCTTGTCCTCGGGCAGCAGATTGCCCAGCGCCGCGTCGATGCCCACCTGGGCGCCGATGGCGTTGGCGGTGTGCGGGTTGTCGCCGGTCAGCATCAGCGTCTTCACGCCCAGTTCGTGCAGTTGGGCGACGGCTTCACGGCTGGTTTCCTTGACGCCATCGGCCACGGCGAACAGCGCCAGCGGGCCGTCGGCATCGAGCAATACGATGACCGTCTTGCCCTGCTGTTCGAGGGCATCGAGACGGGCCTCCAGCTCTCTTGAGCACAGTTCCAGTTCCTCCACCAGGCGGTGGTTGCCCAGGTGGTAGGTGTGGCCGTCGATCTCGCCTTTGACACCGCGGCCGGGTAGGGCGGTCAGCTCGCCGACGCTGTACAGCGCGATGTTGTCCGCCTCGGCAGCCTGGGCCACGGCGTGCGACACGGGGTGGTCCGAGCGCGCGGCGAGACTGGCGGCCAGGGCGCGGACGTCACCGGCGGCGGTTTCCCGCAGGGCGCTGAAGTCGGTCTGGCGCGGGCGACCTTCGGTGAGGGTGCCGGTCTTGTCCAGGGCGATCCACTCCAGCGAGCGGCCCATTTCCAGGAACGCCCCGCCTTTGATCAGGATGCCCAGGCGTGCCGCTGCCGCCAGGCCGCTGACGATGGTCACCGGGGTGGAAATCACCAGGGCGCAAGGACAGGCGATCACCAGCAGGACCAGTGCGCGGTAGACCCAGTCCAGCCAGGCGCCGCCGAAGAACAGCGGGGGCAGCAAGGCGGTAGCGATGGCGATGAGGAACACCGCCGGGGTGTAGATGCGCGAGAACTGGTCGACGAAGCGCTGGGTCGGCGCGCGGGAGCCCTGGGCCTCTTCCACGGCGTGGATGATGCGCGCCAGGGTGCTGTCGTCGGCCACACGGGTGACGCGGTATTCCAGCGCGCTTTCGCCGTTGATGGTGCCGGCGAACAGGGTGTCGCCGGCCTGCTTTTCCACCGGCAGGCTCTCGCCGGTGATGGGCGCCTGGTTGACGCTGGAGCGACCGTCGAGCACCTCGCCGTCCAGCGCGATGCGCTCGCCGGGACGTACCCGCACGCGTGCGCCGAGGGCGACGGACTTGGCGGAGACTTCCAGCCACTGCCCGTCGACCTGCACCGTGGCCTGTTCCGGGGCCAGTTGCAGCAGGCCGCGAATGGCATTGCGTGCGCGGTCCAGCGACTTGGCCTCGATCAGTTCGGCAAGGGCGAACAGCACCGCTACCATCGCCGCTTCCGGCCATTGGCCGATCAGCATGGCGCCGGTCACGGCGATGCTCATCAGGGCGTTGATGTTGAGATTGCGGTTCTTCAGGGCGATCCAGCCCTTGCGGTAGGTCGGCAGGCCCGCGCCAAGAATGGCAGCGATGGCCAGTGCCGCCACCAGCCACTGCGGGCCGATGGCGAACCATTCGAAGAACTCCGCACCCGCTGCCGCAACACCCGCCAGAGCCAGCGGCCACCAGGGCTTCTGCTTGGCGGGCGATGCGGAAGCCGGGGCATTTTCATCCACCGGCTCGGCCTGCATGCCGAGGGAGGCGACCAGTTTCTGCAGCGGCTCGATGCTGTCGAAGCGATGCTGCACGCGAAGCAGGCGTTGCATCAGGTTGAAGTCCAGGTCTTCCACGGCAGACACGCGGCCCAGCGCGTCGCGCAGCAGGCGTTCCTCGGTGGGGCAGTCCATGGCGTCGATGCGCAGGCTGGTCCAGCGCAGCTCGCCGTTGGCCGAACCGGTGGCCGCGGTGGCGGCACTTTCGGCACGCGCACTGCGATCCTCGCCGTGATCATGGGAGTGATCGTGATCGTGATCGTGATCGTGATCATGCGCGTGCGGAGCAGGGGCGGCCGCCGGGGCAGGCAGCAGCGCGCCCTTGTCGCAGCCGCAGCAGCCGGCGGCTTCGTGTTCGCGGTGCTGTTGCTGGCGTGGGACAGGGCCGTGGATGATCGGCCCCTGGCGATTGGCAGTCATGTCGTCCGTTCCTGTTTGACGAGTTACTGCTGATTGCACACCCTGTAGCAACTACAGAGTCAAGCGTCCGTTGGCGAGGAGTCGCACATGAAGATCGGTGAACTGGCGAAACTGACCGGCTGCCCGGTGGAAACCATCCGCTACTACGAGCGTGAAGGCCTGTTGCCTGCGCCATCGCGCAGCGAAGGCAACTACCGGCAGTACGACGCCAGCCATGTCGAACGGCTGTCGTTCATCCGCCATTGCCGTTCGCTGGACATGACCCAGGAGGAAATCCGCATCCTCCTCGGCCTGCGTGATCGCCCCGAATCCGATTGCGGCACCGCCAACCGGCTGATCGACGAACACCTGCACCATGTCGAGGTGCGCATCGCCGAGCTGCAGTCGCTCAGCCAGCAACTGCGTGACCTGCGCGCGCAGTGCCAGGGGGAGGGCAACAGCGAGGATTGCGGCATCCTGCGGGAACTGGAGCAGCCGGCGGAGCCGTCGGTGATTCCGGAGGCCTGTGCCGAGGCCGGGCACTTGCATGTGCCCGGCGTCCACGGACGGCACTGATCGACTTCTTGTAGGAGCAAGCTCGCTGCTACAGGTAATGCAAATGCCCCGGCGACCCTTAGGGCGCATGACGCACCAGCGTTATCCGCCCTACGGAAAACCACACGCCCCGGCAACTACCGGGGCATTCTCGTTCAGGAGTGCTCGGCCTCCGTCAGCTCGTGCAGGTACTTGCGCGACAGGGCCAGGAAGCGCGGTGTCGGGCCGATGTCCTCGTAGATCGGGTCGCCCTGTTCGTCCTGTGCGACTACCTTCTGCCCCTGCACGTAGGGGAAGCTCGCCTCCAGTTCCTCCAGCGCCGCGTTGACCAATTCCCCCAGCAGCTCCTCGACGCTGCGCTTGGGGTACATGTCATGCAGCGCGGCCAGACGCGCGGCCGTCTCGACGTCCAGCGGGATGCTGTACTGGTGGTTGGTCATGCGCCCCCTGGCGTTCTTTTCCCAATGGCGTACCAGCTCGCGGATTTTCATGTTCACCTCTAGGGTCGTTGCGTGGCGGTCGGCCCTCGTGAGGTCGCCGCAGGTTTTCCCGTCGATGGGGATAACTTTCAGCCTAGACGTTGTCCGAGCAGGATTGCGGGCGTTCGTCGAGCGCTTGCCTGCCGGCCTGGCCGGCGGCACTGTGAAACCCACCGACGCCCGTTCTCTCAGACAAGAGCTCTCTCTCCAGGAGACTGCAATGCCGGATATCGATGCGCGCCTGCGCGAGGACGTTCACCTGCTCGGCGAATTGCTCGGGCGGACCATCCGTGCCCAGTACGGCCAGGGCTTTCTCGACAAGATCGAGCTGATCCGCACGGGCGCCAAGGCCGCCCGGCGCGGCTCGGCCGAAGGCGCCAGGCAGCTCACCGCGACCCTCGATGGCCTGGGTGAGGACGAACTGTTGCCGGTGGCGCGCGCCTTCAACCAGTTCCTCAACCTGGCCAATATCGCCGAGCAATACCACCGCATCCGGCGGCGCACGGCCAAGGAGCCGGAGCCGTTCGAGAACCGTGTGCTGGCGGAGTTGCTGGGTCGCCTGCGCAAGTCCGGCCTGGGTGCCGAGGGGCTGGCGCGGCAGGTGGCGGAGCTGGAGATCGAGCTGGTGCTCACCGCGCATCCCACCGAAGTGGCGCGCCGCACACTGATCCAGAAATACGACGCCATCACCGCGCAACTGGCCGCCGGTGACCACTCCGACCTGTTGCCCGAAGAGCGCCAGGCGGTGCAGGAAAAGCTCCAGCGGCTGATCGCCGAGGCCTGGCACACCGACGAGATCCGTCGCACCCGTCCGACTCCGGTGGACGAGGCGAAGTGGGGGTTCGCGGTGATCGAGCATTCCCTCTGGCACGCACTGCCGGATTTCCTCCGTCACGTCGATCGCACCTTGCAGGAGACCCTTGGCGAGCGCCTGCCGCTGACTGCCGCGCCGATCCGTTTCGCTTCCTGGATGGGCGGTGACCGCGATGGCAACCCCAATGTCACCGCCGCCATCACACGCGAGGTGCTGCTGCTGGCGCGCTGGATGGCCGCCGACCTGTATCTGCGCGACGTCGACAGCCTGGCCGCGGACCTGTCCATGCAGCAGGCCAGTGATGAACTGCGCGCTGAAGTGGGCGACCTCGCCGAGCCGTATCGCGCACTGCTCAAGCAACTGCGCGAACGCCTGCGCGCCACCCGTGCCTGGGCTGAGCGCGCCATCCATACCGGCGAGGAGCCGGGCGCCGAGGTGCTGCAGGACAACCACGAGCTGGTGGAGCCGTTGCAGCTCTGCTATCGCTCGCTGCAGGCCTGCGGCATGGGCGTGATCGCCGACGGCGCGCTGCTCGACACGTTGCGCCGCGCCGCCACGTTCGGGCTGTTCCTGGCTCGGCTGGACGTGCGCCAGGACTCCACGCGGCATGCGAAGGCGATGGGTGAAATCACCGAGTACCTGGGCCTGGGCAACTACGCCGAGTGGGACGAAAGCGTGCGCCAGGAGTTCCTCCTGGAAGAGCTGGCCAGCCGCCGCCCGCTGCTGCCCTTCGACTTCGATGCATCGCCGGAGACCGCCGAAGTGCTCGCCACCTGCCGCGTGGTGGCACAGGCGCCGGCGGCTTCGCTGGGCTCCTACGTCATCTCCATGGCCGGCCATCCATCCGATGTGCTCGCCGTCCAGCTGCTGCTCAAGGAATGCGGGCTCAAGCGGCCGATGCGCGTGGTGCCGCTGTTCGAGACACTGGATGACCTGGACAACGCCGGCCCCTGCATTGACCGCCTGCTTAGCCTGGACAGCTACCGCACCCGCCTGGCCGGCCCGCAGGAAGTGATGATCGGCTACTCCGACTCGGCCAAGGACGCCGGCACGCTGGCTGCCGCCTGGGCGCAGTACCGCGCCCAGGAAGCGCTGGTGGACATCTGCCGTAACCATGGCGTCGAGCTGCTGCTGTTCCATGGTCGCGGCGGCACGGTTGGCCGTGGCGGCGGACCGGCCCACGCGGCGATCCTCTCGCAGCCGCCGGGCTCGGTGGCGGGGCGTTTCCGTACCACGGAGCAGGGCGAGATGATCCGCTTCAAGTTCGGCCTGCCGGATATCGCCGAGCAGAACCTCAACCTGTACCTCGCCGCCGTGCTCGAAGCCACCCTGCAGCCGCCGCCAGTGCCCGAGCCGGCCTGGCGGGAGGAGATGGACCGCCTGGCCGCCGACGGCGTACTCGCCTACCGCGCGGTGGTGCGGGAGAACCCGCAGTTCGTCGACTATTTCCGCGAGGCGACACCGGAGCAGGAACTGGGCCGATTGCCGCTGGGCAGCCGTCCGGCCAAGCGTCGCGAAGGTGGGGTGGAAAGCCTGCGGGCGATCCCCTGGATCTTCGCCTGGACCCAGACACGCCTGATGTTGCCGGCCTGGCTCGGCTGGGAAGACGCTCTGTTCAAGGCCATCGAGCGCGGTGAAGGCGCATTGCTGGGGCGTATGCGCAAGGAGTGGCCGTTCTTCACCACCCGTATCGACATGCTCGAGATGGTGCTGGCCAAGGCCGACCGGGAAATCGCCCAACTCTACGATGAGCGACTGGTGCAATCGGAACTGCGACCATTAGGTGCGCATTTACGCGACCTATTGTCGCAGTCAGTGCGTGTGGTGCTGGGGCTTACAGGACAATCGCAGCTGCTGGCCCATGCCGCCGAGACACGCGAATCCATCGGCGTGCGAAACACCTATCTGGACCCGCTGCACCTGCTCCAGGCTGAGCTGCTGGCACGCTCGCGGCGCTGTACGGGCGATGCCTGCGGCGGTCTGGAGCAGGCCATGTTGGTGACGGTGGCGGGAATCGCGGCAGGTTTGCGAAATACGGGCTGAGAGGGTGTCACCCCCCACCAAAGGTGGATTGTCGAGCGGCCAGATGAGATTAATTTGATGACTGATCCCGGGTGCAAAACTGGCCCGGGCTCAGCGTGCGCAGTCCTCAAGGCCAGCTTGTGTGGTGGGGGACCGCTGTGTATCGTGAGCAACCTTTCGGCGCACCTCTGCGCCATTCCAAGCATGATGAGATTGGCCCCACGAGGCGGATCCGTGATTTCGCTTAACAAGTATTAAGGAGCATATCGATGCGTGTGATTCTGCTCGGGGCGCCCGGTGCCGGCAAAGGTACCCAGGCTCGCTTCATCACTGAGAAGTTTGGCATTCCGCAGATTTCCACCGGCGACATGCTGCGTGCAGCGGTCAAGGCTGGCACCGAGCTCGGCCTGCAGGCCAAGAGCGTGATGGACGCCGGCGGCCTGGTATCCGATGACCTGATCATCAACCTGGTCAAGGAACGTATCGCCCAACCCGACTGTGCCAAGGGTTTTCTGTTCGACGGCTTCCCGCGCACCATTCCCCAGGCCGAAGCCATGAAGGAAGCGGGCGTTTCCATCGACCACGTGGTCGAGATCGCCGTTGATGACGAAGAAATCGTCGGCCGTATCGCCGGTCGCCGCGTTCACCCGGCCTCGGGTCGCGTCTACCACATCGAGCACAATCCGCCGAAGGTGGCAGGCAAGGACGACGAGACCGGCGAAGACCTCATTCAGCGCGAGGACGACAAGGAAGCCACCGTGCGTCACCGCCTGTCGGTCTATCACTCGCAGACCAAGCCGCTGGTCGACTTCTACCAGAAGCTGGCTGATGCCCAGGGCACCCCGAAGTACACCCGCGTCGAGGGTGTCGGTTCGGTCGAGCAGATCACCGCCAAGGTGCTCGGCGCTCTGAACTGATCCATCGCCGTATCAGCCAAAGGCCCGCACATGCGGGCCTTTGGCGTTTATAATGCGTGCCCGCTTTTTATCGCCCTGCCCTTAACGCCCTATGGAAAACACCATGCCCACGCTGCTGGCCCTGGATACCTCGACCGAAGCCTGTTCCGTCGCCCTGCTGCATGATGGTCGCCGGTTCGTACGCCACGAGGTGATCCCGCGCCTGCACGCTCAGCGCCTGCTGCCCATGGTGCAGGACATCCTCGGCGAGGCCGGCATCGCGCTGTCCGCTGTCGACGCCATCGCCTTCGGTCGCGGCCCCGGCGCTTTCACCGGCGTGCGTATCGCCATTGGAGTGGTGCAGGGGCTGGCCTTCGCCCTGCAGAAGCCGGTGCTGCCGATTTCCGACCTGGCGGTGCTGGCCCAGCGCGCCCACCGCGAGCACGGCGCGAGCCAGGTAGCGGCGGCCATCGATGCGCGCATGGACGAGGTGTACTGGGGTTGCTATCGCCTGGAGCAGGGCGAGATGCGTCTGGCCGGCGCCGAGGCGGTGCTGCCGCCGGAGCGCGTCGAGCTGCCGCGCGATGCGCTGGGCGAGTGGTTCGGTTCCGGTACCGGCTGGGGCTTCGAGGAGCGCCTGGCGGTGAAGGTTGCCGCCCATGACGCCAGCCTGTTGCCGCACGCCGAAGACCTGCTGACCCTGGCCGAATTCGCCTGGGCTCGGGGCGAGGCCGTTGACGCAGAGCAGGCCCAGCCGGTCTACCTGCGCGACAACGTGGCGACACCCAAGAAAGCCTGACCTGTGCCAATTGACCGCAGTCGCGCCCGCTCGCTAGAGTGAGTGCATTCCCACCGAGTTTCTTCCATGCGTATCGACGGCTTTACATCCATTTCCCAGACACCGGAGCGCGGTTCCCGAACGGGCACTGCGGTCACTCCGTATCGGGAAGTGCAGCAAGACGTCGAGACCCGCCGCGAGCGGCCCGCGCCGACGTCGGCGAGCCAGGGATTCGACGCCCAGGCCAGCACCCGCCGGGTGGAGTCCTCCAGCGCCAGCAGCTACAACCTGCCGGCGACCCTGCGCGACAACCTCGACTACCAGCGCCCGCTGAGTTCCCGCGCGGCCCAGGCGCTTGCCAGCTACACCAGCACTGCCAGCATGGCCAGTCAGTACGAAGGCCAGGAAGTCGTCGGTCTCGACCTCTACGCCTGATGCAACTGCCGTACTTCCTCGGCTGCCCTTCCTGGAACGAGCCTGCCTGGCGCGGCACCTTCTATCCCGCCGATCTACGTCCTGCCGACACCCTGAGCTTCTACTCCCAGGTGTTCAATGCCGTGGAAGGCAACACCACGTTCTACGCCCGCCCCAACGCCGACACCCTCGCGCGCTGGGCGCAGACCATGCCGGAGTCGTTCCGCTTCTGCGCCAAGCTGCCCCGTGACATCAGCCATGAAGGCGACCTGCGCGGCCAACTGGAAACCACCCGGGATTTCCTCGACCTGCTGGCGCCGCTGGGCCAGCGAGTCGCCCCGCTCTGGTTGCAGGTGTCTGCCGGTTTCGGCCCCGATCGGCTTGGCGAACTGGCTGCCTGGCTGGAGGCTTTTTCCGAGCGGCGCATTGCCGTGGAAGTGCGCCACCCGGCCTTTTTCGCCAAGGGTGACGAGGAGCGGGCACTGAATCGCCTGTTGATGGACCGTGGTGTCGAGCGCATCTGCCTCGATTCGCGGGCGCTGTTTGCGGTGCGCTCCGACGATCCGGCGGTGCTCCATGCCCAGTCGAAAAAGCCCAGGGTGCCTGTGCGCCCGGTGGCTTTCAGCGACTCGCCGCAGGTGCGCTTCATTGGTGGACCGGACCTGGACGCCAATCTCGTCCATCTCACGCCGTGGGTAGGCAAAGTTGCCGAGTGGATCGAGCAGGGCCTGACGCCTTATGTCTTCCTCCACACCCCGGACAACCAGCGTGCCGCCGAGCAGGCGCAACGCTTCCATGCTCTGCTGCGCGAACGCCTGCCGGGGCTGCCAGCGCTGTTCGAGCCCAAGCCGGACGTGGAGCAGCTCGGCCTGCTCTGAAGCGGCAACTGTGCATGGCGCCCGACAGGCAAGGGGGCTAACCTGCTCCTTCCCTCGTTTGGCAAGGAGCCCGCCATGACCCACCAACAGCAACGTGGCGACGCCTTCCGCGCGCTGCACCAGCGCGACGGCCTGTTCGTGCTGCCCAATCCCTGGGACGCCGGCTCGGCGAAGATGCTTGCCCACCTGGGCTATGAAGCCCTGGCCACCACCAGCGCCGGATTGGCTTTCGCTCTTGGTCGGCGCGATGCCGAAGGCGCGGTGAGCCGTGACGAGGCCTTGGCCAATGCGCGCGAGATCGTCGAGGCCACGTCGCTACCGGTTGCCGCCGATCTGGAGAACGGCTACGGCGATGACCCGGAAGACTGTGCCGAGACCCTGCGTCTTGCCGCAGCCTGCGGGTTGGTCGGCGGGTCCATCGAAGACGCCACCGGCCGCCCGGACACGCCGATCTATCCGCTGGAACTGGCCGTCGAGCGTGTCAGCGCCACCGTAAAGGCCGCCCGTGCGCTGCCGTTCACCTTCACCCTGGCGGCTCGTGCGGAGAACTTCCTGCACGGTCGCGTCGATCTGGACGACACCATCCGCCGCCTGGTGGCCTTCGCCGAGGCCGGTGCCGATGTGCTCTACGCGCCGGGGCTGAAGACCCGCGAGGAAATCGCTGCGGTGGTCCGCGCCGTGGCGCCACGCCCGGTCAACGTGCTGGTGGGGTCTCCGGCGCTGCAACTGAACCTGGAGGAGCTGGCCGAGCTCGGCGTAAAGCGAGTCAGTGTCGGCTCCTGCCTCGCTCGGGCGGCCTACGGCGCCTTCTTCAGTGCTTCCGCTGCGTTGGCAAACGGCGACCTTGCGCCCCTGCACGGCGCCATGCCGTTCGACCGGATCAACCAGTTGTTCCGGGTCTGATGCCGGGCCCGCTGGGGCATGCGCTGCGATAGAATTACGGTTTTATCCCAGGATCGCCCCGCCATGACCGAAGTCCTCACCCCGCCGCGCATCGTCGTCCAGGCGCTGGCGCCTGCCTGGCAGGCCGCCGCCGAGCAGTGGGCACAGCGGCTCGGGCTGCCGATGGGCGATGCCGATGCCGATGCCGATGCCGATGCCGATGCCGATTTTGCCCTGCAACTGGGGGATGATGGCTTGCAACTGCTGCAATTGGGGCCGGATTCGCCGGGCCCGGTGCGCGTCGATTTCCTCGAAGGCGCGACCGCGCATCGTCGGCAGTTCGGCGGCGGTGCCGGGCAGATGATCGCCAAGGCCGTCGGCATCCAGCAAGGCGTGCGCCCCCGTGTGCTGGACGCTACCGCAGGACTGGGCAAGGACGCGTTCGTGCTGGCGACCCTGGGTTGCGAGATGGACCTGACCGAGCGCCAACCGATCATTGCCGCGCTGTTGGAGGACGGTCTGGCCCGCGCGTCCGGGGATTTCGAGGTGGGCACCATCGTCGCGCGCATGCGCCTGCTGGCGGGCAACTCCATCGAACGCATGGCCGCGTGGGAAGGGGAGGCACCGCAGGTGATCTACCTTGACCCGATGTTCCCGCACCGCGACAAGAGCGCACTGGTGAAGAAGGAAATGCGCCTGTTCCGCCCGCTGGTGGGTGACGATCTCGATGCACCGGCGCTGCTGGAAGCGGCCCTGAAGCTGGCCAGCCACCGCGTGGTGGTCAAGCGCCCGCGCAAGGCGCCGATCATCGAAGGCCAGAAGCCCGGCTACAGCCTGGAAGGCAAGTCCAGCCGCTATGACATCTATCCGAAGAAGGCCCTGAGCAAGGGCTGATCGTTCGGACCGCAAGGAGGCGGACCATGCTCAACGCCAATCCGAATTGCCCGATTCGCCGACGGCTGGCGCACCTGCCCTGGATCGGCGACGACCGCGCCGGTGCGCGCCACTGGCTGGAAATCCAGCGCGACCCGCTGGCCTGGTTGCAGAAGGCGCAGGACCGGCAGCCGGATGTCGCCGTCATGCGCATGGGGCCGCAACGGGTCTGGTGCCTGTTCCACCCTCAGGCCGTACACGAGCTGATGGTCGAGCGGCGTGATGACCTGCGCCGCTGGCAGCCGGCACTGTGCATGCTCAAGCAGTGGAACGGCCGCAGCTTCATGATGCGCGAGGGCGAACCGGCACAGGCGCAGCGCAAGGCGGTGCGCCCGCATCTCGCTGCGCCGGCGGCCAGTGATGTTCGCCGTCTTGCCGCTCGGTGGGCGGAGCAGATCGAGGAAGGACGCGAATACGATCTCGACCTGGAGATGGCGGCGTTCAGTGCGACCCTCAGCGGTCATGCCCTGTTCGATGTGGACCTGCAACCCGCGGCCTACCGGATCGCGAAGGCGGTGCGTCTGTTGTCGCGGGTGGCGCTGCTGGAAATGTCCACCGGGCTGCCGCTGGGGCATTGGTTCCCGAGCAAGCTGTGTCCGCGCAAACGCTGGGCGCTGGGGCAGTTGCGTGCGGTGGTCGAGGAGGTGGCGCAGCGTTCGCCGCGGCCCTTGGCCGAGCTGCGCGACGAGCTGTGCACCCTGTTGATGGCGTCGCACCAGTCCACCGGCGTCACCCTGACCTGGTGCCTGCTGCTGTTGGCGCAGCGCCCGGAACTGCTCGACGGACTGCGGGCCGAGCTGGCACTGGTCGACTGGACGGCGATCCGTTCGGTGGGCGATCTGCGCGACTGTCCGCTGCTGCGCGCGGTGCTGCAGGAGTGCCTGCGTCTCTATCCGCCTGCCTATGGCCTGGCGCCGCGGCAGGTGACGGCCGACATCGAGGTATTCGGCCATGCGCTCAGGCGTGGTGATGTGGTGATGGTTTCCAGCTGGATCACCCACCGCGACCCACGCTGGTTCGAGGCGCCGCTGGAGTTTCGTCCGGAGCGTTTCCAAGGGCCCGCGTCATGGCCGCGCGGTGCCTATTTCCCGTTTGGGCTGGGTGACCGCTCCTGTCCGGGCACGGCGATGGCGATGATCGACCTCGCCGCCGCGCTGGCCTACTGGGTGGAGCATTGGGACATCGTCCACGACGGCGAGCTGGCGCCGCGCGGGTGGTTCTCGCTGCGCCCACAGCGGGCGCGGGTGCGCTTCGTGCGCCGCGCCTGAGGCGCCTCAGGCGTCGGGTGCGAAGGCGCGCAGGAACAACGCCACCACTTCCTCCACGTGCGCCTCGGACTCCGCCAGGGTGGGCGGCGATTCGCAGCCGATCATCAGGCGGAAGTGCACGCAGCCCTGCACCAGCATCAGGAAATGCTCGGCAGCCCGGCGCGGGCTGTCCATCGCCAGCTTGCCCTGCTGGCGGGCCTGTTCCAGCAGGCGCTCCATCTGGTCCAGCACCCGTTGCGGGCCCGCCTCGAAGAACAGCTGCGAGAGATGCGGGTTGCCCGCGCCCTGGGCCACCATCAGCCGGCTCAGGGCAATCGCCTCGGGGCTGTTGATCAGTTGGTTGAAGCCGCGGCCCAGGTTCAGCAGCAGGCTTTCCAGCGGCGCATCGGCCGGCGGCTCGGCGAACAGCTCGGGCAGGTTTTCTGCGCACTTGGCCTGTACCGCCTCGACGAACAGCGTCTCCTTGTCCGTGAAGTGGCTGTACACGGTGAGCTTGGACACCCCAGCCTCGGCGGCAATGGCCTCCATGCTGCTGCCGTCGTAGCCGTAGCGGACGAACAGCTCCTTGGCAGCCTCGAGAATGGCCTTGCGCTTGGCCGGATCCTTGGGACGACCCGGCCCGTTCGATGAGTTCGATGGTGACATGTCTTTACATTTCTAATACTGGACTGATGGGTTCTGTATTTTTACTATACCGGCGAGTATAAGAATTCCAACCGCGTTTTGCGAAAGGTCACACATCATGTTCCGCCATGCTCTGTCTGTCGCGCTGCCTGCTGCCTTCATCCTTTCCCTTTCCGCCTGCGGTAACGGCGAACCGCCAAAGCCCGCAGTGCGCCCAGCCATCGTGGTGCAGCCGCTGCCGGCGCGGGACATCACCGAAGCCTATCCCGGCGAAGTGCATGCGCGCCACGAGCCGGAATTGGCCTTCCGTATCGGCGGAAAAGTCAGCAAGCGTCTGGTGGAAACCGGAGAACGAGTAAAGAAGGACCAGCCGCTGGCGGAGCTCGATCCTGAAGACGTTCGTTTACAGCTTGAAGCCACGCGTGCCCAGGTGGCCGCCGCCGAAGCCAACCTGCAGACCGTGCGCTCCGAATACGCCCGCTACAAGACCCTGCTGGAGCGTCAGCTGGTCAGCCAGTCGCAGTTCGACAACATCGAGAATACCTACCGCGCCGGCGAGGCGCGGGTGAAGCAGATCCGCGCCGAGTACGATGTGGCCAGCAACCAGGCCGGCTATGCGGTGCTGCGTTCGCCCCAGGATGGCGTGATCGCCACCCGTCGGGTGGAAGTGGGGCAGGTGGTCGCTGCCGGCCAGACCGTCTTCACCCTGGCCGCCGATGGCGACCGTGAAGTGCTGATCAGCTTCCCCGAACATGCCTTCGAACGCTTCCGCGTCGGCGAAGCGGTGAGCGTCGAACTCTGGTCGCAGCGTGACAAGCGTTTCAGCGGCAAGATCCGCGAGCTGTCGCCGGCCGCCGACCCGCAGTCGCGCACCTTTGCCGCGCGGGTGGCGTTCGACGATGCCAAGGTGCCGGCCGAGCTGGGCCAGAGCGCCCGCGTCTACATCCATGCCGAGGGCACGGTGCCGCTGGCCGTGCCGCTCGCCGCGCTGACTTCGGAAGCTGGCCAGCCGTTCGTCTGGGTGGTCGATCCGAAAACATCCACCCTGCATCGTCGTCCGGTGCGCATCGGCCCGTACGCCGAGGATCGCGTGCCGGTACTCGAAGGCCTGAAGGACAGCGACTGGGTGGTGGCAGCGGGTGTGCAGGTGCTGCGTGAAGGTCAGGAGGTACGGCCTGTCGACCGGGAAAACCGGTCGGTCAAGCTGGTGGCGAAGGAGTAACGCCCGATGCAATTCAACCTTTCCGCCTGGGCGCTGCAGAACCGCTCCATCGTCCTGTACCTCATGCTCCTGCTGGGTATCGTCGGTGCACTGTCCTACTCCAAGCTTGGGCAGAGCGAGGATCCGCCGTTTACCTTCAAGGCCATGGTGGTGAAGACCAACTGGCCAGGTGCGACTGCCGAGGAAGTCTCGCGCCAGGTCACCGAGCGCATCGAGAAGAAGCTGATGGAGACCGGCGATTTCGATCGCATCATCTCCTTCTCCCGTCCCGGTGAATCCCAGGTGACCTTCGTCGCCCGCGAGGACTTCCATTCCCGCGACATTCCCGAGCTCTGGTACCAGATCCGCAAGAAGGTCAACGACATCCGCTACACCCTGCCGCAGGGTATCCAGGGGCCGTTCTTCAACGACGAGTTCGGCACCACCTTCGGCAACATCTACGCG
This sequence comes from Pseudomonas sp. BB438, assembly GCF_057180225.1. Classification (NCBI taxonomy): domain Bacteria; kingdom Pseudomonadati; phylum Pseudomonadota; class Gammaproteobacteria; order Pseudomonadales; family Pseudomonadaceae; genus Pseudomonas; species Pseudomonas sp. BB438. Next base: position 1,797,455 of record NZ_CM170001.1, read on the forward strand.
CTATCGGGCAAGGGCTTCGACTACGCGGTACTCAAGGACTACGCCGACCGCCTGCAACTGCAACTGCAGCGGATCAAGGACGTCGGCAAGGTCGAGCTGGTCGGCTTGCAGGACGAGAAGATCTGGATCGACCTGTCCAACACCAAGCTCGCCACCCTCGGCCTGCCGCTCGCGGCGGTGCAGAAGGCGCTGGAAGAACAGAACGCGGTGACCGCCACCGGCTTCTTCGAGACGGCGACCGACCGCGTGCAGCTGCGCGTGTCCGGGCGCTTCGACTCGGTGGAGGACATTCGCTCCTTCCCGATCCGCGTCGGTGACCGCACCTTCCGCATCGGCGACGTGGCTGATGTGCACCGTGGCTTCAACGACCCGCCCGCGCCGCGCATGCGCTTCATGGGCGAGGACGCCATCGGCATCGCCGTGGCCATGAAGGACGGCGGCGACATCCTGGTGCTCGGCAAGAAGCTCGACGCCGAGTTCGAGCGCCTGCAGCAGACGCTCCCGGCGGGCATGGAGCTGCGCAAGGTGTCCGACCAGCCGGCGGCGGTGCGCGAAGGCGTGGGCGAGTTCGTCCGCGTGCTGGCCGAGGCGCTGATCATCGTGCTGCTGGTGAGCTTCTTCTCCCTCGGCCTGCGCACCGGCCTGGTGGTGGCGCTGTCGATCCCGCTGGTGCTGGCGATGACCTTCGCCTGCATGTACTACTTCGGCATCGGCCTGCACAAGATTTCCCTCGGCGCCCTGGTGCTGGCGCTGGGACTGCTGGTGGACGACGCGATCATCGCCGTGGAGATGATGGCGGTGAAGATGGAGCAGGGCTATGACCGGCTCAAGGCGGCGAGCTACGCCTGGACCAGTACGGCCTTCCCGATGCTCACCGGCACGCTGGTCACCGCCGCCGGCTTCCTGCCCATCGCCACCGCGCAGTCGGGCACTGGCGAGTACACCCGCTCGCTGTTCCAGGTGGTGACCATTGCACTGCTGGTGTCGTGGATCGCGGCGGTGGTCTTCGTGCCCTACCTGGGCGAGAAGCTGCTGCCCGACCTCGCCAAGCGTCATGCGGAAAAGCACGGCGGCAGCGACAAGGGCCACGACCCGTATTCGACACCGTTCTACCAGCGCTTCCGGCGCGTGGTGGAGTGGTGCGTGCGCTACCGCAAGACGGTGATCCTGCTGACCGTGGCCGCCTTCATCGGCTCGATCATGCTGTTCCGCCTGGTACCGCAGCAGTTCTTCCCGCCGTCGGCGCGACTGGAGCTGCTGGTCGACCTGAAGCTGGCCGAAGGCGATTCGCTGACCGCCACCACCGAGCAGGTCAACCGCCTGGAGAAGATGCTCGCCGAGCATCCGGGCATCGACAACTACGTGGCCTATGTCGGCACCGGTTCGCCGCGCTTCTACCTGCCGCTGGACCAGCAGTTGCCGGCGGCGAGCTTCGCGCAGTTCGTGGTCCTGGCGAAAAGCCTGGAGTCGCGTGAAGAGGTTCGCCAGTGGCTGATCAAGCACATGAACGAGGACTTCCCGACCCTGCGTACACGCATCAGCCGCCTGGAGAATGGTCCGCCGGTGGGCTACCCGGTGCAGTTCCGCGTCTCCGGCGAGCACATCCCGGAAGTCCGCGAGCTGGCGCGCAAGGTCGCCGACAAGATGCGCGAGAACCCCCATGTGGTGAACGTGCATCTGGACTGGGAGGAGCCGAGCAAGGCGATCTTCCTCGACATCGACCAGGAACGCGCGCGTGCCCTGGGCGTGAGCACCTCGGATATCTCGCAGTTCCTGCAGAGCTCGCTGACCGGTTCCACCGTCAGTTACTACCGCGAGGACAACGAGTTGATCGAGATCCTCCTGCGCGGCGACGAGCGCGGCCGGCATGACCTGTCGCAGCTGCCCAGCCTGTCGATGCAGACCAGCAGTGGGCGCAGCGTGGCGCTGTCGCAGGTGGCGACCCTGGAGTACGGCTTCGAGGAAGGCATCATCTGGCGGCGCAACCGCCTGCCCACCGTGACCGTGCGTGCCGACATCTACGACGACTCGCTGCCGGCGACCCTGGTGAAGCAGATTTCGCCGACGCTGGACCCGATCCGTGCCGAGCTGCCTGACGGCTACCTGCTGGAAGTCGGCGGCACCGTGGAGGATTCGGCCAAGGGACAGAATTCGGTGAATGCCGGCGTGCCGCTGTTCATCGTGGTGGTGCTCAGCCTGTTGATGATCCAGTTGCGCAGCTTCTCGCGGATGATCATGGTGTTCCTCACTGCACCGTTGGGGCTGATCGGGGTGACCCTGTTCCTGCTGGTGTTCCAGAAGCCCTTCGGTTTCGTCGCCATGCTCGGCACCATCGCCCTGGCCGGGATGATCATGCGTAACTCGGTGATCCTCGTGGATCAGATCGAGCAGGATCGCGCCCACGGCCTGGACACCTGGCACGCGATCATCGAGGCCACGGTGCGACGCTTCCGCCCGATCGTGCTGACCGCTCTGGCCGCCGTGCTGGCGATGATCCCGCTGTCGCGAAGCGTGTTCTTCGGACCGATGGCGGTGGCGATCATGGGCGGCCTGATCGTCGCCACGGCGCTGACCCTGCTGTTCCTGCCGGCGCTTTACGCGGCCTGGTTCAGGGTGAAGAAGGAGGTTTAGCCCGTGGCAGGGGCGGGCCATGCCCACGATTGCGCGCCATGCGCCTCCCAGAGCGGCCCGTTCATGAGCTGCACATCGAGCAGGCAGGAAAAAGCCCGGCAATGGCCGGGCTTTTTCGTTCTCGTCGAGGCGAGGCTCAGAGCACCCCGAACACCTTCTTCGCCAGGCCGGTGGCGGCAGCGGTCGGGTTCTGGCGGATGGTCTTCTCCTGCTCGGCGATAAGCTTGAACAGGCCGTCCAGCGCCTCCTCGGTCACATAGTTCTCGATGTTCGCGTTCTTCGCGTCGACCACGCCAAAGGCGGCGGCCTGGCTGGCGAAGGCGTTGTACTGCTTGGCGACGCCGACCTGGTCGGTAGCCTGCTTGATGATTGGCAGGAACTTGGCGCGCAGCTGCTCGCGGCTGCTGCGGTTCAGGTAGTCGGTGGCGGAGTGCTCGCCGCCCTGGAGGATGCCCTTGGCGTCGGTCACGGTCATCTTCTTCACCGCGTCGACCAGCAGTGCCTGGGCCTGCGGCATGGCGGCCTCGGCGGCCTTGTTCATGCTCGCTTCGAGCTGGTCGACCTGGGCACCCATGCCGAACTGCTTCATCGTCTTGGCGGCCTTGCCCAGCTTGCCGGGCAGCTCGATGCGCACGGCCGGGTCATTGCTGAAGCCGCCGGGCTGGCTGAGTTGTTTCACGGCCACCTGCGCACCCTGGGTCAGTGCATCCTTCAGGCCGCCGGTAGCGTCGCTCTGGCTGAGGTCCGAGAGGGACAGGGCGAAGGCATTGAAGGACAGCAGGGCGCCGGCCAGTAGAACGGGGAATCGCAGCATCGGTACTTCCTTGGCGAAACGCGGCGGCCCTGAAGACCGCCGAGGTGGAGAAGGGAGGGGGAGATTAACGGAGGTTGGCCGCCGGGGAAAACCCGGCGGCGCGGTGAATCAGCGCACGGGGTCGACGCGGACGCGCAGCGGCTGCGGATCGCTGCCATCGAGCTTCACGCTGTGGCGTTCGGTGGTGATGAACAGCAGGCGGCCGTTGTCCTCGATGCGCGCGCTGACCGCGTAGCTGTGGCCCGGTTTGACCTGGTTGCGGTCGTAATCCAGGTGGAACGCCAGCGGTACCTGGCGACCGGACTCCAGCTGCTGCTGGGCGAGATGGGTGGCCGGAGCGTCGGCCAGCGACACGTCCTGCAGGCTGACGGTGACCTGTGCGGTCGGCGGCAGGGCGATGCGCGGCAGGTAGAAAACTTCACCGTCCAGCGACGCCTTGTCGCCGGAGGGCGTGGAGCTGCAGGCGGCGAGCAGGCCGGTCATCAGCAGGAGTGGCAGGGCTTTCATGAGGGGACTCTCCTTGGTCACGAAGGGGCGTCAGACCATTGTGCACGGCGATAGTTGCCTCGCCATGATCAGGATCGGCAAATGGTTTCAGGTAAAGCGCGAATACAGCGTCTCCAGGGCCTGCTGCAGGTTGCCGGCGCTGTGGTGCCTCTGGATCTTCAGGCAGTTGTCGCGCGCACGTTCACGCACGCTGGAGTCGCCTGCGGCAAAGGCTTTCAGTTCAAGGGCCGCCGCGGCCGGCTGCTCCAGGGTGGCCAGGTCTTCGGCCTCGAACGGGCCGATGCGCCGCAGGAGAATCGGCAGGTCGAGCTTGGCGGCCTCCAGCACGGAAATCGGAAAACCGTCCCAGGCCGCACTATGGAAATAGAGATCCAGGCCTTTCATGTGGGCCAGTACCTGCGGGCGGGTGATCCAGCCGGTGACTTCGACACCGGCGTCCAGCAGGGCCTGGGTCGCGTCGGCTTCGCCACCACCGATCCATTTGAAATGGGCGACGCCGCGGCAGGCCTGCGCGACTTCGCGGAAATAGGCGTGACCCTTCTGCCGGGCAATGCGGCCGACCATACCCACAACGGGCAGCGATGTTTCGCTGTGGACCGCTGTTACCTCGGGTAGATCGTCGCAGACATTGATCAGCTCCAGCGTGCGTTGTGGGTCGATCAACCGTTGCGCGATGCGCTGCTCATCCAGGCCGCAGCCGGCGATCACCGCGGTTCGCCTGGCCAGCAGTGTTTCGATGACCTGGTAGGTGCGCAGCAGCAGTGGATGGTCGCCGCGCAGGAAGGCAAAACCGTGCGGGGTATAGACCAGCTTGCGTGCCGGTACGAACGGCAACATGCGGGCGATGGCGCCGGCATAGGTGCTGTGCAGATGGATGACGTCCGGCTGCAACTGGCCGATGTACTGTCGCAGGCGCATCAGGCTGGAAAGCCGGCGCGGCACGAGTTCCATGCCGTGCAGCAGGCCCTGGTTCTCTTCCCCGGTCGCGTCGCCGTCGCGTACCGAGGCGAACAGGTAATGCTGATGCTGCTGCGCGTTGAAGACGTACGAGTTGATGGCGGACGTCACGCCACCACCGAATGACTCGGTGACATGCAGGATCTTCAGCCGGCGAGCGCCGGTCTGGTGGTTGCTCGAGGGCGCGATGCTCGACGCGGTACCCAGGCTTTCCATGTCACGAACGCTCCCTTGGGGTGATGCCTCAGCGGCGTGACCTGACACGCTTGGCCCAGCTGGCGACGGCCGGCTCGATCAGCGTGTAGGCCTGCTCGAATGCGTCCAGCCCCTGTCGGTAGGGGTCGGGGATGTCCCGCTCGTCCTGCCATTTGCCCAGAAGGAAGGTCTTGCCGCGCGCCTCGGGCGCGAGACGGATCACGCTCTGGATCTGCGAATGTTCCATGACCAGCACGAGATTGGCCTCGTGGACCAGTTCGGCGGTGAGCTGGCGGGCGCTGTGCGGGTGGGGCTGATGGCCGTGGCGGCGAAGGATGGCGAGGGCGGTGCTGTCGACGGGATGGTTGACCAGGGCGCTGAGCCCGGCGGAGGCGACGGCGATATCGGTGTCCTGCAGGGATTCTCGCAGCAGGTGTTCGGCGATGGGGCTGCGGCAGATGTTGCCGACACAGACGATCAGAATCCTGTTGAACACGGGAGCGTCCCTGACCGCGACCGATGATTCGTCAGAAATCTATCGGTCGCGGTGCAGGGGCGTCAAGTCGCTGGCAGGTGTCCGGTGTGGCTCAGTTTTGACGGACGGGTGGCAGCTCGGCAGGGGCGCTTTCGTCCTGTTCGGGGCGCTCCAGGGCGACCTGGCGAATCGACAGGCGAATCTCCGCGGGCAGGACGCGCTTGGCAGCGCCTTCGGCCAGTTCGCCGAGCAGTTCGTGGTAGCTCAGCTTGCCGTTCTCGTCCTTGCGCAGCACGCCTTCGTCCAGCAGGGTCTGGATGAAGTGGCGGAACAGGCTCTTGTCGAAGAACTCCGGGGCGTTGAGGCCATGGAGGACCGACAGGCGCTGGGCCATTACGGTGCAGAGGTTTTCCAGTTCCTCGGCGGTGAGCTGCTTCTGTCCGGCGTTGAGCACCAGTGAGATCGACATGTAGAAGCGCTGCAGGGTCTGGGCAATGGCGCGAGCCAGCAGGGTCAGCAACACGTACTGGCGCGAGCTGGGTGCCGGGCGGATGAAGGTGTCGTTTTCCTGCTTGAGCAGTTCGCTGGCGACCATGGCCTGCAGCCATTGATCGACCACCGCATCCAGCTCGTCCAGGCTCCAGCGGATGAACAGCTCGGCCTGCAGGTACGGATACAGGGCACGGGTGTAGCGCAGCAACTGCTCGCGGCTGATCCGCCCGCTGTTCTGGAAGAAGCTGGCGATCAGCGCCGGCAGGGCGAAGATGTGCAGCACGTTGTTGCGGTAGTACGTCATCAGCACCGCGTTCTGCTCGTCGAGGTAGCAGATGCGACCCAGGGCGTCCTTCTGCTCGCTAAGCAGGTTCATGCTCTTCACGTACTCGATCAGTTGCTGGCCGTCACCCTCGGGCAGCGTGGCGCTGGGCGAGTAGGGAACTTTGCGCAGCAGGTCGAGGTAGAGGTCGATCACCCGGGCGAGCGCCGTTTCGTCCAGCGCCAGGCGCGTGGTGGAGAGCAGGGCCAGGGCCACCAGGTTCACCGGGTTGATCGCGGCGGCATCGTTGAGATGGCGGGCCACATCGCGGGCCAGGTGATGGGTGGTGTCCGACAGCCAGTCCGGGCGGTATTCCGGGCCGAGCTCCTGCTGGCGCCAGTCCGGTTGCTGCTGGTCGAGGAACTGATCGAGGTGGATCGGTTCGCCGAAGTTCACCCAGACCTGGCCGAAGCGCTGTTTGAGCGCACCGATGACCTTGAAGATGTCGAAGATCGATTCCTTCTTCTTCGCCGCGCCGCGCAGTTCACCCAGGTAGGTGCGGCCTTCGAGCACGCGCTCGTAGCCGATGTACACGGGCACGAAGACGATGGGGCGGCGCGAGTCGCGCAGGAAGCTGCGCAGGGTGATCGCCAGCATGCCGGTGCGCGGGTGCAGCATGCGTCCGGTACGGGAGCGGCCGCCTTCCACGAAGTACTCGGTGGAAAAGCCGCGGCTGAACAGGGTGTGCAGGTATTCGTTGAAGACTGCGGTGTACAGCTGGTTGCCCTTGAAGCTGCGGCGCATGAAGAAGGCGCCGCCGCGACGCAGAATCGAGCCCACCACCGGCATGTTGAGGTTGATCCCGGCGGCGATGTGCGGCGGGGTGAGGCCGTTGCGGAACAGCAGGTAGGACAGCAGCAGGTAGTCGATGTGGCTGCGGTGGCAGGGCACGTAGACGATCTCGTGGCCCTGGGCGACATCCTGCACCCGCTCGATGTGGTTGACCTTCACGCCCTCGTAGAGCTTGTTCCAGAACCAGGTCAGGGTCACTTCGAGGAAACGGATCACCGGGTAGGAGACGTCGGCGGCGATCTCGTTGGCGTAGCGCAGGGCGGCGGCCTCGGCCTTGTCCTGGGAGATCTTCTGGGTCTCGCATTCTTCCTGGATTGCCTGGCGCACCAGCGGTGCACGCAGCAGGCCCTTGACCAGGGTGCGACGATGGGACAGGTCCGGGCCGATTACCGCCGTCTTCTGGTTGCGGAAGTGCACGCGCAGGATGCGCTGGACCATGCGCAACGTACGTTCGTGGCCTTTGTTCTGTTCCACCAGCTCGCGCAGGTGGATGGGGGCGGAGAACTGCACGCGGGTCTTGCGGCCGAGAATGAGGATGCGCGCCAGCTTGCGCAGGCGGCCGGTCACGGCCCAGTTGTCGGCGAACAGCAGCTTCCAGGCGCTCTTCTCGCTGTCCGGCGATTGGCCCCAGAACACGCTGACGGGGATGATCTGCGCGTCATCGATGCCGTTCTGGCCGATGGCACCGAGCATGCGCACCAGCGCCGGCGGCGCGCCGCGCTTGTCCTGGCGGCCGAGCCAGTCGGGCTCCGGCGTCAGGTAGAAGAAGGCCGCAGGCTCGATGGATTCACCCACTGCCACCGGCATCACCGGGCGCGGCAGGCCAGCCTTGCGGCACTCGGTATCGACCACGGCGAGATCGCTCACCGAGGGCTGCTGCAGGACGTAGAGGACCGGTTTGCTGCGGTCGATCTTCAGACTGAAGGCCGACTGGTTGATGGTTTCCGAGCGCACCCAGAGGTACAGCAGGCGGCGCAGGGCACCAAAACCGAAGCGGCGGAACGGGTAACGAGGCATACAGGCCCTATGGCTGGCAGAGGTAAAACGAGCGATTGCTCAGGCCGGCTAGTGTGCCGGATTAGGCCCGTTCCGGCAAAGCCGCGAGCGCTTTGTCGGCATGGACGGATGCCGCGCAGGGCGCGGCTATGCTGCCATTTAGGGGGTGACATTCCGAGGAGGTTCCGCGATGCGTACATTCACCTGGGGTTGCCTGCTCGCCCTGCTGGTCGTGGCGCCTGCCCAGGCCCAGACTGTTTCCCCGCTCAAGGGCCAGAGCAGCCAGCAGATGCAGCAGGACATGGCCGAGTGCAACAGCGTTGCCGCCAACGCGGCCAGCAGCACGACCACCGGTTCCAGCCTGAATGTCGGCGGGCGGGTTCGAGGTGCCGCCAGGGGCGCGGCGGCGGGCGCCGTCGCTGCCGAAGTGCGTGGGCAGCGACATGATGAGGTCTACGACCGCGCCAGCGATGATGCGAAGCAGCAGTATCGGCAGAACCGCGCCGGTGACGTGGCCGCCGCCGGTGCCGTCGTGGGCGCATCGCGCCAGCGCCAGGATCGCCGGGAGGACCGCCGCAACCAGAGCCAGGCGCAGAGTTCGGCCAGTGCCAGCGCCTACAGTGGCTGCCTGCAGGGGCGGGGTTATCAGGTCAGTCCCTGACGTCCCTTGATGGTGCACGACTGGCCGCAGGGTGTTGCGGACAGGAGGCAAGCTGCAGTCGTAATTCAGCGAACAAAATGGATTGGCGGGTCACCGATTCAGCAGATTAATGGGCGGGCATATTGCCGCAGTGCGAACTGGAGGGCGCATTCCCGCAGCATCTGAAATACATATCCGCAGATCGCTGGAAAGCAATGAACGGGAACGAAATTACCCGCCGTAAATGCTGGGAAGTGAGAAAAGGTCCACGTTCGAAACACTTTCGTTACGCGGGGTAACGAGCACCAAAATGGCTCTGCAGGCCCCGAAAAATGGCACTTTGGCCGGATTGGTCATAGGGTCGCGGAGGTAATGAAAAAGTGCTTTTCAGCTGTAACTTTTGATTTATATACTCGGGAGCGCTGTCGCCACCGGGCGTTATTCGAATTACCTTCCTGCGTGCCTTTCGGTGCGGGTTGGATGATAAGGAAAGCGTTCAGCCGGCGACTGCCGAAGTCCTCATTCCCGGGGGCCATCCAAAAATAATAGGCAAGTTGGAGAGTGTGGTAATGGCTGATCGTGAGGTCGGAACCGTCAAGTGGTTCAATGACGCCAAAGGTTATGGATTCATTCAACGCGATAGCGGTCCGGACGTTTTCGTTCACTACCGTGCCATTCGTGGCGATGGTCACCGCTCCCTGGTCGAAGGCCAGAAAGTGGAGTTCTCGGTGATCCAGGGTCAGAAAGGCCTCCAGGCGGAAGACGTCGCCAAGGTCTGAGCCCCCGAAAGTACAAAGGCCCGTCCAGTGGACGGGCCTTTGTTTTTACAGTCTTGCGCAAGCGGTGGTTCAGCTCGTGCGCCAGGTGATTTCCTCGATGCCCGCGGCAGTCACCTTCAGCCAGCGGTCCGCGTCCTCTTCGCCCTGATCCTCGCTCCAGCTGCCCGGTGCGCAGCGTACTTCCACGTCCAGCGCGGCGCAGGCATCGCGGGCGCAGGCGACATCGTCATCCCACGGGGTCTTGTCGCTGTCCAGGAACAGGCTGTTCCACTTGCCCACGGCCTTGGGCAGCCAGGTGACGGGAATGCTGCCGGCGGTGCACTTGACGGTCTCGCCCTGGGTGCGCCATTCGGAGCAGGGGCCGATTGCCTTCTCCAGCCAGGCGCTGACGGCGGCCTGGTCGGCATCCTTGATGTAGATCTCGATATCCGGTTGGCGCATGGCGTCCTCGTCAGGGTTCTTGGCGTTCCAGCCAATCGTAGCGTACCGCGACCGTGACCTCGAAGGGCGCGGCGAGGATGCGCTCGCGCCGCTCGGGGTTGACCCGCCAGCCGTGAGGCGTCATCGCCAGCAGGTGCTCGCGGGCTTCACGGGTGTGCAGCGGCAGCTTGAAGCTCAGTTGTTCGGTGTGTGCCGGCTTGAGTGCTGCAGGCAGGTCGGCGAGGTGCTTGTCCTCGACGTACTCCCGCACTTCGTCGTACAGGCGCTGGCGCAGCTCCAGCAGGTGATCGCGTGCCGGCCCCAGGCGCAGCACGCCGCCACCCGGTGTCAGCAGGCGAGCGGCTTCCTTCCAGTCGATCGGGCTGAACACGCTGGCCAGCAGCTGGCAGGAGGCATCGGCCAGAGGCACGCGGGCCATGCTGGCGACCATCCAGGTCAGTTGCGGGGCGCGCTTGCAGGCATGTTTGACGGCCTCGCGGGAGATGTCCAGGGCATAGCCATCCGCGCCGGGCAGGGCTTCGCCCAGTTGCGCGGTGTAGTAGCCCTCGCCACAACCGATATCCAGCCAGCGGCCCGGAGCACGTTCGGCGGCCAGTTCGGCCAGGCGCCTGGCCAGCGGTGCGTAGTGGTCGGCGCCGAGGAAGTGCCGGCGCGCCTCGACCATGGCGGCGTTGTCGCCCGGATCGAGGCTCTTCTTGTGCTGCACCGGCAGCAGGTTCAGGTAACCCTGGCGGGCGCGGTCGAAGCGGTGGCCGGCTGAGCAGGCGACACCGTTGTCGGCCTCCGTCAGCGCTTCGCGGCACAGTGGGCAGATCAGCATCCTTTCTTCCCTTGCGGCGGCACCAGAGGCTGCGGCAGGTCGTTACGCAGCACCGTGGGCAACGAGCGGCGGCGCTGGGCGATCTGGTACACGCGCAGGGAATAGCGACGCTCGGCGGCTGGCGCGGGCGGCGGGGTATCGGGCTGTACGGCGCCCAGGCAGAAGCCTTTGTTCGGTCCAGTCATGCCAGCAGTCGCACCAGGGTCTGGTAGTAGATTTCGGTCAGCACATCGAGGTCGCTGGCCAGTACGCGTTCGTCCACCTGGTGGATGGTGGCGTTCACCGGGCCGAGTTCGACCACCTGGGTGCCCATGGTGGCGATGAAACGGCCGTCGGAGGTGCCGCCGGAGGTCGACGGGGTGGTCTCGCGGCCGGTGACGGCGCGGATTGCCGCAGCCACGCCATCGAGCAGTTCACCCGGTTGGGTGAGGAACGGCAGGCCGGAGAGCGCCCAGTCGATGTGCCATTCCAGGCCATGCTTGTCGAGGATCGCGGCGACGCGCTGCTGCAGGCCTTCCACGGTGGATTCGGTGGAGAAGCGGAAGTTGAAGATCACCTTCAGCTCGCCGGGGATCACGTTGGTCGCGCCGGTGCCGCCGTTGATGTTGGAGATCTGGAAGCTGGTCGGCGGGAAGTAGTCGTTGCCATTGTCCCAGTGCTCGGCGGCGAGTTCGGCCAGGGCCGGGGCGGCGAGGTGGATCGGGTTCTTCGCCAGGTGCGGGTAGGCCACGTGGCCCTGCTTGCCGCGTACGCTGAGGGTCGCGCCGAGGGATCCGCGACGGCCGTTCTTGACGATGTCACCCACCAGGGTGGTGCTCGACGGCTCGCCGACGATGCACCAGTCCAGGCGCTCGTTGCGGGCCTTCAGGCGCTCGACCACGGCCTTGGTGCCGTGATGGGCCGGACCTTCCTCGTCGCTGGTGATCAGGTAGGCGATGCTGCCGCGGTGGTCCGGGTGGTCGGCGACGAAGCGCTCGGTGGCGATGATCATCGACGCCAGGCTGCCTTTCATGTCGGCCGCGCCGCGGCCGCAGAGCATGCCGTCGGCGTCGATCAGGGCGTCGAACGGCTGGTGCTGCCAGGCCTGCTCGGGGCCGGTGGGGACCACGTCGGTGTGGCCGGCGAAGCACAGCACCGGGCCGTTGGCGCCGTCGCGGCCCTGGCGCAGGGCCCAGAAGTTATCCACCTCCTCGATGCGCATGGGCTCCAGGGCGAAGCCGCAGGCGTCCAGGCGCTGCATCATCAGCTGCTGGCAGTCGGCATCGACCGGTGTGACGGAGGGACGGCGAATCAGCTCGCAGGCGAGGGCCAGTGTCGGCGAGAGGGACATTGAGGGCATCCTGGGGGTGGAACGGAAAAAGGCGCCCATCTTAAAGCAAAAACGCCGGCGTTTGGCCGGCGTTCTTGGTTACGGATGGGCGGTCAGGCCGCCGGTGTCGCCGGGCTGGCGACCGGCGCCTCCTGGGCCTTGGGTGCGGCGGAGAGCAGCGCCATCACCAGGGCGGCGAGGTAGGGCAGCGACTGCACCAGCAGCATGGCCACCCAGAACATCATGTCGCGGCTCGGTACGCCCTGTACCAGCACGATGCCCAGCGCGGCGCCCCACAGCAGCAGCATGATGAACACTTCCTCACGCGCTTCGGCCAGGGCGACGAGGAGGCCATGGTTGGAGGCCATCTTCGGCGTGCGGAAGAACGGGATGGTCTTGGTGAACGCCCCGTAGAGCACCGCCTTGGCGATGGTGTGCGACAGCGCAAGGCCTGCCACCGCCGCCTGGAACGAGCGCACGAGGTCCACGCCCACCGCGCGGCGGTAGAGGAACATGATCTTGCCGAACTTGAAGAAGAACAGCGCCAGCGGCGGGATGGCGAAGATCAGCAGCGGCGGGTCGACCCGCTTGGGCACGATGATCATCGCCGAGGACCAGAGCAGCGCGCCGACGGTGAAGAAGATGTTCATGCCGTCCGCGATCCATGGCAGCCAGCCGGCGATGAAGTGGTAGCGCTGGCCCAGAGTGAGCTTGCTGTCCTTGCCCTGGAACAGGGCGCGGGCGTGGCCCTTCATGATCTGGATGGCGCCATAGGCCCAGCGGAAACGCTGCTTCTTGTAGTCGATGAAGGTGTCAGGCATTACACCCTTGCCGAAGCTCTGGTGCGAATAGGCGGCCGAATAGCCCTTCTCGAACACCCGCAGGCCCAGCTCGGCATCCTCGCAGATGGTCCAGTCGGCCCACTTGAGCTCGTCCATCACGGTACGGCGGATCATCGTCATGGTGCCGTGCTGGATGATCGCATCGCGGTCGTTGCGGGTGACCATGCCGATGTGGAAGAAGCCCTTGTACTCGGCGTAGCAGAGCTTCTTGAAGACGTTTTCCTCGCCATCGTGGTAGTCCTGGGGGGACTGCACCACGGCGATCTTCGGGTCGGCGAAGTGCGGCACCATCTGCTTGAGCCAGTTCGGCTCGACGCAGTAGTCGGCATCGATCACGGCGACGACTTCGACGTCCGGCGCGGTATGCGGCAGGATGTAGTTCAACGCGCCGCCCTTGAAGCCCGCCAGCGGTGCTACGTGGAAGAAGCGGAAGCGCGGGCCCAGGACCTCGCAATAATCGCGCACTGGCTCCCAGACCGCCGGGTCCTTGGTGTTGTTGTCGATGATCAGGACTTCGAAGTCCGGATAGTCGAGCCTGGACAGCGCATCCAGGGTCTTCTTCATCATCTCCGGTGGTTCGTTGTAGCAGGGCACGTGCACCGAGACCTTGGGCCGGTAGCCGGTATCGGTGAGGACCGGGTCGAACGGCCGGCGGCGCTTGCGCACCCAGACGGTCTCCGCCAGTTCGTGGGCCTCGGTGAGCAGGACGATGAACACGCCCAGCGCGCCGATGCCCAGCAGGCCGCCGACGGTCATGCTGAACCAGGTGCTGTACTGCTGGCTGTAGTCGTAGGCGATCCACACCAGCACCGAGCCGCCGGCGAAGGCGACCACGGTGAGGAAGGTGCGTCCGCGCTGGCGCAGAGCGCTGCCGTCGATCATCAGCAAGGTCAGGGCGAGCAGCGCCATCACCACAGAGGCCACCGCCAGGGCGCGCCATTGCGGGATGTTCACCACCGGCCCGTCGAAGTTGAACTTGGGCTGGCGCTGCGCGTTGTAGACGCCCCAGTAGGCACCGACCGAGCCTTCGTCACCGACTTTCCACGGCTGATCGAAGGCCTCGACGACGAAGTAGTTGTAGCCCTTCTTGTTCAGCGCGTTGGTCAGTGTGCGCAGGTAGATGGCCTGGTCCGCCTGGGTGGCGTCGGCGCCGCCGCGCATGCGTCCGTTGCTCGGCCAGCCGACCTCGGCCAGCAGCAGCGGCTTGCGCGGGAACTTGGCGCGCAGTTCCTTGGCACGTTCCAGGACGAACGGCACGGCGTCGTTCATTGCCGTGTATTCCCAGTAGGGCAGCACGTGGGCCGCGATCAGGTCGACGTGCTTGGCCATCTCCGGGTATTTCTCGTAGATATGCCACTGCTCGGCGGTCGTCACTGGCACCTTCACCGCCTTGCGCACGCGGTCCAGGTAGGCCGTCAGTTGCTCGACGGTGACCTCGCGACGGAACAGCGCCTCGTTGCCGACGATCACCCGGACGACACTGCGCGAGTTGTTGGCGATCTCGATGCCGCGCTCGATCTCGGCTTCGTTCTCGGCCTCGTCCGGGCCGATCCAGATGCCCAGGCTGACGCGCATGCCCAGCTCTTCGGCCAGGCGCGGGATATCGGCCAGCGACCCCTTCACCGAGTAGGTGCGGATGTTGTCGGTCTGTTTGGAGACCAGCTCCAGGTCCGAGCGGATCTCGTCGTCGCTGGGGAACTGGTTCTTCTGCGGATTCTGGTTCAGGCGGAAGGGCGAGAAGGAGAATCCGGAAATGCTTTCCGGCCAGTCGGGAACGCTGACGGGACGGTTATAGAGAGCCCAGAAGCCGGTGAAGAGTGCCGCGAGGGCGACGAACACCACCAGGTTGAGGCCGAACTTGCGTGCAGGCATGGTGCGATCGGGTTCCAAAGGGTGGAACGGGGAGGGGCCGGGGCAATCTCTGTACGGGATAGCCTTCGGTCGGGGCGCATCCTACCCCGCACTCCAGGGGCTGTACAGGTTGCCGGCGCCATCCGCCGCATGGGCGCACGTGGGCGTTTCCCGACAGTTTAGAATGTGTGGCAGGCACGTGAATGAGACTCTGGCATTCCGGCTTTGTTGCAGGCGTGCCCGGGCTGGCCGTGACAGAGCCGGGTCGTTACAGGAGCCCGGCCGTTATAGAATGCCGGCCGTTTCGGAATGAGGTGTGGGTGATGCAACTGGATGAACAGCGTTTCGGCGGAATTGCGCGGCTTTACGGCCGTGAAGGCCTGGAGCGACTGGCGGCCAGCCACGTGGCGGTGGTCGGGATCGGTGGCGTCGGCTCCTGGGCGGCCGAGGCGCTGGCACGCAGCGGCGTGGGCGAAATTTCGCTGTTCGACCTGGACGACGTCTGCGTCACCAACACCAATCGCCAGGTTCACGCCATCCAGGGCGCCGTGGGGAAGCCCAAGGTCGAGGTGATGGCCGAGCGCCTGAGGGCAATCAATCCCGGCATCGTCGTGCACGCCGTGGCCGACTTCGTCACCCGCGAGACCATGGCGGACTACATCACCCCCGAACTGGACTGTGTGATCGACTGTATCGACAGCGTCGCAGCCAAGGCTGCACTGATTGCCTGGTGCAAGCGCCGCAAGCTGCAGATCATCACCACTGGCGGTGCGGGCGGGCAGGTGGACCCGACGCAGATCCAGGTCGCGGACCTGAACAAGACCTTCAACGATCCGCTGGCCGCCAAGGTCCGCTCGACGCTGCGCCGCGACTACAACTTCTCGCGCACGCCGGGCCGGCATTACAGCGTGCAGTGCGTGTTCTCCACCGAGCAACTGCGCTATCCGAAGCCGGATGGCACCGTGTGCCAGTCCAAGAGCTTCGTCGGCGAAGGCGTGAAACTCGACTGCGCTGGCGGCTTTGGCGCGGTGATGATGGTCACCGCGACCTTCGGGATGGTGGCGGCGGCGCGGGCGGTGGACAAGATCGTCGCCGGTGCGCGGCGGCCTTCGGAGCGCGCTGCAGGCTGACTGCCTTTGTAGGAGCGGATTTATCCGCGATGGTCTCCGGCACGATGCGGGCCTATCGCGGACGGAGTCCGCTCCTACGTATAGGCCAGCGCCTCAGGCGGAGATCAAATCCTGCATGCGTTTCAGCACGGCATTCAGACCGTTGCTGCGCGACGGCGACAGTTGCCTGCCCAGGCCCAGTTGATCGAACCAGTCCGGTAGGTCGATGGCGGACAGCTCGTCCGCCGGTAGACCATCCACCCGTACCAGCAGCAACGCCAGCAGACCACGCAGCAGGCGGGCATCGCTGTAGGCGCGGAAGTGCCAGCGCTCGTCGCGCCGATCCGCCACCAGCCAGACGTTGCTTTCGCAGCCCTGTACGCGCTGCTCGTCGCCGCGCTCGGCCTCGCTCAGCGGTTCCAGGCGTTCGCCCCATTGCATCAGCAGGCGGGCGCGTTGCTCCCAGCCTTTCAGGGCGGTGAAGGACTGCAGCGCCTCGGCGGCCCCGGCGGACAGGCTCACCGCAGCAGCTCCAGGGCGCTGTCCAGTGCGGTGAAGAAGCGTTCCAGGTCGGCGCCGTCGTTGTACAGGCCGACGGAAACGCGCAGGGCGCCGGCGACGTCCAGGGTCTTCATCAGCGGCATGGCGCAGTGGTGTCCGGCGCGAACGGCGATGCCCTGCTCGGTGAGCAGGTGGCCCAGGTCGGAGACGTGCACGCCCTCGACCACGAAGCTCGCCAATGCCACCTCCGGCTCGCCCAGCACGCGCACGCCATCGCGGGCACGCAGGCCGGCCAGCAGGCGGGCGTGGAGGAAGTCCTCGTGGGCGCTGACGTCGGCGCTATCCTGCGCGGCCAGCCACTCGAGGGTGGCGCCCAGGGCGATCACCGGTCCGATAGGCGGGGTGCCGGCTTCGAAGCCCATGGGCGCGCTATGGAACTGTGCGTCGAAGTAGTCCGCCACGCGCACCATTTCGCCGCCGAACTGCCAGTGCGCCAGCCGTTCCAGTGCGTCAGGGCGACCCCAGAGCAGGCCGAGCCCTTCAGGGCCGTAAAGCTTGTGGCTGGAGCAGACGTAGAAATCACAGCCCAGTGCCGACAGGTTGTGCCGACCGTGCACCACGCCTTGCGCGCCGTCCACCACGCTCAGTGCACCCTGCTGGCGGGCCATCTGCAGCAGTTCCGGCAGCGGCTGCCAGGTGCCGAGCACGTTGGACAGCTGACTGACGGCGAGCAGACGGGTGCGCGGGCCGATCAGGCTGGCGGCGCGGTTCAGGTCGATACGGCCATCGGCGTCCAGTGGCAGCACCACCAGCTTAAGGCCACGGCGCTGTGCCAGTTGCTGCCAGGGCAGGAGGTTGGCGTGATGTTCGAGAGCGCTGACGGCGATCTCGTCGCCCGCCCGGAACTGGCCTTCCAGTCCGTAGGCCAGCAGGTTCAGCGCTTCGGTGGCGCCGCGGGTGAAGATCAGCTGTGCCGGGCTGCCGCCGTTGAGCCAGTTGGCCGCCAGCGTGCGGGTCGCCTCGAAGGCACGGGTAGCGCGCTCGCCGGGCAGATGCTGGGCACGATGCACGTTGGCGGCGCCGCTGGCGTAGTAGCCGGCCAGTGCGTCGATCATGGCGCGCGGCTTCTGCGCGGTGGCGGCGCTGTCGAGGTAGGTCTGGCCTTCGGTCTCGAAGGCGGCGAGGGCCGGGAAGTCGGAGCGCCAGGGCGAGGGAATGGACATGGGCGTGCGGCCGGTTGCGGAAGAAAGTAAAACGGGGGCCGCAGCCCCCGCTTCTCCAAGCTTAGTGCGTACCCCGCGCGAGCGGGGCGCCCAGCTTAGTTGTGCGCGTGCAGCGCCTCGTTCAGCTCGATGGCAGTCTTGTTGGTCTTGCACTCGACTGCGCCGGTCTGGGAGTTGCGGCGGAACAGCAGGTCGGCCTGGCCGGCCAGGTCGCGGCCCTTGACCACTTTCACCAGATTGTTCTGGTCGTCCAGCACGGCGATCTTGGTGCCGGCGGTGACGTACAGGCCGGCTTCGACGATGTTGCGGTCGCCCAGCGGGATGCCGATGCCGGCGTTGGCGCCGATCAGGCAGCCTTCACCGACGCTGATGACGATGTTGCCGCCGCCGGACAGGGTGCCCATGGTGGAGCAGCCGCCGCCCAGGTCGGAGCCCTTGCCGACGAACACGCCCGCGGAGACGCGGCCCTCGATCATGCCCGGGCCTTCGGTGCCGCCGTTGAAGTTGACGAAGCCTTCGTGCATCACGGTGGTGCCTTCACCGATGTAGGCGCCCAGGCGTACGCGAGCGGTATCGGCGATGCGCACACCGGCCGGGACCACGTAGTCGGTCATCTTCGGGAACTTGTCGACGGAGAAGACTTCCAGCAGCTTGCCCTTCAGGCGCGCTTCCAGTTGCAGCTCGGCCAGTTCGGCCAGGTCCACGGCGCCCTGGTTGGTCCAGGCCACGTTCGGCAGCAGCGGGAAGATGCCGGTCAGGTTCAGGCCGTGCGGTTTGACCAGGCGGTGGGACAGCAGGTGCAGCTTCAGGTACGCCTCCGGGGTGGAGCTGGGGGCGGCGTCTTCGGCCAGCAGCGTGGCGACCAGCGGCTTCTGGCTTTCGGCCAGGCGGTTCAGCAGGGCAGCCTGGGTGGCGTCGACGGACTCAACGGCGTCGGCCAACTGGTAGGCCTGGTGGGCGGTGAAGGCGATCGCCTGGTTGCCGCCTTCGTAGGCCAGCAGCGGGGCAATGGCGGCGACCAGCTCGACGCTGGGGTTGAGCAGCGGCTGTGCGTAGAAGACTTCCAGCCAGTTGCCCTGGCGGTTCTGGGTGCCGACACCGAAAGCGATGCTGAACAGGGATTTCGACATGTGGGGGATTCCTTGAAAGAGATTCGTGAAGAATGAATTCGGTCAGCCCGGACGGCGGCTGAGCAGCAGGCCCAGCCCGGCGCTGCCCAGCAGCGCGGCACAACCACGGTTGAACAGGCGCCGTGCGCGTGCGCCGGCGAGCAGCTTGCCGAGGCGGACCCCGGCGAGCCCGTAAAGGGCGATGGCCAGCCATTCCAGAAGCAGGAAGGCTGCGCCGAGCTGGGCGAACTGGGCGCCCACGGCCTGACGCGGATCGACGAACTGCGGCAGGAAAGCGGTGAAGATGAGGATTGCCTTGGGATTGCCGGCGGCCACCCAGAACTCCTGGCGAGCCAGACGCCACAGGCTGGTGGCAGCTACCGGGGAACCATCGACCGTCAGATGGGCCGTCGGGGCGCGCCACAGTTGTACGGCGAGCCACAGCAGGTAGGCGGCGCCCACCAGCTTGATCGCCAGGAACAGCCAGGCCGACGCTTGCAGTACCAGCGCAAGGCCCGAAGCGGCCAGGACCAGCATGCCGGCGAAGGCGAGCAGGCGCCCACCACCGGCGACGGTGGCGCGCAGCAGGCCGAATCGGGCAGCGTTGTTCAGTGACAGCAGGTTGTTCGGTCCCGGCGCCAGGTTCAGGGCGAAGCAGGCGGGGAGGAACAGGGCCCAGGCGATGCTCATCGTTCCAGTGCTCAGGCCAGCGCGGCGGCGTAGGCGTCGGGCTTGAAGCCGATCAGGGTCCGATCACCCAGCTCCAGCACCGGACGCTTGATCATCGACGGCTGCGCGACCATCAGTTCGATGGCCTTGTCCTGGTCGAGATCGGCCTTCTGCGCGTCGTCCAGCTTGCGGAAGGTGGTACCGGCACGGTTCAGGACGGTTTCCCAGCCATGCTCGGTGCACCACCGGCGCAGGTGTTCGCGGTCGATACCGCTACTCTTGTAGTCGTGGAAGGCGTAGTCGACGCCATGCTCTTCCAGCCACACGCGGGCTTTCTTCATGGTGTCGCAAGCTTTGATTCCATACAGCGTCCGCTCACTCACGGGGCGCTACTCCTTTTCGATGCTTTTTTCAGGCGCGGGATTATGCCATTTCCGCAGCGCTTGCGGGACGCCGCCGGGAGGTCGAGCGTTTGCAACAGTTTTTTGCCCATTACGGGGCTGATCCGCCGCGCAACGGGTGCTTCAATGGAGAGCTGTGCTGGGAGTTCGTCGATGCAAACCGTTTACACCGTGCTCATCCTGCTGCTGGTCGTGGGGGGAACCCGTCTCGCGGCGCAGTTGATCCCGCTGCCGCTGCCGCTGATACAGATTGCCGCCGGCGCGGCACTGGCCTGGCCGAGTCTGGGGCTGCATGTGGGGCTGGATCCGGAACTGTTCATGTTCCTGTTCATTCCGCCGCTGCTGTTCGCTGATGGTTGGCGCATGCCCAAGGGCGAGTTCTGGAAGATGCGCTGGCCGATCCTCACCCTGGCCTTCGCGCTTGTGCTGTTCACCGTGCTCGGTGGCGGCGTGTTCATTCATCTGCTGATTCCCGAGATTCCCTGGGCAGCGGCCTTCGCCCTGGCAGCGGTGCTGTCGCCGACGGATGCGCTGGCCGTTTCGGCCATCGCCCAGGATCGCCTGCCAAAGCGTCTGATGCATGTGCTGCAGGGCGAGGCGCTGATGAACGATGCGTCGGGCCTGGTGGCGTTCAAATTTGCCATCGCGGCGGCCATGACCGGCACGTTCTCGCTGATGGACGCCAGCCTGAGCTTCCTGCTGGTAGCGATGGGCGGGCTGGCCTGCGGGGTATTCATCAGTTGGCTGCTGGGGCGGATTCGCGCCTGGATGATCCGTCGTGGCTGGGATGACCCGGCGACCCATGTGGTGCTGATGCTGCTGTTGCCTTTCGCCTGTTACATGATTGCCGAGGAACTGGGCGTCTCCGGCATCCTGGCGGCGGTAGCGGCGGGGATGATGCAGAGCTGGGCCGACCTGCTGCCCCGGCAGACCAACACCCGACTGCTCAATCGCAGTGTGTGGTCGATGCTGGAGTTCGCCTTCAACGGCGTGGTGTTCCTGCTGCTGGGGCTGCAACTGCCGGCCATCCTCAAGTCCGTTGCTCACCATGCCGACGACGTGATGTGGCGTTCGTCGCTGCTGCTGTTCTACGTGCTGGCGGTATTCGCCGTGCTGCTCCTGCTGCGTTTCGGCTGGGTCTGGTGCTACTGGAAGGTTTCGGTGCGCTTCGAACAGTGGTGGGGCATCGAACTGGGTGGGCGATCAGGCGAGCCGGTCTTGCGGCTGTCGGCGATCTCGGCGCTGGGGGGCGTGCGCGGGGCAGTGACGCTGGCGGGCGTGCTTTCGGTGCCGTTGCTGCTGCTCGATGGGTCGGCCTTCCCACAGCGCGATCTGATCATCTTTATCGCCACGGGAGTCATCCTGGTATCTCTGATCGCCGCCACCATCGGATTGCCCATTCTGCTTCGGGGGCTGCCAGCGGCCAGCAATGACCAGCGCGAGCGGGAAGTGCAGTCGGTCTGGCGCAAGACCGCTGCGGCGGCCATTCACATGCTGGAAGGTGAGGAAATGCCTGCTCAAGATGGCGCGGATGCCGATGAGGCGGCCCGGCTGGCAGAACTGAAGGCGAGACTCATGGCCGAATACCGCCACGAACTGGACCCGGCACCGGATAGCCAGGAGGCCCGCGAACGCGCCCGTGGCCTGGAGTTGGCCGATCAGGCTTTGCGCATCAAGGCGCTACGGGCGCAGCGGCTGGAGCTGTATCGGATGCGCCGCGAGCACGAGATCGACGACGAAACCATGCGCGAGGTGCTGGGGGAGCTGGACAGCCAGGAGGCCTGGGTGACCAGCAAGGCGGGGAGGTGGGTCTAGCGAGACGGCTGTGGTAGGAGCAACTGTCTTTACCTGAAACTTCGTACCGCCGATTTCCCTCTCCCTGAAGGGAGAGGGGACTGATCGGCGTCAAGCGAAACTCCGAGCTGGCCAGCGGCAGTGGACGGCTCCCTCTCCCTTCAGGGAGAGGGCGGGGGAGCGGGCTGACGTCCACGCAGGATCTTCCGGTAGGAGCGGATCTTATCCGCAAACCGGCCGATAGGCCGGTGACAGGCACTTGCACCGCTATCGCGGTGATCGCGGAAGAGTTCCGCTCCTACGAGAGCACAGCTTACAGGCCCTGCACGTAGCGCTTGATGCGCTCGGCCGCCTCGACGCACTCGGCCAGCGGAGCCACCAGGGCCATGCGCACGCGGTTGGCGCCGGGGTTCTCGCCCTTCACTTCACGGGACAGGTACGAGCCCGGTACCACGGTGACGTGCTGCTGGTCGAAGAGGCCGCGGCAGAACGCGGTGTCGGCCACCGGGGTCTTCGCCCACAGGTAGAAGCTGCCGTCCGGGCGCTGTACGTCGAGCACGCCGCCGAGGATGTCCAGCACGGCGTCGAACTTCTCGCGGTACAGGTCACGGTTGGCGCGCACATGGTCCTCGTCCTTCCAGGCCGCGACGCTGGCCAGTTGCGTCTGAACCGGCATGGCACAGCCGTGGTAGGTGCGGTAGAGGAGGAATTTCTTCAGCACCTCGGCGTCACCGGCGACGAAGCCCGAGCGCAGTCCCGGCAGGTTGGAGCGCTTGGACAGGCTGTGGAACACCACGCAGCGCGCAAAATCAGAGCGGCCCAGTTCGGCGCAGGCGGTCAGCAGGCCGGCCGGCGGGTTCTGCTCGTCGAAGTACAGCTCGCTGTAGCACTCGTCGGCGGCGATCACGAAGTCGTGTTCGTCGGCCAGGGCGATCAGCTTCTTCAGGGTTTCCAGCGGGACCAGTGCGCCAGTGGGGTTGCCCGGCGAGCAGAGGAAGAGGATCTCGCAGCGTGCCCAGACGTCGGCCGGGACGGCGTCGAAGTCCGGGTTGAAGCCGTTGTTTTCCAGGCAGGGCAGGTAGTGCGGCTCGGCGCCGGCCAGCAGGGCCGCGCCTTCGTAGATCTGGTAGAACGGGTTCGGGCTGATCACCAGGCCCCTGGCGTTGCGATCGACCACGGTCTGGGTGAAGGCGAACAGCGCCTCACGGGTACCGTTGACGGGCAGCACATGGCGCGCGGCGTCCAGCCAGCCGGCCGGCACCTTGAAACGGCGTTCGCACCAGGTGGCGATGGCTTCGCGCAGGGCGGGAATGCCCAGGGTGGTCGGGTAGACCGCCAACTGGTCGAGGCTGTCGGCCAGTGCCTTGGCGACGAAGTCCGGCGAGCGGTGCTTGGGTTCGCCAATGGACAGCGCGATGGGCTTCAGCTCGGCCGGCGGCTGGGCGCCGGCCAGCAGGGCGCGGAGCTTCTCGAAGGGGTAGGGCTGGAGCGAGTCGAGGGCAGGGTTCATGGCAGGCTCTTTCGTTCTGATGCTTTCAAAGTGGGGATTAGATGCTGATGCGGACCGGCATGCTCGGCTGGCCGCCGTCTGAGAGGATGTCCACCAGCGCGGTCTGGATGCGCTTGCACAGCTCCGGGTCGGAGAGCGGCTGGTTGTGCGCATCGGTCACGAAGAAGACGTCCTCTACGCGCTCGCCCAGGGTGGCGATCTTGGCGTTCTGCACCGACAGGTCGAAGTCCAGGAACAATCCGCCGATGCGCGCCAGCAGGCCGGGGCGATCCGGTGCGGTGACTTCCAGCACGCTGACCTGACGGGCCGCGTCGGTGGAAATGGTCACCTGGGGATTGAAGGCGAAGTGCTTGAGCTGGCGCGGCACACGGCGCTGGATGATGGTCGGGTATTCGTCCGGGTCCTTCAGCGCGTTGACCAGGCCTTCGCGAATTTCCTCGACCCGGCTGGGATTGTTGCCGATCGAGCCGCCATCGGCGTCGAGCACTATATAGGTGTCGAGGGTGAACAGGCTGGTGGAGGTGATGATTCGCGCGTCCTGAATGTTCAGGTTGAGCTGGTCCATCGCTGCCACGGTCACGGCGAAGAAGTCGTGCTGGTCACCGGCATAGATGAAGATCTGGGTGCCGCCTTCGAATTCGCGCTGGGCGGTTTCCTTGATCAGCACCAGCGGGGTACCGTCGTCCGGGTGCTGGAGAATGGCTTCGGTGTGCCAGGCCACGTCCGCGGCGGTGTGGCGCAGGAAGTAGTCGTCGCCCAGTTGGCTCCAGAGTTGCTCGGCGTCGTCCTGGTCGATGCCGCCGCGCACCAGGATATCGATGGCCGCGCTCTGGGTCTGGCGGATCTGCTCTTCGCGGTCCACCGGGTTTTCCAGGCCACGGCGCAGTGCGCGCTTGGTCTCGGTGTAGAGCTGGCGCAGCAGGCTGGCGCGCCAGGAGTTCCACAGCGTCGGGTTGGTGGCGTTGATGTCGGCCACGGTGAGCACGTAGAGGTAATCCAGGTAGGTCTGGTTACCCATCAACTGCGCGAAGTCGTAGATCACCTGCGGGTCGGACAGGTCCTTGCGCTGGGCCGTGGTGGACATGATCAGGTGGTTCTGCACCAGCCAGGACACCAGGTTGGTGTCCCACGGCGGCAGCTGGTGGCGCTGGCAGAAGTGCTCGGCGTCCACCGCCCCCAGTTCCGAGTGATCGCCGCCGCGGCCCTTGGCGATGTCGTGGTAGAGGCCGGCGATGTAGATCAGCTCCGGCTTGGGCAGTCGCTCCATGATCTTGCTGGCCAGCGGGTACTTCTCCGCCATGTCCGGCCGGCGCAGCTTGCGCAGGTGCTTGATCAGGTTGAGGGTGTGCGCGTCGACCGTATAGATGTGGAATAGGTCGTGCTGCATCTGCCCGACGATCAGGCCGAACTCCGGCAGGTAGCGGCCGAGGATGCCGTAGCGGTTCATCCGCCGCAGGTTGCGGTGGATGCCTTCCTGGCACTTGAACAGCTCGATGAACAGGCTGGTATTGCGGATGTCGTGGCGGAAGTCGTCGTCGATCAGGTGCCGGCTGTCGCGTAACAAACGGATCGTGTCGGCACGCACGCCCTTGATCTCCGGGTGCTGGGCCAGCAGGACGAAGATCTCCAGCAGGGCGAACGGGGTGCGCTTGAAAACGTTGGCGTGGGTGACTTCCAGGTAGCCGTCACGCAGTTGGAAACGGCTGTTGAGCGACTGGATCTGACCGTTCTCGCCGGCCCGCAGGATCACTTCCTCGAAGTGCTGGGTGATCAGATCGTTCAGTTCGGAAACGGCCATCACCACGCGGTAGTACTTCTGCATGAAGCGCTCGACCGCCAGCTTGGCGTCGTTGCCCTCGTAGCCGAGCATGCCGGCGATGCGCCGCTGGTGGTCGAACAGCAGGCGGTCCTCTGCGCGGCCGGCAAGCATGTGCAGGGCGTAGCGGACCTTCCAGAGGAATTCCTGGCTGGAGGCCAGCACCGAGCATTCGCTCTCGACCAGGAAACCTTCGCGCACCAGGGCGTGCAGGTTGAGGCTGCCGAAGTGGCGGCGAGCGACCCACAGCAGCGTCTGGATGTCGCGCAGGCCGCCGGGCGAACCCTTCACGTTGGGTTCGAGGTTGTATTCGGTGTCGTTGTACTTGGTGTGGCGGTGGATCTGTTCCTTGCGCTTGGCCAGGTAGAACTGGCCGCTGGGCCACATCTCCTTCGCGCTGGTGGCGTCGAGCATGCGCTGGCGCAGGCTGTCCGGGCCGGAGATGGTCCGGCACTCCATCAGGTTGGTAACCACGGTGAGGTCGGCGCGCGCTTCCTCGGCGCACTCGGCGACCGAGCGCACGCTCTGGCCGACTTCCAGGCCGATGTCCCAGAGCAGGGTGAGGAAGCCCTCGATGGGCTCGCGGAAGGACTCCTGGTCCTCGCTGTCGAGCAGGATCAGCAGGTCGATATCCGAGTGCGGGTGCAGTTCGCCGCGCCCGTAGCCGCCCACGGCGACCAGCGCGATGTCGGCGTCGTCTCCCCAGTCGAAGCGGTTCCAGGCCTGTTGCAGGATCTGGTCGACGAACCAGGCGCGGTCCTCGATCAGCCGGCGAATGTCGCGGCCGCCGTTGAAGCGGGCGTCGAGTACCTCGTTGGCCTGGCGAATCGCCTTCTTGAAGGCAGCGATAGGGCTGGATTTGAGGGCCAGTTCTGCCTGGAACTGCCCACGGTCGAACAACTCGGGATCCACCTGCGGCATGGCGGCCTTCCTGATCAATGGCTTAGGGGAGGGCAGGGGCAAGAGGGCAACCGGGCCGTGCGCTTGGCGCAAGGCCCGGTGGCTGTGCCGGGCCGGGATTTGTATCTTCTACCCAGCCGTCGGCAAGAATGCAAACCGCGCTCAGGCCGAGGTGCGCGGGAAGCTCTCGTCGTTGCGCAGGGTCAGGATCTCGTAGCCGTCGGCGGTGACCAGCACGGTGTGCTCCCACTGGGCGGACAGCTTGCGGTCCTTGGTGATGGCGGTCCAGCCGTCGCCCAGCAGGCGGGTTTCCGGTCGGCCCTGATTGATCATCGGCTCGATGGTGAAAATCATGCCTTCCTTCAGTTCCAGGCCTGTGCCGGCGCGACCGTAGTGCAGCACCTGGGGCTCTTCGTGGAAGACCTTGCCGATGCCGTGGCCGCAGTACTCGCGCACCACCGAGAAGCCATTCTTCTCGGCGTACTTCTGGATCACTTCGCCGATGTCGCCCAGGCGCGCGCCCGGCTTGACCACGTCGATACCCTTGTACATGCATTCCTGGGTGATCTGGCACAGGCGGTCGGCCCATTCCGGGGTCTTGCCGACGGAGAACATCTTGCTGGTGTCGCCGTGATAGCCGTCCTTGATCACGGTGACGTCGATGTTGACGATGTCACCTTCCTTGAGCGGCTTCTCATTGGGGATGCCGTGGCACACCACGTGGTTGATCGAGGTGCAGATGGATTTGGGGAAGCCCTTGTAGTTCAGCGGCGCGGGAATGGCCTTCTGCACGTTGACGATGTAGTCGTGGCAGATGCGGTCCAATTCGTCGGTGGTAACGCCGGGCTTGACGTGTTCGCCGATCATTTCCAGCACTTCGGCGGCCAGACGGCCGGCGACGCGCATTTTCTCGATGTCTTCGGGCGTCTTGATGGTGACGGTCATGCGACTTCTCTTCAGGCGCTGCGTACGCGCGGGTAAATGAGAGGAATACGCAAGTCTATCAGATTTGGCGCCTTTCTATTAAGGGTGGGTGGCCGACAGGGGTGGTCGGACGAGGCGGCAGGGAGGTGCCGGGCGTCCTTTCGGGTTTTGTTCTGGCCGGGGTTGTGGTATAAAGCGCCCCGCTCTGAAGGCTACGGCCATTTCGGAGCATTAACCCACACATGCATCGACACGATGGCCTGGGTGCCTTTCGACACAGTCGGAGGGTTGGCCGTTGGGATGCATGGAGGCCTAACCCGACTTATCGAGGAACTATCATGTCCCAAGTCAACATGCGCGATATGCTGAAGGCCGGTGTGCACTTCGGCCACCAGACCCGTTACTGGAACCCGAAAATGGGCAAGTTCATTTTCGGCGCGCGCAACAAGATCCACATCATCAACCTCGAAAAAACCCTGCCGATGTTCAACGAGGCCCTGACCTTCGTTGAGCGCCTGGCCCAGGGCAAGAACAAGATCCTGTTCGTCGGCACCAAGCGTTCCGCCGGCAAGATCGTTCGCGAAGAAGCTGCCCGTTGCGGCATGCCGTACGTCGACCACCGTTGGCTGGGCGGCATGCTCACCAACTACAAGACCATCCGCCAGTCGATCAAGCGTCTGCGCGAGCTGGAAGTGCAGTCCCAGGACGGCACCTTCGCCAAGCTGACCAAGAAAGAAGCCCTGATGCGCTCCCGTGATCTGGAAAAACTGGATCGCAGCCTGGGCGGCATCAAGGACATGGGCGGCCTGCCGGACGCTCTGTTCGTGATCGACGTTGACCACGAGCGCATTGCTATCACCGAAGCCAACAAGCTGGGCATCCCGGTCATCGGCATCGTCGATACCAACAGCAGCCCGGAAGGCGTTGACTATGTTATCCCGGGTAACGACGACGCCATCCGCGCCGTTCAGCTGTACCTGGGCTCGATGGCTGAAGCTGTCCTGCGTGGCAAGAGCGCCGGTGGCGTGACTGCCGACGAGTTCGTCGAAGAAGCACCGGCCGAATCCGCCGAAGGCTGATTCCAGGACGTCCAGACGTCCTACGGTGAGCAGGAAGGGGGCTAGGCCCCCTTTTTGCCACCCCGAAAATTCCGCCCGGTTTGCCGGGCGATCTGGTTTTGAGAGCAACTCAAGAGGATTTCGAAATGGCAGAAATTACTGCAGCACTGGTCAAGGAACTGCGTGAGCGTACCGGCCAGGGCATGATGGAGTGCAAGAAGGCACTCGTAGCCGCCGAAGGCGATATCGAGAAAGCCATCGATGACATGCGCGCTTCCGGCGCCATCAAGGCTGCCAAGAAGGCTGGCAACATCGCCGCCGAAGGCGCCATCGCCGCCAAGGTCGCTGACGACGGCAAATCCGCCACCATCATCGAAGTCAACTCGCAGACCGACTTCCTGGCCCTGCAGGACGACTTCAAGAACTTCGTCGCTGCCAGCCTGGACAAGGCCGTTGCCCAGAAGCTGACCGACGCTGCTCCGCTGATCGCGGAACAAGAGCCGGCCCGCGAGGCCCTGGTTGCCAAGTGCGGTGAGAACGTCAACATCCGTCGCCTGGCTCGCACCGAAGGCGAAGTGGTTGGTGCCTACCTGCACGGCCACCGTATCGGCGTTCTGGTTACCCTGAAGGGCGGCAACGCTGAACTGGCTCGCGACATCGCCATGCACGTCGCTGCCAGCAACCCGCAGTTCCTCGATCCGTCGCAGGTTTCCGAAGAAGCCGTTGCCAAAGAGAAGGAAATCTTCCTCGCTCTGAACGCCGACAAGATCGCTGGCAAGCCGGAAAACATCGTCGAGAACATGGTCAAAGGCCGTATCTCGAAGTTCCTGGCCGAAGCCAGCCTGGTCGAGCAAGCGTTCGTCAAGGATCCGGAAGTCAAGGTCGGTGACCTGGCCAAGAAAGCCGGCGCTGAAATCGTTTCCTTCGTTCGTTTCGAAGTAGGCGAAGGCATCGAGAAAGTCGAAGCTGACTTTGCTGCCGAGGTTGCTGCTCAAGTAGCCGCTTCCAAGCAGTAATAGACAGTCTCAGGACTGTCGCCCCGCAAGAGGCTGCCCGCTAACGCGCGCGGCCTCTTTGCCAAACTGGGGAAACCAAAAGGGGCGGTTTCCGCGGCGCACACCCGCAAGGCGGGTTTAAACGCACCGCAAGGCTGGCTGGTCCAAGCTTTCCGCCAAGCGCCCGCAAGGCGCACAGCATTCAATCGCCGCAGGAGAAAAAGGTCATGGCTCAGCAGCTGAGCGCTCGTCAACCTCGCTATAAACGCATTCTTCTAAAACTGAGCGGCGAAGCCCTGATGGGCTCCGAGGAGTTCGGCATCGATCCCAAGGTGCTGGACCGCATGGCGCTGGAGATCGGCCAACTCGTCGGAATCGGCGTGCAGGTCGGTCTGGTCATCGGTGGCGGCAATCTGTTCCGTGGTGCGGCGCTGTCCGCGGCCGGCATGGATCGCGTCACCGGCGACCACATGGGCATGCTGGCCACCGTGATGAACGGCCTGGCCATGCGCGACGCCCTGGAGCGCTCCAATATCACCGCCATCGTCATGTCCGCCATCTCCATGGTCGGCGTGACCGACCACTACGACCGCCGCAAGGCCATGCGCCACTTGAAGAGTGGTGAAGTGGTGATCTTCTCCGCCGGCACCGGTAACCCGTTCTTCACCACCGATTCCGCCGCCTGCCTGCGCGCCATCGAAATAGATGCTGACGTAGTGCTCAAGGCGACCAAGGTGGACGGCGTGTACACTGCCGATCCGTTCAAGGACCCGAATGCCGAGAAATTCGAGCGTCTGACGTACGATGAAGTGCTCGATCGCAAGCTGGGTGTGATGGACCTTACCGCCATCTGCCTGTGCCGGGACCAGAAAATGCCGCTGCGCGTGTTCAACATGAACAAGCCCGGCGCGCTGCTGAATATTGTTGTAGGTGGTGCTGAAGGCACCCTGATCGAGGAGGATTGAGATGATCAACGAGATCAAGAAGGAAGCACAGGATCGTATGGGCAAAACCCTGGAAGCCCTGGGTCATGCCTTCGCCAAGATTCGTACTGGCCGTGCGCACCCGAGCATCCTGGATAGCGTGATGGTGTCCTACTATGGTTCCGACACGCCGCTGCGCCAGGTGGCCAACGTCACCGTGGAAGATTCCCGTACCCTGGCCCTGAGTGTCTTTGACAAGACCATGATCCAGGCGGTCGAGAAGGCCATCATGACCTCCGACCTGGGGCTGAATCCGGCTACTGCAGGCACCACTATTCGCGTACCGATGCCGGCCCTGACCGAGGAAACCCGCAAGGGCTTCACCAAGCAGGCTCGCGCTGAGGCTGAGCAGGCCCGTGTTTCCGTTCGCAACATTCGTCGCGATGCCCTTGCTCAGCTGAAGGATCTGCAGAAAGAGAAGGAAATCAGCGAGGACGAAGAGCGCCGCGCGGGTGACGACGTGCAGAAGATTACCGACAAGTTCGTCGCTGAGATCGAAAAGGCCCTCGAGGCCAAGGAAGCGGACCTGATGGCCGTCTGACGGTCGGACTCTCGTCATGGAAAAGACCAAGCAGGTGACGCCCGTGCCCCGGCACGTGGCGATCATCATGGACGGCAATAATCGCTGGGCGAAGAAGCGCCTGATGCCCGGCGTGGCCGGGCACAAGGCCGGCGTGGATGCCGTTCGTGCGGTGATCAAGACCTGTGCCGAGGCGGGCGTCGACGTACTGACGCTGTTCGCCTTCTCCAGCGAGAACTGGCAGCGTCCGGCCGAAGAGGTCGGTGCGCTGATGGAGCTGTTCCTCATGGCCCTGCGCCGCGAGGTTCGCAAGCTCAGCGCCAATGGCATTCGCCTGCGCATCATTGGCGATCGCAGTCGCTTCGCCCCTGAATTGCAGGCAGCGATGCGCGAGGCCGAGGCGCTGACCGCCAATGGCAGCAGCATGCTGCTGCAGGTGGCAGCCAACTATGGCGGCCAGTGGGACATCACCCAGGCGGCCCAGCGCCTCGCCCGCGAAGTGCAGGCCGGTCATCTGGCGGCGGAAGAGATTACCCCGGAGCTGATCCAGGGGTGTCTGTCCACTGGCGACCAGCCGTTACCCGACCTGTGCATTCGCACGGGCGGCGAGCACCGCATCAGTAACTTCCTTCTCTGGCAGCTGGCCTATGCCGAGCTGTATTTCTCCGATCTCTACTGGCCCGACTTCAAGCACGAAGCCATGCAGGCTGCGTTGCAGGACTATGCCTCTCGTCAGCGCCGCTTCGGCAAGACCAGCGAGCAGGTCGAGGCCGAGGCACCCCCGTCATGTTGAAACAACGAATCATCACGGCGCTGATCCTGTTGCCGATCGCGCTGGGTGGTTTCTTCCTGCTCGACGGTGCAGCGTTCTCGCTGTTCATCGGTCTGGTGGTCAGCCTGGGGGCCTGGGAATGGGCGCGGCTGGCTGGCTACAACGAACAACCTGCCCGTGTCGGTTACGCTGCTGTGGTGGCGGTTCTGATGCTGGTGCTGGCCTGGCTGCCGCAGATGGCAGGCGCCGTGCTGGTGCTGGCCTTGCTCTGGTGGGGGTTGGCCACCGTCATGGTGCTGACCTACCCGGACAGCGCGTCGAGCTGGGGCGGCCGCTGGCGCCGTCTGCTGATCGGTCTGCTGATTCTTCTGCCGGCCTGGCAAGGTCTGGTGCTGCTCAAGCAATGGCCGCTGTCCAACTGGCTTATCGTCGCCGTCATGGTGCTGGTCTGGGCGGCCGATATCGGCGCCTACTTTTCCGGCAAGGCCTTCGGCAAGCGCAAGCTGGCTCCGCGCGTCAGCCCCGGCAAGAGCTGGGAGGGTTTCATTGGTGGCATGGCGCTGTGCCTGGCTATCACCGTCGCTGTCTCCATCTACCGTGACTGGAGTGTTCGCGAGCTGCTGCTGGCGCTGCCCTGCACGGCCGTCGTGGTGGCCTTGTCGGTCATTGGTGACCTGACTGAAAGCATGTTCAAGCGCCAGTCCGGGCTCAAGGACAGCAGTAACCTGCTGCCGGGCCATGGCGGTGTGCTGGATCGCATCGACAGCCTGACAGCGGCAATCCCGGTGTTCACCGCGTTGCTCTGGGCTGTGGGCTGGGGGGCACCGTGAGTCATCCGCAGTGGATCACCGTGCTGGGGGCGACCGGATCGATCGGTCTCAGCACCCTCGACGTGATCGGGCGTCACCCTGATCGTTATCGAGTCTTTGCACTCAGCGGCTTTTCCCG
The DNA here is from genome assembly GCF_057180225.1 of Pseudomonas sp. BB438. Taxonomy (NCBI): domain Bacteria; kingdom Pseudomonadati; phylum Pseudomonadota; class Gammaproteobacteria; order Pseudomonadales; family Pseudomonadaceae; genus Pseudomonas; species Pseudomonas sp. BB438. The sequence continues at coordinate 1,829,550 of NZ_CM170001.1, forward strand.
TCTGGTCGAGTTGGAGACGCTATGTCTGCGCCACCGGCCGCGTTTCGTCGTGGTGCCGGAGCTTGAACAGGCGCGTGCGTTGCAGGATCGGCTGAATTCGGCCGGATTGCAGGCTCGCGTGCTGGCGGGAGAGGCAGGGCTTTGCGAGGTTTCCGCCCATCCCGAGGTGGATGCGGTGATGGCGGCCATTGTCGGCGCTGCCGGCCTGAAGCCCACCCTGGCTGCTGTCGAGGCAGGCAAGCGGGTGCTGCTGGCCAACAAGGAGGCGCTGGTCATGTCCGGCGCCCTGTTCATGGATGCCGTGCGCGCCAGCGGCGCAGTCCTGTTACCCATCGATAGCGAGCACAACGCGATCTTCCAGTGCATGCCGGCGGATTACGCCCGCGGGCTCGGTGAAGTGGGCGTTCGCCGTATCCTGCTGACGGCTTCGGGCGGCCCGTTTCGCGAGACGCCACTGGAGCAATTGGCACAGGTATCCCCTGAGCAGGCCTGCGCGCACCCCAACTGGTCGATGGGGCGGAAGATATCCGTCGATTCGGCCAGCATGATGAACAAGGGGCTGGAGCTGATCGAGGCCTGCTGGCTGTTCGACGCGCCGCCCTCGAAGGTCGAGGTGGTGATTCATCCGCAGAGCGTGATCCACTCCCTGGTGGACTATATCGATGGTTCGGTGCTGGCCCAGCTCGGCAATCCGGACATGCGCACCCCGATCGCCCATGCCCTGGCATGGCCGCAGCGCATTGATTCCGGTGTTTCGCCGCTGGATCTGTTCTCCATCGCCCGTCTGGACTTCAGTGCGCCCGACGAGCAGCGTTTCCCTTGCCTGCGCCTGGCGCGTCAGGCCGCGGAGGCCGGTGGCAGTGCGCCCGCGATGCTCAATGCAGCGAACGAGGTGGCTGTCGCGGCGTTCCTCGAGCGACGCATCCGCTTTACCGATATCCCGGTTATTATCGACGACGTGCTGAACCGTGAGACGTCCGCGCCGGTCGAATCGCTCGATGCGGTGCTGGCCGCCGACCAGTGCGCACGCAGCGCCGCGCAGGCGTGGTTGCAGGAACACGGGTGTTGAGCCCGAGGAGGTAGCGATGAGCGCCCTTTATATGGTGGTGGGACTGATTGTCGCCCTGGGCGTACTGGTCACCTTCCACGAGTTCGGACACTTCTGGGTCGCCCGCCGCTGCGGGGTCAAGGTACTGCGTTTCTCCGTGGGCTTCGGCACGCCGCTGGTGCGCTGGCATGATCGTCATGGTACCGAATTCGTTGTCGCCGCCATTCCCCTGGGCGGTTACGTGAAGATGCTGGACGAGCGCGAGGGTGATGTCCCTGCTGAACTGCTCGATCGCGCCTTCAATCGCAAGACGGTTTTCCAGCGTATTGCCATTGTCGCCGCCGGGCCGATTGCCAACTTCTTCCTGGCCATCCTGTTCTTCTGGGTGCTGGCGATGCTGGGCAGCCAGCAGGTCAAGCCGATCATCGGTTCCGTGGTGGCTGACAGCCCGGCTGCGCACGCTGGCCTGATGGCGGGCCAGGAAGTGGTGGCGGTCGATGGCGAGGCGGTCGATGGCTGGAGTGGTGTCAACCTGCAACTGGTGCGTCGTCTCGGCGAGACCGGTGAGCTCAGTGTTTCCGTGCTGGAGCAGGGTTCCAGTGTTCCCGCTGTGCATCAGGTGCGAATCAGCGCCTGGCTGAAGAACGAAGACAACCCCGACCCCATCGGTGGTCTGGGCCTGCAGCCCTGGCGACCGGCTGTCGCACCGGTCATCGCCGAACTGGATGACAAAGGCCCTGCCAAGGCAGCCGGCCTGCAGATTGGTGACCGGATCGTCACTCTTGAGGGGCAAGCGGTCACGGATTGGCAGCAGGTGGTCGAACGCGTCCGCGCCAGGCCGGAGGCCAAGGTCACTCTGGGCGTCGAGCGCGTCGGCCAGCATGAAGATCTCGTCCTGACCCTGGCGGCAAAAGGGGAGGGCAAGGCCAGAGCCGGCTACCTGGGGGCTGGCGTGGCGGGTGGCCAGTGGCCGCCGGAAATGCTCCGGGAAGTGAGCTACGGACCGGTCGCGGCGGTGGGGCAGGCGCTCTCCCGAACCTGGTCCATGAGCCTCCTAACTCTGGATTCTCTAAAGAAAATGGTGCTCGGGCAGCTCTCGGTAAAAAACTTGAGCGGGCCGATAACCATTGCTAAAGTGGCGGGCGCTTCAGCCCAGTCCGGCGTAGGGGATTTTCTGCATTTCCTCGCCTACCTGAGTATCAGTTTGGGGGTTCTCAACCTGTTGCCGATTCCTGTCCTCGATGGCGGGCATCTGCTGTTCTACATGGTCGAGTGGGTGCGAGGTCGCCCACTGTCGGAGCGGGTCCAGGCTTGGGGGATGCAGATTGGCATCAGCCTGGTAGTCGGGGTCATGTTGTTGGCCCTGGTCAACGATCTGAGTCGGCTGTAACCGCCCATTGGATTTCGGATCTGCCGCCATTTGCGGCAGATTCTCTATTTGTCAGTTGGAATAAAAGGACTCCATGAAACGCTTTCTGCTTCCCGCGGCCCTTTCCGCGCTGATGATCGCCCAGGTTCACGCCGAGTCCTTCACTGTTTCCGATATCCGGGTCAACGGTCTGCAGCGTGTGTCCGCCGGCAGCGTGTTCGCGGCGCTGCCGCTGAACGTCGGTGAGCAGATCGACGATCGCCGTCTGGTCGAAGCGACCCGCTCGCTGTTCAAGACCGGCTTCTTCCAGGACATTCAGCTCAGCCGTGATGGCAATGTGCTGATCGTCAATGTGGTCGAGCGTCCATCCATCTCCAGCATCGAGATCGAGGGCAACAAGGCCATCACCACCGAAGACCTGATGAAGGGGCTGAAGCAATCCGGCCTGTCCGAAGGCGAAATCTTCCAGCGCGCGACCCTCGAAGGCGTGCGCAACGAACTGCAGCGCCAGTACGTGGCCCAGGGCCGCTACTCCGCCGAGATCGAGACCGAAGTGGTGCCGCAGCCGCGCAACCGCGTCGCGCTGAAGATCAACATCAACGAAGGCACCGTGGCGGCCATCGCCCATGTCAACGTGGTGGGCAACACTGTCTTCTCCGAGGAAGACCTGACCGACCTGTTCGAACTGAAGACCACCAACTGGCTGTCCTTCTTCAAGAACGACGACAAGTACTCCCGCGAGAAGCTCTCCGGTGACCTGGAACGTCTGCGTTCCTACTACCTGGACCGCGGCTACATCCACATGGATATCGCCTCCACCCAGGTATCCATCACCCCGGACAAGAAACACGTCTATATCACCGTCAACGTCAACGAAGGCGAGAAGTACACCGTCAGCGACGTGAAGCTCTCCGGCGACCTGAAGGTGCCGGAAGAGGAAGTGAAGAAGCTGCTGCTGGTGAAGAAAGGGCAGGTGTTTTCCCGCAAGGTGATGACCACCACCTCCGACCTGATCACCCGCCGCCTGGGTAACGAAGGTTATACCTTCGCCAACGTCAACGGCGTTCCCGAGCCGAACGACGAGAACAAGACCGTGTCGATCACCTATGTGGTCGATCCGGGCAAGCGCGCCTACGTCAATCGCATCAACTTCCGTGGCAACACCAAGACCGAGGACCAGGTACTCCGTCGCGAAATGCGGCAGATGGAAGGTGGCTGGGCCTCGACGTACCTGATCGACCAGTCCAAGCAGCGTCTGGAGCGCCTGGGCTACTTCAAGGAAGTCAACGTCGAGACCCCGGCGGTCCCGGGTACCGACGACCAGGTTGACGTCAACTACAGCGTGGAAGAGCAGCCTTCCGGCTCGATCACCGCCAGTGTGGGCTTCGCACAGAGCGCCGGTCTGATTCTCGGTGGCTCGATCAGCCAGAACAACTTCCTGGGTACCGGTAACAAGGTCAGCATCGGCCTGACCAAATCCGACTACCAGACCCGTTACAACTTCGGCTTTGTCGACCCCTACTGGACCGTCGACGGTGTGAGCCTTGGCTACAACGCCTTCTACCGCAAGACCGACTACGACAAGCTCGACGTCGACGTATCCAGCTACTCGGTGAATAGCCTGGGTGCTGGTGTCAGCATCGGCTACCCGATCAGCGAGACCTCGCGCCTGACCTACGGCCTGACCGTGCAGCGCGACAACCTCGATACCGGCGCCTACACCGTTGACGAGATCTTCGACTTCATCGAGAAGGAAGGCGACAGCTTCACCAACTTCAAGGCGTCCATCGGCTGGTCCGAATCGACCCTGAACAAGGGCGTGCTGGCGAACCGCGGTCACTCGCAGAGCCTGGTGCTCGAGTCCACCATTCCGGGCAGCGACCTGTCCTTCTACAAGATCGACTATCGTGGCCAGATCTTCGCGCCGCTGACCGAGAACTACACCATGCGCTTCCACACCGAGCTCGGCTACGGTGATGGCTATGGCTCCACTGATCGCCTGCCGTTCTACGAGAACTACTACGCCGGTGGTTTCAACTCGGTGCGTGGCTTCAAGGACAGCTCTCTCGGCCCGCGCAGTACGCCGAGTAAGGCGCGCAACAACGGCGACGGCCCTGACGACCAAGGCCGCTACACCGACCCGGATCAGGATCCGCAAGCCTTCGGTGGTAACATCATGATCACCGGCGGTGCAGAACTGCTGTTCCCGCTGCCCTTCGTGAAGGACCAGCGCCAACTGCGGACGGTGCTGTTCTATGACATCGGTAACGTGTTCGACACCGACTGCCCGATTTCAACCACCCAGGGTTGTGATGGCGTCAAGTTCCAGGACATGGCGATGTCTGCGGGTGTCGGTCTGACCTGGATCACGGCGCTGGGCCCGCTGAGCTTCAGCCTGGCAACTCCGATCAAGAAGCCGGACAACGCCGAAACCCAGATCTTCCAGTTCTCCCTGGGGCAGACCTTCTAATTGGCCGTATCGTTGTAAAGACAACCATGCTTTGTGCAGGAGTGCATTGTGCGTAAGTTGACCCAGTTCGTCCTGATCACCGCCGCCCTGGCAGCGAGCCCCGCGTTCGCCGACATGAAGATCGCGGTGCTCAACTATCAGATGGCACTCCTCGAGTCGGATGCGGCCAAGCAGTACGCCGTTGACGCCGAGAAGAAGTTTGGCCCGCAGCTGAACAAGCTCAAGGCGCTGGAAAGCGATGCCAAGTCCCTGCAGGACAAGCTGGTCAACGGCGGCAGCAAGATGTCCAATGCCGAGCGTGAAAAGGCCGAGGGTGACTTCAAGCAGAAAGCCCGTGACTTCCAGTTCCAGTCCAAGGAGCTGAACGAAGCCAAGGCCGTCGCTGACCGTGACATGCTGAAGAAGCTCAAGCCGAAGCTGGACCAGGCCGTCGAGGAAACCATCAAGAAAGGTGGTTATGACCTCGTGGTCGAGCGTGGTGCCGTGGTCGACGTCAAGCCGCAGTACGACATCACCCGCCAGGTCATCGAGCGCATGAACCAACTGCGCTGATGATGACCGAGTTGTCCTTTACCCTCGCTGAACTGGCTGCGCAACTCGATGCCGAGTTGCGTGGCGATCCTGCTCAGGTAATCAGTGGGCTGGCTACCCTGCAGGATGCAGGCGCCGGCCAACTGAGCTTCCTGGCCAATCCACAGTATCGCAAGTTCCTCGCCGACAGCCAGGCCAGCGCCGTCCTGCTGACCGCCGCCGACGCTGAAGGCTATGCCGGCAATGCACTGATCGTCCCCAATCCCTATCTGGCGTATGCCGGTCTGTCCCACCAGTTCGACCGCAAGCCCAAGGCGCCGGTCGGCATTCATCCCACTGCGGTGGTCGATGAAGGTGCCCAGATCGATGCGACGGCCAGTATCGGACCCTATGCCGTGATCGAGGCGGGTGCGCAGATTGGTGCGAATGTCACCATCGGTGCCCATTGCTTCGTTGGTGCGCGCAGCGTGATTGGCGAAGGTGGCTGGCTTGCACCTCGCGTGACGCTTTACCACGACGTCTGCATCGGCAAGCGTGTGGTGATCCAGTCCGGCGCCGTGCTGGGTGGCGAAGGCTTCGGCTTTGCCAACCACAAGGGTGTCTGGCAGAAGATTGCGCAGATTGGCGGCGTAACCCTGGGCGACGATGTCGAGATTGGTGCCAATACCACCATCGACCGTGGTGCACTGTCCGACACCCTGGTGGGCAACGGCGTGAAGCTGGACAACCAGATCATGATCGCCCACAACGTGCAGATCGGTGATCACACCGCCATGGCTGGCTGCTGCGGGATTTCCGGCAGTGCCAAGATCGGCAAGCACTGCATGCTTGCCGGCGGTGTCGGCCTGGTCGGCCACATCGAGATCTGTGACAACGTCTTCGTCACCGGGATGACCATGGTGACCCGTTCGATCACCGAACCGGGCTCCTACTCGTCCGGTACTGCCATGCAGCCTGCGGCTGAATGGAAGAAGAGTGCCGCGCGCATTCGTCAGCTGGATGACATGGCCCGTCGTCTGCAGCAGCTGGAAAAGCGCCTGGCCGCCGTGACCCCAAGCGGAGACGCTCCATCAGATGCGTGATCCACGCATTTTTTGGCGTTTCCCTTTTCTGAACAGGCTCCCCTGAACATGATGGACATCAACGAGATTCGCGAATACCTGCCTCATCGCTACCCCTTCCTGCTGGTGGATCGGGTGGTGGAGCTGGACATCGAAGGCAAGCGCATTCGCGCCTACAAGAATGTCAGCATCAACGAGCCGTTCTTCAATGGCCACTTCCCGCAGCACCCGATCATGCCGGGCGTGCTGATCATCGAGGCCATGGCCCAGGCGGCCGGTATTCTCGGTTTCAAGATGCTCGACGTGAAGCCGGCCGATGGCACCCTCTACTACTTCGTCGGTTCCGACAAGCTGCGTTTCCGCCAGCCGGTACTGCCGGGTGACCAGTTGCAGCTGAACGCCCAGTTCATCAGCGTCAAACGCGGTATCTGGAAGTTCGACTGCAATGCCACCGTGGACGGCAAGCCGGTATGCTCGGCTGAAATCATCTGTGCGGAACGCAAACTATGAGTTTGATCGATCCTCGCGCCATCATCGACCCGCGCGCAAAGCTGGCTGACGACGTAGAAGTGGGCCCCTGGTCCATGGTCGGGCCGGATGTGGAGATCGGCGAAGGTACGGTGATCGGTCCGCACGTGGTGGTCAAAGGCCCCACGAAGATCGGTAAACACAATCGGATTTTCCAGTTCTCCAGCGTTGGCGAAGACACGCCCGACTTGAAGTACAAGGGCGAGCCGACTCGTCTGGTGATCGGCGACCACAACGTGATCCGCGAGGGTGTGACCATCCATCGCGGCACTATCCAGGATCGTTCGGAAACCACCATTGGTGATCACAACCTGCTCATGGCCTATGTCCACATCGGTCATGACAGTGTGATCGGCAACCATTGCATCCTCGTGAACAACACCGCGCTGGCGGGACATGTTCATGTGGATGATTGGGCGATCCTCTCCGGCTATACCCTGGTGCATCAGTTCTGCCGCATCGGCGCCCACGCCTTCTCCGGCATGGGTACCACTATCGGCAAGGACGTCCCGGCCTACGTGACGGTCTTCGGCAACCCCGCTGAGGCCCGCAGCATGAACTTCGAGGGCCTCCGCCGTCGCGGTTTCAGCGCCGAGTCGATCCAGGCGCTGCGCCGGGCCTACAAGGTGGTCTACCGCCAGGGGCTGACGGTGGACGAGGCGCTCGCCGAGCTGGCTGAAACCTCCGAGCAGTTCCCGGAAGTCGCGGTGTTCCGCGACTCCATCCAGAGCTCCACCCGCGGCATCACCCGCTGACCATGCAGCCGACAGCACGCAAGCTGCGCGTCGCTCTGGTCGCGGGCGAGGCGTCCGGCGATATCCTCGGCTCCGGCCTCATGCAAGCGCTCAAGCAACGTCACCCCGACATCGAGTTCATCGGTGTCGGCGGTCCACGCATGCAGGCTGAAGGGCTGCAATCGCACTTCCCGATGGAACGCCTGGCGGTCATGGGGCTGGTCGAGGTGCTCGGCCGCCTGCGCGAGCTGTTGCGCCGGCGCAAGGACCTGGTGCAGATGCTGATCGCGGCCAAGCCGGACGTGTTCATCGGCATCGATGCGCCTGACTTCAACCTGAATATCGAATTGAAGCTGCGCCGTGCGGGTATCCGTACGGTGCACTACGTCAGCCCGTCGGTCTGGGCCTGGCGGCAGAAGCGGGTACTGAAGATCAAGGAAGCCTGCGACCTGATGCTCGCGCTATTCCCCTTCGAGGCGCGCTTCTACGAAGAGCATGCGGTGCCGGTGCGCTTCGTCGGCCATCCGCTGGCCAACACCATTTCGCTGGAAGCTGATCGTGCCGGTGCGCGCGAACGTCTCGGTCTGCCGCAGGGAGCTAGTGTCGTCGCGCTCCTGCCCGGGAGTCGGGGCGGAGAGGTCGGCAAGCTTGGCGCGCTGTTCCTCGATACCGCCCAGCGTCTGCTGCAGGATCGCCCCGGCCTGCGTTTCGTGCTGCCCTGCGCAAGCCCGGAGCGCCGTGTGCAGATCGAAGAGATGCTCGCCGGCCGTGATCTACCGGTGCAGTTGCTCGACGGTGCCTCCCACGAGGCGCTCGCAGCGTGCGATGCCGTGTTGATCGCCTCCGGTACCGCCACGCTGGAAGCGCTGCTGTACAAGCGCCCGATGGTCGTCGCCTACAAGGTGGCCCCCATGACCTATCGCATTCTCAAGCGCCTGGTGAAGAGCCCGTACATCTCTCTGCCGAACCTGCTGGCCGGTCGTCTGCTGGTACCCGAATTGATTCAGGACGCGGCAACGCCCGATGCGCTGGCAATGACCTTGCTGCCTCTGCTCGACGACGGCAGCGTGCAAACCAAATCCTTCGACGCCATCCACCGCGCCCTGCGCCAGGATGCGTCCGTGCAGGCCGCCGAAGCGGTGCTCGCCCTGGTGGAGAAACGCTGATGCAGATGGGCCTGGACTTCACCCTGGTGGAAGAACTGGTTGCCGGTGTCGACGAGGTCGGCCGGGGTCCGCTGTGCGGGCCGGTGGTCACTGCCGCGGTGATTCTCGATCCGGCGCGCCCGATCAACGGGCTGAATGACTCCAAGAAGCTCACCGAAGCCAAGCGTGAAAAGCTCTTCGACGAGATCCGAGAGAAGGCCCTGGCCTGGTGCATCGCCCGCGCCGACGTGCACGAGATCGACCAGCTCAACATCCTCCACGCCACCATGCTGGCGATGCAGCGCGCGGTGGAAGGTCTCAGCGTCACGCCGAAGCTCGCGCTGATCGATGGCAATCGCTGTCCGAAGCTGAAGGTCCCGTCTGCGCCGGTGGTGCAGGGTGATGCCAAGGTTCCCGCCATCGCGGCCGCCTCGATCCTGGCCAAGGTCAGTCGTGACCGCGAGATGCAGGAAATGGAAGCGCTTTACCCTGGCTACGGCATCGCCGGGCACAAGGGCTATCCGACCCCGGTGCACCTCGAAGCCCTCAGGCGTCTCGGGCCGACGCCGATCCACCGCCGCTCCTTCGGCCCGGTGCGCGCCCTGCTGGAAAACCCTGCCAGTATCCTGTAACACCCTGTTATTACTCTGGAATGCCTCGCGGCTAGTGGTTCGCCGGTGACGTCAGTCACCCGGCGCGACGGCTGGCCCATTGATCCCTGTAGCTTTGCGGACAGCCTCGGTACAATCCGGGGCTTGCCGTTTTTCGCGTTTGCCAAGGACCACCATGACCGCCACCTTCGTTCACCTGCGTCTGCACACCGAATTTTCCCTGGTCGACGGCCTGGTGCGGGTCAAGCCGCTGATCAAGGCGGTCGGCGGGGCAGGTATGCCGGCGGTGGCGGTGACCGACCTGAGCAACATGTGCTCGCTGGTGAAGTTCTACAAGACGGCCATGGGGGGCGGCATCAAGCCGATCTGCGGTGCCGACATCTGGCTGGCCAACCGCGACGAGGACGGCCCGCTGACCCGCCTGACCCTGCTGGCGATGAACGCGAAGGGTTACCGTAATCTGACCGAGCTGATCTCCCGCGGCTGGCAGGAAGGCCAGCGCAATGGCGAGATCATCATCGAGCGCGAGTGGGTCAAGGAAGCCGCCGAAGGCCTGATCGCACTTTCGGGCTCCAAGGAAGGCGAGATCGGCATGGCCCTGCTGGAGGGCGATGATGCCTTGGCGGATTCGCTGCTGGCTGAGTGGCTGGAGGTCTTCCCTGACCGCTTCTACCTCGACATCCAACGCACCAACCGGGTCAACGACGAAGAGCACGTACATGCTGCGGTGGCCCTGTCTGTGCGCAGTGGTGCGCCGCTGGTGGCGACCAACGATGTGCGTTTCATCAAGGAAGCTGACTTCGAAGCCCACGAGACCCGCGTGTGCATTGGCGAAGGCCGCGCTCTGGATGACCCGCGCCGCTCGCGCAACTATTCCGACCAGCAATACCTGAAGAGCCCGGAAGAAATGGCCGAGTTGTTCAGTGATATCCCGGAGGCTCTGGAAAACTCCGTCGAAATCGCCAAGCGTTGCAACATCGAGGTGCAGTTGGGCAAGTACTTCCTGCCCAACTTCCCGATCCCTTATGACGACATGGACATCAACCAGTACCTGCGCCACGTCTCCTACGAGGGCCTGGAAGAGCGTCTGGCGGTGCTCTGGCCGAAGGACACCACGCCGAACTACGAAGAGAAACGGCAGGTCTACGTCGACCGCCTGGAGTTCGAACTGGGGACCATCATCCAGATGGGCTTCCCCGGCTACTTCCTGATCGTGATGGACTTCATCAAGTGGGCCAAGAACAACGGCGTGCCAGTGGGCCCCGGCCGGGGCTCGGGTGCCGGCTCGCTGGTCGCCTACGTGCTGAAGATCACTGACCTTGATCCGTTGGCCTATGACCTGCTGTTCGAGCGCTTCCTGAACCCCGAACGTATTTCCATGCCCGACTTCGACGTCGACTTCTGCATGGAAGGCCGCGACCGGGTAATCGACTACGTGGCCGGTGCCTACGGCCGCAACGCGGTAAGCCAGATCATCACCTTCGGCTCCATGGCTGCGAAGGCGGTGGTGCGTGACGTGGCACGGGTGCAGGGCAAGTCCTACGGCCTGGCCGACAAACTGTCGAAGATGATCCCCTTCGAAGTGGGCATGACCCTGGAGAAGGCCTTCGAGCAGGAAGAGATGCTCCGCGACTTCCTCAAGACCGACGAGGAAGCCCAGGAAATCTGGGACATGGCGCTCAAGTTGGAAGGTGTCACCCGTGGTACCGGCAAGCACGCCGGTGGCGTGGTGATTGCGCCGACCAAGCTGACCGACTTCGCGCCCATCGCCTGTGACGAAGAGGGCGCCGGCCTGGTGACCCAGTTCGACAAGGACGACGTGGAGGCTGCCGGCCTGGTGAAGTTCGACTTCCTCGGCCTGCGCACCCTGACCATCATCAAGTGGGCGATGGAGATCATCCATCGCATCCAGCAGAAGAACGGCGAGACTGACCTCGTCGACATCGACCGCATCCCGCTGGACGACAAGAAGACCTACGACCTGCTGCAGAAGGCGGAAACCACCGCAGTCTTCCAGCTTGAATCGCGCGGCATGAAGGAGCTGATCAAGAAGCTCAAGCCGGACTGCCTGGAAGACCTCATCGCGCTGGTGGCGCTGTTCCGTCCCGGTCCGCTGCAGTCGGGCATGGTGGACGACTTCATCAACCGTAAGCACGGTCGGGAAGAAATCTCCTACCCGCACCCGGATTACCAGTACGCCGGCCTGGAGCCCGTTCTCAAGCCCACCTACGGCATCATCCTGTACCAGGAGCAGGTGATGCAGATCGCTCAGGTGATGGCGGGCTACAGCCTCGGTGGCGCGGACATGCTGCGCCGCGCGATGGGTAAGAAGAAGCCCGAGGAAATGGCCAAGCAGCGTGGCGGTTTCATCGAGGGCTGTGCCAACAACGGCATCGATGCCAACCTGGCGGGTAACATCTTCGACCTGGTGGAGAAGTTCGCCGGCTACGGCTTCAACAAGTCGCACTCGGCCGCCTACGGCCTGGTGTCGTACCAGACTGCCTGGCTGAAGACCCACTGGAAAGCGCCGTTCATGGCCGCGGTTCTCACCGCGGATATGCAGAACACCGACAAGGTGGTGACGCTCATCGAAGAGTGCCGCCACATGAAGCTGCGCATCCTGGCGCCGGACGTGAATAACTCCGAGTTCCGCTTCACCGTGGATGACGACGGCCAGATCGTCTACGGCCTGGGCGCGATCAAGGGCGTCGGCGAAGGTCCGGTGGAGGCCATCACCGAGTGCCGCAACGAGGGCGGGCCATTCAAGACACTGTTCGACTTCTGCGATCGCATCGACCTCAAGCGCGTCAACAAGCGCACCCTGGAAGCGCTGATCCGCGCCGGTGCGTTGGACCGCCTCGGCCCGCATTTCCACGAGGAGCAGAAGGCCTACCATGCCCACGTCGACATCAACCGCGCCGTGCTGCTGGCGTCCATGGAGGAAGCCGTCAAGGCCGCCGAGCAGACCTCGCGCAGCCATGACAGCGGCCACATGGATCTGTTCGGCGGGGTGTTCGCCGAACCCGAGGCGGACGTCTACGCCAACCATCGCAAGGTCAAGGAGCTCAACCTCAAGGAGCGGCTGAAGGGCGAGAAGGACACTCTCGGCCTTTACCTGACCGGCCACCCCATCGACGAGTACGAGGGGGAGGTGCGACGTTTTGCCCGTCAGCGCATCGTCGAGCTGAAGCCTGCGCGTGATACCCAGACCGTTGCCGGCCTGATCGTCAACCTGCGGGTGATGAAGAACAAGCGTGGCGACAAGATGGGCTTCGTCACCCTGGACGACCGCTCCGGCCGTATCGAAGCCTCGCTGTTCGCCGAGGCCTTCGCTGCCAACCAGGCGCTGCTGCAGACCGATGCGCTGGTGGTGATCGAGGGCGAGGTCAGTCAGGACGACTTCTCCGGCGGCCTGCGCCTGCGCGCCAAGCGCGTGATGGGCCTGGAAGAAGCCCGCACCTCGCTGGCGGAAAGTCTGCGGGTGCGCGTCCACGCCGACGCGCTCAAGGGTGATCGCCTGCGCTGGCTGGCCGACCTCTGCACCCGTCACCGCGGTAGTTGCCCGGTCACCGTCGACTACAGTGGCGAGCAGGCACGCGCCCTGTTGCAGTTCGGCGAGCAGTGGCGGATCGATCCCGCAGACAACCTGATTCAAGCGTTGCGTGACCAGTTCGGCCGCGACAACGTCTTCCTGAACTACCGCTAGTGAAGCCGGTGGCCAACGGCCGCCCGCCCGCCAGTCTCGACCCTCGGCGCCCGATACCGTAAGGTAGGGCGCCTACGGACCAGGCCCAGCCGCCAACAGAACGACGGATAGCCCATGAACCCGAATTTTCTCGATTTCGAACAGCCCATTGCCGACCTGCACGCCAAGATCGAAGAGCTGCGGTTGGTCGGTAACGACAACGCCCTGAACATCACCGACGAAATTTCCCGTCTGCAGGAGAAGAGCAAGGCGCTGACCGAGAACATCTTCGGCAACCTGTCCAGCTGGCAGATCGCCCAGCTTGCTCGCCATCCGCGTCGCCCCTACACCCTCGACTACATCGAGCACATCTTCACCGAGTTCGAAGAGCTGCACGGTGACCGTCATTTCGCCGATGACGCCGCCATCGTCGGTGGCGTTGCCCGCCTGGAAGACCAGCCGGTGATGATCATCGGCCACCAGAAAGGCCGTGAAGTGCGCGAGAAGGTGCGCCGTAACTTCGGCATGCCGCGTCCGGAAGGCTACCGCAAGGCCTGCCGCCTGATGGAAATGGCCGAACGCTTCAAGATGCCGATCCTGACCTTCATCGACACTCCGGGCGCCTACCCGGGCATCGACGCCGAAGAGCGTGGTCAGAGCGAGGCGATCGCCTGGAACCTGCGCGTCATGGCGCGTCTCAAGACCCCGATCATCGCGACCGTGATCGGCGAAGGGGGTTCCGGCGGCGCACTGGCCATCGGTGTGTGCGACCAGCTGAACATGCTGCAGTACTCCACCTACGCGGTCATCTCGCCTGAAGGTTGTGCCTCGATTCTCTGGCGTACTGCCGAGAAGGCGCCGGAAGCGGCCGAGGCCATGGGTATCACCGCCAACCGCCTGAAGGATCTGGGCATCGTCGACAGCGTCATTCCCGAGCCACTGGGCAGCGCCCACCGTGACCCGGCCGCCATGGCCGAGACCATCCGCAAGTCCTTGCTCGGCCAGCTCGACACCCTGAACCAACTCAGCACCGAAGAGCTCCTCGCGCGCCGCTACGAGCGCCTGATGAGCTACGGCATCGCCTGATCGACATCTTCGGCGCAGTGCGGGTGACGAGGTATCCTTGCCTCGTCCCCCGACCCTGCCGACCTGCGCCATGTCTTCTGAGCTCGAATCCCGACTGCTGAGCCTGCTCGCACCCTGGCGCACTGCGCCGGCGTGGCGTGTTGCCCTCTCCGGCGGCCTGGATTCCACCGTTCTCCTGCATCTCCTGGCGCAACTCGCTTCCCGCGAGGCCTTGCCCCCGATCTCCGCCATCCATGTGCATCACGGCCTGCAGGCTGTCGCTGACGGCTGGCCGGAGCATTGCCAGTGCCTGTGCGACTCGCTCGGCGTGCCGTTGCTGGTGAAGGCTGTGCAGGTCGATGGCCGGGCCAGCCTCGAGCGCGCGGCGCGTGAGGCTCGGTATGCGGCTTTCACTGCGGCGTTGGAGGAGGGCGACTGCCTGCTCACCGGCCAGCACCGCGACGATCAGGCGGAAACCGTGCTGTTCCGGCTGTTTCGCGGTGCAGGCGTGCGCGGCTTGTCCGGAATCGCCGCCAGTCGTCCGCTGGGCGCTGGAATGCTATTGCGTCCGTTACTGGGGGTTGGTCGTGCGGAGTTGGAGCGTTACGCCCGCCGCCATGGGCTGAGCTGGGTGGAGGATCCGTCCAACGCCAGCGATGACTTCGACCGCAACTACCTGCGCAACCGGATGATGCCGGGCATTGTCCAGCGCTGGCCAACGGCGGTCGAAACCATCGCCCGCTGCGCGGAGCATCTGGCCGAGGCCGACAGGCTGCTGGGTGAACTGGCACAGAGCGACCTGGTTTCGGCAGGAGCGCGCAGCGAGTACATCGGCATGCAGTTGCCATCGCTGGCCGTCGCCGCGCTGGCTGAACTCAGCGAAGCGCGCCAACGCAATGCGCTGCGCCACTGGCTTGCTCCGCTGGCACGCCTGCCTGACAGTGCTCACTGGGCCGGCTGGCAGAACCTGCGCGACGCTCGCGAAGACGCCGAACCGATCTGGCGGCTCGCCGATGGCGAGCTGCGTCGAGCCCATGGCCGGCTCTGGTGGCTGGCCAATCCCTGGCTCGGCTTCAGCGCGGAATGCCAGGCCTGGCGCGATCCGTCACAGCCGCTTTCATTGCCGGACAATGGATCGTTGCGTTTCGAGGGTGCGCCGCCGGGCGGGCCGCTGGAGGTGCGTTACCGGCAGGGTGGAGAGGTGATGGCGCTGGTCGGGCGCGGCAGGCGCGACCTCAAGCGCCTGCTCAACGAAGCGGCTATTCCGGCCTTCCTTCGGGGCCGTCTGCCGCTGCTCTGGCGGGCCGACGAACTGCTCGGCGTGGCGCTGCTGCCGGACCTGCGGGTCGACGCGGCGCAGGGCTGGACACTGCGATGGACACCTCCGACGAATGACTCGGGTTTGAGCTGATAGCGGCTTTCCGGTAGACTACGCTCCCGTCTTGTACCGCTCCTGTTGATTCGCCTGCGAATCAGTGGGAGTTCGCTATTTTCACGACGAAGTCGTGAGCCGGGTCCTGGACCCGACACCTTCGCTTCCCCGGCGGCCGAGCCGCCTAAACGCTGACATTCAGGGCTTTTCATGACGCGCTACATCTTCGTCACGGGTGGTGTTGTTTCTTCATTGGGGAAAGGCATCGCCTCGGCTTCCTTGGCTGCCATTCTGGAAGCGCGTGGCTTGAAGATCACGATGCTCAAGCTGGATCCCTACATCAACGTCGACCCGGGCACCATGAGCCCGTTCCAGCACGGTGAGGTGTTCGTCACCCACGATGGCGCTGAGACCGACCTCGATCTGGGCCACTACGAGCGTTTCGTTCGCACCACGATGACCCAGAACAACAACTTCACCACTGGCCGCGTCTACATGGACGTGCTGCGCAAGGAGCGCCGTGGTGACTATCTGGGCGCCACCGTGCAGGTGATCCCGCACATCACCGACGAGATCAAGCGTCGCATCATCAAGGGCGCCGGCGATGCCGACGTGGCCCTGGTTGAAGTGGGCGGCACCGTCGGTGACATCGAGTCGCAACCCTTCCTCGAGGCTATCCGGCAGCTGCGCGTGGAGATCGGTTCGCGCCGCGCCATGCTGATGCACCTGACGCTGGTTCCGTACATCGCCACCGCTGGCGAAACCAAGACCAAGCCGACCCAGCATTCGGTCAAGGAACTGCGCTCCATCGGTCTGCAGCCGGACATCCTGATCTGCCGTTCCGATCATCCGGTGGACGTGTCTTCCCGCCGCAAGATCGCCCTTTTCACCAACGTGGAAGAGCGTGCGGTCATTTCGCTGGAAGACGTCGACACCATCTACCGCATTCCGTCCGTGCTCCATGCCCAGGGCGTCGACGACCTGGTCGTCGAGCGTTTCGGTCTGGAGTGCGGCCCGGCTGACCTGTCCGAGTGGGACCGCGTGGTCGACGCCAAGCTCAACCCCGAGCGTGAAGTCACCATCGCCATGGTCGGCAAGTACATGGAACTGCTCGACGCCTACAAGTCGCTGATCGAAGCCATGACCCATGCCGGCATCCAGAGCCGCACCAAGGTCAACCTGCGCTACATCGACTCCGAGGACATCGAGCAGCAGGGCACCAGCCTGCTCGAAGGCGCTGACGCCATCCTGGTTCCGGGCGGCTTCGGCCTGCGCGGCGTGGAAGGCAAGATCACCGCCGTCCAGTACGCCCGTGAGAACAAGGTTCCGTACCTCGGCATCTGCCTGGGCATGCAGGTGGCCGTCATCGAGTACGCCCGCAACGTGCTGGGCTGGACCGATGCCAACTCCACCGAGTTCGACAAGTCCAGCGGCCACCCGGTTGTCGGCCTGATCACCGAATGGCAGGACGCCACCGGCGCCACCGAAGTGCGCACCGAGGCCTCCGACCTGGGCGGCACCATGCGCCTGGGCGCCCAGGAATGCCTGCTGTCCGTCGGTACCCTGGTGCACGATTGCTACGGCAAGGACGTGATCGTTGAACGTCACCGTCACCGCTACGAAGTGAACAACAACCTGCGTCCGCAACTGGAAGCCGCTGGCCTGAAGATTTCCGGCCGCTCCGGCGACGGCGCGCTGGTGGAAGTCGTGGAAGCGCCGGACCATCCGTGGTTCGTCGCCTGCCAGTTCCACCCGGAATTCACTTCCACCCCGCGTGATGGCCACCCGCTGTTCAGCGGCTTCGTCAACGCCGCCCTGAAGCAAGCCGGGAAAGCCTGAACATGACCCAGAAGATCATCCGCGTCGGTGATATCCGGATCGGCAATGACCTGCCGTACGTATTGTTCGGCGGCATGAACGTGCTGGAGTCGCGCGACCTGGCGATGCAGGTCTGCGAAGAGTACGTGAAGGTCACCGAGAAGCTCGGTATCCCCTACGTGTTCAAGGCCAGCTTCGACAAGGCCAACCGCTCCTCGATCACCTCGTTCCGTGGTCCGGGCATGGAAGAAGGCCTGAAGATCTTCGAAGAGATCAAGAAGACCTTCAACGTGCCGGTCATTACCGATGTGCACGAGCCCTACCAGGCCGCTCCGGTGGCCGAGGTCTGCGACATCATCCAGCTGCCGGCCTTCCTGTCCCGGCAGACCGACCTGGTCGTAGCCATGGCCAAGACCAACGCGGTGATCAACATCAAGAAGGCCCAGTTCCTCGCGCCGCAGGAGATGAAACACATCCTGCGCAAGTGCGAGGAAGCGGGTAACGACCAACTGATCCTCTGCGAGCGTGGCTCTTCCTTCGGGTACAACAACCTGGTGGTGGACATGCTCGGCTTCGGCATCATGAAGCAGTTCGAGTACCCGGTGTTCTTCGACGTGACTCACGCCCTGCAGATGCCGGGCGGTCGCTCCGATTCTGCCGGTGGTCGCCGCGCCCAGGTCACCGACCTGGCGAAGGCCGGCATGAGCCAGGGCCTGGCGGGCCTGTTCCTTGAGGCCCATCCGGACCCCGAGAACGCCAAATGCGACGGTCCGTGCGCCCTGCGCCTGAACAAGCTCGAGCCGTTCCTGTCCCAGCTCAAGCAGCTGGATGACCTGGTCAAGAGTTTCCCCACTATCGAGACTGCCTGAGAGTCCGCTCGATGTTCCCGTTGCGCCAGGCGCGGCGGGGCATCGAGCAGGTTCTGATGTCTCACCAGCCGCCCCGTTTATCTCTATCTTCGGAGTGTTATCAAGAATGGCAAAGATCGTCGACATCAAGGGCCGTGAGGTCCTGGACTCCCGCGGCAACCCGACCGTTGAAGCGGACGTGATCCTGGACAACGGCATCGTCGGCAGCGCTTGCGCCCCGTCCGGTGCATCCACCGGTTCCCGCGAGGCTCTCGAACTGCGCGATGGCGACAAGAGCCGTTACCTGGGCAAGGGCGTGCTGAAGGCTGTGGCCAACATCAACGGCCCGATCCGCGACCTGCTGCTGGGCAAGGACGCGGCTGATCAGAAAGGTCTGGATCACGCGATGATCGACCTCGACGGCACCGAGAACAAAGGCAAGCTGGGCGCCAACGCCATCCTGGCTGTCTCCCTGGCTGCCGCCAAGGCCGCCGCTCAGGCCAAGGGCGTGCCGCTGTACGCGCACATCGCCGACCTCAACGGCACCCCGGGCCAGTATTCCATGCCGGTTCCGATGATGAACATCATCAACGGCGGCGAGCACGCCGATAACAACGTCGACATCCAGGAGTTCATGGTTCAGCCGGTTGGCGCCAAGAATTTCGCCGACGCGCTGCGCATGGGCGCCGAGATCTTCCACCACCTCAAGGCTGTGCTGAAGGCTCGTGGCCTGAACACCGCGGTGGGTGACGAAGGTGGCTTCGCGCCGAACCTGGCTTCCAACGAAGATGCCCTGGCGGCCATCGCCGAAGCCGTTGCCAACGCCGGCTACAAGCTGGGCGACGACGTGACCCTGGCTCTGGACTGCGCCTCTTCCGAGTTCTTCAAGGGCGGCCAGTACGACCTGGAAGGCGAAGGCAAGGTCTTCAGCGCCGAAGGTTTCGCCGACTACCTGGCTGGCCTGACCCAGCGCTACCCGATTATCTCCATCGAAGACGGCATGGACGAGTCCGACTGGGCTGGCTGGAAGGTCCTGACCGACAAGATCGGCGAGAAGGTACAATTGGTCGGTGATGACCTGTTCGTAACCAACACCAAGATCCTCAAGCGCGGTATCGACGAGAAGATCGGTAACTCGATCCTGATCAAGTTCAACCAGATCGGCTCGCTGACCGAGACCCTGGAGGCCATCCAGATGGCCAAGGCCGCCGGCTTCACCGCGGTGATTTCGCACCGCTCGGGTGAAACCGAGGACAGCACCATCGCTGACCTGGCAGTCGGCACTGCCGCTGGTCAGATCAAGACCGGCTCCCTCTGCCGCTCCGACCGCGTTTCCAAGTACAACCAGCTGCTGCGCATCGAAGAGCAGCTGGGCGCCAAGGCGCCGTACCGTGGTCGCGCGGAATTCCGCGGCTGATCCGAGTCTGGTACGGTGAAGGGGTGGCAGGAGCCACCCCTTTGCGTATAGGGAGCTGATGGTTTGAGGTTACGTAGCCCTTACTGGCTGTTCGTCATACTGATACTGGCCCTGGCTGGCCTGCAGTATCGCCTGTGGGTAGGCGATGGCAGCCTGGCGCAGGTGCGCGAGCTGCAGAAGCAGATCGCTGACCAGGAAGGCGAGAACGAGCGCCTGCTCGAACGTAACCGCATCCTCGAGGCGGAAGTCGCCGAGCTCAAGAAAGGCACCGAGACCGTCGAGGAGCGTGCCCGGCACGAACTCGGCATGGTCAAGGACAAGGAAACCCTCTACCAGCTCGCGCAATGACCACTCCCGCCTTCTGGGCCGTGATCCCGGCCGCCGGCATCGGTTCGCGGATGCGCGCCGACCGCCCCAAGCAATACCTCGACCTCGCTGGCCGCAGCATTCTCGAACGCACCCTCGACTGTTTCCTCGGTCACCCCCGGCTCAAGGGCCTGGTGGTGTGCCTGGCTGCTGATGATCCCTGGTGGCCAACCCTGCCCAGCGCTTCCAACGAATTGATCCAGCGTGCCGACGGTGGCCGCGAGCGCGCCGATTCTGTGCTCAATGGCCTGCTGCGCCTGACCGAGTTGGGCGCAGGCAGCGACGACTGGGTGTTGGTGCACGACGCTGCGCGGCCGAACCTCGCACGCACTGATCTGGACCGCCTGCTCGGCGAGCTGGAGTTCGATGCGGTGGGTGGCCTGCTCGGCGTCCCGGCACGGGATACCCTGAAGCGCGTGGGCGCTGATGGCCGCGTGGTCGAAACCATCGACCGCAGTGTGGTCTGGCAGGCCTACACCCCACAGATGTTCCGACTTGGTGCGCTGCATCGCGCACTCGCCGATGCGCTGGTGGCCGACGCCGCCATCACCGACGAGGCCTCTGCCATGGAGTGGGCGGGCTACGCGCCGCGGATGGTGGAAGGCCGGGTGGACAACATCAAGGTCACCACCCCGGAAGACCTGCAGCGCTTGCAGCGCAACTTCGCCAAGCACTGATCTTATGATCTTGTGACCGCCACGCTTGCTGGCGGATCGCAAAAGCTCCCGGTAGGCACGGGCCATGCCCGCGATCGCGTGCGCGGCGCGTTCCTACAGGTTGAGCGACCGTCACCCCAGCAGCGGCACTTCGATCAGGAAGCGGAACAGCGCCCCGTGCTGTTCAACCGCCAGGCAGTGGTAGCCATGGCGTTGGGTGTCTTCCGGGATGCCATGCACGGACTGCGAGCAGTCGGTGATCACCTCCAGCAGGTCGCCTGGCTTGAGCGTCTCCAGGGTTTCCAGGGTGGCGATGGCGTTATACGGGCAATGTTCGCCGCGCAGATCAAGCGACAGCGTCGGCGTCTTGGTGTCGGGCATCGGATGGTTTCCGTTTGCGAGTGAATCGTTGTGCGTTGAGTTGCACCAGCAGCATGCACAGGGCGAGGCCGGCGAAGGTGATCAGCAGGCCGCCGCCAGGGCCGAACTCCTGCAGCAGGTTGAGCTTGGGATAGGGCAGGGCGAGGCTGGTGCCGAGCTGGTCCCAGTACACCGCGACCAGGGTGCCACCGATCACGTTGCCGAGACCGACTACCCAGAAGTGCACCTGGCCTTCCATTGAGCGATACATCCAGCCGGTTTCACAGCCGCCGGCGAGGACGATGCCGATGCCGAACAGCACGCCGCCGATCACGGCATTCGGGCCCATCCAGAAGATCTTCGGCGGCAGGCCGTTGTGGATAGCCGCGAAGGTGCCGACGCAGGCGGCCGCCATGCCCAGCAGGATGCCCAGCGCAGCCTGGGTCCGGCCGGTTGTCCAGAGATCGCGGGCGGCGCTGGTGAAGCAGATCTGTGCACGCTCGATCAGGCCGCCGAACAGCAGGCCGAACAGGCAGGCCATGCCCAGCACCAGCGAGACTTCGAAACGCCACGCGGCGAACAGCGCGGCGATCGCCAGCACGCCCATGCCCAGGCGCCACTGCAGCTTGGCGCGACGCGCCAGGGATTCAGCGCTCGGCAGGGCGGCGGCCTTGCCGCCGACCTTCAGCGGGATACGCAGGAAGGGCAGCAGGCTGATCTTCACGCCGAACCAGGCACCGATCACGGTGGAGAACATGAAGGCCCAGGCGTGTACCGAGAACATCGGGATGCCGGTGAAGAAGGCCGCGAGGTTGCAACCCATCGCCAGGCGCGCGCCGAAGCCGGCGATCACCCCGCCGACCAGGCCCTGCAGCAGGCGGCGCTTGCTGGTCGGCCAGCGCAGGCTGACGTTGCCGGCCCAGAGTGCGCAGACCAGCGCACCGAGGAACATGCCGATGATCATCACGCCATCGATACGGTCAAGCGGTGTGCCCTGCAGGCCGATTATCTTGAAGTAGCTCCATTCCTGGGGCTGCAGGCCGAACCAGGACAGCACGTGGCCGCCCCAGCGGGTGAACTCGCCGGTGACCGCCCAGAAGGTGCCGGTCATGGCGAAGTAGTAGGCCGAAATGACGCCCAGGGCGACCAGGGTCGGCAATGGCGACCAGAAGCGCAGCAGGTAGCGCTCGCGGAAGGAAGAAAGGGCAGACATGTCGTCGTCCTTGGTCCGAAGGGTGGGAAAACCGCCCATTCTAGCCAAGGCGCTCTCCAGACGCTTGCCTCAGGGCAATAGGGAGGGCGGCAGGTGCTGAAGGCCTTCTTTCAGGTGGTCCACCAGTTGCCGCACTTTGGGCGACAGGTGTCGTTGCTGTGGATAAAGCGCCCAGACCCCGGTATTGGGCGGCTGGTGCGCTTCCAGCAGCGAGACCAGGCGGCCACTGCGCAGGTGCTCCAGCACGTAGTAATCCGGCAACTGGCACAGCCCGAAACCACGCAGCGCTGCGTCGAGCACCGCCTGGCCGCTGTTGCAGCGCCAGTTGCCCTGCACCCGGTGCTGGGTTTCGCGGCCCTCCTCGAGGAAGCTCCACTGGTCGCTGCTGCCCACCAGGCAGTTGTGCTGTGTCAGTTCGGCGACGCTCTGCGGTGAGCCGTGCCGCGCCAGATAGTCCGGCGTAGCACAGAGGTACATCACGCGCGGTGCCAGGCGCGTCGCCACCAGCCGTGAATCGCTCAAGCGGCCAAGGCGGATCGCCAGGTCGAAGCCCTCGTGGAACAGATCCAGCTGGCGGTTGGACAGTTCGATCTCCACCCGCAATTGCGGGAACTGCGCCATGAACTCGTTCACCAGGGGCACTACGAAGCGTTCCCCGTAGGCCACCGCGCAGGTCATGCGCAGCAGGCCCTTTGGCTCGGCGGACAGGTCGCTGACCGCACGCAGCGCTTCCTCGCGGGCGTCCTGCAGGCGCCGGCAATGCTGCAGGAAGGTCTGGCCAGCCTCGCTCAGCGTGACCTTGCGCGTATTGCGGTACAGCAGGCGGGTCTGCAGGCGCTCCTCCAGTCGAGCCACCTGGCGGCTGACATGGGATGACGAAACGCCCAGGCGTTCGGCGGCGGCGGTGAATTGGCCGGTTTCGGCGACGGCGACGAATTCGTCCAGTCCTTCCCAGCGATGCATCTGGATTATCCCTGTATGGCAATAATGTTTTGATTATTGCCTGATTATTCCCTGAAACGGGGTTTTCTACACTTCCAAGGCTTTGGGTCGTGCTTTTGGCGCGTTGCCCCGAACGCCCCCGACGTGGCCCAGGCCCGTCCCGGTTTCCCGGCCGCCGCGCCGAACCCGTCCGCCCTTGGCGGGCGTTGCTGTTTCCTTCGTTCAGGAGTTTCCAGATGATCAAGTCCCGTGCCGCTGTCGCCTTCGCCCCCAACAAGCCGTTGGAAATCGTCGAAGTGGATGTGGCGCCGCCGCAGAAGGGTGAAGTGCTGGTGCGCATCGTCGCCACCGGCGTCTGCCATACCGACGCGTATACCTTGTCCGGCCAGGATTCGGAGGGCGTGTTCCCGTGCATCCTGGGTCACGAAGGTGGCGGCATCGTCGAAGCGGTGGGTGAGGGCGTGACCTCGCTGAAAGTGGGCGACCACGTGATCCCGCTGTACACGGCCGAATGTCGCGAGTGCAAATTCTGCAAATCCGGCAAGACCAATCTCTGTCAGGCCGTGCGCGCCACTCAGGGCAAGGGCCTGATGCCCGATGGCACCAGCCGCTTCTCCTACAAGGGCGAGCCGATCTACCACTACATGGGCTGCTCGACCTTCTCCGAGTACACCGTGCTGCCCGAGATCTCACTGGCCAAGATTCCCGAGGAGGCGCCGCTGGAGAAGGTCTGCCTGCTCGGTTGCGGCGTGACCACTGGCATCGGCGCCGTGCTGAACACCGCCAAGGTAGAAGAGGGCGCCACCGTCGCTATCTTCGGCCTGGGCGGCATCGGCCTGGCTGCGATCATCGGTGCGAAGATGGCCAAGGCCTCGCGCATCATCGCGGTGGACATCAACCCGGCCAAGTTCGACATCGCCAAGGAACTGGGCGCCACCGACTTCGTCAATCCGAAGGATCACCAGAAGCCGATCCAGGACGTGATCGTCGAATTGACCGATGGCGGCGTGGACTATTCCTTCGAGTGCGTGGGCAACGTCCAGCTGATGCGTGCGGCACTGGAGTGCTGCCACAAGGGCTGGGGCGAATCCACCATTATCGGTGTCGCCGGCGCCGGCCAGGAAATCAGCACCCGTCCGTTCCAGCTGGTTACCGGCCGCGTCTGGCGTGGTTCTGCCTTCGGTGGCGTGAAGGGGCGTACCGAGTTGCCGAGCTATGTGGAAAAGGCACAGAAGGGCGAAATCCCGCTGGATACCTTCATCACCCACACCATGGGGCTGGAGAAGATCAACGAGGCGTTCGACCTGATGCACGAAGGCAAGAGCATCCGCTCCGTCATCCATTACTGATCGAATTGCCGGGCGCCGCGTGCGCCCGGCTTCACAGGAGGTCCCATGACGGATTCCATCGAACTCATCAGCAGCCAGAAAAGCTTTGGCGGCTGGCACCAGCGCTACCGCCACCGGTCCGCAACCCTGGGCTGCGACATGGTCTTCGCGGTTTACCTGCCGCCCCAGGCCGAGCCCGAGGCAGGCCTGCCGGTGCTCTACTGGCTCTCTGGCCTGACCTGCACCGACGAGAACTTCATGCAGAAGGCCGGCGCGCAGCGCATGGCTGCCGAGCTGGGCCTGGTCATCGTCGCGCCGGACACCAGTCCGCGCGGGCCGGAAGTGCCAGGCGACCCGGACGGTGCGTGGGACTTCGGCCTCGGTGCTGGTTTCTACGTCAACGCGACCCAGGAACCCTGGGCGCGCCATTACCGCATGCACGACTATGTGGTGCAGGAGCTGCCGGCGCTGGTCGAGGCGAACTTCCCGGTTTCCCAGAAGCGCGGCATCAGCGGGCATTCCATGGGTGGCCATGGCGCGCTGATCTGCGCCCTGCGTAATCCGGGGCGCTACCTGTCGCTGTCGGCCTTCGCACCGATCACTCATCCCAGCGATTGCCCCTGGGGGCAGAAGGCACTTGGGCGCTTCTTCGGCGAAGACCCGGCTGCCTGGCGCGAGTGGGACGCCGTTGAACTGCTGGCCAGCGCCGGCGAGCGCTTGCCGATCCTGGTGGACCAGGGCGATCGCGACGACTTCCTCGTTGTGCAGCTCAAGCCCGATGCCCTGCGCGAAGCGGCCGCAGCGGTCGGTCATCCGCTGGAGTTGCGCCTGCAGCCCGGCTATGACCACAGCTATTACTTCATTGCGAGCTTCATCGAAGATCACCTGCGCCACCACGCCGCGGCGCTCTGTGGCTGACACCCTCAGGGCGGTGATCCGGTAGAATCGACGCCCTGACATCTACAGGGCGTTTTTTCATGCGTATCGGACATGGCTACGACGTGCACCGCTTCGGCGAGGGCGACTTCATCACCCTCGGCGGCGTGCGTATTCCCCACAAGTTCGGGCTCGTCGCCCACTCCGACGGCGACGTGCTGCTGCACGCGCTCTCCGATGCCCTGCTGGGCGCCTGTGCGCTGGGCGATATCGGCAAGCACTTCCCCGACACCGACCCGCAATTCAAGGGCGCCGACAGCCGCGCGCTGCTGCGTCACGTGCTGAGCCTGGTGGAAGCCAAGGGCTGGAAAGTAGAGAACGTCGACACCACCATCATCGCCCAGGCACCGAAGATGGCGCCGCACATCCAGAGCATGCGCGAGACCATCGCTGCCGACCTGAAGGTCGACCTGGACCAGGTCAACGTCAAGGCCACCACCACCGAGAAGCTCGGCTTCACCGGCCGTGAAGAGGGCATCGCGGTTCACGCCGTCGCCCTGCTGGGTCGCGCATGACCGAGTTGGAACTGCTGGGCCCGCGCGCCCATGGCGATGCCTGCGGACGTGCCGTGCTCAAGGCGGTGGCCGAGGACTTCCAGGTCGACGAGGTGCTGGATATCCCGCTCTCCGGTGATGGCGAGCATCTCTGGCTGTGGGTGGAGAAGCGCGGCCTGAACACCGAGGAAGCCGCCCGTCGCCTGGCCCGCGCCGCTGGTGTGCCGGTGAAGATGATCAGCTATGCCGGTCTCAAGGACCGCCAGGCGCTGACCCGTCAGTGGTTCAGCCTGCACCTGCCGGGCAAGTCCGATCCGGACCTGGCTGCCGCCGAGGACGACAGCCTGCGCATCCTCGAGCGCAATCGCCATCGCCGCAAATTGCAGCGCGGCGCACATTCGGCCAACGGTTTCACACTACGCCTGACCGAGTTGCAGGCGGACCGTGAACAGCTCGAAACCCGTCTGAAATCCATCGTCACCCACGGCGTGCCGAATTACTTCGGCACCCAGCGTTTCGGCCATGACGGCGGCAACGTCTTCGATGCCCGTGGCTTCGCCGAACGGGGCAAACTGCCGGAGCATCGCAATATGCGCTCGCGGATGCTTTCGGCAGCCCGCAGCTTCATCTTCAACCAGGTGCTGGCCCGCCGTGTGGCGGAAGGCACCTGGAACCAGGCGCAAGTCGGTGATCTGTTGGCGTTCACCGACAGCCGCAGCTTCTTCCCCGCTGGCGAAGCGGAATGCTCCGATCCACGCCTTGCGGTGCTGGATCTGCACCCCACCGGTCCGATGTGGGGAGACGGCGACTCACCGGCGACTGGCGTGCCCGGAGGCATCGAACGCCACGTCCAGCAGGCCGAGATGGCGCTGTGCCAGTGGCTTGCCGGTGCGGACATGGCGCACGAACGGCGCATTCTGCGCCTCCCCATCCCGGGCCTTACATGGCATTATCCCGCCCCTGACATTCTGCAACTGGAATTCGTCCTGCCGGCTGGCTGCTTCGCCACCGTGGTAGTGCGCGAGCTGATCGACCTCGTGCCGGCAGGGCAGACGGAAAGCCCATGCGCATATTGATTGCCAACGACGACGGGGTCACTGCACCCGGTATCGCCGCGCTTCACGACGCGCTGTCCGCTTATGCGGACTGCGTCGTGATCGCCCCGGAAGCTGATCGTAGCGGAGCGAGCAGTTCGCTGACGCTGGATCGGCCACTGCATCCCCATCGCCTCGGCAATGGCTTCATCAGCCTCAACGGCACTCCGACCGACTGCGTCCACCTGGGCCTCAACGGATTGCTCGAAGAGGTGCCGGAGATGGTCGTCTCGGGCATCAACCTCGGTGCCAACCTGGGCGACGACGTACTCTATTCGGGTACCGTGGCAGCGGCGCTGGAAGGGCGTTTCCTGGCGCGTCCGGCCTTCGCCTTCTCGCTGTGCTCGCGCCTGACCGACAACCTGCCGGCGGCGATGCACTACGCCCGCCTGCTGGTGGAGTCCCACGAGACGCTCGACCTGCCGCCGCGCACCGTGCTCAACGTGAACATTCCCAACCTGCCGCTGGAGCGCATCAAGGGTATCCAGCTGACCCGCCTGGGCCATCGCGCCCGCGCCAAGCCGCCGGTCAAGGTGGTCAACCCGCGCGGCAAGGAAGGCTACTGGATCGCTGCGGCCGGCGATGCCGAGGATGGCGGCGAGGGCACCGACTTCCACGCAGTGATGCAGGGCTATGTGTCCATCACGCCGTTGCAGATGGACCGGACCTACCGGGAGGCGTTCAATGTCCTTGGCGACTGGCTCGGAGGGCTCGACCATGGCCAATGAATTGTCTCGCCGTGGCGGAATCGGGATGACCTCCCAGCGCACCCGCGAGCGCCTCATTCAGCGTCTGTACGAGGAAGGCCTGTCCAACGCCCACGTGCTGGAAGTGATCCGTCGTACGCCGCGCCACCTGTTCGTCGACGAGGCGTTGTCGCACCGCGCCTACGAAGACACCGCGCTGCCCATCGGGCACAACCAGACCATCTCGCAGCCCTTCATGGTGGCGCGGATGACCGAGCTGCTGCTGGCCGCGGGCCCGCTGGACAAGGTGCTGGAGATTGGTACCGGTTCCGGCTACCAGACCGCCGTGCTGTCACAGCTGGTGGAGCGGGTGTTCTCCGTCGAGCGCATCCAGGCCCTGCAGGATCGCGCCAAGGAGCGACTTGCGGAGCTAAACCTGAGAAATGTTGTCTTTCGTTGGGGCGATGGCTGGGAAGGTTGGCCTGCCCTTGCGCCTTACAACGGCATCATCGTCACCGCGGCCGCGGCCGAGGTCCCGCAGGCGCTGTTGGATCAACTGGCGCCTGGGGGGCGTCTGGTGATTCCGGTTGGCGGCGGCGAAGTGCAGCAGTTGATGCTGATCGTCCGCACCGACGACGGTTACCAGCGCCAGGTGCTGGACTCCGTGCGCTTCGTCCCGTTGCTCAATGGTCCGCTAGGCTGAGAGCAGGCCGGTCAAGATTGCGGTAACTGCCGGCCAGTGAGGCTGGACGTCAATTCATGGATAAGGGGGATGGGTGAGCTTGACAGCGACCCTGTGTCAACGGAACTGGATCAAGGGCCTGGGCCACGCCGTGGTGGCCATTGCCGTCTGCTCTCTGCTGGCGGCCTGTTCTTCGACTTCGCGCAGCACCACGACCGTGGTGGACCGCAACGCCCAGCAAAAGCCTGCCGTCACCAGCGGCCAGTATGTGGTGCGTCCCGGTGACACGCTGTACTCCATCGCCTTCCGCTACGGCTGGGACTGGAAAGCCCTGGCCGCGCGCAACAATATCTCCGCGCCGTACACGATTCGCCCCGGCCAGGCCATCCGCTTCGATGGTGGCTCGTCGAAAGCACCGTCTGTCGCAAAAAATACGACGCCTGTCGCACCAGTCGTCGTCAACAAACCGACTACTCCTCCCGCAACCGCCAGTAAACCGACCGCTCCTGCCGCCACGACTCCGACTCAGCCGCCCGCGAGTGGCGGAACTCCGGCGGTTGCAGGGGGCGCTCCCGGGGGGTGGATATGGCCAACCAATGGCACGCTCATTGGTCGGTTTGCATCAAACGGCAGTTTGAATAAAGGGATTGATATAGCCGGGCAATTGGGCCAGCCTGTCCTGGCTGCGTCTAATGGCACGGTGGTGTACGCCGGTAGTGGTTTGCGGGGCTACGGCGAACTCGTGATCATCAAGCACAGCGATACCTACGTAAGCGCCTACGGTCACAACCGCAGGTTGCTGGTGCGGGAAGGGCAACAGGTCAAAGTCGGGCAGAACATTGCCGAGATGGGCTCCACAGGGACCGACCGGGTGAAGCTGCACTTCGAGATTCGCCGCCAGGGTAAACCTGTAGATCCGCTGCAATACCTGCCAAGTCGTTGATGCTGGCTGTTCCCCTGCGTGGGTGAGCGGGCCTAGGTGTCCTAAGGATAAGGACGCACCTGGGCTTGTTGTCGAACTCAGCAAGGGATAACGACATGGCACTTAAAAAAGAAGGGCCGGAGTTTGACGTCGATGATGAAGTGCTCCTGCTGGAGCCTGGCATCATCCTCGAAGAGTCATTTGCCGAAGAGCAGGTATCGCTTCGAGTCACTCCTAAAGCCACCTCACTTTCCTCTCTCAAGCAACACAAGCACATCGACTACAGCCGCGCACTCGACGCGACCCAGCTGTACCTCAATGAAATCGGTTTCTCGCCACTCCTGACTCCGGAAGAGGAAGTCCATTTTGCGCGCCTTGCGCAGAAGGGTGACCCGGCCGGCCGGCGGCGAATGATCGAAAGCAACCTGCGTCTAGTGGTGAAGATCGCGCGACGTTACGTCAATCGCGGCCTCTCCCTGCTCGACCTGATCGAAGAGGGCAACCTCGGGCTGATCCGCGCTGTCGAGAAATTCGATCCTGAGCGTGGCTTCCGCTTCTCCACCTATGCAACCTGGTGGATTCGTCAGACCATCGAACGGGCCATCATGAACCAGACCCGCACCATTCGCTTGCCGATTCATGTGGTGAAGGAACTCAACGTCTATTTGCGGGCAGCTCGTGAGCTAACCCACAAGCTGGACCACGAGCCGTCGCCTGAGGAAATCGCCAACCTGCTTGAGAAGCCGGTGGAAGAGGTCAAGCGGATGCTCGGTCTGAACGAGCGGGTCACTTCGGTGGATGTCTCCCTCGGTCCGGACTCGGACAAGACGCTGCTCGATACCCTGACCGACGATCGTCCTACCGATCCCTGCGAACTGCTGCAGGATGATGACCTCAGCGAGAGCATCGACCAGTGGTTGTCCGAATTGACCGATAAGCAGCGTGAGGTGGTAATTCGCCGCTTCGGCCTGCGCGGCCACGAAAGCAGTACCCTGGAGGAAGTCGGCCAGGAAATCGGCCTGACCCGCGAGCGGGTTCGGCAGATTCAGGTCGAAGCGCTCAAGCGTCTGCGGGAGATTCTCGAGAAGAACGGCCTGTCGAGTGACGCACTGTTCCAGTAACGGTGGGCGCTGACCCCAAAAGAGCCCGGATGATTCCGGGCTTTTTTATGCGCGGTGATGTAAGTATTCGCTTACAAGATGTGTGAGTGTAAAGCTTGAGTTGCCGAGAGCCTCCACGTCGATTATTTTTATCTTATTGTTTTTAAATGGTTTTTTTTAGATTCGTCATATGGCTGGCCCGGGTGTGCGGAACTGACCCAGTTGCCGCACTCCGGCAGGCGGGTAATATCACTCCTGCGTACACGGAAAGACGCAGACCGGTAAGGATGTCGGCCAGGACCCACCGCAGGATGCGGTTCATCAGGATGATGAAGAAGGGAAGAAAGAGTGGGCGGGTTATCCCGCCCCTTTTTTTGCCCGCGAAAAAGTGATGTTCCAGATGCAGAAAGGCCCGCACTAAGCGGGCCTTTTCTTTTTGCCGGTGGCGCGGATCAGCGCTCCAGGTACTGCATCTTGTTCGGTTTGCCGTCCCATTCTTCAGCGTCCGGCAGAGAATCCTTCTTCTCGGTGATGTTCGGCCATACATCGGCCAGATCCTTGTTCAGCTCGATGAACTCCTGCATGCCATCCGGGACTTCGTCCTCGGAGAAGATTGCCTGTGCCGGGCACTCCGGTTCGCACAGGGCGCAGTCAATGCACTCATCCGGGTGGATGACCAGGAAGTTCGGGCCTTCGTAGAAGCAGTCCACCGGGCATACTTCCACGCAGTCGGTGTATTTGCACTTGATGCAGTTGTCGGTGACGACGAAGGTCATTTCTAATTTTCTCCTCAGGCGGGCGGCTAAGCGCGCGCGATTCTAGCAGCTTGTCCAGCGCTCCGTCAGACCCGCATCTTCCATGCATATAACAATTCGAGAGCTTGACGCGGCGTCAGGTCATCGGGGCTGACCCGCATCAGCTCTTCGATGATCGGGTGCGGCAGGCTGGCGAACAGGTCGCTTTGCAGTGGCGCCGGGCTTTTCGGGTCAGACGAGCGCGGTGTTTCATGGGGCAGACTGGTGGTTTCCAGGCGCGACAGATGTTCGCGGGCGCGCTGAATTACCGCACCCGGTACGCCTGCCAATTGTGCGACCGCCAAGCCATAACTCTGGCTGGCCGGGCCGGGCAGCACGTGGTGCAGGAAGACGATGCGTTCATTGTGCTCGGTCGCGTTCAGGTGCACGTTGGCTACCGCTGGCTCGCTCTCGGGCAGCACGGTCAGCTCGAAATAGTGAGTGGCGAACAGTGTGAAGGCGCGCAGTTTGGCCAGATGCTCGGCGGCGGACCAGGCCAGCGACAGGCCGTCAAAGGTACTGGTGCCGCGTCCCACTTCGTCCATCAGCACCAGGCTACGGTCGCTGGCGTTGTGCAGGATGTTCGCGGTTTCACTCATTTCCACCATGAAGGTGGAGCGGCCGCCAGCGAGGTCGTCGGAGGAGCCGATGCGGGTGAAGATGCGGTCCACCAGAGACAGCTCGCAACGCGCGGCCGGGACGAAACTGCCGATGTGCGCAAGCAGCACGATCAGAGCGGTTTGTCGCATATAGGTCGATTTACCGCCCATGTTCGGGCCGGTAATGACCAGCATGCGAGTGTCTTCGTCGAGGTTCAGATCGTTGGCGACGAAGGGCGTATCCAGCACCTGCTCGACCACCGGATGGCGGCCCTGCTCGATGAGAATGCCGGACTCTTCGACAAAGCGTGGGCGGTTCAAGTCGAGGTTCAGCGCACGCTCGGCGAGGTTGGACAGCACGTCCAGTTCGGCCAGGGCGGCAGCGGTGTCCTGCAAGGGCGCCAACTGCCCGATCAACAGCTCCAGCAGCTCCTCGTACAGCTGCTTCTCGCGGGCGAGGGCCCGGCTCTGGGCCGACAGTGCCTTGTCTTCGAAGGCTTTCAGCTCGGGCGTGATGAAGCGCTCGGCGCCTTTGAGGGTCTGGCGGCGAATGTAATCGGCTGGGGCCTGTTCAGCCTGCACGCGCGGCAGTTCGATGTAGTAGCCGTGGATGCGGTTGTAGCCGACCTTCAGGTTCGGTAGGCCGGTACGTGCTTTTTCGCGCGTCTCCAGGTCCATCAGGTACTGGCCGGCGTTTTCGCTGAGCATCTGCAGCTCGTCCAGCTCGGCGTCGTAGCCGCGGGCGATGACGCCGCCATCGCGGATCACCGCCGGTGGGTTTTCGATCACGGCGCGGGCCAGCAGGTCAGCCAGTTCTGGGTAGGTACGGATGCTGGTGGCCAATTCGCCCAGGTGCGGGGCTTCCAGCTCGGTCATCCCGTTCTGCAATTCCGGCAGCGCAGCGAGTGCGTCGCGCAGGCGGGCGAGGTCGCGCGGGCGGGCGTTACGCAGGCCGATTCGAGCGAGGATGCGCTCGACGTCACCGATCTCCTTCAACTGCGGCTGGATGTTTTCGAAGCGGTAGCGCTCCAGCAGACAGGCGATGGATTCCTGACGGGCTTCGAGCACGGCGCGGTCGCGCAGCGGGCGGTTCAGCCAGCGGGTCAGCAGGCGGCTGCCCATGGCGGTCTGGCAGCGGTCGACTACCGATTGCAGGGTGTTGTCGCGGCCGCCGGCCAGGTTGGTATCCAGTTCCAGGTTGCGGCGGCTGGCGCCATCGAGGATCACGGTGTCGTCGATGCGCTCGTGACGCAGGCTACGCAGGTGCGGCAGGGCGGTGCGCTGGGTCTCCTTGGCGTAGGTCAGCAGGCAGCCGGCGGCGCCGATGGCCAGGGTCAATTCCTGGCAGCCAAAGCCCTTGAGGTCCTGCACACCGAATTGCTGGCACAGGCTCTTCTTCGCCGAGTCGCGATCGAAGTCCCAGGGGGCGCGGCGGTGCGATCCGCGGCGCTTCTCTGCCGGCAGGCCTTGAGGCCAGTCGTCGGGGATCAGCAGCTCGGCGGGATTCAAGCGCTCCAGCTCGGCCAGCAAGGTTTCCCAGCCTTTTATTTCCTGGACGTTGAAACGGCCGCTGGTGATGTCCAGGACGGCCAGGCCGAACAGGCGCTCGTCACCCAGCACGGCGGCGATCAGGTTGTCGCGGCGCTCGTCGAGCAGCGCTTCGTCACTGACGGTGCCGGGAGTCAGGATGCGCACCACCTGGCGTTCCACCGGCCCCTTGCTGGTAGCCGGATCGCCGATCTGTTCGCAGATCACCACTGATTCGCCGAGCTTCACCAGCTTGGCCAGGTAGCCTTCGGCGGAGTGGAAGGGGATGCCGGCCATGGGGATGGAGTTGCCGGCGGACTGGCCGCGCGCGGTCAGGGTGATGTCCAGCAGCTTGGCGGCTTTCTTGGCGTCCTCGTAGAACAGCTCGTAGAAGTCGCCCATGCGGTAGAACATCAACTGGTCCGGGTGCTGGTTCTTCAGCCGCCAGTACTGCTGCATCATCGGTGTGTGGGCGGAGAGCCCGTCACTGCTGGGCTCTTCGAAGGTCTGTCTTTTTGACATGGGGGTATCTGTCTAATACTTCAGCGAACTTTGGCAGGCATTGTCGGGGCCTGAGCGATCTTCGGCAACCGCCCGCGAAGGTATCGCGCAGTCATTCTCGGATCGGAGTGGCCACCCAAGACCTGGGCGTTCTTCCCTTCGTTGTCGGCGTCGGTCAGTGACTTCGCACGGATATCGTGGATGGTCACGTCGGTCACACCGACTTGCTCCCTGGCCTTGGCGAATGCTTCCTTGACCGTGTGGTAGGACACCGGGCGCCCGGCGCGCGCGCAGAACAGGGTGAGAGTTCGGATCTTGCGCGGCAGAGCCTTCGCCCTGGCGATAACCTCCTCAAGGTCTGGCGTCATCGAGACGATGAGCTTCGACCCGGTCTTCTGCTGGGTGAAGGCAATCCCGTCCTCGGAAATGTCGGAGAGGTGGATGCTGATCACGTCGCTGATCCGCTGCCCGGTGAGGTAGGCCATCTCCAGGATGTTGCGGATGTAGGGGCTGCAAGCGTTCAGTATCGCTGCGAACTCCGCGTCCGTGATGTAGCGATCGCGGCGCGCCTCCTCATGCCGCTTGATGCCGATGCAGGGGTTCGAGTCGACCATTCCCCACTCCAGGGCGTAGCCGAACACCACGCGGGCGAAGGAAAGAATGCGGTTGCACATGTTCGGCGTGCCGGCCAAGTCGACCTTCACCGCCGCGATGTGCTTCGGCAGTACCTGCTCAGGTTCGAACTCGGCGAAGATGTCCTTCAACCGCTCCGCAGCCTGCTCGTACTGCAGTACGGTGTTTGCCGCGAGTTTCTTGATCTTGATGTGGTGCTTCAGTGCCTTGTCGATCAGCGCCGCCATCCCGCCGGTGTTCGCCTGGGAGGTCTTCCTGGCGTACTCCAGCAGCGCCGCCTGGTAGTCCTCGCCCAGACGCTCCCACTTCCCTTTCCTCACCAGGTAGTAGGCGCCGTGCTTGTGATACATGCACGCCGGCAGGTGACGGTCCTTCTTCCTCGGGCGCATGCCTCTCTCCTCACGAGCCTGTCAGGCGTAGCCGCGGCTCTTTCTTCTGCTGCTGGCGGGAGCCCAGACGGGACAATACTACCTCCCGCAGGACCTTCGGACGCCCGTTGGCGTCGATCACGTAGCCGAGCTGGTGTTCATCCAGCCAGCGGATCTGCGCGCTGGCGCGGGTGCGGCCGGTCAGGTCGGCCACTTCTTCCTGTGTCATGAACATGACGAGGCCTCCTCGCCGGCTGGCGCCGGCGGGTTCAGTGTTGGGGTAGTCATGCCTTTGTGGCGCGCAGCGGTCTGCCGTGGTCGTCGTACTCCGGCCGCTCCGGCGGATATGCCACGGCAGTCATGGCACAGGCGCTGGACGAAATTGTCCCAGGTGGAAGCGTCCAGCTGATCGCCAGACGCCAGGCTCTTTTCTGCGGGCATAGGGAATCCTCGCGCCAAATTTCGGCGCTGGTGAAGTTAGGCAGGGGAGTCAGGAGGGGATTGGCCTGTGGCCAGGCGCTTCGTCCTTCATGCGCGAAGGAGCGGTGTAGTCTGCGCGTAAAGGCTAAGGCGCGATGGAGAAAAACAGGCGGGTCGAAACAAGCGTGATAGCCTGTTTGCCAAGTGAACTTCTGTTACTTCTCGCGGGTTTGCCCTTTACACACCAAAGAACGATCTATCCTTGAAAGCAGGTCCAAGGGGCACAGAAATAGAAAGCCCCCAGGTGTCGTTACCACCTGAGGGCCTAGGTGAGCATGATCATAGGAGAACGTACTCATGCCCAAGCATAGGCGCTGCATATGCAGCTGCAAATACCTCTTCAAAAACATCGCCGTAGTAGGACTGATCCTGATGTCGTCGGGGCAGTCTGTCGATCCGCCTCAACAGCCCTTCTGCACAATTCAGCGCGTGTAATTCCGCCTAAGCCCGGCTCTGCCGGGCATCTTTATGCCGTAGTGGCGCAATGGCATGGAGTGGGGTAGGTTCGGATGGCCCGGCATGGGGCCGGGTCAAGGAGGCGTTATGACGTGCGTAATTTGTGCGGCTGATGTAGCGAACCTGCCGAACGGGAAGGGGATTGATGGCGTTGGCTTCAATTGCTACGCCTGCGGCCCGTACTTCGTGACGCGTACCCATCTGGCAGGCCGTTTGCCGGGGCAAATGTTTAACCTGCAAGAAGCAATCAATTGGCTGAAGGCGTGGAGAGCGGACAACCCCGGCGAGATTGCCATCATCAGTGAGGCAAACCTTGCGTGGACTAGCCCTCCGTTTCGTTGATGCCGTGGCGAAGGCTGATCCACTCCGTATTGCTTGGGGTCATCATCAGGGCGGAGTCTTGATAGGTGCCATGGAGCAACAGTTCCATAAGTGTTCTTGCCCTCTGCTCTAGGGCTTCGGGTGAAGAAGGAAAGCGCGGATAGTTGATCAGGCCGACCACATACCCGGCTTCTTCGCCGCCGGTGTAGATGAAGGTGGTGGGCTCCACCGTTACGCATAGGCCTTCCCGCCGACACTCCTGCCGGATGATCTGTTTAGCTTCCTCGACTGGCCCTGACAGGAAGAGGCGCGCCCAGTAAGTCGGTTCGGACTGGCGGATCATGCGCGCTCCTTATGGATCAGCTCTGCGGATGCGATCTCGCAGAAGAACGAGCATGCTGGGATCTTCTCGTTACGCCTTACTGGCCCCTCGCCAAGCTGGCGTAGTGAGAAGCGTACGTTTGTCTCGCGATTCCGGAACAGGTAGGAACCTGGGCCAAGGTCGTCCTGGATCACACACAGCGCCTCGAATTGCTCGGGGAAGTCTTCACGGATCGCCCGGAAGTAACCCTCACCACCCTTTACGCAACCGATGCAGTTGGCGTTTTCGTAGCCCAGCTGGTACATCAGCGGCAGCTCTATGCCGGCGCGCTGGATGATCGCTTTGCAATCCTCCTTATCCAGTCCGCGCTCAATCAGCGGGGCGATTACAGGGCGGTCAGGGTTTCGCTCGCGAAAGTCATCCAGGCGGTCGATCTCTTCGGCTGTGAAGCCAAGCACCATGACGTCGCCGGGACGCTTCCATGCGTCCAGCAAGCGGCGCTTCAGCAGCTTGGTACAGGGCGCGCCGGTGCGACCTTTCATGTAGCGCTCGCGGCGGAAGACGTTGAGCGCGTCGGCGCCGTACTTCTCGTCGCGCAGCACCGTGAAGGACCGGCCAGTCCAGACCTGGCAGTCAGCGAGGAAGCGGCGATTATCCTCATGCTCGTTGGCCAGGAAGGCGTTCAGGAACTGAACATCGTGGGTGGCGCCGTACTGAGCCAAGGCCAGCTTGCCGGCAACCGCCGAGGCGGCGCCGCAGCTGAACTGGACCACGATGCGAGAGTCCGGCTTGATGATGTCAGACTGGGTGGTCATGGTTTCTCCAGGTAGAGCGCCGCCGCGCCGCGAGTGCAGCGGATGGCGTGGTGATGGGGTTATGCAGCGTCGAGGGCGTGGCACTCGATGTCGCGGTCGTTCCAGCCGGCTACCCACCAGAAGCGGGCCGCGCTGAACCCGTGTGGGGGAAGGAAAGGCCGGCCTTCTTCGCGGGCCTTGCGACCCTGGTAGTAGGCGACGTGAAGGCAGAGAGGCCTGCTCACGCCTCGCTCCGGTCCAGCAGTTCAGCCTCCTTCCTGCCGAGCCTTTCGAGCTGACGCGCCACGAAATCGGATGGCGTGAAATCGTGGCGCGGAATGGCGAGAAGGGGAGCGGAGCCCTCCGGGCCCAGGTCATGGGCATGCATGATCAGTAACTGGATCGCCTCGGCCTGCTCCTCGATGCCATGCCAGCGCATCAGGTTCTCCAGCATAGAGCGGGTACCGCGGCGCACCCGGTGGCGCAGCTCCGTTTCGTCCAGGCGCTGGCGCTTCTCGGCGGCAGCCTTGCTGCGTTCTTGCTGGGACTTGGCCATCAGCCTTCCGCTCCTATGTCGTCGCGCTTGATGATCGTCAGGCGCTTGGCGTAGGCGACCGCTTCGGCGTAGGAGCGGCGGAAGCCAGCGGCCTTGTCGGTGGCGGTGTCGATAATGTGGAAGAAGCCTCGGCCGGTGGGGCGCACCTGGTAGGCCGGCTTCTCCACCACGATGGTGCGCCGCGCTTCGAAGGCCGCGCGGGCGGCGGCGGACAGGGTCAGCAGCTGGGCCAGCTGCGGGCGAATGTTCAGCTGTTGCATGGCGATCACCTTCTGGGTGGTGGCTTCCTTTGGGCAGCACTCCAGCGCGCGGCTATGCGCCGGTGGGCGCCGCGGAGGAGTGCTCTCGAAAGGGATCATGTAAGGGAAGGAGGAAAGCCCAGTTAGGGCCTGGGCTTTCCGTGCTCACGTCCGCCTTATGTCGGTGAGCGTTTCGCGGCTCGCCCGGCTTGTTGCCGAACTACCAGGGCTGTCGGTTACATGGCTGCATCCTCCTAGCGATCGCCCGTGGGGATGGCGCGGGCACCGTTGGTCCATTCCTCGCCGGCGCGCTGGGCGGCATCGAGGCTTTCGAAGTTGTCGGTGTCAGGGGTAAGGCCGCTGCCCGGCTGCCAGCGGCTGAGCACGTGCAGGGTCTTGGCGTAGCTGCTGACCGTCGCCCAGCGCTGGGCGCCTGGAGTACCGAGCCGGCTGACGTGCTGGAAGGGCTGCGTCCAGGTCAGGGCGTTCATTGCTTGCGTGGTCATCTTCTTTCCATCCCGCTCAGCGCGTGCTCAGCTTTTCTGCTTGAATTCGAAGCGTCGTATAGGCGCCGGGCTTTGGCGCAGGGAGCTAGAGGAGAAACATGGACGAGCGCGGCGTGGCTGTAGGGCGGTTGCAATGGTCGAATCTTCGGCCGTTGCGTAAAGCGGCTTTGACATTCCTTCTGATCGGTCCCCCCGTCGGTGCCTTCGGCCTTCTGCTGCCTGGCTACATCGCCAAATTCTTTGGCTATGGGTGGCATTCCGTGAGTCTCAGCGGCTTTCTTGCAGGCGTCATGCTGTTCCTTTTGTTCGTGTACTTTTGGGGTTCCATACCAGCCTTACTCGCCGGATTGCTCTATGGCGCGCTCTTGCTGGCTATAGGGAAGCGAGAACCGCTAGCGCTGGGATATAGGCTCA
Organism: Pseudomonas sp. BB438; assembly: GCF_057180225.1. Taxonomy (NCBI): domain Bacteria; kingdom Pseudomonadati; phylum Pseudomonadota; class Gammaproteobacteria; order Pseudomonadales; family Pseudomonadaceae; genus Pseudomonas; species Pseudomonas sp. BB438. The sequence continues at coordinate 1,868,541 of NZ_CM170001.1, forward strand.
TTGCCGGAGTACTCGCGGGCTTAGGAGCAAACGCCGTCTTCTCCCTGTTTTTGTCCGCTATCCCCATATTCTTCATGGCTGGAGCTATAGGAGGGGCTGCCGCGGCCGCCTGCCTGCGCAAGCTGCCCTGCTCTTAGCTTCTTGCACATCCCAAAGCGCCCTCTTGGGAAGGCGCTTCAGTGATGCATTGGCGCCGCGCGCACCTGCTGGGTTCTTGCGCGGCTGCATACTCATCGTGCCGTCTGCTTCCATAGCGGCCGACCGCTTGGGGAGCTTCTTCTCGGTGGGCTTTGAGCTTCCTGGTCACCTCGGCCAATCGGCGTGCCGTGGTGGTCATCGGTCCTGGGTGAATGGAGCGCGCCTTACCGCAGCTCTGGTGCCCTGATGTGTGGGGCAGGGTGCGCGCTACTGCCGGCCCGTTCGCCGGCTGGTCTTCCTACTGCATGGGCAGGCTCCTCCTCTGGTTGTCGGTTGCTGGCGCCGCTACCGGCGGCCTCCAGCCTTCGCACCTGCATATCGGGTCATTCACACGGTTTGGCGTTTCGCCGCGCCCCACCTTTCAGCCCCTCAGTTGGCCTCTAGATGGGTGCGCCGGTCGCCGGTAGCGGCAGGTGCTGTATTCGTCATTGGGTGCGTTGTTAAAGAGCGTCGCCGTGCAAGCCGGCTTGTATTTATAAAAGCATGCTTGTTTTTAATATGCAAGCAAACTTGCTTGATTTGGAGTTACTGTATGTGCATACAGTGTTGGCAAGGAGCTATGGAAATGACGAAGCAAGCGGTCTCGGCATCCAAGGGAAGCGGCATCCACACGCTGGATCGTCTGCGCCTGCGAATCTCGGCGATGGTGGGAAGCCCGAAGGCTCAGGCGGATCGTCGCGCGGTGATCTGGCGCCTGGACAGCGACACGGACGAGGCGTGGAGCCAGGTGATGGATGAGCTGGCGGAGACGGATGGTCTGACGGTGACCAAGCTCGAGGATGGGACGGCTGTCCTGGAGTGGCAGCCGAGTGAAGAGGAGGGCGAGGGCGCCCAGGGAGAAGAGGAGGAGCTACCGGCCGACTTCAGGGTGCAGTACCTGCACGATCAGCCGGCGCCGTTTTGATAGTGCCGTCATTCATATGAATGATTCGGCGCCCGCGAGCGCCATCTAATTTCTCCCGCGTTGTAGCTCATGGGGAGCTACTCCAAAGGAGAAAAGTCATGGCAATTTCAGCTAAAGCTAAGCAGGCTTTGGAGGAAGCAACTGAACTCGCTATCGCCGAGGATCTGGCCGGTGAAGCAAAGATCCAAGCCATGCCCGGCGCGGTCTGCAACAATATTGATGAGATCGCTGGCGCGTTGAAGGTCGTTCTCATACCGATAGCTGGGGTTGCTGGAGCAGCCGCCGCTTCGATAGTGGTGGAGAAGGCGCTAAAACTGGCGTGCGCCATCAATCCTCCCAAAAAGTGACGGATTACTTGAAGCCAGCCCCGCCAATGAGGGGCTGGTGATATCTGTACCTTTTCCTGGCTTAGAACCGCTAGGCGTCAGTCTTTAGCTGTCCTGCTGCCCACTTTTCCTCAAATTCACGCTTCGCGCGGAGCTTGTGGTTCTGGCACTCGACCATCTGCTGGTCGGTCTTCCAGTTATCGCAGCCGCGGGGTGCTTGGTAGAACTTGTCCCATGCAGCGTCATGCTGGCGCTGTGACTCAGCTGCAGCCTTCATGACCTGGGCGTCATACTGATCGACTTGGTGAGGGGACGGAGGGGCAGGGCGGAGCTGCTGTTGCTGGTGCGCGGCCTGCTCCTGGATCTTCGCCATGGCTGCCTGCGCCCTCTCAATCTGCCGCTCGGCCATGTACTCGATCGCAGCTACTCGCGCGTAGTACATCACCACGCAAGTGATGAGCACGCCGATGAGGCCCAGGGCCCAAGACTGGAAGGTTTGCGGTCGGCGTCGTGCCATGAGGATGCTCCATGCAGTGATGGCTGAATGCTATGCACCTTTTGAGCGAGATGGAAGGTGCTTTAGAGGTGAGCAATACACAACTTGTCAGCCTCTTCAAAAAGCGTTTGTGGGTTCACTTTGGCTCATGCATCGTCATATCACCTCACCAGCGGGAGACTCTTATGGCAGGGCCAGACATCTACCGAGAAAACGGCTACGAGATCATGCAGAACGAAAAGGGCTGGGTGGTCTTCAACGACGAGGGTGTTCGAGCGGGGCCGTTCCCTAGCCTCGATGAGGCCCGGAAGGCCGCAAGGGACATGGAGCCTGAGAGGTAGCCAGAAACAAAGAGCCCCGCAATAGCGGGGCTCTTTTCAGTGAATCGACTCAGGAATTCCTAACCGAATCTGATCCAGCAAAAGCTGCTCGGGTAGCGAATTGCTGACCACTCGAACCGAGTCTATTTCAGCGAGTTGGTCAACAATGTCGTTATAGGCTGTGACTAACTTCGGCTTATGTGCCGGCGGAGAAGCAATGAACAAGGTGTCACGCGCCAACCGATCAACTTTGTGCAGTCTCCGAACTTTAGCCAACCAAGCATCGCCATGCTCCAGGATTTTGGCGGGTTCATCGTGTCCAAGATGGATGGGTTTGATGGCTTGCGCGGCACCTTCTTCATCGAGCAGCACATATGGGAATTTCACCGGGTAGTCGCTAGTACCCAGTCGGTCTTCCTTATAGCGTTGCTTGAGGTTCGCTGCTGCCAATAGGTGCCCTAGCTGACGCTCCAGCACCTTCTCTTCATACTCTTTGCTGGCGAAGCTCAAATTGATGTAGTGATCGAAAATCGACTCGAGGGCCTCGTCGACCCTATCCACGGCGATAGTACCTGGCGAACTGAAGCGCATCATTGTTTCGCGCGGAAGGATAAGGCTTTTAAATGCTGCGAGCTGAGTCGACTGCTGATGGCTGTGCTTGCTGAAGAAGCTCGAGAGACGCGCGAGCTCCTGATCTACCTCGGTACGCGCACGGATGTAGATTTTTGAATCGAGCTTGTGGAAGAACTGGGTTACGCGCTGACGCTTGGTCTCGATCTTGTAACGAAACTCACCATTGCTAGCCAGGAGAACCACCCCGATATTCACGAATTCCCCAGTCTCAGGATAGGGAAGAAAACGTAGAATCGAGTAGTTACAGAAGTAGTTCATAGCTGCCCCCAGAAGCGCTCATCCCTGAACAGTTGCAGCGTTGCATACCTTTGACGCAGGGTTGGTTCAGTTTCGTCGATCTCATCCTGATCCCGGTAAAGCCACTCTAGGGGGAGCAGGGCTGAAATCCTATCCCACTGTGCAAGCGCTGCGTCAAGCTCACGTTCGTAATCCTGACGGGTGACCAGGTCTTGGAAATGACGCAGCTGGTCGCGGAATACGTGATTGTGGCAAAACTCCTCCGCGGTCAGCGTGACATCGAAGGCGACGTTGTGATCAATCACCACTAGGTTACCTGTAGAGTCCAGAAGCAGGTTAACGTTCCCGCCTAGCTCGCCAAGGGTTCTGTCTCCGTTCTGGATCCACCAATCGAAAACCAGCAGTTTGCGTTGAAGCTCCAGCGGGACGTTCTTCAAGCCGGCCCACATCAGCTCGTTCACGTTATCAACCTGCCTTGAGGCGAAGGCTGGTCCTCCTGATAGGTCCGTGACGTTTTCGGCAGGGCTGAAATCGATCAGGCCTTGGGGAATCTCCATCAGGCGCCATTCGGGTATCGGAAGCCCTAAGCAGGTGCCAAGCTCAGCGGCGATGACCTCGGAAATCAAAGAGGGCCCGCCGGCACGGTTCAGCCCTTTTACGAAGTAACGGTAACCATCGCTCGCCCGGACTAGGAAGGGGCGCACCGACACACCCTGGTCACTTTGGCGGATGATCTCCTCGGCGATTACACGTTTTGGCATTCAATTCCCTTGCTTGCCGAGGCTCAACGCACAAGCCTCAATTGCTCAAACCAAATGTGCGTTCCACACCAGGAGCACCTTGGCGTGAATGTAGGTCTCATCCATCCGGATGACCCTATCCTTGTGCTGCTTGTTATCCGAGATCATCTCGAAGTGCTCGGCATCCTGAACCTGTAGGCGCTTGATGTAGAGGTGGCCCTGCCAGGTGAAGATGAAGATTCCGTCGCCGTCGAACTCACGGATGTTGATGTTCACGATCATCGGATCGGCGTGCTTGATGGTCGGCGCCATCGAGTGGCCCCAGCCGTACACCATCTTCAGGTGATTCGGATCATCGTAAGTGACGCCGAGCTTGCGCAGCTGCTCCTGGCTGACCTTCACGTCGCGCAGCATCTCGGGGTAGTCGGCCGGCACCTGGCCGTTGCCCATGGCGCCACGGATGTCGTAGTGCGCGATGCTGATCTCATCGCCTGCTGGGCCAGGCCGGGAAAAGTCGGCGACGATCACATTGCTGGTGTCCTGCGCTGGAGTCTCTGCTTCGACAGCATCGACGATGCTTCGTCTAGCATCGTCGCTCAGGCCCTTGCCGTGCTTCTCAAGCATGCGTCGCACAATGTCGGCTGAGCTTGTGGGTATCTTGGAGGGCGCCCCCTCCGGGGAAGGGGTTGATTTCCTTCGCGGCGGTTCGCCCTTTCCCGATAGAAGCCAGTCGACAGTTGTGTCGTACCCCTCAGCGAGAGCCACCAGGTTCTCGTTCCTGATGTTCTCCGTGTCTCCTGCAAACCACTGGCGCACTGCCTCGTAGCTGATCCCACAAGTGGTAGCTATGTCCCTTTTCACGCCTCGGACCCCGATGGCGGGTTTCCTTGCGAGCACGAGCTTGGTGATGCGTTCAGTGGTTTTCATTGGCTGCAATCTACAAGAGCGCTTGCCAAGCATGCTTGCCTTATATGTACAAGCATGCTTGAATTTGTGCACAGCAAAGGAGGTCTGCATGACCAAAAAGCAAGCCATCCAGCACTTCGGATCGATATCGAAGTTGGCCAAAGCCTTGAAGGTTTCCTACGAGGCAGTTCGCCAGTGGGAAGAAGTCCCGGAGCTGCGCCAGTACCAGCTTGAGCTGATCACGAAGGGTGTCCTCCGGGCCAGCGCGCCAAAGAGCGCCGCCTGACCAGTAGCTACAGATTGCCAGCAGCCCTGTCCGGGCTCCACGGAAAGAATCCAGAGGATTTACGAATGCAAGAGTTCCTGAGGGCGTGCCACGACGCAGTAGAAGACGCCGGGGCCAAGGAGCTGGCGGCCAAGATGGGCTTGCCCCATGTGAGCCTGCTGCAGCGCGCGAACCCGGACAACGACTCGCACAAGCTGACCATCAACCACCTCTACCAGATCCTGCTGCACACGGGCGATCTCCGACCGCTGCAGGAACTGGCGCACAACTTTGGCTTCCACCTGGTGCGCCGTGACGTTCAGCCGGCCGATTGCCTGGCGAACGCCACGCTCGCCATGGCCAGCGAGGCGGCAGACGTGACGAAAGCTGCCATCGAGGCGCTGGCCGACGGCAAGGTCACGCGGATGGAGTTCAAGCGGATTGAGCGGGAAGGGGAGGAGGCGAAGAACAAGATCGACATTGTCATCGAGACCGCTCGAGCGAAGGTCGGGGCCCGATAAAAACAAACCCCGGCAGGGTGTGGGGACACAGGGCCGGGGTTCAGATCGCAGGAGGCAGTATGCACATCACTTCTGACACCAGCAATACCGCGCCACGAAATCACCTTGTGCAAAACGTGGCGCGCATGACGATGACCTCGCGCGAGATCGCCGAGCTCACTGGTCGACGCCATGACCAAGTACTCCGCACTGCGCGAGAGTTGGTTGAGCAGGGGGTAACACAATCTGTGGAGACCCCCTACGTCCACGAACAGAACGGCCAGGAGTACCCCGAGCACCTTCTGTCCAAGCGCGATAGCTTGGTACTGGTCGCTCGCCTGTCGCCCGAGTTCACTGCCCGGATCGTTGATCGGTGGCAGGAGCTGGAGGCCATGCAGGCTCCGGTGCTGGCGCTTCCCAACTTCGCCAATCCAGCAGAGGCCGCCAGGGCTTGGGCTGTTCAGTTCGAGCAGCGCCAGGTTGCCGAGCAGGCCCTGATGATCGCTGCTCCGAAGGTGGAGTTTGTCGACCGCTACGTCGATACGAAGGGCTCGATGGGCTTCCGCCAGGTAGCGAAGCTGCTGAAGGCGAACGAGCACCAGCTGCGCGAGATGCTGATCAAGCGGAAGGTGATGTACTACCTGAACGGCACGCTCACAGCCCACAGCAACCACATCGCCGCTGGCCGGTTCGAGACCCGGACGGGCACCAGTGAGCACAACAGCCACGCCTACACCCAAGCGCGCTTCACCACGAAGGGTGTGCAGTATGTTGCCAGTCTCTGGGCCGAGCACCAGTTGGAGCGCGGACAGTGAGCACGATCATCATGTCGGCCTGCTGGCCGCTCCAGGGCCTTACTCCTGCCCAGAAATCTGTCCTGATCAGCCTTGCTGACAACGCGAACGATGAGGGTGTCTGCTGGCCATCGGTGGCGAAGATCGGTGAGCGCACCTGCCTGTCCGAGCGGGCGGTTCAGCAGGCCATCAAGGTGCTGAACGAATGTAAGGTTCTGCGTATCGAGTCCCGCCAGGGCCGCTCGACCATGTTCACCGTAACCCCAGCAGCATTTGCACCCCCGCAGAAAGTGCGCCCCCGCAAGAAATGCACCCCCGCAGCAAATGCACCCACCCCCGAACCTGCTGCACCCCAGGCCCCGCAGGAAGTGCACCCCACCCCCGCAGCTGCTGCACCCAGAACCGTAATAGAACCGTCAGTAGAACCATCAAAGAACCTTTCGCCGGCCGGTTCCGGCCAGCCCGACGAAGAATTGATTCGCCAGGAGGGGTGCCGGGCCATCTGGACGGCATACGCCGCGGCGTATCGCAATCGCTATGGCACCGACCCCGTTCGCAACTCCAAGGTCAACGCCCAGGTCCGAGACCTGCTGAAGCGCTTGGGTGCCGATGAGGCTCCGGCGGTGGCCGCATTCTTCGTCACCATCAGCGATGCCTACCTGACGCGGAACTGCCATGACCTGGGCTCGCTGCTGGCCAAGGCGGAGTCTTACCGGACCCAGTGGGCCACCCAGCCACCGCCGGCGCCGCCGAAGGCAAATAAGCCATCGTTCGAAGAGGCTCAGGCGGAGTACTCCCGGCAGCAGGCCACGCTCATGTTCCAGCAACAGCGGGCGGCCAAGGCAGCGCAGCAAGGTACAACCGGAGGTGTGCAGTGACCGTGATCAACGAGCCCTTGAAGTGGCGCGCAAAGCGTAATGCCGATGGTAGACAGGTGACTGACTGCTGGATGACCGATGCCGGCTACACCGTCGCTGTATGCCGGCTGCCGGAGACCCGTTACACGGTGACGCGCCCAGGTGGCCGCGAACCGTCGTTCTACCTGGCCACCCGTGATGAGGTGGTGGCGATCATCAAGACCGACATGGAAGAAAGCGAGGTGGCCCGTGCTGACGCCTGAGCAGATCGTCTCAATGACCTTCGAGCAGCTTCAGGCTGCGAGGTCTGATGGTGCTGCGCGCGCCAAGCTCAATGGTGAGAGCCAGCGTTTCGCGGCTGGCGTATCGACCAAGCGTACTCGCGGCGGCTCGAAGATCCGCGCCCGGAAAGTGGCGAAGACCGATTGGACCAGGCTCCGCGATCTGGAAGCGAAGGGGCGAGACATCCGCGCCGAACTCAGCCTCCTGGATGACGAGATCAAGCGGAGGGCGCATGCCGAAGAAGCACGGGCCTGACTTCAAGCGCGATCAGATTCAGGTTGAGCGCTGCCGGCCGTGTCGCGGAACCGGCACGGTGGAAGGGGTGTTCTATCAGCTGCCTTGCGGCGATTGCGCCGGCGTGGGCTGGGTGGCGCGGGGGATAGAGGGCGTGAGCATCCACGACTTGGCATGGGCGCTCGGGCAGCGGGCCAACAAGGCCGAGAACGACCTGTCTGAGCGCATCCGCTGCTCGATCATCGCTGGCAACAAGGACAGCGAGTGGAACAACAAGAAGGGCCCAGGCGGCTCTCACTATCGAGGGGACTGACCAATGCGACAGTCCCTTCAGAAGAAGCCAAAGGCGAAGAAGTGCAAGCAATGCCGAGCGCCCTTCAGTCCAGACCGCCAGTTGCAGGCCGTGTGCAGCCCGCTTTGTGGTCTGAAGCTGGTGGCCGCGCAGCGCGAGAAGGATCGGGTGGCATTCCAGCGCCGGGAGCGGCGCGAGATCAAGGAGCGCAAAGAGAAGCTGAAGAGCAGGGCGGATCACCTGAAGGAGGCCCAGCAGGCTTTCAACGAGTACATCCGCCTGCGCGATGCCGACAAGCCCTGCATCTCCTGTGACCGCCACCACCAGGGCAAGTACGACGCCGGCCACTATCGATCCGTTGGCGCCTGCCCGGAACTGCGTTTCGACGAGGACAACGTCCACAAGCAGTGCTCGCCCTGCAACACGCAGCTGTCCGGGAACATCCTGGAGTACCGCATCCGCCTCATCCAGCGCATCGGCAGCGACCGAGTGGCGCGCCTGGAGGGGAAGCACGAACCGCTGAAGCTCAACGTTGAACAGATCAAGGCCCTGAAGGCCCACTTCCGCGCCAAGGTGCGCGAGCTGAAAAGGGGAGCAGCATGAAGATCAAAGCGACCGAGTTCCTGATGGAGCAGTACGGCCTCTGGGTGTGGCGAGATAACGGGGTGCCGCGTTGCGCGTCACCCCTGCTGGCGATCATGTTGCGCAACCCTGCCAACGAAAAGCGGTTCAAGTCGCCCGACTTGCTGATCAGTGATGACCGAGCCCTGCAGGTGGATCGCTACCTCGCCAGTCTGGTAACGGATGATCCGGAGGTGGTGGAGAGCATGACCTATTACTTCGTCCACGGCCTCACCTATCGCGAGGTTGGCGACCGCATGGACCGCAGCTATGCGGACGCTCGGATGCTTGTTCGCGCAGGGCTGTCCGCGATCACTGCCTGCTTCCTGATGGAGGAACGCAAGGCAGCCTGAGTGGATATACAGGCTGGACATATTGACAGTGATAATCAGCGCATATAGAGTTCGTGTCACATTGCGGTTTTGCCGCTTCGGCGAACCTTCGCACGACATCTCGCCCCCCTCTAGACCGGCTGTCCCGCCTCACTCTTCAGTGATATCGCTGCCAATGTGTGAACTGGCCTTCTGCCATGATTCGCTGTTGGCGGTTGACTTGCGCGCGCAAATGAGCGAAATTTGCTGCATGTTCTCATCCGTCTGCTTAGCGGTGAAGATTGCGTTAAAACCCGACCCTTGAGTCGGGTTTTTTTGCAAATCAGATTAAGAGATGTGGCTAAATGCCATTGTGAACAATGTGGCCATTTAGTTACTATCCGCCGCCTTTGGGATGAGGTGATCAGGCAAAGATGGAAGGTGGAGCAGCTCCAGCGGCAGAGTTAGAAGCGGCGAATGAGGAACTCGTAGGTCGTACGGTCATTGAACTGCGCAGCGAGATCACTGTCGCAACAGTTGTGCCGATCATTCAGGCCTTGCAGGATGGTAAGCAGGGCGATTTGATCGAAGTTCATATCCGGCACAATGCTGGTGGTGAGGTCGATGCGATGTTCGCCTTGATTGGAGCGATCGTGCATTCGAAGGCTCAAGTCGAGATCACCATTGGTCGATACCTAATGAGCGCCGCTGCGACTCTGTGGTTGTGGTTTTGGCTGTGGCCAGCTCCGCATGTCAAGTCGCTGATGCCGCTGAAGCCTGCGGTTTTGATGTACCACCGCCCCCGCCAAGTCTGCGGGCAAAACGGTGATTACTACTGCTTCGCAGAGAGCCTAAAGGATGGCGATCCGGTGAAAACCTCTCTGTTGGCAAAGATCAAGATTTTTGATGATCTCTTTGATGCATTATTGAATAGGCTAGGATGGACTACTCTCAGCAATGCATCGTTGGTACTGGAAGAGGTCGCTTATCAGCATCACCTGAAACACATGTATGAGGCATATTACGGGAACAAAGACTGTGTCTTCCCCGTATTCCCCGACCAAGGAGCAACACATGAAGACGTTCGCGCTGAGTAACAAAGCGTTCAATGGCAATGGTGACGTGAAGCCGAACCTGGATACGTCTCTGGAGCAACTGCGCCGTTACAAGGAGGCCGATGAAAGCCTTCAAGCTGCATGCGTTCGTCAGGGTATTCAAACCCCGAAGCTGGTAGCTAAGCGTAGCTAAACGGTTTTTTATGAATGAGCCCGGCCCTTGAGCCGGGCTTTTTCGTTTCTGGCCCAGCCCAAGTGCTGGGCCATTTCATTTGAGCCCCGCAGAGGGGATAACGAGATGGCCAACATGCCCGACAAACCGGAGACGTGGGCGCTTGTGCTCGCTTGGCTAAGCCAGCACTCGCCCGTGCTGTACGCCGGCGCTCTGTCGTTCCTGGTTGCACTGATCCGGGTTATCTACGGTGGCGGCACCCGGCGCCAGGCGCTGCTCGAAGCGGCGCTCTGTACGCTGATCACCCTGGGTCTGATCCCCGTGATGGAGTGGCTTGGCCTGCCTCAAAGCATGGCCACTGCCGCCGGTGTATTCACGGGCTTTCTGGGTGTGAAGAAGCTGGCCGACATCGCTGACCGCTTCGCCGAATGGAAGCTGCCTAGGCGGGAGAGCTAAGGCATGGCACGGCTGAAGACGCTACGCCCGAAGCTGGCTGAGCAGCGCTCCCGGCTTGCAACTGCAGCTCCTGGGTCATGGCGTGCCGGTCTTACCTCAAGCCAGCGTGGCTACGACTACCGCTGGCAGAAGGCCCGAGAGGCTTTCCTGCTGGATCACCCGCTGTGCGTCTACTGCCAACGCAAGGGCATGACCACGGCGGCGAGCGTCGTTGACCATATCGAGGCGCACCACGGTGACCCGGAGCTCTTCTGGGACCGCGAGAACTGGCAGCCGCTCTGCAAGCCCTGTCACGACTCGGACAAGCAGCGCGAGGAAGCGGCAGCCCGAGCCGGTCGCTGATCCTCCCGGGTAGGGGGGGATCGAACTATGGGGATCGGCGCTCAGCTAGACCGCCTCCGATCCCATTCGCACATTTTTTCCACCCCCAAGGTTTTTTGTTAATGGCGTTAACAGACAAACAGCGACGGTTTGTTGACGCGAAGGCCCGTGGTGCGTCCAACAAAGAAGCGGCCGAGGCCGCTGGTTGCCTGGGCTCCAGCGCTTCCGTGTCGGGTTCCCGGTGGGCCAAAGATCCGAAGATCATCGCGGCGATCGAGGCGTTAAAAGCCGAGCTGAATGTTAAAGGCAAGGCGCGATCGGCAAAGTCTTCGAAGCCGCCCGCTGATGACGTTGACGATCTGCGCGAGGGCGATGAGTCCGACGGCGAATTCCTCACCTGCTTGCCGAACACGGAAGACCCCCTGGAGTGGTTGCTGGCCCTGATGAATGAGCCGCGCGCCAAGGTCTTCGACCGGCGCAATGCCGCCCAAACCGCCATGCCCTATGTGCACGGCAAGAAGGGCGAGCAGGGCAAGAAGGAAGCGAAGCAGGAAGCAGCGAAGGAGGTCGGCAAAGGCAAGTTCAGCCAGAGCAAGCCACCGCTCACCGTCGTGAAGAGGTAACCCATGCTCTGGACAACTGCGTGCCCCGAATGGTGGCAGCGCCTGAGTGCGGGCGAATCGATCATCCCGCCGCCGCTGTTCCCGGCGGAGGCCGAGGAAGGTCTCGAGGTCTTCCGCGCGTTGAAGATCGTCGACGCTCCCGGTAGCCCGACCATCGAGGCGGCTTGTGCACCGTGGGTGCTGGACTTCGCAGGCGCAATCTTCGGCAGCTACGACAGCGAGACCGGCCAGCGGCTGATCACCGAGTACTTCCTCTGCATCCCGAAGAAGAACTCGAAGTCGACTATCGCCGCCGCGATCATGCTGACTGCGCTGATCCGCAATTGGCGGCTTGAGGCTGAGTTCATCATCCTCGCGCCGACCAAGGAGATCGCGGACAACAGCTTCAAGCCAGCGGCGGCGATGGTGAAGCACGACGACGAACTGTCGGCTCTGCTCCATGTGCAGCCGCACATGCGGCTGATCACCCATCGCGAGACTGGGGCCACCCTGAAGGTGGTCGCTGCTGACAGTGACGTGGTGGGCGGGAAAAAGGCCGTCGGCGTGTTGATCGACGAGGCCTGGCTGTTCGGCAAGAACCCCAAGGCGCCGGACATGATCCGCGAGGCCACGGGCGGTCTGCTGTCGCGACCAGAAGGATTCATCATCTGGTTGACGACCCAGTCCAACGAACCGCCTGCTGGCGTCTTCAAGTCAAAGCTGACCTACGCACGCGGTGTCCGCGACGGGCGCATCGAGGACAACCGGTTCCTGCCGGTCATCTACGAGTTCCCCGCGGAGATGATCAAGAGCGGGGAGGCGCGGCGTCCGGAGAACTTCCACCTGGTGAACCCCAACATGGGGTTCTCGGTAGACCGGCCGACACTCGAACGCCTGTTCATGCAGGCCGAGATGGACGGTGAGGCTGAGGTGCGAGGCTTCCTCGCCAAGTTCCTCAACATCGAGATCGGCCTGGCGCTGATGTCGGACGCCTGGGTGGGGGCTGCTTTCTGGGAGCCGCAAGCGTCGCCGGGCATGACCCTGGACGACCTTCTGACGCGCTGCGAAGTGATCGTGGCCGGCGTCGATGGCGGCGGCCTGGATGACCTTTTAGGGCTGGCCATCATGGGGCGAGAGAGAGATGCCCGCACCTGGCTGCACTGGTCCCATGCCTGGGCACATCCCTCTGTGCTGGAGCGCCGCAAGTCGGAGGCACCTCGCCTGCATGACCTGGAGGCGGCCGGCGACCTGACGATCGTTGAGAGGATCGGCGACGACGTCGAGCAACTGGCCAGGTACGTCGCACGAGTCAATGACGCAGGGCTGCTCGACAAAGTCGGGCTCGACCCGGCCGGCATCGGCGCTGTGCTCGATGCCTTGCTGGAGGCGGGGATCGAGGAAGACCAGACCATCGGTATCTCCCAGGGCTGGAAGCTCACCGGCGCGATAAAGACCACCGAGCGGAAGCTGGCTGAGGGTGTGCTGCTGCACTGCGGTCAACCGCTGATGGCCTGGGCCTGCGGCAACGCGAAGGGCGTGCCGTCGGCGAACGCCTTCCTGATCACCAAGCAAGCGTCCGGCACCGCGAAGATCGACCCGCTGATGGCCACCTTCAACGCGGTGACGCTGCTGTCCCTCAACCCTGAGGCGCGCGGCGGCATGGACGACTACCTCGACAACGGTTTCTTCGGACTCATCGGCTCATGACCTCACGATGGTACAACCCCAAAACCTGGCGGATGTTCGGGTACACCGACCCTGCCACGGGCAACTATGTCGAAGTCGACATGGAGATCGGCGGCAAGAGCACCAAGTCCGGCGTTCGGGTGACGACTAAGACCGCGCTGTCGATCAGCATGGTCTGGTCCTGCGTCAAGATCCTCTCGGAGTCGCTGGCCGGCTTGCCGCTGAAGCTCTACGAGGATTCGGACGGCGACACCCCGCGCAAGCAGGTGCCGCGCAAGGACGGTGCGCAGAAGCTCCTGCGCAAGCCCAACCCATTCATGACAAGGCTGAACTTCCTGAAGTTCGTTGTCGTGAACATGGCCCTGAAGGGCAACGCCTTCGCTCTGATCGAACGCAACAGGAACGGCGCCCCCATCGGCCTGGTGCCGCTGGCCTGCGACGCGGTAACGATCGATACCGATGACGAACTGCTGTACTGGGTGCAGCCGAAGAACGGCGCCCGGCTCCCGGTCTCGCCGGAGAACATGCTGCACTTCAAGATCTTCAGCCTTGACGGAATCGTCGGGCTGTCGCCGCTTGAGTATCAGGCCGAGACCATGGGCCTGGCCAAGGCAGGCCAGCAATGGTCGGCGCGCTTCATGCGTAAGGGCGGCTTCACCGGCGGCTATGTCATCTACAAGGACTTCCTGACCCAGAAGCAACAGGCCCAGATCCTGGCGAAGTTCCCGGACGTCCGAGAGGGCGACGTCGACGACCTCGGCAAGATGGGGATTCTGCAGGGCGGGCCGACCATCGTCCCCGCCGGCATTAGCCAGAAGGACGCACAGTTCATCGAGTCCCAGCAATTCCAGGAGGAAGCGCTGGCGGGCATTTATGGCGTGCCCCTCTGGCTGGCCAACCGAGCCGGCAAGACCTCGATCATGGGCTCCAACCTGGAGCAGCAGCTGATCGGCTTCGTCACCTTTGGCCTGAAGCCCTACATCGACGCGGTCGAGGACGAGTTCAACGACAAGCTCTATGGCGGCTCGCCGCGCTTCGTCGAGTTCGCGGTCGAGGGCTTGCTGCGCGCTGACAGCGCCGGGCGGTCAGCGTATTACACCGCCGCCCTGGGCGGCTCCGGTGGTTCGGGCTGGATGCACGTCAATGAAGTGCGCGCCAAGGAGAACCTGCCGCCGCTCGCTGACGACAAGTACAACCAGGTCACCCGTTGGGAGATGCAGACCAATGCTCAGCAAACTTGATTGCCCCTTCGAGGTGAAGGCCGCCGACGAGGCGGGCAACTTCGAGGGCTACGCCGCGGTGTTCGACAACGTCGACTTGGGCGACGACGTGATCCTCAAGGGCGCCTTCACCCGGGTGAAGACCGCCCGCAACGGCCGGCTGAAGCTGGCCCTGTACCACGACCTGACGCGCCTGGTAGGCAACTCGGAGTTCACCCAGGACGACCGGGGCCTGTACCTCAAGGGACGGGTAAACCTCGCAGTCAGCTATGCGCGCGACGCCTACGAGCTGATGAAGGACGGTTCGCTCGACAGCATGTCCATCGGCTTCAACACCATCGAGGCCACCTTCGAGCAGCGCGCCGGCCGGCAGGTCCGCGTCATCAAGTCTGCCGAATTGTGGGAGGCGTCCTTCGTGCCGTTCGGCATGAACCCCGAGGCGGAAGTACTCAGCGTCAAGTCGGACATTCGGCTTTTCGAGAACGCCCTGCGCGAACGCATGGGCCTCTCGCAGAAGGAGGCGGCGGCAGTCGCTTCGCTCGGCTACTCCGCGCTCCGCCGTGATGGCGGAAGCGAGGCCACGGCGATCGTGGAAGAGCTGAAAGACATTTCAACCCTGTTCACAACCCATTTTGGAGCTACGCCATGAGCGAAGTGAAAGAACTGAAAGACTCCCTGGAGCTGCAGCTGAAGAACGGCTTCACCGGCTTGCAGGCCAAGTACGATGCGGCGATGGTCGAGCTGGAGAAGGGCAACCAGGTTGCCACCGAGCTGAAGAAGGATATCCAGACCCAGAAGGACGAACTGCAGAAGGTCATCGACCAGGTGCAGGATCTGGAGCAGAAGGGCGTCAAGCTGCGCGGCCAGCCGGGTGAGGGGAAATCCTTCATCGACCTGGTGAAGAACCACGACGGCTACAAGTCCCTGCAGCAGAAGTCGGTTTCCCTGGCGGAGCTCGATGTCACCAAATCCGACCTGGCGTCGATGAAGGAAACCAAGGTCACCAGCGCCGGCATCGTTGCGCCGAACTATGACCCGGTCATCCAGCCTGGCATCCGCCAGGAGCTGCGCATTCGCGACCTGCTCACCACCGTGCCAGTCTCCGGCCAGCAGTACAGCTACTTCCGCGAGCTGCTCCACACTCGCGGCGCCGCGCCGGTGGCGGAAGGCGGCCTCAAGCCGACCAGCAACGTGACCTTCGAGACCAAGACCGATCGCGTCAAGAAGATCGCGGTCTGGATGCCGGTCACCGATGAGGCCCTGGATGACGTGCCGCAACTGCTCGCCTACCTGCAGGAGCTGCTGCGCTACGACCTGAAGCTGGAAGAGGAGGCGCAGATCCTCAAGGGCGACGGTACCGGCGAGAACCTGAACGGCCTGATGACCCAGGCGACCACCTACGACTCGAACCTGACCAAGGCCGGCGACACCGCGATCGACATCATGCGCCGTGCCATCTACCAGGTGCGCAAGCAGTCGAAGCTGTCGGCTGACGGCCTGGTGATGTCCGAGCTGGACTGGATGAACATCGAGCTGCAGAAGGACGGCGAGAACCGTTACCTGTTCGCCAACCTGCAGGGCCTGGTTACCCCGATCCTCTGGGGCCGCCCGGTGATCACTTCGGACAGCGTCGACGAGGGCGACGCGGACACTGGCGGCGAGTTCCTGGTGGCCAACTTCGCGCGCTCCTCGGTGCTGTTCGACCGTATGTCGTTCCTGTTCAAGATGGGCCTGATCAACGATCAGTTCATCAAGAACGAGCGCGCACTGCTGGTCGAGGAACGTCTGGGCCTCGGTGTGCGCCGTCGCGAAGCGCTGGTGAAAGGCCTGTTCCCGACTGCCTGATCCACTTCCCATCCATGAAGGCCGGCCGCTACGCCGGCCTTTTTGCATCTGGAGCAAACATGAAGATCAAAGCGAAATGGGGCTTCGTCGGTGATGCCGCGAAGCTGGGCGCTGAGTCTGCCAAGGTGAAGGCGGGCCAGGTGTTCGAGGATGTAGACGACGAGTACGCCCACGTCCTGATCGGCAAGGGCCTGGCCGAAGAAGTGACCGAGAAGGCCAAGCCGAAGGAAGCGAAGCCCGCGGCGCCGAAAGAGGCCAAGTGATGGTCATCGACTGGAACGCGCATCCCGAGCTTCTGACCCGGATCAAGCTGCAAGCCAAGGTCGACAACGACGTCGAGGACGAGCTGATCAAGGGCTATGTCGAGGCGGCGCTGTTCCACGTCGAGCAGCACTGCGACGTCGAGCTGGTGGAGGCCGCTCCGAGCGAGCCGAATCAGTTGCTGGTCACGCCTGACATCTGGCAAGCGGTCTACCTGCTGGTGGCTCACTGGTATGCGACCCGCGAGGCGGTAGCGCTGGGCACCATCGCCACGACCATTCCGCTCGGTGTCGAGCGCCTTCTCTGGTACAGGAAGCGATTCTGATGAGAGCCGGCGGACTTCGACACCTTGCGTCTCTCCAGGCGCTGCAGCGCATCCCTGATGGCGGCGGCGGGTACAGCGAGCACTGGGTGGAGCTTCGGAAGGTCTGGGTGGAAATCACCATGCCGACTGGGCGCACCTCCACGGTGGCCAGCCAGCTGCAAGCCACGGTCACCGCGGAGATCCGCGCGCGTCCTGCTGATGACCTAATCGCTGGCCGCCGCCTCGTGCACAAGAAAACCTACACCATCGAGGCCGCGCTCGAGGACAACGACAGCGACATGCTGCGCCTGTTGTGCTCGAGCGTCGCCCCCACCCCGAGGTAATCCACATGGTGCTTCGAGCTACCGGGCGCCTCACCGGCGCGGTGAAGGCCGAGAAGGGCGACGACGTCAGCCACCTGCCGGCAAAGACCCTGAACAAGCTGATCGCCCGCGGGCTGGTCTTCGACGATGGCAAGGCCAACCCGCAAGCAGTTGAGGCGGAACCCCGCAAGCGCGTCCGCAAGGAGTAAGTCATGGCCAGGCGATCGCGCATCAAGGGCGACTTCAAGTTGCGTGGTGTGCTTCGCCGTATCGCAGCCATCGACAAGAGCGACCTGCCCAAGGCGATGGCCGAGGCTGCCGACCTGGTGCTGGCCACGCAGCAGAACCTGATTGCCCGTGACACCGGCGATGGCGCCAACGCGCTCCAGGTGAAGGTAAGCAAGAACGGACTCGACGCCCGGATCGGCATCATCGGCAAGGCCGACAACCGCGAATTCTTCTACCTGAAGTTCATCGAGTACGGGACCAAGGGTTACAGCGGGACGCTCTATCGCCGGCAGGACGCCGATGCAATTGGCGGCGGCCACACGGTCAACCGTGATCGCAGCAAGCTTTCCGGCCGCAACCGGCTGGGCCGTCGTGAGACCGAGAACAAGTCAGACGGCACGCACTTCTTCGGTTACTACCCGGACATTCCGGCGCGGCCGGCTCATCCTTGGCTCCGCCCGAGCTGGGACCTGAATCGCGACGACATCTTGGTCATCATCCGCGGCGCCATCAGAAGCACCTTGGCGCGTGCAGCGAAAGGAGCCAGCAGTGGCTGACAACGGATTCCCTCTGCAGCAGGCCGTCTACCAGCGCCTGACCGCCGAGCTCAGCGTGCCGGTCTTCGACGCGGTACCGGCGGACACGCCTTACCCCTACGTCACGCTTGATCGTGAGGTGTCGCGCAACACCAGCCCGATCTCGGGCCGCAAGCGAAAACTGCGCCTGCTGTACCTGAGCGTCTGGAGCGACCACCAGGGGCAGGCCGAGGTCAAGCAGATCCTCGGTCAGATTGAGGACGCGCTGGACGAGCGCCCGCTCGCGTTGTCGGCCGGCCGCGCCGTCTCGGTGCGCCTGGTCGACACGGACACCAACCGCGAGCCTGACGGCCGAACCTACATGGGGTCGGCCACGGTGCGCGTCATCACCACTACCTGAGCACCACCAACCCAACGCCAGTGGAGGACACCATGGCAGAAGACAATCTCAACACGGCTGCCGGCTGCCGCGCGGCCCTCGGCAGCAAAACGCCGGCGGACACCGAGGCCGAGTACAAGGCCGACACTTACGTCGACATCGGCGAGATCGAGGACCTGGGCGAGTTCGGCGACACCTTCAGCAGCGTGAACTTCACCTCGCTGGGTGATGGCCGGGTGCGAAAGTACAAGGGCACCGCTGATGCCGGTGACCTGACCCTCACTGTCGGCCTGGACAATGGCGACGCCGGTCAGAACGCAGTCAAGGTGGCACACAAGGACCGCTCGAAAGGCAACTACAACCTGAAGATCACCCTCAACGACGGCGACCCCTCGGCCAATCCGGTGATCCTGCCGACCACCTTCTACTTCGGTGTGAAGGTGATGAACAACACTGTGGCGCCCGGCAGCGCCGACAACGTGGTGCGCCGGAACATGACCTTCGGCATCAACACCGACATTCTGGAAGTCACCCCGACTCCGGCTGGCCCCTGATCGACGGGGCTTTTGCCCCGTCTCCTCCTGAGTGAGAACCCTTCATGAGTGAAGCCCTGCACGGCACCGTCACGCTGGTGATCGGTGCCCGTACCTACACGCTGCAGCCGACCCTGGAGGCCGCGCTGAAGATCGAGTCGCGCTTCGGTGGCCTGCGCCCGGCGATGGAATCCATGCGCCTTCTGAGCATTGGTGCCTGCGCTGACGTGGTGATCGCTGCCGCCGGCTTGAAGCCGGAGGAGCACACGACACTCGCTACGCAGGTTTTCGAGACTGGCGTGGTCAAGGTCTCCGCGCAGCTCACCGACTACATCACCGGCCTGCTGAGCCCGGTGCCGCCGAGCATCGCCGAACGGGGAAAGCCCGTGGCGGCCAGCACAGCGCAGTGAGGAATGGCAGTTACGTCGACTACCTGTTCGGCGTGGCCACCGGCTGGCTGGCTTGGCCGCCTGACACTGCATGGAGAACGCCCATCCCGCAGATCATGATGGCGCTGGATGCCCGCCTGGATTGGATGGGCGGCGGTAAGGCTCAGCAGCAGTCCGCGCCGAAACAGAAGGCCAGCGTGGCCGATCGTTTGAAGGCATTCCTGCGGGGACGACAGGAACCATAGCGCCGCCTTCGGGCGGCTTTTTTGCGCCCGGAGAACATGATGTCCGACCAAGAAGTCCAGGGGATGCTGATCCAGCTGGAGGCCACCACTGCCCAGCTTCGCCGGGAGCTGGCGAGCGCGGACAGCGTGGTCGCCAAGACGACCCAGAGCATCGACCGCAACCTGGCGCAGGTCGATTCTGCGTTTGATCGGACGGCCCAAGGCGCGCAGCAAGCCGGAACGCTGATACGTGGCGCCTTCGCCGCGATCGCCGGCGCCGGCCTCGTGGGCAGCATCATCCACCAGGTGGACGCCTACGGGCAGATTGCCGACCGCCTGAAGATGGCCACTGGCAGCACCGAGGAATACAACGAGGTTCAGCAGCACCTGCTGCGCACTGCGCAGGAGACCTACCGGCCGTTGGCCGAGGCGCAGGAGCTATACATCCGCACGGCGGACGTGATGCGTTCGCTGGGCTTCGACACCCAGCAAACCCTCGACATCACCGACAGCTTCAGTTTCCTGCTGGTGACCAACGCCGCGTCGGCTGACAAGGCCAGCTCGGCGCTCGGTGCCTACTCGAAGGCTCTGCAGACCGGCAAGGTTGAGGCCGATGGCTGGGTGTCCATTCAGGATGCGATGCCGACCATCGTCGACGCGATCGCCAGTGCCACCGGCAAGAGCGCGGAGGAGATCCGCAAGCTCGGCGTGCAGGGCAAACTATCGCTCGATGACATCAACACTGGCCTGTTACGCACGGTCGAAGTGAACCGCAAAGCCGCCGCCGATATGTCGGTGAGCGTGCAGGACGCCCTGGTCAACATCCAGAACGCCCTCGGTGACTTCTTCGGCCGCATGGAGGAGAGCACCGGCGTGGTGGCTGGGCTGGCCAGCGTGATCAGCCTAGTGGGCGATAACATTGGCTCCGTTGCTGCTGTCATGGCGGGGGCGGGCGTTGCTGCGTTGACGGTGTACACCGCTCGTGGCGCGCTCGCCATCAAGACCGCCCTCGCAGATCGCGCCGCGCGTATTGGACAGGCCGAGGCAGTGATGCAGGCGGCGATTGCCGACCAGCGCAAGGCAGAGACGCTGACCGTGTTGGCGGCCAGGGAGGCGGCTGCCGCGCGCGGTACCGCCGTGCAGACGCAGATGTCGATCCAGCTCGCCCAGGCGCGGCAGCGTGAAGCTGCTGCCACGGCCTCGGTGGCTACGGCGCAGGCTGGTCTGCGCGCTGCCTCGGCCGGCCTGCTGACCGTACTGGGCGGCCCGATGGGGCTGGCCCTGCTTGCCGGCACGGCGGCAGCATCGTTCCTGCTGCTGCGCGACAACGCCGACCAGGCGGGCGTCAGCCTGGACGACCTGCACAAGCCCGTGCAGCAGCTGCGGGAGGAGTTCGCCAAGCTCAACCGTGACCAGCGCGAAGCCTCGCTGGTGAAGTGGCAGCAGGAGCAGATCAACGCCACCGACAAGGTCAAGGAAGCCTACGGCACGCTGTCCCAGTCGATCCGATCGGCGATGGTCACCGCGCCGGCGCGGGATTCCAACGGGCTGTACACCCAGCAGTTGCGCGATTACCAGTCGCTGATCGAGCGGCTGAACCAGGCGCGCGCCTCTGGCCAGGACCTGTCGCCGATCCTGAAGGAAGTGGCCGATCGTATGCAGGTGCCGGCCGGCACCCTGCAGCAGTGGATCAGCCAGGCCGGCGCGATCGGTGACGCCGATCACCGCTCCGGCCTGATCGCCGAAACCCTGCGCGTGCTGACCGGTGTCACCCAGGAAAACACGGCGGCGACCAACGCAAACAACGCCGCCAAGACCGGCATGAGCAGCGCCGGGCAGACCTACCTGGAGACGCTGCAGAAGCAACTGGGCGGCCTGCAGGACAACAACGACGCGATCAAGGCGGCGAATCGGTTCATTGCCGACAACATCGACCTGACCGAGACTGACCGCCAGGCGATCCTCTCGGCCGCGAACGCGATCGAGGCGCAGAAGAAGGCCAACCAGGCGGCAACGGCGAGCGGCAAAGCGCGCACGAAGTCGCTACAGGATGAGGTCAAGGCGCTGGACGCGCTGATCGACAAGGCGCTGCCGGAGAAGAAGCGCCTGGAGGATCTGGCCGAGGGTGTGGAAAAACTGCGAAAGGCGCAGGCCGCCGGCAAAATCACCAGCGCCGAGATGGAACTCGGGATCAAGAACCTGAACGAGGCCTATGCCGACGGTTCGATTCAGAAGCGCATCCAGCAGGAGCAGAAGCTGGCCGAGCAGCGGCGCAACAGTGCCGATGCCTACCGGAAGGCCATGGAGGTGGTGCTGCAGGCGCGCCAGGATGCGATCAACTCCGACGTCGCTGGTATCGGCCTCGGCGACGATGAGCGTGACCAGGTGCAGCGGCTGGACGCCGTGCGGAAGAAGTACGCCGACCTTCGGCGCGAGCTGGAGGCCCAGCAGGAGGACGCGAGCCGACGCCTGGGGCCGGCGGCCTACGAGCAGCGGCTGGCGGATCTCGCCGACTTCCAGGCGCGCGAACTGCAGATGGAGGTCGACGGCTACGGTGCTCGACTCGATGCGCAGCGGGACTATCGCAACGGCGCCCGCCGGGCGTGGCAGAACATCCAGGCGGATGCGGCGGACGTTGCATCGGCCACCGATGACATGCTCACCACTGGCTTCGACACCGCGCGCAACTCGCTCGCTGACTTCACCACCACGGGCAAATTCAAGTTCCGCGACTTCTCCAACAGCGTGATCAACGACATGGCGCGGATTGCCAGCCAGCAGGCGGCGACCGGCCTACTCAGTGGCGCGCTCGGTATCGGTGTCTCCGCCGTCAGTGGCTGGATGGGGGGCTCGGCCTCGGCCGGCGCTTCTGCCTCCGGCTACACCAGCAGCGCGTATTCGAACTGGGCAGCTGCTCAGGCCGACGGCGGCGCCTGGGCCAATGGCGTGCAGTTCTTCGCCAACGGCGCGGCCTTCACCAACTCCATCGTCAGCCGCCCGACTGCTTTCGGTATGGCGGGCGGGCGAACGGGAGTCATGGGCGAGGCTGGGCCGGAGGCGATCCTGCCGCTGGCTCGCGGCGCCGACGGCTCGCTGGGCGTCCGCTCGGTGGGCGGCGGCGGTGGGACCGCGCTGCAGGTCAACGCTCCGGTCGCGGTCACTGTTGAAGACCGCAGTTCGGAAGGCATGGAGCTGGACCAGGAGGCGCTGCAGCAGAACATGCAGTTGCAGATGAAGGCGGCGGCAGAGCGCGCCGTCGCTGATTCGTGGCGCCCTGGCGGCGTCAGCTACCGCAACGCGGCCGGGAGGGGCTGATGGCAATCGAGACGTTTTCCTGGGTGCCCGATGACGAGGCGGATGTCGACGGCACCCTGCGCACGCGCACGTCGCAATTCGGCGATGGGTATGCGCAGGAGTCCGGTGATGGGATCAACGGCGAGAGCCAGAGCTGGTCGCTGACCTTCGGGGGCCTTCCGGATGAGGTAGGCCCGATCCTCGACTTCATTCGCCGGCACAAGGGTTACCGATCCTTTCTGTGGACGCCGCCCGGCGGCGAGCTGGGCATGTACAAGTGCAAGGCGTACCGCAAGCAGCGGCGGCCTGGCGCGATCGAGGTTCTCTCGCTCACTTTTGACCAGGCATTCCATCCATGAGCCTCATTCTGCAGCTCCAGAAGTTGGAGCCTGGCTCCGAGATCATGCTGTTCGAACTGGACGGCAGTGAGTTCGGCGCTGACGTGCTGCGCTTTCACGGACACGCCATCCCGCACACCCCGCAGGAGCTGGCAGCCGCCGGCGCCAGTGCGGATCAGCTGCCGGCGAAGTCGATCTGGTGGCAGGGGCAGGAGTACGCAGCTTGGCCAGTGCAGATCAGCGGCATCGAGGCCAACGGCGATGGCACGGCGGTTCGTCCGAAGTTCTCAGCGGGTAACGTCAGCGGGCGCCTCACGGCGCTCTGCCTGGCCTTCGATGACTTGGCCAACTTCCAGCTGACCATCCGCGAGACGTTGGCCGAGTTCCTGGATGCGGAGAACTTCCCTGGCGGTAACCCGGATGCGGACCCCACGCAGGAGTCGATCAGCATCTGGTACATCGACCAGAAGACCGGCGAGGACAACCAGGTGGTCGAGTGGGAGCTGGCCAGCCCTGGCGATGTCGGCAATGAGGCTATTGGCCGGCAGATGACCACGCTGTGCCACTGGTGCATGACTGGTGGCTATCGCGGTCCTGACTGCGGCTACACCGGCCCGTATTTCGACATCGACGACAACCCGACCGACGACCCGGCGAAGGACCAGTGTGCCGGCCTCTATCGGTCCTGCAATAAGCGTTGGGGGCAGGGCAATCAGTTGCCCTTCGGCGGCTTCCCCGCCGTGTCTCTGATCGCTCGGAGCTGACCATGCGCAAGCAGATCCTGAACGCCATTCAGGCGCACGCGGCCGAGGAGTACCCGCGCGAGGCGTGCGGCGTGGTCATCGGCAACGGCGGGGCGCAGCAGTACGTCCGCTGCCGGAATACGGCCAGCCAGCCGCTGGAGGAGTTCCGGATGCACCCGGAGGACTACGCCGCGGCGGAGGACCTGGGCGAAGTGGTGGCCATCGTGCATAGCCACCCGGACGCCACCAGTAGGCCGTCGCCACACGATTTGGCCATGTGCGAGGCCTCCGGCCTGCCTTGGCACATCCTCAGTTGGCCGGAGGGAGACCTGCGGACAATCGCGCCGGCGGGCAACATTCCTCTGCTGGGGCGACCTTTCGTCCATGGTGCTTGGGATTGTTGGCAGGTCTGCGCCGACTGGTACCAGCGCGAGTGGGGGCTAGAGTTCGAGCGCTTCGAGCGCCAGGACGGATGGTGGGAGCGGGTCGATGGTCCTAGCCTCTATGAGCAGCACTTCGAGGCGGCGGGTTTCTACCAGGTCGGCACGCCACGGCGCGGCGACATGATCGTCATGGCGGTGGGTAAGACAGCGCACCCGAACCATGCCGGCATCTACCTTGGAGCCGACGTGTCGCTACCCGGGGAGGACAGCAAGGTATTCGGCTCAGGCCCGTTCCTGCTCCATCACTTGCTCGGCAAGCCCAGCGAGGTGATCGTCTACGGCGGTAACTGGCACGAGCGGGCGCGGTTGGTGCTGCGCCACAAAGGCTCAATAACAAGCTGAGCGGCATGGCCGCAGGAGGATGTCATGTGTCAAGTCTACGAGCTGCACATTCTTAACTTACTGGGAGCTGCAGAAATTGCGCTGCAGAAGGAGTCCCAAGAGGTGCGAGTAGAGCGATTCATTGGCAAGGTCAGCGGAGGTCCAGGTTATCGCCGTTTAGTTCGCGGCGAGCCTGGCCTCACAGCTGTCCTGAAAAGTGGGGAGTGCACCTTCAACTTCAGCTTGGCTGGACAGAAGGAGCTCACGGTCATGGAGACGGAGGAGTGCCTCCTCCAATGAAATTATCAGACCCAACCTGATGCGACCCATAGGAAACACTGAAGCCTGCACCTTTCGCCGAGCACACCGCCTCTGCGGCATCCTTGGTTGGATAGATATCCACGAACGTCCAAGGGTCGTTTTTTACAACGGCCCACCCCAGCACGGAGCCGGGATTGTCGGGGTCTTTGGGGAGATTTTTGACCAGGCTACGGATATTAGTCTGCCCTGCAGCGCGATTTTGCAGAACCAGCTCAAGCTCATCTGAACCTAGCTCTTTCCAGTCCCCCCATGCCTGAGTCTTCGGGTCCTTGTGCCTGATGTAGATCTCCTGACCGTGCGGAAGTGAGTAGCTGATCGAAATAACCTGCTCGTGGTCATCCACGGGTATTTCAATGCCGGGAGTTTTCTCCCCGGCTGTTGCGCGATTCCAAGCTTCCGTAATTTTCGACTGATCCACATGACCTCCTTGGTCTATAGCGCGCCAGGACGGCGCTGGAACCCCTGGCTGATGGTGTAGGAGCCTGGCCAGGGAGACCGGAGCATAAGGGAGGCTGGCGGGAGGGTGGCACTGTGATTCCATCCAGCTCGCTGTGCTACCCTCCCGCGATCTCATAGGAGGGAACCATGAAGAAGCTGATTGGCTTGTCCGCACTGGTGGTATTGGCTGGCTGTTCTTCGATGAGCGAATTGCGGGAGGGAGCGCCATTTCAGTCGTTCACCACCAATAAGGCTCCTGAACAAACTGCGGAGTGCATCCTGTTCGCCTGGCAGAGCCAGTCCTTGGCTGGCGTGCACTACGACGTGATGTTGCAGCCAGCACCAGGTGGTGGGCGCACAGTTGTTTCTCAAGGGCAAACCGAGTTTGCAGATGTGGTGCCGGCCTCAAACGGGTCCAGGGTCAGCGTGTACTTTCAGTCCGGGATTATGGATTGGAGAAAAAACAGTCGAGTTGAGGCAGCGAGAAGCTGTCAGTAATCCAAGCCGCCTCGGGGCGGCTTTTTTGTGCCTGGAGGAAACATGCCCGCAAGTGCCTTGGATAATCGGCCCATGACGATCATCAAGCTGTCAGGCCCACTTATCCGTCAGTTTGGTCGTGAGCATCGCCGCCAGCTCGATACCGGTAGCGTCCAGGAAGCATTTAGTGCGTTGCGCAACACCTTGCCAGGCTTCAAGGAAGCGATCCTGCGCTTGCAGGGACTGGGCATGCGTTTCGCCATTTTCCGCAATCGAAGGAATGTCGGTGAAGGTGACTTCTCCGCTGGTGGTACCCGTGAGGTGCGGATAGTGCCGATCATTTCTGGCAGCAAGCGCGCCGGCCTGATGCAGACCATCATCGGAGTGGCAATGATCGCCGCTGCAACAATTGCGACTGGCGGTATTGGAGGGCTGGCCGCTGGAGGTGCGTGGGGGGTTGTTGGGGCTACTGGCGTTTCCCTGGCCCTTGGCGGGGTAGTCCAGATGCTCAGCCCCCAAGCCAAGGGCCTGAGCCAGTCTGCCGCCCCTGAGAACCTACCCAGCTACGCCTTCGGCAGCGCGAAGAACACCACCGCCAGCGGCAACCCTGTGGCTTACTGCTGCGGGAAACGCCGGTGGGGCGGGGCGATTATCAGTGCATCTATTTACGCAGAGGATAAAAGCTAGCTAGTGTCTCGCTCTTTGGATAGGAGGGAACCATGCGAGCATTAGTATTGATAGATGGATTCGACTTTCCAGCGTCCTACCTGGAAATGGGGTTCATCCGTCTAGAAAACTTTGATACGTCGGATATGTTGTTTGACTGCATACTTTTAGTGGATTGGGATGCCGCGCGCGCAAGAGCCACACGCTACAAATGGATCGCTAAAGTAGAGAGCGTGGTTCTCAAGGTTTCTGATAAGCCGAGCACAGCTGTAGATTTGCACTTAAATGGCTACTGGTCCCTGCAAGGGGTGGAGTCCGAGTTGCGCAATCTGGTTGGCCCAATTTTTGGGGTTCGGACCTTCACGAATATCGAGGCATCCATCTGGGACAACTTGGGTAAGTCGACTCAACTGCCACCTTCAATCGAGCCAACCTTTCTCTCTATCAGGGACGCTTCTAGACGTTTGGCCCTTTCCTACGGGGTGCCAGAATCTGCGGTTAAGATTGCTATAACCAACTAAACCGAAGCCCGCCAAGAGCGGGCTTTTTTACGCCTGGAGAAATGTATGGGCGCCGACGTTCAGCAGCACCTCACCGGCCGCAAGGGCGGCAGTAGCAAGCCCAAACAACCATCGATCGCACGCGACAGCCTGCAGTCGGTGGCCACCGCCAAGCTCCTGCTGGCAGTGGGTGAAGGCGAGTTTGCAGAGGGGCCGAGTGACCAGGACATCTATCTGGACAACACCCCGCTGATGGACGCCAGCGGTAACGTCAACTTCCCCAACGTGAAGTGGGAGTGGCGCAACGGCAGTGTTGACCAGGACTACATCCCAGGTATTCCGTCGGTCGAGAACGAGACCACGGTGAACGTGGAGCTGCGCAGCGACACTCCGTGGGTGCGCTCGGTAACCAATACCCAGCTGTCCGCCGTGCGCCTGCGCTTCGCCTGGCCTGCCTTGCAGAAGCAGGAAACCAGCGGCGACGTGAAGGGCTACCGGATCGAGTACGCGGTGGACGTCAGCACCGACGGCGGCGCCTATCAACAGGTGCTGCTCGATGCCGTCGACGGTAAGACCACCAGCCGCTATGAGCGCAGCCAGCGTATCGATCTGCCGGCTGCGACGTCGGGCTGGCAGGTGCGCGTGCGCCGGATCACGCCGAACCAGAACAGCAGCCTGATCGCCGACACCATGCTGATCGCCGGCCTC
This sequence comes from Pseudomonas sp. BB438, assembly GCF_057180225.1. Taxonomy (NCBI): domain Bacteria; kingdom Pseudomonadati; phylum Pseudomonadota; class Gammaproteobacteria; order Pseudomonadales; family Pseudomonadaceae; genus Pseudomonas; species Pseudomonas sp. BB438. The sequence continues at coordinate 1,896,240 of NZ_CM170001.1, forward strand.
ACTGAGGTGATCGACGCGAAGCTGCGCTACCCCAATACCGCGCTGCTCTACATCGAGTTCAGCGCGGAGCAGTTCAGCAACATTCCGGCCGTCACCGTCGAGTGCAAGGCCCGGAAGGTCCAGGTGCCGACCACCTACGACCCGGAGCTGCGCACCTACACCGGCGTCTGGGATGGCAGTTTCAAGAGCGCCTGGACCAACAACCCGGCGTGGATCACCTACGACATCAGCACCAACGCGCGCTTCGGCCTGGGCAAGCGGATCAAGGCCTGGATGGTGGACAAGTGGGAGCTCTACAAGATCGCCCAGTATTGCGACCAGCTGGTACCAGACGGGAGGGGCGGCCAGGAACCTCGCTTCCTTTGTGACCTCAACCTGCAGTCGCGCTCCCAGGCATGGACGCTGCTGCGTGACATCGCGGCGATCTACCGGGGGATGAGCTACTGGGCGCAGGGGCAACTGGTGTCGCAGGCTGACATGCCGCGCACTGCCGACTTCGACTACGTGTTCACCCGGGCGAATGTGATCGACGGGAAGATGACCTACGGCGCTGCCTCGGCGCGCACCAGGTACAGCCGTGCCCTGGTCAGCTACGACAACCCGGCGAACAACTACGACACCGACGTGACGGGCTATTCCGATGCGCCGTTGCTGCGCCGATATGGCGATAACCCGGTGGAGCTGTCTGCCATTGGTTGCACACGCGAGAGCGAGGCGCAGCGGCGCGGGAAGTGGGCGGTGCTGACCAGCGTGCAGGACCGGACCATCACCTTCAGCACTGGCATGGAAGGCCGGATTCCGCTGCCGGGCTACATCATCCCGGTGGCTGACTCACTGCTGGCCGGCCGCGAGATCGGCGGCCGGATCTCGGCTGTTGCCGGCCGCGTGGTTACGCTCGATCGCGTCACCCAGGCCAAGGCTGGCGATCGCCTGATCATTAACCTGCCGAGCGGGCGCGCTGAGGGGCGCACCGTGCAGTCGGTCAATGGCAAGGCTGTGACCGTCACCACGGCCTACTCGGAGACGCCCGAGCCGGAACTGTGCTGGGCGCTCGATGCCGATGACCTGGCCGTCCAGCTCTATCGGGTGATGAGCACCAAGCGCGACGACAACGGCCAGTGGACCATCAACGGCCTGCAGTACGAGCCGAGCAAGTTCGACTACATCGACACCGGCGCGCGCCTGGAAGAGCGCCCGATCAGCGTCATCCCGGTTACCACCGTGCAGCCGCCGTCCAGCGTCACGCTGTCGTCGCGCTGGACGATTGACCAGGGCCTGGCGGTCAGCACCATGTCCATCGTCTGGCCGGCGGTGGAGGGGGCCGTGGCCTACGACGTCGAGTGGAAGAAGGACAGCGGCAACTGGATCCGCCTGCCGCGTCAGGGCACCACCAGCGTTGACGTCACCGGTATTTATGCCGGCGCTTACCTGGCGCGGGTGCGGGCGGTGAGTGCCTTCGATATCACCTCGGTCTGGCGCTCCTCGATCCTGACCAACCTGATCGGAAAGGACGGTGTGCCGCCGGTACTGGCCTACCTGCGCACGACCTCGGGCCCTTGGAAGATCCAGCTCGACTGGGGATTCCCGGCCGGGGCGGAGGACACAGCGTTTACCGAGCTGCAGCAGTCGACCACGCCGGGCGGCAGTGAGCAGACAGCAACCGCTCTGGGCCTGTTCGCCTATCCGACAGACACCCACACGGTCATGCCCATGCCGGCCGGCGCGCGCCTGGCCTTCCGTGGGCGTCTGATCGATCGCACCGGCAACGTGGGAGCCTGGTCGGGCTGGGTGGACGGCATCACCTCGACAGACGCCACCGAATACAACGAGCTGATTACCAAGGAGTACGTGGAGTCGGCACTGGGGCAGGAGTTCTTCGACGCCATCGAGGAGATCCAGACCAACGTCGACGAACTGATGGAGCAGTACTTCGACCCGGCCGTTGCCTACTCGAAGGGGCAGATCGTTCGGCAGGATGGCCGCCTGTATCAGGCGCTGCAGAACGTGCCGGCCGGCAACCCGCCGCCGAACCCGATCTACTGGGGCGACGTCGGGCAGATCGTCGAGACGGCCAACGGGCTGGCGATCCAGGTGCAGGAGAACACCGCCGACATCCAGGAGTTGGACGGCAAGGTCACTGCCAGCGCGAGCCAGATGGATGTGCTGTTGGCTGCTTACCGTGACGACAACGGAGAGGGCGAGCTGCAGGACGCCCTGCGCGGCGCCGAGTCAACGGCGCAGATCGTCCGGGAAAGCCAGGTGCGCGCCACACAGAACCAGGCGATGGCCCAGACGGTGGAGCAGGTGTCTGCCGCTACTGCGGTTAACTCTGGCGTAGTCGAGCAGGTCAGCAAAGTAGTCGCGGACGTGAATGCCGGTGTCCAGGCGATGTGGAGCGTGAAGCTCAATGTCTCTCAAGGCGGCCAGCAGTACGCCGCCGGCTTCCAGCTCGGCTTCGACGGAGGCACGACCACGACCACGCTGGCCTTCCAGGCTGACCGTTTCCTGTTCTTCAACAGCTCCAGCGGCCAGGCGGTTGCGCCGGTGTCGATCGTCGGGGGGCAGATATTCCTGAACAGCGCGATCGTTCAGGACGCGAGCATCACCAACGCCAAGATCGGCGATGTCATCCAGTCCAACGCCCTGGGCAGTAACGGCCAGCCGTTGTGGCAACTGAACAAGGCCGGCTCGTTCCTGCTGAACAGTGCAGGTGGGGGCGGCCGAACTCAGCTGACAGCCGAGGCCTACAAAGTGTTTGACGGCAACGGCGTGCGCCGCGTGCAGCTTGGGAATCTCGACGTATGAGTTATGGACTGCAGGTGTTCGACGGCGGGGGCGGACTGGTATTCGACAGCAATTCACTGACGTGCCGCATGGTGTACCGGGTGGCGTTTCAGACCTCCGCCAGCCAGCAGACGATCGTGATTCCCGGATTTGATGCCGCAAAGGGAGTGGTCTGGCTGGACACTACCTGGTCAGGCAGTACCACCACCTTTGCGCAGCGGTTCACGGTATCGGGTAACACAGTGACGATCCTCGGCAGCTACTTCAACGTCAACCAGACCGACTACCTGAATGCGGTGATGTTCTCATGAGCTATGGCGCACTCTTCGTTGGCAACGCCGGCCAGGTTCAGATCGACGACAACTATCCCTGCTACATGGAGGTGGCCTCGGGAAGTTATGACGGATCGAGCGGCACCGTGACGGTGACCTACCCAGCGGCGATCAACAGCCCGAACCCGCCGGCGATCTTCATCCGCCCGGATGGGGCGCACATACTTCGCTACATGCGGAACCTTGGCGGTCCGGGCAACTGGACCGGTTGGACCGCCCTTCTCTACACCGACAGCGGGTTCACGGGGATTGTCCGGTCGGGGCAGTACAAGGTCGCTGCCCTCTACCTGCCGCGCACCGGCGGCTATGGGCTTCAGGTTTTCGACGCAAGCAACCGCCTGCTTTTCGACAGTAATCGTCGAGTGCTCACGATTCTCGCAGGGGCTCAGACCTGGTCGAAGGTCGGCTACAACGGCAACTATCAGAGCAACTGGACGACGGACACCTGGGGCAACGCCTACGTGTCGGGCTCCTATGTCATGGCCAGCCACTTCATGGCCGGCTTCGTTGCCCCGCCGAACAGTGCCGAGGTGGGTATTGGCTTCCTGAACGGCGCAACCAAAACTCAGATCAACGCCTTCGCGATGCGGGTTGGCCGTGGTCTGGCTGAAATCACGAACTTTAACTGGCCGCTGGTCATGGTGAATTGAGGAGGGGAAATGCCCTGGTATTCCGCTGGCACCGTTGCGGTGAACAACAACAGCCCTACTGTGACCGGTACGGGCACCAGCTTCTCGGCCAATGCCCGTGTGGGCGATGCGCTTCGAGGGCCGGACGGCCTCTGGTACGAGGTCACCAACGTGGCCAGCGCCACGGTCATCTCGATCAAGCCCAACTATCAAGGCGCTACCAACGCCGCCGGTAGCTATGCGATCGCTCCGATGCAGGGATATGTGAAGGATTCCGCTGATGCCTTGCGCGGGTTCGTCAATCAGTACGGTGGCCAACTCGCCAGCCTTGGCGCCTGGTCAACGGCCCCCACCGCTGCGGACGCAAGGACACAGCTCGGGCTTGGGCCGCTGGCAGTCTGGCAGCCTGGGGGAACTGTTCTGTTGTCCGGTGCCGGAACTAAGGTCGCGGGCGATTTCAGTTCGGGCGCCCCGGTAGTGTTCCAGACGACGACCGTCAACGGTGCCACCTATGTCCCGGCGGTGCCGAACGGGTCCGGTGTGGACTCCGCCTGGACGGTCTATAACAACGCCGCCCGCAATGGCGCGTGGGGTTCGCTTTACGCAACCAGTACCTCGATCGGGGTCGGATCTAATAACGCGGGTGGCGGTTATGTTCCGCTGGATCTGGCGTCCGGCGGCGGTGTGCGTATGCGCCTGCAGACGAACGGAATCATCTGTCTGCAAACCACCAACACTGGACCGATTACGGGCAACGTTAACGGCATCGCGATCAATGCTCAGGGCTATATCCAGGCACGCGCCCCGACAACGGTCATGGAGGTGGCCACTACGGGCGCCAACCAGTTGCTGAACTTCTGGAGCGGCCTTGCGAACGTCGGGAACATCACCACCAATGGCTCCATTACTTCCTACAACACCGGCTCGGATTACCGCCTGAAGCAGGATGTCTCCGACTCCGATGCTGATGCCGCCTGGCACAACCTCGATGGCTATCGCATCCGCAGCTACGCGTACAAGACTGATCCTGACCACCGGGTCCGCTTCGGTGGCATTGCCCACGAACTAGCCGAGGTCAACCCGGACATGGTGTCCGGAGAGAAAGACGGAATGGTCGCGCTTGGCTCGCTGCTGGAGATGCGGGCCGTTGGCATCGTACTTGGTGACCATGACCAGGTCATCGCCCGTGACGTGCCAGAACCTGAAGAGGGGCGCTGGATCGAGACCGGTAGCCGGGAGTTCGAAGTGGCTACCAGCATCCCTGAGCCGAAGGAGCTGCTGCCTGGGCAGCGGTGGGAGAAGACCGAAGAGCGCATGGTGATGCAGGGCGTCGACTGGTCTAAGGTCGTCCCGGAATTGCTCCTGAACCTGCAGACCGCTAAGCGAATGATCCTGGAGTTGCAGAGCGAGGTTGCCGAGCTCCGCCAAGCCATGCCCGTCTGATCTGCCTGCAGTACCGCCAACGGCCCGCTTTAGCGGGTTTTTTTGTTTCTGGAGCCCATATGAATCTTCGAGAAGTTCGCCGCTCGATCATCGAGCCGGCGCTGTTGCTGCTGCCTGCAAAAATGGAAAGCCCGCAGGCGATCGTCATGCTGCTGGCTATCACACGGCAGGAAGACCCTGAGCAACGCCGCCGGCAGTGGCCGACTGGCCCGGCCAGGTCGCTCTGGCAGGCAGAGCAGGGTGGTGGGATGATTACTGGCCTGCTGACCTACCGCATCCAGAGCGTGCGAGACCAGGCCACCGCGCTATGTGTCGGGCGCGGCGTGGCGCCTGCTGCGGTCGACGTGTGGAAAGCCATCGAGCACGACGACATCCTAGCCGCCGGCCTGGCGCGCCTGCTGCTGTACACCGACCCGGCCCGGCTGCCGGAGCTTGGAGACGAGTCCGGTGCCTGGGATCTCTACCTGCGCACCTGGCGACCGGGAGCCTATGCCCGGGGCGACGCATCCCAGCGCGCCGCCTTGCGCAATAAGTGGTCGGCGAACTACGCAGCGGCTCTGGAGGCTGCTCGATGACCGGCGGGTGGAAGGCGGGAGCGATGGCGCTGGCCGCCGCCCTGCTGATCTTCATCGGCGCCGCCGGCGGGGCATGGCTCAGTTCTGAGCGATACGCGCTTCAGCTCCAGGAGAAGAGCGACAAGCTGGCGGCGTGCACCGCAGCGCGCGACAACGTACTGGCATTGGTCACGGAGCAGGGCGCCAAGCTCGGCGAACTGGCCAATCAGGCAGAGCAACGGCAGGCGAAGGCGGCCCAGGCGGTCGCCACTGCCCAGCAGCAGGCCGGCCAGCACTACGCCGCCGCCCAGCGGCTGCAGCAGGAGCGCGCCGAGGGCGACCAGTGCGCAGCGGCAGAGGCCGTCATCGACAAGGAGCTGGGTTTATGAAGTGGCTTCTGGTGTTGATGGTCGCGCTGGCGGGATGCGGCGGCCAGGTCGAGCCTGAGCCGCGCACGGTGCGCGTAGAGGTTCCGGTGGCAGTACCGTGTCGCTCGCCCGCGGTTGAGGTGCCGACCTGGGCGACGGCATCGCTGCAGAAGGGTGACAGCCTGCAGACCAAGGTGCGCGCCCTGCTGGCCGAGCTGGAGCAGCGGAAGGGCTACGAGCTGCAGTTGGTCGCGGCGGTGCGGGCTTGTGAGTGACCGGTTGCTAATATAGTCTTCTGTCGTCGCCACTCAGTAGGTGCGATGTTTGGCCGTAGGGCACAGCCTGACGGTACCGCTCTAGGCGTACAGCGCTTGGCGGACTTCCTTGATTACTCAGGAGGCCGCCGCGCCCATGAACCGTCTCACCACTATCCGCTCTGTCGCATTCCAGCGCCAAAATGGCCGCTGCTTCTACTGCAATTGCCTCATGTGGCAGAACTCCCCAGAACAATTCGCCGCCGACCATATGCTCACCATCGGGCAAGCTCGGGCGTTTCAGTGCACTGCTGAGCATCTAAAGGCACGCGAGGATGGCGGCAAGGACACGCATGACAATATTGCGGCTGCCTGCAAGTTCTGCAATCAAGGGCGTCATAAACGGAAGGTCCCCGCTGCGCCTGACGAGTTCCGACTGCATGTCCAGCGCAGAATGGCACGGGGAGGATGGCACGTTTCCCGTCCGGCTTAGTGGGGTATCATGCCGCCCTCGATCAACAGGAGGTCGACATGCTCAGAATTCGATCCAACGGCGGAACGCGCTTGAACCTGGAGCGCCTTGTTACCAAGGCCGGGCAGTACGGTGTCTGGGAGTTCCACGTCGCGGCCAACTCCGAGATGTTCAAGGGACTACAGGCCGGGCGCCATGCAGCACTGCTGCCGGCTGAGCCGAAGGAGGGGCAGGAGGTCGAGCTATTCGCCATGCTGTCGGCCCACTCGCCGCAGGAGGAGTGGAAGCCCATCGGCAAGGGCACTGCCCATTACCTCTAGATCGGATCAATCAGCTGCGGGCCCTGGTTCCTGACGTTACCCACCGCGGCGCTGACCCGGAACCATTCGAATGCTTCGGGCGGCTCGCCTTGCTGCAGGACCAATTGCTCGGCGCGCTCCTTCGGCGTTGCCGCGTCCAACCATTCAGCAGCAAACTCAGGCGACAGAACCACCGGCCGCCGGTCGTGCACGTCGACCATCCCGCCTTGGGCGTCAGCGGTGATGATCACAAAGCCGTCGTAGTCACCTGGTTCCCGGTCGCCGGCCGGGAACTGCCCGATCGCTGCAGCCAGGCACGCGGCTCCGTCTCGCCGGCGGATGAAGTAGGGCTGCTTCTTCGGGCCGCCTTCGTCGACCCACTCATACCAGCCACCCACCGGGCAGATTGCTCGATGCGGCCAGATCGCGCGGAAGAAGGGGCCGTGCGCCACCTTCTCGACCCTGGCATTGATCGGCGCCGCCCGGTCCTTGGCCCAATGCGGCCGCCATCCCCACCTCACGCGCTCGCCGACGAGCGTCCCCTCATCGTTGACCATCAGCAGTGTCTGTGTGGTCGGCGCCACGTTGTAGCGCGGTTCGATAGGCTCCTTCAGCATGTCCGGCCCTGGCAGGCGCATGATCGCCACCAGCTCAGCCCAGCTGTCGTACTGCGCAACTCTTCCGCACATCCTTCAGCCTCCCGAGTATGGCCAGCGCTTGTCGCCGGCGCCGGCCGGAATCATTTCCCGCAGCTCGAACAGCTCCTGGCCATCGCAGACGATCCGCAGGCCCTGGACGTCGCCAGCGAACTCGCGGTCGAAGCGATTTACCCAAAGACTCAGCTTCGGCGGCTGCCCGTCGATGTTGCCGAGCAGCTTCCCCTTCAGGTCGTGGTAATGGCCTTCGGTGCCGATCGTGCCAATCACTTCGCCCCCGACCAGAACATGGTAGTAGCAGCCCAGGCACCAGTGGGTTTCCCGGGTGATGTTGTGCTCGACGCTCCATGAGTACGCACCGAGCGCGCGGGTGACCATTTCCTGGCGCTCGGACAGGCAGATCAGCCCGAGCTGGTAGCCCTCGTCAGCCTGCGCCAACAGGTAGTGGTAGTGATCGTCGGTGCGGTAGAGGAAGGCGACGCTGTCGCGCAGCGCTGCCTCCCACCGGTACTTCAGCAGCCGGCGGTCTTCTTCGATCTTGGTGTACTGCATGATCCGCCTCCCAAGTCAGGGGAGTGGAAGGATACTGTATGGATATACAGTTTCAAGGTGGGGCGACGAAGGGAGTAGGTCGTGCAAGGCGGGGCGAAAAGCTGTCTAAAACTAACTGGGCTTCCAGCGTGGTTCGCGGCCTCTGGGAGCCCTATCTGGAGATTTCGTTTTAGACAGTCGAAGGTGGAAACGCTGGCGCTGAGCGGCCTGCGGAGGGGAAATTACACTACTGCTGCATCATCGGTGTGTGGGCGGAGAGGTCGCTCTGACTCATGGCTTCTGGCTGTCCGGCTTCAACATGCAAAAGCGCCTAGTGTACGGTATCCGCCTGGCCTTCTTTAACCCCGGAGCGCACTGTGCCCGTCACCGATTCCTTGATTACCGATCTATCCATCACCGAACTGGCCGCCCAGCTGGGCGCGCGACTGGCTGCCAACACGCTGCGCGTCACCACTGCCGAATCCTGTACCGGTGGCGGGATCGCCGAGGCGATCACCCGTATTGCCGGTAGCTCCGCCTGGTTCGAAGCAGGCTACGTCACTTACTCCAACACCCAGAAGACGCGGCTGCTGGATGTGCCGGCCGAGTTGTTCCCGCAGGTTGGCGCGGTGAGCCGGGAGGTCGTCGAGGCGATGGTCGCCGGTGCCTTGCCGCGCAGTGGGGCAGATATTGCCGTAGCGGTGAGCGGTATTGCCGGGCCGGATGGCGGTTCTGCCGAGAAGCCGGTGGGAACCGTCTGGCTGGCGTGGAGAAAAGGCGAACAGGTGTTCAGTGAACGCCGTCTCTACACCGGTGATCGGGAAGCTGTGCGCCGGCAGACCGTGGCGACCGCTCTGGAAGGGCTGTTGCGACTGGCGGACGGGGAAAATCCGATTCAGGGGTAGGCGAGCGGCTTGCCCTGTGGAATAATACTGGCTACTTATACAGTTGTTCGTGGCCGCCCGGCCGCCTGACTTCGCGAGGACTTCAATGGACGACAACAAGAAGCGCGCCCTGGCTGCGGCCCTGGGACAGATCGAACGCCAATTCGGCAAGGGTGCGGTCATGCGCATGGGCGACCATGAGCGCCAAGCAATCCCCGCCATCTCCACCGGCTCGCTGGGTCTGGACATCGCGCTTGGGATCGGCGGTCTGCCGCGTGGTCGTATCGTCGAGATCTATGGTCCGGAATCTTCGGGTAAGACCACGCTGACCCTGTCGGTCATCGCCCAGGCGCAGAAGATCGGCGCCACCTGCGCCTTCGTCGACGCCGAGCACGCGCTGGACCCGGACTACGCGGGCAAGCTGGGCGTCAATGTCGACGACCTGCTGGTTTCCCAGCCGGACACCGGCGAACAGGCCCTGGAAATCACCGACATGCTGGTGCGCTCCAACGCCGTTGACGTGATCATCGTCGACTCCGTGGCCGCTCTGGTGCCCAAGGCTGAAATCGAAGGCGAGATGGGTGACCAGCACGTTGGCCTGCAGGCCCGCCTGATGTCCCAGGCGCTGCGCAAGATCACCGGTAACATCAAGAACGCCAACTGCCTGGTCATCTTCATCAACCAGATCCGCATGAAGATCGGCGTGATGTTCGGCAACCCGGAAACCACCACCGGTGGTAACGCGCTGAAGTTCTACTCCTCCGTCCGTCTCGACATTCGCCGTACCGGCGCGGTGAAGGAAGGTGACGAAGTGGTCGGCAGCGAAACCCGCGTGAAGGTCGTGAAGAACAAGGTCGCTCCGCCGTTCCGTCAGGCCGAGTTCCAGATCATGTACGGTCGCGGCATTTACCGCACCGGCGAGATCATCGACCTGGGTGTTCAACTGGGCCTGATCGAGAAGTCGGGTGCCTGGTACAGCTACCAGGGCAGCAAGATCGGCCAGGGCAAGGCCAACGCAGCCAAGTTCCTGGAAGATAATGCCGAGGTCTGCACCACTCTCGACAAGGCTATTCGTGACCAGCTGCTGTCCAAGCAGACGCCGCCGACCAAAGCCGAACTCGCTGCGGCAGAAGCCGAAGCAGAAGCTGAAGCCGACTACTGATAGTGATGGCCGTCGAGCTCGATAACCCCGTCGCGGTGCGGCGGGTTGCCATGGACCTGCTGGCAAGACGCGAGCATGGCCGGGCGGAGCTCTCGCGCAAGCTGCGGCAGCGCGGCGCGACGCCGGACCTGATCGACCCCGCCCTCGACCGTCTGGCCGAGGAGGGGTTGCTCAACGAAAGCCGCTATCTGGAAAGCTACATCGCCAGCCGTGCGCGGGCCGGTTACGGTCCGGTGCGGATTCGCGAGGAGTTGTCGCAGCGTGGTTTGCCCCGTGGCGAAATCGACGGTGCGCTGAGCGAGTCGAACGTTGACTGGAATGAGAACCTGCGGGAGGTCTGGCGTCGCAAGTTCGCCCGGCTGCCGCAGGATGCCCGCGAACGGGCGCAGCAGGGGCGGTTCCTGAGCTATCGGGGCTACTCGATGGAAGCCATCAGCCGGCTGCTGAGTGGTCGACGATCAGAAGATTGAATGAAAAAGGCACCCATCCGGGTGCCTTTTTCGTTAGTAGGGCCTGGCAATCAGCGCTCCCAGTTCTCCGGCTGGTTGATGAAGTTCAGCAGCTCCCGCAGGCGTCCCTGGTCGCGACCGTTGAAGGCAAAGGCGAGGCGTGTGAGGTGGGAGAATTCGGGCTCATCCAGTTCCGATTCGCTATAGGGCTGCTGGTGGAAACCATCGGTCACGCACAGGCTGCCGAATTCGCGCTCGAGCAACTGCAATGCGCGCACGCTCAGCGGGTGGTTCAGGCGAATCACGAAGCGATCCTTGAGCCAGCGGCTGGAGTGGAAGTTGCTGTAGAACTGGGCGATTTCCTCCGCAGCCTCTTCGGCGGTGTGCACCAGTGTCATCAGGTTCATGTCGCTGGGCAGGATGTAGCCGTTGTCCTCCAGTTGCTCCTTGATGAACTCCAGGGCGTGATCCCAGTAGTGGCCGCCAGGTTGGTCGAGCAGGACCACCGGTACCAGCGGGCTCTTGCCGGTCTGGATCAGGGTCAGTACTTCCAGCGCCTCGTCCAGTGTGCCGAAGCCGCCGGGGCAGAGCACCAGAGCGTCAGCTTCCTTGACGAAGAACAGCTTGCGCAGGAAGAAGAAGTGGAACGACAGCAGGTTGCTGGTGCCGTCCACGGTGCGGTTGGCATGCTGCTCGAAGGGCAGGGTGATATTGAAGCCGAGGCTATTTTCCAGCCCGGCGCCTTCGTGGGCTGCCGCCATGATGCCGCCGCCCGCGCCGGTTATGACCATCAGGTCGTAGCGGGCCAGGGTCTCGCCCAGCTCGCGGGCGAGGGTGTAGACGGGGTGGTTGGCCGGCGTGCGGGCCGAGCCGAACACCGTGACCTTGCGGCGACGCTTGAACTGCTCCAGGGTACTGAAGGCGTGCTCCATCTCGCGCAGAGTCTGAAGCATGATCTTGGCGTCCCAGCGGTTGCGGTCAGCCTGGGCCATGCGGGCGACGGTGGTGAGCATCTCGCGGTACAGCGGCAGGTTCTGGCTGTTGCCAGGGGCGGCGAGTTCCGCCAGTTCCTCGATCTTCTGCGCGAGGTCGGTGCCGCTGGTCTGGAAGTGTCTGGAGAGGTAGTCGTCGGGCTCGTAGGGCATGTTGATACTCCTTGTTCATCAACCCCTGTCGCCTGTCCATGGGCGGCGCCGGCCACGCAAGGTGGCTCTGGCGGGCCGCAGTGGCGCTTCGCCGCACGCACAGGGTTCAGCAGGAGGCCTTTCCAGTCTGCCACGCAGGGTGTGACAGTCGGTCAGGTCTCGATATCAGATGGCGATCCGGTCTCCGGGCTCCGGAATATTGGCCGTCCAGTTCAGGCGATCCTGGAGTGCACCCTTGAGTGCATCCATCTTTTCTCGCTCGCCATGTATCAGGTATAGCTCGGGTTTGTTCTCGAAGTGGCCAACCCACTGAATTAATTGTGATTGTCCCGCATGTGCGGAGAACCCGCCGAGGGTGTGGATCTGCGCTTTCACGCTGATGCGCTGGCGCAGGATGCGTACGCTCTCGGCGCCGTCGACGATGGCGCGGCCCAGCGTGCCCTTGGCCTGGAAGCCAGGGAAGACGATGTGGCACTCCTCGCGCCAGAGGTTGTGCTTGAGGTGGTGGACGATGCGCCCGCCGGTGCACATGCCGCTGCCGGCGATGATGATGGCGCCGCTCTTGATACGGTTCAGTGCCATGGATTCGTCGGCGCTCTGGGTCGTGCGCAGGATCGGCAGCCATTCCCCCACCTTCGCGGTGCCGGTACCGCGCATGTATTCGCGGTCGACATCGGCGATCTCGCCGATGTGTTGCAGGTAGATGTTGTTGGCCTGTGCTGCCATGGGGCTGTCCAGGTAGACGACCTGCTGCGGCAGCCGCCCTTCCTGGTAGAAGCGTCCGAGATAGTAGATCAGGTCCTGGGTACGGCCGACGGCGAACGATGGGATCAGTACGTTGCCGCCCTCGTTCTGCGCGCGCTGGAGGATGCCGGCCAGCTCCAGCAGGGTGTCGTTGGCGTCGCGATGGTCGCGGTCGCCGTAGGTGGACTCCAGCAGCACCACGTCGGCGCGCGCCAGTGGGGTCGGCGTGCGCATGAGCGGCGAGCAGGTGCTGCCCAGGTCGCCGGAGAACACCAGGCGGCGGGTCGAGCCGAATTCATGAATTTCCAGCTCGACGATGGCCGAGCCGAGGATGTGCCCGGCGTTGTGGAAGGTCAGGCGAATGCCGGGCGCCACCTCCACGGTGCTGCCGTAGCTGACGCGACGTCGCAGGTTCAGGGCGCGGGAGGCGTCTTCGACGGTATAGAGCGGCCTGGTCGGCGGCTTGCCCTGGCGGGCGCGCCACTTGTTCTCCCACTCGGCGTCCTTTTCCTGGATGTGAGCCGAGTCCATCAGCATCAGTTCCAGCAGGTCGCAGCAGGATTCGGTGGCGTAGATCGGCCCCTTGTAGCCTTCCTTTGCCAGTCGCGGCAACAGGCCGCTGTGGTCCAGGTGGGCGTGGGACAGGATGACGGCATCCAGCTCCTTCGGATCGAAGGGGAAGGGCGTCCGGTTGGTCGTCTCGTTCTCGCGGGTGCCCTTGTTTCCGCTGCGCCCCTGGCGCATCCCGCATTCGAGCAGCACGCGGACGCCGTCGCGGGTCTCCAGGAGGTAGCAGGAACCGGTGACTTCCTGGATCGCGCCGATGAAAGTGAGAAGCGCCATGTCGTCTCCTAGTCGGAATTCTCTTTCAGCCTTGCTCGAATGGTCGGGGCGCTCGTTGATACATGTCAGCGCCCGTCCGATCTGTGGCGACCTAGACTTTCGGCCATAACCAAGGGAGAGCCGACATGTCCCAGATCCTGCCAAGCCCCGAGGAACTTGCCGCCCATGCGGCAGCCGAGCCGGAATACGCACGCTGGCTGCAAGGCCGCGGTCCGCTTCAGCATAGCGCGCAGACCCAGGCGGCGGTCTTTCGGGTTGCTCATCAATTGGTCCAGTACGGCCTGCAGCCGGATCTTGCCAGCGTCTACCGCCTGTTTGGCGCGCTGGATCGCCTGACCTGCGCCGGCCTCTGGCTGGTGGCGCACATGACCTATACCAGGCGCGTTCGTCTCGACGGTACGTCCTTGCAGGCAGAGGATTTCAAGGCGCAGCCCGAGGGCCACACCGGCGGCGCGCTGAACATGGTGCCGGCCTACGCCGGTTACCTCGCCCTGAATGCGCTGAGCGGAAAGACTCGCGGCTGGTTGATGGGGCAGGGGCACTGCGTGGCAGCAATCGACGCGCTCAACGTACTCGTCGGCAACCTGCATCCGGAACAGGCCGCTGCCTACGGACATGGCGACGCCGGGCTGGACCAGTTGGTGCAGGACTTCTACAGCTATGCCCAGACGCCCGACGGCAAGGTTGCCGCGCCGCTGGGCAGCCACGTCAATCCACAGACTGCAGGCGGCATTGCCGAAGGCGGCTATCTCGGTTTCGCTGAGCTGATGTATGCGCATATGCCGCTACCGGGCGAGACCCTGGTGGCCTTCCTCTCCGACGGTGCCGCCGAGGAGCAGCGAGGTAGCGACTGGATCCCCCGCTGGTGGCGCGCCGAGGATTGCGGCACGGCGCTGCCGGTCATGATCGCCAATGGCCGGCGCATCGAACAGCGCACCGACCTGGGCACCCGCGAAGGGCTCGAGGGCTTCAAGCTGCACCTGCGGCGCTGCGGTTTCGACCCGATCAGCTTCGACGGCCGCGACCCGGCAGCTTTTGTCTGCGCCCTGTGGGAAATGGAGGAACGGCTGCAGCATCGTGTCGACGAGAAGGTGCGTGGCATCCTGCGCTATCCACTGCCGATTCCCTACGGCATTGCCGAGACGACCAAGGGCTATGGCTTCTACGGTGCCGGTAGCAACGCGGCCCACAACTTGCCGTTGCCAGGCAATCCCAGCGAGGACGCCGAAGCGCGTGACCTCTTCAATCAGCACGCGGCCCCCCTGTGGGTGGAGCCGGAAGAACTCGCCGAGGCCTGCCGCCTGTTCACGGCATCACACAGCGGTCGCGTACTGGAGCGGGATAACCCTCTGGCCGTGCGTCGGCCCATCGAGCCTTCGATTCCACCGTTGCATTACCGCAACGACGAATGCTCGCCCATGGCTGCGCTGGATCGCTTCTACGTCGACCTCTGTGCTGCCAACCCGGATCTGCGCGCCCGCGTCGGCAACCCGGACGAGCTGGCCAGCAACCGCCTGGGGGGCGTGCTCAGGGCGCTGCGGCACCGGGTGAGCGAGCCGGAAAGCGATCTGGAAGCCGTGGATGGGCGGATCATCACCGCACTCAATGAAGAGGCAGTGGTGTCGGCCTGTCTGGCCAACCAGGGCGGGCTGAACCTGGTGGCCAGCTATGAGGCGTTCTGCGTGAAGATGATCGGCGCGGTACGCCAGACGCTGATCTTCGCTCGCCAGCAGAAGGAGGCCGGGCGCCCGGCAGGTTGGCTCGGCTGGCCGCTGGTGGCCACCTCGCACACCTGGGAGAACGGCAAGAATCAGCAGTCCCACCAGGACACCACGTTCTGCGAAGCGTTGCTGGGCGAGATGAGCGACATGGTGCGGGTGGTCTTTCCGGCTGACCACAACAGTCACCTGGCGTTGCTGCCGGACATCTACCGCACTCGTGGGGAACTGGCCTGCATCGTGGCGCCCAAGCGTGATCGTCCAGCCGTATTCAACCAGGCTCAGGCAGAGCAGCTGGCCCGCGATGGGGCGATCCTGATGGACGAACACCCCGGCGCCGACCCCGTGCTGCTGATTGCCAACGGGAGCTATCAGTTGGCCGAGATGCGCCGCGCCGCGTTGCGCCTGGAGGAGGCTGGCTATCCGTACCGTCTGGTCTATCTGCAGGAGCCGGGACGCTTCCGTGCGCCGCGCGACAACTGGGAATTGCAGGCCCTGGCGGACGAATCCGTCGCCATGCGGCTGTACCCCGATCACTACCAGCGTCGCGTGCTGCTCACCCATATGCGCCCGGAAGTGGCGCGCGGGCACCTCTGGCCGATCCTGCCGGATGCGCTGAAGACAGCCGTGCTGGGGTATCGCAACCAGGGCGGGACGCTGGACGAGGCGGGCATGCTGTTCGCCAACCGTTGCAGTTGGGCCCATGTGCTGGCGGCCTGTGCGCGGCTACTGGACATACCGCGCAGCGCCTTGCTCGCGCCGGACGAAGCGGCGGCGGTGGCCGGCAAGGGAAGCCCTGTCGCGCTGCGTTGACGCGCGCCCGCGCAACCGGCACAGGCGGTTGCGCGGGGTTCAGCGCTTCAGCGGTTTGATCAGGCCGTCGAGGCCGTCGATCTTCAGTTCCAGGGTCAGCTGCATCAGCCGACCCAGCTCACCGGGCGGGAACTGGCCCTTCTTGTAGAACCACAGCAGATACTCGTCCGGCAGGTCCACCAGCATGCGGCCCTGGTACTTGCCGAAGGGCATCGGCGTGCGCGCGATCTTCAGCAACTGTTCCTTGTCGAGCATCGCAGCGGCTTACTTCTGCAGCTTGATCTTGCAGCTGCCGGCGTCGAAGCGCTCGGTGGCGACCGGGGCGTTGGTCTTGTACTCGGTGAAGCTGTAAGTGAGGATCGCGCCCTTGGCCAGCAGTTGGCGGTAGGCGGTGTTGCTGCAGACGCTGTCGCCCAGCTGGCTGCGCACGCTGTCGGGGTTATCGCGCATGCGCTCGGCATGGCTGGCGCGTACGCTCAGGTGGTTGATCAGTTGCGGACCCTCGACGGTGTAGCCCTGGTCAAGAATGTCCTCGTTGATGGCGCGCGGAGTGCCTTCGCTGCTTTCCTTGGCGACCTTTTCCAGGGTCTGGGTCAGTTCGAAGTCCTTCTTTGACGCGGCGTGCGCGACGGGAAGAACGAGGCAGAGGGCGAGGGCGGTGAGGCGCAGCATGGGCATCTCCTGACAATGGTGCCGATTCGACCATGGCGAACCTTCCGGGTTCGCTGGTCATTCAAGCCGCCTATTGTCCCTTAAAACGGCCCCCGTGCCGAGAAACTGTTACCTCAGGCCCCAAGCCGCGCTGCCGAGCGGCCAGCCCCGTCAAAGGATGGGGGAAGGATCGCGCAACGCTTGGGTCACAACCTCTGCCCTCCACGCGGGAGGGTCGACCATCGGGAGGTCCAGCCGCCGCGCAAGACGGTGCCATTTTCATGCTGCTTCTGCGGTAGGGCGGACTCTTGTCGATGCGTCGGGCGAATCATCCCATCGCAGGAGAAGAACAATGACAAGAATATTGCGCCCCTGGCCGCTAGCCCTGGGTTCCTGGTGCCTGATCGCGATTCCCGCGGAACAGACCGAGGCATCCGGCTATCACTTCGGTTCACAGTCGGTGTCCGCCCAGGGTACCGCCCACGCCAACGGCGCCGAAGCGACCGACGCCTCGACCATCTTCTACAACCCCGCCGGCATGGCTCGTCTGCCCGGCACCCAGGTCACCGGCGGCCTGACCATCCTGCTGCCCAGGGGCGAGTACGATGACGACGGCTCCACCGACGTGTTCGGCAACCGCACCGGGGAGGGGGACGGCGATGCGGGCTCCTACCTGCCCGACGCAGCCGCCGCGCCGAACTTCTACTTCTCCCACCAGGTGAACGAAACCATCAACATCGGCCTGGGTATCTTCACGCCCTACGGTGCCAAGCTCGATTACGAGAAGGACTGGAGCGGACGCTATGGCATCCAGTCGGCCTCGCTGGAAACCGTCACCTTCAATCCGAGCATTTCCTTCCGCATCAACGAGCACCACAGCGTCGGCTTCGGCGTCTCGGCCCAGTACATCCGCTCCATCCAGCGCGGCGCGGCCGACGTGAAGGGTGCCTCGCGACAACTGGCCGGGCAGTTCGTCAAGGAGAACCAGGACGTCACCGAGCTGGCTGCGTCACCGCTGGGGCAGGCGGTGATCCCTCTGGTCTATGGCGTGCAGGTTCCGGAGGAAGTGACCCGCTGTAATGGCCAGAACGGTGACGCCTTCGTCGACTGCGTGGCGAAGAACTTCTCGGACAACGTCCAGGGCGACGGCTACTTCCGCGTCAAAGGCGACGACTGGGGATACGGCTGGAACTTCGGTTACCTGTGGGAGCCCACCGAGCGCACCCGCTTCGGCATTGCCTACCGCTCGCGGATCAAGCACGAGCTGGAGGGCCGCACCAAGTGGAGCTTCTCCGACGTGCAAGGCACGGTGCCGTCGCCTGACACCGACCTCAGTGGCGGCCTGGACCTGGGCATCATCGAGCTGCCGCCCAAGGATGCCATCCAGCAGCTCTTCGACCCGGACCAATGGGTCAACCCCGGCCATTTCGCCGCCACCCGGTTGCATCCCAACTCCAAGGCCAAGGTGACCATCGACACGCCCGAGTCCCTGTCCCTCAACGGCTTTCACCAGCTCAACGACAAGGTCGCGCTGATGGCCGACGTGACGTGGACACGCCATTCGCGGCTGGACAGCGTCGATATCGGCATCGACCAGGTCGAGGGATATCCGTACTTCAACGGCGTCAGCGAAGGCGACCTGAAGGTGAAGCAGGACTGGAAGAACACCTACAAGGTCTCCCTGGGGATGAACTACCAGTACAACGACGATCTGCTGCTGCGCACCGGCATCGCCTACGACAAGACCCCGGTCAATGGCGACGGACTGCGCCACCCGGCGTTCCCCGACGCCAATCGCAAATGGCTGTCCTTCGGCGCCAACTACCACTTCACCAAGGACACCTCGGTAGACCTGGCCTACAGCTTCGTGAAGTTCGACAGCGGCAAGATGGACTACAGCGACGGCTGCTCGCCGGCCGGCTGGGCGCCGGGTAGTGGCGGGCTGTACGTCGACAGCGGCGTGCGCTGCACCGGCAACGGGGGCAACTACAAGGGGGAATACAAGCAGGAGATCCATTTCATCGGCCTGGCACTCAACCACAGCTTCTGAAGGCCACCTTGCCTCCGGGCATCCTGCTCCGAGGTCCACTGGGCCGTCCGCACGGAGGTGGGCGGCGGCTCTGGTACACTGGGCCGACCGCAACTGTCGTCCCCTTCGAGCCTTCGATGTTCTGTCCGATTTCCCGCACCCCGGTGGCTGCTGCATGAGCCACGCCGTTGCCCGCCTGCGCGAAGCGCGCCTGGCCCGCTGCCTCAAGCCCTTCTACGCTCGCGGCTCGCGCTCGCCGCGCTGCCCGGGTTGCCGCCTGCGGCCGAACTACTGCATGTGCGGCCTGCGCCCGCAGGTTGAGTCCAACTCGGCGATGTGCCTGGTGATGTTCGACACCGAACCGCTCAAGCCCAGTAATACCGGCTGGCTGATTGCCGAGACGGTGCCCGAGACCTGGGCGTTCGGCTGGTCGCGCATCGAGGTCGACCCGGCACTGCTGGCACTCCTCGATGACCCGAAGTGGCAGCCCTACGTGGTGTTCCCGGGGGAGTTCGTCCAGCCCGAGCGTGTGGTGACGACGGTGGAGCCGCAGGACGGCAAGCGCCCGCTGTTCATCCTGCTCGACGCGACCTGGAACGAAGCGCGCAAGATGTTCCGCAAGAGCCCGTACCTGGATCGCTTCCCGGTACTGAGCATCACCCCAGACGCCCTGTCGCGCTACCGACTGCGGCGTTCCAAGTTCGATGAGCACCTGTGCACCGCCGAGGTTGCGGCGCTCTGCCTGGGGTTGGCCGGCGATCGTCGCGCCGGCGATGCGCTGGATGCCTACCTGGACGTGTTCAGCGAGCGCTACCTGGGCTCCAAGCGCCAGCAGCCGCTGGACGAACAGAGCCCGGCGCATCAGGCGTTGATGCCGTTTACCCAGCGATAAGCTGACTCACTGCGGCGCCCCTGCTAGCGTGGATCGTCCGCGGATCGCGGGCATGGTCCTCGCCAGCAGGGGATTCCAAGCGTCAGGCTGCCGTCGCCTCGGCCTTTTTCGGCCACAACTGAGCCACCAGCATGCCGGCGAGCATCAGCGCGCAGCCGAAGTAGCCGCGTACATGCAGGGTTTCGTTGAGGAACAGCGCACCGGCGATGGCGGCGAACACGGCTTCCAGCGAGAGGATGATCGCCGCGTGAGAGGCGATGGCGTGCTTCTGCGCAATGACCTGCAGGGTGAAACCGGTGGCGACGCCGAACAGGCCGCCATAGATCAGCGCGGGGCCGGCCTGGATGATGGCGTCGAGGCGGATCTCCTCGAACACCAGCGCCAGGATCATGCTGACCACCGCGCAGGTGGCGAACTGCAGGAAGGCCAGGCGGATCGGGTCGTAGCGGCTGGCGAACAGGCCCACCAGCAGCACGTGGCCGCCCCAGACGAAGGCGCCGGTCAGTTGCAGCCAGTCACCGGAGGCGACGTGGAAGTCCGGGCCGATGCTCAGCATGGCCATGCCGATCACGGCCAGGGCGGCGCCCAGCCAGGTGCCCATGCCGGCGCGATGGCCGATCAGCAGGCCGAGCAGCGGCACGATGATCACGTACAGGCCGGTGATGAAGCCGGAGTTGGTCACGCTGGTGAACATCAGGCCGACCTGTTGCAGGTTGATCCCCACGGTCAGCGCAGTGCCGATGGCCAGGCCCGCCAGCAGCAGGCCGCGGTTGAACGGCTGGGCGCCGCGCTTGCTCGACCAGGCCAGCAGCGGCAGCAGTGCCACCGCGCCGAGGGTGAAGCGCAGGCCGGTATAGAGGAAGGGACCGATGGCATCCATCCCGAGCCGTTGCGCGACGAAGGAGACCCCCCAGATCATCGCGGTGAACAGCATCAGGAAATCGGCGCGCAGCGCATGGCTTTTCATCTTGTTCTCGTAACGGGCAGGAAAAAAAGCGGAACTCTGCCGTAACGCCCGGCCTTTGGAAAGGGGAGGGGCGTGTCGGCGGGCACAGTGGCAGGGGCTTTCAGGTCATGGTGCAAGTACTGCGGGGGACGCATTCACGGCGGACACCGGGGGTGGTCTTTGCGTACAATGTGACAAGTAGTGCTCTATCCGTGCTCCGACCTTTCCTGCGCAAGTCTGGCTGTTATCCACGGCGGGACTTCGGCGCGGCCTTCAAGGAAAATTCATGGCTTCCTACGAGATCCTGATCGCTGACGATCACCCGCTGTTCCGCAGTGCCCTGCATCAGGCTCTGACCATCGGTCTTGGCCCCGAGGCGCGACTGTCGGAGGCGGCGAGTATCGCGGAGCTGGAGACGCGCCTGAACGAGAAGGCCGACTGGGACCTGGTGCTGCTGGACCTGAACATGCCCGGTGCCTACGGCTTCTCCGGCCTGGTGCTGCTGCGCGGCCAGTATCCGCAGATTCCGGTGGTGATGGTTTCGGCCCAGGAAGATGCCGCCGTGGTGCAGCGCTCCCGAGAGTTCGGCGCCAGCGGTTTCATTCCCAAGTCCAGCGAACTGAGCGTGTTGCAGCAGGCGGTGCGTGCGGTGCTCGACGGCGATGTCTGGTGGCCGCCGCAGGTGGACGCCGTGACCGAGATGAGCGAGGACGTCCGCGCCGCCAGTGCAGGCCTTGCCAGTCTGACCCCGCAGCAGTTCCGCGTGCTGACCATGGTCTGCGAAGGCCTGCTGAACAAGCAGATCGCTTTTGAACTGAGCGTTTCCGAAGCCACGGTGAAGGCCCACGTCACGGCGATCTTCCGCAAGCTGAACGTGCGCACCCGCACCCAGGCAGCATTGCTGCTGGCGCAGATGGAATCGGTGCCGGGGGCCTGAGGCCCTTCACATTCAGGATCCGGGGCCGTCACATTCTGTAATGGCCTTGACCCCTTTTTGACGATCGCTGGTATAGAGTGCCGCGACCTTTGCCTGTGAGAACCACACGTGTCCGCTTCCCCCTTCAAGGGCCAGACCGGCCTGAAACGCATCTTCAATGCCGCTGGCTATTCCCTGGCCGGCTTCGCTGCCGCCTTCAAGGGTGAAGCGGCGTTCCGACAGCTGGTGCTGATCAACGTCATCCTGATCCCGCTGTCGTTTTTCTGTGACGTGACTCGTGGCGAGCGCGCGCTGATGATCGCCGTGTGCCTGCTGGCGCTGATCGTCGAACTGCTCAACTCCGCCATCGAGGCGGTGGTGGACCGGGTTTCCCTGGAGCGCCATCCGCTGTCGAAGAACGCCAAGGACATGGGCAGCGCGGCCCAGTTCGTGGCGCTGACCATCATCACCGTGACCTGGGCAGGCATCCTGCTCGGTTGACGTGCTGCCCTGCAGGAGCGCCCCCAGGGCCATCTCCCGCAGGGCAATTCCTCTCAGGGAATTATCGGCAGGACGATATCGTCGCTGCGCGTCACCCCGGCGGTTTCGCTGCGACATAGCTCGAGGAACTCGCGCATGGTCGCGGTCTGGTACTTCTGCCGGTGCCAGATGAAGTAGAACTGCCGGCGCAGGTCCAAGTCCGGAGTCTCCACCGGCACCAGGCTACCGCGGCGGAAGGCGTCGCGCAGGGCCAGGCGTGAGATGCAGCCGATCCCCAGCCCCGACTCCACCGCGCGCTTGATCGCCTCGGTGTGCTCCAGCTCCAGCCGCACGTTCAGCGGGTCGACGTGGTGACGCATGGCCTGGTCGAAGGTCAGGCGCGTGCCCGAACCCTGTTCCCGCAGGATCCACGCCTCCTCCGTCAGCCGCTCCAGGCTCGCGCGGCCGTCTCGGGCGAGCGGGTGTTGCGGCGCGCAGAACACCACCAGTTCGTCCTCCATCCACGGCTGCACCTCGATATCCGGGTGCTGGCAGTCGCCTTCGATCAGCCCGAGGTCCAGTTCGTAATGTGCCACGCGCTGCACCACGTGGGCGGTGTTGTGCACATGCAGGCGCACCCGGCAGTCGGGCTGGCGCTGCATGAAGGTGCCGATCAGCAGGGTCGCCAGGTAATTGCCGATGGTCAGGGTGGCGCCCAGGTCCAGCGAGCCGAACGCACTCTTGCCGTTGAGCATGTTCTCGATCTCGCTGCCGCGGTCGAGCAGGGCCACTGCCTGGGGAAGCAATTGGCGGCCGAGGGCGTTGAGGGTCAGGCGCTTGCCGGAACGATCGAACAGCTTGCAGTCGAACTGCCGCTCCAACTCACCCAGCGAGGTGCTGGTGGCCGACTGTGACATGGACAGCGCTTCGGCGGCGCGAGAGACACTTTCCTGCTGGGCGACGGCAACGAAGACCTCGAGCTGGCGCAGGGTGAACTTCATTCAGAGGGCTCCAGGAAGGCTGCGCGACATTTCGTCACCCCGGCGCAGGAAGGGTCTGACGGTATTCTTTTGCGGCGACGAGGCAGGCTTATCTGCGTTTTGGATTAGCAATATCCAGATAATTTATTTTGCGGATATTGTCGCCGCCTATAAAATGTCGCGCAATTGCGCTACGTCCGGGATCTGCTGGGGTGCGCCACGTTTCTCCTAGGAGTCCTTGATGAGCAACCTGTACACCGAGCGCGTTCTCAGCGTGCACCACTGGAACGACACCCTCTTCAGCTTCAAGACCACCCGTAACCCGGGTCTGCGCTTCAAGACCGGTCAGTTCGTGATGATCGGCCTGGAAGTCAACGGTCGTCCGCTGATGCGCGCGTACAGCATCGCCAGCCCGAACTACGAAGAGCACCTGGAGTTCTTCAGCATCAAGGTACCGGACGGTCCGCTGACGTCGCGTCTGCAGCACCTGAAGGAAGGCGACGAGCTGATGGTCAGCCGCAAGCCTACTGGCACCCTGGTGCTGGACGACCTCAAGCCCGGCAAGCACCTCTACCTGCTGAGCACGGGCACCGGCATGGCGCCGTTCCTGTCGGTCATCCAGGACCCGGAAGTCTACGAGCGTTTCGAGAAGGTCATCCTGGTCCACGGCGTGCGCTGGGTCAGCGAGCTGGCCTATGCCGACTTCATCACCAAGGTCCTGCCGGAGCACGAGTACTTCGGCGACATGGTGAAAGAGAAGCTGATCTATTGCCCGCTGGTCACCCGTGAAGAGTTCCACAGTATGGGGCGCCAGACCGACCTGATGCGCAGCGGCAAGCTGTTCGCCGACATCGGCCTGCCGCCGATGAACCCGCAGGACGACCGCGCGATGATCTGCGGTAGCCCGAGCATGCTCGACGAGACCAGCGAAGTGCTGAACGGCTTCGGTCTGCAGATCTCCCCGCGTATGGGCGAGCCGGGCGACTACCTGATCGAGCGTGCCTTCGTCGAGAAGTAAGCAACTCCGACGCTTCCGTCACAAGAGCGCCGCGATTCCCCTGGAGTCGCGGCGTTTTTTATCGTGCGGTGTTTGCAGCGGCGAGTCTCAGGCCAGGCGCTGCCCTGAAACCGCCGGGTGATACAGCGGCTGCACCTTGTTCCCCGCCGGGTCCAGCAGGTGGAAGCTGCGCGCGCCATCGCCATGGTCGAAAGGCCGGTCCAGCAGGGTTACGCCGCTCGCCTTGAAGTACTGGTACCAGGCTTCCAGCTCTTCCACGCTGTCGACGATGAAACCGTAGTGGTCCAGGGTCTGCAGGCCGTTGGCGGCGCCGAAGCCTCGGCCCAGGGACAGGTTGTCATTGCCGCAGGTGAGATAGACCAGGTCCTCGTTGGCGCGGTTGAGTACCTCCATGCCGAGGACGTCGACATAGAAGCGCTCGCACTCTTCCAGATTCGGCACCAGCAGAGCGAGGTGGCGCAGGCCATTGAGGCGGCCGGGGTGGGCAGGGAGATCGGACATGGACGCGGTTCCTTTTTTGTATACAATTTGATTTCAAATTTAAAACAAAAGGAGCGTCCTGTGTACAGTCTGTTCATCAAGACCCGCGTGAAACCCGGCAGCGCCGAGGATTTTCTCCACGCCATCAAGGTCAATGCTGCGGCTTCCGTGTCCAGCGAGCCGGGTTGTCTGGTCTTCGATGTGTCCCAGGATCGTCTTGATCCGGACGTGATCTACCTCTACGAGATCTACCGCGATGACGCGGCCTACGAGGCGCATACGCAGACCGCGCACTTCCGCGACAGCCGCCCGTTGGTGGAGCCGCTGATCGTCGAGCAGGAATGCTTCGAGAGCGATGTGATCGCGCTCAATCCGGTGGACTGACCGCAGATATCAGTCGGCGGCGCGTTGCAGGTCCAGCACGCGGATTTCGCCGTCGGTGGGGTAGTGCCAGTGCACGTCGAGGTCCCACAGACGAGCGCCGTAGCGACGCTCGGGTGAAGGCTTCTGGTAGGCCGGGCGCGGGTCCTGGGCGAGGCATTGCTCCACCAGTTCGCGCACCGGCTGGCCGAGGCGCAGGCCGTGCTCACGGGCCTGGCGCAGGGCGTCATCGCTCCAGTGCACGGCGATGGGGGCGGGCGGTGCGTCGGCGATGGCGTTGCGCGCGTCTACGACGATGTCCGCGTAAGGCACGTAGGGCTTGATGTCGATGACCGGGGTGCCATCCAGCAGGTCGATGCCGGAGAGCCAGAGGCGGCCGGGCTCGACCTTCTCCAGTTTCACCACGGATTGGCCGAGGCCGTTGGGCCGGTGGGTGGCGCGGGTGGCAAACACGCCCATCGACTGGTTGCCGCCCAGGCGCGGCGGGCGCACCTTCAGCCGCGGCTTGTCTTCCAGTGCCTGGTGGAAGAGGAAGATCAGCCAGACGTGGCTGACCTGCTCCAGGCCCTCCACCGCGTCGCCGGTGTCGAACGGCGGCAGCAGTTCCAGCACGCCGGTCGCGGCCGGGGCCAGTTGCGGCTGGCGCGGGATGGCGAACTTCTCCTTGAAGCAGGAGCGGACATGGCCGATCGGCGAGATGGTGTGGGACATGGCGGCACGGGCTGTTGCAGGGGCCGCCATGGTACCCGATTCGGCCGTTCAGCCTAGATGGAAGCCGCCGTCGATGGGGATGATGTTGCCGGTCATGTAGGCGCCGGCAGCGCTCGCCAGGCTGATCGCCAGGGCGGACATCTCTTCCTCGCGTCCCCAGCGGCGCATGGGAATCACCGCCGTGTCCTCGGCCATGGCCTGCTCGTCGTTGGCGATGTGGCGGGTCATCTTGCTGGGGAAGCGGCCGGGGGCGATGACGTTGACGTTGATATGGTCCTTCACCAGTTCCCGGGCCAGCATGCGTGACAGCTGATGCAGCGCGGCCTTGCTCGGGCCGTAGGCATAGGCGTTCTCACCGTGGGAGGTGACGCCGGCCACCGAACCGATGTTGATCACCCGCGCCGGGTTCTCCGCGCTGCCGCCTTTCTTCAGCAGCGGCAGCAGTTGCTGGATGCAGCTGAATACCGCCGTGACGTTGAGCTGCATGACCTTTTCCCAACCAGAGGCCGGGTAGCTTTCCAATGGCGCGCCCCAGGTGGTGCCGGCGTTGTTGACCAGGATGTCGAGGTGGTCCAGGCGCTCGTTCAGCTCGGCGGCCAGGGCGCGGGCGCCTTCCTCGGTGGCGAGGTTCGCTGGGAGGCCGATGCACTCGCCGAACTGCGACAGCTCGGCGGCGGTGTCGGCGCAGGCCGCGCCGTCGCGGGCGCAGATGATCACCTTGGCGCCGGCTTCGAGCAGGCCCTGGGCGATCATCCGGCCGATGCCGCGGGTGCCACCGGTGACCAGTGCGGTCCGTCCGGCGAGGGAAAAGTACGGGTGCATGAGCCTCTCCTGGCTGGTTTTTCGCCTCACCCTAGCGGGATCGCCGGGGCGCTCCGAGCACTATCCAGCCGGGAAATGGCGCCGCATTACGCGATGGCTGCATTTTCTTAACCTGCGCATAACCAACGTTGCCCTAGTGTCCCGCGCACGTTCGAATGGCCGGGGGCCGGGTGATGCAGGAGTGGAGCAAGGATCGTAGGGCGCTGGCGCTATTGCTGGGCGTCTCTGCGCTGCTGTTGATGTTCGGGTTGGGCTGGCGCGAGGTCTGGGGTCCGGAGGTGCGCTGGGCGGATATCGCGTTGCAGATGTTGCAGTCCGGGGACTACTTCGATCCCTACCTGCGCGGCGCGCCGTATTACGACAAGCCGCTGCTGTCCTACTGGCTGATCACCGCGCCGGCCAGCCTGTTCGGTCTCAATCACTGGACGTTGCGCCTGAGCACCGTGCTGGCGGGGCTGGGCAGCATCTGGCTGACCTGGTGGCTGGGCGAGCGCCTGTTGCGCAAGGGCACCGGACTGTTGGCGGGCTGGCTGCTGGCGACCACCTTCTACTTCCTGTTCTGGGCGCGGGTGGCGACGGCGGACGTGCTCACGGTGTTCGGCGTGCTGGCAGCGCTTGCCTGGTACTGGCGGGACCCGGAAGACACGCGCTTTTCCGGCTACCTCGGCTTCTTCCTGATCCTCTCGCTGACGTCGCTGTGCAAGGGGCTGATCGGCTTCATCCTGCCGGGGCTGGTATTGCTGCCGCACCTGCTGGGCGAAGGTCGCTGGCGCCGGCACCTGAACCTGCGGTTGGTGGCGGCGCTGGTGATGGCCGGCGGCGTCTACGCGATCCCCTTCGTGCTGTCGCACTTGTACGGCCAGCCCAGCTATGGCGAGAGCGGGCTGGCGCTGGTGTTCCGCGAAAACGTCGTGCGCTTCTTCCAGCCTTTCGACCACGAAGGGCCGATCTACACCTACCTGATCTATCTGCCTGCCTACACCTTGCCCTGGGCGCCGCTGTGGATACTCGGCCTGTGGTTCGCCGCACGCCGCTGGAAGCAGCTGGAGCCCAACGCGCGCTGGCTGGTCTGGGCACTGTTGCTGTTGTTCCTGTTCTTCACCGCCAGCGGTAGCCGACGCAGCTACTACGTTCTGCCGCTGGTGCCGTTCGCCCAGTTGCTGGCCGCGTGGTGGGTAGTCGAGCGGCGGCATCAGCGCGGGCTGGACGGTATTGGCCGCCTCTGGCCGCGAGCGGTGGCGGCGGCTGGTGTGCTGATGTTGCTGGTGCTGGGGGTGGCCTATCCGTGGAGCAATGGTGGCGGTGGGGTTCCACTCTTCGCCAGGGAGGTACACGCAGCGGCTGAGCAGAGCGCGCCCTGGTCGCAGTGGCGCGTGCTGGTCCTCGGCGATGACGATGCGCGCCTGCCGATGTACCTGGAGCAGCACGGAGAGCGACAAGCGCATCCCTTCCTCTACATCCGCTCCGGTTATCCACAGGGCGACAGTGCCGCGCTGTTCGCCTGGTTGCGCCAGCGCACCGGCGAGGACTGGGACCCGGCACGGACCGTGATCGTTTCCCAGGTGACGCACGACGGAGAACAGCCGCTGAACTGGTTGACTGTGGATCACCGGCTGATCGAGTCCACGCTCAACAATGGCCAGCGCCTGGGGCACGCGAAGAACAAGGAAGCCAGCCTGGCGTATCTGCCGGTGAGCAAGCCGGCGCCGCTCAGTTCGGGCGCAGTGCCCGGCGCAGCCGGAGCAGATACGGCGGCAGATTGACCGCCACCACCACCAGGCCAAGGACGACCTGGGTCGCTTCGGTCAGGCCGGCGGGGTAGATCAGCGGGATCAGGTAGTGCTCGATGAAGCCGCCTTCGTAGCCCTGGCCCCCCGCCAGGGCGCGGAAGTGGTTTTCCAGCGGGGTGAGCGGGCAGTAGAGGTGGAGGAATTCCACTGCCATGCCCCAGGCTGCGGCCGGCACGTGCAGCCAGGCCAGGCGCGGCCAGCGCAGCACCAGCAGGCCGCCGAGCAGCACGAAGAGGATGAACGCCAGGTGGAACAGGACGACGGCGTCGGCGACCAGGCGGTAGAACATCGCGGCCTCAGCGCTGCTGGCGCTGGGTCAGGCCCTTGAGAAAGTTGCGCAGCAGCTGGTCGCCGCAGGGGTGGTAGTTGCTGTGGCCGGGCTTGCGGAACAGCGCGCCCAGTTCGCCCTTGGTGACGATGAAGCCGACGCTGTCGAGGATCGCGAGGATGTCGTCGTCGCGCAGTTCGAAGGCGACGCGCAGCTTCTTCAGGGTGATGTTGTTGGTCAGCGGCAACTCCACCGGCGGCAGCGGGCGCGATTCGTCGCGGCCGCGGCGGTGCACGATCAGGCCGTCGAGGAAGTGCGCCAGCACGCGGTCGCTGCACGGCTTGAAGTCCGGTTCGTCGTCGCGGGCGAGGAAGGCGCCGACTTCCTCGGCGCTGAGATTGAAGCCGGCCAGCGCGGTGATCTCGGCCACCTGTGCGTCGCGGATGTCCAGCAGGTAGCGCAGGCTGCGCAGTACGTCGTTGTTGGTCATGTGCTTTCCGATAGCAGAAATGAAAAGCCCCGCGAGGCGGGGCTTTTGCGGATCAGACCAGTTCGGCCCAGAGGTCGTACTCGTCGGCGTCGGTGATGCGCACGCGCACCTTGTCGCCCGGTTTCACGTCGAAGCTGTCGATGTAGACGGCACCGTCGATTTCCGGGGCGTCGGCGTAGGAGCGGCCGACCGCGCCCTCATCGTCCACTTCGTCGATCAGCACGTCGATTTCCTTGCCGATCTTCAATTGCAGGCGGGCGGCGGAGATGGCCTGCTGGTGCGCCATGAAGCGCTCCCACCGCTCTTGCTTGATGTCATCGGGTACCACGTCCAGGCCCAGGTCGTTGGCTGGCGCGCCTTCCACCGGGGAGTACTGGAAGCAGCCGACGCGGTCGAGCTGGGCTTCGGTCAGCCAGTCCAGCAGGTACTGGAAGTCTTCCTCGGTCTCGCCGGGGAAGCCGACGATGAAGGTAGAGCGGATGGTCAGCTCGGGGCAGATCTCGCGCCACTTCTTGATGCGCGCCAGGGTCTTGTCCTCGAAGGCGGGGCGCTTCATGGACTTGAGGACTTTCGGGCTGGCGTGCTGGAAGGGAATGTCCAGGTAGGGCAGCAGCTTGCCCTCGGCCATCAGCGGGATCACGTCGTCGACGTTGGGGTACGGGTACACATAGTGCAGGCGTACCCAGACGCCCATGGAGGAGAGCGCCTGGCACAGCTCCAGCATGCGGGTCTTCACCGGCTGGCCGTCCCAGAAGTCCATCTTGTACTTCAGGTCCACGCCGTAGGCGCTGGTGTCCTGGGAGATGACCAGCAGTTCCTTCACGCCGGCCTTGACCAGACGCTGGGCTTCGCTGAGCACGTCGCCGACCGGGCGGCTGACCAGCTTGCCGCGCATGGACGGGATGATGCAGAAGCTGCAGCTGTGGTTGCAGCCTTCGGAAATCTTCAGGTAGGCGTAGTGACGCGGGGTCAGCTTGATGCCCTGCGGCGGCACCAGGTCGATCAGCGGGTTATGCTCGGCCTTGGGCGGGATCACCTCGTGGACGGCGTTGACCACCTGCTCGTACTGCTGCGGGCCGGTCACGGCCAGCACGCTGGGGTGCACGTCACGGATGCTGTCTTCGGCGACGCCCATGCAGCCGGTGACGATCACCTTGCCGTTCTCGGCAATGGCTTCGCCGATGGCGTCCAGGGATTCGGCCTTGGCGCTGTCGATGAAGCCGCAGGTGTTCACCACCACCACGTCTGCGTCCTGGTAGGTGGGCACGATTTCGTACCCTTCCATGCGCAGCTGGGTGAGGATGCGTTCGGAGTCGACGGTCGCTTTCGGGCATCCGAGCGAGACGAATCCGACTTTGGGTGTGGCGGTGGACATGTGCGGCTAACCTCGAAGGGCGCGCTGGCGGCGCCTCTGATCAAAAAGTGCGCAATTCTAGCGGCGTCCCGTGCACTTGACCAGCCTCTCTGGGACAAGCTGTCGCACGCTGCCGGACAACCCCGTCCGCCCGGTAATTCCGGGCAACAGGCTCTATAGTCAATCAGAACCTTCGAAGCCGGCTCTTGCATCGACGAAAGGGTCGGAGCAGGATGCGCCGAATTTTTTTGAGGAATTTTGTTACATGTCCGATGCAAGCGCCGGCACCGTTGAGCATGAGCAGCCCCATTCGAGCTCCGCGATCGGCCTGATGGTCGGCGCCGTGGGGGTCTGCTACGGCGATATCGGCACCAGCCCGCTGTACACCCTCAAGGAAGTCTTCATCGGCGGGTACGGCGTGCAGGCCAACCACGACGGGGTGCTCGGCGTGCTCTCGCTGATCTTCTGGTCGCTGATCTGGGTGGTATCGATCAAGTACGTGATCTTCGTGCTGCGCGCCGACAACCAGGGCGAGGGCGGGGTGATGGCGCTGTCGGCACTGGCACGTCGCGCCGCCGCCGGGAAGCACCGGTTGCAGGCGATGGTGGTGGTCGCCGGCCTGATCGGCGCGGCGCTCTTCTACGGCGACAGCATGATCACCCCGGCCATTTCGGTGCTCTCGGCCATCGAGGGCCTCGAGATCGCCTTCGACGGCCTGGAGCACTGGGTGGTGCCGCTGTCGCTGATCGTGCTGGTCGGCCTGTTCCTGATCCAGAAGCACGGTACCGCGCGTATCGGCATTCTCTTCGGTCCGGTGATGGTGGCGTGGTTCGTGGCGCTGGCGGCGCTGGGCGCCTACGGCGTGTCGCGCCAGCCGGAAGTGCTGAAGGCGATGAACCCGGCCTGGGCCGTCAATTTCTTCCTCTCGCATCCGGGCATCGGCGTGGCCATTCTCGGCGCCACCGTGCTGGCGCTGACCGGTGCCGAAGCGCTGTACGCCGACATGGGCCACTTCGGCCGCAAGCCCATCGCCCGCGCCTGGTTCGCCCTGGTGCTGCCGGCGCTGGTGCTGAATTACTTCGGCCAGGGCGCGACCATCCTGGTCAACCCGGAAGCCGCGCGTAACCCCTTCTACCTGACCGCGCCGGGCTGGGCGCTGGTGCCGATGGTGGCGCTGTCCACCGCGGCCACGGTGATTGCGTCCCAGGCGGTGATTTCCGGTGCCTTCTCGCTGACCCGCCAGGCCATCCAGCTTGGCTTCGTGCCGCGCATGGTGATCCAGCACACCTCCAGCCACGAGCAGGGGCAGATCTACATCGGCATGGTGAACTGGGCGCTGATGGTCGGCGTGGTACTGCTGGTGCTGGGCTTCGAATCCTCCGCCGCCTTGGCGTCGGCCTACGGCGTGGCGGTGACCGGGACCATGCTGATGACCACCCTGCTGATGGGCGTGGTGGTCTGGCTGCTGTGGAAGTGGCCGCTGTGGCTGGCGATTCCGTTCTTCCTGATGATGCTGTTCGTCGACACGCTGTTCTTCGCCGCGAACCTGCCCAAGGTTGTCCAGGGGGGGGCTTTCCCGGTGATCGCCGGTATCGGCCTGTTCATCCTGATGACCACCTGGAAGCGCGGCCGCCAACTGCTGGTGGACCGCCTCGACGAGGGCTCGCTGCCGCTGCCGCTGTTCATCTCCAGCATCCGCTCGCAGCCGCCGCATCGCGTGCAGGGCACCGCGGTGTTCCTCACCGCCCGTACCGACGCCGTCCCCCATGCGCTGCTGCACAACCTGCTGCACAACCAGGTGCTGCATGAGCAGGTCGTGCTGCTCACCGTGGTCAACGAAGACAGCCCGCGCGTGCCGCCGGACCGCCGGTTCGA
Source organism: Pseudomonas sp. BB438 (assembly GCF_057180225.1). Taxonomy (NCBI): domain Bacteria; kingdom Pseudomonadati; phylum Pseudomonadota; class Gammaproteobacteria; order Pseudomonadales; family Pseudomonadaceae; genus Pseudomonas; species Pseudomonas sp. BB438. Next base: position 1,928,403 of record NZ_CM170001.1, read on the forward strand.
GGTTGACGCCTACGGTGAGGGTTTCTTCCGCGTGGTGCTGCACTTCGGCTTCATGGAGGACCCGGACATCCCGCAGGCGCTCAAGCTGTGCCACCTCAACGAGCTGGACTTCAGCCCGATGCGCACCACCTACTTCCTCAGCCGCGAGACGGTGATCCCGTCCAAGCTGATCGGCATGGCGCGCTGGCGCGAGGCGCTGTTCGCCTTCCTGCTGAAGAACGCCAACGGCAACCTGCGCTACTTCAATCTGCCGCTGAACCGGGTGATCGAGCTGGGGACACAGGTGGAAATCTGATCTGCCTCTGAATGAAAGAACGCGCCGCTGGGCGCGTTCTTTCGTTGAGGCTGGCGCATGACTTGAATCAGGATCGCCCCCCGACCGCCACCACAGGCTCGCGGGGTTTGGCCAAGACGGCCGGAGGACGATGTTCGGCGAGGCTCAGCCCTGGCTGGTGCTGCCGCCCCATTCGAGGAAACGGACCTTGTGGGTCTGGCCTTCGTGATCCTGGTAGACCATGTATGCCGGCACGATGCCGACCTTGCCGGAGTTGTCGGTGCGGTGCAGGACCTTGTCGACGTCCAGGGACATGCCGTAGTGGTATTCGGTGACCGGCAGGTCAGCGCCGGGGTTCTTGATAGCGTCCTGGGCAAAAGCCATCGGGGCGAGGCTGGAGATGACAGCCGACACGACAGAGGCAAGCTTCATTCTGTATTTCCTCGGTGAGGGCCGCGGGGCCCTTGAATGGGTTTGAAAGCCCCACCGGGGAGCGCTGGCATCGATAATGTCTGTCCTGGGGTCCAGACAGGACAGGGGACGATGCTTCAGGCGTCCATCAGGTGGCGGGGCACGGGAGTGATATTCCTCCTCGGGGCCGCCGCCGGGAAATTGATGTGCTTGCTAATGAAAATTGATGGAGGTGATGTGGCGCTCTGTCGCAGGCATGCCCGCAAAGTGCCGTGCTAGGGCTGCCAGTCGCGCCAGTGCTGGCAGTCGCCCTGGCAGCGACCGGGGCAAGCGCAGCCGCTGCGGCTGCGCCCCGTGGCCTTTTCCATGCGTTGGGCAACCTCGTCGTCATCGGCGAAGGGCAGCATGCTGGCCTCCTCGATGCCGCGCTCGCGGTGCGCTCGCAGGCTCCAGCCGACGCCGAAATACAGCGCCAGCAGGCCGGCCAGCCCCAGCCAGAGCGTCATCTCAGGCCATCCGCTCGGCGACGCGCATGGATTCCGGGCGCGCCTGGCGCACGGTCATCCAGGTATTCCAGGCCATCAGCAGCATGCCGCCGAGGAACATCATCCCGCCGCTCATGCGCACCACGAAGCCGGGGTGGCTGGCCTGCAGCGCCTCGACGAAGGAGTAGGTGAGCGTGCCGTCGGCGTTCACCGCCCGCCACATCAGGCCCTGGGTGATGCCGTTGACCCACATCGAGGCGATGTAGAGGACTGTGCCGATGGTGGCCAGCCAGAAGTGTGCGTTGATCAGACCGATGCTGTGCATCTGTTCGCGACCGAAAACCTTGGGAATCAGGTGATAGAGCGAGCCGATGGAAATCATCGCGACCCAGCCCAGCGCGCCGGCATGGACGTGGCCGATGGTCCAGTCAGTGTAGTGAGAGAGGGCGTTGACGGTCTTGATCGCCATCATCGGACCTTCGAAGGTCGACATGCCGTAGAAGGCCAGCGACACCACGAGGAAGCGCAGGATCGGGTCGGTGCGCAACTTATGCCAGGCACCGGAGAGCGTCATCATGCCGTTGATCATGCCGCCCCAACTGGGCGCCAGGAGGATCAGCGACATCACCATGCCCAGGCTCTGCGCCCAGTCGGGCAGGGCGGTGTAGTGCAGGTGGTGCGGGCCGGCCCAGATGTACAGGGTGATCAATGCCCAGAAGTGCACGATGGACAGCCGGTAGGAATACACCGGGCGCCCGGCCTGCTTGGGCACGAAGTAGTACATCATCCCGAGGAAGCCGGTGGTGAGGAAGAAGCCGACCGCGTTGTGCCCGTACCACCACTGCACCATGGCGTCGGTGGCGCCGGCGTAGACCGGGTAGGACTTGAACCAGTCCACCGGAATGGCCAGGTGGTTGACGATGTGCAGCATCGCCGTGACCAGGATGAAGGCGGCGAAGAACCAGTTGCCCACGTAGATGTGCGACGTCTTGCGCTTCATCAGCGTGCCGAAGAACACCACGGCGTAGGCGACCCAGACGATGGCCATCCACACCGCGCCGGTGAACTCGATCTCGGCGTACTCCTTGGTGGTGGTGTAGCCCAGCGGCAGGCTGATCATCATCACCACGATCAGCGCCTGCCACCCCCAGAAGGTGAACGCCGCCAGGCTGTCCGAGAACAGTCGCGTCTGGCAGGTGCGCTGTACCGTGTAGTAGCTGGTGGCGAACAGCGCGCAGCCACCGAAGGCGAAGATCACCAGGCTGGTGTGCAGCGGGCGCAGACGCCCGAAACTGGTCCATGGCAGGTCCAGGTTCAGTTGCGGCCAGACCAGCTGGGAGGCGATCAGAACCCCCATGGCCATGCCGACGACGCCCCAGACCACCGTCATGATGGCGAATTGGCGGACGACCTTGTAGTTGTACGCCTGCTCCGTGCTTCTCGTGTTCATGCTCGATTCCCGCTTGTGACAGAACGTCCGGGCGCGCCATGGACGGCAAATCCGGCGCGCTTCGGTGAGCGGGCAATCTAGGAAAATGCAGCAGCAGGAAACAGATTCAGATAGGCCGCGCAAATACGGATCAGCGGCCGGCGATGCGGAATCAGGCGATGTCCAGCCGCCCTGCGAGGAAATGCCGCAGGCGCTCCTGCAGGTAATCCACGGCCTGTTCGTGAGCGAGGTATTCGCTGACCCGCATCAGGCGCCAGTACTGGCCTTCGTCGCCGAAGCGGATGGCCTCGAACTCGGCCTGCTCCAGGCGCGCCACCAGGAACCACGCCCAGGGCGCCGGACCGTGGGTGGCGGGGTAGCGGCGCTGCCATTCGATACGCTGTTCGTCCAGGCGCAGGGCGAACTCTTCTTCCAGCTCGCGCAGCGCGCACTGCGCCGGGGTTTCGCCGCCTTCGCGGCCGCCACCGGGGAAATCCCAGCAGCCGGGGTAGGGGATGCCGGCCTTTTCGTCGCGCTTGTAGACCACCAGTTGGCCGGCGTGGAACAGCGCGAGCTTGGCGCCGGTGAAGTCGTCTTCTGGCTGCATGGCTTCATTCTCCCTGTAAGTCGACTAGTCTTTCCCGACTGCGGACGGTGCTTTGCCGCCCGCAAGCGCGTATGATGCGCGACCTTTTTTATTCGTTGCATGCCACACCGGGAGGTGCCCAGATGACCGACACGCACGAAAACCTTGAAGAACTTACCCCAGCCCCGTCCGGCGAGAAACTGCAGAAAGTCCTCGCGCGCATGGGCGTCGGCTCGCGCCGCGACGTCGAGGCCTGGATCGAAGAGGGCCGCGTCAAGGTCAATGGCGCCGTGGCGACCCTCGGCCAGCGCGTGGGCGACCGCGATGCCATCGCCGTCGACGACCGTCTGCTCAAGCGCGAGAAGATCGAAGAACACGTCCGTCGCGTGCTGATCTACAACAAGCCCGAAGGCGAAGTCTGCACCCGCGACGATCCGGAAGGCCGCCCGACCGTGTTCGACCGTCTGCCGCGCCTGCGCAGCGGCCGCTGGATCAACGTCGGTCGCCTGGACATCAACACCACCGGCCTGCTGATGTTCACCACCGACGGTGAACTGGCCAACCGCCTGATGCACCCGTCCTACGAGATGGACCGCGAGTACGCCGTGCGCGTGCGTGGCGAAGTCGACGAAGAGATGATCGAGCGCCTGAAGGCCGGCGTGATGCTCGAAGACGGCCCGGCCAAGTTCAGCGACATCCAGGAAGCGCCGGGTGGCGAAGGCTTCAACCACTGGTACCACGTGGTGGTGATGGAAGGCCGTAACCGCGAAGTTCGCCGCCTGTGGGAATCCCAGGGTGTGGTGGTCAGCCGCCTGAAGCGCGTGCGCTTCGGACCGGTCTTCCTGACCTCCGAGCTGACCATGGGCCGCTACCGCGAGATGGGCCAGCGCGAGCTGGACATCCTCAGCGAGGAAGTCGGCCTGACGCCGATCGCGCTGCCGGCGGTTTCCACCAAGACCAAGGAAAAGGTCGAGCGCCAGGAGCGCAAGCTCGGCAAGAAGCTGGCGCCCAGCGAGCGTCCGGGCCGTGGCTCGCGTACCCGCACCGAGCGTGTCGAAGGTGAGCGTCCGCAGCGTGCTCCGCGTCCGGCTGCTGGTGAGCGTCCGGCTCGTGGTCCGCGCGATTCCGACGAGCGTCCGGCTCGTGCTCCGCGTGGTGACTCCGCCGATGGCCGCGCACCGCGCAAGCCGCGCGATGCTGGCAGTGATCGTCCCGCTCGCGCTCCGCGTGATGGCGCCGATCGCCCGGCTCGCGGCCCGCGCAGTGACGCGGGTGAAGGCCGCGCTCCGCGCAAGCCGCGTGACGCCGGTGGTGATCGCCCTGCTCGCGCTCCGCGTGACGGTGCCGATCGTCCGGCCCGTGGCCCGCGCAGTGATGCCGGCGAAGGCCGTGCTCCGCGCAAGGCGCCGAGCGACCGTCCGGCTCGCGAGAAAGGTGCCCCGCTGGCCGAGCGTCCCGGCAAGCCGGTCGCCCGCAAGCCAATCGCCAAGCGTCGCCCACAGGCTGCCGGTGACGGCATGCGTCCGGGGTTCAAGCGCTAAGCGACAGCGGTCAATGAAAAGGGCTCCTCGGAGCCCTTTTTTTATTGCCTGCACATTATCCGGATGGGCTCTTCGTAGAAGCGAGCTTGCTCGCGAACGAGTTTTCCGGCGGCACCGGCATTAAGCGGGTTCGCGAGCAAGCTCGCTCCTACAGGGTAGGTTCCTGTTGAATCAGCTGGCGCAGGCCAGGCGGTTGCGCCCGTCGCGCTTGGCTTCGTAGAGGGCGCTGTCGGCGCGGCGCAGCAGGTCGTCCACCGACTCGCCGCCATTGAGCGTTGCGCAGCCCAGGCTGATGGACAGCGGCAAGCGCTTGCCGTCGGCGGCCAGGTTCAGCTCCTCCACGGCAGCGCGCAGCCGTTCGCCGACCTGCACGGCGGCAACGCCGGGCGTGTTGGACAGCAGTACGAGGAACTCTTCGCCGCCAAAGCGGAACACCATGTCGACGTTGCGCAGGCTGTTCTTCAGTGCCGTGGCCACGGCGCGCAGGGCGTCGTCGCCGACGCTGTGGCCGTGCTCGTCGTTGATCTGCTTGAAGTGGTCCAGGTCGAGCATGAGGATCGACAGCGGCAGCAGGTGACGCCGTGCCACCTCGACCTCGCGGCCCAGGGTCTGGTCCATGGCGATGCGGTTTCCGGTGCCGGTCAGCGCATCGCGCAGCGCCGACTGCACGGCGGCGCGGTAGAGCAGGGCGTTGCGCAAAGGGTAGAGCAGGCAGGCCATCAGTGATTCCAGCTGCGACAGCTCGGCCTCGGAGAAGCGCCGGGCGCGGCGGAAGCTGATCTCGCCGAGGTATTCGCTGGCGTGGGTCAGGCGGTAGTCGGCGCTGTGCCGGGCCGCTTCGCCGAACTCCAGGCGCAGGTCGGCACCTGCATGGAAGTAGGCCAGGTACTCCACCGGCAGCATCTGCTGGATCTCGCGGAAAAACACCGCCAGGATGCGCTCGGCCTCCAGGCTCACCTGCAGTTGCAGGTTCAGCTGCTGGCGCAGCTCCAGCAGTTCCAGCGGACGCCGCGAGGGTGTGCGGGTGTCCTGGCTGGCGGCGCGCTGGAGCTTGGCAGCATCGAAATCAATGGTGTTGGACTGCTTGGGAGGAACCATGGCGGTGACCATTTTTACGGCGTTTGCGGGGACAGAGCGATTTCCGTGCCAGGGCGCGGAAAGGCCTGAAAAGACGCCGTATTGACCGACCGGTGGCGGTCAGGGTTCCCGGGTGGAGGAAGGTTTCGCCAGAAGTCTGGCGAAATAGTGGCACTTAGCCAGAGGGTTGAGTGAGGTAGAGCCAGAAAAATGGCGGGAGGCGGCGTCGTTGCTGGGCTGCAAGTCGACGCCGCTGGTACGCCAGTACCGATTCTGTGAGGCGGAAATCAGTCCTGGGCGTTGAAGGCCTGGCCGTTCACGCCCTTGCTGTCCGGGCCCATGAGATACAGGTAGACCGGCATGATTTCTTCGGGCGCCGGGTTGTTGTAGGCGTTCTCACCCGGATAGGCGTGGGCGCGCATGGCGGTACGGGTGGCGCCAGGATTGACGCTGTTGGCGCGCACGCTGGTGATGTCCTCGCACTCGTCCGCCAGCACCTGCATCAGGCCTTCGGTAGCGAACTTCGACACCGCGTAGGCGCCCCAGTAGGCGCGGCCCTTGCGGCCGACACTGCTGGAGGTGAAGACCACCGAGGCGTCCTCGGAGAGCTTGAGCAGTGGCAGCAGGGTGTGGGTGAGGCTGAACATGGCGTTGACGTTCACCTGCATGACGCGGGTGAAGTTGTCGGTGGAAATCTGCTCGATGGGCGAACGCAGACCGAGAATCGAGGCGTTGTGCAGCAGGCCGTCGAGCTTGCCGAACTCCTTCTCGATCATGGCCGCCAGCTCGTCGTACTGATGCGGCAGGGTAGTTTCCAGGTTCAGCGGGACCACCACCGGCTCGGGATGACCGGCGGCGACGATCAGGTCATAGACCTCGTTGAGGTAGTCCTCGGTCTTGCCCAGCAGCAGCACGGTGGCCCCGTGGGCGGCGAAGGCAAGCGAAGCGGCCCGGCCGATACCGCGGCCGGCACCGGTCACCAGGATCACGCGGCCCTTGAGCAGGTCAGGGCGGGCGGAATAGTCGAACATGGTTTCTCCTTGGCGGAGCCCGTCAGAGCGACGGGCTCCCGGGGGTTCGGCTCAGCAGGAGCAGAGGGCGCGGTCGAGGACGGCGAGCAGGTCGCGGGGTGCATCGACGATGACGTCGGCGCCCCAGTGTGCGGGGTTGTCGTCCGGGTGGATGTAGCCGTAGCGCACGGCGGCGGTCTTGGTCCCGGCGGCGCGGCCCGATTCGATGTCGCGCAGGTCGTCACCGATGAACAGCACTTCGGACGGGTCGACCTTCAGCTGGCGGCAGGCCAGCAGGAGCATTTCCGGATCCGGCTTGCTCTTCGTCACGTGATCCGGGCAGACCAGCACCGCGGAGCGCTCGGCCAGGCCCAGTTGCTCCATGATCGGTGCGGCGAAGCGCACCGGCTTGTTGGTCACCACGCCCCAGATCAGGCGCGACTGCTCGATGCTCTCCAGAAGTTCGGCCATGCCGTCGTACGGGCGGGTGAAGACGGCGCAATGCTCCTGGTAGCGGTCGAGGAACTCCTGGCGCAGGGCCTCGAAGCCGGGGGCTTCCGGGTCCATGTCGAAGGTCGCGGCGACCATGGCGCGGGCGCCACCGGAGACCACGTCCTGGATGCGCCGGTCATCGATCGGCGCACGGCCATGGGCGACGAGCATTGCCTGGCACACGGCGATGAAGTCCGGCGCGGTGTCCAGCAGCGTGCCGTCCATGTCGAAGAGAACCGCTCTGAGCATGCGATTCACTCCTCGCGCAGGGTCTGGATCATGTAGTTGACATCGACGTCGCTGGCCAGCTTGTAGTGCTTGGTCAGCGGGTTGTAGGTTAGGCCGACGATGTCCTTGACCGCCAGGCCTGCGTCACGCGACCAGGCGCCCAACTCGGAGGGGCGGATGAACTTCTTGAAGTCGTGGGTGCCACGCGGCAGCAGGCGCATCACGTATTCCGCCCCGACGATGGCGAACAGGTAGGCCTTCGGGTTGCGGTTGATGGTGGAGAAGAACACCTGGCCGCCGGGCTTGACCATCCTGTAGCAGGCGCGGATGACCGAGGCCGGGTCCGGCACGTGCTCGAGCATCTCCAGGCAGGTCACCACGTCGAACTGCTCAGGCATTTCCTCGGCGAGTTCCTCGGCGGTAATGCGGCGGTACTCGACCGGCACGCCGGATTCCAGCTGATGCAACTGGGCGACCGCCAGTGGTGCCTCACCCATGTCGATGCCGGTGACGGTGGCGCCGCGCTGGGCCATGGCTTCGCTGAGGATGCCGCCGCCGCAGCCGACGTCGAGCACCTTCTTGCCGGCGAGGCTGACGCGCTCGTCGATCCAGTTGACCCGCAGCGGGTTGATGTCGTGCAGGGGCTTGAACTCGCTTTCGCGGTCCCACCAGCGGTGGGCGAGGGCCTCGAATTTGGCGATCTCGGCGTGGTCGACGTTGCTCATGGTGTCCCTATTGATCAAAAAGCTGGAAACGAAGACTGGCTATGATGCCAGCTTCGCGGAATGGATGGGGCGCGGCATGACAGATTGTCGCAACTGCGGCCCCGTATCCGAGGTCGCGATGCGCAGGAAGGCGCGGTCAGGCGCCGGCGATCCGCCGCCCCCAGTCGCCGGCCGCGGCGATCAGGCGCTCTTCGTCCAGGCGGGTGAGCTTGCCGTCGTCCAGTAGCTGCTTGCCGCCGACCCAGACATGGCGCACGCAGTCGCGGCCGCTGGCGTAGATGATCTGCGAGACCGGCTCGTACACCGGCTGTTGGGCCAGGCCAGAGAGATCGAAGGCGGTGAGGTCGGCGGACTTGCCCAGTTCCAGGCTGCCGGTTTCCTGCTCCATGCCCAGTGCGCGGGCGCCGTTCAGCGTGGCCATGCGCAGGGCGCGGTGGGCATCCAGTGCGGTAGCCTGGCCGGCCACGGCCTTGGCCAGCAGGGCGGCGGTGCGGGTTTCGCCGAGCAGGTCGAGGTCATTGTTGCTGGCGGCGCCATCGGTGCCGATGGCGACGTTGACGCCGGCCTGCCACAGCCGTTCCACCGGGCAGAAGCCGCTGGCCAGCTTGAGGTTGGATTCCGGGCAATGCACCACCGAGCTGTTGGTTTCCACCAGCATGGCCAGGTCCTCGTCGTTCACCTGGGTCATGTGCACGGCCTGGAAGCGAGGGCCGAGCAGCCCCAGGCGGTGCAGGCGGGCCAGCGGGCGCTCGCCGTGCTTCTCCACTGCCTGCTGGACCTCGAAGGCGGTCTCGTGGACGTGCATATGGATGCCGGCGTCGAGCTCCTCTGCGAGCATCAGGATGGTTTCCAGCTTGTCGTCGCTGACCGTGTAGGGCGCGTGCGGGCCGAAGGCCACCTTGATGCGCGGATGGTGCTTGAGGTCGTCGCGCAGTGCCAGGCCCTGGCGGATCGCCTCGTCGGCGTCGCGGGCGCCGGGGATCGGGAAGTCCAGCACCGGCACGCTGATCTGCGCGCGTATGCCGGCCTTGTGCACCACCTCGCAGGCGACCTGCGGGAAGAAATACATGTCCGAGAAGCAGGTGATGCCGCCCTTGAGCTGCTCGGCAATGGCCAGTTCGGTGCCGTCGCGGACGAAGTCCTCGCTGACCCATTGGGATTCCGCCGGCCAGATGTGCTCCTGCAGCCAGGTCATCAGCGCCAGGTCGTCCGCCAGGCCGCGGAACAGGCTCATCGCCGCGTGGCCGTGGGCGTTGATCAACCCGGGAGAGAGCAGCATGCCCGGCAGTTCGCGGGTTTCCGTGGCCGGGTGCCGGATTGCTTCGGCTCGCGGGGCGAGCAGGGCGATGCGGCCGTCGCGGATGCCCAGGCCGTGATCGCGCAGGACGACGCCTGCGGGCTCCACGGGGACGATCCAGGTGGGGAAGAGCAGCAGGTCGAGCGGGACTTTTTCGGTCGGCATGAAGCGCATCCTGGGCGCGTTGATAAAGGGCCGGAGTATAGCCGAGCAGTGCTGCTTCAGGCTCGGTATACTCCGCCGTTTCCCGGTGCTTCCGGGGTGATTTCCGTGGTGCCTGAGCGGCCCGCGATTCCAATCGAATGAAGAGGTGTTCCATGCGTGAGCGACTGTTGGCGGCCGAACGGGTCACGGCCATTGATTGGCGCAAGGGCACACTCCGTCTGCTGGACCAGCGCGCGCTGCCGCTGGAGGAAACCTGGCTGTCCTATGAGTCCGCCGAAGGCGTAGCCGACGCCATCCGCCAGATGGTCGTGCGCGGCGCGCCGGCCATCGGCATCGCCGCCGCCTACGGCCTGGTGCTGGGCCTGCGTGCTCGTTTGGCTGCCGGTGGCGACTGGCGCACGGCGCTGGAAGACGACTTCACCGTGCTGGCCGAGTCGCGTCCGACCGCGGTCAACCTGTTCTGGGCGCTGAACCGCATGCGCGACCGCCTGGAACGCCTGAAGCCGGGCGAGGACCCGCTGCCGCTGCTGGAAGCCGAGGCCGTGGCGATCCACGAAAGCGACCGCGAGGCAAACCTGACCATGGCCCAGCTGGGCGTGGATCTGATCCGCAAGCACCACGGCGGCCCGCAGAAGATCCTCACCCACTGCAATACCGGCGCCCTGGCCACCGGCGGCTTCGGCACCGCGCTGGGCGTGCTGCGTGCGGCGCACCTGGAGGGCCTGATCGAGCGGGTCTATGCCGACGAGACTCGCCCCTGGCTGCAGGGCGCCCGCCTGACCGCCTGGGAGCTGGCCAACGAAGGCGTTCCGGTCACGCTGAACGTGGATGCCGCCGCCGCGCACCTGATGAAGACCGAAAGCATCACCTGGGTCATCGTCGGCGCCGACCGCATCACCGCCAATGGCGACGTCGCGAACAAGATCGGTACCTACCAGTTGGCAGTCACCGCGATGCACCACGGCGTGCGCTTCATGGTGGTGGCGCCCAGTTCGACCATCGACATGGGGTTGGAAAGCGGCGAGGACATCCCGATCGAAGAGCGCGATGGTCGCGAACTTCTGGAAATCGGTGGCAAACGTGTGGCCGCTGACGTCGAAGCCTTCAATCCGGTGTTCGATGTGACGCCGGCCGACCTGATTGATGCGATCGTGACCGAACGCGGCGTGGTCGAACGCCCGGACGCGGAGCGGATGGCCCAGCTGATGAGCCGCAAGCGCCTGCACTGACGGGGGCTGCGGCAATTCATCGAGGGGCGTGGCCGAGGGTAGGGTTTGACCCTGGCTTGTGGTAAGCTCCGACGGTTCTTGATGGGGCATTTTTTCGGCCCCCACAGCATCGCGGATCAACGGCCAAGTCGTTGATTTGTAGAGAGTCGGTGGCGCTTTGATGGCGCACCGCGCTCCGCCGGGCTCAGGACGGGCTTGGCGGAGTCCCATTTGAAAAAGGAACCAGGCTTCTCATGGGCGAACTGGCCAAAGAAATCCTCCCGGTCAACATCGAAGACGAACTCCGACAGTCCTACCTCGATTACGCCATGAGCGTGATCGTCGGTCGTGCCCTGCCCGATGCCCGCGACGGCTTGAAGCCCGTGCATCGCCGCGTCCTGTACGCCATGAGCGAACTGGGCAACGACTGGAACAAGCCCTACAAGAAGTCCGCACGTGTGGTCGGCGACGTGATCGGTAAGTACCACCCGCACGGCGACACCGCGGTGTACGACACCATCGTCCGCATGGCCCAGCCCTTCTCGCTGCGCTACATGCTGGTCGACGGCCAGGGCAACTTCGGATCGGTGGACGGCGACAACGCCGCGGCCATGCGATACACCGAAGTGCGCATGGCCAAGCTCGCCCATGAGCTGCTGGCGGACCTGGACAAGGAAACCGTCGACTGGGTGCCCAACTACGACGGCACCGAGCAGATCCCGGCGGTCATGCCGACCAAGATCCCGAACCTGCTGGTCAACGGTTCCAGCGGTATCGCCGTGGGCATGGCGACCAACATCCCGCCGCACAACCTCACCGAGGTGATCGACGGCTGCCTGGCGCTGATGGACAACCCCGAGCTGTCCATCGACGACCTGATGAACTACATCCCCGGCCCGGACTTCCCGACCGCGGGCATCATCAACGGCCGTGCGGGCATCATCGAGGCCTATCGCACCGGCCGTGGCCGCGTCTATATCCGTGCTCGCGCCACCATCGAGGATATGGAGAAGGGTGGCAACCGCCAGCAGATCATCATCACCGAGCTGCCCTACCAGCTGAACAAGGCCCGCCTGATCGAGAAGATCGCCGAGCTGGTGAAAGAGAAGAAGATCGAAGGTATTACCGAGCTGCGCGACGAGTCCGACAAGGACGGCATGCGCGTGGTCATCGAGTTGCGCCGCGGTGAAGTGGGCGAGGTGGTGCTGAACAACCTCTACGCGCAGACCCAGCTGCAGAGCGTCTTCGGCATCAACGTGGTGGCCCTGGTCGACGGCCAGCCGCGCACGATGAACCTCAAGGACATGCTCGAGGTGTTCATTCGTCACCGCCGTGAAGTGGTGACCCGCCGGACCGTCTACGAGCTGCGCAAGGCCCGCGAGCGCGGCCACATCCTCGAAGGCCAGGCCGTCGCACTGTCGAACATCGACCCGGTGATCGAGCTGATCAAGACGTCGCCGACCCCGGCCGAAGCCAAGGAGCGCCTCATCGCCACCGGCTGGGAATCCAGCGCCGTGGAAGCCATGGTCGAGCGCGCCGGCGCCGATGCCTGCCGTCCGGAAGACCTGGACCCGCAATACGGCCTGCGTGACGGCAAGTACTTCCTGTCGCCGGAGCAGGCCCAGGCCATCCTGGAACTGCGCCTGCACCGCCTGACCGGCCTGGAGCACGAGAAGCTCCTGTCCGAGTACCAGGAAATCCTCACCCTGATCGGCGAGCTGATCCGCATCCTGACCAGCCCCGAGCGCCTGATGGAAGTCATCCGCGAGGAGCTGGAGAAGGTCAAGGCCGAGTTCGGCGATGCCCGTCGCACCGAGATCGTCGCGTCGCAGATGGACCTGACCATCGCCGACCTGATCACCGAAGAAGAGCGCGTGGTGACCATCTCCCACGGCGGCTACGCCAAGTCCCAGCCGCTGGCCGCCTACGAGGCCCAGCGTCGCGGTGGCAAGGGCAAGTCCGCCAGTGGCGTGAAGGACGAGGACTACATCGAACACCTGCTGGTCGCCAACAGCCACGCCACCCTGTTGCTGTTCTCCAGCAAGGGCAAGGTTTACTGGCTGCGCACCTTCGAGATTCCGGAAGCCTCGCGCACCGCCCGTGGCCGTCCGCTGGTGAACCTGCTGCCGCTGGACGAAGGCGAGCGCATCACCGCGATGCTGCAGATCGACCTGGAAGCCGTGCGTGCCCAGTTCGCCGGTGACGATGGCGATGACGACGACGTGGTCGCCGAGCAGGTCGCCGAAGTGGTGGAGGTCGAAGAGGGCGAGGAAGGCGACGACGCCGACTTCAGCCAGGACGAGCCGACTGGCGCGTACATCTTCATGGCCACCATGAAGGGCACCGTGAAGAAGACCCCGCTGATCCAGTTCACCAAGCCGCGCTCCAATGGCCTGATTGCCCTGAAGCTGGAAGAGGGCGACTCGCTGATCGCCGCCGCCATCACCGACGGTTCGAAGGACGTGATGATGTTCTCCAACGCCGGCAAGGTGATCCGCTTCAAGGAAAGCAAGGTACGCATCATGGGTCGTAACGCCCGTGGTGTACGCGGCATGCGCCTGGCCGACGACCAGCGCATCATATCCATGCTGATCCCCGAGTGCCGCGAAGCGCAGATCCTCACCGCTTCCGAGCGCGGTTACGGCAAGCGCACCCCGCTGGCCGACTACCCGCGCCGCGGTCGCGGTGGCCAGGGCGTGATCGCCATGGTGATCAACGAGCGTAACGGCAACCTGGTGGGAGCCGTGCAGGTGCTGGACGGCGAGGAAATCATGCTGATTTCCGACCAGGGCACCCTGGTGCGTACCCGTGTCGACGAAGTCCGCGGCGCCGGTCGTAACACCCAGGGCGTGATCCTCATCAAGCTGGCCGCCGACGAGACCGTCGTGGGCTTGGAGCGGGTGCAGGAGCCGACCGTGGTGGAAGGTGAAGACGACGTCATCGACGGTGAGATCGTCGAGGGTGAAGTGTCGCAAGAGAACCCAGAAGCAGGCGAAGCTGCGGCTGAAGAAGCCCCGCAGGCCAGCGAAGACTGATAGCGAGAGTGGATGTGAGCAAGCGAGCCTTTAACTTCTGCGCCGGTCCCGCGGCGCTTCCCACCGAGGTGCTGGAGCGCGCCCGCGCCGAGCTGCTGGATTGGCAAGGCAAGGGCCTGTCGGTCATGGAGATGAGCCACCGTAGCGACGACTACGTGGCCATCGCCGAGAAGGCCGAGCAGGATCTGCGCGACCTGATGGGCGTGCCCTCGAACTACAAGGTGCTGTTCCTGCAGGGCGGCGCCAGCCAGCAGTTCGCCGAGATCCCGCTGAACCTGCTGCCCGAAGACGGCGTGGCGGACTACGTGGAAACCGGCATCTGGTCGAAGAAGGCCATCGAGGAAGCTCGTCGCTACGGCAACGTCAACGTGGTTGCCAGCGCATCCCGATACGACTACTTCGCCATTCCCGGGCAGAACGAGTGGAACCTGTCCAAGGACGCCGCCTACCTGCACTACGCGTCCAACGAGACCATCGGCGGCCTGGAGTTCGACTGGATTCCGGAAGTCGGTGACGTCCCGCTGGTGGTCGACATGTCCTCGGACATCCTCTCCCGCCCGACCGACGTGTCGAAGTTCGGCCTGATCTACGCCGGCGCGCAGAAGAACATCGGCCCGTCCGGCCTGGTCGTTGTCATCGTTCGCGAAGACCTGCTGGGCCGCGCCCGCAGCATCTGCCCGACCATGCTCAACTACAAGGTCGCCGCCGACAACGGCTCCATGTACAACACGCCGGCTACCTACTCCTGGTACCTCTCCGGCCTGGTCTTCGAGTGGCTGAAGGAGCAGGGCGGCGTCGACGCCATGGAGCAGCGCAACCGCGCCAAGAAGGACATGCTGTACGGCTTCATCGACAGCAGCGACTTCTACACCAACCCGATCCAGCCCAGCGCCCGCTCCTGGATGAACGTGCCGTTCCGCCTGGCCGACGAGAAGCTCGACAAGGCCTTCCTCGAAGGCGCCGATGCGCGCGGCCTGCTCAACCTCAAGGGCCACCGTTCGGTGGGCGGCATGCGCGCCTCCATCTATAACGCGCTGGGCCTGGACGCCATCGAAGCCCTGGTCGGCTACATGGCCGAGTTCGAGAAGGAGCACGGCTGATGAGCGACGCTGACCAGCTCAAGGCGCTGCGCGTACGCATCGACAGCCTCGACGAGAAGATCCTCGAGCTGATCAGCGAACGTGCCCGCTGCGCTACTGACGTGGCGCGCGTGAAGATGGCGGCCCTGCCCGAAGGCGAGAAGCCGGTGTTCTACCGGCCCGAGCGCGAGGCGTGGGTGCTCAAGCACATCATGGAGCTGAACAAGGGCCCGCTGGACAACGAGGAAGTCGCTCGTCTGTTCCGCGAGATCATGTCCTCGTGCCTCGCTCTGGAGCAGCCGCTGAAAGTGGCCTACCTCGGCCCGGAAGGCACCTTCACCCAGGCGGCGGCGCTCAAGCACTTCGGCCACGCGGTGATCAGCACCCCGATGGCGGCTATCGACGAAGTGTTCCGCGAAGTCGCCGCCGGCGCGGTGAACTTCGGCGTGGTGCCGGTGGAAAACTCCACCGAGGGCGCGGTCAACCACACCCTCGACAGTTTCCTTGAACACGACCTGGTGATCTGCGGCGAGGTGGAGCTGCGCATCCACCACCACCTGCTGGTGGGCGAGAACACCAAGACCAGCAACATTACTCGCATCTACTCCCACGCCCAGTCCCTGGCCCAGTGCCGCAAGTGGCTGGATGCGCATTACCCGAACGTCGAGCGCGTAGCGGTTTCGAGCAACGCCGATGCTGCCAAGCGGGTGAAGAGCGAGTGGAATAGCGCGGCGATTGCCGGTGACATGGCTGCGAGCCTGTATGGCCTGGACAAGCTGCACGAGAAGATCGAGGACCGCCCGGACAACTCCACGCGCTTCCTCATGATCGGCAACCAGGAAGTGCCGCCGACCGGCGACGACAAGACCTCCATCATCGTCTCCATGCGCAACAAGCCGGGTGCTCTGCATGAGCTGCTGGTGCCGTTCCACAACAACGGCATCGACCTGACCCGCATCGAGACCCGTCCGTCGCGCAGCGGCAAGTGGACCTACGTGTTCTTCATCGACTTCGTCGGCCACCACAAGGACCCGCTGATCAAGGATGTCCTGGAAAAGATCAACAGCGAAGCCGTTGCCCTGAAGGTGCTGGGCTCGTACCCCAAAGCGGTTCTCTGAACCGATAGCCGCAAGCCAGGGCCGCAAGCTGCCGACACGTCGGTAGACGGTTGATGGCTTGCGGCCCATAGCTTGAGGCTTTTAGCGATGTCGTGTGATTTCCTTGCCCTGGCCCAGCCGGGCGTGCAGAAGCTTTCCCCCTACGTGCCAGGCAAGCCGGTCGATGAACTGGCCCGCGAGCTGAAACTCGACCCCGACAGCATCGTCAAGCTGGCCAGCAACGAGAACCCGCTGGGCCCGAGCCCGAAGGTCATCGAAGCGCTCGCGCTGGCGATGCTGGAGTTGACTCGTTACCCCGATGGCAATGGCTTCGAACTCAAGAGCCGCCTGGCGGCCCGCTGCAGCGTCGATATCGCGCAGGTCACCCTGGGCAACGGCTCCAACGACATCCTTGACCTGGTGGCCCGCTCTTACCTCGCGCCCGGCTTGAATGCGGTGTTCAGCCAGTACGCCTTCGCCGTCTACCCGATCTCCACCCAGGCCGTCGGCGCCCAGGGCAAGGTCGTCCCGGCGAAAGACTGGGGCCATGACCTGGAAGCCATGCTGGCGGCCATCGATGCCGACACCCGCGTGGTCTTCATCGCCAACCCGAACAACCCCACCGGCACGTGGTTCGGCCCGGACGCGCTGGAGCGCTTCCTGTCGCAGGTTCCGGAGAACGTTCTGGTGGTGCTCGACGAGGCCTATATCGAGTACGCCGAGGGCGAAGAACTGCCGGACGGCCTGAAGTACCTGGCCCGCTATCCGAACCTGCTGGTCTCGCGCACCTTCTCCAAGGCTTATGGCCTGGCGTCGCTGCGCGTCGGCTACGCGATCTCCTCGGCGCAGGTCGCCGACGTGCTCAATCGCGTACGCCAGCCGTTCAACGTCAACAGTCTGGCCCTGACTGCGGCCTGCGCTGCGCTGGACGATGCCGAGTACCTGGCTGAAGGCAAGGAGATCAATGATGAAGGCATGGCACAGTTGGAACAGGGTTTCACCGAGCTGGGGCTAGAGTGGATTCCCTCCAAAGGCAACTTCATCGCCGTGGACCTCAAGCGCGATGCCGGCCCGGTCTACCAGGCCCTGCTCGCCGAAGGCGTGATCGTCCGCCCGGTGGGCGGCTACGGCATGCCGCAGCACCTGCGCATTTCCATCGGCCTGCCGGCCGAGAACGCCCGCTTCCTCGACGCGCTGGCCAAGGTGCTCGCCCGTGCCTGATGTCCAGCCGCACAAGCTGCGTCGCCTGGTGGTAGTGGGGCTCGGCCTGATCGGCGGTTCCTTCGCCAGGGGTATCCGCGAGAAGGGCCTGTTCGAGGAAGTGGTCGGCATCGACCGGGACCCGCAGACCCGCCGCCTCGCAGTGGAGCTCGGCGTGGTCGACCGCTGCGAGGAGCGACTCGCTGTCGGTTGCCGCGACGCCGACGTGATCCAGCTCGCGGTTCCGATCCTGGCCATGGAGAAGGTCCTCGGCGAACTGGCCACCTTTGACATCGGCGACGCGATTCTCACCGACGTGGGCAGCGCCAAGGGCAATGTGGTGCGTGCGGCAAAGGCGGTGTTCGGTGGCATGCCGGCGCGCTTCGTCCCCGGCCATCCCATCGCCGGTTCCGAGCAGAGCGGAGTGGAAGCGGCCAACGCGAAACTGTTCCGCCGTCATAAAGTCATCCTCACGCCACTGGATAATGCCGACGCAGACGCGATCCAGTGCGTCGAGAGCCTCTGGCGCGAGTTGGGAGCGGACGTCGAGCAGATGGCCGTCGAACACCACGACGAAGTCCTTGCTGCCACCAGCCACCTGCCGCACCTGCTGGCTTTCACGCTGGTCGACTCGCTGGCCAAACGCAGCGAGAATCTGGAAATCTTCCGCTATGCCGCTGGTGGCTTCCGCGATTTCACGCGGATCGCCGGCAGCGATCCGGTGATGTGGCACGACATCTTCCTCGCCAATCGCGAGGCAGTCCTGCGCATCCTCGACGTATTCCGTGACGACCTCGATGATCTGCGCGAGGCCGTCGACAAGGGGGACGGGCAACAACTGATGGGCGTCTTCACCCGCGCCCGCGTTGCCCGCGAGCATTTCAGCAAAATCCTGGCCCGCCGGGCCTATGTGGACGCCATGCACAACAATGACCTGATTTTCCTGGCCCAGCCGGGTGGCCGCCTCTCCGGACGTGTTCGCGTACCGGGCGACAAGTCCATTTCCCACCGCTCGATCATGCTCGGCTCGCTGGCCGAAGGCACGACCGAGGTGCAAGGCTTCCTCGAGGGTGAAGACGCCCTTGCCACTATCCAGGCGTTCCGCGACATGGGCGTGGTCATCGAAGGCCCGCACCACGGCCGCGTGACCGTTCACGGTGTCGGCCTGCATGGCCTGAAGACTCCGCCCGGTCCGATCTACCTGGGTAACTCCGGCACCTCGATGCGCCTGCTCAGCGGCCTGCTCGCCGCCCAGCCGTTCGATACCACCCTGACCGGTGACGCCTCGCTGTCCAAGCGGCCGATGAACCGCGTCGCCAAACCGCTGCGCGAAATGGGCGCAGTGATCGAGACCGGTCCTGAAGGTCGCCCGCCGCTGACCATCCGTGGTGGCCAGAAGCTGACCGGCATGCATTACGACATGCCGATGGCCAGCGCCCAGGTGAAGTCCTGCCTGCTGCTCGCCGGCCTGTACGCCGTGGGTGAAACCTCCACCACCGAGCCGGCTCCGACCCGCGACCATACCGAGCGCATGCTGCGCGGCTTTGGCTATCCGGTCGACGTCGAAGGCGCCACCGCCCGCGTCGAGTCCGGCCACAAGCTCACTGCCACCTCCATCGAAGTCCCGGCCGACATTTCCTCGGCTGCCTTCTTCCTGGTCGCCGCGAGCATCGCCGAAGGTTCCGACCTGACCCTGGAGCACGTCGGCATCAACCCGACGCGTACCGGCGTCATCGATATCCTCAAGTTGATGGGCGCCGATATCACCCTGGAAAACCAGCGTGAGGTGGGCGGCGAGCCGGTTGCGGACATCCGCGTGCGTTCCGCCAAGCTGAAGGGTATCGATATTCCTGAAGACCTGGTGCCGCTGGCCATCGACGAATTCCCGGTGCTCTTCGTCGCTGCCGCCAACGCGCAAGGCCGCACCGTCCTGCGCGGCGCGGAAGAGCTGCGGGTGAAGGAATCCGACCGCATCCAGGTCATGGCCGACGGCCTGCTGGCCCTGGGCGTTAAGTGCGAGCCGACCCCGGACGGCATCATCATCGACGGCGGCAGCTACGGCGGCGGCGAAGTCTGGAGCCACGGCGATCACCGTATTGCCATGTCCTTCAGCGTGGCCTCCCTGCGCGCCGGCGCGCCGATCCGCATCCACGACTGCGCCAATGTCGCGACTTCCTTCCCGAACTTCCTCGGGCTGGCGTCCGGCGCGGGCATCCGCGTCGCCGAGGAGAAGAACTGATGAACGGCGAATGGCCGGTCCTCGCTATCGACGGCCCCAGCGGCTCGGGCAAGGGCACCGTCGCCGGCCTGCTGGCCAAGCGCCTGGGCTGGAACCTGCTGGATTCCGGTGCGCTGTACCGCCTGCTGGCGTTCGCCGCCGGTAATCACGGGATCGACCTGACCAACGAGGAAGCCCTCAAGGTCCTGGCCGCCCACCTGGACGTGCAGTTCACCCACGCCAAGGGCGGGCAGGGCCAGCACATCATCCTCGAAGGCGAAGACGTCACCGACACCATCCGCACCGAGCAGGTCGGCGCCGGCGCCTCGCAGGTCGCCGCGCTGCCGGCGGTCCGCGATGCGCTGCTGCAACGCCAGCGCGCCTTCCTCGAAGCGCCTGGCCTGGTGGCCGACGGTCGGGACATGGGCACCGTGGTCTTCCCCGGCGCCCCGCTGAAAATCTTCCTCACCGCGTCCGCCGAGGAGCGCGCCCGTCGACGCTACCTGCAACTGAAGAACAAGGGTATCGACAGCGACCAGGCGCAGCTCGCCGAGGAAATCAGCGCCCGGGACGAGCGTGACAGCCAGCGCGCTGTCGCTCCGCTGAAGCCGGCCGAGGGCGCCATTCTGGTCGATTCCACCTCGATGAGCATCGATGAAGTGGTGGAGCGCATCCTCGCCGAGGTTTCGCGCCTGGGCCTGGCTGACTAACCGATCGGCGGACGAAAATCCCCGGCCGTGCCGGGGATTTTTCTTTTCGGGTAGGGATGCCTGAGGGCAGCTCCGCAGGAAGGAACTGACGGGCGGCACTCCGAGACGTCGGCGCTGGGCGAAAATAGAACAATGAGGTTGGCGTCGCGAAGAGCATTGGGAGCCAGGACCGCGGATTGACGCAACCCGCATCCGTTGCTACCATTCCAGACCTTGTATCGGGAGGGTTTCGCCCATATTGAGCGAAGCGTTCCCTTAAAATCTGAATGTGGAGCATCCGTTTCGGCGGGTGCAACAGGGGGCCGGCAGGATACCAGTCTTGATCCTGCTGGCTTCTTTTTCATCACTTGACCGTGTTCGCTGGTGGCGCGGAATCGGGCTTACAAGCCTTTGACTACAGGTATAGACATGAGCGAAAGCTTCGCAGAACTCTTTGAAGAAAGTCTGAAATCCCTCGACATGCAGCCGGGTGCAATCATCACCGGCATCGTGGTCGACATCGATGGTGACTGGGTCACCGTCCATGCCGGTCTGAAATCCGAGGGCGTCATCCCGGTCGAGCAGTTCTACAACGAACAGGGCGAGCTGACCATCAATGTGGGTGACGAAGTCCACGTTGCGCTGGACGCGGTAGAAGATGGCTTTGGTGAAACCAAGCTGTCCCGCGAAAAAGCCAAGCGTGCCGAGAGCTGGATCGTTCTGGAAGCTGCTTTCTCTGCCGACGAAGTGGTCAAAGGCGTCATCAACGGCAAGGTCAAGGGTGGCTTCACCGTTGACGTCAACGGCATCCGCGCGTTCCTGCCGGGTTCGCTGGTCGACGTGCGTCCGGTGCGTGATACCACTCACCTGGAAGGCAAAGAGCTCGAGTTCAAGGTCATCAAGCTGGACCAGAAGCGCAACAACGTTGTCGTTTCCCGCCGCAGCGTGCTGGAAGCCGAGAACAGCGCCGAGCGCGAAGCTCTGCTGGAATCCCTGCAGGAAGGCCAGCAGGTCAAAGGTATCGTCAAGAACCTCACCGACTACGGTGCGTTCGTTGACCTGGGCGGCGTCGATGGTCTGCTGCACATCACCGACATGGCCTGGAAGCGTATCAAGCATCCGTCGGAAATCGTCAACGTTGGCGACGAGATCGATGTCAAGGTTCTGAAGTTCGACCGCGAGCGCAACCGCGTATCCCTGGGCCTGAAGCAACTGGGCGAAGACCCATGGGTTGCCATCAAAGCCCGTTACCCGGAAGGCACCCGTGTTACCGCACGCGTCACCAACCTCACCGACTACGGCTGCTTCGCCGAGCTGGAAGAGGGCGTGGAAGGCCTGGTACACGTCTCCGAAATGGACTGGACCAACAAGAACATCCACCCGTCGAAAGTCGTTCAGGTTGGCGACGAAGTGGAAGTTCAGGTTCTGGACATCGACGAAGAGCGTCGTCGTATCTCCCTGGGCATCAAGCAGTGCAAGTCCAACCCGTGGGAAGACTTCTCTGGCCGCTTCAACAAGGGCGACAAGATCTCCGGCACCATCAAGTCGATCACCGATTTCGGTATCTTCATCGGCCTGGAAGGCGGCATCGACGGTCTGGTTCACCTGTCCGACATCTCCTGGAACGAAGTTGGCGAAGAAGCCGTTCGCCGCTTCAAGAAGGGCGACGAGCTGGAAACCGTCATCCTCTCCGTTGATCCGGAGCGTGAGCGCATCTCCCTGGGCATCAAGCAGCTGGAAGACGATCCGTTCTCCAACTACGCCTCGCTCAACGAGAAGGGCACCATCGTTCGCGGTACCGTGAAGGAAGTTGACGCCAAAGGCGCTGTCATCAGCCTGGGCGGCGAAATCGAAGGCGTTCTGAAAGCCTCCGAAATCAGCCGTGACCGCGTTGAAGATGCTCGCAACGTTCTGAAAGAAGGCGAAGAAGTCGAAGCCAAGATCATCAGCATCGACCGCAAGAGCCGCGTCATCTCCCTCTCCATCAAGTCGAAAGACGTTGATGACGAGAAAGATGCGATGAAAGAACTGCGTCACAAGCAAGACGTAGAAGCTACTGGTCCGACCACCATCGGTGATCTGATCCGTGCTCAGATGGAGAACCAGGGCTAATCCCTGATTCACCATCCAAGGAAAAGGGCGACTTCGGTCGCCCTTTTTCGTTTCTGCCCTTCGCAGGGCGCGGGCGCGCAGTGCTTTCTCTAGGCTGAGACTGGCGCTATGTTGCCTGCCCCGTTCCGGTCGCCTTTTCCATGCCATACCTGCTTTTCGTCACCGTCCTCTGGGCGTTCTCCTTCAGCCTGATCGGCGAATACCTCGCCGGGCAGGTCGACAGCTATTTCGCCGTGCTGACCCGTGTGGTGCTGGCCGGCCTGGTGTTCCTGCCGCTGACGCGCTGGCGCGGCGTCAATCCGCGCTTCATCGCTGGTGTGATGCTGGCGGGCGCGCTTCAGTTCGGTATTACCTACGTCTGCCTCTACCAGAGCTTCCGCGTGCTGACGGTGCCGGAAGTGCTGCTGTTTACCGTACTGACGCCGCTGCATGTGGCGCTCATCGACGACGCGCTGAACCGTCGCTTCAACGCCTGGGCGCTGCTGGCGGCTGCCGTGGCAGTGCTGGGCGCCGGGATCATCCGTTATGACGGCGTCAGCGGCGACTACGTCCAGGGCTTCCTGCTGCTGCAACTGGCCAACGCGACCTTCGCGGCCGGGCAGGTGTTCTACAAGCATCTGGTGCAGCGCTATCCCTCGGACATCCCGCAATACCGTCGTTTCGGCTACTTCTTCGTCGGCGCCCTGCTGATCGCGCTGCCGGGCTGGCTGCTGTTCGGCAATCCGCAAAAGCTGCCGACCACCGACCTGCAGTGGGGGGTACTGGTGTGGATGGGCCTGCTGGCCACCGCGCTGGGGCAGTTCTGGTGGAACAAGGGCGGCACGCTGGTGGATGCCGGCACCCTGGCGGTGATGAACAATCTGCACGTGCCGGTAGGCCTGCTGATCAACCTGTTGATCTGGAACGAGGCCGCTGACCTGCCGCGCCTGGCCTTGGGCGGTGCGGTGATCGTCGCGTCGCTGGGCGTCAACCGCTTCGGCGTGCGCCGTCAGAAGGAGCGCCTCGCATGAACATCTCCGGGCGTGGCGTAGCGCTGTCCCTGGCGTCTTCCGTGCTGTTCGTGACCTTGCCGGGCTACATCCATTCGCTGGAGCCGCTGACCAGCATCCAGGTGATCGCGCACCGGGTGGTCTGGTCGATTCCCATGGTCCTGCTGCTGGTGCTGTTCACCCGCCAGGGCGGCGTGCTGCGCGACGCTGGCCGGCGCCTGTTGCGCGAGCCGTGGCTGCTAGCGTGTTTCCCGCTGACAGCGGCGATGATGCTGATCCAGTGGGGCGTGTTCATCTGGGCGCCCATGGTCGGGCGCACGCTGGAGCTGTCGCTGGGCTACTTCCTGTTGCCGCTGACCATGGTGCTGTGCGGCCGGGTGTTTTACGGCGAGCGCCTGACCACGCTGCAGGCCATCGCCGTTGCCTTCGCGCTGGCGGGCGTGCTGCACGAGCTATGGCTGACTCGCGCGTTCTCCTGGTTCACCCTGATCACCGCGCTGGGCTATCCGCCGTACTTCATGCTGCGCCGCAAGATGGCGGTGGATTCGCTGTCGGGCTTCGTCTTCGAGATGATCGTGCTGCTGCCGTTCGCCCTCGCGACCCTGTGGATAACCGATAGCGGCAAGGTGCTGGAGGAGGTACCGCGCCTGTGGGCGCTGCTGCCGCTGCTGGGATTGATCAGCGCGCTGGCGTTCGGCGCCATGATGGCGGCCAGCCGGCTGCTGCCGATGGGGCTGTTCGGGATTCTGAGCTACGTCGAGCCGGTGCTGCTGTTCGCCATCGCCGTGCTGTTCCTGGGCGAGGCGTTCAACCCGGCGCAGATCTGGACCTATGGGCCGATCTGGATCGCCGTGCTACTGACCGGTTGGGATAGCGCGCGACTCCTGCGTCGTCAGGCGCGTCGCGGCCTGTAAGCGAAGGGCGAGAGGGAAGCGCTCTCCCGCCAGGGGAGAGCGCTGGTGATCAGTCGAAGCGGCGACCGGTATCAGCCTTGGCCAGGGTTTCCGGGAGGATGCGGCGGGCGGCGGTGTAGTGCTTCTTCCAGTAGTCGCCACTGAGGTCGGAGACGCGGACCTTCTGGCCGCGGCGCGGCGCGTGGACGAACTGGTTGTCACCGACGTAGATGCCGACGTGGTCGACATTGCGGCGGTTGTGGATGCGGAAGAACACCAGGTCGCCGGGCTGCAGGTCGCCACGGTCGACTTTCGAATTGCCGCGCATGCTGAACATCTGCTGCGCAGTACGCGGCAGATCGACTTCGTCGACGTTCTGGAACACATAGTTCACCAGGCCGCTGCAATCGAAGCCGCGCTTGGGTGACGTGCCGCCCCAGCGGTAAGGCGTGCCGATCATGCTGTAGGCACGCTGAGTAACCTGATGCGCCTCGCTCTTGGTCGGTTTGACCGTCTTGGCGTTGAAGGTCAGCAGGGCACTGCCCTGGACCGGGACACGCAGATCAACCGGGGCCGGGTGATAGGTGCGCGTGATCTTGGAGGAGGCGGTAGCCTCGGTGGCGACCAAGAAAGTCGCCAAGCCTATGGAAAGGCATGTCAAAAGGGTACTTCGCATTCGGCATGTCTTCTTGCTGGTTGATATCGCCCAGACTCCGCTGGATCGCCATTGTTGTCGGCGTGGTTTCCTTTGGTCCGCTCAAAAATTCCACGCATTCTGAACGAGTTTTCATGACAGTTCGTACCGTTTGTCGATTCCGCCGTTGCTCTTGTGACTCTCCGGACTTTGCGTGACATGTGCCCGGACTGTCTGGTCATGGCCTGACCTTATAGCCCAAAGCCCTATAAACCGGGTGTTTCAGGTGAGCGAAAGCACGCCGCCGGCTTGCTGGCCCGCCGCCAGTTACTTAAGGCTTCTTAAGGAAAAACCCGACGAAATGCAGGTATTTGAGCTGAACGAGTCAGCCCAGATAGGCAAGCAGAGCGGGAAGCACCTGCTCGCGCAGCAGCGGGGCGAGGTTGTGTGGGTAATCACCCGTGGGAACCAGCCAGGCGAGCTCTTCGAGTTCGGCGGCCGGCTGGACGGCGTGGGGCAGGGTAGCGATGAAGACCTGCGCATCCACGCGCATGTCCGGCTCGTTGGCGGCGTTGGCCTGGAAGTGGCCGAGCGGGGTCAGGGCGGAACTCTCAAGATGCAGGTCGAGCTCTTCACCCAGCTCGCGCAGCAGCGCCTGGACGGACGTCTCGCCGGGTTCGTGCTTGCCCCCGGGCAGCATGAAGGCCTGGGTGCCCCGCTTTCGCACCAGCAGCAGGCGCCCGGCGTCATCGAGCAGGCAGGCGGCGGCGATACGGATGATGGCGAGGGTCATGGCGAGGGCGTTTCCTTCAGAACCTGGTAGCGCATCTGCACGATGCCGCTGGGGAAGCTGCGCTGCTCCAGCAGCTGCAGGCGTTGCTCGAGGCCGATGCTGAACAGGGGAATACCGGCGCCGAGCAGGTGCGGAATGATGCTGACGATCACCTCGTCGAGCAACCCTCCGGCGAGGAAATTACCCGCCAGACTGCCGCCGCCCACCAGCCAGATACGCTCGCAGCCGCGCGCCTCCAGCGAGGCCAGGGCGTCCACTGGCGTGTAGTGCTCCAGTTCCACTTGTGGCGCGGCCCTGGGCAGATGGTTGGAGCGGGTCATGACCAGCGCGGGTTTGTCCGGGTAGGGCCATTCGCCTTGCTTCAGGCAGAACAGGTAGGTGGCGCGGCCCATGAGAAGTCCGTCGATGCTGGCGTAGAAGGCGTTGTAGCCGTGGTCGTCGGTTTCGCCGCCGTAGCCTTCGAGCCAGTCCACGCTGCCGTCGGGTCGAGCGATGTAGCCGTCGAGGCTGGCGGCCACGTAATAAATGAGAGTCGATGGCACCTGTATTCTCCTTTTTGTCAGGCCCATCAAAGCATGGCATCGCCTTTCGCCGGGCGTCGGTACGTTTGTCGGGTTATTGACGCGGAGGGCCTGCACAGGCTTCGCCGGCAATATTTCCAGCACGCCGGCTCGGCAAACATTAAGCTATGCAGCTATTTGGTCTTTACGTGATATCGAGGTCTGCCTTGTTCTCCCAATTCGCCCTCCACGAACGTCTGCTCAAGGCGCTCGATTCGTTGTCCTTCACCGAGCCGACCCCGGTTCAGGCTGCGGCCATTCCGAAGGCCCTGGAGGGGCGCGACCTGCGGGTGACAGCGCAGACCGGCAGCGGCAAGACCGCGGCCTTCGTGCTGCCGCTGCTGCATCGCCTGCTCGCCGAGGAGAAGCCCAAGAGCGGCGCTCGCGCGCTGATCCTGCTGCCGACCCGCGAGTTGGCCCAGCAGACCCTGAAGGAAGTGGAGCGCTTCGCCCAGTTCACCTACATCAAGGCCTGCCTGATCACCGGCGGCGAAGACTTCAAGGTGCAGGGCGCGCGCCTGCGCAAGAACCCGGAAATCATCATCGGCACCCCGGGCCGCCTGAACGAGCAGTTCAACGCCGGCAACCTGCCGCTGGGGGACGTGGAAGTGCTGATCCTCGACGAAGCCGACCGCATGCTCGACATGGGGTTCTCCGAGGATGTGCTCAAGCTCGCCGCACAGTGTCCGGCGGAGCGCCAGACCCTGTTGTTCTCCGCTACCAGCGGCAGCGGTCTGCACGAGATGGTCGAGAAGGTCCTGCGCGAGCCGGAGAACCTGCAGCTCAACCGTGTCAGCGAGCTGAACGAGGATGTGAGCCAGCAGGTGATCCTGACCGACGACGTCGGTCACAAGGAAGCTCTGCTGCAGTGGCTGCTGAGCAATGAGACCTATGAGAAGGCCATCGTCTTCACCAACACCCGCGTGGCTGCCGACCGCCTGACCGGTCGCCTGGTCGCCGCCGGCCACAAGGTCTTCGTGCTGCACGGCGAGAAGGACCAGAAGGACCGCAAGCTGGCCATCGAGCGCCTGAAGCAGGGCGCGGTGAAGATCCTCGTCGCCACCGACGTGGCTGCCCGTGGCCTGGACGTCGACGGTCTGGACCTGGTGATCAACTTCGACATTCCGCGCCGTGGCGACGAGTACGTGCACCGCATCGGCCGCACCGGTCGCGCGGGCGCCGCCGGTACCGCGATCTCGCTGGTGGGCCACGGCGACTGGAACCTGATGTCGAGCATCGAGCGTTACCTCAAGCTGCGCTTCGAGCTGCGTACCATCAAGGAGCTGAAGGGCACCTACAAGGGGCCGAAGAAGGTCAAGGCGTCGGGCAAGGCAGCCGGCACCAAGAAGAAAAAGGACGATGCGAAGAAGTCCGGCAGCAAGGCACCGGCGAAGAAGAAGTCCGTTGCCAAGCCGAAATCCGGCCCGTCGAAGGTCGTGAGCCAGGACGGCCTGGCGCCGCTCAAGCGCAAGAAGCCGGCGGCGCAATAAGCCGTCCGTGTCACCCGAAACGCCTCCCCTGACCGGGAGGCGTTTTTGTTTGTCCGTCGCTAGCCCAGCGTCTCCGGCGGCGCCTCGTAGCTGCCCGACTCGTAGCTGACGCCGTGGCGGATCACGGGCGGTGCATCGCCAGCATGCAGGCTGGTGACGTTGTCGATGATCGTCTTGTCCTCAAGAGTGAGGCGGTCGAGCATGCGCAGGTGGCCGATCCAGTTGTCCACCAGGAACAGTTCCTGCCAGATTTCCGGGTTGCTCACGTCGCGGTACAGCGCCCAGCGTTCCGCGCCATTGCGCAGGCGCAGGCGACGCAGTGGCTTGGCCGCGCGGACGAAGTCGCGGGTGCGCTCGGCGGGAATCCGGTACTCGATGGACACCAGCACCGAGCCACGCTCGGGGTTGAATACGAAGGTCGGCTGGCCCGGCACGCCGCCCGGCGCTCGGGCGATGCTGTCGGAATTCAATTCCGGTAGGCGCGAGTTGTACAGCAGCGCCACCGAGACCAGCAGCAGGCAACCGGCGGCGATCAGTGCACCTTGCACACCCATGGTCTCGGCGAAGTGGCCCCAGAGGAACGAGCCCGCTGCCAGGCCGCCATAGATTGCGGTCTGGTACAGCGCCAGGGCGCGCGCCTTGACCCAGTCGGGCACGAGGATCTGCACCGCGGAGTTGTAGGTGGCCACGGCGGCGATCCAGCAGGCGCCGCCGAGCACCAGCGCGGGGAAGATCACCCAGAGGTTGTCGACCCAGCCCAGGATGAGCATGACCACCGCGAGCGTGGCGGCGGCGAAGCTGATCAGCCGGCTGCTGCCGAGCCATTGCCGCGCCTTGCTCACCATGGTGCTGGCGACGATGGCGCCCAGGCCCAGGGCGCCGAGCATGTAGCCGTAGACCGAGGCGCTGCCGTCCGGGTTGCGGTGCGCCAGCAGCGGCAGCAGCGCCCAGACGGCGCTGGCGGAGAGACCGAACACCGCCGAGCGCAGCATCACCAGGCGAGTGACGCTGGAATACTGGGTGAAGCGCAGCGCGGCGATCACGCCTTCGAAGATGTGCTCCGGGGGCAACGTGCGCTTGGGCACGTCGCGGCGCCATTGCCAGATCGCCCAGATCAGCGAGGCGTAGCAGATGCAGTTGAACAGGAAAACCCAGGAGGCCCCGGTGGCCGACAGCAGCAGGCCGCCGATGGCCGGACCGACGGCGCGGGCGACGTTGTAGTTGACGCTGTTGAGCAGCACCGCGTCGCCGAGCATGCGCGGCGGTACCTGCTCGTTCACCGCCGCCTGCCAGGCGGGGATGGTGATCGAGCTGCCCAGCGACAGCCAGAGGATCGACACGATCAGCATCAGCGGGTCGAGGTAGCCCATGAACGCCAGCACCGTCACCAGCGCGGCGCCTGAGAGCTCTACCGTCAGGCCGACCAGCATGATCTTGCGGCGGTCGTGGTTGTCCGCCAGTACGCCGGACATGATCGACAGCAACACCAGTGGTAGCGCCGAGGCGACCTGGATCATCGCCACCATCAGCGGGCTGGCGTGGGCCTCGGTGACCACCCAGGCGGCGGCGACCGATTGCGCCCAGGTGCCCAGGTTGGCGAACAGGTTGCAGATCCAGATGATGCGGAACGCAGCGATGCTGAAGGGGGCGAGGACGCCGCTACGAGGTTCGGCTGGATCGGGCTTGAGGGGGAGGTCTTGCTTGGGTGAAACGGACTGCAGCATGGGGACGCCCTTATTTCGAGTGGCCGGCACGCGCGCGCAACCGGTGCCTTTCCATGCCGGGCAAGTGTAGTGGCTGGGACGGTTCGTGCCATTGATGATCGTCAGCCGTGGCGTTATCGGTGACACGCGCTGGCAAGCTTCGACAGTGCCGGCGCGGCTGTGGATTGTTAGGCTGCGTCGGAATTTTCCGCATTGCACTGCCAAACAAGAGCGAAGAGCCGATGAAGCGACTTTCCACCTGCCTGCTGGCGGGCTTGCTGGTCCTGCCACAAAGCCTCTGGGCCTGGTCCAATCACACCCTGGGCAGCTACATTGCCCTGCGGCAATTGCCGGCAGTTGCCCAGGCGCCGGAGGTCGAGGTGGAGCCGCTGGAAAGCTTCATCAGCCAGCAGCGCGCCGGCCTGGTGACGTTGCTGGATGAGCAGGAGGCCTATGCTCGCGAGCACTTCCGCCAGTACCCGCCGCGCCCGGACGATCTGCGCCTGACCGAAGATGGTCGCGACGACCCGCGCAAGGCATTCCTCATGGCGCTGCGCCTGAACCCCGAGATCAAGCTGGCGACCGTCGTGCAGCCGCCGCCCGGTGGCGAACTGCCGAGCAGTGAATTGCAGAAGCATGTCGCGTTGCAGCCTTCGGATGTGCTGGTGTTCCGCAACTTGTCCGGCTGGAACCCGTGGCGCTTCGTGCAGTTGCAGGCAGGGGAGAAGATCCCCGCGCTGGACGTGCTGGCCAGCGCCGCCGACGAGCCTGACTTCGGTCATGACATCAACCTGTTCAGCGACAACCCCGGCGAAGCCGGCCAGCGCTATGGCTTCGGCGTGCAGCCGTTTGGCGACCCACGCTACGAGTTCAGCTCGCAGGCGCCGTTCCACATGGGCTTCTACCATGAGGACGCGATCATCTACACCGGCGCCCCGTACCTGGAGCGCAACTGGCCGGAATGGCGCGCCTACCAGTTCTACGGCCTGGCGCGCTTCGCCTTCGAGAAGGGCCATCCGTACTGGGGCTACCGCTTCCTGGGCTGGGCGATGCACTACATCCAGGACATGACCCAGCCCTACCACTCGACGCCACTGCCGGGTGAAACGACCACCAGCATGTTATGGACGGCGGGCAAGTCCATGGCGGGCTTCGATGCCGACAAGCAGGCGGCGATCCAGCGCGTGGCGGACCGGCATACGGGCGTGGAGCGTTATCAGCTGGATTGGCTGCGCGAGACGCTGCGCCTGGGTGGCCAGTCGCCTTTGCTGGCGGCCTACGCCGATGTGAGCACGGATGGCACTTATCCGCCGTATTCGACGGAGTATCTGCGCGAGGTGGTGGCGAGCGAATCCCATGCCCATGCGGCGGCGTTCGACGCGGCGATCGGCCACTGGCTGGACAGCGAGAAAGCACCGGCAGGGGATTTCAGTGCGGGGAACTCACCGGCGCCGTTCCGGCACGATGAGGCATTGGATGAGCAGATTCTGCAATTGATCCGGCATTTCGGGGCGCACAGTCGCAACATCGCGAAGGCGGCCCTGCAGCCGTAGACGGAGAGTGGCATTCCCGCCGGGGCTGCGTGGGCCGCGGCGGGAATGCGCAAATCGCTTAGCCGCCGGAGCAGCCGTTGCCCCACACCTGATATTCGACGGTGTGACGCTGACCCTGGGAGTCTTCGTAGGTCATGCGCGCCGGCACGATGCCGCATTCGTTGGATACGTCGGTGGTCGAGATGACGTGGGCGACGTCCAGTTTCATGTCGTAGGTGTACTGCTCCACGGCCGCGCTTGGTGCCTGGCCGGCGGCGTTCACCTGCTCGGCGAGGGCGAGCGAAGAGAAGCCCAGCATGGCCAGGATGACTACAGCTTTCATGAATTTACCTGCCTTGTTCCCGGAGTCCGGACGTGACGGGCCCGTGACGTTCAGCTCATGGCTGCATCGGGAAGCGTTGGGAAATGATGATGGGTCTTGGGTGGTGTTGCGGCGCGCGCTGTAACAGCACGGAAATAATAGGATTTGCCTGACCTGAGTCATATATCCAGGCGCCAACAAGACTTCGTACTCAGAGGCAACAATCCAGGTGTGGCGTGGGTTTCAGGGGTGGTCTTGCGGCGGGGTGTCGCAGGTCGGAAGCGTTTTCGGCGTGATTGCAGGAAGCATAGGAGCGACGCTGTGCCGCGCGCCGATCTCAGGCATTGCATAACACCGCAGGACTTGGGCGTCGTACATGGAATATCGAGACATGTCGCCGTTGCAGGAGCGGGCCATGCCCGCGATCGCGCGCATGGCCCGCTCCTGCAGGGGAGTGCCGCACTGTTCCGTGCGGTTCGCGAGCAAGCTCGTTCCTACGAAGAGCGGTCCGGCCTATGCCGGAGCTGTAGCAGGGAGGGGGACGCCCAGTTCTTGCTCGCGAACCCGCCGCTCTCAATCGCGCAGCGGCGACTGCGGGTCGAGCAGCGAGGTGCGGATGAAGTGCAGGTAGCTGCACACCCGGCGCAGGGGCGAGGAGTCGAAGTGCGGCGGGCGACGATCATCCGTGGTGCGTGTCGCATGGATGGCGTGCTCCACCGCTGCCAGCGCGCGCTGGCGGTTACTTTCGCTGGGCTGGATGAACAGGCGGATCAGCGCCCGCCCCAGGGCGCGGATCGCGCGGCGCCAGGGCATGCGTTCGGCGTACCAGGGCTCCGTCGGCAGGGCCTCCTGCTCGCGGCGCAATTCGATGATCGACAGGCCGATCTCCTGCACCTGGAAGGTCCAGCGCAGCAGGCGCCGCTGCACGTCCGGGCGGCCCGTGGACAAACCATAGGCCTGGTTCAGCAGGTCGCGCGTGCCACTCTCGAAGTTCGACGACAGGCCCTTCAGCGGATCGCTGATCACCCGCACCACGCGCAGGCGAAGCTCGGCTTCCAGGCGCTCCCACAGCCACGGTCGGTTCGGCGGCAGGATGACGATCGCCGCGACCACGGCCATGCCCATCGACAGCAGCATCGCCAGGTATTCGTTGATGAAGGTGTAGGCGTCGTAGCGCGCCACGTTGGCCGGCAGCGAGGCGATGCAGAACCAGACCAGCAGGCCGACACCGTAGCCGCTCCACTTGGGCCGGGTGATCAGGAAGGCGCCGACGGCGAACACCGGCGAGAGCACGAAGCACAGCAGCGGGAAGCCATCGATATGCGGCAGCACGCGGAAGGTCAGGATGAAGCCCAGCGTGGCGCCGAGCAGCGTGCCGAGGGTCAGTTGCAATGACAGGCGCTTGGGGTTGGGCGAGGCGGAGGAGAGGGCGGCGATCAGTACCGAGGTCAGCGCGAAGGTGGCGCCGCTGAGCCAGGAGGTTTCGATCCAGAACACCCCGCCGACGATCACCAGCAGTGCACAGCGAAAACCGGCGACGGCGGCGGCAAGGGCGTTGGCCTTGGGGGTGAAGCGCTCCTTCCACTGCTCGCGCTCGTGCTTGTGCGCGGCCAGCGAGGCGTGGGTCTGGGCGTAACTGTGCATGTCGTCGGCGAAGCGGTAGAGCAGCTCGGCGGCGGTCTCGAAATCCAGCTGGTCGGCTTCCCTCGGGCAGGTGTGGCCGAGGCTGGCGCGGGCTTCGCGGATGCGCGGCATCAGGTGGTGCTTGCAGAGTTCGAGCTGCACGCTCAGGCGTTCGGCATCCGCTTCGCTCAGCGGCCGACCGTGCCAGCTGGAGAGCAGTTCGCTGACGTCGATCAGGCACGGCATCAGCACTTCCAGTACATTGCTGGCCTGGCGCTCGCGCAGCCGTTCAAGCAGGCGCTGCAGGGCGTGGAAGCGCGTGGTCAGCTGCATGAATTCGCTGTTCAGGCGCGCCAGGCGACCGCTGCGCAGGCGCATGTGCGGGTCTTCGAAGGCGGTGACGTTGCGCAGGCTTTCCAGCCCCACCACTTCGGCGGCGATGCGCGCGCTGGCCTGCTCGAAACGCTCGCGATCCAGCGTGCCGTTGAGCCCGGCACTGGCGAGTCCGGCGAAGTCACCGAAACGGGTGTTCAGCGCGTTGCGCAGCGCGGCGGTGCTGGTCTGCGGCAGGACCACGGCGCTGACCACGCCGGTGCAGAGAATCCCCAGGGTGATCTCGATCACCCGCCACAGCGCCTGCATGAAGGCGCCCTCGGGGTGCAGGGTGGCGGGGATGCCGATCATCACGGCGGTGTAGCCGGCCAGCAGGCAGGCGTAGGCGCGGAAGTCGCGATAGCGCGCCGCACCGGCGGTGCACAGGCCGACCCAGATGGCCACGCAGAGCAGGAACAGCACGCGCTCCTGGGCGAACAGGGCGATGAAGGTGACCATCACCGTGAGCCCGGCGAGCGTGCCGAGGATGCGGTAGAAACTCTTCGCCAGCACCTGGCCGCTCTGCGGCTGCAGCACGATGAAGGCGCTCACCAGCACGGTGTTGGGCTGGGGTAGCTCCAGACGGTAGGCCAGCCACAATGCCGCGAAGGCGGTGATCAACGTCTTGAGGATGAACATCCAGGTGACGCCGTCGGTGTGCGCCCAGTCGGACAGGGCGAAGCGCACCGCGGCGGCCTTGGGCAGGCGCACGGACAGACTGCTCATCAGGCTTATCTCGGCAGGCGGTGGTCGGGCTGGATCGGGTTTTCGGAACCCTGTAGTTGGAAGGTGGAGCGACGGGGTGGAAGCACGTTGCACGAAAGGCGGAGCACGGCTGCTTGTCCTGGGGCGTTGCGGGAGACCGCGTTGGGGAGGGCGATTCTAGAAGTGCGCCGGGGGGCAGGATAAGCTGACGGTTGGATGAATTATTGTTGCCTGAAAGAGCAATAATCCCGTTGCGACAGGTATGCGACAATTCGCCGCCTGTCATGAATCTGTAACAAGGCGTTGCTCGTTCGAGCGCCGTTGCAGAGGCCGCCCGCCGTGGCGTGGACAGGCTCTCAGGAGAAATGATGGACCTGCTGCACAACATGCGTGCTTTCGTCTGTGTCGCCGAGACCGGCAGCTTCACCGCCGCCGCCCAGCGCATGGACCTCACCACCGCCTATGTCTCGCGGACGGTGGCCAAACTCGAAGCGCACCTGCGCACCCGCCTGCTGCATCGCACCACCCGCCGCATCGCCCTCACCGAAGCCGGCCAGCGCTACCTGCAGCGCTGCCAGCAGATCCTCGGCTACATCGAGGAAGCCGAGGCCGAGGCCGGCGACGCCCACGCCCGGCCCCACGGCAAGGTGAAGGTGCATGCGATGACCGGTATCGGCCAGCACTACCTGATCCGCGCGATTTCGCAGTACTGCGAGATCTACCCGGAAGTCACCTTCGACCTGACCCTGGCCAATCGCATCACCGACATCCTCGACGAGGGCTACGACATCTCCGTCGTCATCGCGCAGGAGCTGCCGGACTCGGGCTTCGTCTCCAAGCGCATCGGCAAGACCTACAGCGTGCTCTGTGCTTCGCCCGAGTACGTGGCGCGCCATGGCATGCCGAAGAAGCTCGTCGAGCTGACCGAGCACCGCTGCCTGCGCCTGGTGAACTCGGTGATGTCGCTGGACAAGTGGCTGTTCGATGGTCCCGACGGCCAGGAAATGGTCGGCATCAACCAGACCCACTTCCAGGTCAACACCGCCGACGCCATGACCGAGGCGGTACGTGCCGGCATGGGCATCGGTGCGCTGCCGGTGTACTCCGCCGTGCAGGGCCTGAAGGACGGCAGCCTGGTGCGTGTACTGCCCGACTACAGCCTGTTCCACCTCAACGTCTATGCGCTGTACCCGTCACGCCAGTACCTTGATGCGAAGATCCGCACCTGGGTCGAGTTCCTCCGCGACTGCGTGCCCGGCATGCTCGAGGAACACGAGCGGATGATGCTCGCGCACCGCACGCGACTGCCCGTCTGACGCGGCGCCCCGCCGCCTTGAGCGTGTGAATCCCCCGCACCCGGCCTCTGCCGGGTGTGTTTTTTTTGCGGCCTGCGTTCCGCTCTGTCGAACGCGGCTTTGGGAAAAGACGAATTCTCCGAACGCTGACATTTGCGTCAGTCTCCTCGCGAGCCTGTCGCCAGGCTCACCTCGCAAGCACAAGAACAAATTGAGGGTGACGCGATGTTTGGAACCATGGGGCGGGCGTTGCTCGCCGTCCTGGCGTTGGCCTGCGCTTCTGCCATTCAGGCCGCCGGTGAACCGCAGACTTCCAGTGAGCCGCGGACTTCGAGTGAACCGATAGTGATCAAGTTCGCCCACGTGGTCGCGGAGAACACGCCCAAGGGGCAGGGTGCGCTGATGTTCAAGCGCCTGGCCGAGGAGCGCTTGCCCGGCCGGGTGCGCGTGGAGGTCTACCCGAACTCCTCGCTGTTCGGCGATGGCAAGGAGATGGAGGCGCTGCTGCTGGGCGATGTGCAGATGCTCGCGCCGTCCCTGGCCAAGTTCGAGCAGTACACGAAGAAGGTGCAGATCTTCGACCTGCCGTTCCTCTTCGACGACATCGATGCCGTCGACAACTTCCAGCGCAGCCCGCAGGGCCAGAGCCTGCTGACCAGCATGCAGGGCAAGGGCATCCTCGGACTGGCCTACTGGCACAACGGGATGAAGCAGCTCTCGGCCAACCGTCTGCTGCTCGAACCCGGCGATGCGCGCGGACTGAAGTTCCGTGTGCAGGCCTCCGACGTGCTCAACGAGCAGTTCCGCGAGCTGCGCGCGATCTCCCGCAAGATGTCCTTCGCCGAGGTCTACCAGGGCCTGCAGACCGGCGTGGTGAATGGCACCGAGAACACCTGGTCGAACTACGAGAGTCAGAAGGTCAACGAGGTGCAGAAGTACTTCACCGAGTCCAACCATGGCCTGGTCGACTACATGGTGATCACCAACGCGACGTTCTGGAACGGCCTGCCGCCGGACCTGCGCGCCGAGCTGGAAACGATCATGGCCGAGGTCACCGTGAAGGTGAATCAGGAAGCCGAGCGCCTGAACCGCGACGCCCGCCAGCGCATCCTCGCCAGCGGCACCAGCGAGATCCACCCGCTCACTGCGCAACAGCGCGCCGACTGGCGCGAGGCGATGCAGCCGGTGTGGCAGAAATTCCGCGACAACGTCGGCGCCGATTTCCTCCAGGCCGCCGAAGCTTCCAACCGTTCCCATTGATCCGTCCGACCCCGCCGGCTGGCGGGCGTCGTGGCGATGCCGCGTTGTGGATAATTTTCGTTGTGGAGAACGTTCGATGAATCGATTCGTGCGCGTCTGGAATCACGTCGAGGAGGGCGCCATTGCCTTCCTGCTGGCGGCCATGACGCTGGTGACTTTCGTCTATGTGGTGATGACCAACGTCTTCACCCTGTTCTATGACCTGGGCGACCGCCTGCCGTCGCTGCAGGGGCCGTTCTACGCCATCGGCGACGCGATACTCGGCGTCGCCCAGGACATGTCCTGGAGTAACGCGCTGACCAAGGCGCTGTTCGGCTGGCTGATCTTCTTCGGCATCGCCTATGGCGTGCGCACCGCCGGCCACTTGGGCGTGGATGCGCTGGTGCGACTGACGCCACGCCCGGTGCAGCGCTGCATCGGCGTACTCGCCTGCCTCTGCTGCCTGGGCTACGCCGGGCTGTTCATGGTCGCCAGCTTCGACTGGGTGAAGACCCTGTTCATCGCCGGTATCGGCGCGGAAGACCTCGACCACTTCGGCATCCTCCAGGCGTACATCGCGGTGATCGTGCCCATCGGCTTCGGCCTGGTGGTCCTGCGTTACCTGGAAATCCTCGTCAACCTGTTGCGCGGTCGCCAGCTCGGCCTGGGCCTTGCCGACGAGGCGGCGGAAGCCTCGAAGCTGGCCGGTGAAGAAGCCGCGGAGAGCCGTCCATGACCGTGATGATCCTGTTCCTCCTGCTGTTCGTCTTCATGTTCATCGGTGTGCCCATCGCCATTTCCCTGGGCCTGTCCGGCGCACTGACGATCCTGCTGTTCAGTCCGGATTCGGTGCGTTCGCTGGCGATCAAGCTGTTCGAGACCTCCGAGGCCTACACGCTGCTGGCGATCCCGTTCTTCCTGCTCTCCGGCGCCTTCATGACTACCGGCGGCGTGGCTCGCCGCCTGATCGACTTCGCCAACGCCTGCGTCGGCCACATTCGGGGTGGACTGGCGATCGCGGCGGTGCTGGCGTGCATGCTGTTCGCCGCGCTGTCCGGTTCCTCGCCAGCGACCGTGGCGGCCGTGGGCTCGATCGCCGTGGCCGGCATGGTGCGTTCGGGATACCCCCGCGAGTTCGGCGCCGGGATCATCTGCAACGCCGGCACCCTGGGCATCCTGATCCCGCCGTCGATCGTCATGGTGGTGTACTCCGCCGCCACCGAGACCTCGGTGGGCAAGCTGTTCGTCGCCGGCGTGGTGCCGGGCCTGCTGCTGGGCGTAATCCTGATGGTGGTGATCTACATCGTCGCGCGGGTGAAGAAGCTCCCGGCGCAGCCGCGCGCCAGCCTGCGTGAATGGTTGTCCGCCGCGCGCCGTGCCGGCTGGGGACTGTTGCTGCTGGTGATCATCCTCGGCGGCATCTACTCCGGGCTGTTCACGCCGACTGAAGCGGCGGCGGTCGCAGCGGTCTACTCGGCCTTCGTCGCGCTGTTCGTCTACAAGGACATGCGCCTGCGCGATTGCCCCAAGGTGCTGGTGGAGTCCGGCCGGCTGAGCATCATGCTGATGTTCATCATCGCCAACGCCATGCTCTTCGCCCACGTGCTGACCACCGAGCAGATCCCCCAGCAGATCACCGAGTGGGTGATGCAGGAGGGGCTGACGCCGATCGGCTTCCTGCTGATGGTCAACGTGGTGCTGCTGGTGGCCGGCAGCTTCATGGAACCGTCGGCCATCGTGCTGATCCTCGCACCGATCTTCTTCCCCATCGCCATGCGCCTGGGCATCGACCCGATCCACCTGGGGATCGTCATGGTGGTGAACATGGAGATCGGCCTGGTGCACCCGCCGGTGGGGCTCAACCTGTTCGTCACCTCAGCGGTCACCGGCCTGCCGCTGGGCTCGACCATCCGCGCGGCACTGCCGTGGCTGATGATCCTGCTGCTGTTCCTGATCCTGGTGACCTACGTGCCCTACATTTCCCTTGCGCTGCCCCACGCCCTTGGTATGTGACAGGTTGTCGCGGCCCCGTGAGTCCATTGCCAAAACAACGGCTTATGGGGCTCATCACTACGACTAACGATTGGTAAGACCATGGTCGTATGGTTCGGGGAAGGGTGTCGCCGTTACAACTGAGGCCAACAAAAACAACACTCTTCACCGAGGTAAAACGCCATGACTGCGGCATCCGTGTACCCCGTGCGTCCCGAAGTGGCCGCGACCACTCTGACCGACGAGGCCACCTACAAGAAGCTGTACCAGCAGTCGGTGGTCAACCCCGACGGCTTCTGGCGCGAACAGGCCCAGCGCATCGACTGGATCAAGCCGTTCACCAAGGTCAAGCAGACCTCCTTCGATGACCATCACGTGGACATCAAGTGGTTTGCCGACGGCACCCTGAACCTCTCCTACAACTGCCTCGACCGCCACCTGGCCGAGCGCGGCGACCAGCTCGCCATCATCTGGGAAGGCGACGATCCTTCCGAGCACAAGGAAATCACCTACCGCGAACTGCACGAGCAGGTCTGCAAGTTCGCCAACGCCCTGCGCGGCCAGGACGTGCACCGTGGCGACGTGGTGACCATCTACATGCCGATGATCCCGGAGGCCGTGGTCGCCATGCTGGCCTGCGCCCGCATCGGTGCGATCCACTCCGTGGTGTTCGGCGGCTTCTCTCCCGAAGCCCTGGCCGGCCGCATCATCGACTGCCGTTCCAAGGTCGTGATCACTGCCGACGAAGGTCTGCGCGGCGGCAAGAAGACCCCGCTCAAGGCCAACGTCGACGACGCGCTGACCAACCCGGAAACCAACAGCGTGCAGAAGATCATCGTCTGCAAGCGCACCGGCTCCCCGATCAAGTGGAACCAGCACCGCGACGTGTGGTTCGAGGACCTGATGAAGGTCGCCGGCTCCACCTGCGCGCCGAAGGAAATGGGTGCCGAGGATCCGCTGTTCATCCTCTACACCTCCGGCTCCACCGGCAAACCCAAGGGTGTGCTGCACACCACCGGCGGCTACCTGGTCTACGCCTCGCTGACCCATGAGCGCGTGTTCGACTACCGTTCGGGCGAAGTCTTCTGGTGCACCGCCGACATCGGCTGGGTCACCGGTCACACCTACGTCGTCTACGGCCCGCTGGCCAACGGCGCGACCACCGTGCTGTTCGAGGGCGTGCCGAACTATCCGGACATCTCCCGCGTCGCCAAGATCGTCGACAAGCACAAGGTCAACATCCTCTACACCGCACCGACCGCGATTCGCGCCATGATGGCCGAGGGCAAGGCCGCGGTCGAAGGCGCCGACGGCTCCAGCCTGCGCCTGCTGGGTTCGGTGGGCGAGCCGATCAACCCGGAAGCCTGGCAGTGGTACTACGAGACCGTCGGCCAGTCGCGCTGCCCGATCGTCGACACCTGGTGGCAGACCGAAACCGGCGCCTGCCTGATGACCCCGCTGCCGGGCGCTCACGGCCTGAAGCCGGGCTCCGCTGCCAAGCCGTTCTTCGGCGTGGTGCCGGCGCTGGTGGATAACCTGGGCAACATCCTGGAAGGGGCCACCGAGGGCAACCTGGTGATCCTCGACTCCTGGCCGGGCCAGGCGCGCACCCTGTACGGCGACCACGACCGCTACGTGGACACCTACTTCAAGACCTTCAAGGGCATGTACTTCACCGGCGACGGCGCCCGTCGCGACGAGGATGGCTACTACTGGATCACCGGTCGCGTGGACGACGTGCTGAACGTCTCCGGCCACCGCATGGGCACCGCCGAGATCGAAAGCGCCCTCGTCGCACACCCGAAAGTGGCCGAGGCTGCCGTGGTTGGCGTACCGCACGACATCAAGGGGCAGGGCATCTATGTCTACGTCACCCTGAATGCCGGTGAGGAAAGCAACGAGCAACTGCGCCAGGAGCTGCGTGCCTGGGTGCGCAAGGAAA
Organism: Pseudomonas sp. BB438; assembly: GCF_057180225.1. Classification (NCBI taxonomy): domain Bacteria; kingdom Pseudomonadati; phylum Pseudomonadota; class Gammaproteobacteria; order Pseudomonadales; family Pseudomonadaceae; genus Pseudomonas; species Pseudomonas sp. BB438. Next base: position 1,968,845 of record NZ_CM170001.1, read on the forward strand.
TCGGCCCGATCGCTACCCCGGACGTGATCCAATGGGCGCCCGGCCTGCCGAAGACCCGCTCGGGCAAGATCATGCGCCGCATCCTGCGCAAGATTGCCACGGCCGAGTACGATTCGCTGGGTGACATCTCCACCCTGGCCGATCCGGGTGTGGTGCAGCACCTGATCGACACGCACCAGGCCATGCGCGCGGCCTGATCCGCCGCCTGCCGAAAAAAACGCCCCGCTTGCCGGGGCGTTTTTCATTTCTGCTCTTTTATACGCCGAAGCCGTCGCGAAGCACGAACGTAGGATGGCGTGGAGCGCAGCGATACCCATCAGTTCCGGCCACGGTGGGGTGCGGTTCGCGAGCAAGGGCCAGGCGTCCCCCCTCGGTTCTACGAAGTGCACTCCGGCGTTTGGCTGGGCTGTACGAGCGAGCAGATCGTCAGAGTGAGCCCTGACTGCGATCACTCGCTCCTACAGTGTGTTTCCCTCCCGTCGGTAACATTTCCCCGCGACAAAATGAGGCGCCAGGAAACATTTTGCACGCCTGTGGTGCGTCTTTTCTGTCCGCTCGGAATGAGTCAATATCGCGCACCCCGCGTGGAGCCTGATATTGGATATTTGTGGCCCGATTACTGCAGGTAAAATGGGTTTTACTATCCGCTTTCAGATCACGTAAACTCCGCGCCGTCAAGCCGCCGGGGCTCCGTCTCCAGCGCTTCTATAATTACTTGTCGCATTGAAGAAATAACCGCTCCGGGGCTGTCGCTAGAATGCCGCTCACCCCGGTAGGCGCGCTTTTCACAAGAATCGCGCCGGCAATGCGCAGACGAACAATAACCTTCACTTCTGCACGGGCAGCCTGGGCCAACCCCTTTCTCCTGCCAATCGAAGTCCTACCCTCGAAGGAGTTACTGATGAAGAAGTTTGCACTTCTCGGTGCGCTGGCCCTGTCCGCGCTGTCCCTGGTTGCCCACGCTGACGACAAGCCGGTCCGCATCGGCATCGAAGCCGGTTATCCGCCGTTCTCCTTCAAGACTCCAGACGGCAAGCTCGCCGGTTTCGACGTGGATATCGGCAATGCCCTGTGCGAAGAGATGAAGGTCAAGTGCACCTGGGTCGAGCAGGAGTTCGACGGCCTGATCCCGGCGCTGAAGGTTCGCAAGATCGACGCCATCCTCTCGTCCATGACCATCACCGACGAGCGCAAGAAGTCCGTCGACTTCACCAACAAGTACTACCACACCCCCGCGCGCTTCGTGATGAAGCAGGGCGTGACCCTGAACGATCCGCTGGCGGACCTGAAGGGCAAGAAGGTCGGTGTGCTGCGCGCCTCCACCCATGACCGCTACGCCACCGACGTGCTGGCTCCGGCCGGCATCGAAGTCGTGCGCTACAACTCCCAGAACGAAGCCAACATGGACCTGGTCTCCGGCCGCCTCGACGCGACCATGGCCGACTCGGTCAACCTCGACGACGGCTTCCTGAAAACCGACGCCGGCAAGGGCTACGCCTTCGTCGGTCCGGAATACAACGATCCGAAGTACTTCGGTGGTGGCGCCGGCATCGCCGTGCGCAAGGGTGATACCGCCCTGGCCGAGAAATTCAACGCGGCCATCGCCGGCATCCGTGCCAACGGCAAGTACAGGCAAGTACAGGACAAGTACTTCAAGTTCGACGTCTACGGCGAGAACTGATCCACGTCCAGAAGTGGCGCAAACCCAGGCCTGTTCCTGAAGTTTGTGCCACTTTTTTATTGGGGGTGAGCCTGCAATCGTGCTCGCCCTGAGCGTCCGTGTCGTTGCGGGCGGCGTCCGGTTTCACGAGGTACGAAATTATGCTCAATGGCTACGGAGCCACCATCGTCGATGGTGCCTGGCTGACGCTTCAGCTGTCCCTGCTGTCGATGGCCCTGGCGATCGCGCTGGGCCTGCTCGGTGCGGCCATCCGCCTGTCGCCGGTGAAATGGCTGGCCTGGTGCGGCGACCTCTATGCCACCGTGATTCGTGGCGTGCCGGACCTGGTGTTGATCCTGCTGATCTTCTATGGCGGCCAGGCCGCGGTGAACTGGGTCGCGCCGATGGTCGGCTATGAGGACTACATCGACCTCAACCCCTTCGCCTCCGGTGTCGGCACTTTGGGCTTCATCTTCGGTGCCTACCTGTCCGAGACCTTCCGTGGCGCCTTCATGGCCATTCCCAAAGGGCAGGGCGAGGCCGGCTTCGCCTATGGCATGAGCCCGCTGCAGGTGTTCTTCCGCATCCAGGTGCCGCAGATGATCCGCCTGGCCATCCCCGGTTTCACCAATAACTGGCTGGTGCTGGTCAAGGCTACCGCCCTGATCTCCGTGGTCGGTCTGCAGGACATGATGTTCAAGGCCAAGCAGGCCTCGGACGCCACCCGCGAACCCTTTACCTACTTCCTCGCCGTGGCGGCGTTGTACCTGGCGGTCACCACCGTCTCCCTGGTACTGCTGCGCATGCTCGAACGCCGCTATTCGGTCGGCGTGAAAGTCGCCGAGCTTTGAGACCGGGAGCCCTCGAATGATCTTTGATTTTTCCGTCATCTGGGACAGCCTGCCGCTCTACTTCAGCGGCTTGCTGGTGACCCTCAAGCTACTGGCGATCTCGCTGTTCTTCGGCCTCGTGGCGGCGGTGCCGCTGGCGCTGATGCGCTGCTCGAAGAACCCGGCGGTGAACCTGCCGGCCTGGCTATACACCTACGTGATCCGCGGCACCCCGATGCTGGTGCAGCTGTTCCTCATCTACTACGGCCTGGCGCAGTTCGAGTTCGTGCGTGAAAGCGCCATGTGGCCGCTGCTGTCCAACGCCACCTTCTGCGCCTGCGCCGCGTTCGCCATCAACACCAGCGCCTACACCGCCGAGATCCTCGCCGGCAGCATCCGCGCCACGCCGCACGGCGAGATCGAAGCCGCCAAGGCCATGGGCATGTCGCGGATCAAGATGTACCGCCGCATCCTGCTGCCCTCGGCGCTGCGCCGCGCGCTGCCGCAGTACAGCAACGAAGTGATCATGATGCTGCAGACCACCAGCCTGGCGTCCATCGTGACCCTGGTGGACATCACCGGCGCCGCGCGCACCGTGTACTCGCAGTACTACCTGCCGTTCGAGGCGTTCATCACCGCCGGCATCTTCTACCTGATCATGACCTTCACCCTGGTGCGCCTGTTCAAGCTGGCCGAGCGCCGCTGGCTGGCCTATCTCGCGCCGCGCAAGCACTGAGGAAAAGACCGTGGAACGTATCGATCATCTGTTGCCGTGGAGCAGCCTGGGTAGCGAGCGCCGACTGAGCGTGTTCCGCTACGGCAAGGGCTCGCGCAAGGTCTACATCCAGTCCAGCCTGCATGCCGACGAGCTGCCGGGCATGCGCACCGCCTGGGAACTCAAGCAGCGCCTGGCCGACCTGGAATCGCGCGGTCAACTGAACTGCGTCGTCGAACTGGTACCGGTGGCCAACCCCATCGGCCTGGGTCAGACCCTGCAGGCCAGTCACCTGGGGCGTTTCGAGTTCGGCAGCGGGAAGAACTTCAACCGTGATTTCGTCGAGCTGTCGGCCCTGGTCGCCGAGCGCGTCGGCGACCAGCTGGGCACCGCTGAAGCCGCCAACGTCGAGCTGATCCGTCAGGCCATGCGTGACGGCCTCGATGCGCTGCCGCCGGCGTCGTCCGAGCTGCAGGGCATGCAGCGCATCCTGCTGCGCCACGCCTGCGACGCCGACGTGGTGCTCGACCTGCACTGCGACTTCGACGCCGCCATCCACGTCTATGCGATTCCGCAGCACTGGCCGCGCTGGAAATCCCTGGCCGCACGCCTGAAGGCCGGCGTGGCGCTGCTCGCCGAAGATTCCGGCGGCAGTTCCTTCGACGAATCCTGCTCGCTGCCCTGGCTGCGCCTGGCGCAGGCCTTCCCGCAGGCGGCGATTCCGCTGGCGTGCCTGGCGACCACCGTCGAACTGGGCGGCGTAGGCGATACCCGCGTCGATCAGGCGCAGGACAATTGCGAAGCCATCCTCGGCTTCCTGGCCGAGCAGGGCCTGATCGCCGGCAACTGGCCGGCGGCCCCGGCCGAGTGCTGCGAAGGCATGCCCTTCGAAGGCACCGAATACCTCTATGCACCCCACGTTGGCGTAGTGAGTTTCCTGCGCAAGGCGGGGGAGTGGGTGGAGAAGGGCGACCCGCTGTTCGAGGTGGTCGACCCGCTGAACGACCAGGTCAGCACCGTTCGCGCCGGTACTTCCGGCGTGCTGTTCGCCATCGAGCGTGGGCGTTATGCCCAGCCAGGGCTTTGGCTGGCCAAGGTGGCCGGGCGTGAGCCGTTCCGCAAGGGCCGGCTGATCAACGACTGAATTCGAGAACCGACACCATGTACAAACTGGAAATCCAGGACCTGCACAAGCGCTACGGCACCCACGAGGTGCTCAAAGGCGTCTCCCTGGCGGCGAAGGCGGGCGACGTGATCAGCATCATCGGCTCCTCCGGCTCGGGCAAGAGTACCTTCCTGCGCTGCATCAACCTGCTGGAGCAGCCCCACGCCGGCAAGATCCTGCTCAACGGCGAAGAGCTCAAGCTCGTGCCGAACAAGGACGGCGCGCTCAAGGCTGCCGACGCCAAGCAGTTGCAGCGCATGCGCTCGCGCCTGTCGATGGTGTTCCAGCACTTCAACCTGTGGTCGCACATGAGCGCCCTGGAAAACGTCATCGAGGCGCCGGTCCACGTACTGGGCGTGTCGAAGAAAGAAGCGCTGGAGAAGGCCGAGCACTACCTGGCGAAAGTCGGCGTGGCGCACCGCAAGGATGCCTATCCCGCGCACATGTCCGGTGGTGAACAGCAGCGCGTGGCCATTGCCCGTGCGCTGGCGGTCGAGCCGGAAGTCATGCTGTTCGACGAACCGACCTCGGCGCTCGACCCCGAGCTGGTCGGCGAAGTCCTGCGCGTGATGCAGGACCTGGCCCAGGAAGGCCGCACCATGGTGGTGGTGACCCACGAGATGGGCTTCGCCCGCGAGGTTTCCAACCAGCTGGTGTTCCTGCACAAGGGCCTGGTGGAAGAGGCGGGCTGCCCGAAGGAAGTCCTGGCCAATCCGCAATCCGAACGCCTCAAGCAGTTCCTTTCCGGCAGCTTGAAGTAAGCTGTCCGTTACAGTCGCCTGGTGACCTGACCGCATGACCGCACAACGCATCGGATTCCTCCTCTGGCCGCACACGCGGGCGCTGACCCTCGGTCTGGCCGAGGAGGCCTTGCGGGTCGCCCGCCGGCTGCACCCCGAGGCGCTCTACGAACCGGTGTTCATGAGTGCCGAGCCGGTGGCCGAGGCCGATGGCTGGCGCCTGCCGGGCCAGGCCTGGAACGGCGTGCTGGAGCAGTGCCAGCGCATCTTCCTGGTGGCCGACGAGGTTCCGCAGGCAGTCTCCGCGCCGCTGGCCAGCGCGCTCAAGCAGCTCTCGCGCAGCGGCGTCAGCATCGGCGCGTTGTCCGCTGGTATCTACCCGCTGGCGCAGCTGGGCCTGCTCGACGGCTACCGCGCCGCCGTGCACTGGCGCTGGCACGACGACTTCACCGAGCGTTACCCCAAGGTCATCGCCACCAACCACCTGTTCGAATGGGACCGTGATCGCCTGAGCGCCTGTGGCGGCATGGCGGTGCTGGACCTGCTGCTGGCCGTGCTGTCCCGCGACCATGGCGCCGAACTGGCCGGTGCGGTCTCCGAGGAGCTGGTGGTGGAGCGCATCCGCGAAGGCTCCGAACGCCAGCGCATCCCGCTGAAGAACCGTCTCGGCTCCAGCCACCCGAAGCTCACCCAGGCGGTGCTGCTGATGGAGGCGAACATCGAGGAGCCGCTGACCACCGACGAGATCGCCCAGCATGTGTGCGTCTCGCGCCGCCAGCTGGAGCGTATCTTCAAGCAGTACCTGACCCGCGTGCCCAGCCAGTACTACCTGGAGCTACGCCTGAACCGCGCGCGGCAGATGCTCATGCAGACCAGCAAGTCGATCATCCAGATCGGCCTGTCCTGCGGCTTCTCCAGTGGCCCGCACTTCTCCAGCGCCTACCGCAACTTCTTCGGCGTGACCCCGCGCGAAGACCGCAACCAGCGCCGCGGGCAGGGCGTTGCCGAAGCCGTTCCGGTGATTGCCGAGCACGGCTGATCCGGCCTACGGTACGAAATCGCCTAACTCCGCCCGTGCCGTGGGGATGAGGGCCTCGAGAACTTCCAGCGGAACGTCTTGCTGGAACAGATTCACGACGTACCGCTTGTTTTCATCGTCCCGGAATATTTCCAGAATCGGCACATTGTTGATGCAGCACTCCAGTCCCAGTCCGTCTCGTGGATTTACGTCGGAGGCGAATTGAATCCCGTATTCGATTCCATTGATCAGCATGGTTTTTCCATCTGTAGGTAGCGAGTGTTAGCTTGGCAGTTGGAGCGCGGCAGATTTTCTCGTGCCGCACGTATTCCAGCTTCGCCGCAAGCCTTACACTGCGCCTTCCCGACGCTTTCTGTCGCATTTCCGTAAGCCTCGGCAATTCGCGGGTTGGCGCTATAAGAAGTTGTCGCATGGCGGCAATGACGGCCCGCTGTTCGTCCCTACAATCCATTCATCGATAGCCGCCTCAACCAGGCAGGAGAACACCGATGTCCGCTCCGCACGCTCAGGTCCAACGCTCCGACTTCGACCAGGTCATGGTTCCCAACTATTCGCCGGCTGCCTTCATTCCGGTGCGTGGCCAGGGTTCCCGAGTCTGGGATCAGAGCGGCCGAGAGCTGGTGGACTTCGCTGGCGGCATCGCGGTCAGCTCCCTGGGGCATACCCATCCGGCGCTGATGCAGGCGCTGACCGAGCAGGCCGGCAAGATCTGGCACGTCTCCAACGTCTTCACCAACGAGCCGGCCCTGCGCCTGGCCAAGAAGCTGATCGACGCCACCTTCGCCGAGCGCGTGTTCTTCGCCAACTCCGGCGCCGAGGCCAACGAGGCCGCGCTCAAGCTGGCGCGTCGCTACGCCCACGACGTCCATGGCCCCGAGAAGTACGAGATCATCTCGATGGTCAACAGCTTCCATGGCCGTACCCTGTTCACCGTCAACGTCGGTGGCCAGGCCAAGTACTCCGATGGTTTCGGCCCGAAGGTCGAGGGCATTACGCACATCCCGTTCAACGACCTGGAAGCCCTGAAGGCGGCCATCTCCGACAAGACCTGCGCCGTGATCATCGAGCCGGTGCAGGGCGAGAGCGGCGTGCTGCCGGCGGACAAGGCCTACCTGGAAGGCGTGCGCAAGCTGTGCGACGAGAACAACGCGCTGCTGATCTTCGATGAAGTGCAGAGCGGCTTCGGTCGTATCGGCTACCTCTACGCCCACCAGTACTACGGCGTGAACCCGGACATCCTCTCCAGCGCAAAGGGCCTGGGCGGCGGCTTCCCGATCGGCGCCATGCTGACCACCGCGAAGATCGCCGAGCACCTGGTCGTCGGCACCCACGGCACTACCTACGGCGGCAACCCGCTGGCGTGCGCCGTCGCCGGTGCGGCCTTCGACGTGATCAACACCCCGGAAGTGCTCGAAGGCGTGAAGGCCAAACATGAACGCTTCAAGGTCCGCCTGGAGAAGATCGCCGCCGAGTACGGCATCTTCACCCAGGTACGCGGCATGGGCATGCTGATCGGTGCGGTGCTCAACGATGCCTTCAAGGGCAAGGCCAAGGACGTGCTCAACGCCGCCGAGAAGGAAGGCGTGATGGTCCTGCAGGCCGGTCCGGACGTGGTGCGCTTCGCGCCCAGCCTGGTGATCCCGGACGCCGACATCGACGAAGGCCTGGATCGCCTCGAGCGCGCCATCGCCAAGCTGACCCGCGGCTGATCCCCCGGCTACGCTGAATCGGCGAGGCCCGCGCTTCGCCGCTCAACCGGCCGGATCGTCCCGGCCGGTTTCCGAAAATGCCCTGATGAGCGCGGCACAGGCTGTGTCGCGCCCGCGAATCAGAAACCAAGAATCACGAACTTTTGTCTGGTTAGAGGAGTGACGCCATGCTGGTGATGCGCCCCGCCCAAGTGGCCGACCTGCAGCAAGTGCAGCGTCTCGCCGCGGACAGCCCGATCGGCGTCACGTCGCTGCCGGATGACGCGGAACGTCTGCGCGAGAAGATCCTCGCTTCGGAGGCTTCGTTCGCCGCCGAGGTGAGTTTCAACGGTGAAGAAAGCTATTTCTTCGTGCTCGAAGACAGCAAGACCGGCCGCCTGGTCGGCTGCTCGGCTATCGTCGCCTCGGCCGGCTTCTCCGAACCGTTCTACAGCTTCCGCAACGAGACCTTCGTGCACGCTTCCCGCGAGCTGAAGATCCACAACAAGATCCACGTTCTGTCGCTGTGCCATGACCTTACCGGCAACAGCCTGCTGACCAGCTTCTACGTCGAGCGCGACCTGGTGAACACGCCGATCGCCGAGCTCAACTCCCGTGGCCGCCTGCTGTTCATGGCCAGCCATCCGGAGCGCTTCGCCGACGCAGTGGTGGTGGAGATCGTCGGCTACAGCGACGACCAGGGCCAGTCGCCGTTCTGGAACGCCATCGGGCGCAACTTCTTCGACCTCGACTACACCGAGGCCGAGAAGCTATCCGGGCTGAAGAGCCGGACCTTCCTCGCCGAACTGATGCCGCACTACCCGATCTACGTGCCGCTGCTGCCGGACGACGCGCAGGAAGCCATGGGCCAGGTTCACCCGCGTGCGCAGATCACCTTCGACATCCTGATGCGCGACGGTTTCGAGTCCGACAACTACGTCGACATCTTCGACGGCGGCCCCGCACTGCATGCGCGTACCAGCAGCATCCGCTCCATCGCGCAGAGCCGGCAGGTGCCGGTGCGCATCGGCGAAGGCGGCAAGGGCAACCGCGGCTACCTCGTCACCAATGGTCAGCTGCAGGACTTCCGTGCTGTCGTTGCCGAACTCGACTGGGTGCCGGGCAAGCCCGTCACCCTGAACCAGGAAACCGCCGATGCCCTGGGCATCGGCGAGGGCGCCAGCGTGCGCCTGGTTGCGATCTGAGGGGAGAGAGCATGATCGTCCGTCCCGTAACCAGCGCCGACCTGCCGGCTCTCTTTGACCTGGCGCGCAGCACCGGCACCGGTCTCACCACGCTGCCGGCCAACGAGCAGCGCCTGCAACACCGCGTGAACTGGGCCGAGAAGGCCTTCCGTGGTGAAGCCGAGCGCGCCGACGCCGACTACCTGTTCGTCCTCGAAGACGATAGCGGCAAGGTCGTGGGTATCTCCGCCGTGGCCGGCGCCGTCGGCCTGCGTGAGCCCTGGTACAACTACCGCGTCGGCCTCACCGTCAGCGCCTCCCAGGAGCTGGGCATCCACCGCGAGATCCCCACGCTGTTCCTGGCCAACGACCTCACCGGGCAGTCCGAGCTGTGCTCGCTGTTCCTGCATGCCGACCACCGCGCGGGCCTGAACGGCCGGCTGCTGTCCAAGGCGCGCTTCCTGTTCATTGCCGAGTTCCGCGAACTGTTCGGTGACAAGGTGATTGCCGAGATGCGCGGCATGTCCGACGCTGCCGGGCACTCGCCGTTCTGGGAAAGCCTGGGTCGGCATTTCTTCAAGATGGAGTTCAGCCAGGCTGACTACCTGACCGGTGTGGGCAACAAGGCCTTCATTGCCGAGCTGATGCCCAAGTTCCCCCTTTATAGCTGCTTCCTCTCCGAGGACGCGCGTGAGGTGATCGGCCGGGTCCACCCGGACACCGAGCCGGCGCTGGCCATGCTCAAGGCCGAGGGCTTCAGCTACCAGGGTTACGTCGACATCTTCGACGCCGGCCCCGCCATCGAGGCGCCGACCGAGAAGATTCGCGCCATCGCCGACAGTCAGAACCTCGTGCTGGCCATTGGCACGCCGGGCGACGACGCCGAGCCCTACCTGATCCACAACCGCAAGCGCGAGGAATGCCGCATCACCGCGGCCCCGGCGCGCCTGGCCGCCGGCTCGCTGGTGGTCGATGCGCAGACCGCCAAGCGCCTGCGTCTGTCCGCCGGGGCTTCGGTCCGCGCGGTGCCCCTCTCCGGAAAACGCAACTGACGCCGCCCGGCGTCAGGGGAGCCTGATGATGAATACCCACTACATTGCCGGCCAGTGGCTGGCAGGCGAAGGCGAGCCTCTGGAATCGCTGTGCCCGGTCAGCCAGGCCGTGGTCTGGTCCGGTCGCGCCGCCTCGCAGCAGCAGGTCGCCGCCGCTGTCGCCGCCGCACGCAATACCTTCCCTGCCTGGGCCCGTCGCCCGGTGGAAGAGCGTATCGCCGTGCTCGAACGCTTTGCCGCAGCCCTCAAGGGCCGTTCCGAGGAACTGGCCCGCGCCATTGGCGAGGAGACCGGCAAGCCGCTGTGGGAAGCCGCCACCGAAGTGACCAGCATGATCAACAAGGTCGCCATTTCGGTCCAGGCCTTCCGTGAACGTACTGGCGAGAAGAGCGGTCCGCTGGCCGATGCCACCGCCGTGCTGCGACACAAGCCCCATGGCGTGGTGGCCGTATTCGGTCCCTACAACTTCCCCGGCCACTTGCCCAACGGCCACATTGTGCCGGCCCTGCTGGCAGGCAATACCGTGGTGTTCAAACCCAGCGAGCTGACCCCCAAAGTCGCCGAGCTGACCCTGCAGGCCTGGATCGAGGCGGGTATCCCCGCCGGCGTGATCAACCTGGTGCAGGGCGCCCGCGATACCGGTGTGGCGCTGGCAGGCAACGACGACATCGACGGCCTGTTCTTCACCGGCTCCAGCCGTACCGGCAACCTGCTGCACAGCCAGTTCGGCGGTCGCCCGCAGAAGATCCTGGCGCTGGAGATGGGCGGCAACAACCCGCTGATCGTCGATCAGGTGAAGGACGTGGACGCCGCCGTCTACACCATCATCCAATCCGCCTTCATCTCCGCCGGCCAGCGCTGCACCTGCGCCCGCCGCCTGCTGGTGCCGCAGGGCGCCTGGGGCGACGCGCTGATCGAACGCCTGGTGGCGGTGGCCTCGACCATCACGGTCGGTCGCTTCGACGAACAGCCGGCGCCCTTCATGGGCTCGGTGATCTCGCTGGCCGCCGCGCAGCACCTGATCAAGGCCCAGGAACAGTTGCTGGCCAAGGGCGCCAAGCCGCTGCTGGCCATGACCCAGCCGCTGGCCACCGCCGCGTTGCTGACCCCCGGCATCCTCGACGTGACCGCCGTCAGCGAGCGTCCGGACGAAGAGTTCTTCGGCCCGCTGCTGCAGGTGATCCGCTATGCCGACTTCGACGCCGCCGTGCGCGAAGCCAACGCCACCCAGTACGGCCTCGCCGCCGGCCTGCTGTCGGATTCCCGCGAGCGCTACGAGGACTTCCTCATCGAGAGCCGCGCCGGCATCGTCAACTGGAACAAACAACTGACCGGCGCCGCCAGCAGCGCGCCGTTCGGCGGCATCGGCGCCTCCGGCAACCATCGCCCGAGCGCCTACTACGCCGCCGACTACTGCGCGTACCCGGTCGCCTCGCTGGAAAGCGACAGCCTGAGCCTGCCTGCAACCCTGACTCCGGGAGTGAGCCTGTGATGACCGCCTATGAAATGAACTTCGATGGTCTGGTCGGACCGACGCACAACTACGGCGGCCTGTCCTACGGCAACGTCGCTTCGCAGAGCAACAGCCAGGCGGCGTCCAACCCGCGCGAAGCGGCGAAGCAGGGCCTGTCGAAGATGAAGGCGCTGATGGAGATGGGCTTCAAGCAGGGCGTGTTCGCCCCGCAGGAACGTCCGGCCGTGGCCTCGCTGCGCGCCTTGGGCTTCTCCGGCACAGACGCCGAGGTGATCGCCAAGGCCGCCAAGGAAGCCATGCCGCTGCTCGCCGCCGTCAGCTCGGCGTCCTGCATGTGGACCGCCAACGCGGCTACTGTCAGCCCCGGCGCCGATACCGCCGATGGCCGCGTGCACTTCACCGCCGCCAACCTGAACTGCAAGTTCCACCGCTCCATCGAGCATCCGCAGACCAGCCGCATCCTCGCGGCGATGTTCAGCGATGAGAAACACTTTGCCCACCACGCCGCGCTGCCGGCAGTCGCTCAGTTCGGCGACGAGGGTGCGGCCAACCACACACGCTTCTGCAAATCCTATGACGAAGCCGGCGTCGAGTTCTTCGTGTTCGGTCGCAGCGCCTTCGACAGTCGCTTCCCCGCACCGCAGCGCTACCCGGCGCGGCAGACCCTGGAAGCCTGCCAGGCGGTCGCCCGTCTGCACGGCCTGAGCGATGACGGCGTGGTCTATGCCCAGCAGAATCCGGCGGTGATCGACCAGGGCGTGTTCCACAACGATGTGATCGCGGTCGGCAACGGCGAGGTGCTGTTCCACCACGAAGACGCCTTCCTCGACACCGAGCGCGTACTGGCCGAGCTGCACGACAAGCTGGGTCGTCGTGGCGGCCGCTTCCGCGCCGTGTGCGTGCCGCGCGACCAGGTCACGGTCGAGGACGCGGTGAAGTCCTACCTGTTCAACAGCCAGCTGCTTTCTCGCGCGGACGGCAACATGCTGCTGATCGTTCCGGAGGAGTGCCGCAAGAACGAGCGCGTGTGGAATTACCTGTCGCGCCTGACCGCCGAGGATGGCCCGATCCGCGAGGTGAAGGTGTTCGACCTCAAGCAGAGCATGCAGAACGGCGGCGGCCCCGCCTGCCTGCGCCTGCGCGTGGCGCTGAACGAGGCCGAGCTGGCGGCGGTCAATCCGGGCGTGATCATGACCCCGACCCTGCACGACACCCTGGTCACCTGGGTCGACAAGCACTACCGCGACCGCCTGGCCGAAGCCGACCTGGCCGATCCGCAGCTGCTCGTCGAGTGCCGGACGGCGTTGGATGAATTGAGCCAGATCCTTAAACTGGGCTCGGTTTATCCCTTCCAGCAGATTTGAGTAACTGACATGACCGAAAGCCTCCCGCTGATTCTCGAAGACAACAAGGGCGAGCGCCGTGAGACCCACACCGCCCGCCTGGCCATCCGCCTGGAAGGGCGCGAGCTGTGGCTGGAGGCCGACGGCAAGGGCGGCCTGGTGATCTACGCCGACTCCCATGAAGACGACGCCGAGATCCCGCTGCTGGTGGTGCGCCCGCAGGCGGTGAACCAGTTGGGCCTGAGCCTTGAACTGGAAGCCGCCGAAGTCCATGAACATGGTCCAGACTGTGGATGTGACCACCACCACTGATCGCGGAGCCCGCGGCCGCTCCGGCTGCGGGCAATGATGGAGGCGTCCGCATGCTAGCTTTGGGCAAACTGCTCGAACTGACCCTCGCCGGTCGTGAGCCGACGGAAAAGATCCAGCTCACCGCCGACGGCACTCGTCTGCACTGGCTGGCCGAAGGCGCCCTCGAAATCACGCCGCCGGTGGCGCGCGACAATGGTCGCGACCTGCTGCTCTCGGCCGGTATCCACGGCAACGAGACAGCCCCCATCGAGCTGCTCGACCACCTGGTACACCGCATTGCCCGTGGCGAACTGAAGCCGGTGGCGCGGGTGCTGTTCCTGCTCGGCAATCCCGAGGCCATGCGCCGCGGCGAGCGTTATCTGGAACAGGACATCAACCGCCTGTTCTGCGGTCGCCACGAGGAGGGCAGCGGCAACGAGGCCCTGCGCGCGGCAGAGCTGGAGCGTCTGGCCGCGGCGTTCTTCGCCCGTGAAGGGCGATCGCGCCTGCACTATGATCTGCACACCGCCATCCGCGGCTCGAAGATCGAGCAGTTCGCGCTCTACCCTTGGGCCAGCGGCCGCGAGCATTCCCGCGAGGAACTGGCGCGCCTGCGCAGTGCCGGCATCGACGCCGTGCTGCTGCAAAGCAAGCCGGGCATCACGTTCAGCGCCTACACCTACAGCCACCTCGGTGCTGAGGCGTTCACCCTGGAACTGGGCAAGGCCCGTCCGTTCGGGCAGAACCAGGGGGTGAACCTGGATCGCCTGGAGGCCATGCTGCAGGGCGTGATCAGCGGCCAGGAAGCGGGCGGCGCGCAGATCGACGGCCTGCAGCTGTTCGCCGTCTCCCGCGAAGTGATCAAGCACAGCGACCACTTCCGCCTGCACCTGGATGACGCGGTGGATAACTTCACCGAGCTGGACCATGGCTTCCTGCTTGCCGAGGACATCGGCGGCACCCGCTGGATCGTGGAAGAGCAGGGCGCGCGGATCATCTTCCCCAACCCGCGGGTGAAGAACGGCCTGCGCGCCGGCATTCTGGTGGTTCCCACCGAACTCTGATGTCCCCGGCGCGCGGCCATCGCGCGCCTTGTTTCCCCTCCGGCGAGCGCTTAGCATCGGGCCTTTCCGCCTGATGCCCGAGGAGCCTTGCCATGTCCATCATCGACCTTCGCAGTGACACCGTGACCCTGCCCACCGCCGGTATGCGCGAGGCGATGGCGCGGGCCGAGCTGGGCGATGATGTCTATGGCGAAGACCCGACGGTGAACCGCCTGGAAGCGACCCTCGCCGAACGCCTGGGCTTCGGCGCCGCACTGTTCGTGCCCACCGGCACCATGAGCAACCTGCTCGGGCTGATGGCCCATTGCGGGCGAGGCGACGAGTACATCGTCGGCCAGCAGGCGCACACCTATAAATATGAAGGCGGTGGCGCCGCTGTGCTGGGCTCGATCCAGCCGCAGCCTATCGATGGCGAGGCCGACGGCTCGCTGGACCTGGCCAGGGTCGAGGCGGCGATCAAGCAGGACGATTTCCACTTCGCCCGCACCCGCCTGCTGGCGCTGGAAAACACCATGCAGGGCAAGGTCCTGCCGCTGGCCTACCTGGCCGCCGCGCGGGAAATGACCCGCCGCCGCGGCCTGGCGCTGCACCTGGACGGCGCCCGCCTGTACAACGCAGCGGTGAAACTGGGCGTGGACGCCCGCGAGATCACCCGCCACTTCGATTCCGTCTCGGTGTGCCTGTCCAAGGGCCTCGGTGCGCCGGTGGGCTCGGTGCTCTGTGGCGATGCCGAGCTGATCGGCCGGGCGCGGCGCCTGCGCAAGATGGTCGGCGGCGGTATGCGCCAGGCAGGCGGCCTGGCAGCGGCTGCCCTGCATGCGCTGGACCACCAGGTCGAACGTCTCGCCGAAGACCACGCCCATGCCGAAGCGCTGGGTCGTGGCCTGGCGGAACTGGGCTACGCCATCGAGCCGGTGCAGACCAACATGGTCTACGTCGGCATCGGTGAGCAGGCCGGTGCGCTGGGCGAGCACCTGGCTGAACGCGGCATTCGCGTCAGCCCGGCGGCACGCCTGCGTCTGGTGACCCACCTCGATGTGAAAAGCGCTGATATCCCGCATATCGTCGAAGCTTTTGCCGCCTTTCGTCGTTCCTGACAGAAATTATTGCGCGATAGGGGTTAACTATCGCGCAAAGACACTACAACCTTGATGCGGGGCCGATATAATGCGGCCCTTTGCCGGCGATTCGTGGCCGCATTTTTCCGTGGAAGAACCTATGAAAAGCGCTGAAATCCGTGAAGCCTTCCTCCGCTTCTTCGAAGAGAAGGGGCACACCCGCGTAGCGTCCAGTTCGCTGATCCCCGCGAACGACCCGACCCTGCTGTTCACCAACGCAGGCATGAACCAGTTCAAGGACTGCTTCCTGGGCCTGGAAAAGCGCGCCTACACCCGCGCCACCACCAGCCAGAAATGCGTGCGTGCCGGCGGCAAGCACAACGACCTGGAAAACGTCGGGTACACCGCGCGTCACCACACCTTCTTCGAAATGCTGGGCAACTTCAGCTTCGGCGACTATTTCAAGCGCGACGCCATCACCTACGCCTGGGAATTCCTGACCTCGGACAAGTGGCTGAACCTGCCCAAGGAAAAGCTCTGGGTCACCGTCTACGCCAGCGATGACGAGGCGTACGACATCTGGACCCAGGAAGTCGGCATTCCCGCCGAGCGCATGGTCCGCATCGGCGACAACAAGGGCGCGCCCTATGCGTCGGACAACTTCTGGGCGATGGGCGATACCGGCCCGTGCGGTCCGTGCACCGAGATTTTCTTCGACCACGGCGCCGACATCTGGGGCGGCCCGCCCGGTTCGCCGGAAGAGGACGGCGACCGCTACATCGAGATCTGGAACAACGTCTTCATGCAGTTCAACCGCACCGCGGACGGCGTCATGCACCCGCTGCCGGCGCCGAGCGTGGACACCGGCATGGGCCTGGAGCGCATCAGCGCCGTGCTGCAGCACGTCCACTCGAACTACGAGATCGACCTGTTCCAGAGCCTGCTGAAGGCGTCCGCCGACGCCATCGGCTGCGCCAACGACGACGCACCGTCGCTGAAAGTGGTGGCCGACCACATCCGTTCCTGCGGCTTCCTGATCGCCGACGGCGTGCTGCCGTCGAACGAAGGCCGTGGCTACGTGCTGCGCCGCATCATCCGTCGCGCCTGCCGCCACGGTAACAAGCTGGGCGCCAAGGGCACCTTCTTCCACAAGATCGTTGCCGCGCTGGTCGGCGAGATGGGCGAGGCCTTCGTCGAGCTCAAGCAGCAGCAGGCGCACATCGAGCGCGTGCTGAAGACCGAGGAAGAACAGTTCGCCAAGACCCTGGAACAGGGCCTGAAGATCCTCGAGCAGGACCTGGCCGAGCTCAAGGGTAGCGTCATTCCCGGCAATGTGGTGTTCAAGCTCTACGACACCTACGGCTTCCCGGTCGACCTGACCAACGACATCGCCCGCGAACGCAGCCTGACCCTCGACGAGGAAGGCTTCGAGCGCGAGATGGAGGCCCAGCGTGAGCGCGCCCGTTCCGCCAGCGCCTTCGGCATGGACTACAACAGCCTGGTGAAAGTGGATGGTGACACCCGCTTCCTCGGCTACCAGGGCGTTTCCGGCGCCGGCCAGATCATTGCCCTGTTCAAGGACGGCAAGGCCGTCGAGCAACTGGGCGAAGGCGAGGAGGGCGTGGTCGTCCTCGACCAGACTCCCTTCTACGCCGAGTCCGGCGGCCAGGTGGGCGACAGCGGTTACCTCGAAGCGGCGGGTGTGCGTTTCGATGTGCGCGACACCACCAAGGCTGGCGGCGCTCACCTGCACCACGGCGTGGTTGCCCAGGGCAGCCTGACTGTTGGTGCTGCCGTGAAGGCCGAGGTCGACGCTTCCGTGCGCCAGGCCACCGCGCTGAACCACTCCGCTACCCACCTGCTGCACGCTGCGCTGCGCCAGGTACTGGGCGATCACGTCCAGCAGAAGGGCTCGCTGGTCGATAGCCAGCGCCTGCGCTTCGACTTCAGCCACTTCGAGGCGATCAAGCCCGAGCAACTGAAGCAACTGGAAGACATCGTCAATACCGAGATCCGCAAGAACTCCGAGGTTGAGACCGAAGAGACCGACATCGAGTCCGCCAAGAACAAGGGCGCCATGGCGCTGTTCGGCGAGAAGTACGGCGATCAGGTGCGCGTGCTGAGCATGGGCGGCCAGTTCTCCGTCGAACTGTGTGGCGGCACCCACGTATCCCGCACCGGCGACATCGGCCTGTTCAAGATCACCAGCGAAGGCGGCGTGGCTTCCGGCGTGCGCCGTATCGAAGCGGTTACCGGCGGTGCTGCGCTGGCCTATCTCAATGGTGCGGAGGAGCAGCTCAAGGAAGCGGCCGGCCTGGTCAAGGGCAGTCGTGACAACCTGCTGGACAAGCTCTCCGGCCTGATCGAGCGCAACCGTCAGCTGGAAAAGGAGCTGGAGCAGCTCAAGGCCAAGG
Source organism: Pseudomonas sp. BB438 (assembly GCF_057180225.1). Taxonomy (NCBI): domain Bacteria; kingdom Pseudomonadati; phylum Pseudomonadota; class Gammaproteobacteria; order Pseudomonadales; family Pseudomonadaceae; genus Pseudomonas; species Pseudomonas sp. BB438. Next base: position 1,986,562 of record NZ_CM170001.1, read on the forward strand.
CCGCCAGCGCTGCCGGGGACGACCTGGCGGGCTCCGCCGTGGACGTCGGTGGCGTGAAGGTGCTGTCGTCGCGTCTCGACGGTCTGGACGGCAAGGCGCTGCTGGCGCTGGTCGACCAACTGAAGAACAAGCTGGGCAGCGGGGTCATCCTGCTGGGTGGCGTGTTCGAAGAGAAGGTCGTGCTGGTCGCCGGCGTGACCCAGGGCCTGACCGCCCAGCTCAAGGCTGGCGATCTGATGAAGCAGGCCGCTGCGGCCGTGGGTGGGAAAGGCGGTGGTCGCCCGGACATGGCCCAGGGTGGTGGTGTGGATGCCGGCAAGCTGGACGAAGCTCTGGCGCTGGCAGTCAAGTTTGTCGAACAGGGCCTCTAAAGGCCCTGAAATACGGGGCCCGCAGCGCGTCCGGCGGGCCTTGGCAGCATGCGGTGATGCATGTTTAATGGGCGCCCTTCAGGAATCAGGCGGCTTTTGAAATGGCTTTGATCGTACAGAAGTTTGGAGGGACCTCCGTCGGCACCGTCGAGAGAATCGAGCAGGTAGCTGAGAAGGTGAAGAAATTCCGTGAAGCGGGCGACGACATCGTCGTAGTGGTGTCCGCCATGAGCGGGGAGACCAACCGCCTGATTGGTCTGGCAAAACAGATCATGGACCAACCGATCCCGCGCGAGCTGGACGTGATGGTCTCCACCGGCGAGCAGGTGACCATTGCCCTGCTGAGCATGGCGCTGATGAAGCGCGGCGTGCCGGCGGTATCCTACACCGGCAACCAGGTTCGTATCCTGACCGACAGCTCCCACACCAAGGCGCGTATCCTGAGCATCGACGATGCCAATATCCGTGCGGACCTGAAGGCAGGTCGTGTGGTCGTGGTCGCAGGCTTCCAGGGGGTGGACGAGCAGGGCAACATCACCACTCTCGGCCGCGGCGGCTCCGACACCACGGGCGTGGCCCTGGCTGCGGCGCTGAAAGCTGACGAGTGCCAGATCTACACTGACGTCGATGGCGTCTACACCACCGATCCGCGCGTGGTGCCGCAGGCGCGCCGCCTGGACAAGATCACCTTCGAAGAGATGCTGGAAATGGCCAGCCTCGGTTCCAAGGTGCTGCAGATCCGTTCGGTGGAGTTCGCCGGCAAGTACAACGTCCCGCTGCGCGTGCTGCACAGCTTCCAGGAGGGTCCGGGCACCCTCATTACCCTTGATGAAGAGGAATCCATGGAACAGCCGATCATCTCCGGCATCGCCTTCAATCGCGACGAAGCCAAGCTGACCATCCGTGGCGTACCGGATACCCCCGGCGTTGCTTTCAAGATTCTCGGCCCGATCAGTGCCGCCAATGTAGAAGTCGACATGATCGTGCAGAACGTCGCGCACGATAACACCACCGACTTCACCTTCACCGTGCACCGCAACGACTATCAGGCCGCCCTGGAAATCCTCAAGCAGACCGCCACCACCATTGGTGCGCGTGAAGCAACTGGCGACACCAACATCGCCAAGGTGTCGATCGTCGGTGTCGGCATGCGCTCCCACGCCGGTGTTGCCAGTCGCATGTTCGAAGCCCTGGCCAAGGAAACCATCAACATCCAGATGATCTCCACCTCGGAAATCAAGGTGTCGGTGGTCATCGAAGAGAAGTATCTCGAGTTGGCGGTCCGTGCGCTGCACACCGCTTTCGAACTCGACGCCCCGGCCCGACAGGGCGAGTAAGGGGAGATATACCGAAAGGCGCGGCTACCCCGCGCCTTTTGTCGTTTTTGACTGCCTGACAGGAACTTTCTTTCCGGCAGGACTGGTCAATACTTGGGTGAAGGATTCGTGCCCTTGATCTATGCGAATCTGCCACCATTTCTTTTTTGCAGACTGCTTATCCCGTAACACGTAAGGAGAAAGGAATGCTGATTCTGACTCGCCGGGTCGGAGAGACCCTGATGGTCGGTGATGACGTCACCGTGACTGTACTGGGCGTCAAAGGGAACCAGGTGCGTATCGGTGTGAATGCGCCGAAGGAAGTTGCTGTGCACCGTGAGGAAATCTACCAGCGCATCCAGAAAGAGAAAGACCAAGAACCAAACCATTAATTTTTCTAAAATTTTTCTTTGCAAACGGGGAAAACATGGATATCATGCGCCCCGTGTTGCGGAGAGGTGGCCGAGTGGCCGAAGGCGCTCCCCTGCTAAGGGAGTACACCTCAAAAGGGTGTCGGGGGTTCGAATCCCCCCCTCTCCGCCATTGCATCCTCTGGTGTGATGGGTTGTCCGGTTACGTAAGTGACTGAAAAGATTGAAAAAACTTGTTGACAAGTCAGAAAAATCTCACTAGAATTTGCGCCCTCATCAGCGCACTCATAGCTCAGCTGGATAGAGTACTCGGCTACGAACCGAGCGGTCGGAGGTTCGAATCCTCCTGAGTGCGCCATACAAGAGGCAACGCGAAAGCGGGGCTTCAGTGGCGAAAGGGCTGAAAAGCCAATAGCTGCAACCAGTTGGTGAATCTGGTTAAACTTCGCCAACGACGCACTCATAGCTCAGCTGGATAGAGTACTCGGCTACGAACCGAGCGGTCGGAGGTTCGAATCCTCCTGAGTGCGCCATATACCGAAAGGGCCTGCAGAAATGCAGGCCCTTTTTATTTGCCTTCGAAAAATCCCCGTGCTCATCGCTTCGCCTTGCCCATCACGCAGCCGTCCTCATCGAAGGTCACGGTTCGCGCGCCGTGCTTCCGGTCCGCCTCATAGTGATAGCGCAGCGTCTCGTTGTGCTGGCTGACCCGGTCGGGCCTTCCCAGTGCGCTCTCTACGTCGCTGCGGGTCATGCCCGTCCTGATCCGTCCCTCGATGATCGCCTTGCGCCGCGCATTGCCGGTAACGCGGTTGCCGCAGCCGTTCTGCTGTTCACCCACGACCACGACAGATGCTCGCTCGGCCTCCTTGCCTTGGTCTTTGCGGTGCGCGAGTGGCCGTCGTGGTGTCGATTCCTTCGGCGTCGCCATTGGTACCGGTTCGCCGCTTCCTGGGGGCGGATTGTGCGCTTCCTGGATTTCCTGCTGACGTTCCACGGGGCAGCCATACTGACTGAACAGCACGCTGCCGTCGGCGGCCGTGCAGCGGAACACCGAGGCGGCTTCGCTGGTCGGTACCAGTGGCACCAGGAGAATGCAGAGCAGGGCAGGCAGGCGCATGGGTTCCTCCGTGATGGCGGGCCTGCGTGCAGCCTAGGCGGGGAGATTGTCAGGCGTAGCCGGGTGTCCTGTGGGAGCTTTCGGGCGTCGAACCGGGCAGTGATTCGGCAGTGAACTTTCGCCTGCAAGCGATTGTTCTAGCCGCCATTTTGTAACGCCTATTACACCCCGGAGTGTTATCATTTCCCGCATCTGCCCTCGATGGGCGCATGGGACACCACCATGGACTTACCCAGTAGTTACTCAGAACCCCGATTGCGTACACACGACCTGATGTATTGATCCCCTCTGGCCCGTTCTGCCACTGGGGGTGGAGCGTGCTATGACCGAAGTAGAAGCCAAGAAGCCGCAGGAAAGCCTGCAGGACCGCCTCAACCAGGTGGTCGACCTGCTGCACAAGCACAAGCTGGTGGAAGACCTGACGCACCGTCAGGAAGGCCAGCATCATGACCTCGTCGAAAACCTCGTGCACCGCCAGAACCTGGCGGAACTCCAGCGCAAGCTGGAGGAACTGCACCCGGCCGACATCGCCCACATCCTCGAATCGCTGCCTCTGGATGACCGCCTGACGGTCTGGCAACTGGTCAAGGCCGAGCGCGACGGCGACATCCTCCTCGAAGTATCCGACTCCGTGCGGGAAACCCTGATCGCCGACATGGACGATCACGAGATCCTTGCTGCGGCCAAGGACATGGACGCCGACGAACTCGCCGACCTCGCACCGGAACTGCCGCGCGATGTGGTCCACGAGCTCATGGAAACCCTCGATGCCCAGCAGCGCGAGCGCGTGCGTTCGGCGCTGTCCTACGAGGAAGACCAGGTCGGCGCGTTGATGGACTTCGAGATGGTCACCATCCGCGATGACGTCAGCCTGGAAGTGGTGTTGCGTTACCTGCGTCGCCTGAAGGAACTGCCCGGGCATACGGACAAGCTCTTCGTCGTCGACTACGACGGGGTGCTCAAGGGCGTGCTGCCGATCAAGCGCCTGCTGGTGAACGATCCGGACAAGGACGTGGCGGAAGTCATGGCCACCGATCCGGTAACCTTCAGCCCCGACGAGGATGGCTACGACGCTGCCCAGGCGTTCGAGCGCTACGACCTGATTTCCGCCCCCGTGGTGGACAAGAACGGCAAGCTGATCGGCCGTCTGACCATCGACGAGATGGTCGACCTGATCCGTGAGGAAAGTGAAAGCGAAGTCCTGAACATGGCTGGTCTGCGCGAGGAGGAAGACATCTTCGCCTCGGTCTGGAAATCGGTTGGCAACCGCTGGGCCTGGCTGGCCACCAATCTGGTCACCGCCTTTATCGCCTCGCGGGTGATCGGCCTGTTCGAAGGCTCCATCGAGAAGCTGGTGGCGCTTGCCGCACTGATGCCCATCGTAGCCGGCATCGGCGGCAACTCCGGCAACCAGACCATCACCATGATCGTCCGCGCCATGGCCCTGGACCAGATCCAGACCAGCAGTGCCAATCGTCTGCTGCGCAAGGAGCTGGGTGTGGCATTGGTCAACGGCCTGGTCTGGGGTGGGGTGATCGGCCTGGTCGCTTTCTATCTGTATGGCAACTGGGAGCTGGGTGCGGTAATGACCGGCGCCATGACGCTGAACCTGCTGCTGGCCGCGTTGATGGGCGTGCTGATCCCGATGACCCTGCTACGCCTGGGGCGTGATCCGGCCATGGGCTCCAGTGTGATGATCACCGCGATGACCGACAGCGGTGGCTTCTTCATCTTCCTCGGACTGGCCACGCTGTTCCTGATGTAATGCCTGCTCCGTCGAAAGGCCGCCCGCGGGGCGGCTTTTTTGTGCCTCGGATCCGGGAATCACAGGCATGAAAAAGCCGGCTCGAGGCCGGCTGTTTCGGGGGTAGCAAACGACTCAGGCGTCGTTCTGTGCCATCTCGGCATCGTGCGCGATCAGGGCGATCAGCGCGTTCTGCTGACGATGGGTCAACTGGCGGAAGCGCTGCAGCAGTTCGCGTTCGTGCAGGCTGAGCTCCGGGCTGTCCAGGCGGATGCCCAGGTTGTCCTGCAGGGCACCTTCCTGCAGCAGGCTCTGTTCGAGACGCGCGATGATCTCGGAGTTCATGCTGCGGTGGTGGCTGCGAGCGACGTCGGCGATACGCTCACGCATGCCTTCGGGCAGACGTACGACAAACTTGTCAGCGGTACGGCTGGAGTAGGTGGGGGTTGCCTGTTTCAATGGGCGCATACTTTAAACCTGTAAGTCAGGGAGGCCGATGCCATGGGTCAGCGTTGGTTCAGGCCCTTTGACAGCGATTTCCAGTGGCCGTTCAGCGCGTCGTCAAAGCTTTTGAAAAATAATCCAATAACTTGACGTCAAACCTTCGGCATATTGTGTCTCGGGTGAAGGCTAAATGCCAGCACCAATCGTCCGAAATGAGACCGCCTAGGCAGACCCTTCTTTGGATGGGAGTTAGAGGGAAAGCTGGCGATGCGCCCATATCCGTCAGCGTAGTCGATAGGTGCTGTACGCCTGCCTGCCGTTGGGCAGTTGGTCGAGGGCATTTCGTCGCGGGCTGCAATGATTGCACAGCGAATCACGGCGAGTCAGAGAGGATCGGCTCCACGGGGCATCGATATCGTGTTTTCACTGATATCGCACAAGGGGCGGAGTATTATCCGCCCCGCGGATCAGAAATGAAGTAGCGTCGAGCCGCCGACGTACCGAGAGTCTTATGACCCCAGGCAGACTGATATACCTGATGGGCCCGTCGGGTTCCGGCAAGGACAGCGTATTGCAGGCCGCCAGCGCGCCTCTTGCCGCGATGGATTGCCGAATCGTCCGGCGCGTCATCACCCGCTCCGCCGAGGCGCAAGGGGAAGACGCCCATCCGGTGGGCGTCGACCAATTTGTCCACCTGGAGCGTTCCGGGGCTTTCGCCATGAGCTGGCAGGCCAATGGTCTGCATTACGGCATTCCTCGCGAGATCGACGATTGGCTCGCCGCCGGCCACGATGTGCTGGTCAACGGTTCACGCAAGTACCTGCCCGAGGCGCGCCGCCGCTATCCGCAACTGATTGCGGTGTTGCTGAAGGTCGATACGGATGTGCTGCGCCAGCGCCTGCTCAAGCGCGGTCGGGAGACGCCGTCGGAGATCGAAGCGCGCCTGGCGCGCAATGCGCATTTTGCCGATGGCCTGCCCGGGCCGCTGGTGGTGCTGGACAACTCGGTCTCCCTGGATGTCACGGTTGGCCGCCTGCTGGACCTGCTTGCCCCGCCGGGCGCCCAGGCCAGCTGAGGTCAGTCCAGCGCCAGGGACAGGCTGACGCCATGGGGTGCGAAACCCATCGCCGCATAGAAACGGTGCGCCATTTCCCGGTCCTGGTGGCTGGAGAGCGCCAGCTTGTAGCACTTCCAGTCACGCGCCCATTCCACGGCCCGGCCGATCAGTGCCTGGCCGATACCCTGTCCGCGTGCGCGACCGTCCACCACCATGTCCTCGAGGATCGCCGAGCGGGCGAAGCCGTGGGCAATGTGCTCGATCAGGTGCAGAGTGCAGGTACCGAGCAACACGCTGTCGCGTTCCGCGATCAGCGTCACCCGCGATGGCTGCTGGTTGCTCAGGGCGAGGGCTAGCAGCGCAGCGTCGGGCAACGGATCGCGCGCCCCCAGTTGCTGCAGCAGCGGAGCGAGGGCGCCCGCATCATCAGCCGTGGCGACGCGCACATCGAAGGTAGCGAAGGGGGAGTCGGGCAGGGCGCTGTCGTCTGTGGTCATGTCGTTTCTCCGGCTGACGGCGAAATTATGGACTGCGCCGGTGGCGGCGGCATGACAAATCGCTTGTCGATGGTTAACATGCCGACCCGATTGTCCCGGTAGCTCAATTGGATAGAGCGTCCCCCTCCTAAGGGGAAGGTTGGAGGTTCGACCCCTCTCCGGGACACCAGCACGAAAAGGCCCGCATCAGCGGGCCTTTTTCGTGTCCGGGTGTGGCTCAGGGCGAATAGGTCACCCGGTTGCGGCCATTGTGCTTGGCGTCGTACAGCGCCTGGTCGGCCTTGATCAGCGCCTGGCTCAAGGTTCCGTCGGCAGCGAGATGGGCCAGACCCATGCTGATGGTGACGTTGGGTGTGCCGGGCAGTTCGGCGGTGACCTTGCGCAATTGCTCCACCCGCGATTGCGCATCCTCCACGCTGATGCCCCAGAGGTAAAGGCCGAACTCCTCGCCGCCGAGGCGGGCGAATTCGAAGTCCTGCATTTCCTGCTTGATGGCGCGCGCGACGCGGGTCAGTACCTCATCGCCGATATCATGCCCGTAGGTGTCGTTGACCCGTTTGAAGTGATCGATGTCGATCATCACCAGGTAGCGCTGCTCGCCGTCCTCGGGCAGGCGCTGGCCGACGCGGGTCATGAAGGAGCGGCGGTTGGGGATACCGGTGAGCACGTCGAGGTAGGCCTGATCCATCAGCAGACGGGCCATGGCGTAGTTATAGAGCTTGGCCTTGCTCAGGTGATTGAAGATGTAGATCGACAATGCGCTGATGAACAGTGGGTAGCAGACCAGCAGACTGCGGCGCGCGTCGAAATCCGGTACATCGCCGAGCAGGGGATTGAGGAAGACCCAGGTCACCGCCATGACCGAGTAGAAGGCGGGGTTGTTGAGCGGCATGGCGGTTGCGCTGTAGAGGACGGTTGCCGCGGCGATCACCAGCCAGGTCTGGCGAACAGCTTCGGGAACGCCGTCGATCACCAGGCGGGCGCCCAGGCAGAAGACGAAGACGAAAGCCAGGTTGAGCCAGTAGAAATGCACTGCCTTGCGCACGAAGGTCGTCACGACCGTGATGACGAAGAACGCACCGAGGAAGGCTACCGAAATCCAGGTGAAACCCTGGCCGGCCTGGAAGCTGACGATCAGATCGAACAGCAGCCACATGGCGATGCTGACGCTGAATACCAACAGGCAGAAAGCGTGGAGTCGTTCGAAGTCATGCTGGAGAAATTCGGCCCTGATCCCGGCCGGCACGCTTTGCTTGAGTACTTCGGATTCAATGGTCTTGAACATGAACCGCCCTGTGCGAGTGTGGGGTCGCTCGCGCGAGCATAGCTGAACTCGCCACGCCCCGTGCAGGGGCGCGGGACGTGTTCTCGGGCGGTTGTTTCAGGGCGTTGCGGGGGCGCTGGGATGAGCGCGCTGGTTGTCCAGCAATGGCTTGCCCCAGGGCCGGTAGCGCACCTCGAACACGGCGCTGGCGTGGCAGCCGTTGGAAGCCGCGGAGGGTGCGGCAGGCTCTGCGTGGAAGGGTTGGCCGGCGGCGCTGGTCTGGCGGAAAGCTTCGCGGACGATGCCGACCGAGCAGGGCAGCGCCGCCGCGTAGGCCTGGCGCACGCGCTCGGGAAGTGCTCCAGTGCCGGCGCCGTCCTGCCACCAGACCTGCACGCCGAGCCCGGCGATCTGCCCCAGCCAATTGCCGTACACCTGTGGTGCCAGTTTGCCGCCGGAGAAGGCGCTCAGTTGCAGCGGCGCCTTCAACTGGCCGGCGAAGTCCTTGAGCTGGCGTTGCAGGGCCTGTCGGCGCTCCGCAGCCTGGAAGTGCCAGTCGTCCAGTTCCATCGGCAGGTACCAGGCGGCGACCGGCAGCTTCACGTGCTCGCTGATCTGCCGTTGCTGGGCCAGGGAACGGCCGAGCTGGTGCTGCCAGTACGCCTCCAGGCCGGGCGTGTCCAGTTCGCTCTGGCGCTGGTAGTAGGCCGGATCCATGTACAGGCCGAGCACCAGTTGCAGGCCGTTGTCGTGGGCGCTTTTCAGGGAGCGGGCGAGCCAGCCGTCGGCGCCGCCGAAGTCGGAGTCGCCATAGGCGGTCCATTGCACGATCAGGGTCTTCGCCCCCTGGGCCGCACTGGCGCGCCAGATCTGCTGCCACTGCGCATCGCTCAACGAGGCATCGACATTCAGTGGCTGGTAGAACAGGCGGTCATCCGCGTGTACGGCGGCGGCGAAGAGCAGGGCGAGGGCGAAAGTCAGGCGGCGCATCAGAAGTTCACCTCGAGTCCCACCAGCCAGCCGTTGGCCTTTTCATAGAGATTGCCGCCCAGGCCCAGCTGGTACTCGGTACGCACGGTGACATGGGCGCGGTAGGCGTTGTAACGGTCGTCGCCGTACCAGTACTGCCAGCGCATGCCGACGCCGCTGCGCAGGTCCTGGCGCCAGTCGTTGCTCGGGTCCTGCGCGGAGAACTCGGCGAAGCCGTAGGGCATGATCGTCTGCGGCGAGTCCACCGGCAGCTTCCAGGTGTGGCCTTGCTGGTAGCGCGAGACCCACTGGTGATCGCCGGCGTGGGTCCACCAGGCGAAGTCGGTGTAGAGGAAGCGTTCATCCCAGTCGTTCTCGTCCACGCGCCAGTCGTTGCGGTACTCGCCCTGGTCGAGGAACGAGGCGGTGGCGCGCAGCAGGAAGTCCGTGGAGGTCTGGCCGTACTTGTCGCGCTGGCGGACATAGCGTTCGAATTTCTCCGGCGTGCCGATCTCGTGCCAGCGAATACCGTCGAAGGCGTCTTCGGCATCGCCGTCGTTCTTCACCGTGTTCTGCTTGTACAGCTCGCTGTAGAGGTTGAGGTTGTAGTCGCCGAAGGGCTTGTAGCGCAGGCCGAAACCGGCGGCGAGGGTCTGGGTGTACTGTTTGCGCCCTTCGTTGCCGGCGATTGCCCGGCCGTACACCGACAGAGTGCTGCCGTTGCGGGTCGGCTCCTCGCCCAGCGCGTGGTCCCAGATGAAGGTCTGCAGGTTCTGTGACTGGGCGCGGCGGTGGCTGCCGGTCTGGTTGTCGCCATTGAGGATCGGCACCGTGGTGACGCCCGCGGGCGACCAGGTGCTGGCGATGGTCAGGTTGTCGCGCTGGGACATCACCTGGTGTGCGCGGCGCTGGCGGAAACGTCGGGCTTCGAGGCTGCCGTACTCGTCGTCGGCGGCCACCGGGTCCTGCTCCAGGTCGATCACCCGGCGCAGCTCACGGCGGGCGGCGAAGCTGTCTTCGGCTTCGTCGTAGCGCCAGGCGAGCGTTTCGCCCAGGCGGAAGTCCTCGGGGTAGTCGCGGGTGGCGCGCTCCAGATAGGGGATTGCAGTGCGGCGCTCTTCCGGCGTGTCGGTGCCGGCCAGGCGCATGCCGTAGTCGGCGCGGAAGCGTGGGTTGTCCGGCTCGCGACGTACTGCTTCGGCCAGCCAGAGTTTGCTCTGTTGCTTGTCGCCGGCCTTCTGCGCGCTGCCGGCGGCATTGTAGAAATGCTGGCCGTTGGGTTCGTGCTGAAGTGCCTCGCGGTGACGGGCAAGGGCTTCGGGGTAGTCGCCACGGGCATCAGCGATATTGGCACCCAGTGCCCAGTCGTCGGCGCTGCCTTTCTTCGCCTGTTGCCAGTAGCGCTCGGCGGCAACGTTATCGCCGGTGACGAGGGCCGCTCTGCTGGCGGTCATGCGGGCATTGTCGTTGAGGTCGCTGGCGGGCAGGGCGTTGAAGAGGCGCAGGGCACCCGCGGGATCACCGGCGGCTTCCAGCGCATAGGCCAGCGGCAACTGGCTGTCCTTGTCGCCCTGTGCGACAGCGGCCTGGTAATAGACCACCGCTTCGCCGGGGCGCGCGGGCATGGCGCAGCGACCCAGTGCACGCAGCTCGCCGGGAGTGTTCGAGTCGGGGCTCAGGTAGCGCTGCAGGGCGTCGCAGCGTCCGGCTTCGGCCAGGCGACCGAGCAGGTAGCCGCGCGAGACCGGGTCGGCCTTGGGCAGCAGGGCTTCGATGCGGGCGACGTCCAGCGGCGTATCGCTGCGCGCGTGGATGCTGGCCAGGCGTTGCACCAGTGACGGCGGAAGGTTCCCACCGCGCCGATCGTACGCGCTCTCGAGTAGTTGCTTGGCGCGCTCGGTGCGCCCGGCGTTGAGGGCCAGGTAGGTCGCCTGATCCAGCGCCTTGAGGTCTCCGGTCTGGCGGTAGCGCTGTTCCCAGAGCGCCGCAGCCTCGCCGGTGCGACCCCGGGCCTGCAGCAGTTCGGCACGCTGGAGCACGGTGTCGGGTGTCTGGGGTTGGCGCGACAGCCAGGCCAGCGCGAGGTCGGTGCGGCCCTGGCGGCGCCAGCTATCGACCAGTTGGTCGCGCCGGGCGGTGTCCCAGGGCTCGGGCAGCCGGGTGTTTTCCAGCAGGTCGGTGGCGTCCAGGCGCTGGGCGAGCACCAGCCAGGTTTTCGGGTCTTCCTCAGGCTTGCACTGCTTCAGCTTCGCCAGTGCATCCGCCTGGTCGTGGCGTGACAGCCATTCGGTGGTTTCCAGGCAGGGGCGGTTCTGCTCGTCGCTGAGCTGGGTCACCAGGGGCGCGTCGGCACTGTCGCGGGCGACTTCCAGCAATTGCGCCTGGCGTGTCGGGTCGCGGCGGTCCTGCTCGGGCAGGCTGAGCAACCAGCGCTTGGCCACGTCGGTCTGCGAGACGGCGATGGCGCGGTCGATGATCGCCAGGCGTGCCTGGCGTTCGGCGTTGGCGTCGGGTGCCTGCTGCAGCAGTTGCTCCAGCGGCTTCTCCTCCAGGCGCTGGGCATAGGCGTTGGCCAGGCGCCGCCAGTCATCGGCGGCGAGCTGGTGGGCGGCGGCCAGCGGAGCGAGCTGGGCAATGGTGGTATCCCAGTCGCGCAGTCGTTCGGCCCAGTTGGCGCGGGCTTCACGCAGTACGCGACCGTCGCTGCCCGGCGGCAGGGTGCTCAGCCATTCCAGCGCCTTCGCCGGCCCCTGGGTCTGGCCGAGCCGCAGGCTGTAGGCCTGCCACAGCCGTACACGCTCGTTGGCGTTGCTGGTGTGGGCCAGCCACTGGTTGACCTGGGCTTCCGGCGGCGGACCGTTTTCGATCAGGTCCAGGCGCAGTTCGGTCAGCGCCTGGGCGCCGGCGTCAGTGCCGGCCAGCGCCTGGGCTTCCTTCTCGGCGTCCTCGAAACGCTGCTGCTTGGTCAGGGACTGGATCAGCAAGGCGCGTGCCTCGGTGTTGTTCGGCACGCGGTCGAGCAGGTGGCGCATCAGGCGCTCGACTTCTGCCCAGTTGTTCTTCTTCGCTTCCTTGTAGCCCTTGTCGAGGTAAGGGAAGCTGCGGAAGCGCTGGAACTCCGTGAGCTGGTCATCGGCGGCGTGCGCCAGCGGGGCGGCGATGCTCGCCAGGATCAGGCCGTAGAGCAGGGGATGTTGCGGTTTCACACGGCCTCCTGGGCGATGCGATAGGCCTCGTGCTGTTCGCTGGCCTGTTCCTTGAGCGCTTCCTCCAGCACCTGCTGGGTGATGATGCCGCGCTTGATCAGGTGCTCGCCGAGGGAGTCCTGCTCCGGGTCGAAGTCGATCAGGGCCTGGTTGAACAGGCTCGGCGGCACCATTCCGCGCACTTGCAGCAAGGCGCCGAACATCACGACGTGACCGCAGAGGCGCTCCATCAGGGTATCGTCACCCTGGCGTTGCCTGAGTACCTCGACGATGGCGCGGGTCTCGTCGGTCTGGTGGCGTCCGCCGTACCAGTGGCGCAGGCCCAGGGTGACGCGGCCCTGGGGCGCCAGTCGACCGCGTACCGGGCGCTTGAGGTGGCGGCTGATGGCGCCGAGGGAGACCTGGCTGATCTGCTGTTCGCTGGCCAGCACCAGGGTGTCGCCCTCGATGGCCACCGGCAGCACTGCGTAGCGCAGCGCGAGCTTGCGCGGCAGCGCTTCGATCAGTTTCTCGTCGAGGGTGAAGGGGTTGAGCGGGGCCCATTCCTCGCCCAGCTCCTCGGCCAGGGTCTCGACCAACTGGGTGCTGGTGATCAGCTCGCGCAGCAGCAGCTCGCGGCCCAGGCGCCGCCGCACCGGACTGGTCAGGGCCGATTGCAGCTGCTCCTCGGTGATCAGCCCCTTTTCCTTCAGACGCTGCCCCAGGGGGGTGCGCTGCGGGCCGGCGAGGGCGGGGAATTCGTGGGTGGTCTTGTCCCAGGCCACCCGGCGCGAGTCGCCCATCTCCATGACCTGTTTGAGCGCACGCAGGTTGGCGAAGAAGTTGACGAAGTTGCTCCACATCATCCGTGGTGCCGACAGCAGTCCCTCGAAGATCCCGTAGAAGCGCGTGACGAACCAGAAGCGCTGGAACAGGCGGTTGAGCAGCATCAGACCATTGAGGAACAGCAACACCACCAGCAACTGGCTGCCTTCGAGGATCGACGGGAAGCGCCAGGCGTTGGGCGACAGGCTGGTGATCAGCCACATGGTAATCAGCACCAGGAACAGCAGGTTGACCAGGAAGCTCAGCAGGTAGGCGATCAACCCCCGGCGGTCGCGCCAGAGGAAGTAGTTGAGCATGGTCTTGCTGCTCCAGCCCAGGTTGCGCGTACCCTGGAAGACGATCCCGGTGATCCACCGGGATTTCTGCCGGATGGCGTGCTGCCAGGTGCGCGGGAAGTGCTCGCGCACGCAGATGACCTGGGAGAAACGCCGGTCCATGCCCGGCACCCAGGTGCTCTTGAGCGCCAGTTGCGGGTCGGTGATGGAGTAGCGGGCGAAGATGCACTTCATGCCCTTCTGCTTGAGGCGGAAGCCGATGTCGTAGTCCTCGGTGAGACTCTGCACATCGAAGGCGATGCCGTCGCCGTCCTCCAGCAGCGCGGCGATGGCGCGGCGGCTGAAGCAGGTGCCGACGCCGGCGCTGGGCACCTGGCCGGTCAGCGCTTCGCGCACCGGCACATCCTTGCCGTGGTTCTCGGCGAACTCGTCGACGTAATGGCCGGCGGTGAAGCCGGTCCACTCCGGGGCGTAGGGGTACACCGGGATCTGGATCAGGTCCTTGGCCGGCAGCAGGTAGTTGAACAGCCGCAGTTCCAGGGGCGAGATCACGTCTTCGGCGTCATGCAGGATGAAGCCGGAGAATTCGATCTTGGCGTCGGCTTCGAAGCGCAGGATGGCGTCGATGATGTTGTTCAGGCAGTCGGCCTTGCTGGTGGGGCCGGGGCGGGCGCAGACCACCTTGTGCACGTTGGGATAGTGCAGGCATACCGCGTCGACGTCCGCCTGGGTCTGCGGGTCGTTGGGGTAGGTGCCGACGAAGATCTGGTAGTTCTCGTAGTCCAGGGTGGAGGCCGCCAGGCGCGCCATCTCGCCCACCACGCCGACCTCGTTCCAGGCCGGCACCATGATCGCCAGCGGCTTTTCCGGCGCGGCAAAGAGACGCTCCTCGTCGGCCCGGTCGAAACGGTTGTAGATGCGGAAGCGCCGCACCAGTACCCGACCCCAGTACACCAGGTCGATGAACAGGTCATCCAGGCCGAGCAGGAACATCAGCGCGGCCAGGATGATCGCCAGGTACTTCAGGGCATAGAGAACGTAGGTGAGGATGTCGACCAGTTCGAGGCTCATTCGAACTCGCTTGGCGTGCGTGATTCACCGAACCAGGACAGCAGCCGGGCGACGATCTTCTCGCTGGCATGGCCATCGCCGTAGGGGCTGAATACCCGGCTCATCTGCTCGTAGACTTCCTCGTCGCGCAGCAGGTGGCTGGCTTCGCTGACGATGCGCCCGGTGTTGGTCCCCACCAGCACCACGGTGCCGCCTTCCAGCACGGCCGGACGCTCGGTGACGCGGCGCAGCACCAGCAGCGGCTTGCCCAGCGCCGGGGCTTCCTCCTGGATGCCGCCCGAGTCGGTGAGGATGATGTACGCGCGGTCCATCAGCCAGACGAAGTGCTGGTAGTCCTGCGGCGCGATCAGGTGGATGTTGGGCTTGTCCGAGAGCAGGCCGTAGACGGCGTTCTGCACCTGCGGGTTGAGGTGCACCGGGTAGACGAAGTCCACGTCCGGGAAGCGCTGGCCAAGCTCGGCCAGGGCCAGGCAGATGCGCTCGAAACCCTTGCCGAAGTTCTCCCGACGGTGGCCGGTGATCAGGACCACGCGGCGGTCGCCGGTGAATTTCGCCAGCGGTGAGTCGGCCGCGGGGGTCCAGTTGGTCTCGTGCAGGTGCTCGCGCATCCACAGCAGGGCGTCGATCACCGTGTTGCCGGTGACCTCGATCTGGTCGATGTTCACCCCTTCGCGCAGCAGGTTGTCGCGCGAGGACTTGGTCGGCGGGAAGTGCAGGTCGGCGATCACCGCGGTCAGGCGGCGATTGGCCTCTTCCGGCCACGGCTGGTGGATGTTGCCGGTGCGCAGGCCGGCCTCGACGTGGCCCACCGGGATCTGTCGGTGGAAGGCGGTCAGGGCGGCGATGAAACTGGTGGTGGTATCGCCGTGGACCAGCACGATATCCGGGCGATGGCGGTCGTAGCTGTCATCCAGCTTGCCCATCATCTGCAGGGAGAGGCTGTTCAGCGTCTGGCCCTGGGTCATGACGTCGAGGTCTTCGTCGACCTCGAGTTCGAAGGAGTTCAGCACTTGCTGTAGCATCTCGCGATGCTGGCCGGTGGAGCAGATGCGCAGCTCGATTTCCGGAGTACGGCGCAGGACGCGCGCGAGGGGGGCCATCTTGATGGCTTCCGGACGGGTTCCGAAAACCATGGTGACTTTGTACTTCATCAATTGCTCCTTGGGCGCGCTCTTGTGGGGCCGCCTTCGGTTTCCGTGTGGGATTTTTCCAAGGGCAATGAAAGTCGCTCAATTCCGGGCTGTCCAGCCGCAATCGGTGTTGCCAGTGATACAGGTCAGGTACATTGACCTTTTAGGGTTTTTTGTCGCCTGGCTGGAGCCCGCGTCGCCAGAGGGCTGGCGCCGGTTTGCCGGCAGCGCGGGGGAAAATTGTTGATGAATTTTGCGAAAAGGTGGATTGGTCGATGTTGAGCGCGGAACTGAAGGCGTTCTACCGGGTAGCGAAGCTGGGCAGCATCACCCAGGCCGCGAAGAAACTCGGGCTCAGCCAGCCGACCGTGACCACCCAGATCCGCAACCTGGAAGCCCAGTACGCAGTGGAGCTGTTCTACCGCGGCGGCCGTCGCCTGACCCTGAGCGACGAGGGTGTGCGCCTGCTGCCGATGGTGGAGGCGCTGCTGCAGCAGGAAGCGGACATCGAATTCTACCTGCGCAACTGCGGGCAGATGCAGGGCGCGCTGCGCATCGGTGCCACCTCTCCTTATTACGTGCTCGGGCTGATCAAGACCTTCCGCGAGCGCTTTCCGCAAATCGAGGTCTCGGTGGAGATCGGCAACTCCCAGCAAGTGCTCGAATCGCTCATCGAATGCCGGGTCGACCTGGCGGCTTCCTCGCAGCAGGTGGACGACGCGCGGTTGACCCGCGTGGTGCTGGGCAGCGACCCGCTGGTGCTGGCGGTGCACCGCAGCCATCCGCTGGCGGCGTTGCAGTCGGTCAACCTGGGCGACCTGCGCCAGCACTGTCTGCTGATGCGCGAGGCGGGCTCCACCACTCGCCAACTGACCGAGGCGATGCTGCAGCAGGCGGGCGTGGTGCCAGCCTCGATGCTGGAGATCGGCAGCCGCGAGTCGATCCGCGAGGCGGTGATCCGCAACCTGGGCGTGAGCATCATTGCCCGCCAGGAAGTGCCGGATAACCCGCAGCTGTGCGTGCTGGAGATCAAGGGCGCAAGCCGGATCGACGAGTACCTGTATTGCCTGAAGGATCGGCGGCAGGCGCGGTTGCCGAGTGCGTTTCTGGCACTCGCCCAATCGTAGAGGTTCACTCCCTGCAGGAGCCCGGGCTCTACGCCGCCACTTCCCAAAAAAATTCGCCCCCATACCAAAATTTGCCTATGGATCTATCGGCGCACTTGGCCCTTTAGCAATAGTGCCGTCTCAATCGCTCCCTAGCATGGACTTCGTTCCTTCACGCCGCAGCTCACGCGGCGTGGACCACAAGAAAACGAGGTACCGCCATGCATCCCACTGTCGCCGGCACGCCGCTCAGCGTGCGTCACATCCGCAAGCGCTTCGGCCAGTTCGTCGCCCTCGACGGCGTGTCGCTGGACGTCAAGGCCGGTGAGCTGGTCTGCCTGCTCGGCCCCTCCGGCTGCGGCAAGACCACCCTGCTGCGCTGCATCGCCGGCCTGGAACAGCAGGACGAGGGGACCTTGCACCTGGGCCAGCGCGATGTGTCGAACCTGCCGCCGCAGGCGCGGGACTACGGCATCCTGTTCCAGTCCTACGCGCTGTTCCCCAATCTCACGGTGGAGCAGAACATTTCCTACGGCCTCACCAATGCCAGTAAGGAAGAAGCCCGCCGCCGCGTCGCCGAGATGCTCGAACTGGTCGGCCTGACCGGTAGCGAGAAGAAGTACCCCGGCCAGCTTTCCGGCGGCCAGCAGCAGCGCGTCGCCATGGCCCGCGCGCTGGCGCCGAGCCCGTCGCTACTGCTGCTCGACGAACCCATGTCGGCGCTGGACGCCCGCGTCCGCGAGCACCTGTGCGGCGAACTTCGCCAACTGCAGAAGAGCCTGGGCATCACCACCGTGATGGTCACCCACAACCAGGACGAGGCCATGCTGATGGCCGATCGCATCGCGGTGATGAACCACGGGCGTATCGAGCAGTACGGCACCGCCCAGGAGATCTACAGCACGCCGAGCACGCCCTTCGTTGCCGAGTTCGTCGGTCAGGGCAACTGGCTGCCGTTCGAGCGTGGCAGCGATGGCCATGCCCGCGTTGGAAGCCTCAACCTGCGCCTGCACAGCCAGGCGCCCAGTGCCTCGGGTCGCCTGTTCTGCCGCCCGGAAGCGATCAGCGTGAACCCTGCCGTGCACCAGGAAAACCTGTTCCGTGCGCAGGTCCGCGAGATCACCTTCCTCGGCAATCGCTGCCGCATGAGCTTCGAGCTGGAACAACTGCCAGGCCACGCGCTGCTCGCCGAGCTGGCGCCCGAGGACATGCCGCGCCTGGGCGCCCCGGACATCTGGGTGTCGCTGCCGCCCCGCAGCCTGCAGGTGTTCGCCTGAGATGGAAGCCGTGGTGAAGCACAGCCCGGTGCTGTCCGTTGGCAAAATTCGCGGCGATCTGGGTGATCGCCTGTTCGTCCGCGGCGGCAAGGTCCTGCTGCTGCTCCTGCTCACCCTTGCGGTGCTGATGCCGCTGCTGGCCATCTTCTGGCGTGGCTTCAGCGGCGAAGCGGGGCAGGGCGGCGGCCTGGCCGCCATGGGCGAGTTGCTGCGCAGCGACAACTTCCACTGGTTGCTGGGCAACAGCCTGAAGATTTCGCTGAGCGTGGCGTGCATCGTCGTGCCGGCGGCCTACCTGTTCGCCTACGCGCTGCAACGCACGCTGATCCCGGCCAAGGGCCTGTGGCGCGGGATTTCCCTGCTGCCGCTGCTGGCGCCGTCGATGCTGCCGGGCATCGCGCTGATCTACCTGTTCGGCAACCAGGGCCTGCTGCGCCATCTGCTGCCGGACAATATCTATGGTTTCTGGGGCATCGTCCTCGGCGAGGCCATCTACACCTTCCCCCATGCGCTGATGATCCTGCTGTCGGCGCTGTCGCTGGCCGATGCACGCCTGTTCGACGCCGCCTCGAGCATGGGCGCCGGGCCCTGGAAGGCCTTCCGCAGCATTACCTGGCCGGCCTCCCGGCAGGGCGTGTTCGCTGCCTTCTGCCTGGTGTTCACCCTGACCATCACCGACTTCGGCGTGCCGGTCGTGGTGGGCGGCGACTACCAGGTACTGGCGCTGGAAGCCTACAAGGCGGTGGTCGGCCAGCAGCAGTTCGGCCGTGGCGCGCAGATCGGCATGATCCTGCTGCTGCCGGCGTTGCTCAGCTTCGCCGTCGACACCTGGCTGCGCCGCCGCCAGGGCGACGCCATGAGTGGCCGCGCGCAGGTCTACCATCCCAAGCCGTCGCGTCGCCGCGACGGTGCCTTCCTCGCCATCGTCGTGCTGATCAGCGCGGTGCTGCTGGGTGTGCTGGGCATGGCCGTGTACTCCTCGCTGGTGAAGTTCTGGCCGTACAACCTCTCGCTGTCGCTGAACCACTACGACTTCAACACCACCGCCGGCGGCGGCTGGCTGGCCTACCGCAACAGCCTGACCCTGGCCGCGTGCACCGCGATCATCGGCAGCGCGCTGATCTTCACCGGCGCCTACCTGATCGAGAAGACCCGCGAGCAGCGCTGGCTGAGCCAACTGCTGCGCATGCTGTGCTTCGTGCCGATGGCCGTGCCGGGCCTCGTGCTGGGCCTGGGCTACGTGTTCTTCTTCAACCTGCCGGGCAACCCGCTGCATGTGTTCTACGGCAGCATGGCGCTGCTGGTGGTGTGCACCATTGCCCACTACCTGACCACCGCTCAGATGACCGCCACCGCCGCGCTGCGCCAGCTCGATGGTGAGTTCGAGGCCGCCGCGCTGTCGCTGAAGATGCCGCTGTGGCGCCACTACCTGCGCGTCACCGTGCCGATCTGCCTGCCGGCGCTGCTGGATATCACCCGCTACCTGTTCGTCTCGGCGATGACCACAGTCTCGGCGGCGATCTTCCTCTACAACCCGGACACCATCCTCGCCGCCGTCGCCGTGCTGAACATGGACGACTCCGGCAACGTCGGCGGCGCCGCCGCCATGTCCACCCTGATCCTGCTCACCTCCGCGGCCGTGTCGCTGCTGCTGGCCGGCGCCTCGCGCGGCCTGCTGCGCCGCTCCCAGGCCTGGAGGAAGGGCGCGAACCCGTAACACCGCTGGACGCTGTCGCCCTCGTTTGCCCGAGGGCTCAACCCCTGACAAAACCCGCCTCCGCGCGGGGAAAAAACACTGCCAAGGAGCTCCACATGTTCAAACGTCTTGCCCTCGCCGCCGCCGTGGTGGCCGGTTTCGCTGCACAGGTCCACGCCGCCGACACCGAGCTGACCGTCTACACCGCCCTGGAGCCGGAACAGCTGACTGCCTACAAGCAGGCCTTCGAAGCCGAGAACCCGGACATCAAGATCAAGTGGGTGCGTGATTCCACCGGCATCGTGACCGCCAAGCTGCTGGCCGAGAAGGATCGCCCGCAGGCCGACGCCGTGTGGGGCCTGGCGGCTTCCAGCCTGGCTATCCTCGACCAGCAGGGCATGCTGGAGAAGTACGCGCCCAAGCACCTGGACGCCATCGGCAAGAACTACCGCGACCCGGCCAACCCGCCGGCGTGGGTTGGCATGGACGTCTGGGCCGCCACCATCTGCTTCAACACCGTCGAGGCCGAGAAGCTGGGTCTGGAGAAGCCGGTGAGCTGGCAGGACCTGACCAAGCCCGAGTACAAGGGCAAGATCGTGATGCCGAACCCGGCCTCCTCGGGCACCGGCTTCCTCGACGTCTCCGCCTGGCTGCAGACCTTCGGCGAGAAGCAGGGCTGGGCCTACATGGACGCGCTGCACGAGAACATCGGCCAGTACGTTCACTCTGGCTCCAAGCCGTGCAAGCTGGCCGCCGCCGGTGAATTCCCGATCGGCATCTCCTTCGAATACCCGGCCGTGCAGCTCAAGCGCCAGGGCGCGCCGCTGGACATCGTCCTGCCCAAGGAAGGCCTGGGCTGGGAAATCGAAGCCACCGGCATCGTCAAGGGCACCCAGCATGAAGCCGCCGCGAAGAAACTCGCCGACTTCTCCGCCAGCCCGAAAGCGATGGAACTGTACAAGGAAAACTTCGCCGTGCTGGCCCAGCCGGGTATCGCCAAGCCGCAGACCGAACTGCCGGCCGACTACGAACAGCGCCTGATCAAGAACGACTTCGCCTGGGCCTCGAAGAACCGCGACGAGATCCTCGCCGAGTGGCGCAAGCGCTACGACGGCAAGTCGGAGAAAGTTGCGCAGAAGTAAGGTTCTACGCTGGCGGCTCCCTCTCCCCAACCCTCTCCCTGAAGGGAGAGGGGGCTGATCGGTGTGTTGGTTCGATGTTGGCGCAGTCCTGGACCCCTGGAGGGAAGCACTGCGCGGCCAGGGTGCATCCGTTCTGAAGGTTGCACTTGAAGTACCAGGATGAACTCGGAACTTTTCTCGGCAGAGGAGAGTTCCCTCTCCCTTCAGGGAGAGGGCTAGGGAGAGGGGCTCTTCTGCACTTCTGCGCGTAAGGAACTGATCCCATGACCCACACCCACTGCGACGTCGCCATCGTCGGCGCCGGCATCCTCGGCCTTTCCCACGCCTACGCCGCCGCCCGCCGCGGCCTCTCCGTACGTGTTTTCGAGCGCACCGCCACGCCCCTGGGCGCCTCGGTGCGCAACTTCGGCCAGGCGCTGGTCACCGGCCAGCCGCCGGGCGTGATGTCGGAGCTGGCCCGTGCCAGCCGGCCGATCTGGGCGCAATGGGCGGAAGGCGCCGGGTTTTCCCTGCGGCGCAATGGCTCGCTGCTGTTCGCCCGCAGCGAAGCCGAGGAGCACCTGCTGGAAGCCTTCTGCGCCGGTCGCGCCCGGGAGCTGGACTACCGCGTGGGCCTGCTGCGCGGCAGCGAACTGAACGACCTCTACCAGGGCTACTTCCGCCACCATCGCGCCGCGCTGCTGGGCTTCGACGACCAGCAACTGTATTCCCGCGAGGCCCTGCCGAGCCTGATCGATTATCTGCGCCGCGAGCACGGCGTTGAGTTCCACTTCTCCACCCTGGTGCGTGACGTCGACACCGGTGTGCTGCGCACCACCGCAGGCACCTTTACAGCGGGACAGGTGATCGTCTGCTCGGGCCACGATTACCAGACACTGCTGGCTGATGTCATCGCGCCGCTGGAGCCGCAGGTGTGCCGCCTGCAGATGCTGCGTGCCCGCCCGCAGGTCGACTTCGGTCTTGCCCACTCGATCCTCACCGGGTTGAGCTGCGTGCATTACGGCGCCTTCTCCGACCTGCCCGAGGCCGAGGCGGTGCGCGAGCAGATTCGCCGCGAGACGCCGGAGCTGGAGGAGCAGGGCATTCACTTGCTGGTCAGCCCGACGCCCCACGGCGAGCTGATCATCGGCGACTCCCACCACTACGGCAGCGATGCCGCGCCGTTCAACGCCGAGTCCGTCGACCGGCTGATGCTGGCGCTGGCCGAGGACACCCTGGGCATGCGCGTGGACGTGGTCGAGCGCTGGCAGGGCGTGTACGGGTCGCGCGGGCCGGGGCCGTTCTCGGTGTTGCAGGCCGCCGACGGCATCACTGCCGTGCTGATGCACACCGGCGTGGGCATGAGCATCGGCCCGGCGCTAGGCGAGCGCACCGTCGCGGGCCTGTTCGGCTGACACGTGGCTGTCATCTGCCTTTCATGGACGTCTGATAACACCAAGGGGCGGGCCTGTTCTGCTCTTGGAAGGAGCGAGCTTGCTCGCGAATAGCCCGTGTCGTGCGGGTTTGCGAGCAAGGACCAGGCGTCCCCCTCGTTCCTACACGCACCTCCCACCTGCGTGCGCGGAGTTCCATGAACCACAGCATTGTCCAGAGCCATCAGGATTCCGATCTGTTCGGCCTGTTGTATGGCTTCAGCTTTCGCCCCGACCAACCCGGGCTTGAGATCGATTCGCCGATCGCCTTGCAGCGCCTGCAGGAACCCCGCGCGGCGGACGAGTTCCTCTGGTTGCACCTGAATCTGGCGCACGCGGCCTGCGAGCGCTGGATGAAGTCGCACCTGGAACTGCCCGACTACTTCTTCGAGACCCTGCGCGAAGGCTCGCGCTCCACGCGCATCGAGCATGTGGACGGCGCGCTGCTGGCGGTGGTCAACGACGTGGTGTTCGACTTCAGCAGCCGCATGTCCTCGGACGTCGCCACCCTCTGGGTCTGCGCCCGTGGCCGCCTGCTGATCACTGCCCGCGCGCAGCCGCTGCGCTCGGTGGATACGCTGCGCTCCTCGGTGAAGCACGGCGAGCGCTTCAACTCGCCGCTGGAACTGCTGGTGCACCTGCTGCGCGACCAGGGCGAAATCCTCACCCGCATCGTCCGTGAGACCAGCATCAGCGTGGACCGCATCGAGGACCAGTTGCTGTCCTCACGCCTCTCTGCCAGCCGTGCCGATCTGGGTGGCATGCGCCGCGTGCTGGTGCGTTTGCAGCGCCTGCTGGCGCTGGAGCCAGGCTCGCTGATGCGTCTGCTCAACCGCCCACCGGTGTGGCTGACGGAGGACGATGTGCGCGTGTTGCGCGAGGCCACCGAGGAGTTTTCCCTGGTGATCAACGACCTCACGGCGCTGGGCGAACGCATCAAGCTGCTGCAGGAAGAGATCGCCGCGAAGATCAACGAGCAGAGCAACCGCACGCTGTTCACCCTCACCGTGGTCACGGTGCTGGCGTTGCCGATCAATATCATCGCCGGCTTCTTCGGCATGAACGTCGGCGGTATTCCTTTCTCCAGCGACCCGGAGGGTTTCTGGATCCTGGTGGTGTTGGTGGCCAGCTTCACCGGCCTGGCGGGGCGCTGGGCGTTCCGCAAGCGCGACGATTACTGATCAAAAAAAGACCGGCTCTACGGCCGGTCGAGGGGGAAGAATGCGTCGTCAGCGGCAGACGCGGGCGATGGCTGCCGCCAGGTGATCCAGCCGCTCACCGTCGAGCCCGGCGATGTTGGCGCGGCCGCTGTTCACCAGGTAGATGCTGTGCTCCTCGCGCAGGATGCGTACCTGCTCGGCCTGCAGGCCGGTGTAGGAGAACATGCCGCGCTGGATGGCGATGTGCGCGAAACGCTCCGCCAACCCATGGGGGCGCAGGGCTTCCACCAGGCCGATGCGCAGTTCGGCGATGCGCCCACGCATGCCGTCCAGTTCGTCCAGCCAGAGGTTCTTCAGTTCCGGGTCGCCGAGAATGGTGGCGACCACTTCGGCGCCGTGGGCCGGCGGGGTGGACCACAGGTTGCGGGCGAACAGCGCCAGCTGGCTGCGGATGTCGGTGAGCTTGTCGGCGTTCTCGGCGCAGACGATCAGCGCGCCGACGCGATCCCGGTAGAGGCCGAAGTTCTTCGAGCAGGAGCTGGTGATCAGCACTTCCGGCAGGTTCTGCGCCAGCAGGCGTACGGAGTAGGCGTCCTCTTCCAGTCCGTCGCCCAGGCCCTGGTAGGCGAAGTCCAGCAGTGGCAGCAGCTCGCGGCGGCGGACGATCTCCAGCACGCGCTGCCACTGCTGGTGATCCAGGTCGAAACCGGTGGGGTTATGGCAGCAGGCGTGCAGCAGCACCACGTCGCCCTGGGGAATCTTCTCCAGCATGGCGAACATGGCGTCCGCGTCGAGGCGGTTGTCCGCGCCGACGTAGGGGTAGTGCTTGATCGGCACGCCGGCGGCGGCGAACAGGGTCTCGTGGATCGGCCAGGTCGGGTCGCTCAGCCAGATGTGCTTGCCCGGCAGGCAATGCGCGATGAACTCCGCCGCCAGGCGCAGCGCGCCGGTGCCGCCGGGCGTCTGCGTGGCGTCGGCGCGCGAGTCGGCCAGCAGCGGCGAGGTGACGCCCAGCACCAGCTCGCACAGGCGTGCGGCGAACAGGGCATCGCCGTGGCTGCCGACATAGCTCTTGGTGGTCTCGGTATCCACCAGGCGCTGTTCGGCAAGCTTCACCGCACGGGGGATCGGCGTAAGGCCCTGGGCGTCCTTGTAGACGCCCACGCCAAGGTCGAGCCGTGCGGGGTTGGGGTCCGCCCGGTAGGCTTCGAGCAGGCCCAGGATCGGGTCGCCCGGTACGCGGGTGACCTTGGCGAAATGGCTCATTTGCGTCCCTCTGCTGTCGCGGCCAACTCGTCGGTGCGCGCGGCCATGATGAAGTCGTTGCGGTGCAGGCCCTTCAGTTCGTGGCTCCACCAGGTGACGGTGACCTTGCCCCACTGGGTCAGCAGGTCGGGGTGGTGGCCTTCTTGCTCGGCGATGGCACCCACCGCGTTGGTGAAGGCCAGGGCGTGCCTGAAGTTCTTGAACAGGAAGACCCGCTCCAGTTCCATGTGGTTGTCACGGACTTCGATGTTCCAGTCCGGGATCTGCTTGATCAGCACCGCCAGTTCGTCGTCGGACACCTTCGGGGCGTCGGCGCGGCAGGCTTCGCAATGGGCTTGGGTGAGTGCGGTCATGAAAGGTTCTCCTTGTCGTGGGGTGGCATAGGAGTGCGCTCGCGAACCATCTTAGGCTCGCGAGCACGTCTCATCCTAGGCACAGATGGGATCGATTGCAGCGGATCAGGCGGCCTGTTTCGGCGGGAACTTCGGCGCATGCAGGCCCAGGCGCATGGCGTCGCGCACCAGCGCCATGATGTCCTCATGGGCCAGTTCGAACAGACGCTTGAGCTCGGGGAGCACGAAATACAGGGGCTGCAGGATGTCGATGCGGTACGGCGTGCGCATGCACTCCAGCGGGTCGAAGGCCTGGCGCTCGGGCTCGCCGGAGAGGCTGTAGACCGTCTCCTTGGGCGACGAGAGGATGCCGCCGCCGTAGATGCGAAGGCCCTGCGAGGTATCCACCAGGCCGAATTCGATGGTCATCCAGTAGAGTCGCGCGAGGAACACGCGCTCTTCCTTGCTGGCGGCCAGGCCGAGCTTGCCGTAGGTGTGGGTGAACTCGGCGAACCAGGGGTTGGTGAGCAGCGGGCAGTGGCCAAAGATCTCGTGGAAGATGTCCGGCTCCTGCAGGTAATCCAGCTCTTCCGGGGTGCGGATGAAGGTGGCGACGGGGAATTGCTGGCTGGCCAGCAGTTCGAAGAAGGTCTGGAAGGGGATCAGCGCCGGCACCCGCGCTACGCGCCAGCCAGTCGCGGCCTGGAGCACCTTGTTGACCTCGCCCAGTTGCGGGATGCGCTCATGGGGCAGACCAAGCTGTTCGATGCCGTCCAGGTATTCCTGACACGCGCGGCCCTCGATCACATTCAACTGGCGGGTGATCAGGGTATTCCAGACCTGATGCTCGGTTTCCGGGTAGTGGATGAAACCGTCTTCATCAGGTTGGCGGGCCACGTACTGCGTTGTCTTCATGGAGCCTCCGGCGTTGAGCTGCCTGTTCTTGTGATGACTCACCAATAGCGCGATGCGTGCCGCCGAACAGCCCCCCTGGCGCTGCGCTGGAACGCGTCAAGCGGGGTAATCCGTAAAGAAATGATTACGCTTGGCGGCGCAGGCATCCGGCCATGGCTTGAAGGTGCGGTGATCTGTCACATATTCTTGACGGTAATTTCCGGCTGATGCGTGAAAAACCGCGCCGGAGCGCCCACCACAACGACAACCACGGGCCCGCCATGCGTATCAAAGTGCACTGCCAGAACCGCGTCGGCATCCTGCGTGACATCCTCAACCTGCTGGTCGACTACGGCATCAACGTCAACCGCGGCGAAGTCGGTGGCGAGCAGGGCAACGCCATCTACCTGCTTTGCCCGAACCTCATCAACCTGCAGTTCCAGTCGCTCAAGCCCAAGCTCGAAGCGGTGCCCGGCGTGTTCGGGGTCAAGCGCGTCGGCCTGATGCCCAGCGAGCGTCGCCACCTGGAATTGAATGCGCTGCTGGCGGCGCTGGAGTTCCCGGTGCTGTCCATCGACATGGCCGGGCAGATCGTCGCCGGCAACCGCGCCGCCGCGCAGTTGCTGGGCGTGCGCGTCGACGAAGTGCCGGGCATCCCGCTGTCGCGCTACGTCGAGGACCTCGACCTGCCCGAACTGGTGCGGGCCAACAAGGCGCGCATCAACGGCCTGCGCGTGAAGGTGAAGGGGGATGTGTTCCTTGCCGACATCGCGCCATTGCAGACCGAACACGACGACAGCGAAGCGCTGGCCGGCGCCGTGCTCACGCTGCACCGTGCCGACCGCGTCGGTGAGCGCATCTACAATGTCCGCCGCCTGGAGCTGCGCGGCTTCGACAGCATCTTCCAGAGTTCGCGGGTGATGGCCGCGGTGGTTCGCGAGGCGCGGCGCATGGCGCCGCTGGACGCGCCGCTGCTGATCGAAGGCGAGACCGGCACCGGCAAGGAGCTGCTGGCACGCGCCTGTCACCTGGCCAGCCCGCGCGGACAGTCGCCGTTCATGGCGCTGAACTGCGCCGGCCTGCCCGAATCCATGGCCGAGACCGAACTGTTCGGCTACGGCCCCGGTGCCTTCGAAGGCGCGCGCCCGGAAGGCAAGCTCGGCCTGCTGGAGCTGACCGCCGGCGGCACGCTGTTCCTCGACGGCGTCGGCGAGATGAGCCCGCGCCTGCAGGCCAAGCTGCTGCGCTTCCTGCAGGACGGCTGCTTCCGCCGCGTGGGCAGCGACGAGGAGGTGTACCTGGACGTGCGGGTGATCTGCGCGACCCAGGTGGACCTCTCCGAGCTCTGTACCAAGGGCGAGTTCCGCCAGGACCTGTACCACCGCCTCAACGTGCTGTCGCTGCACATCCCGCCGCTGCGCGAATGCCTGGACGGCCTGGAGCCGCTGGTGGAGCACTTCCTCGACCAGGCCAGCCGGCAGATCGGCTGCTCGCTGCCCAAGCTGTCGCCCCAGGCGCTGGATCGCCTCGGCCGCTACCACTGGCCGGGCAACGTGCGGCAGCTGGAGAACGCGCTGTTCCAGGCGGTTTCCTTGTGCGAGGGCGGCACCATCCGCCCTGAGCACATCCGCCTGCCGGATTATGGTGCGCCGCATCCGCTGGGGGATTTCTCCCTGGACGGCGGGCTGGACGCCATCATCGGCCGTTTCGAGAAGGCGGTGCTGGAGCGGTTGTACCGGGAGCATCCAAGCAGTCGGCAACTGGGCAAGCGGCTGGGGGTGTCGCATACGACCATCGCCAACAAGCTGCGGATGCATGGGCTGGGGCAGAACGAGGAGACCTGAGGCGTTGGTCAGCTCTTCATAGGAGCGAGCTTGCTCCTACAAAAGCCGATACGGCGGAGCGAACCGTCATGCCTTCCATTCGTCGCAGGGCCGCCGGCGGCCACTCACCAGGTCTTCGGCCGGTACCCCTTCACGCAGGCCCGCACGTCGTCATCGATCACGTTGCCCGGCTTGATGCAGTCGGCCAGCTTGCGCGGGCTGTCGCTGTAAGGCGAGGCTGCGGGTGTCGTCTGCAGACCGTCAGGGGGCATGCCCAGGCGAATCTGCAGCAGCACCCAGCGCTCGTGAAGCCACAGCTGGTTGGCCGGATTGCGCCACAGGGCGGTGCCGGCGGCGAGCAGCAGCAGCGGGATGAGCAGCCACAGCAGCGGCTTCACCAGCATCCGCCAGTTGCGTTTCGGGTTCTCGGGCGGCTTCTGCGTGTTCTGACGCCTGACCTGCTCCCAGTAATAGTCGCGATCACGGTCGCTCATCGGTGTACTTCCGCCGGGTGAATGGGGGAAGAGTAACGGCTGGCGCGGCCGGCGGCGAGGCGCGATCAGCGGTCCTTGTGACGGGCTTCGCGCACCACCATATTGGTCTGCATGACCGCTTCCCGAACCTCTTTCCGCGCCAAGCGAGCCGATGTGCTGTCCGCCTTCCACCCGGCGGTGGCCGGCTGGTTCCGGGCGCATTTCCCGGCACCGACGCAGGCGCAGGTCGAGGCGTGGCCTGCGGTCCAGGCTGGGGCATCAACGCTGGTGGCAGCGCCAACCGGCTCGGGAAAGACGCTCACGGCTTTCCTGTCGGCCATCGATGCGCTGGTCCGCGAAGGGCTGGAGAACGGCGGTGCTTTGCCCGATCGCACCACGGTGGTCTACGTCTCGCCACTCAAGGCGCTGTCCAACGATATCCGCATCAACCTCGAAGAACCGCTGGCCGGCATCCGCGCCGCGCTGGTCGAGATGGGCCTGCCGGAGGTGGATATCCGCACCGCCGTGCGTACCGGCGATACCACCTCGAAAGAACGCGATGCGATGCGCAAGCAGGTGCCGCATATCCTGGTGACCACGCCTGAATCGCTCTACGTGCTGCTCGGCTCGGATTCGGGGCGCGCCATGCTGGCCGGCGCCCGCAGCGTGATCGTCGATGAAATCCACGCGTTGGCCGCGAGCAAGCGCGGCAGCCATCTGGCGCTGTCGCTCGAGCGCCTGCAGGCGCTGTGCGAAGCGCCGCTGGTGCGCATCGGGCTGTCCGCGACGCAGAAGCCGCTCTCGGCGGTGGCAGCTTTCCTGGTGGGCCGTCATCAGGCCTGCCGCATCGTCGACATCGGCTACAGCCGCCAGCGCGACCTGAACCTGGAGGTACCCGCCGCGCCGTTGGAAGCGGTGATGTCCCATGATTTCTGGGACAAGGTCTACGACCGCCTGGCCGAGCTGGCCAGCGAGCACCGCACCACCCTCGTCTTCGTCAACACCCGGCGGTTGTCCGAGCGGGTCACCCGGCACCTGGCCGAGCGCATAGGCGCCGGCTGGGTCGCGGCGCACCACGGCAGCCTGTCCAAGGAATTGCGCCTGGGCGCCGAACGGCGGCTCAAGGCCGGGCAACTCAAGGTGCTGGTGGCCACCGCTTCGCTGGAACTGGGCATCGACATCGGCGACGTCGAACTGGTCTGCCAGATCGGCTCGCCGCGCTCCATCGCCGCCTTCCTGCAGCGCGTCGGACGCTCCGGCCACAGCGTCGGCGGCACGCCCAAGGGGAGGCTGTTCCCGACCTCGCGGGATGACCTGATCGAGTGTGTGGCGCTGCTCGACAGCGTGCGGCAGAACGAACTGGATGCGCTGACCATTCCCCGCGCGCCGCTGGACGTGCTGGCCCAGCAGATCGTCGCCGAGGTGGCCTGCCAGGAATGGCGCGAGGACGCGCTGTTCCAACTGTTCACCGGCGCGCAACCCTACGCCGACCTTGCTCGCGAGCGATTCGATGCCGTGCTGCGCACACTGGCCGAGGGCTACACCAGCCGTAACGGCCAGCGTGGCGCCTACCTG
The DNA here is from genome assembly GCF_057180225.1 of Pseudomonas sp. BB438. NCBI lineage: Bacteria > Pseudomonadati > Pseudomonadota > Gammaproteobacteria > Pseudomonadales > Pseudomonadaceae > Pseudomonas > Pseudomonas sp. BB438. The sequence goes on from NZ_CM170001.1 coordinate 2,016,378, forward strand.
CACCTCGATGCCGTGCATCGGCGGCTGCGCGGCCGGCGTGGTGCCAAGCTCACCGCCGTGACCTCCGGCGGCACCATCCCCGATACCGGCGACTATGCCGTGCTGCTGGAGCCGCAGGGCCTGACCGTGGGCACGGTAAACGAGGACTTCGCGGTGGAAAGCCTGGCCGGCGATGTGTTCCAGCTGGGCAATATTTCCTATCGCATCCTGCGCGTGGAGCCGGGCCGCGTGCGCGTCGAGGACGCCCAGGGCCAGCCGCCGAACATTCCCTTCTGGCTCGGCGAGGCGCCGGGACGCACCGACGAGCTGTCCTTCAGCGTCGCGCGCCTGCGCGGCCGGCTGGACGAGCTGCTGGCCCAGGGCGAGAACGACCCCGAACCGCTGGCACGGGCCATCGACTGGCTGCAGGGACTGCTCGGCCTGAACGACGCGGCGGCGCGGCAGCTGGTGGAGTACCTGGCCCGCGCGCGCCATGCCCTCGGCGCGCTGCCGACGCAGAAGACGCTGATCCTCGAGCGCTTCTTCGACGAGTCCGGCGGCATGCAGCTGGTCATCCATTCGCCCTACGGCAGCCGCATCAACCGTGCCTGGGGCCTGGCGCTGCGCAAGCGCTTCTGCCGCACCTTCAACTTCGAGCTGCAGGCCGCCGCCACCGAGGACGCGATCATCCTCTCGCTGTCGACCAGCCACAGCTTCCCGCTGGACGAGGTGTGGCGCTACCTGCATGCCAACAGCGCCGAACAGGTGCTGATCCAGGCGCTGCTCGACGCGCCGCTGTTCGGCGTGCGCTGGCGCTGGAACGCCACCACCGCGCTGGCCTTGCCGCGCTACAGCGGTGGGCGGAAGGTCGCCCCCCAATTGCAGCGCATGCGCAGCGAAGACCTGCTGGCCTCGGTGTTCCCCGACCAGGTGGCGTGCCTGGAGAACATCGTTGGCGAGCGTGAGATTCCCGACCACCCGCTGGTGGCGCAGACCCTCGACGACTGCCTGCACGAAGCGATGGACAGTGAAGGCTGGCTCGACCTGCTGCGGCGCATGGAAAGCGGTGCGGTGACCCTGCTGGCACGGGACCTGCCGGCGCCGTCGCCGCTGGCGGCGGAGGTGCTGTCCGCCAGCCCGTACGCGTTCCTCGACGACGCGCCGCTGGAGGAGCGTCGCACCCAGGCCGTGCAGCGCCGCCGCTGGACCGATCCGGAAAGCGCCGACGACCTCGGCGCGCTGGACGCCGACGCCATCGAGGCGGTGCGCGCCGAGGCCTGGCCCGAGGCCCGTGACGCCGACGAGATGCACGAGGCACTGAGCGCTCTGGGAGGTATTCGCGACAGCGAGGCGCGGGCCAACGAGGGCTGGCCCTTCCTGCTCAAGTCGCTGGCCAAGGCGGGCCGGGCAACGCGCCTGGAGCTGTTATCCGGCGCGGTGTGGGTGGCGGCGGAGCGGCTCAGTCAATGGCTCGCGCTGCACCCGCAGGTGGCGATGAAACCGCTGCTCGACCTGCCGCCGGCCCTGAGGGAGCCCTGTGCGGCAGACGAGGCGCAGGTGGAGCTGGTGCGGGCGCGCCTGACCGGTTTCGGCCCGCGCCTGCTGCGTGAGCTGGCGGATGACCTGGGCATTGCCACCGGCGATACCGGCTTCGCCCTCGCCAGCCTGGAGCGCGAGGGCTACGTGCTGCGCGGCCGCTTCACCCCGGGCGCGAGCGAGGAAGAGTGGTGCGAGCGTCACCTGCTGGCGCGTATCCATCGCTACACGGTCAAGCGCCTGCGCCGGGAAATCGAGCCGGTGGCGCGGGCGGACTTCATGCGCTTCCTGTTCGACTGGCAGCGCGTCTCCAGCGGAGCGCGGGCGCGCGGGGCGGAGTCACTGGCAGGCGTGCTCAGCCAGTTGGAAGGCTTCCAGGCCGCCGCCGGCGCCTGGGAAAGCGACATCCTGCCCAGCCGCGTGGCCGACTACGGCATCAACTGGCTGGACGACCTGTGCCGCGCCGGCCGTATCGTCTGGGCGCGCCTGCCGGGCCGAACCGCTGCGAAGGGCCGCGGCGGCCCGCTGAAGAGCTCGCCCATCGTGCTGCTGCCGCGCGCGCAGATGGCGCCATGGAGCGTGCTGAGTGCGGGGCAGGCGGAAACGGAGCTGTCCGCCAAGGCCAGCAAGGTGCTGGAAGTGCTCAAGGAGCACGGCGCCTCCTTCTTCGAGGAGCTGGCCAGCGACAGCCACCTGCTGCGCACGGAGCTGGAGACCGTGCTGGGCGAGCTGGTGGCGGCAGGGCGGGTGAATGCCGATAGCTTTGCCGGCCTGCGCGCCCTGTTGATTCCGGCCGCGAGGCGCCACCCGCAACGCCGTTCGCGAGCGCCGCTGTTCGGCATGGCCGATGCCGGGCGCTGGGCGCTGCTGCGTCGCTCCACGCTGGAGCCGGGCGCGCGTCTGCCGGCGGAAGTCCTCGAACATGTCGCCATGACCTTGCTGCGCCGCTACGGCGTGATCTGCTGGCGCCTGCTCGACCGCGAAGCCGATTGGCTGCCGCCGTGGCGTGTCCTGCTGCGGGTCTACCATCGCCTGGAGGCGCGAGGGGAAATCCGCGGTGGGCGCTTCGTCGCCGGGTTGACCGGCGAGCAGTTCGCCCTGCCCGAGGCTGTCGGCCTGCTGCGCGAGGTGCGCCGGCGGGAGGCGAGTGGCGAGTGGGTGGTGGTGTCGGCGGTCGATCCATTGAATCTTGCCGGCACGCTGCTGCCGGGACGCAAGGTGCCGGCGGTGAGCGGCAACCGTGTGCTCTATCGCGATGGCGTGCCGGTGGGGGCGCTGATCGCCGGCGAGGTGGAACTGCTCGCCGAGCTGACGCCGGAGGACCAGGCACGCGCCCGGGAACTGCTGATCCGGCGGTAAGCCGGGCGCGGCTGGCATACACTCAGCGGCACGGACGTTTCTCCCTGCGAGGCTGTGATGTCTTCCCGCGTTTCCCCGAGCCTGTCTGCCCTGTTGCGCCAGTGGTGGTTCCTCCCGCTGCTGGCGCTCGCCCTGTCTCTGCGCCTGTATGAACTGACTGGCTCGGCCATGTGGGGCGATGAAAGCTCCAGCCTGTTCCTCGCCCGCTATTCGCCGCTGCAACTCTGGCAGCACGCCGCCCGCGACGTGCATCCGCCGCTGTATTTCTACTTGCTGCACCTGTGGGTCGGGCTGTTTGGCGAGGGTGTGCTGTCGCTGCGCCTGTTCAGCGCAGCATTCGGCACGCTCGCGGTCTTCCTCGGTGGCTGGCTGACCTGGCGTACTGCCAGTCGTCGCGCCACCGCGCTTGCCGTCCTGCTGCTGGCACTGTTGCCCACCGCGGTGCGCTACAGCCAGGAAGTGCGCATGTATTCACTGCTCGGTTGCTGGCTGCTGGCGGCGACCCTGGCCTTGCTCTACTGGCTGGATGAGGGCAAGCGGCGCCACCTGCTGGCGTATGCGCTGCTGATGGCGGCGGCGTTCTACACCCACTATTTCAGCCTGTTCGGCCTGGCCGTGCACTGGGCCTGGCTGGCGACGCTGCCGGGCAGTCCGCTGCGCCGCCGCGACTGGTGGCTGGCGAACCTGGCGATCCTCGTGCTGTTCCTGCCGTGGTTGCCCGGGTTGCTGGACCTGGTCCGGCACATGGCGGTGCTGGTCGCCGGAGGGGACGTGGGATGGGAGCCGCCGGTGGATGGCCGCTCCGTGCCCTCGATGCTCTGGCAATGGCTGGCGCAGTCCGATGGCAACGAGCTGTCCTGGCCCTTGCTGGTGGGCGTGCCGCTGCTGGTGGTCGCCGCGATGCTGCTGGTGCTGCGCCAGGATCGCAGCCGCCAGCGTGTCGGCGTACTGGTTGCGCTCTACATCGGTCTTCCGCTGCTGGTGCTGTATGGCGTGTCGTTCGCCTCGCCGGTGTTCGTCGAGCGCTACCTGACGGCATTCGCCCTCGGCCTGCCGCTGCTGTTCGCACTGGCGCTGGATCACTTGATGGAGGTGCGTCGCGCGCTCGGGGCGGTGATGCTGGCAACACTGCTCGGCCTGCAGGGCATGGGTCTGGAGCGCGCCCTCGAAACGGATCCGGACGAGCAGTTCGACGGCATGGTCGACTACGTCAACGCCCATTACCGCGCGGGGGACCGGGTGGTGGTCGACGATATCCTCTGGTACCTGGCGTTCCGTTACTACAACCATACCGGCATCGAGCCGCTGCTCTATACCGCACCGGCGGACGACGGTTCTTCCGGGCGACCCGGCGCGTATGGTTTCGGTTCGCTGATCGACGATCGCCAGCACAGTTTCGTCGATCGCCTGGCCGACCTGCCGCGCGACGAAGGGCGCGTGTGGCTGGTGATGAGTCGCTACAACGACCAGGAGATTCCCGACGTGCCCGCGAGTTGGCGGCGCGTCGCCCAGCACGCTGGCGGGGAAGTGCAGGCGCTGCTCTTCGAGCGCGCGTCGTTGCGTAACGCCGCGCGCTGATCGCTCACTGGCTCAGAAGCGGATGCGCCCGGTGAAGGCGTCCTTGAGCATGACCCAGTCGCCCATCAGCGACCACAGCGGGTATTTGAAGGTGGCCGGGCGGTTCTTCTCGAACACGAAATGCCCGACCCAGGCGAAGCCGTAGCCGGCCAGCGGCATGGCCAGCAACCACAGCCAGTGCCCGCTGACGAGGGCGTAGGCGAGGATCGACAGCACCAGCAGGCTGCCCACGTAGTGCAGGCGGCGGCAGACGGCGTTGCTGTGTTCCTGCAGGTAGTACGGATAGAACTCGGCAAAGCTCTGGAACCGATCGGCGGTCTGGGTGCTCATGGCGCACCTCCTGTTGTTGTGATGGCGCCAGTGTAGGCCGGTGCCTTCAGACTTGCGGATGACATAGGGGGCCAGTTTAGTATCCCCCTGTGCCGCCGGCTTATCCGGCCGTTCGGCGCGGATCACCACCATAACCAGAAGAAATTGCATGCCTGAGCGTACGACCCTGTCGAGCTGGGTGCGGGGGATCGTCCAGTCGCTGGCGCTGGAAGGCCTCGACTGCCGCGCGCTGTTCGCCGAACTGGGGCTTGATTTCACCGCCCTCGACGACCCCGATGCGCGCTTCCCGCAGGACGCCATGAGCCGATTGTGGAACCGTGCTGTGGAGCTCTCCGGCAACCCGGCCATCGGCCTGAACATCGCCCGCGTGCACACCCCGGCGTTCCCCGTGGTGGGGTATGCGCTGATGTCGAGCCGCAACCTGGGCGAGGGCTTCGAGCGCCTGGAGCGTTACCAGCGGATCATTGCCGAAGGTGCCGACCTGACCTTCCGTCGCCTGCCCGAGGGCTGCCTGTACCGCATCGTGGTCCACGGCGACCGGCTGCCGGTGCCACGGCAGAGCGCGGAGTGTTCGCTGGCCAGCCTCATTGCGATGCTGCGCTGGATCACCGGGCGGGCGATCAGGCCGCTGGAAGTGCGCCTGGCTGGCGAGGCGCCACTGAATATCGAACCCTACCGCGAGCTGTTCCAGGCGCCGCTGAGCTTCGGCCATGCGGACTGCGCGATGCTGTTCTCCCACGAGGACATGGGTGCGCCGCTGCCTACTGCCAACGAAGAGCTGGCGCGCCTGCATGACCGTTTCGCCGGGGAATACCTGGCGCGCTTCGTCAGCAGCCGCTTCAGCCACCAGACACGCCAGGTGCTGTGCCGCCTGTTGCCCCAGGGCGAGCCCAAGCGCGAGAGCGTAGCGCAGGCGCTCAATCTCTCCGAACGCACCCTGCAGCGTCGTTTGCAGGAAGAGGGCACCAGTTACCAGCAACTGCTCGACGATACGCGCCGCGAACTGGCCCAGCAGTACCTCGCCACGCCGCGCATGACCTTGCTGGAGATCGCCTACCTGCTGGGGTTCTCGGAGCCGAGTAACTTCTTCCGCGCCTTTCGCCGCTGGTTTGGCAAGACGCCGGGAGAGTATCGCGAGGAGCTGTAACCGGCACGGGCTGGGCCGGACGTCGACGCCGCCGGCATGCCGATTTGCAGGACGCATTCACGGTGGAGCGATCAATGCCGCCAGAAGGCCGGGGTGAACAGCACCAGCACGGTGATGATCTCCAGTCGCCCAGCGAGCATGCCGGCGCAGAGCAGCCACTTGGCGGCGTCCGGCAGCGAGGCGAAGTTGCCGGACGGGCCGATGATCGGGCCCATGCCCGGGCCGACGCCGGCCACGGTGCTGGCCGCGCCGGTGAGCGAGGTCATCCAGTCCAGGCCGAGGAACGACAGGCCCAGCGCCAGGGCGCCGACGGTGGCGCCGAAGAAGAACGAGAAGGTCAGGATCGAGCGCACGATCTCTTCGTCCAGGCGGTGGCCGTTGTAGCTCTGGCGGATCACGGCGCGCGGGTGGATCAGCTGGTAGAGGCTGGCGCGCAGCAGGGTGAAGGCCACCTGGAAGCGGAAGATCTTGATGCCGCCGGCCGTTGAGCCGGAGCAGCCGCCGATGAAGCCCAGGTAGAAGAACAGCATGATCGAGAAATGGCCCCACAGGCTGTAGTCGCCCAGGGCGAAGCCGGTGGTGGTGACCACCGAGGTCACGTTCACCGCGACAATGCGGAAAGCGTCGAACCAGGGCAGGCTGGAGGTCACCGAGTACCAGGTCCCCATCACCAGCCAGGTGACCACCAGCAGGCCGAGGAAACCGTGTACCTGGTGGTCGCGGATCAGCGCCTTGCGGTTGCCGCGCAGCATGGACACATACAGTACGAAGGGGATGCTGCCCAGGATCATCACCACGACCGCGACCCAGTGCACTGCCGGCTGGTGCCACTTCGCCAGTGACTGGTCGGAGGTGGAGAAGCCTCCGGTGGAGATCGCCGACATGGCGTGGTTGAGCGAGTCGAACAGCCCCATGCCGGCCCACCAGAACGCCAGGGTGCCGGCGATGGTGATGGCCACGTAAACCCCGACGATGTACTTGGCCACCATGTGCGAGCGCGGCATGACTTTATCGGAGCGGTCGGAGGATTCGGTCTGGAACAGGCGCATGCCGCCGATGCGCAGCATGGGCAGGATCGCCACCGCCATCGCGATGAAGCCGATGCCGCCCAGCCAGTGCAGCAGCGAGCGCCAGATGAGGATACCCGGCGACATCTTGTCCAGCCCGGACAGCACGGTCGAGCCGGTGGCGGTAATCCCCGACATGCTCTCGAAGATCGCGTCGGTGAAGCTGATGTGCCGGGCGAACATGAAGGGCAGGGAGGAGAAGAAGCAGACGATCACCCAGCTCGACACGGTGAGCATGTACATGTCCCGCGGGCGCAGGTGCACCTGGTCCGGGCGACCGGGAATGACCAGGCCCAGCCCGCAGGTGAAGGTGATGATCGCCGACCAGATGAAGGGATGCAGTTCGTTGGCGCGGCCGTAGTAGAGCAGCGTGGCCATGGGGACCAGCATGGCGACCGCCAGCGTGATCACGAAGATGCCGATGATGAATCCGAGGGTGCGTAGTGTCGGCAGGGCCATGCGCTGAGGTCTGAATCCGATGGGAATCGGCCATTTTACCTGCCGTCTGCCGAGAGTAAACCGCGCAACACCGACCTCCTGGCGAGTGGGACAGCGCGCGAGGGCGGTGTCTTTCCCGGGCAGATGCGAACCCGTTGCGTCTACAATGGCGGCTTTCGAGATTGACTGGAGGCAGCCCATGGAGGCTCTCGACGCGTTGCTCAACCGTGTGTCCCACGCCCGCCTGAGCGAGCCGGCGCCGTCCGCCGAGCAACTGGACCGCATGTTCCGCGCGGCGCTGCGCGCACCGGACCACGGGCAGCTGCGCCCGTGGCGTTTCCTCACCGTGGAAGGCGAGGCGCGCAAGGCGCTGGGTGAGTTGTTCGCTCGCGCGGTGGCGGCCAATGAGCCGAACGGCAAGCCCGAGGCGCTGGACAAGGCCCGCGCCATGCCGCTGCGCGCACCGCTGCTGGTGGTGGCCGTGGCGCGCCTGCAGGATCACCCCAAGGTGCCGGAGATCGAGCAGTGGCTGGCGGCGGGGTGCGCCGCCCATGGCATCGTCCAGGCCGCTTATGTGGAAGGATTGGGAGCGATGTGGCGCACCGGCGCCATGGCGTTCGATCCGCTGGTGCGCGAGGGCCTGGGCCTGACCGAGAACGAGCGCATTGTCGGCTTCATCTACCTTGGTACACCGGTCGGCGAGCTGCGCCGCCCGGCACCGCTGGACCCGGCCGAGTTCGTCAGCGCCTGGCGGGGCTGAGCGGCAGTTCCAGGCGAACCTTCCAGCCTCCGTTGCGGGCCCGCCAGAGCAGGTGCCCGCCCTGCCAGGCAGTCAGGCGCCGCGCCGGGGGCAGGGCTTCCGGTAGCCAGGCCCGCGCCTGCGGATCATAGCCCTGCAGATCCAGACGCAATTCACCGTGGGCTGAGCTGAGCGACAGCTCCAGCGCAGCGTGCGGCTGCTGCGCCAGGGCCCCATCCAGCAGGGAACCGAGGGCTTCCCCCAGCGCATCCGGCCAGCTTTCCAGCGGCCAGGTGCCGCTCCGCGGCAGGCTCAGGCGCAAGCCGGGCCAGCGTGCACGCCATTGCTCGGCGAGACGCGCCAGTTCTACTGCCAGCACCAGGTACTGCGGATCATCGTAAGGCTCGCTGCGCAACAGGGCGGCCGGCGGCAGGGGCTGTTGCAAGGCGGGGATCGGGGCAGCGAAGACAGGAAGGTTCATGGTTGCTCTCCGATAGTGCGCTCGGTTCAGGCGACCTGGCGGCGCAGCGGCAGGTCGATGCGGGCCAGGAAGCCGCCCTCGGGATGATTGCTCAGGCGCAGCCGCCCATGGTGGCGCTCGATGGCGCGCCGGGCGATGGCCAGGCCCAGGCCATGGCCGGGGCTGCTCTGGTTGGGGGCGCGGAAGAAGGGTTCGCCCAATTGCGCCAGGTGTTCCTCGCTGGCGCCGGGGCCGTGGTCGCGGATGCTGATGTGCAGGCGTTCGCCATCGACCCTGGCCTGCACGTCCAGCGGCTGTTCCGCCGGGTTGAACCGCAGGGCGTTGCGCAGCAGGTTGTCGAGGGCGCGTTCGAGCATGTCCGGCCAGCCGTCGATAGCCAGTTGCGGAGCGATGTCGAGCTGGACGTTCTGTTCCGGGTAAAGCAGTTGTGCGTCGTTGCGCAGGCGCTCGAACAGCGGCAGCAGTTCGATGCGGCTGGTCGGGCCCGGCTCGGCATCCAGGCGGGCGAGGGCGAGGATTTCGCCGATCAGCGCTTCGAGACGGTCGCACTCCTGCTCCAGGCGCGGCCACATGGCGGCGCGCTGCTCGGGGCCGGCGCGTTCGGCCAGGGCCAGGGCGATGCGCAGGCGGGCCAGCGGTGAACGCAGTTCGTGGGACACGTCACGCAGGAGTTGGCGCTGGCTGCCGATCAGTCCTTGCAGGCGGGCGCCCATGCGGTTGAAGTCGCGGGCCAGCACGCCCAGTTCGTCGCCACGGCGGGCGAGGCGGGCCAGGCTGTCCTGTTGATAACTGGTCTGGCCGAGATCGTGCACGGCGCGGCGCAGGCGGTTCAGCGGACGGGTGATCGACAGCGTCAGCAGCAGGCTGAAGACGGTCAGCACCACCAGGGCGATACCCAGCGCGCTCAGCGGCCAGAGCAGGCTGCTGCGATGCCAGGCCTGCAGTGTCGGGTGCGGAATGCGGTAGATGAACAGGTAGGTCTGGTCGGTTCGGCTGCTGGTGTATTCCTGGCTCAACTGGCGCCAGGGGAAGCGCGGCATGTCGTTGCGGTCGAAGTTGTTGTCGCGGGGGCGCGGCGGGCGGGGCAGGTAGGTGCCGTTGACCAGGCGCTGGCCGGTCTCGTCGAGCACCTGGACCGAGAGCTCGTATTGCTGCCGGCGGCTTTCCAGCAGTTGTTGCGCAGCGGCGGGGCCTTGCGTCTCGTAGAGCAGGGTCCATTGCTTGGCGATGTCGTGCAGCCCGGGATAGCGGGCGATGACCCAGGTGTCCTGGTTCAGGGCGCGGCCCAGCAGGATCGACAGTCCGGCCACCAGCAACAGGGCAAGCCAGAAGGCAGCGAGGATCCGCCAGAAGAGTGAACGCATGGTCTTCCTGTTCAGCCGCATGGTCTATCCGTTGTCAGGGCCCCACGGCAAGACGCCGGGATAACCCGGCGCCTGCACGTGCTGGAGTGATCAGTTGGTCTTGGCGCCGTCTTTCTGGGCTTTCCAGGTCTGGAACTCCGCCCACTCGGCCTTGCGCTGTTCACGTTGCTTCTTCAGCTCGTCGAACTTCTTCTGTTGCTCGGGAGTGAGGATGCCGCGGATGCTGGCCTCGGACTTCTCGCGATTGGCCTTCAGCTCTTCCTGCATGGCCTTGCGATCGGCTTCGGGCAGCTTGTTCCAATACTTCTCGGTGATCGCGCGGCGATCCTTCATCGAATCGCCCATCAGCTTGCCGACTTGCTGGCGCTGGTCCTGGGTCAGGTTCAGTTCGCGGAACAGGCCGCCGTGTTCGCCACGCTGGCCGTGCATGCCCGGGCCATGGTCTTTCATGAACGGGGCGGGCGGCGGAGCGTCGGTCGGCGCGGGAGTGGCCGCCAGCGCGACGGTCGGCAGGGCAGCGGCGATCAGCAGGGCGGTCAGGGTCTTGCGCATGGTGTTTCTCCTTTCTGGGGCCGGTCGTTACCGGATGAGCCCAGTCTAGGGACCGCAAGGTCAAGGGCGGTCAGTCCCACGTAAAGCTTCGGTAAAGATTGCGTGAAGCCCTGCTGGCATCTTTACCAAAGCCCGGGCCAGAGCGGCCCGGGCCGGAAAGCGCGCATCGGTCAGGGGGCGTAGAAGTAGCCGCGCCCGCGCAGGGCGAGGATGCGCGGGCGACCGTCGGGGTGGCCGCCAAGCTTCTTGCGCAGGTTGCTGACGTGCATGTCCAGGCTGCGGTCGTACAGGGTCAGCTTGCGGCCCAGCGCGAGCTGCGCCAGGGCCTGCTTGTCCAGCGGCTCGCCGGGCTGGCGCAGCAGGGCTTCGAGGATGCGGCTCTCGGAGAGCGTCAGGCTGATCTCCTCGGCACCAATGCTGGCCACGCCGCGCGACAGGTTCAGCGCCAGGTCGCCCAGTTCCAGCTGCGCGGCAGGTTGCGTCGGATGGCTGCGACGCAGCACGGCGCGCAGGCGGGCGGTCAGCTCGCGGGGATCGCAGGGCTTGGCCAGGTAGTCGTCGGCGCCCAGTTCCAGGCCGAGGATGCGGTCCAGTGGCTCGCCGCGGGCGGACAGCATCAGCACGGGCAGGTCGGGGTGGTCGCTGCGCAGCGACTTGAGCAGCTCCAGGCCGCTGCCGTCGGGCAGCATGACATCGAGCACGACGGCGTCCGGCGCGCGGCTGCCCAGGGCCGCGCGGGCCTGCGCACCGTCGTGGGCGGCGCGGATGCTGAAGCCTTCCTGGGTCAACCAGGTGGTCAGCAGTTCGCAGAGTTCGACATCGTCGTCGATCAGCAGCAGTTCACTCATGAAGAGGCTTCTTTCAGTTGATCCATTCGCGTCGGGAGCGGCGTCGACCACGGCTCAGCATGCCCAGGACGAACGCCAGCAGGGCGGTGCCGGCACCGGTTGCGTACCAGGTCTGCTGCTCGCTGAGCAGGCGCGGCGGCTGGTTGGCCTGGGCCTCGCGCAGTTGCAGCTTCAGGCGCTGATTCTCCTGGGTGAGGCGGGCGATGCGCGCTTCATCCTGGCTGTTATCCGGGTTGGCAAGCTGCGCAGCCAGCTCGGCACGTTGCCGTTCGCTGTCGGCCAGGCGCTGTTCCAGTTCGGCGTGGGCGGCCGGCGCTTGCGTTGGTGCTTGGACAGCGGATTGCGCCGGTTGCTCCGTGACGGGCTCTTCGGCGAGGGCGGGCAGCGGCAGGGCGAGGCAGGCGAGCAGGGGCAAACGGCGCATCGGGACTCCTTGTTCGATGATGTGCCGCCGTCCATGGCCATCCCGGCGCTGTCCGGCTGCGATGCCCCGCGGCGCTCCGTGCCCCGGGGTGCAACAGCTCGCGCGCTGTTACGGCAGGACTTTCTTGAACGGCTTGACCACGACGTCAGCGTAGACGCCGGCGGCGCGGTACGGGTCGGCGTCGGCCCAGGCTTGGGCGGCGGCCAAAGAGTCGAACTCGGCGACGATCAGGCTGCCGGTGAAGCCGGCGGCGCCCGGGTCGTTGCTGTCGATGGCCGGATGCGGGCCGGCCAGCACCAGGCGGCCTTCTTCCTTCAGTTGCTCCAGGCGAGCGATGTGCGCGGGACGGGCGGCCAGGCGGCGTTCTTGGGAAGCGGTGATATCACGGGCAATGATCGCGTAGAGCATGTCAGTCCTTGGGTTTTTCGCCGGTGGGTTCATCGTGCATGTGGCGGGCCAGGAACACGCCCTGGCCGATCAGGAACAGCAGGGTCATGCCCAGGCTGCCGAACACCTTGAAGTCCACCCAGTAGTCCTGGAAGGTGAAGGCGACGAACAGTTGGACGCAACCGCAGATCAGGAAGAACAGCACCCAGGCGATGTTCAGCTTCGCCCAGAGGGAGTCGGTCAGGTGCACCGCATGGCCCATGATGCGCTGGATCAGCGGCTGGCCGCCGATGAAGTGGCTGCCGGCGAACGCCAGGGCGAAGAGCCAGTTCACCACCGGGGCCTTCCACTTGAGGAAGGTCTCGCTGTGGAAAGCGAGGGTCATGCCGCCGAATACCAGGCAGGCGGCAAGCGTCACCCACTGGCCCTTGTCCAGCTTGCGCTGCTTGATCAGCAGGGCGCCGTAGACCACCACGGACGCGGCGATCAGCACGGCCGTGGCGCTGTAGATTCCGCCGATCGAGACGTTCTGGCCGGCGAGTTCGACGTTGCGCGGGTCGAGCTTGTAGACGATGAAGAAGAGAATCAGGGGAATGAAATCGATGAATTGCTTCATTACGGCAGCCAGAGCCCAGTAGAGCCGGCATAATACCAACCTGCGGATGAACTGAAAGGGTCATCCGCCCAACGCTGCGTCAGATCATGGTTTCAATGCGTTGCTGCGGGAGCGTTGGCACAGAAGCGTCTATACAGAAAGCTATCCCGACAGAAATCCATTCCGACACAACGCCATCCCCTGCATTTCCTGGAAGCCCCATGCGAGTCGACCTGCACTGCCACAGCACCGCGTCCGACGGACAGCTCAGCCCGACGGCCCTGGTCGAGCGTGCCCATGGGCGCGGCGTGCGCGTGCTGGCGCTGACCGACCACGACACCCTCGACGGCCTGCCCGAGGCGCGTCGCGCCGCCCAGGCGCTGGGGCTGGAGCTGGTGGATGGTGTCGAGGTGTCCTGCACCTGGGGCGGGGCGACCATTCACGTGCTCGGCTACGGCTTTGACGTGACCGCCGAGCCGCTGGTGAAGGCGCTGGATGACCTGCATCGCGCCCGCTGGACCCGCGCCGACGAGATCGGCCGGCGCCTGGAAGCCAAGGGCATGCCTGGCGCCTTCGAGGGCGCACGGGCGATCCAGGCCGAGCTGGGTGACAGCGAGAACGCCCCGGCACGTCCGCACTTCGCCGAATTCCTGCTGCGCCAGGGTCACGTCAAGGACCGCGCCGAAGCCTTCCGCAAGTGGCTGGGCGCCGGCAAGCTGGGTGACGTCAAGCAGCACTGGCCGAGCCTCGCCGATGCCGTCGGCACGCTGCGCGAGGCGGGTGCCTGGATCAGCCTGGCGCATCCCTACCAGTACGACTTCACGCGAACCAAGCGGCGCAAGCTGGTGGCCGACTTCATCGCCGCCGGCGGTCATGCTCTCGAAGTCGTGAACGGCCCGCAGCCGGCCGAACAGGTCGGCGTGCTGAGCATTCTCGCCCGCGAGTTCGGCCTTATGGTCACCGCCGGCAGCGACTTCCACGGCCCCAGCGACTGGTCGGAGCTGGGCCTTTACCGGAGCGTGCCGGACGACCTTCCGCCGCTCTGGCCGCGCTTTGCCAGCGCCGAGAACGCCATCGGGATCAAGGAGACTCCATGAGCCAGTTCTTTCAGATCCATCCGGAAAATCCCCAGCCGCGCCTGATCAAGCAGGCGGTGGAGATCGTCCGGCAGGGTGGGGTGATCGCCTATCCCACCGATTCCTCCTACGCGTTGGGCTGCCGCATCGGCGAGAAGTCCGCGGTGGAGCGCATCCGCCACATCCGCCGGCTGGACGACAAGCACAACTTCACCCTGGTCTGCCGCGACCTGTCCGAGCTCGGGCTCTACGCCAAGGTCGACACCGGCCTGTTCCGCCTGCTCAAGGCGCACACGCCCGGCCCGTACACCTTCATCCTCAACGCTACCCGCGAAGTGCCGCGCATGCTGCTGCACCCCAAGCGTCGCACCATCGGCCTGCGCGTGCCGGCCTGCCCGATCGCCCTGGCGCTGCTGGAGGAGCTGGGCGAGCCGCTGATGAGTGTCAGCCTGATCCTGCCCGGCGAGAGCGAGCCGTTGAACGATCCGTACGAGATGCGTGATTCGCTGGAGCACCTGGTCGACCTGATCATCGACGGCGGTTTCGGCGGCGGAGAGGCCTCCACCGTGATCGCCCTGACCGACGAAGATCCGGTCGTGGTGCGCGTCGGCTGCGGCGACCCGGAACCCTTCATGGTCAACGCCTGAACACGCCCGGCGTGCTGGCTATACTCCCTCGTCCCATCGCTGAATCCGCGAGGTTGATCGCTTGACCAGCGTCGAATCCCTGCGCCGTGTCCTATCCGGCATGCGCCCCACCGGGCGCCTGCACCTGGGGCATTACCACGGCGTGCTGCAGAGCTGGGTGAAACTGCAGCACGAGTACGAATGTTACTTCTCCATCGTCGACTGGCATGCGCTGACCACCGAGTACGACGAGACCGCCAGCATCCGCCAGCACGTGCGCGACATGGCCATCGACTGGCTGGCGGTGGGCGTCAGCCCCAGCGCCGCGACGATGTTCATCCAGTCTCAGGTGCCCGAGCACGCCGAGCTGAACCTGCTGCTGTCGATGATCTGCCCGCTGTCCTGGCTGGAGCGCGTGCCGACCTACAAGGAGCTGCAGGAAAAACTGGTCCACAAGGACCTCTCCACCTTTGGCTTTCTCGGCTACCCGCTGCTGCAGGCCGCGGACATCCTGATCTACCGGGCAGGCCTGGTGCCAGTGGGGTCGGACCAGTTCGCCCACGTCGAATTCACTCGCGAGATCGCCCGCCGCTTCAACCACCTCTACGGCGGCGAGGTGGATTTCGAGGACCGCGCCCAGACCGCCATCGCCCGCCTGGGCAAGAAGACCGGCAAGCTCTACAGCAGCCTGCGCCGCGCCTGGCAGGAGCAGGGTGACGCCGAGGCGCTGGAAACCGCCCGCGCGCTGCTCATGGAGCAGCAGAGCCTGACCCTGGGCGACCGTGACCGACTGTTCGGCTACCTCGAGGGCAGCAGCCGCGTGTTGCTGCCCGAGCCGCAGACCCTGACCAGCCACGCACCGAAGATGCCGGGGCTGGACGGGCAGAAGATGTCCAAGTCGCACCACAACACCATTGCCTTGCGTGACAGCCCGGCGGACATCGAGGAAAAGATCGCGCGCATGCCCACCGATCCCGCGCGCGTGCACCGCCGCGATCCCGGCGACCCGGAACGTTGCCCGGTGTGGCAGTGGCACCTGATCTACTCCGACGACGGCTGCCGCCAGTGGGTGCAGGAAGGCTGCCGCAGTGCCGGGATCGGCTGCCTGGACTGCAAGCGGCCGCTGATCGAGTCGATCCTCCACGAGCTGGCGCCGATCCAGGAGCGCGCGCTGGATTACGAGGACAACCCCGAGCTGGTGCGCAGCATCCTCGCCGAAGGCGCCGAGCGCGCCCGCGAGGCCGCGCGCGAGACGCTGGTGGAAGTGCGGCATGCCATGGGGCTGTCGTACCGCTGACGGGTGTGCGGATCAACTGATGGTGCAGGAGCGGGCCATGCCCGCGATCGTGCACCTGGCGCGCTCCTGCAAGGAGCACCGCACATGGGGGGCTGCCGAACCGAACCGATTCCGCCGCGATGCTTTCTGTTAGAGCACGGCCTGCCAATGATGTGACACCGCCCATCCCTTGAGCCAAAAGCCCCTCGCGCCACCGGCAAAAGCAGGGATAATGCCGCCTTCGAATCCCAGCGCCTGACGAGTGGCCGATGAGTGACCTGACCGAGCCGGAAGCCCCTTCCGCCGCCCCTGAATACCAGGTGCCGGTGCAGCTGGCGCTCGTCTACGGCGAGGCCCTGACGGAGATGCCGCAGGACCTGTACATCCCGCCGGACGCCCTGGAAGTCTTCCTCGAAGCCTTCGAGGGCCCGCTCGACCTGCTGCTCTACCTGATCCGCAAACAGAACATCAACATCCTCGACATCCCCGTGGCAGAGATCACCCGCCAGTACATGGGCTACGTCGAACTGATGAAGTCGGTGCGCCTGGAACTGGCTGCCGAGTACCTGGTGATGGCCGCCATGCTCGCCGAGATCAAGTCGCGCATGCTGCTGCCGCGCTCGGCCGAGGCCGAGGAAGAAGAGGAAGACCCGCGCGCCGAGCTGATCCGCCGCCTGCAGGAGTACGAGCGCTTCAAGAAGGCTGCCGAGGACCTCGACGAGCTGCCGCGCCTGGGTCGCGACTACGTGGTGCCCACCGTCGCCGCGCCGGATGCGCGGGCGCGCCGGTTGCTGCCGGAAGTGGACATGCAGGAACTGATGCTGTGCATGGCCGAGGTGCTGCGCCGCGCCGACCTGTTTGAAAGCCACCAGGTCACCCGCGAGATGCTCTCCACCCGCGAGCGCATGACCGAGATCCTCGAACGCCTGAAAGGTGAGGGTTTCGTGCCCTTCATCAGCCTGTTCCGCGTCGAGGAGGGCAAGCTCGGCGTGGTGGTGACCTTCATGGCGGTGCTGGAGCTGGTCAAGGAACAGTTGGTGGAACTGGTGCAGAACGAAGCCTTCGCGCCCATTCATGTCCGCGCCCGCACGGAAGTGCAGGAGGGCGCCGCACGCTTCGGGGAAACGTCGGAAGACGCGCTGGAAGAGGGCGACGAAGACGTCTTCGAGCCGCGCGAGGAACCGCCGGCCGAGCTGTCCTTCGAGGACGGCCATTTCGACGGCCCGGAAGGCGAGGCAGCGCTCGACCAGGCGCTGGGCGGCGGGGCGGAAGACGAGCCGCTCTGATCCGCCAGCGTTGCCCTGGCGCCACGCTTTGAGTAGCTTTCCCGCCTGAACGGCGAAACCTTCAACCCCGACCCGAGCTCCCGATGAATCTCTCCGACCCGCAAGAACTGGCGACCCTGCTCGAAGGCATCCTCCTGGCTGCCGGCAAGCCCATGTCGCTGGATCGCCTCGGCGAGCTGTTCGAGGAGGCCGAGCGCCCCGAGCCGCAGCAGTTCCGTGATGCCCTGGCGGTGCTGAGCCTGTCCTGTTCCGGGCGGGCCTTCGAGCTGAAGGAAGTCGCCACCGGCTATCGCCTGCAGGTGCGCGAGAAGTTCGCCTCCTGGGTCGGCCGGCTCTGGGAGGAGCGCCCGCAGCGCTATTCCCGCGCGCTGCTGGAGACCCTGGCGCTGATCGCCTATCGCCAGCCGATCACCCGCGGCGAGATCGAGGAGATCCGCGGCGTCGCGGTGAACACTCAGATCGTCAAGACGCTGATGGAGCGCGAGTGGATCCGCATCGTCGGCTACCGCGAAGTCCCCGGCCGCCCGGCGATGCTCGCCACGACGCGTACCTTCCTCGACTACTTCAACCTCAAGAGCCTGGAAGACCTGCCGCCGCTGGCCGAGCTGAAGCTGATGGAGCCCGAGCCGCAGCCGATCCTCGAGGACATGGCGCCGGTGGCCAGCCTGCCGAGCCCCGAGGAGTACGACGAGGACTATGTGCCGCCGTCGCTGCAGGCCCTGGCCGACCAGGCCGTGCGCGATGCCGGCGAGGAGCCGGAGCCCGCGCCGCCGGAGGAACCGAAGGAAGAGACCAGCTTCCGCAGCCTGCTCGCTGAGCTGGACGAGATGGAGCAGGGCCTGAAGACCGACTTCGACGACCTGATCGACCGCCCGCCGAGCGACGACGAAGACACCGGCGTGGATGCCGACTTCAGCGGCGTGCATGCGCTGCCGGAGGTCGAGTTGCAGGGCGAGGCCGACGTGTCCGCCCGGCCTGAAACGCAAGGCGAGCCCGAAGCGGCCGCACCACCGCCGGTCCCTGTACCGTCCGCTCCCGAGGAAGACGAGTGGGACGAAGAGCGCGCCCTGCGCGAAGCGATGCTCGAGGAAATGGCGTTCAACGCGCGCAATCGCGACCATTGAGCCCAGCCTTTGGCGCATCTGACCGAAGCTTTCCAGCCGTTCGGTGATTGACTTCCGCCGTCGGCGCGACGACCTTATGTGCCGCGTTCGCAAGGCGCCGGCGGCAACACCCGGGGATGCCGCCCGATCAACCGCCCTGACGACGTCTCTCGACAACATTCCACAGTGGCCTGGCGCCTCGCGCAGGCTGCTGAGTACCCATATGAAAAGAACTCCAATCAGCCGTATCTGCTGGCTCGGCCTTCTGCTGGGCCTGAGCAGCGCTTCGCTTTCCGCCGCCCAGGCGCCTGCTGACGCGCCCGCCGTGCCGTTGGCCGGCCAGTCCAAGGAAGCCTTCCTCGACAGCCTGATGCAGCGCATGACGCTGGAAGAGAAGATCGGCCAGTTGCGCCTGGTCAGCGTCGGGCCGGACCATCCCAAGCCGGTACTGCTGAAGGAAATCGCCGAGGGCACTACTGGGGCGGTGTTCAACACCGTGGTCCGTCCGGGCATCCGCGACCTGCAGGATGCGGCCATGAAGAGCCGCCTGAAGATCCCGCTGTTCTTCGCCTATGACGTGGTCCACGGTCATCGCACCGTATTCCCCATCGGCCTGGGCCTGGCGGCGAGCTGGGACCTGGCCGCCATCGAGCGCAGCGCCCGCGTCTCGGCCATCGAGGCCAGCGCCGACGGTCTCAACCTGACCTATTCGCCCACCGTCGACATCGCCCGCGATCCGCGCTGGGGCCGTGTCTCCGAAGGCTTCGGCGAAGACGCCTGGTTGACCAGCAAGGTTGCCGCCGCGGTGGTCAAGGGCTACCAGGGCAAGGGCCTGAACCAGCCGGACACCATCACGGCCGGGGTCAAGCACTTCGCCCTGTACGGTGCCGGCGAAGGCGGCCGCGACTACAACACCGTGGACATGAGCCCGCAGCGCATGTTCCAGGACTACCTGCCGCCGTACCGCGCCGCCATCGATGCCGGTGCCGGCGCGGTGATGGTCTCGCTGAACAGCATCAACGGCGTGCCGGCCACCGCCAACAAGTGGCTGCTGCAGGACCTGCTGCGCGGCCAGTGGGGCTACAAGGGCCTGACCCTGAGCGACCACGGTGCGGTGCTGGAACTGATCAAGCACGGCGTGGCCGCCACCGAGCGCGACGCCACCCAGGCGGCGATCAACGCCGGCGTCGAGATGAACATGAACGACGACCTCTACGGCAAGCACATGCCCGAGCTGCTCAAGGCCGGGCTGATCAGCCAGGACGAGATCGATCGCGCCTGCCGTGACGTGCTCGCCGCCAAATGGGACATGGGCCTGTTCCAGGACCCGTACCGCTACCTGCAGGGCAAGGACCCGGTCGATACCGACGCCGAGGAGCGCCTGCACCGCGCCGACGCCCGCGAGATCGCACGCAAGGGCATGGTCCTGCTGAAGAACCAGGGCGGCGTGCTGCCGCTCAAGCGTGACGGCGTGATCGCCCTGATCGGCCCGCTGGCCGACAGCAAGCGCGACGTGATGGGCAGCTGGTCCGCCGCCGGCAAGGCCTTCCAGGCCGTGACCGTGCTCGAGGGCATGGGCGCCGCCACCCGCG
Organism: Pseudomonas sp. BB438; assembly: GCF_057180225.1. Taxonomy (NCBI): domain Bacteria; kingdom Pseudomonadati; phylum Pseudomonadota; class Gammaproteobacteria; order Pseudomonadales; family Pseudomonadaceae; genus Pseudomonas; species Pseudomonas sp. BB438. The sequence goes on from NZ_CM170001.1 coordinate 2,036,161, forward strand.
GCCACGCTGCGCTGCTCTACGCCAAGGGCGCCAACGTCACCGACGATCCGGAGATCGTCAAATACCTCAACGAGTACAGCGACGACGTGAAGGTCGACTCGCGCAGCCCGAAGGCCATGATCGACGAAGCGGTCGAGAAGGCGAAGATGGCTGACGTGGTGGTGGCCGTGGTCGGCGAATCCCAGGGCATGGCCCACGAGGCGTCGAGCAAGACCAACCTGCACATCGCGCAGAGCCAGATCGAGCTGCTCAAGGCCCTCAAGGCTACCGGCAAGCCGCTGGTGCTGGTGCTGATGAACGGCCGTCCGATGGACCTGCGCTGGGAAAGCGCCAACGCCGACGCCGTGCTGGAAACCTGGTTCAGCGGCACCGAAGGCGGCAACGCCATCGCCGACGTGCTGTTCGGCGACTACAACCCGTCGGGCAAGCTGACCATGACCTTCCCGCGTTCGGTGGGCCAGGTGCCGATCTACTACAACCACCTGAACACCGGTCGTCCGTTCGACCACGAGCACCCGAACAAGTACACCTCGCGCTACTTCGATTCGCAGAACGGTCCGCTGTACCCCTTCGGTTACGGCCTGAGCTACACCGACTTCAGCGTCTCGGACGTGAAGATGTCGGCCGCGAAGATGAAGAAGGGTGACCAGCTGACCGCCAGCGTAACCGTGAAGAACACCGGCAAGGTCGCCGGCGAGACCACCGTGCAGCTCTACCTGCGCGACGTCGCCGCGTCCATCAGCCGCCCGGTCAAGGAGCTCAAGGGCTTCAGCAAGATCCTGCTGCAGCCGGGTGAGTCGAAGGTGGTGCAGTTCCCGATCCGCGAGGAAGACCTGCGCTTCTACGACAGCCAGCTGCGCTACGCCTCGGAGCCGGGCGAGTTCAAGGTCTACGTCGGCCTGGATTCGGACAACGTGAAGGAGCAGAGCTTCACGCTGCTCTAAGCGACACGCGCTGCTGCAAACGAAAACGCCACGGCTGGATCAGCCGTGGCGTTTTTCGTTCAGGCGGCCTTGGCTGCCTTGCGTGATCGGAGCCCGATCAGCCAGCGCACCGCCCCTTGCACCATTACGGACAGCAGCGCCGCCTCGGCGAAGCTGGGCAAGGTGTCGTTGTCCTGCAGGCGCAGCGCCAGCCACAGGCAGAACGCGGCGAAGGCCGGGCGCCCGGTGACCATGCCGCGCAGCAGGGCGATGACGAAGCCCGCGCCGTGCAGCCGCTGCGACGACACGCAGAGCACGATGGAGAGCAGCGGGAACACCGCCAGCAGGCCGCTCCAGCTCGGCCCGGCCCGGCCGGCGAGGGCGGTGACGGCCAGGGTGAGCAGCGCACCGGCGAGCATGCGCAGGCTCAGTTCGAAGCGGCCCAAGGCAGCGACCGTGCCGGGCAGCTCGGCGCGGGGCATGAACAACTGGCTGGTCAGCGCGCCCAGTGCAGCGGCGATCAGCGCCCAGACAGCTGCCCTTGAAAAAGGCTGAGCGGGGAGCTGCGTCAGGCCCCAGGCTGCCAGTAGCCAGGTAAGCATCGCGCCGCTCAGCGCCAGCGGCCAGGCGTGGCGCCGGCACAGCCAGGCATAGGCGAGGTTGAACGCTTCCGAGGCGAAGATCGCTGCCAGTGCCAGCAGTGCGGCCTGGGCGCCGAAATCGCGGCCGTGCTCCACGGTGATCAGGTAGAGGATGGGGCCGGCGATGGCGGGCAGGGCGGCGAGGCAGCCGGCGACAGTCGGTCCCCACCAGCGTCCGGAGAGGGACACCAGCAGCAGGAACAGCGGAACCAGGGTGAGCTTGAGGGCGAGCATGAGCGAGGCCGGACGGCGTGGACGGCGTGGACGGCGGATTCTAGCGCGTCGATTGGCCGGGTCGATGGCGGCGATGGGGAAATCGAGTTGGACCTTGGCGCCGCGCGGGTGTCCATTGTGCAGGTCCACTGACGTTCACCCACCGAGTCGAGAGGAAGTCCGTGAAGAGTCCGTGCATCAAGATCTGCGAGTTCGACGAGGGCATCTGCCTGGGCTGCGGCCGCAGTCGCGAGGAAATCAAGGCGTGGAAGCGCGTCGACCACCTGGGCCAGGAGGCGATCCTGGCCGAGGCGGACATGCGCCTGCTGGTGCTGGAGGCGCAGGGGAAAAGGCTGTATCGCTGAATGGCATTTCCTGGGGCGCCGCGCCGTGGTATGCCCTCTCCCTAACCCTCTCCCTGAAGGGAGAGGGGACTGTTCGGCGAGCGCGGTCGCTTCATCGCCCACTGCGCAAACGACGTTTCCGGCTGACTCAGTTTCCAGACCCCACTCAGATGGCCCCCTCTCCCTTCAGGGAGAGGGCTGGGGAGAGGGCTGGGGAGAGGGGGGTAAAGGGAAATGCAGCAGTCCCGGCGCTGGCTTTCTATAGGGCAGAACGTGGACGCAGCCCTCACCCCCGCGCCAGAACCATCGCCCGCGCCGTATCCAGCATGCGATTGGAGAACCCCCACTCGTTGTCATACCAGGCCATCACCTTCACCAGCCGGCCGTTCACCCGCGTGTGGCTGGCGTCGACGATGGCCGAGCGCGGGTCATGGTTGAAGTCCACCGAGACCAGCGGCTGGCGGTTGAAGCCGAGGACCGCCGAACCCTCGCTGGCGCGCTCCAGCAGCGCGTTGACCTCCTGGGCGCTGGTATCGCGGGCGACCTGCACCGTGAGGTCCACCAGCGATACGTTGATCACCGGCACCCGCACCGCCAGGCCCGTCAGCTTGCCCGCCAGCTCCGGCAATACCAGGCCCACCGCCTCGGCGGCGCCGGTCCTGGTCGGGATCATCGACTGGGTGGCCGAGCGCGCCCGGTACGGGTCGCTGTGGTAGACATCGGAGAGGTTCTGATCGTTGGTGTAGGCGTGGATAGTAGTCATCAGCCCGTGCTCGATGCCCAGCGCGCGGTGCAGCACCTGGGCCACCGGCGCCAGGCAGTTGGTGGTGCAGGAGGCGTTGGAGACGATGCGCTGTTCCGCGCACAGGATGCCGTCGTTGACGCCGAATACCACCGTGGCGTCGACGTCCTGCCCGGGCGCGGAGATGAGCACCTGTCGCGCGCCGGCCTGCAGGTGCGCGGCGGCCTTGTCGCGGGAGGTGAAGAAACCGGTGCACTCCAGCACGATATCCACGCCCAGGGCTTTCCACGGCAAGTCGGCCGGGTTGCGGATGGCCGTGACGGCGATGCGGTCGCCCTCTACCCTGAGGCTTTCGGCGTCGTGTTCGACACGGCCGGGGAATCGACCATGGACGCTATCGTACTGGAACAGGTGGGCGTTGATCGCGGCGTCGCCCAGGTCGTTGATCGCCACCACGTGAAGATGCTGGCGGTAGGGGCCCGTGTAGAGCGCGCGGAGTACGTTCCGACCGATGCGGCCAAAACCGTTGATTGCCAGGCGTATCGTCATGGATATCGTCTCTTTTCTCTTGTTGTGGTAAAAATCATTAAATTTCGCCATCGAAGAAAAGTAAACGCCTAGTAATCGATGATTATGTTGTAAAAACAACAACTGTTAGTCTGTAGGAGAATGCTGCCATGCACGCCCGTGTGCTTGAAGTCACCCAGCGTATCCAGGCCCGCAGCGCGGCCACGCGACAGCGCTACCTCGACCTGGTCAAGGCAGCCGCCACCAAGGGCCCGCACCGCGGCACGCTGCCCTGCGGCAATCTCGCCCACGGCGTCGCGGCCTGTGGTGATTCCGACAAACAGGCGCTGCGGCTGATGAATCAGGCCAACGTCGCCATCGTTTCCGCCTACAACGACATGCTCTCCGCGCACCAGCCGCTGGAGCGCTTCCCGGAACTGATCAAGGACGCCCTGCGGCAGATCGGCTCGGTCGGACAGTTCGCCGGTGGCGTGCCGGCCATGTGTGACGGCGTGACCCAGGGCGAGCCGGGGATGGAGCTGTCCCTGGCGAGTCGGGACGTGATCGCCATGGGCACGGCCATTGCGCTGTCTCACAACATGTTCGATGCGGCGCTGTGCCTGGGCGTGTGTGACAAGATCGTCCCCGGCCTGCTGATCGGCTCGCTGCGTTTCGGCCACCTGCCGGTGGTGTTCGTGCCCGCCGGCCCGATGCCCACCGGCATCTCCAACAAGGAGAAGGCCGCGGTACGCCAGCTGTTCGCCGAGGGCAAGGCGACCCGCGAGGAGCTGCTGGCCTCGGAGATGGCCTCCTACCACGCGCCGGGCACCTGCACCTTCTATGGCACCGCCAACACCAACCAGTTGCTGGTGGAAGTGATGGGCCTGCACCTGCCGGGCGCGTCCTTCGTCAACCCGAACACCCCGCTGCGCGACGAGCTGACCCGCGAAGCCGCACGCCAGGCCGCGCGCCTGACGCCGGAGAACGGCCAGTTCGTGCCCATGGCGGAGATCATCGACGAGAAGGCCATGGTCAATTCGGTGGTGGCGCTGCTGGCCACCGGTGGTTCGACCAACCACACCCTGCACCTGCTGGCCATCGCCCAGGCCGCCGGCATCCAGCTGACCTGGCAGGACATGGCGGACCTTTCCGAAGTCGTGCCGACCCTGGCGCGCATCTATCCCAACGGGCAGGCCGACATCAACCACTTCCAGGCGGCGGGCGGCATGTCCTTCCTGATCCGCCAGCTGCTTGACGGCGGCCTGCTGCATGAAGACGTGCAGACGGTGGTCGGCAAAGGGCTGCGTCGTTATATCCAGGAGCCTTTCCTCGATGGTGGCAAGCTGGTCTGGCGCGAAGGCCCGGCGGCGAGCCTGGACGAGAACATCCTGCGCCCCATCGACAAGCCGTTCTCTCCCGAAGGCGGCCTGCGCCTGATGGAAGGCAACCTCGGTCGCGGCGTGATGAAGGTGTCCGCCGTGGCGCCGGAACACCAGATCGTCGAAGCCCCGGTGCGCATCTTCCACGACCAGTCGAGCCTGGCCGCCGCCTTCAAGGCCGGCGAACTGGAGCGTGACCTGGTCGCCGTGGTGCGCTTCCAGGGCCCGCGCGCCAACGGTATGCCGGAATTGCACAAGCTCACGCCATTCCTCGGCGTACTGCAGGACCGTGGCTTCAAGGTGGCGCTGGTCACCGACGGGCGCATGTCCGGTGCTTCCGGCAAGGTACCGGCGGCGATCCACGTGTCCCCGGAGGCGCTCAACGGCGGACCGCTGGCCAGGCTGCGTGACGGCGACGTGGTGCGTGTCGACGGCACCACGGGCGAGCTGCGCGTGCTGGTGGATGCGGCGGAGTGGGAAGCCCGTCCGCTCGTCGATACCCCGGCCATTGATAACCTTGGCATGGGCCGCGAACTGTTCGCCTTCATGCGCAATGCCTTCAGCCCGGCGGAGCAGGGGGCTTGCAGCTTCACTGCCGAGCTCAACGGCGCAAACTGACCCGCTCCCGTGCGACGTGGCTGCCTGCCGGTCGCACGGGGCGTTTCCGGCGCTGTCCTATGCTGGCATGATCCCGCGCCGCCACCTTCCAACCCACTTCCAGGCCCGAGCCCGCAATGAACTCCAACAATGCTCAGTCCTCCTCCAACGGTTTCGCCCTGGTCGGCGACATCGGCGGCACCAACGCCCGCTTCGCCCTGTGGCGCGGTGAAGTCCTCGAGTCCATCCAGGTCCTGGCGTGCGCCGATTACCCGCGTCCGGAAGACGCCGTGCGCGACTACCTGCAGCGCGCAGGCCAGCCGTTGTCTGCCGTCGAGAATGTCTGCCTGGCCTGTGCCGGGCCGGTCGGCGCCGGCGATTTCAAGTTCACCAACAACCACTGGGTGATCAAGCGCGACGCTTTCCGCGCTGACCTGGGCCTGAGCCACCTGCTGCTGGTGAACGACTTCAGCACCATGGCCTGGGCTGCGTCGCGGCTGTCGGAAGAGCACCTGGTGCAGGTGCGCCCCGGCAAGGCGCTGGAAGGCCGCGCCAAGCTGATCATCGGTCCGGGAACGGGCCTGGGCGTCGGTAGCCTGATGCCGTTGCCGGGTGGCGGCTGGGACGTGCTGCCCTGCGAAGGCGGCCACGTCGACCTGCCGGTAACCTCCGAGCGCGATTTCGCTCTCTGGCAACTGCTGCGCGAGAAGTACGGCCACGTCTCGGCGGAGCGTGTGCTCTCCGGGAGCGGCCTGGAAAACCTCTACCGCATGAGCTGCCAGCTCGATGGCGTGGAGCCGAAATGCGCCACCGCCGCCGAGATCGGCGAGCGCGCCATGGCCGGCGATGCCTACGCCGACTCGGTGCTGGAGCACTTCTTCATCTGGCTGGCGCGGGTCGCCGGCAATGCCGTGATGACGGTCGGCGCGCTGGGTGGCGTGTACATCACCGGCGGCATCGTCCCGCGCTTCCTTGAACGCTTCCAGCGCAGCGGCTTCGCCGAGGCGTTCCGTACCCGTGGCAAGACCAGCGGGCCGTACCTCGATCCGGTGCCGGTGTGGGTCATGACGGCGGATCATCCGGGCCTGTTCGGCGCCGGCGTCGCCTTGGAACAGGCGCTACGCAACGAAGGCTGACTTAGCGTTTCACCCCTGAAAACAACAAAAACAAAGGACGCCCGAAGTGAACCAGCCTGCCCGATCCATCCTGCTGGTGGACGATGACCAGGAAATCCGCGAGCTGCTGGAAACCTACCTCAGTCGCGCCGGCTTCCAGGTGCGCAGCGTGGCCGATGGTGAGAGCTTCCGCCGCGCGCTGTGCGACGAGGACGCCGCCCTGGCGATCCTCGATGTGATGCTGCCCGACGAGGATGGCTTCAGCCTGTGTCGCTGGATTCGCTCGCACCAGCGCCATGCCTGCATGCCGGTGATCATGCTCACCGCCAGTTCCGATGAGGCCGACCGCGTGGTAGGCCTGGAGCTGGGCGCCGACGATTACCTCGGCAAACCCTTCAGCCCCCGTGAACTGCTGGCGCGGATCAAGGCCTTGTTGCGCCGCGCGCAGTTCACCCAGGTCCGCGGTGGCGAAGTCATCGCCTTCGACGACTGGCGGCTGGATACCATCAGCCACCGACTGTTCCACGAGGACGGCGAGGAACATTTCCTCAGCGGCGCCGACTTTGCCCTGCTCAAGCTGTTCCTCGACAATCCCCGGCAGATACTCGATCGCGACACCATCGCCAGCGCCACCCGAGGCCGCGAGGTGATGCCGCTGGAGCGTATCGTCGACATGGCCGTGTCGCGCCTGCGCCAGCGCCTGCGCGACACCGAGAAACCGGCGCGGCTGATCCAGACCGTGCGCGGCAGCGGTTACCTGCTGGCCGCCCAGGTTCGCCCACACCTCGCCGGCCATGAGTGAACGCCGCCGCCGGGCCCTGGTGCCGCGCTCGCTGCTCGGCCGCATGCTGCTGCTCACCCTGCTGGCGGTGCTGATCGCCCAGGGGCTGTCGAGCCTGTTCTGGATTTCCCACCTGCGCACCAGCCAGCGCGATGGCCTGCTCACCAGTTCGCGCAGCCTGGCCTACTCCATGGCGGCCAGCGTCAGCTACTTCCGCTCGTTGCCCATCGGCTACCGCCCGCTGGTGCTCGACCAGCTGCGCAGCATGGGCGGCACGCGCTTCTTCGTCTCGCTCAACGAACGCCCGCTGAACCTGCGCGCGCTGCCGGACACCACCAACAAGCAGGCGGTGATCGACATCGTGCAGGACGTGCTGCACCAGAAGCTGGGCAAGGACGTCGAGCTGCAGGTCGAATTCGTCAGCCCGGACGACCTGCGGCTGTTCAACGGCGAACTGAAGCTGGAGGAACTGCCGCGCTCCTGGGCGCACTACGCGCTGACCCTGGAGCCGGTGAACCCGCCGGTGCTGGTCACGCAGATCCGCATCGGCCAAAGCGAGTGGCTGTACATCGCCAGCCTGATGCCGGCGCCCTATGTCACCCTGGAGCCCGAGGGCCTGCCACCGCAGCAGGTCATCTCCATCGTCTTCACCAGCCTCCTGCTGCTGCTGTTCACCGGCCTGCTGGTGCACTGGCAGAGCCGCCCGCTCAAGCGCCTGGCCCGCGCCGCCCGCGACATCGCCCTGGGCGGCGAGGAACAACCGCTGGAAGAGAGCGGGGCGAGCGAACTGGTGGAGGTCTCCCGCGCCTTCAACACCATGCGCGAGCGCATCGACCGCTACGTCAACGAGCGCGCCCAGTTGTTCAGCGGCATCTCCCATGACCTGCGCACGCCGATCACCCGCCTGCGCCTGCGCGTGGAGCTGCTGGAGGACGAGCAGGCGCAGGACAAGTTCAGCCACGACCTCGACGAACTCGAGCTGCTGGTGAAGGGCGCGCTGCAATGCGTGAAGGACACCGACATCCACGAGAACGTCGAGCCGGTGGACCTCAACCAGTTGCTGCAATACGTCGCCGGGCCCTATATCGCCGATGGCCGCGTCGAGGTCCTGGGCGCGGCGCTGGAGCCCTATCCGGGCAAGCCGTTGGCGCTCAAGCGCTGTATCGGCAACCTGCTGGACAACGCCCTGAAATACGGCGGTCGCGCCCAGCTGAGCATCGAGGATGATCCCGACGCGGTGGTCCTGCACGTCGACGACCAGGGCCCCGGCGTGCCGGAGCAGCGCCTGGAAAAAGTCTTCGAGCCGCGCTTCCGTCTCTCCGAACGCGGGCAGGGTTATGGGCTGGGCCTGGGCATTGCGCGCAACATTGCGCATACGCATGGAGGGGAAGTCACTCTGCAGAATCGCCGTGAGGGTGGATTGCGGGTGACGTTGAGGTTGCCGCGGTTGGCGGTGGAATAGGGCGGTTGGTTTCTCTCGGCCGCTCCGGAGTGCCTGGTTATTGCGCCCCTCTCCCTAACCCTCTCCCTGAAGGGAGAGGGGACTGTTCGAAGCAAGTGGTAACGAACGAGTCAGCCTGACACTGTTGTCTGCGCAAGCGCATGGGCCTACAGGCGGCTCGGAAAGCTCCCTCTCCCTTCAGGGAGAGGGCTGGGGAGAGGGTGGTGGGCCGAGGCACTAGCCTCCAGCAGTACTCCCTCTGGAGCTCCGCCAATGTCATCCCGCCTCACCCAATTCTCCAAACAACTCCGCACCGACCAGACCGAAGCCGAACGAGCTCTCTGGCACCACCTGCGCGCCCACCGCTTCCTCGGTCTCAAATTCCGCCGACAGAAAGTCATCGGGGCTTACATCGTCGATTTCATTTGTCACGAACGCATGTTGATCATCGAACTGGATGGTGGGCAGCATCTGGATTCTTTCACCGACCGTGAGCGTGATGCTTGGCTCAAGAGCAAGGGTTTCACGGTGCTCCGGTTCTGGAATCATGATGTGTTGTTGAAGATGGATTCGGTGCTGGAGGCAATACGCCTGGCGATCGATGGGGACGCTTTTCCCTCTCCCCAACCCTCTCCCTGAAGGGAGAGGGGGCCGCTCGGAGTTAGACGAGGCCTCTGCGTCAGCCGGCCCCCGTTGGTAGTTGAAAGCTGCGACCGCATCAGGCGAACTGCACACCTGGCACGGCAGAGGACAACTCCCTCTCCCTTCTGGGAGAGGGCGGGGGAGAGGGTGGTGGGCCGAAATGCAGAGGCTTAAAAAATGCTCCAAGACGCTTTTCAATCCCCAATTTTCCCGACGCTCAACCCACCCCAATGTCACCACCTCGTGACAATCAACCATCGCTTCGTTACCCGGAGGGCCAGATGCCTTGGATAGACTCGGACCATCGCAAGCGCAGACTTGCCTCCAATAACAAGAACAAGGTGCTCCCCATGAATGCGATCCGTCGCCTGTCGGCCGCCATCTGTCTTTCCTCCTTCTGTCTCTCCCCAACGCTGGCTCACGCCGGTGAAGTCGAAGTACTGCACTGGTGGACGTCTCCTGGTGAAAAGCGCGCCGCCGAAACCCTGAAGAAACTCGTCGAGGCCAAGGGGCACACCTGGAAGGACTTCGCCGTTGCCGGTGGCGGTGGCGAGGCGGCCATGACCGTGCTGAAGACCCGCGCCGTTTCCGGCAACCCGCCGGCCGCTGCGCAGATCAAGGGGCCGGATATCCAGGAGTGGGGCGAACTGGGGCTGCTCGCCGACCTCGACAATGTCGCCGCCGAAGGCAAGTGGGATCAGCTGCTGCCCCCGCAAGTCGCGCAGATCATGAAGTACAAGGGCGACTACGTGGCCGTGCCGGTCAATGTCCACCGGGTGAACTGGCTGTACATCAACCCGGATGTCTTCAAGAAGGCAGGCGCCACGCCGCCGACTACCCTCGATGAACTCTTCGCCGCCGCCGACAAGCTCAAGGCCGCCGGTTTCACGCCATTGGCCCATGGCAGCCAGCCCTGGCAGGACGGTACGCTGTTCGAGAACCTGGTGCTCAGCAAGATGGGCCCGGAGGGCTATCGCAAGGCCTTCGTCGAGCTGGACAAGCAAACCCTCACCGGTGCGCAGATGGCCGACGTCTTCGCCGCGCTGAAGAAGCTGCACAGTTACGTCGACGCCGACGCCGCCGGCCGCGAGTGGAACGTCGCCACCGGGATGGTCATCAACGGCAAGGCCGGCATGCAGATCATGGGCGACTGGGCCAAGAGCGAGTTCACCGCCGCCGGCAAGGTGGCGGGCAAGGACTACCAGTGCCTGCCATTCCCGGGCACGCAGAAGGCCTTCGACTACAACATCGACTCCCTGGTGATGTTCAAGCTGAGCAATGCGGAGAACCGCAAGGCCCAGGAAGACCTGGCGCGTGCGGTGCTCGACCCGTCCTTCCAGAAGGACTTCAGCCTGAACAAGGGTTCGATCCCGGTGCGCCTGGACGTCGACATGACGCCCTTCGACAGCTGCGCCCAGCAGTCCATGAAGGACTTCAAGGCCGCTTCCGCCAGCAACAACCTGGTGCCGAGCATGGCCCACAGCATGGCTGCCTCCAGCTACGTGCAGGGCGCGATCTTCGACGTGGTCACCAACTTCTTCAACGACCCCGCCGCCGACCCGCAGAAGGCCGCGCAGCAACTGGGCGCCGCCATCCAGGCTGCCGCGCAGTAAGGCGCTCGCCGGCTCCGTCGCGGAGTCGGTCTCTCTTCCGACAGAACGACTCCGGGCCGCCACGGCAGCCCGGGTGGGCTCACTCATCCTCGAGAAAGCAGATGGCGACCCGATCTCCGACTTTCACTCCTGCAGCCAGCCCCCGCACTTCGCTGCTCGATGCACTGCAGGCCTGGCTGCCGAAGCTGGTGCTGGCCCCGAGCATGCTCGTGGTGCTGGTCTGCGTTTACGGCTACATCGGCTGGACGCTGCTGCTGTCCTTCACCAATTCACGTTTCATGCCGGCCTATACCTGGGCCGGTATGAGCCAGTACCTGCGCCTGTGGGACAACGACCGCTGGTGGGTGGCGAGCAAGAACCTGCTGCTGTTCGGCGGCCTGTTCATCGGCGTCTGCCTGGCGCTCGGGGTGTTCCTCGCAGTGCTGCTGGACCAGCGCATCCGCCGCGAAGGCTTCATCCGCACGGTGTACCTGTACCCCATGGCGCTGTCGATGATCGTCACCGGCACCGCCTGGAAATGGCTGCTCAACCCCGGCCTGGGCCTGGACAAGCTGCTGCGCGACTGGGGCTGGACCGGCTTTCGCTTCGACTGGCTGGTGGACCCGGAGCGGGTCGTCTACTGCCTGGTGATCGCCGCCGTGTGGCAGGCCTCGGGCTTCGTCATGGCGCTGTTCCTCGCTGGCCTGCGCGGAGTCGACCCGGCCATCGTGCGTGCCGCCCAGGTGGACGGCGCGAGCCTGCCGACCATCTACCTGCGCATCGTCCTGCCTAGCCTGCGCCCGGTGTTCTTCAGTGCGCTGATGATCCTCGCGCACATCGCCATCAAGAGTTTCGACCTGGTGGCTGCGATGACAGCCGGCGGGCCCGGCTACTCCTCCGACCTGCCGGCGATGTTCATGTACGCCCACACCTTTACCCGCGGCCAGATGGGCCTGGGCGCGGCCAGCGCGATGCTGATGCTGGGCGCCGTGCTGGCCATCGTCGTGCCGTACCTGTACTCCGAACTGCGGGGCAAGCGCCATGACTAACGCGACCCTCAAACCCGCCCTCAGCTTCAGCCGCCTGGCGGTGCACGCGACCCTCTGGGGCGCCGTGGCGCTGTACGTGATCCCGCTGCTGGTGATGCTGCTGACCAGCTTCAAGTCGCCCGAGGACATCAGGAACAGCAACCTGCTGGCGCTGCCGGACGTCTTTACCGTGATTGGCTGGGTGAAGGCCTGGGGCGCGGTGGGCGACTACTTCTGGAACTCGGTGAAGATCACCGTGCCGGGCGTGCTGATCTCCACCTTCATCGGCGCCATGAACGGCTATGTGCTGTCCATGTGGCGCTTCCGTGGATCGCAGCTGTTCTTCGGCGCGTTGCTGTTCGGCTGCTTCCTGCCGTTCCAGGTGATCCTCCTGCCGATGTCCTTCACCCTCGGCAAGCTCGGCCTGGCCAACACCACCACCGGCCTGGTGATGGTCCACTGCATCTACGGCCTGGCCTTCACCACGCTGTTCTTCCGCAACTACTTCGTGGCGATTCCCGATGCCTTGGTGAAGGCCGCGCGGCTGGACGGCGCCGGCTTCTTCACCATTTTCCTGCGCATCCTGATGCCGATGTCCACGCCCATCGTGATGGTCTGCCTGATCTGGCAGTTCACCCAGATCTGGAACGATTTCCTCTTCGGCGTGGTGTTCGCCAGCGGCGACGCCCAGCCGATCACCGTGGCGCTGAACAACCTGGTGAATATCAGCACCGGGGTGAAGGAATACAACGTCGACATGGCCGCCGCGATGATTGCCGCGCTGCCCACGCTGGTGGTCTACGTACTGGCCGGCAAGTACTTCGTGCGCGGGCTCACTGCCGGCGCCGTCAAAGGTTGAGGTAAGCACCGATGTCCACCCTTGAACTGCACAACCTGCACAAGTCCTACGGCGCGGGCCTGGCGGACACCCTGAAATCGATCAACCTGTCGATCGATTCGGGCGAGTTCCTGATCCTGGTCGGCCCCTCCGGCTGCGGCAAATCCACCCTGATGAACTGCATCGCCGGGCTCGAGAACCTGACCGGCGGCGCCATCCTGGTGGATGGCCAGGACATCAGCGGCATGAGCCCGAAGGATCGTGACATCGCCATGGTGTTCCAGTCCTATGCGCTGTACCCGACCATGAGCGTGCGCGAGAACATCGCCTTCGGCCTGAAGATCCGCAAGCTGCCCAGGGCCGAGATCGACGCCGAGGTGGCGCGGGTTTCCAAGCTGCTGCAGATCGAGCACCTGCTGGAGCGCAAGCCTTCGCAGCTTTCCGGCGGCCAGCAGCAGCGCGTGGCCATGGGCCGGGCGCTGGCGCGGCGGCCGAAGATCTACCTGTTCGACGAACCGCTGTCGAACCTCGACGCCAAGCTGCGCGTGGAGATGCGCACCGAGATCAAGCTGATGCACCAGCGCCTGAAGACCACCACGGTGTACGTGACCCACGACCAGATCGAGGCCATGACCCTGGGCGACAAGGTGGCAGTGATGAAGGACGGCATCGTCCAGCAGTTCGGCACGCCGCAGCAGATCTACAACGACCCGGCGAACCTGTTCGTCGCCAGCTTCATCGGCTCGCCACCGATGAACTTCATCCCGCTCCGGGTGCAGCAGCAGGGTGGGCGGCTGGTTGGCCTGCTGGACAGCGGCCAGGACCGTTGCGAGCTGTCGCTGCAACTGGATGTCGGGGGCATCGAAGGCCGCGAGCTGATCCTCGGCGTGCGCCCGGAACAGGTGCAGCTTGCCCTGGATGGTGCCAACGGCCCGAGCGACCTGCGCGCCGAAGTCGAGGTGGTCGAGCCCACCGGCCCGGACACCCTGGCCTTCGTCACGCTCAACGGCGTCAAGGTCTGCTGCCGCCTCGCGCCGGACCAGGCGCCGCAGCCGGGCTCATCCCTGCAGCTGCGCTTCGATCCAACCCGGGCGTTGCTGTTCGACGCGCAGAGCGGCGAGCGCCTCCGCGCCGAGCCCCGCGGCGACGGTGCGAACAAGGTGACGCCGCTGGCGCGGCAGAAGCATTCCTGAAGCAACCCCTGCCTGTAACAACCCCTGCCTGTAACTACGCTAGAAACCACGACAACGAGGACGCTGGAGATGCACAAGAACAACAAGAACCGGCCTGCAGCACGAACCCTGGGCTGCCTGCTCGCACTGGGCTGCGTGGGCAACGTCGCCCACGCTGCCGATGCCTTTTCATCCGAGTCCAAGTGGGGCCTGGGTGACTGGGGCGGCAAGCGCACCGAACTGCTGGAGCAGGGCTACGACTTCAAGCTCGACTATGTCGGCGAGGCCGCCAGCAACCTGGGCGGCGGCTACGACCAGCACACCACCGCGCGCTACTCCGACCAGTTCGCCCTGGGCACCCACCTGGACCTGCAGAAAATCCTCGGCTGGGACGCCACCGAGTTCCAGCTGACGGTCACCGAGCGCAGCGGCCGCAACCTCTCCAACGACCGCATCAGCGACCCGCGCGCCGGGCAGTTCAGCTCCGTGCAGGAAGTCTGGGGCCGCGGCCAGACCTGGCGCCTGACGCAGATGTGGATCAAGCAGCAGTACTTCGACGGCGCGCTGGACGTGAAGGTCGGCCGCTTCGGCGAGGGCGAGGACTTCAACAGCTTCCCCTGCGACTTCCAGAACCTGGCCTTCTGCGGCTCGCAGGTGGGCAACTGGGTCGGCGGCATCTGGTACAACTGGCCGGTCAGCCAGTGGGCCGCCCGGGTGAAGTGGAACTTCAATGACCAGTGGTACGCCCAGGTCGGCGCCTACAACCAGAACCCGTCGAATCTTGAGACCGGCAACGGCTTCAAGCTCAACGGCAGCGGCACCAAGGGCACCATCCTGCCGGTGGAACTGGTGTGGATGCCCAGGGTCGGCGCCCAGCAACTGCCCGGCGAATACCGTCTGGGCTACTACTACAGCACCGCTGAGGCCGACGACGTGTACGACGACGTCAACGGCAACCCCCAGGCGCTCACCGGCGAGCCGGCCAAGAGCCACAGTGGCAAGCACGGTTGGTGGGTAGTGGCGCAGCAGCAGGTCACCGCGCACAACGGTGATGCGTCCCGCGGCCTGAGCCTGTTCGCCAACTTCACCGTGCATGACAAGGCCACCAACACCGTCGATAACTACCAGCAACTCGGCGTCGTCTACAAAGGCCCGTTTGACGCGCGGCCCAAGGACGACATCGGCTTCGGCGTGGCGCGCATCCACGTCAATGACGATGTCCAGGATCGTCAGCGCCTGGCCAACCAGGTCAACGGCATCGACGACTACGACAACCCGCTGTACCAGCCCATCCAGGACACCGAGTACAACGCCGAGCTGTACTACGGCGTGCACGTGACCAATTGGCTCACCGTGCGCCCGAACCTGCAGTACATCCGCCATCCGGGCGGGGTGGACGAGGTGAACAATGCCGTGGTGGCCGGCCTGAAGATCCAGTCCAGCTTCTGACTGCTCCCGGGTGCGAACCTGGCCCGTCCTTGCGACGGGCCTTTTTTCATTGGCGCGGGCGCTGCGTCTGACTAGGCTTTGCGGTTAGAATCGCGGCCTTTTCTATACTATGTAGTGAAACTACAGAGATCTTCACGCCCCGGAATGTCCGGGCAGGGATTGGATCAGGACATCCGGACAATGCTCGAGCATCCGCTGCAGCGCTTTTTTCATTCCATGCGGGGCAAGCGCCCCTTCGACTGGGTGCGCTTCCAGCGTCGCGACCTGCTGCTCATCGATCATCCGCAGTGCCAGGCCGTCTTCAGCCGCCAGGGCGCGCAACTGCTGCACTTCCAGCCGCGCGGTGCGCGTCCGCTGCTCTGGTGTTCGAGCCAGTGGCCGAGCCTGAGCACCGCGCCGATCCGCGGCGGCATCCCGGTCTGCTGGCCCTGGTTCGGCAGCCACCCGGTGGAAGCCGACTGGCCGCAGCACGGCTGGGCGCGCCAGCGCGAGTGGCGCATGCTCGATGCCTGGGCCGACGACAGCAAGGTGGTGGTCAGCTGGCAACTGGACATCGAGGACTGGCACGTGCGCCTGGAAGCGCGCCTGGGCCAGGACCTGGACATCGAACTCTCCAGCTACCACGAGGATGACAGCGACTGTCTGTTCAGCTTCGCCCTGCAGCCGTACTGGCGCGTAGGCTCGCTGCGTCGCTCGGTGGTCCACGGGATGGAGCTGGAAGGCAAGGCCAGCGGCCTGCCCAACACCTGGGCGCCGCGTGGCGCGGTCAAGCAGGTGCTCTACAACACGGGTTCCCTGGTCCTGGAAGATGCCGGCTGGCAACGCCGCCTGCGCATCGACAAGAACACCAGCGCCGGCAGCGTCATCTGGCACCCGGGCAGTCGCGCGGTCGAGCAGGTGGAGCCGGGCGAGGCGGAACGCTTCCTGTGCATTGGCGCCGCCGGTTATCGCGCGGGCGGTCTGATCCTCGCCCAGGGCGAGCGGATGCTGCTGAATTTGCGCGCCGGGCTGGTCTGACCAGAATCGGTTTCGCGCACGTTTACCTGCCTGGGCGGCGCATTGGAACACACTTGCAGGAGCTGGCCATGCCCGCGGTCACGCGCATGGCCAGCTCCTGCAGCGTCTCGGGGAGAGAGGTGAGCGGACAGCCCCTCACCGAGGCCATCCGCAAGACGAGGGTTGCGCCCTCAGGACGGTTGCTGAGGCGTGCCCAGCAGCGACTTGCCGGTTTTCTTCTGCCGCTTGGCCATGCGTTTTTCATGCGCGGTTTTCAGCGGCTTCTTCTTCGCTTGTTTCTTCGCGTCGAGACCTTTCATGAGCCTCTCCTCCAACGGGATGCCCTCGGGCCGAGAGCTGACAGCTTCAGCATAGTCTCGACAGGCGCGGCCGTTCAGCCGGCGGTCAGGCGCTCCAGTTCGCGGCGCACCATGTTGGCGTAGTGCGGCGGGCTCAGCTGGTACAACTCGCTGGCCACCCAGGGCAGCCAGCGGCTGCCGAGGCTATCGCGCTCGGCCAGCAGGCGCTGGGCGTCGGCCTCGGCGCGCTGGGCGTGTTCCTGGTGGTAATTGGCTCGGCTCTTCATCGGTGACGTGTCAGGTCTTGGCGCAGCTCAGGGACTGCGGGTCGATGGTGATGCTGGCGAGCGGCTTGGTGTCGCTGCCCGTGTATTCATGGGTGACGCTCAGGTGGTGTTCGCGGAAGCGCTGCAGCAAGTCGGGTTGCTGGCAGGTGGTGTCCTCGAGCTGCTTCTTCAGACCGTTCTCGAACTTGGCGCGGGCACCCAGGTCCATGGCGTCCAGGCGCAGGTTGGCGATGGCGTAGCGGTAATACAGCATCTTCTTCGCCGGGTCGAGCTGCACGCTGTTGAGGGTGGTCACCTTGTCCACCTGACGCGGCAGGTTGGACTTGGTCACCTGGTCGAAATAGTCCGCCGATTCCTTGAGGAATTTCGCCTCGTCAGGGGAGTCGTCGGCGTGGACGGCAAGGCTGCTGAGCAACAGGAGGGGCAGGGCGAGTCGGGCAAACGGCATGGGAGGTTCCTGTACGGCTGATGGGAGTACTGCGATGGCGTGGGTTCAGCAGGTGCGACAGCCAGGGCCTGGACGGGTTCGACCGGGAACAGGCTGATGGCGCGCTCATGGCCTGTGAGTGTAGAGCACCGCCGGCCGCTGGCTGCTCGCCCGGCGATTCTTTTGCGAGTAGGCTTGCGCACGGCCATCTCCCCCCTTTCACCGCAGGTTTGCTCTCCCGCCATGATCGAACTGACCCAACTCGACCTCCGCTCCGACCCCGCTGCACAACGCGTGGTGAAGGACGAAACCGTCACCGTCGAATTCGCTGCCGCGCCCGGTGAGCTGATGAGTCTCGAAGGTCCCAACCGCTATTCCGTTGGCGACGCGATCATCAGCGGTGCAACGGGCGAGCGCTGGGTCGTCTCCCGTGAGCGCTTCGATCCGAAATACCGGCCCGCTGACGCATCCGTCGCCCACGGTGAGCCGGGTGTCTACCGCAACATCCCGAGCCCGGTGCTGGCCCGGCGCATGGATGAACCCTTCTCCCTCCTGCGTTCGATGGGCGGCGACCGTCTGACCGGCGCGGCCGGCGACTGGGTCATGCAGTACGCCCCCGGCGACTACGGCGTGGTGAAGGCCGAGCGCTTCGCCAAGGTCTATCGCCTGGCCGACTGAAACCGTCCCCACGCTGGCCTCCACGCCCCGCCAGCGGCTATGGTCTGTCCTGGCGGGCGCTCTGCGTCGCGCTTTTGTTGCAACTTTGCCGGCGTTGCGCGGGTCCATCCTGCAGCCGCCGGCGGGCGGGACGCTCATCGGGAGGACGGTGCGGGATGCGATTCATGGACATGCGCGGGCTCAGTCTGGGGCCCTGGAAACTGATCAGGCTGACGCTGAAGGAGTTTCTCGACGACGAGATGCCCACCTACGCTGCCGCGCTGGCCTACCAGGGGTTGTTCTCGCTGTTCCCCTTCCTGCTGTTCCTCATTGCGCTGCTGGGTTTCCTGCACCTGCCGGAGTTCTTCGACTTCCTCCGCCAGCAGGCCGACTACGTGCTGCCGGCCCAGGCCCTGGAGCAGGTCAATCCGGTGATCGACCAGTTGCAGCAGCGCCAGGGTGGGCTGCTGTCCATCGGTATCGTGGTGGCGCTGTGGTCGTCTTCGGCGGCGGTGCGCTCGCTGATGATCGCGCTCAATGCCGCCTATGACGTGCGCGAGGCGCGCCCGGCGTGGAAGCGCATCCCGCTGTCGCTGTTCTACACCTTCGGCCTGGTGGCCATGCTGATGCTGATCGCCGCGCTGATGATCCTGGGGCCGCAGGTGATGGGCTGGATTGCCGCCAAGGTGGGCCTGGAGGATTTCGTGGTGATCCTCTGGAGCATCCTGCGCTGGCCGGTGATCGTGCTGCTGATGATGATGGCGGTGGCGATCATCTACTACGTCACGCCCAACGTGCAGCAGAAGTTCCGCTTCATCACGCCCGGCTCGGTGCTCGCCGTGGTGCTGTGGATCTCCGCGTCCCTGGGCTTTGGCTACTACGTGAAGAACTTCGCCGACTACAACGCCATGTACGGCAGCGTCGGCGCGATCATCGTACTGTTGCTGTATTTCTACATTTCGTCGGCAGTGCTGCTGCTGGGCGCGGAGCTCAACGCGGTGATCGAACACCATTTGCCCCACGGCAAGGACGAAGGCGAGAAGACCTTCGCGGCAGCCGCACCGGTGCCGGACGAGGGCTAGGGCTGTACCGCCTGGCCGGCGACGGCGGGTGGTTCGCTGAGCAGCGAGTTGACCAGCGCGGTGGCCTTCTCGAAGGACGGGTAACCGCTCTTGGCGACGTCCAGGTTGGCGTAGTCGTCCAGGTACTGCCGCGCTTTCTGCGGGTCGGCCTGCTCCACCAGGAAGGGCTCCGACCAGATCTTGTAGAGCAGCGCCACGGCGTACGGCTGACCTGCGTCGGCGGCCTTGTCCAGCAGCTCCAGCACCTCGTCGACTTGCGGGCCTTCCTTGATCTTCAGCAGCGCCATGTAGAAGCTCGCCTCGCCGCGTACGTCCTTCTCGAGGGAGCGGGCGAGCAGCGCCTCGGCCAGCTCGTAGTTGGCCAGGTCGCCACTGGCGATCAGCAATTTCGCCTGCAGCATGTCGTTCTGGTAGAGCAGGCGCTCCTGGCGGCAGGTCTCGCCGCTCAGCGGCTCATCGCACGGGTTGCGGGCGGACGTGGAGCAGCCGGCCAGCAGCAATGGCAGGGCCAGGGTGGCCAGCACGTAAGGTAGGTGTTGCTTGCCCATGCAAGTCCCTCGGGAGCGAATGTCAGGGTTCGACCGGTCGGTGGGCGCGCCGGTTCTGCTCAATGGCGAACAGCATAGTCGCTGCGCTTCACCAGGGGCTTACAGGGCCTCGAAACCGGGCAGGCGCGGCAGGCGCTCGATGAGGAAATCGATCAGCGCGCGGGTCCGGGCCGGCAGGAAAAGGCGCGAAGGATACAGCAGACTGGCCTCCTGGGTAGGTCCGTGCCAGTCCGGGAGCAGACGCTGCAGGCTGCCGTCGGCCAGCAGGTCGGCGACCAGCCAGGCCGGCGTCAGCCCGAATCCGGCACCCAGGCAGTAGCTTTCGCGGATCGCCAGGGAGCTGTTCACCGTGTAGCGACTGCGGGTAGCAAGGTTCAGCGCGCGGCCGTCGGCGTGGCGAAGCAGCAGGTTCTGCCCGGCGTCGAGCCAGGCGAAACGCAGGTAGTCGGCCAGTGGCAGGTCCTCGGGCTGGTTCAGTCTGGGCTGGCGTGCGAGCCACGCCGAAGCGGCCACCAGGTAACGTGGCGAGCGGGCCAACGGACGGGCGATCAGTTGCTCCGGTAGCTCGCCGCCCAGGCGCAGGGCGAGGTCGATGCCTTCCTCGGCGAGATCGACGAAGCGGTCATTGAGCAGCAGTTCCACCTCGACGTCCGGATGCCGCTGCATGAACTCCAGCAGCAGCGCATTCAGGCGCAGCACGCCCAGGCTCACCGGCGCGCTGACACGCAGGCGGCCGCGGACGTGCTCGGTCTCGCCACGCGCCTCGCTGACGCCTTCGGCGAAGCTTTCCAGGGTCTGCCGGGCATGCTCGTAGAAGCGTCGGCCCTGTTCGGTGGGCTGTACACGCGTAGTGCTGCGGATCAGCAGCTGTGCGCCGACCTGCCGTTCCAGCGCGGCCATGGTCTTGCTCACCGTCGGCTGGCTGCTGCCGGACTCGCGGGCCACGGCGGAAAGGCTGCCCAGTTCCACGGCGCGGACAAAACAGTGCAACGCCTTGAGCGTATCCATGTCCTATTCGTTTATCGAATGACGGGTCTTCAAATATGCCGTCTACCGCTGTGAATGGGAATGGCCCAGCCTGTGACCAACCCGTCACCGAAACCGAGGAATGCCATGAACCGACTGCTGCTCGCCGCCCTGATCGCCCTTGTCCTGCCGCTGGCGCAGGCCGATGAAGGCCACTGGCAGGCGACCTGGAGCGCCAGCCCGCAACGTACCTGGGGCACGGAGGTGCCGCTGCCGCTGGGTGTGCCGGCAGTGATCGGCGATCACACGTTGCGGCAAACCGTAAAGGTCAGCCTGGGCGGGCAGCGCATGCGCATCGTGCTGTCCAACGCCTATGGCAGCCAGCCGGTGGCCATCGGCGGTGCGGCCGTGGCGCTGGCGGCGCCGGCCGGGCGGCTGGCCGGGCCGAGCCGGCGGCTGACGTTCGCCGGCCAGCCCACGGCCTACATCGCACCGGGCGCTGAGCTGCTCAGCGATCCGCTGGACCTGTCCGTGCCGTCACTGGGCGAACTGGCGGTGTCGATCTATCTGCCGCAACCGACCGCCATCGCAAGCTTCCACTGGGACGGCAAGCAGCGTGTCTACGGAGCGTCGGGCGAGCAGCTCGACGCGGCGCAACTGCCGGCGGACGGCAAGATGGAGGCGCGGCTGTTCCTCGCCGATGTGCTGGTGGAAACTCCCGAGCCGCGCCCGGTCGTGGCGGTACTGGGTGACTCCATCACCGACGGCCGTGGTGCGAGCCTCGATGGCGACCAGCGCTGGCCGGACGTGCTGGCGCAGCGCCTGGCGCCCCGTGGGACAGGCGTGATCAATGCCGGCATCTCCGGCGCGCGGTTGCTCTCCGACGGCATGGGGCAGAGCGCCCTGGTGCGCTTCCAGCGCGACGTGCTGGGCAAGCCGGGCGTGAAGGTCGCCATCGTGCTGCTGGGTATCAACGACATTTCCTGGCCCGGCAGCACCTTTGCGCCGAACAATCCGCTGGTGCAGTACGAGGACCTGATCGCCGGCTACCGGCAACTGATCGGCCAGGCCCATGTGCGCGGCGTGCGTATCGTCGGCGCGACCCTCCTGCCATTCGAGCGTGCGCTCACCGGGTCGCCCATCGAGAACTACCACGCGGCCAACAAGGAAGTGCTGCGCCAGCGAGTGAACCAGTGGATTCGCGAGAGCGGCGAGTTCGACGGGGTGGTGGACCTGGATGCGCACCTGCGCGATCCCGCGCATCCGCTACGGTTGCTGCCGGCCTACGACAGTGGTGACCACCTGCATCCCAACGATGCGGGTAACCGGGCGATGGCGCAGAGCGTGGATATCGAGGCGTTGCTCAAGGGTGTCCTGTAGAAAGTCACAGCGGACGCTGATCGCGGGCATGGCCCGCTCCTGCAAGGTCCACGCACCACAACTTGCAGGAGCGAGCTTGCTCGCGAACCGCTTTACCCCGTGCCCGCCGGTGAGCTGTGTTCGCGAGCAAGAACTGGGCGTCCCCCCTCGCTCCTACGAAAAGCAGCCGGGTCTACTCAACTACCGAACACCGGCCCGACGCTGTCGTCGTCCATGCCGCGCTCCAGCTTGATCTTCAGCGCCAGGTCAGTGCGCGAATCAGCGAACTTCAGCGCATCGGCCACGCTTACCCGGCCTTCCTCCACCAGCTTGTAGAGGCTCTGGTCGAAACTCTGCATGCCGCTTTCCAGCGCGCGCTCCACCGCGCCCTTGAGTTCGGGCAGTTCGTCACGCTGGATGATGCCGCGGATGTGTGGCGTGCCCAGCACCAGCTCCACCGCCACGGCGCGGCGCTGGTGGCTGCCGGGTACCAGACGCTGGCCGATCAGGGCCAGGAGGTTCTGCGACAGGTCGGCCAGCACCTGCGGGCGCGCCTCGTCGGGGAAGAAGCGGGTGATGCGCTCGATGGCGTGTCGGCAGCTGGTGCCGTGCAGGGTGGCGACGCACAGGTGGCCGGTTTCGGCGTAGTGCAGCGCGTGCTGCATGGTGGCGGCATCGCGGATTTCGCCGAGCATGATCACGTCCGGCGCCTCGCGCAGCACGTTGCGCAGCGCATCCTCGTAACTGTGGGTATCCAGGCCCACCTCGCGCTGGTCGATGATCGATTTCTTGTGCATGTGGAGGAACTCGATGGGGTCCTCGATGCAGACGATGTGCCCTGAACGGTGGCGGTTGCGGAAGTCCAGCATGCTTGCCAGGGTCGTCGACTTGCCGGCGCCGGCCGCGCCGATCACCAGGATCAGCCCGCGGTCCTGCATGGCCAGCTTGTCGAGGATCGATGGCAGGCCGAGGGCGGTGACGTCCGGAATCACCTGCTTGATCAGGCGGACCACCATCGCCACTTCGCCGCGCTGGAAGTAGATGTTCGCGCGGAAGCGCCCGACGTCCGGCACGCTCAGCGCCAGGTTCATCTCCAGGTCGCGCTCGAAGTCCTGGGCCTGGGCTGGCGACATCAATTGCCTGGCCAGGGTCTTCACCTCTCCCGGTTGAAGCACGCGCTGGTCCGCCGGCTGGCTGTGGCCCTCGGCCTTCAGGTGGGGCGGTGCGCCCACGCTGAAGAACATGTCCGAGCCACCGCGCTCGGGCAGCAGCCGCAGGTAATCGATAACGTCGGGGAGGGGGGTATTGCTCATGGGACCGTCCTTAGAGGCGAGAGGGCGCTTCTGCATTGAGCCTAGCTGCAATGCCGGACGGGAGCCTAGGGAAGGCAGCGGCACGCCGTGTTGACGTGCCGCAGGGAAGCACCTCAGGTCGACAACTGATTGGCGAACTGGCCGACGGCGTTGACCACGCGCTGGGCGCTGTCCTGGATCTCGATGATTACCGTGCCGGCCTGGCCGGATAGTTCCAGGCCCAGTTCCGCCTGCTGCTTGCCGCGGTCGACCATCGCCACCGCCTGGCCGGCCAGGTGCTGGTTCTGTTCGACCACGCGGGTGATCTCCTCGGTGGCGGCGCTGGTGCGCGAGGCGAGCTGGCGCACCTCGTCGGCGACCACCGCGAAACCGCGCCCCTGATCGCCCGCGCGGGCGGCTTCGATGGCGGCGTTGAGGGCGAGCAGGTTGGTCTGGTCGGCAATGCTGCGGATGCTCTGCACCAGCGCGCCGATGGCCTGGGACTGGCGATCCAGCGCTTCGATGCCCTGCGCCGCTTCCTGCATCCGGTCAGCCAGCTCGCGCATCACTTCCACGGTCTGCTGCACGACGGCTGCACCCTTGGTCGCGCTGTCGTCGGTGGTCTGCGAGGTATCGAAGGCAATGGTCGCTGCCTGGGCGACGGCGTTCTCACGGTGCACTTGCTCGGTAATCACGGTGGCGAACTTCACCACTTTGTAGAGACGGTCGTGGGCGTCGATGATCGGGTTGTAGGACGCTTCCAGCCAGACTTCGTGGCCACGGTTGTCGATGCGCTTGAAGCGGCCGGTGACGAACTCGCCGTGGCGCAGCTTGGCCCAGAAGGCCTCGTACTGCGACGAGTTGTACTCGGAGGGCTCACAGAACATCCGGTGATGCTTGCCCTGGATCTGTGGCAGGCTGTAGCCCATGGCGTTGAGGAAGCGGTCGTTGGCGTTGAGCACCTCGCCCTGCAGGTTGAACTCGATCACTGCGGTAGAGCGCTGCAGCGCCTCGATCAGGTTCTCGTGCTCGCGGGAGTTCTCGATGGTGCGGGTGAGGTCGCTGGCATAGATCGAGAAGCGCTGGATCACGCCGGCACTGTTGTGCACCGGCTGCAGGATCGAGCGCAGCCAGGCCTCCTCGCCATCCCCGCGCAGCAGGCGGATGACCCCGGCCAGGTGTTCGCCGCGCTCGATGGCGTGCTTCACCTTCAGGTGGAAGTCCAGCCCGCGCACGTGATCGGGAATCAGGTCCAGCAGGGCTCGGCCCTTGAGCTGTTCGCCGCGGTGGAGCATCTCCTTTTCGAAGTTGGCGTTCACCGACTCGATGCGCCCTCGGGGATCGAGGAACAGCACGAGCATCTCCTCGTCCAGGCTGGCGCGGATCTCCTCTACGGAGGCGAGTTCTTCACGCAGGGCGGCCAGCTCCTGCTTCAAACGCGAGTTGAACATGCGTGGGCTTTCTCTAGTGGTGAGGCACGAAGGCTGCTGCCGATTCGTTTCACCACTGCATCGGCCGAGATGGCCGCGACTTTAGCCCGTGGACGAGTCGACGAATCCCGCATGGATCAAGGCCTGGCGCCAGTTTTCAGGCGGTGCTGGTCAGGTCCTGACTGGCGGCGATCGCGGCAAGCAGCTGCTCGGTGTCCAGCGGTTTGTGCAGCAACCGGCTGCCGCTGGCGGTGGCCTCGCGCAGACGTTCGGACGAGGTGTCGCCGGTGATGATCAATGCCGGTACCCGGCGTGACAGGTAGCTGCGGATACGCCGGACGGCATCGGCGCCGGTCTGGCCCTGACCGAGACGGTAGTCGGTGAGGATCAGGTCCACCGGTGCGTGGCCGGCGTGGCTGGCCTCGATGTGCCGCTGGCAGGCGAGCAGGGCGCTGGTGCCGGCATAGACCTGGTGGCCCCAGACCTCGAGGAGGTTGCTCAGCGCGTGCAGCACGTCGGGCTCGTCGTCCACCACCATGATGCCCAGGCCGGGGCCGTCGTGGCGGGTTCGCTCTGGCAGCGCCATGGCCTTGAGCGGCGCCTCGGCGAGCGGGACGCGCAGGCTGAACGTCGAGCCGCGTCCGGGCTGCGACTTCACCAGCAGAGAATGGCCGAGCAGGCGCGCGGCATGACGGACGATGGCCAGGCCCAGGCCAAGACCCTGCTTGCGGTCGCGTTCGGCGTTATGCAGTTGGACGAACTCCTCGAAGATCACGTCCTGCAGGCCCGGATCGATGCCGCTGCCGGTATCGCAGACCTGAATCTCCAGTTCGTTGCCGCGCCGCCGGCAGCCCAGCAGCACGCCACCAGCGTGGGTGTAGCGGAAGGCGTTGGTCAGCAGGTTGTCCAGAATGCGCCGCAGCAGCAGCGGATCGCTGTCGACCCATAACGGCCTGCCGTGTACGCGCCAGTCCAGGCAGCGTTCGGCGGCAGTGCCGGCGAACTCGGCGCGCAGGTCGGCGAAGAGTTTGCCGACGCTGACCGGCTCGCGTTCCACCGGTACCACGCCGGCGTCCAGGCGCGAGATGTCCAGCAGGCCGTTGAGCAGATCGCCGAGGTTGCCGAGCATGGCGCGCAGCCGCGCAGCAATGTCGCGCGCCTGGCGGGCATCCACCGGGCCGCGCTCGGCCAGCGCGGCGAGGGCTCCGACGAACAGGCCGAGGGCGTGGATCGGCTGACGCAGGTCGTGGCTGGCGGCGGCCAGGAAGCGTGACTTGGCCTGATCGGCGGCACGGGCACGATCGCGCTGTTCGCGCAGGTCGGTCACCAGCTCGGCGTTCTCCTGACGCAGGTGGATGGTTTCGCACAGGCTGCGGTAGGTCACCCGGCTGTAGTACAGGTTGATCCCGGCCAGGCAGAGGATGAAGAAGCTGTAGGTGGCGTGCTTCTCATCACCTACGCTCAGGCACAGCACCAACAGGGGCAGCAGCATGGCGGTGAGCGAGCCCACGTAGGCCGGCGGAAACGCCGACAGCGAAGGCACAGCCCCGCACACGAGGCCCGTGAGTACGATGCAGGTGAAGGCGAACAGCTGTGGATCGCCATGCACGAACCCGGCCCAGCCCAGCCAGCCCCAGAGCAGGCTGCTGGCCCAGGACAGCAGCGTGGTGCTCCACAGCCAGGTTTGCACCTGCGTGCGCGCCGGGGCTTGCCGGAAGTACGTGCGTGCCAGGACAATCCGCCCGATCGTCAGCGCGTAGAGCGCGGCCAACCAGACGACCATCGCCGTCGGCGACAGGGCATAGCGGAAGATGTACAGCACCGGCAGGGGAATCACCAGGTTGGCGAAGAGCACGGCGTACGACTGTCGGAACAAGAGTTCGACCAGGTCGCGCTGCTGCAGGCTAGTGTGCATATCCGAAATGCCTCAGGGAGACGAATGATGGAAAGGAAGCGCGAACTGCGGGTGTGCATCGCCGATGACCACGGCATTGTCCGCGATGGCCTGCGCCTGTTGCTGTCGACTCTGGACGGTATCGAGGTGGTCGGTGAGGCGGCGGATGGCATGCATCTGCCGGCTCTGCTGGAGGAGTTGCGTGCCGACCTGCTGCTGCTCGACCTGAACATGCCGGGACTCAACCGGTTGCAGTTCATCCATGAGCTGCGCCAGCGTCATCCTCGGCTGAGAATCCTGGTGCTGACGGCCAACACGGAACTGGCCACCGTGCGTTCGGTGCTCGACGCGGGTGTGCATGGTTACCTGAGCAAGGGCGAGGACACCGGTGAACTGCTCGAGGCCATCGCTGCCCTGCGCAATGGCCAGCACTACCTGGCGCGCAGCCTGCGCTTCCAACTGGACCGGCCGGCCGCTCGCCCGCCAGGCGATGCCGATCTGCTGTCGGCGGTGGAGCTGACCAGGCGGGAGCGGCAGATCCTCATCCTGGCCGCCCAAGGACGCAGTGCGCGGGAGATCGCCGAGCACTTCAGCATCAGCCCGCTGACGGTGCGCAAGCACCGTGAGAACCTCATGCGCAAGCTCGACCTGCACAGCCCCGCGGAACTGGCGGCGTACGCCGTGCGCCTGGGTGTGCCCAGCGCCTGAGGTGGATGCTCGTGGCGATTGAGTCAGTGGCTGCATGGGGCCGCTTCCCTGTGGCTGTTGCGAAGCAGGCTACCCCTGGCCGTACGCGGAAAAAATACGGCAACTGCCGTATGTGCCTGAGCGACCACGCTCCCTAACCTGCTCGGACGGACCAGGCGCTGCCCGGATGCACGTCGGCCGATACCCGATCAAGGGACGGATCACACCATGTCATTTCCTGCCTATTGGGCCTCGTTCGCTGTGGCGACGCTGGCCTTTGCCTGCATGCCTGGCCCAGCCATCCTCTACATGACTTCGCAGACCCTCGCCAACGGCCGTCGTGCCGGCCTGCATGCCGCGTTGGGGATTCACCTGGGCTGCTACGCACACATCTTCGCTGCCAGTGCCGGCCTCGCCGCACTGCTGCACCATGCTCCGAATCTCTACCTGACGCTGAAACTGGCCGGCGCCGCCTACCTGATCTGGCTGGGCGGCTCGATGATCTTCGGCCGACGCCGCCTGGGCAGGAATGGAGACGAAACAGGCGAGGAACGCCCCGCGGTGCTGCTCGACAGCATCATCGTCGAGGTGCTGAACCCGAAGACGGCACTATTCTTCCTGACCTTCCTGCCACAGTTCGTCGACCCGGCCGCGAGCCTGCCGGTGGGCGTGCAGTTCTTCCTTCTCGGGATGATCGTCAACCTGGTGTTCTCCACCGCCGACGTGCTCGCCGTGCTGTTCGCCTCGCTGCTGTTTGGTGCCATGGAGCAGGGACGCGGCCAACGACTGATGCCGCGGGTGTGCGGCTCTATCCTGGTGGGGCTGGGGGTCATGCTGGTGGCGCAGGGCGGGATGGTGTAGCGCGGGGAGCGGAAGCGGGCGCCGCCCCGGGAACCGGGAACGGCGCGGGCGAAGCGGATCAGTCCTCGCGGCTGGTCACTTCCACCAGGTGGTAGCCGAACTGGGTCTTCACCGGACCCTGGACGACGTTCAGCGGAGCGCTGAAGACGACCTGGTCGAATTCGCGAACCATCTGGCCCGGGCGGAAGCTGCCCAGGTCGCCGCCGCTGCGGCCGGACGGGCAGGTGGAGTTGTCGCGCGCCACCTGGGCGAAATCGGCGCCGCCTTCGATGGAGGCTTTGAGTTCATTGCACTTGGCTTCGCTGGAAACCAGGATGTGACGGGCGGATGCACGGGCCATGGGATAACTCCTGAACAGGCAGTAGGAAAGGGCGAAGCCTAGCCGATTCCGGTGACGAACCCAATGCTGGTTGCCCAGCGGTACGGCATTTCCCAGCAGGAGCGGCCATGCCGGTGGTCGCGCTCAGGGAGCGCTCCTGCAGGTCGGCTTCGGGTCAGGCCTGCGCTGCGCCCAGTACGTCGCTCAGGTGCTGCTGGTAGCGCTGCACATCGCCCTCGATGTTCGGGCGCTTCATCACATCCACGCAGAGGAAGGTCGGCAACGGGCTCATGCCCAGGAACTGGTTGGCCTTGTGGAAGGGGAAGTACACCGCGTCCACGCCCTTGCCCTCGAAGAAGTCGGTCGGGTCGTCAAAGGCCTGCTGCGGCGCGTTCCAGGTGGCCGAGATCATGTACTGCTTGCCCTGCAGCAGACCGCCGCTGCCGTATTTCTGCGATGCATCGGAACGGGTGCGGCCATCGTTGGCGTAGAGACTGCCGTGGCCGGCGGTGAACACCTCGTCGATGTACTGCTTGACGGTCCAGGGGGCGCCCATCCACCAGCCGGGCATCTGGTACACGATGACGTCGGCCCAGAGCATCTTCTGCACTTCTTCCTGGATGTCGTAGCCGCCGTCGATGAAGGTTTCCTTCACGTCGAAACCGGCGTGGTCCAGGTGGGCGATGGCGGCTTCATGCAGGGTTGCGTTGTAGCGGCCATCGGAATGGGCGAACTGTTTGCCGCCATTGATCAGCAGGATCTTTTTCATGGTGTGGGCCCTGAAGTCAGAAATTGGATGGCGGCAGAATATCGAGCGCAGCGGGCCGGAAAAACCCGTTCTCGGACAAATGATCCGTGCGTGAGAATCAAAAATGCGGAGGATTGATTTGCGTCAGGATTAAGCAATCTTTCCCGCTTCCCAGGACCTCATCCGATGTACGCCTTCATCCTCCAGGCTCACACCCTTCCAGAAAAATCCCAGGCCTTCGAAGATCTGTTCCGTACCTACCTCACGCCCAGTCGTGCCGAGGAAGGCTGCATCCAGTACCACATGCTGCGCGACATCAACGACCCGAGCCTGTTCACCTTCTTCGAGGTCTGGCAGAGCCGCGAGCACCTGGCCACGCATAGTGCGCTGCCGCACATGCGCGAGTTCCACGAGCGGCGCATGGAATACCTGCGCCGCGATTTCGCCATCCAGGAAGTCGAGGTGATGCCGCCGCGCTGACCGGCGCTCACGCCACTACCCTGTTACGCCCGGCTTCCTTGGCCTTGTAGAGATTCGCGTCCGCCGCCGCGATCAGCGCCTCGATGCTGTCCGCTTCGGTGTCCGAGGTGCTGGCCACGCCGACACTGATGGTGACGATGCCGCGCGCGCCCTTCTCGTGGGGCAGCGCGGTGTCCTCTACGGCGCGGCGGATGGATTCGGCCACCTGGGTGGCGGCGGCGGTGTCGCAGCCGGGCAGGATCGCCACGAACTCCTCGCCGCCGTAGCGCGCGGCACCGTCGTTCTCGCGCTGGCAGCCCTGGCCGACCAGGTGTGCGACGTTGATCAGCGCCAGGTCACCGCGGGGATGGCCGTAGTGGTCGTTGTAGGCCTTGAACTGGTCGATATCCATCATCAGAACGGCCAGGGCGCCGTCGCCGTTGCGGCGGCGTTGCCATTCCCGCTGGGCCTTCTCGTCGAACCAGCGGCGGTTGTGCAGGCCGGTCAGCGGATCGGTGTCGGCCTGATTGCGCAGATGGCTTTCCTTGACATCGCGGCGGCGCAAGTGTCGGGTCAGGCGGTAGGCGAAGAAGATCGTCGCGGCGTTGATCGCCACCAGCAGTCCGCTGGTGACCCAGGTGCGTGCGGTCCAGGTGTTGAGGATTGCTTCGCGGCACAGTTCCACCGAGACCACCGCCTGGTAGTCGCCGATGCGCCGGTAGCCGCGCCAATAAGCGTTGGTGGTGCTGCTTTGTTGACGGAAATAGTCATTGCGGCCACTGCCGACGAATTCGCGGAAGGTGCCGATTTCATCCCCATGCTCGCGTGCCGGGTCGTGCGGCCATTGGGCGAGCACGGTGCCATCCAGCAGGCGAATGGTAATGACGCCATGCTTGCCCAGGTCGAGGCCGCGGACGAAGGATTCCAGGTGTTGCAGCTCCTTGATCGCGGCGACCACGCCGACAAACTCGCCGTTCTTGTTCATGACCGCGCGGCTGAGTGCGGTGCTGGTCGAAGAGCCTGGATAGGACGGCATGAAGGGATGGCTGAGCAACAGCCGGCCGGGGTTGTCACGCGCTGTCGTGAAGTAATCGCGCATGGACAGGTCTCGGCTCGATTCGCCGGCATGATTCAGATCCGCCAGCAGCTGGCCCTTGGCATTGGTGACGACCAGCGTGCCGGATTGCACGGAGCCAGCGGCGTGACCTTCCACCAGTTCCTGCAGTACCTGCTGTGACAGTGCCGGCGTCGTTGGCCCGGTCACGACATTGGCGAGCGTCTGCAACGTCTGTGCGTGTACATCAAGATCGCGGTGGAACTCCCGCTCCACCAGCAGCAGGGTGTTCTTGCCGCTGGCGTGGGCGTAGGCCAGCGCATCTTGCTTCATCTGCAGCATGTGCCAGCCGGCCAGCAGCGAAGCGAGGACCGCCAGCAGGAAGGTGAAGCAGAACACGTTGATGGGTTTGAGCACTGCGACCTCCCGCCGTGGCTCCGACATTGTTCAGGTTTCTGGATTGTCCGATATGTCGGGCGGCATACAACGACAGTCCGAGCTCCCCTTGTCTCATGTCAGGCAGCGAGAGAATTTTCCGTGGTGGGTGCCGGCCAACCATTTCCGGGTTTTTCCTTCCGGGTTTTTCCGCCATCGGAACCAGTGCACATGGGCCGCAGCCAAATCCCGGGAAATCACGCATCATTGAACCCTTTTCGCCCATCGGAGCCGTCCATGCCCAGCCAGTCGTTCTTCCTGCGTAGCCTCCTGTTGTCGCTCGGTTTACTGGCCGCTGCCGATGCCAGCGCGGCCGATCAGGACCAACTGCTCGAAGCCATCAACGCCTACCGGGGCGATGTGCAGTCCTGCGGCGGCCAGGCCTCCCAGGTGTTGCCTCCGCTATCGCCGGACGCGCGCCTGGCACTCCCGGCGTCGGCAGGGGAATGGAAGACGGCGCTGAACCAGGCCGGTTACCCGATGAGCAGCGTACGCATGCTCAGCCTCACCGGCCCGCGTGACGTCACGGCGGCCATGAAGGCGTTGCAGGAGAGCTTCTGCCAGGTGCTGCTGGACCCGCAGTTCGTGGACGTTGGCATCGTCCGTGAGGGGGATGACTGGCGCATCCTGCTGGGGCGTCCGCTGCTTCAAGGCAAGCTGGGCACTTGGCAAGCCGAAGGGCAGCAACTGCTGCAGGCGATCAACGCTGCCCGTGGCAAGGGACGCCAGTGCGGCGGACAAGCCTTCGGCCCTGCTGCCGCGCTGAGCTGGAACGCCACCCTGGGCGGCACCGCCGAAGCCCACAGCCGCGACATGGCCAACAACAACTACTTCGACCACAAGGGCCGTGACGGCAGCACGCCGGGTGACCGTGCGGAGCTGGACGGCTACGCCGGACAGCGCATCGGCGAGAACATCGCCGCAGGCCAGGGCAACGCGCAGAAGGTGGTGGACAGCTGGCTGGCCAGCCCCGGCCATTGCGCCAACCTGATGAACCCGCAGTACAGCGAACTGGGCGCGGCCTACGCGGCGGACCCGAAGAGCGACGCGGGCATCTACTGGACGGCGATGTTCGGCTCGCCCTGAGCCATTATCGACCGCCGCTGACTGCGCCCGGCTCGCTGGCCTGGCGCTTCACCTTGGCGGCGAGGATGGCTTCATTGACCGCCGCCAGCGTGTCCGAGGCCGCCGGAAACTCCAACACCCGGCTCTCGGCAAGCGTGGAGACGCGCTCGCCGCTGGTCAGGGTGAACTCCACGAACGCCAGGTGCTCTGTCCAGGAGCGATAGCGCCGAACCATGAAGAGGCTGTGGCGGCTGCGTAGCGAGCTGATCTTCTCCAGTGCAATCTGCCGGTGGCTGTCCTGGCCGCACAGCACCAGTTCACCCTTGTCGATGAAGGCCGGTTCCGCCTTGGACACCTGCAGCCACTCGATGGTGAAGCGCCAGCAGAGCAGCAGCAGGCAGAAGGGCAGGGCGGAGAACAGGGCGACGACGCCACTGAACATCTTCAGCAGCGTGAAGACAGCCATCGCCAGCAGGATCAGCAGGGTGACCGCGCGGTAGAAATGGACGTTGTCGAACTCGGTCTGCGGCAAGAACCGGACTTCCATGTACAGATTTCCTCGGCGACGGCGAATCGGCTTTCAGCCAGACTTTTTAGCAGACTGTGCATCGCTTGCCATGCGAGGCGGGTCACGGTGTGGGGCTGCAAAAGAAAAACCGGCGCCTGGGCGCCGGTTTTCGTGTGTCGCTGCGGGAACCGGACTCGGTTCCCGGATGAACCTGTCACTCAGTGCGGCTGGTTCAGGGTCAGGCGCATGTGACGGTTCACATCCTTGTACAGCAGGTAGCGGAAGCGACCGGGGCCACCGGAGTAGCAGGCCTGCGGGCAGAAGGCGCGCAGCCACATGAAGTCGCCGGCTTCCACTTCGACCCAGTCCTGGTTCAGGCGGTACACCGCCTTGCCTTCCAGTACATACAGGCCGTGTTCCATCACGTGGGTCTCGGCGAACGGAATCACGCCGCCCGGCTCGAAGTTCACGATGTTCACGTGCATGTCATGGCGCATGTCAGCCATGTCGACGAAGCGGGTTGTGCTCCAGCGGCCTTCGGTATCCGGCATCACCTTCGGCTCGATGTCCTGCTCGTTGGTGACGAAGGCTTCGGGCAGCGGCACGCCATCGACTTTCTGGTAGTGCTTGCGGATCCAGTGGAAGCGGGTGTGCTGGCCGCTGGTGTTGCGCACCTTGTAGTCGGCGCCCGGCGGAATGAACGCATAGCCGCCCGGTTGCATGGTGTGCACTTCACCCTGCAGGGTCAGGGTCAGCTCGCCTTCGACGATGAACAGCACCGCCTCGGCATTGACGTCCTGCTCGGGCTTGTCGCTGCCGCCCTGGGGAGCCAGTTCGACGATGTACTGCGAGAAGGTCTCGGCGAAACCGGACAGCGGGCGGGCGATGACCCACATGCGCATGTTGTCCCAGAAGGGCAGGTGGCTGGTGACGATGTCACGCATCACGCCCTTGGGGATCACGGCATAGGCTTCGGTGAACATGGCGCGGTCGGTGAGCAGCTCGGTCTGTGCCGGGTGCCCGCCGTGCGGCGCGTAATAGGTGGACTTGGCCATGGGGTAGTTCCTCATTGTTGTCTTGCTGCCCGGCGCGTGCAGCGCCGTGGTGAGCAATTCGGGCAGAGCGGCTCGCTGGCCGTCGCTGGAAGCCACGATATCCAGCGGCGTTTTCATGCACAAATTAAATGTTGGAATTCGCTGTATTTGATTAATGAATGTGGATGGCGTGCCGCTCAGCCCTTCGTGTCCTGGGCTAGAACCCGCGACAGCACCCGCGCCAGCTCCTTCACCATCGGGTCGACCGACGGTCGGTGCAGCATCGCCACCTCGAACACGTCCACCGAGGGTAGCCCGATATTCTTCGGCAGCACGGCATGCTCCGCCGTCACTGCGCGCTGTGGCAACAGACCGATGCCCATGCCGTCGGCGATGGCCGACTGGATGCCAGAGAGACTCGAACTGGTGAAGCTGATGTGCCAGCGCCGGCCGATCGATTCCAGCGCGGCGATCATTTCATCGCGGTACACCCCGCGCGGCGGAAAGGTGACGATAGGCAGCGGGTCCAGCGCGATGCAGGCGTTCCTGGCGCTGTCGACCCAGCGCGTCTTCTCCGGCCAGCAGGCCACTGCTTCGCGGGCGTTCTGCCGCTGCTTGAGCAGCACCAGGTCCAGTTCGCCACGGTCGTAGCTGGCGGACAGATCGCGGCTCAGTCCGCTGGTGACCTCCAGCTTCACCTGCGGATAGGCGCGGTTGAAGGCGGCCAGTTGCTCGGTGGTGCGCCCGGTGGCGAAGTCGTCCGGCACGCCGATGCGCACCGTCAGCGCCACGGTGGCGCCGGACAGAGCTTCGAGCATTTCGTCATTCAGTGCCAGCAGCCGCCGCGCATACCCCAGCAGCGTGTCACCGGCGTCGGTGGGCAGTACATCCCGATTGCCACGCTCGAGCAGGCGATGCCCGGCCATCTCCTCCAGCCGGCGGATCTTCTGGCTGACGGTGGACTGAGTCGAGTGCAGGCGCGCGGCCGCCGTGGTGAAGCTGCCACAGTCGGCCACCGTGACAATGGCGCGCAGCAGGTCGAGATCGAAGAGACGGGTATTGGGTTTGTCACTGTCACTCATGGCGGTATCGGAAATCTGAATGCGGAACCGCTTTCTAACAGCTCACCCGAAGCTCCCGCAAATCATCCGGTCCCGGCGCTATTCAGAAGTCGACGGATTTTGCCCAGGGATCGTTGGCGCTGCCACGGCGGCGGTCACCCTTGCGACGCTCGTCTTCGAAACGGATGGTTTGTCGCCGGTCGGCGCTGCAACGGCGCTCGCCATGGCGGGTGTCGATTTGGAACTTGGCCTTGGGCGGCATCGCCGCAACGGGCGGGGCGGCGGGTTCCAGAGGAACCAGGCTGAGTTCGTCACAGTTCAGGTCGTCGAAGTTGAAATCACTGAGGTCGAAATCGTCGTCGAGATTCATCGTGCGTCGCTCCACTGCAATACCCTCAGTGGTGAGCGTAGAAGCATGATGGCGTTACGCCGTATCAACCGACGGGCTGCACGTCGGGCTCTTCTGCAGCGACCTCGTGTCCGCTATCCGGGGAAACTCGGAGAGCGTCATCATGAAGCGTCTACCGCTGTCCCTGCCGATGCTGGCGTCCGGCTGCATGAGCAACGCGGCGAACCAGCAGGCTGCGATCAACGCTACCGAATCGCGGGCCACGTTCGAGCTCAATTGCGAGTCGGTTTCCAGTAGTGTGCTGGCGAAGGTCTCCGGCGTGGCCGCGTCCAGCCAGACCAGCAGTTGCTTCGCGGTCTCGGCGTCTTCGGATTGCTGGGCGTTGCCGAGAATGTACTCGGCTTCGGCTCTGAAACCATTGCTATCGGCGAGCATCTGCTGGGCGAGTGCCAGGCTTGAACGAGCCTGCTCATAGTGCTGCTCTGAAGCAGGAGAAGGGGGACTGGCAAACACTTGGGAACAGTGAAATGCCAGGCCGAAGATGAAAGAAGGGACATTGAGGCTACGCATGCTGTCCTTGTCATGGCCGGAGTTTTCCGACATTTGCTTGCCAGCTCTCGCCTCAATCCAGCCAGCTGTGCCACGCCAATCGGATCGCGCCGTCCTGCAGGGGCAGCAGGGTCAGGTTCGGAGCCTTGCGCAGGTCGGTGACCAGCTGACTCCAGGCGGCCGAATCATCGCTTGGGTCCCGGCGCAGGGTAATGCCGAGGTTTTTCAGGGTGGTCGGGTCTGCCAGGAGGGCGGTCACGCGAGCGGACAGCTGATTGTAGGTTGCAGGATGCATGGGAGGTCTCCAGGGGGATCGCAGGGGAGGGGGCACTGTATGTAAATACAGTATTTCCTGTAAAGACCTGCGTGATCATCGGGAGGCGGCTTCCGGACGACGTGAAGGAGAGGGGCCTTGTAGCGGTATGTGAGTGATGAGGTGGTGTTCGATCAGGTGCGCAGGCCTAGGGAATCATGGGATGAAAGATTGGTTTGCCGCTTTCGTTCTGAAAATGGAACGCTAGAGGCGAATTTTGCAGTCTGGTGCATCAAGGGTGTCGAAATTAATCTTTGTTCCATGCAGTGACGCACTGCACACCGAGTCCAAACCTTCCGGCACTGCCGGTACCCACTGAAAGCAAATCGAGGATTTCACCATGACCAACGCCACCTACAACCGCCTGGACAAAGACAACGCCGCCGTACTGCTGGTCGACCACCAGGCCGGTCTGCTCTCGCTGGTTCGCGACATCGATCCGGACAAGTTCAAGAACAACGTGCTGGCGCTGGGCGACCTGGCGAAGTTCTTCAACCTGCCGACCATCCTCACCACCAGCTTCGAAACCGGCCCCAACGGCCCGCTGGTTCCCGAGCTGAAAGCCCAGTTCCCGGACGCGCCGTACATTGCCCGTCCCGGCCAGATCAACGCCTGGGACAACGAGGACTTCGTGAAGGCGGTGAAGGCCACCGGCAAGAAGCAGCTGATCATCGCCGGCGTGGTGACCGAGGTCTGCGTGGCGTTCCCGGCGCTGTCGGCCCTGGCGGAAGGTTTCGATGTGTTCGTGGTGGTGGATGCGTCCGGCACCTTCAATGAGATGACCCGCGATGCTGCCTGGCGCCGCATGGAAGCCGCCGGTGCCCAGCTGATGACCTGGTTCGGCGTGGCCTGTGAGCTGCACCGCGACTGGCGCAACGACATCGAAGGCCTGGCTGCGCTGTGCTCCAACCACATCCCGGACTACCGCAACCTGATCACGGCCTACAGCACCCTGACCGCTGGCAAGTAATCGCGCGCTGAAATGAAAAACCGGAGCCTCGAAAGGGGCTCCGGTTTTTTGCTTTATGGGAGCGAATTGGCTCTCGAATCCCGCAGTGCCTTTCTATGCGGGCGGCCAGGTCTTCCAATCAAGGCGCGCGACCATGCTCATGGGCGGTCCCATATTTTCTACGTATAGCAGCCCGGTGCCCCATCTTCCCTGCCACGAGCACAAAGTGGGCAAAGCGGCATTACTTCCTCTGAACACGCGCTGGTGCTGCACTTCCGGAAACAGCGCCCCGGCCTGACCCCCTACTCACAAGTCCGTCACCGGCAAATTTGAGGTCACATGAACGTCTAGGAGAACTCCTACACGCAGGCAGTCCTATTCCTGCATAAAAGGTCAGTTCGATTAATTAAAGTTTCCTCAGATCACGGAGAGCTACTTGGGTAGTTGAGTGATTCCACTGCGGTGGTGATCGATTGATCCGAGTTGATTGATTCTTGACGTGCTTGCCGGTTATCCCGTCTGGTGCATCTGATCGGTTTTCGGGTTGATTGATGGTTCTACAAGAGTTGCCGCCGCCTCGCTTCCTACATTAAGTCAAATTGAGAGAATGAAATGAAAAAGTTTGCCAAAGCTTCTGTTGCTGCCTCTATCGTTGGTGTAAGCATGTTTGCTGCTAGCGCCTTCGCCGCCAGCGGTACTATCAATATCTCCGGTCTGGTGGAAGACCAGGTTTGCTCTATCGAAGCCGTGGGTAATGCTGCTGGTAATACCCTGGTTCTGCCGACTGTCTTCAAGTCTGATCTGGCGAGCGACGGTGCTACTGCTGGTGCTACTAGTTTCCAGTTCGCACTGAGCGCCTGCCCGACAAGCGGTAGCGTAAGTGCCTTCTTCGAAAGCACCAACGTCGACACCACCACCGGCAACCTGGTGAACAATGCAGCCGATGCTGCTAGTAACGTTCAGGTTCAGATTCTCAATGCCGATGGCCAGGTCATTGATCTGAACACCAACGCCAACAACGGTGTTGTTGCTCTTGATGCGGAAGGTAATGCTCAGCTCGACTACTCGGCTCAGTACATTGCCAAGGGCGGCGCGGCTGGTGCTGGTGATGTAGAGACCCAGCTGGTCTACACTGTTCGTTATCAGTGATTTAATGGTGCTGACTACCGAGTTTTTCGGTAGTCAGCTCATTTTTTTCTGAGAATAGGTGATTTATGAGTTTTTGGATAAGGAGCTGCCTGATTGGTGTGGGTGCAACACTAGTCTCTCTGTCAACTGTTTCATATGCCTCCGTTATTATTTCTGGAACTCGCATTATTTATCCAGGAAACCAAAATGAAGTTGTTGTTGC
Organism: Pseudomonas sp. BB438; assembly: GCF_057180225.1. NCBI lineage: Bacteria > Pseudomonadati > Pseudomonadota > Gammaproteobacteria > Pseudomonadales > Pseudomonadaceae > Pseudomonas > Pseudomonas sp. BB438. Next base: position 2,074,544 of record NZ_CM170001.1, read on the forward strand.
CTTGCGTAATGAAGGAGCAACCCCTGTCGTTGCACAAATATGGTTGGACAAAAATGCGGATGGAATTCGAGCAAGCGGTAACGGCTCACCTTTCGTACTGACACCGCCTCTTGCGCGCATCGAGTCAAAAAGTGGTCAATCCATCAGGATCACTCAGGTGGGTGCCAAAGAGCTTCCTCAGGATCGTGAGTCCGTATTCTGGTTCAATGTGCTGGAAGTACCACCGCGCGATAAAAAGGGTGAGGGGCTTAATAAAGTCAAGGTGGCTTTTCGCTCTGCCGTAAAACTGTTCTATCGGCCCCAAGGGCTACCGGGGAATCCCGGGGAGGCAGCGCGCGGCCTGCAGTGGTCGGCTGTGGCAGTGGACGGCGGTTATGCTTTGCGCGCCACTAATACTGCAGCTTACGCAGTAAATATAGGTCAGCTGTCAGCCTCTGCGGCAGGAAAAACCTACAGTAGTGTAGAGGGTGGGACAGTACTGCCACTGCAATCATGCGATTTTCGCTTAAAAGGACTAACCTCCAAGCCGAGTGAGATTCGCTATAAGTGGATCAATGACTATGGCGCTAGTGTAGAGCAGGCCGGTCAATTGAATCGCTGATGAGTCAGGAGTGCTTGCTCTAGTTTGATTTTTTAAGTTGTTTTTCCTCGATACCTCTGCAGGCAAAGCGGCACCGTGGCAGTGTTGGTTTAATACCCTTTAAATTTATGTCAAGCCGCCAAGCACTCAAATTTCGTGATGATCAGGTTTCTGCGTCACGACGCAATACCCAATGGTCAAGTTTTTTCTTGAGTCTTTTTCGTTCTAGGTGAGCTTTCTAAGCTGGTGTTGAACATAACTGGAATCTAATTGTTCCGCAAATTCCGTGGCGAGCGAGTGGTTATCTGTAATTGCCTAGATAAAAGTTGATTTGTATTTGATGGTATGCGGTCGATGTTGGCTGCAAGGAACTGGTTGAATTTATGTCTCTGCATGTAAACTGCACTAACGCTTCTAGAGCTAGCTTTGCCGTTCACCCACTATGTATTGCATTGTGGATGGCCGTTGGCTTGATGTCGGTGACCGCTGTTGCAAAAAGTGCGGCTCTGGATGAATCGGTACAGTTTGACAGCCAGATTCTTGAAATTCTCGGTCAGAAGGTTGATCTGTCGCGTTTTGAACGTGCAGGTAGCGTGGAGCCGGGTACCTATAAGCTGCAGATATACGTCAACTCCAGTGATTCGGTCAGCCAAAACGTTGTTGTCAAGGACGGTGGCAAGGGTAATCCGCTGAAATACTGCTTCAAAGCGTCCCACGTGAAACAGTGGGGGGTGGATGTAAGTAAATTGCCAGACCAGGAAAAGGTACAGCAGATTCTCGCTAGCGACTGCGTAGAGCCTGCTGAGCTTATTCCTCACGCTACTTTTGAGATGGACATTGGATCACTCAGTGGGCGTTTGAGTATTCCGCAGATCTATGCGGGGAAGGTCCTGCGAAACTATATCGCACCAGAAGAATGGGATGGCGGAGTAAACGCTGGGTTTGTTAGCTACAACGCCAATGCCTATCGTACTCAGGCCGATAAGAACAGTAGCGAGTACAACGTCGGGCTTAATGCCGGCGTCAACGTAGGTGATTGGCGTTTTCGCCATAACGGCAACTATCGCAATACCGAGTATGGCTCGAAGTACCAAGCGATGAATAGCTATGCTCAGACTGATGTGACCTCGATGAAGTCGCAACTGACTGTGGGCGAATATTTTACGCCGAGTGGGAGTTTCGACAGCATTCCTTTCACCGGCGTGCAGATTGCCAGCGACGATAGCATGCTGCCAGACGCCGAGCGTGGGTTCGCTCCAGTAGTCCGTGGTACTGCCGAAACTAACGCGAAGGTGACCATTCGCCAAGGCAGCAACTTGGTCTATGAAACCACGGTTTCACCAGGTCCGTTCGCTATTGATGACCTTTACGCCACCAGCTATTCCGGTGACTTGGAGGTCACGGTGACGGAAGCCGATGGCCGTGAAAAGCGCTTTACTGTGCCATTTACGTCAGTGGTGCAGATGCTTCGCCCAGGCTCTTCGCGTATGAGTGTCACGGCTGGTCGCTATCGCGATGACAGTTTCAGTGAGCAGCCCCAGTTCATTCAGGGTACCTATCGTCGTGGCGTCAGCAATGACCTCAGTCTGTACGGTGGCGGCATATTGTCCCAGGACTATTCGGCTGTGTTGGGGGGAGTGGCGATCAGTACCCCCTATGGCGGATTTGCCTTTGATACAACGCTGTCCCGCGCTACCAATCTACCTGGTGTGCGGGCCGATGTCGCCGGAAATGCAGGTTATGAACAAAAGCGACTCAATTCGTTGGGTGAGCAAGCCAATGGGCAGAGCTACCGAATCAGCTACAGCAAGCTGGTGGAAGCGACCGATACCAACTTCGCTGTGGCTGCCTATCGCTTTTCCAGCGAAGACTATCTGGATTTTGCCGATTTCACTGCGCTGCAAAACCATAACAGCCAGGTGTTTCGTGAGCGCAATCGGGTTCAGCTCAACATGAGCCAGCCGCTGGGCGCTTATGGCGACCTTTATGTCAGTGGCCTTGCAAGCAGCTATTGGGATGACCGCAAGAATGACGCCACCTATCAGGTTGGCTACAGCAAGACATTCAATTGGGGAAGTGTGGGGGTCACTGCCAGCCGCAACCAGATGGACAGCGGCTACAGCGATCAGTACCTGCTGACGTTGAGCTTGCCTCTGGGCTCCGGTATTGGCGGTCCCCGCTTGAGCAATAGCCTAAGGGCCAACGACGCCGGTGATTATAGTGCTCGGACCGACCTCATTGGCTCATCAGGAGCGGAGCGAAACTTCAACTACGGTATCTACGCCAGTACGAGTTCGAACGACAATGGACGTTCGCAAGGCTATGGCGGTAACGCCCAGTACGAGACCTCGGTGGCTGCGCTAGGGGTTACCGCGAGCATTGGCGAGGACTACAAGCAGTATTCGGCGTCGGCGCGCGGTACCGCATTGGCCCATGCGAATGGCCTGGTGTTCAGTCCGTCCCAAGGCGAAACCATGGCTTTGATCGAGGCCGATGGCGCCGCAGGCGCCAAGGTCGGCCGCGATAGTGGCCAGGTCAATAGTAGTGGGTACGCGCTGAGCGCCGGCCTGAGTCCATACCGTAACAATGTGGTGAGCCTCGATCCTAAGGGCTTGTCGGATAGTGTGGAGTTGCAGAGTACTTCGGAAACTGTTGTTCCGCGCCGAGGCGCTGTCGTGAAGGTCAAGTACGAAACGGTGATCGGCAAGCCGCTGCTGCTGCAGATTCAGTCGCCGACCAATCAGGATATTCCCTTTGGTGCTGATGTGGTCAATGCCCAGGGCGATTCGGTGGCCATGGTGGGCCAGGGCGGTCTGGTGTTCCTGCGTGGTGAGCAGTCTGAACTGCGAGTCGTGTGGGGCAGTGAAGTCGGCGAAAGCTGCCTCTTGCTCTTCAATGTCCCGCAGGATGATAGCAGCGCCCCGTACCAGCAGGTGCCCGCCCAATGTCAGGGCGGTGCAGACGCCATGGCGGCGCGCTGATCTGCTGAAGGCAGAATATTAGCTATTCTGATAACGCGGTGCGGCAATAAATGCTGAGAATAGTGATATATGGGAATGAGTATAGGAGTGCCTACTAAGGTAGGGAGTTTCTGCCTGATTGAGCACTTGGACCAGTAGGGAGAACTCGTTATGTTAAAAGTAGGCGTCGCGCGAGTTGCCCTGGCGATTCTAATAGCTGTGCTCTCTCATCCGGGGCAGGCTCAGGCTGTCATCAATTTTTCGAAATCCAGGTTTATCTACCCCGCGTCGGAAGATAGCCTGACAATAGAACTGGCTAACGGTGGAGAAGAAGACTCACTGGTTCAGGCCTGGATCGATACGGGAGATGCAGCTGAGTCGCCTAACACTATCAAAGCGCCGTTTCTCATCACACCCCCCATGTTTGTCATGAAAGGCGGAGAAGAGAAGAGTGTTTCGCTGCGGTTTGTCGGCCCCCCTCTTCCGACAAATAGAGAGTCATTATTCTGGCTGAATGTGCTGGGCATACCCAAAGAAGCCAAGAAAACAGTAGGGGTAGAGACCGCTAGAGTTAAAGTCGCCTATCGTAACCGAGTGAAGGTTCTCTACCGGCCCGGTCACTTGAAGGGCACGTTGGAAGACGCTGTGAATGGATTGGTGTGGAGTCTTGAAAGTTCTTCTGAGAAATTCACTGTTCGCGCTAAAAATCCAGCTCCTTACTATATTACCGTGCCTCAGGTGATCTTGAAAGCAGGCGGCGAGGAGTACCCAAGTTCGGAAATAAAGGTAATTCCTCCATATGGTAGTGCTGATTTCGAGATGGTGGGGATTGCATCGTCATCCATGAAGGGTGGTGAAATTATTTGCCGCTGGATAGATGATCTTGGGATATATCATCAACAGCTGTTTAAGCTTAAATAGCAGGTTTATATGAAGCTCGAAGCAAGTAATCTACCGCTTCTCGCCGCCATTTTTATTGGCTCTTTGGCAGCCTTTACATTGCCCTCGGCCAAAGCCGTTGAGGATGATGGCGCCTGCTGGAGCGAGAATTCTAATACGTATACTCTGTCTCGCTCGGTTGGATTAGGGCAGAAGAGTATTTCTACGGAAAACTATAGCGGTAAAGGATTCACAGCGCAGTGCTATTGTTCGGCCGCTAAAGCTGCAACGGGTAAGCAGGTGTATTGGTTTCAGGCCGTCTCTGCCCTTCCGGTTGATAGTGATGGGTACCTGATCTTGAGTCCGGAACTCCGGGCGATCGTAAGAATGAAGGTTTACAATATACCCGACGCTCCTGTTCCTTTTATTCATGCCGGAACCACAGCTGAAAGCTGTACGGTGGGGACGAATAGCGTGTCATTTAGTGCGTCCGGGAATCTTGCATCGGTCTACTTGGAGAGCAGGGGAGGGGGCTTGTTGGGGCGTACTCGCTACAGCGGGCTTGTGGCTACTCTGTATGCAGCTTGGGGGACTAAGCCATATGCGAGTGGTAAGCCCTTTACCCAGGTCTATATGGATCTGGATATTCAAGCGGCTGCCAACTGTACATTCAATGCAGGGAGCAATTTAACACTGGAACTGGAATCCGTCAGGTCTGGCAGCTTGCGTGAAGGTGTGCCCCCGGTTGGTTATACTCCAAAATCCCTGGATTTATCGGTAAATTGTACGGGTATTCCGGAGGGGTATACGTCTAGCTTGAAGTATTTTTTTGATGGTCTTCGTGCCACTCCGCGTTTTGTTCAGTCCACATTGCCAAGTATTGGAGTTGGAATTCAGGACGAGAGCGGAAACCCTATTCTGCTCGGCGCCGAAAATGCAATCAATGTGCCGTACGCCAATAATGGAGCGAGTTTCAGACCCAGGTTTTTCCCTACCCTATTGCCAGGGAAGCCTATCCAGTATGGCGAGTACTCTGCCTCTGTTATTGTGACTGTCTCTACCCCCTGAGGTGGAGCTTTGCACCCCTCCGCAGTCAGAGAGAAATAGCGCTCATGGATAATGACGGATACCAGGTAAAGCCGCTCCTTTGAAAAACTCACAGATTTTTCGATTATTTGAAAAGAATGAGAGAAATCGCGAGTGGTGCGATTTATCCTAGATTCGAGTAATCGTAGGTGGGGGCGTTTGAGTGCCGAAAAGGAGTATTTCGATTTGTGCACGGCTAGCTTGCACCGGGCAGGCGTTCAGGCGGAATGACATAGGAGTCGTGGACTGCTCACTAGCGCAACTGCTGGGCAGAATGTGTCCCGTCACGTTCAGGCTGTCGGCATAAACTAAAATTGTGGAAAAGACAGCAAGACCTGACAGCGTTGCACGAATGATTCGTTGTGCAGGTTCGACGTTACGCATAGGCACCGGCGGCTTCTTTAGATATATCAAGAATTCGCAGAATTTTCTGCATTTCCTGTGAGCGGTCTCGGCGTAATCTCCGTTTTCTCAAGGAAAGACTGGGCATTTAAGACAGCGAAAGCTTCTAAACGTCGAAATCAGGCTGGCGCCTGTAGAGCCAAGCACTTGCGTGGCGCGAAACGAAGTGCTGCAACCGTACGTATTGATCAACGCCGCCTGATTATTGATACGCGAATGGTTTGCTAGGGTCTTCGCGACCAGATGTGACCGAAATTTTTTGCAAGGTTCCGGTTTTCTCGTTGCGCAAATGACATTGGCCATGTGGCGTTCCGCTGCGGGTGGGGCTCCGTAAGGTGATTGTTCCCGGACGGTGAGAAACCCACCTTCATGGCTTTCGCGGACAGGACCTATTTCTTTCAAAATGGCTGATTGCGTGGGTGTGTCTGTGGAGTTCCTGCGTGCACCGAAGACTCTTCTGCTGGAGTACGAGGGGGCTCGAATCTTAAATCGAGAGATATGTCTACGTTGCAAGGGTTACGTTGAACCAAGTGTGAAGGAACTCGGAGAGCGATCCTAAATTTTAAATATCAGACAGAGAGGCGCTGGCATTGCTGTTCTTTCCCTGTGATCAAAAAAATGGGCGCCTGGTGCGCCCATTTTTTATAGATCGATTTTCAGCGCATCATCCGATATTCACCATCAGCTCTTGCTGGGTCAGTAATTGTGTATCCAGGGAGGAGTGCTGATAGTTGGTATACACCGCGTTGCCGCTACCTGCATTCCCCGAGTTATCCCAGTTGATTGCGTCCAGGCTGCTGGATACTGCGTTGTTCAGCTCGTGGTTGTCGCCGTCTGCCGCTGAAATCTGCATGCCATCAGTGGTTTGGAACAGATCCTGCTCGCCCACTTCCAGTACATCAGCGATGGACAGGCTCAAGATGCCGCTATTGGCTGGCGAATGGAGATGAAGCTCCGCACTGCCGGCCCCTACGCCCGAATCAGTAAGGTCGGTCGTTTCATGCACAGTAATGACCGGCGCTTGCACCAATGAGGTGTTCACGTTGATGACGAATTCTGCGCTCTTGGCGACCATAGCCCAGCCATTCACCAACGAGGCGGTAATGCTATGTGAACCTTCGGTCAGGTCGCTCAAGGTATAACTCCAGTTTCCCGCAGCGTCGGCTTTGATTTGGCCCTTCATGACGTTGTCGACATATATCCAGAGCGTTCCATTGGGCGTGGCCTGGCCATGCAACGTCGGGGTGGTGTCGTCCACTGTCGCGCCGCTATTGAAATTGCCGACGATAGCGCCTGCATTGTCATAGCCATGCGTAATACTCACCCCCGAGGTATTTGTGCCCACGGTGATGGCCCACGGGATGCTTTTTTCGCTGGTATTGCCTATCGCGTCCAGGGCCTCGGCTACCAGATTGTGCTTGCCGTGGCTCAGGTCCGACTGCAGCGTGTAGCGCCAGAATCCCGACTCATCGGCCACGGTGCTACCCAGTAAGGTGGTGCCATCATATAGCTTCACCATTCGGCCTGGCTCAGCTGTTCCCATCAGTTCCGGACGTACGTCATCGGTAGAGGCGTTTTGCGCTAGAGGCCCTTTCACGGTGCCGGCATCATCCAGCACTGCGGTAATGACAGGGGGCTGGACAGACACCACCGACACATTGATGACAAACTCCTCGCTCTTGCCGACCGTGACCCAGTCTTTTACCAGTTCAGCCCGGATGGTATGCGGGCCATTATTCAAACCTGTCAGCATGTGGGTCCAGTTACCTGAAGCGTCGGCAATGCGAGAACCTACCTTCACATTGTCCACGTAGATATCCACCCAACCATTGGGCGTGGCTTGGCCATACAGCGTCGGAGTATTGTCATCCACCGTTGCGCCACTGGCGAAGTTACCATTGGTGGCACCCGCGCTGTCGTAGCCATGGGTGATGCTTACAGGAGCGGTAGTGACGGTGATGGTCCAAGCGTTGCTCTTGTTGCTGATATTGCCTACGGCATCCAGGGCTTCGGCTACAAGGCTGTGCTTGCCTTCGCTCAAAGTGGACTCGAGCGTGTAGCGCCAGAGTCCCGACTCATCAGCCATTGTGCTGCCCAGCAGGGTCCCGCCGTCGTAGATTTTCACCAGGTGACCCGGTTCTGCCTTCCCCGTCAGTTCCGGTCGAACGTCGTCGGTCGAGGCGTTCTGCTCCAGAGGGCCCTTTACGGCCCCCACATCATCCAGCACCGCGGTAATGATCGGCTCCGGCACCGACAGCACCGAAACCTTGATGACGAAGTCATCGCTCCGGCTGACCAGAACCGAGCCATTCATGAGATCGGCATTGATGGTGTGCGAGCCATTGCTCAGCCCATTCAGTTTGAAGCTCCAGTTCCCCGAGTGGTCGGCCGTGGTATCGCCCACCCAGACGCTGTCTACATAAATTCTCAGAGAAATATTGGGGGTAGCTTGGCCATAAATCGTCGGGCGGGTGTCGTCTATTGTTTCGCCGCTGGTGAAGTCACCAACGATGCCACCTGCGCTGTCGGAGCCGTGACTGATGCTCACGGGAGAGACAACGGTGATTGACCATGGACTGCTCAGGCCACTGATGATGCCGTTCGCGTCCTGGGCTTGTGCCACCAGATTGTGCGTCCCCAAACCCAGATCAAACTCGGGGGTGAAGCGCCAGACGCCCGATGCGTTGGCCACGGTGTTGCCCAGCAGCGTGGCGCCATTGTAGATATTTACCAAGTGGCCCGGTTCGGCGGCGCCCGTCAACTCCGGGCGCAGGTCATCCGTCCAGTCGTTCTGGTCCAGGTGGCCCTTGACGTGGCCCGCGTCATCCAGCACCGCGGTGATGATCGGTGCCGAAACGCCGATGTTGATGATGAAGTCCTCGCTGGTTGCGACCTTGGAAAAGCCATTCAGCAGCTCGGCTCGGATGGTGTGAGAGCCATTACTCAGCCCACTCAGTGTGATGGTCCAATTTCCCGACGCGTCGGCTGTGGCATAGCCCTTCGAGACGTTATCGACATAGATCCTCACGGTGCCTTTGGGCGTCGTCTGACCAAACAGTGCCGGAGTGGTGTCGTCGATTGTTGAGCCGCTGGTGAAGTCGCCAACCTTCGAGCCAGCGTTGTCATAGCCGTGTGTAATGGTAATGGTCGGTGTAATGCTTGCTGCGTGTGCAACACTCCCGGCATCCGGCTTTGTCAGTGATTGCTGCGAGAGGATGTTCTGGGTGTCATTGTCGGAGGTAAGGTTCGAAGAGTTTTCAGCGTTCATTTTTCAGTACTTAATAAAATTGAAAATACATGCGAATAGCACACTCGATGCTATCGACCCGGATTTTTGTCGATCCTTCTTGTCAGAAAGTAGCCGGGCGCGCGAACCCTAATGTGAAAATAGGGATCGCAACATGAAGCGACGACGATTGGCCTGCCTCTAATGAAAAGTGAGAAGTAAGTTTGCAGAGTAAGGTTTTGGCTTGATTTGGGTTTTTCTGGTGTAAGCAGCCAACGCTGGGAGGATTCCTACACTAGCTATGGAATTATCCAATAGGGTCGCACGTGCTAATTAACCAGAATTCCAGCAATTTAATTTGCTGGAGCCTCATCCATGAAAGATCAAATTCCCACTCCCCTGTTAGAACAGATTCGCCGCAATAAACTGGCCCATGTCATCAGTCTGCTACTGGCAGGCATGGTCAAATTACGAGTTGCCGAAGCTCAGGCATTGGATGTCACTCTGACCAACGCAGATGAAGAGAGCACTTCACCATCGGCGGCGGGCCTCGCTTTGGCGGCGCCTGACTTGCAGAGAGCGGGTGCCGCACTTCGCGCCATACCTGGCACGGTCATCATTGGTCAGACCATCGACACCAGCACTGCCTATGTGCCTGCCGTCACGGCTGTGCTGGGCGACAGCCTGGAAATCCTTTCCTCGACCGTAACGACTCGAGGCAACTCGGCAGTAGCCCTGTCTTCGCAGGGGGAGCTGACGGGTAACCTACTGACGCTACACACCCTCGGCTCCAGCGCGTATGGCGTGAAGGCCAGCGGTGGCGGTACTGCCATTCTCACCGATACGGAGATTACGACAGAGGGCAGTAATGCCTTTGGCCTACACGCGACTGGCAGTGGTTCGCTGATCAAGCTTGGCGGTGAGAGCTCTATCTCAACCTCCAAATTGGGTGCCTATGGCGCCCAGAGTGACAACGGGGGGCGAGTCGAGTTGGATGGCGTTGCAGTCACGACGAGTGCTGATTCAGGCGTCGGCGTTAAGGTCTACCAAGGTGGTTCGGTCCAACTGGTCGGCAGTAGCATCAGCACCCAGGGACGTGAGGCAAACGGCGCCCTGTTGATGGGGAAGAACGCTGCGAACTTGGCGTTTGCGGAGATCATTGGCAGCCGGCTGTCTACTCGCGGGACATCTGCCATCGGTGTGAACGTTAACGGTTACGCCAGCGCCACGGTAAAGGACAGCCAGATCGAAACGAATGGTCAGAATGCCAGCGGTATATGGCTGGCTGCTTCAACCCAGGCCGACGTCAGCGGCGTCAGCATCGAAACATCCGGCGACAACGCACTGGGTATCGCCAGCCGCGGCGGCACGGCCACATTGAGAAAGGTGGACATCACGACCCGCGGGTCCCAATCCCATGGCCTGTATAGCGAAGGTGCTGCATCCAGAGTTGATGCGACAGACATCAAGATTACGCTCGACAACCTTGCCGCCGGGGTATTCGCTGTCAGCAACGGCAAAGTCAGTCTGGATATGGGCAATGTGACGACGCACAGCGGCGGCATCGGCCTGTACGCTGCTACTGGCGGGGACTTGGTGGCGAATCATTTGACTGTGAATTCCGACGGCGCCGGTGCGCGCGCATTGGTGGTTTCCAACGCCGCCAAACTGACACTGAAGGATGTGCAAGCGGTTGCCGAAGGCGCCAACAGCTCTGCGTTACTGTCTGCTGCCAGCGCGGGTGCTCAAGTCAATCAGGTTGAGTTCAAAGAGGGCAATTTGAGCGCCATGCAGGGCAGCGCTATCGCAGTGCGCGGTGGGGCGCTTCAACTCAGCCTGGAAGATGCGTCCGTTAGCGGTCTGCGGCTTCTGGACGTCAACGAGAACGTAATCGGCGGCAATTCGATCGCCCACGCCGCCGTCGATGTTACGGCTTTGAACAGCACGCTCAGCGGCGATATCCATGTTGCGGGTGCCAGCACCGGAGATACGCAGCTATCTCTCGATCACTCGACCCTGACGGGGCAGGTCGACGGCCTCGACCACTTGAGTCTGCTTGAAGAGAGCCGCTGGAACGTGACCGCCGACTCCAGCCTGACTCATTTGAGCAACAACGGTACCGTAGCCTTCGAGGCGGACTCCGGGTTCAAGACATTGACCCTCGAAGGTGACCTGAGCGGTAACGGCAACTTCGTCATGAACACTGACCTGGCAGGGGAGCGGGGCGACCTGTTGCGCGTGCTCGGCAGTATTGAAGGCAACCACGGCATCTTCATTGCCGATTCAGGGCGTGAGCCGAATGCTGAAAACGGTCAACTGTTGATAGTCGATGGTAACGGCGGCGCCGGACGCTTTGCCTTGACCGGACGCCCTTACGTGGACGCCGGCGCATTCCGCTACCGTCTCGAGCAGCAAGGAAACGACTGGGTCTTGCGCAATACCGCATTGGTGCCGGTTGACCCTGTGGATCCGGTCGACCCGACTGACCCGATGACCCCGACCGATCCTGTGGTGCCGGTTGATCCGGTGACCCCGGTGGAGCCGGTCAGTCCCGTCAATCCTGGGAACCCCACTCAGCCGGGTATCGACCCTCGCCCGCAAACCCTTTCCGCAGGTGCCAACGCTGCGCTGGGCAACCTGGCTGCTACCAGCAACTTGTGGAGCGCACAGATGAACGCGCTGGTGAAGCGCCTGGGCGAGCTGCGCCTGGGCGAGGACAATGGTGGTGTCTGGTCACGCGGCATTGGCAAGTCTTTCGAAATCAGTAATGGGGATAGCCGTGATTTCGATCAGGACGTGCAGGGCCTGGAAATCGGCGCGGACACGGCGATCGTGATGGACGGGAGCAAGCTCTACGTCGGTGGCATGGTTGGTGGGGCCACGTCCAAACAGAACTACGGTGACGGCAGCAGTGGCGAGATCGACAGCCAGTTGCTCGGGGCCTATGCCACCTGGCTGGATGACAGCGGTTATTACGTCGATGCGGTGGCCAAGTACAACCGTATGCGCAACAAGGTGAAGACGCTGGCCAACACCGGTGAGCGGGTCAAAGGCTCGTATGACACGGATGGCTTCGGTGCCGACCTTGAAGTTGGCAGGCACATCAAGCTGCAGAATGGCTGGTTTGTCGAGCCGCAGGCCGAATTGACGTACACCCATACCGAGGGTGCCAGCTACACGACGAGCAACGGCCTCGAGGTTGACTCCAGCGATGCGGACTCCCTTCAGGGACGAGTCGGTACGCTGTTCGGCAAGAGTTTGAAGCTCGACAACGGTATGAACGCCCAGCCGTATGCCAAGCTGTCTTATGTGCACGAGTTCGAAGGGGACAGCACCGTCAAGGTGAACGGCTACAAGTTGGAGAACCGGATTAACGGCTCGCGCGTCGAGGTTGGGCTTGGTGGTGTGCTGCAGGTAAGCGACAAGGCCAAGGTGTCGTTGGACGCGGAGCACGCCAAAGGTGATGAAGTCGAAGAGCGATGGGCTATCAACCTCGGCATTCGTTATCTCTGGTAGTCGAGCCGCCCTGGGCCATTTCGGCGTGGGGGGCGTTGATTCAGCTGTCGAGCGACTCCACTCGGGGAGCATGCACTGACAGTGTGCCCTTTGGTTTCAGATGTCCTGGTCCGAGGTTCCAGCTTCATTTGCAAAACACCAAGCTCGCTTAAGCAGGCTTGGTGTTTTGCGTTAATCAGCGGAATGGCGGACAAACAAAAAAGGCCGGTGCGCATTGCACACCGGCCTTTTCGACTGCTCCCTTTTCACCGCCATCCCTGGCGGTTCCAAGGTTCTTGCTTGTTACACTCCGCACTCAGGTGGTGCGTTGATTTCACGTTGAAGTGAAACTGTTCCAATTCATCGTGAAAAATGACGACTGATTCCGTCAGTCCCAGCTCAGCGCGCCGCCGGTCTGGTACTCGATCACGCGAGTCTCGAAGAAGTTCTTTTCCTTCTTCAGGTCCATGATTTCGCTCATCCACGGGAACGGGTTGCTGGTGCCCGGGTATTCCTCTTTGAGGCCGATCTGGGTCAGGCGGCGGTTGGCGATGAACTTGAGGTAGTCCTCCATCATCGCCGCGTTCATGCCCAGTACGCCGCGCGGCATGGTGTCGCGTGCGTATTCGATCTCCAGCTGGGTGCCCTGGAGGATCATCTGGGTGGCCTCGTCCTTCATCTGGGCATCCCACAGGTGCGGGTTTTCGATCTTGATCTGGTTGATCACGTCGATGCCGAAGTTCAGGTGCATGGATTCGTCGCGCAGGATGTACTGGAACTGCTCGGCGGTGCCGGTCATCTTGTTGCGGCGGCCCATGGAGAGGATCTGGGTGAAGCCGCAGTAGAAGAAGATGCCTTCCAGGACGCAGTAGTAGGCGATCAGGTTGCGCAGGAACTGGCGGTCGGTTTCCGGGGTGCCGGTTTCGAACTTCGGATCGGAGATCGAGCGGGTGTACTTCAGGCCCCAGGAGGCTTTCTTCGCGACCGAAGGAATCTCGTGGTACATGTTGAAGATTTCGCCTTCATCCATGCCCAGCGACTCGATGCAGTACTGGTAGGCGTGGGTGTGGATCGCTTCCTCGAAGGCCTGGCGCAGGATGTACTGGCGGCACTCGGGGTTGGTGATCAGGCGGTACACGGCCAGCACCAGGTTGTTGGCAACCAGCGAGTCGGCGGTGGAGAAGAAGCCGAGGTTGCGCATGACGATGCGGCGCTCGTCTTCGGAGAGGCCGTCCTTGCTCTTCCACAGGGCAATGTCGGCGTTCATGTTCACTTCCTGGGGCATCCAGTGGTTGGCGCAACCATCCAGATACTTCTGCCAGGCCCAGTCGTACTTGAAGGGTACGAGCTGGTTGAGGTCCGCGCGGGCGTTGATCATCTGCTTGTCGCCGACTTGTACGCGGGCGGCGGAGCCTTCGAGATCGTCCAGGCCCTCCTGGATGTCCAGGGCGTCGAGGGCCTGCTTGGCGCGGGCGACGGCGTCGGAGTCGTCGGCGGATACGGCGCGTGCTTCTTCGACGGAGCCAGCGGCGTCGGCGTCGAGTTTGTCAGCGTTCTGCGCAGCGGCCTGGGCGACGGCCGGGGCGGCCTTGGCTTCGGTGGCGTCTTCTTTGTCGAATTCGTCCCAGCTCAGCATGGGCTTCCTCTCCTGGTTCTGTGGGCGGCTCTGTGGCGGCCTGATGTCTGATGGCGTGGTGTGCACGCTAAGAGCTTGTGCGTCTTCCGTTCGCGACGGAGGAGGCTGTTGTTCTGCGAGGGCAGGGGCCTGAAAGAGCCCCTTTCCCTAGCCCTGACTACGTGCCCCGCTCCGAAGGGAGAGGGGCTTTGAAGCTGCGGAGCTCTGGCGGTGCCTCGGAGCGAGGCCGCGCTAGGCGCCTGGTAGGTCGGAGCCCCTGAGCGTACGACTGTACGTGATGGGGGCCGATCTGCCGGGCAACGACGCGCGGACCGTTCCGAGGACCGCTTACTCCATTACTGGCAGGCTTCGCAGTCCGGGTTGTCGATGGAGCAGGCTTGCGGGACCGGAGCCGGCTGCGGCTCGGCCGCGGCGGCTTGCAGGCCTTCGTTGCCGCCGGCGGACACGGCGTTGAGCTTGCCGGTGTTGATGGTGGACTTCTCGGTGCTGGTGGCGGCCAGGGCACGGAGGTAGTAGGTGGTCTTCAGGCCACGGAACCACGCCATGCGGTAGGTCACGTCGAGCTTCTTGCCCGAGGCGCCGGCGATGTAGAGGTTCAGGGACTGGGCCTGATCGATCCACTTCTGGCGGCGGCTGGCGGCGTCGACGATCCACTTGGTCTCGACTTCGAAGGCGGTGGCGTACAGGTCTTTCAGGTCTTGCGGGATGCGCTCGATCTGCTGCACGGAGCCGTCGTAGTACTTCAGGTCGTTGACCATGACCGGGTCCCACAGGCCGCGGGCCTTGAGGTCGCGAACCAGGTAGGGGTTGATCACGGTGAATTCGCCCGAGAGGTTCGATTTCACGTACAGGTTCTGGTAGGTCGGCTCGATGGACTGCGATACGCCGGTGATGTTGGCGATGGTCGCGGTCGGCGCGATGGCCATGATGTTCGAGTTCCGGATGCCTTTCTGGACGCGGGCACGGACCGGCGCCCAGTCGAGGGATTCGGTCAGATCGACGTCGATGTACTTCTGGCCACGGGCTTCGATGAGGATCTGCTGCGAGTCCAGCGGCAGGATGCCCTTGGACCACAGGGAGCCGTCGAAGGTCTCGTAGGCGCCGCGCTCGTCTGCCAGGTCACAGGAAGCCTGGATGGCGAAGTAGCTCACCGCTTCCATGGACTTGTCGGCGAACTCGATGGCAGCGTCGGAGCCGTAGGCGATGTGCTGCAGGTACAGCGCGTCCTGGAAGCCCATGATGCCCAGGCCGACCGGACGGTGCTTGAGGTTCGAGTTGCGAGCCTGCGGGACCGAGTAGTAGTTGATGTCGATAACGTTATCGAGCATGCGAACGGCGGTCTTCACGGTCTTCTCGAGCTTGGCGGTGTCCAGCTTGCCGTCGACGATGTGGTTGACCAGGTTGATCGAGCCCAGGTTGCAGACGGCGATCTCGTCCTTGTTGGTGTTCAGGGTGATCTCGGTGCACAGGTTCGAGCTGTGGACCACGCCCACGTGCTGCTGCGGGCTGCGCAGGTTGCATGGGTCCTTGAAGGTCAGCCACGGATGGCCGGTCTCGAAGAGCATGGAGAGCATCTTGCGCCACAGGTCTTTGGCCTGGACGACCTTGAACACCTTGATCTTGTTGTACTCGGTCAGGGCTTCGTAATACTCGTAGCGCTCTTCGAAGGCCTTGCCGGTCAGATCGTGCAGGTCCGGTACTTCGGACGGGGAGAACAGGGTCCACTTGCCGTCGTCGAAGACGCGCTTCATGAACAGGTCCGGAATCCAGTTCGCGGTGTTCATGTCGTGGGTACGGCGACGGTCGTCACCGGTGTTCTTGCGCAGCTCGAGGAATTCCTCGATGTCCAGGTGCCAGGTTTCCAGGTAGGCGCAGACGGCGCCCTTGCGCTTGCCACCCTGGTTCACGGCGACGGCGGTGTCGTTCACCACTTTCAGGAACGGAACCACGCCCTGGGACTTGCCGTTGGTGCCCTTGATGTAGGAACCCAGCGCGCGCACCGGCGTCCAGTCGTTGCCCAGGCCGCCTGCGAATTTGGACAGCATGGCGTTGTCGTGGATGGCGTTGTAGATGCCCGACAGGTCGTCCGGAACCGTGGTCAGGTAGCAGCTCGAGAGCTGCGGGCGCAGGGTGCCGGCGTTGAACAGGGTCGGGGTCGACGACATGTAGTCGAACGAGGAGAGCAGGTTGTAGAACTCGATGGCGCGAGCTTCACGGTCCTTCTCTTCGATGGCCAGGCCCATGGCCACGCGCATGAAGAAGACCTGCGGCAGTTCGAAACGGATGCCGTCCTTGTGGATGAAGTAGCGGTCGTACAGGGTCTGCAGGCCGAGGTAGGTGAACTGCTGGTCGCGTTCGTGGTTGATCGCGGCGCCCAGTTTGACCAGGTCGTATTCCTTGAGCTTGCTGTCGATCAGCTCGAACTCGGAGCCTTTCTCGACGTAGGCGGCCAGGGCCTGCGCATAGAGGTCGGCCATTTCGTGGTGAGTGGCGCTCTCGGCGACGCCCAGGAAGCCCAGCGCTTCGGCGCGCAGGGTGTCCATCAGCAGGCGGGCGGTGACGTAGGAGTAGTTCGGCTCGCGCTCGACCAGGGTACGGGCAGTCATCACCAGGGCGGTGTTGACGTCCTTCTCGGCAACGCCGTCGTACAGGTTCTTCAGGGTCTCGCGCTCGATCAGGGCGCCATCGACTTCGGCCAGGCCTTCGCAGGCTTCGCGGATGATGGTCTGCAGGCGGCCCATGTCCAGCGGCTGGGTGCTGCCGTCGGCCTTGGTGATGCGGATGCTCGGGTGCGGCTGGGCGATGTCGCTGGCGGTGCCGGCGGTCTTGCGCTCGTTGGCACGGGCTTCGCGGTAGATCACGTAGTCGCGGGCGACTTTCTGCTCGCCGGCGCGCATCAGGGACAGTTCGACCTGATCCTGGATCTCTTCGATGTGGATGGTGCCACCGGAGGGCATGCGGCGCTTGAAGGTCGCGGTGACCTGTTCGGTCAGGCGGCGCACGGTCTCATGGATGCGCGACGAGGCGGCGGCAGTGCCGCCTTCCACGGCGAGGAACGCCTTGGTGATGGCTACGGTGATCTTGTCATCGGTGTAGGGAACTACGGTGCCGTTGCGCTTGATCACGCGCAGCTGGCCGGGCGCGGTGGCAGCCAGATCCTGTGCGGATTCGGCGGCCTGCGGCGCGTTGGCCTGCGGGTTCTCGCGAGTGGTGTCGATTTGCATGGGTGGTTGTCTCCACGTTCTCGTAATGGGTTTGTTGCCGGCGCCAGGGGCGCCATTCTCAAAAACAAAGAGCAAAAAAGAGCAGTCGCTCGCGATTGCAGCCGCAAGCTGGAATTCTTCTGGAACAGGGGGAATGACCCGAAGCGCCTCCCTGGCCCAACTCGGGTGCCGGCTTTACGGGCCGGGACCACAATACCTAGTGGTGTTGAACGTTACGTTGCAACACCCGTACCGCATTTCCATCGACATGAATCGCTCCTTGCGGGTGGGCCCGCGTGGCACATCAGTACGTCTGGAATACGTTGTGGTGGAACCGGAGGAGCCGTGGAACAGGCTCGGGATTTCGATTTTCTTCTTGTGTCCGGTTCGTGGTGGCAACCCCAAGATATAGGGGTATGCCGCAACGGGGATACAAGATAATGCGCTATGGGGGTGTTTGCAAGGCGGGAGGAAGGGGAAAAGCTGTGGATAAAATGTGCATGGAATGTGGGTGAAGCGGGGTAACTCGCGCTATCCCTGATGCTGTCTGCCTTTCACCGTTCGTCGTGGCTGGTGACAGATTTTTCACACGCATCAAGCGAGCTGCAGGGGCGGGAACAGTACCACAATATGTAGTGTTTCTGCCGCAGCAGGCCTTGACCTTTCAGCCAATGCCTGTTTTCGCCGTTGGCGTGCGGCAGCGCGGGCATTCTGGCTACAATGCCGGCCGCTTTTGCGGGCTCTCTATCGGTGGGCTTTCTATAGTAAGGAGCCCGCGCTCGCTCATGGCGCATCAGGAGGCAAGGTGGAACAAGAAGCGCGCATTCTTATCGTCGAGGACGACCAGCGACTGGCCGAGTTGACCCAGGATTACCTGGAGAGCAACGGCCTGGCGGTGTCCATCGAGTCCCATGGCGGCAAGGCGGTGGAGCGGGTGCTGGCGGAGCGGCCGGACCTGGTGGTACTCGACCTGATGCTGCCGGGGGAGGATGGACTGTCCATCTGCAAGCTCCTGCGCCCGGACTACGATAGGCCGATCCTGATGCTCACCGCGCGCACCGACGACATGGACCAGGTGCAGGGCCTGGAGATGGGCGCGGACGACTATGTCTGCAAGCCGGTGCGCCCCCGTGTGCTGCTGGCACGCATTCGCGCCCTGCTGCGCCGCAGTGAGCCGGCCGAAGCCGCTCCGGTAGCAGCGGGCAAGCGCCTGACCTTCGGCAAGCTGGTGATCGACAACGCCATGCGCGAGGCCTGGCTGGAGGAGCAGACCATCGAGCTGACCAGCGCCGAGTTCGACCTGCTCTGGCTGTTGGCGGCCAACGCCGGGCGGATCCTGTCCCGCGAGGAAATCTTCAACTCCCTGCGCGGCATCGAGTACGACGGCCAGGACCGCTCCATCGACGTGCGTATCTCGCGCATCCGCCCGAAGATTGGCGACGACCCGATGCACCCACGCCTGATCAAGACCGTGCGCAGCAAGGGCTACCTGTTCGTCGGGGAGCTCTGAGTCGTGAGCGCCGTGCCACCATTTCCCGAGCTGCACGGCGAGCGCTTCCACCTGCGCGCCTTCACCGATGCCGATCAGCCGGCGGTATTCCGCGCGCTGTCGCATCCCGAGGTGATCCGCTACTACGGTGTCTCGTACGCAACGCTGGAAGCCACCCGCGAACAGACGGAGTGGTTCGAGCGCATCCATAAGGAGGGCAGCGGCATCTGGTGGGCTATCTGCCGACCGAATGCCCGCGAAGAAATCGTCGGCGGCTGCGGCTTCAACAACTGGCAACAGGAACATCGACGTCTGGAGCTGGGCTACTGGCTGCTGCCCGAGCATTGGGGACAGGGCGTGATGGGCGAATGCCTGCCGCTGATCTTCCGCCACGCCTTTCGCGCAATGAACGTCCACCGAATCGAGGCCGAGGTGGAGCCGGAGAACCTCGCCAGCGGCCGCCTGTTGCTGCGCCAGGGGTTCACGCTGGAAGGCCGGCGCCGTGAGTGCGAGATGAAGAACGGCGCGTTCCTCAGCCTGGATTACTACGGGTTGCTCGCCCCGGCGGCAGAGTCACCCTGATGAAATCCATCTTCCTGCGCATCTATGGCGGCATGCTGCTGACCCTGGTGGCGGTCGCCGCGCTCGCGGTGTTGACGCTGCACCTGGTAAACGACGTACGCGGCGAACGCTATCGCGAGGACCTGGCCCGCGGCACCTTCCGCCTGATGGCGGATGAGTTGCTGCCCATGAGCGAGGTGGATCGCAAGCGTGCGCTGAGCCAATGGAGCCGCCTGCTGGGCATTCCGCTCAAGCTCACCAGCCTGGACGCCCTGGGCATGGAGGGGCGTGGCCGTGCGAGGCTGATGAACGACCAGGTGCTGGTGCAGGCTGGCGCGCCTCATGAAGTGAAGGTGATGACTCAGGTGAGCGCGGCGGAAGGGCTGATCCTCACCGGCGAGGTGGAGCAGGTCAGCGAACAGCTGGCGCGTGCCACCATCTACCTGCTGATGGACGAGCTCAAGCGCTACCCGGCCAGCGAGCAGCCCTATCACCTGGCGCGCATCGTCCGCGACAAGCGCTTCGGCTTCGAGGTGCACCTGCTGCGCCTGAAGGAGGTCGACCTGGACGACGACCAGAACCGCCGCGTCGAAGAGGGCGATACGGTGATGGCGCTGGGCAAGGGCGGTGACTCGATCCGCGTGCTTTCGGGCATCCTCGACACGCCGTGGGTGCTGGAGCTGGGGCCGATCTACCAGATGAACCCCTATCCGCCGCAACTGCTGACGATCATCGTGGTGGTGGCATTGACCCTGATCGGCCTGACCCTGTACCTGCTGATCAGCGGCCTGGAGCAGCGTCTGCGCAGTCTCGAATCCGCCGCCACGCGCATCGCCCGCGGCAGCCTGGACACCCGCGTGGAAGTGCGCGGCGCGGACTCGGTGGGGCGTCTCGCCGGCGCCTTCAACCACATGGCCGAGCAGTTGCACCTGCTGCTGACGGTGCAGCGCGAGCTGGTGCGCGCGGTGTCTCATGAGCTGCGCACTCCGGTGGCGCGGTTGCGCTTCGGGCTGGAGATGATCGAGTCCGCCGAGACCGAAGCGGCGCGGCGCAAGTACATGGAAGGCATGGACGGTGACATCCAGGATCTCGACCAGTTGGTGGATGAGATGCTCACCTACGCGCGGCTGGAGCAGGGCTCGCCGGCGCTGAGCTACCAGCGCATCGAACTGGGCGCGCTGGTCGAGCAGGTGGTCTCGGAAATCGCCCCGCTGCGCCGGGAAATCACCGTCACCTGCGAGCCGGGTTCGCTGGTGCCGTTCGACCAGGGCAGTTGGATCGAGGCCGAGCCGCGTTACCTGCATCGTGCCCTGCAGAACCTGATGACCAACGCACTGCGCTACGCCGAAGGGCGGGTGCGGGTGAGTTATCGGGTGAGCGTGGATCGCTGCCAGGTGGATGTGGAAGACGACGGCCCCGGTGTGCCGGAAGCGCAGTGGCATCGGCTGTTCCAGCCATTCTTCCGTGCTGACGACAGTCGTGCGCGAGTTACCGGTGGGCACGGTCTGGGGCTTTCCATCGTGCGGCGCATCATCCATTGGCACGGTGGCCGCGCGCAGATCGCGAAGAGCGACGTGCTGGGTGGCGCGTGCTTCACCTTGATGTGGCCACGCCGTCAGGCGCCCAAGGTCGACGACAGTATTTGACCTTGAAGTCAAAAATTGCAGAATGCTGCGGTGCCATCGCCGATTGATGGTCTTCGCCGCTGCGTTCCACTGCCGTTCCGTTCGATGAGATGTTCTGGCCGAAACTGATATCCCTTGCGGGGTATTGCATAGTCAGCAGTATCGTTATGTAATTTTTATTATAGCGATCGCATGCAGGTGCTTTCCATCCGCCGGGCCGACGCTCAAAACAACACCCACTGGAGCCTCACGATGAAACACCGCTTCGCACGTCTTTCCCTGCTGGTCGCTTCCTGCTTCGCTCTGCACTCGGCCCTGGCCGATGAAGTGCAGGTCGCCGTCGCCGCCAACTTCACCGCGCCGATCCAGGCAATCGCCAAGGACTTCGAGAAGGACACCGGCCACAAGCTGGTCGCCGCCTACGGCGCCACCGGCCAGTTCTACACCCAGATCAAGAACGGCGCGCCGTTCGAGGTTTTCCTCGCCGCCGACGACACCACGCCGAAGAAGCTCGAGGAAGAGAAGGAAATCGTCCCCGGTTCACGCTTCACTTATGCCGTGGGCACCCTGGCGCTGTGGTCGGCGAAAGACGGCTACGTCGATGACAAGGGCCTGGTCCTGAAGAAGAGCGAGTACAAGCACCTGTCCATCGCCAACCCGAAAGCGGCGCCCTACGGCCTGGCCGCCACCCAGGTGATCGACAAGCTCGGTCTGAAGGACCAGGTTGCCGGCAAGATCGTCGAAGGCCAGAACATCACCCAGGCCTTCCAGTTCGTCTCCACCGGCAACGCGGAGCTGGGCTTCGTGGCGTTGTCGCAGATCTACAAGGATGGCAAGGTGACCAGCGGTTCCGCCTGGATCGTTCCGGCTGACCTGCACGACCCGATCCGCCAGGACGCCGTGATCCTCAACAAGGGCAAGGACAGTGCCGCTGCCAAGGCGCTGGTCGAGTACCTGAAAGGGCCGAAGGCCGCCGCGGTGATCAAGTCCTACGGTTACGAACTCTGAGCCTTTAAGGAATAGCGATGCCCCTCACGCAGGAGGATTTCCTGGCCATCCGGCTCACCATCGAGTTGGCTGCGCTGAGCACCCTGATCCTCCTGCTGATCGGCACGCCGATCGCCTGGTGGCTGTCGCGCACCCGCTCCTGGCTGAAAGGTCCGCTGGGCGCGGTCGTCGCGCTGCCGCTGGTATTGCCGCCCACGGTGATCGGCTTTTATCTGCTGATCACCATGGGCCCCCACGGCTTCATCGGCCAGGCAACCGAGAGCATGGGCCTGGGACGCTTGCCGTTCACCTTTGCCGGACTGGTCGTGGGGTCGGTGTTCTACTCGCTGCCCTTCGTGGTGCAGCCGCTGCAGAACGCCTTCGAGGCGATCGGCAACAAGCCATTGGAGGCCGCCGCGACGTTGCGCGCGAGCCCCCTGGATACCTTCTTTTCCGTAGTCCTGCCGCTGGCGCGGCCGGGCTTCATCACCGCCAGCATCCTGGGGTTCGCCCACACCGTCGGCGAGTTCGGCGTGGTGCTGATGATCGGTGGCAACATCCCGGGCAAGACCCGCGTGGTGTCGGTACAGATCTTCGATCACGTCGAGGCCATGGAGTACGCCCAGGCGCACTGGCTCGCCGGCGGCATGGTGATCTTCTCCTTCTTTGTCCTGCTGGTGCTCTACGCGAGCCGCCGCAGCCGTTCTGCCTGGGCCTGAGGTGGGCATGTCGCAAGCGCTTTCCGCACCTGCCATCTCGGTCCGTTTCCAGATCGCCTATTCGGGCTTCAGCCTGGATGTCGACCTGCAGTTGCCGGGCAGGGGCGTGACGGCGTTGTTCGGCCATTCCGGGTCGGGCAAGACCACCTGCCTGCGTTGCGTGGCGGGTCTTGAGCGGGCACCGCTCGGCCGACTGGTGATCAACGGCGAGGTCTGGCAGGACAGCGACAGCGGCGTGTTCCTGCCGCCGCACCAGCGCCCGCTGGGCTACGTGTTCCAGGATGCCAACCTGTTCGAGCATCTGTCGGTGAAGCGCAACCTCACCTATGGCATGAAGCGCGTGCCGCGCGACCAGCACCGCGTGGAACTGGAACAAGCCACCGAACTGCTGGGCATCGGTCATCTGCTCGAACGCATGCCAGGGCACCTGTCCGGCGGCGAGCGCCAGCGTGTCGGCATGGCCCGCGCGCTGCTGACCAGCCCGCGCCTGCTCCTGATGGATGAGCCGCTGGCAGCGCTGGACCTCAAGCGCAAGGCGGAAATCCTGCCGTATCTGGAACGTCTGCACGACGAGTTGGATATCCCGATTCTCTACGTCAGCCACTCGCCGGACGAAGTGGCGCGGCTTGCCGATCACCTGGTGCTGCTCGATCAGGGGCGCTCCATTGCCAGCGGTCCGGTGATGGAAACCCTGGCGCGCACCGACCTGCCGATCTCCCACCTGGAAGACGCCGGCGTGGTGATCGACGGCCAGGTACTGGGGCACAACGCCGACTATGGCCTGCTGACCCTGGCGCTGCCGCATTGCGAGCAGCGCATCCGCCTGGCTCACGCGCCGATGGACAAGGGCAGGGCGCTGCGCATCAAGGTGCAGGCACGGGACGTCAGTCTGAGTCTGGAGCCGGCGGCCCACAGCAGCATCCTCAATGTGCTGACGGCGACCGTCGTCGAGATCGTGCCGACAGACAACCCGGCACACCAGTTGGTGAAGCTGGACGTGGCCGGCACGCCGCTGCTGGCCCGGATCACCCGCTACTCCCACGACCAGCTCGGCCTGCATACCGGCCAGGCGGTGTGGGCGCAGATAAAGTCGGTGGCGTTGCTGGCCTGAGTGGCTCCTGCAGGAACACTGGGCGTATGACGCGGCGATGCGACTCACAGAAAGCAAAAGGGCGGCCAGTGGCCGCCCTTCTTCATTTCACTCCACGCCTTACAGCAGCGGGATGGTGTAGCTGACGATCAGACGATTTTCGTCCTGGTCCCGTTGGCTGGGCACGCCCGGGGTGGACGCGGCTGGCAGGCCGGTACGCATGGTGGCGTTCTTCCAGGCCAGGCCCAGGCCCTTGAAGGTGCCTTCCGGGACGACGTAGCCCAGCGCGATATCGCGCTCCCACTCACCCTTGTCACCTTCTTTGGTGTCGATATTGTCGGCGTTCAGGTAGAGCACGCTGAAGGTCAGGCCCGGTACGCCGAGGTCGGCGAAGTCGTAGGCGTAGCGACCAATCCAGGTGCGCTCGCCGGCATGGTTGAACTTCAGCAATTGGGCGTCGGAGATCAGGTAGGTACTGGTGCCTTCGCCATCGCCGCGGTTGAGGTAGGGGAAGTCACTGTCACCGGTCAGCACCTGGTAGCCGGCGCCGATGCTGTGACCGCCCAGGGCATAGGTGAACATGCCGCTGTAGACGTTGTTGTCGACTTCGCCCTTGAGGCTGTTGCCGCCGTAGTAGCCGCTGCTGACGTAGCCGTCGGCGCGGCCGGAGGCGCTGCCGTTCTTGCCGTCGGAGTCACTGATGAAGACGCGGATGTCGGACTTCAGAGTGCCCGGGCCGATGCCCCAGTTGTGCACCAGGCCGAGATAGTTCTGCTTGTAGAAGTTGTCCAGCTCGCCGTAGTAGTACGACAGGGTCAGGTTCTTGGTGGCCTTGTAGTCGCCGCCGGCGAAGTAGAACTTGTTGCTGTCGCGCGAGGTGGCAGTGCTGCCGTTGGCGCCGGCGATGGACATGCTGCGCCAGTCGGTGGAGTTGCGGCCCTTGGTGTGGGTCAACTGGCCGCCGGTCAGGGTCAGGTTGTCGATGTCGGTGGAGGTGACCTGGCCACCCTCGTAGGTCATCGGCAGCAGGCGGGCGTCGTTATAGACCACCACCGGCAGCTTGGGCTGCAGGGTGCCGTAGCGGAATTCGGTCTTGGAGATCTTCGCTTTCGCCGTCATGCCGAGGCTGCTGAACTCATCCACCGCGCTGCCGTCGCTCTCCAGCGGGAAGATAGTGCCGGGCTGACGATCGATGCCGGGCTTGCCTGCACGGCCGCCGCCATCCAGGCGCACACCCAGCAGACCCAGGGCATCGACGCCGAAGCCCACGGTGCCTTCGGTGAAGCCCGAGGCATAGTTGAGCATGAAGCCCTGGCCCCATTCTTCCTGCTTGCTCGGGGACGCGGGTCCGTTTCGGTTATCGGTATTGATGTAGAAGTTGCGCAGGGTCAGGCTGGCCTTGCTGTCTTCGATAAAGCCGCCGGCGTGTGCCGATTGCGCGATGAGGCCGAGCGAGCTGGCCGCAATGGCGAGCGCCAGGGTATTTCTGGTCATTACGTTTGCTCCGATGGTCATTTCTTTTTGTGGGGACCCCAAGAACCAGACGTTGCCGTTTGGCTGTATAGAATTCTATATGCCGATTGACCTGCTGACGATTCCTCTGAAGGCGGGATCTGAGGATCAAAAGAGGTACGGAACGTCTGGGTGGCGTGCATGACGCCAAAGTCTGACTTTTAAGTCAAGACTTCGTTGGGTTCTGTCGGATGAGGCTGTCAGCCTTGGTGTTCGATGGCGGGGATGGCCACCAGGCTCAGCAGACGGTCGTCGAACAGGCTGAACTGCCCGGTGATCTCCTTTCCGTGGTGCCATTCCGCCGACAGATCGGTGAGCAGGCGGAGCCTGGCATGACCGCCGGCAGACCAGCTCAGCAATTCGGCGTGCTCGAAGTAGAAGCGCTTGCGCACCAGCGGGAAGAGCGCCTTGAACAGGCTTTCCTTGAGGGAAAAGGTGAGGGTGACCTGCAGCGCGGTCTGTCGTGGGTCCAGGCGCGCCAATTCGTCCGGCGTAAGGATTTCCGCGGCCAGTCGCTCCGCTCGCGCTGTTTCCAGGCGGTTCTCCACGTCCAGGCCGAGGCCACTCCAGTGGCTGTTGTGCGCGACGACGGCTGCCGCCCAGCCATCGCCGTGGGTGATCGAGCCGCAGAATCCCGCCGGCCAGATCGGCGCGCGCTCGTCGTCGGTGCCCGGCACCCAGGCTGCCGAGCCTGCCGCCAGCAAGGCGGCGCGGGCGCAGATGCGCCCGGCGAGGTATTCGGCCTGTCGCTTGGCGACGGAGCGCTGGATGTTGGCGGGTGCCTCGACCCGACTCAGGGAAAAGTCCCCGGCCTGCAGGCGCTGGCGATCGAAACGGGTGCTGCGCAGCTGGCAGCCGGCCAGGGGCGTGGGCAAGGGCCAGTCGGCGTCGAGTGGGGTGCAGAAGTCGGGGAGGGCGGTCATGGGAACATTTTGCCGCGCCAGAACGTGGCTCACCAGTCACGCGGCGCTTACATTCGTTTGCAAACCTTCACCAAAGGCGTACGGATTCGTCCGACAAGCTTTGTCACACTGCGCGCCGCGTTCCCAAGGGGACGCAGGTGAGGTTGTTGTTGGAGTGCCGCCAAGGCGGACTCTGACCTTTACACTTGATTGAGTGCGGGAGCCCGAATGGGCTCCCGTTTTTTATTGCCCGCAAGAAAATCTCAGGCTTTCTCGTCGAAGATCTGCTTGAAGAACTCTTTCAGGTCCGCCCAGGACTTCTGGTCGGCCGTCTTGTCGTAGCCGATATCCAGCCCGTGGCCCTTGTGGGCGTTGGCGTCGGGATTGGTGAATCCATGCTTGGCGTTGGGCTGGATCACCAGTTTGTAGTCGGCCTTGGCGTTGTCCATCTCGGTCTTGAAGGCCGTGACGCTTTCGGCCGGTACCAGGGTGTCGGCGGCGCCGTGCTCGACCAGAATCTTCGCCTTGATCTGTCCCGGCTGAGCCGGTGTCTGGGTCGCCAGCACGCCGTGGAAGCTGGCCACGCCGGCCAGCGGCAGGCCGGCGCGGGCCATGTCCAGCACCACCTTGCCGCCGAAGCAGTAACCGATGGCGGCGATCTTGCTCGGGTCGGTCTGCGGCTGCTTCTTCAGCAGATCGAGGCCGGCCTGGAAGCGCGCCTTGGCCGCGTCGGCATTCTTCAGCGCCTCACTCATGAACGCCTTGGCGTCGTCGGGGTGCTCGGTGTGCCTGCCTTCGCCATACATGTCGATGGCCAGGGCGCTGTAGCCCAGCTTGGCGAGTTCGCGGGCACGGCTCTTGGCGTAGTCGTTCAGGCCCCACCATTCGTGGACCACCAGCACGCCGGGGCGGATGCCGGACTTGGCGTCGTCGTAGGCGAAGTAGCCGATCAGTTTCGTGCCGTCAGCGGATTCGTAGGGAATTTCCTGAGTCTGGATCGCGGCGTTGGCGCTGGCCGCGAAGGCGAATAGCAGCAGGGCGGTGAGCAGGCGCATGGTGTCTCTCCGTGGCGTTGGCCGTGGCGATGGCGATGGCGGAACCACAGAAGATAGCCGCTGATGGGGAAAACGCCTGTGCAAAATGCATGCGGCCGCTCAAGGGCGCGCTTGCGGGCCGAACCAAACGCTGCTGGATGAGTGAAAAGTCCGACAGCCTCGTCTAACCTTGCGCCCATGTCCTGACCCGCGAAGCGATAGGCCGATGTTGGACCTGAGCACCTGGAATCTGACGGTTCCCCAGCGCGGCCCGGCCGCGACCATTTCCACGGCGAAACTGGGTCGTGACTACGAGAGCCCGTATTTCCGCCGCAGCGTCGATGGTGTGGAGTTCTGGGTGCCGGTGAACGGCGCCCACACCAGCGGCAGTGAGTTTCCCCGCACCGAGCTGCGTGAGACCAAGCCCGACGGCCGCCTGGTGACCTGGCGCTACCCGCTGGCGGAGAACCTGATGGTCGCCACCTTGCGCGTGGAGGCCGTGCCGTCCAGCCGGCGCATGGTGATCGGGCAGATCCACAGCAACGGCAGCGGCAGCGCCGAAGCCCTGCCGCTGGTCAAGCTGGTCTACCAGCAGCGTCTGGACAAGGCGCGAGTACAGGCGCTGGTCCGTGATCGGCCCGACGACATCACCACGCGCACCTATACCGTCTATGACGGCATTCCGCTGGGCGATATCTTTACCTACCGGCTGGGCGTGTCCAGCAGCGGCGTGTTGAGCGTGCAGGTCGAGAACGGCCAGGTCAGCCAGCAGTTGGATACCCGGTGGGCCTATCAGGGCCTGTACTTCAAGGCAGGTCTCTACCTGCAGGACAATCGCGGGCCCGCCAGCGAGGGCGGGCGCGCCACCTTCACCGATCTGAGCATTCGACACCAATGAAGACCTCCTCCATCGCGCATCGCGCTGCCCTGTCCCTGCTGCTGCCGGCGGCACTGGCGCAGGCTGCGCCGGGCGACGATTTCGCCTCCTGCCTGAACCGCCTGCAGGGCGCTGCCCAGGCCAAGGGCGTCAGCGCCGCCAGCTTTGCGCAGTTCACCAAAGGTTTGCAGCCGGACATGACCGTGCTGCCACTGCTGGACGCCCAGCCCGAGTTCACCACGCCGATCTGGGATTACCTGGCCGGGCTGGTGGACGACCAGCGTGTTGCCGACGGCAAGGCGCGGATGACCGAACATGCCGACCTGTTGCGCAAGGTTGCCGCGCGTTATCAGGTCGACCCGGCCACGGTGGTCGCGGTGTGGGGCGTGGAAAGCGACTACGGGCGTATCACCGGCAAGCGCCCCCTGCTGGTGTCGCTGTCGACGTTGTCCTGCTATGGGCGGCGGCAGCCGTTCTTCCAGGGCGAGTTCATCGCGACGCTCAAGCTGCTGCAGCAGGGGGATATCCGCGACAGCGGCATTACCGGTTCCTGGGCAGGCGCTTTCGGCCAGACCCAGTTCATGCCCTCGACCTACGCGCGCATCGCCGAGGATTTCGACGGCGACGGCCGCCGCGACCTGGTGGGCAGTACCGCCGATGCCCTGGCGTCCACCGCCAATTACCTGCGCAAGGCTGGCTGGCGCGAAGGGCAGCCATGGGGCTATGAGGTGAAACTGCCGGCGGGCTTCGATGCCTCGCTGGCCGGGCGCACCAAGCGCCGCGCGCTGTCCGACTGGATCAGCCGTGGCGTGAAGCGCATCGACGGCAAGCCGATTCCCAGCATCGACTCCAAGGCCGCCATCCTGCTGCCGTCAGGCGCCAATGGGCCAGCCTTCCTGGTGCTGCGCAACTACGACGCGATCTATTCCTACAATGCGGCGGAAAGCTACGCGCTGGCCATTGCCCTGTTGTCCGACCGCCTGCGCGGCGACGCGGGCCTGCGCACGCCCTGGCCGACCGATGACCCGGGCCTGAGCCGTGCCCAGCGCAAGGAACTGCAGGAGTTGCTGATCCAGCGTGGCTACGACATCGGCCAGCCCGACGGCATGATCGGCGACGTGACGCGCAGGGCGATCCAGCAGGAGCAGAACAAGCGTGGCCTGACGCCGGCGGACGGGCGCGCGGGGCAGAAGATCCTCAAGGCGCTGAAGGGAAGCTGAGGGCGCCTTGCTGAAACGGCACAGCCCCGGCCTTGGCCGGGGCTTTTCGTTGGTGTCATGAACCGGCGAGCTCTGCGTTGTCCGCGATCCTGCACCAGGTGAGTCTCACTGCCAGCCCTTCACCCCTGTCATGTCCGGCAGGTGGTGGGCGATACCCTTGTGGCAGTCGATGCAGGTCGCCTCGCCTGAGGCTAAAGCGGTGGAGTGCATCTGCCGGGCGCGCTGGCTCTGGCGGGTAAAGTCCATGAACTGGAAATTGTGGCAGTTGCGGCACTCCAGCGAGTCGTTGGCCTTGAGTCGCGCCCATTCGTGTTCGGCCAGTTCGCGGCGGTGATCGAGGAATTTCTCGCGGGTGTTGATGGTGCCGAAGATCTTGCCCCAGACCTCCTTGGATGCCTGCATCTTGCGCGCGATCTTGTCGGTCCACTGGTGCGGCACGTGGCAGTCCGGGCAGGTGGCACGCACGCCTGAGCGGTTGGTGTAGTGGATGGTGTCCTTGAGCTCGGCGAAGACGTTGTCACGCATCTCGTGGCAGGACGTGCAGAACTGCTCGCTGTTGGTGGCCTCCAGCGCGGTGTTGAAACCACCCCAGAAGATGATCCCGGCGATGAACCCGGCCAGCGTCAGGAAGCCCAGGCTATAGTGCACGCTCGGCCGGCGCAGAACGCCCCAGTACCCCTTGAGCCAGGCGAATAGTGCTTTCATGGCGCCTCCTCAGGGGTTGCCGGTTGACGTGCCGGTGGCCTTGCCATTGGTTTTCTCGGCAGCCGCGTCGTGCTGGAGGATGGTGTCGATGTCCTGGAAGGTGTTGTCCACCAGGGGTTTCACATCCTTCTGCGGCACGTGGCATTGCACGCAGAAGTATCGGCGCGGTGCCACGGCGGCCAGTACCTGGCCGTCACGGTCCATGTAGTGGGTGATGCTGATCATCGGCGCCTGCACGCGCGCGCTGTTGGCGCGGCTGTGGCAGGACAGGCACTTGTTGCTGTTGGTGTCGATGCGGTAGCCAGCGATGGTGTGCGGGATGGTCGGCGGCTGCTCGGGGTAGGCGCGTTCGCGGCGTATGTCCTTGTTCTCGTCGTTGGCCAGGGGCGGCGCAGGACGGTCCTGGGTGATGGTGCCGCCGGGGCGGCGGCCGTCCGGCGCGGGCGCGTCCAGTGGGTAATTGAGCTCGGCGGCCAGTGCAGGCAAGCCGATCAGCAGCAGGAGCAAGGCGGGCAGTATCGGTCTCATCGCGCGTTCCTCAGGCCAGGCTGACCAGTTCGATGCGCACCGCGCATTTCTTGTAGTCGGTCTGCTTGGATATCGGGTCGGTGGCGTCCAGGGTGACCTTGTTGATCAGCTTGTTGGCATCGAAGAAGGGCACGAACACCAGGCCCTGCGGCGGCTTGTTGCGTCCGCGTGTCTCGATGCGTGCGCGAATCTCGCCGCGCCGGCTGATGACCTTCACCTCGCTGCCGCGGCGCATCTTCAGGTCGCGCGCATCGTCCGGGTGCATATACACCACGGCGTCCGGCACGGCTTTGTAGAGTTCCGGCACACGCTGGGTCATGGAGCCGGTGTGCCAGTGCTCGAGCACGCGGCCGGTGGAAAGCCAGAAGGGATATTCCTTGTCCGGCGACTCGGCCGGCGGTTCGTAGGGGAGGGCGAAGATGATCGCCTTCTTGTCCGGGTAACCGTAGAACTGCACACCGCTGCCGGCGGTGACATAGGGGTCGTGGCCCTCGCGGTAGCGCCAGCGGGTCTCCTTGCCGTTCACCACCGGCCAGCGCAGCCCACGCGCCTCGTGATAGGCATCGAAGGGCGCAAGATCGTGGCCGTGGCCACGGCCGAAGCTGGCGTATTCCTCGAACAGCCCCTTCTGGATGTAGAAGCCGAAGGCCTTGGCCTCGTCGTTCTCGAAGCCCTTGGCGATCTCGTCGTTCTCGTACGCGTCGACCTGTCCGTTCTTGAAGAGCACCTCATAGAGCGTCTTGCCCTTGAGTGGCGGCGCCTTGGCCAGCAGTTCGGCGGGCCAGACCTCGTCGGTGGTGAAGCGCTTGGAGAATTCCACCAACTGCCAGAGGTCGGATTTCGCCTCGCCCGGGGCTTTCACCAGTTGGTGCCAGAACTGCGTCCTGCGCTCGGCGTTGCCGAAGGCGCCTTCCTTTTCCACCCACATGGCGCTGGGCAGGATGAGGTCCGCGGCCTGTGCCGAGACGGTGGGATAGACGTCGGAGACGATCACGAAGTTTTCCGGGTTGCGCCAGCCCGGCAACACCTCCTGCATGACGTTCGGCCCCGCGTGCATGTTGTTGCAGACCTGCGTCCAGTAGACGTTGAGCACGCCGTCCTTGAGCATTCGGCTCTGCTGCACCGCGTGGAAGCCGATTTTTTCCTGGATGGTGCCGGCCGGCACTTTCCAGATCTTCTCGGCGGTTTCCCGATGTTTGGGATTGGTCACCACCAGGTCTGCCGGCAATCGGTGGGAGAAGGTGCCGACCTCGCGCGCGGTGCCGCACGCCGACGGCTGGCCGGTCAGCGAGAAGGGGCTGTTGCCCGGTTCGCTGATCTTTCCCGTGAGCAGGTGGATGTTGTAGATCAGGTTGTTCGCCCAGACACCGCGGGTGTGCTGGTTGAAGCCCATGGTCCAGAACGACACCACCTTGCGTTTCGGGTCGGCGTAAAGCTCGGCCAGGGCCTTGAGGCGTTCGGCAGGCACGCCGCTTTCCTGGGCGGTGCGCTCCAGGGTGTAGGGTTTGACGAAAGCGGCGAATTCGTCGAAGCCGATATCAGTCCAGGTATTGGCCTTGTCGGCGTTCTTCGCCTGCTTCTCCAGCGCGTTGTCCGGTCTCAGGCCGTAGCCGATGTCTTCGGCGCCCTGGGCGAAGCGGGTGTGCTTGTCGACGAAGTCGCGGTTTACCGCGACGCTTTCGATGATGTGGTTGGCGATGTAGTTGAGGATGTACAGGTCGGTCTGCGGTTTGAACACCATGGGGATGTCGGCCAGATCGAAGCTGCGGTGCTCGAAGGTGGACAGCACGGCGACTTTCACCTGGCCCGCGCTCAGGCGCCGGTCGGTAACCCGCGACCAGAGCACCGGGTGCATCTCCGCCATGTTCGAGCCCCAGAGGACGAAGGTATCGGTGGCTTCGATGTCGTCATAGCAGCCCATGGGTTCGTCCATGCCGAAGCTGCGCATGAAGCCCATCACAGCCGAGGCCATGCAGTGCCGGGCGTTGGGGTCGATGTTGTTGCTGCGCAGGCCGGCCTTGAACAGCTTGTTGGCGGCGTAGCCTTCCCAGACTGTCCATTGCCCGGAACCGAACATGCCCACCGAGGTCGGCCCCTTGGCCTTGAGCGCGGCCTTGAACTTCTCGGCCATGATGTCGAAGGCGGCGTCCCAGCTGATCGGCTGGAATTCGCCCTGCTTGTCGAACTTGCCGTCCTTCATGCGCAGCAGCGGACGGGTCAGGCGGTCGCTGCCGTACATGATCTTGGACAGGAAGTAGCCCTTCACGCAGTTGATCCCGCGGTTGACCTCGGCCTTGATGTCGCCGTGGGTGGCGACCACCTTGTTGTCCCGGGTGGCAACCATCACGCTGCAGCCGGTGCCGCAGAATCGGCAGGGTGCCTTGTTCCAGTCCAGGCGGGTCATGTCTGCCTCGGTAACCAGATTGCTGGCGGCACTCAGGATGGGCAGTCCGGCCGCGGCCGCGGCGATGGCGGCCGCGTTGGCCTTGGCGAACTGGCGGCGGGTCAGGTTCATCGGGCACCTCCGGCCTGGCTGAGGGCGGGTTCGGGATCGATCTGCGGGTGTTCCGGCGACTCGACGATTTCGTGATAGATGAGCACCGCGTTGAGCACCCCGGGCAGGTTCTGGATGGCATTGAGGTTGTCGAGAATGCTCGCCTCGTGTTCGGCTTCGAGCACCACTACCAGCTTGCCCTGGGCACTCTGCTGGTGGACTTCCAGGTTTGGCAGGCGCATCAGGTTGGCCTTCACCGCGTCGAGCAGTTCGGGGCGCGTGTGCACGATCAGACTGGCGATCTGGATGCTCTCTGGCATCTGTGGCTCAGGCATGGTTGGCCTCACGGTTCAGGTGGATGGCGCTGCCGGGGCAGGGCGAAATGCAGGCGCCGCAGCCGGTGCACAGGGTCGGGTCGAGGGTTGGCAATGAGGGACCGCCCAGTTGCGGGCGGAAGCGGATGGCCCGCGACTCGCAGGCGTCGTCGCAGCTGCGGCAGTGGATGCCGGCGCGGGCCAGGCAGTGGTCATTGATCTGCGCGCGCCAGGGAAACGCCTCGCGGCTCAGGTCGAACACCTCCGCCTCGCACGCACGCGTACAGTCGCCGCACAGGCTGCAGCCGCGGTCACTGAAATCCAGCTGCGGATAGCCGCCATCGCCGATGAGCAACACGTGCTCGGGGCAAGCGTCGATGCAGGCATTGCAACGCGTACAGCCTTCGAGGAAAGCGCTGGTGGTGGCGGTCCATGGCGGGCGACGTACTTCAGGCGCACCGCCCAGACGCCGCAGCAGGGCGCGACGGGCGAGCATGGCGGCAGCCCTACGACGGCGGGCCAGGAGGCCCTGCCACCAGTTGGACCATCCACACGATGAAGCCGTAGCCACCGACAATGGCCACGGACAAAAGGGGGAACAGACAGATCACGAGGAACAGGAACAGCCGGGTTTCCTTGCCTTTCTCCACACCAGGTCCGGTCTCTTCAGTCATTTGGTCAGCCTCCCGCCAACGACTGGGGATGAGCCTAGTCCCTGCTTTGTGTGTGGGCAAAAGCCTACATACGTTATTCTTTTTTCATACAGCGCTTTCATTCAGCATCGGTTCAGCGCCCTGACAGGTTTCGTTCAGAGCGCTCCTCGTAACCTTCTCCCCGTCAACACATTACAGACATCCTTGACGGGAGAACCCCCCATGAAAGCCATGAAGAAAATCGCCCTCGCCACCGCCATCCTCGGTGTCAGCCTGGCCGCCACCGCAGCCAGCGCCGCCGACACCTTCGTCGGAATGACCTGGGGCGAAACCAGTAACAACATCCAGAAGTCCGACGCGCTGAATCGCAACCTGAACAACCCGAAGCTCGACAGCGTGATCAACAACAGCGGCACCTGGGGTGTCCGCGCCGGCCAGCAGATGGAGCAGGGCCGCTACTACGTGACCTATGAAAACGTCTCCGATACCGAACGCGGCCTGAAGCTGCGCCAGCAGAACCTGCTCGGCAGCTACGACGCCTTCCTGCCGCTGGGCGACCAGGGCACCAAGCTGTTCGGCGGCGGCACCGCCGGCCTGGTCAAGCTGGAACAGGACTCCAAGGGGGTCAGCCGGGACAGCGATGTGGGTTACGCCATCGGCGCCCAAGCCGGTATCCTTCAGGAACTCGGCAAGAACGCTTCCGTGGAAGGCGGCTACCGTTACCTGCGTACCAACGCGAGTACCGAGATGAGCCCGCACGGTGGCAGCAAGGTGGGATCCCTTGACCTGCACAGCAGCTCCCAGTTCTACCTGGGCGCCAACTACAAGTTCTGACCGGTAACGCAACCGGGCCCGCGCGGCCCGGTTGCCTGACTCAGGGAGTACGCGCATGAAACTGCTGGTGGTGGAAGACGAGGCGCTGTTGCGCCATCACCTGTATACCCGGCTCGGCGAGCAAGGCCATGTGGTTGACGCCGTTGCCAATGCCGAAGAGGCGCTGTACCGCGCCAGCGAATACCATCACGACCTGGCGATGATCGACCTCGGATTACCGGGCATGAGTGGTCTGGACCTGATCCGCGAATTCCGCAGCCAGGGCAAGACCTTCCCGATCCTGATCCTCACCGCTCGTGGCAACTGGCAGGACAAGGTCGAAGGCCTGGCCGCCGGCGCCGACGACTACGT
Organism: Pseudomonas sp. BB438; assembly: GCF_057180225.1. NCBI lineage: Bacteria > Pseudomonadati > Pseudomonadota > Gammaproteobacteria > Pseudomonadales > Pseudomonadaceae > Pseudomonas > Pseudomonas sp. BB438. Next base: position 2,109,906 of record NZ_CM170001.1, read on the forward strand.
GGTCAAGCCCTTCCAGTTCGAAGAGCTGGAGGCACGCCTGAACGCGCTGCTGCGCCGCTCCAGCGGCTTCGCGCAATCGAGCATCGAGGCCGGCCCGCTGGTGCTGGACACCAATCGCAAGCAGGCGCTGGTCAACGGCGAGTCGCTGCAGCTGACCGCCTTCGAGTACCGCATCCTCGAGTACCTCATGCGGCACCACCAGCAGGTGGTGGCCAAGGAGCGTCTGATCGAGCAACTCTACCCGGACGACGACGAGCGCGATCCGAACGTCATCGAGGTGCTGGTCGGCCGCCTGCGCCGAAAGCTGGAGAACGCCGCGGGATTCAAGCCGATCGATACCGTGCGCGGCCAGGGCTACATCTTCAACGAGCTGTGTAAATGATCCGCTCGCTGCGGCTGCGGCTGATGATCGGGGCGGCGATTCTTGCCGTGCTGTTCATGGCCGCGCTGCTGCCGGCTCTCCAGCGAGCGTTCAGCATTGCCCTGGAGAACGCCATCCAGCAGCGCCTGGCGGCTGACGTGGCGACCCTGGTGTCTTCGGCACGTATCGAGGGCAATGTCCTGAGCATGCCCGAGCACCTGCCGGTAGAGGACTTCAACCTCCCCGAATCCAAGCTGCTGGGCTTCATCTACGACCAGTCCGGCCAACTGGTGTGGCGTTCCACCTCGGCCCAGGACGAAAGCGTTGATTACTCGCCCAAGTACGACGGCATGATCGACGAGTTCACCCGCATCCGTGATCGCACAGGCCAGGAGTTCTTCGTCTACGACGTGGAGATCGACCTGCTCGGTGGCAAGCGCGCGGCCTACAGCATCGTCACCATGCAACCGGAAAGTGAGTTCCGTGAACTGGTCAGTGGCTTTCGCGACCAGCTCTATCTCTGGCTGGGCGGCGCACTCCTGTTGCTGCTGGGACTCCTGTGGCTCGGCCTCGGCTGGGGCTTCCGCTCCATGCGCGGGTTGCGCTTCGAACTGGACCAGATCGAGACCGGCGACCGTGAACGCCTGAGCGATGAGCACCCCGCCGAGATGCTGCGACTGACCGACTCGGTGAACCGCCTGCTGGACAGCGAACGCGCCCAGCGCGAGCGCTACCGCAACTCCCTGGGCGATCTTGCCCACAGCTTGAAGACGCCGCTGGCGGTGTTGCAGGGTGTCAGCGAAACCCTGGCCAGCGAGCCGAAGAATCGCGAGCAGGTACAGGTGCTGCAGACCCAGATCGAGCGCATGAGCCAGCAGATCGGCTATCAACTGCAGCGCGCGACGATGCGCAAGAGCGGCCTGATTCGCCACCGCGCGGCGCTCGACCCGCTGCTGGACACCATCGCCGGCGCGTTGGACAAGGTCTATCACGACAAGCGCGTGAAGTTGGCGCGGGATATTCCGACGGGCTTCTCCCTGCCGCTGGAGAAGGGCGCTCTGCTGGAGATGCTCGGCAACCTGCTGGAGAACGCCTACCGCCTGTGCCTGACCACGGTGAAGGTCAGCGCACGGAAGAATGGCCGGATGTTCGAGCTGATCATCGAAGACGACGGCCCCGGCGTGCCGGCCAGCCAGCGCGAGCGCATCCTCAAGCGCGGCGAACGCCTGGACACCCAGCACCCTGGCCAGGGTATCGGCACGGCGGTGGTGAAAGACATCATCGACAGCTACGACGGCGAGCTGGCGCTGGAGGACTCAGAACTGGGCGGGGCATGCTTCCGCATTCGCCTGCCGGGGTGAGGGCTGCTCTTTCGCGCCCGTAGGATGGTGTGGAGCGAAGCGATACCCATCATTCGTGAGATGTCCAGGGCAGCACGGGTATCGCAAGCTCCACCCACCCTACGACTGGGCGGTACGCCGAAACCCCATTGTAGGAGCGCGCCATGCGCGCGATCGCGAGCATGGCGCGCTCCTACAGGTTGAAACCAGTCATTCCCCCTGCTGGGCCCGATACGCTCCCGGTGTCAGCCCCGTCCATTTCTTGAACGCGCGGTGGAAGGCGGAGGGCTCGGAGAAGCCGAGCTGGTCGGCGATGTCCTGGATCGAGAGGTCAGCGCGGCCCAGGTAGTAGATCGCCAGGTCGCGGCGCAGTTGATCCTTCAATTCCTGGAAGTTCGGCCCTTCCTCGCGCAGGTGCCGGCGCAGTGTCTGCGGGCTCATGTGCAGCTGCGCGGCAACCTGCTCCAGGTCCGGCCAACTGCGGCAGTCGCGGCCGAGTAGACGCCGGATCTGGCTGGTCAGGCTGTGGCCGCCGTCGGGGCGGGCGAGCAGGTCGGCCGGCGAGTCCTTGAGGAAGTGCTTCAGCGTGCGTTCGTCCTGCAGCAGCGGCATGTCCAGGTAGCGCGCCTGCAGCAGCAGGCTGGTGCGATCGGCAGAAAAGCGTCGGGGGCAGGGGAACAGCAGGTCGTACTCGGCCTGGTGCTCGGGCGTCGGGTAGCTGAAGGTGGCTTCTTCCAGGCGAATGCGCTGGCCGATCAGCCAACTGGCCAGCCGGTGCCAGATCAGCAGCAGGCTCTCGGCGAGGAAGTGGTCCGGATCGCGCAGATGGGTTTCGTCCAGTGTCAGCCGCGCCCATTCACCTTCGCGTACCAGCTCGATACGCGGGGCTTCCGGGAACAGGCCGTAGAACAGCGCGCCGCGCCCCAGTGCCTTTTCCAGCGTTCGGCAGTGGATGATCGCGTTGCACATCATGGCGAAGGTGCCGCGCTTGCTGGGCATGGCGCCGAAGCCCATGTACTCGTCGTCGAGGGCTTCCCACAGGCGCTGCATCAGGCAGGTGAACTGCGATGGGTCGATTCGTGCACGAGGCTCGTCGAGAATCGCCGGGGCGATGCCGGCGTCGCGCAGCAGCATCTGGACGTTCATCCCCTTGCGCTGTGCGCCATGGACGGCGGCGCGGACGAAATGGCTGGCAATGGTGCGTTCTCGCATGAGCGGTCCTTGTTGTTATGGCCGTACGTCCTGGAGCCGCACGGTAAACCCGATCGAACCTGATCAGGGTTCTACAATCTACGGTACGAAGGCCATGGCGGATACCCGCCAGAGGGCGGGAAACCCGCCAGTCAGAAGGCGGGTTTCCGCCATTTTTGGGGCTTTCCGTGCCTCGACTTTATACGGAAGGCGTTGAATTTAAAGGGATTTCATATTTTTTAAAGGTCTGGCACAGCACTTGCCATATGCGATCAAGGCCTGCCTTCGGGCATGCCCTGAAAACAAATTCTCCCATTGCAGGGAGATAACGCGTTCGGTCTTGCGTCTCCCCTGGAACGCAGGCCCAGAGGACAGAGCTGCCATGACCAAGCAACCCTTCTACAAAAGCCTGTATGTGCAGGTACTGATCGCCATCGCCATCGGTATCGCGCTCGGCCACTTCTACCCCGACACCGCCAAACTGATGAAGCCGCTGGGCGATGGCTTCGTCAAACTGATCAAGATGGCCATCGCGCCGATCATCTTCTGTACCGTGGTCACCGGTATCGCCGGCATGCAGAGCATGAAGGCCGTGGGCAAGACGGGCGGCATGGCACTGCTGTATTTCGAAATCGTTTCCACCGTCGCGCTGATCATCGGTCTGGTCGTGGTCAACGTCGTCCAGCCGGGCGCCGGTATGCACGCCGACGTCGCCACGCTGACTGCGGAAATGAACAAGAACGCGGCACTCACCGGCTTCATTGCGTCGGGCGAGAAGCAGAGCACCATCGACTTCTTCATGAATGTCATCCCGAGTACCGTGGTCGGCGCCTTCGCCAACGGTGACATCCTGCAGGTGCTGTTCTTCTCCGTGCTGTTCGGCTACGCGCTGCACCGCCTGGGCGACTACGGCAAGCCGGTGTTCGAGTTCATCGATCGCATCACCCACGTGATGTTCAACATCATCAACGTGATCATGAAGGTCGCGCCCATCGGTGCCTTCGGTGCCATGGCCTTCACCATCGGTGCCTACGGCCTCGGCTCGCTGGTGCAGCTGGGTCAGCTGATGCTGTGCTTCTACATCACCTGCCTGCTGTTCGTGCTGATCGTGCTGGGCGGCATCGCCCGCGCCCACGGTTTCAGCATCCTGCGCTTCATTTCCTACATCCGCGAAGAACTGCTGATCGTGCTGGGCACCTCGTCCTCCGAATCGGCACTGCCGCGCATGATCGCCAAGATGGAGAAACTGGGCGCCGACAAGAGTGTCGTCGGCCTGGTGATTCCGACCGGCTACTCGTTCAACCTGGACGGCACCTCGATCTACCTGACCATGGCCGCCGTGTTCATCGCCCAGGCCACCGACACCCCGATGGACATCACCCACCAACTGACCCTGCTGGTCGTGCTGCTGATCGCCTCCAAGGGCGCCGCCGGTGTCACCGGTTCGGGCTTCATCGTGTTGGCCGCCACCCTGTCCGCCGTCGGCCACCTGCCGGTTGCTGGCCTGGCGCTGATCCTGGGTATCGACCGCTTCATGTCCGAAGCCCGCGCGCTGACCAACCTGGTCGGCAACGGCGTGGCCACCATCGTGGTCGCCAAGTGGTGCAAGCAGTTGGACGAGAAGACCCTGTCCGCCGAGCTGGCCGCCGGCCCGGGCAACTCCGCAGAGCTTCAGCCCTCCTGACGGCGTTCCCAACGAGCAATTCGGCCCGGTGAACGTGAAGCGCCGGAGCCTTTCCAGCCCGCTCGATTGAGCGGGCTTTTTTATGGGTGGGAGTAAAGCGGCTTTTCGTAGGTGCGAGCTTGCGCGCGAACGGATCTCGCGGCAGTTGCGGAGTTGGGCGGGTTCGCGAGCAAGCTCGCTCCTACAAGGTGGGGCAGGGCCCCGTCGCTAGGCGACGGCTCGCGGGCAGGCGCCGGCAATGGGCGTTACGCCTCTGTGCTCAACGGTGAGAGCGGGTTACGTCGCGATGGATTTCGCGGACAAGGTCCGCTCCTACCTGAAACACCGTGCCGAGGCACGCCCTCTCCCCCCGCCCTGGCTGCGCGCCCCGCTCCGAAGGGAGAGGGAGCTATCTGAGCCGGCTGACACTGTGGTTTCAGCCGGCACCCAACCAGTCCCCTCTCCCTTCAGGGAGAGGGTTAGGGAGAGGGGAAATCCCAGGCACGAACTTTCAGAGAAAGACAGTTGCTCCTACGCCAGCGGGGCCAGGCGTGAGCGTCGCCGGAATCCCCGGCGTGCGTAGGAGCGGACTCCGTCCGTGATCGGGTGGGCGTGAACCCGGAGCCGCACGATCACTCAGAGAATGATCTTGTCCTTGAGCTTCTCCGCCGCCTGCTGCAGCGCCTGGATGACCCGCTCCTTGTCGTAGTTCTGCACGTTGTTGGTGTCCAGGTACATGGAGAAGCCTGGCACCTCGTGCTCGACGAAGCTGGGGTTCGAGCCCAGGTCGCGGCGGAAGTCGACCACCTGGTAGATCTGCACCGGCTTGCTGAAGCCCTTCACGGCGATCTGGCCCTTGTCGCGGCACATCAGCACGTCCTTCACCAGCGAGTAGGTCTCGTGGCTGATGAGGATCTCGCCGGCTTCGGCAGCGCTTTCCAGGCGGCTGGCGAGGTTCACTTCGCGGCCGATGATGGTGTAGTCCATGCGCGTGTCGGCGCCAAAGTTGCCCACGGTGCAGTAGCCGGTGTTCAGGCCCATGCGCACTTCCAGCGGCTTGGTGATGCCCTGAGCGCGCCACTGCTGGCGCATGACCTTCATGTGCTTGCGCATGGCCACGGCCATGGACACGGCGGCCACGGCGTCCTTTTTCGCGCCCTGGGTGGCCGGGTCGCCGAAGAACACCATCACGCAGTCGCCGACGAACTTGTCGATGGTGCCGCCGTATTTCAGGGCAATCTTCGACATCTCGTTGAGGTAGTTGTTGAGCATGTCGGTGAGGGCCTCGGCTTCGAGTTCCTCGGACAGTTCGGTGAAGCCCTTGATGTCGGAGAAGAACACCGTGAGCTTCTTGCGCTGGGTTTCCAGTCGCACCGTGCGCTTGCCGCTGAAGATCGATTCCCACACCTGTGGCGAGAGGTACTTGGCCAGATTGCTGGCCAGGCGCGCGGCCTTTTCCTGCTCGAGGGTGATGTCCGAACGGGCCTGGGCCAGGCGCAGGCCCTGCTGGTGCACGAAGAATGCGGTGATGCAGATGTACAGGGTGGAGAACAGCACGCTGACCAGGGCGACGATGCTTGGCGTCTGGCCCTTGTACGCCGGGGCGATCAGCGCGGCGCTGAGGACTGCGGCGCTCAGTGCGACCAGTAGCGCCAGGCCCAGGGAGCGCAGGCCGCCGATGATCAGCGCGGAGAAGGCGAGGATCAGTACCAGCATCAGGCTGGGTACCTCGGAGAAGCCCAGCAGCGTGGTGGCGATGCCGGCGTGCAGGGCATCGATGAACAGCAGCACCAGGCGGGTACGCTGCGGGTTGTCGCGCTTGAAGCGGCGGCTGATCTGTTGCGCAAGGTGCGGATAAAGCAGGGCGTACGGGATCATCCAGAGGATCTCGTAGCCGAAGTACTTGGCGAAGGTGCCGGCGGTGATGGTCGCGGCGACGGCAATATAAGCCAGCACGCGGGAATGGTATTCGCGCAGAGGGGCGGGGGTGAGCGGAGTGCTGGATCGCTCAAGAACGTTAGGCTTCATGCGCAAGAAACTTCCCTGGTGCGCGTAGGCTCTTGGCCGATTGCGCGTCTGAATTTGGGAGGAATCTTATTCCATGCGCAGCCCCCGGGCCAGCGGCGGTTCGCCACTCTTCGTCGCGGACCGCCGGTCGCCTCGGGACCGTCAAGCCATCGTGCCGTCGGGCTTCTGGTAGATCGAGCGGCGGGGCTGGGCGAAGACCCGGCGCAGCATGGGTTCGAAGAACGCCAGGGGCAGCACTTCGCCGTTCGGATCGAAGGCGGCGGCGTCGTAGCGCGCGCAGAATTCGATGGTCTGCTCGAACTGCGGGTGCTCCTTGAACTGCTCGCGCAGGTGCCGGTCCAGGCCCAGGTGATGGAAGAAGTAGTAGCCCTGGAAGATCGCGTGCTTCTCGATCATCCACAGGTTCTCTTCGCTGACAAAGGGCTTGAGGATAGCCGCGGCGATGTCGGCATGGTTGAACGAGCCGAGGGTGTCGCCGATGTCGTGGAGCAGGGCGCAGACCACGTATTCCTCGTCGCGGCCGTCGCGATGGGCCAGGGTGGCGGTCTGCAGCGAGTGGGTCAGGCGGTCGACCGGAAAGCCGCCGAAGTCGCCGTCGAGCAGGCGCAGGTGGGTCATGATCCGGTCGGGCAGAAGCGCGGCGTACTGGCCGAAGTCCTTGGCGATGATCGCCCAGTCCTCGGCGCTGCCGTCTTCCATGTGGGTGAAGTTGGCGCGTGCGTTCATCAGGCTGTGCTCTCTTGTGATTGTCGTGGCGTGTCTGGATGGCACGGGACCAGTCTAGAAGCCTGGCGGGGACGCGGTAGTGTCCGTGCAGCGCCAGCGGGGTGTCCTGGCGGGCGCGAATGGCATGGCATCAGCCGCAGCGATGGCGGCCGATGCGTGAGGCGCGCTCAGGGGTTCTCCGGATCGTGTCCCAGCGACTGCAGGAACAGCGAGAAGAGCTCCGGTTGCGAGGAGATGTCGAGTTTGTTGTACAGGTGGCGGCGGTGGACCTTGATGGTCTCCGGCGAGATCGCCAGGCGCTCGGCCATGGCCTTGGAGGAGTAACCCCGCAGGATCAGCCGGGCGATCTCCAGCTCGCGCTCGGAGAGCACGCCCGCGCCGAAGTGGCTCAGGGCGTCGCGCACCTGCACCGCCACGCCATCGCTGGTGCCGGGGAGCAGGCGCTGGCTGCGCTGCTGCCAGTGCTGCTGCATCAGTGCCAGCACCCAGGGGCAGAGCATCGCCAGCAGGCCGGTCTGCTCGCCGTCGAACAGCCGGCGCATGCCCAGCGACAACGACAACACGCCCTGGCCGGGCAACTGGAGGATGAACTGCACCTCGTCCTCCAGCACGTTGTCGTGGAAGTAGCTGAGGAAGTACTCGCTCTGGCGGAACTGGTCCGGGGCGATTTCCTCCAGCCGGTACAGCCCGCTGGGCACGCCTTCGCGGCAGGCCTGGTAGAACGGGTCGAGCTGGAACAGGCCGTCAAGGTAGATGGCCATGGCCGCCGGGCCAGCGGTGGGCGCTGCGTCGTATTCCTCCAGCGCCACCGGGATGCCGCTGGCCGGGTAGAACATCGCCAGGGCGTTGTCGAACGGCAGCCACTGGTGCAGCAGCAGGATGAGTTGCTTCCAGAAGCGTGGCTGGCCGATCTGCTCGATGGCGCGGCCGAGGTTGGCATGCATGCCCACCTCGCGGAACAGGGTGTGCATCGGCAGTGTTTCTCCGAACGGGGCGGCGTGGGTTCGGCCCACGGTTTCCTCCTTTTACCTGTCCGCCGTCAAGGGGGCGTAACCCCAAATGGTGATTGGCCGCTCCGCCTGCCACGCACAGACTCAGCCCCACCTGACGCCCCGAACAAGAGGGCGCAACAAGGTCTTCGTTCCTGCCTCAATCCCAATAACAACTCGAGGAAAAACGATATGAGCGCTTCCCCTGCGCCAGCGAGCGCGCTCAAGCCCAGCCTGGGCGTGCTTGACGTAGTCGCCATCACCGTCTCGGCGGTCACCCCCGCCAGTTCCGTTTTCGTCATCGCGCCCTTCGCCATCCAGCAAGCGGGCAGCGGCGCCTTCCTGGCCTTTGTCTTCGCCGGCTTCCTGGCCCTGATGTTCGCCTGGTGCTACGCCGAGCTCGGTCGCGCCCACAGCTCCGCCGGCGGCGAATACGTCTACGCCAAGCGCGTGTTCGGCGGCCTCGCCGGCTATGCCACCTTCCTCACCGTGCTGGTCTCGCTGCTGTTCATTCCGCCGGTACTGGCGACGGGCGCGGCGACCTACCTCAACAACGCCCTGGGGACCAACTTCGACACCCAGACGGTCGCCCTGGTGATCGTCGCCGCCAGCTACGTGCTGGGCATCCTCAACATTCGGGTGAACGCCTGGATCACCGGCGTGTTCCTGCTCTGCGAAGTGGCGGCACTGCTGGTGATCGTGGTGCTCGGTTTCGGCCACGTCAGCCAGCCAGTGAGCGTGCTGGTGCAGCCGCAGCACATCGACGGCGGGATACTGGCCGCTGCGCCCTGGGCGCTGGTGATCGGCGCCGTGGGTACCGCGCTGTTTTCCTACAACGGCTTCGGCGGCGCGGTGTTGCTGGCCGAGGACATGAAGTGCGGCGGGCGCAATGTGCACCGCGCGGTGATCTGGTCACTGGTGCTGGTGGTAGCGATCGAAATCGTCCCGCTGACCGCACTGCTGCTGGGCGCGCCTTCGCTCAAGGACATGATCGCCAGTCCCGATCCGGTCGGCTACCTGCTCACCGCCCATGGCAACGCGACACTGTCGCGTCTGGTCAGCGCCGGCATCTTCCTCTCGGTGTTCAATGCCATCGTCGCCATCGTCATCCAGGTTGGCCGGGTGATCTTCAGCAGTGGCCGCGACGAACTGTGGACGCCCCTGATGAACCGCGCCTTCACCCGCATCCACCCGCGCTGGGAGTCGCCGTGGATCGCCACGCTGTTCCTCGGCGTGCCGTCGGCGGCGCTGAGCTTCAGTTCGAACCTGGAAGAGCTGACCTCGTTCACCGTGCTGCTACTGGTGATGGTCTACCTGGTGGTGGCGCTCTGCGCGCTGTTCAGCCGCGTGCTGCGCCGCGACCGCGAGCACCCGTACCGCATGCCGCTGTGGCCGCTGCCGGCGATGCTGGCGGTGGTCGGCGCCGGCTACCTGTTGCTCAACCTGCTACTGGACGCCTCTTCGCGGGACGTCATGATCATTGTCGGGATACTGGCCGTGTCGGTGATTCTCTACAGCACCTACGGCAAGCTCAGCCCGGCCTTCCAGAAGCTCTGAACCCTTCTCGAAAACCAAGGAGACAGCATGCGCGCTCGTCAACTCGGCATCACCCTCGGCCTGGGCACTCCCGGCGAGTTCAACGCCATCACCGACGTCCCCGGCATCCGTGTCGGCCACAGTACCCTGCTCGGCGAGCGCGGCGGTCGCGCCGTGCGTACCGGGGTCACGGTGGTCCAGCCACGCGCTGGCGCGGCGCGGCAGCAACCCTGCTTCGCCGGCTGCCACGTACTCAATGGCAACGGCGACGCCACGGGGCTGGAGTGGATTCGCGAGGCAGGACTGCTGACCACGCCCATCGCCATCACCAACACCCACAGTGTGGGCGCGGTGCGCGATGCGCTGATCGCCGCCGAGCATGCCGAGTTGGCAGATCCGTCCGTCTACTGGTGCATGCCGGTAGTGATGGAAACCTACGACGGGCTGCTCAACGACATCTGGGGCCAGCACGTCGGCGCCGAGCAGGTGCGCGAGGCGCTGGCGGCGGCCGAGCCCGGCCCGGTGCGGGAAGGCCCGGTGGGCGGCGGCACAGGGATGATCTGTCACGAGTTCAAGGGCGGCATCGGTACCGCTTCGCGCAAGCTGCCGGCGGAGCAGGGCGGCTGGACCGTGGGCGCGCTGGTGCAGGCCAACCACGGCCAGCGCCGTGAGTTGCGGGTGGATGGTTATCCGGTCGGCCGCCAACTGGGCGACCTGCCGTCACCCTTCGCCGAGCAGGGCACGCCGGGCATGGGCTCCATCGTGGTGATCCTCGCCACCGACGCGCCGCTGCTGCCGCACCAGTGCCAGCGCCTGGCGCAGCGCGCCTCGCTGGGTATCGCCCGCACGGGTGGCGGCACTGACGATTCCAGCGGCGACATCTTCCTCGCCTTCGCCACCGGCAACCGCGACTTGCCGCCGGCGGACTACGGACGCAAAGGCCTGCCGTTCGCCACGGCGCTGGAGATGGTCAACAACGACCACATCTCGCCGCTGTTCGCCGCTGCCGCCGAGGCGGTTGAGGAGGCCATCGTCAACGTGCTGCTGGCCGGCAAGGACATGCGCACCGACGACGGTGTGCTGGTGCCGGCGTTGAGCGGGGAGCGCCTGCTGGCCGCTTTGCGCGAGGTGGGTTGGAAAGGGTGACGTGACGCATTTGTAGGGTGGTGTGCCACGAAAAAAGCCGGAGCTGCTGGGCAGCTCCGGCTTTTGTCTTTCCCGTCCCGCTGAATCAGTTCGGGGTGTAGATCTGGTCGAACACGCCACCGTCGGCGAAGTGGGTCTTCTGCACGGTGCGCCAGTCGCCGAAGGTCTTCACCACGGAGAAGAAGTCCACTTTCGGGAAGCGGTCGGAGAACTTGGCCAGCACTTCCGGGTTGCGCGGGCGCAGGTAGTTGTTCGCGGCGATGGTCTGGCCTTCGTCGGACCACAGGTACTTCAGGTAAGCCTCGGCTTCGGAGCGGGTACCTTTCTTGTCGACGACCTTGTCGACCACTGTCACCGGCGGCTCGGCTTCGGCGGAAACGCTCGGGTAGACCACTTCGAAGCCGCCACGGCCGAACTCGCGGGCGATCATCTCGGCTTCGTTCTCGAAGGTCACCAGCACGTCGCCGATCTGGTTCTGCATGAAGGTGGTGGTCGCAGCGCGGCCGCCGGTATCCAGCACCGGGACGTTCTTGAACAGCTGGGCGACGAACTCCTTGGCCTTGGCTTCATCGGCGCCATGCTTCTGCGCGTAGCCCCAGGCGGACAGGTAGGTGTAGCGGCCGTTGCCCGAGGTCTTCGGGTTCGGCACCACGACCTGCACGCCCGGTTTCACCAGGTCGTTCCAGTCCTTCAGGCCCTTGGGGTTGCCCTTGCGCACGATGAACACGGTGGCGGAAGTGAAAGGCGCGCTATCGTTGGGCAGGCGGGTTGCCCAGTCCTTGGGCACCAGGCCGCCGTTGTCGGCCAGGGCGTCGATGTCGGTGGCCTGGTTCATGGTGATCACGTCGGCCGGCAGGCCGTCGATCACGGCGCGGGCCTGTTTGCTGGAACCGCCGTGGGACATCTGGATGGTGATCTTCTCGCCTTTCTCGGCCTGCCAGTGTTTCTGGAAGGCGGCGTTGTAGTCCTTGTAGAAGTCGCGCATCACGTCGTACGAGACGTTGAGCAGGGGCTGGGCGGCCTGGGCGGTGGAGGCCAGGGCGAGGCCGGCGGCCAGCAGCGAGGCGCTGAACAGACGTTTCACGAGCAGTTCCTTTTGGCAGTGTTGTTGGGTGTCGATTATGCCGACAGGTTATATGGCACTTAAATACTTAAAGGCTATTTGCTTATACGGCGTTCAGGGCCTGCAGTTCGCCGTCGAGGTTCTCCCGCGCCCGCACTTCCCATTCCTGGCGCAGTGACGGGAGCTGGTAGAGGTGTGGTTGCTCGAGCAACTGGCGCAGTACCCTGGCGCGCCCGGCATTGAACAGCGCTTCCGGTACCCAGGCATATTCGTGGCGTACGGCGGCCTGGTACTCGGCGTAGACGGAAGGGGCGCTGGCGAGGATCGACAGGTCGATATCCGCCACCAGCGCGGCATCGCCGGCCAGCCCGCCGGCCTGGTGACAGGTCGCCATGATCAATTCCTGCAGCACATTACCCTGCTGATTGAGGCCAGCCTCGGCGAGCCATTGGCGGGCGAGTGCCGCGCTGGAAGCCTCGTTGTCCTGGCGGTGGGTGTCGTAGATCGCGTCGTGGAGCCACAGCGCCAGCTCTACCTGTGCCGGTTCGTGGGCCAGGTCGTGAAGGCGGTCGAGGTGCGCCAGGCACGCGAGGATGTGCTGCGTGCCGTGGTAGTGCCGGTCGCTGCCGCCATACAGGCGTTCCAGCTCGGCGAAGCTGCCTGGCGGTGCGCTGCCGCCAAGCCGGCGCCAGAGCGATTCCCAGCGTTGCGGATCGAGTGCGTGCATCGGTGCTCCACGAAGAGGGGAAAATTGCCCGGCAGCCTAGCAGGCCTGCCGGGTGATGACTGCCCCTTGCTGCGTCACTCCAGCCCGCTGACTTCCAGCTCCTTCGGATACTCGACGCTGAACTTGAAGGTCGTGCTGCGTTTCTCGCCTGGCTTCAGTTGCCAGTCCCACAGCAGCTTGCCGTCGTCCTCGCGGGCGGCTGCCTGGCCTTCGGGTTCCAGCAGCGCGACCTTGATCTGCTCGTTGCGCGAGATCGGCAACTGGTCCTTGAACTGCAGGCGCTGCTCGGTCTTGTGGTTGTTCTGCGCGTCGATGCGGAACTCATAGGTGATGCGCTTGCGGCCGCCGGTGAGGCCGGTGTAATCGGTGTAGCGGTTGACCAGCTTGCGCTTGATCGACATCGCCTCGTCGCCGCCCAGGGCCAGCTCGAAGGTCTCGCCCGGCATCACCGCGCGCAGCTGGCCGCTGGCGACGAAGGTGTTACCCAGGTAGGTGTTGAGGGTGCCGGGCAGCAGCGGATAGTCACTGGCGTTGCGGGTGTCGGCCTGCAGGTAGGCGGCTTCGCGCAGCGACGGCGTGGCGAGGTAGCGGAAGGTCGCCGGCAGCTTGAACTGGGCAATGGAGACCTTCTGCGAGCTGCCGTCGCTGTTCAGTGTGGCGCGGGTTGGAATGTGGAAGGAAGCGCTGGTGGTGGCGCTGACATCGGCGACGGCCACCGGCATTTCCGCCAGCGAGCCGGCGGCGGCCATTTCGTCGGCGGCGAAGCGTTGGGCCTTCTTCGCCTCCAGCGCCATCATCGGTGCAGCTGGCGCCGGAGCGGGCCTGGCAGCCATCACCGTGCGCGGGTCGAAGGTGTCGACGAACCACGGCGAGAGCGCCGGCACGTTGCTGCCCAGATTGGGGCGGGCTGTGGACAGGGTGAGGTCGACGTCGGCCCAGTCCTCGCCGCTGCTCTGCCGGACGATGCCCTGGTAGGTCATCTCGATCTTGTCCTCGCCGTCGCGCAGGCGGGCGTCATAGGCCGGGCGCCAGGAGGCGTCGTACAGCGTGTAGCTGAGCTGCAGCTGGACTTGTGCCGGCTTCTCCAGCGCCACGCGCAGGATCGCGCGCTTGTAGTGGGTGCCGTCCCCGGCCAGGTGGCTGCGCTGGTTCTCCAGCTCCTGCTTGCGCTGATGCAGCTCTTCGCCCTGCTGGTCGAGCTTGCGCTGCTCGTCGAGGATGCGCCCCAGGTTGCCCTCGCTCATCTGCAGCAGGTTCTTCAGCTCGTCGATGCTCGGCAGTGCCTGGTGCTTGCCCGGCTTGGTGCTGCTGGCCTGGATGTCGGCGAGGAACTGCTTCTGGTTCTCCAGCACGCTGCCGCGGTCGCTGATCTCGCGCTCCTGCCGCTCGATGTCGCGCAGCTGCGCATCCAGCTGTTGCAGGCGGTTGTCTTCGGAAGGGGGCGAGACCTGCGGCGCGCTGCTGACGTCGAGCAGGGTTGCGGCGGCGCTGGCGCTGAGCGAGGCCTGCAGGCTGTTGTCGTCGATGCGCAGGGGCAATTGCTCCAGGGCGATCTCGTGCTGGCCGGCGGGCAACTGCAGGGTGGCGGTGCGGGTGACGATGGCGCGGTCGGTATAGACCGTGACCGCGCTGATGCGGCTATCGACCACCTGCGGCGCGGCGAGCAGCGAGGGGCTGGCCAGCGCGCCGGCCATGGCGAGGATCAGTGGGTGGAATCGAAAGGGCATGTGCTCACCTCGCGGCCTGGAAGGCGGCCGGCACTGCGGAGCGCCACCATGGCGTCCGTCCATGCAACGTGTGACGAAGCGGGCGGGCGGAACGGGTTGAGCGTGAGTCACGATGACCGACGAACGGCTATCCCGCGCAGATCAGCGCTGCGCGGCGTCGCCCGTACGCGGATAGAGCGGGTTGCCGCAGCGCGAGCAGAACGCCGCTGCGGCCTCGTGGCTGGCCTTGGCGCAGGCCGGGCAGGGCTTGTCCAGAGCGCCCGGTGGGTGCTCCTGGCGCATGGCGTGGTGCAACTCGGCGCTGAAGATGCCGGTGGGCACGGCGATGATCGAGTAGCCGGTGAGCATCACCAGGCTGGCGATGGCCTGACCCAGCGGGGTCTTCGGTGTGATGTCGCCGAAGCCCACGGTGGTGAGTGTGACGATGGCCCAGTAGATGCTGCGCGGGATGCTGGTGAAACCGTGCTCGGGACCTTCGACCACGTACATCAGCGAGCCGAACACCGTTACCAGGCTCATCACCGAGACGAAGAACACCGTGATCTTCTGCCGGCTGCCGCGCAACGCGGTGAGCAGGAAGTCGGCCTGGCGCAGGTACTGGCGCAGCTTGAGGATGCGGAAGATACGCAGCAGGCGCACCACGCGGACCACCAGCAGGTACTGGGCATCAGGGTAGAACAGAGCGATGACGCCGGGCAGCACGGCCAGCAGGTCGATCAGCCCGTAGAAGCTCAGGGCGTAGCGCAATGGCTTGGGCGAGCAGTACAGGCGCAACAGGTACTCGATCAGGAACAGGCCGCTGATGAACCATTCGATGCCGCTGAGCAGGGTGCCGAACTGCTGGTGGATGCGCGCGACGCTGTCGAGGAAGGCTACCAGCAGGCTGGCGAGGATGAACACCAGTAGCGCGCTGTCGAAGCGCCGGCCGGCGAGGGTGTCGGACTGGAAGATGACGATGTAAAGGCGCTGGCGCCAGGTGCGGGAGTCGGCCATGGGGGAATCCACGAGGGGGTTCAGACACCTTAGCCGAGAAGCACCGGGGCGGACGCGCCGCCCCGGTTCACCTCCGGGAAAACCGTGTCAGGCGCGTTCACCCGCCTGCGGCTCATCCACGTCGCCTTCGGCGATGCACGCCGCGGCGGTGAACAGCACGTCGGTAGAGGAGTTCAGCGCGGTCTCGGCCGAATCCTGGAGGATGCCGATGATGAAGCCGACCGCCACCACCTGCATCGCCACTTCGCTGGAGATGCCGAACAGGCCGCAGGCCAGCGGGATCAGCAGTAGCGAGCCGCCGGCCACGCCGGAGGCGCCGCAGGCGCAGACCGAGGCGACCACGCTGAGCAGAATGGCGGTGGGCAGGTCCACGGCGATGCCGAGGGTGTGCACCGCCGCCAGGGTCAGCACGCTGATGGTGATCGCCGCACCAGCCATGTTGATGGTGGCACCGAGTGGGATCGACACCGAGTAGGTGTCCTCGTGCAGACCCAGGCGTTCGCACAGTTGCAGATTGACCGGGATGTTGGCTGCTGAGCTGCGGGTGAAGAAGGCAGTGATGCCGCTCTCCCGCAGGCATAGCAGGACCAGCGGGTACGGGTTGCGACGGATCTTGGTGAAGACGATCAGCGGGTTCACCACCAGCGCCACGAACAGCATGCAGCCCAGCAGTACGGCCAGCAGGTGCAGGTAGCCGATCAGCGCATCGAAGCCGGATTCGGCGATGGTGCCGGCTACCAGGCCAAAGATGCCCAGCGGCGCGAAGGCGATCACCACGCGGACGATCAGGGTTACGCCGCTGGCCATGTCGTCGAGCAGGTCGCGGGTGGTCTGGCGGGCGTGGCGCAGGGCGATGCCCAGGCCGATGGCCCAGGCCAGGATGGCGATGAAGTCCGCCTCCAGCAGCGCCTTCACCGGGTTGGTGGTGACGCTGAACAGCAGCGAGCGCATGACCTCGCCAATGCCGCCAGGCGGTGTCAGTTCGCTGGTCGGCGCGCTCAGCACCAGGGTGGAGGGGAAGGTGAAGCTGGCGATCACTGCGACCACGGCTGCCGAGAAGGTGCCGATCAGGTACAGCAGCAGGATCGGCCGGATGTGGGTGCGCTGGCCCTGCTTGTGGTTGGCGATGGAAGCCATCACCAGCACGAGTACGAGTACGGGCGCCACGGCTTTCAGGGCGGAGATGAACAGCTTGCCGAGCAGGCCGACCGCCACCGCGCCTTGTGGCCAGAGCACGGCGAGGGCGATGCCGCAGAGCATGCCGATGAAGATCCGCAGGACCAGGCTGGTGCGCTTGAGCCGCTGCAGGAGAGTGGGAGTTGGAAGCGTCATGACGTCTTTCGCTGCTGGAAGTGGGATCGCCCCGGCAGGCCGGGTGCGCAAGGGCGCGGATTATGCCGTCTGGTGCCGGGGAATGCGCGGTTACCCGTCGATTGATCGGTCAGGTTTTGCTTCGGCAGGTGTCAGGTCGCAGTCTGGACGTGTGCGTGCAGAGCAGCATTGATCCATGCCGGTCGCCTTGGGAATAGGGCAGGGCTCAGCCGAGGTCGGCGAAGGCTTCCGGGTCCAGGTCGATGCCGGCGACCCGCTGCACGGCGCCGCGCATGGTCACCTGGAAGTCATCTGCGACGCGGATGTTCAGCAGGCCGCCGGCCAGGTGCAGGTCGATGTGCTCGTCGCACAGCCCGAGCCGGCGTGCCACCGATGCGGCCGCGCAGCTGCTGGTGCCCGATGACAGTGTGTAGCCGGCGCCGCGCTCCCAGATTTCCACGCGCAGCGCGTCGCGGGACAGCCACTGGACGAACTGCACGTTGGTGCGCCGGGGGAACAGCGGATGGTGTTCCAGCAGTGGGCCAAGCTGGCAGGCCAGCTCGCGGCTGGTCTGTTCGACGAACACCACGCAGTGCGGGTTGCCCATGGAAACGGCGTTGATCTTCAGCTTTATACCGTCGATTTCCAGGGGGTAGTCCAGGGCCTCCGCGGCGTCGATCAGCAGTGGAATCTTCGCGCAGGCGAACTCGGCGCGGCCCATGGACACCTCCACGCTGCGGCCCTCGTCGGACACCAGGCTGGTGACGGTGCCGCCGGCGGTGACGATGTCGAATGGTCGCCCTGCGACCAGGCCGCAGTCCCACAGGTAGCGGGAAAAAATGCGCAGGCCGTTTCCGCTTTTCTCTGCCTCGGAGCCGTCGGGGTTGAGGATGCGCAGGCCGAAGGCGGCATCGCTGTGGTTCGCCAGCAGGATGCCGTCGGAGCCGACGCCGTGGTGACGGTCGCAGACGCGGCCGATCTGCGCGGCGGTCAGGGTGAACGGGGCGTCGCCGGCATAGACGAGGTAGTCGTTGCCCAGGGCCTGGTATTTCACGAAGTTCATCGGAGCGGTCCGTCGCGGAAGAGGGTCCCCCGACTATACACGCGGACCGCTGTTTTCCCGGCGCTGATCGAGCAGTAGCGCGGTCAGCGCACGGTGACCGAGGATCACCAGCCAGCAGGCGAGGATGAACGGTGCGGTGAAGGCGGGCAGGCCAGCCAGGGCGAAGCCGGGTTGCAGCAGCACCGCCAGGACGATGCCGCACAGCGGCGCCAGCGGATTGTGGAAGCGCAGCGACAGGGCGATGCCGGCCAGCGCGCCGTTCAAGCCAAGGAGACCGGCCTGCGCCGAGGCGGCCGGCAGGCCGAACAGCGGTGCAATGGCGAGCGCCCCGGCAGCGCCGGCCAGCGCCCAGAAGGCAGCGCGGCGTTCCACCAGCAGCAGGCCTAGGGCGATGGTCAGGCCGGCGAGCGGTTCGCCGAGGAAGATCACTTCGCCAAAGCCCAGCACGGTGGAGTCCAGCAGTGGGTTGGCTAGGCCGCACGACAGGCAGGCGACGCCGTTGGTCGGCGCGAATCCCAGGCTCTTGCCCAGCGCCACCGAGATCCAGCCCAGCAGCACGAACGCGGCGGTGTAGGCCGGCAGGCCGAAACGCCGGCGCGACTGGCGCAGCAGCGCGGCCTGCACCGCGACGCTGGTGAGGACGGCGGCGATGGTCAGCATCACCAGGCCCAGCGACCACTGGAACTGGAAGGGCAGCAGCAGGCCGATGAGGATCGGGTTGTAGTCGTGCAGACCGGCGTCGATGTCCGCCTTCGGCTCGCGCACGAAACGTGCGGTGAGCGGGCCGAGCAGTGCGCCGAGCAGGGCTCCGGGCAGCAGTTGAGGGGCGGACCAGGCGATGGTCAGCAGCAGGATCAGGCCGAAGCGGGCGTCGGCCTGCAGGTAGATCTGGCCGAAGCCGATCAGCCGGTTGGGTATGAACTTGTTCAGGGGCATCTGGGGTCTGGGCAGTTGTAAGTGGCTCCGCAGCGCCTCTTGGGTGTGTGGCATCGAGGCCCCATCGGCGGGCGCTGCGTGAGAATCGTGTGACGCCGCCATACGGGGCCGCGCCACGGGGTTGGAAAAAGAAAAGAGGTTGTCGGCGGGATCACCGCCAACAACCTCAAAGTTCCATGGCCAGCATTGGGAGTTGCTGCGTGGGGGCCATGGACCGACAAGCATTCGGTGCTCATGTTTCGGGTGCTGCAGTACTCGGTACCAAGGTCAATCCCGGACGGACGGGGACGCGGCCCCGTATTCCCGGCCCCGTCCGTCCGGAAGTGACTCGGTGCGGAGGCACGCTCTCTGGCGTGGCTCCTGAACTCTATTTCCCTCTCCCCCCGCCCTCGCCCGCAAGCGGTAGAGGGAGCTTGAGTGGCAGCAAGCGCAACACCTGAGTAACTGGCGGCGCCGAGCTGCCCCCTCTCCCTTCAGGGAGAGGGTTGGGGAGAGGGGCTCTCAGGCTTGCATCAAACTTCCAGTGCCGGCGCCACCGTTTCGATGCGCAGCATGTTGGTGCTGCCCGGCTGGCCGAAGGGCACGCCGGCGGTGATCACCACGGTGTCGCCACGGCGCGCCATGCGCTGGGCCAGGGCGATGTCCAGGGCGGTGGAGCAGATCTCGTCGACATGGGCGAGCTGCGCGTTGACCACCGAATGGACGCCCCAGGCCACGGTCAGGCGGCGGGCGGATTTCAGTTGCGGGGTGAGGCTCAGGATCGGTGCCTTGGGCCGCTCGCGGGAGGCGCGCAGGGTCGAGGCGCCGGACTCGGTGTAGTTCACCAGCACCGCCACCGGCAGGATGCGGCTGATCCGGCGGATCGCGCAGCTGATGGCGTCGGAGACGGTAGCGTCCGGTTCCGGGCGGTTGATCTCCAGCGTGGCCTGGTAGTCCGGCTCGGCTTCGACCTGGCGGATGATCTTCGCCATCATCTCCACCGCTTCACGTGGGTACTGGCCCGAGGCGCTCTCGGCGCTGAGCATCACGCAGTCGGCACCTTCGCTGACGGCGTTGGCGACGTCGGTCACTTCGGCGCGGGTCGGCGCCGGGGAAAAACGCATGGATTCGAGCATCTGTGTTGCGACCACCACCGGGCGACCAAGCTGGCGGCAGACCTGGATGATGCGCTTCTGGATGCCTGGCACGCTTTCAGCGGGCATCTCCACGCCGAGGTCGCCACGGGCCACCATGATCGCGTCGGACAGCCTGGCGATGGCTTCGATGGACTGCACCGCCGAGGGCTTCTCGATCTTGGCCATGAGGAAGGCCTTGTCGCCGATCAGTTCGCGGGCTTCCTCGATGTCTTCGGGGCGCTGCACGAAGGACAGGGCGACCCAGTCCACGCCCAGCTCCAGACCGAAGGTCAGGTCACGGCGATCCTTGGCGGTCAGCGGGCTGAGCTTGAGCACGGCTTCGGGCACGTTGACGCCCTTGCGATCGGACAGCTCGCCGCTGTTCATTACGCGGGTCTCGATGGCATCGGCGTGGGCGTTGAGCACCTGCAGGCGAATCTTGCCGTCGTCCAGCAGCAGGCTCATGCCCGGCTCCAGCGCCTGGATGATTTCCGGGTGGGGCAGGGTGACGCGCTTGTCGTCGCCCGGTGCGTCGTTCAGGTCGAGGGTGAAGGTCTGGCCCTTCTGCAGCTGTACTGCGCCCTCGGCGAACCGACCCACGCGCAGCTTCGGCCCCTGCAGGTCCATGAGGATGCCGATGGGGTAGTTCAGCTCGGCTTCCACTTCGCGGACCCAGGCGAAACGCTGGGCGTGGTCGCTGTACTCGCCGTGGCTGAAGTTCAGGCGGAACAGGTTGGCGCCGGCTTCCACCAGGGCGCGGATGTCGTCGCGGCTTTTGATCGCCGGGCCCAGGGTCGCGAGGATCTTTACTTTCTTATCAGGGGTCATAATCAGGCTCGAATCAGGTGATTTCATGGCCGCGTTGCTGGGTCAGCGTTCGCCAGGCTAGACGCGGAATGCAGCTAATGGCGTTCCCTTCGCAAATTCCGCAACGACGCATGGCGAACGCTGACACGCAACCCGAAGGGACGGGGCCAGCTTGTCGCAGTGCAGCGTTGCTCGTCGGTCATTTGGAATCACCAAACCTCTCTCCTCGCGCCTCGCCCTGCGACAAGCCGGCCTTCGTCGCGGCCGACGAAATCACCTGATTCGAGCCTGCATTCTCGAGGACCAGGATGGCGCGGAAGTCGTTGACGTTGGTGCGGGTCGGCCGGGTGATTACCAGGTCGCCCAGTTCGGCGAAGAAGCCGTAGCCGTTGTTGTTGTCGAGCTCGTGCAGCGGGTTCAGGCCGGCCTTGAGGGCGCGGCTGTAGCTGCACGGGCTCATCAGGGCACCGGCGTTGCTTTCCATGCCGTCGATGCCATCGGTGTCCCCCGCCAGGGCCCAGATGTTCGGTTCACCTTTCAGGTCGGCGGTGAGGCTGAGGAGAAACTCTGCATTGCGCCCGCCACGGCCGTTGCCGCGCACGGTCACGGTGGTCTCGCCACCGGAGAGGATCAGGCACGGCGCCTTCAGCGGCTGGCCATGCTTGCGGATCTGCCGGGCGATGCCGGCGTGGACCTTGGCCACCTCGCGGGACTCGCCCTCCAGGTCGCCCAGGATCAGTGTCGGAATGCCGGCGGCTTCGGCCTTGGCAGCCACGGCGTCGAGGGCATGCTGCGGCGTGGCGATCAGCGTGAAGTGGCTGCGCGACAGGCATTCATCCCCGGGTTTGACCGTCTCCGAACGCGGGTCTTCCAGCCAGGCGCGTACGTTGGCCGGGACGTCGATGGCATAGCGCTTGAGGATCGCCAGGGCGTCGGCCGAAGTGGTCGGGTCGCCCACGGTGGGGCCGGAGGCGATCACCGTGGCCTCGTCGCCGGGTACGTCGGAAATGGCGTAGGTATACACGCTGGCCGGCCAGCAGGCGCGGGCCAGGCGGCCGCCCTTGATGGCGGAAAGGTGTTTGCGCACGCAGTTCATTTCGCTGATGGCGGCGCCGGATTTCAGCAGGGCCTTGTTCACGCTGCGCTTGTCGTCGAGGCTGATGCCTTCGGCCGGCAGGGCGAGCAGGGCAGAGCCGCCACCGGAGAGCAGGAAGATCACCCGGTCGTTCTCGGAGAGGCCGCTGATCAGTTCCAGCACGCGGCGCGCCACGCGCTCGCCGGCATCGTCCGGCACCGGGTGCGAGGCTTCCACCACTTCGATGCTGCGGCACTCGGCACCATAGCCGTAGGGCGCGACGACCAGACCCTGGACTTCACCCTTCCAGTGCTTCTCGGCGACTTCAGCCATGGCACCGGCGGCCTTGCCGGCGCCGATGACGATCGTGCGGCCGCCCTGGTCCGTGGGCAGGTGCTGCGCCAGTACCTGGGCCGGGTGCGCGGCGGCGATGGCGGTGTCGAACAACTCGCGCAGGAAGGCGCGTGGGTCGAGGCTCATGACAGGCTCCGATGATTCTTGTTGTGGTGTTCCATGGCTCAGGCTTCTCTCTCAAGAAGGCTCAGCGATGGAATCGAACACCCCGGCCGGCGAGGCCGTGATTCCCTGCGGCCGGGTGTTCGAGTTGCTTTGCCGCGTGGCAGGCGACGCCACTCCCATAACGTCGCCCGTCACGTTGCTCTGGCGCTTCGTGGGGGCGTGGAGGACGCGTTACCCATCGCTCCACGCGTTCCCGCGAAGGGGTTTCTCAGTCCTTGCGGATGGAGAAGTTGGCCATGTGTTCCAGGCCCTTGATCAGGCCGGAGTGGTCCCAGTTGCTGCCGCCGATGGCCGCGCAGGTGCTGAACACTTGCTGGGCGTTGGCGGTGTTGGGCAGGTTCAGGCCCAGCTCGCGGGCACCGGCCAGGGCCAGGTTGAGGTCCTTCTGGTGCAGGCTGATACGGAAGCCCGGATCGAAGGTGCCCTTGACCATGCGGTCGCCATGCACTTCGAGGATGCGCGAGGAGGCGAAGCCGCCCATCAGCGCTTCACGCACCTTGGCCGGGTCGGCGCCGTTCTTCGCGGCGAACAGCAGCGCTTCGGCGACGGCCTGGATGTTCAGGGCAACGATGATCTGGTTGGCCACCTTGGCGGTCTGGCCATCGCCATTGCCACCGACGCGGGTGATGTTCTTGCCCATGGCCTGGAACAGCGGCAGGGCGCGTTCGAAGGTGTTCGGGCAGCCGCCGACCATGATGCTCAGGGAAGCGGCCTTGGCGCCGACTTCACCGCCGGAGACCGGGGCGTCCAGGTACTGCGCGCCGGTGGCCTTGATCTTCTCGGCGAAGGTCTTGGTGGCGGTGGGGGAGATCGAGCTCATGTCGATCACCACCTTGTTCGGGCCCACGCCTTCGGCGATACCGTCCTTGCGGAACAGCACGTCTTCGACCTGCGGGGTATCCGGGACCATCACGATGATGAACTCGGCTTCCTGGGCGACTTCCTTGGGGTTGGCCAGGGCGACGGCGCCGCCACTGGCCAGCTCGGCGGGAGCGGCATCGTGGTGGGTGGAAACGAAGATCTGGTGACCCGCTTTCTGCAGGTTCAGCGCCATGGGCAGGCCCATGATGCCGGTGCCGATGAATCCGATTTTGGCCATGAGGAATTCTCCTGGTTGTTCTTGTTGGGCTGGCTGGCGCGCTGCGTACCCAACGCGCCGGCCGGCGAATCAGATGACGTTGTGGCTCTTCAGCCAGCCGAGGCCGGCTTCGGTGGTGGTCTTGGGCTTGTATTCGCAGCCGATCCAGCCGCGGTAGCCGATGCGGTCCAGGTGGTCGAACAGGAAGCGGTAGTTGATCTCGCCGGTGCCCGGCTCGTGGCGGCCGGGGTTGTCGGCCAGCTGCACGTGGTTGATCGAGGCGAGGTTCTTCTCGAGGGTCCGCGCCAGGTCACCTTCCATGATCTGCATGTGGTAGATGTCGTACTGCAGGAACAGATTGGCGCTGCCGACCTTCTCGCGGACGTCCTGGGCCTGCTGGGTGGTCTGCAGGTAGAAGCCGGGGATGTCGATCGTGTTGATCATTTCCATGACCAGCTTGATGCCCGCGGCTTCGAGCTTGCCCGCCGCGTACTCCAGGTTGTTCAGGAAGGTGTTCTCGATGGTTGCGCAGTCGTAGCCCTGCGGACGGATGCCGGCCAGGCAGTTGACCTGGGTGTTGCCCAGCACCTTGGCGTAGGCGATGGCCTTGTCGACGCCGGCGCGGAATTCCTCGACGCGGTCCGGGTGGCAGGCGATACCGCGCTCGCCCTTGGCCCAGTCGCCGGCAGGCAGGTTGAACAGCACTTGCTCGAGCTGGTTGGCGTCCAGGCGGGCCTTGATCACCTCGGCCTCGACGTCATACGGAAAGAGGTACTCGACACCGTTGAAACCGGCGCGCGCGGCGGCTTCGAAACGGTCGAGGAAGTCCACCTCGGTGAACAGCATGGACAGGTTGGCGCAGAAACGGGGCATTGTTTTGACTCCTTGGTGGCATGTCGCACGAACAGCCCCCTCTCCCTTCAGGGAGAGGGTTGGGGAGAGGGCGTTACCGCGCACTCCCGGGTTCGGTTCAGCTAATCAATCCGGCAGCGGCTCAATCCAGCAGCGAGATGGCGGTGGGTGCGTCGACCCCCTTGAGCGCCAGCTCTTCGAACTCGTTGACCGCGTTGATCTCGGTACCCATGGAGATGTTGGTGACGCGCTCCAGGATGACCTCGACCACCACCGGTACACGGTGCTGTTGCATCAGCTCGCGAGCCTGGGCGAAGGCGGCGCCGATCTGGTTCGGGTCGAATACGCGGATCGCCTTGCAACCCAGGCCTTCCACCACCGCGACGTGGTCCACGCCGTAGCCGTTGAGCTCCGGTGCGTTGACGTTGTCGAAGGCCAGCTGCACGCAGTAGTCGATCTCGAAGCCACGCTGTGCCTGACGGATCAGACCCAGGTACGAGTTGTTCACCAGTACGTGGATGTACGGCAGGTTGAACTGCGCACCGGCGGCCAGTTCTTCGATCATGAACTGGAAGTCATAGTCGCCCGACAGCGCCACGACCTGGCGGCTCGGGTCGGCCTTGACCACGCCCAGGGCTGCGGGAATGGTCCAGCCCAGCGGGCCGGCCTGGCCGCAGTTGATCCAGTGGCGCGGCTTGTAGACGTGCAGGAACTGCGCGCCGGCGATCTGCGACAGGCCGATGGTGCTGACGTAGCAGGTGTCCTTGCCGAAGAACTCGTTCATCTCTTCGTAGACGCGCTGCGGCTTGACCGGCACGTTGTCGAAGTGGGTCTTGCGCTGCAGGGTGCGCTTGCGCTCGCGGCAGGATTCGACCCAGGCGCTGCGGTCCTTCAGCTTGCCGGCGGCTTTCCACTCGCGGGCTACTTCGAGGAACACATCCAGGGCGGAACCGGCGTCGGAAACGATGCCCAGGTCCGGGGTGAATACGCGACCGATCTGGGTCGGTTCGATGTCCACGTGGACGAACTTGCGGCCTGCGGTGTAGACGTCGACCGAGCCGGTGTGACGGTTGGCCCAGCGATTGCCGATGCCGAACACCATGTCCGATTCCAGCACGGTGGCGTTGCCATAGCGGTGCGAGGTCTGCAGGCCGCACATGCCGGCCATCAGCGGGTGATCGTCGGGGATGGTGCCCCAGCCCATCAGGGTCGGGACCACCGGTACGCCGGTCAGCTCGGCGAATTCCACCAGCTTGTCGGAAGCGTCGGCGTTGATGATGCCGCCGCCGGCGCAGATCAGCGGACGCTCGGCGTCATTGAGCAGGGCCAGGGCCTTTTCGGCCTGGGCGCGGGTGGCCTTGGGCTTGTTCACCGGCAGCGGCTCGTAGGCGTCGATGTCGAACTCGATCTCGGCCATCTGCACGTCGAACGGCAGGTCGATCAGCACCGGGCCGGGGCGGCCGCTGCGCATTTCGAAGAAGGCCTTCTGGAAGGCGTAGGGCACCTGGCCAGGTTCCAGCACGGTGGTCGCCCACTTGGTGACCGGCTTGACGATGCTGGTGATGTCCACGGCCTGGAAGTCTTCCTTGTGCATGCGCGCACGGGGAGCCTGGCCGGTGATGCAGAGAATCGGGATGGAGTCGGCGGACGCCGAGTACAGGCCGGTGACCATGTCGGTGCCGGCAGGGCCGGAGGTGCCGATGCACACGCCGATGTTGCCGGCATTCGTGCGGGTGTAGCCCTCGGCCATGTGCGAGGCGCCTTCCACGTGGCGGGCCAGGACGTGATCGATGCCACCGAGCTTCTTCATGGCCGCATACATGGGGTTGATGGCGGCGCCCGGTACGCCGAAGGCGGTATCCACGCCTTCGCGACGCATGACGAGTACGGCAGCCTCGATTGCTCTCATTCTGGCCATATTTTGTTCCTCGGTTCTTATACTGATTGTGTACAAAAGTTGAGGCGATTCTAGCCAGGCTGTTCGACGAAGGTCAAGACGGGTTGTATACGAGGGACTGAGCGGTCATTTTTTCTCTCGGGCCTTCTATCTCGAGGCTTCCGATGAAAACCTGAACACTGGGTCAAACTGTCGTTTGAAAAAATGTATACAAAAACAGCGATGAATTGTCCTTTTAAGTTGCTTTGGATGAGGCCTTCGGCTACTAGATTGCGTACAGATTTCGGATGCGCGTGTGCGCAGCATTTACCTGTGCGCATGGCGTGGCCCCGGCTTATCAACCTTGACCGTTTTACCAACTTGAAGAGGAAAACCTCATGAGCACCCTGAATCTGGAAACTGCACTGGACATCACCCGTCATGCGCTGGTTGCCAGCCGCGAGCTGTCCGCCGCGCCGCTGACCATCGCCGTGCTGGATGCCGGTGGGCACCTGCTGAGCCTGCAGCGCGAGGATGGCGCGAGCATGCTTCGTCCGCAGATCGCCATCGGCAAGGCATGGGGGGCGGTGGCGCTGGGCAAGTCGTCGCGCGTACTGGCGGCCGATGCTCAGCAGCGTCCGTCGTTCATCGCCGCAGTGAACACCCTGGCGCAAGGCAACGTAGTGCCTGCACCGGGCGGCGTGCTGATCCGCAATTCGGCCAATGAAGTGATTGGTGCCATCGGCATCAGTGGCGACGCTTCGGACATCGACGAGCAATGCGCGATCCGCGGAGTGCAGGCGCTGGGTCTGGTGGCAGACGCGGGCTGATCGAAGAAGGGAAGGGCGCGCCGTTCATCGTACGTCGGGCGCCACCTGTAGGGGCGGGCCATGCCCGCGATCGCGCAGGGCTCGCTCCGACAATCGAGCGGCCGGATCAGATCGACAGCGGCCGCAACCGCCCCTGCGGCTTGGGCTCGGCGCCATTGTCGGGCGCGGTGCCGCGCAGCACCAGGCGGGTGATCGTCTCGGTGGCCGCCTCGAAATCCGCATCGCTGAGGCTGGTCTTGCCGGTGACCATGGAGATCTGCCAGTCGAAATCGGCGTAGGTCTGGGTCGCTGCCCAGATGGTGAACAGCAGGTGATGCGGGTCCACCGGCGCCAGCAGACCACGGTCGATCCAGCTCTGCAGGCAGGCGATGTTGCGCTGGGCCTGGGCGTTCAACTCGTCCAGATATTCCTTGGGCAGGTGCGGCGCACCGTGCATCAGCTCGCTGGCGAACACCTTGGATGCGTGCGGCAGCTCCTGGGAAATCCTCACCTTGGAACGGATGTAGGCGCGCAGCGCCTCGCTCGGCTCGTCGTCTTCACGGAACGGCGCGGAGGCCTGCAGCAGCGGCTCCACCACGCTTTCCAGTACACAGCGGTAGAGGTTTTCCTTGGACTGGAAGTAGTAGTAGACGTTGGGCTTGGGCAGCCCGGCGCGAGCGGCGATGTCGCTGGTCTTGGTCGCCGCGAAGCCCTTCTCGGCGAATTCCTCGCTGGCGGCGCGAAGGATGAGGCGACGGTTACGCTCGCGGATGCTGGTCATTGGCTGGTCTTCTTTCTTTTATTGCTGTTGTCACAGAACAGGGCCGGGCATGGTAGCACCGGGCTCTGGAGCCCCTCAACTCGGGGCCTGTCGCGGTACTGGTGTGCAATTTCCTGACTCACGGGTCGGTTTTATGTGTACAGCGACGACGTTCTAGGGTATTTCTAGCGCACTTTCGTTCGGCACCTGCCATCCGGAACTCCCCACTGCCCATGTCCGATTCCCAGCTGGTCGATCCTTTCGGTCGACGCATCACCTACCTGCGCCTCTCGGTCACTGACCGCTGCGACTTCCGCTGCACCTACTGCATGAGCGAAGACATGCAGTTTCTGCCGCGCGACCAGGTATTGAGCCTGGAAGAGCTCGAAGCCGTCGCCGACGCCTTCATCGACCTGGGTGTCAAGCGCATCCGCATCACCGGCGGCGAGCCGCTGGTACGCAAGGGCCTGACCGGTCTGCTGGCTCGACTGGGCGCACGCCCGGAGCTGGACGATCTCTCCATCACCACCAACGGCTCGCAGTTGCGCGAGCGCGCGGTCGAGCTGCGGGCGGCCGGTGTGCGCCGCCTGAATATCAGCCTGGATTCGCTGCGCCGCGAACGCTTCGCCGCCTTCACCCGCTCCGACAAGCTGGTGCAGGTGCTCGACGGCATCGACGCCGCCCGCGAGGCCGGTTTCGAGCGCATCAAGCTCAATGCCGTGGTTCAGAAGGGCCGCAACGACGACGAAGTCTGCGATCTGGTGGCCTTCGCCCTGGAGAAGGGCATCGACATCAGCTTCATCGAGGAGATGCCGCTGGGCAGCGTCAGCAGCCACGAGCGCAAGCAGACCCTGTGCAGCAGCGACGAGGTCCGCGCACAACTCGCCGAACGCTGGCAGCTGCTGCCGACGCCCGAGCGCAGCGGTGGCCCGTCGCGCTACTACCGTATCGACGGCTACACCAGCCGCATCGGTTTCATCTCCCCGCACAGCCATAACTTCTGTGGCGACTGCAACCGGGTGCGGGTGACCGCCGAAGGCAAGCTGGTGCTGTGCCTTGGCCACGAAGGCGCGCTCGATCTGCGCCAACTGCTACGCGAGCACCCCGGTGACAGCGCGCGGCTGCGCGGCGCACTGATGCAGGCGCTGCAGCTCAAGCCCGAACGCCACCATTTCGAAGCCGACCAGCAGGTGCAGGTACTGCGCTTCATGAGCATGACCGGCGGCTGAGCCCGTCACGACGGGTATCCGGCCCGCCGGCTAGAACAAAAACAACAGGTAACAAGGAGAGTCGTTTGAAGCTCAAGGCATTCTGCTGCGCGCTCGCCAGCATTTTTTCCACCGGTGCGCTGGCGCAAACCTATGTGGTCGGCGTCGAGAACCTCGCCTTCGCCCCGCACTACAGCACCGATGCGCAGGGCAACTACCAGGGCTTCGCCCGCGAGGTGCTGGATCTCTTTGCCAGCACCAGCGGCATCACCCTGGAGTATCGCCCGCTGCCGGTGGACGCGCTGCTGCCGGCGCTGCTCGCCGGCGAAGTCGACCTCAAGTACCCGGACAATCCCAACTGGGCACCCGAGCAGAAGGCCGGGAAAACGCTGCGCTACAGCCAGCCGGTGGCCGAGTACGTCGACGGCGTGCTGGTGGCACCGGAGCGGCTGGGGCAGGGCGTCGGCGTCTTGAAGACGTTGGCGCTGGTGGATGGCTGGACACCGCGCGGCTACGAGCAGCAGGTGCAGGCCGGGCGGATCGCCCTCGCGCCCAGCGCCGACCTCAAGCAGATGATCCACTCTGCGCTGAAGAAGCAGGCCGATGGCGCCTACTTCAACGTGGTGGTCGCCACCTTCTACCTGGACAACATCCGTGCGAAACCGGGAGCGCTGGTGTTCGATCCTTCACTACCGCACACGCGTAGCGCCTTCCACCTGTCCACGGTGAAACAGGGCGAGTTGATCGAGCGCTTCGACCGCTTCCTCATCGATCACGCGAAGGATGTAGCTGCGCTCAAGGCCAAGTACGGTGTCGAGGCGAGCCTGGACTCCGAGCATCTGGGCGTGGAGCAGTGGAAAGTGGATTTCCTCGAGCGCCAGAAAGCCAAACAGAAGTCGCCCTGAGCCGCCGGATTCCCTAGAATCGCCGCTGCCGTTTGCGCGTCAGCCGTAGGGAGGATGAAGTGCGCCGCGCTTTGTTCATCTGCAGCCGCAACCGCCTGCGCAGCCCCACCGCCGAAGCCGTCTTCGCCAGTTGGCCGGAAGTCGAGACCGACTCCGCCGGGCTGGCGCCGGACGCGGAAGTCCCGCTGAGCGCCGAGCAACTAGAGTGGGCCGACCTGGTCTTCGTCATGGAGCGCCGACATCGGGCGGCCCTGCTGCGCCGCTTCCCCGCGGCGATGCGCGGCAAGCGCCTGGTGTGCCTGGATATCCCCGACGACTTCGACTATCTCCAGCCCGAGCTGGTGTTCCTGCTGGAGCGCAAGGTCGCGCCGCACCTGCGGCAGGAGCGGGCGTGAGCGCGATCCGAATTTCCCTGCATGAGGGCGCGCTGGTCTGCCCGGGTTTCCGCGTCCAGGTCCAGCCCGAACCCTCACTGGTCATCGACGGCGACCTGCTCTGGGCGCTGGAGCAGCCGCTGTGGAGTCCGCTCGCCGTCGCAATCGATGAGCGCGACGGTGACCTGTGGATCACGCCGTTGCCGCTGGCGCAGCAGGCCGGTTTCGACCCGCAACGGGTGATCGGCTGGCGCGACGAGCCGGTTCGCATTGAACAGCCCGAAGGCGTCGAGGATGCCGAGGCTGCCATCCACTGGTGGCGCGGAGGCACGGTCGAGGATGTGCGCGGCCGCATCAGCCATTATCCCTGGGGACGCCTGTTGCAGTTCGAGGGGCCGGGCATTACGGCTGAGCACATACTGTTTCCCCGCGGGTGCAACTGCATTTACCTGGGCCACCTGGATGCCGACTGGCGCCAATTACGCTTCGAACTCTTTTCCTGACTCGGTATCACACTAGATGGCGGCCCCCTGTGGTTGCCGCCAACGTGGCGGGAGGGTGGCGGTCGGTTGTTTCTCGTTCGAGCGGCCAGCACCTCCGGCTGAGTGCATGCAGTCCATGATGAGGTAACCCAGAATGACCCTAACAAGACGGGTAAAAAGCCTTGCAGCTGTCCTGGTGTTTGCACAGTTGGGTGTGGTTGCGGAAGTCCCGTTGGCTCAGGCCGCCATGGTGGGTACGGGCGAAGTGCTGCAGGCGCAGCAGCAACAGGTCGACCGCGAACAACTGTTGAAGATGCTCGACGACCAGGGCGTGCAGAAGAAGCTGCAGTCCATGGGCGTCGAGCGCAGCAAGGTCGAGCAGCGCATCAAGAGCCTGTCCAACGAAGAGCTGGCACAGTTCAACCAGCAACTGGATGAGGCACCGGCCGGCGGCATCATCGGCATCATCCTGCTGTTCCTGCTGATCTTCGTGATCACCGACATGCTCTGCATCACCCATATCTTCACCTTCGTCCGGTGTCAGCGTTGAGGCGCTGGGCCATGGCCGTCGCGTTCGCGGCGGCCGTGGCGCTCGGCGGCTGTGCGCAGTCGCCGACGTTGCCTGCGAGCGTTGATGCGCTGCCGGAGCGGGTGGAGCTGAGCGATGTGCAGTTCTTCCCTCAGCAGGATTTCCAGTGTGGCCCGGCCGCACTGGCCACCATGCTCAACCAGCGCGGCGTGCGGGTGACACCGCGGGCGCTGAAGGATCGGGTATTCATCCCCGGACGCGAGGGCAGCCTGCAGGTTGAGTTGGTGGCGGCGGCGCGGGAGAAAGGCATGCTGGTCTATCCGCTCAAGCCGCGTCTGGAGAGCATCCTCAGCGAGGTGGCGGCGGGCAATCCGGTGCTGATCCTGCAGAACCAGGGGTTGGACTGGCTGCCGGTCTGGCATTTCGCGGTGGTGGTCGGTTTCGATCGCAACCGCCACGAACTCATACTGCGTTCGGGCATCACCGAGCGTCTGGTAGTCGACTTCACCGCCTTCGACGTGACCTGGAAACGCAGCCGGCGCTGGGCAGTGCTGACCGTCCCGGCGGATCGCCTGCCGGCCACGGCGGAGCGCACGGCCTGGTTGAAGGCTGCCCATGATCTGGAGGAGACCGGCCAGCCGGCATTGGCGGAGCAGGCTTATCGCACCGCGACCCGTGCCTGGCCACAGGAGCCGCTCGGTTGGTTCGCCTTGGCCAATGCGCGTTATGGCGAAGGCCACCTGAGCGAGGCCGAAGAGGCGTTGCGCCATAGCGTCGGCGCTAATCCGGCGTTTGCCGCGGGCTGGTTCAATCTCGCCAACGTGCTGGGTGAGCGCGGCTGCCCACGACAGGCCGACTCCGCAGCGAATTGCGCTCGGCAGTTGGCACCGGGCGATGCACGGTTCTCGCAGAAAATCGGCGTTTCTGTGGCAGTGGACGCGCATTGCCAGGCCTTGCCAGTTTGCCCGGCAAACTGACGTTCGCAGGTTTCCTGAACCGAAGCGGGGGATGCACAGCCTAACGCTGCAATGCCCCCAGCGAGGTGCCTTGCATGGCGACGGAAAAACAATCGGCACGCGGCGCAGCCCAGTCGCGCGCAAGTGCCGTCACTGATCAGGCGAAGACTCGCCGCAAGGCCGCCTCTGGTGGTCAGGCGCGGAAATCGAAGGCGGAAAGCGACACGGCGGACGACCTCTCCGCTGAGGAGCGCCGCAAGGTCGAAAAGAGTCAGCCGCCACGGCCGTTGGTGCTGCACGAAGTCATTCGCCTGCAAGGCAACCATGAGCTGGACCGCACCCTGGCGGCGCTCTGGTGGTCGGCGTTGGCGGCCGGGCTGACCATTGGCCTGTCCCTGATGGCCATGGGACTGTTCCGTGCGCGCCTGCCGGAACACGACATGGCGGTGATCACTACCAGCCTCGGCTATCCGGTCGGCTTCCTGGCGATCATTCTCGCGCGCCAGCAACTGTTCACCGAGAACACCCTGACAGCAGTACTGCCGGTGATGAGCGAGCCGACGCTGGAGAAGTTCGGCCAGTTGCTCCGGCTGTGGTCGGTGGTGCTGCTGGGCAATGTGGTCGGCGCGCTACTGTTCGCCTACGGCATGCTGCACCTGCCGATCTTCGATACCAAGGCCGACCAGGCCTTCCTCGAGATTGGCCGCGAGGTGATGGGGAACGACCACGGGCAGATGTTCTCCAAGGGCATCGTCTCGGGCTGGATGATCGCCACCATGGTCTGGCTGGTACCGGCGGCCGAGAACGCCAAGGTCTGGATCATCTTCCTGGTCACCTACCTGATGGCGCTGGGCAGCTTCAGCCACATTGTGGTGGGCACCTGCGAAGTGGGGTACCTGATGTTCGCCGGGGAGGTCCCGGTGTCGGGGTACATTGTCGACTTCGCCCTGCCGACGCTGGCGGGGAATATCGTAGGCGGCAGCCTGATCTTTGCGCTGATGAGCCACGCCCAGGTCCGCAGCGACAGCTCGTCGCCGCCGGAGAAGATGCCGGAAAAGAAAACGGCGCCCTGAGGCGCCGTTGTTCGTGCGATGTGAAACGGGGCGTCAGATGCCCAGCTTGTCGCGCATGGTGTAGTACCAGGCACCGATCGCGGAGAACGGAACCTGGAACATGCGGCCGCCCGGGAAGGGGTAGTGCGGCAGGGTGGCGAAGGCGTCGAAACGCTCGGCCTGGCCGCGCAGCACCTCGGCCAGCAACTTGCCCGCCAGATGGGTGTAGGTCACACCGTGGCCGGAGCAGCCCTGGGAGTAGTAGATGTTGTCGCCGATGCGGCCAACCTGCGGCAGGCGCGAGAGGGTCAGGAGGAAGTTGCCGGTCCAGGCGAAGTCGATCTTCACGTTCTTCAGCTGCGGGAACACCTTGAGCATCTTCGGACGGATGATTGCCTCGATGTTCGACGGATCGCGCGCACCGTAGACCACGCCGCCGCCGAAGATCAGGCGGTTGTCGCCGGTCAGGCGGTAGTAGTCGAGCAGGTAGTTGCAGTCCTCGACGCAGTAGTCGGTCGGCAGCAGCGATTTAGCCAGGTCGGCGCTCAGCGGCTCGGTGGTGATCACCTGGGTGCCGCATGGCATGGACTTGGAAGCCAGCTCCGGCACCAGGCCGCCGAGGTAGGCGTTACCGGCTACCACGATGAACTTGGCCTTCACGCGGCCTTTCGGGGTGTGCACGACCGGGTTGGCGCCACGGTCGATCTTCACGGCAGGGGACTGCTCGTGGATCACGCCGCCCAGCGATTCCACGGCCGCGGCTTCGCCCAGGGCGAGGTTCAGCGGGTGGATGTGGCCGCCGCTCATGTCGAGCATGCCGCCGACATAGCTGTCGGTGCCGACGACTTCACGGATACGCTTGGCGTCCATCAGTTCCAGCTGGGTGTGGCCGAAGCGTTCCCACAGCTTTTTCTGCGATTCCAGGTGACCCATCTGTTTGGCGCTGAGGGCCGCGAACACGCCGCCGTCCTTCAGGTCGCACTGGATGTTGTACTTGGCGATACGCTCGCGGATGATGCGGCCGCCTTCGAAGGCCATGTCGCCCAGCAATTTCGCCTGCTTGGCACCCACGCTGCGCTCGATGACGTCGATGTCGCGACTATAGCTGTTGACGATCTGGCCGCCGTTACGGCCCGACGCGCCGAAGCCAACCTTGGCGGCTTCCAGCACGGTGACCTTGAAACCGTTTTCCATCAGGAACAGGGCGGTCGACAGGCCGGTATAGCCTGCGCCGATCACGCAGACATCGGTTTCCACCTCGCCCTGCAGTTCAGGACGGGCCGGGACCGGGTTGGCCGAAGCTGCATAATAGGAGGAGGGGTAGGAAGTGTGCGGCATAATGCACCTGTGTTTGTTATTTTTTACGAGATGTGCGGATGCTACCTGAGTCGAATCTGGCCGGCTAGTGCCCGTGCAAAATAATTTACGGACGGTCGAACATAAAAA
This sequence comes from Pseudomonas sp. BB438, assembly GCF_057180225.1. NCBI lineage: Bacteria > Pseudomonadati > Pseudomonadota > Gammaproteobacteria > Pseudomonadales > Pseudomonadaceae > Pseudomonas > Pseudomonas sp. BB438. The sequence goes on from NZ_CM170001.1 coordinate 2,144,549, forward strand.
AATTCACTTTTTCAGTGGCTTAGCGAAAAAAGTGCTTGACCGTGAAAAACGATCGCGTAGAATGCGCCCCACACGACAGGCACATAGCTCAGTTGGTTAGAGCACCACCTTGACATGGTGGGGGTCGTTGGTTCGAGTCCAATTGTGCCTACCAAACATAATCGCTTAGGCGATTTCAGAAAGGGCGATCCGCAAGGGTCGCCCTTTTTGTTTGTCTCTATTTTTTCCAAACACTCTGCAGAGTGTCGGTATTGGCTCGTCTCGCGGCTTTGGCGCGTTGGATCAGCTGCGGCTTGCGATGTTCCAGCTGTCTCAGCCGCGAGGGTGTCGCTCACATGTATAATTCGCGCCCTGCTCCATTCTTCAACCAGGACGCGATGATGAACAGTGTGAGCCGCAGGATCGATCAGTTGCGGCGGAAAATCCCTGGCTTTGAGTGCAAGCCTGGATGCCACGACTGCTGCGGGCCGGTTACTGCGTCTTCGGTAGAGTTGGCCAGGCTGCCTGCGAAGAGTGAGGCTGAGCATGACGCGGCCTTGGCGGAGTGGAGTTGTGTCCATCTGGGGCCGAATGGATGTGAGGCCTACGAGCAGCGGCCGCTTATCTGCAGGTTGTTCGGGACGACGCCCAGCATGCCGTGCCCGGAAGGGAGAGGGCCGGAGACTCCTGCTGATGAGTCAGTGGTGCGCCAGGTTCATCAATTGATCGCGAGCACACGGCAAGTCCTGGTTTAGGGCGGCAGAAGTGAAAAAAGGCCGCGGTGCGGGGTATTTGATGGCTTCGAGGTTCGCCATTGGGCTCAATGTACTCGCTCTCCCTGCGCTTGGGGATGCGTCCTCGCGTTGGCTCGGACGGTGATGCCGCGGGCGTGCCTGCAGCGTTTGCTGTGGGTGATGTCGCGCTGCGGCTGCTCGAGCTTCTCTAGTTCATCGCATTCCTGCGTTCGCTATAGGCTTCGTATTGCCGGCATTTCTGTTCCGCATTGGCGAATGCCTGGTCGGGCGATTGATCTCCGTGGTAACCGAATCGCACGAAGTACCTGACGATTACCTGAGTGTCTGCATCGAGCTTGGCGCTGCCGTCGTGAAGGGCTGATATCGCTTGCTGTTCAGTCTTGCCTTCGTCACGGTAGAGCGCGCCGGCACGTGCGAACAGGCCGACGCCCGTGCAGAAGTCAGACGCCTGAGCACCGGTGCCCAGCGCTGTGAGCAGGAGTAACGCTGTGAGTTTCTTCATGCGACCTCACTAAGCCTGCGATTGTGTGCTGATTAAGAGTATGGGGCCTGTCTTGTGCTTCTGCCCGGTTTGTCGTCAATGAACGCTGACGGGGGGTGGAGTGATGGAAAGGCTGTCCTGCCTGCTATGGTATTCCCTGAAATCTTGATCGGAGAGGGTAATGGGTGGTCTGCGGTTTGCAGTGTTGATCGGCGCCCTGCTGGTTCCCCTGTCGGCATCTGCTGAAATGCAGGTGATCTGGCCTCTGGGGTGGGAGGTTTCGCGCTCGCCGGCGGATGCGGCTGTCGATGCGCCGGTGGTTCGTCAGCGTGGTGTGCGCATGGCGGAAGATGGCTCCCAGGACCTGGTGATGGAGGTCACTCGCAGTCGGCTCGGCTCTACTGCCAAGGTCAGCGTCGAGAATGTCATCGTCGAGATGCGCAAGGCGCTGCAAAAGGACTTCATGCGCCAGGGGTTCCAGGCGGCGTGTAGCAAGCCGCTGGATGCGAAGCTGGGCGGGTTGAGTGGTCTGGAGGTTCATTGTGGCATCAGCCAGAACGGCACCGAGGTGCTCAAGCAGACTGTTCAGGTTGCGCTGGGCGATGAAGCGGCCTACTCGCTGACCTATGCAGCTCCGTCCCAGCGCTACGCGGCGCTGGCGGGGGAGATCGAGTCGGTGAAGGCGGGTATCACGCTGCGCTGAGTGTGTCCTTCCTATACATAGGACGGCAGAAATGCAAAAGCCCCGTTTGGACGGGGCTTTTTTCGTTTTCAGGCTCAGGCAGCGATGGTGGCTTGCACTCGCTGGATCACCGCGCTCAGCGGCGCCTCGCCCTGGTATTGCTGGGGGTAGAGACGTTCGGTGTGCTTGGCGATGCCATGCTCGTTCACCAGGGTGAAGCTGAAGCCGTGCTTGCGCTTGGCCTGGATGACGCAGTTCAGAGGGGCGAAGGCCGCCGAGAGGGTGCGAATCGCCTCCTGGATTTGCAGGGAGGTTTTCATTGTCTTGTCTTTCCAAATAGGTAACGGTCCTATGACCGTCGAAATCGTCAAAAGCTCCGGGTGCGATCTGAGAATGCAGAAAACGTATGACCGGAATATGGCAGCGATAGGAAACTTGAGGGTCTGTTCGCGTCAGGCTGCGATGTTGGGTGAAAGCAGTGGGTCTGACGTGGGGCGCGGATCTTCGGGCAAATGTTCCTGGCGCGGTTGGCGTGCTCTGGAATCGATGCGGAGGATGCGCTGGCCGTGGCCCTGTAGTGCCCAGCTTCTGCCCTGGATCAGGTAGGGAGTGCTGGGAGGGGCGACCTTGGGTTTGGTGTTCGCTGTCGGCTAGTATAAGGATTTCTTCTAACGATGGCTAGTTTTTATACAGCCGTCTGTCAGGAGGTGTCGAGCGAGGGGAAGTTCCGCGGAGCGGGAGCGCTCCGCGGAAGATTGGGGTTACTGCAGCCAGGACTCGACGGTGTCACCACCGTATTGCTGCTTCCAGGCTTTGAGGGTCTTGTGGTTGCCGCCCTTGGTCTCGATGGTCTCGCCGTTGTGCGGGTTCTTGTAGACCTTCAGCTGGCGGGTGCGGCGCGGTTGTTGCGCGGTTGCCGGCTCGGCTGAGGTCTGCGGGTCGAGAATTTCGATGACGTTGCGCAGATTCATGTCGTACTGGTCCATCAAGGCCTGCAATTGATCCTTGAACTCCAGTTCTTTCTTCAGTCCGCCATCGCTCTTGAGTTTCTCAAGCAGGGCGAGTTGTTCCTGGAGTTTGCGCTCGGCTTCGCGGAATTCCGCAAGTTTGGACATCTGGGTGCTCCCGTATTCAGGGTGATTAGTACGGCGCGATTCTGTGTTCTAGTGATTGTTCGCGTCAACCGAATATATGAATTGTTGCGATTGGGAGAGCACACATTAAATGTTAAGGGTAGAAGAGAGGTTGGTGGGTTAATTGATTGATGAGGGATAATGCGCGGGCTAAAGGGTGTCGCGGGATTTTTTGGCGATCACTAGCCCCTGCAAAATATGTGTGCTTTATTGTGGTGCGTCGCGTGCGAGTGCTGGATGAATAACGAGATAGTGCAATACCGGGTCAATGACTATGAACTAACGTGCCAGGTTGCCGGGCGGGGCGAGTCCTTGCTGCTGGTGCATGGTTCGCTCTGTGACTATCGCTACTGGCAGGGGCAGATCGAGGCATTGTCTGCCCGTTATCGCGTGATAGTGCCCAGTCTGCGCCACTACTACCCTGAGCAGTGGGATGGCGAGGGGCTGGGTTTCACGACGGACCAGCATGTTGATGATCTGCTGGCGTTGCTCGATCAGGTGCCCGCTCCCGCCCATCTGCTGGGTCATTCGCGGGGCGGCAATATCTGTCTGCGAGTCGCTCTCGCGGCTCCGCAAAAACTACGTTCTTTGACACTCGCTGATCCTGGCGGAGACTTTGCCGATGACGTGTTTACTGAGGTAAGTATCGAATCGCCAGTATCTCCCAGCGAGCGTAATCAGTTTCGCCAACAGGCTCTGGTGATGATTCGCGCCGGGGAGGTGGAGGAGGGACTGCAACTTTTTGTCGATACTGTCAGTGGGGCGGGAGTCTGGTCTCGGTCCTCCCGGCAGTTCCGTGACATGGCGATGGCCAACGCCATGACATTAGTCGGGCAGGTGGCTGATCGTCCTGCGCCTATTAATCATGCGCAGATCTCACAATTGCGTTTGCCGGTATTGCTGATTGGTGGAGCCAAGAGTCCGGAGCCGTTTCCTCGAATCATTCAGGCGATGCGGTTATCTCTTGCCGATGCGCGGTCGGTAACGATTCCCGGGGCGTCCCATGGCATGAATGTGATCCGTCCGGCGTCCTTCAATCGCGCTGTCCTGGAATTTGTCGAGCGGCACTGAGTCAGGTCAGGTCTACTGCTCGTCAGTTTCGCCAACTTGCAGTAACATCCACGGCCCTGCTCGCTATCGTTTGTGGGCAGGTTTTCGATTTCTTCCAGTGATCTACGTCCGCGCGCGAATGCGCAGGGTGCCGACAAGGCGCCTGCCACTGTGAGGCAGGCTTACCCGGCGGGCGACGCTTACTGGCACATCCCAACCCATGTGGCCTTTCGTAGGGGTCACCACTAGGAGAGGAGGCGCCATGCCCATCATTACTCTTCCCGACGGTAGTCAGCGTTCCTTCGATCATCCGGTCAGTGTGACCGAGGTGGCGCAATCCATTGGCGCGGGCCTGGCGAAAGCCACCCTGGCCGGCAAGGTCAACGGCCGTCTGGTCGATGCCTGCGACATCATCGACAGCGACGCCACCCTGCAGATCATTACTCCGAAGGATGAGGACGGGCTGGAAATCATTCGCCACTCCTGCGCTCACCTGGTGGGGCATGCGGTCAAGCAACTGTACCCGACTGCCAAAATGGTCATTGGGCCGGTGATCGATGAGGGCTTCTATTACGACATCGCCTTCGAGCGCCCCTTCACACCGGAAGACATGGCTGCCATCGAAAAGCGCATGGCTGAGCTGATCGAGAAAGACTACGACGTCATCAAGAGGATGACCCCGCGTGCCGAAGTCATCGAGACCTTCAAGGCTCGTGGTGAGGAGTACAAGCTGCGCCTCATCGACGACATGCCGGACGAGAAGGCCATGGGCCTGTACTTCCATGAGGAGTACGTGGACATGTGTCGTGGTCCGCATGTGCCCAACACCCGTTTCCTGAAAGCCTTCAAGCTGACCAAGATTTCCGGCGCCTACTGGCGCGGTGACTCGAAGAACGAGCAGTTGCAGCGTGTCTACGGCACCGCCTGGGCAGACAAAAAGCAACTGGCTGCTTATGTCCAGCGTATCGAGGAGGCCGAGAAGCGCGACCACCGTCGCATCGGCAAGCAACTCGACCTCTTCCACCTCCAGGAAGAAGCGCCGGGCATGGTCTTCTGGCACCCGAATGGCTGGACCGTCTACCAGGTGCTTGAGCAGTACATGCGCAAGGTGCAGCGCGACCACGGCTACGTGGAAGTTCGCACCCCGCAGGTCGTCGATCGTATCCTTTGGGAGCGCTCCGGCCACTGGACCAACTACGCCGAAAACATGTTCACCACGTCGTCGGAAAGCCGCGATTTCGCAGTTAAACCGATGAACTGCCCGTGCCATGTGCAGATCTTCAACCAGGGCCTGAAGTCCTACCGTGACCTGCCGCTGCGCCTTGCCGAGTTCGGCGCCTGCCACCGTAACGAGCCGTCCGGCGCGCTGCACGGCATCATGCGCGTGCGTGGCTTCACCCAGGATGACGCCCACATCTTCTGCACCGAAGAGCAGGTGAAGAAGGAAGCGGCCGATTTCATCAAGCTGACCCTGCAGGTCTATTCGGACTTCGGTTTCACCGACGTCTCGATGAAACTGTCCACTCGACCGGCCAAGCGCGTCGGTTCCGAGGAGTTGTGGGACCGCGCTGAAAGTGCGCTGGCCGACGCGCTGAACGAATCCGGTCTGGAGTGGGAATACCAGCCGGGCGAGGGCGCCTTCTATGGTCCGAAGATCGAGTTCACCCTGAAGGATTGCCTGGGTCGTAATTGGCAGTGCGGCACCCTGCAGTACGACCCGAACCTGCCGGAGCGCCTGGATGCCAGCTATATCGCCGAAGATAACAGCCGTACCCGTCCGGTCATGCTGCACCGCGCGATCCTCGGCTCCTTCGAGCGCTTCATCGGCATGCTGATCGAACACTACGCTGGCCAGTTCCCGGCCTGGCTCGCTCCGACCCAGGCCGTGGTGATGAATATCACTGACAAGCAGGGCGAATGGGCTGAGGAAGTGGTGCGTCAGCTCGAGCAAAGCGGATTCCGTGCCAAGTCTGACTTGAGAAACGAGAAAATTGGCTTTAAAATCCGCGAGCATACTTTGCTCAAGGTTCCCTATCTGTTGGTTATCGGTGATAGGGAAGTTGAATCGCAGGCCGTCGCCGTACGTACGCGCGAAGGGGCTGACCTCGGCTCGATGCCGGTCGCCCAGTTCGCTGAGCTGCTCGCTCAGGCGGTTTCCCGGCGTGGTCGCCAAGACTCGGAGTAATCATTATTAAGCGTGAAATGAGACAGGATAAGCGGGCTCTCCCGAAACCGCCGATCAACGAGAACATCACCGCCCGTGAGGTTCGTCTGATTGGTGCTGACGGTCAGCAGATTGGCGTGGTCTCCCTCGACGAGGCCCTCCGTCAAGCCGACGAGGCCAAGCTGGACCTGGTGGAAATTTCTGCTGATGCGGTGCCCCCTGTCTGCCGCATCATGGACTACGGCAAGCACCTCTTCGAGAAGAAGAAGCAAGCCGCTGCTGCGAAGAAGAACCAGCACCAGCAACAGATCAAAGAAATCAAGTTTCGTCCAGGGACGGAAGAAGGGGATTACCAGGTAAAACTACGCAACCTGGTACGTTTCCTTAATGAAGGGGACAAGGCCAAGGTATCGCTTCGATTCCGTGGTCGTGAGATGGCCCACCAGGAGCTGGGCATGGAGCTGCTCAAGCGAGTCGAAAACGACCTCGCCGAGATTGGCACCGTGGAACAGCATCCCAAGCTGGAAGGACGCCAGCTGATGATGGTCATCGCTCCCAAGAAGCGTAAATAACCTCCCGGGCACTGGCAGGCCTGATGGTTATCAGTTGTTAACGAATGCGGAGTACTAAACATGCCAAAGATGAAAACCAAGAGTGGCGCCAAAAAGCGCTTCAAAGTGACTGCTGGTGGCATCAAGCACAAGCACGCTTTCAAGAGCCACATCCTGACCAAAATGACCACCAAGCGTAAGCGTCAGCTGCGCGGCACTTCGATGCTCGCTGCTTCCGATGTTCGCCGTGTAGCACGCTCCCTGCGTCTGCGTTGATTTCTGGTAGAGGATAGATAAATGGCTCGTGTTAAGCGTGGCGTGATTGCCCGTCGTCGTCACAAAAAGATTCTGAAGCTCGCAAAAGGCTACTACGGCGCGCGTTCGCGCGTGTTCCGCGTTGCCAAGCAGGCGGTCATCAAGGCTGGCCAATACGCCTACCGTGACCGTCGTCAGCGCAAGCGTCAGTTCCGCGCCCTGTGGATCGCCCGTATCAACGCTGGTGCTCGTCAGAACGGTCTGTCCTACAGCCGTCTGATCGCTGGCCTGAAAAAGGCGGCCATCGAGATCGACCGTAAGGTCCTGGCCGATCTGGCTGTGAACGAAAAAGCGGCGTTTACCGCGATTGTCGAGAAAGCGAAGGCCAGCCTGGCTTAAGCCCCACGACAGTTACCGGATTTCGGTCCGGACGTAACGTCACCGATAGGGGAAGAGCCTTACCGCTCTTCCCCTATTTTGTATCTGGAGTTGGTACATGGAAAACCTGGACGCGCTGGTTTCGCAGGCCCTGGACGCCGTGCGAAACACCGAAGACGTCAACGCCCTGGAGCAGATCCGGGTTCACTACCTCGGCAAGAAAGGCGAGCTGACCCAGGTCATGAAGACCCTGGGCGACCTGCCGGCCGAAGAGCGCCCGAAAGTCGGCGCGCTGATCAACGTCGCCAAAGAGCAGGTTCAGGATGTGCTGAACGCCCGCAAGGCCGAGCTGGAGGGCGCTGCCCTCGCCGCCAAGCTGGCAGTCGAGCGTATCGACGTGACCTTGCCGGGCCGTGGCCAGTCCTCCGGCGGCCTGCATCCGGTCACCCGCACCAAGGAACGCATCGAGCAGTGCTTCACCCGCATCGGCTATGAAGTGGCCGAGGGGCCGGAGGTCGAAGATGACTACCACAACTTCGAAGCGCTCAACATTCCGGGCCACCACCCGGCTCGTGCCATGCACGACACCTTCTACTTCAATGCGAACATGCTGCTGCGCACCCATACCTCGCCGGTACAGGTCCGCACCATGGAGAGCCAGAAACCGCCGATTCGCATTGTCTGCCCGGGCCGCGTCTATCGCTGCGACTCCGACCTTACCCACTCGCCGATGTTCCACCAGGTAGAAGGTCTGCTGGTCGATGAAGATGTCAGCTTCGCCGACCTCAAGGGTACCATCGAAGAATTCCTCCGCGCCTTCTTCGAGAAGGAATTCTCCGTCCGCTTCCGTCCTTCCTTTTTCCCCTTCACCGAGCCTTCGGCGGAAGTCGACATCCAGTGCGTGCTCTGCAGCGGCAAGGGTTGCCGCGTTTGCAAGCAAACCGGCTGGCTGGAAGTCATGGGTTGCGGCATGGTCCACCCCGACGTGCTGCGCATGTCCGGCATCGACCCGGAGAAGTACCAGGGCTTCGCCTTCGGCATGGGTATCGAGCGTCTCGCCATGCTGCGTTATGGCGTGAACGACTTGCGCCTGTTCTTCGACAACGATTTGCGGTTCCTCGGCCAGTTCCGCTAGCCCGCACGACCGTCAACGCATTCAGGAGAGCAGGATGAAATTCAGTGAACAGTGGCTGCGGAGCTGGGTAAACCCGCAGGTATCCCGTGACGAGCTGGTGGCTCGTCTTTCCATGGCGGGCCTTGAGGTCGACGCTGTGATCCCGGTTGCCGGCCAGTTCAGCGGCGTCGTCGTGGGCGAAGTGCTGTCGACCGAGCAGCACCCGGACGCCGACAAGCTGCGCGTCTGCCAGGTCAGCAACGGTTCGGAGACCCTCCAGGTCGTCTGCGGCGCGCCCAATGTGCGTCCGGGCCTGAAGGTCCCCTTCGCCATGATCGGCGCCGAACTTCCGGGCGAATTCAAGATCAAGAAAGCCAAGCTGCGCGGCGTTGAGTCCAATGGGATGCTCTGCTCGGCCAAAGAGCTGGACATCAGCGAAGAGAACGCCGGCCTGATGGAGCTTGCCGCGGATGCGCCCGTGGGCGCCAACGTCCGCGACTACCTTGAGCTGGACGACGCCTCCATCGAGATCGGCCTGACCCCGAACCGCGGCGACTGCCTGTCCCTGACCGGTCTCGCCCGTGAAGTCGGCGCGCTGTACGGCGCCGAGGTCAAGCCGGTGGTGATTAGTGCCGTTGCTCCGCAGATCGACGAAGTACGCACTGTGGAGCTGCTGGCTCCCAAGGCCTGCCCGCGCTACCTCGGTCGCGTCGTCCGTAACGTCGATCTGAGCAAGCCGACTCCCCTGTGGATGGTCGAGCGCCTGCGCCGTTCCGACATCCGCAGCATCGACGCTGCTGTCGACATCACCAACTACGTGATGATCGAACTGGGCCAGCCGATGCATGCTTTCGACCTCGATGAAATCAAGGGTGGCGTACGCGTGCGCATGGCCGAGGAGGGCGAGAAGCTCGTCCTGCTGGACGGCCAGGAGGTCGCCCTGCGTGCCGACACCCTGGTGATCGCCGACCACGAGCGTGCCCTGGCTATCGCTGGTGTGATGGGGGGCGAGCACAGCGGCGTCAGCGCCAAGACCCGCGACCTGTTCCTCGAAAGCGCCTTCTTCGACAATATCGCCGTTGCCGGTAAGGCTCGTTCCTATGGCTTGCACACCGATGCCTCGCACCGCTTCGAGCGCGGCGTGGACTCGCAACTGGCCCGTCGCGCCATGGAGCGCGCCACCGAGCTACTGCTGCAGATCGTTGGTGGCGAAGCCGGCCCGATCATCGAGCAAGTCAGCGAAGCGGACTTGCCGAAGGTCGCGCCGGTTACCCTGCGTGCCGAGCGTGTCACCCAGATGCTGGGCATGACCCTGGAAAACGCCGAGATTGAGCGGCTGCTCACTGCCCTGGAATTCGACGTCCAGAAGGCTGGTGCCGAAGCCTGGACCGTGGGCGTACCGAGTCATCGCTTCGACGTCACTATCGAAGTCGATCTGATCGAAGAGCTGGGCCGTCTCTACGGCTACAACCGTCTGCCGGTTCGCTATCCTCAGGCCCGCCTGGCGCCAAACACCAAGTCCGAGTCCCAGGCGGAACTACCGGCGCTACGCCGACTGCTGGTCGCTCGTGACTACCAGGAAGCCATCACCTACAGCTTCATCGATCCCAAGTTGTTCCAGCTGTTCCATCCCGGCGTCGAGCCGCTGATGCTGGCTAACCCGATCTCCGCCGACATGGCCGCCATGCGCGCCTCGCTCTGGCCGGGGCTGGTGAAATCGCTGCAGTACAACCTCAACCGTCAGCAAACCCGCGTTCGCCTGTTCGAAAGCGGTCTGCGCTTCGTGGGTCAACTGGAAGGGCTGGTGCAGGAGAACATGCTCGCCGGTGTCGTCTGCGGTGCTCGTCAGCCGGAAGGCTGGGCCAATGGCCCCGAGAATGTCGACTTCTTCGACGTGAAAGCAGACGTCGAAGCGCTGCTGGGTAACGCCGGCGCCATCGATGCTTTCACTTTCTCCCCGGCAGAGCATCCGGCGCTGCACCCGGGGCAGACCGCCAAGATCGAGCGAGACGGCGTGCTGGTCGGCTACCTGGGAGCCCTGCACCCGGAGCTGGCCAAGGCGCTGGACCTGGATCGACCGGTCTATGTCTTTGAGCTGCTACTGTCGGAAGTCGCCAAGGGCCGTCTGCCGAAATTCAGCGAACTGTCGCGCTTCCCCGAGGTGCGCCGTGACTTGGCGTTGATCGTCGATCTGGATACTCCGGCCGAATTCGTCCTGGCAAATATCCGAGAAACGGCGGGCGAATGGCTCACGGATCTCAGGTTGTTTGACGTCTACCACGGTAAAGGCATTGATCCGCTTAGAAAAAGCTTGGCCGTTGGCTTGACCTGGCAGCATCCATCACGCACTCTTAACGATGACGAGGTGAACGCGACTACGCAGAATATCGTCGCCTCGCTGGAACAAAGGTTCAACGCCACGTTAAGGAAGTAGCGTATGGGGGCTCTGACGAAAGCTGAAATTGCTGAACGTCTGTACGAAGAGCTGGGCCTGAATAAGCGGGAAGCCAAGGAACTGGTGGAGCTCTTCTTCGAAGAGATCCGCCAGGCGCTGGAGCATAACGAACAGGTGAAGTTGTCGGGTTTCGGCAACTTTGACCTGCGCGACAAGCGCCAGCGTCCCGGACGCAACCCGAAGACGGGAGAGGAAATCCCGATCACAGCCCGGCGCGTCGTCACCTTTCGTCCAGGGCAGAAACTGAAGGCCAGGGTTGAAGCTTATGCTGGAACCAAGTCATAACGACGAGTTGCCTCCCATCCCGGGCAAGCGCTACTTCACCATCGGCGAAGTAAGTGATCTTTGCGCGGTGAAGCCGCATGTGCTGCGGTACTGGGAACAGGAGTTCCCGCAACTCAATCCGGTCAAGCGAAGGGGCAATCGGCGCTACTACCAGCGTCAGGACGTGCTCATGATTCGCCAGATTCGCGCGCTGCTCTACGATCAAGGCTTCACCATCGGCGGTGCCCGGCAGCGCCTCACAGGCGACGAAGCCCGCGAGGACGCTACTCAGTACAAACAACTGATCCGGCAGATGATTGTCGAATTGGAGGATGTGCTGTACGTCTTGCGCAAGTAACTGAAAAAAATGAAAAAAGCACTTCTCCGAAGCTCATGCTTGGGGTATAGTGCGATCCGCTTCTGAGGGAACTCAAAGCAACGTCGGGGCGTAGCGCAGCCTGGTAGCGCACTTGCATGGGGTGCAAGGGGTCGAGTGTTCGAATCACTCCGTCCCGACCAAAAATCCCTAGAAAATCCAGTCACTTAGCGGTGACTGGATTTTTTTATGCCTGATGCTTTTGTGGTGTTCCTGTATTTTGCCCCACTTTTTGCCCCACTCGAGATTTTGAAGTGCTATCTCCCTTCTATTGGTGGTGAGCCAATGTCTATTGGCATTCGACGCTAGCCAAATGAGTTGATTTGAAGGCTTCCACCGATTGAACATGGCGTGACAGCGGAGGGCTACCGATGGCAGCGCCGAACATCAAACGTTTCGACCAATCGTGCGGACTGATCTTTGCTTATCTTTACAGTCATTTCCCTCAGCGAGTGCGGCTAGGGGCTGACATCCTCGACCCTGTTTTTGAGGATGCTGAAAAAGAGCTCAGCGACTGGTTGAGTAAGTTCGGATCGAAGCAGGCTTTCTTTGACGCGACCATGGATTGGCTAATTGAGGCGAGTTACATCCGTGTGGGTAAGATCACCAGCACCACTCAAAAGGAGTACTACGGGTGCGTGCTAACAGCCAAGGCTCTGGAAGCAATGAAATCTATGCCTGACGCTTTAACGGGCGACACTTTGTTGGCTGCAGCCGGAGACCTTGCGAAAGGCGTTGGCCTGGACGCAGCGAAGAGCCTCGGTAGTCGAGTGATCGAAACTGGAGTGGGGATAGCTATTGCAGCCGCTACAGTGGCGTTGAAGTCGCAATCCTGACTCTGACCATGCTGCTGCCTTGCGAATTCTGCCGCTCCTCATGACCAAAGGCGGCGCTCATAGAGTGCCGTGGCCTGGGCCCTCCTTTGCGCTGGGATCCTGATCTGCCGTTGTGGCAAATTGATGTCGCTTAAATCAGTGGACCGCTAGCCATCCTGATAATATCCCAAGCATGGCGGTAAGCAGAGACTTGCCGAATCGAAAGGAAATCGTGAAAGGCTGGTTCCAAGTGGGTTCTCTACACGAGTCGGGTATCAAGAAACCCTCCGAGAGTGGGTCGGAAGGCAAATCATCAGCTGAGCAGCCTATGCGTGCCAACGGGTGGATGGCCAGAGGAACATATGCCTTTGCCCGATGGTTGCTGCAGACAATAGAGAGGCACGACGCCACCTCTTGGAAAGCTGGATACCTAGCGGGGCACGAGGTTGGTCGAGTTTCGGGCCACGAAAAGGGGCTTGAGGATGGTCGGGACCAAGGTCATAAGGTAGGGCGCGAGGATGGGCGAAGGGAAGGCCTTCAAGAGGGGTATAAAAGCGGCCACGAGGCAGGCGTTGAGGCTGGGAAATTGGTGCTGGAGCTGAACCCCGGGGTAAGGCCGACAGATGTAGCGCCAGAAGTGGACACCAACCTATTCGAGAACTTCGATTTCCCTATTTCCGAGGAGCTCGAGCGGAGGATCCGCTCCGATATCAGGGAAAGGCTACCGGACTACCAACAACCGACCGATCGGCAATGGGAGATGATTCTCTCTCGAAGCCCGTCCACCTACATTGTTGCCGGTGCCGGCAGTGGCAAGTCTACGACGATGGTGCTGCGGCTGCTCGTGCTTCGCTACTACCTGAGTGTGCCTGAGGATTGCATCACGGTTGTTACGTTCACCCGTGACTCACGCTTCGACTTCATCGCCAAGGTGATCAAAGTGTTCGGCCTGTGGGGAATCCCCATGGACGAGGAGAAGGGCAAAAGCTTCGTTCGAACGTTCCACTCCCGCATCCTTGACTTCTTCAAATGGTCGCCACTATTTCAAGGAGCGAAGGCATTTGAGTTCCTGAGTAAGGAGTCCACCGCTGAGGACGAAGAGCCTGAGAACATTCTGGACATTCGGCTGAATTCGAGACAGCTGGATCTCATGAACCGCTGCTACCAGAACCTATTTGAAAAAAACAAGCGGTTCCGTACGTTGATCATTGAGCTCGTAAGGCACTCGGTAAGTATCGGAGAGCCGCTGAACCCCAATGATGCGGGGCAGGCCAAACGTATAAGGATGCTCAGGCAATGCTCGGCTCGTGATCGGGAGGCATGCCTAGCGGTGGAGTCGCTCTGGCGTAAGGCTGGGCTGTGGCCAATGCCTGGGATTACCGCCGAACTCGTGCCTGTAGAGCTTAACGGACATATTTTCCATGCCCATGCGTTCGCAGAGGATCTGAATGCTCTGGTAGTGCTGGGCTTGGATCAAAACGAACCAGACACTATCAAGATCAAAGATGGAGAGGGAGAAACCAAGCTTTCGCTGGCTCTGAACATGCGGAGGATCTTTCTTCAACTGTTCTGCTCCAAGCCTGTCCTGTATTTCACGAATTATGACGAGGCTTTGAGCTCCCTCGAAACCTTGAGGGGCCAGGTTTCCGCTGTGCCCAAATTCAGGTACCAGGTTGGCGGGGATCTCGTACCCGCGCCCATCATGCAGGCATTCCATAGCGCCGCTTCTTTCCTTGAGAACCTTGGACTTGATGTGCCAGAGGCAGTCAAGGGTATGAGTTTCCTGAAGGAGGACATGGATGCAAAGTTTTTCGAAGCACTAGGTCTGTTCTGGCCTGAGTTTGAGAGCTTCCTGGCTGAGCAGAGTCCACGTATATTCACCTTCAACAAGATGTTCGCGATGTACAGTGAGCATGGGGTGGACAATTTCAGAAAGCTGCCTGACAGTGTCCTCAGAGCTCAGATGGTAACTCTCGTTGATGAGTTCCAGGACTGCGGTGCCAACACTATTAGTTGGCTGCGTGGCGTGCTCACCGAGCTTCGATTACGCAGGCTTCAATACCGCACCTCTCAGGGCGTGATTTTTCCTTCGCTCATGGCGGTAGGAGATGACTGGCAAAGCATCTATGGCTGGCGTGGCAGTTCGCCCAAGTTTTTCCAGCAATTCGAGCGTTACTTCCCTTCTCCCAAAACACTGCCGCTCATGCTGCAGCAGAACTTCCGGTCTCAGCAGCTGGTGATCGACGCGGCTGAGAGCATTGTGAAACACACCCGCTCTATCGAGAACAAGCATGGCGAAGCTGCTCATCCTGATGTCAAGGATCTGAATTTTCCCGTTCAGTTGTGGCGGCGAGATGATCGATATCTCGTGAGCATGGTAGGGCAGCACTACGAAGACGGGCACGAGATCATGGTGCTGTCGCGATCAAGAAGTACCTTGATCGAGGTGACCAACAAGCTTGCCGGTACGCTACAGCGAGCGAGACGGGAAAATAACCAAGATCGGATTCGCATCATGACCTATCACGGTTCGAAAGGCCTGGAAGCTGACGTCGTTTTCCTTGTGGGAGACTGCGAGCAACTCTCCTCGTCCAACTGGCGAAACCAGGCATACGCTATGGCGAATCTCGCTATGAATGGCGAAGCAAGGGCCTATGACTTTGCGCAAGGCGAGGAGGTGATGAGGCTTGCGTATGTGGCTATCACCCGTGCCAAGTTGCACTGCTATTGGTTCTTGGACGCTCCGAGGACCGGTAGTCAGGGCTTCCCGAAGGCCTCGGATCGAATAGATGAGCATCAACCCTACTTCTACGATCGCAGGCGGTGAGATGGGCACGGTACGTCTTTCGTGGTGGTTTCAGCGTAACGAGACCAGGCTGGCGCATGAGGAGAGTAAGGTGCGATGAAATGGTAAAGGCCATCGTACGCAGTCTGGTCAGAATGGCACTGCAAGGCCTTCGCATGAGGTTGGCAGGCCCTGATCGGTAAAGACAGGAACATGCTAACTGAGCGATCTGGTATCTGGCTTGGTACATCAGCTATGGAGGAAACGCAGAGTCTGTTGATTGAGGTCGTCGCGAAGACGCTCAGCCGCCACGATCTACCCATTGCACCGAATCACCTGGATCGCCAGTCCGCCTCGGATCGCGCTAACCGGCATTGGGTCTCGGACATGAGCCATGTGCGGACTGCACAAGACGGTTGTATCTGGCCGTCGTGCTCAATCTTGATTCACGCGCTGTTATCGGTTGGGCGATGCCCCACCGTATGCATCAGGCTTTGGTGCATGCCGCGCTAGAGATGCCTTTTGCTCGCCGACAGCCATAATTGGAAGTGCTGCTGGACTAGGATCGCTGCAGTCAGTACTGCACCTGCGACTACCAAGCCCTGCTTCAGCGACATCGCATCGTGCCAAGCCACCCGCGGTGGGGAAGCTTTTGGGATCATGCGGTGATGGAGAGTTTCTTCTGTTCGCTGAAGTCCGAGCGGGTGTACCTGACGTACTATGCCAGCTATTGGGAGGCGCAAGCCGACCTGTTCGACTACATCTGCTTCTACAATCACCACCGTCGCCACTCGACTCTGGGGTATCTCAGTCCGATGGAGTTTGAGCGGAGGAATACGAGCAGTAGCTCTTAACTGCCTGTCCACCGGTTCCGGGACAGGCTAGGTTATGTCTGGCTTCAATAGGTTGCTCTGGCATTGTGCTATTGACAGATTTTTATGAAGTAATCGCCTTTAATTCTATGTGCATCCATGGTCTGAGGCTTGCAATACTGCTGCTCTCTAAATAGAGGGAGTTCTTTGACTGTAATTGTTTCGCCATTTTTCAATGTAATTTGTTCTGGAGTGAGTAGAATTGTCTCTTGGAAGCGATAGTTGTTTCCCTCTTTTCTGATATGTCCAAGCTTAGTAAGTAAATCGATAGCGGCGTCTAGTCTTTCAGAATTTGCCCGGCCTCTCAGGCTACTGGGGCCATATTGTTTTACTTTCGTTAGAGTAAATGTTGTTCTTGCCCCGCTAATGAGGTTGTCAGTCCGTGTTTCGGGCGGTGTTACTTGATTTCGATATCTTCTTGTGTCTTGGGCGGCCCGTGTGTGATCTATGCGGGACTCTTTATTGGCAAGGCTCAGTAGGAAGTGTGCCAGGTTGTTAGCGTCTGTAACTACTTGTGGTTCGTTAGCTAGGTGCGCTATGAAGTGCCATGAACAAGCTCTAGCAAACTCCCAGCAAAACCTTAAAGTAAATAAATCAATCTCTGTATCGTTGTCTGAGTTTCGCTCAAAAGTATGCAGGATGGCTGCTAGCCGACTGGTATTTTCAAGTAGTTTAGATGCGTGATCTCGGAGGTAGTGGTATAGTCCATTGCTCCTCATTTCTTGTTCTAAGTATTGGCTGTATTCGTACCAGCTGGCTCTGAAAATCTCAACACTTGACGACTAGGCGAGGTCGCGAACGTCAATTTCTCGCGAATACGGGCATTGAAACTCTGCTTGCGTGGTAAGGATGATAGCTTTTCGTGAGTTCGTCCGCCGGCCATGGTGCGTGGTTTAACGACTAAGAAGCGAGCAAGGAAGCCAGTACCACGAGCTTCATTGCCGCGTTTTCCCATGAACGATGCGATAACGCTTGGTTGAGCCATTAGCGAAAGAGTTAGACGTGCATCTCGAAGAATAAATCCCTCTCTGGATACGCGATCGACAATTACGTTGCCACCGTCCCAGAGTGTATTAAGCTTGTCGAGTTCACCTAATACTTTACCGCTGAAAATACTACTGGCCTCGCTGGTCAGCAGGCAGCCATTGGGCATGTTTTCGTAAAGCATTTGTACCAGAGCTTGTGGGGTGGTGTCTTCATACAGGAACTTCCCTGAGCGGTTAGGTTGGGGTTCGGTCTTGAGATGCTCGGTGAGTTCCTCTAAAACTGCGTGCGTTGCATCTTCATCTTCCTTCGCTGCACATTTGCTATACATGCGCTGCAGATGTCGTTTCTTAGTGTCCCATAGTTCATAGTTGATCCGGTGCTTTCTAAAAGAAACTTCGTTAGCTTGGTACTCCTCATCATTTAGCATATTTATTGCGTCAAAGAAGTAGTTCTGCGTTGTGGTCTTCCTTTCTCCCGACTCGGCGATGGTTAGGAGCATTAATGAGGTAGGTGCCGGGTGGCCAGTAGGCATTTGCAAATTGACTTGCCCCTGACAGGCAGTAGCCATGGCGCCGAACGCGCACATCATTGCCATCTCTCGAGAGACCTGTAGCTCTCGAGCAGCCTCTGTCACAGCGGACTCGAACAAGCTGTGCTCGCGAAAGCAGGGCCAGCCTTGTTGAAAGGTAAGCATTTCACTGCCAGTGGATGCAGATTTAACATGATCTGATGTGTTCATTTTTTGTAGCTATTTCCGCTATTTTCTAGCGAAAGTAGCAGAGTAACGGAAAATTTTCTCTATCCGCCTTCTGATAGATATAAACAACATGGGGATGAAGGCCGCCCAGGCGCCTTAGGGGATGGCGCGGCGAGTCAGCAGCGGCCACGTCGAGACGCAGATTGGCAGTGGTTGGCGGAGGCATTGGTGATTCAGCTTATGCAGCAATCTATCGCCGTCCTGTGGTTGCCTACCCCGTGTATTTTTTTACAGCCTTCCCAAATCCTCTGAGCTAACAGAGGAGCCTGCTCATGAGAATTATCCGGCTGAAAGAAGTCATCGACTCGACTGGCCTGGCTCGGTCGACCATCTACAAATACATCGCGGAGAGCACCTTCCCGAAACCCGTTTCACTCGGCGACCGCCGCGTCGGCTGGGTCGATAGCGAGGTGCACGACTGGATCCTGGCGAGGATTGAGGAACGTGACTTGGCAGAGGGTACTGTGGTGCGCTCCACCGGCCACCTGACTATGGCTAGCTAGAACTAACCTGTGCCATGACCGGCTAAGGCTGGTCATGGCGTTTATGCCGCATAGGGACGGCGCGTGCTCAGCTAACTCCCCCATGAGGTGGTTAGGCAAATCTCTCGGCAGGCAGGCAATGTTGCTCCCCATATACCCTGCCTTGCCGGGATGGCTTGCTGAGAGTGGGAGGGGGATCTAGTTATATAGTCATTAACTATCAAGTAATCACCAGCCATAGGGGCTAGCGCTACCTACGCATAGTCTAGTCCCTAGGCTAGCGACAGCTACCCAGTCAAAAAGTACACAGCACGTGCCTGGTATACAAACAACCAGGTACCTCCCATGACCATTCGTAAGAACTACGGCCTTCGCTCGCAGTCCGATATAGCCATCCAGATCGAACGATTCGTTCAAGCGATCGAGTTTTATGACATGCCAGCGTTTAGAGTTAGGGATGAACACTCTGCGTGCGATGGTCTCCAGGAGACCAGGCTCTCTCCGTACATCGAGCATATCCAGGCGATGATGGACCTGTTCGATGAGCGTCATGAATACCGCTACAGCGAGTGTCTTCAAGCATTCAGGAACGCGTGCCAGGACATCGGGCTAGAGCGTCACCCTGGTGGTCTTGTGTGCTTGAACGAAGAGGGTACCGCCTACCTCGATCATCATCGCAGCATGAACGTTCTGGTCGCCCGCATTCGGCAGTTGATTCGTGAACGATGGTATCGCCGCTGTAGGGAAGTCCGTCGTTACGAGGCTAGAAAGCAGGAGCGTCGAGTCACCGAATATACCGACGCTGTTCTGGACCGCTATGCGCGCACGGCCGTAGTCCGGGTCGATCTGTACTATCGCCAGGAGGCTCAAGTCAGGTTGCGCGTCGAACGAGTGTTCGATGATCTGAAAGCGCTGATCTCCGAACACGAGCGCAATCCCATCTTCTACCACCTGACGGGTTACATCTGCGCGGTTGAGCAGGGTAAGGATCGGGGCTACCACATCCATGCGGCTTACTTCTTCAATGGAAAGGAGGTACGTGGAGATGTCTACAAGGCTCAGCAGCTCGGTGAGCTGTGGGAGCGGATCACTCGGGGATACGGCTGCTACAACAGCTGCAATCACGACAAGGAGCGCTACAAGGACGAATGTGGCATCGGCATCGTTTATCGGAACGATCCGGAGATCCGGCTCAATGTCCACAAGACGATGCGTTATCTGGTCAAGGATGCTCAGCCACTCCGGTTGAAGCCCGAGGGTGCTCGATGCGTCCGGAAAGGCGTGTGTTAGAAGTCGTGCCCTGCATAGGGCTGAATAAGCGGCCTGCTTCGGGCAGATATTGAGGGCGGTCAGCAGCGAATCATGCCTCGTCCTTCGCGGATGAGCATGATCAGCCGAATGGAGGAGTCCTGGGCTGGTGCACTGGGGCTGACTCTCGATCAGGTGAGAGGACGGGTGTACATCCTGGACAATGCTGAATATCGAATCGACCGTAAAGTCCGTCCTGGCGAGGTCGATGAGCTGCCAGAGCTATTCTACAGGGCCAGCTATCTATGCAAGTAGGCTACGAAGTACGGGGATCGCCAGCGAGGATTCGACACCGGCTGGGGGTAGTGGCTACCGCACCTTCGCTATTTCGAAGGTCGGGTGGAAAGTCTGCCAAATTCTCATTGCTTGTTGGCGATGGGGAGCTTTGCTCTGATTGACCTTGAGGCACGTCACAAAGATCTGCTGCAGCGTCTGAAAGACTCGTACGAGCTGGGTGCCTGACTCCGCGCTCAGGGAAGCCACTGGAGCAAAGAAAAAATCTGGGTCACAGCATGAGCAGCTACAGGCTGCTCATGCTGGCTTATTTCGACTTGCTGGAGGGAGTGCCAGGCGCTCTGGATCAGTCCTGCGAAGCCCGAGCCAATTGAACAGCCAGTTGCTGTTTCACCAACTGGTAAGGTACCGAGATTGCCCAACGAGATCTCATAAGCTCGTCTATATGAGGCTAATGTTGGCCCTGCAGCACCCGACAAACCTCGAGATTTGCATCAATAAACTCCGCCCAGCTGTATTGCTCTGCATAGTGCATCCGGTACTGCCGGTCCACCCGGCAGATATCTGGTCGGGTCTCATAGATCAGGCAGTGTTTGTCAGTATCATTGTAATGCCGACAAGCCCCATCCCCTCTGTCTAGATACCGGGTTTGCTCCGCCAGGTGCACATTGTTGCAGCACAGCCCGCATTGCGTACAGGGAAACGCTGGTAGCGTCATATCAGCGAGGCCAGCCAGTTGCGGGTGCTGGCCGCATTTCCCATTTCGAACGGTAGTTCGATACCGCGAGCTTGCACTTCTTGCTGCAGCACTACACTACGCTGCAGCTCATCGTTACAGTTTTGTAGCTCGAGGGCGAAGGCCTGCAGTTCGTCCACGTCCAGGTTGAATTCCAGTTGGCTCAATTCCGCCAGGTATCGATCCAGTTCGGCATTGATTGCCTGGAACTGTTTGATCGTACCTGTGTGCGGGGTCAGGGATTCGATAAAGGCCCACAGCTTGTGTGCCATGTCGCTGTGCAGCAAAAAGTAATTGAGGCCGAGGGTGATCACGCCGGTGACTAGGGCACTGGCGAAAGCGGCCAGCTCGGCGCCGAACGGGAAGCTGCACAACGGCAGTAGCTGGGCGTAGGCGATGGAGCCGACGACGGTAGCAGCTCCGACGGACAGCAAGGATGTGACCGCCTGGCACAGTTCGACGAAGCTGAGTTGGTCGGGGTTGAAGAGCATCAGTTTGATGGCTTTGACTAGCTGTCCCCAGACTTCGCGAATGATCTTGATCGCCATAACCTGGGTGGTGGCGAGAATGTTGAACACAGTGGTAGTGAGGCTGCCGAGGATGCCGGCAAATACCCCATCCTTAAATGCCATCAAGAAGGCGCTGAAGCGTGCTTGCACTCGTTCCCAGATACCTTTGAGTGAGGCGCTGATGCTGTCTACGAACGCTTCGAAGCTGAACTTGTGCTTCAGCTTGGCCAGCAAGGCGGGCAATTGCTCGCGCAGTTCGAACCAGACTTCGGCCATGACCATGCCGAGCATCTGCCGCGTACCCATGGCCAGTCCGGCCATGCTGGCAGCGCTGGCAGTCTGGTGGAGGAACTTGCTGCTGGTGTAGTAGGTGTGGTTGATCTGCTGCTCATACGGTGCTCGGGCTTCAGCATCGCGCTTGCGCATCTCATCGGGATCCACTGCTTTGAGTTCGGTGATTTTGTTTTCAGTTTTACGGATCTTGTCTTCCAGCTCACGGGCCGTGTGTTGCTGCTGCGGCGTATCGCGCGGCAGGGTTGCCAGGCGCGCACGGTCTTTGGCCAGCGTAGCTTCGTTCTCCGTGATCAGACCCGGCAGCCGTTGCAGGTACTCGTTGATGGGCGCCTGCTTTTTCGATTTGTTGACGGTTTCGTGGGTGGATTGCAGGTTACTGCTTTGATTAGCCAGTTCCACTCCATCTAACCCGGCCAGTACGCGTCCTGCATCGTCGTGGATTTCCTTGGCACTGATCACATGGTCGAGGTTGCGCTGTTCGTGAGCACCCATCGCGGTATTGCGGTAAGGGTCATGCAAGGCGCCGGCTGTGTGCAGGGTTTTGTCCCGCTGGCCGGTGGCGATGTAATTGGCGTGCTGGTGATAGGCGGTGCTGTCGTATTCGCCGCGTTGGTCATAGCGCTGCTGTTCATCGGTGGTGGCCCACACGCCGCTGCGCGCATTTTGAATCGTGTCTACGTTGCCGCCTTTCTGGTCTTTGAATAGCAGAAAGTCCAAGCCGAAGCTGGTCGCCAGGCTGTTGACTACGGTCTTTTCGAGCTCTTCGGCCCAGGGGAAGTCTTGCGCTGCGGCGTGCATAGTGGCGTCCATGGCTGATGGGTAAAGTGCAGGGCAGGTGCGGGGCCGGTCTTGCCCCGCACGCAGGTCAAGCCGGCTCTACGCGAGCTGCGCTGGCCTTGGTATCGCCGAGTTGTTTTTCTAGCTGCTCCGTATTGAGGATCATCGAGCCGTCTGCGTCCGTGTCCATCACCGGCACGCCATTTTCATCATTGACGACCTCGCCGTTGGTACTCTTCTTGACTTTGAACAGCGGTGTTGTGATCAGGTCGACGAGGATGCTAGCCAGGGCGAAGCCATTCTCAGTGGCATGAATAATGGTGTTGCTCAATTGGGCCAGCACTGCTTGTGGGTCCTGCTTGAGTATCTTGGCGGCTTCGATTTGACCGGCGACGGCCTTAAGAACGCCGAAGTACTGGTCGAACTGGGCGTAAACGGCCTTTAGCACGTCTAGGATCTCGAAGGCGTAATCCTCAGTTTTGCTGAGTTGTTGCTGAGCTGTTTCCAGCTTGGCCACGGCGCTGTCGACTTCTCGGTCGGCTTTGCGCGCGTTCTTCAACGCCTCTTCGCCGTGGCTGTCGTATGCCCAGCCCGCGATGGCTAGCACCGGGCCGGCCACGGCCGCGCCGAGGATTGCCGTGCCACCAGCCATACCCAGTCCGCCGGTGGCCAGCGATCCACCGCCAATTGCCGCTAGGGTGGCGTTGGTGGCGGCAACTCCGGCCAGTGAGGAGATTGCGGTGCCAGTAGAAGCTGCACCTAGTGCCATTACGCCGCCATATACGGCAAATCCGGCAGCGGCCCCCGCAACACCTGCCCCGGCGGTGGCACCCAGTACACCGATGGCGGTGTAGCTGTAGTTTTCAACGCGCTGCAGCTTGTGTTTGGGAATGTTGATTTCCAGCTTGTCCTGACGGCCGTTGTTGAGTTTTTGCAGCAGGTCTTCGGCGAGAGTTTTGAACTCGTTGAACTGCTGGCCGATATTCAGCTCTTGCTGACCCAGTACTTCGAGGGCCTCGGTGGTGGCCTTTTCCTGTGTGTCGAACGTGTCTTTCTTCCCGGCGTATCGCTTCTTCGCAGCGTTGACGATGTCGTCTGCTTCGGAATGCTTCTGGTAGCCGTCGTAGCCTTTCTTGGCGCCGTAGGCGGCACTGACCAGCGCCGCAGCGCCTAGGATGAGGGGAAGTGGCATGGCAGTATCCTTTTGATATGTCGGGATTTTCAAACAGGTTGCGGTTGCTGGATTGAGCTGGTGTCTTGGTAGAGCGCTTGCATCGAGTTCAAGCGCTCCCGAACCTCTTCTACCCACACCGAGGGTGCATGCAGGCGAATGTTGTCGTTCAGGGCAAAGATCCACCAGAGTGTCTCGCGGTCGAGTGGCACCGTAGCGTGAAGGCGGTGCCAACCCTGATGGTCGGTCTCGCTAAGGGTTTGCCGATGGCTCAAAGGCGTTTCATTGAGCAAGACCGCGATCTGTGGGCGCACGTCGGCAATGAGCTCGACTTGCGCCTCTGCTTCACGCTGGCTGAATACGCCGCTGGCGATGTAGGCATCCACATCAAAGCTTTCATGTTCCTGAGCGACCTGGTCGAGCGCTGTTACTTCAGTAATGCGATGCAAGGCGAACTGGCGCAGGTCGCTGTAGCCATCAACGGAGGCAAGCAGGTAGCTCACAGCGTGGCGCGAGACCAGACCGGCCGGGTGTAGGCGAAAGTTCTTGAGCTCGCCCTTGCTGCGGCTCAGGTAGGTCACCTCGAGTTGCTTGCGCTCGAGTAGACCGGCGGAAACCTGGGTCCAGGTGTGTGCGGAAACCTGCGCCGGCAGCAGGGTTTTTCCATAGGGCAGCGTGCGAACCCGTTTTGCCCAATCTGCCAGGCCGTTGCCTCCCAAGCCACTCAGAAAGTTGCGCGCTCGGCGAAACTGAGGAGCCAGTTGGTCCAGAACGCTCTGCGGCAGAATCGGGTTGAGGTGGCTTTCCGACAAGAACAGCGCTAGCGCGGTTGGTGCGTCCATGTCTTCGAGCTTGAGCGGAGCTTCACGCGTGAAGCTCCAGCGAAATGGCATTTCGCTGTCATCGCACTGCAAGGAGAAAGGAGTCGACAATCGATTCAGGTCGCGCTGAATCGAGCGCAGGGTCACAGAAAAGCCTCTATCGCGAAGCTTCTCGAGCAGGGTTGGTGTTGCAATACGCTGAGGTTCGGTGGGAATCAGGCGGAGTAATGCAAATAGCCTGAGCAGCGTATCCTTCGCTTGGGACATGGTGACTACCTTGTTCTCTATCTCAACCGATCGTCAGTGGCCTGGCGTCAAGTTGATGTCGATCCTACTGAAATTGGTGGCCTTATGCCACCTCTCGTGCAGTCCCTACGACAAAAGTCATTCACTGGTTTGCGTAAAACTTGAGCCCTGGCTGCGGTTCCGCGTGTTCATTGGGGAGCGGAGGACGCCTGTGTCTCCTTCTCACGCTTTAGTTCGCTGTATTCGCGGTACAACTCATAACCCTTCTTCAGCACCACGACGAATCCGATGGCGGCAAATAGGTTTTTCATAAAAGTGGCCTCCTGAAGGTGCTGATATTTTCTCTGGTGGATGCGACAGCTTGTGTCGCGTACATGAAGGGTTACTTGCCGATACTAAGGAGTTGCTCCAGGCGCGCTCTGAGCGCTTCCTTGTGGGTCGCATGGCAACGACGAAGCGAGGGGGCGTGGCAGTTTGGGCAGGTGGGGAACCAGTCGCGATGCAGCACTAGCACGTCGCTGCTGGGAAGTATCGTCTTTTTCCAGGAGCAGTACTGGCAGGTAAGGGTAAATGGACGTGGTGGTATCGGCATGGCTGCACCTCGTGACTATCTGATGGCGCCAGATTGCTGCTGGAGAGCGACAATCCTTGTCGCGTTTGTTCATCTCTTTAGTGAGCTAAGCGACAGGCAGATCCGCTATGGATTCGGAGATGACCACTGGTAGGCTTGAGTTTGGCCGGTACTGTAATTGGCGGTCTATAACGGATCCTGGTCCGCTTTACTGAGGCAGGCCAGGGGGCGCCAAGTGAGTTCCTTTGTTTCTACTTTTTATACGTAACATGGATACTTGATACCAAGAGATTTTTGGCAACTTCGTAGTCGGGGTTCCATGTAGCGATATTGTGGGCGGCTATTGCGATGCCTGAAAGCGCTCCCAGAAGACCTGTTACTCCACCTGCAACCGAGGCACCTGCAGCGGCGATGCGACCGAACGTATATATGCGACACTTGAGTCCTTGGGATTCAATCAGTCGCTCCAGGGTTTCGACGACTGAGGGGAACTTCATTGAATCGACTTTTCCCAAAATGAAGCTTTCTTTATTTTTGATTTTTTCTAGGATCTTTTCATTCGAGATTTCATCGATTGTGTAGACGTTAACGTCCATAAGGCACCGCCGTGGTGTTTGTGGAATGCTGGGTAAGGTGGTCCGGAGCAAAATAAAAATTCTCGATGACAGGGGCGTGGCGCCCCTGTCATCGAGTTTAGCTAAGGTTGTTTCCCCTCTTTACATAGATGAGCCCACTCTTCAAGAGCGTCGTACACGATAGGGACTGACTCACCATTTTGCTTCCGGAATACAGCGGCCCACTTGTCCACACAGGCGGAAACCTCTGGGTCGTCTTGTTCGTCGGGGGCATCCTGGGCTTTTAAGACAGCGGCCATTTTCCCTCCATTCTCGGGGCCGGTTCCTTTCAGGTAGGCTACTATGCGACCGTCTTTAGCATTGCCCAGATAATAGCCTCGAAGCAGAACTATAAGTGTGCGTTCTTTCTTTTGTATTTGTCCTGCATATTCGCCAGTAGTGTCCCAGAGGCCGCTGGATCTTTGGTAGTAATACTCACACGTGCCTTCTTTGCAGAATACAGTTTCGCGCGTGTCCAGAACTTGGACACTGCCATCGTCCATTTTGTATGGAAGTCTGGCGGGAACATCTTCAGGAACACAGTCCAACCATGCCGAGTTTTGCTTGTTTACAGGGCATTCCAGAACATCTGTCGCCTGCCAAGCAGATGCGTCTACGGCATAGAGGCAGGCGACCCAACTGAAGAGAGAAGCTAAGAGGAATTTCTTGTGCATTCGGACGTGTCCTTGTGCCGGGAGATCAGTGAGAAAGAACATCAAAAGCCGATAATCAACTTTTTGAGGTGATTCTCGACCTGTTATGTTCTTCATGTCAATGAGGGCGATGCCCAACCATTCAGGTTGAATGGGAGAGGCATCATGGTTGGTACAGATCAGAAGGCGCTGGCTGAAGCGGTGGGACGGGCAATTGCCAAGCAGCGCATGCGCTGTGGAATGACACAGGACGAGGTGGCGGAGATCCTGGGGGTTGGGAACGAGGCGGTGTCTCGTATCGAGCGCGGAATCGTCATGCCCAACATTGCTCGGCTGTTCGAGTTCGCGACGATCTTCAACTGCAACGCGATGGAGTTGCTGAGTGAGGCCAGCTTGCGTGCCGATGATCAGGCCATACGGATCAGCGGCTTACTGAATGCCTTGGAGGAGAGCGACCGCCAGTTGGTCGTGGAGATGGTGGAACGGTTGAGCGAGCGGCTCAGTCGCGGGTGAAGGGATTCCGCCGCTACCAGGCAAGACCGAGTTAGCGGCGAGGGACGGGTTCGTCGTTGTACTTCGCTCCGCAGCGGAGGCAGAGGCAGTCGTACTCCATGAACTGGAAGCGGCGCACGTCGCGAATGAAATCGCCGGTGCTGTTCCAGTTCGCCGCCGCGCCGCAAATGCCATCGAGCATCAGGTTGAAGGCGCGCTCCAGTGGACTTTCGCAATGTAGGTCCGAAGTAATCGGCGGTTGCCGGGTTGGCGACTGCTGGATCCCGCGAAGAAAGCCGTCCAGCGTGCCCATTAGTCGAGCCAGGGCTTTGGCCGCGTCCTTGGATAGCACCACGGAAGAATTGCAGATCAGGCACCGTGTGATCATGGTGAGTGCTCCTGTATCAGGCAGGATGAAATGAGGCGAAATCAGCGAGCGAGCAGGGGCCAGGGTGGGCTCCTGCTTATGCTGTCGGATGGATTAGTCGGAGATCCGAACACCGAGCCCCTGGAGGAGCCGGTGGAACAGGATTAGCGCCAAGACGATGACCAGCAGCTCCGGCCAGAAACGCAGCATAAGCACCAACATCACAACGGCCGCTGTGCAACTGGCCAGCACGCCGATGAATACGAACAACGAACCAATGAAACGCACCAGATTCATGGCGCGATCCTCCTTTTAGGTTTAGCGGTGGTGCCGCGAATATCAGTCCGCGGCTCGTTGGGCCTGGGTTTCGGCGCGGGCTTTCAGTAGCGTCGATAAGGTGGGTTTCGGCGCACCCTGTAGGTCTGTTGCAGGCGCCGTCGAAGGCGGCGATTCAGGCGTTGGTTCTGGGAAAAACTCCTCGGCGATGGCCCCCGTTTCCTCGTCGCTGTCTTCGAAAGCGCCATTGGCAAATCCCAGCCGTGCGGTGGCATCCAGCGCCACCTGGTCGAAGCCAGAGGCCTGGCGCGCCTCATCGAGCTCCCGGGCTTGCAGCAGCACTTCTTCCATCAACAACCCGCTACGTACCGTGATGTCGACGTAGAAGATTGGCGAGCCATGGCTTTGCCGGGTGGACTTGCCACGTAGGCGCAGTTCCAGCGGCAGGCACGCCAGGCGGTTGCCGGAGATCGCCTGCAGGTACTGCAGCCGGGCCGATAGGGTGCGAATGCTGTTGAAGCCGGTAGTGCGGAACACGAAGCTGCCCAGTGGATCCTCATCGCCGATGGCGACGTTGAGGCGGCCGTAGGGTTTGCACGCACCGCCCTTGGCCAACGGGCAGCCATCCGGCGAAGGGCAGGGCAGCGAGGCGATACCATCCTGACCCCGACGCTTGCAGGTCTCGCCGTTGCCAACACACAGCGGCCGTCCGGACTGCCGATCGAACAGGCAGTACTCGGCACGGAAGTTCAGCTCTGGCGCGTTGAACAGCAAGCGGATCGGAATGCTGCGGATCTTGCCGCCCTGCGCTTTGCGCAGTTCCTCGTCCAGAGGATGGGGGAGCCAGCCGTCGCGCAGCTGGACCTGCGAGGTGAGGGTGAATTGATCGTCCTTCTCCGGCAGACGCTTGCCGTTCTTCTCGACGACCTTACCGATAGAAATCCGTCCGAGCACCGGCGGGGTAATGGCCAAGCCTTTGAGCATGGTGGTTCTCCAGTGGATGAATAAAAAGGACCACCCCGGCGCAGGGGAAACGCCGAGATGGTCAAGGGGGAATCGAAATCAGGTGATCAGGAAGCGCCGGCTTCCGACCTTGGTGGTGGGGTAGCGCACCAGCAGGTAGGGCTTTTCCTTGAGCAGCCGCGGTACATCGAGCACCACGCTGTCCTTGGTCTTGCGCCAGGACACCGAGCCGTTGGTGAACAGGGCCCGGCTGGCATCGCCCATGGCCTGCTGCAGTTGCTGTTTCAGTTCAGCTTCGCGCTTGCTCAATAACTCCAGGCTGGCTCGGGCGGCCTGCAACTCGTCGAAGGCGGCCGACAACAGCGGATCCTGGGTGAAGTCCAGGGTGTGACCCTGGTCCTCCGGGTACAGGCAGCGCAGGGCCTGTTCCGCCGACTCGGAGCCATCGGCCGGCGGTGGCGTATCACGTTGCACGTAGCTCCAGAAGTCGCGCTCCAGCTCGATCAATCGGGCGATGAGCTCGTCATCGCGCTCGATGCGATGGATCTCCAGGTGCTGGCCGCCGAGCAGCACAGCTACGTCGGCTGCCTGTTTGCCAGTGACCGCCAATTGGTGCAGCACCTGCAACTGTACGTAAACCGGCACACCGTCCTTCCACAGACGAGCGCCGTTGATGCCAGCGGTCTTGCACTCGAGGATCTGCACGTCGCTGGCGCCGATCACCTCGCGGTCGATGTTGGCCAGCATCCAGTCCAGTTTCGGATCCGGATGCTGCAGCACGGCATTGATCCGCCGCACCCGGTTGCTGGTACGCCGGGCGTAGTGGTTGGCGACGATGGGCTCGAGGATGTTGCCCCAGTAAGCCGGGCGTTCCTCGTCGTTCGGATCGCTCTTGGGCAGCCCGGCATCGCGGCCGGTCTTCTCCAGCCACAGCTCCAGCTGTGACTTGTAGGGGTTGAGGCCGACTGCAGCTGCGGCGTCAGAGCTGCCGATCCCGTGCTTACGTACCGCCAGCCAGTCATCGCGAGACAGGTCCTTGGTGCCGACCAGGCGCAGGGCAGGGCGCTGTCGCGTCCTGTTGGGCGTGGAATGGGCGTGAGTCATGAGGTTTCTCCAGACATAAAAAAGCCCGACCGCAGAACCGGTCGGGCATCGGGGGGGGGGGGCGAAGAGGGATAACGAGAAGAGGGAACTGCTGTCAGGCCACCAACTGCAGGGCTGCATCTAGGGCGCGTTGCTTGATCACCGCCCCTTGGCCGAACCAGGCCGAGTCCATACGGTATTCGTTGCTGCGTGCGCGTCGCTCGTGGTCTACGTACTCGGTGACGGCATTGAGCAGACCCCAAGCGGTGCCGTTGGCAGCCTCCAACTGCGAACCACGACCGCGGCCTTCGTACAGGCTTTGCACCCGACGCAGCGCACGCTCGTTCGGCAGGGCATCCGGTAACGGATTGTTGGGCTGGGCGTCGCAAAGCACTTGCATGAAATAACCCATAGCTTCGTGCCACTGCACTTTGCGCTCGGCGAGATGACGCATGCGGTACATGAACTCGTCCCATTGCGAGACGGCGATGCCCAGTTGCTTTTTCACCACCTGGGCATCGAAGCGGGTGCTGTGCGGCACCTTGATCGCCCGGGTAGCGCCATCGACGGCGATGGTCAGAGTGTTGTTGCACACCACCCGCACGGTGGTCGGCGTCGCCGTGGTGGCCAGGGTGCCGTCGCAAGAGGTGGCCAGCAGCAGGTAACCGTTGACCAGGTCGTTGCCCTTCAGCGAGGTGTTTTGCCCAGTGCGTGCCAGTGCCCAGAACTTGCGGCCGCCCTTGAGCACACCAGCGGTTTCCAACTCGTAGCCAGAGACCTGGGTCAGGTCGCGATAGAACTCCAACACCTCTCGCGGCTGCACCACCTGATAGCGTTGGGAGACTACCGAGAGCGGAGCCTTGGTATCGGAGCGGTAAAGCACCTTCTGTTCGGGGAAAGAATGGATGCTACCCAGGTGACCGACTGCGTCGGCTTTGAAATGGACCGGGCTTTCCTGGATCTGCCAGTCCATGCCGGCTTCGCGCTGCCAGATTTCCAGCGGCTGTTTAGGCGAGAGGCGGCTGCCCAGGCCGTGCCAGGGAGCTTCGCCGACATAGGCCATTTGTTCTACGAGATGAGCCATGATGAATTTTCCTGTGCGCAATAGCCGGCATAAAGCGCTGCGCAAGGCACAGCACCGGCGAAATGGATGAAAGTGATGGGGAGTGACGAACGAAGCCGACTAAGTCGGGAGGTTGAAACGATGGCCGCAACTCAGACAGCGGTTGTTGGCGAGCACATGGCGATCCAACTGCTCGCCGAGTTGGGCGCCGAGAGCACAGCCGCCGACACCGCTGGCCAATCCGCCAAGAATGGCTCCGGAGAGCAGGCCAAGGGTCGCTCCTGCTGGGCCAGCGACGGCGCCAACTGTAGCGCCGGATTGGCTGCCTGATAGGGCATTGGAGGAACCGCGGGCGACGCCGCCGATAGCACCAAAAAGGGCACCGATCTTCGTGGCAGGACGGAGATAGTCAATCTGGCTAGAGCTACAGCGAGGGCACTGCAATGACATGGACGAATACCTTTAGGACCGGAATGTCATGGCAGTGATGTAGGACTGAAGTTTTTTTGACCCTGTTTTTTTGGGGGGTAAACTGTTCGTAAGTTTAATATATATATATTCGAGATCTTGATTTTAGGCTTGCTTTTCTGTGATATGTGAAATGGTCATGTTTGGTGTTTTTTAAATTGGAATGGGTAATTTCTGAATAATAATTTTTTCCCATTTTATTGTATTTCTTTGAAGGGAGTCTTTGTTGGGGTGGCTTATGTAAATAGGTGCGAGCGAGTGACGGGCGGCCAGGTCCAAAAGCTCGCTGGTTGATACTTGGTACATGATTCTTGATGGGTCAGGGGCAGCAATGCGAAGCGTAATTGCTATGCGTCCTTCTTCTTCTAGCAGCGAAGACAGTCTTTCTAACGAACTACTTCTTTGTGTGGGGTGGATATGCATCCAGACTGCGCTGAGAAGAATAAATTTGTATTTGTCTTTTTTTAGATTTCTTAAATTCGGAAGACTATCATTTATCCAGTGTATGTTGGGATGGTTATTTCGGAGTTTTGCAAAGTTGAGCATCGCGGTGCTGGGATCTACAGCTGTAACATTGTAGCCTCGTCTCGCTAGAGAAAGTGCGTCTCGACCAGAGCCGCAGCCGATATCTAGTATTTTTGATCCCTTGCCAGTCGGCAAGAATTTTATAAATTGCCTATGTATATTTGAAAAATATAATTTGCTATAGCTTTCGGTGTATTTTTGGAGATCTTGATCATAGGCTGTCCAGGGTTGGCAAGGTAAATTCTTCATTTTTGATTTATCTCTAATTTCTGATAGTAGAGATAGTTTTTTGTGGGGGGAGTGATTGGTGATGGTTTTGTAATGCTGATTTTATCTGTGTTGAAAGTTGCTATAAGGCTAAGAAGAGCTGCAGTGGCCAGTAGGGCGCTCCAGCATTTTACGACAAGCCGTCCTTTTCCAGTTGAGATGCCGTTAAACGTATTTTGTAAGTCTATCTGTGCTTGAATTAAGTCGCGAAGGCGAAATAAAACAACTATGGTAAGAATGTCAACTGAGAGTGCAAATAAAAGCACCAGGACCTTGGCGAGGTCATTGTTTATGGATGCCGCTCCATACCAAATTCCACCTGTTACCGCAATTGCCATACCAGGGACTTGCCATAGCTGCTGGTTAAGAGACCTTAAATGCTGGCCGGCTTCTAGAAATGAAATTTCTTCCTTTTTCTTTTGCCACTTGAAATTCTCAAGTTTCATTGCATTTTGGTGCTTCAGGTTTTCGAGATCTTCGTCTGTCATAGGCGTTGGGAAATTAAAGGCATTGGTGCTAGAAGTCTATCGCGAACCAGCCGTTAAGACAGTAGGGAAGGACCTCGTCGTCAGCAGGTTGGAGCAGTCGTCTCTCGGAAACGTCCCCGACGCCTCACCTATCGCGGGGTAACTCCTTGAATTTGGCTGAAAAATAGTTGTCCAGTTTGTGCCAAAAGCCCTGCGAAATCGCTACTAATCAAGTATTCTTCGAGTATTCAAAAAGCCTCCAGCGAGGCGGGGGTACCAGGATGAAGGTCTTGTTTGACACACGTAGAGTTCAGAAGCTAGGCCGGGTGGCGCTTAGCGAGCAGCTGCTCAGAAATGCGGGGCTCGCTGAAGGGGACTATGTCGACATCTATTTCGACGCAGCCACAAAACGTATCATCATTGAGCCAGCATCGGAGACGGTGGGGGTTAACGGAACAAGTGTCCAGGCTTCAGGGAGGAGTGCTTGATGACAGGCCCGCAGCGCCGAGAGCCGCGTTTCTCTGGGCACGAGTCTTTCGTTTGTCGCTACGGATGGCTACCCAAGCTTCATAGCGCCATTACTAAGAACCCTCTCCTGCTCAAAGACGAAGCTCAGGCGACTATCGCCTTGGGCATTGGCCGTAACATGGTGAAATCGGTTCAGTTCTGGGCCGAAGCTTTCGGGGTGGTCGAGTCTAGTGAGAGGGGCGGCCTGCAATCTGGTCTGCTGGGACGGCTGCTGCTTGCCAAAGACGGTTGGGATCCTTACCTCGAGCAGCCGGAATCGCTTTGGTTGCTGCACTGGTGGCTCTCGACCCACGCCGATATTGCTGTATGGGGGCTTGTGTTTGGCAGTGCGGAGCTATCTCGATTTGATCGAAAGCAGCTTGTTGCCAGCCTAGAACGTCTTGCTGAAAGCATTGGGAGGAAGCAGTTGGCTGCTTCTACCTTGGAGCAGCACGTCAGCATTTTCCTCCACTCGTATACGCGCGAAGAGTCTGCCTCGGATGATACCTCATGGTGCCCTCTGCAGGACCTTGGCCTATTTGAAGAGGCCTCCGCTGACGATGGAAAAACTGTCTATCTGGTGGGCAGAAACCTGCCCTTAGGGCTATCGGCGCGCGTTGTCCTCTTCTCCATTGTGGACTTTCTGGCTCGGTCGCGAACTGCATCATGTGGCCTAGCTGATTTGGCTCATGGTCCCTTTAGTCCGGGTGTCGTCTTCCGTCTCGACGAATTCCAACTCAAAGGATTGTTGGAAGCTGTTGAGCACGAGTTTGGCGGGGCCGTCCGCTTCGTGGACACAGCTGATACCCAACGCGTCACTATGAATCCTGCGCTGCTGCCCGATTGGCTCGAGTGCTTGTTGGCAGCAGAGGAAGAATCGAATGTCTGACCTTTTGATTGATCACATTGAGCTTGACTCAAAATTTCTGCGCTCTATTGCATTGAGTAGAGATCTGCGCTCTGCAGAATCTCTCGATAGTTATCTGATTACTCCGGCAGTATTGACTGTGTTGCGTCAGATAGGCAGAGCGTTGACCTCCGGAAGCGCACAAAGAGCATGGAAGATTCTTGGGCCGTACGGCAGTGGTAAGTCTGCTCTGGGGCTACTGCTTGCTCGTTTACTGGAGGGCAAAGACAGCTCTCTAGCGGTCTACCAGCAGCTCAAGGAGGTCTCCAGCGAAGTCGCCGATCTCTTCCCTCCTGGCCAGAACCGCTTTGCTTTATCTATCACTGGGTCTCGCTCGTCATTTGGTGATGCATTGGCTCAGTCAGTGCTTGAGGCATTAGAGTGCTTGCCTAAAGGTCGTGGTGCTGCGGAACTGAAGCGTCAGCTAGATTTGAAGGGTCAAACTTATCGAGACACACCTCTCAATGCTGCAATAGGTAGCTTGCTTGGTGACTTTGTTGCTTTGACCAAAGCCGGTGGTCATTGTGGCGTTCTACTGTTGATCGATGAGCTTGGTAAGTTCATTGAGCATGCTGCTCTGAATCCGGAGTCGGGTGACTTGATGTCGCTTCAGCAGATCGCAGAGGCCGCTTCCCATCCAACTGATGATGGGCTGATGGTATTCGCTATGTTGCATCAGCATTTTGAAGCCTATGCAAAAGGGGTCGGCAGGACTCTGTCAGACGAGTGGCACAAGGTCTCGGCTCGTTTTGATGATGTGCCCTTTGATGAGCCCGTTGAGCGTTATGCACATTTCGCTGCACACGCTCTTGGTGCCAAGCCAATAATCACCGACTCAAAGCCAATTCAAAATCAGGCTAGAGACTTTTATCGGCTGAGTACGAAACACAATTTCTTCCGTAAGACCGCTGAAAGCCAACTTTTTAGCCAGGCAGAGTGCCTATATCCGTTGCATCCTGCAGCGTTAGCGTCATTAGCTGTCATTTCCAAGCGTTTTGGACAAAGTGAGCGCTCTTTTCACGCATTCATGCGCGGCCATGAGGTTGGGGCGCTACGCGATTTTGCCAACCGGACAAAGACCAGCTTTGAGAGTTGGTACCGTCTGCCAGAGCTTTATGACTATCTCTCGGTAGGAATTGGCCTGCGTTTTCGCGACTTGGAGGCCGAGCGACGCTGGGATTTCGCACGCTCTGTAATAGGTCGCGGAGCTGCTGAGCTAACTGAGCTGCAAATCGAGCTGCTAAAAGCGATTGCTGTGATTGAGTTGATTGCTCCATCTCTGCATGTTATTGCGTCACCTGAAGTGCTGCGCTTTGCCCTGCTAAAAGACAAGGGTGAGCTTCAAGTAATCATCTCTGCTTTGTCTGATCTAGAATGCAAGGCGATTCTGGTGAGTAGGCAAGCTACAGGCGACTATGTATTTGCCGTCAGCCAAGCGATAAACATAGAGGCTCTCTACCGAGAAACTCAGAAGCATACCGACGATGAATTGATGTTTAAGGGCATTGCCCAGTCGTTGTCAGAGAAGAGCGTCATTGCCAGTCGGCACTATCAACAGACCGGTACCTTGCGCTCTGTAAGAGTGATCGCAGGAACTTCAGAAGAAGTAAAGAAATCAGTTGGCGACTACCGTCAGCATGACGGTTGTATCGGATTGATGTTTGTAGATGCATCGATGCCTGAACAGATTGCTGCGGCGCGCGGAATTGTCTCAGGAATAAAAGATGTTGCGGCCCTTACCGCCATCGTACAGGTTGGAGCCAATG
The DNA here is from genome assembly GCF_057180225.1 of Pseudomonas sp. BB438. Classification (NCBI taxonomy): domain Bacteria; kingdom Pseudomonadati; phylum Pseudomonadota; class Gammaproteobacteria; order Pseudomonadales; family Pseudomonadaceae; genus Pseudomonas; species Pseudomonas sp. BB438. The sequence goes on from NZ_CM170001.1 coordinate 2,179,969, forward strand.
AGCGCGGCGCCCTGATTGAGTACTCTCGCTGGGTCTTGGTTAACGACCAGGTAAAAAGCCGTTTCCTAGACCCTTGGACTGAACGCCATGTAGAAACGCAGCTGGGGGCTGCGCGAGAGCAAGTGGCGCGGCTTGTGCTGGCGCTGCTCAATCACCAGGTACAGGGCTCTTCGAGTTTCACGTACTGGCATCGCGGGAAAGCAGTGCAAGGAAGCGAATCGATGAACCTGAGCCAGGCCGCATCCTGGCTCTTTGATAGCGTCTATAAATCTGCTCCAGTCATCCACAATGAGCTGATTAACAAGGAAAAACCTTCGTCAGCTATCACCTTAGCTCGCCAACGTCTGTTTGAGTTGCTAGAGAAGAAGGGAGGCGAAGAGCTTCTCGGTATTACGGACTACCCTCCGGAGCGCCTGCTGTACGTCTCTCTATTGCAGTCCACGAAGCTCCACCGGAAAAAAGTGGGGGGCTGGGGGCTGGTTGCACCGGATAAGGAGTGTCCAGCGGGAATTCAAAAGGTTTGGCAAGAACTCGATGCGTTGTTGATGACGGATCAGCAAGTGACTTTTGCGCAGGTCATGGACCGGTTAGCTCAGCCGCCGCTTGGCGTACGAAATGGGCCAGCGTCTATCTGGTGTGTCACCTATCTACTGCTGAACAAAGAAACGTGTGCAGTTTTCGAACGTGGCAGCTTGGTTCTCGAGCTAACACCTGAGCATTTGCAGCGCATGTTCCGCAGCCCACAGACCTTTGCATTCCGGCGCTTTGACATCGCAGCGGAACGGAAAACGCTGATTCAGGATTACGCCACGGCACTCGGCGGCGTAGGCATTCAGATAGGCCTAGATGCATCATATCTGGATGCCGCGCGTCAGCTAATTCGATGGTATTCGCGGTTACCTCAGTATTCGCAAGAGACCATGCGGCTCTCCAGCCATACGAAGGCACTGCGGGATGTCATTAAGCGTGCTACTGACCCGGTCGCACTATTAGCTCTGGATATACCACGCGTACTAACAGGGATGAAGGGGCGAGAGGGGGATGGTTTTGTTGCGATGCTGACTGAATCCCTAACCGAGTTGGGGACGGCCTTCAGGTGTCTGCAAGATGAAGTCAGCCTGTCGATGGCGCAGGCATTTTCCATTACTGGCACTCTGAAGGTTCTGAGAGCTCAGTTGCAGGAGGAGTGTGCAGACGCAGCCGGAGCACTAGTGGAGGCAGACCTGAAAGCCTTCATTATGCGTTGTGCTGATATCACGCTGACTGATGATAAGTGGCTGGACTCCATTGCAAGCGTAGTGGTTCAGCGACCGTTGGATATTTGGACCGATGCACAGGCCCCGCTCTTCGCAGACAAGGTTCACGACCTATGCGGCCGTTACAAGCGATGGCTTCGTGTGGCTATGCCAAGGGGGGAGTTTGAGCGTCAGGCCCAGCGCTTTGTTAGCGTGACACTTACCCTTCCAAGCGGCGAGGAGGCCGCGATGCTATTAGCCTCCGATAAGGAGACCAAAGAGGTTGCGGACGGATTACTGAAGGAACTGACCAAGCAGGTTAGCGGTGATCTGAAGATGGCAGCCTCTGCCTTGGCCCAAGCTCTGCTGCAACTGCAGCAAGGCTCAAACGCTATTGATGGGAAAGAGTTGACCAATGAGCAACGAACCGCGGGTTAGACACATTCTGAGCCTCTCCGGAGGCAAGGACAGCGCTGCGTTGGCAATCTACATGCGTGATCGTGTACCTGAGATGGAGTACATTTTCAGTGACACCGGTAAAGAGTTGCCAGAAACGTACGACTATCTGCAGCGTTTGGAGAATTACCTGGGTAAACCACTGCATCGTTTAAATGCAGACCTGGGCTTTGACCATTGGTACACCATGTACGGAGGGATGATTCCTTCAAATCATCGGCGCTGGTGTACCAAAATGCTGAAGCTAAAGCCCTTTGAAGATCATTGCGGAAATGATCCGGTCATCAACTATGTGGGGCTCCGGGCGGACGAAAACCGCTCTGGCTACATTAGTCATAAGACTAATATTAAGGCCGTTTATCCTTTCCAGGAGGATGGCCTGATTCTCAGGGATATCGAAGAAATTCTCCGTACATCAGGTGTGGGGATGCCGCCGTACACCAAGTGGGGCCGCACACGGTCCGGCTGCTTCTTCTGCTTTTACCAGCAAAAAATCGAATGGGTTCGACTCAAAGAAACCCACCCAGACCTCTATGAAAAGGCCAAGGAGTACGAGGTTCCTTTTGAAAAGACAGGGAATTTCTTTACCTGGAGTCAGGGAGAGAGTCTTGCTGAGCTCGAAAAACCCGAACGAGTGGCACAGATAAAGCGCGATCACGCTTTGCGGGTGGAGCGCCTGGCCCAGCGAAGGGATAATTCAACTCTCATTGCTGTTTTCTCTGAGCACGAGACGACTGAAATCTTGGATGATGATGACGACCAAGGGTGTTTGGTTTGTCAGCTGTAAATAAATAATGAATGGCTATATAGGGAATTGATGTGGCTATCATATTTAAGGCGCGGGTACTGCTCGAGTTGGGCGCAGAGCTTATTAGTTCTGATTCGGTAGCGCTCTATGAATTAATAAAAAATGGAATAGATGCTGGATCAAAAAGGATTTCAATAGATATTTTTGTGGTTTTGCAACCCTCTTCCTATAAAGCGCTCTTGACGAAATGGGGTAGCGAGAGTCAGGAGTGGTCGGATTTCGAGTTTAAGCAAGATCTAGAGGAGCGCATAGATAAAACCGCGGAACATGTAGCGTCCGAAGAGTTTGTCCGTTTAGTAACTTCGTTCTCAGGTAGAGAGGAGTCTTTGAAGGCCCTTTCTGATGCTTTTTTTCAGTTTAACTATATAAAGGTTACTGACTGGGGGCATGGCATGACTGATGATGATCTGAGGTCGTGTTATTTAACAGTTGGAACACCTACTCGGCTCACCCAAAAAAAGGAGATTTTAGAAAAAGGGGAGGGGCAGAGTGTTCCTCTTGGTGAGAAGGGGATTGGTCGTCTGGCGGCTATGCGAATTGGGCATTATGTTCTTGTTAAAACCGTTAGTTCAAAAAAGCCAGGTGTTGAATTTGAGTTGGAGCTGGACTGGCGGCCAATATTTAAAGACCCAAATCTAGATGCGAGTGCACTGAGTTTTGAGCCAACGTTAGGCCAAGTAAAAGATGGATTATTGGCGGGAAGTCAGATTGTAATTCGCGATCTTCAATCTGATTGGACTGAGGATAAGTTAGCTGACATCGCGGAGTCAGATCTGGCAAAGCTGGCAGATCCGTTTGATTCAAATTATGCAAATCAATTTTTGAAAATCGACTATCAAGGTGATTCTAAGTCATTTATAACAGGATTCAAGCGGACAAACTTGAATTATGCGGATGCTGTATGCGAAATAAGTTTTCGCGCGGGCAGCGTAGATCCAGACGCTTCTACTGGAGCAGAGCACACTGCTCGTTTGAAGGTGAGTACTAGCTATAAGCTTCATAATAAAGTGGAAGATGTGCTTTATAGTGGGGCTCACCTTGCCGATAAAGTGAGTCATGAGCCAAGTCGTAATCGTCGACCTAAGGCTTCCGATCGTTTGCCTAGATCTGATGAAGTTGTAGCTGCGTTGACAACGCTTGGAAATTTCGAAGCGAAATTTTGGTGGTTTAATCGCGGCCGCCTGCAGCGAGATGAACAGCTGCTGTGGAAAGAAACTCTCCAGAAATTTGTTAGAGGGTGGAGTGGGGGGTTACTTGTATATCGAGATGGATTCCGAGTTTATCCCTATGGCGGGCCAGCTGATGATTGGTTGGATCTTGATAGAAAGGCTTTGGCTAGTTCGGCCTATAAGTTAAACAGAGCTCAGATTGTTGGTTACTTACGCATTGACTCTTCTAATAATGGTCGTTTGCAGGATCAGACTAATCGCGAAGGCTTTAGAGACTGTCCTGAAAAGGAAGCAATCAGGCGGCTGCTGCGGCAGGCAATAATAGCGGATTGCAAAACTTTTTTAGAAAGAGTAGATAAAGAGAATAAAAAAGCTGATGAGGAAACTCTTCGTGATATTGACGAGCGCATAGTGGATGCTAGTGCTTTAGCTCTTAGTAATCTAAGAGATTTGAGTTTAAGGGTTCCTGATGAGTCAAAGGCTATACAAGGGATATTAGTCGAGCTGGCAGAGGTTCAAGACGCTTGGGGAAGAGCTAAGGAAGCACTTGCCGCTAAGGATTATGAAGTCGAGCAATATGCTCACCTTGCGGGCGTAGGATTGATGGTTGAATTATTGGCGCATGAGCTTGCGAGATCAACTGACTCCGCGCTCGAGATTCTAGGAGATAAACGGTCTTCAAAAGATCCTCGTAAGTTAGAGGCCCTAGAGTCAATTTTAAAGACGCTCAATAAGCGCGTAAGAATAATTGATGAGCTGAGTATTCCGGGGCGTCATCGAAAAACAATACAAGATGTGCGCTCTCTGGTCGAGATGATGAAAGAGTTTTATGAGCAAAAAATCGAGCGACATGGAATAGAGATTGAAATTGTCGGCGGCCTTAAGCAAAAGCTTTCTAAAAGGATGGAAAAAGGGCAGGTATTGCAAATAATTGACAATCTCCTTAATAATTCTTGCTATTGGTTGGCAAGGCGGCTGGATAGAGCAGATCCTCCAAAAATAACAATATTGATAGATCCGGAGTCGGGGGAGGTAACACTGCGGGATAATGGTCCCGGTATTCCAGTAGGGATCGGAAAAAAAGTGTTTGATGCTCTTTACTCTACTAAGCCAGGAGGTGGTCGAGGTATGGGGCTTTTTATAGCAAAAAAACTTGCCAAAGAGAATGGAGTGTCTCTTGATCTACTTGCCCCAGTGGACGGTGCTCACCGAGGGTTTTTGCTGAATTTTAAAGAGGCTGTTTGATATGGAATTGTCTAATGCAATTAAGGGGGTTGCCGGCTCTCTGGTTGTAGTTGATGACGCGCTAGGAAAGCCAAATTTTGATTTTATTTCTGATGAGGCACTTACATCTCAGTTTAATAGACTTGACGAAGATCAATCTATTTTTGATGAGTTGGCTCAGCTTTTAGGCGTAGATGGCAGCAGTGTGGGTGCTGAGGCACTCATGGCCGTAGTTGAGCAAAAATTCGAGTTCCTCTGGGATTTGTATGTTGCCGGTGATCACCAAAAAGCTCTAAATTCTTTGTTTTTTGATTTCAAAAACTCATATTTTGATAAGCGTCGCCGTGTTGATGGTCTAATTGATACGCTAAACAAGCTTTTCGGGGTGGCTCCATCATTATTTTCCGATCTTGACTCTGCCAGAGATTCCCTCCGCGGATGTGCAATCGCTTTTGTTGACTATTATGTTGATGAGGCGATTGTCACTGCTGACGAGGCTACTCAACGACATGTTCAGGTTAAAGACTATTTGTGCTCTGGGTTTGAGTATAACGGTGCGCGTTGGCCTAAGCTGGTTTTCCTCATGTCTTCCAAGCTTCCGGGAATTGAAGGGTTGGCAGATTTTAGAGCGAGAACTGGAATAAAAAGCGCTTTTTTCTATGCTTTGGACAAGAGGGATCTTGACCATGACTTCGTCTCTCGGAAGCTGGGTAGATGTATTGATGAGTATGTTTCTGCAGTACAGCTTAATAATTATCTAGAAACTGTTCACGATGTAGTTGACAAGGCTGCGGCGCAAATAGGCTCTGAGATTGAACGGCTGGAGCTTCATGATTTGACTGCGTTGAAGTCGCTTCGATTAGATGCTGAAAGTGAGTCTGTGCAGTCTTATTTAACTTGGTTGGTATCCGAAGCTTTAGCGGCAAAGATTCGATCGGCAATTGAATTGCAGGCTTCACTCATTCCCAAAGACTCAACATATGTTCCGATTGATGGGAAGCTACTTCCTCGAAGTGTTTTGTTTGAGCTTTATTCTGATATTGCTGTTGCTTCGCTCTCGCAGAATAATGATGCGCCAATAGTGCTCGGTGATGTTTTGGAGTTGCTGGATGATCAGGTGCCTAACGAGCTTTTGTTAGTCATCGCTCCTGCTTGTGATTTGGCGAGGTGCTCACTTGGTTATGAGGTTCTTTGCGTTAAAGGTGTTTTGCATGATACTAGCAATAGTCTCTCTGAGTTGTTAGGGAAAGCCTATGCTTTTGGTAAGGGTAAGGTTGTTCTGAAGCGCCTGGCTCAGGGGGAATCTGTTTATAGTAGGATTTCTCTAGATCCCAAAAAAATTTGCACTGTCAAATATTCCGATCTTCGGGATTCAAAAAAATATTCACGTTTAGCTAGATTGTCCGAGATGTTTGCTCAAGAAATTAAGGAGCTTGCACTATCTCAAGTTTCTCGAGTTGGAACTCCTATAGATCCATCATTCTCTGTGGCTTTGCATGCATTTGTAAGATTAAAGCTGAATTTATCTCGGGATAATGTTATCGAGTTTCAAGTAGATCTCGCTGATGAAGATTTTGTATCGGCGGTATTGGCAATGGGGAGAGAGGCATCTGATGATCCGGAAAGTTCTGAATCTTCTAGTCTTGAGAGAACGGTATTGTTTTCTGCTCAATTCCAAGAGTGGATGTTGGATCGCCTTATGCCATATCGGGAGGGAGTGGGTGAGGGAATCGGAAAGCTGGATAATCTTATAAATCTCTTTGGTAATAAAGGAAACCTTCGTGTTTCGCTTGGTGGGACTGGCCTTGCAAGCCTAGCTAATGGTGCTGTTAAGATTCGTTATGTGGATGCGGCAAGTTCAGATCTAGAGTTTAAATCGGGGCTAGAGGTTCAGGTTTACCCTTATTTTTCGGAGTGATTATTTGATGTTGGAAGACTTTCAATCCATAGAGGTCTATGTTGAATGTCTGGCGGCATCTATGGTTTATTGGAGGGGGATATAATTCCGTCTGTTGATAGGAAGGATTCGAGCATTCTTCCTAGCTCAAACCATGCATAATATTTTTCTTTGGCGTAATCATGATGTAAATAGTGCCGACGAACTTTTGAGCCGCCTAACAGATGGTTTTGGCAACGATCAATGATATCAAGTGTGATGCCGAGTTCCTGCATCATAGTTGCGCCTGTGCGACGCAAGTCATGCGGCGTCCATTCACCTTTAGCGCCTTTGCTCAGCACTAGTGAGTCATCGTGATGGCGGCCGGCTAAGGGCTTGCTGCGGTTCTTAAAGCGGCTCTGCCGGTCACCGATCAGTTTGCTGACTGTCTTGGTGTCGACATGGCTTTTTTCGTCCCTGCTGGGGAAGCAGAACGGGGTATGGCCGGTTTCTTCTTTCAAGCGCTTGAACTGATTCAGCGCGAATGGCGACAAGAACACGTGATGATCCTGGCGCTTGCCCTTGTGTCCCTTGGTCGCTTCGGCGGGGATAAACCAGGCGCCTTTGCCCAGATCTATATGCCGCCATTCGGATTTTAGCAGCTCACCGATACGGCAGAGGGTGCTCAAGCAGATCCAGACAGCGCATTGCACGCGCGGATTGACAGGGCGGATGCCTGAGTATTTCTGGCCGGCGGGGAGGGCGTCGTAGTCGCGCTCCAGGCTGGCGAAGATGTCGCGCAACTCTCGGATTTCATCAGGAGAGAGCAGGCGATCTCGCTGTTCCTCATAATCGTGGTCGAGCAGCTTGTTGACCTCTACCAGGTCAGCGGGGTTGCCGTCGGCCATCAGAGTGCGCCATGGCTTGCGTTTCTCGGCCCAGCGCAGCATCTGGCCGATGTCCTTGCTGCGGATTACTACGGTACGGTTCAGGCCACGGGCTTTGACCGAGCGCAGGACGTTGAGCAGGTCTTTCTCGGTCAGGGTGCGCAGCGGTTTCTTGCCAATGAGTGGGAGCACGTCTTTGGTGAAGCTGCGGCGCAACTCGGCGTTGCCGTCCTGGCGGGATACACCGTCGTGCATCCACTCTTCGAAGAGATCCGCGACTGTCTTGTTCTCTGCCGCCTGGCGCTCGGCTTCAGCAATGGTGGCCGCGATAGCGGCTTGGGCTTCGATCTTGGCTGCCTTGCGGGCGGCAGTAGGATTAATCCCCTTGGTGACTGTCGCTTTCACCTCATCGCGCTCGGCTCGGATTTGCGCTAGCGACCTCTTCGGCCAACTACCCAGGCGGTGATCGCGTTTGGCTCCGTCCAGTTTGAACTCGTAGCGAAACAGGACAGTGACGCCTCGTACCCCGGCGCGAACCTTGGCGACCAGCCCGCCGTCTTCACGCAGTGTCTTGCCGTCGTCGGCCGAGGTGAGCGCTTCCAGTTGCTTCGCCGTCAGTTTTGCCACCTTCTACCCCTTGCCCGATTCGGTCGCCTTGGAATTTTGCCCCACTTTTGCCCCACCGAATCGCCTGGCTGTCGGTGGATGCTCGTGGATCGTGATGGACACTAATTTAGCCTGTATGCCCCGTATTTACTAGGGTATAGGCGATCCATTAGTGTCCACTAGCATCCATGTAAATCCATGAAATAAGCGCATGGGGTGCAAGGGGTAGAATGTTAGAGGTGCCCCGTCTCGACCTCCGCTTGCAAGGCCAGTTCAACAATGAGCTGGCCTTTTTGCGTTTCTATTCCTGCAGAGGTTTTACGTTCATTCGCTAGGTCTGACGATCCCATGTCGTTTAACCATTTTGCGCCGTCTGTAGCGTCGAAAGTGTTGAGGGATGACCCGATGTTCGATTTGCTGCTTGATGGTGTACGGATACCTATTGTCTCGGTGCGCGGATTATTCGGTTGCGGCCGCCAAGGCGGGGCTTAGGAGATATCGTGGCACGCGGTGGATGGAGGCTCTGAAGTCGCTGCCGACACAGGTGGTGTGAGTCCGGAGTGTGGTCCTTGATGATTGGATTCTGCGGCTGCTCTTTTTCTAGCTGGTGTGCCCCTCTAAGAAGGCTGCTGATGATGTCCTTGGTGGGATGAGTGGCGGGCGCTGCTGTCTCTCTGTAGGAGTAGGGGCTCCTTTGTCATCTTTCTGCAAGAAATCGTTGACGGCCGATTTAAACTCCCTATAATGCGCACCACTCCCAGCGATGAAGCGCTGAAAGAACTTGAAAATCAAGTGCTTACAGAGATCTGAAGTTGAGAGTGGTGGTCAGGCAGGTGATTCACTTGTCACTTTCGTTAGTCGCTTCGGCGGCTCGCTGAAAAGAAGATCACCGAGGTGCTTGACAGTGAGTTCGATCGCTGTAGAATGCGCCTCCCGCTGATGAGAAGGTTTCCTTCGCTGAGGCACAAGCGATTGAGTAGAAAAGAAATTTTCGAAAAATAAAGCTTGACGGAAAGAGAGGTTAGCGTAGAATGCGCGCCTCGGTTGAGACGAAAGCCTTAACCAACTGCTCTTTAACAAGTTGAATCAAGCAATTCGTGTGGGTGCTTGTGATGTAAGACTGATGATCGACTGATTATCAGCAACGCAAGTAACACTCGTGAATTCGAGAGTTTTAGCTCTTTAAATAGAGCATGCGATTGCTGAGCCAAGTTTAGGGTTTTCTCAAAACCCAAGCAGTATTGAACTGAAGAGTTTGATCATGGCTCAGATTGAACGCTGGCGGCAGGCCTAACACATGCAAGTCGAGCGGATGAGTGGAGCTTGCTCCATGATTCAGCGGCGGACGGGTGAGTAATGCCTAGGAATCTGCCTGGTAGTGGGGGACAACGTTTCGAAAGGAACGCTAATACCGCATACGTCCTACGGGAGAAAGCAGGGGACCTTCGGGCCTTGCGCTATCAGATGAGCCTAGGTCGGATTAGCTAGTTGGTGGGGTAAAGGCCTACCAAGGCGACGATCCGTAACTGGTCTGAGAGGATGATCAGTCACACTGGAACTGAGACACGGTCCAGACTCCTACGGGAGGCAGCAGTGGGGAATATTGGACAATGGGCGAAAGCCTGATCCAGCCATGCCGCGTGTGTGAAGAAGGTCTTCGGATTGTAAAGCACTTTAAGTTGGGAGGAAGGGCAGTAAGTTAATACCTTGCTGTTTTGACGTTACCAACAGAATAAGCACCGGCTAACTTCGTGCCAGCAGCCGCGGTAATACGAAGGGTGCAAGCGTTAATCGGAATTACTGGGCGTAAAGCGCGCGTAGGTGGTTTGGTAAGATGGATGTGAAATCCCCGGGCTCAACCTGGGAACTGCATCCATAACTGCCTGACTAGAGTACGGTAGAGGGTGGTGGAATTTCCTGTGTAGCGGTGAAATGCGTAGATATAGGAAGGAACACCAGTGGCGAAGGCGACCACCTGGACTGATACTGACACTGAGGTGCGAAAGCGTGGGGAGCAAACAGGATTAGATACCCTGGTAGTCCACGCCGTAAACGATGTCGACTAGCCGTTGGGATCCTTGAGATCTTAGTGGCGCAGCTAACGCGATAAGTCGACCGCCTGGGGAGTACGGCCGCAAGGTTAAAACTCAAATGAATTGACGGGGGCCCGCACAAGCGGTGGAGCATGTGGTTTAATTCGAAGCAACGCGAAGAACCTTACCTGGCCTTGACATGTCCGGAATCTTGCAGAGATGCGAGAGTGCCTTCGGGAATCGGAACACAGGTGCTGCATGGCTGTCGTCAGCTCGTGTCGTGAGATGTTGGGTTAAGTCCCGTAACGAGCGCAACCCTTGTCCTTAGTTACCAGCACGTTATGGTGGGCACTCTAAGGAGACTGCCGGTGACAAACCGGAGGAAGGTGGGGATGACGTCAAGTCATCATGGCCCTTACGGCCAGGGCTACACACGTGCTACAATGGTCGGTACAGAGGGTTGCCAAGCCGCGAGGTGGAGCTAATCCCATAAAACCGATCGTAGTCCGGATCGCAGTCTGCAACTCGACTGCGTGAAGTCGGAATCGCTAGTAATCGTGAATCAGAATGTCACGGTGAATACGTTCCCGGGCCTTGTACACACCGCCCGTCACACCATGGGAGTGGGTTGCTCCAGAAGTAGCTAGTCTAACCGCAAGGGGGACGGTTACCACGGAGTGATTCATGACTGGGGTGAAGTCGTAACAAGGTAGCCGTAGGGGAACCTGCGGCTGGATCACCTCCTTAATCGAAGATCTCAGCTTCTTCATAAGCTCCCACACGAATTGCTTGATTCACTGGTTAGACGATTGGGTCTGTAGCTCAGTTGGTTAGAGCGCACCCCTGATAAGGGTGAGGTCGGCAGTTCGAATCTGCCCAGACCCACCAATTGTTGTGGTGTGCTGCTGATCCGATGGGGCCATAGCTCAGCTGGGAGAGCGCCTGCTTTGCACGCAGGAGGTCAGGAGTTCGATCCTCCTTGGCTCCACCATTAATCGTCGAAAGCTCAGACATGAATGTTCAGGTTGAACGAACATTGATGTCTGGTCTTTGTGCCAGAACTGTTCTTTAAAAATTTGGGTATGTGATAGAAGTAGACTGAATAATCTCTTTCACTGGTGATTATTCAAGTCAAGGTAAAATTTGCGAGTTCAAGCGCGAATTTTCGGCGAATGTCGTCTTCACGTTCGAGACAATAACCAGATTGCTTGGGGTTATATGGTCAAGTGAAGAAGCGCATACGGTGGATGCCTTGGCAGTCAGAGGCGATGAAAGACGTGGTAGCCTGCGATAAGCTTCGGGGAGTCGGCAAACAGACTTTGATCCGGAGATCTCTGAATGGGGAAACCCACCCGAGATAACTCGGGTATCTTGCACTGAATACATAGGTGTAAGAGGCGAACCAGGGGAACTGAAACATCTAAGTACCCTGAGGAAAAGAAATCAACCGAGATTCCCTTAGTAGTGGCGAGCGAACGGGGATTAGCCCTTAAGCTTCTTTGAATCTAACAGAACGCTCTGGAAAGTGCGGCCATAGTGGGTGATAGCCCCGTATGTGAAAGGTTCTTTGAAGTGAAATCGAGTAGGACGGAGCACGAGAAACTTTGTCTGAATATGGGGGGACCATCCTCCAAGGCTAAATACTACTGACTGACCGATAGTGAACCAGTACCGTGAGGGAAAGGCGAAAAGAACCCCGGAGAGGGGAGTGAAATAGAACCTGAAACCGTATGCGTACAAGCAGTGGGAGCCTACTTGTTAGGTGACTGCGTACCTTTTGTATAATGGGTCAGCGACTTATATTCAGTGGCGAGCTTAACCGTATAGGGAAGGCGTAGCGAAAGCGAGTCTTAATAGGGCGTTTTAGTCGCTGGGTATAGACCCGAAACCGGGCGATCTATCCATGAGCAGGTTGAAGGTTAGGTAACACTGACTGGAGGACCGAACCCACTCCCGTTGAAAAGGTAGGGGATGACTTGTGGATCGGAGTGAAAGGCTAATCAAGCTCGGAGATAGCTGGTTCTCCTCGAAAGCTATTTAGGTAGCGCCTCACGTATCACTCCAGGGGGTAGAGCACTGTTTCGGCTAGGGGGTCATCCCGACTTACCAAACCGATGCAAACTCCGAATACCTGGAAGTGTCAGCGTGGGAGACACACGGCGGGTGCTAACGTCCGTCGTGAAAAGGGAAACAACCCAGACCGTCAGCTAAGGTCCCAAAGTTATGGTTAAGTGGTAAACGATGTGGGAAGGCTTAGACAGCTAGGAGGTTGGCTTAGAAGCAGCCACCCTTTAAAGAAAGCGTAATAGCTCACTAGTCGAGTCGGCCTGCGCGGAAGATGTAACGGGGCTCAAACCATACACCGAAGCTACGGGTGCATCGCAAGATGTGCGGTAGAGGAGCGTTCTGTAAGCCTGTGAAGGTGAGTTGAGAAGCTTGCTGGAGGTATCAGAAGTGCGAATGCTGACATGAGTAACGACAATGGGAGTGAAAAACTCCCACGCCGAAAGACCAAGGGTTCCTGCGCAACGTTAATCGACGCAGGGTTAGTCGGTCCCTAAGGCGAGGCTGAAGAGCGTAGTCGATGGGAAACAGGTTAATATTCCTGTACTTCTAGTTACTGCGATGGAGGGACGGAGAAGGCTAGGCCAGCTTGGCGTTGGTTGTCCAAGTTTAAGGTGGTAGGCAGAGATCTTAGGTAAATCCGGGATCTTAATGCCGAGAGCTGATGACGAGTCATCTTTTAGATGATGAAGTGGTTGATGCCATGCTTCCAGGAAAAGCTTCTAAGCTTCAGGTAACTAGGAACCGTACCCCAAACCGACACAGGTGGTTGGGTAGAGAATACCAAGGCGCTTGAGAGAACTCGGGTGAAGGAACTAGGCAAAATGGCACCGTAACTTCGGGAGAAGGTGCGCCGGCGAGGGTTAAGGATTTACTCCGTAAGCCCATGCCGGTCGAAGATACCAGGCCGCTGCGACTGTTTATTAAAAACACAGCACTCTGCAAACACGAAAGTGGACGTATAGGGTGTGACGCCTGCCCGGTGCCGGAAGGTTAATTGATGGGGTTAGCGAAAGCGAAGCTCTTGATCGAAGCCCCGGTAAACGGCGGCCGTAACTATAACGGTCCTAAGGTAGCGAAATTCCTTGTCGGGTAAGTTCCGACCTGCACGAATGGCGTAACGATGGCGGCGCTGTCTCCACCCGAGACTCAGTGAAATTGAAATCGCTGTGAAGATGCAGTGTATCCGCGGCTAGACGGAAAGACCCCGTGAACCTTTACTGTAGCTTTGCACTGGACTTTGAGCCTGCTTGTGTAGGATAGGTGGGAGGCTTTGAAGCGTGGACGCCAGTCTGCGTGGAGCCATCCTTGAAATACCACCCTGGCATGCTTGAGGTTCTAACTCTGGTCCGTTATCCGGATCGAGGACAGTGTATGGTGGGCAGTTTGACTGGGGCGGTCTCCTCCTAAAGAGTAACGGAGGAGTACGAAGGTGCGCTCAGACCGGTCGGAAATCGGTCGTAGAGTATAAAGGCAAAAGCGCGCTTGACTGCGAGACAGACACGTCGAGCAGGTACGAAAGTAGGTCTTAGTGATCCGGTGGTTCTGTATGGAAGGGCCATCGCTCAACGGATAAAAGGTACTCCGGGGATAACAGGCTGATACCGCCCAAGAGTTCATATCGACGGCGGTGTTTGGCACCTCGATGTCGGCTCATCACATCCTGGGGCTGAAGCCGGTCCCAAGGGTATGGCTGTTCGCCATTTAAAGTGGTACGCGAGCTGGGTTTAGAACGTCGTGAGACAGTTCGGTCCCTATCTGCCGTGGACGTTTGAGATTTGAGAGGGGCTGCTCCTAGTACGAGAGGACCGGAGTGGACGAACCTCTGGTGTTCCGGTTGTCACGCCAGTGGCATTGCCGGGTAGCTATGTTCGGAATAGATAACCGCTGAAAGCATCTAAGCGGGAAACTAGCCTCAAGATGAGATCTCACTGGGAACTTGATTCCCCTGAAGGGCCGTCGAAGACTACGACGTTGATAGGTCGGGTGTGTAAGCGCTGTGAGGCGTTGAGCTAACCGATACTAATTGCCCGTGAGGCTTGACCATATAACACCCAAACAATTTGCGTGTTGTACGGTGAAGACGTAACGAACCGAAAGTTCGTGTGAACCGCAAGTTACCTGTCACATACCTGAATCTGGATGAGCGTGTGCACCTGCCACGAGCATCCGAAAGAATTGCTTGACGACCATAGAGCGTTGGAACCACCTGATCCCATCCCGAACTCAGTAGTGAAACGACGCATCGCCGATGGTAGTGTGGAGTTTCTCCATGTGAGAGTAGGTCATCGTCAAGCTCCTATCCCAAAGCCCCAGTCAGCTTCGCTGTCTGGGGCTTTGCCTATTAGTGTAAGCAACCCGAATTCGGATGAGCGCCAAGGCGAGCATCCCGCCGAATTGCTTGACGACCATAGAGCATTGGAACCACCTGATCCCATCCCGAACTCAGTAGTGAAACGATGCATCGCCGATGGTAGTGTGGAGTTTCTCCATGTGAGAGTAGGTCATCGTCAAGCTTCTAATTCCAGAGCCCCTGATCAGCGAATGCTGGTCGGGGGTTTTGTTTTATGGGGCGGGAAAAGCTGCTCGCTGTGCAACGAGATACCACAGTGCGGTGCGCCCGCTCCCTAAAGGGACAGGGGACCCTTCGGCATAGAGAGTGGTTCAGGCGTTAGCCGGGGGCCGTGAAGGGTGCGGTTCGCGAGCGCGCTCGCTCCTAAAAAGGGGGGGCTTGGCCATGATGAGGGTGCATTCTTCGCCGTGGAGTTGTTCGCGCACTACGCGAAAGCCCAGACGGACGTAGAAACTTCTGGCGGTGAGGGGTGAGGGGGGTCAGCAGGGCCTCTACGCCGCGATCCAGGGCGGCACGCTCGATCCCCCCATCAAGGCCAGGCCGATGCCCTTGCGCTGCTGCTGAGGCGCGACGAAGAGGCTGCGCACGGCATTGCCATCCAGGGCGCCTGTGCCAACGATCTTGTCGTCCAGCAGGGCAACGAAAACCAGGCGTTGCTCCAGAAGCTCGATTACTCGCTCAGGCATAAAGTTCGCGGCCACCGATTCGATGATGCTCGCCGGGTAGTCCTTGCCGTTGCTCTCCCTGACGGCCGCTACGATCACCTGGCTGATGGCCTCGGCGTCGTCGCTGTTGGCCTGTCTGATGAACAAGTCCATCTGCATGCTCTCTGCTATCCAGTCTGCCCATCCTGATGGGATCGGCAGCGCGAGGGTAGGGCGGAATCGCAGACAACAAAAAAGGCGCCTTGGGGCGCCTTTCCTGTTTGGATCACCGATCAGCCGTTGTGGCGTTTCAGGACTAGGGTGGCGTTGGTGCCACCGAAGCCGAAGCTGTTGCTCATGACGGTGTCGATCTTTGCGTTCTCGCGGGCCTCGCGCAGGATCGGCAGGTCAGCGACTTCCGGGTCCAGTTCGTCGATGTTCGCGGAGGCAGCGATGAAGTTGCCTTCCATCATCAGCAGGCAGTAGATCGCCTCGTGAACGCCAGCGGCGCCCAGGGAGTGGCCGGACAGGCTCTTGGTGGAGCTGATGACCGGGGCGTTGCTGCCGAACACTTCACGTACGCCACGGATTTCAGCGACGTCGCCGACCGGGGTGGAGGTGCCATGGGTGTTCAGGTAGTCGATCGGGGTGTCGACGGTCGACAGGGCCTGCTGCATGCAACGGATGGCGCCTTCGCCGCTCGGGGCGACCATGTCGTAGCCATCGGAGGTTGCGCCATAGCCAACGATTTCGGCGTAGATCTTGGCGCCGCGCTTGAGGGCGTGTTCCAGCTCTTCAACAACGACCATGCCGCCGCCGCCGGCGATGACGAAACCGTCACGCTTGGCGTCGTAGGCGCGGGAGGCCTTTTCCGGGGTGTCGTTGTACTGGGTGGAGAGGGCGCCCATGGCGTCGAACAGGCAGCTCTGGCTCCAGTGTTCTTCCTCACCGCCGCCAGCGAAGACGACGTCCTGTTTGCCCAGCTGGATTTGCTCCATGGCCTGGCCGATGCAGTGCGCACTGGTGGCGCAAGCCGACGAGATGGAGTAGTTAACGCCCTTGATCTGGAAGGGAGTGGCGAGGCAGGCGGAGACGGTGCTGCCCATGGTACGGGTGACGCGGTATGGGCCGATGCGCTTGACGCCCTTCTCGCGCAGGGTGTCGATGGCTTCCATCTGGTTCAGGGTGGAAGCGCCGCCGGAGCCGGCAATCAGGCCGGTGCGCGGGTTGGAGATCTGCTCGGGAGTGAGGCCGGAATCCTTGATCGCCTGTTCCATTGCCAGGTAGGCATAAGCGGCGGCGTCGCCCATGAAGCGGAAGACCTTGCGGTCGATCAGCTCTTCCAGGTTCAGGTTGACTGAACCGGACACGTGGCTGCGCAGGCCCATCTCGGCATAGCTGGGGTTGTGGCGGATGCCAGCACGGCCAGCACGCAGGTTGGCGGAGACGGTGTCTTTGTCATTGCCCAGGCAGGAAACGATGCCCAGACCGGTGATCACGACGCGACGCATGCGGATACCCTTAGAAGCTGTCAGTGGAAGTGAACAGGCCGACGCGGAGGCCTTCGGCGCTGTAGATTTCGCGGCCATCGACGCTGACGGTGCCGTCGGCGATGGCCAGGATCAGCGAACGATTGATCGTACGCTTGATGTGAATGTTGTAGGTGACTTTCTTGGCGGTCGGCAGGACCTGGCCGAAGAACTTCACTTCGCCCGAACCCAGGGCGCGGCCACGGCCGGGGTTACCCTGCCAGCCGAGGTGGAAGCCTACCAGCTGCCACATGGCGTCGAGGCCCAGGCAGCCCGGCATGACGGGGTCGCCCTCGAAGTGGCAGGCGAAGAACCACAGGTCCGGGTTGATATCCAGCTCGGCGACCAGTTCGCCCTTGCCATACTTGCCGCCGACATCACTGATGTGGGTGATGCGGTCGATCATCAGCATGTTCGGGGCGGGCAGTTGCGCATTACCCGGGCCGAAGAGCTCGCCGCGGCTGCAGCGCAGCAGGTCTTCTCGGGTGAAGGCGTTTTGTTTGGTCATGCGAGCTCCTCAAAAATCCTGGATAGCAGGCGTTGTTTGGCTTGTGCCTGCGGCGCCGCGTTCCGTTGTTCTTGTCACGGTGTCATGCGGCAGCCTAGTCATAGACTATTGCCTTTAAGTGAAAGTCACAGCAATCGGCGAACGCTTGTTCACTTTTCGCCGATGCCAGGTTTCCCCTCGGGACGCAGGCCCGGGCCGGTCCGCAGTTTGCGGGCAAGCGCTCCGTCGATCAACGACCTGGAGCAACCCAGCGCTGCAGAATCCGCTGCAGCTCCATGCGTTTGAACGGCTTGGCGAGGTAGTCGTTCATTCCCGCCTCCAGGCATGCCTCGCGGTCGCCCTGCAGCGCGTTGGCGGTCAGGGCGATGATCGGTACCTGGTCGCCGCCCGGTTTCGCCCGGATCTGCCGCGTGGCTTCGTAGCCGTTGAGCACCGGCAGGCGGCAGTCCATGAGGATCGCCGCGAACTCACTGCGCTCCGAGGTGCGGACTGCCTGCGCACCGTCACCCACCAGCGTGACGTGATAACCCAGGCTGCGCAACATAGCTTCTATGACCGTTTGATTCACCGGGTTGTCCTCCACCAGCAGCACGGACTGACCAGTGGCAAGCGCATCGGCGCCCGTCAAACCCTCCTCTGCGGTGCTCTGACGCTCCCGGAAGGGCAGGGGAATCTCCAGGGTGAAGGTTGAGCCGCAACCTTCCTCGCTGACCGCGCCCAGCGTGCCGCCCATCCGTTCGGCCAGGGTGCGCGCGATGGACAGCCCCAGCCCGGTGCCGCCATAGCGCCGCGAGGTGGACGAGTCGGCCTGCTGGAAGGCTTCGAACATGTGCTCCAGGCGCTCGCGGGAGATGCCGATGCCGCTGTCCTGCACCGAACAGGTGAGCCACAGCACTTCGTCGTCCAGCGCCTGCCAGGTGGCCTCCAGGCGCACGCCGCCTTCCTCGGTGAATTTCAGGGCGTTGCCCAGCAGGTTGACCAGGATCTGCCGGATGCGTGTCGGGTCACCCTGCACCTCGAGGTTGTCCAGGCCGTCCTGCACATTCATTTCCAGTTCCAGCCCGCGCTGCTGGGCACTGTGCTGGAAGACCTGGATCGAGCTCTGGATCAGCTCCAGCAGGTTGAACGGGATGCGCTCCAGCTCCAGCGCGCCGCGTTCGACGCGAGAGAAGTCGAGGATGTCGTTGATCACCTTGAGCAGGTGTTCGGTGGATTCGGTGGCCAGTGCGCTGTACTCGGCCTGCTCCTGGTTCAGCTCGGTGGTTTCCAGCAGCTGCAGCATGCCCAGCACGCCGTTCATCGGGGTGCGCAGTTCGTGGCTCATCATCGCCAGGAAGTCGGACTTGGCGCGGTTGGCTTCTTCGGCTTCCTCCCGCGCCGCCACCAACTGGGCGATGCTGCGTTCCTGCTCCAGGCTGGCCTGCTGCAGGCCGCGGGCCAGGTTGTTGATGTGCCGGGCCAGGTCGCCGACTTCGCCGTCATCCGGCACAGGCAGGATTGTGTGGTAGTCGCCGGTCTGGATCGCCTGAACGGCGCGGCCCATGGTTCGGATCGGGGCAGCCAGGCGGCGGGCGAGGCGGCGTGCCAGCAGGAAGGTGAGAATCAGCGCGAAGAGCGCGAGCAGGCTGGCCTTGAGCAGGATTTCCTGCTGCCGTTCGCTGAAGGCATCGCTGGCCATGCCGACCACTACGCGGCCGAGATAGTCCCCGCTGGGCGCTGCAGCGGCGGGCAGCATGTCGTGGGAGCTGGCCAGGTCGCTGCCGTCGAGGGCGATGTTCTCGCGCTGGATCGACGCGTGGAAGATTTCGACCTTGGTGCTCGCCTGCGCGGGATCGGCGGCGTGCTCGACATAGACGAGGATATTGTCGCCGCGATCGCGCACTTCGATGAAGCGCACATGGGCGGTGCTCAGTGTCGCCCTCAGCAGGCTCTGCAGCACCGGCAGGTTGCCGGAGATCACCCCGTACTCCGCCGCCGGGGCGAGCTGGTTGGCGATCAGTTGGCCGGTGTGATTGGATTCCAGGCGCAGGTCCTGCAGACGCGAATACGTGAAATAGCTGGTCAGCAGCACGGTCAGCAGCAGCGCCGGGCCCAGGCTGATGGCCAGCATGCGCGTCTGGATGTTCCAGCTCTTGCGGGAACTCATGGTTTCTCTCCTTCGGCCAGGCGTTGCGCGAGCTCCGCGTCAACTGGCAGGTCGATGCCGAGCGAGCGCGCCACCTGGCGGTTGCTCTGCACCTTGAAGTGTTCGGGATAGAGGCTGCGGGGCCATTGCTCCGCCGGCTCGTCGAGCAGGGTGTCGAGGGTCTCCAGCCAGTCGTTCTGGTCGCTGTAGGTACTGGCCAGGCTGCCGGCCTTGACGAAGGCGGCAGTGGGGCCGATCAGCGGCCGATTTTCGGCGTAGGCGCTAAGGAGGATGCCCTTGATGGTCTGCGCGTTATAAAGCTGTTTGTCGTCCATCCCGAGCAACAGGTCACTGCGACCGAGCAGTTCTCGTAGCGGGCGGGTGTCATCGGCGCGGGTTTGCAGTTCGCTGACCAGTTCCACGCCCAGTTGCCGAGCGGCCTGGGTAAGCTCTTCCTGGAGGAACTCGCTGGTCGGTCCGAGCAGCACGCCGATGCGCTGCGGGCGTGGCCTGAGCTGCAGGGCCAGTTGCAGCTGGCGGGCGGGTGGCGGATCGCTCCACAGCAGGCTCAGGTGTGGCGGGTCACGTTCCCCCAGCACTTGCCGGGCTTCGACGCGGCTGACCAGAAGGGTCAGTGCCGGCGGTGCATCGTGACTGGCCAGGCGCCAGTTCAGCGCACCGCTGCCGAGCAGCAGCAGGCGGGTTTGGCCATCGAGACTGGCGGCCGGCGGCAGGTTCTCCGGGGACTCCAACCGCACGTGATCATCGGGGCGGCGCTGCGCCAGGGCGTTGGCGAAGTCCTGCAGCGCCGCGCTCTGCTCGGTACTCACCAGCAGGATGTCGCGAGCCTGGGCCGGCAGCGCGAACAGGCAGGCCAGCCAGAGAAGCAGGGCGGTGAGAAGAGGGCCGGGGCTCATCCTTGAGCAGCGGGCAGGCATGCTAGAAATCCACCTCGGCGCTGAAATAGAGCAGGTGGCGATTGTCGTAGCGGTTTTCCGGCCAGGTCAGCGGTTCGTCGTCCAGGCGCTGCTGCAGTACACCGGCGAGCTCCAGCGCCGCGCGGCCCAGGGGGATGCGCTTGGCCACGCGCAGGTCGACGCGCTCGAAGCGGTGCTCGTTCAGCGCATCGTCGCCGTAGTAGAAGACCGAGCTGGACCAACCCCGTCCCCAGTCGCGCATCCAGCCGGCCGAGCCGCTGTTGCGCGCGGTGAGCCGCTGGTCGTAGCGGCTGCTGGCCTCGTAGTCGACATAGGCATAGGTCAGGCGCACGCGGTCCTGCCGCGTCAGGCGCCAATCCAGCTGGGTTTCGGTGCCACTGAAGCGGATTTCGTTGTCGTTGGTCGGTTCGAAGTCGGAGACCTTCAAGGGATCGCTGATCAGCCCGTGGATTTCGTCGTAGTAGGCTTTGATGTCGAGCGCGAGCCCGAGTTCGTCGAACTGGCCGTTGTAGCCGATCTCCCGCGAGCGCATGCGCTCCTGGTCGAGGTCGCCAGGACCGTGCGCGCGGGCGAAGTAGTACGCGCTGGACTGGCCGTAGACCGGTGCCGAGAGGTTGCGCACCCGGTAGCTCCAGTTCACGTCGTTCTCGTACATGTCCGGCGAGCGCACCGCCTCGGAATACACCGCACGCAGGCTGTGGTGCGGGGTGATCAGGTAGTTGAGGGCGATGCGCGGGCTGACCGAGCTGCCGGAGAGTTGGTCGTCCTCCACCATCGCGCCACCCTGCAGCAGCCAGTGCGGCGTCAGGTGCCACTCCAGTTGGCTGAACAGGCGCCAGATGTCGTTGTTCACCGTGCCGTCGAAGTAGGTTTCCGAGGTGGCCTGGTCGTGGCGATAGCTCATGCCGCTGACCAGCCGCACGCCGTCGGCGAGGCTCAGGGTGTCCTGGACTTCGAGGTCGTAGCGGGTTTCGCGGATGTTCTGGTTCACCTGCCCGCACACCGGCAGGTAGGCGCCGCTTGCCAGTTGCTGGACGACCTGCCGCGCCAGCGCCTGCTCCTGCACCGTACCGCGGGGAATGCGCGGCAGCGAGTCGGCGAAGCTCTGCACGTATTTCGGGTCCAGCGACCAGAGCTGCGCGAGTTGCGGGCTGAAAGCGATCTGTGCCTCGCAGGCGTCGAAGTCCTGCAGGCGTTCCCAGTGTTCGGCGTAACCCTGCACGTAGAGGCTGTGCTCGGGGTTGATGTCGAAGGTCCAGCGCATCGAGCCGGCGTAGTCGCGGGCGGTCAGGTCGGAGTTGTCGTCGCCGGCGGCGATGTTGCCGAAGATCGGCTCGTAGGCGTAGGGCCGCTGGTTGCTGCCTTCCTTGGCAGCCAACTGCCAGTCCAGGCTGTTGCGCAGGTCGAGGCTGTGACTGGCGACCAGGTTGAAGCGGCTCAGGCGACGACCGTCGCGGTAGTCACGGCCGAACTGGTCGTGGTCGAAGCCGTCGTCTTCCTGGCCTGAAAGCGATAGCCGATAGTCGCCGGAGCGGTCATGGATACCCTGGCTGGCGTACCAGTCGCGCACGCCGTTCTGCCCGGTGGTGTATTTAAGCCGCGTGCCCTGGCTGTCCGCGGGGTGGCGGGTGAGGATGTTGATCACGCCCATTAGCGCGTTGGCACCGTAGCTCACCGCGTTGGGGCCGCGGAAGACCTCGATGCGGTCGATGTCCTCGATGGCCACCGGGATGTCGCTCCAGTCCACCGTGGCCAGCCCCGGGCGGTACACCGAGCGGCCGTCCACCAGCACCTGCAGGCGTCGCGCCTCGGTGACGTTGGTACCGTGGTAGTTCACCGTCGCCTGGTTGCCCGACAGGTAGCCGACCATCATGCCCGGCACCAGACGCATCAGCTCGGGAATGTCGCGGGCGCCGGAGGCCTTGATCAGGTCGCGGTCGAGCACCGTCATGCTGCCGGGGACTTCGGCGGGGGACTGTTTCAGCCGGGTCGCGGTCAGAACGTCGGGGACGTCGAGGCTGTCCACGAACAGGTCGCCCGCCACGGCCTTGCCCGCCAGCAGCGCGGCAAGCAGGGACAGCGGCAAAGGGACGCGGACGGGACGATGCACGGAACGGCCTTGTTCTCGGTTCTTCTCGGTTGGGGCGACGTCTTGAGTCAGACGTTTCCTGTCAGACGGATGTTAAACGAGGCGGCGCTGATTGCCAGTCCCGCGATCCGCACTGGTCGCTCGCCGATGCGGCCTTATAATGCCCCAATCGCCGCTCCAGGGCGGCCCCCAATGGAACAGACATGACACAGCAGCAACCGATCGCCGTCCTCGGTGGTGGCAGTTTCGGCACCGCCTTCGCCAACCTGCTGGCAGAAAACGGACAGCGTGTTCGCCAGTGGATGCGCGACGAGGAGCAGGCCGAGGCGATCCGCACCCGCCGCGAGAACCCCAACTACCTCAAGGGCGTGCGCATCCACGACGGCGTGGAGCCGACCACGGACCTCGCCGCCACACTCGCCGACTGCGAGATGATCTTCGTCGCGGTGCCTTCCAGCGCCCTGCGCAAGGTGCTTGACGGCCGCAGTGAGGAGCTGGCGGGCAAGATGCTGGTCAGCCTGACCAAGGGCATCGAGGCCCAGAGCTTCAAGTTGATGAGCCAGGTGCTCGAAGAGATCGCGCCGAAGTCCCGCATCGCGGTGATCTCCGGCCCGAACCTGGCGCGCGAGATCGCCGAGCACGAGCTGACCGCCACCGTGGTCGCCAGCGAGGACGAGGACCTCTGCGCCCAGGTGCAGCAGGCCCTGCACGGCCGCACCTTCCGGGTCTACGCCAGTGGCGACCGCTTCGGCGTCGAGCTGGGCGGGGCCTTGAAGAATGTCTACGCCATTATTGCCGGCATGGCCGCCGCGCTGGGCATGGGCGAGAACACCAAGGGCATGCTGATCACCCGCGCCCTGGCGGAAATGACCCGCTTCGCGGTCCAGCTCGGCGCCAACCCGATGACCTTCCTCGGCCTGGCTGGCGTGGGCGATCTGATCGTCACCTGTTCGTCACCCAAGAGCCGTAACTATCAGGTGGGCTTCGCCCTGGGCGAAGGCCTGAGCCTGGAAGACGCTGTGGCGCGCATGGGCGAGACCGCCGAGGGCGTGAACACCCTCAAGGTGCTCAAGGCCAAGGCCGACGAGCTGCAGGTCTACATGCCGCTGGTGGCTGGCCTCAACGCCATCCTGTTTGGCGGCCGCACCCTGGAGCAGGTCATCGGGGCGCTGATGAGCGGCGAGCCGAAGACCGATGTCGACTTCATTCCCACCACCGGTTTCTGAGGAGGTATCACCATGTCTGTTGAACGCCAGTCCGCTGATCGTCAGGAAAAGGAATCCCTGGTCCTGCGCGTCGTCTGGATGCTGGTCTTCGCGCTGGTCTGGTTCGTCGCCGAGATGATTCTCGGCGCCGTGGTGATCATCCAGCTGATCTACCGCATCATCTACGGCGCGCCCAGCGGCAGCCTGATGGGCTTTGGCGACAGCCTGAGCCAGTACTTCGCGCAGATTGGCCGCTTCGGCACCTTCCAGACCGAAGAAAAGCCGTTCCCGTTCGCCGATTGGCCGACCGCTCGCGCACCGGAAGGCGAGACTCCGCACGACGTACCGCCGGCGCCGCACCCCGCGCGCGACGAAGAGCCCAAGCTTTGAAGCTCTGGCTGCTCCGCCATGGCGAAGCCGAGCCCCAGGCCCGCCGCGACTCCGAGCGCCGGCTGACGGCCCATGGCGTCAAGGAGGTGCTGAAAAGCGCCGCCCAACTCGCCGGCCGTCCGCTGGATGGCATCCTCGCCAGCCCCTATGTGCGCGCCCAGGAAACTGCTGAGCTGGTCCGTGAGGCGCTCGGATTCGAGGGCTCGGTCGGCACTGCGCCCTGGCTGACTCCGGATGATGACCCGAAGGACGTGCTGCGCTTCCTCGATGGCCGCAACGAGCAGAACCTGCTGCTGGTCACCCACCAGCCGCTGGTGGGGGCGCTGGCCGGGCTGCTGGTGCATGGCAGCCGCAGCGATGCCGTGCCGTTCAGCACCGCCACCCTGGCGGAACTGGAAGGCGAGGTACCGGTGGCGGGGCTGATGGAGCTGGTGTCGCTCTACCATCCGCGGCATTCCTGAGCCGGATCGCCCCACCTGAGAAGGCCCCGGAAGGGGCCTTCTGCATTTCCGTGTCGGTAAATCGTGCCCGGATGTTTCCACGCGAAGCCCGTTGCAGAGCGGCTGGTGCCCATCCTTCGGTTAAATCCTACAAAAGTTCACACGGCCAGCCTTGTCTGCCGCTGCGCTGCGTGGAATAGTCAACCAAGCAAGTGCTTGGTTGATCCATCGCTATATCCCTGAGCTACACCTCTGACAACAAGAACAAAGGAGGGGCACGTGGTTAAAGCAGTCCGATTACCACTCGACCTGTTCTATCAGCGCGAGAAGAGCCACCCGAACAAACGCTACCTGGTGCAGCCGCTGAGCGGCGGCGACGTGCGCACCCTGACCTGGGGCGAGGTGGGGGAGCAGGCGCGCCGCGCCGCGGCTTGGCTACGCGGCCTGGATCTGCCGGAAGGCAGCCGGGTGGCGATCATTTCGAAGAACTGCGCGCACTGGATCGTTGCCGATATCGCCATCTGGATGGCTGGCCACGTCTCGGTGCCGCTGTACCCCAATCTCACCGCCGATTCGGTGCGCCAGGTGATGACCCACTCCGAAGCGCGAGTGGCCTTCATCGGCAAGCTGGATGACTGGCCGGCCATGGAGAGCGGCATTCCCGGGGGCGTGCCCACGGTCGCACTGCCGCTGCACCCGCCAGGTCGCTTCGATCAGCAGTGGGACGATCTCCAGCAGCAGGCGCCGATTACCGACGACCCGCGCCCGGACGCCG
The DNA here is from genome assembly GCF_057180225.1 of Pseudomonas sp. BB438. Lineage (NCBI taxonomy): Bacteria > Pseudomonadati > Pseudomonadota > Gammaproteobacteria > Pseudomonadales > Pseudomonadaceae > Pseudomonas > Pseudomonas sp. BB438. The sequence continues at coordinate 2,205,323 of NZ_CM170001.1, forward strand.
CTACCCTGGCGACCCTCATCTACACCTCCGGCACCACCGGCACGCCCAAGGGCGTGATGCACACCTTCGGCAACTTTGCCTTCGCCGCCAGCCATGCCATCGACCTGTTCGGCGTCGGCGAGGAGGACCGCCTGTTGTCCTACCTGCCGCTGTGCCACGTCGCCGAGCGCATGTTCGTTCAGATGGCGTCGATCTACGCCGGGCAGACGATCTTCTTCGCCGAGAGCCTGGATACCTTCGTCGCCGACATGCGCCGCGCGCGTCCAACGGTGTTCTTCGGCGTGCCGCGCATCTGGACCAAGTTCCAGATGGGCGTCTACGCGCAGATGCCGGCGCAGAAGCTCGACCGCCTGCTGCGCCTGCCGATCATCGGCCGCCTGGTCGGGCGCAAGGTGCTTGCCAGCCTCGGCCTGGATGCCGTGCGCTATGCGCTCTGCGGCGCCGCGCCGGTGCCCGAGGCGCTGCTGGACTGGTACCAGCGGCTGGGCCTGAACGTCCTGGAGGTCTATGGCATGACCGAGAACTGCGGCTACTCCCATGTCTGCCGCCCCGGCGAACAGCGGGCCGGCTGGATCGGCCGCAACAGCCCCGGCGTGGAAGTGCGCATCAGCGACGAAGGCGAGGTGCAGGTACGCAGTGGCGCGACCATGGTGGGCTACTTCAAGGACCCGGAACGTACCGCCGAGACCATTACCGAGGACGGCTTCCTGCGCACCGGCGACAAGGGCGAGCAGGACGCCGACGGCCACCTGCGCCTCACCGGGCGCATCAAGGAAATCTTCAAGACCGCCAAGGGCAAGTATGTGGCTCCCGCGCCCATCGAGAACCGCCTGGCCGTGCATTCGCGGATCGAACAGATCTGCGTGGTCGGCGACGGCCTGATCGCGCCGCTGGGCCTCTGCGTGCTCTCCGAGGTCGGCCGCCAGGAAGCCGCCAACGGCTCGCGCAGCCAGCTGGAGCAGAGCCTGCAGGAGCTGTTGAGCGAGGTGAACGAAGCGCTGGACAAGCACGAGCGCCTGGCCGGTCTGGTGCTGGTCAAGGACGTCTGGACCGTGGACAACGGCTTCCTCACGCCGACCCTGAAGATCAAGCGCAACGTGGTGGAAGGGACCTACGGCAAGCGCTTCAATGAATGGGCGGAGCGCCGCGAGGCGGTGCAATGGCATGAATGACAGAAGGACTTTCGAATGACCTGGCGCACCACCCCCGACCTGGAAAAGCTCAATGCCAACCTGAAGAACACCATCGGTGAAGTGCTCGACATCCGCTTCGAGGCGTTCGACGACGACTCGCTGACCGCCAGCATGGTGGTGGATTCGCGCACCCACCAACCCTACGGCCTGCTGCACGGCGGTGCCTCGGTGGTGCTGGCGGAGACCGTCGGCTCCACCGCCAGCTACCTGTGCCTGGACAGCAGCAAGTACTACTGCGTCGGCCTGGAGGTGAACGCCAACCACCTGCGCGGTCTGCGCAGCGGGCGGGTGACGGCCGTGGCCAAGGCGGTGCATATCGGCCGCTCCACTCACGTCTGGGAAATCCGTCTGCAGGGCGATGACGGCAAGCCCAGCTGCATCTCGCGGCTGACCATGGCGGTGGTGCCGCTGGAGCGTTGAGCCTGCGGCTGCGCCGTAGGATGGCGTGGAGCGAAGCGATACCCATCGATTCCTGCTCCGGCAGCCAGGGCCAGGGTGAGAAGCTCTTGCTTTCGTAGGAGCGACCAAGCTCGCTCCTGCGGCTCCGCCATTTTCTGCACCCTCGCAATTTTGTCCAAGACCCGCCGTTTCCGCGCCGGTACAGTAGGCCCATGGAACGCATCGAACACCACAGCAGCGGCTTGCCCGGCGTCCGTTTCATCGACGCCGAGTACCGCCGTTTCGCCTTTCCCCGGCATTTTCATCTCGACTACCACGTCGGGCTGATGCTGGACGGCTGCCAGCGCTACACCCATCGCGGTGAGCGCTCGCTGGCCGGGAATGGCGACATCCTGCTGATGAGCCCCGAAAGCATCCACGATGGTTCCAGCGAGGGCGAGGACGGCTATCGCATCCGCGTGCTGTCCATCGATCCGCACTGGCTGGATGACGCCTGTCGCGCCTTCAGCGATGGTCGCCAGGGCGCGCCGCGTCTCACCGCCGCGCAGTTGCGCGATCCGCTGCTGCAGGTCGAGCTGCAGCGTGCTCACGCGCTGATGCTCGGCGGTGAGCGGCTGGCCCAGGAAGGCCAGCTCTGGCAGGCACTGGCTGCGTTGCTGGAGCGCGCCTCCAGCCTGCGTATCCGCGAGCCGGGGCAGGGCTTCGATGCGCCGACCTGGGCGCGCATCCGCGAGTGGCTGGAGTCGCGCCTGGAAAACCCGCCCACCCTGGAAGAGATTGCCGAGTTCTGCGACCTCAGCCCCTGGCAGGTGTTGCGCCGCTTCCGCCACCAGTGCGGATTGCCGCCGCACCAGTGGCTCACCCAGCTGCGCCTGGAGCGCGCGCTGCCACGGGTGATCAAGGGCCAGCCGCTGTCGGAGATCGCCCTGAGCCTGGGCTTCTATGACCAGGCCCACTTCAGCCGACTGTTCCGCCGTACCTACGGATTGCCGCCCGCGCGACTTCGCCAGCGCTGATCCACCACCCAATCCCGTTTCCTTTCCCACTGGAGAATCCCGCCATGCAGGAGGTTCACGTCTTGCTCATGCTCACCGCCGTGTTCGCGGTCGCCCTGGTCAGCCCCGGCCCGGACGTCGCGCTGGTGGTGCGCACCTCGCTGCACCAGGGGCGCCGCGCCGGCGTGCTCAGCGCCCTCGGGCTGGCCTGCGGCATCCTGGTTCACGGCACGCTGGTGCTGACGGGCGTGACATTGCTGCTCAGCCGCTCGCCGCTGTTGTTCAGCGCGCTGCAGTTGGTGGGGGCGGCTTACCTTGCCTGGCTCGGCGTCGGCGCCCTGCGCGCATTGCGCAAACCGGGAGGGGCAGGGCGGATCGACGGCGAGCTGCCGGACTCGACGCTTGGCCCCTGGCTGCGCGGACTGGCGACCAATCTGTTCAATCCCAAGGCGCTGGTGTTCTTCCTCGCGCTGCTGACCAGCCTCATCCCGGCGGACATGTCGGCGCCCGGCAAGGTCGCGGTGGCGGTCATGCTGTTCGGCACCGGCTTCATCTGGTTCAGCCTGCTCAGCGTGCTCCTAACCCGTCCGCTGTGGCAGCAGCGCCTGCTGCGCGCCGTGCCGGCGATCGATGGCGCCTGCGGGCTGGTGTTCCTGCTGGTGGCGGGCGGCATCCTGATCAGCGTGGTGAACCACGCGACGCATTGGGTGTGAGGGAAAAACGCGCGAGGATCAGGGCAAATCCGCCGGAGCGCCATGGACTTTGGCCGTAGTGCCGTCATTCGCGGGAGAGCGGGTCATTGCTGCTCCGGTGATGCTGTCGGAAAATTCAGGCTGTCATTCCCCTGAGTTCACCCAGCATGTCGCAAGCGGTTTTCTTCGCCCACGCCAACGGCTTCCCTTCGGGGACCTACGGCAAGTTGTTCGATGCCCTGGAGCCGGATTACCGGGTCCATCGGCTGGACATGCACGGCCATGACCCGCGCTTCCCGGTGAACGCCAACTGGGAAAACCTGGTGGAAGAGCTGCTGCATCACCTCGAGGCGCTGGACGAGCCTGTGTGGGGCGTCGGCCATTCCCTCGGTGGCGTGCTGCACTACCACGCGGCGCTGCGCAAACCCGAGCTGTACCGCGGCGTGGTGATGCTCGATTCGCCGCTGCTGACGCTGGCCGACCAACTGGTGATCCGCATCGCCAAGCGCTTCGGTTTCATCGACCGGCTGACGCCCGCCGGCCGAACCCTCGGTCGCCGCGAGGACTTCGATGACGTTGCCGAGGCGCTGGCATACTTCGCCGGCAAGCCGCTGTTCAAGCGCTTCGACCGCGACTGTCTGGAAGCCTATGTGCGCCATGGGCTGGCGCCGTCCGATGCGCGCGGCCTGCGGCTGAAATTCGACCCGGCCACCGAAATCTCCATCTACCGCAACGTGCCACACACCGCGCCGGGCCGCGCCAGGCAACTGGCCGTGCCGCTGACCATGGTGCGCGGCCGCCACAGCCGCGTGGTGCTGCCGCACCATGCCCGCCTGATCGGCCGCATCCCCATGGGCGAGAGCCTGTCGCTGCCGGGCGGCCACATGTTCCCGCTGGAGCGCCCGCAGGACACCGCCGCGCTGCTCAAGACCGTCTTTGCCCGCTGGCAACAACGCGCCAACGCCTAAGGAATCGCCATGACCGCCCACGTCCAGGAAATCCGCCTTAACCTGCCGCACATCGAGCTGGCCGCGCACCTCTTCGGCCCGGAAGACGGCCGTCCGGTGATCGCCCTGCACGGCTGGCTGGACAACGCCATGAGCTTCGCCCGCCTGTCGCCCAGGCTCGAGGGCGTGCGCATCCTCGCCCTGGACTTTGCCGGCCACGGCCACTCGGGCCACCGTGCGCCGGGCGCCAGCTACCTGTTGTGGGATTACGCGCTGGACGTGCTGATGGTGGCCGACCAGATGGGCTGGGAGCGTTTCTCCCTGCTCGGGCATTCCATGGGCGCCATCGTCTCGGTGCTGCTGGCCGGTTCCATGCCCGAGCGCATCGAGCGCCTGGCGCTGATCGACGGCCTGGTGCCCTACACCGGCGAAGCGGACACCTCGCCGCAGAAGCTCGGCGAGGCGCTGCGCGCTCAATTGGCCCTGCCGAACAAGCGCAAACCGGTCTACGAAGCCATCGACCGTGCCGTGGAGGCGCGCATGAAAGGCGTCGGCGCGGTGAGCCGCGAAGCGGCGGAACTGCTGGCTTCCCGTGGTCTGGTCCCGGTGCCCGGCGGCTACACCTGGCGCACCGATGCGCGCCTGACCCTGCCGTCGCCGCTGCGCCTGACCCGCGCCCATGCGCGACAGTTTGTCCAGTCCGTGCAATGCCCGACCAGCCTGGTGCTGGCGCAGCAGGGGTTGATGATGGTCGAGCCGGCCACCCGCGAACTGCTCAAGGACAGGCCCTTCGAGGTCCATGAACTGCCGGGCCAGCACCACCTGCACCTGGATGATGAGGCGGGCGCCGAAGCCGTCGCGGCGATCTTCCGACCCTTCCTGCTGGCCGGAGAGCCTGTTCACGATCTCGCGAGCTAGAGCAGAACAAGGAGAAAACAGCCGAGGAAGCGGAGTTTACGAGCTGTAGATGAGCATTCCGAGACTGTTACGACGCCGTTATGCCGACGCGCAGCAGATCGTGAACAGGCTCTTGGGGAAACACCCGGTAGCGCCCTGCGGCTTGACTAAAGCGGGGCCTGCCGCGACGCTGCACGGATCGCTTCAGGGAGATTGTGCATGCTCGACATCCAGACCGCCGCGCGCCAGGGGCCGGAAAACCCTCACTTCGTCAGGACCGACGCGCACCGGATGTCACGGCTGCTTCGCACGCTGATCGCCGGCGGCCTGCTCGGCTTCGCCAGCCTTGCCGGCGCTGCCGATCTGCCCGGCAGCCACGACCTGGAGATACTCCCGCGCTTCCCGCGTTCGGAGATCGTCGACTTCAACCAGGCCCCCAGCCAGGAACGCATCTACCCGCAAGGCTCGATCAGCCGCATCAGTGGGCGGCTGCGCATGGAAGGGGAGGTGCGCGCTATCGGCGACCTGACCGCCGTGACCTATCGGCTGCCTGACGAGGACTCCAGCCAGAGCGCCTTCGCCGCGGCACGCAAGGAACTGCTCAAGGCCGACGCCACCCCGCTGTTCTGGTGCGAGAGCCGTGATTGCGGCTCCAGCAACCTGCTGGCCAACTCGGTGTTCGGCAACGCCAAGCTGTTCGGTCCGGACGAGCAGCAGGCCTACCTGCTGGTGCGCCTCGCTGCGCCCCACGAGAACAGCCTGCTGGCGGTCTACACCATCACCCGTGGCAACCGCCGCGCCTACCTGCACGCCGAACAGCTGGACAGCGGCGCCGTCCTCGGCGAGCTGCTGCCCAGCGCCGCGACCCTGATGCGTCTGCTCAAGGCCAACGGCGAGCTGACCCTGAGCCACGTACCGCAGGAGCCGGGCGGCGCCTGGCTGGACCTGCTGGTGCGCACCCTGCGTCTGGACACTGGCGTGCGTGTGGAGTTGGCCGGCAAGCATGCGGGAGACTGGCGCTCGGCACTCACCGCCCAGGGCGTGCGCGACGCTCGCCTGGAGCAGGGCAAGGATGACAGCGATGGGCTGCATCTGACCTGGTTGCGCTGATTTCCCTACGTTGATTCTCCGACGCTGAAGGTCGAAACGCCCTACACTGGGGCTTTCGAGCCAACCGGGGTTTCCAATGTTCGACAATGATCGCCTGTTGCTGCGCCTGCTGTTGCTTGGGCTGCTCGCGGCCAGCATCTGGGTGTTGCTGCCCTTCTGGTCGGCGTTGGTCTGGGCGGCCGTGCTGGCCTTCGCCAGTTGGCCGCTGATGCGCCTGCTCACCCAGTTGCTGGGCGGCCGTCAAGCGGCGGCGGCCGGCGTGCTGACAGTCTGCTGGATCGTGCTGGTGGCGTTGCCGTTGGTGTGGCTGGGCTTCGGGCTGGTGGACCGGGTGCGCGAAGGCGTGGAGCTGGTGAAGAACCTGCAGGTCTCGGGCTTGCCGCCGCCGCCGGAATGGATGGCTCGAGTGCCGCTGATCGGTGATCGCCTGATCGGCTGGTGGTACCAGGCCGACCAGCAGGGCGTCGCGATGTTCTCCGCACTCAAGCCATACATGGGTGAGGTAGGCAACTGGATGCTGGCGCGCAGCGCCAAACTGGGCGCCGGTATCTTCGAGCTCGTGCTCAGCCTGGTGTTGATCTTCTTCTTCTATCGCGATGGTCTGCGCCTGCAGGCGTTTGCCCACGGGATGCTGCAGCGCCTCATCGGCGATACCGCACAGCAGTACATGGACATCATCGCCGGGACCGTGCAACGGGTGGTCAATGGCGTGATCGGGACGGCCGCCGCGCAAGGGGTGCTGGCGACTATCGGCTTCCTCATTGCCGGCGTGCCGGGCCCGCTGGTGCTGGGGCTGCTGACCTTCGTCTGCAGCCTGCTGATGGTGCCGCCGCTGATCTGGGGGCCGGCGGTGCTCTGGCTGTTCTACCAGGAGAGCTACGGTTACGCGGTGTTCATGGCCATCTGGGGCTTCTTCGTGATCAGTGGCGTGGACAACATCCTCAAACCCTACCTGATCAGCCGTGGCGGCAACCTGCCGCTGGTGGTGGTGCTGCTGGGCGTGCTCGGCGGGCTGCTCAGCTTCGGCTTCATCGGCCTGTTCCTCGGGCCGGTGCTGCTGGCGGTGGTCTACAACCTGATCAGCGCGTGGGTCGATAGCTCGCACCGGCCACCGCCGCCGCCGGTGGTGTGAGACGTCCGCGTGGGACGTCCCCTCTCCCTGAAGGGAGAGGGCGCAAAAACTGGCTTCGTCGTTTCGATGCGGCGCTGTTCGCGAGCAGGCTCGCTCCTGCCCAAGCGCTTCGCCGCAAGGCGAGCTCAAATGTGCTCGCTCTTCACCTGCACCAGCTTGTCGCGACCGGCGCCCAGGCCGAACGCAATGGCCGCTAGCGTCACCACCACGAAGATCACCCCGGTCGCCGCCCAGCCGCCGGTCGCGTCGTGCACCACGCCGACCAAAAAGGGGCCGCAGGCCGCCAGGGTGTAGCCCACGCCCTGGGCCATGCCGGACAGGTTGGAGGCGACGTGGGAGTCCGGCGCGCGCAGCACGATCAGCGCCAGTGCGATGCTGAAGGTGCCGCCCTGTCCGAGGCCGAGCACCACGGCCCAGCCCCAGATGCCCGAGAGTGGAGCGAGCAGCAGGCCGAGCAGGCCGGCCAGGGTCAGGCCCATGACGATCACCACGGCGATGCGCTGGTCCTTGCCGCGGGTCGCCAGCCAGGGGGCGGCCAGGGCGCTGAACAGCTGCACCATCACCGAGCCGGAGAGCACCAGCCCGGCCTCCACCGCGCTCAGGCCGCGGTCGATCAGGATCGACGGCACCCAGCCGAAGACGATGTAGGCCAGCGACGACTGCAGGCCCATGTACAGCGTCACCTGCCAGGCCAGTGGGTCACGCCACAGGCCCTTCACCGTGTACACCGTGCGATGGGCGTGATGGTTCTGGCGGGTCTGCGGCAGCCAGATCGCCGCGGCGACCACGGCCGGAATCGCCCAGAACGCCAGTGCTATCTGCCAGTTGTTATCCATCAGCCTGGCAAGCGGTACGGTGGCGCCCGCAGCGGTGGCAGCGCCCAGGCACAGGGCCATGGTGTAGACGCCGGTCATGGTCCCGGCGATGTGCGGGAAGTCGCGCTTGACGATACCTGGCAGCAGTACGCCGATGACGCCGATGCTGGCGCCGGCCACCAGGCTGCCGAGGAACAGTCCGGCCACCGGGAACAGGCTGCGTAGCACGATGCCGCCGGCCAGGGTGAAGAGAATCAGCAGCACGGTGCGCTCAGCGCCCAGGCGCCGAGCGAGCATCGGTGCCAGGGGGGCGAACAGTCCCAGGCAGAGCACCGGCAGGGTCGTCAGCAGGCCCGCGGCGGCCGCTGACAGCCCAGTGCCGTCGCGCACCGTGTTGAGCAGCGGCGACAGGCTGGAAAGCGCCGGCCGCAGGTTCATTGCCACCAGCACCAGGCCGAGCAGCAACAGCCAGGTGCGTGGTGGGCGCGGCTTGGCGTTCGCGGCGCTGTCGTCTTCCGCGTCGATCAGCAGTTCTTCGGGCGGGCAGGACACCTGGTGTTCGGTGTCTTTCGGGTCATTGGGCAAGGACATGGTGGGCATTCCAGGGCAGCAAGGCAGAAAGCGTTCGTAGAAGGAGCTGGGAGTCAGATCAGCAGCGCGCGGTTCGCTTTTGCGGCCGCATCGGCGTCACCGCGGGCGATGGCCTCCACCAGCTCGCGGTGCAGTTCGAAGCTGGGTTGCGGCCGGCTGGGGTCTCCGATGGTGCGCTCCAGGCCGGCGCGGATCACCTGGGAGAAGTAGCGGTACAGCTCGCTGAGCACCGGGTTGTGGGCGCTGTCCACCACGCGCTGGTGGAAGGCCAGGTCGTGGGCGATGTAGTCGTCCAGCGCGCCGCCGTGGTGGACGGCGGAGACCTCCAGCGCCTCGTGCAGGGCGGCCAGGTCGGCCTCGGTGCGCCGCTCGGTGGCCAGCCGGCTGGCTTCCACCTCGATGATGCCGCGCGCTTCGAGCGCCTGTTCCACCGAGCTGCGGGCCAGCACCAGCATGGTGTCCAGCGGGTCGGCGCAGGCGCGTACGTAGGTGCCGTCACCCTGGCGTACTTCCAGCACACCGGAGAAGGTGAGCACGCGCACGGCTTCGCGCACGGTATTGCGGCTGATACCGAGGGACTCGGCCAGCTCGGGCTCCGGCGGCAGGCGTTGGCCCAGCGGCCAGGTGCCGTCGTCGATACGCAGGCGGATCTGCTCGAGGGCGATGTCCACCAGCGAGCGTTTCTGAATAGGGCTTGGCATGGAAACATCCAATCATCGGATGAATTTGAAGAGGCCAAGACTAGGTCAGTGGCGGGAGGCTGGCAATGGGGAACAGTGCGGGGAAGCCGCCGGGGCGGGGGGCGCTCCGGCGGAGGGGTATCGCGTGCGGATCAGGCGGCGATGTTGACCAGGCTGCCACTGGTCGCCTGGAGAGCGGTCACTTCGCTGCTCTGGTACTGCTTGAGCAGGTTGGCGACCAGCTTCTGGTACGCGGCGCCGGTGTTGGCGCTGGTCGAGGAGGTGCTGGAGGCGGTGCTCGTCGCGCTGTCCGAGGTGCTGCTGGAGGCGTCGCCGGACGAGCCGCTGGAAGCAGACGGCGGCGGGGGCGGCGGCGGGCCGTCGCTGCGCTGGGCCTGTAGTGCGCTGGAAAGCTCGTCGCTGCTGATGGAGCCGCTGCCATCGGCGTCGAGCTGGCTGAACAGTTCGCTCAGGCGCTCGCTGTCGTCGCTGCTGCCCAGGGCGGAGAGTTCGTCGCTGCTGATGCTGCCGTCGCCGTCGCTGTCCAGGGCGCTGATCAGGTTTTCGGCGGAATCGCCCGCACCGCCCATTCCACCCATGCCCCCAGGCGGCGGGGGAGGCGGCATGGCTGCCGACAGTTCGTCCTGGGAGATGCCGCCGCTGCCATCGCTGTCCAGTTCGCTGAGCAGCGCATCGATGTCGATATCGCTGCTGTCCGAGTCGTCGCTGGAGGACAGCGCGCTGGTCAGTTCGTCCTTGCTGATGCTGCCATCGCCATCGCTGTCGATGGACTTGAACAGGTCTTGCTGGAATTTTGCCGCGCCCTGGGAACCGCCAGTGTTGCCGCTCTGCGTGGCGGTAGTGCTGCTGGCGGTCTGGGTCCGGGCGAGCGAGCTGGTGTAGTAGCTCGCATAGCTGCTGCTCACGCCGCTGATCATAGGAGAGTCTCCATGGTTGCCGAACCGGAGGGTTCTCCGGTGATGACAGCCTCGGGTCTGCCTGTGTCGCGGGTTTGTGCGCTTTGTTTGCTGGCGGCTACAACGGCGTTACGCCGTTGTGCTTCTGGGCAGGCGCAGCACGGCCGTGGCACCGCCGCCGGGGGTTTCCTCGAAATACAGATCGCCGCCCTGGCGCCGCGCGGCATCGCGGGCGATGGCAAGGCCGAGACCGACACCGCCGGAGTTGCGGTTGCGCGATCCCTCCAGGCGGAAGAAAGGCTCGAACACCTGCTCGCGCAGCTCGGCAGGAATGCCGGGGCCATGGTCGCGGACGCGTATCTCCACCTCGCGGGTGCCGTCGCGCAGCTCGATGCTGACATCGCCGGCATAGCGCAGGGCGTTGTCCAGCAGGTTGTTCAGGCACGAGCGCAGCGCCATGGGTTGTACCTTGAGCGGTGCGCAGTAACCCTCCACGCCCACATCAGCGCCGCGTTCGCAGGCGTCTTCGGCGAGGGAGTCGGCCAGCGCCTTCACGTCGAACCACTGCAGCGGCTCGGTGGCGCGCTCCTGTTGCAGGTAATGCAGGGTGGAGTCGAGCATGCCGATCATCTCGGCCAGGTCCTGGCCGATGCGCGTGCGCAACTGCGGGTTGTCGATTTCCTCGACACGCAGGCGCAGTCGCGACAGCGGGGTGCGCAGGTCATGGGAGACCGCCACCAGCATGCGGCTGCGTTGCTGCACCTGCTCGCGGATACGTTCGCGCATGCGGTTGAAGGCGTGGGCGGCCTGGCGCGCTTCACGCGGGCCGGTTTCCGGCAGCGGCGGGCTGTCCAGGTCCTCGGAGAGGCGCAGTGCAGCATCGCCCATGTGTTGTACCGGGCGGGCCAGCAGGCGCGCGCCGACATAGGCGGCGAGAATCAGGGTCAGCAACTGGAAGGCGAACGGCACGCTCCAGAACGGCAGACGTGGGCCGGGCGGCGGCGGTGGCGGACGGAAGCCTTCGGGGCCGCTCGGGAAACCTCGCGGCGGCGGGCCGCGCTCGAATCCCTGTTCCGGAGGCGGTGGTGGCGGTGGCTCGTGTCGCGGGCCGTAGTGGTGGAACCAGGCGAAGGCCAGCAGGTGCGCGACCACGATGGCCAGCAGGAATACCCCGAACAGCCGGGCGAACAGGCTGTCGGCGCGCTCCAGGGGTTTTGCCTTTACGCGCTCGGGCGCGGACTCAGGCGATATCGCGGACATCGAACAGGTAGCCTTCGCCGCGCACGGTCTTGATCAGCCGGGGCGAGCGCGGATCGTCACCCAGCTTCTGCCGCAGCCGCGAGACCAGCAGGTCGATGCTGCGGTCGAAGGCCTCGATGGTGCGGCCACGTGCAGCGTCCAGCAGCAGTTCGCGGTTGAGCACCCGCCGTGGGCGTTCGAGGAACACCCAGAGCAGGCGGAACTCGGCGTTGGACAGCGGTACCACCAGGCCGTCCGGGGCATGCAGCTGGCGCAGCACGCTGTCCAGGCGCCACTGGTCGAAGCGTACCTGGGCACGCGGTTCGCCGCGGTTGCCTTCCTCGGTGGAGACGCTGGTACCGCGCACGCGGCGCAGAATGGTCTGGATGCGCGCGACCAGTTCGCGCGGCTCGAAGGGCTTGGCCATGTAGTCGTCTGCGCCCAGTTCCAGGCCGATGATGCGGTCCGCCGGCTCGCAGCGCGCGGTGAGCATGAGGATCGGAATGTCCGACTCGGCGCGCAGGAAACGGCACAGGGACAGGCCGTCTTCGCCGGGCAGCATCAGGTCCAGCACCACCACATCAAAGCTCTCGTTCTCGAGTGCGCGGCGCATCTCGACGCCGTCGGCAACGCCGTGGGCCTCGATGTTGAAGCGGGCGAGATAACCGCAGAGCAGCTCGCGGATCGGCTCGTCGTCATCCACCAGCAGGGCGCGGGTCGTCCAGCGGCGTGGGTCGTCGGAAGTGGTCGGGTACATGAAGAAACCTGTCGCGGAAAAACGTGGGGCAGGATGGCCAAGGGCCGCCAGGGGCATGCGACACGCGCATGCTAACCCGTCATCGCGTGCGCGGGCCATGGTCGGCGAGGCTGCGGGCGACGGGTGTCCTCAGCGTGTCGTCTCTGTATCGGTCTCGATACAAAGCCTCTCGAACGCCGCCGCAGAGCGGTTTTTTACGTTTTCTTTATGCCGCCCGGCGCGACCGGGAATCGCTCCTTTACGCGTTCCTTGCGGAAAATTTCCGTCAGGCGGCAACGGCCGCCCAAGCGATGGAGTCGCCCGCGTGAGGAGAAAGCAATCATGAGCGTGCTCGACGGTGTGTCACTGGTCCTGGCCACGGGACTGTTCATCTACCTGCTGGTGGCGCTGCTGCGCGCCGACCGTTCCTAGGAGACGTCATGAACAGTCATGACCTGTTGCTGATCGTCGCATTCCTGGCGCTGGTGCTGGTGCCGGCACCGTTCCTCGGGCGCTTCTACTACAAGGTGATGGAAGGGCAACGCACCTTCCTGAGCCCTGTGTTCCTGCCCATCGAGCGGGCCATCTACCGCGCCTGCGGCATCCATCCCGACGACGAGCAGGACTGGAAGCGCTACACCCTGGCACTGCTGGCGTTCAACCTGGTGGGCCTGGTGCTGCTGTTCGCCATCCTCCTGCTGCAGGGACTGCTGCCGCTCAACCCGCAGCACCTGCCGGGCCTGGAGTGGACGCTGGCGTTCAACACCGCGGTGAGCTTCGTCACCAATACCAACTGGCAGGCCTACAGCGGCGAAGCGTCGCTCAGCTACCTGAGCCAGATGCTCGGGCTGACCGTGCAGAACTTCGTCAGCGCCGCCGTCGGCCTGGCCGTGCTGGTAGCGCTGGCGCGCGGCATCTCGCGCAAGTCGACGAACAACCTGGGCAACTTCTGGGTCGACCTCACCCGTGCCACCCTCTACGGGCTGATCCCGCTGTGCCTGCTGCTGGCGCTGCTGCTGGTCTGGCAGGGCGTGCCGCAGACCTTCCTCGACTATGCCCACGCGCTGACCGTGCAGGGCGCCGACCAGTCGATCCCGCTGGGCCCGGCGGCCAGCCAGATCGCCATCAAGCAGCTGGGCACCAACGGCGGCGGCTTCTTCGGCGTGAACTCGGCGCACCCGTTCGAGAACCCGACCATCTGGAGCAACCTGTTCGAGGTCGTCTCGATCATCCTGATCCCGGCCGCGCTGGTGTTCACCTTCGGCCACTACGTGAAGGACCTGCGCCAGAGCCGCGCCATCCTCGGCTGCATGCTGGTGCTGTTCGCCCTCGGCCTGGGCGTTTCGCTATGGGCCGAGTACCAGCCCAACCCGGCGCTCAGTGCGCTGCCGGTGGAGCAGGTCGCCCCGCTGGAAGGCAAGGAAAGCCGCTTCGGCACGGCCGCCAGCGTGCTCTGGGCGGTGACCACCACGGCCGCTTCCAACGGCTCGGTGAACGCCATGCATGACAGCCTCAACCCGCTGTCGGGCATGGTCGCGATGCTCAACATGATGGTCGGCGAAGTGATCTTCGGCGGCGTCGGCGCGGGCCTCTACGGCATGCTGCTGTTCGTCCTCGTTGCCGTGTTCCTCGCCGGGCTGATGGTCGGTCGCACCCCGGAGTACCTGGGCAAGAAGCTCGAGGCCCGTGAAGTCCGCCTGCTGGTAGCGACCCTGCTGGTGATGCCGGTCGGCGTGCTGGTGCTCGGCGCCATCGCCGCCAGCCTGCCCGGCCCGGCTTCGGCGGTGAGCAACCCCGGTGCCCACGGCTTCAGCCAGTTGCTCTACGCCTACACCTCGGGCACCGCGAACAACGGCTCGGCCTTCGGCGGATTCGGCGCCAACACCCCGTTCCACAACCTGATGATCGCCCTGGCCATGCTGATCGGCCGCTTCGGCTACATCCTCCCGGTGCTGGCGATTGCCGGCAGCCTGGCGGCGAAGAAGACCACGCCGGTCGGCCCCAACAGCTTCCCGACCCACGGCCTGCTGTTCGTCAGCCTGCTGACCGCCACCATCCTGCTGGTGGGCGGCCTGAACTTCCTGCCGACGCTGGTGCTGGGCCCGGTGGCCGATCACCTGACGCTCGGTTTCTGAGGAACCTGCAATGAACGCTAAAACCCAGGAACTGACCCTGAACAAGGCCGTCGAAAAACGCCCGACCACCGCGCTGTCCGCCCTGTGGAAGCCAGCGCTGGTGCAAGCCTTCGTCAAACTCGACCCGCGCCAGCTGCAACGCTCGCCGGTGATGCTGGTGGTGGCTCTGACCGCCGTGCTGACCACCGTGCTCTGCGCCGTCGGCGGCGACGCGGTGCCCACTTTCGTCGCCGTGCAGATCGCCGTGTGGCTGTGGTTCACCGTGCTCTTCGCCAACTTTGCCGAAGCCCTCGCCGAGGGTCGCGGCAAGGCCCGCGCGGACAGCCTCAAGGCCGGTACCCAGGGCCTGCAGGCCCTGCGCCGGACCGCCAGCGGCAACTTCGAGAAGGTCGCTGCCAGCAGCCTGCGCAAGGGCGATGTGGTGCGCGTCGAGTCCGGTGAGCTGATCCCCGGCGACGGCGAGGTGATCGAAGGCGTGGCGGCGGTCAACGAGGCCGCCATCACCGGCGAATCCGCACCGGTGATCCGCGAGTCCGGCGGCGATCGCTCGGCCGTGACCGGCAACACCCGGCTGGTCTCCGACTGGCTGCTGGTGAAAATCACCGCGAACCCGGGCGAGTCCACCCTCGACCGCATGATCGCCCTGGTGGAAGGCGCCAAGCGCCAGAAGACCCCCAACGAAGTGGCGCTGGACATCCTGCTGATCGGCCTGACGCTGATCTTCCTGCTGGTGGTCGTCACTCTGAAGCCGTTCGCCCTGTTCGTCGGCGGCAACCTGCCGCTGGTGTTTCTGGTGGCGCTGCTGGTGACGCTGATCCCCACCACCATCGGCGGCCTGCTCTCGGCCATCGGCATCGCCGGCATGGACCGCCTGGTGCGCCTGAACGTCATCGCCAAGTCCGGCCGCGCCGTGGAAGCGGCGGGGGACGTGCACGTGCTGATGCTCGACAAGACCGGCACCATCACCTTCGGCAACCGCCGCTGCAGCGCCCTGCACACCGCGCCCGGCGTGCAGCCGCTGGAGCTGGCCGAAGGTGCGTTCCTCGCCTCGCTGGCCGACGATACGCCCGAGGGCAAGTCCATCGTCGAGTTCCTGCGCGCGCAGATCATCCTGCCTGAGCCTGACCGCAACCGCGTGACGCCGATTGCCTTCAGCGCCGAGACGCGCCTGTCGGGCATCGACTTCGACGGCCACGTCTATCGCAAGGGCGCGGTGGACGCCGCGCTGGCCTTCGTCGGCCTGGCCCGCGCGCAGATGCCCGAGAGCCTGGCCAAGGAGATCGAGCGCATCGCCCAGAGCGGCGGCACGCCGCTGCTGGTGGTGGCCGACGGCAAGCTGCTCGGCGCCATCCACCTGAAGGACGTGGTCAAGCCGGGCATCCGCGAGCGCTTCGCCGAACTGCGCCGCATGGGCATCCGTACCGTGATGGTGACCGGCGACAACCCGCTGACCGCTGCCGCTATCGCTGCCGAAGCGGGCGTGGACGACGTGATCGCCGAGGCCACGCCGGAGAAGAAGCTGGCGCGCATCCGCCAGGAGCAGGGCGAGGGGCGCATGGTCGCCATGTGCGGCGACGGCGCCAACGACGCCCCGGCCCTCGCGCAGGCCGATGTCGGCATGGCCATGAACGACGGTACCCAGGCCGCCCGCGAGGCCGCCAACCTGGTGGACCTGGACAGTGATCCGACCAAGTTGCTGGACGTGGTGCAGGTGGGCAAGGAGCTGCTGGTGACCCGTGGCGCACTGACCACCTTCTCGGTGGCCAACGACGTGGCCAAGTACTTCGCCATCCTCCCCGCCCTGTTCGCCGGCATCTACCCGCAGCTGGGCGTGCTCAACGTGATGAAGCTGGCCAGCCCGCAGAGCGCCATCCTCTCGGCCATCGTGTTCAATGCGCTGATCATCGTCGCGCTGATTCCCCTGGCCCTGCGCGGCGTCCGCGTACAGGCCAGCGATGCGTCGCAGCTGCTGCGCCGCAACCTGCTGATCTACGGTGTGGGTGGGCTGGTGGCGCCGTTCGTGGGGATCAAGGTGATCGACCTGATCCTGGTCGCCGTGGGCCTGGCTTGACGGGCTTCTTTGATCGACTGACGGGATGTGCTGGTGCCGTGCACCCTCTCCCTAATCCTGGCTACGCGCCCCGCTCCGAAGGGAGAGGGGACTGTCCGGAGTGAGCGGAAGTATCGGATTACGCCGAATTGCTTTTACTCCCTCTCCCTTCAGGGAGAGGGCGGGGGAGAGGGTAAACAGCCCCGCCCCCGACCCAACAGAGGAACACAAACATGCTCAACCAACTCCGCCCCGCCATTGTCTCGCTGGTCCTGCTCAGCGCCGTCACCGGCGTTGCCTATCCGCTGGCTGTCACCGGCATCGCCCAGGTCGCCTTCCACGATCAGGCCAACGGCAGCCTGGTCCGCGACGACCAGGGCAACGTGCGTGGCTCGGCGCTGATCGCACAGAAATTCGATGGCGCGCAGTGGTTCCATCCGCGCCCCTCGGCCGGCGACTTCGCCACCGTCTCCAGCAGCGCCAGCAACCTCGCGCCTGGCAACCCGGCGCTGGCCGAACGTGTCGCCAAGGACGTCGTGACCGAACAGGTCGGCACCCAGCCTGTGCCGCTGGCGCTGGTCACCACCTCCGGCAGCGGCCTCGACCCGCAACTGCCACCCGCTGCCGCGCTGTACCAGGTACCGCGCATTGCGCTGGAGCGCGGCGTGCCGGCGGCCAGCCTGGAAAAACTCGTGGAAGCCAAAACCGAGCGCCCGCTGATCGGCCCCGCCGTGGTCAACGTGCTGGCGCTGAACATGGCCCTGGCCGGCCTGCCTCGCTAGACTCCAGCGCCAGTACCGACCTCTGCCGCGGTACGAGGAAAAACGCAGGGCCGTCCGTAGGCAGAGGACGGCTCCCTCGCCCCTCAGGGAGAGGGCTGGGGAGAGGGTTCGGTGAACTCGCTCCCTCATTGAAACGAGCGCCCCGGGCGCTCCGAGGATAGCCCCATGACCGACCCCAACCGCGCCGACGCGCTGCTGGCCGACCTGCCCCCCACGGGCCGTGGCCGCCTCAAGGTATTCCTCGGTGCCGCACCGGGCGTCGGCAAGACCTACGCCATGCTGCTGGCCGCCCAGAGCCAGTTGCGCCAGGGCGTGAAGTTGCGCGTCGGTGTCGTTGAAACCCACGGCCGCGCCGAGACCGAAGCATTGCTCGCCGGCCTGCCGCAGCAGGCGCTCAAGCGCTCCGTCTACCGGGGGATCACCCTGGAGGAAATGGACCTCGACGGCCTGCTCGGCGACCCGCCGGCGCTGGCTCTGGTGGACGAGCTGGCCCACAGCAACGCCCCCGGCAGCCGCCATGCCAAGCGCTGGCAGGACATCCAGGAACTGCTCTCCGCCGGCATCGACGTCTACACCACGGTCAACGTCCAGCACCTGGAAAGCCTCAACGACCAGGTGCGCGACATCACCGGCGTGCACGTGCGCGAAACGGTACCCGACTGGGTCCTGCAGGAGGCCTTCGAACTGCTGCTGGTGGACCTGCCGCCGCGCGAGCTGCTGGAGCGTCTGCGCGAGGGCAAGGTCTACGTCCCCGAGCAGGCGCGCGCTGCCATCGACGCCTTCTTCAGCCAGACCAACCTCACCGCGCTGCGCGAGCTGGCGATGCAGACCGCCGCTGCACGGGTCGATGCCGACCTTGCCCACCGCTATCGCCAGCAGGGCGGCGAGGCGCCGGCCGTGCGCGGGCGCCTGCTCGTCGGCGTCGACGGCGAACAGAATGCCGAGCGCCTGGTGCGTCACGCCTGCCGCGTCGCCGAGCGCCGGCACCTGCCCTGGTCGCTGGTGCACGTGGATACGGGCGATGCGCGCAGCGAAGAGTCACGCATGCAGTTGCAGAGCGCCCAGCAACTGGCCGAGCGCCTGGGCGGCGACGTCGTGGAGCTGCGCGGCGGCGAAGTCGCGCGGACCCTGGTCGAGCACGCCAAGGAGCGTCGTGCCACGCTGTTGCTGGTCGGCCGTTCGCGGCAGCGCTGGTACCGCCAGATGTTCGGCGGCGGCCTGGCAGCACGCCTGCTGCGCCTGGGCGATGGGCTGGAAATCAGCGTGCTCGACAGCGAAGCCGATCTCGCGCCACCCAAGGCCCGCCCGCAATCGCCCTGGCCCTGGGGCAATTACCTGCTTGCCGCGCTGGCCGCCGCCTGCGCCAGTGCCCTGGCCTGGGCGGTGGCCAGCGTGCTGGAGCTGCCGAACATCTCCCTGGTGTTCCTCGCCGCCGTGCTGCTGGTGGCGGTGCGCAGCAGCCTCGGCCCGGCGCTGGCCTGCGCGGTGCTGTCGTTCCTGGCCTACGACTTCCTGTTCATCCCGCCGCACTTCTCCTTCTCCATCCAGCGCGAAGAAGACGTGCTGACCCTGCTGTTCTTCCTGCTCATGGCCGGCCTCACCGGCAACCTCGCGGCCCGTCAGCGCCGACAGTTGCAGGCCCTGCGCGAGACGCAGGAAGAGACCAGCCAGATGCTCGACCTGTCGCGCAAGCTGACTGCGGCCACCGACCGCCAGGCGGTGATGGCCGCTGCCACGCAGCAGTTGGGCGGCTGGGAGGGGCTGGATATCTGCCTGCTCGGCCGGGTCAACGGCGAGTGGAGAGTGGAGGGCGGCCTGAACCGCGCGCTGGAAGACCAGGAGCGCGCCGCCGCCGACTGGGCCTGGCAGCACGACCAGCCATCCGGCCTGGGCACCGGCACGCTGCCGGGCGGGCGCTGGTGGTGGTGGCCGCTGTCCGGCGAGGACGGCCCGCTGGCGCTGCTTGGCGTCAGTCCACGTGACGGTCAGCCGCTGCCAGGTTCGCGTCGCCGCCTGCTGGCAGCCCTGGGCCAACCGCTCGGGCAAGCGCTGGCCCGAGCACGGCTGGCCGAAGACCTCGAAGCGGCGCGCCTGCACGGCGAGACCGAACAGCTGCGCAGTGCGTTGCTGGCCTCGGTCAGCCACGACCTGCGCACACCGCTCACCTCCATGCGCGGCGCCATCGACAGCCTGCTGGCGCTGGGCGATGCGATCCCGCCGCCGGATCGCCGCGAGCTGCTGGAAAGCACCCGCGACGAGGCTGAGCGCCTGGACCGCTACATCCAGAACCTGCTGGACATGACCCGCCTCGGCCACGGCGGCCTGAAGCTGTCGCGCGACTGGGTGTCGCCCGGCGACATCGTCGGCAGCGCGCTCAATCGCCTGCGCGCGGTGCTCGCTCCGTACCGCGTGGAAACCCGCGTGCCGCCGGAACTGCCGCTGCTCTACGTGCACGCCGCGCTGATCGAACAGGCGCTGGTCAACGTACTGGAGAACGCCGCGCGCTTCTCGCCGCCGCAAGGCCGGCTGCGGGTCGCGGTGGAGCAGGGTGACGAGGAACTTCGCTTCTCGGTGAGTGATGAAGGCCCCGGTATTCCGCTGATCGAGCGCGAGAAGATCTTCGATATGTTCTACACCGCTGCGCGCGGCGACCGTGGCGGGCAGGGGACCGGGCTGGGCCTGGCGATCTGCCAGGGCATGGTCGGCGCCCACGGCGGGCGGATCACCGTCGAGGACGGTATCGATGGGCGTGGGACCACCCTCGTGCTGCACCTGCCGCTGCAGCAACAGCCGGACCTGGAGCAGCTTGATGCTGCTGTCTGAAAGGCTCAAGCTGGACGCCCCCAGCCAGCCCGGATTGCCGATGAACGCCAGCGCCGTCACCATCCTGGTCGTCGACGACGAACCGCAGATCCGCAAGTTCCTCCGCATCAGCCTGAGTGCCGGCGGCTACAAGGTGCTCGAGGCGGGCACGGGCGAGGATGGCCTGGCTCAGGCCGCACTGGGCCGCCCGGACCTGGTGGTGCTCGATCTCGGCCTGCCGGACAAGGATGGCCAGGACGTGCTGCGTGAGCTGCGCGAGTGGTCGCAGGTGCCGGTGCTGGTACTCTCGGTGCGCGCCAGCGAAAGCGAGAAGGTGCTGGCGCTGGACAGCGGCGCCAATGACTACGTGACCAAGCCCTTCGGTATCCAGGAATTCCTTGCGCGCATCCGCGTGCTGTTGCGCCAGGGTGCCAGCGGCGAGACGCAGGAGGCGGTCGTCGCGGTGGGACCGCTGAGCGTGGACTTCTCCTATCGCCGAGTGCTGCTGGACGGTGCCGAGGTCTCGCTGACGCGCAAGGAGTACGCGGTGCTGTCGACCCTGGCGCGCCACATTGGCCGGGTGGTCACCCAGCAGCAACTGCTCAAGGATATCTGGGGGCCGACGCATACCGAGGACACGCACTACCTGCGGGTGGTGGTCGGGCATCTGCGGCAGAAGCTCGCCGACGATCCGGCGACGCCGCGGTTTATCGTGACCGAGGCCGGCGTGGGTTATCGATTGCGCGAAGGCTGACCTCGCGGTATTCCCCTTTTGCGCCGGCCATGTCCAGATCGCGCCCATTGGGCGCTCTTACGAGTTGCAACCTTAGCCTTCGTTGGTCAGCAGCCAGTCGGCGATATCCCGTTTGCCATTCAGCACACGCCAGACATCGAGGTGGTCGGCTCGCTCAATGAAGAACACCAAGTGTGGATAGCGTTTCAGAGGCCAACTGCGCAGGCCCGGAATGTCCAGTTCGTGGGCATATCGTGAAGAGGCCGCTGCGGGGTTTCGTGCAATCAACCGATAGGCGCGTTGTAGCTCGTCGATAAAGCCGAAGGCGGTCTTCTTGCCACCTTCGCTCAGGTAGTACTCCACGGCCTCTTCGACATCCCGCCGGGCGAGTGCTCGGGGAATGACCGGGCGAGCTTTCAAGAATCGCGCACGCGCTCACGCAGCGCGTCGAAATAACCTTCGTCCACAGCTTCACTAGGTTCGGACGCCGCTCCGGCCAGTAGCAGGTCACGCAGGTGCTGGCGATCCTGGTCTTTGCGGATCAGCTCGCGCACATACTCGCTGCTTGTGCCGTACCCGCGCTGGCTGACCTGATCATCGACGAAGCCTTTCAATGCTTCAGGCAGGGAGATATTCATCGTGCTCATGCCGGTTCTCTCGGAAATGGCAAAATTTGCCAAAAGCATACGCCGTTCACTCCACGAGGCAAAAGCCTTCCGCTAGTCGGTCAGTATGGATTCTCCGCCTCGTACCGATCCAGCGTATCGCTGGCGATCTGCCGGCCAAGCGCGATCAGTTCGGGGGCCTTGTAGAACTCGAAGAAGCGGCACACGCGCTTGGGCACGTTGATCAGGATGTCCGGCGGGTAGCCGGCGATCTTGTACTGCGCCAGCGATGTCTGCATCACCTCGAAGCTCTGGTTCACCAATTCCAGCAGCGAGGCGGGGCTGCTGCTGTCGATCACGTGGCTGCCGGTGGCCGAGCGCGGCGAGCCCTTGGCCTGCGGGGCGGCGGCGGGTTGCTGCATTTCCGGTTCGGCGGGCTCTTCGGAGGCGGCCGGCACCGGGTGGAGCAGGGCATCGGCGATCAGTTCGGGTGGTGGTTCGACCTCGCCACGGCGGAAGAAGCTGAGCTTGTTCGACAGCCCGGAGATCACCGAGTCGAAGCGACCCTTGAGGGCCGCGGGGCGCTCGATCACCGGCAGTGAATACTGGCGCTGGTTGGTGGCGTTGAGGTTGACCGCGACGATCAGGTCGGCGTGGGTCGAGACGACAGGAACGATGGGCAGCGGGTTGAGCAGGCCGCCGTCCACCAGCATGCGGGTGCCCTGCATGACCGGGGTGAACAGGCTGGGAATCGCCGCCGAGGCGCGCATGGCCTGGTGCAGGCAGCCTTCCTGGAACCAGATTTCCTGCTGGTTGGTGAGGTCGGTAGCTACCGCCGTGTAGGGGATCGGCAACTGTTCGATATCGATTTCGCCGAGAATTTCGTGGATCTTGCCGAAGACCCGCTCGCCACGGATAGCACCGAGACGGAAGCTGACGTCGAGCAGGCGCAGCACGTCGAGGTAGTCGAGGCTTTCCACCCAGTCTCGGTACTCGCCCAGCTTGCCGGCGGCGTAGATGCCGCCGATCACCGCGCCCATGGAGCAGCCGGCGATACACACCACCTCATAGCCGCGCCGTTCGATCTCCTCGATCACTCCGATATGCGCATAACCGCGCGCGCCGCCGGAACCGAGTACCAGCGCGATCTGTTTTGACATGGGGCAACTCCGCGTGACGAACCTTGCGACGATACGCCGGGGGCGGCGGCCGCGCCAAGCCGGGCTTTGCTAGAATCGCCGTTTGATTTCCCTGCCGGAGCCCCCCGATGAGCGAACCGATCCGCCTGACCCAGTACAGCCATGGCGCTGGCTGTGGCTGCAAGATTTCCCCCAAGGTCCTGGAGGTCATCCTCGCCGGCAGTGGCGCGCAGAATCTCGACCCCAAGCTGTGGGTCGGCAACGCCTCGCGCGATGACGCCGCCGTCTACGAAATCGACGCCGAGCGCGGCGTGGTGTCCACCACCGATTTCTTCATGCCGATCGTCGACGATCCCTTCGATTTCGGCCGGATCGCCGCCACCAATGCGATCAGCGACATCTACGCCATGGGCGGTGATCCGCTGATGGCCATCGCGATCCTCGGCTGGCCGGTGAACGTGCTGGCGCCGGAAATCGCCCGCGACGTGATTGCCGGTGGCCGCAAGGTCTGCGACGAAGCCGGCATCCCGCTGGCGGGCGGGCACTCCATCGACGCACCCGAGCCGATCTTCGGCCTCGCCGTCACCGGGCTGGTGGAGAAGCGCTTCATGAAGCGTAACGACACCGCCACCGTCGGCTGCAAGCTGTACCTGACCAAGCCGCTGGGCATCGGCATCCTCACCACCGCCGAGAAGAAGGCCAAGCTGCGCGCCGAAGACGTGGGCCTCGCGCGTGACTGGATGTGCACCCTGAACAAGCCGGGCGCGCGCTTCGGCAAGCTTGATGGCGTGAAGGCGATGACCGACGTCACCGGCTTCGGCCTGCTCGGTCACCTGGTGGAAATGGCCGACGGCAGTGGCCTGGCCGCCCGCGTTCGCTACGATGCCGTGCCGCGTCTGGCCAGCGTCGAGTACTACCTGGAGGCGGGCTGTGTTCCCGGCGGCACCCTGCGCAACTTCGACAGTTACGGCGAGCGCATCGCGCCGCTGCCGGAACTGCACAAGCTGCTGCTGTGCGACCCGCAGACCAGCGGTGGCCTGCTGGTGGCGGTGGCGCCGGAGGGCGAGGCGCAGTTCCTCGCCACGGCGAAGGAGCTGGGCATGGACCTGGCGCCCATCGGCGAACTGGTCGGCCGACAGCGACACGCGGTCGAGGTGATCTGATGCGCGACAACACCCGCCACTACCGCGAACTGTTCCTCGGCGATGTGAAGATGATGGACGTGCGTGCCCCGGTCGAATTCGGCAAGGGTGCGTTCCCCAATGTGATCAACCTGCCGCTGATGAACGACATCGAGCGGCAGAAAGTCGGCACCTGCTACAAGCAGAACGGCCAGCAGGCGGCCATCGCCCTGGGTCACGAACTGGTCATGGGCAAGCTCAAGGCGGAGCGCATCGAGGCCTGGGCGAACTTCGCCAGGGCCAATCCCGAGGGTTACCTGTACTGCTTCCGTGGCGGGCTGCGTTCGCAGATCACCCAGCAGTGGCTGAAGACCGAGGCCGGCATCGAGTACCCGCGCGTCGTCGGCGGCTACAAGGCGATGCGTGGCTTCCTCTTCGACACGACCCGCGCCGCCGTCGAGGAATGCCAGTTCGTGCTGGTGGGCGGCCTGACCGGCACCGGCAAGACCGAGGTCATCGCCCAGTTGGCCAACAGCCTGGACCTGGAAGGCCACGCCAACCATCGCGGGTCCGCCTTCGGTCGCCGCGCCACACCGCAGCCGGCGCAGATCGATTTCGAGAACCGCCTAGCCATCGACATCCTGAAGAAGCGCCATGCCGGCATGGAGCAGTTCGTGCTGGAGGACGAAGGACGCATCGTCGGCAGTTGCTCGGTGCCGCTGGAGCTTTACCAGGGCATGCAGCACTACCCGCTGGTGTGGCTGGAGGACAGCTTCGAGCAGCGCGTGGAGCGCATCCTCAAGGACTACGTGGTGAACCTGTGCGCCGACCATGTTCAGGTGGTGGGCGAGGAGGGTGGTTTCGACTCCTTCGCCGCGTACCTGCGCAAGAGCCTGTCCGGTATCGTCAAGCGCCTGGGCGGCGAACGCTACCAGCGCCTGGCGGCGATCATGGATGAAGCCCTGGAAGAGCAGAAGCGCAGCGGCGCGGTGGACCTGCACCGGGGCTGGATCGAGGGGCTGCTGGGCGAGTATTACGACCCGATGTATGCCTTCCAGCGCGAGAGCAAGGGCGAGCGCGTCGAGTTCCGCGGCACCCAGGACGAAGTGGTGGAGTATCTGAGGTTCCGCGCAGAGCGCTGATCAGTGTTCACGCTTCAGGTTCGAGCTGGTGCGTCACCGGCTCTTGCCGTCATATTCCTTCACTGTCAGCCCCGCCAGGTCCACGCCTGGCAGGCAGCGCACGTTGATCGCTGCCATCGGCGTGCCGTCCGGCATCGCACCATAGGCCAGCGGCGCGCAACCGCAGGTAGGGCAGAAGCGGTGCTCGATGCGATGGGTGTTGAACGTATAGGTGCTCATCGCACTCTCAGGAGTCGTCAGCTTCAGCTTGCCGCGCGGCACGAACCATAGCAGCGAGCCCTTGCGCCGGCAGATCGAGCAGTTGCACGACACGACTTCACCGACATCCCCTTCCACTTCGAACGCGATCTGCCCGCAATGGCAGCTGCCCTGGTGCACCATGATCCGTCTCCTTCTCGGGATATCCCGTGGGAAAACAGTGTAGTAGTCGCTTGAACGCCTTCCGCCCGGTGGCATACTGCGGCGCCGTCCGGCAGGCTTCGGCGCCGCGTTCTAAGCTGGATTCACCCGCGAGTACTTCCAGGAGTTTCGTCATGCCGCGCATTTCCCTGATCATCGCCGTGCTGCTGGCTGTCGCCGGTTGCTCGGGCAAGACCGTCAATCGCGACAGCTGCGCCAATGAGCTGAACGCCGCCTGGCACGAGCTGGACCTGGCCAAGGCCGAAGGGTTCGCCGGCACGGTCAG
Organism: Pseudomonas sp. BB438; assembly: GCF_057180225.1. Taxonomy (NCBI): domain Bacteria; kingdom Pseudomonadati; phylum Pseudomonadota; class Gammaproteobacteria; order Pseudomonadales; family Pseudomonadaceae; genus Pseudomonas; species Pseudomonas sp. BB438. The sequence goes on from NZ_CM170001.1 coordinate 2,230,860, forward strand.
CTACTCCAAGGCCGTTGGCCTGCTGACCGCCGCCAAGACCCAGCAGCAGGTCGAGGCCTACGACGGTTGCTCCGACAAGGCCAGCCGCGCGCGCTTCTACATCAAGGAATCCCGCGCCGGCCGCTGAGCCGCGCATCGCCGGGCCGCCTGAAGCGACCCGCGTCTTTCCACCGCATCGCTCACCGTCTGTCCGGATATCCTCATGCAACTCGACTTCACCCAACTGTCCAAGGCCGAGGCCTATCGCTGGTTGGCCTCCACCGTCACGCCGCGCCCTATTGCCTGGGTCTCCACCCTGTCGGCGGAGGGCCGGAGCAACCTCGCACCGTTCAGCTTCTTCCAGGTGATCAGCGATTCGCCGCCAACCCTGCTGGTCAACACCAGCGTACGTGAGGATGGCAGCGTCAAGGACACCCTGCGCAATGTGCGCGAGACTGGCGAGCTGGTGATCCATCTGGTCAGCGCCGCCCAGGCCGAGAACATGAACGCGACTGCCGCCTGGCTGCCCCACGGTGTCAGCGAGATCGAGCAGGCCGGTATCGCGACCGTGCCCAGCGAGCGTGTAGCGCCGCCACGTGTGGTCGGCGCGCCGGTGGCCTTCGAGTGCCAGTTGGCGGAGATCCTGCCGTACCCGGCGGACAATCCCTCCAGCCTGTTGATCTTCGCCCGCGTGCTGCTGGCGCATATCGACGAGTCGGTGATGCAGGACGAGCGCCATGTCGACCCGGCGAAGCTGGACCTGGTGGGTCGCCTGGGCGGCACCCAGTACAGCTATACCCGCGACACCTTCAGCATGATCCGGCCAAAGTAAGCGCGCGCCTGGCGCCAAGGCGTCAGGCGAACTCCAGTTCCAGGCCGAGCTGCCAGTGGATACCGCTCAGGCGCGCCAGATCCAGCCGTTCACCGAGGGCGAAGAGTTCCGAGAGCAACGTGTCGCGGCGGGGGAATTCCAGCGCGCTGCGGTGAACCAGGCTGACGATGTCGTGTACCAGTTGCCAGCCGCACTGGGCGTCGAACCAGCAGTCCGACCGCTCGTCCTCGTCGCCGAGTCGCGGATAGACGAAGCGGCGGATCGGCAATTGCCCACCCTTCAACAGTAACGGGTCGAGGCGGCGCTGCTCCTGGTACAGCGCCGGCAGGACGAGCTCGTGGGAGAGTCCCGTCAGCGGGCGTTGCAGGACCAGTTGGTAATAGGCGTTCATCCGAGTACCTGGAGTGGGAATTCAGGTGCCGGAATCTGAACGATCGCAGCGGCAGGTCGCTGTCGGTGGTTTCCGTAACCGAGTCAGGAAAGTCCTGTTCAGTGTTCTGGATACGACCTCCACGTACCTCTGTGCAGCATCACCGTGCCATCACCGTCGCACCCTCTATCCAGCCAGTGCGCGGCGCTCCTAATGTTCCGTCCAAAAGCAGCGATAACGATCAGGAGACCTTCGAGGATTTCCTGCAACGCCATTGCGGATGGGGGGAGATGCCATGGTTGCCTTCGTGCAGCGTCGTCTGGCCGATATGGGTACGGCAAAGAAACTGGCCATCGGATTCGGCCTGGTGCTGTTGCTCACCGCGCTGGTGGCGGTGATCGGCGTCACCTCGCTACGGGCGATATCCCAGCGTTTCGATCTGCTCGGCGACATGTCGACCATCAACCGCGAGCTGCTGGAGATGCGCCAGAGCGAGAAGGATTTCGTGATCGATGCCAGCGATGCCTCGGCCCAGCGCCTGCGCGAGCACGCCGGCGCGCTCAACGACGCCGTCACGCGGCTCAAGGCCGAGCCCGACCAGGCCGCGGCCATGGCGCGGGTGGAGCAGGGCGTGGCCGACTACCTCGCCGCCTTCGCCCGCTTCGAGAAATCCAGCAAGAGCCGGCGGCTGTCGCTGGATGCCGCCACCTGGTCGGTGAACGGCGCGTCCAACAGCCTGGACATCCTGCAATCCAGCCTGGCCGATGACGGTGCCTATGAACTCAAGGACTCCCAGGGGCAGAAGGGCGAGGAGCTGCTGCAGCAGGCCGCCCAGGTCAGCCAGCTCTATCGCCTGGTGCTGCAGGGCCTGAACGAGGCTCGCTCGCGCATGGAGGCTGGCAGCGACGAGAAGGGCGAGGGCGGCCGCATCAAGTCCGCCGCCGAGGCACTGGCGCTGTCCGCCAAATTGCAGGAGGCGATCACCGACCCGACCTACGTCTCGGTGCTCAAGGACGTCATCACCAACATCAACGCCTTCGTCGAGAAGCTCGACGAGTACACCGCCAGCCTCGAGCAGGAAAAACAGGTCCATGCGCAGATGAATGACCGCGCGGCCCAGGTCATGCAGCAGGTCGATGATGCCTACGCTGCCCAGCGCGCGGCCATGCAGACTCAGCTGCGCACCAACACACTGCTGATTGTCGCCTCGGCCGCGCTGGCGCTGCTGGTGGGCGCGCTGGCTTCGTTGCTGATCACCTGGATGATCGTGCGGCCGCTGCGGCAGGTGATCGGCATGGCCAGCCGCATTGCCGAGGGCGACCTGAGCGTGAGCATCGAGGTACGGCGCAAGGACGAAGTCGGGCAGTTGATGGGCGCGGTCGGCAGCATGGCCGATAGCCTGCGCAGCATCGTCAGCCGGCTCAGCGACGGCGTGGGGCAGATCACTGCGTCGGCGCAGGCGCTGTCCAGCATCACCGAGCGTACCCAGCACGGGGTGAACAGCCAGAAGGCCGAGACCGACCAGGTCGCCACGGCGATGAACCAGATGGCCGCCACCGTCCACGACGTGGCGCGCAACGCCGAGGAGGCCGCCAGCTCCGCGGAACAGGCCGACGGCAAGGTCGCCAGCGGGCAGGATGTGGTGCGCCAGACGCTCGGCCGCATCGAACAACTGGCCGATGCCGTGCGCGCGGCCACGCAGAGCATCGAGCAATTGGGCCGCGAGAGCCAGAGCATCGGCAGCGTGCTGGACGTGATCAAGAATGTCGCTGAGCAGACCAACCTGCTGGCGCTCAACGCCGCCATCGAGGCTGCCCGGGCGGGCGAGCAGGGCAGGGGCTTTGCCGTTGTGGCCGACGAAGTCCGGGCGCTGGCGCGGCGTACCCAGCAGTCCACCGCCGAGATCGAAACGCTGATTGCTGCGCTGCAGAGCGGCGCGAGTACGTCGGTTCAGCGTATGCAGCGCAGTCATGCGCTGGTGGAGATGACCGTGGGCGACGCGGTGCAGACCGAGGCCGCGCTGGGCACCATCGCCTCGGCGGTGGCGGTGATCCACCAGATGAACCAGCAGATCGCCGCCGCGTCGGAGCAGCAGAGCGCCGTGGCCGAGGAGATCAGCCGCAGCGTCAGCAGCATCCGTGGCATCGCCGACGAGTCGGCACAGGCCATGGAATCCACCGCGTCATCCAGCGTCGAGCTGGCGCAGCTCAGCCGCGAACTACAGGGGCTGGTCGGGCAGTTCCGCCTGTGACGTCTGTGCGCTGGCTGCCTGTTCGCGTTTGCGCTGCTGGTGCCAGCGCCGGTAGGCATTGACCCCCGCGCGCACCGAGCTGAACACCAGCGGCGGCTTCACCTCGCCGAGAGCACCGGAGCGCTTGAGCATCGCCAGGGTCTCGCCGGTGACCCGCGCCAGGGACAGGTGCACGCCCTGGGCGTCGAGGGTCTGCTGCACTTCGCGCAAGGTCGTCAGGCCGCTGATATCCAGGTTGAGGATGCCCTCGGCATTGAGCAGCACTGCACGGGCGTTTGGGGCTTGCGCCACCACTTCCAGCAAGCGCTGTTTGAAGTAGTCGGCATTGAAGAACAGGATCGGCGCGTCGAAGCGGTAGATCACCAGCCCCGGCAACGTGTGGGCGTTGGGGTATTGCTCCAGTTCCACCTGGCCGTCGATGCCGTGCACCCAGCCCATCACCGCGTCATGCGGGCGATAGGTGAGATAGAGCAGGCGCAGCAGGGCCAGCATGATGGCGACGAAGATGCCTGGCAGGACGCCCACGCTGAGCACGCCTATCGTGGTCAGCACGCAGAGCCCGAACTCGAACCGGCTCAGCGCCCAGAAGCCGCGCAGCGCGCGGAAGTCGATCAGGCCCCAGCCGGCCATCAGCAGCACCGCGCCCAGCGCCGGCATCGGCACCCAGCCCAGCGGCTTGCTGAACAGCAGCAGGACCAGGCCGATCACCAGCGCGGCGACCACGCCGACCATCTGGCTCTTGCCGCCGACCATGTCGTTCACCGCGGTACGCGAGTCGGCGCCGCTGATGGCGAAGCCCTGGGAGATCCCCGCGCCGATGTTGGCCATGCCCAGCGCCATGAACTCGTGGTTGGCGTCGATGGCGTATCCGTGGCGGGCGGCGAAGCTGCGCGCGGTGAGCATGGCGCTGCAGAAGCTGACGATGGTGATCCCCATGGCGTCGCGGAACAGGTTGCCCAGTTCCTCATAGTTGGTCCGTGGCCAGCTCAGCTGCGGCAGGCCTTGCGGCACTTCGCCGAGCAGCTTGATGCCGTACTGGTCGAGGCCGAACAGCGCTGCGATCACCGAGGCGAAGAGCACGCCGACCAGTGCGCCGGGAATCTTCGGATAACGGCGTGGCAGCAGGATCATCAGCGCCAGGGTGCCGACGCCCAGCGCCAGGGTCGGCAGGTGGGTATCGGTCAGGTTGCGCACCAGGGCGATCAGGCCGCGGACGAAGCCACTGGTTTCGCTGTGGTAGCCGAGGATCTTGCCCAGCTGGCCGGCGATCAGGCTCAGGCCGATGCCGTTCAGGTAGCCCACCAGCGTGGGCCGCGAGAGGAAGCTGGCGACGAAGCCGGCGCGGGCGAAACCGGCGGCGATGGACATGGCGCCCACCAGCACCGCGACGATCATCGACAACTGCAGCAGGCGCTCGGGATTGCCGGCCGCCAGCGGCGTGATGGCGGCCGCGACCATGGCAGCGGTGGCGGCATCCGGGCCGACCATCAACTGCCGCGAGCTGCCGACGATGGCGTAGATCAGCATCGGCAGGATGCAGGCGTAGAGCCCGACCTGCGGCGGGAAGCCGATGATCTGCGAGTAGGCGATGGCGGTAGGAATCTGTACCGCGGCCACGGACAGGCCGGCCTGGACATCGCGCGGCAGCCAGTCGAAATGGTAGTGCAGCAGGCCGTCCAGACCGGGCAGCCAACGGGCGAGGGACATTCGGGGGATCTTCCTTGGAATCGACCAAGAGAAATCCTAGCTGGAAAGACTCAGCAGAGCTTGTCGGAAATCATCGAGATAGAGCGCGGAAAGCGTGCAGGCGACGACCGCTTGTCTGTAGGAGCGAGCTTGCTCGCGAACTGCCCGGCATTGCAATCGCCGGGAAGAGCGTTCGCGAACGTGCTCGCGCCTGGATCAGAACCGCGTAAGTCGTCAGACCTTCAACACCAGCTTGCCGAAGTTCTCGCCGCTGAACAGCTTGGCCAGGGTCTCGGGGAAGGTTTCCAGGCCTTCGACGATATCTTCCCTCGACTTCAGCTTGCCCTCGGCGATCCAGGTCGCCATGTCCTTGAAACCTTCCTGGAAGCGGTGGGCGTAGTCCATCACCACCATGCCTTCCATGCGCGCGCGGTTGACCAGCAGCGACAGGTAGTTGGCCGGGCCGCGCACGGCTTCCTTGTTGTTGTACTGGCTGATCGCACCGCAGATCACCACTCGCGCCTTGGGTGCCAGGCGGGCCAGGACGGCGTCGAGGATGTCGCCGCCAACGTTGTCGAAGAACACGTTCACGCCCTTGGGGCACTCGCGCTTGAGACCGGCGTGGAGGTCTTCGGCCTTGTAGTCGATGGCGCCATCGAAGCCCAGTTCGTCCACCAGGTAGCGGCACTTGTCGGCGCCGCCGGCGATGCCGACCACACGGCAGCCTTTGATTTTCGCGATCTGTCCGACCACGCTGCCCACCGCGCCGGCGGCGCCGGAGACGACCACGGTGTCACCAGCCTGGGGCAGGCCGACGTCGAGGAAGCCGAAGTAGGCGGTCATGCCGGTCATGCCCAGCGCGGAGAGGTACAGCGGCAGGGGCGCGCGCTGGCTGTCGACCTTGTAGAAGCCTTTGGGCTCGCCGAGGAAGTAGTCCTGCACGCCGAGGGCGCCATTCACTTCGTCGCCGACCTTGAAGTCCGGGTGTTGCGAGGCGATCACCTGGCCCACGCCCAGGGCGCGCATCACGTCGCCGATGGCCACGGGGGCGATGTAGGACTTGGCATCGTTCATCCAGCCGCGCATGGCCGGGTCCAGCGACAGGTACTGGTTCTTCACCAGGATCTGGCCGGGGCCGGGCTCGCCGACCGGGGTTTCCACGTAGGCGAAGGTATCGCGGGTGGCGGCGCCGACCGGGCGCTGGGCGAGCTGGAACTGGCGATTGATCTGGGTGGGCATGGCAGTGGACTCAGTCAGGGGGAAAGCCTAGGTGATAGTCCGCGCGCGGCCTTGGGGCAAGTTCCGTCCGCCGGGGGAATGTCCGGCCATCGGCGCCAGTGATCCTTGCTTGTGGCAATCATCATTGACATGGATGCAGTGACGTTGCCCCGCCTGATAGTGCTTCGCGGCGGTAACGCGCTGGCTAGACTGCGACGGTTATCCATCCGCTTCCCCAATAGCTCGAGGATCCTCCATGAGTCAGCTGCTTTCCGGCCAGGTCGCCCTGGTCACCGGCGCCGCCAACGGCATCGGCCGCGCCACCGCCCAGGCTTTCGCCCAGCAGGGCGTGAAGGTCGTGGTTTCCGACGTCGACACCAAGGGGGGCGAAGCGACCGTCGAGCTGATCCGCGCGGCGGGTGGTGATGCCACGTTCATCCGCTGCGACGTGACCCGCGACGCCGAGGTCAAGGCGCTGGTGGCAGGTACCGTTGCCGCCTACGGCCGCCTGGACTATGCCTTCAACAATGCCGGCATCGAGATCGAGAAGGGCAAGCTGGCCGACGGCGAAGAGAGCGAGTTCGACGCCATCATGGGCGTCAACGTGAAAGGCGTCTGGCTGTGCATGAAACACCAGATTCCAGTGATGCTGGAGCAGGGCGGCGGCGCCATCGTCAACACCGCCTCGGTCGCGGGCCTCGGTGCTGCGCCGAAGATGAGCATCTACGCCGCCTCCAAGCACGCGGTAATCGGCCTGACCAAGTCCGCGGCCATCGAGTACGCGAAGAAGAAGATCCGCATCAATGCCGTGTGCCCGGCGGTGATCGACACCGACATGTTCCGTCGCGCCTACGAGGCCGACCCGAAGAAGGCCGAATTCGCCGCCGCCATGCACCCGGTGGGCCGTGTAGGTCGCGTCGAGGAAATCGCCAGCGCGGTGCTGTACCTGTGCAGCGACCACGCCGGCTTCACCACGGGCATCGCGCTGCCGGTGGATGGCGGGGCCACGGCGATCTGATCGTCTCGGGGGAGCGGTGCGCTCGAGTGTTCCCTCTCCCCAACCCTCTCCCCAACCCTCTCCCTGAAGGGAGAGGGGGCTGTTCGGCATGCGGGTGACACGCCTGTTTAGCCGGCTCGTCCCCCGTTTCATGTAACCGAAACGGTGTCAGGTGAGCGACGAACTGAATGTGGCGGAGAACGAATCCCTCTCCCTTCAGGGAGAGGGTGTTCTCAGTCCTATTACTTCATGCATCACCTGTAGGAGCGCATTTACCGGCCGATTCGGCGCTGGGCGGTTCGCGAGCAAGCTCGCTCCTACAAAAAGCGTACCCGCCGACGATCCCGACCCGTTCGCTACAAGTCTTTGCATTCTGTTACAGGATGAAGTGGTGTTGGCCTGCAAGGCCAGTTACAAGCGCCCAAGAGGCCGAAACAATCGGCCCACCCCAGTTGGAGAATAATGACAATGACCAACGATCCCTTGCTGACGCTTTTCATGCCCATCGCCCTGGGCATCATCATGCTGGGCCTCGGCCTGTCCCTGACCGTCGCCGACTTCGCCCGCGTGGTGCGCTATCCCAAGCCGGTGCTCATCGGCCTGGTCTGCCAGATCATCCTGCTGCCCCTGGCGTGCTTCCTCATCACCCTGGGCTTCGCCCTGGAAGCGGCGCTGGCCGTGGGCATGATGCTGCTCGCCGCCTCTCCCGGCGGTACCACCGCGAACCTCTACAGTCACCTGGCCCACGGCGACGTGGCGCTGAACATCACGCTGACGGCGGTGAACTCGGTGATCGCCATCCTCACCATGCCGCTGATCGTCAACCTGTCGCTGCTGTATTTCATGAACGATGGCCAGACCATCCCGCTGCAGTTCGGCAAGGTCGTGCAGGTGTTCATCATCGTGCTCGGCCCGGTGGCCATTGGCATGATCGTGCGGCGCCTGCTGCCGCGGGTGGCGGCAGCGCTGCAGAAGCCGGTGAAGATCCTTTCCGCGCTGCTGCTGGCGGTGATCATCGGCGTGGCCGTGACCAAGGACTGGCAGACCTTCCTCGCCTATGCGCCCATCGTTGGTGCGGCGGCGCTGTGCTTCAACCTGCTGAGCCTGGCACTGGGCTACTGGATTCCGCGCCTGCTGAAGCTCTCCAAGCCGCAATCCATCGCCATCGGCATGGAGATCGGCATCCACAACGGGACCCTGGCCATCGCCCTGGCGCTCAGCCCGATGCTGCTGAACAACAAGACCATGGCGATTCCGGCGGCGATCTACGGTGTGCTGATGTTCTTCACCGCCGGGCTCTTCGGCTGGTGGGTCAGCCGCGGTGTGGCCAAGACTGCGCCGGAGCAGGCGACCGCCTGACGCCCGGACATTCCCTGTAAGAGCGCCTTGCCGGTGGGTTTCTCACGTTCCTGGCAGAAGGGCTTCGCGGACGAAGTCAGCTCCTACGACCCTTTCAACTTCGGCGTCGACCTGAAGGCGTAGTCTCAATCCGCCCAATGCCAGGCCGGGGCATCGAACATGCCCTGGTCGCGGATGCGCGTCTGGCCCAGCTCCTTGTCCAGGTGCAGGCAGTTGCACTCGGGGTGTTCCTCCAGCGTGGCAATCAGCCGGCTGGCGTGGGACACGACCCAGACCTGGGTGTGCTTCGAGGCCTCGATGATCAACCGTCCCAGCGCCGGCAGCAGGTCCGGGTGCAGGCTGGTTTCCGGTTCGTTGAGCACCATCAGCGACGGCGGGCGCGGGGTGAGCAGGGCGGCCACCAGCAGCAGGTAGCGCAGCGTGCCGTCGGAGAGTTCCGCCGCACTCAGCGGCCGTAGCAGTCCGTACTGCTTCAGCGCAACCGCGAAGCGTCCGCCGGGCTGGCAGTCGATCAGCAATTCGGCGCCGGGGAAGGCGTCGCTGATGGCGGCTTCCAGCGCACGGGCATCGCCGATTTCATGAATGGTCTGCAGCGCTGCCGCGAGGTCGCGGCCGTCGTGGTGCAGCACTGGCGTGCGGGTGCCCAGTTGCGGTTGGCGCGCAGGGGCGTCGACATCGGTGCGGAAGTGGTCGTAGAAGCGCCAGCCACGAATCTGGTCGCGCAGCAGCAGGGCTTCAGGGCAGTCGGAGCCGCTGCCGATCTGGGTAAACAGGCTGTCGAAGCTCGGGATGTGTTGTTCCAGTACCTGCCAGCTGCGGCCCTCGCGAGCACGCAACAGCGGGCCGTTGCGCTCCACCAGTTGCGAGGCGGGGCGGTACCACGGGCCGGCCCAGATGCTTTCGTGCTTGATCTCCGGGTCCAGGCCGAAGGCGCTGACCACGGGTGGAGGCGGCAGGCCGAGGGCAATGGCGTAGCCGAAGTCGTCACCGGAAAAGCCCAGGCGCAGTCGCTTCACCTCGTTGCGCGGGCCGCCCTGGACCTCCACCTCGCCTGAGCGCATGCGCCGCGAATGGGTTTCCGGCCCGGCCCAGAAAGTGGATTCCAGCCCGCCCTCACGTGCCAGTGCATTCACCACGCCGCCCTGGGCGGTTTCGGCGAGCAGGCGCAGGGCGCGGTAGAGGTTGGATTTGCCGCTGCCGTTGGCGCCGGTGATCAGGTTCAGCCGGCCCAGGGGTAGCACCAGCGAGTTGATCGAGCGGTAGTTGGCGACGGCGAGGGTGTGCAGCATGCAGGACGATCCGGTTCGGGCAATCGCCCGCATGCTAGCAGACGGGAGTTACGCGGAACGGCGCCAGTTCAGCACCAGTTGGGTCAGCAGGCCGGCGACCAGCCCCCAGAAGGCCGAGCCGACGGAGAACAGGGTGAAGCCCGAGGCGGTGACCAGGAAGGTCACCATCGCCGCTTCGCGCTGGCGCGCATCGGCCATGGCGTTGGTCAGGCCGTTGGTGATCGAGCCGAGCAGGGCCAGCGCGGCGATGGACAGCACCAGCGCCTTGGGCAGCGCGGCGAACAGTGCGGCGAGGGTGGCGCCGAAGATGCCGGCAATGCCGTAGAACAGACCGCACCAGAGCGCGGCGGTGTAGCGCTTGTGCGGGTTTTCGTGGGCTTCCGGGCCGGTGCAGATGGCCGCGCTGATGGCTGCCAGGTTGATGCCGTGGGAGCCGAACGGCGCCAGTAGCAGCGAAGCGATGCCGGTGGTGGAGATCAGCGGCGAGGCGGGCACCTGGTAGCCGTCGGCGCGCAGCACAGCGAGGCCGGGCATGTTCTGCGAGGCCATCGCCACGATGAACAGCGGAATGGCGATGCTGATGGTGGCGGCCAGCGAGAAACTCGGGGTGGTCCACACCGGCCGGGCGATCTCCAGCTGGAAGTGACTGAAGTTGAGCAGGCCGAGGAAACCGGCCAGGGCGACGCCTACCAGCAGCGCGGCGAACACCGCATAGCGCGGCGACAGGCGCTTGGCGATGAGGTAGCTGACGAACATCGCCACGACCAGTGCCGTCTGCTGTTGCGCGGCGTTGCAGATTTCGATGCAGATGCGGAACAGCACCCCGGCCAGCAAGGCCGAGGCCAGCGAGCCTGGGACCTGGCGCATCAGCCGCTCGAAGCTGCCGGTGATGCCGCAGAGCGTGATCAGCGCGGCGCAGACGATGAAGGCGCCGATGGCTTCGCCGTAAGGCACGCCGGGCAGGCTGCTGATCAGCAGCGCGGCGCCGGGTGTGGACCAGGCGATGACGATGGGCGTGCGGTAACGCAGGGTCAGGCCGATGGTGGTCAGGGCCATGCCGATGGACAGCGCCCAGATCCACGAGGAAATCTGCGCGGTGGAGAGTCCGGCGGCCTGGCCGGCCTGGAACATCAGCACCAGCGAACTGGTGTAGCCGGTGAGCATGGCGACGAACCCGGCGACGATGGCGGCGGGGGAGGAGTCGGCCAGCGGGCGCAGTGGCGCGCTGGCAGGAGTGGTGTCAGTCATGCACGAATTTCCATCAGGTGCGGGTCAGCAGAGGGTAGAGCGAAGCGACCAGCAGCGCCGCCATGCCGACGTTGAACAGGCGCAAGCGCAGCGGGTCTTCCAGCCAGCGCCGCAGCAGGCTGCCGAGTACCGTCCAGACGCCCACGCTGGGTAGGTTGACCACGGCGAACAGGGTGGCGATCAGGACGACATTGCCGATCCAGCTGTTGGCCGGCAAGTAGGTGGCGATGGCGCCCACGGCCATCACCCAGGCCTTGGGGTTGACCCACTGGAAAGCGGCGGCCTGGAGGAAGGTCATCGGCCGGGCAGTGTGCTCACCCTTGGCTTCGGGTGCGCCGGAGCAGGCAATTTTCCAGGCCAGGTACAGAAGATACGCGCCGCCGGCATAGCGCAGCACCGTGTAGGTCGCCGGGAAGCGCTCGAACAGCTGGTGCAGGCCCAGACCCACTGCGACCACCAGCAGCAGGAAGCCGATGCTGATGCCGAGCATGTGCGGGAGGGTGCGGCGAACGCCGAAGTTCACGCCCGAGGCCAGCAGCATCATGTTGTTGGGGCCGGGGGTGATGGAGGTGACGAAGGCGAACAGCACGAAGGCGCCGAGGAGTTCGAGGGGCATGGCGGGGTACCGGTCTTGTTCTGGGGACTACTGTTTTTCTGAAGCTTTGTGCATGGGCTTCCCTCTCCCTAACCCTCTCCCTGAAGGGAGAGGGGACCGTGTGGCGCAGGTTGAGGCCAAAGTGTCAGCCGGCACGGACAGCGCCCTATCCCTTCAGGGAGAGGGCGGGGGAGAGGGCTGCCCCACGCAGAATCTCAAGTAGCACCAGCCTAATCCCGCAGGCTCCAGGCTGTCCCATAACAGCCAGTCGCCGAACGGCCCGTACAGTGCGAGCGGCAGTGGCATGCGACGGGGTGCGCCGGTATGGTGCGGGAACGCCGTACACCTGATGGACGATCGCCACCATGGAACAGAATCCCTATGCCGCGCCCCAGGTCGAGCTGGTGGATCAGAGTGCTCCGGGTGCATTCCTCGGCGGGCGCTGGAGCCCGGGCCACCTGCGCCTGCTCGGTTGCCTGAGCCTGGCCCTGTTGTTGTGCGATGTGGTGCTGCTCGTCCTGTCTTTCGCGGCCGCGCTGCATGAATCGAGCACCTGGCAACGCTACGAACTCTGGGTTGGCGTGCTCAGCACGGTGCTTGGCTGCTTCCTGCTGTGGCGCACCCGCCGTTTTCTCGAGGATCGCTTCAACGCCCGTGGCCTGGCCTGGCCGGTCGGGCTGTCGATTGCCGTCGCGCTGGTGATGCAGGTCTACAGCCTCATCTTCGACGAGCAGCTCAGCGGCGAATTCAACGGCGCGCTGATGGGCTTCATGGGCCTGTTCGTTCCTACCGGCGTCGTCACCCTCTGGTATGGCATCCGCCTGCTGAAGATCGAACTGCCGTACCCGTCGGTGAAGGTCATGGGCTGGCTGGAGGTCACCTCCGGCGTGTGCCTGCTCAGCGTCCTGCTGTTCCTGCCAGGCACCGCGCTGGCGATGGCCAGCCTGCTGCCGCTGGCGCTGATGTTCCTGCGCGCCGCCCGTGAGCTGGACGTCGCCGCCCGCTAGTCGTCGTCCTGTGACCAGGCGATGGCCTGATTGACCGCCAGCCAGCCGCGCACGGCGTCTTCCCCGGCCTCATCGAAGGCCCGTTGCAGCAGGCGACCCTGCTCCTGGCGCAGGGCCTTTTCCAGCTTGCCGCCTTCTGCCGTCAGCTCCAGCAGTCGTCGGCGCTTGTCGTTGTCGCAGGCTTCGCTGCGGATCAGGTCGCGCTCCAGCAACTGGCGCAGCGGCACGTTCAGCGCCTGCTTGGTCACGCCGAGGGCGGCCAGCAGCTGGCTGACGCTCAGCCCCGGATTGCGTGCGATGAAGAACAGGATGCGGTGATGCACCCGGCTCAGGCCGCGGCGCGCCAGCATCTCGTCGGGTTTCGCGGTGAAGGCCCGGTAGCTGTAGAAGAAGGCTTCCATCGCCTGGAGTTGCAGGGCGCTTTTTATTAGGTCAGGCATATTGACGTATCCATCTCGGGCGTCGTAGCTTCGGTCAAGCAGTTTGACTCATTCTTCCGTGCTCCCGCTACCGGTGACCCCCATGGCCTTCTCCGAACGCATCGCCCGACTGAAAAGCTCTCTGATCCGTGAAATCCTCGCCGCGGCGCAACGTCCGGAGGTAATGTCCTTCGCCGGTGGTCTGCCCGCCGAGCCGATGCTGCCGAAGGTGAACTGGGATGCCATGCCGGCGAGCATGGGACAGTACGGCATGAGTGAAGGGGAGCCGGCGCTGCGCGAGGCCATCGCGGCCGAGGCGCGCGCGCTGGGTGTGCCCTGCGAGGCGAGCCAGGTGCTGATCGTCAGCGGCTCGCAGCAGACGCTGGACCTGGCCAGCAAGCTGTTCATCGACCCGGGCACCGAAGTGCTGCTCGAAGCACCGACCTATCTGGCCGCGTTGCAGGCCTTCCAGCTGTTCGGGGCGAACTGCCTGACCGTGCCGCTGGGCGCCGAAGGTCCGGACGTCGCCGCGCTGCGCCAGCGGCTGGAGACCAGCAAGCCGGCCTTCGCCTACCTGATCCCGACCTTCCAGAATCCGTCCGGCGTGCGCTACAGCGAACAGCGCCGCGATGAGGTGGCTGCCGTGCTCGATGAGTTCGGCGTGACCCTGATCGAGGACGAGCCTTACCGCGAACTGGTGTTCGACGAGGGCGCCGCGACCCCGCTGGTCAGCCGCCTGAAAACGTCCAGCTGGATCTACACCGGCACCGTGTCCAAGACGCTGCTGCCGGGCCTGCGCGTGGGCTTCCTGATCGCCACGCCGGACCTGTTCCCGCACCTGTTGCGCCTGAAGCAGTCCGCCGACCTGCATACCAACCGCGTCGGCCAATGGCAGGCGTTGCAGTGGTTCGGCACCGAGGCCTACCGTGGCCACTTGGCCGAGCTGCGTGATTTCTACCGCATTCGCCGCGATGCCATGCAGGCCCAGCTGGAAGAGCATTTCGCCGAGCTGGCCGACTGGAACGTGCCGCAGGGCGGGCTGTTCTTCTGGCTCAAGCTCAGGCAGCCGCTGGATACCCGTACGCTACTGGACGCGGCGTTGGCACGGAATGTCGCGTTCATGCCCGGCGAGCCGTTCTTCACCGAACCGGATGCCAATCCCGGCTATCTGCGGCTTAACTTCAGCCACGTGGCGCCGGAGCGTGCCGGCGAGGGGCTTCGTCGCCTGGCAGCGGTCATCCGTGACGCCCAGGCCCAGTGAGGAGATGAGCATGTACACCGTTTACGGCGATCAACTGTCCGGCAACTGCTACAAGGTCAAGCTGGCTCTGCACCTGCTCGGCCTGCCTTACCAGTGGCGCGAGATCAATATCCTCAAGGGCGAGACGCAGACCGCCGAGTTCCTGGCGATGAACCCCAACGGTAAGGTGCCGGTGCTGCAACTCGACGACGGCACCTGCCTGTGGGAATCCAACGCCATCCTCAACTTCCTCGCCGATGGCAGCGACCTGCTGCCCAGCGAGCCGCGTCTGCGCACCCAGGTGCTGCAGTGGCAGTTTTTCGAGCAGTACAGCCATGAGCCCTACGTGGCGGTAGCGCGTTTCATCGAGTTCTACCTCGGTCTGCCGGAGGAGCGCCGCGAGGAGTACGCGCGCTGCCACAAGGGTGGTTACAAGGCGCTGAAGGTGATGGAAAGGCAGTTGGAGCAGACGCCGTATCTGGTGGGGGACCGCTACTCCATCGCTGATATCACCCTGTACGCCTACACCCATGTGGCGCACCAGGGCGGCTTCGATCTGTCGAACTTTCCAGCGATCAATGCCTGGCTGGCGCGGGTGGCGGACCATCCGCGGCATGTGGAGATGCAGGACTGATCGCCATGCCCGGTTATTGGAAACGCCGCTTCCCTGGAAGCGGCGTTTTTCGTTGTGCTGCGCCATTCCCCTGCGGGAGCGGGCCATGCCCGCGATCACACCGTTGGGGCGCTCTTACAAGGATGCTCAGGCATCGCACGGATGGTTCTGAAGCTGGATATCGAAAAACGGCAAAATGCCATCAGATAAATCCGAAAAAACCGCTCTAAACCGCGCATTCCGGAGCTTGGGGGTTGACCGGCATCATGGCGGCGTTTTGTCGCTCTCCCTAATCTGGACGCGCTGCCATGCGGGATGTACCGATGTGGCCGGGCGCGAGCGGCAGGCAGTGTCGTCGCCCGGCGTGGGGAGGGGAAAGATGGCCTATCTGGTCTGGCAGGCGGATCTCGATACCGGGATCGGAGTGATCGACGCACAGCACAAGCGCATCGTCGAAATGATCAACCAGCTGCACGAGGCCCAGGCCCATCACGATCGAGCCATGCTCGGCGGCGTGATCGAGGAACTGGTCGACTACACCATCTCGCACTTTGCCTTCGAGGAGACCCTGCTGGAGGACTCCGGCTACCAGTTCACCCGCGCGCACAAGAAGGTCCACGAACTCTTCATCAAGCGCGTCTCCGACTACCGCCTGCGCTTCGAGGCCGGCGAGGACGTCGCCGAGGAGCTCAAGGGCCTGCTCGGCCGTTGGCTGTTCAACCACATTCGCAACGACGACGCCAACTACGTGGAGGCGGTGAAGGCGACGATGCACGAGCTGACCCGGGACCAGAGCCACGGTGGCTGGCTGTCGCGCTCGATGAAGCGATTCTTCGGCTGAATCGCCTGCTGTTTCGGCAGTGAATGCCGACGCGAATTGCCCCTGGCTGGCTATGCTCTGTGCACAACTACAAGCAATGCCACGGGGGTATCCGCGCATGAAGACGCTGTTGAAGTCACTGCTGTTGCTGTCGTTCCTTTCGTCCTTCCCATTGTTCGCTGCGCAGTCCAGCGCCACGTCCGGTGCTGACGACCAGCGTGCCAAGGCGCTGCTGTCCAAGGCGGTGGCCGCCTACAAGGCGGAGGGCGACAAGGCGTTCGCGGCGTTCAGCCGCCAGGGAGAGTTCGTCGACGGCGATCTCTACGTCTTCGTGGTGGACAGCAAGGGCACCATGCTCGCCAGCGGCGGGCCGTCGGTGGTGCTGATCGACCGCGATGTCTCCTCGACCCTCGATCCTTCGCTCAAGGAGCAGTTCGCCAAGGCGCTGAAGTCCCCGGAAACCGGCAAGGTGCAGCAGGCCGATTACCGCTGGAAGAACTGGGCGGACGGCAAGGTGGAGCGCAAGCACGTCTACTACCAGCGCGTCGGCGAGCGATTCCTCGCGGTCGGCTACTACATTCCGCGCGCGTCGGCGCAGCAGGCGGCGGCCATGCTGGGCAAGGCGGTGAATGCCGTCGAGACGGACCCCGATGGCACCTTCAGGAAGATCAACGCGCTGGACAAGAGCTTTATCGAGGATGACCTCTATGTCTTCGTGGTCGACCTGGACACGTCGAAGTTCGTCGCCCACGGCTTCAACACGCGCATGGTCGGCACCGATTTCGAATCGCTGAAGGACCCGGGCGGCAACCCGATCGGTCATGCCATGCTCGAACTGGCCAGGTCCAAGGGCGAGGCCGAGTTCGAGTACCAGTGGCGCAACCCAGTGACCAGCAAGGTGGAGAACAAACACGCCTTCCTGCGCAAGGCCGGGCATTACCTGGTCGCGGTGGGTTACTACACTCGCTGACTCAGCGATTTCAGGCACAAAAAAACCGGCTCGAGGGCCGGTTTTTTCATGGCGACGGTTCGCGATCAGCGGATCAGGCTGAGGAACTCGCTGCGCGTGGCAGCGTTCTCGCGGAACTCGCCGAGCATCACCGAGGTGACCATGGAGGAGTTCTGCTTCTCCACGCCGCGCATCATCATGCACATGTGCTTGGCTTCGATCACCACGGCCACGCCCAGCGCGCCGGTGACCTGCTGCACGGCCTCGGCGATCTGCCGCGACATGTTTTCCTGGATCTGCAGGCGGCGCGCGTACATGTCGACGATCCGTGCGACCTTGGACAGGCCCAGCACCTTGCCGTTGGGGATGTAGGCGACGTGGGCCTTGCCGATGAAGGGCAGCAGGTGATGCTCGCACAGCGAGTAGAGCTCGATATCCTTGACCAGCACCATTTCGCTGTTGTCGGAGCTGAACAGGGCGCCGTTGACGATCTCCTCCAGCGTCTGCTGGTAGCCGCGGCAAAGGTACTGCATGGCCTTGGCGGCACGCTTGGGCGTGTCGACCAGACCTTCGCGGGTGACGTCCTCACCAAGCTGGCTGAGGATCGCGGAGTAGTTTTGTTCCAGGGACATGATCTACCTGTGGCAATGACAAAAATAAAAACCGTGGCGCAGGGTAGGGCGCTCAGCCTTGGCTGGCAAGGCCCGCGCGCCGGTTGGCGGTTTATGGCCGCTGGTTTGTCGCGGGGTGTCGAGCCTGGCGAGCTGCACCGGATTTACTCGTCGCGGCCCTCGAGCATGGTGCGGCGCAGCATCACATAGATGGCGCCTGTACCGCCGTGGCGCGGCAGGCAGGAGGCGAAGCCGAGTACCTGTGGGTGCTGGCGCAGCCAGGTGTTCACGTGGCTCTTCACCATCGGGCTGCGGCCATCGATGCGCGCGGCCTTGCCGTGGGTGACGCGGACGCAGCGAATTTCGAAACGGGTGGCTTCGGCGATGAAGTCCCAGAGGGTTTCGCGGGCGGTTTCGATCTTCATGCCGTGCAGGTCGAGGCTGCCTTCGAAGGCGATCTGGCCGGCCTTGAGCTTGCGAATCTGGCCATCCTGGACGCCGTCGCGGGCCCAGTAGAGTTCGTCCTCGGGTCCGACGTCGATGACGAACTGATCGGACAGGCCGTCCACCCGGATGTTCTCGGTACGCACGGTCGCGTTCTGCCGCAGCTCCTTGAGCTGCTTGCGATCGGCCTTGGGTTTGCCGGTGTCGGCCTGGTCCACGGTGATGCGCTTGACGCCGCGCATCTCGCGGGCGAACTGGGAAAAATCGTCGTCTTGCATGCGCACCTCCTCGAAGAGCCGCGCAGTGTAGCGGATCGCGCCGTGCCTGCGGAAATCGCCAGGCTGGCACGCGGGGGTCAGTTGCGGCGTTTCATCAGCCTGGGCGACAGGCTCAGACCATCGCGGCCGCGGGCGCGGCGGCGGGCGGCACGCCAGAAGGTGACGCCCAGCCAGAGGCAGAGCAGGCCGATCACCAGCAGCACGGCGCCGGCGCCCGGTTCGATGTGCAGCACGCCCACCGCCGGCTGACGGCGGAGCAGGGCGGCAATGCCGGCCATGCTGGACA
Source organism: Pseudomonas sp. BB438 (assembly GCF_057180225.1). Lineage (NCBI taxonomy): Bacteria > Pseudomonadati > Pseudomonadota > Gammaproteobacteria > Pseudomonadales > Pseudomonadaceae > Pseudomonas > Pseudomonas sp. BB438. The sequence continues at coordinate 2,249,351 of NZ_CM170001.1, forward strand.
GGATGCCGAAGGTGGCGATTACCGCGGCGATCGCGGCGGCGAACCGCCAGCGCCAGCGGCCCGGACGTTTCGGGCGCAAGCTGGGTGGGTCGAATTTATCGGTCATCTTCATCCCGACTTCCTCATCTATTGAACGAGGCTATGACCGGTGGGGATGGGTGGGGTTCCAACCCCAGGGTCGGGAAGCGCGATGAACCCGCTGGGTGAGCGGGTTCGCGGGCTTTCGCGCCTAAGCTGAGCCTAACCCCGGGCGTCTGTCATTGCCGCCCGTCGGGACGAATGGCCTCAGACCAGCGCCTGGGCCTGGGCGACCACGGCAGCGAAGTTGTCGCCCAGGGCGGCGATTTCCGCGCGGTGCAGGTCGCGGGCGGCGAGCACGCCACCTTCGGGAGTGGGGATGTCGCGGGTGGCGCACGCGGCGTCCACCAGGGTGCAGCGGTAGCCATAGTCCTTGGCGGCGCGCACCGTGGTGCTGATGCTGGAGTGGGTCATGAACCCGCAGACGATCAGGTCCAGGCGACCGCTGGCCTGCAGGCGGTCATGCAGGTCGGTGCCGGCGAAGGCGTTGGGTAGGCGCTTGTCCACCACGACCTCGCCCGGCAGCGGCGCCAGCTCCGGCAGGAAGCGGCCACGCGGGCCCTGCGGGTCTAGCAGGCCGCCCACCACACCCAGGTGGTGCACGTGGACGACGGGAGTGCCCATGGCCCGGGCCGTCTCCAGCAGCAGGCGAATCTGCGCCACCGCGGCGTCCAGGTCAGGCAGCGCCAGCACGCCGCTGCGGTACTCCTCCTGGGCATCGATGATCAACAGAGTGCTCTGGCGCAGGGTGGCCGGCGGATATCCGCGCCCACTGATCTGCAGCATGCTGAGCGGATGGGACATGTCTGGACTCCTGTAAATGCATGTTCACTCATTGTGGGCCGTAACGCGTCCGCTGTGAATCTTTGCGAACTCGCGCCAAAGTGGTATTGGCATTCTTCGCCGGAACTGCCCGGAGGCGCCCCAGCGCTTCCGCGTTCCGCTAGAATGCGCCCCTTTTTGCGAGCTGCGAGGACCACAGCCGTGACCGAATCCCGTTTGCTGACCCTGCGTGACCACATCCGCTGGGCCGTCAGCCGCTTCCACGCCGAGGACCTGTTCTTTGGCCACGGTACCGACAATGCTTGGGATGAAGCCCGCCAACTGGTGCTGGGCGCCCTGCACCTGCCTTGGGAGATGGCGGACGCCTACCTGGACTGCCGCCTCGAGGACGAGGAGCGCGAGTACCTGATGCACCTGCTGCGCCGACGCATCGAGGAGCGCGTGCCCACCGCCTACCTGCTGGGCGAAGCCTGGTTCTGCGGCATGCCCTTCGTGGTGGACGAGCGCGTGCTGGTGCCGCGTTCGCCTATCGCCGAACTGATCGAGCGCCGCTTCGAGCCCTGGCTGGCAGCCGACCCCGCGCGAATCCTTGACCTGTGCACCGGCTCCGGCTGCATCGGCATCGCCTGCGCCAGCGCCTTCCCGGATTCCGAGGTGGTGCTGGGCGACCTGTCGTTCGACGCCCTGGAAGTGGCGAACATCAACATCGAGCGCCATGAGCTGGGCGAGCGCGTCTACACGGTGCAGGGCGATGGCTTCGAGGGCCTGCCGGGCCAGCGTTTCGACCTGATCGTGTCGAACCCGCCCTATGTCGACGCCGAAGACTTCGCCGACATGCCTGCCGAGTACCACCACGAGCCGGAACTGGGCCTGGCCTGCGGCAACGACGGCCTGGACCTGGTGCGGCGCATGCTGGCCGAAGCCGCGGACCACCTGACCGAGCGCGGCACGCTGGTGGTGGAGGTGGGCAACAGCCAGGTGCACGTGGCGGCGCTCTATCCTGAAGTGGACTTCACCTGGCTCGACTTCGAATACGGCGGCCACGGCGTGTTCCTGCTCTCGGCGCAGCAATGCCGCGAGCATCAGGCACTGTTCAAGGCGCGGATCGAAGCCTGAGTACACCTGTAGGAGCGGGCTATGCCCGCGATCGCGCCCATGGGGCGCTCCTGCAGGGAAGCGCCACGCCTCAGTGCGTGGCGATCCAGATCAGCAGGCCGGCCTGGAACACGGCGAAAACCGTCAGGCAGGCGATGGTGAAACGCAGGCTGGTGTCGTCGCGGCGGAAGGTCTCGATGCGCTGCTCCAGCCGGCGGATCTCGTTGGATTGGGTGGCAAGGTTCTGGTCTGCCTGCTCCAGCATGGAGCCGGCCTCCAGCAGGGGGACGATCTGCACCTTGTCCTTGTGCCAGTCGTCGTACAGCTCGCTGACACGGCCAACGCTGTAGCGCGCCTTCAGCAGCCGCGAATCCTCGTAGATCACGTCGAATCCCTGGGCGCGCAGGAAGTGGTCGCGGCGTTGCCGGGCCTCTTCGTTGGGCGTGTCCTTCATCGCCAGCGCGCCACCCTCGACGCGGTAGTGCGACCACTTCTTTTTTGCCCAGGCCACCCCCTGGGCCAGGAGGAAACGCCCCAGGCCGCGGTTCAGCGGTTCGGTAGCGAAGCCTGAGTCAGCGCCGAAGCGTACTTCCTTGCTGCGGTGGTCCGCCCAGACCTCCAGCAGGTTCGCTTCCTTGCGCAGCACCATGCCAGGCACCTGAACGGTCAGGCGCAGCAGGCTCTGCTCGCCGTTGTGGCGCTCCACCCGTCCGAGCTGCACGAAGCGCAGCGGCCGTGCCCCGGTGGTGCGATCGGTGGGCTGCGGCGCCAGGCGCAGCAGGCGATAGTGTTCCGGCGCAAGCTCTGCCCACGGGTGCGGGCGGGCGGCGGCCTCGTCGGCGGCGACGGCGGTCTGTTCGGCTTCGGTCATGGGGATCTACCTCGGGGCCTGGCGGGCGTGGCCAGGGCTCTCCCGTGGTTTATCGACGCACCGGCGGATTTCTTGAGACGTTCGCTCCAGATGCGTCGCCATTTTCGGCAAGCGTACCGCCGGGCAGCGTCTGTACCTGCCGGATGAACGTCGTGATGCGCTCCACCAGCTCGCGCGCCAGCGGCAGATTGGGGTTGTTATAGGAGGCGAGCTGTTGCGGACCGCTGGTCGGAACGATGCGCAGGATGTGGTTCATCCCCGAGATCAGGTGGAAGTCGCTGTCGGGTTTGGCGCGCTTGAGCGCCTGCGCATCCTCGACGCCGACCTGGATATCGTTGGTGCCCTGCAGGATCTGAGTCGGGAGCTTCAGCTGGGCGAAGGCGCGGGCCGGGTCCTGGCGGAACAGCGAGATCAGGTAGGGCTGCACGCTGGGGCGGAACAGCACCTTCAGCGGCTCCGGCACGTTTGGCTGCAATGTCCCTGCCTGCAGGCCATCGATCAACTGGTCGGCCTGGGCCAGCAGGGGCGGTGGCAGGCGGCCCTGCAACTGCTCGCGCAGCACGTCGCCGATCGGGCGGGCGCTGCCGGCCAGCGACACCAGGGCCTCGGCATGGGTTTTCGGTGCGGCGAGGCTGGCAATCAGCGCGCCTTCGCTGTGGCCGACGAGAATCTGCCGGCCGAAGCGCGGGTCGTGGGCCAGCTTGTCGCTCCAGGCCACCACGTCGCTGACATAGGCCTCGACGCTGAGTGCTTCCTCGCGTGGCGCGGCGGGCAGGCTGCGAGCGACGCCGCGCTTGTCGTAGCGCACGCTGGCGATGCCATTCTCCGCCAGCGTTTCGGCCAGTTTGCGCAAGTAGGCGTTCTGCCCGCCCTCGGGGTTGTTGCCGTCGCGGTCAGTGGGGCCGGAGCCGGCGATCAGCAGGGCTACCGGCGGTGGGTTCTGCGGTTGGGAGGGCGGAGTCTGTGGTAGCAGCATCGTGCCGCGCAGCACGCCGTGGCCGGTGTCGAGGTCATAGGGCCGCTGCAGGATGCTGGTGGGGGCGGCCTGGGCGAGGGACGAAATGAACAGGAGGCAGAACAGGGCGAGACGGCGCATCGATGACTTCACGATGGGGCTGATGGCGCTTTGATCCTCGCGGGCCGCGAAGGTTCGCAGGGCGGATTGACGCAGGTATACTGCTCGGCCTTTTCGATACCAGTCTTTTCGCGGAGCCTCGCATGTCCGGCAACACCTACGGCAAGCTGTTCACCGTCACCACCGCTGGCGAAAGCCACGGCCCGGCGCTGGTCGCCATCGTCGACGGCTGCCCGCCCGGCCTTGAGATTTCCCTGGAAGACCTGCAGCGCGACCTGGACCGCCGCAAGCCCGGCACCAGCCGCCACACCACCCAGCGCCAGGAAGCCGACGAGGTGGAAATCCTCTCCGGCGTGTTCGAGGGCAAGACCACCGGCACCCCGATCGGCCTGCTGATCCGCAATACCGACCAGAAGTCCAAGGACTACTCGGCGATCAAGGACCTGTTCCGCCCGGCCCACGCCGATTACACCTACCACCACAAGTACGGTGTCCGCGACTACCGCGGTGGCGGCCGCTCCTCGGCGCGCGAGACCGCCATGCGTGTGGCCGCCGGCGCCATCGCCAAGAAGGTCCTGGCAGGCATGGGCATCAGCGTGCGCGGCTACATGAGCCAGCTTGGTCCGATCGAAATCCCCTTCAAGACCTGGGACAGCGTCGAAGACAACGCCTTCTTCAGCCCCGACCCGGACAAGGTGCCGGAGCTGGAGGCCTACATGGACCAGCTGCGCCGTGACCAGGACTCGGTCGGCGCGAAGATCACCGTCGTCGCCGAAGGCGTACCGCCGGGCCTGGGCGAGCCGATCTTCGATCGCCTGGACGCGGAACTGGCCCATGCGCTGATGAGCGTCAACGCGGTGAAGGGCGTGGAAATCGGCGCAGGTTTCGCCAGTGTCGCCCAGCGCGGCACCGAGCACCGTGACGAGCTGACTCCGGAAGGCTTCCTGTCGAACAACGCTGGCGGCATCCTCGGCGGCATTTCCTCCGGCCAGCCGATCGTTGCCCACCTGGCGCTCAAGCCGACCTCCAGCATCACCACCCCCGGCCGCTCCATCGATGTCGACGGCAACCCGGTGGACGTGATCACCAAAGGTCGCCACGATCCGTGCGTGGGCATCCGTGCTACTCCCATCGCCGAGGCCATGATGGCCATCGTGCTGCTCGACCACCTGCTGCGTCATCGCGCGCAGAATGCCGATGTGAAGGTCGGCACCCCGGTGCTCGGCCAGCTGTGACCGACGTGAGCCGTCCGCGAGCCGCCCGGTTCGCGGCAGGCTCGTCGCGCCACCGATGACGCAGGTTCCGTACTGGCGGCTGTCCAGTTTCTACTTCTTCTACTTCTGCCTGCTGGGCGGGACGGCGCCGTTCCTCGCGCTGTATTTCCATCACCTGGGTTTTTCCAGCGCGCGGATTGGCGAGCTGGTTGCCATCCCCATGCTGATGCGCTGCGTGGCGCCGAATCTGTGGGGCTGGCTGGGCGACCGCAGCGGCCAGCGGCTGGCCATCGTGCGCTTCGGCGCGGTGTGCACGGCGCTGTGCTTCGCCGGCATCTTCCTCGGCCACAGCTATGCGTGGCTAGCGCTGATCATGGCCGGACATGCGTTCTTCTGGCACGCCGTGCTGCCGCAGTTCGAGGTGATCACCCTGGCGCACCTGCGCGAGCGCACCGAGCGCTACAGTCGCATTCGCCTGTGGGGCTCGATCGGCTTCATCTGCACCGTGGTCGGCCTGGGCTGGCTGTTCGAGTTCGCCAGCCTGGATGCCTATCCGCTGGCACTGCTGACGATCATGCTCGGCATCGTCGGCGCCAGTTGGTGGGTGCCGAATGCCCAGCCGCTGGCGCGGCAGGACGAAGCCGGCGCCGGTGGTTTCCTCGCGCAACTGCTCAGGCCCGGCGTGCTCGCCTTCTACCTGTGCGTCTGCCTGATGCAGCTGTCCCATGGCCCGTACTACACCTTCCTGACCTTGCACTTGGAAGCGCTCGGCTACGCCCGCGGGCTGATCGGCCAGCTCTGGGCGCTGGGCGTGGTGGCCGAGGTATTGCTGTTCCTGGTGATGCCGCGCCTGCTCAAGCGTTTTTCCCTACGCCAGGTGCTGGTCGCCAGCTTCCTGCTGGCGGCCCTGCGCTGGCTGTTGCTGGGCACCCTGGCCGGACATCTGCCGGTACTGCTGTTCGCCCAGTTGCTGCATGCGGCGACCTTCGGCAGCTTCCACGCCGCCGCGATTCATTTCGTCCAGCGCAGCTTCCAGGCGCGCCAGCAGGGGCAGGGCCAGGCCCTCTACGCCGCGCTTGCCGGCACTGGCGGGGCGCTCGGCGCACTTTACTCTGGCTACAGCTGGGGTAGCCTTGGCCCGGCCTGGACCTTCGCCATTGCCAGCGTCGCTGCGCTGGCCGCCGCCTTCATCATCTGGACCCGTCTGAACGAGGACCCGCATGAACGACATCCGTGAGCAACTGACCCAGCAGATCATCGAGGCTGGTCGTTTCCTCTATGGCCGCGGCTGGTCGCCGGCCACCAGCAGCAACTACTCGGCGCGCCTGGCGGCCGATCGCGCGCTGCTCACCGTCTCGGGCAAGCACAAGGGCCAGCTCGGCGAGGACGACGTGCTGGAAACCGACCTGGCCGGCAACAGCCTGGAGCCGGGCAAGAAGCCTTCGGCGGAAACCCTGCTGCACACCCAGCTGTACGCCTGGCGCGCGGAGATCGGCGCCGTGCTGCACACCCACTCGGTCAATGCCACCGTGCTCTCGCGCCTGACCGCCGGCGACCGCCTGGCGCTGGAAGACTACGAGTTGCAGAAGGCCTTCAGCGGCGTCACCACCCACGAAGGCCGGGTTACCGTGCCGATCTTCGACAACGACCAGGACATCGCCCGCCTGGCGGCCAAGGTGCAGCCCTGGCTCGATGCGCATCCGGACTGCCCCGGTTACCTGATCCGCGGCCACGGCCTGTACACTTGGGGCCCACGCATGGCCGATGCCCTGCGCCAGATCGAAGCTTTCGAATTCCTCTTCGAATGCGAACTGAAAGTACTGAGCCTTCGCGGCGGCACGCGCTGAGCGAATCCGGCCCGCTTTTGCGGAAATAGCCCAGAAGGATAACGACCATGAGCAGCCTGACCGTCTACCACGAATCCAATCCCGAGCAGCCGCTGAAGCTGCTGACCCACGCCGAGGACATCGCTTCCACCCTGGGTGAGCTGGGCGTGCGCTTCCAGCGCTGGGCGGCCAACGCCCCCATCGTGCCGGGCGCCAGCCAGGAAGCGGTGATCGCCGCCTACCAGCACGAGATTCGCCGCCTGCAGGAAGAGGAGGGCTATGTCACTGTCGACGTGGTCAGCCTGACTGCCGACCACCCGCAGAAGGACGAGTTGCGCGCCAAGTTCCTCGACGAACACCGCCACGGCGAGGACGAAGTGCGCTTCTTCGTCGCCGGCCGCGGGCTGTTCACCCTGCACATCGAGGATCATGTCTACGCCGTGCAGTGCGAGAAGAACGACCTGATCTCGGTACCTGCCGGCACCCGCCACTGGTTCGACATGGGCGAGCGCCCGCATTTCGTCGCCATCCGCCTGTTCAACAACGCTGAAGGCTGGGTCGCGAAGTTCACCGGCGACGAGATCGCCAAGCGCTTTCCGTTGCTGGAAGACTGATTCCCCCGCCTGGCGTTGCCGGGCCTTCTTTGCTTTTCGTAGGAGCGGGCTTGCTCGCGAACGAACCCCGCTGCGGCATCCGTTCGTGCGTAAGCCCGCTCCTACATGGACACACCGTCCGCTTGTCGCAGCGGCGGGCTTTTGGAGTTCCCATGCCCATCAAAGCCATACTCACCGATATCGAAGGCACCACCAGCGCGGTCAGCTTCGTCTTCGACGTACTCTTCCCCTATGCCGCCGCGCACCTGCCGGACTACGTGCGTGAGCACGCCGCCGAGCCCGCCGTGGCCGAGCAACTGGCTGCCGTGCGCGCCGACAGCGGCGATATGAGTGCCGACACCGAGCGTTGCATCGACATCCTTCTTGGTTGGATCGCCGAAGATCGCAAGGCCACGCCGCTCAAGACCTTGCAGGGCATGGTCTGGGAGCAGGGCTATCGTGCCGGCCAGCTCAAGGGCCACGTTTATCCGGACGCCGTCGACGCGCTGCGCCACTGGCATGCCGAGGGCTACAGGCTGTACGTCTATTCCTCTGGCTCGATCCAGGCGCAGAAGTTGATCTTCGGCTGCTCCGAGGCGGGCGACCTGTCGCCGCTGTTCTCCGGCTACTTCGATACCACCAGCGGGCCCAAGCGCGAGGCGGCGTCCTACCAGCGCATCGCCGCCGCCATCGGCCTGCCGGGCGAGGAAATCCTCTTCCTCTCCGACGTGGTGCAGGAACTGGATGCTGCACAGCAGGCCGGCCTGCAGACCATCGGTCTGGCCCGCGAGGGCGGCGTGCTGGAAGGCCACGACACGGTCGCCAGCTTTGCGGTGATCGACCCGGCGCGGGCCTGAGCCCCACCGTTGGCTTCACGCCCGTGTCGTTGCGGTATGGGCGGCTATGCTGATCAGGCCGACAATCTCATAGAGGGATCTTCCATATGGGCTCGACCCTGAGTGGCCTGATCAGCCTGATCATCTTTGCCCTGGATATCTGGGCGATCATCAACGTGGTGAAAAGCAACGCCGAGATGTCACTGAAGATCATCTGGATCCTGGTGATCGTCATCCTGCCGGTGCTGGGCCTGATCATCTGGGCGGTGGCCGGGCCGCGGGGGAATGTGAGGGTCTAGCGCTCTCTCCAGGGCCGGGGCCCTGCTTGCGGTCAGCCGGTAGGGCCGGCGGCTGCATCGGCTCCGGCGGTTCAAGTCTGTTGCTTCGGATTGGGTGTTACTGCGCCGCGTCGGCGTACGCGGATGTATTGGGTTTCGCCCCCTCGGGCGACCTACTTTGCCAAACGACGCAAAGTAGGCAAAGGTCTTGCCCCGGACATCCGGTTTTTCGCCCAGGCGAAAAATACCCTCGTTGAATCGAAGTTTCAGGGGCACGCGTTGACGGGCCATACCTGGCCCGACAACGTTCTCGCGACATCCATGTCGCTTAACCCCTGAAACTCCAATTCAACGAGGCCTCCTGAACGGGGCGTTCGGAGTGTGCGGGTATTTCTCTGGAAGCCTTCAGAGCCAGAGCTAGAGCCAGAGCCGGGGTCAAGGTGCTCTTCGTAGGAGCGAACTTGCTCGCGAACCGCACGGCACGGTCTTCCCCGTACGAGCGGACCTTGTCCGCGAAACCCCACCATCAGCTCCAAAATACCCGGCTGATCGTCAATCAAACCGATAATGCATCCGCACACACCCCGGCTCGATGACCTTGGCCGACAACAGCGTCGGTGACGCCCGCAAACCGCTGGGCGGGAACAGCGGATAGCCGCCACCGATGATTTCCGGCATCACATAGATTTCCAGCTCATCCAGCGCCCCACGCTCCAGGAAGGCCATCTGCAACTGGCCGCCGCCAAGCATCCACGCATCGCCATCGTCCAGCGCGCGCAGTTCCGTGATCAGCGCATCCACATCGCTGCGGGTCTCCAACTCTCCTTTCGGGTTCTCGAGGGGACGGGAGGTCACCACCAGTACGCGCTGCTCGCCGTACGGCCAGGGGCCGGGGGCGGCTGCGAGGAAGTCGTAGGTCGCGCGGCCCATGACCACCGTGCGGATGCGCTGGAGGAACAGGCCGTAGTCGTGTTCGCCCAGTTGCAGCTGGTCATGCTTGAACAGCCAGTCCAGCCCGTGCTGCGGGGTGGCGATGAAGCCGTCGAGGCTGCTGGCGATGTAGCCGAGAATCCTGGCCATGTGGGGTCTCCTTGGGTAAGCTTTGCGTCAATATATAAATGAATGTTCATTTATAAAAGAGGGTGGAATGGCTCGAACCAAGACGGTGAGTGACGAGGCGATACTCGATGCCGCGATGGCATTGATGATGCGCGAAGGGCCGGAGGCGGTGACCTTCGCCGCCGTGGGGCGCGAGGTCGGGCTGTCCGCCGCGACGCTGGTGCAACGCTACGCGACCAAGGCAGAGTTCCTGCGTGCCGCGCTGCTACGCGCCTGGGACCAGCTGGACGAGCAGACCGCACGGCTCGACGAGAGCGCCGAGCTGAGCCCGGAGGGTGCGGTGCGGATGCTGGTGGCGATGTTCCCGGTGGGCGAGGGCGAGACGGATTACGCCGAAGGACTGTTGATCCTCCGCGAGGACATGCGCGACCCCTTGTTGCGTGAGCGCGGCGCGCGCTGGGGCGCTGCGCTGGCGGCCGCGCTGGGCCGGCGGCTGAGCGACGATCCGCAACGGCAGCCAGTGCTTGGTCGACTGATGGCCAGCCAGTGGCAGGGGGCGCAGTTGTGGTGGGCCTTCGAGCGCCCGGGCGATGCGGCGAGTGCCATCGGTGGCGAGCTGCGGCGCTGGTGCGAGGTCGTGCTGAAGGCGGAAAGGGTTGTGGGATAGGGCGCAGGGATAGAGACTCGGCCGATGCAGTACTGCCTGATCGAAACAGACCTCGGCTGGTTCGGGCTCGCCTGGAGCCCGCAGGGAATCACGCGCGCCTATCTGCCGGGCGACTCGGTGCACAGCGTGCGCGAGCGCTTCGACAAGCTCGCCAGCGAAACCGCGCACTGGCCGACGTTCATCGATGAGGCGCGCCAGCTGATCCTGGGGTATGCGCGGGGCGAGGCGGTGTCCTTCGACAATCTGCCGCTGGACCTGTCGGCAGTGAGCGATTTCCACCGCCGTGTCTACGACGACATTCTCCAGCTGGGGCGTGGTGAAACCACGACCTACGGCGAGATCGCCCGGCGCCTGGGTGATGTCGGTTTGTCCCGCGCGGTGGGACAAGCGATGGGCAGCAACCCGATCCCGCTGATCATCCCGTGCCACCGCGTGCTCGCCAGTGGTGGCAAGACCGGCGGCTTCTCCGCACCGGGCGGCAGTACCTCGAAGATGCGCATGCTGGCGCTGGAAGGCTTCGAAGACCCACAGGCCGCGCAGACTTCCTTCGATTTCTAGGCGGGGGTTCTAGGCCGGATGCTTCCTTGGGGCAGTCTGTCAGACTGTTCCAGCGCGCCTTCCAGACGCAGCAGCAGTTCCTTGCGCGGCAGACCGCCGGCGTAGCCGGTGAGGTTGCCGTTGCTGCCGATCACCCGATGGCAGGGAACGATGATGCTGATCGGGTTGGCACCGTTGGCCGTGCCTACCGCGCGGATCGCCTTGGGCCGGCCGATGCGCCGCGCGAGTTCCGCATAGACGGTGGTGTAGCCGTAGGGAATGTCCAGCAGTGCCTGCCAGACCTGACGCTGGAACTCGGTGCCGCCGGTATTGAGGCGCACGTCGAAACGCTGGCGCTTGCCGGCGAAGTACTCGTCCAGTTGCCGTGCCACGCCGTCGAGCATCGGACTGCCCTGTTGCCAGTCCGGCTCGGGGTAGTGGCGGGTTTCCAGGTCCATGTAGAGCATTCGCAGGCCGCCCTCGTCGCCGGCGAGCAGCAGGCGACCGGTGGGGCTGTCGTGGTAGCGGTAGTGCATGGTCATCCTCCGGTGCGGCCCGCCTGGGAGTAAGCGTGCCATAGATAGACGGCGGCATAGGCGCGCCACGGCCGCCAGGCCTCGGCGCGGCGTTGCAGCTCGCGCGCGGTAATGCCTTCGGCGCCCCAGACCGGCGACTTGAGCAGGCCCAGGTCGGCGGCGGGGAAGGCGTCGGGATCGCCGAAGGCACGCAGGGCGACGTACTCGGCGGTCCAGGGGCCGATGCCGGGGAGGGCGCAGAGGCGCTTCACCAGGTCCTCGGCGCCACCGTCCACATGCAGCTCCAGCGCGCCGCTGGCGCAGGCGGCGGAGAAGCGCTGCAGGGTTTCCACGCGCTTGCCGGGCATGCCGATGCCGGCGAGGTCGGCTTCGGCCAGGGATTCGGGCGTCGGGAACAACCGTGTCGGCTCGCCTTGGATCTCTCCGCCTCTCGGCAAGGCTTCACCCAGGCGCTGCACCAGTCGCCCGACGATGGTCACGGCGGCCTTCACCGTGACCTGCTGGCCGACAATGGCGCGCACCGCCTGCTCGAATGGGTCGAACGCGGTGGGCAGGCGCAGGCCGGGGGCTTGCAGCAGGAGCGGACCGAGTACGGCATCGTTGCCCAGGTGTTCCGCGATCTGCGCGGGGTTGCTGTCCAGGTCGAACATCTTGCGCACCCGTGCCGTCAGCACCTCGGCGTGACGGGCCGCCACGTACAGTTCCAACTGCAGTTCGGCGGTGTCGTCCAGCGGCGTGATGCTGAACCAGCCACTGTCTGCGCCCAGCCGCACGCTGCGGGCGTAGCGCCGGGGCGACAGACATTCGACGCCGGCCAGGCTGCGCAGGGCGAAGTGGTCGTGGAATTGCTGCCAATCCCACGGAGCGTGGTAGGGCAGGCGGACGATCCGGGGTGCAGGGGCTGTGCTGTTCATGCGGCGACCTTACCTGTTGCGCGCGGGGCTGTCCTCCCGCCCCTGACTTTCAAACTGGCGCGGGTGGGTTCTTTTGAGCGACGGCACCGACAGGCAGGGTTCGACCTGTCATCTTCCGGCACGTAGAATGCGCGCCTCTTTCGGGGCGGCCCGGCCGTCCCCTCCTACTGTCTTGTCCCGACGGGAGACCACCGCATGCACGATTACCAGGAAACCCTCTACGACGGCTATGGCCAGCGTTTCAGCGTCGACAGGATGCTCCACGAGGTGCGCACCGAGCACCAGCACCTGGTGATCTTCGAGAATGCCCGTATGGGCCGGGTAATGGCGCTGGACGGGGTGATCCAGACCACCGAGGCCGACGAGTTCATCTACCACGAGATGCTCACCCACGTGCCGATCCTCGCCCATGGCAACGCCAAGCGCGTGCTGATCATCGGCGGCGGCGACGGTGGCATGCTGCGCGAGGTATCCAAGCATGCGAGCGTCGAGCACATCACCATGGTCGAGATCGATGGCACCGTGGTCGACATGTGCAAGGAGTTCCTGCCCAACCATTCCCAGGGCGCGTTCGACGATGCGCGGCTGAACCTGGTGATCGACGATGGCATGCGTTTCGTCGCCACGACCCCCGAGACGTTCGACGTGATCATCTCCGACTCCACCGATCCGATCGGTCCGGGTGAAGTGCTGTTCTCGGAGAACTTCTACCAGGCCTGCCACCGCTGTCTGAACGCGGGTGGCGTGCTGGTGACCCAGAACGGCACGCCGTTCATGCAACTGGACACCGTGCGCAACACGGCTGGTCGGATGAACGGCCTGTTCGCCGACTGGCACTTCTACCAGGCAGCCGTGCCGACCTACATCGGCGGCTCGATGACCTTCGCCTGGGGTTCGACCAATCCGGCGCTACGCCAGGTCGACAGTGCCACCCTGGCCCAGCGCTTCGCTGCCAGCGGCATCCAGACCCGCTACTACAACCCGGCGATCCACCAGGGCGCCTTTGCCCTGCCGCAGTATGTGCTGCAGGCCATCGGCAAGCCGGCCAACGACTGATCCACGGCCGCCCGCCGCGCTGATCGCGTGGCGGGCTTCGCACAATGCCCGTGGTTTCCCGCGCGCCGGGACATTTTCTTCACATGCCGTCCGGCAACATAACCGCCGTCAGGCGGTCTCATCCGGGCTGGTTCGTGTTCGCATCATCTCGATACGAATCCACGGCCAGACTGTGTGTCCGCTTACGGCGCGCACAATAGAATGCGATGCCGCCGCTTTTGCGGTGTAATGCCGCAGCTTTTTGCGCTCGCACGGGCAATCCTTTCGCCCGGCCATGGCGACGCGCCTTCGAACCCTGAACGTTCACAACGGAACCTAGAAATGGGCCAATCAGAAGTCCTGACCAACCGCCAGACCGGTGCGAGCCTCACGCGGCCGACCGTGTCCAGCCACCTGGCGTTCACCGCGCTCAGCGTCGTCACGCTGATGGTGATGTACTCCCTGCTGCGCCTTGCGCTGTTCATCTACAACCGCGAGCTGATCGGCGCCACGCCGGCCTCCACCTTCGTCGAAGCCTTCCTCACCGGCATGCGTTTCGACATCCGCGCGGTGGTCTACATCGTCGCTCCCCTGGTGTTCGCTGTGGTCAGCGTGCGTGCCATGGGCTGGCGCTGGCTGTGGAAGGCCTGGCTGACCATCGCCGCGAGCATCACGCTGTTCCTCGGCGTGCTGGAGATGGACTTCTACCGCGAATTCCACCAGCGCCTGAACAGCCTGGTGTTCCAGTACATGTCCGAAGACCCGAAGACGGTCATGAGCATGATCTGGTACGGCTATCCGGTGGTCCGCTACCTGCTGGCCTGGGCGATCGCCACCTGGCTGCTGTACATGCTGTTCCGTGGCATCGACCGCGCCACCCGCCCGGCTGCCAGCGGTCCGTCTGCCGCTGCCTGGTATATCCGCGTCGCCGTGCTGCTGGTGCTGATCGTGCTGTGCGTCGTCGCTGCCCGTGGCACCCTGCGCCAGGGCCCGCCGCTGCGCTGGGGCGATGCCTTCACCACTGACTCGCAGTTCGCCAACCAGCTCGGCCTGAACGGCACCCTGAGCCTGATCAAGGCCGCCGAGAGCCGCTTCTCCGAAGAGCGCGACAACATCTGGAAATCGACCCTGCCGCAGGACCAGGCGCTGGCCACCGTGCGCAAGATGCTGGTGATGCCGGACGACAAGCTGGTCGACGTCGATGACGCTCCGGTCCGCCGCGACTACACGCCGCCGGCCGATGGCACCCTGCCGGTGAAGAACGTCGTGGTGATCCTGATGGAAAGCTTCGCCGGTCATTACGTCGGCGCGCTGGGTGCTCCCGGCAACATCACCCCGTACTTCGACAAGCTGTCGAAGGAAGGTCTGCTGTTCACCCAGTACTTCTCCAACGGCACCCACACCCACCAGGGCATGTTCGCCACCATGGCGTGCTTCCCCAACCTGCCGGGCTTCGAGTACCTGATGCAGACGCCCGAGGGTGGCCACAAGTTCTCCGGCCTGCCGCAGCTGCTGTCGGCGCGCAAGTTCGAGGACGTGTACGTCTACAACGGCGACTTCGCCTGGGACAACCAGTCCGGCTTCTTCGCCAATCAGGGCATGACCACGTTCATCGGCCGCAATGACTTCGTCAACCCGGTGTTCTCCGACCCGACCTGGGGCGTGTCCGACCAGGACATGTTCGCCCGTGGCAACGAGGAACTGGACAAGCTGCACGCCACCGGCAAGCCGTTCTATGCGCTGTTGCAGACCCTCTCCAACCACGTGCCCTACGCGCTGCCCAAGGAGCTGCCGGTGCAGCCGGTGACCGGCTACGGCAGCCTGGATGAGCACCTGACCGCGATGCGCTACTCGGACTGGTCCCTGGGTCAGTTCTTCGAGAAGGCCAAGAAGTCGCCGTACTACAAGGACACCATTTTCGTGGTTGTCGGCGACCACGGCTTCGGTACCCCGGAGCAGCTGACCGAGATGGACCTGTTCCGCTTCAACGTACCGCTGCTGGTCATCGCACCCGGTATCCAGGACAAGTACGGCGCCACCCGCGACACCGTTGGCACTCAGATCGACATTGTGCCGACCATCATGGGCCGTCTGGGCGGCGAGGCTCGCCATCAGTGCTGGGGTCGCGACCTACTGAACCTGCCCGAGGGCGACAAGGGCTTCGGCATGATCAAGCCGTCGGGCAGTGGCCAGGACGTGGCGCTGGTGTACGGCAACCGTATCCTGATCAAGCCCAAGGAAGGCGACATCCGTGTCTATGACTACAAGCTGGGCAAGGACTTCAGTGCGACTCGCGTCGAGAACACGCCCGAGCAGTCGGAGATGAAGACCCGTCTGGAGTCCTTCATCCAGACCGCCACCCAGGCCCTGCTGGACAACAAGACCGGTGTGGTCGACGGCAAGCCTGACGTGAAGTGATCGAGTGGTAAGTGAAAGGGGCCTTCGGGCCCCTTTTGCATTTCTGCACGCCGCGCGCGAGCACCCGGTAGCAGGCTCGTGAAAGGCCCGTCCCAGAGGCTGCGGGCGCAGAGCGAGCGACCGTTCCACTCGCAAAATCAAGTTATAAAGTAAGACCACATCGATCTAATGGATTATAAGAAAAGTCGTTATCCTGCCGCCCACACCACGAGGTGATCAGTTTCGCCAGTCAGGACGCGTAGATGGATGTTGGCAGTATCGGTTTCGTAGTCGCGGGTCTTGTCGTTGGCTTTATCGTTGGAATGACGGGTGTCGGCGGCGGTTCGCTGATGACGCCGATTCTCCTCTGGTTCGGTATCAACCCCGCCGCCGCAGTAGGCACCGACCTGCTCTATGCCGCCATCACCAAGTCCGGCGGCGTTCTGGTTCATCGCAAGAACGACAACATCGATTGGCGCATCACCGGCTGGCTGGCCCTGGGCAGCGTTCCGGCGGCGGCGCTGACGCTGTGGTTCCTGCACAGCCTGCACACCGATACCGCGGCCATGAATGCCGTGATCAAGAACGCCCTGGGCGTCGTGCTGCTGCTCACCGCGCTGGCCGTGCTGTTCAAGAAGCAGGTGCTGGCGTTCGCCCAGCGCCATGCCGGCGACAGCTTCCACTTCAGCGGCTCGAAGCTGAACACGCTGACCGTGATCACCGGCGCCATCCTTGGCGCGATGGTAGCGCTGACGTCCATTGGCGCTGGCGCACTGGGCACCGTGGCGCTGTTCATCCTCTATCCCTTCCTCGCGACCCGCCGTCTTGTCGGCACCGAGATCGCCCACGCCGTGCCCCTGACCCTGGTCGCCGGCCTCGGCCACGCCAGCATGGGCAACATGGACTGGGGCCTGCTGGGCTACCTGTTGGTCGGCTCGCTGCCGGGTATCTATGTCGGCAGTCACCTGGCCGGGCGTATTCCCGACGGTATCCTGCGACCCTGCCTGGCCGTGATGCTGGCCATGATCGGTTACAAGCTGGTCTTCTAAGCCCTCTCGGCGCTCTGCTGCGCGTCGACCCCAGGGCGCTCAGCCTGCTGCTGCTCCAGCGCGAGGTCACAGGTCTGCTAGCCGCGGCGGAAACGTCCCGGCGTCACGCCCTTCCAACGGCGGAAGGCGTGGATGAAGTTCGACACCTCGCCGTAGCCGAGCCGCTCGGCAATCTCCTCCAGACGAATCGCCCCGGTGGCCAGCAACTCCTCGGCCAGGGCCTGGCGAACCTCGTCCAGCAATGCGCGATAACTGCTGCCCTCGGTCTCCAGCCGGCGACGCAGGGTGCGCGACGTCATGTGCAGTTCGTCTGCCAGTTGTTCCATGTCCGGAAGGCGCCCTGGCGTGCCCAGCAGGCGGTCGCGGATCTGCCCGGACAGCCCGGTGCGCACCTGGCGCCGGGCGAGCAGGGCGCGACACTGCTCCTCGCAACGCCGCGCCACTTCCGGGTTGGCGCCCGGCAATGGCAACTCGAGGATGCGGCTGTCAAAGACGATGCGGTTCTCCGCCTGGCCAAACAGCGGCTTCACGCCCAGTTCGTCGATGTAGGGCTGCAGGTCGGCCGGCGCGGCGCGGCGGAACAGCGCCTGGCGGATCGGCGGTGGCTGGTTGGTGAGATCGCGCTGGATACGCAGCACGCCGCCGCCGTCGCGGTCGATGAGGAAATCGCGCACGTCCTCGGGGACGGCGGAATCGTCGAGCACCAGGTGCGCCTCGCCGTCGTGCTCCTCCAGCGTCATGCGGTGGAAGGCGTAGGTCAGGTCGAGGTAGCGCAGGCCCAGGTGCGCGGCGCTGAGGAAGGTCGAGCTGCTGAGCAGGGCGAAACCCCAGATGCCGTAGGTGTTGAGGTGATAGCGCAGGCCCGCCTTGAGCCCGATGCCGGGGCGCTGGCCGATGTGCCGGTGAATGTTGCGCACCAGTTCCAGCTCCTGCGCGGCCTCCACTTCGGCGCCGGGGTCCGCGAGTATCCCGATGTCCAGGTCGGTGCCGTCCAGGCACTGCTCCAGGGTCATGCCGTGGTCGAGGCCGAACTGGGTCATGAGCTGCACGCTGACGGCGCTGCGCCGGGGCGACCAGGGTGGGGTAACTGGCATTGCGTCCTCGCGGATCTGGCGGACTCTCGTCTGACCGAAAGTCACAATTTTATGTCCGACTATGCCATAACCTGCGGTAGGAAGTCGCACTAGGATGGTGTCATCCGCCGCTGTGCGGACTTCAGAATCGGGAGCACAACAATGACAACATCATCCCGTCGACCGGCCGCCCCGCGCGTGCTGATCATCGGCGCCGGCTTCGCCGGCCTGGGCCTGGCGATTCGTCTGCAGAAAGCCGGCATCCAGGACTTCCTGATCCTCGAGAAGGCCGCCGACGTTGGCGGTTGCTGGCGCGAGAACGTGTATCCGGGCGCTGCCTGCGACGTGCCTTCGCACCTGTATTCCTTCTCCTTCGAGCCCAAGGCCGACTGGTCGCGCAAGTTCGCCCCCCAGGCGGAAATCCTCGACTACGCCCGGCACTGTGCGGACAAATACCGTCTGCGCGAGCGCATCCGCTTCAACTGCGAAGTCCGAGAGGCCCGCTTCGATGAAGCGGCCGGCGAATGGCTCGTCACCTGCGCCGACGGCGAGGCATTGCGCGCCCAGTCGCTGGTCTGCGCCCTCGGCCAGCTGAGTCGCCCGCTGATCCCCCGGCTTCCGGGTATCGAACGCTTCCAGGGCAAGGCCTTCCACTCCGCGCAGTGGGACCACGGCACGCCGCTGGACGGCAAGCGCGTCGCGGTGGTCGGCACTGGCGCCAGCGCCATCCAGTTCGTCCCGCAGATCGCCCCGAAGGTCGCCGAGCTGCTGCTGTTCCAGCGCAGCGCCGCCTACGTCATCCCCAAGCCGGACCGGCCCTACGCCGACTGGGAACGCCGTATCAAGGCGCGCCTGCCCTGGCTGCAGCGCCTGGATCGAGGCCTGAAGTACATCCAGCACGAGGCGCGCGCACTGGCGTTCACGGTGTTCCCGCCAATGATGAAAGTCATGCGGGTGAGCTTCCACCTGAACCTGCGCAAGAGCATCAGCGATCCACAACTGCGCGCTCGGCTGGAGCCGGATTACCCCATGGGCTGCAAGCGCATCCTGATCAGCAACGACTACTACCCGGCGCTGGCGCGCAGCAACGTGAAGCTGGTGGACACCGGCATCCGCGAAGTGACCGAAGACGCCATCGTCACCCGCGACGGTGTGCTGCATCCGGTGGACAGCATCATCTACGGCACCGGCTTCGCCGCCACCGAGTTCCTCGCGCCGATGCGCATTACCGGCCTGGCCGGTCGCGAACTGAACCAGGCCTGGAGGGATGGCGCCGAGGCGTACAAGGGCATCAGCGTCAGCGGCTTCCCGAACTTCTTCATCCTCTACGGACCGAACACCAACCTGGGGCACAACTCCATCATCTACATGCTGGAAAGCCAGTTTCCCTATGTGCTCGGTTGCCTGCAGCGCATCCAGCGCGACGGCCTGAAGTACCTGGACCTCAAGCCGCAGGTGCAGCAGGGCTTCAATCGCCAGTTGCAGCACGACCTGCAACACACCATCTGGGAGCGCGGTTGCAGCAGCTGGTACAAGACCGCCAGCGGGCGCAACACCGTGAATTGGCCGGGCTTCACTTTCCGCTACCGCCAACAGACCCGTCAGCCGGAGTTCGCCGACTATGACTGCATCCGTTGAACCCGTAGTGCCGTTGTCGAGCAAACAAAGAGTGCTCACCGCCACCCTGCGCGGCGCGCTCAACCTGTTGTTCCGTGGGCTGATGGGCCCGCAATTGCCGGTGAAGGCGCAGCGCGCGTTGCTGCGTGGGCTGACGGCTGCCACGCTCACGCCCCGCGGCGTACACCGTGAGCAGACGACACTGGGGGGTGTTCCCGCTGAAGTCTGGCGACCAGCAGGGGTGGGCGAGGGCAGGGTGATCCTCTACCTGCATGGCGGCGCCTACCTGATCGGCTCGCCCGCCACCCATCGTGCGATCACCGCCAACCTGGCGCGGCGCTGCGAGGCCGAGGTCTGGGTGATCGACTACCGCCTGGCGCCCGAGCATCGCTTCCCCGCCCAGCGCGAAGACGCCGTGGCGGCCTACCGGGCGCTGCTGGACAAGGGCATCCCCGCGCACGCCATTGCCGTGGCCGGGGATTCCGCCGGCGGCCACCTGACCCTGCAACTGGCGCTGGAAGCCAGGGCGCAAGGTCTGCCGGCGCCGGGCGCGCTGGTGGCTTTCTCGCCGGTGACCGATCTGTCCGCCGAGCACCTGCACGCGCCGGCCGCAGGCGATCCGCTGATCACCCGCGCCTGGATGGACAGCGCCATGGCGATGTTCTGCCCGCCGGGCGTGCCCCGCGCGGACGCCCAGCTGTCGCCCGTGCACGCTGATCTCACCGGCCTGCCGCCGCTGCTGATTCAGGTCGGCGAGGACGAGGTACTGCGCAACGACAGCCTGCGCTTCGTCGATGCTGCCCGGCGTTACGGCAACACCGTGCAACTGCAGCGTTTCCCCGGCTGCTGGCATGTGTTCCAGGCCCACGCCGGCCTGCTCGACGTGGCTGACCGCGCCTTGCAGGACGTCGCCAACTTCCTCGCCGGTCATCTGCAGGCCGGGCATCTGCAGTCCGCCGCCGTGCACCCCGTCCCTGAGCAAGGAATGCCACGATGAACACCATCCTGATCAGCGGAGCGGCCTCGGGTATCGGCGCCGCCACCGCGAAACTGTTCCACCAGCGTGGCTGGTGCGTTGGCCTGATCGACCTGAACCCCGAACCGCTGGCGGCATTGGCGTCCGAGCTGGGCGGCGCCTGGCAGCGAGCGCTGGATGTCACCGATGCCGAGGCGGTGACGGCGGCGGTGCGCGAGTTCACCGACGCCAACGGCGGCCACCTGCGCCTGCTGTTCAACTGCGCGGGCATCCTGCGCTTCGGTCGCTTCGAGGACATCAGCCTGGCGGAGCACAACCGCATCATCGCGATCAACGTGCAGGGCGTACTGAACTGCTGCTATGCGGCGCTGCCGTTCCTCAAGCGCACGGTGGGCGCCCAGGTGCTGAACATGGGATCGGCGTCCGGACTCTATGGCGTGCCGCAGATGGCCAGTTATTCGGCGTCGAAGTTCGCCGTGCGCGGGCTGACCGAGGCGCTGGAGCTGGAATGGCGCGAGCTGGGTATTCGCGTCGCCGACCTGATGCCGCCCTTCGTACGCACGCCGATGGTGGCCAGCCAGACCGTCGAGCCGCCGGTGCTGCGGCGCCTGGGCGTGACCCTGGTGGCAGAGGACATCGCCCACGCCGCGTGGCGTCAGGCCCAGAGTGGCGGAGTGCATCGACCCATTGGCGCGATGTTCCGTGCCATGTACTGGTCCGGCCAGTTGTCGCCGCCGGCGATCAATCGCTGGGTGATGGCCTGGCTCAGCCGCGCCTGAGTAGACTGCAGGGGCGGCAGAGGAGGTCGTCCCATGCAGCCAACCCCGGAACCCCAGCCATCGGCCTGGCAGCGCGTGCTGCAGGACATCACCTCACCCTTTGATCGCATCAGCGAGATGACCTACGGGGTGATCATGACGCTGACCATCATTTCGGTGATTTCCGCCGCCAGCGGCGGGGCCAGCCGGCAGGACCTGATCATCGCCGCGCTGGGCTGCAACCTGGCCTGGGGCCTGGTTGACGCAATGATGTTGCTGGTGCGCCTGCGGGTCGAGCGGGTGTACCGACATGGCCGCCTGCGCGCCCTGCGCAGGACGTCCAGCGACGTGGATTTTCGCGACGAACTCGATGAGTTCCTGCCGCCGCGCCTGGTGGCTGCGCTGGAGCCCGACGAGGTCTGGCGGTTGCGCCAGCGCCTGATGCGCTCCGAGCTGGGCACCGGGCAACTGCGTCATGGCGGTGCGGAGATCTGGCTGGCGGCGCTGCTGATCGTGCTGCTGGTCACCGGCATCACCCTGCCACTGCTCCTGCCGTTGTGGCTGGTGCCCGACGACCTGCTGGCGCTGCGTCTGGCCCAGGGTATCGGCGTGGCCATGCTGTTCGGCCTGGGCTGGCTGCTCAGTCGCTGGTCCGGCGATTCGCCCTGGCCGGGTGCGCTGGGGTTCATGGCGCTGGGCGTGGCCATGACCGGCCTGTGCATCGCGCTGGGCGGCTAGCGGCGCGGGGTTGCGTCCATCTGCCGCCTGTCGCCGCCGAGCGGCGCAAAGCGTCAAAGGAGCGGCAGGGCGCTCGCGCAGACGCTACGCTGAGAAATGTGGCCGGTGAATTCCGTTGCGCCGCTCGGCGCGTTCGGCGGAGTTGGCCACCATTTCGGGGGACGTTGCGCCATTTGACGTTTCCCGGCGGCACACTGAAGTGCCCGGAATACGCCCGCGCAGGGCGTGTTCGTTGGCGGGGAATACACTCTGAACGTCTCGACAGGAGGTGCGTACCATGGAAAAGCCCCTCTCGGAGGATATCAGCGTCAACGTGTTGCGCCGGATGAAGGAAGGTGGCTTCGATTTCGCTCGCATTCATCCCATCGATTTTTTCGCCATCTTTTCCGATGAACAGAACGCCCGCAAAGCTGCCCGGCAGTTTCGCGGTGAATCGCTGAGAACCCAGGTTGAAGCCCGCGATGACGGCGGCTGGAGCCTGCAGATCAGCAAGGTGATGTTCGCCACCCACGCCGCCATCGGTGATTTCGAACACGATCTTGAGGAGGTCGTGGTACCACTGGGCGGTATTCTCGATGGCTGGGGCGTGACCCAGGAGGTCACTTCCCTGCGTTGATCGCAACACGTCGTTGAGCCGTCGCAGGACGGCTGATCTTCTACCCGCGCTCTTCACCCGCAAGACAGAAAATGCGCGCCGTCGCCAGCAGTGACGGCGCGCCTTTCTTCGCCTGGGCGGCAGCCGTGCAAGGACGAACTTGCGGACACGCCAGGTTTCCTCAGCGCCAACGATGCGGCAGACTGCCGCGCGGAGGTGACCATGACCGATATCCTGATCCTGACCCATGTCGATTTCTGCCCACCTGGCCACCTGGGTGCGCTGCTCGACCGTCTGCAACTGCCATTCGATGTACGTCGCGTCGACCTGGGCGAGCTGGATGGCTATGACCTGGAGAAGCCCAAAGCGGTCGCCATCATGGGCGGGCCCATGAGCGTGAACGACGACCTGAAGTGGCTGCGTGACGAGGTCGCCGCGATCCGCCGCTTCATCGAGCGCGACGTGCCGATGGTCGGTCACTGCCTGGGCGGTCAGTTGCTGGCCAGGGCGCTGGGCGCTGATATCCATCGACTGCCCTACACCGAAATGGGGTGGCAGCCGATGCGCCGTCAGGAAGGGCAGAGCCCGTGGCTGGCGCACGTGCCCGACGAATTCCCCATCTACCAGTGGCACGGCGATACCTTCGACATTCCCGACGGCGCCACCCGTCTGTTGTCCAGCCCGTGGTGCGAGAACCAGGCGTTCAGCTTCGGCGAGCGCATTCTTGGCCTGCAGGGGCATCCGGAGATGACCGAGGAGCTGGTGAGCGGCTGGGTCAAGGGTTTCCCGGAATACCAGGACCCGACCCAGCCCAGCCAGGAAAGTGCGGACGTGATGCTGGCCGATCTGCCGCAGAAGGTCGCGGCGATGAACCGCGTGGCGGAGGGGTTCTACCAGCACTGGCTGAAGCTGGCGGGGCTGGTCTGATTGTTTTGCCGCCTTGCGGCATCGTGGGCGGGGTCCGCTCCTACGGCGGGCTGGTGCTCTTCGTAGGAGCGGAGCTTCGTTGCGATGTTCCTTGGGCTGGGGTGTTTCTGCGCCGCTTCGGCATGTTCGGATGTATTTTGTTTCGCCCCCTCGGGCGAGTCCCTTTTGTCAAACGACACAACAGGAACCAATAGGTCTTGCCCCATCATCCGGCGCCGGCTTCGCCGGGTTTCCCTCGCTCCATCGAAGTGTCACGGGCCCGCCGCGAAGGGCCATCCCCGGCCCATCGCGGCTCTCGCGGCATCCATGCCGCTCAACCCCTGAAACTCCGATTCGACTCGGCCTCCTGAAGGGGCGCTCGGAGTGCTCGGAGATTTCTCTGGAAATCTTCAAGGGCAAAAGCTGAGCGCGGGGCACCCACAGCAAACCTGTTCTTGTAGGAGCGGGCCATGCCTGCAATCGCGCCCATGGGGCGCTCCTGCAGGGAACTGCCGGCCTGCCTCAATGCTTGAACATGATGTGCCGCGCCACGGTGTAGTCCTCCAGCCCGTACATGGACAGATCCTTGCCGTAGCCGGACTGCTTGAAGCCGCCGTGGGGCATCTCGCTGCACAACATGAAGTGGGTGTTCACCCAGGTACAGCCGTACTGCAGGCGCGCCGCCACCCGTGAGGCGCGGCCGACGTCCTTCGTCCACACCGACGAGGCGAGGCCGTAGTCCGAGTCGTTCGCCCAGCGCACCGCTTCGTCCGCGTCGCCGAACGGGGTCACCGATACCACCGGGCCGAACACTTCGCGGCGGACGATCTCGTCGTCCTGCTGGGCGTTGGCCACCACCGTCGGTTCGTAGAAGAATCCGCTGCCACTGACTGCCTTGCCGCCGGTGGCGATCTGGATGTGCGGGCTGGCCTTGGCGCGCTCGACGAAGCCGGACACGCGGTCGCGCTGGGCGGCGGTGATCAGCGGGCCGAGTTCGGTGCTGGGGTCGTTCTGCAGTCCCGTCTTGAGGCTGGATACCGCACTGGCGAGGTCGGCGACGAAGTTGTCGTAGACCTTCTTGCCGGCGTAGATGCGGCAGGCCGCGGTGCAGTCCTGTCCGGCGTTGTAGAAGCCGAAGGTGCGGATGCCGGCGATCACGTCCTCCAGGTCGGCGTCGTCGAAGACGATCACCGGGGCCTTGCCGCCCAGCTCCATGTGCAGGCGTTTCACACTGTCGGCGGCGCTCCTGATGATGGCCTTGCCGGTGCCCACCGAGCCGGTCAGCGAGACCATGCGCACCAGGTCGTGGCTGACCAGCGGTGCACCCACGCTCGGGCCGCGGCCGAACACCAGGTTGACCACCCCCGCGGGGAACAGCTCGGCGATGAACTCGGCCACCCGCAAGGCGGTCAGCGGTGTCTGCTCGGAGGGCTTGAGCACCACGCAGTTGCCGGCGGCCAGTGCCGGGCCGAGTTTCCACGCGGCCATCATCAGCGGGTAGTTCCACGGCGCGATGGAGGCGACCACGCCTACCGGATCGCGGCGGATCATCGAGGTGAAGCCGGGCAGGTATTCGCCGGCGGCGGAGCCGGGCAGCACGCGGCAGGCGCCGGCGAAGAAGCGGAACACGTCGGCGATGGCCGGGATCTCGTCGTTCAGCGCGGCGGCGTAGGGCTTGCCGCAGTTGTCGGATTCCAGCTTGGCCAGCTCCTCGGCGTGCTCCTCGATGCGGTCGGCCAGGCGCAGCAGGAGCATGGCGCGGTCTTTCGGCGCGGTCTGCGCCCAGCCGTCGAAGGCCGCGTCGGCGGCGCGCACGGCGCTGTCCACCTGGGCTTCGCTGGCTTCGGCGATCTGACCGATCACTTCGCCCGTGGCGGGATTGAGGACGTCCAGCTTCGTGCCTTCGCCGGCGACGAACTGGCCGTTGATGAGTAGTTTGGTTTGCATGGGGGCTCCTCTCGTCAGTGGGGGTTCCCTCTCCCCAGCCCTCTCCCTGAAGGGAGAGGGAGCTTTTCGTGCCGGCTGAAACCGTGGTTTCCTCCTGCGCCGATCCTGTCTCCTCTCCCTTCAGGGGGAGGGTCAGGGAGGGGCGCATGGCACAAGGTCACTTGCCGCTCCCCGCCACATCGCTGGTGCCGCGCGTGAGGTAGTACGCGCCGAGGATCGGCAGCATGGTGGCGAGCATCACCAGCATCGCTACCACGTTGGTAATCGGCACGTCGCGCGGGCGGGTCAGCTGGTTGAGCAGCCACAGCGGCAGGGTGCGCTCGTGGCCGGCGGTGAAGGTGGTGACGATGATCTCGTCGAACGACAGGGCAAACGCCAGCATGCCGCCGGCCAGCAGCGCCGTGGCGATGTTCGGCAGGATGATGTAGCGGAAGGTCTGCCAGCCGTCGGCGCCCAGGTCCATGCTCGCCTCGATCAGGCTGAAGGACGTGCGGCGGAAGCGGGCGATCACGTTGTTGTAGACGATCACCACGCAGAAGGTCGCGTGGCCGATGACGATGGTCAGGAAGCCGGGCTCGATCCCCAGCGTCTTGAACGCCGAGAGCAGGGCGATACCGGTGATGATGCCGGGCAGGGCGATGGGCAGGATCAGCATCAGCGAGATGCTTTCCTTGCCGAAGAAGTCGCGGCGGTACAGCGCGCCAGCCGCCAGGGTGCCGAGGACCATGGCGATCAGCGTGGCCACGCAGGCGATCTTCACGGACAGCCAGATGGCGTCAAGCACGTCGCCGCGGCCGAAGGCGATGCTGAACCACTTCAGGGTGAAGCCCTGCAGCGGGAAACTGTAGGCCGACTCTTCGGTGTTGAAGGCGTAGAGCAGGATCACCAGGATGGGGAAATGCAGGAACAGCAGCCCGCCCCAGGCGGCCAGGCGCAGGAACCAGGAGGGGCGGTTATCGTCAGAGCGCATCGAAAGCCCCCAGCCGCTTGGCGATGGAGAGATAGACGGCGATCAGTACGATGGGCACCAGGGTGAAGGCTGCCGCCAGCGGCATGTTGCCCACCGCGCCCTGCTGCACGTAGACCATGGTGCCGATGAACAGGCCGCTGGGGCCGACCAGCTGCGGGATGATGAAGTCGCCCAGGGTCAGGCTGAAGGTGAAGATCGAGCCGGCCACCACGCCGGGGAAGGCCAGCGGCAGGACCACCTGGAAGAAGGTTTGTCGCGGGTGCGCGCCGAGGTCCGCCGAGGCTTGCAGCAGCGACGGCGGCAGGCGTTCCAGGGCAGCCTGGATCGGCAGGATCATGAACGGCAGCCAGACGTAGGTGAACACCCAGAAGCGCCCGATATGCGAGGTGGACAGGGTGTTGCCGCCTACGCCGGGTACCTCCAGCAGCAAATTCAGCAGGCCGAGCAGCTGCAGGTGCTCGATCACCCAGTAGAGAATGCCACCCTTGGCCAGGATGACCGTCCAGGCGTAGGCCTTGACGATGTAGCTGGCCCACATCGGCAGCATCACCGCGATGTAGAAGAAGGCCTTTTCCTTGGGCCCGGCATAGCGCGCCATGTAGTAGGCGATGGGGAAGGCGAGGATGGCGCTGGCCACCGACACGGCAATCGCCATGCTGAAGGTGCGCAGCACGATGTCGTAGTTGGCCGGGTTGAACAGGGCCTGGTAGTTGGCCAGGGTGAGGTCCGGTGTCACGGCCATGGTGAAGTCGTCGAAGGTGTAGAAGCTCTGCCAGAGCAGGGCGAACAGCGACCCGATGTAGATCACCCCGAACCACAGCAGCGGCGGGATCAGCAGCATCAGCAGGTAGAGTGTGCTGCGCCGGTAAAGGAAGCTGGAGATCGCCCTCACGGCGCCGGCTCCTCGAGCAGCGGCACCAGCGCGCTGCGCGCCCAGCAGGCGGTCACCGCGTCACCCGGTTTCGGCCGTTGCTCCTCGCGCTCGCCGTTGGGCAGGGCGGCGACCAGGCGCACACCGTTTTCCAATTCGAGCTCGTAGCGGCTGCTGGCGCCCATGTACTGCACGTCGAACAGCGTGCCGCTGACTTCCAGTTCGCCGTCGCCGGCGCGGCCGAAGCGCACGTGCTCGGGGCGCAGCGAGTGTGGGCGGGATTCGCCGAGCAGGTGCTGGGCGAGGTCGCCGCGCAGCACGTTGGCGGTGCCGACGAACTCGGCGACGAAGCGCGTGGCCGGGCGGCGATAGAGATTGCCGGGGGTGTCGACCTGTTCGATGCGGCCCTTGTTGAACACCGCGACACGGTCGGACATGGACAGCGCTTCGCTCTGGTCATGGGTGACGAAAATGAACGTGATGCCGAGCTGGCGCTGCAGTTTCTTCAGTTCCACCTGCATCTGCTCGCGCAGCTTGAGATCCAGCGCGCCGAGGGGCTCGTCCAGCAGCAGGACGCGCGGGCGATTCACCAGGGCGCGGGCGAGGGCGACGCGCTGGCGCTGGCCGCCGGAAAGTTGCGCCGGCTTGCGCTTGCCGTAGCCGGCCAGGGCGACCATGCCCAGTGCCTCTTCGGCGCGGTGGTAGCGCTCGGCCTTGGCCACGCCTTTTACTTTCAGACCATAGGCGACGTTGTCCAGCACGCTCATGTGCGGGAACAGCGCGTAGTCCTGGAATACCGTGTTCACGTCGCGCTCGTAGGGCGGCAGGCCCGCCGCTTCCGCACCGTGGATGCGGATGGAGCCCGAGGTGGGCTGCTCGAAACCGGCGATCAGCCGCAGGCAGGTGGTCTTCCCCGAACCGGAGGGGCCGAGCATGGAGAAGAACTCGCCGTCGCGGATCTCGATGGACACGGCATCGACGGCGCGCACCTCGCCGTAGTGACGGCTCACGTCAGTGAACTGGACGGCTGTGGTCATGCTGCTGGCTACCTGATTGGCGGGGCTGCATCAGAAAAGGTAGCGCATGGGGGCGAGGGTGCTTGGTCAGCCGGAGATCATGGCATGTCTGAGATCGCGATCCCTCTCCCTAACCCTCTCCCTGAAGGGAGAGGGGACTGTTCGGCGAGCACGGTTGGCTTATCGCTCACTGAGAAAATGAAGTATCCGGCTGACTCTGTTTTCAGCTCCCGCTCGGACCGCTCCCTCTCCCTTCGGAGCGGGGCGCGCCGCCAGGGCTGGGGAGAGGGGCTCTCAGGGTGCAAACCGCGTCACCGTCCACCCATGATCGCGATGTAGTCCTGCGTCCACCGGCTATAAGGCACGCACTGCCCCTGGGCGCACTTGGCCTGTGGGGTCTTCCAGAAGGCGATGCGGTCGAACTGGTCATAGCCGTTGGTGGCGCAACCCTGGGCGCCCAGCAACTGGCTGCCGGTGCAACCGTCGGGCGAGGCGGGTACCGAGCCGAACCAGGCGGCGACGTCACCCTGCACCTTGGGTTCCAGCGACCAGTTCAGCCACTTGTAGGCGCACACCGGGTGCTTGGCGTCGACGTGCATCATGGTGGTGTCGGCCCAGCCGGTGACGCCCTCGCCGGGGATGGTCGAGGCGATCGGCTGCTTCTCGCCGAGCAGCGCGTTCACCTGGTAGGGCCAGGAGCCGGACGCGGCCACGCCCTCGTTCTTGAAGTCGCTCATCTGCACCGTCGCGTCATGCCAGTAGCGGTGGATCAGCTTCTGTTGCCCGCGCAGCAGCTTGAGCGCGGCGGCATATTGCTCCTCGTTCAGCTCGTAGGGGTCCTGGATGCCCAGCTTGGGCTCGGCGGTTTTCAGGTAGAGCGCCGCGTCGGCGATGTAGATCGGGCCGTCGTACGCTTGCACGCGGCCCTTGTTGCTCTTGCCGTCGGGCAGTTGCTGCTCGGAGAACACCACGCTCCAGCTGTCCGGCGCCTTGGGGAAGACCTTGGTGTTGTACATCAACACGTTCGGCCCCCACTGGTACGGTGTGCCGTAGTGCTTGCCGTCCACGGTGTGCCAGGGTGCATCCTGCAGGCGCTTGTCGACATTCTTCCAGTTGGGCACCAGGGCGATGTTGATCGGCTGCACGCGCTTGCCATAGACCAGCCGCAGGGACGCATCGCCAGAGGCGGTGACCAGATCATAGCCGCCCTTGGCCATCAGGCTGACCATCTCGTCGGAGGTGGCGGCAGTCTTCACGTTGACCTTGCAGCCGGTGTCCTTCTCGAACTGGCTCACCCAATCGTAGTTCTTGTCGCTTTCGCCGCGCTCGATGTAGCCGGGCCAGGCAATGATGTCGAGGGCGCCTTCGGGGTTGCCGAGCTGCTTGAGGGCCTCGGCGGCCTGCAGCGATCCGCTGGAAAGCAGGCTGACACCCGCGAAGGCCAGCGCCGCGACTTTCACGGAGATAGATGGCATTGAAATAGATGGCACTGAAAACAATTGCACCGATGACATGGACGGACTCCTGTTGTTCTTCGTTGTGGGAGCCACTGCGATACCAGCGCGCAGAAATTTGGCACCTCTGTTGATCGCTGCATGTCCATAGCGAATGGGCACGCTCTTGCAGCGTAGTTCTGGCCCCAGAGGCTGACAAGAAAGCCCGCGCCCCCCGCAAAGCCCCGCCCGCTGGCGCTCGCGGCCCCAAAAGGGGCGAGCTCGGGCGGGCGGTGGGGAAAAGCGCACCAAGGCGGTGCGGGGGGCGCGGACAGCCTTTTCAAGTCATTGAACCAACAGGAAATCGACCTCTGGCACGGGCCTTGCGACGGCCTTCCCAGCCGAGGACGAGCGGCAACAAGGAGTAGACGATGGCTCGGGTGTTCTATGACGAAATGCATGACGCCGCTGGCGCCTGCCGACCGCACTACACGGAGTTCGCCCGCTGGCTGGCGGACATGCCCGGCGAACAGTTGCAGCAGCGCCGCCGCGAAGCCGACCTGCTGTTCTATCGCGCCGGCATCACCTTCACCCTCTATGGCGATGATCAGGGCACCGAGCGCCTGATTCCCTTCGACACCATCCCGCGCAGCATTCCCGCCAGCGAGTGGAAGATCATCGAGGCAGGCTGCATCCAGCGCGTCCAGGCGCTCAACCTGTTCCTCGCGGACCTCTACCACGACCAGCGCATTCTCAGGGAAGACCTGATCCCGCCCGAGCAGGTCCTGGCCAACGACCAGTACCAGTTGGCCATGCAGGGCCTGGATGTGCCCGGCAACGTCTACGCGCACATCGCCGGCATCGACCTGGTGCGCGACGGCAACGGCGCCTACTACGTCCTTGAAGACAACCTGCGCACCCCCAGCGGCGTCTCCTACATGCTGGAGAACCGCAAGATGATGATGCGCCTGTTCCCCGAGCTGTTCGGCGCCCAGCGCATCGCGCCCATCGACCACTACCCCAACCTGCTGCTGGACACCCTGCGCCAGGCCAGCGAAGTGGAGCAGCCCTGCGTCGTGGTGCTGACGCCGGGCCGCTTCAACAGCGCGTACTTCGAGCACGCCTTCCTCGCCCGTGAGATGGGGGTGGAACTGGTGGAAGGCGCCGACCTGTTCGTCCGCGACGAGCGCGTCTATATGCGTACTACCGCCGGCCCGATGCCGGTGGATGTGATCTATCGGCGGGTCGACGACGACTTCCTCGACCCGCTGGCCTTCAACCCCGACTCCATGCTCGGTGTGCCCGGCCTGCTGGCCGCCTACCGCGCGGGCAACGTGGTGCTGGCCAACGCCATCGGCACCGGCGTGGCCGACGACAAATCGGTCTACCCCTACGTGCCCGAGATGATCCGCTTCTACCTAGACCAGGAACCCATCCTGCACAACGTGCCGACCTGGCAGTGCCGCCGTCCGCAGGACCTGTCCCACGTGCTGGCGCACCTGCCCGAGTTGGTGGTGAAGGAGGCCCAGGGCTCCGGCGGCTACGGCATGCTGGTCGGCCCGGCCGCCAGCAGCGCCGAGATCGAAGCCTTTCGCGCCCGGCTGATGGCGCGGCCGGAGGCCTACATCGCGCAGCCGACCCTGAGCCTGTCGACCTGCCCGACCTTCGTCGAGAACGGCATCGCCCCGCGCCACATCGACCTGCGCCCCTTCGTGCTGTCCGCGCCGGACAATGTCCGCCTGGTGCCCGGTGGCCTGACCCGCGTGGCGCTGCGCGAAGGCTCGCTGGTCGTCAACTCGTCACAGGGTGGCGGTACCAAGGACACCTGGGTAGTCGAGGACTGAAATCATGCTGAGCCGTACCGCTTCCGATCTGTACTGGATGTCCCGTTACCTGGAGCGCGCCGAGAACCTCGCGCGCATGCTCGACGTGTCCTACTCGCTGTCGCTGATGCCCCAGGACGGCCGTGGCGATGGCCTGGAGGAACTGGCCATGCCGCTGCTGATCACCGGCAACCTCGACGCCTATCTCGCCCGCCACGGCGAACTGCACGCGGAGCGCCTGCTGAACTTCTTCGCCCTCGATGCGCAGAACCCGGCGAGCATCTATTCCTGCTTCGGCGCCGCCCGTGCCGGCGCCCATGCGGTGCGCGGACGGATCACCACCGACATGTGGGAGAACATCAACGCCACCTGGCTGGAGATGCGCGACATCGCCCACCAGGGCCTGCTGCGCTATGGCATCAGCCACTTCTGCGAATGGGTGAAGGACCGCTCGCACCTGTTCCGCGGCGCCACGTTCGGCACCAGCATGCGCAACGACGCCTTCCACTTCATCCGCCTGGGCACCTACATCGAGCGCGCCGACAACACCCTGCGCCTGCTCGACGCTCGCCACCAGGTGCTGGGTGAACACAGCGCCGGCCCGGCCGAAGGCTCGGCTCGCGGGTATTACCAGTGGACGGCATTGTTGCGTGCGCTCTCGGCCTTCGAGGGTTACACCGAGCTGTACCGCGACGCCCTCAACGCACGAAACATCGCCGAACTCCTGCTGCTGCGCGAGGACGTGCCGCGCTCGCTGCTGGCCTGCGCCGAGGAGCTGCGCCAGATCCTCGCCAGCCTGCCCGGCGCCAACGGCCGACCCGCCCAGCGCCTGGCTGCCGAACTGGAGGCGCGGGTGCGCTACACCGGCATCGACGAGGTGCTGGGCAGCGGCCTGCACCCCTGGATCACCGACCACATCGGGCTGGTGCGCCAGCTCGCCAATGCCATTCACAGCTCGTACCTGGAGGCCGCATGAAACTCTCCATCCGCCATGACACCACCTACCGCTACGAAGACCAGGTGCGCGCGAGCATCCAGTACCTGCGCCTGACCCCGCAGGAGAGCGAGCGCCAGCACGTGCTCGACTGGCAGCTGCACCTGCCGCGCCCGGCGCATCCGCAGCGCGACGCCTACGGCAACATCCTCCACGTACTGACCCTGGACGAGCCCCACGAGGCCATCGTCATCGCCGCCCACGGCCACGTGGAGATCGACGTGGAGAACGAGCGCGAGCACGATCACCTGTCGCCGCTGCCGTTCCTGCGCAGCACTCGGCTGACCCAGGCCGACGGCGCGTTGCAGGAGTTCGCTCGTGCACAGTGCGCCGAGCGTCGCGACCGCAAGGCGATGATCCGCCTGATGCAGGCGCTGAACGAGCGCATCGCCTATGTGCCCGGCTCGACCCAGGTCGACAGCACCGCCGCCGAAGCCTTCGCGGCCGGGCAGGGTGTCTGCCAGGATCACGCCCACGCCTTCCTCGCCTGCCTGCGCTACCTCGGTGTGCCGGCGCGCTACGTTTCCGGCTACCTCTACACCGACGTCGAGGATCACCTGGCCAGCCACGCCTGGGCCGAAGCCTGGCTGGACGACGCCTGGTACAGCTTCGACGTGACCAATGTGCTGGATCGCCCGGAGCGGCATCTGAAGCTCGCGGTGGGCCTGGATTACCTCGACGCCTGCCCGGTGCGTGGCATGCGCCGGGGCGGTGGCGGGGAGCAGATGCATGCCCGCGTCACCGTGGCCCCAGGGCATCTGCAGCAGATGCAGCAGGCACAGCAGTGAGCAGCCATGGCGCGGGCAGAGGCACCGGCATAAGATCGGTGCCAGCTTCCTTCGCCCAAACGACTGTCTTGAGAGCGCCATGACCTATTGCGTCGCCATGAACCTCGCCCAGGGCCTGGTCTTCGTTTCCGATTCCCGCACCAACGCCGGTGTCGACAACATCGCGGTGTTCCGCAAGCTGCACATCTTCGGCACGCCCGGTGAGCGCCTGATCGTGGTGCAAAGCGCCGGCAACCTGGCCACCTCGCAGTCGGTCATCAGCGTGCTGCGCCAGCGCATGGGCAGCGAGCAGCCGAACCTTGGCAACGTCGAAAATCTCTTCGAGGCGGCCCGGCTGGTGGGTTCGACGCTGCGCGAAGTCGTCGACCACGACGAGAACATCGGCCAGAACCAGGGCGTCGACCTGGGCAGTTCCTTCCTCATTGGCGGCCAGATCGGCGCGGAGGTGCCGCGACTGTTCAATGTCTACCCGCAGGGCAACTTCATCGAATCGACCCGCGATACGCCGTACTTCCAGATCGGCGAGAGCAAGTACGGCAAGCCGATCATCGACCGCGCCATGAGCTACGCGACGCCGCTGGAGCAGGCCCTGCGCTGCGCGCTGATCAGCTTCGACTCGACCATCCGCAGCAACCTGTCGGTGGGCATGCCGCTGGACCTGCTGGTGTACCGCGAGGGCAGCCTGGAGGTACCGGCGGGGTATCGCATCCAGGAGGGCGATCCGTACTTCGAGGGGATTCGCAACCAGTGGGGCGCGGGGCTGCGCCAATTGCTCGGCGAGCTGCCGGCGCCACCGGGGGATTATTGGCACTGAGTCGAACTGAGGCGCGGAGTATCCGTGCAGGGGCGCGCCATGCGCGCGATCGCGGGCATGCCCGCTCCTACAGGCTGCGTCCGGCGTGTGGAGCGCGCTCTTCGTAGGAGCGTACCTGCTCGCGCACAGCCGCCGCGCCGATGCCACGACGGCGGATAACGCTGGTGCGTTATCCGCCCTACGAATTCCGGATGCCTCTATCCGCCGGCCTTCACTTTCCTGCCCGCCATGTGCTTCAGGTAGGCGACGATCTGATCCAGTTCCGCATCGCTGACAACCTCCGCCGCAAAGCCCTTCATCCGCGCTTCCGGCCAGTGCCGCAGGCTCTGCGGGTCGCGGATGTACTGCTTGAGATAGCCCGGCGCGAAGTATTCGGTGGGGTTGTGCGGCAGGTTCAGGTCCGGGCCGAACTGCGAGTCGCCGGCGCCGTTCAGGCGGTGGCAGGCCAGGCAGTTCTTCTGGAACTGGGCGAAACCCTTCTGCACCGGTTCAGGGGCATCCTTCGCTGGTAGCAGCGCGGGGAAGCGTTCGGCCAGCGGCTTGAGATAGCGAATGCTGGCCACCTGGAACGGCCATTGCTCTGGGCCGATGCCGGCGGCCTGGGGATCGGTCCACACCAGGTAGAAGGGGCCGGCGGAGGGCTTGCCGTCGCCCAGCTTCGGCCAGGGTTTTCCCGCTTCCTCGATAGCCAGCCAGGCGCGCGAGCCTTTATCCGCCAGCAACGGGGCGGCCGATAGTTCGGCGGCGAAGCCGTCCAGCGCTACCGCCTGCAGGTGATCGGCAGGCCTCACGCCCTGCAGCAGCGCTGCCAGCGGCACTGCGCGGTACTGCATGGCGCGGTTGTAGGAGACGTCGGCGGGAATCTCGATGTCCTGCACCTTGGGGTTGGCGAGCAGTTGTTCCGTGCTGAGTTCGTGCTTGCCGTCGGGGAGTTCCAGGGTGAGCGTGGCGGCGAACGTGGTGGGGCAGAGCAGGAGCAGTGTCAGCAGCAGTGGGCGCATGGTCGCATCCGTGGCGGGAGTGGGCCGCGGAACATTAGCAGAGGTGTGGGCGTAGCAGGAGGTAGGTGGCTCCCGCGCTGCGTTGACCGTGGCTCGCGGATGGCGGCGCGCGGTACGCAGCGGCGGGGTAGCCGGGTGTTGGCCCTAGCCGACCAGACGACTCAGATTGGGGATGATTAGAACAACGGTGGTTGCGAAGACGATCAGGCTTGCCTGACGCCATTTTCTCGATTGTTTGTCCATGATGTCCTTCCGCCTTTCTTGTTCTTGGCACGGTTCACTCACGGCCTGTTGGTAGTGGACGCATGCCTTGGCTTCTGGTGTATCGAGCCGAGCCGGCAAAACCCGGCAACGGCACTCTTCGCATCATCTGCCTGGTTGAGTCTAAGCCTAGTGCCGCGCGGGCTTAGACCATCTGGCAGCAAATCCTGAAGCTTCAGGCATATTCCCTCTATATGACCGGGCCGTGACAGCTCTGTTCAGCTTTTCGACCGTTCGTCTGCCTGCCCTGGCAGCCCCTTCCCAGAGCCTTCGCCCCCTTCGCCGCTGGTCGGTGACTGAGCGTGACGGTCAATTGCGCTGAGCGCTGCGGTCATTGCTCCCCGCCGCGACGCCGTTAAGGTAGGCCGACACGCCACGCCTGCGTGACGACAACTCTAAGAGAGAACGCCATGACCGAAGCATTCATTTACGACGCGGTGCGTACTCCCCGCGGCAAGGGCAAGAAGGACGGCGCGCTGCACAGCGTCAAGCCGGTCAACCTGATGGCCGGTGTCCTGCGTGCGCTGCAACAGCGCAACCAGCTCGACACCGCCCAGGTCGACGACATCGTCCTGGGCTGCGTGACCCCGGTGGGCGACCAGGGCTCGGACATCGCCAAGACTGCCGCGCTGGTCGCCGACTGGGACGAGCAAGTCGCCGGCGTGCAGATCAACCGCTTCTGTGCCTCGGGCCTGGAAGCGGTCAACCTGGGCGCCATGAAAGTGCGCTCGGGCTTCGAGGACCTGGTGGTGGTCGGCGGTGTGGAATCCATGTCCCGCGTGCCCATGGGCTCCGACGGCGGCGCTTGGGCGCTGGACCCGGAAACCAACCTGCACACCAGCTTCGTGCCCCAGGGTATCGGCGCCGACCTGATCGCCACCCTGGAAGGCTTCAGCCGCGCCGACGTCGACGCCTTCGCGCTGCGCTCCCAGCAGAAGGCCGCCAAGGCGCGCGCCGAAGGGCTGTTCGCCAAGTCCCTGGTGCCGGTCACCGACCAGAACGGCATCGTCCTGCTCGACCATGACGAGTTCATTCGTGGCGACTCGACCCTCGAAGGCCTCGGCGCGCTCAAGCCCAGCTTCGAGATGATGGGACAGATGGGCTTCGACGCCAGCGCACTGCGCAAGTACAGCTTCGTCGAGCGCATCGAGCACGTGCACACGCCGGGCAACAGCTCGGGCATCGTCGACGGCGCCACCGCCATGCTCATCGGCTCCGAGGCCAAGGGCCGCGAGCTGGGCCTGAAGGCCCGCGGGCGCATCGTCGCCACCGCGGTGACCAGCACCGACCCGACCATCATGCTCACCGGCCCCGCGCCGGCGACCCGCAAGGCGCTGGCCAAGGCCGGGCTGAAGGCCGAGGACATCGACCTCTTTGAGGTGAACGAAGCCTTCGCCTCGGTGGTGATGAAGTTCATGAAGGACATGGGCGTGCCGGAGAGCAAGGTCAACGTCAACGGCGGCTCCATCGCCATGGGCCACCCGCTGGGTGCCACCGGCTGCATGATCCTCGGCACCCTGCTGGATGAGCTGGAGCGGCGCAACCTGCGCTACGGCCTGGCCACCCTCTGCGTGGGCGGTGGCATGGGTATCGCGACGATTATCGAACGAGTTTAAGGATCGATCATGGGCTACTGCGCTCGGCCATGCTGCGTTGGAAATGCTCCGGGAATGCTCATTGGCTACAGCCAACTCCGCTTCCCGAAGAATTTCCGCCTTGCCTGACCTTCGCTCGTGACGCCCCTGAAGCGATCCTCCTGCACGGGAAGAAAACAAAAATGACTGATGCCATCCGCTATGAGAAAGGCCAGGACAACATCGTCGTCCTGACCATGGACATGCCTGGCCAGAGCGCCAACACCATGAACGGTGTCTACCGCGAGGCCATGGCCGCCACCGTGGCGCGCCTGGAAGCCGAGAAGGAGTCGATCGCCGGCGTGGTGATCACTTCCGCGAAGAAGACCTTCTTCGCCGGCGGCGACCTGAATGAACTGATCAAGGTGACCAAGGCCGACGCCCAGGCCTTCTACGAAGGCATCCTGGTGCTCAAGGGCCAGCTGCGTCGCCTGGAAACCCTCGGCAAGCCGGTGGTCGCCGCCATCAATGGCGCGGCCCTGGGCGGCGGCTGGGAAATCTGCCTGGCCTGCCACCACCGCATCGCCCTGGATGAAAGCCACGTCCAGCTCGGCCTGCCGGAAGTCACCCTGGGCCTGCTGCCCGGTGGCGGCGGCGTGGTGCGCATGGTGCGCCTGCTCGGCCTGGAGAAGGCCTTGCCGTACCTGGCCGAAGGCAAGAAGGTGCGCCCGGACCAGGCGCTCAAGGCCGGCCTGATCCATCAGGTGGCTTCCAGTCGCGAGGACATGCTGGCCAAGGCCCGCGAGTGGATCGCCGCCAACCCGGCCGCCAAGCAGCCGTGGGACAGCACTGGCTACAAGATCCCCGGTGGCACGCCATCCAGCCCGGCCGTGGCGCAGATGCTCGCGATCGCGCCGAGCGTGCTGCGCGACAAGACCAAGGGCTGCTTCCCGGCGCCGGAGAAGATCCTGTGCGCCGCCGTCGAAGGCGCGCAGGTGGATTTCGACACCGCGCAGCTGATCGAGGCGCGCTACTTTACCGAGCTGACCACCGGCCAGGTGGCGAAGAACATGATCGGCACCTTCTGGTTCCAGCTCAACGAGATCAACGC
The DNA here is from genome assembly GCF_057180225.1 of Pseudomonas sp. BB438. NCBI lineage: Bacteria > Pseudomonadati > Pseudomonadota > Gammaproteobacteria > Pseudomonadales > Pseudomonadaceae > Pseudomonas > Pseudomonas sp. BB438. Next base: position 2,287,460 of record NZ_CM170001.1, read on the forward strand.
CGGCAAGTCCCGCCCGCAGGGCATCCCGCCGCAGCAGACGAAGAAGGTCGGGGTGGTCGGCGCCGGCATGATGGGCGCTGGCATCGCCTACGTCTCGGCCGCCGCCGGCATCGAGGTGGTGCTCAAGGACGTGTCCATCGAGGCGGCCGAGAAGGGCAAGGCCTATTCCGCCGGCCTGCTGGACAAGAAGGTCGGCCGGGGTCAGATGAGCGCCGAGAAGCGTGACGCCTTCCTCGCGCGGATCAAGCCGACCGCCAGCGATGCCGACTTCGAAGGCTGCGACCTGATCATCGAAGCAGTGTTCGAGGACCGTGGCCTGAAGGCCAAGGTCAGTGCTGCCGCCGAGTCCGCTGCATTGCCCGAAGCGGTGATTGCCTCCAACACCTCGACCCTGCCGATCACCGGCCTGGCCGAAGCCGTGGCGCAGCCGCAGAAATTCATCGGCCTGCATTTCTTCAGCCCGGTGGACAAGATGCCGCTGGTGGAGATCATCCGTGGCGCGAAGACCGACGACGCCACCTTGGCGCGCGCTTTCGACTACGTCCTGCAGATCAAGAAGACCCCGATCGTCGTGCACGACAGCCGCGGCTTCTTCACTTCCCGTGTGTTCGGCACCTTCACCAACGAAGGCCTGGCCATGCTCGGCGAGGGTGTGTCGGCGGCGATGATCGAGAACCAGGCGCGCCAGGCCGGCATGCCGGTGGGCCCGCTGGCGATCAGCGACGAAGTGTCGATGAGCCTGATGACCCACATCCGCGAGCAGACCCGCAAGGACCTGGAAGCCGAGGGCAAGCAGTTGCCCAGGCACCCGGCCTTCGCCGTGGTGGACCTGATGGTCAACGAGTTCAAGCGCCCGGGCAAAGCCGCCGGCGCAGGCTTCTACGACTACCCCGCCAATGGCAGGAAATATCTGTGGCCGGAGTTGAAGCAGCGCTTCGAGAAGGCCGACGCGCAGATCTCCGCCGAGGACGTGCGTGATCGCATCCTCTTCGTGCAGGCCATCGAGACGGTGCGTTGTGTGGAGGAGGGCGTGCTGACCTCCACCGCCGACGCCAACATCGGCTCGATCTTCGGCATCGGTTTCGCGGCCTGGAGCGGCGGCGCGCTGCAGTTCATCAACCAGTACGGTCTGAAGGACTTCGTCGCCCGCGCCCAGTACCTGGCAGAGCAGTATGGCGAGCGCTTCCTGCCGCCGGCGCTGCTGCTGGAGAAGGCGGCTCGGGGCGAGAGCTTCTGAGGCATCCGAGGCTGAAGGAAGAAACCGGCCCCAGTGGCCGGTTTTTTCTTGCTGGCGCAGGCCGTAGGATGGCGCCTTCCCACCCAGCAGGAATGCTCCGATGACGCCTCCCGCCTTGTTGATCATCGACCAGCAGAAAGGCATGCAGGACAGCCCCGAGCCGCGCAACAACCCGCAGGCGGAGCAGCGCATCGGCGAGCTGCTGGCGGCCTGGCGCCGGAGCGGCTGGCCATTGGTGCATATCCGTCATATCTCGCGTACGCCGGGCTCACCGTTCTGGCCGGGGCAGGTGGGTGCCGAATTCCAGGAGGCGCTGGCGCCGCTGGATCACGAGCATGTGGTGGAGAAGAACGTGCCGGACGCGTTCATCCACAGCAGCCTTGAGCGCTGGTTGCGTGTGCGGGGTATTGGGGCGCTGGTGATCTGTGGTGTCAGCACCAACAATTCGGTGGAGGCCACGGCGCGTTCGGCAGGCAACCTGGGCTTCGAGACGCGGGTCGTGGCGGACGCCTGCTTCACCTTCGACAAGCGTGATTTCAATGGCGTGCAGCGCAGTGCTGACGAGGTTCACGCCATGTCGCTGGCCAACCTGCAAGGCGAGTACGCGCAGGTGCTGGACACGAACTCGCTGCTGCAAACCCTGTCCATCGGCTGAGTCCTTGCCAACCGGCCGTCACCCCTGTGCGTCCGTGCAATTGAAGGAAGTCGCTTTTTCCGGTATTTCCCCTGAAATTCCTACACAAGAATCGGCCTCGGCATCTTGTGTGGTGAAAAAATAGGGCGTAATTTTCATGCGCGTTTCATCAGTGTCAGGAAAACCATTCTTATCAGCCGCCAACCCCCCAGGAATCACCCCTGCATGTCGTTGCACATCTGCATTCTGGAAACCGACATCCTCCGCCCCGAACTCATCGATCAGTACAAGGGCTACGGCTGGATGTTCCAGCAACTGTTCGCCAAGCAACCCGTTCCGGCCGAGTTCACGGTCTACAACGTGGTGGAAGGGCATTACCCGCCCGACGATGAGAAGTTCGACGCGTACCTGGTGACCGGCAGCAAGGCGGACTCCTTCGGCACTGATCCCTGGATCCAGACCCTCAAGGACTACGTGCTCAAGCTCTATGAGCGCGGTGACAAGCTGCTGGGCGTGTGCTTCGGCCACCAGTTGCTGGCGCTGGTGCTGGGCGGCAAGACCGAGCGCGCCAGCCAGGGCTGGGGCGTGGGTATTCACGATTACCGCATCGAGGAGCAGCCGGAATGGATGAGCCCGGCGCCGGGTGATGGCCTGACCCTGCTGGTCAGCCACCAGGACCAGGTCACCGAGCTGCCCCACGGCGCGCGTCGCATCGCCTCCAGCGACTTCTGCCCTAACGCTGCCTATGCCATCGGCGACCAGGTGCTGTGCTTCCAGGGCCATCCGGAGTTCCAGAGCGACTATTCCCAGGCGATCCTTGAGCTGCGCAGGCACATCTTCAGCGAGCCGGTGTTCCAGTCCGGCATCGACAGCCTCTCCCGCCCGCACCAGGGTACGGCGGTCGGCGAATGGATGATGCGCTTCGTCCAGCAAGGCAGTGACCAGAAGAAGAAATCCGAGAAGAAGAGCGCGGCCTGATTCCTGCCGTGTTGACTGAAAACGCCGCTCACTTGAGCGGCGTTTTCGTTGGTGGCGGTGAGCCTCACAGGCGCTAGTCGCGGGCCTGGCCTAAAGCCAATCCGCCTGCTTGAAGCTGATGTACAGCCCAATGCAGCCCAGCGCCAGGAGTCCCATGATCAGGAAGTAGCCGTAGTGCCAATGCAGTTCGGGGATGTACTCGAAGTTCATCCCGTAGATGCCGGCCACGGCGGTGGGGAAGGCGAGAATGGCCGCCCAGGCGGCGAACTTGCGCTGCACCACGCTCTGCCGTGAGGACTCCAGCGCCAACCCGACTTCAATGGTCTGGCTGGCCACGTCGCGCAGCGTGGTGAGGTCTTCCAGCAGGCGGTTCACGTGGATCGCCACGTCGCGGAAGTAAGGGCGCATCTGCTTGTCGATGAAAGGGAAGTCGAGGCGCTGCAGCTCCTGGCAGATCTCCACCATGGGCGCGGCATAGTGCTTGAGCTTGAGCACTTCGCGGCGCAGGCCGTAGATTTTCTCGATCTGCTCCTGGGTCAGCGACTGGCGCAGTACCTGCTGCTCTACTTCCTCGATCTCCTCGCGGATCGCCTCCACCACCGGCTCGTAGTTGCTCATCACGAAATCCAGCAGGGCGTAGAGCACGAAATCGGTACCGTGGGCCAGCAATAGCGGCCGCGCCTCGCATCGCTGGCGAACCTGGGCATAGGACTGGGAGAAGCCATGGCGCGCGCTGATGATGTAGCCGATGCCGGCGAACAGGTGGGTTTCGACGAACATCAGTCGGCTATCGGCGCGGATCGGAGAATAAATAACGATGAACAGCGCGTCACCAAAGGTTTCCAGCTTTGGCCGGCTGTGCTTTTCCAGGGCGTCGGAAACGGCCAGTTCGTGGAGGTTGAACTGGCGCTGCAGGTTGAACATTTCTTCCGGTGTCGGCTCCTGCAGGCCGGTCCAGACGAAATGGTCGGGCTGGCAGGCCCAGCGATAGCCGTCCTCGAGGGGGATGTCGGAGACCTTGCGGCCCTTGCTATAGACGGCGGAAGCGATGACTCGGCCCATGCTGAAACCCACCCTGCTGCTGGATCTGGTGTGAATCGGGAGTCGTGCTGCAGGGATTCAGTGTTGGTCAGCCTGGCGCGACGCGCCAGCGAGGTGGAGTCAGGAGTGGGGCGTCAGAGCGTCCTGCAGGCCTTGCAGTGCGACCGGGACAGCCTGGTTGAAGCGTTCGAAGAGCCCGGTGCGGTCGATGTTGTCCACCGGTGTCCGGCGCGCGTCATCGAAGCCGGCGCTGAGCGCGGTAACCACCAGGATCACGATGGTGTAGAGCCCCAGGGCGGCGAGGGCGCCGTTGCGGGCATAGCGGTGTGCTTGACGGTTCATGCTGGCGACTCGGGTCCTGGGAAGTGATGGCCCAGTGTCGCTTTGCTCATTTCGATTGAATAACGATGTCGGTTGCTTCCCGCTATCAGGCAAATTGATAGATAGCGGTGGAACGACCAGGCGCAAGGCGGCGGGCAAGGCAACGTTTTTGGAGGCTGCCGGGACGCTGGCGGGTTTCATGGCTGCTTGACCCTCGTCAAGGAGAGGGAGTCTGCCCGGCGTAACGTGGAAATCAGGCGGTGGCGCGAGGCCGCCACGGACTTCCCGGACGCAAGGAACTTCCCATGATTCGATACGTTGAAGGCGACATTCTGTTGAGCACGGCCCAGGTCATCGCGCACGGAATCTCGCCCCAGGACCATTTCGACAGCGGCCTGGCGCTGGACCTGCGCGAACGCTGGCCGTCGATGGTGCGTGATTACCGCCATGCCGCTCACTCGAACGCGCCGAAACCGGGCACGATCTGGATCTGGTCGGGCGTCGATGCCGACGGCTCCACTCGCTGCATCGCCAACCTGCTCACCCAGGAGCAGCAGGGTGAAGGGCGTGCAGCCAAACCGGCTGGAGCAACGCTGGAGAACGTCACTCATTGCCTGAAGGAACTGGCCAAATACCTGCAGAGCGAGGGTGTCAGCAGCGTGGCGCTGCCGTGCCTGGCGACGGGTGTCGGTGGTCTGGACTGGAAAGCGGTCAAGCCACTGGTGGAGCGCTACCTGGGCGACCTGAACATTCCGGTGCTGGTCTATGAGACCTATCGCCGGGGCGTAGCGGCTGCCGAAAAGCGTTGAGGCTGTGTCATCGTCCCTGAAAAGCCCGGCTTCAGGCCGGGCTTTTCGCTTCGGGCTCGACTGCATGACGTCACCTGCTGCAGGCGGCTGGTGGGGTGTGAAGGTTTCAGCCCTGCTTGGAAGCGGCTTCGACGTTCACCTTGCTGGCGGACTGCTCGGATTGCTGTTGCTGGATGGCAGCCTGGGTCATGTGGACCATCCGGTCCTGCATCAGCGGCGACTCTTCGGCGAAGCTGGCCTGGGCGGCAAAAGCGGTAGCGGCGGCCAGTACGCTGGCGGCGATGATGTTGAGTTTCATGATGAACACCTCCGGTTGGTTTGCTTTGGGTTCATCCATAGGTTAATGCGTAATAATTTTTGAAAAATAGCAAACCGGCTGAATAAGTGTTGCCTTTTAGGTAATAGTCTGATCATGAAAAAGCCCGGCACCAGGCCGGGCTTTTCCGTTATCGGGCGATCAGGCCAGGTGGTTCTTGTCCAGCTCGATGGACTTGTCCAGGGTTTCCAGCAGCTGCTTGCGTACTTTCAGCTTGGTGTTGCGGTGCGCCGTCATGTTCAGCTTCTTCAGGTGCTGCGCGGCTTCCAGGGCGGCGGCCTGGAGTTGCTCGGCCGGGACGACCCTGTCGAGGAAACCGGCGTCCACCGCATCGCGCGGGTTGAACATCTCGGCATTCACCACCGAGCGGGTAAAGGCGGAGCGGCGCAGGCGGTCACGGGCCAGCTCGATGCCAACGTGGTGCATGGTCATGCCGATGGCCACTTCATTCAGGCCGATCTGGAACGGGCCATCAACGCCAATGCGGTAATCCGCCGAAAGCAGGATGAAGGCACCCTTGGCCACCGCATGGCCGGTGCAGGCAACGATGACCGGGAAGGGGTGGGACAGCATGCGGCGCGCCAGGGTGGAGCCGGCAGCTACCAGGTTCACGGCGTTTTCCGGGCCAGACGTCATCACCTTGAGGTCATAACCACCGGAGAGGATCCCTGGCTGGCCGGTGACGATGACGATGGCACGGTCTTTCTCCGCCTCGTCCAGGGCCTGGTTGAAGGCTTCGATGACCGCCGGGGAGATGGCGTTCACCTTGCCGTTGTTCAGGGTCAGGGTGGCGATGCCGTCTTCGAATTGGTAGCTGATCAGCTCACTCATGGCAGAGGGTCCTGGGTTGGAATCCGTGGATGGAAAGTGGGCCAGAACATACTGACGCAAGGCAGGGGCGTAAAGCGTTTTGACTGACTGGTGAGTCAGTCGCGTGCCATGAAAATCGGGCGATTTCTGTGCGCTGTGCACGCATTTTCCGAGCGCGCTCATGGAGAGGTGTTGGGCGTACTGTTAAGCTGCCAGTATCCCTGCGCCCCGCTCTCGCACAATCCAGGATGTGCCTGTCATGTCGAAGATTCTCAAGTGGTCCCTTCTCGCTGTCGTTGCGATCGCCGTCATCATCAAGGCGTCGCTCTGGCTTTCCGTGCGCAGCGTGGTGAACGACGCAATCGCCCGTGTCTCGCCGTTCATGGAGATTACCTACGGCGGTATTTCCTCCTCCTTCGATGGCCGGGTCGGTCTGCAGAACGTGGTGATCAAGGTGCCCATGGCGGGTGACAGCCTGAAGGTCGCCCACGCCCAGCTGAAGTTCAACGGCCTGCGCGAGCTGCTCAGCTTCAAGGAGCGCCTGGGTGAGGGCAAGTTGCCCGAGCAGATGGCAGTTGACCTGAAAGGTGTCGAGCTGCAGATCCATGGCCCGTTCATGCAGTCGCTGTACGCCCAGCCGGCGGAGAAGAGTGCCTTCACCGCGATGAGCGAAGTGGCCTGCGGCAACGTGCGCAATATCGGTGTCGATGAGCTGCTGCAGATGGGCTACCGCACCCTCGAGTCGGACATCGAGTTCTCCTACCGCATGCAGCCGGGCGCACAGACCCTCACCTTCGACTTGCGCAGCGATACCCGCGACATGCTCGACATGCACACCAGCATGTCGCTGATGAATGTTTCCGAGCGTCCGGGCGACATGCGCGTAAATCCGCCGCGGGTGTCCCAGGTGATCGTCGAGATGAACGACAACCAGTACCAGCGCCGCGTCAGCGAATTCTGCCGCGGCAAGCTGGGCGTGGACCAGAAGGCCTACACGGCGCTGTCTCTGGAGAAGTTCGACCAGGCCCTGCGCCAGCAGCGCATCGCGCTCGACAAGCTGGTACTCGAGGCCTATGGCCGTTACCTGGAAGATCCACGCTCGCTGCGCATCGAGCTGACACCGAGCGAAGGCATGGCCTGGGGCGGTCTACAATTTTTCGAGCCCAAGGATGTGATTCAGATGCTGCATCCGGTCGTCTTAGTGAACCAGCAGTCAGTCGCACCGATCGGGTTCGCCTGGGTCGATCCGCTGAAGAAAAAACTCACGCCGGAAAGCCAATATCAAATGGTTTCGGCCCCGGAAACGGTTGAGTCACAGGCCAAAACGCAGCAATATGAGTTCGTTAGCGTTGAAAGCCTTGCCCAGTACACCGGCAAGCGCCTGCAGTTCATCACGTTTGATGGTGCCTATTATCAGGGTGTGCTGCACAAGGTGGAGAACGGCCGAGTCTATATCACTGTCCTGCTTGGGACCGGCTCGGCGGAAATGTTCCTCCGCCTGAACAAGATCAATCAGGTGCGGGTCATGTTGTGAGGGCCCCGGAAGGAGAGAGCAAGTGAGTGAGTCGTTGTCCATCCAGCATGATGAATCCAGCCACCAGTTCGTAACGACTGTTGATGGTCATCGCGCCTATCTGGCCTACATGGATCTGGGCAAGCAGACGCTCGATATCTACCGCACTTTCGTTCCGGACACCCTGCGTGGCCGCGGTATCGCCGCCGCCCTCACCGAGCACGCGCTGCAGTACGCCGAGCGCAAGGGCTACAGCGTCATTCCGTCGTGCTCCTATGTGGAGCGCTACCTGGAGCGGCGTCAGCGCCACACCGATACTGCGCTCTGACCTCAGGCGCAGAAACAGAAAGCCCGGCAGTGCCGGGCTTTTTTGTGCCTGGCGAAACCCTGGCGCGGGGATCGCTGTATCGAGGGCGAAAAAAAGCCGGGCATTTGCCCGGCTTCTTCGCGTCTGCCTGGCGTGTCAGCCGCGCTGACGCTTGGGCAGGACGTCCTTGAGCTTGGCGTGCATGCTGCGCACGGCCTTCTCGGTGGTGTCCCAGTCGATGCAGGCGTCGGTGATCGACACACCGTACTGCAGCTGGCACAGGTCCTTCGGAATTGGCTGAGCGCCCCAGCCCAGGTGGCTTTCCACCATCAGGCCGACGATGGAGTTGTTGCCTTCGGCGATCTGGTTGGCGACGTTGTCCATCACCAGCGGTTGCAGGGCCGGGTCCTTGTTGGAGTTGGCGTGGCTGCAGTCGACCATCACGTTCAGCGGGATCTTCGCCTTGGTCAGTTCCTGTTCGCACAGGGCGACGCTGACCGAGTCATAGTTCGGTTTGCCGTTGCCGCCACGCAGCACCACGTGGCCGTAGGCGTTGCCCTTGGTGGTGACGATGGAGACGCCACCTTCCTGGTTGATGCCCAGGAAGCGGTGCGGGCTGGAAACCGACTGCAGGGCGTTGATCGCCACGGTCAGGCTACCGTCGGTGCCGTTCTTGAAACCGACCGCGGAGGACAGGCCGGAAGCCATCTCGCGGTGGGTCTGGGACTCGGTGGTGCGTGCGCCGATGGCCGACCAGCTGATCAGGTCCTGCAGGTACTGCGGGGATATCGGGTCGAGCGCTTCGGTGGCGGTGGGCAGGCCCATCTCGGCGAGGTCTCGCAGCAGCTGGCGGCCGATGTGCAGACCGTCCTGGATCTTGAAGGAGTCATCCAGGTACGGGTCGTTGATCAGGCCCTTCCAGCCGACGGTGGTGCGCGGCTTCTCGAAGTACACGCGCATCACCAGGAACAGGGTGTCGGAGACTTCCGCGGCCAGCACCTTCAGGCGCTCGGCGTACTCGTGGGCAGCCTTGATGTCGTGGATGGAGCAGGGGCCGATCACCACGAACAGGCGATGGTCCTTGCCGTCAAGGATGTCGCGGACAACCTGGCGGCCGTTGGCAACGGTGCGCAGGGCGGCGTCGGTCAGGGGGATTTCGCGCTTGAGCTGCTCCGGCGTGATCAGTGTCTCGTTGGAGGCAACGTTAAGGTCGTCGATCTGTAAATCAGCCATCGTGGTACTCAATCAGGTCACGGGTGCCGGCCGCCAGAAATCCCCGTGCGATGGGGCGCAGGCATAGGTGTCGCTAAGGGGAACCCGAACCTTAACCGTTCAGGCCTTGCCTCGACAATGGCTCGATGCAGGAAAATGCCCGCGACACGGGCATTTGCGCGACTTTCTGCGGGGCGCCGATCAGACTGCGCAAAACATCGGGAAGTCGGCGGCGTTCTGCGCGATCCACTCCAGCGCCAGAACCTCGAACGGCAGGCTGCTGCCGCTGGTCTGCTCCCGCTGGCGCCGGTACTGCTCGATCTGGCAGACCTGCTCGACCATGCGAGCCCGGAACAGCGTGTCTTCGTCGATGAAGGCGATTCCCACGCGGTAGTCACTGGTCTGTTTGCGGCTCCAGGCGATGATGCCCGGGTAGCGGGCGGAGTCGCCCAGCAGGGGAATGCGCAGCTCGATGGAGGTGCCGCGGCGAAAGCCGCGCGGTGAGTTGCACGCGACGCCGCCGAGGCTGATATTGTGCAACCGCTGGCGCGGCAGGAAGGTCTGTTTGCGGATGACCAGTTCGACCGGAAAATCGCAAGGGTGACGCAGGAACTGACGCATGACGGAACGCTCCGACTGCAATCTTTATAGTGGTGGCACCTTGAGTATAGTGCCGGCCCTGGAGCTGACCGACCTGGATGCCGACCGCCGGCTGCTCGAGCTGCCGGGCGTGTCCCTGCTGATTTTTACCGGTGAAGGCTGCTCCACCTGCCGCTGGGCGCGGCAGGTCCTGCCAGAGCTCGGCCTGCCGATAGATCGCCTGTGCTGGATCGACGCCGGGCACAGTGGTGGCCTCGTCGAGCGCTATGAAGTCTTCCATCTGCCGTCCCTGTTCCTGGTGCGCGACGGCCATTTCCTGGGGCCCGTTCACGCAGCGCTGCGCCCCGAACCTCTGATCCAAGCCCTGCGCGATGCCCTGTCGCGCCCTGCTGAGGAATTGCCTTGATGAATCTGCGAATCGGCATCATCGGAACCGGCGCCATTGGCGGTTTCTACGGCCTGATGCTGGCCCGTGCCGGCCACGACGTTCATTTCCTGCTGCGCAGCGAGTATCCCGCCGTCGCACAGAACGGCCTGCGCCTGAACAGCCAGGTGCACGGCGCGCTGAGCCTGTCGCCAGTGAATGCCTACGACGATGTGGCGAAGATGCCACCTTGCGACTGGCTGCTGGTGGGTGCGAAGACCACCAGTAACGCCGACCTCGCGCCGCTGATCATCCAGGCTGCGGCGCAGGGGGCGAAGGTCCTGCTGCTGCAGAACGGTCTCGCCGTGGAAGACGAACTGCGCGCGCTGCTGCCCGCGCACATCCATCTGCTCGGCGGACTCTGCTTCATCTGCGTGCACCGTGCCGAGCCGGGCGTCATCGAACACCAGGCCTTCGGTGGGGTGAACATCGGCTATCACTCCGGCCCTGCTCATGACGCGGAGGCCCGCCAGGCGATCGTGGAGGAGGGCGCCGCGCTGTTCCGCAGCGCCGGCCTGGATTCCAATGCCATGCCGAACCTGGAGCAGGCGCGCTGGCAGAAGCTGGTCTGGAACATCCCCTACAACGGTCTGTCCGTGCTGCTCGACAGCGGCACGCGGGCGATCATGGACAACCCCGACAGCCGTGCCCTGGTGACCGAGCTGATGGAGGAGGTCATCTCCGGCGCGGCGGCTTGCGGGTATGCGCTGCCACCGGGCATTGTCGGTGCGATGCTCAGCTCCACCGACGCCATGCCCGACTATCTGCCGAGCATGTACCATGACTTCGAGCAGCACCGGCCGCTGGAGTTGGGCGCGATCTACGCCGCGCCTCTGGACGCGGCACGCAAGGCCGGATGCGAGCTGCCGAAGATCGAGGCGCTGTATCGCGCGCTGCGTTTCATCGACGCACGCAACCAGGGTCGCTGAGGGGCGCCGGGGGAAGCATGGCAAAAGGGCTGGGTGACAAGCTGGTGGTGGCGATTTCCTCGCGGGCGCTGTTCGATCTGCGAGAAAGCCATCAGGTCTATGAAAGCGAGGGCGTCGAAGCCTACCGCCAGTACCAGATCGCCCGTGAGGACGAAGTCCTGCCGCCAGGCGATGCCTTCGCCCTGGTGCAGAAGCTGCTCGCCCTCAACGGGGGGACCGACAGCGCGCCGGTGGAGGTCATCCTGGTCTCGCGCAACAGCGCCGACACCGGCCTGCGAGTGTTCAACTCCATCCAGCACTATGGCCTGGGCATTTCCCGCGCCGCCTTCGTCGGCGGCCGTAGCCCATATCCCTACCTCAAGGCATTCAATTGCCACCTGTTTCTTTCGACCCACATCGAGGACGTGCGCAACGCACTGGAAGCGGGCTTTGCCGCTGCCACCATCCTGTCCGGCGGCACGCGCCGGGAAGCCAGCGGCGAGCTGCGCTTCGCTTTCGACGGCGACGCGGTGCTGTTCTCCGACGATTCCGAGCGCGTCTACCAGCAGGGTGGCCTGGAAGCCTTCCAGACCCATGAGCGCGAATCCGCCCGCGAACTGCTGGGCGGCGGGCCGTTCAAGCCCTTCCTGGCAGCATTGAACCGCGTGCAGCAGGCCTTCCCACAGGAGTCCTGCCCGATCCGTACGGCGCTGGTCACTGCGCGCTCGGCACCGGCCCACGAGCGGGTGATTCGTACCCTGCGCGAGTGGGACATCCGCCTGGACGAGTCGCTGTTCCTGGGCGGCCTGGACAAGGCTGCCTTCCTCGAAGCCTTCGCCGCCGACGTATTCTTCGACGACCAGCCGATGCACTGCGAACGTGCCAGGGAAGTGGTGGCGACCGGCCATGTTCCCCATGGCGTGAGCAATGAAAAGAAGGTCGCCGGATAGCCGCACGGCCGCGACATCCGGCCTTCTCGGAGCGATTCGCATTCTCCTGCTACGCTGCTGAATAGGCCCCGCCGCGCTGGCAGTCGAGGAGGCCGCATGATCCGAACAATTCTGTACGCCACCGACCTCGGTCTCTACGCCCCCTACGTCCTTCAGCACGCACTGTCGCTGGCCCGTGCCTACGGTGCCGAAGTCTATGTCGTGCACGCTGTGGAGCCGCTGGGGCTCTTCGCCGAGTCCGTTCTGCAGACCTACCTGGACGACGGCACGCTGAACGAGATGCGCACCAATGGCCTGACCAACGTCATGGGCAGCATCGAGCAGCGGGTGATGGAGGGGTTCCGGGATGAGTTGGGGGAAGCACGCCAGGACGCCGAGCTGATTCGCTCGGTGCGCGTGGTGCAGGGGGATGCGCCGATGGTGATTCTCGACGAGGCCAAGCGCCTGGGTGTGGACATCATCGTCGCCGGCAGCCACAGCCATGGGGAAGGGTTGAATGCACCGCTGGGACGGACCGCCGCGCGACTGGTGCAGTTGGCCGAGGTGCCGGTCTACCTGGTTCCGATGCTGCAGCACCGTTGATCGCTTTGTGACGATATGTCGGACAAGCCCGGAAATTCCGTGGGGCTTTAGACGAATGGCATGCAGGGCGAAAAAAAACGTCTAGTTTTATTCCTTAAACCATTAATATGGTTATAAAACGATAAGCCCCTGATCGCGGGTCGCGACATTCATTTCGAGGAAAGTCCATGAAGCTTCAACAACTGCGCTATATCTGGGAAGTCGCGCACCACGATCTGAACGTCTCCGCCACTGCCCAAAGCCTGTATACCTCGCAGCCCGGCATCAGCAAGCAGATCCGCCTGCTGGAAGACGAGCTGGGTGTCGAGGTCTTTGCCCGCAGCGGCAAGCACCTGACTCGTGTGACCCCGGCCGGCGAGCGCATCATCACCACCGCCGGCGAAATCCTGCGCAAGGTCGAGAGCATCAAGCAGATCGCCCAGGAGTTCTCCAACGAAAAGAAGGGCACGCTGTCCATCGCCACCACCCACACCCAGGCGCGCTATGCGCTGCCCGGCGTGATCAGCGGCTTCATCAAGCAGTACCCGGACGTGTCCCTGCACATGCATCAGGGCACGCCGATGCAGATCGCCGAGATGGCTGCTGATGGCACGGTCGACTTCGCCATCGCCACCGAGGCACTGGAGCTGTTCGGCGACCTGATCATGATGCCGTGCTACCGCTGGAACCGTTGCGTGATCGTGCCCCAGGGCCACCCGCTGACCAAGGTGCCGAAGCTGACCCTGGAACTGCTCGCCGAGCAGCCCATCGTCACCTACGTGTTCGGCTTCACCGGCCGCTCCAAGCTCGACGAGGCCTTCAACCAGCGCGGCCTGGTGCCGAAAGTGGTGTTCACCGCGGCCGACGCCGACGTGATCAAGACCTACGTGCGCCTGGGCCTGGGTGTGGGCATCGTTGCGCACATGGCGGTCGATCCGAAGCTGGACAGCGACCTGGTGATGCTCGACGCCAGCCATCTGTTCGAGTCCAGCGTGACCAAGATCGGTTTCCGCCGTGGCACCTTCCTGCGCGGCTTCATGTGCGACTTCATCGAGAAGTTCGCCCCGCACCTGACCCGCGACCTGCTGGCCAAGGCTGTGCAGTGCCACAACAAGACCGAGCTGGACGAACTGTTCGACGGAATCGAGCTGCCGGTCTACTGAGTACGACTGTGGCAGAAAAACGCCCGGCTTGGCCGGGCGTTTTCATGTCTGCGCCTCAGGCGCGAATCCAGCCTCGCCGAATCAGCGGTGCCAGACAGCGACGGTGGATACTCTCCGCTGCCTGCGTACAGCGTGCCCCGCAGTGCTCCCAGCCCATCCACACCAGCGTGTTGCCGATGGCCGCGACGGCGCAGCCGCCGAGCAGGTCCAGCGGAAAATGGATACCCAGATAGACCCGCGCCAATCCGACCAGAATGCCGATCACCGCTAGCAGGCTACCCGCCAGGATCACCCCATCGCACAGCAGGCTCAGTGCGGCGCCGGCGAACAGGGTCATGTGGTCGCTGGGGAACGAAGCATTGGCGGCGTGAGTCAGCCAGGCATGGCCAAGTCCCATGACGAAGGGGCGAGGCGTGGGCCATAGCAGGCCGATGGCCTGGGCCAATGCCAAACCTGTTGCCATGACGAGCAAGGCCCGCAGCAACGCATTGCGTGTCACGAAATCGCCCCGGCACCAGAGCCATAGCAGTGCCAGCGGAAGCAGGAATAGCGGCACCGTGGCGACCAGTTGGGCCAGATGAATCAGTCCGGCGGGAGTGTCCGGGCGGGCGTTGATGGAGATGAACAGGGATTGATTAAGGGCCTCCAGCAGATTGCTGGGGGCGGGTGGAAGCGCGCTTGGCATCGGCAGAGGACTGACAGGTGGTCGGAGATGAAGTCAGCGAGCCTATTCGCGGGAGTGTGAAGGACCCGTTAAGGCGCGGACAGCGGGCACTGCAGCGCGCAGAGAAATGGATGCCTCACAGATTGTCGAGATCGTCGCGCCGGGCCAGTTCGGCGAGGGCCTCGCGTGAGTCCAGCGGTAGCTCGCCACGGCCTTCGAGCACTTCGTGGAGGAAGCTCATGAACACCGTGTAGACGACTTCGCGGCCATCATCGTGGCGGACGACGAAGAAGGGCGCCGTGTCGACGCCATATTGCGCGGCAACCAGCCAGCCGGTGCTGGCGGGGTTGCGTTCGTCGGCGACGAGGGTGCGGTCGATACGATCCAGGTAGCCGCCCTTGACCAGGCGCTCGTGAACTTCGCGACATTTGCGGCAGTCCTGGCCATCGGCCAGGACCTTCTTCACCAGGGTGATGCGCATGGGATCGGCTCCGCCGCAGGCTGGCAGGCGTCCGATCCTGGGCTGCGGGCTGACAAGGAAAATTCCATCCGCCGAGGGTAAGGCCTCAGGCCTTGCTGATCAAATTGCCGGCGTGCAGGCCGCACTCCTTCTGCGTGGCTTCTTCCCACCACCAGCGACCTTCGCGCTCGTGCTGGTTCGGCAGCACGGGGCGGGTGCAGGGTTCGCAACCGATGCTGATGAAACCGCGCTCATGCAGGCTGTTGTAAGGAATTTCCAGCATGCGGATGTAGGCCCAGACCTCTTCGCTGCTCATGCTGGCCAGCGGGTTGAACTTGACCAGCGGTTTCTCCGGAGTGGAGAAGGCGCCATCCAGTTCGACCACGGCCACCTGGCTGCGGGTGCCGGGACTCTGGTCCTTGCGCTGGCCGGTGGCCCAGGCGGTCACGGTGGACAGCTTGCGCTTGAGCGGTTCGATCTTGCGGATGCCGCAGCATTCGCCGTGGCCATCCCTGAAGAAGCTGAACAGGCCCTTTTCCTTGACGAACGGCTCCAGCAGGCGCGGGTCCGGGGTCATCACTTCGATGGCGATGCCGTAGTGCTCGCGGACCCGCTCGATGAAGCGGTAGGTCTCCGGGTGCAGGCGACCGGTGTCGAGGCTGAATACCTTGACGTTCTTGTTGAGCTTCCAGGCCATGTCGACCAGCACCACGTCCTCGGCGCCACTGAAGGAAATCCACAGGTCGTCGCCGAAGTGCTCGAAGGCAAGCTTCAGGATGTCCTGTGGGGCTTTGCTGGCATAGCTCGCGGCGATTTCCGCGATATCGAACGGGAGGCTCATCAGGCGGTATTCCTAGTTTTAATGGCGCAAGGCGCTCTGTGGGCGCGATGGTAGCAAAGAGGTGAATATGCCCCTAAATAACCATCGGGAAGGTCGACTGTGGTGTTTGGGTATAAGTGCCGCGTTGCGCCGCTTGTGGCGAGCGGATAGAGTGCCGCCTCTCAAGTCAAACCTGCGGGGAAATCGTTCGTGGAAATCGCCTGTCTCGACCTGGAAGGGGTCCTGGTTCCGGAAATCTGGATCGCCTTCGCTGAAAAAACCGGTATCGAAGCGCTCAAGGCGACGACTCGCGATATTCCGGATTACGACGTGCTGATGAAGCAGCGTCTGCGTATCCTCGACGAACACGGCCTGAAGTTGTCCGACATCCAGGAAGTGATCGCCACCCTGAAGCCGCTGGAGGGCGCGGTGGAGTTCGTCGACTGGCTGCGCGAGCGCTTCCAGGTGGTGATCCTCTCCGACACCTTCTACGAATTCTCCCAGCCGCTGATGCGCCAGCTCGGTTTCCCGACCCTACTGTGCCACAAGCTGATCACCGACGAGACCGATCGCGTCGTCAGCTACCAGCTGCGCCAGAAGGATCCGAAGCGTCAGTCGGTCATCGCCTTCAAGAGCCTGTACTACCGTGTGATCGCCGCTGGCGATTCCTACAACGACACCACCATGCTCTCCGAAGCTCACGCCGGCATCCTCTTCCATGCGCCGGACAACGTGATTCGCGAGTTCCCGCAGTTCCCGGCCGTGCACACCTATGAGGACCTGAAGAAGGAATTCCTCAAGGCGTCCAACCGCTCGCTCAGCCTGTAAGGCTGGCTGTGACGAAAAAGCCCCGCTGATGCGGGGCTTTTTCTTTTGTGCGTTTTGTCGGTAGGGGATGCCCATGATCGCGCGCACGGCGCATTCCTACAGATTTTCCAAGGTTCGCAGTAGCACGCCGACCTTGGTCAGCGACTCCTCGTACTCGTCCTCCCAGTTGGAGTCGGCCACGATGCCGCCGCCGGCCCAGCAGCTTGCCTGGCCGTCCTTCACCAGCACGGTGCGGATGGCGATGGAGCTGTCCATTTCTCCGCGCACATCGAGGTAGAGCAGGCTGCCGCAGTAGATGCTGCGCTGGGTCGGTTCCAGTTCGTCGATGATCTGCATGGCGCGGACCTTCGGCGCGCCGGTGATCGAGCCACCAGGGAAGCTGCCTTCGAGCAGGTCCAGCGCATCCTTGTCGCTGGCCAGTTCGCCACGCACGCTGCTGACCAGGTGATGGACGTTGGGGTAGGTCTCCACGGCGAACAGCTCGGGCACGCTTACGCTGCCGGGGCGGCAACTGCGGCCCAGGTCGTTGCGCAGCAGATCGACGATCATCAGGTTCTCGGCGCGATCCTTCTCGCTGGCGAGCAGGGCATCGGCATTGGCCCGGTCGGCCTCGGGCGTGTCGCCGCGCGGGCGGGTGCCCTTGATCGGACGGGTTTCCACCTGATTGCCGTGGAGCTGGATGAAGCGCTCCGGCGACAGGCTGAGGACCGCGCCTTCAGGCAACGCCAGGTAGCCGGAAAAAGGCGTAGGACAGGCTTCGCGCAGGGCGCGATAGGCCAGCCAGGGCGAGCCGCTGCAGGGCGCGCGGAAGCGCTGGGTGTAGTTCACCTGGTAGCAGTCGCCGGCCAGGATGTAGCTGTGCACGCGCTCCAGCGCTGTGTGGTACTGCTCGCGGCTCAGGTCCGGGCGGAACGGTGCGGAGAGCCGGAAGGGCGGCAGGGCGCGCCCGTCGGAAGCGCTGTCGAACAGGGCGATCAGGCGCTCCCGCTCATCCGCCGCCAGCGAGGGGTGGAACACCAGCTGACTGCTGCGTTCCTCGTGGTCGGTGATCAGCGCCCACGCATACAAGCCAAGGCGCGCATCGGGCAGGGCGAGGTCATTGAGGTTCGGTTCGGGCAGTCGCTCGATGCGACGGCCAAAGTCATAACCGAGATACCCGATCATTCCGCCGACGAATGGCAACGTGCGATTGTCCGGGACCTTCGCCTCGCCCAGGCTCTGCAAGGCGGCTCTTGCGCGGGCGAAAAACCGCTTGGCCGATTCGTCGGCGGTTGGTGCCAACTCTGCCAATGGCCAGGCGCTCAGAAGGTCATAGCGTCCACGTGTGGCAATGGGTCGGCCGGCGTCCAGGAGTACGGCGCCGGGTGCCCGATGGATCAGGGCGAAGCGGTCGCCCGGGTCTTCCCGGTAAGGAAGCGGGTACAAAAAACAGTCAGGCATGGGTAACAGCGTGCAGGCAAATGAGGTGAACAGGTCGGCTGAAGTGTTGATCCTAGAGCTATTTCTTCAGTTTACGTCGGAAAAGCATTCTGATAAGAAGTGACGAATCCCACGCGGACAGTGCTCCGTACCAACAACGATAATGACATAGGGATACAGGCCGTGGATGTAGTGCTCGAACCCGCAGCCGGCAGCCTTCTGCGCTCCAGATTAACACCCCCCCGGGTGCCTGCTGATTATTTGATTCGTCCCGAGGTCCAGAATGCCCTGGACCGACATCCGTATGCCTCGGTGCTGTCTTTCTCCGCGCCCGCCGGTTTCGGCAAGAGCACCGCGCTGGCGGCACTGGCCGGCAGGCGTGCGAGCGAAGGCCACAAGGTCGCCTGGCTCTCCCTGGAGAGCGGCGACGACGACCCCGGCCGTTTCTGCCTGAAACTCATCCAGGCCCTGGCTACCGCGGTGCCGGGCTCGGGCGAGGATGCGCTGGGCTACGTGCGCAATACGATGCGTGTGCCCGTGGTCGCGGTCATGGAAAGCCTGCTGATGGACCTCTCCCGCGACGAGCGCAAGGTTCTGCTGGTACTCGACGACCTGCATGAGATCACCCATTCCGACATTTTCGCCGGCCTCAACCGCCTGGTGCAGTACGCGCCGCCCGGCCTCACCCTGGCCATCGGCAGCCGCTCCCAGCCGCCGCTGAACCTTGCCACCTGGCGCGCCAAGGGACTGCTGCTGGAGATCGGCCAGGACGAGCTGCGCCTGTCCCGCGACGAAACCCGTGAATACCTGGCCCGCGACGGCCTGCAACTCGAAGATAGCTGCCTGCAGACGCTGCACAACCAGACCGAAGGTTGGATGGCGGGGGTTCACCTGGTCAGCCTGTGGCTGCGCCAGCAACCGGGGGCTCCGGAAGATCTCAAGCTGCTCAGCAGCGACAAGGCGGCAGTGGGGGATTACCTGCTGCGCGCGGTGTTCGAGCGT
Source organism: Pseudomonas sp. BB438 (assembly GCF_057180225.1). NCBI lineage: Bacteria > Pseudomonadati > Pseudomonadota > Gammaproteobacteria > Pseudomonadales > Pseudomonadaceae > Pseudomonas > Pseudomonas sp. BB438. The sequence goes on from NZ_CM170001.1 coordinate 2,306,437, forward strand.
TTGCCCGTCGACGTGCAGGACGCGCTGCTGTCCCTGGGGATCGCCAACCGCCTGAACGGCGACCTGGCGAACACCCTGACCGGTCGCCAGGACGGCCAGGCGCTGCTGGAACACCTGGACAGCATGCAGCTGTTCCTCCTGCCGCTGGACCGTGATCGCCAGTGGTACCGCTTCCACCAGCTGTTCGCCGATTTCCTCCGTGCACGCCTGCGCGAGCGTGATCCGGAGCGCTTCAAGCAACTGCATTTCAACGCCAGCCTGTGGTTCACCAACCACCACATGCCGACCCTGGCCATCGAGCACGCCTGCCTCGCCGAGGACCCGGAAATGCTCGCCGCGCTGGTGGACGGCTGCGGCCTGGAACTGATCAACCGCGGCCAGCTCTACCTGATCTCGCGCTGGCGCCGGCACGTGCCGGACGAGATCGCCGAGCGCTATCCGATCCTGGTGCTCAGCGATGTCTGGACCCGCGCCACGGAGCTCAGCCTGCCCGAAGCCAACCGCATGATCGACGAGCTGCTGGCGCGCTGGGGCGACTCCCGCAGCAACGGCCCGATGGGCAATCAATATCTCTCGGCGCTGGCGGTGAAAGCCGTGCTGGCGCTGCAGAAGGACGACCTCGAGCAGTGCATCACGCTGGCGCGCAAGGTGGAGAGCCAGCTGGGACAGAATTCGGCGTTCCTCGAAGGTGCCATCCTGCTGATCGCTGCCTTCGCCCAGGTTGTCCGTGGCCAGGCGGATCAGGCGCGTCGCCTGATGGGGCTGGCGCAACAGCGCAATCATTTCCTCGACGGTCGCTACCTGCACATGCAGCAGTGCACCATCGAAGTGGTGCTGGCGCTGGAGCAGGGCCAGGTCAAGCAGGCGCAGATGCTCATCGAGCGTGTGCGCGAGCAGGCCATGCCGTTGTTCGACAAGCGCTCCCAGGCCCTGGCGCTGCCGGCCATCGCCGAGGCGCTGACGGCCTACTACCGCACCGAGCTGGACGGCCTGGAAGAGCGCCTGCGCTGGGCGCTGGGTCGGGTCGATGTGGTCAATCCCATCGATCTCTACGCCCAGGGTATGCAGTGCCTGGCGCGTATCCAGCGCCTTCAGGGGCGCGGCAAGGAGGCGTTGGCGACGCTTGGGCTGATGCAGACCCTGGCTTCGCGCAACCAGTCCTGGCGCTTCTTCGCCATGGCGGTGGGGGAAGAGATCAACCTGATCCTCCAGGAGACCGCCACCGACCGCTGCAAGCGCGCCGAACAGCGCCTCAAGGCGATCGACTGGGCCAAGCTCGCCAGCCACTACAAGCAGATGCCGTTCAATCCGGTGCTCTGGGTCCAGGGCATCAGCCGCGTGCGTCTGCTGCAGGCGCGAGGGCACTTCAGCGAGGCGTTGCACGAAATCACCCAGCTGCGCGGCATGCTGCAGCCGGGTTGGCACGGCCTGCAACGGCTGCGCCTGGACCTGCTGGCAGCCCTGAGCTACCAGCGCCTGGGCTACCAGGAACGTTCCCACACCCTGCTCGGCCAATGTCTGGTCGGCGCAGAGCGGGAAGGGGTACGGAGCATTTTCATCGAGGAAGGCGAGGGGATTCGCCAGTTGCTGCAGCAGCTGGAATCCACCGAGCGACAACCGGCATTGCAGGTCTTCATTCGCGGAATGTTGACCGTCTGGCCGGGGCAGGAAGCACGCAGGTTGCCCGAGGTGCTCGAAGAAGGTCTGACCGACCGCGAGCGCGAGGTGGTGTGCCTGGCGGCCCAGGGACTCTCCAACGAGGAGATCGGCCAGCAGCTGTCGCTGGCCCTGGGCACCGTCAAATGGCACCTGCACAACATCTACGAGAAGCTCAAGGTGCGCAATCGGACTCAAGCGATACGCCGTGCCCGCGAGCTGAGTCTGCTCTGACATGACGACCCTGACCACATTGCCGCAGCAGCCCATGCCGCTGCTGCGCACCAAGCTGTTCCCGCCGCGCACCGACAGCGATTCGCTGCTGCCGCGACGCGCCCTGATCGAGCGCCTGTACGCCAATCGCCAGCAGCGCGTGCTGATCCTCAGCGCGCCGGCCGGCTTCGGCAAGAGCACCATCCTCAGCCTGTTTCGCCAGCGCTTGCTGGAGAGCGGTGCGCGGGTCGCCTGGATGTCCTGTGACGAGGGCGACAGCGAACCGCAGCGTCTGGTGCAGTACCTGGTGGCGAGCATCCGCAGCGTCGAGGCGGACTTCGGCACCAACACCTCGAACCTGCTGCAGTCGGACATGACCCTGCCGCTGGAAGGCATCATCGACGCCTTCCTCTCCGACCTGCGCCGCCTCGACGGGCCGCTCTACCTGCTACTCGACGACTTTCACCAGATTCGCCACCCGGCGCTGGCCCACGGTGCGCGCTACCTGATCGAGCACCTGCCGGACAACATCCGCCTGGTCACCAGCACCCGCTACCGGCCGCGCTTCCTGGTCGACGAGCCGGGGCTGGCACCCTGGGCCTTCTGCCTGAGTGGCGACGACCTGCGCCTGACCCGCGAGGAAACTGTCACCTTCCTCACCGAACTCAAGGGCCTGGCCCTGAGCGACAGTGAGCTCAAGCTGCTGCACAAGCGCACCGAGGGCTGGATCACCGCGCTGCATCTCGCAGCGCTGGCGCTGGCGCGCAACCCGGATCGCGCGGCGCTGCTCAAGGGGCTTTCCGGCACCGAGCGCGATCTCGCCGATTACCTCGCCGAGGACGTGCTGCGCAGCCTGCCCGAACCGCTGCAGCAGTTCCTCGACCAGACCTCGGTGCTCGACGAATTCTGCGCGGAGTTGTGCAACGCCCTGACCGGGCGCCGCGATGGCCTGGACATGCTGATGCGGCTGCAGAACGAGCAGTTGTTCATCATCCCGCTGGATGATCAGCGCGAGTGGTTCCGTTATCACCACCTGTTCGCCGAGTTCCTCCAGGGACGCCTTGCGCGCAATTCCGATCCGACACCGCTGTTGCATGCCGCCGCGCGCTGGTGCGAAAGCCGCGACATGGCCGACCGTGCGATCAAGTACGCGCTGCGCGCCCGCGACTACGCCTTTGCCGCCGACCTGCTGGAGCGCCAGGGCGCGAAGCTGATCGCCGGCAACCGCGTCTACGGCATCCTCGGCATGCTCAGCAGCATCCCCGCCGAGGTGATCCGCGAGCACCCGGTGTTCCAGATCTTCTACGCCTGGCAGCTGGCCTTCGAGCAGAAGTTCGCCGAGGCCGAGGCGCTGATCGAAGAGCTCAGCGTCCGGCTGCTGCAGGGGCAGGGCAAGGTGCGTCACTTCGGCATGGCGGAACTGCTCGCCGTGGCCCAGGTGCTGAAGGCGCTGGTGCTGCTCTACCAGGACAAGCTGGAGGCCTGCCTGAAAGTGGCGCGCCAGTGGCTCGCGCTGGTGCCGGGCAACCAGCCGGTGTTCCGCGCCAGCCTGTCGTGCATCCAGGCGGCGGCCTATGCGCTGCTGGGCGACTACGCCGAGGCGGCCAACGCGATCGGTGTCGCCCGCGATTGCCTGCGCATGGCCGACAGTGAATACCTGCAGGTCGTCGTCAGCATGATCGAGGCGTTGATCTGCAAGGAGCGCGGCGAGCTGGAGCGCGGCCGGACCATCGCCGAAAGCGCGCGCAGCCGCGTGGAGCGGGTCTTTGGCCGGCGCAGCCGAGTCGGCGGGCCGCTGTCGCTGGCCTATGCCGATCTGCTCTACGAGCAGGATCGCCACGCAGCGATCCTTGCCGAACTGCCCTTGGCGACCACCTGGCGCGACGTTGCCACGCCGGTGGAACTGATCAGTCGCGGCCAGTTGGTGATGGCCAAGGCGCGCTTCTTCGCCGGTGAGGCCGAACAAGGGTTGGCCCAGCTCGACGAATGGCTGGTTGGCCTGCAGTCGCCGGGCTATGAGCGCGTGCATGCGCTGGCCATGAGCTGCAAGGTGCAGCTGCTGCTGTGGATGCGCCGGCCCAATGAGGCCGAACGGGTGTGCCTGCAGCTGGCGCGACACCTCTCCGGACTCAACGCCGAACGCTATGCCGACGCCCATGCGGCGCTGGTGATGGCGGAGGCGCGCCTGGCGCTTTCCGAGCGCCATGCCGAGCGTGCGCAGCAGCGTCTGGAGTCATGCCTGGCGGGCTTTACCTCGCCCTACCAGCGCGACCGGCGGCTGCGTCTTTCGCTGTTACTTTCTGTGGCGTATTGGCAGAAAGGTAACAGCGAAAAAGCCTTCGCCTTGTTCGCCCCGACCCTCGAAGAAGCCTGGAACCTGGGCTATCGGCGCCTGTTCCAGGACGATGCCCTGTGGCTGCTGCCGCTCTGGGAGGCCTGGAAGGGGACCGAACCCAAGCGTGCATCGGCCTGGCAGGGGGTGGCGGAAATGCTCCGCGAACAGTGCCGGAGGCTTTCCGTTGACCCGGAAAGTTTCGATGAAAATCAGGATGTTAGTCATCGCGAGCGAGAGATCCTGCGGCTCGTGGCGGCAGGCTTGTCGAACCGGGACATCGCCCAGGCGGTGCATCTGTCGGAGGCCACCATCAAGTGGCATCTGCACAACCTGTTCGCCAAGCTCGGTGTGCGCAGTCGGACCCAGGCGGTACTCAAGGGCAAGAGTCTGGGTCTGCTCAGCGAAGCTTGATTCGGAAGGTTGGTTTTGCGCCATCCCTTGGATGGGCTGGCAGGTTCACGGCGGGTCAGTAGCTTGGAGATCAGGACGCGAAGCTTCGTGCTTCACGAATCCATACCCGCGGCGCCTAAGGAAGAAGTCGGGGGTCTGGAAGATCGGCATCAGCCGGTCAACCTGCAGCGGGGTAGGACGCCCCTTGCAGTGCCTGGGGCAACCCCACCTGAACACTGGAGAGTTATAACAATGAAAATCAAGCAACTGGTTCTTGCAAGCGCAGTTCTGGCCGCTCCGTTCCTGGCACATGCCGACATGAAATCCATGGATGACGCTGCACTGTCCGGTATCACCGGCCAGGATGGCATCAGCATTTCCGGTACCTTCAACGCCTCCATTGGCGCTGTCACCTACAAGGACGCCGACACCAACGGCGGTTCCCTGGTGCTGCAGGGTATCCACCTGCCGAGCGTGACCATCGCCGACAACGCGCCGATGACCGTCGACGTGGTGAAGACCAATATCACTCCGGTTGGCGGTGGCACTGCCGTAGCCACCGAGCAACTGGCCATCGGCCTGCCCACCGTGACCGGCGACGTCACCATCGACGCCGTCAAGGTCGGCACCGGCGGCGCCAGCATTGGCTCGCTGACCGTTTCCAACCTGAACCTGGCGGGTTCCACCGTGAAGGTCTGGGGTCACTGATCCCCAAGGTTGAAGCGCAGTACCCCTTGCCGGCGCCTGCCGGCAAGGGTCTTCCAGGATTGACGTCCAGTATTTGAAGCGAGGGGTGGGATGTTCGAGATTCTGCTGGGAAGCCTGCTGGGCCTGTTCGGTTTTACCCAGGCCGTGGATACCAAGCCGCAACAGCAGGGCACAGTGAACATCTCGCAATCGCTCACGCCCAACGGTCCTTTTCGCGAGTCGATCCAGCTCGAGCCGATGAGTCAGGTGCAGTTCCGCAACGTCATCCGCCAGGCCTACGACTACAGCTGCGGCTCGGCAGCGCTGACCACGCTGCTGGACTATTACCTGGGCCGCAATCTGGAAGAACGTCAGGTCATGGAAGGCCTGATCAAGTACGGCGAGGCCGACAAGATCGTCCAGCGCCGTGGATTCTCGCTTCTGGACATGAAGCGCTACGCCGCTGCACTGGGTTACAAGAGTGGTGGCTTCCGTGCCGAGTTCTCCGACCTGGACTCGCTCGAACACCCGGCGCTGGTGCCGATCCACTATGCCGGTTTCAAGCATTTCGTCGTGGTCCGCGACGTCTACAACGACCACGTTTTCGTTGCCGATCCTGCCTTGGGCAACATCAGTTTCACCCGCGCCCGTTTCGAGGAAATCTGGGACCAGAACGTGCTCTTCGTCATCTACCCCAGCGGCCAGGAGCCCAAGAACGCCCTGGAGCTGCGCGAGGCCGACCTGCGCCTGGTGGACGACCGGACTGTCAGCCTGTTGGCGTTCCGTGAGTTCCCGGAGATGAGCAAGATCACTCAGAACCAGATTGGCGAAGCCGCCACGAAGGGAGACGTCCAGTACATCCGGCGCAAGTGACTGCCCGATCGGCCCATACGAATAAGAACAAGACCAGGGGATAGCAACATGGATTTCAAGGGGTTTGCGTGCGTTGCCGCTCTGGCCTTGCTGGTGAGCGCCACTGCCATGGCCGAAGAAGCGACAACCGAAGACGCGCGTGACGCGCTGGCGAAGAAAGACACCGATGCCGACAGCGCCAAGGCACTGGAGCAGGTCTTCCAGGCCGCCGAAAAGAGCTACACCCTGCTCAAGAAGGGTGAGCGCCAACTGACCTACGGTTTCGACTACACGCTGATGCGCGATACGCGCCTGCAGGCTGTACGCAGTGGTGAGAATGTCTACAGCGTGCTCGCCCAGAGCGAGGCGCAGCACACCTTCACCAACTCCTTCACCTTCGACTACGGCATCTGGGACAACCTGACCTTCAGCATGCGCCTGCCGTTCGTGGCGAAGTACGACACCGAGCGCGACATCCATGCCTACAGCCTGGGCGACGTCTCCGCGACCCTGCGCTGGCAGCCCTGGGCCGCGCGTCGCGGCGCTCCGGTCACCACGCTCTATGCGACCCTCGGCCTGCCCACCGGCGACAGCCCGTACAAGGGCAACGTGCAGGACGATGTGTCCACCGGCAACGGCTTCTACAGCCTGGGCGCCGGCGCCAACATGTCCTACGTGATCGATCCGGTCGTGCTCTATGGTTCGCTGGGTTACACCTACAACATGAAGGTCGACGACATCCATCAGAACCAGTATGGCGAGGAGCTGGAGAAAGTGGTGCCGGGCGACACGGTCAACTTCGCCATGGGCATGGCCTACGCGCTGTCCTACGACGTCTCCCTGGCGACCTCCTACCAGATGGCCTACTCGTTCAAGAACAAGTACTACTTCAATGACCGGACGGTAGAGGCGCCGGAGCAGACCAGCGCGATCATGAACTTCTCGCTCGGCCTGCGAACATCGCCCGACTACATCGTCAACGTGAACGCCGGTTTCGGTCTGACCGAAGACTCGCCGGATGTACTGCTGGGGGTTTCCCTTCCCCTGGATATCCAAGGCCTCAAAGCCCAGTAACCGACGAGCGACCACTACATGACTATGCGCATTTCGCCCCTCGCGGTGGCGATGGCAGGGGTAGGGTTTGGCTGGGCGACGCTCGCCAACGCCCAGTTGGCGAACGACCTGACCATCGGCAACCCCAAGGCCATGGCCATGGCCAATGCGGTCACGGCCGACTCGACGGGCATCGACGCCGTGCACTACAACCCCGCCGCCCTGACCAAGCTCAAGGGGCGTCAGACCCAGATCAAGCTGATTACCGGGGTGATGGATATCCGCGCCGGCTTCAAGGCACCGTCGGACTACGGCTCTTCTGCCTTCGGCCTGGACGACGACCCGGTGGCCGGCGAGAACAGCCGTACCCTGACCCCGACCATGTACCTGCCGGGCCTTGGCGGCATGACGGATATGCCGCTGCTGGTGGCGCCGCTGGCGGGCCTGTCGATCAACCCGCCGGGTTCCAAGTTCACCTTCGCCACCAACGTCTATGCGCCCCAGGCGCTGGGCTATTCGCGCGACTCGGACAGCGATCCGGCGCGCTACGAAGGCCGCCGTGTCTCGTTGCAGCGCATCACCTACTTCTCACCCTCGGTGGGCTACGAGATCAACGACACGCTGTCGGCCGGCCTGTCCATCGGTTTCTCCCACCAGGCCATGGCGCTGGACACCGACTTCCGCAACCCCGGCCTGCTCACTGGACTGTTGCAGACCCTGCACGACACTACCTGCGTTCCCGGCGCGCAGGAGATCGTCGAGCTGGTGTTCAACGTCTGCGGTGGCCGTATCGGCCCCTACGACTCGCTGGCCAACCTTAAGCTGGACATGCAGCAGACCCTCTCGCCGAGCTTCAACCTGGGCGTACTGTGGGAACCCTACGACTGGTTCGCCTGGGGCGCGACCTACCAGAGCGAGTCGCGCATGCACCTCAAGGGCAAGTACCGTGTCGACTACAGCAAGGACTGGCAGGGCTTCTGGTCCGGTATGCAGAGCTCGATCTTCGGCGCCTTCCTCAGCCCGTTGTTCCCCTATGGCAACGCCGAGGAAGAGCACGGCGTGGCGACCCTGAACATGGTCAACCCGGACAGTTTCTCCACCGGTATCAAGGTGCGCCCGTTCGACAAGTGGCAGTTCAACTTCGACCTGAAGTGGACCGACTACAGCGACTGGAACAAGCTGGAAATCGAGTTCGACAAGGAGCTCGACCTGCTGCGCATCGCCAAGAACTTCGCGCCCAACGGCGCCACCGACCACAGCATCATCCTCGACCGTGGCTACCAGGACACCTGGAGCTATGCCATGGGCGTGCAGTACGACGTCAACGACCGCCTGCAACTGCGCGCCGGCTACGAGTACCGGCCCTCGGCGATTCCCAAGGACAAGGCCGACGCCCTGGTGCCGATCGGCGACGCCGATCTCTACGGCCTGGGCCTGGGCTACCAGTGGGACAAGGACACGGTAATCGACCTGGGCTTCAACTACTTCGTCTCCAAGCAGAGCATCAAGGCGGGCAGCAGCTGCAACATCAACTGCACCGGCATCGACAACCTGGTCTACAACCCCTATGCCGGCCTCGATGTCAGCACCACGGTGAAGGCGTACGTCTTCGCCATGACCTACCGCACCACCTTCTGAGGGCATGGACATGCACAGGCTGACCCTGCTGATTTCGTGCTTCGCCGCCGTCGGCGCGTGCGCTTCGGCGCAGGCCGCCAGCGGCCGTTACCTGTCGTGGATCGACGACAACGGCCAGGTGCACAACACCTTCGTCGACGCCAACTACGCCCAGCAGCAGCGCCAGGCGGACAAACGCATCGACCAGAGCGACCGCGCTCGGCTGATCGATGTCAGCGCAACGCAGTGGCCGGGCAGTCGGCCGGCGGGGGAGAGCAAGCGCCGCTACTTCACCTGGGTGGACGCCCAGGGCAACCTGCAGAACAGCTTCTACGCGGCCGGCCAGGTGGCGCCTGGTCGCGCCGACTACGTGCTGCCCAATGGCGACCATTCTTCGGAGTACATCGACGCGGAGTCCTATGAGGACCGTGGCTTTGTCCGTAGCGAGAACGGCAACCCGTACTTCACCTGGGTCGACGACAAGGGCCAGGTACGCAACTCGCCGATCACGGCGGAGCAACGCGGAGCAATGTTCCGGCGGGGCGAGCAGGGCGGCAGCAATATCGCCTTCACCGAAGGGCGGCAGATCGACCTGAAGACACGCCCGAACAACCTGCCGGGGCTCGACGGCACGAGCGAGCAGACCGATGCCATGAAGGCGCTGCTCAAGGGCAGCGGCAAGACGCTGGACGACCTCTACGTCGACCTGCAGCGGCGTTGCTGCGACCAGATGGGCGATGGCGACTTCACCGAACTGTCGGCGGAGGAACCGCGCTACGAAGAGCTGAACAAGTTCTCGCCGAGCTTCGACTTCCCCATGGGCAAGAGCTACTTCGTGGCGATGAAGCTGCCCAGTTCCCAGCGCGTCTACGGCCTGCGCGTGCGCAGCTTCGCCAACCACCAGGTGGTCTACCCGTCGCTGCTGTTCCTTGACGAGCAGAAGCGCCCGACCCGGCTGGTGAGCGACGCCGTGTACAAGCTCAATCCGGAGACCTGGTATCGCTACGCCTTCATCGAGGGCACGGTGCCGGTGCGCGCCAACCAGGGTGAGCGCTACGTGCTGCTGCTCACCACCGACGAGGACCGCAGCCTGCAGACCCTCGACAACAAGCCGTACAAGCGTCCGCTGGAGGACCTGGCGGTGAACGAGGCGGGGATGAAGGTGCGCGAGCACAGTGACCAGGGTGGGTTCGAACTGGCAGTGGTGCGCTGAAGCCTCTACCGGTTAACACCGGGGCCCGAGCGGGCCCGGTGCGTGACATCCGATGGCCATGAAAAAGCCCGGCAGGTGCCGGGCTTTTTTCCGGGGGCAGGGCGCCTCAGATTTCCTTCGGCGGTACGTGACCGAAAAGCTGCTGGGAGAAGCGCACGCGCTCTTCCACGGTCTCCTTCACGCCCTTGGCTTCCAGCTCGGCGAGGTGTGCCTCGACCGCGTGGGTGCGCAGGGTCAGGCCGCAGTCGTTGGCGATCTGGATGTTCAGGCCGGGACGGGCGTTGAGCTCGAGGATCAGCGGGCCCTTGTCCTGGTCCAGCACCATGTCCACACCGATGTAGCCGAGGCCGCAGAGCTCGTGGCAGCCGGCCGCGAGCTTCATGAAACCGTCCCAGAACGGCAGTTGCACACCGTCGACCGCGTTGGTGGTGTCCGGGTGCTTGCTGATCTTGTTGTTCAGCCAGGTGCCGCGCAGGGTCAGGCCCGTGGCCAGGTCCACACCCACGCCGATGGCGCCCTGGTGCAGGTTGGCCTTGCCGTTGGACTGGCGCGTCGGCAGGCGCAGCATCGCCATCACCGGGTAGCCCATCAGCACGATGATGCGGATGTCCGGTACGCCTTCGTAGCTGATGCTCTTGAAGATCTGGTCCGGGGTTACCCGGTACTCGATCAGGGCGCGGTCGCGGTGGCCGCCCAGCGAGTACAGGCCGGTGAGGATGCTCGACAGCTGGTGCTCGATTTCCTCATGGCTGATGATCCGCCCGGAGACCGTCTTGTAGCGCTCCTCGAAGCGGTCGGCGATCACCAGGATGCCGTCGCCGCCGGCGCCTTGCGCCGGCTTGATCACGAAGTCGCTGCGCTCGCCGATGATTTCCGGCAGGCGCTCGATTTCCTTTTCGGTGGAGATGATCCCGTACATTTCCGGTACGTGGATACCCGCCTCGATGGCACGCTGCTTGGTGATGATCTTGTCGTCGACGATCGGATACAGGTGCCGCTGGTTGTACTTGAGCACGTAGTCCGCGTTGCGTCGGTTGATGCCCATGATGCCTTTGGCTTCCAGGGCTTTCCATCGCTTGATCAGGCCGAACATGGCTTAGTCCTTGAGGAAGGCTTTGAAGCGGAACAGTTCGGTCAGGCGGTAGCCGCGGTAGCGACCCATCGCCAGCATGAACGACACCAGAATCAGCAACACGGCCGGGAAGGTGAACACGAAGTACACCAGCTCCGGGACGCGCATCAGGATGTGCGCCAGGGCGGCGGCGAACAGGGTGCCGATGGCGGCCTTCATGGCGTGGGCGGCGCCTCGTTCTTCCCAGGTGATCGACAGGCGTTCGATGCTCATGGTCAGAATCACCATCGGGAACAGGGCGACCGACAGGCCGCTCTCGAAGCCGAGCTTGTGGCTGAGCAGGCTGATGGCGGCAATCATCACCACGACGAAGGTCAGCACCACCGACAGACGCGGCAGCATCTGCAGCTTCAGGTGTTCCAGGTACGAGCGTAGCGACAGGCCCAGCGCGGTGATGATGGTGAACAGGCCGATACCCCACTGCAGGCCGGTCTCGCGGAAGGCCAGGGCGATCAGCACCGGAGTGAATGTCCCCAGTGTCTGCAGGCCGATCAGATTGCGCAGCACGAGGATCACCAGCACGCCGAACGGGATCATGATCATGATCTGGAAGGTCTGCTGGGTGGACAGCGGCAGGCCATACAGCGAGTACTCGAGGAAGGCCGCGTCGGTGTTCTCGTCCGACAGCTTGGCCAGGCGGATGGCGTTCATCTCGCTGCTGTTGAGGCTGAAGCTGACCTGGGCCTTCTTGCCGCCCTCGATGGACAGCAGGCTTTCGTCACCCAGCCACCAGATCAGACGGTCGGCCGGCAGGCCGCGCTCGCCGGTTTCCGGGTTGAAGTACAGCCATTCCTTGCCGTTGTAGCTGCGCAGCCAGAGCTCGGGTTGCTGCGGCTGGTTGGCGATCAGGCGGATGGTGTGCACGCGCTCCAGCGGTACGTGGGCCACGGCCAGCAGGGTTTCGACCACGTGGGAGCGCTTGTCCAGGCTGGTATCGCCGGCCAGCAGCAGCTTCACGTTGTCGTCGCTCAGGTTGTTGGCGCGCTTGATGGCTTCACTGACGAAGGTCTCGACGTCTGCCGAATGCTGGCGGATGGGCGCGATCAGGGCCTCGGCGGCGATCTTGTCCGGGCCTTCCAGGGGCAGGCTGTCGCGGAAGATCGGGCCCTTCTCCTTGGCCTTCTCGCTGGCGCCGGCGTAGCGCTTGGTCAGCACCAGGCGGTAGTACAGGGTCTGCTGGCCGTTGGCGCGGCGCGACGACCAGGTGACCTTGCGGTTGCCATCGGAGCGGTTGATGCCCACGCCGTAGTTGTTGGAGACGAAGCTCTCGTTGAGGCTGACGTAATCCTGGGTCAGCGGCGGCACGAACATCTGCACCTTCACCGGAGTCTTCGGCGTGGCGACGAACTCGACTTTGGCGTCGATGTTCCACAGGTCGTCGGTCTCGGCCTCGGTCATGGGAATGCCGAGGACGAAGATCTGGTAGGCGGTGATCGCGACGCCCAGCGTCAGCAGGATGGCGATCAGGACCTTCAGATGCAGGGTAAGAGAGCGCATGGGATTACTCGGCAGGTTTCGCTACGGGTTGGCAGCCGGGCTTGCCGGCAGCGTATTTCAGGCTCGGGTCGACCAGGGCGCCGAAGCGCTTGAGCGCGTCGGAGCCGATCAGGAGCGGGTATTGGAAGGCGCTGCGGTCGGTAAGGTTCACTTCGATGGTGCGCAGGGCCTTGCCCATGCACAGCTGAAGTTCGATCACCGGACGCGCGGTATAGGCCTTGCCTTCGTCGGGGTCGTAGTCGCCGTGGCGGCGTTTGATCTTGCTGATGCGCGCCAGGGGCTTCTCGATCGGCTGGCTGTCGGCGGTGTCGGTGGCCAGGTAGAAGCGCACCCAGGTTTCGCCGTCGCGCTTGAAGCGCTTGATGTCGCGAGCACTGAGGGAGGCCGTCTTGGCGCCGGTGTCGAGCTTGGCGGCCAGTTCGATGCCCAGGTCGTTGATGCGGGCGTATTCGTTCAGGCCATAGACGGTCTTGCCGGCAGCGGCACTCATGCCGGAAAGCAGGAAGAGGCTGAGGAAGAGGAGCAGGGCTGTGGGCGTGAGTCTCATGGGCCTTGATGAGTAAGTGGCCGCAAAGCCTTGGAAAGAAACGCCCCGGTCGTCACCCCATGCGGCTGTAGCCGGCTTGCGAGCCGGCTGGCCTGGTGACGCCAGGCAATAGCGCGGCGAATTCTATCATGTGGTTTTTCGCTGGCGACAGTCGGTTGGCGCCTTGGCAGGGTATTTGTTACAGGCCTATGACGGGCCTCCGCGTGCCCGCTGGGAGCTGGTGCGGGTGACGGGCTTCTCTGATCCCGTCCGACCGCCGGGCGGCCGGGCGGGCTCAGTCACTCAGGGCTTTTCCTCTTCTGCAGAGACCTCGGTCCAGCTGCTGTCCGGGTCGAAGCGGGTCATCTTCAGGGCGATCTTGCCGCTATCCGGGCCGAGGTTCTTGGAGAAAATCTCCCCATCGTGGCTGATCATGAAGCTCATGACACCGCTGTCACCGTACTTCACCGGCCAGGCGATGAGGGCGAAGCCTCGGGTCATCTTGCCGCCGATCAGGTAGTCGTAGGCGCCACCCGGCGCCGAGGGGCCTTGGGCGGTGAGGATGCGGTAGTGGTAGCCGTGCCAGCCTTCGCCGGGCAACTCATCGCCAAACAGCGGGCCGAGCGGGCTTTCCTCGCCGTTTTCCTCTTCCGGCCAGTACAGGCCGTCGTGCTGGCCATCGCTGCTGACGAACTTCTGCGCGTATTCCAGTACCCCGTCGCCATTGCGGTCCACCTCGGCGAAGTCCATCTGCGCGTCGTGATAGGCCTGCACGGCTTCCAGGGTCGACTCCTCGTTGCGCCCGATGCGGCGGATGCGGATCTCTTCGCCACCTGCCTTGGCATCGAACGCCCAGCCGTCCTTTGCGTGGACGATCGGCAGGGGCAGCGTCCAGGGATCGTTGCCGACCACCAGATGGGCGAGGTGGGCGTTGTCCTTCTCGATCTGGTGCTTGTCCCGGTAATGGGCGAGGAAGGCGTCGACCTCGTCGCGGTCGATGTCCGCGGTCGGAATGTAGCTCTGCCAATCCTTGCCCAGCAGCGCCGCGAGGCGTTCGGGGTCGGCCTTTTCGGTACCCAGGGCGGCGACGAACGCGTCGGCGGCCGCGTCGGGAGTGGGGAAGTTCTCCTGCGCCAGGAGGCAGCAGGGCAGGGTGCCCAGGAGGGCGAGCGCCAGCAGGCGCAATGCGATAGGCATGGCTCGTCTCCTAGCGGCGCCGACCGCCGCCGGAGGGCGCGCGGGCTGGGCGTTGTACGGTGTGGCCGGCGCGTGCGGCCTGCGGGCGGCTGGCAGCGGCACGGCTGGCCTGCCCGCGGTTGGCGACTTCGCGGGACTGCCGTGGGTTGTTGGCCCCGGCGAAGGCATTGTTGCGCGGGGCCTGGGTGCGCGCGTGCTGCTGGCGGGCCTGCTCGCGGACCTGCTGGTTGTTCTGCGCCCGTGGTCGTTGCTGCGTCTGGTTGCTGCGATTCGGCAGCGGGTCCTGGGCGCGTGGGCGGTTGTCGGACGTGCGATTCAGCTCGCGGGTGGCGGCCTGCGCCCGGTCACGGGCCTGGGCGTTGTCACGCGCGTCGCGGTTTCCTTGCTGTAGGCGTTGCTGCGCCTGCGGGTTGTCCCGCAGATCCCGGGTGGCGGCCTGGGCGCGTTCGCGAGCCTGGGCGTTATTGGCTGCGGGTGGGGCGATGCCGCGCTGGGTCAGGCTTTCCCTGGCCCGTGAGCGTTCTTCGGCGCGCGCCGAGTCGAAGCCGCGCATGGCTTCGCGCTGTTCGCCACCGGCCAGGCGGCGGCTGTATTGCTCGCGGCTGGCCGCGTCGCGGTACGGCACACCATTGCGATAGGTCGGGTTGTGCTGCCACTTCGTCCGGTTGCCGTTCACGTTACGGTTGCTGTTGAACTCGCGGTTGGTGTTGACGTTGCGATTGCTGTTGAAGGTGTTGTGATGCTCCACGTCGACGTCGATTTCATGGTCGTCCCAGTCGCAATCGCCCCAGAGCGAGCCGACGATAGCGATGCCCGCGCCGAATGCCAGGCCGGTGGCCAGGGCGGTGGCGACGGGGTATTCGGGTGGCGGTGGATAGTAGACCGGCGGGCTGGCCGGATAGGGCCAGGTGCCATAGACCTGCGTGGGGTTGTAGCTGGGTACGTAGACCACCTGCGGGTCGGTGGGCTCGATGATGATGGTCTGCGCTGGCGCCGGTTGCTGCACCACCACCGTGCCGCCGCCGGAAGCGGGCTGCGCCGGGGCAGGCTGGGCGGCTGGCTTGATGGTGACGGTCTGCTGCTGGTTCGATTGCAGGTTACCGGCGGCCTGGGCCTGACGGCGCAGGCGCTGGATGGAGTCCATCACTGCCTCGGGCTGGGCGAGGAACGCATCGCCGACGCGTTGCACCCAGGCCGGGTCCTGTCCCAGCGTGGCCAGTACCTGCGGGAAGGCGACCAGTGACTGCACGCTCGGGTCCCAGGGCTGGTCGGCCACCTGTTTCACTGCATCATCGCCCAGCGCCTTGGGGTGGGCCTTCGACCAGGTCACTGCATCGGCCACGTTGCCGGGGTAGGTGGTCGCCATCAGCACCTGGGCCAGCAGCGAGTCGGGATACAGCGCCAGCGGGGCGAGCATCTGGTCCAGCTCCTCGACGCTGAAGACTGCCTGCGAGGCGGCGGGGGCCGCTGCAGGAGCTGCCTGCGCTGGGGCGGCAACCGGGGGCGGCGCAGGCGGCGCTGGAGGCGGAGGTGCGGTCGCGGCAGGGGGGCTGGCGGGCGGGGTGGCGGCAGCGGTGGTCTTGGCGGCGGGCTTGTCGCCCGAGTCGCAGCCGGCCAGCGCCAGCAGGGCAATCAGAATCAGGTACTGACATTCTCGCATGGCGCTCTCCTGTGCCGGGGGAATGCCCGATCCGTGAAAACTGCCACGGGTAAAACGCGGGTTCAGAGAATGATAGGCGCCCCAATGAAAGGCTGCAGAAAGTCGAACGGCCGGTAATGCCGGCCGTCGGTTGGGGGATTTTTAGGCTGTAGCCGGTTACTTTAGCCGGCGCTCGACGCCTTTCTCGACGAGGATCTTGGCGGAGATCTCTTCCACCGAGAAATGGGTCGAGTTGATATAGGCGATGTTCTCGCGGCGGAACAGGTTTTCCACCTCGCGAACCTCGAACTCGCACTGGGCGAAGCTGGCATAGCGGCTGTTTGGCTTGCGCTCGTGACGGATGGCAGTGAGCCGGTCCGGGTCGATGGTGAGGCCGAACAGCTTGTGCTTGTACGGCTTGAGCGCGTTGGGCAGTTGCAGGCGCTCCATGTCCTCTTCGGTCAGCGGGTAGTTCGCCGCGCGGATACCGTATTGCAGGGCCATATAAAGGCAGGTGGGCGTCTTGCCGCAGCGCGAGACGCCGACGAGGATCAGGTCGGCCTTGTCGTAGTAGTGGGTGCGGGCGCCGTCGTCGTTGTCGAGGGCGAAGTTCACCGCATCGATCCGCTCCATGTAGTGCGGGTTGTGGCCGATGCTGTGGGATTTTCCGACGGAATACGACGAGTCTGAGGATAATTCTTGCTCGAGCGGGGACAAAAAGGTCGAGAAGATGTCAATCATGAAACCGTTGGATTGCGCCAGGACCGAGCGGATCTCACGATTGACGATGGTATCGAAGATGATCGGTCTTGCTCCGTCCGCCTCCGCAGCCCGGTTGATTTGCTGTACCATGACGCGCGCTTTTTCTTCGGTATCGATGTAAGGTCGCGTCAGTTTGGTGAAGTTGATGTTTTCGAACTGCGCCAGAAGGCTCTGGCCGAGGGTTTCGGCAGTGATGCCGGTGCCGTCGGAAATGAAAAATGCAGTTCGTTTCATGTGCGCTGCGGGCCTTATTAGGTAGGATCCAATCCTGGTTATGATAGACCCCGCGTTTGCAAGGCCCTTTGCCGGGGCATTCTCACCCATTTTTCCGGCTCCGGCCAGACAGGGTGGGGCGGCTCCGACTCGTATGACCTTTTCCAACACTTAGTGGAGAGATCACCTTGGTAGAGTACGTAGTTTCCCTCGATAAGCTCGGCGTCCACGATGTCGAACATGTGGGGGGCAAGAACGCATCCCTGGGCGAAATGATCAGCAACCTCGCCGGTGCCGGCGTTTCCGTACCGGGTGGCTTCGCCACTACCGCCCAGGCCTACCGTGACTTCCTCGAGCAGAGCGGCCTCAACGATCGCATCCACGCGGCCCTCGATGCCCTGGACGTGGACGACGTCAGCGCCCTGGCCAAGACCGGTGCGCAGATCCGCCAGTGGGTGATGGACGCCGAGTTCCCCGAGCGTCTCGATGCCGAGATTCGCAAGGCCTTCGCGGAGATGGCTGGCGGCAACGACAACATGGCCGTGGCCGTGCGTTCCTCTGCCACCGCCGAAGACCTGCCGGACGCGTCCTTCGCCGGCCAGCAGGAGACCTTCCTTAATATCCGCGGCGTGGACAACGTGATCCGCGCGGCCAAGGAAGTCTTCGCCTCCCTCTTCAATGATCGCGCCATCGCCTACCGCGTGCACCAGGGCTTCGACCACAAGCTGGTCGCCCTGTCCGCCGGTGTGCAGCGCATGGTGCGCTCGGAAACCGGTACCGCCGGCGTGATGTTCACCCTGGATACCGAATCCGGTTTCCGTGACGTGGTGTTCATCACCGGCGCCTACGGCCTCGGCGAGACCGTGGTGCAGGGCGCCGTGAACCCCGACGAGTTCTATGTCCACAAGCCGACCCTGGAAGCCGGCCGCCCGGCTATCCTGCGCCGCAACCTGGGCAGCAAGGCCATCAAGATGATCTACGGCGAGGAAGCCAAGGCCGGCAAGTCGGTCAAGGTGGTCGACGTGGAGAAGGCCGACCGCGCCCGCTTCGCCCTGTCCGACGCCGAAGTGATCGAGCTGGCCAAGCAGGCCCTGATCATCGAGAAGCACTACGAGCGTCCGATGGACATCGAGTGGGCCAAGGACGGTGACGATGGCAAGCTGTACATCGTGCAGGCCCGTCCGGAAACCGTGAAGAGCCGTTCCAGCGCCAACGTGATGGAACGCTACCTGCTCAAGGAAAAAGGCAAGGTTCTGGTCGAGGGCCGTGCCATTGGCCAGCGCATCGGCGCTGGCCCGGTGAAGGTGATCCACGACGTTTCCGAGATGGACAAGGTCCAGCCGGGCGACGTCCTGGTCTCCGACATGACCGACCCGGACTGGGAACCCGTGATGAAGCGCGCCAGCGCCATCGTCACCAACCGTGGCGGCCGTACCTGCCACGCTGCGATCATCGCCCGTGAACTGGGCATTCCGGCAGTCGTCGGCTGTGGCAATGCCACCGCGGCGCTGAAGGACGGCCAGCGCGTGACCGTATCCTGCGCCGAAGGTGACACCGGCCTGATCTACGAAGGCGAACTGGGCTTTGACGTCCGCCAGAACTCGGTCGACGCCATGCCCGACCTGCCGTTCAAGATCATGATGAACGTCGGCAACCCGGACCGGGCCTTCGACTTCGCCCAGCTGCCGAACGAAGGGGTGGGCCTGGCCCGTCTGGAATTCATCATCAACCGCATGATTGGCGTGCATCCCAAGGCGCTGCTGAATTTCGCCAGCCTGCCGGCGGATATCAAGGAGAGCGTCGAGAAGCGCATCGCCGGTTACGACGATCCGGTCGGCTTCTACGTCGAAAAGCTGGTTGAGGGTGTCAGCACCCTGGCCGCCGCCTTCTGGCCGAAGAAGGTCATTGTGCGTCTGTCGGACTTCAAGTCCAACGAATACGCCAACCTGATCGGCGGCAAGCTCTACGAACCGGAAGAAGAGAACCCGATGCTCGGCTTCCGTGGCGCCTCGCGCTACATCAGCGAATCCTTCCGTGATTGCTTTGAGCTCGAATGCCGCGCGATGAAGAAGGTCCGCAACGAAATGGGCCTCACCAACGTCGAGCTGATGGTGCCGTTCGTCCGTACCCTGGGCGAAGCCTCCCAGGTCGTCGACCTGCTGGCCACCAATGGCCTCAAGCGTGGCGAGAACGGCCTGCGCGTCATCATGATGTGCGAGCTGCCGTCCAACGCCCTGCTGGCCGATGAGTTCCTCGAGTTCTTCGACGGCTTCTCCATCGGTTCCAACGACCTGACCCAACTGACCCTGGGCCTGGACCGTGACTCGGGCATCGTCGCGCACCTGTTCGACGAGCGTAACCCGGCCGTGAAGAAGCTGCTGTCCAATGCCATCCAGGCGTGCAACCGCGCCGGCAAGTACATCGGCATCTGTGGCCAGGGCCCGTCGGACCACCCGGACCTGGCCAAGTGGCTGATGGAACAGGGCATCGAGAGCGTGTCGCTGAACCCCGACTCGGTCCTCGACACCTGGTTCTTCCTCGCCGAAGGCCAGTCCTGACGACTCCTTCTCCATCCTGAGAAGGGCGGGTGATTTCACCCGCCCTTTTTTATGCAAGCGATTCCATGCAAAGCAGCAGTCAACTCTTTCCGGTCGCCCTCCTGAGCGCCGAATTGCGCGGTGACCTCACCGAGGACGTCTACCGCCTCAAGCCGAACAACAGCCCGGATTCCAGCGTCGAGCTGGCCGTTACTCGTCTGGGACTTCTGCAAGGACGCCGCGGCGTGCCGGTCATCCTGTTGCACGGCAGCTTCTCCAATCGCCGCTTCTGGTTCTCGCCCAAAGGCATCGGCCTGGGCGCGTACCTGGCTCGCGCGGGGTTCGATGTATGGATCGCCGAGATGCGGGGCCACGGTCTGTCGCCACGCAACGAGGATTACGACCGCAATCGCGTCGCCGACTACGCGCGCTTCGACCTGCCGGCCATTGCCAATTTCGTGGTGGAGCAGAGCGGCCAGGCGCCGCACTGGGTCGGTCACTCCCTGGGCGGCGTCACGCTGGCGGCTGCGCTGGGTGGCGGCTATCTGGACGAACGGCAGGCAGCCAGCGCAGCGCTGTGTGGCAGCCAGGTCAGTCGCACCTACTGGCCGCTGAAGCTGCCGCCGGTGGCCTGGAGCGGGCGTTTCCTGCTCAAGCGCATGGGCGGGCTATCCGGCTCGCGGCTCAAGCGTGGACCCGAAGACGAGCCGTTGGGGCTCGCCCTGGAGGCGCTGCACTGGTACAGCCTGTTCGGCCGCTTTGGCGAGAAGGACAACGATTGGTGGGGTGGCCTGCAGAAGGTTGGCGTGCCGGTGCTCGCCGTGGCCTCCGACGGCGATATCCAGGACCCGGCCTGGGCTTGCCGCAAACTGCTGGAGCAGTTCGGCTCCGAGGTCCGCGAGTACCTGCACCTGGGGCGACGCCAGGGCTTTTGCGAGGATTTCGGGCATGTCGAGATGCTGATCAGCAAGGGCGCCCAGCGTGAAGTCTGGCCGCAACTGCAGCATTGGCTGGAGCACGGTGGCCTCCCGGCAGGGCAAGGTGCTCTGGCGCAGGCTTGAGCTTGGCGTGGCAGGGAGTAGACTGTGACGCCATTGCGGCTTTCAGTCACATCCAGGCCTGAAACCCTGCCGGATTTCATCAAGAGGAGCTTCTCCATGCATTACGTCACCCCCGATCTGTGCGATGCCTACCCGGAGCTGGTTCAGGTCGTCGAGCCGATGTTCAGCAACTTCGGCGGGCGGGACTCCTTCGGTGGCGAAATCGTCACCATCAAGTGCTTCGAGGACAACTCGCTGGTGAAGGAGCAGGTCGAGAAGGACGGCAAGGGCAAGGTACTGGTGGTGGACGGCGGTGGTTCGCTGCGCCGCGCGCTGCTGGGTGACATGCTGGCCGAGAAGGCTGCCAAGAGCGGATGGGAGGGCATTGTGGTGTACGGCTGTATCCGCGATGTCGACGTGATCGCGCAGACTGACCTGGGCGTGCAGGCGCTGGCCAGCCACCCGATGAAGACCGACAAGCGCGGTATCGGCGACCTGAACGTGGCCGTGACCTTCGGTGGTATCACCTTCCGCCCGGGCGACTTCATCTATGCTGACAACAACGGCATCATCGTTTCGCCTAAATCGTTGAAAATGCCGGAATAATTCGAACCTTCCGACGGGAGTTCGGGTCAATGCCGGAAGCGAAAGCTTCCGGCATTTTTCATGGTGCCTCGCGACAGCGACCTTGAACGAAGGAATAGGGCATGCAGCAGTACGAGAGCGGCACGGAGCGCGGACTGATCGACGGCTTCGTGCTGGACGGCCGCGGCGGTGGCCGGCGGATAACCCGCAGCGAGTTGCCGCTGCTGGATCTCAAGCCCGAGGAAAGCCTCTGGGTGCACTGGGATCGCGGCGTGCCCGAAGCCCAGTCCTGGCTGCGCGAGTCCAGCGGGCTGAATGAGTTTGCCTGCGACCTGCTGCTGGAGGAGGCGACCCGCCCGCGCCTCGTGGATCTCGGTGGTGAGCGCCTGCTGCTGTTCCTGCGCGGGGTCAACCTGAACCCCGGTGCGGTGCCGGAGGATATGGTTTCGCTGCGGGTTTACGCCGAATCGCAGCGGGTGATTTCCCTGCGCCTGCGCCCGCTCAAGGCCGTGGCCGACTTGCGCGCCGACCTGGATGCCGGAACCGGTCCAAAGACGGCTTCGGAAGTGGTGCTGTACCTCGCCCACTACCTCACTGATCGTGTCGACACCCTGATTGGTGGCCTAGCCGACCAGCTCGACGCCATGGAAGAGGCCATCGAGGAAGACGAGCGCAGCATCCCCGATCAGCATCAGTTGCGAGCGCTGCGCCGTCGCGCGGCGGGGTTGCGCCGCTACCTGGCGCCGCAGCGAGAGATCTACTCGCAGATGGTCCGGTTCAAGGCCGCCTGGACGGTCGCCGACGATGCCGACTACTGGAACGAGTTGTACAACCGCCTGACCCGCAACCTTGAGGAACTGGAGCTGGTGCGTGAGCGCATCAGCCTGATCCAGGAGGCCGAACATCGTCGAATTACCGAGCGGATGAACCGCACCATGTACCTGCTTGGTATCATTACCGGCTTTTTCCTGCCCATGAGCTTCGTGACCGGACTCCTGGGCATCAACGTAGGCGGTATTCCCGGCTCCAGTGCACCCTACGGCTTCGCCGTGGCCTGCGTGGCAATCATCGGGATCGCGACGTTCCAGTGGTGGGTCTTCCGCCGCCTGCGTTGGCTCTAGGTGTGACTTTTGAGGTGGTGAGGGCGTCAAGCACCTCACACAGGCGAGGTGCGCATGCACGACCCATTTGAAGAATCCTTGCGTGATCTGCTGCGAATGCCCCCGGAACAGCCGGGAGACGATTCGCGCCTGGATCGCGTCCTGAAGACCGCCAATCGCCAGGTAGGCGCGGGCGATCTGTTCAGCCTGATGGGGCACTGGTTCCAGGCCCTGTCCATTGGTGTGAGCCGTGGCGCCGCGCACCTTGCGCCCGTCTCGCGCCGCGCGCAGAATTCCGCCCCTTCCGCTGACAAGGCCGACTGAACATGCAATTCGACATCTGGACGCAAAGCCTGCTCACCGCCATGAACACCCTGTGGGGCAAGCTGGCCGGGTTCATTCCGAACCTGCTCGCCGCGCTGGTGATCGTGCTGCTCGGCTTCGTCGTCGCCAAACTGCTCGACGCGCTGCTCTCCAAGCTGCTCGCCAAGCTCGGCCTCGATCGCCTGATGGCTGGCACGGGCCTGACCAAGCTGCTGTCGCGCGCCGGCATCCAGGTACCGGTCTCGACGCTGATCGGCAAGATCGTCTATTGGTTCGTGCTGCTGGTCTTCCTGGTTTCCGCCGCGGAATCGCTCGGCCTGCAGCGCGTCTCGGCGACCCTGGACATGCTTGCGCTGTACCTGCCCAAGGTGTTCGGCGCGGCGCTGGTACTGATCGTCGGCATCCTGCTCGCCCAGTTGGCCAACAGCCTGGTGCGCGGCGCTGCCGACGGCGTCGGTCTGGAGTACTCGAACGGCCTGGGCCGTGTCGCCCAGTGGCTGGTCATTATCATCAGCATTTCGGTGGCCATCGGTCAGCTGGAGGTGAAGACCGACCTGCTGAACTACATCATCGCCATCGTGCTGATCACCATCGGACTGGCCGCTGCCCTGGCGCTGGGGCTCGGTAGTCGCGAAGTGGCGGGGCAGATCATTGCCGGGATCTACGTGCGGGAGCTGTATCAGGTCGGACAACAGGTGAAAGTGGCGGATGTCGAAGGCATCATCGAGGAAATTGGTACCATCAAGACTATCCTGCTGACAGACGAGGGTGAGCTGGTGTCGATCGCCAACCGCATCCTGCTCGATCAGCGTGTAACCAGTCGCTGAAGATGATGACCGATTGCCGGTACGGCTGCCTGAAAGCCGTGCCGGACGCTGACTTGACCTGGCCCGACCCGACTTGAACAAGCCGCAACCACTCTCCTTGCGCTATGACCCGCGCCAGCTCACCGACGAGGAGCTGGTGGAGCGTTCTCACGAGGAGCTTTACCACGTGACGCGGGCCTACGAAGAGCTGATGCGCCGCTACCAGCGCACGCTCTTCAACGTCTGCGCGCGCTACCTGGGCAACGACCGGGACGCCGATGATGTGTGTCAAGAGGTCATGCTCAAGGTGTTGTATGGTCTGAAGAACTTCGAGGGAAAGTCGAAGTTCAAGACCTGGCTGTACAGCATCACTTACAACGAGTGCATTACGCAGTATCGGAAGGAACGGCGTAAACGCAGATTGCTCGATGCGCTGAGTCTGGATCCGGTTGAGGAGGCCTCTGAAGAGAAGGCTCCGAAAGTCGAAGAACGGGGTGGGCTAGACCGCTGGCTAGTTCATGTCAATCCCATTGATCGGGAAATCCTCGTGCTTCGATTTGTTGCGGAACTGGAGTTCCAGGAAATCGCCGACATCATGCACATGGGGCTTAGCGCCACGAAAATGCGCTACAAACGTGCACTCGATCGAATGAGAGAAAAGTTTTCGAATGTGACGGAATCTTAGTCCGGGAAATATTGTCTCTCTGTTTGGCAAGTTCTGATAAACTTGCCACCCAAGTTGTACGGCCTCTGGTTAGACAACTTATTGACCACCAAGATGGGGATTTAACGGATGAAACTGAAGAACACCTTAGGCGTCGTAGTTGGCTCGCTGATCGCCTCCGCCGCTGTCAATGCGTTCGCTCAAGGCCAGGGCGCCGTGGAAGTCGAAGCATTCGGCAAGCGCTACTTCACCGACAGCACCCGCAACATGAAGAACGCGGACCTGTACGGCGGCTCCGTTGGTTACTTCCTGACCGACGACGTCGAGCTGGCTCTGTCCTATGGTGAATACCACGACGTACGTGGCACCTACGAGACCGGCAACAAGAAGGTCCATGGCAACCTGAGCACTCTGGATGCCATCTACCACTTCGGCACTCCGGGTGCTGGCAACCTGCGTCCGTACGTTTCCGCAGGTATCGGCCACCAGAGCCTGACCAACATCAGCGATGCCAACGGCAGCCGTCAGAACCTGACCATGGCCATGATCGGCACCGGCCTGAAGTACTACTTCACCGACAACTTCTACGCCAAAGCTAGCCTCGACGGCCAGTACGGCCTGGAGCAGCGTCAGAACGGTCACCAGGGCGAGTGGATGGCTGGCCTGGGCGTTGGTATGAACTTCGGTGGCGGCGCCAAGCCGGCCCCGGCTCCCGAGCCGGTTGCTGAAGTTTGCTCCGACTCCGACAACGACGGCGTCTGCGACAACGTCGACAAGTGCCCGAACACTCCGGCCAACGTTACCGTTGACGCCAACGGCTGCCCGGCTGTTGCCGAAGTCGTACGCGTACAGCTGGACGTGAAGTTCGACTTCGACAAGTCCAAGGTTAAAGAGAACAGCTACGCTGACATCAAAAACCTGGCTGACTTCATGAAGCAGTACCCGTCCACCTCCACCACCGTTGAAGGCCACACCGACTCCGTCGGCACCGACGCCTACAACCAGAAGCTGTCCGAGCGTCGTGCCAACGCCGTTCGTGACGTACTGGTCAACGAGTACGGTGTTGAAGGCGGCCGTGTGAACGCTGTTGGTTACGGTGAGTCCCGTCCGGTTGCTGACAACGCAACTGCCGAAGGCCGCGCTGTTAACCGCCGCGTAGAAGCCGAAGTAGAAGCCCAGGCCAAGCAGTAATAGCCTGAGCTCCTGAGAGAAACCCGGCCTAGGCCGGGTTTTTCTTTGCCTGCAGAAAAGTAAGGTTCAGGCGCTGCGGGCGAGGATTGGCTGTTGCGCCGCAGGCGGAGATGGCCCGATGCCCATGTCTCATGCGGTGTTCGGAGTTGATCGCCGTGCCTTCCCTCTCGCCCCTGCTGGCGGCCGGCGGCTGCAGGTCGGCCTACTGGCATGTCTCGCTGGTGATGACGGTCCCCTGGGCGATGGCTAATGGGCGGCGGCCAGGGCTTCGCGCACGTGGGTCTGGTCGGATGGCGATTGCGCCTGCTTGGTGCGGGCGCCCCACAGGGCCTTGGTGCGCCCGTTGCGCATCGTATCGAACTGCTCGATGGCGCTCCGGGCCGAGAATTGCTCGCCATTCCCGTGAGCGGCGACCTCGGTGTTCGGCACTGGTGGTTTCACGTGGCCGGGCAGCGGGTTGGACAGGCTGCCGGCCTCGCGGCCGTCATCGCGTTGGGCTGGTCGATGAGAGAGAAGGGGGTGGCACCGGGGCGGCCGGTCTGCCCAGTGGCCCAGCACAGGCTGATCATCGCGCTGTTCTTCGCGCTGCCGACGCCGGACTGGTTGAGGCTCACGCACCAGAGCGAGACGAACGAGGGTGCCTTGCGGATCGGGCGATGCGTCGCTGGTCGTCCACGGCGATGCTGCGGGTTCCGCCATGGTCCGAGGACCTTGGTCGCGCACCAGGGCTTTCAGTTCCACCAAGTCCTCGTTGTGGGCATCGATGAGGCCTCGGCCGATCCAGCCGTCCCGGAGCAGGGGGCTGGATGTCGAGGAGCAGCGGGAGCTTGGTGCCGGGCAGGATTGTCACGTGCAGGTCGGCTGGTTCAGCGGTGTCGGTGACGCGCGGTTCGATGACAATCAGCTTCATTTCCCGGCGATGCGCGCGGGCCTGTTCCCGGCGGCGGAACCGATCGGTTGGATATAGGCCATGTTGCTGCCGGTGATTATCACGCAATCGGCCAGTTCGATGGCCTGGTAGCTGCAGGGTGGGCGTCGACGCCCGGCTTGCGCTTGTGAGGCGGCATTGGCGGACGGAAGTTGGCCTGGCGCGCTATCGCCAGCCATTGCTCCTCGTCATAGGCCTGCATGGCCAGGCGCAGGTTGCTTGCGTAGGTGGTGCCCCAGGGGCCGCTCCAGCCTAGCTGGTCGTGAGCCAGGTGCTTTCCGGAACCTTGACCGGGCGAGGATGTAGCCCGCGGTGTGGCAGTCGTTGCAACCGGCGACCTGTACCCGATAGCGGCCGCGCTGGACTGTATCGGTATCTGCCGCCTGGGCGTTGGAGAATAGGGAAAGGAAGGGCAGGTAGAGACAACCGGACAGCGCGCCCACCCGCAGGAAGGACGGCATGCTGGGATCTCCTCTGAAGGCTGATGGGGGCGACTCCAGAGGTACCGCGCCGCCGCTTCGCTTGCCGCTCAGGCGACCCAGTTGACGTTAGGGAAGGTGTCGCGGAATGCCTCGGGAATCGGTGCGACCTTGCCGGCTTTGTAGTCGAAGAACACGAAACCGGACTTGGCCATGGCCACCAGGGTGTCATCCGCCGGGCGGGTGATGCGGAAGATGATGTCGCCGCCGTACTTGTTGAAGTCCATGACGCCGACCTCGAATAGCAGCTGGTCGCGTGCGTGGGCCTCGGCACGGTAGGTGGTGGCGAGGTCGGTGACGATGATGCCGGTCTCGCGGATGCCGTAGTCGAACAGGAAGCGTGCGCGGGCCTCGGAGATCATCGAGATCATCGAATCGTTGCCCAGGTGGTTGGCGCCGTTGATGTCGGTGACGCGAACGGTGAGCTTGGTTTCGTAGATGAAGAGTTCTTCGGGGAATTCCAGTTTAAGGCGGGCCATGGTGCTCTCGATGACAATGCGGTGCGGCAGCGCGGTGGATTGTGCGGTGAAGGATGCGGGCGTGCCGCGCATTCTACGCGCAGTCCGCCCGCCCCGCGCCTCATCAGGTCACTGAATGACGGATCAGCGGTGCGCCGAGTTCAGGTGGAAGACGGTCACCCGTGCGCCTTCGCTGCTGTTGCCGTAGTTATCGTTGATGTAGGCGCCGGCCTTGAAGTAGAGCAGTTGCTTGGACCAGGTGGTGCTGAGGATCTTGCGGTAGTAATTGGCGCGCCCATCGGACGTCTCCACGCGGATCGCCAGGTTGCCGACCGACGTGACGCGCAGGCTGTAGTTGAAGCTCTGGTCCAGGGCGACGTTGTCGATCAGCGGGACATTGATGCTGGCGCTGTCATCAGGATGGTTGCGCACCAGGGCTTCCAGGCGCCCGCTTCCCAGGGTGGGCAGGTAGTGGTACTGCAGCTTGACCAGCGGCTCGCCGTTGCCGGTGTAGGGTGAGCGGCTGTGGATCTGGCCGATGATGATCTTGTTCTTCGAGGGCACCTGCTGGACGCTCATGGTCACGCGCAGCTCGTTGTCGCCCTGGTTGTAGTACCAGTTGGAGACTTCGCCGTTGGACAGGGTCTCGCGCAGTTCGCTGCGTGGATAGACGCTGTCGGACGTGTGCGAGCCGGTGACCGGCACCCAGAACACCACCTGGCTGCCGCCGCGCTGGAAGTAGCGGCTCTGGTAGCCGCGGGCGATCTGCTCGGTGCTGACTTCGGTGGGGCTGGGGTCGGTGGGAACGCTGAGGTTCCAGGTGGTGAGATCAATCATGGGCTTGCCCTTGCTGTGCCGCGCCGGCGGCGAGGTCGGGTGGCGCCGAGGTGCCTAGCCAGCGGCGGCCACTGCGATGCGCCATCGAACCCTGCCGATGACGCTCCGGGGCCCGGCTTGAAGACCGGGCGGCCGCAGCATAGGGCGTTGCGGGCAAAGAAGGGGCCAGCTAAGCGGCTGGCGAATTGATCGCGCCTGGCCGCCGCTGGCCGTTGGCCTTCTCGACCTTTTAGCCGCGGCGCCTATGTCGATTGATGTTGTCGGGGCGATCCGCCGTTGGATCGCAGGTGTCTGGAGTCGAGCAAGCGCTGTGCCAGTGGCAATGCGGAAAAAAGAAGCCCCGCCATGGAGGGCGGGGCGCAGAGGAAGGGAGCGCACCTCTGGAGGGTTCCACAAGGGCACCTGAGCACGGATATCGGCAGGAGCCTGCTGTTCACCATAGACTCGGTGGCCCGGGGCGCAACCGGTCAATAAGTATTAGGCCCATCGTTAGGGTAGGGCGGGAGCGCTCTATTTCGGGGTTGGAAAAGAAAAGCCCCGCACGAGGCGGGGCTTTTCGTCACGCTAGGCGTCTCAGACCTGGACGGCCGGGATCTTCGCGTTGGCTGCAGCTTCGCGGAACTCGGCGATCTGGTCGAAGCTCAGGTAGCGGTAGATGTCGGCAGACATGCTGTCGATGTCCTTCGCGTAGGCCATGTACTCTTCGACGGTCGGCAGCTTGCCGATGATCGAGGATACGGCGGCCAGCTCGGCGGATGCCAGGAACACGTCGGTGGCGTCGCCCAGACGGTTCGGGAAGTTACGGGTCGAGGTGGAGACCACGGTCGAGCCGGTCTGTACGCGAGCCTGGTTACCCATGCACAGCGAGCAGCCCGGCATTTCCATGCGCGCGCCAGCCTTGCCGTAGATGCCGTAGTAGCCTTCTTCGGTCAGTTGATGGGCGTCCATCTTGGTCGGCGGAGCCAGCCACAGACGGGTCGGAATGCCACCCTTCACTTTGTCCAGCAGTTTGCCGGCAGCGCGGAAGTGACCGATGTTGGTCATGCAGGAACCGATGAAGACTTCATCGATCTTGCGGCCTTGAACGCTGGACAGCAGGCGGGCGTCGTCCGGGTCGTTCGGAGCGCAGAGTACCGGCTCCTTGACGTCTGCCAGGTCAATCTCGATGACCGCGGCGTACTCGGCGTCCTTGTCGGCTTCCAGCAGTTGCGGGTTGGCCAGCCAGGCTTCCATCGCCTGCGCGCGGCGCTCGAGGGTGCGGGCGTCGCCGTAGCCTTCGCCGATCATCCAACGCAGCAGGGTGATGTTGGACTTCAGGTACTCGGCGATAGCCTCTTCCGGCAGCTTGATGGTGCAACCGGCAGCCGAACGCTCGGCGGAGGCGTCGGACAGCTCGAAGGCTTGTTCGACGGTCAGGTCGTTCAGGCCTTCGATCTCGAGGATGCGGCCAGAGAAGATGTTCTTCTTGCCCTTCTTCTCGACGGTCAGAAGGCCAGCCTGGATGGCGTAGTAGGGGATCGCATGGACCAGGTCGCGCAGGGTGATGCCCGGTTGCAGCTTGCCCTTGAAGCGCACCAGGACCGATTCCGGCATGTCCAGCGGCATGACGCCGGTGGCAGCGGCGAAGGCGACCAGGCCGGAACCGGCCGGGAAGCTGATGCCGATCGGGAAGCGGGTGTGCGAGTCGCCGCCGGTGCCGACGGTGTCAGGCAGCAGCATGCGGTTCAGCCAGCTGTGGATGATGCCGTCGCCCGGACGCAGGGAAACACCGCCGCGGGTCATGATGAAGTCCGGCAGGGTGTGGTGGGTCTTGACGTCGATCGGTTTCGGATAAGCAGCGGTGTGGCAGAAGGACTGCATCACCAGGTCGGCGGAGAAGCCCAGGCAAGCCAGGTCTTTCAGCTCGTCGCGGGTCATCGGGCCGGTGGTGTCCTGGGAGCCGACGGTGGTCATCTTCGGTTCGCAGTAGGTGCCCGGACGCACGCCCTGACCTTCGGCCAGACCGCAGGCGCGGCCAACCATCTTCTGGGCGAGGGTGAAACCCTTGCCGCTGTCGGCCGGCGCTTCCGGCTTCTTGAACAGGTCAGACGGAGCCAGACCCAGCTCGGCGCGGGCCTTCTCGGTCAGGCCGCGGCCAACGATCAGCGGGATACGGCCGCCGGCGCGGACTTCGTCCAGCAGAACAGGGGTCTTCAGCTCGAAGGTGGTGACCACTTCGCCGCTGTCATGACGCACGACCTTGCCTTCGTACGGGTACACGTCGATGACGTCGCCCATGGCCAGGTTGGTGCAGTCGAACTCGATCGGCAGGGCGCCGGCGTCTTCCATGGTGTTGTAGAAGATCGGGGCGATCTTGGTGCCGAAGCAGAAGCCGCCGGCACGCTTGTTCGGAACGTAGGGGATGTCGTCGCCGAAGAACCACAGCACCGAGTTGGTGGCGGATTTGCGGGACGAACCGGTGCCGACCACGTCACCGACGTAGGCAACCGGGAAGCCTTTGGCTTTAACGGCTTCGATCTGCTTCAGCGGACCGATGGAGCCCGGCTGGACCGGCTCGATGCCGTCGCGGGCCATTTTCAGCATGGCCAGGGCATGCAGCGGGATGTCAGGACGCGACCAGGCGTCCGGAGCAGGGGACAGGTCGTCGGTGTTGGTTTCGCCGGGGACCTTGAACACGGTCAGGGTCAGCTTCTCGGCGACGGCCGGACGGGCCTTGAACCACTCGCCGTCGGCCCAGGATTGCAGCACGGCCTTGGCGGCGGCGTTACCTTTCTTGGCGCGCTCGGCGACGTCGTGGAAGGCATCGAACATCAGCAGGGTGTGCTTCAGCTGCGCGGCGGCGACTTCCGCCAGCTCGGCGTTGTCCAGCAGCTCGACCATGGTGGCGATGTTGTAGCCGCCTTGCATGGTACCCAGCAGCTCGAGGGCGCGGGTCTTGGACAGCAGCGGGGAAGTGGCTTCACCCTTGGCGACGGCGGACAGGAAACCGGCCTTGACATAGGCGGCTTCATCCACGCCCGGCGGTACGCGGTTGGTGATCAGGTCGAGGAGAAATTCTTCTTCGCCGGCCGGCGGGTTCTTCAGGAGTTCGACCAGACCTGCGGTCTGTTCGGCGTTCAGCGGCTGGGGCACGACGCCCTGGGCGGCACGCTCTTCTACGTGTTTGCGATAGGCTTCAAGCACAGTATTTCCCTCATCAGTGGTCCCGGAGGACGCGTATCCAGGAGACCCCTCCGATCCATTCGTCAGGCATGGTGGACGGTAATCCACTGACCTACGACGGCACCGGCGATCTCCGGGCAGAAGCTGTTTTCAAAGTTTTACGCCGGTGGGGCCTGGGACGTGAGGGACTGGGCGCTTGAGGGAGGCGCCCAGACCGCGCGGCTGCCGGAATCTGTGCTTCGTGACGCTTTGAAAACAGCTTCTTTCGGACAATGACGCCAAAAAGGCGCAGCCATTCTAATGGAATTAATGGGCCTTGGTAAGCCGATTTGCGTGGTGCCCGAGGGTGATCTTGCCTAGACAAAGGGCTAACATGCCCGCTTTGCCAGCCATCTGTTCAGCCATGTCTTCGCAACGCATCAAAACCCCCTGTGTCGGGCTCTGCTCGACGGTCTACGGCGACCTGGTCTGCCGTGGCTGCAAGCGTTTCCACCACGAAGTGGTGAACTGGAATCGCTACGGCGACGAGGAGAAACGGGCGGTCCTGAGCCGTCTGGAAGTCCTGCTGGCGCAGGTGATGATGGCCAAGCTGGAGGTGTTCGATGCGCCCCTGCTGCGCAGCCAGCTGGAGCAGCGGCAGATTCGCTTCGTGCCCGAGCAGTCGCCCTACTGCTGGGCCTACCAGCTGATCGCTCGCGGCTCGCGGATGATCAATCAGGTGGAAGCCTACGGCCTGGCGTTGCTGCCGGAGTTCCGGGATTGGCCGCTGCCGGACCTGCGCGACGCCATCGACAAGGAGTTCTTCATCCTCTCCGAGGCGCATTACGAGCGGTACATTGCACCGAGCTTCCTGGCCGAGGGGCTGGAATCACGGCTCTGAATTTTACGTGGCACTAAAAAAGCCGCCCGATGGGCGGCTTTTTTCGTCGGGACGCTGGATCACGCCTTGGCGACCAGTTCCTCCAGGTGGGCGATGATGTCGTCCGGCTTGAGAACCAGGATGTCGCTCTCGAGGGAGTCGAGCACCACTTCGGCGGTGTTGCCGATCAGCGCGCCGGACAACCCGGTGCGCGCCACGCTGCCGATCACCGTCACCGCTGCGTCGAGGTTGTGCGCCGCGCGTGGGATCAGCACGTCCGCCGGGCCTTCTTCGATGTGCAGGTGCTGGTCGTCGACGCCGTACTCGGCCTGGAAAGCCTTGCAGGCCTCGCGATACTTGGCCTCGATGGTTTCGCTGAGCTGGAAGGTCGGGTCGGCGGCCGAGAGCATCGGCGAGGGGTGCGCGCTGATCACATGCAGCTGGCCATGGGCGAGGCCGGCGATGTCGTAGGCGTGGCTGACGATCCCGGCATGCAGGGTGCGGTGCTCGATATCGTTGTTGCCCACATCCACGGCAGCAAGGATGTTGCGGCCGGCCCAGGGCAGGCTGGTCTTCACCAATAGCACCGGGGCAGGGCAGAAGCGCAGCAACTTCCAGTCATCCGGGGTGAGCAGAGCCTTCTTCAGCGGGTTGTCCGGGCTGTGCTGCTTGATCACCAGTCCGCAGCCTTCGGCTTGCTGCTCGACGATGATGGTCTGGTGCAGGTTGTCCTTCCAGGCCTGGCGACTGGAGGCACTGAAACCTTCCTGGCGCAGCACTTCGGCGACTTCCTCCAGCTTGGCGCTGTAGTCGGCGCGCCGCTCGCAGGCCAGCAGGTGCAGGTGCGACTGGGTCACGCTGGCGATCAGGCGGGCCCGTTTCAGCGCGAGACCTTCCGGCTGGTCCGGGTCCACGACTACGAGGATGCTACGGATGGCTTGCATGGTCGTCTCCCTTCGTGCGCGTTGTTTATGTGGAACAACTGTAGTCGGGATATCTCGTTCATGACGTTGAGGCATATCAACGCCGGAAGCTGGTTCCGCGCGGCGGCATTCGTATAATGCTCCGCCTTTATGACACCGGCCAGCGACGGGCGGGTGCGCCACGTGTTTGCGCGGCTGCGCGGCGGCCTGCGGGTTGGAGAGAGTACATGCTGTCTGAAATCAGGGAATTCCTCGGTTGTGCCACGCCGGATGCGTGGGTGGAAGCCGCGCTGCGGGATCAGGCGGTGATGCTGATCGACCACAAGAACAACGAGTTCAAGGCCGCCAGCACAGCCCTGGCCCTGATCGCCAAATACAGTGCCCACGAGGAGCTGGTGAACTTCATGTCGCGCCTCGCCCGCGAGGAATTGCGTCACCATGAGCAGGTGCTGGCGATCATGAAGAAGAGGGGTATCCCTTTGCGGCCGATCTCTGCCGGTCGCTACGCTTCCAGCCTGCGCACTGTGGTGCGCAACCACGAGCCGCAGAAACTCGTGGATACCCTGATCGTCGGTGCCTTCATCGAGTGCCGTAGCTGCGAGCGCTTCGCCGCGCTGGTGGACCATCTGGATGCCGACCTCGCCAAGTTCTACGGCTCTCTGCTCAAATCCGAGGCGCGGCACTTCCAGGGCTACCTGAGCCTGGCGCGCCGGTATGGCGATGATGCCGATATCGATCGCCGCGTGGCGGAGATCCGCGAGGTGGAGGCTGGTCTGATCCAGTCCCCGGACAGCGAGTTCCGATTCCACAGCGGTGTGCCGGTGGAGCAGGCGGCCTGAATCGTCCCCTGAAATGAAAAAAGCGCCCCGACGGGCGCTTTTTCTTTGATTCAATCGAGAAGACTCAGTCCTTCACCTTCAGGTCCAGGGCCAGGTCACGCGCGGCCTTGGTGGCCAGCACACCCATCAGTTGGCCGATCTCGTCCTGGCGGCTGCTGGCGCTGTTCTGCCCGCCGGCCATCATCACGCTCGGCACTGGTGCCTGAGCAGCGGCTTCGGCCCAGACCTTGTTGATGGCGATCAGCGCGTCCAGCTTGGGCTGCAGTGCGCCGTCCGCCTTGATGACCGCTTCACGGGCATAGGCCTCGGCGTCGGCGGTGATCTTGGTGGCCTGCGCGGTGACGGTAGCCTTGTCGCGCAGCAGTTCGGCGGTCTGCTTCTCGATCTCGGCGCGCTGCTTTTCGCGCTCGGCATTGATTACCGCCAGTTGCTTGTCGGTTTCCGCCTGGGTGGTGCGTTCGATCTGGTCGCGCAGGGTTTCCTGGCGCTTGGCTTCCACTTCCTTCTCGCCGCGGGCCGTGACCAGCAGCTTCTCTTCCTCTTCCTTCAGGCGGTTCTGGCGGGCAACAGCCAGCTCTGCCAGCGCCTGCTGCACCTTGACCATGCGCTGCTTGTACTGCGGGTTCGGGTCGACGTTGGTGATGCGCGCTTCCACCACTTCCACGCCGAACTTGCGGAATTGCTGCTGCTTGCGCACCGGGATGCCTTTGGAGTCGGTGACCTTCTCGGTGACGAACTGGCTGGCGTTGTTGTCGCCGAAGCTGCCCTGTTCGGTGCCGGCCTGGAGGATCGCGGTCTGGTGCGGCACTGCGCCACGCGGGCCGCGGACTTCCTTGCGCTTGATCAGGTACAGGCCGTCGTTGAGCTGGTTCTCGAACTCTGCGGCGAATTCGCTGCGGGCGCCGGCGTAGTAGTCGTCGGCGGTCATCAGCGAGGCGGTGGCCTGCAGGGTTTCCTTGATCGCCGGGACCAGCGCCGTGCGAATGAAGTTGTCCGGGTTGCGGTATTCCTGGGCCATCTTCAGGAACTGGTCGCCGCCGGGCAGGCGGAAGCGTGCCGAGGACTCGACCTTGGCGTCGACGTTGCCGAGGAAGACGATGGGGAAGGCTTCGATGGTGGCGCCCAGGGCGTCGTTGTCCGGGTTGTTGTCGTTCTCGTCCATCACCAGCACGGACTGCACGCTGATGGCTTTCTTCCAGGTGGTGGCGCGGCCGAACCATTTGGTGGCGTAGCCGACGTCGTCGACGATCTTCTCGTCGCCAAAGATGGTCCGTACGTGGGTCATGTAGCCGGCTTCGTTATAGAAGAAGATGCCGTTGAACAGGATGAAGGCGGCGCCGACCAGCGCCAGGGGCAGAGCACCGAACTTGATGAGGTTTCCCTTGCTGAACATGTTTCTTCCTTGATTGAGCAAACTGCAAATCCTCCTAAAGGCGACAGGTAGCGGTCAAGGAAAAATATCGGACAGTGCGGGCGGGTTAACGCCAAAGGGCCACCCTTGCGGTGGCCGTGTGCATCAGAGCGGGAAAGGCGCCTGTTGCAGACCCTCGCTGTCGGCCTCGAGAGCCCAGCCCTGGCTGTCCCAGTCACCGAGGACGATGCGCCGCGCGGGGCGGCCGTCGATTTCCAGTTCGTGAACGGCCGGGCGGTGGGTGTGCCCGTGGATCAGGATGCGTACGCCCTTGTCGCGCATGATCTTCTCCACTTCCGACGGTGTGACGTCGACGATCTCGCTGGCCTTCATGCGGGTCTGCGCGCGGCTTTCCTTGCGCAGCTTGCGCGCCAGATTGTAGCGGGTGGCCAGTGGCAGATGGCGCAGGATGAACAGGCTCAGCGGGTTGCGCAGCCAGCGACGCAGCTTCATGTAGGCCACGTCGAGGGTGCACAGGCTGTCGCCGTGCATCAGCAGGATCTTCTCGCCGCCGAGGTCGATCAGGCTCGGGTCGCGCAGCAGGGTGCAGCCCGCTTCGCGGCAGAAGGCCTGGCCGATGAGGAAGTCGCGGTTGCCGTGCATCAGGTAAATGCGCGTGCCGCTGTCGGACAGCTCGCGCAGGGCGCGGGCGATGGCGTGCTGGAACTCGTCCATGCCGTCGTCGCCGATCCAGGCTTCGAAGAAGTCGCCGAGGATGTATAGCGCCTCGGCCGTGCGGGCGCGGGTGGACAGGAAATGCAAGAACGCCCGGGTGATGTCCGGGCGTTCAGCTTCAAGATGCAGGTCCGAGATGAACAGGACGCTCATCGACTCACTCGCCGATGACTTCTGCTTTCTCGATGATCACGTCGTCGGCCGGTACGTCCTGGTGGCCGGAGCGCATGGTGGTGGCGACGGTCTTGATCTTGTTGACCACGTCCATGCCGTCCTTCACTTCACCAAACACGCAGTAGCCCCAGCCCTGCACGGTCGGCGCGCTGTGGTTGAGGAAATCGTTGTCGGCGACGTTGATGAAGAACTGCGCGCTGGCCGAATGCGGCTCCATGGTGCGGGCCATGGCGACGGTACCGATCTTGTTGCCGACGCCGTTGTTGGCTTCGTTCTTGATCGATTTGCGGGTGGACTTCTGCTTCATGCCCGGCTCGAAACCGCCGCCCTGGATCATGAAATTGTTGATCACACGGTGGAACACGGTGTTGTCGTAATGGCCGGCCTTCACGTATTCCTTGAAGTTGGCGACGGTTTCGGGCGCCTTGTCATCGAACAGTTCAAGGGTGATATCGCCGAAGTTGGTCTGCAGTTTGACGGTGGTAGTCATCAGGGAATTCCGCTCTTTGGAAAAATCGAAGGCCTGTCAGGGGGTTGACAGCTTCGGCTATGATAAGCGCTTTGGTTTGGCTGGCCTACCCTGGCCGAACACCAGCATGATCAAGGACACCATGAGCAAGCCTACCGCCGATACGAAAGAAGCCACTGTTGCCGCCAACTTCCTGCGCCCGATCGTTGCGGCCGACCTGGAAAGTGGCAAGCACCAGAAGATCGTCACCCGCTTCCCGCCGGAGCCCAACGGGTACCTGCACATCGGCCACGCCAAGTCCATCTGTCTGAACTTCGGCCTGGCCAAGGAGTTCGGCGGTGACTGCCACCTGCGCTTCGACGACACCAATCCGGCGAAGGAAGACCAGGAATACATCGACGCCATCGAGGCCGATGTGAAATGGCTGGGCTTCGAGTGGGCTGGTCAGGTGCGCTATGCATCCAACTACTTCGACCAGTTGCATGACTGGGCGGTGGACCTGATCAAGGCCGGCAAGGCGTTCGTCTGCGACCTGAACGCCGAGGAAATGCGCGCCTACCGTGGCTCGCTCACCGAGCCGGGCAAGAATAGCCCGTTCCGTGAGCGTTCGGTGGATGAGAACCTGGACCTGTTCGCCCGCATGAAAGCCGGCGAGTTCCCGGACGGCGCCCGTTCGCTGCGCGCGAAGATCGACATGGCTTCGCCGAACATCAATTTGCGCGACCCGATCCTCTATCGTATCCGCCATGCGCATCACCACCAGACCGGCGACAAGTGGTGCATCTACCCCAGCTACGACTTCACCCATGGTCAGTCGGACGCCATTGAGGGCATCACCCACTCCATCTGCACCCTGGAGTTCGAGGATCACCGCCCGCTGTACGAGTGGTTCCTGGCCAACCTGCCGGTCCCGGCCCAGCCGCGCCAGTACGAATTCGCGCGTCTGAACCTGAACTACACCATCACCAGCAAGCGCAAGCTCAAGCAACTGGTCGATGAAAACCACGTGAATGGCTGGGACGACCCGCGCATGTCGACCCTCTCCGGCTACCGCCGCCGCGGCTACACCCCAGCGTCGATCCGCGCCTTCTGCGACATGATCGGTGTGAACCGCGCGGGCGGCGTGGTGGACATCGGCATGCTGGAATTCGCCATCCGTGACGATCTGGATGCCAATGCCGGCCGTGCCATGTGCGTACTCAAGCCGCTGAAGGTGGTCATCACCAACTATCCGGAAGGCCAGGTCGAGAGCCTGGAGCTGCCGCGACATCCGAAGCAGGACATGGGCGTGCGCGTGCTGCCGTTCAGCCGCGAGATCTACATCGACGCCAGTGACTTCGAGGAAGTCCCGCCGGCCGGTTACAAGCGCCTGGTTCCGGGCGGCGAAGTGCGCCTGCGCGGCAGCTACGTGATCCGCGCCGACGAAGCGATCAAGGATGCTGCCGGCAATATCGTCGAACTGCGTTGCAGCTACGACGAGAACACCCTGGGCAAGAACCCCGAGGGCCGCAAGGTCAAGGGCGTGATCCATTGGGTGCCGGCCGCCGAGAGCGTCGAGTGCGAAGTGCGCCTGTACGACCGTTTGTTCCGCTCCCCCAACCCGGAGAAATCGGAAGAGGGCGGCAGCTTCCTCGACAACATCAACCCGGAGTCCCTGGTAGTGCTCAAGGGCTGCCGCGCCGAGCCGTCGCTGGCCAGCGCCACTGCCGAGGATCGCTTCCAGTTCGAGCGCGAGGGCTACTTCTGCGCCGATGCCAAGGACTCCAGGGCTGATGCTCTGGTCTTCAACCGCACCGTGACCCTGCGCGACTCCTGGGGGCAGTAAGGGATGGCTGACTTGCAGATCTATAGCACGCTGTCCAAGACCAAGGACGCCTTCAAACCGCTGGTGGGCAACCAGGTGCGCATGTACGTGTGCGGCATGACCGTATACGACTTCTGCCACATCGGCCACGCCCGCGTGATGGTGGCGTTCGACGTCATCGCCCGCTGGCTGCGCCATCGCGGCTATGACCTGACCTACGTGCGCAACATCACCGACATCGACGACAAGATCATCCGTCGCGCCCAGGAGAACGGCGAATCGTTCGAAGACCTGACCGCCCGCATGATCGCCGCGATGCACGAGGACGAGGCGCGCCTGTCGGTCCTGCGTCCGGACATCGAGCCGCGTGCCACCGGCCACATCGCCGGTATGCACGAGATGATCCAGACCCTGATCGACAAGGGCTACGCCTACGCCCCGGGCAACGGCGACGTCTACTACCGGGTCGGCAAATTCGCCGGCTACGGCAAGCTGTCGCGCAAGAAGATCGAGGACCTGCGCATCGGCGCTCGCATCGAGGTCGACGAATCCAAGGAAGACCCGCTGGACTTCGTGCTCTGGAAGGGCGCCAAGCCAGGCGAGCCGAGCTGGGAGTCGCCGTGGGGTGCCGGCCGTCCGGGTTGGCACATCGAGTGCTCGGTGATGTCCACCTGCTGCCTGGGCGAGACTTTCGACATCCACGGCGGCGGCCCGGACCTGGTGTTCCCGCACCACGAGAACGAGATCGCCCAGAGCGAGGCGGCCACCGGCAAACTCTACGCGGCCAGCTGGATGCACGCCGGTGCGGTGCGCGTGGATGGCGAGAAGATGTCCAAGTCCCTGGGCAACTTCTTCACCATTCGCGAAGTGCTGGAGAAATACCACCCTGAAGTCGTGCGCTTCCTGCTGGTGTCCAGTCACTACCGTAGCCCGATCAACTATTCCGAGGACAACCTGAAGGAAGCCAAGGGCGCACTGGAGCGTTTCTACACCGCGCTGCGTGGTCTGCCGCAGGCGGCTGCCGCGGGCGGTGAGGCGTTCGTCGAGCGCTTCGGCGCGGCGATGGATGACGATTTCGGTACACCGGAAGCGGTGGCGGTGCTGTTCGAGATGGTCCGCGAGGTCAATCGCCTGCGCGAAAGCGAGCCTGCAGCGGCTGCTGCACTTGCGGCGCGTGTGCGTGAGCTGGGTGCGCTGCTGGGAGTTCTGCAGCTGGACGCCGACGAGTTCCTCCAGGCCGGCGCTACCGGCAAGGTCGACGCGGCGCAGGTCGAGGCACTGATCCAGGCTCGCCTGGATGCCCGTGCGGCGAAGAACTGGGGCGAATCCGATCGCATCCGCGACGAGCTGACCGCTCTGGGTGTGGTGCTGGAAGACGGCAAGGGCGGTACTACCTGGCGTCTCGCCGAGTAACAGCCCTCTGAAAATGAAAAGGCCGCTGATCAGCGGCCTTTTTCTTGCTCGTCGAATACCTGTCAGGTGTGCAGGTGTTCGGCGGCGTACAGGGTGTTTTCCAGCAGGCAGGCGCGGGTCATCGGGCCGACGCCGCCCGGCACCGGGGTGATCCAGCTGGCGCGCTCGGCGGCTATGTCGTACTCCACGTCGCCTACCAGCTTGCCGTCGGCCTGGCGGTTGATCCCTACGTCGATGACGATGGCGCCTTCCTTGATCCACTCGCCCTTGACCAGGCCCGGCTTGCCGGCGGCCACGACCACGAGGTCGGCGCGGCGTACATGCTCGGCCAGGTCGCGGGTGAAGCGGTGGGTCACGGTGACGGTGCAGCCGCCCAGCAGCAGCTCTAGCGCCATGGGGCGGCCGACGATGTTCGATGCGCCGACGACCACTGCGTCCATGCCGTACAGGTCGACGCCGGTGCTTTGCAGCAGGGTCATGATGCCTTTCGGGGTGCAAGGACGCAGCAGCGGGATGCGCTGGGCCAGGCGGCCGATGTTGAAGGGGTGGAAGCCGTCCACGTCCTTGTCCGGGCTGATGCGCTCCAGCAACTGGGAGGCATCGAGATGGGCGGGGAGGGGGAGCTGGACGAGGATGCCGTCAATGGCCGGGTCGGCGTTCAGGCGGTCAATCAGCGCCAGCAGGTCTTCCTGAGTGGTGCTGGCGGGTAGGTCGTACGCCTGGGAGAGGAAGCCGACCTCTTCACAGTCCTTGCGCTTGTGCGCGACATAGACCTGAGAGGCGGGGTCGCTGCCGACCAGGATCACAGCCAGGCCGGGGATGCGCAGTCCTTGCTGGCGGCGTTCATTGACGCGTTGGCCAATCTGCTGGCGGAGGCTGGCGGCGATCGCTTTGCCGTCGATCAGTTTTGCAGTCATGTCGGGGGGATAACCATTAAGGCGGGTGAAAAGAAGGCGCGCATTTTCGCATGCTGCCTCCATAAGGCAAAGGCGGGAGCCCCTGATTTGGCGTAACTCCTTTATCTCTTTGAATTTTTTTTAAAAAAGTTGTTGACGGGGTATGGCCTCATCGATAACATGCGCCCCGCTTGCCGAGCACAGCCTGAAACACGAAAGAGGCGGTGCCAACCGATTCAGTGGTTTCACTGGGTCTGCTTAGCAAGGGTTGCAGCCACATAAAGCGCCCGTAGCTCAGCTGGATAGAGCATCCGCCTTCTAAGCGGATGGTCGCAGGTTCGAGTCCTGCCGGGTGCGCCATGTGGCGTTCGGTACAAGCAAATGTAATATGGTGGGCGTAGCTCAGTTGGTAGAGCACAGGATTGTGGCTCCTGGTGTCGTGGGTTCGATTCCCATCGTCCACCCCATATTCCGAAGCGCCAGGCCCAGAGCCTGGCGTTTTCGTTTCTGCGGTACCCTGCGGACGTGGTGAAATTGGTAGACACGCTGGATTTAGGTGTGCGCCGATGTGGCGTCTGAGACGTAAGGCAAGGATTGCCTAGCCCTGGAAGAAAGGGCTTAAAGCAGCGACTTACCCAGAGCCGAAAGGCCGATGGGGACAATAGCATGTCGTGAAAGCTGTGGTGAGGGGAGGCTTGGCCCCGAGAAGTCACAGCGAGCTAACGCAGAAACGGTAAAAGCTATACTGCCTGAACTCCAGTTCTGAGCGGGGGTTTCTGCCCCCAATGGGAAACAAGCCTGTGACCCATTCGTCAGAGATTTTGAGATAGAACCTAAGTCTCGAAATTCTTCCCTTCTGACGCGCAGCCCCAATGAGGGGAGTCAAGGAACGAACAGAGTACCGTCCTCTGCCGCACCGTCTCATTCTGTAACTTCGGGATGACCTACGTCGGGAAACCGATATGGTCACGGAGCCTTCGTAGTACCTGCTCGTCGGGGAAGGGAGGCAGGTTGTACCTGTCGAATGAACGGAATGGGTGAGCCGGATGGCTTCAACAGCTTATGACAGACTCGACAATCTTCGGAAGCTGAACGCGCGTGGCGGCTGGGTCAACAAAGACCTATATCGCTTGCTGTTCAGGCCCGAACTCCACATTCTCGCTTACGAGAAAATCAAGTCAGCCCCTGGCAACATGACCAAGGGGGTGGACGGGCAGACCATCGATGGCTTTTCCCTGAAAATCATCTCAGGGCTCGTCGACGAACTGCGGGAAGAGAGCTACCAGCCTCAGCCCGCGCTTCGGGTCTATATCCCCAAGAAGGATGGGAAGAAACGCCCGCTCGGAATTCCCTCTGTTAAGGATAAGGTCGTCCAGGAAAGTGTCAGGCTAATCCTTGAGTGCATCTACGACGCCCCCGAAAGCCCAGTTTTCTGCGGGAGCAGCCATGGGTTCAGGGAGGGTCGCAGCACGCACTCTGCCTTGGAAGGTGTCTGTAAGCACTGGAGCGGGACTAAATGGTTCATCGAAGGGGACATCAAAAGCTTCTTCGACGAAATCGACCACGAAATCCTAATCCAGCTGCTGCGCAAGCGCATTGACGATGACAGGTTCATCAACCTCATCCGAAAATTCCTAAAGGCGGGGTATCGCGAAGACGGACAGCTCAAAGCGACCAGAAAGGGCACCCCGCAAGGGGGCATCATTAGCCCTATGCTCGCCAACATCTACCTCCACGAATTCGACGTTTGGGCCGAAGAACTCTGCGCATCCCTCACCAGAGGTGAGAAGCGGAGGCCGAATCCTGAATACCGGAGCGTAGTGAGGAAGAAGAGCTACCTACTCAAGAAGTGCGCGGGGAGGCCCGAGGGGGCTGACCTAGAAAGGCTCAGAACGCTCGACGCGGAGCTAATGACTTTGCCAGCAAACGACCAATACGACCCGGACTTCGTCCGAGTTAGGTACGTGCGATATGCAGATGACTGGCTCATCGGCATCACTGGCAGCAAAGGGTTGGCCAGCGAGGTGAGGGACAGGGCGAAGGATTACCTTCTCCAGAATCTCAAGCTCGAGCTGAGCCTAGAGAAAACCAAGATCACGCACTGCTCCGATAGAGCGCGGTTCTTGGGGTTCCTGATCGGGGCTCCCGTATACCGACAGGCTCTCAGGCGGAAGCTCAAGGCTGAAGGTGTAAGCCACACGTTCCAGAGACGTGCGGGCGGCGCCAACATCCGGCTATGGATCGATCAAGACGAAGTGATGGGATCGCTGAGAAGCGAGCGCTTCATTAAATCGAAAATTGACAAGCCCTTTGCGATATCCAAGCGCAGCTATGTCCACCTCGATCCTGACGAGATCGTGTCGCGGTACAACGCGGTCAAGAGAGGGTGGTGGAACTACTATCGACCCGCGATGAACATCCGGTTCCTCGGATACATCGACCACCTAATGCGGCTCTCGCTGGCGAAAACGCTGGCGCACAAATACCGAACCTCCATGAAGCAACAATTCAGGAAGCGAGGTAGGAGCTTGCGGGTGATGCGGGATGTCAACGGGAAGGCGAAAATTACCCAGTATTGGGAGTGTTCCTACGCTCGCGATCTTTGGGCCTTTCATGCCGCTCCCCGCGACCCGCAGTCCCTTTACGTTCGCTTCACCCGCAGGGTGAAGTCGAAACTGCTCCTGCGATGCTGCGTTTGCGGTGCCGACGACGGCATCCAGATGCACCACGTGCGGCACCTGCGGAAAGGGGGGAAGGTAGCGGTAAAGGGGTTCAACCACATCATGGCGCAAATCAACCGGAAGCAAATTCCGGTGTGCCATGAGTGCCACGTCCTAATTCACGCCGGAAAATACGACGGTAAGTCTTTGAAAGACTTGCACTTCAATCCGGTGGTGGTATGATGCCCGTTCTAAATGGGCGGTTCATGCCGCACGTATTAGGCGGAAGTGGTGAAATGGCAGACACGCTGGTTTTAGGTACCAGTGCCGAAAGGTGTGTGGGTTCGAGTCCCACCTTCCGCACCAGTTTGTCAGCCTCGAACTACTTCTCCGAGGAGTACGACCGGAGAGCCGTATGCGGTGAAAGTCGCACGTACGGTTCGGAGGAAACTTGCTGTCGCCTACAGCCTGTGAAGGTATGGCATGGCCTGTGATCCTACTCCAGTGGCGCAAGCTGTGAGAGTTCGAGTCTCTCCGTCCGCACCATCTTCTTTCCATAAGCTCTCGCATCCGTGAATTCCCGCAGCTTCCAGTCAGGGTGACTTCTGCATTTCTAGCTACTAGAATGCTTGCCCTTGATTCTGGGAGCCGGAAGGACCGGCTTACGTCTGTGCCACGAGGAATATCCATGCAAGTTTCCGTTGAAAGCACCTCCGCTCTTGAGCGCCGCATGACCGTTGGCGTGCCGGCCGAGCGTATCGAGACCGAAGTCAACAAGCGTCTGCAGCAGACCGCTCGTCGCGCCAAGGTTCCTGGCTTCCGTCCCGGCAAGGTGCCGATGAGCGTGATCCGTCAGCGCTACGAAGCCGCCGCTCGTCAGGAAGCCCTCGGTGACCTGATCCAGGAAACCTTCTACGAAGCCGTGGTCGAGCAGAAGCTGAACCCGGCCGGTGCTCCTTCCGTCGAGCCGAAAGTGTTCGAGAAGGAGAAGGGCCTCGAGTACATCGCTACCTTCGAGGTCTTCCCCGAATTCCAGGTTGCCGGTTTCGACGGCATCAAGGTCGAGCGCCTGCAGGCCGATGTGGCTGACGCCGACCTCGACAACATGCTGGACATCCTGCGCAAGCAGAACACCCGTTTCGAAGTCGTTGATCGCGCCGCTCAGAATGATGACCAGGTGAACATCGACTTTGTCGGCAAGATCGACGGCGAAGCCTTCGCAGGCGGTTCCGCCAAGGGCACCCTGCTGGTGCTGGGCTCCGGTCGCATGATCCCGGGCTTCGAAGAAGGCCTGGTGGGCGCCAAGGCTGGTGAAGAGCGTGTTCTGAACGTGACCTTCCCTGAGGACTACCAGAACCTGGACCTGGCCGGCAAAGCCGCCGAGTTCACCGCTACCGTCAACAGCGTTGCCGAGCCGAAGCTGCCGGAGCTGAACGAAGAGTTCTTCGCTCTGTTCGGGGTCAAGGAAAGCACCCTGGAAGGTTTCCGCACCGAAGTTCGCAAGAACATGGAGCGTGAGTTGCGTCAGGCCATCAAGTCCAAGGTGAAGAACCAGGTGATGGAAGGTCTGGTCGAAACCAATCCGATCGAAGTACCGAAAGCCCTGATCAGCAACGAAGTCAATCGTCTGCGCGTCCAGGCTGTCCAGCAGTTCGGCGGCAACA
Source organism: Pseudomonas sp. BB438 (assembly GCF_057180225.1). NCBI lineage: Bacteria > Pseudomonadati > Pseudomonadota > Gammaproteobacteria > Pseudomonadales > Pseudomonadaceae > Pseudomonas > Pseudomonas sp. BB438. The sequence continues at coordinate 2,351,317 of NZ_CM170001.1, forward strand.
TCAAGCCTGACCAACTGCCGGCCGAGCTGTTCGAAGAACAGGCCAAACGCCGCGTCGTGCTGGGTCTGATCGTTGCCGAGCTGGTCAAGCAGCATGAGTTGAAGGCTGATGAAGCCCGCGTTCGCGAAATGATCGAAGAGATGGCTTCCGCTTATCAGGAGCCGGAACAAGTTGTTGCCTGGTACTACAAGAACGACCAGCAACTGAACGAAGTTCGTTCGGTTGTACTGGAAGAACAAGTTGTAGATACTGTCCTGCAGAAGGCCAATGTGACCGACAAGCAGGTATCCTACGAAGACGCGGTCAAGCCTGCAGAAGCTCCGCAAGCGGCCTGATCCAGCGCTTCGTTCGATTGTCACAAGCCAGCCTTCGGGCTGGCTTGTGCGTCTATAGAGACATGACTTTTTATTAGGGAGTGATCGTCGGACATGCATAATCCTTATATGCCGCAAGTTCCGAACATTCAGGCTGCTGGTGGTCTGGTGCCGATGGTGGTGGAGCAGTCCGCCCGCGGTGAGCGTTCCTACGACATCTATTCGCGCCTCCTGAAGGAGCGGATCATCTTCCTGGTCGGCCAGGTCGAGGACTACATGGCCAACCTCGTGGTGGCCCAGTTGCTGTTCCTCGAGGCCGAGAACCCGGACAAGGACATCCACCTCTATATCAACTCCCCGGGTGGTTCGGTGACCGCTGGCATGTCGATCTACGACACCATGCAGTTCATCAAGCCCGACGTGTCCACCATCTGTGTGGGCCAGGCGTGCAGCATGGGCGCCCTGCTGCTGGCTGGCGGTGCCGCTGGCAAGCGCTACTGCCTGCCGCATTCGCGCATGATGATCCATCAGCCGCTGGGCGGCTTCCAGGGCCAGGCCTCGGACATCGAGATCCATGCCAAGGAAATTCTCTTCATCAAGGAGCGCCTGAACCAGGTGCTGGCGCACCACACCGGCCAGCCGCTGGACGTCATCGCCCGCGATACCGACCGTGACCGCTTCATGAGCGGCGACGAGGCCGTCAAATACGGTCTGATCGATCAGGTCTTCACTCAGCGTCCTTCCGCTAGCTGAGTCTCTCCGCAGTACCGCGGCCGGTAATCCGGCCGCTCGCGGGCTTGAAAATGCCTGCGAATGCCTTCATCTTGTCCTTCACGTATATCCCCGATTGGAACGATCGAATGACTGACACCCGCAACGGCGAGGACAACGGCAAGCTGCTGTATTGCTCCTTCTGCGGCAAGAGCCAGCACGAAGTGCGCAAGTTGATTGCCGGCCCCTCGGTCTTTATCTGCGACGAGTGCGTCGACCTGTGCAATGACATCATCCGTGAGGAGGTGCAGGAAGCACAGGCTGAGAGCAGTGCGCACAAGCTTCCGGCGCCGAAAGAGATCCGCACCATCCTCGATCAGTACGTGATCGGCCAGGAACGTGCCAAGAAAACCCTGGCAGTAGCGGTGTACAACCACTACAAGCGCCTGAACCAGCGCGAGCGCAAGGACGACGTCGAACTGGGCAAGAGCAACATCCTGCTGATCGGGCCGACCGGCTCGGGCAAGACCCTGCTCGCCGAGACCCTGGCGCGTCTGCTCAATGTTCCGTTCACCATCGCCGACGCCACCACCCTCACCGAGGCTGGCTACGTGGGTGAGGACGTCGAGAACATCATCCAGAAGCTGCTGCAGAAGTGCGACTACGACGTCGAGAAGGCCCAGATGGGCATCGTCTATATCGACGAAATTGACAAGATCTCGCGCAAATCCGACAACCCGTCGATCACCCGCGACGTGTCCGGCGAAGGCGTTCAGCAGGCCCTGCTGAAGCTGATCGAAGGCACCGTGGCTTCCGTACCGCCTCAGGGCGGCCGCAAGCACCCGCAGCAGGAATTCCTGCAGGTCGACACCCGTAACATCCTGTTCATCTGCGGTGGCGCGTTCGCTGGCCTGGAAAAGGTCATCCAGAACCGCTCCACCAAGGGCGGCATCGGCTTCAATGCCGAGGTTCGCAGTCAGGAAGCGGGCAAGAAGGTCGGCGAAGCGCTGCGTGAGGTCGAGCCGGAAGATCTGGTGAAATTCGGTCTTATCCCCGAGTTCGTCGGTCGCCTGCCGATCATCGCGACCCTCGACGAACTGGACGAGCCTGCGCTGATGCAGATTCTGACCGAGCCGAAGAACGCGCTGACCAAGCAGTACGCCAAGCTGTTCGAGATGGAAGGTGTGGACCTCGAGTTCCGCCCGGACGCGCTGAAGGCCGTCGCTCGTCGTGCGCTGGAGCGCAAGACCGGTGCTCGTGGCCTGCGTTCGATCCTCGAAGGCATCCTGCTCGATACCATGTACGAGATCCCCTCGCAGAACGATGTCAGCAAGGTGGTGATCGACGAAAGCGTGATCGAGGGCTCCTCCCAGCCGCTGCTGATCTACGAGAACAGCGAGCAGCCGGCCAAGGCTGCACCTGACGCCTGAAACCAGAAGGGGCCCTAGGGCCCCTTTTTTCTTCCCATCTACCGCGCTTGTTTTTTCCCAGTCCTAACCCCATCTTAGCCCGAAGGGTCCAATCCCATCGTTTTGGCCAAGTGCCGCTGTAGAGCCGAATATCATGAAAACACTCGTCGAGTTGCCCCTGCTCCCCCTGCGTGACGTAGTGGTGTATCCGCACATGGTCATCCCGCTTTTCGTGGGGCGTGAGAAATCCATCGAGGCCCTCGAGGCCGCCATGACCAGTGACAAGCAGATCCTGTTGCTGGCGCAGAAGAATCCAGCCGACGACGATCCGGGCGCGGACGGCCTGTACCGCATGGGTACCGTGGCTACTGTCCTGCAGCTATTGAAGCTGCCCGATGGCACCGTCAAGGTGCTGGTCGAAGGTGAGCAGCGTGGCCAGGTAGAGCGTTTCATCGACGAGGAAGCCTACTGCCGCGCCGAAGTGTCGATCATCGACGAGGCGTCTGTCGGCGAGCGCGAGTCCGAAGTCTTCACCCGCAGCCTGCTCAGCCAGTTCGAGCAGTACGTGCAGCTGGGCAAGAAAGTCCCTGCCGAAGTCCTGTCGTCGCTCAACAGCATCGACGAGCCTGGCCGCCTGGTGGACACCATGGCTGCCCATATGGCGCTGAAGATCGAGCAGAAACAGGAGATCCTCGAGATCACCGAACTGTCCGCCCGCGTCGAGCACGTGCTGGCCATGCTGGATGCGGAGATTGACCTGCTGCAGGTCGAGAAGCGTATCCGCGGCCGCGTGAAGAAGCAGATGGAGCGTAGTCAGCGCGAGTACTACCTCAACGAACAGATGAAGGCCATCCAGAAAGAGCTGGGTGACATTGACGAAGGCCACAACGAAGTCGAAGAGCTGAAGAAGCGCATCGACGCCGCCGGCCTGACCAAGGAGGCGCTGGCCAAGGCCACTGCCGAGCTGAACAAGCTCAAACAGATGTCGCCGATGTCCGCCGAGGCGACCGTGGTGCGCTCCTACATCGACTGGCTGGTGAATGTGCCGTGGAAGGCCGAGAGCAAGGTGCGCCACGACTTGGACAAGGCTGAGGACATCCTGGACGCGGACCATTACGGCCTGGAGGAGGTCAAGGAGCGCATCCTTGAGTACCTTGCCGTGCAGAAGCGCGTGAAGAAGCTCAAGGGCCCGGTGCTCTGCTTGGTTGGCCCGCCCGGCGTCGGCAAGACCTCGCTGGCCGAGTCCATCGCTCGCGCGACCAACCGCAAGTTCGTGCGCATGGCCCTGGGCGGCGTGCGTGACGAGGCCGAGATTCGTGGTCACCGTCGTACCTACATTGGCTCCATGCCCGGTCGTCTGATTCAGAAGATGACCAAGGTTGGCGTGCGCAACCCCCTGTTCCTGCTTGACGAGATCGACAAGATGGGCAGCGACATGCGCGGCGATCCCGCGTCGGCGCTGTTGGAAGTGCTCGATCCGGAGCAGAACCATAACTTCAACGACCACTACCTCGAAGTCGACTACGACCTCTCCGACGTGATGTTCCTGTGCACGGCGAACTCCATGAATATTCCGGCCGCGTTGCTGGACCGCATGGAAGTCATCCGCCTGCCGGGCTACACCGAGGATGAGAAGATCAACATCGCCTCGAAATATCTTGTACCGAAACAGACTGCGGCCAATGGTCTCAAGAAGGGTGAGGTGGTCTTCGAGGAAGCGGCTACCCGCGACATCATTCGCTATTACACCCGTGAGGCCGGGGTACGTAGCCTTGAGCGCCAGATCGCCAAGGTCTGCCGCAAAGCGGTCAAGGACGGTGGCAAGGCCAGGCGCATCGAAGCTGTGGTAACTCCGGAATCGCTGGAAAACTATCTGGGCGTGCGCAAGTTCCGCTACGGCTTGGCCGAGCAGCAGGACCAGATCGGCCAGGTTACCGGCCTTGCCTGGACCCAGGTGGGCGGCGAATTGCTGACCATCGAATCGGCCATGGTTCCCGGCAAGGGCGCGCTGACCAAGACCGGTTCGCTGGGCGATGTCATGGCAGAGTCCATCACCGCTGCGCTGACCGTGGTTCGTAGTCGCTCGAAGAGCCTGGGCATCGCTCCGGATTTCCATGAGAAGCACGATATCCACATCCACGTGCCAGAGGGCGCGACGCCCAAGGACGGCCCTAGCGCGGGCATCGGCATGTGCACCGCCCTGGTTTCGGCGATCACCCAGATACCGGTTCGTGCGGACGTTGCCATGACCGGTGAAATCACTCTGCGGGGTCAGGTGCTGGCCATTGGTGGCCTGAAGGAAAAACTTCTGGCTGCGCACCGGGGCGGAATCAAGACTGTGATCATTCCCGAGGAAAACGTGCGAGACCTCAGGGAAATTCCGGATAATATTAAGGCCGATCTCGTTATTAAACCGGTTAAATGGATTGACGAGGTCCTGCAAATTGCGCTGCAATACGCCCCGGAGCCCTTGCCCGATGCGGCTCCCGAGATGGTTGCAAAGGATGAGAAGCGCGAGTCTGATTCCAAGGAGCGAATCAGCACGCATTAGTTGGGGGGCTTTCTTGACACTGTTTTTGAGCCCTTGTTATAAAGCGGCACTTGCTTTGTCAGTTGGCAAACCAGCACCTGCTTTTGCTTACACCTAACACATAGAAACATACTCAACAGAAATAAGGGGACTTAGAGTGAACAAGTCGGAACTGATCGATGCTATCGCCGCATCTGCTGATATCCCGAAAGCTGTTGCCGGTCGCGCTCTGGACGCGGTGATCGAGTCCGTAACTGGCGCCCTGAAGGCTGGTGACTCCGTCGTACTGGTCGGCTTCGGCACCTTCGCTGTCAAAGAGCGCGCTGCTCGCACCGGTCGCAACCCGCAAACCGGCAAGCCGATCAAGATCGCTGCTGCTAAGATCCCGGGCTTCAAGGCCGGTAAAGCCCTTAAGGACGCTGTCAACTAAGCGTCTTTTTGGACTTGACCTGGACCGGCTCAACCTCGGTTGAGCCAGTCACGGAGCGATGACCCGGCTGGCGTAGGTCGGTTGGAATCATCAGGGGTCACGGGCTCAATGCCCGCAAGCTCCACCAGTTACGAGAAGGCGCATCCTCGGATGCGCCTTTCTTATATCCGCCTTTTTTTCCACGCCGCGCCGCCATTGACGGTGAGCCGTGGCCGCGTCGGGGGCCGCATGCTGCAAAACATCAGGGACAATTCCCAAGGCTGGATCACCAAGACCATCCTGGGCGTGATCGTTGTCCTCATGGCTTTGACCGGGTTCGATCAGATCATTCGCGCAACCCACCACGAGAACGTCGCTGCTCAGGTCAACGGTGAAGACATCGGTCTGCCAGAACTGCAGCAGGCTGCGGACATGCAGCGTCGCCAGCTGATGCAGCGCCTGGGCAAGGACTTCGATGCCTCCATGCTCGACGACAAGCTGCTCAAGGACTCCGCGCTGAAATCGCTCATCGAGCGCAAGCTGGTCCTGCAGGCTGCCCAGAACGACAAGTTCGCCTTCTCCCAGCAGGCGCTGGATCAACTGATCCTGTCGACGCCTGAATTCCAGGTTGACGGCAAGTTCAGCGCTGACCGCTTCGACCAGGTCATCCGCCAGATGGGCTATGACCGCATGCAGTTCCGCCGTATGTTCGGCGAGGAAATGCTCATCGGTCAGCTGCGTGCCGGCATCGCCGGTACTGGCTTCGTCACCGACGACGAGCTGAACGCCTTCGCTCGCCTGGAGAAGCAAACCCGTGACTTCGCCACCTTGACCCTCAAGGCCGACCCGGCCAAGAGCAAGGTCGAGGACAGCGAGATCAAGGCGTACTACGACGCTCACAGCACCGAGTTCATGACGCCCGAACAGGTCACCATCGACTTCGTCGAGCTGAAGAAGTCCAGCTTCTTCGATCAGGTCGAGGTGAAAAAGGAAGACCTCGAGGCCCTTTATCAGAAGGAAATCGCCGGTCTGGCCGAGCAGCGCGATGCCGCGCACATCCTGATCGAGGTGAACGACAAGCAGAACGACCAGCAGGCCAAGGCCAAGATCGACGGGATCAAGGCACGCCTGGACAAGGGCGAAGATTTCGCCAAGCTGGCCAAGGAACTGTCCAACGATACTGGCTCCGCCGCTAACGGCGGTGACCTGGGCTTCGCCGGTCGTGGTGTTTACGACCCCGCCTTCGAAGAGTCGCTGTACGCGCTGAAGAAGGGCGAAGTTTCCGCTCCGGTGAAGACGTCCTACGGTTGGCACCTGATCAAGCTGCTGGGCGTGGAAGCGCCGGAGGTTCCGACTTTCGACAGCCTGAAGGCCAAGCTGGAGCACGAAGCCAAGACCCAACTGGTCGAGCAGCGCTTCGTCGATGCCACCAAGCAACTGGAAAGCTCCGCCTACGAGGCTTCGGATCTGGGCCAGCCGGCTCAGGACATGGGCCTGAAGGTGCAGACCAGCAAGCCGTTCGGCAAGGAAGGTGGCGAAGGCGTGACCGCCAACCGTCAGGTCATCCAGTCCGCTTTCAGCCCCGAAGTGCTGGAAGAGGGCGCCAACAGCGGCGCCATCGAGCTGGATCCGGACACCGTGGTCGTGCTGCGCGTGAAGGAGCACCACAAGCCTGAACAGGAAACCCTGGAGCAGGTCCGTGCCGATATCCTCAAGCGTCTGCAGATCGAGCACGCTGCTGTCGATGCCAAGTCCCGCGGCGAAGCCCTGCTGGCTGGCCTGCGCGACGGCAAGATCTCGCTGACCCAGGCCCAGGAAGGCCAGCAGTGGAAGGTTGTGGAAGCGGCTGCCCGTGGTCAGGAAGGTGTCGATCCGGTCGTGCTGCAGAGCGTGTTCCGCATGGCGCGCCCGGAAGGTGCCGACAAGCCCAGCCTGGGTGGTGTTGCACTGCAGAATGGCGATTTCGTGTTGGTCAAGCTCAGCGGTGTGAGCGAGCCGGAGGGCAAGCCGACCGAGCAGGAGAAAGCGATGTATCAGCGTTTCCTGGCCTCGCGTAGCGGTGCGGATGACTTCGCAGCCTTCCGTCGCTACCTGCAGGATCAGGCGAAGATCGAGAAATTCGACGACGCCAAGAAATAACCGACAGGGGCCGCGCAAGCGGCCCTTGCTCTTTCAGGCAAAAGAAAAGGCCGCTTCAGCGGCCTTTTTGCTGTCCGGTAGACAGGTTCAGTCGTCGCCCAGCGGGCCCATGGCGGTGGTGTTGAAGCCGCCATCGACATAGAGGATCTCGCCGCTGATGCCGCTGGCCAGGTCCGAGCAGAGGAAGGCGCCGGCGTTGCCGACTTCCTCGATGGTCACGTTGCGGCGCAGTGGCGTCTGGCGCTCGTTGGCAGCGAGCATCTTGCGGAAGCTCTTGATGCCCGAGGCGGCCAGGGTGCGGATCGGGCCGGCGGAGATGGCGTTGACGCGGGTGCCTTCAGGGCCGAGGCTGCCGGCGAGGTAGCGCACGCCAGCCTCCAGGCTGGCCTTGGCCATGCCCATGACGTTGTAGTTGGGCATCGTGCGTTCGGCGCCCAGGTAGGAAAGCGTCAGCAGGCTGCCCCGGCGGCCTTTCATCAGGTCGCGGCCGGCCTTGGCCAGGGCGACGAAGCTGTAGGCGCTGATGTCGTGGGCGATGCGGAAGCCGTCGCGGGTGGTGACATCGGTGAAGTCGCCGTCGAGCTGATCACCCGGCGCGAAGCCGACCGAGTGGACGATGCAGTCCAGGCCTTCCCATTGCTTCGCCAGTGCGACGAACACCGCCTCGATGTCCGCGTCGTTCGCCACGTCGCAGGGGAAGCACAGCTCCGCGCTGGAACCCCAGCCGGCGGCGAACTCCTCGACGCGGCCCTTGAGCTTGTCGTTCTGGTAGGTGAAGGCGAGCTCGGCGCCTTCCCGATGCATCGCCGCGGCGATACCGGAGGCGATGGAGAGTTTGCTGGCGACGCCGACGATCAGTATGCGTTTACCGGCGAGAAATCCCATGGTCATTGCTTCCTTTTCTGCTTCTGCTGCTGGCTCAGTCCTGAGTGGGCACCATGAAGGCGGCTTCCAGCAGTTGCTGTGTGTACGCATGCTGCGGCGCGGCGAAGACGTCCTCGGCCATTCCCTGTTCGACGACCTTGCCGTGGCGGATCACCATCAGTTGGTGGCTCAGGGCTTTCACCACGGCCAGATCGTGACTGATGAACAAGTAGGTCAGGTTGTACTTCGCCTGCAGTCCACGCAGTAATTCGACGACCTGGCGCTGCACGGTGCGGTCCAGGGCAGAGGTCGGCTCGTCCAGCAGGATCAGCGCCGGCTTGAGCACCAGCGCGCGGGCGATGGCGATGCGCTGCCGCTGGCCGCCGGAGAATTCGTGGGGGTAGCGGTGCCGGGTGTCGGGGTCGAGCCCGACTTCCTTGAGCGCGTCGATGATCGCCTGCTCGCGTTCCTCGGGCGTGCCCATGCCATGGATCTCCAGGCCTTCGCCGACGATCTGCCCCACCGACATGCGCGGGCTCAGGCTGCCGAACGGGTCCTGGAAGACTACCTGCATCTCGCGCCGCAGAGGCCGGACTTCCGCCTGGTTCATGCCTTCGATGGCCTGCCCCTCGAAGCGGATGCCGCCCTGGCTGTTGATCAGGCGCAGGATCGCCAGGCCCAGGGTCGACTTGCCCGAGCCGCTCTCGCCGACGATGCCCAGCGTCTGGCCTCGTGGCAGGCTGAAGTCGATACCGTCGACGGCCTTGACGTGATCGACGGTCTTGCGGAACACGCCTTTCTTGATCGGAAACCACACGCGCAGGTCGTCGACCTCCAGCAGCGGCGCTCCAGGCTCGTTCTGCGCGGGGGTGCCACTGGGCTCGGCACCGAGCAATTCGCGCGTGTAGGGGTGCTGTGGGGCCGCGAAGAGGGTATCGCAATCGGCCTGCTCGACGATGCACCCGCGTTTCATCACGCAAACGCGATGGGCGATGCGCCGGACGAGGTTGAGGTCGTGGGTGATCAACAGCATCGCCATGCCCAGGCGCTGCTGCAGGTCACGCAGCAGGTCGAGGATCTTCAACTGCACGGTGACGTCGAGCGCCGTGGTCGGTTCGTCGGCGATCAGCAGCTCCGGCTCGCAGGCCAGCGCCATGGCGATCATCACCCGCTGCCGCTGCCCACCGGACAACTCGTGCGGGTAGGCCTTGAGGCGGCTGGCGGGATTGGGAATGCCGACCAGCTCCAGCAGCTCCAGCGTGCGCGCACGGGCCTGGGCGGTGTTCATGCCCTTGTGCAGGGCAAGTACTTCGCCGATCTGCTTCTCGATAGTGTGCAGCGGGTTCAGCGAGGTCATGGGCTCCTGGAACACCATGGCGATGCGATTGCCGCGGATGCCACGCAGCTTGCGTTCGGGCAGCTTGAGCAGGTCCTTGCCGGCATACTGGATGCTGCCGGAGGGATGGCTGGCGGTGGGATAGGGCAGCAGGCGCAGGATGGAATGCGCGGTGACCGACTTGCCCGAGCCGCTTTCGCCCACCAACGCCAGGGTTTCGCCCTTGCGGATGTCGAAGCTGATGTGTTCCACCGCGCGCACCTGTTCGTCGCCGCAGAGGAAATCGACGGACAGGTCGCGGACTTCGATGAGGTTTTCGTTCTGGCTCATGTCACTTCCTCGGGTCGAAGGCATCGCGGGCGGCTTCGCCGATGAACACCAGCAGGCTCAGCATCACGGCGAGTACCACGAACGCGGTGATGCCCAGCCAGGGTGCCTGCAGGTTGGACTTGCCCTGGGCAACCAGCTCTCCCAGCGACGGCGCGCCGGCGGGCAGGCCGAAGCCGAGGAAATCCAGGGAGGTCAGGGTGCCGATCGCGCCGGTGAGGATGAAGGGCATGAAGGTCAGGGTGGAGATCATCGCATTGGGCAGGATGTGGCGGAACATGATCGCCCCGTTGCGCATGCCCAGCGCGCGCGCGGCGCGCACGTACTCCAGATTGCGGCCGCGGAGGAACTCGGCGCGCACCACGTCCACCAGGCTCATCCAGGAGAACAGCAGCATGATCCCCAGCAGCCACCAGAAGCTTGGTTGCACGAAGCTGGCGAGGATGATCAGCAGGTAGAGCACCGGCAGGCCGGACCAGATTTCCAGGAAGCGCTGGCCGAGCAGGTCGATCCAGCCGCCATAGAAGCCCTGCAGCGCGCCCACGGCGACGCCGACGATGGAGCTCAGTACGGTGAGGATCAGGGCGAACAGCACGGATACGCGGAAGCCGTAGATCACCCGCGCCATCACGTCGCGTGCCTGGTCGTCGGTGCCCAGCCAGTTCTCCGCAGTGGGCGCGGACGGTGCTGGCACGCGCAGGTCGTAGTTGATGGTGTCGTAGCTGTAGGCGATTGGCGGCCAGAGGACCCAGCCGTTCTTCTGCGCGATCTGCTCGCGCATGTAGGGGCTCTTGTAATTCGCCTCCATGGGGAACTCGCCGCCGAAGGCGGTTTCCGGGTAGCGCTTGACCACCGGGAAGTACCACTCGCCGTCGTAGCGGATCGCCAGCGGCTTGTCGTTGGCGATCAGCTCGGCGCCCAGGCTCAGGACGAACAGCGTGAGGAACAGCCAGAGCGACCACCAGCCGCGCTTGTTGGCCTTGAAGCGCGCCCAGCGGCGCTGATTGATGGGAGACAGGCGCATCGGATTACTCCCGGTTCTCGAAGTCGATGCGCGGATCGACCAGCGTGTAGAGGACGTCGCTGACCAGCTTCATGATCAGGCCGAACAGGGTGAAGATGAACAGCGTGCCGAATACCACCGGGTAGTCGCGGTTCAGCGCCGCTTCGAAGCTGAGCAGGCCCAGGCCGTCGAGGGAGAAGATCACCTCGATCAGCAGCGAACCGGTGAAGAAGATGCCCAGCAGGGCCGAAGGGAGGCCGGCGATGATCAGCAGCATGGCGTTGCGGAACACGTGGCCGTAGAGCACGCGGCGTTCGGTCAGGCCCTTGGCGCGGGCGGTCACCACGTACTGCTTGCCGATCTCGTCGAGGAAGCTGTTCTTGGTCAGCAGGGTGATGGTGGCGAAGTTGCCGATCACCAGTGCGGTGATCGGCAGCGCCAGGTGCCAGAAGTAGTCGCGGACCTTGCCGCCCCAGGTCAGCTCGTCGAAGTTGTTGGAGGTCAGCCCGCGCAAGGGGAACCAGTCCCAGTAGCTGCCGCCGGCGAAGAGCACCACCAGCAGGATGGCGAAGAGGAACGCGGGGATGGCGTAACCGACGATGATCGCCGAGCTGGTCCAGACGTCGAAGTGGCTGCCGTGGCGCACCGCCTTGGCGATGCCCAGCGGGATCGACACCAGGTACATGATCAGCGTGCTCCACAGCCCGAGAGAGATGGAGACGGGCAACTTCTCGACGATCAGGTCGGTGACCTTGGCGTCGCGGAAGAAGCTCTGGCCGAAGTCCAGGTGCACGTAGTTCTTCAGCATGATCCAGAAGCGCTCGGGCGCCGGCTTGTCGAAACCGTACATGCGCTCGATTTCCTTCACCAGCTCCGGGTCCAGGCCCTGGGCGCCGCGGTAGTGCGTGCCGGCGGCAGCGACTTCACCGCCGCCGCCGGAGATGCGTCCCGTCGCACCGCCGCTGGCGGCGTCGAAGCCTTCCAGCTTGGCGATCATCTGCTCCACCGGGCCGCCAGGGGCGGCCTGGATGATGATGAAGTTGATCAGCAGAATGCCAAACAGCGTGGGGATGATCAGCAGCAGGCGCCGCAGGATGTAGGCCAGCATCAGTTGGCCCCTTGGGCGACGGCGCCGTCAGCCGGCGTTTCGGCTGTGGCGTTGGCGTCGGTCTTGGTCGGTATGGCCTTCTCGCGGGCTTGCCACCAGGTCTGCAGTGCGTAGCTGTAAGGCGGCAGTTTTTCCGGGTGGGCGATACGGTTCCAGTAGGCCAGGCGCCAGTTGCCCAGGTACCAGTTGGGCACCACGTAGTGGCCCCAGAGCAGCGCGCGGTCGAGTGCGCGGGCGTGGCGCACCAGGCTCTCGCGGGAGTCGGCGTTGATCAGCGCTTCCACCAGGGCGTCGATGCCCGGGTCGCGCAGACCGATGAAGTTGCGGCTACCGGGCTTGTCGGCGCTGCTGGAGTGCCAGAACTCGCGCTGCTCGTTACCCGGCGAGCTGGATTGCGGCCAGCTGCTGACGATCATGTCGTAGTCCCGCGAGCGCAGGCGGTTGATGTATTGCGAGACGTCGACGCGGCGCAGCTGCATGTCGATGCCCAGCTCGGCAAGATTGCGCTTGAAGGGCAGCAGCACGCGCTCGAAGTCGGCCTGGGCGAGCATGAACTCGAAGCTCAGTTGCTTGCCGTCGGGGCCGACCATCTTGTCGTTCTCGATCTTGTAGCCGGCCTCCAGGAGCAACTGGTAGGCCTTGCGCTTCTGGTCGCGGATGATCCCGCTGCCGTCGCTGGTGGGCGGCACGTAGACCTTTGTGAAGACCTCTGGCGGCAGCTTGTCGCGTAGCGGCTCGAGGATCTTCAGCTCCTCCGCGTCAGGCAACTCCTTGGCCGCCATCTCGGAGTTCTCGAAGAAGCTGCCATCGCGCAGGTAGGAGCCGAAGAACAGCTGCTTGTTGGTCCACTCGAAGTCGAACAGGTTGGTGATCGCCTCGCGCACGCGGGGATCCTGGAACACCGGACGGCGGATGTTGAAGGCGTAGGCCTGCATGCCCCACGGATTGCCGTTCACCGGCTCTTCGCGGACGATCCTGCCATCGCGTACGGCAGGCGAGTCGTAGGCGGTCGCCCAGTTCTTGGCGATGCGCTCGTCGTTGAAGTCGAACTGGCCGGCCTTGAAGGCTTCCAGGGCGACGGTGAGGTCGCGGTAGGACTCCACCACCACGGCATCGAAGTTGTTGAAGCCGCGGTTGACCGGCAGCTTGTCGCCCCACCAGTCCTTGACCTTCTCATAGCGGATCGAGCGGCCGGCCTCGACTTTGGCGATGCGGTACGGACCGCTGCCCAGGGGCGGCTCCATGTTGGTCTTGTTGAAGTCGCGATTGGCCCACCAGTGCTTGGGCAGGATCGACAGCTGGCCGAGGATCAGCGGTAGCTCGCGGTTGTCGCCGTGCTTGAAATCGAAGCGCACGCGCAGCTTGTCCTCGGCCACCACCTTGTCGACGTCCGCGTAGTAGTTGCGGTACATCGGGTCGCCGTCCTTCATCAGCGTCTCGAAGGTGAACACCACGTCTTCGGCGGTGACCGGCGTGCCGTCCTGGAAGCGCGCCTCGGGGCGCAGGTAGTAGCGGACGAAGCGGTGCTCCGGGTCCTTCTCGATCTTTTCGGCGAGCAGGCCGTATTCGGTGAAGGGCTCATCGAGGGAGTGGAAGGTGAGGGTGTCGTAGATCAGGTTGATCTGCGGGGCGGAGTTGCCCTTGGCGATGAAGGGGTTGAGGCTGTCGAAGCCGCCGAAGTCGGAGAGGCGCAGCGTGCCGCCCTTGGGCGCATCCGGATTGACGAAGTCGAAATGCTTGAAGTTCGCCGGATACTTTGGCGCCTCGTCATACAGGGTGATGGCATGCTGCGGCGCGGCCTGCGCGCTGCCCAGCAGTCCCAGCAACAGGCCGGCGTAGAGCGCGGCACGGCGGGGGCTTTTCATAGGGTGTTCTCCTGGTCTTTTTGCCACCAGGCTCGCAGGCCCAGCGTATAGGGCGGCGTGGTGACGAAGGCGAAGCGGTTGCGGTACGCCAGTCGGTGCTTGTTCAGGTACCAGTTGGGGATGCTGTAGTGCTGCCACAGCAGCACCCGGTCCAGGGCGCGTGCCGCGGCTTCCTGCTGGTCGCGATCAGTCGCGCCGAGGAGCTTCTCGAGCATCGCGTCCACCACGGGGTTGGCGATGCCTGCATAGTTCTTGCTGCCCTTGACCGCCACCTGGCTGGAATGGAAGTACTGCCATTGTTCGAGACCGGGGCTCAGTGTCTGGGGCAGGGTCATCAGAATCATGTCGTAGTCGAACTGGTCCAGACGCTGTTTGTACTGGGCCCGGTCCACGGTACGCAAGCTCGCATCGATGCCGATGCTGGCAAGGTTCTCTCGATACGGCTGGAGAATACGCTCCAGGCTGGGGTTCACCAGCAGGATCTCGAAGCGCAGTTGCTTGCCGTTGGCGTCCAGCAGGCGGTCGCCGGAGAGCTTCCAGCCGGCGTCGCCCAATAGACCCAAGGCGTGGCGCAGGGTTTCCCGTGGGATGCCGGCGCCCTTGGTCACCGGCACGGTGAAGGGGCGCTTGAAGAGCGCTTCGGGCAGTTGCTGGCGATACGGGGAGAGGAGCAGCCACTCCTTCCCTTGGGGGATGCCGGTGGCGGCAAAGGTGCTGTTGGGGTAGTAGCTGCTGGCGCGCACGTAGGCGTCGTTGAACAGCGCGCGGTTGGTCCACTCGAAGTCGAACATCATCCCCAGCGCCTCGCGCAGGCGGCGATCGGCGAAGGTCGCGCGGCGGGTGTTGAGGAACAGGGCCTGGGTCTGCGTCGGAATCTGGTGGGGGATTTCCACCTTCAGCACGTCGCCTCGGCGAACGGCCGGGAAGCGGTAGTTGCTGCGCCAGTTCTTCGCCTGGTGCTCGTTGTAGACGTCGAACTCGCCGGCCTTGAAGGCTTCGAAGGCGATACCGGCGTCACGGTAGAAGTCCACCTCGACACGGTCGAAGTTGTACTTGCCGCGGTTCACCGACAGGTCCTTGCCCCACCAGTCCTTCACCCGCTCGAACACCAGGCGGCGGCCTGGCACCACCTCGGTGATCCGGTAGGGGCCGCTGCCCAGCGGTGGCTCGAAGGTGGTGGCCTGGAAGTCCCGGCCTTTCCAGTAGTGCTGCGGCAGCACCGGCATTTCGCCCAGCCGCAGGATCAGCAGCGGGTTGTCGTGGCGCTTGAAGATGAAGCGGATGCTCTGTGGCGAGAGGATGTCGACCCGCTGCACTTCCTGCAGGTTGGTGCGGTACATCGGGTGGCCGTGGTGCAACAGCGTGCGATAGGAAAAGGCCACATCGTAGGCCGTGATCGGCTTGCCGTCGTGGAAGCGTGCTTCGGGGCGCAGGTTGAATACCACCCAGCTACGGTCTTCGGCGTACTCGACGCTACGGGCGATCAGACCGTAGCTGGAGGCGGGCTCGTCGCCGGACGGGTCGTACAGGCCGGTGCCGACCATCAGCGGCTCGTTCAGCTCGCTGACGCCGTACTGCAGGAAGTCCGCCGTGCTGACCGGCGGGCTGCCCTTGAAGGTGTAAGGGTTCAGGGTGTCAAAGGTGCCCAGGCCCATCAGCCGCAACAGGCCGCCCTTGGGCGCCTTGGGATTGACCCAGTCGAAGTGGTCGAAGCTGGCTGGATACTTGAGGTCGCCGAACTGGGCGTAACCGTGGCTCTCGGTGATCTGGGCGGAGGCGGGGACGCCCAGGAAGAGTCCCAGGAGCAGGAGAGACAAGCGACGCATCAGGCGTAGGATCCGATCCTGGCTGGCTGAAGGAGAATAGCGTCGTACAGTAGCAGCTTGTCCGTGCTGCCAGAAGACATGCGGCCGGGGCTGGGCGCCCCGGCGCAGGGTAAAACTCAGCGGCTGGCGGTATCCAGGTACAGCGTAATGGTCTGGCCTGGCTTCAGGGCCTGGCCGCTGCGCGGATTCCAGCGCTTGATGTGCTGCATCTCGACATTGAAGCGCTTGGCGATCAGGTACATCGAATCACCCTGCTTGACCTTGTAATAAGTCGCGTTGTCCTGCTTGGCCTTGCTGGTGGAGGCCAACTGCGTCGCAGTCGCCTTGCCGCCTTGCAGCGTGAGGGTCTGGCCGGGTTTCACGCCGTGACTGTCCAGCTTGTTCCAGCGCTTGATGTCGTCGACCGCGACATCGTTCTTCTTGGCGATCTGCCAGAGCGTGTCGCCGTTCTTCACGGTGTAGGTACGGCTGCTGGCGCGGGCGGCGGGAGCTGCCTTCGAACGATCCACCTGAGCCAGTTGGCGCGGGCTTTCCGGCTCGATGGTCGGGCGTCCGGGCTGGCCTGGGATGATCAAGGTCTGACCATTGCGCAGGCGGTTCGCGCTCAGGCGGTTGGCCGCCTTGAGTTCGGCCACGCTCAGGCGATAGCGCTGGGCGATGCTGTGCAGGCTGTCGCCTTTGCGAACGCGATAGTGCGCGTTGCTGGCCACCTTGATCTCCACCGGCTGCATGGTGGCGACGCCGGCCTTCAGGGTGTCGGCCTTGTCCAGCGGTACCAGCAGGTGGTGCGGGCCGTCCAGCGTCACGCCGCGCTTGAAGGCTGGGTTGAGCTGTTGCAGTTCGTCCTGGTCCAGGTCGGCCAGGGCGGCGACGCGGGACAGGTCCAGGCCCGGCTTGACGCGGATCGAGGTGAAGTAGGGCTGGTTGGCGATCGGGCTTAGGTTGATGCCATAGATGGTTGGCGCATTCACCAGCTGCGACAGGGCGAGCAGCTTGGGCACGTAGTCCTGGGTTTCCTGCGGCAGTGGCAGGTTCCAGTAGTCGGTGGGCAGGCCGAGGCGCTCGTTGCGCTCGATGGCACGGCTGACAGTCCCTTCGCCCGCATTGTAGGCGGCCAGAGCGAGCAGCCAGTCGCCGTTGAACATGTCGTGCAGGCGGGTCAGGTAGGTCAGTGCGGCGTTGGTCGACGCGGTGATGTCGCGGCGGCCGTCGTAGAAGTTGGTCTGGCGCAGGTTGAAGTGCGTGCCGGTGCTGGGGATGAACTGCCACAGGCCCACGGCCTGGGCACGCGACACGGCCATCGGGTTGTACGAACTCTCGATCACCGGCAGCAGCGCCAGCTCCAGCGGCATGTCGCGCTCTTCCAGGCGCTCGACGACATAGTGCATGTAGGGCGCACCGCGTTCGCTGGCGTTTTCCAGGAACGACTGGTTACTCATGAACCACAGGCGCTGGCGCTCGATGCGCGGGTTGGTGTCGATCTGATCCTGCAGCTGGAAGCCAACGCGCATGCGTTCCCAGATATCGTTCTGGGACTCGGTCCAGGCCGGATTGAACTGCACGTCAATGGCGCGGGAAGCACTGCGGGCCTGGTTGTCGCTGGTGGTCTGCGGGGTCGACTGGCAACCCGCCAGGCCCGCCGCGAGCAGGACAATGGAGACTCGGATGGCACGTGCCAATGCGTCTAGATCGGAGGTCTTTCTGGTCTTGGGCGGCATTGGCTGATGACTATGTCCGGGGCAAAAATTTCGGCGATTCTAGAAACCGAGCCTGCCCTGGTCAAGATTTCGCCAGTCTTCAGAACTGGTCCTTCCAGCGGCGAATGGTCGCAAAGACCTCCTCCGGAGTGCGGTTTTGCTGGCCGCTCCGCTCGTCGGCCATTTTCTTAACGGATGTTTCCGACACTCGAAGGAAGGGATTCGTCGCCCGCTCCAGGGCGATGGAGGACGGCAGGCTCATCTTTCCTGCTTCGCGCCAGCGACTGACCTCTTCGAAGCGCGCCAGCACCTCCGGATTCTGCGGCTCCACGGCGCACGCGAAACGCAGGTTGCTCAGGGTGTACTCATGGGCGCAGTACACCGACGTGTGGCCGGGCAGAGCGGCGAGCCGGCGCAGCGACGCATGCATCTGCGCTGGCGTGCCTTCGAACAGGCGACCGCACCCGGCGGCAAACAGGGTATCGCCGCAGAACAGCAGTGGTTGGCGTTCATCGTCATGGCTGTTCGCTGCATGGAAATAGGCAATGTGGCCGAGGGTATGGCCGGGCACGTGGATGACCGCGAACTCCAGGCCGAGCACGTCGACGCGATCACCGTCCTCCAGCGCCACATCACGTCCCGGGATCTTCTCGCCAGCCGGGCCCAGCACACGGGCGCCGGTCTCGGCCTTGAGACGGGCAACACCGCCGACATGATCCGCATGGTGATGGGTAATGATGATGTCGGTCAGCGTCCAGCCGGGGTGCGCCTGCAGCCATTGCTCGACCGGAGCGGCGTCGCCCGGGTCGACCACTGCGCATTCGCGGCGGGTCGCATCCTGCAACAGCCAGAGATAATTGTCGGAAAAGGCGGGTAGGGCATCTATCTGTATCATGGGTGGAGAATCGCCAAGTAGTGGGCATTGGCGCATAGTAGTGCGGATACACACTTTTGTGTCGCGCTGTCCCACAGGGGGTAGTGATGATCGAAGAACCCTTCGCCCAGGCCGATGCTGACTGGCTGGAGCTGATCGACCAGGCCCGCCACTGGCTGTCGGGGCCGATCGGCGGAATGATGCTCGCCGAAGAGCAGCAATTGCTGATCGACGAGCTGGAGCGCTATTTCGGCGGCTACCTGGTGCATTACGGGCCCCATGCGGAATTGCCGGCCAGCGTCGGCAACATCCAGCGTGGCGTTCGCCTTGGGCCGCCGTTGCCCGGCGTGGAGATCGCCTGTGACGAGGCGGCCTGGCCGCTGGGCGAGCATGCCGCTGACGTGGTGCTGCTGCAGCATGGCCTGGATTTCTGCCTGTCACCGCACCGACTGTTGCGCGAGGCCGCGCGCAGTGTGCGTCCCGGCGGTCACCTGCTGGTGGTCGGGGTGAATCCCAGGAGCGCCTGGGGCATCCGCCATTACTTCGCCCGCGACGCCCTGCGCCGCGCCCGCTGCATCTCGCCGAGCCGGGTCTGCGACTGGCTCAACCTGCTGGGCTTCGCGCTGGAGAAACGCCGCTTCGGGTGTTATCGTCCGCCGCTTGCATCGGCGAAATGGCAGGGCCGTCTGGCCCGCATGGAGACCTGGGGCCCCGTCCTGCAGGGCTCAGGCGCCGGCTTCTATCTATTGGTGGCGCGCAAGCTGGTGGTCGGTCTGCGGCCCCTGCGCCAGCCCCGTCGCGAGCCGCGCGGCCAACTGGTGCCGCTGCCGGTGGCCAAGGTCAGTCGCCGCGATTCCGAGTCCTGAAAGCGAACCCAATGAGCGAAGAGAAAGTCGAGATCTATACCGATGGCGCCTGCAAGGGCAACCCGGGCCCGGGGGGCTGGGGCGCCGTGCTGTTCTACAAGGGTGCCGAGCGCGAGCTGTGGGGCGGCGAGGCCGAAACCACCAACAACCGCATGGAGCTGATGGCAGCCATCATGGCCCTGGCCGCGCTCAAGCGGCATTGCGACGTGCGTATCGTCACCGACTCGCAATACGTTATGCAGGGCATCACCGAGTGGATGGTCAACTGGAAGAAGCGCGGCTGGAAGACTGCCGCCAAGCAGCCGGTGAAGAACGCCGACCTGTGGCAGGCGCTGGATGAGCAGGTAAACCGGCATACTGTCGAATGGCGCTGGGTGCGCGGCCACACCGGCCACCCCGGCAATGAGCGCGCCGACATGCTCGCCAACCGTGGCGTGAGCGAACTGCCTCGCTGAGTGTCCGGCTCCAGGAATTACAGCAGCCCGGCGTAAGCCGGGCTGATCAACCGCAAGAAGGTTTCACACAGAATGCGTAGCGTCGTACTCGACACCGAAACGACCGGTATGCCGGTCACTGACGGCCACCGGATCATCGAGATCGGTTGTGTCGAACTTGATGGTCGTCGCCTTACTGGCCGGCACTTCCACGTCTATCTGCAGCCCGATCGCGAGATCGACGAAGGCGCCATCGCGGTCCACGGCATCACCAACGAATACGTCAAGGACATGCCGCGCTTCCGTGAAGTGGCGGATGACTTCTTCGAGTTCATCAAGGGCGCCCAGCTGATCATCCACAACGCGGCGTTCGACGTTGGCTTCATCAACAACGAGTTCGCCCTGCTGGGGCAGACCGAGCGCGCGGATGTCGCCGACTACTGCGGTATCCTCGATACCCTGCTGATGGCCCGTGAGCGCCATCCGGGCCAGCGCAACAACCTTGACGCCCTGTGCAAGCGCTATGGCGTCGACAACTCCGGCCGCGACCTGCACGGCGCACTGCTCGACGCCGAGATTCTCGCCGACGTCTACCTGGCGATGACCGGTGGCCAGACCAGCCTGTCGCTGGCTGGCAATGGTGCGGAAGGTGATGGCAGCGGGCGCGCCACGGCCTCGGCGATCCGTCGCCTGGCGGCCGAGCGCGGGTTGACGCGGGTGATCCGCGCCAGTGATGCGGAAATCGAGGCGCATATTGCGCGCCTGGCGGTGATCGAGAAGTCCGCTGGCGGCCCGTCGCTGTGGGCGCAGATGGAAGCACCGAAGGAGTGATCTTTCTCGCTGCTTGAAAAAAGGCCCCTGACAGGGGCCTTTTTCGTTTCTGCGGCGTGCTCATGCCGGAACGCTATCGCATCGCCACGAGGGGGCGCCTGTCAGCCACGCGACGTTTTCTTACAGCCGTCAGTCGACCGCATTCCCCTACATTCCGTGAGCCCATACTCTGAAAGGGATCGACGCCAGTCGTACGTCTATTCAGGGGTTCACAATGTACAAAGACTTAAAATTCCCCATTCTCATCGTTCACCGCGACATCAAGGCCGATACCGTGGCTGGCGATCGGGTGAGGGATATCGCGCGGGAGTTGGAGCAGGACGGCTTCAGTATCCTCTCTACCGCCAGTTCCGCCGAGGGGCGCATCGTTGCCTCGACCCACCACGGCCTGGCCTGCATCCTGGTCGCCGCCGAGGGGGCGGGGGAGAACCAGCGTCTTCTGCAGGATGTGGTGGAGCTGATCCGCATGGCGCGGGTGCGCGCGCCGCAGTTGCCGATCTTCGCGCTCGGCGAGCAGATGACTATCGAGAACGCGCCCGCCGAGTCCATGGCGGATCTGCACCAGCTGCGCGGCATCCTCTACCTGTTCGAAGACACCGTGCCCTTTTTGGCCCGCCAGGTCAGCCGCGCCGCGCGCAAGTACCTGGAGGGCCTGCTGCCGCCATTCTTCCGCGCCCTGGTCGAGCATACCGCCCAGTCCAACTATTCCTGGCATACGCCCGGCCACGGCGGCGGCGTGGCCTATCGCAAGAGCCCGGTGGGGCAAGCGTTCCACCAGTTCTTCGGCGAGAACACGCTGCGCTCGGACCTGTCCGTCTCCGTGCCCGAGCTGGGCTCGCTGCTCGATCACACCGGTCCGCTGGCCGAGGCGGAGGCCCGCGCTGCGCGCAATTTCGGCGCTGACCACACGTTCTTCGTGATCAATGGCACTTCCACGGCGAACAAGATCGTCTGGCATTCGATGGTCTGTCGCGATGATCTGGTGCTGGTGGACCGCAACTGCCACAAGTCGATCCTCCATTCGATCATCATGACCGGCGCTATCCCGCTGTACCTGACGCCAGAGCGCAACGAGCTGGGCATCATCGGGCCGATCCCGCTGTCGGAGTTCAGTCGCGAATCGATTGCCGCGAAGATCGAGGCCAGCCCGCTGGCGCGTGGTCGCGAACCCAAGGTGCGGCTTGCGGTGGTGACCAACTCCACCTACGACGGCCTCTGCTACAACGCTCAGATGATCAAGCAGGCCCTGGGCGACAGCGTCGAGGTGCTGCATTTCGACGAGGCCTGGTACGCCTATGCGGCCTTCCACGAGTTCTACGCCGGTCGCTACGGCATGGGCACCCGCCGCGACGACAGCGGCCCGCTGGTGTTCACCACCCACTCCACGCACAAGATGCTCGCGGCCTTCAGCCAGGCTTCGATGATCCACGTACAGGATGCCGGCGCACGGCGTTTCGAGCAGGCGCGCTTCAACGAAGCCTTCATGATGCACATCTCCACCTCGCCGCAGTACGGCATCATCGCCTCGCTGGACGTGGCCTCGGCGATGATGGAGGGCCCGGCGGGTCGCTCGCTGATCCAGGAAACCTTCGACGAGGCCCTGAGCTTCCGCCGTGCCCTGGCCAATGTGCAGCAGAACCTCGCCGAGGACGACTGGTGGTTCTGCGTCTGGCAGCCACCGGGCGTGGAGGGCACCGACGAGGTGAAGACCCGCGACTGGGTGCTGGAGCCCAATGCCGACTGGCATGGCTTTGGCGATGCGGTAGAAGACTACGTGCTGCTCGACCCGATCAAGGTCACCCTGGCCACGCCGGGCCTGACCGCGGGTGGCCGTCTCGATTCGCGCGGGATTCCCGCGGCGGTGGTCAGCCGCTTCCTCTGGGAGCGCGGGCTGGTGGTCGAGAAGACCGGGCTCTATTCCTTCCTCGTGCTGTTTTCCATGGGGGTGACCAAGGGCAAGTGGAGCACCCTGGTCACCGAGCTGTTGGAGTTCAAGCGCAGCTACGATGCCAATCAGCCGCTGACGAGCGCGTTGCCCAGCGTCGCCCAGGCCGGCGGCGCGCGCTACGCGGGAATGGGCCTGCGCGACCTGTGCGACGAACTGCACCGCTGCTACCGCGACCACGCCACGGCCAAGGCGATGAAGCGCATGTACACCGTGCTGCCGGAAATCGCCATGCGCCCCGCGGATGCCTACGCCCAGCTGGTGCGCGGCGAGGTCGAGGCAGTGCCTATCGATCGGTTGGAAGGGCGTATCGCCGCGGTGATGCTGGTGCCATATCCGCCAGGTATCCCGCTGATCATGCCGGGTGAGCGGTTCACCGAATCCACCCGTTCCATACTCGATTACCTGGCCTTCGCGCAGAGTTTCGAGCGCAACTTCCCCGGTTTCGATTCTGACGTCCATGGCCTGCAGGTGCGCGAGGTAGACGGCGAGAAGCGCTACACCGTGGAGTGCTGCAAGTGACCGTCCGGCTCCTGGCAGCAGTGACATACATCACTGTATGAAAAGTGGAACTATCCTTGTGCGCATCGGTAAAGGGAGAAATTGAGGAAAAAGGGAGGTTTCCCCTATGCGCTGTCCCGTGACGTTGCCGAACGAGAGCGAGCGCCTGAGCGCGCTCGCCGATTACGGTTTCGACGACGAAAGCCTGCTGCCCAGCCTTGATCCGGTGGTGCAGATCGCCGTACGCATGTTCGGTATGCCGGTTGCAGCGGTGAACATGATCGGCAGTGACCATGTCTTCTTCGCCGCTGCCACCGGTATCGGCGACGTGGATATGGGCCGCGACGTTTCCTTCTGCGCCCATGCCATCGCCCAGGATGGCGTCATGGTCGTGGGCGATGCCAGCCGCGACGAACGCTTCCACGACAACCCGCTGGTGACCCGGCCCAACGGCGTGCGCTTCTATGCGGGCGTGCCGCTGCTGTCGGTGGATGGGCAGCCGCTGGGTGCCCTGTGCATCATCGATAGCAAGCCCCACGAGGACTTTTCCGGTGACGACCGCGATCGTCTGGTCGAGCTGGCGCGCATGGCGTCGGACCGGCTCGAGCTGCGTCGCATCGAGGTCGCCTCGTCGCGTACCCGGCCGCTGTTCGAGGAGTATGCCGGCACCTCGCCGACGCCCGTCGTCTGGTTCGATTGCTGGGGCGAGATCGGCGCCTGGAACGAAGCGGCGGCCAACCTGTTCGGCTACGACCTGATCGAGGGCAGCGGCCAATCCTTCGAGTTGCTGCTGCCCGAACGCAATCGTTCGGGGTTCCGTGCCCTGATCAGTGGGGCCAGTGATGCTACGTCGCTGGACGGCATGGCCGTGCCGGGAGAGATCGTCGGGGTACGCAAGGATGGCTCCGAAATCTCCCTGGGACTGACGCTGTTCAGCTGGACGGAGAAGGGCAAGCTCAAGTTCGAAGCGGTGCTCAAGGACCTCACCGCCCGCCACCTGGAAGAGGAGGCGCTGCGCCAACTGGCCAGCGTCGATGTGCTCACCGGCCTGGCCAACCGGGGCCAGTTCTACCGGCGCACCGAGGAAGTACTGGTACAGTCGCGCCCGGCGGCGGTGCTGATGATCGACCTGGACGGCTTCAAGGACGTCAACGACTCCCTCGGCCATGCCGTGGGCGATGGCATCCTGCGGCAGGTCGCGGAGCGGCTGGATCGGCTGGCCACCGCGGGCGCCACGGTGGCGCGGATCGGCGGCGACGAGTTCGCCATCCTCGAGCCGAACCTGCTGTCCCCCGAACATGCCATGCGGTTCGCTCAGGCGGTGATCGCCAGCATTGCCGAACCCATCGTCATCGATGCCCATGAAGTGCGGGTCGCCGCCAGTTGCGGCGTGGCGCTGGCGCCGTTGCACGCCCAGGAAGCACTGGAGCTGGTGGGTGACGCTGATCTGGCGCTGTTCAAGGCGAAGATCAGCGGGCGCAGCCATGCCTTCGTGTTCGTCCCGGCGTTGAAGATGGAGGCGGCGGCGCGGCACCTCTATGGCATGGAGTTGCACCGTGCGGTGGCCAATGGGGAGTTCCTGTTGTTCTACCAGCCCCAGGTCAGCCTGCGCGATGGCTCGCTGCGTGGCGCCGAGGCACTGATCCGCTGGCAGCACCCGCAACGTGGGTTGCTGTCGCCAGCGGCATTTCTGCCGTCACTGGAGGGGGGGCCGCTGGCAGCGATCGTCGGGGCCTGGATACTGGATGAAGCCTGCGCGCAGGCCGCGTACTGGCGGCGCAATGGCGCGCCCGACCTGCGCATGGGCGTCAATCTGTTCGGCGCGCAGTTCCGCATGGGCAATCTGGTCACGCAGGTGCTCGAAGCGCTCGAGCGGCATGGCCTGCCGGCGGAAGCGCTGGAGCTGGAGATCACCGAGAACATTGTGCTCAATCACGACGACACCGTGTTGAGTACCCTGCAGAGCCTGCGCTCCTATGGAGTCGGTATCGCTTTCGACGATTTCGGCACCGGCTACGCCTCCCTCAGCCTGCTCAAGACCTACCCGCTGAGCCGCATCAAGATCGACCGCTCCTTCGTCATCGGCATGCTGGAGACCCAGCAGGACCTCTCGGTGATCCGCGCGATCCTCGACATGGCGCGCAGCTTCGACCTGGAAACCATCGCCGAGGGCATCGAAACCTCCGCCCAGCGGGATCGCCTGCGTGCTGAACGCTGCACCGAAGGGCAGGGCTACCTGTTCGCCAAACCGATGCCTTCACTGCAGTTCGAGCAGCACTACGAACTCGGTACGCGCCAGGTCGGCTCCGCCTGAGCGGCGGAAATTCTGCAGCCGCATTGACCGCGCGGGGCGAAATCGCTCGAAACGAGCGGCCTCACCCTGCAAAACGGTTTCCTCCTTTGCCCGGCGCTGTCTACCCTGTAGGACAGATCGCCGCTCTGCGTCTTCGTGAAGGGCAGGGCGCTCAAACGAAAACACGGATCGCGGGCTTCTAAGGAGCGCAGATGGCGGAAGCGAAAAAGGGCAGCATGGGGTTCTGGAGCTGCACCGCGCTGGTGGTTGGCAACATGGTGGGGTCGGGGGTGTTCCTGTTGCCGTCGAGTCTGGCGGCGTTCGGCGGGCTCAGCCTGTTCGGCTGGCTGGTGTCGAGCACCGGGGCTGTGATCCTCGCCTTCACCTTCGCCCGACTGGCGCGACTCAATCCTGGCGCTGGCGGGCCCTATGCCTATACCCGTGACGGCTTCGGCAGTTTCGCCGGTTATCTCTGCGCCTGGACGTACTGGAAAGCCGCCTGGATCGGCAACGCCGCCATCGCCGTGACCCTGGTCGGCTACCTGCGGGTGTTCATCCCGGCGCTCGCCGATCCGCTGCTGATGGTCGCCACGGCCATCGGCGCCATCTGGCTGTGCACCCTGATCAACCTGCGCGGTATCACCGCCTTCGCCCTGGTGCAGAACTGCCTGACCGCGCTCAAGCTGATCCCGCTGCTGCTGGTGGGCATTCTCGGCTGGTTCCACTTCAATCCCGACTACCTGACCATCCCGGCGCCCAGCGAGCTGCCGAACATGGGGTATGCCCAGGCGATCGCCACCACGGCGGCGCTGACGCTGTGGTCCTTCATCGGCCTGGAATCGGCGACCGTGCCGGCGGACGATGTACGCGACCCGAAGAAGACCATCCCTCGCGCCACGCTGTTCGGTACCCTCGCCGCCGCTGCGGTCTACATCCTGTCGATCACCGCCGTGCAGGGCCTGATGCCGCCGGAAGTGCTGGCCAAGTCCACATCGCCCTTCGCCGATGCCGCGCGCATTCTGTTGGGCACCTGGGGCTATTACCTGGTCGCTGGCGGCGCGGTGATCGCCTGCCTGGGCGCGCTCAACGGCTGGGTGCTGCTGCAGGGGCAGATTCCGGTGGCGCCGGCCCGCGACGGGCTGTTTCCCGAATCTCTGGGCAAGCTCAACAAGAACGGCGCGCCAGCCAATGGCCTGCTGTCCTCCGGGCTGCTGGTCACTGCGCTGGTGATGGTCGATGGCCATGGCGAACTGGTGGAAGTGTTCAACGTCATCATCCTGCTGGGCACCATGACCGGCGTCGTGCCCTACGCCTTCTGCACCGCTGCGCTGCTGCAACTGCTCGCGACCAAGCCGGAATCATTCTCCCCGCGTTCGCGCCCGCAGGTGCTGGCCATTGGTTGCCTGGGCTTCCTCTACTCGCTGTGGGCGTTGTACGGCACCGGCGAGCAAGCAATCTTCTGGGGCTTCCTGGTGTTCATGGCGGGTATCCCGATGTACACCTGGCGCCAGTACCGCAACCGCGCACAGGGGCTACCGTTGGCCGCGGGCGACTGATTGCCGCGGCGGTCGCGTTCCAGCCAGATCAAGCACTTGGTGGCTGATTTGCGAGCCAATTCGCAGCCGATGCCGTGGCCTGTGTCACAGACCCTGGCATCGACTTTTGGTCTTGCCTTGTTATAGTGACGCGATTTCCGACATCTATTTCCCACACGAATAGAAAAGACCCGAATAAGAACTGTTGGCCCGGGCTCCAGCGGCAGTGCGCCGCACCCAGTCGAGAAGCAGGGCATACCCGAGGACATCCCCGTGACCGAATACAAAGCTTTCCGCGTCGAGCTGGCGGACAAGATCGCCCATGTGCAGATCAATCGCCCGGAAAAACTCAACGCGATGAACGCCGATTTCTGGAAGGAAATCATCGATATCTTCCAATGGGCCGATGAAACGGATGAAGTCCGTGTCGTCGTCCTCAGCGGCGCCGGCAAGCACTTTTCCGCCGGCATCGACCTCGCCCTGCTGGCCCAGGCCGCCAGCCACCTGGGCAAGGACGTCGGCCGCAACGCCCGCGCCCTGCGCAGGACCATCCTGCAGTTGCAGGGCTCCTTCAACGCCGTGGACCAGTGCAGCAAGCCGGTCCTCGCGGCGATCCAGGGTTACTGCATCGGCGGTGGCATCGACCTGATTTCCGCCTGCGACATGCGCTACTGCAGTGCGGACGCGCAGTTCTCCATCAAGGAGATCGACATGGGCATGGCAGCCGATGTCGGCACCCTGCAGCGCCTGCCACGGCTGATCGGCGACGGCATCATGCGTGAGCTGGCCTATACCGGCCGCAACGTGAACGCCGAGGAAGCCCAGCGCATCGGCCTGGTCAACAGCATCTATGCCGACCATTCCGCGCTGCTCGACGGTGTCATGGATCTGGCCCGGCAGATCGCCGCCAAGTCGCCGATCGCCATCCGCGGCACCAAGGAAATGATCGGCTATGCCCGCGACCACCGTGTCGAGGACGGCCTGGAATACATCGCCACCTGGAACGCGGCCATGCTGCAGTCCGCCGACCTGCAGGTCGCCATGATGGCGCACATGAGCAAGAAGACCCCCGAGTTTGTCGATTGATGTCCGTCCACTCTTCTTGCGCGCAGGAGGCGCACTAGACCGATGGTTACTGGAGCCACGTCCCTCAGTCTGGTCCGCGATGAACTGTTCGCGACGATGGAGGAGGCCGAGCAGAATCTCGAGCACTTCATCGCCGAGCGTCAGAACGGCAGCCTGCTGCAACATTCCGTCGATTGCCTGAGCCAGATCCGCGGCACGCTGAACCTCATCGAACTGGCCGGCGCCGAGCTGCTGGCGCAGGAAGCGCTGGACCTGGCCACCGACATCCCGGCTGGCGTCAGCGAAGACCGCGACGGCCAACTGGCGGCCCTCGGCAATGCGCTTTATGTGCTGCGCCGCTACCTGGAAAACCTCGAAGCGCACCGCCAGGAAATCCCCGAGCTGCTGCTACCGGCGATCAATGACGTGCGCCAGGCCGCCGGCCAGCCCGCGCTGCCGGAAAGCTTCTTCTTCAGCGCGCGCCTGGACCTGCCGCGCCCGCTGCGCGCCGTCAACGTACCGCAGGTGGATGACCCGGCCCGCGAAGTCCGTCGCCTGCGGCAGATGTACCAGGTCGGCCTGGTAGGTCTGATCCGCGAACAGAATCTCTACCCCAGCCTCAAGCTCATGGGGCGCGCCCTCGGCAAGCTCGATGTGCTGCTGGGCAGCGCTGTGCGTACCCGCCTGTGCTGGGTCGGCGCCGGTGCGCTGGAAGCGCTGGTCGATGCGCAGATGCTGCCGCGCAAGACGCGCAAGCAGGTGTTCGCACGGCTGGATCGCGAGCTCAAGCAACTGATCGCCAACCCGCAGTACGAAGCGCCGCGGCAATTGCTCAAGGAACTGCTCTATCTCACCACCCTGGCAGATACCAGCGGCGTGCGCGCCACCGAGCTGCGCCAGGTGTTCGGCCTGGCCCCGCTGCCGTTCACCGATCATCTGCTCGAGGATGAGTCGCAGCGCCTGTCCGGACCTGGCCAGTCGGTGATGCGCTCGCTGTCGGTGGCGATCCGCGAGGAACTCACTGCGGTGAAGGACCAGCTCGACCTGATCGAGCGCGGCGTGTCCCAGGTCGATGCGCTGGGTACCCTGCATACTCAGTTGGGCAAGCTGGCCAAGACCCTGGGCATGGTCGGCCTGAACTCTGCCGCCACCTCGCTGCAGCACCAGCATGGCGTGGTCGCCGGCTGGGTCGCCAAGGGTGCGGCGGACGAGCCGGCCGCGCTCAACGCGCTGGCCGATGCGCTGCTGTACGTCGAGAGCATGGTTGGCAACCTGGAGCGGGGCGAGCGCATGAGTGCGCGTCCGGCCCCGGTAGGGGAGGATGACTCCTTTGCCGTGCACCAGCTCGCCGAAGCGCGCATCGTGGTGATCGACGAAGCCCAGGCGGGCCTGGCGCTGGCCAAGCGCGCGATCACCGCGTACCTGGAATCCAACGGTGACAAGCTGCACCTGGCCAACGTCCCGGTCAGCCTGCAGGCGGTTCGCGGAGGCCTGTGGTTCCTCGGACAGGAGCGTGCGGCATTGCTCGTGGGCGCTTGTGCCGATTACATTCAGGGGCAGATGATCGAGACGACCCAGATGCCGTCCGAGCAGATGCTGGAGACCCTGGCGGATGCGCTGACCGGCCTGGAGTACTACCTGGAGGGTGGAGCCATGATGCGGCCTGAAGGCCAACCCGACGTCCTGGACGTCGCCAGCGAGAGCGTCAAGGCCCTGGGCCTGACGGTGGCAGCCTGATGCGTACCGGGCGCTGGGAATCTTCGATGTTCGAAGTGGCGGCGAACGGCGGCTGGGCGCTCGCCCATTGCCAGCAGCAGTTCCTCGCCGACAGCAACGGTGTGCTGTTCCCCCGCGATTGGCTCAAGCGCCAGGACCTTGCAGTGCTCTCCGAACATGCCGTCGGCCAGTTCGATGGCGAGCCGGTGTACCTGCTGGAAATCGACCGTACCGATCCGCTGGAGGGCGCCAGCTGGATCGGCCTGCGCCAGTTCATGATGCAGGCCGAGGAAGACCTCTTCGCGATGCTCGGCTTCGCCAGCCAGATCGGTATCTGGTGGCGCCAGCACCGTTTCTGCGGCAGCTGCGGCCAGCCCAACCAGCGCATGCCCCGCGACCGCGCCATGCACTGCGAGAGCTGCGGCATCCAGCGTTACCCGTTGCTGTCGCCGAGCATGATCGTGCTGGTGACCCGTGGCGATGAAGTCTTGCTGGCGCGTTCGCCTCGCTTCGTGCCGGGGATGTACAGCACCCTGGCCGGCTTCGTCGAGCCGGGTGAGTCGGTGGAGCACTGCGTCGCGCGTGAAGTGCGCGAAGAGGTGGGTGTCGAGATCGGCAATATCCGCTACATGGGCAGCCAGCCCTGGCCGTTCCCGCATTCCCTGATGTTCGGCTACCACGCCGAGTACGTCAGCGGCGAGATCGTCATGCAGCCGGACGAAATCGAGGACGCCCGCTGGTTCCATGTCGACGAGCTGCCGCGCTTGCCGGCCGAGCGCTCCATCGCCCGCTACCTGATCGAGGTCTACCTGGCGCGCCGCGCCGGTCGTCCCGATCCTGTCCTGCCCGGCGGCGCCTGAGTTCAGGCGCCGCACCTGCCCATCAGGCGGCGGCGCTGAACCAGTGCTGCCAGGCCAGGCGCACGGTCAGCGCCAGCACCACCAGGATGAATACCGGACGGATGAACTTGGCGCCGCCGCCAATCGCCGTGCGTGCGCCGAAGTAGGCGCCGATCATCAGCGAACTGCCCATGCACAGGCCCATCAGCCAGACCACCTGCCCCGAGGCGATGAACACCGCCAGGGCGACGATGTTGCTGACGAAGTTCATGCTGCGCGCCACACCGCTGGCGCGTACCAGGTCCAGCGGATACATCAGCAGGCTGCTGACGGTCCAGAAGGCGCCGGTGCCCGGGCCGGCCACGCCGTCGTAGAAGCCCAGGCCAAGGCCTTGCGGCCACTGGCGGCGCTGGGCGATGCGCGGATTGGCATCCAGCGGCGCCTCCGGCGTCTTGCCGAACAGCAGGTACAGGCCGCAACCGAAGACCACCACCGGCAGCATGCGGTTGAGCCACTCCGCCGGCATCAGGTGCGCAGCCCAGGCGCCCAGTGCGGCGCCGATGGCCGTGGCGATCAGGCCGTTGCGCCATTGGCGTGGCTGGAACAGTTTGCGGCGGTAGAAGGTGTAGCTGGCTACGGCGGCGCCGAAGGTCGAGCTCAACTTGTTGGTGCCCAGCGCCAGGTGCGGCGGGACGCCTGCGGTGAGCAGGGCAGGGATGGTCAGCAGGCCACCGCCGCCGGCAATGGCGTCGATGAAGCCGGCAAGGAAGGCGACGCCGGCGAGGATGACGAGGGTGGTCGGGTCTACGACGAGTTCGAAGGGCATGGGGTTAGCCTTGATCAGGAGCCCGCGGCGCCACTCTTTTGTAAAGAGCGGGTGGCATAGGAAACGTTAACGGGCCCGAAAGCTGCGACGGTCTGGCTGGCCGCGCAGGTACGCGGTGCGCATAATGCCGGCATTTCTACGAGGAAGGAAATCATTCGATGCAGTATGACGGTCTGGCCTGGGTCGTTGCCCTGGTGGCGCTGTTGGCCCTGGTGGTGGCCGCCCGCATTCTGTTCGACCGTCACTGGTTCCTCGGCTGGCTGCGGGGCACGGCGGGGATGCTGTTCGTGGCCGTCGCCGCGCTGGTGGCGCTGGTGGCCTGGGATCTGCGCAGCTACGACCCGCTGCCGGCGGAGCGTCCGCTGGCGACGCTGAGCTTCCACAAGGTCGGTGAGCAGCGCTTTGAGGTGACGCTGCTGCAGGGAGACGAGGAGCGTCGCGTGGAGCTGGCCGGTGATCTCTGGCAGCTGGACGCGCGGGTGCTGGAGTGGAAAGGGCTGGCACGGCTGATCGGCCTGGTGCCGGGCTACCGCCTGCAGGACCTCAGTGGTCGCTTCCTGGCCGTGGAGCAGCAGAGCCTGGGGCGCAAGGTGGCGCTGGCGGATGACGTACTGGGTATCGACCTGTGGCGCTGGCTGCGCGACGGCCAGCATGATTTGCTGACGTTCGTGCCCAAGGCCGGGCGGGTGAACTACCTGCCGATGGCGGAGCAGGCGGTGTTCGCGGTGCGCTACGGCGCAGGTGGGCTGACTGCCGAGCCGATGAATGCGGCGGCGAACCAGGCGCTGAAAGACTGGCAGTGAACGCTGCTACGAAAAGCCCAGGTTCCGTCCATGAAAAAGGGAGCCAATCTGCTCCCTTTTTCATGGACGCGATATCGCTTAGGCGAGGAAGCCGCCGTCCACGTTCAGCGTCACACCGGTGGTATAGCTGGACGCATCGCTGGCAAGGTACAGAACGGCACCGGCCATTTCGCTCGGGTCGGCCACGCGCTTGAGCGGGATGCGCTGCAGGGCGATGTTGCGGATGGCGTCGTTGCTCACCAGCGCCGAAGCAAACTTGGTGTCGGTCAGGCCCGGCAGCAGGGCGTTGCAGCGGATGCCGAACTGCGCGCATTCCTTGGCGAAGACCTTGGTCATGCTGATCACCGCGGCCTTGGTCACCGAGTAGATGCCCTGGAAGTCGCCCGGGGTGACGCCATTGACCGAGGCGACGTTGATGATGCTGCCGCCGCCGTTCGCCTTCATCAGCTTGCCGCCTTCGATGGACATGAAGTAGTAGCCGCGGATGTTCACGTCGACGGTCTTCTGGAAGGCCGACAGGTCGGTGTCCAGTACGTTGCAGAACTGCGGATTGGTGGCAGCGTTGTTGACCAGGATGTCCAGGCGGCCGAACTGCTCGCGGATCTGTGCGAAGACGGCCTGGATCTGCTCCATCTCGCCGATGTGGCAGGCAATCGCGGTGGCCTTGCCGCCCGCGGCGATGATCTCGTCAGCTACGGCCTGGCAGCCGTCGATCTTGCGGCTGGAGACGATGACGTGGGCGCCCTGTTGGGCCAGCAGCTTGGCGATGGCTTCGCCGATGCCACGGCTGGCGCCGGAAACGAAGGCGATCTTGCCGTCGAGGTCGAACAGTTGGGTCTTGGACATGGATATTCTCCTTGTTATAGGGCTCCGAGAGCCGACTGGCGATCGGCTGCGCGTCGGCCGTACTGCGTTGGAAGCCGGACTCAGATGCTCATTTACAATCGGTAAACTCCGCTCTTCGCCCGGCCTCCGCCTTGTACGGCTCTAGCTCGCCAGATCGACAGCCGACTCTCACAGGCGGGACTTGCCGATGACCTGCAGGCTCACCTGTTCCAGCAGCTTGTTGGCGTGGATGAAGGTGGCGAAGCGTTTGTCCTGGGTCTGGCCGTGGAAGAAGCGGTAGTAGATCTGCTGCATGATGCCGGCCAGGCGGAACAGGCCGTAGGTGTAGTAGTAATCGAGGTTGTCGATCTGGATGCCGGCACGCTCGGCGTAGTAGTCGGCGAACTGCTGGCGGGTCAGCATGCCCGGCTCGTGGCTCGGCTGGCGGCGCAGCATCTGCATGGGCTGCGGGTCGTCGGCCTGGATCCAGTAGGCGAGGGTGTTGCCCAGGTCCATCAGCGGATCGCCGATGGTGGTCATTTCCCAGTCGAGTACGCCGATGATCTGCATCGGGTTGTTCGGGTCGAGGATAACGTTGTCGAAGCGGTAGTCGTTATGGACGATGCCCGGCTTGGGGTGGTCGGCCGGCATCTTCTCGCGCAGCCACTCCTTCACCTGTTCCCAGGCCGGTGCGTCAGGGGTCAGGGATTTCTCGTAGCGATCGATCCAGCCGCCGATCTGGCGCTGCACATAGCCTTCCGGCTTGCCCAGATCGCCCAGGCCGCAGGCGTTGTAGTCGACGTTGTGCAGGTCGACGAACTTGTCGATGAAGCTCTTGCACAGCGCAGTGGTCTTGTCGGCGTCGAGGTTCAGCTCCTTGGGCAGGTCGCTGCGCAGGATGATGCCGTTAACCCGCTCCATCACATAGAACTCGGCGCCGATCACCGATTCGTCGGTGCAGTAGGTGTACGCCTTGGGGCAGTAGGGGAAACCGTCCTTGAGCTGATTGAGGATGCGGTACTCGCGCCCCATGTCGTGGGCCGACTTGGCCTTCTTGCCGAAGGGGGGACGACGCAGCACCAGTTCCTGGTTGTCGTACTGGATCAGGTAGGTCAGGTTCGAGGCGCCGCCGGGGAACTGGCTGATGCGCGGCTGACCCTGCAGGCCGGGGATGTGGTCCTTGAGGTAGCCGTCGATCACGGCGGCATCGAGTTCTTCGCCTTCGCGGGAGCGGATGGTCTGGTCGGTCAACGACATGCTGGTCCCTTTTTATCTAGGAGCTCGTCTTGTACTGGCTTGTACGAATCTTCCCGCAAGGGCCCAAGGCTCCTGGCGAGGTGCGCGCAGGCCGGCGTCGGTCTCATGCCGGGTGAAGCGTGGCAGGATCAGGCAAAGCAATGATGGCGCCGGGTGATCATTGGCTAATCTAATGTCCGCCTCTGCCCGTCACAAGCGTACGCAGCCGTTATTGGCGTTCGTGTTGCACCCCGATCAGGCTGCCTGATCAGGACCTTGCAGCGGGGCGCGGGCATAAAAAAACCGGAGCCATGGACTCCGGTTCTTCGTGCTGCGCGGGCAGGTTTTCCGCGGATCAGACCGGGAACAGTTCGCCCAGCTTCATCGCCAGCATCATGTCGCCTTCGGCGCGCAGCTTGCCAGCCATGAAGGCCTGCATGCCGTCGGTTTCGCCGCTGGTGATGCCCTTGAGGGTTTCGCTGTCCATGATCAGGGTGACGTTGGGGGACTCGGCGTCGCCCTGTACGACTTCGCAGGTGCCATCCTTGACGACCAGGTAGTGGTTGTCGCCGTCTTCGATGTTGAACTGGAACACCAGATCCAGGCCGGCGGCCGCGCTGGCGTTGAACTTGCTCTTCATGGTGGAAACGATGTCAGCAACACTCATGGTTCTATTCCTTTTCTAGGTTTTCTCGCGCGACGCTCGCGTCGCAATGGGCCGGTACTCAACGATAGGTGATGAGTTCCGGCGCCCTCAACAGTTCCAGATGCACGTGACTGTTGAAGGAAGCCAGGGCTACTTCGCTGCCGCGGAACTTCAGGCGGTTGAGCGAGGTGTTGACGATCTGCCAGTTGAGTTCGAAGGCGTTCAGCGCCGGAATCCCGGTCACGTGCTGGAGGACCGCAGTGATGGTGCCGCCGGAGGTGAACACGCCGATATTGTCCTTGCCGCTGGCCGACTCCAGCAGGCGTTTGAGGCCGCCATGCACGGTGTCGAGGAACTCGGCCCAACTGACCAGGCCGTCCTTGTCGTGGTCGCCGGATACCCAGCGGGCGATCACGGTGGAGAACAGGCGCTGGAACTCGGCGCGGTGGTCGGCGGCGTTGCGCATGATGTGCAGGGCCTGCGGCTCGAGCTCGAGCAGGTCCGGCAGGTGCGCGCGGATCACTGCGTCGGCTTCGAATTCGTTGAAGGCGGAATCGACTTCCAGGGTGGGTGTGGCGATCCCGGCCTCGTTCAGTCGGCCCATCACCGCTTCGGCGGTGTGGCGCTGGCGGCGCAGGTCGCCGGCGACGCAGCGATCGAAGCGCAGACCCAGGCTGGCCAGGTGCTCGCCGAGGATTTCTGCCTGGCGTATGCCGGTGGCCGAGAGCACATCGTAGTCGTCGGCGCCGAACGAAGCCTGGCCATGTCGAATCAGGTAGATGCTTCCCACGCGCAGTATCCCGGCAGGGCTGAAAGTTCCGGCGAGGTTATGGGGATCGTCTGGGGCTGTCAACGAAAAAACATACGCTTGTTTGAATGGCATTCGCTGGACTGATGCAGCGGTTTGCCAGCGCTGGTGGCGGGCCTGCGGCGTGGGTATGCTTGCGGGATTCGCTGCGCTCGCCTGGCGGGCTCGACCAGAATCGTAAAAGGGGATGTGAGTGGAGTTTCTAGCGGATTACGCGGGTTTCCTGGCCAAGACCTTCACCGTGGTGGTGGCCATCGTCATCGTCCTGGTAGTGATCGCAGCACTGCGCGGCCGCGGCCGTCGCGGCGGCAGCGGGCATCTCGAGGTGCACAAGCTCAACGACTTCTACAAGGAGCTGCGCGAGCGCCTGCAACATAGCGTATTGGAAAAGACCAAGCTCAAGGCGCTGCGCAAGTCCGAGGCGAAATCGGCCAGGGATGCGAAAAAGAAGAAGGGCGGCGAGAAGAATCGCGTCTACGTGCTCGACTTCGATGGTGACATCAAGGCTTCGGCCACTGAGCAACTGCGCCATGAAGTGACCGCGCTGCTGACCCTGGCCACCCCGCGCGACGAAGTGGTGCTGCGCCTGGAAAGCGGCGGCGGCATGGTCCATGGCTACGGCCTTGCGGCTTCCCAGCTGGCGCGCATTCGCCAGGCTGGCGTGCCGCTGACCGTCTGCGTCGACAAGGTCGCGGCGAGTGGCGGCTACATGATGGCCTGTATCGGCGAGCGCATCCTTTCCGCGCCCTTCGCCATCCTCGGCTCCATTGGCGTGGTGGCGCAGTTGCCCAACATCCATCGCCTGCTGAAGAAGCACGATGTCGATTTCGAGGTGCTCACTGCCGGTGAGTACAAGCGCACCCTGACCGTGTTCGGCGAGAACACCGAAAAGGGCCGCGAGAAGTTCCAGGAGGACCTGGAAACAACCCACGAGCTGTTCAAGCGCTTCGTCGTCCACTACCGCCCGCAGCTGGCCATCGACGAGATCGCCACCGGCGAGGTCTGGCTGGGCCAGGCAGCGCTTGGCAAGAAGCTGGTCGACGAACTGAAGACCAGTGACGAGTACCTGGCCGAACGCGCCCGCGAGGCGGATGTCTACCAGCTCAGTTACGTGCAGAAGAAGTCCATCCAGGAACGCTTCGGCGTGGGCGTCAGCGGCGTGATCGATCGCGTGCTGGTGACCTGGTGGGACCGCCTGGGTCGCAGCCGCTTCTGGCAATGATCGTCGTCGGGCGCCGGGATTGCGCCCGTTCCATATTCGAAAGAGGAGGGTCGAGATGAGTGCATTCAAGGCGTTGTGGGTCACGGAGAGCGCGCATGGCGTGTATGACCTGCAGGTGGCCGAGCGGCAGGTTGCCGATCTGCCGGCGGGTGAAGTGCTGGTGCGGGTGAAGTATTCCTCGCTGAACTACAAGGATGCGCTGTCCGCCAGCGGCAACCGTGGCGTCACCCGCAAGTACCCGCATACGCCCGGCATCGATGCCGCCGGCGTGGTGGAAGCGTCCTCGGTGGGCGAATTCGCCGCCGGCGATGAAGTCATCGTCACCGGCTACGACCTGGGCATGAACACGCCGGGCGGCTTCGGCCAGTACATCCGCGTCCCCGCGGCCTGGCTGATCAAGCGTCCGCAGGGCCTGTCGCTGCGCGAATCGATGATCCTCGGCACCGCCGGTCTCACCGCTGCGCTGTGCGTCGACAAGCTGGAGCGCGCCGGGGTTACCCCGTCCGCGGGCCCGATCCTGGTCACCGGCGCCACCGGCGGCGTGGGCAGCATTGCGGTGATGCTGCTGGCGCAACTGGGCTACACCGTCGCGGCTGCCACCGGCAAGCTGGAACAGGCCGAACTGCTGAACCGCCTGGGTGCGCGGCAGATTCTCGACCGCGCCACCGTTTCCGATGGCGTCGACAAACCGCTGCTGCGTGAGCAGTGGGCTGGCGCGGTGGACACCGTGGGCGGCGACATCCTGTTCAACGTGGTCAAGTCGCTGCAGTACGGCGGCAGCGTTGCCTGCTGCGGCCTCACCGCTGGCGCCGCCTTCAAGGCCACCGTGCTGCCGTTCATCCTGCGCGGCGTGAACCTGCTGGGCGTGGACTCGGTGGAACTGCCGCTGGTGGTCAAGGCCTCCATGTGGGACAAGCTGTCCCTGCAATGGAAGCTCGACAACCTCGAAGCGGCGGTGCGCGAGGTCAAGCTCGACGACCTGCCGGCCGCGATTCACCAGATCCTCGCTGGCAAGCTGGTTGGTCGGGTGCTGGTGACCCTCGACTGATCGTTCGCTCGATGCCCGCGCCGGGCCTGGGTGTCAGCCCAGGTCCGGTAGCAGGTAGCCCGCCCACAGCGAATCGGCGAACTGGCGGCGGAAGAAGCCGAAGTGGCCGATGCGCTTCACGCCGATGTCCTCCGGGGCAATTCGCTTCACGGTCTTTGGCGAGCCACGGTAGAAGCCGTGCAGCGACTCGGTATTGCGGGCGGACATCATCTCGTCGTCGGTGAAGGAGATGGACGTGATGGGTGTGCGCACGGAGGAATACGCCTCGCGCACTGCGCCGCCTTCCGCGCCCACCGCATACTCCGGGTCCAGGCACCAGCGCCGCCATTGCTCGATCACCCCTCGCGGCAGGTCACCGACCACGCCCAGGCGTTTGCCCGGGAAGTAGCCCAGCAGCGGCGTGAGGGTCGGTGCCAGGCAGTACCAGAGCAGCCAGGCCTTGTGCCGCAGTCCCTTGGTGTTCTCGCGCCAGTAGCCGCTGCCGGTGGCGATGGTGAAGGCGCGCTGGATACGCTCGTTGCCGCGCACGAAGGGCAGGATCTGCCCGCCCAGGCTGTGGCCGATCCAGTACACAGGTAGCTCGCCGGCGGCCTCGACCACCGCGTCGAGCATCGCGCTGCAGTCGTGATTTCCCCAGGCGACGACGTTGACGTCCAGATTGCGCAAGTGGCCGGCGCGGGACTTGCCCATGCCGACGTAGTCGAAGGTCACCGTCAGGTAGCCGCGCTCGGCCAGCCAGTGGGCGAAGGCCGCGTAGAAGCGCTGTTCGACGCCCATGGCGGGGACGATCAGCACCGCTCCCCGCGTTTCGCCGGGCGGGTGGTACCAGTGGCTGGAAAGGCTGTGGCCGTTGCCGTTATCCAGCGGACGGAGGAGTGGTGTGATCATGGCATCGTCTCTCAGGCCTGGCTGACGTACATGGTGATGTCGGCGCGGAAGACCTTCTTGTCGCCGACGTAGGCGAGCACCGGGACGACGATATCGCCTTCCTGGTTCCAGTCGATCGCCTGCCCATCGGCCACGGCGCGGACGTCGCCATCGGCCTTGGCCAGGTATTCCACGGTCATGCCGCGCGGGATCCAGCGGCGACCCTGGGGGATCGACACATCGGTCATGGTGCCGGCGGCGAGCTCGGCCGCATTGCACAGGGCAATGGCATGCACGGTACCGATGTGATTGAGCACCTCGCGGCGCTTGGCGAAGGCCACTTCCGCATACCCCGGGCGCAGTTCGACGAACTGCGGGGCGATGCTGGCGAAGTAGGGGGCGACCTGGCCGATCATGGCGCTGAACTGCGCGGGGCCGGCCTGCTGGTACATTTGCATCATCTGACTCATGGCAACTCCGGGGAAAAGCGGATTGAAGATGGATGCGCGCCCAGGCAGTATACGAAGATTAGAAAGTAATTCTAGAAAAATATTCTAGAATTCCGTGTGAACGCTTTTTCCGACAGGACCCCCATGGCCCGACCTTCCCGCAAAGACGACATTCTTCAGGCCGCGCTCGCCTGCTTCAGCGAGTCCGGCGTGGATGCCACCACCATCGAAATGATCCGCGACCGCTCCGGCGCCAGCATCGGCAGCCTGTACCACCATTACGGCAACAAGGAGCGGATCATCGGTGCGCTCTACCTGACCGGTGTCGGCCAGTACGCGGCATTGCTCGATGCCGGCTTGCAGGAGGCGAAGAGCGCGGAGGCGGTGGTCAAGCTGTTCGTCACTTCTTACGTCGACTGGGTCTCGGCCAACCCGCAGTGGGCACGTTTCATCCTGCACAGCCGTGGGCGCGTCGAGGCGGGGGAGATGGGCGAGGAACTGCGCGAGGCCAATCGCCAGCAGGGCCGGCGCATCGCCGAACTGCTGGCCGAGCACCGCCAGGCGGGGGCGTTCAAGGCGCTGTCGGCGGAGCTGTTCAACTCCGTGGTGATCGGGCCGACCCACGACTATGCACGCAACTGGCTGGCGGGGCGCACGCGGGTGGACCTGATCGAGTGTCGCGAGCAACTGGCGCAGATTGCCTGGGACAGTGTCCGCGCCTGATCCCGTAGCTCCTACGAAGAACACGCCGAGCAGAAATGAAAAAGCCCCGCGATGCGGGGCTTTTTCTTGGCGCTGACTCAGTTCGACCGAATCAGGCGATCTGGCGGCGACGGAACAGCGGTTGCGGCTGGGTCACCGAGGTCTGGTAGACCTCGCTGAAGTCGTCCAGGCCCGCCAGCGCGGCTTGTGGGTCGCGGTCGGCGCGGATGGCGTAGGCGTCGAAGCCGCAGCTCTGCATGAAGAACAGCTGGTCGCGCAGCACGTCGCCGATGGCGCGGACTTCGCCCTGGTAGCCGAAGCGCTCGCGCAGCAGGCGTGCGGTGCTGAAACCACGGCCGTCAGTGAAGGCGGGGAAGTTCACGGCGATGACCTTGAACTTGTCCAGGTCGCCAGCAATGGCTTCCGGCTCTTCGTCCGCGTCCAGCCAAACGCCCAGGCCGCCGTCACGGCCACGCAGGGCCGGGCCGTGTTCCAGCCACAGGTTCAGCGGGATGATCACGTCGTCGCAGTTGGGCACGGTCTCGAGGGTCGCGTCCTTGGGCAGCAGGTGCCAGCGGTCGTCGACGACCTCGCGGTTCTTAATGATTCGCTGCATATACGCGCTCCTTGAAGGGATCGATGCCGATGCGACGGTAGGTATCGAGGAAGCGTTCCTCTTCGGTGCGCTGTTCCACATAGACGTTGATGATCTTCTCGATCACGTCGGCCATCTGATCCTGGGCGAACGACGGGCCGAGGATCTGCGCGAGGCTCGCCTCACGGCTGGCGCTGCCGCCGAGGGAGACCTGATAGAACTCCTCGCCCTTCTTGTCCACGCCGAGGATGCCGATGTGGCCCACGTGGTGGTGACCGCAGGCGTTCATGCAGCCGGAGATGTTCAGGTCGAGGTCGCCGATGTCGAACAGGTAGTCCAGGTCGTCGAAGCGACGCTGGATGGCTTCGGCAACGGGCAGCGACTTGGCGTTGGCCAGGGAGCAGAAATCACCGCCCGGGCAGCAGATGAGGTCGGTCAGCAAGCCCACGTTGGGGGTCGCGAAACCGTTCTCGCGCAGTTCGCCCCAGAGGGTGAACAGCTGCGCCTGCTCGACGTCGGCGAGGATGATGTTCTGGTTATGGCTGTTGCGCACTTCACCGAAGCTGTAGCGGTCGGCCAGGTCGGCGACCGCGTCCAGCTGCTTGTCGGTGATGTCGCCAGGCGCTACGCCGGTGGGCTTGAGCGACAGGGTCACGGCGACGTAGCCGGGCTTCTTGTGGGCGAAGGTGTTGCGAGCGCGCCAGCGGGCGAATCCGGGGTTCTCGGCGTCCAGCTGGGCGAGGGCCGCGTCCTGGTCTTCCAGGGCCTTGTAGGCGGGGTCGACGAAGTGGGCGGCCACGCGCTGCAGTTCGGCGTCGGTCAGGGTGCTCGGGCCGTCCTTCAGGTGCGCCCATTCGGCGTCGACCTTCTGGGAGAAGACTTCCGGCGTCAGCGCCTTGACCAGGATCTTGATGCGCGCCTTGTACTTGTTGTCGCGACGGCCGTAGCGGTTGTACACGCGCAGGATGGCATCCAGGTACGAGAGCAGGTGCTGCCAGGGCAGGAATTCATTGATGAAGCTGCCGACGATCGGGGTACGGCCCAGGCCGCCACCGACGGAGACGCGGAAGCCCAGCTCGCCGGCGTCGTTCTTCACCGCTTCCAGGCCGATGTCGTGCACCTCGATGGCGGCGCGGTCGCTCACGGCGCCGTTGACGGCGATCTTGAACTTGCGCGGCAGGTGGGCGAATTCGGGGTGGAAGGTCGACCACTGGCGGATGATCTCGCACCAGGGACGCGGGTCCACGAGTTCGTCGCGGGCGACGCCGGCGAACTGGTCGGTGGTGGTGTTGCGGATGCAGTTGCCGCTGGTCTGGATCGCATGCATCTGCACGGTCGCCAGCTCGGCAAGGATTTCCGGCACGTCTTCCAGTTCCGGCCAGTTGTACTGGACGTTCTGGCGGGTGCTGATGTGCGCGTAGCCCTTGTCGTAGTCGCGGGCGATCTGCGCCAGCTTGCGGACTTGCCGGGAGGACAGCAGGCCATAAGGCACCGCCACCCGCAGCATGGGCGCATAGCGCTGGATGTACAGGCCATTCTGCAGACGCAGCGGGCGGAATTCCTCGCCGGTCAGTTCGCCCGCCAGATAACGGTGGGTCTGATCGCGGAACTGCTTGACGCGATCCTCTACGATCCTTTGATCGTATTCGTCATATACGTACATGAATCATCCTGCTGTCAGGCTATAGCGCTCAGGGCGTATTGCGTATCCCAGCGCGCACGGCAACGCGCTCCACGCGGAGTGGGGCGCACGATACCAGTTCGGGAATATGCGCAAAAGTGATGTTTGAGTATATGGCGAGAACTTTCGGGTATAAGTCGCGCCGGGCCTGAAACACAGGCGGGACGGGGACTTGAAGCCGGACGTCAGTTCTTTCGTTGCGCCGCTTCGCCTGGTTAATGGCAGCGGCGCAACGGGAGTGGGTCAGGCGTCGCGGCCGTGGGCGGCGTCGCGCAGTTGCGAGGTGTCGACACGGACGAAGATCGAGTCGCCGACGCAGGTCAGCACGTCGCCAGCATAGACTTCGCAGATGATCCGGCTCTTGCGCCCGACGTCACCTTCGACATAGGCCTTCAGGGTCAGCGGCACGCCCATGGGCGTGGGCTTGATGTACTTGATGCCCAGGTTGCCGGTCACGCAGTCGATGCGCGGCAGACTGCCCGGCTCGCGGCCTTCGCTGCGGTAGTGGTAGGCCATGGCGGTCCAGTTCGAATGGCAGTCCACCAGCATGGCGATCAGGCCGCCGTAGACCAGTTCCGGCCAGCCGCAGTACTTGGCCTCGGGGAGGTGCTCGGCAACGACATGGATGCCGTCCTCGTGCCAGCGGCTCTTGATGTGCAGTCCGTGCGGGTTGTTGCCGCCGCAGCCGTAGCAGACGCCTTCCGGCGCGACAGTGTCTTGCAGTGAGTCCACGTGCATGGTCCTACCTTTCTCCTCGCTTGTTCTTGTCTCAAGGGAATGTCGAACCGCAGCCTAACGGCATTTGCGCGGCAGCGGAAAGGGGCGGTTCCTTGAGTGCGAGGCAGGGCTGGTCTTAACTCTTGTCTGTGGTCCTTCAACCAATAACGAGAAGATGGGGGAAGCATGAGCGAAGAAACGTCCAGGAAGACCAGCGACAGCGTCGTCGATGCCCGCGCCGCATTCATCCTGATCCTGCTGGTGGTTGCCACCGCCGTGTTCTGGGTCAGCCATCAGTAACAGCGGTGCCGGCGGGTCGTCCTGCGGCCCGCCGGGTACTTCACCCTTCGGCCGGCGTTCTACAGCCCGGCGAAATGCAGCACCAGTTGCACCAGT
This sequence comes from Pseudomonas sp. BB438, assembly GCF_057180225.1. NCBI lineage: Bacteria > Pseudomonadati > Pseudomonadota > Gammaproteobacteria > Pseudomonadales > Pseudomonadaceae > Pseudomonas > Pseudomonas sp. BB438. The sequence goes on from NZ_CM170001.1 coordinate 2,394,575, forward strand.
CCATACAGCAGCAGCACGAAGACCAGCGTGAAGAGAATGCCCATGGCGATGAAATGGCTGGGCTTGCCGTGGGTGAAGTCACGCGCGCGGTTGCGTCCGCTCTGTACGCCGAAGGCCGCGGCCAGCACGCTGTGGAGCATCTGCCAGAAGGTCGGCGGCTTGTTCTGTTGTTCGTCCATCGTTCTTCCTCCTTTTGCCTGCAAGCCTAGCTCCTGAGCGCGCAGGCGCTAGAGCTCGATCTGTGTCCACTGGCGCTTCTGCCACATCACCGCGAAGATCGCCGAGGCGAGCCCGCGCTGGAGTATCTGCATGCTCCAGATCGCCAGCAGCCCGCCGCCCAACACCGGGCCGACCAGGTACGCCAGCGGCAGGAAGAACAGCCACTGGTTGCCCAGGCTCACCGCCATCACCGTGCGCACGGCGCCTGCGCCAAGCAACGCCTGGGTCAGCACCAGCGCGGTGGCGTCGATCACCATGCCCATTCCGGTTAGCATCAGCGGTACTCGTCCCAGCTCGATCAGCGCAGGATCGCTGACGAACAGCCGCAGGATGGCTTCGGGAAATAGCCAGAACGGTGCGCCCAGCAATGCCAGCCCGCAGGCCGCGACCTTGACCACGTCCCAGCCCCAGCGGTGCGCACTGTCGAAATCGCGTTCGCCCATGCTCTGGCTGACCAGGGTGGTGGCCGCCATGCCCAGGCCGACGCCGGGCAGGATCAGGAACAGCGCCAGATTGATCAGCACGTGGGCTACCGCCAGCTCGCGAGTGCCGACCTGGGCGATGATCCAGAACAGCAGGGTGATGCCGGCGGCGAAGAAGAATTGCTGCAGCGAGTTGGGCAGCGACAGGCGCAGCAGCGTGCGGATGTCCCGCTCGCTTGGCAGGCGCGGCTGGAAGCCCTGCGCGCGGACGTCGCGCCAGGTGATCCAGGCGTAGATCAGCGAGCCCAGGTACAGCGCCAGCGTCGTGCCGAGCCCGCTCCCGACGGCGCCCATCCGGGGCAGGCCGAACAGGCCGTGGATCAGGCTGTAGCTGATAGCCGCGTTGGCCAAGTGCATCACCACCAGCGTCCGCATGTACATGCCCGAGCGCCGGGTGCCGTTCCAGTAGCCGCGGAAGGAAAAGTTCAGGCCGACAGCCAGTACCGACAGCGCGCGCCACTCGAAATAGGGAATGCCGACAGCGAGCACGTCCGGGTCGTTCGACAGGGCTCGGACGATGGGCTCGGCAAACAGCAGGCAGATCAGCGTGATCGGTAGCGACAGCCCGAGCGCCACCAACAGTCCCGCGTTCAGTGGCGTGGCCAGTTCATCGCTGCGACCTTCACCCCTCCGGCGGGCGACCAGCGCCTGCACACCGGCGCCAAGGCCCATTACCAGGGAGATGGCGACGAAGTTGGCGTAGCTGCCGATGCCGACGCCGGCGAGGGACGTTTCACCAAGGTGGCCGACCATGGCCGCGTCCACCAGATTGAGCAGGCTCTGGCTGAGCATTCCGCCGATGATCGGCAGGCCCAGGCTGAGTATGTTCTGGAACCGCTGGCGCTCTAGCATGGCGTCTCTGGGCAGTGAGCTCCGGCCTGTTCTGGACATCCGGCGGACCCGTGCCGGTAGGACTCCGCTGTGGGAAATCCTAGCCGAGCAGGCCGTTCCCTGCTCCTTTTTAGTCCGGAATATGCCTACGAATATTGCGAAGTTGTTCCGGCGATATTTCCGATATTTGTGTGAGGCATGTCACGTTTTTTCGCCTTGGCGAACGCAGACGACGTACTACGCTGAGACTCAATTGACCAGGGCAAACCTGTGCGAAAGCCAGGGACGCAAAGCCACCGATCTACAGCCCGGAAGGGCCATGACCGCGGGGTTGCCAAGCAGGCCGGACGTTCGTCCGTGCCCTCTGCGAGCCTGTGCTCGGCAGCCTCCAATGTCCCGGTGAGCCTCCTGATCAACCCGTGCAGGTTGATGGTGTTTGTTGGCCCAAGGGAGCGCGCCGATGAATCAGCCAGTCCAATACACCTTCGGGTTCGCCCGGATGGCATTACGTGATCAGGTGGTGTTCAAGTCCATCGTCGGTCTGCTCAGCGGCCGCACACTGGTGCGCTGGGCCTACGTCGATGGCCCTGCCGACCTGCTGGTAGAGGGCGAGGAGGGTGAGCCACGGGTGCAACTGCGCACCGCCCAGGGCGAGCCGTTCTGGGTGCACTGGCCGTTGCGCGCCAGCGAAGTCTTCGATTGCCTGGAGCGCGCCGCTCGGGCCATCGGTCACCGGCCGGCGGAACTACCCAGCGAGGCCGTCCGCCTGAAGCACTGGCCGTCAGCTTCCCTGCTCAACGGCGACCATCGCTACGTACGCCTGGCCACGCTGCTCTGTACTCGGGCCATGAGCCTGGACGAGCTGTGCGAGCGTTCCGGCGTGCCGCGGCAGGTGGCGGAGAGTTTCGTCCGCCTGATGGCCGCCCAGCAGATGCTCCAGCGCCCTGAGGCCGCGCCGATTGCGCCCGCGCAGCATGCCGCGGCGCCGGTCGGACTGCTGGCGCGCATCCGTCGTCATCTAGGTCTGGGTGGTGCTGTGGAGGCAGGCCGATGAGGGAATACAAGATCCTTTTCACCGGCACCATGGGCGCCGGCAAGACCACTGCCATCGCGGCGATCAGCGATATCGAGCCGGTCAGCACCGATGTGCAGAACAACGACCCCAGCCTGGACAAGGCGCGCACCACCGTCGGCCTGGACTACGGCGAAGTGGTGCTTGGCCCGGACGAGCGCCTGCGCCTGTACGGCACTCCCGGACAGGCGCGTTTCGCCTTCATGTGGGGAATCCTTTCCCGCGGCGCGCTGGGCCTGGTGATCCTGATCGACAACTCGCGGCCCGATCCGCTGGGCGACCTGCGCGTCTACCTCGACGGTTTCGCGGATTGCATCGCACAGGCGCCCTGCGTGGTCGGGGTGGGCCGGCTGCCGGACAATCCCTATCCGGGGCTGGACGACTACGCCGCCGCGCTGGCCCAGGTCGGGTACACCTTTCCGGTGATCGAAGTGGATGTGCGTGAGGCGGAACAGGTGCGCGTGTTGCTCGACCTGCTCCTGCTGCAACTGGAATGCACCGCGGCCTGAGGACGGACGCTCACGACAGATTGGAGCCGACCATGGAGCACACCCTGATGAACCTGCCGGAAAGACTGCGCAACGACGCCGAACAGGCGCTGGAGGAGCTCGGTGCGAGCCTGGGCCGGCTAAGCGCGGCGGTGATCGCCACCACCGACGGCTTCGAAGTGGCTTCCCGCGCCGGCAAGGGGGTGGAGGTGTCCAAGCTGGCGGCGATGGCCTGCTCGATCTCTGCCCTCGGTGCGATGGTCGGCCAGGAAAGCGAAGTCGGCCCGCACCAGAACGTGATCGTCGAGGCGAGCGAGGGATACATCGTCATCGTCGACATTCCGCACCCGAGCCATCCGATGATCCTCAACCTGGTCGCCGACCGCGAGGAGATGCTCGGTCAGGTGCTCTACCAGGCAAAACGAACGGCAACGCGGCTGGCGGATCTGTCGCTGTCCGGCTGAGACAAAGGCTTCGCGGCGCGCGCGGCTGCGGGGCCCCTACAACAGGACGCGCACTCAAGGAGTAATCGCTATGGCAGCACTGCAACAATCGCTGGACGAACTGCTGAACCTGGATGGTGCCCTGGCGTCCGCCGTGGTGGATGCCAAGAGCGGCATGCTGCTCGGGCAGGCAGGCGGTGGCGTGGACCTGGAACTGGCCGCGGCGGGCAACACCGAAGTGGTCCGCGCCAAGCTCAAGACCATGAAATCCCTGGCGCTCAACGATGTGATCGAGGACATCCTCATCACCCTTGGCCGCCAGTACCACATCATCCGCCCCATGGCGAAGCACGAAGGCGTGTTCATGTACTACGTGCTGGACAAGGTGAAAGCCAACCTCGCTCTGGCCCGCCGCAAGCTGCAGGAGGTGGAGGCGCAGGTAGCGATCTGATTTCCGTCCCCAAGCGAGGGCGGACGGGGAGGTCTGCCCTCATCGACGAAATCTGGCTGGCCCTTTGTGGGCCAGCTTCATTTCAGGACAGCAGAAACCCGGCGAGGTGCGCCGCGTGATTGCGTAGCTCCGGTACCGCAGTGGCTTCCCAGTGGCTGGCGCGCAGCATCGGGCTGAGCAGATAGAGATTTGGATTGGGCTTGCCGTTCTTGTCGAGCAAACGGAATTCGCCATCGGTGTCCAATCCCAGGCCCTGCTTGTCCTGGCGGATCGTGCCGCGATCCAGCAATCCACTCAGCAACGGCTCGTTCACGTTGCGCAGGCTGGTACAGGGTCCGGTGCAGTTGATCAGGTAGTCGAAGCGATCCTGTTGCGACTGTTTTGCGCCGCGATGGCGAATTTCCAGCTCGATGCCGTTCTCCGTCGCACTGGCCGCCAGAACCCGGCCTGCCTGTACCCGCAACTGGCCGCTGTCGCGCAGGTCGCTGATGCGCTGGGCCACCGGTGGCGCAGCGCGATGGCGATGAACATCCCAATAGGCCTGCAAATGGCGCAGGAAACGACTGCGCTCGCGGTCATTCATGGCCTGCCAGAGGTGCGGCGTGATGGGGCGCAACGCGGCAATCACGTCGCGCCAGTCATGGCCATCCTTGGCAGCCTGGCGGATCAGGCTTCGCAGGCTGCGCAGCCGCTGGTTCAGCGCCATGTCCCGCAGGAAGGCCTCCGGTAGCTCAGGCAACTGCGGATGGATCGCATTGTCGCGATGCGCCTGAGGCAGCAGGGCGCGGCGCGAGAGGGCCAGCAGCAACCCGCGATGGCCCTGGTCCTGCAGCGCCAGCGCCATGTCGTACATGGTCAGGCCAGCGCCGAGCAGCAGAATCTCGGCATCTCCTGGAATAGCGTCGAGGGCGCCAGGTGTCCACGGATCGCGCAGATAGCGTGGGTTCTGCTCCAGGGTTTTCAGGGGGGCGGGTGTCGCCGGAGCGAAGTTGCCGGTGGCAATGACCACCTTCTCGCTTTCGAGCGTCTGCCCGTCGTCGAGCAGCAGCCCCAGGTGATCGCCCTTGTCGCTCATCTCCAGCACCTGCTGGCACAGGCTGCTGAAACGAACGCCGGGCGAGGCTTCGGCGATTGCGTGGCCGAGGCGGTCCTGCAAGTAGTCGCCGTAGAAACGGCGGGGAAGGAAGTCGCCCGGTTTTGCGTCGGGCCTCCGCTGGCGGGCAAATTCGAGAAAGTCCGAGGGTTGGTCGGGGAAAAGACTCATGCGCTCAGCCGGGACGTTGAGGATATGGCTGGCCGAGCGGGTGCCGTAGGCCAGTCCACGGGCCAGACGCCCGGAGCGGTTGATCAGACTGAGACGCAGCGGCCCCCTGGCATTGCGCAGCAACTGGATGGCCAGTGCCGTGCCGCAGAATCCGCTGCCGATGATGGCGATGTGTTCCATGCAACCCGCTCCTTGTTTCGGACCGGGGCAGGGTCGCAGAGGTAAGCCTTGCTGGCAATCGTGGCGAACGGACGCTGGTAGGCGAGCCAGCCGTCTCCGTCAGGGATGGTCGAAGGGCAGCGCCACGGTGTCGATGACGGCGTCCACCGGCATGGAAACCACCGTGACCATCGGGCAGACGATGCTCATCCAGCAGAACAGCGTGATCGGCGCATAGCCGGTGCTGATGTCTCCCGTGAGCAGTTTGGCGTCCGCCTGCACGCCTTTGTAGTAGGTGTCGTGGGTCCAGCCGTGATCTTCGACGCGAGTGATGAACGTGCCGCAGCCCATGAGGGCGCAGGCCAGGAGCAAGAAAAGCAGGAGGTGGCGCATGACAGCTTCCAGCGTTGGTTTCGAGTGCTGAACGATGTCGGCCAAGTCGGTATCAGGGGATAGGACGAATCGGAAAGGCGGCTGGGATGGCCGCCTTTCACTGCGTCTTACTCGAACAGGCCGTGCCAGCAGTCGCTCAGTTCGCCCAGCTCGAAGGACTTGGCCCAGGATTGCTTTTCCAGCCACAGGCGGGTGGTTTCGCGGTCGGCTTCGGTGAGGCTGCCGACGGCGTTCAGGCACAGGTAGCCGGTGAACTCGCCGTCTTCGGTGGCGCCGCCGACGAAGACCCAGCCCTCGGACTCGACGAAGGCGATCCACTGATCGAGCACGTCGTCCAGATTGCCGGTGTAGTTCACTTCCAGGCTGAAGCCGAATTCCTGGAACTCGCCCAGGCGCAGTTTCTTCAGCAGGCGGCGCTTGCGCGGTTTGGCCATCTGTTCGGGGGTGAGGTATTTCATCTGTGTTTCTCTCGTCAGGGGAAAACCGGCGAGTGGCCGGGCTTCAATCCGTGGTGTCCCGAGCGGATTGCGCGCGGGGTGGCGGGATTATCCCGTATCTGCGCGAGGAGTGCAGCGCCGGTTTTCGACAGCCCTGGACGGGCCGCGTGGAACAGCGCCACGCGGCCAGGTGGGGGCTTAGTTGTCGTACCCCAGGTTCGGCGACAGCCAGCGCTCGCTGGTGGCGATTTCCTGGTCCTTGCGTGCGCTGTAGCGTTCGATCTGGTCCTTGTCGACCTTGCCCACGGCGAAGTACTGCGCCTGCGGGTGGGCGAAGTACCAGCCACTGACGGCGGCGGCCGGGAACATGGCGTAGTGTTCGGTCAAGGTCACGCCGGACAGGCCTTTCGGGTCAAGCAGCTTGAACAGCGTGCCTTTCTCGGTGTGATCCGGGCAGGCCGGGTAGCCCGGCGCCGGGCGGATGCCGACGTACTGCTCCTTGATCAGCGCCTCGTTGTCCAGGTGCTCCTCGGGCTGGTAGCCCCAGTACTCCTTGCGCACGCGCTCGTGCAGCCATTCGGCACAGGCTTCGGCGAGGCGGTCGGCGAGGGCCTTGACCATGATCGCGTTGTAGTCGTCGCCCTTGGCTTCGTAGGCCTTGGCCACTTCCTCGGCGCCGATGCCGGCGGTGGTGATGAAGCCGCCGACGTAGTCCTTCACACCGCTGTCTTTCGGCGCGACGAAGTCGGCCAGGCTGAAGTTCGGCTTGCCGTCGGGCTTGATGGTCTGCTGGCGCAGGTGGTGCAGGGTGGCCAGCTTGTGGCCGTCGTCGCCATAGACTTCCAGGTCGTCGTGGTGCACCTGGTTGGCCGGCCAGAAGCCAAAGACCGCCTTGGCGCGAATGAGCTTCTCGTCGATAAGCTTCTTCAGCATCGCCTGGGCGTCGTTGAACAGGCTGGTCGCGGCTTCGCCCACGACTTCGTCGGTAAGGATGCGCGGGTACTTGCCGGCCAGGTCCCAGGAGATGAAGAAGGGCGTCCAGTCGATGTACTCGGCGAGCACGTTGAGGTCGATATCATCGAGGACTTTTACGCCGGTGAAGCTCGGTACCGGTGGCTGGTAGCCGGCCCAGTCGAACGTCGGCTTGGCGGCGATGGCCTGTTCGTAGCTCAGGCGTTCGGTACGCGCGCTGCGGTTGGCGGTGCGCTCGCGGACTTCCGCATACTCTTCGCGCAGCTTGCGGGTGTACTCGGACTTCATTTCCTTGGACAGCAGGGTGGTGGCCACACCCACCGCGCGGGAAGCGTCCGTGACGTAGACCACCGCGTCGTTGCTGTACTGCGGGTCGATCTTGACCGCAGTGTGCGCCTTGGAAGTGGTGGCGCCGCCAATCAGCAACGGCAGGCTGAAGTTCTGCCGCTGCATTTCCTTGGCGACGTGGACCATCTCGTCCAGCGACGGGGTGATCAGGCCGGACAGGCCGATGATGTCGCACTTCTGCTCGCGGGCGGTCTGCAGGATCTTCTCGGCCGGGACCATCACGCCCAGGTCGACGATGTCGTAGCCGTTGCAGCCCAGCACCACGCCGACGATGTTCTTGCCGATGTCGTGCACGTCGCCCTTCACCGTGGCCATGAGGATCTTGCCCTTGGCCTCGGGCTTGTCGCCTTTTTCCGCCTCGATGAAGGGGATCAGGTGGGCCACCGCCTGCTTCATCACGCGGGCGGACTTCACCACCTGCGGGAGGAACATCTTGCCGGCGCCGAACAGGTCGCCGACCACGTTCATGCCATTCATCAGCGGGCCTTCGATGACCTCGATGGGGCGCGCGCATTTCTGCCGGCACTCCTCGGTGTCCTCGACGATAAAGGTAGTGATGCCCTTGACCAGTGCGTGCTCCAGGCGCTTCTCGACGCTGTGGCTGCGCCACTCTTCGTCTTCCACTTCCTTGACCGCGCCGCCGCCCTTGTAGTTGTCGGCGATGGCCAGCAGCGCCTCGGTGGCATCAGGGTTGCGGTTGAGCACCACGTCCTCGACCTTGTCGCGCAGCTCCTGCGGGATCTCGTCGTAGATCTCCAACTGGCCGGCGTTGACGATGCCCATGGTCAGGCCGTTCTGGATGGCGTAGTAGAGGAACACCGAGTGGATCGCCTCGCGCACCGGGTTGTTGCCGCGGAACGAGAAGGACACGTTGGAGACGCCGCCGGAGGTCAGGGCGTAGGGGAGGTTGTCGCGGATGTACGCGCAGGCCTCGATGAAGTCGACCGCGTAGTTGTTGTGTTCCTCGATGCCGGTGGCGACCGCGAAGATGTTCGGGTCGAAGATGATGTCTTCCGGCGGGAAGCCCACTTCGTTGACCAGGATGTCGTAGGAGCGCTGGCAGATTTCTTCCTTGCGTGCCTGGGTGTCGGCCTGGCCGGCTTCGTCGAAGGCCATCACCACCACGGCGGCGCCGTAGCGCTTGCACAGGCGGGCGTGGTGCTTGAATTGCTCGACGCCTTCCTTCATGGAGATGGAGTTGACGATGCCCTTGCCCTGAATGCATTTCAGGCCGGCTTCGATCACGTCCCACTTGGAGGAGTCGATCATGATCGGCACGCGGGAGATGTCCGGCTCGGAGGCGATCAGGTTGAGGAACCGGACCATGGCTGCCTTCGAATCCAGCATGCCTTCGTCCATGTTGATGTCGATCACCTGGGCGCCGGCTTCCACCTGCTGTTGCGCTACTTCCAGCGCTTCGGCGTAGTTCTCCTCGCGGATCAGCCGGGCAAACTTGGCCGAACCGGTGATGTTGGTGCGCTCACCGACGTTCACGAACAGCGAGTTGCGGTCGATGGTGAAGGGCTCGAGGCCGGACAGGCGGCAGGCGCGGGGAATTTCTGGGATCGCGCGTGGCGCGTACTTGGCCACGGCCCTGGCGATGGCTTCGATGTGCCCCGGCGTGGTACCGCAGCAACCGCCAATGATGTTGAGGAAGCCCGACGCGGCGAATTCTTCCACGACCACCGCCATTTCCGCCGGGGTCTCGTCGTATTCGCCGAAGGCGTTCGGCAGGCCGGCGTTGGGGTGCGCGGAGACGTGGGTCTCGGCCTTGTTCGCCAGCTCTTCCAGGTAGGGGCGCAGTTCCTTGGCGCCTAGGGCGCAGTTCAGGCCGACGGAGATCGGGTTGGCATGGCGCACCGAGTTCCAGAAGGCCTCGGTGGTCTGGCCTGACAGGGTGCGGCCGGAGGCATCGGTGATGGTGCCGGAGATCATGATCGGCAGCTCGATGCCCAGCTCTTCGTAGACGCCCTGCACGGCGAAGATCGCGGCCTTGGCGTTGAGGGTGTCGAAGATGGTCTCGATCAGGATCAGGTCCGCGCCGCCCTCGATCAGGCCGCGGGTGGATTCGCTGTAGTTCTCCACCAGCTCGTCGAAGGTGACGTTGCGGAAGCCGGGGTCGTTGACGTCCGGGGAGATCGAGCAGGTGCGGCTGGTCGGGCCGAGGACGCCGGCGACGAAGCGCGGGCGGTCCGGGGTCTCCGCGGTCTTGGCGTCCGCCACTTCACGGGCCAGTCGCGCGCCCTCGACGTTCATCTCGTAGGCCAGTTCCTGCATGTCGTAGTCGGCCTGGGACACGCGGGTGGCGTTGAAGGTGTTGGTCTCGAGGATATCCGCGCCAGCGTCCAGGTAGGCCTTCTCGATGGCCTGGATGACGTCGGGGCGGCTGAGCAGCAGCAGGTCGTTGTTGCCCTTCACGTCGCTTGGCCAGTCGGCGAAGCGCGCGCCACGGTAATCCTCTTCCTGCAGCTTGTAGCTCTGGATCATGGTGCCCATGCCGCCGTCGAGGATCAGGATGCGCTCCTTGAGGGCTTGCTGGAGGGCTTGCAGGCGTGCGGCACGGTCGATCATTGGAAGTCTCGGAAAAGGGCGTGACGAAAGGTCGCTGATGATAGCAAAGCTGCACGGCTTTCCGGTGGTCCGCGGTTTTCCATGAATTCTGCTCATGTTGATGGGGTGCGCGACTTGACGTCCTGTCAACCGCACCCCAACCGGACCTGACAAGTCCGGAACTGCCTCCGCGTGGGCGTGCTGGGAGAATCCACGGCACAACGCGGCACCGATGAAGAAGTTTCTTCTCTGCTCGCCCGCCCCAGGAATTCATGTCGCAAGGAGATGCCCCATGTCGCAGAACGCCAACACGCTGATGCTGTTCTTCAAGGAGCAGGGTCCGCACGAGCTGTGCGTGCTTTCAGTGGTCAACCTCATGCGTGGCGACGAGGACAAGTCCCTCGCGTACCAGCAGCGCCTGGGCGTCGACCTCTCGGGAATCTGGCGGGACGAGTGGTTCAACCAGCAGTTCAGCGCGCAGCCCGAGTACATCCGCCTGGACTTCGACACCTCGGTGCGTGCCAACCTGCCGTTGCACCTCCTGGAGAGTCTGTTCGAACACGGCTTGCGCGCTGCAGTGATCGAGGTCTTCCACGATCAGGTCGGCGAGACCCAGCGCCACCACTTCCTCGATGGCAAGCTGGTGAATCGTTCGGACCTGTACCACCGCGAACCCTTCATCGAGCCCATCGTGGTTACCCAACTGGATGTTCGCCGCGGGGAAGGGGAGGAGGACACCAGCGTCTGCGTCAGTCGGCCGGTGCCGCTACGCACGCTGATCGAGGAAGCGCGCGAGCAGGAGGAGAAGGCCAGGGCGTTGGTGGAGGGAATCACCGAACTCGCCAAGGTCGCGCGTCAGACCGGTGTCGGTCCGGGCGGGGTGATCAAGACCGGGCTGGTGCTCTGGCAGATGGCCAAGGGCCTGTTGCACGCGGTGATCCTGACCGTGCTGGCGCTGGTGTTTTTCAAGGGCTTCTGGATGTGGCTGGGCCTGGGTGTGGTGCTCGCCATCGTCCTGCCGTTGCTCTATGGCTGGGTCGAGTACAGCGACCTGACCGAGAAGCGTGAAGGGCCTGAGGCAGCCGACGGCGCGGACTGACGCGCCAGTATGCGGCCCGCCAGTCCGACGTTGGGAAATGCGACATCGGTCTCAGCCAAAAGCGAAACGCTGTCGCACCCATCTAGGCGCAAAACCCTGCCGTGCGTATGCTGGCGCGCGGCGAGGGGTGGTGGCTATCTGCCTGCTCGCCGTCGGCGGCGCGCTGTGGACGCCCGCCCGATCATGAAGCCGGCAGCATCGCGGGACCGGCGGGGATGGAGCGTGCGGCGCAGCTGGCCGCCCCACGCAAGCTATGGATTGGCGACCTTGGACACGGATGCTTTCTCGCAACTGCTGACGCTCTACATGCGCCGGATTCGCGCCAGTGCCTCGGGCGTGGCGACGGAAATCGGCCTGAGCCGCGAAGCGGTGAACAACTGGCGCAACGGCCTGTCGCTGCCCAACCCGAAATCCCGCGACAAGCTGATCGCCTGTGCCCGCTACCTGCGCCTGACCGAACTGGAGACCAACCGCCTGTTCAGCGCCGCCGGTTTCGAACAGGAGTTCCCGCTGCAGGCCGAGACTGCCGGCGGCGTGCCCTTCGCGCCCTACATCGAATCGCTGTTCGAGCAGTTGCGGCGGCTCACGCCGTACCCCATCGTCCTGCTGCTGTCGCAGGCGCACTGGGGGCAGCCACCGTTCCGCCAGGAATTGCTGGGCCGTGCCCGTGCGCTCTATGGCGAGCAGTCGGTGCTGCACATCCAGCCGCCGTATAGCGCCAGTACTGCCAGTGGCGACTACTTTGCTGCCATCGGTCGCCAATGCGGTTTCCCTGATGTTTCCTCGGACTACGAGTTCGAGGCCGCGCTGGAGCGGCGTCTGCTGGCCGGCGAGCGACTGTTCTGCCTGGTCAGTCGTTTCGAGCAGGGCACACCGGCGCTGCGCGAGATGCTCGCCGGTATCCTGCGCAGCCTGAGCGAGATGCACAGTGGCCGCCTGCACCTGCTGTTGTGCGGCGGAGAAGGGCTGGCTGACCTGAAATACCGTAGCGGCGACCTCTCGCTGCTGAACATTGCCCAGGTCAGCCACTGGTCCGAGCTGACACTGGCCGACCTGACGCTGCTGGCCCAGCGCCGCTGGCCGGAACAGCGTTTCGACCAGGCCATGCTGGGTGAGCTGCTGGAAAGCTGCGGTGGCCACCCGGCGCTGGCGGAAGAGGGGCTGGAGTGGCTGGTCCAGCATGACGGCCTCACGAGTGAGTCGCGCCGCGCGCTCCATGAGCTGCTGTCTCGCAGCGCGCGCCTCTGGCAAGCCTTCTTGCCGCTGGTGGAAACCGACAGTTCACGCGAGCGCCTGCGTCAGCGCCTGGACGCCGCCGACCTGGGCCGCGCCAGTCCCTATCTGGGCGATGGCGAACTGCGCCGGTTGTTCTGGAATAACCTGATCACGGTCCGCGGCCAGGGCGACGCGGCGCGCCTGGCGTGGCGCTGCGAGATCATCCGGCAGACTGGCCGGCAGGTGCTGGACGCATGGGTCGAGGCCTGAGTCGGCAAAGGGGTGCGGTGCGGGTCAAGCGCCTGCTGTTCATCGCCCTCGCCACCTTCCTGCTGTTCAGCGCCGTGCTGGCGCCACGGCTCAACCCCTTCACCCGCGAGGCGGCGCTGGGCAACGAGGCCTTCGAGCAGTTCTTCGGCGAGATGACCAGCTGGCGCACGGCGATGATGCAGGCGCAGCAGATCGAGGGACGCTGGCCCGACGATATCCAGGCCCACGCGCCGGCGTTCCGCGACCCGATCCTGAGCGTCGTCTCGCCGCAGCCGCAGCGTCTGGTGATGACTATCGAGGACCGCGCCGAACTGGGCGTGCTTGCCGGCAAGCAGGTGATAGTCGACATGCCTCCAGGCAGCAGCGAGTGGAGCTGCCGCCCCGGCACGCCGCCCATTCCCGAGCGCTACCTGCTGACCAGTTGCCTGGTTCGGGAAGACGCTGCGCCGGCGGAAAACCCGTTGGTGGAAAGCCTGCGCTGGTTGGTGATCATCTGCGTGCTGTTGTTCGTCATCGCCGGCCTGCTCCTGGTGTTCCGCCACCCGTTGCTGGGGCCGGTGCAACTGCGCCCGCAGCGGCTGCTGGACACCGACCCCGCCGACCTGCGCAAGCTGGATCGGCTGCTCGGCCTGTTGGGCCGCCGCCAGGCAACCCTGCGTGCTGCCGGCGTCGATGCGGTCAGTTGGCAGCAGGCGCTGGGCTACTCCTGCGCCGAAGCCGAACAGCGTGCCCAGGCCCTCGCCCTGGCGCTGGGGGCGAGTTGCCAGGTCAGCTGGGGCTGGTCGCTTCCCGGTCGCGTCTTCGAATGGAAACTGCCCGACGGCGTTCCGGTGTCGCTGGACCGCTGCCTGGTCTATGTACCTGCGCCTGACGAGCACGACGGGCAGATCATGCAGCACCTGCGCACCGTCAATGCCGGGAGCGATGTGATGCTGGTGCTGGCGAAGACGGGGCAGCCGCAGTTGCTCAAGTACTGCGCCGACACCGCCAACCTCTGCGTCGCCGTCGACTCTCGCGAACAGACGCGCTGGCTGCTGGGCGGCGATGCCGGCGAACTGCTGCTGCGGCTACTCGCCACTCAGCTGCGGCTGACGCGCATCTCGCCGTACCAGACCCGTGGCGGCGTGGTGCGTGCCAGCTCGTTCTTCGGTCGCGACCAGTTGCTGGCGCGGGTGCTGGGTCGCGAGCCGGCCAACTACCTGGTGGTCGGCGGCCGCCAACTGGGCAAGAGCAGCCTGCTCAAGGCCGTACAGCGGCGTCTGGAGGATCATCCGCAGATGGTCTGCCATTACGTCTCGCTGCGTGACCACCGTCTCGCGCCACGCCTGGCGCTGCAGTTCGGCCTGCCGGCGGACCGTTCGCTGGACCGCATCGTCGAGCACATCGCCACGCAGCACGCCGGCAAACGCTTGTTCCTCCTGATCGACGAGGCCGACCTGTTCTTCCGTGACGAAGCCGCCAACGGCTATCCGCAGCTGTCCACCTTGCGGGCGCTGAGCGAGGAGGGCCGTTGCTGGTTCATGCTCGCCGGTTTCTGGGACCTGTATGCCACCGCCGTGCTCGATTACCAGTCGCCCCTGCGCAACTTCGGCGAAGTACTGACTATCGGCGCCCTGGAGCGCCAGGCTTGCCGGGAACTCGCCAGCGTGCCGCTGGCCAGCCTGCGCCTGGGGTTCGCCAGCGACACCCTGCTCGAAGACCTGGTGGACGCCAGTGGCCAGCGCGCCAACCTGGTGGCGATCCTCTGCCAGGAGTGTCTCGAGGCGCTGCCGCCCGGCGCGCGGGTGATCGAGCGCCTGCAGCTGAAGGGCGCACTGGCGTCTCAGGCGGTGCAGGATGCGCTGGCCGGCTGGGGCCGTCTGAGCCAGGACGAAGCGGCCTGCCGCCTGGACCGCATCCTCGTCTACCACACCGCGCAGCACGGCAGCATCAGCCTGGCCGGGCTGATCGAACTGTTCGGCGAGCACACCGATGCGGTGGCGCTCAAGGAGTCCCTCGCGCGCCTGCAACTGGCCTTTGTGCTCAAGCGCAATGACGACGGCTACGGGTTCGCCGTGCCCCTGTTCGCTGGCCAGTTCGAGGTTGACGAGTTGCCGCTGCTGCTGCGCCACGAGTTGTCGGCGATGGTCCGGGACGCCGGCTAGCCGAAAGGCGCGCAGCCGGCGAGCCCGCGAGTTGATAGACTTCGCGGTGTTATTGATCAAGGAACGCCCCCATGCTCCCCCGGATACTTGCGCTGCTGACCCTGCTGCTGGTCAGCGCGTGCCTGCGTGCCGAGTCGATGTCCTACACCAAGGACATCCAGCCGATCTTCACCGAGAAATGCGTAGCGTGCCACGCCTGCTACGACTCGCCGTGCCAGCTCAACCTGACCGCTGCCGAAGGCGCGCAGCGCGGGGCGAACAAGTTGCCGGTCTACGATGGCGCGCGTTCGACGGCGCAGGACCCGACCCGGCTGTTCCTCGACGCTCACGGCGCCGACGCCTGGCGGCGCAAGGACTTCTGGTCGGTGCTCGACGGTCGCGACAGCCAGGCGGCCTTGATGGCACGGATGATCGACCTGGGCCACGCGCATCCGCTGGTGCCCAACGCGAAGATTCCCGACGGGCTGGACCTGTCGATCAACCGCACCAACCAGTGCCCGACGCCGGACAGCATCGACGACTTCGTGGCGAAGAACCCGCGCAGCGGCATGCCGTTCGCCGTCACCGGGCTGACCGACAAGCAATTGAAGACCATCCAGACCTGGCTGGCCCAGGGCGCGCCGGTGGACGAAGCGGTCTGGCAGCCGGGCAGCGGCGAGGCGGCGCAGATCGCTGACTGGGAAGGCTTCCTCAACCAGCCCGGGGCGCGCCAGAGCCTGGTGTCACGCTGGATCTACGAGCACCTGTTCCTTGCCCACCTGTACTTCACCGAGCGTGGCGAGCCAGGGCATTTCTTCCAGTTGGTGCGTTCGCGCACACCCAGCGGCCAGCCCATTGACCCCATCGCCACGCGCCGGCCCAACGACGACCCGGGCAATACCTTCTATTACCGCTTGTGGCCCATCCAGGGCGTGATCGTGCACAAGACGCACATCACCTATCCGCTCAACGAGGCCCGCCTCAAGCGTAACCAGGAGCTGTTCTACGGCACTGCCTGGAACACCGATAAGGTACCGGGCTACGGCCTGCAGCACCGCGCCAATCCCTTCGTGACCTTCGAGGCGATCCCGGCGCGGGCGCGCTACCAGTTCATGCTCGACAACGCCGAGTACTTCGTCCGCACCTTCATCCGCGGGCCGGTGTGTCGCGGGCAGATCGCCACCGACGTGATCCGCGACAACTTCTGGGCAGTGTTCCAGGACCCGGACCACGACCTGTACGTCACCGACCCGACATTCCAGCGCCGCGCCTCTCCGTTGCTGGCGCTGCCGGGGCAGATCGACGACGTGGGCGCGATGCTGTCCCAGTGGCGCTCCTACCGCGACAAGCGCAACAAATACGAAGAGCTGCGCCAGGACGTCTATGACGATGCGCCGGCGCCGACCTGGGCCGACATCTGGGCCGGCAACGACAACGCGGTGCTGAGCATCTTCCGCCAGTACGACAGCGCCTCGGTGCGCAAGGGCCTGATCGGCGGCGTGCCGCAGACCATCTGGTGGATGGACTACCCTCTGCTGGAGCGCACCTACTACGGGCTGGTGGTGAACTTCGACGTGTTCGGCAACGTCGCCCACCAGGCGCAGACGCGGCTGTACTTCGACCTGATCCGCAACGGCGCCGAGCAGAACTTCCTCCGCCTGATGCCCGTCGGCGCGCGCAAGAACCTGCTCGACGACTGGTACCAGAGCAGCGGCAAGCTGAAGATGTGGGCCGACTACTACAACTCCGACAGCGACGCGCCCACCGGGCTGTTCCTGCCGGAGAAGGGTGCCAAGCTGGCCTTTGCCAAGCAGTTGCTCAAGCACTACGTGGCGCTCAATGCGCGGCCCGACCCGATCAACCTGTGCGAGAACGGCGCCTGCTACCGCAACACCGTGGCGGCACCCCTGCAGGATGCCGAGCAGGCCTTCAGCCGCCTGGTCAGCCGCCCGGCTGCCGGGTTGCCGGTGATCGATCAGTTCCCCGAAGCGACCATCCTGCGGGTGGAGCTGGCGGACGGCCAGCGCGAGATCTACACCGTGTTGCGCAACCGCGCCCACAGCAACGTCGCCTTCATGACGGGTGAGTCGCTGCGCTACCAGCCGGGGCTGGACACCTTGACCATCTACCCCGGTGTGCTCTCCAGCTACCCGAACTTCATGTTCAACCTGAAGGCCGCCGAGGCGGGCGATTTCGTCACGGCGCTGGAGCAGGTAAAGAGCGCCACGGACTTCGAAAAGGTCGCCGACCGCTGGGGCATCCGCCGCAGCCATCCGCAATTCTGGTTCTACTTCCACGACCTCGACGCCTACCTGCGCGAAACCGAGCCGGTGGAGGCGGGCGTGCTGGACATGAACCGCTACGAGAACCTCTGACCGGTACGCTCTTTGTAGGAACGGGCCATGCCCGCTCCTGCAGGGAGTGACCTGCCGTCCATCCAGCTGCGAATTATTCCTACTAAAACGGTAGGGCTTTATCCCATACCCCCGAATGGCGTAAACTGGCGCCACGTTTGCGAGGAGTTGCCATGAGCGCTATCACCATCACCGAAGCCGCACAGGATTACCTGGCCGAGCTGCTGTCCAAGCAGGACACCCCCGGCATCGGCATTCGCATCTTCATCACCCAGCCGGGCACCACGTACGCCGAAACCTGCATCGCCTACTGCAAGCCGGGCGAGCAGAAGCCGGAAGACACCCCGGTCGGCCTGAAAGACTTCACCGCCTACATCGATGCCATCAGCGAACCGTTTCTGGAAGACGCCGTGGTCGATTACGCCACCGACCGCATGGGCGGCCAGCTGACCATCAAGGCGCCCAACGCCAAGGTGCCGATGGTCAACGAAGACAGCCCGCTCACCGAGCGCATCAACTACTATCTGCAGACCGAGATCAACCCGGGGCTGGCCAGCCACGGCGGCCAGGTGAGCCTGGTGGACGTGGTCGAGGACAACATCGCCGTGCTGCGTTTCGGCGGTGGTTGCCAGGGCTGCGGCGCAGTCGAGATGACCCTGAAGGACGGTGTCGAGAAAACCCTGATCGAGCGCATCCCGGAGCTCAAAGGCGTGCGTGACGTCACCGACCACAGCAACCGCGAGAACGCCTACTACTGAGTCGGGCGATTGGGCAGCGAAAAGGCGACCTTCGGGTCGCCTTTTTCGTTTGGGTGGGCCGGGCCGAGTTTGCTCGGAAACGTAGGGCGATAACCCATTCCTGGTCATGCGCCCTTCGTACGGGTCTCCCTGTAGGCGGGCCATGCCCGCGAACAGCGCCTGCAAGGCGCTTTCACGGTGTAACTGCCAACTCCCGCCGTCCCGACCAGACCATCACCAGGGCCACCAGCAACACCGGCCAGACCAGCAGGTTCACCGCGCTCCAGCCGACGCTGGTGATCAGCGCGCCGGAACTGAAGGACATCAGCGCCGCCAGGCTACCGTTGCCCAGCTCCATCAGCCCCTGCGCATGCCCGCGTTCCTGCGCGGTGTGGCCGAAGGCGAGCAGCGTGGTGCCGGCCACCAGCATCAGGTTCCAGCCCATGCCCAGCAGCAGCGAGCTGACCAGGAACTGCGCCACCGACTGCCCGCTCAGGGCCACCGCCGCGCTCACCGCCAGCAGTGCCATGCCGACCCAGGCCACGCGGCGTCCGCCGAGGCGATCCACCAACGGGCCGGCGACGAAGGCGGGGAGGAACATGCCCAGCACGTGCCACTGGATCACGCTGACCGAACGCTCCAGCGGCAGCCCGCAGAAGCTCATGGCCAGCGGCGTGGCGTTCATGATGAGGATCATCAGCCCGTGTCCGGCCGCGGTGCAGGCCATGGCGGCGCGGATCGCCGGACGTGCCAGCAACTCGCGCATCACCTTCCAGCCGCCGGTGGCCGGCGCGGGCGCAGCACCCTCCGGCAAGCGGCTGAGTACTGCGATGGCGACCAGCGCCAGCGCGGCAATCGCCAGGTAGGAACCCACGAACGGTGCGGGCAGGGCGTTGCGTGACCACAGCGCGAGGCTCGGCGCGAGCAGCGCGGCGAGCACGCCGCCGCCAATCACGTAGGCGGTGGCACGGCCCTTGTGGGTCTCATCGACTGCTTCCAGCGCCGCAAAGCGGTAGTACATCGCCGACGCCTGGTAGGCGCCGATGGGCAGGGCACCGAGGCAGAACAGCAGGAAGTCGGCCAGCCACACACCCAGCGCACAGAGCAGTCCGCCCAGGACGCCGCCGGCCGCACCAAGCAACAGGCCGCGCCGGCGTCCATGGCGCTGCATGAACAGTGACAGCGGCTGCACCGCCAGCAGGTTGCCCAGCACCAGGATCGCCAGTGGCAGCGTCGCCAGGCTGTTGACTGGTGTGAGCTGGGCACCGACCAGCGAGGTGAGGGTGATGCCGATCAGCGAGCAGGACCAGTACAGCGCCTGGCTGGTGAACAGCAGACGGATTGCCGGGGTGCGCAGCAGCATGGTCCGTCCTCAGCCCTGGCAGCCGGCGGGTTCGAGCACCCGCTGGGTCGAGGCCGGGCTGGTCGCCAGCTTATCCAGGGGGCGGCGCGGGCGCGGCACCAGCTCGCCGCCGCAGTTCGGGCACTTGCCATGCAGCACCTGTTCGGCGCAGTCGCGGCAGAAGGTGCACTCGAAGCTGCAGATGAGGGCGTCGGCGCTGTCGCCGGGCAGGTCGCGGTCGCAGCATTCGCAGCCGGGGCGGAGTTCGAGCATGGCAAGGTCCTTGGGTGGTGGTCGTTGTCAGTGCAGCTGGCCGAAGCGCTCGGCGTACTCCTGGGGGCTGATCGCCAGGTGCTTGTGGAAAGTGCGGCGCAGGTTTTCCGGATGGCCGAAGCCGCACAGGCGCGACACCGTGCTGATCGACGCCTGGGCGTCCTGCAGCAGCGCGCGCGCCGCTTCCAGGCGTACCCGCTCGACGTAGCGGCCGGGGCCCATGCCCAGCTCGTTGATGAACACCCGCGAGAGTGTGCGTGGGCTCATGCAGGCCTGCTCGGCCAGGGCGTCCAGCGACAGGTCGTTGCCCAGGTGGGCCGGAATCCACTCCAGCAGCGCGGCCAGGCGCGGCGTGCGGGTCGGCTCCGGGGTCAGCCAGTGGCTGAACTGCGCCTGCCCGCCGGGACGCTTGAGAAACATCACCAGTCGCCGTGCGACGGCCAACGCCAGTGCGCGGCCGAGGTCGGCTTCCACCAGCGCCAGGGCGAGATCGATGCCGGCGGTGACGCCCGCCGAGGTGAAGACGTGGTCGTCGCCGTCGCGGCGCTGCGGGTCGTAGGTGTGCAGGCGGTCGCCCTGGACCCGTACGTCGGGGAAGCTGGCGCACAGTTCGTCGACATCCGCCCAGTGCGTGGTGGCCGGGCGGCCATTCAATACGCCAGCGGCGGCGAGGATCAGCGCACCGGAACACACCGAGCCGAGCCGGCGCAGCTGGGGTTCGGCAGCGGCCAGCCAGTGTAGCAGCTCGCTGTTCCCGCATTGTGCCGGCACGCCCAGCCCGCCGGGCACCAGCAGGGTATCCAGGCTCGAGGGGTCGACGTCCCGCCACGCCTGGTCGGCGCAGATGCGGATGCCGGCCGAGGTCGCCACCGGCCCGGCCTGTTCGCCCAGTACCAGCAGCTCGTAGAGCGGCGCCAGGCCCCGGCGCTGGCGCTCGACGTTGGCGGAGGCGAACACCTGCAGCGGCCCGGTGATGTCCAGGCTCATGACCTCGGGGTAGAGCAGGCAGGCGATGCGGCGCGGCGATTCCATGGCAAGACTCGTTCAGTGGATGCGACGAGTGTGGCGGTGACCGCCTCTGGCGGCAACGTCAGTCACCCCACGGATCTTGCCAAATCAGCTGGCGGCCACCCGCGAGCCGCCGATCCGGTAGGCGCTGGCATACAGCACCGGCAGCACGATCAGCGTCAGCAGCGTGGCGAAGCCCAGGCCGAACATGATCACCACCGACATGCTCTGGAAGAAGGCGTCCAGCAGGAGGGGCGCCAGGCCGAGGATGGTGGTCAGCGCCGTCAGGCAGATAGGCCGCAGGCGTGCGCAGGCCGCGTTCACCAGCGCCTCGCGCGGCGGCTGGCCGCTGGCGACGAGGTTGTCGACCTCTTCGAGCAGGACGATGCCGTTGCGCACCAGCATGCCGGACAGGCTCAGCAGTCCCAGCAGGGCCATGAAACCGAACGGGATACCGGTGAGCAGGAAGCCCAGCGTCACGCCGATCATCGCCAGCGGCACGGTCAGCCAGATCAGCAGCGCCTTGCGCGGCGAGGAGAACATCAGCACGGTGATGATGAACATTGCCAGGAAGGCCATGGGCAGGCTGCCCAGTACGCCATTGCGGGCGTCGCTGGAGCTTTCCACATCACCGCCCCAGGCCAGTTCGTAGCCCGGCGGCAGGGGCAGGGCGTCGATCTGCGGGCGCACCCGGCCGAGCAGTTGCGAAGAGGTCTCGCCGCTCTGCGGGGCGACATCGGCCATCACCGTCAGCGTGCGCTTGCGGTCCTCGCGCAGGATCAGCGGGTCTTCCCAGACGCTGTCGAAACCGCCGACCACCTGCTCGATGGGCAGGTAGCGCTGGCTCACCGGGCTCCACAGCATCAGGTCGTTGATCTGCCCAGCGTCCACATCGCGCTCACGCACGACGATGGGCATCTGCTGGGTGCCATCGCGGTAGATGCCCACGGTCAGGCCGCTGAAGCTCATGCGCAGCAGGCTGTCGAGGTCGCGCTTGTCGATGCCCAGCTCACGCCCACGAGCCTCGTTGAACTGCGGGCGGACCAGCAGTGCACGGGCCTGCCAGTCGTGGCTGACGCCGGTAGCCACCGGGTCGGCGGCGAGGATGTCGCCCACCTGTGCGCCGAGGCGGCGCAGCTCCTGCGGGTCGGGACCAGTGAGGCGCACTTCGATGGCGCTGCCGTTGGAGGGACCGAACATCAGGCGCTTGAGGCCCGTCTGTACCTGTGGGTAGTGCTCGTCGAGGTAATGCTGAAGGTCGGCGATCAGCCCCGGAATCTGCGCGCGGTGCTCGGTGCGCACCAGAACCTGGGCGTAGTTGGCATGCTGGCGCTCGGCGCCGTAGGTGAGGAGGAAGCGCGGCGCGCCCTGGCCGATGCTGGTGACCGTGCGCTCCACACCCGGCAGGGCGGTGATGTGCCGGTCGATCTCGGCGGCGAGGTCGCGGGTGTGCTCGATGGCGGTGCCCTGGGGCAGCCACAGGTCGACGAAGAACATCGGCGTGTTGGCCGGCGGGAAGAAGTTCTGCCGCACCTGTGAGAAGCCCAGCAGCGAAGCGGCCAGCGCCACGGCGAGCACGCCGAGGGTCAGCGCGCGCTGGCGCAGGCAGGCCTCCAGCAGGCCGCGGTAGGCGCGGTACAGCCAGCCGGCATGCGGCTCGGCGCTGTCAGTTTTCACCGGCATGTTCGCGAAGGCCCAGCGGGCGAACAGCGGCGCCAGGGTCATGGCGGTGATCCAGCTGAGCAGCAGCGACACCAGCAGCACGTCGAACAGCGAGCGGCAGTATTCGCCGGTGGAGTCCGAGGACAGGCCGATGGGAGCGAAGGCCAGCACGGCGATTACCGTGGCGCCCAGCAGGGGCAGGGCGGTGAGGCGGACGATATGGCGGATCGCGGCATCGATGCCCTGGCCGCGCAGGCGACCGACCAGCACGCCCTCGACCACGACAATGGCGTTGTCCACCAGCATGCACAGGGAGATGATCAGAGCGCCGAGGCTGATGCGCTGCAACTCGATGCCCAGCAGGTACATCAACAGCAGGCTGCCCAGTACGTTGAGCGCCAGCACGCCGGCGATCACCAGCCCGCTGCGCAGGCCCATGAACAGCAGCAGCGTGCCGACGACGATGGCCAGCGCGGTGACGAAGCTGAGCAGGAAGCCGTTGACCGCGCCATGCACTTCCACGGCCTGGTCATAGAAGGGCGTCAGTTGCATGCCGGCCGGGCGTTCGCTTTCCAACTGGTCGAGGCGCTGGTGCACGGCGTCGCCGACTTTCACCACGTTCACCTGCGGCGCGAAGGCGATGCCCAGCGCCAGTGCGGGTTTGCCGTCGGCGCGCCAGAGGTGGCTGGGGGTGTCGGTGAAGCCGCGCTGCACCGTGGCGATGTCGCCCAGGCGGATCAGCTGGGCGCTGCCCGGCGCGCTGACCAGCAATTGTTCCAGCTCCGCGACGTCGGTGAATTCGCCGGTGGGATGCAGGCGGATACTCTCGCTGCCGACCCGCAGGCTGCCGGCGTCGGACACCACGTTCTGCCGGTTCAGCAGGTCCACCAGGCGCTGCAGCGGCACGCCCATGGCGTTCATCTTCTCCCGCGAGACTTCCACCTGCACCTGCTCGGCCTGCAGCCCCGAGACCACGACCTTGCTCACGCCCGGCACCAGCACCAGTTCGCGGCGCAGGTAGTCGGCGTAGTCGCGCAGTTCCTGGTAGCTGTAACCCTGACCGGACAGCGACAGGAGGATGCCGTAGACGTCGCCGAAGTCATCGTTCACCTGCGGCGGCGAAACGCCCGGCGGCAGGTGCGGGGCGAGGTCGTTGACCTTGCGCCGCAGCTCGTCCCAGATCTGCGGCAGCTCGCCGGCGCGGTACTGCGGTTTCACGTTGACGGTGATCTGCGACAGCCCGGCGCTGGAAATCGAGGTGAGCTTGTCGACGTAGGCCAGTTGCTGGATGGCGTTCTCCAGCGGGTAGGTGACCTCTTCTTCGACCTGTTGCGGGGAGGCGCCGGCGTAGCGAGTGGCGACCACGGCAGTCTTTACGGTGAAGGCCGGGTCTTCCAGGCGACCGATCTCGAGGATCGCGTAGAGGCCGCCGAGGGCCAGCAGGAGGATGACGATCCAGCTGCTGACCCGGTTTTTCAGAAAGTAGCCGGTGATATCCATCACAGCCCCCGTTCGCGTTGCCACGGGCGCACGCGCTGGCCTTCACGCAGTTCGGCGGTGCCGGCGGCGACGATGTGTTCGCCCGGCTCGAGCCCCGAAATAATCTGGATGCCCTCGGCGCCCGGCTGGCCGAGCTGCACCGTGCGGCGCTCGACGTGCAGGCTGTCGCCCTGGCCTTTGACCACCCACACCTGGCTCTGCCCCGGTGCGCCGTCATCGGCGCTGAACACCGCTTCCACGGGGATGCGCAGAATGGCCTGGGCGTCGCGGCCGAGCTGGGCGAAGTCCACCTCGACGGTGGCGCTCATGCCCGGCAGCAGGGTGACGTCCTTCGGCCGTTGCAGGGTGAGGGTGACGGTGTAGCTCAGGGTTGCCGGATCGGGGCGGGTGCTGTGCTCCTTGTACTGGGCGGAGAAGTCGCGGCCGGGCACACGGGCCAGGCGCACGATGGGCTGGTAGTCAGTGCGCAGGCTGGCGCCGTCGACTCGTTCCAGCAGGCTTTCGGGCAGCTGGAATTGCACGTCGTAGGTATCGGCGGATTGCAGGACCGCCACGGGTTGCTTGGGTTGCAGCATCTGGTGGTTCTGTACCGGCAACTGGGCGATGACACCGTCGAACGGTGCTGAGATACGCGCATAGCCGAGCTCCTGGCGTGCCAGCTTCAGCGCCGCTTCGGCGGAGTCCAGCTGGGCCTTGCGCTGGTCCAGTTCGGCACGGGCCACCAGTTGCCGCTCGTTGAGGGTGGCGACGCGCTGATACTGGGCGCGGGCCAGGTTGTAGCTGGCCTCGCGGTCGCGCAGGCGCAGGCGCAGGTCGGCGTCGTCCAGTTCGGCGATCAACTGGCCGCGCTCCACGCGCTGGCCGGTTTTCACCGCCAGGGTCTTGAGGTGTCCGGCGAGACGGAAGGACAGGTCGACTTCATCCGAGGCCACCAGTTGGCCGGGGAACTGACGCACGCCTTCGGCGGCCGCTGCGGGCACGCTGTAGAGCTTCACCGGGCGCACGCTGTCGGCCGGGAGCGGGGGAGTCGGGCCGCAGCCGACCAGCAGGCTGGCGAGCAGAAGGCAGGCGGGGGTTTTCACGGAGCGTTCCTCGTCGTCGAGTGGGATGCGACAAGGCTGCGCGCCCACCAGAAAAGTCCGCCTGACATACATCAAGGGCCACCGGGCGGCCCAGGGAAAGTTCAGCGGCGGTACAGGAATCGTTCAGAAACAGCCTGCAGCGTGCGCGTTGTCAGGCGCTCAGCGCACAGACCTTCAGTGCTCAGACCTTCAGTACGCCGCGAAAGCCCCGCGCCGCGTAATAGGACTGCACGCCGTTGTGGTAGGTGAAGACCCGCTCGTAGCGGCGGTCGCCGAACAGCGCGCCGTCCAGCTTGCGCATGGAGCCGGGTGTGCGCAGCCAACTGGAGGTCTTCAGGTCGAAGCTGCCCAGCTCCTGCAACTGGCGGTACTGCGCTTCGTCCAGCAGCTCGATGCCGATTTGTGCGGCCAGTTCGGTGGCGCAGCCGGCGGGCTTGTCCTTCTTGCGGGCGTCCAGCGCCTCGCGGTCATAGCAGAGGCTGCGGCGCCCGGCCGGGGTCTCGGCGGAGCAGTCGAAGAACAGGTAGGCGCCGCTGGCGCTTTCACGACCGACCACGTCCGGTTCGCCGCCGGTCCCTTCCATCTGCTCCAGCGCCTTGAGCTTGGCCGGAGCGGCCTGCAAGCGGGCCTGGACGTCTGACCAGTCGATGCCCTTGTGGCGCTCGGGGTGTTGCTCGAAGCGGGCCTGCAGGGTCGCCAGCAGGGTGTCGTGCTGTTTCGCATTCATCGTGCTTACTCTCGGCAGGGGGGAAGGTCAGAGAGTAAAGCAGGTATTGCGTGGCTCGCCGCTCAGCCGGCGTCGGCCCAGCGCTCGCGTACCGCGAGGATGTCCGGCAGGCAGCCGAGGAACAGCTCCACCAGTTCCGGGTCGAACTGGCCGCCTTGCTCCCGGCGCAGCAGTTCCACGGCTTCGTCGATGCTCCAGGCAGGCTTGTAGGGGCGTACGCTGGTCAGTGCGTCGAATACATCGGCGATGGCGACGATCCGCCCCTCGATGGGAATCTCCTCGCCACGCAGACCGTTGGGGTAGCCGGTGCCGTCCCAGCGCTCGTGGTGGGTGAGGGCGATGCTGCGGGCCAGGCGCAGCAGGTTGGAATCATGCTCGCCGATGATCCGCGCGCCGATCTCCGGGTGCTGGCGCATCACCTGCCATTCGTGCTCGTCGAGCCGGCCGGGCTTCTGCAGGATGGCGTCGGGGATGCCGATCTTGCCCACGTCGTGCATGGGGGCGGCATTGAGCAGGTCGTCGGCGGCCTTCTCCGAGTAGCCGGCGGCGCGCGCGAGCAGGTGGGCGTAGTGGCTCATGCGGATGACGTGCAGGCCGGTCTCGTTGTCCTTGTACTCGGACGCCTTGCCCAGTCGCTGAACGATCTGCAGGCGCGTTTCGCGCAGCTCTTCGACGCGCACCAGCGACAGGTGCGTACGTATCCGTGCCTTGACGATCGGCGGGCTGACCGGCTTGGTGATGTAGTCCACCGCGCCCACCTCGAAGCCCTTGGCCTCGTCCGGCACGTCGGCCAGCGCGGTGACGAAGATCACCGGAATGCCACACGTGGCCTGCTCGACCTTGAGCCGCTGGCAGACCTCGAAGCCGGTCATGCCCGGCATCATCACGTCCAGCAGGATGAGGTCCGGGTGCTCGCGGTTGGCCAGTTCCAGCGCCTTCTCGCCGTCCTTGGCGAACAGCAGCCGGTAGTCGTCCTGCAGGATGTGGCGCAGGACCTGGAGGTTGGTGGCTTCGTCGTCCACCAGCAGCAGGCAGGGCCGATGATCGTGGGGGGGCAGGGTCATGCGTGCTCCAGGCGGGTACCGAGGGTCCGGACCCATTCCAGGGCCTGGTCGAAATCGAAATCGTCGATGGCGTAGCGCAGGGCCTCGAAGGCCTCGCGGTGTTCGCCCTGGGCGATGCCCAGGCGCAGGCGTTCCAGCGCCTGGTCGTCGAGGCCGCCGCGGGAGAGGGCCAGTTGCAGGGCATCCAGCGCGTCGCGCAGGTCCTGCGAGGCCGCTTCGCCGACGATCTGGCCGACGGCGTCGTCAACGGCTTCCGGCACCAGCGGTACGGATTCGCGGACGGTGGCGAACTCCGCGCGGACGCGCGCCAGGGCACTGCCCAGCTGTTCAGCCGTGCCGTGGTCGGCGGCGCTTTCCAGTGCGCCGATGGCCCCGGCGAGGCGAGGTAGCGCAAGGTTCGCAGCGGCGCCGCGCAGGCGGTGGGAGAGGGCAGTGATGGCGGCACGATCAGCGTCGTTCACCGCGCTTTCCAGGCAGGCCAGGCTGGTTTCCTGTTCGTCGAGGAAGCGCACGATGGCCCGCGCCATGGGTAGCGGGCCGCCCCACAGACGCGCGCCGGTGTCCCAGTCCAGGGTCGCCAGCGGCGTGTGGTCGGTAGTCCGGGAGCGACGTACAGCGGGCACGGCACCGAGCAGGCGGGCCATTTCATCCAGAAGACCGGCGAGATCCAGCGGTTTGCTGGCGAAGCCGTTCATGCCGGCATCCAGCGCATTCTGCCGGTCGCGGTCGAGCACGCTGGCGGTCAGGGCGATGATCGGCACCGCCTCCACCCCGCGTTCCCGTTCGAGGGTGCGGATGCGCCGGGTGGCTTCCAGGCCGTCCATGCCGGGCATCTGCACATCCATCAGGATCAGGTCGAAATCCTGGGCGCTGTAGGCGTCCACGGCGGCCTGGCCGTCGCCGACGCTGTGCGGGCGATGGCCCTGGCGGCGCAGGTTCAGTTCCAGCAGCTCGACGTTCTGCGGCACATCGTCCGCCACCAGGATGCTGAGCGGTGGCAGGTTCGGCGTCTGGCTGCGGGCCGTCGGCTGCACGCTGCGACCGGCCGGTAGTGGCAGGTCGACGGTGAACACGCTGCCTCGGCCCACCTCGCTTTCCACGGTGATGCGGCCTCCCATCAATTCCACCAACTGGCGCGAGATGGTGGTGCCCAGGCCGGTGCCGCCGAAGCGCCGGCTCATGGAGGCGTCGGCCTGGGCGAAGGGATCGAAGATGCGTTCCAGGCGGTCGGCGGCGATGCCGATGCCGGTGTCGCGGATGGCCAGGCGCAGCGCGCCGGGTTCGCCGCGGATGACCAGCCGGACTTCGCCGCGCTCGGTGAACTTCACCGCGTTGCCCAGCAGGTTGGTCAGCACCTGCTGCAGGCGCAGCGGGTCGCCACGGAAGTGCTCGCCGGCGCGCTGGCCGTAGTCGATCTGCAGGCTCAGGCCTTTGCGCTCGGCGGATAGCCGCAGGGCCGCGCAGACCTGCTCGCACAATTCCGGCAGGGAGAAGTCGAGGGCTTCCAGTTCGATAGCGCCGCGATCCAGCTTGGCGGTATCGAGGATGTCGTTGAGCAGGCCCAGCAGCGAGCGCGAGGCGTTCTGCACGGTGGCCAGGTAGCGTCGCTGGTTGGCTTCCAGCGGGGAATCCAGCAGCAGTTCGGTGAACCCCATGATGGCGTTCATCGGCGTGCGGATTTCGTGGCTCATGTTGGCGAGGAAGCTGCTGCGCGCGGCGGCGGCCTGTTCGGCACGGTCGCGGGCGCTACGCAATTCCTGCTCCATGACGCGCCGCGGGGTGAGGTCGGTGGCCAGTTTCACCACCTTCACCGGCTTGCCGTCGAAGTCGAGGATCGGATTGTAGGTGGCTTGGATCCACACCTCGCGCCGGTCCTTGGCCAGGCGGCGGTATTCGCCGGCGCTGTACTCGCCCTGGCGAAGCCCTTGCCAGAACGCCTGGTAGCCGGTGCTGGCGGCGACGTCCGGCGGGCAGAACAGGCTGTGGTGCTGGCCCAGCACCTCGGCTTCGGTGTAGCCGTAGAGCTCGAGGATGTTCTCGTTGGCGGCGAGCACGCGGCCGTCCAGGTCGAACTCGATCAGCGCCATGGCGCGGCCGATGGCGGTGACCTTGCCTTCGTATTCGTTGCTCTGCAGCTTGGTTTCGGTCTGGTCGAGCAGCACGCCGTCGATCCACTGCGGCTTGCCGGCCTCGTCATAGCAGGCGCTGCCGCCTTCCCAGATCCAGCGCTCGCGACCGGTGCGGTCGAACAGGCGGTATTCGACGACGTAGCTGCGGGCCTCGGCGATGGCGCGGCGGACTTCCTCGTTCACCGCGTGCTGGTCGTCGGGGTGGTAGAGCTGGTTGAAGGTGACACGCTGGTCGATGAAGTCCTGCGCCGACCAGCCGGTGACGGCCTCGACCGCGTCGCTGACGAACAGGAGCCTCCAGCCGTCGTCCGGCAAGGCGCGGAAGGCGATGCCGGGCATGTTGCGGATCAGCGAGCGGTACTGTTCTTCGCTGGAACGCAGGGCCTGTTCCATCACGCGGCGCTCGCTGATGTCGGCGACGAACACGACGAACCAGGGCTTGCCGTCCTGGTCGGTGACGCCGAGGCTGACCCGTGCGGGGAATTCGCGGCCGTCGCGGGTCAGGCCTTCCAGCTCCAGCTCGGAGTTGTGGAACTGGCGTTCGCCGCTGCGCTTGTAGTGCTCCAGCGCGATGCGGAACTGGTGGCCGTAGGCCTCGTTCATCAGTACCTGCATCGGCTGGCCGACCAGTTCGTGCGGGTGCCAGCCGAACAGGCGCAGCACGGCGTGGTTCACCGAGCGGATCACGCCGCTGTGGTCGATGGTGAGGATGGCCTCGACGGCGGCGTCGAGCAGGGAGTCCAGGTGCTTGCGCCGGCGCTGCAGTTCCTGGAACAGCTGGCGGTAGCGCAGCAGGCCGTTCACCGCGGCCACGCAGATGCTCAGGCTGATGGTGGCCATGGACACCGCCATGGCCAGGTAGAAGCTGCCCTGCACACCCTGCGGCACGCCGAATTCTTCCCGGCCGACGAAGCGCGAGGCGGCCATCCCGATGTAGTGCATGCCGGCGATCGCCAGGCCCATCACCACGCCGCTGACCAGGATCGTCAGGTTCGGCCGCATCCGCCCGCGCAGGCCGAAGCGCACCCATAGCGCGATCACCGCCAGCACCACGGCGACGAGGATCGACAGGGCGAACATCCACGGGTCGTAGCGCAACAGTGGGGCCATCTGCATGGCGGCCATGCCGCTGTAGTGCATGGCGCCGATGCCGGCGCCGACCAGCACGCCGCCGCCGATCAGTTGCAGGCGGCTGACGTTGCGCCGGGCCAGCAGGTTCAGGGCGATCCACGAGGCGAACAGGCTCGGCAGGCCGGAGAGCAGGGTGATCAGCGGGTCATAGCGCACCGCCGCGCAAAGCTGGAAGGAGAGCATGCCGATGAAGTGCATCGCCCACACCCCGCCACCCAGCGCCACGGCGCCGGTGCCGATGGCCAATTGGCGGTAGAACGGGCTGCGCGCCAGCCGCGCCACGCCCGACAGTTGCAGAGCCATGGCCGAAGTGAAAATGGCGATGAGGATGGAGAGCGCTATCAGCGCCGTGTTGTGCTCGCCGAAAACCAGTAGCGAAGGTGTGTCGCCGCTGTAGAAATATCGCTGCAGATCGAACATTGAACGAAGACCGTACTGCGTGCCGAAGGCCCGGTGGAGGACGAGACTGGGGAGTCAGTGCGAAGCAGAGCACAGGATGGCTGCAAATTGCCATCATTGTCGGTCGCTACGCCCGCGTAACCGGTGCCACAGAGCGGGTTTCGGACGAGTGGGAAGCCAATGTTCGAAATCGAAGCTGAAACGATGCAGCAGGGAAGGCGACCGACAACGCGCTATCGGCGGGCGAAGCGGGAAATTGAGCAGTTGCCGACGGCTGGCGCCGAGAACGAAGAAGCCCGGCATAGGCCGGGCTTCCAGGGGTACCTGTCTGCGGATCAGGCGGGCATGTGCCATTCCTGCAGGCGGTAGCCTTCGCGGTTCAGCTCGTCGCGGGCCTGGTTCAGCAGGCCTTCGAGCTGCTCCGGGTCGGAGTAGGCGGAGCTGGGAATGCGGGTGAGGCCCAGCAGACGGGTACCGGTGCGATCGAGGACGGACAGGTCGAGGCTGCCGTCGCCCCCTTGATCAACCCAGGTCACACAATTGAAGGGTTGGAAGGCTCGTCCAGTGATCAGCAGAGCCTCGTTGAAACGAAGAGTCGCATGCATGGTTGTGATCTCTCTGCGTGGTAATCCATTGCGAAGGTGGCGAAAGCGGTTCATCCACTTTCGTGTTCGTTCACGCAATTGATGGATTCAGAGTCGAAGAAAGTCACAGCCGATGTCGCGTTTGTACACAAAGTAGTCGCAAATAAAACCGATCGAATCGCTGCAGGCCCCGTGATCCGTGGCCTGCAGCGCTATGCTGGGTGCGCCATCGCGCCGCACATACCGTTCGTCAGGAGGGCCGGCGGTCAGGCCTGCATGGCCCAGCCGTCGACGTTCATCGCTGCCTGGCGCAGCGCTTCGGAGCGGGTCGGGTGCGGGTGGCAGGTGCGCGCAATGTCCTCGGCGGCGCCGCGGAACTCCATGGCCACGCAGTACTCCGCGATCATGTCGCCGACATTCGGGCCGATCATGTGCACGCCGAGGATTTCGTCGCTGCGCTCGTCCGCCAGCACCTTCACGAAGCCCTCGGTCTCGTGGTTGATCTTCGCCCGGCTGTTGGCGGTGAAGGGGAACTTGCCCACCTTGTAGGCGCGACCCTCGGCCTTGAGCTGCTCCTCGGTCTTGCCCACGGTGGCGACTTCCGGGTGGGTGTAGATCACGCTGGGGATCACGTCGTAGTTCACTTCCCCGGCCTTGCCGGCAATCAACTCGACGCAGGCGATGGCCTCGTCCTCGGCCTTGTGCGCGAGCATCGGGCCGGACGTCACGTCGCCGATGACCCAGACGCCCGGCACGCTGCTGCGGTGTTCGTGATTCTCCAGCATGCCGCGCTTGTCGGTGATCAGGCCAACGCTTTCCAGCCCGAGGCCCTGGGTATAGGGGCGGCGGCCGATGGCGAGGAGCACGTAATCCGCCTGGATCGATTCCGCTGCGCCGCCGGCCGCCGGTTCGACGTTCAGAGTCACCTGCTTGCCGCTGACCTTGGCCTGGGTGACCTTCGAGCCCAGCTTGAAGCTCAGGCCCTGCTTGGTCAGGGCGCGCTGGAAGGTCTTCGCGGTCTCCAGGTCCATGCCGGGGCAGATGCGGTCGAGGTATTCGATGACCGTCACCTCGGCGCCCAGGCGGCGCCATACCGAGCCCAATTCCAGGCCGATGACGCCAGCGCCGATCACCACCAGGTGTTTGGGTACTTCGGGAATCGATAGTGCACCGGTGGAGTCGAGGATGCGCTGGTTGTCGACATCCACGCCCGGCAGCGGGGAGGGCTCCGAGCCGGTGGCGATGATGATGTCCTTGGCGGTAAGCGAGGTCTTGCTGCCGTCGGCGGCGGTCACCTCGACCTTGCCTGGCCCGTCGATGCGGCCCCAGCCCTTCACCCAGTCCACCTTGTTCTTGCGGAACAGGAATTCCACGCCCTTGGTCAGCGCAGTCACGCTCTCCGCCTTCTGCTTCATCATCTGCGCCAGGTCCAGCTTGGGCTTGACCTGGATGCCGAGGTTGGCGAACTCGCCGCCAGCCGCCGCTTCGTACAGCTCGGAGGCGTGCAGCAGCGCCTTGGAGGGCATGCAGCCGACGTTCAGGCAGGTGCCGCCGAGGGTCTCGCGACCCTCCACGCAGGCCACTTTCAGGCCCAGCTGGCCCGCCCGAATTGCGGCGTTGTAGCCACCCGGGCCGCCACCAATGACGATCACATCGTAAGTGCTCATGCAGAGTTCTCCGTGCTTGGAAAGGAGCCGTTGGAAAGGTAGATCGAGGTTAGCCGGTGGTCGTTGGATCACCAGCGCAGAGCCTTGGAAATCCGTTACTCAATTTATATTACATACATAATATATTTGTTCGGGCAAGTCGCCTGCACATGACAGGCGCGGCGGGGAGGGCGAAAATGCAGGACTTTGGCGCCCAGGTTCGTGCGCCTACGGAGAATTCATGAAGATCGACTGCGATTTCGACAGCGGCAACATCCAGGTCATCGACGACAGCGACCCGCGCCACGTGCGCCTGGCGCTGCGCCCGGACACGAAGAGCCCGCACTTCCAGTGGTTCCACTTCAAGGCCGAGGGCCTCGAACCCGGCCAGCAGTACCAGTTCAGCCTGACCAACACCCCCGGCTCCAGCTACACCGGCGGCTGGCCGGGCTACAACGCTGTGGCGTCCTACGATCAGCGCGACTGGTTTCGCGTCCCCAGCACCTACGACGCCAACGGCCTGCACTTCAGCCTCGACGCCGAGCAGCCCCAGGCCTGGTTCGCCTATTTCGAACCCTACAGCCGCGAGCGCCACGCTGAGCTGGTAAAGCGCGCCCAGGCCAATGGCGCCGAACTGCTCGCCACCGGACACAGTGTCGAAGGCCGCGAGCTGCCCTTGCTGCGCATCGGCAACGGCGCGGCTGGCGCGCGCAAGATCTGGCTGATCGCCCAGCAGCACCCCGGCGAGCACATGGCCGAGTGGTTCATGGAGGGCCTGATCGAGCGCCTGCAGTCCGGCGACGCGGACATCCAGCGGCTGCTGGAGCGTGCCGACTTCTACCTGGTGCCGAACATGAACCCGGACGGCGCCTTCCACGGTCACCTGCGCACCAACGCCGCCGGCATGGACCTCAACCGCGCCTGGGCCGCACCCAGCGCCGAGGCCAGCCCGGAAGTGCTGTTCGTGCAGGAGCAGATGGCCAGGTACGGCGTGGACCTGTTCCTCGACGTTCACGGCGACGAAGAGATTCCTTACGTGTTCGCCGCCGGCTGCGAAGGCAATCCGGAGTTCACGCCGCGCCTGGATCGCCTGGAAAGCCTGTTCCGCGAGCGCCTGGAAGCCAATGGCGAGTTCCAGAGCGTGCACGGCTACCCGAAGGATGCGGCCGGCCAGGCCAATCTCGCCCTGGCCTGCAACCACGTCGGGCGCACCTATGACTGCCTGTCTCTGACCCTGGAAATGCCATTCAAGGACCACAACCTGTCGCCCAATCCGCGCACCGGGTGGAGCGGGGCACGCTCCAAGGCGCTGGCAGGCGCGGTGTTGGTGACGGTGGCGAGCCTGATCGACGAATTGCGCTGACCATCTGATCAATCCGCCCCACCTGGCTGTTGAATCTTCGATCCTGCGTACTAGTCCAATTAATGAGGCATCAGCACGCAGGAGGTGCGTATGACTCAATATCGCAAGCCGTTGACTCCGCAGGTCATCGAGGACCTGCAGGGGCGCATGGACGCCCCGGAAGAGCTGGACTTCAGAGAGCGCCGGGAAGTGCGCAAGAACCGCTCGGGCGAACACAGGCCGCGTATGTTCGCTGGCGCGGCCTGAGCACGTGGGCCCAGGGCCTGCCTCACGGGTGCACTCGCCCGCCAAGGAGACGACTCCGCAAGGCCGACCCGGTCCCCGTCGAACCGGCCTTGCGTGACGTTAATCCCTCATGAGTCATTTCGTCGGACGGTGCCTGGTGTTCCGAGTGATCGCTTTGCTTCTGTCGTCCCTTTCTGCCCTGGAAACGGCATCCTAGAGCGGCCTGCATCTGTAGCTTCCGGCATGGTGAGTAGCCGATGTCTTACAAAATACAGACTGAAAACTTGAACTGCTTCACATAAAATCGGGTCTTCCGTTAGCGCATTTCGCTCTATCCGTCGCAGTCAGAAGTAGTCCCATGGAAAACCACAGTACCCCTCTGGGTCCGGTTCCTGCCCATCTGGTCCGCGAAGCGGTAGCCAAGAAGACAGGCCTGGGCTGGGTGGTCGAGTTCAACGTTGCCACCTGGCTCAACCTCGCCGTACGTGATGACACCCCCATCGCCCTCAAGGTCAGCTACCTGGACGGCGAAAAGCCCCGGGAAGTGCTGGTCGACAAGGGCAGCATCTTCGGCGCCCAGCGCATCCTGCTGTGCGGCATCGCCCGCCTGGGGGTGAATCAGAAGCTGGAATCCATCAGCTTATCGCTGGAAACCCGTGCGCCGATCCAGTCGCTGCTGGTCGAAGAACTCTTCGTCCAGGCAGTCGAGCGCCAGAGCGAAAAGAAGAACGGCACCCGCCGGTCGCGCTGACCTCCCCGGGCGAGGGGCGCCGGTCTTTTGCCCGAACGCTGCAATCGACGGGCATTCCTCTCGTGCATGAAGCTACTTCGGGCTTGCGATCCGCCGGTCGGAGCGGGGAACATCGCCTGGCCTCACTCGTGCACCAGGAAGCCCCATGCCCCTTGATATCGACCAGCTCAAGCTCTACACCGCCCACCGTGGCATCGCCATTCCCATGCTCGATTTCCTGCAGTTTCGCCATGCGCCGGCGGAAGACGGTAAAGGGCCGGGACGCCTGGTGGTGCGTGTCGAACCGCAGCACGTGAACGGCTGGGCCAACGCCCATGGTGGCCTGATCATGACCCTGCTCGACGTCGCCATGGCCCTGAGCGCCAGCGATGCCGACGAAGCCTATCGCGGTGTGGTGACGGTAGAGATGAAGACCAGCTTCCTGCGCCCCGGCGGCGAAGTCGGCGAAGTGCTCGAAGCCCACGGCAAGGTCCAGCACCACACCCGGTCCATCGCCTTCTGCGAGGGCGAACTGCGCAACAGCCAGGGTGTGGTCGTCGCGACCGCTTCCGGCACCTTCAAGTACGTCAACAAGCCGCGCCCGCTGGCTGACGCCTGAGCGCCCTGGCGGTCGGAAGTCTGCCCTGTGGGCGAATAACCGCGAAGTGGTTATCCGCCGCCGCAGCCTCGCGGCGGATAACGCGTACCGCGTCATGCGCCCTATCTCCTGCCGCATCACATTGCATCACCGCCGCGTGGCGCCCCTGCGCGATATTGGAAAAGGGCACCGCCGAGGTGCCCGCCTCAACCCAGACAGGACACCCCGCCATGAGCCTTGAATCCTCGACTCTGCTGTGGAGCGCACCGCTGGTGATGCTGCTCGGCGGCTACCTGCTGATCCGCTGCATTGGCGGGCTGCGCCGGGTGATCGCGCCCGACCTCTGCTACCGCTGGGCCGACCCCGCCCACGCGGAGGTGGTGACGCTGCCGCAACCGGGGCGCTACGTGGTCAACATCGTCTTCCCGCCCTTTACCGTCGTCACCGGTACCGCGCACTTCGACGCAGATTTCGCCGTCACTGCCTGCGCCAGCGGCAAGCCGGTGCCCTACGAGGCGTACAGCCGCTTCAATGTCTTCACCGTGCGCCGCAGCGACATGGGCGGCAACTCCAGCAACCCGCTGGGCGAATTCCACTGCAGCGACCCCGGCGATTACCGGATCACCTGCCTGACCCCGTATCACATCCGCTCCGGCTTCCTGCTGGAAGTGACGCCCTACGTCTCGCCGGGCGGCGTCGTCCCGCTGATCCTCGGCACGTTGCTCGCGTCCTTCATGACCATCGGCGGCCTGATAGTGACCCTGCTCAAGCTGGGCGGGGAGCTCTGACGCAGCGCGCCACACCGCCACGGCGCATAACGTGTGCCGCGATATGCACCGTGCGACCTGACTATTGTACTGGCTGGTCCCATTCCATCCGCAGCCCGATTTCCCGGCGAAAGTCATCCAGCGCCGCTATGTATTGGTCACGGTCGAAAACTGCGGGAGGGATGTCATAGAACTCAGTGATAGGGCTGGGATGAGTAATGCGCTCATGCAGCAAGCCAAAGCGCTCCCAGCGAACGGTTTTCTCATCCGCTACCTGGTGCACTGCGATCACCGCGCAGCTCAGGTCAAGGTCATCCGGGCACACCAGAAGCGGAATCACCGTCCGCCAGCCTGGCGCCACGGAATACGATCTGTCCCAGATCAGCGCCGAGTCCTCATCGCTGTAAAGACCTGCATGAGCGCAGACCAGATCGTGTTCGGCGTTTGGGTCGTGTTGCGGCAGCCAGGCCTCCAGCGGCAGACCGTCGATGCTCAGCGCCGGGTAGAAGTCCATGCTGTAGCGCGACTTGTGTAGCTTGCAGGAGAGGCGACTCATTGGAGGGCAGCAACGGAAATTTGAGGGGGCTCCAGCTCGAAGCCGCCAGAGCAGAGTCTCCTGATGTTCACCCACAGGTCACCTTCCGGCGCGAACTGTTGCAGCGAAATCGGTGAGTCCTGCCAGGTGTCGAACTCGTCGTAGACCTCCTGCCGCCAATCAAAGTCTGGATTCCACGACAGCGTATAGGCCACCAGTCCGCTCACTGCGTCGATGTGGATCGAGAAGACTTCCAGCGGCGAACCACTGCAGGTGGCCGACTCCAGCAATTGCCATAGTTCCGGTTCGCCGGGGCGAACCTTCTCCCGTGTGAATGCGATGACCGATTCGATGTCGTCCCACGCGGCCTGAGCCAGCGGTTGGGCGACTAGCAGATGAGGTTTCGATACTTCGCCCGCAGGGTGGGTGATGTAGATCAGCCGATTGCCGAACTGAAACTCGCACTGGCTGGACTCGCCGCAGGAGTTCCAGAAACCAAGCAGGTGCTGCGGAATCAGTTCGATATGCATGCCGGCACCTACTGCTTCGGATGCTCGTGCCAGGCCACCGCCATTCGCAGCATGATCCGTGCATCGACATAGTCCACCGCATATTGCGGCTTGCGAGTGAAGGCCAGCGCGCTCTTGGTGAACACCAGCAAGGGTTCGTTGCTGCCGCGTTCCAGTTTCAGGCGGGCATCGATCGAAGTGAACTCCGGGCGGGCGTTAAGCTTCTCGCGGCTGTCGATGCGCTGCTCCAGCGGCAGTTCGCTCCAGGCGATGAAGGTCAGGAATGGCTCCAGCCCGGCGGGAAAGGTATCGCGCTCCAGGCGCTTGCCGAGGGTCAGGTACTTGGGCCCCAGGTCATCGGTGAAGTCCATCCACTGATCGCTATCGGCGATACGCACCGGCAACATGGACGGCCAGGAGCCGATACGCTGGCGCACGCCGGTTTCTTCATCGAATCGTGAATACTGGATATCCGTCTTGTACAGCTCGAAGAGGCGCAGGGTTGCGTACTTGTTGAAAGTACTGACGTTGCGCTGGGATTGATCCCAACTGCAGGCGGAAAGCGCAAGAGCGATGGCGAGCGGCAGGATGCAGAAAAGTTTGCGCATAAGATTCCCTGAGGTACCGATTCTTCCTTAGAGTCGCGCGATATCCGTGCGACAGATCCAGCTGCAACACAGGGGCGCGACATGGTAGCTAACGGATAGCCATGAGCCAATCTTCCGACCCGCCGCGCTCCGTGCTTCAGCAGCGCCGGGGGAAAACCGCGAAGCGGTTATCCGCGGCCACAGCGTCACGGCGGATAACGCGAACTGCGTTATGCGCCCTACGTCCGTAACCGCTTCGCCCAGCCGCGCCAGCCGCTGCGCCCGGCAATCCGCGAACGCCCGCCCAGCACGCGCGGCCGATCGCCGAAGCGCACCCACAGATCATCCTGCCAATCCAGCAGCCGCAGGCGTTGCCGTTCGAAATGCAGCTCCACGTGGTGCGGGCCGCTGGCGTTGCGCTGGCCGCGCACCTGCGGCACGACGGTGCCGCTGATCCACGCCATAGTCCGGCACGTTGAACAGCACCATCGCCTGGTACACGGCGGATTCGCTCAGTAGCACGTAATCGAGCTCCAGGCCGTCCTCGGTCAGCAGCCGCTCCTGACGAATCTGATCGTCTGCCAGGCGCATGGCCAGGCGGTCTTCGTGCGTATAGCCGGTCACGCGGCAGAAGTTGGAAAGGAGGAACCAGACCTGATCATCGATCAGCAGGGCGCGGCGATTGCGGAGGAAGGGGAGTGGGGTTTGCAGGGATGAATCGTCCATTTCAGTCGCCTCTCTACTACGAGCAGACCACCTACGAACGATGTTGGATCAGCAGCCACACGAACCAACACGCCGCGTTCCGCTGGACGGCCCAAATGGTTGGGCCGCCGATACAGATCGGCGATTGTCTCTAGGGTTTCGGGCTGCTGATCCCGGCTCCGTCTTCTCACGGAGCGGGTGGACAATAGAAGGATCAAGCTGATTCGGACAAAAGAAGTGGTGGGCGCAGTTCGCTTCGGGGCAGAACTGCACTTTCAGTCGCAGTATTGCCGTCGATGCTGCAGCAATTTCGTTCGCGAAGGCTGTGGAGCATGCTCAAATCTCTCGTTCAGTTCGCTCGCTCAGCCCTGAGTTGCTCGATACTGCGCGACTTGCCGCCATTGCTCCTGTAGTCGCTCCAGTACTCCTTCATGTCCTGCTGGCACTGAACAATCTGCTCACCGGCCTGGCGCAGGTTCAGCTTGTTCACGAAGCCGGACGTAGCGCCGACTTTCTTCTCGTAGGCAATGGTCTCGCGTGCTTCCTTGATGCGCAGATCGCAATCGAGGATCAGGTCGGCGGAAATAGTGCGTTGCGCTTCGGGGGACGCGGCGTACTGGCGCGCTTCGGCGTCCTTCGCGGCGAAGTCGCGGGCGGCCAGTTGTTCAGGCGTCGGCTTGTCGTTGGCGTCCTTCAGGTATTGCTCGGAGATCGGGTCATCGATCGGTTTGCTGTACACCTGGGCGCGGATGACCTTCCAGAACGTGCTACCGAAGCGAGTTTCCTTCTGCTTCGGAGCCTGGCTGGTGACCTGGTAGCTGGTGGCGGCGAGGTAGGGAATGCCGGTGACCGTGGTGCGCGTTGTCAGCTGGAGCACGGCGCTGACGGTCACACCGGCGGCCCATTCGTCCTGTGACAGGTTCTCGGTGACCTTGATCCACTGTGCCTCGCCGCCGATGGGGTTGCCGTCGAGGGTGCAGGCGACACCGAGGCGCGGCAGGTCGCTATCGCATTTGTGCCGCACGTCATCCAGTGGAGCCATTACCAGGTACTCCTGAGCGGCGTGGGCGCTGGCGATGGGCAGCAGCAGGGCGCCGGTCAGGGCGAGGAGATAGGCGTTTAGGGGGCTGCCCATGAATAGTCCTTGGTTGTTATCCGATTGCTACTGCTCTGTGAATCGGGCGGGTCATTCCCCGCCCACCCCATTGCGCTGATGCCGATACACACTCACTGCTTCGTAAACCGCCTTCCTTAGCCGGTTGATGCCGCCAATCGGGCGGTGTTCGGGGAGGGCGTGCCAGGGGTTGTAGGAGAGGTTGTCGCACGCGAGGTTCTGCTCGCGGCTGTCGAAGTCCTGGGGCGGGATGCTGACAGTGGCGACCGTCTGGAAGGGGGAGTCCTTCTCGCTCCATTCGACGCTGGTGTCCTCGATGGGCATGTACTTGCTCGGGTCCTGTTTCTGCACTTGCAGGGCGAAGCAGGCGGGGACGCGGTCGACCGAGAGTTGCTGGTACAGGGCAGTACGCAGGAAGTTGGGGAGCTTCTCGTTGAGCGTGGGCAACTGGTAGGCCGGGCAGCCTTCGGTCACGGGGATGACGCGGTACTTGATGTTGTTTGCCTCGCCCAGCTTGTAGGGGGCGATGCCGTTGTAGCCGGCCTGCAGCGGGCTGTCCGGCGCGGGGGCCAAGGTCTGCAGGGCGATGACCAGGTGGCGGATTTCCCAGGTGCTGGGTTTCCAGCTGGGGAAGAACGCGGCGACCTTCTGGCCGCTGGCTTGCGCGGCGAAGTTCTGCCGGTACTCGGCGACGTCGCGGACGAAGAACACCGGGTGGTTGAACATGACGAAGTCCTGCTCGGTGTCGTGGCCCTTGCCGGGCATCAGCTTGGCGCCGGGGACGTCGAGCAGCTTGATGGCCATGCCGCGCGCGTCACGGGCGCTATCGAACTGCGGGTAGGCGTTGCCGTTGGAGAAGCGGACCATGGCTTCCCATTTATGCCCCGGTTCGGCGAACACGCCCTGGCGCAGGCCGGGGGCGAGGTCGCTGGCGACCGTGACGTCGGCCTTCACGCAGCCGTGGGCCTTGGCGTGGGCGTCGCGCAGGACGCGGGTGTTGTCGCGGTGCTGTTCGACGATGCGCACGGCGTCTTCGATGATGGCCTGGGTGAGCTGGGCTTCGCCCGGCGGGATTTCTTCCTGGGCGGAGACGGGGCCTGAGAACTTCCACGCGTAGTAGAGACTGCCGAGGCCCCAGCCGAGCAGGCCGATGGCAGCGACGGCGAGCAGCAGACGGCCGAGCCATTTGCCAAGGAAGAGCCAGATTCGGGTGAGCAGGGAGCGCATGGCACGGGGTCCTTTGGTGTTTTCTTCTGTGGAGGGGATTCCGTTCACTGGCCCGTGCGGGTATAGCGGGTGGGCCTGGTGCCGGGCGTTTCCCTCTCCCTAGCCCTCTCCCTGAAGGGAGAGGGGATGGGGTCGGTTTTCCGGTGGTGCTTCGGAGCGGGGCAGGCCCTCACCCCAGCCCTCTCCCAGAGGGAGGGGGCGGATCGGTGTTCAGGTGGTGCTGCGGAGCTTGGGAACTCTGTAGGAGCGAGGGGGACGCCATCGTTATTGATCGCGAACCCGCCCAGCGCCGGATCTGCCGGTGCCTCTGTTCGCAAGCAAGCTCGCTCCTACGAAGAGCAGCGGCTCACTCGCATTTCGGCCCGGGCGTCCACGGCGGGGTGGGGACGTTCGGGTCGAGTTTGTTTTCGTACTCGGCGTTGCCCAGCACCTTCAGGTATTCCACCAGCGCCCAGCGTTCTTCCGGTGACAGGGCGCGGCCGATGACGCCGTCCTTCCGGCAGCCGTCGCGGAATTCGTGACCGCGGTTGCTGTTGCCGGTAATGCTGGTCTTGTAGAGGAAGCCGCCGGGGAAGCGCTCGGTGCGATAGCCGGCGAACTTGGGGTCATATTCGAAGCTGCCAACCCAGAACTGCGCGTCGCGCTCGGCCACCGGGGAGAGCATCTGGAACAGGTTGGGCACCGAGCCGTTGTGCAGGAAGGGCGGAGTGGCCCAGATGCCGTCCAGTGGGCGCGCCTTGTAGGCGCGCAGTTCGCGCACGCCGATGGGCAGGCCGTAGCCGTTCATGTCCTGTTGCTGCTCCGGGCCGATATGCGCGTCACGGTAGGCGCGCTGCTCGACGAAGGCGGTGACATAGGCCAGCCCCTTGGCGGCGGAGATCTTCGACAGGTCCAGCTTCTCCTCGGGTTTGGGCACCAGCACGACGTTCATGTTCTGCAGCTCTTCCACCTTGAGCTTCAGCGGGCGCACGTCGAAGGTGTGGTCGGCAATGTTGTCGGCCGTTGTCGGGTCGGTGCCGATCTCGCTGGTGGAGACCATCTTCATCGCCCATTCAGGGACGCGCTTCTCGGCGATGGTGTCAGCGGCGCCCAGGGCCTTGATGTGCGGGCCGTGGCAGTAGACGCAGTTGGCCTGGAACAAGGCGCGGCCCTGGGAGGCCTTTTTCAGGTCGATCTCGCCGAACACATCCTTCGGCCAGGCCGGCGGCTTCAACTGCTTGAGGGTTTCCTCGAGGGTGTAGAGGTCGCGCAGGCGCACGCTGGAGGCGTAGCGCTCATCGCCCATCACCGGTTTGCCGTCGCTCTCGAACAGGCGCAGGGTGGCGCCGACGCCAAGGGCCTCGCCGATGTTGCGCGCCATGGGTTGCATGGCCGAGCCATTCCACTGCACCCAGTCGAATTTCCAGATGTCCCACACCTGCGGGTAGTTCACCGGTGCGTTGGCGACGCGATAGTTCGACGCGTCGATGCCGTCGCCGAACACGCTGTTGGCGATGCGGCCGAAGGCGTCGGCACGGCCGGGGCCTTCCAGGGTCGGGTAGAGGCCGCGGTGGGTATCGTTCCAGGCGGTGGAGACGAGGGTGCCGAGCACGTTGCGCACGTCGCGTTTCAGCGCGGCCTTGCCCTTGGGATAACGGTCGCCCAGCACGCCCTTGGCGAAACGGTCGAACTTCCAGGGCACGTAGTAGGTGGCGGCGAGGCTGGCGCCCAGCGCCTGGCCGAACGCGCCGCCGCGCAGCGTGGGCACGGTGGAGGCGATGGAGTGCATGGCGGCGCCGCCGTCGATGCGCACGGCGGTGCCTTTATAGCGCAGCTCGCCGGTGTGGCAGGCGGAGCAGGTGATGTCCAGGTACCAGGCGCCGGTCTCGCCGTCCTGGTGGCGGGCGAAGCCGACCGGCAGGTTGCCAGGGTTCTTCGCGGTGGCCGCCAGGGTGTCGTCGGCGTCACGGCCGATCTGCTCGGGCTCGATGAGGAAGCCGAAGCGCGCGAGGTTTTCCGGGGTGGCGAACTTGTCCTTGGAGAAGGGCTGCTCGAGGTGGGTGAACCAGTCGTAGCGCAGGCCTTTCACCTGGGTGCCCTGGGGCGTGTAGTAGTAGGTTTCGCGGTCTGCCGGGCTCCACTGGTCGAGGTGGACCATCTTCTCCGGCTTGGAGTATTCGGGAAGATTGGGATGCGCGGTGTACCAGGCGACGACGCCGCCGACGAGCAGGAGCAGCAGAAGGACTGCAAGTAGGACGCGTCCGAGAATGCGCATCGAAACTTCCTTGTTATGTGTGCGAAAAAGAATCGGACGTTTATGCCAAGTACGCAGCGGCTTGGCAAGGTGATGCCGCACTGAATTCAGGGTTTTTATGGCCTGGCTGAGCGAATCGGGAGGGTTACGAGCCCGGGCGCAGCTCCAGTAGCAGGCTCAGGCAGATCGCCGCGCCGATCAGTATGCCGACCACGCTGGCGATGATCAGTGGCCAGTGCAGGCCGGGAGTGTCATCTGAATCGTCTGGAATGCGTGCGTGAATGGCGAGCCAGAGGCCGTCCGGCGGAGGCAGTTCCGGCCAGGGTTCGTCGCTGGAGGGTGGGGATGGGTTGCCAGCGAGCTGGTAGAGCAGGGCGATCATCCAGTCCAGCGCGGCGATACGCGAGGGGTGGTAGCGATCGGCATC
This sequence comes from Pseudomonas sp. BB438, assembly GCF_057180225.1. Classification (NCBI taxonomy): domain Bacteria; kingdom Pseudomonadati; phylum Pseudomonadota; class Gammaproteobacteria; order Pseudomonadales; family Pseudomonadaceae; genus Pseudomonas; species Pseudomonas sp. BB438. Next base: position 2,438,049 of record NZ_CM170001.1, read on the forward strand.
GGTCCAGACGTGCAGGAAGGTGCTGACCAGCAGGGCGTCGGCTTCTGCCTGATCGGTCTTCAGCTTCAGCGCCAACGGGTAGAGACGCGCGGCGGTGCAGCGGTACAGCGTGGCGAAGGCGCGCGCGTCCCCATCGCCGCTTTCGGCGAGCAGATGGCTGAGGAAGTTCGCTTCGTCCGGGTCGATGACGGCCTCCGGCGGTGTCGCGGCGAGCGGCTTGGCTGGAGCAGCAAGGATAGTCGCTGGTGCGGGGGACTTCGTGATTGCGCTCCTGCCAGTCGGGCGCAAGCCTCCAGGCAGGCGCGTTCCATGCCCGCAATCACGCCGACAGGGCGTTCCTGAAGGGAGAAGTCGGTGTCAGGCCACTGCCTCGAACGGCAACCCGACGTAGTTTTCCGCAATGGTGGTACGGCCGGCTTCGGAGCCAAGGAAGTAGTCGAGCTCAGTCTCCAGCATGCGTCGGGTGAAGGCGTCGCTGTCCGGGAACTGGTGCAGCATCGACGTCATCCACCAGGAGAAACGCTCCGCCTTCCAGATACGCCGCAGGGCGATGGGGGAGTACTTGTCCAGCAGGTCGGTGCGCCCTTCGCCATAGACCTTCACAAGGATGCGGTGCAGCGCATCGACGTCGCTGGCGGCGAGGTTCAGGCCCTTGGCGCCCGTGGGCGGGACGATGTGACCCGCGTCGCCGACCAGGAACAGGCGGCCGTATTGCAGTGGTTCCACCACGAAGCTGCGCAACGGGGCGATGCTTTTTTCCAGCGACGGGCCGGTGACCAGCTGGCGTGCGGCGTCCTCCGGAATGCGGCGCTTGAGTTCTTCCCAGAAACGTTCGTCGGACCAGTCTTCCACCTTCTCTTCGAGCCCCACCTGCAGGTAGTAGCGGCTGCGGGTGGCGCTGCGCTGGCTGCACAGGCTGAAGCCGCGTTCGCTGCTGGCGTAGATGAGTTCGTGGTTGACCGGCGGAGTGTCGCTGAGCAGGCCGAGCCAGCCGAACGGGTAGACGCGCTCGAATACGCTGAGGCGTTCCGCGGGAATGCTGCGCCGGGCCACGCCGTGGAAGCCGTCGCAGCCGGCGATGTAGTCGCAGTCCAGGCGTACGCGTTCGCCCTGGTGAGTGAACGTGACGTAGGGTTTTTCGCTGGTGACGTCATGCAGCGCCACGTCGGCTGCTTCGTACACGCTCATCGCGCCGCTGGCAGCGCGGGCCTGCATCAGGTCGCGGGTGACTTCGGTCTGACCGTAGACCATCACCTGCTTGCCGCCAGTGAGGGCCTTGAGATCGATGCGCTCACGACGGCCATTGAGGACCAGTTCGAAGCCGTCATGGAGCAGGCCTTCGGCGTCCATCCGGGCGCTGGCGCCGGCTTCGCGCAGCAGGTCGGCGGTGCCCTGCTCGAGCACGCCGGCGCGGATGCGGCCGAGTACATAGTCCGGCGCGTGGCGTTCGAGGATCACGGTGTCGATGCCAGCCTTGTGCAGCAGCTGGCCAAGCAGGAGGCCGGCAGGACCGGCGCCGACGATGGCGACTTGAGTCTTCATGGGGGGCTCCTTGGAGAGCGCTGTTGTTTTTGTCTCCTGCATTTTTTGTGGATGGGATCGGCCTTTGAAGGTAATTTCCAACAGTCTTCTTGGACTTTTCATGGATGTGGGCGGTGATCGAACAACGTGCTGACACGCCGGTCCCGGTGTTTCGCCTGTATGGCGAGACGACGGTATGGCCGACGCCGGACCTGATCCATTGCGAATCCATCGCCTCGCGCAGCCGCCTGCACGACTGGGAGATCCGCCCGCATCGTCATGGTGACCTGGTGCAGCTGCTCTATGTGCAGTCCGGGGAGGCGGAACTGGAGGTGGAGGGGCGGGTGACGCCGGTCCGCGAGGCGTCGCTGCAGGTCACGCCGGCGCTGGCGGTGCATGGCTTCCGCTTCGCCGAGGATGTGCAGGGCTGGGTGCTGAGCATGGGCCTGCCGTTGGCCGAGCAGCTCGGCGGCCTGCTGCAAAGCACGGTGCTGGAGCAGCCGGCGTGCTTTGCCGTGGGTGAGGGCAAACGCCAGCTGGATGCGCTGTTCGAGTCCATCGACCGTGAGTACGCCGAGCACGCGCCAGGCCGCGACCTGATGCTGCAGTCGTTACTCAACATGCTGCTGGTCTGGCTCAGTCGCCAGGCGCTGGAGCAGGCCCGCGCCCAGGGGAGCCAGCAGGATCGCGGCGTCGAGCATGTGCACGCGTTCTCCCGTCTGCTGGAGCAGGATTTCCACGAGCATCGGCCCATCGAGCACTACGCGGCGGCCCTGGGCATCAGCGCCGCGCACCTCAATGCGCTGTGCCGACGGCTGGCCGGGCAGTCGGCGTTGCAGATGATCCACCAGCGCCTGCTGCTGGAGGCCAAGCGCAACCTGGTGTACACCGCCATGACCATCCAGCAGGTGTCGGACCGTCTCGGCTTCTCCGAACCCGCCTACTTCTCCCGATTCTTCAAGCGTTACGCCGGGGTCTCGCCCCGCGCATTCCGCGAACTGCGTTGAGCCGCCATGAATATCGATTCGCGTATCAAGTTCCGCCACCTGGTGTGTTTCCTCGAAGTGGCCCGGCAGGGCAGCCTGGCCCGTGCAGCGGACGCCCTGGCGGTGAGCCAGCCGGCTATCTCGAAGACGCTCAAGGAACTGGAAGAACTGCTCGAAGCCAGTCTGTTCGAGCGCGGCAAGAGCGGCGCCAGCCTCACCGAAGCGGGCGTGGCCTTCCTGCGTTACGCCGGCCCCTGCGTGCAGGCGCTGCGCGACGGGGTGAACAGCCTGCGCGGCGGCGAGTACGCCTCGAGCACGGTGCGTCTGGGGGTGCTTTCCACCGTGGAAAGCCTGCTGATGCCGGAGACGGTGCGGCGCCTGCACGAGCGCCACCCGGCGCTGGTGGTCAGCGTGGTGACCGGGCCGAGCGCGCACCTGCTCTCGCAACTGCGCGTCGGCGAGCTGGACCTGGTGGCCGGCCGCATGACTGAAAGTCCGCAGATCCAGGGCCTTGCGTTCGAGCACCTGTACAGCGAATCCATGACCCTGGTGGCCCGTGCCGGACACCCGCTGCTGGGGCGCCCGTTGCCGCCCTCGGCACTGGATGACTGGCCGCTGGTGCTGCCGCTGGCCGGCACCACCATCCGCAAGTCCGCCGACAGCCTGCTGGTGCAGAGCGGCCTCGGCCAGCCGCGTCGCCGCCTGGAAACCCTGTCCACGGTGCTCAGCCGCCGTTATGTATTGACCAGCGATGCGCTGTGGATCGCTCCGCTGGATTCGGTGCGCCTGGACCTGCGTTCCGGCGAGATGGTCGAACTGCCGCTGGACGTCCAGGAACCGGGCGGTTCGGTGGGGGTATGCAGCAACTCGACGCTGCCGCTTTCACTCGGGGCGCACTGGTGCCTGGAGGTGCTGCGCGAGGTGGGTGAAGCGTATCGTGACGGGACTTATCCATAACTGAATGGTTATGGATGGAGGGCATCTTTTCAGTTTTCGGTATCGAGCTTGCGGGCGACACTCCGCCGCACTGCCTGATGCAACAGGCTCCTATAAATCCAACAACAGGAGACCGACATGTCCGACGCGGAGAACAGCCGCTTCGTCATTCGTGACCGAAACTGGCACCCCAAAGCCCTCACCCCCGACTACAAGACCTCCATTGCCCGCTCCCCGCGCCAGGCGTTGGTGAGCATTCCGCAATCGGTCTCCGAAACCAGCGGCCCGGATTTCTCGCACCTGAAGATGGGCGAGCATGACAATGACCTGCTGCTCAACTTCAACCACGGTGGCCTGCCCATCGGCGAGCGCATCATCGTCTCCGGACGGGTCATGGACCAGTACGGCAAGCCCGTTCCGCACACCCTGGTGGAGATGTGGCAGGCGAACGCCGGTGGCCGCTACCGCCACAAGAACGACCGTTATCTGGCGCCGCTGGACCCGAACTTCGGCGGCGTCGGCCGCGCACTGACCGACAGCGAAGGGCGCTACGTCTTCCGCACCATCAAGCCCGGCCCGTACCCGTGGCGCAACGGCCCCAACGACTGGCGCCCGGCGCACATCCATTTCTCCATCAGCGGCCCGTCGATTTCCACACGGCTGATCACCCAACTGTACTTCGAGGGTGACCCGCTGATCCCGATGTGCCCCATCGTCACGTCCATTGCCAACCCGGACGCAGTGCAAAGCCTGATCGCGAAGCTCGACATGAGCAACGCCAACCCCATGGATTGCCTGGCTTACCGCTTCGACATCGTGCTGCGCGGCCAACGCAAGACACACTTCGAGAATCGCTGAGAAACCGTGTCGGGCCGGCTGCGCGTCGGCGGTGCGGCGTTGAAAGCGACTTCAGACTGCTCATTCAGGGCAACTGAACTCCGCTTCTTCGGTCGCTTTCGCCTTGCCCCGCGCTAGCTCGCTCAGCCCGAAACGGTTTCGGAGGAAAATAAGATGCCTATCGAACTGCTGCCGGAAACCCCCTCCCAGACCGCCGGCCCCTATGTGCACATCGGCCTGGCGCTCGCCGCCGCCGGCAACCCGGCTCGTGAGCAGGAAATCTGGAGCGAGATGGCCAAGCCCGGCGCGCCCGGCGAGCACGTCCTGCTGATTGGCCACGTCTACGACGGTAACGGCCACCTGATCCGCGATTCCTTCCTGGAGCTGTGGCAGGCGAATCACGAAGGCGTGTACGACGCTGCCTTCGATCTGGAAAAACCCTTCAACGGTTTCGGCCGCACGGCGACCACCTTCGACGCCGGCGAATGGCAGGTGCAGACCATCAAGCCCGGTGTCGTGAAAAATGCCGCCGGCGTGCCCATGGCGCCACACATCAACCTGTCGCTGTTCGCCCGTGGCATCAACCTGCACCTGCAGACCCGCCTGTACTTCGAGGACGAGGCGCAGGCCAACGCCGTGGACCCGGTATTGAACCTGATCGAACAGCCCGAACGTCGGCAAACCCTCATCGCAAAGCGTTGCGAGGTGGACGGGAGGCTCGCTTACCGGTTTGATATCCGCGTCCAGGGAAATGCGGAAACGGTGTTCTTTGACTTCTGATACACGACTTCATGAAACATCCGCCGAACCGGTCGCCGACCGTGTCCGGCGGCACTTCGCCGCTGCGCTCGACGAGCGCGGCTACCGTGCCGACGAGGCCCAGGTGGTCGCGGTGGATCACCTCGCCACCTGGCTCGACGACTTCCTCGCCGGTCGCCACGGCTTCCTGCGCAAGCCGGTGGCGGGCGTCTACCTGTGGGGTGGCGTAGGGCGGGGCAAGAGCTTCGTCATGGACCAGTTCTTTGCCGCTGCACCGACCCAGGCCAAGCGCCGCGTGCACTTCCACGCCTTCCTGCAGGAGTTGCAGTCGCGCATGCTGGCGATCACCGGGCAATCCGACCCGCTGGTGCGCGTGGCCCGTTCCATCGCCGAAGAAACCCGGCTGCTGTGCTTCGACGAATTCCATGTCCACGACATCGGCGATGCCATGCTCCTGGGGCGGATGCTGAAGGTGCTGGTGGACGAAGGTGTAGGCCTGGTCTGTACGTCAAACTACGAGCCGGAAAATCTCTGTCCGAATCCGCTGTACCGCGAACGCTTCCGCCCGGCCATTGAGCTGATCGAAAAGCGCTTCGACGTGATCTCGGTGGATGCCGGCCAGGACTACCGCGAGCACAGCACGTCGCTGGAAGAGTGGGGCAGTTTCCTCTGGCCCGCGCGCGCCGATGACCTCGACCTGATCGGCTCGCGCCTGGGGCTGGCGGCCGACGCGAAGTTCGACGAGGTGCTCAGCGTCAATCACCACCCACTGAAGGTGCACGCCCACGACGATCATGGTGCGTGGATGGATTTCAGCGAAATGTTCGAGCGCCCACGTTCGGCCAGCGACTACCTCTGGCTGATCGAGCACTACCCGCGCATGGCGGTGAGCGGCCTCGGCCCGCTGGCGGACTATCCGCCGGACGTGAGCATGCGCTTCCTCAACTTCATCGATATCGCCTATGACCGGCAGCTCAGGCTGCAACTGTTCGCCACGGTGTCACTGGATGAACTGGCGGCGGGCGGCGCGGCGCTGGACTTCTCGCGCACGCTGAGCCGTTTGCGGCAGTTGAAGCTGGAGCCGCTGTAGCCGCGCTCCTGCAGGGGTGGCAAGCTCCGTTCGATAATCGGCCATTTGTATTGCGATAATCGCCCGCGCGTGTCGATAATCGCCCGGCATTCGCCTGCCAGGACAACAACAATGACCGACGTTCCCCGTGCCAGCCTGCCGCCCCTCGCGCCGCCGATCATCGCTTCGCCCGCCAAGCGCATCGAGGCGTTCACCGGCGATCCGAACTTCATGACCTCGCTGGCTCGCGGCCTGGCGGTGATCCACGCGTTCCAGGAGCGCAAGCGCCACCTGACCATCGCGCAGATCAGCCATCGCACCGAAATCCCGCGCGCCGCCGTTCGCCGCTGCCTGCACACGCTGATGAAACTGGGCTACGTCACGTCTGACGGTCGCACCTATTCGCTGCTGCCCAAGGTGCTGACCCTTGGCCACGCCTACCTGTCCTCGACGCCGTTGGCAGTCACTGCCCAGCCGATCCTCGACCGCTTGAGCGAACAACTGCACGAGGCCTGTTCCATGGCCACGCTGGAGGGCGACGAGATTCTCTACATTGCTCGCTCGGCGACGCCGCAGCGCCTGATTTCGGTGGACCTGAGCGTTGGCAGTCGCCTGCCGGCCTACTGCACCTCCATGGGTCGCATCCTGCTCGCCGGACTGAACGACGACGCGCTGGAGGACTACCTCGCCCACGCCGACCTGCAGGTGAAGACCAGCCGTACCGTGCATACGCCGGAAATGCTCCGCGCGAGCATCGCCGAGATCCGCCAGCAGGGCTGGGTGATCATCGACCAGGAACTGGAAGTGGGCCTGCGCTCCATCGCCGTGCCGCTGAAGGACTCCGCCGGCCAGGTACTGGCCGCGCTGAACGTCGGCACCCACGCCGGCCGCGTGTCGCGCCAGGAGCTGGAAACGCGCTTCCTGCCGGTGCTGCTGGAAGCCAGCCGCGAGCTGGGCACGCGGCTGTTCCACTGATTGCGCTCAGCGCTGTTCGAGGTAGCTCGAAGGGACCGTCTCGGCCAGCCAGACGCCATTGGCCGAGCGGTAGAAACGGTGGCCGTCGCGCCACATCTGGCCGCTGCGCACCACCAGGATGGTCGGTTTGCCGCGCCGCGAGCCAACCCGGTCGGCGGTCTCGCGGTCGGCGCTGAGGTGGACGTGCTGACGCTTCATGGGCTTCAGGCCATCCGCCAGGATCGCCGCGATCGCTGCGGGGACCGTGCCGTGGTAGAGGACCTCAGGCGGTTCGCAGGGCTCAAGTTGCAGATCGATGTTGACCGAATGCCCCTGGCTGGCACGGATGCGCAGGCCGTCGTCGCTAAAGGCGAAGCGCTGCTTGTCGTTGGTCGCGACCACGTCGTCGAGCATCGCGCGGTCGAAATGGCGTCCTTTGCGGGCGGATTGCGCCAGCAGTTCATCGACGGCCACCCAGCCATGGGTGTCCAGAGCCAGGCCGGCGGTTTCCGGACTGTGGCGCAGGATCATCGACAGCCATTTGCTGATGGACTTCCTTTCGTTGTCGTTCATTTCTTCCTCTGATGTATTTCTGCGCGCGCATTCTAACCGTCGCGCAAAGGGGTCCCTCAATCCCGTTCGCTAACCGCCCACAGGCGCGATTATCGAATTGAACGGCTGCAGGTCTCTTCGTACTGTTGTGCAACCCGTCCAGCCGGACGGGCAATAACAACAATGAGCGTCAGCCATGGCCGCTGTGTGCCTGCCCCTTCCGCCGGCCCGTGCGTCCACCGGCTCGCGCCTCATTCCTGTCCAGCTTGCGGGAGTGCAGGGCGATACAGCCGGCCTTCCCGCGACGACGCCTTCGCAGGAAGTCTTCGCATGACCAGCTCCGCCCACGTGCCCGCTGCCGGCACCCTCGATGTCCAGTCCTTCATCAACGCCCAGCCGCTGTCGCTGTACCAGTGCCGCATCGTACTGCTGTGCTTCCTCATCGTTTTCCTCGATGGCCTGGATACTGCCGCGATGGGCTTCATTGCCCCGGCGCTGACCCAGGACTGGGGCATCGACCGCGCCAGCCTCGGCCCGGTGATGAGTGCCGCGCTGATCGGCATGGTATTCGGTGCCCTGGGGTCCGGCCCACTGGCCGACCGCTTCGGGCGCAAGGGCGTGCTGGTGGTGGCGGTCTTCCTCTTCGGGTTGTTCAGCCTGATCTCGGCCTACAGCAGCAACCTCGAACAATTGATGGCGCTGCGACTGCTGACGGGTATCGGCCTGGGCGCGGCGATGCCCAACGCGACGACGCTGCTGTCGGAGTACACCCCGGAGCGTCTCAAGTCACTGCTGGTGACCAGCATGTTCTGTGGCTTCAACCTGGGCATGGCGGCGGGTGGTTTCGTCTCCGCCAAGCTGATACCGGCCTACGGCTGGCACAGCCTGCTGCTGCTCGGTGGTGTGCTGCCGCTGCTGCTGGCAGTGGTGTTGCTGCTGTGGTTGCCGGAGTCGGCGCGCTTCCTGGTGGTACGAAATCGCGGGGCGGACAGGGTCAAGCGGGTGCTGGCGCCGATCGCCCCGGCCGAGGTGGTCGCCGCCCGCGACTTCAGCGTGCCCGAGCAGAAGACGGTGCAGAGCCGCAACGTGTTCAAGGTGATTTTCTCCGGCACCTGCAGCGCGGGAACCCTGCTGTTGTGGCTGACCTATTTCATGGGCCTGGTGATCGTCTACCTGCTCACCAGCTGGCTGCCGACGCTGATGCGCGATGCCGGTGCGAGCATGCAGCAGGCCGCCTTCATCGGCGCGCTGTTCCAGCTCGGCGGGGTACTCAGTTCGGTGGCGGTGGGTTGGGCGATGGATCGCTTCAATCCGCACAAGGTCATCGGCATTTTCTATTGCCTGGCTGGGGTCTTTGCCTACTGCGTCGGGCAGAGCCTGGGCACCGTTACGCTGCTGGCGACCCTGGTGCTGGCCGCCGGCATGTGCGTGAACGGCGCGCAGTCGGCCATGCCGTCGCTGGCGGCGCGTTTCTACCCGACCCAGGGCCGCGCCACCGGGGTGTCCTGGATGCTCGGCATCGGTCGCTTCGGCGCCATCCTCGGTGCCTGGATCGGCGCGACCCTGCTGGGCCTGGGCTGGAACTTCGAGCAGGTGCTGACGGCGCTGATGGTACCGGCCGCCATCGCCACGGCGGCGGTGCTGATCAAGGGGCTGGTGAGCCACGCGGACGCCACCTGACGAAGCTTTCCGACGGGGCTGCGATGCAAGGTCGCGGCCCTCCCGTTCGCACCTGCTGCCAACGAGCCAATCAGACCTTTTGTCGGTTTTTTGGGTGTCGATGGGATGAAAGGTCGCAGAAGCTGAATGAGCGGTCGGAAAATCTTCCCGTTTCGCTGAAATAAACTTAACTCCCTGAAGAATTTGCTGTCGGACCTTTTAGCCAATCTTTGTCCTGGCACCCCAAAAGGGGGGTTCCACGCGGAGCCCGGCCACCTGACCGACGTTGGAAGAGTCCATGCTTCTTCATACAAAGGGATGCCCATCCCCCCGCCTGGCATCGTGGTGGGGGTCCGGACGCCAGGAAGGCTTCTCCCTGGTGGAACTCATGGTGGTCGTGGCGCTGCTGGCGATCTTCGCCGCTGTGGCCGTGCCCAGCTTCCGTACTCTGATCGAGTCCAGTCGGGTGCAGAGCGGTGCTTCGACCCTGTTCCGGCTGTTGCAGTCTTCACGCGCCGATGCGGTGAACACGCGCCAGACCCTGACGCTCTGCCCCAGCACTGGAAACCTGCAGTGGGTGGTGGTGCGCGCCAGTACCTGTGGCTCTAACGCCACCGTTGGCCAGCGGCTGGATTTGCCGAGCAGCCTCAGCGTGAGCAGTAGCGTCAGCAATCTTTCGTTCAAGCCCGATGGCACCGCCGCAACGGCCAACCTGGGCATTTCCAGCAGTGGCACCAGCAAGGCGTTCAGCATCAAGGTGGCCGCCTCGGGCTACATCAGCCTGCAGGGAGCGACCGGGCAATGAAGCAGCGCACGGCGGGGTTCAGTCTGGTGGAGGTGATGGTGGCCTTGCTGGTCACCTGCATCGGCGTACTCGGCATGCTTGCCATGCAGGGACGCACCATCGGTTACGCCCAGGACACCATCCTGCGCAGTAACGCGGCGGAGCTGGCGGATGAGCTGATGGAGCTCATGCGCACCGACCTCTACTCCACGCAGGACGGCAGCTCGGTCCAGGTGGTGCCGCCCTCCAGCTGGGGGTATTACAAGGCTGCCTCTGCGTCATTCCCTGCTGTCCCCAGCAGCTGCGCCTCTCTGGCATCGCTGACCGCCGGCCAGCGCCTGGCGTGCTGGTCGCAGCGGGTCAACCAGGCGCTGCCAGGCGCCTCGGACCTGGCCAGCGAGTTCTATGTCTGCCGCACCAACGGCACCACCACGTGCAGCAATACCGGGTCGGCCATCGAGATCCAACTGGCCTGGCGGGTGAAGGCTGGCGAGTGTCTGGATGCCACTGCCACCGGCGACAACACCATCTGCCGTTACGTGCTGCGGGAGGAACCCTAGGATGAACGGTCCAGGCGCACGCACCCAGTGCGGGGTGACGCTCATCGAGCTGATGATCGCCATGGGTCTGAGCCTGTTCCTGATTCTGGGCGTGACCCAGATGTTCCTCGACGGCCAGAACCGTTCCCGCTACTTCGACGGCCAGGCGCAGAACCAGGACAGCGCGCGCTACGCCCAGCAGATGCTCGACGGGCGCCTGACGAAAGCGGGCTACCGGCGACTGCCGTCCTCGCGTATGAGCGCCGCGTTTCCCGCCCAGACCAGCAACGGTTGCATCTTCACCGCCGGCCAGGCGCTGGTGCGGGTGGACGCCAATACCATCTGTTTGCGCTACCAGCCGCGTGATACCACCGACGTCGATTGCACCGGCGCATCTCTGGGCAGCCGTCCCGGAGTGAACAAGCCCTATGGCAATTACACCCCGAGCAACAACGTGGTCGAGAAGCTCACCCTCAGTAACGGTCAGCTGACCTGCAACGGCAGCACGCTGGTGGATAACGTGGTGGCGGTGCGCTTCGACTTCGGGGTGGACAGCAGCAGTAACGAGTTCAATCGTCAGGTGGCCCAGTACGTCGCCACGCCCGCCAGCGGCCAGACCGTGCGCAGCCTGCGCTACGCGTTGCTGCTGGCCAGCAGCGGTTCGGTGAGCGGCGGCCTGACGTCCACCACCTGCCAGCGCTGGCAGGACTTGTACGGCAGCAACGCCTGTACCGACGGCGATGGGCCCGTGCGGCGCATCGTCAGCGGTACCAGCATGTTGAGGAACCTGATGCCATGAACCGACTGACGTCCCGCCGGCAGCGCGGCGCGGTGTTGTTCATCGCCCTGGTGATGCTGATGCTGATCACCCTGGCCGCCGTCAGCGGCATGCGCGGCATGCAGCTGGAAGGGCGGATGACCGGCAATCGCCTGGAGCAGCAGCGGCTGATGAGTGCCGCCGAATCCGCGCTGCGCGAAGGGGAAGGGCGCCTGCGCAAGAACACGCGTGCACTGGACAACTGCTCGGCCGGGACGACGCCCTGCTTCACGGCGGCGGCGACGAACTACACCACCGACTTCAGCAGCTCCACCCTGTACACCGGCCCGGATGGCAGCACGAACCTGCTGCGCAGTGCGCGCTGGTACCTGCGCTACATCGCCAACAACTGCAAGGGCGGCGGCGGCGGCAGCAGCAACTCGTATCTGTCGAAGGGGCAAGTGGGCTGTACCTATTACTACGAGGTCAACTCGCAGGCGTACAAGGGCACGGCCACCAGCAAGGCCTGCGGTGCGGATGCGCTCTGCCTGCGCTCAACCTTCGGGCTGGTGATCCAGTGAAACGTTCCGGCCGCACAGGGAGGATGCCCACGCCATGAAGACGCTGCGCGCAACGCTGTTCCTGCTGCTCACCTGCCTGGCGGCTGCCCAGGCCTGGGGCGCGACCCTGGCGCAGACACCGCTGTTCGTCAGCAACATCGCTCCGCCGATCAACATGCTGGTCGTCGGCCGCGACCAGAAGCTGTACTTCCCGGCCTATAACGACGCCTCCGACATCGACGGCGATGGCCAACTGGATACCTATTACAAGCCCAGCATCGACTACACCGGCTACTTCGACTCCTACAAGTGCTACCTCTACGACGTGCTGAGCGGCACCTTCGCGCCCTCCAGCACCACCAGCACCAAGAAGTGCACCAGCGCGCCGGGGCGCTGGAGCGGCGACTACCTGAACTACCTGACCATGTCGCGCCAGGATGTGCTGCGCAAGGTCCTGTACGGTGGCTATCGCTCCACCGACACCACGCTCGCCACCGTGCTCGAGCGCGCCTTCATCCCCAATGATGCGCACACCTGGGGCAAGGAGTACCTGAGTGCTGATCGCGACGGCTACAACCTGGCCGACTACACGCCGATCAGCGCACCCACCAATGGCAAGTACGTGCTCTTCGCCAATACCTCCATCGGCTCCAGCACCGTTACGTCCTACAGCAGTAGCGCGTCTCCGCGGCTGCGCATTATCACCAGCACCCAGCAGACCCTCGGTACCTACCGCATCTGGGGCTGGGTTTCGCGTGAGTCCGTGCAGGGCAGCAACAGCATCACCAGCACCACCAACAGCACGACCACCATCGTTCCGGCCTATGACCTCAACGTCCGGGTGCAGGTGTGCGTGGCCGGCCTGCTGGAAAGCAACTGCGCCCAGTACGGCAGCGTGTACAAGCCAACGGGTGTGCTCCACGACTACGGCGCGGCGGACAAGATGTACTTCGGCCTGGTCACCGGCACCTACGCCAACAACCTGCGTGGCGGCGTGGTGCGCAAGGCGGCGGCGTCCTTCAGCAACGAATACAGCAGTACCAACGGCCGCTTCCTCACCGATTCCACCACCGGGACCGGTTGCCTCAATGGCCGCTGCTACGTGAACAACAGCGGCATTGTCGCCAACCTCGACCGCCTGGTGTTCTCCGCCGGTTGCACCGACTCCAGCGGCTACAACCTCAACCCGCTGACCAATGGCAAGTGCGTCGACTGGGGCAATCCGCTGGGCGAGATGGCCTACGAGACCCTCCGTTACTACGCTGGCAAGGCGCCCACCGCGGCCTATGCCGCCGGCACCGCCGACACCGGCCTGGGCCTCTCCAGCCTGACCAGCTGGACCAACCCCTACAGTACCTATCCGTCCTGCACCCGGCCGTTCATGACGCTGATGAGCGACGTCAACCCGAGCTACGACTCGGACGTGCCCGGCAGCACCCTGGGCACCGACAGTCAGCCGACCAACGACATCAGCTTCGACTTCGCCAGCCTCGGTGCCACCCTGTGGAGCCGCGAGGTCGGTGGCAGTGCGTCGGTGAACGTCGGCCAGTCCGGCAGCACCAACGACTCCGCGCCGACGGCGAAGACCGCCACCAGCTTCGCCACGATCCGTGGGCTTGCCGAGGAGCCCACGCGGCAGGGCAGCTACGCCACCTCCGCGGTGTCCTTCTTCGGCAGCCAGAACGTGCTGACCACCGCCGGCTCGAACAAGGTGCAGAGCTTCTCCATCGCCCAATCCTCGACCCTGCCCAACATTCGCATCAAGACCAGCAAGGGCACGTTGCGCCTGGTGCCCTTCAGCATGAACGTCAGCCAGAGCGTGGTCAGCCAGATCACCGGCTTCTACATCGACACCCTGACCAAGGACAGTGCCGGCAACCTCACTGCCATCACCTTCCGTGTGGTCTACGACGACTCCGCCCAGGGCCGCGACTACGACATGGACGCCATCGTGCTCTATACCGTGACGGCCAGGAGCGACGGCACCGTCGACGTCACCAGCCAGACCGAGTACTCGGTGGCCGGCGATGAGTCGCACATGGGCTACACCATGGCCGGCACCACCCGTGATGGTGTGTACCTGGAAGTCACCGGCGGCGGTAGCGGCTCGGTACGCAACAAGCTCGACACACCCGACGGCAAATATCCCGGCGATTGCTCGGCGACCGGAGTGACCTGCGCGCTGCTGCCCGGTCTGAACGGCAGCAGCGGGGCGCTCAGCGGCAGCCGCCTGGCCTACCACACGCGCAACTTCACACCTTCGGCGACCACCGCCGTGACCAACCTGCAGGACCCCATGTGGTACGCCGCCAAATACGGCAAGACCGACCTCACCAACTGGGACCGCGACGGCGATGGTGTGCCGGACAACTACTTCCTGGTCAGCAACCCCAGCAAGCTGGCCGCCCAGCTCAAGTCGGCCTTCGACGACATTCTCCAGCTCAACACCTCGGTCGCTGCGGTGGCGGCCGACTCGCAGTCCCTGGACAACGGCAGCTACACCTACGGCAGCAGCTTCGTCACCGGTGACTGGACCGGCGACCTGCTGAAGAAGCAGAAGATCATGACCACCAGCAGCTCCGGTGCGATCAGCACGGCCACCACCACCGTGTGGCGGGCATCGGCGCAACTGGGCACGCCCAGCGCGCGCAACATCCTGTTCGCCAAGAATGGCGCGCTCACGGCGTTCAACTGGAGCAACCTGACCACCGCCCAGCAGACCCAGCTCAACCGCACCGTCGCCGGCGTGGTGGACAGTCAGGGGCAGGCGCGGGTCGGTTTCCTGCGCGGCGAGAACACCACCTTCCGTACCCGCACGACGCTGCTCGGCGACATGATCAATTCCGCCCCGGTGCTGGTCAGCGGCGCCGACTACCTGGCGTCCCGCGCCAATGCCCTGGAAGGCAGCACGACCTACGCGGCGTTCGCCACGGCGGTGGCTGCGAAACCCTCGGTGGTCTACGTCGGCGCCAATGACGGCATGCTGCACGCCTTCAACGCGACCACCGGCGCCGAAATCTTCGCCTTCATCCCCAGCGCAGTCATCCCCAACCTCAACGCCCTTACCGCGCCGGACTATGGCAAACAGCAGGGTACCGAGCACCGCTATTTCGTCGACGGCACGCCGGTGGTGTCCGATGTCTATTACGGCTCCGCCTGGCACAAGGTCCTGGTCGGCAGCCTCGGCGCCGGCGGTCGCGAGGTCTTCGCCCTGGATGTCACCGACCCCACCGCACCCAGCCTGCTGTGGGAGTTCACCAGTGACAATGACAGTAGTCTGGGCTACACCGCCGCGCGCCCGAGCATCGCCCGACTGCACAACGGCAAGTGGGTGGCGCTGGTTCCCAATGGCTACGACGTCGGCAGCAGCAGTGCCTCGTTGCTGATCATCGATATCCAGACCGGCACGCTGCTGCGCAAGCTTACCGTCACCCCGAGCCTGACCGCCGCCGAAACCGCCGCGCTGGATACCCTCAACAATGGGCTGTCGCGACTGTACGTGGCCGACGCCAACAGTGACGGCATCGCCGACTACGCCTACGGTGGCGACCTGCTGGGCAATCTCTGGCGCTTCGACCTCATCGACACGAGCCTGGCTGACCCGCTCAACACCACCGCCTCGGAGGCGCGGTACGCCGTGTCCTTCGGCGGCAACCCGCTGTACGTCGCGCGCAATGCCAGCGGCACGCGCCAGCCGATCACCACGGCGCCCTATCTGGTCGATCATCCCAGCGGGATCGGTTACATCGTGGCCTTCGGCACGGGCCGCTACCTGCTCACCGCCGACAAGACCTCCACCGTGCAACAGAGCGTCTATGGCATCTGGGATCGCAAGATCGCCGGCGAGGCCACGACCTCCTCGCTGACGGCAGCGCGCACGCGCAGCGACCTGCAGGTGCAGACGCTCACTGCGAGCACCTTCAACACCACGCCCACCTATACCCTCAGCAACAACGACGTGCTCTGGTACGACAGCAGCGGCAACACCGCCGATGCCAACGTCACCAAGTGGGGCTGGTACTTCGACTTCCCGGTCGCCGGCGAGCGGCAGATCTACGACATGACGCTATACGGCTCGAGCCTCATCTTCACCAGTTCCACGCCGCAGACCGGCACCTGCGCCGCGGGGCTTTCCGGCACCCGCTACGCCATCGATCCGGAACGCGGCGGGCAGACGCCGTACAACGTCTTCGACCTGAACAACGACGGCACCTACGATTCGCTCTCGGCCTTCATCACTGGTGGTGGCGACATCACCGTCTCCGGTGGGTACACCTACAGCGGCTCGGACAGCACCACTGGCGTGTCGGACACCATTCGCACCAATACCGGCACGGTAAGCGGCCGGCGTACCTGGCAGATCCAGCCAGCCAACTGACAGGAATGCAGCATGAATCAACATCGGCAGGAGAGGGGATTCACCCTGATCGAACTGATGATCACGGTCGTGATAGTGGCAATCCTCGCCGCCATCGCGTTTCCCAGTTACCAGCGCTACGTGCTGCGGAGTCATCGTGTCGAAGCGCAGTCCGTACTGAGCGAGGCGGCTGCCCGCCAGGAGCGCTACTACTCGCAGAACAACGCCTACGCCAGTACCGCTGCGGCGCTGAACATGACCAGCAATGTCAGTGCCTTGCGGTACTACAGCCTGGCCATATCCAACGTCACGGCCACCACCTACACGCTGACAGCCACCGCCACGGGAGCCCAGGCCAAGGATGCCCAGTGCCTGAGCCTGAGCCTCGATGAGGCCGGCACTCGCAGCAACACCGGAACCGGGACCGGCACCACCTGCTGGCAATGAATCGGCGCCGAAAGCGTGCGATTGGCGAACACTGCGCCACTGGTTGAATTGCGCGGGTGGTTCCATGTGCCTAGGGTGAAGCGGATTCGTGGGCCTGCCTTGCACCTGAATTGCCCGCGCGACCGTCCATCTCGGCCAATGCCCGTCTTTCGGGGGTACGGCTTAGACTGGGCACATGAGCCGCGACAAAGAGCGCGGCCAGACACAAGAGTGAGTGCCTGTATGCAAAGCCTGCTGAGCGAGCGCAGCCGCGTGTTCGAGCGTGCCGACCCCTATGCGGTATCCGGCTACGTCAACCAGCATGTGGGCACCCACGATCTGCGCCTGCCGGCCCACGGCCAGCCCCGGGCCAGCCTCAACCATCGCCGTTTCGCCAGCCTCGACCTGTGCCGCATCAGCTACGGCGGCGCGGTGCGGGTGACCTCGCCGGCGCTGGAAAGCATCTTCCACCTGCAGATCCTGCTCAGCGGCCACTGCCTGTGGCGCGGCCAACGGCAGGAGCACTACCTGGCGCCGGGCGAGCTGCTGCTGATCAATCCGGACGACCCGGTGGACCTGACCTACTCGGACGACTGCGAGAAATTCATCCTGAAGATTCCGGTGACGCTGCTGGACACCATCTGCGCCGAGCAGCGCTGGAACCCTCCACGCGGGGGCGTGCGCTTCACCGAGAACCGCTACCAGCTGGGTGAACTGGAGGGGTTCGTCAACCTGCTGTCGATGGTCTGCCAGGAGTCCGAGGCAAGCGAGCGCCTGGCGCGGGTCGACGAGCACTACCAGCAGATCGTCGCCAGCAAACTGCTTACGCTGCTGAAGACCAACGTCAGCCGCGAACCCATCGCCGGCGCCAGTGCCTCCTTCGAGCGCATCGAGGCGTACATCGAGGGTCACCTGCGCGAGGACATCGATGTCGAGGCCCTGGCGCGCCAGGCGTCGATGAGCCTGCGTTCGCTCTATGCGCTGTTCGAGCGACATGCCGGCGTCACGCCGCGCCAGTACATCCGCCGTCTCAAGCTGGAGCGCATCCGCGCCTGCCTGGCGGACCCGGCGTGCAACGTCCGCAGCGTGACCGAGCTGGCGCTGGACTATGGCTTCCTGCACCTGGGGCGGTTTGCCGAGGGGTATCGGCAGCAGTTCGGGGAGCTGCCGTCGGAGACGCTCAAGCGCCGCGGGTGAATCGACGCAGACCTGTCGAGAGCCTCATGGCGAATAGCCCATCGCGGACGGAGTCCGCTTCTACGAGAGCACGCCACGTTCTTCTACTGGTTCTGCTTTGATGAGTTCCAGAAAAACCTCCGCGCACTCCGGACGGCCCCTTTCAGGAGGCCTCGTTGAATTGGAGTTTCAGGGGTTGAGCGGCATGGATGCCGCGAGAGCCGCGATGGGCCAGGGATGGCCCTTCGCGGCGTGCCCCTGAAACTTCGATTCAACGAGGGCATTTTTCGCCCCAAGCGAAAAACCGGATGGAGGGGCAAGCGCTTTGGTTACTTTCTCGCGTTTGAGAAAGTGACTCGCCCGAGGGGGCGAAACGAGATGTCAGCGCGTACGCCGAAGCGGCGTGGACGTCCCTAGGCGGAAGCAAGAAAAACGCCGGTTAGGCGTGCTTCTGGGACTTGTCCTCCACCACCTCTGCACAAAACGGATAGCACTCTGCACAAAGCGGCTATTGCCCCTTCGAACCCCGCCCTAACCTGAGCCTGCCTGAACAATAACAACGGAGGCCCCGGCCATGTCCCTGGGTATCGAGTACTTGCGTTCGCTGCTTGAGGAAGACCCCGAGAAGGGCGTCTACCGCTGCCGGCGGGAGATGTTCACCGACCCGCGCCTGTTCGACCTGGAGATGAAGCACATCTTCGAAGGCAACTGGGTCTACCTCGCCCATGAAAGCCAGATCCCCGAGAAGAACGATTTCCTGACGACCATGATCGGTCGCCAGTCCGTCTTCATCGCGCGCAACAAGGACGGCGTGCTCAACGCCTTCCTCAACGCCTGCAGCCACAAGGGCGCCATGCTCTGCCGGCACAAGTCCGGCAACCGCTCCAGCTACACCTGTCCGTTCCACGGCTGGACCTTCAACAACTCCGGCAAGCTGCTCAAGGTGAAGGACCCGGCCGAGGCCGGCTATCCGGAAGGCTTCAACTGCGAAGGCTCCCACGACCTGACCAGCGTGGCGCGCTTCGAGTCCTACCGCGGCTTCCTCTTCGGCAGCCTGAAGGCCGACGTCAAGCCGCTGGTGGAGCACCTGGGCGAGTCCGCGAAGATCATCGACATGATCGTCGACCAGTCCCCCGAAGGCCTGGAAGTGCTGCGCGGTTCCTCCAGCTACATCTACGAAGGCAACTGGAAGCTCACCGCCGAGAACGGCGCGGACGGCTACCACGTCAGCTCGGTGCACTGGAACTACGCTGCCACGCAGAACCAGCGTCAGCAGCGCGAGGCTGGTGACGAAGTGAAAACCATGAGTGCCGGCGGCTGGGCCAAGCACGGCGGTGGTTTCTATTCCTTCGACCACGGCCATCTGCTGCTCTGGAGCCGCTGGGCCAACCCCGAGGCGCGCCCGGCCTTCGAGCGCCGCGACGAGCTGGCCCGCGACCATGGCCAGGCACGCGCCGACTGGATGATCGAGAACTCGCGCAACCTCTGCCTGTACCCCAACGTCTACCTGATGGACCAGTTCAGTTCGCAGATCCGCATCGCCCGGCCCATCGACGTCAACCGCACCGAGATCACCATCTACTGCATCGCGCCGAAAGGCGAGAGTGCCGAGGCGCGCGCGCAGCGAATCCGCCAGTACGAGGATTTCTTCAACGTCAGCGGCATGGCCACACCGGACGACCTGGAGGAGTTCCGCTCCTGCCAGCAGGCCTACCAGGGCAGCGCGGGCGGCTGGAACGACATGTCGCGCGGGGCGACGCACTGGATCGACGGTGCCGATGACGCGGCGCGGGAGATCGACCTGGCGCCGGCGCTGTCCGGCGTGCGCACCGAGGACGAAGGCCTGTTCGTGCTGCAGCACCAGTACTGGCAGCAGACCATGATCGACGCGCTGGCGGCCGAGCAGGCCAAGCGCATCGTGCTGAAAGAGGAGGGCGTGCGATGAGCCGCTACGAGACCGTCCGCGACTTCCTCTACCGCGAAGCGCGCTACCTCGACGACAAGGACTGGGACTCCTGGCTGGAGCTGTACGCCGCCGACGCCACCTTCTGGATGCCCTCCTGGGACGACCGCGACCAGCTCACCGAAGACCCGCAGCGGGAAATCTCACTGATCTGGTACGGCAATCGCGGCGGCCTCGAAGACCGCGTGTTCCGGATCAAGACCGAGCGTTCCAGCGCGACCCTGCCGGACACCCGCACCTCGCACAACCTCAGCAATATCGAGGTGCTCGGCGAGGCCGACGGGCAGTGCCAGGTGCGCTTCAACTGGCACACCCTGAGCTTCCGCTACAAGACCGTCGACAGCTACTTCGGCACCAGCTTCTACACGCTCGACGTGCGTGGCGAGCAACCGCGGGTGTTGGCGAAGAAGGTGGTCCTGAAGAACGACTACGTCAGGCAAGTCATCGACATTTACCACATCTGATTCGCCGTCCGGGCTGTGCGTCGCGCGCGTGGAATCGCCGCGCGCGACGCCGCCTGCGCGGAACCGAGGTGCACACCATGAACCACAAGATCGCCCTCAACTTCGAAGACGGCGTTACCCGCTTCATCGACGCCAGCCCCAGCGAAACCGTGGCCGATGCGGCCTATCGACAGGGCATCAACATCCCGCTGGACTGCCGCGACGGCGCCTGCGGCACCTGCAAGTGCTTTGCCGAAGCCGGTCGCTATGACCTGGGCCAGGAGTACATCGAGGACGCGCTGACCGAGGACGAAGCCGAGCAGGGCTACGTGCTCACCTGCCAGATGCGCGCGCAGAGCGATTGCGTGGTGCGCGTGCCGGCCTCCTCGCACGTCTGCAAGACTGCCCAGGCCAGCTTCGAGGCCAGCATCAGCGCCGTGCGCCAGCTCTCCGAAAGCACCATTTCCCTGTCCATCCAGGGCGAGTCGCTGAGCAGGCTGGCCTTCCTGCCGGGGCAGTACGTGAACCTGCAGGTGCCCGGCAGCGAACAGAGCCGCGCCTATTCCTTCAGCTCGCTGCAGAAAGGCGGTGAAGTCAGCTTCCTGATCCGCAACGTGCCGGGCGGGCTGATGAGCAGCTTCCTCACCGGCCTGGCGCAAGCCGGCGACACGATGACCCTGGCCGGCCCGCTGGGCAGTTTCTACCTGCGCGAGATCCAGCGGCCCCTGCTGTTGCTTGCCGGCGGCACGGGCCTGGCGCCCTTCACCGCGATGCTCGAGCAGATCGCCGAGCGCGGCAGCGAGCATCCGCTGCACCTGATCTACGGCGTCACCCATGACGTCGACCTGGTGGAGACGGATCGCCTGGAGGCCTTCGCCGCGCGTATCCCTAACTTCACCTGGAGCGCCTGCGTCGCCAGCCCCGAGAGCAGCTACCCGCGCAAGGGCTATGTCACCCAGCACATCGAGCCCCTGCACCTGAATGACGGCGAGGTGGACATCTACCTCTGCGGTCCGCCGCCGATGGTCGAAGCGGTGAGCCACTACATCCGTGAACAGGGCATCACGCCGGCGAATTTCTATTACGAGAAGTTTGCCGCCAGCGCCGCCTGACCCCGGATGGCGCCTGCATACCCAGTGGGTATGCAGGCATGCCGACAAAGTATTTTTCCTCTGCGCCGACGCACCCTAGCCTCCGGGCTGGGCCCCTGGCAGGGCCTGCATAACAACAATCAGCGAGGCATCGCCCTCGCAGCGGAGACCCCCATGAGCCAGACGTGCAACATACCTGACGTGATAGATCACGCCGCTTTGAGTTCCTTCCAGTGGCGCGTGTTCGCCCTGTGTTTCCTGGTCGCCATCTTCGATGGCTTCGATACCCAGGCCATTGCCTACACGGGGCCGGCGATCATCGAGACCCTCCAGCTTTCTACCGGTGGCCTGGCGCCGATCCTCAGCGCCGGTATCGTCGGCATGGCCCTGGGCGCCATGGCGCTGGGGCTGTTCGGTGACCGTTTCGGCCGCCGCCCGACGGTCATGGGCGCGGTCGCGCTATTCGCCCTCGCCACCCTGGCCACGGCCTTCGCCACCAGCGCCGAGCAGATTCTGGTCCTGCGCTTTCTCGCTGGCCTCGGCATGGGCGGCGCCACGCCCGTGCTGCTGGCATTGGCTTCCGAGTACGGCCCGGCGCGCCTGCGCGGTGCCATCGTCACCGGCATCCTGCTGGGCCTTCCGGCGGGCGCCATGCTGGGCGGGCTGCTCGCCGCCCAGCTCATGCCGCTGATTGGCTGGCAGGGGATTTTCCTCGCCGGCGGGCTGTTGCCGCTGGCGCTGCTGGCAGGCCTGTACTTCGCGCTGCCGGAGTCGCTGCAGTTCCTGGCGACCCGATCGGGCGAGACCGCACAGGTGCGCCGCATTCTCGCGCGGATCAGTTCGCGGACGCTCGCCGATGACGTGCGCTTCAGCGTGCCGGAAACCGCCACCCGCACCAGTGTGCGCGCCCTGTTCGGGCCGGGCCTGGCGCGCAATACCCTCGCCGTCTGGCTGACCTACCTGTTCAACTGGGTCGCCTGGTTCATGTTCCTCTCCTGGCTGCCCACCGTGCTGAAGACCGCCGGTCTGCCGGTGGAACAGGCGCCGCTGGGGACCGTCACGGTCAACGCGGTGTTCATCCTCTGCGCCA
Organism: Pseudomonas sp. BB438; assembly: GCF_057180225.1. NCBI lineage: Bacteria > Pseudomonadati > Pseudomonadota > Gammaproteobacteria > Pseudomonadales > Pseudomonadaceae > Pseudomonas > Pseudomonas sp. BB438. The sequence continues at coordinate 2,460,508 of NZ_CM170001.1, forward strand.
TCCCGCTGTCGATCCTGCTGCCGCGCCTGAACACCCGCAATGTGCTGCTCGGCCTGTTCGCCCTCGGTGTACTGGTCAGCCTTGGCCTGTCCCTGAGCGGCAGCAACTGGGCACTGGTGTTCCTGCTGATCGGGGCCGCGGGCCTGGGCATCGGCGGGCAGCAGATCGCCCTCAACTACCTGGTGGTCTCCGCCTACCCGACCAGCCTGCGCGCCACGGCCACCGGTTGGGCCATCGGCCTGGGCCGGGTAGGCGCCATCATCGGCTCCGCCCTGGGCGGAACCTTCCTCGAATGGGGCGGCGTCGCCGGTTTCTACCTGGCGCTGGCCGTCCCCCTGCTGCTGGCGCTGGTCGCCGTGGCCCTCATCCGCGGCAGCGAGAAGCCTTCGGGCGGGCTCGTGGCCGCGCACTGACAGGAGAACGTCATGTCCCGTTTCGACAACAAGGTTGCCCTCGTCACCGGCGCTGCGCAGGGTATTGGCCGGCGCGTCGCCGAGCGGCTGGTGGAAGAGGGCGCGAAGGTCATCGCCGTGGATCGCTCGGAGATTGTCCACGAGTTGCAGGACACCCTCGGCCAGCACGGCGAAGTGCTCACGCTGACTGCCGATCTGGAGCGTTTCGCCGACTGCCAGGGCGTGGTCGAGCAGACGCTGGAGCGCTTCGGCCGTCTCGACATCCTGGTCAACAACGTCGGCGGCACCATCTGGGCGAAGCCCTTCGAGCACTACGCCGAAGATGAAATCGAAGCCGAGGTACGCCGCTCGCTGTTCCCCACGTTGTGGTGCTGCCGCGCGGCGCTGGTGCCGATGCTGGAGCAGGGTGCGGGCGCCATCGTCAACGTCTCGTCGATCGCCACCCGTGGGGTGAACCGCGTGCCCTACGGCGCGGCGAAGGGCGGGGTGAACGCGCTGACCGCCTGCCTGGCCTTCGAGACCGCCGAGCGCGGCGTGCGGGTCAATGCCACCGCGCCCGGCGGCACCGAGGCGCCGCCCCGGCGTATCCCGCGCAACGCGGCACCGCAGAGCGGCGAGGAGAAAGCCTGGTACCAGCAGATCGTCGACCAGACCGTCAGCAGCAGCCTGATGAAGCGCTACGGCAGCATCGACGAGCAGGTCGGCGCGATCCTCTTCCTCGCGTCCGACGAAGCCAGCTACATCACCGGCGTGACCCTGCCGGTGGGTGGCGGCGACCTGGGCTGAGTCGCCGCGATGATGCGCTTACGGCAGGCTCGCGCCGATCAGTTGCAGGCAGCGTTGCAGCGGCGCACTGACGTCGCCGCGGCGCTGGCTGAGGATGATCGGCGAGACCGCCTCGGCGTCGGTCAGCGTGGCGTAGCCGATGTCGGCGCGGTGCTGCTGTTGCACCGACGCCGGCACCAGCGCCACGCCCAGGCCGGCGGCGACCAGGCCGATGGCGGTCTGCAGTTCGTTGGTCCATTGCGCGACGCGCACGCTCAGGCCGTGGTTGGCGAACAGCGCCAGCACATGGTCGGCATAGCTGGGGCGCGGGTTGGCGGGGTAGAGCACGAAGTCCTCGCCGGCCAGTTGCGCAAGGCTCAGCGGCGCGCCGAGCAGGCGATGCCCGGCCGGCAGCACGGCGACCATCGGCTCCTCGCGCAATACCTGCTGGGTAATGGCGGGGTCGTCGATGCGGATGCGCCCGAAGCCGATGTCGATGCGCCCGCTTTTCAGCGCCTCGACCTGCTGCACCGTGGTCATCTCCTGCAGCCCCAGTTCCAGCCCGGCGTCGCCGCGCAACGCGCGGATCAGCTCGGGCAGGCCGTCGTACAGGGTCGAGGGCGCGAAGCCGATGCCGAACCACTGGCGTTCGCCCTGGCCGATGCGCCGGGTGCTCTGGCAGATGCTGTCCAGCTGGGCCAGCAGGGTGCCGGTCTGCTCGTGGAAATAGCGCCCGGCGTCGGTCAGGCGCAGCGGCCTGCCACGCTCCAGCAAAGGCACGCCGAGCAGTTCCTCCAGTTGCTGGATCTGCCGGCTCAGCGGTGGCTGGGCGATGTGCAGGCGCTCGGCGGCGCGGGTGAAGTTGAGGGTGCCGGCCACTTCGCGGAAATAGCGCAGGTGTCGCAGCTCCATGATACCTCCAGGGTATGCAACAAGATGGCAACGATATTGGACTGCCTGCAGGCCCCGGCGCAATCCTTCGTCAACCGTGAAAAGACCTTCCGGGTATCGCTACTGCGCTGCCCGGCCACTTCAGAAATCCCAGACCGGAACGCCGTCCATGAGTAGCCCCGTCATCGAACGCATCGAGTCGATCATCGTCGACCTGCCGACCATCCGTCCGCACAAGCTGGCCATGCACACCATGCAGCAGCAGACGCTGGTGATCATCCGCCTGCGCTGCTCCGACGGCGTGGAGGGCATCGGCGAAGCCACCACCATCGGCGGCCTGGCCTACGGCAACGAAAGCCCGGAAAGTATCAAGGCCAACATCGACGCGCACGTTGCGCCGCTGCTCAAGGGCCAGGACGCCAGCAACATCAACGCCTGCATGCAGCGCCTGGACAAGTCGATCAAGGGCAACACCTTCGCCCGCTCGGGTATCGAGAGTGCGCTGCTGGACGCCCAGGGCAAGCGCCTCGGCCTGCCGGTCAGCGAACTGCTCGGCGGCCGCGTCCGCGACAGCCTCGAAGTGGCCTGGACCCTGGCCTCCGGCGACACCGCCCGCGACATCGCCGAAGCCGAGCAGATGCTGGAAATCCGCCGCCACCGCATCTTCAAGCTGAAGATCGGCGCCAACCCGCTGGAGCAGGATCTCAAGCACGTGGTGGCGATCAAGAAGGCCCTGGGCGAGCGCGCCAGCGTGCGCGTGGACGTCAACCAGGGCTGGGACGAATCCCAGGCCATCCGCGGCTGCCAGGTGCTCGGCGAGAACGACATCGACCTGATCGAGCAGCCTATCTCGCGCATCAACCGCAGCGGCCAGGTGCGCCTGAACCAGCGCAGCCCGGCGCCGATCATGGCTGACGAATCCATCGAGAGCGTGGCCGATGCTTTCAGTCTCGCCGCTGACGGCGCGGCCAGCATCTTCGCCCTGAAAATCGCCAAGAACGGCGGCCCGCGCGCCGTCCTGCGCACCGCGCAGATCGCCGAAGCCGCCGGCATTGCGCTGTATGGCGGGACCATGCTCGAAGGCGCGGTCGGCACCCTGGCCTCGGCCCACGCCTTCATCACCCTGGAGAAGCTGACCTGGGCCACCGAGCTGTTCGGCCCGCTGCTGCTCACCGAGGAGATCGTCACCGAGCCGCCGCTCTACCGCGACTTCCAGCTGCATGTACCACGCACGCCCGGCCTGGGCCTGACCCTGGACGAGGAGCGCCTGGCGCGCTTCCGCCGCACCTGAATCGCAACCCTTTCCGACTGCCCGATAGAGGAGAAGACCCGATGCTGTTCCACGTGAAGATGACCGTGAAATTGCCCGTCGACATGGACCCGGCGAAAGCCGCCCAGCTCAAGGCCGACGAGAAGGAACTGGCCCAGCGCCTGCAGTTCGAGGGCAAGTGGCGCCACCTGTGGCGCATCGCCGGGCACTACGCCAACTACAGCGTGTTCGACCTCGCCAGCGTCGAGGAACTGCACGACACCCTGATGCAGTTGCCGCTGTTTCCCTACATGGACATCGAGGTCGACGGGCTCTGCCGCCATCCGTCCTCGATCCATTCCGACGACCGCTGATTTTCGTTCTGTACGACTCAACAAGAACAAGACGTGAGGATCGCATCATGACCGTGAAGATTTCCCAGACTGCCGACATCCAGAAGTTCTTCGAAGAAGCCAGCGGCGCCTTGAATGACCAGGGCAACCCGCGCGTGAAGAACCTCGTCCTGCGCATCCTGCAGGACACCGCGAAGCTGATCGAAGACATGAACGTCACCCCCGACGAGTTCTGGAAGGCGGTGGATTACCTGAACCGTCTCGGTTCGCGCCAGGAGGCCGGCCTGGTCGTCGCCGGCCTGGGCATCGAGCACTACCTCGACCTGCTGCTGGACGCCCAGGACGAAGCCGCCGGCATCGGTGGCGGGACCCCGCGCACCATCGAAGGCCCGCTGTACGTGGCCGGCGCACCGCTGTCCGAAGGCGAAGCGCGGATGGACGATGGCCAGGACGCCGGCACCGTGATGTTCCTCTCCGGCCGCGTGTTCGACCCGCAGGGCAAGCCGCTGGCCGGCGCCGTGGTCGATCTCTGGCACGCCAACACCAAGGGGACGTACTCGTATTTCGACAGCACCCAGTCCGAGTTCAACCTGCGTCGCCGCATCGTCACCGACGCCGAGGGCCGCTACAAAGCTCGCAGCATCGTGCCCAGCGGCTACGGCTGCCCGCCGGACGGCCCGACCCAGGAACTGCTGAACCAGCTCGGTCGCCATGGCCAGCGCCCGGCGCACATCCACTTCTTCATCTCCGCACCAGGGCATCGTCACCTGACCACGCAGATCAACCTGGCCGGTGATCAGTACCTCTGGGACGACTTCGCCTACGCCACCCGCGACGGGCTGATCGGCGAGGTGCGGTTCGTCGAGGACGCGGCTGCGGCCCAGGCGCGTGGTGTGGACGGGCGCTTCGCCGAGATCGAGTTCGACTTCCAGCTGCAGCAGGCGGTGTCCGCCGACGCCGAAGACCGCAGCAGCCGTCCCCGCGCGCTGCAGGAAGCCTGATTTCCCAACCGCTCCGATCCTGCCGGTAACCCGCCGTAGGATGGCGTGGAGCGCAGCGATACCCATTGATCCATGTACCGCCAGCATGGGTGTCGCTGCGCTCCACCCATCCTACACAGCGTTCCCTGTTGCCCCGGCGCTCGGGCTGTTGCAGGCATGGCCCGCTCCTGCACGTCACCCCCTGTAGGAGCGAGCCACGCCCGCGATCCGTGCACGGCGTCCGCGCTCGCCAGAACGGCCATACACACCCGTCATCCAGCCGTTAGCCCCCTAAGAGAAGTGTTCGATATTCGCACCAATAGTCGATTATCGCATTGTTTGCCCATCCCCCCGGCGGTACCTTTTTCCCACCTGCACCACGCCTACAACGAGACCGACCATGGCTGAACTCCTCAACCTCCGCGAAGCGGTCGAGCGCTTCGTCAACGACGGCGACACCGTCGCGCTCGAAGGCTTCACCCACCTGATCCCGACCGCTGCCTCCCACGAGCTGATTCGCCAGGGCAAGAAAGACCTGCACCTGGTGCGCATGACCCCCGACCTGGTCTACGACCTGCTGATCGGTGCCGGTTGCGTGCGCAAGCTGACCTTCTCCTGGGGCGGGAACCCTGGTGTCGGTTCGCTGCATCGCCTGCGTGACGCGGTGGAGAAGGGGTGGCCGCGCCCGCTTGAGATCGACGAGCACAGCCACGCCGACCTCGCCAACGCCTACGTTGCCGGTGCCTCGGGCCTGCCGTTCGCCGTGCTGCGTGCCTACGCCGGTTCCGACCTGCCGAAGGTCAACCCGAACATCAAGTTCATCAACTGCCCGTTCACCGGCGAGCAGTTGGCCGCCGTGCCGTCGGTGCGCCCGGACGTCACCGTGATCCACGCGCAGAAGGCCGACCGCAAGGGCAACGTGCTGCTGTGGGGCATCCTCGGCGTGCAGAAGGAAGCCGCCCTGGCCGCCAAGCGCTGCATTGTCACCGTCGAGGAAATCGTCGATGACCTTAACGCGCCGATGAACGCCTGCGTGCTGCCGACCTGGGCGCTGTCCGCCGTCTGCCTGGTGCCCGGCGGCTCGCACCCGTCCTACGCCCACGGCTACTCCGAGCGCGACAACCGCTTCTACCAGGCCTGGGACCCGATCGCCCGCGACCGCGACACCTTCAACGCCTGGATCGATACCTACATCCGCGGCACGAAAGATTTTGCTGAGTTCAGAGCCAAACTCGCGGAGGCCAAGTAATGAGCGCCTACAGCACCAATGAAATGATGACCGTGGCCGCCGCTCGTCGCCTGAAGAACGGCGCCGTCTGCTTCGTCGGCATCGGCCTGCCGTCCAAGGCCGCCAACCTGGCGCGCCTGACCGCATCGCCGGACGTGGTCCTGATCTACGAATCCGGCCCCATCGGCGCCAAGCCCAGCGTGCTGCCGCTGTCCATCGGCGACGGCGAACTGGCCGAAACCGCCGACACCGTGGTGCCCACCGGCGAGATCTTCCGCTACTGGCTGCAGGGCGGGCGCATCGACGTCGGCTTCCTCGGCGCTGCGCAAGTCGACCGCTTCGGCAACATCAACACCACCGTCATCGGCGACTACAACACGCCGAAGGTGCGCCTGCCCGGCGCCGGTGGCGCGCCGGAGATCGCCGGTTCCGCCAAGGAAGTGCTGATCATCCTCAAGCAGTCCCACCGCACCTTCGTCGACAAGCTGGCCTTCATCACCTCGGTCGGCTTCGGTGAGGGGGGCGACCACCGCCAGCAACTCGGCCTGCCCGGCAAGGGCCCGGTGGCGATCATCACCGACCTGTGCATCATGGAGCCGGAAGCCGGCAGCAACGAATTCATCGTCACCACCCTGCACCCGGGCGTGACCCGCGAGCAGGTGGTCGAGAACACCGGCTGGGCGATCCGCTTCGCCGAGCAGGTCAGCGAAACCGTCGCGCCGACCGACGTCGAGCTGGAAGCCCTGCGCGCCCTCGAAGCTCGCACCGCCGCCGCCCACGGCCAGCTCGGAGGTGAGGAATGAGCCGCGAGGTCTTCATCTGCGACGCCGTGCGCACGCCTATCGGCCGCTTCGGCGGTTCGCTCTCCGGCGTGCGCGCCGACGACCTCGCCGCTGTGCCGGTGAAGGCGCTGGTGGAACGTAACCCGCACGTCGACTGGGCCGTGCTGGACGAGGTCTACCTCGGCTGCGCCAACCAGGCCGGCGAAGACAACCGCAACGTGGCGCGCATGGCGCTGCTGCTGGCCGGCCTGCCGGAAAGCGTGCCGGGCGTCACCCTCAACCGCCTCTGCGCCTCGGGCCTGGACGCGGTGGGCACCGCCTTCCGCGCCATCGCCAGCGGCGAGGCCGAACTCGTCATCGCCGGCGGCGTGGAGTCCATGTCCCGCGCGCCCTACGTGATGGGCAAGGCCGACAGCGCGTTTGGCCGTGGCCAGAAGATCGAGGACACCACCATCGGCTGGCGTTTCATCAACCCGCTGATGAAGGCGCAGTACGGCGTGGATGCCATGCCGCAGACCGCTGACAACGTGGCCGACGATTACCACGTCAATCGCGCGGACCAGGACGCCTTCTCCCTGCGCAGCCAGCAGCGTGCCGGCGTCGCCCAGGCCAGCGGCTACTTCGCTGAGGAAATCGTCCCGGTGGTGATCAAGGGCCGCAAGGGCGAGACCGTCGTCGATACCGACGAGCACCCGCGCCCGGACACCACCCTGGAAGCGCTGGCCAAGCTCAAACCGGTTAACGGTGAAGGCAAGACCGTCACCGCCGGCAACGCCTCGGGCGTCAACGACGGCGCCGTGGCACTGATCCTCGCCAGCGCCGAGGCGGTGAAGAAACACGGCCTGACGCCACGCGCCAAGGTACTCGGCATGGCCAGCGCCGGTGTCGCTCCGCGGGTGATGGGCATCGGCCCGGTGCCGGCGGTGCGCAAGCTGCTGGAGCGCCTGAACCTGTCGGTGGACCAGTTCGACGTCATCGAACTGAACGAAGCCTTCGCCGCCCAGGGCCTGGCGGTGACCCGCGAACTCGGCATCGCCGATGACGACGCCCGGGTGAACCCCAACGGCGGTGCTATCGCTCTCGGTCACCCGCTGGGCGCCAGCGGCGCACGCCTGGTGCTGACGGCGGTGCACCAACTGCAGAAGTCCGGCGGCAAGCTCGGCCTGTGCACCATGTGCGTGGGCGTAGGGCAGGGCGTGGCGCTGGTCGTCGAGCGCGTCTAGTTCTTCGCAGGAGCGAGCTTGCTCGCGAACCCGGCCGCCGCAGCGGGGGGGCGCGAGCAAGCCCGCTCCGACAGAGTCCTCCTCTCCGGTCATACTGTCCCGACTACGCACGCCGATCTCCGGAGCTACCCCCGTGAGCACCCACCTTCTGTTCGACGCCTACTTCACCCAGCCCGCCATGCGCGCGATCTTCAGCGACCACGGCCGGGTACAGGGCATGCTCGACTTCGAGGCCGCGCTGGCCCGTGCCGAGGCTCGCGTGGGTGTGATCCCGGCGAGCGCCGTGGCGCCCATCGCCGCGGCCTGCCGCGCCGAACTCTACGATTTCGATGCGCTGGCCCAGGCCATCTGCAGCGCCGGCAATTCCGCGATCCCGCTGGTGAAGGCGCTGGGTAAGCACATCGCCGCCGAGAACGCCGAAGCCGAGCGCTACGTGCACCTGGGCGCCACCAGCCAGGACGCCATGGACTCCGGGCTGGTCCTGCAGCTGCGTGCCGCCATCGAACTGCTGGAAAGCGACCTCGCCCAGCTCGCCGACGCGCTGGTCGTTCAGGCACACGCCCACGCCGGCACGCCCATGGTCGGTCGCACGTGGCTGCAGCATGCCACGCCCGTCACCCTCGGCATGAAGATCGCCGGCTGGCTGGGTGCGATCACCCGCCATCGCCAGCGCCTCAACGAACTCAAGCCGCGCCTGCTGTGCCTGCAGTTTGGCGGCGCTTCCGGCAGCCTTGCCGCGCTGGGCGGGCAAGGTTTCTCCGTGGCCGAGGCGCTGGCTGAAGATCTGGACCTGCAACTGCCCGATCAACCCTGGCACACCCAGCGCGACCGCCTGGTGGAATTTGCCAGCCTGCTCGGCCTGATCGCCGGCAGCCTCGGCAAGCTGGGCCGCGATCTCAGCCTGCTGATGCAGACCGAGGCCGGCGAAGTCTTCGAACCGTCTGCGCCGGGCAAGGGTGGTTCTTCCACCATGCCGCACAAGCGCAACCCGGTGGGCGCCGCTGTGCTGATCGGCGCGGCCACTCGCGCGCCGGGCCTGGTTTCGACCCTGTTCGCCGCGATGCCCCAGGAGCACGAGCGCAGCCTCGGCCTGTGGCATGCCGAATGGGAAAGCCTGCCGGAGCTGTGCTGTCTCGTCTCCGGTGCGCTGCAACAGGCGCTGAGCCTGGTGCCGGGCCTGGAAGTGGATGCCGAGCGCATGCTGGCCAACCTCGACCTGACCCGCGGGCTGGTGCTCGCCGAAGCCGTGAGCATCGCCCTGGCCCAGCGGATCGGCCGCGACGCCGCACACCACCTGGTGGAACAGTGCTGCAAGCAGGCCGTGAAGGAGGGTGCACACCTGCGCGCGGTGCTCGGCGCCAACGCCGAAGTCGCCGCCCAACTGAATGCCGAAGAGCTGGATCGCCTGCTCGATCCCGCCCATTACCTGGGCCAGGCGCGCCGCTGGGTCGAGCGCGCGCTGGCCGAACACCACGCACTTTCCTTGCGCAAAGAATCCCGATAGGAGCCCTGCATGCCTGCCGTACGTCTCGCCGATGGCGACCTGAACTATCAATTGGAAGGCCCGGCCGGCGCGCCGGTGCTGGTGCTGTCCAACTCCCTGGGCACCGACCTGCACATGTGGGACGCGCAGGTCGCGGCCTTCGCCGAAGACTTCCGTGTGCTGCGCTATGACACCCGTGGCCACGGCGCCTCGCTGGTCACTTCCGGCCCGTACAGCATCGAGCAGAATGGCCGTGACGTGCTGGCCCTGCTGGAAGCGCTGGATATCCCGCGCGCGCACTTCTGCGGCCTGTCCATGGGCGGCCTGATCGGCCAGTGGCTGGCCATCCATGCGCCCGAGCGCCTCTCGCGCCTGGTGCTGTGTAACACCGCTGCGAAGATCGGCACGCCGGAGGTCTGGAACCCGCGCATCGAGACCGTGCTCAGCGGCGGCGCCGAGGCGATGCGCAACCTGCGCGATGCGTCGATCTCGCGCTGGTTCACGGCCGATTTTGCCGAGTCTGAGCCGGGCAAGGTCGAGCCCATCGTCGGCATGCTGGCGCAGACCTCGCCGGAAGGTTACGCGGCCAACTGCGCGGCCGTGCGTGATGCCGATTTCCGTGGCGAGATCGGCGCGATCACGGCGCCGACCCTGGTGGTCTGCGGCGCTGCCGACGCGGTGACGACGACCGAGGACGGCCGCTTCCTGCAGGCGCACATTCCCGGCGCGGAGCTGGTGGAATTCCGTGCCGCGCACCTGTCCAACGTGCAGGCCGGCGATGCCTTCAGTCAGCGCGTGCTGGCGTTCCTGCGCGCCTGACGGCTTATCTACAGGCTTACCCTCGGAGTTTGAGATGGACGAGAACGAACGCTACGAAGCCGGTCTGCAGGTCCGCCGCGCGGTGCTGGGTGACACCCACGTCGACCGCAGCCTGCAGAAGCGCAACGCCTTCAACGAAGAGTTCCAGGAAATGATCACCCGCCACGCCTGGGGTGACATCTGGACCCGCCCCGGCCTGCCACGCCACACCCGCAGCCTGATCACCATCGCCATGCTGATCGGCATGAACCGCGAGGGCGAGCTGACTTTGCACCTGCGCGCCGCGCGCAACAACGGCGTGACCCGCGAAGAGATCAAGGAAGTCCTGCTGCAGAGCGCGATCTACTGCGGCATCCCGGCCGCCAATGCCACTTTCCACCTCGCCGAGGCGGTGTGGGACGAGCTGGGCACCGAGTCGCTGGAGGAGTAACCCTGATCAGATGCCTGCGGGCCACGCATCCGCAGGCATCTGATCCTGTCATCGCGCCCCATCGGCGCGATGACAGGCGTACGCCGTGGGTTGGAGTGCCTCAGCTCTCCAGCTCCTTGCGATCCCGGAACAGCTCCAGCGCGGCCGGGTTCGCCAGTGCGTCGGTGTTCTTCACCGGCTGGCCGTGCACCACGTTGCGCACCGCCAGTTCGACGATCTTGCCGCTGATGGTGCGCGGGATGTCGGTGACCGCGAGAATCTTCGCCGGCACATGGCGCGGAGTGGTGTTGCTGCGGATGGTCTGGCGGATGCGCTCCTGCAACGTCTCGTCCAGTGCCACGCCGTCACGCAGGCGCACGAACAGCACCACGCGCACGTCGCCCTGCCAGTCCTGGCCGATGGCGATGGACTCCAGCACCTGCTCGACCTTCTCCACCTGGCGGTAGATTTCCGCGGTGCCGATGCGCACGCCGCCGGGGTTGAGCACGGCATCCGAGCGACCATGGATCACCAGGCCGCCGTGTTCGGTTTCTTCCGCGTAGTCGCCATGGGCCCAGACGCCGGGGAACGTGGCGAAGTAGGCGTCGAGAAATTTCTCGTCGTTTTCGTCATTCCAGAAGCCCACCGGGATCGACGGGAAGTGCCGCACACAGACCAGTTCGCCTTTCTCGCCGCGCACCGGCCTGCCAGCTTCGTCCCAGACTTCCACCGCCATGCCCAGTGCCTTGCACTGGATTTCCCCACGCCACACCGGGCCGGTCGGATTACCGATGGCGAAGCAGGAAACGATATCCGTGCCACCGGAAATCGACGACAGGCAGAGGTCGGGTTTCACGTCACGGTAGACGTAGTCGTAACTCTCGTGGGCCAGCGGCGAACCGGTGGAAAGCAGCGTCTTCAGACGCTCCAGCGAGTGGGTCTGGCGTGGCCGCACATTGGCCTTCTCCAGCGCGGCGATGTACTTGGCGCTGGTGCCGAAGACGCTGATGTGCTCCGCGTCGATCAGGTCCATCAGCCGCTCGGGGCCGGGGTGGAAGGGCGAGCCATCGTAGAGCACCAGCGTGGCGCCGACGGCGAGGCCCGAGACCAGCCAGTTCCACATCATCCAGCCGCAGGTGGTGTAGTAGAACAGCGTGTCGTCGTTGCCCAGGTCGACGTGCAGGCCGTGCTCTTTCAGATGCTGCAGCAGCACGCCACCGGTACCGTGGACGATGCACTTGGGCACGCCGGTGGTGCCGGAGGAGTAGAGGATGTACAGCGGGTGGTCGAAGGGCACGGGGGTGAACACGGGGTCGCCGCCGCTGTGAAAGAAGTCCTGCCAGAGACTGACGCGCGCCGGGGTCTGGAAGTCGCTACGGCGCGCATGGCCGTTGGCGTAGGGGACGATCAGCAAGTGCTCCAGGCTGGGCAGCTGGGCGAGGATTTCATTGAGCTTGGCGGTGAGGTCCAGCACCTTGCCGGCGTAGCGGTAGCCGGCACAGGCGATCAGCACCTTGGGCTCGATCTGGCCGAAGCGGTCGATCACGCCGTGGGTGCCGAAGTCCGGCGAGCAGCTCGACCAGGTGGCGCCCAGGCTGGTGGTGGCGAGCATGCCGACCACGGTCTGCCAGGTATTGGGCATGAAGGCCGCGACGCGGTCGCCGACGCCCACGCCGGCTTCACGCAGGGCGCGTTGCAGGCCGGCGACCTGGGCGGAAAGCTCGGCGTGGCTGATGACTTCGCGGCGTTCGTCTTCGCTGATGGCGATCAGTGCCGGCTTGCTGTCGCGGCGGCGCAGCAGGTGTTCGGCGAAGTTCAGGGTGGCGCCAGGGAACCAGCGCGCATCGGGCATCTCCGGGCCTTCCTCGAGGACCGCGGTGGGTGCCTCGTGGAACTGCACGCCGAAGGTGTCGACGATGGCCAGCCAGAAGGCCTCGCGCTCGGCGATGCTCCAGGCGTGCAGCGCGGCGTAGTCGGGCAGGTCGAGCCCGTGCTGCTGCGCCACCTTGTGACGGAAGGCGTCCATGCGGGTGGCGGCGATGCGTTCGGGGGAAGGGCTCCAGAGCGCCTGGTTCATCGACTACGACTCCAACTGATTCGTGTGGGGCGGAAGGCACCGCCGACGAACGGTGCCTGCGCATCATGTCACGAAGCGCCGCAGGAACCCCAGGTCACTGCGCGACCCAGCCGCCATCCATGTTCCAGGCGGCGCCGCGGACCTGGGCGGCGGCTTCTGAACACAAGAATAGCGCCAGCTCGCCGAGCTGTTCGGCGGTGACGAAGTCGAGCGACGGCTGCTTCTCCGCCAGCAGGTCGTGGCGTGCCTGTTCAGGCGTGGAGCCGGCAGCCACCCGTGCGTCGATCTGCTGCTGCACCAGCGGCGTCAGTACCCAGCCGGGGCAGATGGCGTTGCAGGTGATGGCGCTGGTGGCGGTTTCCAGGGCGGTGGTCTTGGTCAGGCCGATCACCCCGTGCTTGGCCGCAACATAGGCGCTCTTGCCGGCGGAGGCGACCAGGCCGTGGGTCGAGGCGATGTTGAGGATGCGCCCCCAGCCGCGCTGGCGCATGCCCGGCAGCGCCAGGCGGGTGGTGTGGAACACCGAGGAGAGGTTGATGGCGATGATCGCGTTCCAGCGCTCCACGGGGAAATCTTCCAGCACCGCGACGTGCTGGATGCCGGCGTTGTTGACCAGGATGTCGAGGCCGCCGAACTCGCGCTCGACATAGTCGATCATCTCGGCGATCTGCTCGGGTTGCGCCATGTCCGCAGCGTGGTGACCGATGCGCGTGCCGTGCACCGACAACTCGCGTACCGCCGCGTCGATATCGCCAAAGCCGTTGACCACCACATTGGCGCCCGCCCGCGCGAGGCGCGCGGCGATGCCCAGGCCGATGCCGCTGGTGGAGCCTGTGACCAGTGCGGTCTTGCCTTTGAGTGTCATGCAAATCTCCTCTGCAACGGGGCGGTCGCCTCGCGGCGACCGCTTGGAAACAACCGGCTTATACGATCCCGGTGGCGTAGAAGGTCCCGATCACCACGAACACCGCGAGGGTCTTGATCAGGGTGATGGCGAAGATGTCCTTGTAGGCTTCGCGGTGGGTCAGCCCGGTGACCGCGAGCAGGGTGATCACCGCGCCATTGTGCGGCAGGGTGTCCATGCCGCCGGAGGCCATGGCAGCGACCCGGTGCAGTACTTCCAGCGGGATGTTGGCGGCGTGGGCGGCGGCGATGAACTGCTCGGACATAGCCGCCAGGGCGATGCTCATGCCGCCCGACGCCGAGCCGGTGATGCCGGCCAGGGTGGTGACGGTGATGGCCTCGTTCACCAGCGGATCGGGGATCTTCTTCAGCGCGTCGGCCAGCACCAGGAAGCCCGGCAGGGAGGCGATCACCGCGCCGAAACCGTATTCCGAGGCGGTGTTCATGGCCGCCAGCAGCGCGCCGGACACCGCAGTCTTGGTGCCCTCGGCGATCTTGCTGCGGATCACCGCAAAGCTGGTCACCAGCACCAGCAGAATGCCCAGCAGCAGCGCGGCCTGCACCGCCCAGATGCCGGTCAACTTGGCCACGTCGCTGGCCACCGGCGCGGCCATGCCGGCCAGTTGCAGGCTGTGGGTCTTGCCGTAGACCTGGGGAATCCAGTGGGTGAACAGCAGGTTGGCGACGCCCACCAGCACCAGCGGCGAGAGCGCCAGCAGCGGGTTGGGCAGCTTGATATCGTCGGCGGTTTCCGGTTCGTTGCGCAGTTCGGTGCCGTAGCCCTCACCGGCGGCGCGCGCCTTGCCGGCCTGGCGGCGGAGGAACAGCATGCCGACGGCGAACACGAACAGGCTGCCGATCAGCCCCAGCCAGGGCGCGGCCCAGCCGGTGGTGTTGAAGAAGGCGGTGGGGATGATGTTCTGGATCTGCGGGGTGCCGGGCAGGGCGTCCATGGTGAAGCTGAAGGCGCCCAGGGCGATGGTCGCCGGGATCAGCCGCTTGGGGATGTTGCTCTGGCGGAACATCTCGGCGGCGAACGGATAGACCGCGAACACCACCACGAACAGCGACACGCCGCCGTAGGTGAGCAGGGCGCAGACCAGCACGATCACCAGCATCGCCTGGCTCGTACCGAGCAGGCGAATAGCCGCGGCGACGATGGAACGGGAGAAGCCCGACAGCTCGATCAGCTTGCCGAACACCGCGCCGAGCAGGAACACCGGGAAGTAGAGTTTGACGAAGCCGACCATCTTCTCCATGAACACCCCGGTGAAGGCCGGGGCGACGGCGGAAGGGTCGGTCAGCAGCACCGCCAGCAGCGCGGCGATGGGGGCGAAGAGGATCACGCTGTAGCCGCGGTAGGCGGCGAGCATCAGCAGGGCGAGGGCCGCGAGGGCGATGACCACGCTCATCGAAGTATCTCCAGTTTCAGCGCGGCCAGGGCCGCGCTTCGTTCTTGTTGTAAAGGGCTTGCTTGACGATCAGGGGTCAGGCGATCCGGCAATCACCAGAGGGGTAGCACATAGCTGAGGATCAGCCGGTTCTCGTCGAGGTCGTTGCCGAAGTGGCTGGAGCGTACCGTCGCATTGCGCCACTTCACGCCGACGTTCTTCAGCGGGCCGCTCTGCACCACGTAGCCGATGTCGGTATCGCGCTCCCACTCCTTGCCCTCGGGCTTGCCCGCACCCAGTTCGATGTTGTCGCCGGACAGGTAGCGCGTCATGAAGGTCAGTCCGGGTATGCCCAGGGCGGCGAAGTCGTAGTCGTAGCGCGCCTGCCAGGATTTCTCGTCGCGATTGGCGAAGTCGCCGATCTGCACGAAGTTGACCAGGAAGGCGTCGGTGCCGCCGATGTAGGCAAAGCCGGTGTCGCCGCTCATCGTCTGGTAGCCGGCGCCGAAGCCGTGGCCGCCGAGGGTGTAGGTGAGCATCGCGCCGAAGGCGCGGTTGTCGACGTTGCTGTGGCCGTCGTCGTCGGAGCGCGCGTAGCGCAGGTCGGTCTTCAGCGACTGGCCGGCGGCGACGGGCAGCACATGCACCAGGTTGACGATGTGCTGGTCGTAGAGCCCGTCGAGCTTGGCGTAGCTGTAGCCGGTGGTGAGCTGTGGCGTCCACTTGTAGCTCAGGCCGGCAAAATCGAACTGGTCGCTGCTGTCGGTGGCGACGATGCCGCGCGCGCTGCCGCTGGTGACGGTCATGTCCTCGCGGTTGGACGAGTCGCGCTGGCTCACCTGGCGCAGGCGGCCGCCGTCGAAGGTCAGGCCGGCGAACTCGGCGGAGTTCAGGTGCGCGCCTTCGAAAGTCTGCGGCAGCAGGCGCGAATCGTTGGCCAGCACGGTGGGCAGCTTGGGCAGCAGGGTGCCGATCTTCAGGGTGCTTTTGGAGGCGCGCAGCTTGGCGGTCAGGCCCAGTTCGCTGTAGTCGTCGGCGGCGCCGTTGACCTTCTCCCGGTCGCGCGGCAGCAGGCCGGAGCCAGCGCGATCGGGGCTGGAATCCAGCTTCACGCCGAGCAGGCCGAGGGCGTCGACACCGACGCCGATGGTGCCTTCGGTGTAGCCGGATTCGTAGCGCAGCAGGAAGCCCTGGGCCCATTCCTCCTGCTTGGATTGCGCGGCATTGTCCTGGCGGAAGTCGCGGCTGAAGTAAAAGTTACGCAATTCGACGCTGGCCTTGCTGTCGGCGAGGAATTCGGCGAAGGCCTGGGGCGAAAGGGCGAGGGTGGAACCGAGGGCGGTCAGAACGGCGGCATGATTGAGCGTGGAGCGGCTCATCGGGTGATCTCCTGGCGCGGCGCCGTGTGCGAAGCGGGACTAGCCGTGAAGTCCGCTGGGATCTGTTCGCGTTCGGGCAGCGTTGATTGTTGTTATGTCGGCTGTGCGGCGCGATAGCCGCGAGAGGCGACATAGCCAGGACCGTGCCAGGATTGTAACTGTTTGATTTATAAGTCTTATTTTGAGAGTGGCGTGATTAGGGAGAAGCTGTTTGTCTCTGCTTTGAGACAGGGCGCCAGGTTTTACCGTTTGGATGTTGCTGATCAGGCAGTAGGAGGGGTTGTCTCTGTTTTGAGACTTATCTCTTTTTCAGGACTGAACGCCCAGTGCGGCCATCTTCTTATACAGCGTCGAGCGCCCCAGCCCCAGGCGGCGCGCGGCGGCATCGACGTTGCCAGCCTGCTCGGCCAGGGTGTTGGCGATCAGCTCGCGCTCGAAGGCATCCCGCGCGGCGTAGAAATCCTCTCCGTCGGCCAGCCTGGCGGCCGTCGCAGTCGTACCTGCCGGGAGCGGTTGCAGCTCACCCAGTGCCGAGCGCAGGGCGGCGGCGTCGATCTGCGGGCGGTCGCCCAGCAGTACGGTGCGCTCCAGCAGGTTGCGCAGCTCGCGCACGTTGCCCGGCCACGCGTGCCGGGCCAGCAGCGCGAGGCCGCCAGCGTCCAGTTCGTAGAGGGTCTGGCGGTCATCGCGCAGGCCGTCGAGGATGGCTTCGCACAGCGCGGGGAGGTCTTCCAGGCGTTCGCGCAGCGGCGGAATCTCGATGGGCAGGACATTGATGCGGTAGAACAGGTCGGCGCGGAAACGCCCCGCGCGCACGGCGGCGTCGAGGTCGATGGAGGTGGCGGCGATCAGGCGGATGTCGCTGCGCAGCACCTCGTTGGAGCCCACCGGTTCGAATTCCTTCTCCTGAAGCACCCGTAGCAGTTTGCTCTGCAAGGTCAGCGGCATGTCGCCGATCTCGTCGAGGAACAGCGTGCCGCCCTGGGCGATCTGCAGCTTGCCGGCACGGCCCTTGCGGTCCGCCCCGGTAAAGGCGCCGGGTGCGGTACCGAAGAATTCGGCTTCCAGCAGGGTTTCGGGAATAGCGGCGGCGTTGATGCTGACGAAGGGCTTGTCCGCGCGTGGCGAGGAGGCGTGGATGGCATGGGCGAGCAGCTCCTTGCCGGTGCCGGTCTCGCCCAGCAGCAGGATCGGCGCCTCGCTGGCGGCACCACGGCGGGCGCGGCGTTTCACGTCCAGGCTGGCCGGGCTGGTGCCGATGAAATGCCCGAAGCTGTACTTGGCCTGGCGCGCCTGCAGCAGCGAGCGTGTCGAGGCCAGTTCGGCCTGCATGCGCTGGTAGCGGGTGAGCAGCGGCGAGAGCGCGCGCAGCTCGTCGAACAGGGCGAAGCCAATGCCGCCGATGACAACGCCTGAGTCGTCGCGGATCGGCACGCGCATGACCACCAGTGGGTCCTTGGTCATGTCGAGGATGTCCAGCAGCATCGGCCGGCCGCTGCTGACCACCTCGCGCATCAGGCTGCCGGGGATCACCTGCTCGACCGGGCGGCCGACGGCCTGTTCGGCGCTGTCCAGGCCGAAGCGCTGGGCATAGCGCTGGTTGATCCAGACGATGCGCGCCTCGCGGTCGACGATCACCGTGCCTTCGCTGAACTGCTCGAAGATCTCGAACAGCGAGCGGATCGCCAGTTGGCGGACGCTGGGGTAGTCCTTGAGGCTGTCGGTGTCGGTCATGGGCGGGCCGTGCGCGAGGAGGGCAGAGGGCGCACTTTACTGGCGGACGAGAACCTAGGGAAAGGGTGGAGAACCCTCGTTTCCCGGCACCGCCCTCTCCCTAACCCTCTCCCTTCAGGGAGAGGGCGGGGGAGAGGGATGCCCAGAGCAGGAACAAAGCCTCAGCGCTTGGCCAGCTGCGCCTTGGCCACCCGCGAGCCGTTGGGCTTGTCGAGCACGGCGCAGATGCGCTGGCCGGCGTCGATCAGCAGGTCCAGGTCGATGCCGGTGTGGATGCCGAGGCCATTGAGCAGGTAAAGCACATCCTCGGTGGCGACGTTGCCGGTGGCGCCCTTGGCGTAGGGGCAGCCGCCCAGCCCGGCGACCGAGCTGTCGAACACCGCGATGCCTTCGAGCAGGCTGGCGTAGATGTTCGCCGTGGCCTGGCCATAGGTGTCGTGGAAGTGCCCGGCCAGTTGCGCGCGCGGCACACGCTGGCCGACGACCTCGAACAGGTGCCGGGTGGCGCCGGCGGTGCCGACGCCGATGGTGTCGCCCAGGGAGACTTCGTAGCAGCCCATGGCGTGCAGTTCTTCGGCGACGGCGGCAACCTGCGCCGCGTCCACCTCGCCCTGGTAGGGGCAGCCGAGCACGCAGGAGACGTAGCCACGCACGCGTACGCCGTGCTGGCGCGCCGCGTCCATGATCGGGACGAAGCGCTCCAGGCTCTCCTTGATCGAGCAGTTGATGTTCTTCTGCGAGAACGCCTCGGAGGCGGCGGCGAATACTGCGACTTCCTTCACCTGCGACTCCAGCGCGGCCTCGAAGCCCTTCAGGTTCGGCGCCAGGGCGGCGTAGGTGACACCAGCCTTCTGCTGGATGCCGGCAAAGACGTCCGCCGAGCCGGCCATCTGCGGCACCCACTTGGGCGAGACGAAGCTGCCGACTTCGATGTAGGCGAGGCCTGCGGCGGTCAGGTCGTCCACCAGGCGTACCTTGTCGGCCACGGCGATGGGTTGCTTCTCGTTCTGCAGGCCGTCGCGCGGGCCGACTTCGACCAGGCGGACGGATGGGGGCAGGGTCATTTGCGGTCCTCTTAGTGTTCCGTGGAGGAGGGTGCGCAATGCTCGGCATCCTCTCCCTAACCCTCTCCCTGAAGGGAGAGGGGACTGTTCTGAGCGGCGGGAGGTTTCCGGCTCACGCGGAAGGTCCGTATGGCACGGATACTCCCTCTCCCTTCGGAGCGGGGCGCGTAGCCAGGGCGGGGAGAGGGGCTTTTGGTCGTTACGCCGACGCCTCCTCCAGCTCCACCAGCGCCGTCCCTTCCGACACCAGCTCACCTTCGCTGCAATACAGCGATTTCACCACGCCGGCGTGCGGCGCGCGAATGCTGTGTTCCATCTTCATGGCTTCGAGCACCACGAGCGCGGTGCCAGCTTCGACGCGCTGCCCGGGCTCGACCAGGATGCGCACGATGCTGCCGTTCATCGGCGCGCCCAGGCCGCCCTGGTGCGAATGCGCGGCTTCGGCTTCGGCGATGGGGTCGAAGCGCTGCACGCTGACCAGCTCGCCGTTCCATTCCAGGTAGAGGCTGTCGCCACGACGGATCACCTGATGACGGCGGCGGATGTCGCCGTCCTTCACGTCCAGCCATTGACCGTCGAGCTGGGCGATGCGCTGGCCGTCGGCATGGCGCAGACGCACCACGTGGGACTCGCCCTTGGCCAGCAGGTGCAGGTCGGTTTCGCCGGGCAGGCCACTGCGCCAGCCGCTCTGGGCGGACCAGGGCGAATGGGCGTCGTCACCACGCACACGGGCGGCTTCGCTCTGCACCCAGGCTTCGGCGGCGAGCTGCCAGAAACGTTCGGGCAGGGCGGTGGCCGCGGGCAGCAGGTCGTCCTGGTAGCGGCCGATGAAGCCGGTATCCAGCTCGCCTTCGGCGAAGGCCGGGTGGGCCAGCACGCGGCGCAGGAAGGCCAGGTTGGTCTTGAAGCCGCCGACGGCGGTTTCGCCGAGCATCGACAGCAGTCGCTGGCGCGCTTCCTCGCGGTTCTCGCCCCAGGCGATCAGCTTCGCCAGCATCGGGTCATAGAACGGCGAGATGTCGTCGCCCTCGCGGATGCCGCTGTCCACCCGGCGGCCGGGGCCAGCGGCGGGTTCGCGGTACAGCGCGAGGTGACCGCTGGCGGGCAGGAAGCCGCCCTCGGGGTCTTCGGCGTAGAGGCGCACTTCGATGGCGTGGCCGATCAGCGGCACCTGTTCCTGGGTGATCGGCAGTGGCTCGCCGCGGGCGACGCGAATCTGCCAGGCGACCAGGTCAAGGCCGGTGATGGCTTCGGTGACCGGGTGCTCCACCTGCAGGCGGGTGTTCATTTCCATGAAGAAGAACTGGCCGCTGCCTTCGTCATAGAGGAACTCCACGGTGCCGGCGCCGACGTAGCCGATGGCCTGGGCGGCCCGCACGGCGGCCTCGCCCATGCCCTGGCGCAGTTCGAGGGAGAGGCCCGGAGCCGGCGCTTCTTCGACCACTTTCTGGTGGCGGCGCTGGATCGAGCAGTCGCGTTCGTTGAGGTACAGGCAGTGGCCGTGCTGGTCGGCGAACACCTGGATTTCCACGTGGCGCGGCTTGGTCAGGTACTTCTCCACCAGCATGCGCGAGTCGCCGAAACCGGACTGCGCTTCACGCTGGGCGGATTCCAGCGCCTCGGCCAGTTCGGCCTCGCGCTCGACCACCTTCATGCCCTTGCCACCACCACCGGCCGCGGCTTTCAGCAGCACCGGGTAGCCGATGCGCTCGGCCTCGCGCTGGAAGGTGGCGTAGTCCTGCGCCTCGCCGTGGTAGCCGGGCACCAGTGGCACGCCGGCGGTTTCCATCAGTGCCTTGGCGGCGGACTTGCTGCCCATGGCGTCGATGGCGCTGGCCGGCGGGCCGAGGAACACCAGCCCGGCTTCTTCGCAGGCGCGGGCGAAGCCGGCGTTCTCCGAGAGGAAACCGTAGCCGGGGTGGATGGCCTGGGCGCCGGCGGCTTTTGCGGCAGCCAGTACGGCGTCCGCGCGCAGGTAGCTTTCAGCGGGTTTGGCGCCGCCCAGGTCGATGGCAATGTCCGCCTCTTCGACGTGGCGGGCGTTGCGGTCGGTGGCGCTGTGCACGGCCACGGTGGTCAGGCCCAGGGCCTTGGCGGTGCGCATCACGCGGCAGGCAATCTCGCCGCGGTTGGCCACCAGCAGGGTATCGATCTTGCTCATCAGACTTGCTCCTGCCAGGCCGGTTTGCGTTTTTCCAGGAAGGCGCGCAGGCCCTCCTGCCCCTCGGGGCTGATACGGATGCGGGCGATGGCCGCTTCGGTGTAGCGGCGGCGCTCGGGCGTGAGTTCGCCAGCGCCGATTTCATGGAACAGCGCCTTGCAGGCCACCAGGGCCGCCGGACTGTTGTTCAGCAGGTTGGCGATCCAGGCCTCGGCTTCGTCGTCCAGTTCGGCGGCGGGGTAGTGCTCGTCCACCAGGCCCAGCTCGCGGGCACGGATGCCGCTGAAGCGCTCGGCGGTCATGGCGTAGCGGGTGGCGGCGCGCTGGCCGATGGCCTTGGTGACGAACGGGCCGATGGTGGCGGGGATCAGGCCGATGCGTACTTCGGACAGGCAGAGCTGCGCGTCCTCGGCGGCCAGCGCCATGTCGCAGCACGCCACCAGCCCCACGCCGCCGCCGAAGGCCGCGCCCTGGACGATGGCGAGGGTCGGCTTGTTCAGCTGGTGCAGGTTGTAGAGCAGCTCGGCGAGCTGCTGGGCGTCGTTCAGGTTGCCCTGGTAGTCCAGTTGCACGGACTCCTGCATCCAGGCCAGGTCGGCACCGCCGCAGAAGTGCCGGCCACGGCCGCGCAGCACGACGAGGCGCACGCGCTCGTCGTTGGCCACGGCAGCCAGCGCCTGGTTCAGTTCGAAGAGGGTCTGGGCGTTGAAGGCGTTGTTCTTTTCCGGGCGGTTCAGCCAGAGAGTGGCGACGCCGCGGGGGTCGATATCGAGCTCGATGCTCTCAAAAGAGAAAGTCTGATAGTCGGTCATGGCAGCGGCCTTACATGCGGAAGACGCCGAAGCGGGTCGCTTCGACAGGCGCGTTGAGCGAGGCGGAGAGGGCGAGGCCGAGCACGTCGCGGGTCTGCGCCGGGTCGATCACGCCGTCGTCCCACAGGCGCGCGCTGGAGTAGTAGGGATGACCCTGGCGCTCGTATTGTTCGAGGATCGGCGCCTTGATCTTCGCCTCCTCCTCGGCGGACAGCGCCGAGCCTGCGCGTTCGGCCTGCTCGCGCTTGACCTGGGCCAGCACGCCGGCGGCCTGTTCGCCGCCCATCACGCCGATCCGCGCGTTGGGCCACATCCACAGGAAGCGCGGGTCGTAGGCGCGGCCGCACATACCGTAGTTACCGGCGCCGAAGCTGCCGCCGATGATCACGGTGAACTTCGGCACCTGGGCGCAGGCCACGGCGGTGACCAGCTTGGCGCCGTGCTTGGCGATGCCGCCGGCCTCGTACTTCTGGCCGACCATGAAGCCGGTGATGTTCTGCAGGAATACCAGCGGGATGCCGCGCTGGCAGGCCAGTTCGATGAAGTGCGCGCCTTTCTGCGCGGCCTCGGCGAAGAGGATGCCGTTGTTGGCGAGGATCGCCACCGGGTAGCCGTGCAGGTGCGCGAAGCCGCACACCAGGGTGGTGCCGAACAGTGCCTTGAACTCGTCGAACTCACTGCCGTCGACCAGCCGGGCGATGATCTCGCGCACGTCGAAGGGCTGCTTGCTGTCCACCGGGATCACCCCGTACAGCTCGTCGCTGGCGTACAGCGGGGCGCGCGGGGCGCGGGTGTTGAGCTGGCCCTGCTTGGTCCAGTTGAGGTTGGCGATGCAGCGGCGGGCGATGGCCAGCGCGTGCTCGTCGTCCTCGGCGTAATGGTCGGCCACGCCGGAAGTCTTGCAGTGCACGTCGGCACCGCCCAGGTCCTCGGCACTCACCACTTCACCGGTGGCGGCCTTCACCAGCGGCGGGCCGGCGAGGAAGATGGTGGCCTGGTTGCGCACCATGATGGTCTCGTCGCTCATGGCCGGCACGTAGGCGCCACCGGCGGTGCAGGAGCCCATCACCACGGCGATCTGCGGGATGCCCTGGGCGCTCATGTTGGCCTGGTTGAAGAAGATCCGGCCGAAGTGTTCGCGGTCGGGGAAGACTTCGTCCTGGCGCGGCAGGTTGGCGCCGCCCGAGTCCACCAGGTAGATGCACGGCAGGCGGTTCTGCTGGGCAATGGTCTGGGCGCGCAGGTGCTTCTTCACGGTCAGCGGGTAGTAGCTGCCGCCTTTCACGGTGGCGTCGTTGCCGACGATCATGCATTCCACGCCTTCCACGCGGCCGATGCCGGCGACCACGCCGGCGGCGGCGACGTCTTCGCCGTACACGTCGTGGGCGGCGAGGGCGGAGACTTCGAGGAAGGGCGAGCCGGCATCGAGCAGGCGGTTGATGCGCTCGCGCACCAGCAGCTTGCCGCGCGCGGTGTGCTTGGCCTGGGCGGCGGCGCCGCCGCCTTCGTGGACGCGGCCGAGCAGGGCGCGCAGGTCCTGGACGTTCTCCAGCATGGCCGCGGCGTTGGCGGCGAAGTCGGGAGAACGCGGGTTGATCTGGGTGTGCAGGATGGCCATGGAGGTGGCTCCGAATTGAGGTGTCCGGGATCTAGGCTGGGTTCCCTCTCCCTAACCCTGGCTGCGCGCCCCGCTCCGAAGGGAGAGGGGACTGTCCGTGCAGGCTGATGCCCTGTCGTTCAGCCGGATACTCCCTCTCCCTTCAGGGAGAGGGCCGGGGGGAGGGTTTCCCTCAGCGGGTCTCGTTGAACAGCTCGCGGCCGATCAGCATGCGGCGGATTTCGCTGGTGCCGGCGCCGATCTCGTAGAGCTTGGCGTCGCGCAGCAGACGGCCGGTGGGAAACTCGTTGATGTAGCCGTTGCCGCCAAGGATCTGGATGGCATCCAGGGCCATCTGGGTGGCGCGCTCGGCGGTGTAGAGGATCACCCCGGCGGCGTCCTTGCGGGTGGTCTCGCCACGGTCGCAGGCCTGGGCGACGGCATAGAGGTAGGCGCGGCTGGCGTTGAGCTGGGTGTACATGTCGGCGACCTTGCCCTGGATCAGTTGGAACTCGCCGATGCTCTGGCCGAACTGCTTGCGGTCGTGGATGTAGGGGACGATCACGTCCATGCAGGCCTGCATGATGCCGATCGGGCCGCCCGCCAGAACCACGCGCTCGTAGTCCAGGCCGCTCATCAGCACCTTCACGCCGCCGTTGACCGCGCCCAGCACGTTCTCTTCCGGGACTTCCAGGTCATCGAAGAACAGCTCGCAGGTGTTCGAGCCGCGCATGCCCAGTTTGTCGAACTTGCTGCCACGGCTGAAGCCCTTCCAGTCGCGCTCGACGATGAACGCGGTGATGCCGTGGGCGCCTTTCTCCGGCTCGGTCTTGGCGTAGATCACGTAGGTGTTGGCGTCCGGGCCGTTGGTGATCCAGGTTTTGCTGCCGTTGAGGACGAAGCGGTCGCCACGCTTTTCGGCGCGCAGCTTCATCGACACCACGTCGGAGCCGGCGTTGGGCTCACTCATGGCCAGGGCACCGATGTGCTCGCCGCTGATCAGCTTGGGCAGGTACTTGGCCTTCTGCTCGGCGTTGCCGTTGCGCTTGATCTGGTTGACGCACAGGTTGGAGTGCGCGCCGTAGGACAGGCCGACCGAGGCCGAGCCGCGGCTGATCTCCTCGATGGCGATGACGTGGGCCAGGTAACCCATGTTGGCGCCGCCGTATTCCTCCGCCACGGTGATGCCGAGCAGGCCCATGTCGCCGAACTTCTTCCACATGTCCATGGGGAACAGGTTGTCGGCATCGATCTGCGCGGCACGCGGGGCGAGTTCGCTGGCGACGAAGCCCTGCACCTGCTCGCGCAGCATGTCGATGGTTTCGCCGAGGCCGAAGTTGAGGGAGGGGTAGCTCATGGAATCACCTGTACTTGTATTTATATTCGGATGAGAGAGCGGGCAGGGCGGCGAGATCAGCTCGTGGCGCGCTGCTTGCGGGGTTTGTCGGTCTCGGCCATGGCCGCCAGGCAGCGTTCCTCAGCCGTGTCCAGTTCCAGTTTCATCTGCTCGATGTCGAGCAGCTGCTGTTCCAGCTGCGCGCGGCGCGCGGTGATCTTGTCGAGGAAGGTCTGCAGCTGCTTGGTGTTGCCGCTGCTGGGGTCGTAGAGGTCGATCAGCTCCTTGCACTCGGCCAGCGAGAAACCGATGCGCTTGCCGCGCAGGATCAGCTTCAGGGCCACCAGGTCCTTGGCGCTGTAGATGCGCTCCTGGCCGCGGCGCTCGGGGCTGAGCATCCCCTGTTCCTCGTAGAAACGGATGGCGCGGGTGGTGACGTCCAGTTCGCGGGCCAGTTCGGAGATGGTGTAGGTCGTGGGCATGGGAATGTTCTTGCTCGGTCGTTTACCTTTACGTTAACGTAAACCTGCCTTGAGTCACTGTCAATACAACTTGGAGGCGGCGCGGGAGGGTTCGCTGGCGCGGGAATTGCGTTGCGATCGCGATGAACCTTCCTACTAAGGGCTTCCCCTTTACTGACGCTGCCTGCGGGTGTACACAGCCCTGACCAGCCTGCGAGTTCCGTGCCCTCAAAGAGGGCGCGGAACCTACCGGAGCGATGCATGACGACAAGAACAATAAGCAGTGACCTGCTGCGCGAAGCCCACCTGGCCCGTGAACGCCTGCAACAGGAAGGCGAAGTCCCCAGCGGCGTGCTCCGCGAGGAAATCGACGCCTCCTGGCGACGCAGCCTCGGCCACGGCCTCGACTGCGCCAGTGGCACCGAGCACGGACTCGACACGCGGGTCAAACCTGATGTGCTGCTGGCCGGCAATCGCCTGCTGCTCGACGCCGCCGCCCCCGAACTCGATTACCTGCAACAGCGCCAGGGCCACGATGGCGTGATCATCCTGGCCAACGCCGACGCCACCATCCTGTCTGTCGAGGGCGCCCGCGAGCGTATGCAGAGCAAGGGCCTGGCCGACATCGTGCAGGGCGCCTGCTGGAGCGAAGCCTCCCGCGGCACCAATGCCCTGGGCACCGCGCTGGTGGAAAAGCGCGCCACGCAGATCGACTGCGGCGAACACTTTCTCGACCGCCTGAGTCGCTTCTCCTGTACCTCGGTGCCCATCGAAGGACCGCAGGGCACGCTGCTCGGCGTGCTCGACATGACTCGCGAAGGGCCGCTCTCCGGCCCGCGCGAAAGTCTCTCGCTGCTCAGCCTCGCGGTGTTCCAGATCGAGGCGCGGCTGTTCGCCGTCAGCCATCCGGGGCAGGTGGTGATCGCCTTCCATTACCGCCGCCAGTACCTGGACTCCGCCTGGCAAGGCCTGCTGGCACTGGGACTGGACGGCAAGGTGCTGGCCGTCAGCGGCCAAGCCTGCCAACTGCTCGGCGCCCACCGCGAAAGCCTGGTGGGCCGGCGTAGCGAAGACTTCCTCGGCCTGCGCGGCGACCAGTTGCTCGGCCGCCTCTACCAGGGCGGCGTCGGCAGCCTGCAGACGCCCAAGGGCGAGCTGTTCTACAAGACCTTGCAGGCGCCGCTGCGCAGCCACGCGGTGCCGGTCAGCGCCCGCGCGCCGCGCCCGGCGTCCGGTCCCGAACTCGAAGCCCTTGCCGGCAATCACCCGCGCTACGCCCGTGCCCTGCGCATGGCGCGCCAGGGACTGGTGAATGAACTGCCAGTGCTATTGCTGGGCGAAACCGGCAGCGGCAAGGAAGTAGTGGCCCGTGCCCTGCACCAGGCCAGCGCACGCAGCGACAAACCCTTCGTTGCGGTGAACTGCGCGGCGATTCCCGAAGGTCTGATCGAGTCCGAACTGTTCGGCTACCGCGACGGCGCCTTCACCGGCTCGCGCCGCGGCGGCATGGTCGGTCGGCTGCAACAGGCCCACGGTGGCACGTTGTTCCTCGACGAGATCGGCGACATGCCGCTGGCCCTGCAGGCGCGCCTGTTGCGTGTGCTGCAGGAGCGCAAGGTGGCGCCGCTGGGCGCCGGCGAGGAGCAGGACATCGACGTCGCGCTGATCTGCGCCACCCACCGCGACCTCAAGCGCCTGGTGGAAGAAAAACACTTCCGCGAAGACCTCTACTACCGCGTCAACGGCATCAGCGTGAAGCTGCCGGCGCTGCGCGAGCGCGACGACCTCGCCGAGCTTGCCGCTGGCCTGCTGGCTCGCCTGGGCGCGCCGAAGGTGAAGCTCTCCACCGAATTGCTCGGTCTGCTGAGCGAGTACCACTGGCCGGGCAACATCCGCCAGCTGGAGATGGTCCTGCGCACCGCGCTGGCCATGCGCGAGGAGGGCGAGGAGGAACTGAACCTCGACCACCTGCCCGACAGCACGCTGGATGAACTCGCCTCGGGTGACCGCCCGCAGAGCGGCAGCATCCGCGAGAACGAGCTGGAGCTGATCCGCCAGGCGCTGGAGCGCCACCAGGGCAACGTCTCCGCCGCCGCCGACGCGCTGGGTATCAGCCGCGCCACGCTGTACCGCAAGCTCAAGCAACTCAAGGTGGGCTGATGTTCTTCACCCGCCTGATCGAGAGCGACGACCCGCAGGCGCTCAAGGCCTCGCTGCGCTGGCTCTACGGCTTCGTGCGCCCGCACAAGGCGGCGATCGCCGGCCTGCTGGGGTTGTCGTTCTGCGCCTCGCTGCTGGTGCTCGCGCAGCCGTGGCTGACCAAGACGCTGATCGATGACGGCCTGCTGGCGAAAGACTTCCCGGTGCTGGTGATGGTGGCCGGCGCGATGATCGTCGTCGGGTTGGTGGGCACGGCGTTGTCCGGCCTGAACCGCTACCTGCATACGCGCCTGTCCGGGCGCATCCTGTTTTCCCTGCGCGACGCGTTGTACCGCCACTTGCAGACCCTGTCGCCGAGCTTCTTCGGCCGCCGTCGCATCGGCGACCTGATGTCCCGGCTCGACGGCGACGTTGCCGAGATCCAGCGGTTTGCCGTGGACTCGCTGTTCTCCGCGGTTTCCAGCGTGATCGGCCTGGTCGGCGCGCTGGTGCTGTTGCTCACCCTGTCGTGGAAACTCTCGCTGCTGGCGGCACTGCTGATCCCGCTGGACGTGCTCTGGCTGCGCTGGATGCGGCGTAAGGTGGAGCGTGAGGCGCGCGGTTTGCGCGAGCGCTCGGCGGACCTCTCGTCATTCTTCGTCGAGACGCTGCCAGCGATGAAGTTCATCCAGTCCGCTGGCCAGCAGACTCGCGAATCCGGGCGCCTGGAAGGGTTGGGGCAGGGCTATCTGGGCCAGTTGCTGCGCCTGCAGCTGACCGAGTTCTTCACCCAGGCCGTGCCCGGCACGCTGATGTCACTGTCCCGCGCCTGCGCCTTCCTGGTCGGCGGTTACTGGGTGGTGCAGGGCACCTGGCAGTTGGGCTCGCTGATCGCCTTTTCCACGTATCTGGGCATGGCCATCGGGCCGGTGCAGAGCCTGCTTGGCCTCTATGTGGCACTGCAGCGCATGACCGTCAGCCTCGGCCGGGTGATGGAGTTGCGCGGTGAGGAGGCGACCATCGTTTCGCCCGTCGTACCCCGGCCGATGCCGTCAGTGGGCGAGCTGCGCCTGGAGAACCTGCACTACGCCTGGCCGGGCCGTGTGCAGCCGGTCCTGCAGGCTGTGCAGGCGGTGATTCCCGCCGGCCTCAAGGTCGCGCTGAGCGGCCCCTCCGGCGTCGGCAAGAGCACCCTGATCGATCTGCTGCAACGCTTCTACGACCCGGACCAGGGCAGCATCCTGCTGGATGGCGTGGACCTGCGCGAACTCGACCTGCACGCCCTGCGCCGGCGCGTGGCAGTGGTCAGCCAGGACATCGTGCTGTTCCGCGGCAGTCTCGCCGACAACCTGGCCTATAGCGCACCCGAATCGAGCCGCGAGGCCATCGAGAAGGCCGCCCGCGCGGCGCAGCTCGACAGCCTGATCGCCAGCCTGCCGGAGGGTATCGACAGCCCGCTGGGCGAGCGCGGCCAGCAGTTGTCCGGAGGCCAGAAACAGCGCATCGCCATCGCCCGTGCGCTGTTGCAGGACCCGTTGATCCTGGTACTGGACGAGGCTACGTCGCAGGTGGACGAGAGCACCGAGCGCGAGGTGATCGCGGCCATCGACCAGCTGTTCGCCGGGCGTACGCGCCTGCTGATCAGCCACCGTACTTCGACCCTGGCGGCCGCCGACCTGCACCTCGAATTGCAGGATGGGCAGATGCGTGTGCGCGAGGCCCAGCCGGTGCAGCGTCATGAGGCCTGAGCTGCTGATCGGTGTGATCGACAGCGGGTACTCGGAGGAGCAGGCCGCGTCGGTCATCAGCGGCCAGCGCTTTTGTCTCGCCGGTGATGGACTGGATCAACTGCCACTGTCGGCTGATCGACTGGGTCACGGCAGCGTGGTCTGCGAAGCCATTCTTTGCCGGGCGCCGGAGGCTCGCCTGTGCGTTGCCCAGGTCTTCGATGAGCGCGGTGTGACCAGCCCGTTGCAAATCGCCGCCGCGCTGCACTGGCTGGGCGAGCAGGGCGTGCGGGTGATCAACCTGAGCCTGGGCGTGCGCCAGGATCGGCCGATCCTGCGCGAGGCCGTGGCGGAACTGATCGAGGCTGGTGTGCTGGTCTGCGCATCCAGCCCGGCGCGAGGTGAGCCGGTGTTTCCGGCGAGCTATGCGGGGGTGATCCGGGTGACGGGTGATGCGCGCTGTAGCGAAGGCGAGTGGTCCTGGCTGGACAGCCCGCAGGCCGACTTCGGGGCGGCGGTGACGGTGGGCGGGCGCTCCGGTGCGAGCCTGGGCTGCGCGGCCTTCAGTGGGCATCTGGCGGCGTTGCTGGTTGAGCGGCCGGAGATGTCGAACGTGCAGCTCATCGGGGTGATGCGTGAGCGGGCGGCGTTTCTGGGAATTGAGCGGAAGGTGGGGTTGTGAACGACCAGCCCATCCTGATCCTCGGTGCCGGCCCGGCCGGAGCTGCCGTCGCCCTCGGCCTGCGCCGCCTGGGCCACCCGGTCACCGTGATCAGCGAATGGCGTCGCTTCGCCGCCGTCGAAGGTGTTTCCCAGCGCGTGCTGGAAGGCCTGCGCAATGCCGGCCTGAAGCACGCACTGGACTGCGCAGCGCCGCCGTCGCAACGGCGCGTGCAGTGGAACGGCGTGGAAAGCGCACAGAACATAGAGTGCGTCCTCGACCGCCCGCGCTTCGATGCGGGGCTGCGCGAGGATCTGAAACAGGCCGGCGTCGAGCTGATCGAAGCCCAGGTGCTGGCAGTGGCGGAAGACGGTGCCGGCTGGCGGGTGAAGCTCGAGGGCGGTCGGGACGTGCAGGGTGCCTTTCTGGTGGAAGCCCGCGGCCGCCAGGCGCCGCTGAGCCAGAAGGGCAGCAAGGCCCGGCGCGGCCCGGAAACCCTCAGCCTGCTCAACCGCTGGCAGGGCGAGCCCGGTCCGCTGGCGACGGCGGTGGAAAGCCTGCCCGACGGCTGGGCGTGGATGGCGCGGCTGGAGGATGGACGCTGCTACTGGCAACTCACCCTGGACGTTGCGAGCAGCCACCTGCCGCCGCGTGAGCAACTGCTGGACTACTGCCGCGAGCGCCGCAACGCATCGACGCTGGTCCGGCAATGCTTCGGTGACGCCGAGGAGCGCGCGCTGGACCTGCACGCGCGCAGCAGCACGGCGATCCTCTGCCTGGAAGCCTGCGGTGATAACTGGATTCGCGTGGGCGATGCGGCGATGGCGGTGGACCCGCTGTCCGGCAATGGCATCTTCCAGTCGCTGTCTTCGGCGCTGCAGGCGCCGCTGGTGATCAACACGCTGCTGCGTGCGCCGCAGCGGGCGGAACTGGCCAGGCGCTTCCATCAGCAGCGGGTCGAGCAGCTGTTCCTGCGCTTTGCCCGTGTCGGCCGTGATTTCTACGCCAGTGAAACGCAGTGGAGCGAGTTGCCGTTCTGGCAGGCCCGTCGCACCTGGCCGGACGAGCAGCCGAGCCACGTGGCGGCCGACTTCGCCAGCCTGCGCATCGAGCGCGCCCCGGTACTGAAGGGCGAGTTTGTCGACGAGGCAGAGGTGGTGGTCAGCGCCGACCAGCCGCTGGGTATCTGGCACCTCGACGGG
The DNA here is from genome assembly GCF_057180225.1 of Pseudomonas sp. BB438. Classification (NCBI taxonomy): domain Bacteria; kingdom Pseudomonadati; phylum Pseudomonadota; class Gammaproteobacteria; order Pseudomonadales; family Pseudomonadaceae; genus Pseudomonas; species Pseudomonas sp. BB438. The sequence goes on from NZ_CM170001.1 coordinate 2,491,747, forward strand.
CTGGAGCTGGCACCGTGGCTGCGGCGGCTGCGCGCGGAGCCTGAAGCGCAGGTGCTGGCGGACCTGCCGCCGGAGCGCCGCCGGGCCTTCCAGGGCTGGCTGCTGTCCCAGGGCTATCGGCCGCAGCTTTAACCACATCACGGATTTTCGAGGCTGTGCTGGGCGATGATGGACGGCTGCCCAATGGAGAATCCCATGGCCTTCCTGCGATCCGCTTTCGCCCTGTCGCTGATCCTGCTGACGCTTTTCGATACTTCGCTCGCGGCTTCGACGTCGCTGGCCGATGCCGCCAGTGCGGAGCGCTTCCTGCGACAGATCTACGCCAGCTACACGCCCGACGGCCCTGGCGTGCCCAACGGCAAGCTGAAGGAGACGGACGTCTTCGACGCTTCCTTGCTTGCTCTGATGAAAGCCGACCAGGACGCCGCCGATGGTGAGCTGGGCTACCTGGGTGGCGACCCGCTGTGCGATTGCCAGGACTGGGGCGATATCAAGGTGAAGTCGCTGGAGTTCGCCCCGGTGGACGACGAGCGCATCAAGGCGCGGGTGGTGCTCAAGGATGCGCTGACGGGGGAAGACCGCGACCTCGGCCTGCTGCTCCATCGCACGGCTGGTGGCTGGCTCGTCGAGGACTGCTTCAACGAGCAGGGCAGCCTGGCCGAGAACCTGCGGCATAGCACGCGGGAGCTCCTTCAGCTGAAGAAGGGCGCGGGCAAGCCCTGACGTACATTGTAGGAGCGCGCCATGCGCGCGATCGCGGGCATGGCCCGCTCCTACAGTTGATGCACCGATGCGAACGTTCTGCCGCGCACGCAATAAAAAAGGCCCCTCGACGGGGCCTTTTTTGTGGCTCGACTTACTTGCGGTCGATCCACACGGTCTGCGGGTTGGTGAACTCGCGCAGGCCGAAGTGCGACAGCTCGCGACCGAAGCCGCTCTTCTTCACGCCGCCGATCGGTACGCGGGGATCGGAGGCGGAGAAGCCGTTGATGAACACGCCACCGCTGACCAGGCGACGGGCCATCTGCTGGGCTTGGGCTTTGTCGGCGGTCCAGATGGCGCCGGAGAGGCCGAACTCGCTGTCGTTGGCCAGCTCCAGGGCATGCTCGGCGTCACGGGCGACGATCAGCGAGGCGACCGGGCCGAAGATTTCCTTCTTGAACGCGGTGTTGCCCGGCTTCACGTCGGCCAGCACGGTCGGCGCGTAGTAGTTGCCTTCGCCTTCGAGCTTGTGGCCGCCCAGCAGCAGGGTGGCGCCGTCGGCGATGGCTTGCTGAACCTGGCCGTCCAGTTCGTCGCGCAGGTCGAAGCGGGCCATCGGGCCGACGAAGGTGTCGTCCGCCAGCGGGTCGCCGATCTTCAGTGCCTTGACGGCGGCCAGCAGCTTCTCGGTGAAGGCCGGGGCGATGGACTCTTCAAGGATCATGCGCTTGGCGGCGATGCAGACCTGGCCGCAATTGCCGAAGCGGCTGGCGACGGCGGCTTTCACGGCGGCGTCGAGGTCGGCGTCGGCGAGCACGATGAAGGCGTCGGAACCGCCCAGCTCCAGCACGCACTTCTTCAGCGCGGCACCGGCCTGGGAGGCGATGGCGGCGCCCGCACCGACACTGCCGGTCACGGCGATGGAGGCGATGCGGTCATCGGCGATGGCCTTGGAGACCAGCGGCGGCTCGACGTTCAGCACCTCGAACACGCCTTCCGGCAGGCCGGCCTGCAGCCAGGCGTCGCGCAGCTGGTAGGCGCAGCCCATGACGTTCGGCGCGTGCTTGAGCACGTAGGTGTTGCCGCCCAGGATGATGCTCACCGCGCCACGCATGACCTGCCAGGTGGGGAAGTTCCACGGCATCACGGCCAGGACCGGGCCCAGCGGCAGGTAGGAGATGTACGCGCCTTCGATACTGGTCTTCTCGTCTTCGAGCATGGCCGGGCCGTTGTCGGCGTACCACTCGCAGAGGTTGGCGCACTTGTTGATCTCGCCACGGGCCTGGGTGACCGGCATGCCCATTTCCTGGGCTTCCATCCGCGCCATCGGCTCGACGTTGGCACGCAGGACCTCGGCCATCTTGCGCAGCACGGCGACACGTTCGGCAATGCTGGTGTCGCGCCATTGGCGGAACGCGGCATCGGTGCGGGCCAGCGAGGTTTCCAGCTGGGCGGCGTCTTCGAAGGTGTAGCGGGCCAGTTCCTGGCCGGTGGCGGGGCTGCGGGAGATGGCAGCGGGGAGGGCGGCGATCTGGTTCATGGTGAGTCCTGCTGGTTCTATGGAAGGCGCAAGGCCGGTCGTTCGTCCGGGCGTAGTGGCTCCGGGATGGCGCAGAAATTAAGATGCGCAACCATTCATGTAAAATGAATAATCAAGAAAGACTCTTTCTCTCGGAGAGAATCATGGACCTTACCCAGCTGGAAATCGTCCGCGCCGTTGCCAACGAGGGCAGCATCACCGCCGCCGCGGCCCGTCTGCATCGCGTGCCGTCGAACCTGACCACGCGAATCAAGCAGCTGGAAGCGGAGCTGGGCACCGAGCTGTTCATCCGCGAAAAACTGCGCCTCCGTCTGTCGCCGACCGGTCGCAGCTTTCTCGAGTACGTCGAACGCATCCTCGATCTGGTGGACGAGGCCAGGCAGGTGGCGGTAGGCGCGGAGCCCCACGGCGGTTTCTCCCTGGGCTCGATGGAGAGCACGGCGGCGGTGCGTATCCCGGAGATGCTCGCGCGCTACCACCAGCAGTGCCCGAAGGTGCAACTGGACCTCTCCACCGGCCCCTCGGGCGAGATGATCGACGGGGTACTCTCCGGTCGCTTCATCGCCGCCTTCGCCGACGGCCCGGCCAATCACCCGCAGCTGGACGGCAAGCCGGTGTACCGCGAGGAACTGGTGCTGATGAGCGCCAAGCACCATGCACCGGTGCATGACGCACGCGACGTGGCGGGGGAGACAGTGTTCGCCTTCCGCGATACCTGCTCCTACCGCAAGCGCCTGGAAGGCTGGTTTGCCGAGCACCGCGTGGTGCCGGGCAAGATCATGGAAATGGAGTCCTACCACGGCATGCTCGCCTGCATCGCGGCCGGCGGCGGCGTGGCGATCATCCCGCGGGCGATGTTCGACAGCCTGGCTGGCGGACGCAACGTGGCCATCCACCGCCTGGCGCCGCAGCATGCCGACGCGACGACCTGGCTGTTCTGGCGGCGCGGCACCGATACGCCGGCGCTGCGGGCATTTATCGGACTACTGGACGCGCCGCTTGCCGAGGCTGAAGTGGCCTGAGAACGGGCCTTGGCGAGCGCTGTGTCGTCGGTGTTACGTAACGCTGGCGAGACGGCGGTTAAAAAATCACCAGCCGCTCTTGCAGCGGCCTTGCGCTGCGCTAACGTGAGTCTCTCTGTCCGTCGTGCGAAGGCGGGAAACACCCTTCGCGGCAGGGCGTTTTCCCCGCTGGCCTTCTGCCCGGAGCGCATGATGGAGACACGCAGCAAGAGACGACGCGCCAATGCGTTGCAGATCACCCTGATGGGGGCGGGGCTGATGCTCCTCGCCCTGACCCTTGCGGTCGCCCTGGTCAGCCTGTGGCCGCAGTTCTATCCGAAGTTCCCACCCGCCGGCGCGCTCGGTGATCCGGGCGTGCAATGCCTGGCCGGCTGGTGTCCGGGGCCGGATGCGCGGCTGCTGGTGATGGTCATGGCCGCCGGTGCGCTGGGCAGTTTCGTCCATGTGGCGAAATCCTTCGGTGACTTCGTCGGCAATGACCGCTTCATGGCCAGCTGGATCTGGTGGTACCTGCTCAAGCCGTGCATCGGCATGGTGCTGGCGTTGACGCTCTACCTGATCGTTCGCGCGCTGTTGCTGACGATGAGCGCCGCCAGCGACTCGGCCAGCGTCAATCTCTACGGGCTGCTGGCGATGTCCGGTCTGGTGGGGATGGCGTCCAAGCAAGGCACCGACAAGTTCGCCGAAATCCTCGATGCCCTGTTCCGCACCCGCCATCCAGCCGGCGACGCCCGGCGCAAGGATCCGCTGGAAAACCCCATGGCGGTCATCACCGACGCGCAGCCGCCAGTCCTCGATGCGCAGTCGCTGTATGTCACCCTGCGCGGCAAGGGGTTCAGCCGTGGTGCGCGGGTCCAGGTCAACGGCGCGGAGCGCGAAACCTCGCTGTCCGACAGCTCGCGCCTGGCTTTCCATTTGTTGCCCGAGGATGTCTCCGCGGCCGGCCGCCTGGCGATCGTGGTGGTCAATCCGCCCCCGGGCGGCGGACCTTCCGCATCGCTGATGCTGGAGGTGAGTGCTCCGCCCGAGCCGGTGCAGGCCGGGCCGGTAGCGATGGTGGTGGCCTCGGCGGAGGAAGACGCCGCGGTGGCCTCGCTGCACTGATTGGCAGGTATGAAAAAGGCCCCGCGAGGGGCCTTTTCCGTGGGGCCTGGCTGTGCGTCAGGCGCTGCTGTTCACTGTCTCGCGCTTGAGCGATCGAGTCGCTGGCGCCGGGTGTTCGTCATGCTCGTGCTCATCGACGATCACCGGTACCTCGTTGCCCTCGGCGTCATACAGCTTGCCGTTCTGGAAGTAGTCACCCTCGTTCAGCGCGGCGATATCGCGGTAGCGCAGGGTGCGTTCCTCGGCGGCCGCGAACACCGACTGCTGGTCCGAGTTGCCGGCCTTGAAGTGGTTGAACAGCAGGTTGAGGCCGATGGCCATGATCGCCGCCGAGCTGATGCCCGAGTGGAAGATGGTGGCGAACCAGCTGGGGAAGTGCTCGTAGAAGCTGGGGGCGGCGATCGGGATCATGCCGAAGCCGATGGAGGTGGCGACGATGATCAGGTTCATGTTGTTGCGGTAGTCCACCTTGGACAGGGTGCGGATGCCGCTGGCCGCCACGGTGCCGAACAGCACCACGCCGGCGCCACCGAGCACGGAAGAGGGCACCGCGGCGATCACCCGGCCCATGACCGGCAGCAGACCGAGGGTCACCAGGATCAGGCCGCCGGTGGCTACCACGTAGCGGCTCTTCACGCCGGTCACGGCGACCAGGCCGACGTTCTGGGCGAAGGCGCTCTGGGTGAAGGAGCCGAAGATCGGCGCCAGGATGCTCGACGCCATGTCCGCGCGCAGGCCGTTGCCCAGGCGCTTGGAGTCGACCTTGGTGCCGATGATTTCACCGACGGCGAGAATGTCCGCCGAGGTTTCCACCAGGGTCACCATGATGACGATCAGCATCGAGAGGATCGCAGCGACGTGGAAGGTCGGCAGGCCGAAGTGGAAGATCGCCGGGAAGGCCACCATCGGGCCCTCGGCCACGCGGGAGAAGTCGGTCATGCCCAGGGCGGCGGCGATCAGGGTGCCGATCACCATGGCCAGCAGGATCGACAGGCGCGAGATGGACGCGCTGCCCAGCTTGCTCAGCAGCAGGACGATCACCAGGGTCAGGGCGGCCAGGCCGATGTTGGCCATGCTGCCGAACTCCGGCGCCTTGGGGTTGCCGCCCATGGCCCAGCGCGCCGCTACCGGCATCAGCGTGAGGCCGATGGTGGTAATGACGATGCCGGTGACCAGCGGGGGGAAGAACTTGGTGATGCGCGAGAACACCGGCGTGATCAGGAGGCCGATGAACGAGGCCGCCATGACTGCGCCGAGCACGGCGTTCAGGCCGCCGCCCTCATAGCCGCCGCCAAGGATGGCGATCATGGTGGCGACACCGGCGAAGGAGACGCCCTGTACCAGCGGCATCTGCGAGCCGAAGAAGGGAATGCCGAGGGTCTGCAGCAGGGTGGCGAGGCCACCGGCGAAGAGCGATGCGGCGATCAGCAGGCCGATCTCGCTTCCGGAGAGCCCGGCCGCCTGGCCGAGGATCAGGGGCACGGCGACGATACCGCCGTACATGGTCAGAACGTGTTGCAGGCCGTACGCCAGGTTGGCGCCGATTCCGAGGTTCTCGTCTTCCGGGCGTGCTCCGGCGGACGCTACAGCTGAACGATCATTCATGGCTGAGGACTCGCTTGTTTTTGTTGTGCGGCCACTGTAGACAAAGTCTGTGGGAAATATCCACTGGTTTGTATACATTTTCGCGTCCGATGGTCCGTAATCTGACCGGTTGGTTAAGTGTTTTGTTCGATGAAATGGCTCTGCAATCGGCGTTATGCATGAAATCCTGACTCGCAGCGTATTGCACAAAATGTGTGCATCTTTGAATCCAAAAGCACCAGTTGGCTGCATGCAAAGCTTTGAAAGGTTCTTTGCCGCCGCCTGTGCACAGGTCATCGCAAATTGCGGGCCAGCGGCGTGGGTTGCCGCCGTTCTCCCCGACGAAGGCTGGTCCTGCTATAACCGTCCGCCTTGGTTCTTGCCGGACGTCAGAAAACATGGCCCTCCCGCCGCTGCACAGTTTCAGGGTGTTCGAAAGCGTGGCCCGCCTGGGCAGCCTGGCGGCGGCCGCTGTCGAGTTGCACGTCACCACCGGGGCGGTCAGCCAGCAGGTCAAGGCGCTGCAGGCCAGCCTGGGCGTCGAGCTGTTCGAGAAGCGCGGCCGCCAACTGGTGCTGACCGCCGGTGGGCGTGCGTTGCAGAAGCGCGTGGCCAGCGCCATCGGTGAGATCACCGATGCCGTCCAGGCGTTGCAGGCGGGCGTCCGGCTGGAAGCGGAAAGGGTGGAAATCTGCCTGTCGATTCCGCCGGCCGAAGGCGTGGAGTGGCTGACCCGGCCGCTGCTGCGCTTCATGGAGGAATCGCGCTCGGTGCGGGTCAGCGTGATCACCGCGCCGGGCATGCCGCAGGTGGACTGGCGCCGCGCCGACGTGGCGGTGATCTACGGTACGCCGCCGTGGCCGGGTGTCTGGTGGCGCTTGCTGCATGGCATCCGCATGACGCCGGTGTGCAGCCCGCAATACCTGCGCGGGCCACAGGCTATCCACGAGGTTGCCGACCTGGCGCGGCACCGGCTGCTGCACGAGGACGACGGCAGCCAGTGGCAGCAATGGCTGGCCGAGGCTGGCCACAATCGCGGCGGCGCCGAAGACATCCATTTCGAGGATTTCGGCATGGTCCTGCAGGCGGCGCGCGACGGGTTCGGCGTGGCGCTCAGCGATGAGACCGTCTCTGCCCGCGATCTCGACGAAGGCCGCCTGGTGCGCCCGCTGCCGATCTCGGTGGCGGCGGTGCACAACTACTACGTGGTCTGCCCCGAGGCGAAGCGCGAACGCCCGGAGGTCCGGGCGTTCATCGAGTGGTTGCTGTCGATAGGCGAGCCGGTTCAGTACCCGTAACCGCGTCCATCGGTGAACTGGATGTCGGTGAGGATGCTGATGTCCTTCTCCACCTTGTACAGCTCCGAGCTCCTGATCAGTTCCGGGTCGCTGAAGGCTTCGCCCTTGGCGCGTCCGGCCTGTATCTGCTGCATCTTGTCGCGGACCGCCACGACGTCGGCGTAGGTCATGGCCGGCACCCTGGCGGGGTCCTCGTCGGCGTGGGCGCCATAAAGGGTGGTCTGCGGGTTGATCACCTTCAGCGTGGCGTCCAGCGAGGCGACGTAGTCCTTGAGGTTGCCCGCCAGCAGCCAGGACGGGTAGAGGTGGTCGCCGGAGAGCAGGATGTTGTGCGCCTCATCAAACAGCGCGACTTCATCCGGGGTATGGCCGGGCACGCTCAGCAGGCGCAACTTCAGGCCGCCGAGGTCGATCACCTCGCCGGGCTTCACCAGGCGTGAGACCTTGAAGGGCGGCAGGTTCATGTGGTCGATGTTGCCCAGGTAGACCGGCTCGGGGACGTGGTAGAGGCCATCGGCGCGGCGGAATTTCGCGGTGAAGGGCGTATCCACCAGGTAGATGCTCTGGAAGTTGTGCAGCCCGCCCAGGTGGTCGAAGTGCAGGTGGGAAGGCAGCACCGAGAGCGGTTTATCGGTGATCTGGCGGGCGACCAGGGTGATGTCGTCCTTCTGGTTGGCGCCCGAGTCGAACATCAGTGCCTGGGTCGCGCCCACCAGCAGGTACGAGTAGTTCTTCTGGTAGTAGTTCGGCTCGCCGATGGCGTAGAGGAAGTCGGTCAGCTTGTGCACCACGAAGGCCGGACTCTCGACCTTGAAAGCATCAGCCTTGGGGGCATCCGCCATGGGCGCCTCGGCGGCGGTGGCGGCGAACGGTGCGCCGAGGAGGGTGGTGGAAGACAGGGCCAGGGCCTGGATCAGCATGCGCATGGGGCGCGAACCTCTTTCTCGTTGTTGTCGGTGGGCGTTGGCGGCGGATTGTCCGCCGGCCCATCTCAACGCTGGCGAGAGCGCACTTCAATGCACGAATTTTGCGGTCCGACAGTTCAGTTCAGCTAAAGCCTGGCGGGATTAGCGATGCTGATATTCGTGGTTCTGCATAAGCAGGGCTAATTATTCATTCGGGGATTTCATGGCAGCGATGCCGCCATGCCGGTAGAACTGTGCGGGTCGGGCGCGCTGTTCGTGCCCCTTTCCACCGATTCCGGAGCTATTCCAATGACGTCCAGATGGACCGCCCTGCTGGGTGTGCTGAAAACCCTTTCCGTCGCCTGGGGCGACTACCACAAGCGCAATTTCGTCCGCCGCTGAAGCGGGCAACCCGAGCGTTCGAATCACCCTGTTTCGCCGTACACCAAGGAAATCGCCATGCAGTCCGTCACGCCTCACATCGATCCCGCCATCGCCGCCATTGCCCCCGGCTTTCGTGCCCTGAGCATCACCCTGGAAGCGGCGCCGATCCTCCATCCGGAAGTGGCGAAGCAGGCCCTGCAGCGGGCCTGCGCGGCACTCCAGGCGAGCGAGCCGGCCTGGGCCGATGCGCACCTGGCGGCCTGGGCCGAGGTGTTCCGCCGCTTCGGTGCCAAGCCCCAGCGCACGCCCTGTTCGGCGGAGGCGCTGCGCAAGAGGGCGCTGCGTGACGGCAGCCTGCCGAGCATCGATCCGGTGGTGGACCTGTACAACGCCATCAGCGTGCAGTTCGCCATTCCGGTGGGCGGAGAAAACCTCGCCGCCTACGTTGGCACGCCGCGCCTGGTGATCGCCGACGGCAACGAAACCTTCGACACCATGAAGGATGGCGCGCCGGCCCGTGAGTCGCCCGATGCCGGCGAGGTCATCTGGCGCGACGACAAGGGCGTCACCTGCCGACGCTGGAACTGGCGACAGGGCGTGCGCACCCGCCTGGACGCCGAGGCGCAACGTATGTGGTTCATTCTGGAAAGCCTGCCGGAAATGCCGCTGGACGCATTGCATGAGGCGGGCGGGCGACTGGTGGCCGGCCTGGTGGAGATGATGCCCGGCGCCAGCGTGCAGACGTTGCTGGTCGGGCCGGGCGCTTGAGCAAGGCGCGTCGCTGTTGTCTGGCGCCTGGCCAAGCCTCGATTACAGAGAGGCTCCGGCCACCGGCGCATGCCGCGCCATCAGCTCGACAACCCAGTCGATGAACACCCGCAGCTTGGCGCTGACGTGGCGATTGGGCGGGAAGGCCAGGTACAGCGGCATAGGCTCCATACTCCAGTCGCCGAACAGTTCCACCAGCTCGCCGCGCTCCAGGGCGTCCAACGCCATGTAGCGCGGCAACCAGAGTACGCCCATGCCGGCGATGCCGGCGGCGAGGTAGGCGTTGCCATCGTCCACCGTCAGCACCGGACAGCCCTGGACCTGCACGGTCTCGCCGTTCTTGTGCAGGGCGTAGACCAGCGGCTTGCCGGTGCGCGCCCAGAGGTAGCCGACGATGCGTTGCTGACTGTTCTCCAGATCGTGTGGATGCTTTGGCACTCCGACGCGCTGCAAGTAGGCGGGCGCGGCGAACACGCCCAGTGGCAGTTCGGCGACCCGGCGAGCCATCAGCGACAGGTCGGTGAGTTCGCCGCCGCGCACCACACAGTCGACGTTCTCGTCGATCAGGTCGACCATGCGGTCGCTCACGCCCAGGTCGATCTGGATGTCCGGATAGCGTTCGTGGAACTCGGGTAGGGCGGGAATCATCAGCAGGCGTGCCAGTGGGCTGGGCACGTCCACCCGCAAGCGTCCGCGCGGCACGGCGGCAGCGCTGGATAGGCTGGTCTCGGCGTCATCCATATCCGCCAGCAGGCGCACCACGCGCTCGTAGTATGCAGCGCCATCCGCGGTAAGGTTCAGCTTTCGCGTGGTGCGGTTGAGCAGGCGCACGCGCAGCCGCGCTTCGAGTTGCTGGATCAGTTGGGTGACGCTGGTGCGGCTCATGTGCAGAGTATTGGCGGCCTTGGTGAAGCTGCCGGTTTCCACCACGCGGGCGAAGGCTTGCATCGCATCGAAACGGTCCATGGGGACTCCGACGGGATTGTACAGGGGGATCCAGGTTTGATTATTTGGATTCTACAAACAATCCTGACCCGTGTTGCCCGATGATCGCCGTCGCCACGCACCGTAACCTGCCTTCATCGTTGAAACCCTTCGGTGGAGCAAGCAGATGACGACTCGTGACGTGGTATTCCCCGCTGGCCGCCAGGCCCTTTATGAACGCAACCGCTATTCCCCGGCCATCCGCAGCAACGGCCTGCTGTTCGTCTCCGGCCAGGTTGGCAGTCGCGAGGATGGTTCGCCTGAACCCGGCCTCGAGGCCCAGGTGCGCCGGGCCTTCGACAACCTCAACGCAATCCTCGCCGCCGCCGGCTGCAGCTTCGAAGACGTGATGGATGTGACCCTCTTCATGGTCGATCCCCAGGCGAATTTCGAGCACGCCTGGCAGGTCGCCGCCGACTATTGGGGCGCCGCTCCCTATCCGACGGTGACGGCGGTGGGGGTGACCTGGCTGTACGGCTTCGATTTCGAGATCAAGGTGATCGCGCGCCTGCCGCCGCAGTGAATCCTGGCACTGAGCCGCAGGGCAGGGCGGCGAGACGGGGCGGCCGGGTTTCTTTACCATGCCGTCCTGTTTTGCTCTGCCAGGAATTCCCATGACTGCCCCGACTTTCCGCACCGCTACTCCCGCCGACACCGACCGCTGCTTCGAGATCGAAACCGCTGCCTATGAAGGCGACGAAGCGGCCACCCGCGAGAAGATCGCCACGCGCATCGCGCAGTACCCGGAAGGTTTCCTGATCATGGAGCTGGGCGGCCGGATCATCGGCTTCATCAACAGCGGCTGCGCGGTCGAGGTGGTGATGTCCGACGAGGCGTTCAAGGAGCTCATCGGCCATGACGCGGCAGCGCCCAACGTGGTGATCATGTCGGTAGTGATCGATCCGGCGCAGCAGGGCAAGGGCTACTCGTCGCTGCTGATGCGCACCTTCATCGAGCGCATGGCCGGCCTGGGCAAGCGCACCCTCCATCTGATGTGCAAGGACCGCCATGTGCCGCTCTACGAGCACTTCGGGTACCGCTACGTGCAGCCCTCGGCGTCCGACCATGGCGGCATGGCGTGGCACGAGATGGTCATGGAGTTGCCTGCCGCCTGATCGCTCAACGCTCCGGCCGGTCGTTCACCCGGTCGCGGGTGGCGCGTTCGGCCAGCAGGTCGAAGGTTTCCGGCAGCAGCGCGGCCTCGCCCTGTTCGTCCAGCAGCTGACGGAACACCAGGTGGTCCGGGAAGCTGCGACTGATCAGCGTGAGCAGTTCGGTGCCACGCTCGGTCAGCTCGAAGTTGTTGCCGGTGCCGCCATGCTCGCGCGGGCGCTCCTGGATGTAGCCGTTGGCGAACAGGTCGCCTTCGAGGTCACCGGCAACTTTCTTCAGGTGGTCGACGCTTCCCTCGACCGGCTCGCCCTGCAAGCGGTGCTGCTCGGCCACTTCCTCCCCGCATTCGCGGGCCTTGTAGGGTTCGTCGGCGCAATCCTGTGCACGCAGCAGCAGGCGTTCGATCAGGTCCCAGTCGTAGCTCATGGCATGTCCTCCGGTTCAACATTGCAGGGCCTTCCTGATGTGCGACCGGCCTGAGCGAGGAGGGTTCGAACTTCCTGCGCAGCGGTTTGCCACCCCGGAGAGGCGCCACCATCGATGGCGTCGAGAGTCACTATCGATGCAATCGAGTGGTGCGCGGGACGGCCGCGGCCGACTATCGGTCCCACGAGCTGGTTGAACCGAGCAAGGGACAGAATCGATGAACACGCCGCACCTGAACGCCCGAATTGCCCTTTGGCCGCTGCTGCTGGCCGTGGCCAGCCTGACCGGCTGCGCGGCGACCTCGGAATCCCGACTGAGCTGGGACAGCCTTGGCGGCGCCACCGCGCAGGACGGCAGTGCGTACCTGAGTTGCGTCGATGGCAGGCTCACCCCCGGTACGGCCACGTTCGTCAGCGACAGCGGCACTACCCGCCAACTGCTGATCGGCAGTGCGGATCCATTGCAGGCCCGCGGCATCGTCCAGGTGACGCCGATCGCCGGTGGCAACCACTTCAGCGCCTACCAGCGCAGCGCCTGGCAGGACAAGGGCGAGTTGCTGGACGCCGCCTACCAGTGCGCGCAGCACAGTTGATGATCCTGCGAGGTTGATACGTCTTCGAGCGGGTCGCTCCCCCCAGCGACCCGCCCAGCGCCGGCAGGCGGCGAAAGGCCTGCGTCAGTGTCTGCCATCGGGCTTGCGCTGATTCACTCTCCAGGGGCGCTCCCCCAGCGCTCATATATCGCCCGCCGAGTCCCCGCTCGGTGGGCGTTTTTTTTAATTTACGACTGTTGTGTATTCTGATCGGGCATGCCAGTGTGTGCGCCCTGGCGGCTGTATTCGCCTTTCGTTGCCCAATGATGCGCATCCGGCTTGTCCGCCGGGCGCTGAACGAGGCCGCCGGCCGACGGTACACTCACTCCCGTCGCGTAACAGAAGTACAAGAGAATCGAGATGAACACGCATTTTCCGACTTGCGCCGTCTGGGTCCGTCGCGACGCAGACCTGCCCCTTCCCACCAACCTTCAGCCGACGGTGAAAGCATGATCGAGGTAACCGAAGTTTCCATTGCGCAGCTGCGTGACGCCCTGGAGTCGGGCCGCACCACCGCGGTCGAGCTGGTCAAGGCCTACCTCGCGCGCATCGACGCCTACGATGGCCCGACCAAGCTCAACGCCGTGGTCGTGCGCAATCCCGAGGCCCTGAAGGAAGCCGAAGCCTCCGATGCCCGCCGCGCCCGTGGCGAGACCCTCGGCCCACTGGACGGCATTCCCTACACCGCCAAGGACAGCTACCTGGTGAAGGGCCTGACCGCCGCCTCCGGCAGCCCGGCCTTCAAGGACCTGGTCGCCTACCGCGATGCGTTCACTGTCGAGCGCCTGCGCGCCGGCGGTGCCATCTGCCTGGGCAAGACCAACATGCCGCCCATGGCCAACGGTGGCATGCAGCGCGGTGTGTATGGCCGGGCGGAGAGCCCGTACAACCGCAAGTTCCTCACCGCGCCCTTCGCTTCCGGCTCCTCCAACGGTGCCGGCACGGCGACCGCCGCGAGCTTCTCGGCCTTCGGCCTGGCGGAAGAGACCTGGTCCAGCGGTCGTGGCCCGGCTTCGAACAACGGGCTGTGCGCCTACACCCCGTCCCGTGGGGTCATTTCGGTGCGCGGCAACTGGCCGCTGACCCCGACCATGGACGTGGTCGTGCCCTACGCGCGCACCATGGCCGACTTGCTGGAAGTGCTCGACGTGGTCGTGGCCGAAGACGCTGACAAGCGCGGCGATCTGTGGCGCCTGCAGCCGTGGGTGCCGATCCCCGCCGTGAGCGAAGTGCGCCCGGCGTCCTACCTGGACCTCGCCGCAGGCCCTGAAGCCCTGAAGGGCAAGCGCCTGGGCGTGCCGCGCATGTACATCAACAAGGACGAACTGGCCGGCACCAGCGAGAAGCCCGGCATCGGCGGCCCGACCGGCCAGCGCATCAACACCCGCGCGTCGGTCATCGACCTCTGGGAACAGGCCCGCAAGGCCCTTGAAGCCGCCGGCGCCGAAGTCGTCGAAGTGGACTTCCCGCTGGTCTCCAACTGCGAGGGCGACCGTCCTGGCGCACCGACCGTGTTCAACCGCGGCATCGTTTCGCCGGAATTCCTCCACGATGAGCTGTGGGAACTCTCCGGCTGGGCGTTCGACGATTTCCTCCGTGCCAACGGCGATCCCAAGCTGAACACGCTGGCCGACGCCGACGGTCCGAAGATCTTCCCGCACGACCCCGGCACCCTGCCGAACCGTGAGGACGACCTGGTCGCCGGCATGGACGAGTACGTCAACATGGCCAAGCGCGGCCTGAAGACCTGGGACCAGATCGAAACCCTGCCGGACGGCCTGCGCGGTCTGGAAAAGACCCGCAAGCTGGACCTGGAAGACTGGATGGACGGCCTGAAGCTGGACGCCGTGCTGTTCCCCACCGTGGCCGACGTCGGCCCGGCGGACGCCGACGTGAATCCGGAATCGGCCGACATCGCCTGGAGCAACGGTATCTGGGTGGCCAACGGCAACCTGGCGATCCGTCACCTGGGCGTGCCGACCGTCACCGTGCCGATGGGCGTGATGGCCGACATCGGCATGCCGGTGGGCCTGACCTTCGCCGGTCGCGCCTACGATGACTCCGCGCTGCTGCGCTTCGCCGCGGCCTTCGAAGCCACCGGTTCCAAGCGCCTGGTGCCGCCGAGCACACCGCCGCTGGCCTGAACGGCAGCAGGCTGAAAAACCGCGCCCATGGCGCGGTTTTTTTATGGCTGGCTGTAGGAGCAGGCCATACCGTTGATCGCGTCCACGGGGCGCTGCGCCAGGTTGATGGCGGTATTTCCTGCGACCTGGCGGGCTGTCGAACCGCGTGCCCAGCCGGGTGGATCGTCGGCATGGATCAGGCGTCCGCTCGTCCTACTGGGTACGTTGGGCTTTCACGCAACCAAAGCGCGCTTCCTTGGACGGCGAGTAACCGTAGAAGGACGTGTAGCACTTGCTGAAATGGCTGGGCGAGACGAAGCCGCAAGCCAGCCCCACCTCGTACATCGGCAGGCTGGAGTGCTGCAGCAGGCGGCGGCTTTCGGTGATGCGTAGCTCCAGGTAATAGCGCACCGGCGTGGTGCCCAACTGCTCCTGGAACAGCCGTTCGATCTGCCGCTTGGAGCGCCCGACGTAGCTCGACAGCTGGTCCTGGCTCAGCGGTTCCTCGATGTTCGCGCTCATCAGGTTGATCGCCTCGCGCAGCGGCTCGCTGAGCTTCTCGTGCAAGGCCGGTCGGGTGCGGCGGAAGCGCGACTCCTCGAAAGCGAGGATGTCGACGATGGCGTCCACCAGTTCGCGCCCGTGGCGCGCATTGATCCATTCCAGCACCAGGTTGAAGGCACCGGTGGGGCTCGCAGCGGTGAGGCGGTCACGGTCGGCCTGGTAGCTCTCGCTGGTGACCTCGCTGTGTCGCGCGATCTCCGACAGCGCGGCACGGTTTTCCGGGTGGATGGCGCAGCGGTAGCCGTCCAGCAGACCGGCCTGGCCGAGAAACCACGCGCCGTTCCACAGACCGGCAAGGGCGATGTGCCTGTCGGCGGCGCTCTGCAGCAGGCGCGTCAGCTCAGGCGGCGCGCGCAGCTGCGTGCGCAGGCCGCCGCAGACTACCAGCAGGTCCAGCGCCGTGAGCGATGCCGTGGTCAGCGTGGCGCCGGGGCAGATCACCAGACCGAGGTCGCTGGTGACGGACGCGCCGTCGAGGCTGAAGGTCTTGGTGGCGAAGGTCTGCGCACGGATCAGGTTGGCGGTGACCAGCGTATCCAGTGCCTGGGTGAAGGCGGGCAGGGAGAAGTGTTCGAGCAGCAGGAAGCCCACCCGCGCAAGGCGGCTGGGCTCCCGGGAGTGTCCGTCGAGGTAGCGCAGGTTGCGGCCCTGCATGGCACCACTGAACTGGCGGCGTTCGACCAATCGGCACCTCGTCTGCGTGGGTTGGCGACCGGCTCAGCCGCGCACGGCGCGGCGGCCGAGGGCTGCCGGGGCGTGGGGGGATGTGCGCCGGCTGGTCTGGCTGAGCAGGATGATGATCACCGTCAGCGCCAGGGTCGAGCTCACCTCGATGCGGTGCGTCGGCATGATGAACATCACCACCAGGATGAAGCTGATGATCCCGATCACCAGCCAGGTCAGCCAGGGGAACAGCCACATGCGGAACACCAGCTCATGGTTGCGCCGGCGCAGGATGCCGCGCATGCGCAGTTGCGACACGGCGATAGCGAGGTAGACGAGCAGGGCGATGGAGCCGGAGCTGGCCAGCAGGAAGTCGAACAGCCGTCCCGGTGCGAAGAAGTTGAGCAGCGTGGTGAACATGCCGATCAGCGTACTGGCGATCACTGCCGCGCGTGGCACGCCGGCCGCCGAGGTGCGCTGGATGAAGGCCGGTGCGTCGTGGCGGCGGCTCAGCGAGTAGATCATCCGCGAGGCGATGTACACCGAGGAGTTCAGGCAACTGGCGACGGCGACCAGCACCACCAGGTCCATCAGCAGCTGTGCGTTGGGAATGTTCAGCAGCTCCAGCGCACGCTGGTAGGAACCGATTTCCACCAGTCGCGGGTCGTTCCACGGCACCACCGAGATGATCACCAGGATCGACAGCAGGTAGAACACGCTGATGCGCCAGATCACCGAGCGCGTGGCCTTGGCGATGTTGCGGCTGGGGTCGCTGGATTCGGCGGCGGCAATGGTCACCGCTTCGGTGCCGATGAAGCTGAAGAGGGTGGTGATCAGCGCGCTGAAGATGGCCGTCCAGCCATTGGGCATGAAGCCGCCGTGCTCGTGCACCAGCTTGCTCAGGCCGCTGGCCTCGCGCCCGGGCAGCAGGCCGAACAGCGCGGCCGCGCCGAGGCCGATGAAGGCGACGATGGCCACCACCTTGAGCATGGCGAACCAGAACTCGAACTCGCCGTACTTGGCGACGCTGAACAGGTTGGTGATGGTCAGCAGCAGCGTCATCGACAGGGCGAACACCCAGGTCTCGACCTGCGGGAACCAGTTGTTGAGGATGACCCCGGCAGCGATGGCTTCGATGGGGATCACCAGCACCCAGAACCACCAGTACAGCCAGCCGATGGTGAAGCCGGCCCAGCGGCCGATGGCCTGGTCGGCGTAGGCGGAGAAGGAGCCGGTATCGGGGCTGGCCACGGCCATCTCGCCGAGCATGCGCATCACCAGCACCACCAGCAGCCCGGAGAGGGCGTAGGCGACGATGGCGGATGGGCCGGCGGCGGCAATCGCGTGACCGGAGCCCACGAACAAGCCTGCGCCGATGATTCCCGCGATGGAAAGCATGGTTACGTGGCGGGGCTTGAAGCCCTGCACCAGATCGCCATTGGCGCCTTTTGCACTGGGAGCAGTCATCTGTCGGCCTTTATTGAAATTGTTATATCGGGCGCGGTGGCGCGTGGCCGGGTGCAGCTTCCCCGCCGCCGTGGCTCCTGAAGTGAGGGCCGGGGAGTCCGCGTGGCGGCAATGCGCTTCACGCGGGGCTCAAGCTAAGGCAGTGAGGGGGCGGCGAGTTGCTCGAAATCGCCATGGGCATGATCAAAAACGACATCGCCAGCCGGCCGAATGGTGGCCAAGAGCCGCTCTGCGACGATGGTTCCTGGGCGCCAAAGCGCCGCAAGGAGGCCGCTCAGCGACTGGTTTCGGGCAGGCTGGCGAGGAGTTTTTCCAGCAGGGCACAGAGCTTCTTCTGCTCGGCGGCGCTCAGCCCGGAGAGCACCTGGCGCTGGTTGTCGACATGGGCGCCAACGGCCTGGTCGATCAGCGAGAGACCGGCATCGCTGAGGCCGACGAGCGAGCCGCGGCCGTCCTCGGGATTGGCCATGCGCTCGACCAGGCCCTGTTTTTCCAGACGGTCGAGGCGGTTGGTCATGCTGCCGGAAGAGATCATCGCCGCCTCGTAGAGCACGGTGGGCGTAAGGCGGAAGGGCGGGCCGCTGCGGCGCAGGGTGGCGAGCACGTCGAACTCGCCCGGTTGCAGGCCGTACTCGGCGAACAGCGGGTTGAGGTGGTCGCGGGCGATCACTTGCGCCGCTTCACCGAGGCGGCCGAGCAGGAGCATGCCGTCGGTTTCCAGCTCGGGCAGTTGCTGGTGCCATTGCTCGACGGCAAATGCGGCTCTGTCCATGGGGCTTCCTTTTTATCTTGATGTCGAGATACATTGAATTTGTCTTGATGTAGAGATATTCGCCTGCGCTGCTTTTCTGATCAAGCGCTGGTGCCCCACTGGAAGGATGTTTGCCATGTCTCGAACCGTTTCCCTTGCCGCCTGCCTGCTCGCCGTCGTGCTGGCCGGTCTGAACCTGCGCCCGGCGCTGGCCTCCATCGGGCCACTGCTGGACGCGCTGCAGGCTTCTGCTCACCTCTCCGACAGCCTGGCCAGCCTGCTCACCAGCTTGCCGGTGCTGCTGATGGGCCTGGGGGCACTGGGCGCGGCGCAGTTGCTGCGCCACCTCGGCGTCCGCCGCGGCGTGGCGTTCGGCCTGTTGCTGATCGCGTTCGCCTGCGTGCTGCGCCTGCTGCCCGGGCAGGTCGGGCTGCTCGGCGGTGCGGTCCTCGCTGGCCTGGGAATCGCTGCGTGCCAGGCGTTGTTGCCAGTGTTCATCCGCCAGCGCTTCGGCGTTCGTGTGGGTGGGGCGATGGGCGCCTATTCCACCGCGATCATGGGCGGCGCGGTGCTGGCCAGCGTCGCTTCACCCTGGCTGGCGAACGCCTGGGGCGAACTGCCGGCGCTGGCGTTCTGGGCGCTGCCGGCCATGCTGGCGCTACCGGTGTGGAACCGGGCGGCGCAGGGTGAGGCGCCGGTCAGTTCGGCAGCTCCGGCCTTTTCCGGCATCGCCCGGCGCGCGGCGTGGCTGGCGCTGTTCTTCGGGCTGGGCACCGGCGCCTACGTGCTGGTGCTCGCCTGGCTGCCGCCCTACTACACGGCGCTCGGTTGGACGCCCGCCCAGGCCGGTGCGCTGCTCGGTGGCCTGACCCTGACCGAGGTGATTGCCGGCCTGCTGGTGTCAGCCTTCATCGACCGCCTGCCGGATCGTCGGCCGGCGCTCATCCTGGCTATTGTCCTGCTGCTGGGTGGCCTGGTCGTGCTGGTGATGTGGCCGCAGCAATGGGCGCTGGTAGCGATGGTCGGGCTCGGCCTGGGCATCGGCGCACTGTTCCCGCTGTCGCTGATCGTCGCCATGGACCGCGCCCGCAGCCCCGCTGAGGCTGGCGCGCTGGTGGGCTTCGTACAGGGCGTGGGGTACCTGATCGCGGCGCTGTTCCCGCTGCTGGCAGGGTTTGCGCGGCAATCCATGGCCAGCCTGGCACCGGCCTGGATCGGCATGGCGCTGGTGTGCCTGGTGATGCTCGTGCTCGCCAGCCGTTTTGCACCGCCGCGCCCGACGGCAGGTCAGGCGCAGGCCTGCTGAGACATCCATGGCGGGCTCATTCGGGTCTAGGCTGAGTACTTTCGTCTGCCTCAGGTGATCCCGCCATGTCCCTCATCCTGTTCGGCCATCCGTTTTCCTCCTACACGCAGAAGGTGCTGATCGCCCTCTACGAGAACGCCACGCCCTTCGAGTTCCGCGGCCTCGGCCCGGATGAGCCGGAGAATGGCGCGCACTGGCTGCGGCTGTGGCCGCTGGCGAAATTCCCGGTGCTGCTGGACGGCGAGCACAGCGTCGCCGAGACCAGCATCGTCATCGAGTACCTGCACCTGAAGCATCCCGGCCCGGTGCGCCTGCTGCCGGACGACCCGCTCAAGGCACTGGACGTGCGCTTCCTCGACCGCTTCTTCGACTGGCACGTGATGACCCCGGTGCAGCATGCCGTTCTCGGCGCCATGAGCGGCGAAGCGACCAAGCGCGCGGAAGGCCTGGCCCACGCGGTGAGCAAGCTCGAACTGGCCTATGCCTGGCTGGAGGAAGAACTGGCCGGGCGCACCTGGGCGGCGGGGGATAGCTTCAGCCTTGCCGACTGCGCCGCCGCTCCCTCCCTGTTCTACGCCGACTGGACCCATCCCATCGGCGACCAGTACCCGACCCTGCGTGCGTACCGCTCCCGCCTGCTGGCGCGCCCATCCTTCGCTCGCGCCGTGGAGGAGGCGCGGCCGCACCGGCCGCTGTTCCCGCTGGGAGCGCCGGATCGGGACTGAGCGCTCCAGCGCGTCGGTTTTTGTAGGAGCGAGCTTGCTCGCGACCATCCTGCCATGCGGCTCGCGAGCAAGCTCGCTCCCACAGTGGGCATGGGTTCGGCTGCTGTGAGCTGGGGCAACACGCAAAAAAATCCCCCGTGCGCTGCCGCGACCGGGGGATGCAAGACCCGCGCAGGGGGACTGCACGGGCGAGGTAGGCACGTTGGCTCGGTACCGGCCCGCTCCATCAGGTCAGCTGCGGTATTTCCAATCACGCAGGAGCGCTGCTGCCAAATCGTTTACAGGCGGATCAGCACCGATTTCAGCTCGGTGTAGTGCTCGATGGCGGCGGCGCCCATCTCGCGGCCGACGCCCGACATCTTGAAGCCGCCGAAGGGCAGTGCCGGGTCCAGCGCGCTGTGGCAGTTGACCCACACCGAGCCCGACTTGATGCGCGGTACCATGCGGTGCACCGCCGCCAGGTCGTTGGACCAGATGCTCGCACCCAGGCCGTAGGGGCTGTCGTTGGCCAGGCGCAGGGCGTCCTCGATGTCGTCGAAGGGCATGGCGACCAGCACCGGGCCGAAGATTTCTTCCTGCACCAGCGGGTTCTTCTGGTCGACGTCGACGATCACCGTGGGCTTGACGAAGTAGCCGGGGCCGAACTGCTCGCCGCCGCAGGCGATGGTGGCGCCCTTGTCGCGGCCCAGTTCGATGTAGTCGAACACGCGCTTCTGTTGCTTGGCCGAGATCAGCGGGCCCATGTCGATGCTCGGGTCCAGGCCGTTGCCCAGCTTCATGCCGTTGGCGATGCCGGCGATGTCGGCGATCACGTTGTCGAAGTGCTTGCGCTGCACGTACAGGCGCGAGCCGGCGCAGCAGACCTGGCCCTGGTTGAAGAAGATGGCCTGGGCAGCGCCTGCGGCGGCGGTGGCGAGGTCGGCGTCGGCCATGACGATGGTCGGCGACTTGCCGCCCAGCTCCAGGGTCACGCGGGTCATGTTGTCCATGGCCGCCTTGCCGATTTCCTTGCCCACCGGGGTCGAGCCGGTGAAGGTCAGCTTGTCCACCAGCGGGTGGTGGGAGAGGGCAGCGCCTGCGGTGATGCCGGTGCCGGTGACGACGTTGAACACGCCCGCCGGGTAACCGGCTTCCAGAACAAGCTCGGCCAGCTTCAGGGCGGACAGCGGGGTTTCGTCGGCAGGCTTGAGGACCACGCTGCAGCCGGTGGCCAGCGCCGGGCCGAGCTTCCAGCAGGCGAGCAGGAGGGGGAAGTTCCAGGCGACGATGGCGCCGACCACGCCGACGGCTTCGCGGCGGATGTAGCCGTGGAATTCACCGTCGGGCATCAGCGGCATGGACACGTCGACCGTGGTGCCTTCGATCTTGGTGGCGTAGCCGGCCATGTAGCGCAGGAAGTCGATGGCCAGTTGCACGTCCATCACGCGGGCGACGGCGGCGCTCTTGCCGTTGTTCAGGCATTCGAGTTCGGCCAGCAGGTCGGCGTCGCGCTCCATGAGGTCGGCGAGCTTCCACAGCAGGTTCTGCCGTTCGCGCGGGCGGGTGCGGCTCCAGGCCGAGTCATCGAAGGCCTGGCGCGCGGCGCGCACGGCGCGGTCGACATCGGCGGCGGTGCCGGCCGGTACCTGGCAGAGCACTTCGCCGGTGGCCGGGTTGCGCAGGTCCATCAGGGCGCCGTCGCTGGCGGAGGTCCAGTCGGCGCCGATCAGCATCTTCGGGGCGCGCTGCAGGAAGGCGCGGGATTCGGGCGTGATGGGCAGGGAAGCGAGCATTGCGGTGGCCTCTTGTTGTCTGTTCCAGGAACGTTGAGGCGGAGCATCGCAACGGCTGTGCCAAGGGTGGTGTGTATTTTTAACTTATTGAAATATAACGATTTAACAGGTTGATGAGCGACGCAGAAGAGAAGCCGCTGTCGCACATTGCGACAGCGGCTGAGACGTTTTGGTCTGTTAGCGGAAGGGGATCTCGGAGCTGGGCGTTCCCTCTCCCTGAAGGGAGAGGGAACCGTTCGGCATGGACTGGTAATTCACTTTCAGCCGGCAATTCAGGTGCAGGCAAACATCGGCGGTGTGCATCGCACGGAAACCCCCTCTCCCTTCAGGGAGAGGGCTGGGGAGAGGGGCTCTCCGGCTTGGCACGACACCTCAGTGGGTGATATCCCGATCCTTGGTCTCCGGCAGGAACAGGATGCCCAGCACCGCCGTCATCACCGCAATGACGATGGGGTACCAGAGGCCGTAGTAGATGTCCCCCGTGGCGGCGACCATGGCGAAGGCGACGGTGGGCAGGAAGCCGCCGAACCAGCCGTTGCCGATGTGGTAGGGCAGCGACATGGAGGTGTAGCGGATGCGCGTCGGGAACAGCTCCACCAGCCACGCGGCAATTGGCCCGTAGACCATGGTCACGTAGATCACCAGCACGGTCAGCAGCACCAGCATCATCAGGTGGTTGATCTTCGCCGGGTCGGCCTTCTCGGGGTAGCCGGCTTCCTTGAGCGAGGCGGCGAGCTGCGCGGTGAAGACCTCGGACTGCACCTTGAACTCCGCCGCCGGCATGCCGGCCCCTTCGAAGCTGGCGATGACCTTGTCACCGATATGCACCTGGGCCAGCGCGCCAGTCTCGGCCTTGAGGTTCTCGTAGGGGATGGCGCGCTTGGCCAGCAGGCTCTTGGCCATGTCGCAGGAACTGACGAATTTCGCCTTGCCCACCGGATCGAACTGGAAGGAGCAGGCATTCGGGTCGGCGACCACTGTGACCGGGTTCTTCGCCTGGGCGGCGAACACGTCCGGGTTACCGAACTGGGTCAGGCCGTGGAAGATCGGGAAGTAGGTCAGCGCGGCGAGGATGCAGCCGGCCATGATGATCTTCTTGCGGCCGATGCGGTCGGACAGGCTGCCGAAGAACACGAAGAACGGTGTGCCCAGCAGCAAGGAACCGGCGATCAGCAGGTTGGCGGTCTGTGCGTCGATCTTCAGCGTCTGCAGCAGGAAGAACAGCGCGTAGAACTGCCCGGTGTACCAGACCACGGCTTGCCCTGCGGTGCCGCCGAGCAGCGACATGATCACCACCTTGAGGTTTTCCCAGCGGCCGAAGGATTCGGTCAGCGGCGCCTTGGACGCCTTGCCTTCCTCCTTCATCTTCAGGAACACCGGCGACTCGGATAGCTGCAGGCGGATGTACACCGAGACGATCAGCAGCAGGATCGACAGCAGGAAGGGAATCCGCCAGCCCCAGGCCTCGAACGCCTCGGTGCCGAGCACGGTGCGGCAGGCCATGATCACCAGCAGCGAGAGGAACAGGCCCAGTGTCGCGGTGGTCTGGATCCACGAGGTGAAGAAGCCGCGCTTGCCCTTGGGCGCGTGCTCCGCGACGTAGGTCGCCGCGCCGCCGTATTCGCCGCCCAGCGCCAGGCCCTGCAGCAGCCGCAGGGTGATCAGGATGATTGGCGCGGCCACGCCGATGGTCGCGTACGCCGGCAGCAGGCCGACTACGGCGGTGGACACGCCCATGATGATGATGGTGATGAGGAAGGTGTGCTTGCGCCCGATCATGTCGCCCAGGCGGCCGAATACGATGGCGCCGAAGGGCCGTACCGCGAAACCGGCGGCGAAGGCCAGCAGGGCGAAGATGAAGGCGGTGGTTTCATTGACCCCGGCGAAGAAGTGCTTGGCGATGATCGCTGCCAGGGAGCCGTAGAGGTAGAAGTCGTACCACTCGAACACCGTGCCCAGGGAGGAGGCAAAGATGACCTTGCGCTCCTCCTTGGTGATCCCGCTGTGAGGAGCGTTGCCCGCGGCCGGGCTGTATGTCTGCGCCATGTTCGTCTCCGTCTTGTTGTTGTTTTGGGCCGGAGTCCCTCAATACCGTTACCGCACTCGAGCCCAGGGCTGATGTCAGGTCGTACGGATTGCGCGATGCGTGAAGTCAGGCGGCCCTGCGGCTGGCCGCAGGGTCATCTGAAAGCATAATCGTTCTCACGCGTCTGGCCACTCGCGAACCCTGGCAAAGCCCCGGCTGGCGCGGATTGATACCTGTTCTGGACAAGCCGGAGAGAGCAAGGCGTCTGGCTGGCGCCTCGGTCGCGGCCACTTCCTTCTCGGGAAGGCGTGCAATTAGACCATCGTCTATAACGGCGGGAGCTGTCTCAGACTGCTACAGCTGTCGCGATCTGCCACGTGCGCGCAGGCTCTGGAGGGGCGCAGCCCGCTGTTTCGCAAAGGGTTTTCCCGCTGGCACGGAACCTGAAGAGCTCGGGGTTTCGCTTCGGCGCCGTGTCGGTGCTGCACAAGGAGGCCTGGCTTGAAGAGGATTCATCTGTCCCCGCCGTGGATGGCAGGGCTGTTTGCCACCGTATTCACCTGTCTGCTGTTGTGGTGGCTGCCCGGGGTGGGCAACGCGCTGCTCTGGGGGCTGGTGGTGATGATCGCTGCCGGCGCCATCCGCATGGAATGGCGCAGGTGGGCCTGGCCGGCGGTCGCTGGCGCGCTGTGCGGGGCCTGCCTGGCACTGGCGCTGCACCTGGTGGCCGACCACTTCCAGCTGCGCTATGCCTGGCTCTACAGCAGCGCGGCGCTGCCGGCCTATCTGAAGTTCTCCAACCTCTGGGGCGGTGACGAGGGTACGGTGCTGCTGCTCTCGACCTTCTGCATGGCGATCGCCCTGAACAGCGCCACACTGCCGGGATGGGCAGGGCGCGGCATGGCGCTGATCGCTGCCTGGTACGTCGCCACTGCCGCCTGGCTCGGGCCCTTCAGCGCGACGCCGGCGGGCTGGCTGGCCGCGCAACCGAGCCAGGGCATGAACGCCCACCTGCAGACCTTCTGGATGTCGCTGCATGCGCCGTTGATTCTCTGTGCCTACGCCTGGGTGCTGGCGCCAGCGGGCGCTGCGCTCGACGCGCTGGGGCGGGGCGGTCACGCCTATGCCTGGGTGATGCCGCGCTACAGCCGCCGTGCCTGGCTGATCCTCAGCGCCGGCATCGGCGTCGGCATGGCCTGGGCCATGGAAGATTTCACCTACGGCCAGCTCTGGCACTGGGACCCGGTGCAGACCTCGGCCTTCATCATCTGGGCGCTGCTTGGCGCGGTGCTCCATGGCGCTCGCCGCTGGCGCGCGGACGGTGCCTACGCACGGCTGTTGCCGGTGCTCAGCCTGCTGGCAGCCGCCATGGCCTGCGCTGCGATGGCGGTGACTCGCAGCACGGTGCTGGCCAGCTCGCACCGCTACATCGGCACCACGTCCTGGCTCAGCCACCTGGCTCTGGCGGCGATCCTGCTGGCGCTCGCGGCGTTCCATCTGCTGGCGGGCTGGCGCGCGCGCAGACGGGCAGGGCGGCGCGGGGCCTCAGACTGGACGCTCGACCTGGCCATCTACCTGTTCGCCGGTACCGGGCTGCTGGCTCTCGGCGCGCTGCTCCAGGCGCATCTCTATGAATGGCTGGGGATGGAGCGTCCGAGCGAGCTGAAACCCTTCTTCGAGACGCTGACCGCCTGGGCGACCACCGCCGAGATGGACAGCCTGCGCCGCGCCTTCGACCAGTGGGACGTCAACGGTTACAGCCTGGCGCACGGGGTGGTGCCGCTGCTGGCGGCGCTCGGCCTGATGGGCGGCTACAGCTTCCTGCGTCGCTGCGGGAGACCGCGGCTGGCGTTGCTGGCGACCGTCCTGATGGCCGCCGCGATGCTCTGGACCGGCTGGCGCGGTGGCTGGCTGAACGACAGCTATAGCGGCGACGGCATGCTCTCGCAGAATATCGTGCGGGTGCTTCCGTGGCTGGACGCGGCGCTGCTGGGCGGCGTCTTCCTGATGGCCAGCTGCCTGCTGTGGGGCACGCAGAGCCTCTGGCGCAGCCGGCGTGTGGGCAACCTGCGCTACTGCGGCGGGCTGGCACTGGTCCACGGCGGCGCGGTGATCGCCCTGGTGGGCGGGCTGGCCGCCACGGCGCTGAACAGCTACCAGCAGATCAGCATTCCGCCGGGCACTTCCTTCGAGCAGTGGCACGCGGTGATCGGCGGCATGCAGATGCGGGTCTCACCGGATGCCAGCCGGCCGGACTTCTCCGGCTACCACGCAGTAGCCAAGGTCGAGTTGCGCGACGGCGACCGGACGCTGGCTGGTCACGCACTGTTCCAGGACAGCCGGGGCAATCCGCCGGCTTACCAGGGGCCGGTGCGGCAGCTCTGCGAGATCCTCGATTACCACTACGCACGCTTCGCCTCCGATCGTGGCTACGTGCTGCACCCGTTCATCGTCCGTGGCTGGAGCGGCGACCTGCAGATCTGGGTGCCGGCTTCCGCTCGCCTGCTCAAGCAGCCCGGCGATGACATCGAGAGCGTGGTGGTGGTGCGCCGCTTCCCGTTTCTCTCGCTGGTCTGGATCGGCCTGCTGACCATGCTGTTCGGCGCCTTGCTGCTCCCGGCGGGCGGCGCTTTGCGCAAGCGCGACCATACTGCTTCGGAGGGTGTCTCACAGGCCCTGTCTCAGAGTTAGACAGCAATCGCGAAATGTGACGTCGCATTTCCGGTGCTGTCTGCCGGGCGTGCCTGCAAATACCGCCGAAAGCCTGATTCGGCGCGGTTTGCGAAGTAGTGGCACACAACCTGCAAAACCGCTTCGAAGAGTTCGCTCTTAGCCCATCGGTGGGCGCCAATAACCAACAAGAATACCGAGGAGGCCTGACCTTGAAGATGACACGACTTCGGCACTATCTGGGTGCCGGAACCCTGGCCGCACTGGCCCTTGCGCTGCACCAGACGGCCCAGGCCGCACCCGAAGGCCAGGCGATCATCAACGCCAAGTGCCAGGCGTGCCACACGCCCGAAGGCAACAATTCCCTCAGCCGCATCAGCCACCAGCGCAAGACCCCCGAAGGCTGGCTGATGAGCATTGCCCGCATGCAGGTGATGTACGGCCTGAAGATCACCGACGAGGAGCGTCGCTCGGTGGTCAAGTTCCTCGCCGACAAGCAGGGCCTGGCGCCCAGCGAGACCGACGGCGTGCGCTACGCGCTGGAGCGCCGGCTGAACACCGTCGAGGACTTCGATACCCACTTCGAGCAGATGTGTGCCCGTTGCCACTCGGCCGCGCGCATTGCTCTGCAGCGCCGCCCGGCGGCGGAATGGGAGAAGCTGGTGAACTTCCACCTCGGCCGCTGGCCGTCGCTGGAATACCAGGCCCTGGCCCGCGACCGCGACTGGTTCGACCTGGCGAAGAAAGAGATGGTCCCCGAGCTCGCCAAACGCTTCCCGCTGGACAGCAAGGCCTGGTCCGACTGGCAGAAGAACCGACCCAAGGCCGAATCGCTGGCCGGTGACTGGAGCTTCGCCGGGCACATGCCGGGCAAGGGCGACCTGGCTGGCAGCATGAAAGTGACCCAGGATGGCGACGATGCCTTCAAGGTCAGCGTGAAGGGCCAGTACGCCGACGGCTCGCCGTTCAGCGGCGCGGGCAGTGCGGTGCTGTACAACGGCTACGAATGGCGTGGCGCGGTCACTGTCGGTGACGTGACCATGCGTCAGGTGTTCGCCGCCCTGAACGGCCAGATGCAGGGCCGCATGTTCGACAAGGCCCATGATGAGCGCGGCCTGGACTTCGTCGCGGCGAAGGAGGGCACCAGTCACGTGCTGGGCGTGCAACCGGCGTACATCAAGGCGGGTGCTGAGACCGAAGTCAGCGTGGTCGGCACCGGCCTGAAGGGCAAGCCGTCGTTCGGCAAGGGCGTGGAGGTCGTGTCGGTAGTGTCCGAGACGCCCGAGCGCGTGACCGTCAAGGTCAAGGCCAGCGATGCGGCCGCGGCCGGTGAACGCGACGTCACCGTGGGCACCGCCAAGGGCGGCAGCCTCGCCGTGTACAAGAATATCGCCGATGTGAAGGTGGTGCCGGCGTTCTCCATCGCCCGCATCGGCGGCAATGGCGGCTCCACGCCCAAGGTCCAGGGCAGTTTCGATGCCGAGGCCTGGGGCAAGGGTGCCGACGGCAAGCCGTTCCGCATCGGTGTGTTCCCGGCGCAGTGGTCGGTGGAACCCTTCGATGACCGCGCCAAGGAGGACCAGGACGTGAAGTTCGCAGGTCTGATGGATGCCGCCACCGGCATCTTCACCCCGGGCGACGCCGGTCCGAATCCGGAACGCAAGATGATGACCAACAACGCCGGCAACCTGAAGGTGATCGCCGCAGTGGACGACGCCGGCCAGTCGCACAAGGGCGAAGGGCACATGATCGTCACCGTGCAGCGTTGGAACAACCCGCCGATTCCATAACCCTCGGGATCGGATGAACTGAACGCATGAGCCCCGCCTGCGGGCGGGCGTACCAAGCAAGTTCCGGGAGGTCGCCATGGGCGCCATCTTGAATCTGGTCGAACGCAACCTGCATGAAGTGCAGGTCGACGCCGACCGCCTGTTGTTCCACATCCCCAGCTCCTCGCTGTTCGCCAGCGACGCGTTGACCGGCGGGATCATCGACGCGCTGCGCGGGCAGGCCTGCTCGCCGGACGAGCTGACCCAGCGTCTGAGTGGCCGCTTCGCCGCCGCGGATATCGACGAGACCCTGCGCGAGCTGATCGCGCTGGAGCTGGTCAGCGACGGCTCGCCGCTGACGCCTGAAATCGGCATCAAGAAGGTTGACCGCACCGCGCTCAACACCGTGGTGCTGAACGTCAACACCGGCTGCAACCTCAGTTGCACCTATTGCTACAAGGAAGACCTGGACAAGCCCTCCGCCGGCAAGAAGATGGGCGCGGAAACCGCCGAGGCCTCGGTGGAAATGCTGATCCAGGAATCCCCCGACGAGCCGCGCTACACCGTGGTGTTCTTCGGTGGCGAACCGCTGTCCAACCGCCCGCTGATCGAGCACATGGTCGCGTACTGCGAGCGTCGTTTCGGCGAGCTGGGCAAGACGGTGGACTTCGTCATGACCACCAATGCCACGCTGCTCACCGAGGAAATCGTCGACTGGCTCAACGCCCATCGCTTCGGGCTGTCCATCAGCATCGACGGGCCGAAGACGGTGCATGACCGCAACCGCATCACCGTGGGCGGGCAGGGCACCTATGACGTGGTGCGGCGCAAGGCCGACATGCTGCTGTCGCGCTACACCGCGCGGCCGGTCGGCGCGCGGGTGACCCTGACCACCGGCGTCACCGACGTCGAGACCATCTGGAACCACCTGTTCAACGAGATGGGCTTTGCCGAAGTCGGTTTTGCGCCGGTCACCTCGGGCGATATCAGCAGCTACAACCTCACCACCGATGAGCTGAAGGCAGTCTTCGCCGGCATGAAGGCCCTCGGCCGTCGCTACCTGGACGAGGCGCTGGAAGGGCGCAACATCGGCTTCTCCAACCTGCACCAGCTGATCACCGACATCCACGAAGGGCAGAAGAAGGCCCTGCCGTGCGGTGCCGGCCTGAAGATGCTGGCGGTGGACCACAAGGGCGAACTGAACCTTTGCCACCGCTTCACCGGCTCCTCGCTGCCGACCTTCGGCAACGTGCATGAGGGGGTGAAGCAGGCCGAGCTGAACGAGTTCCTCTCGCAGCGCCTGGACCGCACCGACACCGGCTGCGCCAGTTGCCATATCCGCAACCTCTGCTCCGGCGGCTGCTACCACGAGAGCTACGCGCGCTACGGCGACCCGGCGCACCCCACCTACCACTACTGCGAACTGATGAGGGACTGGGTCGACTTCGGCATCGAGGTCTACAGCCGGATCATGGCTGCCAACCCCAGCTTCATCGACCGCCACATCACTCCGCGGAAGGCGCACTGACATGAAACATCTGAAAGCGATCAACACCAAAGCACAGAAGCTCGAACAGGCCGCCGCCGAGGATCGCATCGAGGACGTGGTGGCGATGAACTCCGTGGCCGGCTGCGCGGCGACCACCGACCCGGGCTGGGAAGTCGACGTGTTCGGTGGCGTGTCATCGCTCTGCCAGCCGATGGAAGCGGACCTCTACGGCTGCTCCGACCCCTGCTGGTGGCCGGCCCAGGTGCCGGACATGATGAGCACCTACCCCGACTGGAACAAGGATGCGCAGGCCTCGGCCGAGAACTGGCGCAACCTCGGCACCGTATTCCCGGACGACAAATGATCGCCCTGAAACACATGGGACAGAAGAACAAGAGGAAAACCTGCATGTCCAGAAAAGCATTCGCCGCCGCGCTCGGCGGCCTCTCGCTGGCCTGCGCGCTGCAAGCTGTCGCCGCCGATGCCGGCGCCGACACGGGCAAAGCGCTGGAAAGTGGTCACGAATACCTGATCAGCACCAACTACCCGAACAACCTGCATGTCATCGACA
Organism: Pseudomonas sp. BB438; assembly: GCF_057180225.1. Lineage (NCBI taxonomy): Bacteria > Pseudomonadati > Pseudomonadota > Gammaproteobacteria > Pseudomonadales > Pseudomonadaceae > Pseudomonas > Pseudomonas sp. BB438. Next base: position 2,522,065 of record NZ_CM170001.1, read on the forward strand.
TGCAGACCGACAAGCTGTTCAAGACCTGCGCCATTCCTGGCGCCTATGGCCCGGGGATGACCCAGCTGTCGCCGGATCGCAAGGTCGCTTACATCCTCAGCAACCACTACGCGGACATCTACGGCATCCAGCTCGATGACTGCAAGCCGGTGTTCCACGCCACCATCGCGCAGAAGCCGGGCGAGAACGCGCGGGCGATGTTCTCCATGACCGTCAGCCATGACGGCAAGGAGATCTACGCCATCGCCAACCCGACGCTGATCCTTGCCGAGCACTACGAGGTGCAGCAGCCGCGCCTGCAGATCTACTCCGTCGCTGACGGCATGGACGCCAAGCCGGTGCGCACCTTCCCGGCACCGCGCCAGCTGACCATCATGCAGACCGGTGATGACGGCACGCTCTACGTGGCGGGCCCGGATATCTACAAGGTGGACGTGAACACCGGCAAGTTCGACGTGGCCATCCCCAGCCGCAACTGGAAGCGCCCCAACTACGCGCCGCCAGATGTGCTCTATGTGTGGAACCAGCAGACCTACCCGCGCGACTTCTCGCTGCTCTACACCACGGCGAAGTTCAAGGACGCCAAGCAGGACTCGGCCACCGCCGACTTCCTCTACGGCTTCTTCAACATTGACCTGGCCACCGGCAAGACCGAGACCGTCGACTTCGGTCCGGTCACCGAGGTGTACTTCAGCGGCATCCGCTCGTCGAAGGATCGCAACATCATCTACGGCGTGCTCAACCGACTGGCCAAGTACGACATCAAGGAGCAGAAGCTGGTCAAGGCGGCGAACCTGGACCACTCCTACTACTGCCTGACCACCAATAAGGCCGGCAACAAGCTGTACCTGACCGGCACCCTGAACGACGTGGCGATCTTCGATGCCGACAGCCTGGAGCGCATCGGCGATCTGAAGCTGCCCGGCGGCGACATGGCGATCACCACCAGCCAGGCGTTCGTGGCCAACTGATAGTTACCGAGCAAGACCCGATGCCCGGAGCACCTGCGTGCTCCGGGCATTTCTTTTCGGGCCGACTTCAGACTTCTGGCTCGGGGCTCAGATAACGCTGCGCACCGCAGCGCGTACAACGCTGGCAAACCATCGGCACGTGGCCGACCTCGGTCAGATTCCCTTCATCCCAAACACAGCCCAGGAAAAAGCAGCGCAATCGCATGTGTCCTCCTCCGGCAACGCCGGTGTTGAGACAGGCAGAAAGGTGCAGGGGTGGCTCCCGGTTTGTTCTTGTGCGGAGACGCCCGGCAGCTTCCCGCGGGAGCTCTAGAATGGGCAATCTAAACCGCCGAATGACCTCCACGGCTCGTCCGGTGCGGGCTGCCGCCGCTGCGATTACCATTCGTCTCCGTCTCGATAGGGGCCTTGACAGATAATATTACGAGCATAATATCTGCATTCAGATGACGGCCGTAATTTAAACCGGGTCGGACATTCCAGACGGCCTGCGGGCCCTCACATCCCTTGCATGCGGGCGAGTCGCCCCACTGGAGAAAGAACCATGAATGCCAAATCCGAACTGGGCCGCGCACTGATCACTGGCGCTTCTTCCGGCATCGGCGCCACCTACGCGCAACGCTTGGCCGCGCAGGGCTACGACCTGCTGCTGGTGGCCCGCGACCTGCAGCGGCTGGAGGCCCTGGCCGCGCGACTGGGCGAGGAGCACGGTGTCTCGGTGGATGTGCTGAAGGCCGACCTGACCCGTCGGGAAGACCGTGCCCGCGTGGAGGCCCGCCTGGCCGAGGACGCCGGCATCAGCCTGCTGCTCAACAACGCTGGCGTGGCGATCAACGGCACCCTGCTGGAAACCGACCTGGACCGGCTGGAAAGCATGATCGAGCTGAACGTCACCGCCACTGCGCGGCTGGCCGGCGCTGCCGCCAAGGCCTTCGCCGGACGCGGTCGCGGCACCATCATCAACGTGGCTTCGGTGCTTGCGCTCGCGCCGGAACTGTTCAATGGCAGCTACAGCGCCACCAAGGCCTTCGTGCTCAACCTGACCCAGTCCATGCAGCAGGAACTCGCACCGCTGGGCGTGCGCATCCAGGCGGTGCTGCCGGGCGCCACCCGCACCGAAATCTGGGATCGTGCCGGCACCGACATTTCCGCGCTGCCAGCGGAAATGCTGATGGACGTGAACCACATGGTCGATGCCGCGCTGGCCGGCCTGGCCCAGGGTGAAGTAGTGACCCTGCCGGCGCTGCCGGATGCGAGCGAGTTTGAAGCCTTCACTGCCGCGCGCCTGAAGATGGCGCCGAATCTGTCGCGCAGCGCCCCGGCGCAGCGTTATGGCGTGGCGGTGAGGTAACCGGGTAACTGAGTGGCGAAACGCTTGCCCCGGCCATGTGCCGGGGCTTTTTTATGTGCAGCTTTTTTGTGGCAGGGCTCCCTGCGCACGCCGGTAAGCAACCTTTCGGGGTCGTGGTCGGGCGCAGGAGCGGGCCTTGTTCGAGAAGTTCGGCACGACGGCACGTGAAGCATCAGGGGTATGCCGGCGGATTTCGCGAATGGGCAAGACACCGGTCCTGCCGGCGGATCGCGGCATGGCCCGCTTCTGCAGATTGCTGCCCAGTGCTACGGGCATTACTCCGCTGCGCCGATCTCCCGCTTCAGGTGCCGGCGGGTGCTTTCCAGGATACGGTCGGACATCTCCGAGTCGGCGACGCTGCGTGATAGCACCAGCGCGCCGATCAGGGTGGCGAGCAGGGCGACGCTCTCGTCCTTGGCGTGCTCGCCGGGCAGCGCTTTTTCGATGGCGTCGATGCGCGCCTGGACGATGGCGTCGGTGGTCGCGCTGGCATGGCCGCGGGCGCCCAGTTCAGCCGAGATGGTCGGCAGCGGGCAGCCCTTGCCGGGCGCGTTGCGGTGGCCGGGGGAAAGGTACTGGTCGATGAAGCCGGGCAGCGGATCGGCCTTTTCGAACTGCTGGTCGACGATCGGGCGAAGCTGCTCTGCGGCCTGTTGCAGGGCAATTTCCACCAGTTCGTCCTTGGACTTGAAGTGTGCGTAGAAACCGCCGTGGGTCAGGCCCAGCGCCTTCATCAGCGTCTGCAGGCCGGTGGCGTCCACGCCTTCGCTGCGAAAGCGCTGCGCCGCCTCATTGATGATGCGTTCGCGGGTCTGGGCCTTGTGGTCTTCGGAGTAACGCATGACCGATCTCCTGCGGATCATGGAATGCTGAATGTCATTCTAACGCAGGGCGGGCGAGGGGAGGTGATTCAGGGCATGGGGTGCACCGTAGACGCGGGCCATGTCCGCAATCGCGCGCATGGCCCGTTCCAACAGGCGGACTCCTTAACGAACGGCTTCGAGCAGCGTCGCCACGCCTTGGCCGCCGCCGATGCACTGGGTGGCGATGGCATAGCGGCCGCCGGTTTCCTTCAGCAGCGCCGCCGCCTTGCCGGTGATACGCGCGCCGGTGGCGCCCAGCGGGTGGCCGATGGCGAGGGCGCCGCCGTGCAGATTGACCCGATCGATATCCAGCTCCAGTCCGCGCAGGCAGGCCAGCGCCTGGCTGGAGAAGGCTTCGTTGATTTCCACCAGGTCGATGTCGGCCATGCGCAGCCCTGCGCGGTCGAGCAGCTTGCGGGTCGCGTAGAGCGGGCCCATACCCATGATGTCCGGGGGGCAGCCGACCACGGCGACGGCTTTCACCCGCGCGAGGATGTCCAGCCCATTGGCGCGGGCGAAGTCCTCGCTGCACACCAGCACGGCCGCCGCGCCATCGGTGAGCGGCGAGGCAGTACCGGCGGTGACGCTGCCGCCAAAGGCCGGCTTGAGCTGCGCCAGCGCCTCCAGGTTGGTGCCGGGGCGGATACAGCCATCCTCGTTGACCACGCCGTTGGGCGTGTCGATGGGTACGATCTCCGCTGCCAGCAGGCCCTGCTCACGGGCGCGCGCGGCCTTGGCGTGGGAATCCACGGCCATGGCTTCCTGGTCCGCGCGGGAGATGTCGAAGCGCTCGGCGACGATTTCGGCAGTCTGTCCCATGGGCATGTAGGCCTGGGGGAATTCCGCCAGCAGGCGTGGGTTGGGCGAGAGGTTGAAGCCGCCCATGGGGACGCGGGTCATGGATTCCACGCCCGCGCAGATGAAGGCGTCCCCCGCCCCGAGCAGGATCTGCCCGGCGGCGAAGTGGATGGAGGTCATGGACGAACCGCAGAAACGGTTCACCGTGGCGCCGGCCACCGTCTCCGGCAACCCGGCGAGGAAGCCGGTGATGCGGGCCAGGTTCATGCCCTGTTCGGCCTCGGGGTAGGCGCAGCCCATGATCAGGTCCTCGATCAGTCGGGCGTCGAGCCCGCTGCGTGCAATCAGACCCTTGACCGTTTGAGCGGCGAGGTCGTCGGGCCGCACGTCGATCAGCGCGCCTTTCTTGGCGAAGTGGAACGGGGAGCGGGCATAACCCGCGATGACGACGGAAGTCATGGTCAGTCTCCTGAACAGCTGTCAGCGCCCGAGGATCAGGCAGGTGGTGGAGCCGGTGGCATACAGGCGGCCGTCCACGTCGTACAGGCGGCCCTCGGCCAGAGCAGTAGAACGGCCGACATGCACGATGGTGCCTTCGGCACGGATCGGTCCGGTGTCGCGGGTCAGTGCGCGGATATAGCTGATGCGCAGGTCGGTGGTGGTATAGCCGAGCCCCGGTTCGAGCATGGTGTGCACCGCGCAGCCCATGGCCGAGTCCAGCAACGTGGCCGCGTAGCCGCCGTGCACGGTGCCCAGCGGGTTGTAGTGGCGCATGTCCGGGGTGCCCTGGAAGATGAAGCGACCCTGTTCCCATTCCAGCGGAACGAAGCCGATCAGCGCATTGATCGGCGGGGCGGGCAGCTCGCCTGCGCCGATGCCGTCGAAGAACTCCTGGGGCGTCTTGCCGCGCAACTCCTGCAGCGAAACCACGCCGGGCTCGGCCAGGCGCTGGCGCATTTGCGCGGCCGCCGCTTCCCAGGCGGCCATCTTCTGTTCACGGGTGGGTGTCAGGTCGGTCATCGCGGGCTCCAGCGTTTCATTCAAATATTATGGTCGTCATACTAGCATTGAATGATGGCTGAAATATAAGTGGCGAAAGCGCCATCGAGCAGGGCTGAAACGACAGGGCAATCAGCGGGAAGGGGATGGCAGAGAACAGCGGGCGGAGCGAACTCCGCCAGCGAGGGGGAGGCGCTTACTCGGCGGTGGCCGTGATGTTGGCCGCGCGCGCCTGGCTGCGCTGGGCCTTGTACTGCAGGGCGACGGCGGGCACCGGCGAGGCGACGCCGGTTTCCACCCAGCGGCGGATGCGGCCGGCGTCGGCCACATGGGTGCGCTTGCCGAAGGCATCGAGCAGGGCCAGGGCGACCGGGCGACCGTTCATCATGGTGACCATTACCAGGCAGTGGCCGGCGTCGTTGGTGAAGCCGGTCTTGGTCAGGCGGATGTCCCACTTGCCGTTGCGCACCAGCGGGTTGGTGTTGAAGAAGCTCAGCGAGTAGCTGGGCTTGCTGAAGCGCGCGTCGCTGGTCGCGGTGGTGCTCAGCTGGCGGATCTGCGGGTAGGTGTAGGCGGCCTTGGCCAGGCGGATCAGGTCGTTGGCGTCGGAGACGTTATGGATCGACAGGCCGGTCGGCTCGACGTAGTGGGTGCTGGTCATGCCGAGGGACTTCGCCTTGGCGTTCATCGCCGCGACGAAGGCCTTCGAGCCACCCGGATAGTTGTGGGCGAGGCTCGCCGCGGCGCGGTTTTCCGAAGACATCAGAGCCAGCAGCAGCATGTTCTGGCGACTGATCATGCTGCCCAGGTGGACGCGGGAAAACACGCCCTTCATCTCGGCGGTCTCGGAGATGTCCACGGGGATCAGCTCGTTCATCGGCAACTTGGCGTCCAGGGTGACCATGGCGGTCATCAGCTTGGTCACCGAGGCGATGGGCACCACCAGGTTGGGGTTGCTGGAGTAGAGGGTCTTGCCGCTCTCCAGGTCGATCACCAGGGCGCTGCCGGAGGCGAGCACCAGCTCCTTGGACGACGCCGCCTTGGCGGGGGAGGCGGCAAAGGTGTTCGATGAACAGACAACAGCGGCGCAGGCAAACAGCAGGCTCAGTATCGAACGACGACTAGTCATGGATGGGATTCGCAAGCATGAGTGGGAATGTATCTACATCCATGTAGGCATTTTCGGCGAATTCTAATGCAAGGTCCGCCATAGCGCACCTGGCGCAGGGCGTCTCAGATTGCGACAGATTGAGACGTCCGCAACGTCGTTCGGGCGAGGCCGCGACCGACGCTGTCGATCGTGATGCGCGCACGTGCTCTTGCTGTTGCGAAATGCAACCGGAGCGGCTGCCTGCCGATTGACCGAAAACCTTCTCAAAGCCCCGTCGCATATGGCGTTCAGGCCGGATGGCACGCTTTGTGACTGGCTATCCTGAAATGAGCGGAGACGCCCGGCCCGTCGCATCGGCGATGGTCGGGGTTGCGTTTACCTTTACGTTAACGTAAACATGTCCCGCAGCTCGCGACCGGCCAGTCAGCCCGGCGGGCTGCCGGCAAGCAAACTCGGCCCCAGGCGCTCTGCGCCGCTGCCCAGGCCGATCGTTCAGTGTTGATCCCAGAACAAGCACAACAAGGGAAAGCCATGAACCACCTGAGTTACACCCGCGGTCCGCAGGACAAACCCCTGCTGGCCATGACCGTCGGCGCAGCATTCGATGCCACCGTCGAACGCTTCGCTCAGCGCGAGGCCCTGGTCGTTCGCCACCAGAACTTGCGTTACACCTGGGCTGAACTGGCCGAGGTGGTCAATGGCATCGCCCGCGCCTTCCTCGCCCTCGGCCTGCGCCCCGGTGACCGCATGGGCATCTGGGCGCCCAACTGTGCCCAGTGGTGCATCACCCAGTTCGCCAGCGCCAAGGTCGGCGCCGTGCTGGTCAACATCAACCCGGCCTATCGGGTGAACGAACTCGAATACGCGCTCAAGCAGTCCGGCTGCCGCTGGCTGGTCTGCGCCGATGCCTTCAAGTCCTCCGATTACCACGGCATGCTCGCCGACTTGCTGCCCGAGCTGGGGCAGGGGCGTCCGGGCGAGCTGTCCAGCGACCGCCTGCCGGAGCTGCGCGGCGTGATCAGCCTGTCCGATAGCGCCCCCGCCGGTTTCCTGCACTGGAGCCAGCTGGAACCGCTGGGCCGCGGCATCGCCGCTGCCGAGCTCACCGAACGCCAGGCGTTGCTGCAGTTCGACGAGCCGATCAACATCCAGTACACCTCCGGCACCACCGGCTTCCCCAAGGGCGCCACGCTCAGTCACTACAACATTCTCAACAACGGCCTGATGGTCGGCGACAGCCTCGGCCTCACCGAGCACGACCGCCTGGTGATCCCGGTGCCGCTGTACCACTGCTTCGGCATGGTGATGGGCAACCTCGGCTGCCTGACCCACGGCTCTACCATGATCTACCCCGCGCCCAGCTTCGAGCCCGAGGCGACCCTCGCAGCGGTGGCGGAAGAGAAGGCCACTGCACTGTACGGCGTGCCCACCATGTTCATCGCCGAACTGGACCACCCGACTCGCCGCGACTTCGACCTGTCGAGCCTGCGCACCGGCATCATGGCCGGTGCCACCTGCCCGATCGAAGTGATGCGCCGGGTCATCGACGAGATGCACATGGCCGAGGTGCAGATCGCCTACGGCATGACAGAGACCAGCCCGGTGTCGCTGCAGACCGGTCCGGAAGATGACCTCGAAACCCGCGTCACCACCGTTGGCCGCACCCAGCCGCACCTGGAAAGCAAGATCATCGACGCCGACGGTCGCGTCGTCCCGCGCGGCACCATCGGTGAGCTGTGCACCCGTGGCTACAGCGTGATGCTCGGCTACTGGAACAACCCGCAGGCGACCCTGGAAGCCATCAGTCCGGCGCGCTGGATGCTCACCGGCGACCTCGCCGAGATGGACGAAGCCGGCAACGTGCGCATTGTCGGACGCAGCAAGGACATGATCATTCGCGGTGGCGAGAACATCTATCCGCGCGAGATCGAGGAGTTCCTCTACACCCACCACGCCATCGCCGACGCCCAGGTGATCGGCATTCCCGACGAGAAGTACGGCGAGGAGCTGGTGGCCTGGGTCAAGTTCCATCCCGGCCACAGCGTCGCCGAAGACGAGCTGCGCAGCTTCTGCAAGAACGCCATCGCCCACTTCAAGGTGCCGCGTCACTTCCGCTTCTGCGACGAGTTCCCGATGACGGTGACCGGCAAGATCCAGAAGTTCCGCATGCGCGAGATCAGCATCGACGAGGTGCGCAATCAGCGTGGTTGACCGCTCGACCCCGTGCGCCCTGGCGCGCGCCCTGATTGCCGGGGCGCCATGGGCGTAGAGAAGGGCACCATCTCCATCCGCCTGGTCAGCGAAGCGCTGGCCGAGTTTCGTCGCGCCGGCCGCGACGACGGCCCGCTATTGTCGGCCGCCGGCATCGCCCCGGAGCTGTTCGGCAAGCCCTACGCACGGGTCTCCAGCCAGGCCTACGCACGGCTCTGGCTGCGCCTGGCCAGGGAAATGGACGATGAGTTCTTCGGCATGAACGCGCGGCGCATGAAGTCCGGCAGCTTCAACTTCATGGCCGCTGCGGCCATTCGCGAACCGACGCTGGAGACGGCGATGAATGCCGCGCTGCGCTTCATGGGCCTGGTGTTCGACGACTTCACCCCGCGCCTGACGCGCCAGGAAGGCCTGGCCGCCATCGTCCTCGACGAGCCCGAAGGCCCGGCGCCGCGCGCCTTCTGCTATTTCACCCTGTGGCTGATGCTGCACGGCCTGGCCTGCTGGCTGGTGGGGCGGCGGATACCAGTGCTGGCCATCGAACTGCGCTGCCCGCAACCGGACTTCATCGCCGACTACCGGGTGATGTTCACCGAGAACCTCAACTTCGCCCGCCGCCAGTCGCGCCTGCTGTTCAACGCCGAAGCGCTGGACTTGCCGGTGCGCCGCGACGAACGCGAACTTCGGCGATTCCTGGGTGGCGCACCGGCCAACATCCTGGTGCGCTACCGCGATCCGCAGAGCCTCGCCGCGCGCACCAAGGCCTACCTGCGCAGCCTGAAATTCGAACGCTGGCCGGACCTCGACGCCCTCGCCGGGCATTTCTACATGGCGCCCTCGACCCTACGCCGCAAGCTTGCCGCCGAAGGGCAGTCCTACCAGGCGCTCAAGGACCAGTTGCGCCGCGACCTCGCCATCGCGCGGCTGGACAGCGGTGACGGCAACTTTGCCGACCTCGCCGAAGAGCTGGGGTTCGCTGATACCAGCGCCTTCTACAAGGCCTTCCGCAAATGGACCGGCTCGACACCCGGTCAGTACCGCGCGCTGATCCGCCAGGAGCCCTGAAATTTAAGGCTCCGACTCAAGTAGCCGCCTTACAGGCCGATAAAACCTCAAAGAATTGCTTGTCGCTCAAGGACGCCAACCCATGCCGCTTTCCCGCCTCTCGATCCAGTGGAAGATCACGCTGCTGACCGGTCTTTGCCTGCTCTGCATCGTCTGCCTGCTGGTCGGCCTCTCCCTGTTCCGGATGAGCCACGATGCCGAGCTGATCAAGGCGGCCAACGCCGACATGCTCAAGGATGCGGCGAAGTCGCGGATGCAGGCGCGCAGCGAGCAGCAGGCGGAGATCATCCAGCGCTTCTTCACCGACGTGTACCACTTCGGCAACCAGTTCTCCCGCCAGGTCGCCCAGCTGCGCGAGCAGACCACCCAGCACGGCGCAGACGCCGCCAGCGTGCGCAAGGACCTGAACCAGTTGGTGCGTGATGGCCTGAAGAGCAACCCGAACCTGCTCAGTCTCTATGTGGTCTTCGAGCCCGATGCGCTGGACGGCCAGGACGCCGCCTTCCATGACCAACCCGACGCCGGCAGCAACGAGAAGGGCCGCTTCGGCGCCTACTGGGCACAGAAGGCCTCCGGTGAGATGACCGGCTTGGCGGTGACCGAGGACATGATCGCCGATACCTCGCCGATGCTCGACGGCAGCCCCTTCAACACCTGGCAGCTGTGCCCGCTGCAGACCCGCAAGGCCTGCGTCCTCAACCCCTATTTTGACAGCGCCTCCGGCTCCAAGGTGCTGATGACCACCGTGACTTTCCCGCTGCTGGACCAGGGCAAGGTCATCGCGGTAATCGGCATCGATATCAGCCTGAGCCGCCTGCAACAGCTGGCAAACGATGGCGACCGCCAGCTCTACGACGGCGCCGGCAGCGTCAGCATCGTCAGCCCGGCCGGCCTGCTCGCCGGCTACAGTAGCGACGAAGCGCTGCTCGGCCAGCCGCTTGCCAAGGCCATCCCCGGCCAGGCGGCCGAGCTGCTGTCGCTGCAGGCCGGTGGTCGCCCGCAGGTACTGGAGCAGGACGGCCAGTTGCGGGTGGTCGAGCCGCTGCTGCCGATTCCGGATGCCAGCAAACCCTGGGCCGTGGTGCTCGACGTCCCGCAGGAGGTGCTGCTGGCGCCCGCGCTGCAACTGCAGAAGCAGCTGGACGAGCGCAACTCCAGCGGCGCGCTGTGGCAGACCCTCTTCGGCCTGATCGCCGCTGTCGTCGGCCTGCTGCTGGTGTGGCTTACCGCCCGCGGCGTGACCCGGCCGATCCTCAATGTCGCCGCCATGCTGCGCAACATCGCCAGCGGCGAAGGCGACCTGACCAAGCGCCTGGACTACACCGGCAAGGACGAGCTGGGCGAGCTGGCCGGCTGGTTCAATCGCTTCCTCGACAAGCTGCAGCCGATCATCCGGGACGTGAAGTCTTCGGTACAGGACGCCCGCGCCACCGCCGACCAGTCCTCGGAAATCGCCAGCCAGACCAGCGCCGGCATGCAGCAGCAGTTCCGCGAAGTCGACCAGGTCGCCACCGCCTCGCAAGAGATGAGCGCCACCGCCCACGACGTCGCCAACAGCGCCGCCATGGCTGCCGACGCGGCACGCGGCGCCGATGGTGCGACCCGCGACGGCCTCAGCGTGATCGACAACACCACCCGCCTGATCGACGAACTGGCCAGCGACATGAGCAGCGCCATGAGCCAGGTGGAGGGTCTGGCGGCCAGCAGCGAGCAGATCGGTTCGGTGCTGGAAGTGATCCGCGGCATCGCCGAGCAGACCAACCTGCTGGCACTCAACGCCGCCATCGAGGCAGCCCGTGCCGGTGAGGCCGGTCGCGGCTTCGCGGTGGTTGCCGATGAGGTGCGCAACCTCGCCAAGCGCACCCAGGACTCGGTGGAGGAAATCCGCCAAGTCATCGAAGGCCTGCAGAACGGCACCCGCGACGTGGTCGGCGCGATGAGCAACAGCCATCGCCAGGCGCAGGACAGCGTGAATCAGGTCGAACAGGCCGTGGCGGCGCTGAAACGCATCGGCGATGCGGTGGGTGTGATCACCGACATGAACCTGCAGATCGCCAGCGCCGCGGAGGAACAGAGCGCGGTGGCCGAGGAGATCAACCGCAACGTGGCGGGCATCCGCGACGTCACCGAATCGCTGTCCAGCCAGGCGCAGGAGTCGGCGCAGGTCAGCCAGTCGCTGAACAAGCTGGCGAACCACCAGCAGGGGTTGATGGATCAGTTCCGGGTTTGACGTCCTGGTACGGCCGAAAAGCCCCTCTCCCTAGCCCTCTCCCTGAAGGGAGAGGGAACCGTTCGGCGCGCTCTGACAATACCGTGCTTGCCGGTGCACGACGGACGTCGCATCACGCCATATAGCTCCCTCTCCCTTCAGGGAGAGGGCGGGGGGAGAGGGCTGGCCTGGGCGCCGAAACGCCCCGGTACGAGCGAGCTTGCTCGCGAACCGCACGGCACGGTGCTGCAAGTCGCCCTTCGCGGACGAAGTCAGCTCCTACGAAAATCCAACCATCACGCAGCACCACAGCTGTCCAATCCGCTCATCCAGATTGGCGGCTTTCGACATTGCCCGCATGCCTGCGCGGCGGGAACATCAGGGAACTCCAACAAGAACAACCCGGGAGTCCCAAGCGATGCGTTCCCATACCGCCGCCACGGTCGAGTTTGACTACCGCGCCACCGCCGACGCCGTCCTGGCCGGCAACCTCGATGCCCTCAATGCCTGTGTCGAATGCTGCGACCGTCACGCCATACCCGGCCGTGTCGCGCTGTTCTGGGAGGGCAAGGACGGCGACAGCGCTTCCTACACCTTCACCCAGCTCAAGGAGCTCTCCGGCCGCTTCGCCAGCTTCCTGCATGGCCTCGGCGTGCGTCCCGGCGACGTGGTGTCCGGCATGTTGCCGCGCACGCCGGAGCTGCTGATCGCCGTGCTCGGCACCTGGCGCCTGGGTGCGGTCTACCAGCCGCTGTTCACCGCCTTCGGGCCGAAGGCCATCGAGCATCGGGTCAAGCTGGCCGGCAGCAAGGTAGTGGTGACCGATGGCGCCAACCGCAGCAAGCTCGATGAGGTGCCCGACGCCCCCACGCGGGTGACGGTCGGCGGCCCGAAAGGACAGGGCATCCGCCACGGCGACTACAGCTTCTGGGCCGAACTGGAACGCCATTCGCCGGACTTCGAACCCGTACTGCGCCGCGGTGACGACACCTTCCTGCTGATGTTTACCTCCGGCACCACCGGGCTGGCCAAGCCCCTGGCCGTGCCGCTGCGGGCCATCGTTGCTTTCGTCGGCTACATGCGCGATGCGGTGGGGCTGCGCGAGGAGGATTCGTTCTGGAACCTCGCCGATCCGGGCTGGGCCTACGGTCTCTACTACGGCGTCACCGGGCCGCTGGCCATGGGGCACCCGATCACCTTCTACGAAGGCGCGTTCACGGTGGAGAGTACCTGCCGCATCGTGCGCAAGTACGGCATCACCAACCTGGCTGGCTCGCCCACCGCGTACCGCCTGCTGATCGCCGCTGGCGACGCCGTGTCCCGACCGCTCAAGGGCCGCCTGCGCGCGGTGAGCAGCGCCGGCGAGCCGCTGACCCCGGAAGTCATCCGCTGGTTCGCCAGCGAGCTGGGCGTGACCATCCACGACCATTACGGCCAGACCGAGCTGGGCATGGTGCTGGCGAACCACCATGAGCTGGAGCACCCCGTGCACCTGGGCGCCGCCGGCTATTCCATCCCCGGCCATCGCGTGGTGGTGCTGGACGAGCAGGGCAACGAGCTGCCCGCCGGCCAGCCCGGCGTGCTGGCCATGGACCGTCGCCAGTCGCCACTGATGTGGTTCGCCGGCTACCAGGGCATGGAAACCAAGGCCTTCGTCGGCGACTACTACCTGAGCGGCGACACCGTCGAGCTGAACGCCGACGGCAGCATCAGCTTCGTCGGCCGCGCCGACGACCTGATCACCACCTCCGGCTACCGCGTGGGCCCGTTCGACGTCGAGAGCGCGCTGATCGAGCACCCGGCAGTGATCGAGGCGGCGGTGATCGGCAAGCCGGACCCGGAGCGCACCGAACTGGTCAAGGCCTTCGTGGTGCTCTGTTCGTCCTACCGGCCGGGCGCGGAGCTGGCCGAGGAACTACAACAGTACGTGCGCAAGCGACTGTCGGCGCACAGCTATCCGCGGGAAGTGGAGTTCGTCGACGAACTGCCCAAGACCCCCAGCGGCAAGATCCAGCGCTTCCTCCTGCGTAACCAGGAGATCGCCAAACAACGCGAAGCGGCCGAGAAAGTGGCGGCTCACTAAGTCCAGCGGAGAGACTTCATGCAGATCCAGAACAAGGTATTCCTCATCACTGGCGGCGGCTCCGGACTCGGCGCAGCGACCGCGAAACTGCTGGTGAGCGCCGGCGCCAAGGTGGTGCTGGCCGATATCAACGCCGAAGCCGGCGCGGCCCAGGCCGCCGAGCTGGGCGAGGCGAACGCGCGCTTCATCCGTACCGACGTCTGCAGCGAGGCGGACGGCAACGCCGCCGTGCAACTCGCGCTGGACGCCTTCGGTGCACTGCACGGCCTGGCCAACTGCGCGGGCGTGGCCCCGGCGGAAAAGGTCATCGGCCGCAACGGCGTACACGGGCTGGACAGCTTCACCCGCACCATCAGCATCAACCTGATCGGCACCTTCAACATGCTGCGCCTGGCTGCCGAAGCCATGGCCCGCAACGAGCCAGACGCCGGCGGCGAGCGCGGCATCATCATCAACACCGCGTCGGTGGCCGCCTTCGACGGGCAGATCGGCCAGGCCGCGTACTCCGCCTCCAAGAGTGCGGTGGTCGGCATGACCCTGCCGATCGCCCGCGAACTGGCGCGTTCGGGCATCCGCGTGATGACCATCGCTCCCGGCATCTTCGAGACGCCGATGATGGCGGCCATGCCCCAGGAAGTGCGCGATTCGCTCGGCGCCAGCGTGCCGTTCCCGCCGCGCCTCGGCCGCCCGGACGAGTACGCCGCACTGGCCCGCCACATCATTGAGAACAGCATGCTCAACGGCGAAGTGATCCGCCTCGACGGCGCCATCCGCATGGCTGCGAAGTAAGCAGGAGAATTGCCATGAACGATCCCATCGTCATCGTCAGCGCCACCCGTACCCCCATGGGTGGCTTCCTCGGCGACTTCAAGGACGTCACCGCCGCCACGCTCGGCGCGGCAGCGATCCGCGCGGCCGTCGAACGTGCCCGCCTGGGCGCGGAAGACGTGGACGAAGCCGTGCTCGGCTGCGTGCTCGCCGCCGGCCAGGGCCAGGCGCCCGCTCGCCAGGCCGTGCTGGGCGCGGGCCTGGCGCGCGGCACACCGTGCTCCACGGTGAACAAGATGTGCGGCTCGGGCATGAAAGCCGCGATGATGGCCCACGACGCCATCCTCGCCGGCAGCTCCCGCGTCGCCCTGGCCGGCGGCATGGAGAGCATGTCCAACGCGCCCTACCTGCTGGAACGCGCCCGCAGCGGCTACCGCATGGGCCACGGCAAGGTGCTCGATCACATGTTCCTCGACGGCCTCGAAGACGCCTACGACAAGGGCCGCCTGATGGGCACCTTCGCCGAGGACTGCGCCGAGAAATACGGCTTCACCCGCGAGCAGCAGGACGACTACGCCATCGATTCGCTGACCCGCGCGCAGAAGGCCATGAGCGAAGGCCGCTTCAAGGACGAGATCGTCGCGGTGACGGTCAAGTCCGGCAAGGAGCTGCGCGCCATCAGCGAAGACGAGCAGCCGCCGAAGGCCAGGCTGGACAAGATCCCGACCCTGAAACCGGCGTTCCGCGACGGCGGCACCGTGACGGCAGCCAATGCCAGTTCCATCTCTGACGGCGCTGCCGCGCTGGTGCTGATGCGTCTGTCCGAAGCCGAGAAGCGCGGCCTCACGCCGCTGGCGGCGATCCGTGGCCATTCGTCCTTCGCCGATGCGCCGAACCTGTTCCCGACCGCCCCGGTGGGCGCGGTTGAGCGCCTGATGCAACGTACCGGCTGGGCGCTGGGCGATGTCGACCTGTTCGAGGTCAACGAAGCCTTCGCGGTGGTCGCGATGGCCGCCATGCGCGACCTGGACATTCCCCACGACAAGCTCAACGTCCACGGCGGCGCCTGCGCCCTCGGCCACCCCATCGGCGCCTCCGGCGCGCGGGTAATCGTCACCCTGCTGTCGGCGCTCAAGCAGTACGACCTCAAGCGCGGCGTGGCCTCGGTATGCATCGGTGGCGGCGAAGCCACGGCCATCGCGGTCGAACGCCTGGCCTAAGGAGCGAGAGATGATTCCCAGCGAAGAAGACATCCAGATCCGCGATGTGGCCCGCCAGTTCGCCCAGGAGCGGCTCAAGCCCTTCTCCGCTGACTGGGACCGCGAGCATCGCTTCCCGGCCGAAGCCCTGAAGGAAATGGCCGACCTCGGCTTCCTCGGCATGCTGGTGGCGGAGCAGTGGGGCGGCGCGCAGACCGGCCACCTGGCCTACGCGATGGCGCTGGAGGAAATCGCCGCCGGCGATGGCGCCTGCTCGACCATCATGAGCGTGCACAACTCGGTGGGTTGCATGCCCATCGCCAAGTTCGGCAACGACGAGCAGAAGAGCCAATTTCTGGTGCCGCTGGCCCGCGGCGAGATGATTGGCGCCTTCGCCCTCACCGAGCCGCAGGCCGGCTCCGATGCCAGCTTCCTCAAGACCCGCGCGCGTCGAGACGGCGATCACTACGTGCTGAACGGCAGCAAGCAGTTCATCACCTCCGGCAAGCATGCCGGCCTGGTGATCGTCTTCGCAGTGACCGACGCGGCAGCGGGCAAGAAGGGCATCAGCGCCTTCATCGTGCCGACCGACACGCCCGGCTACCGCGTGGTGCGCGTCGAGGACAAGCTCGGCCAGCATGCGTCCGATACCTGCCAGATCGCCTTCGATGACGTGCGCATCCCGGCCAGCTACCGGCTGGGCGAGGAGGGCCAGGGCTACGCCATCGCCCTGGCGAACCTGGAAGGCGGGCGAATCGGCATCGCCTCGCAGGCCGTCGGCATGGCCCGCGCGGCCTTCGAGTACGCCCGCGATTACGCCCACGAGCGCGAGACGTTTGGCAAGCCGATCATCCAGCACCAGGCGGTGGCCTTCCGCCTCAGCGACATGGCCACCGAGATCGCCGTGGCGCGGCAGATGGTGCATCACGCCGCGAGCCTGCGCGAAGCCGGCCTGCCATGCCTGACCGAAGCCTCGATGGCCAAGCTGTTCGCCTCGGAAATGGCCGAACGCGTGTGCTCCGCGGCGATCCAGACGCTCGGTGGCTACGGTTATCTGCAGGACTACCCGGTGGAGCGCATCTACCGCGATGTGCGCGTGTGCCAGATCTACGAAGGCACCAGTGACGTGCAGCGGCTGGTGATCGCCAGGAGTCTGTAAAGGGTTCGCCGGCAGACCCCGGCCTGTTCGTTGGACAGGCACTTCGGCAGGGCGGGGTTTGCGGGTGGCTTCTCAAGAGGTTTTTTGTCGGAGCGAGCTTGCTCGCGAACAGATTTCACCGGGAATTTCTCGGCTGGGCGGTTCGTGAGCAAGCTCGCTCCTACAGGGTTGGCCGTTGCGCGTGTGGCAAACGTAGGATGGCGTGGAGCGCAGCGATACCCATCAAAGGGCATTGCCGGGAATGTCAGGCGCGCTCCGCCGCCTCACGCGCTTCCCGTGCCGTCACCTGCTGACACAGCTCGATGATCTGCTCGCGCATCCAGCGGTTGGCTGGGTCCTGGTCGGTGCTTTCGTGCCAGTACAGGTGGGTCGCCAGCTTGGGCACGTCGTTCACCGGCAGGTCGACGAAGTGCAGCCCGTGATGACGGGCGAAGCGCTCGGGCACGGTGACCACCATGTCGGTCTGCTGCACCACGGTGGACGCCATCAGGTAGTGCTGCGAGCGGAGGACATTCTTGCGCTGCAGGCCCATCTTGCCCAGCGACAGGTCGACGTAGCCCAGGCCGCTGCGGCGGCTGGAAATCTGGATGTGGGCGACCGAGAGGTATTCCTCCAGGGTCAGCTTGTCCTTGGCCAGCGGGTGGCCCTGGCGCATGGCGCAGACATAGCGGTCTTCCATGAGCTTGACGTGGCGTACCTGCGGGTCGGTATTCAGCGGCGCATCCACGGCGAAGTCCAGTCGGCCAGCGGCCAGTTCCTTGGTGGTCTCGCGACGCTTGGAGAGGAAGCTCTCGATGTACACGTTCGGCGCCATCCGCCGCAGGCGCTGGAACAGCGGCGGCAGGATGATGGCCTCGGTGAGGTCGGTCATGCTGATGCGGTAGGTCTTGCTCGCCTGGGTCGGTGTGAAGGTGCGGCTCTCCTGCACCGAGACGCGCAACAACTGCAGCGCGTTGCGCACCGGCCCGATGATGTTCTGCGCCATGGGCGTGGGCACCATGCCTTGCGCGGTCCGCACGAACAACGGGTCGTTGAAGGTTTCACGCAGGCGGGCGAGGGCGTTGGAGACGGCGGGCTGAGTGATGCCGACTATCTGTCCGGCGCGGGTCAGGTTGGCTTCGGTGTAGATCGCGTCGAAGACGATGAACAGGTTCAGATCGACCTTGCTGAGGTTCATTCCAGGGCTCCGCTTGTAGTTGTTCTGCGGCCGATCATACCCGAACGAACGCTCAGGTCCATACGGGTTATGAATGTTCATTGATTCGGATAATAGGCTGGGTAAATGCCCTTGGCTGTTCTAGCATCATCACCACACCAACAACCGCCGCCAGAAGGTCAGCCCCCATGGATTTCGCTTATTCCGCCAAGGTTCAGGATCTGCGTGAGCGCCTCACCGCGTTCATGGAAGCCCACGTCTATCCCGCTGAGAAGGTATTCGAGGAGCAAGTGGCCGAGGGCGACCGCTGGCAGCCCACGCAGATCATGGAAGACCTGAAGGTCAAGGCCAAGGCTGAAGGGCTGTGGAACCTGTTCCTGCCCGAGTCCGAACTGGGCGCCGGCCTGACCAACATGGAATACGCGCCGCTGGCCGAGATCATGGGCCGCTCGCTGATCGGCTCCGAGCCGTTCAACTGCGCAGCGCCCGACACCGGCAACATGGAAGTGCTGGTGCGCTACGGCAGCGAAGAGCACAAGCGCACCTGGCTGGAGCCGCTGCTGCGCGGCGAAATCCGCTCCGCCTTCGCCATGACCGAGCCGGGCGTGGCCTCGTCCGACGCCACCAACATGGAAGCCAATGCGGTACGCGATGGTGACGAGTGGGTCATCAACGGCCGCAAGTGGTGGACCTCCGGCGCCTGCGACCCGCGCTGCAAGATCATGATCTTCATGGGCCTGACCAACCCGGACGCGCCGCGCCACCAGCAGCACTCGATGATCCTGGTGCCCACCGATGCTCCCGGCGTGAAGATCCTCCGCCCGCTGCCGGTGTTCGGCTACGACGACGCCCCGCACGGCCACGCCGAAGTGCTCTTCGAGAACGTCCGCGTGCCCTACGAGAACGTGCTGCTCGGCGAAGGCCGTGGCTTCGAGATCGCCCAGGGCCGCCTCGGCCCAGGCCGTATCCACCACTGCATGCGCTCCATCG
This sequence comes from Pseudomonas sp. BB438, assembly GCF_057180225.1. NCBI lineage: Bacteria > Pseudomonadati > Pseudomonadota > Gammaproteobacteria > Pseudomonadales > Pseudomonadaceae > Pseudomonas > Pseudomonas sp. BB438. Next base: position 2,540,998 of record NZ_CM170001.1, read on the forward strand.
GCATGGCCGAGCGCGCGCTGGAACTGATGTGCAAGCGCTCCGTCAGCCGTACCGCCTTCGGCAAGCCGCTGGCACGTCTGGGTGGCAACATCGACCACATTGCCAACTCGCGCATCGAGATCAACCAGGCCCGCCTGCTGACCCTCAATGCCGCGTACATGATGGACACCGCGGGCAACAAGATCGCCCAGAGCGAGATCGCCCAGATCAAGGTCGTGGCGCCCAACGTCGCCCTGCAGGTGATCGATCGCGCCATCCAGATGCACGGCGGTGCCGGCGTCTCCAACGACTTCCCGCTGGCCTACTGGTACGCCATGCAGCGTACCCTGCGCCTGGCCGACGGCCCGGACGAAGTCCACCGTGCTGCCATCGGCAAGTTCGAGATCGGCAAGTACGTGCCGCGTGATGCGCTGCGCAGCAGCCGCTGATTGCAAGCACCCCGGAAAAAGGCCCGCTGATGCGGGCCTTTTTCTTTTTCAGCGGCGCTGAAGCATCGCGGATGCACCCCCTTGGCGGACCAGGCGCCCGTCCGGAGCAGGAGGACGCCATGCGCGTGATCGCGGATGTGGCCTGCTGCTACAGGGAAGCGCCGGGCTCACCGGCTGTCGAGCCGACGTAGATGCCGCCCAATGACAAGGCCAGCTTGCGCTGGCCTTGTTCATTCAGTGCTGCGGACTGGGTTCCGGCCCGTCGGTCTTCGTTCGTTGCTCGATCAACCACTCGCGCCGTGTGTGCAACTGGGCAGCGAAGGCGCGTGCGGCAGCCTCATGGGGGAAACGCAGCGCACGACGACCGAGACGGACCTGCCAATAGGCCCGGCCGCGAAACTCAACGGCTTCGATCCTCACCTCCAGCGCTTGCATGGATCCTCTCCTGGCTGACGATTTCCAGCGGCTCCTCGCTGGTCCGGCGGGTCTTGAGCAAGGATAGCAGTATGCCACCCGCCAAAAGGCCGAAGGTTACGCCAAGCGATAGCGCGGCGGGAACCTTGCCGATGAATCCATGCAGGAAAATCTTCGTGCCGATGAACACCAGGACCAGCGCCAGGGCGTACTTGAGGTACACGAAACGATGGATCATCGCCGCCAGCGAGAAGTACAGGGCGCGCAGGCCGAGGATGGCGAAGATGTTCGAGGTGTAGACGATGAACGGGTCCTGGGTGATGGCGAAGATCGCCGGCACGCTGTCCACGGCGAACACCAGGTCGGCCAGTTCGATCAGGATCAGCGCCAGGAACAGCGGGGTGGCGTAGCGCACCAGCTTGCCCGACGCATCCGGCATCTTCACGAAGAAGTGGTGCTCGTGGAGGGTGTCGGTCATGCGGATGCGCTTGCGCAGGAACCGCAGCACGGGGTTGTTCGCCAGGTCCGGCTCGTCGTCATGCTTGCCGAACAGCATCTTCACGCCGCTGAACAGCAGGAAGGCGCCGAACACGTACATGATCCACTCGAATTCCTTCACCAGCGCGGCGCCCAGGCCGATCATCAGCGCACGCATGACGATGGCACCGAGGATGCCCCAGAACAGGACCTGGTGCTGGTAGCGGCGGGGGATGCCGAAGAAGCCGAAGATCATCGCCATGACGAACACGTTGTCCATGGACAGCGATTGTTCGACGAGGAAACCGGTGTAGTACTCCACCGCGCTGGTGGCGCCGAACTCGTACCAGACCCAGCCACCGAAGGCCAGGCCGCAGGCGAAGTAGCCGGCGGAGAGCATCAGGCTCTCGCGCACGCCAATCTCATGGTGGTCGCGTTGCAGGACGCCCAGGTCGAGTACAAGCAGAAGAATCACGATGGCCAGGAAGGCCAGCCAGAACCAGGTGGCGGTTCCGAGGAATGGTTCGGTCAAAAAGGCGTGCAGAGCTGTCATGTGGCCCCTCCCTTAGTGTCGTTGTCGAAAAGTGACTCCGACATGGCGGTTGGCAACCGTCAGAGGGGCCCGGCGTCACTGGCGGGAAAATAGCAGAGCGGACGCCGCAGGCAAGCGATGGAACGTAACAAGTTCCTACATGAATTCGGGACTGATGCATCAGCGTCTGACGGAAAGTCTAGACGCTGATCCTCCGTGGGTCTGCTCCTGCGGGATCAGTAGACCCAGACCTCGACGCGACGGTTTTTCACCCGGCCGTCGTTGTCGCTGTTGGCTGCCACCGGCAGGGCGTCGCCCATGCCGCTGATCTCGCGGAACATCACGCCTTCCTTCGCCAGCTCGCGGCGAACGGCCATGGCGCGCAGCTTGGACAGCAGCTCGGCGCGTGCCGGGTCCTGCTTGGGATCGCCGAAGCCGACCAGCACTGCCTGCTTGTTCATCTTGCCGTTCTGCTGCAGGTAGGCGATCAGGCGGTCGATGTCGCGCTGGGCCTTGTTGTCCAGGGTCGCGCTGCCTTCGCGGAAGCGGAAGTTCACCGACAGCCGCTCGGCGTCCCGCGCCAGGGCCTGGTAGTTCTCCGGCATGCTGGCGCGCGGCGCCATCTTCACCGCCTGGACGCGCTGGCCGACGAAGCCACTGGCGCTGACCAGGGCCTGGCCCTTGTCGCCCTGGGCGAATTGCAGCAGGGCGCGGGCCCAGCGGTTCGGCTCTTCGGGCTTCATGTAGAGGAACAGGCGGCGCGACAGCGGATAGTCCTCGGTGGCGATCAGTGTGGCGGACGGCGGCATGGCCTGGGACTCGCCATCGGCGATGCGCAGGGCCTTGGATTTCTGGATCGAGGACAGGCCGACGAAGCCGATGCCCTGCGGGTCCTTGCTGACTTCGGCGGAGAGCTGGTCGCTGGACTCGAAGCGCGGGACGCCGCTGGCCAGTGCCTTGCCGTGGCTGGCGAGAACCAGCTCCTTGAAGGTGTCGAAGGTGCCGGAGTTGTCATCACGCGAATACAGGCGAATCGCACCGCCGCGCCCGCCGATTTCTTCCCAGGTCTTCACCTCGCCGGAGAAGATCCTGGCCAGCGTGTCGGTGGTCAGTTCGTCCAGCGGGTTGGCCGCGTTGACGATGATCGCCAGGCCATCGATGCCGATCACCTGTTCGGCTTTGGCGCTGCGCAGGTTGCCAGACGCTGACAGGCCGGCGGCTTCGGCATCCTTGATCGGGCGCGACGCCGCGGCCAGCTCGGCGCTGTTGTCCTTGAGGGCGACGAAGCCGGTGCTGGAACCGTGGGCCGCGAGGTCGATGATCGCCTCCTTGCCATCCCGGGTGCGACCGATGATGCGCTGTTCGTTCTCTGCCTTGCCCGGCTTGGCGCTGACGTCGCTGTAGCCCTCGCTGACCAGCAGGCCTTTCACCAGCTCCGGCAGCAGGTGCGCGCCGATGGTGTTGGAGCCCTGGATGCGCAGCACCGGCTCACCGCCCTGGGACGAGGGCAGGGCAGCGAAGGCCGACCAGGGGAACGCGTAGCAGATGAAGGCGATGGTGAGCCAGGCGATGGTGACGGGCCAGGGTTGGGCATCGCTGGGGCTCGACTTGTACTGCATGGGTCAACTTCCATTTGAGGCATCGTTGGCGCGGCAGATTAAGTCGGAATCATTGCATCGATATGACGCTTCGCTGCGGGGCTGAGCGGTGGTCGCGCCCGTGCACCGAACATGAAAAAGCCCGGCAAGGGCCGGGCTTTTTCGTTCAGGGCGATTACTTCAGCTGCAACCAGATCGGTGCGTGGTCCGACGGCTTTTCCATGCCGCGGATGTCGTAGTCCACGCCAGTGTCGGCGATGCGGCCGCGCAGGGCCTCGGAGGCCAGGATGACGTCGATGCGCAGGCCGCGCTTGGGGGTGTCCTCGAAGCCGCGGCTGCGGTAGTCGAACCAGCTGAAGCGGTCGTCCACGCTGGGGTTCTGCAAGCGGAAGCTGTCCACCAGGCCCCAGCCCTTCAGGCGTGCTAGCCATTCCCGCTCTTCCGGCAGGAAGCTGCACTTGCCGGTCTTCAGCCAGCGCTTGCGGTTCTCCTCGCCGATACCGATGTCACAGTCTTCCGGCGAGATGTTGATGTCACCCATCACGATCAGTTGCTGGTCGGGTTGGAAACGGGTTTCCAGCAGGTCCTGCAGGTCGGCGTAGAAGCGCTGCTTGGCGGGGAATTTCACCGGATGGTCGCGGCTTTCACCTTGCGGGAAGTAGCCGTTCATCACGGTGATCAACTGTCCCTCGGCATCCTTGAAGGTGCCCCAGATGAAGCGGCGCTGCGATTCTTCGCCGTCGTTGGGAAAGCCGCGCTGCAGCTCCAGCGGTTCCTGGCGGGACAGCAGGGCGACGCCGTAGTGGCCTTTCTGCCCGTGGTAGTGCACGTGGTAGCCGAGGGCTTCGATTTCCTCGCGGGGGAACTGCTCGTCGGCGACCTTGGTTTCCTGCAGGCCGATCACGTCCGGCTGGTGGCGCTCGATGATCGCCTGGAGCTGGTGGGGACGTGCGCGCAAACCGTTGATATTGAAGGAGACGATTTTCATCCTGGGCGCCCTGGCAAAAGCACGATGCTAGCCCAGGTGGCCGGGCCCTGGCGACCCCGGCGAGGCGCTGCTAGGGTTTTGTGGCTGGACTCATAACCATAAGAAGAACTCATCCGAAGAGGCGTCCGCATGCCTGATACCCTCGCCGAAGTCCGTCTGCTGGACGGCAACTACAGCCGTGAAGTCCGCTCGCTGCTCTATCACGCCTATCGCCACGAACCGACCTTTGCCTACCTGTTCGAAGCCGACCGTGCCGGCTTCGACCAGCGAGTGCGGGCGACCGTCCGCGAACTGGTCAACCAGCATTTTGTCGAGGAGCTGCCGGCCATCGGACTGCTGATCGATGACCGCCTGGTGGGCGTGGCACTGGTGGTTCCGCCCCAACGCCGCCTGGATGTCACCGAGAGCTGGTTCTGGCGCATGCGCATGCTGCTCACCACCGGCCTGGGTTGCACCCGGCGCTTCCTCGACTATCACTCCGCAGTGCTTGGCTGCCTGCCACCGGGGCCGTATCACGTCCTGCCGCTGATCGGCGTGCACCCGGAATTCCAGGGCAAGCACCTCGGCGAGCAGTTGCTCGACGCGCTGCACGCCTGGTGTGCAGAGGATGGCGGTTCGCAGGGGCTGGTGCTGGATACCGGCAACGCTCGTTACCTGGAGTTTTACCGGCGCCACGGGTACGAGGAATTGGGCGAGGTGGCGCTGGGGCCGATTCGCGAGCACGTGCTGTTCCATCCTACGCAGGGCCGTGAGGCGGTGAAAGCGTCCGTCGGCTAGGGAAAATTGCCTGTTCCAGGGCTTGCTGCGCTCTAGATGAAGGCATGGCGGGGAAAACCCGTGCTAGCATTTCGCGCCATGAGAGTTGTCCAAGGATTGCTTGGGCTGCTGCTGGTAATAGCCTTCTGCTTGCAGAGGGCCCTGGCGGCCGAAGCCCATCTCGATGTTCGCATCACTCCCGCCAACGCTGCGCTCAAGGCCAATATCGAGGCCTATGTGGGCAGCCTTGGCGAGCGTGATCAGGCGGCCCTGCAACGATTCCGGCGCAATGCCGTCGAGCAGGCGCAGAAGGCCGCCCAGGCGTTGGGTTACTACCAGGCACGTATCCGCGGTCGGGTGACCCATGACAAGGAGCCGACCCTGCGGATCAACGTTCGCCCCGGTGAGCCCATCCATCTGCGCAGCGTGACGGTGCGCGTCGATGGGCCGGCCGCCAGGCTCAAGAGCTTCCGGGTGCCCGGCGGCGATGCCCTGAAGCCCGGCGCGCAGCTCAACCATGGTGCCTACGACGACGCCAAGCGGCTGATCCAGAATCAGGCGTCGCGCTTCGGTTTCTTCCGCGGCCAGTTCACCCAGCAGCAATTGCGCATCGACCCCGAGGCCGGTGTCGCGGACATCGAGCTGGTGTACGCCAGCGGCCCGCGCTACCGCCTGGGCAAGGTTGATTTTGCCGGTGACTTTCCCTTCGATGAGGATCTGCTGCAGCGCATGGTGCCGTTCAAGGAAGGCGCCGACTACGACTCCGAGCAGATCGCCGATCTCAACCAGGCCTTGCAGTCCAGCGGCTATTTCGATGGCGTGCGGGTCGATGCCGCACCGACCAACGCCGATGGCGACGTGGTGCCGGTGCACGTCCACCTGGAAGCGCGCAAGCCCCGCACCATGGGACTTGGCCTGGGCTTCTCGACGGACGTGGGGCCGCGTGCCCGGGCGACCTGGACGCGCCACTGGGTCAACCCGCAAGGCCACAGCCTGGGCTTCGAGGCGGAGGTTTCCGCGCCCCGGCAGAACGTCGGTGCCTGGTACGAGATCCCGCTGGACCCACCGCTCACCGACAAGCTGCGCTTCACCAGCGGCTACCAGTACGAAGACTTGGTGGACACCGAGAGCAAGCTGCTGACCCTCGGCGGTGAGTGGCACCACAAGCTCGACAGCGGCTGGCAGCGGGTCGTCTCGCTGAACTGGCAGCGCGAGGAATACAAGCTGGGCGACGACTCCGGCCTCAGCAGCTTCCTGATGCCGGGCATCGGCTACTCGATCCTCAAGGCCGACAACAAGATCGATCCCGGCCAGGGCTACCGGCTGCAATTCGAGGTGAAGGGCGCCAAGGAAGGGCTGATGGCGGACGCCGACGTCGCCCACATCAACGCCATGGCCAAGGGCGTGACCAGTTTCTGGGGAGGTCAGCGGTTGCTCGGACGCATCCAGGTCGGCGGTATCGCCACCAACGACTACAGCGCGATCCCGCCATCGCTGCGCTTCTTCGCCGGCGGTGACCAGAGCGTGCGCGGCTACGACTACCAGACCCTGTCGCCGAAGAACTCCGACGGTGATCGCATCGGCGGCCGCTACATGGTCGCCGGCAGCGTCGAGTACCAGTACCCCATCGCCGAGCGCTGGCGCATCGCAGCCTTCGTCGACCAGGGCAATGCGTTCAACTCGCTGGACTTCCCCTCGATCAAGACCGGCGTGGGCATCGGCATCCGCTGGATCTCCCCGGTCGGCCCGTTGCGCCTGGACCTGGCGGATGGCCTGGACGAGGACGGTGGTATCCGCCTGCACTTCTCCATGGGGCCGGAACTGTGAGTCGCGCGGGCTGGATGCGCGCGCTGCGCTGGAGCCTGGGCAGCCTGCTCGGGCTGATTCTGCTGCTGCTCATCACCGTGGCCGCCTTGCTCGGCACGTCGTCGGGCAGCCGCGCCGTACTGAGCTGGGTGCCTGGCCTGAGCGTTGACGAATTCGAGGGTCGCCTCGCGGGTGGCTTCAGCGCCAAGCGCCTGGAATGGACCGACGGCGCGACCCACCTGGTGCTGGATCGACCGCAGATCGACTGGTCGCCAGGCTGCCTGCTGCGCATGACCCTGTGCCTGCACAAGGTCGTAGCCGATGACGTGCTGCTGACCCTGCCGCCCAGCGCGCCGAGCGAATCGTCCGGCCCCCTCGAACTGCCTGACCTGAACCTGCCGCTCTCGCTGGAGCTGGGTGACATCCGCATCGGCCGCTTCCTGCTGGACGATCAGGAGCAGTTGCGTGACGCCGAACTGAGCGCGCGCTGGGACCACGACGGCCTGCACATCGACTCGGTGAAGCTTGCTCGCGATGGCCTGAGCCTGTCGCTCAAGGGTTTGCTGAAGCCCACGCAGGGCTGGCCGCTCGAAGCAGAAGGCACGCTCGGCCTGCCTGCGCCGGGTGAAAAGCCCTGGTCCCTGCAGGTGCAGGCCAAGGGCGAGCTGATGGGCCACCTGAAGCTGCAGGCGCAAAGCAGCGGTTACTTGAGCGGCCGCCTGGAAGGCGACCTGCAGCCCCTGGCGGAGAACCTGCCGGCCACCGCGTTGGTGACTGCCGATGGCTTCAAGGCCGACGCTTCCCTGCCCGACACCCTGACGCTGAACCAACTGCGCCTGAACGCCAGCGGTAACCTCGAGGATGGCTACCAACTGGCCGGCGCCGCCGTGCTTCCTGCCGAAGAGAGCCCGGTGGTGCTGACCCTGCGCGGTCGCGTCAACGCCGAGGGGGCGGATATCGCCGCGCTCGACCTGAGCGCCGCCCAGGACCAGCGCGTGGCAATCACCGGCCGCCTGGACTGGAAGGACGCCTTCGGCGCCAACGCCCAGCTCGACTGGCTCGACTTCCCCTGGCGTCGACTGTACCCGGAGATCGACGAGCCGCCGGTGAGCGTGCACACCTTCAAGGCCGAAGTGAGCTACAGCGATGGCGCTTACCTGGGCAACTTCGAGGGTGCCTTCAAGGGGCCGGCTGGCGACTTCACCCTGGCCAGTCCGGTCTCGGGCAACCTCTCGGAGGTCTTCCTGCCGTCGCTGAAACTGGTGGCGGGGCAGGGCAAAGCCGAAGGGCACCTGAAAGTCGGTTTCGCCGATGCGGTGACCTGGGACGCGGCGCTCGACCTGTCCGACTTCGACCCCGCCTACTGGCTCGAAGAAATGCCCGGCCGCCTCGGTGGTCCACTGCGCAGCAAGGGATCGCTCAAGGGCGAGGTGCTGAACCTCGACGCCAATCTCGATCTGCAGGGCCGTTTGCGTGGTCAGCCGGCCACCTTCAAGGCGAATGCCACGGCGGCGGGGCAGGCGTGGAAGGTCGATGGCCTCGCGCTGCAACTGGGCGACAACCGCATCAGCGGGCAGGCCGCGCTGGACCAGCGGCTGTCCGGCCGCCTGGACATCGCCCTGAACCGCCTTGGCCAACTATGGCCACAGTTGTTCGGCCAGGTGAGCGGCCGTCTCGACCTGGCTGGCACACTGCAGGCGCCGCAAGGCCAATTGAAACTCGATGGTCAGCGCGTCGCCTACGCCGACCAGGGCCTGCGTACGCTGGGCCTGACCGCTTCCCTGGACACCGCCCAGCGTGGCCGGGTGAGCCTCATGGCCCAGGGACTGCACAGTGGCGATAGCGATTTCGGCGTGCTCAAGCTCGATGGCAGCGGCGACCTGAAGCGTCAGCAACTCGCCCTCAACCTGCAGGGCAAGCCGGTGGCGCTCGACCTCGGCCTGGACGGCAACTGGAACGGCACGGACTGGCGCGGACGCCTGGCCAGCGGCGACATCCAGAGCGGCGGCCAGGACTGGCGGCTGCAGCAGCCGGCGCGCCTTGAGCGCCTGGCGGACGGGCGGATCAACCTCGGTGCCCATTGCTGGGCCTCCGGTCCGGCCAGTCTGTGCATGGAAGACCAGCGGCTGATGCCCGACCCGCGCTTGCGCATGCACCTGCGCGAGTTCCCGCTGGACAGCCTGGCGCGCTGGTTGCCCGAGGATTTCGCCTGGAAGGGCAAGCTGGACGGCGACGTGCAGCTCGACCTGCCCGCCAGCGGCCCCAATGGCTCGATCCTGATCAATGCCAACAACGGCACCCTGCGTATCAAGGAGCAGGAAGACTGGGTCGACTTCCCCTACCAGCGCCTGCAACTGGAGAGCCGCCTGACGCCCCGGCGCATCGACACCAGCCTGCAATTCCTCGGCGACAAGCTCGGCAGCCTGCAGGCGCAGGTCCAGCTCGATCCGCGGCCGAAAGCCAAGCCGGTGAACGGCACCTTCAGCCTGAATGGCCTGGATATCTCCGTGGCGCGGCCGTTCGCGCCCATGGTGGAAACCCTGAAAGGGCACCTTAACGGCAGCGGACAGATTTCCGGTGGCTTGCTGGCGCCACGAGTGGATGGCGAACTGCGCCTGAGTGACGGCGAGATTTCCGGTGGCGACCTGCCGACCCGCTTCGAACAGTTGCAGGTCACGGCGCGGATCGCCGGTGAGCAGGTCGACCTGAGCGGCGACTGGAAGGCGGGCGAGCACGGTAACGGCAGCCTGGCCGGACGCATCGCCTGGTTCAGTGGCCTGGACGTCGACGTGAAACTGCGCGGCAACCGTCTGCCGGTGACCGTGGAACCCTACGCCAACCTGGAAGTGGAGCCGGATCTCACCGTGCAGATGGCCGGTGAGCGTCTGGCCGTTTCCGGTTCGGTGCAGGTGCCGCGCGGCGCCATCACCATCCGCCAGTTGCCGCCGTCCACGGTCAAGGTCTCCGACGACACCGTGATCGTCGGTGCGAAGCAGGAACCGAAAAGCGCCCTGGCGCTGAACATGGACATCGACGTCAGGGTCGGCAGCGACAAGCTGACCTTCAGCGGTTTCGGGCTGAACGCCGAACTGGCTGGCCAGGTGCACATCGGCGACAACATGGACACCCGTGGCGAACTGCGTCTGAACAACGGTCGCTACCGCGCCTACGGCCAGAAGCTGACCATCCGCCGCGCGCGGCTGCTGTTCGCCGGGCCCATCGACCAGCCGTTCCTCGATGTCGAGGCGATCCGCAAGGTCGACGACGTGGTCGCCGGCCTGCGCCTGACCGGCAACGCCGAGCAGCCACGCAGCGAGGTGTTCTCCGAGCCTGCCATGAGTCAGCAGCAGGCGCTGTCCTACCTGGTGCTGGGCCGGCCGATGTCCAGCGGCGAGGACAGCAACATGCTTGGCGAGGCGGCCCTCGCGCTCGGCCTGGCCGGCAGCGCGCCGCTGACCGGCGAAGTCGCCCAGCGCCTGGGCATCCAGGACTTCCAGCTGGACACCGAAGGTACCGGCAACAGCACCAGCGTTGTCGCCAGCGGCCAGCTCTCCGACCGTCTCAGCCTGCGCTACGGCGTCGGTGTGTTCGAGCCGGCCAACACCATTGCGCTACGCTACCTGCTGAGCAAGAAGGTCTACCTGGAGGCAGCCAGCGGCCTGGCGAGCTCGCTGGACATCTTCTATAAGCGCGATTTCTGACGGCGTTCGGCGGCGCGCATCCGGGCGCCCGCCAACCTTCATGGCCCCTTAAGGTAGCTGGCAGAGACTCCTCCCCGCCGCCGGACGATGTGCGCACAAGGGGAACGTCATCATGCGCCTGGACCTCATCAGGACCCACCTGCTCGAATTCATCAACAAGGGCTTCCCGGCCCGTCAATTGCGCCGGTTGGCCGCGCGCGACCTGCTGCGGGGTTCTGCTGCCGGCCGCCAGGCGCCGAATGCGCTGACCACGGCGCTGCTGGAATGGTCCGCACTGGAACCGGCGTCCGTGCTGGAACGCCTGGGAAGCCGACGCGAAGGCCTGAGCGAAAGCGAGGCGGACGAGCGTCGCCAGCGCGATGGCTTGAACGAGATTGACCAGGACCGTCCCATCGGTGCCTGGAAGCATCTGTGGTACTGCTACTGCAACCCCTTCAACCTGCTGCTGACGGTGCTGGCGACCATTTCCTGGTTCACCGAGGACGTGGAGGCCGCGGTGGTGATCGGCAGCATGGTGGGTATTTCCACGCTGCTGCGTTTCATCCAGGAAAAACGCTCCAACCGCGCCGCCGAGAAGCTCAAGGCGATGGTGAGCAACACCGCCACGGTGTTCCGCAGCGCCCAGGGCGATGGCCTGGCGGGCCGCTCGGAAGTGCCGATCCGCGAACTGGTGACCGGCGATGTGCTGTGGCTGTCGGCTGGCGACATGGTGCCAGCGGATGTGCGCCTGCTCAGCGCCAAGGACCTGTTCGTCGGCCAGGCCGCGCTCACCGGCGAATCCCTGCCCGTGGAGAAATTCGCCCAGGTGCGCGACGCCCGCCAGGGCAACCCGCTGGAGCGTGACAGCCTGTGCTTCATGGGAACCACCGTGGTCAGCGGCTCGGCCCAGGCGGTGGTAATCGGTACGGGCACGCGCACCTATTTTGGCTCCCTCGCCGAGCGGGTGATCGCCAGCGACCCGACGCCGACCGCCTTCCAGGCCGGGGTGAACCGCGTCAGCTGGCTGCTGATCCGCTTCATGTTGGTGATGGCGCCCGTGGTGCTGCTGATCAACGGATTCACCAAGGGTGACTGGCTGGAGGCTGCGTTGTTCGCGCTGTCCATCGCTGTCGGCCTGACCCCGGAAATGCTCCCGATGATCGTCACGTCGACCCTGGCCAAGGGCGCGGTGGTGCTCAGCCGGCGCAAGGTGATCGTCAAGCGCCTGGACGCCATCCAGAACTTCGGCGCCATGGACATCCTGTGCACCGACAAGACCGGCACCCTGACCCAGGACCGCATCGTCCTCGAGCGCCACACCGATGCGTTTGGCCAGGTACAGGACCGCGTGCTGCAGCTGGCCTTCCTCAACAGCCACTACCAGACCGGACTGAAGAACCTGCTGGACGTCGCCGTGCTCGATCACGTCGAGCTGCGTCATGCGTTGAAGGTGGACAGCCGCTTCCGCAAGCTCGACGAGATTCCCTTCGACTTCGCCCGTCGCCGCATGTCCGTGGTGGTCAGCGAGCGCGAGGACAATCACCTGCTGATCTGCAAGGGCGCGCTGGAGGAGGTGCTGGCGGTCTGCGAGACGGTGGAGACCGCGGAGGGCGTCGAGCCGCTCACCGGGGCGCGCCTGGACAGCATTCGCGCGGTCGCCGACGGGCTCAACCAGGAAGGCCTGCGGGTTGTCGCGGTGGCCACCCGTGAGCTGCCGCCGACCCGCGACACCTATGGCGTGGCCGACGAAAGCGGGCTGTGCCTGGCCGGCTACATCGCCTTCCTCGACCCGCCCAAGGAAACCACGGCCCCGGCGCTGCGCGCGCTGGCGGAGAACGGCGTGGCGGTGAAGGTGCTGACCGGCGACAACGACCGGGTGAGCCTGAAGGTCTGCCGTGACGTCGGGCTGGTGGTCGAGGGCGTGCTGCTCGGCCCGCAGTTGGACGAACTGGAGGATGCGGCGCTGGGCGAGCTGGCCGAGCGCACCACGCTGTTCGCCAAGCTCACTCCCAGCCACAAGGAACGCCTGGTGCGGGTGCTGCGCGAGCGCGGCCATGTGGTCGGCTTCCTTGGCGACGGCATCAACGATGCGCCGGCGCTGCGCACGGCGGACATCGGCATCTCGGTGGATTCGGCGGTGGACATCGCCAAGGAAGCGGCCGACCTGATTCTCCTGGAAAAGAGCCTGATGGTCCTGGAGGAGGGCGTGATCGAAGGGCGTCGCACCTTCGCCAACATGCTCAAGTACATCCGCATGACCGCCAGTTCCAACTTCGGCAACGTCTTCAGTGTGCTGGTGGCCAGTGCCTTCATTCCCTTCCTGCCGATGCTGCCGCTGCAACTGCTGGTGCAGAACCTGCTCTACGACCTGTCGCAGGTCGCCATTCCCTTCGACCATGTCGACGATGAGCTGCTGCGCAAGCCGCAGCAATGGAACCCGGCGGGCATCGGACGCTTCATGGTGTTCTTCGGGCCGATCAGCTCGATCTTCGACATCGCCACCTTCCTCGTGCTCTGGCATGTGTTCGGCGCGAATTCACCGGAGCACCAGACGTTGTTCCAGTCCGGCTGGTTCGTCGAAGGGCTGATTTCCCAGCTGCTGGTGGTGCACATGATTCGCACCCGGCGCATTCCCTTCCTGCAGAGCCGCGCCGCCTGGCCGCTGCTGGGCATGACCCTGGCAATCGTGATGGTGGCGATCTTCCTGCCGATGGGGCCGCTGGCGCACTCGTTCCGCATGACGGCGCTACCGCTGGGCTACTGGCCGTGGCTGGTGGCGATCCTGTTGGGCTACATGGCGCTGACCCAGGCGGTGAAGGGCTGGTTCGCTCGGCGGTACGGCTGGCAGTAAGCGAGACGGAACCAACGTACGAACCCGATCACCGCTGGTCACACGGTCATCGGGTTCAATACACTGCGTTGATCCGTCTTCTCCTGCCGTGAGTCGTGATCTTGCCGTCGCAAGCCGTTCGCCTGCCGTTGCCCCTGCGTGCGCCCCTGAAGCGCCTGGTCCTGCTGGGCCTGGCGCTGGCCAGCATTCCGTTGGCCGCCTGCGAGAAGACCCTGCGCTGGGATGACGACCCGCCGTTCAGCATGCAATTGCCCGATGGCAGCGTCGGCGGCCTCTACGTCGAGCTGAACCGCACCGTTCTGCAGCGCCTGGGCTGCCAGGTGCGAATGGTCAAGCTGCCCTGGGCGCGGGCACTCAAGGAGCTGGAACTGGGCCGTCTCGACGTGCTGCCCGGTGCCTTCCGCAAGCCCGAGCGCGAGGCCTATGCCTGGTTCTCCGGCACTGTCCTGCCGCCGTCTCGCAACATCCTCTTCGTCCGTCGCGGCCTGGCGCAGCGTGACCGCCTGCAGCAGCTGTCCGACCTGCCAGGCACTGACTTCCGCCTCGGCGCGCAGATTGACGTGTCCTACGGCGAGCCCTATCGACAGCTGATGGCCGATCCGGACTACGCCGCGCGGGTGTTCTTCAATCCCAGCCGCAGCAACCTCTGGCACATGGTCGACAAGGGTCGCATCGACGGCATCATCGCTGACGAGCACAGCGGCCAGTACGAGCTGCAGCAGTTGGGCCTGGCTCGGCGCATAGAGCCCACCGGGGTGGTGGTCTCAACCGAATCGACGGAAGTCGCCTTCAGCAAGCGCACTCAGGACGAGGACTTCGTCCGGCGTTATGCGCAGACGCTGAAAGCGCTGGTGGACGAGGGCGAAGACCGGCGCATCCTGCAGCACTACGTCAGCAACTGACGGGTTCTCGCCTCAGGGATTGCGCCAGAGATTGGTGCGGCGCGCCTTGGCCTCGTGTTCCTCGAACTGGTACTGGCCGACTTCCTCGGGTGTCTGCGCGTCGCTCTGCCGCCAGCGCGCGAGGCCGATGCTCAGCTGCGCACGACCGATATCCAGGGTATGACCGCAGTTCGGGCACTCCGCCGGGGTGACCCACACCGCCGCGCGCAGACTGCCGTCGGCCAGTTGCTCGGCGTGCTTGAGGGTGGCGCTCTTGCCCAGCGCGAGTTGCACCAGGGCTGCGCGCGAACGCTGGCCGAAGGGCTGCTCCAGTTCCGGGGCCGTGACACCGCGCAGGTGAATGGTGGTGTCGTTGCCGTCGGCGCGCTGGCAGGTCAGCTGGTCGCCGCTGAATACGGCCGTTACCTGGCACTCTTCATCCGCGTGCGCGGCAAAGGGAAGGAAGGAAAGTACGAGCAGTACGGCGGGAACGAATCGCATGGAGCCTCCGGTGGTCACTGTCAGCATAACCGCTGCGAGCGCCCACCGGAGCCCCGGTGCAGAGCTTTTACTGGATCAGCGCCATCACCTGTTCGCTGTAGCGCCCACCGGCGGCCGCACCGGCCGGGAAGATCGCGTCCAGCTCCAGCAGTTCCGCCTGGGTCAGCGCGAGGTCCACGGCAGCGATGTTTTCTTCCAGGTACTTGCGCTGCTTGGTGCCGGGGATCGGTACCAGGTGCGCGCCCTGGGCCAGCACCCAGGCCAGCGCCAGTTGCGAGGGCTGCACCCCGCGGGCGTCGGCCAGCTCGGCGACCTTGGCCACCAGTTGCAGGTTCTTCCCGAAGTTCTCCCCGGTGAAGCGCGGGCTGGAGCGGCGGTAGTCGTCCTCGGCGAAATCATCCGGGCTTTTCAGCGCGCCGGTGAGGAAGCCCCGGCCCAGCGGGCTGTAGGGGACAAAGCCGACGCCCAGGCGTTCGCAGGCGGCCAGCACGCCGTTCTCTTCCGGGTCGCGGGTCCAAAGCGAGTACTCGCTCTGCAGCGCCGTGATCGGATGAACCTGGTGCGCGCGCTCCAGTGTTTCTGCCGAGGCCTCGCTGAGGCCGAGATAACGCACCTTCCCGGCCTTCACCAGCTCGGCCATGGCGCCGACGGTTTCCTCGATGGGGACCTTGGGATCGACGCGGTGCTGGTAGTAGAGGTCGATGTGGTCGGTGCCCAGGCGTTTCAGGCTGCCGTCCACGGCCTGGCGGATGTACGCCGGGCTGCCGTTGGCGCCGCGCACCTGCGGTTGCTCCGGGGTGCGCACGATGCCGAACTTGGTGGCGAGGAAGACCTGCTCGCGCTTGCCCTTCAGGGCGCGGCCGAGCAATTCCTCGTTGGTGTGCGGGCCATAAATGTCGGCGGTGTCCAGCAGGGTGACGCCCAGCTCCAGCGCACGGTGCAGGGTGGCAATGGATTCGGCCTCGTTGCTGCCGGTGGTGTAGAAGTCGGACATGCCCATGCAGCCGAGGCCGATGGCGGAGACGATTGGGCCTTGCGGGCCCAGGCGGCGGGTCTTCATGTGGATTCTCCGGGTGTGGAAAGGGGCAGGACCATTCTTGTTGTTTGTCCTGTATGGATAAACCGGCTAATTCCGGTTTAACTATTTGGTCTGGATGAATAATCGGAGTGCACCATGGACCGCTTGCAGGCCATGCAGGTCTACACGCGCATCGTTGAACTCAAGGCCTTCGGCAAGGCCGCGGACAGCCTGCAGCTGCCGCGCGCCAGCGTGACCCAGCTGATCCAGCAACTGGAGACGCACCTGGGAGTACAACTGCTGCGCCGCACCACGCGGCAGGTCAGCGTCACCGCCGATGGCCAGGCCTACTACGAGCGTTGCGTACGCTTGCTGGAGGACCTGGAAGAGGCGGAGAACTGTTTTTCCGACTCGCCCGACAATCCTCGCGGCAAGCTGCGCGTCGACCTGCCCAGCTCACTGGGGCGATTGGTGGTGATTCCGAAGCTGCCCGAGTTCTGCCGCCGCTACCCGCAGATCGAGCTGGAACTGAGCCTGAACGACCGCCAGGTGGACCTGGTGCGCGAGGGGGTGGACTGCGTGCTACGCGCTGGCGAGCTGCCGGATTCCAGCCTGGTCGGACGGCGTATCGCCGAGCTGGAGCAGTTGACCTGCGTGAGCCGCGACTACATCCAGGCATTTGGCCTGCCGCAGCATCCGGAGCAGCTCGACGGGCATCTGGCGGTGAATTACCAGTCGGCCTCCAGCGGACGCATTTTCGACCTGGAGTTTTGCTTCGACGGACAGTTGCGCACCCAGCGGCTGCCCAGCCGGATCACGGTGAACAACGCCGATGCCTACATCGCCGCCTGCCGCGCCGGCTTCGGCCTGATCCAGGCGCCGCGCTATCACCTGCGCGAGGGCCTCGCCAGTGGTGAACTGGTGGAGGTGCTGCGCGCCTGGCAGCCACCACCGCTGCCGGTCAGCGTGCTGTACCCGGTGCGCCGGCAGATGTCGCGGCGCCTGCGGGTGTTCTCCGACTGGCTCGGCGGCTTGTTCGAGGCCGGCATCAATTGAGCTGTCGCTCGTCGGAAAGCCGCCGGCCATCGCTGCTCGAATTGCTGGTCTGGCTATGCTCAAGGCCGCCGTAGAGCGGTCCGCAGTCGCTGAAGTTGCGGCGTTTCTTTTCAACTACTCCCTGAAGGAAACGACCCAAATGAGCATCGTCAAAGCAAAAGATGGCACCGAGATTTTCTACAAGGATTGGGGCAGTGGGCAGCCGGTAGTGTTCTCCCATGGCTGGCCGCTGAATGCCGATGCCTGGGATGCGCAGATGCTGTTCCTGGTGCAGAAGGGTTACCGGGTCATCGCCCATGACCGGCGCGGCCACGGCCGCTCGGGCCAGCCGGCCAACGGCAACGACATGGACACCTACGCCGACGACCTGGCGTCGGTAATCGAGGCTCTCGACCTCAAGGGCGCCACACTGGTGGGCCACTCCACCGGTGGCGGCGAGGTGGCGCACTACATCGGCCGGCACGGCACCAAGCGGCTTTCCGGCGCCGTGCTGATCGGTGCGGTGCCGCCGCTGATGCTCAAGACCGCCGCCAACCCCGGCGGTTTGCCGATCGACGTGTTCGACGGCATCCGCAAGGGCGTGAAGGAAGACCGCTCGCAATTCTTCAAGGACCTGGCGCTCCCTTTCTACGGCTACAACCGGCCGGGTGTGAAGGTTTCCCAGGGAGTGATCGACAACTTCTGGCTGCAGGGCATGATGGGCGGGCACCTGGGCTTGTACCTGTGCGTGCGTGAGTTCTCCGAAGTGGATTACACCGAGGACCTGAAGAAGATCGACGTGCCGGCGCTGATCCTCCACGGCGATGACGATCAGATAGTGCCCATTGGCGCCGCCGGCCAGCGCTCTGTCGAGTTGGTGCAGAAAGGTGAGCTGAAGGTGTACAAGGGCGGGTCGCACGGCATGTGCACCACCATGGCTGATCAGGTGAACGAGGACCTCTTGGGGTTTCTCAACCGCTAAGCCCCCTCGCGAGCCGGCGCGCTCCTGCCGGGGTGGGCCAGCTCGCGAGCCTCATCATCGATGGCTGTGCTCCAGCACATTCACCAGGGTGCCCAGCGGGTCGCGCAGGAAGAAGCGGCGCACGCCCCAGGGTTCGAGCGTCAACGCGTAGGTAAGTTCGTGCCCGGCCGCGAGGGCACGGTCATACACCTCGTCGAGATTGTCCACTTCGATGGACAGGTCCGGCACCGGCGCGCCGGAGCCTCCCTCGCTGGCCAGGCTCAACTGCGTGAGCGCACGTTCGTCGCTGGCCAGCGTGATCAGCCAGCCGTGATCCATCACCACGTCCAGGTCGAACAGTTCGCGGTAGAAGTGCGCGATCTCGGCAGGCTTGCCGGTGGCGAGGTTGGCGACGATACGGCGGACAGTCATGGCGGAGCTCCGGGGAGAATTCGTCTGCGTAGTCCGCCAGCATAGACGCAGCCACTGCCGCGAGTCCGCTCACAGCCGCTTGTTGAGCCAGCGCGCCAGGCGGTCGCCGCCGAACTGGATCAGGGTCACCAGCGCAACCAGCAGGATGATCACCGTGAGCATCACCTGGGTGTCGAAGCGCTGGTAGCCATAGCGGTAGGCCAGGTCGCCGAGGCCGCCAGCGCCGATGGCGCCGGCCATCGCCGAGGAGTTGATCATGGTCACCAGGGTGATGGTGAAGCCCGCGACGATGCCCGGTCGCGCTTCGGGCAACAGCACGTTCCAGATGATGTGCCGGGGCTGGCAACCCATCGCCTGGGCCGCCTCGATCAGGCCGTGATCGACCTCGCGCAGGCTGACTTCGGCAATGCGCGCGAAGAACGGCGTGGCGGCGATCGTCAGCGGCACCACGGCCGCCCACACGCCGTAGCTGGTGCCGACGATCAGCCGGGTGAAGGGGATCAGCGCGACCATCAGGATCAGGAAGGGGATCGAGCGCAGGACGTTGACCACGCTGCCCAGGCTCTGGTTGACCAGGCGCGCCTGGAAGATCCCGCCAGGCCCGGTGGTGACGAGCACCAGGGCCAGCGGAATGCCGACCAGGAAGACGACGGCGGAGGACGCGCCGATCATCAGCAGGGTGTCGAGCAGGCCTTGCAGCAGGCGATCAGGCATGGGTGAGCACCTCCAGGCGATCGGCGACATCGCGGGCACGTTCGAGCAGTTGCGGGGCACTGGCAGCGGGGGCGGCGACGCTCAGCAGCAGACGTCCGAGGGCGCGGCCCTGGATGCGCTCGATGCCGCCGTGCAGCAGGCTGACACGGCTGCCCAGGGCCTGGGCGATGGCCAGCAGGTCCGGCTCCTGTTCACGCACGCCCGTGTAGTGCAGGTCGAGGATGACTTCGTTGTCCGAGGGATGCTCCAGGCGTGCCAGCAGGTCCGGCGGCAGGTGCTGCTGCAGCGAGCCGAGCAGGGTGCGGCTGACCTCGTGCTGCGGGTTGCCGAAGACTTCCCAGACCTCGCCCTGCTCGACGACGCGTCCGCGTTCGAGCACCACCACGCGGTCGCAGATTTCGCGGATCACGGCCATCTCGTGGGTGATCAGCACAATGGTCAGGCCCAGGCGGCGGTTGATGTCGCGCAGCAGCGAAAGGATGGCCTGGGTGCTCTCCGGGTCCAGCGCCGAGGTGGCTTCGTCGCAGAGCAGGATTTCTGGCTGGTGTACCAGCGCGCGGGCGATACCGACGCGCTGCTTCTGCCCGCCGGAAAGTTGCGCCGGGTACGCGTGGCGCTTGTCGGTGAGGCCGACCAGCTGCAGCAGTTCATCCACCCGCTCGGCGATGCGCGCCTTGGGCACGCCGGCCACGCGCAGGGGCAGGGCAATGTTCTGCGCGACAGTCTTGGCCGACATCAGGTTGAAGTGCTGGAAGATCATGCCGACGCGGCGGCGCAGGCCGACCAGTTGCTGGGCGTCGAAGGCGCCGATGTCCTCGCCGTCGATCAGCACCTGACCGACGCTGGGTTGCTCCAGGCGGTTGAGGGTGCGGATCAGCGAGCTCTTGCCGGCGCCGCTGCGGCCGATGATGCCGAACACTTCGCCGCGGCGGACGGAGAGTTCGATGTCACTCAGTGCCTCCACCGGCCCGTGGTGGCCGGCGTAGGTCTTGCCCAGCCCACGCAGGGCGATGTGCTGGGCGGCGAGTTCGAGAGTGCGGTTGAAGCTGACCATGGTGGGGGCCTGTTCGGTAGTTTGGAGCGGGCGGTTTGCCCTCTCCCTGGCCCTCTCCCTGAAGGGCGAGGGGACTGGTTCGGTGTGTTCGGGAGTCTCGGCGTCTTGCCGGAGATGCTTTTCGCAGGAGCGAGCTCGCTCGCGAATTTTTCTGCCCCGCAGCGTGGTTCGTTCGTTCGCGAGCAAGCTCGCTCCTACAGGCAAACGACGGTGCAGTTACTGCCAGCCCGGCTGGTAGAGCGAGCCGTGGGCCTTGTCCAGCGCGGCGCGGACCTGGGGTGAGTGCTGGTAGAGATCGACGAATTTCTTCAGCCGGCCGTCCGGGTCCTGGAAGTCGTCACGGGTCACGAACTGGATGACGTACTCCTTGTTCTCGATGCCATCGAACAGCAGCGCGCTGTTCGGGTCGACGGTGCCCGCCAGGCGAAGGTAGTGCGGGTAGCCTTGGGCGAGGTCGACGTCGTCCAGCGCGCGCACCAGTTGCACGGCTTCCAGCTCGATGATCTGGATGTGCTTCGGGTTGGTCACGATGTCGTCCAGCGTCGCCTTGTAGCCCACGCCATCCTTGAGCGTGAGCAACCCGGCCTTCTGCAGCAGCTGCAGGCCGCGGCCGCCATTGATCGGGTCGTTGGCGATGGCGACCTTGGCGCCATCCGGCAGGTCGGCGATGGTCTTGTACCGGGTCGAGTACAGGCCGACGTTGTTGATGATTCCCGGCGCGAACGCCTTGAGGTGCAGGCCGCCCTCGCGATTGGCGTTTTCCAGGAACGGCGTGTGCTGGAAGTAGTTGGCGTCGATGTCGCCGTGGTCGAGGGTGATGTTTGGTGCGTTCCAGTCGGTGAACTCCACCAGCTCGACCTTCAGGCCCTGCTGGGCGGCTTCCTTCACCGCGACTTCCAGCGGCGGGGCGAAGGCGGCGGTGGTGCCCAGGCGCAGGGTGTCGGCGGCCTGGGCGAGGCCGGCGGCGAGGAGGCTCAGCGACAGTCCGAGGGTCATTTTGAAGCGTGCAGGCATGGCAACGAATCCTTTTAGAGTTTTTACGCAGGGAAAGCTGGAGTCGCTCCAGTGGCGGTTGCCTGGCGATAGCTCGCGCCGACGTGCCGCGCGGGCAGTCGGGCGCGACCGGCGCCGAAGAGTTTTTCCCGCAGGGTGCCGTCCCCGTAGGCGGTCTTGTAGGCGCCGCGGTTCTGCAGCTCGGGCACCACGAGGTCGATGAAGTCGGCGTAGCTTTCCGGCTCCACGGTGCGGGTGAGGTTGAAGCCGTCGAGGCCGGCGTCGTTGATCCAGCCCAGCAGCTCATCGGCCACCTGCACCGGGTCACCCACCAGCGTGGTGTAGCGGCCGCCCAGAGCGAGTTGTTCCAGCAGCTGGCGCACGGTGGCGTCGGTGCGGGCGACGGTCAGGGCCTTGGTGGCGGATTCGATGGCGTTGGTCTTCTCGTAGCGGATCGGCTCGTCCAGCGCGTAGCGCGAGAAGTCGATCCCGGTGGTGCTGGCGAAGTGCGCAAGACCCGCCTCGGCGCTGGCGAAGCGGCGGTACTCGGCGAGCTTGTCGCGGGCCTCGGCCTCGGTCGGCGCGACGATGACGTTGATGCCCATGAACACCTTGATGTCGTCCGCACGGCGGCCGGCATCCACAGCGGCCTGGCGGATGCGGTCCACCAGCACGCGGGTCGCTTCGCGGGTCTGTGCCGAGACGAACACGCATTCGGCGTGGCGCGCGGCGAAGGCGAGACCGCGATTCGACGCGCCGGCCTGGAACAGGAGCGGCGTGCGTTGTGGCGATGGCTGGCTGAGGTGGTAACCCTCGACATCGAAGAACTCACCATGGTGTCGCACCTTGTGCACCTTGCCCGGCTGCGCGTAGATGCGGCGCTGGCGATCGGCGATGACAGCGTCGTCTTCCCAGCTGCCTTCCCAGAGCTTGTAGAGCACCTCCAGGTATTCGTCGGCGCGGTCGTAGCGGCGGTCGTGGTCGATCTGCCGGTCCTGGCCCATGGCGCGGGCGGTGCTCTCCAGGTAGCCGGTGACGATGTTCCAGCCGATGCGGCCATCACTCAGGTGATCCAGTGTGGAGAGCCGCCGGGCGAACGGGTAGGGCGCCTCATAGGTGAGGTTGGCAGTGACGCCGAAGCCCAGGTGCCGCGTGGCGCCGGCCATCGCTGAAACCAGCATCAGCGGGTCGTTCACCGGCAGCTGAATGGCCTCCTTCGCGGTGAGCTCGATGCCGTTCTGGTAGACGTCATAGACACCGAGGATGTCGGCGAGGAACAGCCCGTCGAACAGGCCCTTTTCCAGCAGGCGGGCGAGGTCGGTCCAGTGGCTGAGCGTGTTGAAGTCGCTGGAGCGATCGCGCGGGTGGGTCCACAGGCCGTGATTGATGTGGCCGACGCAATTCATGCTGAAGGCGTTGAGGAGGATCTGCTTCTGGCTCATAGGGTCCCCCGACGAGGCGGCAACTGGCCGTTGAGGTAGTAGTTGCCCACCGCGAAGTACTTCCAGCGCGCCGGGTCGTGCAGGGTGTGCACGCGGGCGTTGCGCCAGTGGCGGTCCAGGCCCAGCTCGGCGAGGCTGGCGCGGCTGCCGCCCAGTTCGATCAGCTTGGAACCGGCCAGCAGCGAGACTTCGGTGGTGATCGCCCGCGCCTCGGCCACGGCGATGGAGGCGGCGGCGACGCTCTCGGCGGTCGGCTCTGCGGTCGCGGCGTCGAGTACGCGGCCCGAGCGGTCCAGCAGGGCTTCGGCGGCGTGCAGGCGGATCGCCAGGCGGCCGATTTCGTTGATCGCCAGCGGGTCGTCGCTGGCCTTGTCCACGCCCGCGTCGATCCATGGCCGGGCCTTCTCGCGCAGGAACACCAGAGCGTCTTCGTACGCGCCACGGGCGATGCCGACATCGATGGCGGCGTGGAGGATCTGCGCGAAGGGGCCGACCGTGGTCGGGCGTTCGAAGGCGCTCTGGAACGGCACGATGTCGTCCTCGCCCACCGGCGCGCCATCGAACACCACGCTGCCGCTGCCGGTGGTGCGCTGGCCGAAGCCGGACCAGTCGTCGATCACTTCCAGGCCCTGGGTGTCGCGGGCGATGAAGGCGAACTGATGAAGGCCCTCGTCATCGATGACCAGGGTCGGGATGCGTTGCGCGTAGAGCGCGCCGGTGCAGTAGAACTTGCGGCCGTGGATGCGCAACTGGCCGTCTTCGCGCGTGAGCCGGGTAGTGCGGTCGTGGGCGGTGCGCGTGCCGATTTCCGCCAGCGCATTGCCGAAGCGCACGCCGGCCAGCACTTCGGCGAACAGGCGGGCTTTCTGCGCGTCGCTGCCGTTCACCCGCAGCAGTTCGACTGCGTAGAAATGGTTCTGCGGAATCTGCCCCAGCGAGCCGTCGGCGGCGGAGATGATGGCGATCACACGCGCCACGGTGACCCGGGAAACGCCAGCGCCGCCATGCTCGCGTGGCACGGTGATGCCCCACAGGCCGGATCGGCTGAAACGCTCCAGTTCGTCCCAGGGCAGGCGACGTTCACGGTCGCGGGCGATGGCGCCTTCGCGGAAGTCGGCGGCCAGTGCGCGGGCGACCTCCAGGGCTTCGTCGTCGCTGCGGATGATGTGGACGGGGTTTTCCAGCCCTGGGGTGTTCAGTACGAGACTGTTCATCGGCGCTCCTCAGATCCAGGAATGACGCGCGGGGCGGGCGCCGTTGAGGTGATAGGCACCGACCGCCTGGACCTTCCAGCGCACCGGGTCGTGCAGGGTGTGCACGCGGGCGTTGCGCCAGTGGCGGTCGAGGTTGAATTCGGCGAGGGTGGCGCGGCTGCCGGCCAGCTCGAAGAGCTTCTCGCTGGCGGCCAGGCTGATTTCGGTGGTCAGCACCTTGGCCTCGGCCACGGCGATGGACGCGCGGGCGGCGGACTCGTCGTCGATGGGCCGCGCGCTCACTTCGTCGAGCACATGGCCGGCGCGCTCCAGCAGCGCCTCGGCGGCGTGCAGTTCGACCTGCAGGCGGCCGATCTCGGCGACAGTGAAGGGCTCTTCGCTGGCCTGCTCGACGTTGGCGTCGATGAAGGGGCGGGTGTGCGTGCGGATGAAGTCGATGGCGTCTTCCAGGGCATTCGCCGCGATGCCGGCATCGATGGCGGCCTGGATCAGCTGCGACACGGCGCCCTGAATGTTCGGCAGGTCGGCGAGACGGCCGTTGTGGATCACCAGCGAGCCGGCGACGGGCGCGTTGTCCAGCAGCACGGTGCCGCTGGCGGTGGTGCGCTGGCCAAAACCGGACCAGTCATCGACGATGCGCAGGCCGTCCATGCCGCGCTCGACGAAGCCCATCACCGCGCGACCTTCCTCGTCGATGGCCTTCACCGCGACCCAGTGGGCGAACAGCGCGCCGGTGGAGTAGAACTTCTCGCCGCTGATGCGGAAATGTTCGCCGTCGCGCACCAGCCGTGCCTTGAGCTCGAGGGTGTTGCGGGTGTTGCGTTCGGGGCCGGCATTGCCGATGCGCCGACCGTTGAGCACGCCGCCGAACAGCACGCGCTTCTGCGCGTCGCTGGCGACGTTGTCGATGACGTTGAGCAGGCCGAACTGGTTCTGCGGGATCTGCCCCAGCGCCGGGTCGGCGGCGCAGATCACGCGGAAGACTTCGGCCAGGGTGGCGTAGGAGACCTGCGCACCGCCGTACTCGCGGGGAATGCTGATGCCGCCCAGGCCCAGGGCGGTGAAGTGCTCCAGCTCGCGCCAGGGCAGGGCGCGCTCGCGGTCGCGGGCGGCGGCGCCGGGTTTCGCCAGGCGGGCCACTTCGTGGGCGGCGTCGATGGCCTGGGCGTCGTTGTCGATGCGGCGCGCCGGGAGTTGCCGGGGCGCCTGGTCACGAAGGTCCTTGGGTGCGGATTCGTTGGTCATGCGGTTTCCTGTTGTTGTGGAGCTGGAAGTTCCCTCTCCCTAACCCTCTCCCTGAAGGGGGAGGGGACTGTCCGTGCGCGTTGAAACAGATGTGTCAGCCGGTGGGCTTCTGGCTCCCTCTCCCGCTTGCGGGAGAGGGCGGGGGGAGAGGGTGAATCGCCCCCGCGCCGATCTCGCATCAGAACGCCGGGGCGATCTCGCCCTTGTAGCGGGTCAGGATGAACTGGCGGACTTCCGGCGAGTTCAGCGCCTTGGCCAGCTTCTGGATGCCCGGGTCCTGGATGTTGTCCGGACGGGCGACGAGGAACTCGGCATAGAGGTCCTTGCCTTTTTCGACGATCAGCGCGCTCTTGGTATCGATGCCGGCTTCCAGCGCGTAGTTGGCGAAGATGAACGCCAGGTCCACCTGCTTCACCGCGCGGGCCAGCAGGGCGCCTTCGAGCTCACGGATCTTCAGGTGCTTGGGGTTGTCGGTGATGTCGCGCTCGGTGGACTGCGGGTTGGTCGGGTCCTTGAGCTTGATCAGGCCGCTCTCGGCCAGCAGCACCAGGGCGCGGCCGGTGTTCACCGGGTCGTTGGGGATGGCCACGCTGGCGCCGTCGGGCAGCTCGGCGAGGGATTTGTACTTGGTGGAGTAGGCACCGAACGGCTCGATGTGGATGCCAACGACCGGCACCAGGTCGGTGTGGCGGGTCTTGTTGAAGTCATCGAGGAACGGACGGTACTGGTAGTAGTTGGCGTCGAGGTTCTTTTGCGCGAGCTGCAGGTTGGGCTGGATGAAGTCGGTGAAGACCTTGATGTCCAGGTCGACGCCTTCCTTGGCCAGTTCCGGTTTGACGAATTCGAGGATCTCGGCGTGGGGCACCGGGGTGGCGCCGACAACGAGTTTCTCCCCCGCGTGGGCGGAGAAGGCGACGACGGCTGCCAGGATGGCGATGGCCTTTTTCATGGGTGTTGCTCCTTGAACAGTAGTGGGTGGGCCGTCGTGGGGTGGACGTGGGGCCTGGGTGGCAGCGGGGCCGGCTGCCGGCGGCTGGATCGCGAATGCCGCTCCCGGGCGGGGAGTGGGCGGGGAATTCAGCGCCTCGTGTAGCGCGCGACGAGGCGGTCGCCGCTCATCTGCAGGGCCTGTACCAGCAGGATCAGCAGGGCGACGGTGATGATCATCACGTCGGTCTGGAAGCGTTGGTAACCGAAGCGAATGGCCAGGTCGCCGAGGCCGCCACCACCGATCACGCCGGACATCGCGGTGTAGTCCACCAGCACGATGGCGGTGACGGTCACGGCGGCGATCAGCCCGGTACGTGCTTCCGGCAGCAGGGTGTGCCAGATGATCTGCCAGGTGCTGGCGCCCATCGCCTGGGTGGCTTCCACCAGGCCGCGGTCGACTTCGCGCAGGGCGGTTTCCACCAGCCGCGCGAAGAATGGCGTGCAGCCCACCACCAGCGGCGGGATGGCCCCGGCGACGCCCAGCGAGGTGCCGGTGATCAGCGTGGTGACCGGGATCAGCACGATCAGCAGGATGATGAACGGCAGCGAGCGCAGCATGTTCACCACCACCGACAGCGCGCGGTACAGGCCGGGCCTGGCATGCAGTTGGCGCTTGCCGGTGAGGTACAGCAGTACGCCCAGCGGCAGGCCCAGCAGCACGGTGAAGGCCAGTGCACCGCCGAGCATGGCGAGGGTGTCCAGGCAGGCCTGGGCGAGATCGTGCCAGTCGAGGTTGCGGAACCAGCCATCCATCATTCCGCGCTCCGTCTAACGGTCGCGGCACGGTGCGGGGCGCGCAGGCGGTCGCCCTGGCCGAACAGCTTGTGGCGCAGGGTGCCTTGCTGGTACTCGCGCTTGAACAGTCCGCGTGCCTGCAGCTCGGGCACCAGCAGGTCGACGATGTCGACGAAGGTCTCCGGTGCCACCAGGCTGGAGAGGTTGAAGCCGTCGACGTCGGTTTCCTCGACCCAGGCCTGCAGCTGGTCCGCCACGGTCTGCGGCGAGCCCACCAACAGCGGGCCGTCGCCACCCAGGGCGCAGTAGTCGGCGATCTCGGCGGCGGTCCACTGGCGCTCCGGGTCGGCGGCGCTGAAGGCATCCACGGCGGACTGGATGGCGTC
This sequence comes from Pseudomonas sp. BB438, assembly GCF_057180225.1. Taxonomy (NCBI): domain Bacteria; kingdom Pseudomonadati; phylum Pseudomonadota; class Gammaproteobacteria; order Pseudomonadales; family Pseudomonadaceae; genus Pseudomonas; species Pseudomonas sp. BB438. The sequence goes on from NZ_CM170001.1 coordinate 2,568,129, forward strand.
GCTCTGTACGTGGCGCAACACCTGGTCCGGCGCGTACTGGCCGAAGTCGATGCCGGTCCAGCCGGAGACCAGCGCCAGGGCACCTTCGCGGTCGCTGTACTGACGGTAGTCGTCCAGCTTGGCCAGTGCTTCGGCGTCCGTCGGTGCGACGATCACGGTGAGCTGGTTCAGTACCAGCACGTCGCTCGCCTGGCGACCCACCTCGACGGCGAGTCGGCGCAGGTCGGCGACCTGGTCGCGGAGGATGCGTTTGGTCGGCGCGGCGACGAACACACACTCGGCATTGCCGGCAGCGAAGGCCTTGCCGCGACTCGACGCGCCGGCCTGGTAGAGCACCGGTGTGCGCTGCGGCGACGGCTGGCTCAGGTGGAAGCCGGGCACGTCGAAGTGTTCGCCCTTATGCTCGATGGGGTGCACCTTGCGCGGGTCGGCGTAGACGCCGCCGGCGCGGTCTGCGACCACCGCGTCGTCGTCCCAGCTGGCTTCCCAGAGCTTGTAGCAGACCTCCAGGTACTCCTCCGCCAGCGCATAGCGCTGCTGGTGGTTGAGCTGCTGCTTCAGGCCCAGGTTGCGCGCGCCGCTGTTGAGGTAGGACGTGACGATGTTCCAGCCGGCGCGGCCACGGGTCAGGTGGTCCAGCGTGGAGATGCGCCGGGCGAAGGGGAACGGGTGCTCGAAGGACACCGAGGCGGTGATGCCGAAGCCCAGGTGCTCGGTGGCGGCAGCCATGGCCGGGACGATCTGCAGCGGATCGTTGGCCGGCACCTGCGCGCCGGCGCGCAGCGCGGCGTCGGCGTTGCCGTGGTAGACGTCATAGACGCCCAGCACGTCGGCCAGGAACAGTCCGTCGATCTTGCCCCGTTCGAGGGTTTTCGCCAGTTCGATCCAGTAGTGGATGTCGGTGTAGCGCGCGGCCTGCTGGTCGCGCGGGTGGCGCCAGAGGCCGGGTGACAGGTGTCCGACGCAGTTCATGGCGAAGGCGTTGAGGCGGATCTGTTTCATAACGGGTACCAAAACGGTGAGCAGGCCGTCGCGAGCGATCCGGGAGCAAGGCGGACGGAGCGCAGCGACGAGACATATCGAATGAACAGCGCGAGCACCGTCGCACAGGTGATTTCACCTGAACCGCCGAAGGCGGGCCCGAAGGGCGAGCGAACGCGAGTCACGCAGCTATCGGTTCGCGCAGCAGGCGTGTTCATCGTTTTCAGTTCCAGTCGTGGCGCGGTGGGCGCTTGTCGTTGAGCAGCCAGTTGCCGACCAGGTGGTACTTCCAGCGCACCGGGTCATGCAGGGTGTGCACGCGGGCGTTGCGCCAGTGGCGGTCGAAGCCGTGGCGGGCGAGGGTGGAGCGGGTGCCGCCGAGCTCGAACAGCTTGTTGGTGGCATCGATGGCGACCTCGGTGGTCAGCACCTTGGCCTTGGCCACGGCGACCGAGGCGCGGGCCACGCTGTCTTCGTCCGGTGCGGGGCGGGCGGCGTCCATGATCTTGCCGGCACGTTCCAGCAGGGCGTCGGCGGCTTCGATGCGGATGCCCAGTTCGCCGACCTGGATGATGGTCAGCGGGTCTTCGCTGGCCTTCTCCACGCCGGCGTCGATCCACGGGCGGGCCTGCTCGCGGACGAAGGCGATGGTGTCGCGCAGCGCGGCACGGGCGATGCCGGCGTCGATGGCGGCGGTGGTGATCTGGGCGAACGGGCCGGCCAGGGTCGGCACGTCGTAGGAGCGGTGGGTGGGGAAGACATTGAACGCCGGTACGCGCAGGCCTTCCACCAGCACGGTGCCGCTGGAGGTGGTGCGTTGGCCGATGCTGGCCCAGTCGTCGACGATTACCAGCCCTGGCGTGCCGCGCGGGACGAAAGCGAGCTGGGCATTGTTCTGTTCGTCCAGGCCAAGCACGCCGATCCAGTGGGCGTAGAGCGAGCCAGTGCAGTAGCCCTTGCGGCCATCGATCACCACGCTGTCGCCGTCCTGGCGCAGGCGGGTCTGGATGTCCTGGACGTTCTTGCCGCCGGTTTCCGACAGCGCGTTGGCGAAGCGGTTGCCCTTGAGCGCGAGGTCGAAGAAGAAGCGCTTCTGCTCGTCGGTGCCCTGCAGGCGGATGTCTTCCAGCAGGCAATAGTGGTTCTGCGGAATCTGCCCCAGTGACGGGTCGGCGGCAGAAATGATGGCAATGACTTCGGCGAGGGTCGCGTAGGACACCTCGGCGCCGCCGAACGCGCGGGGCACGGTGATGCCCCACAGGCCGCTGTTGGAGTAGACCTCGACGACCTCGGGCGGGACGTTGCGCTGGCGGTCGCGCTCGGCGGCGCCTTCGAGCAGGAAGGCGGCAACCTTGTGAGCGACGGAGAGGGCTTCGGCGTCGGAGCCGATGCGGTGTGCATTCGGCTCGCGGATATCGTAAGGGGCGGATTCGGGGAGTTGGGGCATGGCAGTACAGCGACCTCGGCAGATGAATCGACCCGGCGTTCGGGTCTGTCTGATTGGGTCATTGCACAAGCTGTGCCGGAAATTAATTCCCTTATAAATCAATAAGTTGAAATTTCAATTCAACAGTTGAGGCGCTGGGTGAACAGCAAAGTGTTGAGCGGGTGTTGCTGGAGCAACAGTGTCGGAGCAGCCTGTAGGAGCAGGCACGGCCCACTCCTGCAGGCCGGGCGGTCGAGCGCTCAGGTCAATTCCTGACAGACATCGATCCAATCCGCCGCCACCAGTTGCGCCATGCGCTGTGGCTCGATCCGCACCGCGCTGTGTACCGCGCCGGCTGCCGGCAGCACTTCGTCGAACGCCTGCAGCGACACATCGCAGTACACCGGCAGCGGCGTGGCCAGTCCGAACGGACAGACACCGCCCACCGGATGCCCGGTCAGGGCCACGACATCCTCGGCGCCGAGCATCTTGGCCTTGCCGCCAAAGGCTTCCTTGAGCTTGCGGTTGTCCAGCCGTGCATCGCCGCGCGCGACCACCAGTACGGTGCGTTCGCCGACGCGCAGGGACAGTGTCTTGGCGATGCGGCCCGGCTCCACGCCGTGGGCCTCGGCGGCCAGGGCGACGGTGGCGGTGCTGGTTTCCAGCTCGATGATGGCGATGTCGGGGGCCTTTTCGGCGAAGAAGGCGCGAACCGATTCCAGGCTCATGGGGCAATGCTCCGTGTCGTGCGAAAAGGACTGAATCTAGGGAGCGAGGCCGAGGCTGTCCAGTCAGCCATTCGTCTGCGCCCCGGCCGTCGCGCCGGGTCGTGGATCCCTGGCGCGCTTACGGCGTCATCACAATCGCCGGCCTATGCTCAGAAGCCCCCGTAGCGCTGCGCAGAAATTTTTTACGTGACCTGTCGATCCGCTGTCGCGCCCTTCGACTACATGTCAGGAACCGGAAGCAACCGGCCGCCACGCTGAACATGACAACAAGAGGAGAAAGACCATGCGTTTCATGGTGATCGTCAAAGCCACCGCCGATTCTGAAGCCGGTGTGATGCCCAAGGAAGAGCTGCTCGCTGCCATGGGAGCCTATAACGAGGAGCTGGTGAAGGCCGGCGTGATGCTGGCCGGTGAGGGCCTGCACCCCAGCGTGAGGGGCGCGCGGGTGCGCTTCGATGGCGCGTCGCGGCAGGTGATCGACGGCCCGTTCGCCGAGACCAAGGAACTGATCGCCGGTTTCTGGATCATGCAGACCGCGTCGCTGCAGGAGTGCATCGACTGGGTCAGACGCTCGCCCAATCCCTTCGACGGCGAGTCCGAGATCGAGATCCGGCAGATATTCGAGGCCGAGGACTTCGGCGCCGAGTTCACCCCTGAATTGCGCGAGCAGGAAGAACGCCTGCGCGCCGAAATCGCCAGCAAATCCTGAGCTTGGAGGATACCGACATGTTGATGAATGCCTACCTGGTCTTCGACGGCAACTGTGAAGAAGCCTTTCGTTATTACGCCGAGGTGCTGCGTGCCGAGTTGCCGGCGTTGATGCGTTTCTCCGACGCGCCGGGCGGTGAGGACATGCCCGAGGCGTTGAGGAACCGCGTCATCCATGTCCGCCTCGAGGTGGACGGACATGTGCTGATGGGCTCGGATGCCTCCCCCCAGTGCGGTCAGTACGACGGGGTGAAAGGTGTGTCGATCACCCTCAACGTGGACAACAAGGCCGAGGCACGGCGCCTGTTTGACGCCCTGGGCAAGGGCGGCAAGGTCACCATGCCGCTGGACCAGACCTTCTGGGCCGAGCTGTTCGGCGCTGTCGAGGATCGCTTCGGGGTGCCGTGGATGATCAATTGCGAGAAGGAAGCCTGACCCCAGGGCTTCCCTGTGGGAGCGCGCCATGCCCGCGATCGCGCACAGGATGCGCTCCTACAGGGAGTCTTTCCCCGCGTCGGCGCGGAAGCGCTCCGGTGTCGTCCCGGTGAACCGCTGGAACGCGCGGTGGAAACTGGTGACGTGTTCATAGCCGAGCAGGAAGGCGATTTCCTGCAACGCCATCCGGCTGGCCAGCAGATAACGCTGGGCCAGCGCCATCCGCACTTCCAGCACGATTCCCTTGAAGGTCAGTCCGTGCGCGCGCAGCCGACGTTGCAGCGTATGCGGCGGCAGGCGCAGCCAGGCGGCGGTCTGCTCCAGGTCCGGGAGCGGGATGCGCGCGTTCTGCAGCAGGTAGTAGCGCACATCGTCCGGCAGCGCCGGGCCGCGTTCGAAGCTGGCCAGAGTCGCCGCGCCCTGGGCCTGGCATAGCCGGCTCACCGAGGGGTTGGCGGTGGAGAAGGGCTGGTCGTGGAAGGCCTTCGGCATCCACAGTTCGGCCTGCCCGGCATTGAACTGGCAGGTGCCGGGGAAGAGTTCGCCGTACAAGGCTGCGTAGCCCGGTGGCGGGTAGGGCAGGCGCAGGTGCATGCCGGTGCAATGTTCCAGATCCGGCAGGCGCTGGCACAGCCAGCGCCAGGTGCTGCTCAGCCATTCCTCGCAGAGGGCGATGCGCTCCACTTCGCCGAAGGGGGGGAGCTGCAGCGTCAGGCGGATGTGTTCGCCGACTTCCTCGCGGTGGGTATGGATCGGGTGTGGCATCAGGCTCGACGGCTGGCCGAGGGAGATGTCCCAGGAGCGCCGCAGGTTGGCCGCGCTGATCAGCGCGTAGCCGATCACCCCCAGGTCATACAGGTTGTAGCGCTGGCCCAGGCGCAGGAAGAAGTCGCTCGGGCCGAGCAGCCCGGCGGCCTGCTGCAGCAGGCGGTAATAGCGGGCGAAGTTCATCTCGGCGGCGGCCGCTTCGCTGCTGGTGGGCAGCCCGAGGCCACCCAGCAAGGGCGCCAGTGCCGGCAGGGCGGGGCGAGCGCGCCACTCGTCGAGGAAGTGGCGGAACAACTGGCGGGCGGCGTAATCGATGTCGAAGGACGCGGTGGGCATGGCGCAGGCTCAAGCTGTCGTCTTCTGCTAGTGAGTTGTCATCTTATGCTAGTCAGTGACCAGAAGCCGAGCCCTATACTGCCTCCACGGACAAGAACAACAAAGGCTCCCCATGACCGCTCCGGACCGCTTCCGCTCTTCCAATTCCCCCAGCGACCGTTTTGCCGAATTGCTGCTGCACAACGGCCGCTTCTATACCCTCGATCCTGCCCAGCCCTGGGCCGAGGCCGTGGCCGTCCGCGATGGCCGGCTGCTGGCGGTGGGCCGCCGCGAGGAGATGGAGCACCTGATTGGCCCGGACACCCTGGTGCGCGACCTCGAAGGCGCGTTCTGCATGCCCGGCCTGCACGACATGCATACCCATCCGGACCTGGCGCTGAACCCGCGCTACGCCGACGACCTCGACGTCGGCATCGAGGATCCGACCCCCGACCAACTGGCAAAGGCCATCCGCGACTACGCCGACAGCCACCCCGGCGATGGCTGGGTCTACGGCCAGTACTGGGTGCGCTACACCTTCCGCGAAGCCGGGCTGAAACCGGGACGCGAGTGGCTTGATTCGGTAATGCCGGACCGCCCCGTGGCGCTGCTCGATCGCATGTGGGGCACCATGATGGTCAACTCCCGCGCGCTGGAACTGGCTGGCATCGACGCCAGCACCGCCGACCCGCGCAATGGCTACCTGGAGCGCGACGAGCTGACCGGCGAGCCCAACGGCCTGATGATTGATGGCGCCTACGCACTGATCCATGCCGCCATGCCGCCGACCCCTGCCAAGGTACTGCGCCAGTCCTACCGCGAGGGCGTCCACTTCCAGAGCTCGCGCGGCGTCACGGCGGCCAAATACCTGCACGTCTGCGAGAACCGCCTGGACGCGCTCAAGTACCTCGACGACGCCGGCCAGCTGACCCTGCGCGTGGAGGCGGCGATCAGCTGGCAGGACGACATCTTCCCCGTGCGTCGTCGCTGGGAGCTGCTCAGCGGAGAGCGTCACTACTACCGCAGCGCGCGACTGTCGGCGAACGCGGTGAAGTTCCACTTCGACGGCACCGTCGAGCCGCGCTCCTCCTTCCTTATTACGCCCTGGCCGGGCGAGGACGCCTGGCGCGGCAAGCTCAACCTGACACCCGAGCACATCACCGACATGGTGGTGGACATGGACCGCCGCGGCATTCGCGTCATCGCCCACTGCACGGGGGACGCCGCGTCCGACGTGTTCCTCGACGCAGTGGCGGAGGCGCGCCGACGCAACGGTTTCAGTGGCGTTCGTCACCAGTGTGCGCACAGCACCATCCTGCATCCGGGCAACCTCAAGCGCTTCCGCGAATTGGACGTGATCGCCGAGTTCTCCCCCGCAGCCTGGTACCCGACGCCCTTCGCCAGCGGCGCGCGTTCGGGCTACGGCACGGATCGCCTGAAGCGCATCTACGACTTCAAGGGCGTGCTCGCCGCCGGTGGCATCGCGGTGTTCGGCACGGACTGGCCGGTGGCGTCCATCGACCCCTGGCTGGCGCTGGAAACCCTGGTCACCCGGCAGAACCCCTGGAACGACGACCCGGCCTGCTTTGGCGAGCCGATCAGCCTGGAGCAGGCGATCCGCGTGGCGACGCTCAACGGCGCCTATGCCATGGGGCTGGAAGCGCTCACCGGCAGCCTGGAAGCAGGCAAGTCGGCGGACTTCATCGTGCTCGACCGCAACCTGTTCGAGCAGCCGGCGCGCAACTTCATTCACCGCACCGAAGTGCAACTGACCTTCGTCGAAGGCCGCCCGGTCTACGACCGTCTCGGCCAGTTCAGCGATACGGCCCTGGCGGCGGTGTGGCAGGGCGAGCCGCCGCGCATCGAAGGCGTCAACGCATGAACGCCGCGAGCATCCCGGTGACGGTGGTTGCCGGCTTCCTCGGCGCCGGCAAGACCACGCTGCTGCGCAACCTGCTGGAGCGCTGCGAAGGCCGGCGCCTGGCGGTCATCGTCAACGACTTCGGCGAGCTGAACATCGACGCCGGCATGATCGCCGAGCAGACCGAGGCCGTGTACAGCCTGGAAAACGGTTGTATCTGCTGCAGCGTGCAGGACGACCTGCTGGCACAACTGGAGCGGCTGGCGAACCTGCATCCGCCGCTGGAGCAGGTGGTGATCGAGTGCAGCGGGGTGTCCGACCCGCAGCGCATCGTACAGACGCTGGGCTACCCGAAATTGCGCCGACGCCTGCATCTGGACGCCGTGCTGACGGTCGTCGACGCCGCTCGCCGTGAACCGCTCGAAGGTGAATATGCGCGGCTGGAACGCATGCAGGCGGCAGCGGCCGACCTGTTGTTGCTGAACAAGTGCGACCTGCTGTACGCCAACGAGCGCGCCAGCCAGCGCGAGCGCTTCGGCCGTGGCGCACGGGTGTTGGAAACCATCCAGGCGCAGATCCCCGATGAACTGCTGCTGGGCGAGCCGTCGCGCAAGCTGCGCCCTCACGGTCAGGACGGCATCGACCATGGCGAGCTGTTCGACAGCTGGAGCTGGCAGGGCGAGGCGAGCTTCGATGGTGCGCGGCTGAAACAATGGCTGGAGGCACTCCCACGCGGCCTGCTGCGCCTCAAGGGACTGGTTCGCCTGGCAAGGCAGGGCGAGACGGTCTGGCTGCAGTATGTGGGTGGGCGTTATCAGTTGCGCCCGGCAACGGCGGTCGAGGCGGCGCAGGGCTCGCGGCTGGTGTTCATTGCCGAGAAGGGCGCGGGGTTGCGGGCTGATCTCGAGGTCGGCCTGCGTAGCTGCTTTTCGTAGGGCCGAGGGGGACGCCTAGTCCTTGCTCGCGAACAGCCTAGCGCCGGAACCGCCGGGAAGTGGTTTGCGAGCAAGCTCGCTCCTACAGGGGCAGCTCCCGAGCAGCAGGCAATAAAAAACCGGCCGCAAGGGCCGGTTTTTCATGACGCGCTGAACTCAGCGGTATTCGCAGAGGTAGGCGGTGTCCTGGGCGACTTTCAGCTGGAACTTGCTGTTGGCCGGCACGGTGAAGTTGCTGCCGCCTTCGAAGGTTTCCCAGCTGTCGCTGCCCGGCAGCTTGACGGTCAGCGCGCCGGCGACGACGTGCATCACCTCCAGCTGGCTGGTGCCGAACTCGTATTCGCCGGGAGCCATTACGCCGATGGTGGCGGGGCCTGCGGTCATGTCGAAGGCGATGGATTTGACGGTGCCGTCGAAGTACTCGTTGACCTTGAACATGGGCGTCTCCTGCTAGAGGGGTGAAAAAGGGCCCGCCAGTATGCCCAAGGGCGCAGGCCCCGTCACTAGAGCGGCGCAGGCGACCGTGCGGTCAGTGGGTGGCGGGTGGGCTCAGCCGGCGACGGGCAGGGTGAGCGGCAGCAGGCGGGCGGTGTTGCGGGCATCTTCCAGGGCTCGGTGCGGCTGCCCCTGGAAGTGCAGGCCGGCCAGGTGCAATGCGGCGTTCAGGCCCACCTGGCGCTTGAGCTGGCGGGCCTGGGCGAAGCGCTGCTTGAGGTTGACGTGGGGAACGCGGGAAAGGTGGCTGTCCAGGTGCTGGCGGCGCCATTCCAGTTCCAGCTGGTGACGGTCGTAGTCGCCCCAACTGGTCCAGCCGGCCAGGCGCGGGCTGTGCTGGGCGAGCCAGCGCTCGAATTGCGGCCAGACTTCGTGCAGGGGCGCCGCCGCGTCGACATTGGCCTGCGTGATGTGGGTGAGCTCGCGACAGAAGGCTGTCAGGAGCGGGCGGCGCTGCGGGCGGACGAATCGCTGGAAATGATCCAGTTCGCGGCCGTCCGCCTCGGCCACGAGGCTGGCGCCGATCTCGATGATCTCCATTTCCTCGACTGGCCAGCCACCTTCCTCGGTGGTGGCTTCCAGGTCGATCACCAGCCAGTGGGGCATAGTCGGTGCTCGTGGTTGGGTTCGAAAGTTGGGTTCGAATCGAGTATGGAAGGCGTTTGCAGGACCGGCAAACCGCTGTGCTAGGCTGAGCGACTCGATCGGACAAGGGGGACTGCGATGGCGAAAGTGGCTTTCATCGGCCTCGGCGTGATGGGTTACCCCATGGCCGGGCATCTGGCGCGCGAAGGGCACGAGGTGTGCGTCTACAACCGCACTGCGAGCCGCGCCGCCCAGTGGGTCAGCCAGTTCGGCGGCCGCTCGGCGCAGACCCCGCGCAAGGCCGCAGAGTGGGCAGATTTCGTAATGTGCTGCGTGGGCAACGATGACGACCTGCGCAGCGTGGTGCTGGGCGAGGAGGGCGCGTTGGCCGGCATGCAGCCCGGCGCCGTGCTGGTGGACCACACCACCGCGTCGGCCGAAGTGGCCCGCGAGCTGGCGGTGGCGGCGGCCGAGCGCGAACTGGGTTTCCTCGATGCGCCGGTGTCCGGCGGCCAGGCCGGCGCCGAGAATGGCGCGCTGACGGTGATGGTCGGCGGCGACGCGAACCTCTACGCCCGCGCCGAGCCCGTGATCGCCACCTATTCGCGCATGGTGCGCCGCATGGGGCCTGTCGGCAGCGGCCAGTTGACCAAGATGGTCAACCAGATCTGCGTTGGCGGGCTGCTGCAGGGCTTGTCCGAGGCGCTGCACTTCGCCCAGAGCGCCGGCCTTGACGGCATGGCGGCAATGGAGGTGATCAGCAAGGGGGCCGCGCAGTCCTGGCAACTGGAGAACCGTCACCAGAGCATGCTGGAAGGGCGTTTCGACTTCGGTTTCGCGGTGGACTGGATGCGCAAGGACCTGGGCATCGTCCTTGACGAGGCGCGCCGCAATGGCGCACAGCTGCCGGTCACGGCGCTGGTCGACCAGTTCTACGCCGAGGTGCAGGCCGCCGGCGGCGGGCGCTGGGACACTTCCAGTCTGATCACCCGCCTTCAGGACTCGTCCGAGTCCTGACCCGTTTTCTTCCCCGCGGGTGGCGCCATCGGTCACAGAGATCGTCGTGCGCCGCTCCTGTCGGCCTCAGGCGCGGAAGATAAAGTACACCGCGCCCAGCAGGCACAAGCCGGCCCATAGGTAGTCGAGCTTCAGTGGCTGCTGCATGAAGTACACGCTGAACGGCACGAAGACCGCCAGCGTGATGACCTCCTGCATGATCTTCAGCTGGCCTACCGACATCACGGTGTAACCGATGCGGTTGGCCGGTACCTGCAGCAAGTACTCGAACAGGGCGATCCCCCAGCTGACCAGTGCCGCGATGATCCACGGCTTGCTGCTCAGGGTTTTCAGGTGGCCGTACCAGGCGAAGGTCATGAACAGGTTGGAAAGCGACAGAAGAAACGCGGTTTGCAGCCAGACCGGCATGGCAGCGGCTCCAGTGGGGGACTGCGCCTGAGCCTAGTGGATGTGTCGCGCGACAGCCAAGGGGCGGGGATTTGATCAGGTTCTTGTTGCGGGGAGGTGCGGCGCTGCTGGCGCTGGGAATGTTGGCGCTCGGCGGCTGGAAGGGCTGGCAGTGGTGGCAGCAGCGGCCGGTCTGGGCACAGCTGACGGTCGTGCCGGCCATGGCAGCGGGGCAGCGCTGGACGCTGGGTGACTATCGCCTGGAATGGGATGGCGCAGCCTTCGCCCTGCGCGCGGGCGAGCATCCCGCGCAGACGTTGTGGCAGACCCGCGGCGGCTTTCTGGCCGCCGGCATCGGTCACGTCGAAGCTGAAGAGCACCGGGGTGCGATGTTCGTCCATGAACACCGCGAGCTGCTGTGTCGCCAGCAACAGTTGGAGTCCGTACGCGCCGAAGCGGACACGCTGCTGATCGTCGGAACACTTGGCTGCGCCGATGACCGCCGAGTGCCGTATACCGTTGCGCTGCACGCCGATGGCGAGCGGGGTGTGGTGATGGACGTGAGCCTGGCTGACCCGGCACTGAATCGTCTCTATCTGGCCTGGGCGCGGGAGGCAGACGAGCAATTCCATGGTTTTGGCGAGCAGTTCACCCGCTTCGACCTGAGCGGGCGCCGCCTGCCGATTCTAGTGCAGGAACAGGGCGTCGGGCGCGGCCTGCAGCCGATCACCCTGGCCGCGGACCTGAGCGCCCGCGCCGGCGGCGACTGGTGGACCACCTATGCGCCGGTGCCTTTTTATCTCACTTCCCGTTTGCATGGCTTCTTCAGTGAGGCACCGGAGTACCAGGTCTTCGACCTGCGGGACGAGCATCGGGTGGCGCTGGAGGTGCACGCGAGCACGCTCCAGGCCCACTTCTATAAAGGCAGCAGTCCCAAGGCGCTGGTCGAGGCGCATACCGCGGTGGTCGGGCGCATGCCGCCGTTGCCCGCCTGGACCCAGCAAGGTGTGATCCTGGGTGTGCAGGGTGGCACCGAGCGCGTGCGCGGCATCGTCCGGCAACTGGAGCAGGCGAGGGTGCCGCTGGCGGGCGTCTGGGTGCAGGACTGGGTCGGCCAGCGCACCACGAGCTTCGGAAAGCAGCTGTGGTGGAACTGGGTGCTGGATGGCGAGCGTTATCCAGGCTGGTCCGACTTTAACGCTGAGCTGCGGGCCAAGGGAATCCGCAGCCTGGCGTACGTGAATCCCTTCCTGGTGGACACGGCGGAGAAAGACGGAGAGACCCGCAATCTCTACCGCGAGGCGCTGCAGCGCGGCTATCTGACCCTGGATCAACAGGGACAACCGCTGATGTTGCAGAACACCAGCTTCAGCGCCGGCCTGGTCGATCTGACCAATCCGCAGGCCGCCGACTGGCTGCGTGGCGTGATGCGCCAGGAGATGCTGGGCGCCGGTTTCTCCGGCTGGATGGCGGACTTTGGCGAGGCCTTGCCTTACGAGGCGAAGCTGGCGTCTGGTGCGTCGGCCGAAGCGGTGCACAATCGCTATCCGGAGCTGTGGGCACGGTTGAATCGGCAACTGGTGGACGAGGAGGGCGCCGGCGACCTGCTGTTCTTCATGCGTTCCGCCTACAGCCGAAGTCCCGGGTTGACCACCAGCCTGTGGCTGGGCGACCAACTGGTGACCTGGGATGCCGATGACGGTCTGCACAGCGCATTGCTGGGGTTGCTGTCCGGCGGCGTATCCGGTTTCAGCCTCAACCACGGTGACACCGGTGGCTACACCACCATCAGCAGCCCGATCAGGAACTATCACCGCAGCGAGGAGCTGCTGTTGCGCTGGATGGAGTTTTCCGCCTTCACCAGCCTGCTGCGCACCCATGAGGGCAATCGACCGGACGACAACGTGCAGGCCTACAGCACGCCGGCGACGGTGGCGCAGTTGCAGCGCTTCGCCACGGTGTTCCGCGCGCTGGCGCCGTATCGCGAGCGCCTGATGGACGAGGCGACGAAGCATGGCTGGCCGCTGGTGCGCCCGCTCTGGCTGGAGTTCCCCGCTGATCCGGCCAGCTTGGCGGAAACGCCAACGAGCTATATGCTCGGCGACCAATTTCTGGTGGCCCCGGTTCTGGCGCCCGGCGTGCAGCGTCTGAATGTCGCGCTGCCGGAGGGCCGCTGGGTTCACCTGTGGAGCGGAAGCACCTTCGAGGTGACTCCCGGCGGGGCGGTCGACGTCCCGACGCCCATTGGCGAGCCGGCGGTTTTCTATCGCGCCGGCTCCGCCGAAGGGGAGCGCCTGGTGGCAGTGCTGCGCGAGCAGGGGCTGCTGCGCTCCCAACCCTGATAACCCCTGATGTCGTTAGAGAGTTCACCCATGCAGTGCCGTATCGGCTGTGGCGCCTGCTGCATAGCGCCGTCGATTTCCTCACCCATCCCCGGCATGCCTGACGGCAAGCCGGCGGGCGTGCGATGCGTGCAGCTGGATGAACGCAATCTGTGCAAACTATTCGGCGATTCGCGGCGTCCAACGGTCTGTGCGGCCTTCGATGCGGATGCCGATGCCTGTGGCAGCAGCAACGAACAGGCCTTGCAGATCCTCACCGAGTGGGAGCGCATCACCGCCGCCTGATGTGACTTGGAAGTCACGTTTTCGCGGTCCATACTGACGCCCCAACCCGCTCAAGACCGCGGATTGCGACGGGGCAGCGGCATGTGTTGCCCCCACAAGATCAAGAATAAAGAGAGGTAAGACGATGCGTGGTGTATTGCGTATGACCCTGCTGGCCACTGCCGTGATGGGCTTTGCCGGTACTGCCCTGGCGGAAGACTGGAAGCTGGAGAAGGAAGATGACGGTGTGAAGGTCTTCCTCAGTCCCGTGGCAGGCTCCAAGTACAAGGCCTACCGTGGCGTCGTCGACATCAAGGCCGATGTGGCCAAGATCAACGCCCTGCAGGAAGACGTGGCCGGCTCCTGCAAGTGGATTCACGCCTGCGCCGAGATGCGCCTGCTGAAAACCGAGGGCGACAATTCCTGGACCTACTCGAAGATCGACATGCCCTGGCCGGTGACCGGTCGTGACGTGGTGATCCACGTGACCACCGAGAAGACCGCCGACGGCGGCCTGATCCGTCACCTGAAGGCCGAGCCGACCTATATCCCGGAAGAGAAAGGCGAAATTCGCGTGCCGAAGCTGATCGGCGAGTGGAAGCTGGTACCCAAGGGCGCTGGCGTGACCGAAGTGACCTACCAGGTACAGACCGAGCCGGGCGGCAGCATTCCGTCCTGGCTGGCCAACAGCTTCGTGGTCGATGCACCGATGAACACGCTGAAGGGCCTGCGCAGCGCTGCCGAGAAGTAATCGGCGCTGTCGTTGCCTTGAATGGAAAAGCCGCCTTCGGGCGGCTTTTTCGTTCCTGCAGACGTGAGGCTGCCTGGGATCGCGCCCATGGTTGCTGCTGCAGGACTATCGGCATTTCAGTTCAGGCAATAAAAAAGCCGCCCGAGGGCGGCCTTTTCATGACGCCGTAGCGCTTAGCGGGCCTTGAGGTCCACAAAGTCGCGCTGGGTGGCGCCGGTGTACAGCTGGCGCGGACGGCCAATCTTGTACGGGCCGGAGAGCATTTCCTGCCAGTGCGAGATCCAGCCCACGGTGCGTGCCAGGGCGAAGATCACGGTGAACATGCTGGTCGGAATGCCAATGGCCTTCAGGATGATGCCGGAGTAGAAGTCCACGTTCGGATAGAGGTTGCGCTCCACGAAGTAGGGGTCGTGGCGGGCGATTTCTTCCAGCTTCATGGCCAGTTCCAGTTGCGGGTCGTTGATGCCCAGCTCCTGGAGAACCTCGTCGCAGGTCTGTTTCATGACCTTGGCACGCGGGTCGAAGTTCTTGTACACGCGGTGGCCGAAGCCCATCAGCTTGAACGGATCGTTCTTGTCCTTGGCCTTGGCCACGAACGTCTCGATGTTCGATACGTCACCGATTTCGTCCAGCATGCGCAGAACGGCTTCGTTCGCACCGCCGTGAGCCGGTCCCCACAGGGCGGCGATGCCCGAGGCGATGCAGGCGAACGGGTTGGCGCCCGAGGAGCCCGCCAGGCGCACGGTGGAGGTGGAGGCGTTCTGCTCGTGGTCGGCGTGCAGGATGAAGATGCGGTCCATGGCCTTGGCCAGCACGGGGCTGATCGGCTTGGTCTCGCACGGGGTGTTGAACATCATATGCAGGAAGTTTTCTGCATAGTTCAGGTCGTTGCGCGGGTACATCATCGGCTCGCCCTTGGAGTACTTGTACACCATGGCAGCGATGGTCGGCATCTTGGCGATCAGACGATGCGCCGAGACTTCCCGGTGCTTCGGATTATTGATGTCCAGGGAGTCGTGGTAGAAGGCGGAGAGGGCACCGATCACGCCGCACATAACGGCCATCGGGTGCGCATCACGGCGGAAGCCGTTGAAGAAGGTCTTCAGCTGTTCATGAACCATGGTGTGGTTCTTGATGGTGCCGACGAACTTTTCCTTTTGCTCGGCAGTCGGAAGTTCGCCGTTGAGCAGCAGGTAGCAGGTTTCCAGGTAGTCGGACTTCTCGGCGAGCTGTTCGATCGGGTAGCCGCGGTGCAGCAGCACGCCCTTGTCACCATCGATGTAGGTGATCTTCGACTCGCAGGAGGCGGTGGACATGAAGCCGGGGTCGAAGGTGAAGTGACCCGTGGAGGTCAGGCCCCGCACGTCGACGACATCGGGACCCAGCGTGCCGGAGAGGACAGGCAGTTCGACGGGGGCAGCGCCCTCGATGATCAACTGCGCTTTTTTGTCAGCCATGATGGCCTCCTATTTATGCTTGAAATCATCTGTACGACCCCCCACGCAGGGCCCGCACCACTATAGAGAGATAAATCCGAATGTCAATTTGCACAATCGGAGAAGTTTGGCTCCTCCAAGCCCCTGTTTTGCCGGAAAAATTTGCCTGTTTACGCCTTTTATGGGGGTGCGGCAATTAGTCCTTAGGTGGAGGTCTTTCCGTTGTCATTAGGAGCCTAACTGTCTATACTCGGCGACCAGCCGCCAAGGGCCGTCCGGCCTAGCTTCATCGGTGGTTGTCACTCCCGAAGGTGATGGGTACCTGACAAGTGCACCTCCCGACAACTAGCCCTGATTCATAGAGGGGCTCTCAGTGTGAAAAAAGCCGTGAATAGCAAACGACCCGTAAACCTAGACCTAAGGACCATCCAACTCCCTATCACTGCTTACACGTCGATTCTCCACCGCATCTCTGGCGTCATTCTGTTCGTGGGCATCGCAGTGCTGCTGTTCGCACTGGATCGTTCCCTCGCTTCGGAAGAAAGCTTCGAGCAGGTGAAGGCGTGTCTGACCCATCCGTTGGTCAAGCTTGTGATCTGGGGCCTGCTGTCTGCGCTCCTGTACCACCTGGTAGCCGGTATTCGTCACCTCGTCATGGACGCAGGTATTGGCGAAACGCTGGAAGGCGGTAAGCGTGGTTCGAAAATCGTCATCGCTGTCGCAGTGGTGCTGATCGTTCTGGCGGGGGTATGGGTATGGTAACTAACGTCACTAACTTGTCGCGTTCGGGTCTCTACGACTGGATGGCTCAACGCGTCTCCGCGGTCGTTCTCGCGGCTTATGTTCTCTTCCTGCTGGGCTTCCTGATCGCTCACCCGGGTATTTCCTACGCCGAGTGGCATGGTCTGTTCTCCCACAGCGTGATGAAGATCTTCAGCCTGTTGACGCTGGTTTCCCTGAGCGTGCACGCATGGGTTGGTATGTGGACTATCACTACCGACTACCTGACTCCGATGGCGCTGGGCAAGTCCGCGACCGTCGTGCGTTTCCTCGTCCAGGCAGTATGCGGCATGGCCATGTTCGCATTCTTCGTCTGGGGTGTGCAGATTCTCTGGGGTAACTGATCCATGGCTAGCATTCGTTCTCTTTCCTTCGACGCCATCATCGTTGGTGGCGGCGGCGCCGGCATGCGCGCTGCGCTGCAACTGGCACAGGGCGGTCACAAGACTGCCGTGGTGACCAAGGTCTTCCCGACCCGTTCGCACACCGTATCCGCCCAGGGTGGCATCACCTGCGCCATCGCTTCGGCCGACCCGAACGACGATTGGCGCTGGCACATGTACGACACCGTCAAGGGCTCCGACTACATCGGTGACCAGGACGCTATCGAATACATGTGCTCTGTCGGCCCGGAAGCCGTGTTCGAGCTGGAGCACATGGGTCTGCCGTTCTCCCGTACCGAGCAGGGCCGCATCTATCAGCGTCCGTTCGGTGGCCAGTCCAAGGACTTCGGCAAGGGTGGTCAGGCTGCCCGTACTTGCGCCGCAGCTGACCGTACCGGTCACGCCCTGTTGCACACCCTCTATCAGGCCAACCTGAAGAACGGTACTTCCTTCCTGAACGAGTGGTATGCCGTCGATCTGGTGAAGAACCAGGACGGTCATGTGGTTGGCGTCATCGCCATCGACATCGAAACCGGCGACACCGTTTATATCCGCTCCAAAGCCGTGGTCCTGGCCACTGGCGGTGCCGGCCGTATCTACGCCTCCACCACCAACGCCCTGATCAACACCGGTGATGGCATCGGTATGGCCCTGCGCGCTGGCGTGCCGGTGCAGGACATCGAGATGTGGCAGTTCCACCCGACCGGTATTGCCGGCGCTGGTGTACTGGTCACCGAAGGTTGCCGCGGTGAAGGCGGCTACCTGATCAACGCTCATGGCGAGCGCTTCATGGAGCGTTACGCTCCGAACGCGAAAGACCTGGCCGGCCGCGACGTGGTTGCGCGCTCCATGGTCAAGGAAGTGATCGCCGGCAACGGCGTGGGCCCGAACAAGGACCACGTACTGCTGAAGCTCGACCACCTCGGCGAAGAAGTTCTGCACAGCCGCCTGCCTGGCATCTGCGAACTGTCCAAGACCTTCGCGCACGTCGACCCGGTTGTCGCTCCGATCCCGGTTATCCCGACCTGCCACTACATGATGGGCGGTGTTGCCACCAACATCCATGGCCAGGCCCTGACCATGGACGCCAACGGCAACGAGCAGATCATCGAAGGCCTGTTCGCTGTAGGTGAAGTGGCTTGCGTATCGGTACATGGCGCCAACCGCCTGGGCGGCAACTCGCTGCTCGACCTGGTGGTGTTCGGTCGTGCAACCGGTCTGCACCTGGAAAAGGCCCTGAAAGAGGGTATCGAGCACCGCGGTGCTTCCGAGTCCGACCTGGAATCCGCTTTCAACCGTCTGAACGGCGTGAACGAACGCACCAGCGGCGAAGAAGTTGCCCCGCTCAAGCGCGAGCTGCAATCCTGCATGCAGAACTACTTCGGTGTATTCCGTACCGGCGAATACATGCAGAAGGGTATCGCTCAGCTGGCTGATCTGCGCGAGCGTATCGCTACTGTCAAGATCAACGACAAGAGCCAGGCATTCAACACGGCGCGTATCGAAGCGCTGGAACTGCAGAACCTCCTCGAAGTGGCCGAAGCCACCGCGATTGCGGCCGAAGCCCGCAAAGAGTCCCGCGGCGCGCATGCCCGTGAAGACTTCGAGGAGCGCGATGACGAGAACTGGCTGTGCCACACCCTGTACTTCCCGGGTGAGAAGCGTGTAGCCAAGCGTGCCGTCAACTTCGCGCCGAAAACTGTTCCGGCATTCGAACCCAAGGTTCGTACTTACTAAGGGTGCCCGCCATGTTGCAAGTGAGTGTTTACCGCTACAACCCTGAGAAGGACGCTGCACCTTACATGCAGGACTTCCAGGTCGATACCGACGGCAAGGACATCATGGTCCTGGACGTACTGGCGCTGATCAAGGAACAGGACGAAGGCTTCTCCTACCGTCGTTCCTGCCGTGAAGGCGTGTGCGGCTCCGACGGCATGAACATCAACGGCAAAAACGGCCTGGCCTGCATCACCCCCCTGTCGGCCGCTGGCCTGAAGGGCGGCAAGCTGGTTCTGCGTCCGCTGCCGGGCCTGCCGGTCATTCGTGACCTGGTCGTCGACATGCGCATCTTCTACAAGCAGTACGAGAGCGTGAAGCCGTTCCTGCAGAACAAATATGCAGCGCCGGCCATCGAACGTCTGCAAAGCCCGGAAGAGCGCGAAAAGCTGGACGGCCTGTACGAGTGCATTCTGTGCGCCTGCTGCTCGACTTCCTGCCCGTCGTTCTGGTGGAACCCCGACAAGTTCCTGGGTCCCGCCGCTCTGCTGCAGGCCTACCGTTTCCTGGCCGACAGCCGTGATACCGAAACCCAGGCTCGCCTGGCGAGCATGGATGACCCGTTCAGCGTCTTCCGCTGCCGCGGGATCATGAACTGCGTGAACGTCTGCCCGAAGGGTCTGAACCCCACCAAGGCAATCGGTCACATCCGTAACATGCTGCTGCAAAGCGGCACTTGATCCGAGGGCCTCGCGCCCAGAGATCATTGCAAGAGCGACACCTGTGCCGCCGGAACATTGTCCGGCGGTACAGTCCCTAGGACCCAAGCCCACAAAGCGGGGGTCCTGTTTTGAAAACGTATATATGACCAGCAGGGGCATCCGGGCTGGTACCCGGACTATCTGCGGGGATCGGTGGCTTGAAGTCGCTGTGTATGACTTCGCGCCAGAGATTCCACAGGTGGAGTCCCCTTACCGAGGGTGACCAAGCATGCACGAAAGCGTAATGCAGCGGATGTGGAACAGTGCCCATCTATCCGGTGGAAACGCTGCCTACGTCGAAGAGCTCTACGAGCTCTACCTGCACGACCCGAACGCTGTGCCAGAAGAGTGGCGCACGTACTTCCAGAAGCTCCCCGCCGACGGCAATCCTGCCCCCGACGTCTCGCATTCCTCTATCCGTGATCATTTCGTACTCCTGGCCAAGAACCAGCGCCGCGCCGCGCCTGTTTCGGCTGGCAGCGTAAGCACCGAGCACGAAAAGAAGCAGGTTGAAGTCCTGCGTCTGATCCTGGCATACCGTCTGCGTGGACATCAGGCAGCGTCGCTCGATCCGCTGGGTCTCTGGGTGCGTACCGCTCCCTCCGATCTGTCGCTCGAACACTACGGGCTCACTGCTGCAGACCTCGACACCACCTTCCGTACCGGTGAGCTTTATATCGGCAAGGAAGAAGCGACCCTGCGTGAAATCCTCGATGCGCTGAAGCAGACTTACTGCAGCACCATCGGCGCCGAATTCATGCATATCGTCGATTCCGAACAGCGCCACTGGTTCGCCCAGCGCCTGGAAAGCGTGCGCGGCCGTCCGGCATACTCTGCCGACGCCCGTTCCCACCTGCTCGAGCGCCTGACCGCAGCTGAAGGCCTGGAAAAGTACCTGGGCACCAAGTACCCGGGCACCAAGCGCTTCGGTCTGGAAGGCGGTGAGAGCCTGATTCCGATGGTCGACGAGATCATCCAGCGCTCCGGTTCCTACGGCGTCAAGGAAATCGTCATCGGCATGGCCCACCGTGGCCGTCTGAACGTCCTGGTCAACACCCTGGGCAAGAACCCGCGCGACCTCTTCGACGAGTTCGAAGGCAAGAAGCTGGTCGAACTGGGCTCGGGTGACGTGAAGTACCACCAGGGCTTCTCCTCCAACGTCATGACCACCGGCGGCGAAGTCCACCTGGCCCTGGCGTTCAACCCCTCGCACCTGGAAATCGTTTCCCCGGTGGTCGAGGGTTCGGTGCGTGCCCGCCAGGACCGTCGTAAAGACGGCAGCGGCGACAAGGTCGTGCCGATCTCCATCCACGGCGATGCCGCCTTTGCGGGGCAGGGCGTGGTCATGGAAACCTTCCAGATGTCGCAGACCCGTGCTTACAAGACGGGCGGCACCATCCACATCGTGATCAACAACCAGGTCGGCTTCACCACCAGCCGTCAGGACGATGCTCGTTCCACCGAGTACGCGACCGACGTGGCGAAGATGATCCAGGCGCCGATCTTCCATGTGAATGGCGACGATCCGGAAGCGGTACTGTTCGTGACCCAGCTGGCCATCGATTACCGCATGCAGTTCAAGCGTGACGTGGTCATCGACCTGGTCTGCTACCGCCGTCGTGGTCACAACGAGGCCGACGAGCCGAGCGGCACCCAGCCGCTGATGTACCAGCAGATCGCCAAGCAGCGCACCACCCGTGACCTGTATGCCGACGCACTGATCGCCGCTGGCGTGCAGACCGCCGAGCAGGCCCAGGAGAAGGTCGACGAATACCGCGACGCTCTCGACAATGGCCTGCACGTGGTGAAGAGCCTGGTGAAGGAGCCCAACAAGGAGCTCTTCGTCGACTGGCGTCCGTACCTCGGCCATGCCTGGACCGCGCGTCACGACACCCGTTGTGATCTGAAGACCCTGCAGGACCTCTCCAACAAGCTGCTGGAAACCCCGGACGGCTTCGTCATGCAGCGTCAGGTACAGAAGATCTATGAAGACCGCGCCAAGATGGCTGCCGGTGGCTTCCCGATCAACTGGGGCTTTGCCGAGAACCTCGCGTACGCCACCCTGCTGTTCGAAGGTCACCCGGTCCGCATGACGGGTCAGGACGTCGGCCGCGGCACCTTCTCGCACCGCCACGCGGCGCTGCACAACCAGAAGGACGATTCGGTCTACATCCCGCTGGCCAACCTGTTCGAGGGCCAGCCGCGCGTCAGCCTGTACGACTCCTACCTCTCGGAAGAAGCAGTACTGGCGTTCGAATACGGCTACGCCACTACTACTCCGGACGCACTCGTGGTGTGGGAAGCTCAGTTCGGTGACTTCGCCAACGGTGCACAGGTCGTGATCGACCAGTTCATCACCAGCGGCGAAACCAAGTGGCAGCGCCTGTGTGGCCTGACCATGCTGCTGCCGCACGGTTACGAAGGCCAGGGCCCGGAGCACTCCTCCGCGCGTCTGGAGCGTTACCTGCAGCTGTGCGCCGAGCAGAACATCCAGGTCTGCGTACCGACTACCCCGGCCCAGGTCTACCACATGCTGCGCCGTCAGGTGATCCGTCCGCTGCGCAAGCCGCTGATCGTGATGACGCCGAAGTCGCTGCTGCGTCACAAGCTGGCCATCTCGTCCCTGGAAGATCTGGCCAACGGCTCGTTCCAGACCGTGATCAACGAGATCGACAGCCTGGATCCGAAGAAAGTCGATCGCATCGTGCTGTGTAGCGGCAAGGTCTACTACGACTTGCTGGAGAAGCGTCGTGCCGAAGGTCTCGAGAACATCGCGATCGTTCGTATCGAGCAGTTGTATCCCTTCCCGGAAGACGATCTGGCCGAGGTCCTGTCGCAGTACAAGAACCTCAAGCATATCGTCTGGTGCCAGGAAGAGCCGATGAACCAGGGCGCCTGGTACTGCTCGCAGCACCACATGCGTCGTGTCATCGCCGCGCACACGAAAGGTCTCAACCTGGAATACGCGGGCCGCGAAGGCTCGGCAGCTCCGGCTTGCGGCTACGCTTCGATGCACGCCGAGCAGCAGGAAAAACTGCTGCAGGACGCCTTCACCGTTTAACGCCAACGCGCAGTTGATACCGAATTTAAGGAAACACACATAATGGCTATCGAAATCAAAGCCCCAACCTTCCCGGAATCGGTTGCCGACGGTACCGTCGCAACCTGGCACAAGAAGGTCGGTGAAGCCGTCAAGCGTGACGAACTGATCGTCGACATCGAGACTGACAAGGTCGTGATCGAAGTACTGGCCGAGGCCGACGGCGTCCTGGCCGAGATCGTCAAGAACGAAGGCGATACTGTTCTCTCCAACGAACTGCTGGGCAAGCTGAGCGAAGGCGGTGCTGCCGCTGCTGCTCCGGCTGCTGCCGCCGCTCCTGCTGCCGCTCCGGCCGCTGCTGCGCCGGTTGCCGCCACTGCGGACGACAACATCCTCTCGCCGGCCGCCCGCAAGCTGGCCGAAGAGAATGGCATCGACCCGAACAGCCTGGCCGGTACCGGCAAGGGCGGTCGTGTGACCAAGGAAGACGTCGTGGCTGCCGTTGAAGCCAAGAAGAATGCCCCGGCTGCCGCTCCGGCCAAGGCTGCTGCTCCGGCTGCTGCCGCCGCTCCGGTGTTCGCCGCTGGCGACCGCGTCGAGAAGCGCGTTCCGATGACCCGCCTGCGCGCCAAGGTCGCCGAGCGTCTGGTCGAAGCCCAGTCCTCCATGGCCATGCTGACTACCTTCAACGAAGTCAACATGAAGCCGATCATGGACCTGCGCAACAAGTACAAGGACCTGTTCGAGAAGAAGCACAACGGCGTTCGCCTGGGCTTCATGTCCTTCTTCGTCAAGGCTGCTACCGAAGCCCTGAAGCGCTTCCCGGGCGTCAACGCGTCGATCGATGGCAACGACATCGTCTACCACGGCTACCAGGACATCGGCGTAGCCGTTTCCAGCGACCGCGGCCTGGTTGTACCGGTTCTGCGTAACGCCGAGTTCATGAGCCTGGCCGAGATCGAGAACGGCATCGCCACCTTCGGCAAGAAAGCCAAAGACGGCAAGCTGTCCATCGAGGACATGACCGGTGGTACTTTCACCATTTCCAACGGTGGCGTATTCGGTTCCCTGCTGTCGACTCCGATCGTCAACCCGCCGCAGACCGCCATCCTCGGCATGCACAAGATCCAGGAACGCCCGATGGCCGTTAACGGCCAGGTAGTGATCCTGCCGATGATGTACCTGGCGCTGTCCTACGATCACCGCATGATCGATGGCAAGGAGGCGGTAAGCTTCCTGGTCACCATGAAGGATCTGCTGGAAGATCCGGCTCGCCTGCTGCTCGACGTCTGATACGTCAGTTCACACGACGGCCCCGTACTACACGACGGCCCCGAAAGGGGCCGTCCGCTTCACCGGAATAAGGATTGAGACATGAGCCAGAAATTCGACGTGGTTGTGATTGGTGCCGGCCCCGGCGGTTATGTAGCCGCCATCCGTGCCGCCCAGCTCGGCCTGAAGACCGCCTGCATCGAGAAGTACATCGGTAAAGAGGGCAAGGTCGCTCTCGGCGGTACCTGCCTGAACGTAGGCTGCATTCCGTCCAAGGCGCTGCTGGACAGCTCCTGGAAGTACAAGGAAGCCAAAGAGAGCTTCGACGTCCACGGTATCTCCACTGGCGAAGTGAAGATGGACGTTCCGGCGATGGTTGCCCGCAAGGCCAACATCGTGAAGAACCTGACCGGCGGCATCGCCACCCTGTTCAAGGCCAACGGCGTGACCTCCTTCGAAGGTCACGGCAAGGTCCTGGCCAACAAGCAGGTGGAAGTGACCGGCCTGGACGGCAAGACCCAGGTGCTGGAAGCCGACAACATCATCATCGCTTCGGGCTCCAAGCCGGTCGAAATCCCGCCGGCTCCGCTGACCGAAGACATCATCGTCGACTCCACCGGCGCCCTGGAATTCCAGAGCGTACCGAAGAAGCTCGGCGTGATCGGCGCCGGCGTCATCGGCCTGGAGTTGGGCTCGGTCTGGGCTCGCCTGGGCGCCGAAGTCACCGTCCTGGAAGCCCTGGACAAGTTCCTCCCGGCTGCTGACGAGCAGATCGCCAAGGAAGCCCTGAAGACCCTGACCAAGCAAGGTCTGAACATCCGCCTGGGCGCTCGCGTCACCGGTTCGGACGTGAAGAAGAAGCAGGTCACCGTGACCTTTACCGACGCCAACGGCGAGCAGAAGGAAGTCTTCGACAAGCTGATCGTGGCCGTGGGCCGTCGCCCGGTGACCACCGACCTGCTGGCTGCCGACAGCGGCGTGACCCTGGACGAGCGTGGCTTCATCTACGTCGACGACCACTGCAAGACCAGCGTTCCGGGCGTCTACGCCATCGGTGACGTGGTCCGCGGCGCCATGCTGGCGCACAAGGCCTCGGAAGAGGGCGTGATGGTTGCCGAGCGCATCGCCGGCCACAAGGCCCAGATGAACTATGACCTGATTCCGTCGGTGATCTACACCCACCCGGAAATCGCATGGGTCGGCAAGACCGAGCAGCAGCTCAAGGGCGAAGGCGTTGAAGTCAACGTCGGTACCTTCCCGTTCGCCGCCAGCGGCCGCGCCATGGCTGCCAACGACACCGGTGGTCTGGTCAAGGTCATCGCCGATGCCAAGACCGACCGCGTACTGGGCGTCCATGTGATCGGTCCGAGCGCCGCCGAGCTGGTTCAGCAGGGCGCGATCGGCATGGAATTCGGCACCAGTGCCGAAGACCTGGGCATGATGGTCTTCTCCCACCCGACTCTGTCCGAAGCGCTGCACGAAGCGGCCTTGGCAGTGAATGGCCACGCCATCCACATCGCCAACCGCAAGAAACGCTAAGGAACGGGACCACGGCGGGGAGGGCGGCAGTCTTTTGCGAGGGGCTGCCGTTCGACCCGCCGGATCGATTCTCCCCCGAGGGGGACTCGGTCACAGGTGGCGCGGTGCCACGAGCGCCGCGCCGAATGCGCAATACCCAAGACGAAAACGGTAGACAAGCATGAATCTCCACGAATATCAGGGTAAGCAGCTGTTCGCTGAGTACGGCCTGCCCGTATCCAAGGGCTTCGCCGTCGACACACCCGAAGAGGCCGCAGAAGCCTGTGAAAAAATCGGTGGTACCGAGTGGGTCGTTAAAGCCCAGGTACACGCCGGTGGCCGCGGTAAAGCGGGCGGTGTGAAGCTGGTCAAGAGCAAAGAGGACGCCAAGGCGTTCGCCGCCAACTGGCTGGGCAAGCGTCTGGTGACTTACCAGACTGACGCCAATGGCCAGCCGGTCAGCAAGATCCTGGTGGAATCCTGCACCGACATCGACAAGGAGCTGTACCTCGGCGCCGTTGTCGACCGCTCCAGCCGTCGCATCGTCTTCATGGCCTCCACCGAAGGTGGCGTGGACATCGAGAAAGTGGCGCACGAGACCCCTGAGAAGATTCTGAAGGCTACCATCGACCCGCTGGTTGGCGCTCAGCCGTTCCAGGGCCGCGAGCTGGCCTTCCAGCTGGGCCTGAAGGGCGATCAGATCAAGCAGTTCACCCACATCTTCGTTGGCCTGGCCAAGCTGTTCCAGGACTACGACCTGGCGCTGCTGGAAGTGAACCCGCTGGTGATCAAGAAAGACGGCAACCTGCACTGCCTGGACGCCAAGATCAACATCGACTCCAACGCCATGTACCGTCAGCCCAAGCTGCGCGCCATGCACGACCCGTCCCAGGACGACGCGCGTGAAGCCCATGCGCAGAAGTGGGAACTGAACTACGTCGCGCTGGAAGGCAACATCGGCTGCATGGTCAACGGCGCCGGCCTGGCCATGGGCACCATGGACATCGTCAACCTGCACGGCGGCAAGCCGGCCAACTTCCTCGACGTTGGCGGCGGTGCCACCAAGGAGCGCGTGACCGAAGCGTTCAAGATCATCCTGTCCGACAGCAACGTCGCTGCCGTTCTGGTGAACATCTTCGGCGGCATCGTTCGCTGCGACATGATTGCCGAAGGCATCATCGGCGCCGTGAAAGAAGTCGGCGTGAAAATCCCGGTTGTCGTTCGTCTGGAAGGCAACAACGCCGACCTCGGCGCCAAGGTCCTGGCCGAAAGCGGTCTGAACATCATCGCGGCGACCAGCCTGACCGACGCTGCCCAGCAAGTCGTCAAGGCCGCGGAGGGTAAGTAATGAGCGTCCTGATCAATAAAGACACCAAAGTCATCTGCCAGGGCTTCACCGGCTCGCAGGGTACCTTCCACTCCGAACAAGCCATCGCCTACGGCACCAAGATGGTTGGCGGCGTGACTCCCGGCAAGGGCGGCACCACCCACCTCGGCCTGCCGGTGTTCAACACCGTCAAGGAAGCCGTGGAAGCTACCGGCGCTGACGCTTCGGTCATCTACGTTCCGGCTCCGTTCTGCAAGGACTCGATCCTGGAAGCGGCCTTCGGCGGCATCAAGCTGATCGTCTGCATCACCGAAGGCATTCCGACCATCGACATGCTGGAAGCCAAGGTCAAGTGCGACGAGCTGGGCGTACGCCTGATCGGCCCGAACTGCCCGGGCGTGATCACTCCCGGCGAGTGCAAGATCGGCATCATGCCGGGTCACATCCACCTGCCGGGCAAGGTAGGCATCGTGTCGCGTTCCGGCACCCTGACCTACGAAGCCGTGAAGCAGACCACTGACGCCGGCTTCGGCCAGTCCACCTGCGTGGGCATCGGTGGTGACCCGATCCCGGGTTCCAACTTCATCGACATCCTGAAGCTGTTCCAGGAAGACCCGAAAACCGAAGCGATCGTCATGATCGGCGAAATCGGTGGTTCGGCCGAAGAAGAAGCGGCTGCCTACATCAAGGCCAACGTGACCAAGCCGGTGGTGTCCTACATCGCAGGTGTGACCGCACCGCCCGGCAAGCGCATGGGCCACGCAGGCGCCATCATCTCCGGTGGCAAGGGCACTGCGGACGAGAAGTTCGCCGCCCTGCAGGACGCTGGCGTGAAAACCGTGCGTTCGCTGGCTGATATCGGCAAGGCCCTGGCCGAGCTGACCGGCTGGCCGGTCAAGTAAGCGCTTCGCTGTCTTAACCGTCTGTCAACAGAGGCCACCTTCGGGTGGCCTCTGTCGTTATGGCTGCGTCTACAAAGTGTCGTTCAGGCGACATCGCCGATCATTACTCGGACGATCTGACGTATGTCAGTGCAGTTCATCGGAATAGATCGTTAGGCTAGCAACTATATGAAGCGTCGCGTTCCCCACAAGGGAAGGCCCGCTCACCGTCCATTCCTACCCGGAAGCGACGGCGATTCCTGACCGTCACGGATGACGGGATAACCAGAATGCAGGAGCAAACGGGCCACGAGCCCTTGGAAAACCTCTGCTATCGGACTTCCAAGAACAAATCACCGTACCGATGACAGCAGTATCACTGGATGCGCAGGCGTGAGCCGGTCAGTCCCGTTCGATGCGGCTTCGTCACGTCCGTACGGTAAGCGTGTCTTGGGAGACCACGAAACCGTTTCAGCACTGTGGTATTTCCCTTCATGAACGTCTTGAAAGGCCAGGACATCCTGGCACTTGGTTTTCTGACCTTTGCGCTGTTCGTCGGCGCGGGCAACATCATCTTCCCGCCGATCGTGGGTCTGCAGTCCGGTCCGCAGGTGTGGATGGCGGCGCTGGGCTTCCTGATCACTGCGGTCGGCCTGCCGGTGATCACCGTCGTGGCGCTGGCCAAGGTCGGTGGCGCAATGGACACCCTGAGCCACCCGATCGGCAAGGTCGCCGGCGGGCTGCTGGCGGCTGTCTGCTACCTGTCGGTCGGGCCGCTGTTCGCCACCCCGCGTACTGCCACCGTGTCCTTCGAAGTCGGGCTGGCACCGCTGACCGGAGAGGGCGCGTTGCCGCTGTTCCTCTACAGCCTGGTGTACTTCCTGATCGTCCTGGTGATCTCGCTGTATCCGGGCAAGCTGCTCGATACCGTCGGCCGCTTCCTCGCGCCGCTGAAGATACTTGCCCTGGCCGCGCTGGGCATCGCCGCCTTCATGCTGCCGGCCGGTCCCATCGGTGTTGCTGAGCCGGCGTACCAGACTGCCGCGTTCTCCCAGGGCTTCGTCAATGGCTACCTGACCATGGATACCCTCGGCGCGCTGGTCTTCGGCATCGTCATCGTCAACGCGATCCGTTCCCGTGGCGTGCAGTCGCCGCGGCTGATCACCCGCTACGCCATCATCGCCGGCCTGATCGCCGGGGTCGGCCTGGCGCTGGTGTACATCAGCCTGTTCCGCCTGGGGGCCGGCAGCCACGACATCGCCGCCGGTGCAGCCAATGGCGCGGCCGTGCTGCACGCCTACGTGCAGCACACCTTCGGCTCGCTGGGCAGCACCTTCCTCGCCGTGCTGATCGCGCTGGCCTGCCTGGTCACCGCCGTGGGCCTGACCTGCGCCTGCGCCGAGTACTTCTGCCGCATCCTGCCGCTGTCGTACCGCAGCCTGGTGATCATCCTGGCGGGCTTCTCGCTGCTGGTGTCGAACCTGGGCCTGACCAAGCTCATCCAGTTCTCGATCCCGGTGCTGACCGCCATCTACCCGCCGTGCATCGTGCTGGTGGCGCTGAGCTTCTGCGCCAGCCTGTGGCGTTCGCAGACCCGCATCGTCGCCCCGGTGATGGTGGTGTCCTTCGTCTTCGGCATCATCGATGCGCTCAAGGGCGCCAAGCTCGATGCCTGGATGCCGACCTGGATGGAACACCTGCCGCTGGCTGAACAGGGTCTCGCCTGGCTGATTCCCTCCGTCGCCATGCTGGCCGTGATGGTGGTCATCGACCGCCTGCTGGGCAAACCCCAGGAAGCGATGGCCTGACACACCGCCATCCACGAAAAAGCCGCCCACAAGGCGGCTTTTTTATTGTTCAGGCGATTCTGCCCATCGACAGGAATCCCTTGGACTCCGGTAATTGGAGGTGTCTTGAAGCCGTGTTGCTCGGAGCAGTTCGGGTCTAGAGGTCGGGTATGAATGAAGATGGAGAGGCTCACGCCCAGCCCCGGAATTACCCGCTATTGGCCACTCAGCGTAAGGTGTAGCCGCCGTCAGGCGAGAGTGTGGCGCCAGTCATGTAGGGGTTGCTCAGCAGGAACAGCGCTGCATCGGCAGCATCTTCGACCGTGCCGACGCGTTTGAGCAGGGTGGATTGGGCGTAGTGGGAGAAGGCGTTGTCGCGCAGTTGCGGGTCGCGGCTCTGCCACAGTTCACCGTCCAGCGTTCCGGGAGCGATGACATTGACCCGCCGCGGAGCGAGGTCGACCGCCAGCGCCCGCGCAAGGCCTTCGATGGCGCTGTTGCAGGCTGCATAGGACGCTGCGCCCGGTACAGGACGTGCTCCGGCGGCCCCGCCGACCAGCACGATGCCGGCCTCAGGCGCGAGAACGGGGAGGGCGGCCTGCACCGTCCAGTACTGCGGCCAGAACTTGCGCTCGAAGGCGCTGCGTACTTTCTCCTCGTCCTGCTCGGTGAAGCTGGCGACCTGGTAGCTGGCCGCCGGCGTGAACAGGCCATCGACGCGGTCGAGGCGGGCGAAGAAATCACGCAGCGAGGTGCGGTCGGTGTTGTCCACCGGATAGCCTTCGGCGCTGTCGCCAAGGCTCTCCACCACGCTGGCCAAGCGTGCCTTGTCACGTCCGCCGAGGATGACGTGCGCCCCCCGTTGCACGGCCAGTCGCGCGGCGCGCAGACCGATGCCAGAGGTACCGCCGATAATCACCAGGGTCTTGCCTTCGAACATGTGATTTTCCCTGTCGATGATGCTGCCGGCAGCCTGTCTGTCGGCATGTCCTGAGTAGTGCTCGGCTGCCCGAGAAAAGGCAGCCGAGCGTGCTTGGATCAGATCACGAAGAAGCCGTGGGTGCCGTCGCGGCCCAGTTGTTCCACCAGCCCGAATTCCCAGTCCAGGTAGCCCTGCATGGCTTCGCGCGGGTTGTCGGTGCCCTCGTAGGGGCGGCGGTAGCGATCGATGCGGGGAGCAGCCAGCCGGGTTTCGCCGTCTTCGGTCGGCAGGCCGGCGGCGACCCAGGCGCTGGTGCCGCCATCGAGCAGGAACACCGGCTTGTCGGTCAGCGACGCTGCGTCCGCCACGGCGAAGCGTGCCAGCAGGCTGGTGCCGCAGGTGAGTACGTAGCGGTCGGCGTCACCGAGCCCGGCCAGCGCCTGGCGCAGCTGGCTGCGCAGCGCCCAGGCGGCACCGGGGATGTGGCGCTTCACGTAGTTGGCGCTGGCGGTGAAGTCGAGCACGGCGGTACCCGGGGCACGCAGCCAGTCGGCCAGGGTCTGCGGGGTGATGGTCTCGGCCTGCGGCGTCGGCGGCAGCGGGGCGGTCCAGGCGCCGTTCTCACTGAAATCGGCGGCGACCAGGCCGTCCAGCACGGCCACCTGCCAGCCCATCTGCGCCAGCCAGGAGGCACTCATGTTGGCGCGCACACCGTCGTCGTCCACCAGCACCAGGCGTGCGCCGCGCACACTGGCGACGTGGTCGGTTTCCTGCACCAGCTGGCCACCGGGCGTGGAACGCGACCCCGGCAGGTGACCGGCTTCGTATTCCTCCGGCGTGCGTACGTCGAACAGATACGTGGTGCGTGCACCTTCGGCTTGCCACTGGCGCAGGCCGTCGAGGTCGATGCGTGCGACCTCCGCGCGATCGGCCACGGCGCGAGCGCGCTGGGCGGCGGACTGGCGAGTGGCGGCGGACACTTCGGCGAAACGTCGCGCCTGGCCGTGCTCCAGTTGTTGCCCGGCCAGCGTCCAGCCGATGGTGCCGTTGCGCAGCGCCGAGACCGGGTTGGGAATGCCGGCGTTCACCAGCGACTGGGTGCCGATGATGCTGCGGGTGCGCCCGGCGCAGTTGACGATGACGCGGGTAGCGGGGTCCGGCGCCAGCTCGGCGACGCGCAGCACCAGTTCGGCGCCGGGTACGCTGACACCGCTGGGAATGCTCATGGTCTGGTATTCGTCGAAGCGGCGGGCGTCCAGCACCACCACGTCGGCCTTGGCCTCCAACAGCGCCTGCACGTCCTCGGCGGCCAGGGACGGCGTGTGACGTTCGGCTTCGACCAGTTCCCCGAAGGATTTGCTCGGTACGTTGACGTCCTTGAACAACTCGCCACCGGCACTGCGCCAGCCGGCCAGGCCGCCTTCGAGCAGCGCGACGTCGCTGTAGCCCAGGGCTAGCAGCCTTTGCGCGGCTATTTCGGCCAGGCCTTCGCCGTCGTCGTAGACGGTGACCGGTGTCTCGCGCCGCGGCACGCGGGCATGGATCTCCAGCTCGAGCTTCGACAGCGGGATGTTGGCGGCGAACAGCGGGTGCGCCTGCGCGAAGGGATCCTCCTCGCGCACATCGAGCAGCGCCAGCTCCTGTCGAGCGAGGAGGGCCGTGCGGATGTCGTGGAAGGAGCGTTGGGTGATCTGACTCATGCGGGGTTCTCTTTCGACAGGTCCCAGATGTTGGGCAACTGGCTGTTGGAATAGCCGGAGATGAAGGGCTTCTCTTCGCCTTCGGCACTGAAAACGGCACGCCGAACGGCGCCGATGTTGGCGCCGTAGACGTGGATGCTGATGGAGGGCTGGTCGGTGAAGGCGTTGCTCACCTGGTGGATATCGCCGATGCGTGGGGACACCGCTTCCACTTCACCGGGCTCCAGGCGGTGGGGTTCACCGTTGGCCTGCAAGCTGCCATCGGCAGCGAAGGCGAATGGTTGCGAGTATTCGGCGCCGCGCAACATGCCGATCAGGCCCCAGACGCGGTGGTCGTGCACGGGAGTGCGCTGACCCGGACCCCAGACGAAGCTGACGACCGAGAAGCGTTGCTGCGAGTCGGCATGCAATAGGTACTGCTGGTAACGCTGTGGATCGGGACGGGCATAGTCCTCGGGCAGCCAGTCGTCGTGGCGCACCAGCTCGGCCAGCAGCGGAGTCGCCTGGGCGAGCAGCGTGGCTTCGTTGGAATGGGAGTCGATGAGGGCCGCGAGGTCGCCGATGAACTGGCGCAGGCGATCGAGACGCAAGGGAGCTGACATGCGGGGGATTCACTCCTGAGGGTTACGGCGTTACGGTAGCAAACGCTTTTTTATTCCTGAAATGCATTTTGAATCTAAGCTAATATGCAAGAAATGCAATTGGTGCCCAGCCCATGAAGTTCGACGACATCGATGCCTTCGTCGCGGTGATCCGCAACGCTTCCCTCAGCCAGGCCGCTGACAGCCTTGGGCTGACTCAGTCGGCCATCACCCGCCGGGTGCAGAGCCTGGAGGAGTCCCTCGGGGTGGAACTGCTCGACCGCAACACCAAGCCGCTCAAGCCCACCGCTGCCGGGCGCCGCGTATTCGAACAGTGCCTGCGGGTGCTGCGCGAGGTGGACGGCCTGCGTGAGCTGGTCGCCAGCGACACACCGCCCAGTGGCGTCCTGCGTCTGGGCGTGCCGCAGAGCATTGGCGACGTGGTCCTGCTCGAGGCCCTGCGACGTCTGGCGGACGAGTACCCCGAACTGCGTGCTCAAGTGAGCAGTGGCTGGGGCAGCCACCTGCTGGCGCGGCTGGAAAATGCTGAGCTGGATGCGGCTGTCGTGCTGTTCCCGCCGAGCAAGGTGTTCCCCGATGACTTCGGCGCGACGCCGTTGGGCCGCGTCGAGCTTTGCGTGGTCGCTGCGAAGGACAGCGACGTGCAGGCCCGGCGCCTGCTCGATTGCTACCAGCATGGTTGGGTGCTCAACCCGGACGGATGCGGCTTTCGCGCCGGCTTGCAGCGCGCTCTGGCCGACCAGGGGCTGGGGCTGCACCTGAACCTGGAAACCTTTGGCAGCGAACTGCAGCTCGGGTTGGTGGCGCAAGGCCGCGGGCTGGGCCTGGTGCCGGCGCCCGCGCTCGCCCGCAGCCGGTACCGCGAGCAACTGCGGGTGCTGGAGCTGGAGGACTTCCGACCGCTGATCCAGCTCTGGCTGGTGCGCCCCCAGCTATTAGGCAATCTGGAGACGCCGGCACAGCTGTTCGGCGCATCGGTGGCTCAGGGGTTGGACATTTCAGCGGACTGATCCGGCAGGGCGCCGCTTTGGCGTGGCGCTTCTCGTGGGGAACGAGAAAGCGGGCTGCGCAACAGGGTCAATCCTGAATATGCGTATTTGGCATATTAGGATATGACAAAAATGAATTTCCATCATTAATAACTTGCCTATAGCTTCTAAGAACAACGCCAAGCAAAGCGTTTTTCTTATAACGGAAGCCGCCAGCCTCAGGCAGCGGCGCAGGCGAGGGCAACACAGTGAGCGTGGAAATTCTCGGCATGATCACCGCCACCCCGAGTTCCGAGGTGGATCAGCCATTGGGGGATGCGGTGGATGCCGGGTTCGTCCGGCGTTTCGCCCAGGCCCATGAGGACGCCGGCTTTGACCGTGTGCTGGTCGGCTACTTCAGCAATGCCGCCGAGGGAGCGGTGGTCAGCTCGTTCGTCGCAGCGGCCACGCGCCGGCTCGGCATCCTCCTGGCCTACCGACCGGGCGTGATCGCGCCGCCGCTGGCCGCCCGCCAGCTTGCCACCCTGGACCAGTTCAGCGATGGCCGCCTGGCTCTCAATGTGGTCAGCGGTGGTAACGATGAAGACCTGGCGCGCGACGGTGACTACCTGGACCACGACCGCCGCTACGCCCGCACCGACGAATACCTGCAGGCGCTGCGGCAGATCTGGACCGCCGAGGCGCCGGTGGATTTCAGCGGCGAGTTCTACCGCTTCCAGGGGGCTTCGCCGGCCGTGCGGCCTCGGCAGGCGCCGCATATACCGATCTACTTCAGCGGCTCCTCGGAGGCCGCCATTGAGGTCGCCGCGCGGCATGCCGACACCTACATGCTCTGGGGGGAACCGCTGGCGGCCGTTGACGGCCACATCCGTCGCGTGCGTGCTGCCGCCCAGGCGCAAGGACGCGATCCGCGCTTCTCGGTGTCCTTCCGCCCCATCGTCGCGGACACCGAAGAGGCTGCCTGGAAGCGCGCTGAGGAGATACTCGAACAGGTACGCGAGAACCGCGCACGGCTGGGTCTGCCACTGAACGACCACAAACCGGAGAACGTCGGATCGCAACGCCTGTTGGCTGCGGCCCAGCAGGGCGACGTACTCGACACCCGCCTGTGGACCGGCGTGGCCCGCCTCACCGGCGCACGCTGGAACTCCACCGCCCTGGTCGGCACGCCCGAACAGGTCGCCGCGGCGCTGGGCGAGTACTACCGCCTGGGCGTTTCCACCTTCCTGATCCGTGGCTTCGACCCGCTCGGCGATGCCGTGCGCTACGGCCAGGGCCTGATTCCCGCCATCCATGAACAGATCGCCCGCCTGCCGCAACTGCGGCGCGCCGGCTGAGGAGCCTTTCGATGAACCTGAAGCAACGCCTGCGCGCCACGTTCGCCGCGCTGATCCTGGGGGCGCCGCTGGTCCAGGCCGCCGACCTGCCGACCCTGCGGGTGGGCGACCAGAACTACTACAACGTGCGCGCCTCGATGGAAGCGTCCGGAGTGCTCGAAGGCGCGCCCTACACCGTCGACTGGAAGCACTTCCAGTCCGCCGCGCCGGTGGCCGAGGGCCTGCAGGCCGGTGCGCTGGACCTGGGTTTTCTCGGTGACTCGGGCTTCATCTTCCTGGCGGCCAAGGGGGCGCCAGTGAAGCTGATCGGCATCTCGCGGCAGAACCCCGATACCATCGCGCTGCTGGTGCCCAAGGACTCGCCGGTGAAGACCATCGCCGACCTCAAGGGCAAGAAAGTCGCCTACTGGCCCGGCGCATGGAGCCAGCAATTGACCCTGCGCGCCCTGGAAAAGGCCGGCCTGCCCAGTGACTACGTGGAGTTCGTCAAGCTGATGCCCATCGATGCCGCCGCCGCACTTCCGCGCGGCAGTATCGACGCCTTCCCGGTATGGGAACCGTACATCTCGCAGCAGATCGTGTTCTCTGGCGCACGCCCGATCCTCACCGCCCGCGACCTGATGCCCGGGTTGTCGAGCATCGCCGCCAACGCCGGCTCCATCGATCCCAAGCGCGCGCAGATCGCCGACTTCCTCGGCCGCCTGCAGAAGGCTCGCACCTGGGTCGAGGCGCACAAGGAGCAATACGCCGATATCTGGGCGAAGAAGGCCAACCTCGACCAGTCCGTCTCGCGTCACTGGATCGGCCAGGCGGCGATGAGCGTCGGCCCGGTGGACCCGCAGGCGGCCGCCGATTACCAGGGCACCGCCGACTTCCTCCTGCAGACCGGGGCGCTGCCCAAGGCCTTCGATACCTCCAGCGTGATCGACACCTCGTTCGTCGGTTCCTTCCACTGAGGGGCAGGTTCACTCCTCATAAGCGACCCGCGCGCAGAGGCATGGCCCTTCTGCCGCGGGTGGTGTGCTGGCCGGCGCGCTGCCGACGGCGGTATTAGTTAAGAACCATAAATTATTTATTCGTTGTTTTTTATATCTGTAATCTCAGTCGACCGGACCGCCGGAGTCATCCCGCCTTACCTGACCTGTCCTGTGGTCCGTCCTCGCTCAGCGAGCGGCCACCCCGTATCCGAGGAGCCGTATCCATGTCCCGCCCCCTGTTCCTGCGCCGTTTCGCCGTTGGCCTGAGCGCCTCGGTCGCCCTGCTCGGTGCCTTGAGCGCGCACGCCGAAGAGACCCTGCGTATCGGCTTCCAGAAGTCCTCCACGCTGCTCACCATCGTCAAGGCGCAGGGCAGCCTGGATCGTGAGCTGGCCAAGCAGGGCATCAAGGTCACCTGGCACGAGTTCCCCAGCGGACTGCCGCTGCTCGAGTCGCTCAACGTGGGCAACGTCGACCTGTCCGCCGACGTCGCCGACACCGTCCCGGTATTTGCCCAGGCCGCCGGCGCGCAACTGACTTACTTCGCCCGTGAAACCCCGTCGCCCACCGCGCAATCGATCCTGGTACCGCAGGACTCACCGCTCAAGTCGCTGGCCGACCTCAAGGGCAAGCGTGTGGCCGTGACCAAGGCCGCGGGCAGCCATTATCTGCTGATTGCCGCGTTGCAGAAGGCCGGGCTGAAGTTCGCCGATATCCAGCCGGCGTACCTGACCCCCGCCGACGGCCGCGCCGCTTTCGAGAACCACAAGATCGATGCCTGGGTGACCTGGGACCCGTATGTTGCCAGCGCCCAGCGCCAACAGAATGCCCGCGTGCTCGCCGACGGCCAGGGCCTGGCCAGCTACCAGCGTTACTACCTGGCGTCCACCGCCTACGCCAAGGCTCACCCTGACGTGCTCAAGCAGGTCTTCGCCGAATTGCAGAAGACCGGCCGCTGGGTGAAGGAGCACCCGACCGACGCCGCGAAGGTACTCGGCCCGCTGTGGGGCAACCTCGACGTCGCCACTGTCGAGCAGGCCAACGCCCGCCGCAGCTACGATGTACAGCCGGTACGCGCCGATGGCCTTGATGAGCAGCAGCGCATCGCCGATGCCTTCTACGCGCAGGGCCTGCTGCCCAAGCCGGTGGATGCCCGCGCGGTGCCGGTGTGGCAGCCGGACGTGGCGAGCAACTGACCTCACTTTTGACCGAGCCTTTGATCTGGCCATCCTCCGGCAGTCCCGCGTGACGACTGCCGGAGGAATCCTTCCCGTGGCCCGCTAGCGGGCCGCCCGTCCGTACCCCTGCGTCACCCGGTCGATCACCACGGCCAGCGCGACGATCGCCAGGCCCGCTTCCACGCCGCGGCCGACATCCAGGGTCTGGATGCCCACCAGCACATCCTCACCAAGACCCCGTGCGCCGATCATCGAGGCCACCACCACCATGGACAGCGCCATCATCACTGTCTGGTTCAGCCCGGCCATCAGGCTCGGCAGCGCCAGCGGCAGCTCCACGTGGCGCAGCCGCTGCCAGCGGTTGGCACCCAGGCAGCGCGCGGCTTCGCGCACCGACGGGTCGACCTGGCGCAGGCCCAGGTCGGTGAGGCGGACCAGCGGCGGCAGGGCGTAGATCAGCGTGGCGAAGATCGCCGGCACCTTGCCCAGGCCGAAAAGCATCAGCACCGGGATCAGGTAGACGAAGCTGGGCAGCGTCTGCATGACGTCCAGCAGCGGCATCAGCACGCGGCGGGCGAGGGGCCGGTACGCCAGCAGCACGCCGAGCGGCACGCCGATGAGCACGCACAGGCCGGTGGCGACCAGCACCAGGGCGCAAGTCTGCAACAGCTTGTCCCAGAGTCCGACCACGCCGATCAGGAACAGCAGCGCCACCAGCAGCAGGGCGCGCTTCCAGCTGCGCCCGGCGTGCCAGGCGAGCAGCCCGAGCAGCGTCAGCAGCAACCACCAGGGCGGCAGGCGCAGCAGGTTCTCCAGCAGCGTGACCAGTTGCAGCAAGCTGTCGGAGAGCTGCCGCAACTGGTCGCCGTAGTTCAACACCAGGCTGTCCACCCACTGGTTCACCGGCGCGGCGATGGAGTGATGCAGCCCCTGGGGAAAGCTCGAACTCACAACGCGGCCTCGACCTTGCCGCGCACCTCGTCGCTGACCCAGGGGTGCCAGACCTGCGGGTTGGCCCGGAGGAATTCACGGGCGGCTTCGCGCGGCGGCTGGCGCGTCTCGCTCATCTTCGCCAGGGAAGCGTTGAGCAGGCCGATGGGGAAGTCGACCTTCTCGAACACCGCGACCAGCTCCGGGTAGTCCCGGTGGAAGGCGGCCGAGACGCCCACCGACAGCCGCGCCGGCATTGAACGGGTGCCGCGCGGATTGGGATTCTTCGCGTCGCTCAGGGTCTTCCAGGCCTCGGCGTCGAACGGCGGCTCTTCCAGGCGCACCAGCTTGTAGCGGCCCATCAGCGGGGTGGGCGACCAGTAGTAGAACAGCACCGGCTTGCCACGGCGGATCGACGAGGCGATCTCGGCGTCCAGCGCCGCGCCAGAGCCGGTGCGGAAGTTCGTGAAGCTGTCCGTCAGGCCGTAGGCCTTGAGCTTCTGCGAGTTGACGATTTCCGAGGTCCAGCCGGTGGGGCTGTTGAGGAAGCGGCCCTTGTCCGGCGATTCCGGGTCGCGAAATACCTCGTGGTAGCGCGGCAGGTCGGCCACCGAACGCAGGTCCGGCGCCAGGGGCGCGATGCCGCGCGCGGTGTCGCCCTTGATCACGTACTCGGGTACCCACCAGCCTTCGTCGGCGTGCTTCACCGTGTCGCCCAGGCCGAACACCTTGCCTTCGGCCTGCGCCTTGACCCAGGCGGGGCTGCGCCCGGCCCATTCCTCACCGATGACCTGGACGTCGTTGCGCGCCAGGGCCGCTTCCAGGCTGACGGTGCTGCCGGGCAGGGTGTCGGTGGGGTAGCCGTAGCCCTGTTCCACCAGCACGCGCAGCACCTCGGTGATCAGGCTGCCGCTTTCCCAGGTGAGCTCGCCGAAATGAATGGGGGCTCTCTCGTCGGCGGCCTGGGCCCCGGCGGCCAGCAGGCCGAGGGCGAGGGCGGCGCCGCCGAACCAGCGTTTGAACGATTGCATGCAGGGTTTCCTCGTGGCAGGTGAAGGTGCGGGCGTGCCAGGGCACGCCCGTTGCGATCAGAAGTCGTAGGTGAGCTTGGTGTAGTAGAAGGTGCCTTCCGGCGCGGCTGGCGACAGGTAGCTGTACTGCTGCGCCGGGGTCTGGCGCAGCTGGTCGTTGTACTTGTCCGGGCGGCTGTCGAAGAGATTGTTGGCGCCTACCGAGACCTTCAGGCTGCGGTTGAACGCGTAGTTCAGATCGAGGTCGGTGACCCACTGCGCGGAAAAGGTCTGGTCGTACTGCGACGCGCTGGCGTCGGCGGCGTACTTGCGGTAGCGGCCGAAGCGGGTCTCGTAGAGGCTGAAGGTCCAGGGGCCGACGCTGTGCACGGCGCCCAGCACCAGCTTGTCCTCGGGGTAGCCGTGTTCCAGGTAGCCCTCGGATTCGCGGGTGACGGTGACGAAGCCGTTGGGGTTCTCGTGGATCTTCTGCACCCGCGTGCGGGTCTTGGTGTAGCCGGCGGAGAGCGCCAGGTTGCCGTAGCCGCCCAGCTCCAGGTTGTACTTGCCGACCACGTCCACGCCGCGGGTGCGGGTGTCGGCGGCGTTGGTCATGAACTGCGCCCAGCTGTACTGGCCGTAGCCCGCCTCGGTGAGGATGCGCTCGGCCTCGGGGCCGAAGATGCCGCCGCTGTAGAGGATGCGGTCGCGGATATCGATCTGGTAGGCGTCCACGGTCAGCGACGCCTGCTCGCTGGGCCGCCATACCACGCCCAGGGAGTAGTTGTCGGATTTCTCCGGCTTGAGTGGCTGTGCGCCGAGGGCGCGCGCCGCCGGGTTGTCGACGGGCAGCATGCGGGTCAGCACCGGGTTGCCGTCGGCGCCGACGTTGGTGGTGGTGGTCCAGGAGGTACCGATCTGCCCGAGGGTGGGCGCGCGGTAGGCGTTGTTGATGGTCGCGCGCAGGCCCAGTTGCGGGGTCAGTTCGTAGCGCGCGGAGAGCTTGCCGGTGGTGGTGTCGCCGAAGTCCGAGTAATGCTCGGTACGGGCGGCGAGGCCGAACTGGAAACGCTCGGTCAGCTGGTTCTCCAGGCCCAGGTAAAGGCCACGGAC
Source organism: Pseudomonas sp. BB438 (assembly GCF_057180225.1). NCBI lineage: Bacteria > Pseudomonadati > Pseudomonadota > Gammaproteobacteria > Pseudomonadales > Pseudomonadaceae > Pseudomonas > Pseudomonas sp. BB438. The sequence goes on from NZ_CM170001.1 coordinate 2,607,786, forward strand.
CTGGCGGGTATAGGTGGCGGCATCGTCCGGGGTCAGCCCCGATGCCTGCACTGCGCCGACCTGCACGCCATCGATGCCGCCGAAGGAGTACGAGGCGAAGTCGCCGTCCTCCAGGCGATAGCGCTCGTCGCGCCAGGCCAGGCCGGCGGACAGGGTCAGCGGCTTGAACGCCCAGTCGACGGGGACGTCGCGGCTGTAGTCGAAGTTGAGGTTGGTCTGCTCGTTGGTCAGCGTGGCGACGTCGAAGCTGGTCGGGCTGGCCACGCCGTAGCTCGGGTTGACGGTGTCCGAGGCGCGCTCGGTGTGCCGGTCGCGGCCATAGGTGGCGGACAGGTCGAAGCGCCCGAGGGCTTCGTCGTCGTAGCGCGAGCCGAGGGTCAGCGAGGCGTCCTCGTAGTGATAGCGGTACTGCGGGATGGTGCCGTTGGGGTAGATCTCCGGCACGTTGTTGGGACTGCTGGCGAGCAGCGGCGGCGTGTTGTTGTACGAGGTGTCGCGGCCGAAGGTGCCGAAGCTGTAGAGGCGCCAGGCGTCGCTCAGGCCCACCTCGCCGTTGGCCGCCAGGTTGAACTTCTCCCGGCTCGCGCCGCCCCAGCGCGGGTCCTGCCGCTGGCCGTCGGCGTAGTACGTCTCGCCGATGTCGTCGGGCTTGTTGTTCAGCCCGTTGAAGCTCAGGGTGAGGAAGCCGTCCCCGGGCAGCGCCAGGCCGTACCAGCCGTCGGCGGACTTGCCGAAGCCGTCGCCCTGGCTGTACTTGCCCAGTTGCGCGGTGGCCTGGCCGCCACTGTCGCGCTCCTTCAGGACGATGTTGATGACTCCGGCGATGGCGTCGGAACCGTACTGGGCCGACGCGCCGTCGCGCAGCACTTCGACGTGGTCGATGGCGCTGATGGGGATCATGTCCAGGTCCACCGATTGTGCGCCGATGAAGGGCACGCCGCCGGAGATGTTCACCACCGCCGAGGCGTGCCGGCGCTTGCCGTTGACCAGCACCAGGGTCTGGTCCGGCGACAGCCCGCGCAGCGACGCGCCCTTGGGGTCCTGGCCGCGGGTGGCGCTCTGGTTCTGCGGGAAGTTGAACGAGGGCAGCAACTGGAACAGCGCCTGGTTGAGACTGGTGGCGCCGGTCTGCACCAGCTCGCTGGCGTCGATCACGTCCACCGGCGCGCTGCTGGTCAGCGCGGTGGCGTCGTGGCGACGGGTGCCGATAGCGACCACGCGGTCCAGCGTCGGCACAGCCGATTGCGCCGCCGCGCCGCTGGCCTGTTGAGCGCCGCCCGCCGCCTTGCGAACGACGAAGGCGCCGTCCTCGCTGACCTGCAGCTGCAGGCCGGTGCCGCGCAGCGCCGCGTCCACCGCCTGTTGCGCGGAGTAGGTGCCATCGACCGCCGCCGAGGAATAGCGGCCCACGTCCGGGGTGAAGGAAATCACCTGGCCGCTCTGCCGGCTGATCGACAGCAGCACCTCGTCCAGCGGCCCGGCGGCGATGTGGTAGGCCTGCGACGGCTCGGCGGCCAACGCCGAGCCGAGGAACAGGGCGGCGAGCGAACCCAGGGCGAAGGCCCCGGCCTTGCGAGTGAAAATGGAATGACGCGACATGACTCCCCCAGAGGATGCGCCGCAAAGGGCGGCGCTTACGTCATCTCTGTGCAACGGCCCGCGGGAACCTTGCAGATCGATTGGTTATGTCGTTAGAACCGCACCGGCAGCGCGCGCGACGTCAGGCCGGGCCGACGCTCACCCACAGGTCCGTGCGCCGCGCGACGCGAATCGGCAGGGTGCGGGCGAGGGCGTCCAGCGCCTGGTCGCTGTCGTCCAGGCGGAACAGCCCGCTGACGCGCAGCCCGGCCACCGCCGGATCGACGCGCAGTACGCCGCTGCGGTAGGCGCGCAGGGCGTCGAGTACCTCCGCCAGGGGCTGGTTGCGCACCTCCAGCAGGCCGTCCACCCAGGCGCCTTCGCCACCCAGCAGGGGCGTTGGCCGGGCGAAGGCATAGCGGTCGAAACTCACCTGCTGGCGACGCGGCAGTTGCAGGCGCTCGCCGGCCTGGGTGGCCAGGTCCAGCGCGCCGTCCAGCGCCAGGGCGGTGCAGCGCTCTTCGCCGAGGCGCATCTGCAGCCGGCCGCCCTGGCTGAGCACCTCGCCGAATGAGCTGGTGACCAGCATCGGACGGCGGTCGCCGGCCACCCGCAGCTGGATTTCCCCGCGCCGCAAGTGCAGCACGCGGCGCTGGCCGGTGAAGTCGATGTCCACGGCGCTGCGCGCGTTGAGCACCAGCTCGCTGCCGTCGTCGAGGCTGACGCGCTGGCGCCGGCCGGTGGCGGTGTGCAGGTCGGCGCTCAGCTCGTCCAGGGGCAGTTGCCGTTGCGCGAGCAGCCCGGCGCCGAGCATGACGCCCGCGCCGACCAGCGCGCCGCGCAGCAGACGCCGGCGGCTGGCCCCGGCGGCGCTGAGGGTGCGCTGCAATTGCTCGCCGCGCACCCCCTGGGCCTGGGCCACGCGGAAGGCGCCGAGGGTCTGCTCCAGCCGTTCGCAGAGCTGCTGGTGACGCGGGTCGCGTTCGCGCCAGGCGCTGAAGGCTTCCCAGTCTTCGCGGCTGGCCTGGCCCGAGCGCAGCAGCACCAGCCAGCGGGTGGCCTGCTCGATCAGCAGGGCCTGGTGTTCTTCCGGGCTCATGACAGGCTCGCCTTGAGGCAGCGTTGCAGGGCCCGGGTCATGTAGTCGCTCACCGAGCGCTGGGAGATGCCCAGGGTGCGGGCGATTTCCGGGTAGGTCAGGCCGTCGATCTGCGACAGCAGGAAGGTCGCCTTGACCTTGGCCGGCAGGCCGTCGAGCAACTGGTCGATGCGTTGCAGCGCCTCCAGCAGTTCGGCGATCTGCTCCGGCGAACGCTCGTCGGCGGCCTCGGGGTCGAGACTCTGCAGGTAGGCGCGCTCCAGGTCGCGGCGCCGCCAGAGCTGGAACAGCAGGCGGCGGGCGATGGTGGTGAGCAGTGCGCGGGGCTCGCGGATCGGCGCCAGCACGGGGCTTGCCAGCAACTGGACGAAGGTTTCCGCCGCCAGGTCCTCGGCGCTGGCGCCGGACTCCAGGTGCCGGCGCAGGCGACCTTGCAGCCAGTCGTAATGCTGGCGGAACAGCAGGCCAACATACTGGCCATGGGAATTGTCAGCACCGGACATGACGGCTCCAGAAACGTGAGTGATGCGGGGGAGTCCGGTGTTCCGGTGGAGGCATCCTAGCAAGGCGTCTTATTCTTTAAAAATAGCTTTGTAATAGATATTTATAACCAAAATACGGAGCTGCGCAGGGGCCTTCACTGGCCGGGATGCAGCGCCGCCAGGCCCCGCTCGGCCGCCTCGCGCTCGTAGTCCAGCAGCACCTCGTAGTCCGCCTCGGCAGCCGGCAGGACGCGGCGAATGCGCAGCGCGGCGCGCACTTCGGGCTGCTGCTCCAGGGCCAGGTTCAGGGCCTCGCGGATCTCCCTCGCCTGCGCCTCGCCGGCGCCGGTGATGTAGGGCAGGGCAGGGCTCGGCGCGCTGCGTTGCAGCAGGCGGACGCCGCTGGTTTCGCCGGGCGAATGCAGGGCCAGATAGGCGAAGGTGACGCTGTCGATCGCGACCAGGTCGACGCGGCCTTCGCGCAGCCACGCCAGGCTCTGGCGATGGCTGCCGCTCCAGTGCAGTTCGCCGAAGTAGCGGCTGCCGCGCTGCCAGGGGGCCAGGGCGTGGCGCAGCAGGTTCATGCCGGTGTTGGAGTCGGGGTTGTTGGCCGCGCCGCGGCAGCCGCGCAGGGTGTCGAGGTGGTGGCGCGGGTCGTCTTCGCGCACCAGCAGCAGGCTGCAATGCTCACCGCCGGCGCTGTGCGGCAGGTCGAAGTCCGGCCGGCCGACCAGCCGCACCCGGCCGCGCAGTGCGGTCATCAGGGGATAGCCGCAGGTCTGCGTGAGGAGCAGTTGCGGGGCCAGGAACAGCGCATGCAGGTCGTTGCCCTGCCACGGCTCGCGGTGCACGCCAAGCAGCGCCAGGGTGCGCGCGATCCAGGCGTCGCTGGCCTCGCGGACGACGTCCGGCGCCGTGTACATCGGCAGTTCGGCCAGGGCCCGGGTCATGCGCTCGGCTCCGTGGCGGCAAAGGGGTGGCGGGGGCTGTCCACCGGCCGCACGGCGTGGCGGCGGATCAGTTCACCGTAGCCGCGCACGAGGAAGCCGCCACTGCGTTGCAGCCAGTAGTCGCGGTGCGCGAGGTACAGCTGCGGCAGGCGATACCAGGGCGCCCAGGGCAGGTCGTGGTGGACCAGGTGCAGGTTGAGGTTGAGGAACAGCCAGCGCCACGGCCAGCCCGCTTCGTTGAGCACGCTGCGTTGCTCCGGCGCGGCGGCGGGGCGGTGCTCGTAGAAGGAGCGCAGCATGCCCAGGGCCAGCGCCGGCACGCTGACCCAGGCGATATAGTGCAGCGCCGAGAGCGCGCTGAAGTGCGCCACGAAGACCAGCAGCGCCGCGCACAATGCCCCGTGGATCGACCACATCCGCCACGCCTGGCGATCGCCACGCCGCAGGCGACGGCCTTCTTCGACGGCGAGGCCGCAGAGGGCGATGGGCGCGCCGATCAGCAGCCGCCCCAGCAGCGTCTTGTCCACCCAGCGCAGCACGCGCGCCGGCGCGGGCAACCGCTGCCAGCCGGCGTGGCCGATGTAGCGGCTTTCCGGGTCGACGCCCGGCAGGGTCAGGTGCTCGTCGCGGTGGTGCGCCAGGTGGCTGTCGCGGTACAGCGGGTAGGGGTACCAGAGCGCGTAGGGCATGAAGCCCAGCAGGGCATTCAGGTGGGGCAGGCGCGTCGGGTGGCCATGCATCAGCTCGTGCTGCAGCGACATCCACAGCGCCACCAGGGGAACCAGCAGCGCCGTGGTCGGCCACACGCCGAGCCAGGGGCTGGCCAGCAGCAGCGCGAACCAGCCGGCCTGGACGCCGACCAGCAGCAGCCAGGTGGGCCATTCGCCTGATCCCAGGCGGTCGCGTTCCAGGGCGGCGCGCAGTGGGGCCCAGTCGGGTGTCGGCAGGGCATCGGCAAGCGGGGCAGGTGGCATGAAAGCTCCAGACAGTTCAGAGGGCTCGGACAGAGGTCCGCTGACGTATCTGTGGCGCGACGCGTGGAAATCTTGCAGATCATTCGGGCATAAGGTTATGCCCGGCGCCGGGCGGCCTAGTTCGCCGCGCGGCGGAAGGCGCCCGGCTGCTGCCCGGTCGCCTTGTGGAAGGCGCGGGTGAAGGCGGCGATGGACTGGTAGCCAATCGCCGCGGCGACTTCCGCCACGCTCTGGTCGGCTCTCAGCAGTCGACACGCCTGGCCCATGCGCAGGGCCAGCAGCACCTGGCCGGGCGACTGCCCGCAGGTCTCGTTGAAGCGCTTGAAGAAGGCCGAGCGCGACAGCCCGGCGCAGGCCGCCATGTCTTCCAGGGTCCAGGGCAGTTGCGGCTGCTGGATCATCTGCTCCAGCAGGCCGGCGAACTGCGGCTGGCGGGCAAGGGCGACCAGCCCGCCGAGGGATGGGTTGGCCACGACCTGCTGGCGCAGGACGTAGAGGAACAGCAGGTGACTCAGGCGTTCGAGCATCTGCTGGGACGGTGCGGGCTGCCGCCGGCACTCCTCGAGGATCAGCTCGAACAGGCTGCGCGCGGCGCGCTGGGACGGCTCCTCGGCGCGCAGCACGAGGAAGGCGGGCAGGGCATCGATGATCAGCGCCGACAGCCCGGAGTCGAAGTGGAAGAACCCGCAGACCAGGCCCACGCCATCCTCGGCCTGCCATTCCAGCGCGGTCATGCTCTGGCGTGGCTGGCAGGCCGCGGCCTCGGCGCTGGCCTCGTTGGACAACCGGTACGGCACGTCGCGCAGGATGAACACCGCATCGCCGCTGTCCAGTCGGCAAGGTGGCTCATTATCGAGATGCAACCAGCAGTGTCCCTGCACTACCAGGTGGAAGCTCGCCCGTGCCAGACCATGGGTCGAGGCGTGCCAGCCGCCGCAATAGCGCCCGACATGGAACAGGCTCGCGCTCAGTTCAAGGCTGTCTAATAACCAATCAACCAGGGGGCTGGACGAAATCATCTAATGGAAAGACTCATGAGCAAGTGATAGCGACTTTAGAATATTGAATGGATTTCTTATTACCAACAGACTTTTTCGACACCCCCATTCAACGGAGTCGAACCATGTCCCGCCTGCCCATCCAGACCCTCGACAGCGCCCCGGAAGCCGCCAAACCCTTCCTCGAGAATGCACTCAAGGGCTCCGGCTTCATCCCCAATCTGCTGGGGGTTCTGGCCAACGCGCCGGCTGCCCTGGAAACCTATGTGACCGTTTCCGGCCTCAACGGCAAGTCCGACCTCGGGCTGCCGGAGCGCGAGGTAGTGCAGTTGATCGCCGCCACTACCCACGGCTGCGACTTCTGCGTCGCCGGGCATACCGCGGTGGCCTACAACAAGGCCAAGCTGCCTGAGGACGTCATAGCCGCCCTGCGCGAACAGCGCGAACTGCCCGATGCCCGCCTGGAAGCCCTGGCCGCTTTCACCCGTGAATCCATCGCCACCCGTGGCGCGGTCAGCGATGCGAGTCTGACCGCCTTCCGCGCCGCCGGCTTCAGTGACGGCAACGCGCTTGAAGTGCTGCTGGGCATCAGCCTGGCGACCCTGTGCAACTTCGCCAACGTGCTGGCGCAGACGCCGCTGAACCCGGAGCTGGGCCGCTACCGCTGGGAAAAGGCCACCGCCTGATTTCGTGTGACCGGGCGGCCCGCGCCGCCCCTGCAAGGAGAGCGACATGCTCGACCCGACCCTGAGCCGCTGGCTCGACGAGCACGCCGAGGGCCTCGACCTCGGCCATACCGATCCGCAGAGCGTGCTGCCGCAACTGGCCGCTGCCGGCCTGTTCGCCATTGGCGTGCCGGCAGAACGCGGGGGCAGCGGCGGCAGCCTGCTCGATGCGATCGACGCCATTGCCGACGTCGCCGGCCATTCCCTGACCGCCGCCTTCGTCTTCTGGGGGCAACGCGCCTTCATCGAATACCTGCTGCAGAGCCCCAATCGCGAACTGGGTGATCGTCTGCTCGGCGAATTGCTGGATGGCCGCCTGGCCGGCGCCACCGGGCTGTCCAACGCCATGAAGTTTCTCTCCGGCATCGAGAACCTGCAGGTGGCCGCGACGCCTGCTGGCGATGCCTGGACCCTTGACGGCCGCCTGCACTGGGTGACCAACCTGCGCAAGGGCCGCTTCGTGGTGGCCGCCGCCATCGAGCGGCCGGGCGAGCCGCCGCTGGTGGCGGCCATCGCTTCCGACAGCGCCGGCCTGACCCGTTCTGACGACCTGCAACTGCTCGGCCTGCAGTCGAGCAACACCGCCGCGCTGGATTTCTCCGCCGTCGAACTGCCCCGCGAGTGGTTGCTGCACGACGATGCCCGGCAGTACCTGCCGGCCGTGCGCCCGGCCTTCCTCGGCCTGCAATGCGCGATGACCGTCGGCCTGACCCGCAAGGCCCTGGACGCCGTGCGCAGCCATCTGAGCGACCGCCGCTCGGTGCTGCGCGAGGAGGAACAGCGCCTGAGCGGCGAACTCGATCAGCGTGTTGCCCAACTTCGCGCCGGGCTGCTGGACGGCACCTTCCTCACTGAGCCGGCCGCGCTGTTCCGACTCCGCATCGGCCTGGCCGAAGGCGCGGCCGCGGCGGTGCAACTGGAGCTGCAGGCCAGCGGCGGCAAAGCCTATCTCAGCGAGTACGGCGCGGCGTTCGCCCGGCGCTGGCGCGAGTCGGCCTTCGTGCCGATCGTCACGCCCAGCCTGGTGCAGCTACGTGCTGAACTGCAGAAGCAGGCGCGCGCATGACCGAGGTGATCCTGCAGGCCAGCGACGTCGCCCTGGGCTATCCCGGCGACAGCGGTTGGCGCAGTGTGCTCGAAGGCTTTGCGCTGGCGCTGGCGCCGGGGGAGGTGGTGTCCATCCTCGGCCCCAGCGGCGTCGGCAAGTCCAGTCTGCTACGCGTGCTCGCCGGATTGCAGAAGCCAGCCGCCGGCACCGTGCGGTTGCTCGGCCAGCCCATCGACGGCCCGCACCCGCGCGTCGCCGTGGCCTTCCAGGACCCGAGCCTGTTGCCCTGGCTGAGCCTGGCGAAGAACGTTGCCTTCGGCCTGGACTTCGCTCGCCAGCCGAAGATCGACAAGGCCACGCTGCAGCAGCGCGTGGACGATGCCATCGCCGCGGTCGGCCTGAGCCATGCCCGCGACTTCATGCCGGCGCAACTGTCCGGCGGCATGGCCCAGCGCACCGCGCTGGCGCGCTGCCTGGCGCGGCAACCGCAGGTGCTGCTGCTCGACGAACCCTTTGGCGCGCTGGACGAAGTCACTCGCGCCGACATGCAACAACTGCTGCTCGGCGTGATCCACCAGCGGCGTACCGCCGCCGTGCTGATCACCCACGACATCGACGAAGCCCTGCTGCTTTCCGACCGTATCCTGCTACTGGGCGACACCCCGGCGCGGACGTTGGGCGAGTGGCGCATCGACCTGCCGCAACCCCGTGCGGAGCTGGTCGAGGAACTGGGCGCGCTGCGTGTCGAGATCCTCATAACCCTACGGCGGGCAAGCCGCACCCACGCAACTATCCCTTCTGCGCAGGAGCCTGCCCATGTGCCTGGACGACCCCACACACTCTCGACGTGACATCCTCAAGCTCGGCGCGCTGCTGTCCGCCGCCGGCGCACTGCCGCTGCTGACCAGCCTGCAGGCCCGCGCCGCCAGCGAGCCGGATGCTCCGGTGCGCATCGGCTACCTGCCGATCACCGACGCCACCCCCTTGCTGGTAGCCCACGCCAACGGCCTGTTCGACGCCGAAGGCATCAAGGCCGAACGCCCTGTGCTGCTGCGCAGTTGGGCGCAGGTGATCGAGGCGTTCATCTCCGGTCAGGTCAACGTCATTCACCTGCTGTCGCCGATGACGGTCTGGGCGCGCTACGGCAGCAAGGTGCCGGCCAAGGTGGTGGCCTGGAACCATGTCGGTGGCTCGGGCCTGACCGTGGCGCCGGACATCGGCGACGTGAAGCAGCTGGGCGGCAAGACCCTGGCGATCCCATTCTGGTATTCGATCCACAACGTGGTGCTGCAATCGCTGCTGCGCGACAACGGCCTGCAGGCCGTGAGCAAGCCGGCCAACGCCGCGCTGGCCGCCCACGAGGTCAACCTGGTGGTGCTGCCGCCGTCGGACATGCCGCCGGCGCTGGCATCCAAACGTATCGCCGGTTACATCGTCGCCGAGCCGTTCAACGCCCTGGCGGAGAACCTCAAGGTCGGGCGCATCCAGCGCTTCACCGGCGATGTGTGGCGCAATCACGCCTGTTGCGTGGTGTTCATGCACGAGCAGGACCTGAACAACCGGCCGGAGTGGTCGCAGAAGGTGGTCAACGCCATCGTCAAGGCGCAGTTGTGGACGCGCGACCACCGCGCCGAAGCGGCCCGGCTGCTGTCCAAGGACGGTGAGAACCGCTACACGCCTCATGCACCGGACGTGCTCGGTCGCGTGCTGGCCCCGGCGGCCGGCGAACGCCAGCAGTACCTGGCCGACGGGGCGATCCGCCATGCCGATTGGCACGAGGAACGCATCGACTTCCAGCCGTATCCGTTCCCCAGCTACACCGAGGAGCTGGTGCGCCGCCTGAAGGACACGCTGATCCAGGGCGACAAGGGCTTCCTCGCTGCGCTGGAGCCGGCGCAGGTGGCGAAGGACCTGGTCGACGACCGCTTCGTGCGCAACGCCCTGGCCGGCGTCGGTGGCCTGGGCGCCTTCGGTTTCCCGGACAGCTTCGAGCGCAGCGAGGAGATCAGCACGTGACACCCGTTGTCCTTTCCACCCGTCGCCACTGGGCGCTGGGCCTGGCCGGGCTGCTCGCGCTGCTCGGCCTGTGGTGGCTCGGCGTGCGCCTGTATGGCGGCGATGGCCTGGGGCAGTTGTTCTCGCCCCAGGCCACCTTCACCAGCCTGGGCGAGCTGCTGGCTCGCCCGGAGCTGTACGAGCATGTGCTGGTGAGCCTGAAGCGGGTGCTGCTCGGCCTGCTCCTGGCGCTGGCCGTGGGCGTACCGCTGGGCCTGCTGGTGGGGGCCTCACGCCATCTGGAAGCGGCTACCACGCCGGCCTTCCAGTTCCTGCGGATGATCTCGCCGCTATCGTGGATGCCCATTGCGGTGATGCTGATGGGGGTGGGCGACTCGCCGATCTACTTCCTGCTGGCCTTCGCCGCGGTCTGGCCGATCCTGCTCAACACTGCCGCCGGGGTGCGCCAGCTCGACCCGCGCTGGCTGCAGTTGTCGAAGAGCCTGAGCGCTACGCCGTTCGAGACGCTGCGCAAGATTATCCTGCCCGGTGTGCTCGGCCACGTGCTGACCGGAGTGCGGCTGGCCATCGGCATCCTCTGGATTGTCCTGGTGCCCTGCGAGATGCTCGGCGTCAGCGCCGGGCTCGGCTACTTCATCCTCGACACGCGGGACCGCCTGGCCTACTCGGAGCTGATGGCCATGGTGCTGTTGATCGGTGTGCTCGGCTTCGCTCTGGACGCGCTGGCGCGCAGCCTGTACCGGAGGCGCGGCTAGCACAGCTGCGCAGTGACGCTTGCGGGGGGCTTGACTGACGCTGCCGGGACAGCCTGCCGTGCCGGCGGGGCCTCCGGCCAGTTAGCCCGCGCGCTCACTGAGCGCGAGGGCTGACGCTCACTCACGCCCGGCCCGGCCAGTGCGTCGACTCGCAGCTGACCGGGGACAGGCTGTGATGGCGCTCAGTCAGCAGGCTGTTCCGCTGTGGCATCGGTGGCATCAGCGGCGGGAGACGACGCTTGTGCCTTGGACTTCGCACGGGCTTTGCGGTCCTGACTGCGCTGGCGGGCAGCCTGGTTTTTCGCATGCAGCGCCTGGGCGGCTGTCACAGTGCCGGCGGGCTGGCCATTCAAGTCCAGGCGCGGTGCATTTTCCACCATGCTTGCCCAGTAGCGAACGCCTCGGCACCAGGTGGCGATGCCCAGCTTGAGCTGCTCAAGGGTGATGCCGAGCTGCTGCAGGTGTTGCTCGGCGTCCTTGAGAATGCCTTCCTTGAGCGGAACCTTGGGGGCCGGATTGACAGGGAAGGCCAGTGGGAAATGCTTCTGCAATCTCCAGATCGCCTCCACTGCGGGATCCTGCTCACGAGGCTTTGCCTGAGGCGAGGACTTGCGCTGTCGGTGCTTCGCGCTGTCGGCTTTGGCCTGCTCTTTTTCAGCCCGCAGGCGGTCACGTAGCACAGCTAGTTGTTCAAAACCCATCGTTCAATTCACAGCTTCTAGGTTGATTGCGTAGCGCAAGGGTATTCGATGTATCCCTTGGGATCACCTGTCTCAGCAAAAATCGCCTCTGATTCGATGGCTTCTCGATGGGCGGGCCGGGTCGGAAGGGGGGAGTGTGGCGCTCCAATATCAACTGTTCACTGGCCGGCCTACGCGCCATGGCGGTGCATGTTATCTCGACCCGAAGCCCTGGGTGCGCCCGCTCAGTTGACCCACTACCGCTCGCTGCAAGTACCTGACGCCGCTCCCTCAGGAGGCCAGGAACCCCCAGTGCGGGAGAGGGGATCGCCTCCATGGCGGCTGTGCGGGCGAGCTTCGATTGCGCCGCGGAGAAGCGAGGACTTCGCCGGCCGGCTCCCTGAACACTCACGCTGTTCGGAGATGCTCGCTACCGGCAGTCCTTCGGCGGCGATACTCACGACTGCCTGCCGAAAGGCACTCGCGTCGTTAAGGTCCGTCGGTTCTACTCAACCGAGAGCTGCGCGGCCACCGCTGCGACAATGTCTGCATCTGGCCGGCAGCTGACTGCCGAACCAGTCAGGTGCTCTTGGGCCAGGAGTCTTGCAACACGAACCAGGAGGCCTGGCTGCCGACATGAATATGGCGTTGCTGCAATGGTGTGAAGGGTGTGTCCAGTGTGCCCAGGGCTATCGAGACCCAATCGGAAAATTCTCCTTGGCTTTTTGACCAGAACAGGGACCGTCGACGATGAGTAGGACTTGAGCTCATCGTTGCCGGCGACGATCTGCAGATGGTCGCGCGGCACGCTACCGTAGCTGGCAAACGCCGCTCCATGGCCTTTCCGACACTGGCCGCAATGGCAGTGGCTAACAGCCTTTGGTGGCGTTAACACGTCATACCTGACAGATCTGCACAAGCAGCTTCCCTGGAAAGCTTCAATCATTTCGCCATCGATCCTTGAGTGAGCGCGCAGTTTGAATAGAGCGTTGCGGGATGTCGAACTGACGTTCCCCTGCTTCTGCCAATACCCCATAGCGGACGTTCGAGCCACGGGCAATTCAGGTGGCCGCCTTCAGCATATGGGCAGCCAGGCCGATGAGGGCGCAGGCGGTCAGAACCTGAATCACCCCACGCTTGTAGCGGAACAGGGCGATTGCGGCCGCCAGGGCGATGAGCGCCGAGGGCCAGTCGAAGTGCCCCTCGAACCCGGCGGGCCAGAGAACGTGGTAGCCGAAGAACAGCGCCAGGTTCAGGATCACACCCACCACGGCAGCGGTGATACCGGTGAGCGGTGCCGTGAACTTCAGCTCGTTATGGGTCGACTCCACCAGCGGGCCGCCGGCGAGGATGAACAGGAAAGACGGCAGGAACGTGAACCAGGTGACGAGGCTCGCCGCGACAGCGCCTGCCAGGAAAGGATGGTCGGCGCCGAACATCGGCTGGACATAGCCCCCCACGAAGCCCACGAACGCAACCACCATGATCAGAGGCCCTGGCGTGGTTTCGCCCAGGGCCAGGCCGTCGATCATCTGTGCGGGAGACAGCCAGCCGTAGTGACCCACCGCTCCCTGATAGACATAAGGCAACACAGCGTAGGCGCCTCCAAAGGTGAGCAATGCCGCCTTGGTAAAGAACCAGCCCATCTGCGTGAGCGTCCCTTGCCAGCCGAAAGTGGTCGCCAGCAGCCCCATCGGCAGCAGCCAGAGAACCGCGCCGACCAGCAGCAGTTGCAGCAGGCGACTCCAACGAAACCGCGCGTGCTCGGGAGTGGGGGTGTCGTCATCGATCAGGGCAGGCCCGTAGCCAACGTTGCCTGCCTGATGCCCCCCGCCGATGACGAACTTGGTCGGCAGTAAGTGTCCCCCTACGTAACCGAGGATGGCAGCGCCAAGAACGATCAATGGGAAGGGGAGGTTCAACGCGAAGATCGCGACGAAGGAGGCTGCAGCGATGGCCCACAGCCACCCATTCTTCAAGGCGCGCGAGCCGATGCGATGCGCGGCGTGGACGACAATGGCGGTCACCGCTGGCTTGATGCCGTAGAAGAGGCCGGCCACGACCGGCACTTCGCCGAAAGCGATGTACACCCAGGAGAGGCCGATCAGGATGAACAGTGACGGCAGCACGAACAGTGCGCCGGCAATTACTCCGCCCCAGGTGCGGTGCATCAGCCAGCCAATGTAGGTGGCCAACTGCTGGGCCTCGGGGCCAGGCAACAACATGCAGTAGTTGAGCGCATGCAGGAAGCGCCGCTCGCTGATCCAGCGCCGACGCTCGACGAGCTCCTGGTGCATGATCGAGATCTGCCCGGCAGGGCCGCCGAAGCTGATGAACCCGAGCTTGAGCCAGAAAAGGAAGGCTGAGAAAAGCCCTATCGGCAAAGCGCGGGGCGCGGTGGTTTCGACCGCGTCCAGGTGGGGGTCAGCCATTATTCTTTTCCTCACTCGCGAACGCGATAAGCAAACCATCGAACACGCCGGCAGCCGCCTGCAGGAGCTGGTCATCGTCGGTGATGCTCTCGCGCATCCCCGCCAGTACACGTTCGATACCGGACGCTTCAACGGGCTGGACACCGCCCACATCAAGGTAATGCACCAGTCTGGCCAGGCGACCGAGGCCGGGGGCCTGCAGCTGGAAACTGTCCTGCAGTGTCTCGAAGGTGACGCGCTGCCCGTTGTGGGTGAACGTGGCGCCATCAAAATCGAAGCCGAGGGCATCTTTCGGGCAATCACCAGGTGATTCCAGCCAGAGGACCTGTGCATCCGAATCGATGAATCGTCGAATCAACCAGGCACTGGCCAGCCGATCCACCCATGGGCGACAGCGGGTTGCCCAGCGACGGCCCTGAAAGTCCCCACGAACTAACCGCTTGATGGGCATCTCGTGACCGCGCGGTTCGTCGGGCGACAAGGCACGGCTGATCGCCGTTTCCAGGTCTTTCAATACAAGGTCGACTCGTTGCCTTGTGTCGCCCGGGAAGAAGTCGATGGCAACGATCTGTCCGAAGCTCTTGCGCAGCTTCCTGACCTGACGCGCCGTTTGCAGGGCGTTGTCGGGGGACAGCCGGGCATGGCACGTCGAGATTTCCTCGCGGAGCTTTCCGTAATCCTCGGCGCGATCGAATAGCGCTGCGAAGCGTTCACGAGGTTCCTGGACAGAAAACAGAAGGGCAGTGCCGTTAATGGCCAGAACGTCGCGCTCGATGGCTTCCAACGCCTCGCGCCCTCCTGTCTGGTCGGGCAACAGATAGACGCCATCGCGCAGAACAGCTGCTCCGCAGGATTTCAGGCCTCGCCAGGCACGCATGCGTTCGGTGGCGTTCACTGTCGGCAATCCCAGTACCAGAAGTAACCATTTCATATGTAGAGATCGAAACATAAACTGTTTGTATCTCTACATTATCATGTCGCCGAGGCACGTAAAGTGATGCTCGCGAGGTTGGTAGGCTGTTGGCTGGAGGGGGCAGGATTGGACCAGGGAAGGATGCAATGCCCGCTGATGCGCGCTAAATGCCCCAGACAACTGGCTGGCCGCCACCTGATTGAGGCGCCCTCGCAAAGAATGGCTCTGGAGCAGATGCCTTCTGATCAATCCCCGCACCAACGTAGAGCGTCTGTCCTGGATGAGGGCGCTGCGCTCACTCCGTAGAAGGCGGCCGTCGGCGCGACGTCCTGAGGATGCCACTGCCATTTGAGTGTGATCTCTGCTGCTCGGCCTACGTCAAGAATGCTGCCCCGTG
The DNA here is from genome assembly GCF_057180225.1 of Pseudomonas sp. BB438. Classification (NCBI taxonomy): domain Bacteria; kingdom Pseudomonadati; phylum Pseudomonadota; class Gammaproteobacteria; order Pseudomonadales; family Pseudomonadaceae; genus Pseudomonas; species Pseudomonas sp. BB438. Next base: position 2,622,833 of record NZ_CM170001.1, read on the forward strand.
CGGTCGTCTGGGGTCTGATAACGGGGCCTTCCATGCAAACGCTGTTGAACGAAATTCTAGAAGCTGTACGTCCCTTGATCGGCAAGGGCAAAGTGGCTGACTACATTCCCGCGCTGGCTGACGTGCCGGCGCATCAGTTGGGAATCGCGGTTTATGGCAATGACGGCAGCTATCACTGCGCGGGCGACGCGTTGGTGCCGTTTTCGGTGCAGAGCATTTCCAAGGTGTTCAGTCTCGTTCAGGCGATTGGTCACTCCGGAGAGGCCATTTGGGAGCGGCTTGGCCATGAGCCTTCGGGCCAACCGTTCAATTCGCTGGTCCAGTTGGAGTTTGAGCGTGGGCGTCCGCGCAATCCCTTCATCAATGCAGGGGCGCTGGTGATCTGCGATATCAATCAATCACGCTTCGCCGCACCCATTCTGTCGATGCGTGATTTCGTGCGGCGTCTGTCGGGCAATGCCCACGTAGCGATGGATGCCCGCGTGGCCGATTCGGAATATCAGTTCCGCGCGCGCAACGCGGCCATGGCTTACCTCATGCAGTCATTCGGTAATTTCCAGAACGAGGTCGAGACGGTGTTGCGCAGCTATTTCAGCTACTGCGCGCTGCAGATGAGTTGCCTGGATTTGGCACGAGCCTTTTGTTTCCTGGCGAACGATGGGTTCTGCAAGCACAGTGGCGAGCAGATTCTGACCCGGCGCCAGACGCAGCAGGTGAACTCGATCATGGCCACCAGCGGGTTATATGACGAAGCAGGGAATTTTGCCTACCGCGTCGGGTTGCCGGGCAAGAGTGGTGTGGGCGGCGGGATCGTGGCCATCGTGCCGGGGCAGTTCACCGTGTGCGTCTGGTCGCCGGAGTTGAATGCAGCGGGCAATTCCCTTGCCGGAATGGCGGCGCTGGAGTTGCTCAGTTCGCGGATCGGCTGGTCGGTTTTCTGATCGGCGAGCGGGTAGGCAGCGGCCACTCGGCGAGCGGCCACTGCTGCGGTCCGATCCTCATCGCTCGGCTTGCCAGGCGATCAGCGCCGCCAAGGCTTCGCTGATGGGCGTAGTGTTGGCCTCCAGAACCTGCAGATGACGGCGGACGGCTTCGGAAGTGTCCGATGATCCGCTTGCCTCCGCCCAGGTGGCGAGCTCCCGAATGGCTGCGCTTGTGGCATTGATGTTCTGGTTGAGGCGACAAACGAGCGAGGGGAGGGGGGAAGTGTTCATGATGACCTCCGCAGAGAGACTTCAGATCACCCGAAAGCAAGAAAGGCCGTACCCATCGATACGGCCTTTTACCGTGAAGCTGCTGCTCTCCAAGCCACACGGCAGGAAAAATTTACCAAAAATAGTTCCTGATTCAAGCCCCCAGGTGAAGCATCACCACAGGGGCGTCTTTGGCTGGAAAAAGGGCTGACTGATAAATTTCATGCATCAATGGATGCAAACATAGCACTTATCGTTTCAAAGTGTGTCCAGCAGAATCCAGCGACCAAAAGCGCCAACAAGCCTAAATAAGATCGCTGGAGAATTACCTATGCATGCCTCTCCCACCCAGGGTTCTTCATCCACTCGCTCCAAGGCGGGTGCCGTGTTTCGCGTCACCTCGGGCAACTTTCTCGAACAGTTCGACTTCTTTCTCTTCGGCTTCTACGCCACGCAGATTGCCGCCGTCTTCTTTCCCGCGTCCAGCGAGTTCGCTGCGCTCATGATGACCTTCGCCGTGTTTGGTGCGGGCTTTCTGATGCGTCCGCTCGGCGCGGTGATTCTCGGGGCCTACATTGATGATGTCGGCCGCAGGAAGGGGTTGATCGTCACTCTGTCGATCATGGCCAGCGGCACTCTGCTGATCGTTCTGGTGCCGGGCTATTCCAGCATCGGCCTCTGGGCCCCCTTGCTCGTGCTGGTGGGGCGTTTGCTCCAGGGCTTTTCGGCCGGCGCCGAACTGGGGGGCGTTTCGGTCTACCTGGCTGAAATGGCGACGGTCGGGCGCAAGGGCTTCTATACCAGTTGGCAATCCGCGAGCCAGCAGGTGGCGATTGTCGTGGCGGCCGCCCTGGGTTACGGGCTGAACCAACTGATGCCACCGGCGATGATTGCGGATTGGGGCTGGAGAATTCCCTTTGCCATTGGCTGCCTGATCGTGCCGTTCATCTTCGTGCTTCGTCGCAGTCTGGAGGAAACCGAGGAGTTTTCCCGTCGCTCCCAGCGACCCACCATGAAACAGGTATTCGCCACGCTGGGCGAAAACTGGCGCGTGGTCCTGGCTGGCCTTCTGATGGTCGCGATGACGACCACGGCGTTTTATCTGATCACGGTATATGCCCCCACTTTCGGCAAGACGGTGCTGAACCTGAGTACGACCGATGCCTTGCTGGTGACCCTGCTGGTCGGCATTTCGAACTTCGTCTGGCTGCCCATTGGCGGGCATCTGAGCGATAGACTCGGGCGTAAGCCGATGCTCGTCGCGATGACGGTACTGGCTATTTTCACGGCATATCCGGCGTTGTCCTTTCTGGCCCAGGCGCCGAGCTTCGCGCATATGCTGGAGGTCCTGCTCTGGTTGTCATTCATCTATGGCCTCTACAACGGCGCGATGATTCCAGCACTCACCGAAATCATGCCGGTAGAAGTCCGGGTCGCGGGCTTCTCGCTGGCTTATAGCCTGGCAACTGCCGTGTTCGGCGGCTTCACGCCAGCTATTTCCACCTGGCTCATTCACTTCAGCGGCGACAAGGGCGCTCCGGGCTACTGGATGACGTTCGCCGCTGTCTGTGCGCTGTGCTCGACCCTGGTGCTCTACCGCGGAAGCTCCTCGCGTGCTCCCATTCCTGCCTGAACGAGGACCCTCCTTGATGACATCACTGAAAGCGCAATTCGCCACCTTGGCCATTGGCCTTTGTACACTGACGGCCGCTCATGCGGAGCAACTGAACGTCATGACCTCGGGCGGCTTCACCGCAGCCTTCCAGCGGTTGAGCCCGATGTATGCGCAGGCGAGTGGCGATACAGTCGAAACCGTACTCGGCCCGTCCATGGGCAAGGCGCCGGAAGCAATCCCCAACCGTCTGGCGCGGGGAGAGAATGCCGATGTGGTGATCATGGTCGGTTACGCGCTGGATGCGCTCATCAAACAAGGCGTGGTGGATCCGGTTTCCAAGGTGGAACTAGCGGACTCGCGCATCGGTATGGTGGTCAAGCAGGGGGCCTCCAAGCCGCAAATCGATACCGAAGAGGCGTTCAAGAAGACCCTGTTGGACGCCGGTTCGATTGCCTACTCCGATAGCGCCAGCGGGGTCTACATCCAGAGCACGCTTTTCGACCGGCTGGGGGTGAAACAGCAGGTGGAGTCGAAGGCCAGAATGATAGAGCGCATACCAGTTGCCTCGGTTGTCGCCTCCGGCCAGTACGACGTTGGCTTCCAGCAGGTCGCCGAGTTGCTGCCGGTCCCCGGAGTGACCGTGGTCGGCAAGATTCCCGAAAGCCTGCAATCGGTAACCCGGTACTCCGCCGGCATCCCGCGCAATGCGAAACACCCGGAGCAGGCGAAGAAGCTGCTGTCCTATCTCTCGTCCGCGGCAGTGCAACCAGTGGTTCGGGCCACCGGGCTGGACTCAGTCCCTCGGTGATTTCAACGGGGTGCTTCTGACCAGTCTTTCCAGTTCGAGCGCAGCGGGCGTAAGCGTTCGTCCGCTGCGCTTGATCAGCCCGACATTGCGCACGACCAGCGGCTCCTCCAGGGGAACCGCCTTGAGTAGGGGGTGGCTGGTTCGGGGCATGGCGATGGACGGCACGGCGGCTACTCCCACGCCAGCTTCCACCAGCCCGATCGCGGTGGTGACATGTCGCGTCTCGCAGATGCTGTGTCTGGCTGGGGCCACGCGTTTCAGTGCCTGGCTCAGGATGAGGCGGTTGCCGGATGTCTTGTCCAGCGAGATGTAGTCGTGCTCGTACATCTCGGACCAGGTCACCGAGGATCTATCCGCCAGGGGATGGTCGCGTCTGCAGGCCATTACGTAGCGCTCTTCGAGCAACAGGTCGAAGGTCATTTCCGGGCTCAGATTACCGCTGAAGGTTACCCCGAAATCTGCCTCGCCACTGGCTACGGCTGCGTTCACCTCATGCGCGCTGGCGTCCACCAGCAAGATCCTGATGCGGGGATACAGGCGATGGAATTCACTGATCACCTCCGGCATGAAATAGTAGGCGGCCGAAGGGACGCAGGCGATGGTAACCCGCTCCATTCTGCTGGAGGCAACATCGGCAATGCTCATCAACGCGGTGTCCAACTGATCGAGCACCCGCTCCACTTCTGGAACGAAGGCGCGCCCCACAGCTGTCAGGCTGACCTTTCGCGTCGTCCTGTCGAACAGTCGCACATTCAAAGCGGATTCCAGCTTTTCGATACGCCTGCTCAACGCCGGCTGCGTGATCTTGACCGCCTCGGCAGCCTTTCGAAAACTGCCGTTCTCCACTACTGCGCGGAATGCCTGGAGATCGTCCAGGTCGAAATTGATGCTCATTGCAATGTCAGGATTGATAATCAGACTGCATCAATACCACTTTCGCTCATGGTCGGGAAAGTTTCCTCGGCGAGTCGCTTCGCAGCGCGCTGCCAACGCGAAAATTCAACGCTGACTGGGAAACCTCGTCATGCGCGGACGGGGGGCAAGTCCGTCGCTGGTCGTGACGCCATGGCGGGTGAATTCAGTACTTGGTCGGAGCACCGCAGCGCCCAATGCGGGACCTCCCCACGAGTCTACTTCGCCAATGACGGCTAGCCGGGGCCTACCTTGGCCAGAGGCAACAACCGACCCATAGCGGCCGTTGGAGATCAGCTAATACGCCCGTTGAGGTATGCCAGTTGGTTCCGGCCGCCCGGAGGCGGCCGGAGGTTCGATCGATCAGGGTGTGACGACATTGAACTGCGGGGCGAAGCTGTCGACCATGCCAAGGAACTGGCCAAGCCTGGCGTTTTCACCGACGAGCTTGATGCCGCCCTGCTTGATCGCGGTGGGGAAGTCCAGCTGGCGCAGGCTGATGCGGTCCAGGGTCGCCTTGCTGAGCGTCACCGTCAGGTCGGCCTTGGGTGCGAGCTGCTTGTTCCGGTGGGTCAGCACGCCGTTGCGCAGGGTCAGGGCATAGTTTTCCTGCAGGTCGTCGAACACCCAGTTCATCACCATGTCGTGGCCCTCGGCTTTCTCGCTGTCCAGGCGCACGGCGAGGAAGTCGAAGAACATGCTCGGCGACATGGCCTTGATCAGGTCATTGCGCACCGAACCGGTACCTGCTGCAGGCACGCCATTGCGCAGCTCCATGGCGGCCGTCAGGTACATGTTGCGCCACAGAGCGTTCTCGGACTGATAGCCCAGCTGCTCCAGGGCGTCGGCCTGCAGCGCCTTGGCCTGCTGGTTGTCCGGCTGGGCGAAGACCAGGTTGTTGCCCAGTGTCGCGGCCCAACGGTACTCGCCCTTGTCGATCGCCGCCTTCATCAGCTTGAGCACCGCATCGGCGCCGCCGAGGGACTCGACGTAGTGCTGGCCCAACTCAACCGGCGGCAGCGGGTTGAGGTTGGCCGGGTTGCCATCGTAGTAACCGAGGTAGCGCTGGTACACGGCGCGCGAGTTATGACTCAGCGAGCCGTAGTAGCTGCGGGTGTACCACTTGTTTTCCAGGTTGCCGGGCAGGCGATCCATCTTCTGGGCGATCTCGGTCGGTGTCAGGCCCTGGTTCATCAGGTGCAGGGCGCGGGCATCGAGGAAGGCGTACATGTCGCGCTGGTCGGCCAGGAAGGTCTGGATGCGCTGCGCGCCCCAGGTCGGCCAGTTGTGCGAGACGAACATGACGTCGGTCTTGTCGCCGTAGCGCACCAGGCTGTCGTCGATGTATTCGGCCCAGGCCTTGGCGTCGCGCACCAGAGCGCCACGTGGGGTCAGCAGGTTGTGCATCATCTGCGTGCTGTTCTCGGACATGCACAGCGCGCGTAACTGCGGGAAGTAGAAGTTCATTTCCGCCGGCGCCTCGGTGCCTGGCGTCAGCTGAAACTCGATTTTGATACCGGCAACGTCGTGAGATTCGAACTGCTCGCGGATCAGGTCAGTCGGCTCGATCAGTGTCAGGGTGCCGCCGGAAGGTGCGACCTTGCCCATGCCGCCGTCGAGCTGCCCTTGCGTCCCGCGCGGCAGCAGGGTGCCGAACTGGAATTGCGAGCGGCGCGCCATGGCCGTGCCGGCGAAGATGTTCTCGCTGATGGCGTGTTCCATGAAACCGGACGGTGCGTAGATCTTCACCTTGCCGCTCTTCACGTCCGCCTCGTCGACTACCCCGCGTACGCCGCCGAAGTGGTCGGCATGGCTGTGGCTGTAGGCTACTGCCACCACCGGCTTGTGCGGGCGATGCTGGTAGTACAGCTCCAGCGCCGCGCGTGCGGTTTCCTCGACGGTCAGCGGATCGATGATGAACAGGCCGTCGTCGCCTTCGACGATGGTCATGTTCGACACGTCCATGCCGCGCAGCTGGTAGATGCGATCGGAGACCTGGAACAGGCCGGCGTGGCTGTTCAGTTGCGCCAGGCGCCAGAGGCTCGGGTTGACGGTGTCGGGCGCCTTGTCGGCGTCGAGGAAATCGTACTGCTGGGTATCCCACACCACATTGCCCGCAGCGTTGCGGATCTGTCCGTGGAACGGCGCTATGAGGCCACGGCTGACCGACTCGTAGTCGTCACGGTCACTGAACGGTAGGGTCTTGAGCACCTCGGCGTTCTTCGCCGCAGTGATGGCGCTGGCCGGCTGCACGGGCGCGGCGGCGAGCAGGGATTGGCTCAGGCTGGCGGCCAGAATGCCGGCCAGGCAGTGGTGAAGCAGCGGAACGTTTTTCACGTGGACTCCTGGGACTTCTTGTTTTCGATGGATGCGTGACGTGGCTGCATTTGAGTGGCGCGCCGGCGGACTGCCAATCACCTGACGGGGTGATTCGGCCCGGACGGGTGAGCGGGCGGCGAGGGAGGGCGTTACCGCTGGTATCGGCGCGGTGCGAAGGGCACCTGGGCAGCGGCGGCAAAGCGTCGGCGCAGAGGGAGGAAACGGGCGGGAATCACCTGCAAGGGTGAGGGTGAAAATCACCTGATCGGGCGGTTTTTGCGGGCTTCGGGCACTGCCAGCATGCGCACTCCAACACCTGGACCACCTGGAGTACCGCATGCCAACAATAACAATGCGCGGACACTTTCGACCGCAGGCGCTGGCCCTTGCCATCGCCCTGGCGAGCGCGCCTTGCGCACACGCCGTCAACTTCAACATCGGGGAAATCGAGGGGCAACTGGATTCGTCGGCATCCCTGGGGATGAGCTGGGCGCTGAGCAACCCGGACCCGAAATTCATCTCCAACTACAACGTGGTCGGCGCCAAGGGCAAGGCCGCCTCGCGCACCGCCGATGACGGCCGCCTGAACTTCAGCAAGGGCGACGTATTCTCGAAGATCTTCAAGGGCACCCACGACCTCGAACTCAAGTACGGCGACTCGGGCGCCTTCCTGCGCGGCAAGTACTGGTACGACTTCAAGCTCAAGGACGAGGACCTGCGCTACTACAACATCGACGACCATGGCCGCGACCAGTCGGCCAAGGCCTCGGGCGGGGAGTTCCTCGACGCCTTCCTCTACCACAACTACCAACTGGGGGACCTGCCGGGCAACGTGCGCTTCGGCAAGCAGGTGGTGAGCTGGGGCGAGAGCACCTTCATTCCCAACTCGATCAACTCCATCAACCCGGTGGACGTCTCGGCCCTGCGCCGCCCTGGTGCCGAGGTGAAGGAGGCGCTGGTGCCGATCCAGCTGCTGTACTTCTCCCAGGGCCTCTCCGAGAACGTCACCGCCGAGGCCTTCTACCAGATCAAGTGGGACAAGACGGTCACCGAGAACTGCGGCACCTTCTTTGCCGTGGATGCCGTGGCCAAGGGCTGCAACGATCGCCTGGTGATCGCCGGTCCCGACTTCGCGCCCAATGACCCGCGCAGCAACGCCGGCACCATCCTGGATGTTGCCACCAATCGCGCCAACGCCTACATCCCCCGCACCGACGACCACGAACCGGGCGACTCCGGGCAGTTCGGCCTGGCCATGCGCTGGTTCCTGCCGGACTTCAACGACACCGAACTGGGCGCGTACGTGATGAACTATCACAGCCGCAACCCGTTCCTGAGTTTCACCCGCACCACCTACGCCGGCGCGTCCAACGCGCTGACCACCGCCAGCCGCGTGCGGGGTGCCAGCTACTTCGTCGACTACCCCGAAGACATCCGCCTGTACGGCCTGAGTTTCCAGACCAACATCGGTGGCGTGGCGCTCAACGGCGAGGTCAGCTATCGGCCGAACATGCCGATGCAGATCAACACCGCCGACCTGAACCTGGCGGCCGTCAACCAGGTAGGCCTGGTCAACGGTGTCGCCACCGCCGTCTCGCCGGTGTTCGTCGATGGCCAGGCGGTCAACGCCCCCGGCGCGTCGATCGAAGGCTACAAGCGCCTGCCGTTCACCCAGGTGCAGGTCAGCGCCACGCAGTTCTTCGACCAGGTGCTGGGCGCCGAACGCCTGACCGTGGTCGGCGAGGTCGGCTACGACCACATCAGCGGCATCGGCAATTCGGTGGGTGACCTGCGCTTCGGCCGCAGCCCGACCTTCGGCGCCGGCGAGCTGCTCGACCAGTCGGTGTGCGTGGGAACTGCCGCGGGTACCAAGACTGCCAGCAACCCGCAGCAGGAATGCAACAACAAGGGCTTCTACACCACCAGCTCGTGGGGCTACCGCGTGCGCGGCATCCTCGACTACCCGAACGTCGTCGCCGGCATCAACTTCAAGCCGAACATGGCCTGGTCGCAGGACGTCAATGGCACCGGCCCGAGCTTCGAGGAAGGCGCCAAGGCCATCAGCCTGGGCGTGGATGCCGACTACCAGAACACCTACACGATGAGCCTGAGTTACACCAACTACTTCGGCGGCGATTACAACACCCTGACCGACCGCGACTACATGTCGGTCAGCGTCGGCGTGAACTTCTGAGCAGGTGAGCACATGCAAGCAAAGACAATGATCAAGGGCGCCATTCTCGGCATCAGCCTCCTGGCCTGTTCGGTGCAAGCCGCGGTCTCCGCGCAGGAAGCGGACAAACTGGGCAGCGCGCTGACGCCCATGGGCGCGCAGAAGGAAGGCAATGCCGACGGCAGCATCCCGGCCTGGACCGGTGGCCTCAAGCCCGGCGCGGCGAAGGTGGAGAACGGTTTCCTCGCCGATCCGTTCCCCACCGACAAGCCACTGTTCGTGATCACCGCGGCCAACGCCGAGCAGTACAAGGACAAGCTCACCGCCGGCCAGCTGGCGATGTTCAAGCGCTACCCGGACAGCTACAAGATGCCGGTCTTCATCACCCGCCGTACCGCTTCGAGCCCGCAGGCGGTATACGACGCGGTGAAGCAGAGCGCGGTGACCACCCAGGAAGCCAACGACGGCAACGGCCTGGCCAATTTCAGCTCGCACTACTACGCCTTCCCGATTCCGCAGAACGGCGTGCAGGTGATCTGGAACCACATGACTCGCTACCGCGGCAGCAACCAGCACCGCGAGACCGTGCAGGCCACGCCGCAGACCAACGGCTCATACAACACCGTGAGCATGGTCGAGGACATCGCCTACCCGCAGACGCTGACCGGCGGCGCCGACAGCAAGCAGAGCGAGAACGTGCTGTTCTACTACAAGCAGCAGGTGACCGCGCCGTCGCGCCTGGCGGGCAACGTGCTGCTGGTCCACGAGACCATCGACCAGGTCAAGGAACCGCGCCTGGCGTGGATCTACAACGCCGGCCAGCGCCGCGTGCGGCGCGCCCCGCAGGTGGCCTACGACGGTCCGGGTACCGCTGCCGACGGCCTGCGCACCGCGGATGACCTGGACATGTACAACGGCGCGCCGGACCGCTACCAGTGGAAGCTGGTCGGCAAGAAGGAAATGTACGTCCCGTACAACAACTACCGCCTGTGGTCCACCCAGCTCAAGTACGACGACATCCTCAAGGCCGGGCACATCAACCCGGAGCACGCACGCTACGAGTTGCACCGCGTGTGGGTGGTGGAAGCCACGCTGAAGCCGGGTGAGCGGCACATCTACGGCACCCGCCGGATGTACGTCGACGAGGACACCTGGGCCATCGTCGCCACCGACCAGTACGACGGCCGCGGCCAGCTCTGGCGCGTCGGCGAGGGCTTCCAGGTGAACGACTACGAGCAGGGCATCTCTGTGTACGCCGTGCAGTCGCTGAACGACCTGATCGCCGGGCGCTACATCGCCATGGGACTGGTCAACGAAGCTCGCAAGGGCGCGCAGTTCGGCGTCAGCGCAGCGATGAACGACTTCACCCCTGCGGCCCTGCGCAACGCCGGTATCCGCTGATCCATTGCTCCTGAAACAGCCCGGCGCCGCGACCTGCGTGGCGGCGCCGGGTGAGGGCTAGTCCTGCGGCTAGTCCGAACGACCGATTGTCCCGCCTCGTCCCGCAATGATCTTCTGACACCCCGACGCAGCACGAACTACAACGATAACGGGTGTCGCCATGTCCAGTTTCCCTGCCATTGCCGCCGGTTCGCCGGTTGCCCTGCAACTGCCCCGCGAGCATCTGCTGCACGCCCTGCTGGAGTCGCCCCGGCGCCTGAACCTGCTGTGTGCTCCGGCCGGCTATGGCAAGAGTGCGCTCGCCCGCGCGCTGCTGGAGCGCCTGCCAGCGAGCTGCGCGCGCGCCTGGCTGGATTTCGCCGGGCAACCCCTGGCATTGAACGTGGCTAGCGCACAGGTAGCTCGCCAGCTCGGCCTGCTCGACAGCGACCCGGAGAGCGTGCAACTGGCCTTGCAGTCGCGCCGGCAACCGCTGTGGCTGGTGCTGGACGACTACCCGCAGGCCGCCGACCCCGAACTGGATGCCTGGCTGCAGCGCCTGCTCGGCCTGGGGGACGCGCCGCTGTACCTGCTGGTCAGTTGCCGCCAGCGGCCGGCCTGGAACCTCTCGCGCCTGTTGCTGGATGAGCGCCTCTGCGAACTGGGCGCCGCGCGCCTGGCGTTCAATCGCGAGGAGTGTGATGCCCTGGCGCTGGCGCAGGGTTACGACGCCGACTGCCGTGAGCGCCTATGGGTGGCCACCCAGGGCTGGTGTGCGGGCGCGCGGCTGGTACTCAGTGCGCGCGATGGCGTGCATGCGCCGGGCGAAGTCGCGTCCTGGCTGCGCACCTACCTGTCCCAGGAGCTGCTGGGGCGGCTCGATGCCGAGACCGGCGCAATGCTCTGCGGTCTCGCCTACCTGCCACGCTTCAACCGGGACATCTGCGCGAGCCTGTGGGAAGAGCAGGGCGGCGTCCTCTTCGATCGCCTGCAGCAGGGCCAGGGCTTTTTCCTCGCGCTGGACGCCGAGGCCAGCTGTTTCCGCCTGCCGCCGCTGGTGGCCAAGGCGCTGCAGTGCCATCTGCAAGGCCCGGCGTTGATCCGTCTGCGCCTGCGCGCCTGTGGCGTGCTGAGCCAGGCCGGCTGGTTGGACGAGGCCATCGAGATGGCGCTGGAAGCTGGCCAGCCTGAGGTTGCCGCCGGCTACATGGATCGCCTGGACATGGACTGGCTGTTCAGCGGTCGCCACCTGAGGCTGCTGCTGGAGTGGCGCGAGCGGCTGCCGGCGACTCTGCTGGAAAGCACGCCACGGCTGATCAGCCTGAGCGCCCGCGCGCTGCTGTTCAGCTGGCGTCTGGACGAAGCGCACCGCTGCATCGAGCGCCTGGGCAACTTCCTGCCGCAGCCCCAGGCTCCGCGCAATCGTCGCCTGCTGGCCAACTGGCTGGCCCTGCATGGTGCGCTGGACGGCATGCACGGTCGCCTGGAGCAGGCCCGCGACTACTGCAACGCCGCGCTCTGCGACCTGGAGCCGCGTGACTGGCGCTCGACCCTGCTGTGCCTGACCACCCTGGCGCGCCTGGACATGGCCACCGGCGAGCTGCCGCAAGCCCGCCGAACTCTCCAGGCCGCGCTGGAGCTGGCGCGGCGGCAGGGCTGCCTGGCCAGCGAAGTGCTGATCGACTGTGACCGTGTGCGCCTGTGCCTGCTGGCCGGCGAGCGCGAGCAGGCCCGCAGCCTGCTGGATGCCTGCCGCGAGCGGCTGCCGGCCAGCGGTGAAGGGCATGAATTGCTGCGTGGGCGCCTGGCCTTCCTTGATGGCGAACTGCTGCTCCTGCAGGGCGACACGATGGCGGCCACGACCTCGCTGGAGCGCGGGCTGCGCCTGGCGCGGTCGTGCGCCGACCCGTACATCCTGCATGGCCTGCTGGGACGCGCAGAAGCCGCCTCGCGCAGCGCCGACGCCCCGGCGGCCCAGCGTTTCTGCGAGGAAGCCGAGCGCCGCATGCATTGCTGGAAGGTGCAGCCTGACTGCTACCGGCTGCCGCTGGAAAGTCTCAAGCTGCGCCTGCTGGCGCGCCAGGGGCAATGGCTGCGCCTGCATCACGAGGCCAGCGTACTGGTTGCCGAACTCGAACAGCGGCCGGAACGAGTCGCGCCTCTGCATACACCGTCGCTGCCGCAGCGTGTGCGTTACCTGCTGGCGCTGGCCGAGGCCGGCTGCGGTCGGATCGATACCGCTAAAGAGCGCCTGCTGCAGTTGCGTGACGAATGCCAGGGCCTGGGTTACCAGGCGCTGGCGAGCGAGACCGAGCATGCCTCGCACAGCCTACGGGTCGAGATCGCCCCGGACCGCCTGCCCAGCCTGCTGCCAACGTCCAGCGGCGAGATCGAGGACAGCGCCCACGGCCTCACGGCGCGGGAGGTCGCCGTACTGCGCCTGCTCGCAGAGGGCCTGTCGAACCAGGAGATCGGCAACAGCCTGTTCATCTCGCTGAACACCGTGAAGACCCACGCCAAGAAGATCAACGTCAAGCTGGGCGTGCGCCGGCGCACCCAGGCCATTGTCCGCGCCAAGTCCTTGGGTCTGCTGGGCTGAGCCGAGCCCGCGTGCCTGCTTCAGTCGAGCAGGCCGCGCGCCCGGGCGATCGCCACGGCTTCGGTCCGCCCTTGGGCGCCGAGCTTGGCGTTGATGTTGCGCAGGTGGGATTTCACGGTGAACTCGGAAAGGAACATCTTCTCGGCGATCACCTTGTTCCGGTGTCCGGCTGCCAGCAGGCGAATCACCTGGATTTCACGGGTGGTCAGGCCTTCGCCGGCTGCGCCGGCAACCTGGCCGTTGCTTGGCGCCTCGCCGTGGCCGACGAAGCGCTGCAGCAGCGTGGTGAGGAACCGGGGTTCGATCCCCAGCGCTCGCGACTGCGCCTGATGCAGCACGGCCCAGCGTTGCAGCAGGCTGCCCAGGCGCGGGCCTTCATCGAGGAAGGTGCGCATGAAGCCTTCGTGGCTGGCGAAGCGCAGCGCCTCGCTGAGCGCTTCGAAGGATTCCTCGGTGCGCTCCAGGGCGTTCAGCGCCAGGGCATGCAGCAGGCGCAGCTTGAGTTCGCGGCGATGGTGCTGGCGGGCCTGCGCCTCGGCCATCGCGTCACGCAGTTCGCGCTCGGTGTCCTCGCAGTCGCCCAGGGCGATGCGCAGGCGGAAGCGAGCGATGCTCGGTGTATCGACATCATTGCCGTGCAGCAGGATGCCAGGCCGCTCCCAGTCGCCATGCAGCTCGGCATAGCGCAGGGACTGGCGGGCCGAATCCAGGCGATTCTCCAGGGTCGCCGCGCGGGCGCGCTCCAGCCAGGCCGAGCAGATCACCCGCGCTGAGCCGGACTGCTGGCCGATCTGTTCCAGGTCAGCCAGCAGGCGCAACCAGGTATCGCGGTCGCCCTTGAGCAGGGCGACGCGGGCCAGCAGCACATGGCAGGAAATCAGCGAATCCGGCGGGCTGCTTTCCTTGGCGTGGGGCAGCACTTCGCCCAGCAGTTGCTCCACCTCGTCCAGCGCATCGGTCTCGAACAGCGCGATGGACAGGGTGATCTCAAGCGATGGCCGCCCGGCGAGAATCTTCTCCGCACCGCCGAAGGCCTGCGACGGGAAGGCCGCCTGCAGGCGCGCCACGGCATTGCCCAGGCGTCCCTGGATCATGTCCAGCACGCCCTCCAGGCAACTGGCGACGCTGCCCATGGACTGGGTACGACTCTGCGAACAGCGCAGGATGGCCCGCGACAGCAGGCGCCGCGCCTCTTCGTAGCGGCCGGTGGAGACCAGGCTGTAGCCCAGACTGTTGGCGATCACGCCGTACTGGAACTGCTCGTCGTCGGGAATCCGCTGAATATGCGCAAGGCCGGCCTCGCAGCAGGCTTCCACCTGGTCGGTGAGGGCGAACAGCAGGCAGCGGATGGTTTCCGCCTCCAGCGCCGCCGGCTGCTCGCCGTCCTCCGTGGCGCCACGCAGCAGCGCGATGCTGGCCAGGGCGTCGTTGTAGCGACGGTGCAGGGCGAGGGTCCAGGAGTAGCCCAGGCAGAGGTTCGGATAGCGCTGCAGGGTCTGCTGCGGAATCTGGTCCAGCCAGCGCAAAAGCAGGCGCGAGCGCCCGACGTCCATGAACTCGCCGACATGTCGGGTCAAGTGCCGGGCCGCCTCGTCGCGTGCGCCGGCCTGCAGCAGGTGGTCGATGGCCGGCACCGGGCGCTGCTCGGCCAGGTACCACTGCGCCGCCAACTGGTGCAGCTGGGCGGCACGGCCAGGGTAGGAACGCTGCAGGGCATCGCGCAGGTAGCTGGCGAACAGGCTGTGGTAGCGGAACCACTGGTGTTCGCTGTCCAGCGGGAACAGGAACAGGTTGGCGCGCTCCAGGTAGGCGAGCATGTCCTGGCCGTCCTGCCCGCCAGTGACGGCGTTGCACAGCGGCACGCTGAGCTGGTCGAGCACGCTGGTGAGCAGGAGAAACTGCCGGCAGGCCTCGCTTTGCCGCGCGAGGATGTCCTCGGTCAGGTATTCGGCCAGTTCCAGGTTGCTGCCAGAGAAACTGGAAACGAAAGCCGCGTGGTCGTTGCGCCCCTGCAGCGACAGGCTCGCCAGGTAAATGGCGGTGATCCAGCCCTCGGTGCAGCGGTAGAGCGTGGCGATCTCGGCGTCGCGCAACGGCAGCTCGCGCTTGTCGCGGATGAAGCGGGTGGCTTCCTCTAGGGAGAAGCGCAGTGCGCCCGGGTTGAACTCCAGCAACTGGCCACGGGCGCGAATACGGCCCAGGCCAATGTCCGGGGTCGAGCGCGAGGCCAGCACCAAGACACCGCAGGGCGGCAGGACGTCGATCAGTTGCTGGACGAAGTTTAGCACTGCCGGGTTGTGGATCGTTTCGAACTCGTCCAGCAGCAGGGCAAAGGGTCCGGTACGGTCGGAGAGTTCTTCCAGCAGGGTCTGCATCTGCTGTGACAGGCCCTGCGACTCGATAACCGGCGTGGCATCGAGTTGGCACAGGCCGTTGGCAAGGTGGGCGACGAAGCGCTGCAGGTCGTTGTCCGCTGCATCCAGGTTGAGCCAGAGCACCTGGCGATCCTGGCCCAGGCAGCGTTCGCGGTACTGCTGCAGCAGGGTCGTCTTGCCGAAGCCGGCGGCCGCGCGGATCAGGATCAGTCGCGCGCTGGACTGGTCCATCTGGTCCAGCAGGTGCTGGCGGGGCAGGTGGCTGGAGGAAGCCGACGGCGTGGCGAACTTGCTAGACAGGACGCGCAGCGGCGCGGCGGACCCGGCGGAAGCGGCGGGAGGGGTGGCGGAAAACTCGGCAGACATGGCAACTCCGCAGGCCGGTCGTATGGCTGCGCTGGGCGCGCCGCCGGCTCATTTGTTTTTCTATGTCGCGGCATCTTGCCACGGTCGGCGACGGGACCGCAGTCGTCCATTCGAACTACTCGGCAGTTTGAGGCACGCCAGAGCCCCGAAACGAACTAGCCGGCGTTTCGTCCGTTCGATCCATTGTTGGACGCCGGCCCGTCGTTACGCTGGGAAACCGCCGGGTATCCCGGCGCTTGCACAGCCAGACAGGAGCGATGCGATGGCGGGCCCGCTGACGGGATTGAAGGTAATCGAGATGGTCGGCCTGGGGCCGGCGCCATTCTGCGCCATGTTGCTGGCCGACATGGGCGCCGAAGTGATCCGCGTGCAGCGTCCCGGACAGGCGCTGGGCGAGCGGGCGCGCTTCGACGTGCTCGGCCGCAGCCGTCGCGCCATCGCCCTGGACCTGCGCCAGAGCGAAGGGGTGGAAACCCTGCTGCAGCTGCTGGAGGGCGCCGACGCGCTGATCGAGGGCTACCGCCCCGGCGTGATGGAACGCCTGGGCCTGGGCCCGGAGCAATGCCTGCAGCGTAATCCGAAACTGGTCTACGGCCGCATGACCGGCTGGGGCCAGAGCGGCCCGCTGGCCCAGGCCGCCGGTCACGACATCAACTACATCGCCCTGGTCGGCGCGCTGCATGCGATCGGTCGGCCCGGCGAGAAGCCGGTGGTGCCGCACAACTACATCGGTGATTTCGGTGGCGGCGGCATGCTGCTGGGTTTCGGCCTGCTCTGCGCGCTGCTGGAAGCGCAGCGCTCCGGCAAGGGGCAAGTCGTCGACGCGGCCATGACCGATGGCACCGCGTTGCTCTCGGCGATGATGTACGGCTTCCGGGCGGGCGGCCGCCTGAGTGACGAGCGCGGCGCCAACCTGCTCGATGGCGGCGCGCACTTCTACGACACCTACGCCTGCGCCGATGGCCGTTTCATCGCCCTGGGCGCCATCGAGCCGCAGTTCTACGCCGAGTTGCTTCAACGCTGCGGCATCGAAGACCCGCAGTTCCAGCAGCAGATGGACCCGCGCCAATGGCCGCAGCTCAAGGCCAAGCTCACCGCGCTGTTCCTGCAGCGCAGCCGCGCCCAGTGGTGCGAGCTGCTTGAAGGCAGCGACGCCTGTTTCGCCCCGGTGCTGGACTGGGCCGAAGCCGCACAGCACCCGCATAACCGCGAACGCGGCACCTACCTCGAACTCGACGGCGTCCTGCAGCCGGCGCCGGCACCGCGTTTCAGCCGCACCCCGGCCGCCAGGCCGACGCAGGCGTCGAGTGAGCCGCAGAGCGAAGCGGTGCTGCGCGACTGGGGGCTGAGCGACGCACGCATCGCCGACCTGCAGCAGGCCGGTGTCATCTGAACCCGCCTCCGCAGCGGCAAACGCACAACAACAAGAAAGGTGAACCGATGGAACGCTTGTACGAATACATAGTGGTAGGCGCTGGCTCGGCCGGATGCGCCGTGGCCGGGCGGTTGGCCGAGGCCGGCTGCAGTGTGGCGCTGCTGGAAACCGGTGGCCATGACCATCATGGCAAGGTCACGGTGCCGGTGGGCCTGGTGCTGACCATCCCGCGCAAGGGCGACTACAACTATGCCTACGAAAGTACTGCGCAACCCAGCCTGGCCGGGCGTGCCAGCTACCTGCCGCGCGGTCGTGGGCTGGGCGGCAGCTCCTCGATCAATGGCATGCTGTACCTGCGTGGCACGCCGTCGGACTACGACGGCTGGGCTGCTCGCGGCTGCCAAGGCTGGGGATGGCAGGACGTGCTGCCGTACTTCAAGCGCGCCGAGAACAACGAGCGCGTTGCCGGCAAGGACGATGCGCTGCACGGCGGCAGCGGCCCGCTGCATGTCACCGACCCGCGCTCGCCGTGCTCCTGGGCGCGCCATTTCATCGAAGCGGCGGCCAGCGCCGGACACGCCTACAACCACGATTTCAACGGGCCGCAGCAGGAAGGCGCCGGCTACTTCCAGGTCACCCAGTTCAACGGTGAGCGCTGGAACTCCGCGCGTGCCTACCTGCACCGTGGCAACGCCAGCGACCCGGCGAACAATGGAGGGCGTTCAAACCTGCAGGTGCTCACCGGCACCCGTGCCTTGCGCATCCTGTTCCAGGGCAAGCGGGCGACCAGCGTGCTGGTGGAGCGCGACGGCCAGGAAGTGGCGCTGCAAGCCTCGCGGGAAGTGATCGTCTGCGCTGGCAGCCTGGTCTCACCGCAGCTGCTGATGGTGTCTGGCATCGGCCCGGCGGCACACCTGCGGCAGCTGGGTATCGCTCCGTTGCACGACGCGCCTGAGGTAGGGCAGAACCTGCAGGAGCATCCGGACCTGATCCTGCACAAGCGCATCTTCAGCACTGACCTGTTCGGCGTGACCGTGCGCGGGGCGCTCAGCTACCTGTGGCAGTGGCGCAAGTACAAGCGCGAGCGCGGTGGCCTGTTCACCCGTACCTTCACCGAGGCCGGGGCCTTCCTCAAGACCGACCCGGCGCTGGCCGATCCGGATATCCAGCTGCACTTCGTGATGTCCTCCGGCGACAACCACGGACGCACCTTCCACTACGGCAGCGGCTACTCTGTGCACGTCTGCGTGCTGCGCCCGCACAGCCGCGGGCAGATCCGCCTGGCCAGCGCCGACATGCGCGACGCCCCGCAGATCGAGCTGAACCTGCTGCAGGATGAGCGCGACATGGCGACCATGCTCAAGGGTGTGAAGATCGTCCACCAGATACTGGAACAGCCTGTGCTCACGCGCTTCGGCGGCAAACCGCTGTTCCATGGCCACCTGAAGTTCGACGGCAGTGATGACGATGCGGTGAAGCAGATGATCCGCGAGCACTGCGACAACGTTTACCACCCGGTGGGCAGCTGCCGGATGGGCGGCGACGAGCAGTCGGTGGTCGACCCGCAGCTGCGTGTGCGCGGTGTCCAGGGCCTGCGCGTGGCAGATGCCTCGGTGATTCCGCTGCAGGTGGGCGGCAACACCAACGCGCCAACCATCATGATCGGCGAGAAGTGCGCCGACCTGCTGCTGGCCGAGCGCAACGACGCCCAACCGGGCCGCGCGGCCTCGCTGGGCGAGCTGCAGCACAGCTGATATCGGGTTGTACGGGGGGAGGGCCGGGCGGCTTCGGGCGCCTGGCCCTTTTTTTCAGGGGTTTTGCCTTGGTGCAGCGTTTGGCGCGGTTCCCTCTCCCTAACCCTCTCCCTAACCCTCTCCCTTCAGGGAGAGGGTTAGGGAGAGGGGCGATGAAGAGCTGGCACACCACCCTGGCCGACAGAGCGCCCCTCTAGTCCCTTCGAACCATCCGCCAAACCACCGCAGCTTCATCCCTTCGACCGACGCCGCGCCCCACGGGGCTCCCTAGTATCGGACTCACAAGAACAACATCGATTGGAGACCTGCCATGTACCTGACCCAAGGCCTGCAACGCATGCTGCAGCAGGACCCGGACCACGTCGCGACCATCTTCCGCGGCCGCACGCGGACCTTCCGCGAGCAGGGCGAGCGCGTCGCGCGCCTGGCCGCGGCCCTGCAATCGCTGGGCATGCGCAACGGCGACCGGGTCGGCATGCTTGCCCTGAACTCGGACCGCTACCTGGAATACATGCTGGCCACCTGGTGGGGCGGCGGCGTGCTCAACCCGGTGAACATCCGCTGGAGCGTGCCGGAGATCGTCTACTCGCTGGACGACTGCCAGACCGAAATCCTGCTGATCGACGACCACTTCCTGCACCTGGCCGAAGGCATCCGCGCCGGCGCGAAACACGCCCCTGTGCTGGTCCATGTCGGCGACGGCGCGGCGCCCGAGGGCATGCATTCCTTCGAGGGGCTGATCGCGGGCCACGAGGCCGTCGCCGATGCCCTGCGCGGCGGCAACGACCTCGCTTCGATCATGTACACCGGCGGTACCACCGGCCTGCCCAAGGGCGTGATGCAGTCGCATCTGAACCTCTGGTCCTCCGCCGTGGCGCGCATGGCCGAGTATCCGATCGAAGAGCAGTCGCGCACCCTGCATGCCGCGCCGATGTTCCATACCGCTGCCATGGCGCGCTGCATCAGCCAGGTCATCAGCGGTGGTGTCAACGTATTCATCCCGATGTTCGACGCCCTGGAAGTGCTGCAGACCATCGAGCGCGAACGTATCAGCGAGATGCTGCTGGTGCCGACCATGCTGCAGGCGGTGATCAACCACCCGGACTTCGAGCGTCACGACCTCTCCAGCCTCAAGCGCATGGCCTATGGCGCCTCGCCGATCTCGCTGCCCGTGCTGGAGCAGGCGCTGGCCAAGTTCCCCGGCGTCGCCTTCATGCAGGCCTACGGAATGACCGAATCCTCGCCGGTGATCTCGGTCAGCCCGGCCTGGACTCACGAGGCCGTGGGCATCGCCAGCGGCCTGGTGCGCAGCGCCGGGCGCGGCGGCTACGGCGGCCTGGTGAAGATTGTCGATGAGCGGGGCAATGAAGTGCCGCGCGGCACCGTGGGCGAGATCATCGTCTGCGGCCCCAACCTCATGCTCGGCTACTGGAACCGCCCGGAGGAAACCGCCAAGGCCCTGCGCAACGGCTGGCTGCACACCGGCGACGGCGCCTATATGGACGAGCGCGGCTTCCTGTTCATCGTCGATCGCCTCAAGGACATGATCGTGACCGGCGGCGAGAACGTGTACTCCGCCGAAGTCGAGAACGTGGTGGCCCGCCACCCGGCCGTGCAGAGCTGCGCGGTGATCGGCGTCCCCCACGAACGCTGGGGCGAGGCGGTGCATGCGGTGGTGGTGCTGCACGCCGGCAGCGACGTCTGCGCCGACGACATCCGCGCCCACTGCGCCCAGCACATCGCCGGCTACAAGTGCCCGAAATCCGTCGAGTTCGTTGCCGCGCTGCCGCTCTCGGCCGCCGGCAAGGTGCTCAAGCGCGACCTGCGCGCCCCCTACTGGAAAGACCAGAACCGCGCCGTCAACTGACGGTGCGCGACACGCCCATCCCCAAGGAGAACGACATGAGCAATAAAGTAGTGGTGGCCGGCGTCGGCATGATCCCCTTCACCAAGCCGGGTCAGAGCGACGAGTACCACATCATGGGCGCCAACGCGGCCAAGGCCGCCCTGGCCGATGCCGGCATCGACTATGCGCTGGTGCAGCAGGCCTACGTCGGCTACGTCTACGGCGATTCCACCTGCGGCCAGGCCGCGGTGTACGGTGTGGGCCTGACTGGCATCCCGGTGGTCAACGTCAACAACAACTGCGCCACCGGCTCCACCGCGCTGTTCCTGGCGCGCCAGGCCGTGGAAAGCGGCGCGGTGGACTGCGCCATCGCCCTGGGCTTCGAGCAGATGGTGCCCGGCGCACTGAAAGGCGCCTACACCGACCGCACCGGCCCGATGGACCGCTTCGCCAAGACCATGACCCAGGTGCAAGGCTTCGACGAAGCCGCTCCGCGCGCCGCGCAATTCTTCGGCGGTGCCGGGCGCGCCTACATGAAGGAATACGGCATCAGCCGCGAGACCTTCGCCCGCATCCGCGTCAAGGCCAGCCAGCATGCCGCGCGCAACCCGCTGGCGGTGTTCCGCAACGTGGTCAGCGTGGATGAAGTGATGGCTTCGCCGATGATCTTCGACCCGCTGACCCGCCTGCAGTGCTGCCCGCCGACCTGCGGCGCGGCCGCCGCCATCATTTGCTCCGAGGCCTTCGCCAGGAAGCACGGCCTGCGCACCGACGTGGTGATCGCCGCCCAGGCCATGACCACCGACCGCAACAGCACCTTCGACGAAGGCGACATGCGCAAGGTCGTCGGTTACGACATGACCCGCAACGCCGCCAACATCGTGTACGAGAAGGCCGGCGTCGGCCCGCAGGACATCCAGGTCGTGGAGCTGCACGACTGCTTCACCGCCAACGAGCTGATCACCTACGAAGGCCTGATGCTGACCCCGGAAGGCACCGCCGAGAAATTCATCCTCGACGGCGACAACACCTACGGCGGTCGCATCGTCACCAACCCCTCCGGCGGCCTGCTCTCCAAGGGCCACCCGTTGGGCGCTACCGGCCTGGCCCAGTGCTTCGAGCTGACCCGCCAACTGCGCGGCAGTGCTGGCGCCACTCAAGTAGAAGACGCGCGCTTCGCCCTGCAGCACAACCTGGGCCTGGGCGGCGCCTGCGTCGTCACCCTGTTCCAGCGCCAGTGATCCGGGAGCCGCGAGCATGATCGACAAGAGCCATATCGGCGCGGTGGTCTCCAGCCACACGCAACTGGTCGAGGCGGGGCGCCTGCGCTTCTTCGCCAAGGCCACCGGCCAGGCCGACCCGCGCTACAGCGACGAGACCGCCGCCCGTGATGCCGGCTACCCCGGCTTGCCGGTGCCGCCGACCTTCCTCTTCTGCCTGGACATGGAAGCCGGCGGCTCGGGTTCGGTGCTCAAGCGCCTGAACATCGACCTCGGCCGCATCCTGCATGCCGAGCAGGGCTTCACCTACCACCGCATGGCCTACGCCGGCGAGCGCCTGAGCTTCGAGACGAAGATCGTCGACATCTACGACAAGAAGGGCGGCGCCCTGGAGTTCGTGGTGCGCGAGACCCGCGTCAGCAACGCCGCTGGCGAGCTGGTGGCGGAACTGCGCAACAGCCTCGTCGTACGCAACGGATAAGGAGCCGAACGTGAACCTGAATGCAATCGCCGTCGGCGACGAACTGCCGAGCTTCACCACCGACCCGGTAAACCGCACGACCCTGGCGCTGTACTGCGGCGCCTCGGGGGACCACAACCCGATCCACGTCGACATCGACTTCGCGAAGAAGGCCGGCATGCCCGACGTGTTCGCCCACGGAATGCTGTCCATGGCCTACCTCGGCCGGCTGCTGACCAACTGGGCGCCGCAGGAGCGTCTGCGCAGCTACTCGGTGCGCTTCGCCGCGATCACCCAGCTGGGCGACGCCATCACCTGTTCCGGCCGCGTGCTGGAGAAGGACGAGGCCGCCGGCACCCTGCGACTGGAAATCACCACCCGCAACCAGGCGGGTGAAATTAAACTGTCCGGTGAAGCCGTCGTGGCCCTGGACGCCTGAAACAGGAGAACAACAATGAACAACAAACTCGCAGGCCAGGTCGCCATCGTTTCCGGTTCCGGCCGTGGCATCGGTCGTGAAATCGCCCTGAAGCTGCACCGCGACGGCGCCGCCGTGGTGGTCAACGACCTCGACGCGGCACCGGCCGAGGAAGTGGTCGCGCAGATCGTCGCCGAAGGCGGCCGCGCCGTCGCCTGCGTCGGCAGCGTGACCGACAAGGACTTCGGCGAGCGCTTCGTGAAGACCGCGCTGGAGTCCTTCGGCGGCCTCGACATCATCGTCAACAACGCCGGCTACACCTGGGACAACGTGATCCAGAAGATGACCGACCAGCAGTGGGACGACATCATGGAAGTCCACGTGTCTGCGCCGTTCCGCATCCTGCGCGCCGCCTCCGGGCACTTCCGCGAAGCCGCCAAGAAGGAAGCCGAGGAAGGCCGCGAGGTGTTCCGCAAGGTGGTCAACATCTCCTCCGTCTCCGGCGTGATGGGCAACCCCGGCCAGGCCAACTACTCGGCTGCCAAGTCCGCGATCAACGGCTTGACCAAAGCCCTGGCCAAGGAGTGGGGCCGCTACAAGGTGTGCGTCAACAGCGTCGCCTTCGGCCTGATCGAGACCCGCCTGACCTCCGCCGCAGCCGGCGAGGGCGCCACCATCAACGTCGGCGGCCGCGAGCTGAAGGTTGGCATCAGCGAGCAGATGGCGAAGAACGCCGCCGCACTGATCCCCATGGGCCGCGCCGGTACCCCGGAAGAAGCCGCCGGTGGCGTGTACCTGTTCTGCATCCCGGAGTCGAACTACGTCTCCGGCCAGGTGCTGATTGTCGGCGGCGGTCGTCCCTAACCGTCCCTTTGCCGGCCGCCCCGTGCGGCCGGCCTTCTTTCTGAATCGCTTGCCGAGGAGCCGCCATGAGCGCCACTCAATCGCCGTGGATCACCGACGACCTGGTGATCTTCCAGGACTCCATCCGCCGCTTCATCGCCAACGAGCTGGTGCCTCATGAGGAGCGCTGGTGGAAGCAGCAGTACATCGACCGCGACATGTGGCTCAAGGCCGGTGAGTTCGGCATGTTGCTGCCGAGCATCCCTGAACAGTACGGCGGTGGTGGCGGCACCTTCGCCCACGACGCCATCGTCACCCTGGAGCAGAGCCGGGCGATGTGCACAAGCCTGGGCACCAACGTGCACAGCGGCATCGTCGCGCATTACCTGCTGCGCTATGCCAGCGAGGAACAGAAACTCGACTGGCTGCCGAAGATGGCCCGCGGCGAACTGGTGGGCGCCATCGCGATGTCCGAGCCGGGCGCCGGTTCCGACCTGCAGGCGATCAAGACCCGCGCCGTGCGCGACGGCGATGAGTACGTGATCAACGGCTCGAAGACCTTCATCACCAACGGCTACCACGCCGACCTCATCCTGGTGGTGGCCAAGACCGACCCGGAGAAGGGTGCCAAGGGCACCTCGATCATCGTGGTCGAGACCAAGGACCTGGCCGGCTTCCGCCGTGGCCGCATCCTGGAAAAGATCGGCCAGAAGGGCCAGGACACCACCGAGCTGTTCTTCGACGACGTGCGCGTGCCGGCCAGTAACCTGCTGGGCCCGGAGGAGGGCAAGGGCTTCGTCCAGCTGATGCAGCAACTGCCGCAGGAACGCATGATCATCGCCCTTGGCGCGCTGGCCACCATGGAGCGCGCGGTGGAAGAGACCGCCGAATACGTGCGCAGCCGCAAGGTGTTCGGCCAGACCCTGCTGGACCTGCAGAACACCCGCTTCAGGCTCGCCGAGTGCAAGAGCATCGCCACCATCGCCCGCGCCTTCGTCGACGATTGCATGGTCAAGGTGCTCAAGGGCGAGCTGTCCGGCGAGACCGCGGCGATTGCCAAGTGGTGGAGCACCGAGCAGAACTGCAAGGTGATCGACGAATGCCTGCAGCTGCACGGCGGTTACGGCTACATGCTCGAGTACCCCATCGCGCGGATGTACGCCAACGCACGGGTGGGCCGCATCTTCGGCGGCTCCAACGAAATCATGAAGGAAATCATCGCCCGCACCCTGTGATGCGGGTGGGCCGGGCCGCCGCGTGCGGGCCGGCCATTCCCGCCGGGATGCCTGCTGCGAGGTACGCATGTCGAGCATCGAACTCAGCATCGAAGACGGACTGGCGCGCCTGACGCTGGCCAATCCGGAGCGCAAGAACGCTCTGTCCACGGTGATGGTCGCCGAACTGATCGACGCGCTCACCGCCCTGCGCCGCAACCCGGAGGTGCGCGCACTGCTGCTGTCCGGCGCTGGCGGGGCGTTCTGCTCCGGCGGCGACGTCAGCAGCATGGGCGGCACGCCCGAAGCCGGCGCGGTACGCATGCGCATGGCGGAGACCAACCGCCTGCTCGCTGCCCTGGCCGACTTCGATCGCCCGGTGGTCGCATTGGTGGACGGCGTGGCCTACGGCGCCGGCTTCAGCCTGGCGCTGGCCGCCGACTTCGTCATCGCCAGCGAGCGTGCGCGCTTCTGCATGGCCTTCGCCCGCATCGGCCTGGTGCCGGACCTGGCCGCCTCCTGGCTGTTGCCGCGCCTGGTCGGCATGCAGCGCGCCCGCGAGATCATCTATTCCGCCCGCGAGATCGGCGCCACCGAAGCCGTACAGCTGGGCATCGCCCTGGAAACCCACGAAGGCTCGCGCGCCGTTGAACGCGCCGAGGAGCTGGCCTGTGCGCTGACCCGAATGTCGCCGCCGGCCTTCGCCATGAGCAAGCGCCTGCTGGCCCGCAGCTTCGAGAACGACCTGGCCACCCAGCTCGATGCCGAAGCCGCCGCCCAGGCCGTGGCGCTCACGTCCGGCTACGTGAAGGAAGCCTCCGCGCGCTTCCTGCGCAAGGAAGCCCCGCACTACCAGTGGCCGACCCGGCTCGACGACGAATAACCACAAGAGTCCATCAGGAGACCCCCATGACCCAGACCAGCCCCGGCGCCGCCATCCGCGCCGTGCTCGACCGCCAGCGCGCCGCGCACCTGTCCAGTGAACCGATGAGCGCAGAGCGGCGCATCGAGCTGATCGACCGCGCCATCGACCTGCTGGTCGATCATCAGGACGAGATAATCGCCGCCGTGCGCGCCGACTTCGGCCAGCGCAGCGACGACTTCTCCCGCGTGGTGGAAGTGCTCTCGCCGCTCATGAGCCTGAAGCTGACCAAGGCCCAGCTCGCCACCTGGATGCAGCCCGAATCGCGCCACTGCGAGCGCGGCGAGGCGTGGGTGGAGTACCAGCCGCTGGGCGTGGTGGGCATCGTCACG
The DNA here is from genome assembly GCF_057180225.1 of Pseudomonas sp. BB438. Lineage (NCBI taxonomy): Bacteria > Pseudomonadati > Pseudomonadota > Gammaproteobacteria > Pseudomonadales > Pseudomonadaceae > Pseudomonas > Pseudomonas sp. BB438. The sequence goes on from NZ_CM170001.1 coordinate 2,648,957, forward strand.
CCGTGGAACTTCCCGGTGAACATGGTCTTCACCGGCCTCGCCGGGGTGCTGGCCGCGGGCAATCGCGCGATCATCAAACCCTCGGAGTTCACCCCGCACAGCTCGGAACTGATCGCCCGGATGATCGCCTCGGTGTTCGCCGAAGACGAAGTCGCGGTGATAACCGGCGGGCCGGAAGTCGGCCAGGCGTTCTGCGCCCAGCCCTTCGACCACCTGCTGTTCACCGGCGCCACCAGCATCGGCCGCCAGGTGATGCGCGCCGCCGCCGAGAACCTGGTGCCGGTGACCCTGGAACTGGGCGGCAAGTCGCCGACCATCATTTCCCGCTCGGCCGACTTCCAGGCCGCGGTGCAGAAGATCATCGCCGGCAAGCTGCACAACGCCGGGCAGATCTGCCTGGCGCCGGACTACGTGTTCGTCCCAGAGGAGTCGCTGGACGACTTCATCGCCAGCGCCCGCGAAGCGGTCGCACGCATCTACCCGAGCCTGCGCGACAACCCGGACTACACCTCGGTGATCAACGTCCGCCACCAGCAGCGCCTGCAGGGCTACCTGGACGAAGCGCGCGCCGCCGGCATTGAACTGATCGAACTGAACCCTGTCGGCGAGGACTTCGCCGCGCAAACCGGGCACAAACTGGTGCCGACCCTGCTGCGCAACCCCGGCGACGCGCTGAAGGTGATGCAGGACGAAATCTTCGGCCCGCTGTTGCCGATAAAGCCGTACAAGGACATCGGCGAGGTTATTGACTACATCAACGCGCACCCGCGTCCGCTGGGCCTGTACTACTTCGGCAGCGATGCCGACGAGCAGGCGCTGGTGCTACGCCGCACCACTTCCGGCGGGGTGACCCTCAATGACGTGATCAAGCACGTCGGCGTCGAGAGCCTGCCTTTCGGTGGCGTCGGCCCCTCGGGCATGGGCGCCTACCACGGCCGCGATGGCTTCCGCACTTTCAGCCACGCCAAGGCGGTGTTCAAGCCCGCCGACGGCCCGGACCTGATGCGCCCACCCTATGTCGAGCCGGTGCGCCAGGCCGTCGCCGCCATGATCACCCGCTGAGGAGCCGCCATGAAAGCCGCTGTACTGCGCCAACCGGGCACGCCGCTCTGCATCGAAGAGGTCGCCATCGGCAAGCCCGGCCCGCGCGAGGTGCTGATCCGCACCCGCGCCGTCGGCCTGTGCCATTCCGACCTGCATTTCATCGAGGGCGCCTATCCCTGGCCGCTGCCGGTGATCCTCGGCCACGAGGCCGCCGGCGTCGTCGAGCAGGTGGGCCCGGAAGTGCGCTCGGTGAAGCCGGGCGACCACGTCGTCACCTGTCTTTCGGCCTTCTGCGGGCACTGTCCGCACTGTGTGTCCGGGCACCTGTCGCTGTGCGTGTCGCCGGAAACCAAGCGCGGCAAGGATGAGCCGCCGCGCCTGAGCGATATCGCCAGCCTCAAGCCGGTGAACCAGTTCATGAACCTCTCGGCCTTCGCCGAACAGATGCTGGTGCACGAGAACGCCTGCGTCGCCATCCGCCGCGACATGCCGCTGGACCGCGCTGCCGTGCTCGGTTGCGCGGTGATCACTGGCACCGGCGCAGTGTTCAATACCGCCCAGGTACGGCCGGGCGAGACCGTTGCCGTGATCGGCTGCGGCGGCATCGGCCTGTCGACCATCAATGGCGCGGCGTTGGCCGGGGCAGGGCGGATCATCGCCATTGATCGGCTGGACTCCAAGCTGGAACTGGCGAAGACCTTCGGCGCCACCGACGTGATCAACGCCGCCGATGGCGACGCCGTGCAGCAGGTGCAGGAGCTGACCCGTGGCGGCGTGCAGCACGCCTTCGAGTGCATCGGCCTGAAGCAGACCGCCGAGCAGGCCTTCGCCATGCTCGCGCGCGGCGGCAGCGCCACGGTGATCGGCATGATCAAGCCCGGCGTGAAGCTGGAGCTGAGCGGCCTGGACTTCCTGGCCGAGCGGCGCATCCAGGGCTCGTTCATGGGCTCCAACCGCTTCCCGGTGGACCTGCCGAGGCTGGTGGACTTCTACCTGCAGGGCCGGCTGAAACTCGACGAGCTGATTTCCCAGCGCATCGATCTTGAGCAGATCAACCAGGGCTTCGACGAGCTGCGCCGGGGCGAACTGGCGCGCTCGGTCATCGTCTTCGACCAGTGAAACGCGGAGCAACCCCATGAAAACACGCATTACCGAACTGCTCGGCATCCGCTACCCGATCATCCAGGGCGGCATGATGTGGGTGGGCCGCGCCGAAATGGCCGCCGCCGTCTCCAATGCCGGTGGCCTGGGCATCCTCACCGCGCTGACGCAGCCGACGCCGGGGGCGCTGGCCGCCGAGATCGAGCGCTGCCGCACCCTTACCGACAAGCCTTTTGGCGTCAACCTGACCCTGTTGCCGTCGATCAACCCGCCGCCCTACGAGCGCTACCTGGACGTGATCATCGCCAGCGGCGTGAAAGTGCTGGAGACCGCCGGCAACAACCCCGGCGAGTACATCGCCCGGGCCAAGGCTGCCGGCATGACGGTGATCCACAAGTGCGTCGCCGTTCGCCATGCGTTGAAGGCACAGAGCCTGGGCGTTGACGCCGTGTCCATCGACGGTTTCGAGTGTGCCGGGCATCCGGGTGAGGACGACGTGTCCGGCCTGGTATTGATCCCGCTGGCGGCACGTCGCCTGCAGGTGCCGGTGATTGCGTCCGGTGGCATTGCCGATGGCGAGGGCATGGCCGCCGCCCTGGCCCTGGGCGCCGAAGGAGTGAACATGGGCACGCGCTTCTGCGCCACCCGGGAGGCGCCGATCCACGAGAACATCAAACGCGCGCTGCTGGGCGCCACGGAGCGCGATACCCGGCTGATCTTCCGCACCCTGCACAACACCGCGCGGGTGCTGCGCAACCCGATCTCCGAGGAAGTGGTGAGCATCGAGAAGCGCGGCAACGCGCAATTCGAGGACATCCGCCACCTGGTGGCCGGCGCCCGTGGCCGTGCGGCGCTGGAGAGCGGCGCGGCGGACGACGGCATCGTCACCGCCGGGCAGTGCGTCGGCCTGATCGATGATATTCCGAGCTGCGCCGAACTGCTGGAGCGCATGGTCAGCGACTGCCGTGCCGCGCTGGGCCGCGCCCAGGCTTATCTGGGGGCCGAAGCATGAACGCCGAGACTCGCCTGGAGGAGGGTGTGCCAGCCGGTTTCCTGCCGATGGCCCGCCCCGGCTTCGTCAACAACTGCCAAGGCGTCTACGTGAACCTTGAGCGCCGCGTGGTGGCGGCACGCATCCTTGAGGAGCATCTGAACCCGCTGGGCATCGCCCACGGCGGATTTCTCGCCACCCTGGCCGATACCGGCTTCGGCACGGCGATCAAGCTGACCGCCGGCACGGAATTGCCACCGGCCACCATCAACCTGGACATGGACTATCTGAGCCCGGCGTTGCCGGGGCGCTGGATCGAAGTCCGGGTGCAGATCCACAAGCTCGGCCGCAGCATCAGCGTGGCCAGCTGCGACCTGCTCGACGGCGACAAGCTGGTGGCGCGCGGCAAGGGCACCTTCATCAACAACACGCGCAGCCTGCACGGCCGGACGCAATGAACCAGGAGCCAGCCATGGCCGAGAATCTCCCAGCCGCCGCGCCCGTCGGGCCGGAGGTGCAGTACCAGCGGTTCCTCCAGCAGGGCCGTTTCATGATCCAGCGCAGCACCGCAACTGGCCGCCACGTGTTCTACCCGCGCGTGGCGGTCCCTGGCAGCGGCGAGACCGACCTGGAATGGGTCGAAGCCGCCGGCACCGGGCGCATCTACGCCATCACCGTGAATCGCTCGCGCAACGCCAGCCACAACGTGGCGCTGATCGACCTGGACGAAGGCGTACGCATGATGGCGCGTATCGAAGGCCGCGAGACCGCGCCCATCGGCAGCCGGGTGAAAGCGCGAGTGATCGAGGAAGACGGGCAGGCGCTCGTGGTGTTCGACGTGATCGATGAGGTGCGGGCATGAATGCGTCCCTTCGCGGCAAGACCGCCATCGTCGGCATCGGCAGCGCCGGGATCGGCGAGGCCCACGGTTTCAGCGCCATGGAACTGCTCGGCCAGGCTTCGCTGAAGGCCATCGCCGACGCCGGGCTGAAACTCTCCGACGTCGACGCGGTGTTCTCCGCCTCCAGTTCCCATGCCTTCCCGACGCTCTCGGTGTGCGAGTACCTGGGCATCAAGCCCAGGTTCGTCGACGGTACCAACGTCGGTGGCTCCAGCTTCGAGTGGCACCTGCTGCAGGCCACCCTGGCGCTGCAGGCCGGCCTGTGCGACGTGGCGCTGATCTGCTACGGCTCCAACCAGCGCACCGCCGGTGGCAAGCTGGTGTCGATGAGCGAGCCGCAGTGGCACGAGACGGCCTACAAGCCGCGCCACCCGATTACCTCGTACGCGTTGGCAGCCAGCCGGCACATGCATCAGTACGGCACCACCCGCGAGCAACTGGCGGAAGTGGCGTTGGCCGCGCGCGGCTGGGCCAACCTCAACCCGGAAGCCTTCGCCCGTGGCCCGCTGAGCATGGACGACGTGCTGGCTGCGCGGATGGTCAGCGACCCGCTGAGCGCCGCCGACTGCTGCCTGGTCACCGATGGTGCCGGCGCCTGCGTGATGGTCCGCGCCGACCGCGCCCGCGACCTGCCGAACAAGCCGGCGTACTTCCTCGGCGCCGGCGGCGCGCAGTGGCACCGTTCGGTGGTGTGCATGCCGGACCTGACCGTCACCGCCGCCTCGGAGAGCGGCCCGCGCGCCATGCAGATGGCCGGCGTGAGCCACGCCGACATCGACCTGGTGATGCTCTACGACGCCTTCACCATCAACACCATCCTCTTCCTCGAAGACCTCGGGTTCTGCCCGAAGGGCGAGGGCGGGCGCTTCGTCCAGGGCGGACGCGTCGCCCCCGGCGGCGAGCTAGCGGTGAATACCAACGGCGGCGGGTTGTCCTGCGTGCATCCGGGAATGTACGGGATGTTCCTGATCCTCGAAGCGGTGACGCAGATTCGCGGCCAGGCAGGTGCACGACAGTTGAAGAAGGCTGATATCGCCCTGCTGCATGGTAATGGAGGAACGCTGTCGAGCCAGGTGACGGCGTTCCTTGGGAGCGAGGCAGCGCTCTGATCTAACGCCTACAAATGACAAAAGCCCGCCCGGCCTTGCCGTGCGGGCTTTTCGCTTCTTGTGCCGGCCAGAAAATCCCCTCCGAAATTGGTCCGAACGAACTACAGCCAGCCCCGCGCCACGTCCCGATACTCGACAGTGAACCCCGCCGTGAAAGCGGCCCACAAGAACAACAGGTCTGAGGAACGCCTCGATGGACATCCACTACACGCCCGAAGAACTGGCCTTCCGCGAGGAAGTGCGGGCCTTCCTGCGCGACAAGCTGCCGGCTGAACTGGCCGCCAAGGTCAAGCTCGGCAAGCGCCTTTCCAAGGAAGACAACGTCTTCTGGATGCGCACCCTGAACGATCGCGGCTGGCATGCCTCCCTCTGGCCGGTGGAATACGGCGGCACCGGCTGGAGCGTGGTGCAGAAGTACATCTTCGAGGAAGAGTGCGCGATCTTCGGCGCGCCGCGCGTGTTGCCGTTCGGCGCGGTGATGGTCGGCCCGGTGATCATCAACTTCGGCACCGAGGAACAGAAAGCCTACTTCCTGCCGCGCATCCTCGACATGACCGACTGGTGGGCCCAGGGCTATTCCGAGCCGGGTTCCGGTTCCGACCTCGCCAGCCTGAAGACCCGCGCTGTGCGTGAGGGCGAGCACTACATCGTCAACGGCCAGAAGACCTGGACCACCATGGGCCAGCACGCCGACTGGATCTTCTGCCTGGTGCGCACCGACCCGCAGGCCAAGGCCCAGCGCGGCATCAGCTTCCTGCTGATCGACATGAAGACCCCCGGCATCACCGTGCGCCCGATCATCACCCTGGACGGCGAGCACGAGGTCAACGAAGTCTTCTTCGACAACGTCAAGGTGCCGGTCGCCAACCTGGTGGGCCAGGAAAACGACGGTTGGACCTGCGCCAAGTACCTGCTGACCCACGAGCGCACCGGGCTTGCCGGCATCGGCTTCTCCAAGCAGTTGCTGCGCCAGCTCAAAGGCATCGCGGCACGCGAGCGCAAGGGCGGCAAACCGCTGATCGACGATCCGCTGTTCCGCGCGCAGATCGCCGAGTTGGAAATGCAGCTGATGGCCGCCGAGATGAGCAATCTGCGCATTCTTGCCGCCGCCCGCGAAGGCGGTGGCAGCGGCGCGGAAAGCTCGATCCTCAAGGTCCGTGGCACCGAGATCCGCCAAGCGATCACCCATCTGTTGCGCAAGGCCGTCGGCCCCTATGCGCTGCCGTTCCTCGAAGAGGAAATGGAAGCCAGCTCGGGCGACCTGCTGCACACCGACTACAGCGCTACTGCCGCCAGCCAGTACTTCATCATGCGCAAGCTCTCGATCTACGGCGGCTCCAACGAAATCCAGAAGAACATCGTTTCCAAAGTGAACCTCGGACTCTGAGAGGCAGCCGACCATGGACTTCAAACTCAATGAAGAGCAGCAGATGCTGCAAGACACGGCCGCGCGTCTGGTACGTGACGCTTACGGATTCGAACAACGCGAGGCCTATCGACGCAGCGAGTTGGGCTACAGCGCCGACTTCTGGCGCCAGCTCGGTGAGCTGGGCCTGACCGGCGTGTCCCTGCCCGAAGCCTACGGCGGCTTCGGCGGTGGCGTGGACAGCATGCTGGTGCACACCGAGCTGGGCCGAGGCCTGTGTCTGGAGCCTTACCTGCAATCGGTGGTGTTCGCCGGCGGCCTGCTGGCCCAACTGGGCAGCGACGCGCAGAAGGACCAGCTGCTGACACGCGTCGCCAGCGGCGAGCTGCAACTGGCGGTGGCCTTCGAGGAACCGCAGAGCCATTACGAACTGAACAGCGTGGCCACCCGCGCCGAGCCGGTGAACGGCGGCTGGCGTCTGACCGGGCGCAAGGTCGCGGTGATCGGCGGGCACAGCGCCGAGCTGATCCTGGTGTCGGCCCGCGTCGCCGGCGGCGAGCATGACGAGCCGGGCATCGGCCTGTTCCTCCTCGACCCGGCCGAAGCCGGCGTGAAGCGCCGCGTCTACCCGACCGCCGACGGCCTGAAAGCCTGCGAGCTGCATCTGGACGGCGCCTTCATCGCCAGCGAGCAGGTACTGGGCGAGCCGGGCCAGGCTTTCGACGCGCTGCGCTACCAGCAGGGTCGAGCCATCGCCGCGCAGTGTGCCGAGGCGGTGGGTGCCATGGAAGCCACTTGCGAGCTGTCCCTGGAGTACCTGAAGACTCGCAAGCAGTTTGGTGTCGCCATCGGTTCCTTCCAGGTCCTGCAGCACCGCATGGTGGATATGCGCGCCGAACTGGACCAGGCCAGCAGCATGGCGATCCTCGCCGCCTGCGTCGCCGACCAGCCCGACAGCGCCGAACGCAGTCGCGCCCTGGCGGCCGCCAAGTACATCGTTACCCGCGCCGGGCGGTTCATTTCCGAGCAATGCATCCAGCTGCACGGCGGCATCGGCCTGACCGACGAGTACCTGGGTTCGCACTACGCCAAGCACCTGGTGATGATCAGCCACCAGTTCGGCGACGACGACCATCACCTGCAGGCATTCGCCGGCCTGATGGAAGTAGCCTGAGTTCATCCCCCCAAAGAGTCACCCCTTGTTCCGGGCCGCAAGGCCCGGTTTTTTCCAGGAGTCCCCGATGAAAGTCCTCGTAGCCGTCAAGCGCGTGGTTGACTATAACGTCAAGGTTCGCGTCAAGGCGGACAACTCCGGCGTCGATCTCGCCAACGTCAAGATGTCCATGAACCCCTTCTGCGAAATTGCCGTGGAAGAGGCTGTGCGCCTGAAAGAGAAAGGCGTCGCCACCGAGATTGTTGCGGTCTCCGTCGGCCCGACCGCTGCACAGGAGCAACTGCGTACCGCGCTGGCTCTGGGTGCCGATCGCGCCATCCTCGTTGAGGCCGTCAAGGGTGAGGGCAACGAAGAACTGAGCTCCCTGGCCATTGCCAAGGCGCTGAAAGCCATTGTCGACAAAGAGCAGCCGCAGCTGGTGATCCTCGGCAAGCAGGCCATCGACAGCGACAACAACCAGACCGGCCAGATGCTGGCTGCGCTGACCGGCTACGCCCAGGGCACCTTCGCCTCCAAGGTCGAAGTCGCTGGTGACAAGGTCAACGTCACCCGTGAAATCGACGGCGGCCTGCAGACCGTTGCCCTGAACCTGCCGGCAATTGTCACCACCGACCTGCGCCTGAACGAGCCGCGCTACGCGTCGCTGCCGAACATCATGAAGGCGAAGAAGAAGCCGCTGGACGTCCTCACTCCCGATGCGTTGGGCATCTCCACGGCCTCGACCGTGAAGACGCTCAAGGTGGAGGCGCCCGCTGCGCGCAGCGCCGGTATCAAGGTGAAGTCGGTGGCCGAACTGGTCGAGAAACTGAAGAACGAAGCGAAGGTGATCTGATGGCAGTCCTGGTTGTTGCAGAACATTCCAATGGCGCGCTGAGTGCCGCGACGCTGAATACCGTTGCGGCCGCGCAGAAGATTGACGGCGAAATCAGCGTGCTGGTCGCTGGCCAGAACATCGGTGGCGTGGCCGAAGCCGCTGCCAAGATCGCCGGTGTTTCCAAGGTGCTGGTCGCCGACAACGCTGCCTATGCTCACCAACTGCCGGAGAATGTGGCTCCGCTGATCGCAGCTCTCGTAAAGGAGAGTGGGGGCAACGGCTACAGCCACGTGCTGGCTGCCGCCACCACCAACGGCAAGAACTTCCTGCCGCGCGTTGCCGCCCTGCTGGACGTCGACCAGATTTCCGAGATCACCGACGTGGTCAGCGCCGACACCTTCAAGCGCCCGATCTATGCCGGCAACGCCATCGCGACCGTGCAGTCCTCGGCTGCCGTCAAGGTCATCACCGTGCGTGGCACCGGCTTCGACGCCGTCGCTGCCGAAGGTGGTTCCGCCGCTGTTGAAGCCGTTTCCGGCCCGGCTGACGCCGGCAAGTCTGCCTTCGTTGGCGAAGAGCTGGCCAAGTCCGACCGTCCGGAACTGACCGCTGCCAGGATCGTCGTTTCCGGCGGGCGCGGCATGGGCAATGGCGACAACTTCAAGATCCTCTACGCCCTGGCCGACAAGCTGGGCGCTGCCGTCGGTGCTTCCCGTGCTGCCGTTGACGCTGGCTTCGTGCCGAACGACATGCAGGTCGGCCAGACCGGCAAGATCGTCGCTCCGCAGCTGTACGTGGCGGCCGGCATCTCCGGCGCCATCCAGCACCTGGCGGGCATGAAGGACTCGAAAGTGATCGTTGCGATCAACAAGGACGAAGAGGCGCCGATCTTCCAGGTCGCCGACTACGGCCTGGTTGCCGATCTGTTTGACGCGGTTCCGGAGATTCAAGCCGCAATCTGACTGCACTCAGAACGAGGCAGAGATGCCTCGTTTGGTTGGATGGCCTGTTACAAACCATCTGAATGTCCGGCTATGGCTACCCAGGTGAGAGGCAGCTACCGCCCCATAGCAGTCACTCGGTAGATGTTACGAAGCGGGTATCGATACCGAGACACGGTGAGGGCTGCGAGTTGATGAGGACGGCTGCTTCATCTCCGTTGTTCAGAAAGACTAAGTAGTCACCGGTCTCAAAAGAAACTCTAAATCCGACCAGCCGAGACTCCTGTCCAGTCGCAGTATCGAGCACCCCCTCGACGTCGCGAACGATCGCTCCCTCCAGATGATCCGCCGATAAGCCAGCAAGGAGGTTTTCTCTCTTCCAAGCGCAAGAAGCGTTGGGCTCTATCTCGAAGGAGACAGGCGTATCAAGCGGTAATGGGTCCGCTCCAACGCTCTCGCCATCACTCAAGAGGTACATGGATAAAACCTCACCTTCGCCGAAGCACCACTCAAGAAAGCCCACGTAACCTGGGTCTTTCTCGCCATTGAAATAGTATTGGTCATGCCACAGCGCGCTCAGTCGTTTGCCCATAAGCAAGCGGGCGTCGCGTAGATCTCGCGCGGCTCTGTGGGATGAAAACGAAAGGCGGCCAGACATCAGGTTGCTCTCGTGGGGCAGATTGACAATAGATACTACACAGGCCTCAGAACGTCCGCTTCTGGCTGTGGATTCAACCGATCGACGCAACAGCCTGGTTAAAACACTCGGCAGGGGTCGAGTACCCCAGGGTCTTTCTGGGTCGCTCGTTCAACCGCCGAGCGACCTTGTCCAGCGCGTCCTGCGAGTACAGCGAGAGATCAGTTCCCTTCGGAAAGTACTGCCGTAGCAGGCCGTTGGTGTTCTCGTTCGTCCCGCGCTGCCAAGGGTTCTGTGGGTCACAAAAGTAGACCTGGATATCCGTCGCCAGAGTGAATCGCTTGTGAGCAGCCATCTCCTTGCCTCGATCCCAGGTCAGGGATTGGTAGAGCTCCTGAGGCAATCGCTGAACATTCTCGATCAGTGCATTCACCACTGTCTCGGTGTCCTTTCCATTCACTTTCACCAGCATCACATAGCGGCTGTGGCGCTCAACCAGCGTGACGATCTGACTGTTTTTGCTGCCGCACAACAAATCGCCTTCCCAGTGTCCTGGTACTGCACGATCTTCAACGATGGCCGGCCGCTCGCTGATGGAAGTCGTATCGCTGATACGGCCATGGTTACCGGTTTTCTGGGTGTGATGACGTGACCGGCGCATAGCACGACTACGGCGCAGATACTCCAGTAATTCTTTCCTCAATGCGCCACGGGCCTGGATGAAGAGGCTGCGGTAGATGGTCTCGTGCGACACCTGGTAGGCCACGTCCGGGTAAGTACGCTTCAACCACCCAGCGATCTGCTCGGGCGACCACTGGATCTGAAGCTTCTCCGCAACAAGCTGCGCCAACTTTGGGGACTGGACAAGCTTGCAAAGCTTTGGGCGACGAGCCCTGTCCCATGCCGCCTGATCAGCCTGGTTGGCACGGTAGCTTCGACAACCACCGTTACGGCTGATCTCGCGGCTGATGGTGGATGGAGCTCGTTCCAGGCGCATCGCTATATGCCGAATCGACTGGCCAACAGCAAGTGCTCTCGAAATCTCCTCGCGCTCAACCAGTGTTAGCGCCAATCTGGAACGTCGTCGGGCGATTGGGCGGATGCCCCCTGTCTCCGCAAGAATCCCTTGGATCGAGGAGTGGTTCCGATCGAACAGCTGCGCAATCTGCTGGAGCGAGTCACCTGCCTTCCAGCGATCCCACATCAAGGCCTTCTGGCTTTCGGTGTAGTAGATCCGAGGTCTTTGCTTCATCTGCAACACTCCTCCTTTACACAGGGTTCAGTGTGTTGCGTTCACCGGTTGAATCCACAGTCGGTAGCTGCCTCTCGCCAGCGGCAGAAATAGGCCAAATGAGACGTTGAGAATTGACCAGCGCGAGGACCGCTTCGAACTGCATCTACAAGACTGCTCATCCCTGCGTTGGTCGCTCGGCTTCGTGCCTGGTTAGGACCCGCTCGATGAACACTAGGATTGCCTCGTTCATCTGCCCCAGGCCGGGTTCTTCCAGCGGGTAATGCCCGGCGTTGTCGAGCAGCCGGGTGGTCACTTCGACGCGGTGCAGGCGCTGCAGGAAGGGCTGGCTCAGCGCGAGCGGGGTCCAGCGGTCGGCCGCCGGCTGGGTCAGCAGGACCGGGCAGACGTCGAAGGCCTCCGGCTCGATGGCTGGCGCGTAGCCCAGATAAGAACTGAGGAAGCGCAGGCTGGCCCAGTTGCCGGCCGAGGTGCGGTCCTTCAGGCAGGCCTTCAGCGCGGCGCGGTCATTGACCAGCGTGTGCATCTTGCTCGCCAGCCACATCGGCATCTTCAGCCCGGCCAGCGGTGTGCGCGCCAGCAAGTGGATCATCGGAATGCCCAGGCGGCCCATCAGCGGGGTGAGGGCGGTCTGTTCGCGCACCTGCGCAACGCGCTGATCGAGGAAGGTCATACCGACGATGCCCGCCACGCGCCGGTTCAGGGCGGCTGCATGGTAGGTGAGCATGCCGCCCGCGCTCAGGCCGTAGAGGAAGATCGGCCGCGGATCACGGGCACGTTCGTATTCAATGAAGTCGTTGGCCAGTTCCACCCAGGTGTCGTAGCGCACCTGGGCGCCGGTCGCGACCTTCGTTTCGCCATAACCGGGCATGTCGATGGCCACCGTCTCCAGCCCTTGCCGTGCCAGCGGCAGGCCAACGATGGTGGACATCTGCCGGCCATTGGTGCCGACGCCATGGAACAGGATGACGCGGGCCGGCGCCGACGGGTTGGCGTAGCGGTCCAGGTGGACTTGGTGCCCGCGCCATTTCCAGTACTCTTCCCTGGGCGCATTGCCGGCGTCAATGCGGTAAGTGGGCGGCAGGAAGCTCTGTATCGCCTGCCATTGGGTCTGATCTGAATAGCTCATCGACGTCCTCGCACTGGACAAGGGGAGTGGGGAAATCTATAAAGATGACATTTGTCACTTTTGAAAACATAACATATGTCTGATTTTCCGGATGTGCAAGCCCCGTCGTCGGCTGCCAAGGGCAAAAGGGCGGGCCGCTTGCCTCAGCAGGAGCGCTCGCAGACCCGCATCGCCAAGGTGCTGGAAGCGGCCGAGCAACTGCTCGCCGAGGTAGGCGCGGACGCCGCGTCGATCCCCGAGATTTCCAAGCTCTCGGGTGTTCCGCGAGCGAGCATCTACCAGTTCTTCCCCGACAAGTACGTGCTCTTCGCCCACCTGGCGCAGCTGCAGATGGAGCGCATAGGCGAGCTCATGGTCGCGATGCGACCGCAGGCGGAGGAAGACTGGAAAGCAGCGATCGGCCGAGTCGTGCGCGGCGTGGCGGACTACTACAACGCCAATCCGGCAGCGGCGGCCCTGCTCATGCGCGGCAACTTCACCCCGACCGACCGCAAGGCCCATGAGGAGAAGGACGCAATGATCGGCTCACTCCTGCGCGATTTCCTGCAGGCCCAGGGCGTGCTCAAGGAGCTGCCGCTACAGCCGGATGCCGCGACCCTGTCGGTCGAGATCGCCTTCGCCTGCATGCGCTACGGCTATCTGGCAGATGGAAGTATCAGCGAAGCGATCTGCATCGAGGCAACCGAAGCCACGATTGCCTACCTGTCGCGCTGGGAATAGGTCCAGCCACAGGCTTGGCAAGGCGATGCCGGGTCATGCCGTGAGCTCGTGGAGGACCTCAAATACTTGGTCAGATAGAGGCTGAAGCGATGCATCATGGCTGGCGGCTTCTGGCCGATCTCTGCCCCTGGTGAGAGGCGGCTACCGACCCATAGCGGACATGCGTTCCAGTCAGCCGTCCAGAGATTCATTGAAGCTGTTGGACTGACAAGATGCGCTTGCCTTGCTTGGCATTTGCGGCCTCTCGTCATGATCCGTTTGCTTCAGACTGGCCCGATAGACTGCCATTGACCAGATCACTCCAGCCAGCATCGCGCCTCCTGCGACAAGCTCCATCGGCGCCGGTAACGCGCCATGCCAAAGCGCTCCGTACATCACCGCAAACAGCGTTTCGCAGACCAGCAATTGGCCTGCTGCGGAGACAGATAACCGGCGCGCTGCGAGGTTCCATAGCATGACTGCCAACCACGAGCCTGAAACAGTCATCAGAGCACTGATGCCCCAGAAATGCAGGTTCACAGCTGTGACGCTTGAATCCCGTTGGAGCCATAGGCAGTCGAAAGACCATAGCACTACGCCGAACAGACCGTTCGCTACCCCGCAATAAGACGACCAGGTCAGGCTGTCGATGCCGGGGGTGGCCAGCAGGAACCTGGAGTTGGCCACCGCGTACCACGTCCAACTAACCAGCGCCGCTACTGTGCAGATCAATCCGAGCAAAGTGCTAGAGGTATCAGCGCCAAAACCTCCGCTGAACGCTGCGGTATTCATCAACACTACGCCTCCACATAGCAGCGTGAGCGGCAGTGCCAATTGCGCCAGCGAGGGGCCTTCTCCTGCTTTTCGCCCGGCGATGGCAATGGTCACCGGAAGCAAGCCGAGAATTAATGCCGTGGCTGTCACGCCCCAGAGGCGGATGCCCAGCACCAATAGGGCGAAGTAGCCGACGTTGCCGAATAGCGCGAGCTTCCCCAGGAGCAGGAGGTGCTCACGGGTCAGGAGAATCCGGCGATGCTTCGGAGTCAGTAGCACCAGGACGGCCGATAGGATGCCCAGGACGATGTACCGTCCGTAGGTGATCTGCAGGGCTGAGTTGTCGGGTAGCAACAGTGGGGATAGAACGACCGTAGCCCAAAGGGCACTGGCAGAAACGACAAGTACGATTCCAGACCACATGGAAGAATCCGATATGAAGGAATGACACCTCAAACCGTTGGGTGAGGCCCTAAACGGTTTCCTCGATGTCGACATGTACTGATTTCCCGGTAACGTAGAACTGGCCTCCAGTCGTGTAATGAAGGCTGCGCCAAGCGGCATCCGCATGATCGAATTTCCAGCGGCCATTCTCGAAGGCTCGCGTGTCAGACCAAGCCGCGAAAACCTCCCCGATGAAAAGGTCGTAGTTTTGCTGGATGTGTGGCTCGCGAATCAATCTGCATGCGAGCCAGGCAGAACATCCCGACACAAGCGGCACTTCGCTCCCTTCCTGCTCAAACAACTCGACGCCCGCGTGCTCCAGCTTGTGCACGTCACTGTGCCGGCTCGTCGTGCCAACTCGATAGACCAACTCCACCTGGGCTGCCGTCGGAATCTGAATGGAGAAAACGCCGCTCTGTTCGATCAAGGCGCGGGTAAAGGCTCCCTTCGCCAACACCACAGTCAGCTTGCCTGGGTCATAGTCCAAGGCTGTTGCCCAAGAAGCGGACATCACATTGCTGACTCCGCCGTACCGCCCGCCAACGAGGACGGTTGGGCCGTGGTTAAGCGTGCGATACGCCTTGGCCAATTCGATGGGTGCAATGTGGTTATTCATGCGCTGGCCCTCTGTTGTTGTATCTCTCAGGCTGCGTCTGCTCGGCATCGTTGGTGGAGCAGGAACGCGTGTGTAGTGGTTGAGATGATCATGTATGACTCATGCATATGAGTCAATCAGTAAAAAACAGAGAATAAATTTAACCGGAGTCAGTGAAGGCAGCTGATGCCGCCAGGGAAGGTCAGCAAGGCCGCCAGGAACTGCGATGCGGCTGGTTGAGGTGTTATCGCGGCGTGCGGGTTAGCGTTGGCGCAGTTTTTCAGGAAGGCATGAGGAGGCTTCGACTCTGGGGCACAGGCTGCCGCAGCTTGCCTCATCGCACAGTGCGCAGACCTGATACGAGTCCAATTCATTCTTGACGTTGCCCGTGATGACTTCCCTCGAGAGGTCGGCGAGCGCGGAGATCTGATCGTGGGACAAGACGGCAAGGAAGCTGCCGGCTGTACTCTGACGCACCTGCAGAATGCCTGCGGCCATATCGCGGCCTTTCGCAGTGATTCTCAGCCCGACTTGCTTCTTCTGATCCTTGGGCAGCCGTTCAACCAGAGCGTCGGCTTCCAGGCGATCAACCAGACGCACAGCAGCCGAGTGCGTTAGTTCCAGAACATTGGCCAGCCAGCCGATGTTGAAGGTCTGGCAATTCTGGATAGAGACCAGTGCAGCCAGCTCGGAGAGTGGTCGACTGAAGCGCTCCCTCAACGCAGAAGAGATCAACTGATCAAGGCGCCAAGCGAAGGCGGATATTTGATTCAGCGAGTCGAGAGAGCTGCTCATGGCTGGTTTTGGGGTGTGGGAGTCATGGGGCGGATCATAGCAGGTAGCGATGCCCGTCATTCGAAGTGGGCGGCTGCCATGACTCAATGTCCGCAAATGGCTGTGGATTCAACCGATCGACGCAACAGCCTGATTAAAACACTCGACGGGAGTCGAGTACCTCAGGGGCTTTCTGGGTTGTTCGTTCAACCGCCGAGCGACCTTATCCAGCGCGTCCTGCGAGTAAGCGATTTCCGGCATGCCCGCGATGGCCGCGAGGTTTATTCAGTTTAGGATGAAGTAAACTTTGCGCACTTCATCCAGATTTTCCCAGATGCCTTTGAACCCCTTCTGCACTACGAATGTATCGCCTGGACCAAAGGTTCTGGCGATGCCGTCGCTGTCCGTGAGCCGCACGCTACCCTTCAGCAGATGGCACAACTCGGTATGGGCAAACTCACAGCGATGCAGATGCGCAGGTGCTTCCCAGAAGCCCGACAGCGCTTTCTGGTCATCGGATGTGAAGTGCCGCCAGCTGCTGCCGATGTAGGGAGTATCTACCAGCGCGGGATCACTGATCTCGCGTTGTGCTTCCAGGATGGCGGGGTTAGCGAAATCAATGACGCCTGTCGGCAGTTGTTGCTCCATGATTGTTCTCCAGCGTATTGGGTTGGTGCAGTGAAGGGCCACCGTTGTGGCCCTCCTTTTGGCGCAGTTGCTCAAGAGTTGCCGTAACCGACGATTCCCTTGATCTCCACAAAATCGTGCAGCGCGAAGTCGGCGTATTCCCGTCCGTTGCCCGATTGCTTGTATCCACCAAACGGTGCCGCGGGGTCCCAGGCCGGATAGTTGATATAGACGGTGCCCGCCCTGAGTTGACCGGCTACATCTCGAGCCAGCTTCTGGTCTGTCCCCTGAACATAACCAGCCAAGCCGAAAACGCTGTCGTTCGCGATGGACACAGCTTCTTCGACTGATGCGTAGGGAATGATTGCGAGGACAGGGCCGAAGATTTCTTCGCGAGCGATGGTCATTTCCGGCTGAACATTGCCGAACACAGTCGGCCGGACGAAATATCCGTGTTCCAGTGAGCTGGGAAGGCCCAGGCCGCCACTGACCAGTTGAGCTCCTTCTGCGATGCCGGTGGAGATCAGCTCCTGGATTTTATGGAACTGCGCCCGGCTGATGACTGGCCCTATGTTCGTGCCTTCAGCATCCGGATCACCGACGTTAATCTGCTCAGCAACACGGCGAGCGATTTCCAGGGCCTCGGCATGTCGATCTGCAGGCACCAGCATGCGGGTGGGGGCGTTGCAGGACTGGCCGGCGTTGGAGAAACAGCCCAGCACACCCAGTTCCACTGCCCTGGGTAAATCGCAGTCAGGCAACAGAATGTTTGCCGACTTGCCGCCTAACTCCTGGTGAACGCGTTTCACCGTGTCGGCGGCGCTTTTCGCCACCAGCACGCCCGCACGCGTTGAACCCGTGAATGACACCATGTCCACATCGGGATGGCTCGCCAGCGGCTGGCCGACAGAAGGGCCGTCGCCCTGTACCAGGTTGAAGACGCCAGGCGGCACGCCAGCTACATGCAGGGCTTCGGCAAAGAGCACGGCATTGAACGGAGCCAGCTCGCTCGGCTTGAGTACCATGGTGCAGCCGGTGGCCAGCGCGGGAAGGACCTTGCACGCGATCTGATTGATTGGCCAGTTCCACGGCGTAATCAGTGCGACCACGCCAATTGGTTCTTTCACGACACGCGTCGTGCCTCTTTGCGTGGTGAACTCGAACTGCTCAAGCGATCGAATCATCTGCTCGATGTGTTTCGTGCCGATCCCGGCCTGCCATTCCAGCGCAAATCCGGCGGGTGCCCCCATTTCCAGTGTCAGGGCACGGGCAATTTTCGCTAGACGTGCCTGGTAGCACTCCAGCACTCGCTGTAAGAGAGCCAATCGTTCCTGCTTGCTAGTACGTGAAAAGCTCGGGAAAGCGGCCTTGGCGGCAGCGACTGCCCGCTCTACGTCGGCGGCGGATCCCATCGCGACCAGGCCGATTGATTGCTCGGTGGCGGGGTTGATGACGTCCAGCATTGCCTTGCCTTTCGGCTCGATCCATTCGCCATCGATATAGAACCGCTGTGCGTTTTTCAGGGTGCAAGTATCCATGCGATCAAACTCTCGCTCTTGAAGGTGGGGCGTTCAGCCGTGGGTCAGTTGGGGGCGTCGCTCAGCAGGTCGGTGCCGAACTGCGCATCCAGCCGGGTCATGAAGCGGGCGGCACAATGCATGTGTTCTTGCATCAGCGTTTCGACCGCCTTTGCATCACTCCGGCGATACGCCTCCAGGAGCTGACGGTGGCTGTCGATATTGTGGTTGCCGAACGCTTCGTGGTCGTCGTATTGGTCACTGCGGTACTCGACCAGGTCGCGCAGTAGGCCATTTATGAAGCGGCATATGAAGGCCAGGATGGGGTTGTCGCAGGCCTGAGTGAGGATGTCGTGGAACTCCAGTTCAGTGCGCCGTGCGCCCTGGCGATCACCTTGGGCACGAAGCAGTTCGTACTCGGTGATGTTGGACTGGAGCTTGGTCAGATGCTGTTCGTTTAGACGGCCCACGACGCTCTTCGCCAGCATGACTTCCAGGCTTTGGCGCAGGCTGTAGACCTGCTGGAAGTCGAACTTCTGAAAATGCAGGAAGGTCCGTAGCTGCTGCATGATCACGTCCAGCGAAACGGTGCAGACCTCCGGTCCGCCATTAGGGCCGGTGACCATTTTTACCAGGCCCTGAACCTCCAGCGATTTGAGCGCTTCCCGAATGGTGCCTTTGGAGCAGTTGTAGTGCTCCAGCAGGGCACGCTCATTGGGCAGGCGATCACCCGGCTGCAAGTTTTCCTGGGCGATCCAGCGCCGCAGGTCATCGGCGACCATGTCGGAGATCTTGCGGCGGCGGAAGTTCGTAGGAGTGGTCTTCGGGCTCATGGTCTCAGGCGTTGGCAGCCCAACGAGTGTCGGGTTCGATCGGGAAGACCGGCCGCGGCACATGTTGGTAGGGGAAAAGGGTGAAGTCCGAGCTGGTCACGCCAGGGCTGGCGCAATGCACCGTGGCCCGCGAAATCGGCTGGAAGACCGGGCGATAGTACATGCGCGACTTCAGGATGAGGTAACTGCAGTGGGACGGATCCAGCTCGACGCTGTGGAAGACGCCCAGATCCCAGGGTTCGTGGGGCTCTTCGCTGACCAAGACCAACGCGCTACCCAGATCGATCACTGCCGCTCGCCCCATGGAGCAGCGCATGCCGGTGTACGTCGGTCCGCTGACCACGTATTGGCCATCGCTTACGGAGGTCACCCTGCCAGTAAGGGTGATCGGAGTGGCTGCCCCATTGGGCCGAGGCAGGTGATTGCCCAACTGCAAGGTTACCTGGGCGCCCACTCCCACGCTGTGCATTACTTCGACGGCAGAGGGGTCGCAGATCGGCCCGGCAATGATGCCGGAAAGCCCGCGATCCATTGCCTCGACCAGCACATCCATGGTGTCGCACGTCCCGCCGGACATGCAGTTGTCCCCATGGTCCAGTAGCAGTACAGGTCCTTCGCCTGCCCCGGCTTCCAGTTGCCTGGCATGGTCCAGCGAGACTCCCAGTTCGTCCTCATGGAAAACGAAGGCTTCCCTGGCGTCCCACAACTGTTGGGCAATTTTCTGGGCGGTTTCATCGGCCAGCGGCTGGTTCTGCGCGATAACCAGAACCGACATGCCTGCATCGGCAATGTCCGCCAGCGGGAAGCCGCCGAACACACTCACTGCCAGGATGCCGTCGCGTGTTTCAGCTGCCCGAGCTGCTTCGATGGCTTCGCGCATAGCTCCTGGCTCTTCCGTATTCATTTGCAGCGTTTGCGCGAGAAGAGGCGGGTGCACCCTGGCTTTGAACGTTGCGCAACCTTGCGCAAGCATTGCCTCGATGACGCGTACCACGTGCTCGCCGGTTTCGACCATGTCGATATGCGGGTAGGTCTTGAACCCCACCAGCACATCAGCATTATCGACCATCAATTGGCTCAGATTGGTGTGCAGATCCAGCGCCACGCCGATCCTGGCTTGCGGCGCAGCTGCTCTGACCCTGGCCAGTAACGCACCTTCGCCGTCGCCGCCGTCCGTGGTGACCATCGCACCATGTAAATCCAGCAGAACCAGTTCGCAGCCCTTGGATACCTCACCAACGATGGCGTCAGCCATACGCTCCCAGGCTGATAGATCGACCGGGCCACTGGGGTTGGCATGGGCGAAGACCGGTGTGCTGATCGAGGCGTGCATACGCTCAGCGAATGCAATGAACGCCCCCATGGCCGTCGCCGATCCGGTACCCGCGATCAGGGCCTCATCTTCCCAGCGTGGATTGAACGCCGAGAGGGGCGTAGGAACCGGCGAGAAACTATTGGTCTCGTGGTTCATCCGAGCAATCACAATGCGCATGGCGCCTCCTTTCACGACAATGCTTCCGAGTAAATCAACGCGAGGCCCACGCGGTGAAGCGCACTTCGAGGTCCTCGGCGTGGTCCAGCCAGAAGGCATTGTCGGTGGCCAGCGCGGCGTCGAGATTCGCTGGAGCCGTGGGCAGGTCCTGCAGCTCTGCCGCAGTCAGATCCTTCACCGCATTCACGTTTGTCGGACCATAGGCAATAGTCTTGGCGAAGACCTGCTGGTTAGCGGTGTTGCTTGCAAATTCGATGAAGGCATAGGCCTGATCAAGATTCGGCGCGCCGCTGACGATGGCCCAGTGGTCAAGATCGAACAGGCTCTGATTCCAGACGAATTTCAGGTTGGTGCCTTCGCTCTGGGCGTCCTTGATCCTGCCGTTGTAGGCGCTGGTCATGACCACGTCACCAGCGGCGAGCCATTGCTGAGGTTGGGCACCCGATTCCCACCACTGGATACTGGGCTTGATCTGATCGAGCTTGGCGAAGGCGCGATCCACGCCTTGCGGGGTGTTGAGCACCTCGTAGACTTTGTCCTTTGGCACGCCATCAGCAAGCAGCGCGAACTCGAGGGTGTGAACGGCACTCTTGCGCAGTCCGCGCTTGCCCGGGAATTTCTTCAGGTCCCAGAAGTCCGCCCAGGAGGTCGGGGCGCCGCTGACCTTGTCCGCGTTATAGGCAATACCCGCGGACCAGGCCAGGGTGCCGACCCCGCAGTCACTCACGGCTTCAGGCATCAGGTCCGGCTTGGACGAAATCTTCGACCAGTCCAATTGAGTGATCAGACCCTCGTCGCAGGCGCGTGCCAGCGAGTTTCCATCCATCTCGACGACATCCCAGGTGGCATGCTTGGTGTCCACCATGGTTTTGATCTTGGCCAGATCCCCGTTGTATTCCCCCGCAATGACTCGGGTACCGGCGGTCTTTTCGAAGGGGCCGTAGTAGGAGATTTTCTGTGCGTTCTGAATGGCGCCGCCGAAGGAGATGACGGTGACCGACTCGGCACTGGCCAGAGTCGATAAGGCGGTGGTGGACAGCAACACGGTGGAGAGCGCGAAGCGCTTGAGGGTGAAGGTCATGGCATTGTCTCTTTTGTTAGTGCATGGACGCTGATTGGCGAGGTGAAAGCAGGCTGGTCAGGGCCGCCGGTCCTGATAGCGATAGAAGTGGTAGGCGAAGTACTGACCCAGCCGCAGGAAGCGCGAGAACGGGAAACGCGGCAGCGGGCTGGAGGTCACTTGGGTGGGGGGTGTCTCGGGAGCACCGGCAGCCATCGCCGCCAGACGTCGTCCCGCCAGCGTGGCGTAGGAGACTCCGCTGCCCGAATAGCCGAGCGCCGCATAAATGCCTGGGCTCTGCTCCAGCTCGTGAATATGCGGAACACCGTCCTGGCTCATGCACACCCAGCCGCCCCAGTCGTACTCGGCGGCTATGCCATCCAGCTCGGGGAACTTCCGAGTGAGGCCTGCCAGCAATGCGTCACGGTGCCTGGGGTTCTCCGCATCGCTACCCGATACCGCACCAGGACCGCCAAACAGCAGTCGGTTGTCCGGCAGGCGGCGGTAGTAATACAGCAGGTTACGCGTGTCGATCATGCTGTCCATGCTC
The DNA here is from genome assembly GCF_057180225.1 of Pseudomonas sp. BB438. Lineage (NCBI taxonomy): Bacteria > Pseudomonadati > Pseudomonadota > Gammaproteobacteria > Pseudomonadales > Pseudomonadaceae > Pseudomonas > Pseudomonas sp. BB438. The sequence goes on from NZ_CM170001.1 coordinate 2,670,781, forward strand.
GGCAGGGTCAGCTCGATCTCACGCGCGGTCAGTGGTCGGGTGACCAGAATTCTGGAGTGGACCGGCATGTAGCGTCCGCGCAGGAAGGGGTGGAGCCCAGGCGCCGTATAGCCGTTGGTGGCGATGATGACTTTGCGTGCCCGCACGGTGCCCGATGGCGTTTCAAGCAGGTAGTGCTCTGCTTTACGTTCCAGCGATGTCACGGGGGAAGACGAGTACACCCGCGCTCCCGCGTTGCGCGCCATGCGCAGCAGGCCGATCGCAAGCTTCATCGGGTGCAGCCCAAAGCCTTCAGGGAGCCGGATGCCGCCGTGGACTTCAGTGCCGCGGTGATAGCTCTGCAGATCTTTGGAAGAAAGGATTCGAACCGGGAAGTCGAAGTGGCGATTGAACAGATTCGCTTCGTTCTCCAGCCCCGGCAGACGGCTGTGGTGGTGGGCGAGCTTGATGACGCCATCGGGCTGAGCATCGCAGTCGATTGCGCCGTCCGTGATGAGCTGGCGCAACTGGGACAGAGCATCACGGGTGTCGTCGAAGTAGCGTCTAGCAACGTCGAGCCCGTAATGGGAGATCAATTCGGAAGGCCACAGATGGCCACCCGAGGCGCGCGCGAAACCACCGTTTCGGCTGCTGCAGCCCCACGAAACCTGATTGGCCTCCAAGACGATCGGCTTGAGCCCATGCTGGTGGGCGAGAAAGTACGCCGCACAGAGGCCGGTGTACCCCGAGCCGATGATAGCGACGTCTGCTTCGACGGGCTCTTTCAGCGGACCATCGTCCTGAGCGGGCGCACCAGCGCTGGCAACCCAATAGGACGGGGCATGGGGCAAGCCATGTCCAGGGTGGCGCGATTGCAGCGGGTCGTACATCGCAAATTCTCTTTTATCGTATTTATAGTGATAAATACGATAAATCGAGAAAAAGTCAGCTGTCAAACCGTTTTCATGTCTTGCGGGGGCGGCGTGATGGACGGTGGGTTCGTTGAGCACTCTTGCACGCTGAGCGAGGCCCGGCAGCGCGTGTGGGTGTTTGGCAAGTGAGCGAGCTGTGTGCGGTAATCGGTCGGACAGACGTTCAGGAGGCGATGTCCGCTACTGGCCGGGAACTGCCTATCGATGAAAGAACGTCATCAGCAGGAGCTCGCAGGCATCCTGCTGATGGCGTTTCACTATCGAGGTACCTATCGGTCCTGCCGCGAAGACCGACGACCTCGCAGTCATCGCCACTGGGATCAGCAGAACTCAGCGGATGCCCTGGTTCCTCAGTGCGGTTGGGGTGTAGTCGACGCTGCTGGCCCTGAAGCCGAACTCCACCTGGGATTTCTCCTGGTTGGTCAGGCCCGATACCAGGTAGCGGCCATTGATCAGGTCGTAGAGGGCTTCAACGCCCAGCCAGGGAATCTGCTTGTCGTACAGCGGGGTCATGAAGCTTTCGCCCACGCGCCAGAGGGTACCGCGGCCGTCGTAATGGTCGGCGAGCACGGCCTGCCAGGTGTCTTCGTCGAGGAACAGCACGCGGCGCGCGTAGATGTGCCGTTCGCCGGCGCGCAGGGTGCCCTCGACTTCCCAGACGCGGTGCTTCTCGTAGCGCACCAGGTCCTGGTTGAGGTGGCCGGGTTTGACCAGGTCGTCATAGCGGTGGGCGGTAGAGTCGAGCGCGAAGCTGTTGTAGGGCACGTAGATTTCCTTCTTGCCCACCAGCTTCCAGTCGTAGCGGTCCGGCGCGCCGTTGAACATGTCCAGGTTGTCCGCCACGCGCAGGCCGTCGGAGGCCGGGTAGGGGCCGTCGTAGGCAATCTGCGGGGCGCGGCGCACGCGGCGCTGGCCGGCGTTGTAGACCCAGGCCATGCGCGGTTCGCGGACCTGGTCGAGGGTCTCGTGGACGAGCACCACATCACCGGCCAGGCGCGCCGGCGCGGTGACCAGTTGCTTGTAGTAGAAGAGGACGTTGTTGTCCTTGTCCGGGCTGTAGTCGGTGAGCTGGTCGCGGTAGCTGAACTGCTGCTGGAAATAGGTCGGCGTGTAGGTGCCGTTGGCGGTGGGCGTCGCCTGCACGTGCAGGCGTTGGGCGCTGCCGCCACGGTAGCGGGTAATGTGGTTCCACAGGGCTTCGACGCCGCTCTGCGGAATGGGGAAGGGGATCGCCGTCTGGAAGTCCTTCAGGCCGTTGCCACCCTCGACCAGGCTGGCATGGCGCGCATTCGCGGACACCGCTTGCAGCACCGCTGCCGGGTAGGTCGCCGAGCGGTGCGCGGGATAGACGTTGAGGTGGTAGTCGGGGTAGCGCGTGAGCATCGCCTGCTGCCCAGGGGTGAGGTTCGCCGCGTACTGCCCCATGTTCTGTGCAGTGATGGTGAACAGCGGTTTGTCGGCGGCGAAAGGGTCGCTCAGGCGGCCGTCGGCGCCGCGGCTGCCGGCGTTGCTCGGCAGGCCGCCATCCCAGGCGGGAATGCTGCCGTCGGCATTGCCGGCGCGCTCAGCGCCCAGGGGCGTGAGGGTGTTGCCGAGTTTCGCCGCTTCCGCTTCGGGAACGGCAGCCTGGAGGTTGAAGGGCAGGACCAGGAACAGCAGGGACGCGCACGCAAGTTTCTTGTTCATCGTTTTTTCTCCGCTTAGAACGACACGCCCACGCTCAGGGCAAGGAAGTCCCGGTCGGTATTCACGTTGTACTTACCGCCGAAGAAGTTGGTGTAGGCAAGGCTCATGTTGTAGGTGTTGAGATAGGTGCCATCGACGCCGACGCTGATCGCCCGCGCGCCCTGGTTGAAGCCTGGTTCCGGGGCATAGCCGTGGACGTCGTGGGACCAGGCCAGGTTGGGGCGTACCGTGGCGCCGTCGATGAGGTCGGCGTATTCCCAGATCGCCCGCGCCTGATAGCCCCAGGCGGTGCTGGTGACGAAGCCCGAGTCATTGCAGTACTGCGGCGTGACGCTGTTGCCGGTACACAGGCTGTTGTCGGGGTACAGCGCGCCCTGGCCGAACACCGGGCTGCGGCCGTAGCGCAGCTCGTCGTCGCCACCCAGGCCGCCGACATGGGTGACGCCGACCTCACCGATCAGGGTCAGGCGGTCGGCGCCCATCACCTGGTCGAAGAAGTGCGTGGCGGTGACCTGCGCCTGGGTCACTTCCTTGCGTCGGTAGCCCTTGAGGATTGCGTCGTTGGCCGGTGCCGGCGCATCGCCGTAGACCGGTGTGAGCGCCGGGATGCCCAGGGTCGAGGTGACCAGGTCGACCGGGTTGATCTGTACCGGCATGTTCGGCCGGTAGCTGATTTCCCCGGCCAGGGTGGTACCGGTGGGCAGGCTGGTGCTGAAGCTCAGGCCGTAGAGCTGGATGTCCTCGGGGTAGTCGGCGAAGTATTGCGCGCTGCCCAGACGATAGGCCTGGGTGAGCTGCTGGCCGGCGCTGCTGCCGATCACCGCGCCGCAGAGGGCGTTGGGTATGCCGAGGTTGCCGCACAGCTGCGGGGCGAAGCCCAGGTCGGCGGCGTGCGGGCCGCTGCGCACGCTGAGGTAGGGCTGGCGGCTGTGGTAATTGATGAAGTAGCCGGCGAACTCGCTGTCCAGCTCCGGGGCGAACCAGCGCAGGGCGGCGCCCCACTGGCCATCGTCGCGGGCTTCACGATCCTTGCCGCGGGGGATGACGATGCCTTCGTCGGTCAGGTTGATCCCGGCCGGCGCGAGGGCCTGGACCGCCAGCGGGTTCTGGTTGATCACCGGGCCGGCGGCCAGGCCATTGCAACCGTCGGCCATCACGTCGGTGGTGGAGAAGAAGGTGCCGCAGTTGTCGATCACCGTCTTCTGCCACTGCAACTGGTAGAACGCCTCGGCGGACAGGTGCTCGCTGAAGTTCTGCGAGACGTAGAACATGTTCACCGGGATCAGCCCTTCCTTGATCTCCGAGCCGGGCCGGCGGAACGCCGCGACGTCGATCGGGTTGATGGCGTTGATGCCGCCCTGGATGAAGGTGCTCTCGCCCCAGCTCACCACCTGCTTGCCCAGGCGCACGGTGCCGGGCAGGTCGCCGATGCTGTAGTTGTGGTAGAGGAAGGCGTCGAGGAACTCGGCGCCCGACGCCTTGGCACCTTCTTCGCGGCCGTGGTCGTCGATGTCCTTGAAGTGCAGGTGCTCGTCCTTAAGCTTGAAGTCGTACCAGTACTTGCCCCGGACGAAGGCGCCGGAGTCGCCGTACTTGAGCTCCAGGTCATGGATGCCCTTGAACACCTTGGAAAAGGTGTCGCCTTCGCGGAAGTTGCGCTTGCCGTCGTCGGAACTGTGGCTGTGCAGCAGCCCGGCATCGGCGTTGCGCATGGCCCAGCTGGCGCCGACCGAGAGGCTGGAATCGAACTGTCCCTCGATGTCGCCGAGGGAGAAGGTGAAGGCTTGCGCGCCGTCGCCGTAAAGGGCCAGACCGATGGCGGCGGGAAGCGCGAGCAGGTGCAAGGCGGGTGATCTGCGGTTCATCTGAAACGACCTCTTGTTGTTGTTCTGTCGTCTGCCGGCCCTTTTCGGGCGCAGCGGGTCCCCGCTGGCCCGCGGTGTGCGGGCCAGTTGATGAAGGTGGTGAGGTGGAGGCGCTAGAGGCTCAGGTCGAGGGCGTCCTCCCCGAGCGTGATCTCGCCCGAATACGCATCGGCCATGCCGCTGACGAACAGGCGCCGGGCGAGGACGTTGTCCGGGGCGGGAATCAGGTGGGTGAGCACCAGGTGGCGGACGCCGGCACGCTGGGCCATGCGGGCCAGCTCCAGGGTGTCGGCGTGGTAGTCCAGTACGCGCACGGCCTGCGCGCCGCGGTCCGGCTGCCCGGTGCGCTCCAGCGCGGCGGCACCTTCGCGGACCAGATGGGCGTTGATCGCCTCGTGTACCACCAGGTCGGCATCGCGCATGGCGTCGAGGTAGCGCTCGCTGACGCGGGTGTCGCCGCTGACGAACAGCTTCCTACCCTGGTAGCGCAGCACATAGCCGTAGGCCGGCTCCACCGGATGGTGGTCGACGCGGAAGGCGTCGATGGTCACGCCGCCCTGGTCATAGACGCGTACTGATTCCTGCCCCTTGGCGATCTCCACCCGGTGCGGCTCGGCGAACGCCAGTTGCCTGTTGGTCGGCGGCAGGGCGTGGGCACTGCGGTAGCTGGCGTCCTGGGCGTAGGCCATGGCCAGCCCTTCGACGACCTGTTCGACACCGGGCGGGCCATAGACCAGGAAGGGTGTCTGTCGGCCGTAGATCCAGCTGTGGTTGATCAGCGCACCGAGTCCGTTGAAGTGGTCGGAGTGCCAGTGGGTGATGAAGACCTGGTTCAGCGCCTGCACCGGCACGTGGTTGGTCTCCAGGTTGCGCATGGCGTTCTCGCCGGCATCGAAGAGGAACAGCCGGCCGCCGGCCGCCACCAGGGTGCAGGCCTGGCCGCGGGTGGCGTTGACCTGCGGCGTGCCGGTGCCGCAGAGGATGACGCGAATGGCGTTGCCGCCCTGGATCAGAGACTGGTCCGTGTGGTCCTTGACCATCGCATCCAGAGCCGCGTGCTGGATGCGTTCGCAGCCGGGCAGGGCGAGAACGAGCAGCAGGGCAAGGGCTCGGGGCAGTCGGGGTCGCATGGCACTTCCTTCGTTTTATTGTTGTTTCGGGTGCGAGCGTGGCGGCGGTGGAGTCGGGCTCAGCCGTGCCAGTCCACCGCGAAGCTGTAGCGGCCCAGCGCGCGGGCCAGTTCATCGCGCCCGGACCCGGCGCGAACCTGCGCCACCAGTCCGCGACGGGCGTCCTGCACCACCTCCACGGCGATGCCGGCCAGGCCCTGGTTGTCCGCTTCCTGGTAGATCACCCGGGCGATCTCGCGTTGCTGCAACGCAGGCTTGAAGATCTTGCCCACCGGCGTGACCGGCAGGGCGTCGAGAATCTCGATGCGCTTGGGTACCGCGGCGCGTTCGCTGATCCGCTGGTTGGCGAAATCCAATAGCGCGGCGCTGTCGGTACGCTGGCCGGCGGCGAGTTGCACGTAGGCCACGGGGATCTCGCCGGCATGCGGATCGGGGCTGCCCACTGCCGCCACCAGGGCGACCGCCGGATGCGCCTGCAGCGCCTCCTCGATCTGCTTCGGATCGATGTTGTGGCCGCCGCGGATGATCAGTTCCTTCTTGCGCCCGGTGAGCCAGAAGTAGCCCTGGGCGTCCTGCCGGCCGAGGTCGCCGGTGTTCAGCCAGCGCTGCCCGCCGATGTCGATCCACAAGCCCTTGTTGTGGCTGTCGTCGAGGTAGCCGAGGAACACGTTCGGACCGTGGATGGCGATCACGCCGACCTCGTCGGCTTCGGCATCGCGCAGATAGTCGCCGTGGTCGTCGAGGATCACCGCGCGCATGCCCTGGTAGGCCAGGCGCAGGCCGATGGAACCGATCGGGCGTTCGCCGTCGGGCGGGTTGCTCGACGAGACACAGGCGCCTTCGGTAAGGCCGTAGCCTTCGAGGATGCGCACGCCGACCACCCGCTCGAACTCGCGGAACAGCTCCACCGGCATCGGCGCCGCGCCGCACAACGCGTACTGCAGGCTGGACAGGTCATGGCCGGCGGTAGGTTGCTGGAGCAGCGCCGAATAGACGGTCGGCACACCGGAAAAGAAGTGGATGCCGAAGTACTCGACCACGTCCCAGAACGCCGCGATCACGCCTTCGCCGCGATAGCCCAGGGGCGTGCCGATGATCACCCGGTCGCCGTGGGTCCAAGGCATCAGCCCGGTAACCAGCTGCCCGTTGACGTGAAACAGCGGCAACCCGCAGAAGATCACCTGGCCGCTCTGGCGTGGCTGCATGTTGGCGGCCATGGCCCAGGCGTTGAAGACTTCCGAGCCGTGGCTGCGCCGGGCAATCTTCGGCAGGCCGGTGGTGCCGCCGGTGCAGAAGTAGGAAGAAGACTCCTCCGCGCGGATCACGCGGCCACTGTTAAGTCGTTTGCCATTCTCGCGGCGCATCAGGCGGCGCAGATCGTGGAGACGCAGTCGCGGGTGGCGCTGGCGCTCGCGGCGGGCCATCCAGCGCAGCGCCAGAGACGCCGCGGTACCGACGTAGGGCGCCATGCTCACCCAGAGCACCTCTTGCACGCCGGGCAGGCTGTCGAGCTGGCTGGCCAGCTTGGGCCACAGGTCGCTGCCGGGCGTGGGGGCCAGGGTCACTACCAGCCGCGCATTGGCGGTACGCAGCAGGTCGCCGATCTGCGCGGCTTCCAGCAGCGGATTGATCGCCAGGACGATGCCCGCGGCTTCGCCCCCCCAGATGACGAAGTGGGTTTCCGGCAGGTTCGGCAGGAGGAAGGCGACCACGTCCTTCGGCCCGATGCCCAGCCGATGGAACGCATTGGCGGCGCGGGTAATGTCGGCGAACAGCTCGGCGTAGGTCCAGTCGTGGGTGCGGCGGAAGTCCTTCGCCTGGAGAAAGAAGCTCAGCGCCGTCGCCTGGCCGTGCTGCACGGCGCAGCGGCGCAGCGCTTCGTAGGTGCTGGCGGGCAGTTCGCGGCGGGCCAGTGGGACGTTTTCCAGTGCCTGGATATCCGCGAGGGTCTTCACGGCCATCAGGCTTGCTCCACCACGCGGTTGCGCTGCACGCCCAGGTCGATCGCGCCGTCGGCGCTGCGGATGCTGGCTTCGACCAGGTCTCCGGCCTTGAGGTATTGACTGCGCGACGCCTGCGTCTTGAGGAAGGCTTTCCACTTGATGTGCTCGGGCAGCAGTGCGGCGATGCGCTGTTTGGCCGGCGAGGGGACCGACAGCGCACAACCGGCCGGGGTGCCGGTGGCGATCAGGTCGCCAGCGGCGAAGTCCTGCACCCCGGACAATTCGCTCAGGGTCTCTGCCGGGCCGTGTACCAGGTTGGCGGTGCTGTCGCTCTGGCGGACTTCGCCATTGACCGTCAGGCGCAGCTGCAGCTCCTTCAGGTAACGCATGTCGCTCTTCTGCAGCAGGCACAGGTACGGGCCGACCGGGCCGAAGGTGCGGAAGCTCTTGCCCTTGTAGAACTGCATCTGCGGGATCTGGATATCCCGCGCCGAGTAGTCGTTGACGATCACCACGCCGGCGATGAACTCGTGCAGGTTGGCGTCGGTCACCGCGACCTTGCCGGTGATCTCGCGGCGCAGCACCAGGCCCAGTTCGATCTCATAGTCGAGGAAGCGCACCTGGCGCGGTTTGATCAGGTCGCTGTCGGCGGCGACGATGCAGCTCTGCGCCTTGGTGAAGATCATGTTGAAGTGCTTGGCGTCCGGGTCCATGCCCGACTCGATCATGTGCTGGCGGTAGTTGGCGCCCTGGCAGACGAACTGCTGGTCGCGGGTGATGGGCGAGAGCAGCTTCACCGTGTCCAGCGGCAGTTCGCCACCGCGCAGCTCAGTCAATTCCTCGACCTGCACCTGACGGATCAGCTCGCCGGTACTGGCGTAGCGGCCGGGCAGGGGGCTGATGCGTCCCTGGCGCAGGACGCCCCAGCGGGTTTCGTTCTGGTGTTCGAAGCGGACAACGTGCACGGGCATGAGAGCGACTCCTGATACGGCGGTGGGCCGCGTTGAGGCGGCGATTGTTGTTGTGCTTTTTGTCGTGCTGCGGGTCTAGCCGAACATCCGCGCCAGGGTTATCAGCTTGCGCAGCGTCAGGTCCGGGCTGTGCCGCAGGTTGTGCAGCAGGATGTGCAGCTTCTGCAGGTTCATCGCCGGCTTGGTGAAGCTCTTGGGCATGCGCTGGCCCCACTGCGACATGGCCTCGGGGCTGACACCGTGCAGCCCGGTGGGGCGCTCGGCGGTGAACAGGTCGCCGTCGCAGTAGTGCTCGTGCTTGTCGCCCCACGGGTCCTGCCAGTAATCGAAGATCTGGCTGCCGAGGATGTGCCGGCCCATGCCCCAGGCATGCTTCCAGCCGCGCTCGCGCAGCACCCGCTGGCCCATGCCGACGGCGTCGGCATCCACCACTTCGTAGGCGCTGTGGCTGTAGGCGGCCATGAAGCCCTGGGCCAGCGCCAGGGTGTGGTGGTCGGCCGGCGTGTCGCCCAGGTCGAGGCGCATGAAGGCCACGGCAGGGGAGCCATCGGGCAGCACCTGCACGTCGCTGGGAATCAGGCCGAAATGCTCGGTGTACCAGGCGCAGGTGGCCTGGTAGTCAGCCACTTCGAGTACCACGTGGCCGAGCTTGATGATGTCTGGCGGGGCCACGGGCGGGCGCTGGGTGGCGTTGATTCGTGGTGCCTCGTCGACCTGGTTCAGCGGCAGCGCCGGGCGGTGCGCCAGTTCGTTGGCCGGCTGCTGGCCGTGGATCGCCTCGACGACGAAGCCGGAAGGGTCGCGCAGGCTGACGGATTCGCCGCCGCCAGGCGTAGTGAGTTTCTGGATCGGCGAGGCGCCCGGCAGGCGTGCCAGCCGTTGCAGATCGTCGTGTGATTCCACGGCCAGGCCGAAGCCGACGAAGCGCGCTTGCGCCGCCCGCTCTACCCGATAGCAGTAAGGCGCCGGGCCGGTGCCGCGCAGGTACAGACAGTCGGCCTCGCGATGCGCCAGGGTCAGGCCGAAGTCGCCAAGAAAGCGCTCGGCCTGCTCCAGGTCCGGGCGCTCGAAGATCAGGTGGGCCAGTGCGCGGGCCTTGACCGTCGGCTGCGGATGGCGCGCCGGCTGCGGCGTCGCCAAGGCGGTTGACTGGCTTGCGGAAGGGGGCTGACGGCTCATGTTTGTTGTTCTCCGTGGCTTTCGTCAGGCAAGGCTTCGCCATCGCCCCTGAAAAGGGGCGTTGGCCGGTTCGGGTAGGTCAGTCCGCGGGTGGCAGCACCGGCAGCTCACCGGTGGACAGGCTGCGCGCTTCCTCCGGTGCCACGCCGAGCGCGCGCAGGGTCAGTTCCGCCGCGTCGCTGCCGGCCTGGCGCCAGGTCCGGTGGCCCTCCAGGACCAGGAAGATGGAGCTGAGCACGGAGCCGGCGATCATCGAGATCGCCGAGGGCAGCTGTTCCTGGCGGAAGCTGTAGCGGCCGTTGGCGAGCCCGCTGAGCAGGTCGGCGGTGGGCGGGCCGAACCACATGCCGCGCAGCGATTCCTCGCTCATCGAGAAGCGGCTGATGAAGGCGCCCCAGTGCGGTTCCTCGTGGGCCCGGCGGATGAAGAAGCGGATACCGTTGGCCAGGCGCAGGGCTGGGTCCGAGGTCTCGCCGAAGCTCTTCACCACGCGCTGGTGCATCTCCGCCGCCAGGTGGCTGGCCACGTGCTGGAAGAGGTCGTCGATGGACTGCAGGTTGTTGTAGATGGTGCCCCTGGCCACGCCGGCCTCCTGGGCCAGGTCGCTGATGTTCACCTGGCTGGCGCCTTTCTCGGCGAACAGGCGCAGGGCGGCCTGGTGGATGCGGCGTTGTACGGGGTTGAGGGTTTCCATGAAAAGACGGCTCCAACGTCAAGCATGGGTCGATTGAACACGTGCGTTCAAAATAAGTCAACAGGGTCCATTGCTCGCCATTTTTCCTGCTTTTCTCTCGCTCTATCCCGTCATTCGGGCCTTTCCGGCTTGCTGTCGCTGCTCTGGAAAGGCTCTGGCTGGCGGGTTTGGCTAGGCAGTCCGAATCAAAATTGATCTCCAGTTGACTGAATTGAACACTGGTGTTCAAAATGATTCGGCGATGTCTTCCTCTGGAGCAAGCAATGCAAGAGTCCACAACAACAACGACAACCTGTGACGTGATCATCGTCGGCCTTGGCCCCACCGGGGCGGTGCTGGCCAACCTGCTGGGCCGCTACGGCTGGTCGGTGGTCGGCCTGGAGCGCGACGAGGACCTTTACTATGCCCCGCGTGCCGTGCATTTCGACGACGAGATCATGCGCATCTTCCAGTTCGCTGGCCTGGCCGACGACATCGGCCGCACCAGCGAGTCGTTCACCGACATGGAAATCATCCTGCGCCCCGGACGCAAGCCGGTGACCCGCTCGCGCATCGGCAGCCAGGACCGCCGCTACGGCCATCCCGGCGCCTGGTGGTTCCACCAGCCGACCCTGGAACGGCACTTCCACGACGGCCTCAAGCGCTATCCCAACGTCACCCCGGTGTATGGCTGCCGCGTCACCGGCGTCGAGCAGGATGCCGACGGCGTGCGCGCCACTGCCGTGCAGCGTGACGGCAGCGAGCGGGTGTTCCAGGGCCGCTACCTGATCGGCTGCGATGGCGGCAAGAGCTTCGTCCGTCGCGAGGCCGGTCTGCGCCTGGAGTCGGCGGACTTCGACGAGGCCTGGGTGGTGGTGGACACCAGGACCCGCTCCGGCGAGAAGGATGCGCTGCTGCCGGCCAATCATTCGCAGGTGTGCAACCCGGCGCAGCCGGTGACCTACGTGCCCATGGCCGGCCCGTACTACGAGTGGCAGTTCATGGTCACCGGCGGCAAGTCCGAGCGCGAAGCCACCGATCCCTACCTGGTACGCCAGCAACTGCGCGACTTCGTCGACCTCGACAAGATCGAGATCACCCGCATCGCCTACTACAAGTTCCACGGCCTCTGGGCCAACGACTGGCGCAATGGCCGGATCATCCTGGCCGGCGACTCGGCGCACCAGATGCCGCCGTTCCTCGGCCAGGGCATGTGCTCGGGCGTGCGCGATGCCAGCAGCCTGTGCTGGCGCCTGGATATGGTGCTGCGCGGCGCCGCGCGGGAAAAACTGTTCGACGACTACGAGGCTGAACGCTCGGCCCATGTGCGCGAAATCATCAACGGCGCGATGTTCCTCGGCAACGTCATCCAGACCCGCCACCGCGGTGTGGCGTTCCTGCGTGACTGGCTGCTGTTCCGCCTCGCCGGCATGCTGCCGTTCGCCAACAAGGCGTTCGCCGACAAGGCCAACCGCAAGAAGCCGCTGGCCGCCGGCTTCTGCGGCTGGGGGCATCGGCTGTCGGGGCACCTGGCGCTGCAGCCGAAGGTGCTGCGGGACGTGGAGGGTGAGCGGGTGCTGCTCGACGAAGCCCTTGGCCACGGCTTTGCCTTGCTCGCCCGGCGCGGTTGCCTCGACCGCCAGCGCGCGCAACTGGAGCGGCTGGCGCAACAGGTGGACCTGCGCGTGCTGGAGTTCGCCGACGACCCGGCAGGCTCCGTACTCGGCGACCCTACCGGCGCGCTGCAGGACTGGTTCGACGACGCCGACATGGACTTCGTGCTGATCCGCCCCGACCGCTATGTCTTCGATGCTGGCCGCGCCGACCAGGTGGGTCGTGTCGCCGAGCGCTTCCTCGCCGGCCTGGCACTGGTCCGCCACAGCAACCAACCCCAAGGAGTGGCGGCATGATCGACACCCCCGTTCTCATCAGCGGCGCCGGTCCGGTCGGCCTGACCCTGGCGCTGAACCTCAGTCGCCTGGGCATTCGCTCGGTGCTGCTCAACGACCGCCGGCAGACCACCAGCCATCCCAAGCTGGACGTGGTGAACTGCCGCTCGATGGAAATCTTCCGCCAGCTGGGCCTGGCCGAGCGCATCCGCGCGGCCGGCAACCCGGTCGACGCCAACCAGTACTCGGCGATGGCGGCGTCTGCCAGCGGGCCGTTCTATAGCGTGATGTCCGATCGACACCTGATCTACCAGCCGGTCAGCCAGGCGGATCAGGCCATCCGTGCCTGCCGCGATGGCAGCCTGCCGCTGGAGTCGATGCAGCGTATCGCACAGATGCACCTGGAGCCGGTGCTGATGGCCGAGGTGGAAGCCGACCCGAACATCGAGCTGCGCATGGGCTGGCGCCTGTATGGCTTCGAGCAGAGCTCCACCGGTGTGGTGGCGATGGCCCATGAAGTGGATAGCGGCGAGGCGCAGCAGTTCTTCGCCCGGTACCTGATCGGCTGCGACGGCCCCAACAGCCGCGTGCGCAACTTCCTCAACATCGATTACGACGGCACCCGCGACCTGGTCGGCGAGCTGTTCATCATCCACCTGCGTTCCGACGAGATCGCCGGGCTGTTCCCGAACAACCAGCCGTACTGGCACACCTGGCTGACCCGGCCGGGCTTCGCCGGGCTGCTGGTCTCGCCTGACGCCAGCCGCAACGACTACGTGCTGCACCGGCCCTTCGCACCACGCCCCGGCGAGTCACTGGAAAGCGTGGTGGACGCCGCCCTTGGCACCCGGCTGCGCTACGAGATCGTCCAGTCCGGCCCGTGGCGCCCGCAGTTCCTGGTGGCCCGTTCATTCGGCCGGCAGCGGGTGTTCATCGCTGGCGACGCCACCCACCAGTTCATGCCCACCGGCGGCCTCGGCATGAACACCGGGGTGGCCGAGGCGCACAACCTGGCCTGGAAACTGGCCGCCTGCCTGGCCGGCTGGGGCGGCCCGCGCCTGCTGGAAAGCTACGAGGCGGAGCGCCTGCCGGTGGCCCGACGCAACCGAGACCACGTGAAGAAATGCGCGGCAGCGACCTTCGAGGCGCAGATGCGTCGCGACGACGCGCTGCTCGCCCAGGGGCCGGCCGGCGAGGCGGCGCGCGAGGCCGCCGGGCGCGAGTTCGAGCGCAAGGTCTCCCGACTCTACGAGTCGCTGGGCGTGGAGATCGGTTATCGCTACCACGGCTCGCCGGCGATCGAAGCGGACACCGCCAGCGAGCCGGCCTACGAAGAGATTCGCTATACGCCCACCACCTGGTCCGGCGCGCGGCTGCCCAGTGCGTTCCGCGAGGATGGCACGGCGCTCTTCGACCAGTTGGCGCTGGGTGGCTACACCCTGCTGGCGTTCGACGCCGATGCCGATTCCTGCGCGCCGTTGCAGGAGGCGGCGAAGGAGTGCGGCGTACCGCTGAGCGTGCTGCCGATCCACGAGAAAACCCTGGCGACCTTGTACGAAAGGCGTTTCGTGCTGGTACGGCCTGACCAGCATGTGTGCTGGCGCGGCGACAGCCTGCCGGTCGATTGCTATTTGCTGTTCAACCGTCTGCGCGGAGCCCGCTGACCATGAGCCTGTTCATCGATTCGCTGAAACTGCGCCTGCTCCTGCTGGCGTCCATCGCGCTGCTGCGCCGGGCAGAACGCCGCTCGGCGCGCCTGCGCGAACTGCTCCACGAAGAGTCCTTTGTGCTGCAGATTCGCACGGGTGACGGCGTCGGCGGCTATTACCAGCTGCGCGGCGGGGTGCTCAGCCTGCACCGTGGCGAGCACCGCCGGCCTGACTTCGTCCAGCATTGGCAACGCAGTGCGGATGCGCTGCGGGTGATGCTCAGCCGCGACGAGACCGACATGCTGCGCGCCGTCGAAGGCGGGCAGTGCCACTTGCAGGGGCGCTTCGCGGTGGCCCTGTGGTTCAACGAAGCCATGAAGATCGCCCGGGCTGCCTAGCCCCTCACGGATCACACAAGGACAACAAGAATGACGATCCAACAAGGTCGAATCGACGTGCACCACCACATCATCCCCCCGGCCTTCGTCGAGGTCATGATGAAAAAAGGCCTGGATAGGGTCGCAGGCGCGCCGCTGCCGAAATGGTCGCCACAGAAGTCCATCGAGGTGATGGACCTCAACGGCATCCAGACCGCCATTACCTCGCTGTCGGCGCCGGGCGTGCATTTCGGCGGAGGAGTAGAGCAGGCCCGCGAGCTGGCGATGCGCTGCAACGACTTTGCGGCGCAGATGCGTGACGATCATCCGGGCCGCTTCGGCAACTTCGCCGTGCTCCCCACGCCCTTCACCGAGGCCGCCTGCCGCGAAGCGATCCGCGCGCTGGACGAGCTGAAGGCCGACGGGGTGGTGCTGCTGGGCAGCACCGATGGCGTGTTCCTCGGCGACGAGCGCTTCGACGAGCTGATGGCCGAGCTGGACCGCCGGGCGGCCATCGTCTTCGTCCACCCGAACATGCACGAAAGCAGCGAGAAGCTCGGCATCGCCGCACCAGGCTTCCTGGTCGAGTTCCTCTGCGACACCACCCGTGCGGCGGTCAACCTGATCCTCACCGGCACCCTGGAAAAGTACCCGCGCATCCGCTGGATCCTCGCCCACGGCGGCGGCTTCCTGCCCTACGTGGCCTGGCGCGTGTCCCTGGCCAACGCCCTGCCGCAGTTTCAGGAAAAGGCCCCGCAAGGGGTGATGACCTACCTGCGACGCTTCTACTTCGACACGGCGTTGTCGCCGTCGCGCTACTCGATGGCGGCGCTCAAGGAACTGGTGGAGCCCTCGCAGATTCTCTTCGGCAGCGACTTCCCCTTCGCGCCGGCACCGGTCACCACGCTGTCCTGCCAGACGCTGGAGCAGAACACGCTGTGGTCGGATGCGCAGCGCTACGGGATCAACCGTGGCCATGCGCTGAGCCTGTTCCCGCAATACCGGGAAGCCCGCGAGCAGGTTGAGGCTGCGCCGATCCATAGCGGTGAGTCGTTCGCCAGCCGGATCAAGCGCAGCCTCACCCGGCCGTTGGGCGCCTACGTCGAGCGCGTGCGCAGCCGTTGAGCCAGGACCATTATCGGAGACGCGAATCCATGAGCACTCTGTTCGAACCGTTGCGCCTGCCCAACGGGCAGGTGATCCGCAACCGCATCGCCAAGGCGGCGATGGAAGAGAACCTCGCCGATGCCGACCACGCACCCGGCGACACGCTGCTGCAACTGTACCGGCGCTGGGCCGAAGGCGGCGCCGGGCTGATCATCACCGGCAATGTGATGGTCGACCGCCGCGCGCTCACCGGCCCGGCCGGCGTGGTGCTGGAAGACGACCGTCTGCTGCCGCGCTTCCGGCGCTGGGCCGAGGCCTGTCGCAGCCATGGCGCGCAGGCCTGGATGCAGATCAATCACCCGGGCCGCCAATTGATGGCCGATCTCGGCCAGCCGGCGCTGGGGCCGTCGGCCATCGCCGTGGACATTCCTGGCCTGAAGGGCGTTTTCGCCCAGCCGCGCGCGTTGTCCGGCGCGGAGATCGACGGGCTGATCCAGCGCTACCTGAATGCCGCCGTGCTGGCCGAGCGGGCCGGCTTCAGCGGGGTGCAGGTGCACGCTGCCCACGGTTACCTGTTCAGCCAGTTCCTCTCGCCACTGAGCAATCGGCGCGAAGACGACTGGGGCGGCAGCCTGGAGAATCGTGCGCGGATCCTGCTGCGCACGGTGGAGGCGATCCGCGAGCGGGTCGCGCCCGGCTTCTGCGTGGCGGTGAAGCTCAACTCCGCCGATTTCCAGCGTGGCGGTTTCGACGCCCGCGACGCCGAGGCGGTGGTACGCCTGCTCAACCAGCGGGGCGTGGACCTGGTCGAGTTGTCCGGTGGCAGCTATGAAAGCCCGGCGATGCAGGGCCAGACCCGCGACGGCAGTACCCTGGCGCGGGAGGCCTACTTCCTCGAATTCGCCGAGCGCATTGCGGCGGTGGCGCAGATGCCGCTGATGGTCACCGGGGGCATTCGCCGGCGCGAGATCGCCGAACGCGCCTTGCAGGGGCCGGTGGCGATGGTGGGCATGGCGACGGCACTGGCGGTCGATCCGGCGTTGCCGCGGCGCTGGCAGGCCGGTGAATTGGCGCAGGTCGAGCCGATCGTCGTGGCCTGGAAGAACAAGGCCTTCGCTGCCGTGGCGACCCAGTCGGTGGTGAAGAAACAGCTGACGCTGCTCAGCCAGGGACGCCCGACCAACCCGCGTACGTCGCCGCTGCTGGCGCTGATCGGCAACCAGCTGAAGTTGCGCAGGCAGTCGCGGCACTATCGCCGCTGGGTCGCACAGGCCTGAGGAGTGGTCAGTCGCCCTGCGGCAAGGGCAGGGCGGCTATCTTCACGGCCTTGGCGGGACTGGCGCCAAGGGCGCGAAGGATCATCTCGCTGAGCAGGATGTCCTGGCCTTCCGGCGCGCGACCTTCGAGGGTGGCACGGATGGCACCGGTGGCGCCGGCAATCACCAGGTCCAGGGCGACGTCCTCGTTGGCGTAGCTGAAGACGCCTTCGGCCAGCCCGCCGCGCAGGTCCGCGCGGACATGTTCGGCCAGCGTGGAATGCATGGCCTGGTCGTAGTGGATCACGCGCAGCAATGCGCTGGCCCATTGCGGGTTCGACTGCGCGTGCAGGACGAACATGCGCACGCCGATGGCCAGGCGCCGGGCGCCGCTGGAGACGCCGGCGCTGAGCTGGCTGATGGTCTCGGAGAATTCGCTGGCGAGCGAGATGCCCACGGCTTCGGCCAGCTCCTCGCGCGTCTTGAAATAGTTGTAGATGGTGCCGGTGGAGACCTGCGCTTCCGCGGCGAGGTCCTGGAACACTGTGGCGGCGATGTCCTGCCGGGCGAACACGCGTAGCGCCGCATCGAGCAGGCCCTGGCGGGTGCGGGCGCGCTTCTTGTGGCCACGGGTGAGCGGTTCGCTGTCGTCGTCGCGGGGCTGGCGGTCGGTCATGGCGTTCATTCGTCTGCGGGGCTGCGGCGATGATACGGGATGCCCATGGCCGACCGGTACTCGCTCATGCCCGCAGCAGGGCCTGGCAATGACGCACTAGCTCGGCGGCGTGCTCGGGGCTGCCCTGATGCATGATGATCCGGTCCGGGCGCACGACCGCCAGCGCCGGGACAGGCCACGGTGCGAGCAAGGCGCCGTCGAGGGTTTCGGCAAAGTCTGCACGCGTGTCGTCGCGGGCATGGCCGACCTGCAGGAAGCTGCCGCCCAGTTCGAGCCATTGCTGCTGTTGCGCGGTGTCCAGCCAGGAACGCGGATCGGTGCCCAGGCCGACCAGCTGCAGACGATCACCCAGCAACTGGTCACTCAGGCAGATGCGCCCCGCATGGCGCACCCAGGCTTGCGGAAACAGCCCGCCGCTGGCCAGCCGGACACGCCGTGGGCTGCGTACGAACAGGCCCCGGCGGAAGCGGTGCCTGGGCTTGATGTCGAGCTCTTCGAAGCGCCGGCGTGCCGCCGGGATCAGCCGCAATGTCTTCATCAGTCCGTGGACCAGGGTGGCGGCCAGGGCATTGCCGGGCATCACCAGCCGGCCCATGAGCTTGGCCAGGTCGATCATCGCGCGCGCGTGGGGTTGGCGCTCCTGGTCGTAGCTGTCGAGTATCCGCGGCGCGGCACGCCCTTGCAGGACCCAGGAGAGTTTCCAGGCGAGGTTGGCCACGTCGCGCAGGCCGGCTACCAGCCCCTGGCCCACGAAGGGTGGGGTGATGTGCGCGGCGTCGCCGACGAGGAACACCCGGCCCTGCTGGAAGCGCTCGCAGCAACGTGCGTGGAAGCGATAGACCGCCTGGCGCTCGATCGTCAGGTGCTGCGGTTCGATCCAGGGCGCCAGCAGGGCACGGATGCGCTCCTGGTCTTCCATCTCGTCGCGGGTTTCGCCGGGGCGGAGCATGAACTCCCAACGCTCGCGGCCGCCGGGAGCAGGCATGTGCGGCGTCGGCCGGCGGTGGTCGCAGAGGAACTCGACGTGATCGATGGCCTTGCCCTGGCGCGCTCCGGCATCGACGATCAGCCAGTCCTCCGAGTAGCTCTGGCCGTTGAACTCCTGGCCGATCAATCCGCGCACCCGCGAGCTGGCGCCGTCCGCGCCGACCAGATAGCGGCAGCGCACCCGGTGCGGCAGGCCGGCTTCATCGAGCAGGGTGGCGCTGACGCCGGCGTCGTCCTGGGTGAAATCCTGCAGCTCCAGGCCTCCCAGGCAGCGCAGGTTCGCATAGTGCTGCGCTTGCCGCCGCATGGCTCGTTCCAGGTCCGGCTGATAGAAGGTCACCAGCTTGTGGTGGCCGTCGATGCGGCCGCTGGTGTTGGCCTGGCCGAACTGGCCGACGATGGGGCAGTGCATCTTCACCTGGGGGATGACCACCGTCTCGAACGCGTCTTCCTCCAGCCCGGCGAGCTGGAGGATGCGCAGCGCTTCGTTGTCCAAGGCGATGGCGCGCGGCATGGGCAGGATGTCGTGGGCCTTGTCGATCACCAGGCAGTCCACGCCATAGCGGCCCAGCAGGGAGGCCAGTGTCGCGCCGACCGGGCCATTGCCGATCACCAGGACATCGACCGATTCGGGGAGGAACTCATTGTTGTTATGCATTGGGAGATCCGGATCCAGAAAGTGGGCCCGGATGTCGCTGATCCGGGTGGATCGGAATCTATCAAAAATGACAGTAACGTCAATATTGGTTGTTTCGTCATTAAGATTTGCCAGATGAGACGATGCCGGCATTGATGTGGGGGCGGGGATGCACGGAATATGATGTCGTTCGCGACATGCCCATGCGTGTCTTGAGGGCAGGAACTGGCGTCTATCGGCTGCGTACTGACTTCATCCCGTCTCGAATCGCAAGGAAATCCATGACCGACGTCGTCGACCTGTTCGACATCCAGTATTTCTGGAACCTGCTCGCCATCCTCTGGTTCCTCTTCTGCTGGATCGGCTACACCCGCTACGCCAAGACCAAGGCCCGCGATACCGCGTGCCTTGCCAGCGTGCTGCACCTCTACCGCCAGGATTGGATGCGCCGCGTGCTGCTGCGCGACAACCGCGTGGCGGACGCCAGCGTGATCGGCAACCTGGAGCGCAATGCCTCGTTCTTCGCCTCCAGCACCCTGATCATCCTCGCCGGCATCCTGACCCTGCTGGGCTCGGCGGAGCGCACGATCTCGGTGCTGGCCGACCTGCCGTTCGTCACGGCGCCGACCCGCGGGCTGTCGGAGCTCAAGCTGCTGTGTCTGGCGGTGGTGTTCGTCTACGCCTTCTTCACCTTCAGCTGGTGCATGCGCCAATACAACTTCGCGGCGGTGCTGATCGGCTCGGCGCCCATGGTGGGGGAGCGCAACGTTGGCGAGCTGGAGCGCAAGTCCTTTGCCGAGCGCGCGGCGCGCGTGGTGTCGCTGGCGGCACACCAGTTCAACCAGGGCCTGCGGACCTATTACTTCGCGCTGGCCATGCTGGCCTGGTTCATCAACCCGTGGATCTTCATGCTGGTGACGGCAGGCGTGGTCGGCGTGCTGTACCAGCGCGAGTTCCACTCCAGCGTGCTCCACGTGATGGTCTACACGCCGACACTCCAGGGCGACGCACCGCGGGACAACGACATCCCGCCCAGCGGCTGACCGGCAAACCGCAGAAACGACAAGGCCCGCACGATGCGGGCCTTGTTCTGTGCGGCAGACGCGCAGTTACTGCTGCTTCTGCTCGTCGCCGGCGGGCTCCTGCGGCGCAGTGGCCGGGGCTGCCGGAGTAGCCGGGGAGGCTTCAGGTGCTGGCGGGGTGGTCGGCGCCGGAGTGGCCGGCTGCTCGGTCGCGGCGGGGGCGGCCGGCGCTTTCGGCTCTTCTTTCTTGTCGCAGGCGGCAAGGCCGAGACCGGCAACGATCAGCAGAGCGAAGGGAAGGGTTTTTTTCATGCGGAGCCTCCATGTGCGGCTTTCCTGGTGTTAGCGCTTTGAACCGGCATTGTGTGAATTAGTTCAACGATTTATCCGCAGGTCCTGTAATCCATCACTGCAGGAGTGACAACGCACGGGGTATGATGCGGCCCCGTGCAGTCAATCGGTCGACCCCTCCCATGTCCGAAAACCCACTCCTGGAGCGCGCTCAACGCTTCCTGTCGGCGCTGCGCCACTGCCAGTTGCTGGGCATCAGCGCACACGCGGCGGACGCATCCGGCCTGACCCTGCGGCTTCCCTACAGCGAAGCCATCGTCGGCAATCCGGAAACCGGCGTGATCCACGGCGGCGCGATCACCACGCTGATGGACACCACCTGCGGCATCTCCACTGTCTGCGTGCTGCCGCAGTTCGAGATCTGCCCGACCCTGGACCTGCGCATCGACTACATGCACCCGGCGCAACCGCACAAGGACGTCTACGGATTCGCCGAGTGCTACCGGGTCACCCCGAACATCATCTTCACCCGCGGCTATGCCTACCAGGATGACCCGGCGGAGCCCATCGCCCATGTGGTCGGCACCTTCATGCGCATGGGCAAGGCGGTTTCCGCCGGCGCCGTGAAGCGTGACGTCGAGGGTGGCCAGGGATGAGTACCGTGAATATCGAGGCCATGGTGCGCGCGGCGCACGAGAGCAAGAACTACGACCCGCTGCTGGAGATGATTCCGTACGCCAGGCTGCTCGGCATTCGCTGCCTGCGCCTGGGCGACGATGCGATCTTTCACCTGCCGGCGAACCCCGACAACATTGGCAATCCCACGTTGCCGGCCCTGCATGGCGGCGTGATCGCCGGCTTCATGGAGCACTCGGCGTTGCTGCACCTGCTGATGTTCATGGGCATCCCGCACATGCCCAAGATCATCGACTTCTCCATCGACTACCTGCGCGCCGGGCATTTCCGCGATACCTACGCCCAGTGCCAGGTCTGGCGCCAGGGCCGGCGCGTGGCGAATGTCGCCATCACCGCCTGGCAGACCACCCGTACCGAGCCCATCGCCACCGCCCGCGCGCATTTCAAGGTCGACGGCGCCTGAATGGATACGCTGCTGATCCTGCTCGGCCTGCTGCTGATCCTCGCCGGGTACGTGTGGCTGATCGCCCGTGCCTTCGAGCGCAGCCTGTTCTGGGGTCTCGCCAGCCTGCTGCCGCCGCTGGCGCTGCTGTTCATCGTGGTGCAGTGGCGCCAGGCCCGTAGCGCCGTGGCCCTGGGTGCCCTGGGCTGCATCCCGCTGGTGGTCGGCCTGACCCTGCTGGCCACCCAGGACAGCGCACGCCTGGAGGCCATCCTTCGCTTCGAGTGGCTCAAGCCCGAGCCCATCGTGAAGCCCGAGTTGGCCATCGACCTGCGTGGTGAACTGAACGGCAAGCCGTTCGTGCCTGAGCAGGCCGAGTTCATCGACGGGGTCCTGAGCCTGCGTGAAGGGCAGGACTTCTACGCTCATCGGGAAATCCAGGTGCGCCTGGCCGCGCCGATCCGCGGCCCGGTCCGGCTCGACGTGCTGCCCGACGACAAGGGCCGCCTGCCGGAAATCGAAGTCAGCTGGCTCGCAGCGGGGCAGGACCTGCCCGAAGCCGTGCGCCTGCAACGTGGCTACAGCCTGCACCTGGACCTGACACCGAAGGCTCCCAACCGCATGGAGGGCGCATTCCACCTGGTGTTGCCGGCCGAGATGCAGACCACGCTGTCCGGCACCATCGAAGTCTTCACCGACCGCCTGCGCTACCGCGACGGCGAGGTGGACACCCGCTTCGACTCCCGCGACACCCTGCGCTACGTGCTGCAGGACTACCTCCAGCGCCGCTTCGCCCGCCGTGATGTGGTCATCAGCCGGGTGCCGACCCTGGATACCCAGCGCGCCTCGCTGGAGATCCCGTTGAGCATCGAGGTCGGCGGCGAGCCGCAGGACCTGCAGGTGACGCTGGAGAAAACCCCGACGCGCGGCTGGGCTGTGCGTGACGACCGCTATCCGCGCCTCAGGGCGGCCACTGCAGTGGCGATGCCGGTTCCGGCTTCCGCGCCGGTGCAGGCCAGCGCTCCTGCGCAGCCGGCGCGGGAAAGTGGCCGCCTGTCACTGGAGCGCCTGCAGGCCAACCCGCAGCGCTACATCAACCGCAGCATGCGCGTGACCACCGAGCGCGGGCGTACCGCCGACGGTGTCTTCGTCGGTTTGAACGCCGACGGCCGCATCGTGATCCGGCGGGTCATCGATGGCCCGGGCGAGGCCAGCTATACGCTTCGCCCCAGCGAAATCACCGACATCGAGCTGCCGGCCCGCTGACCGTTCGCCGGCCATTCCTGCGAATGTGCCGGCGAATTTTCGCCAAGCCCTTGAATTGGTTCGGGAAGCCCCCATCTCGCTGACATCGGCCGCACGACGCGGTATTTGTCATCCTCGGAGCGAGAAACAATGAGCGCGGAGACTCAAAAAGAAACACTGGGCTTCCAGACCGAAGTGAAGCAACTGCTTCACCTGATGATTCATTCCCTGTATTCGAACAAGGAAATCTTCCTTCGCGAGCTGATTTCCAACGCCTCCGACGCCGCCGACAAGCTGCGTTTCGAGGCCCTGGCCAAGCCTGAGCTGCTCGAAGGCGGCGCCGAGCTGAAAATCCGTGTGAGCTTCGACAAGGACGCCAAGACTGTCACCCTCGAAGACAACGGCATCGGCATGAGCCGCGAGGAAGTCATCGCGCACCTGGGCACCATCGCCAAGTCCGGCACCGCCGACTTCCTGAAGAACCTGTCGGGCGACCAGAAGAAGGATTCGCACCTGATCGGTCAGTTCGGCGTGGGCTTCTATAGCGCCTTCATCGTCGCTGACAAGGTGGACGTGTTCACCCGCCGTGCCGGCGCGCCGGCCAGCGAAGGCGTGCACTGGTCGTCGAAAGGCGAGGGCGAGTTCGATGTGGCGAGCATCGACAAGCCTGAGCGCGGCACCCGCATCGTCCTGCACCTGAAGGACGGCGAAGACGAGTTCGCCGACGGCTGGCGCCTGCGCAACATCATCAAGAAGTACTCCGACCACATCGCGCTGCCCATCGAGTTGCCGAAAGAGTCGGTTGGCGAAGACGCCCCGGCAGAAGCCGAGTGGGAAGTGGTCAACCGTGCCAGCGCTCTCTGGACCCGTCCGCGCACCGAGGTGAAGGACGAGGAATACCAGGAGTTCTACAAGCACATCGCCCATGACTTCGAGAACCCGCTGACCTGGAGCCACAACAAGGTCGAGGGCAAGCTCGAGTACACCTCGCTGCTCTACGTCCCGGCCCGTGCGCCGTTCGACCTGTACCACCGCGAGGCCCCGCGCGGCCTGAAGCTGTACGTGCAGCGCGTGTTCATCATGGATCAGGCCGACCAGTTCCTGCCGCTGTACCTGCGCTTCATCAAGGGCGTGGTGGACTCCAACGACCTGTCGCTGAACGTCTCCCGCGAGATCCTGCAGTCCGGCCCCATCGTCGACTCGATGAAGTCCGCACTGACCAAGCGTTCACTGGACATGCTGGAGAAGCTGGCGAGCAACGACGCCGAGGCCTACAAGGGCTTCTGGAAGAACTTCGGCCAGGTGCTGAAGGAAGGCCCGGCCGAGGACTTCGCCAACAAGGACAAGATTGCCGGCCTGCTGCGTTTCTCGTCCACCAGCGACGAGAGCGGCGAGCAGAGCGTCTCCCTGGCCGACTACATCGGTCGCCTGAAGGAAGGCCAGGACAAGATCTACTACCTCACCGGCGAAAGCTTCGCCCAGGTGAAGAACAGCCCGCACCTGGAAGTCTTCCGCAAGAAAGGCATCGAAGTGCTGCTGCTCACCGACCGCATCGACGAGTGGCTGATGAGCTACCTGCCGGAGTTCGACGGCAAGCAACTGGTCGACGTCGCCCGTGGCGACCTTGACCTGGGCAGCCTGGACTCCGAAGAGGACAAGAAGGCCCAGGAAGAGATCGCCAAGGCGAAGGAAGGCCTGGCCGAGCGCCTGAAGGCCGCACTGGGTGACGAAGTCGCCGAGGTGCGCGTGTCCCATCGCCTGACCGACTCGCCGGCGATCCTCGCCATCGGCGAACAGGACCTGGGCCTGCAGATGCGCCAGATCCTCGAGGCAAGCGGGCAGAAGGTGCCGGAAGCCAAGCCGATCTTCGAGTTCAACCCGGCTCACCCGCTGATCGAGAAACTCGACGCGGAAGCTGACGAAGACCGCTTCGGCGAGCTGACCCACATCCTCTTCGACCAGGCTGCCCTGGCCGCGGGGGACAGCCTGAAGGACCCGGCCGCCTACGTGCGCCGCCTGAACAAGCTGCTGGTGGAGCTTTCCGCCTAAGCCCTGTCAGGGCTGGAACAAACGCCACGATTTCAGTGCTGAAATCGTGGCGTTTTTCATTGGGCTGGCATGTGAACATCCCAGTGCAAGGACAAGCCGATGCCAATCATCGACGGCTCGGCAAGCTGATTCGGCGCGGACAAGGGCTTCCGTGCCCCAAGGGAGAATGGAATGACGCATGCTGTCGGGAGAACCACGGGGGCCTTCGAAGGCTTCGATCCTGAAGGCTTCTGGGACGAAGGCGACTATTCGGCCAGCCATTACACCGAGCCTGCGCCCAGTGACGAGCTGATTGCGCAGATCGAGGCGGAGTGCGGCTACCGGCTGCCGGATGCCTATGTGGAGCTGGCGCGCCTGCGCAATGGAGGCGGTGTCGCGCGTTGCTGCTACCCGATGTCCGAGCCGACGTGCTGGGCCGAGGACCACATCGCGATTACTGGCATCTATGCCATCGGGCGCACGGCGACCTACTCGCTGTGTGGTGATCTCGGGGCGGCTTTCATGCGCGCCGAGTGGGGCTATCCCGACATCGGGATCGGTATCGCCAACACGCCCAGCGCCGGACACGAGATGATCATGCTCGACTACCGCCAGTGCGGGCCGCAGGGCGAGCCACGGGTGGTCCATGTCGACCAGGAAGCCGACTACGCGATCACCGAGGTCGCACCGGACTTCGCGACCTTCATCCGCGGGCTGGTCAGCGAGGACGAGTTCAACGACGACGCCGAAACCCTCGAGGCCGACCTCGCCACGGTGCAGCGTGGCACGCTGTCGCCCATCCTGCGCCGCGCCCTGGATGCCGCGGCGGCCGAACTGCCCGATGGCGAACGCCACATCCGCCACCTGGCCGAGCGAATCGTGCGCGCCAAGGGCTTTTTCGCCCTGCATGCCGACGCGGATTCTCATCGGATGTACGACGCGATGTTCTGGCTGTTCTCCCAGCTCAAGACCGCCGAGTCGTACGAAGACTTCCACGACTGCTCCAGTGAGCAGAGCGACTACCGGCGTCCCTGCTATACGCTGATGCTGACCACCCGCTACGTGGCCGATCCCTACGGCTTCTGCACCGGCGGCTATGCCCCCGGCTTCCTGAGTGACTGGTGGGAAGCGCGGCTCGCCGCTGGCAGCATTGTGTACAGCGATGGCGGCTACCGCTTCACTGCGGCCTATGCGGCTGAGTTGGTTCGTACCCTGCTGGCGGTCGACGATCCGTCAGGACAGCTCAGCCATAGCGGAGAGTAGGGATGCCCCCACAGCAGAAATTCGACTGGAAAGCCCTTGAGGATGCCGCCGTGGACCATGTGGTGAGCGCGGTGCGGCGGATTCGTGAAACCTGTCCGGGTGAAACCATCTACGGCGCGATGTTCCATGAGTTCTATGGTGATGGCTCGGTCCTCTACTGGCCGATGCTGACGGTCGGCACCGAGCAGGCCCTGGCCCGGATGGCAGCGGACTACGGCGATGACGGCGAGGACCTGCGCTGGTCCGGCCCGGACCTTAGCCAGCACGCCGAGGGCCACGGTTTCGAGCCGGGTGAAGCACAGGATCAATGGGGGACGCAGTGCGCCGCGTTCGCCCACGCCACGGCCGAGGGCAGCTTCAGCGCCTGGGAAGCGGTCTATGAACGCTTCCTGCTCTGTTTTCCCCGAGCGGCCAAGCGCGCTCGCGCCCAGTTGCTCAAGGACGGCCTGGTCGACAAGCGCTTCATCGCCGTGGCCATGGACGAAGCCGGCGACCTGGTGCCGCTCAGCCTGACCCGCGCGCAACTGCTGCGACACTTCCCCCTGTACGACGAGGCTGAGCGCGAACGGGCCCGCATCGCGGACTTGCCGCTGGCGGAGCAGGTTGCCGAACTGGTGCCGCACGCCGTGGGGGCTGTGCCGTCGGGCGCGTTGCTCGGCGAGTACGACGCGCTCGTCCGCGCGCTGGGCGAGGTCGCCGTGCCGGCGCTGCTCGACGTCGTTGCCGGGCGCAGTGCTGGTGAGGTATGGCAGGCGTGCATGCTGCTGGCCGAGATCAACCACTCGACGCCCGACGTCATCAGCGCGCTGGAAACCACCATGGGCAATGCGGCGGCCAATGAAAGCGAGCGCGCCTGGGCCGCGTCGGCACTGGCACGGCTCGACCGCATGGACCTGATCGCAGCGCACCTGAGCGAATTGCCTGTCGACGTGGCAGCGCGTGGGCTCAGTGCTCCCTACCGCTCCTTCCGAGACCGTGGCAAGCACCGTCCGCTCGACTACCGCCCGCTCGAAGCGGTGCTGGCGCAGTACCCGGCTATCGAGCCCGCTGTCGCTGAGGCGCTCGCGCCGGGCTGTGGCTTCTGCACCCTGGACGCCAACGAAGTGGCGGCGGCCCGGGAGGGCCTGAACTCGAAGTGGGCCTTTATCCGTGAACATGCCCGCGATGTGCTGGCGGCGTTCGAGCAGCAATGAGGCTGTGCGGGCCCCAGCGACAAGCACATGATTTCGATGCACAAGGGAAGCGCCATCCCCGGAGTTTCCCGCAAGCCCGACGGCACCGAAGATCTGGACGGGGCCGTGTTTTCGGCTCGGCACTGGGCTGGAGGAGGCGTTCCGGGAATTGCGCGATGCCTATCCTGCCTGCACCACTCTGCTGCTACGGGTTCTCGGCTCGGCAGCCACCGAACGGTGGCCCCCCTGCTGGCGCTTGCCCTGAATGGATCACCGATTGATCCGCAGGATTGTCGAACAGGGATACTCTCGGTTCGCTATATTTCTCCGGCATCTACTAGAGGACTACCCCAATGAGTCAGATCAGCGTGCAACCGGTCGCCTACAGCCAGGGCGGCGTTTCCTTCGAGGGCCAGTTGGTATTCGATGCCACCAGCGCCGCGCCGCGCCCCGGCCTGCTGATGGCACCGAACTGGATGGGCGTCAGCCAGGGCGCCGTGGATATCGCCCGCAAGGTCGCCGAGCGCGGCTACGTGGTGCTTGTGGCCGACCTCTATGGCAAGGATGTTCGCCCCAATGGCCCTGAACAGGCCGCCGCCGCGATGATGCCGCTCAAGAACGACCGCGCGCTGCTGCGCAGACGCATGCAGCTGTCGCTCAAGACCCTGCTCGACCAGGCCGGCAAGGCGCCGGTCGATACCGCGAAACTCGCCACCTTCGGCTTCTGCTTCGGCGGCTGCTGTGCTCTGGAGCTGGCCCGCGACGGCGCGCCGCTGGCGGCTGCGGTGTCCTTCCACGGCACCCTGGATACGCCGAATCCGGCCGATGCGAAGCACATCAAGGGTTCGGTGCTGGTCCTTGACGGCGCCATCGACCCCTTCGTGCCTCGTGAGCAGCTGACCGCGTTCGCCAAGGAAATGATCGATGCCGGTGTCGATTGGGCACTGACCAGTTACGGCGGTGCTGCGCATTCCTTCACCGACCCGCATGCGCAGATTCCCGGCAAGATGCAGTACGACGCCAAGGTGGCGCGCCGCGCCTTTGCCGCGATGTACGACCTGCTGGACGAACGCTTCGGCGCCTGAGCGGTACTGGCATGAAAAAGCCCGGCTTCGGCCGGGCTTTTTCGTGGGCGCGTCGAACTCAGGACGAGTGCGGCGCGGGTTGCGCCACGCGCTCATCCGTCCGATAGCCGCGCGCGCCGAACCAGACGATGTACAGGTAGCACACCAGCGGCACGGCGAAGGAGGGCAGCAGGCCGATGCGATCGGCGAAGAAGGCCTGCACCAGTGGCATCACGGCGCCGCCGACGATGGCCATGCAGAGCAGGCCCGAGCCTTTGCTGGTGAGGTTGCCCAGGCCTTCCAGGGCGAGGGAGAAGATGGTCGGGAACATGATCGAGTTGAACAGGCCGATCAGGATCAGCGCCCACATCGCCACGTGCCCGCCTACGGTCAGTGCCAACGCGATCAGCACCGCGATGGCCACGGCGTTGAAGGCCAGCAGACGGTTCGGCGCGATGGAGCGCATCAGCGCGCTGCCGATGAAGCGCCCGACCATGGCGCCGCCCCAGTAGAACGACAGGTACTTGCCGGCCCGCTCGGCGGGCAACCCGGCGATGTCCGGCTGGCCCATCAGGCTGACCAGGTAGCTGCCGATGGAAACCTCGGCGCCGACGTAGCAGAAGATCGCGATCACCCCGAAGACCAGGTGGCGGTGAGCGAGGATCG
Source organism: Pseudomonas sp. BB438 (assembly GCF_057180225.1). Taxonomy (NCBI): domain Bacteria; kingdom Pseudomonadati; phylum Pseudomonadota; class Gammaproteobacteria; order Pseudomonadales; family Pseudomonadaceae; genus Pseudomonas; species Pseudomonas sp. BB438. Next base: position 2,699,546 of record NZ_CM170001.1, read on the forward strand.
ACTGGCGTGCGGCCACGCCATCAGTGGGCTCGCCGTGGTCGATCTTCGGCAGGCGGAACAGGGCGATCAGCACGGCGATGGCGAACAGCAGTCCGGCCAGCACCAGGTAGGGCGTCTTCACCGAGTCCGCTTCGCTGGCGGCGGAACTGCCGATCTGCGAGGCGGCGCCAGCGCCGATGGCGAGGATGGTCACCGAACCCACCAGCGGGCCGACCGTGGTGCCCAGGGAGTTGAAGGCCTGGGTCAGGTTCAGCCGGCTGGCCGCTGTCGACGCCGGGCCGAGCACGTTGACGTAGGGATTGGCGGCGACCTGCAGTAGGGTGATGCCGGAGGCGAGGATGAACAGCGCAGCGAGGAAGAACGGGTAGGACTGCGAGCCGGCCGACGGGTAGAACAGCAGGCAGCCGACGCCGGCGGTGGCCAGGCCGACGATGATCCCGCTCTTGTAGCCGACCGTCTCCACCAGCCGCCCGGCGGGGAAGGACATGATGAAGTAGGCGCCGAAGAAGCAGAACTGGACCAGCGAGGCCTGTACGTACGACAGAGTGAAGACGGCCTTGAGGTGTGGTACGAGGATGTCGTTCAGCGAGGTGATCAGGCCCCACATGAAGAACAGCAGCGTCAGCACGGTGAGAGCGCTGGTGTGGCGGTTGGCGGTCGACTGGTCCATCACGGACTCCTTGGGCCAGAAGTAGCGGGCTTGCCGTCGGCAAGGGTTCGGGGCACGCGATGCTGCGGCAGGTTGCTGCGCGTGTCCTCTTGGATTCGCCGGTTTCGACAGCGGAGCGGCGATTTCTGATCGATTTCTCTGTGTGGTCAGCGCGGCAGCTCGATGCGTTCCTGTTCGCCCGGCACGGTCGGCCAGTCACGGGCGGCCCAGCGGGCGCGCGCACTGTCGATCAGCGCCGGGTCGCTGGCAACGAAGTTCCAGTTCATCCGCCGCGGGCCGTCCAGCGGGTCGCCACCGATGATCACCGCGTGGCAGTCGCCGCAGGCGGAGAGGGTGAAGGTTTCGCCCTCGGGCAGCACCACCAGTTCGTGCAGCGGCAGCGGCTCATCGTCCAGCAGTGCTTCGCCTTCGATCAGGTATAGCGCGCGCTCGGGATGTTCGTCGGGGATCGCCAGGGTTGCGCCGGCACCGAGCTGCAGGTCGGCGTAGAGCGTCTTCGAGCGTACCGGCACCGGTGATTCCAGGCAGAAGCCGGAACCGGCGATCATGCGGATGCGTACGCCCAGGCTGTCGCTTTCCGGCAGGCTGGCAGACGCGTGGTGGCTGTAGCTGGGCTCGCAGCCTTCCAGCTCGCGCGGCAGGGCCAGCCAGATCTGCAGGCCGTGCAGACGCGAACCGCTGTGCAGCAGTGCGTCCGGGGTTCGCTCGACGTGGGCGACGCCGCGTCCGGCGGTCATCCAGCTGACGTCACCGGGCAGCACCAACTGGTCCGAGCCGAGGCTGTCCTTGTGTTGGACCTGGCCTTCGAACAGGTAGGTGAGGGTGGAGAGGCCGATGTGCGGATGCTGACGGATGTCCATGCCGTGTTCGGGCTCGAAGCGGCTCTCGAGCATATGGTCGAAGAACACGAAGGGGCCGACGCTGCGGCGCTGCGCGGAGGGCAGGGGCCGCAGGATGGGCATGCCCTCGACGTCTTCGGCGCGGGGGCGGATGGCTAGCAGGCTGTCGCTCATGATGGTGTCCAGTGGTCCGATCCACGCATGATAGACGCTTGGCGCCCGGCCGACCCGCGCGGCGTCAAGCTGTCATCAGGCTGTCACGGCGATGTCATAGCCTCGCGCGGACCCCAACAAGGAGCGCGACATGTCCATTACCCGCCTGCCAGCAGTCCTGGCTCTCTCCCTGGCTTCCGCCTTTGCCTCCTCGGCGTTCGCCGACGTGCGCGTCAACGGCCCGGTCGAGTACGGCGTCTTCGTCAGCAACTACAAGGATTACCAGCCGGGCGAGCGCGTGCTCACCCGCAGCGAGCAAGAGATCGAGTCCACCACCCGCGTGCCGGCCAAGCTGGGCACCAAGTTCGGCATGCGTTACCAGCTCAGCGGCAAGCAGGAAGGTGACACCCCGCTGACCCTGCTGTACTTCACGCCCGGCGTGGTGACCCCGGACGGCCTGCGCCACGACAAGTTCGAGGTGGTGCAGAAACTGGTGGTGGGCGCGCCCACCGATGTGATGGCCTACCAGTTCACCGAGAATCACGAAGTGGTGCAGGGCCAGTGGCGCTTCATGGTGTTCCAGGGCGACCGCCTGCTGGCGGAAAAGACCTTCACCGTCGAGTAAGTCTCGCCGCACGAGCGCTCTGTGCGAGCGTTCCGTGAGAAAAGCCCGGCCCTGTGCCGGGCTTTTCTTTGTCTGCAGAACGGCACGGATTGCATCCTTTCCATTGGCAGGGGGGAAACAGTTTGTTACTTTGCCTGCACGATAGTCCCAACTCCCGCGTGCAGGCAAAAGAGGAGTGGGCATTGGGAGCGCCTGAAAGCGCTCTGGCAGGAGTGTTACTGCACGGTCGCCCGGTTTTTTCCGAGGCGGCCGGCAGCCGAGAAACGAATAAGAACAGCGCCGGCCGCAATGACCGGGGCGATAAATCTTGGCCATGGAGGTAATGCTGTCTATGAACAGTCGATTGGGTGCGCGCTCGTCCATTTTCTGGGCGCCGCGGCGGGCGGGGGCGGTGATGGGACTTCTGCCGCTGCTGGTGGCGGGGTCGGCACAGGCCCTGGAGTTCAAGCTGGCCGAGAACGAGATCACCGGCTCGCTGGACAGCACGCTGTCCTACGGCGCCATGTGGCGCGTGCAGGGCCGCGACAAGAGCAATATCACGGATATCAACGCCGACGACGGCAACCGCAACTTCGATACCGGCCTGGTTTCCCAGGTCTTCAAGCTCACCTCCGACCTGTCGGCCAAGTACCAGAACTATGGCCTGTTCATGCGTGGCACCGCCTATTACGACACGCAGATCATGGACAAGCGCAACGACTACTACGACACCACCAATGGCGTGGAGCGTCCCAGCCAGTCGTTCCCGCAGGACGATCACTTCACCGATGACACCCGCCACATCGCCGGTCGCAAGGCCGAACTGCTGGACGCCTACCTGTCCGGCAGCTGGGACGTGGCCGAGCATCCGCTGACCGGCCGCGTCGGCCGCCAGGTGCTGAACTGGGGCGAGGGCGTGTTCTACCGAGGTGGCGTCAACACCATCAACCCGGTGGACGCCGCGCGCTTCCACCTGCCGGGCTCCGAACTCAAGGAGGTGCTGGTGCCGACCGAGGCCCTGAGCCTCAACTTCGGCCTGACCGAAGACCTGTCCGTGGAAGGCTTCTACCAGTGGAAGTGGAAAGAGACCCGCCTGGACTCGGTGGGCACCTACTTCTCCGACACCGACCTGTTCAGCGACGGCGGCAATACCGCGTACACCACCGAGGACAACCCGCTGATCAAGGAACTGCTGGCCGGCTACCCGACCGTGGCGTCCCTCGGTCTGCTGGGCAACGGGCCGCACGGGCCGAACGCCTACCTGAACCCCAACACCGGCACCTTCAAGGTCGCCAACGTCGGCAAGGACCTCGATGCCCGTGACAGCGGCCAGTTCGGCGTCGCGTTCCGCTACATCGCCGAGGAACTGAACTCCACCGAGTTCGGCTTCTACTTCGTCAACTACCACTCCAAGGAGCCGCAGATCGCGGTCGACCTTCGCCGCTACCAGGGCGTCGACGTCGACCAGCTCAATGCGCTGCTCGGCCCACTGGGCCTGGGTGAAGCCGTACCGGGGCTGGCCACGCTGGACATGGCCAGCAACGCCGAGGCGCGTCGCGACTATGTCGAAGACATCCGCATGTACGGCTTCAGCTTCAACACCACCCTGGGCGATGCGTCGGTGTCTGGCGAGATCGCCTATCGGCCGAACATGCCCATCAGCATCTCCGCCACCGACGATCTGCTCGGTGACCTGCTGTCCCAGGGCGTGCTTGGCCAGACCAACCTGTTCGATGCCAACACCCCGGCCAGTCAGGCCTGCGCACCGGTGGCCGGCAAGCAGCTGTGCCGTGGCGAGCTGTTCGAGAACTACGAGCGCGCCGAGACCTACAACATCTCGCTGTCGACCATCTACAACTTCGGCCCGCACCTGACCTTCGACTCCATGACCGGTGTGGCGGAGATCGCCTCCGAGCACATCCGCGGTAGCAGCCTGGAGTACACCGCCTGGGATGGCACCACACGCAAGTTCGTCGGCGCGCAGGACAAGGCCTACGTCGGCGGCAACGGCGACGATGTGCAAATCAGCCGCGACAGCTACGGCTACACGCTGTTGCTTACCGGCAGTTGGAACGACGTCTACGCTGGGGTGAAGCTGTCGCCCTACGTCGTCTACCAGGACGACTTCAGCGGCAACTCCGATCGCACCGGCAACTTCATCGAAGGCCGCAAGGCCTACACCCTTGGTATCGATGCCAGCTACCTGAACACCTTCGAGGTCGGCACCCAGTACACCAACTACTACGGCGCCGGCTCCAGCAACTCCATGCGCGACCGCGACAACGTCTCGATCACCGCGAAATACTCGTTCTGATCCGGAGAGAACCATGTACAAGAAGAGTTCCCTGATCGTCCTTGCCACGCTGACGGCCCTGGCCGTCACCGATGCGCGTGCTGCCGTCTCGGCCGACCAGGCCGCCCAGCTGAAAAGCAGCCTGACGCCCATGGGCGCGGAGAAGGCCGGCAACGCCGCCGGCACCATTCCCGCCTGGAGCGGCGGCCTGACCTCGGCGCCGGCGGGCTACAAGGGGCCGGGCTCGCACCACGTCGACCCGTTCCCTGGCGAGAAACCCAAGTTCGTTATCACCAAGGCCAACCTGGACCAGTACAAGGCCAATCTCACGGCAGGGCAGATCGCGCTGTTCAACGCTTACCCGGACAGCTACCAGATGCCGGTCTACGAGACGCACCGCACCGGCTCGGCGCCGCAGTGGGTCTACGACAACATCTTCAAGAACGCCACCAGCGCCAAGCTGGTCGAAGGCGGCAACGGCTTCTCCGACGCCTACGGCGGTGTGCCGTTCCCGATCCCGCAAAGCGGCGTGGAAGCGGTGTGGAACCACATCGCCCGCTACCGTGGCACCTACATCGTGCGGCGCTCCTCGCAGGCCGGCGTGCAGCGCAACGGCGCCTACTCGCTGGTGACGTCCCAGGATGAAGCGCTGTTCCGCTTCTACGATCCCAAGGGCAGCTTCGAGAAGCTCGGCAACACCCTGTTCTACTACATGACCTTCACCACCGCCCCGGCACGCCTGGCCGGCAACGGCGCGCTGGTGCAGGAGACCCTCGACCAGGTCAAGGAGCCGCGCCAGGCCTGGGGCTACAACCCCGGCCAGCGCCGTGTGCGCCGCGCCCCGACGCTGGCCTACGACACGCCGATCGAAGACTCCGATGGCCTGCGCACCGCCGACGACACCGACATGTACAACGGTGCACCGGACCGCTACGACTGGACCCTGGTGGGCAAGAAGGAAATCTATATTCCGTACAACAACTACCAGATCACCAGCCCGGAGGTTAAGTACAAGGACCTGCTCACCCCGGGTCACGTCAATCCCAAGTACACCCGCTACGAGCTGCACCGTGTCTGGGTGGTGGATGGCAAGCTGAAGGCGGGTGCGCGGCATATCTACTCGCGCCGTACCCTTTACCTCGACGAGGACAGCTGGGGGGCTGCCGTGGTGGACCAGTACGACGGCCGGGGTGAACTGTGGCGCGTGTCGCTGGCGTACCTGAAGAGCTTCTACGAGCAGCCGATGGTGTGGACTGCGCTGGATACCTTCCATGATCTCCAGGCCCACCGTTACAGCATCCAGTGGCTGGACAACGAGGAGCCGGGCACCGCTGACTTCAGCCAGCCGGCGCCGGACGATTCCAACTTCAGCCCGTCGGCGCTGCGTCGCAAGGCGTCGCGCTAAGTCTGCTAGCGACGAAGGCCCCGCAAGGGGCCTTTTCATTCCTGCGGACACCGCAGGAGCGGGCCAGCCAACGATTCGCCGGCACGGCCGGCGCTTTCGTTTACGCAGGTGTTGCGGACCTGCCGCCTTGGCCTGGGTGTTCCTGCGCCGCTTTGGCGCGCGCTGAAAGTTCTGGTTTCGCCCCCTCGGGCGAGTTACTTCTTCCAAACGTCGGAAGGCCGCCCCCAAAGAAGTAACCAAGAAGGCTTGCCCCGGACATCCGGTTTTTCGCCTAGGCGAAAAATTCCCTCGTTGAAGCGAAGTTTCAGGGGCACGCTGCGAAGGGCCCTCCCTGGCCCATCGCAGCTCTCGCGACATCCATGTCGCTCAACCCCTGAAACTCCGCTTCAACGAGGCCTCCTGAACGGGGCATTCGGCGCGTGGGGATGTTTCTCTGGAAGCCTTCAGAGCCGGAGCCGGAGAGGTGGTGCTTTTCGTAGGAGCGGACCTTGTCCGCGAAACCCTCGCGGCTGGCCCGGCGTTGTGGGTGAAAGCGACGTCATGCGCCCGCGTAGGAGCAACTGTCATCTTCTGAGAATCCGTGACTGGTTTTTCCTTCTCCGCCGCCCTGGCTACGTGCCCTGCTCCGAAGGGCGAGGGAGCTGTCCACGCCGGCTGACACTTCGGCTTCAATCTGCACCGAACGGTCCCCTCTCCCTTCGGAGCGGGGCGCGCAGCCAGGGTTAGGGAGAGGGCCGTCCCTCGCGCATGACTTTATGTTGGAGCGGACTCCATTCGCGATTGGCTCGCCGATGCGGTGGGGCGCCTCAAGCCATCGGCGGCAACCGCCGCTTCACCGGGCTCTTCTTGACGATGGCGGTGTTGGTCTCGGCGAAGCCATTGAGGTGATCGAGGATTTCGTCCAATTGCTCCATGGAGCGCACGCACATCCGCGCGTAGAAGCAATCCTCGCCGGTGACCTTGTCGCACTCGGTGAACTCGGGGATCGCCAGGATCTGCTTCTCCACCTCCTGCAGCTTCCCCGGCAACGGGCGCACGCGGACGATGGCCTGCAGTTGGTAGCCGAAGGCGCGCGGATCGACGTTCACCGTGTAGCCGGTGATCACCTGGCGTTCCTCGAGCTTGCGCAGGCGTTCGGCGACGCTGGGGGAGCTCAGGCCGCTGACCTGCGCCAGGGCCTTGAGGGACAGGCGCGAGTCTTCCATCAGTGCGGCGATCAGCAGTTGGTCGATGTCGTCGGTCATCTTGGTCTCGAAAGGTGAAGTCGAAGGATTGCCTTGATAGTAAAGGTGAATGACTGGATCCGCCTGCGCCAGACGATGGAGTGCACGAATCCGCCTGTTCATACTGGTTACCCACACGCGGAGGTGAACCATGAACGAGCGAATCAGACGCGGCACCCTGGAAATGATCAGCGCCATGCTGATCTGCGGCACCATCGGCTGGCTGGTGGTGATCTCCGGCCAACCGGTGCTGGATGTGGTGTTCTGGCGCTGCGTGTTCGGCGCCGCGACCCTGCTGGTGATCTGCGCAGCCATGGGCTTCCTGCGGCCCGGCATCCTCACCCGCGGCACCTTCGGCCTGGCGCTGCTCAGCGGCGCGGCCATCGTCGGCAACTGGGTGTTGCTGTTCGGCTCCTACTCACGGGCATCCATCGCCATCGGCACGGCGGTGTACAACGTGCAGCCGTTCCTGCTGGTGCTGCTGGGGGCGCTGTTTCTTGGTGAGAAGGTCACGACGCAGAAGCTGGCTTGGCTTGGGGTTTCCTTCCTCGGCATGCTGGCCATCGTCAGCGCCCATGGCGAAGCGGGGCAGGTGGGCAGCGACTACCTCGGCGGGATCGCCCTGGCGCTTGGTGCTGCGGCCTTGTACGCGGTGGCGGCGCTGATCATCAAGCGCCTGACCGGTGTGCCGCCGCATCTTATCGCGCTGATCCAGGCGGTGACCGGCGTACTGCTGCTGGCGCCCTGGGCGAACCTTTCACCGCTGCCGCAGGCCAGCAGTGCCTGGGCCAGCCTGGCGACCCTGGGCATCGTGCACACCGGCATCATGTACGTGCTGCTCTATGGCGCGATCCAGAAACTGCCCACCGCGCTGACCGGGGCGCTCTCGTTCATCTACCCCATCGCCGCGATCTTCGTCGACTGGTTCGCCTTCGGGCATCGCCTGACGCTGCTGCAATGGCTGGGCGTGGTCGCCATCCTGCTGGCCGCCGCCGGCATGCAGCGCGGCTGGAGCCTGAACCTGCGGCGCCTGGCCTGGCGCTGAAATCCGTGCTTGCCTGACAATGCCGGGGAACCTGTGCCGCTGCGCACCGGTCCTGTAGGCGGACTTCAAGCAAGGAACGGACTATGACTGCGGCTGCCCTGACGGCAGATTCATTCGGCCTGCAAAGGCCTTCACCACGACTCATTCATCTGCTGGGCGCGGCGGCGCTGATGGCGTTGGCCGGTTGCGGCACCCGCGCGCCCAGCGTGCCGGAGCCGACGCCGGAAGAGGTGCGCGGCAAGCTGGTCAAACTGATTCCCGCTGGTGCGTCAGACCGCCAGGGCTGGGCAAAGGACATCCAGGTCGCCTTTACCACCCAGCGCATTCCGGCGACCACCGAAAACCTCTGCTCGGTGGTGGCGATCACCGAGCAGGAGTCCAACTTCAAGGCCGACCCGCCCGTGCCGGGCCTGGGCAAGATCGCCCGCGCGGAGATCGACCGGCGCGCCAGCAAGGTGCATGTGCCGGGCTTTCTCATCGATACCGCGCTGGCGCTGAAATCGCCGAACGGACGCACTTACAGCCAGCGCCTGGCGAGCGCGAGGACCGAGCGGGAGTTGAGTGCGATCTTCGATGACTTCATTGGCGGCGTACCGCTTGGCCAGCAGTTGTTCGGCCGCTTCAACCCGGTGCATACCGGCGGGCCGATGCAGGTCAGCATCGAGTTCGCCCAGGCCCACGCCGAAGGCTACCCGTACCCGGTGGACGGCAGTATCCGCCGCGAGGTGTTCAGCCGTCGCGGCGGTATGTACTTCGGTATCGCCCACCTGCTCGGCTACCCGGTGAACTACCCGCGCCAGCTCTACCGTTTCGCCGACTTCAACGCCGGCTGGTACGCGAGCCGCAACGCCGCGTTCCAGCGCGTGGTATCGGATCTCACCGGCATCACCCTGGCACTGGATGGCGACGTGATCCTCTACGGCAGCTACGACGTCGGCAGCACCGAGAAGGCGGTGCGTACCCTGGGGCCGAAGCTGGGTATGAGCGAGCGGGAAATCCGTCGTGACCTGGAGTTGGGTGACAAGCCGGAGTTCACCAGGTCGGAGCTCTACACCAAGGTCTTCGCGCTGGCCGAACGCTCTGCGGGCAAGTCCATGCCGCGGGCGATGTTGCCGGGCATCACGCTGCACAGCCCGAAGATCACCCGTCAGCTGACTACCGCCTGGTTCGCCCAGCGCGTCGACGAACGCTACCAGCGTTGCCTGGGGCGGGCGCCGTAGCGGGTGATCAGTCGCCCTCGGCGGGGTCGCAGACGCCGCTGTCTCCATTCGGGCCGGTGTAGGAGACGCTGATGGTGCCGTCGTCGTTGGTGCTGATCTGCACGGTCACGCCTTCCCCCTTGGCGACCACGGTGCTGTCGGTGTTCTGCGTGACCTTGGCTTCCTGACCGTTGATGTAGACCGGTCCGTTCTCGTCGGTGTGGATCTGGATATCGTTCGGGCAGTCGTAGTTGAGCATGGGGATGGCGGCAAAGACGGGCTGCATGACGCATAGTGAAGCGGGGATCATCAGCGATGCGGCGATCAGTAGCGATTTCATGGCGTCTCCCAGACGAATGCAGGCACGGCGCGAGGCCGTGCGGACATTCTCAGCTTAGTGCAGGCGCCGCCGGACGCTACAGCGGCAGCGGGCGCAGACGGGCTGTCGGCTCCGACTCCGACTCCGACTCCGGCTCGGTGCCGCGCAGGACAAGGCGGGTGATGGTTGCCGCCGCAGCATCGAAATCATCGGCGGTGGGCTGTGCCTTGCCGGTGATCATCGCGATCTGCCAGTCGAAATCGACGTAGGTGCGCGTGGCCGCGGAGATGCTCAGCAGCAGGTGCTGCGGGTCCACCGGGGCGAGCAGGCCGCGGTCGATCCAGGCGGCGAGGCACTCGACGTTGCGACGTGACTCCGCGCGCAGCCGCTGCAGCCATTCCGGCGGCAGGTGCGGCGCGCCATGGAGCATTTCGCTGGCGAAGACCTTGTAGGCATGCGGCCACTGGCGCGCGATGTACAGGCGCGCGCGGATGTGCGCGGGGAGCGCCCAGGCCGGGTCGTCGCACTCGCGCAGCAGGGCGGAGGCTTCCAGCACCGCATCCACCACGTTTTCCAGCAGGCGCAGGTAGAGGTTCTCCTTGCTCTGGAAGTAGTAGTAGACGTTGGACTTGGGCAGGTCGGCGCGGCTGGCGATGTCCTGGGTCTTGGCGGCTGTGAAGCCTTTCTCGGCGAACTCCTCGCCGGCGGCCAGCAGGATGCGCTGGCGGTTGCGGTCACGGATGCTGAGGGCAGGGCGCTTTCGGCGGCGCGTCGGGGTAAGCGCGGTCTGGGGCATGGGCAAACATCGGGGCAGTGAAACGAGTACCAGAATATAACTTTCTATATAGCGATTGCCCACCCACACGATTCGCTGGCGGATGGCCATTTATCCGCCATTAGATTGAACCTGCCGCCTGACGAATCTGTCAGAGCCTGTCTGAAACCTGGGAAGGGGCTGAAATGCTGTTCGTAGTCATGCTGGGCGGACGCCATCCGCGCGCGCGGATCGAGGTCCACGACGTGGCCTTCGTCATCGGCGACAACCTGAAATCCACTTACCCGCAATTGCGCGAAGCCTGGTTCGGCAGCCCCGACGGCCTGCACATCGACTCCTGGCTGGAGGTGGACGGCGTGGAGGCCTACCGCGTCGAGTTCAGCGGGGCGATGCCGGCGCCGGGCGAGCAGCGCCTGTTCTTCGTCAACCTGGGCGGTTACGAACTGGGCAGCTTCGGCGAGGCGCACCAGTACGTGCTGGTGGTGGCGCGCGACGCCGCCGACGCCAAGGCGCGGGCCAAGCGTCGCATGCCGCGCAGCTGGGACAAGGCGCATACCGATGCAGTGATCGATGTCGATGACTGCATTGCCATCGACCAGATTGGCGGGCGCTATGTGCATCTTGTAGAAGGCGAGAGCCGTGGCATCGTGCAGCGCAGTGACTACATCGTGCTGTGAGCCCTCACGGCGCTGACACGGCCCTGTCATAAAACCTGACGTATAAGGGGCGCAAAGCCGCCCCCCCCGTGCCGAGGTAACGATGACCGAGAAACGCCGAGTCCTGTTCGTCTGCGTCGCCAACGATGCCCGTTCGCCGATGGCCGAAGCCCTGCTGCGGCATACCGACGGCGAGCATTTCGACGCCTTCAGCGCGGGCATCCACCCGACTGCCATCGACCCCCGGGCGCGCAATGTGCTGGAGCACGCAGGCATCTCTGCCGAAGGCCTGCGCAGCAAGTCCATCGACGAATTCCGCGGTCAGCATTTCGACTACCTGATCGACCTGTGCGACAAGTCCACCGACGAGGGCGACGAGTTGCCGGCCTCCAGCGAAGTGATCGTGTGGAACTTCGTCGATCCGGCCCACAGCGAACAGCACGACCCATTCCGCCACACCCTGCAGGAAATCAGCGATCGCCTGAAACTCTTCGAGATGGTGAAGAACCGCGACTGAAGCCTCCGGCGATGACAAAGCAAAAAGCCCGCACGGATGCGGGCTTTTTGCTTCGTAGGCCACAGGGTTTCGCCGTTGCCTGGGGAGGATGGCGGCGGACTCCCGTAGAGATGGGGCGCTGGTCCTTCAGCGCAAGGGCATTCTGGCTACCCCGCGTGACAGAGCGGTGACTGTCCCGTGAACAGGTGATGGCAATGCGCTTCCAGCGCTGTATCACTCGGCGGAATGAGCACTATCGATCCCGACAAGTGGTCAGGCAGGGAGTGCATCGATACAGTCACGCTCAAAGTCATGTGCGCGGCGTTGCGTGTAGGCGCCTGCGTACCCGAATTGGAGTGCCTATGAAGTCCCTGTCCGATATTGCCTTCTCCATGCTCGACCTGGTGCCTGTGCGCGACCAGGGCACCGCTGCCGAGGCGTTGAACAACGCCGTCGAGGTTGCCCGGCACGTCGAGCGCCTGGGCTTTACCCGCTACTGGCTGGCGGAGCACCACAACATGGACGGCATCGCCAGCTCGGCCACCGCCGTGTTGATCGGCCACATTGCCGGCAAGACCGAGCGCATCCGTGTCGGCTCCGGCGGTGTGATGCTGCCGAACCATCCGCCGCTGGTGGTGGCAGAGAATTTCGGCACCCTGGAAACCCTGTATCCGGGCCGTATCGACCTGGGCCTGGGTCGTGCGCCTGGCGCCGACCAGGCGACCATGCGCGCATTGCGCCGCGATCGCCTGGGTGATGGTGCGGACTTCCCCGAGCAGGTGGCCGAACTGGAGATGCTCCTGGGCCCGCGCCGTTCCCAGCAGTCGTTGCTGGCGATTCCGGGGGAGGGCACCAACGTGCCCATCTGGCTGCTCGGCTCCAGTCTGTTCAGCGCCCATCTGGCGGCGCAGAAAGGCCTGCCCTATGCCTTTGCCTCGCACTTCGCGCCGCGTTACCTGCATGACGCGCTGCGCATCTACCGCGAGAATTTCCAGCCCTCGGCGGTACTCGACAAGCCCTACGCCATGATCGGTGTGCCGCTGGTGGCCGCGCCGACCGACGAGGAAGCCGAGTACCTGGCGACCACCGCCTTCCAGCGTGTGCTGGCGCTGATCCGCGGCGACAGCCTGAAGCAGAAGCCGCCGGTGAAGAGCATGGCCGGGCTGTGGCTGCCCCATGAGCAGGATGCGGTAGGCAATTTCTTCGGCCTGGCAGTGATCGGCGGTCCGGAGAAGGTGCGCAGTCGCCTGGAAATCCTGCTGGAGCAGACCGGCGTGGACGAGATCATCTTCACCAGCGACATCTATGACCACGCACTGCGCCTGCGCTCGCTGGAGATCGTCGCCGGCCTGCGCTGAGGCGCTCGTTCCCGCAGGCGACGGGCTTGCCGTAGGAGCGGGCCCTGTCCGCGAAAGCCGCTGCGGAGGACGCCATTACCGAAGGGATAGACGGACACGAAGCGCCCATCTGTAGGAGCGCGCCATCGCGGGCATGGCCCGCTCCTGCAGGTGAACTACGGAGCGTCGGGGTAGGTGCAGGAGTGGAGAAGCCTCAGACCTCGCCGTCATCCTTCTTCTTCAGCAGGTCCGCCAGCCCGGCCAGCCCCTTGTGGGTGACCTTCGGCCCTTTGGCGCCCGCGTCGTTGCTGTTCTGGTAGTGCAGGTCCACCTGCCGCTGGTGCTCGTTGTCGTGGCAGTAGAGGCACAGCAGCTCCCAGTTGGAGCCGTCCTCGGGGTTGTTGTCGTGATTGTGGTCGCGGTGGTGCACGGTCAGTTCGCGCAAGCGGATGCCGCTGAACTCGCGGCCGCAGCGACCGCAGATCCAGGGATACATCTTCAGGGCCTTTTCGCGGTAGCTGGTTTCGCGGCGGCGCTGGGCTTCGGCGAGGACGGCATCGACTTTGCTGGTGGGCTGGTTCATGGCTCGTGGCAGAGGTGCGGGATCGGACCTCCAGCATAAGTCCCGGCCCGCGCGCTGACTACGGCCTGGGCGTATCCGGACGCGACCAGATCCACAGATTGCCGACGGCCATGCCGAGGATTACCGCATACAGCCAGATGCCGTGGGGCAGGGTGATCAGCATGATCGCCAGGGCGGCGAGCATCGCCAGGCTGGCGCTGATCTTGGCGCGGCGGGCGACGGCGCGGCCATTTCGCCAGTTGTGCAGGATGGGGCCGAACAGCCGGTGGTTATCCAGCCAGGCGGACAGTCGAGGCGAACTCTTCGAGGCGGCCCAGGCGGCGAGCAGGACGAACTCGGTGGTCGGCAGGCCCGGCACCACCAGCCCGACCATGCCCACGCCAAGGCTGGTGTACGCCAGCAAGGCAAACGCCAGGCGCGCCAGTCGTGAGCGGGCAGGGCCGAAGGGGGTGGCGCGCGCTGCATCGGCAGGCGCGCGCTCGATGGCCTCAGACGGCGGCGGGAGCACTGTCGTAGCTGTGTTGCAGTAGTTGGGAGAATCGCTCGAAAGCGGCAACGGCGCCGGCTTCGGCTTCGCGCTCTTCGGCGTCGCTCAGCTCCAGGGCGTCGAGGGTGCGAGTGAAGCGCTTCCAGCCTTCGGCGCGACCCCCTTCCGGCTCGCCCAGGTGACGGGCACCGGTGTTCTCGTCCAGGCCCAGCGCGGCGACGCGCTTGATCAGGAAGGCGGCGCCGAGCTTGGAGCCTTCGGAGACGAACAGCCAACCCAGGGCATGGGCCTGGCTCGGGTTGCTGATGGCGCCAGCGACCGGGGCAGGCACGTCGGTGTCGAGGTCAGCCAGGTCCAGGCGGGCCTGCTCGGCGCGGCAGCGCTGCGGCAGGTCAGTGAAGATCTTGCCCAGCTCGGCGTCCTGGTACAGGGCCTGCAGTTCGGACTGGAACAGGTACTGGGCGACCACGAAGCGGGCGAAGCGCTCGCGGCTGGAGAAGGGCTCGCGGGCCTTCACGGCGTGGTCGAGACGCTCGTGGGGGGCGTGGGTCAGCGCGTTCAGGCGCTGCGAGCGCAGGGCGGGGAGTTCCAGGGTGGTCATGTCCAATTCCTTGAAATTACAGGTCTTTACAGACGAGACGAACGAGTTCGGGGAAAGCGTAAAGATTGTCGGGCATTACGGTGGCGTGGCTGGAGTGGGGCAGGTTCGCGAGCAAGGGATGGGCGCCGCGCTCGGTCCTGCGAAACGCGTCGAACCCTGTAAGAGCGAGCTTGCTCGCGACCAGAGCTGGCACAGGATTCGTCAGGAGTCCTGCGCCAGACCGACTGTGTGGGACGGATAGCCCGGAGCAGGTTATCCGTCCTGGGTCGATCAATGCGCTGACATCAGATATCCCACACCAGGTTGATCGCGAAGTTGCGGCCCGGCTGGGTCAGACGGTCGAGGTTGGCCGGGGCCAGTACCGCCGCTTCGCCGACGCCGTCGTAGCCGCGCACGTCATCCCACAGCCAGTACTTCTTGTCGGTGAGGTTGTACAGGCCGGCGTTGAGGGTCAGGTCATCGGTCAGCTTGTAGTAGCCGGTCAGGTCGAGGATGCCGAAGCCGGGCGTCTTGAACTGGCTGCTGGTGCCGTCCGGGGCGTTGAACTGGGTGTCGTCCACGCGGTTCTTGCGCTTGACCAGGGTCCAGTCGAGCAGGGCGCCGTAACGGCCAGCCTGTTCGTCGTAGCCCAGACCGAAGACGCCGGTGAGCGGGTTGACGCTGTTGATCGGCTCGCCGGTGTCCTTGTTGCGACCGTAGGCGTAGGCCACCGAGCCCTTGGTGTAGAGACCCTGCGGCGCGCCGAAGGCGCCCAGTTCGAGGCGGCCCTTCAGCTCAACACCCTTGATGATGGCGTGCTTGATGTTGTTGCTGGTGAAGGTCGGTTCGTCGTAACCGGGGGTGATGGCGTCTTCGTTGATGAAGTCGCGGTACTTGTTATAGAAGACCGCCACGTCGAACGAACCTTCCTCGAAGTTGCCGCGCAGGCCGGTCTCGTAGCTCTGGCTGCGTTCCGGGTCCAGGTCGGGGTTGGGGGCGACGCGATAGCCGCTGGTGGGGTTGTCGAAGGTACCGTAGAGCGCCTTGGCGGTCGGGGTGCGGAAGCCCTGGGCGTACTGCCCGTACCACAGGTAGTTGTCATTGAACGCGTAGGTCACGCCGAGCTTGGGCGAGAGCTGGTGCCAGCTCTTGTCCTCGCTGCTCACGTCGCCTTCGCCGCTTTGGTCGACGGTCTTCAGGAATTCGTCGGTGAGGTGCGGCTTCAGGCGGGTGTGGTCGTAGCGCAGGCCGGGCAGGAAGGTCCAGTCGTTCCAGCGGATCTCGTCCTGGGCGAACAGCCCGTAGGTGTCGATGGTGGGGTCCGGGAAGTCACTGCTGCGGGCCAGGGTGTCAGTGGCGCTGGTGGCGCCGACGGCGGTGCAGCCACGGCCGACGGCCAGGCAGGTGCCGGTGCCTTCGCGGTAGCCGGTGACCTTCTGGCGCTTGAGGGTGGTGCCGTAGGTCAGCAGGTGGTCGGTATCGCCGATGGCGAAGGCCTTGTCCAGTTGCAGGTCGAACACCCACTGGCGTTCCTTGTACAGCGTCTCGCGGGTGCGCAGGACCTGACGAGTGATCGGATAGTAGAACTCGTCGGTGCTCTGGTCGGTCTTGGCGATCTGGTAGTTGAAGGTCCACTTCAGGTGATCGGCCACCGAGCGGTCCAGCAGCATTTGGTGTTCCAGGCCGTAGCGCTCGCGGGTGATGGTGTCGTTGCCGGTGCGCCACTGGTACATGCCGCCAGGCAGGACGCTGGTGGGCAGCGCCGGTTGGCCGTTGCTGTAGGGGCCGCCGTAGGCGCTCTTCTGGTCGGTGTCGACATCGTCCTTGTACTTCTCGTAGACCAGGCCGAAGCGGCCGCCTTCGGCATAGTTCCAGCCAAGCTTCGCCAGCACGTTGGTGGTGCGCACGTCTTCCGGGTTGGCTTCGGTGCGGGACAGGCCGGTGCCGCCGGTGCTGCCGTAGGACTCGGTCTCGTGGCCGTTGCGCTGGCTCAGGTGCAGCAGGCCGTCGAAGTCGTCGTGGCGGCCGGCGACGGTGGCGGAGGTCAGCCAGCTGTCGTCGGCGGAGCTGTAGCCGGTCTTCAGGCGTGCGCCGACGTCCTTGCCTTCCTTGATGATGTCGTCCGGATCGAGGGTGAAGTAGCTCACCGCACCGCCGATGGCGTTGCTGCCATACAGGGCCGAGGCCGGGCCGCGCAGCACTTCCACGCGCTTGATGATTTCCGGGTCGACGTAGTTGCGCTCGGTCTGCGCGTAGGGGCCGTTGAAGAAGCTGTTGGGAATTTCGACGCCGTCGATCTGCGTCAGTACGCGGTCGCCGTCGATGCCGCGGATGTTGTAGCCGGTGATGCCGGCACGGTTGCCGGTGCCACCGACGGAGACGCCGGGCATGTCGCGCACCAGCTCCTTGATGGTGTTGACGTTCTTGCGGTCCAGCTCCTCGCGGCCCACGACGTTCACCGTGGTCGGTACCGAGGTGACACTCTGCGCCTGGCGGGTCGCGGTGACGGTGAGCGGTTGCATCTCGGCGACGGAGGAGAGGTTGCGTTCCAGCACCACGTTGCGCGGACCGAGCTGGCGGACGGTGAGGCCGGTGCCGCCGAGCAGGGTCTTCAGCGCGCGCTCCGCCGGCAGGCGGCCGCTGACGCCCGGGGATTCCACGCCGTCGGCCAGGTCGCCGGCCACGCCGACCTGCCAGCCGGTCACTGCGCTGAATGCGTTCAGTGCCTGGGGCAGCGGTTGACGGGCGATATCGAAGCTGTAGCCGGACTGGGTCTGGCTGGCTTCGGCGGCGAGGGCGGAGGTGGCCGGCAGGCTGGCGAGGCCGATGGACAGGGCGAGCAGCGAGATGCTGGCCGGCGCGGACAGCCGGCGCAGAGGGGCACGCGAAGAAGCAATGGTCATCGAAGGGCTCTCTTAGTCAGTCATTGTTCGCATTCGTAAATGCGAATCTATTGCATTGGCTTCTGACTAAACGAACGAGCCTTTCGGATCGCGTAAAAAAACTTTCTCTTCAGTTGCGGGCGATCAGTTGAGGATCAGCAGTTTCGGGTATTCGTGCAGCTCGGCGGAGGTGATCTGCGCCAGCGAACGGGCCACGCCCAGCGGATCGTCCAGGCGCCAGTTGCCGGTGACGCTGACGTTTTCCAGGCGCTCGTTGGTGTTCACGATCCAGCCGGGGTAGTAACGGCGCAACTCGGCCAGCACCTGGCTGAGCGGGCAGTTCTCGAACACCATGCGGCCCTTCACCCACGCCAGCTGGGATTCGGCTTCGGCACCGTGCTGGCGCTCGCCGAACCCTTGCGGGCCGACGCGGATGCTGTCGCCGGCGCCGAGGCTGACGCGCGCATCGTCCAGGCGCGTGCGCAGGTCCACTTCGCCGCGCTGCACGCTGACTTCCGCCTCGTTGCCCAGGTAGCGCACGGCGAAGGCAGTGCCACGCACGGTGACCTGCACCGGCCCGGCTTCCACCTCGAAGGGACGGCTGCGGTCATGGGCGACATCGAAGAAGGCTTCGCCGCGGTAGAGGCGGGCGACGCGCTGCTGGTCGTCGACCCGGCTGGAGAGTGCGGTGTCGGTGTTGAGCACGACATTGGAGCCATCGGCCAACTGGACCTTCTGGCGTTCGCCGACGGCGGTGAGATGGTCTGCGCGCAGCCGCGTGAGCAGGTCGCCCTGCACCACGACACCGATCGCCAGCACCAGGGCAGCGGCCGTGGCGACGGGCTTCCAGACACGGCGCTGGCGTCGCAGCGGGCGGACTTTCTCCTGCACCCGCTTGCGTTCCAGGCGCGCAGCGGCGACTGGCAACAGCGGTGACTGCCAGGCATCGCGCACGCGCTGGTAGGCCCGGGCGTTGCCTTCGCTCGCGGAGAGCCAGGCGTCGAAGCGTGCGCGGGTGGCGGCGTCCATGTCGTCCTCGAGGATCAGCCAGTCGAGGGCTTCGGCCATCTGCTGGTCATCGGGCGGCGCGGCGTGGGGCAAGGGGCGATCCTCGGGGCGGTCCAGGGGTGGTGAGCCGCGCATTGTTGTCGAATCGGTCGGCGAACGGTAGTCCGTCATACCGTTTCCTCGAGGCGGCTGACCAGCCCGACACAGATCGCCATGATCAGTTTCAGTTCCTTCTGCACCGTGCTGGGCGAGACGCCGAGCTGTTCGGCGATCTCGGCGTAGCCGCAGCCGTGCAGGCGGCTGAGGATGAAGATGCGCTGCTGGCGCTCGCTGAGTTGTTCGAGGGTGGTGCCCAGGCGTTCAAGCAGCTTCTGCGCATGCAACTGGTCTTCGGCGCTGGAGCCAGGCGCTGCAACGGCCTGTACCACATCGAACGGCACATCCTCGAGCATGGTCCGCGACTGCATGCGCAGGTGGCGCAGGTGATCCAGGGCGAGGTTGCGGCCGGTCTGGAAGAGGAAGGGTTCCAGGTGATCGATGCGCCGTTCGAGCAGGGTGCGGGCGACGCGCAGGTAGGTTTCCTGCACCAGGTCTTCGGCGATGCTCGGGTTCTTCACCATCCGTACGAGCGTGCGCAGCAAAGGCAGGCGCTGGGCCAGGAAGACCGCGTCGAGGTTGGAAGTGCTCACAGGGGCGTCCAGCAGGAATAATTTTCAAATGATAATCAATGTTATTAAGCTCCAGGGTATGGCACAAGCCCATCCGTGATTCCGGCTGCGTGTGGCGCAATGAAAAAAGGGCGAGGCGCGCGGGGCGCCTCGCCCGTTCCCTCAGCCGGCCGGTGAGGGGGAAGCGGACGTCAGAAGCGCACGGGACGTGCGTTCAAACGAGGTTCGTCGCTGCTGGATTTTGCCGGGTTGGCGGCTTCCGGGCGGCTGTTCCAGTGCGGGATCAGGATGCCGGCGGCAATCAGTGCGGTGACGGTGAAGCCGATGAACACCGTGTAGGTGTCGAAGTAGCCCGGTAGCAGGCCGCCGAGGATCGCACCGATGGAGCCGCAGCCGTTGACGAAGCCCGCTGCGGTGCCGGCCGCCTCACCGGTGCCGAAATCCACGGCGGCCGCACCGCTGATCATTGAATCCGGCCCGTACAGGGTCAGGCCCATCATGAACAGCAGGGCCAGTACCAACAGGCTGCTGCCGGTCTGCATGGCCGGGACGAACAGCGCCAGGCACACCGTCAGGCCGAGCAGGCTGATCACGCAGGCTGGCATGCGCCGTGCGCCGAAGAGGCGGTCCGAGGCGTAGCCGATCAGGATCGGGCCGAGCAGTCCGGCGACTTCGAAGGCCGAGGGCAGGATCGCTGCACCGACCTTGCCCAGCCCCGGCATGCGCTCGTAGACGATCACCGGGCCCCATAGCAGGATCGCGTAGCGCGCTGGCTTGAGCAGGAAGTAAGCCAGGCCCAGGGTCAGCACAGTTCGGTTGCGCAGTACTTTGCCAAGGATGCGCAGGGACTTGCCGTTTTCGCCCTCGTGCTTGAAGCCGGCGTAGTTCACCGCTTCGGGTTGCTGCACATCGGCTTCCACCGGCGGCAGGCCGACGTCCTGCGGGCGGTTGCGCTGCAGCAGCAGGAACAGGACGGCGACCGCGGCGACCACGGCAGCGGTGGAATAGAACGCTGCATGCCAGGTGCCGAACACTTCATAGGCCCACCAGCCGGCGAACGGCGAGGCGACCAGCCCGCCGAAGGCATAGCAGGTGCTCCAGAGCCCGAGCACGCGGCCGCGCTCGTGGGTGGCGAAGAAGCTGCCGATGTTCTTGCACAACCCCGACCAGCCGGTGGACTGCGCCAGGCCTTGCACCACCATACAGGTGGCGAAGATCGGCAGGGTGGCGAAACTGCCCATCACCAGGGCGGCGGCCGCGGAGACCAGCAGGCCGCCGAACACCACCACCCGTGGGCCGTAGCGGTCGGCGAAGACACCCCAGGTGAACTGGCCCACCGCGTAGGCGGCGAGGTAGATGGCGTCGAGGTTGGCCATCGCGATCTTGTCGAGATGGAAGGTGGGATCTTCGGCGATGCCGAGTTTGGCCACCGAGAAGGCTTTACGGGTGAAGTAGAAGGCCGCGTAGGCCAGCCAGGTGATGGCGAAGATCTGCCATCTCCAGCGTGCAAGGGAAGCGCGCGGCGAAACGGTGCCGTGAGGGTTGAGCATGGTCTGACCTCGTTGTTGTTGTGCTGTGCCGGCAGTCAGTGGGTAACGCCTTTTTTATTGTTGTTTTCGGAGCACGTCGCACCGTCGTCGCGGTGCGGGTCAGAATCGCTGCAGCTGTTCTGTGCCGCCGCTCCTCGCAGGTGTCGGGAAGTGGCGGTGGAGCGATGGAAACAATTTCGAATAAATAACTGAAATCGATTTATCAGATTTCAAAAATAAGCTGGGCTTGTATATCAGTGGGCCATGGCGCTAGTGTTCTGTGCGAATGACCTTTCAGTCTCTTTCCGTCCAATGTCGGCTGACGGGTCAGAACCTTCCCGTAGAGGCGCGTCCATGTCCGTTTCCCACGCTCAGCTGAAGGCTTTCCATGCCGTCGCGGTACACGGCAGTTTCACCCGCGCCGCCGAGCGCCTGTTCCTCACCCAGCCGGCGGTGTCCGACCAGGTGCGCAAGCTGGAGGAGCGCTACGGTGTGTTGCTGTTCCATCGCAACAAGCGTTCGGTGCGCCTGACCGAGCTGGGCGAGCGCCTGCTGTCGGTGACCCAGCGGCTGTTCGTGATCGAGGCCGAGGCGCAGGAGTTGCTGCAGGAGTCCAGCGCGCTGCAGACCGGCAGCCTGACCCTGGCGGTGGACGCGCCGGTGCACGTGTTGCCGCAGATCGCGCGCTTCTGCCAGCGCCATCCGGGCATCCGCGTGAAGCTGGAGACGGGCAACACCGACGAGTCCCTGCAACGCCTGTTCGACTACCAGGCGGACCTGGCATTGCTGGGGCGCGAGGTACAGGACGAGCGCCTGCTGACCTTCACCCTGCGCAGCGATCCCATCGTTGCCTTCGTCGGTCGCGGTCATCCCTGGGCCGGGCGTGGGGCCATCGAACTGGCCGACCTCGACGACACCCCGCTGGTAGTGCGCGAGCAGGGTTCGGTGACCCGGCAGATGCTCGAAGCGGAGATGGCTCGCGCCGGCCTGCGCATCCGTCCGGCCATCGAAGTGGAAGGCCGCGAGGCATCGCTGGAGGCAGTGGCGGTGGGGATTGGCGTGGGGGTGGTCTCCGCTGCCGAGCTGGGGGCGGATGCGCGGGTGCACGCGCTGCCGATCCTCGACTGCCACTGGCGCATGAGCGAAACCCTGGTGTGCCTGCGCGAGCAGAGCACGCGGCGGATCGTGACGACCTTTCTCGACCTGGTGAAGGAAGATTTGCCTGTCTGAGGGGAAGGCATGCTCAACGACCCATTCGCGGCATCAAGCTGCACGGATACCCCTCTCCCTTCAGGGAGAGGGCTGGGGAGAGGGGCCGATGCTTCCTCGCAGCTCCGCTAGAGTGCTTGACTCCTTTCCCCCTCCCTAACCCTCCCCCGCAAGCGGGAGAGGGGACCGTTCGGCAGTCGCGGCTGCGCTGGCGTTAGCCGGAAGAGGTGTTGGCTTACCAGGTTCAGCCCTCCGCCAACTCCAGAAACGCACTCACTACCCGTAACCCACGGCGCCGCTCCAGGCAGCCGATCGCGTGGCGGTTGAGCAGGCCGTCGCCGCTCAGCGGGACGGCTTTCACCCGTGGGTCCGGGCTGACCTCCAGCGACGACACGATGCCGATCCCCAGCTCTGCCGCCACCGCTTCGGTGACCGCCTCCCGGCTGTCCAGCTCCAGCAGTACGCGGGGCTCCACCGAGGCCGCCGAGCAGGCCGCATCGAAGGTGCGCCGGGTAATGGAGTCGGGCTCGCGCAGTACCATGATCTGCTGGTCCAACTCGCCCAGCGGCAGTTCGCCGACGTGTTCGCTCCAGGCATGGCTGGCCGGCACCAGGGCACAGATGCGCGACTCCACCAGCTCGCGCAGGAACAACCCGGCGCGTGGCTCCACCTCCGTCAATACGGCGATATCGACGTGTTCGTCCATCAGCGCGGCAAGGGTTTCCTGCGCGTTGCCCAGGCGCAGGTTGACGGTGATGCCGGGGTAGCGCGCGCGCAGCCGGGCGAGCATCGGCATCACCAGGTGCGGGCCGTCGGCGGCCACTTCGATGCGCCCGGTCACCAGCTCGCGGCTGGCATCGAGCATGGCCTCGGCCTCTTCCTCCAGGGCGAACAGCGTGCGGCTGATGGCCGACAGGCGCACGCCATCTTCGGTGAGCTCCACGCCGCGCGCGGTGCGGCGGAACAGGTTGACCTGGTAGTGCTCCTCCAGCGCCTTCACGTGCCCGGTCACCGCCGGCTGGCTGATGAACAGGCGCTCGGCGGCCCGGGTGAAGCTGCGTTCGCGGGCGACGGCGTCGAAGGCGCGGAGCTGGAAGAGATTCATGAGGTATATGTCCGGCTTATGCAGTGCATCGTGATAAACAATTTGAACGATATCTGTCCGGCCGGCAAGTTATGCCCAGGCCGCAGCGAACCCGCCACGGCCCAACCGAATTCAGCCCTGACGACGTTCCCAAGAAAGAGGAATCGAGCATGAGCACTGCCGAGCGAGCCCCCATCCTGCTGACTCCCGGTCCGCTGACCACGTCTCCCCGCACCCGTCGCGCCATGATGGTCGACTGGGGTTCGTGGGACCGCGACTTCAACGACCTGACCGCCGACGTCTGCAAGCGCCTGCTGGCGATCATCCACGGCGAGGCGACCCACACCTGCGTGCCCCTGCAGGGCAGCGGCACCTTCTCCGTCGAAGCCGCGGTGGGCACCCTGGTGCCGCGTGACGGCAAGGTGCTGGTGCTGATCAACGGCGCCTATGGCAAGCGCCTGGCGAAGATCTGCCAGGTCATCGGCCGCGAATTCACCACCTTCGAAACCGAAGAAGACGTGCCGACCACCGCCGCCGACGTCGACCGCCTGCTCAGCGCGGACCCGAGCGTCACCCATGTCGCCCTGATCCATTGCGAGACCAGCACCGGCATCCTCAACCCGCTGCAGGACATCGCCAAGGTCATCGAGTCCCACGGCAAGCGCCTGATCATCGATGCCATGAGTTCCTTCGGCGCGCTGGACATCGACGCCCGCCACATTCCCTTCGACGCGCTGATCGCTGCCTCCGGCAAGTGCCTGGAAGGCGTGCCGGGCATGGGCTTCGTGTTTGCCCGCACGTCTGCGCTGAATGCCAGCACCGGCAACTGCCACTCGCTGTCCATGGACCTGCAGGACCAGCACGCCTACATGGCCAAGACCGGCCAGTGGCGCTTCACCCCGCCGACCCATGTGGTTGCCGCGCTGCACGAAGCGCTGAGCCAGTACGAGGAAGAGGGCGGTCTCGCGGCCCGTCATCAGCGTTACGCATATAATTGCCAGACTCTGCTGGCGGAGATGGCCGAGCTCGGGTTCCGCAGCTTCCTGCCGGCCGAGATCCAGGCGCCGATCATCGTCACCTTCCACGCCCCGAGCGATGCCCGCTACACCTTCACCGAGTTCTACAACCGGGTGCGCGAGAAGGGCTTCATCCTCTATCCGGGCAAGCTGACCCAGGTGGAAACCTTCCGCGTCGGTTGCATCGGCCAGGTCGACGCCAGCGGCATGCGCGCCGCCGTCGCGGCCATCGCCGAGACGCTGAAGGAAATGGAAGTTTTCGAAATCTGACGCCCGCCCGAATTCTCACAGGATTGAACGCCATGAATTACCAGCAACCGCAGCAACTGCAAGCCGTCATCCTCGACTGGGCCGGCACCGTGGTCGACTTCGGCTCCTTCGCGCCGACCCAGATCTTTGTCGAAGCCTTCGCCGAGTTCGGCGTGCAGGTCAGCCTGGAAGAAGCCCGCGGCCCGATGGGCATGGGCAAGTGGGACCACATCCGCACCCTGTGCGACATCCCGGCCATCGCCGAGCGCTACAAGGCGAAGTTCGGTCGCGTGCCGAGCGACGATGACGTCACCGCCATCTACGAACGCTTCATGCCGCTGCAGATCGAGAAGATCGCCGAGCACTCGGCGCTGATCCCCGGCGCGCTGGATGCCATCGCCACCCTGCGCAAGCAGGGGCTGAAGATCGGTTCCTGCTCCGGCTACCCGGCCGTGGTGATGGAAAAGGTCGTTGCCCTGGCCAAGACCAACGGCTACGTCGCCGACCACGTGGTGGCCACCGATGACGTGCCCAACGGCCGACCGCATCCGGCACAGGCCCTGGCCAACGTGATTGCCCTGGGCATCAACGACGTGGCCGCCTGCGTGAAAGTCGACGACACCTGGCCGGGCATCCTCGAAGGCCGCAGCGCCGGCATGTGGACCGTGGCACTGACCTGCTCGGGCAACGCCCTGGGCCTGACCTATGAACAGTACAAGGCGTTGCCGGCGGAGAAGCTGGACCAGGAGCGCCGCCGCATCGGCCAGATGTTCGAAGGCTCGCGCCCGCACTACCTGATCGACACCATCGCCGAACTGCCGGCGGTGATCGCCGACATCAACGCGCGCCTGGCGCGGGGTGAGATGCCGCAGAGCAGCTGACGCCCGGCATGAATGAAGAAGGCCCGCCCAGTGCGGGCCTTCTTCATTCCTGGGCTCCTGTCGCCGGGACCTTCGCGGAGTCCGCGTCGTGAGCTCCTGCGTCGGGTGTGGCTCTCGCGATTGCCGGCCCAGGTTCGTGAAGCCCACCCGGAAGACGCTTTCTTCCGGCCAGTCTTCGGTGCGGAAATGGGAGCAGGTAGGGCGGGGTGGCACCCACGAAAAGCCGTCTGGCAGGCATTGGCACGCGCGAACCGTCGCCGCTTGCTAGCCTCCGGCAACGGTCCTTTGTCCGGAGTCCCCCATGCCTGCGCTGATCGCGCGCCTGGCGTTCGGCTGCCTGCTGCCGGTCGCCATCCTGCTCGGCCTCGGCGCGATGCCGGGGCTTGGCTATGCCTGGGATTTCGCCAACGCCGCCGGGCTGCTGGGGGCCTGCCTGGCGGGGCTGCTGTTCGTCATGGGCGGTCGTCCGCAACCGCGTCCGCGCTATGAGGGCAAGTTCTTCCTGCGCTTGCACCGCGACCTGGGGTTTGCCGCCGTCGCGCTGCTGTTGGTGCATATCGTCGCGTTGCTGGTCGATGAGCCACTGCTGATCGAGGACCTGCTGCCTTCCGCCCCCGGCTACATGCTGGCCGGGCTGGTATCGGCGGTCCTGATGCTGGTGCTGGCGGTTTCCAGCCTGAGCCGTGTCCGGCCGCGCTGGAGCAGCAGCGCCGCTACCTTCCGCCGCTGGCACTACGGCGGCAGTCTGCTCGCCCTGTTGCTGATGGCCGTGCACGTGCTCGGCGCGGGCTACTACAGCGGCGGAGCCTGGAAGGGCGCGTTGCTGGTCGCGCTGATGCTGGCAGTGGCCGTCTGGCCGCGTCTGCCCAAATCCGCCAACGGTATCCGCGGACGCCAGCGCAACACGGCGCAACGCGCCACCTGGTTCGCGCTGGCGGCCAGTGGCTTGATCCTCGGCGTGTCGGCGCTCTACAGCCTGCTGGCGAATGTGGAGCTGCCGCTGTGAAGCGTCGCTGGATCGGTCTTTGTGTCGCGGCAACCGTGGCGCTGTCGGCGGGGGTATGGTTCGCCCATGGACACTGGCAGCGCAGCCGACCGTTGATGCCGCTGGCGTTTCCCCACGAGCCGCATGCGTCGGTGAACTGCATCACCTGCCACCACGATTACCAGGACCAGTCGCCCTCGGTCTCCGGCAACCGCTCCTGCATCCTCTGCCACAAGCAGAGCCCGGCGCTGGCCATGCACGTCGAAGCGGACTTCCACCAGCTCTGCCAGAGCTGCCACCTGAAACGCCTGCAGGCCTTCCACGCGAGCGGGCCGGTGCGTAGCTGCCAGGCTTGCCACCGCATCGCCACGGACGGCACACACCTGTAGGAGCGAGCTTGCTCGCTCCTACAAAAACAGGTTCGGCGTAAACGTAACGGCCCGGCATCCAGCAGGGCCTTTTTTCAACGGCGATACAGCACCGGCCGCCGCAGGTGCACGTAGCTGTACCCCTCGCGCGCCAGGGCGATACGCTGCGGGTCCAGCTCGGCCACCAGCAGTTCCTCACTGTGCTTGGCCTTGCTCAGCACCTGGCCATCCGGGGCGACGATGCTGCTCAGTCCGCAGTACTCGATCTCCCCCTCGCTGCCGACATAATTGGCGTAGGCGAGGAATACCTGGTTCTCGAAGGCGCGGGTCGGCACCAGTACCTGGGCGACGAACTCGTACGGGTGCATGTTGGCAGTCGGTACCAGCACGACATCCGCGCCCGCCAGGGCAAGCGTACGCACCGCCTCGGGGAATTCCACGTCAAAGCAGATCAGCAGGCCGACTTTCCAGCCGTCCAGCTCGAAGATCGCCGGCGGCTCGTCGGAGGCGCTGAACTGGCTGCGGTCGAGGTCACCGTAGAGGTGGGTCTTGCGGTAGTTGGCGCGGCGTTCGCCCTGCCGGTCAATCAGTTGCACGCTGTTGAAGATGGCGCCGCCGGCGTCACGCTCGGGGTAGCCGTAGAGGATGCCGAGCTTGTGCGCGCGGGCGATCTCGGCGATGCGCAGGGCGGACGGGCCATCGCAGCGTTCCGCCAGTTCGGCGACGCGCTGGGCGCCAATGTTGTAGCCGGTCAGGTACATCTCCGGCAGCACCAGCAGGTCCGCACCGTTCTGCACCGCCTGCTGCGCGGCCTGCTCCAGGCGGCGCAGGTTGCCGCCGATATCGTCGGGGCCGGGAGGGCACTGGTAGAGGGCGAGGTACATGGTGTTCTCCTTCGAAACGCGCAAGGCCGGGATCAGGCAGTGTGCACCCGATCCCGGCCCCACGCGAGCCGCTGTTCAATGACGCGCGGGAATCAGTCCGGCAGTTCCATCGGGCCGAGCTCGGCGAAGCGGTCGCCGGGGCCGGGGTTCTCCGGATGGGTAGCCCCGCCGAAGTGCTTCATGATGCCCCACACGGCGTTGAGCGAGGTCTGCACCGCGCCTTCCACCCAGGCCGGCGTCCAGGACACGTCGTCGCCGGCGATGAAGATGCCGCGCTGCTCGGCGGGCATGTCGTCCTGCATGAAGTGCGCGTACATGCGCTGGTTGTAGCGGTAGTGGCCCGGCAGCGCGCCCTTGAAAGCGCCGAGGAAGTGCGGGTCGGCCTCCCAGGACACGGTGATCGGGTTGCCGATGATGTGCCCGGCGATGTCGACCTTCGGGTAGACCTTCTTCAGTGCGTCCAGGGCCAGCTGCACGCGCTTCTCCACCGGGTGCGGCAGCATCTTCATGGCGTCGCTCATCCAGGAGTAGGACAGGCAGATCACGCCCGGCTTGTCGTCGCCGTTGTCGAACAGGTAGGTGCCGCGGGTGAGGCGGTCGGTGAGGGTCATGCTCATTACGTCGCGGCCGGTCTGCGGGTCCTTGTCCTTCCAGAACGGCCGGTCGACCATCACGAAGGTCTTCGACGACTGCATATAGCGGGTGCGGTCCAGGGCCATCCACATCTTCTGCGAGAACAGCGCCTCCTCGCACTCGATCTGGGTGGTCAGCAGCCAGGTCTGGCAGGTCGCCAGGACGGCGGCGTAGTGGCGGGTGTCGCCCCAGTAGTCGGTGACGGCGAAGGTGCCGTCGGCGGCGCGGGCGATCTTCTTCACGCCCGGACGCGGCGCGCCATTGTGCAGCGACGCGAGGGAGGTGCCGGCCGGCCAGTGCGCGCATCGCTCCGGCACATGGCTCCAGATGCCGCGCGGCACCTGCTCGACGCCGCCGACGACCAGATGCTGGTGATCGTCGCAGTTGGTCATCACCACGCGGAAGATTTCCAGCATGGAGTTGGGGAAGTCCGAGTCCCAGCCGCCGGTGCCGAAGCCGACCTGGCCGAAGATTTCGCGGTGGCGGTAGGACAGGCGCGAGAAGGCCTTGGAGGTGGCGACGAAGTCATAGAAGGTGCGGTCGTCCCACTTGGGTACCAGCTCGTCCCACAGGGCCTTGAGCTTGACCGTGTCGCGCTCGCGGATGGCGTCCTGGATCTCGGAGAAGCGCGCGCCATCCTCCAGCGCATCGGCCCAGGCCTGGGCGACTTCGCGGAAGATTTCCGGCAGGTCGGCCATCTTCTCGGCGTAGTGGCTGGTGCCTTCCAGGTCGACCACGGTGCTGCCCGAGGCCGGGGTCAGCGGGTTGGGGAAGGGCCTGGTCTCCAGGCCGAGCTTGTCGACATAGTGGTAGAAGGCGGTGCTGGATACCGGGAAACGCATGCCGCCCAGTTCGGCGATGATCCCGTCGGCGCCTTCGAAAGTCTCCGAGCGCAGTCGGCCGCCCATCTTCGAGGCCTCGTAGACCACCGGCTTGAGGCCCATCTTCATCAGCTCGTAGGCCGCCACCAGGCCGGAGATGCCGGCACCGACGATGGCCACCTCCTGGCCGTGCTTCGCGGCGGGGATGCTGCCCAGGCCGGCGGGGTGTTCGATCCAGTCGTCGAAGGCGAAGGGGAAGTCCGGACCGAAGATGGTGACCGGTTTCTTGCCAGGGGTATGGGGGTGGCGGTTCTTGTGCATGGAAGGCTCCCTTCAATCTTGTTCGACTTATGCGGCTCGCCGGCTTGTATCACCAGCTTGGCAAGGCTTCTTGCGACCCGCAGAGGCCAGTCGATGGATGGCGCGCGGGCAAAGAAATGGCGAGCTGTGAGGGCTCGCCGTGGTGTTCACTATTGCAAAGGCTGTCGTTGAAATGAACCTGGCAATCTGCAAGATTGGCGAGAGTTTTAAGGCAGATTGACCAAAACCATGAGCAATATGACGAAAAACGCCGATGCGGCCTTGCTGAACCTGCTGCGCGCCAACGCCCGCGAGTCGATTTCCGAGCTGGCGCGCAAGCTCGGGGTGTCGCGCTCCACGGTGCAGAGCCGCATCGAGCGGCTGGAGCAGCAGGGCATCATCACCGGCTACTCGATCAAGGTGTCGGACAGCTATGCGCAATCGCTGGTGCGCGCCCACGTGCTGGTGACGGCGCTGCCCAAGCTGTCGCACCAGGTGGTGCAGGCGCTGGAGAAGATCGCCGAGGTGAAGACGCTGCATTCGGTGAGCGGCAACTTCGACATGATCGTGATTGTCGAGGCGCTGTCGATCCGCGACCTGGATGCGGTACTGGACCGTATTGGCGCGCTGGATGGGGTGGAGCGGACGATGTCGTCGATCATCCTGTCGACGCGCATCGATCGGTGAGGGGCGGGAGTTCCCGGCAATGGGCGGGCTTTGCCCGCCATTGGCGTGCAGGGCACGCTCCTGCAGCTTGATCGCTGACTATAGGAGCGGGCCACGCTCGCGATCCGCCGGCAGGGCCGGCGGTTCATGATGGCTTGAATCAGCCCAGGTCTTCTTCCAGCGCCAGCAGCTCTTCCACGCGCTGGCGGCGGCGGATCAGCTTCGCGTCGGCGCCTTCGAGCAGCACCTCGGCGATCAGCGGGCGGCTGTTGTAGTTCGACGACATGGACGCGCCGTAGGCGCCCGTGTCGTGGATCAGCAGCAGGTCGCCGACCTGGGCGCGTGGCAGGGCGCGGGGGATGACCACACCGCCATCGCCCTGGGTGAACACGTCGCCGGACTCGCATAGCGGGCCGGCCACCACGGTATCGATCACTTCGCGGCTGGCCACATCGCCGGCCAGCACGCTGATGCCGTGGTAGCTGCCGTACATGGACGGGCGCATCAGCTCATTGAAACCGGCGTCCACCAGCACGAAGTGATTGCGGCCGGCGTCCTTGGTGGCGCGCACTTCGCTGAGCAGGCAGCCGGACTGGGCGACCAGGTAGCGGCCCGGTTCGATCTCCAGGTGCAGCGTGTGGCCGACCACGGCTTCTGCGGCCTTGCGCGCCTTGTCCCACAGCTGGAAGTAATGCGCGGTGTCCACTTCCGGATCACCGGCGCGGTAGGGGATGGACAGGCCGCCACCGGCGGAGATGCCGGACAGGTCGTGGCCGGCGTCCTTCACCTGCTGCACCAGGCCGAGCATGGCTTCGCCGACCTGTGCCAGGTGGCCGTAGTCGACCCCCGAACCGATGTGCATGTGCAGGCCGACCAGACGCAGGCTGCGCTCGCGGATCACGTCCAGGGCGGCGCGCAGGTCGCTGTGCCAGATGCCGTGCTTGGAGTGCTCGCCGCCGGTGTTGGTCTTGTTGCTGTGGCCGTGACCGAAACCGGGGTTGATGCGCAGCCACACCGGGTGGCCGGGGGCAACTTCGCCCAGTTGGCGGAGCATGTCGATGGAGCCGGCGTTCACCGGGATGCCGTGCTCGACCACGGTTTCCAGGGTGGTGCGGTCCAGCAGGTCGGCGGTGAAGACGATCTCGGATTCATCGTCGCGGCACGAGTAGCCGGCGGCCAGGGCACGCAGCAACTCGCCCTGGGACACCGCATCGACCTTCACGCCCTGTTCGCGCATCAGGCGCAGGATGTGCAGGTTGGAGCAGGCCTTCTGGGCGAAGCGGATGATGTCGAAGCTCTTCAGGCGCTCGATCTGGCCACGGATGGTGGCGGCGTCGTAGACCCACAGCGGGGTGCCGAATTGCAGGGCGAGCTGTTCGGCGCGGGGCAGGGCGAGGGAAGTCATGAATGGGCTCCGAAGGTAGATGGCGCTAGTCTACCGGCCCTTTGCATGTCTGAATAATGCCGCTTGTTATCTGGTCAATTCAATTTTGATATAGGGTGCAGCCCACGCCGGCTTCGCGCAGGCGCTGGACCAGCAGGTCGGCCTCTGCCTGGAGTGCTGCCACGAAGCGCTCGCGCAGCGGCGTAGCGGGGCGATACAGGGGCTTTGCCACGCTCACCTGGAACGGCAGCGAGAACGCCAGCGGGCGCAACTGGATGCCCTGGCCCTGGAACATCAGTGCGGTGATCGGGTTGACCACGGCGAGGCCCAGTCCGGCGCGCACCATGCTGCACACCGACACGGCGCTGTGGGTTTCCACCTGCATCTGCCGCTGCACGCCAGCACCGAGGAACACGGCGTCGATCAGGTGCCGGTAGCGGTCGCTGGTGGCCAGGCTGACGAAGGGCAGGCCGGCGAAATCCGCCGCCTCCAGACGCTCGCGGGCCAGCAGGGGATGGCCATCCGGGAGGATGCATACCTCGTCCACCGCCAGCAGTGGCTGCAACTCGGTGCCGCGCGGGGCGTCGTCGTTCTCGATCAGGCCGATGTCGTGGTGCTGGGCGCTGAGGGCTTCCTCCAGGTGTGGCGATTCCAGTGCCGCCACTTCCAGGCTGATCGCCGGGTTTTCCCGGCTGAAGCGCTTGCAGGCTTCCGGCAGCAGTGCCTGGGATAAGGCCGGCAGGCAGCCGATGGAGAACTTGCCCTCGGCGAACTGCCCCAGGCTCCCGGCGAAGGCGACGATCCGATCCAGCCCGGTGAAGGAGCGCTCCACCTCCTCGAACAGCATCAACGCCCGCGCCGTCGGCGCCAGCCGGCCGCGTTCGCGCAGGAACAGCTCGAAGCCGACCAGTTGCTCCAGCCTCGCCAGCTCGCGGCTGACGGTGGGCTGGCTGGTGTGCAGGAAAACCGCTGCGCGGGTGACGCTGCCGGTGGTCATGACCGCGCGGAAGACTTCGATGTGGCGGAGGGTGATCATGGGGCTGGCCAACGGGGAAATAGCGGGAGGTTAAGGGGCGTGGGCGCCATGGGCAAATTCCAATGCACTGAGAGACATTGCCTTCAGACCCTGCCTGACAAAATCGCCGTTGCGCTATAGCATCGCGCCACTATTCAGTGGGTGGACGCAGGATGCGCAAGGGATCGGTCTGGTCGATAGGGATGACGCTGGTGTTTGCCACGACGCTGGCTTTGGCGGCCAATACGCCTTGTTCTGGCAGCAAGGGTGGCATTGCCCGCTGCCAGGGCGAGCTCTTCCTGTGCAACGACGGCTCCATTAGCGGCTCTAAGAAGAGCTGCCCGGCCTACCTGGGTGTCAGCAGCTCTTCGGCGCCTTCACTTCAACGCTTCTCCGCCGACGATGGTTCCTGTTCATGCAGCAGCGGCACTTTCTGTACGGGGCCGCGTGGCGGTGTGTATTGCCTGACGCCCAGCGGGAACAAGAGTTATCGGCGGAAATAGTTATGTAGGGCGAATAACGCTTCAAGCGTTATCCGCCGCAATGGCGGATAACGCGTTCCGGGTCATGCGCCCTAAGTCGCGGATCAACCCCCGGCGCGTTCGCACCAGCCCAGGTTGGTCTTGGCGGCGCGGACCTGGCGCAGATAGCCGTCGCAGTCCGCCGGGGGCAGGTAGCGATCGCCGCTGTCGCAGATGGCGGTATTGTCGTCCTGGGGGCCGCTGTAGCGCTTGGCGTCGTCGACCATCGAATCCAGCGTGTTGCGGCAGGCCTTGCCCTGGCCGAGCTTGGCCTGGGTCAGGGCCAGGTCGTTGCGGGTGGCCAGCTCGTCCAGCCAGTGGAGGGTGGCCTTGCAGTCGCTCAGCACCGGGGCGAGCAGGCGTTCGGCGCCGGCGTAGTCCTTGCTGTCGTAGAGCCTCTTGAAGCGATTGCGGGTCTGGCGCAGGGCTTCGTTGCTGCAGCCGGGGGCCGGTTTCAGATAGGTGCCGGCGAAGCCGGCGCGGGCGCCGCAATAGCTCCGGCAGCTGTCAGTCAGTTCGTTGCTGACTTCAATGCTGTTGTCCTGCAGCTTGAACGTCACGGTGCAGGTGCCTTCCTGCCAGTCTTCATGCAGGTTGGCTTCGCCGTTGCGAATGCTGCCGTCCAGCGAGCAGGAATGACCGTTGGCGCCCAGGGATTCGAGGCTGAAAACCTGGGCGCCTTGTTTGGCCTTCTGAATGACCAGGGTGCCCCAGCCGCCCTTGGCCAGATACTCCCCGGCGGGCAGCGTGTTGTCGGCGGCCAGGGTAGTGAAAGACAGTGCCGTGCCGGTGAGCGCGGCGAAAAGCAGGGAGAGCAGCGAGCGTCCGTTCGATTTCATGGATCCATCCAGGGTTTGCATGACTGGGGCGCATGATACCGCTGTGAGCCGGCGCTAGTGGAAATCCCGACTCCGCACATCCAGTCCCTCCAGCAACCCGCTCAGGTCCGTCAGTCGCCCGGCGATCACATGGCGTACGCCGTCCTTGGCCTCCAGGGTGCCGTCCACCTGCATCAGGCGGGCGCTGAGGAAGGGGCGGCGCTGCTGTTCGGCGAGGTCGCGCCAGACGATCACGTTGATCATGCCGAACTCGTCTTCCAGCGTGACGAAGGTGACGCCGCTGGCCGTGCCGGGGCGCTGGCGGCCGACGACCAGGCCGGCGACGCGCACCGGGCGGTCGGCTTCCAGCGTGGTCAGTTCCCGTGAGCTGCGGCAGCGCCGGGCCTTGAGGGCGCCACGCAGCAGGGTCATGGGGTGCGGGCCGAGGGTGGTGCCGAGGGTCGCATAGTCGGTGAGCAGGTCTTCGCCGCGGCTGGGCAGCGGCAGGCTGACCGGTGCTTCCTCGGTGACCTGGCCGGCGAACAGCGGCAACTGCGGCTCGACTCCGGCAATCGCCCAGCGCGCCTTGTGCCGATGGCCGGCGAGGCCGCGCAGGGCGCCGGCGTCGGCCAATTGCTCGCGGGCACGACCGTCGAGATGGGCGCGCAGGCAGAGGTCAGCGACGTCCGCGAAGGGCCGTTGATTGCGCGCCCGGGCGATAGCATTGGCCACGTCCTCGCGCAGCCCGCGCACCATGCGCAGACCGAGGCGGATGGCCGGCTGGCGTTCGGCGATGGGTTCCAGGGTGCAGTCCCAGTGGCTGTGGCGCACGTCCACCGGACGGATCTCCAGGCCGTGGCGGCGGGCGTCCTGCAGCAGCTGGTCGGGGCTGTAGAAGCCCATGGGCCAGCTGTTGATCAGCGCGCAGGTGAAGGCCGCCGGCTCGTGGCATTTCAGCCAGCAGCTGGCGTAGGTGAGCAGGGCGAAGCTGGCAGCGTGGGATTCGGGGAAGCCGTAGCTGCCGAAGCCTTCTATCTGTTTGAAGATGCGCTCGGCGAAATCCTGGGTGTAGCCGTTCTTCAACATGCCTTGGAAAAGACGCTGGCGGTGCGGCTCCAGACCGCCATGACGTTTCCACGCGGCCATGCATCGGCGGAGGTGGTCCGCTTCACCTTGGGTGTAATCGGCGGCAATGACGGCCACTTCCATAACCTGTTCCTGAAACAGCGGAACACCCAAGGTGCGTCTGAAGACCTTTTCCAGAGCTTTGGACGGATAGGTAACGGGCTCTTCCTTGTTTCGTCTGCGCAGGTAGGGATGCACCATGTCGCCTTGGATCGGGCCTGGGCGGACGATCGCGACTTCGATGACCAGGTCATAAAACGTTTCGGGCTTGAGGCGCGGCAGCATGGCCATTTGTGCGCGGGACTCGATCTGGAACACCCCGACGGTGTCGGCACGGCTGATCATTTCGTAGGTCTTCGGGCACTCCTGCGGCAGGGTAGCGAGTGTCCAGCGCTGACCACGATAACGTTCGATCAGGTCGAAACAGCGGCGTAGGGCGCTGAGCATTCCCAAGGCAAGCACGTCGACTTTGAGCAGACGGACTGCGTCAAGATCATCCTTGTCCCATTGGATCAAGGTGCGCTCGGGCATCGCGGCATTTTCCACCGGCACCAGGTTTTCCAATGGTTGCTGGGAAATCACGAAACCGCCGGGGTGTTGTGACAGGTGGCGAGGAAAGCCAATCAATTGCTCCGTCAATACGAGGACACGACGAAGCACTGGACTGTCCGGATCGAAGCCGGACTCAATCAGACGGTCGCGTGGCGGACCTTTGCGGCTCCAATGTCCGCAGCAATCGGCCAGTGCGCCGACCTGATCCGGCGGCAGGCCCAATGCCTTGGCCACGTCGCGCACAGCGCCGGCGCCTCGATAGGTACTGACGACTGCCGTAAGCGCAGCGCGCGTGCGGCCGTAGCGCTGGAACACATACTGGATGACTTCCTCACGGCGGTCGTGCTCGAAATCGACGTCGATATCCGGCGGTTCTTTGCGTTCGCGGGAAATGAAGCGGCCGAACAGCAGATTGATGTGTGTCGGGTCGAGTTCGGTAATCCCCAGGGTGAAACACACGGCAGAGTTGGCGGCTGAGCCACGTCCTTGGCAGAGGATATGTTGCGAGCGGGCAAACCGGACGATGTCATGGACTGTGAGGAAATAGCTTTCGTATTTCAGTTCGATGATCAGCCGCAATTCCTTGCGAATCCGTTTGATGACCTTTTTTCTCGCTCCTGCAGGCCAACGCTCGTGAATACCTTTTTGCGTCAGGGCGCAAAGCCAACTGGCGGGCGTATGGCCTTCGGGCACCAGCTCGCGCGGGTACTGGTAGTCGAGTTGACCCAGATCGAAGGTACAGCGCTCGGCAATCTCCAGCGTCTCCGCCAGCAACTCGGCGGGGTAGATCGACGCCAGCGCCTCCCATGGCCGCAGATGCCGTTCGCCATTGGGATAGAGGTGCTGGCCGGCCTCGTGCACCGGCAGGTGTTGGCGGATGGCGGTCATGCAGTCCTGCAGGGCGCGGCGGCCACGGGCGTGCATGTGCACGTCGCCGCAGGCTACGGCGGGAATCTCCAGGCGCGCGGCCTGTTCCCGCAGGCGACGCAACTTGCCGGTGTCGTCCGGGCCCTTGTGCAGTTCGACGCCCAGCCACAGACGCTCGGGGAAAAGCCCGCGCAGCCAGAGACCGTCGTCGTCCTGCTCGTCCCGTGGCTGCCAGATCGCCAGCAGGTGGTCGAGGTTGCCGTCGAAGTCCGCGCGCACCAGGCGGTAGCTGCCTTTCTCGGCGCGGCGCCGGGCGTGGGTGAGCAGGCGGCAGAGGTTCTCGTAGCCGGTCAGGTTCTCGGCCAGCAGCACCAGCTTCGGGCCGTGCTCGATACTCAGCTCGCTGCCGGTGATCAGGGGAACCTTGGTCTCCTTCGAGGCCTGCCAGGCACGGACGATGCCGGCCAGGCTGCATTCGTCGGTGATCGCCAGCGCCCGGTAGCCCAGCTTCTTCGCCCGCTCGAACAGCTCGGTGGCGCTCGAGGCGCCACGCTGGAAGCTGAAGTTGGACAGGCAGTGCAGCTCGGCGTAGCCGATGCCTTCGCTCTCCGCGCTCATGCGAACCAGCCGTGCAGCAGCAGGGGCCCGTCGTCGCCCACCGGGCGGAACACCCAGGCGCGCTGCCCGCTGCGGGTGCGCACCTGGTAGTAGTCGCGGCGGATGTCCTCGCCGTCCCACCAGCCGGATTCGATGCGCTCCGGACCGGCCAGCAGCGCCGGCGCGAACTCGCGCAGTGGCTGGGGCTCCGCCAGCAGCCAGCCGGGGCGTGGGACGTCGGTGATGGCCTGCAGCGGCGTGGAGCTGCCTTGCCAGGCGCGCTCCGGACGATGGTCGGCGCGGCCGCCGAGACTGTGCACGGCGTCATCGCCCAGTCGTGCGCGCAGGCGTTCACGCAGCTGCTCCCAGGGCAGCGATTGCTGCGGGCGGTCGTCGAACAGCTCGCGGTGCTGCGGCACGAAGGGCGGCAGGTCGTCGGCCAGCAGTCGCACGCTGTGCACCGGGGCGCGCAATTGCAGTTGTTCCAGGCGGCCACGGCTCAGCTCGAAGAGCATCGCCGCCTCGCGCTCGGCGCTGAGCAGGCCGACCGGCATCAGCGTGTCGCTGCCTTCGTGGTGTTCCAGATGGAGGACGAAACGCTGCACGCCGCTGTCGCGCCCGGCGAGGAAGGCGGCGAGATCGGTGGTCAGGCGGCGCAGCGGGAACAGCAGCGCCTGGGTGGATTCCACGTCGAAATTCAGTTCGATGCGCGACTCGAAACAGTCCGGCGGTCGGTAGAACTCCAGGGCCAGCGGGCGTTGGCCGAGCAGGGTGTCGACCTGCCGCAGCACCTGTGGCGGGAAGCGCCGGGCCAGGCTTTCGCGGGGCAGGGCGAGCAGTTGCTGCAGGCTGCGCAGGCCCATGCGGCCCAGCGCCGTGGCGGCATCGCGCTCCAGGCCCAGGCGCTCCAGCGGCATCCTGCCCAGGTACTGGCGCAGCTGCTGGTTGTCGTGGATCGCCAGGCCGTCGTGGCCGTTGGCGAGGATGCGCGCGGCGGCCGGATTGGGTGCGGCGGTGATGCGGTGGCGGAAGCCCAGTCCGTTCAACTCTTCGCGCAGGCGTGCCTCGAAGCGCGGCCAGGGGCCGAACAGCTGCAGGCTCGATTGCACTTCCAGCAGCAGCGCGCGCGGGTAGTGCTGGCTGACCTGCGAGCTGAATCCGTAGGCCCAGGCGGCCAGCAGGTTCTGCCAGCGCTGCACGTCACGCAGGTCGTACTCGGCGGTGGCGAATTCACGGCTGAGGGCCTGGGCGGCAGTGAGTGACTGACCGGGCTTGAGCCCCAGCGCCCGCGCAGCCGGGTTGACCGCCTGCAGCACGCGGCGCTGGGGCGGCCCGGCGAGCAGCGCCAGGGCGGCGTCCGGCTCGGGACGGCCGCGCAGCACGCCGTCCATGGCCAGCTGTGGCAGGAGAATGCAGGCCCAGAGCATGGCGATCTCAGTGCCAGGGCAGCGGGATGGGCCGCGTCGGCGCCAGGCCGCCACGGCACTTGAGCACGCGCAGCTGCGCCGGGTTGGCGTCCAGCGCCAGGCGCAATGCGGCGGGCGAGGGGTTGAGTGCTTCGCGCTGCGGGCGGTAGGCGATGGCCAGGGTCTGCCCGGTTTCGGCGGCGACCTGCAGGCGGCGCAGGGCTCGGTCGTCGGCCTGCTGCGGCCAGCACAGCACGGCGCCGCAGCTGCCCGAGCGCAGGCACTGCTCGGCGGCCCAGAGCGCATCGCGCCCCGTCGCCTGGACGATGGCGAGTTGCTCCAGCGCGACGCCGGCGGCCTGCCAGGCGGCCGGGTAGGGCACATGGGGCGGGGCGACCAGCACGATGCGCTCGCCGGCTGCACTGAGCCGCGCGAGGGTCGGCCAGACCAGTTGCAGTTCGCCGGTGCCTTCGGCGGCCAGGAGAACTTCACTGAGCGCCGCTTCCGGCCAGCCACCGCTGGGCAGGGCGGCATCCAGTACGGCATGGCCGGTGGGCTGCAGGCTGGGCGGCAGGCCCTGGGGCTGGCCCTTCCAGACCTGGCGCTGGTGGAACAGGGTGTCGAGCGCAACCACGCTGCCCATCACGGCCTCCCGGCCGGCAGGCGGCGACAGTCATGCGCCCGGCGAGAGGGCCGGGGGATGGAGGTGGGATGGAGGGTCATGGAATTGCTCGGATAATGCTGTATGGATATACAGTTTATCCGGTAGGATGGTTCCGTCAATGGCGGTTGGTCTGACGGACGTTGGGGCTCCTACACGTTTGCTCCACCGTATCCAAGATCGTAGGAGCGGACTTTGTCCGCGATGTCGTTGCCTCGGCCTGGGTGTTCCTGCGTCGCTTCAGGGTGCGCCCAAGCTTCTTGTTTCGCCCCCTCGGGCGAGTCCCTTTTGGCAAACGCCCCAAAAGGAACCAAAAAGTCTGGCCCCGGACATCCGGTTTTTCGCTTAGGCGAAAAATTCCCTCGTTGAACCGAAGTTTCAGGGGCACGCGTCGAAGGGCCATCCCTGGCCCATCGCCGCTCTCGCGACATCCATGTCGCTCAACCCCTGAAACTCCGCTTCAACGAGGCCTTCTGAACGGGGCATTCGGCGCGTGCGGATATTTCTCTGGAAGTCTTTTGGGAGCCAGAGCCAGAGCCAGGCGGGGGGATGTCGCGCTGTTCGTAGGAGCGAGCTTGCTCGCGAACCACACGGCACACGATCAATCGCGAAAAAAGGGATTTCCACCTGCGGGAGTTACAGCAACAGATACCCCTGCGGCGCCTTGAACCGCGGCGGGTCGGCGATGAACTTCAGCCTCTCCGGCTTCCACCACACCGGCAGCAGCTTGCGCACCTCCGGCTGGTTGAAGCGGTCGTCGAGCAGGTAGATCACCCCCGAATCCGTGGGCGTGCGGATCACCCGCCCGGCCGCCTGGACGACCTTCTGCAGGCCGGGGAACAGGTAGGTGTAGTCGTAACCGTCGCCGAACATCCCCTGCATGCGCTGCTTGATCTCCTCGTTGATCTCGTTCACCTGCGGCAGGCCCAGCGTGGCGATGAAGGCGCCGATCAGGCGGTCGCCGGGCAGGTCGATGCCCTCGCCGAAGGCGCCGCCGAGCACGGCGAAACCAATGCCGCGCGAGCCCGTGGTGAAACGGTCGAGGAAGGCCTGGCGCTCCAGCTCGTTCATGCTGCGCGACTGCGCCCAGCAGGGAATGTCCGGGTGTTCGGCGGTGAAGCGTTCCAGTGCCTGCTGCAGGTAGGCATAGCTGCTGAAGAAGGCCAGGTAGTTGCCGGGGCGTGCGCGGAACTGCCGGGCCATCAGGGTGCTGATCGGCGTGAGGCTGGCCTCGCGGTGCTGGTAGCGGGTGGACAGGTTGCTCAACGCGTGGACGTCCAGCTGTTCGGCGTGGAAGGGCGACTCCACTTCGCGCCAGCCGGTGTCTTCGGGGAGGCCGAGCAGGTCGGCGTAGTAGTGTGGCGGCGTCAGCGTGGCGGAGAACAGCGTGGTGCTGTGGGCGACCTTGAAGCGCTCGGCGAGGAAGGGCGCCGGCACCACGTTGCGCAGGCACAGGGTCGAGAGCACGCGGCGCGCGCTGACGTCGTGGCGGGTGATGTCGAACAGCGAGTGCGGCCCGTAGGCCTCGGCCAGCCGGCAGAACAGCATGGCGTCGAGGTAGAAGCGCAACAGCTCGGCCTCGTTGCCGGTGGGCTGGTCGGTGAGGTGGTCGGTGATGGCGCTGACGGCCTTCTGCAGCGCGGCGATGAACAGATCGGGGATGGTCGGGTAGATCTGGTAGTCGACGTCCTGGTCCTGGTGCAGCTGGTTCCAGTGCCGGCCGACACGTTCCAGCGCGCTTTTCAGCTTGGCCGGGGCGACCTTGCGCAGGGCGTTGAACTCGCCCTGGTCCAGCTCGGCGCTGTACATGCCGCGGCCGCGCTCGATGAGGTTGTGCGCCTCGTCCACCAGCAGGGTGACCTTCCAGTCATTGAGTACGGTGAGGCCGTAGAGCAGGGCGGTCATGTCGAAGTAGTAGTTGTAGTCGCCCACCACCACGTCGGACCAGCGGCACAGCTCCTGGCTCAGGTAGTAGGGGCAGACCTGGTGTTCCAGCGCCACCTCGCGCACCGCCTCCTGGGTCAGCCAGCACCGCTTTAGCGCGGTCTCGCGGGCGGCAGGCAGGCGGTCGTAGAAACCCTTGGCCAGCGGGCAGGATTCGCCGTGGCAGGCCTTGTCCGGATGCTCGCAGGCTTTGTCACGGGCAACGTGCTCGAGCACCCGCAGCGGCTGGGCGGCCTCCTGCTGGCGCAGTGTCGCCAGGGCGTCCAGGGCCAGGCGTCGGCCGGGGGTCTTGGCGGTAAGGAAGAACAGCCGGTCCAGTTGCTGGCCGGGGAAGGCCTTGAGCTGCGGGAACAGCGTACCGAGGGTCTTGCCGATGCCGGTGGTGGCCTGGGCCATCAACGTCTCACCGTCGCGGGCAGCGCGGTAGACCGACTCGGCGAGCATGCGCTGGCCCTGGCGGAAGTCGGCGTAGGGGAAGCGCAGCGCCTCCAGCCCCTGGTCGCGTTCGACGCGGTGGGCGCTTTCCTGCTCGGCCCATTGCACAAAGCGCTGGCATTGCAGCTCGAAGAAGGCGCGCAGCTCGGCGGCGGCGAAGCGCTCGCGGAACTCGGTCTCCTTCTGGGTGATGACGTTGAAGTAGACGACGGCGAGGTCGATGGCGTCGATCTCCAGCGTCTGGCACAGCAGCCAGCCGTACACCTTGACCTGCGCCCAGTGCAGCAGCCGGTGGTTCTGCGGGATGCGCGCGACGTCGCCGCGGTGGGTCTTGATCTCTTCCAGCAGGTTTTCGGCCGGGTCGTAGCCGTCGGCGCGGCCACTGACCACCAGCCCCGGGTATTCGCCGCGCAGCGGCAGTTCGGCGATGTAGCCCAAC
Source organism: Pseudomonas sp. BB438 (assembly GCF_057180225.1). Classification (NCBI taxonomy): domain Bacteria; kingdom Pseudomonadati; phylum Pseudomonadota; class Gammaproteobacteria; order Pseudomonadales; family Pseudomonadaceae; genus Pseudomonas; species Pseudomonas sp. BB438. The sequence continues at coordinate 2,741,157 of NZ_CM170001.1, forward strand.
CCCCGCCGGGACACCACCGTGGCGTGCCCGGCCATGCCTTCCTGAGCCGTGGGAGCGGGGGTGAAGCGCAGGTCGAGGTCACCTTCCTTGGCGGTGAATTCGCACAGCGCGCGCACGGCGATGGCGTAGCTCATTGAGCTTCTTCCGTCTCGCCTTGCCAGCGCACGTAGCAGACTTCCACCGGCATGCCGTGCTCGGCGCAGAAGGCCAGCCAGCGCTTCTGATTATCCTGCAGGCGGTCGCCGGGGCCTTTCACCTCGATCATCCGGTAGCGACCCTCGCCGGGCCAGAACTGGATCAGGTCGGGCATGCCGGCGCGATTGGCCTTCGGATCGGCCAGCAGACGCTCGAACCACAGCTTCAGGTGCGCCGCCGGCAGGCAGTGCAGGGCCTGTTCCAGGAAATTTTCATCCAGCAGCTCCCAGTGCACGAAGGGGGAAAGGAGGCCGAACTTGGCGGCGTAGGTTTCTCGGATCGCTGCGAGGTACGCAGTGCTGTCCAGCAGCGCCAGGCGTGCGGCGAAAGCGTCCGCGCGGCGGCTGACGAAGTCGCTGCGGTTGAGGTCGCTCGGCCCGGCCTGGAAAGGGTGGAAGAAGGCGCCGGGCAGCGGGGCGAAGATCACCTCCCAGCAGAGCAGGCCGAACAGGCTGCAGACCAGCGCGTTCTCCACGTAGTGCACCGGCGCTTTGTCCTCATTGAGCACGGCCTGCACGGCGAACTCGACATTGACGTCCGGGCGCGGCAGCTCCAGGTCGATGCGCAGCGGCGGCGTGGCCTTGGCGGATTTTTCCTTCGGCAGGCCGAGCTGGCGGATCAGTCGGGTCAGCGCGCGCTCGACCAACTGCAGCTCGCCGTCGCTTTCCGGCGCGGCCAGGGCGGTCTGCACGAGGGCGTGGGCTTCCTCGAAGCGTTGCAGGCGTTCCAGCACGCGAATCTGCCGCTGCCGCGAGCCCCCGGCAACGGTGCGCTGGTACAGCGCCAGCGCAGCGTCCAGCTCGCCTTCGCGCTCCAACTGGTAGGCCATGCGGTACAGCAGTCGGCCGTGGCGGGCTTGCAGGTAGGCGTTGTCGCTGTGGAAGTCGCCGAGTTCGGTCAGCAGCTCGGCGATGGGCTCGCCGGTGTCGAAGCGCACCGCGCCGTTCCACAGGTGGAGGTAGGCCTCCAGGTCGTCGCGGCGGCGGAAGGCTCGGGAATCGGCGGTGAAGGGGACGGTTTCGTAGCGGAAGATACCGAGGTCGGCGAGGACGAATTCGGACCAGTCCTGCTGCAGATTGCCGAAGAACAGCAGGCGCAGGCGGTCGCACAGCGGCGTCGCCATCAGGGTGTAGAGCGGGTCGAGGCCCGGGTACCAGCCGGCGAAGGGCTGCACCTGCTCGTGATAGGCATGCAGGTGCTCGTACAACTCGGACTTCTTCAGCGTGCCGCGCGGCAGGTCATCGCGAAAGCGCGCGAGCAGTTCGTCCTTGAGCAGCAGTGGCAGCAGTTCCTCCAGCGCGAGCGGATAGGCATCGTCCAGCCAGCCCAGTTCCAGCAGCGGCGCGGCGGCATCGGGAATATCGCCGATCTCCGCGTAGCTCAGCTTGCCGGCGCGAAAGTGCGGCCCCTTGCGCATGACCAGCCGCACCAGCAGCGCACGCGACGGCAGCGGCAGCGCGCGGAAGTCGGCGATGAACCGGGCTTCCTCGGCGTCGAGCAGGTCGGCGTAGCGTTCGTCGATCCAGTCGAGGGCGCGGTGGAAGTTGGTCAGGTAATAGAGGCTGGGGTCGAGCGGCGCGGACATCGGTAGGCACTGGTTTTACATACAGTGGCAAGGATGGCGTGATGGGGGCGTGGCTGCAAGGGTTGTGGCGGCCTTTCATCGGGATATGTCGGGCTTTTCTGTAGGCGCGAGCTTGCTCGCGAACGCATTGCACCGAATGGTCAGGCGTGAAGCGGGGTTCGCGAGCACGCTCGCTCCTACAAAGGACGGGGCGGCGGGTCAACCCCATAGGCGCTATGCGCCCTACGGAGCCTCGAACTGATGCGCCCATTCGTAGGGCGAAAAACCGGTCTCGGTTATCCGCCGTTTTTGCGTCACGCAGCGGTAAGGCGGCGCTATCAATCCAACCGGAACACCAGCGCCTTGAGGCCGCTGTCTTCCTCGATATCGGCGAACTCCGGCGGGTTTTCCAGGCGCTCGATGAAGCGCAGCTGCGGCGCCTCGGCGGCCATGCCCTGGAGCAGGAAGTCGACGCCGACGGCCGGGTCGTTGACGCAGGCCAGTACGGTGCCGGCGCCGTCCAGCAGTTCCGGCAGGCGGCGCAGGACGCGGGCGTAGTCCTTGTCGAGGACGAAGCTGCCTTTCTGGAAGCTCGGCGGGTCGATGATGATCAGGTCGTACGGGCCGGATTTCTTCACCTTGCCCCAGGACTTGAACAGGTCGTGGTCGAGGAAGCTCACCTTCGACAGGTCGTGGCCGTTCAGGCGGTGGTTGTCGCGGCCACGGCTGAGGGCGGCGCGGGCCATGTCGAGGTTGACCACCTTCTGCGCGCCGCCGGCCATCGCCGCCACGGAGAAGCCGCAGGTGTAGGCGAACAGGTTGAGCACCCGAAGGCCTGCGGAGTTGGCCTGCACCCACTGGCGGCCGTAGCGCATGTCGAGGAACAGGCCGTTGTTCTGCTTGCGGCCCAGGTCCAGCTGGTAGCGCAGGCCGTGTTCGCTGATCTGCCAGCCGTCGAACGCTTCGCCGTGGAGCACTTCCATGGTGCTTTCCAGGGTGTAGCGATGCTGCAGCATCAGGCTGCGGGCGCCGGTTGCGCGCCAGATGTCGCCTTGGGCCAGTTCCACCAGCATCGCCCGCAGCGACGACAGCTCATCCGCGGCCGGCTCGCGGAACAGCGACACCAGCAGTACGCCTTCCAGCCAGTCGGCGGTGACCTGCTCCAGCCCTGGCCAGCGGCGACCGCGGCCATGGAACAGGCGGCGGGTTTCCACGGGGACGGGGTTCAGGGCGCCGAGCAGTTGCTCGCGCAGGGTGGCGATGGCGTCGGTGTTCATCTTTCCGGTCTTTCTGATTCAGGCGATCGGGTCAATCGGGGCGGCGATTCTACGCGCTCAGGCGCCATGACGCTGCACCTGCAGTTTTTCCTCCGGTCGCGGGGCGACGAAGTAGCGGTTGAGCGCCTCGTAGCCGGCGGGGTCCAGCGGTGCCGCCAGTGGGGCGATGGCGTGGCGCGCCAGCAGGCGGCTGCGGCAGGTGGCCGGGTCGATGTCGAGGAAGTGCAGACAGTGCGCGGCGCCGGCCTGTTGCGCCAGGTCGATCAGCCAGCGGCGGTCGGCCAGGGTGTTGGCGGGGATGTCCAGCACCACGCTGGTGCCGGCGCGCAGCAGGCCGACCACGTGCGGGCCCATGACCTTGCGCACGCGGCGAGCGTAGAGCTGGTAGTCGTCGGGATTGCTGATGCCCCAGGGGAACAATTCCGCCAGCCATTGCTCCTCGGCCAGCATCACGGTGCCCGGCGCTTCGGCCAATTCGCGGGCGAGGCAGGATTTGCCCGACGCCGCCTTGCCGCACAGCAGGTGCAGGGTGCCTGTGCTCATGTCGTTGCCTCCAGCAAGTCGGTGCCGTAGGAGTTGTCCACCGCGCAGCGCCACGCGCCGTCGGCATCGCGGCGGAAGACGTAGGTGGCGCGGCGGCTCAGCTTGCCGTGGCTGGTGTCGAGCAGGGTTTGTGCGACCACCAGGGCGGTGTCGCCGGTTTCGAGGATTTCCAGGCGACCCTGGCGCACCCGCAGCTTGTGCCCGAAGTGCTCGGCGATGGCGACGAAGGCCTGGCGGATCTGCGCCTTGCCGCGCGCCAGCAGGCCGGGTTTGACCACCAGCACCGCATCGTCGGTGTAGAACCCGAGCAGTGCGTCGAAATCCTCGCGGCCGATGGCGTCGTCGGCGGCCTGGATGAGCGCTTGCAGGGGATGCGGTGCCGCGGAAAGAGTAGGGGAAGGTGCCTGGTCCATCAGTGTCTCCTCAGTCGGGAGCCTCGGACGGCGGGCATTAAAAAACCCGCCGGGAGGCGGGTTTGGTTGTTCGCGGAATGCGCTAACCCACCATCGGAGCGATGGTGGTAATAATCTGCTGGAAGGTGCGGTTGGCGGCATTCATGGGCCAGAAGCTATCAGAAGTTTCATACGTCGCGCCAGCGCTCTTTTTTTGCTGGCGGCATGGCATGATCGCGCCGCACCACTGTCTGAGCAGCATGTCTTTCTCCAAGTTGTCGCGGAGCCTTTCCATGCCATCCCCCCTTGCAACCCGTATCCTGCGCGCCCTGGCGCTGCTTGCCGGGTTGGCCGCGTCCGTCGATGCCCTGGCCGTGACCTGTCCGTCGGGGCAGCGCCAGGTCTGCCTGGATACCTGCACCTGCCTGCCGGACCTGGGGGCGGTGCTCGGCCCGGTGCTGTCCGATACCCGCAGGATGGCGGCCCAGGCGCTGGGCGTGTGGCTGCAGCAGTCCCGCGACCAGGCGGAGCAGGGTGGCACCGAGCCGATTCCGCTGGCGATCCGTGCCCAGTTGCAGCCGTATTTCTCCGACGAGGTGCTGATGGCGGCGCGCTATTCCACCGGCGCCCTGGATGAGCTGAACGCCGCCCAGGCGATCATGCAGAACCCCGACACCGAGGCCGTCACCCTGGTGGACGTGATCGTCTTTCGCAGCGAGGACGACGCGCAGAAGGACGTCGCCCTTTGGGCTCACGAACTGTGGCACGTGAAGCAATACCAGGAGTGGGGTGTACAGGGCTTCGCCACGCGCTATTCCGAGGACTTCGACGCCGTGGAGGCGCCGGCCTACGAGATGCAGCGCCGGGTCGCCAAGGACCTGCGCGACGGCAAGCTCACCGCCCAGAAGAACTGAGCTCAGCGGCTGGCGCTGGCCTCCGGCGCCGGCGTGCCGCCGCCAAGCGCCTTGCACAGGGCGATCAGCGTCAGGCGCAGCTGGGTGTCGCTGTCCACCACGTCGCGGCGCGATTGCAGGTAGGCGCGCTGGGCGTCCAGCTCCACCAGGAAGTCCGTCATGCCGCCGGCATAGCGCGCCTTGGCCATGCCGTAGGCGACGTCGCTGCTGTGCAGTTTTTCCTGCAGGCGCTGGTTGCGCTGGCGCTCGGCGCCATAGTGGCTGAGGGCGTCGTCCACTTCCTGCCAGGCCTTGAGCACGGTCTGCTGGTAGGAGACCGCGGCTTCCTGCTGCTCCAGTTTGCGCAGGTTGATCTGCGAGCGCCGCCTACCGTTGTCGAAGAGCGGCAGTGACAGGCTCGGGCCGACGCTCCAGGTGCGGCTGCCCCAGTCGCTGAACCTGCCGTCGTCTGCCGACTCGTAGCCGAACTTGGCGCCCAGGCGGATCGACGGGTAGAGATCGGCCACGGCCACGCCGATGTTGGCGGTGGCCGCGTGCAACTGGGCTTCGGCGGCGCGGATGTCCGGGCGGCGGCGGGCCACGTCCGACGGCAATCCGAGGCTCAGGTCGGGCGTTTGCGGGGCGGCCTGGACAACGGGCTTCAGGTCATCGCGCAGGCTGCCGGGTTCGGCCCCGATCAGCACGCCGATCTGGTTGATCGCCGCGCTTTCGCTGGCGTGCAGCTGCGGCAGGCTGGAGCGCAGTTCGGCGAGCTGGCCGCGCTGGCGCTCGACATCGAAGTCGTCCACCAGCCCGCCGTCGGCGCGTACCTGGATCAGTTGCAGGGATTCCTCGGTGGCACTGATGTCCTGATTGGCCACGGCGATCTGCTGCTGCACGCCACGCAGCTCGAAGTAGGCGCGGGCCAGTTCGGCGGAGACGCCCAGACGGGTTTCCTCGAACATTGCCTGCTGCGCCGCCACGCTGGCGTCGGCGGCCTCGACGGAGCGGCGGACGCGGCCCCACAGGTCGGGCTCCCAGGAGGCGTCGAAGCCGGCCTGGTAGAGGGTGAAGGGCTCGGCCAGCACCTTGCTGATCTCATCGCTGCTGGCGCCGGGAGCGATGCGCTGGATCATCAGTGCGTTGGCGCCGTTCTCGCTCATGCGCTGGCGAGTCACCGCGCCGGTGGCGTTGACGTCCACACCGCGCTGGGACGCCACCATCTGCCGTTGCATGCGGCTCTGGGCGAAGCGCAGCACGGCGGTATTCAGGTCGGGGCTGGCCTTGTCCGCGCGGCGTTGCAGGTTGTTCAGCACCGGGTCGTTGAACAGCGTCCACCAGTCCTCACCGAGGCGGACGCTGCCCTCGGCAGGGTGCAACTGGCCTTCACCGGAGTGTGCGGCTTGCCAGCCGGCCGGGGCCTGGGTCTGCGGCGCTTCGTAATCAGGGCCGACGGCGCAGCCGGCAAGGGCCAGGACGGTGAGGGCGATGGGAGTGAGGTTGTGCTTCATGGTCTTTCTCTCACGCAAGCCGGTGGCGGAACAGCCACGAGGCCAGGGGCAGGGTGACGGCGGCCACCACCAGCATGGGAATCAGGTTGTGCCAGACATCGATCAGGCTCGCCCCTTCGAGGTAGACGCGCTGGATCAGGTCGATGCCGAAGCGCAGGGGGTTGGCGTAGGTCACCACCTGCAGGAACTCGGGCATGTTGCGCACCGGCGTGGCGAGGCCGGAAAGCAGCGTCAGCGGCATGATCAGCACGAAGGTGTAGAGCATCGCCTGCTGCATGTTCAGCGATACCGCGCTGATCGACATGCCGAGCCCGACGCAGGCGATGGTGAACACCGCCAGCCCTCCGTAGAGGTTGAACAGCGAGCCGGCCATGGGTATTCGGAACCAGAACAGCGCCATCAGCAGGACCAGCGTGGCCTGCACCATGCCGATCAGCAGGGGCGGAATGGCCTTGCCGAGCATGATTTCCAGCGGCGTGTAGGGTGTCACCAGCAACTGGTCGAAGGTGCCCTGTTCGCGCTCGCGGGCGACCGAGAGGGCGGTGAGCATCAGCGTCTGCATCATGCTCAGGGTGGCGATCAGCGCAGGGATCAGCGGCCAGCGGGTTTCCAGGTTGGGGTTGTACCAGGAGCGGCTGACCACGCTGATGGGCGCCGAGGCGAGGCCCTGTTCCTGGTTGAACTGCCCGACCACCACGGCCAGCCCTGCGGCGGCGGAGCCGGCGGTGTTGGAGTTGCGGCCGTCGAGGATGACCTGGATCGGCGCCGGGTCGCCTTGCGCCAGGCGGGTCTGGAAGTCCGAGGGGATGTGGATCACCAGCAACGCCTTCTGCTCGTCGATCACGGTCTGGATTTCCTCGACGCGGGTCAGGGTCGCTACCCGGTGGAAGATGCCGCTGCCGTCCAGGCGCGAGGCGAGGCGGGTGGAGGATTCGCTGTGGCTGAGGTCGAGGATGGCGTAAGGCGCGTCGTTGAGGTCGAAGGTTACCGCGTAGCCGAACAGCACGCTCTGCATCAGTACGGGCGCCACCAGCACAATGCGGTTGGCCGGGTCCTTGAGGATCACCAGCAGTTCCTTGCGCCAGAGGTTGAGGATGCGCCAGAGAAATTCCATGTCGTCAGAACCTGCTCAATGTCTGCCTGCGCTTGCCCATACTGCGTTGGTAACAGGCTCAAAATGCTCATTTACAGCACGTAAACTGCGCTTTTTCGCCCGTTTCCGCCTTGTCTGGGCTGCGCTCGGCGAGACCTTGAACACGTTCTAGTCCAGCCGCTTGCGCGTCACCATTCGCGCCAGGCCCAGCAGAGCGACGGCGTAGGCGGCGAGGATCGCGCAGTTCTTGAGGATCATTGGCCAGAAGTCGCCGGCCAGGAACAGGGACTTCACCAGTTCCATGAAGTAGGTCGCCGGCAGCAGGTTGCCGATCACGCGGATGGCGGTGGGCACGTTGCGCAGGTCGAAGATGAAGCCGGAGAGCATCATTGCCGGCAGGAAGCTGGCGAGCAGGGCGATCTGGCTGGCGAGGAACTGGTTCTTGGTCACCGAGGAAATCAGCAGGCCGATGCCCAGCGCCACCAGCATGTAGAGCATGGACGCGATCACCAGCACCACGAAGGAGCCGTAGAGCGGCACGTCGAACAGGAAACGCGCGGCGAGCAGACACAGGGCGAGGCCGATCATGCCGATGCCGAAGCAGGGGATGATCTTCGCCAGGAGGATTTCCACCGGCCGCACCGGCGTGACGAACAGCGCCTCCAGTGTGCCGCGCTCCCATTCGCGGGCCATCACCAGGGCGGTGAGGAAGGCGCCGACCAGGGTCATGATCAGCACGATCAGCCCCGGCACCAGGTACCAGGTGCTGGTGTTGGCGGCGTTGAACCACATGCGCTGGACGATGGTGACCGCGCCTGCCTGGCTGGAGCTGCCGGCACTGCGGTCGGCCTGTTTCTCGCCATAGCCGGCGAGGGCGCTGCTGACATAGGTGGAGACGCTGGCGGCGCGGGTGGCGTCCGAGCCCTGCACCAGCACCTGGACCTGCGCGTTGCCGTCGTTCAGGCGGCGGGTGAAGTCGGCAGGGAACTGCACCAGGGCGTCCACCTCGCGGGCCTTCATCAGCGCTTCACCCTCGGCGAAGGAGCGCACCCAATGCGGCTCGAGGTACTCGGTGCGGCTGATGCCAGCCGCCACGTCGCGGGCTACGGGGGAAGGGTCGTCGAGAACGATGGCGACGATGGCGCGCTTCACGTCCAGCGACAGGCCGTAGCCGAAGATCAGGATCAGCGCGATGGGCAGGCCGATGCCGATCAGCAGGTTGCTGCGATCGCGCACCAGCTGCCGCACTTCCTTGCGGGTCAGCGAGGCGAGGCGCCGCCAGAAGCCGCCGGCGCTCATGCGGCGCCTGCCTTGGCCTGATGGCGGTTGCTTTCCACGATTTCGATGAACGCCTGCTCCATGTTCAGCGTGCTGCCCTTGCCGCCGGCCTGCTCGCGGACTTCCTGCGGAGTGCCCATGGCCAGCAGCTTGCCGGCGTCCTGGATGACGATGCGGTCGCAGTACTCGGCTTCTTCCATGAAGTGCGTGGTGATGATGATGGTGGTGCCGGAGGCCGCCAGCGCCGTGATGCGTTGCCAGAAACCGCGGCGGGCGAGGGGGTCGGCGCCGCTGGTGGGTTCGTCGAGGAAGAGGATTTCCGGTTCGTGGAGCAGGCCGACCGCCATCGCCAGGCGCTGCTTGAAGCCGCCGGGCAGCTGGCCGCTGGGCGAGTCTTCCTGGCCGCTCAAGTCGAACTGGCGGGACACCGCGTCCATCCGCTGGCTCAGGCGCTTGCCGCCCAGGCCGTAGGCGCCACCGAAGAAGCGCAGGTTCTCGGCCACCGAGAGGTTGCCGTAGAGGGAGAACTTCTGCGACACGTAGCCCACCTTGCGCCGCGCCTGGGCCCGTGCGTGGCGCAGGTTGACCCCGGCCACCTGCAGCGTGCCGCTGGTGGCCGGCAGCAGCCCGCAGAGCATGCGGAAGGTGGTGGTCTTGCCGGCGCCGTTGGGGCCGAGCAGGCCGAAGATTTCCCCGCGGCGCACGCTGAAGCTGGTGCTGGCGACGGCGGTGAAGTCGCCGAACTTGCGCACCAGGTCCTTCACTTCGATCACCGCTTCGTTGCTGTCCTCATGACGGTGCGTACCGGCTTTCAGGGATTCCATGTCCACCGCCTCGGCATCGCTGCGGGCGCGCAGGAGGAACATGAAGCCGTCTTCCAGGCGTGCGTCCACCTGGCGTACCGGTGCGCCGTCGAGCAGTTGGTCGAGCTTGCCCTGGTCCGCATCCGGCTGGCGGATGAAGCGCACCTCGCCGGATTGCGGCACGGCGTCGACGACGTTCTGGTGATCCTCCAGCAGCCGCGCCTGCAGGGTGCGCGCAGGCTCGCCGGCGGGCGGGGTGGCAATGAAGCAGAGGGTGTCGGCGTGCTCGCGGATCGACGCCGGGTCGCCCTTGGCCATCAGTTGGCCCTGGTGCAGCAGGAAGACTTCGGCGCAGCGCTCGGCTTCGTCCATGTAGGAGGTGGAGACCAGCACGCTGAGCTGCTCCTGCTCGATCAGCTGCTGGATGATCTCCCAGAGTTCGCGGCGCGACAGCGGATCGACACCGACGGTGGGTTCGTCGAGCAGCAGCAGGTCCGGCGAGCGCACCAGGGTGCAGGCCAGTCCCAGCTTCTGCTTCATGCCGCCGGAGAGCTTGCCCGCCGGGCGATCGGTGAAGCGCGTCAGGTCGGTCATCTCCAGCAGGCGCTGATAGCGTTCGACGCGCTGCTGGTGGGGCACGCCGTGGAGGTCGGCGTAGAGGTCGAGGTTCTCCTGCACGCTGAGGTCCTCGTAGAGGCCGAAGCGCTGCGGCATGTAGCTGATGCGGTCCTGTACCTGCTGCGGGTGGGCGTGGACGTCCACGTCGAGCACCGTGAGCGTGCCGGTGTCGGCCTGCAGCAGCCCGGCGACCAGGCGCAGGAAGGTGGTCTTGCCGGCGCCGTCGGGGCCGACCAGCGCGGTGAGCTGGCCGCGCGGGATGTCCAGGCTGATGTCCTTGAGCGCCTGTACCGTCCTGCCCGACTCTTTCACCAGGAAATGCTTGGCCAGGCCCTCGGCGTGGATGACCGGACCTTCATTGAGGCGTTTCTGAACGGGCGCCATCAGCGCGGCTCGTCGGCGAAGCGTACCGTAGCCGGCATCCCCAGGCGCAGGCGGTTGTCCGGGTCGGCCACCAGCACCCGCACCTCGTAGACGAGGCTGGTGCGCAGCTCCTCGGTCTGTACCGACTTGGGCGTGAACTCGGCCACCGAGGAGATGAAGCCGATGTGCCCGTCGATGGCCTGGTCCGGATGGCTGTCGGTGAACACCTGGGCCTTCATGCCGGGTTTGACGCGGCCCAGGTTGGTTTCGCTGACGTAGGCGCGGATCCATTTCGGATCGGTCAGCGCCAGGGAGTAAACCGGGCGCTGCGGCGAGGCCATGTCGCCGGGCTCCAGCAGGCGCGAGCGCACGGTGGCGTTCTGCGGTGCCTTGAGGTCGGCCTCGTCGAGGTTGTGCTGCAGCAGCGCCACGTCGGCGCGGGCGGCGGCGAGCTGGGCCTCGGCCTGGGCGATGTCTTCCACGCGTGGGCCGATCTGCGCCAGGCGCAGGGATTTCTGCCGGTCTTCCAGCTCGGCCTGGGCGACCTTCTGCTGCGAGGTGGCGCTGTCGATGTCCTGCTGGCTGACTGCGCGGCCGCCGGGACTGTTGGCGCGGATGCCTTCGAGCCGGCGCAACTGCGTGTTGGCGAGGTCGAGCTGGGCACGCGCGGCCTTGTCCTGCGCCTTGGCGCGGTCGATGTCCTCGGGGCGCGAGCCGTTCTTCAGGCGCAGCAGGTTCTGCTCCTGGGCGGCGATCTGCGCCTGGGCCTTGTCGATCTGCAGGCGCAGGGTGCGTGTGTCGAGGCTCGCCAGCACGTCGCCAGCTTTCACCACGTCGCCTTCCTCGACATTCATCTTCGCGATGCGCTCGCTGCCGATGAAGGCCAGCGACACCTGGCGGATGTCCACGTTGCCGTAGAGCACCAGGCGTTTGTCGTCACTTGCGCGGGACTGCAGGTACCACCACAGCCCACCCCCCAGCAGCAGCGCAACGAGCGCTACCAGCACCAGCTTCTTCGGCATTGCCCCTTCCCTGTTTCATGACAGCCTGGTGAAGGATAGACAGTTACGCGCAGATCACGAGGACCTGCATCAATGTCGGGCCGCTCTGGCATGCCGCCGCGGGCGCTTCGTCAGCTGCTGCGCCGCGGCACGCGTTCCCTGTTAGCGTGAGGGAAACGCCCCCTGTGGAGATTCGGTCATGCGCAACGAGAGCGTGCAGCGAGCGTCCTGGCACCTGCGAGCCCAGCGCCTGCAGTGGGTCGGCCTGGTGTTGCTGTTCCTGGCCGTGGGCCTGGCAGCCCTGACCGACGTCCTGCAGCGCGACGGTGGCGCGGCGACCATCGTCGGCTTCGCTGTGGCCGGCGCGCTGGCGTTGGGGGTAGCGCGGGTGATCCTGATGCGCCCAGGGTCTGGGTAGAAGCGCGCCAGGCGCGCGATCACGGGCATGGCCCGTTCGTGCAGGGAGCCGCCGGTACAGGGCCGATTCGCCTCAGCGCCGCGGAATCGACTGCACCTGCGGCTACATCTGGTGCTGCGGGATGGTGCGGTAGCCCATCTGGCCGTCGTCCATGGGCGGTGGGCGCGGTGCGTCGTTGCGGTCGTTGTGGCTGCCGCAGGACGAGCCGCCCAGCAGTATGGCCAGTGCGCCGATGAGCAGCAGCAAGGGGGGCTTTCGCATGGCGGTTGTTCCCGATGAGCCGTCCTTGCAGTGAAAGCGAAAAACCACCCACGAGCCCGTTGGTCGGACGAACGGGGGCCGTTGGAGCCGACCTGCCGGGGTAGCCCTGGCTATTGCTCGAAACCCGCCATTCGGGCGTCTCGACGATCGTGCAGATTGCCATGGCTCATCCATACTCAGTCGACTCGCCGCGGCACTGGGCTCGGGGAGCAAGGAGGGCGGGATGCTCGATTACGTTGCGCTGGGGATACTGATCTTCGCCGCTGTGGTGTTGTTCTACGGGATCATCGTGCTGCACGACATTCCCTATGAGATCGCGGTGCACCGCGACCACCCCCACCAGGACGCGATCCACGCGGCCGGCTGGGTCAGTTTGTTCACCCTGCATGCGCTGTGGCCGTTCCTGTGGATCTGGGCCATGTTGTATCGCAAGGATCGGGGCTGGGGATTTCACCACGGTCGAACAGCGGAGGCCGAAGCGGAGTATCTCGAAGCGCAGCTGGCCGAACTGCGCCAGCGCCTGGAGGTCCTGGAAGGCCGCGCTGTCGCGGCTGCCCCGGAGACGCCGCCGGTGTCTCCGCCGCCGGCGGTGCCTTCATCCGGCGGGGAGGGCTGAACCATGGACCTGTTGCTGATCCTGACCTACACCGCCATCTGTATCGCCATCTTCAAGATCTTCCGCATCCCGCTGAACAAGTGGACGGTGCCCACCGCTGTGCTCGGCGGCGTGGTGCTGATCGGCGCACTGATCTTCACCATGAACTACAACCACCCCTATTCCGAGGTGGCGCGAACCTATTTCGTGACCACGCCGGTCATACCGGTGGTGACCGGCCAGGTGATCGAGGTGCCGGTGAAGGGCAACGAGATGCTCGAGAAGGGCGCCGTGCTGTTCCGTATCGATCCCAAGCCGTTCCAGCTGAAGCTGGATTCGATCAGGGCGCAACTGGTGTCAGCGCGCGCCGATCAGGCCCGCGCCCGCGAGCTGGCGTTGCGCAACGTGGGCAACAAGCGTGATGTCGACCTGACCACCGCCCGCGTCGACGACCTGAATGCTCAACTGGCATTGGCCCAGTTCAACCTCGACAACACGGTGGTGCGTGCGCCCTCGCGCGGCTTCGTGACACACGTTTCGCTGCGTCCGGGGATGATGGCGACCCGGCTGCCGCTACGTCCTTCCATGGTCTTCGTGCCGGACGAGGGCCAGTACTTCGTTGCCTGGATGCGCCAGAACAGCCAACTGCGCCTGACCTCCGGGGATGAGGCGGAGATTGCATTCGACGGCATTCCCGGCAAGGTCTTCAGTGGCAAGGTCAAGCAGGTCATCGGCGTGATCGGTGAGGGCCAGGTCCAGCCTTCCGGCACCTTGCTCAGCTACACCGGCTCGCCGCCGGCCGGCCGCGTGCCGGTGTTCATCGAGATCACCGACCCGGATTACGCCCAGTACGCCCCCTTGATGCCCGGCGGCTCCTACGGCCAGGCGGCGCTGTACAGCCAGCATTTCCACCACGTGGCGATCATGCGCAAGATTCTTCTGCGCATGGCGGCCTGGATGAACTACATCTTCCCGTTCCACTGATCCGAGGTTTACCGGCGCCCTGTCCGGGGGCGCCGATCCGCGGGGTCTCGGAGCTCCGCGCGCGACCATGCGGGGAAGGGGGTAACGAGGTCTTCTCCGTGATAACCGGCAACGTCGATATGCCCAACTGGAGAACACCATGAAGTCTACTGTCGCGTTGTTGTCCCTGCTGCTTCTGCCCTTGCTGCAAGGCTGCGCGGAAAAGCAGGTCCAGCCGGAGGAGTACTCCGGCTTCCTGTATGACTACTCCCGACTTACCGAGCAGGAAAACGCCTCGGGCAACAAGGTCCTGGCCTGGGTCGATCCCAAGCTCAACCTGATGAACTACCGCAGCATCGTCATCGAACGTTCGCAGTTCTATCCGGCGCCCAAGGCCACCGCGCAGCTCTCGCAGACGACCATGACGCAGATCACCGACTACTACGACAAGGCGCTGCGCCGCGAGCTGGGCCAGGTGCTGCAGGTGGTTGACAAGCCCGGCCCTGGGACCCTGGTGCTGCGTCCGGCGATCACCGCGGTGAGCAGCCATACCCAGTCGCTCAAACCCTATGAAGTCATCCCGATCGCCCTGATTGCCGCCGGTGTCAGCACCGCTACCGGCATCCGCGACCAGGATACCCAGATCGGCACCGAAGCCGCGTTCCTCGACGGCTCGTCCAGCCGGGTGGTTGGCCAGGTGGTACGCAAGGGCACCGGCCATGCCCTGGAGAACGATACCCAAGCCATGACCGCCAGCGACTTCAAGGGCGTGCTCGACGGCTGGGCTCGCGACATGCGCCTCACCTACAGCAAGCTGCGTGAACTCAAGTAACTCGCCGGCCAGGGAAAAGGGCTGCCGCCGGGCAGCCCTTTTTCTTTAGCCCCTTGCTGCCCGCCGTTTTTGAGCAAGCTTTCCGCGCAGGCGCTGGACCATAGGAGCCACTGGCTTTCTCTGAAAGTCCATACCTGGGCTTTCCCTCTCCCTAACCCTCTCCCTGAAGGGAGAGGGGACCGTCTGGTGCAGGTTGGGGCCGAGGTGTCAGCCGGCACGGACAGCTCCCTCTCCCTTCGGAGCGGGGCGCGTAGCCAGGGCTGGGGAGAGGGCACGCCCCGGCCCGGTATTTCGGGTGGGAGCGGACCTTGTCCGCGAAGTCCTGAATGGCGGCCAGAAAACGGCCGGGGAATGCCGATAGATTGCGCCAGCCAGGGCCGGACGCCGCCCTGCCGACGGACAGCGCGCATGGCACGATCCTCCAGTGGAACTCCTGCACTCGATACGGCGCCCAGGCGGCGCCGCATGGCCTGTCATGAAATGAAAAGACCCTGTCGCACGATGTGAAGCTGCCTGCCCGGTCCCTGCCTATTGTCCGCTCAAAGGGCGCTTGCCTGCTCCAAATGGAGCGCCCACGACAACAAGACAACTGGAGATTCCGGCCATGGCCAAAGCCGTTCGTTTCTATGAAACAGGGGGACCTGACGTCCTGCGTTACGAGGACGTGGAGGTCGGCGAGCCCGGCCCGGGGCACGTGCGCATTCGCCATGTGGCGGTGGGCCTGAACTACGCCGATACCTACTTCCGCAATGGCACCTATGCCGTCCCGCTGCCCAGCGGCATGGGCGTGGAAGCCGCCGGCGTGGTGGTGGCGGTGGGCGAGGGCGTGAGCAACGTCGTGCCCGGTGACCGTGTGACCTACACCGGCTTCATCAACACCCTCGGCGCTTACAGCACCGAGCGCCTGGTGCCGGCGGCGCCGCTGATCCGCCTGCCGGAGAACATCGCCTTCGAGACCGCAGCCGCCATGACCATGCGCGGCCTGACTTCGGCCTACCTGCTGCGCCGCATTCACGACTTCAAGCCGGGCCAGAGCATCCTGCTGCACGCCGCCGCCGGTGGCGTCGGGCTGATCGTCTCGCAGTGGGCCAAGCTGCTCGGCCTGCGTGTGATCGGCACCGTCTCCAGCGACGCCAAGGCCGAGATCGCCTTCGCCCATGGCTGCGAGCACGTCATCAACTACAGCCGGGAAGGCGTCGCCGAGCGCGTGCGTGAACTGACCGATGGGCGTGGCGTGGACGTGGTCTTCGACAGCGTCGGCAAGGACACCTTCATGACCTCCCTGGAGTCGCTCAAGCGCCGTGGCCTGATGGTCTGCGTCGGCACTGCGTCGGGCCCGATCCCGCCGTTCGATCCGGTGCTGCTGGCGATGAAAGGCTCGATCTTCCTCACCCGCCCGGCCCTGGCCGACTACATCGCCGACCCGGCGGAGAAGGCGGCGCTGCTGGACGAACTGTTCACCCACGTGGGCAACGGCGACATCCGCATCGAGATCAACCAGCACTACGCGCTGGAAGACGCCGTACAGGCCCACCGCGACCTCGAATCGCGCAAGACCACCGGCTCGTCGATCTTCGTCATCTGAGGGCGTCGCCATGCACGTAGAACGTCTGACCTGCAGCATCGGCGCCGAAATCTCCGGGGTGAACCTGGGCGACGCTTCCCGCGATGAAGGCCTGTTCGCCGAGCTGCGCGAGCTGCTGCTCAAGCACAAGGTGCTGTTCCTGCGTGACCAGGACATCACCCGCGCCGAGCACGTGGCTTTCGCCCGCCGCTTCGGCGAGCTGGAAGACCACCCGGTGGCCGGCAGCGACCCGGAGCATCCGGGCCTGGTGCGCATCTACAAGACCCCCGACCTGCCCAATGACCGCTACGAGAACGCCTGGCACACAGACGCCACCTGGCGCGAGGCGCCGCCGCTGGGCTGCGTCCTGCGCTGCGTGGAGTGCCCGCCGGTGGGCGGCGACACCATGTGGGCGAACATGGCCCTGGCCTACGAGATGCTTCCGCCCGAGATCAAGGAGCGCATCGCCAAGCTGCGCGCGCGCCACAGCATCGAAGCCAGCTTCGGCGCGGCCATGCCCATCGAGAAGCGCCTGGCGCTCAAGGCCCTGTTCCCCGACGCCGAGCACCCGGTGGTGCGTACCCACCCGGAAACCGGCGAGAAGGTGCTGTTCGTCAACGCCTTCACCACGCACTTCAGCAACTACCACACGCCTCAGAACGTGCGCTTCGGCCAGGACGCCAACCCCGGCGCGGCCGACCTGCTGCGCTACCTGGTAAGCCAGGTGTACATCCCCGAATTCCAGGTGCGCTGGCGCTGGAAGAAGAACGATGTGGCGATCTGGGACAACCGCTGTACCCAGCACTACGCGGTGATGGACTACCCGCCCTGCGTGCGCCGCATGGAACGCGCGGGAATCATCGGCGACAAGCCGTTCTGACCCCAGGCAACCAGAGCCCCGACAAGAACAATTACGGAGACCGACATGCAATTCTTCGACGATTCGCTACACCCCGAGAACCAGGACAAAGTGGTCATCACCACCGCGCCCTACGGCCCCGAGTGGATGCCCGAGGACTTCCCCAAAGACATCCCGGTGACCATGGACGAGCAGGTCCAGAAGGCCGTTGACTGCTACGAGGCTGGTGCCACCGTACTGCACCTGCACGTGCGTGAACTGGACGGCAAGGGCTCCAAGCGCCTGTCCAAGTTCAACGAGCTGATCGCCGGCGTGCGCGAAGCCGTGCCGGACATGATCATCCAGGTCGGCGGCTCGATTTCCTTCGCCCCGGAAAGCGACGGCGAAGCGGCCAAGTGGCTTTCCGACGACACCCGTCACATGCTCGCCGAGCTGACCCCCAAGCCCGACCAGGTGACGGTGGCGATCAACACCACCCAGATGAACATCATGGAGCTGCTCTACCCGGAGTACCTCAAGGGCACCTCCCTGGAGAACCCGCTGTACCAGGCAGCCTACAGCGAGATGACCGTGCCGGCCGGCCCGGCCTGGGTCGAAGAGCACCTCAAGCGCTTGCAGGCGTCGGGCATCCAGCCGCACTTCCAACTGACCGGCATGCACGCCCTGGAGACCCTCGAGCGCCTGGTGCGCAAGGGCATCTACAAGGGCCCGCTGAACCTGACCTGGATCGGCATCGGCGGCGGCTTCGACGGCCCCAACCCGTTCAACTTCATGAACTTCGTGCACCGCGCGCCGGACGGCGCCACCGTCACCGCCGAGTCGCTGCTCAAGAACGTCCTGCCGTTCAACATGATGGCGATGGCCATGGGCTTGCACCCGCGCTGCGGCATCGAGGACACCATCATCGGCCAGCACGGCCAGCGCATGACGTCGGTCGAGCAGATCCAGCAGTGCGTCCGCGTCGCCCATGAACTGGGCCGCGAGGTCGCCAGCGGCAAGGAAGCACGCGCCATCTACAAGATCGGCGTGCAGTACGACAGCGTCGAGGAAACCCTGCGCATGAACGGCATGGCGCCCAACCGCCAGCCGGGGCAGAAGTCCGTCCCGCTTCGCGCGTGACAGGCTCGCCGTAGTAAGAGACGGCTGATAACGGCCCTCTCCCCAGCCCTCTCCCTGAAGGGAGAGGGAGCTGTCCGTGCTGGCTGACGCCCAGGTTTCCTCCTGCACCGAACGGTCCCCTCTCCCTTCAGGGAGAGGGTTAGGGAGAGGGGCTGATCCGCAACCCACAACAACAAGAATCCACCCACTCACCCGGAGAGCTAGCACCATGGCCATCCACTCCGTCGCCCTGGGCGACATCCCTGCCACCGTACCCAGCGTGCCGCGCCGCTATGCCTGGGTGGTATTCGCCCTGACCTTCGGCCTGCTGATCTCCGATTACATGTCGCGCCAGGTGCTCAATGCCGTGTTCCCGCTGCTCAAGGTCGAATGGGCCCTGAGCGACGCGCAGCTCGGCCTGCTCAGCGGCATTGTCGCGGTGATGGTCGGACTGCTGACCTTCCCGCTGTCGCTGCTCGCCGACCGCTGGGGCCGCGTGCGCAGCCTGGCGCTGATGGCCATGCTGTGGAGCCTCGCTACTTTGGGCTGCGCGGTCGCGCAGACCTTCCCGCAGATGTTCGCCGCGCGCTTCTTCGTCGGCGTCGGCGAGGCCGCCTACGGCAGCGTCGGCATCGCGGTGGTCATCTCGGTGTTTCCGGCGCACCTGCGCGCCACCCTGACCGGCGCCTTCATGGCCGGCGGCATGTTCGGCTCGGTGCTCGGCATGGGCCTGGGCGGCGTACTTGCCGCGCACCTGGGCTGGCGCTGGGCCTTTGCCGGCATGGCGCTGTTCGGCCTGCTGCTGGCGCTCCTCTATCCGCTGGTGGTGAGCGAGAAACGCATCGCGCCGGTGGCTGCCGCCGAGGCGCCGCGTCAGGTCGGCGGGCGCTCGCTGCGCAGCCTGTTCGGCAGCCGCTCGGTGATCGCCGCCTACCTGGGCAGCGGCCTGCAGCTGTTCGTCGCCGCCGCCGTGATGGTGTGGATTCCCAGCTACCTGAACCGCTACTACCACCTGGACACCGGCAAGGCCGGGCTGATCTCGGCGGTGATCGTGCTGGTCGGCGGCAGCGGCATGGTGCTTTGCGGCATCCTCTGCGACCGCCTGGGCCGCGCCAACCCGCCGCGCAAGATCATCCTCGCCATCGGTTTCTGCCTGGCCAGCTGCCTGCTGCTGTCGGTGGCCTTCCGTCTGCCGCCGGGCACTGCGCAATTGAGCCTGATCTGCCTGGGCATGCTGGTTGCCGCCGGCACCTCCGGGCCGTCCGGCGCCATGGTCGCCAACCTCACCGCGCCGGCCGTGCACGGCACCGCCTTCGCCACCCTGACCCTGGCCAACAACCTGCTGGGCCTGGCGCCCGGCCCACTGCTCACCGGTGTGCTGGCCGACCACCTCGGCCTGGACCGCGCCTTCCAGCTGATCCCCTTGCTGAGCATTCTCGCCGCGCTGGTCTTCCTCTACGCCCGGCGCCACTACCACCGCGATATCCGCCGCCTGCGCGGCGAAGAGGAGGGCGCCTGATGCCGACCTTGAACCTGGACATGACCTTTGACTTCATCTGCCCCTGGTGCCTGATTGGCAAGCGCAACCTCGATGTCGCGCTGCGCCTGCTGGCCCGCCAGCGTCCCGAGCTCCAGGTGCGGATTAACTGGCTCGGCCTGCAACTGCTGCCGCAAATCCCGATGGACGGCGAACCCTTCGCCGAGTTCTACCAGCGCCGCCTGGGCGGCAAGCGCGCTGTGAAGGCACGCATGGGCGAGGTACGGCGGGCGGCAGAGGGCGCCAAGGTTGACCTCGATCTTGAACGCATCCCCACCATGCCCAACACCACCTATGCGCACCGTGTATTCCAGCGCGCGGTGCACGTTGGCAGCGACAACCAGAAGGAGCAGTTGCTGGAGATGATCTTCCGCGCGCACTTCCAGCTGGGCGAAGACATTGGCAACCGCGACACCCTGCGCCGCCTGCTGCGTGCCTGTGATTTCGATGTGGCCGATTTCGGTGACGCGTTTGCCGATGGCGCGCGCCAGTTCATCGGCCGCCGCGTGGCCCTGGCCGACTCCAGCGTGCCGATGTTCCTCCTCGAAGGCCGTGCCTTCGCCCTCGGCGGGCAGAGCCCGGAGCAGTTGCTGGCGGCGCTCTACCGTGCGCTGGAACGGCAGTTCCCGGAGGCGATGTCGGCATGAGCGCTGTGCTGCACATCCCCGCCGAACGCCTGCCGGCACGGGGCGGTCGGAGCCTGATTCATCACGAGCAGGGCGTCATCCTGCTGTTCGATATCGACGGTGAGCTGCATGCCATCGACGACAGTTGCCCCCATGCGGGTGCATCGCTGTTCAGCGGGCGCCTGGATGGACGCTGGCTGCACTGTCCGGCCCATGGGCTGCGCTTTGATATAGCGACGGGTTGCCCGGCGGGCATCAAAGGTTTCGGTCTGCACCGGCATGGCATCTCCTGGATCGCCGGCGAGTGCCATGTGGTGATTTCCGACCGGCAGGTACCAGCATGAGCACATTGACGATTTCCGCCCTTGGCTCGCGTAGCCGGACCTTGCTACCGGGCCTGCTGGTCAGCGCCATGGTGGCGGCCGCCGCGACCTTTCTTTCCGAGCACTACGGCGCGCCGGTGATGCTCTTCGCGCTGCTGCTCGGCCTGGCGATGAACTTCCTCTCCGCTGACAGCGTGTGCAAGGCCGGCATCGAGTTCACCGCCCGCGAAATCCTGCGCCTGGGCGTGGCGCTGCTGGGCATCCGCATCACCTTCGGGCAGATCGCGGAGCTGGGCTGGCAGCCGGTGATCATGGTGGTGGTGCTGGTCACGGTGACCATCCTGGTCTCCATCGCCGCGGCGCGTGCCATGGGTTTCAACTTCCTCTTCGGCCTGCTCACCGGCGGCGCCACGGCCATCTGCGGCGCCTCGGCGGCGCTGGCACTGGCGGCGGCATTGCCGGCGCACACGCAGAAGGAGAAGGCCACGCTGTTCACCGTGCTCGGTGTGTCGGCACTCTCGACGCTGGCGATGATCCTCTATCCGATGATCGTCAAGTCGCTCGGCCTGCCGCCCTTGCAGGCGGGCATCTTCCTCGGCGGCACCATCCACGATGTCGCCCAGGTGGTCGGCGCCGGCTACAGCCTCTCGAAGGAGGTCGGTGACAGCGCCACGGTGGTCAAGCTGATGCGCGTGGCGATGCTGCTGCCGGTGATCCTCTGCGCGGCGATGATCACCCGCGCCCGTGGCGTGGAGCCAGGCGACAAGCGTCCGCCGCTGCTGCCGTGGTTCGCCGTGGGCTTCGTGGTGCTGGCGGCGGTGAACAGCACCGGCGTTCTGCCCTCGATGCTGGTCGAGGCGGGCGGCAAGCTGTCGCAGTGGTGCCTGGTGATCGCCATCGCCGCGTTGGGCATGAAGACCCAGCTGCGGGCGCTGGCGACGGTGGGCATCAAGCCGATCCTGCTGATGCTGGGCGAGACGGCGTTCCTGGCGGTGCTGGTGCTGGGGATGTTGCGCTTCGCCGGTTGAGTCGGGCCTGGCGGGTGACGATCACAGCGGAATGGCGGTGGAGCACGACGCAGGATGGCGTGGAGCGCAGCGATAC
Organism: Pseudomonas sp. BB438; assembly: GCF_057180225.1. Taxonomy (NCBI): domain Bacteria; kingdom Pseudomonadati; phylum Pseudomonadota; class Gammaproteobacteria; order Pseudomonadales; family Pseudomonadaceae; genus Pseudomonas; species Pseudomonas sp. BB438. The sequence goes on from NZ_CM170001.1 coordinate 2,762,868, forward strand.
CCATCGATGGCCGTAAGCCCGCGGCAGGGGCGTAGGGGGAATAACGCCTGAGCGTTATCCGCCATTGTGGCTATCGGCAGATAACCCGTTCCGGGTTATGCGCCCTACGTACAGGCACCGGCTCTGGAACCGGCACCGGCACCGGCTCTGGCTCTGGCTCTGGATTTTGAAGATTTCCAGAGAAACATCCGCACGCTCCGGAGTGCCCCTTTCAGGAGGCCGAAGGTGATCGGAGTTTCAGGGGTTGAGCGACATGGATGTCGCGAGAGCGTTGTCGGGCCAGGGATGGCCCGTCAACGCGGGCCCCTGAAACTCCGAGGAACCGAGGGTACTTTTCGCGAAGCGAAAAGCCGGATGGCAGGGGCGAGACTTTTTGGTTCCTTTTGTGGCGTTTGACAAAAGGGACTCGCCCGAGGGGGCGAAACACGAAGTTCGCGCGCACGCCGAGGCGGCGCAGAAACGCCGAACCGAGAAGCTTTGAGTTCTGGTGTTCAGCGTCGCATCTGTATGTTCGGATGTATTGGGTTTCGCCCCCTCGGGCGACCTACTTTGGCAAACGCCCCAAAGTAGGCAAAGGTCTTGCCCCGGACATCCGGTTTTTCGCTTGGGGCGAAAAATTCCCTCGTTGAAACGAAGTTTCAGGGGCCCGCCGCGAAGGGCCATCCCTGGCCCATCGCGGCTCTCGCGACATCCATGTCGCTCAACCCCTGAAACTCCGCTTCAACGAGGCCTCCTGAACGGGGCAGTCGGAGTGTGCGGATATTTCTCTGGGAGACTTTCGAGCCAGAGCCAGAGCCAGAGCCAGAGCCAGTTCGAGGCGCGCGCTCTTGTAGGAGCGGAGCTTCTCCGCGAATCGCCGGCAGGCGATGGTTGACCGAATATCCCTGTGACTCCGATATCCGCCGCGACGGATTTCGCGGACAAGGTCCGCTCCTACGCAAAGCCCGGGCGCTGGGGCCAACCTGTAGGAGCGAGCTTGCTCGCGAACCGCACGGCACCGCCCCCTCAGGAATGAATTACTCCCCCTCCCGCCCCAGATGCTCCTTGCGCCATGCCGCCGGCGAGACGCCGAACTGCACCGCGAACCAGCGAGTGAAGGAGCTGGGCATCGAGTACCCCAGCAGGTCGGCGATGCGCCCCAGCGAATAGCGCGGGTTTTCCATGTAGCGCAGCACCAGCTCGCGGCGGACCTCGTTGATCAGGTCGGAGAAGGTCACGCCATTGTCTTCCAGCCGCCGCTGCAGCGTGCGCACGTTCAGCCCCAGCGACTGGGCGATCTGCTCGATGGTCGCGCGGCCCATGGGCAGCAACAGGTAGATGGACTTGCGCACCTCGTTCAGCGTGCTGCCGTCGGTGGCGCCGGGCAGGGAGTCGACGAAGCTGCGCGCATGCCGCGCCATGGCCGGGTCGGCCATGGGGTTGGCGGCGTCGAGGTCGGCGGCGGGGATGACGATGCCGTTGAATTCGCTGCCGAACTCGATTTTGCAGCCGAACAGGCGGCGGTGCACCTGCATGTCCGCAGGGGCGTCGTGGCTGAAGTTCACGCTGACCGGGCGCCAGTGCGGGCCGAGGAGGGCGGCGCAGAGGCGGTAGAGAGTGCCCAGGGCCAGTTCCAGGCCCTGGCGCATGGGCATCGGCGGCACGGTGAGGAGTTCTTCGCGGAGGATCGCCAGCTTGCCTTCCTGGTCGATGTACAAGGCCAGGGATTCGTTGAGCAGGTGGCGGTAGCGAATGATCGTGTCGATGGCTTCGCGCAGCGTGGCCTGGTGCGACAGCAGCAGGCTGATGACGCCGAAGTCGGCGAGCTGACGCGATTCGGCCATGCGCAGGCCGAAGGTTTCACAGCCGCTGATGCGCGCCGATTCTTCCAGCAGGGTCACCGCCGCGGAAACGGGGATGCGCTGCTCCGGGTGCTCGAGCATGGACTGGGAAAGGCCCACCGCACTCAGTTGCTGCTGCGGGTTGAGGCCCAGGTGTCGGGCCACTTCCAGGTAGTTGGTGAGGGCCGCAATGCGAACCATTGGGGTCATGCCGATCGCCTTCTTGTTCTTGTGATTGCTCCGTGCCGGCGGGGTCCGTGGACGCCCGACGACCAGAGTGCACGCTGGCTGTGTCGATGACCTCAGATTCTAGCGACAGCTGTAACCAATCGTGTACGAAAGTTCTCACTTCGGCCAGTGCCCGCGACGCTCTGGAATGCACCGTACGTCCCGATACGCCCGGCGTCCGCGGAAGCGGCGGGATATCAGGCAGGCCGGGACCTGTCATCAAATGCGAAGTGCCTGACGCTCAATGCAAAGCACCGCCACCGGGGCATCTCTACTGTCTGTCCAACAAGTTCGAAATCACTGAAAGGTGAACCGGTGAACAACAATAAATCTTCCACCACCGTCCTCATGGTCCCCGGCTTGCGCGACCACGTCGCCGAGCACTGGCAGACCCTGCTCCAGCAGCGCCTGCCCAATGTGCGCAGCGTGCCGCCGCTGACCGAGAACAAGCTGGACCTGAACGCCCGCGTCGAGGCCATCCAGCATGAGCTGCAGCGCATCGATGGCGACGTGATCCTGGTCGCCCACAGCGCCGGTGTGCTGATGGTCGCTCACTGGGCGGCGCGCTACAGCCGGCCGATCAAGGGTGCGCTGCTGGCGACACCACCGGACCTGGACGGCGACTGGCCGGCCCATTACCCCAAGCCAGCGGCCCTGGCCGAGACGGGCTGGGCGCCGCTGCCGCTGGAGCCGCTGCCGTTCCCGGCGCTGGTGGCCTGCAGTGACAACGACCCACTGGCCAGCCCCGAGGCGGTCCAGCGCATGGCCCGCCACTGGCGCGCCAGCGTGGTCGAACTGGGCCGCGTCGGCCACCTCAACCCGGCGTCGGGTTTCGGTGACTGGCCAGAGGCCGAGGCGCTGATCCAGATGCTGGACAGCTGACGACCCGACCACCGACTCCACCGACACACCCATCAAGAGCAATCCCGGTTCCGGCGTTCGCGCCGGGGCAGGCCCTCGTGCGCCCTGGCGCATGTGCAAAGGGGCTGCGGGACGGGCCCGGAAAGCGTCCCGACCACAACAAGAAACGGAGCACACGAATGCATCATCAGAGCAACTCGCACCGCCCCCTGCAACGCTGCCTGCTGGCGAGTGCAGTCCTTGCCGCCATGGCCGGTCAACCGCTGCAGGCCTTCGAGCTGGACACCGGCAACCCGGACTTTTCGATCCGCTTCGACAACACCGTCAAGCTCAGCTACGGGCAGCGTGTCGAGTCGCCCAACAGCAAGATTGCCGGCACCGCCAACACCAACGACGGTGACCGCAACTTCTCGTCCGGCACCCCGGTGACCCAGCGCTTCGACCTGCTCAGCGAACTGGACTTCGTCTACCGCGACAGCATGGGCTTCCGCCTGTCGGCCGCCGGCTGGTACGACCACGCCTACGATGACGTCGGTTCCGACAATCCGTTTCCCGGCCAGGCGGGCAACGCCGGCCACCTGGTCAGCCGCAATGGCACGGTGATCGCCCCGCGCGGTGCGCAGCCCGATACCCATGGCCTGAGCAATTTCGCCGATCGCTACTACAACGGCCCGTCCGGCGAGCTGCTCGATGCCTTCGTCTTCGCCAGCCACCAGATCGGCGACGACATGCAGCTCAGCGGCAAGCTCGGCCGCCACACCATCTACTGGGGCGAGACCCTGTTCAGCGCCGCCAACGGCATCAACTACGGCCAATCGGCCCTGGACCTGGGCAAGCTGTACAACGTGCCGGGCACCGAGGCCAAAGAGCTGTTCATGCCGCGCAACCAGTTGTCCGCGTCGCTGACGGTCAACCCCGAGTTGACCCTGGCCGCGCAGTACTTCCTCGAGTTCGAGAACTCGCGCTTCCCCGAAGGTGGCACCTACATGGGCCCCTACGACATGCTCAACGACGGCGGCAATGTCTTCTGGCTGCCGCTGCCGGCGCAGAACGCCTTCTACGGCGCCCCGCGCGGCCATGACCGCGAGCCCGACAACACCGGCGACTTCGGCCTGATGGCCAAGTGGAGCCCGGCATGGCTCGACGGCACACTGGGCTTCTACTACCGCAAGACCTCCGACACCCTCCCGGCGGTACTGGTGGACGCGCCGAACCTGCACAAGCCTGGCCTGGCCGGTCTGCAGGGCATGAACTACATCACCGCCTACGCCGACGACATCGACATCTACGGCATCAGCCTGTCGAAGGAAATCGCCGGGGTGAGCGTCGGCATGGACCTGAACTACCGCGAGAACATGCCGCTGGCGAGCAACTTCACCACCGTCAATTCGACGCTCTACGCGGCGGCCAAGCGCGGCGCGATCAATGGTGCCAACCTGATCGGCGAGCTGCCCAGCGACGGCGACACCGGCCTTGCCCGCGGCAAGACCTTCCACGTCGTGCTCAACGGCCTGGTGACCTTCGGCGCCACCCCGCTATGGGACGCCTCGTCGCTGGCGGTGGAAGGCACCCTGACGCACCTGATCGACGTCACCGAAGGCGAGCAGACCTTCAAGGGCGACTCCAGCTACCACGGCGTCGACAAGGTCACCACCAACGCCTACGCCATGTCCGCCAACTTCACCCCGACCTGGTACCAGGCGTTCCCCGGCGTCGATCTGTCCATGCCGGTCGCCTACAACGTCGGCCTGCACGGCAACTCCGCGGTGCAACTGGGCGGCAACGAAGACGCCGGCAGCTACTCGATTGGCGTCGCCGCGGACTTCCACCAGCAGTACCGCCTGGACCTCAAGTACGTCGACGCCTTCGGCCCCTTCGATACCTGCGAAACCGGCCACGACAACAACACCCCCGGCGCCAACGGCCAGTACCAGTGCATTCCCGGCCAGATCACCTCGCAAGGCGGCCTTGCGCCCCTGCTGAAGGACCGCGGCATGGTCACCGCCTCCCTGAAGGCCACCTTCTGATTTCACCCCAGGCTTCGATTTCGAAGCAGGAGAAACGCAGCATGAACTTCAAACCCACCCTGATCGCCACCGCCCTCGGCCTGACCCTCTGCGGTCTGGCCCAGGCCGCCGTCTCCCCGCAGGATGCCGCCCAGCTGGGCAGCACCCTGACCCTGGTCGGTGCCGAGAAGGCCGCCAGCAGCGATGGCTCGATTCCCGCCTACGCCGGGGGCCTGACCACAGCCCCGGCCAGCTTCAAGGCCGGCGACAGCATGCGTCCGGACCCGTACGCCAGCGACAAGCCGGTGCTGGTGATCGACGGCAAGAACGTCGACCAGTACAAGAACGAACTGTCCGCCACTACCGTCGAGCTGGCCAAGCGCTATCCGACCTTCCGCGTCGACGTCTACCCGACCCACCGCAGCGCCGCGCTGCCGGACGCCGTGCTGGAGAACAGCAAGAAGAACGCCGTCACTGCACAGTCGCTGGAAGGCGGTACCGCGATCGACAGCGCACTGCCGGGCGTGCCGTTCCCGATTCCGAAGACCGGCGCCGAGGCCATGTGGAACTTCCTGCTGCGCTACCAGGGCGTGAACATCAAGGCCAAGTACGACTCCTGGAACGTCGACGCCTCCGGCAGCGCCAACCTCGCCACCACCGGCCAGGCCTTCATCAACTACCCGGTGTATGAAGACCTCAACCAGCCGGTAAAAGGCTCCGAGGTCTACTACCAGATGAAGCTGTACTACAGCGGCCCGGCCCGTCGCGCCGGCGAGGCGATGATGCTCAAGGATGCCGCCAACCCGCTGCAGCAACCGCGCCGCGCCTGGCAGTACCTGCCTGGCCAGCGCCGTGTGAAGCTGGCGCCGAACCTCGCCTACGACACGCCGAACCCCGGCATGGCGGGCGCCGGCACCTACGATGACGTGTTCGTCTTCAACGGTGCGCTGGATCGTTACGACTGGAAGCTGGTGGGCAAGCAGGAAATGATCGTGCCCTACAACACCTACCGACTGACTTACGCCAGCGACATCAAGCCGGTGGTCACGCCGAATCACCTGTCGCCCGACTACGTGCGCTGGGAGAAGCACCGCGTGTGGGTCGTCGAGGGCACCCTGAAGTCCGGCGCGCGGCACATCTACGCCAAGCGTCGCTTCTACCTCGACGAAGACAGCTGGGTGGCCCTGGCCTCCGACCAGTACGACGCCCGTGGTCAGCTCTACCGCGGCTCCTTCGCCTTCCTCAGCCAGAGCTACGACAAGCGCATCCCGGACGCCACGCCGTTCATGATCTACGACCTGACTGCCGGCTCGTACAACATCAACGGCGTCGTCGGCCCGTACGGCGGCATCAGCTACATCGACCCGCTGGCCAAGACCCAGTGGTCCCCCGAGGCGCTGGCCGGTAGCGGCATTCGCTGACGAAAGAAGCGGCGGCTCCTGCGGATGAATGCAGGGGCCGCTGCGGCTGTTGCGAGGAAAGCTTCATGCAGATCCCCTTCAAGCGCCTGGTGTTCCTGGGCGCCTTGTTCCTGGCGGGCGGCGTTCATGCCGGCCAGAGCTCCGGCGAGTTCGTCGACGTGCTCGACCAGCCGGCGCCTCACAGCGCCGTTCCCTGCCATGTGCCGCTGCTGGCCGTCACCCGCGTCGACAAGCGCCTGGTGAGCGTCGGCCAGCGCGGCCACATTCTCTATTCCGACGACGGCGGCACCAGTTGGCTGCAGGCCGAGGTACCGGTCAGCTCCGACCTCACCGCCGTACACTTCCCCACGCCGCAGGACGGCTGGGCGGTCGGCCATGACGGCGTGGTGCTGCACAGCGCCGACGGCGGCAAGCATTGGGAGCGCCAGCTCGACGGCCGGCAGATCGGCCAGTTGATGCTCGACTACTACGCCGCCCACCCGCAGCCGGACAACGCCACCTGGCTGGACCAGGCCAAGCGGCTGCAGGAGGAGGGCGCCGACAAGCCGTTCCTGGACCTGTGGTTCCGCGACGCGAAGGAAGGCTTCGTGGTCGGCGCGTTCAACCTGATCCTGCGCACCCGCGACGGCGGGCGTACGTGGGAACCCTGGAACCACCGCATCGACAATCCGCAGGCATTGCACCTCACCGCCATCACGGCCAGCGGCGACGACCTGTTCATCGTCGGTGAACAGGGCCTGTTGCTGCGTCTGGAACATCAGCAGGAGAGCCAACAGGAGCGCTTCGTCGCCCTGCAGTCGCCCTATGCCGGCAGTTTCTTCGGCGTTGTCGCACGGCCCGGCCTGGTGTTCGCCTACGGCCTGCGCGGCCATGCGATCCGCAGTCTCGACGGCGGCCAGAGCTGGGCAGCCGTGGACACCGGCCTGCCGGTGAGCCTGACCGCCGCCAGCTTCGACGCCAACGGCCGGCTGTACCTGTTCAGCCAGGCCGGCCAGGGTCTGGTCAGCGATGACAGCGGGGCGAGTTTCAAAACCCTGGACCTCGCCGAGCGCCTGCCCGTCAGCGGCGCCGTGGCCGGCCCTGGCCGCCTGCTGCTGGTCGGCGCCCGCGGCGTACGCGAGAACGCGATGCCGGTGCGCTGAGCGCGCCGGTGTTCCGCCCGTTCAAGAACCATAAGAACAAGAGATAGAGAGACAGCCTCATGGTCGACCTGAAGCAAGGCGAGATGCCTGTAGTCCGCGAACTGCGGGACTTTGATACCCACAGCGGCAACCTGCTGGAGCGCCTGGTGTTCAACCACCGGGCGCTGTTCATCGCCCTGATCGCGCTGGTCACCCTGGTGCTGGGCTACATGGCCGTGACCCGCCTGGAGATGCGCCCGGCCTTCGAGAAGATGATCCCGCACAGCGACCCCTACATCCGCAATTACCTGGACAACCGCGCTGCGCTGCGCGGCCTGGGCAACTCGGTGCGGGTGGTGGTGGAGAACCCCAGCGGCGACATCTTCGACCCGGGCTACCTCTCCAGCCTGCGGCAGATCAGCGACCAGCTGTTCCTCAGCCACGGTGTCGACCGTGCCTGGATGAAGTCGCTGTGGTCGCCGGCGGTGCGCTGGACCGAGGTTACCGAAGAGGGCTTCCAGGGCGGCCCGGTGATGCCCGATGGCTACGACGGCAAGCCCGAGGCCATCGGGCAATTGCGCGAGAACATCGCCCGCGCCGGCATCGTCGGCAGCCTGGTGGGCAACGACTTCCGCTCCAGCATGCTGGTGGTGCCGCTGCTGGACCGTGACTCGGCCACCGGCAAGGGCATCGACTACCGCGAATTCTCCCGCGCCCTCGACGACCTGCGCCTGAAGTACGAATACCTCGGTGACGCCCGCGCCTTCGCTGCCGGCGAGGAGGGCAAGGGCCCGGTGCGCCTGCACGTGATCGGTTTCGCCAAGCTGGTGGGTGACCTGGTCGATGGCCTGGTGCGGGTGATGCTGTTCTTCGGCCTGGCAGTGGTCACCGCCTTCGTCATCATCTTCGTCTACACCCGCTGCCTGCGCAGCAGCCTGCTGGTGATCGGCTGCTCGCTGCTGGCGGTGGTCTGGCAGCTAGGCCTGGTGGCCTGGCTGGGCTACGCGCTGGATCCGTACTCGATCCTCGTGCCGTTCCTGATCTTCGCCATCGGCGTGTCCCACGCCACCCAGAAGATGAACGGCATCATGCAGGACATCGGCCGTGGCACCCACAAGCAGGTCGCCGCGCGCAACACCTTCCGCCGCCTGTTCCTGGCCGGGGTCACCGCACTGCTGTCGGATGCCGTGGGTTTCGCGGTGCTGATGCTGATCGATATCCCGGTGATCCAGGACCTGGCCATCGCCGCCAGCATCGGCGTCGCGGTGCTGATCTTCACCTCGCTGCTGATGATGCCAGTGGCGCTGTCCTATGTCGGCGTCAGCCCGAAGGCCGCCGCGCGTGCCCTGCGCGAGGAGCGCCAGGTGGATCAGCATGCCGGTCTGGGCAAGCTGTGGGACCTGCTGGACCGCTTCACCCAGCGCCGCTGGGCGAGCGCCGCCCTGATCGTCGCGGCGCTGCTGGGGGCGGGCGGCCTGCTGATCAGCCAGCACTTGCAGATCGGCGACCTCGACGCAGGGGCCCCGGAGCTGCGCGCGGATTCGCGCTACAACCGCGACAACGCCTACATCACCAGCCACTACGCGCTTTCCAGCGACCTGTTCGCGGTGATGGTGAAGACCGCCCCCGAAGGCTGCCTGAACTACCGCACGCTGGTCCTCGCTGATCGCCTCGGCTGGGCGCTGCAACAGCACGAAGGCGTGCAGGCCACCACCTCGCTGGTCAACGCGGTCCGGCAGATCACCGCCGGCACCTACGAGGGCAACCCCAAGTTCGCCAGCCTGCAGCGCAACCAGGACGTGCTCAACTACGCCGCCCAGCAGGCCTCGGTGAACACTCCGGAGCTGTTCAACACCGAATGCTCGCTGATGCCGGTGATCGCCTTCCTCAAGGACCACAAGGCGCAGACCCTCGACGACGTGGCCGGCATCGCCGAGAACTTCGCCCGCGCCAACAGCACGCCGGACCGCCAGTTCCTGCTGGCTGCCGGCAGCGCCGGGATCGAGGCGGCGACCAATCGCGTGGTGCGCGAGGCCAACCACCGCATGCTGCTCTACGTCTACGCCGCGGTGGGCATCTTCTGCCTGATCACCTTCCGCAGCTGGCGCGCTACCCTGGTGGCGCTGCTGCCGCTGGTGCTCACCTCGATCCTCTGCGAAGCGCTGATGGTGATGATGGGCATCGGCGTGAAGGTCGCCACGCTGCCGGTGATCGCCCTGGGAGTGGGGATTGGCGTGGACTACGCGTTGTACCTGCTCAGCGTGCAGTTGCAGATGCAGCGCGCCGGGTTGCCGCTGTCGGTGGCCTACCAGCAGGCCGTGGCGTTCACCGGCAAGGTCGTCGCACTGGTCGGCGTGACCCTGGCGGCCGGCGTCATTACCTGGGCGTGGTCGCCGATCAAGTTCCAGGCGGACATGGGCATCCTGCTGACCTTCATGTTCCTCTGGAACATGCTTGGCGCACTGATCCTGATTCCTGCCCTGTCACACTTCCTGCTGGGTGGGAAGAAGCTCTGAGCCGACCTTGAGAGCCCCGGCGCCGGGGCTCAGTTCACGACGTTGCGGACGAACCGTACCAGCACATTCCCGTGGTTCTGGTAGGAAAACGGCTGGTTGCTCTTGAACACGTGGAAGCCACCGGCGTCGACCTCCAGCGTTTCCTCGGCGAGGACGATGGTCAACCGGCCTTCGATCACGTAGGCCATGTCATACCAGCCTTCGGCGTCTGGTTCCGCGTTGTAGCGATCACCGGGGGCGAGCGTCCAGTGCCAGAGTTCGGCCTGGCGCGTGGCCGGGGTACTGGCGAGGAGGGTGCCGCGGCTGTCGGCCTGCTCGCCGCCCCAGGCGACGGCATCGACGCGGGTCAGGCCGTCGGTGGACGGCGGCCGAACCAGGTCGGCGAAGGTGACGTTCAAGGCAGCGGCGATGCGGTCGAGGGTGGCGAGGCTGACATTGGTGTCGCCGCTCTCGATGCCGACGAGCATCCGTCGACTGACGCCCGAGGCCTTGGCCAGCGCGTCCTGGCTCAAGCCGGCGCTGCGGCGGTGCGTTTTCACGTTATCGGCAACGTGCACCAGCACGCTGGGGCGTTCGGGAGGAGTGGGCAGTATATTGCTCATTCGGGCCTTTTTGCGCATTATGTTGCGCATAACAGTCAACCAAGAAATCCCAACCGTTGCAACGCCTGTTCAGGTCCGCATCATGCCTCGCTCTCGCTTTATTTCCACTGTCTTCCCCATCCTCATCCTGATCGTGTCCATGGCCTCGATCCAGACCGGTGCATCGGTCGCCAAGAGCCTGTTCCCGGTGCTCGGCGCCGAGGGCGTGACGTCCATGCGCCTGATCTTCGCGGCCATCCTCCTGCTGGCGATCCTTCGCCCGTGGCGCACCTCGCTGCGCGGCAAGCCACTCAAGCCGTTGTTCATCTATGGCGTGACCCTCGGTCTGATGAACCTGACCTTCTACATGGCGCTGCAGACCATTCCGCTGGGCGTCGCCGTGGCGCTGGAGTTCACCGGGCCGCTGGCGGTGGCACTGTTCTATTCGCGCAAGCCCATCGACTTCCTCTGGATCGCCATCGCCGTGGTTGGCCTCGGCCTGTTGCTACCCATCGCGGACTTCGGCCATGGCATCGACCCGAAAGGCGCCGCGCTGGCGCTGGGGGCGGGTGTCTGCTGGGGGCTCTACATCATCTTCGGCCAGCGCGCCGGCAACGACCTGGGCGCCCAGGGTGCGGCGCTGGGCATCAGCATCGCGGCGATCTGCGTGGCGCCGATCGGTCTTGCGCACAGTGGCATGGCGCTGTTCGATGTCAGCCTGTTCCCGGCGCTGCTGGGCGTGGCGATCCTTTCCAGTGCCTTGCCCTACACCCTGGAAATGGTCGCGCTGACCCGCCTGCCGGCGCGCACCTTCGGTACCCTGATGAGCATCGAACCGGCGTTCGGTGCGCTGTCCGGGCTGTTCTTCCTGGGTGAGCAACTGACGTCGCACCAGTGGATCGCCATCGGCGCGATCATTGTCGCTTCGGTGGGCACGACGCTCAGCAGCCGGCCGAAGCCGGCGCTGGTCGCAGACTGATATCGACCGCACAGTAAAAAGCCGCCCCTGGGCGGCTTTTTGCGTTTTCCGGGACCGTTATCCGGCTACCCGCATTTCCTTCAGCACGATCTGTCGCTTGGCACTGCGCGACAGGCGGATGCACAGCATCACCGCGGCGCAGGTCAGGCCGACGATCAGGCCTTCCCACAGGCCGCGCGGGCCGGTGGGCTCCTGCAGCCAGTGAGCGAGGCCGAGGCTGTAGCCGACCGGCAGGCCGATGCCCCAGTAGGCGAACAGGGTCATGATCATGGTCGCGCGGGTGTCCTGGTAGCCACGCAGGGCGCCGGCAGCGGTGACCTGCACCGCGTCGGAGAACTGGAACAGCGCCGAGAACACCAGCAGCGTGGCGGCCAGCGCCAGGACGTCCGGGTCCTGGGTATAGAGCCCGGCGATGTGTTCGCGCATCAGCAGCATGCCGCTGGCGGAAATGCAGGCATACGCCAATGCCGCGCCCATGCCGACGCCTGCGGCGAAGCGCGCATCGCGCGGCGCGCCGGCGCCCAGGGACTGGCCCACGCGCACGGTCACGGCCATGGCCAGCGAGTAGGGGATCATGAACACCAGCGCGCTGAAGTTCAGCGCTACCTGGTGGCCCGCCACCACCTTCTCGCCGAGTTCGCCGATCAGCAGGGCGATCACCGAGAAGATGCTGGATTCGGCGAACACCGCAATGCCGATGGGCAGGCCGACCGCCACCAGGCTGCCGATCACCTTCGGCTTTGGCAGTTCCCAGTGACTGAACAGCTGGCTCGGCTTGTACACCTTGGCCCCGTTCACCCAGGCGAGCATGCCCAGCAGCATGAACCACATCACCGAGCCGGTCGCCCAGCCGCAGCCGGGGCCGCCCAGCGCCGGGAAGCCGAGGTGGCCGTAGATCAGCACGTAGTTGATCGGGATGTTCAGCATCAGCCCGCAGATGCCCAGCACCATGCTTGGCCGGGTGCGTCCCAGGCCGTCGCTGAAGCAGCGCAGCACGTGGTACAGCGCCACCGCCGGTAGGCCGCAGGCGATGCCGCGCAGGTAGAAGCAGCTGGGCGCGATGAGCGCTTCCTCGACCTTCATTGCCCGTAACACCGGCTCGGACAGCAGCCACAGCGTCGCTCCGGCCAGCGGGCCGACCAGCAGCGCCAGCCACAGTGCCTGGCGCACCAGCGGGCCGGTGCCGGCCTGGTCGCCCGCGCCATAACGCTGGGCCACCTTGGCGGTGGTGGCGAGCAGGGTGCCGGTCATCAGCAGGAAGATCGGAATCCAGATCGAGTTGCCCAGCGCCACCGCGGCCAGGTCGCGCGGCCCCACGCTGCCGGCCATCACCGCGTCGACGAAGCCCATGGCGGTGGTCGCCAGCTGGGCAATCATGATGGGCGCTGCGAGGGTCAGCAGTTCCTTGAGTTCGGTGGCGGTGCGCCGTCCGCGGGAGACGGGCTGGGTGAGGCTGGTCACGGCTTTCCTTGGCAGAAGAAATGAACGGGAAGCCGGCCAGTTTAAGGGCTGTCCACCCGGTCAGCAAAGCCCGGCATGCGTTGCGCGGGACCGCGCGCAGCGGCACTGGTAAAGTAGCCGGTGCCGATTTATGGAGTCAGCCCATGCGTATCCTTGCCGATGAAAACATCCCTCTGGTCGAAGCCTTCTTCGGCGCCCATGGCGATATCCGCCGCCTGCCCGGGCGCGGCATCGACCGAGGCGCCCTGGGTGACGCCGATGTACTGCTGGTGCGCTCGGTGACCGACGTCAGCCGCGAGCTGCTCCAGGGCAGCCAGGTGAAATTCGTCGGCACCTGCACCATCGGCACCGATCACCTGGATCTCGACTACTTCGCCGAGGCTGGCATCGCCTGGTCCAGTGCGCCGGGGTGTAACGCGCGCGGTGTGGTGGACTGGGTATTGGGCAGCCTGCTGGCGCTGGCCGAGGTGCACGGCGTCAAGCTGTCCGAGCGCCGTTATGGCGTGATTGGTGCAGGGCAGGTGGGCGGTCGCCTGGTGGATGTACTACGCGGACTGGGCTGGGACGTGCGCGTCTGCGACCCGCCGCGCGCCGCCGCCGAGGGCGGTGATTTCCGCAGCCTGGAAGAGGTACTGCGCGAGTGCGACGTGATCAGCCTGCACACGCCGCTGACCCGCGAGGGCGAGCACCCGACGCGCCACCTGATCGACGCCGCGCGCCTGAAGGCGTTGCGTCCTGGTACCTGGCTGATCAACGCCAGCCGGGGGGGCGTGGTCGATAACACGGCGCTGCGCATCCACCTGGAGTCCGGCGCGGATATCGACGTGGCGCTGGATGTCTGGGAAGGCGAACCGGAAGTGAATGTGCAATTGGCCCATCGCTGCCGCATCGCCACCCCGCACATCGCCGGCTACAGCCTGGACGGCAAGCTGCGCGGCACGGCACAGATCTACGAGGCGTTCTGTGCCTGGCAGCAGTGCGCACCGACCGTCGATCTCGACGACCTGCTGCCTGCGCAATGGCTGGCCGAATTGAGCCTGAAGGAAGAATGCGACCCGGACTGGGCATTGGCGATGCTCTGCCGGGCGGTGTACGACCCGCGCAGCGATGACGCCAACTTCCGCCGTAGCCTGATCGGAGACACCCAGACCCGGCGGGCGGCCTTCGACGCGCTGCGCAAGCACTACCCGCCGCGCCGGGAAATCACCGGGCTGTGGGTAGACATCCAGGGCGAATCGCCACGCCTGGAAAGCCTGCTGACCGCGTTGGGCGCCAACCGGGTCGGGGAGTAGGGCGGACGAGCCGCCGCACCGGGAGACTCAGCGGCGCGGTGGCTCGCAGGTCTTGTCCAGCTCCTGGCAGGCGCGCTGGATCATGTCTTCTGTGATCGGGACTTCACGGCCCTGGGCATCGATGATCGAACCGCCGACCGGCTGCTGCGGATGACGCGGGGTGGGGCGGGGAGTGGATTCACGGTGGGTTTGCAGGCTCATGGCCAATCTCCTCTACATCAGTGCATTGCAGTCTAGGCAGATCAGATGAAACCCCGGTGACAGAAGTTGCCGCTGGCAGCGCCAAGGACTCGTCACCGAAGACAGACGATTGAAGGCCTCGCAGATTGCGTGCCAATCGCGAGGTCCCCGGTTGTCCGCTTGTCGTTATAGTGGGTGGAGTTACCGCTTCCCTGGTCCGACCCGGCGTTGCGCCAGGGGTTCGAAGAAGTTTCCCTCGAGGTTGAGTATGGACAGGATTCGCATAGGGCTGATCATCAATCCGCTGGCCGGTATTGGCGGCCCGACCGCACTCAAGGGCAGCGACGGGGTGGCCGAGCTGGCCCTGGCGCGCGGTGCCGAGCCGCGGGCGGCCGAGCGTACGCGTGTCGCCCTGGAGCACCTGACGCCGGTCCGTGATCGCCTGGAGTTCCTCACCTTCCCCGGCGCGATGGGCGCCGACCTGCTGGCGGACATGGGGTTTGTCCATCGCCTGGTGGGCACGCTCGAGAATGAGCAGAGCAGCGCGACGGACACCCGTCATGCCGTGCAGGCGCTGCAGGAAGCCGGCGTGGCGCTGATCCTCTTCGCCGGTGGTGATGGCACCGCGCGCGACGTGGCCGAGGTGGCCCGCGAAGGTCAGCCGGTGCTCGGCATTCCTGCCGGGGTGAAGATCCATTCCGGGGTGTACGCGATCAGTCCACGCGCTGCCGGAGAACTGGCGCGGCGCCTGGTGGATGGCGGCCTGGTGCGCCTGACCCAGGGCGAAGTCCGCGACCTCGACGAAGCCGCCCTGCGCGAGGGGCGCGTTGCCGCGCGCTGGTACGCCGAATTGACGGTGCCCGAGGAAGGCCACTTCATGCAGCACGTGAAGCAGGCCGGCATGGAAACCGAGGAGCTGGTGCTGGCTGACCTCGCCGCCTGGCTGGAAGACAGCTGGGAGGACGACGTGCGCTATGTCTTCGGGCCCGGTTCGACGCTGCATGGGCTGGCCGCCGACCTGCACCTGGACACCACGCTATTGGGCGTGGACGTGATCGAGAACGGCGAGGTGATCGCCCGCGACGTCACCGAGGCGCAGCTGTTCGATCTGGTGGACGGGCACCCGGCCTTCCTGCTGGTGACTGCCATTGGCGGGCAGGGGCATATCCTCGGTCGCGGCAACCAGCAGATCAGCCCGCGCGTGCTGCGCGCCATCGGCATCGAACGCCTGAGGGTGATCGCCACCAAGCGCAAGCTGGGCACCCTCGACGGTCGGCCCCTGCTGGTCGACAGCGGTGACGCCGCGCTGGATGCGAGCTTTCCGGCGGCGGTGCGGGTGTGGGCCGGCTACAAGGAAGAACTGCTGTATCCGCTGGGCTGGGGCGCAGAAGTCTGAAAACCATCCCTGCGCACGGTGGTATTGGTCGGCAAGGCTGTTCTAGACTCCTTCGCTTCGTGAACCCGGGCGGGAGAGCAGGGCATGCAGTCGGGCGGTTGTCTGTGCGGTGCGGTGCGCTACGAAATCAGCGGCGAGCTGGCGCCGATCCAGGTCTGCCATTGCAGCCAGTGTCGCAAGGCGCAGGGGGGGCCGTTCGCCACCAATGTTCCGGTGGAGCGCTCGGCATTCCACCTGCTCAGTGGCGCCTCCGAGCTGGCTGAATACCGCGCCACGCCTGGCAAGAAGCGGATGTTCTGCCGAACCTGCGGCTCGCCGATCTACAGCGCCCGCGATGCACTGCCGGACATGTTGCGGGTGCGTGCGGGAACCCTGGACGAGCCCGTGCGGACAAAGCTCGAAGCGCATTACTACGTGGCGTCCCGTGCCAGCTGGTGGCCGTTGGACGACAGTTTGCCCCGCCACGAGGGTGCAAAGCCGGGATGAAGGAGCTGGCATGGCCAGCAGCAGTCAGGGAGCAACAGGGTCAGTGGGAATGGAACGGAATTTTCGTGTACTGGTGCTGGGCGGTTACGGCAACTTCGGCAGCCTGATCGTGCGGCGCCTGAGCGGCATCGATGGCATCCGCGTGCTGGTGGGCGGGCGAGACCAGCGCCGCGCCACTGAACTGGCCGCGCAGGTGGGGGGCGAGCCGGTGTGCCTGGACATGAACCAGCCGACATTGGCCGGTCGCCTCAACGAGCTGAAGGTGGATATGGTGATCTCCACCGCCGGCCCGTTCCAGGGCCAGGACTACCGCGTTGCCCGTGCCGCCATCGGGGCCCGCGCGCATTACGTCGACCTGGCCGACGCCCGCCAGTTCGTCTGTGGCATCCAGGAACTCGACCGCGCTGCGCGCAGCGCCGGCGTGCTGGTGTGCAGCGGCGCCAGCTCGGTCCCCGCGCTGGCCGCCGCGGTGATCGACGAACTGCTGCCGCGCTTCCAGCGCCTGGACAGCATCCACCATGGCATCAGTTCCTCGGCGAAGATTCCTGGCCAGGCCACGGTCTCCGCGGTACTGGGCTACTGCGGCAAGCCGCTGCGCCAGTGGCGCCAGGGGCGTTGGCAGAACGTGCATGGCTGGCAGGGGCTGAATCGCCACCGTTTTCCAGCACCGCTCGGGCAACGCTGGCTGGCTCACTGCGACGTGCCGGACCTCGACCTGTTCCCGCAACGTTATCCCGGTGTGCAGGACGTGCGCTTTTCCGCTGGCCTGGGTCTGCGACTCACCCAGCTCGGTACCTGGGGGCTGTCCTGGCTTGTGCGCGCCGGACTGGTGAAGGATGCCGCGCGGCTGGGAGCCGGTCTGCACCGCATGGCGGTGGCCATGGAGCCGCTGGGCGATGGGCGCAGCGGCATGTTCGTCCACCTGCAGGGCCTGGATGCTGAGGGCAAGCCCCTGGCGTTGTGCTGGGAAATCCTTGCGCACCAGGACCATGGCCCGAATATCCCCTGCATGGCGGCCGTGGCGCTGGCGCGCAAGCTTGCCGCCGGCCAGTTGCGCCAGCGTGGCGCGACCGCCTGCGTCGGCTTGTTGAGCAAGCAGGAGTACCTCGACGAACTGGCGGGCCTGAACATCTCCCACGGCCTGCGCGAAGTGGCGGTGAGTTGATGTCAGGGTGTTGCTCTGGCAACAGTCGATCAGCAGTGCTGTTGCCTGGGTGACATGAAGCGCCGGTAAAAACGGCTGAAGTGCCCTCAAATCGTACATTTCCCTGCTGTTGCGGCCCTTTCGGGGGTTGGTACGGCCCTTGCTGAAGGCCTCTGTACCTAGCGCAACAGTCAACAGGGAAAACCCATGACCAGCCCCATCAAAGTGGTCGCCGTCTCCGGCGGCACCTATCGCCCCTCGCGCACCCTGGTGCTCACCCAGGCCGTATTGGACGCCCTCGGCGAGCAACTCCCCGTACAGACCCAGGTGATCGAACTGGCCGATATCGCCCGCCCGCTGGGCGCAGCACTGTCCCGCCAGGAACTCTCCGCCGAGCTGGAAGCCACCCTGCGCGAGATCGAGACCGCCGACCTGCTGGTCGTCGCTTCACCGGTCTACCGCGGTTCCTATCCGGGCCTGCTCAAGCACCTGTTCGACCTGGTGGACATGAACGCCCTGATCGACACCCCGGTGCTGCTTGCGGCCACCGGCGGCAGCGAGCGCCATGCGCTGGTCCTCGACCACCAGCTGCGCCCGCTGTTCAGCTTCTTCCAGTCGATCACGCTGCCGATTGGCGTGTACGCCAGCGAGGCGGATTTCGCCAACTACCAGATCACCAGCGACACCTTGCGCGCCCGCATCCAGCTGGCCGCCGAGCGCGCCGCGCCGCTGTTCGTTCGTCCGCAACTGCGCAAGACCGCCTGAGGAGCTATCGATGAACGTGTTCTGGTTCCTGCCCACCCATGGCGACGGTCACTTCCTCGGCACCAGCGAGGGCGCGCGCCCGGTATCGCTGCCGTATCTCAAGCAGATCGCCCAGGCCGCCGACTCACTCGGCTACTACGGCGTGCTGATTCCCACCGGTCGCTCCTGCGAGGACTCGTGGGTGGTCGCCTCGGCCCTGGCGCCGCTCACCGAGCGCCTGCGTTACCTGGTGGCGATTCGTCCGGGGATCATCTCGCCGACGGTGTCCGCGCGCATGGCGGCGACCCTGGATCGCCTCTCCGGCGGACGCCTGCTGATCAACGTGGTCACCGGCGGCGACCCGGATGAAAACCGTGGCGATGGTATCCACCTGAGCCATGCCGAGCGCTACGAAGTCACCGACGAATTCCTGCGTATCTGGCGCCGCGTGCTGCAGGGCGAGTCCGTGGACTTCGCCGGCAAGCACCTGCAGGTGGAGAACGCCAAGGCGCTCTATCCGCCGATCCAGAAGCCCTATCCGCCGCTGTACTTTGGCGGCTCCTCGGCCGAGGCCCACGACCTGGCCGCCGAGCAGGTGGACGTCTACCTGACCTGGGGCGAGCCGCCGCAAGCGGTCGCGCAGAAAATCGCCGACGTGCGCGAGAAGGCCGCGAAGCAGGGCCGCAGCGTGAAGTTCGGCATCCGCCTGCACGTGATCGTCCGCGAGACCGCCGAGGAAGCCTGGAAGGCTGCCGACAGGCTGATCGCCAACATCTCTGACGAGACCATCGCCAACGCGCAGAAATCCTTTTCCCGCTTCGACTCTGAAGGCCAACGGCGCATGGCTGCTTTGCACGGCGGGCGTCGTGACCAGCTGGAGATCTACCCCAACCTCTGGGCCGGTGTTGGCCTGGTCCGTGGCGGCGCCGGTACTGCGCTGGTGGGCGACCCGCAGCAGGTTGCCGAGCGCATCAAGGAGTATGCGGACCTGGGGATCGACAGCTTCATCTTCTCCGGCTACCCGCACCTGGAAGAGGCTTACCGATTCGCCGAGCTGGTCTTCCCGCTGCTGCCGGAGCCTTATGCGAGCCTGGCCGGCCGCGGCGTGACCAACCTCACCGGGCCGTTCGGCGAGATGATCGCCAACGATGTGCTGCCCGGCCGCAAGGCCGGCTGATCCTGCCCACCGACGCGCCGGGCAGGGGCCCGGCGCGCCCTGAATCGACTCAAGAGGAAGAGAGCGTGAACGCCAAGACGCGGCTCGACGCACAGACATCCGGGCAGCTCGCACCGGCTCCCCGGCAAATTGCCCAGCGCCTGGCCGCCGGTTTCGCCGAAACCGCCGCCGAGCGCGACATCCGTGGCGGCACGCCGAAGGCCGAGCGCGATGCGCTGCGCCAGAGCGGCCTGCTGTCGCTGATCATCCCCACCGAATACGGCGGCCTGGGCGCCGACTGGAGCACCACGCTGGATATCGTCCGCCAGTTCGCCGTGGTCGACAGCTCCATCGCCCACGTGTTCGGCTTCCAGCACCTGATGCTGGCGACCGTGCGCCTGTTCTCCCGCCCCGAGCAGTGGCAGCCGTGGTTCGAGCTGACCGCGCGCAACCAATGGTTCTGGGGCAATGCACTCAACCCCCTGGATACCCGCACCGTGTCGCGCAGCTTTTCCGGCTGGCGCGAGTTCTCCGGACGCAAGAGCTTCTGCTCCGGTGCGCTGGATTCGGAAATGCTCATTGCCTCGGCGCTGGACGGCGAAGGTGGCAAGCTGCTGATCGCGGCCATTCCCACGGCGCGCAGCGGCATCAGCCTGGCCCACGACTGGGACAACATGGGCCAGCGCCAGACCGACAGCGGCAGCGCCACTTTCGAGCGCGTGCGAGTGGAGGAAAGCGAGCTGCTGCTCGACCCGGGCCCGCTGAGCACGCCGTTCGCCTGCCTGCGGCCGCTGATCGCCCAGCTGATCTTCAGCCACGTATTCCTCGGGATCGCCGAAGGCGCGTTCGAGGAGGCGCGTCAGTACACGCTCAAGGAAGCCCGCCCATGGTTCCGCGCCAGCGTCCCGACGGTCGGCGAGGACCCCTATGTGCTCGCACACTACGGCGAATTCTGGGTCGGCCTGGAAAGCACCCGCCTGCTGGTGCGCCGCGCCGCCGAACTGCTCGACCAGGCCTGGAGCAAAGGTGCGACGCTGGACGCCGAGGAGCGCGGCCGGCTGGCCGTGGCCATCGCCACCGCGAAGGTCGCGGCCACCCGCAACGGCCTGGAAATCTGCAATCGCCTGTTCGAGGTCACCGGTGCGCGCTCCACCCATGCCGCGCTGCGCATCGACCGCTACTGGCGCAACCTGCGCACCCAGACCCTGCACGACCCGGTGGACTACAAGATCCGCGAGCTGGGCGACTGGGCGCTGAATCAGCAACTGCCGCAACCGACTTTCTACTCATGAATGCGACCACTCCCGAGGGTCTGCTGACCCTGCCCAAATCCCCCGCACTGGCCACCTCCATCCGCGCCACGGCCCAGGTCTTCGAAGACCCGAAGTCCCAGGCATTGCTCGACCATCTGCAGCAGGTGGCTCCCAGCGAGGCCAGCGTGCTGATCATCGGCGAGACCGGCACCGGCAAGGAGCTGGTGGCGCGGCACATCCACAACCTCAGCGCACGACGCAGCGGGCCGTTCGTGGCGGTGAACTGCGGGGCCTTCTCCGAATCCCTGGTGGAGGCCGAGCTGTTCGGTCACGAGAAGGGCGCCTTTACCGGTGCGCTGGCGGCCAAGGCCGGCTGGTTCGAGGAGGCCGACGGCGGCACGCTGTTCCTCGACGAGATCGGCGACCTGCCGATGCCGATCCAGGTCAAGCTGCTGCGCGTGCTGCAGGAGCGCGAAGTGGTGCGCCTGGGCTCGCGCAAGAGCATTCCGATCAATGTGCGGGTGCTGGCGGCCACCAACGTACAGCTGGAGAAGGCGATCAACGCCGGGCATTTCCGCGAGGACCTGTACTACCGACTCAACGTCGTCAGCCTGGAGCTGTCGCCGCTTCGCGAGCGGCCCGGCGACATCCTCCCGCTGACCCGTCACTTCATCGCCGAGTACAGCCGGCGCCTGGGCTACGGGCAGAGCCAGCTGAGCGCCGAGGCCGCGCAGAAGCTGCGCAGCTATTCGTGGCCGGGGAACATCCGCGAGCTGGAAAACGTCATCCACCATACGCTGCTGATCTGCCGTGACGGCATGGTGCGGGCCGAGGACCTGCACCTGTCCAACCTGCGCATCGAACGCAGCGAGGAGCCACGGCTGGAGTCCCTCGGTGCCGAGCAGATGCTCCAGCAGGCGTTCCAGCGGCTGTTCGAGGAGCAGGGCGGCAACCTGCACGCGCGGGTGGAAGACGCCTTGCTGCGCGCGGCCTATCGTTTCTGTCACTGCAACCAGGTGCACACTGCCAACCTGCTCGGCCTGAGCCGCAACGTCACGCGCACGCGGCTGATCGAGATTGGCGAGCTGGTGGTGAACAAGCGCCGGGGCGCGACGGTGATCGATCCGCAGCGGGGCGTGCGGCTGTCGATCTAGGTCTTTGCCGTTCAGGCCCGCCTATTTGGAGGTATTCGCCGCAGGCCACTGATCCACGGCAAGAAAACCGGCCAGTGGCCAGCCTAGACTCCGGGACCGCCCATCCTCGCGAAAGGAGTCACCCATGCACGTGGACATCGCCATCGTCGGCGCCGGCCCCGCCGGGCTTTGCCTGGCCCGCTCGCTGTCGGGCAATGGCCTGTCGATCCTGCTGATCGACCGCCAGCCGCTGGCCGCCGTGTCCGAGCCTGCCGAGGACGGCCGGGAGATCGCCCTGACCCACGCCTCCCGCGCCGAGCTGCAGCGCCTGGGGATGTGGTCGCGGATCGACCCCGAGGAGGTCTCGCCGCTGCGTGATGCCCAGGTGCTCAATGGCCCGTCGCTGTTCACCCTGCGCATCGAGGCCGAGCACGCCGGCGCGGAGCAACTGGGCTATTTCGTGTCCAACCAGATGATCCGTCGTGTCGCCTTCGACGCGGTGCATGAGTGCGCGGATGTCTCGCTCGTCTGTGGTCGTGCCCTGCGCACGTTGCAGGTGCAGCAGGACGGTGTGTCGCTGACCCTGGACGACGACAGCCGTGTCCACGCGCGCCTGCTGGTGGCGGCCGACAGCCGCTTCTCCGAGACCCGCCGCATGCTCGGCATCGGCGCGCACATGGAAGACTTCGGCAAGACCATGATGGTCTGCCGCATGGCCCACGAGAAACCACACCACAACGTCGCCTGGGAGTGGTTCGGCTACGGCCAGACCCTGGCGCTGCTGCCGATCAATGGCGACCGCTCTTCGGTGGTGCTGACCCTGCCGCAGCGCGAGATGGCGCCGTTGCTGGAACTCGACGAAGGGGCCTTCGCCCATGAGATGGAGCGCCGTTTCGACCGGCGCCTGGGCGGCATGCAACTGCTCGGCCCGCGCCACAGCTACCCGCTGGTGGGCGTGTACTCGGATCGCTTCGTCGGCCCGCGCAGCGCACTGATCGGCGATGCCGCCGTCGGCATGCATCCGGTCACCGCGCATGGTTTCAACTTCGGCCTGCAGAGCCAGCGTCGGCTGGCCAACGAAATTCTCGCGACCCATCGTCGTGGCGGCGACATTGGCGGCACCTGGCCGCTGCGCCGTTATGCCATGGCACATCGCCTGGCGACCTGGCCGTTGTACCAGGCCACCCGCCTGATCGTCGGCATGTACACCGACCCGCGCCCGCCGGTGCGCCTGCTGCGCAACGCCGGCCTGCGCCTGGCGCAGAACCTGCCGCCGCTGCGTTCCGCGATTGCCCGACACCTGACGCAGGGCGCCTGAGCAACGCTCCCTGTAGGAGCGCGCCATGCGCGCGATCGCGGGCATGGCCCGCTCCTACGGGGAAACGCCGGAGTCAGGCCGCCTCGGTCTGCCGCGCCTTCTTCTGCTCCAGCTCACGCACCAGTGGCAGCACCTTCTCGCCGAAGTAGCGCACGTCTTCCTGGAAGTGCAGGAAGCCCGTCAGCAGCAGGTCCACGCCCACCGCCTTGAGCGCGACGATGCGCTCGGCGATCTGCTGCGGCGTACCGATCAGGTTGGTCTTGAAACCGTCGTTGTACTGCACCAGGTCCTCGAAGCTGGACCTGGCCCAGTTGCCTTCGCCTTCCGGCGAGGCGGCTCCGGCCTGTTTCGCGGCATGACCGAAGGCGTTCACCGCTTCCGGATCGGCCTTGTCGATGATCTCGGCGAGCACCGCGCGGGCTTCCTCTTCGGTGTCGCGGGCGATGACGAAGGCATTCACCCCGACCTTCACCGAGTGCCCGTTGGCCGCCGCCTTTTCACGGATATCGTCCACCTGCGCCTTGATGCCCTCGACGCTGTTGCCGTTGGTGAAGTACCAGTCGGACACCCGCGATGCCATGTCGCGTGCGGCCCGCGAGCTGCCGCCCTGGAAGATTTCCGGGTGGGGGCGCTGCAGCGGCTTGGGTTTCAGGTTGTAGTCGTGGAAACGGTAGAAGTCGCCGTGGAAGCTGAAGTCATCCTGGGTCCAGATGCCTTTCAGGGCGCGGATGAATTCCTCCGAGCGACGGTAGCGCTCGTCGTGCTCCAGCCAGGGTTCGCCGATGGCCTGGAACTCGCCCTTGAACCAGCCGCTGACGATGTTCACTGCGATGCGCCCGCCGGTGAGCTGGTCGATGGTCGCCAGTTGCTTGGCCGCCAGTGCGGGCGTCCAGGGGCCGGGGAGGATGGCGGCAATCACCTTGAGCTTTTCGGTGGCGCCCAGCAGCGCGTGGCTGAAGGCCACGGATTCGTGCTGGTACTCGGCACCGTAGCCGGCAGTGAAACGGATCTGCGTCAGTGCGTAGTCGAACCCCGCGTCTTCGGCGATGCGCGCAAGCTGGCGGTTGTAATCGATGTCCCAGTGGGTGCGTTGCTCGATCTTGCTGACCACCAGGCCGCCACTGACGTTGGGGACCCAGTAGGCGAAACGGATCGGTTGCTGGCTCATGGCTCGGGCTCCTCGGGGCTGCACAGCGGCGAAGGTGCCGCAGGGGGTCCAGAGCGAAAGCCGTGCCATGGGAGGGAATTCCCGGCGGATCAGGAACTTGGCGAATGGGCGGGACAGCAGCGGCTGTTCCGTCGGGCGCAACGCTGCTGGCCCACTGTTGCCCAGGCAACAGCGCCGGGTGCGACAACCGGCCCCTGAGCAGGCGCCGGCAACACTGTCAGAATTCAAGGTTCACCCGTTCACAGAAGCGGGGACCTCCTGCGTGCGAATCCAAAACAGAACAAATCCAGGGGGCAGCATGGCCATCACTTCCAGCGATATCTGCAACGCCGCCGACGGGCTGTCTGGCTTCGTCGGTTTCAACCTCAAGACCGGCAAGTACATCGTGCGCTTCAGCGAAGACTCCTTCGGCATGGACGTGGCCGAGGACAGTATCCGCCCGGCCTGCGAGTTCGTCTGGGCACCGAAGCACGGCGCGGTGATGACCCTGAGCCGCGAGTGCCTGGAGATCCTCGCCGAACAGAACATCCACGACCGCCTGAACCTCAATGAGGCGCTGCTCACCTACCTGCGCCGCACCGACCTGCCGGAGATCGCCGCCGAGCGTCGCCTGAAGTGATCACCACGCCCGCGCGCCGGGCGTTCGCAGGGGCGGGGGAGCGCCGGGCAGCGCGAAGCCGGGGAGGGGTTCGCGGGCCCGCTCCTGCAGAAACCGGGAGAGCGGGACTCGCCGGAGCGGACAGCGTCCGCTCCGGCGTCTTGCCGCACCTTACTGGGCCAGTTCCTTGCGCAGGTCCGCCACCTGGCTGGCGGTGACCGGCGCCGCCGCGTTGCCCCAGGTGTTGCGCACGTAGGTCAGTACGTTGGCGACGTTCTGGTCGTCGAGGTTCCAGGCGAACGCGGGCATGGCCGGTGACGTGGGGGCTGCATCGGTGCCACCGGCCCGGCTGCCGGCCAGTACCACGCGGATCAGCGAGGTCGGGTCGTCGTTGTTGACCAGCGGTGCGGCGGCCAGCGTCGGGAACAGGCTCTTCACACCTTCGCCGTTGCTCACATGGCAGGCGGAGCAGCGGTCGGCGTAGATCGCCTTGCCCGCCACCATCGCGGCGTCGTTCGCCGCCACCGGTGTCGGTGCGGCCTTCGCCGCGGCGCCATCCTTGAGGTACACCGCCACGGCCAGCAGGTCGTCATCGCTCCAGTGCTGGGTGGAGTTCTCCACCGCTTCGGCCATGGGGCCAGAGGCGATGTCGAAGCGATTGGCGCCTGTCTTCAGGTACTGCACGAGGTCTTCGGTGCTCCATTGGCCGATGCCGCTGTGGGGATTGGCGGTGATATCCGGGGCGACCCAGCCCTGCAGGTTGGCGCCGGCGAGGAAACGATCGTTGTCGTCGCCGCCCAGGAGGTTCTTCGGCGTATGGCAGGTGCCGCAGTGACCGAGGCCCTGCACAAGATACGCACCGCGGTTCCACTGCGGCGTCTTGTCTGGCGAGGGGACGAATTCGCCCTGGGTGAAGTTCAGCCAGTTCCAGCCGATCAGGCTGGTACGCACGCTGAAGGGGAAGGGCAACTGGTTGGTTTCCACCGGGTTGTGCACCGGTTCCAGGGTCTGCAGGTAGGCCCAGAGCGCCAGGTTGTCCTCGCGGCGCACCTTGGTGTAGGCGGTGTAGGGCATGGCCCCGTAGAGGCGCTTGCCGTTGCGCCCGTGGCCGGTGGACATCACCGCCTGGAAGTCCTCGAAGCTCCAGCGGCCGAGGCCGGTTTCCGCATCGGGTGTGATGTTGGCGCCCACCAGCTTGCCGAACGGCGTGTCGATGGCCACGCCGCCGGCGAACGGTGCCTGGCCGGGCAGAGTGTGGCAGGCGGTGCAGTCGCCGAGCACGGCGAGGTAGCGGCCTTTCTCCACCAGGTTGTAGGAGTCCGCGGCGGTTCCGGCGAAGGCTGGCTGCAGGTTGAGGCCGAGCAGGGCGAGGGTGCCGAGAGAGAGAAGGGTCTTCATGCGCTGATCATCTCCCCAGGGCGTTTCAGGTACAGCCGGCGGATTGCATCGGCCGCCTTGAAGGCCAGTGCGCCGACGGTGCCAGTGGGGTTGTAGCCGGGGTTCTGCGGGAAGGCCGAGGAGCCCACGACGAAGAGGTTTGGCACGCCCCAGACCTGCAGGTGCTTGTTCACCGAGCTGTTCTTCGGGTCGGCGCCCATGATGAAGCCGCCGACGATGTGCGAGGACTGGTAGGACGTGTTGGACCAGGGGCCCGTGCGTGGCGCCGGGACGATCTGCTGCGGGTTCATGCTGCGGGCGATCTCGGCCACCTTGTCGGTGCAGTACTGCGCCATCCGCAGGTCGTTTTCCGGGAAGTCGAAGGTGATGCGCAGCAATGGCCGCCCGTGGGGATCGTTGTAGTTCGGGTCCAGCGACAGGTAGTTGCCGCGTGTGGTGTAGCTGCTGGCCTCGCAGCCGATGGACATGTTGCTCAGGTAGCTTTCCACCGTGGCCTTCTTCCACTTTGCGCCCCAGGACGGGGTGCCGGGCGGCGTCGGGCGCGAGTCGATGGGCGCGGCGCCGATCGGGGTCACCCGCGTGCTGCCGCCACCGACGAAGCCGAGTCCGGAGTGGTCGAAGTTGTCGTTGTTGAATTCGTCGATGCCCATGCCGATGGCGCCGCCACCGATGAAGGGGTTGAAGTTCTTGTCCTTGAAGAACAGCTTCACGCTGTTGGCGGTCTGGTAGGCGAAGTTGCGCCCGGTGGTGCCGGTATTGGCGATCGGGTTGTAGGGCTCGCCGACGCCGGAGAGCAGCATCAGCCGCACGTTCTCGAAGATGAAGGCGGCGACTACCACGATGTCTGCCGGCTGTTCCCATTCGTCGCCGCTGGAGTCGACGTAGACGATGCCGGTGGCGCGGGTGCCGGTGCTGTCCATCGTCACCTTGAGCACTTCCGAGTTGGTCCGGGCGGTGAAGTTGGGCTTGCGGATCAGCGCGGGCATGACGTTGACGATGGCGCTGGCCTTGGAGTAGTTGGCGCAGCCGTAGTTGGTGCAGAAGCCGCAGAAGGTGCACGGCCCCATGGTCACGCCCAACTGGTTGGTGTAGCCCTGGGAGGCCAGCGCCGAGGGCACCGGGAAGGGCTTGTAGCCGAGGTTGCGCGCGGCCTCGGCGAACAGGGTCGGGGCGTAGGTTTGCGCGGTGGGCGGATTGGGATACTCGCGCGAGCGCGCGCCCTCGAACGGATTGCCGCCCTCGACGAGGCTGCCATTGAGGTTGCCGGCCTTGCCGGAAACGCCGGCCAGCCGCTCGAAGGCGTCGTAGTGCGGTTCCATCTCCTCCCAGGTGGTGCCCCAGTCCTGCAGTGTCAGTTCGGCCGGGACTTCCTTGCCATAGCGCTCCTTCAGGTGGCTCGCCAGGCGGAACTCCTCGGGCTGGAAGCGGAAGGTGATGCCGGCCCAGTGGTTGCCGGCGCCGCCAGTGCCGTTGCCGGGGTGGAACGAGCCCCAGACCCGCATGGGCAGGGCGGTTTCCGATTCCTTGTTGCGCATGGTGCAGGTGTTCTGCCGGGTGCGCAGCATCAGCTCCTGACGGCGGTTGTAGCGCAGTTCGTCGGCTGCCGAGGCGAGGTTGAAGTCGCTGGCGGTGTCGCGCCAGGGGCCGCGTTCGAAGCCGATGACTTCAAGGCCGGCATCGGCCAGTTCGTGGGCGACGATGGAGCCCGCCCAGCCGAGCCCGACGACCACGACATCGGTGGAAGGTAGTTTCTTGGCCATGCTGTGGTTATCCCTTTTTCGTCCAGGCGGAGCTGCCGATGATGGAGAGCGGCACGAGGTCCAGCTTCTGGTTGTGCAGGGCGATGTAGTCGCGGTAGTCGTAGCGCGCGCCGGGGAAGCCGAGCATCTTCCAGGACACCATGTCGCGGTTGCCGCCATAGATCGGGTCGGCGAAGAAGCCTTCCATGGTGTTGTCCAGCACCTGCTGGAAGAACAGCTTGGCATCGATGCCGTCGAGGGTGATCGCGCCTTTCTCCAGGTCCGTCAGCACCTGGTCGCGCTGCTCGCCGGGCAACGCGCTGAAGTTCTTCTGGAACGTACCCTGGCAGTACTTGCCCAGCGCCGCCAGGCCGATGCGATAGCGCTCGCGCGGCACCAGCGGCGACTGGTCGGCCTGCGCCGGCGTACCCGGCGTGAAGGGACCGGTCATGTACAGGCGGCCAAAGTCGCCGTAGTCGCTCATCAACTGGCGGTCGATGAACACGGCGCAGCCCGCGTCCTTGCCGCTGACGCTCAACTCATCGGCGGGGATCAGCTGCTCGACGATGGCCTCCACCTCCCTTGCCTCCTCGGCGGTGAAGAATTGCCAGCCAGGGCTGTCGTAATGCAGCGGGCCGTTATGGTCGAAGGGCAGCCATTTCGGCGTCCCGATCACGGTGGCGGCCTGGCTGCTGGCGGCGGCGCCAACGGCCAGGGATGCGGCGGAGGATTTCAGCAACTGCCGCCGGGTGAAGCCCTTGGCTTGCTTGGTCATTGAGGCTCCTGAGGCAGGTTGCGCCGACCGCTTTGAAGCGACCCGCGGGCCCTGCCGAATCAGTTCACGGATATGAGCACTGCCGACCGAAGAGGAAGGAGTGGCGCGGCTCGCGAAGGTACGGCGCACAGCGATCTGGTCGCTGGCGACGGTCGTTCGTCTCTTCCACGCGCACCTCTAGACTAGAGGGGGTAACAGAATGTTGCAGAAATTTACCGAAGAAATTGCATTGTGGATTCTGCAAGAATCCCCGGTCCAGACGCTTCCGGCTGCCTGAGGAACCACTCGACGGGGGGCGCGGCCCGGCGGCCCTTTGCCGATGATCGAGGCAACCATGGGTGCAGGAACGGACGCTATCCGCACCTGCACCCAGCTCATGCCGCTGTGTGCGTCAGAGGAACATGCCGCCCGAAGCCTCCACGCGCTGGCCGTTGATCCAGCGGCTGCCGTCGGAGAGCAGGGCGGCGATCACCGCGCCGATGTCGTCCGGCAGGCCGACGCGGCCCAGGGCGGTGTTGCCGGCGATCTGCTGGTTCAACTCGGCGTTGTCGCGCACCTGGCCACCGCCGAAGTCGGTCTCGATGGCGCCGGGAGCCAGGATATTCACCGCAATGCCGCGAACGCCCAGTTCCTTCGCCTGGTACTTGGTCAGGGTTTCCATGGCGCCCTTCATGGTCGCGTAGGCGGCGTAGCCGGGCAGCGAGAAGCGGGTCAGACCACTGGACACGTTGAGGATGCGACCGCCGTCGGCGATCAGCGGCAGCAGCTTCTGGGTCAGGAAGAACGGGCCCTTGAGCTGGATGTTCATCAGCTGGTCGAACATCGCCTCGCTGGTCTCGGCGAAGCTGGCGTAGAGGCCGATACCGGCGTTGTTCACCAGGAAGTCGAAGTGCTGGCGACCGAAGGTTTCGCCCAGGGTGGTGCCGATCTGCTGTGCGAACGCGGCAAAGCTGGCGCTGTCCGCCACGTCCAGGTGCAGCATCACTGCGCGGCCGCCGTGCTGTTCGATCTCGGCGGCGACGGCGTGAGCCTCGTCGGCCTGGCTGCGGTAGGTGCCGATGATGTCGACGCCAGCAGCGGCGAGGTGCAGGGCGGCGTTGCGGCCAAGGCCACGGCTGGCGCCGGTGATGAGAGCGATCTTGCGGGTCATGGCGAAGCTCCTTTATCTGGGGGGAGAGCGGGTGGGAGTGAGGGAAGCTTATTGTTCGATTGGGGCGTGATAAACCCGTTGAAATCGGAAATACTGGTCGGTGCTACCGAACAATTGGTGGCAATTCCCAGAGAGAGTCGCCGATGATCCGTCCCGACCTGCTACGCACCTTTGTTCGCGTCACCGAGCTGGCCAGTTTCACCCAGGCTGGCGAGCAGCTCGGCCTGCCACGTTCCACTGTCTCCGAGCACATCCAGGCACTGGAGGAACTGCTGGGTACGCGCCTGCTGCAGCGCACCACCCGGCGTGTCACCGCGACCCAGGATGGCCTGGTCCTCTATGAACGCAGCAAGGACATGCTGGCCCAGCTCGATGAACTCCAGGGACTGTTCCGGCAGGACGACGAAGCCCTCGGTGGCCGCCTGCGGGTGGACATGCCGACGGTGATGGCGCGCAAGCTGGTGATGCCGCGCCTGGGCGAGTTCCTCGCGCGGCACCCGGCGCTGGAACTGGAGGTAAGTTGCACGGACCGCCGCGTCGACCTGGTGCGCGAAGGGTTCGATTGCGTGGTGCGGGTCGGCTCGGTGAACGATCCGTCGGTGGTGGCGCGCACACTCGGGCAATTCCCGCAGGTGACCTGCGCCAGTCCTGCCTATCTCGCCGAACACGGCGTGCCGCAGTCGCTGGACGACCTCGCCGGGCACCAGCTGATCCACTACGTGACGGTGCTGGGCGCGCGGCCACCGGGCTTCGAGTACCTGCACCAAGGCGAGGTGCGCTACGTGCCGATGGGGGGAGCGCTGTCGGTGAACAATGCCGAGGCCTACGAAAGCGCGGCGATGGGTGGGTTGGGCATCATCCAGGTGCCGGTCCATGGCGTGCTCGATGACCTGGAAGCGGGGCGGCTGGTGCCGGTGCTGGAGCACATCCCGTTGCCGCCCATGGAAATCTCCCTGCTCTATGCCCACCGCCGCCTGCCGCAGCGGGTACGGGCGTTCATGCAGTGGCTGACGCAGCTGCTGGGCGAACCCGGTGTGCTGGGCACGCCCGTGACTGCTAGGACCTAGCTGGCCCAGTCGGACTTCAGGATCACGTCGCAGAAGTTGCCGCGCACGAAGTCTGCATCCTTCATCGCCAGGACGTCGGCCTTGACGTTGCCGAACGTGGTTTCCGGCTTGGCTTTGATACCGTCGTAGAAGGCCTGCAGGATGTCCTGCTTGAACTGCCCTCCGCGGGGATGGGCGGCGACCACGGCGTCACGCTGGGCGTCGGGGAACTGATCGTAGGCGAGGCCCAGCACGTCCATTTCCACCCCGGCGGTGACCAGGGCGATCTCCGCTTTCATGTGCTGCGGGATACCGGGCGTGGTGTGCAGGGCGATGGCGGTCCACACCGTGTCGATATCGCTCTCGGCGATGCCGTGGCTGCGCAGGAACTCGGCGGCGCAGTCGGCGCCATCCACTTCGAAGCGCTCGCACTGGCTGCAGTAGCGCGGCATCAGGCCCATGTCGTGGAACATCGCGCCGGCATAGAGCAGTTCGGCGTCGAACGTCAGCGCCTTGCGCGCACCGGTCAGTGCTCCCCAGTAGTAGACGCGGGACGAATGGTGGAAGAGCAGCGGGGTGGCGTTATCGCGGACCATCTCGGTGATGGCCTTGGCAAGGGCGCTGTCGGGGACTTTCACGCCGTTCAGGTCGAGGCTCATGGCGGGCTCCTGGGCTGGGTTTCCAAGGTGCGAAGCGGGCTGCGTCGCGCTCCATGCCATTGGAAATCCGCAGCCCTCAGGGGACAACAGGGGCGAGGGAGCGAATCCGGACAGCCATGCATCCTTTGCTGCCAGAGCCTGTTTGCCCGCTACGTCGCCTTGATGCGTCTGCCGGAAAACTTGTCGTTTTTCATCAAGAGCGGACGCAGGCGCGCCCCTAGATTTGTCCTCGAACCGAGCCGCCGGACCATGAGCCGGCCACGCCAGAAGAAGCCGAGGAGAGTCGAGCATGTCGTCCATCGAGAGCCTGAAACCGCGTACTTCCATCGACGGCTGGGACCGCCAGGACCCGGAGCAGGCCTTCACCCTGCCGTCGCGCTATTTCTTCGACGAGGCGCTGTTCAAGGCCGAACGCGACAACATCTTCCTGCGCTCCTGGCACGTCGCCGGGCACCTGAGCGAGTTCGCCGAGATCGGCCAGTACGTGGTCTGCGACCTGTTCGACCAGAGCATCGTCATCGCCCGCAGCCGCGCCGGGGACATCCGTGCCTTCCATAACGTCTGCCAGCACCGCGGCAACCGCCTGCTGGAGGAGCGTCGTGGCAACACCGGTGGCATCGTGCGCTGCGCCTACCACTCCTGGTGCTACGAGATGGACGGGTCGCTGCGCAGTGCGCCGCGCTGCGAGCGCATCAAGAACTTCGACAAGGAGGAGTTCGCCATCCCGCAGGTACGCCTGGAGGAACTGGGCGGCTTCCTCTACTTCAACCTCGACCCCAGCGCGCCGTCGCTGGCCGAGCTGTTCCCCGGCGCGGACGAGGAAATGCACCGCGTATTCCCGAACCTGGCCGAGATGCGCCTGATCGAGGAGGCCGACGTCATCGTCCCAGCCAACTGGAAGGTGATCATGGATAACTCCATCGAGGGCTATCACTTCAAGCTCTCCGGGCCGTGCCATATCGACCTGGCCAGGTTGATCGATTTCAAGGGCTACCGTCTGAGCAAGCGTGACAATTGGTGGACCTACATCGCCCCGGCGAATCTTGAGGCCGGCGAGGCCTATGGGGTGAAGCTGCGCAGCGACCTCAACCCCGACGAGTGCTTCTTCAATATCGGCATGTGGCCGAACAACACCTTCTACACCTTCCCGTTCTCCGAGTTCCTCGGCACCTTCATCATGGTGCCGCTGGATGCCGAGCGCTCGCTGCTGCGCTTCGGCTACTACTCGGCCAACGCGCAGACCGCCGAGGTGAGCAAGGCCTGCATGCGCTGGATGAACGAGGAGCTGGGGCCCGAAGACATCGCCCTCAACATCAGCGTGCAGAAGGGCCTGCGCTCCATGGGCTACGACCAGGGGCGCTACATGATCGACGCCGAGCGCAGCAACGAGAGCGAGCACCTGGTGCATCACTTCCACCGCCTGGTGTTCCAGGGCATCCACGGCGCGCAGCGCTGAGGAATGGCCATGGACTACGACTACGTCATCGTGGGTGCGGGTTCGGCTGGTTGCGTGCTGGCCAACCGCCTGGGTGCCGACCCGGCCGTGCGCATCCTGCTCCTGGAAGCGGGCCCGGCGGACAAAAGCTGGACCATCGACATGCCCTCGGCGGTCGGCATGGTGGTCGGCGGTACGCGCTTCAACTGGAGCTACAGCAGCGAGCCCGAGCCTTACCTGGACGGCCGGCGCATCGCCACGCCGCGTGGGCGAACCCTGGGTGGATCGTCCTCGATCAACGGCATGGTCTACATCCGTGGCCATGCCCGCGACTATGACAGCTGGGCGGCCCAGGGCTGCGAGGGCTGGGATTACCAGCGGGTGCTGCCGTACTTCATCCGCTCGGAGAACCACGCTAACGGCGCCGATGCCTACCACGGCGACGCGGGGCATCTGCACGTCACGCCTGGCGACATCGACACGCCGCTGTGCGCCGCGTTCGTCGCAGCGGGCGAGGAGGCGGGATACGCGCGCAGCGCAGACCTCAATGGCCATCGCCAGGAGGGCTTCGGTCCGGTCGACCGCACCACGCGCCGGGGCCGGCGCTGGAGCACTGCGCGCGGCTACCTGAGCGAGGCGCTGGGGCGCGGCAATGTCACAGTGGCGACCGACGCGCTGGCGCTGCGCATCCTCTTCGAAGGCGAGCGCGCGGTGGGCGTGGAGTATGCGCAGAGCGGCCGGACGCTGACGGCGCGGGCCGAGCGTGAAGTACTGCTGACGGCCGGGGCGATCAACTCGCCGCACCTGCTGATGCTCTCGGGCGTTGGCCCGGCAGAGGAGCTGCGCGCGCTGGGCATCGTGGTGAAGCATGACCTGCCCGGCGTCGGCCGGCGGCTCAACGACCACCCGGACAGCGTCGTGCAGTTCCGCTGCAAGGCGCCGGTGTCGATCTACCCCTGGACCCGCGCACCGGGCAAGTGGTGGATCGGCGCGCGCTGGTTCGCCAGCCATGACGGACTGGCGGCGAGCAACCACTTCGAGGCCGGTGCCTTCATCCGTTCCCGCGCCGGCGTCGAGCACCCGGACCTGCAGCTCACCTTCATGCCGCTGGCAGTGCAGCCGGGCAGCGTGGCACCGGTGCCGGACCATGCCTTCCAGGTTCACATCGACCTGATGCGTCCCACCAGCCTGGGCAGCGTAACCCTGCGCAGCAGCGATGCACGGCAGGCGCCACGCATCCTCTTCAATTACCTGCAAAGCGAGCAGGACCGTGCCGACATGCGTGCCGGCGCGAGGCTGGTGCGCGAACTGATGCAGCAACCGGCGATGCGTGCCTTCGCCGGCGAGGAACTGACGCCCGGCCCGCTGGCCCGCAGCGACGCCGAGCTGGACGCCTGGGCGCGGCAGGTGACCGAGACCGGCTACCACGCCAGCGGCACGTGCAAGATGGGCCCGGCCAATGATCCCGAGGCGGTGGTCGATGCGCAGCTGCGCGTGCACGGGCTGCAGGGGCTGCGCGTGGTGGACGCGTCGATCATGCCGAGTATCGTCAGTGGCAACACCAATGCGCCGACAGTGATGATTGCCGAGAAGGCCAGCGATATGATCCGGGGGCTGCCGCCACTGCAGGCGGCCAACGTCCCGGTCTGGCTGCACCCGCACTGGCACAGCCGGCAGCGCTGAGGAGTCCGCATGGCCAGTGTTTCACCGCCTTCCCGGTTTCGCCGCGAGCCCTTGCGCGTCGCGCTCCTGCTGCTGCCGTCGTTCCCCGGCCTGGGGCTGGCGGCGGTAGTGGAGCCGCTGGCCATCGCCAACTGGCTGGGCGGCGAGGCGTTGTTCGAGTGGCAGCTGCTGTCGCTGGACGGCGAGCCGGTGACCGCCAGCAACGGCCTCACCAGCGCGGTGCACGAGGCCATCGACGCGGAGCGCGGCTGGGATGCCTGCTTCGTCATCGCCAGCTTCGATGTGCACAAGCACGCGCGCAATCGCCCGCTGAAAAGCTGGCTGCGCCGGCAGGCGGCGTTCGGCACCACGCTGGCCGGCATCGAAACCGGCACCGAACTGCTGGCCGCCGCCGGCGTGCTCGACGGCTACCCGGCAGCGGTGCACTGGGACAACCTGCAAGGCTTCCAGGAGAGTTACCCGAAGGTCCAGGCCCGCGCGCAGCTCTACACCCTCGACCGCCAGCGCCTGACCTGCGCCGGAGCCAGCGCCATCCTCGACCTGATGCTGGGCTGGATCGGCCAGCGGGTGGACGCCGACCTGTCGCGGGAGATCGCGATGCACCTGCTGCTGGGCGAGACTCGCGAACCCGGCGCGCACCAGCTGCAGGGCCGGCAGAGCGACGCCCACGCCCATGGCGGCAAGGTGCGGCGCGCCATCGCGCTGATGGAGCAGGCGCTGGAGGAGCCGCTGGAATGTGATGCCATCGCCGAGCGTGTCGGCCTCTCGCGGCGCCAGCTGGAGCGCCAGTTCAAGCAGCACACCGGGCTGTCGCCGCTCAAGTACTACATCGTCCTTCGCCTGGGGCGCGCGCACAGCCTGTTGCAGCAGACGCGCCTCAGCGTCGCGCAAGTGGCGGCCAGTTCCGGGTTTGGCTCACTGGAACACTTCTCCCGTGCCTACCGCGCGCACTTCGGTTGCCCACCCAGTGCCGACCGCACCCAGACCTACAGTGCCCCGGTGATGCGCCAGCCGCTGGGGCGGGACTCCTGACTGCGCGTTGTCCGCTCCTGCGCAGGCCTGAGACTGCGTTTCTGCAGGAGCGGGCCAGGCCCGCGATCACGCCCATGGGGCGCTCCCACAGGGATTCGCGGGTGCTTCACTCGGCAAACTCCGGCTCGCTCTCCAGCAGCATCTCCCGCAGCGCGGCAAAGTGCCGTTCGGCAAACCCTGGATAGTCCAGCCACTGGCCCATGGTCTTGCGCGCCACCTCGTCACTGGCGATGCGCAGCGGTCGGCCGGTCGCCAGGGCGGTGAGGTAGACCTCGCAGGCACGCTCGAAGTAGTAGAGGTCATCGAAGGCCTGGGCCACGCTGGGTGCCGCGACCAGCACGCCGTGGTTGCCCATCAGCAGGATCGGCTTGTCGCCCAGCAACCGGCTGACGCGCTCGGCCTCGTCGCCCAGGCCCATGCCGTCGAAGCCTTCGTCGATGACCACGCGCTCGAAGAAACGCATGCTGTTCTGCTCGATGGGCGGCAGGCGCGAATCCGCCAGGCAGGCGAGGGCGGTAGCGTACTTCGAGTGCACATGGAGGATGCAGCGCGCCTGCGGGTTGTTGCGGTGCAACGCACCGTGCAGGGCCCAGGCGGTAATGTCCGGTGCGTCCGGGCGGTCCAGCGCGTCGGGGTCGTCGGCGTGCAGGCGCAGCAGGTCGCCGGCGCGCATCCGCGAGAAATGCCGGCCATAGGGGTTGATCAGGAAGTCCCGGCCATCGGCGGACAGCGCCAGGCTGAAGTGGTTGGCGATGGCTTCGTGCAGGTTCAGGCGCGCGGCCCAGCGGAAGGCGCAGGCGAGGTCGATGCGGCCCTGGCGCTCAAGGCCGATGTCGAGGGTGCGGCTGGCAAGGGTTGGCATGGCGGCTCCGGGTTCGATGCCCGTGCCGGGCTGGCCGGGCCTGGTTCCCGAGTCTAGAGGCGGCGCGCCGCCGCACTTGATGCGGAACGACCGAGGCTGCCGCTCGACCGGTCGCCAGCCCTAGACGAACTGCGCCGCCGCGTAGCCCGACGCCCAGGCCCACTGGAAATTGAAGCCGCCCAGGTGGCCGGTGACGTCCAGCACTTCGCCGACGAAATACAGGCCGGGGGATTTCAGCGACTCCAGGGTCTTGGAGGACACCTCGCGGGTGTCGACGCCGCCCAGGGTGACTTCCGCCGTGCGGTAGCCCTCGGTGCCCGCCGGCACCAGTTGCCAATCGCCCAGGCGCTCGGCAATCACCTTGAGCTCAGCGGGCGTGTACTGCTTCATGGGCTTGGAGACGAACCACTGTTCGGCCAGCAGGCCGGCCATCTTCTTGGTGAACAGCTCGCCCAGCAGCGTCTTCAGCTCGCTGTTGGGGCGCTCGCGCTGCTGCTCGGCCAGCCAGACCGGCAGGTCGATGCGCGGCAGCAGGTCGATGCTGATGGTGTCGCCGGGCTGCCAGTAGGAGGAAATCTGCAGGATCGCCGGGCCGCTGAGGCCGCGGTGGGTGAACAGGATGTTCTCGACGAAGCTCTGGCCGTTGCAGCTGACGCGGCAGTCCTCCACCGAGGTGCCGGACAGCTCGGTGCACAGGGCCTTGAGTTGCGGGTCGGTGATGGTGAAGGGCACAAGGCCCGCGCGGGTCGGCAGCACGCTGTGGCCGAACTGGCGGGCGACCTGGTAGCCGAAGCCGGTGGCGCCGAGGGTCGGGATGGACAGGCCGCCGGTGGCGATCACCAACGATTCGCAACGGACCAGGCCGAGGCTGGTCTGCAACTGGTAGCCGCCTTCGTCGAGACGGGCGATCTCGCTCACCGAGGTATCCAGGCGCAGGTCGACGCCAGCCTGGTCGCACTCGTCCAGCAGCAGGCCGAGGATGTCGCTGGACTTGTTATCGCAGAACAGCTGGCCGAGCTTCTTCTCGTGGTAGGGCACGCCGTGCTTGGCCACCAGGGCGATGAAGTCCCACTGGGTGAAGCGCGCCAGCGCCGACTTGCAGAAATGCGGGTTCTGCGAGAGGAAGTTGACCGGCTCGCAGTACATGTTGGTGAAGTTGCAGCGCCCGCCACCGGACATGAGGATCTTCTTGCCGGCCTTGTTGGCGTGGTCGATCAGCAATACCTGACGACCGCGCGCGGCGGCGCTCATGGCGCACATCAGTCCTGCGGCGCCAGCGCCGATGATGATGACCTGGGAGGTGAGCACGGTGGTTTCCTTCTTTACGGGGTAGCGGGCGCTTGAGGCGGCGCATCTTACCCGAAGCACGGGGCCGCCGGCTGCCTGCGCTCGACCGCGCGTCGATTGCGCATCCGCCGTGAGTGCAGGCTTCCCGACCGGTGCCGGGCACGTCGGGATATCCCCGCGGCGCGTTTGTCCGGATAATGCCGGGCAGTTCGCTTTCTACTTTTTCGTGGTAATGCCCGCATGGAAATCAAGGTCAATTTTCTCGACAACCTCCGACTCGAAGCCAAGTTCGACGACTTCACGGTGATTGCCGACCAGCCCATTCGCTACAAGGGTGATGGTTCGGCACCGGGTCCATTCGACTACTTCCTGGCTTCCTCGGCGCTGTGCGCGGCTTACTTCGTCAAGCTCTACTGCCAGACCCGCGACATCCCCACGGACAACATCCGCCTGTCGCAGAACAACATCGTCGACCCGGAGAACCGCTACAAGCAGATCTTCAAGATCCAGGTGGAGCTGCCGGCTGACATCTCCGAAAAGGACCGCCAGGGCATCCTGCGCTCCATCGACCGCTGCACGGTGAAGAAGGTGGTGCAGACCGGCCCGGACTTCGTCATCGAGGAAGTCGAGAACCTCGACGCCGATGCCCAGGCCTTGCTGATGCCGAGCACCGTCGCGGGTGCCAGCACCTATATCCAGGGCAAGGACCTGCCGCTGGAGCAGACCATCGCCAACATGTCGGAGATCCTCGCCGGCCTGGGCATGAAGATCGAGATCGCCTCGTGGCGCAACATCGTGCCCAACGTCTGGTCGCTGCACATTCGCGACGCGCAGTCGCCGATGTGCTTCACCAACGGCAAGGGCGCCACCAAGGAAAGCGCGCTGGCCTCGGCACTGGGCGAGTTCATCGAGCGGCTGAACTGCAACTTCTTCTACAACGACCAGTACTGGGGCGAGGAAATTGCCAACGCGCCGTTCGTGCATTACCCCGACGAGCGCTGGTTCAAGCCCGGCCCGAAGGATGCGTTGCCCGAGGACATCCTCGATGAGCACTGCCTGGAAATCTACAACCCGGACGGCGAGCTGCGCGGCTCGCACCTCTACGACACCAACTCGGGCAACACCGAGCGCGGCATCTGCTCGCTGCCGTTCGTGCGCCAGTCCGATGGCGAGACGGTGTACTTCCCGTCCAACCTGATCGAGAACCTCTACCTGTCCAACGGCATGAGCGCCGGCAACACCCTGGCCGAAGCGCAGGTGCAGTGCCTGTCGGAAATCTTCGAGCGCGCGGTCAAGCGTGAAATCCTCGAAGGCGAACTGGCCCTGCCGGACGTGCCGCAGGAGGTGCTGGCCAAGTACCCGGGCATCGTTGCCGGCATCAAGGGCCTGGAGGAGCAGGGCTTCCCGGTGCTGGTCAAGGATGCGTCCCTGGGCGGTGCGTTCCCGGTGATGTGCGTGACCCTGATGAACCCGCGCACCGGCGGCGTGTTCGCCTCCTTCGGCGCGCACCCGAGCTTCGAAGTGGCGCTGGAGCGCAGCCTCACCGAACTGCTCCAGGGCCGCAGCTTCGAGGGCCTGAACGACCTGCCGCGACCGACCTTCGAAAGCCAGGCTTTGACCGAGCCGAACAACTTCGTCGAGCACTTCATCGACTCCAGCGGTGTGGTGTCCTGGCGATTCTTCAGCGCCAAGGCCGATTACGACTTCATCGAGTGGGACTTCTCAGGCCACGGCGACGACTCCAATGCCCAGGAGGCGCAGACCCTGTTCGGCATCCTCGAAGAGCAGGGCAAGGAGGTCTACATGGCCGTGTACGAGCACCTGGGCGCCACCGCCTGCCGCATCCTGGTGCCGGGCTACTCGGAAATCTACCCGGTGGAAGACCTGATCTGGGACAACACCAACAAGGCGCTGGCGTTCCGCGCGGACATCCTCAACCTGCACAGCCTGAACATCGTCCGCCTCAAGTCGCTGCTCAAGCGCCTGGAAGCCTGCGAGGTGGACGAGTACACCGACATCACCACACTGATCGGCGTCGAGTTCGACGACAACACGGTCTGGGGTCAACTGACCATCCTTGAGCTCAAACTGCTGATCAACCTCGTGGCGAAGCGCTTCGAGACAGCCAAGGAACTGGTGGAGATGTACCTCCAGTACAACGACAACACGGTTGAGCGCGGCCTGTTCTACCAGGCGCTCAACGCGGCGCTGGACGTGCACCTGGACGAGGAAATGGAGATGGTCGACTTCGAGGCCAACTTCCGCCGCCTGTTCGGCAACGAGCGCATGGACGCGGTGCTCGGCTCCCTGGACGGCAGCGTGCGCTTCTACGGCCTGACGCCCACCAGCACCAGGCTCGAAGGCCTCGACAAGCACCTGCGCCTGATCGACAGCTACAAGAAGCTGCACCAGGCACGGGCCAGGGCAGTGGCGGCCGGTCGCTGATCCGGGGCTTGCGGAAAGGGCACCTTCGGGTGCCTTTTTCATGTCCAGCGCAAGGCGCGTGACCCTGATCCGCCTCCCGGCATGCCGCTCGACCGGTCGTCCGATGTGGCGCGAAAGTCCGCCTAGACTTGTCGATTCCGTCGTCGCCCAGGCGACCAAGCTGCATGCCGGTCAAGCCGACCGCGCGAGAATCAGGAGATTCAACATGTCCAGCCTGCAACGCGTCACGCCCTGCCTGTGGTTCGACGGCAAGGCCCAGGAAGCGGCCGAATTCTATGTCGGCATCTTTCCCAATTCGCGGATCGTCCAGACCGCCTATTACCCCGAGGCCGAGAAGGACCGTCATGGTGGCGTGCCCGGCTCGGTGCTGACGGTGGAGTTCGTGCTGGATGGCCAGACGTTCATCGCGCTCAACGGCGGGCCGACGTTCAACTTCACCGAGGCGTTGTCGCTGCAGGTGATGTGCGACAGCCAGAAGGAGATCGACCACTTCTGGGACAAGCTCGGTGCGGGCGGCCCGGCAGAGGCGCAGGTCTGCGGCTGGCTGAAGGACCGTTACGGGGTGTCGTGGCAGATCTGCCCGCGGCACGTCGGGGACATGGTTGCCGACCCGAACCCGGCGAAGGCCAGCCGCACGCTGCAGGCGGTGATGGGCATGAAGAAGCTGGACATGGCCGCCATCGAGCGTGCCCATGCCGGCAGCTAAGGCAGACAACTGAACCCGAACAGGCAGAGAGGGCGCGCGGCATGTTCAGCCACATTACCGTCGGCACCAACGACCTGCCGCGAGCCATCGCTTTCTACAGCAAGGTGCTCGAACCGCTGGGGATCGTTCTCAAGGCGCACCGCCACGCACCGGAGCGAGCGATCTTCGCTCACCCGGACAGTGACGTGGTGTTCTGCGTCTATCCCCCCATCGATGGCCAGCCCGCAAGCGTCGGCAACGGTAGCCTGGTGGCCTTCGAAGCGCGCACGCGGCACCAGGTCGACAACTTCCATGCCCGTGCCGTGCGACTGGGCGGTGTCGACGAAGGGCCGCCGGGGCTGCGCCTGAACTACTCGCCGACCTACTACGGCGCCTACGTGCGTGACCTGGACGGCAACAAGCTGTGCTGCGTCTGTCACCTGGACGAGTGAAGCGGCGCCAGGGCGCTAGAATGCACACACGCCAGCAGCGCACCGAGAGGAATCCATGATCGCCGCCAGCTACGTCGCTCCGTTGCTTTCCGTGGCCCTGCTGTGGGCCGTGGCGGTGGTCACGCCCGGGCCCAACTTTTTCACCACCGCACGTATCGCCGCCGTCCATTCGCGCCGCCACGGTTTGATCGCCGCGCTGGGTGTCGCCAGTGGCACGGTTATCTGGGGCCTGGCGGGCGGACTCGGCATCAAGTCCCTGTTCAGTGCCGCGCCCCCGCTGTACCTGCTGTTGAAGCTGGCCGGCGGTGCCTACCTGATCTACCTGGGCATCCGGTTGCTCAAGCGCAAGGCGCCGGCCGATGACGGTGAGAGCCTTGTCAAGGTGGCCCGGCAACGCAGTGCCTTCTCGGCGTTCCGTCTCGGCCTGCTGGGCAACCTGACCAATCCCAAGACCGCGCTGTTCGTCGCCACCCTGTTCGCCACCGCCATGCCGGCCTCGCCGTCGGCGCCGCTGCTGGCCATGGCCATCGGATTGATGGTGACACTGTCCCTGAGCTGGTACTGCTGCGTGGTCCTGGTTTTCGCCAGCGAACGCATGGCGGGCGTGTACCGGCGTTTCCGACGGGCACTGGATCGCGTCGCCGGCTGCTGCTACCTGCTGTTCGGCGCGCGGATGATGGCGGCTCACTGAGCGGCGTCCACCTCGGAAATTTCGAACTCCCAAGCGCAGCGGCTCGTCCAACGTCCTGAGCGCCGCAGTCGACCGGCACGCACGCTTTGCCCGGCTGCGGCACCGCCAAGCGGCGAGGGTGCGCTCGCCGGACAGGGAGAATCTGCGATGGTCACTCACTACAAGGTCAAGGGTCACCTGGCGTGCGGGCACGCGGGCAAGCACCTGGAGTCCACCAGCGAGCTGAACCGGGTGAAATGCCGGAGCTGCCGCAACACCGAGGTCTACAAGGAGGCACGCCGCACTGCGCGCAATGCGGCGCGTCGTGCCCAGCGCAAGGCCCGCGCCGAGGCCGTGCACAACGACTGGCGCAGCTTCTGGGAAAAACGCCTGGCCGCCATGCCGGGCAGCCAGCGCCTGCCGCGCGGGTTCCAGGACCAGCCGTTCATCTGAGGCGGGTGTGAGGAGGAGGCAGGGGAGCATGCATGCCCGAGCGTAATGCTCGGGAAAGTCGTGCTAGCATCTGCCCCGGCCCCGAATCCTCCTGCGCCGCTGGCAACCCGCCAGCGGCGCCATCCCTCACAGAAGGACCCAAGCAATGGCTCAAGTCACCCTCAAGGGCAACCCGGTTTCCGTCGACGGCAAGCTGCCGCAGAAAGGCGAACAGGCTCCGGCCCTGTCGCTGGTCGCCGGCAACCTGTCCGACGTCACCCTGGACACCTACGCTGGCAAGCGCAAGGTGCTGAACATCTTCCCCAGCGTCGACACCCCGACCTGCGCCACCTCCGTGCGCAAGTTCAACGCCGAAGCGAGCAAGCTGGCCAACACCGTGGTGCTGTGCATCTCCGCTGACCTGCCGTTCGCCCAGGCGCGCTTCTGCGGCGCCGAAGGCCTGGAGAACGTGGTGAACCTGTCCACCCTGCGTGGCCGCGAGTTCCTCGCCAACTACGGCGTCGCCATCGCCGACGGCCCGCTGGCCGGCCTGGCCGCGCGTGCTGTCGTCGTGCTGGACGAGCACAACAAGGTGCTGCACAGCGAGCTGGTAGGCGAAATCGCCGACGAGCCGAACTACGCTGCTGCCATCGCCGCCCTGGCCTGATGGAAGGATCGGGCCAGTTCATCAGGACTGGCCCCAATGGCGCGGGAACCTCCCGCGCCATTTCCGGGTCGCAATGCCCCGGTAATTCGTAACTCCCGGTAAATCAAAGGTAAATAGCGGGTAAAGAGACTTTGCCTGCGGCCTGGCTGTGCTTATCGTTCAGCCTCGCTATTCTCACTTCTTTGCGCCAAGCCCCCTTTTCGACAAGACAGAGTCCCATGACTGCAAGCAACGGATCGCCTTCGAAACTTCGTACCCTGCGCCCCTGGCTCATCACCGCGCTGCTGTTCGCCGCCGTGGTCGGGCTGATCATGTGGCTGCACTCGACGTCTTCGGGGGCGCCGGCGGCCCAGGGCGGACGCGGTGGGCGACCGGGTCCGGGGCAGATGGCCGCGGGGCAGGGCGGCACGGCGGTGACCGTGAGCGTCGCGCCGGTGGTCAAGGGCGACCTGCCGGTGCACTACCACGCACTGGGCACGGTGACGGCCTATAACACCGTCAACGTCCGCGCCCGGGTCAGCGGCCAGTTGGTCAAGGTGCCGTTCCAGGAAGGCCAGGAAGTGACGGCCGGTGACATCCTCGCGGTGATCGACCCGCGTCCGTTCCAGGCCGCGCTGGACCAGGCGCAGGGCACGCTGCTGCAGAACCAGGCGCAACTGAAGAACGCGCAGATCGACCTCGCCCGCTACAAGGGCCTGTACGCCGAGGACTCCATCGCCAAGCAGACCCTGGACACCCAGGAAGCCCAGGTCCGCCAGTACGAAGGCACCCTGAAGACCAACCAGGGCCAGGTCGCCGACGCCAAGCTCAACCTCGAATTCACCCAGGTGCGCGCGCCCATCTCCGGCCGCGTCGGCCTGCGCCAGGTGGACGTGGGCAACCTGGTGAC
The DNA here is from genome assembly GCF_057180225.1 of Pseudomonas sp. BB438. Classification (NCBI taxonomy): domain Bacteria; kingdom Pseudomonadati; phylum Pseudomonadota; class Gammaproteobacteria; order Pseudomonadales; family Pseudomonadaceae; genus Pseudomonas; species Pseudomonas sp. BB438. Next base: position 2,807,036 of record NZ_CM170001.1, read on the forward strand.
CTCCGGCGATACGACGCCGCTGGTGGTCATCACCCAGGTCAAGCCGATCTCGGTGGTGTTCAGTCTGCCGCAGCAGCAACTGGGTACCATCGCCCGCGAGCTCTACAGCGGCAAGCCGGTGCCGGTCGAGGCGCTGGACCGCAACCAGAACCAGACCCTGGCCACCGGCGTGCTGAAGACCCTGGACAACCAGATCGACACCACCACCGGTACCGTCAAGCTCAAGGCCGGCTTCGAGAACGACGACCACAAGCTGTTCCCCAACCAGTTCGTCAATGTGCGCCTGCTGGCCGAGACCCTGCCCGGCGTGCTGACCATCCCGGCCAACGCCGTGCAGCGCGGCAACGACGGTACCTACGTCTACCTGGTCGGCGAAGAGAGCAAGGCCAAGCGCCAGCTGGTCACCCTGGGCACCAGCGAGAGCGAGCGCGTGGTGGTGACCGAGGGGCTGAAGGAGGGGGATCGCGTCGTCGTCGAAGGCACCGACCGCCTGCGCGACGGCACCCGTATGACTATCGTCGCCTCCGACGACAAGGCCCGCGCGGCCGCCACTGAAGAGGGCGACAAGTCCACCGCCAAGCCGTTCGGCTCGGACACGCCGGTCCAGGACAGCGGTAAGAGCGAATGAACCCGTCCCGCCTGTTCATCCTGCGGCCGGTCGCCACCACGCTCCTGATGGTGGCGATCCTGCTGTCGGGGATCATCGCCTACCGCTTCCTGCCGATCTCGGCGTTGCCGGAAGTGGACTATCCGACCATCCAGGTGGTGACCCTGTATCCCGGCGCCAGCCCGGACATCATGACCTCCTCGGTGACCGCGCCGCTGGAGAACCAGCTGGGGCAGATTCCGGGCCTCAACGAGATGTCCTCCACCAGTTCCGGCGGCGCCTCGGTAATCACCCTGCAGTTCAGCCTGCAGATCAACCTCGACGTGGCCGAGCAGGAAGTCCAGGCGGCGATCAACACCGCGCAGAGCCTGCTGCCCAAGGACCTGCCGAACCAGCCGGTGTACAGCAAGGTGAACCCGGCGGATGCGCCGATCCTCACCCTGGCGGTGATGTCCCCGGACATGCCGTTGCCGCAAATCCAGGACCTGGTGGACACGCGCCTGGCACAGAAGATCTCGCAGATATCCGGCGTCGGCCTGGTCAGCATCAGCGGCGGCCAGCGCCCGGCCGTGCGCATCCGTGCCAACCCCTCGGCGCTCGCCGCCGCCGGCCTGAGCCTGCAGGACCTGCAGACCACCGTCACCAACAACAACCTCAACGGCCCCAAGGGCAGCTTCGACGGCCCGACGCGTTCCTCGACCCTGGACGCCAACGACCAGCTCAAGTCCGCCGACGCCTACCGCGACCTGATCATTGCCTACAAGAACGGCTCGCCACTGCGCGTCCGTGACGTGGCGAGCGTGGAGGACGACGCCGAGAACGTGCGCCTGGCCGCCTGGGCCAATACCTCGCCCGCCGTGGTGCTGAACATCCAGCGCCAGCCGGGCGCCAACGTCATCGAAGTGGTGGACAGCATCAAGAAGATGCTCCCGCAGTTGCAGGCCACCCTGCCGGGCAGCCTGGAAGTGACGGTGCTCACCGACCGCACCACGACCATCCGAGCGTCGGTGGCGGATGTGCAGTTCGAGCTGTTCCTCGCTGTCTGCCTGGTGGTGATGGTCACCTTCCTGTTCCTGCGCAATATCTCCGCGACGCTGATCCCCAGCTTCGCCGTGCCGCTGTCGCTGATCGGCACCTTCGGCGTGATGTACCTCGCCGGCTTCTCGATCAACAACCTGACGCTGATGGCGCTGACCATCGCCACTGGCTTCGTGGTGGACGACGCCATCGTCATGGTGGAAAACATCGCCCGCTACCTGGAGCAGGGCGATCCGCCGCTGGAGGCCGCGCTCAAGGGTTCGAAACAGATCGGCTTCACCATCATCTCGCTGACCTTCTCGCTGATCGCCGTGCTGATCCCGCTGCTGTTCATGGGGGACGTCGCGGGGCGGTTGTTCCGCGAGTTCGCCATCACCCTGGCGGTGGCGATTCTGATTTCCGGCTTCGTTTCCCTGACCCTGACACCGATGCTCAGCGCCAAGCTGCTGCGCCATGTCGAGCCGGAGAAGGAAGGGCGATTCGCCCGCGCCGCCGGGCGCTTCATTGACAAGATGATCGAGCGCTACGCCGCTGCCCTGCGCGTGGTACTGCGTCACCAACCGCTGACGCTGCTGGTGGCCATCGCCACCGTGGTGCTTACCGCGCTGCTCTACATCTTCATGCCCAAGGGCTTCTTCCCGGTGCAGGACACCGGGGTGATCCAGGGCATCGCCGAGGCGCCGCAGTCGATCTCCTTCCAGTCCATGGCCAGCCGCCAGCAGGACCTGGCGAAGATCGTGCTGAAGGACCCGGCGGTGGACAGCCTGTCCTCGTTCATCGGCGTCGACGGCACCAACGCCACGCTGAACACCGGGCGCCTGCTGATCAACCTCAAGCCTCACGCCGAGCGCGACGTGACCGCCAGCGAGGTGATCCACCGCCTGCAGCCGGAGCTGGACCAGATCGCCGGCATCAAGCTTTACATGCAGCCGGTACAGGACCTGACCATCGAAGACCGCATCGCCCGCACCCAGTACCAGTTCACCCTGCAGGATGCCGACCCGGATGTCCTCGCCGACTGGGTGCCGCGCCTGGTGGATCGCCTGCAGCAGCTGCCGGAGCTGGCCGACGTGGCCACCGACTGGCAGGACAAGGGCCTGCAGGCCTACATCAACATCGACCGCGACACCGCCTCGCGCCTGGGTGTGAGCCTGTCGAACATCGACAGCGTGCTGTACAACGCCTTCGGCCAGCGGTTGATCTCCACCATCTTCACCCAGGCCACGCAGTACCGCGTGGTGCTGGAGGTGGCGCCGGAGTTCCAGATCGGTCCGCAGTCGCTGGAGAACCTCTACGTGCCGTCCAGCGATGGCACCCAGGTGCGCCTGTCGAGCCTGGCGAAGGTCGAGGAGCGCCACACCCTGCTGGCGGTCAACCACATCGCCCAGTTCCCGGCCGCGACCATCTCCTTCAACCTGGCCAAGGGCGTCGCCCTCGGCGAGGCGGTGCAGGCGATCCGCGACGTCGAGGCGCAGATGGAGATGCCGGTCAGCCTGCAGGGCAGCTTCCGTGGTGCGGCGCAGGCATTCGAGGCCTCGCTGTCCAATACCCTGCTGCTGGTGCTGGCGTCCATCGTCACCATGTACATCGTGCTGGGCATCCTCTACGAGAGCTTCATCCACCCGGTGACCATCCTCTCCACGCTGCCCTCGGCGGGCGTGGGCGCGCTGCTGGCGCTGATGCTCTCGGGGCAGGACATCGGCATCGTGGCGATCATCGGCATCATCCTGCTGATCGGTATCGTGAAGAAGAACGCGATCATGATGATCGACTTCGCCCTGGACGCCGAGCGTAACGAGGGCAAGCCGCCCCACGAGGCGATCTACCAGGCGTGCCTGCTGCGCTTCCGGCCGATCCTGATGACCACCATGGCCGCGCTGCTCGGCGCGCTGCCGCTGATGCTCGCCGGCGGCGCCGGCGCCGAACTGCGCCAGCCGCTGGGCATCACCATGGTCGGCGGCCTGCTGGTCAGCCAGTTGCTGACCCTGTTCACCACGCCGGTGATCTACCTGTACTTCGACCGCCTTGCCGCGCGCTGGGCCGCCTGGCGCGGCCGCCACGGTCTTGACGTGAACAGCATCGACCCGGCGGAGCGTGGCTGATGGGCGGCCTGTCTCGCCTGTTCATCCTGCGCCCGGTCGCCACCTGCCTGCTGACCCTGGCGCTGATGCTGGCCGGCGCGCTGTCGTTCAGCCTGCTGCCGGTGGCGCCGCTGCCCAACGTCGACTTCCCGACCATCCTGGTGCAGGCCTCGCTGCCCGGCGCCAGCCCGGAAACCATGGCCTCCACGGTGGCGACGCCGCTGGAGCGCTCGCTGGGGCGCATCGCCGGGGTCACCGACATGACCTCCAGCAGCTCCCTGGGCAACACCACCATCATCGTGCAATTCGACCTGTCCAAGGATATCGACGGCGCCGCGCGCGAGGTGCAGTCGGCGATCAACGCGGCCATGAGCCTGCTGCCTTCGGGCATGCCGAACAACCCGACGTACCGCAAGGCGAACCCGTCGGACATGCCGATCATGATCCTCACCCTGACCTCGGATACCTACACCCGCGGGCAGATGTACGACCTGGCCTCGACCATCGTCTCGCCCAAGCTGGCGCAGGTGAAGGGCGTGGGGCAGGTGAGCATCGGCGGCTCCTCGCTGCCGGCGGTGCGCGTCGACGTGAATCCCGACCAGCTCAGTCACTACGGCATTTCCCTGGACACGGTGCGTACCGCGATCAACAACACCAACGCCGACGGACCCAAGGGCTCGCTGGAGTTCGGTGATCGGCACTGGCAGGTGGACTCCAACGATCAGCTGCGCAAGGCCAGCGAGTACGCCCCGCTGATCGTCCACTACAACGCCGAGACCGGCGCGGCGGTACGCCTGCGTGATGTGGCCAAGGTCACCGACTCGGTGGAAGACATTCGCAACGCCGGCTTCTCCGACGACCTGCCAGCCGTGCTGCTGATCATCACCCGTCAGCCCGGCGCCAACATCATCGAGGCCACCGACGCCATTCACGAGCAACTGCCGATCATCCAGGACGTGCTCGGCCCGCAGGTGAAGCTGTCGGTGATGGACGACCGCAGCCCGTCGATCCGCTCCTCGCTGGAAGAGGCCGAGCTGACCCTGATCATCTCCGTGGTGCTGGTGATCCTGGTGGTCTACCTCTTCCTGCGCAACGGTCGCGCCACGCTGATCCCCAGCCTCGCGGTGCCGGTCTCGCTGGTGGGCACCTTCGCGGTCATGTACCTGTGCGGCTTCTCGCTGAACAACCTGTCGCTGATGGCACTGATCATCGCCACCGGCTTCGTGGTGGACGACGCCATCGTGGTGGTGGAGAACATCGCGCGGCGCATCGAAGAGGGCGACCCGCCGATCCAGGCTGCCATCCGCGGCGCGCGGGAAGTGAGTTTCACCGTGCTGTCGATGACCCTGTCGCTGGTGGCTGTGTTCATCCCGCTGCTGCTCATGGGCGGCATCACCGGGCGCTTGTTCCGCGAGTTCTCGGTCACGCTGGCGGCGGCCATCCTGGTGTCGCTGGTGGTTTCGCTGACATTGACGCCGATGCTCTGCGCGCGCCTGCTCAAGCCCATCGATCGCGGCTCCATGAAGGCGTCGGTGGAGCGCCAGAGCAACCGTTTCTTCGTTGCCTTCATGCAGCGCTACCGCGCCAGCCTGAGCTGGGCGCTGGAGCATTCGCGGCTGATGGTGATGATCATGCTCGGCTGCATTGCGCTGAACCTGTACCTCTTCGTGGTGGTGCCCAAGGGCTTCCTGCCGCAGCAGGATTCCGGGCGCCTGCGCGGGTTCGCGGTGGCTGACCAGAGCATCTCGTTCCAGGCGCTGGACAAGAAGATGGCGGAGTTCCGCAAGATCCTCTCCGAAGACCCGGGCGTGGAAAACGTCGTGGGTTTCGTCGGCGGCGGGAAATGGCAGTCGAGCAACACCGGCTCGTTCTTCGTCACCCTGAAGGACATCACCGAGCGCGATTCCGCAGAAACCATCGTCAACCGCCTGCGCAAGAAACTGGCCCAGGTCCCCGGCGCCAACCTGTTCCTGGTGGCCGGCCAGGACGTGCGCATCGGCGGTCGCCAGGGCAACGCGCAGTATGACTTCACCCTGCGCAGCGATGACCTCAACCTGCTGCGCGAATGGGCGCCGAAGGTCGAGGCGGCGATGAACAAGGTGCCGCAGATCGTCGACGTGAGCAGCGACGCCCAGGACAAGGGTGTGCAGAGTCGCCTGGTGATCGACCGTGACCGCGCAGCCAGCCTGGGGGTGAACGTCGCGGAAGTGGATGCGGTGCTGAACAACTCCTATGGCCAGCGCCAGGTCTCGACCATCTTCAACCCGCTGAACCAGTATCACGTGGTGATGGAAGTCGCCCAGCCGTACCAGGAGACCCCCGAGGAGCTGCGCCAGGTCTACGTGATCAACAGCGAAGGGCAGCGCATCCCGCTGTCGGCGTTCACCCACATCGAGCCGAGCCGCGCGCCGCTGGAGGTCAACCACCAGGGTCAGTTCGCCGCCACCACCTTCTCCTTCAACCTCGCCCAGGGCGCGCAGATCGGCCCGGCCCGCGACGCCATCCTGGCAGCGGTGGAACCGATCCACCTGCCGATGGAAATCCAGGCCACCTTCGAGGGCAATGCCGGCGCGGTGCAGGACACCCAGAACGACATGCCGTGGCTGATCCTGCTGGCGCTGGTGTCGGTGTACATCGTGCTGGGCATTCTCTACGAGAGCTACGTGCACCCACTGACCATCCTCTCGACGCTGCCGTCGGCGGGCGTCGGTGCGCTGCTCACGCTGATGCTGTTCCGCACCGAGCTGTCGCTGATCGCGTTGATCGGGGTGATCCTGCTGATCGGCATCGTGAAGAAGAACGCGATCATGATGATCGACTTCGCCCTGGACGCCGAGCGCACCCAGGGCCTGTCACCGCGGGACGCGATCCTGGAGGCGGCGATGAAGCGCTTCCGGCCGATCATGATGACCACTCTGGCCGCCATCCTCGGCGCGCTGCCGCTGATCTTCGGCATCGGCGGCGACGCCGCGCTGCGTCGCCCGCTGGGCATGACCATCGTTGGCGGCCTGATCGGCAGCCAGTTGCTGACCCTGTACACCACCCCCGTCGTCTACCTCTACCTCGACCGCCTGCGCCATTGGGTCAACAAGAAGCGCGGCGTGCGCACCGACGGCGCCCTGGAGACACCCGTATGATCCGCTCCCGTTCCCTGCTTTCTCCGATGGCGGCCCTGGCGCTGGCCGTGGCCCTGGCCGGTTGTGCCATCGGCCCGGACTACCAGCGCCCCGAGCTGACGGTGCCCGCCAGCTTCAAGGAGGGCGAGGGCTGGCAACTGGCGAAGCCGCAGGACGGCTTCAACCACGGCGCCTGGTGGGAGCTGTACGGTGATGCCACGCTGAATGACCTGCAGACCCGCCTGGTCGCCGCCAACCAGACGCTGGCGCAGTCGCTCGCGTCCTACCGCCAGGCCCAGGCGCTGGCCAAGGGCGCGCGCTCCTCGTTCTTCCCCACCCTCAGCGCAGACGTCGGCAAGACCCGTTCGGGGCAAGGCACCGGCAGCGGCGGCAGCGTGCGCCTGCCGGACGGTTCCACCGTCAGCAGTGGCGGCGGTAGCAGTTCGATCAGCAACAGCTACTCGGCAAGCCTCGGCGTGAGCTGGGAGCTGGACCTGTGGGGCAAGCTGCGTCGCCAGCTGGAGGCAGACAATGCAAGCATGGACGCCAGTGCGGCGGACCTGGCCAATTCGCGGCTTTCGCTGCAGTCGCAGTTGACCCAGAACTACCTGCAACTGCGCGTGATGGACCAGCAGATCAAGCTGCTCAACGACACCGTCACCGCCTACCAGCGCTCGCTCAAACTCACCGAGAACCAGTACAACGCCGGCATCGTCACCAAGGCCGACGTTGCCCAGGCACGCACCCAGCTGAAAAGTACCGAGGCCCAGGCCATCGACCTGAAGTACCAGCGTGCGCAGCTGGAGCACGCCATCGCCGTGCTGGTCGGCGTGCCGCCGGCGCAGTTCAGCCTGGCCGCGGTGGATGCGGTGCCGAGCCTGCCGAATGTGCCGGCGCTGCTGCCGTCGGAGATACTGCAACGTCGTCCGGACGTGGCCTCCGCCGAGCGCCAGGTGATCTCCGCCAATGCCAAGATCGGCGTGGCCAAGGCCGCCTGGTTCCCCGACCTGACCCTAACTGCCGCCGGCGGTTACCGCAGCGGCAGCTTCCAGAACTGGATCGAGACACCGAACCGCTACTGGTCCATCGGCCCGCAGTTCGCCATGACCCTGTTCGATGGCGGGCTGATCGCCTCGCAGGTCGAGCAGGCCGAGGCGAGCTACGACCAGACCGTGGCCAACTACCGGCAGACCGTCCTGGACAGCTTCCGCGAGGTAGAGGACTACATGGTCCAGCTCAAGGTGCTGGAGGAGGAAAGCGGCGTGCAGCAGGAAGCGCTGGACGCTGCGCGCGAGGCGCTGCGCCTGACCACCAACCAGTACAAGGCCGGCACCATCGACTACAGCAACGTGGTCACCACCCAGACCAGCGCGCTGTCCAACGAGCGCACGCTGCTGACCCTGACCGGCAGCCGCCTGACCGCCAGCGTGCAGCTGATCGCCGCGCTGGGCGGTGGTTGGGATGCGGCGAAGATCGCCGAGGAAGGGCAGGCAACGCGGGACTGAGCCGCGTCAGCCCACGTTCGGCAAATTCGGGGAATCCACAAGCGATTCCCTTCGCCGCGACGTGACGCCTTCAGCCTGAGCAACGCCATGCCGCGCTGGCGCCGGCAGCGGCGCGGGCGTCAGCCGCTGAAGCGTCGCGCCGTGGTGTAGCTGCGCTGCCAATAACGGTTGTCCAGCGAGTCGATGCGGATGGTCTTACCGGTGCTGGGGGCATGGATGAAGCGATTGTCGCCAATGTACAGGCCAACATGGCTGGTGTTGCCTTCGCCATTCTGGTTGAAGAATACCGCGTCCCCCGGTTGCAGCTCGTCGCGGTGCACTTCGTTATGGCGCTGGGCGATCATCGAGTGCGTGGTGCGCGGCAGCGTGCGATTGGCGATGCTGCGGTACAGGTAGACCAGCAGGCCACTGCAATCGAAACCTTCTTCCTCCGACTGGCCGCCCCAGCGATAGGGCGTACCGATCAGCTCGTGGGCGCGCGCCACGATGCGCGAGGTGTTCGCCGGGCGTTGGGGCGCGCGGAGACTGGATTGTGGTCCAGGCGCCCGGGCACTGGCGGGGAGGAAAGTCCGGTCGATGGCGGAGACTTCGAAGCGGCGCCAGTCCGGGGCGTCGAGATCATCGGCGAGGGCGGCCGATGCGCCCAGGGTGCAGAGGAGGTAAAGCGGGAGTCGGAGAGGGCGCACGTCGAGTCACCTCAGGGTGAACGGTGGAGACGGGCGCCATCTTAGGAATGGCTAGGGGCGGTCGATGTAGGAAATCTCCAGTAGCTGTGAAGGTGGATTCCACAGGGGATGATCGGTCGCGACTCAGCGGGCGAACAACTGCCCGATGTCCTTGAAGGCCTTGAACTCCAGGGCGTTGCCGCAGGGATCGAACAGGAACAGCGTCGCCTGCTCGCCCACCTGCCCCTGGAACCGCACATGGGGCTCGATGACGAACCGCGTGCCGCGCTCCCGCAGCCGTTGCGCCAGGCGCTCCCAGTCCTCCCACGGCAGCACCACGCCGAAGTGCGGCACCGGCACGTCGTGGCCATCGACGGCGTTGGTGTGCGCCGCCTCCTGGCTGGCCGTGCGCGGATGCTCGTGGATCACCAACTGGTGGCCGAAGAAGTCGAAGTCCACCCATTGGGCGCTGCTGCGCCCTTCGGCGAGGCCGAAGACCTCGCCATAGAAGCGTCGGGCCAGGGCCAGGTCGTAGACGGGGATGGCCAGGTGGAAGGGCGATAGCGCCATGGACGTACTCCCTGTCAGGTCAGGCCGGGACGGCCAGCAAGCGGCTGATGGTGGCCTGGGCCGCGTTCATCTGGCCGTCGCGGGCGAGGCGGGTGAATTCCAGCAGCGCATGTTCGTGCTCGGCGAGGTCGTCGAGGATGTCCCGGTCATCGTCGTCGCCCTGGTCGGCCAGGCTGTCGTAGCGCTGGACGTAGGGCTCCACCAGTACTTCGAGCTTTTCCAGGGTCTGCGGCCAGTCGAGCCCCAGCCAGTCGGCGGCGCGTTGGCGGCCCTGGGCAGCGGCGTGCGCGGTGTCGCCCAGCGGCAGCCCGTGGCGCTGCAGCAGCCGCGCCATGCGCAGGCCGGTCTGGCGTTCCAGCCGCGCCAGCAGGAGCATGGATGAAGCGCCCTCGGGCAGTTGCTCGGCCAGGCCGAGGAAGAAGTTTTCGCCGCGGACTTCGCCGAGGTAGGCAGCCTGCAGTTCACTGGCTTGTCGGTGCATGCGTCGGTCCCCCTTTGCTGAATGGGACCAGCCTAGACGATGTGTGCCGGGCATCGAACCCGGCATGTCGTGTCTGGGCCAGAACGGGTCGCTCAGCGTTCGAAGCCGTAATCGCGCTCGACCCGGCTGATGCGCACGCGGAAGGCGCTGTACCAGTCGCGTCGGCCAGCCTGCTGGGCCATGCGGTGTTCGGCCTGCTGCTTCCAGTGGCGGATCGCCGCTTCATCGCGCCAGTAGGACACGGTGATGCCCAGGCCGTCGGCACCACGGGCGGACTCGACGCCGAGGAAGCCATCCTGCTGCGCGGCCAGCTCCAGCATGCGCTCGGCGGTGGTGCCGTAGCCGTCGTCCAGCTCGGTGCGGTAAGAGGTGAAGGTCACGGCGTAGTAGGGCGGCTGTGGCGTGCGGGCGATCATGCGGGGCTCCCGGCGATGGACCGTGGGTTGGACTCTCGGCTGGTTGCGTGGCGGAACGCGGCGGACAGCAGGGCTTCGGCCAGCGGCACGGCAATGCCGGCCAACGCCTTGCGCTCGGGCTGGAACAGGGTGGCGAGGAAGAACGGATGGTCGGTGGCTTCCAGCGCGCGGATGCTGCCGTCTTCGCCATGGGCGCAGGCGCGCAGCGATCCGCCGAACAGGTCTTCCTGGAACGCCGGATTCACCCCGTAGCGGCAGCGATAGCCCTCGCGGATCTCCGGCAGTCCGTAGATCGCCGCCAGGTGCGAGCCGGGAGCGAGGCGAATGGTTTCGCTGACCTCCACCAGCGAACAGGGCAGGGCATGGACCACGGGGCGCTTCGCCTCCGGGTCCGTCTCGGCGTGGGCGGCATCGCTCCAGCCCAGGACCTGGCGGGCGCGCTCCAGCAGGGCATGCTGGAAGCCGCCGCAGGTACCGAGGAATGGCACCTCGTTCTCGCGGGCGAAGGTGATCGCGCGCAATGCGCCGTCGGTGCTCTGGTAGGGGCTGCCGGGGATGCACCAGAAGCCGGAGTAGGGCTCCAGATCCAGGCCTTCGGCGAGGCGCGGGGTATCCAGCCAGTCCACGCGCAGGGTGCCCGAATGCGGCAGCAGCGATTGCTGCAGCGCCAGGGGGATCGCCCAGTGGGCGGTGACGCGGCTGTCACGGTCGCCGACCAGGCCGATCCGCAGTGGTTTGCGACGTTTTCCCATCCTTTGATCCCCCAGGCGTCGTGGCCCTCTGGCGGGCCTGCAGGAGGCAATTTATAGTTGCGCAGGTGCAATCGAAAATGGGCGATTGCGCAACCTTGGAGTGCGTCGATGCAATACCGTCTGGAATACGCCGATCTCGCCCTGGTGTTGGCGCTGGTGCGTGGCGGCAGTCTTGCCCGTGCCTCGGAATTGCTCGAGGTAGACGTCTCCACCGTATTTCGTGCGGTGCGCCGGCTGGAGAAGGCGCTGGGTACCGCGCTGTTCGAGAAAGGCCGCAATGGCTACCTGGCCACCGCCACCGCGCAACAACTGGCGACCCAGGCGGAACTGGCCGAGCAGGCACTGGAAGCGGCACGCCTGGGCCTGGAGCAGGGCCATGACGTGCTCAGCGGCACCGTGCGCCTGACCTGTTCCGACACCGTTCTTCAGGGGTTGCTGCTGCCGGCCCTCGCACGCTTCATGAAGCGCTACCCGGCGCTGAACCTGGAACTGACCACGTCCAACGCCTTCGCCAACCTCAGCCGTCGCGACGCCGACATCGCTTTGCGCCTGACCAGCGCGCCGCCAGAGCATCTGGTCGGGCGCAATCTGGGCGAGGTGCACTACGTGCTCTGCGCGCACCGCGACTACCTCGCCGAACAGGGCGAGCGTCCCTGGCAGGAACTTAGCTGGATCGCCCCGGACGAGTTTCTTCCCGACCACTCAAGCGTGGCCTGGCGTCGCCAGGTATTTCCGGCCGTGGTGCCGGCCTATCGCTGCAACAGCATGCTCTCTGTACTGGATCTCTGCCGTGCGGGCCTGGGTCTGGCGGCGCTGCCGGCGTTCCTGCTGCGCGCCGGCGACGGCCTGCAGGTGCTGGAACCGGAACTGCCGGGGTGCAGCACGCATCTCTGGTTGCTCACTCGCCCTGACTGCCGCGCGTTGCGGGCGGTGGTGACGCTGTTCGAGGAGTTGGCTGGCAGTATCCGACTGACCGCCTGAATGAAAAGACCCCGCTCGAAGGCGGGGTCTGACCTACCAATGACGGTAGTGGCTGGGCGGGCCGTAGTAGCCCGGTCCGTAATACCGCGGCGGTCCATAGTAGCGGGGCGGGCCGTAGTAACGCGGGCCCGGGACCACCACCACGGGGCGGTAGACCGGCTGGTAAACGGGTTGGTAGACCGGCACCGGCTGGTAATACACCGGTTGCGGCGGGTAATAGGCCACCGGGGGCGGCGGCGCGTAATAAGGGGCCGGCGCGGGTTGAGAGCCGGCGACCACTGCACCCCCGACAACGGCACCGACCACGGCGCCGATCGCGGCGGCATCCGTATGGCTGTTGGCCGCGGCCTGGCCAGCGAGGGCGAGGCCAGCGCAGAGCAGGGCGATCTGGGGGAGACGGTGAAGCATGATGCACCTCCTGAGGAACCCGGCGAGGAACCAGGTATCTATGAGACATCGGCCTCGAACGAATCGTAACGCCGCCGGTGTAAAGGTTGTGTAAATGGCGCCGTACGGCTCTGCGACGGGCATTGCATGTATCAGCCTGCAATACATCCATCGCGCTGCTGCAGTCTTCGGGCTGGTAAGGTGGCGCCTTTCGCGTTTTTTCCGGAGCTTTTCCAGAGCTCTCTTTCCAGAAGAACCAGGGAGACCTTTCATGCCCTTCAATCCCATGTCCTTGAAGTGCACCTTGCTGTCGCTTCTCGCTGTTGCCGCGCTCGCCGGTTGCAGTTCCAAGGATGCCTCGTCCGATGCCGCCCAGCCGGCCGCGGACAGTTCGCCGGCCATGACCGGCACCTGCAACGCCAAGGCGGTGCAGTCGATCGTCGGCAAGGTCGTCACCCCGACCCTGACCGAGGAAGCCCGTCGTGACGCCGGCGCCAGCGTCGCCCGCGTGCTCACTCCGCACCAGCCGGTAACCATGGAGTACAACTCGCAGCGCCTGAACATCGATGTCGATGACAGCCAGGTGGTGAAACAGGTCTCCTGCGGCTGAGTCCATGGCTGCGAAGCACTGACCATGAAAAAGCCCCGCCTAGGCGGGGCTTTTTCATGGTCAGTGAATCTCAACGGTTGGCGGGCTTCTTGATCACGCGCAGTGCCTGGCTCGACTGATTGACGCATTCCTCGTAGTTACCGGTTTTCTTCGCTTCCTCGGCCTTGGCGAGGTACTCGTGGACCGCATTGACCTTTACGCCGGTCGCGTTCTTGCTGGCGGTCTTGAGGAAGTCGTTGATCTGCTGCAGGTTGCCGTCGCACAGCTTGCTGTCAGCGAAGGCCGGTACGGTGAACACCATGGCCAGGAGCAGAGCGTACTTTTTCATGCAGTTTCTCCTTGCATATCTTGCATATCGGATGCCGAATCGAAGAGATTCGAAATTAAGTTAGCTTGCTAACAATCGACAAGCGCTTTCCCTGCAAATTCACTCCATTTCTGACGCTAGTCAGGAATTTGCCGTTCCGCCGTGTCGCCGGTCAGATGGCGCTGAACTTCCGCTCCAGACCCTGTCGGCGGAAATGCTCCATCACGTAATCGACGAATACCCGCGTCTTCGCGGGCAGCAGTTTCTGCGCGGCGTAGTAGATCGCGGTGTTGCCGGCATCCACATACCAGTCCGGCAGCACCCGCACCAGGCGGCCGCTGTCCAGGTACGGCACGGCGTGCTGCATGCTCACCAGGGTCACACCCAGCCCCATCAGTGCAGCAACGCAGGCAGCCTCCGGATCGCTGAAGGTCATGCGCTCCTTCAGGGATATCGGTGCCTGGGTCTGCTGGCGGTTGGTCAGTGGCCAGGGCCGCACGCGACCGGTCTGCGGCGAGCGAATGCGGATGCCGTCATGGCTGGGCAGGTCCGACGGGTAGCGGATCGCCGGGCGGCTCTCCACGTATGCCGGGGACGCCAGCAGTACCAGGTGCGCCGGGCTCAGCTTGCGCGCCACGACTCCCGGCGGCAGTTCGAAGCCACCACCGATGGCCGCGTCGAAGCCTTCGGCGATGAGGTCGACCTGGCGGTTGTCGAAGTGCCAGTCCGGCCTGATCGCCGGGTAGCGCCCGAGAAACTCCCCCAGTAGCGGCAGGATGTAGTCGCGGCCGAATACCAGGCCCATGCTCACCTTCAACATGCCGCTGGGTTGGCCGTCAGCGCTGGCCAGGTTGGCGATGGCGCTTTGCAGGCTGGCCAGCCCGCTGCCGGCCTCGTCGAGAAATCGCTCGCCCGACTCGGTCAGGGCCAGGCTGCGGGTACTACGCTGGAACAGCCGCACGCCCAGGTTGTTCTCCAGCCGCGCCACGTTCTTGCTCACCGCTGCGGGAGTCAGGCCCAGGCGTCGCGCGGCGGCGGCAAAGCTGCCGGCTTCGGCGCTGCGGACGAAGCATTCGATACTGATCAGGCTTTCCATGGATGGTATTCCGGACGTTTTGTATCGACTGAATATAGCGATTACTGGCTACCGGGTCAGGAGTCGGAGCGCGAAACTGGCCCTGTCGAAACTACTCCCCCACTGATTACTGGAGACACGAAATGACCACTACTCAATCGCTCACCGGCAAAGTCGCTTTCGTACAAGGCGGTTCCCGCGGCATCGGCGCCGCCATCGTGCAACGCCTGGCCCGTGAAGGCGCCGCCGTGGCTTTCACCTACGTCAGCTCGGCGCAGAAGGCCGAAGACCTCGCCGCCAGTATCGACGCCGCTGGTGGCCGCGCCCTGGCACTGAAAGCCGATAGCGGCGATGCCGCTTCGGTGCAACACGCCATCGATACTGCGGCCCAGCGCCTGGGTGGCATCGACATCCTGGTGAACAACGCCGGCGTGCTGGCCATCGCCCCGGTGGAAGAATTCAGCCTGGAAGACCTCGACCGCACCCTGGCGGTGAACGTGCGCAGCGTCTTCGTCGCCACCCAGGCCGCTGCGCGGCACATGGGGCAGGGCGGGCGCATCATCACCATCGGCAGCACCAACGCGGATCGCATGCCCTTCGGCGGTGGCGCGGTCTATGCCATGAGCAAGTCGGCCATCGTCGGCCTGACCAAGGGCCTGGCCCGGGACCTCGGCCCGCGCGGCATCACCGTGAACAACGTGCAGCCCGGCCCGGTGGACACCGATATGAACCCCGCCGACAGCGACTTCGCGGCGTCCCTGATGGACCTGATGGCGGTCGGCCGTTATGGCCGCGCGGAAGAAATTGCCGCCTTCGTCGCCTACCTGGCCGGTCCTGAAGCGGGCTACATCACGGGTGCCAGCCTGACCATCGACGGCGGCTTCGGGGCGTGATGCTGAGCCGCGGCCGGGCTCAGGTCCGGTCGCGGCTTTGGATGTTCCAATGGGCGGCGGTGCCGGCGAGTTTTTCCGAGAGCATCTCTACCTGTTCATAGAGACGCAGGGTGAGCCAGTAGAAGCCCTGCTTCTCGAAGGAGTCGGTGAGGTTGTGCGGCCGCGCGGGCAGGTTGTCCAGGCCCTGGCAGGCCTGCACCAGTTTGCTGGTGCGGCTGAACTTCAGCGCATGGGCCGATTGCAGGAGCAGGCGCCCGATGATCTGCCGGTGCGCGTCGAGGCTGGCCGGCACCGGCTCTATCTCCCCGGCCTCGGCGGCGAACTGGCGCGAGGCGATCAGCGATTCCAGGGTGCCCATGATCGCGCGGTGGATGCGCTGGATGATCTCCAGCTCGCGCAGTGGCATCGCCGTCTCGCGTGACACCGGACCCAGGTGCGCCCGTGACGCCACCAGGCGATGGTCCAGTTCCTCCAGTTGGCGGGCGAAGTGCTCCGGGGTGAAGTCGTGGTTGGACGAGAGCTGTCCGTACATTCGCGCGCAGGCCCGCAGGTTGTCCGAGAGCAGGTAGCGCCAGACATAGACTGCCCGCAATGGGTAGATCTGCGAGAACACCAGCGCCACCGCGACGCCGATCAGCACGTTGGCCGAGCGCCACAGGCCTTCGGTGAATCCCGTCTCACCGGGACCGGCGACAATGCACATCGTGATCCCCGCGA
The DNA here is from genome assembly GCF_057180225.1 of Pseudomonas sp. BB438. Lineage (NCBI taxonomy): Bacteria > Pseudomonadati > Pseudomonadota > Gammaproteobacteria > Pseudomonadales > Pseudomonadaceae > Pseudomonas > Pseudomonas sp. BB438. The sequence goes on from NZ_CM170001.1 coordinate 2,823,237, forward strand.
GCAGCGCGACGTAGCCGGGCCGGCGGATTGCATAGAAAGCCGAGGCTGCGCCCAGCACTGACATGGCCAGGTAGGTGAGGGTGAGTGAACGGGACTGATCGTAGATCGCGATCACCCCTAGGCCCAGCACTGCGCCCACCAGCGTGCCCATTACCCGCTCGTAGGACTTGCCGCGTATCGTCCCCTGGTGCACCAGCCCGCCCATCACCACCAGCACCGTCACCGAGGCCCAGAGGCCGTGGGGCAGCTTCAGCGCGCTGGTCAGCAGCATCGAGGTGAGCAAGGCGAGGCCGACGCGCACGCAGTGGATCCAGGCAGCGTAGCGATAGCGGGTGTAGGGGTTGGCCAGGCGGCGAAACGGCAGGGTGAGGATCGAGGGTTGCTTCGCCAAGGGAAGCGGCTCCTGTGCGGGCGGTGGCGATGCTCCAAGGTTAGCCGCTCTCGGCTGGATGGGGCGGCCTTGGGTCAATCTCCCGGCTACTGCTGGCCGACGAAGTAGTAGTCGCGCTGGCCCACGCGGAAGTGCTGCAGCACGCTCAGGGGCGCTTGCGGCACGGTGTCGCTTTCCAGCAGGACGATGTGTTCGCCCGGCTGACCGAGGAAATTCGTCAGTTCCTCGCGGCTCTGCAGGGCCGGCAGCAGGCTGCGGCTGTAGAACACGCCGGCGCCGGCCAGGCGCTCGCTGGGCTGGAACAGTGCGACCTGGCGGCCGGCCATCTGGTGCTGGCGAATCCGCTCGGTCAGTGGCAGGAAGGACTCCTGCTGGTCGGCGCGGGGCTCGATCCAGGTCGCATAGCTCAGGTAGAAGACGGGCACCAGCAGCGCCAGGAGCACGGCAGCGCGGCGCATCCGTACCGAGGCACGGGCCTGCCAGCGCGACAGGAACCCGTGGCTGTACTCGGCGGCGATCACCGCCGCCGGCGGGGCCAGCGCCATCAGGTAGACCATGCGCTTGCTGGAGGCGAGGGTGAGCAGGGCGAACTGCGCCGCCAGCCACAGGCAGAAGAACAGCAGGTAGCGGTCCTGCGCCAGGCGTTTGCGGAAGTGCCAGAGGCCCAGGTAGAGCAGGATGTTCCAGGGCAGGAAGGCCTGCGGCAGGCGCACCAGGTAGTAGTAGAAGGGTTCGAAGTGGCCAGCCTCGCTGAAGGAACCGCTGAAGCGCCCGACACTGTTGGTCCAGAGTATCTCCTGCAGGGCGGCGCTGCCGCCGTCTCGATAGAGGAACAGCAGCCAGACCAGCAGCGGTATCAGACCCGGCAGCGTCCACAGCAGCGGGCGCAGCCAGGCAGAAGCGTTCAGTCGGCGTTGCGTAAGGCTGTCCCACAGCAGGCAGGCGAAGATGACCACGCCCGGCAGCGCCAGGCCCAGCACACCCTTGCTCAGGGTGGAGATGGCGATCCCCGCCATGAACCCCAGCCAGTGCAGGGTTCGGCCCGGCGGCTTGAGCCAGGCCTGCAGGTAGGACAGCAGCGCCAGCGTCACGCCCAGGGTGAGCAGGGCGTCTTCACCTACCTGGCGGGCATTGGCCCAGAAGCTCGCCAGGGTCATCAGCAGCAAGGAGGCGAGCAGCGCCAGCGTCGCGGGACGGCCGACGCGCCGGAGCACGCCATAGAGCAGCAACACGCAGAACAGCCCGGCAAACGCCGATGCCAGGCGCACCGCCAGGGTGGTCGGGCCGAACAGGCGAATGGCGGTCACGTCCAGCCACAGGCTCAGCGGTGGTTTCTCCAGGAACGACTGGCCATTCAGGCGCGGCGTTACCCAGTCGCCGTCGAGGTGCATTTCCATGGCGATGCCCGCCACCCGAGGCTCGGTGGAGCCCTGCAACTGGTGATTGCCCAGCGCCGCGAAGAACAGCAGGCCGCCCAGCACGAGCAGGAGGATGAGGTGGCGGCGCTGTGGCATGGCGGGTCCGTGGCTGATCGGCGATGAGTGCATGTATAGGCGACAATTCGTTAACGCGGAATTAACCTTCGCGGTGCTTCACTGCGAGCCTCACTCGGTACGCCCCCTGGGGTTCGTCATGTCTACCCGCCCGCCCGGTTCTCCTGTTGCACCCGCGCGCCGTTTTCGCCGGCGCCATCTGCTGCTGATGCTGGCCGTCCTGATCGTGATGGCCGGCTGCCTGGTGGGTTTCATGGTGCTGGTCCCGCCGCCGCCCTACACCCCCTTGGCGGAGCAGAATCCCGAGCAGGTCACCTTGCTGGCGCTGGGCGACCAGGGCAGTGGCGATCTCCAGCAGTGGCGCGTGGCCGACGGCATGGAGCGGGTCGCGGAGAGTGAAGGCGGCATCAACATGGTCCTGCTGCTGGGTGACAATTTCTACGGCAAGGCCCTGAGTGGCGTGAACGATCCGGCGTGGCAGCTCAAGTTCGAGCGCGTCTACCATGGTCGCTGGCTCAGTCACGTGCCGTTCTATGCGGTGCTGGGCAACCATGATTACCCGGACTCATCCGTCGTCGAGCTGGACTACGCCCGCCAGCATGCGGGCTCTGGGCGCTGGCAGATGCCGGCGCCTTTCTATGCCCGTGACTTCGGCGTGTCGCAGGGGCGCCCTTTGCTGCGCGTGGTGTTCCTGGACACCAATGCCGATGCTGACGGCCGCCAGCGCCAGGCGGAATTCATCGAGACGACCTTTGCCGCGCCGGGCCCTGCACCGTTGTGGAAGATGGTGGTCGCGCACCACGCGATGCGCAGCAGCGGCGGCAAGCACGGCGATGATGCCAAGCTGCTGCGGCAGATTCTGCCGGCGATGCAGCGCAGTGCCGTGGACTTGTACCTGTCCGGACATGAGCACAATCAAGAGGTGATCGTCCGCCCGGGCGAGCCGGCCTGGCTGGTGTCCGGCGGCGGCGGGCAGACCCTCGACGGGATCAAGCCCAGCGAGCCGGCCGACGGCACGTTGTTCGCCGTCGAACAGCATGGTTTCGCGCGGCTGGCCTTCTCGCCGGAGCGCCTGCAACTGGCTTACTACGACCCGCAAGGCAATCGGGAGCAGAGCTTCCTCTGGGCGCGGGACTGCCCCTGGATGGCGCAGGGCTGCCTGAAGCCGGACGATAGTGCGCAATTGGCGACGAACAGGGCCACTGGCCAGTAGTTGCAGCACGGGGGATTTCGCTAGAATCCCGGGCTTTTGCGCGCATGGACCGCGTGAGCCCACTAGAGAGTCTCCATGCTTGCCGGTAGTTACGATCCCGCCCTCGTCCTGATCTCGCTGTGCGTTGCCATGCTGGCGTCCTACACGGCCCTGGACCTGGCCGGTCGCATCGCCACCACCCGCGGCTGGCCGGTGCTGCTGTGGATCGGTGGCGGCGGGGTGGCGATGGGTATCGGCGTGTGGTCGATGCACTTCATCGGCATGCTCGCCTTCAGCCTGCCGATCCCGCTGGGCTACGACCTCACCCTGACGCTGCTGTCGCTGGCCATCGCGGTGCTCAGCTCGGGCTTCGCCCTGGCGCTGGTCAGCCAGGACCGCCTGCCACTCTGGCACCTGATCTGCGGCGCGCTGGCCATGGGCGCCGGCATCAGCTGCATGCACTACCTGGGCATGTACGCGATGCTGATGCAGCCGGGCATCGACTACGACCCGACGCTGTTCGGCCTGTCCCTGCTGATCGCCGTGCTCGCCTCCGGCGCCGCGCTGTGGATCGCCTTCCGCCTGCGCCACAACACGCCGTTTGTACGCCTGGCCCGCGGCGGTGCGGCGCTGGTGATGGGCGTGGCCATTGTCGGCATGCACTACACCGGCATGGCCGCTGCGCGCTTTCCCGACGGCAGTTTCTGCGGCGCGTCTCCCAGTGGGCTGAACAGCGACTGGCTGGCGCTGCTGATCATCATCGTCACCCTCGCGGTGATCGGCATCGCGCTGCTCACCTCGGTGCTGGACGCGCGCCTGGAGTCGCGCACGGCGCAGCTCACCTCGTCGCTGGCCCAGGCCAACCAGGAGCTGACCCAGCTTGCCCTGCACGACAACCTCACGCGCCTGCCCAACCGGATCCTGCTGGAAGACCGCATCGAGCAGATGATCGGCAAGGTACGGCGCAGTGGCGGGCACTTCGCGCTGATGTTCCTCGACCTGGACGGCTTCAAACCGGTCAACGACGCCTTCGGCCACCATGTCGGCGACCTGCTGCTCAAGGCCGTGGCCCAGCGTCTGCGGGATAGCCTGCGCAGCGAGGACACCGTGGCGCGCATCGGCGGCGACGAGTTCGTGGTGCTCGCCGAGCTGGCCGAAGCCGAGGATGCGGTGGCCGTCGCCGGCCAGCAGATCAGCCTGCTCTCCCAGCCTTTCCAGGTGGCCGGACAGGAGCTGCGCATCGCCGCCAGTATCGGCATCGTGGTCTATCCCGGCGATGGCGCCAGCCAGCACGAGCTGCTGCGCAACGCCGACGCGGCCATGTACCACGCCAAGGGCAATGGCAAGAACGGCTACAGCTTCTTCGAGCAGTCGATGAACACCAACGCGCGCAACCACCTGCAGTTGCTGCACGACCTGCGTGCCGCGCTCGATCGCCGCGAGTTCACCCTGCATTACCAGCCCAAGTTCGCCGCCAGTGGCGAACCGATCGGCGCCGAAGCGTTGCTGCGCTGGCAGCATCCGCAGCGCGGCCTGCTGATGCCCGACACCTTCATCGCGCTGGCTGAACGCACCGGGCTGATCATTCCCATCGGCGACTGGGTGCTGGACGAAGCCTGTCGGCAGATGCGCGAATGGTACCTGCAGGGCCACGAAAGTTGGCGGGTGGCGGTGAACCTCTCGGCCCTGCAGTTCTGCCATGCCGCGCTGGTGCAGTCGGTGGCCGACGCCCTGCAGCGCCACCAGCTGCCGGCGCGCTGCCTGACCCTGGAGATCACCGAGACCACCGCCATGCGTGACGCCGATTCCAGCCTGGAGATCCTCGGCAGGCTGTCGGACATGGGCGTGGACCTGTCCATCGATGACTTCGGCACCGGCTACTCCAGCCTGCTGTACCTCAAGCGCCTGCCGGCCAATGAGCTGAAGATCGACCGTGGCTTCGTCCGCGACCTGGAGCAGGACAGCGACGACGCCGCCATCGTCTCGGCCATCGTTGCCCTGGGCCAGGCGCTGGACCTGCGGATCGTCGCTGAAGGGGTGGAAACGTCCGGCCAGCAGAACTTCCTCACCCGCCTGGGCTGCGATTCGCTGCAGGGCTTCCTGCTCGGCAAACCGGTGCCGGCCGAGCAGTTCCTCGAGCGCCTCGGCTCGCCGGCCTGAGCTTCAGCGCTCCGGCGTCGCCGCTGCCAGTTGCGCGCACAGCTCGCGCAACTGCTCGCACAGGCTGCGTCCGGCGCTGCCCAGCTCAGGGCGCGCGTAGAGTGCCAGTTCCAGTCCTTCAATGGGCGCGAAGCCATCCTCTGCGCTCAACACGCGGTGCCCTTCGTGGCAGCCGCGCAGCGGCAGCAGGCTGACGCCCATGCCTGCCGCCACCGCCGCCGACAGGCTCGCCAGGCTGGCGCTGCTGTAACTGATACGCCAGCGCCGACCGCTGGCTTCCAGCGCGTGGATCATTTCCTGGCGGTACAGCGCCCCCAGCGGGAATACCACCAGCGGCAGCGGGTCGCGCGCGGCGGCGGGCGTGGCGGCGCTGTCCTGCCAGGCCAGCGGTTCGGGCCAGTGCGCGAGGCAATCGCTGTCCGCCCCCCATTGCTTGACCAGCGCGAGGTCCAGCTCGCCGCTGCGGTACTGGCGCAGCAGCTCCTGGCTGAGGCCGCTGGAGACTTCCAGGCGCAGCCTCGGGCGTTCGGCACTGAATGCCGCCAGCAGCGGCATCATCCGCTCGCCGGCGAAGTCCTCGGGCATCCCCAGGCGCAGCACGCCCTCGCTGTGCTCGCTGCTCAGCGCCTCGCGCGCCTCCGAGCCGAGCTCGAGGATGCGCCGTGCATAGCCCAGCAGCCGTTCGCCCTGCTCGGTGGGTAGCACCTGGCGCTGGCTGCGGTCGAGCAGGCGGCAGTCCAGGCTCTGCTCCAGGCGCAGGATCTGCTGGCTGACGGTGGACTGGGTGAGGTGCAGCAGCTCGGCGGCGCGGGTGAAGTTGCCGGCGTCCACCACCATCACGAAGCTGCGCAGCAGGTTGGGATCGAGCATTGTGTTTTCCACTGAAAGTCATGTTTCTATTTAATTTCAGCATAGAACATCCCTTCGTCATACTGCTGCTCATTGTTTGAGAGAGTCGAGGCACGACAGCCATCACGGGGGAGCGCCCATGGACATGCCAACGGTTCAGACCGATCCGACTATCCAGACCGAGGACGTGCACAGCCGTGCCGCCGCAGATGCGTTGTTGAGCGCCGCCAACGAGGGCCACGAGACGGAGGTGGTGATGCTGCTGGGGCGTGGCGTGCCGGTGGATGTGACCGACGCGCAGGGCAACACGCCGCTGCTGCTGGCCACCGCCCGCAACCATGTGGGCGTGGCGCGCCAGCTGATCGCTGCCGGTGCCGATGTCAATCGGCAGAATCGCATCCACGACAGCGCCTACCTGCTGGCCGGCGCCTCGGGAAGCCTGGATATCCTCCGGCTGACCTTGGCCCACGGCGCCGATCTGCGCAGTACCAACCGCTACGGCGGCACGGCGCTGATCCCAGCCTGCGAGCGCGGGCATGTGGACGTCGTGGCGACCCTGCTCCAGGCCGGCGTCGATCCCGATCACGTCAACAAGCTGGGCTGGACCGGTCTGCTCGAAGCCATCCTGCTCAGCGACGGCGGCCCGCGTCACCAGGCCATCGTCAAGCAACTCATAGAAGCCGGGGCGAACCTGAACCTGGCCGACAACGACGGCGTCACGCCGCTGCAACACGCCCGCCAGCGCAACCAGACCACCATCGCCAGGATGCTGGAAGTCGCCGGCGCGCATTGATCGAACCGATTTGCTGGAAACTGCCATGTCACACGAAGTCTTCATGCGCGAGGCCCTGCAACTGGCCCGCGACAACATCGAGGCCGGCGGCCGCCCGTTCGGCGCCGTGCTGGTCAAGGACGGCCGGGTCATCGCCCGTGCCGCCAACGCCATCCACCTGGATTTCGATCCCACCGCCCACGCGGAGTTGCTGGCGATCCGGCGCGCCTCGGCGGTGCTGGGCATGTCGCGCCTGGATGGCTGCGTGATCTACGCCAGCGGCCATCCGTGCCCGATGTGCCTCGCGGCCATGCACCTGTGCGGCGTGGAGGGCGCGTATTTCGCCTACTCCAACGACGATGGCGAGCCGTTCGGCTTGTCGACGGCGGCCGTCTACCAGCAGATGACCCAGCCGCCGCAGTGGCAGGCGGTTCCACTGCGGCCCTTGCGCCCGAGCGGTGAAGAAGGCCTGTACGGCTATTGGCAGGAGAAACGCTCGTGAGCCGCGGCATGACCCTGCCAGCGGAGCGCGAAACGGCAGGGCAGAGCAGCCACGCCGGCTGGATCGGCCTGCTGGTGATCGTGGCGCTGGGTATCAACCTGCGACCGATCCTCACCTCCATCGGCCCGCTGCTCGCCGATATCCACGACGCCACCGGGCTGGGCTTCCAGGGCCTGTCGATGCTGACGGTACTGCCGGTGCTGTGCATGGGCCTGTTCGCCCTGGGCCTGCCGTGGGTCGGTCCGCGCCTGGGCGAGAGGCGGGGCATGGTCCTGGGCCTGCTGGCCATCGGTGCGGCATGCTTCTGGCGGCTGCTGCTGGACAGCGGCGTCGCCCTGATCGCCAGCGCGGTACTGGCGGGCTGCGGTGTGGCGGTGATCCAGGCATTCGTACCGGGCGTGATCAAACGCTGGTTCCCGCACAAGGTGCCGTCCGCCATGGGACTGTACTCGGCCTCGCTGATGGCCGGCGGTGGTAGCGCGGCTGTGCTCGCGCCAGTGGTGTCGGAGCACTTCCACCGCTGGCAGGACGGTCTTGGCGCCTGGCTGCTGCTGGCCGTCGTCGGCCTGCTGCTCTGGTCTGTCGCCCGCCCGCGGGAGACGCCGGTGGCCGCGCCGCCCAGGCAGAAGGTGCAGCACTATTTCGGCAGTCGCCGTGCCTGGTTGCTGGCCCTTTACTTCGGCCTGATCAACGGCGGCTATACCAGCATGGTCGCCTGGCTGCCGGTCTATTACCGCCAGCTCGGCTGGACGGCCCAGGCCAGCGGCCAGCTGATCGGCCTGATGACCATCTTTCAGGTGATCGCCGCATTGACCATCCCGCTGCTGATCCGCCGTTCGCTGGATCGCCGCGGCTGGCTGTGCCTGTGCCTGCTGATCCAGCTCGCCGGCTTCGTCGGGCTGATCTCGGCACCGCTGCACCTGCCGGGCATCTGGGTGGCAATGATCGGCTACGGCCTGGGTGCCTGCTTCGCGCTGAGCCTGACCCTGACCCTGGACCACCTCGCCGATGCCGGCGCGGCCGGGCGCCTGGCCGCCTTCGTGCAGGGCATCGGTTTCATCGTCACCGGCATCGTGCCCTACGTCACCGGCTGGCTGCGTGACAGCACCGGCAGCTTCCAGTCGTCCTGGATCCTGCTGGCGGTCTCGGTGGTGCTGATGCTGGGCGTGACCCTGCGCTTCTCGCCCAAAGGCTATGCGCGAGCGATGCAGCACTGAGGCTGGAGGAAACGAAAATGGCGCCTCGAGGGCGCCATTTTTTTACCTGCGTCGTTACACCGAGGTCGCGATGTAGATGCGGTAGCCGATGATCGTCAGCATGCTCAGCGTGCCGACCCACATCAGGAACACGCCCACCGGCCGATGACGAATGGTGAAACCGATGCCCAGCATGAACATGCCGAAGACGATGATGCCGAGGGTGATGAAGAGGGACGTGGGGTCCAGCGGGATGAAATGGGCAGTGGCGTCCACGGCGAGTCCTTGTCTGAAAGATCCGATATAGAAAGTCTAGGCCAGAGTAGGACCGAACTCCTTTGATCCCTGGCAACTCGAGCCGGATCATAACGACCTCGAGCGCCCAGCCCAAGCGCAGGCCTCCAGCGGGAGCCTGCCGCAACCATCGAGTGTGGGTGCACGCCGCAGAATCCGCCGACGTCACGACCTGTTCAGCGCCGCGTTGCGGTGCAGCGATGTCGCTGTGTCTGCTGGTTCGACGGGCATAAAAAAGCCCCGCGGTCCGGAGCGTCAGACCGCAGGGTTAGAAGGTCGGGAGGTTCCCGACCGGGGAGGACCGATCAGGCGGCCGGCGTCGGCTGCCAGCCGCCGCCAAGGGCCTTGTAGATCGCCACGATGCCGCGGTACACGTCGACTTCCGCCAGGGCCTGGGCGTCCTCGGCGGCCAGCTGTTCGCGCTCGGCGTCCAGCAGGTTGAGGAAGTCCACGGTGCCCTCGCGGTATTGCAGACCGGCCTGTTGCGCGGCGTTGCGGCTGGCTTCGGACTGTCGCACCAGTGAGACCAGGCGCTGCTGGCGCTTGCCGTAGTCGCTGAAGGCGTTCGACGACTCTTCCAGGGCCAGCAGGACCTGCTGCTCATAGGTCGCCAGGGCGCCGTCGGCATCGGCCTTGGAGGCGCGCAGGCGAGCCCGCACGCTGCCCAGGTCGAAGGCCGCCCAGGTGATGCTCGGGGCGACGCCCCAGGCGCTGGCGGCGGACGAGCCGATCTGCGAACCGCGGCCGGCGGTGTAGCCGAGGAAGCCGCCGAGGCTGACTTTCGGGAACAGGTCGGCGGTGGCTACACCGACGTCCGCGGTGGCAGCGGCCAGCCGGCGTTCGGCCGAGGCCACGTCCGGCCGGCGGCGCAGCAGTTCGCCTGGGTCGCCGATGGGCAGGGCCTTGGCGATGGCGGGAAGTTTCTTCGGCGACAGGTCCACGGTCAGTGCGTCCGGGCGCTGGCCGAGGAGGGTGGCGATGCGGTTGCGCTGGCGAACTTCCTCGGCCTGCAGTTGCGGCACGCTGGCTTCGGTGGAGGCCAGGCGCGCTTCGGCGCGCTGCACGTCCAGCTCGCTACCGACGCCGGCGTCGCGCAGCTGGATGGTCAGGTCGCGGGATTCGCGCTGGTTGTCCAGGTTGCTCCTGGCGATGCTTTCGCGCAGTTGCGCGCCGCGCAGTTGCCCATAGGCATCGGCCAGCTCGGCGATCAGGCTGACCTGCAACTGCTGCAGATCGGCGACGATGGCTTCGCTCTGCGCGTCGCTGGATTCCAGCTGGCGGCGCACACGGCCGAACAGGTCGACTTCCCAGATCATGTCCAGGCCCAGGTCGTAGCGTTCCTGGTTGACCCGGTCCTCGGTCTGGCCGGGCACCTGGCCCTTGCCGACCTGGCCTTCGGCGCGGCTGGTGACCGTGGGGAAACGGTCATTGGCGACGTCGTCGCGGATCGCCCGCGAAGCCAGCACGCGGGCATAGGCCACGCGCAGCTCACGGTTTTCCTTGAGGGCCTGGTCGACCAGTTGGGTCAGCACGGGGTCGTCGAACTGCTTCCACCAGGCGTCCTCGAAGCGGGTACGGTCGTAGTTCTGCGCCTGGGCGTTGCTGTCCAGTTGCGCCGGCGCGGTGTCCGGCTTCTGGTAGTCGGGGCCGACCATGCACGCGCTGAGGGCCAGCGCGAGCAGGGAAGGGACGAACAGTTTCACGGCATTCCTGCTCATAGCATTGATGGTCATGACGCTCATGCCTGGTGGGCCTCGTTAGGGTTCGTGTGGCTCAGGGCGGCACGTTCCTGTTTCTTCGCTTCTCGGGCTTCCATGAAGCGGCGGATCAGCACGTAGAAGACCGGGGTCAGCAGCAGGCCGAAGAAGGTCACGCCGAGCATCCCGGAGAACACCGCGACACCCATGGCATGGCGCATTTCGGCGCCGGCGCCGGACGACAGCACCAGGGGCACCACACCCATGATGAAGGCGATGGAGGTCATCAGGATCGGCCGCAGACGCAGGCGGCAGGCTTCCAGCACCGCGCTCAGGCGGTCCATGCCTTCGTCCTGCTTATCCTTGGCGAACTCGACGATCAGGATCGCGTTCTTGCACGCCAGGCCCACCAGTACGATCAGGCCGATCTGGGTGAAGATGTTGTTGTCGCCACCGGACAGGATCACGCCCGCGATGGCCGACAGCAGGGTCATCGGCACGATCAGGATCACCGCCAGCGGCAGGCCCCAGCTTTCGTACAGCGCGGCCAGCACCAGGAAGGCGAGCAGTACGCAGAGCGGGAACACATAGATCGCGGAGTTGCCGGCAAGGATCTGCTGGTAGGTCAGCTCGGTCCATTCGTAGGTCATGCCATTGGGCAGCTCCTGCTTGAGCAGGCGCTCGATGGCGGCCTCGGCCTGGCCGGAGCTGTAGCCCGGTGCGGCGGCACCGTTGATCTCGGCGGTGATGAAGCCGTTGTAGTGCATCACGCGGTCGGGACCTGCGGTGTCGCTGATCTTGATGAAGGTGGCCAGCGGAACCATTTCACCCAGGTTGTTGCGCACCTTCAGCTGGCCGATCTGCTCGGGTTCGAGACGGAACTGCTGCTCGCCCTGGACGTTCACCTGGTAGGTGCGGCCGAAACGGTTGAAGTCGTTCGCGTACAGCGAGCCGAGGTAGACCTGCAGGGTGTCGAAGATATCGCTGATCGCCACGCCGTGGGTCTTGGCCTTCTCGCGGTCGATGGCGGCATCCACCTGCGGCACGTTCACCTGGTAGCTGGTGAAGACCGACATGGGGTTCAGCTCCGGCAGCGCACGGGCCTTGTTGAGGATGTTCTGGGTCTGCGCGTAGAGCTCCTCGTAACCGGCGTTACCGCGGTCTTCGATCTGCAGGCGGAAGCCGCCGATGGTCCCCAGCCCCTGTACCGGCGGCGGCGGGAAGATCGCGATGTAGGCGTCCTGGATATCCGCGAACTGCTTGTTCAGCTCGGCGGCGATCTCGTTGGCCGACATGCCCGGGCCCTTGCGCTCGCTGAAGTCCTTCAGCGGGGTGAAGACGATGCCGCTGTTGGGGCTGTTGGTGAAGCCGTTGATCGACAGGCCCGGGAAGGACACGGTGTGCTCGATGCCCGGGTGCTTGCCGGCGATGTCCGACATGCGCTTGATCACCGCTTCGGTGCGGTCCAGCGTGGCGGCGTCGGGCAGTTGCGCGAAGGCCACCAGGTACTGCTTGTCCTGCTGCGGCACGAAGCCGGTCGGGGTGCTGGAGAAGCCCAGGTAGGTCAGGCCGATCAGCCCCGCATACAGCAGCAGCGCGATGGAGCTGCCACGCAGGACGCGGGTGACGGTGCCGACATAGCCATGGCTGGCGCGGTCGAAGAAGCGGTTGAACGGCCGGAACAGCCAGCCGCCGAGCAGCTTGTCCAGCAGCACCGAGAAGCGGTCCTTCGGCTCGTGGTGTCCCTTGAGCAGCACGGCGGACAGCGCCGGCGACAGGGTCAGCGAGTTGAACGCGGAGATCACCGTGGAAATCGCGATGGTCAGCGCGAACTGCCGGTAGAACTGCCCGGTGAGGCCGGAGATGAACGCGGTCGGGATGAACACGGCGCACAGCACCAGCGCGGTGGCGATGATCGGCCCGGTCACTTCCTTCATGGCGCGCTTGGTCGCCTCCACAGGCGTGAGGCCCAGCCCGATGTTCCGCTCGACGTTCTCCACCACCACGATGGCGTCGTCCACCACGATGCCGATGGCCAGTACCAGGCCGAACAGTGACAGCGCGTTGAGCGAGAAGCCGAAGGCGTGCATCACCGCGAAGGTACCGATCAGCGATACCGGCACGGCGGCCAGCGGGATGATCGAGGCGCGCCAGGTCTGCAGGAACAGCACGACCACCAGCACCACCAGGATCAGGGCTTCGAACAGGGTGTGCACCACGGCCTCGATGGAGCCGCGAACGAAGATGGTTGGGTCATAAACGATGGAGTAGTCCACGCCCTGCGGGAAGTCCTTCTTCAGCTCGGCCATCTTCTCGCGCACCAGGTTGGAGATGGCGATGGCGTTGGAGCCCGGACGCTGGAAGATCGGGATGGCGACCGCCGGCTGGTTGTCCAGCAGCGAGCGCAGGGCGTACTGGCTGGAGCCGAGCTCGACGCGGGCGATGTCCTTCAGGCGGGTGATCTCGCCGTCCGGGCCGCTGCGGATGATGATGTTCTCGAACTCTTCCTCGGTGACCAGGCGACCCTGGGTGTTGATCGACAGCTGGAAGCTGGTGTCGCTCGGCGAGGGCGGGGCGCCCAGGGCGCCGGCGGCGACCTGGCGGTTCTGCTCGCGGATCGCGGCGACCACATCGGTGGCGGTCAGATTGCGCGAGGCGACCTTGTTCGGGTCCAGCCAGACGCGCAGGGAGTAGTCGCCCATGCCGAACAGTTGAACGTCGCCCACACCGTCCAGGCGCGCCAGCTCATCCTTGATGTTGAGGATGGCGTAGTTGGACAGGTAGAGCATGTCGTAGCGGTTATCCGGCGAGGTGAGGTGCACGACCATGGTCAGGTCGGGCGAGGCCTTGTCGACGGTGATGCCGATCCGCGTGACTTCCTCGGGCAGCTTGGGCTGCGTACGGGTCACACGGTTCTGCACCTGCACCTGCGCGTTGTCCAGGTCGGTGCCCAGGGCGAAGGTGATGGTCAGGGTCATCTTGCCGTCGGCGGTGGACTGCGAGGACATGTAGAGCATGTTCTCGACGCCGGTGATGGCCTGCTCCAGCGGTGCGGCGACGGTTTCGCCGATCACCTTGGGGTTGGCGCCGGGGAAGTTGGCACGCACCACCACGGTGGGCGGCACAACCTCGGGGTATTCGCTGATCGGTAGCTGGAACAGCGAGATGGCCCCGCCGATCAGGATGATCAGCGAGAGCACGGCGGCGAAGATCGGCCGCTGGATGAAGAATTGCGAAAAGTTCATGGCTGGTTCCTGTCGCGAGCGCACGGCGCTCGCCAAACCCGGGACAAAGGTCACCCAGGGCCCTGGTGGGACAGGGCCTGGGACATCAATCGTTCAAGACAGGGGGTGGTTCAGTCAGCGAGTGCTCAGCCGCGCGGTGCGCCCGGCTTGGCGGATTTCTCGGCGACCTTCGGGGCCTCGAAACTTTCCAGCATGCGGCGCTGGTCTTCGAGCTTGGCGAGGGTTGACTGGCTGGCCATCTCGACACCCTGGGCATCGACCTGGGCGCCCGGGCGAACCCGTTGCAGGCCGTTGACCACGATGCGATCACCCTTCACCAGACCGTTGCGAACGATGCGCAGGCCTTCGAGTTTCGGGCCCAGCTCGATACCGCGGTATTGCACCTTGCTGTCCTTGTCGAGCACCAGCACGAACTTCTTGCCAAGGTCGGTGCCGACCGCTTCGTCCTTGATCAGCGCGGCGGGATAGGTGCCGCTACCGACCAGCTTGATGCGGGCGTACAGGCCGGGGGTGAACTGGTTGGCGTCATTGTCGAACACGGCGCGACCACGGATGGTGCCGGTCTTGGGATTGACCTGGTTGTCCAGGAAGTCCAGGCGACCCTGGTGGGGGAAGCCGTCCTCGCCGGTCAGGCCCAGGTACACCGGGCTGGTGCCACGGGCGTCGGGGCCGCCCTTGCGGGCAAGGTCCACGTACTTCAGGTAGACGCGCTCATCGGCGTCGAAGTAGGCGTACACCTTGTCGGTGGAGACCAGGGTGGTCAGCACGCTTTCGCCGCTGTTCACCAGGTTGCCGGCGGTGACTTCGGCGCGCGAGACGCGGCCGTCGATGGGCGCGGTGATCTGGGTGAACGAGAGGTTCAGGCGGGCATTGTCCAGTTCCGCCTGGGTCGCCGCGACCACGGCTTTCGCCTCGGTGGCGGCAGCGGTGCGGGCGTCGGCGAGTTCCGCGGAAATGGCGTTGGTGGCGCGCAGGCGCTCGCCACGGGAGGCTTCGTTGACGGTCCGGGTCTGGTTGGCGCGAGCCTGTTGCAGCTGGGCTTCGAGGCGATGGACCTCGGCCTGGAACGGCCGCGGGTCGATCTGGAACAGCAGGTCGCCTTTCTTCACCAGCGCCCCTTCACGGAAGGCAACACGGTCGATGTAGCCGGAGACGCGCGGACGCAGTTCGACGGACTCCGGAGCCTCCAGGCGGCCGGTGAACTCGTCCCATTCGTTGATCGGCTGTTCGATGACATCCGCGACGCTGACCTTGGGGGCGGCCATGTTCTGTGCCGCCTCCTGGCCCTTGCCGCAGGCGCTGAGGACCAGCACGGCGGCTAACGCCAACGGAATACGCAAGGTGTTCAGATTTCGCTCCATGGAAAAGACTCCGGCGTTCTAATTGGTTTATGGATTTCTAATGGAGCGGAGTCTGCGTTCGCGGGGGCTCTGGAACTAATCGAACGAGCAGATTTTGATTATCACGCGCAGTGATAAATGCTTTTGCACTATGCGCACGAATAGATAGAAGAAGTGGGCACGGGGATTGCCGTGAGCGCGGGTAATCCATTGTCATGCGGATTTTTCCGCGATGATATTGCTGGTGGTCGTGTATTTCTGCGTCGCTTCGGCGTGCGCGCCAGGCTTGTATTTCGCCCCTTCGGGCGAGTCCCTTTTGGCAAACGTCGGATAGCCGCCCTCCCAAAAGGAACCAAAAAGTCTCGCCCCGGACATCCGGTTTTTCGCTTAGGCGAAAAATTCCCTCGTTGAACGGGGCCGTTCGGCGTGCGCGGGCGTTCCTCTGGAAGTCTCCTGGGAGCCGGAGCCTGGCTGGAGTTTCATACTCTTCGCAGGAGCGAGCTTGCTCGCGAACTGCATGGCGCGCCCCCCTGTAGGTGCGGGCCATGCCCGCGACCGCGCGCAAGGCGCGCACGTACAGGTCGAGTCCGTTGTCAGGCGTCAGAGACTGTCCGGATCACCCACGAACATGGTGATGCGCGAGCGCAGCCAGCGCTCGGCGGGGTCCTGGTCCTGGGCGCCGCGCCAGACCATGGAGAGCTCGGCCAGGCGCGTGGGGAAGGGTGGGTCCTCGGCGCGCAGGCCGCCGGCGGCGGTCAATGCCAGGGCCACGTACTCGGGCACGGTGGCGATGATGTCGGTGCCGGCCAGCAGTTGGGCGAGGCCGACGAACTGTGGCACGGCCAGCACGACCTGGCGCTTGCGGTCCATCTCGGCGAGGGTCTGGTCGACGAAGCCGTCCAGGTCGCCGGCGTAGGACACCAGTGCGTGCGGACGCGCGCAGTAGTCATCGAGGGTCAGCGCGCCGGGAATCGAATCGGCGCGCAGAATCTTCCAGGTGCTGCGGCGCAGGGTCTTGCGCTTGGCGTTGGCCGGCAGCTCATCGGTGTAGCTGACGCCCACGGAAATTTCTCCGGACGACAGCAGCTGCGGCATCAGCAGGTAGTTGGCGCGGCGCACCACCAGGGTGATGCCCGGAGCCTCGGAGCGCAGTCGGCGCAACAGCGGCGGCAGCAGGCCGAACTCCACGTCATCGGACAGGCCGATGCGAAACACCGCCTTGCTGGTGGCCGGATCGAAGTCGGCGGCGCGGCTCAGGGCGGTGGAGATGGAGTCCAGTGCCGGCGAGAGGTGGCCGAAGATTTCCTGCGCGCGCGCGGTGGGTTCCATGCTGCGTCCGGTGCGGACGAACAGCGGATCGTCGAACAGACCGCGCAGGCGCGCCAGGGCCGCACTGATCGCCGGCTGGCCGAGGAACAGCTTCTCGGCGGCGCGGGTCACGCTGCGTTCATGCATCAGCGTCTCGAAAACGATCAACAGGTTGAGATCAACCTTGCGTAGGTCGTTGCGGTTCATAGGGACTCCCTGGCGATGGGGGAAAAGTGGGGCCGAGCGTGTCCTGAGTCAAGTCTGTCAGATAAGTCCTTGATCAATTTCTACTTTTTTAATGAGAATCTCGCCCCGGCAGTGTGGTCAGACTCTGTATGAAGAGAGCCGCCCCGGTCCGTCCCCCAGCCCCGTCGCAGAGCCCCGCGGCCGCGTCGGACAAGGCTCGCAGGGTGGGCCGAATCATCGCCATTTATGTCAACTATCAATGGTGAACGGTGGCGTCACCCCTAAAGCCCGGATAGAGTCCGTGGCTATGAGCACTACTAAGGCGAGGTATGTGATGTCCCGCATGATCCGTTTCCACCAGTTCGGTGACGCCTCGGTCCTGAAGATCGAGGAAATGCCGACCCCGCAACCGGGGCCGGGTGAAGTGCTGGTCCGTACCCAGGCACTGGGCGTCAGTTGGCGCGATGTGCTCTGGCGGCAGAACCTCGCCCCGGATCAGGCCAAGTTGCCGGCGGGCATCGGCTATGAACTCTCCGGCATCGTCGAAGCCGTGGGCGAGGGCGTTGAAGACCTCGAGCCCGGCGTGGCGGTGGCCAGTTTCCCGGCGAACTCGCCGAACCTGTACCCAGCCTGGGGCGACCACGTCATCGTGCCGCGCACCTCGCTGACCCGTTATCCCGAGGTGCTGACCCCGGTCGAAGCCGCCGTGCACTACACCGGCCTGCTGTATTCCTACTTCGCCCTGGTGGAGTTGGCGCAGATCAAGCCCGGCCAGCGCGTGCTGATCACCGAGGCCGGTCATTGCCTCGCCCCGCAGGCGGTGCAGTTGGCCAAGGCGCTCGGCGCCCAGGTGATCGCCACCACCAGCCATGAGGAAACCCGCGAGTTTCTGAAAGGCCTGGGTGCGGACAAGATCATCTACACCGAGGAGCAGGACCTGGTATTGGAAGTCGAGCGCTTCACCAAGGGTGAAGGCGTGGAGATCGTCCTCGACCAGTGCGCCGGCCCGCAGATGAAACTGCTGGGTGACGTCGCCGCGCCGCGCGGCAAGCTGATCCTCTACGGCATCAATGGCGGCAACGACGCAGCCTTCCCGGCCTGCGCGGCGTTCAAGAAGCACCTGCAGTTCTACCGTCACTGCGTGCTGGACTTCACCGGGCAACCGGAGATCGGCCTGACCCGCAACGACGAAGCCGTGCAACGGGCGCTGACCGCGATCAACCAGATGACCGCCGACCAGCTGCTCAAGCCGAGCATCGACCGGGTGTTCGACTTCGCCCAGTACCGTGACGCCAACTACTACATGGAAACCTGCCCGGGCGGCGGCCGTGTGGTGATGAAGATGCCGGAGTGATCCGCCGTCGGTAGGTGAAAAAGCCACTCTTCGGAGTGGCTTTTTTATGGGCACCCATTTTTGCCGCCTCTGCGACGGGTAAAGACTTGCTGAAACGTTGGATGGATGGAGCCTAAGCGATACCCATGCTGTCGCCGCGCAGGATTGATGGGTACCGCTGCGCTCCACGCCGTGCTGCGTCGAGCACGAGCGACCTCTTCGAACTGGGCAGAATATCTGCTCGTTGGCAGCAAAGTATCGGAATAGAGCCTTCTATACATCGCAGCAACCGCCGCAGTATCAGGCAAGTTTCGGGAGAAGCAGGCAAACCGCTCGGCGCTTTCCTCGCGTATTGTCGCGGCAGCGGCCGGCCTCTGCGCCTAGGCTGAATCCATTGCGTGTCGGAGCCGCAGCGCTTCGCCTCCATTCCATCACCCGCATGAAGAGGTGAATTTCCTGATGATTACCGTGAACCTGAATGGCAAGGACCATGAGCTCGACGCTCCCGGCGAGATGCCCTTGCTCTGGGCCATACGCGACGTCGCCGGCCTGACCGGCACCAAGTACGGCTGCGGCATGGCGTTGTGCGGCGCCTGCACCGTGCACATCGATGGCCAGCCGACGCGCTCCTGCGTCACTCCGCTGGCGGCGGTGGCCGGCAAGAAGATCACCACCATCGAGGCGGTGGCCGAGCAGGCCGCCGGCAAGGCGGTGCAGGAGGCCTGGCGCAAGCTCGACGTGGTGCAGTGCGGCTACTGCCAGTCCGGGCAGATCATGTCGGCCACCGCGCTGCTGGCCTCGAACAAGCAGCCCAGCGACGCCGACATCGACGCGGCCATGAGCGGCAACATCTGCCGCTGCGCCACCTATGCGCGGATCCGCGCGGCCATCCACGACGCCGCCCAGACCCTGGCCTGAGGACCGACACCATGCTCGAACCCCGTATCGACCAGCAGCCGGCCGAGGCCGGCAGCATCCTCAACGTCAGCCGCCGCAGCTTCCTGCGTGGCGCCGGCGGCCTGGCCCTGGGCATCTATTTCGCGCCGCTGCTGGGCAAGCTGGGTGATGCCCAGGCCGCCAGCGATTTCGAAGCCAACGCCTTCGTGCGCATTGCTCCGGACGGCACCGTTACCGTGATCGCCAAGCACGTGGAAATGGGCCAGGGCAGCTACACCGGCCTCGCCACCCTGGTGGCCGAGGAACTGGATGCCGACTGGAGCCACGTGCAGGTCGAAGGCGCGCCGGCCGACGCCAAGCGCTACGCCAACCTGGCCTTCGGCAACCTGCAGGGCACCGGCGGCAGCAACGCCATGGCCAACTCCTTCGAGCAGATGCGCAAGGCCGGCGCCAGTGCCCGCGCCATGCTGGTGGGCGCAGCGGCGGAACAGTGGAAGGTGCCTGCAGCCGAGATCCAGGTGCACGACGGCGTCGTCACTCACCCGGCTTCCGGGCGCAAGGCCGGCTTCGGCGAGCTGGCCGAGGCGGCGGCGAAGCAACCGGTGCCGGCAGACGTGAAACTGAAGGAACCGAAAGACTTCAAGCTGATTGGCCAGGTACAACTGCCGCGCAAGGACAGCCCCTCGAAAACCGACGGCACTGCTCAGTTCACCCAGGACGTTCACCTGCCCGACATGCTGGTGGCGGTGGTCGCGCACCCGCCGCGCTTCGGCGGCATACCGGCCAAGGTCGATGCAAGCAAGGCCAAGGCCGTGCCCGGCGTGGTCGACGTGGTGCAGTTCCCCGGCAGCGAGCGGCGCTTCGCCGGCGTCGCGGTGCTGGCGAAGAACACCTGGGCCGCGCGCCAGGGTCGCGATGCATTGCAGGTCGAGTGGGATGAGACCAAGGCCTTCACGATGGGCAGCAAGGAAATCTTCGCCCAGTACCGCGATCTGGCCAGCAAGCCGGGCCTGGTGGCGCGCAACGACGGCGACGTTGCCAAGGCGCTGGAGAAGCCGGCGCACCTGATCGAGGCCGAGTACCAGTTTCCCTATCTCGCCCATGCCGCCATGGAGCCGCTGAACTGCGTGGTGTTCCTCAAGGAGGACGGTTGCCAGATCTGGAACGGCGAGCAGTGGCAGACCGGCGACCAGATGTCGGTGGCGCAGTTGCTGGGGATGCCGCCCGAGCAGGTGAGCATCACTCAGCTGTACGCCGGCGGCAGCTTCGGCCGCCGCGCCAATCCGCATTCGGACTACGTGCTGGAAGCGGTCGCGATCGCCAAGGCAGCCCGCGAGCAGGGCGTGAAGGTGCCGATCAAGATGGTCTGGACCCGCGAGGACGACACCCGCGCGGGCTATTACCGCCCGGCCTTCCTGCACCGCGCACGGCTGGCGGTGGACGCCCAGGGCAATCTGGTGGGCTGGGAACAGCGGCTGGTGGGGCAGTCCTTCATCATCGGCACGCCGTTCGAGACGTTCATGGTCAAGGACGGTGTCGACAAGATCGCCGTCGAGGGCGCCGCCGACCTGCCGTACGCCGTGCCCAACCTGCGCGTGGAGCAGGCGCTGGCGGAAAACGTCACGGTGCCGACCCAGTGGTGGCGTTCGGTGGGCCACACCCACACGGCGTTCTCCACCGAGACGCTGGTGGACGAAGCCGCCATCGCCGCCAAGCAGGACCCGTACGAGTTTCGCCGCAAGCTGCTGGAGAAGCACCCGCGCCATCGCGGTGCGCTGGAACTGGCAGCGCAGCGGGCGAACTGGCTGGCGCCGCTGGAGAAGGGCAAGGACGGTGAGCAGCGCGGCCGCGGTATCGCCGTGCACGAGTCGTTCGGCAGCTTCGTCGCGCAGGTAGTGGAAGTGACCTGCAAGGCCGACAAGAGCTTCAAGGTGGACCGCGTGGTCTGTGCGGTGGATTGCGGCCTGGCGATCAACCCGGACGTGATCAAGGCGCAGATGGAAGGCGGTATCGGTTTTGCCCTGTCGGCGGCGCTGCACAGCGCCATCACGCTGACCGACGGCAAGGTCGACCAGTCCAACTTCCACGACTTCCAGGTGCTGCGGATCAACGAGATGCCGGTGGTGGAGGTGCACATCGTGCCGTCGGCCGAGCCGCCGACCGGTGTCGGCGAGCCGGGCGTGCCGCCCCTGGCGCCGGCACTGGCCAATGCGCTGTTCGCGGCGACCGGCAAGCGCATTCGAACCTTGCCGATCGGCAACCAGCTGCAGGCGTGAGGCTCGCGGCCTGAAGCAATAGCCCCGCGAATGCGGGGCTATTGCGTTGCAGGGTCTACGCTGAAAGAACCGCCTGGTCCTGCTCGCAGATCAGCTCGCGCAGCGCCCTGCGTTCGGCCGGCGGTGTGGCGGCGCTGAGCAGGGCGAGGCCGCCGTCTTCATCGGGGACGGCGATTTCGGTCTCGAAGTGCAATTGCACCTCATCCAGGGTGATGTAGGTGATGCGGTAGGCCGCGTCAGGGCTGTGCATGGGCAAGGACATGGTCGCAGGCTCGATGAGGGGAGGGCGCAGGCCCGATGACTTCATCCTCGCGCCAGGCGGGCAAGCTCGGAAGTGAAACGCCGTGATGGTGAACATCACGAAAGGCGATGGTGTCGGCGAGATTTTCCGGCAGTTGTCATGCAGGACGGGTATCCTGCGCGGGCGTGCCCACACCGGGCACTTTGTAAATCGAATTGGAGCAGTGACATGAGCCGCGACAAGCAGCTTTTCCCGGAAGACGAAATCGGCGATGCCCTGTGGGCCCTGCAGGAAGACGGCGAAGACCTCTCCCTCGAGCATGAGGTGGAGTTCGCGGTGATCTTCCCGGACGAGCAGTCCGCCCTGGACTTCGCCATCATGCTGCTGCAGAACGGGCAGAAGGTGGCGTACTCCGAGTACGACGGCAACGACAAGCTGCCCTGGCAGGTCCTGGCCTACCCGGTGATGGAGCTCAGCCACGAGCACATCAGCGGCTACGCGGCGCTGCTGTCCGAGCACTCCGCTGACCTGGGCGGTCAGATGGACGGCTGGTCGGCGCTCTGATCGGCTGATGCTGCATGGAAACGGCGCCTTCGGGCGCCGTTTTTCTTTGTTATGCGCCCTACGGCTGAAAGTCCGCGCTGGCGCGGCGCGCGAAAAACTTCGTGATCATGATGCAATAAACCACAGAGCGAGCCTTTGAATACTCTGCAATCTAATCGCAGCCCTGGCAATCAGCTCTGCATGTAACGCGAGGCTCCACCAATTCGCACACCCACCCACATTAACCAGGCCCTCCATCGAGCAATGCCGGTCGCGCGCAATGCCTCGCGAAATATCCTGTCTGCGCTCTTACGCGGCACCAGGCCGCTGGAGTACAGCCAGTCGTGCAGCGTGGCGGCGGCGTGACCATAGGCGCCGACCAGGTCGAACACGACCGGGACTCGCGGCACGCTGGCGAAGTCCGTTTCGAAGGCGCGGGCGACGGCAATGCGCCCGTGCTCGGCGTCCTCATAGACGAACTCGCTCAGTAGCTTCCAGGTCTTGCGGTCGCCCTGCAGTTCGACCTGCAGAGCTGTCACAAAGCGGCTCATGCTGGCCAGCCCTGGTCGAGCAGAACATCGGTATAGGTGCCCGCCTTCAGCATGGAGAGCAGCTCCGCCTCACGGTCGAAACAGACCTGCACGTGGGCGCGTATGGTGCTGGCAATACTGATGATCTGTTGCGCGTCCAAGTCGATGAAGCCCTCGCCGGTCTTCCACTGGCAGTGGTAGTTCGAGTCGATCACGGCGGCCAGCGCCGCGCCGGTCACCAGAGCTTGGCTATCGCGGTCAGTTGGCAGGTGCATGCCGTTAACGGTGATTCCAGCTGTCTCGGCCTGGTAGCGGCGGTCGGCGATGATCGCCGCGTGGTTCAAAGGTCGCTCAACAAGCGTTGGCGAGCCGTGAGCGTCGGCCACAATCTGCTTTCCCTGGCTCTGTCCTTTGAGAAGCGCCTCGTATTGTTCCTGGGTCAGCTCGACCGCATCGTCGGGAATGTCTGCGCCGTGGATATCCGGGCGGTAGAAGCCATGCGTGGTAGCGGAATAGAACATGCTGAGTCCTCAATATCCGATGACGATGTAGCCGACCGGCACGTTGCCGGTGTTGACCTGGGCGCGGATGGTGGTTTTCGGGGTGGGGGAAGTCACGGTGTTGGCAAAGGCAACGACCGAACCAGACGAGATGCTGACCTGTACCGAATACACAAGTACGGCGTTGGGGAAGGCCAGGGGGTAGGCCTGTTCGGTCGGCGTGGTGGTGACGCCGGGAATGACCCCCCACTGGAGAATCAGCCCGCTTGGCAGCTTCTGATACCCGTTAGCGGCGGTAGAAAACGCGAAGCCCGCAGACGCCCCGAGCTGGATACCTCCCCAGCCATACCAGGAGTTCCCGCCGACGTAAGCGATTGTCACCGTATCGCCTGCGCCCAGGGTGAAGGTGCGCGCTGTGCTGTTGCCGACGCCGTACAGGCTTTGCCCTGCAGGGGCCTGCACAGTGACAGTACCGTTACCGGTGTTGTTTATCTGGAACCTCGCGCCCACCGCCTCGGCTGTGCCAGACGGCAAGGTCACGGTGATGTTGCCAGCGCAGTTGATGAGCTGCCCTGCGAGGTCCAGCGTCAGCGCCCTGGTCGAGGTGACGGTGGCCTGAGTGGCGAAGTTACCCAGTGCCCGCTTTACGAACTCAGTCGTGGCGAGGCTGGTGTCGTTGTCGAACTGCGGCGCAGTCGGTGCTTGCGGGTTCCCCGTGAATACCGGGCTGGCGGTGGCCGCGAATACCGTCCAGTCAGACCAGGTCGGCGTGGCGCTGGTACCTCCTGAAGAGACGCGCTGCGCCATCTGATTGCTCTGCGTCGACCTTACGACCTGCACAACCTGGAAGGTGCCATCGACACCATTGCGCAGGCGGTAGCCGACGGTGTTATTGGTGCCGAACCCAGGCGGCATATCCGTGGTTGTTGCGATGGTGCGGTAATCACCGGCAACAATGTTGGAGCAATCATTCAACGAGGTGTTTGGCCAGATAGGCTGGTACGCCGGAGCGCCGAGGCCAAACGACTCAATGAGAGTTCGGACGAATGCTGTGGTAGCGATCTGAGTGGTCTTCGTGTCGGCTGTTGCCGTGGGCGCCGTTGGGGTGCCGCTGAAGGTGGGGCTGGCTACCGGTGCGGCACCAAGTGTCGTACGTGCAGTGGCCGCATCCACATCATCGAGCAGCGTTCGGATAAAAGCTGTCAGCGGAGTCACGGCAAAGCTGTCGACCCCATTAGCAAAGATCAGCCGGTCCGCCACCACTGTGACCCCAGCGAGCGCCGTCAATGTGTCATCTAGCGGCTGCTTGCCACTTCCCAGGCTTTCCACCTGGCCCTTCAGCCAGAGTGTCCGGTTTGCGAGCTGCTTGGCCTGCAGGTTGTCGATGCCATCCGGGCCGCCCAGGACGGGGTCTGTGGTTTCCAACTGGTAAATACCCGCTACCCAGGTAGCGGACTCACTCAAAGTGGCCATCAGGCACTCCCTCTATTGTATTGGCCGTCTCGGTAGATCTTGCCGTTGTGGCGGTTTGCAGCTGCCTGGAAATCCAGACTGATTAGGTGGCAACGCGTTGGCGCCTGATCAATTAGTGCGCGCCGCAGCATGGTTGCTTGGTCGTTGGTGATGGGTTGCTCCAGGAACACGCGGTATTGCGACCATGCGGTGCGCTCGCCATGGAGATAAACGCCGTTGTGTCGGATGCTGCCGTCACGGGGGCGGCCGCTCAGCCCTTCGATCAGGGTGATTTCGCCGAAGCCAAGGCGCCGAACAACCTCACGTACCGCCCAAGGTGTGCCCTTGTAGCGGTGGAGCGCGATGGAGCCTTTCACCAGTTCGCGCCGAGCATCCTCCGACTCGGCGAGGCGCCAAGCCGTCTCATCGAGGAGCGAGAACTGATCCGCCAGGACGGGGAGTAGCGATGCCTTCACCTGGTCGACCAGGTAGACGAGCATTACGCTGAGATCGATCTCGGCGAAGCATTCCTGCAGCAGCTCACATAGCTGCGAGAAGCGCTCGTCGCTGGCTAGCGCAGGCGGTAGCTGCAAGTCAGCCATCAGCGACACCCGCATCGATCAACTCGATGCCGACGCAGTTCGCCCATTCGTGTGCGTGGACGGTAGCCAGCGCGGGCAGCTCCAGCGCCGCCCGGTAGACACCGTTCACCTGCAGTGCAGCGATCAGCTGCTCCGGGACAACATCCCGCCCGAGACCTGCTCGCCGATTTGCGGCATATCCTTCAGCGGCGAGCTGGGCAGCTGCCAAGCTGGTACTGCGCTCGGCTGATGCGAAGAAGGTCAGGTGCGCCTTGATTGACCAGGTCACCTCAACGGCAGCGAGGGCATTCACAGTGTCACAGAGCGGACGAACCTTCTCCGCAGAGAGCTTTGACTTGACGGTGTCCAGCATACTGGCGCCAGGGAGACCATCCGCCAGCAGCACATAGACGTCAACGTTGCCATCAGTTGGGCCGCTGGGGTCGTCTGGGCCAAGCACCGTGACATCCAGGATCGACTGATGTGCAGCCAAGGCGTGATACCGGTAGGCCCCACGGCTGCCAGCGGTTGTGTAGGCCTCAGGTGCCAGGATGATGCGCTCCCGGTAGCGTTCATCGCCTTCTTCATCCGCACCATCAGTGCTCTCTGTGATGTTCGTAACGGTCAACCCACTCAGCGGGGCCGTCGGCAAGGTGTTCAGCTGGCCGACAGCCCATCCATTCCCTGCAACACCAACGGTGTCACAGGTCGCCGAGGCGCTGACCTGCGTCGAGCCTGCCGGAATTGATACGTCCTGGTCCGTAGCAAAAGCCACCTTGCCATCGGAGGTGGTGGCACGAGTGCCAGCGGGAATGATGCGAGTGCCGGTGGCCACCGGCGCAGTGAAGCGCAAGATCGTGTTGGCCGCGCCTGCGAGCAGGCGTGGTGTGCTGACCAGGTCGCCCAGGTAGTCGAGGATAGGCCCGTTGCTGTAGCGCACCAGGAGCTGCTCGCCAGCGTGCTGGATGGCCGTGAGGATTAGCGTTTTGGCATAGGCGACCTGGTCAATGAACAGGCGCTCCACCTGCGCCGGGTACAGTGTTTTGCCAGACTTCTCTTCATAGCGCCTGACCAGGTCAGCCTCAATGGCCGCAGGGTCGATATGGACGAACTCAGGCGGCGGTAGAGCGGCCATAGGTCACCTCCGTCAGCTGGGGAACCCCATCCGCTACACGCCATCTCACCCGCACAGTGATGTGTTCAGCCTCGATGCCGACAAGCACCTGCTCAGTCGTTACCCGGGCTTCCCAGCGACGGATAGCTTCCACGGACTCGCGCACCAGGTGCGGGGTGACGCGGTTCACCGGCCAGTCCAGATAGTCGAAAAGGCGGCTGCCGAACTCCGGCCGATGCGGGTCGGCTCCCAGCGGGGTAGTCAGGATGATCCGGATGGCCTGGTCGATGTCGCGCAGGCCGGTGACGACATCGCCAGGCGTACCGAGGGCCGGCTGCCAGTGGGCGGAAGTGATGTTTGTGTAGGTGATGGGCGTGGTCATGAGCCCATGGTGAGGAAAACTAGCGGAGCAGCCTTTTAATCGGGTTTAAAGACAGCTCTAATTCTTCCGTCAATCCACGCGATTCCAAGGAGACAGGAATGTCTGCCCCTTTCACCGCCCCGAAGTTCATGCTGTCTCGATTCAACTGCCCCCATTGCTTGGCGTTCGCTCATGTCAACTGGGGGCGGCTCGGTGGGCAGGAAGGCTATACCGACTTCTATGAGGCTATTTGCACCTCATGTGGAGGCACCTGTATCTGGAAGGGGGAGATCTCTGCTGCGCCAACCGCACAGGCCATTCTCCTTAACACGCACACTGAAGGGTCGATGATTTACCCTCCTGTCTGTATGGTGCCTGCCGCGAGCCACGACATGCCGGGGGCTATTGCGGCCGACTTTGAGGAAGCGCGTAAAGTGTTCGCCAGCTCGCCGAGGGCAGCTGCAGCTTTACTGCGACTTTGCGTGCAGAAGCTCTGTGAGCACCTGCTGGGCAAGCCAGGGGACATCAACCAACAAATCGCTGAGCTCGTGCGAAACGGACTTCCCCTGCGAGTTCAACAAGCTCTGGATACCATTCGAGTCACCGGTAATAACGCGGTCCATCCGGGCGTTATGAACGTCGAAGACCGCCCAGAATTGGTTGCTCCCCTGTTTGGCATTGTGAACTTCATCGTTGAGAACCAAATAACGATGCATGCGACAGTCAACAATCTGTTCCAAGGGCTACCAGATGGCATCAAAGCCGCTATCGAGAAACGGGATACGCCCAAGACCTAGTGCGTATGGTGGTTAGAGTTACCACCAACATCCATCACTGCACCCGCTGCATTGACGTTGCCGTCCACCTGCAGGTCGCCCTTGATGGTCGTCAGGGGCGTATCCAGGGCGACGGCAGGTGCCTTTAATGTCACGGCTGCTGCCGCTTCTATATCGACCGCGCCGACAAACAGCACCTGGAGCTTGCTCGCCGCGCGATCATAGGCAACCTGAGTGCCGTCACTGAAGCGCACCAGGTCCGTGTCCGCATCGACCGCCGGCGGAGGTTCGGCGCTGGAATACACGCCTCCCAACCACACGCCGTCCACGCCGTTGTCATCGAGGAGCACGGCCCCTTGCTCATTCAGCTCGGGCATCAGCGGTCGGCGCTGAGTGCCCTGGGTGTTCCGCTGTGGAACATGCAGCCAGTAGCTCTCCACCCCATCCCGTGAATCCAGACGCACCCGAAGCCGGCAGGTTTGATAGTCCAAGGCCGTGACGATTCCGAATTCAAGCTCGGCCATGGCCATGCCACTCCCAGACGTACGACCAGTATTCCCGAGACCAGTAGACGTACTCCCCTCGCTTGCGCAGCGTACGTGCACGCTTTGAGCTGACAGGACGCAGCACCCTCGAACGGCTCATTGTCGCCTCCATCTATTAGGCCACCGTTCCCTGGTCCTGGATGCCATAGGTGGACAAGGCCAGGTCAGGCTTGGTGGTGGTGGATGTCTGGGATAAGGAAATCGCCGGAGCCTTCACCCGACAGGCCTCGATCTCCGACTCGTAGCCGCCGTCCCGGGTGAAGCGGTGGCGGGCAGCGAGGATGAGGAAGTCACCGCCCAGCTTGCCGGCATCGATCAGAGACACGACGTTGCCGCTGACCAAGTTGGGCCGCCCCATCAACGACCAGTTACCTATCGTCCGCTCGCGGTTGGCCTTGGCCTGCTCGGCCTTGGTGCGGGCTTTTGCTTCCTCTTCCGAAGTAACTCTGCGGCGGCTCTTGCGGGTGTCGGCACTGGTGGCAACCTTGCTGGAGCTGCTGGGGACAGCAGTGACCTGGCCGTTGACCAGGCTGTACGACACCAGTTGCTTCTTGGCGGGGTTGTGATGGCGAACCTTTACTTCTCTCGGCACAGTGCGGATCTGGTCGCGCAGGGATATTCCGGATAGCTCACTGAGCTTCAGAGCAGCCACTGGCGCGGCATCCGCCAACTCGCTGATGGCGTGGAATACCAGACGCCTTCCCGTGACTTTGAAGGCGTAGTCGAACTCTTGGGCGACCTTACTCAGGAACGCGAGGTCCGACTCCTGCTGAGTCAACCGATCCAGCTTAATCGGCTCGATACGCCCCACCAGCTGCAGCCCCTGGCGGTCCGCGATCTGTTTGGCCAGCCCGTCCAGGCTGATGTTCTCGTACGCACGATGCTCGACGGTGCGCACTGCCGAGTTGATGCCTGTAGCAAGTGCCCGGATGCTGACTTTGAACGGCGGGCCGCCCAGCTCGACCTCGTCGATCTCGAAGGACGCCAGGTCACGCAACTGGCCGCCCACCCAGCCAATGGACAACGTGAGCGTATCGCCCTGTCCTGGGTACCAGGCGTCACGCCACTTCCCTTCGCTATCCTCCAGCTCGACCTCCAGCTCATCAGAGCGACCAGACAGGGAGTCGTTGTAAGTCAGCGAGAGCAGGTATCCGCTGATGTCGCGAGTGATGTTCCGTTGCTGGTAGGTCAGCACGTACCAGGCCTGGGGCACCTGGTTGGGAATTAGCGCATCCATGGCGGAAGGTCATCGGCTGCGGTCTCGACCTCGAGCACCGGAATGGACAGGGTTAGCCCGGCCGGCATCGCGCCCGTCAGTGGAACGTGCGGGTTGGCCTGCATGATGGGCAGGTAGCGATGGGCATCGCCGTAGTAGCGCCAGGCGAGCTGGTCCCAACGCTCGCCTTCGGTAGTGGTGTGTACCAGGTACTCCATGTCAGGCCCTCCGAGTAATGACCGCGACGGCCTTGTCTAGGAGCGGGCGGCTGACCTCGTCCAGGTGGCCTGCAGCACTGGTGACCTTCTCCGAGGCGTAGTCGACCTGCGTCAGCACGCTTTCCAGCGACACTGGCGAAAGGCTGCTGATGGCTGTCTGAACATCGCCCAAGGCCGCGCTGCCAGCGGCTGCTATGGGCGCACCGTCCTGCAGCAGGCCGGCGGCGCTGGCCATCCCCTGCAGGGGAGCCAACGCCTGGCTCGTGACCCTGAGCAGCTGCGGCACCTGGCTCAGCACCGAGGCAGGACTACCGCCATTGCGTACGTCGCGATACAGGTCGACGCCGGCCCGCAGCACATTCCCGGCCGTGCGGGCGTTACCGATCAGTTGCTGGGTCAGGCTGGGCGTAGGGCTGGCAGCGTTCTGGCTCAGAGGTGCTATGAGATTCCCGGCAGCATCGAGCAAGCCCGACCGAGCAGGTGGGCGGGTGAATTGGCCGGTGTACTCGATCAGGCTGACCTGGACGGTCGCAGCCCACAGTCCTCCACCAGCTGCAGCACGGCGCACGGTTGTGCTGATGTCGGACAGCACGTACGGACCGAGGTAGTTGCCGTTGCCCAGGACGAACGCGAGAGGCTCGTGCGCTGCCTTGGCATCCCGGAGCTGCTTCAGCCGTGCCTCCGGATCTCCCAGGGCGATGTGCAGCGAGATGTCCAGGGAGATCTCTTCCAAGCCCTCGCCAGTCCACTCCAGCTTGGGCTTGCCCTGGATAAGGTTGTGTCGAGCCCAGTCGGCCGAGCCTCGGCGTTCCAGGCCAGTCGGGCTGGTGACGATGTCGAACTCGATATCGCCGAGAATGGCGAACATCAGTTGCCCTCCCCATAGCTACGGCGAGCGGTGCGGGCCTGGTACTGGCGCATCAGTCGCTCGAA
The DNA here is from genome assembly GCF_057180225.1 of Pseudomonas sp. BB438. Taxonomy (NCBI): domain Bacteria; kingdom Pseudomonadati; phylum Pseudomonadota; class Gammaproteobacteria; order Pseudomonadales; family Pseudomonadaceae; genus Pseudomonas; species Pseudomonas sp. BB438. Next base: position 2,853,378 of record NZ_CM170001.1, read on the forward strand.
CTCCGCGTAGCTGATCTGTAGAGCCTTCTGCACGTCGCCCTGGACGTTGCCGCCGCCCTGGACGTGGATCTCTGGAGCGAAGGTGATGGTCATGGCGCCTGCAGTAGGAGCGCCGGTGGTGACGCCAGGCGCTGCAAGGCTCGGCGGCGCCATCGCCACTGCAGTACCGGCCGCCATGCCGAGTGCCGCCTTGCGCACCAGATCTGCGCGCGAGGTGATGCCGATAGCCGCGCCTTCGCTGAGGTTCGCGCCGTAGCCGATAAATACCCGGCTGGGCGAGTTGATGCCCAGGGTCTCTGTAAACCAACCCTTAATGGACTCGCCAACTCCGACCACCGCATCCTTGGCCGAGCCGGCCATAGACCGGATCCCATTGATCAGGCCCGTCACCAACATCACGCCGAATTCGCTGAACTTCCCGGGCAGCTCGATCCCGAAATACCCCAACACAGGGGCGAAGGCTCTGTAGAAGAGGCCCAGCGGACTGAAGTTGATGATCAGCTCAGCGATGCCGACCAGGCCGCCATCGAATCCAGCCTTGATCTCCGACCACAAGCCGGAGAAGAAGCCCTTGATCGGCTCCCAGTAGCGGTAGATCAGGTACGCAGCCAACGCGATGGCAGTGATTGCCAGGCCAATAGGGTTGAGCATCAAGGCGCGGCCCAACCACAGCACTGCCTGACCAGCCAGACGCAGGCCGGTCAGCAGCGATCCACCCAGGATGCGGCCGAGCATAAGCCCGCCCCGGGCTGCCAGCATGAGAGGTGCTCCGAATGCCATGCTGAAGCCGCGTAGGAACAGGCCGCTGTACTTCAGTACGGTCATCAAGCCCGACCCGATCCGCCCAAGGCCCGATATCACGGGGACGAATTTTCCGGCCTGCCACAGTGCCCGCAGCAGAGTCCACTTGGACGAAACGGTAGTGATAGTGGTGGTGAGCGCGTTGAATGGCGAAAGCACCAGGTTGATGCCGTAGCGCAGCCCGATGAAGGCAAGCTTCCCAGCCAACAGGCCACCCACCAGGCCTACCACACCCTTGATCACCATGGGGTTGGCTTCGGCCCATGCACCGAACTGCTGCGCCATAGGTACCAGGGCCTTGGTGACATCGACAATCGCCGGCAGCAGCGCCCCGCCAATCGAAATACCGATATCGGTGAGATTGACCATCAGCGACTTCAGCTGCTCCTTGGGGCTACCCATGCGCTTAGCCCAATCCTGATCGAGCACGCCCTGATCAGCTGCTGCCATGCTGCCTTTCTGGATGTCAGCTAGATCGGTTCGGTTCGCCAGAGCCGGTCGCAGGAAGCTCATTACCTGCATGTCCCGGAACAGATCGCCCAGTTTGTAGGCCTCACTCAGTCGCTGCAGGGCGGCTTCGCGCTCCTGGTCATCTTTCAAGGCCAATGCTTTCTGCATCTCACCTGCGGCCGCCGGGCTCTTCGTGCCCATGTACTTGGTGATGACTTCCAGCATGGCCTGCATCGGTGTCATTCCGCCGCTGACCAGATTGCGCATGCTGGTCTGCAGGTCGATGCCGGCGTCCTTGAATGACTTGATGGTGTCTGGTGCGGTGATCTTCGCCAGGAAGTTCTTGAAGTTGTTCGCAGCCTCGTCGTTGCTGCCAGCACCGCGTTTAGCTATCTGAAGGGAAGCACCGATCTCTGCCACGGCTCGCTCCCCAGTGACACCTAAAGCGGCAAACTGAGGGGCAAGCTGGGGAAGCCATTTGGCCATATCGGCTAACTCAAACTGACCTCGTTTACCAGCGTACGAGAGCATGTTCATTGAGCGCTCAAGGCCGCCAGCGCCGATACCTAGGCTGTCATTCATTGCGATAGCCACAGAACCGAGATCATCCATACTGGCCTTAGTCGCAGTCGCTGTCTTGGCCAGCACCGGAGCGTAGGAGGCCAGTTCCTTCGCGTCGGCAATACCACCAGCGATCAGTACCTGTGCACCCTTGGCGACTTCAGCCTGGGTCTGGTTCCACTTCAGGGCGGAACCGCGCAGAACATCGCTCAGACGCTTCTCTTCCGCCTCATCGAAACCGCCCGTGATGGCGATATCACGGGTCTGATCCTGGAAGTCCATGGCGGTCCGTACGGACTGCACCACCGGTGCGCCCAGGGCCAGGGCGGTACCGGCGGTTTCCATGGCCTGGCCGCGCAGCTCGGCACGCTGATTCTTGAGGGTTTCACCACGGGCGATGCTGGTGTTGAGGCGGTCCTGCTTCAGCTTCAACTGGTCGAGGGTGCGGCCGACCTGGTCATATTGGCGACGGAGGTTGCCGACCCCGCCAGCACCAGTGGCCAGTGCCGCTGCCATGGAGCGGCCCAGCTCGGCCTGTTTGCCGCGCAGGAGGTCGGTGGTGCGACCAAGGGATTGGACGGTGGAGCGCGCCGAACCGAACGCGGCATGCAGGGTGCCGGATACGGCTGCCCCGATCTTGAGCCCCACAAGTACTTCGTTGGCCATTCTGCTACGCTGCGCTCATGTTCGAGAAAATCGCACGCCGCACGGCGCACACGGTTTATTGGCTGGTCATCGCCCTGGGCGTTGTGGCCCTGGCCACGCTGTGCCTGACCCACCTGCCGTGGTGGGGGGCAGCGCTGGCGTTCTGCCTGGCGCTACCACTGCTGGCCTGGGCCGCCGCTCCACTGGCTGCGGTGGCGGCCCTGCTGACTGGCCTGGTGGCGGCTATCGCCGCTGTAGCTGCTCGGCAGCTTCGGCACGGCGGCTGATCTCCCGCTCGCATACCTCGCACCAGCGCCAGTACTCATCCATGTCCAGTCCGGCTATCTCACTGGGCTGCATCCGCAGCACCAGCAATAGCGCCTCGTCCCACGACTGCAGAACCGTCTCCGCCGCCAGCCACGTCCCGAAACACCGCCGTCACGGTCTGCGAATCCGCGATATCCAGCTCGCCCAGGTCTTCCAGAGTGAGGCCGGTCATCTTGGCGGCGAGGAAGTCTTCCACGTCGGCATCGCTCTTCCCGTGACGCTGGGCCTCGGCGATGTCCTTGCGTTTCAGGCGGTGGATGGGCAGCTTTTCGATACGCACGCCAAGCGGCGAGGTGAAGGGGAACTTGAGAGGGATGTGCAGGACTTCAGCCATTTTTGGTGCTCCAGGTGGATTACTCTGAAAGAGCCCTGAGCATCTCAGCTAGCAGTGGCGCTGCCTTTTAATCTGGTTTAAAGAGAACGACAGCCAGGTCCACACGGAGGAAACGATGGAAGAAGAAGTCACCCTGGAGCACGAGGGCGAGACCTACTCGGCGAGTTATATACAGGTCGGCGATGAGCTACTGACCTACCTGCCAGATGGCAGTGAGCGCCGTACCTTGCTCCGAGGGCTCAAGCCGGAACATGCCGCAACCACCCACCTGCGCGCGTTCATCAGCACACTGAAGCGCAAGGCATAAAAGAAGAAGCCCCGCACTATGGCGGGGCTTCGAAGCCTTCCTGGCGCCCCGTCCATGGGGCTGTCCTATTTCATCGCTCCTGGTCGTCATCCTGCTCACGAGAGACCGAGGTTGCTCCGGTATTTGGCCAACTGATCCTCGCCACCGACGCGGTAAATGTTGGCCAGATAGTCCAGGAGCAGAGTCTCGGTGCCATTCACCACTTGGCGAACATAGGTGGCGGAGAACGGCGTCTCGTACTTCGTCGGGTCACGCGGCTTGTAGGTGCCCAGCTGGTACTCCTTGAACATCACGGTCAGCAACGTGACCAGCGGCAGCTGGTCGGTGCGCCCCTGGCTGGTGTAGACCTCAATGTTGGAGCGCAGCTGCAGCTGGACCGTCTTGAACGGGGTGGCCACCTTGCGGGCCGCATCCTCGTACTGACTGTTCCAGGTGATCTTGCCCTCCAGCTTGTCGATGCCATCGGGCAGCTCGATCAGGCCGACCATGCCCAGACCCTGGAAGTCGGACATGACGGCTTTGACGCTGCCGAGATCGATCTCCTCGACGCGGCCGAAGAAGCTGTTGCCGTCCAGGTACACGGCGGCATTGGTGATGCGGTGTGCTGCGAAGCCCGCCATGGTCAGTTGCTCCCCGTCAGGTTGACCAGGTATTCCCCGGTGATTTCAGTCTCGAAGGTGCCCCGCTCCATCGGCGGCGGCACCGTCAGTTTGTAGTTGAACAGCAGGTGCCCCAGTTCCAACTCGGTCTGAGGGTTGCGCGCCGGGTCGTACCAGCATTCGAAGCCCAGCAGCGCACTATCGCCGATCAGCTTGCGGCCGAACTGGTTGACGCTCTCTGCGACGCTCTCAATCAGCGCTCCGGTAATTGGCATGTCGACGAACTGCAGCGAGCTGTAGCGGATCGATTCGTCGATGACATCCTTGGTGCGGCGCACGTTCTCGAAGTTCTTCATGTGCGTCACGGTCGGCCAGGCCGAAGTACGGTTACCCCACAGGCGCAGGCCGGTGCCGAAGCTGTTGAAGACGGTGCTGATGCCGGCCTCGTTCAGCAGGTTGACCTCGCTGTTGGCGTCATCTACTCGGGCGGTCAGCGGACGTTCCAGGCCGATCACTCCCAGCAGCTCCTGGTTGGAGCTGGACCACCAGTAGCCCTTGTCCAGATCCACCTTCGCGCGCAGGCCCGCAGCACGGATGGACAGCGGCTGAAGGCGACTACCATCAGTCGCTGCGTCGTACACCACCACGTGTGGATAGCACAGGCGAACGCGGTCGCTACTGGTGTTGAAGTTGATGGAACCGGCCGGCCCACGCCCAGCGATGGCCTGCGCCGGTGTTGTACCGATGGGGGCGTCGATATAGGCGATACCACCCATCTGTTCTGCAGCAGCGATCATCTCGACGCTTACCGCATTCAGGGTGGAGAAGCCCGGTGCAATGAAGATCTTCGGGAAGAAGCCGAACAGGTTGTAACTGTCGGCGAACGCCTTCAGGCCAGAGCGTTGCCCTGCAATGTTGACCGCGCCAATGATGTCAGCGGCGGTGACCAGGCTTGCGTCCGCATGGGTGTAGTCGGCCTTGATCGACGCACCTGCAGAGATGGCGCCACCGACCACTCGGGTGACGAGGCCGGTGACCTTGTCCACCAAGTAGTCGGTACCGACCACGTAGGGTGCGCCCTCAGCAGTCGGTTTCAGAGTCAGTGTCTGCAGCGCACCGTGGCCCAACTGCAGACGGTCATTGTCACCGAAGGTGCGGGCCTGGTCGGCAATGCTGGACTTGTGCACGGCCGGGTCCAGTACGTTGACGACCAGGACCGTGCCGGCGCCGAAAGCATGGATACCGGCCAATGCCTCGGGGATGCCGAAGCCCTGGGCAGTCAGCGACTCAGGGCCGAACTGGGCATCATCGGTCTCGGTCTGGCACAGCGTCAGGGTGTTCACCGGTCCGATGGGCGCGGCGCCCACTACGGCAATGACCGCGCTCTTAACCACCTTGATGGCGCGAGGGCCGCGCTCGACTTCCAGGGTCTCAATGCCGTGCAAGTAATTGGCAGCCATCACTTAGCTCCTTTCTCGGTGGTGGGTTTCTCGACCGGGGCTAGCTCCAGGTGCTTCAACTGCAACAGCACCTTGGTGTACTCGTGATCGGCGGGCAGGCTGACCGGCGCGTTGGGAATCAGACGCACGTCCAGGATCTCCTTGTCCACGCGCAGGGAGGCCGAGCTGCTGCAGGACCCCGTATAGATGTACTTGGTAAGTTTCACGGTGCTTCCTCGTAAAGGACTTGGCTCAGTAGCGGCCCGGACTCCGGACTCATTTGCTGCAGTTGGGTAGCTTGGGTGGCCATGTCCACGCCGTATTGCCAGAGGCCCTGTACCTGGCCGATGAACTGCTCGGCCACCGGACGGCACGGCATGTCGCAGTGCGGTGGGTACCACCCGGTGAGACATTCACGAACATGGTCCAGGTGAGCTACAGCCCCGTTGGCGCCGTTGAGTTGGCGAAACACCAGAGTCAGTCGGAACACCAGGTCGCGTGCCTGGAACACGGCATCGGTCGCTTCGGAGCTACCGAACCGGGAACGGCCGTAGGCCACCAGCACGGCACCACGGGCATGATTCAAGCGATACTTGCTGGGCTCTTCTGGGAACAGCTCGATGGCGAGCTGGGGACCGAAGGCATCTTTGAGCCGTTCGAGGAACGCATCCAGGAGCTGCTCGGTTTGGGTCTTGGGCACGGCCATTAGTAGCGTCCCCACAGGTCATCGCCGAACTGCTGGCGGCGGCTACGGACCTTCACCTCACCCGGCTCAGGCGCAGCCTGGCCGCTGGGCATCCCCAAGGTCACTACGCCGTCGCGGATGGTTTCGAGCAGCTTGATGGTGTCCTTTCGGCTGTCCTTCACTGCGTCTGGCACAGTCCCTTCCGGGCGGCGCTGGTACAGCCAGTGACGGGCCAGGTACACCACTGCATCCCGCAGGACAGTCGGCACTGGATCGAGCGGCAGGACGTAGCGGCCTCGCAGGTAGCCGTCCACCAGCTCTTCAGCCTGGCGGACAGCCTCCTCGATCACACTCTCATTGGGCTGCTCGGCGGCGGGGTCGTCGTTGGAGAGCTGCAGCAGCGTCATCTCCGGGATGGCCTGGCCGATGTCCTGGCGGGTGCAGTAGCGCATGGTCAGATACCGCGCACGATGCGGATCACGTCACCATCCGCTGCCGCTGCATCCAGGGCGAAGCCGTTACCGACGCCCGCAGCCTTGGTGATGGCCTTGCCGTTGGCATCGGACTGCACTTCGGCACCGGCCGCGATGGCTGCACCGGCGGTGACCAGGCAGATGCCGAGCACGTTGACCGGCGCTACGCCGCCTGCTTCGGTGTCGGCAGCGACGGAGCCGAGGGCTTTGGCACCCGCCGCGCAAAGACCGCCAGCGAGGCCGGCGAACAGGAAGCGCGGTAGGTCCACCAAGGTGACCACCGAAGTAGTGAGAATGGGTTGCTGGGTTTTCACTTGGCATCATCCTTCGGCCACATGATGCAGCCGTTGTTGAACAGGGCTTCGGCGTCGGCGTCGTTCAATACGATGGAGTCGCCTTCGTAGTACCACTCGCCGTCGTGAAGCACGTCGGAGCGGTCGGTGACCTGAAAGGTAAGGAGCAGCTCATCGTCTTCCGATTCGCTGTCCAGCTTGTCCTGGATACTGCTGGCATCCTCGGACGGAGCCGGGGCTGCAGAAGCAGCAAGCGATACCGCTGGCTGGGTGGATTCCAGGCTGGGCGCACCAGCCAGGTCAACTGGAGCCATTGGTACCGGTGCAGGTTCGGCCGGGTCGTCGGCAGAGCCCTGACCGATGCCATCACCTGCAGACGGAGATGCGCCCTGGGGCAGCGGCGCACTATTTGCACTGCCGGCCCCGGCCTGCGGAGCAGCGGGATGCTGCTCCTGGTCTTCGGGCTTGACTGAGGTTTTACGGGCCATGCGTCACCTCACGCGTTGGTGTCGGAGATGAGGTAACCGGCATCGGCGCCGACGACCACCGGCTTGTAGATATCGGTGTTACGGACGTAGCGCACCTTGCCGCCAGCGGTGTCAAAGGTGTCGATCTCGGGCATACCCTTGCGACGCAGGGTGTAGCCGAAGCTCGGCTCCTCATGGTCGGCCTGTTCGCCAGCTTGAGGCTTGGCTACGTAGGCCAGGGTCATGCTGTCGACCCAGATGTCGGCAGGCGCACCGGTTCCGCCCAGGGCTTCACCGATGAAGATGTCCTGGACGCCGAACAGCATTTTCAGATGTTCGATGGTGATGAGCTTGCGCTCATTGCTACCGAGAGCCTCCTGCAGCTTCGGGTGGAACTTCAGCGACTGGTAAACCGAAGCCCCCATGGTGATGGTGTTCGGCCGAACACCAATTCGGGCGCGCACCACTTCCTTGCCGTTTTCGACTACAGCGACCGGATCGCCACCGCCACCGCTCCACTGGCTGGCCCCGGCCAAGGTGACCTTGGAGCCGGCCGGATAGGTGGCGGGGTTCTGCGCGAGCTTGGCGCAGGTCACTTCGCGGCGCAGGTCGATGGCGGTGACCACTCGACGACTCGCCCGCGATTCCGCATCAAACATGGACTCGTTCTGCTCGCGATAGTCCACTGGATAAGCGATGTCATGCTCGCGCAGCACCACATCCAGGTCGTCAACGTCGTCGGGGGTAATGACGTTGGACTGAGCACGGATCGCGCGCTCGGTGTCGACCACCACGAATGCTTCCTTGCCGAACAGCGGGATTACACCTGCCTCCTTGTCCATGTAGGCGATGGGGAACAGCGACTCGCCCACGAACGCGGCATTGCGGTAGCCGCGTGCAAGGTTGGTGAGGACCGGGTCAACGATCCGTAGTTGCTTCAGACGATCAGCCATGATTGCTCCTGGTTACTTGATGAGCTGGCGCACGGCCGACTCGTAAGGGATGCCCTTGTCAGCAGCCAGCGCCGTTGCGCGCTGATGCAGATCCAGGCGGTCGGGATCGGTGTTCTTCTCCGCGAACTCCGGATCGACGATGGACGCGGCTGCGCCCTGGCGGTCCTTGCGGGCCTGCTCGGCGAAACTGATCTGGTCGGGCAGGTCCTTGAAGATCGCCTTCAGGCCGTCGACGACGGGCTGGCGGTTATCACCCTCGCCGAACTCCAGCGGGGTATCGCCGGCCTCGGCGAAGTCGAGGGCAGCGATCAGCGCCGTGGTGTGCTTGGGCAGCAACTTCCCGGCGCCCACCAACTCCTCGGCGAACGCCACGTTGGTTGCATGGATGGATTCCTGGCGGGTCTTGAGCTGCTGCTCCTGGTGCTGTTGCACCTGACCTTTCAGGCGCTCGTTCTCCGCCTGCATGGCAGCAATTTCTTCGGGGGTCACAGTGGATTCCTCGACGGTTGCGGGTGGGGTTGGTTCAGTGAAGGCAGGGCGCGGCTCGTCATCGCGACGTGCCGTTTCGGCAAGGGTGTTGATCTGCCAGTCCGGAATGACCTGGTCCGCGACTTCCAAGCCCCGGTCGGAGATGAGCCAGTCGCGCAAGCGGCGCCAGAGGCTGGCCGAGGTCTCAAGCCCGAAGTCGGCGAACTCGACGACACCTTCCTCGTCCTCGGCCAGTTCGATGGGGCGCAGGCCCTTCACTGCTGGCGGCATGGCACCGAGCAAGCCGACGTGACGCAGGTAGTACACGCCGGGCACGGGATTGCTCGGCGAGTCAGGGTGATAGAAGGAAGCGCTGATCTTCTTGAAGCGCCCCTTGTCGATCAGCTCCGCGAAGGCAGGATCGACCTGCGAAGGTTCTGCGAGCAGGCCATCGGCGTTGTGCTGCAGCGACTGCACCCAACCACCGGCCGGTGCATCGTGCTTGGGGTGACCGAGGACCAGCGGGGCTTCGTGCAACGCAGGGTCGTAGGCACGCACCGTGGCGGCCAGGTCGGATTCGCTGAAGTTGAAGTCAGCACCGCTCATCGCGGTGTGCTTCCCCGGCTTGAAGATGTGAAGTGGCTTCATGGGCTGCCGTGCATGTGGGTGGAAGTACATGCGTGCAGCCTGACCGACCTGCAGGCCGGTAGCTTTTAATCGGGTTTAAAGAGTGGTGCCGGCGGAGAATCTGGACGAGTGCGGAAGTTGCTTCCGAGCCGGGCACCACGGACAAGGCGTGAGCGCTTTATAAAGCCTTTACAGAGCTTTTCGACTGCAAGGACCGATAAGCGTGGCGGTAAGCGCTCTGCGCACGCCTACGGGCGTTATACGCTGGCGGCCCGTTTGATGTGTTCCAGGGCCAATTCCAGGATGGACTCCTCGGCCTCGGGCTGCAGCTTGCCCTCGGTGTCCATGGGGAGATACGGACGACCAGGAATATCACCCCACAGGTGCGGGAACTCTTGCTTCTCCCCACCGAAGTGCATCATCGCTGCATAGACCTTGTTGCTGCCGACCAGGGCGGAGTACTCGGTCGCATGGCCGGTGATCGAGGTAGCCAGACCGCCCGCGCTGACCTGGAGCATCTGCCCCGGCCAGGTACCTGCAGCTTCCCGGCGACTGGTCGTGACCTCGGACAGCGTCTCCCACTTGGTATCGCCCTGGCCCTGGTTCTCCAGGTTCTCTTCGGTGATCGCCACCAGCTCGGTGCGGATGCTGCGCATCAATGGCGCCAGATCTCCCACCGCCCATTCCACGCGACGCAGGGTTTCCTGCAGCTGGCTGTGCTCCAGCTCGACGGTGATCATGCTGCACCCTTGCGCTTTAGCGCTTCAGCCAGGCCTTCACCCGGACCATGGTTGAAACCGGGATCGGTGCGGAACTGGACCGGCTTACCGGCGGCATCGGTGGTGCGCACCACCGTGATTTCGGCGGTGCGGATCTCGCCGGTGCGCTTGTTCACCCCGACCTCAACAGTCTCGGTGCGCACGGTATCGGCACTGTGCACCAGGACCAGCTTGCGGCGCTTCACTGCAGCGGCCGACAGGGCGACGACGCGGCAACGACAGTTGAAGCCATTGGGTGGGTAGATCGCGCGCCAGATCGGGTCGTTGGCCGGATAGACCTTGCCGGCCAGTGCGCGGTGGCTTGGGCGGGTCTTGCCGTCGAGGATGGCCACATACTGCCAGTATGGATGGGTGTCGATGGTGGCTTCCTGCTCTGCACGGCGACCGGCCATATAGGCGCTCTGCAGATTGGTCTGGTAGATAGTCTTCAGCCGGCGCGGGCTGCCGAGCTGGACCATCTCGGCGTCGCCTTCTGCGTCGACGATGACCTGCTTGCCCCACCAACCCTGGGTTTCCAGTACCGGCTGCAGCTCGGCGACGAACTGCTTGAGGGTCTGACCCTCCTGCAGGGACTTCTCCAGGGCGGCGCGGATATCCGAAAGCACATCCAGACGCATCGCCTTCGCCACGGTGAAGGCGGTTTCATGTGCCTGGTCGAGCATCTCCTGCCAGTCCCAGGTGATCTGATAGCCCTTGCTCTTCAAATACTCAATGGCGGCCTCGGGCTCCAGGCCGAAGACGGCCTGCAGGTCGACGGGGTTCATCGGCTTTGCCATCAGTCCTCCCGATCAGCCGCGGCTGACAGGCGACCCCAGACACCTGCAATGAAGATCAGTCGCGCCAACTGCTCCTGGAGCGCCTTCGCATCGAGGTCCGGGCTGGTCTCGGCCAGTAGGCCGAGCACCTCGGATTCATCGGCACCGTTCTGCAGGGCGGCGATGACCGGGCGCAGGGCCTCCTGGGCTTGCTCCTGGAGCTGCTCGGCTGACAGGCCATCGATGGCCTGATCCAGGGCGTGCTGATCGAGCAGCGGGCGGATCGTGGGCTCCGCGAACTCCGCTGCAGGCGGCGCATCTTCGATGATGTCACCGTCCTGCAGGTTGTAAGTGCGCTTCCAGTACGCCGGGGTGAACTGCACACCAGAGTCGGTCAGGGACTTGTCGCGCTCAGCCAAGGTCTTGTCGATCTGCTCCTGTTCCCACAGTTCGTACACCGGAGCTGCAACGTCCTCGCCGAAATTGAGATCTACCACCAGCCGTACGGCGGCATTGATCGTGGCCATGGCCAGGCTGGCGTCGCCATCACGAATGTCGTCGGTGACGTCCAGTCCAGCCTGGGCGCTGGCACGGGTCGAGGTTGCTTCGGTGGTCTGGTTCTGGCCGAGCAGCGCCACGTTGATCTCGCTGCGGCAGTACATCAGCAGCTCGCGATAGACATCCGCGCTCCCGCTCTTGCCGGCCGCTTCCTTGATCTCGACGCTGGAGTCGTCAGGGATTACCGCCACGGCGTCCTGCACCATTGCCTCCAGGCTGTCGAGAAGGTCATCAGTCTCCTTGGTGGCGGCACCACGCGGATGCTTGCCGATCAGCCAGGGGCTGCCGTACTTCTCGGTAAACTGCACCCAGAATTTCAGCCCGCCCTTCATGAACACCACCGGCCAGAAGCACATGGAAAGGTCGGCGAAGCCATAGGGGTTGTTGTAGGTGGCGTCCTGGCGCGCCACGACGAAGCGTTGCGGATCGCACAGTTCGCCCTGGATACCGGCATCGCGAGCACGGAAGCGCAGGTGGTTGTCCTGATCGTAGAGGAACCACTCGGCCGGCTTGCCCAGCAGATCCTCTGGCACCAGGTGCAGACCCACTGGGCGCCACATCAGCTCAACCGGCTGGTAGCCGAACAGCGGCGCATCGAGCAGTTCGCGGAGGATGCGGTCCATGTCCAGATCCGCCAGCCAGTCGCGAATGAAGCGCTCCACCCGCACGGGCGCCTGGCCGCGCTTCAGACCACGCTCCAGGGCCAGCACTGACGCCTTGCGGCGGCGGATGTTGCCGCCGACCAGAGCGGCGCTGCGCAGGTCTCGATAGACCTTGATGTCCTTGCCCTGGGCCTTGAGGATCGGGTCGGGGTTGGGCAGGTACATACCCAGCGCCTGCGCATCGAAGCTGCGGCCGCGACTGGCGATGTGGTCGGTGAGGCTCTTCTTTTGCTTCATCTCGGCGAAGCTGACGAACTCGGTAGCGGAGACCCACAGGCCTTTACTGTTGCTCATGCGTATCCCTGGGTGATTCGGGAGGCCGCGCGCGGGCGGCGGGATTTGACGGTGACCGGACCGGTGTTGCCCTCAAGCACGGCAAAGTTGGCCAGCGCGGCAGCCCCGGCGAAGTCACCATGGCGGTACAGGTCGGGGTCTTTGAGGTCCTGTTGGCGGGCCTTGACTACCATGGGAATGCCGTCGACGGTCTCGATGGCGCGGACGTCCTGCTGCAGCGAGTCGTCCTTCGGCATGAGGATGGTGCCGTCCTCGAACAGGCTTACGAACTTGGGCATCCAGGCGCCGTACCATGCACGCGACAGCTTGACCTGGTGAATGCGGTTCCAGCCGAACTCGTCGGCGGTGTCCTCGGCAAGGGTCTCACCGTTACCCGAGGCGTCCAGGGCGGCACCACCGAAGCGAGGCAGCCGGCGCAAGGTGTAGAACAGCACCAGCTTCTGCTGGCGAGCTGGCACGCGGTGCATCTCTACGACGAAGGGCACGTCTCGATGCCTGGCCTGGTCGACGACCATCGGGCAGATGATGGAGAAGTCGCGATGCCGGGCATAGTCCATGCCCAGGTAGTGGCGCAGCTCCGGGTTGAGCTGCTCGACCACGGGCACCAGATGGCGCTCGATCCACTCTTCGACATAGGCGTCACGACGATGCACGGCCTGCTGGGTAAAGTCGTCAGGCAAAGCCAGGCGAAGTACTTCGCGGCCGTCGCGCATTGCTTCCTCGATCCACACGCCGGGCACACAAACGCCGTTGCCGTCGCGCGGGATCGCGTCCAGCTCTTCGCGCATCTGCGCTTTACGCGGGCCGTAGGCGTTGCGGATCTTCTTGTACCAGGCCTCTTTACCCTCGGGCGTCGGCTGTTCGCCCTTCATGAAGCACACGCGTTCGTATAGCCCGTTGGTGACGGCATCGTCGAACGTGGCCTTGAAGACTACAGCGTCATCGCCGTAGCGACCTTCCCGGATGTCGGTGGCCATCTGGTTGAAGGCGTTGGCCTTACCGTTGTGCGAGCTGATGATGACGATCCGGCCGCCCCAGATCAGCAATGCCGTTGCAGCATCGAGCACGGCCGCCACGTCACGGTGGAAGGCCGCTTCGTCGATGATCACCTTGCCCTGTAGGCCGCGCAGGTTGGCCGGATTGCTCGACAGGGCAACGATCTTGAAGCCGGAGGCGTAGCGGATACGGTAGGCGTTGATCTGGCGGGTATTGCCGGACTCGTCCTGGTCCTCGAACAGGAACTCCTCGATCTCGCTGACGCCGGATGCCTGGGCCTCTGCGATCACCCGGGAAAACTTGGCGCAGTAGCCAATGAACTCCAGGCCCTTTTCCTTGGTGTCGCCGATGTAGAACACGTCCATGCCACCCGCGCTCTTGCGAGAGGCAGCGGTGATCACCGAGTCCAGAGCCTCGGCGAAAGTGATGCCAGTCCGGCGGCCCTTCTCGCACAGCTTGATCTGTGCCTCGATGGCCAGCCAGTTGGCCTGGTGCTCCATGAGGATGCCCGCCATGAGCGGGTTGAAGTCGAGAGGGATAGCCTTGGCACGCGGCGGCAGATCGTCCCACTCGACGACCCGCAGCGTGCTCGATGATGGCTTGACGGCCGGGGCGGTCATTGGACCCCCAGGAACTTCTTACGCCAGAACATGGCCTGTTCCTCGTCCATCCCCCCGGCCTGGACAGACTTGTCCAGTTCGGCTGCCTGCTCCTGGAGCAACTTCTCGCGAGCGGCCCGCTCGATAGCCTGGCGCTCTTTCAGGCTCAGGGTGCGGGCTTCCATGGTGGCCTTCGCCGCCCGGGCCAGCGCGGCCACTTCCTTGATCGTCACCTCATCGTTTTCATGGGCGCCCATGGCCGCCTGGTAGGTCAGGGTCGAGACCGCTTCGACCAGGAGCGCGCCAGTCTTGTCGCTGGAGTCTTCGCCCAGGGCGCCGACGAAGGCTTCCGCCTGCTCGCGGTACTGGCGGGCCTTCTCGTTGAGCTGCTCGAAGCCGACCTTGAAGCGCCCGAGAGCGCTGCGGCTGGGAGCCTTTTCGTTGGGGAAGCGAGCACGGACGTCCGCGATCATCTCGTCCAGGGTGTGGCGATCCTCCCGCAGCAGCTTCTGGATGTACGCCTTTACCACCGGTGGCAGGCGATTGACCGAAGATTTCCCCGCCATGGCTCAGGCCCCCGGACGCTTGATGCCCGGAACACGGGCTCGGCCAGCGGCGATGTCGTGGCCGCGCTCGGTCAGGGTTGCCACCACCACAGGACCAATGTCTTCCAGGGAGATCGCCCCTTGCTCTGCCAGCCAGGCCAACTCGGTCTTCACCTGGTCGCGACTGACGGCGTGGCCGAAGCTGTCTAGGGCGGCGTTCAGCACCGAGCTGTTGGCACGATAGGCCGGCATTTCCACCAGCAGGCGCAGGATGACCAGGCGCATGTCCTGGCGCAGGAAGTCGGCATAGGGAGTGCTCATGATTTCTCTCGCAGCAGGTAGTCGTTGATGCGGTCCACGGCGCGGGAGATCGCCTGCATGCCGTCCAGCTGGGCCCGTACCGCCTTCATGTCACCCAGCAACTCGGTGATGGCGGTGTGGTCCGGCATGTGCCGGACATGCTCTTCCAGGGCGACGATGCGGGTCCGCAGTTCCAGCAGCTCCTTGGCACTAGCAGCCTGGCGATTCGTGAGCCAGGTGTAGATGGCCAGCACGGTTACGACCAGCCACTGCACAGCCTGGAAGCTGAAGCTCATTTCGTTGAGGTTCATCGCAGTCCTCGCTTGCTCAGGTTCTCCAGCGCGCTCTTGCAGGGCGCGCAATGCTGGGTGCCGGGCAGAGCCTGGCGGCGGGCTTCAGGGATGGCATCGCCGCATTCTTCGCAGCGATAGGCAGAGGGGCCGGAACATTGCTGGTTGCCCGACAGATGGGCCTCCAGCGCTGCCTCGGTGAAGTCGTTGAGTTCGGAACAGAGGTCTACAACATCCATGTACTAGTTCCCTTCCTGCAGGTCGAGCAGAGCATTGAGTTGGGCGAGGTTGCTCCGGGACCATTTCCCGTAGGCGATGGCATGAGCCAGGATGTCGGCGGGGGTGACCCCGCTTTCCAGAAGTTCGGCGTCAGTGCCGGCGGAGCTGATGGACGCTTGCGCAGAGCCGGCGGCAACGATGCTGGCTTCAGCTCCGGGCACACCGAGGGCGGCGTTGTAGTCGCGCAGCCAGCCAGCAGTAAACACGCAATGAGGAATGGCGACCGGAGCCGCAGCAGGCGCCGGTAGGTAGCGAGTGGTGACATGGGGAATGCGCTCCTGGAGCTGCTGTTGGTAGTCCGCGATTTGCCCTTGCTGCTCCAGCATCCGGGCCTCGGCCTGGTTGGCTCGTGTGATCTGCCGCCCCAGCTCCAGGCTGTTCTGCTCCGCGACCTGCTGCGCCTTCTGGGCGTAACTTGTGCGCAGCTTCTCCAGGTCAGCGGCGCCATGGGCTGCGGCGTAGCGAAAGCCAATGCCGTAGCCGATGGACGCCGCAGCGACCGCGCCCATAAGGCAGGCTGCAACGGCAGTACGGAGATCAAGCACGCGCATGGCGATGCTTCCGGCGGTTGCGCAGCTTGCGAGCACGGCGCTGGATGGCGGCAGCGCCAGTCCTGCCCAGACGTTCCCGAGGCATGGGGCTCAGGTACATGGTGCGCATCAGAGGGATGTGCAAACGACCAAATACCTGAGAGGCCACGGAGATGAGCGCGGTGGCCCACCGAGCGAACATCATCATTGCTGGCCCCCTTGTTCCGGGAGGTCTTGCCGGATCAGCCGCGCCATGAACACCAAGGTGGCCAGGACGCTGCTGCAGGTGGCGAAGGCGCGCGGAGAGAGCTGCGCCTCCCACATGGGCAGCAGGGTCAGCTGGGCAAAGCTGAGCAGCGCGAGCAGCAGAGAAAGCCGCACGCTCCAAAGCTTGTGGCAGCAGCGCCAGTTGTCGATGGGCTTCATGCCGACGGCTCCCCGTGCTGAACGCCACGCAGAATGCCGGCCAGGCTCAAGCCATCAGTCAGCAATGAGTCGCCGTACCAGTCACCACCGGGCAACGGGCCAGGGCCGTTCTCGTGGCGGACAATGGCCCGCACCAACTCCAACATAGTGCGGTAGTCGTAAACGTCGATGGCCTCATCCGGCCCCGCGCCCAGGCGTTTGCATACCGACGCCACATAAGCGTTGGTGTCGTTCTCGTGATTCGGAGCCCAGCGCTGAATGATCCGGCGGACAGTGCGCAGCTGGTGCTTGTCCTGGTATGTGATCAGGGTCCGGGCAATCGCACGAATGCCCCAGACCGGATGGCTAAACACGATGAAGCGCGCATCGCTGGACTGGTCCAGGGCCATGCCTTGCCAGCGCGTGGCGGTGCGCTCGATGTTGCCGGGATTAAAATTGCGGATACCGCGAGGGGTTTCGGGTCGCATGGCGCCTCCTGCAGGTTGGGCGCCGTGCGGGCGCCGAAACGAACACGCCGCCATGATCGGCGGCGTGCTGCGGGAGGGCTTTTAATCGGGTTTAAAGAGATTCAGCCGGTAGTCTGGGCAGACTTCAGACACTCAGTACGGTTCATTTGATACTCATCCAAAGCACTCTTGATTGCTCCAGTTGGATCTTGACCACCGTGGCGTGCAGCATCGAGCTGAGCCTGCCACCAGGCACGAGCATAGGTACCTGCCACACCACAACGGCCAAGTGGATCGAAGACAGTAGAGCCGAACTTAGAGGTGCCGGACTTCGTAAGGTCAGCGAATAGACGGCTGTGTTCTGATATCGCGGGCAGATCTCCTGCTTTCAGCACTTCCACGCCATCTCGCATTGCCCTATCCAGGCTGGACATGAGCTGAGCGGCGGCTTCGGCTGCTTTCCCGTCCGGCGTTTTATAGAGCACTGGCGGTTGTGTAGCCGTGGAAGCCGCAGGCTGCTGAGCAACCTCCTCATGCGATTCTTTGCTGGGCCAAAGAAAGTACGCAGCGACGACGACAATAGCCGCCCAACCAACAAGCACCGCCTTCCTCTCACCCGGCCCCATTTCACTCCAGGACTTCCCTTTCTTGGCCTCGGCCATTCTGTTTCTCCCCTGAGTTACCTAAACCAGAATCGATCCACGATGATGCCGAACATGAACAGCCAAAAGGCATTTGCCTTGTAGGTAATCAGGAATTCGCGCAGAGCCAAGCGTTCGGGTTTCGAAACGACCTGTTGCGTTTCCGGTTCAGGAGTGGCCACAGGTCTTGGAGTCAGGACCTCAAACCCTTGGATGAACTCCAGCACACGCTGCAGCTCTGTGCGCTTGAGGTTACTAAGATGAGTTCTCCCGAAAGTGACGTCGCAGAAGTTGTTCAGCTCAGCTTTGGCATCTTTCTCAGTGGCTGCCCGAAGAACTTTACCGATCAACCGGCGCTTATCAGCCTCTTCCCGCAACTGTTCCAGGCGGGCCTGGATAACATCTCGCGCCATCGGAAATTGATCAGCTCGGATGTTGCTAAGAGACTTCACGCCGAGTTGCGCATGCACCCGCCGCCAAACATCGCGGGGGTCGTCGCCCAGTTCCTCACAGAGCGCCCGAAGTTCATGCAACTCGGCACGCTGAGCAGGCACTAGTCCCTTTTCTTCAACTCGGCTTGGCAGATGTACTTGGACATCGAAGTTCTGGATGTCCCCACCCGCCACCTGGCCGACATTGCCATGGAAGTCCTGACTCATGGCTACTCCTTCGCTTTGCTGACCCCCACGTGGAACGTGACGCCTGCTTCATTCCTAACACCACCTTCCACAGCCTGTCCGACTGAACCGTGGAAGACCTGCTTAACGCCTTTGGGCTGAGTCTCCGCTCCTGCAGAAAGAGCAGCAAGAGCAGCGGCCTTGACCGCCAGAGGGGCTCTCCGGAAGCGCTCCACCAGCTCGCCCTCATCGTCTGAGAGCGCTCCGGGGCAATGCTCCCCCGTCACGATGTACTGAATATCTGCCCCAACTTTCGCAATCGCCGCAAGGTAGTCCGCGCCCGGAAAGCGATCCCCTTTCTCGTACTTGTGTTGCGCCAATTTTTGCACGCCGCCGACGGCCCCAAAGGCCGGCTGCGTGAAGCCGAGGCGCTCGCGCTCCTCTTTTAGGCGCTCTCCGATATGCAAATGCATGACACACCACTTGACAGGTATTCTTTTGAATACCATCATTGAACCCACACCGTCCCACCACGAACGGCAACTTAAACGGCACCGATGCAGGCGCCATAACCCCTCGAAAGGAGCTTCCCCATGAAGCTACGTACCCCGGCCGAAGCCCGCGCAGAGCTGAAAACCAAGGGCGTTTCGATCACCCAATGGGCAATCGCCAATCAGTTCTCCCCGAACCTGGTGTTCGAGGTACTTGGCGGCCGCAAGAAGTGCGTGCGCGGCCAGGCTCACGAAATCGCCATCAAGCTCGGCATCAAGGAAGGCGTGATCTGTACCGATCCGGCCAAAGCCTTGGAAGTCGCGTAAGTCCGCCCGCCATGCCAATCACCCCAACCCTCGCAGCATTCCAGCAATCCGCTGCTCAGCTCGCTGAATGTCTGCGTCCTTACCCGGCAGTTCCGAAAGCCGGTGGAGGTCAGTGATGTACACCTCCTTGCTTAGCGCTCCGCCTCTGGCCAAGTGCTCTACCAGCAGGGCAAAAGCCCCCTCAAGTGCTGCGAGACTGCCCGCCTGCCGATCCAGCCGCTCTTGCGTATCCATCGAGATAGTACCTGTTGTGCCTGTCAATTTACCCCAAACATTTGGGCATGGCGCAATGCCATTGCATATGTGCACGCCAGATTTTTGTTTGGAAGCCCCTACTTTGGAGGGCTTCCAATGAGTAAGCGCCGTTGGAAATACGTGCAGCCCACCTCACTGCGGCAGGCAGCGGAACTCTGCAAAGAGCACGCACGCACCGAGTTGAACAAGAGTGTGGAACGCATCGCCACCGAGGCGGGGCTGGTAGATCACTGGGTGCTTTACAAGTACCTGCAGAACGGCCGCATGCCCCTGTCATTGCTGCGCCCGTTCGAGCGCGCCTGCGGCATCAACCTCATCACGCGCTGGGTCGCATCCAGCGATAGCAAGCTCTTGCTCCCGTTTCCGACTGGGCGTAGCGCAACCAGCCAGGACATCCAGGTGCTGCAAGAGCTGCTCACCCAAGCCACAGGCCTGTTGATGTCTTTCTACGCCAAGCGGAGCGAGGCAGAAGCCACTATCGCCGCACTCCATAACGCCCTGGAGGAGCTGGCATGGCATCGGAAGAACGTTCAGCAGCACGCCACCCCGCAGCTTGATCTTGGAGAGCAGCCATGAGCCCGGGAACCCTCGCCCTGTGTATGGAGGTCCACGAAGCCCTGGAACCGTTCGGCGGCTACACGGAATGGTGGAACGCCCCCATGCAGATCAAGTTCTCCCAGCGTCTGCAGGCTCTGGGGAAGCCGATCCGTGAAGTGACCATCGGCGAACTGCAGGACATCGCTGCGGCGGTATCTGCGGAAATGAAGGACTACTTCCATCCCGGGAGTCACGCATGAGCACCGAAGACAAGTACACCTCAGAACAGGTGCAGCGCGTGCTGCGCGTTCTGCTGGCCCTGGCCAGCAACGAGTTCCGCGGCCTCCTGCTGAAGGAGGTTGCCACCGCCGCCGAGTGCAGCAACGACAACGCCTTGCGCGCCCTGGAGAACCTGCGTACCGCAGGCTTGGCCGAGCGCAGTGTGCATGACGACAAGCGGTGGCAGCTTGGCCCTCGGCTGGTGCAGATCGCCTTCGCCTTCGACACCGCGTTGCAGAAAGCCCAACGCGAACTGGACGACCGTCGCCAACGCTTCACCCGTACCCCTAATTGACACAGGAAGCAGTACATGGCCCGCAAAGCTAGCACCACGGAGATTCAACCCATGGCTGAGATCAACCAGGACGCCTTCCGCGAGGAAGCCGGAGCCCTGAGCATGCTTGGCACTATCGCCCAGGGTCTCCAGGAAGAGCGTGATCTGGTCAACCAACTGCTCGGTCAGGCACAGATGGCCGGTGCATTTGAAGATTTTTCCCGCACGGTGCGGACTTCCAAGCTGGCGCACGTCAAGGAAAACAAGCTCTATCGGGCATTGGCAGGAATGAAAAACCCGCACGGTGCGGAAAATCTACGCGGTACGTGGGATGAGTTCTGCGGCCTGCTGGGACGCTCGGTTGACCAAGTGGACCGAGATATCGCGAACCTCCGTGCCTTCGGTGAAGAAGCCCTCGAATCCATGTCCCGCATGGGCATCGGCTACCGTGAGCTGCGCCAGTACCGCCGTCTCCCCGAAGACGACAAGTCCGCCCTCATCGAAGCTGCCAAGGCCGGCGACTCCGCTGCTTTCGTAGACCTGGCCGAGGAGCTGATCAGCAAGCACGTCAAGGAAAAGGGCGAGCTGCAGACCAAGCTCGACGAGGTTCAGCGCGACCACGACGCCCTGTCGAAGGTCGAGGCTGACACCAGCCGGAAGCTCCGCGACACCAAGCTCGAAATGGAAAAGCTGCAGCTGCGCACCGCGCCCTGGAGCGAGAAGGTCGCGCCGTTCCAGGTGGAGATCGCCAAACGCCAGGCGGTAGTCGACGAGTCTCTCGGCCGTCACCTGCAGGCGGTCGAGGCCCTGGATGCCTGGTGGATGGGCGAGGTGGCCAACCAGCCCGACTACAACCCCGAAGATCCAGCTCCGATGCCGCTGGAAGTGCGCACCGTCCTGGTTGAGCTGCACGACGCGATCAACCGCGCCGCGCACCTGGTCGCCGCTGCTCGCAACGAACTCTACAACCGCTTCGGCGCCGAACTGGCCGAGGCTCAGCAGCACCTCCTGGAGCTGGATAACCAGTCTGCCTGATGGACACCAAGGGAGTGGTCGACATGGCTATCACGCCAGATATCCGCGAATACCTGATGGACCTGGCTCGTCGGCTGGATGCGGCGGGCTGGGGTGCTCGCGGGGTTGTCATGGCCGACGCCGAAGAGTTTCTCGGCTGGTCGCCGGCCACCATCTATCGCCAGCTCAAAGCCGCTTGCGGCTGGAGTTCCGAGCGTAAGGCTCGCAGTGACAAGGGATCGACCTCGGTTCCACAGGAATCCCTGGAAATGCTCGGCGCCATCCAGCGCGAAAGCGTACGCGACAACGGCAAGCAAACCCTGTTCACCACCACGGCGCGCAGCATCCTGGAGCAAAACGGCATTCACCTGGGCGTCAGCAACGCCCAGCTCAACCGGCTGATCTTGGCGCGAAACCTGAGTGTGGCCAGCCAGCGCCAGGTGGACCCGGTGCAGGGCCTGCGGGCGCCGCATCCGAACTACCTGCATGAGGTCGATCCGTCGCTATGCCTGGTGTACTACCTCAAGGGCCGCCAGCACATCATGCGCGAGCGCGAGTTCTACAAGAACAAGCTGGAGAACTTTGCCAAGGTGAAGTTCAAGGTCTGGCGCTACGTGATGTATGACCGCGCCAGTGGCGCCTTGGTGGTCTGGTACTGCGAGTCGGCCGGTGAGAACCAGCACTCGCTGTTCGAATTCCTGATGTTTGCCTGGAGCAAGCTGGATGGACGCCTCTTCTATGGCGTGCCGTTGTTCTTGCTGTGGGACAAGGGTTCCGCGAACACCAGCAGCGCCATCAAGAACCTGCTGGATCGTCTGGAAGTGGTACCGCTGGAGCACGAGGCCGGCAACGCCCGCGCCAAGGGTGGCGTCGAGGGCGGCAACAACATCGTCGAGACCCAGTTTGAGAGCCGCCTGCGCTTCCAGCCGGTGAACGACATCGCTGAGCTGAACGCCGCCGCCTCGGCCTGGGCCGAGGCCTACAACGCCAATCTGATCCCGGGACAGGACACCCGCCTGCGCCGCGCCGGAATGGCCGAGCCGATTGCTCGCTATGACCTCTGGCAACTGATCCGTGCTGAGCAACTGCGTCTGCTGCCCAGCATCGAAGTGTGCCGCGCGCTGATGACCAGCCGCGAAGTGGATCGCCAGGTGCGCCCCGACCTCACCATCCAGTTCAAGCACCCGAGCGCCGAAGCATCTGCGTTCTACGACCTACGCGGCCTGGATGGCATCACCGTGGGCAGCAGCGTCAGCGTGCGCGCCCTGGTGTATGGCGACTGCGCCGTCCAGATCGAAACACCGCGCTACGACGGCGAAATGCTGACCTACCGCCTGGAGCCCATGCGCGACTTCGACGTGTACGGCCAGCGCTTG
Source organism: Pseudomonas sp. BB438 (assembly GCF_057180225.1). Taxonomy (NCBI): domain Bacteria; kingdom Pseudomonadati; phylum Pseudomonadota; class Gammaproteobacteria; order Pseudomonadales; family Pseudomonadaceae; genus Pseudomonas; species Pseudomonas sp. BB438. The sequence goes on from NZ_CM170001.1 coordinate 2,876,077, forward strand.
GACGCGGCGATCCCTGGACAGGAATACAAGTCGCTGCCGGAGACCGCAATCGAGAAGGCTGCCAAGACCATGGACGAGCTGGCCTATCCGGACCAGGACGCCAAGGTCGCCCGCGCCAAGAGCGTCACTCCCTTCGGCGGCAAGCTCGATACCCACGAGCACCTCAAGAAGATCGAGCACCCGGCGTATCTGCCGCGTCAGGGCACCGTCATCGAAACCCCGGAGCACCTGCGCGCTGCCGTGCCGAAGCTTTCGGCCATGCAGGCCATGTTGCGCATAGCCGAAGCCATCGGCCGAAACCTCACGCCCCAGGAGAACACCTGGCTGCGTAACACCTTCAAGGAGGGCGTGCCCGAGGACCAGGTCAACGCCCTGATCACCCAGTTCACCCAACCGGCCGTTGTTCCTCCGGCCGCCACCGTCACCGGCCTGCGGGCCGTGTAGGAGCACGTCATGCAGATGAAGTTGAAGCGGGTCTTGGCCGATCTCGGCATCCCGCAAAGCGAGCTGGCCGCCTCGCTGGAAAAGCCAGACGGCCAACCGCTGAGCCAGGCCGCCGTCGCGCAGATCGTCAATCACGGTCAGTGGCCGAAGAGCCTCGACCGGGCCGGCCTGGAACTCAAGATCAAGGAAACGCTGTTCGCCCGTGGGGCGAACGATGACCACATTCGCGACTTGTTCGCGATGGAAGAAGCCGATGCAGCGCCAGTCTTGGCGGGCGACGCTGCACCGGCGCTCAACAATGCCATCAGCAAAGAGAGCGACAGCATGCTACTACGAAAAATCACCCTGACCGCTGAAGCGAAGCAGCACTTCAACCTGCCGCGCGACCCGTTCACCAACGAGATGCGGGACGATGAGGACGTGTTCCTCTCGGATGACATCCGCTACGTGCGCCAGGCCGTACGGCAGACCGCCAAGCACGGCGGCATGCTGGCGGTGATCGGCGAGTCCGGTGCTGGCAAGTCCACGATCCGCGAAGACCTGGACGCCTGGATTGAGGCCAACCGTGAGCCCATCACCCTGATCGAGCCCTATGTGCTCGGAAGCGAAGACAACGACCGCAAGGGTAAGCCCCTCAAGTCCATGGACCTGATCGGAGCCATCATTCGCAGTGTTGGCAAGGGTGAGCCGGCGCGCGGCAGCCTGGAAGAACGCGCCAACCAGATGCACACCTTGCTGAAGAACCAGGCCAACTCTGGCAAGCGGCACGTGCTGATCATTGAGGAGGCCCACGGGCTGACCAAGCCCATGCTGAAGCACCTGAAGCGCTTCTACGAACTGAAGGCCGGCTTCAAGCAGTTGCTGTCGATCATCCTGATCGGCCAGACCGAACTGGACACCAAGCTCGACGAGGACGATCCGGAGGTCCGCGAGGTGGTCCAGCGCTGCGAGAAGGTCTGGCTGCGCCCCCTGGACAGCAACCTGGAAGCCTACCTGGCGCACAAGTTCCAGCGCGTCGGCGTGAACTACCTGGACGTGTTCGACGCTTCGGCCTTCAGCGAGATCCGTCTCCGCCTGCAGAGCAGCAAAACCACCGGCCAGGGCGCTAACCGTGCGGTCCTGCGCACATCGCTGTGCCACCCGCTGGCGGTGAACAACCTGGTCAGCGGTGCGATGAATCAGGCGATCCGCGTCTGCGAACCGAAGGTCACCGGCGAACTGATCGCTGCTGCCGTGCGGGCGGGGGTGTGACATGGGAACAGCTCACCAACTCCAGCAGTCGCCGCCATCGGCGCCGGTGTTCCTCGACGAATACTTCGTCAAGCAACTGGCTGCTTTCAACGCCATGACCCGTGCTCTGCGCGAGGCCGGCATCGAGATCCTGTCTCTGATGCAGCACGACAACCGCATCTACATCCGTACCGAAGATTCCGACCTGGTGAAGTCGAACTTCCTTTCGGAGATCCGAGGCATGCGCTATCGCACCACGGATCGGGTAACTCACAACGTTGTGACCATTCGGGGCGTGGACGTGGCCTGGCTCACTCCGGTGAAGGAGCAGGATCAATGACCCAGCTCATCACCCACGCCTGTACCACCCTGATGAATGTTGATGCCCTGACGGAGCAGCAGTGCCGTGCGGAACTCAAAAACCTGCAGGAGCAGAGCTTCATCAAGGATATCCAGCTCATCCAGTTGAAGAAGACGAACTCTCGGCTGAACGACATGTTGGAGCACCTCTGCGACATGTTCATCGAAGAGAGCTTCTCGAAGCTGCACGCCGAGCTGCATCGCATGTCGGTGTTTCTGCAGGAGCAGCGTGCCGCAGCCAAAGTGGCTGCGGCAAGGAAGGTGCGGAGATGAGCAACGCACCTATTAAACGCTACGAAACGATGGTTATCCGTGGAGCAACCAGCAACGAGGTCCCCCGTGAGGCTGCTGGCGGCGAGGTTGTGGCCTGGTCCGTTGGCCACGCACTTGCTGAGTCAGGGCCTCTCGAAGAGTTCATCACCGACCTCGCGGATGGTGCCTTCAGCAGCGTTGACGCTATCGAGGCTGAGGCATGGCGCGTGCTGGAACTGTCGCGCCGCCAGCGCGAACACGGCTGGATCGATAATGAGGAGAAGAAGAATGGCTGACACGCACCAAGCACTAGCAGTGGAAATTCCAGCCGGCTACCGCAAAGACGCGCTCAACCGCCTGGTACCAGAAGCGGCCATCAAGCCCAGCGATCTGCTGCGCGACAAGGTGGTCTTGGTCGCTGTCGAGAAGGCGAAGCTGCTAAGCGAGCAGTTGGCCGAGTTCAAGCGCGAGACCTTTGGTGAGATCGAGACCCTGGAACAGATCAGCGCCGAGCAGTACGGCGTCAAGTTCCGCGGCCAGAAGGGCAACCTGACCCTGACCAGCTTCGACGGCCGCTACAAACTGTTGCGCTCGAACCAAGACCTGATCGAGTTCAACGAGCACCTACAGGCAGCAAAGGCCTTGCTCGATGAGTGTCTGCGGGAATGGACGGAACATGCCCACCCAGGCGCCCAGGTGGTCATCAATGACGCCTTCCGAGCGGACCGTTCTGGACAACTGCGTACTTCCCGCATCCTCGGCCTGCGCCGGCACAACATCGACGATCCTCGCTGGAAGCGCGCGATGGAAGCAATCAGCGACGCTATCCAGGTCAACGGCAGCCGCAGTTACATCCGCCTGTACGAGCGAGTTGGCGACTCCGACCAATACGAAGCGATCAATCTGGATCTGGCGGGGGTGTGACATGGCGAACTTGAAGCGTTTCACGCTGAAGGACGATTGGAAAGACTGGAAGATCGTATTGGAAGTTGATCTCGACCAGCTCACCAACGAGCGAGCCACCCTGATCAACGAGTTCTGGACTAGTCACGCTGACCGCTTGGCCGATGCGGAAGGTGACGCTATCCGTGCTGTGATCAAGCTGGCAGCGGAAAAGCTGGTTTACGCCCTCCTGGAGGACGGTGGCGACATCTTCGTGGATGGCCCTCGCGCTGCACGCTGGTCGAAGACCAATCTTCATGAAGAGGAGGGATGGGGCGGTACCGAAGATGGCAATCCGTTCGGTTGGTGCGGCATCCGTCTGGTGACCGCTGACGTCCAGGTCGACCTCGATCTTGAATTTCAGGAGGACTGACTATGCCATCGATCCTCACCAGTCTTTATAACCCCTTCATCCCGTCCGGCCGGGAATACGGCGCAGTGGATACCGATAGCCGCCTGCGCGCCTTGGAAGACTTTGACCTGGAGCAGTGTCGCGCAGCCCTCGCACTGCCTGGCCTGCAGAAGACCGTCGAGAAGAAACTGCACAGCCGGGTCCGCTTGCTGGAGAAGCTCGCAACCGATGCCGAGCAGGTTGAGGGGGAATGACATGAGATCAGCTCCGTCCAACGCCAATCGAGCTCGTCTGATCAAGCTGATCCATGTCGCTCGCCGCGAACTGCAGATGGACGACGACACCTATCGCCTGATGCTGGCCGGTATGAAGGGCTTGGGCGGAGCCACCTCCACCGCTGACCTGAGCGTTCCAAACCTCTATCGGGTTTTGGAACAGCTCAAGCAGAAGGGTTTCAAGGTTCGTCCAAACAAGAGCACCAAGCGGCCACCAGCGGCTGACCCTCAGTCCAGAAAAATCCGCTCGCTCTGGCTGACCCTCCGAGACGCAGGGGCTCTCCGCGACCCATCCGAGGAGGCTCTGCTCAAGTTTGTTCATGGCATGACCGATGTAGAGGCGCTCCAGTGGCTCACCTCTGAGCAGGCCAGCCTGTTGATCGAGGCCCTGAAGAAGTGGATCGCTCGTATCGAACAGGAGGGAATATGAAGAGCAGCCCCCGTAGTCCCGCTGGTGACCTGCTGACCGACCTGGCCATGCAGGTGACTGTCGCCGCCGTGGAAGCCTTCGGTGTATCGGAGGAAGCTGCCGAGGCGCTGGGCACCGACGTTGCAATGCGAATGATTGAGCAGTGGGGTGGCCAGCAGCTCTATATGCCCAAGGGTATCCGCATCGAAGCGTCCCGGCTCTACCTACAGATCTATGAGGACTGGCGGGGGCACAATCATCGAGAGCTAGCCAGGAAGTACGGCTTCTCCCTGCAGTTCATCTATCGGATCGTCAAGATGATGCGGAAGGCTGATCTGGATAGCCGCCAGCGTGATATGTTCCACCCGGCCAGCAACGGCTGACCGGGCCTCCCTCTCTTTGCACCATTCCCAATCCGGTTTGATTCCCTATCCCACTACGGCCCGGCCGTTCCCGGACTATCCCGGTTTTTCTCACCGTCTCCCTAGGGTTTATCTCGTTCCCTCTCACCGCGCCGGAGTTTCCCTCTCCCTGAAGGGAGAGGCGGGGGGAGAGGGTTGACCCTGAATGACAATCTCCCCTGGAAAAATCGAGGCCCACGCGAAGCATGCCTTTTCAGCAAGGCGGACAAGTCACTCCGGCAACGGCGCATGGCGCGCCACCTGGCGCAGTGCCTGCTCGTAGTAGTCGGTGCTCTGCGCCCCTGAGATCAACTGGCGTCCGTTGATGATCACCGCCGGTACCGCACGGATGCCGTGGCTGGTGTAGAAGTCCTCCTCGGCGACCACCTCGTCGGCGTAGGCGTCGCTGTCGAGGATTTCCCGTGCGCGCACGGCGTCCAGGCCAACGCTGACCGCCACTTCCAGCAGCACTTCCGGGTCGCTCGGGTCGCGTCCTTCGCCGAAATAGGCCTGCAGCAGCGCCTGCTTCAGGGCGACGTCGCGGTGTGATTCCGCCGCCCAGTGCAGCAGGCGATGGGCGTCGAAGGTGTTGTAGATACGGTTGCGCTTCTTCAGGTCGAAGTGCACGCCGACTTCCTCGCCCATGGAGCGCAGGTGCTCGTGGTTGCGGGCGATGTCTTCGGCACTGCTGCCGTACTTGCGCTGCAGGTGCTCCACCAGGTCTTCCCCTTCGGCGGGCATGTCGGCATTCAGCTCAAAGGGCTTGATGCGCAGCTCCACGGTCAGTTCGCCGTCCACCCGGCGGATGGCGGCCAGCAGGCCGTTGAGGCCGATGGCACACCAGGGACAGACCACGTCGGAGACGAAATCGATGGTGATGGCGTCGCTCATGGGGCGAACTCCGGCAAATGGGCGAGCTTCTAGCATGGACCCGGATGGGCGTTGCAATCCAGTGGCGAGACGGCCGGGAGTGTTTTTCGCCTGCTTGCCGGAGGCCTGCGCCGCCGGTCTGGAGGGCCGGCGGCCGGGGCGGGAACGGGGTGCGACGTCCCTGTCGCGATGGGGAAATCAGAAGTCGACGGTCATCGACAGCTTCAGGGTGCGCGGATCGCCCTGGGTCAGGTAGCCGCCAATGGTGGAGGCCCAGTACGCGGTGTCGGCGACGTTCTCCAGGTTGGCGCGCAGCGTCACGTCGCGCGCGTCCACCTTGAAGGCGTATCGGGCACCGAGGTCGAAGCGGGTCCAGGCCGGGATGCTCAGGTCGTTGGCAGCGTCCAGGTACTGGCCGCCGGTGCGCAGCATGCGGCCGTTGATGGCGGCGCCCTGGAGGCCCGGGATATCCCAGTCGGCGCCGAGGTTGTACTGGAAGGTCGGCACGCCCACGGCGCGGTTGCCATCGGTCTTGCCGCCGGCAGTGTTCTTCAGCTCGGTGTCGATCCAGGTGCCGCCGGCCAGCAGGCGCAGGCCATCGACCGGCTCGCCGAAGACGTTCAACTCAATGCCGCGGTTTTCCTGCTCGCCGTCGACGCTGAAGATCTTCGAGTCCGGGTCAGTCGTGCTGAACGGTTGCTCGATGCGGTAGAAAGCCAGGTTGCCGCCGTAGCTGCCGAAGTCCAGCTTGGCGCCCACTTCCACCTGCCTGGAACGGTTCGGCGCGAAGACTTCGCCGACGTTCGAAGCGCTGCTGGGGGCGGTCGGGCCGGCGGCCAGGCCTTCGATTCGGTTGGCATAGAGCGACAGGTACTCGGTGGGTTTCACCACCAGGCCGTAGACCGGCGTGGTAATGGATTCGTCGTAGCTGGCGGTGCGCTTGCCCACGTAGTTCCAACCGTCGGTACCGATGCTCTGGCGGCGCACGCCCACGGTCAGTAGCACGCGGTCATCGAGCAAGCCCAGGGTATCGGCGGCAGCGACGCTCTTGTTCCGCGTCTTGCCGACGATGCCCGGGTCGCTGTAGTCGCCGCCGGCCAGGCTCGGTGCGGGCTTGGGCGTCTGCACCGGGTGGTAGAGGTCGGTCGGGTAGCGCTTGGTGGCCATGGTGTAGGCGCTGCGCTGCTCGGCCCAGATGCCGGCGACGCTGAGGTTCATCTGGTGGGTGACGGGGCCGGTGGCGAAGTGGCCGTTGAGGCCGGCCATGGCGCTCTTGTTGTCCTCGTCGTGGGTGGCATCCATGGTGCCGCCGCCGGCGTCGCCGCTGTTGTCGTTGAGGGTCAGCGCCGAGTAGGCGCCGTTCTCGCGGGTGTGCTTGGCGCCGCCGGAGAGGTAGGCCGTCCAGCTGTCGTTGAGGTCGTATTCGGTGCGGAACATGCCGAAGCTGTCCTCGAGTTGCGAGTAGCTCCAGGACTGGCCGTAGTTGTGGTCGGCATCCGGGGCGTGGGGGATGCTGCTGACGCCGCTGCCGACGTAGACGACCGGGCGGCCCTGGTTGATGCGCTGTTTCTGGTAGCCGAAGTCGGTGATCAGGCGCAGGCGCTCGCCGCGGTAGTCGAGGTTGACGGTGGCCAGCTTGTAGCGCTGGTTCTCGTCGTCGACGCCGGTCTCGCCTTCGCGCTGGGCCAGGTTGACCCGCGCGCCGAAGCGGTTGTCCTCGCCGAAGCGCTGGCCGAGATCGAGGTGCTCGCCGATCTGGTTGTCGCTGCCGTAGCCCAGGGTCACGCTGCGGGTGGGCGTGTCCTCGGCGCGCTTGGTCTGCAGGTTGACCGCGCCGCCGATACCGCTGCCGCTCGGCGTTACACCATTGATGAAGGCATTGGGACCCTTGAACAGCTCGACGCGCTCCAGCGACTCGGTGCCGATGATCTGCCGCGGGGTGACGCCGTACAGGCCGTTGAGCGAGACATCGTCGGTGCTCAGCGGCAGGCCGCGAATGACGAAGATCTGCGAGAAGTTGCCATAGCCGTTGCCCTGGCGAACCGAGGCGTCGTTGAGCAACACGTCGCCGACGGTCTGCGCCTGAGTGTCCTGGATGGTCTTGGCGGTGTAGCTGGCGAAGCTGAACGGCACGTCCTGGATGTCCTGGTTGCCCAGCATGCCCAGCTGCGCGCCGCGGGCGACCTGGCCGCCGGCATAGGCGGGCGGCAGGTCGCCGGGCTGCCGTGCTGCGCCGCTGACGGTGGTGGCGTCCATCTCCAGCGCGCCGCGGTCATCGGGGGCAGCCTCCACGCCATATCCGCTGTTCTTGCGTACCAGGCGGTAGCCGCTGCCGTCGAGCAGGTGCTCCAGGCCCTGCTCGGGCGCGAAGCTGCCCGTCAGGCCCGCGCTCTGCAGGTGGTTCAGCGCCTGTGCCTCGAACGCCAGCGGCACGCCGGCCTGGGCGGCGAAGCGCGCCAGCACCTCGCCCAGCGGGCCGGGGGCGATGTCGTACTGGCGCTGCTGGCTGGCGGCTTCGGCGGCCAGGGTCGGCAGCACGACGCCACCGGTCAGGGTCAGGCCGACGGCCAGGGCAAGGGAATGGGGGCGGAGGCGAGTGCGGAGGAGCATGGAGTGTTCCTGTCGGCAAATAGAGGTTGTCTTCCTCTTCACCGGGCGAGAGCGAAAAAGGTGTCAGGGGCGGGCGAACATTTTTCAGTCGGTGTTTTTCGCAGGGCGAATAACGCGCCAGCGTTTTCCGCCCTGCGACGGGGGCTCAGTCGCTCAGGCTGGCTCCACCGTGACCCAGTACCGCGTCATCCGCCGCAGCTTCACCGGCAGCATGTCCGCCAGCAGTGCGAGGCCGGCGTCGCTGTCGCCCACTGGGATCGCACCGGTCACGCGCAGATTCGCCAGGCGCGGGTCGCAGCGCAGAAAGCCGCTGCGATAGCGCCCCAGTTCGCCCAGCAACTCGTCCAGGCGCATGCCCTGGGCCAGCAGCATGCCGTTCTCCCAGGCGCTGGCGTTGGCGTCCGCCGTCTGCAGGGACTGGAAGCCCTGCTCGCCGAACACCAACTGCTGCCCGGCGCTGACCACCTGGCTCGCGTGTCCCGGCAGTTCGACGCTCACCTCCTTCTCAAGCACCGCGACGCGGTATGCATTGCCCAGATCGCGCAGGCTGAAGCATGCTGCCGGGGTGCGCAGCAGGCCGTGGCGGCTGTCGACGAGGAAGGGGCGCGGGTCGGGCAGGGCGTCGACCAGGATTTCGCCTTCGAGCAGCTTCAGGCGCCGTTCGCGGGCGTTGAAGGTCACGTTCACCGCGCTGTCGGTATTCAGGGTGATCTGGCTGCCGTCGGGCAGGCGCAGGTGCTTGCGTTCGCCCACGGCGGTGCGCAGGTCGGCGCTCCATTCTGCCCAGGGCAACTGCCGCGCTGCCAGCCAGGCAGCTGGCGCCACGGCCATCAGTACGCCCAGGCGGTTGAGCATCTGCCGCCGGCTCAGGCCGCTGCGTTGCAGGCTCTGCCGGCCGAGGCCCGGCGGCAGCTGGCGCAGGCCGAGCAATGCTTCGGCGCGGCGCCAGGCTTCGGCGTGCTGGGCGCTGCGTGCGCGCCATTGCTCGATGGCCTGCAGGTCGGCGCTGCTGGCGGGGTGTTCGTTGAGGCGCACCAGCCAGTCGGCGGCTTCGCCGAGGATGCCGGGGTCCAGCGGTTGCTCGCGCATCAGGCGACGCCCAGGCAGGCGACGAAACCGGCGCGCATGTAGCGCTTCACGCTGGCCAGGGAAATGCCCAGGCGCTCGGCGATCAGCGGGTAGGTCAGGCCGTCCAGTTGCGACAGCAGGAAGGCCTCGCGGGTCAGCGCCGGCAGCTCGCTCAGGGCGGCGTCGATGCGCTCCAGCGCTTCGAGGATCAGCTCGCGGGTTTCCGGGCCGGGCGCCAGCTCTTCGGGCAGCGCGGCGACACTTTCCAGGTAGGCACGCTCGATCTCCTGGCGCCGCCAGCGGTCCACCAGCAGGCCCTTGGCGATGTGGGTGAGGAGGGCGCGCGGGCGTTCGCCGAGGTCTTCCAGCGGGCGCCGCAGCAGGCGCAGGAAGGTGTCATGGGCGAGGTCGGCGGCATCCCAGGCGTTGCCCAATCTGCCGCGCAGCCACTGCTGGAGCCAGCCGTTGTGCTCGTTGTAGAGGGTGTGCAGATGCTGCGGGGACGGGGTTTCGACGAGGGCCACTGTGCGTGCGTCAGATTTTCATTTGAGAATGCCTATCATTTTAGGGTTTTCCCACGGCAGAGTGCAATGGCACCGCGGCGCAGCCGGTCGGACGGCGACTGCCGCAACCCTCCGACACTGGAATTGCCACGAAGACGCGCTACCTTGAGCCTGTTGCGCTCAGAAATTTCTGACGCTGCACTTCCTTCCGCCGTCCCGCGCAGGCAACGGACCCGCAGCAGCAGGCCCGGCAGTCACCCAGCAGATACGGAGCACACCATGGCTCGCACCACGCCCATCGAGCTTTACCGCAACATCGGCATCGTCGCCCACGTCGACGCCGGCAAGACCACGACGACCGAGCGCATCCTTTTCTACACCGGTGTGAACCACAAGATGGGCGAGGTGCACGACGGCGCGGCGACCATGGACTGGATGGTGCAGGAACAGGAGCGCGGCATCACCATCACCTCGGCGGCCACCACGGCGTTCTGGCAGGGCTCCTCCAAGCAGTACGACCACAAGTACCGCTTCAACATCATCGACACGCCCGGCCACGTGGACTTCACCATCGAGGTGGAGCGCTCTCTGCGCGTGCTCGACGGCGCGGTGGTGGTGTTCAGCGGCGCCGATGGCGTCGAGCCGCAGTCCGAGACGGTCTGGCGCCAGGCCAACAAGTACCATGTGCCGCGCCTGGCCTACGTCAACAAGATGGACCGCCAGGGCGCCGACTTCCTCCGTGTGGTGGCGCAGATCAAGCAGCGTCTGGGCCATACCCCGGTGCCGATCCAACTGGCGATCGGTTCGGAGGAAACCTTCTCCGGGCAGATCGACCTGGTGAAGATGAAGGCCATCGTCTGGAACGACGCCGACCAGGGCACCAGCTACACCGAGGAGCCCATCCCGGCCGAGCTGCAGGCGCTGGCGGACGAGTGGCGCGCGCACATGGTCGAGGCCGCGGCGGAAGCCAACGATGACCTGATGAACAAGTACCTCGAAGGCCAGGAACTGACCGTCGAGGAAATCAAGGCCGGCCTGCGTCAGCGCACCCTGGCCAACGAGATCGTCCCGGCGGTGCTGGGCTCCTCGTTCAAGAACAAGGGCGTGCCGCTGGTGCTCGATGCGGTGATCGACTACCTGCCGGCGCCCACGGAAATCCCCGCGATCAACGGCACTGACCCGGACGATGAAGAGAAGCACCTGGAGCGCCACGCCGACGACAGCGAGCCGTTCTCCGCGCTGGCCTTCAAGATCGCCACCGACCCCTTCGTCGGCACCCTGACCTTCGCCCGCGTGTATTCCGGCGTGCTGAGCAGCGGCGACGCCGTGCTCAATTCGGTGAAGACCAAGAAGGAACGCGTCGGGCGGATGGTGCAGATGCACGCCAACCAGCGCGAGGAGATCAAGGAAGTGCGCGCCGGCGATATCGCCGCGCTGATCGGCATGAAGGACGTCACCACCGGCGACACCCTGTGCTCCATCGACAAGCCGATCATCCTCGAGCGCATGGACTTCCCCGATCCGGTGATCTCCGTGGCCGTGGAGCCCAAGACCAAGGCCGACCAGGAGAAGATGGGCATCGCCCTGTCCAAGCTGGCCCAGGAAGACCCCTCGTTCCGCGTGAAGACTGATGAGGAAACCGGACAGACCATCATCTCCGGCATGGGCGAGCTGCACCTGGACATCATCGTCGACCGCATGCGTCGTGAGTTCAACGTCGAGGCCAACATCGGCAAGCCGCAGGTGGCCTACCGCGAGGCGATCCGCAAGAAGTGCGAGATCGAAGGCAAGTTCGTCCGCCAGTCCGGCGGCCGTGGCCAGTTCGGCCATTGCTGGATTCGCTTCGAGCCGGGCGACGAGGGCAAGGACGGGTTGGAGTTCGTCAACGAGGTGGTCGGTGGCGTGATCCCGCGCGAGTTCATCCCGGCCATCCAGAAGGGCATCGAGGAACAGATGCAGAACGGCGTGCTCGCCGGCTACCCGCTGATCGGCCTGAAGGCATCGGTGTTCGACGGTTCGTACCACGATGTCGACTCCAGCGAGATGGCGTTCAAGATCGCCGCGTCGATGGCTACCAAGCAGCTCTCGCAGAAGGGTGGCGCGGTGCTGCTGGAGCCGGTGATGAAGGTCGAGGTGGTGACGCCGGAGGACTACATGGGCGACGTGATGGGCGACCTCAACCGCCGCCGCGGGCTGATCCAGGGCATGGAGGATACGCCGGCAGGCAAGGTGATTCGTGCCGAGGTGCCGCTGGGCGAGATGTTCGGCTATGCCACGGACGTGCGTTCGATGTCCCAGGGGCGGGCGAGCTACTCGATGGAGTTCACCAAGTACGCCGAGGCGCCGGCGAATATCGCCGAGGCGATCATCAAGAAGTCCCAGGGGTGAGGGTTGCCTGAGCGGATGACGGCGCCTGCGGGCGCCGTTTCTTTTTGCTTTTCGTAGGAGCGAGCTCGCTCGCGAACCGCTCGGTTTCGTAGGGCGCATAAGCGCCAGCGTTATGCGCCGCAGGCGTATCGGCGGATAACCCGTTCCGGGTTATGCGCCCTACGATCTTGCTCCGGTTTTTGCTCTGGCTCATCAGGATTTCCAGAGAAACTTCCACACGCTCCGGAGTGTCCCTTTCAGGAGGCCGAAGGTGATCGGAGTTTCAGGGGCCGAGCGACATGGATGTCGCGAGAGTGTTGTCGGGCCAGGGATGGCCCGTCAACGCGGGCCCCTGGAACTCCGAGGAACCGAGGGTACTTTTCGCGAAGCGAAAAGCCGGATGTAGGGGCGAGACTTTTTGGTTCCTTTTGTGGCGTTTGACAAAAGGGACTCGCCCGAGGGGGCGAAACACGAAGGTCGCGCGCACTCCGAGGCGGCGGAGAAATGCCCAACCGAGACGCTTTGAGCTTTGGTGTTCAGCGTCGCATCCGTGTGTTCGGATGTATTGGGTTTCGCCCCCTCGGGCGAGTCACTTTCCAAACGCCGAAAAGTAACCAAAAGGCTTGCCCCGGACATCCGGTTTTTCGCTCAGGCGAAAAATTCCCTCGTTGAAGCGAAGTTTCAGGGGCACGCCGCGAAGGGCCATCCCTGGCCCATCGCGGCTCTTGCGGCATCCATGCCGCTCAACCCCTGAAACTTCGCTGCAACGAGGCCTCCTGAACGGGGCATTCGGAGTGTGCGGATGTTTCTCTGGAAGTTTTGCAGGCAAGGGAAAGAACGAAGGCATGTACTTGTAGGAGCGGGCCACGCCCGCGATCCGCCGGCAAGGCCGGGGCCGATCACTCCGCCAACGGCAACTCGAAACAGAACATCGCCCCGCACGGCTCGACGTTCTGGGCCCAGATATCCCCGCGATGCCGCGAGACGATGCTCTGGCACAGCGCCAGGCCAATGCCGTTGCCGCTCACTTTCGACGTGAAGAAGCCATCGAACAGCCTCTCCTTGGCTCCGGCATCGATGCCCCGGCCCTGGTCGAGGACTGACAGCCGCGCACTGTTCCCTTCATGAGACGTGCGGATGCGCAGCAGGCGGCGGTCCTCGGGGAGGTTGAGCATCTCCTCGATGGCGTTGAAGGCGAGGTTGAGGATCACCTGGCCGACGAGCACCTTCTCGCAGTTCACCCACAGTGGTTCGGAACAGCGCTCCAGCGCTACGCGCACGTTGCTCGGCTGGGCCTTGAGGCTGATGAAATAGAGCGTTTCACCGAGCAGTTCGTTGAGGTCGATGCGCTGCTCGGCCTGCTCCAGCTTCACCACGTATTCGCGCACGCTCTTGATGATCAGCGAGGCGTGTTCGATCTGCCGCACGGCGCTGTCCAGGCCCCAGGCGGCGGAGGCTTCGGTCTTCTGTTCGCGGTCCAGGCGGATCAGCGCGCCCTCGATGAAGTTGCGCGTGGCCGCCAGCGGCTGGCTGAGCTCGTGGGCAATCGCCAGGGCCATCTCGCCCATGGCGTTGTAGCGCGCCAGGTATTCCAGCTTTTGGTCGCTCTGGCGCTGCGCCTGGGCCGCGCGGACCTGGTCGGTGACGTCGCGGAACAGCAGCAGGTGGCCGACCAGGTCGTCCTCGATCTCGATGTAGCGGCAGGTCGCGTGGTGCCAGCGCCATTCGCCATCCAGCCGCTGTAGCTGGTAGCTGACCGAGTACGGCTCGCGGCTCGGCGGCTGCATGGCGAGGTGGTGCTCCAGGCGTGGGCGCGTGGCGCTGTCGCAGCGGCCGAGGAAGTTGTGCGCCAGCCAGTCGTCCTGGCTGCCGCCCAGCAGGGGCAGGGCGGATTCGCTGAGGAAGCGCAGGTTGCCGTCCGCATCGAGCACTGCCACGCCTTCGGCGAGGTCCTGCATGAAGGCCTTCAGGCGGCTCTCGAAGCGCTGCAGGTCGCGTTCGACCTGCTTCTCCTTCGAGATGTCGCGGAACTGCACCATCAGCACGTCGCGCTCCTGCAGGTGCACGCGGGTGGCGACGGCTTCGGACAGGATCTCCACGCCCTGCTTGGAGCGGTAGCACCACTCGATGGTGCGCTGGCCGGTACGCGCGGCGCCTTCCAGCCAGCGCAGACCGACCGAGCGGCGGTACTGCGGGGCGTTGGCGGTCATGTCCGGCGCTTTCAGTGGCACCAGCTCCTCCAGGGTGAAGCCGAGCACCGCGAGCGCCGCGTTGTTCGCCCAGAGGATTTCCTTGGTCTGCACGTCGTGAAGGATCACGCACAGCGGCATGGCCTGGAGCAGGGCGAGGAAGTCGTCGGGCTTGGGCTGGAACATCGAAGCTCGCTCTCGATGGCAGGGACGGGAAGGCAGTGGCGTCCTTATACCGCGCAGCGTAGCGCGAAGGGACTGCGGAGTAACTCGGCGCCAACTAGGGGATTTCTTTAGCCGTGGGGCTGCACGCCCCAATAGTTGGGCAGGCAGGGCGGTTCATACACTGGCCCCAATGACGACCGGCCCGCATCGAACGGGCCGGCCCTACAAGAACAACCGGAGATGACGCCATGCTGCGTGCCGCCCTCGCCGAACCGCTCGATGCGGACGGCCGTGCCCTCGAATTCCAGCGCGTACTGGATGAAGTCCGCCAGCGCCGCGAGGAGTTCGACACCCGCTCCCACGTGCCGCGCGACATGATCGAACGCTTCCGCGACGTCGGCATCTACCGCGCCGCGACCCCGCGCTGCTTCGGTGGCGATGCGCTGCCGCCGGCGCAGTTCCTGCGCCTGGTCGAACGCATCGCCGAAGCCGACGGCTCCGCCGGCTGGGTTGCCAGCTTCGGTAGCGCCAGCACCTACCTCACCGCGCTGCCGCGCCATACTCTCGCCGAGCTCTATGCCGACGGCCCGGACCTGGTGTTCGCCGGCGGCCTGTTCCCGATCCAGCCGGCCACGCAGGTGGAAGGCGGCTGGCGCGTCAGCGGCACCTGGAAGTTCGCCAGCGGCTGCAAGGGCGCCGACGTGCTCGGTGTCGGCATCGGTATTGGCGGGCCGGGCGGCAAGCCGCGCACCGCGCTGCTGCGCGCCAGGGACGTGGAGATCGTCGAGAACTGGAACGTGGTCGGCCTCAAGGGCACCGGCAGCCACGACCTGAAGCTGGATAACGCCTTCGTCGCCGACGACTGGACCTTCATCCGCGGCGGCCAATCGAACATCGACGAACCGCTGTACCGCTACCCGACCATCGCCTACGCCGCCCAGGTGCTCGCCGTGGTCAACCTCGGCCTGGCCCGCGCGGCGCTGGACGAGATCACCCGCATGGCCTCGTCCAGCGGCGTGACCGGTGCGCCCAAGCTGGGTGATCGGGCCTACGTGCGCATCGAGATCGGCAAGGCCGAAGCCGAACTGCAGGCCGCGCGCGGCTTCTTCTATGACGCCACCGAGGCCGTATGGGAATCCATCCTCGCCGGCGACGCGGTCAGCCCGGAGCAGGTCAGCCAGCTGCGCCTCTCCGCCGTGCACGTGTCCCGCGCCGGCGCCGACGTGGTGCGCCGCGCCTACACCCTGGCCGGCACCACGGCGATCTATATGCACCACCCGCTGCAGCGCTACCTGCGCGACGCCATGGTGGTCACCCAGCACGCCTTCTTGAGCGATGGCATGTACGACGGCGCCGGCGCGGTGCTGCTCGATGTGCCGCCGTTCCCCGGATACCTCTGATTCGAACCCATAAGAACAAGGACCACGACATGACCCGTCCGACTACCGAACCCTTGCGCGTACTGTTCTGCATCGGCATCGCCCAGCCGTTCTTCGACCTGCCCACCGGTGAAGGCATCACCGTGTGGAAGGGCTTCTCGCAGATGATGAGCGACCTCGGCGCGCTGCCGGGCATGAACGTGCTCGGCGTGCTGGACGACGACCGCCTGATGGTCGGCCCGTCCACCACCTCGCCCTGGACCGTCTACATCATGGCCGACGTGGACTGCCACCAGACCGTGATCGACGCCTGCAATCTGTTCCGTACCACTCCGGTGGGCGAGTACAGCCTGTGGAAGTACGCCAAGGTCGAGGCGCGCATCGGCCGTCCGCTGACCATCCCCGAAGCCGCGCGGACCTGAGCCATGAGCAGCCTGAGCATGGCCGAGCTGAACCGCCGCCTGGAGACCCTCGAAGGGGAGAGCCAGGTGCGCCGGCTGATGGCCCGCTACATGGACCTCTGCGACGTGCCGCATGCGCCGGTGGCGATGAGCGAGCTGGCCGAGCTGTTCAGCGAAGACGCCGTGTGGGAGGGCATCGGCGCTTCCACGGCGCAGACCTTCGGCCATCACCAGGGCCGCGAGGCGATTGCCGCGTTCGTCTTCGGCTACCTGCCGCCGTCGCCGCACTTCACGCTGAACCTGCACTTCCTCACCAGCGAGTCGATCCGCGTCGACGGCCGTACCGCGCGCGGGCAATGGATCATGCAGCAGCTCTCGACCTATGCCGCGGGCCACACCGAGCTGTTCGGCACGCGCCTGGACATCGATTTCCGCGAGATCGACGGGCGCTGGCAGATCAGCCACTTCCGTACCCAGCGCCTGTCCCAGCGCCTGCTGGGGCGCGCAGAGGAGAGCCGCCCATGAGCACCTTTGTCAGCGAATTCCTGCTGGGCAGCGGCGGGAAGCGCGTCGCGGTCAAGGACAGCATCGACATCGCCGGCCATCCGACCCGTTGCGGCACTCGCGCGCTGGCCGACGCCGCGCCGGCCGAGCGCAATGCCTTCGTGGTCGACGCCGTGCTCAACGCCGGCTGGCAGATCGTCGGCAAGACCAACCTTCACGAACTGGCCTTTGGCGTCACCGGCATCAACGACTGGACTGGCACGCCGATCAACCCGATGGCGCCTGACCGCGTGCCTGGCGGCTCGTCCAGCGGTTCCGCATCGGCCGTGGCGGCGGGGCTGGCGGACATCGCCCTGGGCACCGACACCGGCGGTTCGGTCCGCGTGCCGGCGGCCTGCTGCGGCATTGCCGGTCTGAAGCCGACCTTCGGCCGGGTCAGCCGCGACGGCGTGCATCCGGCGCAGAGCAGCCTGGATTGCGTCGGCCCCTTCGCCGCCGGCATGGCTGACCTGATCGCCGCCATGCAGGTCATCTGCCCCGGCTTCGGCGAGGTACGGACGCCGGGTGAGGGCGCCCGCGTGGCCTTCCTCGACGTGCCGTCGGCGCCGCACATCCAGGCCTGCCTGGGCGCTGCCGCCGACCGCGCCGGCTGGCGCCGCAGCCACCTGTTCCTCGGCGAGTTCGAGGCGGCCTTCCAGGCCGGGCTGGTGGTGATCAACCACGAGAACTGGGCCGCCTATGCGGCGCTGACCGGCAAGGGCCTGATCGGTGCCGACGTCGAGCAGCGCCTGCTGCTGGCCAGCCGCACCACCGACGCCGAGCGCGCCGAGGCGGAGAAGGTGCGCGAGCACTTCACCCGTGCCATCGACGCCGCGCTGGACGACTTCGAAGTCCTGCTGCTGCCGACCATGCCCGACCTGCCGCCGCTGCTCTGCGACGCGCGCAACGGCAAGTCGGTGGCCGGCATGACGCCCCTGGTACGACCTTTCAACCTGAGCGGACACCCGGCGCTGACCGTGCCGGTGGACCTGGATTGCGGCGGGCTGAAAGTCGGCCTGCAGATTGTCGGCCGCAAGGGCGACGACGAACGTGTGTGCGCCTTTGGTGCGCAACTCGAACACAGCCTGGCTGCCACGCGGCCTGCGCCAAAACATAAGAAATCGGCATGAGGAGATGGGCATGAGCGCTCACGAATACCGGCTGATCGCCCGGTCGCGCAGCGTCGAAGAGCTGGTCGGCGACGACCGCGTCGATGTTTCGTTGTACAACGACCCGCAGCTGTTCGAAGCGGAGATGGACAAGATCTTCTACCGCACCTGGGTGTGGGTCGCCCACGAAAGCGAAGTGCGCAACGCCGGCGACTTCAAGACCACCAGCGTCGGTCGCCGTCCGGTGATCGTGGTGCGCGACAAGAAGGGCCACATCAACGTCCTGGAAAACCGCTGCCGCCACCGTGGCGCCACCGTGTGCGAGAAGCACAAGGGCAATGCCACCGGCTTCACCTGCCCGTACCACAGCTGGTCCTACGCCCTGGACGGCAAGCTGCGCGCGCTGCCGTACCCGGACGGCTACGAGGACATCCTCGACAAGTCCGAGCTGCCACTGACCAGCCTGCGGGTCGAGAGCTACGCCGGCATGGTGTTCGCCACCTACAACGACGACATCGAGCCGCTGGAAGATTTCCTCGGCGGGGCGAAGCACTGGATGGACCTGTTCATGAAGCAGGGCGCCGGCTACCCGATCAAGACCCAGGGCGAACACAAGTTCACCTTCAAGGGCAACTGGAAGATCCAGCTGGAGAACACCACCGACGGCTATCACTTCCCCATCGTGCACAAGTCGTTCATGTCGTCGGTGGATGAAGAGACCGAAGAGATGCTCTCGTTCATGAGCGACGAGCAGGCGGTTACCCACGCTCTGGGCAACGGCCACAGCGTGATGGTGATGGTCCCCGAGCACGTCGACCTCGACCACGACGACGGCACCGAGCAGCTGCAGGAGCGCTTCGCCCACGTCACCGAGGAACTGTCGAAGACCATGCCGCCGGAACAGGTGCGCCGCATCGTCCGTTCGCTGCATGGCGCCGGCTTCAACCTCAACCTGTTCCCCAACGTGGCGATGTCCATGTCGTTCTTCCGCGTGCTGCGGCCGATCTCCGTCACCGAGACCGAGATTCGCCACGTCGCGTTGGGCATGGACGGCGGCCCGGATATCGCCAACCGCGAACGCATGCGCATCCACGAGCACTTCCAGGGTCCGTTCGGCTTCGGCAGCCCGGATGATGCGGAGGCCTGGGACCGCGTGCAGCGTGGCTCCTACGCCGGCGTCGACGCACCGATCCTGGTCAACCGCGGCCTGAACCGCGAAGTGGTCGCCGAGAACGGCGACAAGGTCTCCCACGCCACCGATGAAGGCGGCATGCGCGAGGCGTACCAGATGTGGAAAAGGATGATGAGCCAATGAGCAACGACACCCTGAACGGCTTCTCCGGCCCGCTGGCCAAGGCCATCGAATTCGTCTGGCGCGAAGCCGAACTGCTGGACCGCAAGGACTACGCGCAGTGGTCGCAGCTGTGGAGCGAGGACGGCGTCTACGTGGTGCCGATCGATGGCGAGGACGATGACTTCGCCTCGCGCCTGAACTACGTCTTCGACGACGCACGCATGCGCGCGCTGCGCATCGAACGCCTCACCGGCGGCCATTCGCCGTCGGCGGTGGATGCGGCGAAGACGGTGCGCACGGTTTCGCGCTTTTCCCTGGTGGAAGCGGCGGGCGATCGGGTCGAGGTGAACTCGGCGCAGGTGCTCTACGCCTACAAGCGCGGCGTGGCGACGCCGTTCATTGCCGACCTGAACCACCGTATCCGCTTTGTCGACGGCCAGCCGCGACTGGAGCGCAAGGTGATCCGCCTGATCAACGCCGAAGACGCGCTCAACGCGCTCGGCTTCCTGCTCTGAGGGCCGCGCCATGCAACGAGTAGCCCTGGTAACTGGCGCCGCGCGCGGGCTGGGTGAAGTCATCGCGCGTCGTCTGCACGCCGCCGGCCTGCGCGTGGCGCTGGCCGACCTTAACGAAGACGCGGTACAGCGCCTGGCCGACGAGCTCGACCCCGAGGGCCGCACGGCAGTTGGGTTGAAGCTGGATGCGCGGGAGAAGGTCGATTTCGAACGTGCCCGCGATCTGCTTGCCGAGCGTTGGGGCGGCACCGATATCCTGGTGAACAACGCCGGGATGTCGAAGGTCGCCGCGCTGATGGACATCAGCCCGGAGGACTTCGACGCCTCCATGGCGGTGAATCTGCGCGGCACCTTCGTCGCCTGCCAGGTGTTCGGTACGCACTTCGCAGCACGCGGCTTCGGCCGCATCGTCAACATCGCCTCGCTGGCCGGGCAGAACGGCGGTACCGCCACCGGCGGCCACTACGCGGCGGCCAAGGGCGGCGTGGCGACCCTGACCAAGGTGTTCGCCCGCGAACTCTCGACGCAGGGCGTGACCGTCAATGCGATCTCGCCAGGGCCGCTGGACTTGCCGGTGGTCTACGAGAGCGTCGCGCCCGAGCGCCTGGAACAGATCCTCAAGACCATCCCCGCCGGCCGCCTGGGCGATCCGACCTTCATTGCCGACAGCGTACTGCTGCTCTGCGCGGAGAACGCCGGATCGGTGACGGGCGCCTGCTGGGATATCAATGGTGGGTTGTTCATGCGTTGAGCCTTTGACGCGGGAGATGGGCCGGTCAAAAGCCCCTCTCCCTAACCCTCTCCCGCAAGCGGGAGAGGGGACTGATTGGCAGGGCTGGGAACACTGTGCCACCCGGCAACGCTGAACTGCTCCCTCTCCCTTCAGGGAGAGGGCTGGGGAGAGGGCAACGCCGCCCGCTCCCAAATTTCCCGAGTGAGCCCCGGCCCGCTCCTTTAACCAACCGAAACACCCGTCCGCTCGTGAAAAAGAGGCCGGAAAGGGGCCACAGAGCCCGCACTCAACGCCTTGCAGGTAACGCCATGATGAAGGTCAGAATCGAGAGAATCGTCGAGGAAGCGCAGGACATCCGTTCGCTGCGTCTCGTACGTTGTGATGGCCAGCCGTTCGACGCCTACGAGCCGGGCGCCCACGTCGACGTCACCGGGCCCACCGGGGTAACGCGCCAGTACTCGTTGTGCAGCCCGCCGGACGACCGCGCGGCCTACCTGGTGGCGATCAAGAAGGAAGGCGCCTCGCGCGGTGGCTCCGTTGCCCTGCATGAAGTGCAGGAGGGCATGGAGCTCGACATCGGCGCGCCGCGCAACCTGTTCCGCCTGGCGCCGGAAGCCCGCGAGCACGTGCTGTTCGCCGCCGGCATTGGCGTCACGCCGCTGCTGAGCATGGCCTACCGCCTGAATGCCAGGGGCGAGCCCTATCGCCTGCATTACTTCGCCCGTTCCGCCGAGCACGCCGCCTTCGTCGAACTGCTGGCCAGCGAGGCGTTCGCCGGCAAGGTGGAACTGCACTACGGCGTCGAACCCGCCGACCTCGGCCGCGTGCTGGGCGAGTGCCTGGAGCACGCGCCGCAACAGGCCCACGTCTATACCTGCGGCCCGGCGCCGTTCATGAACAAGGTGGTGGAGATCGCTGCGCGCAGCCGCCCGGAAGATGCCATCCACCTGGAGCACTTCCAGGCCGACCCGGCCGCCAACGCGGCGCCGGCCGGTTCCTTCGACGTGGAGCTGGCCAGCTCCGGCGTGGTGCTTCATGTACCGGCGGATTCGACGCTGGTGGACGTGCTCCAGGCCCACGGTTGTGACATCGACACCGAGTGCCGCGAAGGCATCTGCGGCACCTGCATCGTCGACGTATTGGAAGGCGAGCCGGAGCACCGCGACAACTGCCTGTCGAGCAAGGAAAAGGCGTCCAACAAGCAGATATGCGCCTGCGTCTCGCGAGCGAAGTCGACGCGGCTGGTGCTGGATCTCTGACGTGGGTTGAAGCCTCTGTCGATACCCAGCGTCGGCTCCCTCAGTCGAACGCCGGAATCGCCTCCAGCTCATGCAGCAGCCAGTCGGCGAACTCCCGCGCCAGGGCCTGGTTGCCGTGGGGCGGGATGATCAGGAAATAGGGGTGGGGCGCCGGGAAGTCGATGTCGAACAGGCGCACCAGCCGGCCCTCGGCCAGTTCCTCGCCGGCCAGGATGTGGTCGCTGATGGTTACGCCGCCGCCCGCCAGTGCGGCGCGGATGGTCAGGTAGGCGTCGGGCAGGAAGACGTTCTGCCGCGCCTGCAGGCCGGGCACGCCGGCGGCCAGGAAATAGCGGCTCCAGTCGAAGCCGTCGTCTTCGTGCAATAGCACCTGGCGCGCCAGGTCGCGCGGTTTGCGCAGGTGCTCCTGGGTGTTCAGCAGGCGCGGGCTGCACACCGGGAAGTAGCGGATATCGCCCAGCGCGGCGAAGCGCTGGCCTTCGATGTGCGTCTCGCCGAAGGAAATCACCATGTCCACGTCGCCCAGGTCGCTGCTCATCGGCAGCAGGTGCAGGGCCACTTCCTGGTAGTTGCGCAGGAATTTCTCCAGCAGCGATGACACTCGCGCCAGCAGCGCCGGGGCGCAGGCGATGCGCAGTTCACCGGCGGGCTCCTCGGTGGGCAGGGCGCGGCGGATGTCGCGCAGTTGGTCGAAGGCGCTGCTGATCTGCTGGCTCAGCTGGCGCCCGGCCGGGGTCAGCTTGACGCCCTTGCCCTGGCGCTCCACCAGGGCCACCCCCAGCTCTTCCTCGAGCTTCTTCACCTGGTGGCTGACCGCCCCGTGGGTGACGTGCAGCTCCAGCGCCGCACGGCTGATGCTGCCCTGCCGGACCAGTGCCTCGAAAGCGCGCAGGGCGATGAGAGAGGGCATTCGGAACGCACTGTTCTGACGCATGGAGGACCTTTTTCTGTGAATTTGACTAACGATTCAGGCGGAAATCTATTGAATTGTCGTTAGTTAAATTTGCACAGAAGATGTCCCCAAGCCAACACCCAAACACA
This sequence comes from Pseudomonas sp. BB438, assembly GCF_057180225.1. Classification (NCBI taxonomy): domain Bacteria; kingdom Pseudomonadati; phylum Pseudomonadota; class Gammaproteobacteria; order Pseudomonadales; family Pseudomonadaceae; genus Pseudomonas; species Pseudomonas sp. BB438. Next base: position 2,898,788 of record NZ_CM170001.1, read on the forward strand.
AGAACAAACGGCTGGAGATCCGCCATGCAGCATTTCGTCGACTTGCTCGGCCTGGGCAAGCGCTACGGCAACCTGCAGGTCCTGAGCGACCTCAGCCTGAGCATCCGCCAGGGCGAATTCCTCACGCTGCTGGGGCCGTCGGGCTCGGGCAAGAGCACCACGCTGATGATGCTCGCCGGCTTCGTCGAACCCAGCCAAGGGCGCATCGAGCAGGACGGCCGCGATATCACCCACCTGTCGCCGGACCAGCGCGAATTCGGCGTGGTGTTCCAGGGCTACGCGCTGTTCCCGCACATGAGCGTGGCGCAGAACGTCGCCTACCCGCTGCGCATCCGCAAGGTGCCGGGCGCCGAGATCGCGCGCCGCGTCGCCGAGGTGCTGGAACTTGTCGGCCTCGCTGGCATGGGCGAGCGCGGTATCAGCCAGCTCTCCGGCGGCCAGCAGCAGCGTGTGGCGCTGGCCCGCGCGCTGGTGTTCAAGCCCAGACTGCTGCTGCTCGACGAGCCGCTTTCCGCCCTCGACCGCCGCCTGCGCCAGGAGATGCAGGGCGAGCTGGCGCGCATGCACAAGGACTTCGGCACCACCTTTGTCTTCGTCACCCACGACCAGGAGGAAGCCCTGGCGCTATCCGACCGCATCGCCGTGTTCAACAAGGGCCGCCTGGAGCAGGTCGGGACCCCGCGCGAGGTCTACGAACGCCCGGCCAGTCGCTTCGTCGCCAATTTCCTCGGCGACACCAACCTGCTGGAAGTCGGCGTGGTGGGCCGCGAGGCAGACGCCACGCTCTGTGATTTCCGTGGCCAGCATCTGCGGGCGGCGTATTCGGCCCAGGCCAGCCAGGGTGGCAGGAACTGGCTGGCGGTACGCCCGGAACACATCGACCTGCGTCCGCTGCAGGATGCCGGTCGCGACAACGGTCTTTGCGCCACCGCCGGTATGGCGACCTACCAGGGTGCCCACGTCAATCTCGAACTGACCCTGGAGCAGGGTGATCGCCTGGACCTGCGCCTGCCGGTATCGCACCCGCTGCTCGGCGAGCTGCGCAGCGGCCAGCGCTACTGGTGCAGCTGGTCGCCGCAGCACTGCCACCTGTTGTCCGCCTGACTAACCCATAACGAAAACAAGCGATCGGGGAGCAATCACATGAGCGACCATGTAAAAGCAGGCCAAGGCTTCATCGAAGACGCCATCGAGATCGCCGCCCAGAAGGGCGAGCGCACCGGTATCAGCCGCCGGGATTTCAACCGCAGCCTGCTGCTGCTCGCCGCGGCCAGCGCGCTGCCGTTCGGCACTGGCGGGCGGGCCTTCGCCGCCGGCGGCAGCCTGGTGCTGGCCAACTGGGGCGGCGATGCGGTGCCGGCCTTCGAGAAGAGCTTTGGCGGTTTCGACCAGGCGTCCGGCCTGGCCCTGAGGGTCGATGGCAGCGGCCCCACCGAAGGCGCACTGAAGACCCAGGTGAGCAGCGGTGCGGTGCGCTGGGACGTGTGCGACGGCGAGATGTACTCGTCCTATCGGCTGGGCAAGGACAAGTTCCTCACCCCCATCGACTTCGGCATCGTCGACAAGTCGCTGATCGGCTACGGCGATGTGCATGACTTCGGCCTCGCCAACTACACCTACAGCTACGTGATCGGCTACGACCACGAGCAGTTCGGCAAGAACCCGCCCAAGTCCTGGGCCGACTTCTGGGATGTGAAGAAGTACCCGGGCAAGCGCACCCTCTACAAGTGGATGAGCGCCAACCTGGAGTGCGCGCTGCTGGCCGACGGCGTGCCGCCGGAGCAGCTCTACCCGCTGGACGTCGACCGCGCGCTGCGCAAGATCGAGGAACTGCTGCCGCACATCGCCACTCACTGGTCCACCGGCGCCGAGTCGCAGCAACTGATCCGCGATGGCGAGGTGAGCCTGGCGCAGATGTGGCACACCCGCGCCGAACTGGTGAAGAACGACACCGCCGGCAAGATCGACTGGAGCTTCGACGGCGGCATCGTCTCGCCTTCGGTGTGGATGGTGCCCAAGGGCAACCCGGCCGGCGCCAAGGCGGCCATGGACTTCATCGCCTACGCGTTGCGTCCGGAGGTGCAGGCCAAGCTCATGGAGGTCTACAACATGGGGCCGGTGAACCTGAAAGCGAACGACCTGCTCAGCGCCCCGCTGCAGGCGATCAACCCCACCGCGCCGGACAACCTGAAGAAGCAGGTGTCGCTGAACAACAAGTGGCACGCCGAACACTACGGTGAAACCCTGGAGCGCTACCTCGCGCTGATCGGTGGCTGAGATGCGACGTTTCGCACCGGGCGTGCTGCCGGTCTACGGCCTGCTGATCCTGCCCCTGCCAGTAATCGTCGTGGTCGGCTACCTGCTGCCGACCCTCGGCGTGCTGGGCTGGAGCTTCAGCCTGCCGGAGTGGGGCACACAGAACTACGCGGCCATCGCCGACAACGCCAACCTGCAGGCGGTGATCTGGCGCACCCTGCGCATTTGCCTGCTGACCACCGCGATCAGCGTTGCCATTGCCTACCTGATCGCCTACCGCTGGCGTTTCGCGACGCCACGGGGCCGGCAACTGATCGAGCTGTTCGTGCTGCTGCCATTCTGGCTGTCGATGCTGATCCGCGCCTTCGCCTGGCTGGTGCTGCTGCGCAATGGTGGGCTGGTCAGCCAGGGGCTGATGGCCACCGGCTGGTTCGATGCGCCGCCGCCGCTGGTGCGCAACGAGCTGGGCGCGCTGATCGGCATGGTGCACTTCATGGTGCCGTACGCAGTTCTGCCGCTGCTGTCCTCGCTCAAACAGGTGGACGACAGCCTGCTGCGCGCCTCCAGCAGCCTGGGCGCCAGCCACTGGCAGACGCTCAAGGACATCTTCATCCCGCTGACCTTGCCAGGCGTGGTCGCCGCGTCCGCCATCGTCTTCGTGTTCAGCCTCGGCTGCTTCGTCACCCCGGCGCTGCTCGGCGGCGGCAAGGCTGCCATGCTCGCCGAGTACATCTACGTGCAGATGTTCCAGCTGTCCAACTGGGGCCTGGGCGCGGCGCTGAGCATCGTGCTGATGCTGCTGGTGGTGGGCTGCGCGCTGCTGTTCGGACAACTCATCGGCTACCGCCGCCTGCTCGGGAGGACTGAACTGTGACCCCGCAGGGAACCTTCGTCTCCGCCATGCCCAAGCCGGGCAAGCCGCAACTGCCGCGCCCGCCGCTGGGGCGCTGGCTGTCCTGGGCCGCGCTGGTGCTGTCCGCGCTGTTCCTGCTGCTGCCGATCCTGGTGATCGTGCCGCTGTCGTTCGGCAACCAGCGCTACCTGGCCTTCCCGGATGGTGGCTGGTCGTTGCGCCACTATGCGACGCTGTTCGACGGTGCCTGGCTGCTGTCGATCCTGCAGAGCCTCGGGCTGGCGCTGGTGGTTGGCGCGCTGTCCACGGCGCTGGCCTTCCTGTTCGCCACCGGCATCTGGCTGCAACGGCGCTTCCGTACCGTGCTGACGCTGATCGTGCTACTGCCGATGATCGTCCCGCAGGTGGTCTCGGCGATGTCGATCTACTACCTCGACGCCCGCCTGGGCATGCTCGACAACCTGCTGGGCGTCGGCTTCGGCCACCTGCTGATGGCACTGCCGTACTCGGTGATCGCCCTGCTGGTGGCCTACGCGCGGCTCGACCTGAGCCTGTACAAGGCCTCGCGCTCGCTGGGCGCCGCGCTCTGGCCGACGCTCTGGCATGTGCTGCTGCCCAACGTGCGCGGCGGCATCCTCGGCGGCTTCTTCATGGGCTTCGTGATGAGCTGGGAAGAGGTGGTGGTGACCCTGTTCACCAGCGGCCTGAACGTGGTGACGCTGCCCAAGCGCATCTGGGACGGCCTGCGCTACAACCTCGACCCGGCGATTGCCGCCGTGTCCACCCTGATGATCGTCCTCACCCTGGCGGTGATGCTGCTGCGCATGTACCTCGAACGGCATCGACCGCCTTCCTGATCCACCTCCGGCTGCCAGATGGCAGCCGCCCGAACTGCCTGTCGCTTGCACCTTGTCCCTGAGGAGGGAATCCCCATGCTTACCGCTTTCCCCGCACGCACCTACCGTCAACGCGTCGACGCCGTCAAACGCCGCATGGCCGATCGGGGCCTGGATGCCCTGGTGGTCAACTACCCGGACAACATCAACTACCTGACCGGCTTCGACAGCCTGGGCTTTCTCTGGTACCAGGCGCTGATCATCTCGCCGAAGCTGGCCGAGCCGGTGTTCCTCACCCGCACCAGCGAAGAGCCCTGCACCTGGGAGCTGTCGTGCATCAACGAGGCGATCTTCTATGACATCGCCAAGCAGGACCCGCTGAAGATCGTCGCCGACGTGCTCGCCCAGGCCGGCCTGTCCCAGGCGCGCATCGGCCTGGAAATGACCGCCTCGACCTTCTCCCCGGCGCAGTACAACGCGCTGCTCGGCTACCTGCCCGAAGCACGCTTCGAGGACGCCGGCCCCCTGGTCGCCGAGAACCGCCTGATCAAGACCGCCGAGGAAATCGAGTACCAGCGCAGCGCCGCGCGCATGGCCGACCAGGGCATGCTGGCCGCCTTCGAGGCGCTGCGCCCGGGGATCTCCGAAGTGGAAGTGGCGGGCATCGTCGCCAACGCCCTGGGTCGCGCCGGCAGCGAGTACTCGGCGATCAGCCCGATGTGCGCCACCGGCCGCCGCAGCACCATGACCCACGCCATGCCGCACCGCCAGACCATCAGCCACGGCGACGTGGTGATCCTCGAACACGCCGGCGTGTGCAACCGCTACCACGCCATCCTCATGCGCACCGCGGTGATCGGCAAACCCAGCCCGCGCGTGAAGGAAGTTGCGACCTTGCTCACCGAGGCCTTCAATGCTGCCATCGAGATCGCCAAGCCGGGCACCCCGGTGGGCGAGGCCAACCGCGTGTGCAACCAGATTCTCGACCGCATCGACCTCTCGCGCACCCGCGTGCACCGCATCGGCTACAGCCTGGGCCTGGCCTACCCGCCGACCTGGCTGGAAGCGATGATGGTGGACGAGGCCGACGACCACGTGTTCCAGCCGAACATGTCGTTCTCCATCGAGCCCAACCTGTCCTTGTACAACGAGGGCTTCGGCATCAAGCTCGGCGACACCGTGCTGTGCGGCGAGAAGGGCTCGGCGAGCCTGTCGGAGATACCGCCGGAACTCACCATCATCGACTGATACGGGCTCGCCTTCAGCCGTATGACGTCGTTGGGCGGCCTTGCCGTGCTGAAGCACTGTCTTCGGCCGCCCGCCTGGTTCTCCGGCCGAATGCAAACCCGTATGAACCTGATTGAAGCGTGTCTGCGCCTGCGGGCGCAGTGATGAAGTCCGAGGGTTTCCGATGAGTCACACGATGGATGTTTTCTGGCACGACGACGTGCTGCGCCACGACACCGCCGCCGGTGTGTTCGAAGCGCCGCCCAGCGACCTGCTGGCGGAACAACTGCTGCACCCGGAGAGCAATCCCCGGCTGCTCAACATGCGCGCCATTCTCCAGCGCGGGCCGGTTGCCGGCTCGTTGCGCTGGCACGAAGGCCGCCATGCCAGCGAGGAGGAACTGCTGCGCTTCCACGATGCCGACTACCTGCGCGGTATCTTCGAGGCAGATGTGCGGGGCAAGCGTTTCAGCAGCACGACCCTGATGTCCGCCGGCAGTCTCGCCGGGCTGCTGGCGGCCGCGGGCACCAGCCTGCGGGCGCTGGAGAGCGTGCTGACGACCGGCAACCCGGCCATGGCACTGGTGCGTCCGCCAGGCCACCATGCCGCGCCGGCGATGGCCGACGGCTACTGCTTCTTCAACAACGTCGGGGTTGCCGCGCGGGCTGCGCAGGCGGCGGGACTGGAGCGCGTGGCCATCGTCGACTGGGACGTGCACCACGGCAACGGCACCCAGGAAGGCTTCTACGACGATCCGTCGGTGTTCACCGTGTCCCTGCACATGGACCATGGCGCCTGGGGGCCCAGCCACCCGCAGTCGGGAGCGGTGGACGAGCGGGGCTACGGCGCCGGGCTGGGCAGCAACCTCAACCTGCCGCTGCCCATGGGCTCGGGAGACCAGCTCTACGAGATGGTCTTCAGCCGCTTCGTCGAGCCGGCGTTGCGTGCCTTCAAGCCGGATCTGCTGATCATCGCCAACGGCCTGGACGCCTCGCAGTTCGACCCCAATGGCCGCCAGCTGGTGACCATGCAGGGCTTCAACCGCCTGGCCCGCCGCGCCCGCGCGCTGGCCGACGAGCTCTGCCAGGGACGGTTGCTGGTGGTGCAGGAGGGGGGCTACAACCCGGCCTACAGCGCCTACTGCCTGCATGCCGCGACGGAAGGCTTCCTCGGTGGGGCGTCCACGCTGCCTGACCCGCTGGCGTATATGCCGGAGCCGGCCGCACGGGTGGAGGCCGACCTGGCTGCGCTGGACACGCGGCTGGCGTCGGCGGGGTGGAAGTTCGCCTGAGCCATCGGCTCTGGCAGGGGCGGGCTGACCGATAGGGCGCATAACGCGCCAGCGTTATGCGCCCTGTGTGTCGTCGAGCGTGGTTCGCGAGCAAGCTCGCTCCTACAGGAGAGCGCAGGCGTTTGGCCGTTTGTAGGAGCGAGCTTGCTCGCGAACTCTCGCCGCACCAACCGCATCAACCCCATCAGCGATGGTTGCGATAACGCTCGGTCAGGGACTGCACGCGGGCGACGTAGGTTTGCGTCTCGGCGTAGGGCGGAATCCCGTTGTACTTGTCGACGGTCATTTCACCGGCGTTGTAGCTGGCCAGCGCCAGCCTCTGATTACCGTTGAAGCGCTTGAGCAGCCAGGCCAGGTAACGCACGCCGCCACGGATGTTCTGCCGCGCATCGAAGGGGTTGCTGACGTTGAAGCGCACGGCGGTGTCGGGCATCAACTGCATCAGTCCCTGAGCGCCGGCGACGGAGACGGCGTTGGGCTGGAACGCCGATTCGGCATGGATCACGGCGCGGACCAGCGCCCTGTCGACGCCATAGAAACTCGACGCGGCCTCGATCTCCCGGCGATAGGAGTTGGTGTCCAGGCGCAGGGTGGCGACATTGAAGTCCTTCGGCGCCATGCACAGGTAGCAGCCCTTGATGTAGTACACATCAATCACATCGACCCGCGCGGAGATTCCGACCGGGCGGCGGCTCACATACTGGCGAACGCCCTTGTGGACGAAGGTATAAACCCGCACCCGCCCGGCACCTGGCTGGTCCCCGCGTTCGGGCGCTGGCGCAGCCTTCGACCTGGCGCCGGCAATCGCGCCCGTCTTGCCGGTCTGGCCTGTCTTGCCGCTTTGAAGAGTGCAGCGAGATCCGGCAACGGCGTGGCTGCTGTGGCTGACGGCCCCGTTGGGGGCCTGGCACTTGAACAGGGCATTGGCGTACAGCGGAGCGACCAGCAGTGCCAGCCCGATGCAGCCAGGAAAGCTCCTGCGAGCCCATCGCCATGCTCTGAAACTCATCAAACCGCTCCGCGCCGCGGGCGCCGATCAGGCCGGGGAGTGCCTGATCCATGCAAGGGGGAAACGCCGTCTGGGGCCGTCGCTACAGGCTGCTGCCTGTCGACCTGCCGTTTCGTTTCGCTAGTTATAGCCCTTTCAAACGGTTAGGGAACGCGGGGGGACGTACGGCCTGCCGGCGCTCCAGGTCGTGGTGCAGGACTGGCGATTCGTGAGCAAGCCCGCTCCTGCGCAGGGCATATGGCGGCTTTGTAGGAGCGAGCTTGCTCGCGAACCATCGCGATGCCGGACTCAGCCGAGGATGAAGTACACCTTGCGCACCGGCGTGAGGTTTTCCCAGGTACCCTTGAAGCCCGCCGCCACCACGAAGGAATCGCCTGGCCCGAAGGTCTTCGCCACGCCGTCGGAATCGGTCAGGCGCACGGTGCCCTCGAGGATGTGGCACAGCTCGTCGTAGTCGCACTCACAGCGTTCAAGGTGCACGCCGGCCTCCCAGATGCCGGCGATGGCGTTCTTTGCAGGCTCTGCGAAGTGTCGCCAGCTGCGGCTCTGGTACGGTGCATCGACGATGGCCGGGTCGTTGATCTCGCGCTCCTGCGGGGCAAGGTCGGGGTCGGCGAAATCGATGACATGGCGGGGCAGGGTGGACATGAGGTTCTCCATCAGGAATCGAAACCGATGCCGAAGGCATCGAAGGTCTTGAGCAGCAGGTCGCGGCGGCCGGTGCGGTCTTCCTTGGCCAGCGAACGCTGGGCCAGGCGCACGCCAACGTAGCGCAGCGGCTCGGGCGGGAAGGGGAAGGGCTTCTGCGAGGTCATGCGCAGCTCGGTGCGTTCGGTGCGCTCGCCGCCCAGCTGGTCGAGCATGTTCAGCGCGGCGAAGCGGCTCGCCGCCACGCCCTGGCCGGTGAAGCCCAGGGCATAGGCGACGCGTCCATCGAGCACGCAGCCGGTGAACAGCGTGGTGCGCGCCGAGGTGTCGATGATCCCACCCCAGGCGTGGCTGAACTGTACCGGGCCGAGCTGCGGGAACGCCTCGTGGAACTGTTCGACCAGGCGCTGGAAGCTCTCCGGACGCTGGGTCAGGGCTTCGTCGCGGCGGCTGCCGAAGTGGTAGATGGCATCGAAGCCGGCCCAGAGGATGCGGTTGTCGGCGGTCTTGCGCAGGTAATGGAACTGGTTGCCCGCATCGGCGATGCCATAGCGGTCGACCCAGCCGATGGCGCTCAGTTGGTCGTCGCTGAGCGGCTGGGTGACCAGCGAGTAGTCGTACACCGGGAGCACGCTGGAGTTCAGGTGGCCAAGCAGCGGCGGCGCGATGTTGGTGGCCAGGGCGATCTGCCCGGCCTCCAGCTCGCCACGGTCGCAGCGCAGCATCAGGCGGTCGCCAAGCAGGTGCAGCTCGTGGACGGGCGTGTTCTCGAACAGCTCGATGCCTTGTTCCAGGCAAACCCGGCGCAACTCGGCGGCCATCTTCGCCGGGTTGAGCAGTGCGTAGTTGGGCTCGAACACGCCGGCCTTGTACATCGGCGAGTCGAGTTTCTGCGCCAGCTCCGCGCCCTCCAGCCACTCGCAGTCGATACCGAAGCGCTGGTAGTTGCGCTGCATGCCGCGCAGGCCCTCGACCTGCCAGGGCTGCATGGCGACGCTGAGCTTGCCGCGGCGCTCGAACTCCACGCTCATGCCGAAGCGATTGAGGTCGGCCTCGAATTCTTCGAGGTTCTGTCGGCCCAGGCGCACCAGGGTTTCGGCTTCTTCCGGCCAGCGGCGCAGGGCATTGCCTACACCGTGGGAAATGCTGGGTGCGCAGAACCCGCCATTGCGTCCGCTGGCCTCGCCGCCGCAACGACGTGCCTCGACCACTGCGATGCTCGCGCCGGGCCAGCGCTGGCGGGCGTGCAGGGCGGTCCAGAGACCGGTGAAACCACCACCGACCACCACCAGGTCGAAGCGGCGATCTGCTTCCAGCGCCGGTGCGGCGGGAGCAGGGTCGAGGGTATCGAGCCAGAAAGGTCGGGGAATGGCGTGCGCAAGAAGGGCGGATGTCATCGGAAAACTCCGGCAGAATGTCGGAAGAAAAAGCGGTCTTCGGGCCGCGTCCGAGTTTTGTAATCGCTTCCGGGAGCCAGGCATACGGTCCTTCGCTGCTTGCGGGCACGCCCGGAACACAGGAGCCGGCCCAGACCGGCAGGGGAAAACAATGAGCGAAGAACAGGGCTGGAGTGCCACGCTCGAAGGCACGACCTACCAGCCCGACCCGGTCAGCGCCGCTACCCATGCGGTGGTGATGCGCTATCACCAGGCCTGGCGTCGTCACGATATCGAAGCGCTGATGGCGTTGTTCGACCCACAGGTGGAGTACAACGATTTCTTCCAGGGGCGTCGGATCGCGCCGAATGAACTGCGTGACTACCTGCAGACCAGCATGCCGGCAGCGGGCGATGAGTCGCAGGTCTACACCGACCGGCTACGGGTGGACGGCGATACCGCCTTCCTGCAGTACCAGGTGACGCTGCGTGGCACCCAGGGACTGGTGTCCTTCCGCGCCACCGAGGCCTACACCGTGCGCGACGGCCGGATCATTCGGGTCAATGAGCACGCGGCGCTGATCGGCCAGCCGCAGAAAACCGCCAGCGAGCCGCAGCCGCGCATGGCGGACAGTCGCCTCGGGCTCTCCGCGCGGCAGCTGAGCCTGCTGGGCGGCGATATCCAGCAGTACTTCCAGCAGGCCCGGCCGTTCCTCAATCCCGACCTGGACATGCCCCAGGTTGCTGCGGCCACCGGCTACACGCGCAACCAGATTTCCTACTTCCTCAACCAGGTACTGGGCCTGAGCTTCTACCAGTACCTGAACCAGTTGCGCCTGCGTCACCTGCTCGGCCAGCTCGACGGCGCGACCAGCGTCACGCGTATCGACGAGCTGGCGCGGGCGGCGGGGTTCCGCTCGCTGTCGACCTTCTACCGCTGCTTCCGCGAGGAGACGGGGTTGTCGCCCAAGGCGTATCTGGAACAGAGGGCGGCTTCGTGATCGGATCGCTTCTGTAGGATGGTGTGGAGCGAAGCGATACCCATCAATCACGGGTGACTCTGCTGATGGCTATCGCAAGCTCCACCCATCCTACGCGGTGCCTGGCCCGCTCCGCGCGTGCCCGCATGCACGGCGCCCGCGTTATCAATCCCGCACCCATTTCCCTATGCTCGGCCGACAAGCATTCCAACAAGCTCAGGAGACCTTCGCATGCGCGACCAGCTCTATATCGACGGCCAGTGGCAGGCGCCCGCGCAGGGCGGCCGCTTCGAGGTGTACGAACCCTCCAGCGAAGCGGTGCTGACCGAGGTCGCCGCGGCCACCGGCGAGGATGTGGACTGTGCCGTGCAGTCTGCGCGCCGGGCTTTCGACGAAGGCGAGTGGGGCCGCAGCAGCGGGAAGGAGCGCGCCGGCTACCTGCGCGCCATCGCCGACAACCTGCGTGGCCGCCGCGAAGACCTGGCTCGCCTCGAGGTGCAGGACAACGGCAAGCCGCTGCCCGAGGCGCAGTGGGATATCGACGACGCCATCGGCTGCTTCGATTACTACGCCGAGCTGGCCGAAGGGCTGAACGACGAGGGTGAGGTGGTCGCACTGCCCGACGAGCGTTTCGCCTGCCGTGTGCTGCGCGAACCGGTCGGCGTAGCCGGACAGATCATCCCGTGGAACTACCCGCTGCTGATGGCTTCGTGGAAGGTCGCGCCGGCGCTGGCGGCGGGTTGCACCGCGGTGCTCAAGCCGTCCGAGCTGACGCCGCTGACCGCCCTGGAACTGGCCGCTGCCGCCGATGCGGTCGGCCTGCCCAAGGGCGTGCTCAACGTGGTCACCGGTCTCGGGCGTGACGCCGGCTCGCCGCTCTCGGCGCATCCGGGCGTGGACAAGCTGGCCTTCACCGGCAGCGTGCCGACCGGGCGCGCGATCATGCAGGCGGCTGCCCAGGACATCAAGAACGTCAGCCTGGAGCTGGGCGGCAAGTCGGCCTTCATCGTCTTCGATGACGCCGATGTCGAGGCCGCCGTGGAGTGGATCCTCTTCGGTATCTTCTGGAACCAGGGCCAGGTGTGCAGCGCCACCTCGCGCCTGCTGGTGCAGGACGGCCTGCATGATCGGCTGATCGAGCGCCTGGTGGAGGAAACCCGCCGCATCACCATCGGCAATGGCCTGGAGTCGGGCGTGCTGCTTGGCCCACTGGTCAGTGCCGGTCAGCACGCCAAGGTGCTGCAGGCCATCGAGGCCGGCGTACGCGATGGCGCCAAGCTGGCCACCGGTGGCAAGCGTCCGGTGCATCGGGACAAGGGCTGGTTCGTCGAGCCGACCGTGTTCATCGACGCACCGCTGGACAGCGCCGTCTGGCGCGAGGAGATCTTCGGACCGGTCCTCGCCGTGCGCCGCTTCAAGGACGAAGCCGAGGCACTGCGCCTGGCCAACGACAGCCAGTTCGGCCTGGCGGCTGCAGTGATGTCCGTCGACCCCGCGCGCTGCCAGCGGGTGAGCCGTGGCCTGCGTGCGGGCATCGTCTGGGTCAACTGCTCGCAGCCGACCTTCACTCAGGCGCCGTGGGGCGGCTACAAGCAGAGCGGCATCGGCCGTGAGCTGGGTGTATGGGGCCTGGACAACTACCTGGAGACCAAGCAGGTCACCGAGTACCTCAGCGACCAGCCGTGGGGGTGGTACATCAAGTGATGTGATGGGGCGGCGGATAACCTGTTCCAGGTTATTCGCCCTACGCCGACATTCCCCTGTAGGGCGCATAACGCGCCAGCGTTATCCGCCGTTGGCTGCGTTGTCGTTCGTTCTTCTGCGCCGCTTCGGTGCGCGCGCGGATATCGTATTTCGCCCCTCGGGCGAGTCACGTCTTCCAAACGCCGGAAGGCCGCCCCCAAAGAAGTAACCAAGAAGGCTTGCCCCGGACATCCGGTTTTTCGCTTGGGGCGAAAAATACCCTCGTTCAAGCGACGTTTCAGGGGCACGCCACGACGGGCCATCCCTGGCCCATCGTGGCTCTTGCGACATCCATGTCGCTCAACCCCTGAAACTCCGCTCCAACGAGCCCTCCTGAACGGGGCGTTCGGAGTGCGCGGGTATTTCTCTGGAAGTCTTTAAGAGCCAAAGCCAGAGCAGGAATGGAGTGGGTGTAGGGCTTTTCGTAGGAGCGAGCTTGCTCGCGAACCGCACGGCACGGCATCCACCGCTGGAGCACCGCAGCCCCGCCTCAGACCAAGCCCTTCCCCTGCAAATGCTCGCGCAGGTAGTCGATGAACACCCGCACCTTGCGTGTGCTGCGCCGGTGCGGCAGGTAGAGCACATGCACCCAGGGCCCGAATGCGCTCTGGTCGCGCCAACAGTCGGGCAGTTGCTCCACCAACTCGCCGCGTTCCAGGTAGGGCTGTGCGCTCCACTGCGGCAGAAATTGCAATCCCTGCCCGTCCAGCAGGCAGGAGAGCAGGAAATCGTAGTTATCGCTGGCGATACGCGGCACCGGCTGGCGGATGCGCAGGCGTTCGCCGTCCTTCTGTACCCACCAGAAATTCCGGTTCAGCAGCGGGTGGCGGAAGATCAGCCAGTCGTGCTGCTCGTAGTTTTCCAGTGTCACCTCCAGACCTTTTTCCGCGAGGTATTTCGGGCTGGTGCAGAGCATCAGGCGGTTCTCGAGCAGCGGCTGGGCGATCACATCCGGCAGGTCGATGGGGCCGTCGCGCAGGGCGATGTCGTAGCCGCCTTCGACCAGGTCGACGAATTCGTCCAGCAGGTCCACCTCCAGGCGTACCTGCGGGTGCTCGCGCAGGAAGCGGCAGCACACCGCGTTGAAGAAGGCCGGGGCGAAGGAGGGCGGCGAGACGATGCGCAGGCTGCCGCGCAGTTCGGTCTGCAATTGCTCGACTTCCTCGCCGGCACGTTGCAGCTGCATCAGCGCCGAGCGCGCGCCTTCCAGGTAAATGTGCCCCGCTTCGGTAAGGGCCATGCGGCGTGTCGTGCGTTCGAACAGGCGCTGGCCCAGCTCGGCTTCCAGCTGCGCAACGCCCTTGGTGATGGCCGAAGGCGTCTTGCCCAGCTGTTCGGCGGCGCGGCTGAAGCCGCCGTGGTCGGCGGTGGCGACGAACATGGTGAGGGCGGTCATCTTGTCCATGGATTGCTTCCTGGTATTGCTTCCTGGCAGGAACAGAAGTTGTGCGGGAAGTCAGTGTTAAAGCGGCCGAGGCTTTTGCTTAACCTTCGTCGCAGATCAACAATAACGAAGGCTCTGCGATGAAACTACTGATTCCGGCGCTGGTGTCGGCGGCTTGCGCTTTTTCCTCGATGGAAACTATGGCCGCCGCTGACCTCATCTTCCATGGTGGCAAGGTCTACACCGCCGAACCCGGCCAGGCGCTGCAGCAGGCGGTGGCGGTGGAGAACGGTCGCATCCTCGCGGTCGGTTCCGATGCGCAGATCCTCACACTCAAGCAACCGGCGACGCAGGTCATCGATCTGCAAGGCCAGGTGCTGATGCCCGGCTTCATCGACGCCCACACCCATCTGGTCAAGGGCGGCCTGCAGATGCTCCAGGCCAACCTGGACAACCAGGACCTGCCGCTGGCCGAGTTCGAGAGCAAGCTGCGCCAATGGCGTGACGACGGCCGAGCGCGGCGTGGCCAGTTCCTCTATGTCGGGGGCGTGCCGACGGGGTTCTGGGACGACATCGGCGAATTGCAGCAACGCTTCAACCAGGGTGAATGGGCGAAGCAGCCGATTCTCCTGGCCGGCGGCGACTACCACACCGGCTGGGCCAACCAGGCGCTGCTCGACCTCGCCGGGATCGATGCCGCCAAGGTCAAGTCGCTGAAAGGCGAAGCGCAGGCCACCATCGGCCATGACGCGGACGGCAAGCCCAACGGCTTCCTGGTGGACGCGGGCCTCTACCCGGTGCAGGCGCTGTTGCCGCTGGCGAGCAACGATGAGCTGCTCAAGGCCCTGAAAGGCGCGCAGCGCTATTACCACGAATTGGGCATCACCGCCTGGATGGAACCGCTGGCGAACGAGAACCCCGGTGGCGACATTCACAACGATTCCGTCGGTGTGTTGCCGGCCTACAAGATGCTGGCGGAGGAGGGCGGCTTGACCGCGCACGTCGCCGCCTTGCTGATGGCCGATTCCAAGGCGACTCCCGCCGACCTCGACGAACTCGACAAGGTGCGCCAGCAGTTCCTCGGTGTGGAGAACCTGACCCTGCCGGGCATCAAGGTCTTCGCCGACGGCGTGGCCGAGGTGCCGGCGCAGAGCGCGGCGATGCTCGAGCCCTACAGCAACTCGAAGAAGTACGGCGAGCTGCTGATCGACCCCCAGCACTTTGGCGAGCTGGTCAGCGCCGCCGACGCCCGTGGCTGGCTGGTACACATCCATGCGATCGGCGATCGCGCGGTGCGCGAGTCGCTCAATGGCATCGAGCAGGCGCGCAAGGACCGCCACAGCGGCATCCCGCATTCCATCACGCACCTGCAAATGGTCAACCCGAAGGACTTCCCGCGCTTCAAGGCGCTCGATGTGATCGCCGCCATGCAGCTGTACTGGGCTGCCGCCGACGAGAACAGTGTCGACCTGGTCAAGCCCTACGTCAGTGCCATGGCCTTCCTGCACATGTACCCGGCGCGCTCGCTGCTGAAGAACGGCGCGACCCTTTCCGGCGCCAGTGACTGGCCGATCACCACGCCCGATCCGTGGAAGGCGATCTACCAGGCGATCCAGCGCGTCGGTCCGAAAGGTGTGCTCAACGCCGCCGAGGACATCGACCGTCAGACCATGTTCCAGGCCTACACCCTCAACGCCGCGCGCACCCTTCGACTGGAAAAGAGCATCGGTTCGCTCAAGCCGGGCAAGCAGGCCGACCTGGTCCTGCTCGACCGCGACGTGTTCACGGTCAAGCCCGAAGCACTGCGCGACACGCGGGTGCTCAAGACCTGGTTTGCCGGTCGCGAAGTCTATAGTCGATCGAGCGAGTAACGCTGATCCATCCGGAGTGCTCCGCGCTCCGGTGTCGTTTAAAAAAGCCATTGCAGGAGCCTTGCCGTGATTCTTCACACCTTCACCACCGACCTCCGCGACCCGCTGCAGCGTGGCCGGCAGATCGGCGAAACCTTCGCCGAGCAGATCCGCCAGACCGTGGCGCTGTACCTGGACTTCTTCCCGCGCGTCGGCGTGGAGCTGGACAAGGCTCGCGCCATCGGCGAAGCCAGCCTGGCCGCGCTGGCTGACTGGTGCCCGGCCCTGGCCAAGGAAGTCGAAGGCCTGGCCTTGGGTGTCGGCCTGCCGCTGTGGCAGTTGGCGGCGCTGAACGCGCGCACCGAAGTGCTGGCTGTGATGCCGGAGCAACCGGTGGAAGGCGAGTGCTCCACCTCCGTCTACGCCCCGGCCGGTGCCGTTGCGCCGCGCAGCCTGCAGACCTGGGACTGGCACGACAGCCTGGTGCCCCACGGCCTGCTGCTGGGCTTCACCGGCAGCGCCGGCCTGACCGCCAAGCTGTTCACCGAGTTCGGCATGCTCGGCAAGATCGGTGTGAACAGTGCCGGGTTGGGCGTGCACTTCAACATCCTGCACCACGCCAGTGATGACGGCAGCGCTGGCGTGCCGGTACACGCCATCGCCCGCCGCGTGCTGGAGGAGGCCACCAGCGTTACCGAGGCCATCGACCTGGCGCGTTCGGCGCGGGTCAGCGCCTCCACCGTGCTCAGCGTGTTTACCCGCAACGACGTGCGTGCCCGCGCCGCCAGCATCGAGATGAGCCCGGCGCACACCGCCGTGGTGGTGCCGCGCGAGGATGGCTGGCTGCTGCACACCAACCACTTCCTGGATGGCGAACTGAGCTGGGGCGAGCGCACGGCGGACGTTTCCACCACCTACGCGCGTCTGGAACACCTCAAGGCAGCCACCGCCGGCATGACCGGCAAGGCGCTGCGCGAACGTGCCGACGCCTTCTGCGGCACAGACGGCGACCAGGCGGTGGTGTGCTTCCATCCGGACATGAGCGAGCCGGACACCGAGCGCTGGGAAACCCTGCTGAGCATCGGCCTGGACACCACGAACTGCACCCTGGAGTACGTCGCCGGCACGCCGAAGAAACTGGCGGATGAGGGGTTCCTGCGGTTCTGAGACCGTCATGCCGGCCGCTTAGCCCCTCTCCCTGCGTATCACCCCCTACAAACCAACGCCTCCGTGGCGGCCAGCCGGCCGCCGCGCGGGTTTCGTGTTGCCACAAAAACAAGAGTGAACCGCCATGATCGACCACACGCCTGCCGAGCCGGGCTCGCGCTCGGCCTTTCGCACCTTCTGCGTCTCCGGCATGGGCACCGCGCTGGAATTCTACGATTTCGTCATCTACGGCTATGCCGCCGCGCTGATCTTCCCGCAGCTGTTCTTCCCCGGCATGGATCGTCTGACCGCCGTGCTGGTCGCCTTCGCGGCGTTCGGTGCCGGTTTCTTCGCCCGCCCGCTGGGCGGCGTGGTATTCGGTCACCTGGGTGACCGCTATGGCCGACAGAAAGCGCTGGTCGCCACCCTCGTGCTGATGGGCCTGAGCACCTTGCTGATCGGCTTCCTGCCGACCCACGCAAGCATCGGCGCGGCCGCGCCCATCCTGCTGGTGGCCCTGCGCCTGGTGCAGGGTTTTGCCGCCGGCGGCGAGTGGGGCGGGGCGGCGCTGTTCGGTATCGAGGTCGCACCCAAGGGGCGTCGTGGACTCTGGGGCAGCTTCACCAGCATGGGCATCGGTATCGGCGGCATCTTCGGCTCGGCGGTGTTCGCCATCGTCAGCTTCGCCTTCGACGATGACCTCAGCGGCATCGCCTGGCGCATCCCGTTCTGGCTTGGCGGCCTGCTGGTGCTGATCGGCCTCTATGCGCGCCTGCAGAACACCGCCGCGCAGCCCAAGGCCGCTCCGAAAGCCGACGCGCGCCTGCCGCTGATGGAAGCCTTCCGCCGCCGCCCGCGTGAGCTGCTGCTGTGCATCGGTATTGCCTTCGGTTACGTCACCATCGCCTACATTGGCAGCACCTTCTTCCTCGCCTATGCGACCGATATCGGCTACAGCAGCAGCCATGCGCTGCTGTTCGACTTCTCGCTGTCGGTGGCCATCGTCGCGTCCGCGCCGTTCTTCGGGCATCTGTCGGACCGTTTTGGTCGCCGCGCGGTGATGATCTTCGGGGCGGCGATCATGGCGCTGGGATTGTTTGCCTTCTTCCCGCTGATCGGCCTGCACAACCTGCCGCTGGCGCTGCTGGCCTACATCGCCGTGGGCTTCTTCATGGGCGCGACGCAGGGGCCGATCCCGGCCTTCCTTGCCGAGCAGTTCCCGCGGGAAATGCGCTATTCGGGGATTTCCTTCAGCTACCAGATCGGCGCGGCACTGGGCGGCGGAACGGCGTCGAGCATCGCCACCGCCATCCTTATCGCCACCGGGCGCAACCCGTTCGGCGTGGCGCTCTATGGCGCGGCGGCGTTGTTGCTGGTAGCAGTGTGTTCCTGGCTGCTGCGGGAAACCTCGCGCCTGCCGATGGAGATGATCGACCGCGACGATGCGGCGCCAGGCGCGGCGGCCGTGCAGGCGCTCAACTGACCGCGCGCGCCTTGATGCCAGGCATCAGGCCGAGCACCAGGGCGCAGCCGATCAGGATGATCAGCGCGCCGACGCCCTGCATCAGCGACAGGCTTTCACCCAGCACCAGCGCGCCCACCAGCACGGCGACCACGGTGACGACGAATTCCACGCTGATGGTTCTGGTCGCGCCGATGCGCGAGACGAGCTGGAAGTAGACGACGTAGTTCACCGCGCTGAGCACGCAACCGCAGAGCAGCAGGAAGAGGAAATCGACCGGTTGCGGCGTGCCCGGCACCGGCACCCAGATCAGCAGCGGCAGGGTCAGCAGGCCGCCGATCCCGAACGCGCCGCAGGTCACTTCCCAGGGGCCGGCGGTGCGCAGCTTGAGACTGGCGTAGTTGCTGCCGAAGGCGGCGCACACTGCACCGAACACCGAGGCCGCGCTGCCGAGGATGAATTCGTGGGTGATCGGCACTGCTGGGAAACCTACCAGCAGCACCATGCCGCAGAAGCCCAGCACCAGGCCGCCCAGGCCACTCCAGGTGATGCGCTCCAGGCCCCAGACGCGGCCGATGAGCATGGAGAACAGCGGAATCCCCGCGACGAAGATCGCCGCCATGGCGGTGCCGATGCGCGGGGTTGCGTAGGTCATGCCGATCAGTTGGCCGGCCACCGTGGTCGCGCCCACCACGCACAATGGCTTCCACAAACCCTCGAAATTCAGCCGGCGCCCGGACAGCTTCGCCACCGCGAACAGCGTGAAGCTGGCGATCAGCGCGCGGAAGCTGACGGCGCCGACCCAGCCGAAACCGGCAATGGCCTTGAGCAGCACGAGAAAGGACAGCCCCCAGCTGATCGCGAGGAACAGGTAGGCGGCAAGGTCGCGCGGTTGCATACGACTCCGGTGGCGCAAGGCAGAGAAAGGGCCACCAACGTGCGGCGGCCAATGTGGTAATTGGAATGTGGCTATCTTGCCGGGCGCCGAGGATGCTTGGGAAGGCGGCGTACCGACGTTTCGCTCTGCCAGCGGCCGGTTCCTGTCCGACGCGAGGAGCGGCAGCACGTCCATGGCCCCTTCAGAAACGCACCTGTACGGCGTCTCCACTGACCTCCGCCTGGCAGGCCAGGGTCCAGCCCTGTGCGATCTCCTTGTCGCTCAGCACCTCGTTGTGGCGCAGGCGGACCTCACCCGTCACGACTCTGCAGCGGCACGCTCCGCACTGGCCGCTACGGCATCCGGTCGGCGGCTGGAGGCCGGCACGTTCCAGGCTGTCCAGGAGTACATCCCCCGCGTAGCCGTCGACCTGAGCGGTCTGTCGGCTGAGTTCGACCTGGATGCGGTGGGTCACTGCGCCCGCTGGCGCCGGGAGCCGGCTGGGCCCGGCAAAGTGCTCGCGATGGACGCGATGGGGAGGCGCTCCGAGTTCGCGCAGGCAGTCGCTGGCCAGGTCCATGAACTCGGCGCTTCCACAGATGAACACTTCTTCACCTGCCCACTGCGGCAGGAGCCTCAGCAATTCCTCCCGATCAGGCCGGCCGTGCTCGTCGCTGTAGCGGTTGTGCATGCTGAAGCGGTGCGCGTGGTGTCGCAGCAGGGTCTGCAGCGAGGCGGCAAAGATCGCGGAGGCCGGCGACTGGTTCAGGTAGAGCAGTCGAACGCGGCCGCTGCCGTTCTCCAGCACGTCGCGCAGGATCGAATAGATCGGGGTGATGCCACTGCCGGCAGCCAGCAGCAGGACATCGCCTGACCGGTTGGGATGGGTGAACGAACCGGCAGGCGCCTTCGCGTGCAAGGTCGTGCCCGTTGCCGCTTCGTTCAGGAGCCAGTTAGAGGCCCGGCCACCCGGGACGCGCTTCACCGTGATCCGCAGGTAATCGTCGAGCCCCGGTGTGCTGGAGAGCGAATAGCAGCGCCACACCGGCAGATCACCACAGGGCACCTGGAGGTGGAGGTACTGACCCGGCTGGTAGGCCGGCAGCGGATGACCGGCAATCGCGGAAACCAGTTCCAGAGAGCGACTCTCCGCTGTTTCTTCCTGGATGGCTTGAACCCGCAGCGAGATCAGGTCGTCGCGCGCTGCCGTTCTGCGCCGGCCCGCCAGCAGCATCCAGGCAGGCTTGCGGGCAAACAGAAGGAGAAAACCCAGATGGGCGCCGACCAGCCCCAACGCGAGGTTGGCGAGGAACTCATGGGTGTCGGCGGAATCGACGGGGAGGCTTTCGCCATCCAGTCCGCTCAGCTTCCACGCATCCGGCAGCCCCAGCGGAATGGCCGAGTTGATGAAATCCACATTGTCGATCATCAGCCAGCCCAGCGCCGAGCACGTTGCCAGTGTGGCCAGCAGGGTAGCGGTCAGCGCCTTGCCGAACCGCGCTTTCGCCGCTCCCGTCGTGCGTCGAGGGGCAAGTAGCCGGGGAAATCCGTCGGCCGCACAGCACGCGGCCAGTAGTCGGCTGCACAACAGGGCGATGAGTCCATAGCCCAGCCATACATGCAAGGTTTCAGCGCTGTCGCCACTGAGATAAGTCCCCGCGAAAAGCGCTGCGAGCGACCAGTGATAGAGACGGAACCGATGGTACGGATTCATGCCGAGCACTCCCTTTCAAATCAGGAAAGGGTTCTAGGCGCACATCCTTAATTGTTCCTGAACCGCTCTGGCGCGGTATTTCAGCTTGGATTAAGAAAAAGACCATAGCGTTTGTGTGACTTTTCTGAGGGGGAAGTACCCATGCGCCAATCCATCTTGATTGCCACCATCCTGAGTTCGCTGTTCTCCGGTTTGTCCCTGGCCGCTGATCCAACGGCAATGCTCGACAACTATGCAAACCAGGCACGTCAGCAGGACCCGAATTTCGCCGGTTTTTCCGCTGAACGCGGCAAGGCCCTGTACGGGCGTGAAGAGCTCCGCGATGGCAAGAACATGAGTTGCACCACCTGCCACGGCGAGGACCCGATGAAGGCCGGCAAGACGCTGACGTTCCGCAAGATCGATCCCCTGGCGCCGAGTGCTGCACCCGCGCGCTTCACGGACGTGAAGAAAGTGGAAAAGTGGTTCCGGCGCAACTGCAACGACGTGTTCGGACGTGAATGCAGTGCTCGGGAAAAGGGCGATTTCATTTCCTGGATCAGCAACCTGAAGTAGCCGGAGCGCAGGACATGAACAGAAAAGGACTGTTGCTGCCGCTGGTACTGATTCCGTTGCTGACGGCTGCTGGCTGTCACGCCGATGGCGACGGCAAGCACGGTGACTACAAGCGCCCCAAACGGCTGGCCGTTTCCACCGACGCCCCGCAGGCCTGGCGCGAAGAATGCTCGGCCTGCCACCTGGCTTACCCGCCGGGACTGTTGCCGGCGGATGCCTGGAGGAAGCAGATGCAGGACCTGAGCAACCACTATGGCAGCGACGCAAGTCTTGATCCGGAAACGGAGAGGGTCATTCTTGACTACCTGATCCAGGCTTCAACGGGTAATCGCCTGCCGAGCGAGGGCGGGAAATCCGGCAACCCGCCCCGTATCACGGAAACGCGCTGGTTCCTGAAGAAGCACGACGATATCAGCGCTTCGACCTTCAGCCGTCCCAGCATCGGCAGCGCCGCTAATTGTGTTGCCTGCCACCGTGATGCGGAGAAAGGCGACTTCGACGAGGATCGGGTGAACATTCCCAAGGCATCGCGCCAGAACACCCAGGCGTCCAGCGTCGCCGGGCAGGCGCCGTCAGTGGAATACGCTCTGCCTCGCCCATCTGCCGCGAAGGGCTCGGGAGCCGGCAATAGCTGCAAGGTCACGACCATCACCTCCAGCATCGACTGTGGGACTTCGCTGGATGCGAGCAAAGAGCCCGCCGCCGTGATCGTCTGGACTCAGGCCGCCGACGGAACATGGACGTGCGTGTTCAGCGGTGCCAGCGATACCGGGCTCGCCCCGGAGAACTGCAGCGTCCAGGAGCCACGACAGGCGCTACGCCAGGAGAGCCTGATACTTCCGGGAGCCAAACGATCGACCTGGTAGCGCGTCGACGGGCTTTGCCTGATCGAGTCGAGTATTCGTCCTGAGGGCTCGTCATCGGCTGCGGCCGGGTTGTGCTCATGCGCAACCCGGCCTCGGCGTTTCAAGGCTCTCCGTGTGGGAATTGCAAACCGAACTACGCTCCTCCAGTCGATACCCTGGAGAGATCACGATGATCCGTGCACTGCTGAGCGCTTCACTGCTGGTGGCCCTGAGCATTCCGGCACATGCCGGGGTAGCAGCCTTCCCGGCTTCCTTTCGTACGCAAGACGTCGCCGTAGACGGCGCAACCATCCATGTGCGCACCGGCGGGCGTGGCCCGGCGGTCGTGCTGCTGCATGGGTTTG
Organism: Pseudomonas sp. BB438; assembly: GCF_057180225.1. NCBI lineage: Bacteria > Pseudomonadati > Pseudomonadota > Gammaproteobacteria > Pseudomonadales > Pseudomonadaceae > Pseudomonas > Pseudomonas sp. BB438. Next base: position 2,921,204 of record NZ_CM170001.1, read on the forward strand.
GCGATACCGGCGACATGTGGGCGCCGCTGGCCGCGGACCTGGCCAAGGACCACACCGTGGTGGTGCCGGACCTGCGCGGGATGGGCTTGTCATCGATCCCCCCCGGCGGCTACGACAAGAAGACCCAGGCGGGTGATGTCCGGGCCGTGCTGGCGTCGCTGGGGATCGAGCACTCGGTGGTCATCGGCCATGACATCGGCACCATGGTCGCGTATGCCTATGCCGCGCGCTATCCGCAGCAGACCGACCGCCTGGTGGTCATGGATGCGCCGGTTCCCGGTATCCCGCCATGGAGCGACATCGTTCGTTCGCCGCTGCTCTGGCACTTCGACTTCGGCGGCGCCGACATGGAGCGGCTGGTAGCTGGGCGCGAGCGGATCTATCTGGACCGTTTCTGGAACGACTTCGCCGGTGATCCGCACAAAGTGGACGAAGCCACCCGCGAGCACTACGCGAAGCTCTACGCGCGTCCCGGCGCGATGCATGCCGCCTTCTCACAGTTCCGCAGCATCCGCCAGGATGCCGTGGACAACGAAGCGTCGAACCAGACACGCCTGACGATGCCCGTGCTGGCGGTTGGCGGTGAGAAGTCCTTCGGCGCCAACGAAGCCATCGTCATGCGCAACGCCGCCGACAACGTCACCGAAGTGGTGGTGCCGGGCGCCGGACACTGGCTGATGGAGGAGGCGCCCACCCAGACGATTCAGGCGGTTCGCCGGTTCATCGCTCCCTGAGATGCGCTACCGGGCATGTCGGCATCAGCAAGGCCGAGGCGCCGGACGCTGTCAGGTCGTGGCGAGTCCCAGACTCGCGGTGCGCCGACGCTTCAGTCATTCCGGTACAGGATGTGTTCGGCCCCTGCTTTCATGACCGTGATCCCCTCGCGGCGTGGCAGGTTGCTGGGCACATTGATGTCCCAGGCAAGGCCCAGGCGCTCGAGGAGCCGGATGAACTGCCAGCCAAGGTCGATCTGTCCTGGATACAGTCCATGGCGGGCCGAGGCAGGGAACGCGTGGTGATTGTTGTGCCAGCTCTCGCCAAAAGTCGGAATGGCGGCAATGGGCACATCGTGTGCCTGTACCCCGGCGCCATCCACCTGCCAGGTCTGAGGGCCTCGGGTGTGGGCGAAATAGGAGATGAACCAATGCATGCTCGTGCAGGCCGCAACCCGGACCGACACGCCCCATATCAGCCAGGGCATGCCCCCGATTACGTAAAGGATAAGCGCAATGGGGAGCTGCTGGAGCATCCAGGTACGTTCAAGGAACTGATAGAAGCGGTCGCTGGCGATATCCGGACCCGGGTCGAAGCGCGGCGGGTGATCGAGCACGAGCTTGCAGTGCAGGTTGTACCAGGCGTCCTTGAGCAGGCCCTGGCGGTGGGCAAGATAGTCATGGCACATGGGCTGTCGCTGCGACCAGTCGCGGGTGTCATGCGTGCGGATGGTCCAGAGTGGACCGCCGATGCCGACAATGGTCCCCATCCACACCAGAACCCGCTCGGTGGATTTCGCGCACTTGAAGCTGCGGTGAATCAGGCGCCGATGGAAGCCCACTGAATGACCTGCACACAGGGTTGCGGCACTGAGGGCGAGGAAGATCAGGATAGCCCCCCAACTGAAATAGACCGGGGCGAGGATCAGTGCGCTTGCGAAAATGAAGCTGTTCCAGAGTGAACGCGACGTATCCCAGACAATGATCCCGGTCAGCGGGCTGGCGCCATCGTCCAGTACCAGCGAATTGACTTTATAGGCGCCGGCAGCGGCACCTGCGTGGGTGGACATCAGCATATCTCCGACACGGCCAAGGCGATGGCGACCAGCGGCAGCGCAACGACGCTCGCCGAACAGGCGACCAGGGCGAGGTACTCCGCGTAAAGCCGGGGAGTTGGAACTATGGGGCTGGACGGCAATATCTCGGCGCGTACCTCGGCCACAGTCCGCTCAAGCAGTTGCGAGTAGGAGTAACCGCGATACAGCGTCCGGCTGCGCTTTCCGCGCACGAAGGCGGAAAAACTGCGCTTGGGAATGGTGAAGGCGCCCAGGCTGACGAGCGGAAGACAAAACAGCGTGCTGAGCGGGTTGGGGTAACGGCCGGCGGCAAATTCCCACGCGGCCATCTCGAACTCTCCCGTAGGATGAAACGGATAGCCGGTGAGCACGTGGTGGATGTCATGGAGAGGCAGGGCTCGGCGACGCCATTCGAAATTCGGAAGGTAGACCTTCAAGTCGCGGCATCCCACGGGCGACCAGCGTTTGGCGCCGACACCCCCGTCGTTCGGGAATCCATGACGGCGATAGAACTGAGTAATCGCCTCTTTCAGTGAAGCATTCGGATCGACTTCCATGTCGCCTGACTCCTCTCAGATGTGCAGTGCGCGTGCATGCCATGCAAATGAGACCGCATGAGCGAGCTTGTCGGCGTGTCGCACGAGTAACGCCGTGACGCACGCAGCCAGAGTATGGACGCTCTCAAGGCCTGGGGAAGCCGAGCGTCCGTTGCCGGATTCTACGGGACCCTTCCTGCCTGGTTCGGTTACTGCTGCAACGCGCCACGCAGCAGCAGTCTCAGCCTCTGCGCGGCAAGGACGGAATCGCTTCCCAGGGCTACCAGGGGAACGCCCGAAGCGGCAGAAGCGATGTCCTGTGCCGCTTCTCCGATCAAGGCCAGCGGACATTCAATTGCCATCTGCAATCGCTCCAGGCGTTTGATTGCCTCCGCCGGTAACGCCACGTGGGCGAGCAGTACCAGCGCGGCCGGCTGCATCGCTGCGCAGATCAGCGGCAGCTCATCCAGGGGCGCCCCCGGCGCCAGGGCGTGGACGCGCAGATCATCGCCCCCCAGCAACAGGCCCGTGGCCAGCAACTCGAACTCCTGCGTGGTCCCGGCCGCATCGGCCAGCAGAACGCCGGCGCCGGCCGCGCGACTCATCTGCAGGCGCAGGAGGACGCGGGCGCGCAGGAAGGCATCGAGGAACGCCCATTGGCTGCGGGCGCCGAAGCCGTTGAGCGTCAGCAGGGAGTGCCACAGCGGCAGGAGGATCTCCTCCAGCAGTGTCGCGCTGGGAAAGATGCTGTAGGCCTGGCCGTAGAGCCGGTCGAGCTCGTTCTGGTCGAACGCCGCCGTGGCACGGGAAAAGGCGTCGCGCCACTGGGTGCGTTCATCGTCGGACTGGGCCGGCTCCTGCCGCTGGCGCTGGGCGAGCAACTCGCCGATCTTGCCGACCGCCATGCCCCGGCCGGTCCACAGCAGGATGTCCTGGATGGTCTGCAGATCCTGCGGGGTGTACAGACGATGCCCGCCATCGGTGCGCAGCGGGCTGACCAGGCCGTAACGGCGCTCCCACGCCCGCAGGGTCACCGGATTGACGCCGGTGAGGCGCACCACCTCGCGCATGGGCAGCAGATCGCTGGGGTCAACATCGGATAGGTCGTTCATGGCACGGCCAGGCGACAAAGGAGCCTGGATTGTAAACCAGCGGTGAGGTTTGTGGCTGAGCTAGGCAGTATCCGGTGGCCCGACTACCCTAGGCGGATCGCAGCGAACCGGATGGAAAACCCATGATCAACGCCAAGCTCCTGCAACTGATGGTCGAAGCCTCCAACGATGGCATCGTGGTGGCCGAGCAGGAGGGAGAGGACAGCATCCTGATCTATGCCAACGCGGCCTTCGAACGCCTGACCGGGTTCGCCGTCGACGACATCCTCTATCAGGACTGCCGCTTCCTGCAGGGCAGCGAGCGGCACCAGGCGGGACTGGCGGCCGTGCGCGAAGCGATTCGCACCGGGCAGCCCTGTCGCCAGGTGCTGCGCAACTTCCGCAAGGATGGCACGCCGTTCTGGAATGAGCTGTCGATCACCCCGGTGCGCAACGAAGCGGACCAGCTCACGTACTTCATCGGTATCCAGCGCGATGTCAGCCGCGATGTCGCGGCCCAGGAGCGCGTGCGCCAGCTGGAGGCCGAGGTCGAGCTGCTCAAGGAGCAGCTTGCCGCGCTCACTCCCCGCCGCCAATGACCGTTGCTAAAAATTGTACAAGTTGACTTGATTTGTACAACTAATGCCGTAGGCTTCGCTTATACCTGTACAGAAATTAATATTTGTACAGGAATTCGGAGCCCGTCATGCCCTCATTCCTGGAATCATTCGCCAAGTGCTTCGCCTCGCTGGACGCCTCCAGTCTGCATCGGCTGGACGAGCTCTATAGCCAGGAAGTGACTTTTCAGGACCCGCTGCACCGGGTCGACGGCCTCGCCGAGTTACGCCGCTACTTCGAGTCGCTCTACGCCAATGTGCAGGAGCTTCGCTATGACTTTCACGGCTTCGACGAGGTCGGCCAGGGGCATGGCTACTTGCGTTGGACCCTGCATTTCCGCCATCCGCGCCTGGCAGGCGGCAAGCTGATCGCCGTGGAAGGTTGCAGCCAGCTGCGCTGGGGTGAGCGGGTGGAATTTCATCGGGACTATTTCGATGCCGGCGCGCTGCTCTATGAGCATCTTCCCGTCATGGGCGGCGTCATCGCCTGGCTCAAGCGGAGGCTGGCATGAGCCGCGTCTGGTTGACCGGCGCCAGCAGCGGCATCGGCGCAGCGCTGGCCGAGCGACTGCTTGCCGAGGGCCACAGCCTGGCCATCACGGCGCGCCAGGCCGGGCCCCTGCACGCGCTGGCCCGGCGTCATGGAGCGCGCGTACTGGTGGTGCCCGGCGACATCGCGGACGCCGCCCAGGTGGCGGAGATCGTCAGCCACATCGAGCAGACCTGGGGCGCGCTGGATCGAGCGGTGCTCAACGCCGGGACCTGCGAATACCTCGAGCCCGGGCGCTTCGAGGCGGCCCTGGTGGAGCGCGTGGTGCAGACCAACGTGCTGGGCGCCGCGCATTGCATCGAGGCGTGCCTGCCGCTGCTGCGCCGGGGCGTGCGACCGCACCTGGTGGTCGTCGGTAGCGCAGTGACCTGGCTGGCCTTGCCTCGCGCCGGTGCCTATGGCGCCTCCAAGGCTGCACTGCGCTACCTGCTGGAATCGTTGCGCATCGACCTGGCGGGCGAGGGCATCGATGCGACCCTGGTGAGTCCCGGCTTCGTGGATACGCCGCTGACCCGGCGTAACGATTTCCCCATGCCCATGATCTGGCCGGTGGAGCGTGCCGCCGAGCATATCGTCCGGCGCCTGGAGTCCCGTCCGCTGGAGCTCGCTTTCCCCTGCGGCTTCGTCCTGCTGTTGCGGCTGCTGGGGGCGTTGCCCTCAAGCTGGCGCCTCGGGCTCGGGCGACGGCTCGCGCGCCGCCAGGCGGAGGTGTAAGGCATGCGCATCGCAATCATCGGCAGCGGCATTTCCGGTCTCACCTGCGCGTATCTGCTGGCGCGCGCCCATGAGGTGTGCGTCTTCGAAGCCTCCGACTGGATCGGCGGTCATACCCATACCATGGACGTCGACTGGCAGGGCCAGCGTTACGCCGTGGATACCGGCTTCATTGTCTTCAACGACTGGACCTATCCGCGTTTCATCCAGTTGCTGGATCGCCTCGGCGTCGCCTCCCGGCCGACCCAGATGAGCTTTTCCGTGCACGATCCGGCCACCGGCCTGGAGTACAACGGCCACGACCTCAACACCCTGTTCGCCCAGCGGCGCAATCTGCTCTCACCCGGCTTCTGGGGCATGTTGCGGGACATCCTGCGCTTCAACCGCGAAGCGCTCGAAGACCACGCCGAGCAGCGCATTCCACTGACGCTGACGCTGGGCGACTACCTGAGGGCCGGCGGCTATGGCGATCGCTTCATCGAGCACTACGTCGTGCCGATGGGATCGGCCATCTGGTCGATGTCGCGCACCCGCATGCTGGATTTCCCACTGCAGTTCTTCCTCCGCTTCTTCGCCAACCATGGGCTGCTGTCGGTGAACAACCGACCGCAATGGCGTGTGGTGGAAGGGGGTTCGCGCAGTTACGTGGCGCCGCTGACGGCGGGGTATCGCGAGCGTATCCGCCTGAACTGCCCGGTGCATCGTGTCAGGCGCGACGCCCAGGGCGTGGAGATATACAGCGCCGCGGGTAGCGAGCGGTTCGACAAGGTCGTGTTCGCCTGCCACAGCGACCAGGCCCTGGCCCTGCTGGAGGTGCCCAACATGGATGAACAGGCGGTGCTAGGGGCTCTCGGCTATGCCAGCAACGAAGTCGTCCTGCATACCGATACCCGCCTTTTACCTCGGCGGCGTCGCGCCTGGGCGAGCTGGAACTATCGCCTCGGCGGCCCGGAACATGCGCCCGCCGCGCTGACGTATGACATGAACCTGCTCCAGGGCATTGAGGCCCCGGTGACCTTCTGCGTCAGCCTCAACCAGACGGAGTACATCGACCCGACCAAGGTGCTGGCGCGCTTCGACTATGCCCATCCGCAATTCAGCCTGGAGGGCATCGCGGCCCAGGCGCGACGCAGCCTGCTGCAGGGCCGGTTGCACAGTTATTTCTGTGGTGCCTACTGGGGCAACGGCTTCCATGAGGACGGTGTGGTCAGCGCCCTGGAAGTCGCCGGTCATTTCGGGGAGCGGCTATGAACAGCAGCCTGTGCCACGGCTGGGTGCTGCACCGCCGCCTGCTGCCTCGCGTGCATGCGTTCCGCTATCCGGTGGGCATGATCCTGCTGGACCTGGCCGAGCAATCGTCCGTGCTGGCGCTCTCGCCGCTGCTTCGCGCCTCGCGTTTTGCTCCGCTGAGCTGGCGGGAGGCCGATTACCTGCCCGCGTGGACGGGGCAGGGGATACCGCTGGAGCAGGCGGTACGCTGCCTTCTGCGTGAGGCGCTGGGCGAGTCGCCTGCCGGGCCGATCCAGCTGCTCACCCAACTGCGCAGCTGGGGGCTGTGGTTCAACCCGGTGAGCTTCTACTTCTGTCACGACCACGAAGGCCGGCTGGCCGCCATCCTCTGCGAAGTACGCAATACGCCCTGGCGCGAGCGCTTCCACTATGTGCTGCCGGTGAGGCCCGGCGCTCCCCAGGAGTTCGCGGTGGCCAAGGCCTTCCATGTTTCGCCTTTCCTGCCCAGAGAGATGGAATACCGGATGCGTTTTTTCATCGATCAGTCCCGCGTGCACGTGCACATGGAGAACTGGCATGACGGCCACCGGGTGTTCCAGGCCCATCTCGATCTCCACTGCCAGCCGCTGGACGACACGTCGTTGCGGCGGCACCTGCTGGCATTTCCCTGGATGAGCCTGCGCACCGTGACAGCCATCTATTGGCAGGCGTTGCGCCTGCTGTTCAAGCGCATCCCGCTGTACGACCACCAGGCGAGTGACCATCGCCTGGGTATCGGCCACTGTGCCGTCGAGGAGTCCGACCATGACAGAACCCACCCTGAGCGCCGATAAGACCAGCGGCGCCGCGCCGCTGGCCGGTAATCTGTTCCGCCAGGCGGTGCTCGCCCGTCTGCGCCAGCTGCGACACGGCGGGTTGCAGGTGCGTCGCGGCGATAGCCTGCTGGATTTCGGCGACCGGCTCAGCCCCTTGCGCGCGGTGATCGACGTGCATGATGACGCGGTCTGGGGGATGGTCGCGTGCAACGGTTCGATCGGCGCGGGGGAGGCGTACATACGCGGCTACTGGAGCAGCCCGGACCTGGCACTGGTCACCCGTCTGTTCGTCGCCAACCTGGAGGTGCTCGACGCGATGGAAGGCGGCCTTGCGTGCCTTGCCAGGCCAGCGCTGCGCCTGCTGCACTGGCTCAACCGCAATAGCCGCAGCGGCTCGCAGCGCAATATTCGCGCGCACTACGACCTGGGTAACGACCTGTTCGAGCGGCTGCTCGACCCGACGCTGATGTATTCCTCCGCGATGTTCGACAGCCCGTCGCAGTGCCTGGAACACGCGCAGTTGAACAAGCTGGAGATCATCTGCAGCAAGCTCGACCTGCAACCTCAGGACCATCTGCTGGAGATCGGTACCGGCTGGGGCAGTCTCGCCCTGTATGCCGCCACCCGTTACGGCTGCCGTGTGACGACCACTACGCTGTCGGAGCAACAGTACGCCTGCGCCCAGTACCGCATCCGCGAGCTCGGCCTGCAGGACCGCGTCACCCTGCTGCTGGAGGATTACCGAGCGTTGAGCGGGCGTTACGACAAGCTGGTGTCCATCGAGATGATCGAAGCGGTCGGCCATCGCTACCTGCCCGACTACTTCCGCTGCTGCGCCAGTTTGCTCAAGGACGACGGGCTGATGCTGCTGCAATCCATCACCATCCGCGACCAGCGCTACGAGCAGGCGCGGCGTTCGGTGGACTTCATCCAGCGCTACATCTTCCCCGGCGGCGCGCTGCCCTCGATCACCACGCTGTTGCAGACCGCGACACTGCACACCGAGCTGAACCTCGTTCATCTGGAGGATTTTGCCGGGGACTACGCACTCACCCTGCGGCATTGGCGCGACAACCTGCGGCAAGCACGCGCCGAACTGCTTGAGCTGGGGTATGACGAGAGCTTCCAGCGGCTGTGGGAGTTCTACCTGTGCTATTGCCAGGGCGGCTTCGAGGAGCGGGCCATCGGCGTCGCGCACCTGCTGTGGGCCGGGCCGACGGCTCGCCGGGCGAGCCTGGCGGATCACCTGGACGCCTGATGCACCGGCGCCTGCTCCTGCTGGTCAATACGATCTGGCTGCAGTTGGGGTGGTGGGGGTGCGTGCTCGGGGCGCAGCGGCCAGCGTTATTGGGTTGGGTCGCGGCCGGGCTGGTTGTGCACCTGGCGCTGTGCCGGCGACGAGTGGCGGAGGGCATCGCAATGGTCGGCGTGGCGCTGACCGGCTGCGTGCTGGATATCGCCCTGGGCCTGCTGGGGCTGTTCGATTTTCACGGGGCACTCCTGCCGGGCTGGCTGGCCTTGCTCTGGCTGGTGTTCGCCAGTGGGTTACGCCACTGCCTGGCCTGGGGCGCGCGGCCGCTCTGGCGAGGTGCCTGCCTGGGCGCGCTGGGCGGGCCGCTGGCATATTGCGCGGGCGCGCCGCTGGCGGGAGTCGGACTGCCGCTGGGTGTGGGGCTTTCCGCGGCACTCTTGGCGCTGGTTTGGGCGGTCGCGCTACCGATGATGCTGCGCTTCGCGCTTGGCCGGTGACCGTCGGCAGCGTTCGGAGCAGTAACGCACCGCCTCCCAGCAACGCGCCCAGCGACGCCGCCAGGTGAAGGGGCGGCCGCAGACGGCGCAGGTTTTTTCCGGCAGCGCCGATTTCTTCATAGCGCCTGTCCTGCGTCCAGGCGCGCCAACAGCGCCTCGCCGCGCTGCCACAGGGCCCGGCTGCGCTCATCGTCCATGCGTTGCAGGTTGCGATAGGGCAGCGACAGCCGCGGATTGGCACCAAGCCGCTCGCGGTGGCGCATGAGGAAATGCCAGTACAGGGCGTTGAAGGGGCAGGCGTCTTCCCCGGTCGCCTGGTCGACTCGATAGCGGCACGAGCCGCAGTAATTGGACATCCGCTGGATGTAACGCCCGCTCGCACAATAGGGCTTGGAGCCGAGGTAGCCGCCGTCGGCGTGCATCACCATGCCCAGCGTGTTGGGCAGTTCGACCCAATCGAAGGCATCCAGGTACACGGCCAGGTACCAGTCACAGATGGCCGGGGGCGCGATACCCGCGAGCAAGGCGAAATTGCCCGTGACCATGAGCCGCTGGATATGATGCGCGTAGCCCAGCTCCAGGGTCTGGCTGATCGCCTGAGCCATGCAGCGCATGTCGGTTTTGCCGGTCCAGTAGAACGCCGGCAGCGGGCGGCGGTTGCCCAGCATGTTGAGCTGGGCGTACCCGGGCATGCGCAGCCAGTAAATGCCACGCACGTATTCGCGCCAGCCGATCAGTTGGCGGATAAAGCCTTCGGCCGCGTTCAGCGGCACCCGTCCCTGGCGATAGGCCTGCTCCACGTCGTCGCTTAGCCGGCGCACCTCCAGCAGCCCGATGTTCAGCGCAGCGCTGATGCGGGCGTGGAACAGGTAGGGCTCTCCTTCGGCCATGGCGTCCTGGTAGTCACCGAAAACCGGCAGGCAGAACTCCATGAAGTGTTGCCAGAGCTCCTGCGCCTGGGCGTGGGTCACCGGATAGTCGAATCCTTCCAGGCGACCGTAGTGGTCGCTGAAGCGCTCACCGACCAGCGCCATCACCTCTCGGGTGATGGCGTCCTGGCCGAAGCGTGCCGCAAACGGGCCGCGCAGGCCGCGTGGGAGGGGTTTGCGGTTATCCGCGTCGAGGTTCCAGGAGCCGCCTACGGGATGGCCGTCGGGCTCCATCAGCAGCCCGGTGCGCCGGCGCATCTCCCGGTAGAAGTGCTCCATGCGCAATTGCCGACGCGCTCCGGCCCAGCGCGCGAATGCCTCGCGGCTGCAGAGGAAACGGCGGTCCTCGTGCCAGCTCAGCGGCACGGCACCCTTTCGCAGCGCCTGTTCCAGCCGCCACTCGCCGCACTCGGTGAAGTGCACCGGTGGATTACCCAGGGCGGCATGCCAGCGTTCGACCTCGCCGGCAATGCTGCCGCTGTTGTCGGGATCGTCCAGCGTCACGTAGATCACCCGCCAACCGCGTTCGCGCAGCGCCTGGGCGAAGTGACGCATGGCGCTGAAGATGAGCACGATCTTCTGCGGATGATGGGGCACATAGCGTGCCTCCTGATTCACCTCGGCCATCAGGATCGCGTCCTGAGTGGGGTCAAGCGCATCGAACAGCGACAGTTCGAAGCTCAGCTGGTCGCCCAGCAGCAGACCCAGCCGGCGGGGATTCTCCGTCATTCGCGGCGCTCCAGCGACAGTGGAACGCGAAGCGGCGCAACGGCTGTCGGATGCGACGCGCAAATCTCATCGTGGACGCAATGCTGCACCAGCTCGCAGGGCAGTGACGCCCATTCGGCCAGTGTCTCGCGCACCTCGGTGGTGGAGCGCAGGTGCAGCACTTGGCCGCTTTCATCGCGAAGCGGCCGCAGCCCTTCGCCCAGACGCGCCTGCAGGACGTAGAAGCCGCCCTCCAGCGAAATCACTTCGATACCCTGGATGCGCCCGGCCGTGGCGGCCTGCGCGAATTCCTGCAACGTCATGGATGGCTCCTGACCGGCATGGCCGGCGTAAAAGAGGTGAGCGCCGGCCTCAGCTTTTGCTGGAGCTCGCAGTGCTGTCGCGGCGGAAGAACAAGGTCACCTGCCCAAGCTCGACGCCGAACTTGTGCATGCTGGAACGATTGATCAGCGTGTCGTCGTCCATGAGGTACATCCAGTCGTCGAAGCTCACTTCCCAGGTACTGCCGTCCACTGGCAGGTTCAGGCGGTAGCGCCAGCGCAGTGCATTTCCGGCGACTTGTCCGGTGGCTTCGCCCACCACGTCGGCGGCGCGTCCACGCCAGCGCCCGGCGCCCTCCGGAGTCAGGGTCCAGACGCGCTGCTGGCGCGTGCCATCGCTGTAGAGGAAACGCTCGTCGAGGATCAGTCGTTCCCCTTCGCGGCGGCTCGTGATGTCCACCGTGAAGCGCTTGACGACTTCGCCCGACGGCTTCTGGAAGATGCCCCAGGCTTTCACCGGCCTGTCGAAAAATGCCGGCAGGTCCAGGCTGGGGCGCTCATTGGCGTAGTGCTCGACGCCGACATTGCCGCAGCTGCCCAGCAGCAGGCAGGCGATGATCAGGCACAGGCGCATCGTGAGGCTCATGGTTGTTCTCCGCTCAGGCCCAGCAGGTCCCGGCGCAGGTCGGGATTGCGCGTGCGCGGGTCCAGCCAGATGGAAAAGAACGCCCGGGCGAACCGGACGTCGGCCACTGCATGGCGAAGCCTGCCGTCGACGTAGAAGCGACAGCCCTCGCCGGGCAGGTAGACGCCGGTGATCCGCTGCCCGGGCTGTACATCCACGAAGGCCTGGCGCATCTCGCGCGTCCATGCCGCCAGTTGGATGGCGTCGTCACTGCCCAGGCGGCGCATCTCGTCGAGGCTGGCCTGCACCAGGGTGTCCTGCGACAGAGCGCGCCGATAGACCAGCTCGAGCGCGAAGGCCTGCGCCCAACCTGAGGGAGCGCCGGCGCTCCAGAGATGCGCCTCATACACCACGAAGCCGAGCCAGGTGAACTGACCCTGGCCAACCTGCGTGGCGCCCGGAATGTCGCTGCGCCAATCGGCGCTGCCCGGCGAGGGCCACATCCCGCAGAGCAGGGCGAGCCCCAGACAGAGGAACAAGGGACAGCTGGGTGCGCGCATGACCTCGGTCCATGAATACTTACCCTAATAGTTGTACAAAAAATAAATTATGTACAGGAGTTGGATGAGCGGCCACAACGCCCCTTCAACCGGAGTGAAAACTACGGGGAATGACCCCTGCTGGTTGCGTGAGAGGGTTTCAGCGAGTATGTGCCGACAATCTGCCTGCAAAATTGTGTGCATTATCTGGTATTTGTATAGATAATCGTGTGCCCCGTTCATTCCGCCAGCCGCGTGCAATGGCTCTCTGGCCTGCCAATCATCACACCATGCCCCATTACCTTCCCCTGACTCGAAACCAACGCCTGCTCCGCAGCGCGTGCATTGCCGGCGCATTGGGTTGCGCTATCGGCCTGTTCGCCTGGAGCGCTGGGTGGCTGGGTGGCGACCGGCTCACCAGCGCCCAGTTGATCGATCGCATGGAGGCCAATGCCGGCGTCCATCCCGGCTACCGTCGCGCCCATCCGCGCGGGATCTGCTTCAGCGGTTATCTCGCTGTGAGCGGCGACTTGGCGCCGCTGTCGCGAGCTGCGCTGCTGAAAGCGGGGCGGGTGCCAGTGCTCGGGCGCCTCTCGGTGGGGGCGGGCAACCCCCATGCCGCGGATACCAGCGTGCCGGTGCGGAGCATGGCGCTTCTGCTGCGTCAGCCCGATGGCCAGCAGTGGCGCATGGCGATGAACAATCCCCCGGTGCTCGCGGTGCGCACGCCGGAGGACTTCTACGAGCAGTTGGGGGCGATGCGACCTGACCCGGCGACGGGCAAAAGTGACCCCGCGCGGATCAAGGCGTTCTTCGATGCGCACCCCGAGAGCGCCGAGTTCCGCGCCTGGGCGGCGTCCTACCGGCCAAGCGACAGCTTCGCCAGTACGGCCTACAACAGCATCAATGCCTTTGTTCTGATCGATGCGAACGGTCAGCGCCAGGCGGTCCGCTGGTCGATGGTGCCGCAACTGGCCGCTACGCCACTGAACCCACAGGGCGTGCCCGACGACGCCTTGCAGCAGGACCTGCTCCAACGCCTGAAATCCGGCCCGCTGCGCTGGGCGTGGCGGTTCGTCCTGGCGGGCAGCGGCGATGCAGTGAACGATCCCACCCGGGCCTGGCCCGGCCAGCGTCCGCAGGTCGAGGCGGGCACTCTCGTGCTGGAGAGGGCGCAAGCCCAGCTCGACGGCGACTGCTACGGCTTCAATTTCGACCCGCTGGTTCTGCCCGATGGCGTGGAGCCCAGCGACGACGCCATTCTGCGCGCGCGCTCATCCGCCTATGCGCAGTCCTACCGGCGCCGGACCTTTGAAGGACAGCCTTCCAGCCAAAACCCGGGAGCTCATCCGTGAAAGCACCTGCCGACTCCTACCATCCGCTCCTTCGCCTGCTGCACGGCCTGATGGCGTTGCTGGTGATAGCCCTGTTGTTCATCGGCGTCGCCATGGTCGCCAGCGTGGGCAGCAACCAGCCTCATCTGGTGGCGTGGCACAAGCAGCTTGGGTTGGCCTTGCTGGTGCTCCTTCCCGTCCGCCTGCTCGTGCGCATCGCCACGGCGCGGCCTGCCTTGCCGATTTCTGTCAGACCCTTGCAACGCCACCTGGCGGGACTGATGCACGTCGCGCTGTACACCCTGTTGCTGGCGCAGCCCCTGGTGGGATGGGCCATGCAGGGCGCCGCGGACTTTCCGCTGCGCGTGCTGGGATGGCGCGTGTGGTCGCCGCTCGATGTCGACCCGGAGCTCTACGGCCTGCTTCGTTGCGCTCACACGTGGATCGCCTACGGTCTCTTCGTGTTGATCCTTGCGCACGCTGCCGCCGGGTTGGTGCATGGTCTGCTCCTCCGCGATGGGGTCTGGTCGGGTATGTGGCGCGTTCGCCTCCCCAGGGCGCGCAGTGGTATGGCGGCCGAGTCTTCGGGCCAGTGAAGGTTGCCAGCAGCCAGGCGCTGATGGGGGCTCCACGACTGGGTTCAGGTCCTGCCCATCGAACCCCGGCGCCTGATCGCGCCCCTGCTTGGGGGCAATTCGGTCCTCGCAATGAAGGTGACGCCCCTGGGCTCAAGGGCGGCTGATTCGGGCTTCCGCGGCGTCGGGCCGCTCGCGGGCGGAGATTTCTGTATCGCTGTGCCGCCCCTCACTACCAGCGCAGCTCGTCGGCAAGTCTAAAGTTAAATTGAATTTAGACTTGGCTTGCCTCAGGCTTGTGCGCAGTGTGCTTGCGCTCAGGAGAAGCCATGTCCTCCCGCGAACCCCGGAAAGACGGCGAAGCGACCCGTATTCGTATCCTCGAAGCCGCTGGCGAGCTTTTCGCCACCCTCGGCTTCGCTGAAACCAGCAACAAGGCCGTGGCTGCCAAGGCCGATGTCGACCTCGCTTCGATCAATTACCACTTCGGTAGCCGGAACGGTCTCTACCAGGCAGTGCTGGGCGAGGCCCGGCGGCGCTTTCTCGACATCGCCGACCTGCAGCGAATCGTTCAGGACGAGCAGGCGGCGCCGGAGAAGTTGCGCGCGCTGACCGAACTGGTCGTGCGCAAGGCTGCGCGCGGGCGAGAAAGTTGGCATCTGCGGGTGCTGGCGGCCGAGGCGTTGGCGCCCAGCAGCCATGGCCAGGAGGTGCTGCATCCGCAGAAGGCGCTGAAGCTGACGCTGCTCAAGCAACTGTTCAGCGAGATCACCGGGATACCCCCCGACGATCGCTCCCTGATCCCGTGCATCCTCAGCGTGACCGCGCCCTGGGCCATGCTGCTGATCGGCCCGCGCGGCGGCCACGGCGCGCTGCGGGACATCCTCGAGATGCCCGGTGATGTGGTCTCCACCCAGTTGTACAGCTTCACGCTGGCGGGCCTGCAGGAAGTGGGCCGGCAGTACCGGCAGCGCGCCGCCGCTGCGGACTCCTGAGTCCGGCTCGATTCCTGCCCAACGATGTCCCCCTCTCATCAGGTCAGCCCCATGCAATCGGCTTCCGATCAAACCCTGTCCACGCGCTCGACTCCCGACATCGACGCCGGGACGAACCGTCCCTCGATTCCGCTGTTGCTGGCGGCGCTGCTGCTGGTGATGTTCCTCGCGGCGCTGGACCAGACCATCGTGTCCACCGCACTGCCGACGATCGTCGGTGAACTGGGCGGCCTGCACCTGCTCTCCTGGGTGGTGACCGCCTACCTGCTGGCATCCACCGTCGTGGTGCCGCTGTACGGGAAGTTCGGCGACCTGCATGGCCGCAAGCTGGTGCTGCAGACGGCCATCGTGCTGTTCCTGATCGGCTCGGCGCTGTGCGGCCTGGCCCAGAACATGACCCAGCTGATCCTCCTGCGCGCCCTTCAGGGGCTGGGTGGCGGCGGTCTGATGGTGGTGGCGATGGCGGCCATCGGCGACGTCATTCCGCCGGCCGAGCGCGGGCGTTATCAGGGGCTCTTCGGCGGTGTATTCGGCCTTGCCACGGTTGTCGGTCCGCTGGTGGGAGGCTTCCTGGTCGAGCATCTGTCCTGGCGCTGGATCTTCTACATCAACCTGCCGCTGGGCGTTCTCGCGTTGCTGGTGATCGGCAGTGCGTTCCGGCCCCATGTCGCCCGGGTGAAGCATGTCATCGACTATTTCGGTGCCTTCTTCCTGACCCTGGCGCTCGCCTCGCTGGTGCTGATCACCAGCCTGGGCGGCAGCACGCTGAAGTGGACGTCGATCGATATCCTGTGCCTGTCGCTCTTCGCCATCGTTGGCGTGATCGGATTCGTCGCCGAGCAGCGTGTCGCTGCCGAACCGATCATGCCGCTGCACCTGTTCCGCCACCGCACCTTCGTGCTCGCCGGGCTGATCGGGTTCACCGTGGGGGTCTCGCTGTTCGGCTCGGTGACCTTCCTGCCGCTCTACATGCAGGTGGTCAAGGACGCCACGCCGACCAGCGCAGGCCTGCAGATGCTGCCGCTGATGGGGGCGATGCTGGTGGTGTCGGCGATCACCGGCCGGCTGATCAGCCGGTGGGGACGCTACCGGGTATTTCCGATCCTCGGCACCCTGCTGCAGGTCATCGCCCTGGCGCTGCTGAGTCGTCTCGACCTGCAGTCGTCCATGCTCCAGATGAATCTCTACATGGCCTTGCTGGGCGCAGGGCTGGGCATGGTGATGCAGGTGCTGATCCTGGCGGTGCAGAACAGCGTCGAGTTCCGTCACATGGGGGTGGCTACTTCCGGTGCGACCCTGTTCCGCTCCATCGGCGGCTCCATCGGCGTCTCGGTGTTCGGCGCGTTGTTCTCGCATGCGCTGGTGAGCCGACTCACCAGCAGCTTCCCGGCCAGCGCGGGATCGCCGGCCAACCTGTCCCCGGCCGACGTACACGCCTTGCCCGCTGCGCTGCAGCAGGTTTACCTGGAGGCCTTCTCCGGCTCGATGCACTGGGTGTTCCTGGTGGCGTGCCTGGTCAGCGGCGTGGCCTTCGCGCTGTCCTGGCTGCTGCAGGAAGTGCCGCTGCGCAGAGCCTGACGTGGCGGCCCGTGTGGGCTGCGTGCTTCCGGACATGCTTTCCATACGCGTGCGTAGCGATTAGTCTCGCCGCCCGGTCGGCCGCGCTCCGTCGATCTCTATCAAGGACATTCCATGCCGCTCTCTCTGCAGTTCGAACAGGTCGATGTCTTCGCCGAACACCGCTACGGCGGTAACGCGCTGGCGGTGGTGGTGGATGCCGATGCGCTGACAACCGAGCAGATGCAGGCATTCGCCCGCTGGACGCAACTCAGCGAGACCACCTTCCTGTTGAAGCCCCAATCGCCGGACGCGCACTACCGCGTGCGCATCTTCACACCGCTACGGGAGCTGCCGTTCGCTGGTCATCCGACCCTGGGAAGCTGCAAGGTGTGGCTGGCCCAGCAGGACAACCTCGAGCACGCGGAGATCATTCAGGAGTGCGCGGCGGGCTTGATCCGTGTACGCAGGCACGGCGAACGGCTGGCTTTCTCCGCTCCGCCACTCCTGCGCAGCGGCCCGCTGGATGCCAGGACGCTGAAAGTGATCGAGCAGGGACTCGGCCTCGCTGCCGGTCAGGTCCAGGCCTGCCAATGGGTGGACAACGGCCCCGGCTGGGCAGGCGTGTTGCTGGCCAGCCGCGACGAGGTGCTGGGGATCACGCCCGACTACGCCTTGCTGCAAGGACTGAATGTCGGCGTCATCGCGCCGTGGGGTGGCGCGGAGGCCGAAGCCGACGTGGAAGTCAGAGCCTTCATGGGCGAGGAATGCAACGAAGACGCCGTCACGGGAAGCCTCAACGCGGGTCTTGCTCAGTGGCTGATCGGCTCAGGCTCCTTGAGCTGCCGGTACACCGCCAGCCAGGGCACTGCCATAGGACGCCGCGGTCGGCTGCACATCGAAAGCGTCGACGGAATCATCTGGGTTGGCGGAGCCGTTCAGCACTGCATGTCGGGCCAGGTTGCGTTCTGATGACCTGACGCGGCCGGGAGCGAGGGGCCGACTCCGACCTGATCGGCCCGTTGAACCGGATTCGCTCGGGACTTTGCCCTATCGGCAGCCGCCGTGATCAAGCCCCCGTCGCTGTGCTTCAGCGGCGGGGCGGGAGTGCCGGCCGTTCGATCACGGCGTTCCGATCAATGCGTTGTAGAGCGTGTCCACGTTGTCGCGATACAGCCCCAGGTAAGTGCTGGCCGGGCCATCACTGGCAAGCGCGTCGGAGTGCAGGGTGCCGCCGATTCTGGCGCCGCTTTCCTCGGCGATCTGCTGCATCAGTCTCGGGTCCTTGATGTTCTCCACGAACACCGCACGGATGTGCTGCTCGCGGATTTGCCGAATCAGCGCCGCGACATCCGACGCCGAGGCCTCACGCTCGGTGGAGAGTCCCTGCGGCGCCAGCAATTCAAGGCCGTAGGCCTGGCCGAGGTAGCCGAAGGCGTCGTGCGAGGTCACCAGGCTGCGATGGTCGGCGGGGAGCTTGCCGAGTTTTTCCTTGGCGTAGTCGAGCAGGTCGTGCGCCTGCGCCAGGTAGGCCGCCGCATTCTGCTGGTACTCGGCGGCGTTGGCCGGGTCGAGCTTCTTCAAGGCGTTGGTGATGTTCCTGACGTAGAGGTCGGCGTTCGCCAGGTTGTTCCAGGCGTGCGGGTCGGGAATGGTCTGGCCGTCTTCCTCAAGGCTGCGGGGGATCACGCCGGCGCTGGCCTGAATCACCAGGGCGCGGCTTTCGGTGCTCTTCACCAGGCGATCGAGCCAGGGTTCGAAGCCCAGGCCGTTCTCGATTACCAGCTGGGCGGCGCGCACCGCACGGGCATCGTCCGGGGTGGTTTCGTAGGTGTGGGCATCGCTGTCCGGGCCGACCATGTTGGTCAGCTGGATATGCTCGCCGCCGATATGACGGGTGATGTCGGCGAGGATGCTGAAGCTGGTGACCACCTTGAGCTTTTCAGCGGCCGACAGCGAGAGGGGCAAGCAGAACGCACACAGCAGGATCAGGATGCGCATGGCACTTCGTTCCTTGGGATGGGGTAGGGGGATGGTTGGTTCATTGCGGGATGGGAAGCAGCCCACGGCGCAGCAGTCCATGCACCGGGCCGAACAGGACGGAGAGCAGGTAGAACAGCCCGGCGAGCACGACGATGGCCGGGCCGCTGGGTAGCGACCAGGCGTAGGACGCCGCCAGGCCCAGCCAGACCGCCGATGCTCCGAGGGCGGAAGCCAGCACGAGCAGGATCGGCAGGCGGCGACTCCAGAAGCGGGCGGCCGCCGCCGGAAGCATCATCAGGCCGACCATCATCAGGGCGCCGATGGCCTGGAAACCGATCACCAGATTGAGCACCACCACGCCCAGGAAGATTCCATGGGCGAAGGGGCCGAGTCGGCTGACGCTGCGCAGGAACAGCGGGTCGAGGCTGTCCAGCAGGAGGCTGCGATAGATCAGCGCGAGGACGCCGAGGCTCAGTGCGGCAACCCCGAGCATGCCCAGCAGTGTCGTTCGGTCCACGGCCAGTGCGGAGCCGAACAAGAGCTCCAGGAGGTTCAGGCGTTTGCCGGCGAGCCCGAGCAGCAGGACGCCGCTGGCCAGCGAGATGGGGTAGACCGCGGCGAGGCTGGCGTCTTCCCGCAGCCCGGTATGGCGCGTCACCCAGGCCGCCAGGCCGGCAACCGCGAGCCCCGCACCGAGACCGCCAACGGTGAGCGCGGGCAGCGAAAGCCCCGCCAGCCAGAACCCGATCGCAGCCCCCGGAAGAATTCCGTGGGCGATGGCGTCACCGATCAGGCTCATCCGCCGGAGGATCAGGAACACCCCCAGCGGCGCCGCGCTCAGGGCCAGGGCGATTCCCCCCAGGAGAGCCCTGCGCATGAAGGCGAATTCGACGAAGGGCTGCCAGAGGGCGTGCAGGGCCATCATGCCTCCTGCGCCAGTTTGCGCTGAACGATCAGTTCCCGGCTGGGACCGTAGCGGCAGCCGTCGGCGGCAATGCGCAGGCTGTCGGGCACGCGTGCACGCACCGTCGCCAGGTCATGGCAGACCAGTACCAGCGTGCGGCCTTCCCGCTGCCAGTGGTGAATCTGCTGCCAGAGCAGTTCCTGGCTGTTCTCGTCGAGGCAGGCATCGGGCTCATCCAGCAGCAGCAGGGGAGCGTCCAGCAGGCTCAGGCGCGCCAGCAAGGCGCGTTGCAGCTGTCCTCCGGAGAGCGCGGCCAGCGGGTGATGTTCCAGTCCTTCCAGGTGCCAGAGGGAGAGCGTCTCGCGCAGTTTTTCCCGGCGTCCTGCGGCGTCCAGCGAGCAGTTCCAGAAGCCGGCGGCAACCAGCTCGCCGAGGTTGATCGGGAATTGCCGGTCGAGGGCCTGCTGCTGCACGAGGTAGCCAATCTGCCGGGGGCGGACGTCGAGCTTCAGCTTCCCTGCCAGCGGCTTCTGCAGGCCGGCGAGTACCTTCAGCAGGCTGCTTTTCCCGCAGCCATTGGCGCCGATCAACGCGGTCAGGCTTCCGGTGTCCAGCTTCAGGTCCAGCGGCGGCGTCAGTGGCAGCCGGGGAGGGCCCCACTGCAGGGATTGGCAATGGATCATGTGAGTTTCCAGCGTATGGGCGGGCGGAGTCGCAGTCGGGTTGGGTTGCGCGGTCGGTGGGATCTCATTGAGTACTTGAGATGTTATAAAGTAACATAATTTCTCCTGCCTTTCGTTGCAACCACTCCCAGATGAACAGACGTCGATTGCTTCAGAGCCTGCTGGCCAGCGCCGCCTGGCTGCCTTCCCTTGCGGCCTTTGCCGGAGCACGCGTGCTCGACGCGCGGGTGTTCCAGTCGTCCGAGGGCTTGCGGCTGGTACTCGACCTGGATGGCCCGTTCCACTTTCGTACCTTCGCGCTAGCGGCGCCGGAACGGCTGGTCGTCGACCTGGACGGTGCACACGCCGGCTCGGACCTGGACCAACTGAAGCTGCCAACCGGTTTGCTCAAGGGCATACGCCGTGGCACTCAGGGCGCAGGTCTTCGGCTGGTGCTCGATGTGGCCGAGCCGGTGGGCGTCAACGCGTTCGCCCTGGCACCGGAGGGCGGGAAGGGACACCGACTGGTGCTCGATCTCCGAGCCAGGACGGCCCGGGCCGCGGCGATCGGCGCTGTGCAGAAAACCCCGCACGGCGGGCGCGACATCGTGGTGGTGGTCGATGCCGGCCACGGCGGAAAGGACCCCGGCGCCCTTGGCTCGAAGGGAGAGCGAGAGAAGGACGTCGCGCTGCTGATCGCGCAGAACCTGGCACGTCGCATCGATCGCCAGCCGGGCTTCAAGGCGCGGCTGGTGCGCAACGTGGATGTGTTCATTCCGCTGCGGCAGCGGGTCGATGTGGCTCGGCGCTGCAATGCGGACATGTTCGTCTCGGTACACGCGGATGCGGCGCCGCGTCGTTCGGCTTCCGGGGCGTCGGTGTATGCCCTGTCCGAGCACGGTGCCAGTTCGACGCTGGCGCGCTTCATGGCCGAGCGCGAGAACGGCGCCGATCTGATCGGCACGTCCAGCAATCTCCCACTCAAGGGAAAGGACCCCGCGCTGGCCGGCGTGATCCTCGACATGTCGATCAACGCCACCATCGCCTCCAGCCTGGACCTGGGACACAGCGTTCTGCGCAGCCTCGGAAGTATCACGCAGTTGCATCAGCAACGTGTGGACCAGGCTGGATTCGCGGTGCTCAAGTCGCCGGATATTCCCTCGATCCTGGTCGAGACCGGTTTCATTTCCAACGATGCCGATTGCCGCCGGCTGCACGACGCCCGGCACCAGAAACAGTTGGCCGAGGCGATCTTCAGTGGCCTGCATGGTTACTTTCTTCAGCGCCCGCCGCAGGACAGCCTGCTGGCCAACCTGGCGCTGGCGGGACAGTCCGATTCGTAGTGCGTGCAGACCCGCCTCCGCCATGGCGGGGGCGGGTCTCTGGGGGCTCTGGTTCCCGACGCACGGTGCAGGGCTGCGCAACCTGATCGCGCCCCGCGTTATTGGCCGGTTGCCAGGAGCACTCGACGGCTCCTGGCCGGATGGAGCTTGCGGGCCTGTGTCTGGAGCTCCGCCAGGCAGGCCACGTCGCTGCCCTCGGGTTTCCACCGCAAGGCCGCTGCGGTGGTGCGGGATGGCCAGGTGGTAAGGGGAGGATGACGGCCGCTGTGTGTGGACGCATGGCGTGTGGACCAACACGCGCCTGCCAGGGAACGACCTCCCGCAGGCAGTGTCCGAGGGGCGTGCCGGTTCAATCGTGACTGGCCATCCCCACCTGACCAGGATGTTGAAGTTGATCCGTGAAGCCCTTTCCCGATCCCTGTTTCTCGCGTCGGCCGTGCTGTTGATTCTGGTCGATCAAGGCAGCAAATATGCCGCGAACCTGTTCTTGCGCGATGGCGCCACTGTCTCGGTGCTGCCGTTCTTCGATCTCGAGCTGTCCTACAACCTGGGTGCGGCGTTCGGCATGCTCAATGATGCCGGCGGATGGCAGGTGGCCCTGTTCGCGGGATTCGCCATCGCGACCATCGCGGTGGTGTTCTGTCGTCTCGTCAGCCGCCCTGTGCGCGATTACCGGGCGACGGCTGCCTTGACGCTGATCCTGGCGGGCGCGGCGGGCAACCTCATCGATCGCGTCAGCTTCGGCTACGTCATCGACTTTGTGCTCCTTCACTGGCAGGAGCACAAGTTCCCCATCTTCAACCTCGCCGACATCGCGATTACCGTGGGTGCGTTGGTTCTGCTGGCCGATATCATCCATAAGCCTGCGGTTAACAACGTCCAGAGTGAGTGACGCCTGCCTATCGGAAGCGATCGCTCGCCCGGACGAGCACGCTTCCCTGAAGCATTGGCCCGGGTATTCGCTGGGTGAGCACCTGGCAGCCTTGGCGAGCCGGTCCCTGCGAACCCATCCGGTTCAGGATGTGTCCATAGGGAGCCTGCCCAGTAGATCAGGCCTTCATTTGACGCTGAGGGCGCCGGTGCCGGTGCCGCTTTGCACGGCGCTTCTCGCGGGGCGTGGTGAAACCGTGTTTGCGGTCGTGCTGTGCTCGGCCTGTTGCTGGTCCTGGTACTCCGCCGTCGAGAGCTCGCTGGCCTTGTGTCCGGTAATCCGGAGCAGGGCGAGGGTGCAGGCCAGTGAGACCAGGGCGTACAGGGCGGAGGCGATGGCCACGCCGACGATGCTGCCGCTACTGTTGAGGATCCACTGAGCCAGGACGGGGGTGCCGCCTCCAACGAGCAGGGAGCACAACTGGTACGCCAGCGACAGTCCGGTGTATCGCACCCGTGTGGGGAATGCCCTGGCGAGGATTCCCCCAACCGCGCCGTAGAACATGGCATGCGGAATGGTTGCCAGACACATTCCGGCGGCAGCGATCCAGTAGATCTTGGTTTCAATCGCGAAGAACATCGCCGGCATCAGGATGAACTCGGGCAACACCATCAGGCAGACGGCTTTTCGCATGTCGATGCGCGACGTCAGCAGTGCGCCGATGGGCTGGCTGATGAACTGCACGATCAGGGCGATGACGATGATGCTGAGGAACGCGCCCTGGCCGTAGCCGAGCGTCTTGGTCGCCCAGGACAGTGCAAAGGTGCTCTTGAAGTAGGTGACGTGGATGATCGGCAGCACCCCGGCGCCGAGCAGTACGATCAGCCAGTGATCACGCAGCACTTCCACCAGGGGCAGCTTGACGGTCTTCTTCTGCTGCAGCACTCGCTTCATGTCCTCCGACTCCTCCAGCTTGAGGCGGATGACCATGCCGACGATGACCAGCGCCGCGGAGATCAGGAAGGGTATGCGCCAGCCCCAGAGGATGAAATCTGGCGTGGGCAGGCTGCTCAGCGCGAAGAACACCAGCGTCGCCAGCAGGTTGCCGGTGGGCGAGCCCTGCTGCGCAAACGCGGCATAGAGGATGCCCTTGCCCTTCGGGGCGCTTTCGCTGGCGATGAGAATCGCGCCGCCCCATTCACCGCCCACGGCGATGCCCTGGATCACCCTCAACAGCACGAGGCCGATGGGAGCCCACACGCCGATCTGTGCGTAGACCGGCAGCAGTCCGATGCATGTCGTCGCGATGCCCATCATGATCAGGGTGATCACCAGCGTGGTCTTGCGGCCGATGCGGTCCCCCAGATGGCCGAAGATGATTCCGCCCAACGGGCGGGCGATGAACCCGGACCAGAGGGTGACGAAGGACAGCAGCGTGGCGAGTCCCGGGTCCATGTCGGCCGGGAAGAACACCTTGCCGAACACCAGGGCGGCGGCCAGGCCGTAGATGTAGAAGTCGTACCACTCGATGGTGGTACCGATGAAGGAGGCGATACCGGCCTTGCGGGCCTTCCGGTGCAGATCGGCGTCCGCGGGAGGAGTCGTGCGTGGCATGGGCAAATCCTGCTTATTGTTTTTGTCGTCGACGCGCAGGCCCGGCTCGCGCCCATCCAGGAGATGAGACGAGGTAGAGTCTGGCGTGTTTCGGTATTGGCCCGGGTTGGCTCGGAGTCTATTCGGGGACCCTGAGGATCAATAGTTTTTTAATCTTATGGTGTGATAAGCGATTCCATATCGACCCCGGACTCCATCTCCTGCAGGCAGGTCTTGAGCGTGGCGAGGAAGCTCTGTGCGGCTTGCGGTGCGTCCTGTGCGGCGAGGATGGCGTGGATTTCCGATCGCGCGCCGGATTGCTGGATTTCCAGGTATCGCACCTCGTTCTTCCACGCCAGGCACAGCGTTTCGGGGAGCAGGGCGACGCCCATGCCCAGGCCGACCATGGCGGCGATCGTCTGCCACAGGCGTGCCTCGTGCCGAATGTAGGGGCTGAAACCGGCATCCACGCAGCGGGCGATGATCAGGTCGTGATAGTGCGGCGACAGGCTGCGCGGAAACAGGATGAATGCCTCTTCGCGCAACTCGGCGAGGTAGAGGCTCGTCTGTCCGGCCAGGCGGTGCCCGGCCGGCAGGCAGCAGAGAAAGGGATCTGCGACCAGGCACTCCGAGACGATTTCCGCAGGCAGTTTGGCCCAGTGCACGAAGCCGATGTCGATCTGCCCACGCTGCAGCGCGAGTGCCTGCTCCGAGGTGTTCATCTCCATCAGCAGCACCTCCATGTTCGGGTGCTGCGCCTCGAAACGCGCCATGGCCCTCGGCAGGCCGCGGTAGAGCATGGAATTGACGAAGCCCACGCGCAACTGACCGACCGCGCCCTCGGCTGAAAGCTGTGTCAGGCGTTTAACCTTCTCGGCCTGCAGGAGCAGGCTGCGCGCCTCGTCGAGCAAGACCTGGCCGGCGTTGGTCAGCTTCACCGACTTGTTGTTGCGCACCAGCAACTGGATGCCCAGTTGTTCCTCGAGCTTCTTGATGTCGAAGCTCAATGCCGGCTGGGAGATGAACAGGCGCGCGGCGGCGCGGCCGAAATGCAGCTCTTCGGCGACGGCGATGAAGTAGCGCAGTTGCTTGAGGTCCATGACAAGGCATCCGGGTTCTACGATTTGTTTTTCTTATCGTGGATGTTTTTTATTGTATTGGATACTTATCGTCGCGTGCTCCTAGTCTCGGTCCCACAACAAGACCCGGAGACGCGCCATGACCGTGATGCCCGATATACGCCCCGAAGACGCCCTGAACATTCCCGATAGTCGTGGCATGAACCTGTATGCCTGCGACCCGTCACTGCGCCGCCTGCTGGAGGTTTACCTGCCGCCGGAGGTACTGGCGCAGTGGCAACCGACGCTCGAAGGGCTCGGTGCACGGGCTGGCGATGAACTGGACGTGCTGGCGCTCTCGGCGGACAAGAACCCGCCCGTGCTGGCGCCTCGCACCCGTCGTGGCGAGGACCTGCAGAGCATTCTCAAGCATCCGGACTACGTAGCCCTCGAGCGCGTGGCCTACTCGGAGCTGGGCCTGGCGTCCATGAGCCATCGTCCCGACGGCGCGCTGCCGTTGGTGAAGTACGCGCTCACCTACCTGTTCGTGCAGGCCGAGTTCGGCCTCTGCTGCCCGGTCAGCATGACCGACTCGCTGACCCGCACCCTGCGCAAGTTCGGAGCCCCCGAACTGGTGGCGCGCTACCTGCCGTCGCTGGCCTCGCAGGACTTCGACAGCCTGTACCAGGGCGCGATGTTCATGACCGAGCAGGCCGCCGGTTCCGACGTGGCCCGCACCCGCACGGTCGCGCGACAGGAGCAGGGCGAGTGGAAGCTCTACGGTGACAAATGGTTCTGCTCCAACCCCGATGCCGACCTGGCGATGGTCCTGGCCCGTCCCGAGGACGCGCCTGAAGGCATGAAGGGCGTGACTCTGTTCCTGCTGCCCAAGCATCGACCTGACGGTTCGCGCAACGCCTACCGGATCATGCGCCTGAAGGACAAGCTGGGCACCCGCTCCATGGCCAGCGGCGAAATCTGCCTGGAAGGTGCCACGGCCTACCTGATCGGGGAGGTCGGTCGTGGCTTCCAGCAGATGGCGGACATGGTCAACATGTCGCGTCTCTCCAATGGCGTCCGCGCCGCGGGTCTGATGCGTCGGGCCCTGAGCGAGGCGCTGTTTATCGCCCGCCACCGTCGTGCCTTTGGCAAGCACCTGGTCGACATGCCGCTGATGCAGAAGCAGTTGCTGAAGATGATGCTGCCCGCCGAGCAGGCGCGCTCCATGTTCATGCAGATCGCCACCTTGCTGCCGCGCGCGGATGCCGGCGACGCTGCGGCACAGAAGTGCGTGCGGATCCTGACCCCGCTCATCAAGTTCCGCGCCTGCCGTGATGCACGACGTGTCACCGGTGATGCCATGGAAGTGCGTGGCGGGGTGGGCTACATCGAGGAGTGGAGTGACGCACGCCTGGTTCGCGACGCACACCTGGGGTCGATCTGGGAGGGCACCAGCAACATCGTCGCGCTGGATATCGCCCGCGCCGTGACGCGCGAGCAGGCGCTGGAGCCGTTGCATCAATACCTGCGTGGTCTGCTGGCGGAGAGCAACCTGCCGGATGACAGCCGTGCCCGTTTCGACGCGTTGCTCGCGCGCAGCGTGGCGCTCATGGCGGAAGTGGCCGAGGCGCGCCAGGACGAACAGGTGCGTCAGGCAGGCAGCGGGCTCTACCACATCACCAGCGCCATCTTCATGGCCTGGGAAGCGGGCCGCCAGGCCCGCGATCAGCGTCGTCTGGCGCTGGCCCACCTGGTGCTGCGGAACAAACTGCTGCCGCGCGATCCGCTGGGTCTGCAGGACTGGACGGGCGAAGCGGCGGTACTGGCCCGCCTGCTCGACGAGAGCGAGCTGGGCCTGGACGACGCCATGCAGCTGCTGCCGGCCTGATCTTTCGCAACTGACAAGAATCGACAAGAGAGTTGCCATGAACCACGACACCGGTGCCCTGCGTGGCCTGAACGTCATCGACCTCAGCCGTGTGCTGGGCGGCCCCTATTGCTCCCAGGCCCTGGCCGATCACGGCGCAGACGTCATCAAGCTGGAACCCCTCGGCGGCGACGAGACGCGCGGCTGGGGGCCGCCCTTCGAGGGCGACACGGCGGCCTATTTCCGCGGCGTCAATCGCAACAAGAAAGGGATCGCCGTCGATCTGTCCAAGCCGGAAGGCATCGAGCTGCTGCTGCAGCTGCTGGAAGGTGCCGACGTGCTGATCGAGAATTTCAAGCCCGGCACCCTGGCACGCTGGGGCATCGACTACGCGGAGGTTCTGAGCCACCGCTTCCCGCGGTTGATCCATTGTGCGGTGTCGGGCTTCGGTGCTGATGGTCCACTCGGCGGGCTGCCCGGTTATGACGCCGCCATCCAGGCCATGGCCGGGTTGATGAGCGTGAACGGTGAGGCCGAGGAGGGGCCATTGCGTATCGGCTTGCCGATCGTCGACATGGTTACCGGGCTCAACGCCATCGCCGGCATTCTGCTGGCCCTGCATGAGCGAGAACGCAGCGGAAGAGGGCAGTCGGTGGACATCGCCCTGTACGACTGTGGCGTCTCGCTGCTGCACCCGCACCTGCCGAATTACTTTGCTTCCGCGCGTACGCCGCAGCGTACCGGCAACGCTCACCCGAATATCGCTCCCTACGACAGCTACTGCACGGGTGGCGAGCCGATCTTTCTCGCGGTGGGCAACGATCGGCAGTTCGCGAAGCTCTGCGAGTACCTGGGCGCCAGCGACCTGGTCGAAGACCCTCGCTTTGCCGACAACGGCCAGCGCTCGGTCAATCGTGTGGCCCTCAAGCACGCACTGGAAGGTCACCTGGCGGCGCACGACGGACCCGAACTGGCTGAGCGCCTGATTCGTCTAGGCGTTCCCTGCGGCGCTGTCGCCACCGTGGACCGTGTTGTCGAGCATCCGCATACCAAGCACCGCGGCCTGGTGGTGCAGATGGGCGAGTACCGCGGCATCGCCTCGCCGGTGAAGCTCTCGCGCACCCCGGCCAGCTATCGCAGCGCTCCCCCGGCGCTGGGCGAAAGCACCCGCGCAGTGCTGGAGGAGCTGGGGCTGACGTCCGAGACCATCGCCGCCCTTTACCAGCGCGGCATCGTCCGCGGCTGAGTCTTTCGGGCGGCCAGTGGCCGTCTTTCGAATCTTCGTCTTGGAGAACGCCATGAGCGCTAGCCAGGGGGCTGTTCGCCCCGAAGAAACGCTGCTGCTGGAACGCCCGCGCGAGGGCGTGGCGCTGCTGCGGCTGAACCGACCGGCCCAATTGAATGCGCTGGACATGAGCCTGCGCGAATCAATTGCGCGGCATTTCCGACAGCTGGAGGAGTGCACCGAGACACGGGTAATCGTGATGACCGGGAATGCCGAGGCCTTCGCTGCGGGCGCCGACCTCGGCGAATTAGTCGAGGCGTCGGTGATGCAGGTCTATCAACGTCACGTCGAGCGGCACTGGCAGGCGATCTCCGCCTGCCGCAAGCCGATCATCGCTGCCGTCAACGGCTATGCCCTGGGCGGTGGCTGCGAGCTGGCCATGCATTGCGACCTCATCGTCGCCGGTACCTCCGCCAGCTTCGCCCAGCCGGAAGTCCGCGTCGGCGTGATGCCCGGTGCCGGCGGGACTCAGCGTCTGTTGCGGGCGGTGGGCAAGTACCAGGCATTGCGCATGTTGCTGACCGGTTGCCGGATCAGCGCGGCGGAAGCCCTGGCCATGGGGCTGGTCAGCGAAGTGGTGGATGACGAACAGGTGCTGCCGCGCGCCCTTGAGTTGGCCGGGCTGATCGCCGGCATGC
The DNA here is from genome assembly GCF_057180225.1 of Pseudomonas sp. BB438. Taxonomy (NCBI): domain Bacteria; kingdom Pseudomonadati; phylum Pseudomonadota; class Gammaproteobacteria; order Pseudomonadales; family Pseudomonadaceae; genus Pseudomonas; species Pseudomonas sp. BB438. The sequence continues at coordinate 2,950,042 of NZ_CM170001.1, forward strand.
CGCCGCTGGCGCTGGCGCAGATCAAGGAGGTCGTACTCGCGGGCATGGACATGCCGCTGGAGCAAGCCCTGGTGCTGGAGCGCAAGGCGTTCCAGTTGCTGTTCGATTCCCGCGACCAGAAGGAAGGCATGCGCGCCTTCCTGGAGAAGCGCAAGCCGGAGTACCTGGGCCAATGAGCACATCGGACATTACCTGTATCGGCATCGTCGGTGCCGGCGCCATGGGGCGCGGAATCGCCCAGGTCATGGCTCAGGCCGGTCTTGCCACACGGCTGTTCGACCTGCGCCCCGGCGCCGCACAGCAGGCCAGGGAACAGGTGGAAAGCGACCTCGGCAACTTGGTGCGCAAGGGCAAGCTGAGTGCCGAGGCCATACAGCGCACGCTGCAGAATCTGCAGGTCGTGGACAGTCTGGCAGCACTGCGTGGCTGCCAGCTGATGGTCGAGGCCATCGTCGAGAACCTGGAGGCCAAGCAGGCGCTGTTCCGCCAGATGGAGGCACTGGCCACCGACGACACCCTCCTCGTCAGCAATACCTCCTCGCTATCGATCACTGCCATCGCCGCGGCCTGCCGCGAGCCAGGGCGCGTTGCCGGGCTGCACTTCTTCAATCCGGTACCGCGCATGCGCCTGGTGGAGGTGATCGATGGCTTGGCCACCCGCCTCGAGGTGGGGGAGCGCCTGCTGGCGCTGGTGACTGCCATCGGCCATCAGCCCGTGCGCGCAAAGGATACGCCCGGCTTCATCGTCAACCATGCAGGGCGTGCCTTCGGTACCGAGGCGTTGCGTGTCCTTGGTGAGGGGGTGGCGAGTGTCCAGGTGATCGACACGGTGCTGCGCGAGGGCGCCGGTTTCCGCATGGGGCCCTTCGAGTTGCTTGACCTGATCGGCCTGGACGTCAGCGTGCCGGTGATGGAGTCGGTGTACCGCCAGTGGTACGAGGAGCCGCGCTTCCGTCCGCACCCGCTGCTGCGCCAGATGCTGGCTGCCGGGCACCTGGGGCGCAAGAGCGGGGAGGGCTTCTATTGCTACCGCGAAGAGCAACCGCGGAGCGATTCGGCAGGTACGGCAACACCGGCCTGCGAGAACCCACCGCCGATATGGCTGGGTGCCGACGACGCGCAGGACCGGGCGCGCCTGCTGGCCCTGCTCGAGGGCCTCGGTGCGGACGTCGAGCAGGGCCAGCAGCCTTCCGCCGAAGCGCTGTGTCTGCTGGCGCCGCTGGGTGACGATGCCAGCAGCGCGGCGCAGCGTTTTGCCGTGGACCCGGCGCGAGTCGTGGCCGTGGACGTCATGGCTGACCTGGAGCGCCTGCGCTGCCTGATGCTCACGCCGGCCACTGACGACGCCACGCGTGATGCCGCGTGCGCACTGTTCTCTCGCGATGGCGGGCGGGTGGCGCTGATCCGCGACAGTGCCGGTTTCGTCGTCCAGCGCTGCCTGGCCTCGATCGTCAATCTCGCCTGCGACATCGCCCAGCAAGGCATTGCCGAACCCGCTGATATCGACCTGGCGGTACGTCTGGGCCTGGGGTATCCCCGTGGCCCGCTCGCCTGGGGCGACGAACTCGGTGCCGCGCGCCTGCTGCACATCCTCGAACGCCTGCACGCTCTCAGTGGTGACCCACGCTACCGGCCCAGCCCCTGGCTGCGTCGCCGTGCGCAGCTGGGCCTTTCCCTGTGCCAGGCAGAGCCCCAACTGCCGGTTTGACCTTCCTGACGAGACACACACCATGCTCGATGCCTATCTCTATGCTGGCCTGCGCAGCCCCTTCGGTCGCCACGCCGGTGCCCTGTCGCGGCTGCGTCCGGATGACCTGGCCGCTACGCTGCTGGCCCGCGTCATGCAAACCTCCGGCTTCTCCAGTGATGACCTGGAGGATGTCATTCTCGGCTGTACCAATCAGGCCGGCGAGGACAGCCGCAACCTGGCTCGCCACGCGGTGTTGGCGGCCGGCTTGCCCTGGCGGGTGCCCGGGCAGACGCTGAACCGCCTGTGCGCCAGCGGCCTTTCGGCCGTGATCGATGCCGCTCGGGCGATTACCTGCGGCGAAGGCGAGTTGTACCTGGCCGGCGGCGTGGAAAGCATGTCCCGCGCGCCTTTCGTCATGGGCAAGGCGGATAGCCCGTTCAGTCGCGCCGTGAACGTATTCGACAGCACCATCGGCGCGCGCTTCGCCAACCCTCGCATCGTCGAACGCTATGGTAACGACAGCATGCCGGAGACCGCCGACAACCTCGCCCGCGAGATGGGGATCGGGCGCGAGGCGACGGACCGTTTTGCCGCTGCTTCCCAGGCCCGCTACCAGGCCGCGCTGGAGGCGGGGTTCTTCGCCGGGGAAATCCTGCCCGTGGAGGTTCCGGGTAGGCGCAAGGGCGAGACCCTGACGGTGGCCCACGACGAGCACCCGCGGCCGCAGTCCGACCTGCCGGCGCTGGCCCGGCTGACGGCCTTGTTCCCCGGTGGTGTCGTCAGTGCCGGCAACGCCTCGGGCATCAACGATGGTGCGGCGGTTGTGCTGCTGGGCAATCGTGCCGTCGGCGAGCGTCATGGCATTCGCCCGCTGGCGCGCATCCTGTCTTCGGCCAGCGTCGGCGTGGAGCCGCGCATCATGGGCATCGGCACGCACCAGGCCATTCTTCGCGCCTTGCAGCGCGCCGGGCTGGGCCTGGAAGACATCGACCTGATCGAAATCAACGAGGCCTTCGCCGCCCAGGTGCTGGCCTGTCTGAAAGCGCTGGGCCTGGCCTTCGACGACCCACGCGTCAACCCCCATGGCGGCGCGATCGCCGTGGGTCATCCCCTCGGCGCCTCAGGTGCCCGGCTCGCGTTGACCGCCGCCAGAACCCTTCAGCAACGCAACCAGCGTTACGCGGTGGTCAGCCTCTGCGTGGGCGTCGGACAGGGCGTGGCCATGGTCCTGGAGCACTGTTGAAACCCTGAAAGGAAAGGGCGCAGCAGCGCCCCGCCAACTGCTTGGAGAACACATGAACAAGAACAACAACGGTACTGTTTTCCTTCTCGCCACCCTGACGGCCGGCTGCGGCCCGGCACTGGCCGACGGCTTCCTGGAAGACGGCAAAGCCAGCCTGGGCATGCGAAATTTCTACATGAACCGCGACTTCCGCGACGGCGCCGGGCGCTCGAAGAGCGAGGAGTGGGCTCAGGGGCTGCTTCTGGATTACCGCTCGGGCTACACCGCCGGAACCTGGGGCGTCGGGATCGACGTGCTGGGCAAGTTGGGTGTCAAGCTCGACTCCAGCCCCGAGCGCAGCGGTACCGGCTTGCTGCCCGTGCAGGACGACGGGCGTGCAGCAGATTCCTATGCGCGGCTCGACCCCACTGCCAAGCTGCGTCTGTCGCGCACGGAAATGAAGCTAGGAGCCCTCATACCCAAGTTGCCGACGGTTCAGCCCAACTACGGACGACTGTTCCCGCAGGTGTTTCAAGGGGGCTTGCTGACGTCGAGCGAGCTGAGCGGCCTGACCGTCAATCTGGGGCGCCTGGATGAAGTGAGCCAGCGTAATGAAGCCGGAACCAGCGACCTGGCGTTGTTCAACCGCAATCGCCGCTTCGCCGCGGCGGCGCGATCCGACCATTTCTACCTGGGGGGCGTCGACTACCGATTCGCCGCGGACTGGGTCGGCAGCTACCACTACGGCCAGCTGGAAGACGTCTACGACCAGCATTTCGTTGGCCTGAAAGGCCGTACTCCGATGAGGGCCGACAGCCTGGATGCCGATCTGCGACTCGCCGTCAGCCGCGATGCCGGCGCCGGGCGCGGCGGACGTATCGATAACCGCGCATTCAGTGGCCTGCTGACTTACCGGATGCACAATGGCAATGCCTTCGGAGTGGGCTATCAGCGGATGGACGGTGACAGCGGTTTCCCTTACCTGGACGGCACTGATCCGTATCTGGTCGACTTCGGTCAGTACGGGGATTTCGCCGAGGCGGGAGAATCGTCCTGGCAACTGCGCTATGACTATGATTTCGCGCCTCTTGGTCTGCCCGGCCTGAGTTTCATGGCACGCTATTTCAGCGGCCACGATGCCGAGCCCACTACTGGCGGCGGAAGCCGGGAATGGGAGCGCAATTGCGATATCAAATACGTGTTGCAGGGCGGGCCGTTGGAGGGGCTGGGGCTGACCTGGCGTAATGCGACCTATCGCTCCGAGTTCAGTCGCAATGTAGACGAGAACCGTGTGTACCTGAGCTACGAGCTGGCGTTGTTCTGAGCGCGGGAGGCAAGCGCGTCGGCTTGCCTCCCGGACCGGCAGGCCGCGCTTGCGACTGTGCACGGTGACTTTGCTCAGGCGCCAATGGCCTTGGCCAGGGCGCTCGCTTATAGTCGCGCCCCCAGCGAAGCCCCCAGGCCATCCAGGCCTGGGATTGGCAGCGCAACAACCAAGGCGCGAGGAGCACGCCAGTCATGAAAACAGAACAGGGCATCCTGCGGCTTTCGATCATCGTAACCTTGCTGCTGGCCGGTTTCGGGATTATCGTCGGCCTGCTTTCGGGATCCTTTTCCATCGTCTTCGATGGTGTCTACTCGCTGGCGGACGCCAGCATGAGCGGCCTGGCACTGATGGTGGCGACGCTGATCCGCCGCCATACCACCGAGGGCGACGCCAGCCGGCGCCTGGCCGAGCGCTTCAACATGGGCTTCTGGCACCTGGAGCCGATGGTGCTTGCGCTCAACGGCACGCTGTTATCCGGCGTCACGCTGTACGCGCTGATCAACGCCATCGGCCGTCTGCTCAGCGGCGGCCATGCGCTGGAGTTCGGCTTCGCCATCCTCTATGCGGCAGTCGCCACGCTGGTCTGCTTCGCCCTGGCGGCGGTGCAGTTCCGCGCCAACCGGCGTATCGGGTCGGACTTCGTCGCCCTCGACGCCAAGTCCTGGGTGATGTCCGGAAGCATTTCCCTGGCCTTGTTGATCGCGTTCCTGGTCGGTGACCTGGCCACCGTGAGCGGCTACGCGCACATTGGCCCCTATGTCGACCCGGCGGTGCTGGCGCTGATCTGCCTGGTGATCCTGCCGATTCCGTTCCTGACCATTCGCCAGGCGTTCAAGGACATCCTTCTGGTCACTCCGCCGGAGCTCAAGGAGCACGTCGACGAGGTGGCCGCGGCCACTGTCTCCCAGCACGGCTTCGTGGCCTACCAGGCCTATGTCGCCAAGGTCGGGCGCGCGCAGCAGATCGAGCTGTACTTCATCGTCCCGCCGAACTGGCCGGCGCAGACCCTGGCCGAATGGGACAGATTGCGCGACGAGATCGGCGAGGCCATCGGTGGCGAAGGTCCGAACCGCTGGCTGACCATTGCCTTCACCACCGATCCGCTCTGGACGCGGTAGACACCTCAGGGGCAGCTCCCGCGACACTTGCCCAGCGTTCGCGTGACAGCTCGTAGCAGAGCCCTGACGCTGGTGTACCTGAGAGGTTTAGTTCTGCCTGGTACGCCAGCGTCGCGCCCAGTTTTGCCGTGCCTTTCTGCGAGCGGATATTGCTCGGCGCGATGTGGAACCATACGCGCTCGAAATACCGGAAGGCGTGGTCGAGCATCAGCGTCTTCAGCTCACGGTTGGTCGCGCCGCCCCAGTAGCGGTGGTTGATGAAGGTGAAGCCGATGCCGATATCGGTCGGCTGGTCCGGCACCGGGTAGTAGCGCGAGCAGCCGATGGTCTCGCCGCTGTGTCGGTCGAGGATCAGCAGACAGCCACCGGCCTGCGCCAGGAAGCGGAAGTACGGCTCGAAGACGTCACGGCGATGGCGCTCGGTGGCCGGGTGGCCGGCCCAGGTTTCCGGTGAGTTGGCAGCAGCGTAGAGCGCCTCGAAATCATCGGCACGCAGCGGGCGCAGTTGCAGGGTGTCGCCGAGCAGGGTCGGCTGGTCATCGAAGGTGGTCATGCCGGGCTCCAGGGTGGCTGGAGCCCAGCTTACGGAGAGAGTGGTCTGTCGCCGAGTGCCAATCGCAGACACCTCGACGGTGCCAATCGGTCCTCAGTCGGTGCAGATACCGAGGATTGCCCTTGCCGCCGCGTCGGTGCCGCGCGAGGCCTGCATCTGTTCACGCACGGCGCTCAGGCGTTTTGCCATCGCCCGGTCGGCGAGCAGTTCGCCGAGGGCGGCGGGCAGCGCCGCCAGCGGATTCTCGAAGCGCGGCAGGTAGCGCGCGACGCCCACTTCCTCGGCGCGCCGGGCATTGTCATGGCCGTCCCAGCAGTAGGGGATGATCACCGACGGCAGGCCGAAATACAGCGCCTCGCAGAAGCTGTTGTTGCCGCCATGGTGGATGAACAGCTGGCACTCGCGCAGCACCGCCGGCTGTGGGTACCAGCTGTCGAGGTAGACGTTGTCGGGCACCGTGTCGTAGTGCTCGCGGTAGGCGCCGACGTTGATCAGGAAGCGGTAGGGCAGTTGCGCCACGGCGTCAATCAGCTTGCGCATCATCGCCACGTCCGCGGCGCCGAGGCTGCCGAAGCTCACGTAGATCAGCGGCGCGTCGTCATGCCGTGGGAACTGCGGCGGGATGTAGGGCGCCTCGCTGCGCACGCAGCCATCAAGGTACAGGTAGCGCTCGGTGGGTAGCGGCTTCTTGCGTTCGTAGCGCACCGGCGTCGGCGACAGCAGCAGGTTGAGCCAGGGCGAATCCTCGAGGAACTGGCCGGCGGGCAGAGCGGGGTGGCCACACTCTGCGAGGAAGCGGGCAAAGCGTTCGTGTGCCGGCTTCGTCGCTCGCAGGTAGTGTTCGCGGTAGCGCTCGCAGGCCTGCGCATCGCGGCTGCTGGCGCCGGACAGGTAGGGCGGCACGGCGGCGTCCGGCAGCTCGGTCTCCGCGCAGGAGACCATGCGCACCCAGGGGCAGCCGGCGGCGGCGATGGCCGGGAAACTGACCACGTTGTCCAGCACGATGGCGTCGGGCTTGAGCCGGGCGAGCAACTGCTGCAGCGGCTTTTCCGATTCGATGGCGGTGTCGATGATGGCTTCCCAGGCCGGCGCCACATAGCTGTCGATCTGCGCCAGGGGAGGTTCGTCGAAGTAGGGCACGTTGCGCTCGATGAAACGCTCCCAGTAGTGCTGGTGGTCGGCGGCGGAGAGCGGCGAGTCCAGCTGCAGCGGGTACTCGGCGAAACCGTACTCGGCGAAGATGCCCTGGAAGTGTGCATGGCAGATGAACACCGGGCGCGCGCCGAGTTCGCGCAGGGCCTGGGCGATGCCGATGCAGTTCAGCGCGGCGCCGAAGCTGGCCTCGGGGAAGAAGGCGATGGTTCTTGTTCTTTGCGTCATGGGCACATCCGGGTGTTGCTCACGGGCACTGCGTGAAACTGATACTGCATTTTTTCGTTAAAAAAAACACCGTGAGAGGAAAATAATCAGCGACGACCCACGGCGAACGACTGCGGAATCCCGCGGTTGGCGGTCTGCGGGCGCTGCGCGAAGGACAGTCGCAGGTGCAGGCGCATCAGGTCGGCGGCGACTTCCAGCTGGCCGCGCTCGATCTGCTCGATGATCCGCAGATGCTCGCGCAGGGCTTCCTGCAGGCGGTGCACACTGACCATCGGCAGCAGGTTGGGCAGGCGGCGCAGGCGTTGGTGCTGCAGCAGGGCGTCGCCGATGAAGCGGTTGCCGCAGCCCTGGGCGATCAGCTCGTGGAAGCCGATGTCCAGCTCACGGAACTGCGCCACGTCGAAGCGTTCGATGGGTGCGCCGAGCAGGTCCTCCATGGCGCCGCGCAGCAGGGCGAGGCGCGCGAGGTCGGGGTCGAAGCCGGGGGCGAGCAGGGCTTCGGGCTCCAGGACCAAGCGGTAGCGCAGGCTGTCTTCCAGTGCCGCGAGGTTGTTCAGCAGTGGACGGAACGACCAGCTTTGCCCGGCGCCGCGCTCCAGAACCTGGTCCTCGCTCAGCTGCGCCAGCACCTTCTGCGCAGCGGCGCGGCCGATGTCGTAGCGGCGCATCAACTCGCTGGCGCTGAGGCTGTTGCCCAACCGCCCGGCCATCCGGTCGCGTAGCACCGAAGCGGCCAGCGCTTCTTCCTCGGCCTGCGGCAGGGCGGGGCCGAGCACCTGGGCGGACGGGTCGGCGGTGAGGCGATAGCCCTTGCCCGGTTCGTGGGCCACCAGTTGCTGCTCCAGCAGCAGGTCCAGCCCTGCGCGGATCAGCGTGCGTGACACGCCGAAGGTGCGCGCCAGCTGTTGTTCCGAGAGTGCGTCGCCTTCGCCCAGCCCGCTGTCCTGGGCGTGCTCGATGACGCGCCGGGCGAGTTCCAGATGATTGGTGCGCGGTTTTTTCTCAGTGACGTTGCTCAAGCCGATGCTCTCCAGCGGGCCCGTGGCACGGGGCGAGCCCCTTATGCCACAGCGTGGGTGGTCCAACAAGAATGCAAGAAATGGTTGACTTCGCCAGTGGTTCGGTTTTTATTTTGAAAAAAAGACATGTAGTACGCTTTTCGTTCCGCTGCCGTCGACACAACAACAACCAATCGTCAGGTGCGCAAGATGAAGCTGAAGACCATGCTCTACGCAGGGGCAACCCTCGCGCTCACGCTGTCCGCCACCACGGCCAGCGCCAAGGATCTGGTGATCTCCATCTGGGACGGCTACATGGCCCCGGACAATCTGGAGAAGTTCCAGAAAGCCACCGGGCTCGAAGCCGACAAATCCCTCCACGCCACCAACGAAGAGATCATGGGCAAGCTCATGGCCTCCGGCGGCGAAGGCTATGACGTGGTATTCGTGTCCTCGCCCTTCGCCGAGATCCTGCACAAGCAGGGCCTGCTCGCCGAGATCGATCCGGCCAAGGTGCCGAACCTGAAGAATCTCTACCCCGAGGCGCAGAAGCTCGAGTACGACGTCGGCAACCATTTCTCCGTGCCTTACACCTGGGGCACCACCGGCATCTGCTACCGCTCGGACAAGGTCAGCCCGGCGCCCTCGAGCTGGAGCGACCTGCTCAAGCCCTCCGACGCCCTCAAGGGCAAGACCACCATGCTCGCCACCGACCGGTGGCTGCTCGGTGCCGGCTTCCTCGCCAACGGCTGGTCGGTGAACGACGGCAACCCGGACCAGATCAACGCGGTACGCGACCAACTGATTGCCACCAAGAAGCGCCTGCTGTCCTTCGACGACACCACCTTTTACTCCAAGCTGGCTTCGGGTGAGGCGCTGATGGCCCACGCCTGGGACGGCTGGTGCAACTACGGCACCCAGGCCAACGAGTCGATCAAGTTCGTCGTGCCCAAAGAAGGCTCTGACCTCTGGGTGGACACCATGGTCGTGCTGAAGAACTCGAAGAACCCCGACGCCGCCTACCGCTTCATCAACTTCATGCTGGAACCGGCGAACCACGCCTGGGTCGCGGAGAACATCCTCTACAAGGTGCCCAACCAGGCGGCGATGGCGACCCTCAAGCCGGACCTGCTGGCCAAGTACCCGAACCTCACCACCACGCCGGCCGAGCTGGTCAAGCAGCAGCAGTTGCGTGATGTGGGGGGCTCGACGCAGAAGGCCTACACCCGCGCCGTAACCGAAATCATGGCGGCACAGTAGGGCCGGCTGCGCGTCGGCGATGCTGCGTTGAGAACAAGCGCGGGCTTGCTCATTTAGCGGCCTGAACTCCGCGCCCACGCTTGTTCTCGCCTTGCCTCGCTCTAGCTCGCTCGCCCCACAAGTTCACTGCATTTAATCACCCTGAAGCACCCCGCCTGAGCGGGGTTGGGGGAACTACGCATGACCGCTTTGTCCGCCGACCGAAAACTGTCGGCCTGGCTGCTCGCGCCCGGTCTGGGCTGGCTGGCTCTGTTCCTGCTGCTGCCGTGCCTGCTGGTGCTGGTCTACAGCTTCCTCGAGCGCGGTGCCTATGGCGGCATCGACTACGTATTCACCTGGGAAAACTACCGCCGCGCGGTGGACCCGCTGTACCTCGACATCCTCCTGCGCTCGGCGAAGATCGCCGGCCTTGCCACGCTGTTCGCGGTGCTCATCGGCTACCCGGCGGCCTACGCCATCACCCGCACCACGCCGCGCCGTCAGGCGGTGTACCTGTTCCTGGTGATGCTGCCGTTCTGGAGCAACTACCTGATCCGCACCTACGCCTGGATCGTGCTGCTCAACCGCGAGGGCCTGCTCAACCGCCTGTTCAGCCTGCTCGGTTACAGCGGTGAGCCGATCAGCCTGCTCTACACCGACGCCACCGTGGTGCTGGGGCTGGTCTACAACTACATCCCCTTCGTCATCCTCGCCATCTACAGCTCGCTGTCGCGTATCGACAACGAACTCTGGGAAGCTTCGCGGGACCTCGGCGCCTCCGGCTGGACCACCTTCCGCCGGGTGATCCTGCCGCTGTCGGTGCCGGGCGTCGCCGCCGGCGCGGTGTTCGTCTTCGTACTCTCCATCGGCAACTTCATTACCGCCGACCTCTTGGGCGGCAAGCAGGTGCAGATGGTCGGCAACCTGATCTACGCGCAGTTCCTCACCGCACGCGACTGGCCGTTTGGTGCGGCGCTGAGCTTCTTCCTGATCGGCATCATGCTGCTCCTGCTGTTCATCCAGGCCCTGGTTTCGCGCCGGGCCCAGGGCGCGGAGGGCGAACGCCATGCGTAACTCGTCCGGTATCGCCCTCGGTACGCACCTGTGGCTGGTGTACGCCTTCCTCTATGTGCCGATCCTGGTGCTGATCCTGCTGTCGTTCAACGCCAGCGGCCTGCCCACCGCCTGGGGTGGCGCCTCGCTGAAGTGGTACGCCAAGCTGCTGGCCAATGCCTCGATCCAGCATGCGGCGCTGAACACCCTGATCGTCGCGCTGACCTCGACCTTCATTGCCTGCGTGCTCGGCACGCTGCTCGCTCTCGGTGTGGAGATGCGCGCCCGCAACAACCCTGGCAAGAAAGGAGCGAACCTCGCCGACACCCTGCTGATGGCGCCGATGATCATCCCCGACATCGTCCTGGCCATCGCGCTGCTGAGCTTCTTCAACCTGCTGAAGATGAGCCTGGGCCTGCACTCGATCATCCTCAGCCACGTGGTATTCAACATCGCCTTCGTCTGCGCGGTGGTGCGCACGCGGCTCAAGCACTTCGACTACTCGATCCTCGAAGCCTCCATCGACCTGGGCGCCGGCTGGTTCACCACCGCGCGCCGCGTGCTGCTGCCGGCGATCTTCCCCGGCGTGATGGCCGGCGGCCTGCTGGCATTCACCCTGTCGGTGGACGAATTCATCATCGCCTTCTTCAACTCCGGCTCCGGCAGCGCCTCCACCACGCTGCCGATGCAGATCTACTCGATGATCCGCTTCGGCGTGACCCCGGAAATCAACGCCCTCGCCACCCTGGTGATGCTGGTCAGCTTCACCGCGCTGTTCGCTTCCCAACGTCTGAACAAGGTGCCCAAAGCCCATGACTAAGTCATCCGACCTGCTCGTGCTGGAGCAGGTGAGCAAATCCTACGGCGAGGGCCTGACGGCGGTGGACCAGGTGTCCCTGGCGATCCGCGAAAACGAGTTCTTCGCGCTGCTGGGCCCCTCCGGCTGCGGCAAGACCACCCTGATGCGCATGATCGCCGGCTTCGAGACGCCATCCTCCGGCGCCATCTATCTCAATGGCCAGGACATCTCGCCGCTGCCGCCGAACAAGCGCCCGCTGAACCTGATGTTCCAGTCCTATGCGCTGTTCCCCAACATGACCGTGCGCGGCAACATCGCCTACGGCCTGGAAATGGAGAAGCGGCCGGCCACCGAGATCCGCCAGCGCGTCGATGCAGTGCTGGACACCGCGCAGCTCGGCCCGCTCGCCAACCGTCGGCCGGATCAGCTTTCCGGCGGCCAGCGCCAGCGCGTCGCCCTGGCCCGTGCTCTGGTCAAGCGCCCGCGCGTGCTGCTGCTGGACGAACCGCTTGGCGCGCTGGACAAGAAACTGCGCGAGAAGATGCAGCTGGAACTCAAGCGCCTGCAGCACGAGAGCGGCATCACCTTCATCATGGTCACCCACGACCAGGAGGAAGCCCTGGTCATGTCCGACCGCATGGCCGTGCTGCGCGACGGCAAGGTCTGCCAGTGCGGCAGCCCCAGCGAGCTGTACGAGAACCCAGGTAGCCGCTTCGTCGCCGACTTCATTGGTGTCAGCAACCTGATCGAAGGCCGCCGCGTGGGCACCAACCGCCTGCAGGCCGGCGACCAGGTGCTGAACATCGAGACCACTGCCGAGTCCAGCCCGGAGAGCGTGACCCTTGCGCTGCGCCCAGAACGCCTTCGCGTGCTCACCGACGCCACACCGGCCACCGACAACCAGATCCACGGCGAGGTGGCCGAAGTGGCCTACCACGGCCTGGACACCAACCTGCATGTGAACACGGCGCTGTCGAGCAAGCCGCTGATCGTCCGCGTGCCGTCCTCGGACTACGACTTCCTGCGCCTTGCCGCCGGCATGCCGGTGCGCCTGGGCTGGGATGCGCGGCATGGCCGCGTGCTGACTCACTGACTGCCATCCAATCGACTGACAAGAACAAACGGGAGAGCAACCCATGAGTGAACGCAAGGTCATCGCATTCTTCCCCGAAGCCGCCTACGGCCCGGCCCTCAATTCCGTCGGCATCGCCCAGGCCTGCGAGGCGCTGGGGCACAAGGCGGTATTCCTCACCGACCCGGGGATGACCGGGGTGTACTCCGCCTATGGCTTCGAGGAGCACTACGTGAACATGTCCGAGCCGATGCCGGCCGAGGAGATGGCGCGCTACTGGACCGACTTCATCAACGGACACATCCCCAACTTCCGCAAGGCGCCGATCGACCAGCTCGACAACTACGTGAAGGAGTGCTGGGAGGCCATCGTTTCCACCTCCAAATGGGCGCAGAAGGAGCTGCCGGCGATCCTCGACCGGATCAAGCCCGACCTGATCTGCGTGGACAACGTGATCCTCTTCCCGGCCATCAAGCACTATGGCAAACCCTGGGTGCGGATCATCTCCTGTTCGGAAAACGAAGTGCACGACCCGGACATCCCGCCGTACCTGTCGGGCATGAGCGTGGACGACAAGGACGGCCACGCGCGCTTCCAGAAGCGCTTCGAGGAAGTGATCGCGCCGATCCACGCCGACTTCAACGACTTCCTCGCCGCGTGTGGCGAGCGTCCGTACCCGCTGGGCACCTTCTTCGAAGAGTCGCCCTACATGAACCTGCTGCTCTACCCGGACCCGGTGAAGTTCAAACGCCGCCACCCGCTGCCGGCGCGGCAGTTCCACTACCTGCAAGGCTGCGTGCGTACCGACAAGCCCTACGAGATCCCGCAGTTCAAGGCGCACAACGACAAGCCGTTGCTGTACGTGAGCTTCGGCAGCCTGGGTTCGGGCGATGTCGATCTGCTCAAGCGCCTGGTCACCGCCATGGGCAAGCTGCCGTACCGCGCGCTGTTCAACGTCGGCGAGCACGTCGAGAAGTACGACGACCTGCCGGACAACGTGATTGTCTCCAACTGGTACCCGCAGCCCTCGGTGATCGCCCAGGTCGACGGGGTGATCCATCATGGCGGCAACAACAGCTTCACCGAGTGCCTGTTCTTCGGCAAGCCGGCCATCGTCATGCCCTACGTCTGGGATGGCCACGACAACGCCATGCGCGCCCAGGAGAGCGGCCACGGCCTGCGCATGGACCGCTATGACTGGAGCGAGGAAGACCTGGCGCGCAACATCGCCCAACTGCTGGGCGACGACCTGATGCAGGAGCGCCTGGCCCGCACCAGCGACTACATGCGCTCGCGCAAGGGCCCGGAAGATGCCGCGCGCATCCTCGACCAGCTCATGCAGGGCAAGGCGGTGAACCATGCCTGAGTTCAAGGCCGCTTCCTTTAATGGAACAAGCACCGCCCCGCACATCCGCGGCGCCCGCGACTATGACGACCTGGTGGATTGGGGCGTGCAGTCCGATGCGCTGGAAGGGGTATCGCATTCCAGCGGCCGCCTGCTGTTCAAGGGGCCGAACAACAGCCCCGAGACCGGCCTGTGGGTCTGTACACCCGGCCGCTGGCGGCTGTCGATTCCCCGCGACGAGCTCTGCCACTTCGTCGCCGGCCGCGCCACCTATCGCTCCGACGAGGGCGAGGTGATCGAGGTCGAGCCCGACACCCTGGTGCTGTTCCCGGCCGGCTGGAGCGGCGAGTGCACCGTGCATTCCACCCTTCGCAATCTCTACATGCTGGCGTGATCCGCCAGCGGCTTTCTCTTCAGGAGTGAACGATGAAGACCCCCGTTATCTACCGCCCGCTGCAGGTCACCGAACTCAAGGATTGGGGCGTGATCCCGACCATGCTGGAGGGCGAGTCCCATGTCAGCGGCGTGGTCCTGCACAAGGGGCCCGAAGGCCAGTCCGAGTGCGGCATCTGGCACTGCACGCCGGGCAAGTGGTTCTGCCACGTGACCAGCGACGAGTTCTGCCACTTCCTCGAAGGCCGCTGCACCTATGTGCACGAGTCCGGCGAGGTGATCGAGATCGAGCCGGACACTGCGGCCTTCTTCCCCAAGGACTGGAAGGGCGTGTGCACCGTGCACGAGACCATCAAAAAGGTCTACATGATCCGGTGATGCCATGAACCTGCCTTGCGAAACCACCCGTGCGGCCGCCCGCGAAACCTTCCTCGCCGGCAGTGGCCTGAGCGGCGCTGCCATTACCGCGCTGCCGGCGGACGCCTCGATGCGCCGCTACTTCCGTCTCGACGGCAAGGGACTGCTGCTGATGGATTCGCCGCCGGGCGCCGAGCCGCTGGCGCCGTACCTGCGGGTGGCACAACTGCTGCGCGAAGGCGGCTTGTCGGCGCCCGATGTACTGGCTGCCGACCGAGAACTGGGCCTGGCGCTGATCGAGGATTTCGGCGACGCCACCTACACCCGGTTGCTGGCTGCCGGCCACAACGAGACGGGGCTGTACCGTCTCGCGGTGGATGCCCTGGTGCGCCTGCACCGCGCCGGCCCGCAAGCGGCCGAAGGCGTGCCGGCCTACGACGGGCAGAAGCTGGCGGACGAGGCGGTGCTGTTCATCGACTGGTACGCGCCGTTGCTGGTGGGCGAGCAGGCCGCCGCGCAGCTTCGCGAGCGCTATCTGGTGGAGTTCGCTGCGCTCTGGCGCGATGTGTCGCTGCGCCGGGAAGTGCTGGTACTGCGCGACTACCACGTCGACAACCTGATGCTGCTGGAGGGCAGGGAAGGCGTGGCGGCGTGCGGGCTGCTGGATTTCCAGGATGCGTTGTTCGGCGCGCCGGCCTACGACCTGATGTCCCTGCTCGAAGATGCGCGCCGCGACATTCCTGAAACCCTGCGCGTGACCCTGCTCACCCATTACCTCAGCCAGCGCCCGGAAGTGGACGGCCGGCGCTTCATGGCCGATTTCCAGGTGCTCGCCGCGCAGCGCCACGCCAAGGTGCTGGGCATCTTCGTGCGCCTGGCCAAACGCGACGGCAAGCACGGCTACCTGAAACACCTGCCACGCGTGTTGCGACTGTTCCAGCGTGCGCTCGACAGCGAACAGCTGCACCCCCTGGCGGCGCTGCTCGACACCCATTTGCCGAACTGGCGCCAGCCGCTGGAGAGCGACGTGATCGCCCAGCGCCTGGCTGCACCCGAATCCCTGCGGAGCATTCCATGACCGACTTTCACGTTGATCTGCCCCTGCGTTTCATCGGCCCGCATTACCAGGGCGTAGCGACGCAGCGCCTGCGCGACATCATCAACCCGGCCGACCTCACGCAGGTCGGGCGCATCGCTCTGTGCGACGCAGCAGACGTGGACGCTGCCATCGACGCGGCCAACGCGGCCCAGCGCGCGTGGAAGCGGGTGGATGCGAAATCCCGCGCAGCGATCCTGCATCAACTGGCCAACACCATCGAAACCGACCAGGCCACCCAGCGCGAAGTCGCGCGGCTGATGACCCTGGAAATGGGCAAGCCATTCCCCGAGGCCATGGGCGAGCTGGCCAACTGCGCGCCGATCTTCCGCTACTACGCCGAGATGGCCCGTGACGAGGCCGGCAAGGTCGCCGGCACCACGCAGCTCGGCTCGTTCCAGCATGTGCGCTACGAGCCTTATGGCGTCAGCGTGCACATCATGCCCTTCAACTTCCCCATCCTGCTGATGTGCTGGACCCTGGCCGCTTCGCTGGCGGCGGGCAATGCCTGCATCGTCAAGCCGGCGGAAAGCACCACGCTGTGCACGCTGAAATTCATGCAGCACTTCACGGTGCTGCCGGCGGGGATGGTCAGCTGCGTGCCGGGTGATGCCAGCACCGCGCAACGCCTGGTGCAGTCCGAGCGCACCCACGCCGTGGCTTTTACCGGCAGCGTGGCTGCCGGCAAGGCCGTGGCGGTGGCCTGCGCCGAGCGGATGAAGCCGGCAGTGATCGAGGCCGGCGGCAGCGACCCGATGATCATCTCCCGCCACGCGCCGTTGGACGTCGCGGCGGCCGGCGCGGTGACCGCGGCCTTCCACCTGAGCGGGCAGATCTGCACCTCGGCCGAGCGCTTCTACGTGGTCGACGAAGTCCACGACGCGTTCGTCGCGCGCTTCGCCGAACGCACCCGCGCGCTGCGTATCGGCCATGGGCTGGAGCGTTCCGAGATCGGCCCGATGGTCAGCGAGGCCGCGCGCGCCAAGGTCATCCGCCTGGTGGACGACGCTATCGCCAAGGGCGCCACGCTGGTCTGCGGTGGGCGCATCCCGGAGCAGTTCCCGGTGGGCTGGTACTACGAGCCGACGATTCTCACCGACGTCACCCCGGCCATGGCGATCTTCCACGAGGAATGCTTCGGCCCGGTGGCGGCGATCTGCAAGGTGAAGGATTTCGACGAGGCGGTACGGCTGGCCAATGACTCGCCCTTTGGCCTCGGCGCCTCGCTGTTCTCGACCGACCTGGCCGAAGCGATGGAGGCGGCGGATCGCCTGGAGGCAGGGATGGTCTGGGTGAACAACCCGCTGATCGACAACGATGCGCTGCCGTTCGGCGGCTGGAAGATGTCAGGCATGGGTCGCGAGCTGGGCCGGCAGGGCCTGGATGCGTTCCGTCGCTCGAAGATGGTGATCATCGACCACCAGCCGCAGATCCACTCCTGGTGGTACCCCTACAGCGATGAGGTGTTCTACCAGGGCTGATCTGATCCTCAATGAGATCAGGCCGGGGCGCGGCCGAGCCTTTCCAGCAGCCGCGCCTTCACCTCCGGCCACTCGCTGTCGATGATGCTGAAGCGCACCGAGTTGCGCTTGCGCCCGTCGGGCATGATGCGCTCGTGGCGGACGATGCCTTCCTGCACTGCACCGAGGCGCAGGATGGCGGCGCGGGATTTTTCGTTGAGTTCGTCGGTGGTGAACTGCACGCGCACGCAGTCCATTTGCTCGAAGGCGTAGCGGAGCAGGAGGAGCTTGGCCTCTGTGTTTATCGGCGTGCGCTGGGCCGACAGGGCGAGCCAGGTGTGGCCGATCTCCAGCTTGCGGTTGGCGCGGTCGACCTTCCAGAAGCGCGTGCTGCCGACGATCCTGCCCGTGCGGCGATCGAGGATGGCGAAGGGCAGGACGCTACCTTCCTCCAGTCCCTTCTCGGCCTTGGCGATATAGCCCGCGACGGTATCCGGGCCGGGCACCACCGTGACCTTGAGGTTCCATAGTTCGCCATCGGCGGCTGCTTCGAGCAGCGCCTGCGCATGTTCCGCGCGCAAGGGCAGGAGTTCGACGTGGTTACCGATCAGGTGGGGGCAGGTGAGGGCGGGCATGCTGACAGGCTCTGGATGGGCGCCCTCACAGCCTACCGGATACCGACGCTTTTCTGTAGGCGCGGCAGGTCAGCGTGTGCCGGCGAGAGTGGGTCGCATCGCTCTGGATGTCGCGGGCATGGTCCGCTCCCGCGCGTCCAGAGCGCCCGTGGCACCCTGCAGGAGCGGGCCATGTCCGCGAACAACGCCCGCAAGGGGCTACTCGCCGCACGCTCACGCATGCCTGATCTGCAGGTCCTTGATCACGCACACCGACGCATCGCTCGCCAGCGTCGTGTCAGTGAAGTCGATCTGGTTGTAGACCCCGCCGTGGAAGTCAAACACCCGGGCTGCCCAACTGGCGTCCAGCATCATGGGAGTGATGGTGGAGTTGCGCCCATTGCAGCTGGCCTGCACCGTCAGCGTCAGCGCCGAGGTGGCCAGGATCAGGATGTCGAAGTCAGTGTTCAGTGGCACGTTGTCCAGCACGGTGCTGTTGACCGGATCGGTCTGGTTGAAATTCTGACGGAAGCCCATGGTCAGCTTGCCTTTTTGCCAGAAAACCTTGAGCAGCGGGCTGTCGTCGTCCTTCACATGCATCTGCGCAATCACCACTTTCTGCGCCGAGTTCACCTGGGTGACTCTCATCAGTTGATGGTTCACGTGCTCGGTGGCGCTGCTCAGGGCCCAGTAGATAGGTTCTTTCCACTCACAACGGGTGCGGTGGACGCTCTTGCTCGCCACGCCCTTGGTTGGCGCGGTGAGTTGCAGGCTGCCGTCCGGCAAGCGCGTGACCAGGTTCGCATACTGCGCCAGCGCCTGCGGGCCGGGTATCTCGATGGAGACGGTGTCGGTCGGGGTCTTGCCCACGGGCAGGGCGATGTTGAGGTTGTCGATGTTGACGGTCATATCGGGCACTCCTGCTGCTGTCGGGGTGCTGGGTTTGACTGGGTGGGGTTCCCCGGCCGACGAAATTTCGGCTGGGCGGTCATTGGCCCAATTGGCTTTTCGCAGAGGGAAGCCGTCGCTATCCCGTGAAGCGATAGCCCTTGCCACGGATCGTGACGATCAGCGGTCGCAGCGGGTTTGTCTCCAGCTTGGCGCGCAGGTGGGCGATGCGTACGTCCACCGAGCGGTCCATGCCGTCCCAGGCGATGCCGCGCAGCGCCAGGAGCAGGTCGTCGCGGCTGAGGGTCTGGCCGGCGTGGCTGACCAGTTGCCAGAGCAGGTCGAACTCGGCGCCGGTGAGGTCGATTCGCTCGCCATCGCGGTGCACTTCGCGCTGCCGGGCATCGAGTGCCAGGCCGGAGCGCTCCAGCCGATCAGCCGACTCGGCGGCGAGTCGTGGCCTGCGCAGCAGGGTCCGCACGCGGGCCAGCAGCAGGCTCGGGCGCACCGGCTTGCAGACGTAGTCGTCGGCGCCGTTTTCCAGGCCGTCGATCTGTTCGGTGTCTTCCGAGCGCGCGCTGAGCATGAGGATCGCGCCCTGATACCGCGGGCGGAGGCGCCGGCAGATGGACAGGCCGTCCTCGCCGGGGAGCATGCGATCGAGGATCAACAGGTCCGGGCGTTCGTCCAGTACCCGGTCGGCGGCGCGCGCGCCATCGGCCTCGATGCCGGCGCGGAGTCCGTGGTGCTCGAGGAAATCGCGGGTGAGGGCGGCGAGGCGCAGGTCGTCCTCGACGATGAGAATGCGGGCTGTGGTCATGAGTGCGAGAAGAAGAGGGCGCGTGGCAGCTTGTGGCCGCCACGCGCTGCGCGGTCAGAGTTGGACGCGCGCAATCGTGCCGTCGACCGACAGCCGAGTACCGTAGGGCTCCGACAGCGCGGCAAAGCGCTGCAGGATCGCGTGTGCGTGTTCGCCTTCGGCCAGACGCGGGCGGCCGCGGCGGTGTACCGCCTCGCCCAGGCCCAGGCTCACCGGGTGCAGTTCGATGCCGGTAAGGCGGCCGCCGTCGAACTGGCAGACCGGCACCAGGCTTTCCCAGAAGCGCGCATCGGAAGGGAAGCTGCGGGTGTCGTTCTGGGTGCGCTGCAGGAAGACCTTCGATGGCGTCTGGTTGCGGTCTACGCGGAACTGCTCGTAGCTGTCCGCCGGCAGGCGCTCCACCAGCTCGTTCTGGCCGATGAAGTTGCCCAGGCTGTAGAAGATCGGCTTGCCGTTGTAGATCTCCATGCCGCGCAGCAGGTGCGGGCCGTGGCCGACCACGATGTCGACGCCGGCATCGATCATGCGCCGTGCTACCGGCTGGATGAATTCGGCGGCGGCTTCCAGGTTCCATTCCCCGGACGCGTCGTGGCCGAGTTCGTGGGCGTGGATGCTCAGCACCACCACGTCGGACATCAGCCGCGCTTCCTCAACCCAGCGCAGGATGTCGTCCATGTCCTTCTTGCGCGGCAGGGTGCGCAGGCGCGCACTCTCGCCCTGGCGGAACAGCAACGGGGTGAAGGGACCGAACACCGCCAGCGACGGATCGGGAATCGGGTGGGCGAAGCCCAGGTCCACTGCGCCCTGGTAGAGGCGGTCCAGGCCTAGGCTGGCGATGATGCCGCGCATGGCCTCCATCTGCGCACCGTCGAGCTGGTGCACGGTGTCGTAGCGCAGCGGGTTGAGGCCGGGGCGGCCGGGCATGTCGCGGGTCTGCTCGCTGGCTTCCTGGCCTTTGCCGAAGGTGGAGGTGCAGGCCAGCAGCGAGACGGTGCCGGCAGGCTTGGTGCAGTACACCGGGCGGCGGGCTTCCTCGAGATTGCGGCCGGTGCCGGCGAACAGCAGCTCGCGCTTGTCCAGCTGGGCATGGGCGGCGTGCAGGCCGGCAATGCCGTAGTCCAGGCTGTGGTTGTTGGCGGTCGAGAACAGGTCGAAGCCGCCGTCCACCAGCTCGTCGAGAATCCACGACGGCGCGCCGAAGTGCGAGCCGCCGCTTTCCAGCACGGCGTCGCCCTGGAAGTCGTTGGGTAGTACTTCCAGGTTGGTGAAGCTGACGTCGGCACCGCGCAGCAGGTCGAACAGCGGGCGCAGGGTTTCATCGTCACGGCTGTTCAGGCGGCGCTGCAGGATGCTGTCACCGGTCAACGCAATCTTCATGGTCCACCTCAGGGTCAGGGAATCGCTGATGGCGGCGGACTTTAGGGCAATGCGCGGCCTGGGTCGGCTGAATCCTGGGTATCGCGATAGCTGTCGGTTATCACCCGCAGAGCCGCACCCGCGAAGCCTCGCAAGCGGCGAGATGCCGGCGTTTTCATTCTGGCTATGGGCATCACTTTTTTTCAGAAGTCAGCGTTGTGACAGCGCTCTTACCATGCGACCGCCTCCCGGCCCACGAGCCGCGGAGCAGGGGTGGCACGGCTTGCCGTGACCAGCACGATCCAGGCGGAGAGCAGCATGAAAAGAACAATAACCGGCGCCGCAGGCTTCAGGCCGCACGCGCTGGCGCTGGCGACCAGCATGGCCCTTGGCGGGGCATCTTCGGCTCAGGCAGTGAGCTTCAACGTGGGGGAAATCGAGGGGCGCTTCGACTCGACCCTGTCCATCGGCGCGAGCTGGGCGATGGACAGCCCGGACAAGAAATTCATCGGCACGCGCAACGGCGGCACCGCGTCCAGCCAGACCTCCGATGACGGCCGCCTGAACTTCAAGAAGGGCGAGACCTTCTCCAAGATCTTCAAGGGCCTGCACGACCTGGAACTGAAGTACGGCGACAGCGGCCTGTTCCTGCGCGGCAAGTACTGGTACGACTTCGAACTCAAGGACGAGCACCGCCCGCTTTACGACATCGATGACAGTGGCCGTGACATGGCTGCGCGTTCATCCGGTGCGCAGTTGCTCGACGCCTTCGTCTATCACAACTACGAATTCCACGACCTGCCCGGCACCGTGCGCCTGGGCCGGCAGGTGGTGAGCTGGGGCGAGAGCACCTTCATCCAGAACGGCATCAACTCGATCAACCCGGTCGACGTGGCCGCACTGCGCCGCCCCGGCTCCGAGGTGAAGGAAGCGCTGATCCCGGTGAGCATGCTGTATTTCAACCAGGGGCTCACCGACACCCTGTCCATGGAAGCCTTCTACCAACTCGAGTGGGAGAAGACCGTGCCGGACAACTGCGGCACCTTCTTTGGCAGTGACGTGGCGGCCAAGGGCTGCGACATCAACATGGCGGTGAACGGCAGCGACTTTGACCGCGACATCGACGGCACCGGCATCAAGGGCGGCTATGGCTATGTGCCGCGCACCCGCGACCATGACGCCCGCGACGGCGGCCAGTTCGGCGTGGCGCTGCGCTGGATGGTCAACGATACCGAGTTCTCCGCCTACGCGATGAACTACCACAGCCGGACCCCGACCAGTAACTGGGTGGTGGGCAAGGGCGCCCTGGCCGACCCTGTCGGTGGCCTGATCGGGCAGGGCGGCCGCAGCACCGCCAGCTGGTACCTGGATTATCCGGAAGACATCCGTCTCTACGGCCTGGGCTTCAACACCACCTGGGGCAGTACGGCGGTGCAGGGTGAGATCAGCTATCGGCCGAACATGCCCATGGGCATCAACTCCAGCGACGTCTCCGGCGCTGCCACCCTTGGATCGGCGTCCACCAGCGCCCTGGTCAACGCCGGCCTGCCGATCTTCGCCAGCGGTTGGGCGGATTCGAGCTACGGTTCGCTGATCCAGGGCTACAAGCGCATGCCCTATACCCAGGCGCAGATGACCTTCACCAACACCTTCGACCAGATCCCGGTCATCCGTGCCGAACGTCTGACCCTGGTCGGCGAGATCGGCTTCGGCCACATCGGTGACCTGGGCTCCACCGATGGCTCGGAACTGCGCTTCGGCCGCAGCAGCGTGTACGGCAACGGTGAGCTGGCCAGCGCCGGTACTTCGTCCCTGCTGGGCCTGTCGGGCAACGCGCTGTGCGAGAAGGTGGTGAACACCGCCAACCCCGATCAGTGCAACGACAAGGGCTTCTACACCCAGAACTCCTGGGGTTATCGCCTGCGCGCGGGCCTGGAATACAACGACCTGATCGGCGGTGTCTCGCTGCGACCGAACCTGGCGTTCTCCCACGATGTGGAAGGCTACGGCCCGACGTTCAACGAGGGCGACAAGTCGATCAGCGTCGGCGTCGATGCCGAGTACCTGAGCCGCTACACCGCCAGCATCAGTTACACCGACTACTTCGGCGGCGATTACAACGTGAACACCGACCGCGATTTCCTCGCCGTCAGCCTGGGCGTCAGTTTCTGATGCCCGCCAGCTCCAGTCTTGGACCAGAGGTAAAAGCATGAACAACACGCAATGGTTGCAGGCCGGCTGCCTGACGCTGGGTCTGCTCGCCGGGCAGGTCATGGCCGCGGTCGGTGCCGACCAGGCTGCACGCCTGGGCAATGAACTCACCCCTATCGGCGCCGAGAAGGCGGGCAACGCCGATGGCAGCATCCCGGCCTGGACCGGCGGGCTTGCGCCGAACGCCGGCAAGGCCGACGCCGGCGGTTTCCTCGCCGACCCGTATGCGGCGGACAAACCGCTGTTCACTATCACCGCGCAGAACGCGAGCCAGTACAAGGACAAGCTGACCCCGGGGCAACTGGCGATGTTCCAGCGCTTCCCCGAGACCTACCGCATTCCGGTCTACCCCAGCCACCGTAGTGCGAGCTACCCGCAGACGGTGATCAATGCGGCGAAGACGAACGCCACGGCGACCTCACTGGCCGAAGGCGGCAACGGGCTGAACAACTTCAGCATGACCGTCCCGTTCCCGATTCCGCAGAACGGCCTGGAGGTCATCTGGAACCACGTCACCCGCTACCGCAGCAATGCCATGTTGCGCACCACCGCGCAGATGAACCCGCAGACCAACGGTGACTACACCATCAGCTACATGAAGGAGCAGTTCGCCTTCCCGTTCGGGCTCAAGGACTACGACGCGGCGAAGATGAACAACATCCTCTACTACTTCCGCCAGGAAATCCTTTCGCCGCCGCGCCGTGCGGGCAGCGTGATGCTGGTGCTGGAGACCATCGACCAGGTCAAGGAACCGCGCATGGCGTGGATGTACAACGCCGGCCAGCGCCGCGTACGCCGCGCTCCGCAGGTGGGCT
The DNA here is from genome assembly GCF_057180225.1 of Pseudomonas sp. BB438. Classification (NCBI taxonomy): domain Bacteria; kingdom Pseudomonadati; phylum Pseudomonadota; class Gammaproteobacteria; order Pseudomonadales; family Pseudomonadaceae; genus Pseudomonas; species Pseudomonas sp. BB438. Next base: position 2,973,848 of record NZ_CM170001.1, read on the forward strand.
ACGACAGCCCCGGCGCGGAAGGCATGCGCACCTACGATGACTTCGACATGTTCAACGGTGCGCCGGACCGGTACGACTGGAAACTGGTGGGCAAGCAGGAGCTGTACATTCCCTACAACAGCTTTGCGCTCGACTCGCCGGCGCTGAAGTACGACGACATCGTCAAGCCTGGCCACCTGAACCCGGACCACACCCGCTACGAGCTGCACCGCGTGTGGCACGTGGTAGCGACCCTGAAGCCGGGCCAGCGCCACATCTACAGCAAGCGTGACCTGTACATCGACGAGGACAGCTGGCAGATCGCCGAGGCCGATGCCTATGACGGCCGTGGCAGCCTCTGGCGGGTGTCCGAGGGCCATGCGCGGCCGTTCTACGACCAGCAGTTCACCTGGCTGACGGCAGAGACCCACTACGACGTGCTGTCCGGCCGCTACACGGTGTCCGGCCTGCGCAACGAGGAAAAGAGCAGCTACGACTTTGCGGTGAAGGCCAGCAGCAACGACTTCACCCCCAATGCCTTGCGCGCCACCGGCATCCGCTGACGGCGGGCTTCACTGGCGCTCACCGGCGCTCCGTGTGTTTATCAGCGGCCTTCGGGCCGCTTTTTTTTGCCGGTGATTGGTGTGGGGTGCTTCGTAGGAGCGAGGTTGCTCGCGAACCCCATGGCACGGCACTCCCCTGTAGGAGCGGGCCATGCCCGCGAACCCATCCTTCCACGCAAAGGCAACAGGAAACCTCGCCGTAGGATGGCGTGGAGCGCAGCGATACCCATGCTGGCGATGCACGAAACTCCCGGAGATGCTCGCCGCCAGAATCTCCTGGCAAATCACCCCCGCGACCCACCAGTCCGCCCGCGTTTACCAACCGTTACCCCCGCCGGCCCCGATTTTGCTTTATGGTCCACCCTGTTACCGAACCCGAGCCGACGACCACTCCATGAAGTTGCATCAACTCCGCGCCATCGTCGCCATCTGCGAGAGCGGCAGTATCCAGGAAGCTTCGCGCCTGCTGCACATCTCCCAGCCCGCCCTGTCCAAGAGCATCAAGGAGCTGGAAGCCGAGCTGGGCGTCCCGCTGCTGGTGCGTTCCAACCGCGGGATCACCGCCACCGAGTACGGCGAGCGGCTGGTGCGCCGTGCTCGCCTGGTGGTGGAAGAAGTGCGCCGCGCGCGGGACGAGATCGAGACGCTCAAGGGTGCCATGGATGGCCGCGTGGCCATCGGCGTATCGCCGGTGACGCCCAGCCAGCAGTTCGCCAGTTGTCTGCTGCGTTACCGAAAACGCTACCCCAAGGTGCAACTGCAGATCAGCGAGCTGCGCCCGGCGAAGCTGCTCGAAGGCCTGCGCGAAGGGCAACTGGACCTGGTGCTGACCTCGCAGCCGTCCTCGCGCAATGTCGACGGCTTCCATTGGCAGGAGCTCTATGCCCAGCCCACCACGCTGGCGGTGCGCAAGGGCCATCCGCTGCGCCATGCGCGTTCGCTGCACGAGTTGCTCGACGAAGAGTGGCTGGTCCCCGATTCGCTGGACGTCTCCCTCGCCGGGCAGATGTTCGAGCAATACCAGGTGCGCCAGCCCGAACGCGTCATCGAGTGCGCCTCGGTGGTGCTCTACGCCGAACTGGCGGCCAACACCGACGCGGTGAGTTTCTGGTCGCGGCGGGTGTTCGACCTGCCCATCGTTTCCGGCACCCTCGATGCACTGGACATCGCCGAGACCGTGCCGGGCACTGACATTTCCCTGGTCTGCCGTCCGCCGGAGCTGATGACCCGCGAGGCGCAGACGCTGGTGGATGAGCTGGTCTACGCTTTCAAGGGGCCGCACCTGCGCAAGGCCGATGGCAAGACCGAGTGAGCGCCCACGTCGATAACCAGCCTTGATAAGCATGCGCGAAGGTCATTATTCAGCGCCTCGCGCGTGGGGCATCCTGCCGGCCTAATCAGAACAATGAGCAGGATGCGGCATGAGTCAGCACCCCCTTTCCCAGCACGAAACCGTCGAACGGTTACTTGCATCCCAGGACGTTTTCGCCCGGCTTCGCCGGGATCTGCATCAGCACCCCGAGCTTGGCTTCGAGGAAGCGCGCACCGCCGCCATCGTGGCCGGCTACCTGCGCGGGTGGGGTTACGACGTCCATGAAGGCGTGGGCGGCACCGGCGTGGTCGGTGTGCTGCGCCAGGGCAACAGTGCGCGCAGCATTGGCATTCGCGCCGACATGGATGCATTGCCCATCGACGAAGCCAGCGGCGTGCCCTACGCCAGCCAGCACGCCGGTCGCATGCACGCCTGTGGCCACGATGGGCACACCGCCATCCTGCTCTGCGCCGCCCGCGACCTGGCCGAGCAGCGCAGTTTCGACGGCACGCTCAACCTGATCTTCCAGCCCGCGGAGGAAACCCTGGGCGGCGCCGTGGCGATGATGGACGACGGCCTGTTCGAGCGTTTCCCCTGCGATGCGGTGTACGCGTTGCACAACGCGCCGGGCCTGCCGGTGGGCTGCTTCCTGACCCGTGAGGGCGCGCTGACCGCCTCCTCCGACCGCGTGTCGATCCGACTGACCGGTATCGGCGGTCACGGTGCCATGCCGCACCTGACCAGGGATCCTATCGTTGCCGCCGCCGAACTGGTGATGGCCCTGCAAAGCATCGTCGCACGCAACGTGCCGTCCACCGACGTGGGGGTCGTGACCGTGGGGATGCTGAAAGCAGGGGAGGCGGCTAACGTCATTCCCGACCACGCCGACCTGCGCCTGAGCGTGCGCGCCACCAAGCCCGAAGTGCGTGCGTTGCTCAAACAGCGCATCGGTGAGATCACCCGTGGTGTCGCTGCCGTACACGGCATGGAGTTGCAGTACGAATACGAGGAACTGGTGCCGGTGCTGGTCAATACGCCAGAGGAAACCCGCCTCGCACGCCAGGTGCTGACCGAGCTGGTCGGCCCGCAGCGCCTGCTTTCCGAGGTGCCGTCGGGCTTCCTCGGCAGTGAGGACTTCGCCTGGATGCTCGAGCGTCGCCCCGGCTGCTACATTGCCCTGGGCAACGGCAACAGCGGGCCCAGCGGCTGCATGGTCCACAACCCCGGCTACGACTTCAACGACGCGGCCATTCCCTTCGGCGCGGCCCTCTGGGTGCGGCTGGTGGAAACCTTCCTGAGCACGGGAGCCTGAGCATGACCCGACGTAATGGGGTACTCCTCCTGCTGATGCTGGTGATGGTCATCAGTGTGCTGGACAAGACCATCTTCGCCTTTGCCGGCGCGCAGATCATCGACGAACTGAAGCTGTCGCCGACCGAGTTCGGCTTCATCGGTAGCGCGTTCTTCTTCCTCTATTCGATCTCCGGGGTGCTGGTGGGCTTCCTCGCCAACCGCTTCCCGACGCGCTGGATTCTCGCCGGCATGTCCGTGGTGTGGATGGCCTCGCAACTGCTGGTGGCGCTGTCCAGCGGCTTTGCTGCGCTGGTCGCCGGGCGCCTGCTGCTGGGCGCCGGCACCGGGCCGGGCACCGCAGTGACCCAGCACGCCTGCTTCAAGTGGTTCGGCCCCAAGGAGCGCGTGCTGCCGTCGGCGCTGATCCAGGTATCGATCATGCTCGGTGCGGTGCTCGGCGCGCTCAGCCTGCCGCTGGCGATCCAGCACTATGGCTGGCGTACCGCGTACTTCCTGCTGGCGCTGCTCGGGCTGGCCTGGCTGGTTGTCTGGCTCATCTTTGGCCGCGAAGGCCAGCAGACCGAGGAGGAGGGGCCGGGCTCGTCGCTGCGCCTGCCCTACAGCCGCCTGCTGCTCAACCGCAGTTTCATCTGGATCACCCTGATGGGTTTCCTCAGCTACCTGCCCACTGCGCTGGTCTACAGCTGGGTGCCGGTCTACCTGCAGAAGGGCCAGGGCATGACGCCCATGCAGTCGGGCTACACGGTCATGGTGGTGACGGTTGGAGTGATCCTCGCCAACCTGCTGCTCTCGACGCTGTCGCAGCGGGCGATGAAGCGAGGCGCCTCGGTACAGCGCGCCATGGTGCTGCCGCCGATGGTCTTCGCGGCGGTCGCCGGTGTGGCGTTCTGTGCGCTGACCCTGCTGCACGGCGATCGCCTGGCGATCCTGGTGCTGTACGCCCTGGGCGCGATCCTGGTGAACGTCCTGCCGACCTTCTGCAACACCCTGGTCGCCTACATCGCGCCGAGTGCGCAGCGTGGTTCGATGCTGGCCATTCATATCGGCGGCATGACCAGCGCCGGCATGCTGGCGCCGTGGATCGTCGGCCAACTGGTCGAGTTGCGCGGCGGCGACATCGCCCATGGCTTCGAGACGGCACTCGGCCTGTTCGGCGTGCTCACCGTGGTCTGCGCCATCCTCGGCTGTCGGATCATCGCCCCCGAGCGTACCCGCCAGTCGCTGCAGGGTGAGCACAGCAAAGCGTCGCTGCCCGGTGCTGTCGGCCACGCCTAATACCCATCCGGGGGCCCGCACGGCGGGCCCCGCAACCTCCAATCATCCGGAGCGGTGATGACCCCGTCTGCCTGCTTTTCCCAGAGCTACGCCGAAGCGCGTGGCAAGTTTCTCGCCGCCTGCCTGTCCGCCGGGTTGGTGGTCGAATCCCACCGTCACCCGCTGACTGGCCGCGACGGCGAGCCCCTGGCGCTGGATGTGGCGCGCAGTGGTCCGCAGGATGCGCGCAACCTGCTGATCATCAGCAGCGGCTGCCACGGCGTGGAAGGCTTCTGCGGCTCGGCGGTGCAGGTTGCATTGCTGAACGACCCCGACTGGCTGGAGCAATGCGCCAAGGCCGATTGCGCGGTGCTCTACCTGCACGCGGCCAACCCCCATGGTTTTTCCTGGTGGCGGCGCTGGACCCACGAGAACGTCGACCTCAACCGCAACTTCATCGACTTCTCCCGGCCGCGCCAGCGCAACAAGGCCTACCCGGTGCTGGACCCGATCCTGATTCCACGGCGCTGGCCGTCCTTCGCCAGCCACCTGCGTCTGCTGCGTTACGCCATGCGTCACGGCCGCAAGCAGCTGCAGGCGGCCATTTCCAGCGGCCAGGACAGCCACCCCAACGGCCTGTTCTACATCGGCGCCAAGCCCACCTGGAGCAACCAGGCCGTGCGCCAGGTGCTGCGCCAGCACGCCCGCGACTGCGCGCGCCTGGGCTGGATCGACGTGCACACCGGCCTGGGGCCCAAGGGGCACGGCGAGCGCATCTACGTAGGCGCAGATGATCCGCAGACCCTGGCACGCACGCGCCGCTGGTGGGGGACGGAGGTGACGTCGGCACACGAGGGCGGGTCGGTGTCGGTGCAGTTGCAGGGGCAGATGATTCTCTCTGCCGTCAGCGAGTGCCCGCAGGCGGAGCTGACGGCCATCGCCCTGGAGTACGGCACGCTGCCGGGACTCAAGGTGCTCAAGGCGCTGCGCGCCGACCAGTGGCTGGCCAACAACCCCGGCGTCCCGGCGCAAAAGGCCCGGCGCATTCATCGCCAGCTGCGCAACGCCTTCTACGTCGACGAGGATGGCTGGAAGCGCCAGGTGCTGGAGCAGGCCGGCGAGGCCGCGCGGCAGGCCCTTGCCGGACTGGGCGAGGCTCAGGTGGCGCCGGTGCGCGCGTCCAGGTAGCAGATCGTGGTGCGTCGCGACCCGTTGGGCCGGCGCTGCGGGTCGGCGAAGGTTTCCAGTTCCCGGAAGCCGGCCTTGCGCATCATTCCGGCGGAACCGGGGTTTTCTTCATGGCGCTCGATATAGATGTCGGGCAGGCCACGGGCCACCAGGTCGGCGATGGCGGCGCGCAGCAGGCGCGTGCCAAGTCCGCGACCGGCCTCGCCACGGTGCACCGTGGCCTCGGCGATGTAGGCGTGCTGCGTGCGCCCGTCCCGCTGGAAGCGCCCGAACGCGTCGCTCGGCTGGAAGGTCACCAGGCCGCGCAACCCTTCGCCATCCTCGGCGACCAGCGCCCAGACCGAACCTTCGACGATTCCCTGAAAGTGCTCGCGCACCGGGCCTTCGGGCAGGAAGTTCCAGTCATTGGGGCCGTGCTCGAAGATCAGGTCCAGCATGGCGGGCACGTCGTCGGCGCAGGCGGGGCGAATCAGCAGGTCGGCCATGGTGCTTTCCTTGAAATCGGGACGAACGACTCTAGCCACGGACGATGCCCGGTTGCAGGCACAGTGGTGCAGGAAAACTGTATGGGTGGCCGATCAGCGGCCGGGCAGCATCGGCGTCAGGTGCAGGATGTTCAGCAGGTGCGGAACGCGCAGCGGGTAGCAGGCCTGCAGGCGCACGCGCGCCTCGGAGAGGGTCATCTGACGGGAAAACGAGCGCAGCACGGTCTTGCCCAGGCAATGACCGTCCTGAAAATGCACGAGGAATTCATTCATGGCGAAGCGACAACGAGGAAACACGCACGAGGTGGCGCACAGGGCGCGAATAATAGCGACTTCGGCGCGTTCATCGTTGCCATAAATCATCCTTTGCAGGAACTGTCCGACGGAACGCTCGGTCCGCCACCGGCCGTGCCGACGACCGGTGGTGTCGACAAGGGCTTAGAGCCCGGAAGCATGCTCGTAAGAGTAGTCCAGGCGCAGAACGTTGTAGTCCAGCCGCATGCCGAAGGCGTGCATGAAGAAGGCCTCCAGCTGCAGCTCCAGCGATCGCGAGGTCAGCGTCGCCAGGCGCGCGCCCTGGCGTCGCGTGCGGCGGTTCACGGCGGTGAACTCCTCGTGGACGATGCCCTGGGAAGCCGGGTCGGCGATCAGCCGGTAGCAACTGTCCGGCAGATCATCGCGCTGGGTGGCGCAAAGGCTGAGTTCGGGGTGGCCGTCTGCGTTGGTGATCAGTTCCACGCTACAGCGCAAGCCTCGGTCGCGGGCGAAGCGCGAGGCCTCTTCGAAGGCCGGCAAGGCCTTCTGCAGGACCTGGATCTCGAAGGCGAGGAGGAATTGCTCGTCGAATTCGACGTCCTGGGTGTTCCGGGCTGCCTGGTTCAACATCGCCGGCATCTCCTGTATCGATGAAACGAGAAAACTTTCGTGAGCGAGTCGGGATCGCCAAAGTTTCGTCATCGCGGCATTGCAGGACCACAACGCACACAGTCGGCCAGCAATGCCATTTGCCTGAACGAAAGGCCATCTGACTGAAGCGGCGGAAGACTGTCAACGAGCATTCGTGCATAACGGTGGTCCTCCGCAATAGCCAAGCGTGCATACCGGGGAGGCACGGCGCTCTGCGGCCTCGGGCGGCGTGCCGGACAGCGGTTGTAAAGAACCCGTTACGGATCGAGCCATCACGCCGTCGCGTCGGACAGGCGGCCATGCTCGGAAAGAGGCCACCGGTTCAATCGCCAGCCTGGTGTCGCTGTTCAACTGACACCCCTGTCGGGGCGAAGCGCGAGGAAAGCGCCGCAGCACCGCAAGGAAGACTTGAGCCAGACGCGCAAGGCGCCTACTGTCAGCGGCTGCCCCAAGCCCGGACGTGAAGCGCCCCATGATCGATTTCAACAACGTCACCGCCTACCAGCAGCAAACCCGCGTGCTGGATGGTTTTTCCCTGCACATCGGCGAGGGCGAGAAGGTCGCCATCCTCGGTCCCAACGGTGCCGGCAAGAGCACGCTGCTCAAGCTGATCAGCCGCGAACTCTATCCGGTGGATCGTCCGGACAGCTCGCTGAACCTGTTCGGCCTGCAGAACGTCACGCTCTGGGACCTGCGCAGCCGCATCGGCTTCGTCTCCCAGGACCTGCAGGAAGACTACACGCCCTTCACCCAGGCGCTGGACGTGGTGATCTCCGGCTTCTTCGGGGCCATCGGCAGCCACGGCCACCTGCAACCGAGCCCGGAGCAGGTCGAGAAGGCCCGCGAAATGCTCGCCGCCGTGGAGATGGACGGCTACGCCGAGCGCATGTTCCAGCGCCTCTCCACCGGCCAGAAGCGCCGCCTGCTGCTGGCGCGTGCGCTGATCCACGAACCCCGCGCGCTGATCCTCGATGAGCCGGCCAACGGCCTGGACATGGGCGCCAGCCTGCAGATGCTCACGCTGCTGCGGCGCTTCTGTGGCCCGGAGCACGCGATGATCATCACCACCCACCACCTCGACGAGATCATCCCGGAGATCGAGCGCGTGGTGCTGATCGCCAACGGCAAGGTGGTGGCCGACGGGCCGAAGGCCGAGATCCTGACCAGCGAGCATCTGTCCGCGTTGTACCAGGCGCCGTTGAAGGTGACTGAGCAGGATGGCTGGTATCGCTGCTGGCATGCCTGACCGAGCGCCGGGGCTTCGCCCGACGGCGAAGCCCCGCTTCATCGTTGCCTTGCTCAGGCGCCGCCACGGAAGCAGGAGAGGCCCCACGCGGTGAGCTTGAACGGCAGGTGATAGTGCTGGTGCGCATCGCCGATGCCGAAGCGGTAGATCAGTGCATCGAGAAAGGGCGTGTCGGGCAGCGCTGCACCGGCTTTCCGGTAGAAGTCGGCGACGTGCAGGCGCACCTCGTAGACCCCGCTGCCAAACTGCTCGGCGAGCGCCTCCAGTCCCGGCAACAGGCCTCGCTCATCGATGTAGCCGTGCAGGATCACGCGGCCATCCCGCCGCTCGACGCTCAGCTCCAGCCCCTGCGCGACACGTCCGCTGGCGATGTCGACGACATGGATGGACAGGCCGCCGTTCATTCCCAGAATCCTGCATGGGCCGTCGCGGCTTCGTCCTCCAGCACCGGGCCGTGCACGTCGATCACGCGCTGGCCGCGGGCAAAGACGTCGCGACAGGGCAGGGAGAATGTCGGGTTCTCCGGATGCGCGCCCGTCAGGCCGAGCAGCGAGTGCTCGGACAGCGCGTAGACCACTCGGCCTATGCCGGTCCAGTAGATCGCTCCGGAGCACATGCAGCAGGGTTCGGCGCTGGTGTAGAGCGTGCAGTCGGCCAGTTCTTCCGGGCTCAACAGACGCGCGGCAAGGGCGGCGGCTACCAGTTCGGCATGTTGGGTCGGGTCGCCTTCGGGCGGCATCGAGTTGTTCCCGGCGCTGGCGATCACCCGGCCCTGGGCATCGGCGACCAGGGCGGCGAAGGGATGGCGCCCGCGCTCACGGGACTCCTGGGAAAGGCGGATCGACTGGCGCAGCAGGTCGAGGTCGAGGTCGGACAGGCCGGCTGGGGTGAGTGTGCTGAAGTGAGTCATGGCGATTCCTTGGGCAGTGAAGGTGTGCGTGCGCCCAGGAGCGCCCGCACGGTGGGTCACTCGGTGATGCTGGCCTGGCCGGCGGGTTCGGCGGCAGGGCTCTTGTCGTTGTTGAGCAGCAGGTTGAGCAGGATGGCGGTGATCGCGCCGAGGAAGATGCCGCTCTCCAGCACCAGCTTGAGCGGGCCGCTGGCGTGTTCGAAGAGGGCGGGGAAGGACATCGGCAGCACGCCCACGCTGACCGAGACCGCGACGATGATGCCGTTGCGGGTGCCCTCGAAGCGCACGCGGGAGAGCTCCTGGATGCCGGCCACGGTAGTCATGCCAAACATCACGATGGCGCAGCCGCCGAGCACTGGCGTGGGGACCGCTGCGATCAGCGCGCCGAGCTTGGGGAACAGCCCCATCAACACCATGATGGCGCCGGCGGCGGCAACCACGAAGCGGCTCTTCACGTTGGAAAGGGCAATCAGCCCGGTGTTCTGGGTGAAGGCGTTGTAAGGGAAACTGTTGAAGAGGCCGCCGAGCAGGGTCGACAGGCCGTCGGCGCGGAAGGCGTTGCCCAGGGTGCGCTGGTCGGTCGGCTTGCCCACCAGCTTGCCGATGGCCAGGCAGTTGCCGGTGGTCTCGGCCATGATCACCAGCATCGCCAGGACCATGATCAGGATCGGCGTGAGCGAGAACTGCGGTGCACCGAAGGCCATGGGCGGGCTCAGTTCGAACCAGGCCGCTTCGCCCACCTGGCCGAAATGGGTCATGCCGAAGGCGGCGGCGAGCAGGCTGCCGGCGACCAGCCCGATGAGCACGCTGAGGTTGCCGATGAACCCTGAGAAACGAGCGTAGATCACCAGGGTGATCGCCACCGTGGCCATGCCCAGCAGCAGGTTGGCCGGTTTGCCGAAGTCCTCCGAGCCCGGATTGCCGCCGCCCAGCCAGATGGCGGCGGCAGGCATCAGCGAGATGCCGATGATGGTGATCAGGCTGCCGATCACCACCGGTGGAAAGAACCGCAACATCCGGCTGAACAGCGGCGCGACGGCGAGGGTGATGGCGCCGGCGGCGATCACCGCGCCAAACACTTCCTGCAGGCCGAACTGCTTGCCGATCATGATCATCGGCGCCAGGGCGATGAAGGAGCAGCCCTGGATCAACGGCAGGCGGGCGCCGAAGCGCCAGAAGCCGAGGGTCTGGATCAGCGTGGCGATACCGGAGGTGAGCAGGTTGGCGTTGATCAGCGTGACGATCTGCGCCTGGGTCAGGCCCAGGGCGCTGCCGAGGATGAGCGGCACGGCGACGGCGCCGGCGTACATCACCAGAACGTGCTGCAGGCCGAAGGTGAAGAGCTGCCGCAGGGGCAGGATCTCGTCGACCGGGTGAACGCGGGTAAGGCTCATGTCATGAATCTCCTGAAGGTGCGGCTCTTGTTGTTATTACGGGCGCCCGGAGTGACACGCAGCACAGTGGTCGGGGGCAGCTGCTGCCGATGTCGGGGGAGATAGTCCTGCGAAATAAGCGATGGAACAAATGAATAACCATCGCTAGCATCGATGGATAAAAAGGGGGGATCAGCCATGCGCTTTTCGCTGGAGCAGTTGCAGGTGTTCGTCACGGCGGTCCAGGCCGGGTCCTTTTCCGCGGCCGCGCGGCGCCTGGGGCGGACGCAATCCACTATCAGCGCGGCGATCGCCAATCTGGAGACGGACCTGGGCGTGGAGCTGTTCGACCGCTCCAGCCGTATCCCGGCACTCACCGCGGCCGGCCGCAAGCTGCTGCTGCAGGCAGAGGCGGTGCTGGAGCGCTGCTACGCGCTGGAGGGCAGCGCCGACAGCCTGGCGGAACAGGTCGAGCCCTCGCTCACCCTGGCCATCGAGGTGCCCTATGGCTCGCTGATCCCGGTGCTGCGCGAGTTCGACGCGGCCTTTCCCTTCGTCGACCTGCTGATCCGCCACCCCGTGCATGGCGATGTCAGCGAGCTGGTACTCAAGGGCGACGCAGACCTCGGAGTGGCGTTCTCCCAGCCGGAGTATCCGCAGGAGCTGGCCTTCCAGCAGTTGGGCAAGCTGATCATGGCCCATGTCTGCCATGCGCGGTTCGCCCTGGCCCAGCGCGAGCGGATTGGCTTCGCGGACCTGCACGCCCACCGGCGCCTGGCGTTCGTCGCTCATGCGCACAAGCTTCCCAGCAGTGAATACCTGCGAGCCGCGCAGGTCTGGCAGGCGGAGAGTTATCTGGCGCTGGTGGAAATGGTCCGTGCCGGTCTCGGCTGGGCAACCCTTCCCCGGCAACTGATCCAGCGGGAGCTGGCGGCGGGCGAACTGGTCGAGTTGCAGCTGGAGGCCTATCCGCACACGGACTGGCTGGTGGGCGTCGATCTGCTCTGGCAGCGTCGACGCCGGCCGGGCAAGGCCGAGCGCTGGCTGCGCGAGTGCCTGCAACGCAGCAAGGTGTTCGAGCTGGATCGGCGAGGTGTGCCCACGACCTTGTGAGGGGGATGGCACGCCGCTTGGTCTGCTGGCTGGCGCTCGTCAAACCGCTGCGCGTTTTCGCGGCAGGACGGACGAGGCGACCCCGAGCAGCAGCAGCGCGGCGACGAGCCCATACGGCGCGCGGCTGTCGACCTGGTGCAGCAGGGTGCCCAGCAGCGGTCCGCTGATCATGCCCAGCCCATGCACGGCGACCAGGCTGCCGGCGGCGGCGCCTTGCTCGTCGGCTTCCACAGCGTTGGCGTTGAGCGCCGAGACGGCGGGGAAGACCCAGCCCATGCCGGCGGCGGCGACGAAGCAGGAGGCATAGAGCATCCACGGGGCCACGGCGAAGCACACCGTGGCGAAGCCCAGTGCGGAGACGCTGCCGCCTACGCCGATCAGGCGCAGCGGCGCCCAGTTCAGCTTGCGCACGAGCATCTGCGCGCAGATCAGCGCCACGCCCACGGACGTCAGGGCAATACCCGCAACGCGGGCGGCGTCGGCGGGTGGCAGTTGCAGGCGGTCGAGGGCGAAGAAGCCGACGGTCATCTGCGCCACGGTCACGCAGACCATGGCGATGAAGCCCAGGGTCAGCGAGCGGCGCAGGCGCTTGTCGCTGATCGCCAGTGCCGGACCTTTGCGCTGCTGGGCGCGTTCATGGTGCGGCAGCCACTTCCACAGCATGCCCAGCGCCAGCAGCGGCAGCAGGCTGGTGAGCAGCAGCGGCAGGGCCAGGCCGAGCATGGCCAGCAGGCCGGCGAAGCTCGGGCCGACGACCATGCCGACGGCGCTGGCGGCACCCAGCCCGGCCATGGCCGAGGCGCGCTTGTCTGCGCTCACATGGTCGGCCACCAGTGCCGCCGAGCAGGCTGGCACCGCGGCATAGAAACCGCCTGCCAGGCCACGCAGCGCGACGATACCGATGAAGGCTGGCAGCGGTGACATCGAGGTGTTCAGTGCCAGCGCCATGAACCCGCAGAGCAGCGCATAGGTCATCGCGAAGCCGGCCAGGCCGCGGAGCAGCACGCGGCGGCGGCCGAGGCGGTCGCTGGCGATGCCCCAGACACGCGCCATGAGCATCCAGGCGATGCCGCCCATGGTCACCGTCATTCCCGCTTGCCAGGGCGCCAGGCCCAGGGTACGCGCCACCGGGCCGATCAGCGCGACGAAGGACATCACCGCCACCGTGCAGACGAAGGTTTCGAACATCAGTGGGCGCAGGTTCAGGGTGGGCGCCTGGGGTGGCATGGCGGTCATTTCGTGGTGGGCTCCTTGGGGCGGCGGGGCATTCGTATCCATACAAGGACGAGCAGGAGCAGCGGAACACCAAGGGAAATCCACGACAGTACGTCGAAAACCCCATCGCCCAGCAGCGCCGAGAGCAGCCCGAAGGTGCTCAGCACGGCGAGCGCCAGAGGCCAGCGGAAGATCATCCAGAGTCCGCGCCTCATGCCTTGCCCTCCGTCGCCAGGCCGCCGGAGTCCAGTTCCGCCAGGCGTTTCTCGATGGGGGTGCGACGGCGCCCAAACCACAGGTACAGGCCGCTGGCCAGGATGACGATGCTGACGATGTCCAGCAGCGCCCAGACGATCTTCAGCGACATGCCGCCGTAATCGCCGAAGTGCAGCGGCTGCGACAGCAGCAGGGTCTTCACGTACAGCGGCATCTCGCGCATGTCGGTTAGCTCGCCGGTTTCGGCGTCCACCAGGGCGGGTTTGAGCAGGCGTTCGGTCAGCGGCGTATTACCGCGCATGAACACGGCGTAGTGGTGCTTGCTGCTGAACTGCGTGCCGGGGAAGCCGACGAAGCTGACCTCCATGTCCGGCGCCGCCTTGCGCGCGGTTTCGATAGCCTTGTGCAACGAGCCGAGCTGCTCCAGCGGCGGCGCGTCCTTGTACGGCGCGGTCATTTCCGCCAGCTGGCCGCCCTGCCAGAGCATGAGGATCGGCAGTGCCAGGGTGTTGATCACCCCGGTGACGCCCACCACCAGCACCCAGGCGAGGGTGACGATGCCCAGTACGTTGTGCAGGTCCAGCCACTTCAGCCGCGAGCTGTGCTGCGAGCGCACGGTGGCGAAGTCCAGCTTGCGCATGAAGGGCGTGTAGACCACCACGCCGGACACGAGCGAGGCCACCAGCAGCAGCCCCATGAAACCGAGGAACAGGTAGCCGGGCAGGCCCATGAACAGGTCGGTGTGCAGCTTGAGCATGATGTGCATGAAGCCGCCCGGCGGCGGCAGCGCGTCGAAGAACTCCGCGGTGCGTGCGTCGAACGGCTGCACATGGCCGTCCTCCGGTGGCGGCACCAGGGTTGGCGCGGTGATGACGCCGCCCAGCGGATCGTCCTGCTCCCAGTAGACGAAGCGCACCACTTCGCTCGGTCGTGCCGCCAGCGCGCGGGCGACCACATCGTCGTAGTCGATCTTCGGCGACTGTTCGGTGAGCGGCTTCAGCTCCGGGTGCGGCTCGAAGGTGCGCTCGATCTCTTCGTGGAAGATCAGCGGCAGGCCCGTGAGGCAGAGCATCAGCAGGAATACCGTGGAGATCAGGCTGGTCCACTTGTGCACCAGGTACCAGGTACCAGGTGCGGAGGGCTTTGGCGGTCATCGTCAGGCTCTTTCTTCGTTAGAAGTCCACGCTTGCGGACAGCTGCAGGGTGCGACCCTCGCCCAGGTACAGGTACCCGGCGGTGGAAGTGCCCCAGTAGTCCTTGTCGAACACGTTATCCAGGTTGGCGCGCAGGACCACCGGCTTGCCGAGGGTCTCGAAGCGGTAGCGCGCGCCCAGATCCAGGCGCCACCAGTCCGGGATGCTCAGGCTGTTGGCCTGGTCCACGTACTGCTCGTCGGTGTAGATCGTGCGGGCGGTGACGGACAGCCCCGGCACCTGGGTGATGTCGTACTCGCCGCCGAGGCTCAGCTGCTTGCGCGGCACGCCGATGCCATTGTTGCCGTCGTACTGGCCGTCCTGGGTCCTGGTCAGCTTCGCCTGGGTGTAGGACGCGCCGCCGAGCAAGTGCACACCCTCAGTGACGTCGCCGAACAGGCTCAGCTCCAGGCCACGGTTGCGCTGTTCTCCGCCGCGGGTGAAGCGGCCGTTGTCGTTGACGCTGCTCGGGCGTTTGATCTCGAACGCGGCCAGGGTCGCGCCGAAACCATCCCACTCGCCCTTGATGCCGACTTCCTTCTGCTTGGAGACGTAAGGCGTGAGCATCTCACCGGCGTTGCTGCTGCCGATGGGGGCGGTCTCGCCCGGGCTCAGGCCCTCGATGTAGTTGGCGTAGAGCGAGATGTTCTCCCACGGCTTGGCCACGATGCCGCCCATGGGCGTGGTCTTTTCCTCGCCATAGCCGGCGCTCGCCGGGGTACCGACGTTCATCTCGAAGTTCTGCGACTCCACGCGCTGCTTGCGCGCGCCGAGGCTCAATTCGACGCGGCCGTCGAGGACCGACAGGGTGTCGGCCAGCGCATAGCTGGTGAGGGTTTGGGCGGTGTATTTCTGCACGTTCTTCGGGTAGTCGTCGGTGCTCGGCGTGCCACTGTAGGCCGGGTTGTAGAGGTTCGATGCGCGCGACGGGAAGGCGGTGTAGAGGAAGAAGATGTCCGAGTTCTGCACCACGCGGGTCGCGCCGACGTTCAGTCTGTGCTCCACCGGGCCGGTGCTGAAGGTGCTGCGCAGGCCCGCTTCGGCGGAATGCGAGCCAACGTCGTAGACCTGCCAGGCCGGGCTGGAAACGAAGTCGCCAGCGTCGCCCATCAGTACCGGGTTGCCGGCCAGCGCGTCCATCTCACTGCGTCGGTCGCCTTAGCCGGCGTATCCGGTCAGCCAATCGGTGAGCTCATATTCGCCGCGGAACACCAGGGTCCGATCGACCATCTCGGAATCGCCGTAGCCGGGGTAGTTCAGGTCGTTACCCGGAGCATGAGGAATCTTCGTCACGCCAGGGCCGACGGAGAACTGGCGGACCACGTTGGTGAGGTCTTCGCGTTGCCAGATGTAATCGGCGGACAGGCGCAGGCGTTCGCCGGCATAGTCCAGGCCGAGGGAGCCGAGGCCGTCTTCCAGTTCCTGCTTGTCGAGGGTGGTGTCGCCGTTGCGATACACGCCATTGAAGCGCACGCCGAATTCGTTGCCCTCGCCAGAGCGCCGGCCGACGTCGACATGGGTGCCGAACACCGAGTCGGACAGGTAGTCCATGGTCACGCGGGTCAGCGGTTCGTCGCCGGCGCGCTTGGTCACCAGGTTCACCGCGCCGCCTACGTTGCCGCTGGGCGGCATGCCGTTGAGCATGGTGCTCGGGCCCTTGACCACCTCCACGCGCTCGGCCATTTCCACCGGCACCCGGTAGAACGGCGCCAGGCCGTACATGCCGTTCAACGCGACGTCGGCGCTGACCACCGGGAAGCCGCGCAGGGAGAAGTCTTCGTTGAGGTTGGTGCGTGCGCTGCCGATCTGCGCCGAGGGTTCGTTGCGCAGCACATCGGCGACACTGCGTGCCTGCTGGTCCTGGATGGTCTTCTCGGTGTAACTGGTGATGCTGAAGGGCGCATCCATCAGGTCGGTGTTGCCCAGCCGGCCGAGACGCCCGCCACGAGCCACCTGGCCGCCAGCGTATTCGGCGGGCCGGTCTTCCGGGCCGGCGGCCTGGCCGGTGATCAGCGACGGCTGCATCTGCAATGCGTCGGGGCTGGGTGAGCGGACCAGGGTGAAGGTGCCGTCCCCGCGCTGCTCCAGCTCCAGGCCGCTGCCCTGCAGCAGGCGCTCCAGGGCGCTGCGAGTCGAGTAGTTGCCGTTCAGGCCTGGGCTTTGCGTGCCGTCAGTGAGCTCCGGGTCGAAGGACAAGTGCACGCCGGTTTCGCTGGCGAACGACGCCAGGGCATGCGCCAGCGGGCCGGGGGCAATGCTGTAGCTGCGTACTTCGCTGGCGGCCGGTGCAGCGATGACCGGCGCTGCGACGGCGACCGCGAGGGATAGGAGGGCGGTGCGTACTGCCAGGGAAAGCGAAGCGGGTTGTGTGAGTCTGCTGGACATGGACGGGGGTACCTTCGCGCCTCTGCGGGCTTCGTGTCGGGAGATGTTCCCCTGTTGCCAGCTCAAGTGAGAAAAGGTCTCACTTCATTTGGAATTATTTTCATCAATGCATGGGGGCAGTCGTCAGACTGCTGCCAGGGAGATCCAGAAGTCCGTTACCCGGCGGATTCGCAGGGGGTAGGTAGCTAGCAGCATCGAGAGCGCGAGGTTGCTGTCCAGCAACGGGAAGGCCCCGGACACCGCCAGTTGCGCCACTCCAGCTTCGCAGCGCAGCACGCCGCGGCGATAACGACTCAGTTCGCCCAGCAGTGTTTGCAGGGGCATGCGGTCGGCCATCAGCATGCCGTGGGTCCAGGCATCCGGGCTCGCTGAGGGGGGGAGCTGCGCTGACAGTTGCACCGAATCCCCGGCACCCAGCCATTGGTTTGCACCGTACAGCGGTGCCACTTCGACACGCCCATGGAGCACGGAAATACTGGTCGTGGCATCGCTCTGGCGCACGTTGAAGCGCGCCTCGCGGGTATTAATCCGGCCTTCGCGGGTCGTGATCAGGAACGGCCGGCTGTCCGCGCGCGCATCGAGGAGGATCTCCCCGCGCAGCAGACGCACCAGGCGCTGCGCCGGAGTGAAGGCGATGTCCACCGTGCTGTCGGTGTTGAGCGTCAGCAGGCTGCCATCGGGCAGCGGCAACTTGCGCTGCTCGCCGACTGCTGTGTGCTGGTCGGCGCTCCAATCCTGCCAGGGTTGGGTCCGCCAAGCGGCCAGGCCGACCGGAGCGACGGCCAACAGCACGGCCAGTTGCTTGAGGGCGCGTCGGCGATCCAGCGTGCGTTCGCGGCCCAGTGTCGGCATCGCCAGCGCCGGAGGCAGGCTGCCAAGGTAGCCCAGCAGACGTTCGGCACGATCCCAGGCTCGCGCGTGCTGCGGGCTCTGGCGTTGCCAGTCGACGCAGGCGCGTCGATTTTCATCGCTGGAATCGTGCTGCAGGCGGACCAGCCAGTCTGCCGCCTCGTCGAGGATGCGCGCTGCGATCGGCTCGGCGGCGCTCATTCCATCAGTTCCAGGCAATGACGGACGGCCTGCTGCATATAACGCTTCACCGACCCCAGGGATACGCCCAGGCGCTCGGCGATGGCCTCGTACTTCAGCCCCTCGATCTGCGCCAGCAGGAAGGCCTGGCGCACAGGCTCGGGCAGGCGGGCGAGGAGGGCATCCACCTCGTGCAGGGTTTCCAGGACGAGGTAACGTTGCTCCGGCGAGGGCGCCAGCTCTTCGGGCAGATTGGCGAGCGCTTCGAGGTAGGCGCGTTCCAGCGACTGGCGCTGGAACCAGTTGATCATCAGCCCCTTGGCCATCGTGGTGAGGTACGCGCGCGGCTCGCGGGCATCCAGCACCCGGCGTGCGCCGAGCAGGCGGGTGAATGTGTCCTGGGCCAGGTCGGCAGCCTGTTCATGGCAGCCCAGGCGACGACGCAGCCAGCATTGCAGCCAACCGTGATGGTGCTGATAGAGCTCGCTGACGGCGGTGTGGAGGGGAGCGTCGACCGAGGGCATGGCAGAACTTTTATCATTTGAGAATGCTTCTCATGAAAGTGGCTGTCGTGGGGCGCTCACAAGCCCGGCCAAGAACAAATCACCGCGAATGGACCCTGACCCACCGGTAACCGTGAAGGACGTTGATACTCGTCATGCCTTTTTTCGGGGAATACGGACATAAATAATTCAGAATTTTCACGCAGCAAATTACTTCTTGGGTATTTGAAAGGCTACTTCGCTGAAGGGATTCATGAGTAATACCTGTAAGGTGATTCCTAAAGGCTTTCTAATCTGATGATTGGGGTTGAAATAGTCTCCACTCGTGGCAGTCTTCGAGGGTTTTCGAGAAATTCTCTTGCAGATACGGCTGGGTCAAGAAGGACTGGATTTTCCAGATATTTCTTATGGAATGGCTAGGCGGGCTGTTGGATAGTCCAGTCGCTTGGAGCGGTTTGAGTTTCATATTC
Source organism: Pseudomonas sp. BB438 (assembly GCF_057180225.1). Taxonomy (NCBI): domain Bacteria; kingdom Pseudomonadati; phylum Pseudomonadota; class Gammaproteobacteria; order Pseudomonadales; family Pseudomonadaceae; genus Pseudomonas; species Pseudomonas sp. BB438. The sequence continues at coordinate 2,992,502 of NZ_CM170001.1, forward strand.
GTCGCGCGCATCGGCCGTCTAGAGGCTACGGTCGCGTTGCGTGCTTGCATTAACAAAGGGATTGTAAGGCAGGTAATCATGGCATCTGATAGTTTTCAGAATGAAGTTCCAAAGGCTCGCGTCAATATAAAGCTCGACCTGCACACCGGTGGGGCACAGAAGAAAGTAGAACTACCGCTGAAGCTCATGGTGTTGGGTGATTACAGCAACGGTCGTGAACTTCGTCCGCTGTCCGAGCGCAGCAAGGTCGATATCAATAAGAACAATTTCAATAATGTGCTGGCGGACTTTCAGCCCCGGCTGAAGATTGCTGTACCCAATACGATCGCCGACGATGGCTCCGATGCCAGTGTCGAATTGTCCTTCCGCCACATGAAGGACTTCGAGCCCGAGCAGGTGGCCCGTCAACTCCCCGAACTTCGTGCCTTGCTAGCCATGCGCAATCTGCTGCGCGACCTCAAGTCGAACCTGCTGGACAACGTCACCTTCCGTCGCGAGCTGGAGCGAATCCTCAAGGATGACGCCCTGAGCAGCGAACTGCGCGCCGAACTCGCCGCGCTTGCCCCGCACGATGAAGCCCAGCATTAAGGAGAGATGACATGTCCGCAGAAGGAAATACGGCAGTAGCGTCGGGCAGCACCGTGCTGACCCATGAGGGGCAGGGCGTCTATACCACCCTGTTCGACAAGATCAACCTGAGCCCGGTGTCGTCGCTGACCGATATCGAGATCTACCAGAGCACCGATGCACTGTCGGATGTTTCTGCCGACGAGCGTGTCACCGCCGCCGTCAGCGTCTTCCTCGACCTGCTCAAACGCTCTTCGCAGAAGGTCGAGCGGCTCGACAAGACCCTGCTCGACGAGCACATCGCCCAGCTGGACGAGCAGATCAGCCGGCAGCTCGATGCGATCATGCACCACCCGGACTTCCAGCGCGTCGAGTCCACCTGGCGCGGGGTCAAGTCGCTGATCGACCAGACCGACTTCCGCCAGAACGTGCGCATCGAACTGTTGGATATCAGCAAGGACCACCTGGTGCAGGACTTCGAGGACGCACCGGAAATCGCCCAGAGCGGCCTGTACGTCCACACCTACACCCAAGAATACGACACTCCCGGTGGCGAGCCGATTGCCGCGGCGATTTCCAACTACGAGTTCGATCGCGGTCCGCAGGATATCGCCCTGCTTCGCAGCATTTCCAAGGTCGCCGCCGCGGCCCACATGCCGTTCATTGGCTCGGTGGGGCCGGCGTTCTTCGGCAAGGAAACGATGGAGGAGGTGGCTGCGATCAAGGACATCGGCAACTATTTCGATCGCGCCGAATACCTCAAGTGGAAGTCCTTCCGCGACTCCGATGACTCCCGCTACATCGGCCTGACCATGCCGCGGGTGCTCGGCCGCTTGCCCTACGGCCCGGATACCATCCCGGTGCGCAGCTTCAACTACGTCGAGAGCGTCAAGGGCCCGGACCACGACAAATACCTATGGACCAACGCCACCTTCGCCTTCGCCGCCAACATGGTGAAGAGCTTCATCAACAACGGCTGGTGCGTGCAGATACGCGGACCGCAGGCGGGTGGAGCGGTCACCGACCTGCCGATCCACCTGTATGACCTGGGCACCGGCAACCAGGTGAAGATTCCCTCGGAAGTGATGATCCCGGAAACCCGTGAGTTCGAGTTCGCCAACCTCGGTTTCATCCCGCTGTCGTACTACAAGAACCGCGACTATGCCTGCTTCTTCTCCGCCAACAGCGCGCAGAAGCCGGCACTGTACGAGACCGCCGATGCCACCGCGAACAGCCGTATCAACGCGCGCTTGCCGTACATCTTCCTGCTCTCGCGCATTGCACACTACCTCAAGCTGATCCAGCGCGAAAACATAGGCACCACCAAGGACCGCCGCGTCCTCGAACTGGAGCTGAACAACTGGATTCGCGGCCTGGTCACCGAGATGACCGATCCCAGCGATGATCTGCAGGCTTCGCACCCGCTGCGCGACGCCAAGGTGACGGTGGAGGACATCGACGACAACCCGGGCTTCTTCCGCGTGAAGCTCTACGCCGTCCCGCATTTCCAGGTGGAAGGCATGGACGTCAACCTGTCCCTGGTCTCGCAGATGCCTAAGGCGAAAGCCTAAGCGTCGTCACGGAAGACACTCATGAAGATCGACCGCCCCTTATGGGCTGCCGGGGCTCTGCTGTCCCCGCAGCAATTCCAGCAACAGGCACGCTGGGAGGCCTGGACCAACGAATGCGTGGCACGCATGTCGGTGGTCCACCCCTGGGGGGTGCAGGTTGCACAGTTCGACCATGACGCACTGCGGCTGGGCAAGCTCAAGGCTGCCCGGCTGCGGGTGCGGCTCGCGGATGGCACGCTGATCGACAGCGACATGGCCGACCGCCTGCCGCCGGCGCTGGATCTTGAGCGTCTCCCTGAACAGGAAATGGTCGCTACCTTACTGCTGGCGTTGCCCCTGGAGCACGCCAATGGTGGCAACTGCCAGATGAGCGAGGGCAATCCCGCCCAGCCGGTCCGCTATCGTCAGGATTGGCGGCAGGTGCAGGATCTCTACGGCGATGACGCCGAGTCCATGGCTGCATTGGAGCACCTGCTGTCGTTGCGCCTGGACGGCGACGAGAACGCCGAGTACCTCACCTGCCCGGTGGCGCGAGTGCTGCGTGATGCGCAAGGCGTTTGGGTGCTGGACTCGCAGTTCGTCCCGCCGCTGCTCAGTTTCGACGCCCATCCGCCTCTCCTGGAGCAGCTGGACAACCTGATGACGCAGCTGTCCGCCAAACGCACCCGCCTGATGGGCATGCGCCGCGAAAGCAACGAGCGCATGGCCGACTTCGCCGTGGCGGATGTGTCGCTGTTCTGGCTGCTCAATGCGTTGAACACCTATCAGCCAGTCCTGGCCGACCTGCTGGCACATCCGGGGCAGCATCCACAGCAGGTCTACCGGGAGCTGGCCAAGCTGGCGGGCAGCCTGATGACCTTCTCGCTGGAGCACGACATTGCAGCCATTCCCGGCTACCGACACGAGCGGCTGGAAGAGGTGTTCCCGCCGCTATTCCGGCTGATCTCATCGTTGCTGGAGGCCAGTTTGCCGTCCCGTGTCGTTGCCCTGGAGCTGGAGCATCCCACCGCTCAGCGCTGGCAGGCGAAGTTGCACGACGGTCGTCTGCGCGAAGCTGGAGGGGTGGACTTCTACCTGTCGGTGCGCTCCAGCCTACCCGCCGCCCAGGTCCAGAGCCAGTTTCCGAAGTTGTGCAAGGTTGGTGCGCCGGATGACGTGGACCACCTGGTTAGCGTTGCGCTCGATGGTGTCCCATTGCTGCCACTCAGTCACGTACCCGCGGCGATTCCGATGCGCCTGGGCAACCAGTACTTCGCGCTCGACCTGGCCCATCCCAAGGCCCGTGCGATGCAGGAGTCCGGCAGCTGTGCCCTGTATGTTCCCGGCACGCTCGGGGACGTCGAACTGGACCTGTTCGCGGTGCTGCGCTCATGACGAAAGCGACTGGAAAAACCATGGAAGTGGACATCGACGCGCTGCTGCAGGACAGCTACCTGCTGGTCGTGGAGTTGCGCCAGAGCGCTGCGCCGAAGAGTGGCGCCGAGCTCTGGAATCATTGCGCGGCACAGGTGGAAGAAACTCGCAACAGACTGATCGAAGCAGGGATGAGCCAGCGTACGATCAACCAGATCTGTTATGCGCAATGTGCATTGCTGGATGAAACGGTGATGCGCAATGCACAGCCGGCGACCCGCGACTACTGGACGGCCACGCCCCTGCAGGCGCATTTCTTCAATCGCCACCAGGCGGGCGAGCAGCTGTACGAAGACATGCGCGAAGTCTTGTCCGAGCCGGCCCCGGATCACCGTGTGCTGACCTGCTACCAGCGCGTGCTGATGCTGGGTTTCCTTGGCCGGTACGAGACAGAAAGTGATCCTGAGCGCGAGCGTCTGCTGACGGCATTGAGCGAGCAGGTCGAGCCGTTCGGAGCGAGCTCCGGGGCTCCCCTGCTGGTGCGCGCTGGTGGTGGAAGCCTGCGGCGCTGGCTGTCCACGCCATGGTTGCATGTAGCGGTGGCGGTGGTTCTGCTGGTGGGGCTGTGGCTGGTGTTGCACCGGGTACTGGGCGACACGGTTGCCGCCCTGCTGCCCGGGCAGGTGTAAGCATGTCGCTGCAGCTCAACTGGACGCGCGGCTTGTGGCTTTGGGCCGGACTACTGGGCCTTGCCCTGGCGTGCGCGGTAATACCGCTGCCCTTGGCTGGGCGACTATGGCTGGTGCTGGCGATCCTGGTCGTCGTCGGCCTGGGCTGGATAGTCGCCGGCCGGCGTGACAAGGCGCGGAGCTCGCTGCTCCTGGCCAAGGGTTGCAGCTTGCCGTCGGCAGAGTTTGCATTGCCGGTTGTAGCGGTCTGCGGTGATGACTTAGCCATGCTGTTCGGCGATGCCGCCGAGGATCGGCTGGTCCTGCGCGTCACTGCGCAAGGCTGCTACCTGCGGGTGACGAGTGTCGATCAATTGGCCTCGGTCATCGACCAGGTGCTGGCAAACCGTCCGCACTGGAGCGGGCAGATCGGCGTGTTCCATGTGGTCAATCCTGCCGCCCAGCAGGACCCGGCAATCCTCGCCGGAAACCTCCAGGGTTTCCGCCAGCAAATGGCGCGCTTGCGCCGTGGCGGCCTAGCGTTGCCGGTCGTGCTGGGATCCTATCTGCAGTCGGCGCAAGGCGACGGCTCCTGGTTCATCAGGGGCTGCGAGTCCGAGGCACTGACGGTCGACGATGGCTCGGGCAGCGTGGATGCAGCACGATGGCAGGCGCTTCCCGCCGACCTGGTTACCCGGTCAGCACGCCTGGGCGCCCATATCGAGGCGCAGAGTCTGGCGCGTTGGGTGACCCGCGCGGTGCTTCCCCATCTCACTTCGCGCGAAGGGCGCGAGACGCCGTGCTCCCCAATCGCTTGCGCACAGATGCTTACCGCCGGTGGCCCGTCGCTGCGCACCGATAGTCTCTGGTCGGACTGGTTGCTTGAGCGCACTGCGCTGCAGGCGTCTGGGCGAGAGGCCGGTCATGAGCCGTTGCCATTCCCCGATCCGTTGCTGCCACGCCTTCCCCGCAGACCCGGAGTCACACCGGCACGGCGGACAACGCTGCGTGCGCTCTGGCTGTTCGTTCTCGCTGCGGCTATCGGCTTGGGCAGCTCCGCGTGGCAGAACGTCCTGCTGGTGCGCCAGTTGAGCGATGACCTGTTGCGTTTCCAGGCAATCGCCGAGCCGACCTCTCCGGATCAGCTGGAACACCGGCAGCGCGAGCAGGCCATCGTGGTGCTCCGCAACGACGCGGCCCGACTGGATCGCTACTACCGCGAAGGCGAGCCCCTGCCGCTCGGCCTCGGCCTGTATGCCGCCGAGCGGATTCGTCGTCCGCTGCTGGCTGCCATCGCCGCCTACCGCCCGCCCATGTCGGTCGTGCAGGCCACGATGAAAATTCCCGATCCGGTCCGACTGGACAGCCTCTCGCTGTTCGGCAGCGGCAGCGCCCAGCTCAAGCCGGGCTCGACAAAGGTGTTGGTCAATGCACTGGTGGGCATCAAGGCCCAGCCGGGTTGGCTGATCGTCGTCGCTGGGCACACCGATTCCACCGGCGACGAAGCACGCAACCTGGTGCTATCGCGGGATCGCGCAGCCGCCGTGCGCGACTGGATGCAGCAGATGGGCGACCTGCCCGACAGCTGCTTCGCGGTACAGGGCCATGGCGCCGCGCAACCCATCGCCAGCAATGACACACCGGCGGGCCGAGCGGCCAACCGCCGGGTCGATATCCGTCTGGTGCCGGAAACGGGAGCCTGCGCGGTCCCGGCCCAGGCACCGGAAGGACAACCCCAGTCGCCTCGTTACCAGGCGACGCTCTCATCCCAATAGAAGGAACTTCCCCATGGCAATTCCCGTTTACCTGTGGCTGAAAGATGACGGTGGTGCGGACATCAAGGGTTCGGTCAATGTCCAGAGCCGTGAAGGCAGCGTCGAGGTCGTAGCCCAGGATCACAGCCTGTATATCCCGACCGACAACAACACAGGCAAGCTGACTGGCACCCGCATCCACACGCCGTTCAAGTTCACCAAGGAAATCGACGCGTCCAGCCCGTACTTCTACAAGGCGGTGAGCTCTGGCCAGACCCTCAAGAGCGCCGAGTTCAAGTGGTACCGCATCGATGACGCGGGCCAGGAGGTCGAGTACTTCAACACCCTCCTGGAGAACGTCAAGGTCGTGAAAGTCGCACCGAAGATGCACGACATCAAGGACCCCTCCAAGGAGAAGCACAACCACCTCGAAGAAGTGGAGCTGCGCTACGAGAAGATCACCTGGACCTACAAGGACGGCAACATCATCCATGCCGACGCCTGGAACGAACGTCAGACCGCCTGACGCCGTCTGGTCGGCAGTCGAGCCAGCTCGACTGCCGTGATCAGGCTGGCCACCGGGAAGTCGGTGGCCAGCCGCTTCTCTGAGTCATCACCGGTGACTTGCTTCTGCCGCCACCCGGCAGGGCCGCCGGTTCTTGCAAGGAACGCATCATGGGACAGCAGTCCGCCCACCTGCTTCGCCGCCTCAACCCCTATTGCGCCCAGGCACTGAGCGCTGCCGCCTCGCTCTGTCAGACCCGCGCCCACCCGGCCATCGACATCGAGCACTGGCTGCTCAAGCTGCTGGAACAGGGCGAGGGCGACCTGACCCTGATCGCGCGGCGCTATGAATGGGACCTGGACGCCATCTGGCAAGGCCTGCTGGACCACCTCGACAACCTGCCGCGCCACGTGCGGAGCAAGCCGCAGCTGGCGGCCAACCTGCAGCAACTGGTCAAGAACGCCTGGCTGCGCGCCTCGCTGAATGACGACAACCAGCACCTGCGCTCGATCCACCTGCTAGGCGCGCTGATCGAGATCCCGGCGCTGCTGGAGTGCGAAGCCGCCTGGCCGTTGCTCAGCCTCAGCGAAGTACAGCTGGAGCGCCTGCTGCCCTGGCTGGACGAGCAGTCGGAAGAGCGCCCGCAACAACAGCAAGAGGTGGCCCTGGCCGAGTCGCCGCGTACCGAACTCGCTGCGCCGAAGGACAAGGAGGACGCACTGCTCGCCGTCCTCGACAAGTTCACCCAGGACGTCACCGCCAAGGCACGAGAAGGGCGTATCGACCCCGTCTACGGTCGCGACAACGAAATCCGCCAGGTGATCGACATCCTCGGTCGTCGACGCAAGAACAACCCGATACTGGTCGGCGAGCCCGGCGTGGGCAAGACCGCGCTGGTCGAGGGCCTGGCCCTGCGCATCGCCGAAGGCAACGTGCCGGAAAGCCTGAAACCGGTCAGCGTCCGCACACTCGACCTGGGACTGCTGCAGGCCGGTGCCGGCGTAAAGGGCGAGTTTGAACAGCGCCTGAAGAACGTCATAGACGCCGTCCAGCAATCACCCACGCCGATCCTGCTGTTCATCGACGAAGCCCATACCCTGATCGGTGCCGGCAACCAAGCCGGCGGCGCCGACGCCGCCAACCTGCTCAAGCCCGCGTTGGCTCGTGGCGAACTGCGCACCATCGCCGCCACCACCTGGTCCGAATATAAGCAGTACTTCGAGCGTGATGCCGCCCTCGAGCGTCGCTTCCAGATGGTCAAGGTCGACGAGCCCGACGACACCAATGCCTGCCTCATGCTGCGTGGCCTGAAGGCCCGTTATGCCAGCCACCACGGCGTGCACATCCAGGACGCCGCCGTGCAGGCCGCCGTTACCCTGTCGCGCCGCTACCTCACCGGCCGCCAACTGCCGGACAAGGCCGTCGACCTGCTCGACACCGCCAGCGCCCGTGTCCGTATGAGCCTGGACTGCGAGCCGCAGCCGCTGGTGCAACTCAAGGCGGAACAGCAAGCGCTGCTGCTCGAACGCCAGGCCCTTGAAGAGGACGCCCAACTAAGCGGCACTCTGGCCGCCGAGCGCCTGACGGCCATCAGCACTCGCGAGCTGGAGTTACAGGATCAACTCCTCCAGCAACAAAACCAGTACCAGCAGGAACTCGCCCTGACTCGCGAGTTACTGGAGGCCCGCAGCAGCGCCCCCCAGGCGAGCGCCGACCTGCAGCAACAACTGAAGACCCTGCAGGGCGATCACCCACTGCTGTCGCTGGACGTCGACGCCCGCTGCGTCGCTGAAGTGATCGCCGACTGGACCGGCGTCCCCCTGGGCAGCCTGCTCAAGGACGAACAGACCAACCTACTCGAACTGGAGCAGCAACTCGGCCAGCGGGTCATTGGCCAGGACAGCGCCCTGGCCGACATGGCGCAACGCCTGCGCGCCGCCAAGACCGGCCTCACCTCCGAAAACGCCCCGCTGGGTGTCTTCCTGCTGGTAGGCACCAGCGGCGTGGGCAAGACCGAAACCGCTCTGGCCCTGGCTGATTGCCTGTTCGGTGGTGAGAAGTCCCTGGTCACCATCAATCTCTCCGAATACCAGGAAGCCCACACTGTCAGTCAGCTCAAGGGCTCGCCGCCCGGCTACGTCGGCTATGGCCAGGGTGGCGTGCTGACCGAAGCGGTCCGCCAGCGCCCCTACAGCGTGGTTCTGCTGGATGAGGTGGAAAAGGCCCACCGTGATGTACTTGACCTGTTCTACCAGGTATTCGATCGCGGCTTCATGCGCGATGGGGAAGGGCGGGAGATCGACTTCCGCAACACCGTCATCCTGATGACCTCGAACCTGGGCAGTGACCGCTTGCAGGCCCTGCTGGAAGAACGCCCTGAAGCCACCGACAGCGACCTGCAGGAACCGCTGCGCCCGATGCTGCGCGATCACTTCCAGCCCGCGCTGCTCGCGCGCTTCCAGACGCTGATCTACAGGCCGCTGGATGCTGCTGCGCTGGGTCGCATCGTCGCCATCAAGCTCGGCCAGGTCGCCAAGCGCCTGCAGCGCCACTACGGCATTGCCTGCCACATAGACGACGGCCTCAACCAGGCACTGGTAGACGCCTGCCTGCTGCCCGACAGCGGCGCCCGCAACATCGACAGCCTGCTCAACCAGCAAATCCTGCCGGTGCTCAGCCAGCAACTGCTGCAGCGCCAAGCCAGCCAGCGCAAAGCCAAAGCCGTCACGCTCGGCTACAGCGCTGATGACGGTATCGCCCTGGAATTCAGCGAAGAGCCGTCGGCTCTTGAAAGCGCGGAGGTCTGACCATGCTCAACGAGATACGTACTTTCTTCGATCATTCCCGGCACACCGTCACGGTGGATGGCCAGAGCGCCTTGCTGGATGTGCTCGCATTTTCCGGCACCGAAGCACTCAGCGAAACCTTCTGCTACGCCATCGAGGTGACCAGCCCCAACCTCGACATCGCTGCCGATACGATGCTCGGCAAGGACGCCACCTTCAGCCTGCGCGCCGCGCCGCCCTCGGTGACCATCCGCGGCTTCACACCGCCTCCGGTGGCGCCGCTGCGTACCCTACATGGCGTCATCACCCGCTTCAAAAGACTCTCCTCATCCCGCGACGAGGCGCGCTATGAGCTGACGCTCGAGCCGCGCCTGGCCCTGCTCGATAAAGGCTGCCAGTACCGCATCTACCAGAATCAAAGTGTGCCCGAGGTGGTGGAAATCATCCTGCGGCGGCATGGCATGCGTGGGCAAGATTTCCTGATCGACCTAGGTCGAACCTACAAGCAGCACGAGCAACTACTGCAATATGGAGAGAGCGATTTAGCGTACGTAAAAAGGCTCTGCGCGGAACGAGGAATCTGGTTTTCCTTCAGCATGGACGCGCGATTGAAAATCGACGTGGTCGAGTTCAAGGACTCGCCCATGCACTACGAGCGCGACATCACCTTGCCGCTACGCCCGCTGAGCGGGCTGGAAGCCACCGGGCAGGATGCCGTGTGGGGCCTGCAGGCCGACCACCAGGTCATCCAGCAACTGGTCAGCACCCGCGCCTACTACTCGCGCGACGCTGGCGCCAACCTCGACGGTCAGGCTGACCTTACCCGCGGCGCCACCACCACTTACGGCGAGGCCTACCACTACGCCGACGAGCACTACCAGATCCTCGGCGATCCCCTGGCACGTGGCGATGAAGAAGGCCATGCCGAAAGCGGCGTGTTTTACGCGCAGCTGGCTCACGAGCGCTACCTGAACGACCAGCTCCGCCTCGACGGTGCGAGCAGCAGTGCGGCCCTGGCCCCCGGCCACGTGCTCAAGGTCGAAGGCGGCGCACCCGCCGCGTTCACCGAAGGCGCGCTGATCGTCCGCACCCACTGCACTGCCGCTCGCGATCGCAGTTTCGAAGTCCACTTCGAAGCCATCCCCGACGGCAACATCGCCTTCCGCCCGCCGGTACCGGCCAAGCCGCGTATCGCCGGCACCGTCCCAGCGCGGGTCACCAGCCCGCAGCAGAACGACCCGTACAGCAACATCGATGGAGAAGGCAGGTACCGAGTTAACTTCCTGTTCGATAGGGACACGTGGCCCGCCGGCCGCGAAAGCATGTGGCTGCGCCTGGCACGGCCCTACGCCGGAGACACCCATGGCCTGCACCTGCCCCTGCTGGCCGGTACCGAAGTCGCCGTGGCCTTCGAGCAGGGCGACCCGGATCGGCCGTTCATTGCCCATGCCCTTCATACGAATCTCCAGCCTGACCACGTGACCATAAGAAATCACAAGCGGAATGTGCTGAGAACGCCGGCGAACAACAAGCTTCGCATGGACGATACGCGCGGCAAAGAGCACATCAAGCTTTCCACCGAGTACAGCGGCAAAAGCCAGCTCAACCTTGGCCACCTGGTGGATGCGCAAAGAGAACAGCGCGGCGAAGGATTTGAGTTGAGAACCGATGATTGGGGATCGGTTCGCGCGGGTAAGGGCGTGTTCATCAGCGCTGATGAACAACAAAAGGCCCAGGCCGAAGTTCTGCAGATGGATGCTGCCATTGAGCAGTTGGATAGTGCTCTTTCTCTGGCGCGCTCCATGCGCGCGGCTGCATTAGGCGCCCAAGTGAAACCAGGCGACCTCGACAGCCAGATTCGGCTGAACAAGGCCCTCAATACCCTGGCCAAACCCGGCGTACTGGTGCACGCCCCCGAGGGCGTAGGCATCCTCAGCCCCGAAACGATCTGCATCTCTTCCGGTGGCGAGAGTGTGGGAGTCATGGCTGGTCGAAACCTTGACCTCAGCTCTGGTCGGGACTTCACGGCGGTGGCTGAGGATTCTGTCAGCATCCTGGCGCAGTCAGCGGGCATGCAACTCAAAGCAGCCCACGGCAAGGTCGAGTTGCATGCCCAAGATGGTGACCTGCATGCTCTGGCCAGCAATGAGGTCAAGGTCGAGAGCACGGGCGGTCGAGTAGAGATAACAGCTCCGCAAGAGATAGTGCTGCACTGTGCCGGCGCCTACATTCGCATCAAGGGTGGAGATATCGAACTCGGCGCGCCCGGCAATATTTATCTGAAAGCTGCCAATGTGCAGAAGCTCGGCAGTACAAGACTAAATATTCCACCTACGCCTCTGCCGGGAGGGTATAGCGCACGCTACACGTTAAAGGAAGGAGCGGCGCCTATGACTTTCACGAGTTATCGGGTTACGACAGCGGCCGGAGAAGTATTTAACGGCGTCACGGACAGGGACGGTAAGACCATGCCTCTCCATACTTTAACACCAGATAATTTGAAGATTGACTTCCCTGAGTCCGAAAGGTGGATCGGCTTTACTGGTCCATCTGATATGAGCTACGAGGGTATTCGTTGCACCGCAACAATGGATGATGGCGCAAAGCTGGAGGGGGTTTTTGAAGCTGATAACTCCGTGCGCTTTAACTCGATCAGTGGGAATGCCTGTGTAAACCTAGAGTTGGAAAACCTTGATCAGCCCGAAGAACTGCCAAGCATGGCTGTTGCAATTCTCAAGCGTTACGGAGCTTAAGGAATGGATTCATTCTATCGCTATTATCTGGCAGAAAAAATGCATCCTGCTGACGACGACGCGCTTGAACGGGCTCTCAGCCTATACGAAGGAGCGGCATTAAAGTTCTCTTCCGATTTTATCAGTGATGCCAAGCAGCGGGAAAATTATAACCGAAACGTTAAGAGGATGAAGGAATTAGTGCTCGAAGAGGTCAGGTCTAAAAGAACCACTGTAAAAGATGCGGCCGAATATTGTAGTGAAATGCGAAATAAGATTATGGCCGAAATTCGAGCAAAGACTTCGGTGCATGGCCTGGCCATTGCTGAGCAAGAAAAGAGAATCCCTAAAACTCTTGAGCAGCTGCTTGATAAATATGCCGTTGAAAAATTTGGCAAGAAGTTCCTGGAGCTTAGTGAGCAGCAAAGAAATGCGGTTCATTACGAAATAATAGAGGCTTCTGCAAGGCCTCAAACGAAATTCAACACCCTTAATAAAAATTTGAGGATTGCCGGCAAGGTAATGATTGTCGTAACAATTGCCTACGCCGCTTATGAAATTGCCAATGCAGACAACAAAGCCAAGGAAACCATAAAACAAGGCGCTGCCATTGGTGGCGGGATCGCTGGAACTGCATTAGCTGGATTGGCTGTTAGTACCGTGTGTGGGCCAGGGGCTCCGGTTTGCGCTATTGCGTTACTAATTGCTGGTGGAATGGCAGGTGGTTTGTTGGCTTCAAGGACGGCGGATTACTTTGATGAAGAGCTAGAGGAATTTACAAAGTGGTCCGTGAGTTAAAAATTATTCCATTGGCGTTAATGGCTGATGGAAAATAAAAATGATGCAGGTAATTTAAATTGAGCCTCACGATTGCCGCCCTATTTGCTCCATTCATTATTTTAATTTTCCCTTTTGCTCTGGTTGCATATATGGCGAAAGTGGACATGGAAGAGATCGATAAAGCCTTCAGGCAAAGCAGGGTTGTTCACTCCTATTTGGAGGGATGGCGCGGCGGATCAATTCCAAGTCGCTGCACCCTGCTTCTGATTGTTATCGGAGCAATTGTCTGGCCAAAAGTTCATGTTTCCAGAGGCGATCTATTGCCGGAAGAACTCCACAACCTCCCAAGAGGCATTTTGCTCCGTATGCGATGGGTAGCGGGACTTATATGTCTCAGTTGCACGTGGCTTGTTGCGTTATTTGTCTGGGGTAAGTATTTCAAATAGAGCGTGATCTGTATTGCCATCGGATGGTGGAGGATAAACATGGGGGCGTGAGATTTAATGAAAAGAACCGGCGAAAGTGAAATTTCTCAAGCTGGCCAAAGCGGTCGGCAAGGGCGCAACTCTTATCTAGTCCTTTCATGGATGATTGATCATGTCCGATAGAAATCACCGTACCGACACGCTGTGCCCTATAAAAGACGTCCAAGTGGGTAAGCAAATCAAGCACTGGCTTGAACTGCAGCTGATAGACGAGCGCGGTGACCCGCTGCCTAATCTTCCCTACAGAGCAATCAATGACGCCGTGCGCTGCGGAGAGATTGCAGAGTTCACAGGAACCAGTGACGCGACGGGTGTAATTCGGCTGGATGGTTTAAAGACGATTCCGGTCACGCTATGGCTAGATGCCGACCCTCTGGCAGAAGCGCTGAAAACCCGCAGGCTACGAGCAGAACGGGCCGAAACGCCGGTGGAGAAGGTCCACGCCTATACCTATGAGCCATCACCACCGGGGTTCTCGCCGCGCGAGAAAGAAGCACGGGCAGCGGGGAACCTGTACCACTACGTGCGTATTGGGCAACTGAGCGACCGGTTGCCAACGCTTGATCCGCCTTTGGCTGACCCGGAAAAATTACCCGGCTTTCATTTCCCGGACCCGGACTTCCAAGGTTTTACCGTCCCGGCCGTGCAACTGGATCGCCGCCATGTACTGGAAGTCTGCCCCTTCCGCGCCTGGCAACTGGTGCTGCATCACCAGCCCGAGTACAGCATGGTCAATGGCTATAACCTGGGGGTGATGGCTAGCCTGACCTACTCGACAGTCGTACACGACAAGCTCGAGAAAGGGATGGAGGTAGATCCTGACGTGGAGTTCGGTTCGGTGGAGGAGTTCTTCTTTCGCCAATGCCTGGACCTATCCCGCACTCCAATGATGCTTGACTCCAAGGGGCAACAGTTACCTGCTGTGGTAATGGATGTCCCCTTCGATGAGCGTTACACAACAGCCGTAATGCTGGACACACTCGATGCCAAGCCACCGTTGGATGACCCAGCTACCCCCTTCACCATCATTGAAAACACCCAACTCTTTTACTTCAGTAATAAATCGCAAATGGTGGTGGCTTGGCGTGGCACCCAAGAGCCCATCGACTGGTTGACGGACTTCCAATACCGACCAAGGCTGCCTGATGGGACCGACTGTGATGTAAAGCGAGCGGCGAATCAGTGCACTTTCCTGACTTCAGCAGGTAGTGTTCATGATGGTTTTTTGCAGGCATTTGAGATTGCAAAGAAGCTGTTCTCTAGACAATTCAAAGCACTAACGCAAAGGATGATCGCTTTTGATCAGAATTTATTCATTTGCGGCCATAGCCTAGGCGGTGCATTGGCATTGATTCATTCGGCTGAATTAAGAAATGCAAATCCTGTGCTGTATACATACGGCATGCCTCGTGTTTTTACACAAAAGGCGGTGGAAAGTCTGAGTGATATTACACATTATCGCCATGTAAATGACTGCGACATGGTCACCAGCGTGCCACCTGAAGCTGAGCTGGATAACTTCCTGTACAAGTCATTCGGTCCTTTAGGACCGATACTTGGCTACGTCTGGTCAGTGCCTCAATTGCTGGCCAGCAAGCTCATAGGCTTCGGCGACCCCTATTGGCATCACGGCAATATCGTCATGCACTACCAGGCCGACCAACACATTTTGGAGCAGGCACCAGGCTCCGATTATCCAGCGTATAGAAGCAAGGATGGCCTTGGCGCTCCCTATTACAACAAGATCCGTAGACGCTTGCCCGCGAGGGCGTTTCTCTATCTGGTGCCAAGTCTGGATGCTGCCGAAAGCCGCTATGCCGGTGAAGAGCAGAAGGCGCTGATGAAGACGCTATCGAAGGAGAGCATGCAGCGCTATTTCCCTCCGCATACCAACCCTGATCGCGGCGCCCCCAGCGCGGAGGATCATAAGATGGTCATTTCGTATATGCCCTTCCTCCACAATCAACTTTTGGAGTTGGCCGATCCTGCCCGGCCCTTGGAGAGAAAGGCGCAACGCGATCGCTTCGAACAGCAGATGACCCACAAGGATATTCCTGAAGCGGAAAAGTTGCGTAACAAGCACTTTCTGACTTTGCAGAAGCTTATGACCATGACGTTGCCGATGACTCGAGAAATGGACGGTGGCCCCGAAGCGGTTGAACGCTTCTGCCGTGAGCAGGAGGCGGGGTTGCCAGTCGAGATCATGCGAGCGAAGCCTTATGGCCAAGTGCAGAAATCGGCTGAAACTGACAAACAAGTGGAGCTGATACCATGAGCAAAAGCTTGGATCAAGCATGCTACCGTCTTTGCGGAGCGAACTTTCATTCAAATATTACTCGCTCTCGACAAACTAGCGTCCCCCTGAGCCGCCGCTTTGTCATGCCAACAACTGTAAGCGCGATGCTGCTCTTGTTTAGCCTAGGGGGTTGCGCACAGACCATCAGCACTGACTTTTCACCGCCGCCTGGCGGGGAGTCCGTCAGTGTGACAGTGAAAGTCCCCAAAGACCTCGCCGCAAGTACGATGCGTGTAATGTATCGCTCGGCAAAGTGCCCCATCTCTCGTTCTGATGGAGACGGTAATCGTTACGAGATACAGGGGGGCCATGCTATCGAGGTCGAGCCTCAGCGCCAGGGACAAAGCGATCTCTACGAGGCTCGTTTAGCTCGAGATGGTGGTGGTACTTGTCAATGGAAGCTAAGTAATGTGACCTTTGGGGTTCACTATGAAAATACAGCACGGTTTGGAACGGGATTAAAGTATGGCTGGGGTGGGGAGGTTATTGTTGCTTTTGATAAAAACCTTCCTCAGCAAACAAGCATGTATGGCTTGAAAAATGTCGATGGCGACGTATCCATTAGGCCAGATTATTATCCGTGGGTGGTTGAAACATTTATTGGTGAGCACGAGAAGACCATTACCCTTCTAGGGAGGCAGGATTTTCTTTCATATCGAGCGCTCACTGCTAAAAAGGTATTATTTGAACCGATTTTTCATTCAAAAATGGTTGTTCAAACCATTGGTGTTAAAGCTATGGGGAAAGGCGAAAAGGCAGAGAATATCTATCCCGATGGCACTAGGGAGTTCTCTAACTCCAACCCAAATATAGAGCGACTTAAGAACATGATCGTTAGGTAAGGGGGCGATAACTCCATATGTGGCGTAGATGGAGTTAAAACTTAGGACAGTATGGTGGTGTACTTGGATGATTTTTGAAGGAAGGGACTCTTAATGTCTCGAGGTTTTGTATTACTGGGTGACAAGACCACCCACGGTGGCCAAGTTATCTCCGCGACCTCCACCTATGAGGTGCACGGCAAGCTGGTGGCGCTGGTGGGTGACCAGGTCAGTTGCCCTGCCCATGGCGTCAACGCGATTGTCGAAGGTTGCACGGACTGGTCCGAGAACGGCCGCGCACTGGTGGTGAATGGTTGCCGCAGTGCCTGTGGCTGCCAGGTGATTTCCAGCGCCCCCGACTGCTCGGTGCTGTAAGCCATGGCCTGGAATCGTCGTGCGCCAGACGTCATCGAGGCACCCGCTCCACTGTCGATGATCCGCTGGCTGGGAGCTGCTCTGTTGGCAGTGATCATTGGCATCGGCTTGTTCGTGCTGGTGGTGTCCGGGCGGTTGCCCGAACTGAGTAGCTTCAATCCCTGGATGCTGGCCGCCTCGCCGTTGCTGGCGTGGCTGCTGGCGTTCGCGGTGCGTAGCTACACGTATGGCGGTGCGCTCGGTCATTTCCAGTTCCTTGAGGAGCAGGCTGATGACGCCAAAACCGCATGGAACCAGTGGGCGCAGCGGAGCTTTGGGGTGCAGGCGAGTTGCGTGGTATTGCCGGAGCAGGTGTCTGCTGCCGTGATCGTCCAGGGTGCCCCTGGCGAGCCTCGTCGTCCTGGAGAGGTCTGCCGAATCGCCGAACTGCCGGCAGCAGGTGATGAGCGCGTACAAGCGGCGTTGCAGAAGCTGATCGCCGGCGTTGGCCCCGCCTTGAATGCACTGCCTGCAGATCGTGACTTGCGGGTGACCGTGCTGAGTGATCTCGACGTAGATGGCCTTGAGGCGTTCCGCACCGCGTGGGGAAAAGCCTGGCCCAAGGCCGTGCCTGAACGTTCGCAGGTAAAGCCGACCTTTGTCAGTGAACTCTCCCTGCAATGGCTGGAAGACAACCTGAAGGCCCCCGGCGCGGCGATCGAGCTGATCCTGGTACTGCAGGTCAACGGCGCCAAGGCCTACTCCGATGGATTGGCTGCCTTGTTGCTGTGCCCGGATGCCCTCGCGCAGGAATGGGACCTGCCGGTGCAAGGCCGTCTGCTGCGGCCGATGCCATTGGATGTCGAGCAGTTGGACAGTGAAATTCCGCTGTTCCTAAAAACCCAACTGGCCGCACGCAATGCCACCGGCATTCTCGCCGACAGTGCGAACTGGCAGCCAAGCCTGGGGAGCATTCTTTCAATGGGGTTGGCCCAGCAGGCGAAGTTCCAGGTAGGACAGCAGTGGGTTCAGGAGTCGCTATGCGGCGTGCCGGGGCCGTTCAGCGCATGGCTGTTGACGGCGTTAGGCCTTGAGATGAGCCGGCACTTCCAGCAACCGCTGGTGTTGCTCAGTCAGGAGCCCTCGCAGCGTTGGATCAGCACTATCGCCACGGGAGAGTTGGCATGAAGACCTATAGCAACTCGTGGCGCCGCGTGGGTGGTTCGACGTTGATCGCGGTGGCGTTGGCGACAGTGGGCTGGCTGATCTGGCGCTATGGCGATCGGATAGGGCTGGTCGAGGATCGCGACAAGGTGCTGGCCTTCCTGTTGCTGTCGGTGATCGTGCTGATCCTTCGTTTCGCCCCCAAGCTGCTGGCCCATGTCAAACGTCAGCAGCACCAGCAGCAGGGCGTAGCAACAGGTCTTCGCCCCGCATCGGATGGCACGCTACCGCCATCGAGCAAACGTGCTTCGCCCAAGGACGAGATCCCCGGACAGTTGCAGGCCCAGTACGGCTACTTCTGGAAGCGCAAGGTCCGCCTGTTGCTAGTGGTTGGTGAGCCGGATCAGATCGACGCGGTGGCACCGGGGCTATCCAAGCAGCAATGGTTGGAAGGGCAGGACACCGTGCTGCTGCATGGCGGATCGCTCAAGGGCCAGTGGCAAACTGATGTGTTGGCGCTGTTGAAGTCGCTGCGCCGCTCGCGCCCGGTGGATGGCATTGTCTGGGCGCTGAGCGAGGCGCAGGGCAATGACGTGGCCACCGTTAGCACGGGTGTACGGCAGTTGCGCGACCTGAGCCAGGCATTGCGCTGGCAGTCGCCATTGTACCTGTGGCAGGTGTGCGCAAGCCCCTGGAGCCAGGCCGACCGCGAGGGGCAAGCAGTGGGTTGTCTGCTGCCGGCAAAGGCCACGGCGGAGCAGATCGAAGCGTCGCTGCGCAAGTTGGTCGTGCCGCTGCGTGAGCGTGGGATCGGCCAGATCGCAGAGCAATCCCAGCATGATTTCCTGCTACGCCTGTCCCGTGACCTGGAGCACTCTGGCATCAGCCAGTGGCGCCAGGCGCTGAGTCCTTTCCTGGTACAGCTCAACCGCTCGGTGCCGCTACGCGGGTTGTTGTTCAGCCCGAAGCTTGCCGGTATCGCTACCGGCACGCCGAATGCGTGGTGGCCGGAGGCGAGCTGGAGCGCGGTACTGGGGGACAAGCAAACTCGCGGCCGGCGGTTGGCCTGGTCCTGGGTACGTGGGGCCTATATCGCGGGATTGGCGCTTGCCGGCCTTTGCGCCCTGGCCTTGCTGCTGTCCTTCGCTAGCAACCGCAGCCAGATCGCCACGGTGGAATCGGCGTTGGCGACCCTCAACGCACAAGGCGATTCTGATGCACAGCTCAAGGCCCTACACGAACTGACCCGCGAGATGGCGCGGCTGGATTACCGTCGCGAGCATGGCGGGCCCTGGTATCTGCGCTTCGGCTTGAGCCAGAACGATTCCCTGCTGGCGGTGCTGTGGCCGCGTTACGCCCAGGCCAACAATCGCCTGATGCGCGATGTCGCCACCAAGCACCTGGAGCAACAACTGACGGACCTCGCCGCCTTGCCGGCGGACAGCTCCGAGCGCGCGTCACGTGCGGAGGAGGCCCATGCCCAGCTCAAGACCTACCTGATGATGGCGCGCCCGGAGAAGGCTGACCCTGAGTTCCTGACCAAGGTGCTGACTCGCGAGGAAGCGTCTCGCCCTGGCGTCACTCCGGGCCTCTGGCAAGACCTGTCGCCCAACCTGTGGAGCTTCTACGCGCAACACCTGGCGGCGCATCCTGAGTGGCGCACCCAGATTCAGCCCAGACTCGTGGCCCAGGCCCGGCAAGTGCTGCTGGGGCAGCTGGGCCAGCGCAATGGCATGGCCAATCTCTACCAGCAGGTGATCGACCGGGCGAGCAATAACTTCGCGGCAATGACCTTGCTGGACATGGTCGGCGAAACCGATGCATCGACGCTGTTCGACACGCCCAACAGCGTGCCGGGTGTCTACACCCGCCAGGCCTGGGAGGGCCAGGTGAGCAAGGCCATCGACGAAGTGGCCGAGGCGCGTCGCGAAGAAATCGACTGGGTGCTGAGCGACCAGCAGAGCACGCTCGATAGCGACCTGAAGCCTGAAGTACTCAAGGCCCAACTGACCGAGCGCTACTTCCAGGAGTTCAGCGATGCCTGGCTGGGCTTCCTCAACAGCATTCGTTGGCGCAAGGCAGACAGCCTGTCCGATGCCATCAGCCAGCTCACCTTGCTCAGCGACGTGCGCCAATCGCCGCTGATCGCGCTGATGAACACCCTGGCTTACCAGGGCAAGACCGAGGCCAAGGGCGAGGCCCTGAGCGACTCGCTGATGCGCTCGGCGCAGCAGTTGTTGGACAAGGACAAGCAGCCGGCGATCGACCAGAAAGTCGCCGGTCCGCGTGGCCCACTGGACACGACGTTCGGTCCGATCCTCGTTCTGCTCGGCAAGGAAAAAGCCTCGGCCTCTGCCGTTGGCGACAACCTGAGCCTGCAGGCTTTTCTCACCCGCGTCACGCGGGTCCGCCTGAAGCTGCAGCAGATCACCAACGCCAGTGATCCGCAGGTCGCCACCCAGGCCTTGGCGCAGACTGTGTTCCAGGGCAAGAGCGTGGACCTGACCGATACCCTCGACTACGGCGGTCTGATCGCTGCCAGCCTGGGCGCGGAATGGAGCGGCTTTGGCCAGAACCTCTTCGTGCAGCCGCTGAACCAGGCCTGGGAGGGTGTACTTCAACCCTCGGCGGCCAGTCTGAACAGCCAGTGGCAACGGGCGATCGTCGGCAACTGGGAGCGATCCTTCGAGGGGCGCTATCCCTTCGCTACTACGGGTAGCGATGCTTCCTTGCCGATGCTGGGGCAGATGATTCGCGCTGGCACCGGGCGGATCGACCAGTTTATTAGCTCGCAGCTGGGGGGGGTGCTGCGCAAGGAGGGCAACCGCTGGGTCCCGGACAGTGCCCACAGCCAGGGGCTGCATTTCAATCCGCAGTTCCTGCGGGCGGTGAACCAACTCAGCGAACTGGCCGACTTGCTCTACACCGACGGCGGCATGGGCATGACCTTCCAGTTGCAGGCCAAGCCGGTACGCAATGTGGTGGAGACCACCTTCATCCTCGATGGGGTGAAGCTGGAGTACTTCAACCAGATGGAGAGCTGGCAGCAGTTCACCTGGCCGGGCGGCACCGACCATCCGGGTGCCTCGCTGAGCTGGACCAACGTGAAGGGCGGGGCGCGGCTGTTCGGCGACTACGCCGGCGTGTGGGGGCTGATCCGTTTGCTGGAACAGGCGCAGGTGACCTCGCTGGACGACAGCGATACGAGCTTCCAGTTGGTGCTCAAGGCATCGGACGAGTTACCGCTGACCTGGCACCTGCAGACCGAGCTGGGCCGTGGCCCGCTGGCCATGCTGAAACTGCGCGGTTTCACGCTGCCGCCGAACATCTTCGAGGTGGGTGCGGAGCATGTTGCGCCTATTGCCCTGGCTGATCCCCTCGGTTACGGCGAGTGATTTTGGTAATGGATGTCAGGACGCATCGATGAGTTTGCAGGGATTGATATCGACCTGCCTGGAAGGGCAGGACGCCGTCGCACTGGCCAAGGCGCAGGCGACACGGTGGGACACTTGGCTGAAGCCAATCGCAGGCGCGGCACCGGTGGGCGAGGACCCCGGTTACGACGACGACTTCCAGCGCATGCGCGAGGAGGTCAACAAGCTTTCCTCCGCCGATGTGGAGCTGGTGGCGCGACTGGCGGAGCAGTTGTTGAAGCAGCGCTGCAAGGATGTGCGGATCGTCAGCTACTACCTCTGGGCGCGTACGCAGGGCGACGGCGAGGCAGGTTTCGCCGATGGCCTGGAGCTGCTCGCGGCGATGCTCGATCGCTTTGGCAATCAGGTGCTGCCGGCACGCCCGAACAGCCGGCGCATGGCGCTGGAATGGCTGGCCAGTGCCAAGGTACTGGACAGCCTGTTGCTGTACCCCGAGGTGGTGAAGGCGGAGACCCAGCGCACCGTCGCGGCGCTGGCCTGGTTGGAGGACATCTTCGCCGTCTGGGCGGAGGCCGAGCGGCCGGGGCTGGGTGGGCTGTACGGTGCGCTGGGCAGCCGCCTGGCGCAATCCGGCGGGGTGAATGCGCTGGTGCCGCAGAATAGCGCCGCGCATAACGAACCGACGCTGGCATCCGCGGTTCCGGCGCCGGGGAAGGTGCAATCCGGCCGTGACCTGCTCGACAGCGGCAAGATGCTCGCCAGCTATCTGCGCGACCAGCCCCAGGGCTGGCTGGCGGCACATCGTTTGCTGACCAGCCTGCGCTGGGACAC
The DNA here is from genome assembly GCF_057180225.1 of Pseudomonas sp. BB438. Taxonomy (NCBI): domain Bacteria; kingdom Pseudomonadati; phylum Pseudomonadota; class Gammaproteobacteria; order Pseudomonadales; family Pseudomonadaceae; genus Pseudomonas; species Pseudomonas sp. BB438. The sequence goes on from NZ_CM170001.1 coordinate 3,014,543, forward strand.
CGTGCACCAGCTGCCGCCCCAGGACTCCAATGGCAACACCAGGCTGGCGCCGCCGCGCACGGAGTACCGGGCGCAACTCAAGCGTCTCAACCTGCAGCAGGGCTGGACCGAACTGCTCGACCACGCCGAGCGCATGTTCGCCGAAGGGGTGAACCACTTCTGGCTCGACCTGCAATGGCACCTGTGCCAGGCCCTGGGACGGCTAGGTAAGCCCTACGATGGCTGGGCCGAGTTAGTCAAAAGTGATCTGCGCATGCTGCTGGAGCGCCTGCCGGGGCTAGAGCAACTGCGCTGGAGCGACGGCACGCCGTTCGCCGACGAGGACACGCGCCACTGGATCGCCCAGCACATCAGCACGGGGCAGGCTGCGCAATGGATGAGCTCGGCGGTGCTCGCCGGCTCGGCCAGTGACGATGTGCTCGCGCTGGAAAGCGAAGCCCTGGCCCAGGCTGACAGTGACGGCGTGGAGGCGGCGCTGGCCTGGCTGGCGTCGCGACCGGACTTGCGCAGTGGTCGCCAGCGCTGGCTGTTGCGCCTGCTGATGGCCCGCGTGGCTGAGCAGCACGGCAAGGCCGAGCTGGCTGTGCACCTGCTGGCCGAGCTGGACGGCCAGGTGCAGGCCCTGAGCGATTGGGAGCCCGAGCTTTGCTTCGAGGTCAAGGCGCGCCTGCTCAAGCTGCTGCGGCAGAAGGCCCAGCGCAGCGATGCCGACAAACCCGCCCTGGCGCGGCGCATGGAAGGCCTGCTGGCCGCCCTGGTCGCCATTGATCCCGTTCGTGCTGCCGTGCTGTGCGGCTGAACCTTCTTTCCTGGACTGGAACATGGACAATCTGACCCTGCGCTATTTCGACGCCGAAATGCGCTACCTGCGCGAGGCGGGCAAGGAGTTCGCCGAGGCGTTTCCTGATCGCGCGGCTCAACTCAACCTGGACAAGGTAGGCGCCCGTGACCCTTACGTGGAGCGCCTGTTCGAGGGCTTCGCTTTCCTCATGGGGCGCCTGCGCGAGAAGCTCGACGACGATCTGCCGGAGCTGACCGAAGGGCTGGTGAGCCTGCTCTGGCCGCACTACCTGCGCACCATTCCGTCGCTGTCGGTGATCGAGCTGGCACCCGACATTCGCGAGATGAAGCGCTGCGAAACCGTTCCCAGGGGCTTCGAGGTCCTGTCGCAGCCAGTGGGGCCCAAGCAAACACGTTGCTGCTATACGACTACCCAGGACGTGACGCTGAATCCCATGATCATCGAGGCGGCAAGCGTGGCCAGTGAGCCGGATGGCCGCTCAGTCCTTCGCCTGCGCTTCGCCTGCAGTCCCCTGGCGGATTGGTCGCTGATCGATCTTCGGTGTGTGCCGCTGTATCTCAATGCAGACGGGCCTTTGGCCAGTGCGCTGCACCGCGCACTGACGCTCAATGCCCAGGCGCTGTATTTACGAGTGCCGGGCCATGCCGACCGACTGAAGCTGGATGGCCATTTCTCACCCAAGGGGTTTGGTGACGATGACCGACTGTGGCCCAAGGCCGACAGCGCCTTCAGCGGCTATCAGTTGCTGCTGGAATACTTCACCTTCCGCGAGAAATTCATGTTCGTCACCCTCCATGGGCTTGAGCAACTGCCGATTACGCGGGAGCTGTCGGGCTTCGAGCTGGACGTGGTGCTGAGTGAAAAGTGGCCGCATGAATTCAGGGTGGCGGCCGAGAATTTGCGGCTACATGCGGTGCCGGTGATCAACCTGTTCCCGCTGGAGGCCGACCCCATGCGCCTGGCGCCGTTGCAGACCGACTACCTGCTGCGACCGATGCGCTTGCAGGATGGCCATACCGAGATCTATTCGGTGGACAACGTCTCATCCTCCAAGCACTCCGCGAAGCGTGACTACGTTCCTTTCACCAGCTTCCGCCATAAGGGCGGCATGTTGCGCGATGACGCGCCGGAGCGCTATTTCCATACGCGGATGAGGCGCGGCGCCAATGGCATGCACGACACCTGGCTGATACTGGGGGGGGAAGGATTCGATGCTGATCGTCTTGGCGAGACCGAAAGCCTGTCCCTGCTCCTCACCGGCACCAATGGTCAACTGCCGCGCAAGGCGCTGCAAAGTACCTTGCTGGACTCACCGGTGAAGTCACCTCTGGTTGGCCTCAAAGTGCGCAACCTGTGCGCGCCAACCTTGCCCTGCTATCCACCCAACCGTGACCGCTTCCACTGGCGCGTGCTCAGCCACCTGGGTTCGAATTTCCTGCCGATGCTGGACAACGCCGAAGTGTTGCGCGGCACCCTGGCGCTCTACGACTGGACCCACAGTGAGCTGAACCGTCGGCGCCTGGAGGCCATCGCCGAGGTGCGCCACCACCTGGTGCAGCGCTTCGAGAAGGGCTTTCTGCTGCGCGGCGTCGACATCGAGGTGACGCTCGATGCCAACGGCTTCTCCGGCGAAGGCGACATCCACCTGTTCGGCGAAATGCTCAACCGCTTCTTTGGGTTGTACGCCGATATTCATCTGTTCAACCAGCTCACGCTGGTCCTGCAACCTTCGGGCAAATGTCTGCGATGGAAAGAGAACCACAGTCAGCGTATTCCCGGCTGAAGGCCAGCGGGCTGCTGGAGGCGCTGGGCGAGCGCTTGCCCCAGGCCAGTCTGTATCGCTTCTGTCAATTGCTGGAGGCGGCGCTGCCGGGAAATCCGCCGCTGGGCAGTACGTCGAACCCGGCGGACGACCCCGTGCGCTTCCGCCCGCATCCGGGTATGGGCTTCCCGGCCAGTGAGCTGAAGGCCTTCGAAACGGACGAGGAGCATCCGCTGCGCCCGGTCACGGTGCGCACGCGCCTGCTCGGGCTGTATGGCGTCGACTCGCCCATGCCCACCGCGTACCTGGACGACATCGCCCAGCGCCGCGAGGGGCATGAGGCGCTGGAGGCCTTCCTCGATATCTTCAATCACCGGGTGTTCACGCAGTTCTACCGGATCTGGCGCAAGTACTCCTATCCCGCGTCGTTCGCGGCGGGGGGCGTGGACGACACGTCGCAGTGCCTGCTCGGGCTGATCGGCCTGGGCATTCCCGGCACCGCCGAACACATTGCCACGCCGGTGTCGCGCTTCCTCGCGCTGCTGGGGGTGATGCGCCTGCCGACGCGCAATGCCGAAGGTGTGGTGGCGCTGGTGAAGCTGCTCGCGCCCGGCACCCAGGCGCGGGTGACACCGCACTGGCCGCGCAAGGTGCCGCTGGCCAGCCCGGCCAGCCTGTCGCGCCGCCAGCCGGTGCGCCTGGGACAGGGCACGCCGCTGGGTGCCAGCGGAGCGGATGCCAACAGCCAGCTGCTGCTGGTGCTGTCGACCGAGAACCTCGACGAGGCGCGCGGCTGGCTGCCGGGCGGACAGTTGCACAGCGACCTGCTGGTGCTGCTGCGGGTGTATCTGGGCTGGCGTTGCACGGCGCGTCTGCAGCTCTCGCTGCCGCTGGGCTGCCTGCCACCGCCCTGCCTGGGCAACCCCGCGGTGCTGCTGGGCATGACCGCCGTGCCCGGCCTGGACGAGCGCATGCGGCGAAGGGCAGGGCATAGCTGCGTCACGGTGAATCTGGGGCGCTATCAGGGACTGAGTGAAAATTCGATGAGCAGGGAGACACAAGATGTCGCTTACCGTTTCTAGATCACTGCTGGCGGTGCTGCTGGTGGCCGGCTTGCTGGCTGGCTGCGGCCTGACCCAGCGGACCATGGATGCCGGCAAGTCAGTCGGCCACGCGATCTTCTACAAGCAGGTCAAGGTGCTGCACCTGGACTTCAGCGGGCGCGCGGCGCTGAACACCAACTCGCGGGACATGAGCGGGCTGTCGGTCTCGACGCTGGTGCGGGTATACCAGCTGCGCGACCGCAAGGCGCTGGACAAGGCCAGTTACCAGGACCTGCTGAGCGAGGGCGATCAGTTGCTGGCCGCCGACCTGCTGGACCAGCACCGGCTGGTGGTGAAGCCCGAAGAAGGGGCGCAGTTGAACGAGCCGCTGTCTGCCGATACGCAGTTCGTCGCCGTGGTAGCGCTGTTCCGCTCGCCCGATGTGCAGGGTGACAACTGGCGCCTGGTGCTCGCCCGCGACGAGCTGGACTCGGACAACCCACGGGTGATCGAACTGGGCGACAACACCCTGGCCCTGCTGCCATTGCCGAAGAAGGACTCCTGGTGGTGAGCGAGCAGAGCCCGTCGCTATACGAACTGCTGCTGCAGAACTTCAGCGGTGAACTCGACCTGCACCAGGTGCGCGAGGAGGCCCAGCCGATGCTGTCCGTGCTGGACAACCTGCAGCGCATCCTCAACTGCCGCGCCGGCACCCTCAGTCATCTGCCCGACTACGGCCTGCCGGACATGAGCCAGATTCTCCACGGCATGCCGGGCAGTGCCCACGGGTTGATGGCGACCCTGCGCGACATGCTGCTCACGTACGAGCCGCGGCTGGCGGCGGTACAGGTCGTGCTGCTGCCGCAGACGCTGCCCGGGCATCTGGAATACAGCCTGGAGGTCGAGCTGCGCGATGGCAGCCGCGCCACCTTCGGCACGACGCTGGCGCCCCAGGGCAAGGTGCTCATGCGCCACCTGAAACAACGCGACTATCTGCAGCGCTGATGACAATGGATTGGGGTCAAGGGATGACGGTGGTCGAGGAAAAACTGTTGCTGGGCGGTGATCCGAGTGGGCATGAGCAAGCCGCTGCGCTGGGCGCGGAACTGGCGAAACTGAGCCACCCGGCGCGGCCGGATGTGGATTGGCCGAAGGTGGAGCGCCTGTGCCTGGCGCTATTCCGCGAGCATGGCATGGAGTTGCAGTCGGTGACGGCCTTCGCCCTGGCTCGCGCGCACCTGTATGGTTTGCAGGGACTGAACGAGGGGCTGAGCCTCATCTGTACCTTGCTTGCCGGTGACTGGGAGCGCCTGTGGCCGCCATCTGCGGCGGTGCGTCTGGAGATGCTCGGATGGCTGTTCGCCCAACTCCGACTGTGGTTGCGTGGGCTGCCGTTGTCGGAGTCGGATATGTCCGATCTGCTGCAGCTGGACGAGCCGCTCAAGGAGCTGGCGCAACTGCTGCAACGTCGCGAGCAGGCCACACTGGCCCCACTGGAGGCCTTGCGCAGCCAGGTGCAGGGGCTGCTCAGAAGGCTCTCGCCAGAAGATGATGCCGCGACCAACTGGGTGGTCACGATTGCGGCGGCGGAGGCCAAGGCTGATCCGCCGAGCGTTGCCGTGCCGACCCGGAAGCGCCGGCCGGTGCGTCAGCAGCGCGGCGATACACCGGCGGTGGTAGTGCTCAAGGTGGACAGGCCGGAGGTGCCGACACGGGGAAAAGGCCGCGCGTTCTGGCCCTGGTTATTGCTGCTGGGTGTGCTGATCGTCTTGTCCGGGTTGCTTGCCTGGGCATACAGCCAAGGCTGGCAGGCGGTGCGGGTCGAGACCGCACCGACGCCGACACCCCAGGCGGTGCGCCTGGACGGCGCGTTGCTGTTCCCGCCAGGCAAGGCGGAGCTTCGCCCGGAGTCAGCCAAGGTACTGATCAACAGCCTGATCGATATCAAGGCGCAGCCGGGCTGGCTGATCGTCATTACCGGCCACAGCGACTCAACGGGAGATGCCCGGCGCAACCTGGAGCTGTCCCGCGATCGTGCGACAGCGGTGCGGGATTGGATGCAGCGCATGGGCGATATCCCGGACGATTGCTTCGAGGTGCGCGGCGCGGGTGATAGCCAGCCGGTAGCCAGCGACGAAACCGAAGAGGGTCGCAACGCCAACCGGCGGGTGGAGATCATCCTGAAGCCCGAAGGCGGCGCGTGCAGGAAAACGGGAGAAAACCCGCCAGGCTGAACCTCGCACCTCCCCGAGAAGCCAGCCGGAGCTGGCCTTCGGTGAGGTGCGGGGAGGCCCTCAGCAGACCGCGATATGCGAATCTGCGCGCGGCTCGGTACCGCCGCAGAGCACGCCGGTTTCAGGATCGCGGACGATGATCTGCCCGCGCCCGTAGTCGGTGAGGTCACAGGCGATCTCCACCTCGTGACCGCGCCGGGCCAGGCCGAAGGCCAGGTCGCGGTTGGCGTGCTGCTCGATGCCGACCTTCATGCCGCCCAGCCATTGCCAGCGCGGGGCATCCAGCGCGGCCTGGGGGTTGAGGCCGAAGTCAACCAGGTTCATCACCATCTGCACGTGGCCCTGGGGCTGCATGTAGCCGCCCATCACGCCGAACGGGCCGACCGCTACACCATCCTTGCTGAGGAAGCCGGGGATGATGGTGTGGAAGGTCTTCTTGCCCGGCGCCAGTGCGTTGGAGTGCGCCGGGTCGAGGCTGAACTCCGAACCACGGTTCTGCAGGCCGATGCCGCTGTCAGGCAGCACCACGCCGGAGCCGAAGCCGTGGTAGGCACTCTGGATGAACGAGACCATGTTGCCTTCGCCGTCGGCGGTGGCGATGTACACGGTGCCGCTGGCGTGCGGGTCGCCATGTTTGGGTTCGGCAGCCTGCTCGCCAATCTCGGCGCGGCGGCGCGCGGCGTAGTCGTCGGACAGCAGCGCAGCGGTGCTGACGCGCATGTGCTCGGCGTCGGTAATGTAGTGCAGGCCGTCGGCGTAGGCCTTTTTCATCGCTTCGAGCTGGCGGTGCCAGGTGAGTTGGCTGTCGCGCTGGTCGAAGTCGTAGCCCTGGAGGATGTTCAGGGTCATCAGGGCGATCAGGCCCTGGCCAGCTGGAGGGATTTCCCAGACGTCGTAGCCGCGGTAGTTGGCCTTGATTGGCTCGACCCACTTGGGCTTGTAGCCGGCCAGGTCAGCAGCGCTCAGCTCGCCACCGGTGGCCGCGGAGTGGGCGGCCAGGCGCTCGGCGATGGCGCCACGGTAGAAGCTTTCGCATTTGGTCTCGGCCAGTTCGGCGAGGGTTTTCGCCTGGGCCGGGTTGCGGAACAGCCGGCCGGCGCTTGGAGCTTCGCCATTGATGGTGAAGGTGTCGAACCATGTCTCCAGCGCCGGCTCGGCGGCGCGGCTTTGCTGGTACTCGCGGCGGGCGATTTCCCACTGGTGGGCGACCACCGGGGACACCGGGAAGCCGTCACGGGCGAGGGCGATGGCGGGCTGCAGCAGGTCGGCGAACGGCAACTTGCCGAAGCGTGCGGACAGCTCAGCCCAGGCCGAGGGAATGCCCGGCACCGTGACCGGCAGCCAGCCGTGCACCGGCATCTTGTCATGGCCAGCCGCCTTGACCTTGTCGATGGAAAGGGAGGCGGGCGCGTGGCCGCTGGCGTCCAGGCCGTGCAGCTGGTTCTTGACCCAGACCAGGGCGAAGGCGTCGCCGCCGATGGCGCAGCCGGTGGGTTCGACCACGGTCAGTGCGGCGGCGGTGGCGATGGCGGCGTCGATGGCGTTGCCGCCGGCGCGCAGCATGGCGATGCCGGCCTCGGCAGCCAGGGGCTGCGAGGCGGCGACCATGCCGTTGCGGGCGAACACGCTCTGGCGCTGGGAGGCGTAGGGATACTCGTGAGCGGAAAACTTAAGCATGGCAGGGCTCTTCGAAGGTCATTGGCCAGTTTTGATTCGGGTCCATTCGCGGGTGATCACGCGCTGGATCTTCGGCGGCAGGTCGGCGGAGACGTAGAGCTTCTCGATCACCGCGTCGCTGGGGTAGATGCCGGGGTTGTCGCGTACTTTCGGGTCGAGCAGCGCGGTGGCTCCGGTATTGGGGTTGGCGTAGCCGACGTAGTCGCTGACCGGGGCGATGACTTCCGGGCGCAGCAGGTAGTTGACCATCTCGTGGGCGCCCTTGGGGTTCTTCGAGTCACGCGGGATGGCGAGCATGTCGAACCACAGGTTGGCGCCTTCCTTGGGGATCACGTAGCGCACGTCGATCTTCTTGCCGGCTTCCTGGGCACGGGTCTGCGCCTGCATCACGTCGCCCGAGTAGCCGACCGCCACGCAGATGTCGCCGTTGGCGAGGTCGGTGGTGTACTTGGAGGAGTTGAAGTAGGTGATCGACGGGGCGAGCTTCTGCAGCAGGGTGGAGGCCTTGGTGTAGTCGTCCGGGTTGGTGCTGTTCGGGTTCAGGCCGAGGTAGTGCAGTGCCTGCGGGATGATCTTCACCGGCGCGTCGAGGAAGGCGACGCCGCAGCCGTGCAGCTTGGCCAGGTTCTCCGGCTTGAAGATCAGGTCCCAGGAGTCCAGCGGGGCGCTGTCGCCCAGGGCGGCCTTGACCTTGTCGACGTTGTAGCCGATGCCCACGGTGCCCCACATGTAGGGTACGGCGTACTGGTTGCCCGGGTCGGCGGCTTCCAGGCGCTTCATCAGGCGCGGGTCGAGGTTCTTCCAGTTGGGCAGCTGCGAGCGGTCGAGCTTCTGGTAGACGCCGGCGTTGATCTGCTTGGTGAGGAACTGGCTGGACGGCACCACCAGGTCGTAGCCCGAGTGGCCGGAGAGCAGCTTGGCTTCGAGCATCTCGTTGGTGTCGAAGACGTCGTACTGGACCTTGACGCCAGTGTCCTTCTCGAAGTTCTTCAGGGTGTCCGGACCCATGTAGTCGGACCAGTTGTAGAAACGCACCAGCTTGTCGTCGGCCTGCGCTGCGGTGGCGCAGGCGAGGAGGGTCAGTGTGCTGGCGAGCAGAACGCGTTTACGCATGACTATTCCTTGTGACTGGTTTGGGAGACGTGGCTAGAGAACGCGACTGAGGAATTCCCGCGTGCGCGGGTGGTGCGGATTGCCGAAGACCTGCGCGGGCGGGCCCTCCTCGATGAGTTCGCCCTGGTGCAGCACCACCACGCGGTCGGCCACTTCGCGGGCGAAGCCCATCTCGTGGGTGACGACCACCATGGTCATGCCTTCGTCGGCCAGTTCCTTCATCACCTGCAACACCTCGCCGACGGTTTCCGGGTCGAGGGCGCTGGTGGGTTCGTCGAAGAGCATGGCCTGGGGCTTCATCGCCAGCGCGCGGGCGATGGCCACGCGCTGTTGCTGGCCGCCGGAGAGCTGGCCGGGGTAGTGCTCGGCCTTGTCCGACAGGCGCACCCGCGCCAGTAGTCGACGGGCCTGGTCCAGCGCTTCGCCCCTGGAGACGCCGAGCACCTGGGTCGGCGCTTCGATGATGTTCTCCAGCACGGTCATGTGCGGGAACAGGTTGAAGCGCTGGAACACCATGCCGATGTCGCGGCGACGGCGGGCGATGTTGCTTTCCGAGTCACGCACCAGCTTGCCGTCGGGGCGTTCGCGGTAGCCCATCAGTTCGCCGTTGACGCGGATGCTGCCGGCCTGGATGTCTTCCAGGTGGTTCATGCAGCGGATGAAAGTGGTCTTGCCCGAGCCCGAGGCGCCGATCAGTACCACCACTTCGCCACGCCGCACTTCCAGGGAAACCCCCTTGAGGATTTCCAGTTCGCCGAAGGCCTTGTGCACGTCGCGGGCCTGGATCACCACGTCTTTCATGTCCGGGATCATCTCAACGCCCCCTCAGCAGTTTCATCGCCTGCCGACCGAACAGGCGGTTCGGTGCGGCAGCGTGGCCGTCGGATTTGCCGAAGCGCACTTCCAGCCAGCGCTGGAAGAAGCCCCACAGGGTGGTCAGGGCGAGGAAGTAGATCGCGACGACGAGGTACAGCTCGAAGACGCGGAAGGTCGCCGAGGTGACCATCTGGGTGCTCAGCAGCAGCTCCTGCACGCCGATCACGCTGACCAGCGTGGTGTTCTTCAGCATCACGTTGAACTCGTTGCCCAGCGGCGGAACGATCACCCGGAAGGCCTGCGGCAGCACGATGCGGCGCATCAGCTTGGGGAAGGTCATCCCCAGGGACTTGCCGGCCTCGTACTGGCCCTTGTCCACCGCGCCGATGCCGGCGCGGATGATCTCGGCCATGTACGCACCTTCGTTGAGGCCCAGGGCGATGATCGCCGCCTGGATGTTGCCGGGCAGGATGAACAGCCCCAGGTCCAGGTCCTCGAAGTGGAACAGGCCGCCGGCGGCCAGTGCGGTGTAGAGGAAGACGATCTGCACCAGCAGCGGCGTGCCGCGCATCAGCCACACGTAGAAGCGCACCGGGTATTGCAGCAGCGGGTTGGTCGACAGGCGCATCAGCGCCGCCAGCAGCCCGAGCACGCAGCCCAGCAGCATGGCGCTGACGGCGATCACGCAGGTCAGCCAGAGGCCGTAGAGGTAGATGTCGCTCGGCCGCAGCAGGTATTGCCAGAACACGTCCCAACTGAAGTTCATGTCTCGTTACCTCAGTCCAGTTTGTCGCCTTCGATGTGCCACTTGGCCAGCAGCGCGGCATAGCTGCCGTCGGCCTGCATGTCCTTGATGATCTGCGTGACGGCCTCGCTGAGCTGCTTGTCATCCTTGCGGATGCCGAGGCCCGTGAGGATGCGCGCGAAGGCCGGTACGCCGATCTCGAACAGGTCCGGCGCCATGCTCTGGTAGTAGCCGGCGGTTTCCACGGTGGTGCCGTAGGCGTCGGTCTGGCGGATGCGCAGGGACTGGAAGGCGTCGGTGTCGGTGTTGTAGACCACCACCTTCATCGGCGGCTTGCCGGCCTTGGCCAGCTTCTCGTTGTGCGCGTCGAGCAGGGTGCGGATGGTCGAGCCGTTGAGTACTGCGACCTTCTTGCCGGAGAGATCGTCCAGCGTGCGGATGCCCTCGGGGTTGCCCTTGGCGACCACCACGGCCTGGCTGGAGTACATGTAGTTGACCATGTCGATCACTTCGCGCCGCTCGGGCTTGTCGAACAGCTGGTCCACCAGCATGTCGCACTGGCCGGCCAGCAGCGCCGGGATCAGCCCGGAGAAGGGCGTGATGCGCCAGTCGATCTTCTTGTCGCCCAAGCGCTTGGCGATGGCCTCGCCGAGGTCGATGGTGACCCCGGTGAGTTTCTGGTTGGCGTCGTAGAAGCCCATGGGCGGAGAGTCCATGCCGCCGCAGAAGGTCACCTTGCTGGCGCTCTGCAAGCGGTCGGGTATCTTCACATCGGCGTGCGCCAGCGGGGCGGCCAGGCAAAGGGCGAGAAGGCACTGCGGGATCCTGCGTTCGAACATATTGAGCTCCGGGGTGGGGTTGCCAGGGGCAGTTCAGGGACACAGAAGTACGGGTCTAGGTGCCCGTTGCTTCAATTCGCTTCTTCGTGGATTGCGTTTGGGTGGAGTGCGCGTGGGTGGAACGCGCTTTCAGGTGGCTTGCGCCTCGAGAAACTTGGCCAGGGACGGGATGGTTCCCTCGATGTGGTCGCCGATCACCCGTTCGGCTTCGCGGGCGTCGCCCGAGCGCAGGGCGTCGAGGATCACCGTGTGTTCTTCGCGGGCGCTCATGGGCTTGTCGACATGCTGCAGCCACAGGCGCATGTGCGGCTCGATCACCGAGTACAGCGCGGTGATCTGGCGCAGCAGGCGCGGGCGCCCGGCGAGGCTGCAGAGGTATTCGTGGAAGGCGCGATGACGGCTGACCCACTCGGCGCTGTCGTCGCGGTAGTCGTCCATCTCGTCGAGCATGCGCTCGAGGCGGGAGAGGTCGCGGTCGGTCAGTTGCGGCACGGCGATGCGAATCGCCAGGCCTTCCAGGGCGCTGCGCATCTCGAAGACTTCGCGCATTTCCTCGATGTTCAGGCCGCTGACGATGGCCCCGCGGTTGGGCCGCAAGGTCACCAGGCCCTCGGCGTCCAGGCGCTTGAAGGCGCCGCGCACGGGCATGCGACTCATGCCGATCTCGCTGGCGATGTCCTCGGCCACCAGGCGGTCACCGGTCTTGTAACGTCCGGTGCAGATGGCCTGGAGGAGGTAGTCGTAGGCCTCGTCTTCGGCGCTCATCGGGGGGCGGGCAGCGGGTACCAGGCGCATGGGTGCTTCCTCGTGGATTTTTGGATCCAATTATCCATGCATGCAATTAAGCAGTTGCCGTGCCAATGAGGGCGAAGTGATTGGAATTGCGCGGGGTAGAGCGGCTCACGGACGAAAGCGGGGTAGGTGTTGACGTGCGGGGACGGGGCGGAACGGTAACGGGCAGGGCGATTCGTGCGCGTTGACGGTGCGCTTCGGTAACGTTGTGGTGCGGGATCGCTTTGTGAGGCGCGGGGTTCTGATTGGCTGGGAAGGTCGGTGCCAGGGCTGTTCGCGAGCAAGCTCGCTCCTACAGGTCGGGCTCCGTGCTTTTTTGTAGGAGCGAGTTTGCTCGCGAACGGCATCGCTGGGTGTCTCCCCCTGCAAGTCCCGATCCGACACTGGCTTGTAACAATCGGAGGCGGCTGACTGGCAGATCAGCCATCCGATAGTTGACTGCAAAGGTTGGTGATGCGGTTCGCTTTCTATAGAATGCACAAACGTTTCAGCAGACCATGCATCCCTCCCACAACAAAAGCCAAAGCCGAAGGCTTTGCGTGTCTCTCTGCGCAGGACGTCCCTCATTCCATCAAGCAGGCCCGAGAGCCGGCGGAGGAGGGAACTGAGTCCCGACTCATCCTCGTCATCTGTCGCCTTGCCCATCGTTCGCGCCCTGTGCGTGGGGCACGGCCTTCACGCTGAATGACGCCGGTGGGGACGGCCAAGCCCTAACGACGAGAAACCTTTCGATGATCAAGAAAGTTAGCGGGGCACTGCTGGGCCTCGCTCTGGCAGTGAATTGCGCGCCCGCGTTCGCGGAAACCAAGAAAGTCGACGTGCTGCTGATCGGCGGCGGCATCATGAGCAGCACCCTGGCTGTCTGGCTCAACGAGCTGGAGCCGGGCTGGAGCATGGAAATGGTCGAGCGCCTGGACGGTGTCGCCCAGGAAAGCTCCAACGGCTGGAACAACGCCGGTACCGGCCACTCCGCCCTGGCCGAGCTGAACTACACCCCTGAGGACAAGGACGGCCACGTCACCATCGCCAAGGCTGTCGAGATCAACGAGTCCTTCCAGATCTCTCGTCAGTTCTGGGCCTGGCAGGTGCAGAACGGCGTGCTGAAGAACCCGCGCTCGTTCATCAACTCCACCCCGCACATGAGCTTCGTCTGGGGCGACGACAACATCGCCTTTCTCAAGAAGCGCTACGAAGCGCTGCAGGCCAGCCCGCTGTTCCGCGGCATGCAGTACTCCGAAGACCCGGCACAGATCGCCAAGTGGGTGCCGCTGATGATGCAGGGCCGTGACCCTGCGCAGAAGATCGCCGCCACCTGGACGCCGATCGGCACCGACGTGAACTTCGGCGAGATCACCCGCCAGTTCGCCGGCTACCTGCAGACCAAGCCGAACTTCAGCCTGAAGCTCTCCAGCGAAGTCGATGACATCACCCGCAACGACGATGGCACGTGGCGCGTCGAGTACAAGAACCTGAAGGACGGCAGCGTCACCGAGACCGACGCCAAGTTCGTCTTCATCGGCGCCGGGGGCGGCGCGCTGCGCCTGCTGCAGAAGTCCGGTATCGAGGAAGCCAAGGACTACGCCGGCTTCCCGGTGGGCGGTTCGTTCCTGGTCACCGAGAACCCGACCATCGCCCAGCAGCACCTGGCCAAGGCCTACGGCAAGGCCTCGGTCGGCGCACCGCCGATGTCCGTCCCGCACCTGGATACCCGCGTGCTCGACGGCAAGCGCGTGATCCTGTTCGGGCCGTTCGCCACCTTTTCCACCAAGTTCCTCAAGGAAGGCTCGTACCTCGACCTGTTGGGCAGCACCAACGTTCACAACGTCTGGCCGATGACCCGCGTGGGCATCGACGAGTACCCGCTGGTGGAATACCTCGCGGGCCAATTGATGCTCTCCGACGACGACCGCCTCGCCGCACTGCGCGAGTACTTCCCGCAAGCCAAGGCAGAAGACTGGCGCCTCTGGCAGGCCGGCCAGCGTGTGCAGATCATCAAGCGTGACGCGGACAAGGGCGGTGTGCTGAAGCTCGGCACCGAGATCGTCGCTTCCGCCGACGGCAGCATTGCCGGCCTGCTGGGTGCGTCGCCGGGCGCTTCCACCGCTGCGCCGATCATGCTCAACGTGCTGGAGAAGGTGTTCAAGGACAAGCTCGCCACGCCCGAGTGGCAGGCCAAGGTCCACCAGATCGTCCCGAGCTACGGCACCAAGCTCAACGACAGCCCGGAGAAGACCTTCGAGGAGTGGAGCTATACCGCCAAGGTCCTGCAACTGGACCCGCCGCCGGCCATCGACCAGGCCCCGGCCGCGCAGCCGACCGATGCCGCCCCGGCAGCGGAAAAAGCGGCCAGCGACATGGCGCTCTAAGCGGCCACGCTGAATAAGCGAGTTCCGGAGGCCGAACTTCAAGTTCGGTCTCCGGAGTGCCGCCCCGATATAATCGCTCGCTTCAATTGGCCAGACTTTAGTTTGGCGTCTGTCTCTGGAATCCCGCTGCGGATGTCATCCGTTATCTGCGCCGTTACTCCGATTGGCAGATTATCCCGGCCTGATCCTTTTCAAGTTTTCCGATAGCACGTCAGCTGATCAGACGGCATACCGGACATTCTCCGGACGATGCGTAAAGTTCAGACCAGGCTACTTGAGTGGCGTCGATTTCTTGCTCGCGCGGCAGGGGATAGGGCTTTTTACATTCATTTTTGCATGTCTCGCCGCCGGGGCTGCCGCTTCGCTCTGTGACGGGCCTGCTGGCTGATTCCGGGGCTCCGGAAGGTCTGCCCGGCTGGACAGGATTTATGGCGCGATACGATCCGACGAACGGTCACTCTGTAGTCTGTGGATTACAGGCGTGTAAGTGATCGGCGAATATGAAACGAGCGACTGAATATTGTCAGTGGTGCCGGTCGGCGCCCAAGTCAGCTGATTGCTTTCCAGTCATTCTACGTCTGGCCCGATATGGCGGCTCTTGCGCGGTGTGTCAATTAATCGTCGTGAATCAGGGGCGGCGCTATTGGCGCTTATATCTGCCGCTGGTAAATAAAGTCTGAACTTCCACGCCGGATTGCCGGTTACTACGTTTCGATTAATCCCTTTGTCCAAGAGCTTTCCGGAGCACTTCCGGCGCACTTTGGAGAAGCTGCTATTTCTTTCAGACCATAAACAAACAACAACGTATGGTCAGAGGAAGTCAGCATGGCGATCCAGGCGAAGGTCGTGGCATCTCAGGCAGAGGTAGCGACCGCGACGCAGCAGACGGTACAGGGAAGCATCGTTCTCCAGCAGGCCAGCAACGTGGCCCTGGACGTCACCGCCGATGCGGTCGCCAGCTACCAGCAGGTAGGCGCCGACCTCGTGGTCCATCTCAAGGATGGCGAGACCATCCGCATCGCCAATTTCTTCGCCGAAAACCAGCCGCCCAGCCAGCTCTACCTGGTGGACGAGAACGGCGACCTGGTGGTGACCGACCTGGACCCCACCGTTGCCGCTGACGGCACCCTGACCGCCACATACGCAGACGAGCCGATCGATGCGGGCTTCGAGTCCCTCACCAGCGCCGAGGCCGGTGCCACGGCAGGCGCTGCGGGCGCCGCGGGTGGGATTGCCGGGCTGGGGACGGCGGGAACCATTCTCGCGGGCGCTGCGGTAATCGCCGGTGGCGCCGCGATCGCCAGCAACAGCGGTGGCGGCGGTAGCGGGGGCGGTGGTGGCGGTGGCAGCGACCCCGCGCCGTCGCCGGCGACCGGCGTCACGGTCAGCCCCGACGGCAGCGTGATCGCCGGTCGCGCTGCGCCGGGTACCACGGTCGAAGTGGACGTCAACGGCGATGGCAAGCCGGACTACACCGCGCCGGTGGATGGCAATGGCAACTTCCAGATCCCGGTCAACCCGCCGCTGAACAACGGCGAAGGCGTCACCGTCGTGGTGCGCGGCCCCAATGGCAGCAGCAGTTCCGGTACCACCGTCACCGCGCCGGACACCACCGCGCCCGGCGCGCCCGGCGATGTGAGCATTTCCGATAACGGCCACACCATCAGCGGCACTGCCGAGCCGGGCTCCACTGTGAAGGTGGATACCAATGGCGACGGCATTCCTGATGCCACTGGTGTGGCCGGCTCCGACGGGCATTTCCAGATCAACCTGCCGAACCCGGTGAATGCCGGGCAGAGCGTCTCGGTCACTGCCACCGACCCAGCCGGCAACACTGGCCCGGCCACTGTGGTCACCGCAACCGACACCACGCCGCCGGATGCCGCCCACGATTTGGCGATCAGCGCCAATGGCGAGACCCTCAGTGGCGTGGCCGAAGCCGGCAGCACGCTGTCCATCGACCTGAACAACGACGGCGTGCCGGACCTGACCGTTCAGGTCGGTGCGGACGGGCGCTTCAACATCACCCTGAATTCGCCGCTGCCGGCCGGGCAGATCGTCTCTATCATCGTCCATGACGCCGCCGGCAATACCAGCCAGATAGCCTATGTCAACGCGCCCAACCCGAACCTGCCGGCGCCGGTGATCGATCCGAGCAACGGCCACATCCTGCAGGGCACCGGCACCCTCGGTACCACGATTTACCTGAGCAATGCCCAGGGCACGCTGATCGGTGTCGCCGTGGTAGGGGGCGACGGTCACTGGAGCTTCACCCCGATCACGCCGCTGCCCGATGGCACCGTGGTCAACGCCGTTGCCCGCGGCCCGCAGGGCGTCAGCGGTTCGGCCAGTACCACCATCGATGGCGTGGCTCCGCCCGCGCCGACGGTGGACCTGAGTAACGGCCACACGCTGGCCGGCACCGCTGAGGCCAATGCCAAGGTGATCATCACCGATGGCAACGGCAATCCCATCGGCCAGACCACCGCCGATGGCAGCGGCCACTGGAGCTTCACGCCGTCCGCGCCGTTGCCCGATGGCACGGTGGTGAAAGTGGTGGCGCAGGATGCCACCGGCAACACTAGCGGCCCGGCGCAGACCACCGTCGATGCGGTGGCGCCCGGCGCACCAACGGTCAACCCGAGCAATGGCGAAGTGTTCAGCGGTAGCGCCGAGCCCAACTCCACCGTCAAGCTGCTGGACAGCCAGGGCCACGTGATCGGCGAAGCGACCGCCAATGGCAGCGGCCAGTGGAGTTTCACCCCGGCCACGCCGCTGCCCAACGGCACCGTGGTGTCGGTGGTGGCGGTGGATGCCGCCGGCAACGTCAGCCAGCCCACGCCCGTTACCATCGACTCCAGCATCATCTCGCCGCCGGTGATCGACCCGAGCAATGGCACGGAGATCCACGGCACCGCCGGGGCCAACCTGACCATCGTCCTGCTGGGCGCCAATGGCGCACAGATCGGCACCACCACCTCCGACGGCACCGGCCACTGGAGCTTTACCCCGGCGACTCCGCTGCCCAACGGCACAGTCGTGAAGGCCATCGCCGAGAACGGGGCGGGCGGTCAGAGCCAGCCCACGCAGATCACCGTGGACTCCGTCGCGCCGCCGGCACCGACCGTGGATGCCAGCAACGGCCACATGCTGGCCGGCACCGCCGAGGCCAACGCCAAGGTGATCATCACCGACGGCAACGGCAATCCCATCGCCCAGGTCACTGCTGACGGCAGCGGCCACTGGAGCTACACGCCGGCCGCGCCGCTGCCCGATGGCACGGTGGTGAAAGTTGTGGCCCAGGACGCCGCCGGCAATACCAGCCAGCCGGCGCAGACCACCGTGGATGCCCAGGTGCCCGCCGCGCCGACCATCGATGCGAGCAACGGCGCGGTGCTCAACGGCACCGCCGAGCCGGGCAGCACCGTGACCTTGACCAACGGGGCAGGGCAGCCCATCGGCCAGGTCACCGCCGACCCGAGCACCGGCCACTGGACCTACACCCCGAGCAGCCCGTTGCCCAATGGCACCGTGGTCAACGCCACCGCCACCGACGCGGCGGGCAATACCAGCGGCCCGGCCAGCACCACCGTGGATTCGTCGGTGGTCGCGCCACCGGTGATCGACCCGAGCAACGGTTCGGTGATCCACGGCACTGCCGGCGCCAACCTGACCATTATCCTGCAGGACGCCAACGGCAACCTCATCGGCCAGACCACTTCCGACGGCAGCGGCCACTGGAGCTTCACGCCCGGCAGCGTACTGCCCAACGGCACGGTGGTGAACGTCATCGCCGAGAATGGTGCCGGCACCCAGAGCAGTGCCGCACAGGTGACCGTCGACTCGGTGGCGCCGCCGGCGCCTACTGTAGCGCTGAGCAACGGCCACGAGCTGAGCGGTACGGCGGAAGCCTACGCCAAGGTCATCATTACCAACGGCGCCGGTGCGCCGATCGGCCAGACCACCGCCGACGGCAGCGGTCACTGGAGCTTCACTCCGGCCAGCGCACTGCCGGATGGCACCGTGGTCAAGGTGGTCGCCCAGGACGCGGCCGGCAACACCAGCGGCCCGGCGCAGACCACCGTGGACGCCCAGGCGCCTGCTGCGCCGACCATCAACCCGAGCAACGGCGATATCTTCAGCGGCACCGCCGAAGCCGGTTCCACCGTCACCCTGAGCAACGCTGCCGGCCAGGTGATCGGCCAGGTAACTGCCGACCCGAGCACCGGACGCTGGTCCTTCACCCCGACCACGCCGGTGCCCGATGGCACCGTGGTCAAGGCCACGGCCACCGATGCGGCGGGCAACACCAGCGCGCCGGCCTCCACCACGGTGGATGGCGATGCCGTCTCGCCACCGGTGATCGACCCCACCAACGGTTCGGTGATCCATGGCACGGCCGGCGCCAACCTGACCATCATCCTGCAGGGCGCCAACGGCAACCCCATCGGTCAGACCACCTCCGATGGCACCGGGCACTGGAGCTTCACCCCCGGTTCTCCGCTGCCCAATGGCACCGTGGTCAAGGCCATCGCCGAAAACTCGGTCGGCACCCAGAGCCAGGCCGCCCAGGCCACGGTGGATGCCGTCGCGCCGCCGACTCCGACTGTGGACGCCAGCAACGGTCACACGCTGGCCGGTACTGCCGAGGCCAACGCCAAGGTGATCATCACCGATGGCAACGGCAACGCGATTGGCCAGACCACCGCCGATGGCAGCGGTCACTGGAGCTTCACGCCGGCGAGCCCGTTGCCCAACGGCACCGTGGTCAAGGTGGTTGCCGAGGATGCCGCCGGCAACGACAGCCAGCCGGCGCAGACCACGGTGGACGCACAACCGCCCGCTGCTCCGACCGTCAACCCGAGCAACGGCTCCACCTTCAGCGGCACCGCCGAGGCCGGCGCCACCGTCACCCTGACCAATGCCTCCGGCCAGGTGATCGGCCAGGTCACGGCGGACGCCAGCACCGGCCAGTGGTCTTTCACACCGACTTCGCCGCTGCCCAACGGCAGCGTGGTGAATGTCACCGCGACCGATGCGGTGGGCAATACCGGCCCTTCCACCAGCACCACGGTGGACGCCAGTGCCGTTCCGCCGCCGGTGATCGACCCGAGCAACGGCACGGTGATCCATGGCACCGCCGGGGCCAACCTGACCATCCGCGTGCTCGATGCTAGCGGCAATCTGATCGGCACTACCCACTCCGATGGCACCGGTCACTGGAGCTTCACTCTCGGCGCGCCGCTGGCCAACGGCACGGTGGTCAAGGCCACTGCGGTGAACGGCACTGGCACCGAAAGCCAGGCGGCCCAGGTCACCGTTGATGCCATCGCGCCCGCGGCTCCGACCGTGGCAGCCAGCAATGGCCAGGTACTCAGCGGCACCGCGGAAGCCAACGCCAAGGTCATCATCACCAACGGTGCGGGCGTCGCCATCGGCCAGACCACGGCGGACGGCACTGGCCACTGGAGCTTCACGCCCAGCGCCGCGTTGGCCGATGGAACTGTGGTCAAAGTGGTTGCCCAGGACGCTGCCGGCAATACCAGCGGCGCCACGCAGACCACCGTGGATGCGCAGGCTCCGGGAACGCCAAGCATCAACCCGAGCAATGGCGAACTGTTCAGCGGCAGCGCCGAGGCTGGTTCCACCGTGCTGCTGCTCAACGCCGCTGGCCAGGTGATCGGCCAGACCACCGCCAATGGCAGTGGTCAGTGGCAGTTCAGCTTCAGCTCGCCGTTGCCCAATGGCACGCTGGTGAAAGTCACTGCCACCGATGCGGTGGGCAACGTCAGCCAGCCAGCGCAGGTCACGGTGGATTCGGGCATCGTCGCGCAGCCGGTGCTGGACCCGAGCAATGGCTCGGTTATCAGCGGCACTGCCGGGGCCGGTGTGACGGTCACTCTTACCGACGGCAACGGCAATCCCATCGGACAGGTTACCGCCGATGGCTCCGGCCACTGGAGCTTCACGCCGGGCGTGCCGCTGGCCAATGGCACGGTGATCAACGCGGTGGCGACCAGCGGCGCCGCGCAGAGTACGGCGGTGACCACCACCGTGGACTCCGTGGCGCCGCCGGCGCCGGTGGTCAATGTCAGCAACGGCAGTGCCATCAGCGGCACTGCCGAAGCCAATGCCAAGGTGATTCTCACCGATGGCAACGGCAATCCCATCGGCCAGGTCAGCGCCGATGGCTCCGGCCACTGGACCTTCACTCCGACCAGCGCGCTGCCCAATGGCACCTTGGTCAACGCCGTGGCGCAGGACGCCGCCGGCAACACCAGCGGGCCTGCCAGCGTCACGGTGGATTCCGCCGCGCCGGCCGCCCCGGTGGTCAATGCCAGCAATGGCGTGACCCTCACCGGCAGCGCCGAGGCCGGCGCCACGGTCATCCTCAAGGACGGCTCCGGCAACCTGATCGGCCAGGTAACGGCCGATGCCGTGACCGGGCAATGGAGCTTCACCCCGGCTTCGCCGCTGGCCAATGGCACCCAGGTCTCGGCGGTGGCGGTGGACGCCACCGGCAACCAGAGCGGCGCGGCCAGCACCACGGTGGACAACCGGGCGCCCGCCGCGCCGACCATCGACGCCAGCAACGGCACCGAGTTGCAGGGTACCGCCGAAGCGAGCGCCAAGGTGACCCTCACCGACGGCGCCGGCAACCCCATCGGCCAGGTCACCGCCGACGGCACCGGGCACTGGAGCTTCACCCCCGACAGCCCGCTGGCCAACGGCACCCAGGTGCGCGCCACCGCCAGCGACGCCGCCGGCAACACCAGTCAGCCGGCGCAGACCGTGGTGGACTCGCAGCCACCGGGCATGGCCGATCCCAATCCGAGCAATGGTGACCAGGTTTCCGGCACTGCCGAGCCGGGCAGCACGGTGATGATCTATGACGCCAGCGGCAACCTGCTTGGCGATGCCGCCGTAGGCAACAACGGCACCTGGGCCTTCACCTTTGCCCAGCGTCTGCCCAATGGTTTCGTCCTGCACTTCGTGGTGCGCGACGCCGCCGGCAACACCGGGGCGGAAAGCACTACCACGGTGGACAACAGCCTTACCGCGCCGCCTGACCCGACGCCGAGCAACGGCGAAACCATCAGAGGCACCGCCGCGCCGAACCACGAGATCATTGTCAGCGACAGCAATGGCAACGTGATCGGCCAGACCACCTCCGATGGCAACGGCAACTGGACTGTCACGCCCACTTCGCCGCTGCCCGATGGCACCCAGTACCAGGTGGTAGCCGTCGATCCCGCCAACGGCCAGCAGAGCGTGCCGGTCAGCGGCACCGTGGACGCTGTGCCGCCGGCCACGCCGACTGTCAACGGCAGCACCGGCGCCAGCCTGGGCGGCAGCGCCGAGGCCGGTTCGACGGTGACCCTCACCGATGGCAACGGCGATCCCATCGGCCAGACCACTGCCAACGGCAGCGGCCAGTGGACCTACACGCCCGCCACGCCGCTGCCTGACGGCACCGTGGTCAAAGTCACCGCCACCGACGCGGCCGGCAACAGCAGCCAGCCAGCCAGCACCACGGTGGACTCGGTGCCGCCGCCGACGCCGGTGATCGACCCCAGCAACGGCCAGCTGTTCAGCGGCACCGCCGAGGTGGGCGCCACCGTGATCCTGCGCGATGCGGGCGGCAACGTGATCGGTCAGGTGACCGCCGACGGCACCGGTCACTGGAGCTTCGCACCGCAGCCGGCGCTGCCCAACGGCACGCAGATTTTGGCGCAGGCGGTGGATTCCGCCGGCAATTCCAGCAGTACGGCCGCCGTCACCGTGGACGCCCAGCCGCCGGCCGCACCGGTGGTCACTCCCAGCTCCGGCAGCGAACTGGGCGGTACCGCCGAACCCAACGCCCAGGTGGTGGTGATCTCCGCCAACGGCCAGGTGATCGCCGAGGTGCCGGTGGGTGCCAATGGCACCTGGAGCTACACACCGAGCAGCCCGCTGCCCGATGGCACGACCCTGAGCGTGGTCGCCGTGGACTCGGCGGGCAACCGCAGTGGTACCACTACGGTGACCGTGGACAGCACGCCGCCGGCCGACCCGGTGGTGAACCCGAGCAATGGCACCAGCATCAGCGGCACCGCCGAGCCGGGCAGCACCGTCACCGTGACCGACGGCAACAACAACCCGGTCGGCCAGACCACCGCCGATGGCAGCGGCAACTGGAGCATCACCCCGAGCACGCCGCTGCCCAACGGCACCAGCGTGACCGTGGTTGCGACCGACGCCGCCGGTAACCCCAGCAACGGCACCAGCGCCACCGTCGACAGCACGCCACCCACGGCCCCGGTGGCCGCGCCGAGCAACGGCACTGCCCTGAGCGGCACCGGCGAGGAGGGCAGCACCCTGGTCTTTACCGACGCTGCCGGCAATTCCCTCGGCCAGGTGGTGGTCGGGGCGGGCGGCAACTGGACCTTCACCCCGCACCAGTCGCTGGCCGATGGCACCTTGGTGACCATCGTCGCCCGCGATGCCGCCGGCAACCAGGCGGCGCCGGTGCAGGTCACGGTGGACGCCGTGGCGCCCAGCACACCTACTCTGGATCCGAGCAATGGCACGGTTCTGAGTGGCAGCGGCGAGATCGGCAGCACCGTCATCGTCAGTGTCGCCGGCAGCGAAGTGGCGCGCGTGGTGGTGGACCCGAGCGGTCACTGGAGTTACACGCCGGGTAGCCAGTTGGCCAACGGCACCGCCATCTCGGTGCAGGCCACCGATGCAGCCGGCAATACCACGCCAGTAGTCAGCGGCAGCGTCGACAGCGTGGCGCCGCCCACCCCGCAGATTGACCCGAGCGCTGGCACCACCTTCAGCGGTACCGGCGAAGCCGGCACCACGGTGATCCTCAGCGGGCCCGGCGGCGAGATCGGCCGCGCGGTGGTCAACGCCGACGGCCACTGGACCTTCACCACTGGTACGGCGGTCGCCAACGGCGCGTCCGTCAGCGCCATCGCCCAGGATGCCGCTGGTAACACCAGCGGCAGCGCCAGTGTGGTGGTCGACTCGACGTCGCCGAACACCCCGACCATCAACCCGAGCAATGGCATCGAGCTGCACGGCACCGCCGAGATCGGCAGCACCATCACCCTGGTGTACGCCAACAACGTGCTGATCGGCCAGGCCACCACCGACGGCAGCGGCAACTGGACCTTCACCCCGAACCAGCCGCTGGCCGATGGCACCCGCATCGACGTGGTCGCCCAGGACGCGGCCGGCAACGCCAGCCCGGTGGCCTCCATCGTCATCGACGCCGTACCGCCGGCTGCGCCGGTGGTTGCACCGAGCAATGGCAGCGTAATCAGCGGGACCGCGGAGGCGGGGAGCGTGGTGGTCGTTACCGAAGGCGGCATCGAGCTCGGCCGCACCACGGCGGATGGCGATGGCAAGTGGAGCATCGTGCCCAACCCGCAGCCGGGTAACGGCGATGGGATCAGCGTGGTTGCCACCGATGCCTCGGGCAACAACAGCCAGCCAACCAACGTCACCATCGATGCCGATCCGCCGGCCGCGCCGACCCTCAGCATCACCAATGGTGATGTGCTCAGCGGTATGGCAGAGGCGGGCAGCACGCTGATTCTCACCGATGGCAATGGCAATTCGATCGGTCAGGTCACGGTGGATGCCGGTGGCCACTGGAGCTTCACTCCCGCTACGCCGCTGGCCAACGGCACAGTAGTCAATGCCGTGGCGAAGGACGCAGCGGGCAATATCAGCCTGCCGACCAGCACCACAGTTGACGTGACACTACCCGCCGCCCCGACCATCGACCCGAGCAATGGCACGGAGATCAGTGGCACGGCGCAGGCCAATGCCCTGGTGCGCATCCTCGACGGCAATGGCTCCACACTGACCGAAGTCAGCGCCGACGGTAGCGGCCACTGGAGCTGGACACCGCCCACGCAACTGGCCAACGGCGCGCAGATTTCCGCCGTGACGGTGGACGGCCCGCGCGTCAGTGGCGAGACCAGCATCACCATCGATGCCGTGGCGCCGAATGCGCCAGTGATAGACGCCAGCAACGGCACGGTTCTGGCCGGGACGGCGGAGGCGGGGAGTACCGTCATCCTCACCGATGGCGCCGGCAATCCGATCGGCCAGACAGTCACCGACAGTACCGGTCACTGGACCGTTACCCCGACGTCGCCCCTGGCGAACGGCACCGTCGTCAATGCCGTGGCCCAGGATGCCGCCGGCAATGCCAGCCAGATCGGCAGCGTCACCGTGGATTCGGTGCCGCCGCCGGCACCGGTGGTCAATGCCAGCAACGGCACTGTGGTCACCGGCACCGCCGAGCTGGGCGCCACTGTCATCCTCACCGACGGCAACGGCAACCCCATCGGCGAGGTCGTCGCCGACTCCGGCACCGGCCAGTGGAGCTTCACCCCGAACCCGCCGCTGGTGGGCGGCAGCACGGTGAATGCGGTGGCCCAGGACGCCGCCGGCAACACCAGCACCACTGCCAACACCGTGGTGGATACCACCGCGCCGACCACGCCGACCATTCTGCCCAGCAACGGTGCGCTGCTCAGCGGCACCGGCGAGATCGGTTCGAGCATCGTACTCACCGATGGCAACGGCAATCCCATCGGCCAGGTCACCGTCGATGGCAATGGCAAGTGGAGTTACACGCCCACATCACCGCTGGCCAATGGCACTCAGGTCAACGCGGTGTCGGTGGATGCCGCCGGCAACCAGAGCTCGTCGGTCAACACCGTGGTGGACAGCGTCGCGCCGCCCAATCCGACCATCAACCTGAGCAATGGCACGCAGCTCTCCGGTACCGCCGAGGCGGGCGCGCTGGTGCTGCTCACCGATTCCAACGGCAATGCCATCGGCCAGGTGCGCGCGGGCAGCAATGGCGCGTGGAGTCTCGCAGTCAGCCCGGCGCTGGCCAATGGCGCGGTGGTCAACGCTGTCGCCAAGGACGCCGCCGGTAACACCAGCGGCAGCGTCAGCACCACCATCGACTCGGTGGCGCCGCAGCCGCCGACCATCGCTGCCAGCAATGGCACCGAGCTGCACGGCACGGCGGAGAACAACGCCACCGTGCTGCTCACCGACAGCAACGGCAATGTGATCGGCCAGACCACGGCCAGCGCTGGTGGTGCCTGGAGCTTCACGCCGACCAGCCCGCTGGCCAATGGCACCGTGGTCAACGCCGTGGCGCGGGATGCCACCGGCAACACCAGCGGTGCGGTCAACACCACCATCGACAGCGTCGCGCCCAACGCGCCGACCATCAACCCGAGCAACGGCACCGCCCTGGCGGGCACAGCCGAGGCCAACGCCACCGTCATCCTCACCGATGAAAACGGCAATGCCATCGGCCAGGTCACGGCGGACGGCAGCGGCCGCTGGAGCTACACGCCGGGCAGCCCGCTGGCCAATGGCACCGTGGTGAATGCGGTCGCGCGGGACGCCGCCGGCAACACCAGCGGCGCGGCCAGCACCACCGTGGATTCGGTGGCGCCACCGCAACCGACCATCAACCCCACCAACGGCGCGCACCTGCTGGGCACCGCCGAAGCCGGTTCCACCGTCATCCTCACCGATGGCAGCGGCAACACCATTGGCCAGGTCACCGCCGACGGCACCGGCCACTGGACCTTCAACCCGACCACCGCGCTGGCCAATGGCACCACGGTCAATGTCGTCTCGCGGGATGCCGCCGGCAATACCAGCCTCTCGGCCTCCACCGTGGTGGACAGCGTGGCGCCGCCCCAACCCACCATCCAGCCGAGCAACGGCACCGCGCTGGCGGGGACCGGCGAGATCAACGCAACGATCATCCTGCGCGACGGCAACGGCAACCTGATCGGCACCACCCAGGTCGACGGCACCGGCCACTGGCAGTTCGCGCCCAACCCGGCGCTGGCCAACGGCACCACGGTGAACGCCGTGGCCCAGGACGCCGCCGGCAACACCAGCGGCCCGGCGACCACCGTGGTCGACAGCCTGGCGCCCAACCCGCCCACCGTCGATCCGTGCAACGGCCACACCATCAGCGGTACAGCAGAGGCCAACACCTCGGTAGCCCTCAAGGTCGGTGGCCTGACCATCGCTACCGTCAACGTCGACGCCACCGGCCACTGGAGCTACACACCCGGCACGCCGCTCACCGACAGCACCCAGGTCAGCGTCACCGCAACCGATGCTGCCGGCAACGTCAGCGGTGTGGTCAACGTCGTCGTCGACGCCGTCGCTCCGCTGGTGCCGACGCTGATGGCCAGCGACGGCGCAGTCTTCGCCGGTACGGCGGAAGCCAACTCCACGGTCATCCTGAGTGTGGGCGGCAGCGTCCTCGCCGAAGTGAAGGTGGATGCCAACGGCAACTGGCAATACGTGCCGACCGTGGCGGTCGCCGATGGCCTGCAGGTTTCGGTGGTTGCCCGGGATGCCGCCGGTAACGTCGGACCTTCGGCCAGCGTGGTGGTCGACAGCGACCTGCCGGCCATCCCGGTGATCACGCCGAGCAATGGCACGGTCATCAGCGGTACGGCCGAGGCCAATGCCACCATCATCCTCACCAACAGCCTCGGCGCGCCCATCGGCCAGGTCACTGCCGGCATCGACGGCACATGGTCCTTCACCCCTGGCACACAACTGGCCAATGGCACCGTGGTCAACGTCGTTGCCCGCGATGCGAGCGGCAATGTCAGCGCCGCCGCCGTAGTGGTGGTCGACTCCGTTGCGCCCACGGCGCCGGTGGTGACACCGAGCAACGGCAGCGCCCTGGCCGGTACCGCCGAAGCCGGCGCCAGCGTGGTACTCAGCGTGGCCGGCGTGCCCATCGCCACGGTCACCGCCGATGCCTCCGGGCACTGGAGCTACACCCCCGGCACCGCGCTGCTCAATGGTGTGGTGGTCAGCGTGGTGGCCAAGGATGTGGCGGGTAATACCAGCGTCGCCGCGAGCGTTACCGTGGACCGTATCCCACCGAATACGCCGGTGGTCGCCGCCAGCAACGGCGTGACCTTCAGCGGCACCGCCGAGGCCAACTCGACGGTGATCATCAGTGGCGCCAACGGCGCGTTGCTCGGACAGGTCACTGCCGGCGCCAATGGCGCCTGGACCTTCACCCCGACGACCCCCATCGCCAACGGCGTGGTGGTCAGCGTGGTGGCCAAGGACGCTGCCGGTAACGTCAGCGTGGTCGCCGCCACCACCACGGTAGACGCCATCGCGCCGCCGCTGCCGGTGATCAACCCGAGCAACGGCACGGTGCTGGCCGGTACTGCGGAAGCAGGGGCGACGGTGATTCTCAGCGTTGGCGGCTCGGTGATCGGCCAGGTCACGGCCAACGCCCTCGGGCAATGGAGCTTCACCCCTGGCACGGCGCTGGCCAACAACACCCAGGTCAGCGTGGTCGCCAAGGATGCCGTGGGCAACACCAGCGTCGCCGCCAGCGTCACGGTGGACGCCGTGGCGCCGCCCGCGCCGGTGGTTTCACCGAGCAATGGCACGCTGCTCAGTGGCACGGCGGAGATCGGCTCGACGGTGATCCTCAAGGTGGGTGGCGCGATCATCGCCCAGGTCACTGCCGATGCCACCGGTCACTGGAGCTACACGCCGGGCACGGCGCTGGCCAACAACACCCAGGTCAGCGTCACCGCCAAGGACGCCGCCGGCAACGTCAGCGTGGCGACCACCGTGGGCATCGACAGCGTGGCGCCGGTTGCGCCCAGCGGCCTGAGCGTCACGGCCAACGGCACGCTGCTCACCGGTATTGCCGAAGCCAACAGCACGGTGAAGGTGATCATCAATGGCGACACCGCCAACCCGATCACGGTGCAGGCCAACGGCAGCGGCAACTTCACGGTCAACCTCAGCCCGGCGCTGACCGCCGGCCAGTTGCTGACGGTCAACGCGGTGGACGCCGCCGGCAACGTCGGCGCGGCGGTCCAACTCCAGGCGCCGGACCTTACCCGCCCGGTACTGACCATCGCCGAAGCCGCCGATGGCTACATCAACAAGGCCGAGCTGTCCGACGGCATCCAGGTGCGCGTCGGTCTGACCGCCGGGGCGCGTGCCGGGCAGACGCTGACCCTGACCTACAACGGTCCCGGCGGGTACACCTACAGCCAGGCCCATGTGCTCACTGCGGCGGAAATCCTCGCCGGGGTGGCGCTGGTCACCGTGTTGCCAGCGGCCGGTGTCGGGGTGATCCCGCAAGGGGCGGCGACCCTCACCGCCGACGTCAACGGCGGGCTGACGGCAACCCCGGCGAACTTCACCGTCGACACCGTTGCGCCGACCGCGCCGGTGCTGAACCTGGTCGGCAACCTGCTGGGGATCACCGGCGAAGCCAACAGTACGCTGACGGTGGACGTGAACGTCTCGGGCCTGAGCTCCCACACCGAGCTGTCGGCTGGCAGCGCTGGCGTCGGTTCCCTGGACCTGCTTGCGGGTCTCACTGGCATGGCGCTGACCTGGGACCAGTTGCTCGATGCGAATATCTCGGTGGCGTCACGCGATGCCGCCGGCAACGTCAGCTCCGCGGCGGCAGCGATCAACCTGGAAAACGTGCTCACGCAGAATACCGTGACCATCGGCGGGCTCGCCCTGGCCGTGGGGCTGCTGCCGCCGGTACTGGGCGTCAGCGGCACGGCGATCGCCGGCGGCAGCCTGGCGGTGCAGGTGATCACGCCGGCGGTGAACGTGACGCTGCACCCGATAGTCGATGCCACCGGCCACTTCACCATCAACCTGCTGGCCCCGGACCTGCTGGCCCAACTCGGGCTGTCGGTCACCGGGCTGCTCAACCTCGGCAGCCAGCTGAGCCTGCAACTGGTGGCCTACGACGCGGCCGGGCACCAGAGCTCGACCTACGGCCTGGCGCTCACCGGCTCCGGCCTGAGCCTGGCCATCGGCGAGATCAGCGTGACCGGCACGGCAGGGGCGGACGTGATGGTGGGCACCAGCAGCGCCGAGCACTTCTACGGCAACGCCGGGGCCGACCTGTTCCTCCACGTGGGCACCAACGACATCGTGCAGGCCGGCGACGGCAACGACACCATCCAGCTGCAGACTACCAACTTCAAGAGCATCGACGGTGGTGCCGGGTTCGACACGATCATGCTCGATCACGGCATCAGCCTGAACTACGGCGCGGTCGGTACCGGTACCTGGACCAACATCGAGCGGGTCGACATGGGCAAGGGCGATACCGGCGGCAGCCTGACGCTGACCGCTGCCCAGGTCGACGCGGTGACCGATGCCAACAATGTCCTGCAGGTCACGGGTGACGCCAACGACACCCTGACCGTGAAGGGAGCGGTGGACACCGGGGTCAACCAGGTCCACAGCGGCATCAGCTATGACGTCTATACCTTCGGCAACACCACGCTGCTGGTGGAGGAGAACACCGTCCACGTCGTCGTGTCCTGAGGCATCGTTTCCGGGAGAAGGAAAGCACTGCATGACGCTACGCAACGCCTGGTTGTATGGCCTGCTGCTGGCAAGCACCGCAGGCCAGGGGCAAACCCTGGAGGAGGCCGTGCGCGCAGGCCTCGCCATCCACCCCGAAGTTCGTGCCGCGGTAGCGGAAGCGGAGCGCGGCAAGACCGATGTGGAGATCAGCAAGGGCGGTTATTACCCGCAGGTGAGCGTATCCGGCGGACCCAACGAGTTCGACTTCGGCGAGGTCGTCTACGACGTCACCGCCTCCCAGATGCTCTTCGACTGGGGAAAGATGAAGAGCAAGGTGGACAGCGCCAGGGCGACCCATCGCCAGCTCGATGAAAACACGCTGGTGAGCCGCGAGGATGCTGCCCTGGACATCGTCGAGACCTACCTCGACGTGCTCGCCGCCCAGGCTCGGATCGAGACGGTGCGCGAGCACATCCAGCGCCTGGGTGATATCCGCGAGATGACCCGGGCGCGCGGCGGTGATGGCTACTCTGACCGCAGCGAACTGGACCGCGCCAACCTGGAACTGTCCCGCGCCCAGGAACAGCTGGCCCTGGAGAAGGGCAGCCTGCAGGACGCGCGCAACCAATACGAGGTGCTGGTCGGCAAGCCGCCGGCCGACCTCGCCGAACCGGAGCCGCTGTCCATGCAACGCTACCTGGCCGGCAACGACATGAACCACCTGATTCTCGATAGCCCGCTGTACCGCAAGGCTGCCGAGGACGCTGAAGTGGCCGAGGCCAAGCTACGCGAAAGCAAGGCCTCGCTGCTGCCGCAGGTGAACCTGGAGGCGTCGTCGCTACGCCGGGAAATCGGCGGGCGTCTGGAGAACGACTCGGTGGTGTCGCTGCGTCTGCGCATGGATACCTTCGAGGGCCTGTCCAATTTCCGCCGGCCCACCGCCGCGCAGCAGCACCTGGAGTCCACGCGCTGGACCCGCGACGCCATGCTGCGCGACATCAAGCGCAAGCTGCAGACCCTGTTCGATACCGACGACACCCTGCGCTGGCGACAGGATTCGCTGGTCCAGCAGGTCCGCGAGTCCGGTGATGTCAGCGGCGTCTACCGCGACCAGTTCGAAGTTGGTCGGCGCGACGTGATCGACCTGCTCAACGTCCAGCGCGAGCGTTTCGAGGCCGAGCGCCAACTGGCCAACCTGCGTTTCGAGCGCAAGCGCGTGGAATACCGCGCCGCCGCGCAGGTCGGCCTGCTCGGGCCGCTGCTGGAACATCACCTCTCCGCGGGAGCTTCCTGATGAACGCCGACAACGTGGTATTGCTGGCGGAACACGAAGCCGAGGCCGATCCGCTGCGCCAGGGGCTTTCCCTGCTATGCCGACAGCTCGGGCGGCCGCTGGGCTTCGCGGAGCTGGGCGAAGGCATGCCGCTGCACCAGGGCCGCCTGCCGTTGCGCTTCGTGCCCCGCGCCTTGCGCCGCGCTGATATCGTGGCGCGGGTGGAGCGCCTGGCGCTGGCGAAGATGGATAGCTACCTGCTGCCGGCACTGCTGCTGCTAGAAGACGGCGGCACGCTGGTGCTGTGCGAGCACGATGGCGACGTCGCCAGCGTGCTGGTACCGCACAGTGACGGAGGCGCCGAGCGCATTGCGCTGGACGAGCTGCACCGCCGCTACAGCGGCGTGGCGATCTTCGCCAAGTGCCGCTATCGGCCGGATGGTCGCGTCGGCGACTTCGCCAGGCGCGTGCCGCAGCACTGGTTCTTCGGCCCGTTGCGGCAGCTCTGGCGCTCCTACTTCGAAGTGGCCATGGCGGCGATGATGGCGAACCTGCTGGCAATCGCCTCGGCGCTGTTCGCCATGCAGGTCTATGACCGCGTGGTGCCCAACGCCGCGATGGACACGCTGTGGATCCTCGCCAGCGGCGTGGGCCTGGCCATCGTGCTGGAAGGGGTGATCCGCGGGCTGCGCGGGCATCTGCTGACCACCATGGGCAAGCGCATCGACCTGCAGCTCTCCACCTTGCTGTTCGAACGCGTGCTCAACACCCGGCTGGCAGCCAAGCCTGGTTCGGTCGGCGCCTTCAGCACCCAGGTGCGCGAGTTCGAAGGCGTGCGCGAATTCTTCACTGCCTCCAGCGCGGCGATGATCAGCGACCTGCCGTTCGTGCTGCTGTTCCTGCTGATCATTGCGCTGATCGGCGGGCACCTGGTCTGGGTGCCTGCGGTGGCAGCGCTGCTGATGTTGCTCCCGGGGCTGTTCTGCCAGCGCCAGCTGGCGCGGCTGTCGCGGGAAAACCTGCGCGAAGGCGCGGTGAAGAACGGCATCCTGCTGGAGTCCATCGAGAACCTCGAATCGGTCAAGGCCACGCGCGCCGAGGGACGCTGCCTGCACCTGTGGGAAACGCTCACGGCGCAGCTGGCGGGCAACGCCATGCGCACCCATACGCTGACCACTGCGCTGTCCTACGGCGCGAGCATTGTCCAGCAGCTCTGTTACGTCGGCGTGGTGGTGTTCGGCGTGTACCGCATCAGCGAAGGGGAGTTGAGCGTCGGTGCGCTGGTGGCCTGCTCGATCCTCGCGTCGCGCGCGGTGGCGCCGCTGTCCCAGGCTGCCGGCATCCTCGGCCGCTGGCAGCACACCAGGGTCGCCATGGAAGGGCTCGACCAATTGATGCAGGCGCCCATGGAGCGCCCGCAGGACAAGCGCTTCGTGCGCAAGGAGCGGCTGTTCGGCCATTACCGCCTGGAAGGCCTGAAGCTGGCGCACGGCGAGAACCCGCCGGCCGTGGACATCGCCGCGCTGGAAATCCGCCCCGGCGAGCGTATCGCGCTGCTGGGCGGCAACGGCGCGGGCAAGTCCACCTTGCTGCGCCTGCTCGCCGGCCTGTATGACGCGCAGTCCGGCCGCCTGTTGCTGGACGATGTGTCGATCGCGCAGATCGACCCATCCGACCGCCGTCGCTTCGTTGGCTACCTGCCGCAGGACGTGGCGCTGTTCTACGGCACCCTGCGCGACAACCTCAACCTGGAAGGCGCGGCGATCAGCGACGAGGAGATGTTCGAGGCGCTGGATGGCGTCGGCCTGGGCGATTTCGTCCGCTCGCACCCGCTGGGGCTGGACCTGCCGCTGCTGGGCAACGGCAGCCTGTCCGGCGGCCAGCGCCAGGCCGTCGGGCTGGCCCGCGTGCTGCTGCAGGACCCGCCGGTGGTGCTGCTCGACGAGCCCACCGCGACCTTTGACCAGAGCACCGAGCTGCACGTCATTGGCTATCTGCAGCGCTGGCTGGAAGGCCGCACGCTGGTGATGACCACGCACAAGAAGACCATGCTCGCCGTGGCCACCCGCGCCGTGGTGCTCAGCCAGGGCAAGGTGGTGATGGACGGCACCCTGGACCAGATCGTCAAGGACCGCACCGTACAGATTCCCGGACAGGAAGGAGCCGTCCATGGCCAGTGAATCCCGTGCCGCCGAACGCCTGCGCCGCGAGCTGCAGGACCCGCTGCTGGCCGCCAGCCATCCGGTCTCCCGGCCGTTGCTGTGGGCGCTGCTGCTTAGCCTGATCGCCGCCATCGCCTGGGCGGCCTGGGCGCAGCTGGACGAGGTGACTCGCGGTGATGGCCGCGTGGTGCCGTTCAGCCGCATGCAGAAGATCCAGAGCCTGGAGGGCGGCATCCTCGATCGCCTGCTGGTCCAGGAAGGCGAGCTGGTGCAGGTTGGCCAGCCGCTGGTACGCCTGGATCGCACGCACTTCGAAACCTCCTGGCAGGAGGCGGCGAACCAGGCCGAGGTGCTGGGCGCGGCCATCGCGCGGCTGGACGCGGAAGTGATGGGCCAGGACCACATCGTCTTCCCCGACGGCATGCCCGCTGACGGACCAGTGGCGCGCTCCGAGCGCGAGCTGTTCAAGTCGCGACGCGACAAGCTCAACGAAAACACCCGCTCGCTGCAGCAGCAGATTCGCCTGGCGCAGAGCCAGCTGGCGCTGGTCAAACCGCTGGTGGAGCGCCGCGCGGTGAGTCAGATGGAGGCGCTCAAGCTGAGCCAGGACATCGCCACCCTGAGCGGCAAGCTCACCGAGTTGAAGAACAGCTACTTTCAGGATGCCTACACCGAGCGTCAGGAGAAGAAGGCCCAGCTGGCGCAGATCGAACCCATCGTCCAGCAGCGCAAGGACCAGCTGCGGCGCACGGAAATCCTCTCGCCGGTACGCGGACGGGTGAACACCGTGCTGATCAGCACCCGCGGCGGCGTTGTGCAGCCGGGCGAGCCGATCATGGCGGTGATCCCGGTGGAGGAGCGTCTGCTGGTGGAGGCCAAGGTGAAGCCGCGCGACGTGGCCTTCCTGGTGCCGGGCATGGCGGCGAAGGTGAAGATCACCGCCTACGACTACAGCATCTACGGTGATTTGAAGGGCACCCTGGAACAGATCAGCGCCGACACGATCGAAGAAGATACGGTGCACGGCAAGGAGTACTACTACCAGGTGCTGATCAAGACCGACGGCAGCCAGCTGATGCGCAACGGCGAGGTGCTGCCGATCATCCCCGGCATGGTCGCCGAGGTAGACATTCTGAGCGGCAAGCGCAGCGTGTTGAACTACCTGCTGCGGCCGTTGCTCAAGGCGCGGTTGATGTAACGGCCGCAGCGGAAAGCAGGAGGCGACACCCATCGACCCGGCATGCAGGAGCGGGCCATGCCCGCGATCGCGCCCGTGGGGCACTCCTGCAGGGGGCATCCGGTGCGGCCTTATGCGTCCTACAGGTCAATGTTGAGGGTGGTTGCAGGAGCGGACGTTGTCCGCGAAGCGTCCGGCGAACACGGGAACACCCGGCATACGCCTCCTTCCCCCGACAGGGAAGGGCCGGGAACCTGGGGAGGACAAGGGCGTGGCATCTGTAGGGGCGAGCCTGCCTGGCATGGTTGTCCGGGCGGGGCTTGCGGGCGGGTTCGCTCCTACGGCGGCCGGCGTGATCAGGTCATTGGAGTCAGATCATCGGGTCCCAGCGCTGTGACCAGTCCGGGTCCTGCGCGACTACTTCGCGCAGCAAGGCAAACGCCTGCTGCAGCGCCTGCGAATCGCGGTCACGCGAATACACCAGATACGTCGGGTAGCTGAACTCCGGAGCCTTCGGTACGCGGCGCAGCACCTTGCGGTCCAGGTAACTCTGCACGACGCGTGTGCGGAAGTAGCCCGAACCGCCGTTTTCCAGGATGTACTGCAAGGCCAGCGGGCCGAGGTTGAACGATACCGGCGCCTTGGACAGCTCCGGCAGCGCGCTGTCGTGCTGCTGGCGGAAGCCTTCGCCCCAGTCGATGTAGACGTAGGGCTCGGGGTTCTGCGCACGCACCAGGATCAGCTTCTCTTCCAGCAACTGTTCCACCTGCATGCCCGGCCAGTAGGTCGGCTGGTACACGAGCGCGGCGTCCAGTACGCCCAGCTCGAGCTGGCGCAGCAGGCTCTGGCCGTCGGCGATCTCGGCGCGCACCGCGTGGTCGCCGATCACCTGGCGGATTCGGCTGACCCAGCGCAGCATCAGCGGGTTGCACAGGCTCACTTCACCGCCGATGTGCAGCACGTTGTGGATGCCCTCGGGCAACGGCAGGTCGCGTTGGGCGGCTTCCCAGGTCTGCAGGATCTGGTTGGCGTAGGTGACGAAGGCTTCGCCGTCCGGGGTCAGCCGGGCGCCGGCGCGGTTGCGCACGAAGAGCGTGCAGTTGAGGTGCGCCTCCAGCTTCTGTACCCGCGCGGTGATGGCGGTCTGGGTGACGTGCATGCGTTCGGCGGCGGCGACGAAGCTGCCGTGGCGGACGATTTCCAGGAAGGTACGGGTGAGGTCGATGTCCATTCGGAGGTTTCTGCGCGAATCAGGCGGCCAGTTTAGCGCTCAGGTCTGCCGGAGGTCAGCCCAGGTGTGCGAGCAGGTCGCGTTCCAGGGCAGCGATCAGGTCGGTCTGGGTAATCACGCCCACCAGCTCTCCATGCTCCAGTACCGGCAGACAGTGCAGGCCGTGGTCGGAGAGCAGCGGGATGAGCTCCACCGCATGGGCATCGGCATCCACGTGCAGCACCGGGCGGGTCATCACCTCGCCCAGCAGGCGGTCGCGGCGCAGGCCGATGCTTCCCAGCAGCCTTTTCCACCAGGCGCCCCTGGGCACCAGCAGGTCGATCAGGCTGACGATGCCCACCAGCCGGCGCTCCTCGTCGAGGATCGGCAAGGCTTTCAGGTGGTGCTTCACCAGCAGGCGCAGGGCGTGGTCGAGCGGGGTTTCCGGCGCGGCGCAGACCAGGTCGCGGGACATCACTTCGCGCGCGCGGGTATCGCCCATGCTGCGGCGCAGGGCGTGGCGTTCGGTGCTGCGGACGAGGCGTTCGAGGTCGTCACGGGTGATGTCGACGAAGGCGCCCAGTTCGTCCAGCGCCTGGTCGAGGTCGGCGGCCTGGATGCCGACCCGCGAGCCGGGCGGCAGGTCCTGGGTCTGGTGGTTGTCCGGTGTGAGGCTACGGCGGCGTGGGTAGGGCATGCGCGTCAGGTTGTTGAACAGCAGGGCCAGGAGCACCAGGCAGAGGCCGCCGCTGATGGCTGGCAGCGGCGCCATCCCGCTCGGCTCGCCGGGCAGCGGCGAGGCGAACACCATGCAGAAGGCCAGCGCGCCGCCCGGCGGATGCAGGCAGCGCAGCGGGTACATCAGCAACAGGCTCAGGCCCAGGGCGAGGGCGGCGCTGACGAGGCCGGCGGGCAGCCAGAAACCGATCAGCAGCGCCACCAGTGATGCGCACAGGTAGCTGCCGATCACCGACCAGGGCTGGGCGAGGGCGCCGGAAGAGACGGCGAACAGCAGCACCGCCGAGGCGGCCCAGGGGCCGGCGAAGTGCAGGGCCACCGAGGAGCCGAACAGCAGGCCGCAGGTGGCGGCACTGAGCAGGAAGCCCAGGCTGGCGCCTAGCGAGGCGCGCAGCCATTCACGCGGGCGGGTGTGGGGAATGTCGGGCAGGTACGCGGCGGCGCGGTGCCGCCAGCCGGTGAGGGCGGGCATCGGTTGGTCCGTGGAGCGAAGTCTGAAAAAACGGGCTCTCGCGGGGAAGAGCCCTGCAAGGTGCCAACATCGGCACTCGGGGAGGCCCCGTCCATGGGGCTGGGAAACCAGAAGGCTGGAAAACAGGAGCGCTGGAAATCAGGCGCGCATTCGGTACGGTGGTGGCGGCTCCGGCAGGGGCTGGACGATCCGCTCGCACTGCCGGCCAGTGGCCGCGCTCATGCGCCGCGCGGCATCCGGGTCGTCGGCGAAGGGCAGCAGCGCCGCCTGTTCGCCGTCGCTGCGGCAGGTCCGCCAGCAGGCGGCGATACAGGCGATCAGGCCGATCAGGCTCAGCAGCATCGGCGCGTCCTCAGGCCGTGGCCGCGTCGAGGTTCGACACCGGCTTGCCGGCGCGTACCGTGGCCCAGGTATTCCAGGCCATCAGCAGCATGCCGCTGGCGAAGGTGGAACCGCCGATCAGCCGGACGACATAGCCCGGATGGCTGGCCGCCAGCGCCTCGACGAAGGAGTAGGTCAGCGTGCCGTCCTCGTTCACCGCGCGCCACATCAGGCCCTGGGTGATGCCGTTGACCCACATCGAGGCGATGTACAGCACGGTACCGATGGTGGCGAGCCAGAAGTGCGCGTTGATCAGCCCGACACTGTGCATCTGCTCGCGGCCGTAGAGCTTGGGAATCATGTGATAGAGCGCGCCAATGGAGATCATCGCCACCCAGCCCAGGGCGCCGGCATGCACGTGGCCGATGGTCCAGTCGGTGTAGTGCGACAGCGAGTTCACCGTCTTGATCGCCATCATCGGTCCTTCGAAGGTCGACATGCCGTAGAAGGCCAGCGACACCACGAGGAAGCGCAGGATCGGGTCGGTGCGCAACTTATGCCAGGCGCCGGAGAGGGTCATCATGCCGTTGATCATGCCGCCCCAACTGGGCGCCAGGAGGATCAGCGACATCACCATGCCCAGGCTCTGCGCCCAGTCGGGCAGGGCGGTGTAGTGCAGGTGGTGCGGGCCGGCCCAGATATACAGGGTGATGATCGCCCAGAAGTGCACGATGGACAGGCGATAGGAGTAGATCGGCCGCTCGGCCTGCTTGGGCACGTAGTAGTACATCATCCCGAGGAAGCCCACCGAGAGGATGAAACCCACCACGCTGTGGCCATACCACCACTGGATCATCGCGTCGGTGGCGCCCGAGTAGAGCGGGTAGGACTTGAGCAGCGTCACCGGGATCGCCAGGTGATTGACCACGTGGACCATCCCGGTGACCACGATGAAGGCACCGTAGAACCAGTTGCCGACGTAGATGTGGCGCACCTTGCGGCGGGCGATGGTGCCGAAGAACAGGTAGGCGTACACCAGCCAGAGGAAGGTCACCCAGACGGCGATGGGCCACTCCATCTCGGCGTATTCCTTGGACGTGGTGATGCCCAGCGGGTAGCTCACCAGCATCGCCACCAGGCTCGCCTGCCAGCCCCAGAACAACAGGTTGGCCAGGCTGTCGGAGATGATCCGCACGCGGCAGGTGCGTTGCACCACGTAGAAGGAGGTGGCGAACAGCGCGCTACCGCCGAAGGCGAAGATCACCAGGTTGGTGTGGATCGGCCGGATGCGCCCGAAGCTGGTCCAGGGCATCTCCAGGCTCAACTGCGGCCATACCAACTGGGCGGCGATGAACACGCCCATGAGCATCCCGAGGATGCCCCAGCCCAAGGTGGTGAGAGTGAAGCGGCGGACGATGTCGTAGTTGTATTCGGCGTCGCGGGGGGTGTGCTGATCGAGGGGTATCGCGCTGTCCATCTTGATTCCGTCGTACTCCGGTTGACTGACGGCTCCCTGGCCACGAGCGATGTGGATTGCGAACTAGGCAGTTAGGAGGCAATTCGCCGCAGGGAGCCCGATCAGTCTGAACAGACGCGATGGATGCAACAAACGAATAATAATGCTGCATAAGTGCAGTTATTTTGATTTAAAGGCGAAGTGCTGGCATGCGATCGCTCTGCAATGCCTTGTCCGGGATCAAGGCCGACGAGCGGCGCAGCGAAAATGAAGAGGTACGGCGCAAGCTGGATGCATTCGGAAAAGTGCAGCATCGGTGCAATTCAATTCATTTAAAGCGGCTTCGCGAGACGGTCTAGGATGGGCCTTCGCCATTACCGGGGGACTTACATGTCCGACGACCTCATCCCATGGCTGCAGACCCTGATGCGTGCCGAGCGTGCTGGCGCGCGGGTCATGCTCGACAGCCTGCGGCAGACCGACGAACCCATCGTGCGCCGCCGCCTGGAGCGCCTGCACGAAGGCGAGGCCGAGAGCTGCCGGCGCCTGCGCCGCTGCCTGGAACGCCTGGGTGCCGCGCCGGATAGTGGCGTGGGCGACTTCCACGCCAGCGCCATGGCCATCGAGGACCTGGAGCTTCGCTTCGACTTCATCGGCCGCGGCCAGCGCTGGGTCGCCCGGCAGATCACCCAGCGCCTGCCGGAGATCGACGAGCCCTGGCTGCGCGAGGAGCTGGAGGCGGTGTTGCGGTTGCATCAGTGAAGCTCTGCAGATCGCGGCGGAATCGGCAGCTACCGGGAAGCTCCGGCGCCCCGCTGTAGGAGCGCGCCATGCGCGCGATCACGGCGTGGCTCGCTCCTGCAGGAATGCCCATGTCTGAACCGGTAGGTGCGAGCGTGCTTGCGGACCGCACAGAGCGGGATTGGCGAGGGCAGGGGAGAGACATCGCACAACCGGGCGGCCATGGCCGGGCGCTATCCCGATGTTGTACGATGACTGCCTCTTCATCTATTCCAGCGACCGCCATGCCGACCAGCCCGCTTCCCCGCAAACGCCCTCGCAGCCTCGCCCATGAGGTGGTCGCCGAGCTTTCCGCGCGTATCCGCGATGGTCGTATCAAGCCTGGCGACAAGCTGCCCACCGAATCGGCGATCATGGCCGAGCAGGGCGTCAGCCGCACCGTGGTCCGCGAGGCGATCTCCCGGCTGCAGGCCGCGGGGTTGGTGGAGACCCGCCACGGCATCGGAACCTTCGTGCTGGACACGCCCAAGGACGGCCCGTTCCGCATCGATCCGGCGACCATCGTCACCCTGCGCGACGTGCTGGCCGTGCTGGAGTTGCGCATCAGCCTGGAGGTGGAGTCCGCCGGGCTCGCCGCCCAGCGCCGCAGCCCCGAGCAGTTGCAGGGCTTGCGTGACGCCCTGGATGCCCTGGAGGAGAGCCAGGCCAACGGCCGCGACGCGGTGGCCTCGGACTTCCAGTTCCACCTGCGCATCGCCGAAGCCACGGGCAACCGCTACTTCACCGACATCATGAGTCACCTGGGGGCGAGCATCATCCCGCGCACCCGCCTGAACTCCGCACGCCTGGCCCATGACGACCAGAACCACTACCTGGCGCGGGTCAACCGCGAGCACGAAGACATCTTCGACGCCATCGCCCGCGGCGACACCGACGCCGCCCGCGCCGCCATGCGCCTGCACCTCACCAACTCCCGCGAACGCCTGCGCCGCGCCCACGAATCGGCCGAAGAAAAACTCGGCTGACGAGCGGACGGAAGAAAAGGTTGTCTGACGACTTGTCGGCTTTTGTTTGTAGTTATACGATGACCGACAACATGACGCCATAAGCCGATTGTCGTTGCACCTCTTCCTATAAAAATTCGCTTTGCAGGGTGATCGCCAATGAATCCACAAGAACTGAAGTCCACCCTTTCGTCCGGTCTGCTGTCGTTCCCCGTGACGGACTTCGATACCCAGGGCAACTTCCGCGCGGACACCTACGCCCGCCGCCTGGAGTGGCTGGCTCCCTACGGCGCCAGTGCACTCTTCGCGGCCGGCGGCACCGGCGAGTTCTTCTCGCTGGAGCCCAACGAGTTCTCCTCGATCATCAAGACTGCGGTGGATACCTGCCGCGGCCAGGTACCGATCCTCGCCGGCGCCGGCGGCCCGACCCGCCAGGCCATCGCCTACGCCCAGGAAGCCGAGAAGCAGGGCGCCGCCGGGATCCTGCTGCTGCCGCACTACCTGACCGAAGCCAGCCAGGAAGGCCTGGTGGCGCACGTCGAGCAGGTTTGCCGCTCGGTGGACTTCGGCGTGGTGGTCTACAACCGCAACGTCTGCCGCCTCAACGCCGATAGCCTGGAAAAACTGGCCGACCGCTGCCCGAACCTGATCGGCTTCAAGGACGGCATCGGCGAAATCGAGCCGATGGTCGCCATCCGTCGCCGCCTTGGCGAGCGCCTGACCTACCTCGGCGGCCTGCCCACTGCCGAAGTCTATGCGGCGGCCTACAAGGCGCTGGGTGTGCCGGTGTATTCCTCGGCCGTCTTCAACTTCATCCCGAAGACCGCCATCGATTTCTACAACGCCATCGCCAGCGACGACCACGCCACGGTCAATCGCCTGATCGACGATTTCTTCCTGCCTTACCTGGCCATCCGCAACCGCTGCGAAGGCTACGGCGTGAGCATCATCAAGGCTGGCGCCAAGCTGGTCGGCCATGACGCGGGCCCGGTGCGCGCACCGCTGACCGACCTCACCGGCGAAGAAGTCGAGATGCTCGACGCGCTGATCAAGAAACTCGGCCCGCAGTAAGCCGGAGGTTCCCGTGGCACAACCGTATTCGCACTACGTCGACGGCCAGTGGCTGGCCGTTACCGACGCAACCCCGAACCGCAACCCGTCGGACCTTTCCGACGTGGTCGGCGACTACGCCCTGGGCGATGCAGCCCTGGTGAACCAGGCAGTGGAGGCGGCCCGCGCCGCGTTCCCGGCCTGGTCCAACAGCAATGTGCAGGCTCGCGCCGATGCGCTGGACAAGGTCGGCAGCGAGATCCTCGCCCGCCGCGCCGAGTTGGGCGCGCTGCTGGCGCGGGAGGAGGGCAAGATCCTTCCCGAAGCCATCGGCGAAGTCGGCCGCGCGGGGAACATCTTCAAGTTCTTCGCCGGTGAATGCCTGCGCCTGGCCGGCGACCTGCTGCCGTCGGTGCGCCCCGGCGTCAGCGTCGAGGTGACCCGCGAAGCCGTGGGTGTGGTCGGCCTGATCACCCCGTGGAACTTCCCCATCGCGATCCCCGCGTGGAAGATCGCCCCGGCGCTGGCCTACGGCAACTGCGTAGTGCTCAAGCCTGCCGACCTGGTGCCCGGCAGTGCCTGGGCGCTGGCGGAAATCATCTCCCGCGCCGGTTTCCCCAATGGCGTGTTCAACCTGGTGATGGGCCGTGGCAGCGTGATCGGCGAAGCCCTGGTCAACCACCCGCAGGTGGACGCCGTGAGCTTCACCGGCTCGGTCGGCGTCGGTCGTCGCATCGCCGCGCAATGCGTGGCCCGCGGCGCCAAGGTGCAGCTGGAGATGGGTGGCAAGAACCCGCAGATCGTCCTCGACGACGCGGACCTCGCCACCGCCGTGGAGCTGTCGGTGCAGAGCGCCTACTACTCCACTGGCCAGCGCTGCACGGCGTCGAGCCGGCTGATCGTCACCGAAGGCATCTACCCGCGCTTCGTCGAGGCCATGGTCGAGCGCATGCGCAGGATTACCGTGGGCAACGCGCTGCAGGACGGCATCGACATCGGCCCGGTGGTCTCCGAAGCGCAGCTGCGCCAGGACCTGGACTACGTCGAGATCGGCCGCAACGAAGGCGCGCGCCTGCTGTTCGGCGGCGAGCGCCTGTCGCTGGCCACCGAGGGCTACTACATGGCCCCGGCGCTGTTCGACGAGACCACCCCCGACATGCGCATCAACCGCGAGGAAATCTTCGGCCCCGTGGCCAGCATCCTCAAGGTGAAGGACTACGACGAAGCGCTGGCCCAGGCCAATGCCACCGAGTTCGGCCTGTCCGCCGGCATCGCCACCACCTCGCTCAAGCATGCCGCGCACTTCAAGCGCCACGCCCAGGCCGGGATGGTGATGGTCAACCTGCCCACTGCCGGCGTGGATTACCACGTGCCGTTCGGCGGTCGCAAAGGTTCGTCCTACGGCCCGCGCGAGCAGGGTCGCTATGCCCAGGAGTTCTACACCACGGTGAAGACCGCCTACGTCGGTGCCTGACCGATAGCAGTACCAGCGGGTGGCGCTTGCCAGCGCCATCCGCTGCACACGACATGACCAGAACCCCGACACAAGAACAATGCAGGGGAAACACCATGACCATCGACTGCCCGCAGCCGACACGTACCCGCGAACCCAGGCGCTGACCGCGCCCCGAGCACTCCCACTCCGCTCAACTTCGCAGGTAGGTCGTCATGCTGAACCGCCCGATCTCACATCGCCGCGCCGCCGTGCGCCGGCTTTCCCCGCGCCAGTTCCCTGGCCGCGCCGAGTCGTCTCGCCTGCTCGTCAGGCGTCCGGCGGGGCCGTTTTCTTCGCTCCACGCTCTCTCGCTGTACGCCATCCGGCTGCCTGCCGGCCGTGGCGCGCTATCTGCTGTGTCGCTCGCCGCTGTGCCCAGCGCGCGAGTCGGAACGGACGTACCGGCCGCGCCCGCCGTACGTCGGCAAGGAGGCGGTAACGGCTCGCCACGACGGGCCGGCTGATAATCTGGCCGGCCTGCGCCGGTCGCTCCCATAACAACAAGACACGAGACGCAATCGATGAGCCAAGCAACCGCCAAACCGACGCATGTGCGTTACCTGATCCTGCTGATGCTGTTCCTGGTAACCACCATCAACTACGCCGACCGCGCCACCATCTCCATCGCCGGCTCCAGCCTGCAGAAGGACCTGGGCATCGACGCGGTCACCCTGGGCTACATCTTCTCCGCCTTCGGCTGGGCCTACGTGGCCGGGCAGATTCCCGGCGGCTGGCTGCTCGACCGCTTCGGCTCGAAGAAGGTCTACGCCGCGGGCATCTTCATCTGGTCGCTGTTCACCTTCCTGCAGGGCTTTGTCGGCTACCTGCCGGTGGCCAGCGCGGTGATCGCGCTGTTCCTGCTGCGCTTCATGGTCGGCTTCGCCGAGGCACCGTCCTTCCCCGGCAACGCACGCATCGTCGCCGCCTGGTTCCCCACCGCCGAGCGCGGCACGGCCTCGGCCATCTTCAACTCCGCGCAGTACTTCGCCACCGCGCTGTTCGCGCCGATCATGGGCTGGATCGTCTTCCATTTCGGCTGGGAGCACGTGTTCGTGGTGATGGGCGTGCTGGGCATGGTCTTCGCCGCCATCTGGATGAAGACCATCTACAACCCCAAGGAACACCCGCGCACCAACGCCGCTGAAGTCGCCGCCATCG
This sequence comes from Pseudomonas sp. BB438, assembly GCF_057180225.1. Lineage (NCBI taxonomy): Bacteria > Pseudomonadati > Pseudomonadota > Gammaproteobacteria > Pseudomonadales > Pseudomonadaceae > Pseudomonas > Pseudomonas sp. BB438. The sequence goes on from NZ_CM170001.1 coordinate 3,058,367, forward strand.
AAGCCGGCGGCGGCATGGTCGACATGGACCAGAAGCGCGCCAGCGACGGTCCGAAATGGCACTACGTCAGCCAGCTGCTGCGCAGCCGCATGCTGCTGGGCGTGTACCTGGGCCAGTACTGCATCAATGCGATCACCTACTTCTTCCTCACCTGGTTCCCGGTGTACCTGGTGCAGGAGCGCGGCATGTCGATCCTCAAGGCCGGCTTTATCGCCTCGCTGCCCGCGCTGATGGGCTTCCTCGGTGGCGTGTTGGGCGGGATCATCTCCGACTACCTGCTGCGTCGCGGCCATTCGCTGACCTTCGCCCGCAAGCTGCCGATCGTCTGCGGCCTGCTGCTGTCCACCACCATGGTGTTCTGCAACTACGTTCATGCCGAATGGATGGTGGTCGGCTTCATGACCCTGGCGTTCTTCGGCAAGGGCCTGGGCGCGCTGGGCTGGGCGGTGGTGGCGGACACCTCGCCCAAGCAGATCGCCGGTCTTTCTGGCGGCCTGTTCAACACCTTCGGCAACCTGGCCTCGATCACCACGCCGATCGTCATCGGCTACCTGATCAGCGCCACCGGCTCGTTCAAGTGGGCCCTGGTGTTCGTCGGCGCCAACGCGCTGGTGGCCGTGCTGAGCTACCTGTTCATCGTCGGCCGCATCGAGCGTGTGGAGCTGCGCGAAGAAGACCCAAAGGGTCGCCAGGTACCTGAAAAACGTCTGGCCCCGGCCAATTCCTGAGCAGTTCCGGGGGTATTTCGGAGATGAGTGTCATGCAGTTGATCCCGCACCAGGACTCACCGCGCTACGTGAAATTGCACGCGGACGATAACGTCGCCATCGTTGTCAACGACCAGGGCGTCGCCGCGGGCGGTCGCTTCCCGGATGAGCTGGTGGCCGCCGAGTCGATCCCGCAGAGCCACAAGGTGGCGCTGGTGGACATCGCCGAAGGCGCCGCGGTGCTGCGCTACGGCACGGTGATCGGCTACGCGCTGGCGCCGATCGCCAAGGGCCGCTGGGTGACCGAGCAACTGCTCAGCCTGCCGGAGCCACCGGAGCTGGGCGCGCTACCGCTGGCGACTGACGTGCCGCCGGCTGCCGAACCCCTCACCGGCTACAGCTTCGAGGGCTACCGCAACGCCGACGGCAGTGTCGGCACACGTAACCTGCTGGGCGTCAGCACCACGGTGCAGTGCGTGACTGGCGTGCTGGATCATTGCGTGGAGCGTGCCCGTCGCGAGTTGCTGCCCAAGTACCCGCACGTCGACGACGTGGTGGCGCTGACCCACAGCTACGGCTGTGGCGTGGCGATCAACGCGCCGGACGCGATCATCCCGATCCGCACGCTGTACAACCTGGCGCGCAACCCCAACCTCGGCGGCCAGGCGCTGGTCATCGGCCTGGGCTGCGAGAAGTTGCAGCCGGTGCAACTGATGGACGGCGACGCACTCACCGCCGGGCAGGACGAGGCGCAGTGGCTGTACCGCCTGCAGGAATCCGGCAACGGCTTCCAGGGCATGGTCACGCAGATCCTCGCGCTGATCGAAGAGCGTCTGGCCCTGCTCAACGAACGCCGTCGCGAGACGGTGCCAGCCTCGGAGCTGGTGGTCGGCATGCAGTGCGGCGGCAGCGACGCCTTTTCCGGCGTCACCGCCAACCCCGCGCTGGGTGTGGCCGCCGACCTGCTGGTGCGGGCCGGGGCCACGGTGATGTTCTCCGAGAACACCGAGGTGCGCGACGGCATCCACCTGCTTACCGCGCGCGCCGCCAACCGCGAAGTGGCCGAGCAACTGGTCGCCGAAATGGACTGGTACGACCGCTACCTCGCCCGCGGCATGGCCGACCGCAGCGCCAATACCACGCCCGGGAACAAGAAGGGCGGGCTGAACAACATCGTCGAGAAGGCCATGGGCTCCATCGCCAAGTCCGGCAGCAGCGCCATCGCCGGCGTGATCCCGCCGGGCGCGCGGGTGAAGGGCAGGGGGCTGCAGTACTGCGCCACCCCGGCTAGCGACTTCATCTGCGGCACCCTGCAGCTGGCCGCCGGGATGAACCTGCACATCTTCACCACCGGACGCGGCACGCCCTACGGGTTGGCCATGGCGCCGGTGATCAAGGTGGCGACCCGCACCGAGCTGGCCGAGCGCTGGCCCGACCTGATCGACGTCGATGCCGGGCGCGTCACGTCCGGGCGCATGACCCTGGACGAGCTGGGCTGGGAAATCTTCCAGCTCTACCTCGACGTGGCCAGCGGCAAGGTCCACACCTGGGCCGAGCGGCACCACCTGCACAACGACCTGGTGCTGTTCAACCCGGCCCCCGTGACCTGATGGAACCATTGATCTGACCCACCCCTGATCGGCGGCGCCTCCCGGCGTCGTCGGCCTCCCTTTGCCTGAAATCCCGCGCCTGCCCGCACCACTGGGACGGGTGGCGCTCACCCTGACATCCACGACCCGGAGACAACAATGAAAAACTCCACCCTGGGCGCTGCCATCGCCTGCGCCGCCCTCGGCTTTCTCGTGCCCGCCGCCCAGGCTGCCGGCTTCCTCGAGGACAGCAAGGCCAGCCTGACCCTGCGCAATTTCTACATCAACAGCGATAACCGCAACGGCACCGCCGAACCGAGCCGCCAGGAAGAGTGGGGCCAGGGCTTCATCCTCAACTACGCCTCGGGCTACACCCAGGGCACGGTTGGGCTGGGCGTCGACGCCATCGGCCTGCTCGGCATTCGTCTCGACAGTGGCCGCGGCACCCACTATGAATCCCCCAGCCAGCAGGCCGGCACGGTGTTCCCGTCCAAGAGCAATGGTGAGGCAGTGAACGACTTCAGCAGCCTCGGCCCGACCCTGAAGGCCAAGATTTCCAGCACCGAACTGCGTTACGGCACGCTGATGCCCAAGCTGCCGGTGGTGACCTACAACGACGGACGCTTGTTGCCGGGTACCTTCGACGGCGGGCAGGTGACCAGCACCGACATCGACAACCTCAGCCTGGTAGCCGGCAAGCTGGAACACACCCGCGGGCGCAACTCCAGCGACTGGCGCGGGATGTCGATCCAGGGCGCCAACAGCGGCGCGACGGCCCGCGACAGCAATGCGTTCTACTACGCCGGCGGCGACTACAAGCTGAGCAAGGACCTGACGCTGCAGTACTACTTCGGCCAGCTCAGCGAGTTCTACCAGCAGCACTTCCTCGGCCTGCAGCACAGCCTGAACCTCGGCCCCGGCATGCTGAAGACCGACCTGCGCGCCTTCGACAGCGATTCCGATGGCAAGAATGGCAGCGCCTCCGGCCGCGCCGACGGTTATCTCTCCAGCGGCTACTACGGCAATCGCGTGACCAAGGGCGAGGTCGACAACCGCGCCTACAGCGGGATGTTCACCTACAGCCTGTCCGGGCACAGCCTCGGCGCTGGCTACCAGGTCATGAACGGCGACAGCGACTTTCCCTACCTGAACCGCGGCGACGGTGCCAGCGGCAGCGCCTACCTGATCACCGACGTGCAGATCGGCAAGTTCCTGCATGCCGGCGAGCGCACCTGGGTGGCGCGCTACGGCTACGACTTCGCCCAGGCCGGCCTGCCGGGCCTGACCTTTGCGGCGATCTACCTCAAGGGCGACGACATCAAGACCGCCAGTGGCGACCAGGGTGAGTGGGAGCGCGACCTGACGCTGTCCTATGTGATCCCCGAAGGCACCCTCAAGGGCCTGGGCTTCTCCTGGCGCAACGCCATGCTGCGCAGCGGCCTGCCTGCCAGCGGTTCCGGCACCCCGACGCAGCGCGACCAGGACGAGAACCGCCTGATCGTCAGCTACACCTTGCCGCTGCTGTAAGTTCAGGAGTGCACAGACCGTAGGGCGGATAACCTGGAACAGGTTATCCGCCGTCGCCTCCACCAGTGGCGGATAACGCTGGCGCGTTATGCGCCCTACGAGACCGAGGGCGGGCTGACGGCGGACCCTGTCCGCCGTTCGCGGGCATGGCCCGCTCCTACAGGGTGCGCCGTGCGCTTGCAGGAGCGGTCCATGCCCGCGAGATCGCCGCGACGAACTTCCACGGAGCAAGAAAAAAGGCCCCTCGCCGGAATGGCGAGGGGCCTTTTCGCGGACACAGTCCGCTCCTACATCAGTTGCATCATCTGCGCGAAGCCTTCCAGCGACGGATCACCAGTTTCTCCAGTTCCACCGCGAAGAACACCGCGATACCGATACCCAGCGAGATCAGCCAGCCGCTGAAGGGCAGGGCGACGGTGTGGAAGGCGGTCTGCATGAAGGGCACGTAGATCACGAAGCACTGCAGCAGGATCAGCGCCAGGGTCACGGTGAGCAGCGCGCCATTGCGCAGCAGCGCCGTGTTCAGCGAGAACTCTTCCTGCAGGCGGCAGTTGAACAGGTAGGCCCACTGCGCGGTGACCAGGGTGTGCAGGATCATGGTGCGGATGTGGTCGGTGTCCTGGCCGTTGCTGACCATCCAGGCTTCCAGCAGGAAGGCTGCGGCGGTGAGCAGGCCGCCCACGTAGAGCACCCGCCAGACTGCGAAACCGTTGAGGATCGATTCCTTCGCGTTGCGCGGCGGCCGGCGCATCATCCCCGGCTCGCCAGGCTCGAAGGCCAGGGCGAAGGACAGGGTGGTCGAGGTCGCCATGTTCATCCAGAGGATCTGCAGCGGCGCCAGCGGGATCACCGCACCGGCGAGGATCGCCATGACGATCAGCAGGCCCTGGGCCATGTTGGTCGGCAGGATGAACAGCACGGTCTTCTTCAGGTTGTCGTAGACCCGGCGGCCTTCGCGCACGGCGCCGGCGATGGTGGAGAAGTTGTCGTCGGTGAGCACCATGTCGGCGGCTTCCTTGGTCACCTCGGTGCCCTTGATGCCCATGGCGATACCGACATCGGCCTGCTTCAGTGCCGGGGCGTCGTTGACGCCGTCGCCGGTCATGCCGACCACTTCCTCGTTGGCCTGCAGCGCGCGCACCAGGCGCAGCTTGTGTTCGGGACTGGTGCGGGCGAACACCGAGTACTGCATGGCGAGGGCTTTCAGTTGCGTGTCATCGGCCTGTTCCAGCTCCTGGCCAGTCATGGCGCGCAGGTCGTTGCCCATGCCGAGCATGCCGGCGATGGCCACGGCGGTGTCCGGGTGGTCGCCGGTGATCATCTTCACCTGGATGCCGGCACGCTTGCACAGCGCGATGGCCTCGATGGCCTCCGGGCGCGGCGGGTCGAGCAGGCCGGCGACGCCGAGGAAGATCATGCCGTCCTGCACGTTCTCGTGGTCGATCACGCCGTCATCGGGCTGCACCGGCTTGTAGGCGGCGGCGAGCATGCGCAGACCCTGCCCGGCGATGAAGCTCATCTCGCGCTCCCAGTACGCGCGGTCCAGCGGCTCCACGCCATTGGCCCCGAGCTGTTGCTGGCACATGCGCAGCAGCACGTCGGGCGCGCCCTTGAGGTAGACCAGGCTCTGTCCGGCGACGTCGCAGCGCCGCGCCATGTACTTGTAGGCGGAGTCGAAGGGAATCTTGCCGAACTTCTGGAACTCGATCTCCGGCAGGTTCGCCTTGCGCGCCAGGACCTTCAGCGCACCCTCGGTTGGGCCGCCGACCACGCCCCAGCGGCCTTCGTCATTGAGTTGCAGGCTGCTGTCGTTGCAGATGTCCACTGCGCGGATGAAGGCTTGCAGCGCGTCGTGCTGCGACCAGTCCAGCTCATCGCTGGTGCTGCCGAAGGTGATGCGGCCCTTGGGCTCGTAGCTCTGACCCTCGACGGCGTAGATGCCATTGGCGAGCAGCACGCTCTTCACGGTCATCTCGTTCATGGTCAGGGTGCCGGTCTTGTCCGAGCAGATCACGCTCATGGCGCCCAGGGTTTCCACGGTGGGCAGCTTGCGGATGATCGCCTTGTTCTGCGCCATGCGCTGCACGCCCAGCGACAGGATGATCGAGACAATGGCCGGCAGGCCCTCGGGCACCGAGGCCACGGCGAGGCTGATGAGCGACAGCAGCAACTCGCCGAAGGGGTAGTCGTGCCAGAAGAAGCCGATGATGAAGAGCACCACCATCATGCCGATGATCAGCTGGAAGATGCGCTTGCCCAGTTCGGCGATCTGCCGCAGCAGCGGCGTCTCACCCTCGTCGACGTTGGCGATCAGCTTGTTGATGCGCCCGAGTTCGGTGGCGGGCCCGGTCTCGATCACCACGCCGCGCGCGTTGCCGGCGCTGACGTTGGTGCCGGAGAAGCCGAGGTTGGTGCGGTCGGCCAGCAGCGCCTCCTTGTCCAGCGCGTCGGCGTGCTTGCCCACGGTGAGCGATTCACCGGTCAGCATGGACTCCTCGACCTGCAGGTGGTGCACGTCGAACAGGCGTACGTCGGCGGGAATCTTGTCGCCCGGGCGCAGGATGACAATATCGCCGGGCACCAGCTGGGCGGCATCCATCTCGACCTTCTTGCCGTTGCGCACCACATGGGCGGTGCTGCTGAGCATGCCGCGCAGGGCGGCGAGGGACTTCTCCGCCTTATTCTCCTGGAAGAAGCCGATGCCCGCGTTGATCACCGCCACCAGCAGGATGACCACGGTGTCGGTCCAGTGGCCCATCAGCGCGGTGGCCACGGCGGCGGCCAGGAGGATGTAGATCAGTACATCGTTGAAGTGCCGGGCGAAGCGCAGCCAGAGCGGGTCGACTTCCTTGGCCGGCAGCGCGTTGGGGCCGACGCGCAGCAGTCGCGCCTCGGCGTCGTCGGGCGAGAGGCCATCCGCGCTGGTCTGCAGATCGGCCATGGTCTGGTCGACGCTCTTGCGGTACCAGTCGGTGGTTTGCGTTTTGCCGTCGGTGGTTTGCTGTGCAGTCATGCTCTGACTCCCGGCTCCTGCCTGTAGGGAAAGTGGGACTGCACCCAGACTAGACGTTGCGGATTGCATCGGAACTGTCATACCTCAAAGTTCTCCCGATCCTGGCTGAACACTTCCTGAACGGCGTAGGAATCAGATCGTTCAATCGTATGTGCAGCAGCGGACGTCATCCGGGATGCCCCCGGTGCGCAATCTGTCGCAGGTGTGGCCAGCTCCTGCCGGACCGCCCGAAGCCGCTGGCAGGAGCGGGCCATGCCCGCGTTCGCGGACAGGGGCCGCGCATCAGACCGGGGATGGGATCGTCGCCATTTCCGCCGTTCCGCCCATCCGGCTGGCCTTCCGCCAGCGGTTCGGCGTGCAGCCCACCAGCTTGCGGAAGCTGCGGCAGAAGTGCGACTGGTCGGCGAAACCGCACTCCTGGCTGACCTGGGAGATCGGCGCGTCGCTGCCGGCCAGCAGTTCACGGGCGCGGTCGACGCGCAGTCGCAGCGCCCATTCCCGCGGCGAAAGTCCGGTGGCCTGCTTGAAGGCGCGGGAAAAATGGCTGCGCGACATGCCACATTGCTCGGCGACATCCGCGATGTACAGGCGGCTGAGCAGGCTGCCGGCGAGGATGTCCTTGGCCTTGCGTTCCTGCCAGGGCGCGAGGGCGAGGCGTTCGCAGGCGTCCTGCCCGTCATTGCAGGGTTCAGGCAGCCGGTAGTGTTCCAGCAGGTGCTGGCAAAGGCGTTGACTGGCCCGGTGCAGGCCCTCGCCCTGGGTTTGCAGCTCTTCCATGAGTTGCAGGATCAGGTGGTGGGTCTGGGGGGTGAGCATGGGCGCTACCTGGTGGGCAGGTGCGGGCATGGCGTCTCTCTTTTCGTGGGTCCTGTCGGCGGCAGAATGGCCGCTCCGGAATGGGAAAAACTCAAGGTAAATCAAGGTGATCCGATGCTCAATCGGATTAGGAAGGACAGGGCGCGAATAAGCACACCCGTCCAAGAGAATCGTCGTGAAACGTGGTTGACTGGCGCGATCCTTGCCTTGTGCCAAGCTGCCCACTCCACAGCCCCGAGCGACCAGCCATGAACCGAAACGACCTGCGCCGCCTGGACATGAACCTGCTGGTGATCTTCGAATCCCTGATGCTGGAGCGGAACCTCACCCGCGTCGGCGAGAAGCTGTTCATCACCCAGTCCACTGTCAGCGCCGCCCTGGCGCGCCTGCGCGACCTGTTCGACGACCCATTGCTGGTGCGCGCCGGCCGCGCCATGGAGCCCACCAGTCGGGCCCTGCACATCTTCGAGGAGTTGCGCCCGGCGATGGATGTGATCTCCGCCGCGGTCAGCCGCGCCAAGACCTTCGAGCCCGAGATCAGCTGCAACATCTTCCGCCTGGGCCTTTCCGACGACGCCGAGTTCGGCCTGTTCCCCGCGCTGCTGGCGCGCCTGCAACAGGAGGCGCCAAACGTCACCGTGGTGGTACGGCGCGCCAATTTCCTGCTGATGCCCGCACTGCTGTCCTCCGGCGAGATCACTGTCGGGGTCAGCTACACCACCGACCTGCCGGCCAATGCCAAGCGCCGCAAGCTGCGCGATATCGGTGTGAAGGTACTGCGCGGCGACGACCGCCCCGGCCCGCTGACGCTCGACGAATACTGTTCGCGGCCGCACGTGATGGTGTCCTTCTCCGGCGACCTGAATGGTGCCATCGACCTGGACCTGGAGCGTATCGAGCGGCGTCGCCGGGTGGTGCTTGCCGTGCCGCAGTTCGGCAGCCTGCGCGCGTTGCTGCGAAATACCGAGATGATCGCCACCGTGCCCGACTACGCCGCGTGCGCCCTGGTGGAAGACAGCTGCCTGCGTGCCGAGGACCCACCGCTGGAAATCAAGCCGGCGGAACTCTCCCTGGTGTGGAGCGCCGCCCACGACAACGACCCGGCAGAGCGCTGGCTGCGCGAGCGGATGGTCGAGTACATGAGCGCGCCGCTGCCCTGAGCTTCACGCTCCACTGCGTCTGGCTGGTGCGAGCGCATCCGGCACAGGCGTCCAAGAACCGTCCAGGCAAACCGAGCAGCATGGCGCCACCATTGTCCAAGGAGGCGCCGACCATGCCGGCATCCCGCAGCAACCACTGCTTCCCGCTACTGGCCAGCGCACTGCTGGTCTCCACCTTCGCCTGCGCCGAGCCGCCGACCGCGCCCAGGACTCAGGCGCCCGGCTACTTCCGCCTGGCGGTGGGCGAATACGAAGTCACCGCGCTCTACGACGGCTACAACGACTTGTCTCCCGGCCTGTTGCAGGGCCTGAACCGCGAGCGGATCCGCGCGCTGCTGGCCCGCAACGCGATGAGTGGCGAGCGCGTGCAGACCAACTTCAATGCCTTCCTGGTCAATACCGGCAAGCACCTGGTGCTGGTGGACAGCGGCGCCGGCCAGTGCATTGGCGGTACCGCCGGGCATTTGCTGGAAAACATGAAGGCTGCTGGCTACGCACCCGAGCAGGTGGACAGCATCCTGCTCACCCACATGCACCTGGACCACGTCTGCGGCCTGGTGGATGGCCAGGGCGAGGCACTGTTCGTCAACGCCACCGTCTATGCGGCGCAGGCCGAGGCAGATTTCTGGCTGGATGAGCAGCACCGCGACCAGGCGCCGGAAAAGGCCCGCGAGTTCTTCGACGTGGCGCAGCGTTCGCTCGCACCGTATCGCGCCGCCAACCGCCTGCAAAGGTTCGTACCGCCGGCCTCGCCGTTACCGGAGTTGACGACGCAGGCCACCACTGGCCACACGCCGGGCAGTACCAGCTATCGCTTCGAATCCGGCGGGGCTGCCATCGTCTTCATCGGCGACCTGATTCACAACGTCGCCGTGCAGTTCGCCCACCCGGAAGTGGCGATCCGTTTCGACACCGACCCGAAGCAGGCCGTGAAGGCTCGCGACGCCGAGTTCAGTGCGCTCGCAAAGGATGGCGCCTGGGTAGCCGCCGCACACTTGCCATTCCCCGGCATCGGCCATATCACCCGCGACGGCAAGGAGTTCAACTGGGCGCCAGCGGTTTATGGCCCATACCAGCGCGCGGAGAAGGTGCCGTTCATCGAGTGACCGCGCCGTGACGGTCGGCGATTGCGGGATCGGCCGTTGCAGTCCTTCATGCGTTCCGGCCCCGAGCGGCCGGCGGCTGCGGCGCCGCGCTGGTGAACGCGCTCGAGATGGCATCGATCACCGCCCGCACACGCGCCGTATGGCGCACATCCTTGTGGGTGACCAGCCATACGTCGTAGGGCAAGGGTGGGCGTTCCGGCCACAGGCGCACCAGCCCGTCCGCATCGCCCAGCGGCAGCGGCAGTTCGCCCACGCCCAGACCGCCGGCCAGGGCGCGGCGGACCATGAAGCCGGAGGTGCAACTCATGGCGATGCGCCCATGGATGATCGGCTCGGAGGCGAGGAACACTTCCTTGCCGGCATCCAGATACGGCTGATAGACCACCAGGTCGTGCCCGGCGAAGGCGGTGCCCGGCTCGGGCACGCCGCGTGACTCGATGTACTGCGCGGAGGCGAACAGGCCGCTTCCCCAGCGGGCCAGGCGTCGCACGATCAGGTCGGGGTTCTCCGGCTGGTGCGTGCGCACGGCGATGTCGGCCTCGCGCTTGCTCAGGTTGAGCATCTGCGTGGAGGTCTGCAACTGCACCTCGATCCCCGGCTTCTCGCGGTGCAGGGCGGCCACGGCGGGGATGATGTAGTCGGCGGCAAAGGAGTCGGTGGTGGTGACGCGTACTACGCCGCTCATGCGGTCGTCCATGCCGAGGATCTGCCGTTGCAGGTCGGCGGCGGAGGACTCCATGGCCTGTGCCGCCGCCATGGCAATCTCGCCGGCGGCGGTGAGGCTGTAGCCGGCGGACGTGCGCAGGAACAGCGTCGCCTCCAGGGAGCGCTCGAGCGATGCCAGGCGCCGTCCTACTGTCGCCTGGTCCACTGCGAGCACGCGGGCGGCGCCGCGCAGGGTCTGCTCCCGGCACAGTGCGAGGAACACCCGCGCATCGTCCCAGTTCATCATGGTGATTCCCCTCTGATGCAAAACTGCAGCTCTGGAAAGAAAACTCGCTGCATTATTTCATCTGCGCGCGACTTTATGATCCCCCCATCACCACGCAACGGCGCCGCTCCGATGGCGCGATAGGGGGTTGTCATGAATACCGATGCTTGCCGCCTCTCCAGTCGAGGCTCCCTCTGGTTGCCGATCTGGGCGGGCCTGTGCGCCAGCCTGGTCGGCATCGGCTTGGCGCGTTTTGCCTACACGCCGCTGATCCCGGCGCTGATCGAGGCGCGCTGGTTCTCGGCATCCGCCGTGGTCTACCTGGGTGCCGCCAATCTCGCCGGGTACCTGATCGGCGCACTGGCCGGGCGCCCGCTGGCGGCGCGCTGGTCGAGCACGGCGGTGCTGCGCGGCATGATGCTGCTGGTCACGCTGTCGTTCTTCGCCTGCGCCTGGCCGTTGAACCAGGCGTGGTTCTTCTTCTGGCGCCTGGCCTCGGGGATTTCCGGCGGGGTGATCATGGTGCTCGCTGCCAGCACGATCCTGCCGCACGTGGCCGCCCATCGTCGTGGATTGGCCAGCGGGGCGATCTTCCTCGGCATCGGCCTGGGCATCGCCGCCTCCGGCACGCTGGTGCCGCTGCTGCTGGCTCTGGGGCTGCTGCAGACCTGGCTGGGCCTCGGTGCGCTGGCCCTGGTGCTCAGCCTCAGCAGTTGGTTTGGCTGGCCGCAGGAGCACGCTCATGGCCAGGCGCACAGCGTCGCCGGTCCGCGTGGTTCGATGGGTGTCCATGTGCTGTTCGCCCAGTACGCGCTGATGGCTTCCGCCCTGGTGGCGCCGATGATGTTCCTGGTGGACTTCGTGGCCCGTGGCCTGGGCGCCGGTACCCACGGCGGTGCACTGATCTGGACGCTCTATGGCGTCGGCGCCATCGCCGGACCGGTGGTGTATGGCTTCCTCGCCGACCATCTCGGTGCGCGAGCAGCGATCCGCCTGGTGCTCGCGGCGCAACTGATTGCGCTCGGCTTGCTGCTCGAGGCCGGCGACCTGCGCCTGCTGGGCGTGGCTAGCGTGGTGATCGGTTCGTTCCCGCCGGGCATCGTGCCGCTGGCGTTGGCGCGGGTGCATCAGCTGGTGCCCGGCCATGCTGCGCAGAACGCCACCTGGAGCCGCGCGACGGTGTCCTTCGCCAGCTTCCAGGCCATCGCTGGCTACGCCTACTCGGCGCTGTTCAGTGTGAGCCACGGTCATTACGCGCTGCTGTTTGCCGTGGCTGCGGGAGCTATCGGCCTGGCGCTGCTGATGGACGTCGCGTTGCTGTTCAAGGCTGCGCCCGGCAAGGCCGGGCCGGCCAGTGGCTGACCCGGTTGGGGGGGGGGAGTGTCGGTGCGGTCAGAACACACCCTTGAGCGGGTACTCGATGATCATGTAGATCCGATCGATATCCGCGCCACCCTGGGGATCGTTGGCGCGGTGCGAGACCTGCGCGAAGCTCAGCGCCAGGTCCTTGGCCGGCCCGGACTGGACCACGTAGCGCACATCCAGGTCTCGTTCCCAGTGCTTGCCACCGTCGCCGTAGGCGGGTTGGCAGGCGCCGCCCTCCGAGGGGTTATAGGCACCGCCGCAGGGGGCGTGGGTGCCATCGATGCCGCTGCCGCGCACGTAGCGAGCCGAGAGTGTCAGTCCGGCGATGCCGGCGCTGGCGCCGTCCCACTGGTAGCGCGCTTGCCAGGAATGTTCGCCGGGGCCATTGAAGTCGGCGTACTTGACGGAGTTGGCGAGGTAGATGGAGTCGCCGCCGACGAAGTCGAAGGGCGTGTCACCGTCGATCTTCTGGTAGGCGAGGCTCAGCGCGTGGCTACCCAGGGTGACCTTGCCCAGCAGGCTCCAGGCGAGGGTGTCGATGTGGCCGGCGCGGGCGCTGCCGGTATCGCCGGTCTTGTACAGGTTGGCGTCCACCGACCAGCGACCGAGGTGGCCATTGAGGTTGGCGTAGGCCTGGTGCCAGACATCGTCCAGCTGGCTGGCATAGAGCGCGCCGCCCCAGGTCGAGTCGGGCGCGCTCCAGGTGGCCCCGGCCAGGCTCAGGCCGCCGAAGCGGGTGCTGGCGCCGTAGCCCTCGAACTCGCCATGGCTGGAGCTGGAGTCCTGGTTCTTGAAGGCGGTGAAGCGTCCGGCCTGCAGACGCAGCCCCGGCAGGCTGCGGTCGTCGAGGAGCCAGCCGGTGGCGTATTCGGGTTGCAGGCGCTTGTCGCCGGTGTCGAACACCGGGGTTTCCACGTCCATCTCGCCCCAGGCAAGGGTGGTTTTCTCATGCACCAGGCGCAGCGCGGCGCCGGCGTCGGAGTATTCGGGCTCGCTGCGGCCATCGCTGTCCACCGGGAGCAGGCCGGTCCCCGCATGCCCGCGCCCGCCGTCGAGCTTCAGGCCAAGGAAGGCGTGGGCATCGACGCCCAGGCCGATGCTGCCGGGCGTGACATCGCTGCGGAAGGTGCCGATGAAACCCTGCGCCCACTCGCGGCGCAGGCTCTGGCCGTTGGGGCCGGGGCTGCGGTAGTCGTTGTCGAGGAAGTAGTTGCGCGACAGCAGCGACCAGTCGGCGGCGTGGGCCTGGACGCAGGCAAGTGCCAGTGCGCAGGGAAGCAGGGCATCCTTCAAGGTCAGGGCCATGATCACGACTCCGACGGCAACGTGGCTGAACGGGGCAGGGCAAGGCGGTAGCTACCCGGACCGGCAATCGCCAGGCCGGCGAAGAGGATCAGCATCCACCAGGCGAACTGGCCTTCTTCCAGCGTCCACTGCGGGTGCACGAACACCAGCGCCACCAGCAGCACGGCGATTACCGGCAGGCAGGCGAGGCGGGCGAAGACGCCCAGGATCAGCAGGATCGGACACAGCACTTCGGCGAATACCGCCAGCGCCAGGGTCGGCGTGGCGCCGAGGCCGAAGGGATCTTCGATGTGCTGCAGCTCGTTCTGCCAGTGCAGCAGCTTGGGCAGCCCGTGCACCTGGAGCAGCAAGAGGGCGGCGGCTACGCGCATGAACAGCAGCGCCAGGGCGCCGGAGCGGTCGTGGGTCGGCATGGTGGGTACCCCGGGAATGAAAAAAGGGGCGGCAATGCCGCCCCTTCTGGCGCTCTGGCTCAGTGGCCTTCGCTGGCGTTGAACATGGTCTTGGCGTAGATCAGGCCCAGGCCGTAGGCGCCGCCATGCTCGATGGAGGTCTTCACGGTCTGGTCGTAGGTTTCGCCACGGGCCCAGTCGCGTTGCAGTTCGAGCAGGTACTGCAGGGACGTCATGGGGCGTGCGCCCAGCTGGATCATTCGTTGCAGGGCCATCTCGTGGGCCTCGGTGGAGACGTCGCCGCAGGCGTCGGCGATCACGTAGACCTCGAAGCCCTGGTCGATGGCCGACAGGGCCGGGCCGACGATGCACACGGAGGTCCAGAGACCGGCCAGGACGATCTTCTGCTTGCCGAACTTGTTCACTTCCACGGCGATGCGCGGGTCTTCCCAGGTGTTCATGCTGGTGCGGTCGATGACGTTGTGCTCGGGGAAGACCGACTTGATCTCGTCGAAGATCGGGCCGGAGAAACTCTTCTCGGCAACGGTGGTAAGGATGGTGGAAACGCCGAATTCCTTGGCCGCCTTGGACACCAGCGCGGCGTTGTTGCGCAGGGTCACGGCGTCGATGGACTTGGTCGCGAAGGACATCTGCGACTGGTGGTCGATCATGATCAGGGTGTGGTCGGCGGGGTTGAGCAGGGTCTTGCCGGGAACGGCTTTGGCGATGGCGGTCATGGTCGGATTTCCTGGTGGGTTGCGTGGGTAAGAAACGTGGTGGCTGGAGCGTTCGTTCGGTCTGCAGGGCTTGGCTGCGAACCGTGGACACATCTTTGCCGATCGCCCCGAAGCGCGGAACAGACAGCGCTGCAGGGTCGCTTTGCAGTTCTGCAAGGCCACTTGGGGCACTGCGATGGGCGAAACTATGGTGTCGCCGGCGCGGCATTTATTGGACCTGTGTGCTCGGGCCGTCCGGCGGAGAATGATGCAAACGTGCGATTCGCCGGCGCGGCGAGTCGGTACAGTGGTTTTTTCCTATACCGGGGCACGCGAGACCGCCAAGCCCCGTTTGCGTGCGAGTAGACGAATGAGAACTGTGGCCATGGTGCTGTACGACGATGTGCTGGCGCTGGATGTGGCGGGGCCGATGGAGGTGTTCTCCATGGCCAACCGCTACCTGCCGCCGGAGCGGCATTACCGGTTGCTGACGGTGGCGGTGAAGCCCGAGGGCGTGCGCGCGTCCAGCGGTCTGAAGATGAGTGCCGACCTGCCGCTGGAAGCGCTGCTCGCTGGCGTGGACCTGCTGCTGGTGCCCGGCGGGCCCGGCGCCTACAACGGCAACAATGAAGCGCTCAACGCCTGGTTGCCGGCGGCGGCTCGCGCGGCGAAACGCTATGGCGCGGTGTGCACCGGAGCCTTCCTGCTCGGCGCTGCCGGGCTGCTCGACGGCTACCGCTGCACCACCCACTGGAACTACCTCGAACGACTGGCCCAGCTGTATCCACGCACCCAGGTGCAGGCCGAGCGCATCTATGTGATCGACCGCAACCTGATCACCTCCGGCGGCGTCACCGCCGGCATCGACATGGCGCTGGCGGTGGTCGCCGAGGATCACGGCAAGGACATCGCCCTGGAGGTCGCCAAGGTGCTGCTGGTGGTGCTCAAGCGCCAGGGCGGACAGACGCCGTTCGGCCCGTTGCTGGTATCGGTGGTGCGCGACGGCTCGGTCATCGCCCGCGCCCAGGCCTACGTAGTCGACCACATCGACGAATCATTGAGCGTGAACCGCCTGGCCGAGCAGGTTGCCATGAGCCCGCGCAACTTCGCCCGCGCCTTCCAGCGCGAGACCCGGATGACGCCCATGCAGTACGTGCAGAGCGCGCGCATCGACCACGCGCGAAAGCTGCTGGAAAGCAGCGACCTGCCGCTCAAGCAGGTGGCGAGCCGTAGCGGATTCGGCAGCCCCCGGCATATGCGCACGGTGTTCGGTGAGCGGATCGGCATGACGCCGAGCCAGTACCGCGAGCAATTCGGCTTCGCCTGATGGCCATGCACCGCCATTCATGTCGGTTGACCGTCATGCGCACCCAAGTTGGCCGAATCCTTCCCCCTGCGGGAATTGCACTGTCACACGAGGGCGGGAGAATACCCTGACCAATCATCAGGGGCGCGTCACCTCGGTACTGGCCAGATCGCCTGGAGGACCCGTTGTAGAGCGATCCGTCAGATCCACAGACGTGAGCAGGACATGAGCGCAAGCACGGAAAACCGCACCGAGACCATCCTGCAGTTCGGTCGCTTCCAGTTTCACCCCTACAAGCGCCAGTTGCTGCAGGGGGACCGCCCGGTGCGCATCGGCAGCCGGGCGCTGGACATTCTCCAGGTGCTGATCCGCCAACCCGGCGAGATCATCGGCAAGGACACGATCATCGCCCAGGTCTGGGGCGATACCGTGGTCGAGGAGATCAACCTGCGCGTGCACATCGCCGCCTTGCGGCGTGCCCTCGGCGAAGGCCGTACGGGCGAGCGCTACATCGCCAACGTGCCGTTGCGCGGCTACGGTTTCGTCGGGGTGGTGGAGACCGTGGTCGCACCCATGCAGGCCGTCGTGCTGCCGTGCGAAGTGCGCGCCAGCAACCTGCCGGTGCTGCTCATGGGGCTGGTCGGCCGCCAGGCCTTGCTCGATCGGGTGGTGAAACAGGTGCCCGCCACGCGTCTGATGACCCTGGCAGGCCCCGGCGGCATGGGCAAGACCTCTCTGGCGATCCATGCCGCCGAACAGCTCGGTAAGCACTTCAGCCAGATCCGCTTCCTCGACCTGTCCGCCGACCCGGACGGCATCTCCCTCAGCCAGAACCTTGCCAT
This sequence comes from Pseudomonas sp. BB438, assembly GCF_057180225.1. Taxonomy (NCBI): domain Bacteria; kingdom Pseudomonadati; phylum Pseudomonadota; class Gammaproteobacteria; order Pseudomonadales; family Pseudomonadaceae; genus Pseudomonas; species Pseudomonas sp. BB438. The sequence goes on from NZ_CM170001.1 coordinate 3,075,142, forward strand.
TCTCCTGCGCGAGCCCACCTACGAGCCCACGCTGCTGTTGCTGGACAACTGCGAGCACCTGGCCGAGCGCTGTGCCGAAGCGGTGGAGCACTTGCTGCGCCTGCATCCGGCACTCAACATTCTCGCCACCAGTCGCGAGCCGCTGCGTGCGGAGGGTGAGCACGTGGTGCGCCTGCCGCCGCTGGAGGTTCCCACGCAGGACGATGCGCCGCTCGCGCTGGCCATGTGCAGCTCGGCGGTGCAACTGTTCGTGATGCGCGCGCGGGAAGTCTGCGACCGTTTCGAGCTCAAGCCCGGCCAGGTTCGCGCGATCATCGACATCTGCCGGCGGCTGGATGGCATTCCCCTGGCCATCGAGATGGCGGCGCGGCAGGTGGGCATTTTCGGTCTCGCCGGGCTGCCGGCATTGCTCGATACGCCCATGCAACTGCTGATGCCTGGCCGCCGTACCGCGCCGGCGAGGCAGCAGAGCTTGCGCGCGACCTATGACTGGAGCTTCGGGCTGCTGGACGTTGCCGAGCAACGCTGCCTGCGCCTGTTGGCGCAGCTGGGCGAAGACTTCACCTTGGACTCTGCCGTGGCCTCGCTCGACGGTGATCACCTGTGCCGCGAGTGCACCTTCGCCGCGGTGCGACAGCTGGCGGACAAATCGCTGTTGTGGGTGGAGCAGGGCGAGTGCGAGGTGCGCTATCGCTTGCCCCACACTGCCCGCGCCTACATGCGCCAGGTGACCTTGCCCGAGCTCGCCATCACCGCCGCCTGATCGCCGGTAACGCACGCTTCTGCAAAACTGCATGCGCCCGATCCAGCACATGCGTCCAATAGGACCGCCGATCTCAGAGCCATAGTGACCGGACTTCCATCCTGCGTCCGGGACACCCATGAGCGCCGATTCCATCGATCTGAACAGCGTGGTGACGCTGGTGGTCCACCACAAGGTGCGTTGCGAAGCCCTGCCCAGCTACGAGGCCTGGCTGCGCCGTACCGTCTCCGCCGCGCGCCGGCAGCCGGGACACCTGGGGGTAAACGTGATCCGCCCGGACGGCGAAGGCGCGATGTTCACCACCGTCGTGCGCTTCGCGCGCGCCGCCCAGCTTCAGGCATGGATCGATTCCCCCGAGCGCGCCAACCTCATCGCCGAGGTCCTGCCGTTGCTGGAGGAGGGAGACCATCCGTTGATCCACAACGACGCCGAATTCTGGTTCACCCCCGAGCACGGCAACGTGCGCCAGCCGCCGAAATGGAAGCAGGCGCTGCTCACCTACCTGGTGATCAGCCCACTGACCATGGTCATCCCGCCGCTCTGGGCGCCCGCGTTCGAGCGTTTCCCGGTGCTGGCCGGCGTGGTGCCGAGCAACCTGCTGGTGACCCTGTGCATCGTCCTCCCGGTGGTCTACCTGATCATGCCCTGGGTGACCCGTCGCTGCGCGGGCTGGCTCAACGCCGACTGATTTCCCCCTGACTTTCCCCTCCCTCGGCGCCCCGCGGGGCGCCCGTACCCACATCGTCCTGCATGGCAGGCAGAGGAGTTTCCATGAGCACTTTCGTAACCCGCGACGGCACCGAGATCTATTACAAGGACTGGGGCAGCGGCAAACCCGTGCTGTTCAGCCACGGCTGGCCGCTGGACGGCGACATGTGGGAATACCAGATGCAGTACCTGAGCAGCCGTGGCTACCGCACCATCGCCTTCGACCGCCGCGGTTTCGGCCGTTCCAGCCAGCCGTGGAACGGCTACGACTACGACACCTTCGCCGATGACATCGCCGGCCTGATCGAGCACCTGGACCTGCGTGACGTCACCCTGGTCGGCTTCTCCATGGGCGGCGGCGACGTCAGCCGCTACATCGGCCGCCACGGTACCTCCCGCGTTGCCGGCCTGGTGCTGCTGGGCGCCGTCACCCCGATCTTCGGCAAGGCTGCCGACTTCCCGCAGGGCGTCGACACTGCCGTGTTCGACGGCATCAAGGCCGGCCTGCTGCAGGACCGCGCGCAGTTCATCGCTGACTTCGCCGCGCCGTTCTATGGCACCAACCACGGCCAGAAGGTCTCCGACGGCGTGCTCACCCAGACCCTCAACATCGCCCTGCTGGCGTCGCTGAAGGGCACCGTGGATTGCGTCACCGCGTTCTCGGAAACCGACTTCCGCGCCGACCTGGCCAAGGTCGACGTGCCGACTCTGGTGATCCACGGCGATGACGACCAGATCGTACCGTTCGAGACCACCGGCAAGCTGGCTGCCGAACAGGTCCAGGGTGCCGAGCTGAAAGTCTACGCCGGCGCGCCCCACGGCTTCGCCGTCACCCACGCGCAGCAACTCAACGAAGACCTGCTGGCCTTCCTGCAACGCTGAGGGACACGCGCATGAGCAACGCAGATAGAAACGCAGACCTGATCCTGTTCAACGGCAAGCTGCACACCGTCGACCCGGAACGCCCGCACGCCACCGCCGTGGCCATCGCCGACGGCAGGTTCCTCGTCGTCGGCACCGACGCCCAGGCGATGGCCTACCGTGACGCCTCGACGAAGCTGGTCGACCTCAATCGGCGCACGGTCATTCCCGGCCTCAACGACTCGCACCTGCACCTGATCCGTGGCGGCCTGAACTACAACCTCGAACTGCGCTGGGAAGGTGTGCCGTCGCTCTCCGACGCGCTGGAGATGCTGCGCCTGCAGGCCCAGCGCACGCCGTCGCCGCAGTGGGTGCGTGTGGTCGGTGGCTGGAACGAATTCCAGTTCGCCGAACGCCGCCTGCCGACAATCGAGGAGCTGAACAAGGCGGCGCCGGATACACCGGTGTTCGTCCTGCACCTGTATGACCGTGCGCTGCTCAACCGTGCTGCGCTGCGTGTCGTCGGCTACACCCGGGATACGCCGAACCCGCCCGGCGGCGAGATCGTCCGCGACAGCAATGGCGAACCCACCGGCATGCTGATCGCCCGTCCCAACGCGATGATCCTCTACGCGACCCTGGCCAAGGGACCGAAGCTGCCGCTGGAATACCAGGTCAACTCGACCCGCCAGTTCATGCGCGAGCTGAACCGCCTCGGCCTGACCAGCGTGATCGACGCCGGCGGCGGTTTCCAGAACTACCCGGACGACTACCAGGTGATCCAGCAGTTGGCCGACGCCGACCAGCTCACCGTGCGCATCGCCTACAACCTGTTCACCCAGAAGCCCAAGGAAGAACTGGCGGACTTCAAGAGCTGGACCGGCAGCGTGACCCTCCACCAGGGCGACGACTTCCTGCGCCACAACGGCGCCGGGGAAATGCTGGTGTTCTCGGCAGCGGATTTCGAGGACTTCCTCGAACCGCGTCCGGACCTGCCCGGCACCATGGAGGCCGAGCTGGAGCCGGTGGTGCGCCACCTGGTCGAGCAGCGCTGGCCGTTCCGCCTGCATGCCACCTATGACGAGTCCATCTCGCGCATGCTGGATGTGTTCGAGAAGGTCAACCGGGATATCCCGTTCAACGGCCTGCCGTGGTTCTTCGACCATGCCGAGACCATCACCCCGAAGAACATCGAGCGGGTGAGGGCGCTGGGCGGCGGCATCGCCATCCAGGACCGCATGGCCTTCCAGGGCGAATATTTCGTCGACCGCTACGGCAAGCAGGCCGCCGAGGCGACCCCGCCGATCAGGCGCATGCTGGCCGAAGGTGTGCCGGTGGGTGCCGGCACCGACGCCACCCGTGTGTCCAGCTACAACCCCTGGACCTCGCTGTACTGGATGGTCAGCGGCAAGACGGTCGGTGGCCTGAGCCTCTACTCCGAGGGCCTGTCCCGCGAGGTGGCGATCCAGCTGTTCACCCACGGCAGCGCCTGGTTCTCCAGCGAGCAGGGCAAGAAAGGCATGCTCAAGGCTGGCCAACTGGCGGACCTGGCCGTACTCTCGGAGGACTTCTTCAGCGTCGAGGAAGAGGCCATCAAGACCATCGAGTCGGTGCTCACCGTGGTGGGCGGCAAGATCGTCCACGGCGACCGCGAGTTCGACAAGCTGGCTCCTCCGAGCATCCCGGTGGTGCCGGACTGGTCGCCGGTGGCCATGGTTCCCGGCCACTGGCGCCCGCAGGCGCCGCTGCAGCAGGCCGTGCACCAGTGCATCGGCTCCTGCGGCGTGCACGGCCACAGCCATGAGCGTGCGCGCACCAGGGACGTGCCGGTGAGCGACTTCGCCGGATTCTGGGGCGCGTTCGGTTGTTCGTGCTTCGCGTTCTGACGGTGCAACGATCCGGCCCGCGCGGGCCGGACCGCTTTCACGTTGTTGTGTCCGCCGCGGACTGACCGGTTCGCGAGCAGGTCTGCTCCCGCCCAACTCCTCTCAAACCCGCGATTCAGGCTGTCTCCCCATCGATAGCCTTTTACCGCCTGAGCTGATCGATAACGGCAATAGCAGACCGTTGCGTTTGATCTATCTTCTGATGGGTTGTGCGAATACGAGGCGCCGCAAAGACGCCCACAAGGAGCCTGCAATGAGCGATGAAAACAAAGGTAGCTGCCCCTTCCACCAGACCGCCGGTGGTGGCACGTCGAACCGTGACTGGTGGCCGAACCAGCTGAGGCTGGACCTGCTGCACCAGCATTCTTCCAAGTCCAACCCGATGGGTGAGGACTTCAACTACGCCGAGGCGTTCAAGACCCTCGACCTCGAGGCGGTCAAGGCCGATCTGCGCGCCCTGATGACCGACTCCCAGGACTGGTGGCCGGCCGACTTCGGCCACTACGGCCCGTTATTCATCCGCATGGCCTGGCACTCTGCCGGCACCTACCGCGTCGGCGATGGCCGTGGCGGCGCCGGGCGTGGCCAGCAGCGCTTCGCCCCGCTCAACAGCTGGCCGGACAACGTCAGTCTGGACAAGGCACGCCGGCTGATCTGGCCGATCAAGCAGAAGTACGGCGCCAAACTGTCCTGGGCCGACCTGATCGTCCTCACCGGCAACGTCGCCCTGGAATCCATGGGCTTCAAGACCTTCGGCTTTGCCGGCGGCCGCGAGGATGTCTGGGAACCGGACCAGGACGTGTACTGGGGCGAAGAAACCACCTGGTTGGGTGGGGACAAGCGCTACACCGGCGAGCGCGACCTGGAGAATCCCCTGGCCGCGGTGCAGATGGGGCTGATCTACGTGAACCCCGAAGGCCCCAACGGCAACCCGGATCCGCTGGCTGCCGCCCGCGACATCCGCGAGACGTTCGCCCGCATGGCCATGGATGACGAGGAAACCGTTGCCCTGATCGCCGGCGGCCACACCTTTGGCAAGACCCACGGCGCGGGCCCCGCCGACAATGTTGGCGCCGACCCGGAAGCGGCCGGCCTGGAAAACCAGGGCCTGGGCTGGGTCAGCACATTCGGCACGGGCTCCGGTGGCGATGCCATCACCAGTGGCCTGGAAGTCACCTGGACGTCCACGCCGACGCGCTGGAGCAACAACTTCTTCTGGAACCTGTTCGGCTATGAATGGGAGCTGACCAAGAGCCCGGCCGGCGCCCACCAGTGGCAGCCGAAGAATGGTGCGGGTGCCGGCAGCATTCCTGATGCCCACGACAAGTCCAAGCGCCGCGCGCCGTCGATGCTCACGACCGACATCTCGCTGCGTGTCGATCCGATCTACGAGAAGATTTCCCGTCGTTTCTACGAAGATCCCGACGCGTTCGCCGATGCATTCGCCCGAGCCTGGTTCAAGCTGACCCACCGCGACATGGGCCCGCGTGCCCGTTATCTCGGCCCGGAAGTCCCGGCCGAGGAACTGGTCTGGCAGGACCCGATCCCGGCCGTCAACCACCCGCTGGTGGACGAGCAGGACATCGCGGCGCTCAAGGCCAAGGTGCTGGCCTCCGGCCTGTCGGTCGCCGAACTGGTCTCCACCGCCTGGGCGTCGGCCTCCACCTTCCGTGGTTCCGACAAGCGCGGCGGCGCCAACGGCGCGCGCATCCGCCTGGCGCCGCAGAAGGACTGGCCGGTGAACCAGCCTGAACAGCTGGCCAAGGTGCTCGGCGTACTGGAGGAAATCCAGGCCGAGTTCAACGCGTCCGCTGCCGGCGGGAAGAAGATTTCCCTGGCCGACCTGATCGTCCTGGCCGGTGATGCTGGCGTGGAAGAGGCGGCCCGCAAGGGCGGCCACAAGGTCACCGTGCCGTTCGCGCCCGGCCGCATGGACGCCAGCCAGGAGCAGACCGACGTGCACTCGGTGGGCATGCTGGAGCCGGTGGCCGATGCCTTCCGCAACTTCCAGAAGGCGAAATTCGCCGTGCCTGCCGAAGCCTTGCTGATCGACAAGGCGCAGCTGCTGACCCTGACCGGGCCGGAAGTCACGGTGTTGATCGGCGGCCTGCGTGTGCTCGGGGCTAACACCGGCGGCTCGCAGCACGGTGTGTTCACCGCGCGCCCGGGCACCCTCAGCAACGACTTCTTCGTCAACCTGCTGGACATGGGCACTGTGTGGAAGCCGACTTCGGCGGACAACACCGAGTTCGAAGGCCGCGACCGCAAGACCGGCGAAGCCCGGTGGACCGGCAGCCGCGTCGACCTGCTACTGGGTTCAAACTCTCAGCTGCGGGCGTTGTCGGAGGTCTATGGTTGCTCGGACGGCGAACGCAAGTTCGTCCATGACTTCGTCAAGGCCTGGACCAAGGTGATGAACCTCGACCGCTTCGACCTGCCGCGCTGACCGGGCAGGGAAGAGCACAGGGCCCGCGGACGAGCGATCGTCCGCGGGCCCTGTCGTTCGTGGGGAGGCCGGCCGTCGCAAGCGTTTCACAGGCCGCCGGCAGACTGGGCCGCTTCTCCGTTACCCATCGAGAGGGGTTTCGCACATGCGCCGTCGCATCATCGTTGTATTGGGCTCCATCGCGCTGGCTGTCGCCAGTTTCACCGCCAGCGCCGAGGAGTCACCCGGCCGCGCGCTGAGCGAGGCGGCAGGCGTTGCCTGGCCAACGGTGATTGCCCACCGCGGCGCCTCCCATGATGCGCCGGAGGAGACCGCACCGGCGTATCTCGCCGCCCGTGACCTGGGCGCGGACTACCTGGAAGCGGACCTGCAGCGCACCCGGGACGGCGTGCTGGTCGCCGTGCACGACGACACCCTGGAGCGCACCACCAATATCGCCAAGGTCTTCCCCGGCCGCGAAAAGAACCCGGTGAGCACGTTCACCCTGGCTGAGCTCAAGCGCCTGGATGCGGGCAGCTGGTTCAACACCAGCTTTCCCGAGCGCGCTCGCTCCAAGTACGTGGGCACGCGCATCCTGACCCTGGATGAGCTGATCGATATCGCCGAAGGCGGCGGTGAAACCCCCGGCCTGTACCTGGAAACCAAGGCGCCGGGGCAGTTCCCCGGCATCGAGGAAGACCTGCGCAAGGTCCTGGAGAACCGCGGCTGGCTCAACGCCGACGGCGAGCCCCAGGGCAAGATCGTCCTGCAGACCTTCGAGAAGAGCAGCCTGGAACTGCTGAACAAGAGCATGCCGAAAGTGCCCAAGGTGCTGCTGCTGTGGACCGGGGACGGCTACATGGCGGCCAAGAACCCGGCGTCCTTCGCGCAGTCGGGGGAGAAGACCAAGGCGGACTTTTATGCCAGGCAGGAGGTCAAGTCCAAGGAGGAATTCTTCGCCTGGCTCGACTGGGCCAAGGCCCATGGCGCGCTGGGCACGGGCCCTTCGGCGACCCTGGCGGCCCGTGGCGACCAGAGCTACATGGACCTGGTGCAACCCTGGATGAACCAGGCCGCCCATGAGCGGGGCCTGTTCGTGCATGCCTACACCGTCGACGACTCGGTGGACTTCGACACGCTGACCAAGGCCGGCGTAGACGGCTTCTTCACCAACCGCACCGACCAGTTGCTGCTGTTCCTCGGCCGGCCGCCGAGCCGCAATGTCGGCGAGGTGCTGAAGTCGGTGGGCTATTGAGCTGATCCCGATCAGGCCGCCGTTTCCGGGGCCAGCGGTAGCGCCAGGTGCACACTCACCGTCGTGCCCTGGCCCGGTGGACTGGCCAGGACCAGTTCGCCCTGCAGCAGGCTGACCAGGCGCTTGGCGACGATCAGCCCGACCGGGGCATCCTGCAGCAACTGCCGGGCAGCGTCGGCGGCCAGTTCTTCCAGCGAATAGAGCGCCAGTGGGTCCTCTCCCTGCGCGCCTGTGCCCGTGGCGTTCAGGCGAATGGCCAGGCGGGAATCCTCGACCTGTCCGTGAAGGCTGACCAGCAGCGTCCCGCTGCCGGTCTCGCGGATCAGGTAGGCGAGCAGGTAGTCGAGGACTTCCCGCAGCAGCGATGGATCGCCCAGTAGCACGCGGTCCAGCTCGGGGGCGACCTGCATGTCCAGTGCCAGCCCCTTGCCATGCGCGGTCGTCGCGACGGCGTCGATGGCGGCGCGCAGCAGTTCGTCGAGTCGAAGGGGGGCCTGTTGTGGTTGTTCCTCGCCACTCTCCAGGCGTGCCACCTGGCGCAGGTCGGCGGTCAGCTTCAGCAGGCCGCGGCTGGTGCTGTCGATCCACTCCAGTGCTTCGCGGTCCGCTGGTTCCAGCGTCGCACGCTGCAGGACCACCTCGAGCATGCCGTGCATGGCGCCCAGGGGCAGGCTGAACTCGTTGCTCGCGCGCACCAGGAAATTGAGCTTCTGCCGGTTGCCCAGTTCGGCCTGCTGCTTGTCCGCCTCGATGGCGCGCAGGCGATCCTGGCGGCCGGTGATGTCGGCGCTCCCGCAGATCATCCCGAGCAGTCGTCCGCCGGCGTCGCGGTAGGGCTTGCCCCAGTGGTGCAGCACCCGCCGGTGGCCATGGATGCGCAGTTCGATATCGCGGGCGAAGGGCTGTTCGGCCGCCACCGCCTGGAGGAAGTACTGGTGCAGCAGTTCCGCCTGTGCCGGCGCGTACCAGTCCACGTCCATGGCGCGGGTGCCCAGTACGTCGCCCAGCTGCACGTCGTACAGCCTCAGGAACGCCAGGTTGGCGTGCACCAGGCGGCCGCCGGTATCACGCACGTAGAGGGCATCGGGCAGGCTGTCGACCAGGCTGCGCAGCATGACCAGTTCGTCGTTCTCCGGCGCCGCCGGTGCGGGCTCGCCCTGGGGCGCGGCGACCAGCGCATTGCGCCGGGCAAAGTCGATCAGTTCGGGCAGGCTGTGCAGGTTGAGCTTGTGCTGCAGGCGTGTGCGGTAGGTGCTGACGGTCTTCTCGCTGATGGTCAGCTCGTGGGAGATCTGGTGGTTGTTGCGCCCGCTGGCGAGGAAGTACAGCACCGACAGCTCGCGGTTGGACAGGCTGGCGACCCGCTCGCGTTCGCCGCTGCGCACGTCCGGCAGGTTGACGTTGCCCAGCAGGCGCATGGGGAAGTAGCTGCGCCCGCGCAGCAGCATCGCCACCGCCAGGCTCAGCTCGCGCAGGTCGTCGTGCTTGCTGACGAAGCCCGAGGCGCCGCCCTGCAGGAAGCGTCCGACGATGTGCTCCGAGTCCTGCGCGCTGAACGCCAGTACCGGCAGGTTCACCCCGTGCGCCCTGAGTCTCGCCATGACGTCGAGGCCGTTCAGGCGCGACAGGTCGATATCCAGGATCAGCAGATCGGCCGGCTGCTCCAGGCTCAGGCGCAAGGCCTCCAGGCCGTTCTCGGCCTCGCCGGCGATGGCGTGACCCTCGCTCTCCAGCAGCATGCGTACCGCGTGGCGGGTGACCGGATGTCCGTCGGCGATCAGCACCTGGCCCATTACAACGTTCCTCGTCGAAGTCCCGTTCAACGCTAGGCCATTTTCCGTGCCCGTGCAGGATTTGCGTAGGAAGTTTCCTACTTGTCGGTAAATGCTTTCCCATCTTCACGGTGGCCCAGTCCGAGAAGAATCGCCCCCAGAGGTCGGCTCATACACCGGCCAGACATGGATTCTGGAGGGCTACCAGATGAACACCCGCAAGATTTCACCGGCGAGCCGGCACGCGCCGCCGTTCCTTCCTACGCTGCTGGCGGTGGTGATCACCTCGCTGGCGGCGCTGCCGTCGCTGGCCGAGGATTTCGACACCCCGCAGACGTTTTCTCCCTGGGAAAACAACACCAGCGAACTGCACGATGCGCATTTCGACGTGAATGCAAGCCAGTCGGCAATCACCGTCAATGACATGGAGTTCACCCTCGACGGCGGCTGGGTGCACAACACGGGCAACGGCGGCGGCCTGTTGTTCAACCTGTGGAGCGGCAAGCAGGACCAGGTTGAACACGTGGAGATCGACAGTGCCGGCAGCTTTGGCCTGCAGGTCAATGGTGGCAGGGTCAGCATCGTCGATTCCCAGGTCAATACCCATGGCGACAACGACTATGGTCTGGACGCCCAGAGTGGGGGCCAGGTCGAACTGGTGGGCGGCGCTGTCGCCACCGATGGCGCTCATGCCGCCGCGGTGCACGCGCACAACAATGGCGGCGCTCAGGTCAGCGGCAGCTCGTTGAGTACGCTGGGCGAGCACAGTGCCGGTGTGCTGCTGGACAACAATGGCACCCTGACGCTGGGCGACTCCCAAGTCTCCACTGCCGGTGACGACAGCAGCGCAATCCAGGCCAGCAACGGCGCCTCCCTGCAGGTCAGCGGCTCCACGCTGGAAACCGCGGGGCAGGGTAGCCATGGTGTGCATGTTTCCAGCAACGGTGCGGACAACACGCTGGCCGACTCCAGCATCACAACCCACGGCGCAGGCAGCATCGGCGTGATGGTCAACAACGCGAGCGGCTCGGCGACGGTGCTGAACAGCCGGATCGTCACCGAAGGCGAGGGCAGCCACGGACTCTACACCCGCCAGGGTACCCATATCGATCTCACCCAGGGTAGCGAGGTGAACACCAGCGGTGCCGATGCGGATGGTGCCTGGACAGCCGAAGGCGGCAGCATCGATATCGCAGACAGCCGCCTGGACAGCACTGGAGCCGGCTCGGCTGCCGTGCATGCGGCGGCCTCAGGTACCATCGATGTGAATGCCAGTCAGCTCTGGAGCAGCGGTAGCGAGGGAGCCGCTGTACACCTCGACAATGGCGGGACGATCAGCGCCAGCAACAGCCAGATCGGCTCGCGTAACGGATCGGCGATCCTCTTCAGCCAGGGCGAGCAGCAGGGCGGGGGAGACGCTCACCTGGACGTGAGCGCCAGTCGTATCACCAGCGATGCTGCCGTGGTAACGGCGCAGGCCGGCAGCTCGGGCACCTTCAACGCCTCGGGCAGCCAGTTGCAGGCCGGCAATGGGGTGGGGTACGCCATCGCCGCAGGCGCAAGCCTGCACTCCACCCTTACCGATTCCAGCCTCGATGTCGGCGATGCCGGACTGCTGGCCGATGTCGCCGGCAACGGGGCGCTGCAACTGACCAGCGAAGGCAGCGACCTGCACGGCGATACCCGCCTGCAGGCCGGCGACCAGGGCCAGCTGGACATGACCCTGCACAACGCCCGCTGGCAGATGAATGCCGACTCCAGCCTGAGCACGCTGGACCTCGACGACGCCACCGTGGCTTTTGGCGCCAATGGCTACCACACGCTGTCGACGACCGGCGACCTGACCGGCGCCGGCACCTTTGATATGAACACTGACCTCTCCAGCCTGCAGACCGACCTGATCCTGGTCGGCGGGCAGGCCTACGGTGCGCACACCCTGGTGGTCGCCGACAGCGGCAAGGAGGCGGGTGGCGATCAGCTTCGCGTGGTGGGGACCCAGGGCAGTCCCGGCGCTTTCAGTCTCTACGGCGAGCATGTGGACGCCGGCGCTTACCGTTACACCCTCGAACAGCAGGGCAATGACTGGTACCTGGTCGCCAGCGGCAAGAATGTGGTCGACCCGGGCGAGCCGACCGATCCGGTAGACCCCGACCAGCCCTCCACGGGAACCGGTGACGGCGGCGACCCCGGGACGTCCACACCCGATCCCGGCGAGGGCGGCTCCGGAGGCAGTGAAGGCGGTAACCAGGGAGGTGGCGATAGCAGCAATCAGGGTGGCAACCAGGGCGGCACCGACGGCGGCAATCAAGGTGGTGACCAGGGCTCCGCGGGCGGTGGCAGCACCAGCCAGCCGGACATCATCTCCAAGGGCTCCAACGTCGCCCTGGGGATGCAGAGCGCCGCGGCCAATCTGTACTACGCCGAGCTCGGCACCCTGGTGCAGCGCCTGGGCGAACTGCGCCTGAGCCAGGACGACGGCGGCGTCTGGATTCGCGGTATCGGCAAGCGTATGCGCATGGGCGAGCACTATGGTCGGGCCTTCGAACAGAACCTCGATGGCGTCGAGATCGGCGCCGACAAGGCCATCCACCTCGACGGCGCTCGCCTGTACCTGGGCGCGATGGTTGGCGCCAGCGAATCGCGCATCCGCTTCACCGAGAACAGCCGCGGACATCTCGACAGCACCAGCGTCGGCGCCTACGCCACCTACCTGCGCGACGATGGCTGGTACCTGGACAACGTCATCAAGTACAGCCACATGGACGGCGACGTGAAGGTCCCGACCAACCTCGGCCAGCCGGTGAAGGGTGACTACAAGGCTGACGCCTACGGTGTCAGTGTCGAGGGCGGAAAACGCATCGACTTGCAGGACCAGTGGTTCGTCGAACCTCAGGTGCAGCTCAGCGCCACCCACTTCGAAGGCCCGCGCTACACCAGCAGTGACGGCCTCAAGGTACGCGCCAGCGACACCGACTCGTTACAGGGCCGCGTGGGGCTGCGTGGCGGCAAGGAGATCCAGCTCGACCAGGACATGCGTCTGCAGACCTACGCCACCGCGTCGTACATCGACGAGCTGGCCGGCAACACCCACGTGCGCGTCAACGGCGAGAAGCTGAACAACCGGCTGCCCGGCTCGCGCGGCGAACTGGGTGCCGGTGCGGCGCTGCAGCTCAGCCGCCAGCAGAAGGTCTCGCTGGAAGTGGACTACGCCAAGGGCGACCACCTCGAACAGCCCTGGGCCGTGACCCTCGGCTACCGCTACCTCTGGTAAGCGAGCGCCAGAAGGGAGGACGGCGACGCTCTCCCTTCCATTTCCCCATCCCCCATCACGGACATCCCATCGGAGCCGCCATCGCCGGCTCCTTGGAGGCAATCATGTACAGAAAACTTGCGGCCGAGCTGATCGGCACCTTCTGGCTAGTCCTGGGCGGCTGCGGCAGCGCCGTCCTCGCCGCCAACTTCGGTGGCCACGGTATCGGCCTGCTCGGCGTGGCACTGGCGTTCGGCCTGACCGTCGTCACCATGGCCTACACCATCGGACCGATCTCCGGCTGCCACCTCAACCCGGCGGTGAGCGTCGGCCTGATGTTCGGCGGGCGCTTCCCGGCGGCGGACGTGCTGCCCTATATCCTTGCGCAGATCGTCGGTGGCCTGCTGGCCGGTGGCGCGCTGTACCTGATCGCCAGCGGCGCCGCGGGCTTCGATGCGGCCGCGGGGTTCGCTGCCAACGGCTACGGCGCGCATTCGCCGGGTGGCTACAGCCTGGCGGCGGTGCTGCTTTGCGAAGTGCTCATGACCGCCGTGTTCCTCTTCGTGATCATGGGCGCCACCGACCGCGATGCCCCGGCTGGTTTCGCGCCGCTGGCCATCGGCCTGACACTGGCGCTGATCCACCTGATCAGCATCCCGGTCAGCAATACCTCGGTGAACCCGGCCCGCAGCCTGGCCGTGGCGTTCTACGCGGCGCCCTGGGCCCTGGAGCAACTCTGGGCCTTCTGGCTGGCCCCGCTGGTCGGCGGCAGCCTGGGCGCGCTGGTCTATCGGGCGGTCCGTGGCCGTTGATGTCTACACTCGCAGTGGCGCTTCGCGTCGCGTCGTACGCAAACAGGAGATCGTCATGAATGTCCGCACACTGATTCCCGCCGTTCTTGGAGCCGTCCTGCTGCCCTGGTCGCTGGCCCAGGCAGCGTCCCTTGGCGATGTCGCCGGCAGCCTCGGTGGTCTTGGCAACCTGTCGTCGGTGTCGTCCAGCAGCAGCGGCAACGTCGCCGGCTTGTTGGAGTATTGCGCCAAGAACAACTACCTCAACGCCGATGCGGCGACACAGGTGAAAGACAAGCTGCTGGGCAAGCTGCCGGGCAATACCACCACCAGCGACAGCGGTTACAAGGACGGCGCCAAGGGCATCCTGACCGGTAGCGATGGCAAGAGCCTCGACCTGTCCGGTAGTGGTATCAAGGAAAAGGTGACCAAGCAGGTGTGCGACAAGGTGCTCAGCCAGGGCAAGTCCCTGCTCTGAGCACATTGGCACCGGGTTTCCCTCGCGGGAGCGGGCTCTGCGCCCGATCCGCCGGCAGCGCGGCGATGGACCGAAGAGTGGCGCTTCAGGGGGATGATTGTCAGCCCCGGCTTTTCTCGTAGCGTACATCCCGCTCATCCACGCGCCCGGCGAGATGCCAGCCGTGGCGGCGGTAGAAGGCATTGGCGCGGATGCCGTCGCCGCCATCGGTTACCAGCCATATCTGCTCGTGCGCGTGAAACAGTTGCTCCTCGGCGGCGGCCAGCAACAGCCGTCCCATGCCCAGTCCCTCGCACTCAGGACGCACGAACAGCGCGAAGAGTTCTCCCTCGTCGCTATCCACCATGGCGAAGCCGCCTGCGATGCCGTCGATCTCCGTGATCCACGCGCATGGCTCGGCGGCGATCGCCTCGGCCAGCACCGCTGGCGTGATGCCCAGTTCCGTCATCTGCTCGCGGCTGAGGTGGTTCTCCCGCACGCTGGTGCGGATCTCGAAGAGGGTGTCGATGTCCGCCACAGTGGCGGGGCGGATCGTTGCAGGCATGGCGAGTGCTCTCGGGTTCAGACGGCGGAAAAGCCCGGGTGATAGGCAACCGTGCCGGCGGCTTCGGTACCGTCCAGCAACAGCGCCATGAAATATTCCGGCGGCACGCCTTCGTACCGGACGGCCGGATTCTGGCGGAAGCCGAAGCGCGGGTAGTAGGCCGGATCGCCCAGCACCACGCAGCCCCGCGCGCCCAGGGCTTTCAGGTGCTGCAGCCCGGCGCGAATGAGCGCGGCGCCGATGCCGTGGCCGTGCAGGTCGGGGCGCACTGCTACCGGACCCAGCCCATACCAACCGAGGTTCTTGCCATCGAGCGTGACGGGGGAAAACGCCACATGGCCGACCACGTCGTCCTGCACCGTGGCGACCAGGGAAATGCTCAGCGCCCCGGCCGCGCGCAGCGCATCGACGATGGCGGCTTCAGTGCCGCTGCTGTGCTCGGCGACGGCAAAGGCGGCGGTGGTCAGCCGGCGAATGACGCTGGCGTCTTCGGGACGTTCGGGACGGATGCTGTAGTCCATGCTGCGGGCTCTCGGTTGTCCGGTCGGTGGGCACTGTAACCCGTTCGCTGGATTCTGGCCTTGCGCGCGGGTAAACCATCGGGAAAGTCGCCCAGGGGATGGGGTAAGCTGCGCAGCTTTCCCAGCGTTCCATCCGGAGAACGATCCATGGAAGACCTCAACACCCTCTATTACTTCACCCAGGTGGTGGAGCAGGGTGGTTTCGCCGCCGCCGGGCGCGCGCTGGACATTCCCAAGTCCAAGCTCAGCCGCCGCATCGCCCAACTGGAAGAGCGCCTGGGCGTGCGCCTGTTGCACCGTACCAGCCGGCACTGCTCGCTGACCGAGATCGGCCAGGAGTACTACCAGCGCTGCGTGGCCATGCGTATTGAGGCCGAGGGTGCGTCCGAGGTGATCGAGCGCAACCGCAGCGAGCCGCGCGGGCTGGTGCGGCTGGCCTGTCCGACGACGCTGCTGAACTCCTGGGTCGGGCCGATGCTGACCCGCTACATGCTCAAGTACCCGCTGGTGGAACTGTTCATCGAGAGCACCAACCGCCGCGTCGACCTGCTTCACGAAGGGTTCGACATCGCCCTGCGCGTGCGTTTCCCGCCACTGGAAAACACCGACATGGTGATGAAGGTGCTGGGCAACAGCACCCAGTGCCTGGTGGGGCGTCCGGACTTCCTCGAGCGCATGGCCGGCGACAGCTCGCCCCTGGGCTTCGGCCAGTTGCCCAGCCTGCACTGGGGCAGCATGCAGCGTGAATACCAGTGGGAGCTGTTCAACGAGGAGGGTGAGCGCCTGCTGATCTCGCACAAGCCGCGCATGGTCACCGACGACCTGCTGGCGCTGCGCAACGCCGTCATCGCCGGCGTCGGCATTGCCCACGTGCCGCGCGTGGCGGTACGCGAGGACCTGGCGGCCGGAAGGCTGGTCGAGCTGCTGCCAGGCTGGTCGCCCAAGTGCGGCATCGTCCATGCGATCTTCCCCTCGCGCCGCGGCCTGCTGCCCTCGGTGCGCACGCTGATCGACTTCCTCGCGGAGGAATTCAGCAACAGCGACATGGCCTGAGCCCTCGCGCCGGCGGGCAGCGTTGCGTTTCGCGCACCGCTGTATTGCCGGCCCGACCGATTCTGCGCGGAAGGTTGCCGGCATAGGCTGGTGCCACTGTTTTTCCCACAAGGAATGGTCATGAATCCCGCTTCGAATTCCCTTCCGGCCGACCACGCGCAGCCGACCCTGTCCTCGGCGATGGTGGTGCTGCTCGCGTTCTGCTGCGGCGCTGTCGTCGCCAACCTCTACTACGCGCAGCCCATCGTCGAGCTCATCGCCCCGGCCATCGGCCTGTCCACCGAACACGCCAGCCTGATCGTCTCGCTGACCCAGTTCGGCTACGCCATCGGCCTGCTGTTCCTGGTGCCGCTGGCGGACCTGCTGGAGAACCGCAAGCTGGTGATTGGCTTCACCCTGGCCGTGGCACTGTGCCTGGCCGGCGCCGGACTGGCGAACGCACCGTCGGTGCTGCTGGCCTGCGCGCTGCTGATCGGCCTGACGTCGGTGGCGGTGCAGATCCTGGTGCCGCTGGCGGCGCACCTGGCGCCGGAAGAAGCGCGCGGTCGTGTGGTGGGCAACATCATGGGCGGCCTGTTGCTGGGCATCCTGCTGTCGCGCCCGGTGTCGAGCCTGGTGGCGGAAGTCTTCGGCTGGCGCGGGGTGTTTCTTGCCGCGTCCGTGCTGATGCTGCTGATCGCGCTGGTGATGGCGGTGGCGCTGCCGCGCCGTGTACCGGCCCACAGCGCAACCTATCCGCAGCTGATCGGCTCGGTATTCGCCCTGGCGCGGCGCCATGCCGTGCTGCGTGAACGCGCGCTCTACCAGGGCCTGCTGTTCGCCGCGTTCAGCGCCTTCTGGACCATCGCGCCCATCGAACTGATCCGCCATCACGGCTTCAGCCAGACCCAGGTTGCGCTGTTCGCCCTGGTCGGCGCGGTCGGTGCCGTTGCCGCGCCCATCGCCGGGCGGCTGGCGGACGCCGGGCACACCGTCAGGGGCACCCTGGTCGCGTTGCTGCTGGCGCCGTTCTCGCTGCTGCTCGGGGCGTTGCCCGGTGCGGGGTTCCTGTGGCTGGTGGTGTGCGCGGTGCTGCTGGATTTTGCCGTGCAGCTGAACATGGTGCTCGGCCAGCGCGAGGTGTATGCCCTCGACCCGCACAGCCGTGCGCGCCTGAACGCGGTGTACATGACCAGCATCTTCGTGGGCGGCGCACTGGGTTCGCTGGTTGCCAGCCCGCTGTACGAAGCGATCAGCTGGACGCCGTTCGCGATCGGCGCGGCGGTGATCCCGACCATCGCCACCTTGCTCTTCCTGCTGCGTGGCGAGAGCCGCGCCTGAGAGCACAGGCGTGCAAGGCGAGCGCGGAGGTGATTGGGTACACTCCGGGATTTCCCGCTCCCGGAGTTCCGCCATGGACAAACTGCAGGCCCTGTCGATGTTCGTCGAGACCGTCCGTTGCGGCGGCTATTCGGCGGCGGCCCGCAAGCTCGGCGTGGCGACGTCCTCGGTGACCCGCCAGGTGGCGGCCCTGGAAGCGGAACTGGGCGCTACGCTGCTCAACCGCACCACCCGCCACAGCAGCCCCACCCTGGCCGGACAGGCCTACTACGACAAGGCCGTGGAAATCCTCGAGGCGCTGGTGGCTGCCGATGGCCTGGTCAGCGACCGCGGCCGCGAAGCGAAAGGGCGCTTGCGGGTCAGCGTACCGGTGGAGTTCGGCCGGCGGGTCATCGCCCCGCACCTGGGGCGGCTGCTGGCGCAGTATCCGGAGCTGGAGATCAGCCTGTCGCTGAACGACCAACTGGTCGACCTGCCCAGGCAGCAGATCGATTTGTCCGTGCGCCTGGGCGCGACGCTGATCAGCGACGACATCATCAGTCGGCCGATCGGCCAGTTCGACCGCTGGCTGGTGGCGAGCCCCGACTACCTGCAGCGCGCCGGTACGCCCAGCCATCCGCTGGAGCTGATGGAGCACCCTTGCCTGCGCTTCGACTATGGCGGCCCGCATTCGACCTGGACCTGTAGCGACGGCCAGGAGACCTGGGCGCTCAACGTACAGGGGCGGCTGCAGAGCAACAACGCAGATGTTCTTCGGGAAACCGCGCTGGCCGGCGGCGGCATCGCGTTGCTCTCCGATTGGCTGGTCGCCGCAGATGTGCGCGGCGGGCGGCTCCAGCGCGTGCTGCCGGACTACAGGACCTACCCCGGCAGCACGGTGAGCAGCATCAACGCCCTGTATCCGCCGAGCCTGCGCGACTCCAGCCGCATCCGTGTGTTCGTCGCCTTTCTCGAGGAAATCCTCGCGGCTCAATGACTGTCCGCGCTGGGCTGCGTGGGCGGGGCGATTCTGCGCATCAGCGGCACTAGCAGCAACGTCACCGCGAAGCACGCGCCGACCAGCAGGAAGGCATCGGCGAAGGTCAGCGTCTGCGCCTCGCGCCAGGTCAGGTCCCAGAGGTGTTTCAGCGCCTGTTGGGACGGTTCGCCATTGAGCTCCAGGGACGGCGCCAGCCAGTGGTTGAGCGCCTCGTTGCTGCTGTTCAGGTGTTCAGCCAGACGCAGGAAGTGCAGGTTGGCGCGGTCGTTGAGCACCGTGGCGCAGGCAGCGATGCCGATGGCGCCGCCCAGGTTGCGCATCAGGTTGAACAGCCCGGAGGCCAGCTTCAGGCGCTCCGGCGGCAGTGAGCCCAACGCCAGCGTCACGGTAGGCGCCACGCAGAACTGCTGGGCCATGCCGCGCAGGGCCTGCGGGAACATCAGCTGCGCTGCGCCCCAGTCGTGGGTCAGCGGGGCGAACTCATACATGGACAGGGTGAACATCACCATCCCCAGCAGCAGTATCCAGCGCAGGTCGACGCGCTTGGCGAGGGCGGCGTAGAGCGGGATGCTCATGATCTGGAAGATGCCGGTGGAGAATATCGCCAGGCCGATGTCCAGCGCGCCGTAGCCGCGCACGCGGCCGAGGAACAGCGGCGTAAGGTAGATGGTGGCGAAGATGCCGATGCCAGTGACGAAACTGAACAGGCAGCCGAGGGCGAAATTGCGTTCCTTGAGGGCGCGAAGATCGACGATGGGGTGCGTGGCGGTCAGGCTGCGGTAAAGGAATGCGACACCGCACAGGCCGGAAATCCACGCGGTGGCGACGATGGTGTCGTCGCTGAACCAGTTCCAGCGCGGGCCTTCCTCCAGGGTGTACTCCAAACAGCCGAGGAACAGCGCCATCAGCAGGATCGCCGGGTAGTCGGCGCCCTTGAGCAGCGACAGGTCCGGCTTGTCGATGCGCACCATGATCGGCACCACGATGGCGACGAACAGCCCCGGCACCAGGTTGATGTAGAACAGCCAGGGCCAGGAGGAAATATCGGTGATCCAGCCGCCGACCACCGGCCCGAGGGTCGGTGCGAGGGAGGCGATGGCGCCGATGGTGGCAGCGACGATCACCCGCTGCTTGCCGTCGAAGTAGAGGAAGCCGGTGGTGAACACCATGGGGATCATTGAGCCGCCGAGAAAGCCCTGCAGCGCGCGGAAGGCGATCATGCTCTGGATGTTCCAGGCCATGGCGCAGAGCAGGCTGGTGAGGGTGAAGCCCAGCGCCGAGGCGGCGAACAGCCAGCGTGTGGAGAGTACCTTGGACAGCCAGCCCGACAGCGGGATGACGATGATCTCGGCGATCAGGTAGCTGGTCTGCACCCACGCCAGCTCGTCGGCACCGGCCGATAGCCCGCCGCCGATGTCGCGCAGCGAGGCGGAGACGATCTGGATGTCCAGCAGGGCGATGAACATGCCCAGGCACATGCAGGCGAAGGCAATGACCTTGCGGACGGTGGAGAGGCTTGCCACCGGCACCACCTCGCTGCTCCAGAAGGTACTGCGGGCGAGGCTCACGGCCGCGTGCCCTGGGCAACACGCTGTTCGGCGTCGCCGTGGTCATGGGCGCGGGTGTCCACTTCCACCAGCACGGAAAGGCCGGGACGAAGGTTGCCGAGGCGGCCGTCGGCGTCGTCCAGGTGTACGCGCACCGGCACGCGCTGGACGATCTTGGTGAAGTTACCGGTGGCATTCTCTGGCGGGAGGATGCTGAACTGCGCGCCGGTGGCCGGGGCGAGGCTGTCCAGGTGGCCGTGGAAGACCTTGCCGGGCAGGATGTCGGCCTCGATGGTCACCGCCTGGCCGGGCTGCATGCGTGCCAGCTGGTCTTCCTTGAAATTGGCGTCCACCCACAGGCCCTGCGCGGGCACCACGGCGAGCAACTGGGTGCCCGCGGCGACGTAGCTGCCGACCCTTGCGCGTCGGTTGCCGATGTAGCCGTCCACCGGCGCGCGCAGCTCGGTGTAGCTGAGGTCCAGGCGCGCCAGGTCACGGGCGGCAACGGCCTGTTCGAGGGCGGCCTGGGCCTGCTGCCGCTGGCTATGGATCACGTCCAGCTGGCGGCGTGAGGCGAGCAGGCTGGCACGGGCCTTGTCGCTGTTGGCGCGGGCGGATTTGAAGCTGGCGTCGGCGCGTTGCGCGGCCTCAACAGAGACCGCGTTGGTCCGCACCAGGGTCGCATAGCGGCGCTGATCGTCGCGGGTACGCACTTCTTCGGCGGCGGCTGCATCGATCTCCGCCTGGCTCTGGTGGATCAGCGCGTCCTGCAGCGACGCCTGTGCGTCGACGTTGGCCAGTGCGGCTTCCTCGGCATGCACTGCGCCTTCGGCCTTGGCCAGGGCGGCGCGGTAGTCCCGGTCGTCGATGCGCGCGAGCAGGTCGCCCGCATGCACCATCTGGTTGTCACTCACGTTCAGCTCGGCGATGTAGCCGGCCACGCGCGGGCTGATGACGGTGACGTTGCCGCCGACGTAGGCATCGTCGGTCTTCTCCAGGAAGCGTCCGTCGAGCCACCAGTGCCCGGCGTAGGCGCCTGCGCCCAGGATGGCCGCGGCGGTGACGGCGAGCTTGAGGGCCTTGCGGGACCCGGGTTTGGCCGTGTCGGCGGTTGGCGTGGCGGGAAGGGTGACGGGCTGGTTCATGGCGGCCTCGCTCAGGCGTGATCGGCGTGGGGAATGGTGTGGGGATTGGCGTGCGGGAATACGGGGACGAGTCGTTCGCCCTCGCGGCGGTGGATCTGGTGGTGCGGGCCGATGGGCTCACCGCTGTCGGCGTCCACCAGGGCGATGCGCACCGGGCGGCCGCTGCGGGTGTCCACCAGTTCGGCGGCGCTGGCCATGCCGGCGTGGCGCTTGCCCCATTGCAGCAGCGTCAGCAGTACCGGCCGCAGGTCGCGGCCACGTTCGGTGAGCAGGTAGTCGAAGCGGGGTGGGTGGTCGTTGTACTGGCGACGCTGCAGCAGACCGCTGTCCACCAGGGCGCGCAGACGGCGGGTGAGCACGTTGCTGGCGATGCCCAATCGTGCGAGGAACTGGTCGAAGCGCGTGGAGCCGTAGAAGGCCTCGCGCAGGATCAGCACATTCCAGCTGTCGCCGATCAGGTCCAGCGCCTGGGCCACGGGGCAGGGCAGGTGTTCGAAGCTGGATCTGCGCATGTCACCACCTCTTTTAATTAAGGTCATCATTCAATTTGGGCGCCTTGCCATGGGCCTGGGAGGCTGTCAGGCAAGGCATGGATTGAAAGATTATGACTGTAATCTAATCGGGTCACTTGCTTTGCGCAAGTGAGTCATCGAGGCAGGAATGGGGCAGGGGATGAATGGCATGCGGAGGTGAATTCCCGCCGTTGCGGAAGTTGCCCGATCCTGCGCGAATTACCTGGAAACTTGAATTGGAAAGTTCAGCGGAAGTTGCTCTGAACCTAATGGCCAATGAAGCTGTAAATCGACTGGGTATTTATCCGGGAATGGGCCGGGAAAGGTGCACCGATCACGTTTCAATAGGCAAAAAAAGGCCGCCTGGGGAGGCGGCCAAACCAAAGGATGATGAAGTGGAGCAATCGGCCGGACGCTCTGGAGCGGGCATCCGGGACTCATGTTCTTCATCGGGGCGCAAGCTTAATGGCGATGGCGGCAAATGCTGAATCATTCGTCTCGATATCAACTATCGACAAGGCTGGTTGGAGAGCGAAGCGGCGGATTGTTATCTCTTCGCTCGCTCTGCCTATGGCGGGGATACATAAGAAAGTTGTTCACGATTCAATCGATATACCTGCCAAGACAAGTCCAACAAAGGGGTAGAAGATGTACGCTTTCCGTCTTTCAATGCTCGGCGCCATCGTCGCCGGCATTCCGTTCCAGCTCGCGCACGCCGCCGCGGTTTCCGACCAGTCCGAGGCCACCGGCTTCATCGAAGGCAGCAGCGCCTCGCTGCTGATGCGCAACTACTACTACAACAGCGACCGCAAGTCCGGTGACCGGGACCGCAAGGACTGGACCCAGGGCTTCACGCTGAACTACAGCTCCGGCTTCACCCAGGGCACCGTTGGCTTCGGCGTCGAGGCCTTCGGCAACTGGGGCATCCGCCTGGATGGCGGTGCCGGCACCTCCGGCACCGGCAACCTGCCCGTGCGCGAGAACGACTCGCCGGAAAGCGAGTACGGCCGCGCCGGCGGCGCCGTGAAGCTGCGCGTCTCGAAGACCGAGCTGCGCTGGGGTGACCTGCAGCCCACCGCGCCGGTGTTCGCTGCTGGCGGCACGCGCCTGTTCCCGCAGACCGCCACGGGCTTCAACGTGCTGAGCAGCGAGATCGAGGGACTGGACCTGGACGGCGGCCACTTCACCGGCGGCAACGGCCCGGTGACCACCAATGGCGACCATGGCATCTGGGCGTCCTACGCCAACGTCGAGGCCAGCAGCATCGACTATGTGGGGGGCAAGTACGCGGTCAACGATGCGCTGAACTTCTCGCTCTATGCCTCCAAGCTCGAAGACGTGTGGCGCCAGTACTACGGCAACGCCAACTACACGCTGCCGCTGGCGGACGACCAGTCGCTGAACCTCGACTTCAACATCTACCGCACCAACGACGACGGCAGCGCCAAGGCCGGCGAAATCAGCAACACCACCTGGTCTGCCGCCGCCGCGTATACCTTCCTCACGGCGCACACCCTGACGCTGGCTTACCAGAAGGTCCACGGCGATACACCGTTCGACTATGTGGCCTTCGGCGTCAACGGCCCCGGCGATACCGGCGATTCGATCTTCCTCGCCAACTCCGTCCAGTACTCGGACTTCAACGGTCCGGAAGAGAAGTCCTGGCAACTGCGCTATGACCTGGCGATGGCCACCTACGGCATCCCCGGCCTCAGCTTCATGGCCCGCTATGTCAACGGCCATGGCATCGATGGCACGAAAATGGCCGCTGACAGCCAGTACCGCGGCTATGGCTACGGCGAGGACGGCAAGCATCACGAGACCAACCTGGAAGCCAAGTACATAGTGCAGTCCGGGCCGGCGAAGGACCTGTCCTTCCGTCTGCGCGAAGCGATCCACCGCGGCAACGCCGACCAGGTAGAAGGCGACGTCAACGAGTTCCGCCTGATCGTCGACTACCCGCTGTCCATCCTGTAGGTCCCGGAGACGGGGCGGGGCGCTACAATCGGCGCTCCGTCCCGTTCCGCGAGAAGAGCCGATGTCCGAAGAAGAGCGCCGCACGCACCTGATCGATGGCCCCGTCGGCAAGTTGCAGTTGCTGATCGACCAGCCGGGCGTGCCGGCGAAAGGCATCGTGCTGATCAGCCACCCGCAGCCGCTGCTCGGCGGCAGCCCGAAGCACCGCGTGCCACTCACCCTGTCGCGTGCCCTCTGTCGCGCCGGTTGGCTGACCGTGCGGCCGAGCTTTCGTGGTGTGGAGGGCAGCGAAGGCCAGTACGCCGACGGTGTCGGCGAAGCGCAGGACATGCTGGCCGTGATCGCACACGTGCGTCGCGAGTATCCGGGCCTGCCGTTGGCGCTGGTGGGCTTTTCCTTCGGTGCCTATGTGTTTGCCCGCGTGACCAGCGAACTGTCACCGCCCGCCGATGCCCTCGCCCTGATGGGCTTGCCGGTGGGCGCTGTCCCCGGTGGCCGCGACTATGAAGCGCAGGAGTTGCCTGCCGATTGCCTGCTGCTGCACGGCGAGGCGGACGAGATGGCGCCGCTGACCAACCTGCTCGACTGGGCTCGTCCGGCGCAGCGCGAAGTGGTCCTGTACGCCGGAGCCGACCACTTCTTCAAGGGATGCCTGGAGCGCGCCGTCGAGCGCGTGCTGGAGCACCTGGCCCGCGCGATCAGCTGAGTACCTGGCGCCCCAGCTCACGCAGGTATGCCCAGGGATAGATGCCGCGGTCGTGGCCATCGTCGAATACCAGTTGCACGCCGTACCCCTGCAGGTTGAGTTGTTGCAGGACGACGCCGGCGGAAACCAGGTCGATGCGCCCCTGCAGCCGCGCCGCCCGGCACTGGGAGCAGGGGCAGGCGCCGCGCAGGCGGGTGAAGGCGATGCACTGTTCGACACCATCGTCCCAGCGGATGCGCAGCTCGCGGTCGGTGCTGGAGCGGTGCAGCGCGACTGGCGTGTTCATGTCGTCTGGCCCAACTGGGTCAGGGCGATGCGCACGGCCTTGCGGACTTCCGGGTCGCCGTCGTGTTCGGCGTTGCGCAGTGCGTCGATGGCGTCGCCGCTGCCCAGTTCGCCCAGGGCCAGCGCGGCCTCCTTGCGCAGGTTGCTGATGCCATGGCCGAGAACGCCCTTCAGGCCGTCCAGCGCTGGCAGGTAGCGCAGCCTGCCGAGCGAGCGCGCGGCGCGCAGGCGGACCTGCCAGAAGTCGTCTTCCAGGGCGGCGACCAGGGCATCGCCGGCGTCCGGCAGGGCCAGCTTGCCGAGAGTGCCGGCAGCTTCCTCACGTACCTGCCAGGCCGGGTCGGCCAGTGCCGCCTGCAAGGCCGGCAGCACGCTGGCGTCGATGGCCAGGCCGAGGGCGCCGGCCGCGGCGCGGCGGACTTCGGCGTCGGGATCGTCGCGGGTCAGGCGCGCCAGGTATGGCAGGGCGTCGGTGCGCTTGAGCCAGCCCAGGATGCCCACGGCTTCGCGACGCACGCCGGCATCCGGGTCCTCCAGTGCAGTCAGTGCCGGGGCGGCTGCCGCTTCCAGGCGCAGTTCGCGCAGGGCACGCAGGGCGCTGCGGCGGACAAAGATGTCGGCATGGCTTGCCCAGGGCAGCAGGCGCACGCCGGCCTCGGCGGTTTTCAGCTCGCTCAGGCTCTGGGCGGCGGCTTCGCGAACGTCGTCGTCGCGGTCGGCCAGGGCCTGGCAGAGGGCGTCCACCACGTCCGGTTCTTCCCAGGCTTCCAGCAGGCGCGCGGCCTCGGCGCGAACGCTGGCGGCGGCGTCATGGTTCAGTGCGTGGGCGAGCCAGGGCAGGGCGTCGGGTTCTTCCAGGTCGGCGAGCTCGATCAGGGCAATGCGCCGCACGCCAGCGTCGGCGTCCTGCAGGCGCGGTTGCAGGTCGAGAATGTCGGGGTTATCGGTGCTGATGTCGGGTGAGGGATTGAAGGCAGTCATATGGCGAATCGCGGTATCCGTTGGGGAGTGGGCAGGCCCAGTGGCGTCAGGCGTGGCAACTGGCGGCCGTCTTCGTGGCGCAGCAGTTCCAGGCAGTGACGCTTGAGCCGGGAGAATTCCGGGCTGGTCAGCAGGTCGGCGTGGCGCGGGCGCGGGAAGTCGAGACGGATGTCTTCGAGGATGCGTCCGGGGCGCGGGCTCATCACCAGGATGCGGTCGGCGAGGAACAGCGCCTCGTCGATGTCGTGGGTGATGAACAGCACGCTGGTGTGCAGGCGCGTCCAGATTTCCAGCAGCAGCTCCTGCATCATCATCCGCGTCTGCGCGTCGAGGGCGCCAAAGGGTTCGTCCATCAGCAGCAGGCGCGGCTGGTTGATCAGCACGCGGGCGATTTCCACGCGCTGCTGCATGCCACCGGAGAGCTGCGACGGCCAGCGCCCGGCGAAGCCGTTCAGGCCCACCAGCTGGAGCATCTCGTCCGCTTGCCGGTGGCGCTCGGCGCGGGGCACGCCGCGCATCTTCAGGCCGAAGGCGACGTTGTCACGAACGCGCCGCCAGGGCAGCAGGGTGTGGTGCTGGAACACCATGCCGCGTTCGGGCGACGGGCCGGCGACGGCGAGGCCATCCACGTCGAGCTGGCCTGCGCTGGGCGTCAGGTGTCCGGCCAGCGCACCGAGCAGGGTGGACTTGCCGCAGCCGGAGGGGCCGAGCACGCAGACGAATTCGCCGGGCTCGATGGAGAAACTCAGGGATTGCACGGCTTCGAAGGCGTCGCGGCCGCTGCCCAGGTGGATCGACAGGCCGTCGACGCGCACGCGTCCCGGTGCACTGGCGGGCAAGGTCATGGCTTGCCTCCGGCCTGACGCTGCCAGGGCGTGACCAGGGCGCCGAGCTGGCGCACCAGCAGGCTGCTGGCCATGCCGAGCACGCCGATCAGCAGCATGCCGACGACGATGTCGGGGTAGTTCTGCAAGGTGTAGGACTCCCAGGTGTAGTAGCCGATGCCCCATTGCCCGGAGATCATCTCGGCGGTCACCAGGCAGAACCACGAGGTGCCCATGCCGATGGCCAGGCCGGTGACGATGCTCGGCGCGGCGCTCGGCAGCACCACCTCGCGCAGCAGTGCCAGGCGGCCGGCACCGAGGCTGCGGGCGGAGGCGAGCAGGCGAGGGTCGACCGCTTCAACGCCGTGGATGGTGTTGAGCAGGATGGGAAACAGCGCGCCGGTGAAGGTGATGAAGATCATCGACAGCTCGGAGCTGGGGAACATCAGGATCGCCAGCGGAATCCACGCCACCGCCGGGATCGGCCGCAGCACTTCCAGCGGCGGCAGCAGGCTGTCGCGCGCCCAGCGGCCCCGGCCGATGACCAACCCGAGGAGGATGCCGGCGAAGGCCGCCAGCAGGTAGCCGGCGAGCACGCGCAGCAGGCTGCTGCCCAGGTGACGGCCGAGCTTGCTCGATTGGGCGAGGCTCCAGGCGGCGTCGAGCACGTCGCGCGGGCCGGGCACGTTGGCGAAGGTGACCACGCCGAGGTTGACGTGGCGCGCGCTGAGCACCTGCCAGAGCACGAGGCAGGCCAGCAGCGAGGCCAGGCGCAGGCTCCAGCGGGTAAGGGTGAGGGTGTTCATCGACTTGTCTCCGCCAGCCCCGGCGCTCGCCGGGACTGGCTTTCGGTTCAGCGGCTGGCCACGGCCTGCTGGCTGGCGGCGGCAAAGTCGGCGACCTCACCGCCGTGCTGGCGGGCGAAGGCATCGGCCTGTTCACGCAGCAGGAAGGCATCCAGCGCGCCGTCCTTGCCCCGTACGAACCAGGCCTGCCCGGCGAGCAGCTTGATGCCGCTGTCGCTGGCCTGGGCATACACCGCGCGGATGTCCTTGCCTTGCTTCTTCAGTTCGGCGAGTTGTCCCAGCGCCTCCTGGGCGGTCGCATAGCTGCGCACCTTCGGCTCGCCGCGGACCCAGATCTGCGCGACCTTGCGGGTATCGCTGATCGGTTGGTGGGTCAGCGCGTCATTGCCCAGCAGCGGTTGCTGCGCGTAGTTCTTCAGTGCCTGATCGTAGTCAGCGCCGGAAGCCTGGAAGGCGGCGCGGATATAGCGGTCGTCGACGAACTGTTCGACGTTCAGCCCGCGGTCGGCCTTCTTCAGCAGCTTCAGGGTATCGATGGCGGTGGCCACGGCCTGACGGTATTCCGGCTTCCAGGTCAGGTCGCGGGTCTGCAGGCCGAGCGGGCCGTGGAACAGGTAGTTCACCTCGGCGGGAATACCGGCGACTTTCTCGATCAGCTCGCTGTACTTCTCCGGGTCCTGCGCCAGCAGCTGGTTGGCCTCGTAGGTGGCGCGCAGGTAGGCCTCGACGATTTCCGGGTACTGCTGCGCGTAGTCGGCTTCCACCAGCGTGCCGTGGAAGGTCGGTGCCTTGGCCTGGGAACCGTCGTAGATCTTGCGGGCGATGCCACGGCTTTCGAACAGTTCGGCGAAGGGCACGAAATCGGCGTGGGCGGCGATCTTGTTGGCCTGCAGGGCGGAGCCGGCGACTTCCGGTGGCTGCGCGATGATGGTGACGTCCTTCTCCGGGTCCCAGCCCTGGGCGGCGATGGCGCGCAGCAGCAGGCCGTGGGCGGTGGAGGCGAAGGGCACGGAGATGGTCTGGCCCTTGAGTTCGGCCAGTGACTGCACCTTGGACGAGGCGGGCACGACGATGCCGTTGCCGCTGCCGTCGATGCTGCCCGAGAGCACGCTGATGAACAGGCTGCGCTTGCCGGCGGCCTCGTGGGCGACGCCGTTGAGCGAGCCGGGGAAGTCGGCCATGGCGCCGAAGTCGAGCTTGCCGGCGAGCATCTCGTTGGTCAGCGGCGCGCCGCTGGTGAAGTTCTTCCACTGCACGTCGTACTGCGCGTCCTTGTACGCGCCGTCGTGGGGCAGGTACTTGTCGAGCAGGCCGAGTTCGCGGATCAGCAGGCCGCCGGCGGCGCAGTTGATGGTGGTGTCCTGGGTGCCGATGGCGACGCGGATGGTTTCGCCGTGGGCAGCGATGCTGGCAATGGCCAGCGCGAGGCCGGCCAGGGTGGTGCGCAAGGTCATGGGTGTTCCCCTCGAATCATGAGTGTTGGAATCGTCTCCGCCGCAGGCCTTGCGGTGGGAAACGAGGGGCGGTGCATCAGGCGTCCGGCAGTGGGGCCGGATGGCGTTTCTTATATGGCTTTCGTAGGAGCGGCGGTGCGATTCAGCGCAGCAGGTACGGAATCTCGACCTTTACCGCGCCGGTCGGGCAGTCCTTCTCGCAGGGCATGCAGTACCAGCATTCGTCGAAGGCCATGTAGGCCTTCTGGGTGGCGGGGTTGATTGCCAGCAGGTCCATTGGACAGACCTCGACGCAGACGGTGCAGCCCTTGTCGGCGATGCACTTGTCCTCGTCCACCGTCACCGGGGCGCTGGAGCGGAAGAAGATTTCCTGGGGCTGGTAGGCCATGGCACGCGGTCCTCATCGTGTTGCTTGCCGGCCGTCGTGGCGGCGGGCTGGTTGTTCAGGTCGTGGGTTCGGCGCGGTGGCTCGTTACCCTCTCCCCAGCCCTCTCCCTGAAGGGAGAGGGGGCTTGATCGTGCCGGCGGATAGCGATGATCTCGCCGGATGGATCTTTTGGTGTTGCGGGCATTACTGTGCTCACCAGCTGGCTCCGTGGTTACCGCTCGCACCGGACAGCTCCCTCTATCGCTTGCGGGAGAGGGCGGGGGGAGAGGGGCTCTTCGGCCAGCCGGAAGTCATCAAGCCGCCTCGCTCTTCACCCGCAGCTTCTCGTAAGCCTGCTGCTCATCCTCATCCAGCGCGATCACGTAGGGCTCGATGGGTTTCTTGAAGCTGGTCATGGCGCCGTCCTCGTCCTTTTTCAGGTGGGCATGGCAGAACCACTCGGCGTCGTTGCGCAGCGGGTAGTCGACACGGTGGTGGTACAGGCCCCAGCGGCTCTCGGTGCGGAACAGCGAGGCGCGGGCGGCCATCTCGGCGCAGTCGCGGATCACGCTGACTTCCATGGCACGCATCAGCTCGTGGGGGTTGCTGGCCTTGAGCTGGTCGAGGTCGTGGGCGATCTCGGCAAAGCGCTGCAGGCCGATCTCCATCTTCTTCGTCACCTTGGGCGGCTGCAGGTAGTCGTTGACCATCCGCCGCAGCTTGTACTCGACCTGCGCCGGGGGCAGGCCGTGCTCGCGCTTGAGCGGGGCGAAAACGCGTTCACGCTCGCGCTCGACCTGGGCCGAATCGATGTCGCTGAACGCGCGCCCGGCTACGTACTGCGCGGCGTTGGCACCGGCGAACCAGCCATAGGTGAAGGCGCCGAGCATGTAGTTGTGCGGCACGGCGGCCATGTCGCCGGCCGAGTACAGGCCCTTCACGCTGGTCTCCGCCTTCTCGTTGACCCACACGCCCGAGGCCGAGTGGCCGGAGCAGAAGCCGATTTCGGAGATGTGCATCTCCACCATCTGCTGGCGATAGTCGGTGCCGCGCCCGGCATGGAATTGGCCACGGCTGGGGCGTTCGTTGCTGTGGAGGATGTCCTCGATGGTCTGGATGGTTTCCTCGGCCAGGTGGTCGAGCTTGAGGAACACCGGGCCGTTGCCGCCTTCGAGTTCCTGGTGGAACTCCCACATCATCTGGCCGCTCCAGTAGTCGCACTCGATGAAGCGCTCGCCCTTGCTGTTGGCGGTGTAGCCGCCCAGCGGGCCGGTGACGTAGGCGCAGGCCGGGCCGTTGTAGTCCTTGATCAGCGGGTTGATCTGGAAGCACTCCAGGTTCGCAAGCTCCGCCCCGGCGTGGTAGGCCATGGCGTAGCCGTCACCGGCGTTGGTGGGGTTCTCGTAGGTGCCCATCAGGTAGCCGGAGGAGGGTAGGCCCAGGCGACCGGCCGCGCCGCAAGCGAGCACCACGGCCTTGGCGCGGATCACCTGGAACTGTGCGGTGCGGCAGTCGAAGCCGAGCAGGCCGTTGACCGCGCCCTCCGCGTCGGTGAGCAGGCGGGTGACCACCAGGCGGTTGGTGATCTCGATGCGTGCGCGCTTGAGCTGGCGGTACAGCACCTTCTTGATGTCGTGGCCCTCGGGCATCGGCAGCACGTAGGCGCCCATGTGGTGGACCTTCTTCACCGCGTAGTCGCCGACCTCGTCCTTCTCGAACTTCACGCCCCAGCGGTCCAGCTGCTGCAGGGTCTCGAAGCTGTGGGTGGCGTAGGCGTAGACCGCCGCCTGGTTGACGATGCCGTCGTTGGCGACGGTGATTTCCTTGGTGTACTGCTCGGGCGTGGCGTGACCGGGGATGATCGCGTTGTTCAAGCCATCCATGCCCATGCTGATAGCGCCGCTGCGCTTGACGTTGGCCTTGTCCACCAGCAGCACGCGCAGTTCGCGGTTGGCTTCCTTGGCCTTGATCGCGGCCATCGGGCCGGCGGTGCCGCCGCCGATCACCACGATGTCGTAGGCGAGTTCCTTGTCCTCGGGAATCTGGGAGAGGTCGAACTGACTCATTGATGCTGTCCCTTGTGGCGGTCGATGCGCAGGCGGTACTGGAAGGCGTCGCCGCGGTAGTAGAGGTGTTCGTAGTCCAGCGGGGCGCCATCGGCGGTATGGGTGAGGCGCTCGATGCGCATCACCGGCGAGCCTTCTTCCACCTCCAGCGCGCGGGCCAGTTCGGCGTCGGCGAGGATGGCGTCGATGGCGAGATCGGCGTGGCCCAGGGGCAGGGCGCAGTCGTTCTCGAGGATCAGGAAGATGTCGCGGCTGACCAGGTCGGCCTTCTCCAGGCGCTTGCCAACGTGCTCGGGCAGCCAGGTGATCTCCAGCGACACCAGCTCGCGGTTGACCAGGCGGGCGCGCTTGATCTGCACCACGTTGTCGCCCTCGGCGACCTGCAGGCGGGCAGCGACCTGAGCATTGGCCGGCACGGTCTTGAAGCTGCGCAGCCGGTTGATCACTTCGTAGCCGCGCTGGGTCATGGATTCGCCCAGGCCTTGCAGGGTGCTGACGTTCTGGAACGCCTTGGGCTTGGCGACGAAGGTGCCCTTGCCGTGGATCTTGAAGATCAGCCCTTCCTTCTGCAGGTCGCCCAGCGCCTGGCGCACGGTGATCCGGCTGACCTCGAAGGCCTTGCCCAGCTCGGCCTCGGAAGGCATGCGGCTGAGCGACGGATAGGTGCCGTCGAGGATGCGCGTGCGCAGCACTTCCTTGAGCTGGCTGTAGAGGGGAACGGGAGAGAGGGGGAGTAGTTCGGCCATAGTTCATAACTTGTTATGACGAGTTGGCGAAACTATAAAAGGAATAGCTGATTCAGGACAAGCAACGATTTCGCATAAGCATAGAGATCGTTTTATCCAGCGCTTTTCGGGCGATTGCGGCTACAGGATCAAAAGCCCCTCACCCTAACCCTCTCCCGCATGCGGGAGAGGGGACCGTTCGGTGCAGGGGGACACCATGGCATCAGCCTGCACGGGCTGCTCCCTCTCCCTCCGGGAGAGGGTTGGGGTGAGGGGAAATCCCTGGCGAAGAAATTTCCATTCCGCAGGGCGCATAACGCGTCAGCGCCATCCGCCGCAGATGTGACGGCAGATAACCCGTTCCAGGTTATGCGCCCTACGCGGCTCTTCGTAGGAGCGAGCTTGCTCGCGAAACGGGGCCGGCACCCTGAGCGGCCGGGAAACCATCGCGGGCGGAGTCCGCTCCTGCGTGAGCATCAGAACGGCCGGCTGCCGGACAGGCTGATGCGCTTCAGACGGCGTTTCTCGCTGGCCGGGAAGGCGTTGCGGCCATGCAGCACGGCCTGGTTGTCCCACCAGACGATGTCGCCGACCGACCACGCGTGGCTGTAGATCAGCTCGGGTTTCTGCAGGTGTTCACGCAGTTTCTCCACCAGCGCGGCGCCCTGTTGCGGCTCGGCGCCGGGAATCTCCACTTCGGTATGTATGGAGAGGAACAGCACGCGCTTGCCGTTCTCCGGATGGGTGCGCACCAGCGGGTGTTCGGTGCCCTGGATGGGCTCGATGTCCGGCGTGCGGTAGCGCACGAAGGTGCCGTTGTAGCCGCCGTTCTTCAGGCGGATGAACGGGTTGTAATTGATCAGGCGCAGCGGATCGATTTCGTTGCGGGTTGCCTCATCCAGCGTCTCGTAGGCGCGGGCGAGGTTGGTGAACAGGGTTTCACCGCCGGACTTTGGCACCTCCAGCGCGTAGAGGAAGGAGCCGGACGAGGGCACCGGCGTCCACTGGTGGTCGACGTGGGCCGGCAGGGCGAAGTTGCCCAGCTCGCCGTCCTCGGTGTTGGCCACCTTGACGATGTCCGGGGCCTTGCCGTCGGCGCTGGAGGACAGCACCGGCACATCGGCCGGCGGCTGGAACACCGCGCCGAACAGGGTGGCGAAGCGCAGGTACTGCTGATCGTCGAGCTGCTGGTCCTTGAAGATCAGGATGTGGTGCTCGCGGTGGGCCTGCTTGATCGCCAGGATCTGTTCCGGCGTCAGCGGCTCGCGGGCGTCGAGGCCGCGGACTTCGGCGCCCAGCGGGGCGTCGAGGGGAACGATGGCGAAGGGTTCGGCGGTGGGCTGTTTGAGGGCGGATTGGGTCATCTTGCAGTGCTCCGTTCAGGCATGGGCGGCCCTCTCCCTAACCCTCTCCCTGAAGGGAGAGGGGACTGGATCGGTGCCAGGCGAAACCAAGTGGCAGTTCTGAACCCGAGGTAGCAGGACTGCACGGGAAGTACGCTTCAATCGGATACTCCCTCTCCCTTCAGGGAGAGGGCTGGGTAGAGGGTTCGGCGGCAGAGGACCTTCAAACCTTCTTGATCGTCCGGCTGCGCTGCCCGTCGATACCCACCGGCACATCGCCTTCGAGGGTGACGCGGCGCACGATGCGCGGCTGGGTGCCGTAGTCGTCCACGGCATAGTGCTGGGTCGCACGGTTGTCCCAGATGGCCACGTCGCCCGGCTGCCAGCGCCAGCGCACGGTGTTCTCCAGCCGGGTGACGTGGCCCTGCAGCACCGCGAACAGGTGCGCCGAGTCATGCTGCGAGAGGCCCTTCAGACGCTTGACGAAATGCCCCAGCAACAGCGTTTTCTCGCCGCTGACCGGGTGCACGCGCACCACCGGGTGCTCGGTCTCGTAGACAGTGGAGGTGAAGATCCTGCGGTACTCCTCCAGGCGCGCCGGGTCGACGTTCGGGCGCACGCTGGCGTAGTCGTACTCGTTGCTGTGCACCGCCCACAGCGAATCCGCCAGTGCCTTGAGCTCCGGCGTCAGGTCGTCATAGGCGGTGGCGGTGTTGGCCCACACGGTGTCGCCACCGGCATCGGGCGCTACCACATTGCGCAGGATCGAGGCCTTGGGATAGGCGTCGACGAAGGTCACGTCGGTGTGCCAGGAATTGGCGCGGCGGCCCTGGGCGCCGTCGAGCTCCAGCAGGTAATGGGTGCCTTCCTGCACCGGCACGGTGGGGTGCGCGACCGGCTTGCCAAGCAGGTGGGCGAAGGCCTCCTGGCCCTGGTCGTCCAGTTGCGTCTGGCCGCGGAAGAAGATCACCTTGTGCTTCACCAGCGCCGCCTGGATGGCGTCGACGGTGGTGGCGTCCAGCTCGCCGGACAGCGTCACCCCGCGAATCTCGGCGCCGATACGGCCGGCGACCGGGTGGATTTCGAGGGTCACTGCGTCCTGCTGGATAGCGTGTGCTGCGTTGCTCATCTCATCGTCCTCTTGCTGTGGCAATAGAGCCGCGCGCTCGGGCGCGGCGGATGGGGATCAGAAGTCGTAGCGAACCGAGGCGCCCAGGGTCCGCGGCTGCCCGACCGAGGCGGTGTAGGAGCCGTTGATGCTGGCGAAGGCGGCCAGGTAGTAGTCCTTGTCGAAGGCGTTCTTCAGCCACACCGAGGCGTCCAGCTGGCCGTCACCGAGGTCCTTGCGCAGGCCGACGGAGAAGTTCGCCAGGCCGTAGCCGTCGATCTTCGAGAGGTCGGAGTTGTCCAGCGTGCCCTCGGCCTCGGAGCGGTAGGAGTAGCTGCCGGTCACGTACGGGCGGATGCCGTCGTCGAGGTTCCAGGCGTACTCGCCGTTGAGGTTGGCGATCCACTTCGAGGCGCCGACCACGCGTTGCCCGGTGAGGTCGCAGGTGGCCGGAGCATTGGGTTGAGTGGAGACTTCCGCCGGGCACGGGGCGTCCTTGAACGACAGGTAGGTGACGTCGTTGTAGGAGCCGTTGACGTTCAGCGTCAGGCCGCGAATCGGCAGCGCCGTGGCTTCGAACTCCAGGCCGCGCGAGCGTACGCTGCCAGCGTTGGAGAGCACCGAGACCAGCTGAGTCGAGCCCGGCGGCTGGTACAGGGTGGTCGCCTGGTAGCCGTGGATGCCGGTCCAGAAGATGTTGGTGTTGAGCTGCAGGCGGTTGTCGAACAGGGTCGTCTTGATCCCCAGTTCGGCATCGTTGGCGCGTTCCGGGCCGACCAGCAGCGAATCCGCGCCCGCGGTTGGCGCGCTGGCCACGGCCAGGTTCACGCCACCGGACTTCTCACCGTGGGACAGCGACGCATAGCCGAGCAGCTCATCGGTGAACTGGTAGCTCAGGCTCAGCAGCGCCGAGGGGGCGAAGCTGTAGAGGCTGAGGTCGCCCGAGTCGTAGGCGCCCAGCTGGTTGTTGCGCACCACCGCACCGACGCCGCTGACCGGCGCGCCGCCGACCGGGGAGAAACGCTGCACATTGGCGTCCTTCTCCTCGTAGGTGCCGCGGATGCCGGCGGTGAAGTCCAGCTTGTCGGTGAGGTGCCAGGTGCCCTGGGCGAACAGCGCGAAGCTGTCGGTCTCGATCTTGCCGTTGGCTTTCGAATAGGTGTTGTTCAGCGCATTCAGGTTGGTGCCGAGCAGGTAGCGGTCGGCCAGCGGGCCGTAGTCGGTGAAGGTCTTGTTGCCCAGGTTCTGGTTGAACGCGTAGGCGCCCAGCACGTAGTCGAAGAAGCCGCCGGTGGGCGAGGCGAGGCGGATTTCCTGGGAGAACTGGCGGTCATGGACTTCCACGCCGGTGTTGTTGATCGCCGAGACGTTGAGCTGCTCGTCGTTGGCCGGGGTGAAGTGCCAGTAGCGGTAGGCGCTGATGGAGGTCAGCTTGTAGCCGCCGTTGAGGTTCCAGTTGGCCTCCACCGAGCTGCCGCCCTGGTGCACGCTGACGTGCTGGCGGCTGTTGATGTTGACCTTGTGCCGGTCCGGATCGCGAATCGGCGAGGCGCCCACCGCAGCGGCGCGCTGCCAGAAGCGGTCGGCGGCGCCGTAGACCACCATGCTGCCGTTGCTGGAGTCCTCCTCGTTGTAGTCGTTGATCCAGCGCAGGTCGAAGTCCTCGTTGGGCTTGAACAGCAGTTGCCCGCGGATGCCCTGGCGCTCGCCGCCGTTGAGGGTGTTGTCGTCGTGGATGTTCTTGATGTAGCCGTCGTCGCGGGTGCGGTAGGCGGACACGCGCCCGGCCAGGGTGTCGGTCAGCGCGCCGGAGACCGTGCCCTTGCCCTGGAAGTAGCCGTCCTGGCCGCCGGAGACTTCCACGCTGCGCTCGGGGGAGAAGGTCGGCGCGCGGGTGCTGATGTTCAGCACGCCGGCCGTGGTGTTCTTGCCGAACAGCGTGCCCTGCGGGCCGCGCAACAGCTCCAGCTGCTCGATGTCCAGCAGGTCGAACACCGCCATGCCCGGGCGCCCGAGGTAGACGTTGTCCAGGTAGACCCCGGCGCTGCCTTCCAGGCCATCGCTGGCCGGGTTGTTGCCGATGCCGCGCACCGCGATGCTCGACTGCCGCGCATGGATGAAGGCGACGTTCACGCTGGGCAGGATCTGCTGCAGGTCCTGCACCTTGTAGACGCGCTGGGTTTCCAGGGTTTCGCCGCCGACCACGGTGATCGGCGTGGGCACTTTCTGCGAGTCCTCCTCGCGGCGGCGGGCGGTCACGGTGACCTTGCCCAGGGTTGCGTCGGCCTTGGCCGGCGCAGCGCTTACCGGCGTGCTGGCGTCACTGCTGTTACCGCCGTCCTCGGCTTCTTCGGCGAATACCGGCAGCGCGCCGCCCAGGGCCAGCAGGACGATGGCGTAGCGCAGCCGGTGACGTTTGAAGGGAAAGGGCGAATGTCTAAAAGTCATGCTGTGTCCTTATCTGCCAGCGCAAATCGCGGGCAAAACGGGGCCGCGCCACGCAGCAGTGGCGAACGACGTTTTCAGTGGGGTTGAAGCGGCTTTTGCTGTCAGCGACAGCGCGACAGGCACATTCGCGAGTAAAGGAGGTGCAAGGCTGGCATCGGGCGACTCCTGGTCTGAGCTATATTCTTAGTTCATAAAAGAATAGATGTTTGTTTTATTCTTCGTTGACGGAATAAGAGCTTGCATTTAAAACCAGCGCATACCCAGCGGCAAATGCCTTTGCCCACTATTTTCAATGCCGGAAATGCATCATGGATTTGCGCCAACTCCGCTATTTCATCGCCCTCAACGAACACCGCAGCTTCGTTCGCGCGGCCGACGCCATGGGCATCACGCAGCCGGCATTCAGCCGCAGTATTCAGGGCCTGGAGCAGGAGTTGGGGTGCCGCCTGGTGGACCGTGGCAGCAAGGACCTGCGTCCGACGCCGGAAGGCCAGGTGGTACTGCAGCACGCGCTGAGCCTGGTGCAGGGCGCCAACAACCTGAGCCATGCGGTAGCCCGGCTGAACAAGCTGGACTCGGGTGAGCTGCGCTTCGGCAGCGGACCGGCGCCGGCACAGAAGCTGGTGTCCGATGCGGTGTCGCGCTTCGTCCAGCGCTACCCGCGCATCCACATCCAGTTCGGCGTCGACAATTGGGAGCGCCTGGCGCGCAGCCTGAGCCGCGAGGAGATCGAGTTCTTCGTCGCCGACATCCGCCATTTCGAAGCCGACCCGAATTTCCAGACCCGCGCGCTGAAGCCGCGCAGCGGGCTGTTCTTCTGCCGTGAGGGGCACCCGTTGCTGGCCAAGGAGAGTCTCTCCACCAACGATATGTTCGCCTACCCGCTGGCGGCCACACTGATCCCGCCCAGTGCGCGGAAGATGCTCGCCAACCTCAGCGGCAAGATCGATATCACGACCAACGTGCAGTGCGAGGACATGGCGTCGCTGGTGCGCATCGTCAGCCAGACCGACGCCATCGGCATCGCCGTGGAGGAAGCGCTGAGCGAACCGATGGCACGCGGGGAGCTGGTGCGGCTGCACTTTCGCAACCTGCCGCAGAACGTCGACATCCTCCAGGCCCGCTGCGGCATCGTCACTCGTAGCGGCGACCGCCTTTCGGCGGCGGCGCGGGCGATGATCGAGCTGCTGGTGGACCTGGATGCGGGGGTGGAGAGCGAGGTGGCGTGAGCTGGGCTTCAACCTGCAGGAGCGGGCCATGCCCGCGAACGCGCGCCAGGCGCGTTCCTGCCGGCAGCTCGGTCGTTCCCGTTAACGTACGAACGGACTCTGTCCGCGATCGACAACGCCCGGCACCGAGGGCGACAAGACGCTAGAACCCACTCTCTCGCAAGGCCACCGCCAGCAACCGGGTAAACCCTTCGCCCAGCCAGCTGCGCCGTGCGCCTTCGATCTGCAGGTGCCCGCGGGTCTCGCGCAGGCCCGGCGGGGCGCCGTCCAGTTTCACCAGCACATGGAACAGCGCTGGGTTGGGCACGAGGGCTTCGCCTTGCGGATTGACGTTCAGCGGGCCGCCGTAGCGCGAGGCGAGCATTGGTTGTTCCAACTGGCTGATGCGCGTGGTGCCGATCAGCACCACCTGGCCCTCGATCGGATGGGGGATGCCTTCGGGGTAGAAGCGCACCTGGCCGCCGTCGGTGAGGCGCTGCACTTCGTCCTGCTTGACGTAGGCGTCCACCAGCCAGTGCTGCGGGTCCACCAGCACGCCAATGGGCTCGCGGGTATTGATCCACTGGCCGGGTTTCCAGTCCGGGTTGACGTCCATCCAGCGCCCGGCGAACGGCGCCTGCAGGTTGAGGCGGGCCATCTCGTTGCGCGCGGCGCGGGCCTGCTGGTACTCCACGCCCAGGCGCTGGCGGGTGACGGCGTCCTCGGAGAGCCCGGAGGGGTCGGCCAGCATGCCGGCCAGGCGGCCCTGGTAACCGCGAATGCTCGCTTCACTGCCGGCGACCTTGGCAGCGATGTCCGGCTCTTCCATCACTGCCAGCGTCTCGCCCTTGCTCACTTCGCCGCCGGGGCGCAGGTCGCGCAGCAGCGCAGGGAAGGGCGCGTAGACGTGCAACTGCTGCGCTGCGCGGGCGACGCCCATGGCGTGCACCTGGGTGCGCCAGGGGATGGCGAGCAGGAGCAGCAGCGCGCCGAGCAGTGTGAGGAACACCAGCTTGCGCCGCGGCTTCACTTCCGCGCGACGCTGCCACCAGACCTTGAGTTCACGCCACACGGGCTGAACGATGAACCAGCTGATTTCCACGGCGAACAGGAAGATCCCCAGCAGTTTGAAGAAGAAGTAGTAGACCGCCACGGCGATGCCGAGGAACAGCAGCAGGCGGTACACCCAGGTGCCGAAGGCGAAGGCCACCAGCAGCCGGCGCTTTCCGGTGGGGAAGTGCTCCGGCCAGGGTTCGTCCAGCCCCAGCAGGTTGCGCCGCAGCGTGGTGCGTGCGAGGGCGCCGGCGCGTTCGTGCAGGTTGGGGAAGTCCAGCAGGTCGGAGAAGATGAAGTAGCCATCGAAGCGCATGAACGGACTGGCGTTGAGCGCCAGCGACAGTGCCCAGCTGGTGGTCGCCAGGTACAGCAGAGCGTTGCGGAACGGACCGGGATCGGCCAGCGCCCAGCCCAGGGTCGACAGTCCGGCCAGGCCCAGCTCGGTGAGGATCCCGGCGCTGGCGATGGCTAGGCGCTGGCGGTTGCTGCGCAGCTTCCAGCTCTCGCCGGTGTCGGTGTAGAGCATCGGCCACATCACCACGAAGGCGATGCCCATGTGCGCCACCTTGAGCCCCAGTCGCGTTGCCACCAGCGCGTGGCCCAGCTCGTGCAACGTCTTCGCCACCACCAGGGCGGCGGCGAAGCTGAGCAGGCCTTCGACGGAGAAGGACTCCACCACGTCGTGGGTGAAGGTGTCCCACTGGTGCGCCACCAGCACGATGCCGGCGAGGCTGAGCAGCAGCACCAGCATCGCCACGTAGCGGTTGAACAGCCAGTCGAGGCTGCCGGCAATGGCACGCAGGAAGCGCTGCGGACGCAA
Organism: Pseudomonas sp. BB438; assembly: GCF_057180225.1. Lineage (NCBI taxonomy): Bacteria > Pseudomonadati > Pseudomonadota > Gammaproteobacteria > Pseudomonadales > Pseudomonadaceae > Pseudomonas > Pseudomonas sp. BB438. The sequence continues at coordinate 3,115,126 of NZ_CM170001.1, forward strand.
CAGCGGGATGCGGAAGAACAGGTAGTGGTGCAGCCACCAGTTCCAGGTCGTCCACTGCTTGCCTTCGCTGCGCGCGGCCAGGCGTGCCAGGGCTTCCGGGCCGGGACGGAGCAGCTGGTGGTGTTCGAGGAACTGGCGGAAGCCCAGCACCTGTTCGGCATCGGGCTTGAGCGCGGTCTGTTCGGCGATCTGCTCGCTGATCTGCCGCGGTGTCTGTTCCCAGCGCAGCAGGCATTCGAACTCCAGCCAGCCAATACGGTAGAAACGGTTGAGCACGCTGTCCTGGATCACCCACACCGGCTCGCCGTCCGCGCCGGGCGCGGCTTCGTCCAGGCGCAGGTCGTCGCGCAGCGGCGGGGTGGGCAGGTCTTCGGCGGCAATATCCATCGTCGCTACCAGCCGGTCCAGGCGCGCAGGGAAGCCAGCGGGCGGCGCAGCAGGTAGTAGCCGAGCACCACGCGCTCACCGTAGAGCTTGGCGGTGCCATGCAGGCCGAGCCGAGCGTGGGGCGGAGCGTCCTGCACGCTAGCCAGCAGGCGATAGGACGCCACGCCTTCGTCGCTGGGCTTGGCCTGGTAGCTGGTGTCGAGGATTTCCCCGTGCAACGGGTCGAGCGGATAGGCGGTCAGGAACAGTGCCACTTTCGCGCCTGGCTCCAGGGCAATGGCGTCGGCTACCGGCAGCTGGATGCGCATGCCCGGCGCCTTCGGGTCGGCGATCTGCAGGATGCGCTCGCCCGCCACCACCGGCTTGCCCAGCCAGTCGTTGGGGTCGCTGTACACGGCCACGCCGGCGCGCGGTGCCAGCACGCGGGTGCGCGCCAGTTGCGCCTGCACGGCGGCCAGTTCGGCGCGGCGCTGGCGGGCGCGGCCGTCGAGCACCGTCAACTCACTCTTGCTCTGCGGGTTGTCGAAGGCGCGCTGGCTGGCCGCCATGAGTTCGGCGTCAGCCACGGCGACTTCCTTGGCCAGCACGTCGGCGCGACTGCGCAGGGTGGTTTCGTCCAGCTCAAAGAGCGGTGTGCCGACCTCGACGGTCTGGTTGGGCCGTACCAGCATCCGGACGATCACCCCGTCGATGGGCGAACTGATCACCTGGGCATTGCGCGAGACCACTTCCGCCGGCGCCAGGGCGGTCTGCCGCACGGGGATCAGCAGTAATGCGGCCAGCGCGATCACGCCGACCAGCACCTGGCGCTTGCTTGGCCGCCAGAAGCGCAGGCGGGGGCGCGGTCCGAACGAGGCCCAGGCGTGCGCCCAGGTCTGCCAGATACCCTGCAGTAGCGGTTGCAGGTTGCGCGCCGGTGCTTCGTCGAGGAGGAACAGCACCAGCCCCAGGCGCTTGCCGGTGCGGTCGTGCAGCGGTACGCACCACAGCCCGGCGGGCCACCATTCGCTCCAGCCTTCGGCGATGTCCACCGGCGGCTCGATGGCGTCGCGGGCCAGCCAGGTGGGCGTGGCGTCGGGCAGTTGCGCGGCGACCCAGCGGCTGGCGCGCTCCAGCCACACCAGGTAGGGCGAGTCTTCGGTAGGCTTGGCCAGTCCGGACACCGCCAGCAGCTCGTTGCGCGACTCGTGGCAGGCGAATACCAGTGCCTGGTGGAAGCGCAGCAGCGGGAACAGGTCATTGGCGATGCTGAACGCCAGGCCGCCCAGTGAGTCGGCCGCCAGCGCCTTGTCGCGCACAGTGGCCAGGCTCAGCAACAGCTGGGGTGGTGGCAGCAACTCACTCATGGCTTTCGGGGAAGCGCGCGACCCCGCTCATGCCGGCAATCAGTTCGGGGTAGCTGGCATCCAGCTTCGCCTCCAGCTCCACGGTCTGCGCCACGGCGTCGACCCGCGCGTTGATCACGCTGACCTTGGCCGGGTAGTGCTTGCCGGTTTCGTGGATGTCGACTTCCAGCGGCATGTCCGGGCGCAGGCTGGGCAGCATGGAGGACGGCACGTTGAGGCGGACTTTGAGGGCGCCGTCGCTGACCAGGTCGAACAAGGGCGTGCCGGCGGTCACCGTCTGGTAGGGCTTGACGTAGACCTTGGCGATGCGACCGGAGAAGGGCGCATCCACCAGGCAGTAGCCGGCCTGGGCGCGGGCCAGGGTGAGAGCGCCATCGGCCTTCTGCACTTCGGTGTTGGCCATGGCGACTTCGAGATCACCCACCGCATCGAGCTTGCGCAGGTTCTGCTTGGCGGCGAGGTTGGAGCGGGCCATGTTCAGTTCGGCGGCGGCGACCTTGGCGCGGGCGTTCACTTCCACGCAGTTGAGCTGGGCGAGTTCGGCGTCCTTGGCGACCTTGTCGCCGAGGCTGGCCTTGAGCGCGCCGAGGGTGCCGTTCATCTGGGCGGAGAGGGTGGTTTCCAGGTTGGACACCAGCAGCACACGGATGGCGCCGGGGTCCTGGTTGTCGGGCAAGGGCGGCAGGTCGCTGCGGGCGTCTTCGGCCAGCGCGGGCTGGAGGAGCATCAGGCACAACGGCAGGAGCAGGTACGACTTACTGCGCGGCATTGGCGGTTCCTTGTTTCCCGGTGGAGGGTTGCCCAATGACAGGTTGCCCGCTGGAGGGGCTGTTGCTGGCGAGCAGGTTGGTGCTGGTCTGCTGCTCCAGAGTGCGCTGGATCTCCCGCGCCAGGGTCTTCACGTCGTGGTTCTCGATTTCCTTGGGCATCACCTCGAAGCCCACCGAGTTGTACAGCCGGCCCCAGGCGGCCTGAGCGTCGGAGTAGGCGGCCTCGCGCTGGTAGCGCGAGAGCAGGTAGCGGCCTTCTGCGCGGATCAGCTCCAGCTCGCTGCCCAGCGCAGCGCCGCGGGCGGACTGGGCATAGCTGAGCAGGCTCTGGTCGACGCGCAGGCTGTCGTCGGCGAACTCCACTTCCTGGCGAGCGAGCTGGTAGCGCAACAGGCCGACCCGGACCTGGGTGAGGATGGCCATGGACAGCGCGGTGCGGCGCATGTCGTCGGTCTTTTCCTGGCTGGCCTCGGCAGCCTTGATATCCGGGTACTGCGCCAGGCGCAGCAGGTTCATCGAGACGTTGATGCCGGTCTGGTTCCAGTCGTTGTTGTAGAGATACTTGTTGGAGTCGTACTCGTAGCCGTAGTTGAAGCTCACGTTGGGCCACAGCTGGGCCTTGGCGATCTTCAGGTCATTCATGTCGACGCGCTTGCGGTACCACTCCTCCATGATTTCCGGACGGCGCTCCAGGGACAGGCGTTCGAGCTGTTCGACGTTGTTGGTCACCAGCGGCAGCGGCTGCTCGCCGATGTCGGCCAGGACCATTTTCGTGTTCGGCGGCAGTGACATCAGTGCGGCCAGTTCGGCGCGGGCGAACTCCAGGTCCTGGCGGCGCACGGTGAGCATGTAGACCGAGTCGAGCAGGGCACGCTGGTAGGCGAGGATGTCCTGGCGCGGCAGCAGGCCCTTGCCCTCGGCCTCGCGGGCGGAGGTCAGGGCGCGGTGGGTGCGCATCAGGAGGCCGTCGACTTCCGGCAGCAGGCGCTGGGCACCGAGGGCGCGCCAGTAGGCATTGCGTACGTCCTGCAGGACGTTCTGTGCGACCTTCTCGCGGCGTTCCTCGGCCATCAGCATCTGGTCGTTCTTCTGCTGGGTGCGGTAATAGGCGACGCCGAAGTCCAGCAGGCTCCAGGACAGTCCGAGGCTGTAGAGCTGGCGATAACGCTCTTCCGAGGTGGACGGACGCAAGCTGACCTGGCGGTCTTCGATGCCGATGGAGGTACCGCCGGAGTCGTTGTTCCTCCCGGCATAGCCGGCGGAGGCCACCACACGCGGCAGCATCTCGTGGCTGGTGACGTCGCGCAGATCGGAGGCCAGCGCGCTTTCCAGCAGCTTGAGGCGGTAGTCGAGGTTGTACTTCAGCGCCCGCGCCGAGGCTTCGTAGAAGGTGATCGGCCCGTTGACCGGCTCCTGTTCCTTGTACATCCGGGCCTGGTCTTCGATCACGCGCTGGCGCATTTCCTCCTCGGTGTAGGGCTTGGGTTCGAACGCCGAACAGGCGCTGAGGAAGATGCTGACGGTGATGGTGGCGCTCAGGCATTTCAGTGCGTAGGCGGGCATGTTCTGTCCTTGATTCATCAGAAGTCGCTCGGTCCTCATTGGCCGCCGCTCCGGCGCTGGGCGGCCTCGCGCAACTGGGCGCGGAAGCCCGGTGCGGTCTGTGTCTTGTCAGTCTTGCCGACCATGTCGGCGGGGAAGGGGGCCCACACCGACGGATCGGGCAGCAGGCCGTCGGCGCTCAGGCTGATGACGCCGTGGCGGCCGTCGACCCAGCGGGTGTCCAGGTCGGCGGCTCGGCGGCTCTCGGCCACGGCGCGGGCGACGAACTGACCTTTGACCTGCCCCAGTTGAGCCCCCAGCGATGGGCTTTCGATTTCCGGGGTGGCGAAGAAGTCGATGTTGCTACCGTCGGCGCCCCAGTTGGAGAGCGACAGGCGATCATCGATACGCTCGACCACCGGCTGCACGAAGATCGCCGGGTCGACGTCGGGGAGACGGTCGCGTGGGAATCCATCCTCGCCAAAGCGATCGAAGTGTGGCCCTGGTGGAATGTAGGGGGTGGCGATACTCAGGGTGATGGTCAGTTGTGCCTGGTCGGTGAGGCCGGTCAGATCGCTGATGGTGTAGGTGAAGTAGTCCTTGAGGATCTGCCCGAGGCCGGCAGCGGCCAGAACTTCCCGGTTGCTCATGTCGATGGTGTAGGTGTAGCTGCCATCGGCGTTCAGCACGAGGGTGCCATAGCGCCCGGCAATAGGTTGGCCGATGGCACCGGCTGTGCCACTGGCGGTTTCCTCGCCGGTACGGATTCCGGTGACGGTCAGTTGGTCTCCGCCGTCCACATCACTGTCGTTGGGCAGCACGTTGCCGGTGGCCTGTGGGGCGGGCGTTTCGTCGCTGGCGACAGTGTGATCGTCGCGCGCCACCGGGTTGTCGTCGGCGCCCTGGATGGTCACGCTCAGGCGCGCGTCGGAGGTCGCGCCGGCCGTGTCACGCATGCGGTAGGTGAAGACTTCCGTCAGGGTCTGCCCGGCGGTGCGCAGCGCCTGTACGGTGGGATTGGCATTGTCCACCAGGTACTGGAAGCTGCCATCGGCATTGATCACCAGCTTGCCGTACAGGCCTTGCAGTACGCTGCCGGCGTTGGCCGATGCGCCGTTCTGGTTGGTGTAGTGGACGACGGTTTTGGTTTCGCCGTACTGCACGCCATCCACGTCGGTGTCGTTGTCGAGCACGTTGCCCCGCGGGTCCACGCCCGGAGTGCCGTTGTTCACGCCGCCGGCCTCGACGGCGATGGCACTGTCGTCGTTGGCGATGGGGGTGTCGTTGCGCCCGTCGATGGTGATGGTCAGCAGGCCGGGCGTGGCGCCGCCCCAGATGTCGGCGCCCAGGTAGGTGAACCTGTCCTGCAGGGTCTGGCCGCTGGCGCGCAGGGCCTCGACCTCGGGCAGGGAGTTGTCCAGTTCGTAGTTCCAGCTGCCGTCGCTGTTGAGCGTCAGGGTGCCGTACTGGCCCCGCAGGCTCTGGCCGGGCGCGGTGGCACTGGTTGGCGTCGAACTGTCGCCGGCCCAGAACGAGACGACATGCATCACGTCCTGCGGGATGGAGGTAATGGTGTCCGGATCGGTGTCGTTGGCGAGCACGTTGCCAGACGGGTTGCTGCCCGGGGTGGCGTTGTGCAGGCCGCCGTCCTCGATCGCCGTGCCGAAGTCTGGCGCGGTGATCGGCGGGTCGTTCCGCCCGCGGATGATGATGAACAGCGAGGCCTGGTCACTGAGACCGCCATCGTCGGTCACCTGGTAGGTGAAGGATTCGATGGCGAAGGCCAGCGGCCCCAGGGCGACGATGGTGGGATTGGTGCTGTCGACGAAGTATTGGTAGCTGCCGTCGGCGCCGATCACCAGGGTGCCGAACACCCCCTGTATCACGTGGCCGTTGGCACTGGTGGTGCCGGCCGCCACGCCGGTCAGCGGGGGATTACGGTTCTCGGCGCCCACGCCGATGCCGGTGATGACCATGTGGTCGCCGGCATCCACGTCGGTGTCGGCACCGACGATGGTGCCGAGCACGCCAACGCCGGTGATCACGTTGCCGGTGGGGTTACGTCCGCCGCTGCCGTCGAGGTTCGCCACGGCGTAGTTGATGTCGTCGTTGGCCACCGGCGCGTCGTAGCGGCCTTCGATGGTGATGGTCAACTGGGCGATGGAGCTGGCGCCATCGGTGTCGTGCATCCGGTAGGTGAAGACGTCCGCCAGCGAGTCGCCGAGCTTCAGAGCCTGGACGGCTGCCAGGCTGTCGTTGACCATATAGGTGTAACTGCCATTGCCATTGAGGACCAGGGTGCCGTAAGCGCCATTCAGCGTGATGCTGCCATTGGTCAGGCTGAGGAAGGCGCCGTTACCGCTCCGCGCGCCGGTACGCAGGGCATCGAGGGTGCGGGTCTCGCCGTAGTTGGTGCCATCCACGTCGAGGTCATTGGTCATCACGTTGCCGGTCGCCGGTGAGCCGGGCGTGGCGTTGTTGGTGCCTCCAGCCTCGACGGCGTTACCGGTGTCGTCGTGGGCAATGGGGGTATCGTCGCGGCCATGGATGACGATGGTGAAGGTCGCGCTGACGAATTTCCCGTTGCCGTCGCTGACGGTGTACTGGAAGACATCGCTGAGGGTGTTCAGCGGGGTGCGAAGTGCCTCCACCAGCGGGTTGTTGTTGTCCACCACGTAGCGGTAGTTACCCTGGGCGTCGAGCACCAGGCTGCCGTATTGGCCGACAAGGGCCTGGCCGAGCGTGCCCGTGGTGCCACCGGCCGTGGCGATGCCGGTGATGGTGAGGGGATCGCCGTCAGGGTCGCTGTAGGACGAGCGGATGCTGCCACTCGGGTCGAGCCCCGGGGTGGCGTTGTTCAGGCCGCCCGCTTCGACGGCATTGACGCTGACCGGGTTGACCACCGGCGGGTCGTTGACCCCGGTTACGGTTATGACCAGTTGCGCCTGGTCGGTCAGGCCGCCGCGATCGTGGATGCGGTAAGTGAAGATGACATCCAGGCTCTGGTTGGCGGTCAGTGCGCGGATCGTCGGGTCGGCGCTGTTGACCACAAAGGTGTAGGTGCCATCGTCACTAAGGGTCAGCTGGCCGAAGTTGCCGCTGAGGACATTGCCGTTGGCAAGCCTGGCGACGCTACCGACGATACTTGCCGGGGCGCCGCTGGCGACGGTGGTCAATGTACCGCCGGCAGTTTCCAGGCCCGACCGCACGCCATCGACCTTGAGGGGGTTGATATTGGGCTGGTCGAGACGATCGACATCGGTGTCGGCGCCTGTGCCGGGGGCGCCGGTGATCACGTTGCCACTGGCATTGATCGGTGCCGGACTGTTGTCGCTGGAGCCGGCCGTGGCGGTGTTGTGGTCGTCCACCGCCACGGGTGCGTCGTTGGCGCCCTGAATGGTGATGGTCAGGGTGGTGATGGAGCTGAGGCCGCCAGCATCGGTCATCTGGTAGGTGAAGTTCTCGGTCAGCGTATCGCCGGGAGAGAGCCTTTGTACGGCGAGGCTGCTGTTGTCGACCACATAGCGATAGGAACCATCGGCATTGATGGTCAGGGTGCCGAAGGCGGTCTGCAGGGACGTCGGCCCGCTGCTGGTGACCGGGAAGGTGCGCCCACCGCCGGGACCGTCGTAGCGCACGAGACTGACTGCCTTGGTTTCGCCCAGGGCTACCGAGTCGACATCGGTGTCGGCGCCTGCACCTGTGACGGGATCGCCGGTGAGTACGTTGCCGGTGGCGTCCTGGCCGGGGGTGCCGTTGTTGGTGCCGCCTGCTTCCACGGCAGTGCCGATGTCCGGATTGGCGATCGGTGTGTCGTTGGCACCATGGATGTCGATGGCAATCCCGGCGCTGCTGGTGAGGCCGCCGCTGTCGACGATGAAGTAGCCGAAGGTATCGCGCAGCATATCGCCGGCCGAGAGCAGTGCTTCGACTGCCGGGTTATTGTTGTCGACGATGTACTGGTAGCCACCGGTAGCGGTGATGTACAGCGTGCCGTAGCGCCCGGCCAGGCTGACCACGCCGCTGGTCGGGACCACCACGAAGCCGCCGGTGGCGTTTTCCAGGCGGGTCACGCGCAGGAAGTCGTCGTTGGTGGCGATGTCGACGTCAGTATCGTTGTCCAGCACGTTGCCGGTCGGGTTCCAGCCCGGGTCGGCGTTGTGCAGGCCGCCGGCCTCGATGGCAATGTTCAGGTCCGGGTTGGCCGTGGGCGCGTCGTTGACCGGGTCGATGACGATGTTCATCTCGTCGGTGGCGCTCAGGGCATCGGCCGGGTTCTGGCCGGGAATGCCATCCCCGGTCGTTGGATGGTCGCCGAAGTTGCCCTGGTCATTGGTGACCATCTTCAGCGTTTCGCTGTCGCGGAAGGTGTTGAAGTCCTGGTTGCCCTTGTAATAGAGCTGGCTGAGCAGCACGTTGATCTGCGCGAGTGTGCCGCGCAGGACCAGGGTGTTACTGGCGCCGGTAGGCGGGACCGCATCGGGCGCCGGCGTTGTGGCGCTGGTCCAGAGCACACCGTGGAGTACCGAGAGGGTGACGGTGAGCTCGCCATTGCCAGCGTCCACGTCACTGATGGCCAGGCCGCCGATGTGCAGCACGGTGTCCTCCTGGCCGTGTTGCGGGGCGAAGGTGTTGACCGGTGCCTCGTTGAGGTGCACGTAGCCGAAGTCCGCCTGGGCGGTCGGGCCATTGGTGGAGGTGCCGCCATCGAGGCTCAGCTGCACCCGGTTGAGGGTGTTGCCGGCGCCATCGGTGTCGATCCGAACCTTGAGGGTATTGCCGGGATCGCCGGCGGTGGGGTTGCTGACCTGCGCGTTGACGTCCACACGATAAAGCCCGCTGGGCAGGATGCTGAAGACGTACTGGCCGTTGGCGTCAGTGGTAGTAGTGGCCAGTTGCGCGTCGTCGCTGGTGCCGAACAGGCCGTCCGCGCCGGCCCAGGTCAGGGTGACGGTCTGGCCAGCCAATCCAGGGCCGTCCGGCGTCGTGCTGGTGGTGGCGGATCCGGTGTCGTCCCAGAGGGTACCGCGCACCACGCCGAAGGCGATGCCGACGCTCTTCACATAGTTGTTAAGCACACTCTGGTCCGGCCCGGGGCCGTCCTGGCCGGTGCGCTCGCCGCTGGCGCTGCCGGCGCTGCCGACCGCCGAGCCGCCCCAGCTGGTGAAGCTCTGCGGCAGGCTGGTCCAGGTCAGCACGGCGGAGCTGGCGGCGTTATTGGCGATGGGGCTGTCCGGCACGGTGACGCTGTAGCGGAAGCTGACCTTGTCGCCGACATTGAGCCTGGCGATGTCCAGGCCGATGCCGTTGGCGGGGTTCGCGTCGATGGAGAGGGTCAGCCCGGCCAGGATCGCCGCGCCGCCCGCGGCGAAGTCGGCGGCGGTATAGGTGACGCTGGCACCGTTGGCGTCGGTGAGGGTGACGCTGACGAGCTGGTAGTTGCTGCCGCCCGGCAGCTTGTCCTGCAGGTGGACGTCATAGGCCGGCACGTTGCCGTTCTGCTGGAAGCTTACGTCCAGGGTGGCGTCGGTGGTGTTGCCGGCATTGAGCGTCAGGCCTATCACCGATTTGGTCGGATCGGTGAAGCCCGGTTCGACCACCGTTTCATAGAGGGTGCTGCTCTGTCCGCGCGGTTCACTGTTGCCGTCGACGTACTCACTCACCTGCAGGCCCAGCTGGGTGCCTGCCTGGTTGCCGACGGTATTGCGCACACGGACGTTGAAGTCGATGACCACGCCTTCGATATCGTCGTCACCCGGCAACTGTTCCGTGTTGGTGAGATTGCCCAGGCTGATGGTCACCCGTTGGCCTCCATTCAGGCCACCGGTGGCGGCGATGCTGTACAGCGAGGAGTTCAGCACCACGGTCGGTCCAGGCCATGCCCCGGGATTCGACGGGTCGACCGGTACGTTGGGGTCGATCGGCCGGGCAACGGGACTTAGCTGGTTGCCTTGTATCCACAGGCCGGCGACGGTGTTCGCGTCCAGCAGCGGGTTGCTGCTGTTGAGGCCGCCCTGGGTCGAGGAAATGAAGGCAATGAGAATTTCATTGAGGTCGGCGGCGAGGAATTCCAGGCCGGGCGCCAGGTCGATGACGATCTGGTAGTTGGTGTTGCCGGTGCCGCTGGAGGCGATCTGCACGGCCACGCGGTAACGGATCACCTCGCCGACCGCCACGGTCTCGACCGGGGCGGAGGTGTCGACCACGCCGCTGGCATTGGTGGCTGGCGGGGTGTCCGGCATGCCACCGACGCGGGAGATCAGGATCTGGTTGGAGACGGGGATCAGCAGGGTATTGTCGATGCTGTAGTCGTTGAGTACGCCGCTGCTGAGGATGCCGTCGACGCCCGTGCGTTCGCCGGCATTGGCACCATCGAGGCTGGTCCACTGCACGGCGGCGATGTTGCGCATGACCGGCACCGTGCCGACCTGGCTGTTCACCACCCCGGACAGGCTGATGATGATGCTGCCGCCCGCCGACAGGTCCACCTTGCCAACGGTCTGCAGCACGCCGTTGACGATGGCAAAGCTGCCAGCACCCGCGCCGCTGATGTTGGTGATGGTGTAGTTGCTGATCTGGATCGGCAGGCTGTCCAGGAAACTCAGGTCGAAGGCGTTGATACTGCTGGTGTTGCTGATGGTGATGTTCCAGGAGATCGGCGCGTTCTCGCCGAAGCCGCCGAAGGCCGGGGTGGTGGTGAGGTTCTGGGTCACCGACAGGGTCGGCTCGACGATGGTCACGCTAGGCTGTTGAGCACTGGCCAGGCTGCGGTCGATCGCCGTCGCGCCGTTGGGGGTATCACCGTCCGGGTCGCTATAGACCAGTTGCGCGCCGTTGTTCAGTACCACGCCTTGCTGGTTGCCGATCACGTTGTTGGCAATCAGTACCAGGCGGATGACGAAGCTGTTGTTGCCGGTGACGTTGTCGGCCGAGGCGCTGGCGCTGCTGAACAGCAGGCGCAGATCACCGCCGTCGCTGCCGTCGGCCGTCCGGGTGATGGAGCCCAGCGCGCCGGCGAAATCGAGCGCCAGCGCATCGCTGCCGCCATTGCCCGGGGTGGTGATGATCTGGTAGCCCAGGCCACCGTTGAAGGTGGTGTCCAGGCGCAGGCCGGGCGGGATCAGGTCGTTGATGCGCAGGTTGCCCGTGAACCCTTCGGGCAAGGTGACGACGATGTCGTAGGTCATGCTCTCGCCGATCACCAGGTCGCTGCCGGTGGTGTGGCTGGCGCTGGAGTCGTCGGCGCTCAGGCTGCCGTCCTTGTAGCCTTTGACGATGGTTGGCGCGGCAACCTGCTGGTTGGCCAGGTCGACCAGGTCGGTGGGGGTGAAGTCCTGGCCACCGTTGACGCTGGCGTAGTTGGTCAGCGCCGCGCTGCTCTGCAGGGTGCTCGACGCGAGGATCGCATTGTTGACGGTGACGTCGTAGGTGATCACCACCAGGTTGGCGCCGGTGGAGTTGTTGCCGCCGGTTTCGCTGATACGACCCGCCAGCAGGGTGGCCTGGCCATTGGCATCGAGGAACGTGATCGTGTTGCCGCTGACGCTGTAGTCCGTGCCGGCGCGGAGCAGGGTGCCATCCCCCCGGTAGATCTGCAGGTTCGCCGCGGCCAGGCTGCCGCCGATAAAGCTCACGCCAGCAGGCAGGGTAATGCTGGTGGTGACGTCGTAGGCGCCACCGCCACCGGTGTTCTTGATTGCCGTAGCCAGGCGCAGGGTATCGCCACCATCGATCCCGCTGACATTGCCGTCCACCGCCGCCAGATCGGTGATGCTGCCGGTGAAGGGCTGGACGCCGGTCTGGTTTGTCGGGACCCAGTTTCCGGTCGTTCCCGTTACCGTTCCGTTGCTGCTGGACACTACGCCATGCTTGATGTCCAGCACCGGCTCGGCGATCGACTCGATGACCGCGACATCCGACGAAGTCAGCACGGTCTTGTCGATGGTGGTGGTCTGGCTGGATTGGGCCAGTACATCCAGTTCGCGCTGGTCGGCAAAGGGCTGATCGCCTACGCGCATGGTGAACTGCACCTGCACCCGGCCGCCGTTGAGGCCGCCTGAGGCGAAATTGCCAAAGTTGAAGATGATCGAATTGCCCGGGCCGGTCGTGACGCTGTCGGGCGTGTCACCGATGGTATTGCCGGCCGTTATCAGCCACTGCCCGACCCCGGTGCCCTGCGACCAGTTGATGCCGGTGGCATCCAGCAGCGGCAGCGGCAGGTAGGCGGTGAGGGTGAAGTTCTCGTAGTCCGCCACCAGCAGGTCATAAGTGATGGTGAAGGTCACCACGTCGCCGGGGCGCAACTCGCCATTGACCGGTGGATTGCCGCCGTTCACCTGGGTCAGGTCGATGTCGACGTTGGATGTCTGGATGGTGCTGGTGGTGCTGGAGCCATCGGTCTGCGTGCCGCCGATGTTCACCGAGTCGCGCAGGACGGTGGCATCGACGGTGGCGTTGTTGCCGACACTGTCGCCTTCGTTGAGCTGGTCGTGGGGCGGATGGTCGGAGGTGTAGGTCGTGTCGACGAGGGCATCATAGACGATGGTCAGGCTCGTGGCGCCTTCCTGCGGGTCGTCATCCCACAGGTCACCGTACAGCGCATAGACACCCGGGCCCTGGACCGCGGCGGCGATGGATGCGGCGATGTCGAAGACCAGCGTGGTGCTGCCATCGGCGTTGACCGTGGCGGTGTAGATCAGCGGGATCACCTGGGATCCGCCATGCATCTGGATGACGATGGTCGGCGGGTTGGTGGTGCTGAAAGTCTGCCCGTCACTGAGATGGTCGGTGATGGTGAACTGACCCTGGCCGAGGATGCTCTTGCCGAAGGCGAAGAAGTCCGAGATGGCCACTTCCATGTTGTAGCGCAGGGTATCGCCAGGGGTCAGGCCGACTTGGCCGACGTCGTTCTGGATGTTCACCTGCTTGAGCAGGGTGATGGACTTGGCGACGAAGGTGACGCCCTGGCCGTTGCCGGTCTCGGTGAAGGGGTAGCCGTCCGGGTCGGTGGGGCGGTCGCGGGTATCCAGCGGGTTCCAGTCGCCATTGACGGTGGCGGTGCCGAAGTTGATGGTCACCGGGTTGCCCAGTGCTGGATCGAGCACCGGGCGGCCATTGGCGTCGATCTCCGGTACGTAGAAGCTCACCTGGGTGGTGCTGGCGCTGGTCAGGGTGTCGTAATGGACGGTGTAGCTGGAGACGAACACATTGGGGTTGGCCAGCGCCGCGGCGATCTGCGCCGGGTCGGTCAACACGGTGCCATCGTGCAGGGTGACCGACTCCAGGGTACCGCCGGCGCCGGGGGTGATCTGGTTGACGTGGACCTGGTCGGGGACCGTCTGGGTGACGCTGACGTTGGTCAGGGTCTGGCCGGTGGCCGGGGTCACGGTCACCGTCTGGGTGCGGGTGAAGTTCGGTCCGGTAACGGTCTCGCCCTCGGGCATGTTGACTGTCTGGGTGACCGACAACAGGGTCGGGGTCACCACGAAACTGTGCAGCGCGGACTCCACCAGTGTGGGGTCCTGGGTCGGGTTGTTCAGCGAATCGTTGCCGTACTCGAAGCCGCCACGGGCGTTGATGGTGAGATTGGGCGCACCGTCGGAGTAGGTGGTGTCGGCCAGGTTGCTCAATTGCGCCGTGATCTGGATGTCTATGCCCGGCTGGCCATTGGTGACGCTGCCATAGGGCAGTTGCAGGACGACCATCTGGTCGCCGGGCTTCATGCCGACGCTGGCGGCATTGATCACCAGGGCATTGCCGTTGGCATCCTTGGCGAACGGGTGGGTGGCGTTGCCGCTGGCGTCGAAGGTCAGGATGGTGCTTTTCACCACCTGGCCCAGGTAGGTGGCCGAGACAAAGGTGGCGCCGTCGTTGCCGTCGCGTCCGGTAGCCGGCATGAACAGGTCGATGTAGGGGGCGTAGCCAACCTGGGTCGAGGGGTTGCTGAAGATCACATCGAAGGTGAAGGTATCGCCCAGACGCACCGCAGAGCCGCCGCTGCCCATGGCCACGGTCGGGCTGGCGTTGGCCAGCAGGCCCTGGAAATCCGTCAGGGTGCTGGCGCTCAGGGCGATGGTCTTGTCGACATCGCCGGCGCGCACTTCGAGGTTCCAGTCGCCGCCAGCGCGGGTCGAACCGGTGGCATTGCTGGACGCGCCAACGTCGGCGCCGGTCCAGCGTGCCAGTTCGTTGACCAGCGCCTGGCCGGCGCTGCCAGCGCCCACATCGCAGCCGTACAGCTGGATATCCGCGCCGGCGTTGAGCTCGCCCCGCCAGGCGCTCAGGCGATCGCCGAGCTGGTCGACGCTCTGGCTGGTGAATGTCTGGTTGCCCAGGGTGAACTGGCCGGTGGCGCCGTGGGAGAAGATCTGGATCGAATCGACCTTGCCCAGTTGCGCCAGCGCGTTGCTGATCGCCGCGAGAGCGTCCTGCCCTGCGTCGACCACCAGCGCCGTGGTGCCCACCGGCAGGTTGGCAGCAAGCTGGTCGCGGTTCTCCAGGCGTGCGTCGATTACCACCAGGTTGCGCGGCGCCGCCTGTGCGGGGGCCGCTGCCTGGGCGCGCGCCTCGACGGCGGTGGCCGGCTTGGCGGTGTCCTTGGCCTCGGTTGCGGTGCTGTCGTGGTGTTGTTGGTCGACGGCCGCAGCAGCGGCGCCGTCGAACAGGATGCGTTGTTCCAGCGCGAGGGCGTGGCCCACGGGCTGGAAGAGCTTCGAGCGATATTTGGCCTGCATTTCCCTAATTCCGGCTGAACAAAACTCCAGAGAAAAAGCAGTCCTACGCATATCTGCTTACGCAATTGACGCTAGTACCAATCCGAATTATCGCAAGCAGAACAGCAACATAAGCGACAGGCAGGTATCCGGTATGTAATCGAATTCATACAGCCAAAACGCTGCACCTCTCGGGCGGCGCGGCTTCCGCATGGTGATGCCGATTCTGCTGCGATCGTTCGTACGACATCCGGCAGGTATTTCGGCGTTGGCTACGCTTGAGCGGACGGCCTGTCGGAGACCGTGGTCATGTGCGTGGGCATCAGGGAGCGGGGCATGGGAAGCGTGCTGGGCAGGTGGCTGGTACTACTGTGTCTGGCAGGCGGCTGGGCTGGCTTCGCGTCAGCCGACGACCCTCCGGCCGCCACAGGGGATACCGTCGACGCAGCCGTGGAGCTGAAAATCGAGAACCGCAGCATCCTCGTCCTGCGCGGCACCTTGCTGGGGGAGTCGCCCGAGGTGCGTGCCCACCGCGCGAAGGTGACCATCGAGGAGGCTCTGCAAGGCAACCAGGATCTGCAGGTCAGCGTTGACCCGATCCAGAACAGCTACATGGTGCTGCTGGGTTACAGCCGTGCCTTCATCGTTACGCCTGAGGACGTCGACCCGCCCGGCAGTCCCGTGCGTGTTGCCGCCGAGCGTGCCGCCGCCAACCTGCGGCTGGCCGTCCGCGAGCACGGCGAAGCGCACAGCGTGCGGTTCCTGCTGATCGCGCTGGGGCTGGCCGCGGTGGCGACAGTGATCTACCTGCTGTTGCTGCGCGGCACTGGCTACGTACGCAACAAGCTGCTGGAGCGGTTGCCCAGTGTAATGAGCCGCCACAGCGGCCGTCTCAAGGTCGGCCAGACAGCGCTGCTGGGCAGTCGCTACCTTTATTACCTGGTGGGCCGGCTGATCTGGCTGATCTACTGGCTGGCGGCATTCCTATTCAGCTATCAATGGCTGAGCTTCGTGTTGTCGCGTTTCCCCTATACACGGCCCTGGGGCGAAAGCCTCAACGTGCACCTGATCAATCTGGCGCGCTACCTCATCAACGGCATGCTGGACGCCCTGCCGGGCCTGGCGGTGGCGTTGTGTATCCTGATCATTGCCCGCGCCATCAGCGGCTTCGCCCGCCACGTGCTGCAGCGCATGGCGCGGCCGGGCAACCTGCGCTGGCTGACCGAGGAAACCCTGCAGCCGACCACGCGGCTGACCTCCCTGGCCATCTGGCTGTTCGCCATTGTCATGGCGTATCCCTATTTGCCCGGTTCCGGCACGGAAGCGTTCAAGGGCCTGTCGGTGCTGGTGGGCCTGATGATCTCCCTCGGCGCTTCCAGCGTCATCGGCCAGGCGGCGTCGGGGCTGATACTCACCTATTCGCGCACCTTGCGGGTCGGGGAGTTCGTGCGCATTGGCGACAACGAGGGCACGGTCACCGAGGTCGGCGTGTTCAACACCACCATCCGCACCGGCCTGGGCGAGGTGTTGACGCTGCCCAACTCGATGATCACGGGCTCCGTGACACGCAACTATTCACGCATCGTGCAGGGCCAGGGCTACGTGGTGGATACGGTCGTCACCATCGGCTACGACACCCCGTGGCGACAGGTCGAGGCGATGCTGATCGAAGCCGCCCGGCGCACCGACGGTATCCTCGAAATGCCGGCGCCGCAGGTGTTCCAGACGGCGCTGTCGGACTTCTACCCCGAGTACCGCCTGGTGGCACAGGCCATCCCCAGCGAACCGCGCCCGCGCGCACTGCTGCTGAGCCTGCTGCACGCCAATATCCAGGATGTATTCAACGAGTACGGCGTGCAGATCATGTCGCCGCACTACCTGGGCGACCCGCAGGAGGCGAAGTGGGTGCCGCGCGAGCACTGGCATGCGGCACCGGCAAGGCCCGAGGCTCCATCCGACCGTTGAGTCCAGCGTGAGGCGCGGCGTCATCTATCCTGATCCGGCCACGGGCCCGTGTTTCAGCATCGGCCCGATCCATTTGCCCCCGCTGGAGACACCCCATGAACCTGCACCTCACCGACAAACTCGCCCTGGTCAGCGGTTCGACCAAGGGCATCGGTTTCGCCATCGCCCAGGGCCTGGCCCGCGAAGGGGCGAGGGTCATCCTCAATGGTCGCAGCCAGGCCTCGGTGGACGAGGCCATCGGGCGAATTCGTGCGCAACAGGCCGACGCCAAGGCGGAAGGCTTCGCCGGCGACCTGTCGGACCCGCAGCAGGTGGCCGCACTGGTGCAGCGCTATCCGGCCGTGGACGTGCTGGTGAACAACCTGGGTATCTTCGATCCCAAGCCGTTCGAGGAGATCCCCGACGAGGACTGGGTGCGCTTCCTCGATGTGAACCTGCTTTCCGGCGTGCGACTGTCCCGTGCTTACCTGCCAGGCATGAAGCAGAAGAACTGGGGGCGAGTGGTCTTCATCAGCAGCGAAAGCGGCCTGGTGATCCCCGTGGAGATGATTCATTACGGCGTCACCAAGACTGCCCAGCTCAGCCTGTCGCGCGGTCTGGCGGAGACCTGTGCCGGCACCGGCGTGACGGTGAATGCTGTGCTGCCGGGCCCCACAGCTTCCGAGGGCGTCAACGAGTTCGTCGAGAAGCTCTCCGGTGGCCAGCCGTTCGCGGAGTTCGAGGCAGAGTTCTTCCGCAGCGCGCGTCCCAGCTCGCTGCTGCAGCGCTTCGCCCGTCCGGAGGAGGTGGCCAACCTGGTGGTCTACGTCTGCTCCGAGGCTTCTTCGGCCACCAATGGCGCGGCGTTGCGGGTGGATGGTGGGGTGGTGCGCTCGCCGTTCTGAGTCAGTCGGCGCTGCGGCTTTCGAATTCCAGTCCCAGTGCCAGATCGCCGCAACCCAACTGGCCGAGCCACTGCTGGGCTGTCGGTCCGGACAGGTGTGCCTCCAGCTCGGCCTGGCTGGCCCAGCGGGTGAGCACCTGCCAGCGGTCGGCGGCCAGCGCCTGCAGTTCACCTCCCTGGCAGCCAGGCTGCTGGCGCACCCGGGTGATCAACTCACCGAGGTGAGCACCCAGCGCGGCAGACTGGCCAGGGAATGCCTGGACGCGAACGATGGCAATGGCGGGCGGGGACATGACGAGGCTCCTTGATGCTGGGTAGCCATTGGGCGCTGGCGCCGGAACCCGGTAAAGACCGGAACCGGCTTTCAAATCCGATGCTGGAAGGTTAAGGGCGCGCCGCTTCTGGCTGAACCGCCAATTCCGAGAAAAACCGCCGTACCAATCCAGCGATGGGCGCCATCCATGGGACGCGGGTGCGCCGGAGGCAGGGGGCGGCAGGGGAACCACGTAGGAGCGGGTCATGCCCGCGAACCGCGGACAACGTCCGTGCATCCCTATGCATCGACCCCATGAGCCCGGCGCATGGATCGCGGGCATGGCCCGCTCCTGCAGGAATGCTGTCATCCGGATAGGCACGAAGCGGCTGGAACCGATCGCGGAAAGACTACGTTCCAGCGCGTGTGGGGGCGCCGGGGTGACGGGAGTAGAAGGGGCGTGAAGCTCAGGCCAACTGCAGCAGCAGGTCGCGCACCTTGTCCAGCGCCGGGTCGATGTCCAGCGTGTCGATGGCGCCGAAGCCCAGCAGCAGGCCGTCGCGCACCGGCACCTGGTGATGGAACGGCGCCAGCCCGTAGAGGCCAACCTCGACCTTGCGCGCCAGCTCGGTGAGCAGCGCCACGTTGATCGGCTGGCGCAAGAGCGCGGTCAGGTGGAAGCCGGCGACCGACGGCACCGCTTCCAGCCAGGGTGAGAGATCGCCCGCCAGCCGCGCGAGGATGCGTTCGCGACGCCCGGCGTAGATGCCGTGGCAGCGGCGGATGTGCTTGAGCAGGTAGCCCTCGCTGATGAACTTGGCCAGCGCCCATTGCGGTAGCGTCGAGCTGTGCCAGTCGGAAATCTGCCGGGCGCGCACCAGTGCCGGGAAGAGGCTGGGTGGTGGGATCAGGTAGCCCAGGCGCAGTTCGGGGAGCAGCACCTTGGAGAAGGTGCCGATGTAGGCCACCACGCCATGGCGGTCGAGACTCTGCAGCGCGTCGGTGGGCCGGCCTTCGTAGCGGAACTCGCTGTCGTAGTCGTCTTCGATCACCAGTGCACCCAGTTCCAGCGCACGCGCCAGCAGCGCCTCGCGCCGCGCCGGGCTCATCGGCATGCCCAGCGGGAACTGGTGTGAGGGTGTGGTGTAGATCATTCGCGTGCCGTCGGGAATCAGGTCGACGCGAATCCCCTCGGCATCCACCGGCACGCTGGCCACCTCGGCACCGAGGGTCTTGAAGATCAGCCGCGCCGGGGTATAGCCAGGGTCTTCCATGGCCACCGGGTCACCGGGGCGGAGCATGACGCGGGCGAGCAGGTCCAGGGCCTGCTGCGCGCCGTTGCAGACCATTACATCGTCCAGCTGGCAGTTCACGCCGCGGGCATAGGAGATGTGCCGGGCGATGCCGTCGCGCAACGGCGCGATGCCCTCGGGGGCGCTGTAGTGCCCGCGCAGGCCGGTCATCTGGCGCATGGCATGGTTCACGCAGCGCCGCCATTCCTCCTGGGGGAACTGCAGTTGGGTCGTGGCGCCGCCGATGAAGTCGGCCTTCGCGGTGCCTGCGCCGGGGTGGCGCAGGCGCGTGTCCAGGTTGGCCCAGCGCTCGATGTTGTCCTGGCTGGCGAAACGCACGCCGTCCTGGCGTCGGTCATGGCGCGGCAGGTGGGTGTTGACGAAGGTGCCGCTGCCGATCCTGCCCACCAGCACGCCTTCGTAGGTCAGCTGGGCGTAGGTATCGGAGATGGTCTTGCGCGAGATGCCCAGTTGCTCGGCCAGCAGCCGGCTGGGTGGCAGGCGGGTGCCGGCGGCCAGGCGGCCGGAGTCGATGGCTTCGCGCAGCTGGCGATAGAGTTGCCCGGCGAGATCCTTCTGGCCGTGGATGATCAGGTGCAGCTCCAAGGACGAACTCCGCAGCTTCTGGGCAGTGGCGCAAGCGTAGCGCCGGCGCGGTGCGCGGTGAAGTTGTGCAGCGGAATTTCCGCGGATTGGCCACCTGCGGCCCTCGCAGCACGGCGCACAATGGCCGGGTCATCTACGGGAGTGCCGCCATGGAGCCGCGTCTGGATTACTACACCGCCTCGCCGGAAGCGCTGAAGGCGGTGCTGGCGCTGGAAGCCGCCATCTTCGAACTGTCGCTGGAGAAGCCGCTGCTGGAACTGGTACGGCTGCGCGTGTCGCAGGTGAACAATTGCGCGTTCTGTGCCGACATGCACGCCATGGAGGCGCGTCGCAATGGCGAGACCGAGCGGCGCTTGTTCGCCGTCAGCGTCTGGCGCGAGTCGCCGTTCTTCACCGAGCGCGAACGTGCGGCACTGGCCTGGTGCGAGTCGGTGACGCTGCTGTCCGAGTCCAAGGTGCCGCTGGACGTCTTCCAGTTGGCCCGCGAGCAGTTCAGCGAACGCGAATTGGTGGACCTCACCGTGGCCATTGGTGCCATCAACGTGTGGAACCGCCTGGGCGTGTCCTTTCGTCAGCAGCCGCCGGCGTGATGCCCTCTCCCTGAAGGGAGAGGGCGCTGATGCTCACACGGAGTGTTCAATGTAGGTGCGAGTTCGGCGCAGCGGCCAACAGCACAGCGCACCCACCAGCAACGCACTGGCCGCAGCCCCCAGGGCCGGGATGAAGCTGCCGGTCAGCCCACGCAGGGCGCTGGCGGCCAGCGGCCCGACGATTTGACCGACGCCATACAGTGCCGTCATCGCCGCAAGCATGTTGAAGCGCACGTGCGCCGCCACCGCGCGGGCCGCCGGCATGGCGATGGTCACGGTGCCCATGAAGCTGCCGCCCACCAGCACCGCGCTGCCCAGGAAAAGGAGGGCGGAGTCGCCCAGTGCCGGCAGCATCACGCCTACCGCCTGGACCAGCAGGTTCAGCGCCAGTGCGCGACGGCCGCCCAGCTTCAGGTGCAGGCGGTGCCAGAGGAAACACGACGGTGCCGCACCGAGGCCGAATGCGGCCCAGACCTGCAGCGGGTCGATGGCGCCGAGGCCGCTCTTCATCAGTAGCGGCAGGTAAGTGGCGGTGATGATGTAGCCGAAACCGGCCAGCCCGTAGACCAGCAGGATGATCGGCGCGGGCAGCTCTGGCGCTGGCCCGGTGCCACTTGCTGCGTGCTGCTGCGTGGTCGTCGCTGCGCGGCCCAGCGCGGGCGCGGCCAGCAGCGACAGCACCAGCCCGGCCAGCGCCAGCACGCACCAGATTGCAGCGCTGCCCAGGCCGAAGGCATTGCCGGCGGCGATCAGCTCGGCCGAGACCAGGATGCCGATCCCCACACCGGCGAACATCATGGGTGCGCCGTGGCTTTCGCCCATGGACTGCAACAGCCATTGCGCGGCGCTGACCAGGGCCATCGCACTGAGTACGCCGGCCAGCAGGCGCACGCCGATGGCAAACCAGGCCGGCGCCGGAATGGCCATGGCGGCCAGCGTCGCGAGGGTGCCGATCAGGGCGAGCACGCAGATGCGCGCGGCGTGTCGCTCATGACTGCGCGCCAGCAGCAGCGCGCCCAGCAGGTAGCCGGCGTAGTTGGCCGAGGCGGCCAGGGAGCCACCGGTGACGCTGAGCATGCCGTCCCGCACCATCAGCGGGTAGAGCCCGGTAAAGGCGAAGCGACCGAAACCCATGCCGACGGCAAGGATCAGGGCTGCCGACAGCGCGGCGGGCAGGCGGCGAGTGCGGCTCACGGGCGTGCCTCCAGGGTTTCCCGCCAGCGCTGGAAGGCGCCGGTGGCGTAGCCGTCGCGCCAGATCAGCAGGGTGTCCACTTCCATCAGCGGCACCACCTGCAGGTCGGGCATTTCCCGTTGCAGTTCCAGCACCGAGCGCGGCAATACGCCAAAGCAGGAACCGGCGTTCACGCAGGCGAGGATGCCGTGGTAAGAGCCGACTTCCTGAACGGCGAGCGAGGCACCCTTCAACCAGCGCTCGAGCAACTGGCGGTAAGTGCAGCCACGGGCAAAGCCCACCAGGGTGCGAATCTGCACATCCTCGGGCCGGGTGACCGGTGGGTGGTCACCGGGCAACACCAGCAGCAGCTCCTCGCGAAACACCGGCTCGGCGCGAAGACCGCGCTCCAGCAGCGATTCGAAGCCGGGCTCGGCGTGGAGGATGTCCGGGTGGGAGATCAATGCGCAGTCCAGCCGGCGCTCCAGCACCTCATTGATCAGCTTCTGGCTGTGCCCTGTGGTGATGTGCAACTCCACCTCCGGATAAGCGCGATGAAAGCGCGCCAGGATTTCCGGCAATCGGCTGGCAGCGGCGGCTTCCATGCTGCCCAAACGCAGGCTGCCGCTGGCGCTCTGGGGGTGCAGCGACTGGCGGGCCTCAGTGGCCAGCGCGAGCAGTTGCTCGGCGTAGCGGAGGAATTCGCGGCCCTGGTCGGTCAGCGTCATGCGCTTGCCGTCGCGCAGGAAGAGGGCTGCGCCAAGGTCTTCCTCGAGCTGGCGGATGCGCGTGGTGACATTCGATTGCACGCGTTGCAAGCGAGCAGCGGCGCGGGTGACGCTCTGCTCCTCGGCCACGCAACGGAAGATTTCCAGGCTGGAGAGATCCATGATTAATCTTAAAAAGAGAATATGTTGCGACGAATATTCTCTTCATGAGATGGTTAGTCAAGCGTTAATCCGTCAAACGGCGAGGACCCCGTCATGCGCATCACCGAACTGCTCGGCATCCAGCACCCCATCATCCAGGCGCCCATGGTCGGCGTGTCCACCCCGGCGCTGGCCGCGGCGGTGTCCAATGCCGGCGGCCTGGGCTCCATCGGGCTGGGCGCGAGCACCGCGGCGCAGGCTCGCACCCTGCTGGAACAGACCCGTGCGCTGACCGACAAGCCGCTCAACCTCAATCTGTTCTGCCATCGCCCGGCCGTGGCGGACCCGGCCCGCGAGGCCGCCTGGCTGGAGCACCTGCGTCCGCTGTTCGCCGAGTTCGGTGCGCAACCGCCCGCGCAGATCACCGAGATCTACCGCAGCTTCCTGGCGGATCCGGAGATGCTGGAGTTCCTCATCGACGCGCGTCCGGCCGTGGTCAGCTTTCACTTCGGCCTGCCGCCGCAGGACTGGATCGACCGCCTGAAAGCGGCCGGCATCCGTCTGCTCGCCACGGCGACCTGCCTGGAGGAAGGTCGCGCCATCGAGGCGGCGGGCATCGACGCCATCGTTGCGCAAGGCTACGAAGCGGGAGGCCACCGTGGCGTGTTCGAGCCGGAGAAGGATGCCCGCATCGGCACCTTCGCGCTGGTCCGCACGCTGGTGAAAGGCACCGGCCTGCCGGTGATCGCGGCCGGTGGGATCATGGACGGACAGGGCATGCGCGCCGTGTTCGAGCTGGGCGCGCAGGCAGTACAGATGGGCACGGCGTTCATCTCCGCCGACGAGTCCTCGGCCAACGCGGCGTTCAAGGCGGCACTGCGCGGCGAACGCGGGGAGCGCACCGAGGTGACGGCGGCGATTTCCGGTCGCGCCGCGCGGGGCCTGGTCAATCGGCTGTTCACCGACGTGGGCAGTGCCGGTGCGCCGGCGCTGCCGGACTACCCGATCACCTACGATGCGGCCAAGGCGCTGACCGCTGCGGCGACCGCGAAGGGCAACAGCGATTTCGCCGTGCAGTGGGCCGGGCAGGGCGCGCCGCTGTCGCGGGAGATGTCGGCGGCGACACTGGTGGAAACACTGATGCGGGAGTGTGGCATCGCCGCGAACCTGTAGGAGCGCCCCATCGGCGCGATCGCGGACATGGCCCGCTCCTGCATCCGAATCAGCTCGCGCTGACGGCGGTCGGCTTCTCCCGCGGTCGCCAGAGTTCGGCCAGCAGCACGCCGGCCAGGGTCAGCGCTCCCCCCACCAGGTGGTAGCTGGTCAACTGCTCGCCCAGCACCAGGGCGGCGATGGCGGCGGTCAGCACCGGCAGCAGGTTGAAGAACAGCGCCATGCGGCTCGGCCCCATGCGCTGCACGCCCTGCATCCACGCCAGTGCGCCGACGATGGACGCCAGCAGCCCGGCATACAGCACCAACGGCAGGTTGGCGGCGTTAAGGCCATGGTGCGGCGAGGCCAGGTACAGCGGCGCCAGCGCGACAATCGCCACCAGCACCTGCAGGTACAGCATCAGCAGCGGCGGCAGGGGCAGGTTCCACTTCTTCAGCAGCACGCCGTACACGCCGTAGGCGAGGGTGGCGACGATCATCATGCCGTCGCCCAGGTTCACGCCGTGGCTGATCAGTTGCTGCGGGCTGCCCTGGGTGATCACCAGCAGCACGCCGCCCAGCGAGACCAGCGCGCCCAGCAGTGCGGCAATGCTCAATGCGTGGCGCAGCAGCAGCGACGCCAGCGCGAGGGACATCAGCGGCATCAGCGACAGGATGATGCCCATGTTGGTCGCCGAAGTGAGCGCGGCGGCGTAGTAGGCCAGGCACTGGTAGACGGCCATGCCGAGCAGGCCGAGGGTGACGATCTTGCCCAGGTTGGCGCGGATCACCGGCCAGTGGTCGAGGGTGGCGCGCAGCAGGAACGGCGTCAGCAGTGCGCCGGCCAGCACCCAGCGGTAGAAGCCGATCTCCGCCGGGGCGATCTGCCCCACGGCGAGCTTGTTGACGACGGTATTGCCGGACCAGATGACCACGGCCAGCAGGGGGAACAGGTAGTTCATGGGATTCTTGCGGGGCTCAGGTTGGATTTCGGAGTGGTGGCTGTTTCCCTCTCCCCAGCCCTCTCCCTGAAGGGAGAGGGAGCGGTTCGGCGCTCAGCGATTTTGCGGAGCCAGCCGGCGAGCTCATCGCCATCCGACCCCTCGGGACAATCCCCATCTCCCTTCGGAGAGGGGCGCGAAGCTGAGGCTGGGGAGAAGGCGCTCCACAGATGACACCTATTTTCGCCTCGTCCGAATCGAGACGTATAATGAAAACCGGACAATCCACCCCGGCATTCGGACATGACCCGCGCACTGCCGCTCCCGCTTCCCGACATCGACCAGTTACCCGCCGAGTTGTACTTCCGCTACGACGAGTTCGACGCCGACACCCATTCGCCCAGCCATCGTCACGCCTGGGGCCAGCTCAACTATGCGTCCCATGGGGTGATGGAACTGGAGGTGGACGGCCAGCGCTTCCTTTCGCCGCCGCAGTACGCCGTGTGGGTGCCGCCGGGGCGCCTGCACAGTTGCTACAACCGCCAGGCCATCGTTTACCGCTCGCTGTACGTATCCGCCGACGTAGCGCGCAAGCTGCCGCAGACCCCGTGCACCCTGGTCATCAGCGACATCCTCAAGGCGATCCTCTCCGATTTCGCCGCACGCCAGGTGAACATCCCGCAGAGCGCCGCCGACCAGCGCCTGGCCGACGTGGTGATCGACCAGTTGCAGGCCGCGCAGCCCCACGACGACTACCTGCCGTACGCCGGTGGTGGTGCGTTGGGCGAGGTGCTGACTGCACTGCAGGCCGAGCCCGGCGACAACCGCACCCTCGCGCAATGGGCCGAACGTGTGCACAGCACCGAGCGCACCCTGGCGCGGACCTGTCAGCGGGAACTGGGGATGTCGTTCGGCGAATGGCGCCAGCGCCTGCGGTTTCTGGCCGCCATCGAGGCACTGGCGTCGGGGGAGGGGGTACAGCAGATCGCCTTCAACCTGGGCTACAGCAGCCCATCGGCGTTCATCGCGATGTTCCGGCGGTTGTCGGGTACCACGCCGGAGCAGTATCGATTGACCTTCCGCGCCCTGGCGGCGGGAGGTTGAGGCTCAGCGGCGGCCTTCTTCGAGACCCTTCAGGGTCTTGCGGCAGTGGATCAGCGCATCGCGCACCATGAAGTTCACCAGGGTCGGGGAGACGCCCAGTTCCTCGGCGATTTCCTTCTGCGTGCGGCCGTGCAGGCGATACATCTCGAAGGCGTAGCGGGTGCGCTCGGGTAGTGTCTGCAGTGCGCTGGAGATGGCTTCCAGGGTCTGCCGATCCTCGTGCTCGATCTCCGGTGAGGCGGACGGCGTCGCGATGTGCATGCCTTCTTCCTCGCTACCCGAGTAGCGCTTCTCCAGCGCCTGGCGGCGATAGAGGTCGATGGCCAGGTTGCGCACCACGCGCATCAGATAGCCGCTCTGCGACTGGATACCGGGCGTGAGGTCGCTCGCATTGAGCTTGATGTATGCATCGTGCACCACGTCTTCGGCATGGCTGCGACAGCCGAGGATGCGTGCGGCCGCATTGATGAAGGTCTGCCGGTGGGTAGCGAACAGCTCGTGGAGAGCGGGTCGCGACTCGGCGGGCATTGGCTTGGACATGCAAGGTTTCCTATGCGGCGGCGGAGGCGGGGACGTCCACATGGGTGAGGCGGTCAATCTAGATCAAATGATAATTATTATCAATTTATTCGGAAGACTCCGACTGCCGCTCTGGGACAGGGTTCCCACACCAGTGTGAAGATTTTTCATTCGCATCCATTCGTCAGATCTCTCGGCACGTGGGGGTAGGACAAGCCAGGAAATTTCGCCCGCGCATATCTTATGAGAATTAATCGCATCCGAGAACACTAACTATTTCATCGCCTCCCTCGTCTTCATGGCAGAGCTGGAAAACATCGGTAATGGCCGGTGGCCGGCATCCCATGCAGCTGAAGGAGAAGAGCGATGGCGTTCGATCGCGACGATGCGGTGTACAAGGTGCTGGTCAACGGTGAAGAGCAGTACTCGCTGTGGCCGGACTACAAGGAAGTCCCCGCCGGCTGGCGCGAAGCCGGCAAGCAGGGGAGCAAGGCCGACTGCCTGGCCTTTGTCGAGGCGAACTGGACCGACATGCGTCCGCTCAGCCTGCGGCGGAAGATGGACGGCCAGGCGGCGGGGCACTGACCGATGCTGCGTCTGTTCTGCCTGCCATATTCCGGCGCCAGCGCCATGGTCTACGCCCGCTGGAAGCGCCAGTTGCCGAACTGGATCGACGTTCTCCCGGTGGAGCTGCCCGGCCGTGGCCGGCGTTTCGCCGAAAGCCTGCAGACCGACCTGCGCGCCCTGGCCAGCCAACTGGCCGATGAGATCGCCACGCGCCTGGACCAGCCCTACGCGCTCTTCGGTCACAGCCTCGGCGGCCTGCTGGCCTTCGAGCTGGTCCACGCCCTGCGTGAGCGCGGCCTGCCGATGCCGCAGGCGCTGTTCGCCTCGGCGGCCTCCGCGCCGGCGCGGCGCGACAGCCACCGCGAGCTGGCAGAAGCGCAGAGCGACGCCCAGCTGATCGAGCGCATGCGTCGTCTCGGCGGCACGCCCGAGGCGGTGTTCGCCGACGAGGAAATGCTGCGCCTGACCCTGCCGGTGATGCGCGCCGACTTTCTGCTTTGCGGCCTCTACGACTACCACCGTCGCGCGCCGCTGGCCTGCCCGATCCACGTGTTCGGCGGCAAGTCCGATCGGCTCTCGGTGGAGTCCCTGTCGGCCTGGCAGGACGAAACCAGCGCCGGCTTCTCCCTGGAGATGCTCGACGGCGGCCACTTCTTCCTCAATGCCGGGGAGGCGCGCCTGCTCGAGCTGCTGCTCGGCCACCTGCGCCAGCCCGGACAATCGACCAGGGCAGCGCTGGCCTGATCGATTCAAGCGGAGACCCCGATGCCCACCTCCACTCTGTTCGACATCGCTCCCCTGGCCGAGGCCCGTGGCGGCCTGCCGCTGCTGGTCCAGGCCCGCGGCGACGGCATCGACCTGCTCGACGCCCTGGCCGAATTGCGCCCGCTGGTGGCTGAACGCCTGCCGGTGTGCGCCGGCATCCTCTTCAGGGGTTTTCAGGTCGGCGCACCGGAGCGCTTCCGCGAGTTCGCCGCCGGTTTCGGCCATCCGCTGCTCAACTACGAGTTCGGTTCCACCCCGCGCAGCAACGTCACCAGCGGCGTGTACACCTCCACCGAGTACCCGCCGCACCAGCACATCCCGCTGCACAACGAGCAGGCCTACACCCGCGAGTGGCCGATGAAGATCTGGTTCTACTGCGTGCAGGCCGCGCAGAGCGGTGGCGAAACGCCGATCGCCGACAGCCGCGAGATCTATCGCCAGGTGGACGAAGGTATCCGCCGTCGCTTCAGCGAGCGCGGGCTGATGTACACCCGCAACTTCGGCAACGGCCTGGACGTGGCCTGGGAACAGGTGTTCAACAGCAGTGACCCGGCCGTAGTCGAGGCGTACTGCAAGGCCCATCGGATCGGCTGGGAATGGAAAGAGGACGGCGAACTGCGCACCCGCCAGGTCTGCCAGGCCGTCGCCCAGCACCCGGTCACCCGCGACTGGGTCTGGTTCAACCAGGCGCACCTGTTCCACATCTCCAACCTGCCGCCGGACGTGCGCGAAAGCCTGCTGGAAATCGTCGACGAGGAAGACCTGCCGCGCAACGTCTACTACGGCGACGGCAGCCCCATCGAACCCTCGGTGCTCGACGAAGTCCGCGGCGTGCTGGAGGAGGCCAAGGTGAGCTTCCCCTGGACCAGCGGCGACGTCCTGATGCTCGACAACATGCTTGCCGCCCATGCGCGCTCGCCGTTCAGCGGCCCACGCAAGGTAGTCGTTGCGATGGCCGAAGGGCATGGCGCTGACGCACAGGCCTCGATGCCGCGTGGGTAGCGCCCTTTCCCTTCGAAGTGGGGCGCGCTGCCAGGGCGGGAATGAGGGCAGCGCCCAGCGCCGGAGTGGCCGGAGGCGCCTTCTCCCCAACCCTCTTCCTGATGGGAGAGGGAACAGTTCGGAGTACCGGGAACGCCCATGCCAAGCACGGGCTCCGGTAAATCCCAAGAATTTCCTCCGGGGGACGCCCACCGTCCGCCGCCAGAACAGGTGATGTCATGAACGACCGCTACGAAGCTGCAGGAAACCTGGTCGAGGCCCTGCTGCAACGCGCCTGCGAAATGCCGCGCAAGATTGCCCTGCGATTCATCGCCGAGAACATCGAGGTACCCATCAGCTTCCGCGAGCTGGACGAGCGCGCCCGCGCCATGGCCGCCTGGATGCTGCGTCACGGCCAGCACGGCGACCGCGCCGTGCTGTTGCTGCCCAGCGGCCCGGAATACGTCACCGCGTTCTTTGCCTGCCTCTACTCGGGGATTATCGCGGTGCCGGCCTATCCGCCGGAATCCGTGCGCCCGCAGCACCTGGCACGCCTGCGCTCGATCCTCGATGATGCCGAACCGAGCCTGGTGCTCACCGACTCCACGCTGATCGACGCCCTGCGCCCGGCCTGTGAGCGCGAGAGCGGCGACAGCCCGCTGCTGCTGGCGGTGGACCAGGCCGACCCGGCCCTGGCCGTCGAATGGCGGATGCCCTCGCTGGCCGATGACGACATCGCCTTCCTGCAATACACCTCCGGCTCCACCTCGACGCCCAAGGGCGTGCAGGTCAGCCATGGCAACCTGGTCGCCAACGAGCGCCTGATCCGCCACGGCTTCGGCATTGGTGACGACGACGTGATCGTCAGCTGGCTGCCGCTGTTCCACGACATGGGCCTGATCGGTGGTCTGCTGCAGCCGATCTACAGCGGTATCGAGTGCGTGCTGATGTCGCCGCGCTACTTCCTCGAACGCCCGCGCCGCTGGCTGGAAGCCATCGCCCGCTTTGGCGGCACCGTCAGCGGCGGGCCCGACTTCGCCTATCGACTGTGCTGCGAGCGGGTCAACGAGTCCGCCATGGAAGGCCTCGACCTGAGCAAATGGCGCGTGGCCTTCTCGGGCTCCGAGCCGATCCGCCCGGACACCCTGGAGCGCTTCGCCGCCTGGTTCGCCCCGGCGCAATTCGACGCGTCGTCCTTCTACGCCTGCTACGGCCTCGCCGAAGCGACCCTGTTCGTCACCGGCGGCGTGCGTGGCGAGGGCATCGGCCAGTTGGAAGTGGACCTCGATGCCCTGGGCGAAAACATTGCCCGCCCGGGCCGTGGCACCTCGCTGATCAACTGCGGTCGCGCCCAGCCCGACCATGAAATCCAGCTGGTCGACCCGGTGAGCGGCGAAACCCTCGGTCCGGACCGCGTTGGCGAAGTCTGGAGCAGCGGGCCCAGTGTCGCCCTCGGCTACTGGCGCAACCCGGAAGCCAGCGCGCGCACTTTCGTCGAGCAGGGCGGCCGCACCTGGCTGCGCACCGGCGACCTGGGCTTCCTGCACAATGACGAACTCTTCGTCACAGGCCGCCTCAAGGACATGCTCATCGTTCGCGGCCAGAACCTCTATCCGCAGGACCTGGAGCGTTGCGTCGAGGAAGAGGTGGACCTGGTGCGCAAGGGCCGTGTTTCCGCCTTCGCCATCGAACACCAGGGCCGCGAAGGCATTGGCATCGCGGCCGAAGTCGGGCGCAGCGTGCGCAAGCTGATCTCCGCCGAGGCACTGGCCAGGGCCATCTCCGCCGCCGTGGCGGAAACCTTCCAGGAGGCGCCGCTGGTGGTGGCGCTGCTGGAGCCGGGCGCATTGCCCAAGACCTCCAGCGGCAAGCTGCAACGCTCGGCCTGCCGCACCCAACTGCTCGACGGCAGCCTGCAGGCCTACGCCATCCAGCGCGCGGGCGAGCCGATCAGCGATGGCGTCAGCGCCAAGCCCGTCGCGCCGCTGTCGACGGAAGAGCACGCCATCGCCGCGCTGTGGAGCGAAGTGCTGGAGCTGCCGGCGATCCGCCGCGACGACAATTTCTTCGCCCTTGGCGGCAACTCCATCAAGGCTACCCAGCTGATGGCGCGCCTGCGCGAACGTCTTGGCCGCGCCGTGGAATTGCGCCTGCTGTTCGAGGCGCCGGAGCTGGGCGCCTTCGCCGCTGCCCTGGCAGCCCAGCCGACTGCTGCAGTCGAAAGCGTGCCGCAGGTCCCGCGTGACGGCCTGCTGCCGCTCTCGCCAGCCCAGCGCCGCTTGTGGTTCCTCTGGAAGCTGGAGCCGGTAAGCGCCGTCTACCACATCGCCGGGCGCATGAACCTGCGCGGCGAACTGCGCCGCCCGGCGGTGGAGCAGGCCTTTTCCGTGCTGCTGGGCCGCCATGAGACCCTGCGCAGTCGCTTCATCGAGCAAGCCGATGGCGAGGTGTTGCTGAGCCTGTCCGACGCCACGCACGTGGAACTCACCGAGAGCGACTTCAGCTCCCTGGGCAATGCTCGCCGCGACATCGCCGCCCGCGAGGACGCCGAGGCCTTCGCCGCGCAACCCTTCGACCTGGCCAGCGGCCCGCTGCTGCGCCTGCGCCTGCAGAACCTCGGCGGTGGCCGCCAGGCACTGCTGCTCTGTGTCCACCACATCATCGCCGATGGCTGGTCGCTGAACCTGCTGCTGGACGAGTTCGCCGAGTGCTACCGCGCCATCGTCGAACAGCGCGAACCGGTGCTGCCGATCCTGTCACGCCAGTACCTCGACCTCGCCGCCGCCCAGCAGAGCAAGCTGGAAGCGGGCGAGGGCGCCCGTCTGCTGGACTGGTGGAGCGAGCGCCTGGGCACCGCGCATGCGCCGCTGGAGCTGCCTTTCACGACGGGAGAAAAAGGCCAGAGCGCCGCGCTGATCGAACGCGACGTGGACGCCGAGCTGACCGGCAAATTGCGCAGCCTGGCCCAGGCCCACGGCGCGACCCTGCCGATGCTCCTGCTCAGCGCCTACAACCTGCTGCTGCAACGCTACAGCGGCCAGCACGACCTGCGCATCGGCCTGACCCAGGCCGGCCGCGAACAGCTCGACAGCGAGCGCCTGGTCGGCTTCTTCGTCAACCTGCTGGTGCTGCGCAGCGAGCTGCCCGAAGGCGCCAGCCTGCGCGGTGTGCTCCGCCAATTGCGCGACGACCTTCTCCAGGCCCAGGCGCACCAGGGCCTGCCATTCGAACAACTGGTGGAGGCGCTACAACCCGAGCGCGGCCATGGTCGCCATCCGCTGTGCCAGGTCGCCTTCGACCACCAGTGGCAGCCGCGCGCCGGCAACGGCTTGCCCGGCATCAGCGTGGAAGCGCTGGAGCAGCTCGACCTGGAAACCCCGTTCGACCTGGTGCTGCGCGTTCGCGAGGGGGAACAGAGCCTGCGCCTGAGCTTCTGTTATGCCCGCGAGCGTTACGCCGCCGCCGGCATGCAACGCCTGGTCGGGCACTACCTCGACCTGCTGCGCGCCTTGCCGCAGCTGAATGCCGACGCCGTGCTGGACGCCCGCGACTGGCTGCCCGCCCGCGACTGGAGCATCGCCGTGGCCGGTGACGCGCCGGCCTTCGAGGCGCTGAGCGAGACCATCGCTGCCCAGGCCCGTCGTCACCCGGCCAAGGTCGCGCTGATCGACGAGCAGCGCGAAGTGAACTTCGCCGAGCTGGAGGATCGCTCCAACCGCTTGGCGCAACGCCTGATCCAGCGCGGTATCGGCCCGGAACGCCGGGTCGCCGTGGCGCTGCCGCGTGGCGTGGACATCCCGCTGGCCCTGCTGGCCGTCATGAAGGCCGGTGGCGCCTACCTGCCGCTGGACGTCGACTACCCCGAGGAGCGCCTGGCCTGGCTGATGCAGGACGCCGGCGTCGACCTGCTGCTGACCCACTTCGAACTGGCGGAGCGCCTGCCGTTGCCTGCCGGCGTCGAACGCCTGGTGCTCGAAGAGGCCGACCTGGGCAATGCGCTGGCGGTGCGCCCGCTGGTGCGCATCCGGGCGCAGAACCTTGCCTACCTGATCTACACGTCCGGCTCTACCGGCCAGCCCAAGGGCGTTGCCGTCGCCCACGGCGAGATCGCCGCGCACTGCCGCGCCATCGGCCAGCGCTACGCAATGACCAGCGAAGATCGCGAGCTGATCTTCATGTCCTTCGCCTTCGATGGCGCCCACGAGCGCTGGCTCACCGCGCTGTCCCACGGTGGCAGCCTGCTGATCCGCAACGACGCGCTGTGGACCGCCCAGCAGACCCTGGAACAGCTGCGCCGCCACGAGGTGACGGTCGCCGCCTTCCCGCCGGCCTACCTGCAACAGTTGGCTGAACAAGCGCTGATCACCGGTCACGCGCCGAGCATGCGCATCTACTGCTTCGGCGGTGATGCGGTGCCCGAAGCGGCCTATCAATTGGCCCACCAGGCGCTCAAGCCCGAACACCTGATCAACGGCTACGGTCCGACCGAAACCGTGGTCACCCCGATGCTCTGGAAGGCCGATGCCCGCACCCCCTGCGGCGCCGCCTACGCACCCATTGGCGAAGTGGTCGGCGAACGCAGCCTGTACATCCTCGACGACCGCCTGCAGCCGCTGCCGCGCGGCGTGGCCGGCGAGCTGTACATCGGTGGCCACGGCCTGGCCCGTGGTTACCACCAGCGCGCCGGCATGACCGCCGAACGCTTCGTCGCCGACCCTTATGCAGACGGCCTGCGCCTGTACCGCAGCGGCGACCGCGTGCGCTGGCGTGAGGATGGCGCGCTGGACTACCTCGGCCGCGTCGACCACCAGGTGAAGATCCGTGGCTTCCGCATCGAGCCGGGTGAAATCGAAGCCCGCCTGCGCGCGTTGCCCGGCGTGCGCGAGGCGGCAGTGATCGCCCGCGACAGCGAGCGCGGCAAGCGCCTGCTGGGTTACGTGTCCGGCGAACATCTTGCCGAGGACGCGCTGAAAGCCGCCCTGCGCGCACAGCTGCCGGACTACATGGTGCCGTCGCGCATCCTCGTACTGGAGCAGATGCCGCTCAACGCCAACGGCAAGATCGACCGTAAGGCGCTGCCCGAACCGCAGGACGCCGCCAGCACCACCGAAGCCCCGCGCGACGGCCTGGAAAGCCGCGTCGCCGCCGTCTGGGCCGACGTGCTCGGCGTACCCGCCGTGGGCCGCGAGGACGACTTCTTCGAGCTGGGAGGCCACTCGCTGCTGGCCACCCAGGTCATCTCCCGCCTGCGTCGCGACCTGGGCTGCGAAGTGCCGCTGCGCGACCTGTTCGAAGCCAGCCGCCTGGACGAATTTGCCGAGCGCCTGAAGACCCTGGCGCCCAGCGCTCGCCCGGCCTTGCGCGCCGTGGCCCGCGACGGCGACCTGCCGCTGTCCGCAGCCCAGAGCCGCCTGTGGTTCTTCTGGCAGATGGAACCGGCCAGCGCCGCCTACAACGTGCCGGGCGCGCTGCGCCTGCGCGGCCAACTGGACGAGTCCGCGCTGCGTCGCGCCTTCGACGCCCTGGTGGCGCGCCACGAAACCCTGCGCACCACCTTCGATGAAGTGGACGGCCAGGCCTTCCAGCGTATCCAGGTGGCTCGCCCGCTGGACCTGGCGAAGGTGGACCTGTCCACTGAGGCCGACGCCGAAAGCGCCGCGCGCAAGCTGGCCGAGGAAGAGGCGCTGCGTCCGTTCGACCTGCGCACCGGGCCGCTGCTGCGCCTGACCCTGCTCAAGCTGGCCGATGCCGACCATGTGCTGCTGCTGACGATGCACCACATCGTCTCCGATGGCTGGTCGATCCGCGTGCTGGTGTACGAGTTCAGCCGCGTCTACGGCGCCTTCGCCGCAGGCGAGGAGTTGCAGCTGCCGGCATTGCCGGTGCAGTACGCCGATTACGCCCAGTGGCAGCGCGAGCTGCTGGCGGGCGAGGAGGGGCGGCGTCAGCTCAACTGGTGGATCGAGCAACTGCGCGGCGAGACGCCCGTGCTGGAGCTGGCCGCCGACCGCCCGCGCCCGGCGGTGCAGAGCTACCGCGGCGGCAGCCTCGGCTTCAGCCTGGACGCCGTCCTCGGCCGTCGCCTCAAGCAACTGGCCCGTGAGCAGGACGTCACGCTGTTCATGCTGCTGCTCGGCGCCTACGCCGTGCTGATGCAGCGCTACAGCGGCCAGCGCGACCTGCGCGTCGCGGTGCCCATCGCCAACCGTCAGCAATGGGAAACCGAAGGGCTGATCGGCTTCTTCGTCAACACCCAGGTCATGCCTTGTGCGCTGGCTGACGACGAGTCCTTCGCCGCGCTGCTGGCCCGCCTCAAGCCGCTCGCCCTGGGCGCCCAGGCGCACCAGGACCTGCCGTTCGAACAACTGGTGGAAGCCCTGCAACCCGAGCGCAGCCTCGCCTATAACCCGCTGGTGCAGGTGAAGTTCAACTTCGGCTTCGACGTCAGCCGCCTGCCTGATGCCGGTGCGCTGAAGCTGGAACTGTTCAGCGAGGAACAGTACGGCGCGCGCTTCGACCTCGCCCTGGACATGGCCGAGGCGCTGGACGCCAGCGGCCAGCCGGGCGACGAGCTGCGCGGCAGCTTCGTCTATGCCCGCGACCTGTTCGACGAGGACAGCGTTGTCGCCATCGCTGGCCAGTTCGAAGCGTTGCTGCGCCAGCTGTGCGCCGAGCCGCAGCGTGCCCTCGGCGAGCTCCCACGCCCGGTCGCCTCGCGCCGTCGTGGCGAAGCCCGCCAGTGGCCGCAGCAGGACGTGCTCGGCCTTTTCACCGCGCAGGTCGCCGCGCAGCCGGACGCCATCGCCGTGCAGGACGACAGCATCCGCTACAGCTATGCCGAGCTGGACCGGCGCAGCAATCGCCTGGCCAACGCGCTGATCGCCAGCGGCGCGGAGCCGGGCGAGTGCATCGCCCTCTGCCAGGAGCGCAGTGCGCAGTGGGTGCTCCTGCTGCTGGGCGTGCTCAAGGCCGGCGCCACCTACGTGCCGCTGGACCCGGCGCAACCCGCCGAGCGCCTGCGCCAGTTGCTCGCCGACAACGGCATCGGCCGCGTGCTGGTGAGCGAGGCTGCGTTGCTGGAGACCTTCGGCGGCGCCGCCATGCTGATCCCGGGCGGTGGCCCGGAGCAGGGCAGCGCTGCCGCGTCCGTGCGGAGCATCGACCCGCAGCAGGCCGCGTACGTGATCTTCACCTCCGGTTCCACCGGCCAGCCCAAGGGCGTGCGCGTCAGCCACGCGGCGCTGGCCAACTACGTGCAGGCCCTGCTCGAACGCCTGCAACTGGACCAGGGCCGCGCCCAGGGCCTGGGCATGGCGATGGTTTCCTCGGTGGCTGCCGACCTCGGCCACACCACGCTGTTCGGTGCGCTGTGCGGCGGCGGTCGGCTGCACCTGGCGGATGCCCAGGCCGTGGCCGATGCCGAGCGCTTCGCCGCGTTCATGCAGGACGTGGACGTGCTGAAAATCGTCCCCAGCCATCTTGCCGGCCTGCTGGCCGCCGCGCCCAACGCCGCCGCGGTGCTGCCGCGGCGCCTGCTGGTGGTGGGTGGTGAAGTATGCGACCGCGCGCTGCTGCAGCCGATCCGCGACCTCGCGCCCAAGCTGCGCATCGTCAACCACTACGGCCCCAGTGAATCCACCGTGGGCGTGCTGACCCACGAATGGTCGCTGCTGGACGACCTGCCCGCGGGCAGCCTGCCCATCGGCACTCCGCTGGCCAACAGCGCCATCCGCGTGCTCGACGAGAACGGCCGCGACCTGCTGCCGGGCGTACCCGGCGAGCTGTACATCGGTGGCGCCGGCCTGGCGCTGGGTTACCTCGGCCTGCCGCAGATGACCGCCGAACGCTTCGTGGAGATCGACGGCGAGCGCCTGTACCGCAGTGGCGACCGTGTGCGCCTGAGCCGTCGCGGCGTCGTGGAATTCCTCGGCCGCGTCGACGACCAGGTGAAGATCCGTGGCTACCGCGTCGAGCCGGGCGAACTGACGCAAGCGCTCAAACGCCTGCCCGGCGTGCGCGATGCCGCGGCGCTGGCCGAGCGTGACAACGACGGCCCGATGAAGCTGCTGGCCTGGGCCGTGGCCGACGGACAGAGCGTGGAAAGCCTGCGCAAAGCCCTGGCCGCCGCTGTCCCGGAATACCTGTTGCCGGCCCAGCTGATGCTGCTGGATCGCCTGCCGCTGAACGCCAACGGCAAGATCGACCGCAAGGCGCTGCCGCGTGTCGAAACAGTCGCCAAGGCTGCGAACAGCGCGCCGCTGAGCGAGCTGGAGCAGCGCATCGCCGATATCTGGCAAGCGGTGTTGAAGGTCGAGCGCGTCGGTGCCGAAGACAACTTCTTCGAGCTGGGTGGCGACTCCATCCTCAGCCTGCAGATCATCGCGCGCATCCGCAAACTCGGTTACAAGCTCAGCCCGAAACAGCTGTTCGAGCGGCAGAGCGTCCGCCAACTGGCGCAGTGGCTGGAAAGCCGCGCCCCGGCTGCCCCAGCAACACCCGCGCCGGTTGCCGCTGTCAGCGGTGAGGTGGCGCTGTCGCCGGTACAGGCGCGCTTCTTCGAGCGCGTGCCGAGCGCCCAGCGACACCACTGGAACCAGGCTCTGCTGCTGCAACCGCGCGAAGCGCTGGACGGCGACGTCCTCGCCCGCGCGCTGCACTGGCTGGTCGGCCAGCACGACGCGCTGCGCCTGCGCTTCGATGGCAGCCGTCAGCGCTACGCCGAGCACGGCCCGCTGGACATGACGCTGCTCTGGCGCCGCCGCGCCGCTGACACCCGCACCCTGGAGCGCCTGTGCGACGACGCCCAGGCCAGCCTGGATATCACCAACGGCCCGCTGCTGCGTGCCATGCAGGTCGGCCTGGAAGATGGCAGCGAACGTCTGCTGCTGGTCATCCACCACCTGGCGGTGGACGGCGTGTCGTGGCGCATCCTGCTGGAAGACCTGCAGTACGCCTGCCGCGAATTGCGCGCCGGTCGCACGCCCGCCGCGCTGCCGCGCAGCGACAGCTACCAGGCCTGGAGCGCCCACCAGCAGGTGGCTGCCCACAGTGCCGAAGTGGCGGCGGAGCTGGACTACTGGCAGACCGAGCTGCGCGATGCGCCGAGCCTGAACCGTGGCCGCAGCGATGCCCCGGCCACCTGGAAGGACGCTGCCAACGCGCGCTTCAGCCTCGACGCCGAGACCACCCGCCAACTGCTCGGTCCGGCGCTGAAGGCGCAGCGCGTGCAGATCAACGACCTGCTGCTGACCGCGCTGGCCCGCGCGCTGTGCGCCTGGACCGGCGAAACCTCCACGCTGGTGGAGGTGGAGGGCCACGGCCGGGATGCCGTCGATGGCGATGTGGCGCCGGACCTGAGCCGCTCCGTGGGCTGGTTCACCGCGCTGTATCCCGTTCGCCTGCACGCTGGCGGCGAGCCGGGGGCTGACCTGCGCGCCACCCGTGAACACCTGCGCAACCTGCCGCGTGCGGGCATCGGCTTCGGCCAACTGCGTTACCTGAGCAACCATGCCGCCAGCCTGCGTGACCTGCCGGCGCCGCAGGTCACCTTCAACTACCTCGGCCAGCTCGACCAGGCCTTCGCCGACGCCGACTTCCTGCCGGCCTTCGACGGCGTGGGCCGCAGTCAGGCGCTGGACGCTGCGCTGGGCAACGCACTGGTCTACGCCGGCCGCGTTCTCGGCGGCGAGCTGAGCCTGGACGTCACCTACAGCCGCTTCATGTTCGACGCGGCGGACATCGATGAGCTGCAGGCGCTGTTGCGTGCCGAGCTGCAAGCACTGGTCGCTTGGTGCCTGAACACCCCACGCGCGCTGGAAGCCGCCGAGCTGCCGCTGCTCGGTCTCGACCAGCAACAACTCGACGCGCTGCCGCTGCCGGCCGGCGTGGACGATGTCTATCCGCTGTCGCCGATGCAGCAGGGCATGCTGTTCCACGCCCTCGACGTGCCGGGCTCTTCGCTGTACATCAACCAGCTGCGGGTCGATCTGGACGGCCTCGACGAGCCGCGTTTCCTCGAGGCCTGGCGCGCGGTCATCGCCCGCCACGCCAACCTGCGCACCGGCTTCCTCGCCGCTGCCGATACCGCGCCGCTGCAGTTCGTCCTGCGCGACGTGCAGTTGCCGGTGCAGTCCTTCGACTGGCGCGACCAGCAGGTGAGTGAACAGCAGCTTGAAAATGTCGCTGACGCGCAACGCAACCTCGGCTTCGATCTCGCCAAGCCGCCGCTGCAACGCCTGGCGCTGGTGCGCCTGGGAGAACGCCGCTACCACCTGATCTGGACCTGCCACCACCTGCTGCTGGACGGCTGGAGCAGTGCGCGGCTGATCGGCGAAGTGCTCGCCCTCTACCGTGGCGAAACACTGCCGGTACCCGCCGCGCAGTACGGCGATTACATCGCCTGGCTGCACGCCCAGGATGGCGCTGCGGGCGAGAGCTTCTGGCGCGACCGTCTGAAAGACTTCGATGAGCCGACCCTGCTGGCCACCGCCTGTCACGCCGGGTACCGCGAGGAGCCGCTGCGCGAGGTGTGCAGCCGACTCGACAGTGCGCCGCTGCAACGCTTCGCCCAGGCCCAGCGCATCACCCTCAACACCCTGGTGCAGGGCGCCTGGGCGCTGCTGCTGCAACGCTACTGCGGGCAGCGCAGCGTGACTTTCGGCGCCACCGTGGCGGGGCGCCCGGCCACGCTGCCGGGGGCGGAGGAGAGCCTCGGCCTGTTCATCAATACCCTGCCGATCCTGCAGGCGCCGGATGACGCTCAGCGCGTCGGCGACTGGCTGCGCGAGTTGCAGGCCTTCAACCTCGACGTGCGCGAGTTCGAGCACACGCCGCTGTACGACATCCAGCGCTGGGCCGGCCGCGGCGGGCAGGCGCTGTTCGACAGCATCATC
Source organism: Pseudomonas sp. BB438 (assembly GCF_057180225.1). Lineage (NCBI taxonomy): Bacteria > Pseudomonadati > Pseudomonadota > Gammaproteobacteria > Pseudomonadales > Pseudomonadaceae > Pseudomonas > Pseudomonas sp. BB438. The sequence continues at coordinate 3,154,434 of NZ_CM170001.1, forward strand.
GTGTTCGAGAACTTCCCCATGGACGCGGCGTTGTCGTCGTCCAGCGAGGACGACCTGCGCATCCTCGGTCACCACCCGGTGGACGGCACCAACTACGCCCTGGCCCTGGTGGCCAGCGCCGGCGAACAGCTGGACGTGCGCTACACCTACCGCGCCGACCGCCTGAGCGCGAGCCAGATCGAACAGTTGCGCGGGCACTTCGAGCACCTGTTGCTGGCCCTGGTGGAGGATGCCGAGCGCCCGCTCGGCCGCGTCAGCCAACTGGCGGATGCGGAACGCCACGCGCTGCTGCAACGCTTCAACGACACCGAGGCGAGCTTCCCGGCCGACGTGCAACTGCAGGAGCTGATCGAGCGCCAAGTTGCCGCCGCCCCGGAAGCGCTGGCCCTGCAATTCGGTGATGAGCGCCTGAGCTACGCCCAGCTCAACGCCCGCGCCAACCAGCTGGCGCACTGGCTGCGCAGCCAGGGCGTTGGCCCGGACGTGCTGGTCGGCGTGGCCGCCGAGCGTTCGGTGGAGCTGGTGGTGGCCCTGCTGGGCATCGTCAAGGCCGGTGGCGCCTATGTGCCGATGGACCCGGACTACCCGCAGGATCGCCTGCAGCACATGCTTGTCGACAGCGGTGTAAACCTGCTGCTGACCCAGCAGCACCTGCTGGATCGCCTGCCCGCCAGCAACGCCACGATGATCTGCCTGGACAGCCAGTGGAGCGAGATCGCCACGGCCTCCGAGCACAACCCGACCATCGCCGGCAACCCGCAGAACCTCGCGTACCTGATCTACACCTCCGGCTCCACCGGCAAGCCCAAGGGCGCCGGCAACAGCCACCGCGCGCTGCTCAACCGCCTGCACTGGATGCAGAAGGCCTACGCGCTGGATGCCTCCGACCGCGTGCTGCAGAAGACCCCGTTCAGCTTCGACGTGTCGGTGTGGGAATTCTTCTGGCCGTTGCTGACCGGCGCCGCCCTGGTGGTCGCCGCGCCCGGTGCGCACCGCGACCCGGCCGCGCTGCGCCAGGTGATCGAGGCAGGGCAGGTCACCACGCTGCACTTCGTGCCGTCGATGCTGCAGGCCTTCGTCGCGGCCGGTGAGCTGGAACGCTGCCCGTCGCTGTTGCAGGTGATGTGCTCCGGCGAGGCGCTCCCCTACGAGCTGCAACAGCAGTTCCGTCAGCGCAGCAGTGCCAGGCTGCACAACCTCTACGGTCCGACGGAAGCGGCGATCGACGTCAGCTTCTGGACCTGTGACGAGGATAACGCGCGGCAGGTCGTGCCCATCGGCCGGCCCATCGACAACCTGCGCCTGGTGCTGCTGGACGAGCGCCTGGAGCCGGTGCCGCAAGGCGTGGCCGGTGAGCTGTACATCGGTGGCGCAGGCCTGGCGCGCGGTTATCACGCACGCCCCGGCCTGACGGCAGAGCGCTTCGTCGCCGACCCGTTCGGCAGCGGTGAGCGTCTGTACCGCACCGGCGACCTGGCTCGCCAGCGCGAAGACGGCGCCATCGAATACCTCGGCCGTCTCGACCACCAGGTGAAGATTCGCGGCCTGCGTATCGAGCTGGGGGAGATCGAAGCGCGCCTGCAGGCCCACCCGAAGGTGGGCGAAGCGGTGGTGGTGGCCAGGGACGGCGTGCTGCTGGCCTACGTGGTCGCCAGCACCGAGCCCGAGGCCCTGCGCCAGGCGCTGCAAGGCGAGCTGCCGGACTACATGGTGCCGTCGCGGGTCATCGCCCTCGACGCCATGCCGCTGTCGCCCAACGGCAAGCTGGACCGCAAGGCCCTGCCGGACCCGCAACTGGGCGAGCGCCTGCACGAGCACGTGGCGCCGCGCAGCGACCTGGAAGTCGAGCTGGCCGGTATCTGGCAGCACGTGCTGCAAGTGGATCGCGTCGGCCTGCACGACGACTTCTTCGAACTGGGCGGCCATTCACTGCTGCTCACCCAGGTCGGCTTGACCCTGCGTCAGCGCCTGGGCCTGGAACTGCCGCTGCACCGCCTGTTCGAGCTGAGCAACATCGAGGCGCTGGCCGCCTGGATTGAAACCCAGCGGGCGAGTTCCGCCAGCGCAGAAGAGGAGCTGGACCTGATGGATGAACTGCTCGGCGAGCTGGAGAATCTCTGATGAGTGGGGGAATGACTCAACCGATGGACGCCCAGCTGAAACAGGTCGCGGAGCGCCTTGGCGCACTGCCCGAGGACAAGCAGATCATCTTCCTGCGTCAGTTGCGCGAGAAAGGCGTGAGCCTGTCGCGCCTGCCGATCCTCCGCGAGGGGCGCGAGCACGCGCCGCTCTCGGCGGCCCAGGCGCGCCTGTGGTTCCTCTGGCAGATGGAGCCGCACAGCGCGGCCTATAACATCCCGGCTGCCGTGCGCCTGCGCGGCGCGCTGGACGAGGGGGCGCTGGAGCGTGCCTTCAGCGCGCTGATCGCACGCCATGAAAGCCTGCGCACGGTCTTCCGGGAGATCGAAGGAGGGGTGCAGCAATGCGTTCTTCAGCCCGGTGCGCCAAACCTGGAACGTCGCGACTTCAGCGAGGAGCCCGCCGCCCGCGACTGGTTGCAAGGCGCCGCCCGGGGCGCCTTCGACCTCGTCGACGGTCCGCTGCTGCGCCTGCACCTGGCGCGCTTGCCGGGTGAAGCGCTGCTGCTGGTGAACCTGCACCACATCATTGCCGACGGCTGGTCCATTGGCGTGCTGATTGACGAATTCGCGGCGCTCTACAGCGCCGAAGTGCAAGGCACCCCAGCCGAGCTGGAAGCCTTGCCGATCCAGTACAGCGACATCGCCCGTTGGCAGCGCCTATGGCTGGCGGCCGGCGAGGGCGAGCGGCAGTTGGCCTACTGGAAGGAGCAACTGGGCGACGAATCCCTGCTGCTGACCCTGCCGGGCGACCGGCCGCGCCCGCAGGTGCAGAGCTATCGCGGCGCGACACTGGATTTCGAGCTGCCTCGCGCGCTCAGCGACTCCCTGCGCGAACTCGCGCGGGGGCAGGGCGCCACCCTGTTCATGCTGATCCTCGCGGCCTATCAATTGCTGCTGTCACGCTACAGCGGCCAGCGCGAGCTGCGCGTCGGCGTGCCCATCGCCGGCCGTGCCCGCGCCGAGAGCGAACGGCTGATCGGCTTCTTCGTGAATACCCAGGTGCTGTCGGCGCGCATCGACGGCGACGAACCCTTCAGCGCGCTCCTTGCCCGTACCCGCGAAGCGGTGCTGGGCGCCCAGGCCAACCCGGACCTGCCGTTCGAGCAACTGGTGGATGCGCTGCAGCCGGAGCGCAGCCTGAGCTACAACCCGCTGTTCCAGGTGGCCTGCAACCACCAGCCGAGCCGCCGCGATGCCCTGCGCGAGCTGCCTGGCGGCCTGCAGCTGGAAAGCCTGGAACTGGACAGCGGCATTGCCAAGTTCGACCTGACCCTGAACACCGATGAAAGCCGCGACGGCCAGGTGCGCGGTCAGTTCATGTACGCCACCGATCAGTTCGACGCGTCGACCCTCTCGCGCCTTGCCGGGCATTTCCTCAACCTGCTGCGCGGCATCGTTGCCGACCCGCACTGCGCGGTGGCGCGCCTGCCGCTGCTCGATGGCAGCGAGCGCGAGCAACTGCTCTACGGCTGGAACGCTACCGCGATGGACTACCCGCGCGATGCCTGCCTGCACCAGCTGATCGAACAGCAGGTGCAGCGCTCGCCCGCTGACGTGGCGCTCACCGACGGCCAGCGCCGTTTCACTTACGTCGAGCTGAACGCCCGCGCCAACCGCCTCGCGCACTGGTTGCGCGAGCAGGGTGTCGGCCCGGACAGCCGTGTCGGGGTCGCCCTGGAACGCTCGGTGGAGCTGCCGGTGGCGCTGCTGGCGGTACTCAAGGCCGGCGGCGCCTACGTGCCGCTGGACCCGGAATTCCCCGCCGAACGCCTGGCGCACATGCTCGAAGATGGCGACGTACGCCTGTTGCTGACACAGCAGCACCTGCTCGGCGAACTGCCGCAGACGGGCGCCCGCGCGTTCTGCCTGGACCGCGACTGGGCGCAGCTGGACGGCTACGCCGACAGCGACCTGGCGAACCTGACGAAGCCGGATGATCTGGCCTACGTCATCTATACCTCCGGCTCCACCGGCAAGCCCAAGGGCGTCGCCGTGCGCCACGGCGGCGTGGTCAACTTCATGCTCAGCATGGCCCGCGAGCCGGGCCTGGGTGCGCAGGACCGCGTGCTCGCGCTGACCTCGCTGTCCTTCGACATCTCCGCGCTGGAGCTGTACCTGCCGCTGCTGGTCGGCGGCCGCGTCGTGCTGGTCGACCGCGACGTCGCCCGCGACCCGTCGCGCCTGCTCGGCGTGGCGCTGGAGCAGGGCGTGACGGTGATCCAGGCGACGCCGAGCACCTGGACGCTGCTCAGCGGCCACGAAGACTTCCCGCGTCTGACCGGCTGCCGCTTCTTCTGCGGCGGCGAGGCGCTGTCGGGCGAGCTGGCGGACACGCTGACGGCGCAGACCGACGCCTTGTGGAACCTCTACGGCCCCACCGAAACCACCATCTGGTCGGCCGCCTGGAAGATCGACAAGGGCGCCCGCGCGCTGCTCGGCAAGCCCATCGCCAACACCCAGCTGTACATCCTCGATGGCGAGCTGCAACCCGCACCGATTGGCGTGGCGGGCGAGCTGTACATCGCCGGCGACGGCCTGGCGCGCGGCTACCACGGGCGCCCGGAACTGACCAACGAGCGCTTCGTCGCTGACCCGTTCAGCCCGGAGCGCAATGCGCGCATGTACCGCACCGGCGACCTCGCGCGCTGGCGCGCCGACGGCGTGCTGGAGTATCTCGGCCGCATCGACCATCAGGTGAAGATCCGCGGCTTCCGCATCGAGTTGGGCGAGATCGAGTCGCGCCTGCTCGGCCAGCCCGGCGTGCGCGAGGCGGTGGTCATCGCCCGCGATGCGGGGCAGGTGAAGCAACTGGTGGGCTACGTGACCGGCCAGATCGAAACCGACCTGCGTGCCGCGCTGCTGGAAGAACTGCCGGACTACATGGTCCCTGCGCAGATCGTTCCGCTCGAACGCATGCCGCTGACGCCCAACGGCAAGCTCGACCGCAAGGCGCTGCCGGAGCCGGACTTCAGCCTGCTGCAGAAGCGCTATCGCGCGCCGGAAAGTCAGCGCGAACAGACCCTGGCGACCATCTGGTGCGCCGTGCTCGGTCTCGAACGCGTCGGCCTGGACGACAACTTCTTCGAACTGGGCGGCGACTCCATCGTCTCCATCCAGGTGGTCAGCCGCGCCCGCGCCGGCGGCCTGCAACTGAGTCCCAAGGACCTTTTCCAGCACCAGACCCTGCAGGCGCTGGCCCGCGTGGCGGGTGACGTCGTGACGGCCGATACGCCGCTTGCCGTCACCGCCATCGAGGCGCCGGACGCTGCACAGCTGGCTGTGCTCGGTCTGAATCCCGATCAGATCGAAGACCTCTACCCGCTGTCGCCCATGCAGCAGGGCATGCTGTTCCACGGCGTGGACGGCAGCGAGGGCAGCGTCTACGTCAACCAGCTCCGCGTGGAAGTGCAGGACCTGGACGTGGAACGCTTCCGCGCCGCCTGGCAGGCCGCGCTGGATGCCCACGACAACCTGCGTGCCGGCGTGCACTGGGAAGGGCTGGATCAGCCGGTGCAGGCGGTGCACAAGGAGGTCGAGCTGCCGCTGGAAGTCCTCGACTGGCGTGGCCGCGAAGACCTGAGCGCAGCGCTGGACCAACTGGCCGCCGCGGAACGCAGCCGCAGCTTCGATCTCGCGTGCCCGCCCTTGCTGCGCCTGGTCCTGGTGCGCACGGGCGAGGCCAGCCACCAGTTGGTCTACACCCACCACCACATCCTGCTCGACGGCTGGAGCAATGCGCAGCTGTTCGCCGAGGCACTGCGCCGCTACAACGGCGAAAGCATCAGCGAGCAGGGGCGCTACCGCGACTACATCCACTGGCTGCAGGTGCAGGACCAGCAGCAGGCCCAGGACTTCTGGAGCGCGCGTCTGCACGGTCTCGCCCAGCCCACCGTGCTTGCCGACAGCCTGGCGCGCCCGGCCGAGGGCAGCGGTCACGGCCTGGAATACAGCCGCTACGACGCGGCGGCCACCGAGCGGCTGAAGGCTTTCGCCCGCAGCCAGCGGGTAACACTGAACACCCTGGTGCAGGCGGCGTGGATACTCCTGCTGCAGCGCTACACCGGTCAGCAGCGCGTGGCCTTCGGTGCCACGGTGGCCGGGCGTCCCGCACAACTGGCCGGTGCCGACAGCCTGCTGGGGCTCTTCATCAATACGCTGCCCATCGTCCAGGCGCCGGGGGAGCAAGCCGATCTCGGCGACTGGCTGCGTGAGCTGCAGGCCTACAACCTGGACGTCCGCGAGTTCGAGCACACGCCGCTGTACGACATCCAGCGCTGGGCCGGCCAGGCCGGGCAGGCGCTGTTCGACAGCATCATCGTGTTCGAGAACTACCCGGTCGACGAGGTGCTGCGCAGCGCCCGGGGCCCGCGCTTCGGCGAGCTGAAGTCGAAGGACGAGACGAGCATTCCCATGGACCTCGCCGTGCGTGTCGGCGAGCGCCTGGAGATCGAGTACCAGTACCTGCGTGCGCACTTCAGCGCTCCTGCCGTGGCACGCCTGCGCGGCAATATGGAGCAGGTGCTGGAGAGCCTGCTGCATGGCGCCGGCAAGCGCGTCGGCGAGCTGCAATGCCTGTCCGCCAATGACCGTGCGGCCCTGGCCGCCTGCCGTGGCCCACACCAGTCGCTGCCGCCGGCCGAGCCGGTGCACCTGGCCATCGCGCGCCAGGCGTCGCTGCGTGGCGATGAGGTGGCGCTGATCTGCGGTGACGAGGAAGTCGACTACGCGGCGCTGGAGCGTGACTCCAACCGCCTGGCCCATCGCCTGATGGCGCTGGGCGTCGGCCCGGAAGTCCGCGTTGGCGTGGCCCTGCCGCGCAGCGTGCGGATCCCCCTGGCGCTGCTGGCGGTGCTCAAGGCCGGCGGCGCCTATGTTCCGCTGGACGTCGAGTACCCGCGCGAGCGCCTGGAATTCCAGATGGCCGATGCCGGTATCGCGCTGCTGATCACCGACAGCCGCCTGCGCGAGCGCCTGCCGCTGCCGGTGGGCGTGACTTGCCTGGAGCTGGATGGCCTCGATCTGAAGGGTGAAGACAGCGACCTGCCGGTGGTGGCCCTGGAGCCGGAAAACCTCGCCTACCTGATCTACACCTCCGGCTCCACCGGCAAGCCCAAGGGCGTGGCGGTCAGCCATGGTCCGCTGGCCATGCACTGCGCGGCCATCGGCGAGCTGTACCGGATGGATGCGGCGACCCGTGAGCTGCATTTCATGTCCTTCGCCTTCGACGGCGCCCACGAACGCTGGCTGACCACGCTGGTGCATGGCGGCAGCCTGGTGCTGCGCGGCGACGAGCTGTGGACCCCGGAGCAGACCTATCGCGTGCTGCACGACCAGCAGGTCAGTGTGGCGGCCTTCCCGCCGGTCTACCTGCAGCAACTGGCCGAGCACGCGCTGCGAGACGGCAACCCGCCGCCGGTGCGCATCTACTGCTTCGGCGGCGATGCGGTATCCAGCGCCAGCTTCGAACTGGCCAAGCGCGCGTTGCGCGCCGAGCACCTGATCAATGGCTACGGCCCCACGGAAACCGTGGTCACGCCGTTGCTGTGGAAGGCCGACCGCGCAACGGGCTGCGATGCCGCCTATGCGCCCATCGGCAAGGGCGTCGGTGCGCGCACGCTGTACATCCTCGACGAGCAGCTGCGCCAGGTTCCTCTGGGCGTGGCCGGCGAGCTGTACATCGGCGGCGCCGGCCTGGCGCGGGGTTACCACGAGCGTGCCGGACTGACCGCCGAGCGCTTTGTCGCCGATCCGTTCGATGCGGAAGGTGGCCGCCTGTATCGCTCCGGCGATCTGGTGCGAGGCCGAGCCGATGGCGTGATCGACTACGTCGGTCGGATCGACCATCAGGTGAAGATCCGCGGTTTCCGCATCGAACTGGGCGAGATCGAGGCGCGCCTGCAGGATCATCCGCAGGTCAGCGAGGCACTGGTAGTGGCCCGCGACGGTATCAGCGGCAAGCAGCTGGTCGGCTACGTGGTTGGCGAGGCCGAGGGCGATGCGCTGCGCAGCTTCCTCCGCGAGCAGGTGCCGGACTACATGGTGCCGGCGCAGATACTCCGGCTGGAGCGCTTTCCGCTGTCGCCCAACGGCAAGATCGACCGCAAGGCACTGCCCGAGCCGACCTGGCAGGGCGAGGCCTACGAGGCGCCACGCAATGAACGCGAGCGCGCCCTGGCGCACATCTGGCAGGACGTGTTGCAGGTTGAACGAGTGGGTATCCGCGATAACTTCTTCGACCTGGGCGGCGACTCCATCCTCAGCCTGCAGATTGTCTCCCGCGCCCGCCAGGCGCTGGGCGAGGGCGTGGAGATCCGCCTGCGCGACCTGCTGCAGTACCAGACCATCGCCGGCCTGCTGGAGCGCGCCGAAAGCGTGGCCGAGGCAACGCCGATAATGGCCGGGGAGGTGACAGACGACGGGGAGTCCTTCGGCCTGCTGCCGATCCAGCAATGGATGTTCGATCAGCAACTGGAAGAGCCGAACCACTTCAACCAGGCGGTGTTGCTGGAGTGCCGCCAGCGTCTCGATGCCGAGGTGCTGGAAGCGGCGCTGCAAGGCCTGCTGGCCGAGCATGGCAGCCTGCGCCTGTCATTCGCCCGTGGGGCTGACGGCGTGTGGCGCCAGCGCTATCGCGAGGCCAGCGAGATCACCGGCGCGCTGCTCTGGCAGCGGCAGGCGGCGAATGCCGAGGAGGCGCTGCTGATCGCCAACCAGGCGCAGCGCAGCCTGGACCTGAGCGAGGGGCGGCTGCTGCGCGGTGTGCTTACCGACATGGCCGATGGCACCCAGCGCCTGCTGCTGGTCATCCACCACCTGGGCGTGGATGGCGTGTCCTGGCGCATCCTGCTGGAAGAGCTGCAGCAGCGTTACGTTGCGCAGCTTTCTGGCGAGGCGGCGCCGCGCGTCGAGCGCACCAGCACCTACCGGGCCTGGGCCGAAGGCCTGCGCGACTACGCCGACAGCCAACTGGCGCAGGCCGACCTGCCGTACTGGCTGGAGCAGACCGACAGCGCCGGCCTCGGCGAGCCGCAACGCGACAACCCGCGCGGCGCCGAGCGCATGGCGCACCTGGAGCAACTGTTCCTGCGCCTCGACCGACAGCAGACCCAGCGCCTGCTGAAGGTGGCGCCGGAGGCCTACCGCACGCAGATCAACGACCTGTTGCTGACGGCCCTTGGCCGTACGCTTTGCCACTGGTGCGAGAGTGAATCGGTGCTGATCGGCCTGGAAGGCCACGGGCGCGAGGACATCCTCGACGCCGTCGACCACAGCCGCACCCTGGGCTGGTTCACCAGCCTGTTCCCGCTGCGCCTGACGCCGGGGCAGGGCGACTACGCCCGGGCCATCCCGGCGATCCGCCAGCAGCTGCGCGCGGTGCCGGACAAGGGCATCGGCTACGGCGCCTTGCGCTATCTGGGGGACAGCGCGCTGCGCCGCCAGCTCGCCGCCCGCGCCGAACCGCGCGTCACCTTCAACTACCTCGGTCAGTTCGACCAGAGCTTCGACGACAAGGCGCTGTTCGTGCCCTTGCAGGAAAAGCCCGGCGACACCTACGCGGCCACTACGCCGATGAACAACTGGCTGGAGATCGTCGGCCAGGTCTACGACGGCGAGCTGACCCTGCGCTGCATGTTCAGCCGCCGGGTGTTCCGCCCGTCGCGCATCGAATCGCTGATGGCGCAGCTGCGCACGGAACTGGACGGGGTGATCGGCCATTGCTGCGCCCAGGTGGAAAGCGGCGCGCGCCAGGAGAAAGCCACGGTATGAACGCATTGATGAAAGAGATCGGCATGCTGCACCCGGAGATTTCCGCCTTCCTGGACATGGTCGACGAGGGGCGCCGCAGCGGCCGTCCGGCACTGCACGAGCTGCCGCTGGAACAGGCGCGGCAGGACTTCGAGGCCTCATCGGAATCACTCAGGGCCGGGGCGCCGTCGATGCCGGTGGAAGACCTGCTGATCCCCACGAGCGAAGGCCGAACGCTGCCGGCTCGCCTGTACCGGCCGCTCGCTGCTGGCGACGCGGCGATCCTGTATTTCCACGGCGGCGGCTACACGGTAGGCAGCCTGGACTCCCATGACGGACTGTGCCGTTGGCTGGCGAAACACGGTGATTGCGCGGTGGTATCGGTGGGCTACCGGTTGGCGCCGGAGGCACCGTTCCCGGCCGCGACCGTCGATGCACGCGATGCCTGGAACTGGCTGCTGGACTCCGCCGCCAACCTCGGCCTGAACCCGCGCCGTCTTGCCGCTGGCGGCGACAGTGCAGGCGCCACGCTGGCCACTGTGCTCTGCGCCGAGCTGGCGGGCGAGGGCGCCGAGCAGCCTTGTGCGCAGCTGTTGTTCTACCCGGCGACAGATGCCAGCGCGCGCACTGAATCTGAGGAACTGTTCGCCGAGGGCTATCTGCTGGAGACGGCCAGCCTGGACTGGTTCTATCAGCAGTACGTGCCTGACGTCACGCAGCGCAGTGATTGGCGCTGCTCGCCGGTCCATGCCGGTGTGGCGCTGAAGGGCAGTGCGCCGGCGCTGCTGTTTGCGGCGGAGTTCGATCCGTTGCTGGACGAAGGCCTGGCCTACGCCCACGCGCTGGTGGCACAGGGTGTGGAAGTGGAGGCGGAGCGCTGCTGCGGCATGACCCATGATTTCCTGCGCATGGGTAACCTGGTGCCGGAGGTGGAGGGGTATTACCGGCGGGTGGCGGAGTTCCTCGCTGCCCGCTGGTAAGTTGGCGCTAAGCCTATTGTAGGAGGCGGGCCATGGCCGCGATCCGTCGGCAGGGCCGACGTTTTCTTCTGCTGTGGTGTTGCAGGTCTGCTGCGTTGGCCTGGGGTGTTTCAGCGTCGCATCGGCGTGCGCGCGGACTTCGTGTTTCGCCCCCTCGGGCGAGTTACTTTTCCAAACGCCGAAAAGTAACCAAAAGGCTTGCCCCGGACATCCGGTTTTTCGCTTGGGGCGAAAAATACCCTCGTTGAACGGGGCAGTCGGCGTGTGCGGAAGTCTCTCTGGAAGTCTTCAGAGAGCAAAGAGCGAAGAGCGGTTGTAGGAGCGAGCTTGCTCGCGAACCGCCCAACACCGACGTTCCCTGCAGGAGCGGGCCATGCCCGCGAACGGCGCCGGCAGGCGCCGTCGATACGGACTACTGAATCGCCGCCACCGGCTGCCCGGCGACCTGCCGGCTTGCCGCTTCCTGCAGAGCAGGGCTGGCCCAGTCGGCGGCCTTGAAGTCGCGGCGGATCAGGCCGTAGCGCTTCGCGGCCGTGATGGACGCGTCCAGCCTGCCGAGGAAGTCGGCGTCGAGCTTCGGCGACAAGACCTCCACCAGAGGACGATCCTGGTACTCGCTCTTGAAGATCACCGCCGGGTAGCTGGCCTGCTTGGATACCAGCTCGATATAGGCGTCGCGATTGGCCTCGGCGCTGGCCCATTGCACGGCCTGCAGTTGCACCTTGAGCAGGCGTTCGGTGATGTCCGGGTGAGCATCGACGAATTCGCCATTGCCCACCAGCAGCGCCTGCAGGGTGCCGGCGCCGCCGAGGTCGCGGGTGTTCAGCGGGATTTCCGCCAGGCCCTTGTCGCGCAGGGCGAACAGGCCGGCCAGGCCCCAGGTGGCGTCGATCTGCTTGGCCGCCAGCGCGGCGAGGGCGGCGCTGAAGTCGAGGTTGATCACCTTCAGGTCCTTCTCGGCCAGGCCGGCGCTGGCCAGGGCGTTGTCGAACGAGAGCTGGCTGGCAGTGCCGCGGAAGATGCCGACCCGTTTGCCCTTGAGGTCGGCCAGGGTCTTGATTCCGGAGCCCGGTTGTACGCCCAGGTAGTGGTTCACACCACGGGCAGTGGCGGCCAGCAGGCGGCTGTCGAGGCCGCTGGACTTGCCGATGATCGCCGCCAGGTCACCCAGGTAGGCGAAGTCCACCTGGCCGTTGGCGAAGGCTTCGTTGACCACCGGGCCGGCGCCCTTGAAGAAGCTCCATTTCACCTGGATGCCGTCCTTGGCGAATTCCTTCTCCAGCAACTGGCGGGTGTAGAGGATGTCCACCACGCCGCCCCCGGAGTGATTCTGCCCGGCGCTGACGTCGGGCACGGCGATGCGGATTTCCTTCACTGGCTCGGCGGCCTGGGTGATCAGTGGATACGCGCCGAGCAGGCCGGCCAGGACCGGCGCAGCGAAGAGGGACAGCAATTGAGTAGTGAGGGCCTTCATGGCGCCTGCCTCCTGCAGTGGGGAGCGCGTGTGGCTCCGGCGCCCGCACTAAACGCACGCGGCGTTCAATCAACAAAATAATAAAAAGTGATTTTTTAGTAATTATTCGAGCTAAGCGAGCAGCCGCAGGGCTTCGCGGGTAGATGCCCGGAGAGCATAAAAAATATTCGGCGAATGCATTGGATGAGCGCCCGGGCCTTCCCTTAAATGGGCAGTGTTAGCTCATAAGTGCATTGATATAACTATTTATATTCCAATGAAGAATATTACGAAGCCGTATCGCCTTGCCTTCTCCAGCCCCCGCCTGAGGCCTTCCACCCTTGGTTGGCGCGGACTCGACCCCATCCTGCCGTGGCTGGTGCCGCTGGCTATCGCAGTGCTCTGGTGGACGGCCAGCCACTGTCACTGGATGTCCGCGCAGATCCTCCCCACCCCCGAACTGGTGCTGCAGGCCGGCCGCGAGCTGCTCGCCGGCGAGCTCTGGCAACAGTTGGGCGTGAGCCTGAAACGTCTGCTCTGGGGCCTGCTGGCCGGCATCCTCAGCGGGCTGGCACTGGGCGCCTGGCTCGGCTTCAGCCGCCGTGCCGAGCGTCTGGTGCTGCCCACCTTCAGTGCCCTGGCGCAGGTCCCGACCCTCGCCTGGATTCCGCTGTTCATGCTGTTCTTCGGTATCGGCGAGCTGCTCAAGCTGGTGGTGCTGATCAAGGCCATCATCGTGCCGGTGACGCTGCACACCCTGGTGGGCGTGCGTGACGCGCAGCCTCGGCTGCGCGAGGCCGCCGCCGTGCTGCGCCTGCCGCGCCGTTTGTTGCTGTGGCGGTTGATCCTGCCGGCGGCACTTCCGGCGTTCCTCACCGGTGTGCGCCTGGCACTGGCGCAGGGCTGGACCTCGTTGCTGGCCGTCGAGCTGCTGGCCTCCAGCGAAGGCATCGGCTACCTGATGGTGCAGGCGCGCCAGCTGTTCATGCTCGACATCGTGTTCGTCTGCATCCTGGTCATCGGCCTGGTCGGCGCGGTCATGGACCGTGGTATCCAGGCGCTGGACCGGCGTCTGGTGCACTGGCCGCAGCAGGCTGCCGGGGAATTCCGCCGTAGCGCAGCAGGGCAGGGCTGGGAACGCCTCCAACCCTGGCTGCTGCCGCTGGGTCTGCTGGCTGTCTGGCAGGTCGCTAGCGTGCTGGAGTGGGTCGATCCGGCCATTCTCGCCAGCCCGGCGTCGGTGGCCGTCGCACTGTGGGACGGCCTGCTGGACAACAGCCTGACCACCGCGCTGTTCGCCAGTCTGCAACGCACACTCGCCGGATTGCTGCTGGGCGGCTCGCTGGGCTTCCTGCTAGGCCTGGGACTAGGCCTGTGGCGCCCGGCGGAGCGGCTGCTCGGTCCCTCCTTCGCGGCGCTGCGGCAGGTGGCGATCTTTGCCTGGGTGCCGCTGCTCACCGCCTGGTTCGGCCTCGGCGAGCTGGCCAAGGTGGTGTTCGTCGGTCTCGCTGCGTTCTTCCCCCTGCTGCTGGCGACCCAGCGCGGCATCGCCAGCTTGCCGGCGCAACTGAGCGAGGCGGCCATCGCGCTGCGCCTCTCGCCCCGGCAACGGCTGCGCCGGCTGGTACTGCCGGGGGCTGCGCCCTCGGTGTTCGCCGGAGTGCGCCTGGCGCTGATCTACGCCTGGCTCGGGACCATCGGCGCCGAGTACTTCATGCCCTCGGACGGTGGCATCGGCAGCCTGATGATCGGCGCACAACAACTCTTCCGCATGGATCTGGTCGGCGCCGGCATGTTGCTGGTCGGCCTCACCGGAGCCTTGCTGGCCGCCTTCGGCCAGCACATCGAAGCGCGGGTGACGCGCTGGAGACACGCATGAACGCATTCGCTTCGCAGGCGCTGGTGAGCTTTCGCCAGGTCGCCAAGAGTTTTCCCGTGGACGGCCGCGAACTGCAGGCCATCGAACGTTTCGACCTGGAGATCGCCGACGGCGAGTTCATCGCCATCGTCGGCGCCAGTGGTTGCGGCAAGTCCACGTTGCTGCGCCTGCTGGTGGGGCTCGACCGCGAGTTCCAGGGCGAGATTCGCATCGATGGCGCACTCATCGACGGCATCGGCGGCGAGCGCGGCATCGTGTTCCAGGAACACCGCCTGTTTCCCTGGCTGAACGTGGCGCAGAACGTCGCCCTCGGCCTGGTCAACGAGCCGCTGAGCGAGGCGGACAAGGCGGCGAAGGTTGCCGATTACCTGCAACTGGTGGGCCTGGGTGCGTTCGCCCGCGCCTATCCGCACCAGCTGTCCGGCGGCATGGCGCAGCGCGTGGCCATCGCCCGTGGCCTGGTCGCCAGTCCGCGCATCCTGCTGCTGGACGAGCCCTTCGGCGCGCTCGATGCGCTGACCCGCCAGCAACTGCAGGAGGAACTGCTGCGCATCCGCCAGCGCGAACGCATCACCACCGTGCTGGTGACCCACGACGTGGAGGAGGCGCTGTTCCTCGCCGACCGCGTGGTGGTAATGGCACCGCGCCCCGGGCGTATCAAACGGATCGTCGAGGTGCCGCTGGCGCATCCGCGTGAGCGCGGTGGCTACGACTTCCTGCGCCAGCGCGAGGCGCTGCTGCACGAACTGACGGGCGAGGGCGATTACGTCGCGCCGCCGCTCGCGCGGGTGGAAGACCTGCCGTTCGAGTTCATTGCCTGCTGATCCAGAGAACCCACTCTTGCAGGAGCGAGCAAGCTCGCTCCTGCGAAAAGCCAACCTACCGAGTCCGACCATGAGCAAACGCCCCAACTTCCTCGTCATCGTCGCCGACGACCTCGGCTTCTCCGACCTCGGCGCCTTCGGTGGCGAGATCGCCACGCCGCACCTCGACGCCCTGGCCCTCGACGGCCTGCGCCTGACCGACTTCCACACGGCGCCGACCTGCTCGCCGACGCGCTCGATGCTGCTCACCGGCACCGACCACCACATTGCCGGTATCGGCACCATGGCCGAGGCGCTGACGCCGGAGCTGGAAGGCAAGCCCGGCTACGAGGGTTACCTGAACGACCGCGTGGTGGCGTTGCCGGAGCTGCTGCGCGAGGCCGGCTACCAGACACTGATGGCCGGCAAATGGCACCTGGGCCTGAAGCTGGAGCAGGCGCCCCACGCGCGCGGCTTCGAGCGCTCCTTCTCGCTGCTGCCCGGCGCCGCCAACCACTATGGCTTCGAGCCGCCCTATGACGAGAGCACGCCGCGCATCCTCAAGAGCACGCCGGCGCTGTATGTCGAAGATGACCAATTCATCGACGAACTGCCGGCGGACTTCTATTCCTCCGATGCCTTCGGCGACAAACTGATCGACTACCTCAAGGCGCGTGACCAGAGCCGGCCGTTCTTCGCCTACCTGCCGTTCTCGGCGCCGCACTGGCCGTTGCAGGCGCCGAAGGAGGTGGTCGACAAGTACCGCGGCCGCTACGACGCCGGCCCCGAGGCGCTGCGGCTGGAACGCCTGGAGCGGCTCAAGCAGCTGGGCCTGATCGACGCCGACGTGAAGGCGCATCCAGTATTGGCGATCAGCAAGGAATGGTCGCGTCTCAATGACGAGGAGAAAGCCAGGTCGGCGCGGGCCATGGAGGTCTACGCGGCGATGGTCGAGCGCCTGGACTGGAACGTCGGGCGTGTCGTCGACTACCTGCGCCAGCAGGGCGAGCTGGACAACACCTTCGTCCTGTTCATGTCCGACAACGGTGCCGAGGGCGCACTGCTGGAGGCCTTCCCGCGCTTCGGCCCGGACCTGTTGAGCTTCCTCGACCAGCACTACGACAACAGCCTGGAGAACATCGGTCGCGCCAACTCGTACATCTGGTACGGCCCGCGCTGGGCCCAGGCGGCCACTGCGCCGTCGCGGCTGTACAAGGCCTTCACCACCCAGGGCGGCATTCGCGTGCCGGCGCTGGTGCGCTACCCGGCGCTGCAGCGCCAGGGCGAGATCAGCCACAGTTTTTCCACGGTGATGGACATCACCCCGACCATCCTCGACCTGGCCGGTGTGCGCCATCCGGGCAAACAGTGGCGCGGTCGCGAGGTGGCCGAGGTGCGTGGCAAGTCCTGGCTGGGCTGGCTGTCCGGCGAGACGGAGCAGGCCCACGACGAGAAGACCGTCACCGGTTGGGAGCTGTTCGGCATGCGCGCGATCCGCCAGGGTGACTGGAAAGCGGTGTACCTGCCTGCGCCGGTCGGCCCCGCCACCTGGCAGCTCTACGACCTGGCCAGCGACCCGGGTGAGACGAACGACCTGGCCAAGAACGAGCCGGCGAAGCTGGACGCACTGATCGAGCACTACAAGCAGTACGTCAACGAGACCGGCGTGATCGACGCGCCACCACCGTTCCTCGCGCGCTGATCGCCCGGGCTGTCGGTGGGTGAGGGAACGGCAACCCAGAGGCTGTGCTGCCAGCGTGGCCTCTGGGGGATAGAACCGGCGGCCGCCCGACTGCTCGGACTGACGGCGGCCACCGGAATGCACTTCCCGTCGGGCTGGCTGCGCTGGCCTTGTTGGCGGGGCTATGCGGGCCCGTCCTTGAGGCCGTCCTGGTGGGCGGCGGACAGGTGGGGCTCCTGCCGACTGTCCTCCGGCTCGATGTCCACCCGCTCTTCCAATGACTCGTCACGAGTCACTTTCGGATCAGGGTCTGGGGTATCCACGGGGTTCTTCATAGTCATCTCGCTTGCCCGGCCTGCTTGCCAGCGAGGGCGCGCAGCCGTGCGCCGGCCACCACGATCTTGCGTGGCCGGTGGGTCGGGTTCACCGGCACGAAGGTCTGCAGTTCGATGCGCTTGAGGAACCAGTCGACGTTGTCTTCCTCCAGCGGCCCCTCCACGGTCATCAGGTCGCGGCGGATGCGTTCTACGAGGATGTTCAGCAGCACCGCACTGGATTGCTCTTCCTGCTGGATGACGCGGGAAATCAGCCGCTTGCCTCTGGCGTTGCGCAGGCAGATCAGCAGCGTGCCGTCGGGCCTGGGCGAGAACTGCGGACGGTAGTCGCTGAACAGGTGGCTCAGGTGTTCGATGGCAGTGTCGCGGCAACTGGACATGTCTATCCCTCCCGGTGGTCGGCAAACGCCAGAGACCTGGCTTGAGCCAGAAACCTCGCATCAGCCGTGCCAGGCCGGGGGAGACTGTTTCATCCGCTTAACAGGTTGTTATTGCTGGTAATCCGGCGCGCGGCGCTGGCCAATAGACATTTGCAGGATGCACGGTCCCACTGCCACACGACTGGAAAATGCACGGGCGGATGTGGCGCCGTGCTCGCGGGCCTTCCGTCCGAAATCTGCGCCGGTCACGAATGAGTTGCGGATGCAGCGCCCCCGGTCAGCGCTGGTGATCGGCCTGCCGAGCCCGGCGAGCCGCAGAGTCTGGGCCAATCGCCAGCATTCCCCTCGCCCGCCCGAACGGGCAGGGTTGGGCCTGGGAGAGGAGGTGGCCATGACGCAGTTCCGACGCCTGGACGTGGAAGCGGTCCTCCACGAGGCCTATCCGCTGTTCAATTTCTCCTGCTACCGGGAGGCCGGCGGCCGCTACTCGATCCGTTTCAGCAGCCTGCTGGCGGACATGCCCTCTACCACCGTGGTCGGCATCCACGGCGATGAGCTGAGCAGTGCCGGGCGTGTGCGCAGCCTCGGCCTGGAACTGATCGACAGCTTCATCGATCCCTAGCGTCCGCGCCTTCGAGGCTTGAGTGGGCGGTGATCGGCGTTGGCGTCACCGATCACCGCGCCGATCACCGCAAGGGCACTAATCGTGATGGCGACTCAACGCGCAAGCTGCGGCCAGCAGGCCGGCGGCGGTGGCCAGCACGGCCGCGGTCTGCCAGGGGTGCTCGCCGGCGTACTCCCCTCCGGCGCGAAGGGCCCGGCGGCTGCGCTGGATGAGGTGGTCGCTGGTCTCGCGGCTGTCGTCCACCAGGTTGCGCAGCCGGGTCTTGAACGCCGGCAGTTCTTCCGCCGTCAGGTCGCGGCTGCTGGCGAGCAGGGACTCCAGGTCGTTCACCAGGGACTGCAGTTCCTGCACGCCACTGTTGCGGGTAGTGGGGAACCATCGATAGCTGCCCATTGACTGTCTCCTTGATTGCTTCTGGGTGGATTTTGCTGGGCCGGCGTGGCCGTCTGGCGCTGATCCGCCGCTGGCAGCGGGACGCACTGGCTCGCGCATTCGCGGTTCGCCGGACCCTTTCGAGAGAACCCCGTGGGCGCCGGGCGTTCCCTGATTCTGATGAGTGGAACCTGACGGTTCGCTGCGGGCGTGCTTGAGTGCAAGGGTCGCTCGCCGGCTCTTTTTTGCCATGGTTGGAGGCTGCGCAGGTGCGACGATTGGTGGCAGTGCGCGGGGGAGCGCAGGGGTGATCGCTTGTGCGAGGATGCCGCCCGCCACGCCATGAGCACTTGATAAGACCGGGAGACGACTCCGATGCAGATCCGTGACTTTCGCGATGACGACATGGACCGGGTGCTGGATATCTGGCTGCGAGCGTCGCAGCAGGCCCACAACTTCATCGATACCGATTTCTGGCAGCAGCGCCTGCAGGACATGCGCGAGGTCTACCTGCCCGCTGCCGCGTCGCGCGTCGTCGAAAGCGACGGCTGCGTGATTGGCTTCTACAGCCTGCACGACGGCGCCCTGGCCGCGCTGTTCGTCGCCCCGGAATACCAGGGCAAGGGGCTGGGCTCGCACCTGCTGAGCGATGCCAAGATTCACCTGCCCATGCTGGAAACGGCCGTCTATTCGGCCAATTCCGGTGCGGTGGCGTTCTACCAGCGCCATGGGTTCGAGGTGCTGGAGGAACGCGAGGACGAACACACCGGGCATCCCGAGAAACGCATGGGCTGGACGGCGCGTCCGGCGATCTGCGGGTGCTGAAGCAGGGCGCTGCTGCGTGGCTGCTGGCGGCTGCCGGCCTCGCCAATGCCATGGATGGCAAGGGCAACTCCTCCGATCACTTCACCATCGGCACCAGCCTCGGTACGGCCGCGGTCAGCGGGTCCACCAGCCAGTCGCCGCGCGCTGCCTATCAAAAAGCCCGCGACGACGCGCTGGCCTATGTCGCTTCCGCCGGGCTGATCCATGGCGCGCAGTTGGAACAGGCGCTGCGCCTGTATCGCAACGAGCATCCGCAATCGCCCTTGAGCGACCTGCAAGTGGCCCAGGCGATCGCCAGCCAGGGCTGAAGGTTTCCTCACTTCGATAGAAGCAATCCAGCTTGCATTCGTGAGCTGGAGTCAAATGATTTTGCCGAAACGGCGTCTTAATCCCCGCCGGCAAAGGCCGCAGACTGCTTCCCACTCGAACGATCGAGTGGTTCGCAGCGCTGCGCCCACGCTCCTGCGGACTTCCCGATCGCGCCTTTTGCCGCTGAAGGAGTCCGGCCATGACCACCAACGCATCCCCGCTGTTCCAGTCCTATTCCCTGGGTGGCCTCGAGCTGCCCAACCGCATCGTCATGCCGCCGATGACCCGCTCCCGTGCCAGCCAGCCGGGCGACGTGCCCAATGAGCTGATGGCCGAGTACTACGCGCAGCGGGCCAGCGCTGGTCTGATCGTCAGCGAAGGCACCTGGATTTCCCCGCTGGGCAAGGGCTACGCCTGGACGCCAGGCATCCACACGCCGGCCCAGGTTGCCGGCTGGCGCAAGGTCACCCAGGCGGTACATGCCGCCGGCGGGCGCATCTTCGCCCAGCTCTGGCATGTGGGCCGGCTGAGCCATATCAGCCTGCTCGACGGCCAGTCGCCGGTGTCGTCCTCGGCGCTGCAGGCTGAAGGCGTCAACGTCTTCGTTGCCGAAAACGACGGGACGCCCGGCTTCGTCCAGGCCTCGAAACCCCGTGCGCTGAAGGTGGAAGAGATCCAGGCCATCGTCGACGAATACCGCCAGGCTGCGCGCAACGCCATGGCCGCCGGTTTCGACGGTGTCGAGCTGCACGCCGCCAACGGCTACCTGGTCAATCAGTTCATCGACTCCAACGCCAACGACCGCACCGACCAGTACGGTGGCTCGCTGGAGAACCGCCTGCGCTTCCTCGCTGAAGTCGCCCAGGCGCTGGTGGAAGGCACCGGCGACAAGAGCCGTGTCGGTATTCGCCTGGCGCCGCTGACCACCCTGAACGGCTGTTCCGATGCCGATCCGGAAACCACCTACCTGGCCGCCGCACGCTTGCTGGGCGAGATCGGCGTGGGCTACATCCACATCGCCGAAGCCGACTGGGATGACGCTCCGCACATGCCGCTGGCGTTCAAGCGCCGCCTGCGCGACGTGTTCCCCGGCGCGCTGATCTACGCCGGCAAGTACACCGCCGAACGTGCCATGCAAGCGTTGAACGAAGGCTGGGCAGACCTGATTGCCTTCGGCCGGCCCTTCGTCGCCAACCCCGACCTGCCCGAGCGCCTGCGCCTGGGCGCACCGCTCAACACGCACCAGCGCGAAACGCTGTTCGGCGGCGGCGCCCACGGCCTCACCGACTACCCGCGCCTGACCGCCTGAACCGCATCACGGCCTGAAAGAAACAGGAATTCGAACATGAAAGCCCTTGCGACATTCACCCTCGCCACCTTGCTGCCGCTGGCCATACAGACCGCCTCCGCCGCGGACTGGTACCCGTCCGTCTATGGCGCCAACGATGAGATCGGCGCGGCCAACCTGCTGACGCCTGAGGTGACCCGTCAGGCGGTGGAGCTGGTGAAGACCGGCAAGACCTATCCGCTGGCTGTGCCGGTGGACAAGAACCTGCCGGCCTTCCGCCATCGCAGCTTCCACCTCTACAACATCCAGCCGGGCGAGCAGGGCGGGCAATCGCTCGGGCCGAACAAGTTCACCTTCAACGATGAACTGGTGAACGCCTGGACCGGTGTCGGCACCCAGCTCAATGGCATCGGCCACATCGGCATCGACAACCGTTACTACAACGGCAATCGGGCCGCTGATTTCGTCACCGTCGAAGGCGTGAAGAAACTGGGCATCGAGAAGGTCCCGCCCTTCGTGACCCGTGGTGTGGTGCTGGACATGACCGCGCACTACGGCAAGGCCATCGTGCCCGGCGGCACCGAGTTCAGCGTCGCCGATATCCAGGCGGTACTGAAGCAGGAAGGCCTGACCCTGCGCACGGGCGACGTGGTGCTGTTCAACACCGGCTGGCTGGAGCTGATCGGCAAGGACAACAGGCAGTTCCTCGACGTCGAGCCCGGCATCGGCATGGAGGCGGCGAAGTGGCTGGCCGACCAGGGCATCGTCGCCTTCGGCGGTGACACCTGGGCCTCGGAGGTCTACCCGAACCCGCACGGCAAGGACGAGTTCCCGGTCAACCAGTACCTGCTGGCCAAGCGCGGCATCTACAACCTCGAACTGATCGACAGCCGCGCGCTGGTCCGCGACCAGGCCTGGGAATTCCTCTTCGTCCTCGGCCAGCCGCTGTACGTCGGTTCGACCCAGGTCAACATCAATCCGGTGGCGATCAAGTGATGATCACAGCCTCACGGCCGGCCTTTGCCGGCCGCAGCTTCCGCGTCGACTACGACGGCCTGTCCGCACACAACCACTACTCGGCGGATGCGTCGTGCATCCGCTACGCCATCGTCTCCGGCCCCTACGCCGGCGCCGAGGGTGTCTACGTGATCGCCTGGCAGGAAGCCGACGGCGCCACCGTGGTGCATGTCGACGACTTCGCCAACGGGCGCTCGCAGGCGTTCTTCACCGCCACGGAACTGAGCTTTCAGCGGATGCACGGGCCGCTGACGGCGAGCGACGCCTGATCCGTCGATGCACGCTCGGCAAAAGGCCGTCTCGGGAAGAGACGACCTTTTGCATGTCGGCAATTCCACTCGCGCGGTTGTTCTTCGAGCAATTTAAAACCCCGGCCAATGGGCCGGGGCTGGTTGCGACGCAGGCTGAATCAGATTGCCAGGCTGTCCACCACACCGCCATCCACCCGCAGCGCGGCGCCGGTGGTGGCGGAGGAGTAGGGCGAGGCGACGTAGGTCACCAGGGCGGCCACTTCGTCGACCTCGGCGACGCGCTGGATGATCGAACTGGGGCGTTCGCGGCGGACGAAGGCGTCGGCTTCCTCGCGGGCGCTGCGGCCGGACTGGCGCACGGCGTCGGCCACCAGGTTGGTCACGCCTTCGGTGAAGGTCGGGCCGGGGAGGATGGCGTTGACGGTGACGCCGGTGCCCGCCAGGCGCTTGGCCAGTCCGTGGGAAACGGCCAGGTTGGCGGCCTTGGTGACGCCGTAGTTGATCATCTGCGCGGGAATGGCCACGCCCGATTCCGAGGACAGGAAGATGACCCGGCCCCAGCCGCGCCTCACCATGCCGGGCGTGTAGTGACGGGCCAGGCGTACGCCGGAGAGCACGTTGATCTCGTAGAAGTCCAGCCATTCCTGGTCCTGGGTTTCGTAGAAATCGACGTCGTTGTAGATGCCCAGGTTGTTCACCAGGATGTCGGCGTGGGGTTCGGCGGCGAACAGCACGTCGGCACCGGCGGCATTGCCCAGGTCGGCAACCACGCCGCGGGCCTTGCCGTTGCTGGCACGGATGCCGGCTACGGCGTCGTCCACGGAGGCGGCATTGCGCCCGACAATGACGACGTCGGCACCGGAGGCCGCGAGCTGGCGGGCGATGCCCAGGCCGATGCCGCCGGTGGATCCGCTGATGATGGCGGTCTTGCCGCCGAGATCGATCTGCATGTCTTCAATCCTCATCCAGGGGGCGCGGAATACGCCGATGATCGTCTGGATATGGCGCCATGCTAGAAGCGGCCTGTAAGATCGTACATAACTTAATTCGACATACTTGAGTCCTTGAGGGTCTATGCTTGATCTCAGACAACTCCGTTATTTCGTCGCCGTGGCTGAAGTCGAGCACGTCGGCAAGGCGGCGGAAACACTGCACATTTCCCAGTCGCCGCTCAGTCGGCAGATCGCCCAACTGGAGGAGCGTCTCGGCCTGCAACTGTTCGAGCGCAGTCAGCAGCGCCTGCGCCTGACCTCCGATGGGCGCACTTTCCTGCACGAGGCCAAGGCACTGCTCAAGCACGCCGAGCGCCTGGAGTCCCTCGGCCGGCGCCTGGGCCGGGGCGAGACCGGCGGGCTGTGCATCGGCTACGTCAGCCATGCCATCCATGCCGGCGTGCTGCCCGAGGCGCTGCGCCATGTGCGCGAGGAGCGTCCGGGCATCCACATCGCGCTCTACAACCTCTCGGCCCAGGAGCAGTTCGAGGGATTGCGCCAGCGCAGCCTGGACATCGCCCTGGTCTGCGAGCCGCCGATGGAGGACGACCCGGACCTGCTCGCCGCGCCGGTGTTCGACGACCCGTTGCACCTTGCCTTGCCGTTGGGCCACCCGCTGGCGGACAAGCCACTGATCGAGCCGGCCGACCTTCATGAACAGGACTGGATCATGGTGGAAGGCCAGTTGCAGCCGAACCGCCGCGAACGCTTCCTGGCCAGCTGCGTGGCCGCCGGCTTCACCCCGCAGATCCGCCTGGAGGCCGCCGAGCCGCTGAGTGCCATCGGCCTGGTGTCGGCGGGCCTGGGGCTGGCGCTGATCCAGCAGAGCATCGGCGGCGAGCGCAACCCCAACGTGGTGCTGCGCGAACTGCCCTGGCTGGGGCAGAGCACCGGGCTGTGGGCGGCCTGGCATCGCGTCGACCTGCGACCGATCGTGGGGGACTTCCGGGAAATGGTGCTGGCGGGCGCCACCGTGTGAGAGACCGGCGGAACCGACTTGATGTTCGTAAAGGTCTCAAGTCGGTCGAATTATGACTTGGACGGTCTAGGTTGGGCGGGCATAGGATTGCCGCCACTGGAGTTCACAAGCGACTCCCCCCAACCCGGAGAACCCTCACATGAGTCTCAAGTCCCTGATCCCCACCCGCCTTGGTTTCGGTACCGCCCCGCTGGGCAACATGTTCCGCAACGTGCCCGCCGAGGAAGTGCAGGCCACCGTCGATGCTGCCTGGAACAATGGCGTGCGCTACTTCGACACTGCCCCGTTCTACGGCGCCGGCCTGTCCGAATCCCGCCTGGGCGCCGCCCTGGCCAACCGCCCGCGTGATGAATACGTCCTCAGCAGCAAGGTCGGCCGCATCATCCTCGACGAACTCGAAGACCCGGCCTCCCGCGAACTGGGCGAGAAGAGCGGCCTGTTCGAACACGGCAACCGCAACCGCATCGTCAACGACTACAGCGCCGACGCTACCCTGCGCTCCATCGAGGACAGCCTGAAGCGCCTGGGCACCGACCGCCTGGACATCGTCTGGATCCACGACATCGCCCAGGACTTCTACGGTGACGACTGGCTGACCCAGTTCGAGATCGCCCGCACCGGCGCCTTCCGTGTGCTCACCCGCCTGCGTGACGAAGGTGTGATCAAGGCCTGGGGCCTGGGTGTGAACCGCGTCGAACCCATCGAGCTGACCCTGGACCTGGACGAGCCGCGCCCCGATGGCTTCCTGCTCGCCGGCCGCTATTCGCTGCTCGACCATGAGCGCGCGCTGCAGCGCGTCATGCCGCAGGCGGTGGAGCAGGGCGTCGGCATCGTCGTCGGCGGCCCGTACAGCTCCGGCGTGACCGCCGGCGGCGAACACTTCGAGTACCAGAAGGCCAGCCCGGCCGTGCTCGCCAAGCTGGAGCGCATCCGCGCCGTGGCCCGCGCCCATGGCGTGGATGTGAAGGCTGCCGCGTTGCAGTTCGCCCTGGCCCATCCGGCCGTGGTCGCCGCAATTCCCGGCTCGACCCGTCCGCTCCACGCCAAGGAGGACCACGCTGCGCTCAGTGCCGTCATCCCGGCTGCGTTCTGGAGCGACCTGCGTGCCCAGGGCCTGATCAGCGCTGTGGCCCCCGTCCCGTCCGTTTGACCTCAGCCGCCGGGCCCAGCGTCCGGTGCATCTCAGCCCATCATCGAATCATTGGGGTGATTACCCCGGGAGAAACACCATGGCCAAGGCCAACGCTTTCATCGACCTCACTGCCGACATCGACCAGGTCTGGCAACTCATCGGCGGCTTCGACTCGCTGCCCGACTGGCTGCCGTTCATCCCGCAGAGCGCGCTCAGCGAGGGTGGCCGCGTACGCACCCTGAAGAGCGTCGCCGGCGAGACCATCATCGAGCGCCTGCTGGACTTCAACGAAGCCGAGCGCAGCTACAGCTACACCATCCTCCAGGGGCCGGCGCCGGTGCGCGACTATCAGTCGACCCTGCGCGTGCTGCCCGGTAGCGAAGGCGTGCGGGTGGAGTGGTTCGGCTCCTTCACCCCGGACGGCATCAGCGACGCCGAGGCCACTGCACTGTTCACCGGCATCTACGCCGATGGCCTGGCAGCGCTGAAGCAGAAGCTCGAAGGCTGATCACGAGGCAAAAAAAGCCCCTTGCCCGAACGATCGGGCAAGGGGCTTTGTCGTTCTGGCCGGGGGGCCTACCAGAAGCCCCCAGCGTGCCGGCTGGACGCGTAGTCCAGGTGAAGGGCGAAGGAACTCTGGAAGAACTCGAGCAAGCGGGTATCGAGCACCATCTCGTTGAGCGAGGCAAGGGAGCCGATCACCTGTTGCACATCGGCTTCGGTTTCGCCGCAGCGGTTTTCGTGGCACAGCCGTTGGGTCTGTGGGTCGGCGCTGATACGGCAGATGCATTCGGCATCATGGCAGGAGTTGCGCACTTTCAAGCTCAGTTCCGGGAGGTCGCGGCGGCCGTCCAACAGCTCCACGCTGCACTCCAGGCCGTGCTCGCGGGCGAACTCGCTGGCGCGGGCAAAGGCTGGCAGGGCTACCTCCACCAGGGCGTTCTGGTAGGCACTGGAGAAACTCTCTGGGTCGTCGCTCATCCGCGGTCTCCTTTGCAGGTTGCACGATGCCCGGCCGGTGGGCGGCAGGGGGTTGAATCATTGACCATGGATCACGCGGCTTTCGCGGAATACCGGGGGACTTTCCGCCGAACGGTGGAGAGTGACACGATAGCCGCCCACCTGCCGCCGGGACGCGAAACGCGCCGTCCGGCCGGCTGGGCTGCCACTTCAGTGTGCCTGTGCTTTGCTGAAATAGCCCCCAGGAGCCCCGAGCCCATGCCCGATACCATCGACAGCACCGCCCAACTTGTCGAAGACGCGCGCTATCGCCTGCTGGTCGAGGCTGTGACCGACTACGCCATCTACATGCTCGACCCCGATGGCCGTGTCAGCAGCTGGAGCTCCGGCGCGCAGCGCCTGAAGGGCTATGCCGCCGACGAGATTCTCGGCCAACATTTCTCGCGTTTCTATACGCCTGCCGACCGCGAGGCCGGGCTGCCCGAACTGGCGCTGGGCGAGGCGGCGCGGGTTGGTCGCTACGAGAGCGAAGGCTGGCGGCTGCACCGCGACGGCAGCTCGTTCTGGGCCCACGTGGTGATCGATGCCATCCGTAATACCGAGGGCGAACTGCTGGGTTTTGCCAAGATCACCCGCGACCGCACCGAACAGCACGAGACCGAGCAGGCTTTGCGGCGCAGCGAGCAGCATTTCCGCCTGCTGGTGAATGGTGTCACGGACTATGCACTGTACATGCTCGATCCCGAGGGCAATGTCACCAGCTGGAATTCGGGTGCCGAGCGGATCAAGGGCTATTGCCCGGAAGAGATCATCGGCCGCCGTTTCGACTGCTTCTACTGCGAGGAGGACCGTCTGGGCGGCATTCCCGAGGCCAGCCTGAGTACCGCGCTGGCCGAGGGACGCTATGAGGAAGAGCGTTTGCAGATGCGCAAGGACGGTTCGCGATTCTGGGCCAACATCGTCATCGACCCGGTATTCGACGACACGGGCAAGCTGCTGGGTTTTGCCAAGATCACCCGTGATATCACCGACAAGCGCCGTGCCCAGGAAGCGCTGGAGCGCGCCCGTGACGAACTGATCCAGTCGCAGAAAATGGAGTCTCTTGGCCAGCTCACCGGCGGTGTCGCCCATGACTTCAACAACCTGCTGACGGTGATCCTCGGCGGGCTGCAGTTGCTCGAACGCCAGCTGCCGAGGGACAACGAGAAGATCCAGACCATCTGGCGCAACGCCCTGGAGGCAACCCGGCGCGGTGCCCAGTTGACCCAGCGGATGCTGGCCTTCGCTCGCAAGCAGCGGCTGTTCCCGCAGCCGATCCAACTGCCGGCGCTGCTGCAGGACATGAGCGAGCTGCTGGTCAGCTCGCTGGGCCCGACCATCAGCCTGGAGACCCGCTTCCCGTTGCGGCTCGACTGCGTGATGAGCGACCAGAATCAGCTGGAACTGGCAATCATCAACCTTGCCACCAACGCCCGCGATGCCATGCCGGGCGGCGGCAGCATCACCTTCTCGGCGCGCAATGCGCAGGTCGGGCCGCGCCAGAGCGGCAAGCTGGCGCCGGGGGAGTACGTGTGCCTGGCCGTCACCGATTCGGGGCAGGGTATGGATGAAGACACCCTGCGCCGCGCCGCGGAGCCCTTCTTCACCACCAAGCCGACCGGCAAAGGCACCGGTCTGGGGCTGTCCATCGTTCACGGGCTGGCCGAGCAGCAAGGCGGCGCGCTGCTGTTGCACAGCACGCCGGGCCTGGGCACCACGGCCGAGATCTGGCTGCCGGCGGTGAAGCTGAAGGCCGAGCCAGAGGCTCCGGAGGATGCGCCTTCTCCCGTTGCGCCGGTGGAGCCGGCCGAGCCGCTGGGCCTTCGGGTTCTGGTGGTGGACGACGACGTGCTGGTGCTGGCTGGCACCAGCGCGCTGCTGGCGGATCTTGGCTGCCACGCCACACGGACCGACTCGCCGCGGGCGGCCCTGCAGTTGCTGGAGGAAGCGGATTTCGACCTGATGATCACCGACTTCGCCATGCCGGACATGGACGGCATGCTGCTCATCCAGCAGGTGCGCCAGTTCCGGCCGGCGTTGACCTGCGTGCTCACCACCGGTTACGCCGGGCGGCTGGACGCCCTGGCCGATTCGGTGCTGCGCCTGCCCAAGCCTTTCGACCGCGAGCAGTTGCTGGCGCTGCTGTTGCAGGTAAGGCGCGCCCTGTAGAAAAAACGAACCTCCGGGACGCTGGCGCGCCCAATGATGACCGCCGTCATCCCGGAGACTTGCCATGCACGCCCATCCCTACGCCCAGCAACCGCAGCCCCAGGAAGCGCCCCCGGACCGCGAGAGCCGGATACCCGAGGAATTTCCCGAGGAAGTGCCGATGCAACAGCCGCCCGAGGAGCCGGTGCCGCGACCGGAGCAGTGACCGCTACAGAGGCGCGCGTGCGCGGAGCGCATGCCTGCAGCCCGCGCCCTGCGCCGCTCAGGGCGCGGAGGACTATTCCTGCAGGTACTCGCCGGCTCCCGTCATCGTTTGCCCCCACATCTCCAGGAAGCCGAACGCCGTGGTCAGCAGGGCGAGGAATCCCAGGCCCAGGATGCAGCCGGCATAAAACGCCGCGCTGCGCTGAGTCAGGCGCATGTAGATCGGCAGGCCGATGAACAGCAACCAGCCGGAGTAGGCCGTGGCGGCGCCAGCGGCAAGGATCAGCAGCCAGCGCGAAGGCAGCAGCGCGGCGACACCGGCGAGCATCAGCGGCAATGCCACAGCGGTGGAGAACCCCATGCTGTGGTTGATGCTGGGCCGGGCATCAGTACGGAACAGCACCCAGCGCGTGAGGTAGGCGATGATCACGATGCCCGCGAGCAGGCCGACATAACACCAGAAGGCGAGCAGCGCGCCGCTGCCTGTACTGAGGAACTGGGTCTCACTGTTGCCCGGCAGGCGCCAGCCCACCTGGGTGGTACCGATGAACAGGCAAACGGCCGGAATCAGCGGCGTCAGCAGCCAGAACGGCAGGTACGCCGCCGGATGCTCGTCGGTGTTGTCGCGCAGTTCGCGCCAAGCCTGTTCGGGGTGCACGAAGAAATGGGTCAGGGGAAAAATCATGGCATCCTCCTCGGGCCTTGAGTGGGGTCAATGACGGCCGGATCGGTGGTCGGGGTGCAGGCCCTCGGTGACCTCGATCTCGATCAGCGAGCCGGGGTCTTCATTGCCCGGGTCGTTGATCTGCGCGCTCGCCAGTTCGGGATCATCGATGGCCGGATCGAGGTCGCCCTGGGGCATCAGGCCTTCGCCGCGATCGCGGCGATCGAGCAGCGGCAGCAGTTGCTCGTGGAACTCCTGTTGCTGGGCTTCCGAGAGCGCGGCAAATCCATGGTTGAGGATGTAGCGGGCGAGGATTTCCTGGCGGCTGTCCGCTTCCAGCGCACCGTCTTCGAGCAGGCGACGAAGGCCTTCCGAGCGTTCAACATCCTGATGATCATTCCAGCCCATCGTTTGTACCTCCCAGATCGGGTCGAGTGTGAGTGGTCAAGCGTGAGTGGCTCGGCGTGAGCACTGGCAGTGGGCGGCGCCTTTCGCGGCACCTGTGCGAAAGACCCGCCCCGGGCAACTGGTGTTCGATGCCAGGGACGAACGGTCCGCGCCTGCCGACTCACTGAAGCAGCGCGGCACGCTTGCGATCGCGGGGCACGAGCCGCTCCCGCAGACCGGCGCGTCGATCGAACGGATTGAACCTCGGGTCAACCGCAGGGCCTGCTGAGGACGGGGGCGCGCTCCGCCCCCAGCCGAAGAGGAGTCCCGTCATGTCCACGCTCGCGCTTGCCTCGTGGTTCTGGATCGCCGTGGCGATCATCATCGTGCTGCTGGACCTGTGGGCCATCGTCAGCATCTTTCGCAGCGACAAGGGGGTGAATGCCAAGGCCCTGTGGTCGCTGCTGATCGCCATCTTCCCGGTGGTCGGACTGGCGATCTGGGGCGTTGCCGGGCCTCGAGGTGTCGCCCAGGAGCCGCCGCTGGACTAGCCGCCAGGTTCCTGCAGCAGCACCCATCGCATTCCGGCATAGCCGGCATCGACCTATGGTATTGGCCGGGTCCGGCACACGGCTCTTAGCATCTCGTGCGTTTCCCCTGACAACGAGAACAACAAGTGGACCTGGGTAAAATCCTGCGCCGTAGCGCGCTTTACTGGCCTGACCGCGAAGCCGTGGTCGACACCCGCCAACGCATTACCTTCGCCGAGCTCGAGCGCCGCACCAACCGCCTGGCCTCCGGCTTGCTGGCACTGGGGCTGGAGCAGGGCGCCCATGTGGCGATCCTGGCACTCAACCGGGTCGAACTGGTCGAGGCGGAAGTCGCTCTGTACAAGACCGCCATGGTCAAGGTGCCGATCAATGCGCGCCTGGCACCCGACGAAGTCCTCAGCGTCCTGAAGGATTCGCGCAGCCAGGCGGTGATCGCCGATGCCGCGTTTGCCGCGCTGATCGACCAGCGCCGAGCCGAACTGCCGGACCTGGCGCTGATCGTTCCGCTGGCCGACGCGGGCGCCGACGTGCCCTACGAGCAGGTGCTGCAGCGCGGCAGCGATGCTCATGTCAGCTGCGACCCGGCAGACGATGCCCTGGCCGTGCTGCACTACACCTCCGGTAGCTCCGGCGTGCTCAAGGCCGCCATGCTCAGCGTCGGCAACCGCAAGGCGCTGGTGCGCAAGAGCATCGCCAGCCCCACTGGCCGTTCCGGCGCCGGTGACGTGATGGCCCACGTCGGCCCGATCACCCATGCCAGCGGCATGCAGATCATGCCGCTGCTCGCCGCCGGCGCCTGCAACCTGCTGGTGGAGCGCTACGATGACCGACTGCTGCTCGAGACCATCCAGCGCGAGCGCGTCACCCGGCTGTTCCTGGTGCCGGCGATGATCAACCGCCTGGTGAACTTCCCCGGCGTGGAAACCTACGACCTGAGCAGCCTGCGCCTGGTGATGTACGGCGCCGCGCCCATGGCGCCGGCGCTGGTGCGCCGCGCGATGCAGGTATTCGGGCCGATCCTCGCCCAGGGCTACGGCGCCGGCGAGACCTGCTCGCTGGTCACCGTGCTCACCGAGCAGGACCACATCGCTGCGCTCGACGACCCCAGGCGCCTGGCCTCCTGCGGTCGCTGCTACTTCGACACCGACCTGCGGGTGGTCAACGAGGACTTCGAGGACGTGAAGGCTGGCGAGATCGGCGAGATCGTCGTGCGCGGCCCCGACATCATGCAGGGCTACTGGCAGGCGCCGGAGCTGACCGCCGAGGTCATGCGCGACGGCTATTACCTTACCGGTGACCTCGCCACCGTGGATGAGCACGGCTACGTGTTCATCGTCGATCGCAAGAAGGAAATGATCATTTCCGGCGGCTTCAACATCTACCCGACCGAGGTGGAACAGGTCCTCTACAGCCTGCCGGAAGTCTTCGAGGCGGCGGTGGTCGGCGTGCCTGACGAGCAGTGGGGCGAGGCAGTCAAGGCGGTGGTGGTGCTCAAGCCCGGCATGCAGCTGGACGAGGCGCGGATCATCGAACTGTGCGCCGCGCAGCTGGCCGGCTTCAAGAAGCCGCGCAGCGTGGACTTCGTCCGCGAGCTGCCGAAGAACCCCAACGGCAAGGTCGTGCGCCGCCTGGTGCGCGAACCCTACTGGCAGCACCAGGAACGGCGGATCTGAGGAGAGTGACCATGCAAGCGATTCAACCCAGCGCCAAGGCACAGGCGATCATCGACGACCTGCGCGGCTTCCTGCGCGAAGAGCTGCTGCCGCTGGAGCAGCGCGAGGGCATCCGCTTCGGCGAGAAGCACTCCCGCGAGTTGCTGCGCAACTTGTGGAAGCGCTCCTGCGAGCGCGGCTTCTACAACATCATGCTGCCCGAGGCGTTGGGTGGCGCCGGCCTGGGCATCGCCGACCTGTGCGCGGTGAAGGAAGCCGCCGCCAGCAGCGGCGCGGTGCTGGCCGCCCACGTGCTGGGCGAGCTGAGCGGCCCGCCGCGCATCGGCCACCTGTTCCGCGTCGCCAGCGACGAGCAGATCGAACATTTCCTGCGCCCGGTGTGCCGCGCCGAGAAGGCCGTGTGCTTCGCCCTGACCGAGGCCGAGGCCGGTTCCGACGCCACGGCGATCAAGACCCGCGCGCGGCTGGACGGCGACTACTACGTACTGGACGGCGCCAAGCGCTACATCTCCGGGGCGCCCTACGCGGACTTCGCCGTGCTGCTGGCGGTGACCGGCCCGGGCAAGGGCGCGGACGGTATCTCGGCGTTCTTCGTCGATCTGGCGGCGCCAGGCGCCCAGGTGGTCTCCGACTACCAGGCGATGTCCGGCCCCGGCACCCACGGCGACATCATCCTGGAAGGGGTGAGAGTGCCGGTGGCGCATCGCATTGGCGAGGAGGGCAAGGGCTTCAAGTTGGCCATGGGGCGCATCACCCTGAACCGCCTGCTGCACTGCGCGACGATGCTCGGCATGGCCGAGCTGGCGCTCAGCCTGTCAGTGGAGTACGCCCGGACGCGAGTCCAGTTCGGTCGGCCGATCGGCATGTTCCAGGCGGTCAGCCACATGATCGCGGACATGGCCACCGAGCTGTATGCCGCGCGCAGCATGATGTACGCCACCGCGGCCAGCTACGACGCGGGCGGTGACATCCGCACCCAGTCGTCGATGTGCAAGGTATTCAGCTCGGAAACCGCCTTCCGCATCGCCGACCGCGCGGTGCAGGTGCATGGCGGCGCCGGGTTGATCAACGGGCATCCGGTGGAGTGGCTGTTCCGCGCGACCCGTATGATGCGCATCCTCACCGGGACCAGCGAAATCCAGCGCAACACCATCGCCAAGGGCATCCTGATGCCCGATTGATCGGCGGGATGTGACCGCGCGAGCGCAGCACCCGACAAGAACAAGAGAGAGAAGCGACATGCACGATTACGATGCCCACAAGCATGCCTACCAGCCGCGCCAAGCCTGGACCGTCGCCTTCCTGCTGGCGGCGATGATGCTGGTGAACTTCCTCGACAAGGTAGTCACCGGCCTGGTCGCGGTGCCGATGATGAAGGAGCTGAACCTGACCCCGGCCGAATTCGGCCTGGTGGGTGGCAGCCTGCACTGGCTGTTCTCCATCTCCGCGGTGGTCGGCGGTTTTCTCGCCAATCGCCGTTCTACCCGCTGGCTGCTGCTGGGCATGGGCGCCTTCTGGGCGCTGGTGCAGTTGCCGATGCTCTATGCCACGTCGCTATGGACGCTGGTGGCCTGCCGGGTACTGCTGGGCGTGGGCGAGGGGCCGGCGTCGCCGGTGGCCACCCATGCGCTGTACAAGTGGTTTCCCGACGAGCGCCGCAGCCTGCCGGTGGCGCTGCTGCACTCGGGCAGCGCCATGGGCCTGCTGATCGCCGGGTTGATGATCCCGTGGATCAGCACCCACTACGGCTGGCGCAGCAACTTCGCCATCCTGGCGATTCTCGGCGCGGTCTGGTGCTCGGCCTGGTTCTTCTTCGGCCAGGAAGGCCGGCTGGGCGAGGTTCGCCAGGGCCAGACCGGCGAGCGCCTGCCCTACCGCCGCCTGCTGGGCGACAGCACGGTGCTGGCCAACTACTTCTGCCACTTCGCCGCCAACTGGTCGCTGGCGCTGACCCTGACCTGGGTGCCGGCCTACCTGGAAAGCGGCCTGGGCCTGAGCGGAATGAACGCCGGGCGGCTGTTCGGCCTGTTCGTGCTGGTGACCATGCCGCTGAGCCTGTTCATGGCCTGGCTGTCGCAACGCATGCTGCGCGGCGGGCTGTCGTCACGGGTGGCGCGGGGCGTGTTCGTGTCGGTCTGCCTGATGGCCAGTGGTGTGCTGTCGATCAGTCTGCTGGCGGACATGCCGGTGGCTCTGCGCATGGCCTACATGACCCTGAGCGGCGGTCTGGCACTGGTGATGTATTCGGTGGGGCCAGCGATGCTGGCGGAAGTCACGCCTTCCGCCCAGCGTGGCAGCATCCTCGCCATCGGCAACGCCTTCTCCTCGCTGGCTGGCCTCAGCGCGCCCATTGTCACCGGCTTTCTGGTGCAGCGCTCCGGCGGCCTGGATGGTGTCGGCTACGCCCACGGCTTCGCGGTCAGCGGCGTGCTGCTGGTGGTGGCGGGGTTGGTCGGGTTGGCCTGGCTGCGCCCGCAGCGTTCGCGGGCCCAACTGTCCGTCGGGTTGGCGACCGCTGGCTGATGGCGACCGCTACAGACGCGGTCATTCAAGGAGATTGACCGCTGGCAGAGGCGAGCGCTCGATCAGCTCGCCTTTCCACGTTTCGTTGCGCACCGATTCCACCAGCAGTTCGCGCATCAGGTCGTGTACGCAGGAGGCCGCAAAGCTCAGCGGCTTGTGCGCCGAGTGGGCGATGGACACGGTGCGCTCGATCTGCGGCTCGACGATGCGGCGCGCCATGGATTGCGAGCCCACTTCGATCGGTGGCCAGTTGCTGATGCTCGCAGCCAGCCCGCTGGTCACCAGGCCGGTGATGCCGTAGGCGGACTGCTGCTCGTACTTCACGCTCAGCTCCAGCCCTGCGGCCATCGCCGCCTGCTCGATGCGTCGGCGCAGGTGCATGCCGCGGGGCGGCATCACCAGCGGCAGGCTGAGGGCTTCGGCGAGGGTGATGGTGTCGCCCTCGCTGACCGTCGACATGCGCCCGACCCAGTAGAGCTGCTCGACGAAGATCGGCTCGGCGACCACGCCTTCCAGTTCCTCGGCATTGGGCACGATGCCGAAATCCACCTTGCCCAGCTCGATGGCCTCGCCGCCTTCCTTGCTCAGGCCGTCGCGGACCACCAGGTCGATGCCGGGGAAACGCTCCTGCACACGCTGGATGATCGCCGGCAGCAGCAGGGCGGACGTGGTCACCGGGATCGCCACGGACACTCGGCCCCGCGGATCACCGCGGCTGGACACCAGTTCGTCCTTTACCGAATCGATCTTCTGCACCACCGAGCGCGCCACGTCGTAGAGGCGCCGGCCGGCGTCGGTGAGGTCCACGCCGTCGTGCTGGCGCAGCAGCAGTTGCACCTCCAGTTCGCTTTCCAGCATGCCGATCTGCCGGCTCAACGCCGGCTGGGCGATATAGGCCTTGCGGGCGGCGGCGGAGAAGCTGCCGGCCTCGGCAATGGCGATCAGGTAACGCAACTGCTTGAGGGTCATCGTCGTGCCTTTGCGGCCATGCCGGTTTGTTATGGGGGCCATCTGAAGACGATATTTGTTCGTGCTTCGGCGGCTAATTAGTATCGATTCATCGCTGCAGATCAAGGGTCGGTAACGATAATTCAATCATCCGCAAAGTGGTCCGGAAGTTCATTCGAAGAGTAATTCTTCTACTAAAAATATCCATCAAATTCAACAGCATGCGCTCGAAATCTCACGTGACCTCATGTGATTTCGAGGTGGGCTTTGTATTGCCTGAAGATCGCTCGAACAAGAATAAAGAGGATAAGAGTGATGACGCCGAAAGTTCGCATCATGGTGCGAGGTTCATGGCTATTGGTCGCAACGTGCACCTGCCATTCCGCCTGGGGTTACACCTTCGACATCGGGGAAATCCAGGGCCAGCTCGACTCTGCGCTGTCGCTGGGCGCCAGCATGTCCACCCACGATCCGGAACAGCGCCTGATGCACAGTGCCTCGGGCGATGACGGCCGCCGCAACTACCGCGCCGGCGACGTGTTCTCGAAGATACTCAAGGGTCGCCATGACCTGGACCTGAAGTACAACGACAGTGGTGTGTTCCTGCGCGGCAGCTACTGGTACGACTACGCCCTGCGTGACGAGAGCCAGCGCTTCAAGGACGTCGAGGACAACGGGCGCAAGAACGCCAACAAGTCCGCCGGCTTCGAGCTGCTCGATGCCTTCGTCTACCACAACTTCCAGATCGCCGATGAGCCGGGCTCCGTGCGCCTGGGCAAGCAGGTGGTGAACTGGGGCGAGAGCACCTTCATCCAGGGCGGTCTGAACGTGGTCAACCCGACCAACCTGTCGGCCATCCGCCGGCCGGGTTCGGAGGTGAAGGACGCACTGGTGCCGGTGAACCTGTTCTACGTCACCCAGAACCTTACCGAGAACCTCTCCGCCGACTTCTTCTACCAGCTGGACTGGGAACAGACCAATCTGGACAACTGCGGCACCTTCTTCTCCAGCAACGACTACATCCCTGACGGTTGCTACGGCCTGGACGTGGGCAGGAACCTTACCGGCAACGCCGCTGCGGTACGCGCGCTGGCGCCGTTCGGCGTCGACCTGACCAGCGAAGGTATCCGCCTGCAGCGCGCTGCCGACCAGGATGCGCGCAACAGCGGGCAGTGGGGTCTGTCGCTGCACTGGTTCGTGCCAGCCCTGGACACCGAGTTCGGCGCCTATGCGGCCAACTACCACAGCCGCCTGCCGTACACCGGTTCGATCAGCAGCCCGTACCTGACCAACACCAGCTTTGTCCCGCAGCTGTGCGGCAACCTCGGCCTGTCCGGTGCGGCGTGCAACGGGTTGATGAACAGCAGCGCCGGCAAGACCCTCACCGACGCGCTGCGCATGGGCACGTCGAGCTACTTCGTCGAGTACCCGGAAGACATCCGCCTGTATGGCCTGACCTTCGCTACCACGCTGTCCAGCGGCACCGCGCTGCAAGGCGAGATCAGCTACCGGCCGAACCTGCCGCTGCAGTTCAACGGGCCGGACCTGATCCAGTCCGGCCTCGGCGATCCGTCGCGCACGCCGTTGTACAACAGCGGTGTCGTGGCCTACGCCGACCGCAACACCACCGACGGTTACCGCCGCAAGGAAGTGACCCAGGCACAGATGACGGCTACCCAGACCGTCAGCCAGGTCATGGGCGCCGACCAGCTGGTGCTGGTGGGCGAAGTGGGCGCCACCTTCGTCGACGGTCTGGAAGGCAACGGCGGCCCGCGCTACGGGCGCAACAGCACCTTCGGC
Organism: Pseudomonas sp. BB438; assembly: GCF_057180225.1. NCBI lineage: Bacteria > Pseudomonadati > Pseudomonadota > Gammaproteobacteria > Pseudomonadales > Pseudomonadaceae > Pseudomonas > Pseudomonas sp. BB438. Next base: position 3,191,540 of record NZ_CM170001.1, read on the forward strand.
TCGGGTGAGCTGGCCAACAACGCGGTGTGCATCGCCAACTCGGCCACCCCGGAGCACTGCAACAACGACGGCTTCGTCACGTCCTTCTCCTGGGGCTACCGCGCACGGGCGATCTGGAGCTATGCCAACGCCATCGCCGGTATCGACCTCAAGCCCGGTATCTCCTGGTCCCACGACGTGAAGGGCTATGCCCCGGCGGAGGTCTCGGGCTTCAACGAGGGCTCCAAGGCGGTCGGCGTCTCGCTCGATGCGGACTTCAACAGCACCTACACCGCCGGCATTTCCTACACCAACTATTTCGATGGCGACTACGGCAACCGCGGCGACCGCGATTTCGTCTCGCTGTCGGTCGGCATCAACTTCTGACGGAGCCTGCCTCTTGAAACGCATCTACTGCCTGTTCTCCGCCATCCTCCTGGCCCACGGCGCGCATGCCGCCGTGCCGGTCGAGGCGGCTGCCACGCTGCAAGACAGCCTGACACCCCTGGGCGCCGAGCGTGCCGCCAGCGCCGACGGTAAAGTCCCGGCCTGGCAGGGCGGTCTGTCCGGCGACGGCCTGACGATCCAGGGCAACGGCACGCCAGCCGACCCTTACGCCGGCGACCAGCCGCTGTTCACCATCGATTCGGGCAACTACCCGCAGTACCAGGCCAACCTCACGGCGGGTCAGATCGCGCTGCTCAAGCGCTATCCCGGCCAATACAAGCTGCCGGTGTACCCGAGCCACCGCAGCGTGGGCGTCTCGGACCCGGTGAAGGGCTGGGTGGCGCGGAACGCCACCGGCGCCAAGCTGGTCAACGAAGGCAACGGTATCGAGGGCTTCCACGGCGCGGTGGCCTTCCCCATCCCGCAGAACGGCCTGGAAGCGATCTGGAACCACATCACCCGCTACCGCGGCGGCAGCCTGCTGTCGGTCAACGACAGCGCGGCGCCCCAGGCCGGTGGCGACTATGTGATCACCACCACCGAGCAGCGCTTCACCATGGCCGATCAGGTGAGCAACTACGAGCCGGGCAAGGTGGACAACATGCTGTTCTATTACAGCCACCGCATCACCGCGCCGTCGCGCCAGGTGGGCGAGGTGGTGCTGGTCCACGAGACGCTGGACCAGGTGAAGCAACCGCGCCTGTCCTGGGTCTACAGCTCCGGCCAGCGCCGCGTGCGCCGTGCACCGGACAACGCCTATGACGCCGCGGGGCCGACCACCGCAGGCCTGCGCACCGCCGACAGCCGCGACATGTACAACGGTGCGCCGGATCGCTATGACTGGAAGCTGGTCGGCAAGAAGGCGCTGTACGTCCCCTACAACAGCTACCGCCTGGCCTCGCCGGGCCTGAAGTACGCGGACTTCCTCAAGCCCGGCGTGATCGACGCCGCGCCGACCCGCTACGAGCTGCACCGCGTCTGGGAAGTGGAGGCGACCCTCAAGCCGGGTGCGCGGCATATCTATTCCAAGCGCCGCTTCTACCTCGACGAGGACAGCTGGACGGTGCTCGAGAACGACCAGTACGACAGCCGTGGCGAGCTCTGGCGGATCGGCGAGAACCACACCTTCTACCGCCCGGACGCCCAGGTGCTGCTGTCCGCCGCGCAGGTGTTCTATGACCTGCAGGCGGGCCGCTATATCGCGTCCAACCTGACCAACGAGCAGCCGCGCGGCTATGACTTCGGCTTCCGCGCGACCACCTCGGACTACTCGCCCGGTGCGCTGCGCGGGCTGGGCATTCGCTGATGGCGCAGCCGCAATGAGCAGCGGCCGCAGCCGACTGGCCGAACGCCTGCTGTGCGGCGGTCAGGAGCCGGACCCGCGCTTCACCCTGGCCAATGAACGCACCTTCCTGGCCTGGATACGGACCTCGATGGCGCTGCTCGCCGGCGCCATCGCCGTGGATGCGTTTGCCGATCCGGCGATGACGTGCGCTGCGCGGACCTTCCTCGCGCTGGTGCTGGCGGGCCTCGGCCTGCTCACCGCCGGGGCGGCCGGGTTGCGCTGGCTGAATGTGGAGCGGGCGTTGCGCCAGGGGCGGCCCTTGCCGGTACCGCTGCTGGTGCCGCTCCTGGCGCTGGCCTGCGTGGTGCTGGCCGCCGGGCTCATCGGTTATCAGCGATGAGCGACGGCGGGCTGCAGGCCGAGCGCACCTCGCTGGCGTGGACGCGGACCCTGCTCGTGCTGCTGGTGCTGGCGGCGTTGGTGTTGCGGCGAGTTGGCGAGCTGTCGGTGCTGGCCTTGATTCCCGCCGCCTTGCTGACGGTGTGTGCGCTGGTCTGCCTGATCGGGCAGGGCGGCCACTATCGGCGCAGCGAGCGGGCGCTGGCGGGGGATCGTCGGGGTGGCAATGGTCGCGCCGTGGCCTGCCTGTGCCTGGCTCTGCTGCTCACCGCCGGCTTGCTGCTCGGCCTGATCCTGTTGCACGACGATTTCTGACCATGCACGACCTGTACGACCTCGACCTGAACCTGCTGTCGGTGTTCGACGCCATTTACCAGCAACGCAGCATCACTCGCGCCGCACGACTGATGGGGCTGAGCCAGCCGGCGGTGAGCAATGCCCTGAGCCGCCTGCGCAAGCACTGTGGCGACCCGCTGTTCATCAAGAGCCACCTGGGTGTGACACCGACCGTGGCCGGGCACCGCCTGGCCGACCATGTGCGCCTGGCCTTCGAAAGCCTGCGCGAGGGCTGGCGCCAGGTGCCGGGCCGCCAGCCGTCGACGCCGGAGCTGCGGGTCAGTTGCATCGACTGCCTGCAGCCACTGTTCCTCGACACGGCGCTGGCCCGGCTCGGTGAGGACTGGCGGGTGGCCTTCTACCAGCCGCAACGCCGCGCGGCCTTCGACGAACTGCGTGGCGGCCGGCTGGATATCCTCCTGGATATCGAGCAGGTGGTGCCGTTCGGCTACGGCATCGAGCGCATCGCGGTGCCGGCGGACCACTACGTCTTCGCCCATGGCGCGGCGCTGGAGCACGTACCGGCAACCCTGGCCGAGTACCTGCGGCACCCGCAGATCCAGGTCTCGGCGCGCCGCGGCGGCCTCTGTCCGGTGGACCTGCAATTGGGTTTGCGCGGGCTGCGGCGGAACATTGCCTGCCGCGTGCAGAGCGCCCTGGCTGCGCGGCTGATGCTGGATCGGCACGCACTGGGCATGACGCTACCGGCGCGCATGGCGCGGCTGCTCGGCCTGAGCCGCCAGCCGTTGCCGCTGGACGAAGCGGTGGCGTTCCCGGTGGCGATCTACATCGCCCCCGGATTGGGCGATGGAGGACGTATCGTGAGCCTGGCGCGGACACTGGCGGCACGCCTGGCGTCGCTGGACGCGGTGGCTTAGGTCTCGTCGTTGCTGATGACGCGATTGCGGCCAGTCTGCTTGGCGTAGTACAGGCGCCGGTCGGCCAGCTTGAGCACGGCATCCGGGGTCAGCGCCAGCGCGCCGAGGTCGGCGACGCCGATGGACAGCGTGACCAGTCCCACCTGGGGTATCTGCGTGACCGCTACGGTCTCGCGGATGCGCTCGGCGATACCGGCGGCGGTCTCCAGGGACGTCTGCGGCAGTAGCAGGACGAACTCCTCGCCACCGGCGCGGCAGGCCAGGTCGCCTGCGCGGGAGGAGTCGCGCAGTACCGCGGCAACCCTGCGCAAGGCCTCGTCGCCGGCGTCGTGGCCCCAGGTGTCGTTGACCCGCTTGAAGTGGTCGATATCCACCGCCAGCACCGAGTAGGCCACGCCCGATTGTTCCAGTGCTTCCAGCGCCACGCCCAGCGCACGGCGATTGGCCAGGCCGGTCAGCGCGTCGCTCTGAGCCTCCTGGCTCAACTGGCCGAGCTTCTGCTGCATCAGCCCGACGCCGGTGAGCAGCGCCTTGCGGATCGCCGCCGCCTCGCGGTACCAGGTGTTGATGCCTTGCAGCTCGCGCGGCGTCTCTGGGTTCGACAGCTGCTCGGCGCTCTGTGCCAGCTGGCGCAGCGGGCGGGTGATCAGCAGGGTGCCGGCCCAGATCGCCAGTACGCCGAGCAGGCTGGCCGGGATCAGCCCCAGGAACATGTCCTTCATCAGCAGGTGCAGCGGCGACAGGCTGAGGTCGCGCGGTTGTTGGGCGACCACAGCCCAGTTGGCTTCCGGTACCTGCGCATAACCGGCGAGCATGGGGACGCCCTTGTAGTTGGTCACCTCCATTGCGCCGTTCTCGCCGCGCAGGGCGGCTTCGATGGTACTGCTGTGGTTCACCACCTCGCCGACGCGCTGGCGGTCGGGATGATGCAGCAGGCGGCGGTTGGCGTCAGCGACGAAGGCGAAGGTGCCTTCCTGCTGGAAGTGGCTGCCGATGATGGTGTGCAGCACGCTGGGTTTGAGGATGTACACCGAGCCGCCGACCAGCCCCAGGTACTCGCCACTGGGACTGACGATTGGCTGAGAGATGAGGACCACGAGGTTGCCGGCGATGGACTCGTAGGCCTGGCTGATGGTTGGCTGCTTCAGGCGCAACGCCTCCTGCACACTCTCCGAGCGCAGCGTGGTGCCGACGATCTGCAGGGAGTCGGGGTGGGCCTGGAGCACCTTGCCGCTGGCGTCGACGATGATGATGGAGTTGAAGAAGGTGTCCTGGGCCTGCAGGCGCATGGCTTCGGCGCGCAGGACCGGTGCTTCGTTGAAGTGGTTGGCCAGTATCCCGGAGCTGTAGGCCAGGTTGCGCCGCGCGGAGTTGAGAAATTCGCTGATGCTGGAGGCGACCTTGGCTGCATAGGCACGGTTGGCTTCCAGGGTCGAATGGATCAGCGCCGAGCGCTGCACGTGATAGGCCACGACCAGGCTGTTGCCCAGCGTGGCCAATGCGGCGAGCAGCACGAAGACGAGGATGAGCACGCGCAGGGTCAGCGGCTTGCGGCTCCAGCGCTTCATGGTCTGGTTCGCCGAGGGGGAGGTGAGCAGCGTGTCGGGTTCTGATCCATGGAGGGGCCGGGCTGGTGAAGGACGTGGAGCCTGACCGCCAATCCTCGGCGGCACGAGACTGAGGATAGGCAGGCTTGCGGCGTCCGTCACTTCGCTGGCCTGCAGTCGTCCTGGTGGATCAGCGCGTCGATCAGGTGGGCGAGTTACTCCTCGTCACTGCTGGCCAGAGATGTGACCTGGACGGCAGAGGGCGGCATTCTGAGAACCTGCCGTCCATGAAAAAGCCCCGCACAAGGCGGGGCTTCTTCTTTGTCCATGGTGCGATCAGTTGGCGGCAGCCGCGGCGGCCATGTCCGACACGCTCTCGCCACGGTGCTGGCTGAACTGCGGAGCAAGGGAGCCGATGATCATGCCGATGGCGCTGCAGATCAGGCCCACCAACTGCGGCGGCCAGAAGTCGCCTTCCTGGTGGCCCAGCTCCAGCGATACCCAGCCGACCAGGCCGCAGGCGATGGCGGTCAGGGCGCCCTGGGTGGTGGCGCGCTTCCAGAACAGGCCGAAGAACAGCGGCACCACGGCGGCGACCAGGGTCACCTTGTAGGCGTTGCCGACCATCTCATAGATGCTGGCGTTGGACAGCAGGGCGAACAGGCAGGTGGCGACGGTCATCGCCAGTACGCTGCAACGCATGGCCAGCAGGGCCTGGCGGTCGTTCATGTTGGGCAGGAAGTGCTTGACGATGTTCTCGGTCAGGGTCACCGACGGGGCGAGCAGGGCGCCCGAGGCGGAGGACATGATGGCCGAGAGCAGGGCGCCGAAGAACATGATCTGGGCGAACAGCGGGGTACGTTCCAGGATCAGGTGCGGCAGGATCTGCTGGGAGTCTTCCGCCAGCCAGTGCTTGACCATTTCCGGCTCGATCATCGAGGCGGCGTAGATCAGGAAGATCGGCAGCATGCAGAAGACCAGGTAGCAGCAGGCACCGGTCATGGTGGCGCGCTGGGCGATCTTCTCGGTCTTGGCCGACATCACGCGGGCATACACGTCCTGCTGCGGGATGGAGCCGAACATCATGGTCACTGCGGCGCCGAGGAAGGCGACGATATCCTTGGCGGACGTGCCGTGCAGGAAGGTGAACTTGCCTTCGCTGGCGGCGTGGCTGATCACGTTGACCGGGCCGCCGGCCATGTCGCCGATGAGCCAGACCAGGTAGAACAGGCCGCAGACGATGATGATCATCTGCAGGAAGTCAGTCAGCGCCACCGACCACATGCCGCCGAACAGGGTGTGCAGCAGGACGATGATGGTGCCGATGATCATGCCCTGCGTGGTGGTCAGGCCACCGTCGGAGAGCACGCTGAAGACCACGCCCAGCGCAGTGATCTGCGCAGCGACCCAGCCCATGTAGGAAATGATGATCACCAGGCTGGTGAAGATTTCCACGTGCTGGCCGAAGCGCTTGCGGAAGAAGTCACCGATGGTGAGCAGGTTCAGGCGGTACAGCGGGCGGGCGAAGACGACGCCGACCAGCATGAGGCAGCCGAAGGAGCCGAAGGGGTCTTCGATGATCCCGGCGAAGCCTTCTTCGAGGAAGGTGGCCGGAATGCCCAGCACGGCTTCGGAGCCGAACCAGGTGGCGAACACCATGGTCACGACGAGGGGGAAGGACATGCTACGACCGGCGGCCGCGTAGTCCGAGGAGTTGTGCACGCGGGTGGTGGCGTAGAAACCGACAGCTACGGTGATCACCAGATACACCGCTACAAACCAGATCAGCATTTGTTCGTTCCGTTGGCTCGCCGGGAACCTTACCGCCGAGACAAAACTCGGGCAGGTGGGCCACGACTGACAAAGTTGTTTTTGTTGGGTTGCGCGGCCGAGGTCATCCGGTGCACCAGGCAGTGGAGCCGGAAAAACGTAACCAGTTGCGACAACGGGCCGCAGTCTGCCAAATCCGTTAAATATGTCAAACACTTGAAGAGCTCATGGGCGAAAAAAATTACATCCTTAGACGAATGGTGTGGCTAAAGGATTGATTTGATTGGTTGCTAACGATCTCTCGTGACTGTTTAGTCGTTTATTTTTTACAGGCTATGTTCGATAAGCAGAACATTCGCCAAACCGCTAGGCTGTTGGCACGGCACGCTTTCAAGGATCTGCATGTTCGAGCACCTCGATCTCGCGCAACTGCTTTCCAGCTACGGCTATCTGGCCCTGTTCATCGGCTGCCTGCTGGAGGGCGAAACCATCCTCATCCTCGCCGGCCTTGCCGCCCACCAGGGGCTGCTCGCCTACGCCCCGGTGGTGATGTGGGCGACTTTGGCCGGCACCCTCGGCGACCAATTGCTCTACTGGACCGGCCGGCGCGCCGGCGACCGCGCGGTGCCCTGGCTGCAACGCCGCGGCCTGGCCATCGAGCGGGTCACCGGGCTGATCGAGCGGCATCCGCTGCTGGCGATCTTCTCCGTGCGCTTCCTCTACGGCATGCGCCTGGCCGGGCCGCTGCTGATCGGCGCGAGCCGGGTAGGGCCGCTGCGCTTCCTGCTTATCAACCTGCTCGGCGCCTTCTGCTGGGCGCTGCTGTTTGCCAGTGCCGGCTACTGGGCCGGTGAAGTGCTGGAACGCTGGCTGGGCAATCTGCGGCCGTACCGCCTGCCGATCTTCCTGGCAGTGCTGGTGCTGGTCGGTGGGCTGGAGTTGTGGCGGCGCCATCGCCAGCGGCGCAAGGCGCATTCGCCTGCGTCGCGGGAACGATTGCACAGGCCTTGATGCAGAGCGGTTTGGATTCGCGCGCCACGCGATTAGAATCGCCGCTCTTTTGTTCAAGGACGCTGTCATGAGCCTTTACCAGCCCGGCATTCTCGCTACCCCGGTTCCCGCCCACGCCCGCCACCTGTTCTTCGATCTGAAGTCGCCGCAGGACCTGCCCGCCGCGCTGGATCGCCTGATGCAGTTCGCCGATGGCGAGCGCGCCGTGGTCGGTTTCGGCGAGTCGCTGGTGCGTGCGCTGGGTCGCCGCATCGAGGGGCTGCGTGAGTTCCCGGCAATCGCCGGCGTAGGCGTTGATAACCCGTCCACCCCGCATGCCCTGTGGGTCTGGCTGCGCGGCAGCGAACGCGGCGACCTGCTGCTGCACACCCAGGCGCTGCAAGCGCTGCTGGCGCCGGCACTGGAACTGACCAGCCTGACCGAGGCCTTCCGCCACGGCAGCGGCCACGACCTGACCGGCTACGAGGATGGCACCGAGAACCCGCAGGACGACAACGCTATCGCCGCGGCCATCGTCGAAAATGGTGCAGGCCTGGCCGGTGGCAGCTTCGCCGCGATCCAGCAATGGCGTCACCAGTTGCAGGACTTCGCCGCGCTCCCGCAGCACGAGCGGGACGACATCATGGGCCGTCGCCTGAGCGACAACGAGGAGCTGGACGACGCGCCGGAGTCCGCTCACGTCAAGCGCACCGCCCAGGAAAGCTTCGAGCCGGAAGCCTTCATCGTGCGCCGTTCCATGCCCTGGACCCAGGGCCAGGACGCCGGGCTGATGTTCCTCGCCTTCGGCTGCACCCTGGATGCCTTCGAGGTCCAGCTGCGCCGCATGAGCGGGCTGGAGGACGGCATTACCGATGCACTGTACCGCTTCAGTCGGCCCCTGACCGGCGGCTACTACTGGTGCCCGCCGTGCACGGATGGCGTGCTGGACCTGAGTGCGTTGCTGGGCTGATCCCGTTGCTGCGCCTCGAAAAGCCCCGCCAGCGTGCGGGGCTTTTTTGTGGCCGCTGTGCGGCCAGATCGCGGGCATGGCCCGCTCCTGCAGGGTGCTGTTGTGGGAGCGGGCCATGCCCGCGAACCCGGTGTGGCACAAACCCGCCGGCGACCTCAATGGCTCCCCGATCTTCCGCCGAATTGGCTGTTGGCCCTTCTGGCTGCCGGGCGTAGCGTGGACTCATCTTCCCACTCCCGAGAACGCTGCCATGCCTGCCACCACGTCCCTGAAATGCCTCTTCGCCGGCCTCGGCCTGGCCCTGAGCCTGCCGCTCTTTGCGCATGACGCCACCCAGGAAAAGATCGAAGTCCAGCAGGAGCACAAGCTCCCTGACGCAGCGGGCAAGAAAGGCCTGATGATCACCGTCTCCTACGCGCCCGGACAGGCGTCCGGCGCCCACGTGCACAGCGGTTCGGTGTTCGCCTACGTGCTCGAAGGTGCGGTGATCTCCCAGTTGGAAGGGCAGAAGCCGGTGACCTACCAGGCCGGCCAGTCCTGGTATGAGGCACCGAACACCCCGCATCGGGTGTCGCGCAATGCCAGCAACGAGAAGCCGGCCAAGCTGCTGGTGTGGATGTTGCTGGATGAGCAGGCCCCGGTGCTGACGCCGTTGAAACAGTGAGCGTGAAACGAAGAACCCCGCCAATCGGCGGGGTTCTTCATTGCAGGGTGACCCTCACTCGGGTGCACCGGGCACCTTGCGCGGCGCCATGAAGAACATCCAGGCCAGGGCCAGGAAGTACATGGTCGGGATGATGGTGAAGAGGATCGCGTAGTTGTTGTGGGTGACGGTGAGGATGTAGCCGACGATCTGGGTCATGAACATGCCGCCAATCGCCGCGAACATGCCGCCAAAGCCGAACACCGTGCTCATCAGGTGCTTGGGCGTGTAGTCCATTACCAGGCTCCAGATGTTCGCTGTCCACGCCTGGTGCGCGCCGACGCCCAGGGCGATGGCGGCCACGGCGATCCACAGCCCGCTGGCCTTGGCGGCGACGATCACACCGATGATCGCGCAGGCGCAGATGAACATCGACAGTAGGCGCGCATGGATGGCGTTCATGCCGCGGCCGATCAGCCAGGAAGACAGGATGCCGCCGCCGATGCTGCCGAAGTCCGCGGTCAGCCAGATCAGCATCAGCGGGATGCCCATCTGCGTGACGCTGATCCCCAGGCCGTACTGCTGATTGAGGAAGGGCGGCAGCCAGTACAGGTAGAACCAGAACACCGGCGCGGTGAGGGCGTAGGCCAGGGCAAAGGCCCAGGTGCCGCGCATGCGCAGGATGGTGGAGAAGGGCACGCGCCCGGCCGGCGGCTCATCGGCTTCCTGGATGTAGTCCAACTCGCTCTGCTTCACCGTCGGGTGTTCTTCGGGGTTGAAGTATTTCAGGCTCCACAGCACGACCCAGACAAAGCCCAGCGCACTCATGCAGAGGAATGCCGCCTGCCAGCCCCAGGCGGCGAGGATCAGCGGCAACAGCGCGGGGGTGACCATGGCGCCGACGTTGGTGCCAGCGTTGAAGATGCCGGTGGCCATGGCCCGCTCGCCCGCCGGGAACCACAGGCGCGTGGTCTTCACGCAGGCCGGGTAGTTGGCCGCCTCGGTCAGGCCGAGGATGAAGCGGCAGACCATGAAACCGGCCGCCGAACTGGCCAGGCCGTGGGCGCCGGTGGCAAAGCTCCACAGCAGCACGGCGAAGAAGAACGCGCGCTTGACGCCGATGCGGTCAATCAGCCGGCCCTGCAGCACGAAGCCGATGGCATAGCCGACCTGGAACCAGAAGTTGATGTTGGCGTAGTCCATGGCCGTCCAGGCCATCTTCTCGGCGAGCACCGGTTGCATCACGCCCAGGGCGGCTCGGTCGATGTAGTTCAGGGTGGTGGCGAAGAACACCAGGGCGAGCATCCCCCAGCGCACCTTGCCGACGGCCATGGCGCCACGCACCTTGGCGAAAAAGGAGGAGCCATGCGGGGCGATCGCGGCGAGGGGAGCGGATTGCGTTTGGATCATGATCGGGGCCATCCGTTATCGGGCTGACGCGCAGCCTCAGGAATTATTGTCGTGCCGCAGGCATCCGCGTGCTCCACCGCCGATCGGCGTGGACAGAGGAAAGACGTGCGGTGGCTGGCGAAAATCAGTGCGCGCGATGGCGCCCGAGCAGGCAGCACAGGCCTGGCATCAGGCGGGCCAGGACGGTTTGCGGAGGGGGAATGGAGGCGGCGAGGTGAAGGTTGGGGATGTACATGAGCATTTACCCGTTCTTGAAATTGTTATGGATGACACGCAGGCCATCTCGCAGCGGCTGTGGGTGCTCCGGGGATTGAGGCAGGTCCCCGGGAGCCGGATTGCGTCGACGTGGCTAAATCTTGAGCAGCGGCCGGAACAGCGTCAATTCGATAAACGGCCTTTGGTTCGGTAATCGAACACAAAACTAACCAGTTAGTACACTTTAAATTGCTGCCGGGCCCGACCGCCAGAATAATCAGACTCAGCCGGAGACCGATTCCAACAAGCCCCTCACCACGCCCGGCGGGAGTTCAGAGATGCAACGTTCGATCGCCACCGTTTCCTTGAGCGGGACCCTGCCGGACAAGCTCGAAGCCATCGCCGCCGCCGGTTTCGACGGTGTGGAAATCTTCGAAAACGATCTTCTCTACTACGGCGGCAGCCCGCGTGAGGTTCGCCGCGTCTGTGCCGACCTGGGGCTGTCGATTACCCTGTTCCAGCCGTTCCGCGACTTCGAGGGCTGCCGCCGCGACCGCCTGCCGCGTAACCTCGACCGCCTGGAGCGCAAGTTCGACCTGATGCAGGAGCTGGGCACCGACCTGGTGCTGATGTGCAGCAACGTTGCGGCGGACTGCCTGGGCGAGCGCGAATTCCTCCTCGAGGACCTCGGCCTCGCCGCCGAGCGTGCCGGCGCCCGTGGCCTGCGCGTGGGCTACGAAGCCCTGGCCTGGGGGCGTCATGTGAACACCTGGCAGCAGGTCTGGGACCTGGTGCGCGAGGTGGACCACCCGTCGCTGGGTGTGATCCTCGACAGCTTCCATACCCTTTCGCTGAAGGGTGACCCTGCCGGCATCGCGCAGATTCCGGGGGAGAAGATCTTCTTCGTGCAGATGGCCGATGCGCCGATCCTGGCCATGGATGTGCTCGAGTGGAGCCGGCACTTCCGCAATTTCCCCGGCCAGGGCGAGTTCGATCTGCCGGGCTTCCTTGCGCCGATCCTCCAGAGTGGCTATCGCGGCCCGCTGTCGCTGGAAATCTTCAACGACGGCTTCCGCGCCGCGCCGCCGCGGGCCAACGCCGCCGATGGCCTGCGTTCGCTGCTGTATCTGGAAGAGAAGACCCGCGAGCGCCTGCTCGGCGAAGGCATGCCGCAGGAACAACTGGACTGCCTGTTCGCGCCGCCACCGGCCAGCCAGCTTGATGGTGTGGAGTTCCTCGAATTCGCCGTGGACGAAGCCCTTGGCGCGCGCCTGGGCAACTGGCTGGAGCGCCTGGGCTTCGCCCGTGCCGGCGAGCACCGCTCCAAGGCAGTGAGCCTCCTGCGCCAGGGTGATATCAACATCGTGCTCAATGCAGAACCCTATTCGTTCGGCCACAGCTTCTTCGAGGCCCACGGCCCATCGCTGTGTGCTACCGCGTTGCGCGTGCGTGACGCTGCCAGTGCGCTGGAGCGTGCGCAGTACTACAAGGGGCAGCCGTATCGCGGGCTGGTTGGGCCCAATGAGCGAGAGATTCCGGCCGTACGCGCGCCGGACGGCAGCCTCATTTATCTGGTGGAGGAACGCGCTGCCGGGCAGACCATCTATGAGGTGGACTTCAATCTCGATCCGAATGCACAGCCCTGCGGCAAGCTGCAGCGCATCGACCACATGGCCATGGCGCTGCCGGCGGACGGGCTGGACAGCTGGGTGCTGTTCTACAAGGGCCTGTTCGACTTCGAGGCCGACGATGAAGTGGTGCTGCCCGATCCCTACGGCCTGGTGAAGAGCCGCGCCCTGCGCAGCGCCAATGGCAGCGTGCGCTTGCCGCTTAATATCTCGGAAAACCGCAACACGGCGATCTCCCACGCGTTGTCCAGTTATCGCGGCTCCGGCGTCCATCACATCGCCTTTGCCTGCGAAGACATCTTCGCGGAGGTGGCGCGGGCGAAGGACGCGGGAGTGCCGCTGCTGGAAATCCCGCTCAACTACTACGACGATCTCGCTGCGCGCTACGACTTCGACGACGAGTTCCTCAGCGCGCTGGCCTACTTCAACGTGCTCTACGACCGCGACGCCAGCGGCGGCGAGCTCTTCCACGTGTACACCGAGCCCTTCGAGGAGCGCTTCTTCTTCGAGATCATCCAGCGCCGCGGTGGCTACGCCGGTTACGGCGCGGCCAACGTCGCCGTGCGCCTGGCGGCCATGGCCCAGGCGCGCAATGGCACGACCCGTCGGCCTAAGGTCTGAGTCGTCGCACTTTGCCTGAATGGCGTGGGGACGCGCATAATCCGCGCATCCCTTCACCCCAGCTGGCGCCCCTGGCGCCTGCTTGACGATGCAAAGCCATGACCGACAGCGCCACCCAGCCGACTCCCGCCGAAACCGCCCGCCGGGGCCGCAAGAACAACCCGGAGAAGACCCGCGAGGACATCCTCCAGGCGGCCATCGTCGAGTTCGTTCAGCAGGGGCTGTCCGGTGCGCGGGTAGATGCCATTGCCGAGCGCATGAACACCTCGAAGCGGATGATCTACTACTACTTCGGCAGCAAGGAGCAGCTGTACCAGGCGGTGCTGGAGAAGCTCTATGGTGACATTCGCGGCACCGAGCAGTCGCTGCACCTGGCGGAACTCGAACCGCTGGACGCACTGCGGCGGCTGGTGGATTTCACCTTTGATCACCATGACCGCAACGTGGATTTCGTGCGCATCGTCTGCATCGAGAACATCCACTACGGCCAGTTCGCCTCCGGCTCAGAGGCGATCCGCTCGATGAACAGCAACATCCTGCGCACCATCGAAGACATCCTCCAGCGGGGCGCCGCCAGCGGCCAGTTCCGCGGCGGCCTGCAGGCCATCGACGTGCACATGCTGATCAGCGGGTTCTGCTTCTATCGTGTCTCCAACCGCCATACGGTCGGCTCGCTGTTTCAGGTCGAACTGGAAGATCCGGCGATCAAGGCGCGGCACAAGGACATGATCATCGAGGCGGTGTTGCGGTACGTGCAGCCCTGAGCCGCGCTACCGCGATTATCGCATCCGATGCCGGCCTTGCCGGCGGATCGCGGGCACGGCCTGCTCCTGCAGGTTGGTTCCCAGTTTCGTAGGATGGTGTGGAGCGAAGATCGCTCCACGGCCTGATTACATTGCGCCGAAATGCGCCAGCATCCGCTCGGCGTCCGCTTCGACACCACTGAACAGCTCGAATGCCTTCGCCGCCTGGAACACCGCCATGTTGCCGCCATCCAGCGTGCGGCAGCCGAGGTTGCGGGCGTGCCTGAGCAGCGCGGTCTCCAGCGGGAAGTAGATGATCTCCGCTACCCACAGGTCCGAGTGCAGCAGCTCCAGCGGCAGTGGCGCGCCGGGCAGCTTGGCCATGCCCACCGGGGTGGTGTTGACCAGCCCGTCCGCCTCGGTGACTGCGCCGGCGAGATCGTGACCGACCCGCGCGTGCCGGCCGCCGAAATGCGCGTTGAGGTTGTCCACCAGCGCTTGCGCGCGGGCTAAGTCCACGTCGAAGATCGTCAGTTGCTGCACGCCTTCGCTGAGCAGGGCATGGGCCACCGCAGCGCCCGCGCCACCGGCGCCCAGTTGCACCACGCGCTCGCGCGGTGCGTCGCTGAGGTTGCGCCGGAAGCCTTCGGCAAAGCCCAGGCAGTCGGTGTTGTGGCCAATGCGCTTGCCATCACGCAGCACCACGGTATTCACCGCGCCGATGCCACGCGCCTCGTCGGACAGCTCGTGCAGCAGCGGAATCACCGCCTGCTTGCAGGGGAAGGTGATGTTCAGCCCGGTGTAGCCCATGCGTTCGGCGGCAGCGAGCAGGTCGGGCAGGGCGCCGCCGTCGACGCCCAGCGCATCCAGGTCGATCAGCCGGTAGAGATAACGCAGCCCCTGGGCGTCGCCTTCGCGTTCATGCAGGGCCGGGGTCCGTGACGCCTGGATGCCGGCGCCGATCAGGCCGGCCAGTACGGTGCGGTACTCGTTCATGGCGCTCACCCCTGCAGCAACCTGGCGAAGTGCTGGATGCCGGCGCGGTAGCCGTCGCTGCCCAGCCCGGCGATGACACCCACGGCGATGGCGGAGATGAAGGAGTGGTGCCGGAACGTCTCGCGCTTGTGCACGTTGGACAGGTGCACTTCGATCACCGGCAGCTCCACGGCGGACAGCGCATCGCGGAGGGCCACCGAGGTGTGGGTCCAGGCGGCCGGGTTGATCAGGATTCCGGCGCAGCGGCCGCGCGCCTGGTGGATCCAGTCGATCAGTTGGCCTTCGTGGTTGGTCTGGCGGAACTCGATGTCCAGGCCGTTCTCGGCGCCGGTGCGCTGGCAGAGCGCGGCGATGTCGTCGAGGGTTTCGTGGCCGTAGGTCGCGGGCTCGCGGGTGCCGAGCAGGTTGAGGTTCGGCCCGTTGAGCACGAGCAGGGTGTGGGGCATAAGGGGGCTCCGTTGTTTTTGTATGGCCGAGAAGACAAAGGCCTGTAGGAGCAAAATGTACCAAATGGTTAATTAGGTCAATGTGACGGAGATGGATGGCTTTTGTAGTGAATTTTCCCGTTAATTTGGCCGAATTGGCGTTAATGGCGGCGATCTTGTGAGTCCCAGCGTGTGGTCGCGGACGAAAGCAACACGACAATCCGTGCGGTGATCGATCAAAGTCCGCCGTTCGCGGGCATGTCTCGCTCCTACAGGAGCCCACCCTTTGGGAGGAGCGGGCCGTGCCCGCGTTCCATCCAGCGCAATACCCGCCGGCAAAAAAGACCCGCCAAGCGGCGGGTCAGAGGGGGAAGCCTGGAGGCCAGGCCAGTTGGAGAGGCCAGGCTTCAGACGTGCAAGGCATGCCCGAGCGCGCGCAATGCTGCTTCCTGGACCGCTTCGCCAAGGGTCGGATGAGCGTGGACGGTGCCGGCGATGTCTTCCAGGCAGGCGCCCATTTCCAGCGACTGCACGAAGGCCGTGGACAGCTCCGACACCGCCTTGCCTACGGCCTGCCAGCCGAGGATCAGGTGGTTGTCCTTGCGCGCCACCACGCGGACGAATCCGTCGCTGGATTCCAGGGTCATGGCGCGGCCGTTGGCGGCGAACGGGAAGCTCGAGGCCAGCACTTCGTATCCCGCGGCCTGTGCCTGTTCCGGCGACAGTCCGACCACCACCACTTCCGGATCGGTGAAGCACACCGCCGGGATGGCCGTGGGCGTAAAGGCGCGGCGCTTGCCGGCGATGATCTCGGCGACCATCTCGCCCTGCGCCATGGCGCGGTGGGCCAGCATGGGCTCGCCGGCGATGTCGCCGATAGCCCAGACATCGCGCATGGAGGTACGGCACTGGTCGTCGATCTTCACGGCGCGACCGTTCATGTCCAGGCGCAGGGTGTCGAGGTTCCAGCCGGCGGTGTTGGGGTGGCGGCCGACGGCGACCAGCACCTGGTCGGTTTCGATCACCCGCTGGGAGCCGGCGCCATCCTGCACCCGCAGGCCTTTGCCGTCCGGTTCCAGGCCCATCACGCTATGGCCCAGGTACAGCTCGATGCCCAGCTTGCGCAGCGAGTTGGCCACCGGCTTGGTCAGTTCCTCGTCATAGGTCGGCAGGATGCGCGGCTGCGCTTCCACCACTGTGACCTCGACGCCCAGCTTGCGGTAGGCGGTGCCCAGTTCCAGGCCGATGTAGCCGCCGCCCACCACTGCCAGGCGCTTGGGTAGCGTCTTCGGTGCCAGCGCCTCGGTGGAGGAGATGACATTGCCGCCCACCGGCAGAAACGGCAGCTCGACGGATGTCGAGCCGGCCGCCAGCAGCAGGTGCTCGGTGTGGATGTGCTGGGTGCCGCCTTCAGCCAGGTCCACTTCCACAGTCTTGCCGTCGACGATCTTCGCCCAGCCATGGACCACGGTGACGCCGTGCTTCTTCAGCAGCGCGGCGACGCCGGTGGTCAGGCGGTCGACGATGCCGTCCTTCCATTCCACGGTGCGCTCGATGTCGATGCTCGGCGCCTGCACGCTGATGCCCAGTGGCGACTTGCCGGCGAACTCGCGGGCCTTGAGGTATTCCTCGGCGGCGTGGATCAGCGCCTTGGACGGGATGCAGCCGATGTTCAGGCAGGTGCCACCCAGCGCGGCGCCTTCCACCAGCACGGTGCGGATGCCCAGCTGGCCGGCGCGGATCGCCGCGACATAACCGCCGGGGCCGCCACCGATCACCAGCAGGGTGGTTTCGAGAGTCTGGTTCTGTTTCACGTCTCTGGCTCCACTCATCAATCGATGAACAGGGTGGCGGGATGTTCGAGCAGGGCGCGCACGGCCTGGATGAAGGCCGCCGCGTCCATACCGTCGACCACCCGGTGATCGAAGGACGAGGACAGGTTCATCATCTTGCGCACGACGACCTGACCGTTGACCACCATGGGCCGCTCGACCATGCGGTTGACGCCGACGATGGCCACCTCCGGGTAGTTGATCACCGGCGTGCTGACGATGCCGCCGAGTGCGCCGAGGCTGCTCAGGGTGATGGTCGAGCCGGAGAGCTCCTCGCGGCTGGCCTTGCCGTGGCGCGCGGCTTCGGCGAGGCGAGCGACTTCCGCGGAGTTGCCCCACAGGTCGCGGGACTCGGCGTTGCGCAGCACCGGCACCATCAGGCCGTTGTCGCTCTGGGTGGCGACGCCCAGGTGCACCGCGCCGTAGCGGGTGATGACGTCGGCTTCGTCGTCATAGCGCGCGTTGAGCTGGGGGAAATCGCGCAGGGCGACGACCATGGCGCGGGCAATGAACGGCAGCAGGGTCAGTTTGCCGCGTGCCGCCGCATGCTTGGCATTGAGGTGCACGCGCAGGGCTTCGAGGTCGGTGACGTCGATCTCCTCGACGTAGCTGAAGTGCGGGATGCGCCGCTTGGCCTCGGCCATCTTCTGCGCGATCTTGCGGCGCAGGCCGATCACCGGGATCTGGTGCTCGTCGTGGCGCGCGGCATAGCCGGAGGCAATGGTGGCGCCGCCGTGTTCCAGGTAATGCTCCAGGTCCTCGCGCAGGATGCGCCCGGCCGGGCCGCTGCCCTGCACGAACTGCAGCTCCACGCCCAGGTCGCGGGCACGTTGGCGCACCGCCGGCGAGGCCAGCGGCTTCTCACCCGGTGCGCGGCGCGGCGCCAGCGAGGGAGCGGGGCGCGCAGCCGGGGCGACCGGCTTGCTCTCGACACGCGGTGCAGGCTTGGGTGCCTCGGCGACGGGGGCCGGTTTGGCTTCCGGCTTGGCTGCCGGCGCCTCGTCGTGGGGCTTGGGTTGCGCGGCTTCGCGGTGGTTGCCGTGGCCTTCCACTTCCAGGCGGATCAACTCGCCGCCCACGGCCATCACCTGGCCCGGCACACCGCCCAGGGCGATGATCGTGCCAGCCACCGGCGAGGGGATTTCCACGGTGGCCTTATCGGTCATGACTTCCGCCAGCAACTGGTCCTCATGGACCTCGTCGCCGACCTGGACATGCCACTCCACCAGCTCGACCTCGGCGATACCTTCGCCGATGTCCGGCATCTTGATGACGTGAGTGCCCATTCAGACCTCCATGGCGCGCTTGAAGGCCGCGCCGACGCGGGCGGGGCCGGGGAAGTAGTCCCATTCCTGGGCGTGCGGGTAGGGCGTGTCCCAGCCGGTGACGCGGGCAATCGGCGCTTCGAGGTGGTGGAAGCAGTGTTCCTGCACCAGCGACATCAGCTCGGCACCGTAGCCGCAGGTGCGCGTGGCCTCGTGGACGATGACGCAGCGGCCGGTCTTCTTCACCGATTCGACGATGGTGTCCAGGTCCAGCGGCCAGAGGCTGCGCAGGTCGATGATCTCGGCATCGATGCCGGTTTCCTCGGCGGCGGCCTGGGCCACGTAGACGGTGGTGCCGTAGGTCAGCACGGTCAGTTCCGAGCCCGGGCGGGCGATGGCTGCCTTGTCCAGCGGCACGCTGTAGTAACCCTCGGGCACCTGGCTGGCCGGGTGCTTGGACCACGGGGTCACCGGGCGGTCGTGATGGCCGTCGAATGGGCCGTTATACAGGCGCTTGGGTTCGAGGAAGATCACCGGGTCGTCGTTCTCGATGCAGGCGATCAAGAGGCCCTTGGCGTCGTAGGGGTTGGATGGCATGACGGTACGCAGGCCGCAGACCTGGGTGAACATCGCCTCCGGGCTCTGGCTGTGCGTCTGCCCGCCGTAGATGCCGCCGCCGCAGGGCATGCGCACCACCATGGGCACGGTGAAATCGTTGACCGAGCGGTAACGGATGCGCGCGGCTTCCGAGACCAGTTGGTCGGTGGCCGGGTAGACGTAGTCGGCGAACTGGATTTCCACCACCGGGCGCAGGCCATACGCTCCCATGCCCACGGCGGCACCGATGATGCCGCTCTCGGAGATCGGCGCGTCGAATACGCGGGAGGTGCCGTACTTCTTCTGCAGGCCCTCGGTGCAGCGGAATACGCCGCCGAAGTAGCCGACGTCCTGGCCGAACACCACGACGTTGTCGTCGCGTTCGAGCATCACGTCCATGGCCGAGCGCAGCGCCTGGATCATGGTCATGCTGGTGACCGCCTGGGCGTTTTCGTGTTGCGGGTTCATGGCATTCATACCCCGAGCTCCTGGCGCTGCCGGCGCAGGTGTTCCGGCAGGTCCTTGTAGACGTCGTCGAACAGGTTGGCGGCGCTGAACACGTGGCCGTCCACCAGCGAGCCGTGACGTTCGGCCTCTTTCTGCGCGGCGATCACTTCGGCTTCCAGCTCCTTCTTCAGCGCTTCCTGCTGTTCCTCGGACCAGATGCCGAGGCCGATCAGGTGCTGCTTCAGGCGGGCGATGGGGTCGCCCAGGGGGAAATTGGTCCAGTCGTCGGCGGGGCGGTACTTGGACGGGTCGTCCGACGTGGAATGCGGGCCTGCGCGGTAGGTGACCCATTCGATCAGGCTCGGGCCGTGGCCGCGACGGGCGCGCTCGGCAGCCCATTGCGAGGCGGCGTAGACGGCGAGGAAGTCGTTGCCGTCCACCCGCAGCGAGGCGATGCCGCAGCCCACGCCACGGTTGGCGAAGGTGGTGCCTTCACCGCCGGCGATGGCCTGGAAGGTGGAGATCGCCCACTGGTTGTTGACCACATTGAGGATCACCGGCGCGCGGTAGACGTGGGCGAAGGTGAGGGCGGTGTGGAAGTCGGACTCGGCGGTGGCGCCGTCGCCGATCCAGGCGGAGGAGATCCTGGTGTCGCCCTTGATCGCCGAGGCCATGCCCCAGCCGACGGCCTGGATGAACTGGGTAGCGAGGTTGCCCGAGATGGAGAAGAAACCTTTCTCGCGGCTGGAGTACATGATCGGCAGCTGGCGGCCCTTGAGCGGGTCCTGCTCGTTGGAGAGCAGCTGGCAGATCATGTCTTTCAGCGGGTAGTCGCGGGTGATCAGGATGCCTTGCTGACGGTAGGTCGGGAAGGTCATGTCGCCGTCGCGCAGGGCCATGGTGTGGGCGGTGGCGATGGCCTCTTCACCCAGGCACTGCATGTAGAAGGACATCTTCTTCTGGCGCTGGGCGGTGAGCATGCGCGCGTCGAAGATGCGCGTCTTGAGCATCAGGCGCATGCCGCGCAGCAACTGCTCGTGGCTCAGGTCCGGGGCCCAGGGGCCGACGGCATTGCCGTCTTCGTCGATCACGCGCACCAGGCTGAAGGCCAGGTCGGTGGTCTGCGCCGGCTCCACGTCGATGTCGGGCTTGCGCACCTCGCCGGCGGGCGACAGGTGCAGGTAGGAGAAGTCGGTCTTGCAGCCCGGACGCCCGGTGGGTTCGGGGACGTGCAGGCGGAGCGGAGCGTAGTCGGTCATGGCGGGTCTCCAGTAGTGATCGTGGGTGTGGATCAGCAGACGGAAGAGGCCATGCCTGGCGGGCGCACCCGGCCGGGTAAGGCTACGGTGCGGGTGCCGCGCGGGGTCGCGTGGCGGGTGGTGACATCACTCATGGTGAGGTCCTCGGTTGTTGTAGTTGTGGTTTCAGTATAGGTGTGACCGATTGGTTTTTTGCTCCAAATTGACTAGGTCTGAGCTTCAGGATTAGTGTGTTTGAACTATAAAAATGACGCTCAGTAGTACGAGGGAAAATGGCTGATCTCGACCGCACCGACCTGAAAATCCTCCGCGCCCTGGCCGACGATGGCCGGCTCTCCTGGCGCGATCTCGCGCAGAACATCGGCCTGTCGCTGACCCCGACCCTGCGCCGGGTGCGTCGCCTGGAGGAGGAGCACTACATCCAGGGTTACTTCGCCCGCCTCGACGAGGAGCGCCTGTCCGGCGGCATGAGCGTGTTCGTCTCGGTGTCCCTGGAAAAGCAGACCGGCGACTACCTCGCCCGGTTCGAAGAGCGCATCGTCCAGGCGCCGCAGGTGATGAGCTGCTTCCAGATGACCGGCGACGCCGACTACATGCTGCGGGTGGTGGTGAAGGACCTGTCGGCGTACCAGCTGTTCCTCACCAACACCCTGACGCAGATTCCCGGCGTGGCGGGGATCAAGTCGGCGTTCGCACTGAAGTCGGTGATGCTGCGCTCGGCGCCGCCGATCTGAGCGGCAGCCAGGGCGCCGGAGCAGACATTTCGCAGACAATGTCCGCTCCTACGCAAGCGCGCGCCGATCCCCCTCGTAGGAGCAACTGTCTTTCTCTGACAGTTTGTGCCTGGGATTTTCCCTCTCCCTAACCCTCTCCCTGAAGGGAGAGGGGATCGGTCGGTGCAGGATGTATCCATGGCGTCAGCCGGCACGGACAACTCCCTCTCCCTTCGGAGCGGGGCGCGCAGCCAGGGCGGGGGGAGAGGGCATGTCCCGGCAAGATTTTCAGGTAGGAGCGAGCTTGCTCGCGAACCGCCCTGCAGCAGGAGAACGCCGACCTTTCCGTGTAGGAGCGGACCTCGTCCGCGAATCCAATCGGCCTGTAGCGGACCTTCAGGCAGCCTGTAGGAGCGAGCTTGCTCGCGAACCTGTCGCCCGGCGTGGCGCCGACCCGATCACGGATGAATCCGCTCCTACATCAGCAGGCACCTGCCTCGCTCGGGCGTAGGAGCGGACTCCGTCCGCGATGGCTCGTCGCAGGCACTGAAACATCGGCGGAGCGCGGTTCGCGAGCAAGCTCGCTCCTACGAAAAACTGGTCAACCCTTGCGGCGGAACTGCTCGCGATACTGCGTCGGCGTCACCCCCAGGCGCTGTGCGAACACCAGGCGCATGCGCGCCGCGCTGCCGAAGCCGCAGCGCCAGGCGATCGTCTTCAGGGCCTGGTCGCTGCCCTCCAGCAGGCCGCGCGCCGCGTCGATACGCGCACGCTGGACGAACTCCGCCGGCGTCACGCCCGCTTCGCGCACGAAGGTGCGGGCGAAGCTGCGCGGGCTCATCGCCACCTCGGCGGCCAGTTGCGGCACGCCCAGCGGCTGGTCGAGGTGTTCCCGCACGTAGCGCTGGATGCGCGCCACGGGCGAACCTTCGTCGGCCGGTGCCTGCAGGAAGGGGCTGAACTGCGATTGTCCGCCCTGACGCTGCGCCACCACCAGCAGCCGTTTTGCCACTGACAGCGCCACCGCCGCGCCGTGGTCGTCGGCGACCAGCGCCAGTGCCAGGTCGATCCCGGCAGTCACGCCTGCCGACGTCACCAAGGCGCCGTCACGCACATGGATCCGGTCCGGCTCCACCCGCGCCTGCGGGAACAGTTCGGCCAGACGGCGCGCATCGCTCCAGTGGGTGGTCACCTGCTTGCCGTCCAGCAGCCCGGCATGGCCGAGCAGGAAAGCGCCGGTGCAGATCGAGCCGTAGCGTGGCGCCCGTGCGCACGCCGCACGCAACCAGTCGAGCAGGTCGGACGACGGCGATGCTTCCGGCAGGGCCGGCCCGCCCGGCACCAGCAGGATGTCGGCCGCGCCGTCGCCGTGTTCCAGATTGAAGTCGGCGACGAGCAGTTGGCCGTTGGAGGCGCGCACAGGGTAGGGCGCCGCCGCGAGCGTCACCACCTGATAACCGTGGCCGGCAGGCACGAAGGCATTGGCTTCGGCGAACACGTCCAGCGGCCCGGAAACATCCAGCGCCTGCACGCCGGGGAACAGCAGCATGGCCACGCGTTTCATGGCGTCTCCCGATCCGATCGATGGCGTTCATTCTTGCGGGAGATACCCCTGGCTGCAAACGCATCGAGGGTGCGAATACTGCCAATCAGCTGGCAGTGGAGGTCACAATCGCCCGCTCAGTGGGTCGTGGAGACACTATTGTTGCGCCATCTGCAGAAATGCATTGTCGAAGTCGATCTGTGTCGCAAGGGCGTGGTCAGCTAGATTTATGGCAGTGGGCCACGATCGACGCGACCCGCGTGATCCCTGAGGTTCCTGCCATGAAATCCACCCTTTGCGCACTCTTCGCCATTCCCGCCTTGCTGCTGTCCTTCACCGCCGTCGCCGACGATGCAGCCGTTTATCACTACGGCATGCCGCTGGATGTGGCCAAGGTGCTGAGCATCTCCCAACCCAACGAGCGCTGTGAAGTCAGCCAGGCGACCATGGTCTACCTGGATTCCCAGGGCCAGCAGCACACCCTCAAGTACCTGCGCCAGACCCCGCGCTGCAGCGATATCTGAGTCAGGCGCGGAACTGCTCCACCAATCCCTGCTGCCGGCTGGCCAGGTCGTTCAGTGAGCGACTGGCGCTGGCGGCTTGCTGGGCCTGATCGGAAATGGTCTGGGTGACATCGCGGATGCCGGCGATGTTGCGGTTGATCTCCTCGGCAACGCTGCTCTGTTCCTCCGCTGCGCTGGCGATCTGCAGGTTCATCTCGCTGATCAGGTTCACCGCCTCGCCGATCCGGCGCAGTGCGTCGATGGCCTGGCGCGCCTGATCGACGTTGCCCTGGGCCTGGGTGAAGCTTCCCTGCATCGCGCTGGTGACTGACTGGCCGCGTGCCTGCAGGTTCTCGATCACCTCGCGAATTTCCTCCACCGACTCCTGGGTACGCCGGGCCAGCCCGCGCACTTCGTCCGCGACCACGGCGAAACCGCGCCCGGCATCACCCGCGCGCGCCGCTTCGATGGCGGCGTTGAGGGCTAGCAGATTAGTCTGCGCGGCGATGCCGCAGATGACCTCGAGGATCGAGCCGATCTGCTCGTTGCTGGTCGCCAGTTGCTGCAACTCCGCCATCGCCTGGTTCATTCCGGCAGCCAGCAGGTCGATGCCGCTGTTGGTAGCGTCGAGTGTGCGGAAGCCATCATCACAGGCCTGTTCCGCCGTGCGCGCGGCCTCGGCGGCGCGAGCGGCGCTGCGGGCCGAATCCTGCGCAGTAACGGACATCTCCTGGAGCGCCGTGGCGACCATGTCTATCTCGCGGAATTGCTGCTGCATGCCGTCGCTGGTTTGCCGGGCGATCTGCGCCGAACGATCGGCGGTGGAGTGCGCTTCGCGCGTCGCCGACTGCACGGCGGCGATGCTCGGCTGCAGCTTGTCGAGGAAGCGGTTGAAGGCGGTGGCGAGGCGGCCCAGTTCGTCGCGGCGCGGGTAGTCGAGGCGACGGGTGAGGTCACCTTCGCCGTCGGCGATATCTTCCAGCATACGCGCCAGGCGCAGGATCGGCCGGCTGATGCCGAGCGCGGTGAGTGCGACCAGCAGCATGCCGAGCAGGCCGGCGGCGATGCCGATGCCGGTCTCCAGTGCAGTGCTTTTCCAGCGCAGGTCGTCCAGCGTGCCCTTGAGGTGCTCCGCCGGGGCGAGCATCACCGAGCGCGGCACGCTGAGCAGGATGCCCCAGGGCGCGGCGTCGGGTACTGGAGCGAGGCTGTGCAGCACGCTGATGGATTCACCGTCGTCATTGGACTGTGAGCGTCCGGCAGCGATCTCGGCGAGCACGGACGTGTCGTCGAACGTCTGCCCCAGCTTCGAGGCATCGCCGCTGTCGCTGGCGACCAGGCCGTTGGGGCTGAGGATGCGGATGCGGCCCTGGCCGTCGAACAGGCTGCGGCTGCCTTCCGTGCTGCTGTGCTGTAGCGCTGCCAGGTCGATGTCGAAGCCCACGGCGGCGATGGCCTTGCCGTTCTCCAGCAGCGGCAGGGTCACGCTGGTGACCAGCCGGCGCTGGCCCGAGGCGTCGTCGAAATACGGGTCGAGCACGCAGGGGCGGGCGTGCCCGATTGAACAGGTGAAAAAGGCGTTGTAGGGCTGGCCGCTGGGGCCTGGCGTGGTGTCGCCGAGGACCTGCTCGGTACCGATCACCCGCTGGGTTTCCTTGCCGTTCTGCAGCAGGTAGAGGGCGAAGCGGCCGGTTTCGTTGCTGCCCAGGTCTTCGCGGGCGCCGAACTGGCTGTCAGCGCCATCCAGGGTGCCCGGCTGGAACACCAGGAACAGGCCTAGCAGTTCCGGGTGCGCGCCGAGAGTGTCGGCCATCGAATGATTGAGCGCGGTGCGCAGCGCGGCGGGGTCGAGGACGCCCTGGCGTTGTTGCGTACGCAGGGTTTCTACGGTGCGCAGCAGGCCTTCGCCGAGCAGCAGGTTGTTCTGCAGGCGTTCGCGGATCAGCAGGGCCTGGACCTGGCCCTGGGTCTCCAGGTTGTGTCGCGCGGCAACGGCGAACAGTTCGCCGCTGTCGTGCGCGATGATGCGGCTGTCCTGCCGCGCCTGGTACAGCGAGAGGCCGATCAGGACACTGGCGACGAGGATCAGGCAGAGGCCCGCCAGCCAGGTGATGCGACCCTGGATGGAGGTCAGGAGGCTGGGCATGGCGGGCGTCTTCCCTGGGCGTTAGAACGTGGTGGAGAACATCAGCTGGCTGTAGAGGTTGCTGTTGTCGTTGCCGATCTGGGTGCCGCCTTCGGCCGCGCTCTTCTTCGGCTGGTACAGGCCCACCAGCGGGATGATCATCAGGTGCTCGTTGACCGCCCACTCGGCGTAGAGGTCCAGTTCGTTGGCGTCGGTGTTGCCCAGGTCGGTGTCCAGGGTGTGGAAGCCGAACCACTGCAGGCCGACGCTGACGTTCTCCAGCGGACTGACCTTGGCGCCGATGTTGTGCACGCGGGTGTTGCTGTTGAACGGACCGGAGTAGTTGCCTGCCACCTCGCCCTGGAACCAGGTGCCGAAGCCGCGGCTGAAACCGTAGAACAGCGGATCGTAGCCTTCGGAGAAGCGGCTGAAGCGGTAGCTGACGTAGGGCTTCCAGGTGACGTCGGAGAAGGTCCAGCCGGCTTCCAGGTACCAGGCGTTTTCATTGTCGGTATGGCGCTTGTCCTGCCAGGCGTACTCGCCGGAGAGGAACAGGTTTTCCACGCCGGCGTTGCCGGTGCCGCGAAGGCTGTAGGTCTTCATGTCCTTGCGGTCGAGCTGGGCTGGCGACGCGTATTGCTCGTCGATGTCGTTCACGTCGATGTAGGTCAGGCCGAAGGTGGCTTCCTGGGCGACGTGTTCGAGGGTGGCGACATACAGCTCGGACTTGGCTTGGGCGCGGTTGTCCGACTTCAGGCGCATCAGGTCGCCACGCCAGCCTTCCTTGCCGCCGACGCGCAGCACGGCGGTCTCGTCGAAGTCGCGGCGACCGGCGAGGTAGTAAGCGCCGCCACGGTTGTACTCACCGTCGGCCAGGCCCTTGCCCATGTTCAGGGCATCGCCGTCGATCAGGAAGCCGTCGCCGACCACGATGTTCTGGCGACCGAAGGACAGGTCGATGCCGTCCTCGCCCAATACCGGAAACAGGCTGCCCGAGCGCCAGCCGGCGTAGGCGTCCTCGATCTTGGTGGTGCGCTCGGAACCGTCGCTGAAGCCAGCGGCGTCACCATCGCCCCAGGTGGCGGAGCTGAGCAGGTTGAACGCGCCATAGGCAGTGCCCGCATCGCCCAGCTTCTGGTCGCCGCTCAGGCCGTACTTG
Source organism: Pseudomonas sp. BB438 (assembly GCF_057180225.1). NCBI lineage: Bacteria > Pseudomonadati > Pseudomonadota > Gammaproteobacteria > Pseudomonadales > Pseudomonadaceae > Pseudomonas > Pseudomonas sp. BB438. Next base: position 3,218,245 of record NZ_CM170001.1, read on the forward strand.
ATGAAGCCTTCCTGCCAGGACGACGAACCCTTGTCCAGGGTGCCGGTCATGTTGTAGCGCTCCTGGCTGTGGAACAGCCCGAAGGTCGCCGAGAGGTCGGCGTTCAGGTGCGTGTCGTCGGTCGCGTACAGCTGGTAGGCGCTGGCGGAACTGGCCCCGGCGATGAGCAGGGCGAGCAGGGTGGGGCGCAGCACGGCGGCGTGGGTCATGGTGAAGGCATCCGTTTCGTTATTGTCGATTGAGGGGATGTGACTTCTGCCGATGCTAAGTAAGGGCTGGCCCTGTGCCGTTGCTCCTGTCTGCCAAGTGATTGGGTGTGGTTGCCAGATCGGTGGGAGGAGGCTGTCGAGATCCTTGCGGGCTGAAGAACCCTCTCCCAGCCCTCTCCCTGAAGGTAGAGGGAGCCGAATGTGCCGGCTGATGATCTGGTTTAATCCTGCGCCGATCAGTCCCCTCTCCCTTCAGGGAGAGGGTGTGCGAGCGTCTTCCAGCAGCCTCAACGCGCCCTTGAAATCACCGACGGCCGCTCTGCATACAGCCGCTTGTAGAGGGTCGAGAAATGACTGGAGCTGGCAAAGCCCAGGTCCAGTGCCAAATGGGTGATGCTCTGCTGCGGCTCCTGTTTGAGCCGGCGGCGTGCCTCGGCCAGGCGCAGGCTGAGGAAGAATTGCTGCGGCGTGCTCTGGCAGATCTGCCGGAAGCAGTACTGCAGGGTGCGTTGGCTGGTGTTCAGGCTCTGGCTCAGCTCCAGCAGCGACAGCGGCTCGGAGAGGTCCGCCTGCATGCGCTCGATGGCCGCCAGCACCAGCCGGCGATGCTGTTGCAGCGAGCGTGGCGTGCCGTCACGGTCATGGCCCGGGAGGATTTCCTCCAGCGCCTGCAGTACATGGCTGAGCACCAGCGCCACGGCATGCCCGGCCTGTTGCGGGTCGTCCACCCGCCAGGGCTCCTCCTCGAAGGCGGAGATGGCCGTGCAGAGGCTGCGTCGGAGTTCGCCCGCACCGGTCGGCGACAGCTGCAGGCGTCGCTGTTCCAGCGCGCGCTCGAACAGCTCACGCTCCTCGGCGCCGAGCAGGCGCTCCAGCTGTGGCTGGCTGAAGGTCAAGCCGAGCATGTGGATTTCCCCGGCGGCGCAGATTTCCAGTTCGCGACCGCCCTCGAGCACCAGCAGGGTGTCGTCGTGCAGGGCCTGGCCGTTGAAGCGCGAGTCGGCACTGGCGCGCAGGGGAATGCCGATCACCAGATGGCCGGCAGGGGGCGCCATGTTCTCGTGCAGGTGCAGGTTGGAGTGTTCGTAGATCAGCGAGGCGCCGGGCAACTGCACATGCAGCAGCTCCGCCTGCAGGCGGCCGTGGCCGAGCTGGGTGTAGTCCTGGCTCCAGCCGGCGAGGGCACAGGCCAGTTCATCGGAGTCGGTTGCCTGATGGCGGGCGATGCCGGTCATTGCGGGTCACCTCGGTTGTGCGCCGAGTATCGGTCAGTGCTGGCGGGCAGGCTTGTGCCTGCGCGCCAGGGTGTTGCGGCGCTCTGCCAGTTTCAGCGGCCGGCGAGGTAGGCGGCGGCCAGTGTACAGGCGCGCTCGATCAGCATGGGCGCCAGTTCCCGCGCGGTTTCGCTGTTGCGCCGGGTGTGCACCCAGCCCAGGTAGGTGGTGCCGCGCAGGGCAAGGAACAGCGGCAGCGCGGCACGGTCGGCGGCGGACAATGGCTTGACCGAGTCGTAGCCGGCCAGCAACGCCGCCTGGATCTGCGCCAGGCGCGGGTCGTCCAGGCAGAAGTACAGCGCGGTGGCCAGCTCGAACATGTGCCAGCCGAAGCCGGCATCGTCGAAGTCGATCAGTTGCAGTTCGCCGCCTTCGAGCAGCAGGTTCTCTGGCACCAGGTCGGCGTGGATCATCCCGAAGTTGTCCAGGCTGCGGCCGTAGCGGCGCAGGTCCAGGCGGGCCTCCTGGCGCGCGCGCTGGAGCAGCTCGTGCTGCTCGGCGCTGAGCAGGTCCAGCTCCCAGAAGCGCCCCCAGAACGGGTTGGTGCCCACCAGGCCTTCTTCGTCCCAGGCGTGCCGGGTGAACTCGTTGGGCTGGCGCCATTGCGCTGAATTGAGGTGGATGCGCGCAGCCACCGCGCCGGCCTGCTGGAACAGCGCCTCGATGTCGCCATCGGCGCTCAGGCCCTGCTCGGCGGAGCCCAGGGTGCTTCCGGACAGCCAGCCGAGCATGTCGACGAAGCGTGATTCTTCCAGGGTGGCGCTGCGCACCTCGGCCAGGTGTTCGCCGCTGCGGGTGCGGATGATGCTCGGCACGCCGATGCCGCCGGCCGCCAGTTGCTCCATCCAGGTCAGCTCCGAGCGCAGCGCCGCTTCGCTGTGGTAGCCGCCGCGGTGCACGCGCAAGGCGCTGCGCGTGCCGTCGCTGCGGGTGGCGCAGAACACTGCGTTCTCGCGGTACTTGAGCAGCTCCAGGCCGACGAAATCGCCGTCCCAGTGGTGCAGGGCGTCCAGCGCCAGGTCGCGCAGGCAGGCGATCTGCTGGTCGTGATCAAGCTCTGCGAAACAAGCCTTGGAAAAGTCGTTCATGGTGGCTCCTCAGAGTTCGCTCAGGACCTGGTCCAGGGTGTCGATGAAGTGCTCGCCGTGCTCGGCCTCGAACACCAGCGGCGGGCGGATCTTGAGGATGTTGTCGTCGCCGCCGATCTTGCTGATCAGCACGCCGCGCTGGCGCAGGGTGTTGACGATGCGCCGCGCCTCGAGGCCGGCCGGCTCGCGGCTGGCGCGGTCGCGCACCAGCTCCACGGCGAAGAACAGGCCCTGGCCACGCACGTCGCCGATGATCGAGTGGCGTTCGGCGAGGCGCTGCAACGCGGTGCTCAGTGTGGCGCCCTGGCGCCGGGCGTTGCCTTGCAGGTCCTGCTCGGCGATCACGTCCAGCACCGCCTGGCCGACGGCCGCGGCCACCGGCGAGCCGCCGAAGGTGTTGAAGTACATGTTGCTGCGCCCAAAGGTCTCCACCCGCTCACGGTTGGTCACCACGCCTGCGAGGGGGAAGCCGTTGCCCATCGGCTTGCCGAGGGTGACGATGTCCGGCACCAGCGGGTGCGACTGGTGGCCCCACATGTGATCGCCGGTACGGGCGAAGCCAGACTGCACCTCATCGGTGATCAGCAGTCCGCCGGCCTCGCGCACCAGCTTCGCTACGCGTTCCAGGTATCCGGCCGGCAGGCGCGGAATGCCCTCGTTGGCGAACAGGGTATCGATCAGCATGGCTGCCAGGCCGACACCGGCTTCCTGTAGCTCGGCGATGGCTTCGGCGACCTTGGCCACGTAGCGGTCGGCCACCTGCTCGGGCGTGCCGTCGGCGTGGTAGAGGCAGGGGATCGGCACGGCACGCGCGTGGGTCGAGAACGGCTCCGAGCTGGGCAGCGCGGTGGTCACTGCCGCCAGGCTGGTGGTGTTGCCGTGGTAGTTGTAGTCGCTGACGATCACGCCCGTGTTGCCGGTGGCGAAACGCGCCATGCGCAAGGCCAGTTCGTTGGCCTCGCTGCCGGTGCAGGTGAACATCAGGCTGTCGAGGGGTTCGGCGAAGGTCGCGGTGAGGTTCTCGGCGTAGCGCACCACGCGCTCATTGAGGTAGCGGGTATGGATGTTCAGCGTTGCGGCCTGCTCGGCCATGGCCGCCACCACCTTCGGATGGCAGTGGCCGACGCAGGGCACGTTGTTGTAGCAGTCCAGATAGCGCTTGCCGGCGGCATCGATCAGCCAGACGCCTTCGCCTTTCACCAGTTCCAGGGGCTCGTCGTAGAACAGCGGCGAGGCATCGCCCATGACCTGGTGGCGGCGTTGCAGCAGGGTTGCTTCAGACATTCTCGGCATTCTCCAGGGGCTTGCTGGCGCGGAATGCGGCGCGCAGCAGGTAGTTGAGGACCAGCGCGGCGACCACCAGGGCCAGGGCGCTGAGCATCGCCACTTCCAGCTGGAAGCAGGCAGCGATCACCACCAGCGTGAGCAGCATGCCGACGCAGGCGACAGCAGGGCCGCCACGCAAGCGGAACGGGCGAGCGAGGCCCGGTTGGCTGCGGTGCAGGCGCAGGTAGGCAGCGAACAGCACCAGGTGGCAACTGCCCAGCAGCAGGACGATGCACAGCAGGAGTTTTTCCGGCGGCACCAGGGTCAGCGGCAGGCCGATCACGGTCAGCACCAGCAGGGCGACGTAGGGCGCGCCACGGCGGTTGGTGCGGGCGAGCGCGGCGGGGAAGAAACCGTCACGGGCCAGGGCGAACAGTTGGCGGGAAGCGGAGAACACCACCGAGAAGAAGGTCGCCAGCAGGCCGCACACGGCGCCGGAGCCGACCAGCAGCGGCAGCCAGTCGCGCTCGCCGTAGAGCCCGCCATGGGTCATGGCGGCGTATAGCGGGTCGCCGGCGTTGCCAACCACCTCCACACCGGCTGCGCCGGGTGCGCTGATCACCACGGTCAGCGCGGTCAGCAGCAGGGTGCCGACGGCGGCGATGATCCCGCGGGGCATGCTGCGGCCCGGTTCGGCGGCTTCCTCGGCGGCGGAGGCGACCTGCTCCACGCAGATGAACATCCAGATGGCGAAGGGCACGCAGGCGAAGACGCCGGCGAGGCTCACACCCGGCAGCGCGTTGCCGGCGCCGGTCAGCGTGCTGGCGGTTGTCGCCAGCAGGTTTTCCCAGTGCACGTGGGGCAGCATGGCGCCGCCGAAGGCCAGCAGCGCGATGGCGGCCACGGCGCCGGCCAGCAGGGTCAGCCCGAGGGCCTCGCCGACGCCGATGATGTGGATGCCGATGATTACCGCGAACAGGCCGATGCGCACCGGCCAGCCGCCGAAGCCGAACACCGACTCCATGTAGGCGGCGAGGAAGTTGGCGGCCGCGCCGGTGCCGATGGTCAGTGCCAGCGCACAGGCGGCGCCGACCAGGTAGCCGACGAAGGGCCCGAAGGCCAGTTGCGCATAGGCGAACACGCCGCCGGCGTGGGGCCGGGCGGTGGACAGTTCGCACACGCACAGTGCCAGGCCGCCGCAGAGCACGGCCATCAGCAGGGTGGCGACGAGCATGTTGGCCCAGCCGCTGCTGGCCAGACCGTAGTTCCAGCCGGAGAACTGGCCGGCGATGACCAGTGAAATGCCGAGCCCGGCGATCTGGGGCCAGCGGAGTACGCCTTGTTTGAGCATGGTGGTTGTCCCTTGCCTGTCAGTGGTCGAAGTGGTGAACGGCAGTCAGCCGCGAGCGCCGGGGCGCAGCGGGCAAGGGAGGTGTTCGGGGGATGCCGAGGATGGGGTGCGTGGAGTCATGGAGCGGCCCTTCTTGTTGTTTTATGGGGGAGTGCACGCGCCCGGCGTCAAGTACGGCGGGCAGGTAGAAGGTACGAAGGGCGCGGGGTGGGCCGATATCAGAAATGCGCAAAGACGCAGGCAGGGGACAACCCTGTAGGAGCGCGCCCTGCCCGCGATTCGCCGGCAGGGCCGGCGCCGTCCTCTGCTCCGATGTTGGTCCTGTATTGCTGTGTTGGCTTTGGTGTTCCTGCGTCGCTTCGGTGCGCGCATGGAGTCTGTGTTTCGCCCCCTCGGGCGACCTTCTTTGGCAAACGCCCCAAAGAAGGCAAAGGTCTTGCCCCGGACATCCGGTTTTTCGCTTAGGCGAAAAATCCCCTCGTTGAAGCGAAGTTTCAGGGGCACGCGTCGAAGGGCCATCCCTGGCCCATCGACGCTCTCGCGACATCCATGTCGCTCAACCCCTGAAACTCCACTTCAACGAGGCCTCCTGAACGGGGCAGTCGGCGCGTGCGGATATTTCGCTGGAAGACTCCGTGAGCCAGAGCCAGAGCCAGAGCCAGAGCCAGAGCCAGAGCTGTGCGATGTGGTGTAGGAACGGACCTTGTCCGCGAAATCTCTCGCGACGGAATGAGCTCTAACCCGGAACGACGGAAGTATGGCGCTCATTGGACGGAGCACCCTTTGGGCGTAATCGAGGGCATGGCCTGCCCCAGCCGCGGCCGCAGGCATAAAAAAACCGGCCCGAAGGCCGGTCGAAGATGACACCGGAGTCGCTCAAGTCAGCGCATCAAGCGCGCTTGAGCACCAGGGTCAGGATGTCGTAGCTGGCCACCAGCTCGCCGAGCTGGTTGGTGACTTCCACGTCCCAGGCCACCACGCCTTGCGGTTCGCCCTTGGGGCTCTTCTTGCCCTGGTCGATCTTGCGCTTGCAGGTCAGGCGCGCCTGGATGGTGTCGCCGATGCCCACCGGGTTGATGAAGCGCAGGGTGTCCAGGCCGTAGTTGGCCAGCACCGGGCCGACGCCTGGGGAGACGAACAGGCCGGCCGCCGCGGAGAGCACGAAGTAGCCGTGGGCGATGCGCTTGCCGAACTGCGAGTCCTTCGCCGCCAGTTCGTCGAAGTGCATGTAGAAGTGATCGCCCGACAGGCAACCGAAGTTGACCAGGTCGGCTTCGGTAACGGTGCGGCGGTGGGTCAGCAGCGATTCGCCGATCTTCAGGTCGTCGAAGTAGCGGCGGAACGGGTGCACTTCGGTCTCGTAGACCTTGGCACCGCGCACGTATTCGCCGGTGACGGCCATCAGCATGGTCGGCGAGCCCTGGACCGCGGTGCGTTGCAGGTAGTGCTTCACCGCGCGCAGGCCACCCAGTTCTTCACCGCCACCGGCGCGACCCGGGCCGCCGTGCTTGAGCATCGGCAGGGGCGAACCGTGGCCGGTGGATTCGGCGGCGGATTCCCGGTCGAGGATGTGCAGGCGGCCGTGCAGCGCGCCCATGGCCGGCACGACCTTGGCGGCCACCTGCGGATCGCGAGTGATCAGGCTGGCGACCAGGCTGCCCTTGCCGCGGGCGGCGAGGGCGATGGCTTCGTCGATGTCGTCGTAGGCCATCAGGGTGCTCACCGGGCCGAAGGCCTCGATGTCGTGCGCGCCGCCCTCGGCGTGCGGATCGCGGCTGCGCAGCAGGGTCGGGGCGAAGAACGCGCCTTCGGCCACGCCGTCGCCGCGCGGGGCGAATCCGTCCTTCGCGCCGAAGACCAGCTCGCTGGAATTCAGCAGGGCTTGGACGCGCTCGGCAACGTCAGCCTGCTGGGCGTGGGAGGCCAGGGCGCCCATCTTCACGCCTTCCACCGACGGATCACCGACCACGACCTTGGCCAGGCGCTCGCGCAGGCGTTCAGCCACGGCGTCGATGTGCTTGGCCGGAACGATGGCGCGGCGGATCGCGGTGCACTTCTGGCCGGCCTTGGCGGTCATCTCGCGCGCCACTTCCTTGACGAAAAGGTCGAACTCCTCGTCGTCCGGGGTAACGTCCGGGGCGAGGATGGCGCAGTTCAGCGAATCGGCCTCGGCGTTGAACGGCACCGAATTGCGGATCAGGTTCGGGTTTACGCGCAGCTTGGCGGCGGTGTCGGCGGACCCGGTGAAGGTCACCACGTCCTGGCCTTGCAGGCGGTCCAGCAGGTCGCCGGTGCCGCCGATGATCAGCTGCAGGCTGCCGACCGGCAGCAGTCCGGACTCGTGCATCACGCGCACCGCGGCTTCGGTGATGTAGCTGGTGGCGGTGGCGGGTTTGACGATGCACGGCATGCCGGCGAGGAAGCTCGGTGCGAACTTCTCCAGCATCCCCCAGATGGGGAAGTTGAAGGCGTTGATGTGCACGGCGATACCGCCGCGCGGCACCAGGATGTGGCTGCCGGCGAACGTGCCGGCCTTGCCCAGCGGGATGGCCGGGCCTTCGTGGACGACGTTGCCCGACGGCAGCTCGCGGCCGCCGACGCCGGCGTAGGCGAACAGCGTGCCGGCGCCGCCTTCGATGTCGATCCAGCTGTCGGCGCGGGTGGCGCCGCTGTGGCGGGAAATCTCGTAGAGCTGCTCCTTGCGCTCGGTGAGGTACAGCGCCAGGGCCTTCAGGCGCTGGGCGCGCTGCTGGAAGTCCATGGACATCAATTCCTTCAGGCCCTGCTCGCGGGCATGGGCGACGGCTTCGGCGAAGTCCAGTGCCTCTTCGTGGGTGCGTGCCACGGTCTGGCCGTTGAGCGCGCTACGCAGCGCCTGGGCGCCGTGCTGGCCGACCCAGCGGCCGCCGATGAAACTTTGTAGGATTGGCTCTTGGGCCATGGTTGTCTTCCTCCGGATCGCTACGCAAGGGTGCCGGCTGCTGCCGGTGACCGCCGCGCCGGGTGGGCGATGGCGGTGCATTCTTCATATGAAGAGCAAGGTGGCGGGACGAGCCGCCAGATGAAGTTCGCCAGGGTCCTTGTGAGTCGCTGGCGGTTGAACATTCGGAGCACGGCGCTCCCTGTAGGAGCGGGCCATGCCCGCGATCGCGCCCATGGGGCGCTCCTACAGGTTGAGTCCGCAGCTACGGCTCAGAGCTGGTCGAAATCGAGCACTACGCTGTCGCTGATCGGATACGCCTGGCAACTCAGCACATAGCCGGCCGCCACTTCGTAGTCCTCCAGGGCAAAGTTGCTGTCCATTTCCACTTCGCCGGAGACCACCTTGCACTTGCAGGTCGAGCACACGCCGGCCTTGCAGGAGTAGGGCAGTTCGGCGCCGTGCTCGTTGCCGGCGTCGAGCACGCTGACGCTGTTGCGGGCCAGCTCGAAGGACAGCTCGCGGCCATCGCTGATCACGGTGATCTGGCTCTTCGCACTATCGACGGCGCCGGCGGCCTGGCGGGCCTCGCGCTTGCTCTCGCTGCCGGCGGCGGCGAACAGCTCGAAGTGGATGCGCTCGGCCGGCATGCCGTTGCCCTTGAGCTGGTCGCGCACGGTCTCGGTCATCGCCTGCGGGCCGCAGATGAAGGCGGCGTCCAGGCTCTTCACGTCCAGCCAGCGGCTGAACAGCTGGCCGCACTTGTCGGCGTCGATGCGGCCGTTGTAGAGGTCCACGTCCTGCTGTTCGCGGCTGAACACGAAGATCAGGTTGAGGCGCTGCAGGTAGCGGTTCTTCAGGTCTTCGAGTTGCTCGCGGAACATCGCGGCGTTGCTGGAACGGTTGCCGTAGAGCAGGGTGACACGGCTGTCCGGCTCGGTTTCCAGGGTGGTCTTGACGATCGACAGGATCGGCGTGATGCCGCTGCCGGCGGCGACCGCCAGGTAGTTGCCGCGGCGCGCCGGGTCGAGCTGGACATTGAAGTGGCCGGCCGGCGGCATCACGTCGAGGCTGGCGCCGACTTTCAGCGTCTCGTTGGCGTAGGCGGAGAAACGCCCGCCGGGCACGCGCTTGATCGCCACACGCAGTTCGCCGTCATTGACGCCGCTGCAGATGGAATAGGAGCGGCGCACTTCTTCGCCGTCGAGCTGGGTACGCATGACCAGGTGCTGGCCGTGCTGAAAGCGGAAGCTGTCGGCCAGGTCCGCCGGCACGTCGAAGGCGATGGACACGGCGTCGCGGGTTTCCGCGCGCACTTCCTTGATTTGTAGGCTGTGGAACTTGCTCATTGTTCTTCTCCGGCGAGAAACTGCTGCGCTTGCCCATGCTGCGTTGAAATCCCCTGCGGGATGCTCATTGACTGCAGTCAACTCCGCTCCCTCAGGCGCTTTCGCCTTGCCTGGCCTGCGCTCGCGACGTTTCTCCGCTTCTAAATGCACTTGAAGTAATCGAAGGGTTCGCGGCAATCGACGCAGCGGTACAGCGCCTTGCAGGCAGTCGAGCCGAATTCGCTGAGCAGCTCGGTGTGCGCGCTGCCGCACTGCGGGCAGCAGACTTCCGGGCTTTCGCCGAGCAGGCTGCGTTTGCTGGTGCTGCCGGCCGGCGGGGCGATGCCATAGACGCGCAGGGCTTCGCGGCCGCTGTCGCTGATCCAGTCGGTGGTCCAGGCCGGGGTCAGCCGGCGCTCCAGTTGTGGCGCGGCGAAGCCGGCGTGCTCCAGGGCGTGCTGGATGTCCTGCTCGATAACCTCGGTGGCCGGGCAGCCGGAGTAGGTCGGGGTGACCACCACGTGGAGGTGCCCGTCCTGCCAGTCGAGCCCGCGCACGATACCCAGCTCGACGACGCTGACCACCGGCACTTCCGGGTCCATCACCGCGCCGAGCACGTGCCAGGCGCGGCTGAGGTCGTCAGCCGTGCCGGCGCGCGCGCCGCGGTCGCTGGTTATCAACTCACCAGGTCGCATCGGGGTAGGCCCGCTGGAGGAACTGCATCTCGGCCAGGAGGATGCCCAGGTGCTCGGTGTGCACGCCGCGGCGGCCACTGAGGTAGAAGTTCACCGCAGGCTCGGGCAGCGGCAGGGTCGCGGCAGCGAAGATGTCGGCAACCTTGGCTTTCCACGCGGCAGCGAGTTCTTCCGGGTTCGGCGCGACGCCCTCGGCGAACAGGCGCTGCTCGATCTCGTCGGCATTGCAGAGTTCGACGGTAAAGCGCCACACCTGCGGGATCGCCGCGAGCATGCGCGCATGGCTTTGTTCGGTGCCGTCACCCAGGCGCTGCATCCACTCGCCGGAGCGGCGCAGGTGGTAGGTGACTTCCTTGAGGCCCTTGGCAGCGATGGCAGCGATGCGCTCGTCGCTGGAGGCGCTCAGGGCGTGCAGCACGTGGAAGTGCCAGGCGTCATAGAGGAACTGCTTGGTGATGGTCACGGCGAAGTCGCCGTTGGGCTGTTCCACCAGCAGCAGGTTGCGGAACGCCCGCTCGTCGCGGCGGAAGGCCAGGGCGTCGGCATCGCGGCCGTCGTCCAGCAGTTCCACGGCGTATTCGTACCAGTTGCGCGCCTGGCCGACGAGGTCGAGGCCGACGTTCATCAGCGCCAGTTCTTCTTCCAGTGCCGGGGCGTGGCCGCACCATTCGCACAGGCGCTGGCCCTGGATCAGGGCGCTGTCGGCGAGGCGCAGCAGGTATTCGATCTTGTCGGAATTCGGATTCATCGCACGCGTCTCACATGTGGCCGACTTCGGGCGGCAGCTCGTAGAAGCTGGCGTGGCGGTAGACCTTGTCCTGCGACGGGTCGAACAGCGGGTCCTTCTCGTCGGGGGAGGAGGCGGTGATCAGCGCGGAGGGCACGACCCACAGGCTCACGCCTTCGTTGCGGCGGGTGTACAGCTCGCGGGCGTTCTCGATGGCCATGGCGGCGTCGGCGGCATGGACGCTGCCGACATGCTTGTGGTTCAGGCCGTGTTTGCTACGGACGAATACTTCGAACAAAGTCCACTCGGACATGACTTTTCTCTCCTCGCGGCTCAGGCGGCGTCTTTTTTCTGTTGTTGTTTGCGGGCATAGGCGACCGCGGCTTCGCGGACCCAGGCGCCGTCTTCGATGGCCTTGCGGCGGGTGGCGACGCGCTCGGTGTTGCACGGGCCGTTGCCCTTGAGCACTTCGTAGAACTCTTCCCACTGGATGTCGCCGAAGTCGTAGTGGCCGCGTTCCTCGTTCCACTTCAGGTGCGGGTCCGGCGCGGTGCAGCCGAGCAGCTCCAGTTGCGGCACGGTCTGGTCGACGAAGCGCTGGCGCAGCTCGTCGTTGCTCTGGCGCTTGATCTTCCAGGCCATGGACTGGGCGCTGTTGGGGGAGTCGGCGTCGCTCGGGCCGAACATCATCAGGGCCGGCCACCAGAGGCGGTTGATGGCGTCCTGGACCATGTCCTTCTGCGCCGCATTGCCGTGGCGCATCATGGTCAGGAGGATTTCGTAACCCTGGCGCTGGTGGAAGCTCTCTTCCTTGCAGATGCGGATCATCGCGCGGGAGTAGGGGCCGTAGGAGGTGCGCTGGAGCACCACCTGGTTGACGATGGCGGCGCCGTCGACCAGCCAGCCCACTGCGCCCATGTCGGCCCAGTTCAGCGTCGGGTAGTTGAAGATGCTCGAGTACTTGGCCTTGCCCGAATGCAACTTGGCGATCTCGGCGTCACGGTCGGCGCCCAGGGTTTCCATGGCGCTGTAGAGGTAGAGGCCGTGGCCGGCTTCGTCCTGGATCTTCGCCATCAGCTGCAGCTTGCGCTTGAGGGTCGGCGCGCGGGTTACCCAGTTGCCCTCGGGCAGCATGCCGACGATCTCGGAGTGGGCGTGCTGGGAAATCTGCCGGATCAGCGTCTGGCGGTAGGCGTCGGGCATCCAGTTCTTCGCCTCGATCTTGATCTCGGCATCGATCTTTTCCTGGAAGGCGCGTTCTTCCGGCGACATCTCGTCCAGCGCCTTGATGCGCTTCACGCCGGTCTCAACCAGTTGTGCGTACATGCTGTGTCTCCAGCCTTTTGTCGTGTTCGTGGGACGGCCGTGGCCATGGCTGTATTTTTAAATGATACAGAAATGAATGTCTAACAATAAATGATGTGTCGTAATTGGATTGGGTATCGCTTTAGCGTTTTCCAGCGCTGTGTCGGGCGCGAGGCAGGGCGTTTTTCATCGAGAAAAATCGATAAAAATCGCTGAATGTGCGGGTATATGATGAAATTTCGATGCGTACTGGTTTGCACGATGGGTGTAGTGCTCGTGCGTTCGAATCCCGATGAAGTGATACGAAAATGTATTTTTATGAATGAATCGAATGCGAAATTTTGGAGGGTCTAGGAGCGAGCAAGCTCGCTCCTACAAAGGGCTGTGCGGCAGGCGTCAGGCCTGGACGATGGTCTCGAAGCCGCCAAAGATCATGCGCTGGCCGTCGAAGGGCATGTCGCTGAATTCGGTCTTCATCCGCGGGTCCTCCATGAACTGCTTCATGCCCGCATCCCGCGCCTCCTTGCTGGGCCAGGTGATCCAGGAGAACACCACGGTTTCGTCCTCCTTGAGCTTCACCGCCATCGGGAAGGAGGTCACCTTGCCCTCGGGCACGTCGTTGCCCCAGCACTCCACGACGCCGAGCGCGCCGTATTCCCTGAACATCGCCGCGGCCTTGCGCGCCACCTCGATGTAGCGCTCGCGCTTGGCGGTGGGTACCGGTACGAGGAAGCCATCGACATAGTTCATCGTTCATCTCCTGCGGGGTGTGCAGGCGGCCGGATGTCGCCTGCTTTTGAGGAGTAGTCGAAGGGCGGGGTGGAGGATCGACAGGGAAGGTCGGTCGGGCGACGGGCGGTCTTTGCGGCGCGAAGGGCTGGGGTGAGAGGCATAGGCGCGAGCCAGTGCGCTCCTGCGAAAAACAAAAAGCCCCGCCGAAGCGGAGCTTTTCAATTACGCAGAGACTCAGCCCTTGGGCCGGTTGTCGTACACGTGGCAGGCCTTGCCTTCCGAGCGTTTGAGGCTGTGCGATGGCTGCACCAGCACGCGGGCGCTGACGCCGATGTGGGTCTTGACCTGCTTGCCCAGCTCGCTGCCGATGGCTTTCTGCTCGTCAGCGGAGAGGCCCTGCAGATCGTGGCGCAACTCGACGTGGATATCGATGCAGTCGAGGTTGCCATTGCGGTGCAGGTGGATTTCGTAGCACTCGGCGAGCTGCTTGATCTTCAACACTTGCTCCTCGACCTGGGTCGGGAAGACGTTGACGCCACGGATGATCAGCATGTCATCGCTGCGACCAGTGATCTTGTCGATGCGCCGCATCGGCCGCGCGGTGCCCGGCAGCAGGCGGGTCAGGTCGCGGGTGCGGTAGCGAATCATCGGCAGCGCTTCCTTGGACAGCGAGGTGAACACCAGCTCGCCGTATTCGCCGTCGGGCAGCACGGCGCCGGTCGCCGGGTCGATGATCTCGGGGTAGAAGTGGTCTTCCCAGACGGTCGGACCGTCCTGGGTCTCGGCGCATTCCATGGCCACGCCCGGGCCCATGATTTCCGAGAGGCCGTAGATGTCCAGGGCGGTGATGCCCATGCGTTCCTCGACCGCGCGGCGCAGCTCGGCGGTCCAGGGTTCGGCGCCGAAGATGCCCAGGCGCAGCTTGAGGCTGTGCGGATCGACCCCCTGGCGCTCGATCTCGTCGGCGATGTTTAGCATGTAGGACGGGGTGACCATGATGATGTCCGGCTGGAAGTCGCGGATCAGCTGGACCTGCTTCTCGGTCTGGCCGCCGGACATCGGGATTACCGTGCAGCCCAGGCGCTCGGCGCCGTAGTGCGCGCCCAGCCCGCCGGTGAACAGGCCGTAGCCGTACGACACATGCACCTTGTCACCCTTGCGGCCGCCGGCGGCGCGGATGGAGCGGGCGACCACGTTGGCCCAGGTGTCGATGTCGTTCTGCGTGTAGCCGACCACCGTGGGCTTGCCGGTGGTGCCGCTGGAGGCGTGCAGGCGCACGATCTCGTTCTGCGGCACGGCGAACATGCCGTAGGGGTAGTTGTCGCGCAGGTCGTTCTTGCCGGTGAAGGGGAACCTGGCGAGGTCGTCGAGGGAGGTCAGGTCGTCCGGGTGCACGCCGGCTTCGGCGAAGCGCTTCTGGTACAGCGGGACGTTGTCGTGGGCATGCTTGAGGCTCCAGCGCAGGCGCTCCAGCTGGTGCTGGCGCAGCTCGTCGACACTGGCGGTTTCCATCGGGTCAAGCAGGGCACGTTCGGCATCATGGTACATGTTCATGGGTTCACTCGATTTGTTCTTGTACGCCAGCCCTGGTGAGGGCTGCGAGTGTCATGGGAGCAGCATAGCGCCCCCGTTCGCGGAAGGATTCGAACCCCTGCCAGAGACGTTGCTCTGCGTGACAGTCGTTGCACGGAAGCGACTGGCGGTGCGGGGTTCGATCCCGCCGATGGATCAGATTCGTTCGATGATCAGGGCGATGCCCTGGCCCACGCCGATACACATGGTGCACAGCGCGTAGCGGCCCGAGCGTTCCTCCAGTTCATGCAGGGCAGTGGTGACCAGGCGCGCGCCGCTCATGCCCAGCGGATGGCCGAGGGCGATGGCGCCGCCGTTGGGATTCACGCGGGCGTCATCGTCCGCCAGGCCCAGCTCGCGCAGGACCGCCAGGCCCTGGGCAGCGAAGGCTTCGTTCAGCTCGATCACGTCCATGTCGTTCAGCGACAGGCCGGCCAGCTCCAGCACCTTGCGGGTTGCCGGCACCGGACCGATGCCCATGATCCGTGGCTCGACGCCGGCGGTGGCCATGGCCACCACGCGCGCGCGGGCCTTCAGGCCGTGACGCGCGGCGGCGGCCGGGGTCGCCAGCAGCAGGGCGCAGGCGCCGTCGTTGACGCCCGAGGCGTTGCCGGCGGTGACGCTGCCGCCTTCGCGGAACGGCGTGCCGAGCTTGGCCAGTTGCTCCAGGGTGGTATCGCCGCGCGGGTGCTCATCCTGCTCGACGACTTTGGCCGGACCTTTGCGCTGGGGGATTTCCACCGGGACGATTTCCTTCGCCAGGCGGCCGTTGGCTTGCGCGGCAGCGGCCTTGTGCTGGCTACGCAGAGCAAAGGCGTCCTGGTCGGCGCGGCTGACGTTGAACTGCTCGGCGACGTTTTCCGCCGTCTCGGGCATGGAGTCGATGCCGAACTGCTGCTTCATCATCTTGTTGACGAAACGCCAGCCGATGGTGGTGTCGAAGATTTCCGCGCTGCGGCCGAAGGCCTGTTCCGACTTGCCCATGACGAACGGCGCGCGAGACATGGATTCCACGCCGCCGGCCAGCATCAGCCCGGCTTCATTGCAGCGCAGGGCGCGTGCGGCGCTGCCGATGGCGTCCAGGCCCGAGCCGCACAGGCGGTTGAGCGTGGTGCCCGGCACGGTGACCGGCAGGCCAGCCAGCAGCGAGGCCATGTGGGCGACGTTGCGGTTGTCTTCGCCGGCCTGGTTGGCGCAGCCGAAGATCACGTCGTCGATGGCGCTCCAGTCCAGCTCCGGGTGGCGTTGCATCAGGGCTTTCATCGGGATCGCCGCGAGGTCGTCGGCGCGCACGCCGGACAGGGCGCCGGCGTAGCGGCCGATGGGCGTGCGCACGGCGTCGATGATCAGGGCGTCGGTCATATCGCTCATTCGGAGGTCTCCTGCGCCAGCACGGTGCCGCGCACTTTGTAGGATTTGCCATGGAACAGGGCGATCAGCTGGCCCTGGGAATTCTCGATGCGCACGTCGTAGTTGCCGGTGCGGCCGCTGCGGCTCTGCTCGGAGGCGCTGGCGATCAGTTCGTCGCCTTCGCGGGCCGGCGCCACGTAATCGATGCTGCAGCCGATGGCGACGGTGGCGTCGTTGTAGCTGTTGCAGGCAAAGGCGAAGGCCGAGTCGGCCAGGGCGAACAGGTAGCCGCCGTGGCAGGTGCCGTGGCCCTGGATCATGTCCTCGCGCACGCGCATCGACAGCCTGGCGCTGCCCGGGCCGGCATCCAGCAACTGGATGCCCATGCGGCGGGTAGCCTGGTCGCGTTCGTACATGGCTTCGGCGCAGTCGCGGGCCAGCTGGGTGGCGTCAGTCATGGAAATGGCGTCCTTCGGCATGCAGGCGACGCAGCAGCAGGGACGGGCGGTAGCGGTCCTCGCCGTAGGCGGCCTGCAGGTTGTCGAGCACGCGCAGCACCTTGCCGATGCCGATCTGTCCGGCCCAGGCCAGCGGCCCCTGCGGGTAATTCACGCCCGCACGCATGGCGAGGTCGATGTCACCCGCGCTGCCCACACCGTGCAGCACCGCATCGGCGCCTTCGTTGGCGAGCATGGCGACGGTGCGCAGCACGGCGAGCCCGGGGGTGTCACTCAGGCGGCTGGCGGCGATTCCGGCCTTGGCGAGCAGGGCGACGACCTGGTCGAGGGCTTCGGGCGTGGTATCGGCCGAGGTGGAAATGCCCAGGCGCGATGCCTTGCCGTAATCCAGCGCAAGGTCGATCAGTACCAGATTGCGCTGGCCGTCTTCCCTGGCGCGCTGACTGGCGAGACGGCCGTCGGACAGGGTGACTGCCGCGTCGCCCACGCGCAGCACGCCGCTGCCGGCACGCTGGGTGATCTCGATACCGGCCTCTTTCAGGCGCTGCACCAG
Organism: Pseudomonas sp. BB438; assembly: GCF_057180225.1. NCBI lineage: Bacteria > Pseudomonadati > Pseudomonadota > Gammaproteobacteria > Pseudomonadales > Pseudomonadaceae > Pseudomonas > Pseudomonas sp. BB438. The sequence goes on from NZ_CM170001.1 coordinate 3,235,073, forward strand.
TGGCTGGGCGACGCCCAGATCACCTTCCAGCACGCACGAGGCGACGCCGGCGGTGCTGCTCAGGCTCACCGGCTGCGGGCGCTCGGCACCTTCGGTGTAGTCGTAGAAGCCCTGGCCTCTCTTGCGGCCGAGGCGGCCGGCGTCGACCAGTTCCTTCTGGATCAGTGAGGGCTGGAAGCGGAAGTCACCGTAGTAGGCGGCGAACACCGAGCAGGTGACGGCGTAGTTGACGTCGTGGCCAATCAGGTCGGTCAGCTCGAAGGCGCCCATGCGGAAGCCCCCGGCATCGCGCATCAGTGCATCCAGCGTGGCGCAGTCGGCGGCGCCTTCCTGCAGCAGGCGCAGGCTCTCGGCATAGAAGGGGCGCGCCACGCGGTTGACGATGAAGCCGGGCGTGGATTTGGTGTGAACCGGTTTCTTGCCCCAGGCCAGCGAGGTGGCATACAGGCTGTCGGCCAGCGCCGGATCGGTGGCGAGGCCGGAGACGACTTCCACCAGTGCCATCAGCGGCGCCGGGTTGAAGAAGTGCATGCCGATCACTTGCTGCGGGTGTTTGAGGCCCGCGGCGAGGCTGGTGATGGACAGCGACGAGGTGTTGCTGGCGAGAATGCAGTCCTTGGCGCACAGCGCTTCCAGCTGCTGGAACAGGCCGCGCTTGACCTCCAGGTTCTCGACGATGGCTTCGATCACCAGCTTCGAATCGGCCAGCGCCTCGATGGCTTCCACCGGTTGCAGGCGCGCGACGATGGCGCTGCGGGCGGCGCCGTCGAGCTTGCCTTTCTCGACCAGGCGGCCGACCTGGCGGTCGATGCCGTCAATGGCCTGGGCGGCGGCGCCCGGGCGGTTGTCGTAGAGCTTCACCGGGTGGCCGGCTTGCGCAGCGACCTGGGCGATGCCCGCGCCCATGGCGCCGGCGCCGATCACCGCGACTTTTGCGTCTGTCGAAAGTGCGCTCATGGATCAGCGGCCCTTGAAGCTGGGAGTGCGTTTTTCCATGAAGGCAGACACGCCCTCGCGGTAGTCCTCGCTGCGGCCGGCGAGACGCTGCAGGTCGCGTTCCAGCTCCAGTTGCTCGTCGAAGCTGTTGTTCAGGCTGGCGTTCAGGCTGCGCTTGATCAGCGCCAGGCCGTAGGTCGGCTGGGTGGCCAGGTGGCGAGCGAGCGTGAGGGCTTCCTCGCGCAGGCTGGCGTCATCCACCACCTGGTAGATCAGTCCCCATTGCTCGGCCTGTTCGGCACTCAGGCGATTGCCCAGCAGTGCGAGCGCCTTGGCGCGGGCCATGCCGACCAGGCGCGGCAGCGTCCAGGTGCCACCCGAATCGGGGATCAGGCCGATCTTGCAGAAGGCCTGGATGAAGCTGGCCGAGCGCGCTGCCAGCACCAGGTCGCAAGCCAGCGGGATATTGGCGCCAGCGCCGGCGGCCACGCCGTTGACGGCGCAGATGACCGGCATCGGCAGGTCACGCAGGGTGCGGATCAGCGGGTTGTAGAACTGCTCGATGGACTGGCCGAGGTCCGGTACTTCCGCGCCGGGAGCGACGTTGCGGTCGGACAGGTCCTGGCCGGCGCAGAAGCCACGGCCTTCGCCGGTCAGCAGCAGGACGCGGGCGTCCGGATTCTGCCGGACCTGCTTGAGCGCCTCGCGCACTTCGCCATGCATGGCGGCGTTGAAGCTGTTGAGCTGCTCCGGGCGGTTCAGGCTGAGGAAGGCGACGCCGTCCTCGATGGAAAACAGGATGTGCTCGAAGTTCATGTGCGGACTCGCTCCAGCAATGGGCAGGCTATGGCCGGTAAGAATGGGGAGGTTCAGCAGCCCTGGTAGGCGGGCTTGCGCTTTTCCTGGAAGGCACGGATGCCTTCGTCGCGGTCGGTGGTGCCGGCCAGCAGGGTGAAGGCGTGGCGTTCGAAGCGCAGACCGCTGGCGAGGTCGGTGTCCTGCGCCTTGAGCAGCGCTTCCTTGGCCAGGCGCACGGCCAGCGGCGCCTTGGCGGCGATGCTGCGGGCGATCTGCAGGGCGCGCTCCACGGTGAATTCGGGTTGGGTGACTTCGCTGACCAGGCCCGCGCGCTGGGCGTGGCGGGCGTCGATGGCCTCGCCGGTAAGCACCATCTGCATCGCCAGCGGCTTGCCCACGGCGCGCAGCAGGCGTTGGGTGCCGCCAGCACCGGGCATGATGCCGAGGTTGATTTCGGGCTGGCCGAAGCGTGCGTCTTCGCCCGCGACGAGGATGTCGGCGTGCATGGCCAGCTCGCAGCCGCCACCCAGGGCGAAGCCGTTGACGGCGGCGATCAGCGGTTTGGAGAAGGCGGCGATGCGCTGCCAGTAGCCGACGCGCGGGTCATTGAGGATGCCAACCAGATCCCGCTCGGCCATTTCCTTGATGTCGGCACCGGCGGCGAAGGCCTTGCGGCTGCCGGTAAGCACCACGGCGCGGGTTTCGCTGTCCTGCTCGGCGGCGTCGAGTTCGGCGGCCAGTTCGCCGAGCAGTTCGGTGTTCAGGGCGTTCAGCGCCTCGGGGCGCTGCAGGGTGATCAGGCGGACGCCCGCTTCAGGCATCTGAACGGCAAGGGTGCGAGGCATGACATCGTCCTCAGGCTGCACGCGCGGCTGCATGGCCGGCTGTATTGGAATTATGGGAGGCAGGCGTTGCCTGTCTCCGGCCTTCCCGCAGTATAGGCCTAAAGCGATACGGAAAAACAACTACAAAAGTTGAAACGCGTGTCTAAAGTATTTCTGCCGGTGCCATCGGGTAGATGTCAGGGGTGGTTGGAAGCAGCCCTGTGTGTCGCGTATTTACTGGATTTATCAGCCTTTCTACCGTCCCGTTAGGGGCGTCCGGAAGTGATACGTCAGATTTAGATTGGAGGTACTTGCCATGATGTGATACAAAATTTGCAGAAGAACAAATCGCTTTGTGCGGTGATGCCGAATTACCGGTCGTGCCGCAGGAGAACCCGATGCCCTGCTACAGCCTCGAAGGTGTGCGCCCGGTCGTTCACCCGACCGCCTATGTCCATCCTACCGCCGTCCTGATCGGCGACGTCATTGTCGGCCCGGGCTGCTATGTCGGCCCGCTGGCGGCGCTGCGGGGCGATTTCGGCAGGATCGTCCTCGAAGAAGGCGCGAACCTTCAGGACACCTGCGTCATGCACGGCTTCCCGGACAGCGACACCGTCGTCGAGCGCAACGGCCACATCGGCCACGGCGCGGTGTTGCACGGTTGCCGTATCGGCGAGGATGCCCTGGTGGGGATGAACGCCGTGGTGATGGATTACGCGCAGATTGGTGCGCGCTCCATCGTTTCAGCCGCCGCCTTCGTCAAGGCCAAGTTCGACTGCCCGCCGCAAAGCCTGGTGATGGGCGCGCCGGCCAGCGTCAAACGCAGCTTGAGCGACGAGGAAATCGCCTGGAAGCGCCGCGGCACCGAGGAATACCAGTCCCTGGCCAGGCGCTGCATCGAAAGCCTGGTGGAATGCCAGCCGCTGGCAGAAATGGAGGCAGAGCGCCCGCGCCTGGGCGATTCCGGTTTCCGGCCCAAAGTCGGGGCAGGGGTAGGGAAGGGCGCATGAGTACTGGGGTTCGCTCCAATGGCCAGGCGGTGCGGCGGGCAGGTATAGTCGCCGCTCCTTCGACTGCGCAACGTGCCATGACCGCTCTAGCACCGCTGAATCAGCTGATCAATCGCTTCCAGGAACAGACGCCGATCCGCGCCAGCTCGCTGATCATCACCCTGTATGGCGATGCCATCGAACCCCACGGCGGTACCGTCTGGCTAGGCAGCCTGATCAATCTGCTGGAGCCCTTCGGCATCAACGAGCGGCTGATCCGCACCTCGATCTTCCGCCTGACCAAGGAAGACTGGCTGACCGCCGAGAAGGTCGGCCGACGCAGCTATTACAGCCTGACCGGCACCGGCCGGCGGCGTTTCGAGAAGGCCTTCAAGCGCGTCTACAGCTCCAGCCTGCCGGCCTGGGACGGTTCCTGGACCCTGGTGATGCTCTCGCAGATCGCCGCCGACAAGCGCAAGCAGGTCCGTGAGGAGCTGGAATGGCAAGGCTTCGGCGCCATTTCGCCGACCGTCATGGCCTGCCCGCGTGCTGACCGCAGTGATGTCATGGCGACCCTGCAGGACCTCGACGTGGCCGACGACTGCATCGTCTTCGAAACCCGCGCCCAGGATGTCCTGGCCTCCCGCGCCATGCGTATGCAGGTGCGCGAGAGCTGGAAGATCGACGAACTCGGTGAGCACTACAGCGAATTCATCCAGCTGTTCCGCCCGCTCTGGCAAGCACTGCGCGAGCAGGACCAGCTGCGCCCGGAGGATTGCTTCCTGGCGCGCACCCTGTTGATCCACGAATACCGCCGGTTGCTCCTGCGTGACCCACAATTGCCCGACGAACTGCTGCCGGGTGATTGGGAAGGGCGCGCGGCGCGGCAGCTGTGCCGCAACATCTACCGACTGATCCACGCCAAGGCCGAGGACTGGCTGAATCGCAACCTGGAGACCGCCGACGGCCCGCTACCGGACGTCGGCGAGAGCTTCTACAAGCGCTTCGGCGGATTGAACTGACAGGAGTTGGCGTGAAAAATGCCTCCCGCTCTGCAGCGCCGTGGTGGCTGGGCGGGGACACCGGCGCAGGGTCTTCCTGAGAAGATGGGCGCCGGACGATGACGACAGGTCCGTGAGGCCGTCGCTGAATAACAACAAACAATGCGTGTGAGGCTTTGCAGGTCATGAATTCTTCATCGACATTGAGGGATGACGCTTTCGAGGCGTGGCTGGGACAGGTCAACCGGGCGTGCGGTCGTTTCGATGCGCGTACCCTCGGCCCCCAGTTCCATGGACGGTTGCGCGAATACCAGGGCGGCGCGATCAAGCTCAGCGTGGTCGACATGGCCCAGGTGCACCTGTACCGGACCAGCAAGGAAGTCGGCTCCAGCGCCGGCGGGCACTATTACGCGGTGTTTCAGCTCGAAGGGCGCTCGCGCCTGGAGCAGGGTGACAACCGCGTGGAGTTGTCGCGTGGCGACATCAGCCTGATCGATGCCAGCCGGCCCAGCGACATGACCTACCTGGAGGAGTCCCGGCAGCTCTCGCTGATCCTGCCGCGCCAGGTGATCGAACGCGGCCTGCGCATGTCCGAAGTGACCTGTGCGTCCAAGATCCCGGCCAGTTCGCCGATCGCCGTGCTCGCCAACCGCCTGATCGTCGAGACCAGCCAGCAGGAAAGCCTCGGCATGCTGGAAAGCGAGGCGACCCTGGATGCCCTGGTGACCCTGTTGCGCCCGGCACTGGCCAGCCAGGACGCCGAGCAGGACAACCACGAACGCATGTTCCGCAAGGCCACGGCCTTCATCGATCAGCACATCGGCGCCGAAGAACTCTGTCCGGAGCTGATTGCCCGTGAAGTGGGCATCTCGGTGCGCGGCCTGTACCGCATGTTCGCCAAGAAGGGCCTGGTGGTGGCGCAGTACATCAAGAACCGTCGCCTGGACTTCTGCGCCGAGACCCTGCGCAACGCCCAGTTCGAGCAGAAGCTGTCGGCGCTCGGGTACGCCTGGGGCTTCTCCGATTCGAGCTACTTCTCCACCGCCTTCAAGGGTCGCTTCGGGGTGTCGCCGGGCGAGTACCGCAAGCGTTACGCGAATTGAGTCTTTTGCGTTGCGGTCATCCCGATCACGGACGGCGTCCGCCCCATGTGAAGTCTTGCGCGGGTACCTGCCCTCTCCCTAACCCTCTCGCTGAAGGGAGAGGGGACTATTCGTGCAGGATCAAGCTATGGCGTCAACCGGCACGATCTGCTCCCTCTCCCTTCAGGGCGGGGGAGAGGGAAACCCAAGCACGAATTTTCAGAAGAAGACAGTTGCTTCTAGGAAAGCCAAGCCGAGCGTAGGAGCGGACTTTGTCTGCGGACGCTCTCCCGCCTTGCTCCGGTTCACCTGAACGCCATCCTGGCACTCCCGCCAACACGTCTGGCACAGAGGAAAAGACCCGCCGCTGCGCCGCTGGCAACAATCACCTTCGATGACGCGCGCCTTCTCGGCCGCACGCTGTTCTCGAAGGTGATTTTCCGATGTCCCGCAACAAGCTCCGAATCGGTGCCCTCGGCCTGCTGCTGGCCGGCGCGCTGCTGCAACCGGTCCTGGCCTTCGCTGGCGAATGCCCGGCGAGCGACGCCCAGCAGGGCGAGACCGTGTTCGCTCGCGACTGCTCGATCTGCCACACCGCCAAGGCCGATGGCCCCGGCATGATGGGGCCCAACCTGCATGGCGTGGTCGGCCGCATGGCCGGATCGCTCGCCGGCTTCAGTTATTCCCAGGCGATGAAGAGCAAGGGCGCGGCCTGGTCGCGCGACAACCTCGATGCCTTCGTCAGCCAGCCCCAGGCCGCCGTGCCCGGAACCTACATGCCCTTCGCAGGCCTGGCCGACGCGGCCGAGCGGCGGGCGCTTACCTGCTGGCTGAGCCAGCAGCACTGATCCTTCAGGAGAGACCATGAACGTCACTGAAATCCTGCCCAAGGTCGCTGAATTCCTGCAGCGCAAGCATGGCTGCTTCATCGACGGCGCCTGGGTGGTGCCCGACGGCGCCCGTACCGACGTGCTCAATCCGGCCACCGGGAAAGCCATCTCCAGCGTCGCTGACATCGACACCGACCTGCTTGATCGCGCCGTGCAATCCGCCCAGGCTGCCTACAAATCCCGTGTCTGGGCGGACCTGCGTCCGGCCGACCGCGAGCGCATCCTGCTGCGCTTCGCCGACCTGGTGGAAGCCAACGGCGAAGAACTGGCCCAGCTGGAAACCCTCAGCCAGGGCAAGTCGATCAACATCTCGCGCATGCTGGACGTGGGTGCCACCGTCGAATTCATGCGCTACATGGCCGGCTGGGCGACCAAGATCGAAGGCCAGTCGCTGAACGTCTCGATCCCGCTGCCGCCCGGCGCCAAGTTCACCGCCTACACCCGCCGCGAGCCGCTGGGTGTGGTCGCCGGCATCGTGCCGTGGAACTTCCCGCTGATGATCGCCGTGTGGAAGCTGATCCCGGCACTGGCGACCGGCAACAGCGTGGTGATCAAGCCCGCCTCGGAAACTCCGCTGACCGCCCTGCGCCTGGCCGAACTGGCCTTTGAGGCCGGCGTACCGGCCGGCGTGTTCAACCTGGTGACCGGCGATGGCCCGCGCATCGGTGGCGGCCTGGCCAGCCACAAGCTGGTCAACAAGGTCTCCTTCACCGGCTCCACCGCGGTGGGTCGCAGCGTCGGCCTGGCCGCGGTGCAGAACATGACCCGCTTCGCCCTGGAGCTGGGCGGCAAGAACCCGATGATCGTCCTCGCCGACGCCAACATCGACAACGCCGTGCAAGGCGCGCTGCTCGGCGGCCTGCTGAACAACGGTCAGGTCTGCGCCGCCGCGTCGCGTTTCTACGTGCACCGCTCGCGCTACGACGAGTTCGTCGAGAAGCTCGCCACCGCCGTCGCCGGCATGAGCCTGGGCGAAGGCATGGACCCGACCGCGCAGATCAACCCGCTGGTCTCCGCCAAGCAGCAGCGCAGTGTGCTCGACCACATTGCCCGCGCCGGTGAGCAGGGTGCGCGCATCGTCTGCGGCGGCGAGCAGGTCGGCGGTACTGGCTTCTACGTGCAGCCCACCGTACTGGCCGACGTGACCATGCAGATGGCCGTGGCCCGTGACGAAGTGTTCGGCCCTGTGCTGGCGGTGCTGCCGTTCGACGACGAAGACCAGGCCATCGAGATGGCCAACGACAGCGAGTACGGCCTGGGCGCGAGCCTCTGGACCAACGACCTGTCCAAGGCGATGAACATGGTCCCGCGCATCGAGTCCGGCACCGTGTGGGTCAATGCCCATGTGCTGCTCGACCCGAGCATGCCCTTTGGTGGCGTGAAGCAGTCGGGCATGGGCCGCGAGTTCGGCCGCGCCGTGGTCGAGGCCTATACCGAGATCAAGTCGGTGTGCATCGCGCACTGATTGATGGTGAGAGCAACACCCTCGTTTAGCAGCGGGCCTTCGGGCCCGTTTTTTTGCGCGGGATTTGTATCGGACCGGAATGGTAGGTGCGAGTCTTGCGCGGTGATGGGGTGTGGCACTGGGTAGGATGGGTGGAGCGCAGCGATACCCATGCTGATGACACGGGGCATTGATGGGTATCGCTCTACGCCATCCTGCGTGGAGCAGCGGGCGCGGCGATCAGTGCGCCGGCAGAATCCGCCCGCGGCACTCGCCGAAGCCGATGGACGCATGCCCCTCGCGGCGGCAGCGGGCTCGCAGGATGATTTCGTCGCCGTCTTCGAGGAAGCGGCGCTCCTCGCCATTGGCCAGCACCACCGGCTGCTTGCCGCCGCCGGTGAGCTCCAGCAGGCTGCCGAAGCTGTCCGGGGTTTCACCGGAGAGGGTGCCGGAACCGAACAGGTCGCCCGCTTGCAGGCGGCAGCCGTTGACGCTGTGGTGCGCCACCATCTGGGCGACGGTCCAGTACATGTTCAGCGTGTTGCTCAGGGCGATGCGTTCCGGGGCCTGGTGTTCGCGGCGCATGCGTGCGGTGTGCAGCAGGACTTCCAGTTCGATATCCAGGGCGCCGCGCTGCTGGTCACCTTCGTCGTACAGGTACGGCAGCGGCTGCGGGTCGCCCTCCGGGCGGGCCGGCTGGGCAACGCGGAACGGCTCCAGCGCCTCGGCAGTGACCACCCAGGGCGACACGGTGGTGGCGAAGCTTTTCGACAGGAACGGCCCCAGCGGCTGGTATTCCCAGGCCTGCACGTCTCGCGCGGACCAGTCGTTGAGCAGGCAGAAGCCGGCGATGTGGCCGGAGGCGGCGTTGATCGGGATGGCCTTGCCCTGGTCGTTGCCCTGGCCGATCCAGATGCCCAGCTCCAGCTCCAGGTCCATCCGCGCGCAGGGACCGAACACCGGTACGTCGAGTCCGGCGGGCAGTGTCTGGCCGTTGGGACGGCGGACCTCGGTGCCCGATGGCACGATGGTGGACGCGCGGCCGTGGTAGCCGATGGGCACGTACTTGTAGTTGGGCAACAGCGGGTTGTCCGGGCGGAACAGCTTGCCGACGTTCTGGGCGTGGTGGATGCCGACGTAGAAGTCGGTGTAGTCCCCTACCTTGGCCGGCAGGTGCATGCGGCAGGCGGCTTGCGGCTTGAGCAGCGCCGCGCCCAGGGCTTCCATGCGCTTCTGTTCGCCACAACCTTCGCTGAGCAGGTGGATCAGCGCGTCACGCAGGGTGCGACGCGCCGTGGGGCCTGCAGCGAAGAAGGCGTTCAGGCTGTCGCCGCTGGCCACCAGTGCGGCCTGGTGCGCGGCGCCGTGGAACAGGCCGGTCTCGCAGGCGGTCTTCAGGTCGAAGATATAGTCGCCGATGGCGACGCCGCCGCGGGGCGAGTCGCCCGGTGGGCTGAACACGCCCAGCGGCAGGTTCTGCAGGGGAAAGTCCGGGTGGCCGTTGGCCGATTCGATCCAGCTGTGTGCGGGGTGGGAGACGCTCATTTCATTGCTCCGAGGAGGGGGCGAAGGTCTTCTGCATGCCGCTCCAGCAGCTGTCGTAGTCACGCTGCAACTGCGGGCAGTCGAGGGCGAAGCGGCTGGGGCGCAGCACGCGGCCGGTCTCGAACATGAAGGCCATGGTCTTGTCGATCTTGTGGGGTTTGAGGTCGGCGGCAATCGCCTGCACCGTGGTGGCGTTGTCCGGACCGTGGGCGCTCATGCAGTTGTGCAGCGAAGCGCCGCCGGGGACGAAACCGTCGGCCTTGGCGTCGTACACGCCCTGAATCAGGCCCATGAACTCGTTCATCAGGTTGCGGTGGAACCACGGCGGGCGGAAGGTGCTCTCGGCGACCATCCAGCGCGGCGGGAAGATCACGAAATCCATGTTGGCCATGCCGTGGGTGTCGCTGGGCGAGGTCAGCACGGTGAAGATGGACGGGTCCGGATGGTCGTAGCTGATCGAGCCGATGGTGTTGAAGCGGCGCAGGTCGTATTTGTAGGGCACGTTGTTGCCGTGCCAGGCGACCACGTCCAGCGGCGAGTGGTCGAGCTGGGTGGCCCAGAGTTCGCCGAGGAACTTCTGTACCAGTTGCACCGGCGCTTCGATGTCTTCGTAATGCGCCACCGGGGCGAGGAAGTCGCGCGCATTGGCCAGGCCATTGCTGCCGATCGGGCCGAGGTCGGGCAGGCGCAGGGCGGCGCCGTGGTTTTCCGCCACGTAGCCGGCAGCCTCGGCGTCCAGCAGCTCGACCCGCAGGCGCATGCCGCGCGGGATCAAGGCGATCTCCAGCGGCTCCACCTCGAGAACGCCCAACTCGGTGACCAGGCGCAGGCGGCCGGCCTGGGGCACGATCAACAGCTCGCCGTCGGCGTTGAAGAATACCCGCTGCATCGAGATGTTGGCACGGTAGGCGTACAGGCTGACGCCGCTGCAGGCCTGGGCCTCGGCGTTGGCCGCCATGCATAGCAGGCCTTCGACGAAGTCGGTAGGCTCCTCGGGCGTCGCGAAGCTGTTCCAGCGCAGGCGGTTGGGCGTGACCGGGCCGAGGGCGGTGCCGGTGATCTGCCGCTCCAGTCGCTCGAAGCGCGGGTGCGCGGCGGACGGCCGGATGCGGTACATCCAGGTGCGCCGCGCCTCGCTGCGCGGGACGGTGAAGGCGGTGCCGGAGAACTGCTCGGCGTAGAGGCCGAGCGGCACCTGCTGCGGCGAGTTCATGCCGACGGGCAGGGCGCCCGGCAGGGCCTCGCTGGCGAACTCATTGCCGAATCCGGATTGGTAGGCAGGAGAGGCGGTCATGGTGGTTTCACTCTATTTATCGTAATTGAATTACGATTAACGTAATTTCGTGGCGACGGGCCGTCAAGTCCGTCTGGGAGTTCCTTTAAGTTGAAGACCATGAACGACGCTGAAGACTCCGTCCCGACGAAGGGCGCAAAGGTGCAGTCCGCCGAGGTAGGCACACAGATCCTCAAGGCCCTGGCGGACCTTGCTCCGAGCACTTCGCTCAAGGCTTTGGGCGAGTACCTGGACATGCCGGCAGCCAAGGTCCACCGCTACCTGCAGGCGCTGATCGCCAGCGGTTTCGCCGAGCAGGACCCGCTGACCAACCATTACGGCCTGGGGCGCGAGGCCCTGTATGTCGGCTTGGCGGCGATCCGCCGGCTGGATGTGGTGAAGGTCGCCAGCCCATCGTTGGCCGATCTGCGCGACCAGTTGGGGCAAACCTGCTTCCTCGCCATCTGGGGCAGCCACGGGCCAACCGTGGTGCAGGTCGAGCCGGCCCAGGGCATGGTCACGCTGGTGACTCAAGTTGGTTCGGTGCTGCCATTGCACGGCTCGTCCACCGGGCTGGTGTTCGCGGCCTACAAGGACGGGCTGGAGGAGGGTACGGACCTGGCGGTGCTGGAGCACATTCGCAGCGAAGGCCTGCATGCCATTCACGGCCTGCTGATGCCTGGGGTGAATGCGCTGTCGGTGCCGCTGTTCAAGACCGGGCGGGAGCTGGCTGGAGTGATTACTGTGGTGGGTTCGCAGGCGAGCTTTGCTGCCGACGCTCACGGCGAGGCGGCGCGGGCGTTGCTGGCGATGGCCCGGGAGGTGAGTTCGAGGATGGGCGGTGAGGTTTGAAGCTCTGCGGCGCGGGCTTTCCCTCTCCCTGAAGGGAGAGGGGACTGTCTGGAGCGCTGTGAGAGAATCGCGCTTGCCGGCTGGCTGGACGTAACGCCTTGCACCAAACGGCTCCCTCTCCCTTCAGGGAGAGGGCGGGGGAGAGGGTGGTGGGCAGAGCGAGTCGCCTTCAGGGAGAGAGCCTTCGCAGGAGCGAGCTTGCTCGCGAACAGTTCCGCAACGGGGCCGGTTCGGGAGCAAGCTCGCTCCTGCAAATCCCTGTTCACTCCCGCTCCATCCCCGCCCAGTCCGTCCCCTTCACCAGCACATCGCTCAACGCCTGCGCGGCGCTGGAGAGCTGGTGTTCGGCCAGGCAGAACAGCCCCACGCGGCGCTCGATGCGCGGTTCGTCCAGGGCCACGCAACGCGCCCCCAGTTCTTCCATCTGCTGCCGGCACAGGCGCGGCACGGCGCTCACACCCAGCCCTTCGGCTACCATCCGGCCCACGGTCACCAACTGGTGGCTTTCGAACGCCACCGGCAGTCGCCCCTGCAACTGGTCTTCCAGCAGCAGGCGCACGGCGGACGGACGTTGCAGGGTGATGAAATGGTCTTCCAGCAACTGCTCCCAGGTGATCCGCTCTTCGTTGACCAGCGCTGAATTCGCCGGCAGCACCGCGATGAAGCGGTCGGTGTAGAACGGCGTGAACGTCAGGCCGTCGAGGCTGTCCGGCTCCAGCGCGATACCCAGCTCCACGCGGCGGTTGCGCACCATCTCCAGGACCTGCTCGTTGATCACGTCGTGCACCGCCACATTCACCTTCGGGTGGCGGTCACGGAAGGCGCGAAGCACCGCCGGCAGCAGGTTGCCGGCGAAAGAGGGCATGGCGGCGATGGAGACCTTGCCCAACTGCAGGGTGAAGTGCTGGTGCATCACTTCCTCGGCATTGTCCCAGTCCGCCAGCAGCCGGCGGGCCAGGGGCAACAGCGTCTCGCCCTCCCGGGTAAGCGCCACGCTGCGGGTGGTGCGCACCAGCAGCTGGCCGCCCAGGGATTCCTCCAGGCTCTTGATCGCCAGGCTCAACGCCGGCTGCGACAGGTGCAGACGCTCGCACGCCTGGGCGAAGCTCAGGCTCTGGGCGACGGCGAGGAAGGCGCGCAGTTGCTTCACAGTCATCTATAAGAGAACCAAATTAATCAATTGGAAAAACAAACTTAACAAATCAGTCTGTGCCGGTGAAGCTGCATTCGCTCTCTGACCGATGGGTCGGACATTCCAAATACAAGAGGCAGCAGCAACATGGCAGGACTCGACAAGCGTGTAAGCAGTTACGAGGAAGCCCTCGCCGGGCTCACCGACGACATGACGGTACTGGCGGGCGGATTCGGTATCTGCGGCATCCCGGAAAACCTCATTGCACAGATCCGCAAGCTGGGCGTGAAGGGCCTGACCGTGGTCTCCAACAACTGCGGCATCGACGGCTTCGGCCTCGGCGTGCTGCTGGAGGACCGCCAGATCCGCAAGATGATCGCGTCCTACGTTGGCGAGAACGCGCTGTTCGAGCAGCAGTTGCTGTCCGGTGAACTGGAGGTCGAACTGACCCCGCAGGGCACCCTGGCAGAAAAACTCCGTGCTGGCGGCGCCGGCATCCCGGCCTTCTTCACCGCCACCGGTTACGGCACCCCGGTGGCCGATGGCAAGGAAGTGCGCGAGTTCGACGGCCGCCACTACGTGATGGAGCGCGCCATCACCGGCGACTTCGCCATCGTCAAGGGCTGGAAGGCCGACCACTACGGCAACGTCATCTATCGCCACACCGCGCAGAACTTCAATCCGGTAGTCGCCACCGCGGGCCGCATCACGGTCGTCGAGGTGGAAGAGATCGTCGAGCCGGGTGAGCTGGACCCCACCCAGATCCACACCCCCGGCATCTACGTCGACCGCATCATTCAAGGCACCTTCGAGAAGCGCATCGAAAAGCGCACCGTGCGTTCCTGAGCCCACCGGACAAGAGAGACAAGAAGATGGCATTGACCCGCGAACAGATGGCTCAGCGCGTGGCGCGCGAGCTGCAGGACGGCTTCTACGTGAACCTGGGCATCGGTATCCCGACCCTGGTCGCCAACTACGTGCCCGAGGGCATGGACGTGATGCTGCAATCGGAAAACGGCCTGCTCGGCATGGGCGCGTTCCCCACCGAGGATAGCGTCGACGCCGACATGATCAACGCCGGCAAGCAGACCGTGACCGCCGTGAAGGGCGCGTCGATCTTCAACTCCGCTGAATCCTTCGCGATGATCCGCGGCGGTCACGTCGACCTCACCGTGCTCGGTGCCTTCGAGGTGGACGTACAGGGCAACATCGCGTCCTGGATGATCCCCGGCAAGCTGGTGAAAGGCATGGGCGGCGCGATGGACCTGGTGGCCGGCGCGGACAACATCATCGTCACCATGACCCATGCCTCCAAGGAGGGTGAATCGAAGCTGCTGGACCGCTGCTCGCTGCCGCTGACCGGCGCCGGCTGCATCCGCAAGGTGCTGACCGACCTGGCCTACCTGGAGATCGAGAACGGTGCCTTCATCCTGCGCGAGACCGCGCCGGGCGTGAGTGTCGCCGAGATCGCCGAGAAGACCGCCGGCCGCCTCATCGTGCCGGACGATGTGAAGGAAATGACCTTCTAAGCGCATTCGCATCCCAGAGCGCCCTCTCCCTAACCCTCTCCCTGAAGGGAGAAGGGACTGGTCCGGAGCGAGATCGAAGATCGGTGTCTACTCCAATGACTCGATCAGCAGAAGCACGGACAGCGCCCTCTCCCGCTTGCGGGAGAGGGCGGGGGGAGAGGGCAGCCCAAGCCTTCCGGAGAGAAATTCATGCAAGACGTAGTCATTGTCGCCGCCACCCGCACCGCCATCGGCGCCTTCCAGGGCAGTCTGGCGAGCATTCCCGCCCATGAACTGGGCAGCCTGGTCATCCGCTCGCTGCTCGAACGCAGCGGCGTGAAACCGGACCAGATCGACGAAGTCATCCTCGGCCAGGTGCTCACCGCCGGCGCCGGCCAGAACCCCGCACGCCAGGCCGCCATCGCTGCCGGCCTGCCGGTGGAAGTGCCGTCGATGACCATCAACAAGCTCTGCGGCTCCGGTCTGAAGGCGCTGTTCCTTGGCGTCCAGGCGATCCGTTGCGGTGATGCCGACGCCGTCATCGCCGGCGGCCAGGAGAGCATGAGCCTCGCGCCCTACGTGCTGCCCAAGGCCCGTACCGGCCTGCGCATGGGCCATGCCGAGCTGCAGGACACCCTGCTGCGCGACGGCCTGATCGACGCTTTCAACGACTACCACATGGGCATCACCGCCGAGAACCTGGCAGAGACGTTCGGCATCAGCCGCGAGGCGCAGGACGCCTTCGCCGCGCAGTCCCAGCTCAAAGCCGCCTCGGCCATCGAGGCTGGCCGCTTCAAGTACGAGATCACCCCGGTGCTGATTCCCCAGCGCAAGGGCGAGCCGCTGTCCTTCGACACCGATGAACAGCCGCGCGCGGGTACCACCGCGGAGTCGCTGGCCAAGCTCAAGCCCGCCTTCAAGAAGGATGGCACCGTCACCGCCGGCAACGCCTCCACCCTCAACGATGGCGCTGCCGCCGTGTTGCTGATGAGCGCCGAACGCGCGAAGAGTCTGAACCTGCCGGTTCTGGCGCGCATCCAAGCCTATGCCAGCAGCGGCGTTGACCCGTCGATCATGGGCATCGCCCCGGTGACCGCGACCCGTCTCTGCCTGGAAAAGGCTGGCTGGAGCCTCGACGACGTCGAGCTGATCGAAGCCAACGAAGCCTTCGCCGCGCAGGCCCTGTCGGTCGGCAAGGAGCTGGGCTGGAACGCCGAGAAGGTCAACGTCAACGGCGGCGCCGTCGCCCTTGGCCACCCGATCGGCGCTTCGGGCGCCCGGGTGCTGGTGACCTTGCTCCACGAGATGCTCCGCCGCGACGCGAAGAAGGGTCTGGCGACCCTGTGCATCGGCGGTGGCCAGGGTGTGGCGATGGCCCTGCTCCGGGATTGAAGGAGCGGGACTGAGACCATTCGACCAACGATTGATTGGCGAGCGCCGGCCGGCATGTAGCAATGCCGTACCGGCAGGCGGGATGGTGGGTGGGCACACCGACAGACGAACATCCTGCCACGGTTTTCGGCGTCCCCCGGCGCCGGCAAACCCTTGCGTCACCGCTCGGCCCCACGCAGGCCGGGCGGTTTTTCATTCCAGGACGGGTACTGCCACAAGCCCCGTTCGACGATGAGCCATTACAAGAACAACGAGGTAGACCATTATGAATTCCCACGTGCACACCCCCGGCACAGCCTTGCAGGACAGCCGCTCGGCGCGCTTCGCCATGGCCTGTTCGAACTGGGCCGAACGCTGGTTCCCCGACTCCTGGGTCTTCGCCGCACTCGCGGTGCTGATCGTCACTGTCGCCGCGTTGGCCATCGGCGCACCGGCCACCGAGACCGCGAAGGCGTTCGGTGACGGCTTCTGGAGCCTGATCCCCTTCACCATGCAGATGGCTTTCGTGGTCATCGGCGGCTATGTGGTTGCCAGCTCCGGTCCGGCCTCCAAGCTCATCGATCTGTTCGCCCGCGTGCCAAAGAACGGCCGCTCGGCGGTCGCCTGGGTCGCGGTCATTTCCATGGTCGCTTCGCTGCTCAACTGGGGCCTGTCGCTGGTGTTCGGCGGCCTGCTGGTACGCGCCCTGGCGCGCCGCGAAGACCTGAAGATGGACTACCGCGCCGCCGGCGCTGCCGCCTACCTCGGCCTGGGCGCCGTGTGGGCGCTGGGCCTGTCGTCGTCCGCCGCGCAGCTGCAGGCCAACCCGGCGAGCCTGCCGCCGTCGATCCTCGCGATCACCGGCGTCATCCCGTTCACCGAGACCATCTTCCTCTGGCAGTCCGGCGTGATGCTGCTGGCCCTGGTGCTGGTGTCGCTGGTCATCGCCTACATGACCGCGCCTGGCGCCGCCAGCGCGCGTGACGCCAAGGCCTGCGGCGTGGACGTGAGCTTCACCCCACCGAGCGCGCCGAAGGCGACCCGGCCGGGCGAGTGGCTGGAGCACAGCCCGCTGCTGATCCTGATGCTGGTGGCATTGGCCGGTGGCTGGCTGGTCCACGAGTTCAGCACCAAACCGGCGATCACCGCGATCTCCGGGCTGAACACCTACAACCTGCTGTTCATCATGGCCGGCGCGCTGCTGCACTGGCGCCCGCGCAACTTCCTCGACGCCGTGGCCCGCGCCGTGCCGACCACCACCGGGGTGCTGATCCAGTTCCCGCTGTATGGCTCCATCGCGGCGATCCTGACCACCGTGAAGGGCGGCGACGGCTCCACCATCGCCCACCACATCTCCACCTTCTTCGTGCAGATCGCCTCCCACGACACCTATGCGCTGCTCATGGGCGTGTATTCGGCGGTGCTGGGCTTCTTCATCCCGTCCGGCGGCGGCAAGTGGATCATCGAGGCGCCCTACGTGATGCAGGTGGCCAACGAGCTGCAATACCACCTGGGCTGGGCGGTGCAGATCTACAACGCCGCCGAGGCACTGCCGAACCTGATCAACCCGTTCTACATGCTGCCGCTGCTCGGCGTACTGGGCCTGAAGGCCCGCGACCTGATCGGCTTCAGCTTCGTCCAGTTGCTCGTCCACGTGCCCCTGGTGCTGTTCCTGCTCTGGGCGCTGGGCACCACCCTGCAGTACCTGCCGCCGGTCCAGCCGTAACCACGCATTCGGCCCCAACGGCAGAAAGCCCGGGTGTCGCAAGACATCCGGGCTTTTTCTTGATCGGAGATCAGCCCCGCCTGATGTCTACCGGGCCGAGCACGCGAGCGTCCAGGTGTTCGCCGCTGAGCTGCGCGGCGTCCTGGTCGAACACCTCGCGCAACCAGTCGCTGACCGCCTGGAACCTGCCGATGCGGCCGGCATCGCGATGGCTGAGCAGCCAGATTTCACGAGCGACCACCGGCCCGGAGAGCCGCACCAGCCCCTCGCGATCACCGAGGATGCACGGCAGCAGCGCCATGCCCAGGCCGCTCTGGCAGGCGTGGATCAGCGTCGTCACGCTGCTCGCGCGCAGGGCCAGGTTGGCTTTGGGAGCGAAGCCGCGCACCCAGGCCATCTCCGGGGTATCGTCGAGCTCCTCGCCATAGCCGAGCCAGGCCTGCTGTGGCCAGAGTTCCACCGGCACGCGGGAGAAGGAGGTTGCGGCGTACACCGCAAAACCGATGTCGGCCACCTTGCGCATCACCAGCGCGGCGTCTTCCGCCGGGCGCGCCAGGCGCAGGGCGAAATCCGCCTCGCGACGGGTGAAGGACAGCGAGCGATTCGCCGGGATCAATTGCAGCTGCAGGGCGGGGTAGGTCCGCGCCAGATGGGGCATGTGCTGCACCAGCCAGTGGCTGAAGAGGAAATCCACCGCCGTGATGCGCACGCTGCCGCTGATGGCACTGGCTTCGTCGCGAGTCTCCAGCAACATGCTCTGCACATCGCCGAGAATGCGCTCGGCATGGCTGAGGAAAGCCTCGCCGGCATCCGTGGCCTTGTAGCCGGCGTTGTCGCGGATGAACAGGCGCGTCTGCAGCGCGGTCTCGGCGGCCACCAGACGCCGGCTCATGGTCGAGGGGTCGACGCCCAGCGCGCGGCCGGCGGCGCTCATGCTGCCGTGGCGGGAGAGGGCGAGGAGGATCGGGATGTCGTTCCAGTCGAAATTCACGGCGATTGCCTCGCGAGCGTCAGAAGTGCACGTCGGCGGCCGGAACCACCTTGGCGCGCTGGCCGAAGCTGCTGATGCTGCCCAGCACCGCATTGTGGTGCGCGGTGATCTGTGCGGCGCTCAGCACGGCGTTGTCGACGGTGGAGTGGGCGTCGCCGACCAGGGTGACCGCGTAGCCCTGGGCCAGGGCGCGGCGGGTGGTGGTGTCGACGCAGTAGTCGCTCTGCAGGCCGCAGATCACCAGGTGATCGATACCGCGCGCCTCCAGCAGATCAGCC
The DNA here is from genome assembly GCF_057180225.1 of Pseudomonas sp. BB438. NCBI lineage: Bacteria > Pseudomonadati > Pseudomonadota > Gammaproteobacteria > Pseudomonadales > Pseudomonadaceae > Pseudomonas > Pseudomonas sp. BB438. Next base: position 3,253,713 of record NZ_CM170001.1, read on the forward strand.
AGGTCGGTGCGCAGGAAGGAGTCCGGGGTGGTCTTGCGCACCTTCAGGTCCGCACGCTCGGTGAGCAGGCGCGTTTCCAGCTGCCAGCCGGCGCTGCCATACTGCAGGTCATTGTCTTCGTGCTGCACCAGCACCACCGGCACACCGGCCTCGCGGGCCGCGCGACTCATGCCATTGATGCGCTGCAGCACGTTGTCGATGTCGAAACAGGCGGAGTTGCCGGTACACAGGTCGGATTGGACGTCGATGATCAGCAGGGCGGTGCTCATGGCGAGCGTATTCCTTTCAAGAGAATGGCGAAGGTCGACTGGAGCCGGCAATGGTAGCCTGCCTGGTACCGTGGGCCAATGTCGGCAGGTCATTGCTGCGAAAGCCGTATTTTCCTTTTCCACGCCTTCGGTGATGGTGCCGATCATGAACCGGACCGGATGCCGATGAACAGCCTTCCCGCCAAGACCTTCACCCTCGCCAACGGCCTGCGCGCTACCGTTGTCCATGCTCCTGGTGCGAGCCGCGCCGCGGCGCTGTTGCGCATTGCCCGTGGCAGCCACGACGAGCCGGAGGCATTTCCCGGTCTCGCGCATTTCATCGAACACCTGCTGTTCCTCTGCGGCGAACGCTTCGTCGACGGCGAGCGACTGATGCCCTGGGTCCAGGCGCGGGGCGGTCGGCTCAACGCCAGCACGCGCGCGCGACGGACCGACTATTTCTTCGAGGTGCCGGCCGACGCCCTGGGAGACGGTCTGGCGCGACTGGTGGACATGCTCGCGCGGCCACGACTGGATGAAGCCGTGCAGGTCGCCGAGCGCGAAGTGCTGGAAGCGGAGTTTCTCGCCCGTGGCCGCGACGCCGATACCCTGATCGACGCCGCCCTCGCGTTGGCCGTGGCGCCGGGGCATCCGCTGGGACGCTTCGTGGCCGGCCGACGCGATACGCTCAAGGTGGAAAGCGCCGAGTTCCAGAAGGCCCTGCGTGATTTCATCCGCAGCTGTCAGGTTGGTGGGGGGCTGGAGCTCTGGCTGCAGGGCCCGCAATCGCTGGAAGAACTCGAGGCCCTGGTCGAGCGCGAAGCAGGGGTGTTCCCGCCGGGCGCCACGCCGCACGCAGCCGTTTCCGAATCCCTGCTGCCGTTGGCCGGCCAGGAGCTGACGCTTCGCCTGCCCGGGGCGCCCAAGCTGGTGCTGGCCTTCGTCCTGGACGGCATGGCAGGCGAGGGCGGGGCGCTGCTGGAACAGCTGCAGGGCTGGCTGGCCGATGAGGCGCCCGGATCGCTGCTGGCCTGCCTGGGTCAGAAAGGCCTGGGTGATGGCGCGCGTGTCCGCCTTGGTTGTTTTGCCAACGGCCAGGCGTTGTTGCGTTTCGACTTCGAACTGGCGGAAGCCGCTGCGGCCGATCTCGTGGAGTCGGCCTTTCTCGCCTGGCTGGAAGCCCTGCGCAAGCTGCCGGTGGACCTGCTGGCCGCTGCGCCCATCGAGGAGGCAAGGGATCCGCTGGAACAACTGCAGCGACGCGCGCGAAGTGAGCCGTCGTCTGCCTGGCTGGAGCAACTGGTGGCCCCGCGCATGATCCGCCTGCTCGCTTGCGAGTCGGTGATCGGCGAATCCCTGACCTCGGCCGGCTTCACCCTCGACGTCACGCGCTGCCCGCCACGCCGTATCGAGCCGCTGCAGGGTGAGCCCTGGTCCTTCGCCCCGACCCAGTCGCTCGCCGAGGCTGAGCCGGCTGCCCTGCATTTACGCTGGCGGTTCCCGCAGGCACCGTCTCGGCAGGACTTCCTCGCCGCCCGGCAAGCCTTGCGCCCACTGGCCGGCGCCGCGCGACACGAAGGTGCCAGCCTGCGCCTGGAGGCGATGGAAAGTGATTGGGCGCTGCTGCTCTCCGGCGCCAGGAACCACCTCGCCGATCTCGCCGAATGTGCAATCGCTGCCCTGCAGCATCCGCCCGCCGCCGTGCTGGGGCAGGGTGCGCGCTTGCTCGCGGCCGAGCGGCGCCGGCGTGAAGGGGAAATGCCGATCCGCCAGTTGCTCGACCTGTTGCCGCAGATGCTGGCGGGGGACAGCGAGACCGCGCCGGACTGGTCGGCTGCCCATTGGGACGCCCTGACACTGGGCATCGATCTGCCGGATACCCTGGCCGGCTACTCGACCACCAGCGCGTTGCCGCCACGTGGTGGGCCGGCCGGACGGCATCGCCAGGTACTGGAAATGCCCGGTGAAGCGGCGCTGTTGCTGTTCTGCCCGCTGGCTTCCCGCTCGGCGGCAGACGAAGCGGCCTGGCGCCTGCTGGCACGCGTGCTGGAACCGGCGTTCTTCCACTGGCTGCGCGGCGAGCGGCAACTGGCCTATGCGTTGTACTGCGGCTTCCGCCAGGTGGGCATGCGCCGCGGCATCCTCTTCGCGGTGCAGTCGCCACTGCTGTCGGCGGTGGAATTGCAGGCCGAGGTGGACAGCTTCCTCTATCGCCAGGGCGAAGCCCTGATGCGGATCGACCCGCAGCGCGTCGACAGCCTGCGTGCTCCCCTGGCCGCCGAGCTGGCGCGCTCCCCGGGCGAGTTCGTCGAACGCCTGCAGCATGCCTGGAATGACCAGTTGGCAGGCGTCGGGCCGGCTCATCGGGATGCCATGGCCGAGGCGCTGATGCAGCTCTGCGCCACCGACGTGCGTGCCGCGCATTCGGCGCTGACCTCGGCCCAGGGCGGTCACTGGCTGCTGCTCAGCCGCGCCTGAACCTCCTACTTTCGACCCCGGGTGCCGTCCGCAAGACGGTGCCATGGGTGACTTTTGCCTTACGCCTCGCGACCTGCTCCACGGTACTGATCCCAGGTAGCGGGCCGGCGGTCGTGAACACCCGCGACCATTGCCGCGCGCCTTAGGTCGCGGCAGTCGCAGCGCCTTGTGCAGCGCTCCCGCGAGACGCTCGCAAGGCCGGTGCAACCAGCGCCAAAGCAGCGTATGGCCGCGCCATGCGCGTTTCGATAATCGCCTCCGACACGACTGAGCCGCAGTCGATCCCCCACCCGGAGAGCGCCATGAACAAGAACAAGATCGCCGTCCGCCGCCAGCTGCTGCCGCTGGCACTGGCCACCCTGGCCGGCCCTGCAAGCGCCGACATCATGCTGTACGACAAGGACGACACCACCTTTTCCACCGACGGCTACTTCAACGCCTTCTATGTGAACAGCGACGTCGACCGAAACGGCGAAACCTACGACCGCCGCCAGTCGCGGGTGAAGATGGGCTTCCTGCCCAACTACATCGGCTTCAACTTCGGCAAGAAGATCGACGGCCTGACCCTCACCGGGCGCTCCTCGTTCTGGGTGACCATCAACGACAGCGAGCAGGACGGCACCGACACTGCCATCGACGTCCGCCAGTTCTACGGCAACGTTGCTGGCGACTGGGGCGAGGTGCTGATCGGCAAGGACTTCGGGCTGTTCTCGCGTTCCAACATCTTCCTCGACGAACTGCTCGCCGGCTTCGGCAACGCCAGCGATACCCTCGGGCTGGTGGACGGCAAGGGCGTGTCCTTCGGCAACATCGGCACCGGTTACCCATACCCGTTCCCAACCTCGCAGATCACCTATCGCAACAACAACCTGGTGGATGGCCTGCACATTGCGGTCGGCATCATGGACCCGATCGACACCAACCAGATCGACAAGGATGCCAGCGATGGCCTCGACGACAAGGCCTACCAGGACAACCCGCGCTACGAGAGCGAGGTCAGCTACCAGTTCGAGGTCGGCGGCGCGCAGATCTACAGCTGGGTCAACGGTGCCTACCAGACCTCGAAGAACACCAACGACGAGGTCGACAGCGTGACGTCCAAGGGCCTGGGCTACGGCATCCAGGCGAAGATGGGCGGGATCTCGCTGACGGGCTCCGGCTTCACGGCCAAGGGTATCAACCCGTTCTTCACCAACAACGCCGGCGAAGCCGCGCTGCGTGAAGTGGACAGCCGTGGCGTGCTGCTGCAGGGCTCCTATACCTGGGGCAAGAACCGCGTGGCGTTGTCTGCCGGCGAGACCCGCGACGACGGCAACGGCCTGGGCAGTGCGGCGGACTATTCCACCAAGGGCATTGCCTACTTCCGCACCATCAACGACAACCTGAAGCTGGTGGCCGAGTACAACGTCTACGAGATCGACGGCCGCAAGGGTTCCACCGTCAGCGAGGATACCGACACCTTCGCGGTGGGCGCCGTCCTCAACTGGTAATACCTCCCAACTCCTTTGGCTCCATTTCGGCGGGTCGGCACAGCGTGTCGCCCGCCATTTTTCTGTCTCTCAAGGACGGCTCGTCATGATCGGATTGTGGGGCGCGCACGCGCAGAGTTACCTGCTGGTACTGTCCATCGCCACCACGCTGGTGTTTGCCTTGCCCATCTTCCTGGTGCCGTTGTCGTGGGCGCGGGTGATGCAGTGGACGCTGCCGGAACACACCGATCTGGCGGTGTATTTCGGGCGTTGCCTGGGGGCGTTCATTCTCATCGTCGAGGGGTTGATGCTGCGTGCGGCGCTGTCCGGGCATGCACTGCTGACCACCTTCGAGGTGCTGGCGGCGGTGGCGGGGTTCATGGGGGTGGTGCACATCTACGGCGCGCTGCGCGGGATCCAGCCGTGGACGGAGACGCTGGAGGCAGGGTTCTACGCCGGGATGCTGACCCTGACGTTGCTGTTCTGGCCCCTGGGCTGACGCCGGACGCCGAAGCCCGCTCCTGCAAATATCCCGCTACTTTCGGATAGACCCGCCGCGACCCAAGTAGCATGGGTCGTGCCCTGGCCGCTTCGTAGAATGCCAGCGTCGATAGCCTGACTGGGCGTACGCCATGCACGAAACACAAGGAGTCGTTCGCGGGATGTCCAGCGCCCGCGACGTCGAGGCGGTTGCCCAGGACCTGGCGCGCCAGCTGATTCACCCCAACCTCGGCTTCGTGCTGTTCTTCTGTTCCGCCGAATACGACCTGCCGGCACTCGCCGCCGCGCTGGAGCAGTATTTCGGCGGCATCGACCTGGCCGGCTGCACCACCGCCGGGGAGATCACCCCGCAGGGCTACGGGCGTGGTTGCGTCACCGCCGTGGGCTTTGACCTGCGCAGCTTCGCCGTCTCCTGCGCGCTAGTGGACGAGATGGAGCGCTTCAGCCTGATCGACGCGCAGCAGATGGTCGAATCCCTGGTGGCGGACTGCCGCAGTGCCGGGCTGGCGCCGATCAAGGACCACAGTTTCGCCCTGACCCTGCTCGACGGCCTCTCCAGCCGCGAGGAAGTGGTGCTCGCCGCGCTCAGTGCCGCGCTCGGGGCCATTCCGCATTTCGGCGGATCGGCCGGCGACGACAACCACCTGACCCACACCCACGTCTACTACCAGGGCCAGTTCCACACCGGCGCGGCAGTGGTGGTGCTGTTCAACACCTGGCTGGACTTCGAGGTGTTCACCACCCACCACGTGCTGCCCAGCGAGGAGAAGCTGGTGGTCACCCGCGCCGACAGCGACAGCCGCCGGGTGCTTGAGCTCAACGCCGAGCCGGCTGCGCTGGAGTTTGCCCGCCTGGTCGGGGTGCCGCTGGAGCAGCTGGACTTCTCGCTGTTCCCGGCGCACCCGCTGGCGGTGCGGGTGCGCGACCAGTACTACGTGCGTTCCATCCAGCAGATCAACGATGACCTCAGCCTGACCTTCTACTGCGCGGTGGAGAACGGCATCGTCCTCACCGCCATGAGCACCGGCCCGCTGTTGCCGGGGCTGCAGGCGCAATTCCAGCGCTTGCACGAACGGCTCGGCCCGCCATTGCTGACCATCGGCTGCGACTGCTTCCTGCGCCGCCTGGAGCTGGAAGTGGCCGGCGATACCGAACCCACCGCCGAGTTTCTCCGAAGCCAGCAGGTGATTGGCTTCAACACCTACGGAGAGCAGTTCAATGGCATGCATATCAACCAGACCTTCACCGGTGTCGCCATTGGCCGTCCTCGGGGCAACGCCGGACGCTGAACTGCGCGCGCGCATCGACGAGCTGGAGCGCGACAATCGCAAACTGCAGCGGATCAACGCGGCGCTGATCGAGCGAGTCGAATCGGCGACCTCGCGCGGCGACAACGCCTATGGCGCCTTCCAGCACTCGGTCGTGCTCGCCGAGCAGGTGCGCGAGCGCACCGATGCGCTCAGTGAGGCGATGGTCGAGCTCAAGTCCAGCAACCAGCTGCTCAGTGACGCGCGCCTGCGCGCGGAGACTGCGCACCAGCACCTGCTGGACGCTGTCGAGAGCATCTCCGACGCCTTCGTGCTGTTTGATCCGCAGCAGCGCATCGTCCTCTACAACGAACGCTTCCGCGCGTTCTGGGCGCAGACCCGTGCCCGCGTCGGCGCCGGTACGCGGCTCACCGAGGTTCGGCGGCTGGCGCAGAGCAGCGGGCTGATCGTCGAGGAACAGCGCAGCAGCGACGATGAGCACACCCTGTATCGGCTGCGCAACGACCGCTGGGTCCGCGTCACCGAGCGGCCGACTCGCGACGGCGGACTGGTGGTGCTCTACAGCGACATCACCGAGATCAAACAGAGCGAAATGGCCCGCCGCGAGCAGGCGGTGGCGCAGAAGTCGCACCTGTTGCAGCGTGCCGTGGACAACCTGTCCCAGGGCGTCGCCATGGTTGGCGCGGACGGCGCGCTGGAATTGTGGAACCGGCGCTTCCTCGAACTCTGTGGGCTGGCGCCGATCGAGGCGCACCGGCCCTTCGCCGACGTCATGGCGGACAGCGAACTGCCGCTGCTGACCCCACGCAGCCGGCCGCGCAAGGGCGAGGCGGAAGGGGTGATCGAACAACGCCTGTTCGACGGGCGCATGCTGGAGATCCGCACCCACGCGCTGCCCACCGGCGGCTTCGTCAACACCTTCACCGATATCACCGAGCGCTACCGGCATGCCGAGGCGCTGCGCGAAAGCGAACGCTGGATTCGCCTGATCACCGACCAGGTGCCGGCGCTGATCGCCTACCTGACCGCCGACCTGGACTACGACTTCACCAACAAGGTCTACGAGGAGTGGTACCGCTGGCCCAGCGGCTCGATGCTCGGGCGCAACCTGCGCGAGGTGCACAGCGCCGAGCATTGCCAGCGCCTGGAGCCGTACTTCGAGCGTGCGCTGTCGGGCGAGAGCGTGACCTTCGAGATCGCCGAGACCAACCTCGCCGGGCAGGAACGCTACATGCAGCGCTCCTACGTGCCGAATCGTCAGGCCGACGGCACGGTGAGCGGGCTGTTCGTGCTGATTCGCGACATCACCGAGCGCCGCCGCACTGCCGAGGCGCTGCACCAGGCCTACCAGAACCTCGAGCAGCGGGTGCGCGAACGCACCGCGGAGCTGACCAGTCTGAACGACCAGCTCAAGCGCGAGATCGACGAGCGCAGCCAGGTCGAGGGGCGCCTGCGCGAGGCCAAGCGCGAGGCGGAGCAGGCCAACCTGTCGAAGACCAAGTTCCTCGCGGCGGTCAGCCACGACCTGCTGCAACCGCTGAACGCTGCGCGGTTGTTCACCAGCGCGCTGCAGGAGCGCAGTGGCGAAGCGCTGGTGCGCAACATCAGCCAGTCGCTGGAGGACGTGGAGACGCTGCTGGGCACCCTGGTGGACATTTCCAAGCTGGATGCCGGGGTGATCAAGCCGGACATCGCCTCGTTCGATGTCAACGAGCTGCTCGGCAACCTCGCCGCGGAGTACCGCCAGGTAGCCGCCAGCGAAGGCCTGGTGCTGGACTTCGTGCCCTGCGGCGCGCAGGTGCGCAGCGATATCCAGCTGCTGGCGCGGATCCTGCGCAACCTGCTGACCAATGCCATCCGCTACACGCCGTCCGGCCGCGTGCTGCTGGGCTGCCGGCGACGCCGGCACAGCCTGTGGATCGAGGTCTGGGACACGGGCGTGGGCATCGCCGCCGACAAGCTCGGCGAGATATTCCAGGAGTTCAAGCGCGGCGATGTGCAGCGCTTCCACCAGGACCGCGGATTGGGCCTGGGCCTGGCTATCGTCGAGAAGATCGCGCGCATGCTCGGCCATCGCATCCAGGTGGAGTCGGTGCCGGGCAAGGGCTCGTGTTTCGCCATCGAGGTCCCGCTGGCACGCCGTGTGGCGCGCAGCGCGCCGGAACCGGAGCGCACCGCCGACGATCTGGTGGAGCGCCTGCGCGGTTCGCGTGTGTGGGTGCTGGATAACGACGCCTCGATCTGCGCCGGCATGCGCACGCTGCTGGAAACCTGGGGATGCCAGGTGGTGACAGCGCTGTCGGAAGAGGACCTGGCGCGGCAGGTGGACAATTTCCATGCCGAGTCGGACTTGCTGATCGTCGATTACCACCTCGATGACGGGCTGAACGGAGTCGATGCGGTCGCCTCGATCAACGCTCGCCGTGGCACGCCGCTGCCGGCGCTGATGATCACCGCGAACTACAGCAACGAGCTGAAGCAGCAGGTCCGCGAGCTGGGGCACACGCTGATGCACAAGCCGGTGCGGCCGATGAAGCTGAAGACGGCGCTGTGTCACCTGATCGATGGCGCCCACTGAAGCGCGCTGCGGCGCTGTGGAGCTGACGTACGAGCGGGCCATGCCCGCGATCGCACGCATGGCCCGTTTTTGCAGGGGGGCTCCGTTGTTCGGAACCGCAGAAGATCAGGCGCGCTGAGCGACGGGAGCGCGGACCTTGGCCAGCAGGATCAGCGCGATGCCGCCCAGTACCGCCAGCGACACCAGTGCCAGGCGCAGGCTGATCGCTTCGCCCAGCAGCACGGCGCCGGAGAGGGCGGCGAGGATCGGCACGCTCAGTTGCACCGACGCGCCCTGGATGGCAGACAATCCCGGCAGCGCGCTGTACCAGATCGCATAGCCGATCCCCGAGGCCGCCGCGCCGGACAGCACGGCATAGACGATGCCCAGCGTGTCCACCCGCAGGCCGGAATGGAAGAACACCGCCAGCAAGCCCGCAAAGGCAATGGCCCGGACGAAGTTGCCAGCGCTGATTGCCAGCGGGTCGCTGCCCTTGCGTCCGAGCAGCGAGTACAACCCCCAGGCCACGCCGGACAACAGCATCAGCAGTGCGCCAACCAGCGGCGGAGCACTGGCACTGGGCAGCAGTTGGGCCAGCAGGCCACCCAGGGCCAGCAGGAATCCCACCAGTGCCTGCCCGTGCAGGCGCTCACCGCGCAGCAGGCCTACCAGCAGCATGGTGACCTGGACCGCGCCGAACAGCAGCAGCGCGCCGGTACCGGCATCCAGCTGCACATAGGCATAGGAGAAGGCCGCGGCGTAGACGAACAGCGCCGCCGCCGCACGCCAGTTGCCGCCTTCGCTGGCAACGCGGCGGCGCAGTTTCAGCAGCAGGGTGAGCATCAGGGCGCCGGAGACGATGCGGATGCCGGTAAAGCTCACCGCGTCGATGCTGGTGGCCTTCAGGGCCAGGCGACAGAGAATGGAATTGCCGGCGAAGGCGATCATCGCCAGGCCGGTGAGGCTCAGGGTGCGGGTGGAGGGCATCGAGTGGTTCCCGGTAGCGGTCTCGGCAGCACGGAGGATTGAGGGCTCAGCGACGAAGGTAGGCCGTGAAGTCGATATCGCTTGCGCAGAGGATGGCCTGCACGCGGTTGTGCACCTTCAGTTTGCGCAGGATGGCGGAGACGTGGGCCTTCACCGTGGTTTCGGCGATCTCCAGGTTGTAGGCGATCTGCTTGTTGGATTCGCCCTTGGTCATCCGCTCCAGCACCAGCAGTTGCTTGCGGGTCAGCGCCTGCAGCAGTTCCGGCGGGATGCTGTGGTCGTCCTGGCCGCTGCGGCGCGGCGAGGATTTCTGCGTGCGGATGATGTCCGACGGCAGGTAGACATTGCCGTTGAGGATCTGCTCGATGGCCTCGGTCATCTGTACGCGCGGCGAGGACTTGGTGATGAAACCCACGGCGCCGTAAGTGATGGCCTGCAGGACGACCTGCTTGTCCTGCTCCGCGGAGACGATCACCACCGGAATGGTCGGCGCCTCGTTGCGCAGGCTCATCAGGCCGTTGAGGCCATGCATGCCGGGCATGTTCAGGTCGAGCAGGATGAGGTCGAGATCGTCGTGTTCCTGGGTCAGGCCCAGGGCGCTGTCGAGGTCGGCGGTCTCCATCACTTCGCTGCCGGGGAAGCCGTCGGCGATGACATTGTGGATGGCTTCGCGGAACAGCGGGTGATCGTCGGCGATCAGGATCTTGTACATGGCCTGCACCTCGTTGTTGTCGTTATGGGCGGTGATCGCAAATTACTTCAGGGGTTGCGGCTGGGCGTCCTGCAGGGGCAGTCCGGCCTGTTCCCAGGCATCGATACCGTCACGGTACCAGTAGAGGCTGGCGTAGCCCAGCGCATGTGCGCGGCGGATGGCGTTCCAGCTCATCCAGCAGTCGGAGCGGCAATAGAACACCAGTGGGCGTGTGGCATCGCCCTCGGTAAGACGGGAGAGGTTCTGCTCCAGATAGGCTTGCCACTGCGGCTCCAGGGTGCCGGTGCCGACGTTGGCCAGCCACAGGCTGCCAGGCAGGTTGCGGTGCTTTTCATCCTCGATGAATTGGCCATTGAGAAAGGTGCGGCGGTAGACGTCCACCAGGCGGGTCTTTGGCTCGCGCTTGAGCAACGCCTGCAGGGCCGGGGTATCGAGGGTGGTGGCGTGGTCGGCGGAAGGGGGCGTCGGGCTGCGGTACTGGGTCTGGCGGTAACCGTCGGCGGAAAACAGCGGCGGCTCTTCGGCCTGCGCAGTCGGGAGCCAGAGGACAAGGCTGAGCAGGCACGCGGCCAGGCAGCCGGGCAGGACAGGAGCAAGGCGAGGCATGGCGGTATCTCTATTCGTTCTTCTTGTAGTGGCCATTAGATGCCGGCTGTGCGGCTTTGGAAATTCGACGTCCGGAGGGGCAAACCGGTACCAAAGTAGTAGGCTTTACCTCTTGCGCAGGGCGGCGTGCTGCGGGTTGAAGGTCAGCACCGCGAGCGCGGCGAAAAGCAGCGTCAGGCCCAGGCAGACGCCGGTGGCCAGCAGGTTGAAGCGCTCGTAGAGGGCGAAACGCACCAGTTCGACGGCGTGGCTGAAGGGATTCAGCGCGCACAGCCAGTAGAGCCATTGGCTCGCCTCGCGCATCTTCCACAGCGGGTAGAGCGCGGAGGAGAGAAAGAACAGCGGGAAGATGACGAAATTCATCACCCCGGCGAAGTTCTCCAGCTGGCGGATGCCGTTGGACAGCAGCAGCCCCAGCGCTCCCAGCAGCAGGGCGGCGAGCAACAGCGCCGGCAGCGCCGTGACCAGGCCCGACGGCGGCGGCTGCACGCCGTAGAGCCAGGCGATGAGCAGAAAGGCGTAGACCTGCAGCAACGACACCAGCGCGGTGGCCAGCAGCTTGCTGGCCAGCAGGAAAGCCCGGGGCAGCGGGCTGGTCAGCAGCACGCGCATGCTGCCCATCTCGCGGTCGTAGACCATCGACAGCGAACCCTGCATGCCGTTGAACAGCAGGATCATGCAGCACAGCCCCGGTACGATGTAGGTCTCGTAGGTGACGTAGGTGTCGTACGGCTCGATGATCGAGATGCCCAACGCGGCGCGAAAGCCTGCAGCGAACACCAGCAGCCAGAGCAGCGGACGCACGAGCGCGCTGAGGAAGCGCGAACGCTGCAGGACGAAGCGCAGGCATTCGCGCACGACGATGCCGCGCAGGCACTGCCAGTAGGCCGCTGGCCCGAAGCGCGGGTGTTCCACGGCGCTCATGCGCAGGCCTCCAGGCGGGTCAGGCGGTCGAAGGTGCGTTCCAGGTTGCCGGCATCCGGCGCGCAGATATCCCGGGCCTCGCCACGGGCGACCAGCCGACCCCGATCGAGCACCAGCAGCGCGTCGTCGTCGCGCACCTCATCGAGCAGGTGGGTGGTCCAGAGCACTGCCAGGCCATCCTCGCGGCACAGTCGGCGCACATGTTCGTTGAGTGCCTGGCGCGCTGCCGGGTCGAGGCCGACGCTGGCTTCGTCGAGCAGCAGCAGGCGAGGGCGATGCAGCAGGGCGCGGGCGATTTCCACACGGCGGCGGTGACCGCCGTTGAGCGCGCGAACCTTGTCGCGGCGTCGCTCGTGCAACTGCTGGCGGCCCAGTTCGGCGTCGATCCGCTCGTTTGCCACGCTGCGCGGCAGGCCGTGCAGGGCGGCGTGGTAGCGCAGGTTCTGCTCCACGCTGAGGTCCAGGTCCAGGGTGCTCTGCTGGAACACCACGCCCAGCTCCCGCAGTGCCAGGCGCGGCTGGCGGCGCAAGCTGCAGCCGAGTACGTCGATCTCGCCCTGCTGCAGGTCGTAGAGACGGGTGAGCAGGGCGATCAGGGTGGACTTGCCGGCACCGTTGGGCCCGAGTAACGCGGTGAAGCGCCCGGCAGGCAGTACGAACTCCAGGCCGTCGAGGGCGCGCCGCGCGCCGTAGGAGAAGCCGAGCCCTGTCACTGTCAGGGCGTTCATGGCGTCACCACCACGCCCCAGGGGTAGCGGCCGACCTTGATGGACCGGGTGACCTTGCGCGAGTCGACATCGATCACCGAGACGTCGCCGCTGACGCCATTGGTGGCCAGCAGGGTCTTCTCGTCCGGGGTGAACGCCAGGTGCCAGACGCGGCGGCCCACCAGCAGGTAGTCGAGGACTTCGAAGGTCTTCGCATCCACGACCGCCACATGATTGGCCGGGCCGAGGGCGACGAAGGCGTACTTGCCATCCCGCGTCAGTTGCACGCCCACCGGCTGCACCTTGTCCGGGTGCACGCCCTTGATCGCGAAACGCAGGGTCTTGAGGATCTTGCGGCTGGCGGTGTCGACCACGCTGACGGTGCCGCCGATTTCCGCGGAAACCCAGACCTGCGAGCCATCGTGGGTGAACTCGGCATGGCGCGGGCGCTGGTCCACCAGGGTGCTGTCCACCAGCGTCTGGGTCGATGTGTCGATCCAGTGCAGCATGTTGGTGGTCTCGCTGGTGTTCACCGCCCACTTGCCGTCCGGGCTCACCGCCATGCCTTCGGGCTCGACGCCTACGTCGATCTGCCCGAGTACCTGGGCCGTCTGCGTATCGACCACGGTGACCAGCGCATCGTCCTCGTTGGAGACATACAGCCAGCGGTCATTGGGGTGCAGGGCGAACTGCTCGGGGTCGGCGCCCGACGGCAACTGCTTGATGATCTTGCGGGTGGCGAGGTCCAGCACCTGCACGGTGTCCGAATCGCTCGCGCAGATATACAGCAGCTTGTTGTCATGGGACAGCGCCAGCCCGCGCGGGCGCTTGCCGGTGTCGATAGTGCCGGTGACGGTCATCGTGTCCAGGTCGATGACGCTGAGGTTGTTGTCCTTCTCGTTGGACACATAGGCGGTGGCGGCGAAGGCCGCAGGCACCAGCCCGAGGGCGAGGCTCAGGCAGGAGAGGGCAAGCAGGCGGGGCATGGGCAGGGTCCTCATGGGCGTTCTTCTTATGGCGTGGCTTCAGCAAGGTGGCACTGGCTTTCCGGTGCATCGAGGCCGAGGCTGTCGAGTTCGCTGGCGGGGTGCAGGAAGCCTTCCTGTGGCGAAGTACTGACCAGTGCGCGCGGTTGTACCAGTGGGATCGGTTGGCGCAGCTGGCCGTCCCAGGGTCGGAAGCCGAGCTTGTAGCCCTTGAAACCGTCCAGCGGCAGGTCGGGGGACAGCGATAGCGTGCGGATCGCCATCGGGTCGGCATCACGCAGGCGAGTGACCGCGCTGGCGATGCTGCGCACGGCGATCCAGGCGGCGAAGTCGCGATCGTTCATCCAGCGCCCGGCGTGTTCCTCGAAGCGCTTCTGCAACTGCGCCGCGCCATAGGTTTCCACGGTCTTGTGCCAGCCAGTGGCGACCAGCCCCTGGGTGCCGGCCACCGGGCGCGGCAGCCAGGTGTTGTAGGGCACGTACTCGCCGAAGTCGCCGTGCTCGTCGGCCACCAGCACGGCGTCGTAGTCCGCGCTGGACTGGGTGAACAGCGCCATGTCGGCCTGGGCGCTGCGGCGCTGGTCGTTGTCGAAGGTGAAGGGTTTCTCCTCGACGATCGTCGCGCCGAAGCGCTTGGCCGAACGGCGCAGGGCATTGGCGTAGGCGGCATCTTCCGGGCGCTGGCCGACGATCAGCAGCCAGCGTGTCCACTTGCGCAGTACCAGGAACTGGGTGAGCGCGTCGGTCAGCATCAGCCGACTGGGCAGGGTGTGCAGCACATTCATGGAGCACTGGCTGGCGCGCAGCTCGTCATCGGCGGCGCCGGCGTTGAACAGCAGGCTGTCCGGCAACGCGGCGGCCAGTTGGCGCAGCGTGTCGGCCGGGGCGTTGACCACGAACAGGCGCAGGCCGGCATCGTGCAGGCGCCGGGCTTCTGCCAGGAGCTTTTCCGGCGTATCGGTGCTGGCGGCTTCCAGGCTGTAGCGGTGCTTGAGGAAGCGCCCGGTGCTGTTGCTGTCGGTGATCGCCAGCTCCGCGCCGCGCAGGCCGGCGTCGGTGGGTTCGGGAATGACGTTGGACAGCAGTGGGCCGGGGTCGGGCGTGTAGCCCAGGTAGCCGATGCGAATCTCCAGGGTGGGGGCTGCTTCAGCGCGGGCGTCGAGGCTGAACAAGGCGGCGCAGGCGACCGCGAGCAGATAGGCCATCCCGTGCAGGACGAACTGGCGCATGGGCGACTCCTTTTCTGGGTCGACAAGTTCTTGTGCGGCCAGCATAGGAAGCGCCCGAGGTGCGGCAAATATGCAGAAAGTACCGGTTGGGGCAGTACCAAGGTAGTAGTTTGCGCGCCGCGCCCGCGTCCTAGGATGGCGCTACAAGAACCAGAAGAGGAGCGTCGCCATGCGTATCGCCGTCACTCTCGTCCTGCCGATCCTGCTGATGCTCAGCCTGTTCGGTTTCGATTTTCTCTATACCCGCAACGGCTACCTGCCGGCGGCGGAACTGCGTGCCCCCACAACCCCGGTAGGCTGTTTCACGACCTGTCGCGGCGCGCCCTAGATGTCGGCGTTGTGGCGGGTCAACCTGCTGGTCGGGCTCTTCTTCGGCCTGCTGGCGGCGGTGTGCCTGGCGGTGCTGGTGCATCAGGGCAACGACGACGTGCGCCGCGAGATGGATGCGGCGCGCGGGGTGCTCGACTATCTGCGCGAAGCCGCGCAGCGCGACCCGGCCAGCCTCGACCCGGACCTCACCGCCGGCCTGCGTCATGTACGCGTGCACTGGCTGGATGCTGCCGCGCCCGCGGCGCGCTCCGGGTTGGACGAATGGCTGGTGGCGCGCCTGTATCCCGACCTGCCGGCGCCGACCGTACTGACGCTGGCCGATGGCCGCCGCGTGCAGCTGAGCCTCGACCCGCACGACGAACTCGACGAGGTGCGCGATTCGCTGGTGCAGCTGCTGGCGTTGTTTGGCGTTTCGTTGCTGGCCAGCCTGCTGGCGATCCGCTGGGCCGTGCGGGGTGGCTTGCGGGTAGTGGAGCAGTTGCATGGCGCGCTGGACGATGTGTCCCGCGGGCAGTTCCAGGTGCGCCTGCCGGATCATTCCCTGCCTGAGGCGCAGCGCCTGGCCAGTGGTTTCAACGGCATGGCGGCGACGCTGGAGCGCGCCTGCGGCGAGAACGCCGAGCTGACCCGCGCGCTGCTGGCGGTACAGGAGCGTGAACGTCAGCAACTTGCCCAGGCATTGCACGACGACATCGGCCAATACCTCGCGGGCATTCGTGCCCAGGTATTCCTGCTGCGCAGCCTGGAGAGCCAGGATGGCATCGGCTTCGCTACCCTCGATCGGCTGGAGCAGCACTGCCAGGGACTCAACGAAAGTTTCCGCGCGCTGGTACGCGATCTCTACCCGGTTGTACTGGAACGGGTGAGCCTGGAAGAGGCGCTGCGCCTTCATATCGAACAGTGGCAGGCCAGCCAGGGCCTGACCTGCCGCCTGCGCCTGGACCAGCTGCCGGCGCTGCCGAGCGTGGCCAAGGCACATCTTTATCGTCTGCTGCAGGAGGCGCTGACCAACGTCGCCCGGCATGCCGGTGCCCGCCATGTGCGTGTGGTGCTGCGTCGGCGCAGCGATCGGCTGTACCTGTGGGTGCGTGACGATGGCCGGGGCTGCAACGGCGTGCCGCGGGCCGGCATCGGCATGCGCTCCATGCGCGAGCGTGCCCGCTGCCTGGGGGGCGAGCTGCATTTGCGCCGGCGTCCTGGTGGCGGGTTGGCCCTGCGCTTGTGGATGCCGTTGACGGAGAGCCTGGTGCAAGGAGAACACGCGTGAAGATTCTGCTGGTGGACGATCACTTCGTGGTGCGCGATGGCATCGCCTCGCTGCTGCGCGGGTTAATCCCCGAGGTGGAAGTCAGCGAAGCCGCCGATGGCGAGGCCGCGCTGGAGGCCGTTCAGCGAAGCGTGCCGAGCCTGGTCATTCTCGACATCGGCCTGCCGGGCATCAGCGGGCTGGAAGTCACCCGCCGCCTGCGTCAGCGCCTGCCGCAGTTGCGGGTACTGTTCTTCAGCATGCACGACGAGTTGCCCCTGGTGCGCCAGGCGCTGGATGCCGGCGCGGCGGGCTACATCACCAAGGGGGCGTCGCCGGCGGTGCTGGTGGAGGCGGTGCGGCGGATCCTGGCTGGCCACGCCTACATCGAGCAGCCGCTGGCCACCCAGCTCGCCCGTCAGCCGCAGGGCGCCGACGGCCAGGATCCGCGCCTGCAAGGCATGACCCAGCGCGAGTTCGAAATCTTCGTGATGCTCGCCCGTGGCCTGCCGGTGCGGCAGGTGGCGGAGCACCTGTGCATCAGTGCGAAGACCGTCTCCAACCACGTCACCTTGCTCAAGCAGAAGCTGCAGGTGGTGTCCCACGCCGAACTGGTGCACCTGGCGATCGACGCCGGGGTGCTGCGG
Source organism: Pseudomonas sp. BB438 (assembly GCF_057180225.1). NCBI lineage: Bacteria > Pseudomonadati > Pseudomonadota > Gammaproteobacteria > Pseudomonadales > Pseudomonadaceae > Pseudomonas > Pseudomonas sp. BB438. The sequence goes on from NZ_CM170001.1 coordinate 3,270,608, forward strand.
GTCGGCGGCGAGGCGCTGGCCGGTTAGCTGCCACGCGTATAGAGGATCACCGCGGCGCGCAGCTTGCTGCGGCCGAAGCGGCTCATCTGCTCGAATTCGCCGTGGCTCACGGGGATGTGCTGGCAGTCCAGCGGTTCGCGATGCTGGCTGTGGTCGACGTCCGGGTCGTGCAGATAGACGAAATCCTCGTCGCAGTCAGTGACCACCACCCAGTGCGGCGCCTTGGAGCGGGTCAACCGGTAGCTGCTGATCAGCACCATTGGTTGGCCGCCGGCCTCCAGCGCGCCCTCGATGTCCAACTGGTTGACCAGCAACTGCTCGACGTCGCTCTGCGCCAGTCGCTCGCTGAAGTCGTCGTGGACCAGGCGCATCACCTCGCGCTTTTCCTCGCTGCGCACACCATCGAGGAACAGCGGGCCGTCCTCCGACAGCAGCAGGCGTACGCGGAAACCCCGCTGCAGCGCCGCCAGCGCCAGGCCCTGCGGGCTGCAGCCGCCGTGGCCGGCAGTCATGTAGATGGTGGTCGCCTCGCGCCACAGGCGCAGTTCCTCGCGGCGGTCCAGGCGCCGCCCCGGCTCCAGCGCGCCCATCGCCATCAACAGGGCCGAGGGCCCGCAGGTGAACTCGGTGGTCTGCCGGTAATAGGGCACGTGGCGGTGGGTTCGTTCGTTGATGTGGCGGATGCGCTTCTCGAAGCGCAGGGCTTCGCTATGGTCCTCGTAGTAGTCGCGCACCGTGGCGAACGGGCGGTAGCCGTTGCGCTCGTAGAGGGCGATGGCGCCCCGGTTGTCCGGACGCACTTCCAGGCGCAGGTAGGCGCAGTCGTTCTCCAGTGCTTCGACCTCGGCGCGGTCCAGCAGCTTCTGGCCCAGGCCGATACCGCGGGCACGTTCGTCCACGGCGATGGAGTACAGGCGTGCCAACGAGGTGCCCTGGTGGAACAGCACCAGGGCGTAGCCCAGCAGTTGGCCGTCCGACTCGGCGACGGTGAGGCTGGCATGGGCGCGGGTGATCATCCACTGGAAGTTGCGGCGTGACAGGCGATCCTGTTCGAAACAGCGGTTTTCCATCTCGACCAGGGCTTGCAGGTCGTCGGCTGAAGCGGCACGGAACTGGAGTTTCATAGAGTAAGCATTCGTTAATCTGCGGGGCGCACCGTGTCCGGTGCTGGCTGCGAACGGGCGTAGCGTCGTGCGGTCGAAGCTCAATCAGTATTGTCCCAGGGGCAGGGCGCGGCAAGCGCGCCAGCCGGCTTCGGAGGTGTCGTGAGCAAGCTGTTCATCATCGTGGAACGCAAGGAAGACTGGGCGTCCTACTACCCCAGTGACGATGTGGTCACCGCCCAGGAATACCTGGAGATGCCCATCGACGACGACAACGGCAAGCGCGTGCAGGTGATCAACCTGTGCCGCAACTACAAGTACCTCGGCCACGGCTACTACTGCTCGTTGCTGGCCGAGGCGCGCGGGCACAAGGTGATTCCGTCGGTGCGCAGCATCAGCGAGCTGGCGAAGAAGTCACTCTACAGCCTGGCGCTGGAAGACCTGGAGAAGACCCTCGACAAGGCGCTGGCCGACCATCCCTACGGCAGCACCGACGGCTTCACGCTGACCCTGTATTTCGGCCGCACCGATATCGAACCGCTGCAGGACCTTGGGCGCCAGCTGTTCGAGGCGCTGCCGTGCCCGATGCTGCTGGTGGAGTTTCGCAAGAACCGGGGCTGGCACATCGAAGGCGTGAAGCCCGGGAACATTCATAAGCTGCGCGAGGACCAGGAGGAGCTGTTCGCCAACGCGCTGGATGGCTTCAGCCGGCAGATCTGGCGCAAGCCGCGTTCGCGCAAGCAGTACCGCTATGATCTGGCGATCCTCCACGACCCGGAGGAAGCCTTCCCGCCGTCCGATCGCAAGGCACTGAAGAATTTCATCCGCATCGGCCGCAGCCTCGGCATCGACGTCGAGCTGATCGAGAAGAAGGACTACTCGCGCCTGGCCGAATACGACGCACTGCTGATCCGCGAGACCACCAGCGTCAGCGACCACACCTACCGCTTCGCCAAGAAGGCCGAGAGCGAGGGCATGGTGGTGATGGACGACCCGGTATCGATCCTGCGCTGCACCAACAAGGTCTACCTGGCCGACCTGCTGCGCAGCCACAAGCTGGGCATGCCGGCCACCGAAATCCTCTACAAGGACAACCCGCAGGAACTGGAGAAGGTTGGCGAACGCCTGGGCTTCCCGCTGGTGCTGAAGATTCCCGACGGCAGCTTTTCCCGCGGGGTAATCAAGGTGACCAGCCAGGATGAACTGCTCAAGGCCAGCGCCGAACTGTTCGAACGCTCGGTGCTGCTGCTCGCCCAGGAGTTCTTCTATACCGAATATGACTGGCGGATCGGCGTCTTGAACCAGAAGCCGATATTCGCCTGCCAGTATTTCATGTCCAAGGGGCACTGGCAGATCTACGACCACAGTCCGGATGCCCAGGAAGTCAGTGGAGATTTCCGCACCATGGCCGTCCACGAGGCACCACGCAAGGTCGTGGAGCTGGCGGTGAAAACCGCCAACCTGATCGGCGACGGGCTCTACGGCGTGGATCTGAAACAGGCCGGTGAGCGGGTGGTGGTGATCGAGGTGAACGACAACCCGAACATCGACTGCGGGGTGGAGGATGTCTACCTGGGGGACGACCTCTACAAGTTGGTACTGGAGGAGTTCGTGCGGCGACTGGAAGTCAAGCGGCGCGGGCGCGGGTGGTGAGATCGATTCGGCATTGACCTTATAGGAAAACGGTCGATGGGCTGCGTCAATATATTGCTAGCGTTACAAATTGGAGCGCCAACCGACTGTTTTATAAAGTTTTTCAAAATAATGGCGCCAAGGAAGGGAGCATGCTCGAGGCAGCCACGAATCTTCGTCGCCTGCTGGTGGTCGATCCGTGCGACGACTGCCGCAGGCTGTTACCCGGACTACGAGCAGCAGGGTGGGAAGTCGACAGTTGCGAGCTGGACAATGCCAGCAATCGCGGTTGCGATGTCGGCCTGCTGCGTCTGCAACCCCGGCATCTAGAGCGCCGGGAGTCCGTCAAGGAACTCATCAGCCGCAGCGGCACGGAGTGGATAGCCGTGCTCAGCCCGGACAGCTTGCCGCTCAATGAAGTCGGCGATTTCGTCAGTGAGTGGTTCTTCGATTTCCATACCTTGCCGTTCGATGTGGCGCGGGTGCAGGTCACGCTCGGCCGCGCGTTCGGCATGGCGCGCCTGCGTGGGCGCGGCAGCGTGCACAGCGATGAGCACGAACACGAGCTGTTGGGCGAAAGCCGCGACGTGCGCGAGCTGCGCAAGCTGCTGGCGAAGTTCGCGCCGACGGAGTCGCCCGTGCTGATCCGCGGCGAGAGCGGCACCGGCAAGGAGCTGGTGGCGCGCACGCTGCACCGCCAGTCGCGCCGGGCGATACGGCCGTTCGTGGCGATCAACTGCGGCGCGATGCCGGAAGCGCTGATCCAGTCGGAGCTGTTCGGCCACGAGAAGGGCGCGTTCACCGGGGCGCACCAGCGCAAGATCGGTCGTTTCGAACAGGCCAACGGCGGCACGCTGTTCCTCGACGAGGTGGGCGACCTGCCGCTGGAGCTGCAGGCTAACCTCCTGCGGGTGCTGCAGGAGAAGCAGATCGAGCGTGTTGGCGGCAGCCAGCCGATCGATGTCGATGTGCGGGTGCTGGCGGCGACCCACGTGGACCTTGAGCAGGCGATTCGTGCGGGGCAGTTCCGCGAGGATCTCTACTACCGGCTCAATGTCCTTCAGGTGTCCACGTCACCGCTGCGCGAACGCAATGGTGACCTGGCGCTGCTGGCCAATCATTTTGCCCACCTGTATAGCGTCGAGACCGGCCGCCGTCCGCGGCGCTTCTCGGACGACGCCCTGGCGGCGATGGCCGAGCACAGTTGGCCGGGCAACGTGCGCGAGCTGGCGAACCGGGTTCGGCGTGGCCTGGTGCTGGCCGAGGGCCGACAGATCGAGGCCCGCGACCTGGGCCTGGAGCGTGAGAAGGGTCGCGCGGCGCACCTGCCGCTGGTGACCCTGGAGGAGTACAAGCGTGGCGCCGAGCGCCAGGCCATGTGCGATGCGCTGGCCCGGCATGGCGACAACCTCAGCGTGGCGGCGCGGATGCTGGGTATTTCGCGGCCGACGTTCTATCGCTTGCTGCACAAGCATCAGTTGCGCTAGGGCGGGGTGGCCGGTACGGCGGGCGGACGCGGATTCGTCCCGCCTGCCTTCCCCATTTCCTCCGCGTTCCGCCCCCCTCGGGCGAGTCCCTTTTGGCAAACGTCGGATAGCCGCCCTCCCAGGAACCCAAAAGTCTTGCCCCGGACATCCGGTTTTTCGCTTAGGCGAAAAATTCCCTCGTTGAAACGAAGTTTCAGGAGCCCGCTGCGAAGGGCCATCCCTGACCCATCGCAGCTCTCGCGGCATCCATGCCACTCAACCCCCGGAACTTTGCTTCAACGAGGCCTCCAGAACGGGGCGTTCGGCGTGTGCGGATATTTCTCTGGAAGCCTTTAGCGCCGGAACCGTCGAGGGGCTGCTTTTCGTAGGAGCGAGCTTGTTCGCAAACCGCCCAAGGTCCGCTCCTGCGGACGCAGAATGACAAAGGCCCCGAACAGGGGCCTTTGCGTTTGGACAGCCGAGCCGTCAGAAGTAATACGGGAATTTCACGCTGAAGCTGAAATCCGGCGCATCCGGCGAGATGCCGATGGACAGGTTCGGCACGATGGTCAGGTTGGGGCTCCAGGCGTAGGTCAGGCCCCAGTTGAAGTACGCCGCATTGGCGTCGCTGCCGGTGACGGTGGTCCAGTCGCCGCCGTCGGCCTTGATCTTGCTCTTCTGGGCGATCAGGTCGGAGAAGGAAAACGACATGCTGGTCTTCTCGTTGAGGGCGAAGGCCACGCCCGCACCGATCTGGAACCAGTCGCCGAGATCGACCTTGCCTTTCTGCTTCACGCCCTCGGTGGGGCTGATGTCGTCGAAGGATTCCTCGAGGTTGTAGGTGTAGGAGAAGCTGCCGAACAGCACGGCCGGGTCCACGGTCTTGACCAGCGAGATGCCGGGGGTGACGGACCAGACGCCATTGCCGGTGGGCAGGGACTCGGGCACGTTGAGGTTGTCGTTGTCCGAGGCGCGCTTGAGCTTGATGCCGTAGGGCTCCTTGCCGGTGGGTGCCTTGATCCGCAGGCTGACCACCGCGTCGGGGCGCGACTCGGTTTCGTCCATGAACTTGTAGGCGATACCGACGTTGACGTCGCCCAGGGTCGGGTCGCGGGTGACGGTTTCGTCGGTGGATTGCGCCGTGGAGTTCCCGGCGCCGGCTGACTCGAAGGTGCTCTCGCGGTACACCACGGGAGCGTTTATGTCGAACTGCCAGCGGTTGTTCCAGTTGTAGCGGGCGGTCAGGTCCAGGGTCCAGTTGTCGGCCTTGATGTTGTCCACGCCGATGTTGCCCAGGAAGATCGTGTCCAGCGCGAGGAAGCCGTTGAGGATCAGCTGCTTCGTGTCGTAGTGGGTGTAGGTAAGGCCCGTCTCGAAGCTGAAGGCGCCATTGCCGAAGAAGCCGCTCGCTTCGTCGTAGAGGTTCTCCACGCTCTTGGGTGGGCTGGCATCGTCCTTGAGCGATTCGCCGTAGGAACTGCCGCTGGAGGCCACGGTGTTGCCGGTTCCTGGCGGTGTCGGCTTGCCGGTCGCAGTGACCAGGCGCTTGGGCTGGGCAGGGGTGGCGGGCGCTTCCTCGACCTGCCTGACCCGTTGCTCCAGCACCATCAGGGCGTTCTGCTGGGCTTCGTAGCGCTGCTTGAGCTCCAGCAGCTCCTGTTTCAACGCCTCCACCTCGGCTTCGGTCGCCGCAGCGGCGAAGCCCGAGGGGAGTAATGCGGATACACAGATTGCAGTTCCTAGCGTTAGCGATCGGTGCATGGCGCGCTGTCCTTGACGTATAGGTTGGACCTCACAGTCGCACTGGAGCGTAGATCACATACCCATGGTGCGAAGCCCTTTGAGTTGGTCGAGATTGCAGTCCAGCACGCCAGTCGACGGAAGGTTGTTTTTCAGGACTACGTTGAGCTGTGCCAGGTTGTTGACGGCATTATTTCCACCCACCATCTGCGCGGCCTGGAGCAGTCCGCCGGCGGCCAGTTGTTGCATGCTGGCGCCTTGGCCGTTGGCGTTGATCGCCAGCTGGATGCCGCCGTTGCCCGGCGTCACGCTCACGGTGCCGGCGCCGTTGCTGGCGCTGATCGCCCCGTTGAGCGGTGTTCCTTGCTGGGCGACGGCGGGTGCCTGGTCGGCTTCCTTCACGTCGATGCTGACGTTGTTGGACGCAGTGTTGTAATCGCCTGCGGAACGGACGCTCTGGGTGACGCCCTGGGTCTGGTTGAGTCCGGCGCCGCCGCTGACGGTTCCGGTGCCGGCAGCCGGCGTCGCGCCGTTGCCTTTCTCGTCGATGGTGGTGACGTAGAACTGCGGTTTGATGGTGGATTCCTGGATCTGCATGCTGACCCTGGCGCCGATGTTGTCGCCCACGGCGTTCTTCCAGGTACTGCTCATGACGATGCCAAAGCTGATGACCCGGCCCGGCATCACGTATTTGCCGCGAAGCTGGGCCAGTTCCTGGTCCTTGAGTTCGATCGGCCGGAAGACGCTCTCGGCCTGGGCGGGCAGGCAGGCCACCAGGCAGGTGGCGGCAAGCAGCGGGATCACTTTCATTAGGGTTCTCCCCGGAAGGATTCCTGCCTTCCGTTCTTGTGCGGTCTCAGAGGAAGTCGCTCTGGATGAATCCGAATTCCATGAGCTCTGCATCCTTGACCGGGCGGAAGGCATTGAGTCGGTCCCTGGCCGTCAGTGGATCGGGCGGGTTCATCAGCGCGTTGGCCTGTTGGTAGCCCGGACCGATGACGGCGAAAATGATGCCGTTCCAGCCTTTGAGAAAATCTTCCTGGGTGAAGCGCTTGTGGCCCAGCACCGGGTCGCCGATGTAGACGTAGCCCTTGAAGGCACGTTGCATCACGACGAAGTGTTTGTAGCCACGGATATCCATCAGCACTATCACCGGGATCGTCAGCTTCTCCAGAGAGGCGGCCGGGATTCGGTACCCGCGGGCGCGCATGCCAATGCCTTCGAGGTAGGTCTTCATGTCCAGCATGGAGAATCCCTGCGTACGCACCAGCTCCGGGTCGGCCCGGACCAGCATCCCCTTGATCACGAATTCCTCGTCCACGTCCAGCGCGTAGGCCTGGCGGAGGATCGTCGCCAGTGCGGCAGCGCCGCAGCTGAAGTCGGTCTTCTGCTGAACCAGGTTGCTGAACTTGCGCTCGCGGATGCTCTCGACGTGCTTGTAGGCCATGGTCCCGCCGGGAAGGATGGCGAAGGGCAGTTGCGCGGCCTGCGTCGTGAGGCTGAAAAGGGCGAGCAAAAGCAGGGCGGACGTACGCATGATCGTGACGCCTGGGGGCAGCTCAGGAGAAAGGAGGCTCCGTTGCCGGAGCCTCCAGGGACTACGCCGTATCGCTTACAGGCAGGATTTGCAGCCTGCGGCGATGGACAGCGAGTTGCTCTGCTGGTTGCCGACACCGGCAGCGATGTTGGCCCCGACGTTACCCGACGCGTTGTTCAGCGAATTGGTCAGGTTGGCGTCGTTCTTGACCGGGTCCTTCCAGCCAGTGGGAACCAGGACCTGATAGGTCGCCTGTCCTTTGAGGTCGATGGTGCCGGCCTCGACGAAGAACAGCGGATCCTTGTCGGTCTTGCTGCCGCCGCCACTGTTGCGGCTGTCGTTGTTGTGACCACCGTAGCCGGACTCGTCGACCACATACCCGGTACCGGCTCCTTTGTAGGTACCCGTGGCCTTGAACTCGGACTTCAGGGTTTCCTTGTCGTAGGTCAGGAAGGCCACGTTGCCGACCGTGTTGCCCGATGAGGTCTGAGTCGCGCTGCTGGAGGATTCGGCAGTGGCGCCACCGGAGACGGCCGCAGCCATGTCGTTTTTCTGTTGGTTGTAGTTGCCGGCGGTCACGTTGATGCCGATGTTGCCCGAGGCGCCGTTCGCCGAATTGCTCAGCGTCGCCTTGTTGGCGGTGGAGAAGTTCCAGGCGGTGTTGCCGGTGTTGTTCTGGGTGACGTCAGTCGAGGCGTGGGCGTAGCCGAAGATGAATTTTTCATCCGCGGTCGCCAGGGCGGCAGCATTGGCCTGTTGGTTCATATCACCGCCGGCCACGTTGACACCGACGTTGCCGGACGCTTCCCCAAGCGATCCGTCTACGTTGCCGGTGTTCTTGGTGCCCATGTTGACGACGGTATTTTCGCTGCTTTCCTGGGTGTCCTTGACGTCTGCGCTGGCGCCTGCGTCGATCCGCCGGTCCTGGTAGGGGTCATACGGCGTTTTGGGTTGATGTTGTTCATGACCGTGGCCGTTATCGTGGCCGTGACCATGTCCGTTGTTGTTACGGTTATCCGCGTGCACTGCTACAGCCATGACCGCTGCGACGGCGAAAACCAGTGGCTTGAGAGCCATTGTCGGTTTCATGGTGTATCTCCTTGCTTGTTGGCGTGCTTAGTGTTTTAGGAGTTGGCGTGGGTCAATCCGCGACCCGGATGCTCAGGGTGTTGGCAATACGATTGCCGACCCCGGCGCTCTGACTCATCTGGACGACACCCCGGCTGCCGGCAAAGGCCTGGTCGCTGGTGACGACCTGCCGGCTACCCGTGGTGGTGTCCACCGAGCCTGAGTTCATTGGCAGCGCAACGTTCTGCTGGGAAAGCACGCTGTCATCGACGTTCTGCGGAATGGCACTGACGCTGATCCGCATGGCGTTCACTTGCTGGTTGGCTGCCCCGGCGGCCTGGTTCACACCCAGTGCGCCGTTGCCATTGGTGAAGGCGTTGCCGGTGATGCTGGCGGCCGCTGCCTGGCTCGGATCGACGAAAGCGTTGACCGTCTGCCGGAACTGGGTGGAGGCCTGGGCGTTACTGCCGATGGCAATTGCCCGGCCGTTGGCCTGCTGCTGGGCGTCGCCGGCGGCCTGGTTCACGCTGGCGACGCCGCTGTAATTGCGCACGGCGCTGTCGATGGTGGCGTTGTTCACCGAGGATGGGTCGGCCGCCAGGGCCGGGACGCTGCACAGGAACAGCGGGAGAGCGAGCAGGGGGAGGTTCATCTCAGCGGTCCCCCGTCAGCATGCGCAGGGGAGAGAGTCCTTGCTGGACGGTACGGTTCACCGAGTTGGAGATGCCGGCACCGCCGCCGGCCGCGCCGACGCCCATGCCGTTTCCGTTGAGAGACTGGTTGCTGCCATTGTCCATGCCCACCAGCTGGCCGCCGGGCATGATGTGCCGCTGCAGGCTCGAGCCGCTGGTGACGCCAGCGAAATCGCTGTCACTGAGTTCGGCGTTGCCGGTCTGGCGCACGACCTGCTCGGAGATGTTCGGGTTGACGGTGATCGGGTGTGGGTCGGGGATGTCGGTCGGCCGAGTGGCAACGCGTGGCTGCACCTGGCGTTGCAGGACGATGGTGCCGTCGCCAGCCTGTACCAGCGGGCACAATGGGACGCTGGCCGCGCCGCAAGCGAGCGTGGCGAGAATGCCGACTATCCGTGAGTCGATGTTCCCCATGATGGCGGTTCCTTCTTGGTGCGCTGAGCCCTAACCAGCGGTACCAAGGCGGAGCAGGGGGCGTGCCGCTTTTGATCAGCTATTGAGAATCAATGACATGGCGTTACGCCATGCGAGCCATCACGGGGCGCCTGTTTCCGTATCGATACAGCACGCGCGTACGAAAGACTGGCGCGACCCCTGGATTGGGGCTCATCTCCCGGCAGTGGCGAATTCTGTTGCGCGCCTGATACATAACATTGGGCGGGGCAGGGCGAAGTGCAGCCGGCTGGCGTTTGCGGCGATTCGAGTGTTTCGCCTGGGTAACACCGACAGGGGATATGTAGGCTTTTTGGTACTTGAGTACTGCAGGCTTTTCAATGGATTAGGCATTTTGCATGATGGCGCGAACCGGCCGGGATCGCGGTTGTCTGCATCTGCCTGGCGAGAGAACGCAGAGCGATTCTGCCGAAGCGCCAACGCCTTCGCTGTCGGTGCCGAATTAGAGAAATTTTTGTGAATTTCGTAGCGTCATTCGGCCAATGCATTAGCATGCCGACGCCGCTGCGGCGCTAGCGCGCCAGGAGCAGGCAGCGGAACAAAACCATTAGAAACATGCGAGCACGCGTGCCTCGCGGGGGAAGAAATATGGATCTGTGGAGTGCCTTTCAGGCCTTCATTCTTGGCGTCGTCGAAGGGCTTACCGAATTCCTGCCGATCTCCAGCACCGGCCACCAGATCATCGTGGCAGACCTCATCGGCTTTGGCGGCGAACGCGCCGAAGCCTTCAACATCATCATTCAGCTGGCGGCCATTCTCGCGGTGGTCTGGGAGTTCCGCCGCAAGATCCTCGATATCGTCTGTGGCCTGCCGACCCAGCCCAGGGCGCAACGCTTCACCGTCAACCTGCTGATCGCCTTCTTCCCGGCGGTCGTGCTGGGCGTGGCCTTCGCCGATTACATCCACCATTACCTGTTCAATCCCGTCACCGTGGCCGTGGCGCTGGTGGTGGGTGGTTTCATCATGCTCTGGGCCGAGAAGCGCCAGCACGTGGCCAATGCCGAAACCGTCGACGACATGAGCTGGAAGCAGGCGCTGAAGATCGGCTGCTGCCAGTGCCTGGCGCTGATTCCCGGCACTTCACGCTCCGGTGCCACCATCATCGGCGGCCTGCTGTTCGGCCTGTCGCGCAAGGCGGCCACCGAGTTCTCGTTCTTCCTGGCCATGCCGACGATGGTCGGTGCTGCGGTGTATTCGGGCTACAAGTACCGCGATATCTTCCAGCCGTCGGACCTGCCGGTATTCGCCATCGGCTTCGTCACCTCGTTCATCTTCGCCATGATCGCCGTGCGCGGGCTGCTCAAGTTCATCGCCAACCACAGCTATGCGGCCTTCGCCTGGTACCGTATCGTGTTCGGCCTGCTGATCCTGGCGACCTGGCAGTTCGCCCTGATCGACTGGAGCAGCGTCAAACCCTGATCCGATTAGCGAGTGAACGTGGAAAAGAACGGCACCATCAGCCGCTGGGACGACGACAAGGGCTTCGGTTTCATCCGCCCTCAGTCCGGTGGCAAGGAAGTCTTCCTGCATATTTCCGACTTCCGTGGAGATCGCCGCCCGGAAGCGGGTGACCCGGTCTCCTACATCGAAGGCGTTGGCAAGGACGGCCGCCCCCGGGCCGCCCACGCGCGCCTTGCAGGGCTGGCTATCGACACCCCGGCGATTCGCCGCAAGCCCACCACCACCGTCACCCGTGAGCGCGTTCGCAGCGGCCGTGAAGTTGCCTTCCCCAGTGCGCCGAAGCGTTCGGTTGGGCGCGCGCTGGTGATCCTGGCGGCGCTGCTGGTGTTGCCCGTCATTGGCTCGGTGATCTGGCTGAAAGACAGTTACGTCGTCTGGTTCCTGCTGCTCTATCCGGTCTTCAGCGCTCTGGCCTTCCTCGCCTACTGGCGCGACAAGCGCAGTGCGGAGCGCAACGACTGGCGCACTCCCGAACAGAGCCTGCACCTGCTGGAACTGCTCGGCGGCTGGCCGGGCGCGTTCCTGGCCCAGCAGGTGTTCCGCCACAAGACGCGCAAGGTGTCGTTCCAGTTGGTGTTCTGGGCCATCGTCGTGCTGCACCAGCTGTTCTGGATCGACTGGCTCAGCGGCGGCCGGCTGCTGGGCTGGATCGGCTCACTGATGGGGCTGGGCGCGCCCTCCGCGTGAAGGCCGGCTTCAGACCGGCCAGTCGTCCTTCGAGAAGCCTTCCTCCAGGTAATCGAGCAGCGCCCGCACCGCAGGCAGGATGCCGCGTCGATGCGGGTACACAGCCTGCAGGTAGGCTTCCGGCTCGCTCCACGCGGGCAGTACGCGCACCAGCCGGCCGTCCTCCAGTTCCTGCGTGCAGTAGTGCAGGGGCAACAGGGTGACACCCAGCCCGGCCAGCGCGACGTTCTTGCGAAGGTTGAAGTCTTCCACCGCAAGACGCGCCTCCAGCGCCACTTCCCGCACGTCGCCCTGTGGTCCGCTCAGCTTCATGTGCACTCGGCGGTCGTTGTCGATGGCGCCAAGGACGGGGAGGTTGGCCAGGTCCTCCGGGGTGCGCAACGTGGCGCCCTGGAGCAGCGAGGGCGCAGCCACCAGCGCGGTCTTCGCCAGGCGCAACCGCCGCGAGATCAGCGACAGGTCCTCATCGCCAGGCGCCCGCACGCGGAGTGCGACATCGATGCTTTCGTTGAGCAGATCGACTCGGCGGTTGGTCAGCATCAGCTCCAGGTTCACCTGCGGGTAGGCGGCGAGGAACCCCGGCAGCATCTCGTTTAGCGAGGTTTCCGCCAATGCTACCGGGCACGACAGTTTCACTCGCCCGCGGGGTTCGGCGCTCAACTGGGCGGCGACTTCATCGGCCATTTCGGCTTCCACCAGCATCGCCTGGCAGTGCCGGTAATAGCGCTCGCCCAGGTCGGTGAGCGCCAGCTTGCGCGTAGTGCGTTGCAGCAGGCGCACATCCAGGCGTGCTTCCAGTTCGGCCACACGCCGCGATAGCCGGGACTTCGGAAGCCCCAGGAGGCGCCCAGCGGCGGCGAATCCGCCGGCCTCCACCACTTTGGCGAAATAGAAGAGGTCATTGAGGTCCTGCATTGGATTGTCCTGCTGGTGAGACGAATTATTGCATTCTTGCCGACTTATCGAAGATTGGCTACATGCGTAGTCTTGCCTCCAACGACGAATTCCTCCGCCAACACGTTTGGCCCATCCGCTTGGAGAACACACATGAAACTGCTGCACATCGACTCGAGCATCCTCGGCGACAACTCCGCCTCCCGCCAACTGAGCGCCGAACTGGTCGCCGCCTGGGCCGCCGCCGAGCCGGGCGTTGAAGTGACCTACCGCGACCTGGCCGCTGACGCCATCAGCCACCTGTCGTCCGCCAGCCTGGTGGCCGCTGGTACGCCGGCCGAGCTGCGTGACGCCGCGCAGAAGCACGAAGCCGAACTGGGCGAGAAGAGCATTGAGGAGTTCCTCGGCGCCGACGCCATCGTCATCGGTGCGCCGATGTACAACTTCTCCATCCCCAGCCAGCTGAAGGCATGGATCGACCGCATCGCCGTGGCCGGCAAGACTTTCCGCTACACCGAAAATGGCCCGGAAGGCCTGGCGGGCGGCAAGAAGGTGATCATCGTTTCCACCGCCGGCGGCATCCATGCCGGTCAGCCCAGCGGCATTGCCCACGAAACCTACATCGAACTGGTGCTGAACTTCCTCGGCATCACCGACATCGAGGTGGTGCGTGCCGAAGGCCTGGCCTATGGCGACGAGCCGCGCCGTAACGCCATCGCCGGCGCCCGGGCAAGCATCGCCAGCCAGTTCGCTGCTGCCTGATCGCTGCAGTGAAAAGATAAAGCCCCGCCCAGGCGGGGCTTTTTTGTGCCCGTCCGTACCGCCTGTCTGCGTGCACGGAGCGAGTCGCTCTGGCGCGTACTATGCAGATATTTCCGTTTGGCGGTGCCCGGCGGCCTTTGCATTCACCGACAAGCCTCGTGGCGCCTGATCTGGAGACATTTCGGAGCGAACTGCACCATGGCGAGGCGCCTGTTCTGGTTCCTGCTGCTCGTTACCTTCAGTACCGCGGGTTGGGCGGCGCAAGGTTGGAATGTGGGTTTTCACCGCCTGCAGGTGAGTGACCCGCTGGACCAGCAGCCCATGAAGGCCATCGCGTTCTACCCGACCCGCGCCTCCGAGCGACCACTGCACCTGGGTGAGTTCATTCTCGATGTTGCCTATGAGGGGCAGACCGCCAACGGTCGCTTCCCGCTGCTGGTGATGTCCCACGGCAACTACGGTACGCCACTGGCACACCGCGATCTGATCGAGGCGCTGGTGCGCAAGGGGTTCGTCGTGGTGACCCTGCTGCACCCCGGTGACAACCTGCATGACCACAGCCGCCTGGGCGCGGTGAGCAACCTCTACGGACGGCCGCTGCAGGTGTCGGAAACCATCAGCGCCGCGCTGCTCGATCCCAAAGTCGCGAGCATCGTCGATCCACGCAAGGTGGGTGTGATCGGTTATTCCGCCGGCGGTGAAACCGCGCTGATCCTGGCGGGAGCCCAGCCGCGCCTGGAGCGGCTGATCAAGTATTGCCAGGAGCGCCCGGACGACGCCGATGCCTGCAGCGAGAAGGGGGAAGTGCGTGCCGATCGCACCGATCTGGTGCCCATGGCCGATCCGCGCATCGGTGCCTTGCTGTTGCTGGCGCCGCTGAGCCTGATGTATGGCGCCCGCGAGTTGGAGGACGTGCAGGTTCCGGTGCTGCTCTACACGGGCAATGAAGACCAGATTCTCGACTGGAAGAAGAACGCTCGTGCCCTGGCGCGCAAGTTACCGCAGCAGGCGGACCTGCGGGTGCTGGATGGGGCTGGGCACTTCGTCTTCATGTCGCCCTGCTCGGAAGAGGAAGTGGAGGCTACGCCGGACCTGTGCACCGACACCCAGGGCGTGGATCGCAAGGCTATCCACCGCGACCTGGCCGCCTCGGCAGCGGAGTTCTTCGACGTCAGCCTGGGTGGCGCGACGATGCAGACGTCGGGGCGCTGATCGCTCTCAGGAGCGGGGCCCTGCCCGCGATTCGCGGACAGCGCGCCCCTCGATAAGCACCCAAGAAAAAGCCCCGCATGCGGCGGGGCTTTTCATTGCGCCGAGGCGTTGATCAGACGATGACGCCCTGGCTGCGCAGGTAGTCATCGTAGGTGCCGCTGAAGTCGGTCACGCCGTTATCCGACAGCTCGATGATGCGGGTGGCCAGCGAGGATACGAACTCGCGGTCGTGGCTGACGAAGATCAGAGTGCCCGGGTAGTTCTCCAGCGCGAGGTTGAGCGACTCGATGGACTCCATGTCCAGGTGGTTGGTCGGCTCGTCCATCACCAGCACGTTGGGGCGCTTGAGGATCAGTTTGCCGAACAGCATGCGGCCCTGTTCACCCCCGGAGATCACCTTCACCGACTTCTTGATGTCGTCATTGGAGAACAGCATGCGGCCGAGGGTGCCGCGCACCAGTTGCTCGCCGCCCTGGGTCCACTGGGCCATCCAGTCGAACAGGTTGTAGTCGTCCTCGAAGTCCTCGGCGTGGTCCTGGGCGAAGTAGCCTACCTCTGCGCTGTCGGTCCATTTCACTTCACCGGAGGTCGGCGCCATGTCGCCGACCAGGGTGCGCAGCAGGGTGGTCTTGCCGATGCCGTTGGGGCCGATGATGGCGATGCGCTCGCCAGCTTCCACCTGCAGGCTGAGGTTCTTGAACAGATCCACGCCGTCGAAGCCCTGGCTCACTTTCTCCAGGGTCACCGCCTGGCGGTGCAGCTTCTTGTGCTGCTCGAAGCGGATGAACGGGCTGACGCGGCTGGACGGCTTGACCTCTTCCAGCTGGATCTTGTCGATCTGGCGTGCGCGGCTGGTGGCCTGCTTGGCCTTGGAGGCGTTGGCCGAGAAGCGGCTGACGAAGGTCTGCAGCTCGGCGATCTGGGCCTTCTTCTTGGCGTTGTCCGACAGCAGGCGCTCGCGGGCCTGCTCGGCCGCGGTCATGTACTCGTCGTAGTTGCCCGGGAACAGGCGCAACTCGCCGTAGTCCAGGTCCGCCATGTGGGTGCAGACACTGTTCAGGAAGTGACGGTCGTGGGAAATGATGATCATGGTGCTATTGCGCGCCGTGATGACGTTTTCCAGCCAGCGAATGGTGTTGATGTCCAAGTGGTTGGTCGGTTCGTCGAGCAGCAGCAGGTCCGGATCGGAGAACAGCGCCTGGGCCAGCAGCACGCGCAGCTTCCAGCCGGGAGCGACGGCGCTCATCGGACCGAAGTGCTGGTCCAGCGGAATGCCCAGGCCCAGCAGCAGCTCGCCGGCGCGGGACTCGGCGGTGTAGCCGTCGAACTCGGCGAACTGGACTTCCAGCTCGGCCACGGCCATGCCGTCTTCCTCGCTCATCTCGGGCAGGGAGTAGATGCGGTCGCGCTCGGCCTTGACCTTCCACAGCTCCTCGTGGCCCATGATCACGGTGTCGATCACGGTGAAGTCTTCATAGGCGAACTGGTCCTGACGGAGCTTGCCCAGGCGCACGCCGTTTTCCAGCATTACCTGGCCGCCGGAAGGCTCCAGCTCACCGCCGAGGATCTTCATGAAGGTGGACTTGCCGCAACCGTTGGCACCGATCAGGCCGTAGCGGTTGCCGTTGCCGAATTTGACGGAAACGTTTTCGAACAGCGGCTTGGCGCCAAACTGCATGGTGATATTCGCAGTGGAAATCAACTGGGTAACCCTTGGCTGGAACATGATGCGCGCCGGGCGCGAGCGGCGCGGGCGGGCAGGGAAGGCGGCGCCCAAGGCGCGCCTGACAAAGCCGCCTATTGTGCCACAGGCGGGTGTCGCCTTGCATGCTTTGCCGCCGCAGCGCCCGGTCTGCGGGCGTATGGCGGCATCAGACAGTTGAAACCCGCCATTGTCCTGCATCAGAATTCGGTGTTCAGAATTCTGGTGGGGGCTGTATGAAAATCCTAAACGCTCAACATTCGCTCAAGCAGTACCTGGAGCAGGTCAGCGGCAAGCTGATCACCGTGGTCTCGGCCTCCGCCAGTGAAACCGAGTCACTGATCGAAACCCTGGTGGAGAAGGGCAATCGCCTGGACCTGCTGGTGGGCACCATCAACTCCTTCACCTCGCCGGACTTCATCGACTACTGCGTCCGTGACGCAGGCGCCAACGTCACCCTGCACGTCGACTTCCGGGCGCAGAACAGCGTGCACTGGAAGCTGGTCCTGATCGAACCCGACGTGGTCATCCTGGGTAGCGCCAACTTCACCGAGATCGGTCTGAGCCTGACCCGCGACACCTGCACCGTGATTCAGGACGCGGCGCTGTACGCCGACTACCTGGCACGCGCCACCGAAATCAAGGGTATGGACGGTGTGGTGTTCGGCGAGGATTCCCCGGCGTTCGACGAGCAGCTGGAGGAGTACCGCCAGAGCCACCGACGCGTGCAGGCGAGCCTGGCGCGCAGCGCGCAGTACCTGGATGGCGAGAGCTGGCTGGGTGACGAGACCAACCAGAGCATCCCTCTGTTCATCTGGTACAGCGATCACTCCGATGAGTCCGAGGAGCAGGCCCAGGCTTTCCTCCACGCCAGCAGTGACGGCGTTGACTGGGACGATGTGCGCGAGTTCTTCACCTACGAATGCGCGGAGGGCGTACTGCCCTACGAAGAGGGTGACATGGTGCTGACCGCGCGCTGCAATGGCACGCACATCGGCTTCTACACCTTCGACCGCATCCTCTACCGCAACGGCACGTACTTCATCTACTCCTACCGCAAGAAGCGTTACACCCAGCCGTTCAAGCTGGAGGACGCCAAGGAGCGCCTGAAGGACGTGATTCCGGACTGGTACGAGGAGATGCGCACGTCGCTCAACCGCCATGACATCAATAGCGTGGTGCGCTGAGCCATAACCGTTTATCGGCGCGCGCCTTGTGACCCGACGGTCCAGCGGCGCGCGCCTTGGCATTTTTCGCAGGGATGGCTAGCATCCTGCCAGTATCTCGACGTCGCATGCCGTTGTTGCGTGAGCCCGTCAGAAGTCTGTCAGGAGGCAATGGAACATGCCGCAACTTCCCCCCGATGAAATCCCCGTTCGCCGCCGTATGCGCTGGCATTGGCGCCTGCTGACGCTGAAGATCTACATCCTTTCGATCTTCCTGCTCGCCTGCATGCTCGGCGGCAGTGCGATGCTGTTCCTCAATGTGCTCAACGACACGCTCGAGCTGGCCCAGCGCCTGGGGTCCTTCGTGGCCGGATCGCTGATCCTGCTGTTGTGCCTGCACATCCTGCGCATGGCGTTGCCGCCGATACCCTGGCTGCCCTGGCGACGCAGCGTGGAATAGATCACCCGGAATAGAATGGCGCCGGAATGAAAAACGCCCCGTGGCATCGCTGCCACGGGGCGTTTTGCTTCGAGCCTGGTCAGATCATCAGAAGATGTTGACCGGGTACTCGACGAAGACGCGCACTTCGTTGCCGTCGTCGTTGTAGGAGCGCGCGTCGTTGGACACGCGCAGCCAGGAACCGCGCAGCTTGACCGACAGGTCCTTGGCCGGGCCGTCCTGAACGACGTATTTCAGCTGGTTGAAGATTTCGCGCTCTTTGCCGTTGCTGGTCTCGGCGGTCTTGATGTTGTCGCCGTAGACGTAGGCCACGGTGTAGCTCAGGCCCGGAACGCCGTACTCGGTGAGGTCCAGGCTGTAGCTGCCCTGCCAGGAGCGCTCGTCCTCGCCGTTGAAGTCCGACCAGTAGGAGTTGGCCAGCCAGATGGTGGTGCCGCCGTCACCCAGGCCGCCTTCGTTCTGATACCAGCCGTAGTTGTAGCCGGAATCGCCGTTGTTGCGCTGGTGCGCAACCATGAAGGTGTGGGCGCCGATGTTGTAGGCGGCCGACAGGCTCCAGATGGTGTTCTTGGTGCCGTCGATGTCGTGCTCTTTGGCGAAATCTTCGTTCACACGGGTGCGGTAGCCGTTGAAGTCCAGGGTCAGGGACTGCTTGTCGGCCATCGGGATGACGTAGTTCAGGTTCATGTACTGCTTGCGAGCAACGTCTTCGCTCTCGTAGCCGTACAGCGAGCCGCTGAAGTTGTCGGTGAACTTGTAGCTGCCGCCGAACACGTCGATGCGCTTCAGGCCGCCGCTGTCACGCCCTTCGGCGCTCTTGCGGGTTTCCGAGGTGAAGCGGCCGACGTTCAGCTCCAGGCCTTCGATTTCCTTGGAGGTGATCAGGGTGCCAGTGAAGCTTTCCGGCAGCAGGCGGGAGTTGTCGTAGCTCAGAACCGGCAGGGCCGGCATCTGGTCACCGTACTTGATCACGGTGTTGGAGAAGCGTGCCTTCACTGCGCCACCGGCGCGGGCCAGGTCGTTGGCGGCTTCGCCGCTGTCGCCCTGCTTGAAGAAATCGATACCAGCCGCACCGCTCTTGCCCTGGCCGCCGTCCAGACGCAGGGCGTACATGCCGAATGCGTCAACGCCGAAGCCAACGGTGCCCTGGGTGAAGCCGGAGGTGAAGGTCGCAGTGGCGGCCTGACCCCATTCGGCCTTGTCCTGCTTGCCGTGCTTGTAGTCACGGTTCATGTAAGCGTTGCGGAAGAACAGGTCAAGGTGGCTGTCTTCGACGAAGCCCTTGGCGGTGGACTGGTCTTCGGCCATGGCGGCGGTCGACGCGAGGATCCCCAGTGCGAGCAGACTGATCCGGTGGTTCAGCATCTTGATTTCCTTAACGGTGCAGCGCCAGCAGACAGAAAGAAAAAAGCTCTCCGCCCCGAGGTGCGTGACCGGGGTAGGTGGAGTCCTGTGCTGGCCTATTCTTTTGGTTGTATTCGGGGCGTGGTCGCCCCGGCGCCGCCGGATGATAGCAGAGGTTCGAACTTTTTCGTCCAGCCCCTGTCACGTGCATGTCATGTTGAACTGATCAACGGCGATAGCAGCCGGATCGCGGCGGCTTGGCGGCAATGGACGCAATCGTCGCTTGATGTCATGCCGCCCGATCAGGATCGGCGATAGGAGTGCTGGAAAAGCCAGAGGCTGAGGATCAGTCCACTGAAGGCGGCCAGGGCTGCGCAGAGGAAGATCGAGCCGAAGCCGAAGCCGTTGGCGACAGCGCCCATCAGCGGCCCGGTGACGCCCAGCGAGACGTCGATGAACAGCGAATAGGCGCCCAGTGCGGCGCCACGGTTGGAGGCCGGCACCAGCCCCACGGCCTCCACGCCCAGCGCGGGGAACACCAGGGAAAAACCGAAACCGGTCAGCGCCGCGCCGGCCAGGGCGATCCAGGGCGTCGGGGCGCCCCACAGCAGGAGCAGGCCGACGCTTTCCACCGACAGGCAGGCGATGGCGACGCGGAAGCCGCCGTGGCGGTTGATGGCATTGGCGAACAGCAGTCGCGCGCCGATGAAGCAGCCCCCGAAGGCGGTCAGGCAGTAGACCGCATCCTTCCAGCCAAGGCTGGCGTAGTACAGAGTGATGAAGGTGGCGATAGTGCCGAAGCCGATGCCGCCCAGCGCCAGGCCCATGCCGTGCGGGAACACACGGCCGAGCACGTGGTGGAAGGGCATCCGCTCGCCATGTACCAGTGCGGCTGCGCGCTTCGGCCAGGCCAGGGCAAAGCCAAGCGCCGCCAGCAGGACTACGCTGCCGCCCAGGCTGGCCAGCCCGAGCTGGCCGACCATCAGCACGCCCAGTGGTGCTCCGATGGCGAGGGCGCCGTAGCTGGCGATACCGTTCCAGGAAATGACCTTCGCGGTGTTGGCGGCGCCGACGCGATCAATGCCCCAGGCGATCGAGGCACTGCCGACCAGGCTTTCCGAGGTCCCCAATACCAGGCGCGCGATCATCAACAGGCCGAGGCTGAGCCCTGGCAACCCCTGCATTGCCCAGGAGCCGAGCATCAGCGCACCGCTGCCGGCGCAGCCGACCATGCCGTAGAGCACCGCGCGCTTGGGGCCAAGGGTATCGATGACCCTGCCGGCGTAGGGGCGGGTGAGCAGGGTGGCCAGGTACTGGATGCTGATGACCAGCCCCGCCATGACCGAGCCGAAACCCAGGTCGCTGTGCACGTAGCCAGGCAGCACGGCCAGCGGAATGCCGATGGTCAGGTAGGCGATGAAGGTGAACAGGACGACGGACACCACCTGCAGGGTGGACGCGGAAGAGCGGGAGTCGGCGGACATGTGCAGCGGTTCGGTACGGCGAGTGGTCCTACATGATGGACCGCGTCTGCCATGTAGGAAAGCTAGCTAACGAACTACCTGAAATATCATCCGCCCTACGGGGCTCTTCTTAGGGGCGAGCTGTCTGTCAGACCCGGCGGAACAGAGTGGGATAGTCGATTACCAGCCCGTCGTCATCGATGGTGAGCAGCGCCTGGAAGTTCGTGCCTTCGAGGTTCTCGTAGAGATAGTGATGCGCATCGATCCGCGTGTAGCCCTGGCGCATCCGCACCGGCCTGAGCGTCGGCGCTTCCAGATAGACGACGGCCAGCTCCCGGCGCTCGCCATTGGCCAGCCGCAGGCGGCGGATGGGGAAGGTGTTGGTGAAGGGCGACGGCCAGATGTCGATGTCCAGGCAGCCATCCAGGTGCTTCAGCGAGTCGCCTGCGGCGGTCTGCCAATGGCCTGCGCCATCGGTCAGCAGGTGCAGCTGGTGTGTGCCACGGGCGCTTTCCACGCTGAAACGCGCTTCCCGCAGGCGCCATTCGGCATCCCAATCCAGTTGATAATCGAGCTGATAGGACGGTCCGCCGGCTTCGTCGATGGCGCGCAACTGGCTCTCGGCGCGGCGTTCCCCCAACTGCAGCGACTCCCAGCTCGCCGTCGGTGCGTGCCAGATACCTTCCCACGCCAGGGTGCGCATCAGGGCGCCTCCAGTACCAGGCCCAGGCGTTGGCGCTTGGGCAGACGGGCCACCACCAACTGGTGCGAGCGGGTCAGCGCTTCACGCAGTTCGGCGTCGCCCATGGGGTAGGGCTGCTGCATGGAAATCCAGAAGGCCCGCGCCAGGTACGGCGCCGGGTGGATGCCGGGACGGTCGACGCAGCCCAGGAACAACTCCGGGCCGACCTTGAAGGCCAGGCCGCCATTGCCACTGTCGAGAAAGTCGAGGATGGCGAACATCTTGTTGCCGGCCACCGAAAACACCCGGTTGCTGCCCCATTTGATGTCTTCGCGGGCGCCAGGCAGTTCCAGGCAGAAGCGGGCGATCTGTTGCGGCGTCATGGTGTGCGTTCCTTCGATCAGTCGTGCCGTTGGCTAGTCGCGGAAATAAACCTCGACCAGATGGTAGCCGAACTGGCTTTTAACCGGCCCATGGACCACGCCGACCGGTTTCTTGAAGATCACCTGGTCGATGCTGCGGACCATCTGGCCGGGGCGCACCTCACCCAGGTCACCGCCACGCTTGCCGGAGGCGCAGGTGGAATGCTTGCGCGCGAGGGTAGCGAAGTCTTCGCCCTTGGCCAGGCGCTGCTTGATCTGTTCGGCTTCGGCGGCGGTCTTGACCAGGATGTGACGGGCCATGGCGACGGGCATTTTTTGATCCTTGATGAAAGCGTCTGGGGCGGCATTGTACGGGAGCAGTGATGCAGGTCGCATTTCCCGATGGGTTGCATTGTCTGGCGCAGGGGCGCTCCATAGAGTCAATGAGTCATTTCTTAATTACAGGGCGCTGCTGACAGACGGCGTCCGCCGCCACCTTGCGTATGGATGCAGTTCAATGGATATCCAAGCGATGCTCAAGATCCTGGCCACCCAGGATGGTTCGGATCTTTACCTCTCCACGGGCGCGCCGCCCTGCGCCAAGTTCAACGGGGTGCTCAAGCCCCTGGCCAGCGAACCGATGAAGGCGGGCGACGTCGCCCGCATCGGCTACGGGTTGATGGACGAGGAGCAGCGCGCGGAGTTCGACCGTGAGCTGGAGATGAACCTGGCGATTTCCGTCCCGGGTGTCGGCCGCTTCCGTATCAACCTGTTCAAGCAACGCAACGAAGTCTCCATCGTGGCGCGCAACATCAAGCTGGACATTCCGCTGTTCGCTGACCTGAAGCTGCCTGAAGTGCTGCTCAAGGTAGTGATGGAGAAGCGCGGCCTGGTGCTCTTCGTCGGCGGCACCGGCTCGGGCAAGTCGACCTCCCTGGCGGCGCTGATCGACCACCGCAACCGCAACAGCGGCGGGCACATCATCACCATCGAAGACCCCATCGAGTACGTGCACCGGCACCGCAAGTCGATCATCAACCAGCGCGAGGTGGGCGTGGACACCCGCAGTTTCCACGCAGCGCTGAAGAACACCCTGCGCCAGGCGCCGGACGTGATCCTGATCGGCGAGATCCGCGATCGCGAGACCATGGAACACGCTCTGGCCTTCGCCGACACCGGCCACCTGGCGATCTCCACGCTGCATGCGAACAACGCCAACCAGGCGCTGGACCGCATCATCAACTTCTTCCCCGAGGAGCGTCGGCCGCAGCTGCTCAACGACCTGGGCAACAACCTCAAGGCCTTCGTCTCGCAGCGCCTGGTGCGCACCCAGGACGGCAAACGCCGCGCGGCGGTGGAGGTACTGCTGGGGACGGCCACCATCAGCGATATCATCAAGCGCGGGGACTTCAGCTCGATCAAGGAGATCATGGACAAATCCCGTGCCCTGGGCATGCAGACCTTCGACCAGGCACTGTTCGACCTCGCGGTGGAAGGGGCGATCACCGAGGAAGAGGCAGTGAAGAACGCCGACTCGGCGAACAACCTGCGTCTGAAGCTCAAGCTGTACAAGGACAATCCGGGCAGTGTCGGCAGTGCCGCTACCCCCGCTGCTGCCAAGCCCGCTGCGCCGGCGGCGGTCGCGCCGCCAGTGGCTACCCAGCCGGTGGAAGCTTCCAGCTGGGGCCTGGAACTGGCGCTGGAAGAGATCGAGGCAGAAGACGCGGAGAAGCCGGCAGGCTGATAGCCGCCAACTGAACGACCAAGGCCCCGGCATGCCGGGGCTTTTTCGTGGTCACGGAATTACCGGTAGGCGCGGGCCAGGTCCGCCATCCTGCGGCAGGGCCGACGGCCAGCGTTTCGCGGTGGTTTCCGCGCGGTGCCTGCCGCGGGCATGGCCCGCTCCTGCACGGTCAGCATCACAGCAGCGACAGCGGGTAGCTGATGATCAGCCGATTCTCGTCGAAGCTGTTGGTGCTCCCCCAGTCTCGGCGCATGGTGGAGTTGCGCCATTTGATGTTCAGCATCCTGAAGGTGCCGCTCTGCACCGTGTACGCCAGTTCGCTCTCGCGGCCCCACTCGCGGCCGTCGTCGGTGCTGGCGTTGTGCACGTTGCGGCCTTGGATGTAGCGGTTCATCAGGGTCAGGCCGGGAACACCGAATGCGGCGAAATCGTAGTCGTGGCGCAGCTGCCAGGAGCGCTCCCTGGCGCTCTCATAGCTCGCGTTGTAGCTGTCGTTGGCCAGGGTGCCGCCGCTGGTGCCGTTGACGCGGAACCACTCGTCCTCGCCCATGACCTTCTGCAAACCGAGGTAGAAGGTGCTCGCGCCGTATTTGGCCGAGAACAGCCCGGAGAACGTGCGGTTGTCCAGATTGCCGGCACGGGCGCTGCCATCCTCCTTGCCGCGGAAATAGCCGATATTCGCACCGAGCATCCAGTCGCCCAGCGGCTGGCCGTGCTGCAGTTGCAGGTACTGCTGCTGGTAGATGTCCTTCAGCTCGGCGCTCCACAGGCCGACCAGGGTGCGATCGCCGTTGAAGCGGTACTCGCCGCCGGCGAAATTGAAACGGTCGGAGGTAAAGGCTGGGCGATTGAACAGCGACATGTCTCCCATGCTGGCGTCGTTGCGCGGACTGTTCTGGCGAAACTGGCCGCCGTAGAGCGTCAGGCCGTCGATTTCCTTCGAGGTGACCTGGGCGCCCTGGAAGGTCTGCGGCAGCGAGCGGCCGTCGTCGGAGCGCAGGATCGGCAGCACCACCATCCACTCGCCAACCTTGAGCTCGGTTTTCGAGACCTTGGCCTTGCCGGCCACTGCCAGGCGGCCAAAATCGTCGGCGGGGCGGCCGTCGTCGTGGGTTGGCAGCAACTGGGTGCCGGCGGTGCCCTTGCCGCCGTCGAGCTTCAGGCTGTACAGCCCGAGCACGTCCAGGCCCAGACCGACGGTGCCCTGGGTGTAGCCGGAACGGGCATCGAGGATGACGCTCTGGGTCCATTCCTCGGCCTTGTCCTGGCGAGCTTCGCCGACGTAATTGCGGTTCAGGTAGAAGTTGCGCAGCAGCAGGCTGGTCCTGGTGTCGTCGAGAAAGCCGCCTTCGTCGGCATGGGCCAGGACGGGCAGGGCAGGCAGCAGGCAGGCGCTGATGGTCAGGTGGGGCAGGTGGCGGAGCATGGGGATTCCCTCGGCATTCTTGTCGTTGTTCGGGGCGAGCGAAGCTCACCGCGCGGCCCTGTCGGGAGCGGCGGATGGCGGTCGAAGCGGTCAGCGGGCGCGGATCAGGTCAGCCGGGCGCGACGGGAATGCGAGGGCGAGGGGACAAAGAGAGGGCGATGCACGCGCGCGGGCGTGCCGGGGAGAGCATGAGCATGTGAACGGACCTTTCTTATAGTTGTTGGCGCCGCATCGAGACGGCGGCCAGGGCCATAGTGGTGCTCCGCCAAGGACTGCCGCAATTCGTCGAGGGCGTAATCGTTCGCTGTTCGAACATGAATTAACCAAATGGAACATTCCTTCGCCCGCATTGCGGGTAGGATGCCTGCAACAACGCCGAGCGGGACTCGTATCGCCCGGCCTTTCAGCGGACCCGCGAGGCGCTCCCGGCGCGGCGTGGCGGATTCTTTCTCCGGCACGTCCTGCTAGGCTGTCCTGCTCTTCATGTTGGCCCCGCGCCAGCCGCATCTGCCTACTGAACCCGTGAGTCGATGAGTACCAGCCAATCGCCGTTGTCCGGCGCCCACCAGCCCTTCAAGGGCATCCTGCTCATCATCCTGGCGACCTTCCTGTTCTCCAGCCACGACGCGCTGTCCAAGTACCTGGCGAGCATCTATCCCATCGTCATGGTGGTCTGGGCTCGCTATGTGGTGCACACGCTGCTGATGGCGGGAATCTTCCTGCCACGCGCGGGCCTCGCCGTGCTGCGTACCCGCCATCCGTTCCTGCAGACGGCCCGGGCACTCTGCCTTCTGGGCACCAGCTTCCTGTTCACCACGGGCCTGCAATACATCCCGCTGGCCGAGGCGACCTCGGTGAACTTCCTCGCACCGCTGCTGGTGACGGCGCTGTCGGTGCCGCTGCTGGGCGAGCGGGTGACGGCAGGCCAATGGGCGGCAGTGAGCGTCGGTTTCATCGGCGTGCTGATCATCGTTCACCCTGGTGGCGATCTGTTCACCCCGGCGGTGCTGCTGCCGTTCGGCTCGGCGCTGTGCTTCAGCTTCTACCAGTTGCTGACGCGCAGACTCAGCCAGGTGGACAGTCCGACCACCAGCAATTTCTTCGCCGGCCTCTGCAACACGTTGATCGTCAGTGCGCTGGTGCCGTTCTTCTGGCAATGGCCGGGGCTGGTGCACGGCCTGATGATGCTGGCCCTGGGCACCTGCGGGATGACCGCGCACCTGTTCCTGACCCAGGCGTTCAAGCACGCCGCACCGGCACTCCTGGCGCCGTTCAGCTATTGCCAGATCGTTTTCGCGGGGCTGTTGGGCTTCGCCATCTTCGGCCATACCCCGGAACCGTCGGCGTTGCTGGGTATCGCGGTGATCTGCGCCAGCGGGCTGGCGGCGGCGTGGTTGCAGAGTCGCAAGCGGTAGGGCGGGCGCCCCTACGAAGGGAAGGCGCTATTCGATCTCGAACAATCCATGGCGAATCGGTCCGACCTGCAGGCGCTGGCGTACGTCATCGTCGATGCGTGGATCGTCCGGCTGGTACAGCTTCACCTGGCGGTAGGCGCTGATGCGGTTGATCTCCGGGCCCAGGTACTCCCAGACCACGCGGGTGCAGGCCGGGGTGCGCCGGTCGCCGCTCGAAACGCCGGTCTTCAGGCCGTTCAGGCGGGTGATGCGGCTCTTGAAGCTGGGAATCAGGATGGTCTGGCTCATCTCGTTGACCGTGATCGACTCGTAGTCCATCAGGAATACCCGGTCCTGCAGTTGGAAGGCCGCTCCCAGATAGCGACAGCGCACCCAGTCCTCGGCCTGCACATCGGTGCTGCTGGAGCGCTCCTGGCGTTCCTGTCGCTCGAACAGGAAGTTGCCGTCCTGCTCGTACAGATGCACCAGCGACAGCAGGATCGAGCCCGGCACCGACATGCAATTGGAATACTCGAAGTAATAGCCACAGTAACGCGACAGGTTGCCGGCGTGTTCGCGCAGCGGGCGGAGCATTTCCAGCAGTGGGTCGTCGCGCTGCACTTGGGTCGGTGATGTGCCGCGCGCACCGATCAGGCGGGCGAACTGGTCCGGCGGCAATTGCAGTTCGTAGTCCTCGACACCGAAGAAGTCACCGATGCGCTTGAGGTTGTACGCCGTGGGTTGGCTCTGGCCGCCGAGGTACTTGTTGAACTGCGCGCGGTTGATCGCGAGTTTGCGGCAAACCTCCGATATAGAGCGGTAGTGAGCGCAAAGCAGCTTGAGGTTGGGGCCAAGGTTTTCGGACATTCGTGCCAGATCCGGGTGATGCGACTGGCGCCATATTAGCGCCAAGTGGCGTCAATTCGTAGCAAGCCGCGAAATTGTTTCGGGAGGCGTCGGGCGCAACCATGCGCCCCAGTGAGCGGGCCAGCCCCAGGTCCGTGCTCCCACAATAACAATCGAGGCCCCAGCACATGCTCGACGCGATCAACGATTTCCTTTCCGGGAAAGTCCTCATCGTCCTCATCGTAGGACTCGGCGCGTATTTCACCCTCCGCTCCCGTTTCGTCCAGTTCCGCCACTTCGGCCACATGTTCGGCGTGTTCAAGGAGTCGATCCGTGGCCAGTCCGGCCAGCTGAGTTCGTTCCAGGCCCTGATGCTGAGCCTCGCTGGCCGCGTGGGCGCCGGTAACATCGCCGGTGTCGGCATCGCCGTGACCCTCGGTGGCCCCGGCGCCGTGTTCTGGATGTGGGTTACCGCGCTCGTCGGCATGTCCAGCAGCTTCTTCGAGTGCACCCTGGCCCAGGTCTACAAGCGCAGCGACGGCAACGGCCTGTACCGCGGCGGCCCGGCCTACTACATCCAGCACGGCCTGAAGCTGCGCTGGATGGCCATGACCTTCGCGGTCCTGCTGCTGGTCACCTACGGTTTCGCGTTCAACGGCCTGCAAGCCTTCACCGTGACCCACTCGCTGCAGAATGCCTTCGACATCCCGGTCCTGTACTCGGGCATCGCCCTGGCCGTGCTGCTGGCCATCGTCTTCTTCGGCGGCATCCAGCGCATCGCGGCGGTCTCCGACCTGCTGGTGCCGGTCAAGACCCTGGCCTACATCGCCGTCACCCTGTACGTGATCGTCACCCAGATCGAGCTGGTGCCGGGCATGCTGACCACCATCGTGAAGAGCGCCTTCGGCCTGGAACCGGCCTTCGCCGGCCTGCTGGGCAGCGCCATCGTGATGGGCGTGAAGCGTGGCGTGTTCGCCAACGAAGCGGGCCTGGGCAGTGCGCCGAACGTGGCCGCGGTCGCCGCCGTACGTCATCCGGCGTCCCAGGGCGTGGTCCAGGCGTTCAGCGTGTTCCTCGACACCTTCGTGATCTGCACCTGCACCGCGCTGCTGATCCTGCTCTCGGGCTTCTACACCCCCGGCTTCGAAGGCGACGGCATCACCCTGACCCAGAACTCGCTGGCCGCCGTGGTCGGTGACTGGGGCCGCATCTTCGTCAGCGTGGCGCTGTCGCTGTTCGTGTTCACCTGCATCACCTACAACTACTACCTCGGCGAGAACGCCCTGCAATTCATCGTCGGCCGTAGCCGCAGTGCACTGATCGCCTTCCGTGTGCTGGTGCTGGGCCTGATCCTCTGGGGCTCGATGCAGAACCTGGGCACCGTGTTCGCCTTCGCCGACATCACCATGACCTGCCTGGCCTTCGTCAACCTGGTAGCCCTGGCGATGCTGATCAAGACCGGCCTGCGGGTGATGCGCGACTACGACGAACAGCGCGCCGCCGGCATCGAACGCCCGGTGTTCGACGCCAGCAAGTTCGCCGACCTGGACATCGACCACGACGCCTGGCGCGACGCGCACAAGATCAACTCGACCGCTCCGGCCCACGGCAGCCTGCCGGCTCAGGGCTGATCCTCCGCTGACCCGATCCTCGGAGCCTGATCCCAGGATCAAGGTCTGACACGCAAGGCCGGGACTTCTCCCGGCCTTGCGGTTTATCCTGTGAACTTTCCTACAAGAGCACTGGCATGCGTCGCGTGAAGAACCTCTTCGTCCTCTATACCGGCGGCACCATCGGCATGCTGCAGACCGCCGAGGGCCTGGCGCCGGCTGGCGGTTTCGAAGCGCGCATGCGCGAACAACTGCAAGGCCACAGCGAGATTCGCCTCGACTGGTCCTTCGCCGAGCTGCAACCGCTGCTCGACAGCGCCAACATGACCCAGGCCAACTGGCTGGCCATGCGCGACGCCATCGTCCATGCGGTGGAGCAGGGCGGCCATGACGGCGTGCTGGTGCTGCACGGCACCGACACCCTGGCCTACAGCGCCGCCGCGCTGTCCTTCCTGCTGCTGGGCCTGGATGTTCCCGTGGTGCTGACCGGCTCGATGCAGCCCATGGGCGCACCGGACAGCGATGCGCCGGGCAATCTTCTGGGCGCACTGAAGGCGCTGGAAGGCGGCGTCGAACCGGGTGTCCGGCTGTATTTCAATGGCGAGCTGATGCATGGTGCCCGTGTGACCAAGCTGCGCAGCGATGCTTTCGATGCCTTCGCCGCGCTGCCGCGTGAACGCAATGGCGAGCGCGCGCAATCGCTTCCCGCTGAGCTGAGCTACCGCCAGCCGCGCCAACCGGTGAATCTTGCGGTGCTGCCGCTGTTCCCCGGCCTGCGTGCCGAACATCTGAGCGCGCTGCTGGGCAGCGGCGTTCAGGCGTTGCTGCTGGAGTGTTTTGGCAGCGGCACGGGCCCTTCGGATAACGAAGAGCTGCTGACCGCGCTGCGCGAAGCGCACGCTCGCGGCGTGGTGCTGGCGGCGATCAGCCAGTGCCCGCAGGGCCATGTAGCCTTCGATGTCTACGCCGCTGGCAGCCGCCTGCGCGATGCCGGGCTGGTCTCGGGTGGCGGCATGACCCGCGAAGCGGCGCTGGGCAAACTGTTCAGCCTGCTGGGCTGCGGACTGCCGGCTGCAGAAGTGGAGCGCCTGTTCGCCCTCGACCTGTGCGGCGAGCGCGTCGACTGAACGCCGGGTAATGCGCCCTGCTCAGGGGCGCGTTTCCTCCACGGGCACGTTGAGCACTTCGCGCACCAGCATGGCGATGCTGCTGACGCCCATCTTTTCCTTGATCTTGGTTCGGTGCACATCGACCGTCTTGACGCTGATGTTCAGCTCGCGGGCGATGACCTTGCTGGCCTTGCCGTCCACTACCATCATCAGGATTTCCCGTTCCCGCCCGGTGAGCAGGTCGAGCTTGTGCTGCAGGTTCTGCTTCTGCTCCTGGCCCGCGTGCACCTGCACTGCACTTTTCAGCGCCGCCTGGATGCGGTCCAGCATCTGCTGCGGGTTGTAGGGTTTCTCGACGAAGTCCAGCGCGCCGTTCTTCATCGCCTTCACCGACATCGGGATATCGCCGTGGGCAGTGACGAAGATGGTCGGCAGGGTAATGCCCTTGTCGTTGAGCATCTCCTGCAGCTGGAAGCCGCTGGTCTCGGGCATGCGCACGTCGAGTACCAGGCAGGCGGGGAGTTTGGGGTCGTATTCGCGCAGGAACTCCTCGGCGCCGCCGTAACACAGTGATTCGATGCTGACCGAATCGAGCAGCCAGGCGAGCGAGGTGCGCAGGTCCTTGTCGTCGTCGACGATGTAGACCACGGGTTTTCGAGCTTCCATCAGGCGTTGCCACTTCTTTCTTATCGTTGTCGAGCTGCACGTAGGCCGCGTACGCCGGGCTTTTTGCCGCGGTCGTCGCAAGGGCTTGTCCCGGAGCATACCCATAGTCGCCGGTGCTGACGATAAAGAAACCACCTAGATGACTAGCGGGCACCACCCTCCGGCGTGGTAATCATCTGAATGTTTCGCGCCCTGGCGCTGCCCTACGCTGGCCCCATACAAGAAAGGCCGGGCGTGCCGGCCACTCCAGCACAAGGGGCGACGACATGGCCAACACCCTCAGCCAGACCCAGATCGACTTCCGCAACGCCATGGCCCAGTTGCCGGCGGCGGTGAACATCATCACCACCAATGGCCCGGAAGGCCGCTGCGGCATCACGGCCAGCGCGGTGTGCTCGGTCACCGACTCGCCGCCCACGGTACTGGTCTGCGTCAACCGTGGCAGCGCCACCCACGACGTGTTCCGCAGCAATGGTCACCTGTGCGTCAACGTGCTGTGCGGGGAGCAGGAAGAGTTGGCCAAGCATTTCGCCGGGATGACCAAGGTGTCCATGGAGGAGCGCTTCACCTGGGACCTCTGGGACGACGGCTATGCCGGCCTGCCGGTGCTGCGCCAGGCGCTGGTCAGCCTCGAAGGACGCATCAGCGATTGCAAGGAAGTCGGTTCCCACACCGTGATGTTCGTCGAGCTGGAAAAGGTCGCCGTGCGCGAGCGCCAGGACAGCCTGGTGTACTTCAATCGCGTGTTCCACCGCGTCGAGCGGGAAGCCGTGCGCTGCGCCAGCTGATGCCTGACTGATCCTCAGAACAACAAGAGCGAGGTAATCACCGTGACCGTGAAGATTTCCCAGACTGCCGACATCCAGACGTTCTTCGAAGAAGCCAGCGGCGCCTTGAATGACCAGGGCAACCCGCGCGTGAAGAGCCTCGTCCTGCGCATCCTGCAGGACACCGCGAAGCTGATCGAAGACATGAACGTCACCCCCGACGAGTTCTGGAAGGCGGTGGATTACCTGAACCGTCTCGGTTCGCGCCAGGAGACCGGCCTGGTCGTCGCCGGCCTGGGCATCGAGCACTACCTCGACCTGCTGCTGGACGCCCAGGACGAAGCCGCCGGCATCGGTGGCGGCACCCCGCGCACCATCGAAGGCCCGCTGTACGTGGCCGGCGCACCGCTGTCCGAAGGCGAAGCTCGGATGGATGACGGACAGGACGCCGGCACCGTGATGTTCCTCTCCGGTCGCGTGTTCGACCCGCAGGGCAAGCCGCTGGCCGGCGCCGTGGTCGACCTCTGGCACGCCAACACCAACGGCACCTACTCCTACTTCGACAGCACCCAGTCCGAGTTCAACCTGCGTCGCCGCATCGTCACCGACGCCGAGGGCCGCTACAAAGCCCGCAGCATCGTACCCAGCGGCTACGGCTGCCCGCCGGACGGCCCGACCCAGGAACTGCTGAATCAGCTGGGCCGCCACGGCCAGCGCCCGGCGCACATCCACTTCTTCATCTCCGCACCAGGGCATCGTCACCTGACCACGCAGATCAACCTGGCCGGTGATCAGTACCTCTGGGACGACTTCGCCTACGCCACCCGTGACGGTCTGATCGGCGAGGTGCGTTTCGTCGAGGACGCGGCGGCCGCCCAGGCGCGCGGTGTGGACGGGCGCTTCGCCGAGATCGAGTTCGACTTCCAGCTGCAGCGGGCGGTGTCCGCCGACGCCGAAGACCGCAGCAGCCGTCCCCGCGCGCTGCAGGAAGCCTGATTCTCCGACGGCTCTAATCCTGCCGGTAACCCATCCTACCCAGCGTTTCCTGTTACTCCGGCGCGTGGGCTGTCGCGGGCAAGGTCCGCCCAGACCAGCCGCGCCGTATCAGCCATTGCGCTCCCGATGCATCAGCCAGAGGAAGTACGGGCAACCGATGAACGCCGCCAGCAATCCCGCCGATACCGGCCAGGGATAGGCGATGTTCCGCCCCAGCCAATCCGCCACTACCATGATCAACGCCCCGGCCACCGCGCTCAGCAGGACCTGTGGCGCGGCTCGGCGCACGCCGAGATGACGGGCGATGTGCGGGCCGATCAGGCCGACGAAGCTCAGCGGCCCGACGATGATGGTCGCGGTAGCGGTGAGCACAGCGGCCGTCAGCAGGATCGCCAGGTGGCTCAGGCGCAGCCGCAGCCCGAGCGCGGTTGCCGCGCCGTTGCCCAGCGTCAGCAAGTCCAGCGGCCGTGCCAGCAGCAGGCTGACACCGATCATCAGCGCGCCGACCACCAGCCCGG
This sequence comes from Pseudomonas sp. BB438, assembly GCF_057180225.1. Lineage (NCBI taxonomy): Bacteria > Pseudomonadati > Pseudomonadota > Gammaproteobacteria > Pseudomonadales > Pseudomonadaceae > Pseudomonas > Pseudomonas sp. BB438. Next base: position 3,303,570 of record NZ_CM170001.1, read on the forward strand.
TGCTCGCGGAGACCACGTCCACCTGATAGGTCGAGCCGGTCATCCAGCTCATCATTGCGGTCATGCGCGGGTCGCCGCTGGCCAGCAGCAGCGTGCTCAGCGAGTGCAGCAGGGTGGTCAGGCACACGCCGGTCAGCAGCAGGCGCTCGGCGTTGAAGGTCTTGCGCCAGGCGAACCACAGCAGCAGGCCGAGGGTGAGCAGCGCGCCGATGCTGGCCGCCGGGACCATGAATGCCTGCGGCTGCGGCATCACCAGGAACAGCACCAGCACGGCGATCGCCGAACCGGACGTGGCGCCCAGCACTTCCGGGCTGGCCATGGGGTTGCCGGTCAGGCGCTGTACCAGCAGGCCGGCCACGGCCAGCATGGCGCCGGCCGCCAGTGAGCCAAGCACGCGCGGCAGGCGCCATTGCAGGATAGCGTCGCTCAGGCCGGCGTCGCCCCAGTGCCAGCCGTTGGCGTCCACGGCGAAGTAGATCGCTGGCAGCGTCAGCAGGACGAGCAGGACCGCCGCGCCAATGATCAGCCGCCAGGGACGCTCGCGTTGCGGCTTGGCCGGCGCCGGGCGCGGGACGATGCCGCCGCTGCGCTGGCGGCTGAGTAGCCATAGCAGCAGCGGCACGCTGAAGACACCGGTAAGGATGCCGGCGGGAATTTCGCCAGCGAAGCGCGACAGTTCGCGGGCAATCTGGTCCACCCCACAGAGCAGCGCAGCGCCTAGCAGTGGCGCCCAGATCAGCCGCTGCTTCAGCGTGCGCGCCCCGCACAGCCGCGCAATCGCAGGGGCGGCAAGACCGACGAACGCCAGCATGCCGACCGCGCTGGTAACGAATGCACTGAGTGCAACAGCCACAGCCAGGCCCAGCACGCGGGTGCGCAGCAGGTTCACGCCCACCGCGGCCGCGCCTTCGTCCTCCAGTCCCAGCGCGGCCAGCGGACGCACCATCAGCAGCGCGACGAACATGGCCACCGCCAGGCGCGGGGCGAGGTACAGCGCGCCATCCCAGCCGCTCTGGTTCAGCGAACCGGCCTGCCAGAGCAGCAGGTCGATCAGGTAATCGTGGTTGAACAGCACCAGCAGCGCGTTGAGCGACACGCAGTACAGGCTGATAACCATGCCGGCAAGGATGAAGCGCAGTGGCGACAGGGTGCGCCCCCAGGCGAAGGCGAACAGCAGGCAGGCCGCCAGCGCGGCGCCGGTCAGGGTAACCGCTTCGAGGCCATGCACCAGCAGGGTCGGGGCGAAGATGGTGGCCGCCGACAGGGCGAGGTTGGCGCCGGCGGATACACCGAGGGTCACCGGCTCCGCCAGCGGATTGCGCAGGATCTGCTGGAACAGCGTGCCGGCGAGGGCCAACGCGGCGCCCGCCATCAGGCTGACGGCCAGGCGCGGGAAGAAGCTGAAGTGCAGCAGGACCTGGCGCACGTCATCCAGGTTCGGCGACCACAATGCCTGCCACCAGAGATCGCGGGGCAGGGCGCCCTGCAGACCATGGAATACCAGCAGCCCGGCGAGGATCGCCAGCAGCAGGGTGCAGATCGCCGGGCCAAGGCCCAGACTACGGCGCGGGACCGCGAGGCCGAGTGTCGATTCAGGCATGGGTGACCTCCGTGGCGCTGTCCAGGTAGGCCGCGATACGTTCGGCGAGGTCCAGCACCGAGGCGGCGCCGGCATAGGGGTAGAAGCGCTGCAGTGTCAGGGTGTGGCCCTGGCGCACGGCGGGAAGGTTCGCCCAGAGGTCGTTGGGTTGCCGCAGGCTCTGCAGGCGCGCCGAAGTGGTGGGGATGTCGACGTAGACCAGGTGCGCGTCGGGGCGCTCGGCCAGGCGCTCGATGCTGACCATCGCCAGCCCGACCGGGCCGACCGGTCCTTGCCAGGCATTCTCGACGCCGAGGCGGTCGAGCACGTCCTGCACCATGCTGTTCTTCCCGTAGACAGCGGCGTGGCGGCCATCCTGGTTGAGGACGGCGACGCACACCGGCGGCAGGGTGCGATTCGCCAGCCTCGCGCGCAACGCGGCAAGGCGCTGCTCGCCCGCAACGATGTAGTCGGCGGCAACCTGTTCGACACCCAGTCGCCGCGCCAAGTCGCTCATGAACCCGGTGGTGGCGCGCCAGGCGCCGTCAGCGGCCGGGTAGATGGCCACGCGCTCGGTGGGTGCAATGCCGTTGAGGCGGCGCTCGAGGGTCGGGGTCATCGGGTCGCTGAGGATCAGTTGCGGTTGCAGTTGCTGGATCAGTTCGAGGTTCGGTTCCCAGTACGGCCCTACGTCCCGCACGCTGTCGGGCAGCGACTGCGTAGGCATGCGCACCCGGTAGTAGTGGTCGTCGGAGATCGCCAGGGGCGGCACACCCAGGGTCAGCAGCGTCTCGGCGGCGACCCAGTTGAGCGCGACGATCCGCGTCAGGCGTGCGCCGGCAAGCACTGGCAGGCCAGACGCGCAGGCCAGCCCGCCGACGGCGAGGCCCTGCAGCAGGTGGCGACGGGTGAGGGACATGCACTACTCCTCGTGATTGAAACGGTATGCAGCAGGCGTCAGAAACAACAAAGGGCCCCCTGCGAACAGGGAGCCCGGAAACAGCAGGCGGAGCCGGCGCGGACCGGCTCCGCCGTGGCTTACCAGCTGTACTTCACGCTGGTGAGCACGGTGCGACCTTCGCCCGGGTAGCACTCGGCGATGTCATCGCAGGTGGTCACGTACTGCTCGTCGAGCAGGTTCTGCGCGGTCAGCGACACGCTCAGGTTCTTGTCGATCGGGTAGCTGATGCCGGCGTCGTACAGGGTGTAGTTGTCGACGTGGAAGGTGTTGGCGTTGTCGCCATAGACCGAGCCGGTGTAGCGCACACCGCCGCCAACGGACAGGCCGCTGGCCACGCCTTCGTGGAAGGTGTAGTTCAGCCACGCCGACGCCATGTGCTCGGGCACATTGGCGAACTGGTTGCCCTCGTCGCCGGCGTTGCTCTTGAGGATCTTGGTCTTGGTGTAGGTGTAGGAACCCAGCAGGTCCCAGTGCTCGTCGAGCTGCGCCTTCACCTCGGCCTCGATACCGCGTGAGCGGACCTTGCCGGTGGCCTTCTGGAAGCCGGTGTTCACACCGTTGACGATGTCGGTGGTGAGTACGTTGGTCTTCTCGATCTCGAAGCCGGCCAGGGTCATCAACAGGGCTTCGGTGGGCTGGTATTTGATACCGGTTTCCCACTGCTTGGCTTCACTGGGCTGGAACGTGCTGCCGTTGCGATCGATGCCGCTGTTGGGGACGAACGACTCGGAGTAGGCGACGTAGGGTGCCAGGCCGAAATCGGTCAGGTAGGTCAGGCCGACGCGTCCGGTAAAGGCGTCGTCCTTGGCCACTGTGTGACTCCCGGCGAGGTGATCGTCGGTGACGCTGCGCACGTTGTCGTAGCGACCGCCCAGGGTCAGCAGCCAGTTGTCGTTGAACTTGATCTGGTCCTGCGCGTAGTAGCCGACGGCGTCGATGTCCTGGTCGTAGTCGACCTGCAGGGTAGTCGGACGCTGGATGTTCAGGCCGTAGCGCGGGTTGTTCGGGTCGAACAGCAACGGCAGAAAGTAGCCCAGGTTGGCCAGGCTCAGGCTCTGGAAGTAGCGTTTGACGTCCGATTCGGTACGCGAATAGTCGATGCCGGTAAGCAGGGTGTGCTGGATGCCGGCGGTGTAGAAGTCCCACTGCAACTGGTTGTCGACGCTGAAGGCATTCATGTGTTCGTCGAAGCGGCGCGGCGAACGCAGGATGTCGTTGGCGATCGATGGAATGGCCGCCGCCAGGGCTGGCACGGTGCGCGCCACGGTGCCCAGCGGGATCATGTTGTTGAGGGTGAAGTCGACCTGGCCGTAGCGCAGGTTCTGGCGAAACTCGAGGTTGTCGTTGAAGCGGTGGCGGAACTGATAGCCCAGGGTGAACTGTTCCTGGTGCGAGCGGTTGAACGAGTGGTCGCCCAGCAGGGTGTTGTCTGTGTGACCGTACTGCGGGGTGTTTACCGCGATGGTGCCGCCGCTGTCGTCCTTGAGGAAGCTGGTCATGACGGTGAGGCTGGTGTCCTCGTCCGGGGCCCAGGTGAAGGAGGGCGCAATGTAGGCGCGGTCGTCCTTCACCTCGTGGCCGTCGTCGTACTCGAACTCGGAGTTGGCCTTGCGCATCACACCGACGACGCGATAGAGCAGGCTGCCGTCGTCGACCAGCTTGTCGCCGATGTCGAAGCGGCCCTGGATGCGGTCGTGGTTGCCGAAGCCCAGTTCGACTTCGTGCACGCCAGCGGCGGTGGGCATCTTGCTGACGCGGTTGATGATGCCGCCGGCATCGCCCAGGCCGAACAGGGTCGAGGAGGGGCCGCGGACCACATCGATGCGCTCCAGCGAGTAAGGCTCGGAGCGGAACAGGGTGTAGCTGTTGCTCAGCTGACGCAGGCCGTCGAGGTAGTCGCTGGTGGTCTGGCCGTTGAAGCCGCGGATGAACAGCCAGTCGTAGCCCTTGGGATCCATGCCATAGGTTTCCACGCGCACACCGGGAACGTAGCGCAGGGCCTGGCTGACGGTCTGTACGCCCTGGGCGTCCATCTGCTTGCGGGTGATCACCGAGACCGACTGGGGGATTTCCAGCAGCGAGGTGTTGGTCTTGCTGGCACTGTCGGACGTGCGAGGCACGTAGCTGGTTTCACCCTCGATAGCGCCGGTAATGGTCTGCGCGGAGAGGTTCAGGGTGTCGCCCGCGCTGGCATCGGCGCCCAGCAGGGTCACGCGGCTGCCTTCGACCTGGTACTTGATGCCGGTACCCTGCAGCAGGCGTTCCAGCGCCTGGGCGGGCTCCATCTCGCCGCGCACGCCGGGCGCGCGGAGGTTCTGCACCTGGGACTGATTGAAGACGATCTGCAGGTTCGACTGCGCGCCCAGGCTGGTCAGGGCGGAAGCCAGGGACTGGGCCGGGATGTCGATGCGGACCGGTGCGGCGTAGGCGGCGGTGGCGGTCAGGACCATCCCCAGGGCGGTGGCGCGGACCAGGCGCGCCAGGGGCTTCACCGGGTGCTGGGACTGCTGCACGTAGCGGGTGCGACTCACTTGTTTAGCTCCTATGATCTTAATGCAGTTTCTAATAAGAATGATTCAGCTTTATGTGACGCGCCGGTTGGAAAAAACCGGAAAAATCCGTTCGATCTTTTTTGTTGCTGAGCGCTGACCCGGTGAAATGGCGGCCATCCAGGCCGCCGGGCCGTCACCGCATTGCCATGCCGGAACCGCCGGGGGATGGCGTGGCGCGGTGGTCCTCGATCTCCACGATCTGCCCGGCGCTCATGCGCAGCAGGCGGTCGGCGACGGCGAAGTAGCGGTCGTCGTGGGAGATCACGATCAGTGTCTTGCCCTGGGCGCGCAGTTCGGGCAGCAGCTCGGTGTAGAAAATCCGGCGGAATTCCGGGTCCTGGTCCGCCGCCCATTCGTCGAACACCAGCACCGGGCGTTTCTCCAGCCAGGCCTGCACCAGGGCCAGGCGCTTGCGCTGGCCGGTGGACAGGTCGGTGGTCGAGAACGCCTGGCCCTCAAGGCTGACCTTGTGGGCGATCTCCAGGCGCTCCAGGTAGCGACCGGCTTCTGCCGGGATGTCCTGGCTGCCCTTGAGCAGGTCTTCGAACAGGAAGTAGTCGGCGAAGATGGTCGTGAACAGCTGGCGGTAGTCATCGCGCGTGGCGTCGGTGACTGGCGCGCCATTGAGCAGCAACTCACCGTCGCGGGGGCCGTAGAGGCCGAGCAGCAGCTTGATCATCGTGGTCTTGCCGCAACCGTTCTCGCCGGCGATGAAGAGGATCTCGCCTCGGCGGACCGTGAGGTTCAGCGGTCCGACGCCAAAGCCGCGGGAGCCGTCGTCGGTGGGGTAGTGATAGGCCAGGTCGCGCAGCTCGATGGACTGGAAGTCCAGTGCGTTGCGACCATCATCGGCCAGCAGCAGATTCGGCTCAGGCGAGGAGAAACGCACCGACAGCTCGGCGATGCGGCGGAACGCGACCTGGGCGCGGGTGACCACCGGCAACTGACCGATCAGTCCTTCCAGCGGGCCCTTCATATACAGCAGCACCAGAATGAAGCCGGAGAGTGTCGCCTGGTCAGTGCTCGGCCACAGCGACTGGTAGGCCAGGGCCACGCCGATGACGATGAAGAACAGCGTCGAGCCGAAGCCTTTGGCGACGTTGAACAGGTTGATCGAGCGCAGCTGGATGTCGCAGATTTCGTCGGCCGTGCCCTGCAGGCGTTCACTGTAGTGCTGGAAGCGGCGCGGGCGGCTGATGCGCAGCTCCTTGGCGCCCTCGGCAATGGCGCGGTAGTGCTTCTGCAGTTCGTCTTCCTTGTCCCGCGCTTCGAAAAAGCCCTTGATGCCCTTGGCCCGCGCGACGTACTGCACGGCGCTGCCGACGACGATGGCGATGGCGGTGGCAAGGAACATCGGCGGCGACAGCCAGGCGAGGTAGCCCAGGCAGCCCAGCGTGGTGGTCAGGGCGACCGCCAGCGGCGCGAAGGCGAAGGCGAAATCGCTGATGGTGTCGATGTCGTGGGTCAGAACCGGGATCAGCCGATGGCTGCGGTAGCGCTCGATCTGCTCGATGGGCGCGGAAATGATCTTGCTGCCCAGGTCCTTGCGCAGCCGCGCGATCACATGCTGGCCGACATAGTTGGTGCCCCTGTCGGAAATGATCGAGCCCAGCAGCGCCAGTACACACAGCCCGGCAAAACCCAGCAGCAGGCCGGCCGGCATGCCGCCCTGCGCGTGCAGGCTGTAGTTGATGGTGGCGAGCAGGGCGGTGATGGCGGCGCCGCCGAGAATACCCAGCAGGGTGGCGGCAGTCAGCGGCAACCAGTGCGGTCGCAGCAGCGTGAACATCTCGCGGAAGGCGCTTGGAGCAGGTGTTTGCATCGTCTTTTCCTGGATCCGGCTTGCCAGAGGGCAGGCCGCACAACGGGGCGAGACGGTGCGCGAATCAGGAAATCATCGGCAAATCCGAATCGTTCCTATCAAGACGAGTGAGCGGGGAGAAAACTGAAGAGAATTTGCGAATTTGTCGCAAATGAGAAGGCTGGGAATATCGTGCCGGAGCTGACTGCGGTGTGCCTGCCGTAATGGCGGGCTGCGATTCCCCTATAGGAGCGGGGCGTGCCTGCGATCGCGCCCATGGCGCGCTCCTGCAATCGGGCGCTGAGTTTCAACCGCTACCGGTGGCCGCGAATCTGCCACGGCAGACCAGATTCCCGGCTGCCCGCGCGCCCTAGAGCTGCGCGTAACGACTGGCGAGGACAATCCGGCCCTGGTTGTCCTTGCGCAGTTCCAGCGGCAGGACCTTGGGCAGGGAATCCACCAGTGCCTGCAGGTCGTCGGTGCGGTAGATGCCGCCGATGCGCATGGCGGCGACGCTGGCGTCGTCGAGGAATACCGGCTGCTTGAGGTAGCGGTTGATCAACGGGATGGCGGATTGCAGCGTCAGGTCGTCGATCACCAGCTTGCCCTCGATCCAGGCGATGGCCCCGGCGGGGGCGACCTGGGCCAGTTCGATACGCTGGCTGCCCTGGCTGTAGCGCGCTTGCATGCCCGGCGTGAGCTGGGCGCTGTTGCCGTCGATGCTGTCCGGCGGGCTGACCACCACCGAGCCTTCGAGCAGAGTCACCAGCATCTGATGCGGGTCGGTCCAGACGTTGAAGCGTGTACCGGTGACCCGCACGCTGCCATTGTCGGTGTAGACCGAGAAGGGTTGCAGGGTGTCGTGGGCGACCTGGAAGTACGCCTCGCCACCGCTCTTCAGCCAGGCGCTGCGACGGTCGCGGAAGTCGGCGAAGAGGAGCTGCGAGTGGCTGTTGAGCTCGACTGTCGAGCCGTCGGCGAGCTGAACCTTGCGCGCGCCGGGTTGCGCGGCGTAGTAGCCGACCTTCGAGGGCAGCCAGCCGGCCGACCAGCCGGCCGACCACACGGCGCCGATAGCTACCAGCACGCCGGCAGCAACGGCGGCGATGCGCTTGGCGCTTCGGGGGCGCCGAACGCTGCTGCGGGGCCGGCGGTCGCTCAGTGGCGTCGGTGCAGTCGTTGCTATCGGTGCGGGCGCGACGCGCGGAGTCGGCGGCAGCCATTCCGAGAGCTGCCAGATTTCCAGCATCGCCTGGTATTCCACCTCGTGCCGCGGGTCGAGCGCGAGCCACTGCGCGAACTCGGCGCGCTCGGCATCACTGCACTCTTCGTCGTGCAGACGCGCGCACCAGTGCGCAGCTTCGGCGCTGATGCGGTCATCGTCGAACGGAGCGGGGGAGCTGGTCATCAGGAGTCTCGGTAAGGCCATTTGCGGCCGATATCACACTTTCTTTTCGTGTTGATGCGAGTGATTATAAATAAGCCTGACTCGGACTGTCAGCAGGCGCCTGCAGCCTCGACTGTTTTTCATAGGATGCCCGACGGGGTGGAAAGCGCGTTCATCCGGTATTACAAGGAACTGGTCCTGTATCTCAATCGCAGCCTCGGCGACCGCCAGGCGGCTGCCGATGTGACACAGGAGACCTTCCTGCGCCTGCTCGATCGCAAAGGCGACGAGCATATCGAACAACCCCGCGCATTTCTCTATCGCACGGCGGTGAACCTCAGTATCGACCTGCACCGGCGCGGCCGCGTACGGCGCACCGAAGAGCTGCAAACCCTCGACCGCGAAGGCTGCCTCGACGAGCGCTGCCCGCAGGAGGAGGTGAGCCGCCAGCAGCAACTGCAGTTGCTCCAGCACGCCCTCGGCGAGTTGCCCGAAGCCTGCCGGCGCGCATTCCTGCTACGCAAGGTCGAGGGCTGCAGCCATGCCGAGATCGCCGACACCCTGGGTATTTCCCGCGACATGGTGGAGAAGCACATCGTCAATGCGATGAAGCATTGCCGGCTGCGCTTCAAGGCCTGGGGCAGTCAAGGCTGAACCTGCTCCTGCATAGGGAGGACGCGCCGATCTCACCAGGATTTAGTCCCACGCGGCCCGCGCGGGTTTTCTGGGAAGGATTCCACCCTCGATCACTGGTCGTCATTCTGAAATTTTCATGACTTAGTGAGAATCATTCTAAATTTCGCCAAGCCTGTCTCGTCTCTCCAGATAACGCGCTATCGACAGCGCACATCATGGGCGACACGCAGGATGAACGAGTGCCGGCTGCCGTTTGGCGGGGCACTCCTGGCAGGGCTGAGCAGTAAGCCGCCGGCACCCGCGTCGTCACGCCCCACGGCCATCGCGACACAGGACATTGGCACCATGACTCAGATGATCACCCCGACCTACGACGTGCTCGGCATCGGTTTCGGCCCCTCCAACCTGGCGCTGGCGATCGCCCTGCAGGAGCAGGCGCGACGCGAGGGCCGCCACTACCACGCGCTGTTCCTCGACAAGCAGGCCGACTACCGCTGGCACGGCAACACCCTGGTGGCGCAGAGCGAGTTGCAGATCTCCTTCCTCAAGGACCTGGTGACCCTGCGCAACCCCACCAGCCCCTACAGCTTCGTCAATTACCTGCACGCCATGGGGCGGCTGATCGACTTCACCAACCTGGGCACCTTCTACCCGTGCCGCATGGAGTACAACGACTACCTGCGCTGGGTCAGCGAGCAGTTCGCCGAGCAGCGCGTCTGCGGCGAGACGGTCAATCGCGTCGAGCCGGTGCAAGGCCCGGACGGCATCGAACTGGTCAAGGTGCTGTCCACCGACGCCCGTGGTCACGAGCGATTCCGCCTGGCGCGCAGCGTCGTGGTGAGCACCGGTGGCACGCCGCGCTTCCCGTCGGCGTTCAGCCATCTGCGCGACGATCCGCGTGTGTTCCATCACGCCCGCTACCTGGAGTGCATGGCCACGCAGCGCTGCAACCAGAACGAGCCGATGCGCATTGCGGTGATTGGCGGCGGCCAGAGCGCGGCCGAAGCCTTCATCGACCTGAACGACAGCTACCCCTCGGTGCAGGTCGACATGGTCCTGCGCGCCGCGGTGCTCAAGCCGGCCGACGACAGTCCCTTCGTCAACGAGATCTTCGCCCCGCGCTACACCGACCTGGTGTTCAACGAGCCCAAGGCCGAGCGCGAGAAGCTGATCCAGGAGTTCCACAACACCAACTACTCGGTGGTGGACCTGGACCTGATCGAGCGCATCTACGGCATCTTCTACCGCCAGAAAGTGGCCGGTGTGGATCGCCACGCCTTCCTCTGCCGTCGCCACGTCGAAGCCGCCAAAGCTGACGCCGACGGTGTCGAACTGACCCTGCGCGACAGCGCCACCGGTGCCGTGGAAACCCACCGCTACGACGCGGTGATCCTCGCCACCGGCTACGAGCGCAAGTCGCACCGCGAACTGCTCGCGCCGCTGCAGGACTACCTCGGTGACTTCGAGGTGGGCCGCGACTACCGCGTGCTGGCCGACGAACGCCTGCACGCGGGCATCTACCTGCAGGGCTTCACCCAGGACAGCCACGGCCTGAGCGACACGCTGCTGTCGGTGTTGCCGATGCGCGCGCAGGAAATCGCCGCCTCGATGTTCGAACACCTGCCGCCCCACGAGACCGCGCACAAGCCGACGCGCCCGCTGACCGCGGAAAGCGCCTGATCCCCGGGGCCCGGAATCCATTTCCGGGTCGACTAAATTTCTGCCGACCCTGCTCGTCATACGAGCGGGGTCGTTGCATTCACGAAAGGGAACCCTCCATGACGCCCAGTTTTTCCCTGCCGCTGCCCGATGGCCGCAAGCTCTCCGCCGACCTCGGCACCCATGGTCTGACCCTGCTGCTGGATAGCCGGCCTCTGCTCACCGCGCAACGTGAAGGCGAATGCTGGCAGCTGGCATCTGCGCCGACCGTGGAGGCCCTGTGGGCGCTTGCCTACTGGGCCTTCGCCGCTGACGCGCAGAGCGAGCGCGTGCAGTTCGCCGCTGCCAATGTTCCGGTCGAGGCGTTCGAGCAAGGCCTGGCAAACCTCGACGAAGTCGGTGGACGCCTGCAGATAGAGCGTGCTGTCTTCTGGCAACTGCCCGCTGCCTGGCACAGGGGCGCAACCAGTGCGAACTACCCGCAGGTCTATCGAATGAGCGGCGGCCGCCGCCATCCGCTGCGGGCACCCAAGCCGCAAGGCGAAGTCTATCGTCGTTTCGACGCCAGGCTGGGACAGTGGATTTCGCTGCGCACCCTGGATATCGAGCTGGACCTGGAACGCTTCAATCGCTGGCAGAACAGCCCGCGCGTGCTGGAGTTCTGGCAGGAAGGCGGCACCCTGGAGCAGCACCGCGCCTACCTGGAAAAAGCCGCGGCCGACCCGCACACCACCACCTTGATCGGTTGTTTCGACGACCAGCCCTTCGCCTATTACGAAGCCTACTGGGCGAAGGAGGACCGCATCGCGCCGTTCTACGAGGTGGGCGATTACGACCGTGGCATCCACATGTTGGTAGGCGAGGAGAGCCATCGTGGTCCGCACAAGGTGGAAAGCTGGATGAACGCCCTGGTGCATTACCTGCTGCTGGACGACCCGCGCACCCAGCGCATCGTCGCCGAGCCGCGAGCCGACAACGCGAAGATGATTGGCCACATGCAGCGCCTGGGCTTCTGGCGCGAGAAGGAATTCAATTTCCCGCACAAGCGCGCCGCACTGATGGTGCAGAGCCGGGAAACCTTCTTCGAGTGTTGCGGCCTGTGCTGATAAAGCTGGCCTGCTTGATTGAGGGCTGTTGGTGATCGCCGCCCTCGCGCCGTTGTATTTCGGCGAGTTCGCCAGCTACCGCGAGGTACTGGTGACCCGCGACGATCCTCGCCCTTCCATCCCCGTGCGCGCCTTGCTGGAGCGGGAGATGCTCGACAGCGTGCTGCGCCGCTTCGACCCTCCGCACGCCGATGGCGACCGCCGTGCGCTGGCGTCGCAGTGGTCCAAGTGGTACCTGGTCCGCCTCATTCCGCCGGTGGTGGCCGCCGCGCTCGTGCTCGGTCGTGCGTTGCCGTTGGCGTTTGACGAAGTGGACGTGGTGCTGGACGCCCAGGGCATTCCCGAGGCGTTCAAGCTGCCGGGGGAGGGTGGACCTTTCGCCGTTCCGCCGGGTGATCCGTTCCAGCGCTTCGCGCATCTCCTGGATGGCCACCTGCAGCCCTTCATCCAGCGTCTCGCCGCCGAGGTGCGCCTGTCACCCAAGGTGCTCTGGAGCAATGCCGGCAACTACATCGAGTGGTTCCTCGGCGAGATGGCCAAGCTGCCGCCGCTGGCTCCGATGCTGGATCATGGTCGCGAACTGCTGGAGGCCGAGCGCCGCCCGGATGGTACGCGCAACCCGCTGTACAAGCCGATCCAGTATGTCGAGGTGTCCTGCGAGCAGCGGGCGAACGGGCTGTGGCGGCAGCGGCGGACCTGCTGCATACGCTATCGCCTGGGCAGCATCGGGCATTGCGACAACTGCCCGCTGATCGACGAGCCGCCACCGGAAGCTAGCGATCTGTAGCGCCGCATTGGCGGCGTCTGGCCAACCGAGCGTCCACAAAAAAGCCCCGCATTGCGCGGGGCTCTTTCATTCACTCGTCACTCAAGCGTGCGTACGCAGCTCGGTGCTGAGGCCTGCCTGGGCGATCGTTGCGATCGCCTGGTCACGTGCGGCCTCGGAGTCGTACAGCTTGCTGGTCAGCAGTTCTGCACCGGTATTGTCGCGGATCACGAAGAAATTCTTGCCGCCGGGGGACATCTGGCGCTTGTAGCGCTCGACGGCCGCACAGGAGCTGCGGAGGCTGTTGATGGCCTGCTCGGCTGCCTCCTGTGTCGGGTAGGCGAGAGTTTCCAGCAGAGTACCGTGGGCCGTGTTCTTGAGCAGAACGCGACGGTTGCCGCTGCTGAGTTCCTTGATTTCATACCAACCGGGCATGTGTAGCTCCATATAACCGGTGTCAACGTCCTGCGGGTGTTCCCGCAGGGTGACAGGCCAGTTTAGGCGCGGCGGCATATTTTTGTTTAAGAAAAACCCTATTTATCAGAAGGTTACTGTATCAATTTGTCTCAGTGCGGCCTGCTTCAGAAGCTCGCCTTGACTTGCAGGCCGAGCAGCAAGGCGTTGTCGATGTCCTGGCCGGAAAAGGCGCCGGGCTCGATGACGTACTGCAGATCAGGGCGCAGGGTCAGCCAGGGCGTGGCCTGGTAGCCGTAGCTCAGTTCGACGAGCTGCTCGCCGCTGTCCAGGCTGGGGAAGTCCTGGCCATTGGCGAGGGCGTTGTTTTCCTGCAGGTCGCGGCTGCGCGGGTTCAGCACGGCGCGACCGTAGCCCAGGGCAACGGTGTCCTTCGGACGACCTTCGAAGGGCTTGTTGAGCACCACGCCTGCGCCGTACCACTTGGTGAAGGGCGAGGCGGCGCTGCTGGCGACCGATGCCTGGCCGAACAGGTGCAGGCTTCGGCCCTTGGAGGCCGGATCGTTCCACACGGCCTGGTCCACCAGCACGTAGTGGCCGCTGCGACCGGACACCTGCTTGTCGCCGCCGATGCGCTGCACGTCGGAGCTGTCGTAATACCAACCCAGCTTGTATTCACCGGGCAGCTCGCCCTGGGGCTTGTAGATCAGCTCGATGGGCACCACGGTGCCGGTCGTGTGCTTGGGCGTGAGGTGCCAGGCGCGGCTGGAATTGCCGTTGCTTTCCGGGTCGACGTTGAAGGCCGCGATGCGCAACTGCCAGTCCGGCGCGACGCTGTACTTCACCCGCGCGCCCAGGTGCGCATTGGGGTAATTGGTCCAGCCGCTGCCGCCGGACATGTTCAGCGGGTGGCCGCAGAAACCGGCGTTCATGAAGTTGCAGAGGATGCCGCTGTCCAGTCCGCCGACATCGTTACCCATTGCCATATAGCCGAGCTTGAGGTTAACCGCCTGGCTCAGGTCGCGCTCATAGCTCAGCTCGGTCAGGCGGGTATAGAGCCCGCCGTAGTTCTCCTGCACCGGCAGGCGGTTGCCCACCAGGTCTTCCGAGGCGCTGTTGCCGCGACGGTCGTTGATGGTCAGCTGGACCTTGCCGCCATTCTCCAGGCCGTAGAGTCTCGACAGGTCGAACTGCACGCCCAGCTTGATGTTCTGCGAGTAGCGCGCCGAACGGTGAAGGCCGCCGTGGCTGTTGTAGGCGGTCTCGCCGCTGTAGTCGCCGGTGAATTTGACGCCGTCGTCTTCCAGTTGGTGGCGCAGGCCGCCCCAGTCGCCGGTCAGGGTGTTTCGTTCGAGCAGGCCTTCCTCGGCCAGCGCGGGCAGCGAGGCGACGCACAGCAGCAGGCCGGGCGTGAGGCGAAGGGAAATGCGCATGGGATGTCCTGATGTCGCGAATAAAAAAGGCGCGGTGGTAGCGCTGCGCCGGAAGGTGGCGCCCGCGTGGGGGCGGGCGCGACAGGAGACTTACTGGCCGGCGGCTTTCCCGGCGTCAGGCAGCGCGTAGGCCAGCACGTAGTCGCCGCGGTCGGTGGACTGACGTGCGCCGCCGGCGGTGATGACGATGAACTGCTTGCCGGTCCTGGGCGACACGTAGGTCATCGGGCCACCCTGGCTGCCGACGGGCAGGCGGGATTTCCAGATTTCCTTGCCGTTGCCGCTGTCGTAGGCGCGGAGGTAGAAGTCCTGGGTGCCGGCGATGAACACCAGGCCGCCCTGGGTGGACAGCGTGCCACCGAGGGTCGGCAGGCCGATGGGGATCGGCAGGTGCATGCGGATGCCCAGTGGGCCGGTGTCTTCCACGGTGCCCACCGGGACCTGCCAGGCTACCTGGCGAGTCTTCATGTCGATGGCGGTCAGGGTGCCGAACGGCGGTGCCTGGCACGGAATGCCGGCGACCGACAGGAAGCGGTTCTTGTTCACCGCGTAGGGCGTGCCCTTGAGCGGCACGGCGCCCATGCCGGTGTTCAGCGCTTCGCCACCGCCGGCGGCCGCGCCCTTGTTGGCAGAGGGGATCATCTGGATCCACAGGCCCAGGCGCATGTCGTTGACGAAGATGAAACCGTGCACCGGGTCGGTGGAAAGGCTGCCCCAGTTCATGCCGCCCAGGGAGCCGGGGAAGCTCAGCGACAGGTCGGTGCCCGGTGCGGTGTAGAGACCGTCGTAGCGCATCTTCTTGAAGTCGATGCGGCACAGCAGCTGGTCATAGGGCGTGGCGCCCCACATGTCCGACTCGGTGAGGGGCTGCGCGCCGATCTGCGGCATGCCGACGGATTTCGGCTGGGTCGGCGAGTAGGGCTCGTCAGGGATATTGCCCGGCTTGACCGGTACGTCCTTCACTTCGGTGAGCGGCTTGCCGGTGGCGCGGTCGAGCACGTAGATCTGCCCGGCCTTGGTCCCGATCACCACCGCCGGTAAGGTCTTGCCGTCGTCCTTGGTGAAGTCGATCAGGCTCGGCTGCATGGGCAGGTCGAAGTCCCAGAGGTCGTTGTGCACGGTCTGGTAGACCCACTTCTCGGCGCCGGTGGTGGCGTCCACCGCGAGGATCGACGCGCCATAGGTGTGGTCGAGCTTCGTGCGCTCCACGCCATAGATGTCGGTGGAGGAACTGCCCATGGGCAGGAAGACGGTGTTCATCGCCGGGTCGTAGGACATCGGTGCCCAGCTGTTGGGGGTGCTGCGCACGTAGGTCTTGCCGTCCGCCGGGGCCTGCTTGTCGTCCGGGTTGCCCGGGTCGAAGGCCCAGCGCATGGCGCCGGTGATGACGTCGAAGCCGCGGATCACACCGCCGGGCATGTCGGTCTGGACGTTGTCCGCAACGCGGCCGCCAACCACCACGGTGGTGCCGGCCATGAGCGGGGCGGAGGAGAGCTGGTAGTAGGAGTCGGGCACGTCACCCAGGCCGGCCTTCAGGTCGACCTGACCGTTCTTGCCGAAGCCCTGGCAGAACTCGCCGGTGTCGGCATCGACGGCGATCAGGCGCGCGTCGATGGTGTTGGTCAGCAGGCGGCGCTGGCAATTGGCGCCAGCGGGAACACTGGCGGCGATGATCGGCGAGCTGTTGGGCTGGGTTGGCTGGGCGACTTCCTTCGTGGCATCGAAGTAGGCCATGCCACGGCAGCGCTGCCAGACCTTGGACTGGGCGTTGATCGGGTTCTTCCAGAGTTCCTTGCCGGTGTCCGCGTCGAGGGCGATCAGGTTGTTGTGCGGGGTGCAGATGAACACCTTGTCGCCGATCTGCAGCGGGGTGAGCTGGTCTTCCGCACCGTTTCCGTCGCTGATCGCCACGTCACCGGTGTGGTAGGTCCAGGCCACCTTGAGCTTGTCGACGTTGCCGCGGTTGATCTGGTCCAGCGCGGCAAAGCGGCTGCCACCCTCGGTGTTGCCGTAGTGCGCCCAGTCCTTCTGCGCGTGGGCCGGGTCCACCGGCGTCAGGCCAGGGCCCTTGCCGGTTGGCGCGACACTGGGGTGGGCGACGAACATGTTGCCGGCGGCGATTGCCACCAGCACAGCCAGTACGCCTGCAACTCCGTATGCGCTACGGCCAGCCTCGCGGCCGGCGGAGCGGGCCAGCAGCGGATAGACCAGCGCGACCACCACGCCGATGGCGCTGAACATGAACAGGCGCGAGAACAGCGGCCAGAACACCAGGCCGGTGTCAGCCACGGCCCAGATCGCGGTGGCGACCAGGAAGGCGGCGAACAGCCAGGCGCCAAGTGGTTTGCGCCGGGCGATCAGCAGGCCGGAAACGGCCATGGCGAGGCCGCCGATGAGGAAGTACCAGGAGCCGCCGAGGCTGACCAGGCGGACGCCGCCGATGGCCAGGGCGAGGCCGAGGAGGGCGATGATCACGCCCAGGCCGAGGAGGATGAAAGTGCTCGCGCGGGAGGCGCGCTGTACCGGTTTCATACAGAAGGTTCTCGCTGTGGAATTCGGCGATTATACGCTTAGCATGCTAATTAACTAGATAGTACAATCGTCGAAGTTAAAAATCCGGACGAATGAAATAGCCTCTTGTCCGCACCTTTCCCCACAAGATCCGATACGCGAAAGCCCTGTGCAGAGGCTGCCGAGACTGGCAGCATCGCTGATCGGTCCTATAGAAGAATCCTAGTCGCCGTGCTTGCCACCCGCTCTGTCCTACCCGCCCAACTCAAACTGCTGCCGCTGCTGATCTGCGGCGTTGCCCACGGCCAGCTGGCCTGCGCCGCTGACCCGCAGAGCGCGGAGCAAGCCCTGGCTGAACCCATGGTGGTGACCGGCGCCTATGCGCCGGTGTCGAGCTTCGATCTGCCGTTCTCCATCGATACCGTGCAGCAGCCGCAGCTCAGCGACGGCCAACTGGGCGTGAACGCTTCCGAAGTGCTGCAGCGGGTGCCTGGCCTGGTGGTGCAGAACCGTCAGAACTACGCCCAGGATCTGCAGATCTCCTCCCGTGGTTATGGCGCGCGCTCGGCCTTCGGCATTCGCGGGCTGAAGCTGCTCAGCGACGGCATCCCCGCCAGCACACCGGACGGGCAGGGCCAAGCGGCAACGCTGAACCTCGATGTCGCCGATCGCATCGAAGTGCTGCGCGGCCCGGCCTCGACGCTCTACGGCAGCAACAGCGGCGGGGTAATCCAGATGTTCTCCCGCGATGGTTACGGGCCGCCGAAAGTCGGTGCGGAAACCACCTTCGGCAGCGACGGCTTCAACAAGAACCACCTGTATGCCGAAGGCGGCACCGACCAGGCCGGTTTCCTGCTCGATGCCTCGCGCATGGACACCGACGGCTACCGCGACCACAGCGCGGCGCGCCGCGACCAGACCTTCGCCAAGCTCCATTTCAAGCCCGACGAAGACAGCCGCCTGGCGCTGATCTACAGCAGCCTGGAGCAGAACAACACGCAGGACCCACTCGGCCAGACCTGGGACGCCTACCAGCACGACCCACGTTCCGTGGCCACGGTCGCCGAGACCTACAACACGCGCAAGAGCATCGACCACCAGCAACTCGGCATGAACTACGAGCGTTACTTCGGCGACGCGACCCTGCAGGTCAACCTCTACGCCGGCCAGCGCAGCGTGGTGCAGTACCTGTCGATCCCCCGGGGGGTGGTTTCCAACGCCCAGCGCGGTGGCGGTGTGGTGGACTTCGACCGCGAATTCCACGGCGGCACCCTGCGCTGGATCCAGCCGGTGCACGGCGTTCCGGGCGAGCTGACCGTCACCGCCGGGGTGGACTACGACCGGAGCGAAGATGACCGCAAGGGTTTCCAGAACTTCAGCGGCGACCAGTTGGGCGTGAAGGGCGAGATGCGCCGTAACGAGAACGACATCGCCACCAGCCTCGACCCCTATGTGCAGGCGCGCTGGGAGCTGGGCAACTGGACCGTCGACGCCGGCCTGCGGCACAGCACCATGAAGATGGACGTGGACGACCACTACCTGGCCAACGGCGACTCCAGCGGCTCGAAGACGTACCGGCAGAACAACCCGTCGCTCTCGGTGATGTATGCCTTCACCCCCGAGCTGCACGGTTACGTCAGTGCCGGGAAGGGCTTCGAAACCCCGACCCAGGCCGAGATGGCGTATGCGCCGGGCCTGGCAGAAAGCTTCAACTTCGGTCTTGACCCGGCCACCAGCACCCAGTACGAGATCGGCGCGAAGGCCAGGTTCGCGGGCAATACGCGGATCAACGCGGCCGTCTTCGAAATCCGTACCGACGATGAGATCGTCGTCGCCAGTTCCACTGACGGCCGCACCAGTTACCAGAATGCCGGCAGGACCTTGCGCCGGGGCTTCGAGCTGGGCGTGCAGAGCGACCTCTCCGAGCAGTGGCAGGCCACTCTCGCCTACACCCGCCTGGACGCCACCTACGACGAGGACTTCGTCGAGAGCGGCAGCACCATCGAGAAGGGCAATCACTTGCCTGGCGTGCCCGGCAGCAGCCTGTTCGGCGAGCTGGTGTGGAAGCCGCAGGATGGCATCAGCATGGGCTTAGAAGGCCAGTACCGCAGCAAGGTCTACGTGGAGGACAGCAACGAGGACAAGCCAGCGCCCAGCTACGCGGTGTTCAACTGGCGGACCCGGTTCGAGCAGCACGTCGGGCCCTGGACCTTCCACCAGTTGGTGCGCCTGGACAACCTGCTGGACCGCCAGTACGTCGGCTCAGTGATCGTCGGCGACAGCAACGGGCGCTACTACGAAGCCGCGCCGGGGCGCTCCTGGTACGCGGGGGCTGGACTGGAGTATCGGTTCGACTGAATTCGGGTGCCGCACAATTCACGAGCACTACGTCAGACAGGCCAGCGACTTGGCGGTCAGCGTCACCAAACGGGCGAAGCCTGTTTCGACGGACTGCGGAACAAAAAAAATGGGCGCTCAAGGCGCCCATTCTTGTGTCGGTGGAAGAGCAGTGAGCCGGCATCGCCGACCCTATG
Source organism: Pseudomonas sp. BB438 (assembly GCF_057180225.1). Taxonomy (NCBI): domain Bacteria; kingdom Pseudomonadati; phylum Pseudomonadota; class Gammaproteobacteria; order Pseudomonadales; family Pseudomonadaceae; genus Pseudomonas; species Pseudomonas sp. BB438. Next base: position 3,322,909 of record NZ_CM170001.1, read on the forward strand.
CCTCCACACGGTGCTTTCCTGGCATCAGACCAGGTTAACGGTTACTCCTTGTTGCACAAGCAGTTCCGCATCCAGCGTGGAGTACTGGTAGCTCACATAGGAAACGCCACCGATATCCACCGAGCCCTTGTTCGCCCAGTCGCCCAGGTCCATGCCGTTGGCCAGTACATCGTCTAGGTTGACCACATCGCCAGCATCGCCGCGCACCATGACCTGCATCTTGCCATCGCCGCGGAATAGATTGGTGCTCCCCAGGTCCAGGACGTCACCCAACGACAGCCTGAGCGTGTTATTGCCGGTGCCGGTGATGTCCAGAATTTCCACTGAGTCGATCTTTCCGTTCAGGCGAGAGAAATCCAGTACCTGATCCTTGCCGGTGAGCATCAGCGTATCCACACCCGCGCCGCCGTCGATGTTGGATTTGGCACCCAGTAGAAGCGAGACGTCCGCCACCTTGAAGATATTATTCGCGGCATCGCCCTGGTAGCTCGATGCGCTATGGATGTCCTGCACGGTCTCTACCAGCGCGCTGCTCTGCTCGCCAATGTTGTCGATACGCAGGCTGTCCAAGACGAACATATCCGTTCCACCATGGAGTTCGAGGCGTGTGAAGGAGGTGCCCGCAGGCATGTCCCATGATAGGACGCCCTGTACCTGGTAATCGGCGGTACCACCGTATGCCTTAAGGTCTACTGTCAATATCAGGGAGTTATTGGCATCAAAGAACTTCAACAATTGGCCGCTTTTAGTCTTGTTAAGGTCCGCAAATTTCGCTGTGAAACGCGTCCCGGAAGCCCCTTTCAGGTCTATGCCGACAGCACTGCCCGCGACTACCTGCAGGAGTGATGCGTTCCCTTTGGTGCCCCAGTCCCGCACTGCAGGCGCGAGCTTCAAAATCGGATCGAACGACTTCAACAGCGCAGTAACCTTGATGGAACCGATATCCCGGCTTTGCCCAACGTTAAGCGTCTGCGCAGAAATTGCCTCGAATTCGTGGGAAATGGTGCTGGACGATTGCGCCACAAAGTCCGACGAGTTGCCTGCCGCGTCTACGATGGCGGCAGACATGTCATCGGTGCGTCCCCCCATTCCCAGAACAAGAGTCTCCAGGTAAATACTATTGCCAGACGGCGGTTCAATCGTGAAGCTGCCGATAATCACACCAACCGGGGCCTGGAACTCCATCATGTGGCCGAAGCCCGAGGAGCCAGGCGTGTACTGTTGACCCACCGAAGTTTTGGTCACAGTCTGGATGAGGTTGCCCTCCAGGTCGTAGAACTTGTAAGTCGTAGCTGCCGTAGTGCTCAGATTAGACAACTTGAGCGAAACCGCGCTGGTCCCGCCGTGGATATCGATAGTGGTTTTGGGGCCGGCAAAAATTGCCCCTGCGCCCGCGGTGGGGATAGTGACCGCGCCTGTAAAGTGTAGTGTCAGCCCCTGGAAATCAACGCTACTGGCGCTTGCGCTGCTTTTGTAGGTGAAGTCCGAAAGGAAGTCGATGCGCTTGGGCGCACTAGCCTGAATGTCAACAGCGCCGGCCGCGATCTCCGCCTCGGTGAGGAGATGCTCATACCGCGTCCCGTAGTGCGACAAGACGATACGATCCCCCAGCTTCACGGTTTGTGGATCGAAGGTGACCTTTACCGCCCCATCGGGCTGGGAGGTCATCGAAAGGGGGGCTGCAGGCCTGTTGGCAGCGTTCAGTAAGGTTACCGCCGCGGCGCTTTCTGCACCGATGTTGCCTGCCGCGTCCACCACGCGAGAGAGAATTGTCCAATCCTTGGAGTGCACACTGTCGTCCATGACGAACCAGTTGGTGCCTTCCACCTTGGCGTCCGTCCAGGTGGTCCCGTTATCGAGGGACACCTGTACCTTCTCGCCTTTGCCCAACGCCGAGGTCAACGTGCCCGCCATCACGCGCGGCGCGCTGCCATCGTTGGTTACCAGGTCGGTGTTGGTAAAACCGCTGTCCTTGCTGATGTAGCTGAGTGTGGCGAGCGTTTCCGGAGCAGTGGTGTCGATTACGATGACCTGCGGAGCGGATGCCCCAATATTGCCGGCCGCGTCCGACACCTCCACGGTCAAACTGTGTTCGCCTTCGCCCAAGGTCGGGCTTGGGGTGAACGACCAGGTACCGTCTTCGCTCACCACAACCGAACCGATTTCACGGCCATTGTCACGGACGACGACAGTTTCGCCCGCAGTACCAGTGCCGCTCAGCGTCGGCGTTTCCCGGTTGAACTCGGGGAGTTGATCAAGGGTCGGTGCGTCCGGCGGCGTAAGGTCTACAACGATAAAGCCTGGCGCCGACGGATCGGAGACATTGCCCACCTTGTCCACCGCTTCCACGGTCAGCTTGTGCTCGCCTTCCTCCAGTGCCGGGTTCGGGGTAAACGACCAGGTTCCGTCTTCGCGTACCACGGCGGAGCCAATTTCAGTGCCATTGTCGCGGATCACGATAGTATCGCCTGCCGTACCGGTGCCTCCCAGGATCGGGTTTTCATTGGTGGCGCCAGGCAGGGTATTGAGGGTCGGAGTCTCCGGGGCGGTGGTATCGATCAGGACGATACCTGGTGCCGACGGCAGGGAAACGTTGCCCGCCTCATCCACAGCCTCCGCCGTCAGGCTGTGTTCGCCTTCACCCAGTACGGGATTCGGGATGAACGACCAAGCGCCGTCTTCACCCACGATGGCGGTGCCGATCTCCTGGCCGTTGTCGCGGATGACAATGGTCTCGCCCGGCGTGCCGGTACCGACCAGGGTCGGGCTCTCGTTGGTCGCGTCCGGCAGAGGGGCGAGGGTCGGGGCATCTGGGGCGGTGGTGTCGACCAGGATGACGAAATCCTTGCTCTTGCTCACCAGCGTCGAACCGTTCATCAGCTCAACACTGACGGCGTGCGAGCCCTCGCTCAGCCCGCTGAGCCTGTAGCTCCAGTTTCCCGAGGCGTCGGTTGTGGCGTCGCCTTGCCAGACATTGTCGACATAGACCTTCACGATGCCATTGGGCGCGGCCTTGCCGTGCAGTGTCGGGTTGACGTCATCCACCGGCTCACCGCTGGTGAAGTTGCCGACGATACGGCCCTCGCTGTCGTAGCCATGGGTGATGCTGGGTCGAGCGACAACGGTGACCGCCCACGGGCTGCTCATGGCGCTCACATTGCCCTGCGCATTCTCGGCCTGGGCCACCAGGTTGTGCGTGCCCAAGCCCATGTCCGCCTTGGGTGTGAAGCTCCAAACGCCCGCCGAGTCGGCCACAGTACTGCCCAGCAGGGTGGCGCCGTCGTAAATCTTCACTACGTGGCCCGCTGGAGCAGTGCCCGTCATTTTCGGGCGTGCATCGTCGGTCCAGTCGTTCTGGCTCAGCGGACCGGTCGCCACCCCCGCGTTGTCCTGCACCGAGGTAATCGACGGGGCGGCAACCCCTACATTGATAATGAAGCCTTCGCTAGTGGCGACCTTGGACCAGCCATTCAGCAACTCGGCCTTGATGGTGTGCGATCCGGAACTCAGCGTTTTCAGCGTGAAACTCCAGTTCCCCGAGGCATCCGCCGTGACATAGCCCTTGGCGAAGTTATCTACATAGATTCTGACGTAGCCATTGGGAACGGTCTGACCATACAGCGTAGGAGTGGTGTCATCCACGGTATCGCCACTGAAAAAATCACCGACGGTATCGCCTGCATTGTCATAGGCATGGGTAACGCTGACGTACGGATTTGTTGCTGCAGTTTTTGAGGAAACTTCGGAACTCATTTTTGCTTACCAGAAGAGGGGGGAAGAGAGAGATGCCAAGTGCTGGATGTCCATAGGCGCCCTTGGACTTGCTTCTGGCCAATGGATCCAGTCAGGACTTGGCCACGTGGGCGAACCCTATTGGGTAATAGGGGGGCGGCATAGTCCGGCACCGTTCTGGTAGCAGGCTGAATGAAAAATGAGAACTAAGTTGGAAATAACAATAATATATAAGGAATAATCTTACGTTGGTTGTAGATTTATCTGACAGTGTTGCGGCAATTTATTCGACAGATCATCGAAAGTTCAACTCGCAGCAAATCGTTTTACTTGAGGTGTTGCAGGTCCAACTTGGGGTTTCGTCGAAATAATATTCTGCATTAAATGTCAGGATGCACTGCTTCATGCTTCAAACATTCGCACAACAGGGTTGCCAAAAGCCAAACAATCGACCGTAGCACCGTCTATATGGAACGGGTTGGCATTCCTCGATCTGCAGCACTTTGCGAAATGCAGCTGCCGCCCGCTTTTCCGGGACATCAGGAAAACCACATCACCTGTTGTGTAGGGGCAGTCTGGTCGTCGCCGCGCGCTCACGAGCCGGCGTTCTCCGTGTCCGATTGTCGTCTGCGGGGCGCCATGATCGCCTCGAATCCACTATCCTCGCGTCCTTTGCATTCAACAGGGCTGGCGTGTGATGGGCAGATGGGCAATGGGCGCATTGATGATGTGCGTGGCGGGCTGGGCTTCGGCGGCTGATCCGCTGTTCGGCAAGTACAACTATGGTGCCGCGCAGAAGGGCATCGGCGAGAAGCAGGGCTTCGCTCCGTGCCTGGAATCCACCGGCGTCACTGCACGCTGCAAGGAGAACGTCGACTACGCCGGCGGCCGCTTCCGCCTTGCGCTGACCTTTGACAAGCAGAAGCTGGTGGATGCATCGCTTTATGGCGAATACAGCGACGCGTCCTACCAGCATGTGCTCCAGCAGGTGGCGAAGACCTACATGCTGGTGGCGATCGCTGACGACAAGAACGTCGTGGATGTGCTGGCCCACACCCTCAACCCGAATCGCACCGAGGCCGATGCCAAGGCCATTGGCGAATTCGAGACCCATGCGCTGCGCAACGGAAACATCACCTACCGGCTGTACGAACAGCTCGACAAGTACATCAAGCCCGGCCTGAGCGCGAAGGAAGTACTGGCCTCGCTGCCGAAGAACATTCGCGTGGCCGAAGTCACGGTCAAGCGCGACAAGTCCGGCAGCCTGCTGATCGTGAAGTTCGCCCGTCCCGGGCTCGCACCGAAGAAAACCAAGGGCTGAGCCCGGGTGCCCGTGACCCGCCTCCGCCTGTAGGCGGTGGCCATGCCGGTGACTTCCCAGCCGGTGAATCCGGCTCGGTACTGACCGTCGCGGATCAACCTCGCGCCTGCAAAGGCGCGGCTTCATATCTTCGTATGAGGCCTTCCCCCGGATTGCATGGAATGGACGATTGTTCGCCCCTGGCCTGACGCAGGACAGTGGCGCACTACCGTCCAATCTGGAATCCGCACATGAAACGTTCCCTGTGGCTGGAGGAAATCGCCTCCGAGCTGACTCCGCTGCCTGCGCTTGAAGGTCAACTCGAGGTCGACGTCGCCATCGTCGGCGGCGGTTTCGTCGGTCTGTGGACTGCACTGCGCCTGCTCGAACTCCAGCCCGACTGCCGCGTCGCCATCGTCGAGCGTGACATCTGCGGCGGCGGTGCCTCGGGCCGCAACGGCGGCTTCGTCATGTCCTGGTGGCCGAAGATCAGCTCTCTCGCTGCGCAGTGTGGCAAGGAGGAGGCGCTGCGCCTGGCTCGCGCCTCGGCGGCGGCCATCGGCGAGATCGAGGCCTTCTGCAAGGCCCACGACATCGACGCGCACTTCCGCCGCGCCGGCTGGCTGTGGACCGCCACCACCGATGCCCAGCGTGGCGCCTGGAAGGGTGTGCAGCAGACCTGCGAGCGCCTCGGCGAGCCGGTGTTCCAGTCGCTCTCCGACCGCGACGTAGCGCGCCGTGCCGGCTCCCCGACACACCTCGAAGGCGTCGTGGAAGCCAGCAATGCCACCGTGCAGCCGGCCCGGCTGGTCCGCGGCCTGCGCCGGGTGGCGCTGGAGAAGGGCGTGCGGATCTTCGAGAACACCCCGATGCTCAGCCTGGATCGCGGCCAGCCGGCGGTGATCCGCACGCCTGGCGGCGAACTGCGCGCACCGAAGGTGGTGATGGCGACCAACGCCTGGGCGGCGGCTATTCCGGAGCTGCGTCGCACCATCCTGCCGGTGACCAGCACCGTGGTCGCCACTGCGCCGATGCCCAAGCGCCTGGAGCAGATCGGCTGGACCGGCGGCGAAGCCATCACCGACTCGCAGCTGATGGTCGACTACTACCGCACCACCCAGGATGGTCGCATCGCCTTCGGCAAGGGCACTGGCATGATCAGCTTCGCCAGTCGCATCGACGAGCGCTACGACCACAATCCGCAGCTCAGTGATGACACTGAGCAGGACCTGCGCCGCACCTATCCGCAACTCGCCGACGTCCCCGTGACCCACAGCTGGTCCGGCCCCATCGACCGCACCTACGACAGCCTGCCGGTGTTCGGCCACCTGAACGGTGCGCCGCACGTCGTCTACGGCATCGGCTGGAGCGGCAACGGCGTCGGCCCGAGTCGCCTGGGCGGGCGCATCCTCGCCAGCCTCGCGCTGGGCATCGATGACGAGTGGAGCCGCTGCGGCCTGGTCGGCCGGCAGCCCAAGCGCTTCCCGCTCGAGCCGGTGCGCTATGTGGGGGGACTGATGGTACGTGGCGCCGTGCAGCGCAAGGAGCAGGCCGAGGCACAGAATCGCCGCGGCTCCTGGCTGGACCGCACCCTGGCCGGCTTTGCCCCGGCCGGCCTCGAAGACAAGGACCTGTAACGGGTCCCGCAGAAGGAGAACGACATGCCCCAACCGATCCTGCTCACCGGCACCGCCGGCCTCGAACTGCCGGCACCCCTGCCGGTGAAGGAACCCCTGGGTACTCCGGTATCCAGCACCGCGACCCACGCCGAGGAAGGCGAGGGCGGGCTGCTCACCGGTGTCTGGGAGTGCACGCCCGGCCGCTGGCGGCGCCAGGTGCTGTCACGGGAATTCAGCCACTTCCTCAGTGGCCACTGCCTGTTCATCCCGGATGACGGCGAGCCTCTCGAACTGCGCGCCGGCGACGCTGTGCTGTTCCCGGCGAACTGTCAGGGCACCTGGGATGTCCGCGAGACCGTGCGCAAGAGCTTCGTGATCATTCCCTGATCCCGACGTCTATCCCGGCAATTTGCGCCGAGCGCAGGGCGATCCAGAGGACGGCCACGTCTTCGGTACAGTCCAGCGAGCGCTCGGTGATTTCCTCGATGCGGCGGATGCGGTAGACCAGCGTCTGTTTGTGCACGTTGAGTCGTTGCGCGGCCTTCTGCCAGGAGCGGTTCTGCTCGAGGAAGACGCGCAGGGTGTGCTGTAGCTGGCCACCCTGCTGCGCGTCGTAATCCGCCAGCGCACCGAGCACCCGGCGGTGCACGCGCCGCGCTTCTTCCAGGCTCGCCGGTAGCCAGGACTGCTCGCCCTGGGCATCGGCATAGGCCACCAGGGGTCGCTGGTGGGTGGTATGGGCCAGCGCCAGGCGCGCCTCGCGCAGCGCTTCCACCGCCCGCAGCGCATGGCCCAGCGGATTGCTGCGGCCCAGGGTGCAGTCCAGCTCGACCTGAAGCGATTCGGCGTGACCTGGCTCGTTCAGCAGCAGGATCAGTTCGTTGCCCTGGTGGCGCACCAGCAGCCCTATTCCCAGCCTCTGCAGCCGCTGCTGCCAGTGTGTGGGCAACTCCCCGGCGGCGCGCGCCAGCACCAGGCAGGCGCTGTCCACCGGGCAATTCAACTGCGCCAGGCGCTCCTGGGCGGCACGTTCGGTGAGACGCTGCTGCAGCAGGTCGTCCAACAGCTCCGAGCCCAGGCGCAGCATGCGTTCGTGTTCGACCTGGGCGCGCTCCAGCTCGATGCCCAGCACCGCCACGACGTGGTGCAGCAGGCCGTAGTCGAGCAGCTCGCCGCCGGTGGCGAGAATCTCGCAGGTGGTCAGAGACGGTAGCGGCATCACCAGCGCCTCCTGCTCGCCATTGCTGCAGCGGGTCACGGTGTCCGGTACCGAGCGGCGCTGGGCGAGGGCCGTTCGCCAACTGTCCGGCAGCGGCGGCAGGCCTTCCTGCCACGGCTGCAGGGAGGCTGAATCGAACAGATAGAGCTGCGCACGCACATCGCTGCACAGCCGGCGCAACAGTCCCGCAAGGCCAAGTCCGCGCAGGCCGATGCGGGCACTCTCGTAGATGCGCGTCACGGCGCTGCGGCGTTCGTGTTCTTCCTGCTTGCTGGCGTCGACGATGGCGCGGGTGACGGCGGAGAAGGGCACCGCGTAATCGGTCATCAGCAGCGGAAAACCCAACTGGCAGGCTTCGTCCTGCAAGGCCTGGATATCGTTCGGCGCCTGCATGTTCTCGCCGATCATCAGGCCCGAGATGCGTGCTCCGGCGAGGCGCTTGAGGTAGTCCCGCTGTGCCTGGGCCTCGGCGGGAATGCCGATGCCGGTGGTCATCAGCAGATCGCCTTCACCGAGCCATTGGGTCGGGTCCGCCAGTTCGCACACATGCGCCCAGCGCAAGCGCCGGCCGACGCCTTCGCTGCCGCCCAGCAGGCGGGTGCGCAGGGAGGTGTTGTCGAGGATGTCCTGGATATGGAAAGGCATGGCGGGTCCGCAACGAATAACGACAGGCAATCGGGCCGGCAAGCATGCCACCAAGCGCGAGGCCTTGTCGCGCCTGGCTTGGGTGGGCGCGGAGGGCTTCGTACCGGGATACGAGCGGGGTCTTCCGAATTGTAGTTCCGTCTGATTGTTGAGCCTGGCGGAAAGCCCCAAGACTAGCTGGCAGTGCGCCATGCGAGCCCGTCGAGGCCCCGAATGGCGCCGCCTGCCGCGAAGCAGGCCGTCTACTCACCGGAGACCATAACAATGAACAAGATCCTGAGTTCTTCCATCGCCTGCGCACTGGGTTGTGCGGCGATGTTCCCCGCTTTCGCCGACCTCACCGTGGTGTCCCACGGCGGCGCCAACAAGGCGGCGCAGGTCAAGGCTTTCTACCAGCCCTACATGCAGCAGAACGGCAGCCGCCTGATCGCCGACGAGTTCAACGGCGAGATGGCCAAGGTCAAGGTGCAGGTGGATACCGGCAGCGTTTCCTGGGATGTCGTGGAAATGGAAATGCCCGAACTGGCGCGCGCCTGCGATGAAGGCTTGCTGCAGGAGATCGGCGAGCAGCCGGCCATCGCCAAGCTTGCGCCGGACCTGCTGGACGGCGCCGTACAGCCCTGCGGCGTGGGCTTCTTCGTCTGGTCGACGGTACTGGCGTACAACGCCGACAAGCTCAAGAGCGCGCCAACCGGCTGGGCGGATTTCTGGGATACGCAGAAATTCCCCGGCAAGCGCGGCCTGCGCAAGGGCGCGATGTACACCCTCGAGTTCGCCCTGATGGCCGATGGCGTGGCGCCGAAGGACGTGTACACCGTGCTCGGGACCAAGGAAGGCCAGGATCGCGCGTTCAAGAAGCTCGACCAGATCAAGCCGAGCATCCAGTGGTGGGAAGCCGGCGCACAGCCGCCGCAGTACCTGGCCTCCGGCGACGTGGTGATGAGCTCCGCGTACAACGGCCGGATCGCCGCCGTGCAGGACGAAAGCAAGCTGCGCGTGGTGTGGAACGGCGGAATCTACGACATGGACGCCTTCGCCATTCCCAAGGGCGCGAAGAACACGGATGAAGGCCTGCGCTTCATCCAGTACGTGCTGCAGACCGAGCAGCAGAAGAACTATGCCCAACAGATCGCCTACGGCCCGGTGAATCGGGCCGCCGTCCCGCTGGTGGATGCGGCACGCCGCACCAACATGCCTACCGACGCGGCCAACCTGGCCGGCCAGGTGGCGATGAATGCGGCCTTCTGGGCCGACCACGGCGAGCAACTGGAGCAGCGCTTCAACGCCTGGGCCGCCAAGCAGTAACGTTTCACAGTGTGCGGCCACGCCGCACGTTCAGGCCGCCTTCGGGCGGCCCTTTTTTTTGTGGGCGCGCCAGCCGCGACAGATCTGCGAATGGTCCCGAACGCCCCGGTAGGAGTGGGCCATGCCCGCGAGCCACGGACGAAGTCCGCGCGCCCCGTCGTGCATCGGCACCCTGAGCCTTGCTGACGGATCGCGCGCATGGCGGGCTCCTGCACGAGAAACACAAATCATCGGGCACAAAAAAGCCCATCGAGTTTCCGATGGGCTTGCCGGTCAGATCCAGGAGCGCGTCAGGTCGCCAGGCTCAGCGATGCCGACTGCTGCAGCGAGCGGCCTTTGGTTTCGGGCGCCCAGGCCAGGCAGATGAAGAACGCCAGCAAGGTGATGGCTGCGCCGATCAGCAGGGTCGCCTGCAGGCCGATGGACTCGATGCCGATGGGCATCAGGTAGGTGCCGGTGGCCGCACCGATACGGCTGAAACCGACCGCCACGCCCACGGCAGTGGCGCGCACGGAGGTGGGGAACAGCTCGTTGGGGTAGATCCACTCGAGGATGCTCGGGCCGCCGGAGACGAAGGCGTAGAACGCAAAGGCGCCGACGATGAACCAGGCCGGTGCGTCCGCCCACAGGCCCAGGGCCAGCAGCGGCAGTGCCATCAGCGCGAAGGGCACCACCACCATGGGACGGCGGCCCCAGGTTTCCACCAGTTTCAGCGCGGGGATCACACCGATGGCGAAGAGGATGGCGATCATCAGCTCGCCCAGCGTCGAGGCGTTCTCGCCTTTGATGCCGGCAGTGAGCAGGATCATGCTGCCGAAGGTGTAGAGCACATACTGCGGGGTGATCTGCGCGAAGTAGAGCATGCCGCACATGATGGTGCGCTTGAGGTAGCCGCCCGAGGAAATCATCTTCAGGTCGCTTTTCCACGAACGATGACGGCCGCCATCGTTCAGCTCGGCAACGTCTGCGGGGGTGATTACCACGTCCTTGTCGTAGACCAGCTTGATGACCTTCTGCGCGTCCTCGATGCGCCCCTTGCTGGCCAGCCAGCGCGGCGATTCCGGGATGCCGCGACGGATCAGCACGACGATGATGCCGACCACCGCGCCGCTGAACAGCATCCAGCGCCACAGCGAGTGGTCGCCGGTCCAGGACACCATCAGGTAGCCAACGATGAAGGCGGTCATGGCGCCGCAGGACCAGGCCAGCCCCGACACACCGATCATGAACCCGCGACGCTTGGACGGGGTGAACTCGGTCAGCAACGAAGTGGCGATGGGATAGTCCGCGCCGACTGCCAGGCCGATGACGAAGCGCAGCACGATCAGCTGCCAGGCCTCGGTGACGAAGGCGGACAGGCCGCAGGCGATCACCAGCACGGTGAGGTCCAGGGCGTACATGGTTTCCCGGCCGATGCGGTCGGTGATGGCGCCGAACACCGTCGCGCCGAAGAAAATGCCCAGCAGAGAGGCCGCGCCAATCAGGCCGGTTTCCACCGAGGTGGCAGCGATGTCCTGGCCGAAGCCGATCAGCGCGATGCCGATCAGGCTGAGGATGTAGCCATCGAGGAAGGGACCACCGCAGCAGGCGAGCAGCAGCTTGCGGTGAAATTTCGATACCGGGGAATGTTCAATGACATCAAACACGCTCATGGGTACAACCTTTGTTGAATTTATAAGTGGCCGGGCAGGCAGCTTTCTTGAGCCGGCAATGGGCGGCAGGAGCCCGTGTCAGTGGCCGGCAAGGGGGAGGCAGAGGGTGCAGGGGGCGGGCGAGTCGAACAATTCACCCAAGGTAAGAAGCGTGGTGGAGGAGCCTGTACGATCGTATGAGCAGGTGGTGCTACTACGACGGGCACTGGCCGTGAGAGCCATCCGCTTGCGCAGAGGATTCCTCGGGCCGTGTGTGGTCAGGATCCCCGGGTGGGTGCAGGCCGCGCAGCCGGTTGAGAGCCAGGTCAGCCGGCGCTGACCAATTGCAGCAGGCGCGCGGCGAGTTCGGCGCGGCGAAAGGGCTTGGACAGCACCTCGTAGCCACGGATCTGGCTCGGAGTGAGGTTGGCGTAGCCGGTAATGATCAGTACCGGCAGTTCGGCAAAACGGCCGCGCAGATCCTGGGCCAGTTGTGCGCCGGTGCGGTCGGCCATGATGTGGTCGGTGACCAGTACATCCGGCACCAGACCGTTGTCGATCAGCGCCATGGCAGCTGCCGCCGAGGGGGCGTCGGTGACCTGGTAACCAAGATCGCGTAACTGCAGGCGCGTGGTGTAGCGCACCATCTCCTCGTCATCGACCAGCAGCACATGGATCGGCCGGGGCGCCACCGGGGCATCGAAGGTGTCGGCACCTTCGATACTGATCAACTCTTCGGTGATCGGCAGCCAGACCGTCACCTGGGTTCCGCTGCCTTCCTTCGAAGCGATGCTCAGGCCGCCGCCGGACTGTGCGGCGAGCCCCTGTACCATGGATAGCCCAAGGCCGGTCCCCTTGCCCACGCCCTTGGTGGAGAAGAACGGTTCCAGGCAGCGGGCCAGAGTCTGCGCGCTCATACCGCTGCCGTTGTCGCTTACCACCAGCCCGACGAAGTGCCCGCCACAGAGCCCCTCGACCTGTCCATCGGCGATTTCGCTGACCTTGCCACTGATCTTCAGCTGGCCGCCATCCCCCATGGCATCGCGGGCATTCACCGCCAGGTTGAGAATCGCCAGCTCCAGTTGGTGCGGGTCGACGATCACGGCGGGAAGACGTTCGGGCACGTCCATAGCCACCTCGATCATGCCGCCCAGCGAGCGCTCGATCAGATCGCGCATCTCGCCAACCAGCTCCCGCAGCGACACCGCCTGCGGCTTCAGCGTTTGCCGGCGGGCGAAGGTCAGCAGGCGGCCGACCAGGATACGTGCGCGATCCGCAGCCTGCAGCGCGCCATCGATCAGGGTGGTGGAGCGCTCGTCGTCCAGGCGTCGGCGAACCAGTTCCAGCGAGGCCATGATCGGTGTCAGCAGGTTGTTGAAATCATGGGCGATGCCTCCGGTGAGCTGACCGATCATCTCCATCTTGCGGGATTCGTGGAGCTGGGCGACTGCGGTCTCGCGTTGGGCCACCATGGCGGCCACGCGCTCCTCCAGGCTCCCGTTGAGACGTCGCAGTTCGTTCTCGGCGTGAATGCGCGCCGTGATATCGACGCAGACGCAGAGCATTCCGGTCATCGCCAGGTGCTCGTCCAGCAGCGGCGTCAACTGGTCCTGCACCCAGACCTCGCTGCCGTCGGGACGCAGGTGACGGTGGACGATCTCCCTGGGCGAGGGCGCTCCAGCGAGCAACTCGGCCAGCGGCGGCTCGACGATCTCCTGCAGGCGGCTGCTCAGCAATGCCTGGCGAGAGCGGCCGACGATCTCGCAGTAACGTTCGTTGACCCGGGTGAACAGGCCGTCGCGGTCACACAGCGCAATGCCCGCACTGGCCTGCTCGAACATCGCCGAGAGTTGGGCGGAGCTTTCGTGCAGCGCCGTTTCCGCGCGGGCATGCAGGATTGCAGCCCAGGTCTGCTTGGCAGTCTCTTCCGCCATGCGCAGCTCGAAATCGGCATAGCCATGGGGCTGTTCATGATGAACGACCAGGACCGCCTCCAGCACGCCATTGCGGATTACCGGCACGTGCAGCGTGGCGGCCAGGCTGAAGTCACGGCGGGTCTGCGCTTCGCTTTCGGGCAGAGTGCCCGGGGCGCCACGGTAGTGCCGTGCTACCGGAAGCCCGGCCTGCAGCGAGCGCAACAGTTCGTCACCGAAGTCGCGGTAACGATGGCGACCGATGGCGCTTTTCCCAGCGTCGAGGAACTCGCCGGTGACATCGAAGGTGGTGCCATCGCCGTTGTCCTTGCCGAAGAACACTCGCGAGGCGCCCAGCAGCTCGCCCAATTTGCCCGCTGCGATGCTTTCGATCCGTTCCGGCTCGGTGATGGTCGGCAGGATGCGCCCGAGTTCCAGCAGGAAGGCCTGGCGGCGTTCGAACTGCACGCGTTCAGTGGTCTCCGTGACAACGCACAACACGCCGCCAATGGAGCCATCGTCAGTGCGAACCGCCGAGTAGGAGACGTCGAAGTACACGGTTTCGCCGGCACCATGGCGCTCGATATAGAACGGACGGTCCTTGGCCGAGAAGGTCTCGCCGGTCTTGCGCACGCCACGCAGCAAGGGTTCGAGATCACCCCAGAGTTCAGTCCAGTTTTCGATCGCCGGACGGCCGAAGGCGCGGGGGTGCTTGGCGCCGATGCTCGGCGAATAGGCGTCGTTGTACAGGGCCACGTACTGCGGGCCCCAGAACAGAACGATCTGCGCCTTCACCGGCAGCACCGTGTCCATCAGCGTCTTCAGGCTCGTTGGCCAGGACTCCGGTTCGCCCAGCGGCGAGTCGCTCCAGTCGAGCGTGCGAATCAGCGTGGCAACGTCCTGGCACGGTGAGGCGGCCTCACGAGCGAGAGCAGTGGAGACATCAGGGGCTGCCGGTTCGGTAACGATATCGGAAAGCTGTTCCATGGGATCGGAGGGCGCCGGGGGTCGAGGGGACAACTATCGTTAGGAGCGCCGGAGCGGCAGCCGCGTTCCGCTGGAATAAACGCCGGGCTCGCGGCGGCGATTCAGACTATAGCTCGACGCCGGCAGAACGTCCGATCCTCGCGCTCAGCTCCTGGCGGTTCGGGTGGTGGCGCGCGACGGCCGGCGATGGGGGGAGGGCTGGGGCAACGGGTGGACTTCGGACACCGAAGCCTGTTGCAGGTCGCTGACCATTTCTTTCAGCCGGCAGTGCCCGGTCAGGCCGCGCTTGACCACCAGCACGGCCGCCGCCACCTCCAGCCAGCCACTCACGCCGCCACGGCGCACGCCCTTGCCGATACCGGCCAGGCCTATCGCCATCGACAATGCGCGTTCCCATCCGCTGACATTCTGCTGATTCATCTCAGGTCTCCCATTGCGGTTGTGCAGATCGGGGGCAGGATTGGCCCCCCTGAAACTGGGAACGGGCGAAGGGCGCGCCGGTTCCGTCAAAAATACGGATGGTCGCCGGGCGCCTGTGCTGTTGCATACCGCGGAGCGCGCGAGTCAGCCGCGCGCGAAGCCGCCAGAGTGGCTCGTCCAGGGTGCACGTCCGGTGAACGGCGGCAGTGGTGTGGGTGTGAGGTGCATCGGCCCGTGGTCACGCCGGGCAGTTGCCGTGACGCCGGGACCGACCGGCTGGCTTCAGGGCTCCTCCTGGCGGGCCTGACGGTCCCAGGCGCACTGATTGTGCTTGGCGATATCGATGGTCATGCAGCCTCCTCTAGGCATTCTTGTTGCCGCGCAGTGCCAATGCGGCCACGGCGCACACCAGCAGTGCGATGCATGACAGATAGAACGCATCCCCATACGCCATGAGGAATGACTCATGTCGAATGTGCGTGCCCAATCGCGCGAGGGCTTCGGCCTGGGACGGCAGCCATTCGTTGAGGGCGAAGGTGCTGCCCGGGTCGTCCTGCAGCCGCTCCTGCACGGCCGGCGAGAAGAGTGTCACCTGCTCGCCGATGCGTTCGGAATGGAAGCGTTCGCGCTGCGAGACGATCTGCGTCAGCGCCGCCGTGCCCACCGCGCCACCGAGATTGCGCAGCATCGAGAACAATGCCGAGGCCGAGCCGGCTTGCTGCTTGGACAGGCCCGATACCGCCAGTACCGACAGCGCCACCATGATGAAAGGCTGGCCGATGCCACGGACCACCGTCGAGGGAATGATCACGTTGGCGGCGCTGTCGGCGTCCAGGTGCGCGCCGAGGTAGCAGCCCAGGGCCATGATGGCGAAGCCGGTGGCAACCATCAGCTTGGGGTTCAGCCAGCGCATCAGGCGTGGCATCAACGGTGCCAGGAGCAACTGCACGAGCCCGTAGGCGATCAGGCTGACGCCGATCTCTCGGGCGTTGTAGCCCTGCAGCTGGGACAGGTAATTCGGCACCAGGAACACCAGGCCGAAGGTTGCCGCGCCGAAGATGAACATCGCCGCGCTGGCCACTCCGAAGTTGTACCCGGCCAGCAGGCGCAGGTTGATGAACGAGCGCCGGCAGAACAGCTGCGTGTAGATGAACAGCGACAATGCGAACACACCGATGACCAACATCCAGACGATGAAGTCGGAGCCGAACCAGTCCTTGCGGCCACCTTCTTCCAGCACGATCTGGATTGCCCCCAGGCCGATGACCATGCTGGCGATGCCCAGCCAGTCGCCGTTGCGCAGCTTCTGCAAGTGCAGGGACTGGGGCGTGATGGCCCAGGCGACGGCGGCGAGCAGGAGTACGCCGGGGATCAACTGCAGGTAGAAGATCCAGCGCCAGCTGTAGGCGTCGGTAAGCCAGCCGCCGATGGAGGGGCCGGCAGCCTGGGCGACGCTGTTCGACAGGCTGAACAGCGCCATGCCCATCGCCATCCGCGAGGCCGGCAGCTCGGTGATGATCAGCTGGAACGACAGCGGGATCAGCACCGCGCCGGCCGCGCCCTGGACGACGCGAATGGCGATCAGTGTGGTGAGAGTGGGCGAGAACGAGCAGGCCACCGAGGCCGCCAGGAAAATCCCCGAGCCGACCAGCATCACCCGGCGCAGGGAGAACACCTCCACCAGCCAGGCGGTCAGCGGGATCATGACGATTTCTGCAACGAGGTAGGCCGTCGAGATCCATGAGCCCTCCTCGAAGCTGGCACTCAGCGAGCCCTGGATTTCCGGCAGGGCCGCGCTGGTGACGTGGACATTCATGCCGGCCATGAAGCAGCCGAGCAGCCCCCCGATCACCGCCACCCAGGCCTTGAGCGAGGTTTTCTCGGTCTCATCGGCCATCGGGCTGGGCCTCGTCGCGGTCGCGGGTATCCACTTCGGCGATCACCGACATGCCGGGGAGGATCGGCACCTGCTCGCGGGCGCCGGGATCGAGGGCGATCTTCACCGGGAAGCGCTGGACGATCTTGGTGAAGTTGCCGGTGGCGTTGTCCGGTGGCAGCAGGGCGAAGACCGCACCTGAACCGGGCGAGAAGCTCTCGATACGGCCATGCAGCACCACATCGGGGAAACTGTCCACGCGCACTTCCACTGGCTGACCGGGGTGCATGCGGCGCAGCTGGGTTTCCTTGTAGTTGGCGACCACATAGGCCTGTTCCACCGGCACCAGGGCCAGCAGCGGCAGGCCGGGCGTGACGTACTGGCGCTGCCGCACGCGGCGTTGTCCGACCACGCCGGCGCTGGGCGCGCGAATCAGCGTGTCCTCCAGTTCGTTCTGCGCCAGGGCAAGGCTGGCGTCGGCCTCGGCAGCGCGGGCCTGTTGCTGTTGCAGTTGCGCGCCGGCCTGCTCGCGGCTGGCCTTGAGCACGCTCAGGCGAGTGAGCTGCCGGCTGGCCGCGGCTTCGGTGCGACTGAGCGTGGAGCGTGCGCGGGCAAAGTCGGCCGTGACGCGCTCCAGGCGCTGGTCGCTCGCCGCCTGCTGGGCCGCCAGGTCGCGGTAACGCTGGTAGTCCAGTTGCGCGCGCTGGCGTTCGGCGCGGGCGCTGTCGATATCGGCGGAGGCCTGCTCGATCAGCGCTTGCTGCTCCTTCAACTGGGCGTCCAGCGTCACCAGCGCGGCCTGTTGGGCAGCGATGGCGGCGCGCGCCTCGGCCTGCCGGGCCTGCGCCTGCTGCAGTCGGGCCTGGTAATCGCGGGACTGGATGCGCACCAGCGGGGTGCCAGCGGCGACGTGCTGGTTGTCGTTCACCAGCACGTCGGCGACGTAGCCGGAGACCTTCGGGCTGATGGCGATCCAGTCGGCGCGCACATAGGCATCATCGGTTTCTTCCAGGTAGCGGCCGATGCCGGCCCAGTAAAAGCCGTAACCCACCGCGGCGAGCACGAGGGCGCTGCCACCGAGCCACACCAGCCGGCGTTGACGCGGCTTCCTGTCGTTCTGTGCCACCGCTTCGGCGGAGCCGGTTTGCTTGTCATCGACAGCCATGTTCATCGTGCAATGTCCGTTGAGGAGGTGGAATGCCCGGCCAGCGAGCTGGCCGGCGCGTCCTGCCAGCCGCCGCCGAGGGCATGGAAGAGTTCGATCTGGCGCTCGACCAGTTGCCGGTCGGCTTCGGCCTTGTCGGCTTCGAGGCGGACCATGGCGCGCTCGCTGTCGAGCACGTCGAGGAAGTCCAGCGCACCGGCCTGGTAGTTCAGCTGCGCCAGTCGGTAGGCATTGCGACTGCTGTCCAGTGCGTTGCCCAAGGCATCGCGGCGGCCGGCCTCGCCGCTGTAGCGGGCCAGGCTCTGGCGAACCTCCTTGAGCGCCGCCAGCGCCTGCTGGCGAAAGCGCGCGAGTTGCTGGCGTTCCCGGGCCTGCGCGCCGTCGAGACGGGCGCGGGTGGTGAGCAGGTTGGGAAAACTCCAGCTGATCAGCGGCCCCACGGCATAGGTGATCGCCTCGTGGTCGCCGAGATCCCGCAGGCGCTCGGCGGAAGAGGTGATCGACGCACCGAAGGACACGCGCGGGTAGTAGTCGGCCTGGCGCACTCCGACGTCATGCCCGGCGGCGGCCAGGGCGCGTTCGGCGGCGCGGATGTCCGGCCGGCGTTGCAGCAGCGCCCAGCCATCGCCGACCGGCAGGGCGTGACTCAGTTGAGGCACGCTGCGGCAGTCACCGACGCCCGCCGGTAGTTGCCCCGGCTCGCTGCCGGTGAGCACGCCAAGTTCTTCCAGTGCCGCCTGGTGTTCCGCCTGGAGGCGCGGCAGCAGTGCGCGAGTTTCCTCCAGCAGGCTGCGCACGCGATCCACCTCGAGTTCGGTGACCAGCCCGGCTCGGCGCTGGCGGGCGGTGAGGTCGAGGCTGCGCTCCACGGTGGCGATCGAGTGCTGCTGGATGGCCGCCCGCGCGCCATAGGCGCAGGCATTGGCAAAGGCACGCGCCGTACCGGCGGCAATGTTTACCCGCAGTTGGTCATGGGCGGCTTCAGCGGCCTCGGCATTGGCCTGGGCGGCGAGGATCGACTGGCGCACCTGGCCCCAGAGGTCGAGCGGGTAGTCCAGGGCAAACCCCGGCACCTGGTTCCACTGCGAGCCGGCGCGGCTGCCGGTGGCCTTGGCTTCGGTCTGGTCGTCGCTGGTGCGGCCGTAGAAGGTCTGCCAGCTCGCCGTGGTGCTCGGCCAGCGTTGCGCGCGGGCCTGCCCCAGCAGGGCCAACAATTCGTCGACGTGGGCGAGGGAAGCCTGCAGGTCCTGGTTGTGTAGCAAGGCGAGGGCGATCAGTTGATCGAGCTGCGGGTCCTGGTAAAGCCGCCACCAGAGGGCGGGCGGTTCCTTCGAGGCGGTGCCAGCGGCGAGCGCTTGCCAGTCGCCAGCGGCTGGCAGGTGGGCGGCAGGCGCTTCATGTTCGCTGACCGCCGAGCACCCACCCAGCAGCAGGCCGGTGCAGGCCAGTGCGAGCAAGGCGTGTCGCGGGTGATAGGAGGGTATGGGCATGTCGGGGAGTCACTTCGATTCGGACTCCCGCAGGTTAGGGATTCAACCGCTGCGGCTCTCTCGCACGGCCGACAACCAGCCTCGCGAAAATGACAAGCTGCTCAACTGCGGACTGCCTGGTACTGGCTGGGCGACTGCCCGAGGATGCGCTTGAAGGTCTGCGAGAAGGCGCTCGGGCTCTGGTAGCCGTGCTCCAGCGCCACTTCCAGCACCGAGGCGCCGCCGATCAGCCGTTGCAGGCTGAGGACCATGCGCACGCGGGTGCGCCAGTCCCCGAAGTTCATGCCCAGCTCGCGCTGGAACAGCCGGGCGAGGGTGCGGCTGCTCATGTTGAGTTGCTGCGCCCAGTCCTCCATGCCGGTCTCGTCTGCCGGCGCACCGATCACGGCGTTGCACAGCCGCAGCAGACGGGGGTCCCGCGGCATGGCGAGGTGGATGCCGACTGTCTGCGCGGCGTCCATCTCCACCAGCAGCAGTTCGTGCAGGCAGCGGCGACGGTGCTCGTTGCCGTCGCCGGCCTGCACTGCGCTGGCGGCCACCAGCACTTCCCGCAGCAGGGGCGTTACCGCGATCAGCTGGCAGTGCTGGCCGCCCCAGGGCCAGGTGGAGGCGGGCATGAACAGCGTGCGCATGCGCACGCTGCCGAACATGCGGATCTGATGCTCGGTACCCGGCGGCACCCACAGTGCGTGGCCGGGCGGCACCACCCAGTTCCTCTGCGCCGCGCCCACCAGCATCACGCCGGAGATCGAGTGGATCAACTGCGCCTGGGTGTGGCAATGCGGCAGGATTTCCTCGCCGTCCTGGTGGTCGTAGGCCAGCGCTTCAAGGGACAGGGCGCACGTCATGCGGCGTTGCCTGCGGGGTGGGCGGGAATGTCGAGCGGTTTCATACGGGGCTCCTGGGTGAGTCAGCATTCTAGGCGAATATCCCGGCAGAAAATCGGCGTTTTATTGCTGTGCTGGCGCTATCTAAGCAATAAAACATCATGACATCGTACTTCCTGGCAATCGCTGCTCAGGTTAGTGGGATGAAACATAACCCGATGCTTCCTGGACCGGTGGCATCGCGAAGTGGTCCCGCATGCGCTGCGCCTCTGCCAGCGGTGTGCGGCCGAACAGGCGCTTGAACTCACGGTTGAACTGCGAGGCGCTGGCGTAGCCGACGGCCAGGCTCGCCGCCTGCGCCGTCATGCCCTGGCGCACGATCAGCAGCCGCGCCTGGTGCAGCCGGGTGCACTTGAGGTACTGCATGGGCGAGGTGCGGGTAATCGCCTTGAAGTGGCTGTGGAAGGACGGAACGCTCATGCCGGCCTCGCCGGCCAGCTGCGGCAGGTCGATGGGTTGCGCATAGCTCGTGTGGATGCGCTGCAGGGCCCTGGCGATGTTGCCGAAGCGGCCACGCATTGCCAGCGCCGCGCGCATGGCATGGCCCTGGGCGCCGGTCAGCACGCGGAAGTACAGCTCGCGCAGCAGGGCCGGCGCGAGGATCGCGGTCTCCAGCGGATCGCCCAGCGCTTCGAGGAAGCGCAGCACGGACTGCGTCAGCATCGAGTCCATCGGGCTGGAGAACAGGCTGCGTGGGGCGTCCTCGCTGGACGGCTTGTCCTGCAGGAGGCTGTACTGGTCGATCTGCAGCATCAGCTCGGCGGCGAGCTGGAAGTCCAGGTGCAGGTAGATGGCCAGGAGCGGACGCTCCGGCGTGGCGTCGGTTTCCATGGTGAAGGGCACCGGCACCGCGACGGCCAGGTAGTGCTGTTCGTCGTAGACATAGATCTCATCGCCGAAATAACCGCGCTTGCAGCCCTGGCAGACGATCACGATGCCGGGATCATAGAGCACCGGGGTGCGCGCCAGTGGCCGGTTCGAGCGGAGCAATCGCACGCTCGGCAGCGCAGTGAGGTTGTAGCCTTCCAACGGCGCCAATGCGGCGAGCAGGGCCGCCATGCGCGCCTGCTCGTAGGTGGGGGCGTGGACATCCGTATTCATAGAATCAGGCAATAACGACAGAGTTTGCGGTCTCTGAAAGGGAAGTGTGGGTGCGTATTGTGCACTCAAATCCCTGCAATGGAGCCACCCCATGTCATCTCGCAAGACCCTGCTGATCACCGGCGCCACCAGCGGCTTCGGTCTGGCCCTGGCCCGCGAGGCGCTCGCCGCCGGACATCGCGTGGTGGGCACGGCGCGTACTGAACAGGCCCGTGCCGAACTGGAGGCATTGGCCCCGGGCCAGGTCTTTGGCCGCCTGCTCGACGTCACCGATATCGACGCCATCCCCGCGATGGTCGAGGACGTCGAGACCCGCGTCGGTCCGCTGGATGTGCTGGTGAACAGCGCCGGCTACGGCCATGAAGGCATCCTCGAGGAGTCGCCCCTGGAGGCGATGCGCCGGCAGTTCGAGGTGAACGTCTTCGGCGCCGTGGCGATGATCCAGGCCGTGCTGCCGCACATGCGCCAGCGTCGGCGAGGGCACATCCTCAACATCACGTCGATGGGCGGTTACATCACGATGCCGGGCATCGCTTACTACTGCGGCAGCAAGTTCGCCCTGGAGGGGATCAGCGATGCGCTGGGCAAGGAAGTCGAGGGCTTCGGCATCGCGGTGACCGCCGTCGCGCCGGGTTCCTTCCGCACCGATTGGGCGGGGCGCTCCATGGTGCGCAGCCCTCGTTCCATCGCCGACTACGACGCGCTGTTCGACCCGGTGCGCCGGGCGCGGCAGGAGAAGAGCGGCAAGCAACTGGGCGACCCGACAAAAGCCGCCCAGGCGATGCTCGCGGCGATCGACGCGCCGGTGCCGCCGCGGCACCTGTTGCTGGGCAGCGATGCGCTGGGGCTGGTGCAGCAGAAACTCTCCGACCTGCAGGACGAGATCAGCCTCTGGGAAGCGCTCAGCCGCTCCACCGACGGCTGAGCGGCGGATCAGTAGCCGGCGTTGCGCTCTTCGGGACGCAGCGTGAGGACTTCGAAGCCCGTGGCGGTGACCGCCACGGTGTGCTCGAACTGCGCGGAGAGCTTGCCGTCGAGGGTGACCACTGTCCATTCGTCCGCCAGGGTTTTCACCCCGGAGTGTCCCTGATTGAGCATGGGCTCGATGGTGAAGGTCATGCCTTCCTTGAGCACCTGCCCGGTGCGTGGGCGGCCGACGTGCAGTACTTGGGGCGGCTCGTGCATTTCGCGGCCGATGCCGTGACCGCAGTATTCCTCGACCACGGTGTAGCCGTGCTGCCGGGCGTGCCGCTCGATGGCGTGGCCGACGTCACCCAGCCGGGCGCCGGGCTTCACCGCGCGGATGCCTTTCCACATGGCTTCGTAGGTGATCTCTACCAGGCGCCGGGCAGCGGGCGAGACGTTGCCGATCAGGTAGGTCTTGCTCGAATCGGCGATGAAGCCGTTCTTCTCCAGGGTGATGTCGAAGTTGACGATGTCACCGTCCTGCAGACGGTCCGCGTCGGACGGCACGCCATGGCAGACCACCTGGTTGGGCGAGGCGTTGAGCACGTAGGCGAAGCCGTACTGGCCCTTGCTGGCCGGCCGTGCCTGCAGCTCGTCGACGATGTAGCGCTCGACCCGGTCGTTCACGTCCAGGGTCGTCATGCCAGCGAGCGGCAGACTGTCGAGGAAGCCGAAGACGTTCGCCAGCAGCCGGCCGGACTCGGCCATCAGCGCCATTTCCGCCGGGGTCTTGATCACTTGGCGGCTCCCGCGGCGGAGTACTTGACTCCGGCTTCCTGCAGTTCGCGGGTGATGATCTCGTTGAAGCTCAGGGTCGGTTCCAGCTCGCAGAGCATGCCGATCTTGATCCAGAACGCCGCCTGGGCGTTGATCGAACGGCAGGCCACGGAGCTGGCGCGGCGCAGCTGGTCGTGGAGGTCGTCGTCCAGGTTGATGATGCCCATGAATCTCTCGTCTCTCTCTGATGCAATTCGCTATGAAGCATAACAAAACATATATGCATCATATTGACAGAGGCGAGGGGACGCAACGAAAGCGGCGTGGTGCGGTAGTTCCGCGATGTCGCACTCGAGCTGATGGCTGCGGAACGCTGATTGCCTCTCCCTGCGGTGGGCTGATCGGTGGCAGGGCCTCCTACGGGGAGGGGTCGGCGCCTCGCATCCCGTGAAGCAGGTCCACCAGGGCGCGGGCGCAGGCCGGCAAGGCTTCGCGGTCGCGCAGCAGCACGCTGCGTTCGCGGACCACCCAGGGTTCGTCCAGCGGCAGGATCTGCAGGTTCATGGTGCGGCTGTGGCGCAGGGCGGCAGTCTCGGGGATCACGCCGATGCCGACACCGGCCTCGACCATCCGGCAGATGGCTTCGAAGCTCGCCACCTGGATACGCAGGTTGAGGTCGCCACCCATGCGCTCGACCCGTTCGCGCAGGAAGCTCTGCAGGGTACTGCCCTCATGCAGGGCGATGTGCGGGTAATCCAGGGTGTCGGCCAGGGTCAGGCGGGGCAGGGCGCACAGCGGATGCTCGGGCGCCACGGCGAGGACCAGGCGGTCGGTGCTGAAGTGGACGATCTGCAGGCCTTCGGCGCGCACCGGGCCGGCAACGATGCCCAGATCCGCCGAACCGTCGAGGATGGCGCGGACGATGTCGCGGTTCAGCCGCTCCTGCAGGTCCACGCTGACGCCGGGACGTTCGGCGAGGAAATCCGCCAGCAGTTCGGGGAGAAATTCGGTGACTGCCGTGGTGTTGGCGAAGATGCGGATATGCCCGACCTGATCGCCGGCCTGGCCACTGAAGTCGCTTTTCAGGTGATCGACCTGACGCAGGATCAGTCGTGCGTGCTGTAGCAGGCGCTGGCCGGCCGGGGTCAGCTCGACGCCGCGGTTGTCGCGGTAGAGCAGGCGGCAGTCGAGTTGGCCTTCCAGCGCCTTGATCCGTGCGCTGGCGGCAGCCGCCGAAAGGTGGGCGCGGCGCGCGCCCTGGGTGAGGCTGGGGGATTCGGCGATATGCGCGAAGAGCCGCAGGTCGGCCAGGTCGAAGTGCATGGGACAGTTCTCCGCGAAGCGACAAACAGCAGCGCTAGGCTTCAGGTGTAGGAATGGCGTTAGGGATAGCCTAACGCTGGATTATGAAAATGTGGATTCGACGAACGCAAGCCCTGTTGCATGCTCCGTTCATCAAACCTGCCAAGAGGTCCGCAATGAGCGATTCACCCTACGCCGACTGGATCGGCCGCTCCCAGGAGCGCGAGGAAGAACTGAGTACGCTGCTGGTCCGCCGCCTGGCCGTGACTCTCTCGGAAGAGGCGCCAGCTGCCGGTGAGGCGCTGCCGCCGCTGTGGCACTGGATGTTCTTCCAGGATGAAGTGTCCGAGCCGGGCCTGGGCGCCGATGGCCATCCGGCGCGCGGTGGCTTCCTGCCCCCGGCCGATGGGCGCAACCGCATGTGGGCCGGCGGTCGCCTGGCATTCCACGAGCCGCTGCGAGTCGGCGGCGTGGCGAAACGCACGACCACGATCCTCAATGTCGAGGAAAAGCATGGCCGCACCGGTTCGCTGCTGTTCGTCACGCTACGCCATGAATTCGAGCAGGACGGCCGCCTGGCGTTCAGCGAAGAACAGGACATCGTCTACCGCGAACCCAGCCCACCCAAGCTCTCCAGCGGCGAAGCACTGCCCGCAGGGACCTGGAGCGAAACCGTGGAGCCGACGCCGATCCTGCTGTTCCGCTACTCCGCGCTGACCTTCAACGGCCACCGCATCCATTACGACTGGCCGTACGTCACCGAGACCGAGGGCTACCCCGGCCTGGTGGTGCACGGTCCGCTGATTGGCACCCTGAACCTGCGCGCGTTCTGCCGCGCCAACCCCGAAGCACGCCTGCGCCGCTACGCCTATCGAGGCCTGCGCCCGCTGATCAGTCCCGAACCGTTCGATGTCGGCGGCCGCCTGAGTGGCCCCGGCAAGGCGGAAGTGTGGGCCGGCAACGGCGCCGGCATCGCCCAGCGCGGCGAAGTGGAATTCGACTGACCGCACCCTTGACGGTGCCTCCAACAAGAAAGACATGAGGTGTTTCGATGACGTCCACCCCCGAAGAACTCCAGGCCATCCGTGACGGCGTGCGCGCCCTCTGCGCGGAGTTCCCCACCGAGTACTGGCGCAAGATCGACGAAGAGAAGGGCTTCCCCGAGGACTTCGTCCGTGCCATGACCGAAGCCGGCTGGCTCTCGGCGATGATCCCGGAAGAATACGGCGGCTCTGGCCTGGGCCTGGCCGAGGCCTCGGTGATCCTCGAGGAGGTGAACCACTGCGGCGGCAACTCCGGCACCATCCACGGGCAGATGTACAACATGTTCACCCTGCTGCGGAACGGCAGCGCCGAGCAGAAAGCCTACTACCTGCCCAAGCTCGCCAGCGGCGAATTGCGCCTGCAGTCCATGGGCGTCACCGAGCCCACCACCGGCACCGACACCACCAAGATCAAGACCACTGCCGTGCGCCAGGGCGACAGGTACGTGATCAACGGCCAGAAGGTCTGGATCTCGCGCATCCAGCACTCCGACCTGATGATCCTGCTGGCCCGTACCACGCCGCTGGCCGAGGTGAAGAAGAAGTCCGAGGGCATGTCGATCTTCCTCGTCGACCTGCGCGAGTCCATCGGCAACGGCCTGACTGTCCAGCCGATCGCCAACATGGTCAACCACGAGACCAACGAGCTGTTCTTCGACAACCTGGAGATCCCCGCCGGCAACCTGATCGGCGAAGAGGGCAAGGGCTTCAAGTACATCCTCGACGGCCTCAACGCCGAGCGCACCCTGATTGCCGCCGAATGCATCGGCGACGGCCGCTGGTTCACCGAGAAGTCCGCGCAGTACGCCCGCGACCGCGTGGTGTTCGGCCGTCCGATCGGCCAGAACCAGGGCGTGCAGTTCCCCATCGCCGAGGCGCATATCGAGATCGAGGCCGCCGACCTGATGCGCTGGCGCGCCTGCCAGGAATACGACAGCGGCAAGAACGCCGGCGCCGCTGCCAACATGGCCAAGTACCTGGCGGCCAAGGCCAGCTGGGAAGCGGCCAACGCCTGTCTGCAGACCCACGGCGGTTTCGGTTTCGCCAACGAATACGACGTCGAGCGCAAGTTCCGCGAGACCCGCCTGTACCAGGTGGCGCCGATCTCCACCAACCTGATCCTGTCCTACGTGGCCGAGCACCTGCTCGAACTGCCGCGCTCCTTCTAAGCCGGGACGAGAAGAACAATGAACAATACCCACGCCCTTGCCGAATTCCTTGCCGGCCTGCGTTACGAAGACCTGCCCACGTCCGTGGTCGAGTACACCGAGGAGCTATTCCTCGACTGGCTCGGCTCGGCCCTGGCCAGCCAGAACCGCCACCCGATTCCGCTGTTCCAGCGCTACGCCCAGCGCATGGGGCCGGCCAGCGGCAAGAGCCGCGTACTGGTGGACGGCACCTCGACCTCCGCCTACTTCGCCGCGCTGGTCAACGGCGCCAGCTCGCACCTGGTGGAGCAGGACGACCTGCACAACAGCTCCGTACTGCACCCGGCCACCGTGGTCTTCCCGGCGGCCCTGGCCGCCGCGCAGGAGCTGGGCAAGTCCGGCCGCGAGCTGATCCTCGCCAGCGTCGCCGGCTACGAGGCCGGCATCCGCATCGGCGAATTCCTCGGCCGCTCGCACTACCGCATCTTCCACACCACCGCCACGGTTGGCACGCTGGCCGCCGCGGTGGCCGTGGGCAAGCTGCTGGACCTGGACAGCCGGCAGTTCGTCAATTGCCTGGGCAGCGCCGGCACCCAGGCCGCCGGGCTCTGGGAATTCCTGCGTGACGCGGCCGATTCCAAGCAGTTGCACACCGCGAAGGCCGCCGCTGACGGCCTGCTCGCCGCCTACCTGACGGCCGACGGCCTGACCGGCGCGCAGAATATCCTCGAAGGCGAGCAGGGCATGGCCGCCGGGATGTCCACTGACGCCGACCCAAGCCGCCTGGTGGATGGCCTGGGCACCCGCTGGGCGCTCCGCGAGACCTCCTACAAGTTCCACGCCTCCTGCCGCCACACCCATCCCGCCGCCGACGCGTTGCTGGGGCTGATGCAGCGCGAGGGGCTCACCCACGACGACATCGCGAAAGTCACCACCCGCGTGCACCAGGGCGCCATCGACGTGCTCGGCCGCGTGGTCGTGCCGCAGACGGTGCACCAGGCGAAGTTCTCCATGGGCACCGTGCTCGGCCTGATCGCCGTGCACGGCAAGGCCGGGCTGGTGGAGTTCGAGGAGTTCTCCCTGCGCGATGCCAAGGTCTCGGCGTTCCGCGAGAAGGTCAGCATGCAGCTCGATGCGGACGTGGACGGCGCCTACCCGCGACGCTGGCTCGGCCGCGTCGACGTGCTCACTACCGATGGCCGCCAACTGCACGGCGCCATCGACGAGCCCAAGGGCGATCCGGGCAACGGCCTGAGCCGGGCGGAGCTGGAAGACAAGTTCCGCCGCCTGCTGGCCTTCGCCGGCCAGCGCAGCGAAGCCGAGGCGGATCGTCTGGTGCAGGCCAGTTGGCGTCTGCATGAACTGTCGGACCTTGGCGTCTTTCACTGACGTCGCGTTGCACTGACCGTGCTCCGGGCGGCGCTGCCGGCCGGACCCACCGAATCGTAGCGTCGGCCAGCCGGCCGGCGTCTGGAGTTGCCCATGAGTTCGCGTCCCCTCGACGGCATCACCGTCATCAGCCTGGAACACGCCATCGCCGCGCCGTTCTGCACCCGCCAGCTGGCGGACCTCGGCGCCCGCGTGATCAAGATCGAGCGCCCCGGCGTCGGTGACTTCGCCCGCGGCTACGACGAGCGGGTGCGCGGCCTGGCCTCGCACTTCGTCTGGACCAACCGTTCCAAGGAAAGCCTGTCCCTGGATCTCAAGCAGGCGCCGGCCCAGACCGTGCTGGAGCAACTGCTGGAAACCGCCGACGTGCTCGTGCAGAACCTTGCGCCGGGGGCCGCCGCGCGCCTCGGGCTGTCGTTCGAGGCGCTGCACGAGCGCTTCCCGCGCCTGATCGTCTGTGACATCTCCGGCTACGGCGAAGGCGGCCCGTACGAGCAGAAAAAGGCCTACGACCTGCTGATCCAGAGCGAGAGCGGCTTCCTCTCGGTGACCGGCGGACCGGGCGCCGACGAGATGGCCAAGGCTGGTTGCTCCATTGCCGACATTTCCGCCGGCATGTACGCCTACAGCGGCATCCTCTCCGCACTGCTGCTGCGTGGCCGCACGGGGGAGGGCAGCCGCGTCGAGGTGTCGATGCTCGAAGGCATGGCCGAATGGATGGGCTTCCCCCTGTACTACGCCTTCGAAGGCCAGTCGCAGCCGCCGCGCGCCGGCGCAGCCCACGCCACCATCTATCCGTACGGACCGTTCCCCACCGGCGACGGCGGCAGCGTCATGCTCGGTGTGCAGAACGAGCGCGAGTGGACGCTGTTCTGCGAGATCGTCCTGCAGCGCCCGGAGCTGGCGGCAGACCCGCGCTTCACCGCGACCAGCCTGCGCGTGACCAACCGCGATGCCCTGCGCGCGCTGATCGTCGAAGCCTTCGCCAGCCTCGGCGCGGAGCAGGTGGTCGAACGCCTGGAGCAGGCGCAGATCGCCAATGCCCACGTCAACGACATGCGCGGCCTGTGGCAGCATCCGCAGCTGGCTGCCCGCGACCGTTGGCGCGAAATCGACAGCCCGGTCGGCCGCCTGCCAGCGCTTTTGCCGCCGGTGAACAGCAACGCCTACGCGCCGCGCATGGACGCCGTGCCGGCGTTAGGTCAGCAGACGGATGACCTGCTGCAGGAACTGGGTTATACCCCCGGTGATATCCAGCGCCTGCACGAGCAGGGCGCGGTATGACCCAGGAGAACCCCGTGAGTCAGGACATTCCCATGGATTCAATCGTACGAACCGCACTGTTCGTACCCGGCAGTCGCCCGGAGCGCTTCACCAAGGCGCTGGCCAGTGGCGCCGACGCGGTCATCGTCGACTTCGAGGATGCCGTCGAGGCATCGCTGAAAGCCCAGGCCCGCGACAATCTGGAAGCCTTCCTCGGCGCCAACCCGGACGCCCGCGTGCGGGTGCGGGTGAATGCCGCCGGCGACCCCGAGCAGGCCGCCGATCTTGAACTGTGCCGACGCCTGCCGGGCGTCATCGGCATCCTGCTGCCCAAGGCCGAGCGCGCGATGCAGGTGCGCATCGCCGCCGCCTGCGGCAAACCGGTGTGGCCGCTGATCGAGAGCGCCCGCGGCCTGCTTGCGCTGGGTGAAATCGCTGCCTGCGAAGGCGTGGAGCGCCTGACCTTCGGCGGACTCGACCTGGCGCTGGATATCGGCATGCGCAGTGGCACCGGGGCGTCTGCGGTGGTCTACGACCAGGTGCGCCTGAGCCTGTTGCTGCATTCGCGGGTGAACGACCTGCAACCGCCGCTGGATACCGTGTTCCCGGCGTTCGATGACGCCGAAGGCTTCGCCGCAACCATTCGCCATGGCCGTGACCTCGGCTTGCTGGGCGCGCTGTGCATCCATCCCCGGCAAGTGAGCGTCGTCCACGCAGCGCTGGCCCCGAGCGCCGACGAGCTGGACTGGGCGCGGCGGGTGGTGGCTGCCTCGGCAAGCGGCGCGGCGGCCTTCCAGGTCGACGGGCAGATGGTCGATGCCCCGGTGCTGGGCCGCGCTCGTCGTCTGCTGGCCAGCGCTGGCGACTGAAGGCCCTTGTGCAGCGACTGGCCATGCGCTCGATCGCCGCATGGTCGGCGCCAGGAAGGGCACGGGACGTCGGTCGGGCAGATTGCTGCCCGGTTGCGCTTCAGGGCTGCACGAGCAGGTGGGCGTTGGAGTCGATCAGTGTCTGCGCGACCTCCACCAGGCCATTGATCGCGAACTGCACGCCCATGCACACCAGCAGGAAACCCATCAGCCGGGAGATGGCGTCGATGCCGGACTTGCCGGTGGCCTTCATGATCAGGTCCGAGGCGCGCAGGCAGCACCAGAGGATCAGCGCAGCGCAGAGGAAGATCAGCGGCGGCGCGACCAGAATCACCCAGTGCGGGAAGCTGGTGCTGTGCTTGATGCTGGCGGCGGAGCTGATGATCATCGCGATGGTGCCGGGCCCTGCCGTACTGGGCATGGCCAGCGGAATGAAGGCGAAACTGGTGCGCTCGGGCAGGTCTTCGCGGGAGTCCGGTGCGGGCATCGGGGCAGGGAACAGCATGCGGCCGCCGATGATGCAGAGGATGCCGCCGCCGGCGACGCGCAGGCCCGGAATCGAGATGCTGAACACCCCCATGATGAACTCGCCGATGTAGTAGGTCAGCGTCATGATGATGAACACGTAGCAGGCGGTCAGCAGCGCCTGCTGGTTCTTCTCTTCCCGGCTGAAACCTTGCGACAGCGCGAGGAACAGCGCGACGGTGGTCGGCGGATTGATCAGCGGCAACAGGGCCAGCAGGCCAAGCACGATGGCGTCGAACAGACTGCTCATTTCCGGGTGTTCCTCCAGCGGCGGTTGACTGCACGAAGTCTAGGTGCGAATCCGTCCGCTGCGCGGTAAGTGTCATGCACCATCCGCGCCGGTCCTGCGGGCGCCTGGCCGGGCTGTTTGGCGCTAAGATTGCCGCTTCGCTTGCGCCTTGTGCGTGCTTGCCAGGAGCAATTCCGCAATGTCCGAAACCTCGTCGCGCCCTCGTTCTGGCTTCGACTGGCCGCGCTGGCTCCCGGGACTCGTCACCCTGCGCCATTACCAGGCGAGTTGGCTGTCCAGGGATCTGGCTGCCGGCCTGGTGTTGACCACGATGCTGGTGCCGGTGGGCATCGCCTACGCCGAGGCATCCGGGGTGCCGGGTATTTACGGCCTTTATGCGACCATCATTCCACTGCTGGCCTACGCGCTGTTCGGCCCGAGCCGGATCCTGGTGCTCGGCCCCGATTCAGCGCTGGCGGCGCCCATCCTCGCGGTGGTGGTGCAGTACGCAGCGAGCGACCCGCAGCGAGCCATCGCCATCGCCAGCCTGATGGCACTGGTGTCCGGCGCGGTATGCATGATCGCCGGCCTGCTGCGCCTGGGATTCATCACCGAGCTGCTGTCCAAGCCGATCCGCTATGGCTACATGAACGGCATCGCGCTCACGGTACTGATCAGCCAGTTGCCCAAGCTGTTCGGCCTGAAGGTCGACAGCGAGGGACCGCTGCGCGACCTCTGGCACCTGGGCCAGGCACTGCTGGAGGGGCGCGCCAACTGGACGAGCTTCGCGGTGGGCGCGGGCAGCCTGCTGCTGATCCTGTTGCTCAAGCCCTACAAGCGCATCCCGGGCATCCTCATCGCGGTGATCCTGGCGACGCTGGCGGTCAGCCTGTTCGACCTCGGCAGCCACGGCGTCAAGGTGCTGGGTCAGCTGCCGCAAGGGTTGCCGTCGTTCACTTTCCCCTGGGTCACCGACATCGACCTGGTCGAAGTGGTACTGGGCGGCGTCGCGGTGGCGCTGGTGTCATTCGCGGACACGAGCGTGCTGTCGCGGACCTACGCGGCGCGCCTGAAAACCCCGGTGAACCCCAACCAGGAAATGTTCGGCCTGGGCGTGGCGAACGTCGCATCCGGGTTGTTCCAGGGCATCCCCATCAGCAGCAGCTCCTCGCGCACCCCCGTGGCCGAGGCCGCCGGTGCAAAGACCCAGCTCACCGGCATCGTCGGGGCGCTCGCGGTGACCCTGCTGCTGTTGACCGCTCCCAACCTGATGGAGCACCTGCCCAACAGTGCACTGGCGGCCGTGGTGATCGCCGCTGCCCTGGGGTTGTTCGAGTTCACTGATCTCAAGCGCATCTTCCGCCTGCAGCAGTGGGAGTTCTGGCTGTCCATCAGTTGCTTCGTCGGCGTGGCGGTCTTCGGCGCCATCCCCGGCATCTGCATCGCGGTGGTGATCTCGGTGATCGAGTTCCTCTGGGACGGCTGGCGACCGCACCACGCGGTGCTTGGCCGGGTCGAGGGGGTGCGCGGCTATCATGATGTAACGCGTTACCCAAATGCTCGGCGCATCCCCGGACTGGTCCTGCTGCGCTGGGATGCACCGCTGTTCTTCGCCAACGCCGAGCAGTTCCAGAACCAGGTGCTGGCGGCGCTGGATGATTCACCCACGCCGGTTCAGCGACTGGTGATCGCAGCCAGCCCTGTTACCAGTATCGACGTTACCTCAGCGGACATGCTCGCGGAGCTGGACAAGGTGCTGGAGCAGCGCGGCATCGAGTTGCAGTTCGCCGAGATGAAGGACCCGGTGAAAGACAAGATGAAGCAGTTCGAGCTGTTCGAGGGCCTGGGCGAATCGGCGTTTCACCCGACGGTGGGCGCTGCGGTGGATGCCTACCTGGCCGACTCCGGGGTGGACTGGAAGCCTTAGGCCAGCCGGGCCCGAGCGCGGCGGCCGTCGATCCAGATGAGCATGCCGCTGGCGTACAGCGACACCGCAAGGAACAACGCCATGCGGATGGCGAAGGCACGGTAGACGTCCTGGCCGCCGGCACTGTCCGCCACTGACTGGCCGAGCAGGATCAGCATGGTGGTCAGGCAACTGACCCAGTAGGCCGGGCTTTTTCGCGTCGCCACCGCGGCATACAGGCGGCGCCCTTGCCAGAGGGTGAAGAGCAGCACCCAGAGGAAGAACATCCACAGGTGCACGAACAGGCTCAGGGCGCCCCAGACCAGGATCGCCAGCAGGCCGGCCATCAGGGTGGAACCGATCAGTTCACGGCTGGCATGTCGCGCGCGGGTTTCCCCGGCCTGCTGGCCGAGACTCACCGATTTCATGATCAACGGCATGAAACGGTCCGGCGCGATCATCGCCAGCAGGAAGGCCGGCATCACGATCAGCACCGCGCGCAGGGCGATCCAGCTCGCCTCGTCGTCACTGGGCACCGGCGGGGCAGGGAGAGAGGGCGCCCCTGGCGGTTCCGGGAACAGAGCGTGGGCCACCGCAGTGCTGAGCACGGCCAGCAGCATGCCCTTGGCCAGCGCTTCCACCACCGACAGTGCCAGGGTGAAATCGCTGGTGCCGGCGGCGGCGATCATGGTCAGGCCGACCACCAGCAGGTTCGCCAGCAGACCGTTGCCACCGCGCAACGCATAGCGGAACACGCCGTAGAGGCCGACGCCCACGAGCAGCACGCCACTGAGCGGCGCGTGGCGCAGCAGGGGGATCAGCAGCAGGCCGACGCCACAACTGAGCAGCACCAGCACCGCGAGGGCGGGCGCCGCCTTCAGCGGAAGAGCCTGCGCGCGCATCGCCAGCAGCAGCACGGCAAGCACCGGCGCGAGAAAGGGGATCGGCATGCCGATGCCGTAGCTGGCCGCCAGGCACAGTGCGGTGCCCCAGGCCAGCCGGAGAGCCCGGCGGCGACGCAGTTCAATAGGCCTCAGCTCAGTAGGCATAGCTCAGCCAGCTCATCAGCCACATGAACACCCGGCCGAGCAGGTTCAGCGGATTGCCTTCGCTGGGCAGCGCCATGACTTCGGCCTGGCCGCCCACTCGCAGGCCGCCAGGGCCTTCCAATTGGTCGCGGTCCAGTTCGACGATCACCGGGAAACGTTGTGCCGAACGCAGCCATTCGCGACTGTTCTGTACCGTCGGCAGTGAGCCTGGCGGCGTGCCCTGGCCAACGCTGACGCCGTAGCCGATGCTGCGAACGCGCCCGGTGAGCAACTCGCCCGGCAGCGAGTCGAGCACCACCAGCACGGGCGTGCCGTTGCGCAGATGGCCGAGGTTGTTCTCGGTCATGTCGGCGCTGATCCACAGGTCGTGGATGGCGATCAGGGTCATCACCGGACTGCCGGGGCCGACGTAATGACCCACATCGGTGCGCAGGTCGGTGATCAGACCATCGGAGTCAGCGCGCACCGTGGTACGCGCGAGATCGAGGCGGGCCTTGGCGACGTTGGCCGTGGCGCTGCGCAATTGGGCATTGTCTTCGTCATGACCACCTTGCTGCTCGCGGGCGCGCTCGACCTCCGCGCGGGCTGCCGCCACCTGGCTGGCCGCCTGCTCGCGGGTTGCCTGTGCGGCCTCCAGCCGCCGCACGGAAACCGTGCCGGGGTCTTCCTGGTAGAGCCGTTGCAGACGCTCGGCATCCTGCCGGGCCTTGCGTTCGTTGGCTTGGGCAGCCGCCAGTGAGGCCTGCGCGGAGTCGATGCCGGCTGTGCTGGCCCCGATCTGCCGGCGCACCGTGTCCAGGTCCGCCTCGGCGCGCTGCAGGGCGATGTGGTATTGCTCCTGGTCCAGCTCGAACAGCACGTCGCCCTTGCGAACTTCCTGGTTGTTGCCCACGGCTACGCGTTTCACCTGGCCGGCCACCTCGGCGCTCACCGCGACCACATAGGCCTGCAACCGTGCCTGCTGGGTGTACGGGGTGAAGCGGTCGGCCAGGAGGTACCAGACCAGGCTGACGACGATCAGCAGCAAGACCACGCGCATGCCTCGATCCGGTGCGGACTTGCCGGGGGCGGGAGAAGAGGGCGGTGCCGGCGGCGTAGCGGGGGTGTCGCTCATTGCTGCATTCCTTGTCCTGGGGTGCCGGGCTCTTGGGCGGCCGGAGCGGGTTCGTCGAGCAGCTCGCCCCAGTCGGTACGTTGTTGCATCCGTTGCCGGGTGGCGGAATCGATGGGCGCGCGCCGGCTGTCCCAGCCGCCACCCAGGGCCTTGTACAGCGCCACCAGGTTGCTGACCGCATTGCCCCGGCTGACCAGGTAGCCGTCCTGCTGCTGTAGCAGTAGCTGCTGGGCGTCGAGCACGCGCTGGAAATCGGCGAATCCCTCGCGGTACTGCGAGCTGGCGAGACTCAGCGAGCGCTGCGCCGCCTGCGAGGCCTGTTCACGGATGCCAGCGCTCTGCAGTGAACGCACCAGCCCGCTGGCGGCATCGTCTGCCTCTCGCGCGGCGTTCCGCACATCCTGGTGATACAGCTCGATCAGTTGCTGCAGGCGCGCGTCTTCCACGCGCACGGCGTTCTTGCGCCTGCCGTAGTCGAAGGGATTCCAGACCAGGCTCGGGCCAGCGGCGAGGTTGAAACTGTCGGGCAGGTTGCTGGCCGACACGAAGCTCCAGCCCAGACTGCCGATCAGGCTCAGCGACGGATACAGGTCGGCCTCCGCCACGCCCACCAACGCGGACTGCGCGGCCACGGCCTGTTCGGCGGCGCGGATGTCCGGGCGGCGTTGCAGCAGGCTTGCCGGCACGTCCTGGAGAATCGCCCCGTTGGGCATCGGCAACTGGCCGTGGCGCGCCTGCAGCTCCGGCATCGCGCCCGGCGGGCGGCCGAGTAGGGAACAAAGAATGTTGCGCAGGGCGTTCACCTGGTTCTCGAACTCGGGGATGGTCGCCTGGGTCGCCAGGTATTGGGTGCGCGCCTGCTGCCAGTCCAGCTCATCGTTCTCGCCATGACGGAACAGCCGCTCGGTGATCTCCAGGCTGCGTTCCTGGCGCTTGGCGTTCTCCCGGGCGATGTCCAGGCGCGCCTCGGCGGTGCGCAGGCCGAAGTAGGTGTCGGCGACCTGTGCTCGTAGCAGCACCATCGCGTCGGCGTAGTTGGCCTGGGAGGCGAAGTACACGGCATCGGCCGACTCGATGGCACGGCTGAAACGGCCCCAGAAGTCGATCTCCCAGCCAATGTCGAAGCCCGCGCTGGACTGCCAGAACACCGAATCCCGCGCAGTCGGGGCGCCGTGCTGGTTTTGCTTGAGGTAGAGGCTGTCGGCGCTGATCTGCTGCAACTGCGGGTAGCGCCCGGTTTCGGCGATCGCCAGTTGCGCTCGCGCCTCGGCGATCCGCAGGCCGGCGACGCGCAGGCTGGTGTTGTGGGCATCAGCCTCGGCAATCAGCGCATCCAGGGTCGGGTCAGCGAACACTGTCCACCAGCGGCTGAAGTCGGGTGCGGCGGCTCGACGGCCAGCCTGGTCCAGCAGCGGCGTACTCCAGTCGTTGAGCCACGGGTCCTGCGGCGTCTGGAAATCCGGGCCGACCTGAGTGCAGCCGCCCACCAGGGCGGCGAGGATCAGGATGCAGCGTCTGGCGCGCTCTGGCATGGCGATCCCTGGATCATTCGGACGGAGTGGCGGGTTTGTCCATCTTCGGCACCTGCTGGTCGACCCATTGCCAGAACAGCTTGTAGGTCACGGCGAGGATCACCGGACCGATGAACAGGCCGATGATGCCCTTGACCACCATGCCGCCGAGGGCGCCGATCAGCACCACCGGCATCGGCACGTCGACGCCACGCCCCAGCAGCAGCGGCTTGAGCACGTTGTCAGCAAGACCGGCGACGAAGATGTAGATGGCGAAGATGATCGTCGTGCCGGTAAAGCCTTCGGTACTCAGTACATAGACGATCACCGGCAGGGTCACCAAGGTCGCCGGCGCCTGGGCAATGCCCAGCACCAGCACGATCAACGCCAGGATGCCTGCGCCCGGTACGCCCTTGACCACGAACCCGAGGCCGATCAGCAGCATCTGGATGAAGGCGATGCCGATCACGCCCAGCGCGACCGCTCGGATGGTGGCGGTGCACAGCGCGGAAATGTGCAGGCCGCGTTCCGCGCCGGAAATCCGCAGGGCGATGCGCTGCGACGCGATGGTGCCCATCTCGCCGAAGGCCATGATGATGCCGGAGATGATGATCGCCCCGATGAACAGCAGGAAGGCGCCGCCAGCGCTGGCGGCAGCACTCAGCAGGATGCGTCCGGCATCCTTCAGGTTGGGCATCAGGCTGCGCAGCACATCGCTCAGGCTGTTCGAAGCGGCCAGCCAGAATTCATGGACGCGCGGACCGATCAGAGGCCACTCGGCTACCGAGGGCGACGGCGCCGGTACGCTCAGGGTGCCGCTCTTGAGAATCGCCCCGACGCTGTCGACGGAGTCGGCGATGGACGTCGCCATCAGGTAGATCGGCGCGATCAGGACCAGCAGCACGACGAGCACGATCAGCGTCGCGGCGTGGCCGTCCTTCAGCCCGGTGCGCGCCTTGACCCAGCGCAGCACGGGATAGAGGGTGACCGCGAGGATTACCGACCAGAGCATCAGTTCGAGGAATGGCTGGAACACCTCGAAGGAGAAGATCACCAGGGCGGCGACCAGCCCGGCCTTGATGAGTATGTCGAGCATGCCCTGGGAGAGGTCGCCGTCGAGCTTGAATCCTGGTTGCATGGCTTGTCTCCTCAGGCGGGGCGGTCATTGCGCTGTACAGCGCCCGGTTGGGGTGGCTCGATGTGTTGTGCGGCGGGTGGCGTGACGCCAGCAAGGTCGCTGCCATCGTCGGCGAAGAGGCCGCCCGGTTCGTCGTCACGTCCCTGGCGTTGCAGGTCCCGCAATGACTGCACTTCCTGTAGCTGGTAGCGGCGAACCCAGGCGGCGGCCTGCTCCTCGCTCACGCCCAGTTCGATGAAGG
Organism: Pseudomonas sp. BB438; assembly: GCF_057180225.1. Taxonomy (NCBI): domain Bacteria; kingdom Pseudomonadati; phylum Pseudomonadota; class Gammaproteobacteria; order Pseudomonadales; family Pseudomonadaceae; genus Pseudomonas; species Pseudomonas sp. BB438. Next base: position 3,360,609 of record NZ_CM170001.1, read on the forward strand.
CGCGGCGCGCCATTTCCAGGCTGGAATGGAAGGTTTCGCGTACCGGATTGGCGCCCCGGTCCAGCAATTGCAGAGCCTGCTGGCGGTTGGGCGCGCGGGCGATCACGCGGGTTCCGGGGTAGAGGCGGGAGAGGGCATCTACGGTGTTCAGGTTGATCTGCGGGTCATCGGTGGCGACGATCACCAGCTCCGCTTCGCCGACCTTGGCGGCGTGGAGGATCTCCGGGCGCGTCGGATCACCGTAGTAGACCGGGACGCGGCCGCCCTTGCCGTGGCGAGCGATGGCATCCATCGAGGTATCCAGCGCCACCACCGGCACACCCTGGGCGTGCAGCAGATTGGCCACCACGCGCCCCATACGCCCCATGCCGGCGATCACCACCCGTGGCTCGTCGCCGACTTCCGGCGGGCCGTCGGGCCCGTCCTCCGCCGCCGCGTCGCCGCGCAACTGGCGGGCCAGCGCCATCATCACCAAGGGCACCACAGCCATGGACAGGGTGATCACCAGGACCAGGACGTCATGAACCTTCGGGTCCAGCAGCCGGTGGTCCAGGGCGAGCTTGAACACCACGAAGGCAAACTCGCCGCCGGACGCCAGTACGACGCCCAGGCAAATCGCTTCGGCGCGCTCCAGCCCACCGGCGAATCGCCCCAGGCCGAACAGCAGCGGCAGCTTGATGCCCACCAGTAGTGCCGTCAGACCCAGCACCAGCAACGGTGCACTGAGCAGCAGGCTGAGGTCGGCGGTCATGCCCACGCCCACGAAGAACAAGCCCAGCAGCAGCCCCTTGAGCGGCTCGATCTGGGACTCCAGTTCATGGCGAAACTGCGATTCGGCCATCAGCATGCCGGCGAGAAAAGCGCCCAGCGCCATGGAGACGCCGACGTGCTCCATGATCCAGGCGGTGCCCAGCACCACCAGCAGCGCGGTCGCGGTCGACAGTTCGCGCAATCCAGAACCCATGGCCCAGGTGAACAGCGGGCGCAACAGATAGCGGCCACCGATGATCACCACCCCGATACCGACAGCCACGGTCAACAGCGGCCGCACGCCTTCGCTCGAAGGGTCGCCGCTTCCGGCGAGCAGCGGCACGACGGCGATCAGGGGAATGGCGGCGATGTCCTGGAACAGCAGGATGCCCACTGCCAGCCGGCCATGGGGCTTGCCCAGTTCCTTGCGCTCGGCCAGCACCTGCAGGCCAAAGGCGGTGGAGGAGAGCGCCAGGCCCACGCCCAGCACCACGGCAGCGGCGAGGGATTGGCCGAATAGCAGGAAGGCGATCAACCCCAGCACCAGGGCGGTCAATCCGACCTGTAGCGAACCCACGCCGAACAGCGAGCGGCGCATCATCCACAGACGGCGCGGGGAAAGCTCCAGCCCGATGATGAACAGCAGCATCACCACGCCCATTTCCGAAAGCCGGCTGACGTTTTCCGGATGGCTGACCAGACCCAGCACGGACGGGCCGATCAGGATGCCGGCCAGCAGATAGCCCGGCACGGCGCCCAACTTCAGGCGCTGCGCCAGGGGGACAAGTATGACGACCGTCAGCAGGAAGATAACCGTCGCCTGCAGCAGGCTCCCGTCATGTGGCATTCATCAGCCCTCTCGTGATTCTTTGCGGGCCGTTTCCGGCCCTGTCGAATTCGTCCGGCGAAAGCGTCTTTCGCCGGCTGCTTCCTGGCTGCCACGTCACCCTTGCTCCCAGGGCTTCTTGTCGGAAAGAGAGCGGGGGCTTTTCATCTGGTGCTGCTCGTTCATGCACCGTGTTTCGTCGCGCCGTCTCCTGTGGGAGGCACTCGCGGGGTGCTGATCGGTGTGCATCTGAGTATGGGTGATCCGTAGCTTTTTGCCGGCCGGCGAGCTTACGTCGGTACGGTGCTACGAAAAACACAAGTCCATCAGATTCAAAGACTTACGAGGGAGAGATGCCGCTAGAGCTTCCAGATCGGGCCGTAGGTCCCGAAACAGGCATTCGACAGCGCCTGCGGACGTACGCCGTGGGTCTCGTAGCCACCGTATTCGTTGACCTCCAGCGTCAGCTGCGGCGTGAGCTCCCGGCCACTCCGGAGGCGAACGCTGTCGAACACCTGAAGCTTCTTGCCGGTGTTGACCACGCTGGTCTCCATCCAGGCATCGGGCGTACTGGCTTCGTCCAGGCGGGCCAGCAGTGCGTTGTAGAGCGGCAGGTAGCGACCGTCCGGAGCCTTGCAGTCGATATTGATCTTCTTCACCAGCGCCTCGGCTTCGGCGGAGCTGAAGTAGAGCCGACTGCCGAAATCGCGCTGCAAGCGGTCGACGTAGCTGCCGTGACCGTCATCCTTCACTGCGGATGGCGCCTGTTGCGCGGAGCTATCCGCCAGACAGGATTGGCGGCTCTTGTAGAAGGTGTGCGAGACACGAACGCCTGTGGGCTTGTAGATCGCCGACGTGATCAGCACATCGCCGCCGGCACTCAGGTGCTCACTATCGGGAACGTAATCGCCGCCATTTCCCCAGACACCATCCGGCAGGCCGTTGGGCCAAGCGACGCAGCTGGGCTGGGATGTATCGCGGCGCAACTCGTAAACCGGACCTTTCAGGAACTGCTCCGAACTCTCGGCCAGGACGAGGGATGAAGCCAGTGACAGGCAGGAAGCAATGAGCAGTCGAGTCCGATTCAAGAAGTGTCTCCAGGTTGCCCATCAGAATTCCGCCAGGCTGTACGCACCAAAGCGTAGCCGGGCTTGCGCCAAATGCAGTTCGAAGTGTGGGAGGCCGGTGACAGATGAAAGCGTAAGCGAGGCCCGCCCCAACGAACTGTCCAAGCGCAAGACCAAGGGCTGGGGGTTACACCGGGTCGCTGGAGGGCGGCTACCCCTGCGAGACGGACCCGGGCCTGTGGGTCGACCTCCAGGCCCGGGTGATCTACTGCTACGTGGACCTCGCCGACAGCGACGACATCGGCGCTGGCGTGCGCCTTCGCGATGTGGAGTCGCTGATCGGCCCGCTCGGCGTGCGCATCGCCAGGACTGGGTCCGTCCCAGCGTCTGGTACGCGTTCAAGGGGCCGCCGAAGCCCCCGCTCTCGTCACAGTCGGGTTACGTCCCGTTCGAGGCGGACATCGACGGCACTTGGGCGAGGTCAACCTGGGCATCGACCATCAGGCCAGCGAGATGATGACCTTCACCGTCTCCGCCGGCTACCGCGAAGCCTTCGATGGCACCCCCGCGGCTACGATGCGATGGTCGGGCTCAAGTCCCTGTTCTGACCGCGTTCGAGAGCTGCCAATCACCCTCCGGCACGCCGTGCCCGTCGTTGTCATGGACGGGCCATGTGCTCTCGCTGTGATGCGCTGCGCGACGCTGGCACAATGCAATCCTTGATTGTTCGGATGCGTTGCTGGAAGATTTTTCGTTCAGCTCAGAGAGCAGAATCCTACGGAAGGGGTTAAACATTGTCGCTCTATCGCCTCAACGAAGCGGACCTGGATATTCCCGATGCCTGGCAGGACCAGAGCATCAACATCTTCAAGCTGCCCGCCAATGGTCCGGCTCGCGAAGCCAGCTTCGTCATCAGCCGGGACGCCAGCCAGGGCGACGCCTCGTTCGCCGAGTACGTCAGCGGTCAACTGGCCAATGCCGAAAAGCAGTTGCCGGGGTTCAAGCTGCACAAGCGCTGGGATTTCAACATCCATGGCCACGCTGCGGTGATGCTGGACTACCAGTGGCAGCGCGAAGGCCGTGACCTGATGCTGCGCCAGGTGTTCATCGAACGCCGTCCGGCGGTGCTGATCACCACCCTCACCACCACGCCCTACGACCTGCCGCACCATGAAGCGGCCTGGAAGCAGGCGATGCAGAGCCTGGTACCCCAGCCGACCACCGTTTGAGTACGCCGCATGGATGCGCAAGCTGCAGCACGCCTGGGCGATGAGATCGCCCATGGTTTCGGCGTCGCCGCGATGGTCGCGGGCGCGGTGGCCGGGGCCCTGATCGGCGCCGCGGTAGTCGCCGCCACGGCCGCCACCGGTGGCCTGGCGGCGGTGATCATCGCCGGTTCGATCGCCGCGGGCGGCCTGTCGATGTTCCAGATCGTCAAGGGCCTGACCACCATCTTCGAATTGCCCGAGCCCACGACCGGGGTGCTCATACGGGGCAGCTTCAATGTCTACGTGAACAGCCGCAACGCCATGCGCGCGGGCGACGATGCGTCGTCCAGCTGCACCGGGCTGCCGCTGAACCACCCGATGTGGCCGTTCCCGGTGGTGATCGCCGAAGGCAGCGCCACGGTGTACATCAACGGCAAGCCCGCCGCGCGGCTGCAGAGCAAGATGGTCTGCGGTGCGCACATCAAGACCGGCAGCAAGAACACCTTCATCGGTGGCCCCACGGAGCGCGTGGCCTTCGTCCTCGACCTCGAAGAATGGTTGCACACCGGGCTGGAGGCGCTGGGTATCGTCGCCGCGCTCGGCGGCCTGGTGCTGGCCGCCATGGCCGGGCTGGCGGCGCTGGGCACCTTCGTGGTGGTCGGCGGGCTGATCATGGGGGGCATGGAGCTGCTCGGCCAGCTCGGTGATCGCCTCGGCCCCGGCTACCGCGACCTGCTACAGGGCGTGGCCGGCATGGCGCTGCTGGGCCTCAGCCCGAAGATGGCGCGCCTGGGCCGCCAGCCAACGGCCTGGGAGCTGCGCCAGAATGCCTTCAAACCCGGCGTCACCGAGAATGACATCCTGGCGTTGCCCCACGGCAAGCGCCCGCCCGCCACCGATTACCTGAAGGATTCCTACGTCAAGCAGCACCTCGAGGTGTTCGAGAAGGAAGGCGGTTCCTTCCTCTTCACCCCCGGCGATATCGCCGACCCGATGTACACCACCTTCAACCCGAAGAAGTTCGTCATGGCCCGTTCCGACATGGATGCGGTGGTTGCCAAGTACCGCGAGACCGGCGACGTCGCGGTGCTGGAGGACGCGCTGGGCTACAAGAAGGGCGATCTGGTCGGCAAGGACATCTACCGGGTCAACATCGACAACCCCAAGGTGGTCATGCCCAGCGGCAACGAAGGCGGCGCCAACTCGCTGTGGCGGCCCGGCGGCGTGACCTATCCCGGCGGCAACCGCGAGGCCGTGCTGGACAACGTGCCGATTGCCCACGGCAATGACCTCGGCATACTGTCCTCCACCCAAGATGTGACGAGAATTCCATGACGACACCCGACGACGTCCTGTCCCTGGCGCTGGCCAACGACGAACTGGACCGTTTCCTGGCCGGCGAGCCGTTTTATTTCGTCGAGGCGCAGACCGACAACCCCGAGCCGCAGAACGTCGCCCAGGCGTTCGACGAACTGGTGGTACCGCAGTGGCAGGAGGACCCCAGCTTCGCGCCGCGCTTCGTCGCTGCGCTGATGAAACTGCTGGCCAGCTATCCCGACCGCAACCGCGCGATCTACCTCGCCCATCGCTGGGTCTGGTACTACCGCTACTGCCTTTCTAAGCAGCACGCGGACCCCACGGGTCGCTATGCCGGGTTGTTCGAAGTCGACCTTGGCGGGGTGGCCGCGCAGCTCAAGCAGCTGACCCAGGAGCGCAAGGCCGACCTGCTGGCCGATACGCGCTGGGCCGGTGCCAGTTGGAACAGTGACAACGGCCTGTGGGGGCCGCTGCTGCGCACCTCGCTCCACCTGCGTGACCGGCTCGGCGGCCCGGACTTCGTGCCGGACAACCCCTGAGCCGCCACGGGGCAGCGACGGGCAGATTTCAACCACCCGCGCTGGAACCGCGAGCATCACCCCGATCCGTCGATGCCTGGCGCGCGCCCGGGACAGGGCGCGCGCTTGAGTATCAGGCCTTGGGCGGAGGCGGGAAGGCCGCCTGCACCTCGGCGTCGATGCTGCCCTTGCTGCCCTGGCCCTGGGCATCCACCGCGCTGGCGCCCCCGGAGTTGAGGTCCAGCCGGCCGCCGGTGTCGATGTTGCCGTTGCCGCTGGCGTAGATATTGAAGGCGCTGCCGGAAATGTTGATGCGCCCATCGGCGTTGAACTCCAGCACGCTGAGGCCGCAGACCAGTCGAATCTGCGCGCCGGCCTCGATCAGGTACTGGATGCTCACCTTGTCGCTCTTCATGCCGCCCACCAGCAGGCTGTCGTTCTGCTTGACCGCCCGCGAACGGTGCTGGCCGATGCGCACGTTCTCGTCATTGCCGATGTTCTTGGTACGGTTATGGCCGACGCTGTGGCTCTCGTCGACTTCGACGACGATGTCCTGGTTGCGCTCGGCGTGGATGTACAGTTGCTCCGCGCCTTTCTTGTCCTCCATGCGGATTTCGTTGAAGTTGGCCGGCGTGCCGCCCTTGCTGGAGCGGCTCTTGATGCCGCTCTGGGTGGCATTGGCGGGGAGGTCGTAGGGCACCGCCTGGTCGGCGTTGTAGACGCGCCCGGTGATGATCGGCTGGTCCGGGTCGCCTTCGAGGAAGCTGACGATCACCTCCTGGCCGATCCGCGGAATCTGCACGCTGCCCCAGTTCTTGCCGGCCCAGGCCTGGGACACGCGGATCCAGCACGAGCTGTTTTCGTTGGACTGGTCGTGGCGATCCCAGTGGAAGTGCACCTTCACCCGGCCGAACTGGTCGGTCCAGATTTCCTCGCCGCCGGGGCCGACCACGCGGGCGGTCTGCGGGCCGCGCACGCTGGGCTTGCGGGTCAGCTCCAGGGGGCGGAAGGTCTGCTGCGCATCGATGCAGGTCAGGTTGCACTGGTACTGGCCGCCACCGCCGCCGCCAGTCTCCAGGGACTCCTGGGTCACGCGGTAGCTGGCGCCGACGATCAGGTATTCGCGGTTCTGGTCGGCGCGGGAGAAGCCGCTGAGGCTGAACAGGTCACCGCTGGCCAGACCGCGCGCGTTGCCACTGAACTCCACGCGCTCGTGCAGGCTCTGCAAGGCGTCGATGCGGTTGCGCGCGTACTGCTCGCCATGCTCGCTCTGCACGTAGGCGCCGGGGTAGTCGTACAGCGCGTAGTCGCCGGCGCTGTGCGGGCGGGGTTGCGCCGAGCGCACGTCCATGCGCGCGGCGGGGCGCTGGAAGTCGTAGTCGTTGAGTTCCAGGGAGCCGGGCTGCACCTGCTGCGCCAGGCGCCAGTCGTTGAGGTGATCGCGCTCGCGGTGCTGGCCGTCCGGCGGGTAGTAGGGCACCTGCGCGTAGCCGGCCGGCGTGCGGTGGGCGCCATAGGCATCGGCCAGCACCAGCACGTGGCGGTCCTTCTCGTGGCGGAAGTAGTAGTAGATGCCTTCCTTCTCCATCAGCCGGCTGACGAAGTCCAGGCTGGTCTCGCGGTACTGCACGCAGTACTCCCACTCGCGGTAGCTGCGGCTCAGGGCATCCTCGAAGTCGGAGAAGCCCAGGTCGCGGAAGACCTGCTTGATGATCTGCGGCACGCTCTGGTGCTGGAAGATGCGGCAGTCGGAGGTGCGGCTGAGCAGCCACAGCCAGGGCCGCAGCGTCACCTGGTAGGCGGCGAACTGGCCGATGTCGATGCCCTGTCCGCAGCGCGCCACCAGGCCATGGAAATGGCGCTGGCCGCCCTCGGGCAGTTGGACCGATACGCACAGCGGCTTGCCCAGCAACTGGTTGAAATCCAGGTTCGCATCGCTGGAGACCAGTTGCAGGTCGTACTCGAAGAGCCGCCCCAGCTCGTCGTTGCCGGAGAAGTCGCGCAGCAATAGCGCGTCAGGGCCGAGCGGGCTGGAGACCTGGGCGAAGCGGGAACTTTGCGTGAACGGGGTGAACTGCATGGACATATCCGGTCGTCTGTCTTGCTGGGGTTGCCGGGGCGCGCCCCCCCGGCTTCAACGCGGGTTCAGGCCGCGGCGTCGGCGAAGTGATAGGCCAGTTCGCCGTTCTCCACGCCGATGCGCACCGAGGCCAACGCCTTGCCTTCGAGCAGGCGGGTGAGGAACTCGCGACTCATGTCCGGCAGCAGGCTGTTGGTGAGGATGGCATCGATCATGCGGCCGCCGCTCTCGGTCTGGGTGCAGCGCGAGACCACCAGGTCGATGACCGCGTCGTCGTAGTCGAACGCGACCTTGTGCGTGCCCTCCACGCGCTTCCTGATGCGCTCCAGCTGCAGGCGGGTGATCGCCTTGAGCATGGTGTCGCTCAGCGGGTAGTAGGGGATGGTCACCAGGCGGCCGAGCAGCGCCGGCGGGAAGATCTCCAGCAGCGGTTGGCGCAGGTCCCGTGCGATGTCCTCCGGCTCGGGCAACGTGGCCGGGTTGGCGCACTGACGAGCGATCAGTTCGGTGCCGGCGTTGGTGGTGAGCAGGATCAGGGTGTTCTTGAAGTCGATCAGGCGACCCTCGCCATCCTCCATCACGCCCTTGTCGAAGACCTGGAAGAAGATTTCGTGCACGTCCGGGTGGGCCTTTTCCACTTCATCCAGCAGCACCACGCTGTAGGGGCGGCGACGCACCGCCTCGGTCAGCACGCCGCCCTCGCCGTAGCCGACGTAGCCGGGCGGGGCGCCCTTGAGGGTGGACACGGTGTGCGCTTCCTGGAATTCGCTCATGTTGATGGTGATGAGGTTCTGCTCGCCGCCGTACAGCGCCTCGGCCAGGGCCAGCGCGGTTTCGGTCTTGCCGACGCCGGAGGTGCCGGCGAGCATGAACACCCCGATCGGCTTGCTGGGGTTGTCCAGGCCGGCGCGGGAAGTCTGGATGCGCTTGGCGATCATCTTCAGGGCATGGTCCTGGCCGATGATCCGCCTGGCCAGGTGGCTGTCGAGGTTCAGCACGGTCTCGATCTCGTTGCGCGCCATGCGCCCGACCGGGATACCGGTCCAGTCGGCGACCACCGAGGCCACCGCCTGGTAGTCCACGGTTGGCAGGATCAGCGGCGCTTCGCCTTGCAGGTCCGCCAGGCGCTGCTGCAGGTTGAGCAACTGCGCACGCAGGGCGTGGTGGTCGTCGCCGGCGTTGTCGCTGTCCACTGCGCCGGCCTGTTCGCGCAGTCGGGCGCGGCTGGCGAGCAGTTCGTCGACCAGCGCTTTCTCTTCGCTCCAGCGCGCCTCCAGGCTGACCAGGCGCTCGCGCTCGGCGGCCAACAGGCTCTCGCTGTTGGCGCGGCGGGCGCCAACCTCGATGCCGATGGCGTGCTCGCGGGCAATGATGGCCAGTTCGGTTTCCAGCGCCTGGATGCGCCGGCGGCTGTCGTCCACTTCCGCCGGCACCGCGTGCAGGCTGATGGCGACGCGGGCGCAAGCGGTGTCCAGCAGGCTCACCGACTTGTCCGGCAGTTGCCGCGCCGGAATGTAGCGGTGCGACAACTTCACCGCGGCCTCCAGCGCCTCGTCGAGGATCTGCACCTGGTGGTGGCGCTCCATGGTCGAGGCGACGCCGCGCATCATCAGCAGCGCCTTGTCCTCCGACGGCTCGGGCACCTGCACCACCTGGAAGCGCCGGGTCAGTGCCGGGTCCTTCTCGATGTGCTTCTTGTACTCGGCCCAGGTGGTCGCCGCCACGGTGCGCAGCGCGCCGCGGGCCAGGGCCGGCTTGAGCAGGTTGGCGGCGTCGCCGGTCCCTGCCGCGCCGCCGGCGCCGACCAGGGTGTGGGCCTCGTCGATGAACAGGATGATGGGCTTGGGCGACGCCTGGACATCCTCGATGACCTGGCGCAGGCGTTGTTCGAACTCGCCCTTCATGCTCGCGCCGGCCTGCAGCAGGCCGACGTCCAGCGCGCGCAGCTCGACATCCTTCAGCGATGGCGGTACATCGCCGGCGACGATGCGCAGGGCGAAGCCTTCGACGACCGCGGTCTTGCCCACGCCGGCCTCGCCGGTGAGGATCGGGTTGTTCTGCCGGCGGCGCATGAGGATGTCCACCAACTGGCGAATCTCTTCATCACGGCCGACGATGGGGTCGATCTCGCCGTTGCGCGCCTGCTCGGTGAGGTCGACGGTGAAGCGCTTGAGCGCCTCCAGCTTGCCCAGCGCGCTGGGTGCCATCGCGCCGCTGGACTCGCCCGGGGCAACCCCGGCCCCGAAGCCGTCGCTGGCGCCCTGGCCGTTTTCCGGCGAGTCGCTCATGTATTCGTCGAAGCGCTCGGTCAGCGTCTCGACCTTGACCTTCTCGAACTCGCGCGACACCGCCAGCAGCGCGTGCCGCAGGCTCGGGGTCTTGAGGATGCCGATGACCAGGAAGCCGCTACGCACCTGGCTCTGGCCGAACATCAGGCTCCCGTAGACCCAGCCTCGCTCCACGGCTTCCTCGACGTGGGAGGACAGGTCGGTGATGGAGGTCGAGCCGCGCGGCAGGCGATCCAGCGCTTCGGTCACGTCGCCTGCCAGGCGTGCAGGCTCGAGGCTGAACTGGCGCACCACGCGGTGCAGGTCCGAATCGGGCAGCTGCAGCAGTTGGTGCAGCCAATGCACCAGCTCCACGTAGGGATTGCCGCGCAGCTTGCAGAACACGGTGGCGGCTTCGATGGCCTTGTAGGCGGTGGGATTGAGCTTGCCGAACAGCGCGGCGCGACTGATTTCACCCATGGTGTTGCTCCTTGTCTAGTATGCCGGCGCGTTCGGCGCGGCGTGGTGCCGGGACAGCACCAGGTCCTTCGGGTCATGTTCGGGGCGGCCCAACCAGGTCGTGTAGCCCAGGCGTAGCCCATGGTCCAGGCGCAGCGCGGGGACTTCCTCGCGGCGCAGTTGCAGCGTCAGTTGCCAGTCCAGCTCTTCGCCCAGGTACTCGCCGACCCAGGCCACCAGCTCGGCGAAGGCGCGGCCATCGGGCAGCAGCGCCTGGTACTGCGCCTGGCTCAGCGGGCCCAGGCAGATGCCGAAGCAATGCTGGCGGTCCCAGGCCTGGCCGCCCAGGCAGAAGTCCTCGCCCAGGCGGGTGCAGGCCACGCCCAGGCGCGTGCGCTCGGGCAGCTGCAGCCACTGCCCGGCGTACTCCTCGATGCGCACTGGTATACCGAAGTAGTCCTGCAGGATGGCCTTGAGGCCATCCGGGTAGCGTGTCTGTGCGGACAGATGGCCGGTGAAATGCAGCACCGCGTCACCATCGATCAGCCCCTTGCCGCGCAGGCTCGGCTGGCCGCGGCCACTGAAGGCGGCCAGGCGCTCGGACCAGTAGTCGTCGTCCGGGCGGTCATGGCTCACGGTCGGACGGGCCTCGGCCCAGGCGCGGTAGAACAGGCTCAGCAGGCGATGGTGGAAAACGTCGAAGAACTGCTTGCTGGTGCTGTCGCCATGGTTGCGCTGGCGGTCGCGTACGTATTCGGTGATGTGCAGCGGCAGCGGCCCGTTGGGCCCGCCCAGGCCGAAGAAGAACTGCTCCAGGCGCCCCGGCGTGTTGCCTTCGGGCGGGCGCACGGCCGCCAGGGTCGAGGGCGCGAAGCTGCCTTCGGGCTGCTGGCCCAGGCGCAGCGGGTCGTCCGCCAGGCGCCGCGAATGGCCCAGGCGGGGCAGGTCAGGGTGCTCGCACTGGATACGCCGCAGCGCCTGGAAGAAGTCGAACTCCCAGGGCTCGGCCTGCATCGCCTGCAGGGCGCTCAGAGGTTCGGTCGACGTCCGGGTCGGGCTTTCCATCGCATGATCTCGCCACGTTCGGTGCTGCGAAGCACGGTTTCGGTGAAGCTGTTCAGGGACACGTAGCGCGCCAGGAAGCGCTCGAACACCGCGCCCAGGAGAAACACGCCGGTGCCGCGGAAGGCGTTTTCGTCGAACGCCAGGGTGATCTCCAGGCCGCGGCCGAAAACGATCGGGCCGGGCATCGGCAAACGCCGGGTGATGGGCCGGCTGCTGACCTCGCGCAGGCCTTCGATCTGCAACGGCAGCGCCGGGTCCTGGCTGTCGGCATAAAGGCGCAGCAGCTCGCGCAGGGCGGCGGCGCCCTGGCCGTTCTCCGCCAGCGACAGGTAGTTCAGCGACAGCTGGCTGATCAGCCGCCAGGCCTCGCGGTCATGGGCACGGCTGGGGCGTGGCCGGCTGGGGCCGGTGAGGCAGCGCACCGCCTGCACCGGGGCGCTGTCGGCCAGGGTGAAGTCGCTGCTGCCGCTGCCGGGGTTCATGAACAGCGGCAGGTCGCGGTTGGTGCACAGCGCGCCCAGGCCCAGTTGGCGCAGGTCGTGGCGATAGGGCGCCTGGTGGCTGTCGACCAGGCTGATGAAGGTTTCGCTGCCCACGTAGCTGGAGCGGGCGCCGCTGCGCCGCTGTTCGCTGGAGAGCACGCGCTGCTCGCGGCGCAGGATGTAATAGGCCTTCTCCTGGCCATAGCGCGACGGATCGCGCACGGCGTAGAAGGGCAGGAAGGTCTGGTCTGCGCCGGTGCCGTGGCCGCTGACCGAGGTCAGCGAGTGGATCTCGAAATCCATCGGCCGGGTGCGGTCGGCGATGGCATGGTGCTCATGGACCCGCTCGCTGAGGTGGATGCGGTCCAGGCGCCGCGGGAACAGGTTGATCGCCGGGGTGCAGAAAGGCACGAACTGCGCGGCGCCGACCTGGCCCTGCAACTGCTTGTCGAGGCGGTCGAAGAGCACGATCAGTTGCAGCTCCTCGCCGTCGCAGCGGCGCACCGCGCGCTGCAGGCCGGTGATGTCGACGAACAGGTAACGCTGCGGCAGGGTGAAGTATTCCTGCAACAGCCGGTAGCCCTGGAAGGCCTGCGGCACCACCGGCAGGGCGGCGTCTTCGTCATCGAAACCGCACGAGCGCAGGGCGTCGGCAGGCAGCCGCTCCACCCAGTCGCGGCCGCTCTGGCAGGCGTAGACCGCGCAGGCGTTGCCGAGCAGCTGCTCGTATAGGCGCACCGGCACTTCGTCGACGCCGTTGAGGTAGAGCGGCAGGTTCTCCAGCGCCAGGCTGTTGAACGGGACCTCCACGCCGCTGCGCAGGGTCAGGCGCAGGGCAGCCTTGGCGCGCGGTTCGGCGGCGGCCAGGCGACCGAGCTCGGCGGCGGGGTTGGCGATGTACTCGGCCTGGGCCACGCGCAGCGGCCACAGGGTCACCTCATGGGCGGTGCGGAATTCGCACGGCGTCTGGCCTTCCTTGCCCAGCGGCGCCCGCAGCACACTCTGCCGGGGCAGGCGGAAGCCGTCGTTGAGGGAGCCGTCATCGGGGTTGGTCTGCATCTGCACCACGCACATCGACGGAGTCGGGGCGAGGTAGTGCGGGTAGGCGACCTCCAGCAGGTTGTGGGTGAAGGTCGGGTATTCGGCGTCGAGCTTGAGCTGCACCCGCGCGGTGAGCCAGGCGAAGCCTTCGAGCAGGCGCTCGACGTACGGGTCGGCGCACTCCATGCCGGCCAGGCTCAGGCGGCTGGCGATCTTCGGGTAGTCGCGGGCGAACTCCGCCGCGCCCTCGCGGATGTGCTGCAACTCCTGGTTGTACAGCTCCAGCAGGCGAGGATTCATGGGCGCCTCCGCTGTTGTGCCGGCACCACGGAGACGTGGCCGGACTCCAGGTCCAGCTCGGTGCGCAGCAGCAGGGGCAGCGGCACGGGCTGCGCCCACAGGTCGCCCTCGATCTCGAAGCTCAGGGCGTTGTGGTTCATCTCGCCGGTAGCCTTGTGCGCACGCACGTGCAGGGTGTGGCGCAGGATGCGCGGCTCGAAGGTAGCAATAGCCTGGTGGATGAGGCCCTCCAGGGCCAGCACGTCGATGCTCGAAGCGCTGTTGCCGGCCAGTGGCGGCAGGCCGTAGTTCAGTACCGAGGTGCCGGCGTGCGTCTGGCGGCTGCGCTCGGGGTCGAGCAAGGCGGTGGAGTTGAGCAGCCAGGCGAGGTCGCGCAGCACCGCCGCGCGCAACTCGTTGTGCGAGAAGGCGCGCCGGCCCGGCGCGTCGTGCGGGATGCCGGGGGCATCATCGGTGAGGCGGTCGAGCAGCGATGGCTGCAGGCGCTCGCGGGAAGTCAGGTCGGCTACCAACGGAGGAATCCTGTACGCAGTGGCGGGGAAGGGCGCTGGCGCGCCCGGCCTCCGCAGGCATGCCCCCGGCGCTCACGCGACGGGGGCATGCAGGCTTACTTCTTGATGTTCTGGCGGATATTCCAGCCGTACTTGATCGGGCCGCCATCCTTGCCGCCGTCGGCTTTCTGCGGCTGGTAGTCCACCGAGACCTGGCCGAAGTTCAGCGAGACGGTCTCGGTGATGCGGTCGTCGCCGCCCGAGCCACCGGTGTGCAGCGAGGTGACCAGCACCTCCTGCAGGGTGATGATCAGGTACTCGACCTGGTTGTCGCCGCCCGCCTTGCGCACGGTCAGCACCGCCTTGTCGATGTGCTTGCCGCTGGAGCAGTGCATCATCAGGTTCGGGGTCGCCTTGTCGACGTACTTGGTCAGGGTCAGGTCCTGGATGGAGACCTTGCCCGCGCCACCGCCACCGCCGACGTGCATGTTGCCGGACTGGGTCATGCCCCAGCTCCAGTTCAGTACGTCGATCTCGTCCTTGTGAGTCTTGTCCATCGACTCGCCCTTGATGTCGCCGATCTTGATGAAGATATCGACAGCCATGTTTTCTCCTGTGGTGCAGTGACCGAATGGAAGGTGTCAGGGACGGCGCCGGTCCGACGGCGCCGCTTTGCGGAACCCGCGTCGCGCCCGATCAGGCGCCCTTGGCCGACGGCAGCTTGGAAACCAGCCGCAGCGACACTGTCAGCCCTTCGAGCTGATAGTGCGGACGCAGGAAGAACTTGGAGTTGTAGTAGCCGGGGTTGCCCTCGACTTCCTCGACCACCACTTCGGCGGCGGCCAGCGGGTGCTGGGCCTTGGTGGTCTCGGTGGAGTGCGCCGGGTCGCCATCGACATAGTTGAGGATCCAGTCCTGCAACCAGCGCTGCATCTCGTCCTTCTCCTTGAAGGAGCCGATCTTGTCGCGAACGATGCACTTGAGGTAATGCGCGAAGCGGCAGGTGGCGAACAGGTACGGCAGGCGCGCGGCCAGGTTGGCGTTGGCGGTGGCATCCGGGTCGTCGTACTCGGCCGGCTTCTGCAGGGACTGCGCGCCGATGAAGGCGGCGAAGTCGGTGTTCTTCTTGTGCAGCAGCGGCATGAAGCCGTTCTTCGCCAGCTCCGCCTCGCGACGGTCGGAAATGGCGATTTCGGTCGGGCACTTCATGTCCACGCCGCCGTCGTCGGTGGGGAAGGTGTGCGCCGGCAGGTTCGGCACTTCGCCGCCCGACTCCACGCCGCGGATGCGCGAGCACCAGCCGTAGTGCTTGAACGAGCGGTTGATATTCACCGCCATGGCATAAGCGGCGTTGGCCCAGGTGTACTTGCTGCTGTCGGCGCCGTCGGTGTTTTCCTCGAAGGCGAAGGCTTCCACCGGGTCGGTCTTCGCGCCGTAGGGTAGGCGCGCCAGGAAGCGCGGCATGGTCAGGCCGATGTAGCGCGAATCCTCGGACTCGCGCAGCGAGCGCCAGCCGGCGTACTCCGGGGTGGTGAAGATCTTGGTCAGGTCGCGCGGGTTCGACAGCTCCTGCCAGGAGCCCATGCCCAGCACGGTGGGCGAGGCCGCGGAAATGAACGGCGCATGCATCGCCGCGCAGACCTTGGACAGCTCGCCGAGCAGCTCGACGTCCGGCGGCGACTGGTCGAAGTAGTAGTCGCCCACCAGGCAGCCGTAGGGCTCGCCGCCGAACTGGCCGTACTCTTCCTCGTAGAGCTTCTTGAACACCGGGCTCTGGTCCCACGCGGTGCCCTTGAACTTCTTCAGGGTCTTGTGCAGCTCGGGCTTGGCGATGTTGAGCACGCGGATCTTCAGCTGCTCGTCGCTTTCGGTGTTGTTCACCAGGTAATGCAGACCGCGCCAGGCGCTTTCCACCTGCTGGAAGTCGGCGTGGTGGATGATCTGGTTGACCTGGGCGGTGAGCTTGGCATCGATGGCGGCGATGATCGACTCGATGGACTTGATCGCATCGTTGGAGATCAGATCGGTTTGCGCCAGGGCCTGTTCGGCCAGGGTGCGCACGGCGGTTTCCACCGCTTCGCGGGCACGCTCGGTCTTGGGTTTGAACTCCTGCATCAGCAGGCTGGCGAATTCACTGGTCTGTTCACCGGCCGCCTGGATGGCCTGCTCGTCACGCAACATGTCGCTCATGGTGATCCTCCTCTGATCAGGCCTGGGGCTCGTGGTCCTGCGGTTTCGGCGCGCTGGCCAGGGCCTGCAGCAGGGCAGGGTCCTGGATCGCCTTCATGATGATTTCCTCGGCGCCGGTCTTGCCGTCCATGTAGGTCAGCAGGTTGGCCAGCTGGGTGCGGGCCTCGAGCAACTGCTTGAGCGAGTCGACCTGGCGCGCCACGGCCGCCGGGCTGAAGTCGTCCATGCTCTGGAAGGTGATGTCGACGCTGAGGTTGCCTTCACCGGTCAACTCGTTGGGCACGTTGAACGCCACGCGCGGCTTCATGGCCTTGAGACGCGAGTCGAAATTGTCGACGTCGATCTCCAGGAACTTGCGCTCAGCCACCGGCGCCAGCGGCTCGGCCGGCTTGCCGGTGAGATCGGCCATCACGCCCATGACGAAGGGCAGCTGGACCTTCTTCTCGGCGCCGTAGAGCTCGACGTCGTATTCGATCTGCACCCGCGGGGCGCGATTGCGTGCGATGAACTTCTGGGAACTGCTGTTGCTGGACATGGCTTCTCTCCTGGTCGCCTGACGCGACGCTGCGTGTCGGCCCGCGGGCCGTCATCGATTACGCGTGATCCCGTTTCCCGGCCGGTCAGGCCTGGTCCGCGTCGGGGCCGCGCAGGTTTTCGAACTGACTGATGCCGTCGGGAATCAGGTTGCGCACGATGCTGGCGAAATCCGCATCGACCAGCGTCCGCGCCCGATTGAGCAGCACGGGCAGGGGGCTGGAAGGCTCGTGGCGGGCGTAGTACTCCAGCAGCCGGTCGAGGCTGCGGCGTACGTCGTCGCGGTTGCGGATTTCGCCGCTGGCGGGGGCCGCGCTGGTGCTCGCAGCGGCGCCCGCGGCATCGCTACGGGGCGGCTCCTGCGCCGTGGCGTCGGCTCCGTCACTCGCGGGCTGCGTGCTCTCGCCGAGCACCTGCAGGGCGAGCTTCAACGGCTGGCGCAAGGGCTGCAGGTCGACGCCGCGGTCGGAGCCGACCTGTTCGGCGACCTGGCGCTCGATGGCCTGGGCGGCCTCCAGCGCGCTCTGGATCGCCGTGCGGGTGGCGTCGAGTCGTTCAGGGTCGCTGTCGCGCAGGGCGCCGTTGAGTTCGGCGGCGCCGAGGGTTTCGTCGCTGGCCGGCAGCAGGCCGGCGGCATTGAGCGCGGCGCGCACGGTGACCGTACCGAACACCCGCGAGCGCAGCAGCACGGCATTGCGCAGCAGGGCGAGGTTGGTGTCGCAGGTCAGGCCGGCGAGGGTGTTGACCCGCACGGTGGGGTCGTTGTCGTCGTCGGCGTCCAGGCGTGGGTAGAGTTCGGCCCAGTAGCGCGAGAGCAGTTCGCTGATCAGCGTCAGGCCGCTGGCGAGGCCGTCGAGACCTTCCAGCGCGAGGCTGCTCTGCACGAGGAAATGGGTGATGCGCAGGTCCTTGCTGCGTTGCAGCAGGCTGCTGCTGGCCTGCTCGATGGCGCGCCAATCCGGTGGCTCGGCGGCCTGGACCACGTCGCCCATGCTGCGCTCGGGGCGCCCCTGGGCATCGCGTTCGAGTTGCAGGAATTCGCTGTCGTATTCCAGGTCAACGCCACAGGGCGCGCCCTCTGAAATCGAGGCGAGCAAAAGCGATCCATCCACAGTAATCGATCTCCCTATCGGTGTGGATTTGGCTGACAAAGTCCCCAGAAGTTTCCATGTTATTTCTGTGGGAAGTTGCCCTCAGTTAATATCACTGAGCCATCACATATTTGCGATGAAGTCGCCATTTTTGGTTTAGTAGTTGCTGTTGTCAAGGTAAGCTATTTACGTGTTACTGCAGTTGTGACCCGCACCAAAGAGTCGAGAAGTTCTTCGGCGATTCGTGTTTGCCGGTCGCGGAAAGCAAGGATAAGATCGCGCGGTTTCCGCCGTCAGCCCTTCAGAATCAAGGGTTCACGCTTGTAGGAAAAAGTGTGGAACCCTCATGGGGGTTGGGTTGTCCCTGGATGGGACGACGGGAAGCGGAGCAGGCAGGGAGGCTACATGGCGCTGCGTTTGACCATCACCAGTTATCACAAGATCACCCCCGGTCAATGTCCTGAAATGACGTTGGATACCGGTGTGATGGCAATTGGCCGTAATCCCGACAATGACTGGGTATTACCAGATCCTGCGCGCCTGGTTTCTTCGCGACATTGCCTCATTCAATATAAGGATGGGCGCTACTTCCTTACCGATAACAGCACGAACGGTGTCGAACTGCTCAATGCCGGAGTTCGCATGCGCCGTGGCAGCAGTGAACTTCTGGAAGATGGCGAAGTTATCCGTATCGGTGACTACGAGATTCAGGCGCGTATCGAAACCGGCCTGACGTCCGGTGCTTCGCCCTTTGCCGCGGCGGATTCGGCGAACAGCTTCGAAGCACTGATGGCCGCCCACCAATCGGCCCCCACGCCGATCCCGGATACGCCCTTCAGCGCCTCGGCCTCTGCGCATCTGCAGGGTGTTTCCCCGCAGGAAACCCTGCCCGATCTGTTCGATTTTCTCGCGCCGTCAGCGCCGGCTCCGGCGCCGATTGCCGACCATGTGCCGGCCGAGCGCCATGACTTCCGCCCGCCCGCCGCGACCCTGCCGCCGCCACCGTCCACGCCCGCGCCTGTCGTGCCGCCAGCGCCGGCAGCGGGCGCTGGTCTGATCCCGGAGGACTGGGACCTGCTGGGCGACACACCCGCAGCGGGCAATCCCCTTGCCGCGCTCGAGCCGGCTTCGCCGCTGAACCCATCCACCCCCGAACCCTTGCCGCCAGTCGCTGCGCCGCCGCTCGAGCGAGCAGCCGCGCCGGTCGCGGTGACCGAGCCAGGGCCCCGTGCAACAGGCTCCGCCCCGGCGGAAAACCACGACGAACTGCTGCAGGCCTTCCTGCGCGGCGCCGGTCTCGAGCGCCTGCGCCTGGACAACCGCCAGGCCGCCGCGCAGATGGAGGCCATCGGGTGCAGCTACCGGCTGATGGTGGAAGGGCTGATCGACGTCCTGCGCGCGCGCAGCAGCCTGAAGGGCGAGTTCCGCATGCAGCAGACCCTGGTGCGGCCGGTGGAGAACAACCCGCTGAAATTCGCCCCGAATGCCGACGAAGCGTTGCTCCTGCTGCTGCGCGGCGGCAGCCCGGCGTTCATGCCGGCCGACCAGGCGGTGCGCGATGGCTTCGACGACCTGCGTGCGCACCAGCTGGCGGTGATGGCCGGGGTCGAGGCGGCGATCAAGCACCTGCTGGCACGCTTCGAACCCCATGCGCTGGAAGCGCGCATGGGCAAGGGCGGCGGACTCTCGAGCCTGCTGCCGGGCGCCCGCCAGGCGCAGAGCTGGCAACAGTTCGTCGAGCTGTACGGCACGCTGTCGCGCGAAGCCGAAGACGATTTCCAGGATCTGTTCGGCCGCGAATTCGGCCGTGCCTACGAGCAACACATCGCCCGCCTGCGCCGCCCCTAGGCCGGTCGATCAGGGAAGAAACAAGCGTTACCGAGGAACAAGGATGATTCGACAGGTTTTACTGGCGGCGGGCGTGGCCCTGCTGTGCAGTGGCTGCTCCAGCGAGACGCCCAGCGTGCCGCCGGCGCCGGAGGAGGGCACCCGCCTGACCCTGCTGGTGCAGGCCGACAGCCGCCTCAACCCCACGCCCGATGGCCACAGCGCCCCGGTGCGCGTGCGCCTGCTGGAACTGCGCAGCGCCGCGCTGTTCGAACGCGCCGATTACTTCAGCCTCGCCGAACAGCCCGCCAGCGTGCTGGGTGCCGACCTTGTCGCCCAGGACGACTGGCTGCTGCAACCGGGCGAGCAGCGCGAGCTGACCCGCCACCTGGAACCCGCCACCCGCCAGGTGGCGCTGATGGTCGGCTACCGCGACCTCGACCGCGCGCTATGGCGCAGCGTGCTCCAGCCCGTTGCCGGGCAGGCGAGCCGCTACCGCATCGAACTGGGCGCCAACGCCGTGCGCGTGGTGGCCCTCGAACAACCCTCCCGTCCCGACTCTCGCTAAACGGAGCCCCTATGTCCTGGAACAACCGCGTGATCTGGTCGGAAGGCATGTTCATCGGCACCCAGCATTTCCAGCAGCACGACCGCTACCTGGAAAGCCTCATCGACGCCCGCAGCCGGCCGCTGTCCGCCGCCGGCTGGGGTTTTTCGGAGCTCCAGCTCGACGCCGGGCTGCTGGCCCAGGGCAAGCTGGCCATCGTCATGGCCCGCGGACTGCTGCCTGACGGCACGCCGTTCAACATCCCCCAGGAGGATGTCGCTCCCGAACCGCTGGACATCGAGGATGGCCTGCGTGACGGGGTGATCTACCTCGCCCTGCCGCTGCGCCGCTCCGGTGTGCGCGACACGGTGGAGGCGGGCGAGCCCGCCGGCGGAGCGCGCTACCGCAGCCAGGTGCGCGAGGTGCGTGACGACAACGCCGCCTTCGAGAGCCGCATTCCGGTCGCGGTGGGCGAGCGCGCGCTGCGTCTGCTCACCGCCGCGGACGGCCTGCACGACTACGCCGCGCTGGGTGTGGCGCGGGTGCGGGAGAAGCGTGCCGACCGCGCGCTGCTGCTGGACGAGCAGTACATCCCGCCGCTGCTCGACGTCAGCGTGAGCAAACCGCTGGCGGCGTTTCGCAGCGAGCTGCTGGGCCTGCTGCACCAGCGCGGTGAAGCACTGGCCGGCCGAGTGGTCGCGTCCAGCGCTGGCGGCGCCTCGGAAATCGCCGACTTCATGCTGCTGCAACTGGTCAACCGCGCCGAGCCGCTGGTGGCGCACCTGGCGCGGATCACCCCGCTGCACCCGGAGCGCCTGTACAGCGAGCTGCTCGCCCTGGCCGGCGAGTTCGCCACCTTCTCCAGCGCCGAGCGGCGCCCGGCGGCGTTCCCGGTGTACCAGCACGACGACCTGGTAATGAGCTTCACCCCGGTGATGCAGGCGCTGCGCGAGGCGCTGTCGATGCTCATCGACAGCAAGGCGGTGCCGATTCCCATCGTCGAGAAGGCCTACGGCATCCACGTCGGCATGCTCGCCGACCGCAGCCTGCTGGACACCGCCAGCTTCGTCCTCGTGGTGCGCGCCGACATGCCCGCCGAAACCCTGCGCGGCCGCTTCGGCCAGCAGAGCAAGATCGGCTCGGTGGAGCACATTCGCGATCTGGTCAATCTGCAGCTGCCGGGCATCGGCCTGCTGCCGTTGCCAGTGGCGCCACGGCAGATTCCGTTCCATGCCGGTGCCACCTACTACGAGCTGGACCGTGGCAGCGAGCACTGGAAGCAACTGGCGCAGTCCGGTGGCTTCGCCTTCCACGTCGCCGGAGAGTTCCCCGGCCTGAACCTGGCCTTCTGGGCGATCCGGGGATAAGCGATGAGCGTCAACAACGACGAGTGGCCGAGCAGCAACGCCAGCCCCAATCCACTGGGCAACGACCGCACCCAGTTCATGCCGCGCCCCGGTGGTCGCACCCCGCAAGCCGCCGCGCCATCGCCTGCCGCACCGCTGCCGGTAGCCGCCGCGCCCTTGCCGGCCGGCCAGGCGCTGGGCATGAATCCGCTGGAACAGGCCGCCGGCTCGCTACTCAGCCTGCTGACGCGCCTGCGCAGCACCCTGGCGCATCCGGCGCCGGCCAGCCTGCGCGCGCAACTGCTGGGCTACCTGCGCCAGTTCGAACAGCGCGCCGAAGCCGCCGGCGTCGCCCGCAACGACGTGCTGCTCGCGCGTTACGCGCTGTGCACCGCGCTGGACGAGGCAGTGCTCAGCACGCCGTGGGGCAGCGCGAGCGAATGGGGCAAGCAGAGCCTGCTGATCACCGTGCACAACGAGGCCTGGGGCGGTGAGAAGGTGTTCCAGTTGCTCGAGCACTGCCTGCAGAGCCCGCGCGAACGCATCGACCTGCTGGAGCTGTTGTACCTGTGCATGAGCCTGGGCTTCGAAGGCCGCTACCGGGTGATGCACGACGGCCGCCGCCAGCTCGAAGCGCTGCGCGAGCGCACCGCCGCGACCCTGCGCAGCGTACGCGGCGAGCGTGAGCGCGAGTTGTCGCCGCACTGGCGGGGCGTGCAGGTCATGCCTGATCGCCTGTCGCGCCTGGTGCCACCATGGGTGGGCCTGGCCGTGGCGCTGGCGTTGCTGTTGCTGCTGCTGTTCGGCCTGCGCCTGAAGCTGGCCGCTGACGCCGAGCCGGTGTTCCGGCAGATCCACGCCCTGGGCGAGGTGCCGGTGCAAAGCATCGAGCCGGCGGTGGTCAAGCCGCGCGTGGTGGAACGTCCGCGCCTGGCGACCTTCCTCGCCGAGGACATCCGCGCCAACCGCGTGGCGGTGCAGGACGGCGTCGATCGCTCGGTGGTGACGATCCGCGGCGACGAGCTGTTCGCCTCCGGCAGCGCCAGCATCAAGGACGATTTCCAGCCGCTGATGGGGCGCATCGCCGACGCCATCGGCAAGATCAATGGCCAGGTGCGCATCACCGGCCACAGTGACAACCGTCCCATCGCCACCCTGCGCTTCCCGTCGAACTGGGCACTGTCGCGGGCGCGCGCCGAAGAGGTGCTGCAGATCCTCGCGGCGCGCACCGGCCAGGCGCAGCGCTTCAGTGCCGAGGGCCTGAGCGACACCGAACCGGTGGCCTCCAACGCCACGGCCGAGGGACGGGCGAAGAACCGTCGGGTTGAAGTCGCGGTACTGGCGGAGGGTGTGGAGTGAAGTCGTTGTTCGGATTCGTCACCCGCTGGGTGATTCCCGTGCTCGGGCTGGTTGCCCTGAGCCTGATCATCTGGTTCATCGGCCCGCTGCTGACGGCGCTGGTTCCGGCCTGGCGCCGCTGGACGCTGATCGTCCTGCTGTTCGGCCTGTGGCTCGGCTGGCGTCTGTGGCGCCTGCTGCAGGCACGCCGGCAGGAGCGGCGCATGCTCGCCAGCCTGGCGGCCGAGACCGCACCGGATGCGGCCAGCGTGGCCACCGCCGAGGAGCTGGCGATCCTGCGCCAGCGCATGGACGAAGCCCTGGCGCTTTTGAAGAAGGCGCGCCTGGGCGGCGCGGAGCGGCGCAACCTGTACCAGCTGCCCTGGTACGTCATCATCGGCCCGCCGGGCTCGGGCAAGACCACCGCGCTGGTCAACTCCGGCCTGAACTTCCCGCTCGCCGCGCAACTGGGCGCGGGCGCCATCCGCGGCGTGGGCGGCACCCGCCAGTGCGACTGGTGGTTCACCGACGAGGCCGTGCTGCTCGACACCGCCGGCCGCTACACCACCCAGGACAGCCATGCGCAGGTCGACAAGGCCGCCTGGCTGGGCTTCCTCGACCTGCTCAAGACCGAGCGCGCACGCCGGCCCATCGATGGCGCGTTCATCGCCATCAGCCTGGCCGACCTGCTGCAGGCCAGCGAGCAGGAGCGGGCGGCGCACGTGGTGGCGATCCGCGCGCGGGTGCAGGAGCTGTACACCCAGCTGGGCGTGCGCTTCCCGGTCTACGTGATGCTGACCAAGTGCGACCTGGTGCCGGGCTTCATGGAGTTCTTCGACGACCTGGACCGCGAGGCGCGCGCGCAGGTGTGGGGCTTCACCTTCGCCCTGGACGACGGCCAGCAGGCCGGCGGGCCGTTGCAGGCCTTCGGCAGCGAGTTCGCCGCGCTGGAGCAGCGCCTCAACCAGCGCCTGGTCGAGCGCCTGCAGCACGAACGCGACCCCGCGCGTCGCGACCTGATCTACGGCTTCCCGCAGCAGTTCGCCGCGCTCAGGGCGATGCTCGAAGAGTTCCTCGGCGGGGTATTCAAGCCCAATGCCTATGAGGAACGCGCGCTGCTGCGCGGCGTGTATTTCACCAGCGGCACCCAGGAAGGCAGCCCCATCGACCGCCTGATCGGCGCCATGGCCCAGAGCATGAACCTGGACCGGCAACACCTGGCGCGGCAGAACGGCACGGGCCGCAGCTACTTCCTCCATCGCCTGTTCACCGATGTCGCCTTCGCCGAGCGGGGCCTGGTCGGCGTCGACCCGAAGGTCGAGCGGCGGCGCAAATGGCTGGCCATCGGCGCGCTGGCCGCCAGCGTGGCACTGGTGCTGGTGGTGGGCACGCTGTGGCTGCTCAGCTATCGCGCCAACCAGGCCTACATCGCCCAGGTCGGGGCGAAGACCGCGCCGCTGGAACAGAGCGTACGTAGCCTGAGCCCGGCCCAGCGAGACGTGCTGGCGGTGCTGCCGCTGCTCGACGCGGTGCGCCATCTGGCCGGCGACCCGCCCGGCATGGCCGAAGGCCTGGGCCTGTACCAGGGCGACATGCTCGACGAGGAGGCCAGCAACGTGTACCGCCGCCTGCTGGTGGCGACCTTCGCCCCGCGTCTGGTCAGCCGCGTCGAGGAGCAACTGCGCAGCGGGGGCGGTTCGGACTATCTCTACGAAGGACTCAAGGCCTACCTGATGCTGGGCGACGGTTCGCACTACGACCCGGACTTCCTCAAGGCCTGGGTCAGCCTGGACTGGGACCAGAGCCTGCCGCGCGACCTGCCGGCGGAGCAGCGCCAGGCGCTGAACACGCACCTGCAGGCCCTGTTCGAACGGCGCCCGCCGGATGCGCGCCTGGACCAGCGCCTGATCGACGAACTGCGCCAGCAACTGCAACGCCTGCCAGTGGCGCAGCGCGTGTACGACCGGGTCAAACGCCAGAAGCTGCCCGAGGGCGTTCAGGATTTCCGCCTCAGCGAGGCCGCCGGCCGTGACGCCGCGCTGGTGTTCGTGCGCAAGAGCGGCAAGCCGCTGGCCGAACCGCTGAGCGGCTTCTTCACCCTGCGCGGCTACCGCGAGGCCTTCCTATTGGCCAGCGTCAACCAGGCCGGCGTGCTGGCCGAGGAACAGTGGGTGCTGGGCCATTCGCTGAACGACGCCGAGGACGCCCTGACCCTGGCCGCCGAAGTGCGCCAGCTGTATTTCCAGGACTACGTGCGGCAATGGGATGCGCTGCTGGCCGACATCGACTTCGTGCCCATCACCAGCGTGGCGCAGGCCGCCGACGTGCTGCGGGTGATCTCCGGGCCGACCTCGCCATTGAAGAAACTGCTGCTGGCAGTGGCCCATGAAACCGACCTGCAGCAGGCCGACCCGGCTGTCGCGGCGCAGGTGAAGAAGGCCGACGCCGGCGTCGACCAGCTCAAGCAGAAGCTCGGCTCGCTGCTCGGCCAGGCGCCGGAAGGTACCGGCCCGGCGGCGCAGCCTGCGGGGCAGGACCCGGTCAGCGCGCACTTCGCCGACCTCACGGCCCTGGTCAGCCAGGAAGGCGGCTCGTCCATGGCGATCGATGCGCTGCTGGCGGACATGAACGCGCTCTACGTGCAGGTCAGCGCCATGGTCGGCGCCAGCGGCGACGCGCTGCTGGGCGAGGCGAAGAACCAGGCCAGCGCCGCCGCCGCGCGGGTCAGTTTGGCCGCCGAGCGCCAGCCGCCGGTGGTGCAGGGGCTGGTCAAGTCGGTGGTCAGCTCCACGACCAACACCATGATGGGCGGCGTGCGCAACCAGCTGAACGCGGCCTGGACCAGCGAGGTGGTGAACGTCTGGCGGCAGTCACTCAGTGGCCGCTATCCGCTGGTGCCGGGCAGCTCCCGCGACGCCACGCTGGACGATTTCGGCCAGTTCTTCGGCGTCGGCGGGGTGATGGACAACTACTTCCGCCGCTACCTGCAACCCTACGTCGACACCTCCAGCCCCACCTGGCGCTGGCAG
Source organism: Pseudomonas sp. BB438 (assembly GCF_057180225.1). NCBI lineage: Bacteria > Pseudomonadati > Pseudomonadota > Gammaproteobacteria > Pseudomonadales > Pseudomonadaceae > Pseudomonas > Pseudomonas sp. BB438. The sequence goes on from NZ_CM170001.1 coordinate 3,386,382, forward strand.
CCGGGCGCGGCGCAGAAGCTGGGCATCGCGCCGGGCGTGCTGCAGACCTTCCAGCGCGCGGCGCTGATCCGCGACGTGTATTTCCGTGGCGGCGGCCTGCAACCCAGCGTGCGCTTCGAGCTCAAACCGGTGACCATGGACGCCGCGGTCAGCCAGTTCCTGCTCGACCTGGACGGCCAGCAACTGAGCTACGACCACGGCCCCAGCCGCCCGGTGGCCATGCAGTGGCCCAATCCCAACAGCATCGGCGCGGTGCGCCTGTCGGTGTCGCCGCCCTCGACGGGCGGGCGTTCGGCGCTGACCGTCGAAGGCCCGTGGGCCTGGTTCCGCCTGCTCGACCAGTCCGAGCTGGTGGGCGGCGGCTCACCGGACCGCTTCAACCTGCGCCTGCGGGTGGACAGCGCGAGCATCGCCTACGAGTTGCGCGCCAACAGCGCCTTCAACCCCTTCAAGAGCCGCGCGGTTGCCGGCTTCAGCCTGCCGGAGCGGCTATGACGGCAGTGGGTTTCTACGGCAAGGTCGCCAGCCGCGGCGACTTCGTGGGCCGCGGCTTGCCCGCCAGCTTCCAGCAACCCTGGGACGCCTGGCTGGCCGCCGGCCTGCAGGCAAGCCAGCGGCAACTCGGCGAGACCTGGTTACAGGCCTATCTCGTCAGCCCGCTGTGGCGCTTCGTCCTGGCGCCGGGCGTCTGCGGCGCCGCGCCGGTGGCCGGGGTGCTGATGCCGAGCATCGACCGCGTCGGCCGATACTTCCCCCTGACGGTCGCCGTGGTGCTGCCGGAGGTGCAGTCGCTGGCGGAGGTCCAGGCGGCCGACCGCTGGTTCGATGCCGTCGAGGCGGCGCTGCTGGCCACGCTGGAGGAGGGCGCGCGTTTCGAGGACTTCGAAGCGGCGGTGCAGGCATTGCCGGACTTGCCGCAACAGCCTGCCGTCGCATGCGAACTGCTGCCGGCAGCACAGCGTCTGGCGGCGCTGGATGCGCCGGCTCGCCTGGCGGCCTTGGCCGAACGTGCCTGCGACGGTGCGAGCCTGTGGTGGGGCAACGGCTCCGAGCAGGTGGCTCCAGGCCTCCTGCGCTGTCACGGGCTGCCGGCTTCCGAGTGCTTTGCGGCATGCCTGCTGGGCGGGGAGGCGACGTGCTGATGGCAACGCTTGGCTACCGCTCGGCGGCGCACAGCCATGTCGGCCTGGTCCGCCAGATCAATGAGGACGCCTACCTGGATCGTCCCGAGGACGGGCTCTGGGTGGTCGCCGACGGCATGGGCGGGCACGCGGCGGGCGACTACGTCAGCAGCCTGATCGTCGATTCGCTGCGGCGCATCGCGCCGGCCGGGGCGCTGCAGGACTACGAGGCCGCGCTGCGCCAGGGCCTGGCCCAGGTGAACGACGCGGTGCGCGAAGAAACCCGACAGCGCGGTGTGAGCATGATGGGCAGCACCGTCGTGCTGCTGGCCGCGCGCGGCGATCGTGGCCTGTGCCTGTGGGCCGGCGACAGCCGCCTGTACCGCCTGCGCGACGGCGAGCTGAGTCCGATATCCCGCGATCACAGCTACGTGCAGGAACTGCAGGACAGCGGCCTGCTCAGCGAGGCCGAGGCGCGCGTGCATCCACGGGCGAACATCGTCACCCGGGCCATCGGCGTGCAGGACCAGCTCGAACTGTCGGCGCTGGAGGTGCAGATCGTTCCCGGCGACACCTGGCTGCTGTGCAGCGACGGCCTCACCCGCACCGCCGAAGACCACGAGATCCGTGAGGTGCTCGGGCACGCCGACCCGTACCAGGTGGTGCGCAGCCTGGTGCACCTGGGCCTGACCCGCGGCGCCCCCGACAACATCACCGCCATCGTCATCAAGGCAAGCGAACCCCTGGCATGAACCTGAAGATCCCCGGTTTCGACATCGACAGCGTAATCGGCGAAGGCGCCATGGCCACCGTCTACCTGGCCGTGCAGCGCTCGCTGGAACGCAAGGTGGCGCTGAAGATCATGGCCCCCGCGCTGGCCGCCGACGCCTCCTTCTGCGAGCGCTTCCTGCGCGAAGGCAAGACCCTGGCGCGCCTGTCGCACCCGCACATCGTCACCGTGCACGACATCGGCAACGCCGGCGAGCAGTACTACATGGCCATGGAATACCTGCCCAACGGCACCCTGCGCGAACGCATCGCCGCGGGGCTGAGCCCCGAGCAGGGCCTGGCCTATGTCCGGCAGATCGCCTCGGCGCTGGGCTACGCCCACGCCCAGGGCCTGATCCACCGCGACGTGAAGCCGGCGAACATCCTGTTCCGCGCGGACGGCACGGCCGTGCTCTCGGACTTCGGCATCGCCAAGTCGCTGGATGACCGCACCCAGTTCACCCAGGCCGGCTTCGCCGTCGGCACGCCCAACTACATGAGCCCCGAGCAGGCGCGCGGGATGGACATCGACGGACGCGCCGACCTGTATTCGCTGGGCGTGGTGCTCTACGAAATCCTCGTCGGCGAACTGCCGTACCTGGGCACCGATGCGCTGTCCACCGCCCTGGCGCACCTGACCCAGCCGTTGCCGGAGCTGCCGCTGCACCACGGTCGCTACCAGCACCTGTTGCAGCGACTGTTGGCCAAGGAGCCGGGCGAACGTTTCGCCAACGCCGGCGAGCTGCTCGCCGCCCTCGATGCACTGCCGGCGTCCGATCCGGACGCCACCCTGGTGCGCCCGTTGCCGGTCGCCCCCATGGTGGTCGCGGAGCCGGCGCCGCTGACCAAGCCGACGCCGACCGAGCTGGGTGGCCTGCAGGCGGTGTCGATCGAGATTCCCCAGTCCGCACCGGCGGCAGAAACTCCAGTTGTGCCGCCGCCGGCTGCCGCTGCGCGCTCGCCGCAGCAATCGTCCGCGCAAGTGTCGTCGGGGCAGCGTAAAGGCCCGGTACTGGCGCTGCTCGCCGTCGCCGTGGCGGCGGCACTGGGTGTCGGTGGTGCGGGCTACTGGTGGCTGGGCCGCACGGCCACGTCGCCGGCGGCTATCGACCAGCAGAGCGCCAGGGACGATACACCGAGCCAGGCACTCGCCAGCGACAAGCCACGGACATCCGGCCTGCCGACCCAGGCCAGGGCAACCGGTGACTCGGTGGCCGGCGATCACCCGCTGCTCATTCCCGGCAAGAAGACGCTGTACCAGCGCGTGCTGGCCAAGCCCGGCGCGCAGTTGCATGCCGAACCGGAGCAGGGCGCAGGACAAGCGCTGCCGGCGTTCTCCGTGCTGTACGTCTACGCCCGGCGCAGCGTCGCCGGCCAGGACTGGCTGCAGGTCAGCGCTGCCAGCGATGGCCGCGCACTGGGCTGGCTGCCGGCGAGCGAGGGCGCCGACTGGAAGCAGAGCCTGGTGCTCAAGTTCACCGAACGCTCCGGCCGCGCGCCGGTGATGTTCCTGCGCCAGGACAGCCTGCTGGAGCAACTGATCGCCGACCCCAACGCGGCCCGCAACCTGCTGCGCAAGGCCCAGGCCGACGCCAGCGACAACAGCCAGGTACTGGCGCTGGAGCCGGCCACCCGCGCGGTGGCGCAGGATCGCTTCTACCTGCTGCCGATCTTCGAGTCGCGCGAGAGCATGGATGACAACGGCCAGATCGTGCAGATGCTCAAGGTCGCCTCCATCGACCCCGGTAGCCAGGCGGTCAGCACGCTGGAGGGCAAGCCGCTGAAGGTTGCCGCTCCCGACGCCTTCCGCACCGGCATCGTGCTGGTGGTGGACACCTCGGTGTCGATGCAGCCCTATATCGACCAGATCCGCGAGGTGGTGCGCAGCCTGCAGGGCAAGCTTGCCGAGCGCGGCGAACTCGATAGCGTCAGCTTCGGCCTGGTGGGTTTTCGCAACAACACCGACAAGACGCCTGGGCTGGAGTACCTGAGCAAGACCCTGATCCCGCTGGAGGAAGGCCGCGATCCCGCGCGCTTCCTGCAACTGGCCGGGCAGATCAAGGCCACCACGGTCTCCAGCCATTCGTTCAACGAGGACGCCTTCGCCGGCATCATGCAGGCGGTGGACGGCATGGACTGGAGCGGCTACGGCGGCCGCGTGGTGCTGGTGGTCAGTGACGCCGGCGCGCTGCGCAAGAGCGACCCGTACAGTTCGACCCGCATGAACGAAGCGGAGGTGCGCCAGGCCGCGCTGAACAAGCAGATCCACCTGTATGCCCTGCACCTGCTGACGCCGGCCGGGGCGAACAACCATGCGGCCGCCGAGCAGCAGTACCGCACGCTGACCGCCGACGCCAACCCGCGCATCGGCGATCTCTACGTACCGGTGCCGGGCGGCGATGTGCAGCGTTTCGGCCAGCGCCTGGACGAAATCGGCAGCGTGTTCGCCGACCTCGTCCACCAGGTGCGCGGCAACGCCGCCGGCGCTGCGCCGCAACTGGACGGCGCGCCGAGTCTTGCGCAGAAGTCGGCGGCCATCGGTTACGCCATGCACATGGACTTCCTCGGCCGCAAGACCCAGGCACAGAGCCCGCAACTGGTCAGCGCCTGGACCGCCGACCGCGACCTGAGCAACCCGGCGCTGCCGGCCTTCCAGGTGTGCGCGCTGCTCACCCGCCTGCAACTCAACGAGCTGCAACAGTCGCTCAAGCTGATCGTCGATGCGGCGCGCAAGACCCAGACCTCGCCCAAGGATTTCTTCCAGGAGATCGCCAGCGCCAGTGCCTACATGAGCCGCGACCCGTCGGCGTTGCGCCAGGGTGGCAACCTGGCCAAGGGCGGCCTGCTGGGCGAATACCTCGATGGCCTGCCGTACCGCAGCAAGGTCCTGGGCATGACCCAGGATCTCTGGCTGTCGCTGTCGGTGGCCGAGCAGCAGGACTTCATCGACGAACTGGAGTCGAAGATCCGCCTCTACGAAACCTTCCACAACGACACGGCCAATTGGGTCCGCTTCGGCGCCGCCGAACCGGGCGATGCCTTGTACCGTGTGCCGCTGGCGACGCTGCCATGAGCCTGCTCAGCCTGCGCGAAGTCAGCAGTGTCCGGGGGCAGGGCGCGCAGCGTTTCCGCCTGGACGTGCCGTGCCTGGACCTCTCACCCGGCCAGCGCCTGGCCCTGGTGGGGGCCAGCGGCAGCGGCAAGAGCACGTTGCTGGACCTGCTCTCCCTGGTGGCGCCGCCACAGCAGGCGGCGCGCTTCGACTGGCGAGCGGGGGCGGGCGTCTACGCCGTCGCCGACCTCTGGCGCACCGGCCAGCGCAGCACCCTGGCGGCGCTGCGCAGCCGCCACTGCGGCTACGTCCTGCAGACCGGCGGGCTGCTCGGCTATCTCAGCGTGCGAGCCAATATCGAGTTGTCGCGCCGCCTGCTGGGCCTGGCCGACGACGGCAGCGTCGAGCACCTGGCGCGGCGCCTGGACATCCAGGATCAGCTGGACAAGAAACCCGCCGCGCTCTCGGTCGGCCAGCGCCAGCGTGTCGGCTGCGCCCGCGCCCTGGCGCATCGCCCGGCGCTGCTGTTGGCCGACGAGCCGACCGCTGCGCTGGACCCGCTCAATGCCCGCCAGGTGCTCGCGCTGTTCCTCGAGCAGGTGCGCGAACAGCAAGCCTGCTGCGTGATCGCGACCCACGACGAAGCCGCTGCGCGCGAGGCCGGCTTGCGCATCCTGCGCCTGGATTGCCGGCGCGAGCCCGGTGGTGGTGTCTGCGCGACACTGGAGGAGCACGCCTGATGCGCCTGCCTCTGGTCGCCAGTCTCGCCTGGCAGGATTACCGCAGTGACTGGCGCCTGTCCGCCTGCACAGTCCTCGCTCTGGTCGCAGTGCTGGCACCGCTGCTGGTGCTGTTCGGCCTGAAGTTCGGCCTGGTGGGCAGCCTCACTGAGCGCCTGCAGCGCGACCCGAGCGTGCGCGAGATCATCCCGCTGGGCGGTGCGCGCTTCGATGCGGCCTATGTCGCTGCGCTGGCGGCGCGTCCGGACGTGGCCTTCGCCGTGCCGCGCACCCGGCAGATCGCCGCCAGCGTGCAGCTGTCGCAGCCCGGCCGCGAGGCGCTGACCGCCGAGATGATCCCGACTGCCGCCGGCGACCCCTTGCTCGGCAGCCTGCCGGTGCCGGCGCACCTGACCCAGGTGCTGCTCAGCCACACCGCGGCGCAGAAGCTGAACGTGCACGCCGGCGATACGCTGCAGGCACTGCTGACCCGGCAGAACGCCGGTCGCGACAGTTCCCGTTCGATGGCCGTGCAGGTGATCGGCGTGCTGCCGCTGGAAGCCTTCGGCCGCGATGGGTTGTGGGCCGCGCCGGCGCTGCTGGAAGCCGCCGAGGACTTCCGCGATGGCCTCGCCGTGGAGGCCTTCGGCTGGCCCGGCGAGGCAGCCGGCGATCACGCGCAGCGCATCTACCCGGCATTCCGCCTGTATGCCCGCAGCCTGGACGACGTCGAACCGCTGCGCCTGCACTTCGCCAGGCAGGGCGTGGAAGTCTACACCCAGGCTGCCGCTATCCAGCGAGTGCGCTCGCTGTCGCGCAATCTGACGCTGGTGTTCTGGTTGATCGCTGCCCTGGCCCTGGCGGGTGCCTTCGCCGCCGTCTGCGCCGGCGCGCTGGCGGCCGTGCAGCGCAAGCGTCGTGAGCTGGCGGTGCTGCGGCTGATCGGCTTCGGCACAGCGGCGCTGCTCGGCTTCGTCGTGTTGCAGGCGCTCTACAGCTCGGTCTTCGCAGCCCTCCTGTCGGGGCTGCTGTACCGCCTGGTCCAGGGCGGGCTGAACCAGCTGTTCGTCACACAGCCTGGCGAGTATGCCGCGCAGCTGCTGCCTGCCCATTACCTGATTGCCGTCCTCGCGGTGCTCGCGGCCAGCCTGCTGGCGGCGCTGCTCGGGGGCTGGCGTACCTGCCGAATAGATGCCGCTCAAGGAGTCAGAGATGTCTGAATGGCGCCGCGCTTTACGGGGCCTGGCCCCCATTGCCCTTGTCGCCCCGTGCCTGATGGCCGCCCCCGGCGTGCAGGCCGAGGAGGGCGACAAGCTGAACAATCCCAAGCCGCTGGCCGATGACGTGGCGCTGCCGCTGCCCTGTGGCGGCGAGATGGTGTTCCGTTACGCCTACGTGCTGGCCAAGGGAGCGCTGGACGACCGCGAAGTCAATCTCGGCTATCCGTTCAGTGAGGGCGAACCCGGCTACAAGCAGTCGTTCATTTCCGGCTACCGCCGCGAGTACATCAATGGCCAGTTCAGCCTGGGCGACCTGCCGGCGGACTGGAGCAGGGTCATCGCCGGTCAGTTGCCCAAGGCAGGCAAGGGCGAGCCGCTCAAGCCGATGTTCTATTTCCTCGGCAAGTACGAAGTGACCGCGCGACAATACGCACAGGTGATGGCCCAGGCTCAGGCGCTGGCCGAGGGCCAGGACGCGCCGGCCTGCGAGACGCTGAACCTGCCCGAAGGCGTAGCCGGGCGGCTGCCCAAGGTGAAACTGTCGCGCTTCGAGGCGGAGCGTTTTTCCGCGGTGTACAGCGCCTGGCTGATGAAGTATCAGCGCGACCGCCTGCCGGTCAGCGGCCGCGGCAAGAGCGAGGAGGATGGCGGTTTTGGCTTTGTCCGCCTGCCTACCGAGGTTGAGTGGGAGTTCGCCGCCCGTGGCGCGCAGGCAGTATCGCGGCAGGAGCTCGAGGCGCGGCTGTTCCCACGCCGGGTCGAGGGCAGTGACAACGACGGGCCGCTGGCCGACTGGGCCGTGTTCAACCAGGTGGCCGGCGGCACCGGCCAGGCAGCGCGGCTCATGCCCATCGGCACGCGGCAGCCGAATCCGATCGGTCTGTTCGACGTCATCGGCAATGCCGCCGAGATGGTCCAGGAGTCCTTCCAGCTGGTGCATGCCGGTCGCCTGCAGGGGACCTATGGCGGCTTCGTGGTCAAGGGCGGCAACTACCTGGAAGGCGAGGGCACTCTGTTCACCGGCATGCGTCGCGAGTACCCGCTGTTCGCCCCCGACGGCACCGAACAACGCAACGAAACCACCGGCTTCCGCGTGGCCATCGGCGCGTTGTCGGCGCCGCGCTCGCGCTACCAGGAACTGTTCGAGCAGTGGAAGAAGGAAGGGCGCCTGGCCGGGCTGACGGACGCCATCGACGACACCCAGGACCCGACCCAGCGCCTGGACGGCATCATCGCCGCCACCACCGATGCGCGCCTGCAGGCTGAGCTCGGCACGATCAACGAGGAGCTCAAGCGCAACGTGGCACTGATCGCCCGGCAGCGCGAGGAGGCCGCCGGCAACCTGATCCAGTCCTCGGCGCTGGTGGCGGAAACCATCAACAACTACAACATCCGCCTCACCAACCTGCGCAAGAGCCAGCAGCAGGCCGAGCAGGCCAAGGACGCCGCCAGCGCCAAGCTGTTCGGCCAGGCCATCGAGAATGGCAGCAGTGCGCTCAATGGAGCCGTGGCCATCTACATCGACAACCTGGCCACCGGCACGCGCTACACCGACGCAGTGATCCAGGCGCAGTTCCAGCGCATCAAGGAAGAACTCAATCGCAAGCCGGTGATCGGCAAGAGCCTGGTCACCCGCGCCACCCTGTTCGTCAGGCACGTCAGCCAGTACCGCCAGCAGCAGCGCGCGGAACCGGAGGCGGTCCTGAAGGAATTGCTTGCATCGGCAGTACCGAAGCCATGACCACCGATGCCAGGCATGTACAGAAGGAACCCGGTCGGCGACCCGCCGTTCCGGGGTGGTCAAACCCCAGTAGAGAGCTCAGAAATGCAATCGTTCGCTAACTCCGTATCCCTGCACCCGCGCCGCCGCGCGCTGTCGCTGGCCACCGCCAGCTTCACCTGTGTCGCTGTATTGCTCAGCGGCTGCTCCAGCTCGCCGGTCTCGCAGATCGGCAAGAGCACCAAGGTCGAGTACTACCCCAGCTGCTACGAGCCGGTGCAGCACCTGCGCGACACCGACTCCAACATGACCAAGTCGGTCGCCACCGGCGCCGTGATCGGCGCGGTAGGCGGCGCCCTGACCGGCGCGCTGGTCGGCAACAAGGACGATCGCGGCCGCAACGCCGCCATCGGCGCTGCCGGTGGTGCGCTGGTCGGCGGTGCCGCCGGCTACTACAGCGAGAAGCAGAAGCAGATCGCCGACGACCATCAACGCCTGGGCTCCTACGCCGCCGACGCGGACAAGAGCTCCGCCGACATCGATCGCAGCGTGGCCTATGCCCAGGCCTCGCAGTCCTGCTACCAGCAGCAGTTCAGCGCCCTGCTGCAACAGCGCAAGGCCGGGACCATCAAGGACGACGAAGGTCGCAAACGCCTGGCGGAAATCGTCGCCGGCCTGAAGGAATCCAACGACCTGATCACCGCGGTCAGCGGCAAGGCCGGCGAAGACCTGAGCAACTACACCCAGGCCTACGAGAAGGACCTGCAGACCGTTGGTGTCAAGCGTGCCGACGTCGCCACCGTCGCCCAGGCCAGCAGCACCACCACCTCGCCGACCAAGGCGAAGACCAAGACCAAGACCAAGACCCAGCAGAAGAAACTCCCGGTAGTGCCCAGCGAAGCGGTCGCCTCCGAGCGCGCCCTGCGTGATGCCCAGGCCAAGCAGCTGAAGAGCGTGGAGGTTGCCTCCCAGGGCACCACCCAGGTCAACGGCATGTGCAAGAACCCGGATATCGGCGACTGGGCCCCGGTGCCTTGCCCGAACGCGTAAGCCAGGGGGCCGGCTTTTCGCCGGTCGCCGTTCTTCCCCCTTCGGGCCCGTCCCGGAGGGGGCAGTCACTGAACAAGGATGAGTCCTCGCGATGTCTGAACCTTCCGTTTCCCGCCCCGTTGAAGTCATGCGCGGCCTGCTGTTCGGCGTGATCGGCCTGGTCTGCCTGGCGATAGTCGCGTACGAGGCGGTCGACCGCGTGCAGTTCCTGCGCAACGCCCACGTCGCCGATGGCCAGGTCGAGAGCCTCAACGCCGGCGGCTCGCACCCGCAGGTGGCCTTCACCACGGACGGCGGCCAGCGGATTTCCTATCCGCAGAACGGGCTGATCTTCGGTTACCAGCAAGGCCAGAGCGTTCGCGTGCTGTACCTGCCCGAACGGCCCCAGGCCAGCGCCATCGTCGATGACGTTGGTGCCCTGTGGGGCATGACGGCCCTGCTCGGTCTGCTGGGCGCCGCTTTCGCCGGTGTCGGCCTTCACTCGCTGCTCAAGCGCCGGTAGGGCGCGTGTATTTCGTTCAAAGGAATCTGAACCATGGAAAACTCGATTATCCCCATCAGCCTGCGCTCCAGTGCCTGGGAATACGTCACCGGCAGCAGCGGCGGCGTTAGCTTCATGTTCCTGGCCGGCGGAGGCGGCCAGTTGGTGCTGAAGAACCCGCAGGGCCAGGAAGACAAGTTCTCCTTCGGCGGCGTGGGGGTGGGCGCGGGCTTCGGCGCGCGTCTGCCGAAGATCGGCAAGGTCAACCTGAACGTCCGCGGCAAGAGCGTCGGCGCCACCGGCGCTGCCGAGTCCTTCCCCAGCACCGGCCAGGTGTACGTCTCCGATGCGCTGCGTGACCGCGACCTGAGCCACGACGACATTACCGGTGCCTGCGCCTACATCGAGCTGGCCGGCGGTCTTGGCCTGGGCTACAGCGGGACGGCGGTGCTGTTCGGGCTGGACGCCAAGCTCCTGGCGTTGACCATGGCCATGGCGGCCGTGCCGGCGTCCCAGATTGTGGGCGGCTTCAACGTCCAGCGGCAATTGCTGCAGTCGGCGCGTGGCGCGCTGTTCATGCGCGGCGTGACCGCTGGCGTGCAGGCCGGCGGAGGTGCGGCGGTGTACATCGGTGGATTGTTCTGAGCGAGTAACAACGCGAGTCGTGCCGGAGGAGCACCTTCGCCGGCACGCCCCCGTCGCGCAAATAGTTCTGCGAGGGTCTCCACTCAAAATCGAAGTTGAACAACGGATCGGCCTGCATGCCGTGCTCCTGTCAGGGCTTGAGCCGGTGGGCAATGGTGCGGAAGGCGGCGAGGGACTCAGACTCCATACGGATGCCGTCGACGTTGTAGTTGGCATACGTGGAGGATTTGGCGATGACCACGCGCCGCTTCGGATTGACATAGACGAATTGTCCGTACACACCGATGGCCATGAACTCCCCCTCATCGCTTTTCGGAATCCACCACTGGTAGCCGTAGCCCAGGTTAGGCTCGCCTTCTTCCTACGTGCATCCGGGGTGCAGATTGCCGTCGCGTGGGTGGGGTGAAGCCTGGGGCGATTGCTGCCCCAGGTGAGAGGCAGCTACCGACCCATTGCGGACACTGGCTGTTCTGACTGGGAAACCTTTTTTGGATTGGTCCAAAGCAGTCAATGCTTCTGCTCCACAAAATGGTTTGACTGCCACGTAAATCGGCGCTGGACCGAACGTGTATCTCCGTCCGGACAACTTTGTTCAGTGAGTTTGAACACAAGCGTTGTCTTGGAAGTGCCTTCATTCTCCACGTGGACGGAGTCGATGTTAACTGCCACACCGTTAAGCACACGCTCACCACACATGCCGACCCCAGGGTCTTGCTTCACGTAGAACAATTCTTCCAGCTCAAATGCTTTCCCTTCCTTTTTGGGCTTGAGGTAGAGCACTTCGTAGATGGCGTCCCAGTCTCCTCCATGCAGGTTATCGGTCCGAAGGAGAGCAAAATGCTTCTTGTTAGGGCCGTCAAACTCAAGCGGGACTGAAAGGTTTTCCCTGCCATACCTATCTGCGAACGCGTATTTACCATTGCTGGCATTGAAGTAGTACAAGCCCTGCAAGGCCCGGCCGGAGTCACTTTGCGTGACCAGAAACTCTCTGTCGTTGAGACGGAAGCAGAGCGTAGGTTGGCTCTCGTCCGAATGGGAGAGGTAGAAGTCATTCAATTTGCGGAAGGGGGGCGTGGTCAGGGCCGTTTCGCACGGTTGAAACCAGGAGCCGGCATTCGCGGTACTTGAAAGCATCAGCATTGATACGACTACTGCGCGAGTAAATCCCTTCATGGTCGTTATCCTTTCTGACCTAAAGTCCCAAGAAGCAGAACATCGACTTCCGCACAGCAAGGCGCGTAATAACAGATCATAGCCGTGAAAAGGGGGGGAATCAGTTCTATCAACGAGCGTCCGCTTCTGGCTGTGGATTCAACCGATCGACGCAACAGACTGATTAAAACACTCGGCGGGAGTCGAGTACCCCAGGGTCTTTCTGGGTCGTTCGTTCAACCGCCGAGCGACCTTATCCAGCGCGTCCTGCGAGTACAGCGAGAGATCAGTTCCCTTCGGAAAGTACTGCCGTAGTAGGCCGTTGGTGTTTTCATTCGTCCCGCGCTGTCAAGGATTCTGTGGGTCACAAAAGTAGACCTGGATATCCGTCGCCAGAGTGAAGCGCTTGTGAGCAGCCATCTCCTTGCCTCGATCCCAGGTCAGGGATTGGTAGAGCTCTTGAGGCAATCGCTGAGCATTCTCGATCAGTGCATTCACCACTGTCTCGGTGTCCTTTCCATCCACTTTCACCAGCATCACATAGCGGCTGTGGCGCTCAACCAACGTGGCGATCTGACTGTTCTTGCTGCCGCACAACAAATCACCTTCCCAGTGCCCTGGCACTGCACGATCTTCAACGATGGCCGGTCGCTCGCTGATGGAAGTCGTATCGCTGATACGACCATGGTTACCGGCTTTCTGGGTGTGATGACGTGACCGGCGCATAGCACGACCACGGCGCAGGTACTCCAGTAACTCTTTCTTCAATGCGCCACGGGCCTGGATGAAGAGGCTGCGGTATATGGTCTCGTGCGACACCTGGTAGGCCACGTCCGGGTAAGTACGCTTCAACCACCCAGCGATCTGCTCGGGCGACCACTGGATCTGAAGCTTCTCCGCAACAAGCTGCGCCAACTTTGGGGACCGGACAAGCTTGCAAAGCTTTGGGCGACGAGCCCTGTCCCAGGCCGCCTGATCAGCCTGGTTGGCGCGGTAGCTTCGGCAACCACCGTTACGGCTGATCTCGCGGCTGATGGTGGAAGGGGCTCGTTCCAGGCGCATCGCGATATGCCGAATCGACTGGCCAACGGCAAGTGCTCTTGAAATCTCCTCGCGCTCAACCAGTGTCAGTGCCAACCTGGAACGTCGTCGCGCGATTGGGCGAATGCCCCCTGTCTCCGCAAGAATCCCTTGGATCGAGGAGTGGTTCCGATCGAACAGCTGCGCAATCTGCTGGAGCGAGTCACCTGCCTTCCAGCGATCCCACATCAAGGCCTTCTGGCTTTCGGTGTAGTAGATCCGAGGTCTTTGCTTCATCTGCAACACTCCTCCTGCTTACACAGGGTTCAGTGTGTTGCGTTCACCGGTTGAATCCACAGCCGATAGCTGCCGCTCACCCACTAGAGATCTTGAATAACCCGGCACCGGGGGAACCCCGAGCAACCCCAGAATTGCTGGCCAGCTTTCGGGCCGGCCTTTCTCGTGCGGATCACCAATGCATTTCCACACTTAGGGCACAGCCGCTCGGCCGTTGGGTCGCTGCGGCGTTTGAGGTTTTGCACGTGCTCACGGTGTGTGGCGAGCGAGGGCGAACGACGGCCGCTTTGGAGAAGCTCTAGCATGGCGTCGACCTCGGCCTGGCTAAAGACCGGCTTCTGGAATGACTTGATGTAGTCGATGAAGCCAATGCCCTGAGTGACACAGGCCGGCACTTCCGTCTTGAACGTGCTGCCGCCTACGAAGGTGATAACCGAATGCAGATGCGCGGCATCGACCTGCAGGGTGGCTTCCAGGGCCTTGAGATGCTTGTAGTTCTGGCGCAGCGGGTTCTGGAATTTGTAGGTGCGCTTGTAGATCCTTTGCGTCCACTGCGCCTGCTTTTCCGTGCCGAAGATCCAGCCGCTCATGTTCTTCGTTTCCAGCACGAAGATGCCGTAAGGCGAGAGGAAGACGTGATCGATTTGGGTGGTGCCGTCAGGAGTATTCAGCGTGACGTTATGCAGGCGGCGATAGGTCGACTGATCTAGCTGCCAGTGGGCAAAGAGCCTGACCAGCAATTCGCCGATCTGCCCCTTGGCCCAGGGCGATTTGAGCAGACCGATCACCAGCATGAACGGGATCAGCCAGCCCGCTACGCTCCAGATCTGCGCAATGATAGGAGTGAAGTCCATTTCTCAACTCTTCCGATGAGTAAGTCTTGTCGATGTTACATCAAGCTCCTCGTTGGCTTCGACCGCAGCTTCTATATAAAGGAACAACCCGCAGCAGCTCGCTTCATCCTCAGCTTCCAGCCCGATGGCCGAATGGTCCTCAACGAGCTCGAGTCCAAGGGCATCTACGTCCACATCAACGATCTGCCCAGTTACCTGAACAGCAAGATCACGCAGATGCCACCCGCCAGCGTCGCCGCGATCCTCGAGACGATCGCGAAGCGCGTGGTGCAAGGCAAGCCCTTAATCTGCCCCGAAGCAGCCCTCATCCAGGGCGGCTTTCGCCCCATAGCGGACATGAAATGTCCGAGATTGATCGCCTTTGCGACGTGTCGGCACTGCGCGGCAATTTCTTTGGCCGAAATTACATGTGCGTGATGTAAATTCTGCCTTTGCGCGCAGCAGGAGAAACTCATGCCAAAATTTCTGCCGAAGGGTGAACTTCAGGCGCTTTCGTTGAAAGCGGAAGGGGACGGTTTAACGCTGAATGATCTTTCTACCATTGGCGATAAATTTGGCGCTGCTCCGCAAGACTTGCTGAATGAGCTATCCGTCTGGGTTGCGGAAAACTATCTGCAGGGATCGTTGGATTTTGACTTTTGCGACAGTGTCATGAACGGGATCATAAATGCCGTGGTTGAAGTCGGCATGACCAGTGAGCTACCTCAACCCGCTTTCTCGCTATATCAAGCGTTTGATCAAGGCGAATGGATTCGCAGTAGTGATTCACCGGAAACTGACCCCGGTGAGAAATACACAAGGCCGATGGTCGTCGAAATATTGCGTGCTCTTAAAGACTGGTCGCTCGAATAGGCTTTCGCTTCTAAGTTGAAGGTGGGAATGGATGGAACGTCCGCTTTTGGCCGGCAGCTGCCCTTGGTCAATGTCCGTTCCCGACTCTACACAGACGTTTCAGGCAGCTGCGAGGTACCTTGCCAGTGATCTAAAAGGTCGGTCACGCGACGCAGGGTGCGACCGAGTTCGGCTCCGAAAGTTACTTCACCGCGGTATCGGGTGCGGGAGCCGCGCCGGTAGTTTCTACCTTCGCACGATTTCGTCGGTCCAGGGCGCGCTGCCGAGAAGCCTGCTGCTTCGCGTACGACGCTTGAGCAGATGTCACAGTGCCGGCTGCCTGGCCGTGCAAGTCCAGGCGCGGTGCATTCTCCACCATGCTTGCCCAGTATCGAATTCCTCGGCACCAAGTGGCGATGCCCAGCTTGAGCTGTTCGCTGGTTATTCCGAGTTGCTTTAGGTGTTGCTCCGCATCCTTGAGAATGCCCTCCTTGAGCGGCACCTTGGGAGCCGGATTGACAGGGAAGGCCAATGGAAAGTGCTTCTGCAATCTCCAGATCGCTTCCACCGCGGGATCTTGGTCACGAGGCTTTACCTGAGGGGAAGACTTCCGCCGGTGGTGCTTGGCGCTTTCGGCTTTTGCCTGCTCTTTTTCAGCCCGCAGGCGGTCGCGGAGCAAAGCTAGTTGTTCAAAACCCATCGTTCAGTTCACAGCTTTTTGGTTGATTGCTTGGTGCAAGATTATTCCATGTATCCCTTGGGAGCATCCTGATCAGTGTAAACCGCCTCTGATTCAATGGGCCCGCGATGCCCACTCCTGGGCGATAGCTGCCGCGACGGCAGCAATCGGATCTGGATCTGCGTTTCAGGATGCGACTGACCGCAATGCTATTTCAGGCCTTGGCGAACTGTGCGTGCTCGTAGCAGTTCTGCAGCCTCGTTATTGCGCCTTTTTCTGTGCCTGCAACGTCTCCTGAACCAGGTTTGAGCGGTCGAACGAGCGTGGGGACTGCACGGGCGGATAGTCAATCAGTGTCTTCAGGTGCGCGCCGACCAGTTCGCCCATCGGGCCGGCGATCCAGGAAGATTTCTGGATCAGGTGGCCGTAGGAATCCTTGCTGTCGTAGCTCTCGAAGGGGTCGCTGCGCAGGTTGAACATCAGCGGAGCGAAACGCGGCAACACCGGGGCGTAGTAATCCTCCTTGGTGGAGAAGTGCAGCTTCCACGGCCCCATCCTCACCGCGGTCAGCTTGCCTTCGATGTAGTAGAGGATGCTGGTGCGCTTGCTATCCGGCGCCTTGCCGGTCCAGTAGTCGAGGTTGTCGATGCCATCGATGTACTGATTCTTCTCGGTCTTCATTCGTTCAACCACATCGGGCACGCCGGCGATGCTGGCGAAGGTGGTGAACATGTCCTGGTGTGCCTGGATGCCATTGAGGATCTGCCCGGGCTTCACCACACCTGGCCAGCGCAGCATGGAAGGCACACGGACGCCGCCCTCGTAGGTGGTCATCTTCTCGCCGCGGAACGGTGTGGTCGCGCCATCCGGCCAGGACGAGTGCTCGGGGCCATTGTCGGTGGAATACCAGACCACAGTACTGTCCTCCAGGCCGTTTGCCTTGAGGAATTCGAGTACCTGGCCGATGTCGTGATCATGCTGAAGCATGCCGCTGCCCTGGGCATCCTCTTCGTGTGTGTACTTGGCCGCAGCGTGGCGCCATTGCTCGTTGAGATGCGTATAGAGGTGCATACGGCTGGTGTTGAGCCAGACGAAGAATGGCTTGTCGTCCTTCTGTGCCTTGCGCATGAACTCGATTGCCCGAGGAATTACCTCGCCGCCGTCGAAATCTTCCATGCGTGCCATGGTTAGCGGTCCAGTGTCCTCGATGGTCTGTTTGCCAACACGGCCGAATCGCGGGTCTACCGTCGGATCGTCCTTGTCGCTGGCAAAGGTGTGGAGGACGCCACGGGTCTGGAATTTCCTCGCGAAGGCTTCCGGTCCGCCGGGATAAGTGCTGGCGAAGTTCTGGTAGTCGACATACTCGCGCTGCTCCTCGGTATTGAGGTGGTACAGGTTGCCGTAGAACTCGTCGAAGCCATGCACCGTGGGCAGGTTGGGGTTGTTGTCGCCCAGGTGGTTCTTGCCGAACTGGCCAGTGCGATAGCCGACCTGTTTCAGGACTTCCGCAAGGCTCGGCGAGGCCGCCTGCAGGCCGAGCTTGTCGCCCGGTTGCCCCACGGTGGTCATGCCGGAGCGGATGGGGTACTGCCCGGTAATGAAGGCCGCGCGGCCGGCGGTACAGGAAGGCTGCCCGTAATGGTCGGTGAAACGGATGCCGGCCATGCCGATGCTGTCGATGTTCGGCGTGGTATAGCCCATGGTGCCCATGCCGTAGGCGCTCACGTTCTGCCAGCCAATGTCGTCGCCCCAGATCACCAGGATGTTGGGCTTGGCCTGACCGGCCTGCACGACAGGCACTCCCTGCAGCAGGAGGGCGACGGCCAGCAGGGACACCAGCCGCTTGATGGGTTGAATCATGATCGGACTCCTTGTTGTTCTGACCCGCTGCGCCCGGCATTGGGAAGCGCGTCCGGCAAGGACGCGGCTCCGGTGACGGCGCTCACTCGTTCACTTGAAGGGTTTCCAGGGCTTGACGCAGGTGCGCGGGCAGCGGCACGGGGCGGCGGCTGACGCGATCGACGTAGACGTGCACGAAATGCCCCTGTGCCGACGCGTCGCTATTGTCATTGGCGAACAGGCCAACCTCGTAGCGCACGCTCGAGGTGCCCAGGTGCGTGACCCGCAGGCCGGCCCGCACCAGGTCGGGGAAGGCGATGGAGGAGAAGTAGCTGCAGGTGGTTTCGACCACTAGACCAACCGTTGGGCTCTCGACGAAGTCCAGCAGGTCGCGCTCCAGCAGCCAGCCATTCACCACGGTGTCGAACCAGCTGTAGTAGACGACGTTGTTGACGTGGGCATAGACGTCGTTGTCCATCCAGCGCGTGGTGATGTCGCGGAAATAGCGGTAGTCAGTGCGCTCATTCGGTGTGGGTTTGCCCATGGCATCAGGCCTCCTGCTTCAGGCGGCGCACGCGGATGTCCGCCTGCTCCTTGTGCCCGGACATGTGCTCGTAGCCGCAAAGGCGCGAGCAGTATTCGCCGACCATCACGCTGGCCGCGTCGGTGAGCACCCGCTGGTAGGTATGGGTCTTGATGAACTTGCCGACCCACAGCCCGCCGGTGTAGCGCCCGGCGCCCATGGTCGGCAGTGTATGGTTGGTGCCGATCACCTTGTCGCCGTAGCTGACATTGGTGCGGTGGCCGAGGAACAGCGCGCCGTAGCGGGTCATGCGGGCGTGATACCAGTCCGGGTCGCGGGTCATCACCTGTACATGTTCCGAGCACAGGCGCTCGGCGATCTCCAGGGCTTCCTCGTCGCTGTCGCACAGATGGATCTCGCCGAAATCGCGCCAGGCCACGCTGGCGATCGGCGCGGTGTCCAAGCGCGACAGTACCTTCTCAATGGCGGCCGGCAGTTCCTCGGCGATCTGCCGGCTGGTCGTGATGCAGTAGGCCGGTGAGGTCGGGCCGTGCTCGGCCTGGCCCAGCAGGTCAACGGCGACCAGTTCGGCGTCGACGCTGTCGTCGCAGATCACCAGGGTCTCGGTCGGGCCGGCGAACAGGTCGATGCCGACGCGCCCGAACAATTGGCGCTTGGCTTCGGCGACGTAGGCGTTGCCGGGGCCGACCAGCATATCCACCGGCTCGATGCTTTCAGTGCCGATGGCCATCGCCGCTACAGCCTGTACTCCACCCAGGCAGTAGATCTCGTCCGCGCCCGCGAGGTGCATGGCTGCGACGATCTCGGGGCAGGGCTGGCCTTCGAACGGCGGCGCACAGGCGATCACGCGCTTCACCCCGGCCACCTTGGCCGTCAGCACGCTCATGTGCGCGCTGGCGATCAGCGGGTACTTGCCGCCGGGGATGTAGCAGCCCACCGAGTTGACCGGGATGTTGCGATGGCCGAGCACCACGCCCGGCAGAGTTTCCACCTCGACATCGTGCAGAGAGTCCTTCTGCACCTGGGCGAAACGGCGGATCTGCGCCTGGGCGAAGCGGATGTCCTCGAGCGTCTGCTGCGGCAGGCCGGCGATGCAGGCGGCGATCTGCTCCGGCGTCAGGCGGAAGCTGCTCGGCGTCCAGCGGTCGAACTTGCCGGAATAGTCGCGCACCGCTGCGTCGCCGCGCGCCTCGATGTCGGCGAGGATGGCTTCGACGGTGCTGCGCACCTGTGCCTGGTCGGAGGCCTTGGCCTGAGCCGACTGGCCTTTCTTGAGTTGTTGGATCATTTAGGGCTCCTATGGGCAGTGGTCGCCGCCTCAGGCGGCGCGAAGAGGGATGGCGGCCGGTCGGACAACCGTCAGGACGATGCAGGTGGCCAGCAGGTAGAGCCCCATCACGAACAGCAGGCTGTAGCTGGTGCCGCCGCTGGCGGTATTCAGCGCGGTAGTGATCGGCGGGCTGATGGCGCCGCCCAGGTTGCCGATGCTGCTGATCAGGGCGATGCCGGCAGCTACCGAGGCGCGCGGCAGGTACTCGGATGCGAGGGCGAAGAACACCGGCGTGACCGCGGCGATCCCCAGGATCGCCAGGCACAGGCCGGCCAGGGAGACGCCCAGCTGGCCCTGGCCAAGGGTGATGACAAGCAGGCCGGTCATGGCCGTCAGCGCCCCGAAGCCGAAGTGCCAGCGCCGTTCGCGATGGCGGTCCGAGCTGCGGCCGAGCAGCAGCACCCCAGCGATGGCGAAGAGTTGTGGAACGGTGGCGTACACGCCGATCTGCAGGACGTCGGAGACGCCCCAGCTGCGAATCAGGGTCGGGGTCCAGAACACCATGCTGTAGGTACCGGCGACCATCAGCAGATAGACCAGCGACAACGCCCAGACCTTGAAATCGCCTAGAAGGCCAAGCAACGAGCCATGGCGAGCGCTGCCTGGTGCCTCGGCCTGCTCGTCGAACTGCTGGCGCAGCCGGGCCTTTTCATCAGCGCTCAGCCAGTTGGCCTGTTCGGGGCGGTCGACCAGCACGTACCAGGCCAGCAGGCCGAGCAGCGGGGCAGGCAGACCCTGCAGGAGGAACAGCCACTGCCAGCCATGCCAATCGTTGGTGCCGTGCAGGTACTTCATGATGGCGCCCGACAACGGGCCGGCAACCAGCGCGGCGATGATGGCGCCAAGCAGGAACACGGCGATCATCCGCGCACGCCGTGCCGGTGGGTACCAGTAGGTCAGGTAGAGCAGGGCGCCCGGGGTGAAGCCGGCTTCGAACGCGCCAAGGAGGAAGCGCAGGACATAGAACTGCGTGGGCGTGCGCACGAACATCATGGCCATCGCCACCAAACCCCAGCAGACCATGATGCGCAGGAGCGTGCGGCGCACACCCACGCGCTCCAGCATCAGGTTGCTCGGCACCTCGAACAGCAGGTAGCCGATGAAGAACACCCCGGCGCCCATGGCATAGACGGTATCGCTGAATGCCAACGTTTCCTTCATCTGCAACTGCGCGTAGCCGACGTTGATCCGATCGAGGAAGGCCACCACGTAAGCCACCAGCAGCAGCGGCATGATCCGCCAGCTGATCTTCAGATACATCGCGTTGTCGTCCTGGGACGCTTGTGTGTTCATGCCTGTCTCCTTGTTGTCGTTGTTGGGTAGGCGTGACGGGAAATGCGACGAAGCTTCAGGCGCTGGAGCGCAGTACCAGATGCCCTGGCACCTCGCGCAGCGCATCGGCAAGGCTGCCGCTGGGGCGCCCGGCGTCGAGCAGCTCGATGGCGCAATCGATCATCCTGTCCAGTGGCTGGTGCACCGTGGTCAGCGAGTGCTCCGGATAGGCCGCGTCGCGAATGTCATCGAAGCCAATCACTGCCACGTCTTCCGGAACCCGAAGGGCCGTGTTCTGGCGCAGATGGGCGAGCACGCCGAGCGCCATCACGTCGTTGGCGCAGAACACCGCGTCGATGGCGGGCGCGGTTTTGCTGAAAAGATGGCCGGCGGCTTGTCGTGCGCCGTCGTACGTGTAGCCGCCGGCAATGCAGGCCACGAGCTGTTGGCCGTGCTCCGCGAGACCTTGCTCGAACCCATGCAGGCGGTCGGCGGTTGTGGAAATTCCAGGGTCACCGGATACGAACGCGCAGGCTCGGCGACCGCTACCGGCCAGGTAGGTGGCGACTTCGTGGCCCATGCGCTGGTTGTCACAGCAGACCGACCAGACGCTCGGGTCTTCCACACGCCGGTTGAGGAACACCACCGCGATGCCTTGTTGCGCGCAGAGTTCGGACATGCGCGAGGAGAGCTTCGCGGCAGTCACCACGATGGCGTCGACCTGGTACTGCAGGAGTTGCGGCATCGACTCGTCGGCATCCCCGCCCGGCGGCACGACGAAAATCAGCAGTTGTCGGCCGTCCTGGCGCAGGCGCAGGGCAAAGGCTTCGAGTAGCGCGGGATAGAAAGGATTGCCCAGGCTGCCGATCACCAGGGCGACGATGCCCGTCTTGCGGCGGTTCAGCGAGCGGGCGATGGCGTTGGGCCGATAGCCCAGTTCGTCGGCGATGGCGAGGATGCGCTCGCGCAGTTCCGGGGAGATGCGCGATTGCTCGTCGAAGGCGCGGGTGATGGTGGAGGTCGCCACCCCCAGCCGGACGGCGAGGTCGCGTGCGGTGGTGCGCACGCTTGCCTGGGGGATGGCGGAAGATGATGGGATGACGCGGGACATGAGTGATTCCGGTGGTCGTGCAACCGTGTGCACACGTGGCCCGGATGCTACCCGCACGCTCCTGGGCAGGAGACCTCCCCCCTATGGGGGGAAGTCATGCGCGACCGGTGAATCGCGGCGCAGGAGCGGGCTCAGAAACTCTCGTCGTCCATTTGCAGCGCCGCCTCTCCGCCGTCGGTGAGCACCCGTGAGAGGCCGTCCGCGATGGGCAGCAGATGGCTGGCGTAGAACTGCGCGGTCTGCAGCTTGGCGCGATAGAACGCTGCATCCCCCGCACTCTCCTGCAGGCGCTGCCATGCCACGTAGCCTGAACGCGCCAATTGCCAACCGCCAACTGCCAGACCGAACAGTTGCAGGAACGGCACTGCACCGAGGGCAATCTCGCGGGGATGCTGATCGTAGCGCTGGACGATGCAGGACACGCCTCGCTCCAGCGCGTCCAGCGCCAGGTCAAGGGCATGACCGATCGGTTCCAGCGCGTCCTCGCTACGCGGCAGTTGGCGTGCGCTATCGCGCATCCGGGCAATCAACGACAGTGCTGCCGCACCGCGGTCCCGGGCGATCTTGCGGCCCACCAGGTCGTTGGCCTGGATGCCGGTAGTACCTTCGTAGATCGTGGTGATGCGGGCATCGCGTAGGTGCTGGGCAGCGCCGGTTTCTTCGATGAAGCCCATACCACCGTGGACCTGCACGCCAAGGGAGGCGATGTCGATGGCGTTCTCCGTGCTCCAGGCTTTGACCACCGGGATCAGCAAGTCGACGAAGGCCTGCTGTTCCCGTCGCTCTTCCGGATCCGGGTGGCCGCTGGCGACGTCCATCGCCAGGGCTACCTCGCAGGCCAGCGCGCGCATTGCCTCGACGCGGGATTTCATCGACAGCAGCATGCGGCGCACGTCCGGATGGCGGAGGATCGCGACCTTCTCGCGGCTGGTGCTGCCCAGCTCTCCACCTTGACGGCGCTCGCGGGCGTAGGTCAGGGCGCGCTGATAGGCTCGCTCGGAGAGGCCGATACCCTCTATTCCGACCGAGAACCGCGCAGCGTTCATCATGCTGAACATGTATTCCAAGCCGCGGTTTTCCTCACCCACCAGCCAGCCGACGGCACCGTCCCGGTCGCCGAAGGCGAGCACCGCAGTGGGGCTGCCATGGATGCCGAGCTTGTGCTCGATGGACACGCAGCGTACGTCGTTGCGAATTGCCGAATTGCCCGACTCGTCGAGCAATACCTTCGGTACCACGAACAGCGAAATACCCTTGACGCCCTCGGGCGCACCGGGAACCCGTGCCAGGACCAGGTGCACGATGTTCTCGGTGAGATCGTGCTCGCCATAGGTGATGAAAATCTTCTGGCCAAATACCCGGTAAGTGCCGTCGCTGTGGCGCTCGGCGCGGCTGCGCACGGCGGCCAGGTCGGAGCCTGCCTGGGGTTCGGTCAGGTTCATGGTGCCGGTCCATTCACCACTGATGAGCTTAGGCAGCCAGGTTGCCTTGAGTTCGGTGCTGCCGTGCAGTTCGATGGCTTCGATGGCGCCGCGAGTGAGCATCGGGCAGAGGCCGAAGGCAACGTTGGCGGCGTTCCACATTTCCTCCACCGGCGCCGACAGCAGACGCGCAATGCCCTGGCCGCCGAACTTCGGCGAGCAGGAGAGGGCGTTCCAGCCACCCTCGACGAACTGCTCGTAGGCGTGCTTCCAGCCATCGGCGGTGCGTACGTCCCCGTCGTTCCAACGTGCGCCCTGGCGGTCACCGATACTGTTGAGCGGCGCCAGTACGCCGCTGGCGAAGCGGCCGGCCTCGGCAAGAATGGCCTGGGCAAGGTCGCTACCGAGCTCTTCCTGGCCGGGTAGCGCCTGAAGGCGCTCTAGCAGGCCGAGATCGTCGAGGATGAATTGCATGTCGCGCAGGGGAGCTGCGTACTCGCTCATGATGGGACTCCGCGGAGGATGGGGGCGGAATTGAAGCCCAATCCGGCGCGGGAGGGCCCCCACCCCGGTAGGGTGGGCTCATTGGTCGGATCGTCTATCGTCCAGGGTGACGCAGCAGGTAATGTCTCTACCCGTAGCGAGGGGGGTGTGCTTTGCGCGGAGGGGGGGCAATATCGGTCCCGGTACACCCGAGGCTCTTGCGTCCATGACGCCGGGCAACGGCGCGCCAGTTATGCAGAAAGGCCAAGAATAACAATGCATCCAGACAAACTGCTTGTGACCACCAAGCTGGCGCCGCCACGCGTCAGCCCGAACGCCATTACCCGCCAACGCCTGCTCGAGCAGCTGCAACGCATGGAGCATTGCACGGTCGGCGTGGTCATCGGCGGCCCCGGCTTCGGCAAGACCACCTTGCTGGTGCAGTGGCGACAGACCATGCTCAAGGCGCGCGCCGAGGTGGCCTGGCTGACACTCAGCACCGAAGACCGTCACCTGGCGTCATTCTTCGTTTATCTGCGCGCCGCGCTGGGTCACCTGGGGATCGCGCTGGAGAACGACATCCCCCTGGAGGGCGCCAGCGGCGAATCCCTGGATGGCCTGGTGGCAAGCATCGTCGAAGGTGCCGCCGCCGTCAGCAAGCAGCTCTACCTCGTCCTGGATGACTACCACCTGGTAAGCGACTCGCGTGCCCATCGGCTCATCCAACGTCTGCTGGACCATTGTCCGCAGAACCTGCACTTCATCATCGCCTCGCGCGCCGACCCGCCCCTGAGCCTGAGCCGGCTGCGCCTGCAGGACCAGGTGCTGGAACTGGATTGTGCGGGTCTGCCGTTCGACCTCGCGGAAACGCGCAGCTTCCTCGAGACCAACCTGCCGTCGCTGAAATTGAGCAGCGAAGAGTCCCTCCTGATTCAGGACCTCACCAGTGGTTGGCCCGCAAGCCTGCAGTTGATCGTGCTCCTGCTGCGCGCGCGGCCGGAGGCGCGCAACAGCCTGCGCGACCTGGGCTGGATGTCCGACGACCTGCAGACCTACCTGGCCGAAGACGTGATGGTGCATTTGCCTGCCGATCTGGCCGGCTTCATGGAGCGAGTCAGCCTGTGCCGGAGATTCAACGCATCGCTGGCGGCGCACCTGACCGGCCAGGAAAACGCCGGCGAGCTGCTGGCGCGGATGGAGGAAGAGAACCTGCTGGTGTTCCGCATCGTTGGCGACGACCGCCAGCCCTGGTATCGCTTCCACCCCTTGTTCGGCGAATTCCTCGCCGCCCGCCTGGAGCGCCGCGATCCCACCCTGGTCAATGAGCTGCACCGCAGCGCGGCACGCTGGTTTGCCGAGCGCAAGCTGCTGGCCGAAGCGCTGCGGCATGCCACCGCCAGTGGTGACCTGGAGTTCGCCGCCGAAGTGGTTGAACGCTCAGCGCCCACCAGCTGGGGGCTGGACCAGGTTGGGCCCTTGCTGCGCCTGCTGGACCGCTTGCCGCAGGAGACGCTGTTCAGTCATCCGCGACTGTTCTTCCGTGGCTGCCTTGCCTATGCGCTGACGGCACGCCCGGCCAAGGCCGAGGCCTGGCTGGAGGAGTACAAACGCAGCGGAGCCAGCCAGGACGGGGATGTGCTGCAGCACCGCCGGCTGGCCGAGGCCTCGATCGCGATTCAGCGTGACCGCACGGACCAGATCATCACAGTGCTGGAGGGCTCGGATCGCTTCGACGACGATTATTCAGTGGTCCGCTACGGCCCTTCGGCGTTGCTGGCCATTGCCTATGCCGCCGAAGGACGGCACACCGAAGCATTGCGCTACCTGGACGAGCACCCCATTGCCGAGGCCGATCGAAACGACGAGATGGCGCTGGTGGTGGAGGGCGCGCGCACGCTCTGTCATTTGCTGGAAGGGCGTATGGCCGATGCCTTGCGCGTTGGCCAGGATCTGTTCTCCCGTTCGGTAACCGCTCACGGTCACCGCTCTGCCAGTGCCTACCTGTGCGCCGCTTCGCTCGCCGTGGTGTATTGCGAGCTGGACCGCATCGATGAAGCGCGCGAAGTGCTGGCCAATCGAGTAGGCCTGCTGCAATGGGCGATGCCCGACACCATGATTCGCGGGACCATCTGCCGCGCTCGCCTGGATCTGCTGCAGGATTGCGCGGCGAGCGCACTGGCCTTTCTCGAGCGCCAGGAACGGCACTTCCGCAGCATCGGTCTGGAACGCGGGATTGCCCATAGTCTTGCGGAGCAGCTGCGCATCCGCTTGTTGGAGGGCGACCACGGCGGTGCGCAGAGCTGCTTCATCCGTCTGGAGCCGCTGGAGGCTGCGCACCAGGGCGAGAGAGGGTTCCTGAGCGAAATCCCCATGCTGGTCCAGTTGTCGCGCGGACGTCTGGCGCTCAACGCTGGCGAGCACGAGCTGGCTCAAGCAGCGTTGCAAGCCGTGCGCGAGTACGCCCAGGCCCTGGGTCGTGGCCAGCTGGAAGTCACCGCGTTGTTGCTGATGGCCCTGGGGCGCAGTGCGCAGCGCCAGCAAGTGGCTGCCGAATCCCTGCTGGTCGAGGCGTTGCAGTTGGGGCAGCGTGGAGGGCTTGTACGGACCTTCGTCGATGAAGGCGCCGGCGTGGTCAAGCTGCTCTCCAACCAGCGCGCCAGGCAGTCTTCCCAAGGGGACGTGACGGCCTACCTGGACGACCTGCTGGCTCGGTTCCGCCGCGAAGAGGTGACCGACCGTGCCTCCCTGTCACCCCGCGAGCTGGCAATCATCCAACTGGTGGCCCAGGCGATGTCGAACAAGCGCATTGCCCTGACGTTGAACATTTCCCAGGAAACCGTGAAATGGAACCTGAAGAATGTCTACGCCAAGCTCGGGGTTTCCAGCCGTTATGACGCCATGTCCTGGGCACGCAAGCACGGCCTGATCCGCTGATACGACGGTCCGCCGGAGACGCGGCGCGGTGCGTGGCCGCGCCGTCTGCGCCGCCGGTGGACCATCGTGCAGTAGCCTAGGGTTTTTCCGTCTCCCGCTCGCCCCTTGTTTCGTGGGGGCGACGCCGCAAACCTCGCATCCCCCCTCGAAGTGAGGGTGGGGGAGGGGGTACAAGCCCCCCGGCCTCGCACCTATCGTCACCTCAAGCCCGCCGCGCCTCGCGTGGCTCCGCATCGGCACTGAGGAGACGCCTGCATGATCCCCCGCACGTTGTTCGAACACGAGCACGAAGAGTTTCGCAACACCGTCCGCCGCTTCCTGGCCGAGGAGTGCGTGCCGAACCACGAACAGTGGGAAGAGCAACACCGCGTACCGCGTGAAATCTGGCTGCGCGCCGGCGAGCTGGGCATGCTCAATGCCACGACTCCCGAGGCTTACGGCGGCCTGGGCCTGGATCGGCGATTTTCCATGATCGCCACTGAGGAAGTGGCTCGCGCCGGTACCTCCGGGCTGAATGGCTTCAATGTGCACGACATCGTCGCCGGCTACTTCATCAACTTCGGTACTGAAGAGCAGAAGCACCAGTGGCTGCCGCGCATGGCCAGCGGCGAGGTGATCTCCGCGGTGGCGATGACCGAGCCCAATACCGGCTCCGACCTGCAGGCGGTGAAGACCCGTGCCGTGCTGGACGGCGACGAGTATGTGATCAACGGCGCCAAGACCTTCATCTCCAACGGCACCAATTGCGACGTGATTGTGGTCGTCGCCCGTACTGGTGATACCGGCAAGGGCTCCCGTGACCTGTCGCTGATCCTGGTCGAGGCCGAGCGCGCCGGTGTGGTCAAGTCCAAGCCGCTGCGCAAGGTCGGCATGCACGCCCAGGACACGACCATGCTGTTCTTCGAGGACGTTCGCGTGCCGAAAGCCAGTGTGCTTGGCGGGGTACCCGGCCTCGGCTTCATCCAACTCATGAAAGAGCTGGCCTGGGAGCGCCTGAGCATTGGCATCCTCGGCGTCGCTGCGAGCCAGGCGGTGCTGGAACAGACCATCGACTACACCCGCGGCCGCACGGTGTTCGGCAAGCCGATCATCGACTTCCAGAACTCGCGCTTCCGCCTCGCCGACCTGAAAACCGAGATCGGTATAGGCCAGGCCTACGTTGATCGCTGCATGGAGCTGTGCCTGCAACACGAACTCAGCAGCGAGGCGGCGGCTGCCGCCAAGCTCTGGGGCACCGAGCTGTATTCGAAGGTGGTCGACCAGTGCCTGCAATTGCACGGTGGCAACGGCTACATGCTCGAGTACCCGGTAGCCCGCCACTACCTCGACAGCCGCGTCAACCGCATCTACGGCGGTGCCAACGACATCATGCGCGAACTTGTCGCGCGCACCCTCTGACCCTGCTGCAAGGAGTCCACTGATGACCCCATTGATCCCGCGCAACCTGTTCGAGCAGGAGCACGAGGCCTTCCGCGACACCGTGCGGCGCTTCCTCACCGAGGAGTGCGCGCCGCACCTGGAACAGTGGGAGGAAGAACACCGAGTGCCGCGCGCCATCTGGGAACGCGCCGGCGAGCTGGGCATGCTCAACGCCACCACGCCAGAAGCCTATGGCGGCCTGGGCCTGGACCGGCTCTTCTCAATGATCGCTACCGAGGAGATCTACCGCGCCGGGCTGTGCTCCGGACTGATCGGCTTTGGTGTGCACGACATCGTCGCCGGCTACCTGGTCAACTTCGGCAGCGAGACGCAGAAGCAGCAATGGTTGCCGAAGATGGCCGCCGGTACCGCGATAGGTGCGGTGGCGATGACCGAACCGAACACCGGTTCCGACCTGCAGGCGGTGAAGACTCGTGCTGTGCTGGACGGCGACGAGTACGTGATCAACGGCGCCAAGACCTTCATCTCCAACGGTACCAATTGCGACCTCGTCGTCGTGGTGTGCAAGACCGGCGACACTGGCAAGGGCGCCCAGGATATCTCGCTGCTGCTGGTGGAGGACGGCCGCCCCGGTTTCAGCAAGTCCAAGCCTCTGCGCAAGGTTGGCCTGCACGCCCAGGACACCACCATGCTGTTCTTCGAGGACGTCCGCGTGCCGAAAGAGAACCTGCTCGGTGGCATCCCCGGCCAGGGCTTTGTGCACCTGATGAAGGAACTGGCCTGGGAGCGCCTGTCCATCGCCATCAGCAGCATCGCCGGCGCCCAGGCGGTACTTGAGCAGACCCTGGACTACACCCGCGGCCGCACGGTGTTCGGTCAACCGATCTTCGACTTCCAGAACACCCGCTTCCGTCTGGCGGACCTGCGTGCCGACCTGGCGCACGGCCAGGTCTACGTCGACCGCTGCATGGAGCTCTGCCTGCAGCACCAACTGACTCCGGACGCTGCGGCCTCGGCCAAGTTGTGGTGCTCGGAGCTGTACACCCGGGTGGTCGATCAATGCCTGCAACTGCACGGCGGCAACGGCTACATGCTCGAGTACCCGGTAGCCCGGCATTACCTCGACCACCGCGTACTGCGTATTGCCGGTGGTGCCAACGACATCATGCGTGAGCTGGTCGCTCGCACCCTCTGATTCCCCGACAAGAACATCCCTCAAGGAGAACGAACGTGTCACAAGAACTGCGTTTCGACGGTAAAGTCGCCATCGTTACCGGCGCCGGCAACGGCCTGGGTCGTGCCCACGCACTGCTGCTGGGCTCCCGCGGCGCCAAGGTCGTGGTCAACGACCTGGGTGTCACCACCGAAGGCCTGGGCAGCTCCTCTGCCGCGGCCGATGCCGTGGTCGCGGAAATCCGCGCCCTCGGTGGCGAAGCCGTAGCCGACTATCACTCGGTGACCGAAGGCACGAAGATCGTCGCCACCGCAGTGGAGGCGTTCGGCACCGTGGATATCCTGATCAACAACGCCGGCGTGCTGCGCGACACCTCGTTCCACAAGATGACCGAGGAGCAGTGGGACCTGATCCAGGCGGTGCACGTCAAGGGCGCCTTCCTGCTGACCCACGCGGTGTGGCCGATCATGCGCGAGAAGGGTTACGGCCGCATCGTCATGACCTCTTCGGGCGCCGGCATCTTCGGCAACTTCGGGCAGTGCAACTATTCGACCGCCAAGTCCGGGCTGATCGGTTTCGCCAACTCACTGGCGATCGAAGGCGCGAGCAAGAATATTCGCGTCAACACCATCGCGCCGATTGCCGCTTCGCGCATGGTCATCGCTAGCGGCATCTTCACCGAGGAGATGCAGGCAAAACTGGCTGTCGAGGATGTTGCGCCGCTGGTTGGCTGGCTGTGCCACGAGGATTGCCAGGACAGCGGCGAGCTGATCGAGGTGGGTGGCGGCTTCCACGCCAAGTACCGTTGGGAGCGTTCCCAGGGCCGCTTCCTGCACACTGATGGCCTGAGCCCGGAGCTGGTGCGCGACAACTGGGAGCGCATTGGTCGCTTCGACGAACACGCTGTGCATCCGGCCACCGGTGCGGAAAGCTTCAAGGAGCTGTTCGAGCGCATGGACACGCCGGCGACCAAGGGCGGCAACCAGTTCATCGACATGGAAGTCGCCGGCAAGGCGGTTTCCTACCTGGAGACCGAATACGACCAGAATGACGCGGCGCTCTACGCGCTGGCAGTGGGAGCTGCCAAGGACCCGCTGGACCGCGCCGAATTGCGCTACGTCAACGAATTCGTCGGTGACGAGTTCCGTGTACTGCCGACCATGGCGGTACTGCCAGCCACCGAGGTGTTCCTGCGGGCCGCCAAGTCCGGCGAGCCGCAGCTGGAAGGTCTGAACGTGCCGTTCGGCAAGGGCCTGCACGGCGAACAGTACACCGTCATGTACCGCCCGCTGCCGCCGGCCGCCAAGCTCAAGCACCGCATGCACCTGAAAACGGCCATCGACAAGGGCAAGAGCACCGTCACCGTGCTGGCCATCGAGACCACCGACGAGCACGGCACGCCGCTGTTCTACAACGAGGTCACTGGCTTCTATCCGGGCGTACCCGGCGCGGGGCTGGCCAAGGTCGCCAGCGAAGAGGTAAACGTCCCGCCGGCCCGCGAGCCCGACATCGTGCTCTCCGACAAGACCGAGGTGAACCAGGCATTGCTGTACCGACTGTGTGGCGACTGGAACCCGATGCACGTCGATCCGGACTATGCCGCCAAGGCCGGTTACGAGAAGCCGTTCCTGCATGGCCTGTGCACCTTCGGCTACCTCGGACGTCACGTGATCAAGGCGTTCTGCGACAACGATTCTCGTCTGTTCAAGAGCGTGCGTGCTCGCTTTGCCTCGATCGTCATGCCTGGCGACACGCTGGAGACGCGCATGTGGCGCGAGTCGCCGACGCGCATCATCCTCGAGATGCGTGCCGTGGAGCGGGACGTCGTGGTGCTGAAGAACGCCGCCGTCGAACTGTTCGAGCAGGTGCCGGCGTAATGGACGGTGGAGGGTGCCCCGGTGCCCTCCACCGGCTTCGGACCGCCGCCATGGCGGCGGTTCCCGTCTCAGGAGAGACCAACAGATGAATCGTCGCGTCAATGTGATTGGCGTTGGCTTGACTCCGTTTCGCCTCGCGGGCGGCAACGGCAACCCCACGGACCCTTCCGGCGTTGGTGCTCGCCTTGCCCTGGCGGATGCTGGCATCGACTTTGCCCAGGTCGACGCTTTGTATTGTGCCGCTGCGGGCGTCGCACGGGGCCAGGATGCCTGCCGGGCACTGGGCTTGAGCGGAATTCCGGTCTTCAATCTGCAAAGCGACGGCGCGGGTGGTGCCAGCGCATTGCTATTGGCGCGCCAGAGCGTGGAAGCCGGTGCCGCCGAATGCGTCCTGGTGCTGGGTGTGGAGCCAGCGCCTGGCAAGGCCGCCACTGCCGAAGTGACCTTGGGCAATGCACTGCATGGCGCTGCTGCCGAGGAATACCTGGCGCGCCACGGTGCTCGCCGCGAAAGCCTGGCGATGCTGGCGGTGAAGGCTCGCGAACATGCTGCGCGCAATCCGGATGCACTGCTGCGCACCGCGCTGAGCCTGGAGAGCGTTCTGCTCGAACCCCGCATCTTCGGCCCGCTCAGTGCCTCGCAATGTTGCAGCCCCGCCGAGGGCGCTGCGGCGGTTGTCCTGTGTTCCGACGCCTTCGCTCGTAAACGAGGTATCAAGCGCGCGGTACGGATCATTTCCCAGGTCCAATGCGGCGATCTGCCTGCCGGGTCCTGCGGGGAAACTGCGCTCCGCGCAGCTGGCTACGACATCGCCGCCAGCGCCGCCCGGCTGGTCTATGAGCGAGCGGGCCTTGGCCCCGAAGAAATCGACCTGTGCGAGCTGCACGATGCCACCAGCATCTCCGAGCTGCTTCTTTACGAAGCACTGGGCTTCTGCCGCGAAGGGGACGCCGAGAAACTCGTCGAGGATGGTGACAACACTTACGGCGGCAACCTCGTGGTCAATCCGTCCGGCGGCTTGCTCGGCCGGGGACATGCCCTGGGCGCCACCGGGCTGGCACAATGTACCGAACTGGTCCGTCAGCTGCGTGGCAGCGCCGATGCGCGGCAGGTGCCGGGGGCGCGTCATGCGTTGCAGCACTGCCAGGGCATACAGGGTAACGCCGTCGTGACCTTGTACGGCCGGGACTGAGGCCTCCATTAGACAGGGCCGGCAAGAACAATAATTCGAAGGGTGCGCCTGCACTCTCATGTCCGTAGGACCCCGCAATGAACGAAGCACAACAAGAACCGACATTGCTGCAGCGCTTCCTGCATTGGGAAAGCCAACTGCCCGACACTCCCTACCTGCACCAGCCGCTTGGCCAGGGGCAGGTGGAAACCCTGACCTGGCGCCAGGTGGGCGACCAGGCCCGACGCATCGCGGCCCACCTGGTGTCGCTGGACCTGCCGGCGGGCTCGAGCATCGCCCTGTTCGGCAAGAACAGTGCGCACTGGATCATCGCCGACCTGGCAATCTGGATGGCCGGCCACGTGAGCGTCCCGCTGTACTCCTCGGCCAACCGGGAAACAGTTGCTTACGTGCTTGCCCACGCCGATGTGCGCCTGATGTTCCTTGGCCATTTGGATGGCGGAATGGCGGGCTGGGAGCGCGTGCGCGAAGCGGTCCCGGAAGGGCTGCCGATCATCGAACTGCCGCTGCACGGCATCGGCATCGGCCAGCCATGGAATGCGCTACTGCAGTCCCGGGAGCCGCTGCTGCAGGTGGCGCGGCCACAGCGGCCAGATCTCGCCACCATCATCTATACCTCCGGCAGCACCGGGCAGCCCAAGGGCGTGATGCACAGTTTCCAGGGCATGTGCCATGCCTGCGAGATTTCCGTGGTGATGTACGACAGCGGTCGTGGTGCCTCGCCGCAGGACCGACTGCTGTCTTACCTGCCGCTGGCACACACCGCCGAGCGGGCGGTGGTCGAGACCTTGTCGCTCTACAACGGCTGCCAGGTGTTCTTCAACGAGAGCCTGGAAACCTTTGCCAATGACTTGCGCTGGGCCAGGCCGACGATCTTCATGTCCGTGCCCCGCCTGTGGGGTAAGTTCTTCCACGGCATCAGCGAGCGCATTCCATTGGCGACCCAGCAGGAAGCCTTTGCCGACCCGCAACGGGGTGCGGCGATGCGTCAGCAGATTCTCGCCGCGCTGGGTCTGGATCAGGTTCATACCGCGTTGTCTGGCTCCGCGCCGCTGCCGATCGCGGTGCTGGAGTGGTATCGCGAACTGGGCCTGGCGTTGCTGGAAGGCTACGGCATGTCGGAGAACTTCGGCTGCTCGCATTTCAGCCTGCACGACACGGTGCGTGTCGGTTATGTCGGTGCTGCGGTGCCCGGTGTCGAATGCCGCATCGCCGAAGATGGCGAAATCCTGGTCAAGAGTCCGGGGCAGATGCTGGGTTACTACCGCCAGCCGGAGCTGACTCGCGATAGCTACACCGAGGACGGCTTCTTCCGCACCGGCGACCGTGGCGAGCTGGACGCAGCAGGGCGCCTGCGAATCACTGGACGTGTCAAGGAGCTGTTCAAGACCGCCAAGGGCAAGTACGTCGCCCCGGTGCCGATCGAGGCGCGCCTGGGCGATGACGGGCACGTCGAAGGCGCCTGCGTGACGGGTGTCGGCCTGGCACAACCGCTGGCACTGATCAATGTCTCGCCGGACACCCGCGCCGCGCTGGCCGATCCTGACCGACGCGCGGCACTGGAGATCAGTCTGGAGGCCTTCCTGGAAGCCACCAACCAACAGCTGGAGGCGCACGAACGGCTGGCCTGCCTGGTGCTGGTGAGCGAGCCTTGGACCGTCGACAACGGCCTGTTGACGCCAACCCTGAAGATCCGCCGCAACCTCATCGAAGAGCGTTACCAGGCCCGTCTGGAGTCCTGGTGCTCCAGCCGTCGTGCGGTAATCGTCGAGTAACGTCCATCCCTCTTGCGCCGGGCCCGGCGGCCCGGCGACTGCCTTGCGACTCCCCCTGACACGGGGGGCTCAGCGCCTTCCGCGATCCTCCCTACCATGCCGGTACACCAAAGCCCGGTTCGACCGGGTCACCATGGGAGGAATGAAAAATGACGAACAAAGTCGTGGTCGCCGGGGTCGGCATGATCCCCTTCACCAAACCCGGAGCCAGCCTGAGCTATGACCTGATGGGGGCGCAGGCCGCACGCCTGGCTCTGCAAGACGCCGGCGTGGCGTACAGCGCCATCCAGCAGGCTTACGCCGGCTACATCTACGGTGACTCCTGCTGCGGCCAGCGCGCGCTGTACCAGATCGGCCTGAGCGGCATCGCCCTGTTCAACGTCAACAACAACTGCTCCAGCGGTTCGACGGCATTGTTCCTGGCACGCCAGGCGATCCAGAGCGGCGCCATCGACGTGGCACTGGTGCTGGGCTTCGAACAGATGACCCCGGGCGCGCTGACCAGCCACTACAACGACCGACCCAATGCCGCCGACCCTTTCATCGAGCGTTGCGACACGCTGGTGGGTGTCCCTGAATTACCCACCGCCTTGCGCATCTTCGGCGGTGCCGGGCTGGCCCACATGCAACGCTTCGGCACGCCACTGGAGAGCTTCGCGAAGATTCGCGCGAAGGCCAGCCGCCACGCTGCACGCAACCCGCTGGCGGTGTTCCGCAAGGAAGTCAGCGCCGAAGACGTCCTCAACGACCAACTGCTCTGGCCGGGCGTGATGACTCGCCTGATGGCGTGCCCACCGACCTGTGGGGCCGCTGCCGCAGTGCTCTGCAGCGAAGACTACGCACGCCGCCATGGGCTCGATTCGCGGGTATGGATAGCTGCCCAGGCGATGACCACCGACGATGGCCGCAGCTTCGAGGAAGACCTGCGCTATGCCGCCGGCTACGGCATGGCGCTGAGCGCCTCGCAGCAGGT
This sequence comes from Pseudomonas sp. BB438, assembly GCF_057180225.1. Taxonomy (NCBI): domain Bacteria; kingdom Pseudomonadati; phylum Pseudomonadota; class Gammaproteobacteria; order Pseudomonadales; family Pseudomonadaceae; genus Pseudomonas; species Pseudomonas sp. BB438. The sequence continues at coordinate 3,421,296 of NZ_CM170001.1, forward strand.
CTATGAAGCTGCCGGGATCGGTGCGGAAGACGTCGACGTGGTCGAGCTGCACGACTGCTTCGCGCACAACGAACTGGTTACCTATGAAGGCCTCGGCCTGTGCACTGAGGGTGGTGCGGCGAAGTTCATCGACGACGGCGACAACACCTACGGCGGCCGCTACGTGGTCAATCCGTCCGGCGGGCTGTTGTCCAAGGGCCATCCGATCGGTGCCACCGGGCTTGCCCAGTGCTACGAGCTGACCCAGCAATTGCGCGGCAACGCCGAGCAGCGCCAGGTCGAGGGCGCACGCGTGGCCCTGCAGCACAACGTAGGCATCGGCGGCGCCTGCGTCGTCACCCTGTACCGCAACTGAGGAGGCTGCCATGGATTTTCTTCCTGACCCCGGTCTGGATCAGTTCCGCCAGGAGATCCGCGAGTTCCTGCGCCTGCACCTGCCGGCGGACCTCGCGGGGAAACCGAGCTCCAGCATTCGTTCGGCGCTGCCGGACCTGGTGCGTTGGCAACGGATCCTCGCCGAGCGCGGCTGGGGCGCACCCTATTGGCCGAAAGAGCATGGCGGAACCGGCTGGAGCGTGCTGCAGCGCCTGGTGTTCGACGAAGAGTGCGTGGCCGCCGGCGCGCCGACGCTCGATGGTTTCGCGCACAAGCTGCTCGGCCCGGTGATCAATCACTTCGCCAGCGCCGAGCAGAAGGCCGAGCAGATTCCGCTCATTCTCAAGGCCGAGCGCCTGTGGTGCCAGGGCTTCTCCGAGCCCGGCTCGGGTTCCGACCTGGCGTCCCTGCGCACTCGCGCCGACCTGGAGGGCGACCATTACGTCATCAACGGGCAGAAGATCTGGACCAGCTACGCGCACCAGGCGGACTGGATCTTCCTGCTGGTACGCACCGACGCCAGCGCGCGCAAACAGGCCGGGATCAGCTTCCTGCTGGTCGACATGCGCACACCGGGTATCACGGTGCGCCCCATCCACAGCATCGACGGCTGCCATCACCTCAACGAAACCTTCTTCGACAATGTACGGGTGCCGGTGACCAACCGTATCGGCAACGAAGGCGATGGCTGGAAGATCACCAAGTTCCTGCTCAACAACGAGCACGCCACCGCCGCCGACCTGCCCATCCTGCGTCGCTACCTGCTGCAGCTCAAACAACTGGCCCACGGCTTGCCGGCCGGTTCTGGCGTTCTCGGCGAGCAAGTCGGATTCGCCCGGCAGCTGGCCGGCTTCGAAGCCGAGGTAGACGCTATCGCCATGCTGGTCAAGCGCGTGGCAGCGATGGAGCAGGCCGGCGACCACAGCCCGGCCGCCCACGCCCTGGGCTCGATCCTCAAGGTTCGCGGCACCGAGTTGCAGCAGCGCATCACCGAATTCATGGTGCAGGCGCTGGGGGATTACGGCGCCATTGCCTATCCCACGCCAGAGGCGCCGGCTGGCGAACCGCTGCCGCAGGAAGAGCTCGCCCGTGGGATCGCCATGGAAATGTTCTTCCGCCGTGCCTCGACCATCTACGGCGGCACCAGCGAGGTCCAGCGCGGGATCATCGCCAAGATGCTGTTTCAACTCTGAACGGGCCGAGCAACCATGAACTTCGAACTTTCTTCCGAGCAGCAGATGCTGCAGGACAGCGTGCGTCGGTACATCGACAAGGAATACAGCTTCGAGGCGCGTCTGGATCGCCTGGAGGCGGGTGAGGGCAGCGATTCGAGCTGGGTCACCTTCGCAGAGCAGGGCTGGCTTTGCGCGGCATTGCCCGAGACCCACGGCGGGCTCGGCGGCAGCATCCTCGATAGCGCCCTGATTGCCCAGGAGCTGGGGCGCGGACTGGTCCTTGCGCCGTTCACCGGCTGCGCAGTGCTGGCCGCCCAGACATTGGTAGCGGCCCAGGCACCGGCGCTGCAGGAACACTGGTTGCCGGCGCTGGCCGATGGCTCCGCGCGAATGGCGCTGGCTTACGCCGAGGCGCACACCCGCGGCATGGTGGATGGGCAACAGGCGCGTGCCGAACGACATGCCGGTGGCTATCGCCTGAATGGTCGCAAGACCCTGGTACTGGGGGGGACGCAGGCCGACGCTTACATTGTTTCCGCGCAGACTGAGGAGGGCTGCACGCTGTTCCTCGTGAGCGCCGATGATCCAGGCCTGCGCCGCACGCCTGTGCCGCTGCACGATGGTAGTTGGGCTGCAGAGCTGCACCTGGAGCAGGTCGAGGTGAGCGAGGCCGCCGTCGTGGGCCGCCCGGGCGAGGGGATGGCTGCTCTGCGGCATGGCCTGGCCCATGCGACTGCCAGCCTTTGCGCCGAACTGGTGGGCGGCATGGAGCGGGCCATCGAGATCTGCGCTGACTACCTCAAGGTACGCCAGCAGTTCGGAGTACCCATAGGCAGTTTCCAGAGCCTGCAACACCGCATGGCCGACATGGCTGCGCAGCTGGAACTGGCGCGCTCGGCGCTGTTCGTGCTGCTCGATGCCATCGACAATTCGGGGGAGGGTGATCTGCAACTTCGAGTCTCGCAGGTCAAGGCACAGGTCTCTCGCGCAGCGAAATTCGTCTGCGGCCAGGCTATCCAGCTGCACGGTGGCATCGGAACAACCCAGGAGTGCAGCATCGGCCACTACTACAAGCGTGCGGTGGTTGCCGATTTGCTCCTGGGCAGCGCAGACAGTCATGAGGCTTATTGCACCGAGCGACAGCAGGCTGCTCTCGCTGGCCGCACTGCGCCGGCAATCTGACTTGCGGAGAAGAACAATGAACGCATCCGAAACCCTGGGCCTGCCCCGTCGCAGCGCACTGGCGTTGGCTATCCTGCTTGCTTGTGCAGGCACCGTCAGCGCCGCTGATGCAGGCGGCCCTGCCTCGGCGAAACCCGCCAGCCCCGCGACTCGTGCCAGCAATGCGGCGGTGCTACAGGCTCTGCCGTTTTCCGACCGGCAGGATTACGAAGACGCCAGCCGCGGCCTGGTTGCAGCATTCTCGGGGCAGATCAAGGACGCTGAGGGCAAGGTCGTCTGGGATACTCACCAGTACGACTTCCTCACGGCCGAGCAGGCGCCCGACTCGGTAAACCCCAGCCTGTGGCGCATGGCCCGGCTCAACAGCAACGCGGGGCTGTTCCAGGTCGCGGAGCGACTGTATCAGGTGCGCGGCATGGACCTGGCGAACATGACGATCATCGAGGGTGACCGGGGGCTGGTGATCATCGACCCGCTGATGACCAGCGAAACGGCGCGGGCGGCACTGGAGCTGTATTACCGTAATCGCCCGCGCAAACCGGTGACGGCGGTCATCTATACCCATAGCCATCTCGACCACTTCGGCGGCGTGCGCGGGGTGATCGACGAGGCGGACGTCAAGTCCGGCAGAGTGCAGGTATATGCCCCCAGCGGGTTCATGGAAGAGGCGGCGAGCGAGAACGTGTTCGCCGGCACCGCCATGATGCGCCGTGCCCAGTACCAGTCCGGCGGCCTGGTGCCACGGGGCGACAAGGGACAGGTGGATACCGGTATCGGCAAGGGTGGTCCGGTCGGCGGCACCATCGGCCTGATCGCGCCGACCGTGCTGATCGACAAGCCTTACCAACAGCTGCGCGTCGATGGCATCGAGATCGAATTCCAGCTGACGCCCGGCAGCGAAGCGCCGGCAGAAATGAACCTGTACCTGCCGCAGATGCGTGCGCTGTGCATGGCCGAGAACGCCACCCATACCCAGCACAACATCCTCACCCCAAGGGGGGCGCTGGTACGTGACGCCAAGGCCTGGGGCCGCTACCTCGACGACAGCCTGGTGCGCTACGGCGACCGCGCCGACGTGATGTTCGCCCAGCACAACTGGCCGACCTGGGGCGGCGAGCGGATTCGCACGCTGCTGGCCGACCAGCGCGACATGTACACGTACCTCAACGACCACACCCTGCACCTGCTCAACCAGGGCCTGACGCCAGCCGAGATTGCCGCGGCGATGCAAAAGCTGCCGGGCGACCTGGAGCGCAAGTGGTACACCCGTGGCTACTACGGTTCGCTCAGCTTCAACTCGCGGGCGGTGTACCAGCGCTACATGGGCTTCTACGATGGCAACCCGGCCAACCTAGATCCATTGCCGCCGCAGGACGCCGGCGCTCGATACGTCGAGGCGCTGGGTGGCGCTGACCATGTGCTGGAGCTGATGCGCGCCTCGATGGCCAAGGGCGATTACCGCTGGGCCGTGGAGCTGGGCAATCACCTGGTCTTCGCCCAGCCGGATAATCGCTCAGCCCGCGAAGCACAGGCTGATGCGCTGGAACAGCTGGGTTATCAGGCGGAGAACTCGCTGTGGCGCAACATGTACCTCTCCGCGGCCGTGGAACTTCGCAATGGCGTGCGCCCGGCGAGCTTGCGCAAGCCCTCGGCGGACCTGGTGCGGGCCCTGGAGCCGGCGATGTTCTTCGACTACCTGGCGGTGCGCCTAAACGCCGAGCGTGCCCAAGGCCACGACATGCAGCTGAACTGGACCTTCACCGACCGCAAGCAGACCTTTGCCCTGACCCTGCGCAACGGCGTGCTGACCTACCGGGAGAACAGCCGCCATGCCCATCCCGACGCTACGCTGAGCATCGACAAGGCCACCCTGGATCGCATCAGCCTGAAGGAGCTGGACTTCCCCGCCGCGCTCAAGCAAGGCCTGGCAAAGGTTGAGGGTGATCCGCGCAAGCTGGGTGAGCTGATGGGGCTACTCGACACATTCTCACCGGACTTCAACATCACCACGCCCTGACCCTTACGGGTAGAAAAAAGGCCGCCTCCGGGTGGCCTTTTTCCTGGCTGAAAATCAGCCCTCGGTGCTTCCCTGCAGGGAGCCCATGTCGATCACGAAGCGGTACTTCACGTCATTCTTCTGCAGGCGCTCCAGAGCGGTGTTGATGTCCTGCATGGCGATGACCTCGCACTCCGGCAGCACCTGGTGCTCGGCGCAGAAGTCCAGCAGCTCCTGGGTGGCCAGCAGGCCGCCCATCAGTGAGCCGGCGATGGAGCGATCGTTGATCATCAGCAGCGCGCCATGGATGGGCTCCAGCGGTTCCAGCGCACCGATCAACACCAGTTTCCCGCCCCGGGCCAGCAAGGTCAGGTAGGGGTTTACGTCGTGCCGGGTGGGGATGGTGTCGAGGACGATGTCGAAGCTGGCGTAGGCCGCCTTCATCGCGTCCGGGTCCTTCGACAGCAGGACGTGCTGGGCACCCAGCGCACGGGCATCGTCGGCCTTGTGTGGCGAAGTGGTGATGACCGTGACGTCGGCGCCCATGGCGCGGGCCAGCTTCACCGCCAGATGACCGAGCCCACCCAGGCCGACCACGGCCAGGCGCGTGCCGGCCTGGACGGCATACTTGCGCAGTGGTTGCCACACAGTGATGCCGGCGCAGAGCAGGGGGGCGGCGTGGGCCGCGTCGAGGTTGGCGGGCAGGCGCAGGACGAACTTCTCCTTGACGACGATGGACTGCGAGTAACCACCGTAGGTGATGTCGCCGCTCACCCGGTCCTTGCCGTTGTAGGTCGGGGTCGGAAGGGTGATGCACAGTTGCTCCTGGCCATCGTCGCAGGCCGCGCAGTGCTGGCAGCTGTCGACCATGCAGCCGACGGCGACGCTGTCGCCTACCCGGTAGCGGCTGACCGCCGGCCCGACGGCGGTTACCCGGCCGATGATCTCGTGGCCGGGCACCAGGGGGAAGACGCTGCTGTTCCAGTCGTTGTGCAGGTAGTGCAGGTCGGAGTGGCAGACGCCGCAGTGGCTGATGGCGATCTGCACGTCGTCATCGCGCAGTTCGCGCCGTTGCAGGCGTGTCGGGGCAAGAGGGGCATGGGCCGCGGGGGCGGCGTAGGCCAGGCAGTGACTCATGGTGTTTCTCCAGCAGGGGAAGCGCGTGCCCGGCTCATCGGGCACGCTGGGTTCGCGGAAGTGGGTCAGAGGGAAGGGCGCAGCCAGGGCGCGGCGGTGGTTTGCGGCGAGGCGATCTGGTTGGAGATCCATTTGCCCATGCGCCGCATTGGCTCGATGGCATCCTGTGGTGCCTGCCATTTCATCGCCGCCGCATAGCCCAGCGAGACGATGCGCTGCGCGCCATACAGCGGCAGGATGTTCTTCAGTTCGCCCTTGACCGCTTCGGGGTAGACGCCGACGGTCTGGGTGTAGGCGTCCACCGCGTCCAGCACTTCGCTCAGCTCATCGACGGGTACCAGGTTGGCGGTACGGTCGTCGAGCAGGGTGGCGAAGGACACCGGTTCGGGAATCTGCGAGCAGATGATCGCGCCTTCGCCATCCCGGCCGCCGATCACCCGGTACCACTCGTCATCCAGACGCAGGGCGTCGACGTGCGCCTTCAGGCCCTGGTCATAACGCTTGGGCGCGGTGCTCAGGGTGTTGGGCAATGTCAGCATCGCGTCGTAGACGTAGCGGCCAAAGGTATTGAGACGCTCAAGACCCTGTTCGTCAGTGCCGCTCTGTACATACACCACCCGCGCGCAGACGCAGCCTTTCTGGTTCAGTGCACCGATGTCGCTGGCCAGGCGCAGCGCCGCCTCGCGCAGGCATTCTTCGCTGGCGAAGGCGTCTTCGCCGATGACGCTGGCACTGCGCTTGGGATCGAGGGAGATCAGTTCCAGGCCGGGCTGGATATAGCGGGTCACGTGCTTGAGGGCGGCGAACCCGCCCCAGGCGACGATCTTCTCGATGTTCTGCGGCTGGTACAGGCGTTGCTCCAGAGCCTGGTCGCCGCCTTTCCAGTAGGCCACCGAGAGGTGCCGGGTCAGTGGGTGGTCCGGCGCCATCTCGACCATGGTACGGGCGATGGCCAGGGCGGTGAACGGGTCGTTGGACGGCGCCTTGATGATGGCGTCGCTGCGCAACACCATGTTGCGCAGGATGGTCACCAGCGACAGCGGCGCGGCGTTGCCAGCGACGATATGCAGGGTGCGCGAACCGAAGCAGCGTGTCTCGAGCTCGGTCCCGTCCAGCAGTTTCTGTTTCACCCAACCTTCCAGATACTTGATGCCGACGGTGCTCTCGACCATCTCCGCGATGAACTGGCGATCCAGGTACTGGGGCAGGCTCATATAGGCGGCCTTGACCATGGTCGGTGTCACCGGCGCGGTCAGGTAGGACAGCTCGCAGGCTTCCTGGAGAAACGCATTGCTGGCCAGGTTCAGCCGCTCGGCCAACGCACCGGCGTAGTCGAGGATGTCGTCGAAGCTGAGCTGATACAGATCGGCCAGCCTGGCCGGATTCCCCAGCGGCAGCCTGTCGATGTAGTGGTGCGCGTCCGGCGTCAGGAAGCTCAGGTCGCCACCACGGCCACCGACTTCGACCAGATTGTCGGTAATGACTTCGCCGCGAATGATCATCGGCGCAATGGGTTTGCTCATCGGCTCAGCCCTCGAGGGAGTTCAGGAAGTCCATGGCCTCGCGATGCGAGTTGTCCGACGCGGCGCAGGTGATCTTGTCGTCGCCGCCGTTCTTCTCGCTGTAGCGTTGGATCGCACCGACCACGTAGCGGCTGGGGCGACCGCAGGCGCAGGGCTGATCCCATTCGACAGTGATTTCGTCACCGGTGATGAAGCCGCCCCAGTGCACGTCGGCACCCAGGTCGTAGAAGGCCGCGCGGCCGGTTTGCCGTCCGCTGCGCGGCAACGGTTCGCTGGTCTGCGGATCGAGCACGAAGGGGATCACCGTGTGAGCGAAGTGATAGTTGCCCTGTTCGCAGCGCAGGTGTGAGCCGCTGACCACTTCGGACATGGCGTAGGACTCGTTGATGCGTCTGGCGCCGGTGAAGCGCAGCACTTCCTCGCGCCAGCCGTCAGGCTGCACCACGCCCTTGGCGCCGCCGGTGGTGGCGATGTAGGAGTCCGGGTGGAAGACACCTTCCAGCCCCCGTTCCAGGCCGGCCTTGGCCATGTTGTGGAGCAGGTTCCAGGTGCCGCCGATGTACACGCGCTTGCCCTTGAGTTCGCCGGCCATGCGATTGAAGAAGGCCGCCAGGTGCGCGGGCATCTGCGCCTGCTGCTCATCGAAGGCCTTCTTCTTGGCCAGCAACGCCGGATTGATCACCAGGCGGTCCAGGGTCCCGCGGGCCTGGGCGGCGCGAACCCGTGCGCCCAGATGCAGCACGTCGCTGGAGAGTGTGTCGGGATAGGCGCAATGGAAGTTGTCCTGGCTGGGCAGCAACTGCTTCATCAGTGCCACGTTGCCGCGCAGGTGACTCAGGTAGCCTTTGCGGTAGTAGGGGTAGGCGGTATGCATCTCCGGGCGCGGGGAATCAGGGCCCTGCAGGTTCCAGGCGAAGAGGCTGCGTACCGCGCAGGCCTTTTCGAATTCGCGGGTGCTGTTGGGCAGGAAGGAGAGGGTGCCCGAGGTGCCGGAGGTATGGCTGATGCACAGCTGTGGCAGGGCGGCATCCATGGTCTCGAACCAGTCATCGAGCCCCTGGCAGGCACTGACGTCCACGGCGCAGATCGCCGCGCCGATTTCGGGCGTGACCAGCTTGGCCAGCCATTTGTTGATCGCGGCGAAGTTGCTCTTCTCCAGCAGCGATGGCGGGTAGGACTTGAACACGGTGTGCTCGAAGAGCAGGGGCACTACGTCATCGATCGCATCGATGCGCTCCAGCCCTTCGCCATCGGCCAGTTTCTTCAGCACCGGGATGTGCTCGCGCAATTGGGCGAAACGCAGCTTCAGCCCGGCGAGTTGCAGGGCATCGATCTCTTCGCGCGGCAAGTGGCTCCAGGTCTGGCAGGAATACCCGGCAAGGGCGACGGGATCGTTCAGCAGCAGCTGTGTTTTTTGTTCTGGCGATGCGGACATCGATGGACTCGCTACTCCAGTGGCAGGGCCGGCGAAGGGCGCCGGAGCGTGCGGTGCCTGCAGGCCGTGATCGATCACGGCTGGACCGTGGGGCCAGTATAGGGAGGCAATCAGGCTTCCACGTTCCGGATTCCGGATTCGGTAAGTATCCGCAATACCTTGTTTTTAAAGTGTTTTAAGGCCCTGCCTGGACGTTACTCGAGAGGGTTTCTGGATTTGTCTTCCCGGGCGTATACGCCCCCTCTTGACGAGGGGGACCGAGGGCGGGGGGAGATCCCTATGCTTGCGCTGGGAGCGAAGTGTGCTGTCCAGTGCTTCGCGCCTGGTGCCTTCGCAAAACGATTCACGAGCCTGAGCGAAGACACCATGGCGACGCTGACTTTCAATACCACTGCTTCCATTCTCATCGAGCGCGGCGCGTCCGCACGGTTGGCCGAACGCGTACGCCGCATGGGCTGCCGGTCTGTCCTGCTGGTCAGCGATCCCGGCGTACTGGGCGCCGGGCTGCTGCAACCGGTGATCGAAGATTTCGCGCGTGCGAAGCTGGCATTGCGGGTGTTCGCCGAGGTTCAGGCAGACCCGCCGGAAAGCGTCATAGAGGCGGCGGTCGGCGCGGCACAGGAGTGCGCGGCCGATTGTGTGATAGGTCTGGGCGGAGGCAGCTCGCTGGACGCCGCCAAGCTGGCGGCACTGCTGGCGCGCAGCGGCGAGTCGCTGGCCAACGCCTACGGCATCGACGTGGCGCAGGGGCCGCGCCTGCCGCTGATCCTCGTGCCGACGACGGCAGGAACGGGCTCCGAAGTAACGGCCGTATCGGTCGTCACCAGCGGCGATGGACAGAAGAGCGTGGTCATCTCGCCGTTGCTGCTGCCTGACCTGGCGGTGCTCGATGCCGACCTGACCGTCGGCCTCCCGCCGCACGTCACGGCGGCCACGGGCATCGACGCCATGGTCCATGCCATCGAAGCCTTCACCAGCCGCCACCGCAAGAACCCGATTTCCGACTGTCTCGCCCGGGAAGCCCTGCGCCTGCTGGCTGCAAGCCTTGAGCGCGCCTGCGCCCATGGCGCGGACATCCAGGCCCGCGAAGACATGTTGATGGGCGCCTGCCTGGCTGGCATGGCGTTCGCCAACGCCCCCGTCGCGGCAGTACATGCGCTGGCGTATCCGCTGGGGGCGCGGTTCCATGTCCCCCATGGTTTGTCCAACTCGCTGATGCTGCCCGGTGTGCTGCGTTTCAACCAGGAGGTCGCTGCGCCGCTCTACGCTGAACTGGCAGATATCGTGCTGCCAGGCATTTCGGGTGACGCGCGGAGCAAGACCCAGGCGCTGATCCAGTACTTCTCCGATCTACCCGTGCGCCTGCGCCTGCCGACCCGACTGAGGGAGGTGGGGGTTGCGGAGAGCGATCTGGAGGGGCTGGCCGAAGACGCACTGAAACAGACCCGACTGCTCGCAAACAACCCTCGAGAGGTCAGTCTCAACGCAGCCCTGGCTCTGTACCAGGCGGTGCTGTAAAGCCTTGCAGCCGCCCCCGACTGCCAGCATGCTCAGGCCCTGCTGGGTACCGAGCCTGCCGGAAGGAGAAGGCTATGGACAAACCGCCGAAAGACAGAGAACACCCGGAAAGCGAGCCTGCGCTGAAGCCACTGGGCATGCCTGCGCAACCGCGCAAGCAGCCCCGCCAGGCGCGTTCGATTGCCCTGGTCGAGGCACTCAAGCAAGGCGGCCGACAGATACTCGAGGAGGAGGGGCGCGAGGCGCTCACCGCCTGGAGGCTGGCGGATGTATCCGGCGTGGCCATCAGTTCGATCTACGAATATTTTCCGGCGATGGAGTCGCTGATCGCGGCGGTTTTCGAGGATTACCGCCGCGAGGCTGGCGCGCAGCTTCTATCCGCGATCGCAGCACTGCCCCCACAAGCGACCCTGTTCGAGGGGCTGCTGCTGGTGCTGCGCCTGGGCCTGGAGGTCCATCACCGCAAGTCGCGCCTTGATCCGGACTTCAGTGAGCGGGTGACCCGTTACGACGAGCTGGTTCGCCTGGAGTTGGTGGAGTCCGCGCAATGCTGGTCCGCCGGTGCGACGCCCGCGTTGTTCCAGCGCTTCGACGCGCAGATCCGCGTGAAGAACCGCGAGAAGGCGCAGTTCCTGGTGCACCAGACACTGCTCACCTTGCCGCGGGCGATGCGCCTCGAGCGTCCGCAGTACCTGACCGAAGAGGACAGTGCCTTGATGCTTGCGCGCATGCTGCACGTACTGCTGACGAACGAGGACGGATAAAGCAGTACGCCCCGCAATGCGGGGCGTGTGCAGTGGAGCGGGGAAAACTCAGCGGATGCCGGCGTTGCGCAGCGCCGCAGGCGTGAAGTCGTTCAGGGTGAACTTCTGGTCGTACTGGGCGCCTTGCTTGGACTCGTTGATCAGGCCCATCACGACATAACGGCCGGCGATCAGGTCATACAGCGTCTGGGCGGCATAGAGCGGAATGCCATGCTGGTAGTCGTTCACCAGATGCCCTTCGGCTACGCGCCAGAGCTGGCCGCGACTGTCGTAGTGATCCACCTCGACCAGCGACCAGGTGTCCTCGTCGAAGTACATGTGGCGCTTGGCGTAGATGTGCCGCTCGTTGGGCTTGAGCGTCCCCTCGACTTCCCAGACCCGGTGCAGTTCGTAGCGAGTCAGGTCCTGGTTGATGTGCCCGGGCTTGATGATGTCGGCGTATTTCACCGTGGGCGACCAAAGCCGGTAGTTGTTGTACGGAATGTACATCTCCTTCTTGCCGACCAGCTTCCAGGTGTAGCGATCCGGCGAGCCGTTGTAGAGGTCGGTATTGTCGGTGGTGCGCATGCCGTCGGCTGCGGTGCCAGGACCGTCGTAGGCGACTTCCGGGGCGCGGCGTACGCGGCGCTGACCAGCGTTGTAAGTCCAGGCCTGGCGCGGGTCCTTGAGCTGGTCAATGGTCTCGTAGGCGAGGTTGACGGTACCGGTCAGGCGCGCCGGGGCAATGATTTCCTGCTTGAAGTAGTAGAGCAGGTTGGCGGTCTTCTGCGGATCGGCGTCCGGGAGGTTCTGCGGGGTGGCCGAAGTTTCGCGGAAACCGACCAGCATGTAGTCGCCATTGGCCTGGGGAACGGCTTGCGCCGAGGTGCGGGTGTAATTGGTGCCCTTGTAACGGGTTTCGTGGTTCCAGACGACCTCGACACCGCTCTTGGGAATCGGGAAGGCGTAGTAGCGGGCAACGAAGTTGCTCAGCCCGTTGCCATCATTGATCAGTTGCGTGGTGGTAGCGCTCTTTTTAGCTGCGTCATAGATGTTCTGTGGGGCGGCAAAGCTGCGATGGGTCGGATAAACCGGAATCCGGTAGGTATTCGGGTAACGCTTGAACAAGGCGAGTTGCCCGGGCGTGAGTTTGTCCTTGTACTGTTCGGCGTTGGCAGCGGTGATGACGAACTGCGGCTTCTCACCGGCGAAGGGATCGCCGAGGAAGCCATTCTGCACGGGCGCTGCATCGGACTTGAGCCCGCCGGTCCAGGCCGGGATGCTGCCGTCGGCGTTGCCTTCCTTCTGCGCGCCCAGCGGCGTCAGCGTGGTGCCCAGATGCTCGGCTTCCTGGGGAGAGACAGCGGCCATGACGCCGGAGGCGAGCAGGCTGAGCGCCAACGTTGCGGATTTCATCAGGGTAGAAGTCTTCATGTCTGGGTACCTGCGTCAGAAGTTCACGCCGAAGCTGAGGGCGACGAAGTCACGATCGGTCTGGGTGTTGTAACGGCCACCGAAGTAGTCGGTGTACGCCAGGCTCGCGGTGTAGGTGCTCTGGTAGTCGGCGTTCAGGCCAAGGCTGACGGCCTTCTGTCCTTCTTCGAAGTTCGGGCCGTAGCCGTCCACGTCATGGGACCAGGCCAGATTCGGCGAGAGGTTGATGCCGGCGAACACGTTGGGGTAGTCGAGCTGGGCGCGGACGCGGTATCCCCAGGAGCTGCTGGTGTAGAACCCGTTGTCGTTGCATTCCTGTTGCGGATTGCTGGCATTGGCCGTGCCCACGGCACTGCCCCGGCAGACGGCCTGGTTGGCCAGTTGGCCGGCACCGAACACCGGGTTGCGGCCGAAACGGATGTCACTGCCGTCGGCGTCGCCAACGCCGCCGATGTGGTTGTAGCCGACCTCGCCGACCACGGTCAGGCGCTCGGCGGCCAGCACCTGGTTGAACAACTTGGTGGCGGTGATCTGTGCCTGGGTCACTGGCATGCGCTTGTAGCCAGGAATCTCGGCGCCGCGCTGCAGGGTTTGCTGGCCGCTGACGTAGATCGGCGAGGCCGCGTTGCCTAGCGCCGCCAGGTTGAGGTCGGCGGTGTTGATCTGCAGCGGCATGTTCGGCCGGAAGCTCAGTTCACCACCCAGCGAGACGCCATTCAGGTTGGTGGCGAAGCTCAGGCCGTAGAGGCGGATGTCCTCGGGATAGTCGATGAAATAGCGGGCACTGCGGATCGCCGCCAACTGGTTGGACAGGTTGGTGGCCGTCGTCAGGCTGAGGAACGGCGAGCGGCTGTGGTAGTTCATCGCGTAGCCGGCGAACTCCGTGTCGTTCAGCGAGGGCACGAACCAGCGTAAGGCGATACCGTACTGGCCGCCGTCACGGGCGTCATTGTCCTTGCTGCGCGGGATGTAGGCGTCGTCGGTGCCGCCACGTACCAGCGTGGCCGGGCCACCGGTGTTGTTTGCCTGTCCTGGGGCCAGGTCGTCGCCGGTGACCACCAGGCGGTCATAACAGCCCGCTGCGATACCGTCGGCACCGAAGAAGGTGCCGCAGTTGTCGACCACGGTGTGGTCCCACTCGATCTGGTAGAAGCCTTCGGCGGTGATGTTCTCGCTCAGGCCCTGGGACAGGTAGAACATGTTCACCGGGACCAGGCCTTCCTTGACCTCGGAGCCGGGCCGGCGCAGGGCTGCCACGTCCACCGGGTTGATCACGCTGATGCCGTTCTGGATGAAGGTGCTTTCGCCCCAGTTCACCACCTGCTTGCCCAGGCGCACGTTACCCGGCAGGTCGCCGAGGCTGTAGTTGTGGTAGACGAATGCGTCCAGGAACTGACCGCCCTTGGTGCGTGCCGCTTCGTCGCGCCCTTTGTTGTCGATGTCGTAGAAATGCTGGCTGCCATCGGTCTGCTCGAAGTCATACCAGTACTTGCCGCGCAGGAAAGCGCCGCTGTCGCCGTACCTCAGTTCCAGGTCATGGATGCCCTTGAAGAGGGTCGAGAAGTTTTCGCCGGAGCGAAAGTTCAAGCGGCCATCGTCGGCGGTGCGCGAAGCAGCCTTGCCCTTGGCGCCCTGGGAGTTGAAGTTGGAGATGAAGTTCGGGTTGGCGCCCGTGGTCGACCAGCTGCCGCCGATGGATAGCGACGAGTCGAACTTGCCCTCGATGTCGCCGATGTTGAAATCGACGGCACCTGCCTGCGTGACGACGCCCAGGGCGACGGCGGTGGCGAGCAGGTGAGGTTGGAAGATTCCGGTTTTTCTTATTGTCATGCGGTTCTCCAGTGCGTGTTTCCCGACGTCGAGGGCGGTCCGAGGCCGATCCGACATGGGCGTGAACAGTGCCGGGCTGGTAGTCGCTGAGGCGCTTGCGTGGCCACCGCAGCCCGGCTGCTGTGGCATGCGCCGTCCTGTGACGGCGAACTCATCCTGTACCTGCCGGGTAGCTACCTCCTCCCCTCGAAGGAGCCGAGCCCCCCCTCCCTGATGGGGGGGTGACCAGCGAGAGCGCCTGTAGCGCCTTCCAACGGTTCCCCCCTCGTCGGGAGGGGGCGCCATCGGCGAGGGGAGGGGATGGCGCCCCGCATGCACTGCGCAACCATCGAATCCAGCCTGGCCTATTCGCCGCACGCCGCGGCGGCTGGCCACCGTCCAATGACTCTGGAGAGAGTGATGTCGCAGAAAACCTACGTCGCCGGTGTCGGCATGATTCAGTTCGCCAAGCCCGGCGCCAGCGCCAGCTACATCGAAATGGGCGCTCAGGCCGTGCGCCTGGCCCTGCAGGACGCCGGTATCGACTACCGCCTGGTGCAACAAGCCTATGCCGGATATGTCTACGGCGACTCCACCAGCGGCCAGTCGGCGCTCTATGAGGTCGGCCTGACCGGCATCCCGGTGTTGAACGTCAACAACAACTGCGGCAGTGGTTCCTCTGCGCTTTGGCTTGCACGCCAGGCCGTGGAAAGTGGCGCGGTGGATTGCGCGCTGGCATTTGGCTTCGAGCAGATGCAACCGGGCCCGCTGAAGGACCACTGGACCGATCGACCGGCAACCGTGGGCAAGGGCAATGCAGTTGCCGACATCGTCTTCCCGGAAGGCGCTGGCATGCCGAACGCACTGCGCTTCTTCGGCGGCGCCGGGCTGGAGCATATGCAGAAGTACGGCACGAAGATGGAAACCTTCGCAGCCATCCGCGCCAAGGCCAGCCGCCATGCGGCGAATAACCCGCTTGCCGTGTTCAAGAAGGTGGTCAGCGTCGAGGACGTCATGGCCGACCAGGTGATCTTCCCCGGCGTGATGACCCGTCTGATGGCTTGCCCGCCGACCTGCGGTGGCGCTGCGGCGATCATCGTCTCCGAGCGCTTCGCGAAGAAGCATGGCCTGCGCACCGACGTCACCATCCTCGCGCAATCCCTGGTGACCGACCAGCCCGAGGCCTTCGATCCGCCGTCGATGATCAGCGCGGTGGGCGTCGGCATGACTCGCCAGGCTGCCAGCGAGGTGTACGAGAAAGCCGGCGTCGGTCCCGAGGACATCCGCGTCTGCGAGCTGCATGACTGCTTCGCCCAGAACGAGCTGCTGACCTACGAAGGCCTGGGCTTCTGTGCCGAAGGCGAAGGCGAGAAGTTCGTTCTCGACGGCGACAACACCTACGGTGGTCGCGTGGTCACCAATCCCTCCGGCGGCCTGCTCTCCAAAGGCCACCCGCTGGGCGCTACCGGTCTTGCGCAGTGCTACGAGTTGACCAACCAACTGCGAGGCACTGCTGGTGCGCGCCAGGTAGAGGGCCTGCAGCATGCACTGCAGCACAACCTCGGCCTGGGCGGTGCGGGCATCGTCACCCTGTTCGGCCGCGGCTGACCCATCGAACGCCTCCGTCGCCATCGCACGGGGGCGTTTCCATCTGGAGGAACTTGCAGATGCCAGACAAGAGCCTGATCGGCCAGTCATTGGGTGTCACCCAGACCGACGTGGAGAAAGGCCGCTTGCGCTTCTTCGCCAAGGCTATCGGTGAAACCGACCCGGTCTACACCGACGAAGCCGCAGCGCTTGCCGCTGGGCATCCATCGCTGCCGGTGCCGCCGAGCTTTCTCATGTGCCTGGAGTGCGAAGGGCGCGACAGCGACCACATCGTCGAAGACATCTTCGGCTTCGACCTCGGCCGCATCCTGCATGCCGAGCAGGGCTTCGTTTACCACCGCCTGGCTTATGCCGGCGATCGACTGACTTTCGATACCCGTGTCGTCGATGTGTACGAGAAGAAGGGTGGAGCGCTGACTTTCGTGGTCCAGGAGACCCGCGTCACCAACCAGCGCGGCGAACACGTCGCGGATATCCGTTCGTCCCTGGTACAGCGCTGAGGAGAGAACCATGCAGCAACCCAGTTACAGCGACCTGCAGGTTGGCGACGAAATCCCATCGCTGACGCTTCCTGCAGTCGATCGCACCACGCTGGCCCTATACGCCGGCGCCTCCGGCGACCACAACCAGGTGCACATCGACCTCGATTTCGCCCGCCGCGCGCGTCAGCCCGACGTTTTTGCCCACGGCATGCTCTCGGTCGCCTATCTGGGCCGAATGCTGACCCGCTGGGTGCCGCAGACGCAGATCCGCGCGTTGTCGGTGCGTTTCACCGGCATTACCCAACTGGGCCATGTCCCCACCTGCAGCGGGCGAATCATCGACAAGTACGAGGCCGACGGTGAATGCCGCGTGCGCCTGGCGCTGCGCTGCAGCAACCAGTACGGCGAAGACAAGCTGGTCGGCGAGGCAGTCGTCGCGCTGGCCTGATTCCAATGACAAGAAACAAGGAAACCCCGATGAAGAAACTCGAAGGCAAGGTGGCGCTGGTCACCGGCTCCGGTCGCGGTATCGGCCGCAGCGTTGCGCTGAAGCTGGCCCGCGAGGGCGCCCGTGTGGTGGTCAACGACCTCGATGCGGCACCCGCCGAGGAAGTCGTCGCGCAGATTCGCAGTGAAGGCGGCGATGCCGTTGCCTGCGTCGGCAGCGTCACCGCCGTGGATTTCGCCGATCGCTTCGTGAAGACCGCCATGGACGCCTATGGCACGCTGGACATCATCGTCAACAATGCGGGCTACACCTGGGACAGTGTGATCCAGAAGATGAGCGACGAGCAGTGGTACGCCATCATCGACTGCCACATCACCGCGCCCTTCCGCATCCTGCGCGCGGCCCAGCCGATCATCAGCGCTCTGGCCAAGCAGGAAGCGGCGGAGGGTAGGGTGGTCAACCGCAAGGTGGTGAACATCTCCTCGGTATCGGCCGCCGGCAACCCGGGCCAGATGAACTACTCCACCGCCAAGGCGGGCGTGCTGGGCATGACCAAGGCCCTGTCCAAGGAGTGGGGGCGCTACAAGGTCAACGTCAACGCCGTGGCTTTCGGCCACATCGAGACCCGCCAGACCCTGCCGGTGGAAGGCGATCCGAAGTTCATCGAGATCGAGGGCCGGCAGATCAAGGTGGGCATCAGCCCTGCAACCGTCGAGGCCTCGAAGACGCTGATCCCGCTGGGACGCCCCGGCACCCCGGACGAGGCAGCCGATGCGGTGTACCTGTTCTGCATACCGGAGTCCGACTATGTCTCCGGGCAGGTTCTGGTCTGCGGTGGCGGTCTGGGAACCGTGTGAAACTCAGGGGCGCCACGGCGCCCCTGCTCTTTTGCTCAAGCGGAGACATTGCCATGCAAGACTCTCGACCGCCACGTCGCCTGCTGCATGACCGCCAGGTGCAGTGCCGTGGCTACCAGCGCGAAGACGGCCTGTTCGAAATCGAAGGCTGCCTGATCGACACCAAGGGCGAAGAGACGCAATTCATCTACGGCAAGGTGGCTGCCAGCGGCGTGCTGCACCAGATGCGCCTGGTGATGGTGCTGGACTGGGACCTGGTGATCCAGAGCGTCGAAGCCGTCACCGAGCAGGCTCCGACGCCCGAGTGCGGCCAGGTGACCGAGGCCTATCGCGCATTGGCGGGTGTCCGTATCGGCGCCGGCTTCAAGCGTCGGGTCGCCGAACGAGTCGGCGGCACCATCGGCTGCACGCACCTCACTGAACTGCTCGGCCCCATGGCCACGACCGCCATCCAGACGCTGGTCCCCTTGCAGCAGCAGCGCCTGCGCGAACGCGCGGCGGCCGATCCGTCGTTCCAGATGCCAAGCCATTGGGTCCTCAATACCTGCCATGCCTACCGCGAGGAGGGCGAGGCAGCCCGGCGGATTCGTACCTGGAAACCGGAAGCTCCGGCCATCGATCCGGCGAAGTAGACGGATTCAAACATTCCCGGCATTCCGACACACTGGGCGGTTGTACCGCACGCGGTGCAATCCGGCGCGCCATCGGATTGGCAGCGCCTCTGCCCTGGGCGGCGATCCCGAGCGGAACTCGCCGCCCGCGAACGTGACACCCGATCACAACGATGACACCGCACGGTATGCGCTGAAGATGGGGAGGGTGCCGGTGGATGCCTTCTGGACGATCAGCGTGTACAAGCCCCGGCTACTCAGAACGCCTGGACCCTGAACAACCTCACGGCTGAACGGGCTGGCGATGGCTCGGTGCAGGTGCTGTCTGGCGGTTGCGGAGGCAAGCAGGCGAGCTGCCTGCCGACCACTCCGGGCTGGAACTACCGGGTGCACCTGCATCGGCCCCAGGGCGAACTGCCCGACGGCAACTGGAAGCTCCCCAAGGCGCACCCGCTGCCCGGACAGAAAGCGGTGCCCACCGGGCTCCGCTCTCCAGGTCCTTCACTGGTTCAGCGCAGGCCATCGTTGCGCAAGGCAGCGGGGGTGTAGTCGAACGCCTTGGCGGTGAACCCGTACTGGGTATTGCGCGGTTCCTCGTTGCGCAGGCCCACCACCATGTAGCGTCCGGACTGCAGGTCATACAGCGTTTCCGCCGCTGCGTAGGAAGCCTGCTGGTCGTAGCGATAGAGAATATGCCCTTCACCAACGCGCCAGAGTTGGCCGCGGCCGTCGTAGCGATCTTCCTCGACGATCTGCCAGGTGTCTTCGTCGAGGTAGAAGTGCCGCTGTGAGTAGAGATGCCGGGCGCCGGGCTTGAGCGTGGCGACTACCTCCCAGACCCGGTGCAGCTCATAGCGCGTATGGTCCTGGTTGATGTGTCCGGCCTTGACGATGTCGTCGTATTTCAGCTGCGGCGACTCCAGGCGGTAGCTGTTGTAGGGAATGTACATTTCCTTCTTGCCAACGAGCTTCCAGTCGTAGCGGTCCGGCGCGCCGTTGAACATATCCAGGTCATCGGAAGTACGCAGGCCGTCCGAGGCCGTGCCCGGGCCGTCATACGCCAGCTGTGGCGCGCGTCTTACCCGGCGCTGGCCAGCGTTATAGACCCAGGCCAGGCGCGGCTCCTTCACCTGGTCGATGGTTTCATGCACCACTGCCACGGTGCCGGCCAGGCGTGCCGGCGCGGTGACCCACTGCTTGTAGTAGTAGAGAAGGTTGTCCGCTTCGTCCTTGGGCAGGCCGGAAATCTGTGGCGGGAAGACCTGCTCCTCCTCGAAACGCACCGGGGTGAAACCGCCGTTTTCCTGGGGAGTTGCCTGGATGTAGCTGCGCTTGAAGCTGCCGCCCAGGTAGCGGGTGACGTGGTTCCACACCACCTCGACGCCGTTCTTCGGGATAGGGAAGGCGTAGTAGCCCGTGCTGGAGAACTCGGCCAGACCGTTGCCATCATTGATCGACTGGGTCTTGAGCGCGCTCTGCTTGGCCAGGGCTGCGATCTGCTGTGGAACCGCGGCACTGCGGTGGGTCGGATACACAGGGATCCGGTAGCTGTCCGGATAGCGCTTGAGCATCGCCAACTGACCGGCGCTGAGCTTGTCCTTGTACTGCTCGGCGTTCGCAGCGGTGATGACGAAAAGCGGCTTTTCAGCGGCGAAGGGATCGCTGAGGAAACCGCCGGCATCCACTTGCCCCGCGCTCTTCGGCAGGCCGCCGGTCCAGGCGGGAATGCTGCCGTCGGCATTGCCTTCCTTTTGCGCGCCAATCGGCGTCAGCTTGGTGCCCAATAGTTCGGCTTCCTGAGGGCTGACGGCCGCCATCACGCTACTGGCCAACAGTGAGAGTGCGACTGCGAGGGTACCGGTTTGCATCAGTTTGCGGTTTTTCATGCTGCTCGTTTTCCTGTTCAGAAGTTCACGCCGAAGCTCAGCGAGACGAAGTCGCGGTCGACGTTGGTGTTGAAGTCGCCGCCGAAGAAATTGGTGTACGCCAGGCTGGCGGTGTAGGTGCTGCGGTAGTCCGCGTCGACGCCGACGCTGATGGCTTTCGATCCCTCGTTGAACACCGGGCCGTAGCCATGCACGTCGTGACTCCAGCCCAGGTTGGGCTTGAGGTTGATGCCAGCGAAGACGTCGCTGTAGTCGAGCTGGGCGCTGACCGTGTAGCCCCAGGAGGTCGCGCTGTAGTAACCGTGGCGCGAGTTGGTGACATCGCCGTACACCGAGTCCCTGCCGTAGCGCTGGCGGTCCAGGGATTCCAGGCCACCGATATGGGTGATGGCCGCCTCGCCAACCAGCACCAGGGACTCCGCGCCCAGCATGGGGTCGAAGATGTGCAGCAGGGTGCTCTGCAGCTGGGTCACTTCCTTGCGCTTGTAGCCTTCGTTGACCTGACCTTCGACGCTCGGAACGGTCGGCTCCGCGGCGGCGCCGGTCAGTGCGGTGTAGACCGGGTTGAGTACCGCAGCGCCGACGTCGGTGCCGTTGATGTCGACGGGAGCGTTGGGGCGGTAGCTGATCTCGCCGCTCCAGGCCGTGCCGGTGGGCAGGGTGGTGGCGAAGCTGGCACCGAACAGGTGGATGTCTTCCGGGTAGGCCAGGTAATAGCTGCTGTTGCCCAGGGTGCTGGCGATGGCCAGCTCGCCGCTGGGATCGGCGGCGAGCAGGGAATCGAGCTGGCCGACCACGCCCTTGGCTGTGCGGGTGTTGGCGAAGGGAATCCGCGAATGGTAGTTGAGGTAATAGACGCCGTACTCCGCGCCATCGTCGAGCCAGTGCATGGCCAGGCCATACTGGCCGCTGTCGCCGGGCTCGCGGTTCTTCTCCCGTGGCACGTAGACGCCTTCGCGACCGTTGACGCCGAAGCCCAGGCCAAGGGCCGCCGCCTGGGCTTCGAGCGCCTCGGCATCGGCGAAGCCCACGGTCATGTTGGTATTGCAGCCCTTGGCGACTACATCGCTGCCGAAGAAGGTGCCGCAGTTGTCGAAGGCGTAGGGCTTCCACTGCAACTGGTAGAAGCCCTCCACGCTCACCTTTTCGTTCACGCTCTGCGAGACATACAGCGCGTTGACCGGAATCAGCCCTTCCTTGAGTTCCGCGCCGGGGCGGCGCAAGGCGGCGACATCCAGCGGGTTGATGGCATTGATCGAGTTGCCATAGAAAGTGCTTTCGCCCCAGCTGATGACCTGCTTGCCCAGGCGCACGTTACCTGGCCGCTCCGCCAGCTCGTATTTCTGCGAAACGTAGGCGTCGAGGAACTCGGCACCGGAGGATCGCGAGGCCATCTCGCGGCCGTGGTCGCTGATTTCCTTGAAAGGATGGTTCTCATCCTTCAGCTGGAAGTCGTACCAGTACTTACCGCGCAAGAAGAAGCTGGTGTCGTCGTAGGTGAGCTGCAGGTCGTGCACGCCCTTGAAGATTTTCGAGAAGGCGTCGCCCTTGCTGAAATTCAGGCGCCCGTCATCACCGGTGGACGAGTGACCGGTTCCGCCGTTGCTCACGTCGATCAGTTTCTTGTCGGGGCTGGCCGTCGACCAGCTCTCGCCGATGGACAGACTCGAGTCGAACTGGCCCTTGATCTCGCCCAGCGTGAAGGCGGCCGCGCCGGCCTGGCCGGCCGCGGCGAGGGAGACCGCGCCGGCCAGCAGGCAACGGGTGAAGGTGTTGGCGTGCATTGATTGTTTTCCTTGTTGTCATGCCATACGGGTGAGGAAGTGCAGGTAAAGGCTCAGTGCTGTTGCTGGAGGAAACACAGCAGGGCCTGGCGATCGGCTGGATTACGGATGCCGCCGAAGGCCATTGCCGTACCGGGGTAGAGTCGGGCGGGGCTGCTCAGCCACTGGTCGAGGCGTTCCAGCGACCAGTCGGTACCGGCCGCGGCCAGGTCGGCCGAATAGGTGTAACCGGCAACCGATCCGACTCGCCGGCCGACCACGCCGGAAAGGTGCGGGCCCACGCGGTCCTCGCCGAGGGCATGGCAGGCGCTGCACTTGTTTTCGAAGACCCGCTGGCCTGGGGTGGCATCGCAGTTGGCGGCCTGCGCAAGGTCAGCCAGGAGCAGTGCTCCCGCGAACAGACTGGTCAGAGCCAGTGGTGAAAGGTTTCTGGGCATTGTCATCAGGGCTCTGCGCGCCTTGGCGCGCGACAGGAGGTTCAGGGGAGTGCGGCGCTGTGAACGCCGTCGCCTGAAAAATCGCAGTTCCGGTGCCCGGGTGGATCGCTGAAGCACGCCACCGTCTTGTCATTGGGTGCCAATTTGCGGAGACGACGTGCAGGCAAAAAAAGACCGGGCAAAGCCCGGCCCAAAGGAGCAGCACCTTCTCGGTTCAGCGGGGAGGCTGATAGGGATCAGGACTGCCAGGGGGAATCGGCGGGTACTGCTTTAGGCTGGCATTGAGCGCGCCGATCATTTTCATTACCGGGTGAGCGACCCAGGAATTGGTGGCGGCGACGTTGTGCTCTTCGCGCAGGTCGGTCAGCAGATTGATGATCTTGGGTACTGGCAGCTGCTGAGGCGGGTCGTACATGTTTTCCTGCCAGATGAAATGGACCTTCCAGTTGCGCCACTTCACCGCGTACAAACGCTCGCCCACATAGGCCGGAACACTGTCACGCGCGGAGTGCGGTTGCTGCCCGGTGAGGAAGGGCAGTTGGTCGACCCCATCGATCGGGCGGTCACTGGGCAGCTCGGCGCCTGCTGCATGCCCCAGGGTGGTGAACAGGTCGGATATCTGCACGATGTCGTTGCTGACCATGCCAACGGGCGCCTTGCCAGGCCAGCGGAGGATGAAGGGTGCGCGCAGCGAGGCCTCCATGGCAGTGAAGTAGGTACCGCGCCAGGGACCGTTGGCGCCTTCCCACGGGCTGGTCGCCTCGCCACCGTTGTCGCTGGTGAAGATCACCAGCGTGTTGTCGGCCACACCAGCCTCGCGCAGCGCATCGAGGATGCGTCCGGTGTTGTCGTCCATTTCCGCCAGACCATCGGCCCAGGAGCCATTACCGGTGCGCCCTTCGAAAGCCGGATTGGGCATGACCGGCATGTGTACGAGTGAGTAGGGGATGTAAGCGAAGAACGGCTTGCCTGCCTTGGCGTTGCGTTGGATGAAGTCGGTTGCCCGGCGGGTGATCTCGGCATCCAGGGTGCGTCGTGTCTGCAAGGTCAGCTCTGCCACTTTCTTCGCTGGCTCGCCCGCACGCGCCTCGTAGATGTATTGCGGTGGCACCAGCGACGGGCTCCATCCCTGCTGGCTGCCAATGGCCGGCGTCAGCCCCTCCATGTGATCGGAGCCGGACCACATCGCCTCATCGTAGGTGCGCGGGACGCCGTACCATTCGTCGAAGCCCTGGTGGGTCGGGAAGCGGGCTTCACTGCTGCCCAGGTGCCATTTTCCCCAGATACCGGTGGCGTAGCCACGCCTGGACAGGACTTCGGCCAGGGTTACTTCCCACAGGGTGAGCCCATCCGGCGCACCGCCCGAGGGGATGCGCGAGGTGCCGGAGCGAATCGGATAGCGGCCGGTCATCAGGGCCGAGCGCGACGGTGTGCATTGCGCCTCGACGTTGAAGTTGGTCAGGCGCACGCCTTCGGCGGCGAGCTGGTCGATGCGTGGAGTCGGTGCGCCGCGTAGCACGCCGCCGCCATAGGCACCGACCTCACCGTAGCCGAGGTTGTCCATCAGGATCAGCACGATGTTCGGCTTGTCGGTGGGCGAAGCGAGTGCCCAGGGGCAGATCAGCATGCAGACGAGCAGGCACAGCAGCGACTGGCGGGTCATGGCGTTCCTCGGGATGGCTTGCCGGATGAGGCCAAACGATCCCAGAACGGGGGGTATGCATATCGTCCTAGCGTGTCAGCATATTGTCCTTGCACGCCAATCGACGAAGTGCCGCTGCTCTTTGTCCGGGCGTAAGGGACAATGAAGGACCGCGAGGGAACACCTCGCACTGGCCTGGACAAGAACAACAACGAGCGACGCCTCATGTCTCGACTGAAACACACCATCTATGCCGAGGCTTTGCTGCAGACCCACGCGGCGATGTTTCGGCCCTTTCTCGCAGCGGCAGGGCTGGGGGAGGGCGTGCTCGACCACCCCGAGCGGCAGATTCCGCTGAGCAACTACGTGCAGCTGCTGGAAATCGCCGCCCGGGAGCTGGACCCCGCGTTGGGGCTCAAGCTCGGTCTGGGCCATTTCAACACCACGCCTAACGCGACGTTGTTGGGCGGTTTCGGTCATGCGATCCGCGCGGCCGCCAACGTGCGTGCGATGCTCGACTTCGCGGAGCGCTACCTGGTCGTGCATGCGCAGGCCAACGAAGTGAGCTGGTCGACACTCGGCGAGCACCTGGCAATCCGCTACCGGATCAGCGACCCGAGCATCACCCAACGCCGGCAGGACGCCGAATATGCCTTCGGCGCGCTCTACAACCGGATGCGCGAGGTCACGGGCGGCAAGTACGAGGTGTGCCGCGTCGATTTTGCCCACGAGCAACCGGACGACATCAGCGAGCACCTGCGGTCGTTCCCCTGCCAGGTGCGTTTCGGCCAGCCGGATAACCTCATGCTGTGGCCTGCGGCAATGCTCGACGAGCCGCTGCTGAGCGCCGACCCCCGGTTGTTCCAGGCCTTGCAGCCGGGCCTGGAAGAGGCCCGCCGGCAGCGCCTGGCTGATACTGACCTGACCGCTCGGTTGGGACTGGCGATAGAGACGTGCCTGGGAAGCGGCATCAACCTGGACGACATCGCCGGCCAGCTGTGCATGAGCAAGCGCACCCTGCAACGTCGCCTGCGCGAGCTTGATCTGGAGTTCAACGATCTGGTGGAAGAGATTCGCCAGGCCCTGGCTGTGGACCTGGTGCGTCGCTCCCCGGCCAACCTCACGGAAATTGCCACGCGGCTGGGTTACAACGAATCCAGCTCCTTCACCCGCGCATTTCGCCGCTGGACCGGCTTCACGCCGCGGGAATTCCGCCAGCAGGCCACACGCAGTTGAGTTCCCAGTGATCGCCTTGTACAGGCGATCACTGGGCGTGCCTCAGCCGAGCAGCTTGTGCGCCCGCAGCGCCGCTTTGCCACCGGCGGCAATGGCGCCATCGATGAAGCCGCGCCAGCCTTCGCCATGGTCGCCCTGGCCGAACAGCACGCGGCCGCGATCCTGCTGGAAGTGGTCGTAGTACTTGCCGAACCACTTGGGCTTGTAGCTGCAGTAAGTGCCGAGGGAGTAGGGGTCGAGGGTCCATTCGTAGCCGTAGCACTCTTCTACCTGCATGCCAGGGAAGAAACCATCGACGACTTTCTGCACCGCGTCGCGGTCCTGGATATCGAGCTTTTCCGGGTCGCTGCCGAAGCCGACGAAAATCGTGTGGTCCTCGGCCTTGGCATAGGTCACCAGCAGGCTCAGCGGCTTGTGCGAGTCAGCGATGCCGAGCATCTTGCCTTCCACCGGCAGCTTGCCACGGGTCTTGATGAAGACTTTCACACCACTACCGGAGTGACGTTCCTTGGCGGCCTCCACCAGCGCCGGGTCCAAGGCAGGGGAGAAGCCAATGCGCGGCAGAACGTTCATCGGCACGGCCACGATGACCGCACCGGCACTCAGGGTTTCACCCTGCTGCGTGGTGATCAGCACGCGGTCGCCTTTGTCCTCGACGTGCTTTACCGGGGTGGACAAGCGGACCTCGGGCTTACCTTCCTCGAGCATGGCGTTGATCAGGCTGATCGTGCCGTCCTTGAAGCTGTAGTGCCCCAGCGAATCGATGAACAGCGACAGGTCCCAGCCGGGCAGAGACCACCAGCGCAGGGCATCGACATAGGAGGCCTTGTCGCTGGAGGTATGGGCGGCGCCGCCGACATAGGCATCGACGATGGTGCGCTGCAGCGGGGTGAGCTTGAGCGCGTCGTAGCGGTCGGCCGCGGTCATGGCATCGGCGGCGCTGATCGCCTCCCAGGTGTGGGCGGCATCGTACGGCCGCTCCCACATGCGCCTGCCTTCGGCAAAGTAGGCCTGAACCGCCTCGGCGACGGTCACCAGGTCTGCGCCCTTGAGTTCAACGCGCTGGCCTTCGTGCTGGACGTAAATGACCTGTTTGTCTTCAACGAAAGGCTCAGGCGTTTCCTTGAGCTGCAACCCGTAGCGCTGCACTTCGCTCCAGACGAAAGGCTGCGTCCAGTGGATCCAGGTGCCACCCAGTTCGATGTGGTGCCCGGCGAACTGGCTGCTGAACGTCCGGCCGCCAAGGCGGTTGCGCGCCTCCAGGAGCAGCGTGCGATAGCCCTGCTTGCGGCTGTCGCGTGCAGCGGTAACGCCGGCGAACCCGCCACCGATGACGATGACATCGTAGTCGCAGTCCTTGGCACGCAGCGGGCGCGCAGTGTCCTGCGTCGCTGCGAGGGTGGCGTTTGCGCCAAGGGCCGCCACTGCTCCGGCGGCGCTGACCACTCCAGCGTTACGGATGAACGTGCGGCGACTGACGCCAGTGGGTTGCTCGTCTTGCGGAATATCGTGCATTGCAGGCCTCGTTGTCATGTAGGGTTCGCCTTGCAGGCGCCGTGACGAAACGATGGCAGTTGAGGTGCGTGGGCATATCGCTCGAAGGCGCCAGGCTTTTGCCTTCCGGCGCCAACCCTGCTTCACGCCTCGTCAGAGCGAACCGACCAACTGTCCGCCGTCCACGGCAATCACCTCACCGCTCATGTAGGCGCCGGCGTCGCTGGCCAGCAGCAGGAACGGGCCTTCCAGTTCCGCCAACTGGCCCAGGCGGCGCAGCGGTACGGCGTTGCGGATGTAGGCCTGGCCCTGTTCGCTGTCGAAGTAGGTATCGTTCATCTCGGTCTTGAAATAGCCCGGTGCGAGAGCGTTGACGCGTATGCCGTGGCGCGCCAGCTCCAGTGCCAGGGATTTCGTCAGTTGCACCACGCCGGCCTTGGCCGCGCAGTAGTGGCTGTAGCCGGTCCCGACACGCAGGCCGAGCATCGAAGCGATGTTGACGATACTGCCCGGCACACCCGCATGCACCATGCGCTGAGCTGCGCACTGTGCCACGCGCCAGACGCCATCGAGGTTGGTAGCGAGCATCGCGCGCCAGTCTTCCTCGCTGATCTCCAGGGCGCGCTGGCCATTGCCGATACCGGCATTGTTGAGCACCACGTTGACCACACCGAAAGCCTCCTCGGCAGCGGTGAAGGCTGACTCGACGCTTTCCCGGCTGGTGACGTCCATGGCGACCGCAATGGCGCGTCCGCCTTCCCAGCCCAGGTCGGCGGCCAGTTGTTCAAGCCGATCGACGCGACGAGCCGCGAGCACTACACGGGCGCCCGCTTGGCTGGCGACTCGCGCCAGGTGTGCGCCGATGCCACTGGAGGCGCCCGTGACCAGCACGGTTCTGCCGGCCAGCGAAAACAGGTCCTCCCGCATCAGAACACCTCGAACAGGCCGGCCGCACCCATGCCGCCGCCGACGCACATGGTCACCACCACGTACTTCACGCCGCGGCGTTTGCCTTCGAGCAGGGCGTGCCCGACCATGCGTGCGCCACTCATGCCGTAGGGGTGGCCGATGGCGATGGCGCCGCCGTTGACGTTCAACCGGTCATTGTCGATGCCCAACTTGTCGCGGCAATACAGCACCTGGCAGGCGAAGGCCTCGTTGAGCTCCCACAGGCCGATGTCGTCGACTTTCAGGCCGTGCTGCCTGAGCAGCTTCGGCACGGCAAGCACTGGGCCGATGCCCATTTCCTCCGGTGCCAGGCCTGCCACGGCGATACCCCGATAGACGCCCAGTGGCTGCCGGTTGCGCTGCTCGGCCAGGCGCGCATCCATCAGCACGCACGCACTGGCGCCATCAGACAACTGGCTGGCGTTGCCGGCGGTGATGCTGCCATTCTCGATCACAGGACTGAGACCCTGGAGATCGTCCAGGGTAGTTTGCGGGCGATTGCCTTCGTCGAGCCGCAACTCCACCTGTTCCAGGCTGGTGACACCGCTGGCCTTGTCGACGACCTGGCGAGTCACGCTGACCGGGACAATCTCGCCTTCGAACAGGCCTGCCGCCTGGGCAGCGGCCGTGCGCCGCTGGGATTGCAGCGCATACTCGTCCTGCGCCTCACGGCTGATGTTGTAGCGCAGCGCGACCAGCTCCGCGGTGTTGAGCATCGGCATGTAGGCACAGGGTTCATGCTGCAGTACCTGGTTGTCATGGAACTCGCCGACCCATTGCATATGGCGGTTCTGCACCAGGGAAATGTGTTCCTGGCCGGCGCCGATGGTGACCTGCATGCCATCCACCATGATCTGCTTGGCAGCGGTCGCGATGGCCATGAGGCCCGAGGCACACTGGCGGTCGAGGGTCTGGCCGCTGACCGACAGGGGCAGCCCGGAAGCCAGCGCGCTCATGCGCCCCAGGTTCCAGCCGGCAGTGCCGGCTGGCATGCCCGTCCCCAGCACCAGATCTTCGATCTCGCCGGCATCGATACCGGCACGCTCGACCGCCGCACGGATGGCGAAGGCCGTCATGCTCGGGGCTGTGGTGGCGTTGAAGGCACCGCGGAATGCCTTGGCGATGGGCGTGCGGGCAGTGGAGAGAATCACGGCTTCTTTCATGGCTGATCCTGAGGCGAAGGGGCGCCAGCCGCCCAAGGCGGCCGTGCAGTCAGATTTTCTCGATGCGGGTCTTGCCGGCGGCGACCAGGCGTTCCAGCAGCGGCGCGGGCTGGAACCAGCGCTGGCCATAGCTGCCGAGGCTTTCGCGATAGCGGCGGATGCCGTCCAGCACCTTGTCCAGGCCAAGTTGCTCGGCATAGTGCAATGGCCCGCCAACCCAGGCGGGGAAGCCGTAGCCGTTGGTCCAAACCAGGTCGATGTCGCCAGCGCGCAGGGCAATACCTTCGTCGAGCAGCTGAATGCCCTCGTTGATCAGCATGAACAGGCAGCGGTCATGGATTTCCGCATCGCCAATCAACCTGCGCTCGACTTGCAGTTCACTTGCCAGGCGTTCAGCCAGGGCTACTACTTCATCATCGTCACGGCGCTGGCGGCCTTCGTAGAGAAAAAAACCGCGGCCGGTTTTCTGTCCGTAGCGGCCTAGGCCATAGAGCGCGTCGCCAACTCGGTAGTAGCTCGCGTCGTCGGCGAAGGCCGCCCGGTTGGAGTCTCGCACCAGGAAATTCACATCGATCCCGGCCAGGTCGGTCATCGTCAGCGCGCCCATGTTCAGCCCGAGGTCGGTGAGAACACCGTCCACCCGCGCCGGCGTCGCGCCTTCGAGTACCAGCCGGTGCGCCTCGCGGTTGTAGGGTTCGAGCATGCGGTTGCCGATGAAGCCGAAGCACACTCCGGACACCACCGCCACCTTGCCAATGCGCTTGGCCAGCCGGAGTGTGGTCGCCAATACATCGGGCGCGGTTTCACGGGCGCGCACCACCTCCAGCAGCCGCATCACGTTGGCCGGACTGAAGAAGTGCAGGCCGATCACGTCCTGCGGCCGGCGCGTCACCGCAGCGATGGCGTCGACATCGAGACTCGAAGTGTTGCTGGCGAGAATCGCACCGGGCTTGCACACCTCGTCAAGAGTGCGGAACACCTGCTGCTTGATCTCGAGCTTCTCGAACACTGCCTCGATCACCAGGTCAGCATCGGCGATATCGGCGTAGTCCAACGTGCCGACGAGCAGTTGCATGCGTTGCTCCAACTGTTCGGCATTCAGCTTGCCACGCGAGACGCTGCTCTCGTAATTGCGGCGAACGTTGGCCAGGCCGCGCTCGAGAGCTTCAGACTTCTGCTCGAGGACCACGACGGGAATGCCGGCGTTGGCAAAGTTCATCGCGATGCCGCCACCCATGGTGCCGGCGCCGATCACCGCGACCTTGGCGATTGGCCTCAGGGCGATATCCTCGGCGATGCCGGGAATCCGGCCCGCTTCGCGCTCGGCGAAGAACAGGTGCCGCAGGGCTGCCGATTGCGCGGAATCTTCGGCCTGCTTGAACAGTGCCAGCTCTCGCTCCAGCCCTGCCTGCAACGGCAGAACGCAAGCGGCTTCCACCGCGGCAAGCACCAGGCGCGGTGCCAGGCGGTTCTTCCAGCGCGGCTCATGGGTTTGCCGGTACTGCTGGAAAAAGTCCTCCGCCACGCTCGCGGCAGGCTCGGCGAAGGGTGTCGGCGGGCGGGCTGGGGCCAGGTCGCCCAGCAGATCAAGGGCAAAGGCGCGAGCGGCTTCGACCAGTGTGTCGGCACTGGCGGCGAGTCGATCCAGCAAGCCCAGTTCCAGAGCCCGGTTGGCGTCGATTGGCAGGCCGGAAATCATCATGTCCAATGCTGGCGCGACGCCGATCAGACGCGGTAGGCGTTGGGTTCCCCCAGCGCCGGGCAGCAAGCCCAGGCTGATTTCCGGAAGGCCCAGACGCAGTGAGGGTTCGCCGATCCGGTAGCCGCAGGCGAGGGCGAGTTCAAGTCCGCCTCCCAGTGCCAGGCCGGACAATGCGGCAATCAGCGGCTTGTCCAACTGGGTGAGGCGACTCAGCAGATCGGGCAACGAGGGCGCAGCGAACGACGCCGCGCTGCCGAACTCGCTGATGTCTGCGCCCGCGCTGAACAGTTTGCCGTCGCCATGCAAAATGATCGCGCGCACGCTCGCATCGCTTGCGGCACGCTGGCAGGCATCGAGTACGGCGGCGCGCAATGTCTGGCCGAGGGCGTTGACTGGCGGGCGGGCGAGGGCGATGAGGGCCAGGCCGTCCTCGACCTGATAGCGAATCAGTGAATTCATCGTGGCTCCGGGAAGTGGTGATAGGGAAGGGGACTCAGAACCAGGCGTCACGCATGTCCAGGCTCACACGATTGCCGGTCAGCAGCAGGCGTGAATGGGCTTCCAGCGGTGCCAATTCCCAGTCCATGAAGTAGCGCGCTGCCTGCAGCTTGCCCCGGTAGAAATCGATCTGAGGGCCCTGTACGCCAGCAGCGAGCGCACGGCCGGCCAGCAGCGCCATGCGCAGCCATAGCCAGCCGACGACCACTCGACCGAACAGGTCGAGGTAGACGGTGGCATTGGCCAGCCCGTGCTGGGCGTCTTCGGCAACTTGTGCCTGCAGTTCGAGGGTGACGTCTTCTAGATGCTGCAGGGCCTCGCCCAGCTGCATCGCCAGAGGCGCACAGACTGCGTCGGTGGTCGCTTCGGCCAGGGTGGCGAAGGCACGGTCGAGGAACAGCCGGTAACCGTCGCCACCGCGCGGGCCAAGCTTGCGCCCGAGCAGGTCGATGCCCTGGATGCCCTCGGTGCCCTCATGAATGGGGTTCAGGCGGTTATCGCGGTAGAGCTGCTCCAGCGGGTACTCGCGGGTGTAACCGGCACCGCCCAGTACCTGGATGCCGATATCAGAGGCCTGGGTGGCGTAACGCGAAGGCCAGGACTTGACCATCGGCGTCAGCAGGTCCAGCAACTCGCCGGCGTCGCTGCGCGCCTTTGCGCACGGCGCGGTATGCGTGTCTTCCACCAGGCTGCTGGCATACAGGCACAGCGCAAGGCTGCCCTCGGCATAGACCTTCTGCTGCAGCAGCATGCGGCGCACGTCCGCGTGCTCGATGATGCGGACCTGGGGGGAGCCTTCTGCCCTGACGCCGGGCAGGCGCCCCTGCGGGCGCTCACGGGCATAGTCCAGGGCATGGTTGAAACTCTGGTAGCCGAGACTGGCGGCGGCCAGCGCCACGCCAATGCGCGCCTCGTTCATCATCTGGAACATGTAACCCAGACCTTGGCCGGTCTCGCCGACCAGATAGCCGACGGCTCCTTCGCCTTCACCGAAGTTCAGCACCGTCGAAGTAGTGTTGCGGTTGCCCATCTTGTGCAACAAGCCGGCCAGCGCCACATCGTTGCGCGCGCCCAGGCTGCCGTCGGGGTTGACCAGCAGCTTCGGCACCAGGAACAGCGAGATACCCTTGGCGCCAGCCGGCGCGCCGTCGATCCGGGCCAGGACCATGTGGACGATGTTCTGGGTCAGGTCGTGGTCGCCGCCAGAGATGAACATCTTCTGCCCAAAGACGCGGTAGGTCCCGTCACCAACCGGACGCGCGGTCGTGCGCAGGTCGCCCAGCGCAGAACCTTGCCCAGGCTCCGTCAGCGCCATGGTGCCGCTGAAACGGCCATCGAGCAGCGGCGGCAGGAATCGCTGGCGCAGCTCTTCGGCGGCGAAGCTCTTCACCAGATTGCCAACGCCGATGGTGAGAAAGGCGTAGGCGGAGGTTCCCACGTTGGCTGCATTGAAATAGGCCATGCAGGCTCGCAGCAGCACTTCCGGCAACTGCAGGCCGCCATCGCTGGCGTCATGGTGCGCGGCGCCGAAGCCGGCGGCAGCGAAAGCATCCCAGGCTCTGCGGGTGTCTTCCAGCAGGCGTACCCGTTGACCGTCGAAGGTCGGTTCCTCGGCGTCGGCGCTCTGGTAATGCGGGGCGAAATACTCAAGCGCGATGGTCTGCGCAGTGTCCAGCGTGGCGCGGAATACCTCGATATCATGCTCGGCGTAACGGGGACGCTGCAGCAGCGCCTGGCTGTCTAGCAGCTCGTACAGCAGGAATTCTATATCGCGTTCGTTGAGCAGTCCGGCGGCCATGGCGTCCTCGTCCAGAATCGCCCGCAGACTCCGTGATGGAAGAGCGGGCGGTGATGGACGAAGTGAAACGCGAAAGTGCCGGAGCGCACACCCCCAAGGGTGGCCTGGGAGCCCTCCCATTGTGAGGGGAGGGGGGCTGCTAGCCTGGCTTACTCGAGTTACGGCGCAGTTGTTGGCTGCTTGTGGCGAGCTGGAAAAACATTTCGAGATTGAGCAGACAGAGACCAAACGGCTGGACCAGGTCGCAATTAGCAGTGCTGTTGCATGGTCGTTCATCCAGCTGATGATCCCTGAGGTTGTAAAGGCGAGCGACTTCCCCAGCCTCAGTGCTCATGCAACGCGCCTTGAACAGACCGATGTGTTCAAGCGTTACCCCATGGTTTGAATAACGGCGCGGGTTGCTCAAGCTCGCCCGCTCCTTTCCGGGGCTCTACGCTCTAACTGACACGACTTCTTGCCATACGTTGCATCGCGATCATCTTTATACGGATGATCGTCGGAAGTTAACGCAGAGTGAGGCGCGCCCGAGTGGCTCTAGCTAACGTGAATGGCGATGGCAAGCAGGAATATGCGTAGCTTGCCTAGGTGCAGATAGAGGGGGGTGACCTCGGTGAATCCTTCGTCTATCGCGTGCTGGAAGAAACTACCGCACACAGCAAAAATCAGCGGGAGAATGGAGATAAAACTCCATGAACGCTTCGGCATCGCGGCGGCGTAGCTCGATGAGCGGCTTCTCGACGATCAACGCCGACCATAGAAGAAGGCATTCAACGTGAGTCCGGTATGAGTGGTAGGTTGCCTGGTTGCCGGCATAGGACTTGAGGAACCCGTGCACGGCCAAGTATCCATCGATGACCGTGCAGTGCTCAGGGAATACGCGCAGCTAGGTATGTCTCACTAGCTGGCTTGCGTTAGCTATCGAGTTTCAAATTTAGCTTTCAGGCACTGCGAAAAGTAGGTTGCAGAGGGCAGCTTGTTTCAATTTTACGCAGTCGCGAGAGCCCCCCGGATTGGCCGGCATGAAGCGATATGTAATTTAACATAATATACATTATGCGAAGCTTTGGATGGGAAGCGGTGCCCGAGGGGGCATCAGAATCAACACCAGAAACGACCTCCCTGCATCGTGGTGAATCTGCCACAGCATCACGGACACAATAACGATGGGCCATTTCAGCTCCGATTCTTTGGCGCAGCCGCAGAACTGTTACGGCATCGGCTTTGTGGCACCGCGCATTGTTTATTTTCGGTTCAGCCCCGGCGCGAGGGGTTCTAATCGATCGAGTTGTATCGCTCGCTACTCGGACATGAGCCCCGATGTGCCGCTGATTCCGAGTTCCCGAGCGACTTGCTGCAGTCTTTCCAACGAGACCGGCTTGCTGACATGCGAGTTGAAGCCGGCCGCATGGGCTTCCTCGGCATCCGCGGCGGCACCATAACCAGTCAGCGCGACAGCCGGTGTTCTTGCGTGCTGCGGCAACTGGCGGACTCTGCGCATCAGCTCATGACCATCCATGCCAGGCATCCCGATATCCGAAAGGATCAGATCGAAGGACGAGGTTTCCAGGCATCGCAACGCTGTTGGTCCATCCTCGGCGGTCGTTACCTCCGCGCCTTCGATCGTAAGCAGTTGCTCCATGATCAAGCGGATATCCGGTGAATCATCCACCAGCAACAACCGGGCTCCAGCGAAGGGTCCGGCTGACTCCTGCAAGGTGTCTATCGGTAGATCGAACTGACGGTATTGCGGTAGCCACACAGTGAATACCGCGCCCTGCCCTCGCCCTGCGGACGACGCTTCGATTCGCCCTTGCTGCGCCTCCACCAACTCGCGTACCAGTGCCAGGCCAATACCCAGCCCCGTCTTGTGACTTCGTTGCTGCTCATTGCTGGCCTGGCCAAACAACTCGAATATGCGAGGCAGATCCTCCACCGCAATACCTTGGCCATTGTCCATGACCTGGATGCGCAACATGCCATCCTCCTGGTCGAGTGAAACCTGGATATGGCCGCTCGCCGGGGTGAACTTCACTGCGTTGCTGAGAAGATTCCAGAGGATCTGCTCTACGCGTACCGGGTCTGCCTCAGCCACCAGTGGATCATTGCCACGCGCGGGCATCTGCAGATCGATCAGCAGATCCTTCTCGTGAGCCTCCGCGGACAAGGCGCCAACCACTTCCTCGATCACACTCTGCAGGATGACCGGCGCCAGATTGAGCTTGAGCTTGCCGGTATTGACCCGTGACAGGTCCAGCAGGTCATCGATGATTCGGGCCTGGCTGCGAACCGAGCTCTGGATGCCCTCGATGGCGCGGGACGCCACTGCGTGCGAGCGCACCGCGGACAGACGCGCGATCAGCTCGGCGTTGAGCTGGATGATATTCAGCGGATGCTTGAGTTCATGGGACATCATCGCGAAGAACTCATCGCGCAAGCGAATCTTTGCCTGGTTCTGCTGCAGCCGGTGTTCCTGTTCCGTTTCCGCGCGCTTTTTGCTGGTCACGTCACGGCCGATCTTGGCGTAGCCATGTGGACCGCCATTGGGCAGTGCAGTGGTCACGCTGCTGCAGAAGAAGGTGCTGCCGTCCTTCCGCAGGTGCCAGCGATCGGTCTCTACCCTCCCCACCTGCCGCGCCACACGCAGTTCTTCGCGCAGCACGCCGGAACGCTGATCATCCTCGCTATGCAGGATATCCAGGCTCTGCCCTATCACGTCGGCTTCGCGGTAGCCGTAGGCACGTTCGGCGCCTTTGTTCCAACCCGTGATACTGCCGTTGCGGTCCAGGGTGACAATGATGAAGTCCTGGGTGCTTTCCACCGCAAGTCGCAGCCGCTCCTCGCTTTCCCGGGCCTTGTTTTCAGCGAGTCGTCGTTCGGTGACGTCGATGAATGTCAGGACCGCACCGTCGATGATGTTGTCGGTTGTCCGGTACGGCAGCATCCGCACCAGGTAGCGCTTGTCATCCTGGCTGGAAACTTCGCGCTCGATGGTTCGCAGGGACTCGAAACTGCTGGACGCATCGCGGGCCAGGTCCGGGTAATCCAGCCGGTGGGTAATATCCAGCAACGAACGTCCAGTGTCGGTTGCAATGATGCTGAAAATCTCCGTGGCACGCGGGGTGTAGGATTTGATCCGCATGTCGCGGCCGACGAAGACGGTGGCAATGTCGGTGGAGGCGATCAGGTTCTGCAGATCGTCGTTGATCTTGCCGGTTTCCTCGACCTTGGTCTTGAGTTCCTGGTTGACCGTGATCAGTTCCTCGTTGATCGACTGAAGTTCTTCCTTGCTGGTCTCCAGTTCCTCGGTCGTCGAACGCAGCTCTTCGTTGATCGCCTGCAGTTCTTCATTGGACGCCTTGAGCTCCTCCGTGGACGTCTCCGCCTGCTCGATGGTTGCCTGCAACTGTTCCTTGTTGCGCTGAAGTTCGCTCTCCAGCTGCGAGAGCACGCTGTCCTTGACGTTCTGCTGATGGCCGTTGGCGTCGCTGCTCATGGTCTCTTCGACCTCGTCGAAGATCACCAGGGCGAAGTCGGAATCCATGTCGCGGAACGGCCGGATGACCATGTTGATGTAGGACGTGGTGCCATCGCGCTCATGCCTGACCCGCCGCGCCTCGACGCTCTTTCCTGTCTGGAAGGCCTGGAACAGTGCGGTGCGCAGCTCCAGCCGCAGCGACGGATGGACCAGGGACAGGAGGTTGTGCGACGGCTCTCCGCCCACGTAGCGCAGGTAGCGCCCGGCCTGGTCGGACATGTGTACGATGCTCGACTCATGGTTGACCACCACGCTGGGCGGCGCGTACTGCTCCAGTACGCGCTGGTGCAGGTCGGCAAAGGACACACGGCGACGTTCGGCCGGGCGCTCGTTGCTCGCCTGCGGCGTATCGGCAAGGGGCATCACCGGCAGTGGTGAAGTGGGCCGGGCCATGACCGCGCCGGCCTTGGCGCGGTAGATGCGGTTCTTCTTGTCCACCGGGGTGAAGAGCTCCTGACAGACGTCGGCCGATTCTGAACTGCCCAGGAACAGGTAGCCGCCGGGCGCCAGTGCAAAGTGGAACATCTGCAGGATGTCCGCTTGCACTTCTCGGTCGAGGTAGATCAGCAGGTTGCGGCAACTGATCAAGTGCAACTTGGAAAACGGTGGATCGCGCAGCAGGTTGTGCATGGCGAACATGACGCGCTCGCGGATTTCCTTTTTCACCCGGTAGCGCGTCTGCTCCTTGATCACGTACTGGCGCAGGCGCTGGGGCGTGATGTCGGGAAGGATTGCTTCTGGGTAGACGCCGCTACGGCCAATGGAGATGGCGTGTTCGTCGATGTCGGTGGCGAACACCTGGAACTGCCGGTCGATCTCCCGGTAGTCCACGTGCTCGGCCAGCAGGATAGCCAGCGAATACGCCTCCTCACCGGAGGAACAGCCCGCGCTCCAGACGCGCACCGGCGCATCGCCTGACTCCGGCATCTCGAACAGGCGTGGGATGATGTCCCGTTCCAGCGATTCGAAGGCTTCCCGGTCGCGGAAGAAGTTGGTGACGCCGATCAGCATATCCGCCAGCAGGTGACTGGTTTCTTCCGGCGTGCCCTGGAGGAAGGCGCGGTAGGACGGCAGATCGCCCAGTCGGTTGACCTGCATGCGCCGCTCAATACGGCGCAGCACGGTGGCGCGCTTGTAATGCTTGAAGTCGTGACCGGTACGGGTGCGCAGCAGGCTCAGGATCTCCTTCAGAGCGGATTCGGCAACGCGCGATTGCTCCGGGTCCTCGATGGAGCGGAAGGGTGTCGCTACGTCGGCGTCTGCGGGCAGTTGCATGTTGCGCATGCTCTGCCACAGGTCGATGAGTTTCTGCGGCATGTCGCCCACCGGCAGGACGAAATCCACCTGGCCGGTAGCAATGGCGCTGCGCGGCATCTCGTCGTACTCGGCGTCGTCCGGTGACTGGGCGATGGTCACCCCGCCCTGCTCTTTCACCCGTGACAGTCCGGCCGAACCGTCGCTGCCGTTGCCGCTCAGGACAATGCTCACCGCGTGTTCGGCGTGGGCGTCCGCCAGCGTGCGCATGAAGATATCGATGGCGATGTGGCGCGGCTGGGCGGGGTTGAGCTCGGTCACACGCAGGTAGCCGTCGTTCATGGTCAGCTGCATGGCTGGCGAGATCAGGTAGACGCAGTTGCGCTCGATGGGCGTCGGCACACTGACCTGCTGCACTTTCATCTTGGTGACTTTCTGCAGGATCTGGTGCGCGCTGCTCTCATGGTTGGGCGAGAGGTGCATCACCACCACGAAGGCCATGCCGTTGTCGTTCGGCATGTTCTCGAACAACCGCAGCAACGCCCCCAGACCACCCGCCGACGCTCCGATGCCGATCACGGGGAAGTTGAGGTGGCTGGGCTGCACCTTCAGCTTCAGTCCTTCGGCGGCGGGAATCTCTTC
The DNA here is from genome assembly GCF_057180225.1 of Pseudomonas sp. BB438. Classification (NCBI taxonomy): domain Bacteria; kingdom Pseudomonadati; phylum Pseudomonadota; class Gammaproteobacteria; order Pseudomonadales; family Pseudomonadaceae; genus Pseudomonas; species Pseudomonas sp. BB438. The sequence goes on from NZ_CM170001.1 coordinate 3,459,648, forward strand.
ACTCATGGCTCTGGTTCCTTGGAGTCATTCGGCCGGGTCGGCGGCAAGCGAAGCCTAGCAGCGTCGGGCGCTGAATCCGACCACCCGCGCGGCATTTTTGCCGCCTCAACACGACGCCTGCGCGACCTGGAACGCCCGTCCCAGCCAAAACCGTGCCAATCGGCGTCTTGTTGTAGAAGACCGCGTCGCTCCCGTTTGGGTTCGAATGGCGTGCGGCCCACGAGGAGGGATCGTGCAATCTGCCAGCGCGGGTTGGCTTCACCTTGCGTTCTGCATCACGGGGTTATTCGGACAAAGTCATAACCAATTGAAAATAAACACAATAATATTCTGAAACAAACTGGCACGCGCGGTGCAACGGCTGCTTCAGGTCCAGCCAAAGGAGCACCGCCCATGACCGATACCCCTCTCATCAGCACCCAGGATCACTCCGGCGTCGCCTGGCCGGCGATATTCGCCGGCGCGGCCGCCGCCGCAGCACTGTCGCTGATCCTCATTGTCCTGGGCTTCGGCCTCGGCTTCTCCGCGGTGTCGCCGTGGCCTGGCGACGGTGGCAGCTTCAAGCAAATGAGCATCTCCACCTTCATCTGGCTGGCAGTCACCCAGGTGCTCGCTTCCGGCCTGGGCGGTTACCTGGCCGGGCGCTTGCGGGTGAAGTGGGCCGGCCTGCATGGCGATGAGGTCTACTTCCGCGACACCGCTCATGGCTTCCTCGCCTGGGCCATCGCGACGCTGGTCACCGCCACTCTGGTGATCGGCTCGGTCAGCAGCCTTGTGGGTGGTGGCTTGCAGGCGGGTGCTACGGTTGCCGCGGGCGCGGCAGCGAGTGCCAGCAGCGCATCATCCGGCAAGGACGACAACGAAGCGGCCTATTTCATCGATACCCTGTTCCGTGACGGTCGTCCGGTCGCTGTCAGCGACGACGCCGCCCATGCGGTCGCCTCCCGCATTTTCGTGCGGGGCCTGGCCGAAGGACGATTGAGCGCAGGCGACCGCACCTACCTTGCCCGCGTGATTGCCCAGCGCACCGAGATCAGCCAGGCCGAGGCCGAGCAGCGCATCGACACCGTGTTCGCCCAGGCACAGGAGGCCAAACAACAGGCGCTACAGGCCGCCGACACTGCCCGCAAGGTTGCAGCCGGCTCGGCCTTGTGGATGTTCGCCGCCCTGCTGTGCGGTGCGTTCTTCGCCAGCTTCATGGCCATCCACGGCGGCCGTCGCCGTGACGCCGACCTGCTGGTCGCCCAGCACGTGCACTCCACCCCCCACACCCACTCCATTCGCTGACAGGAGACTCACCATGCGCTCGATCCTCCTCTACTTCCTCGGCGTACCGATCCCGATCATCATCCTGATCGCGCTGTTCTGGCACTGAGCCCCAGTGAGGGGCACGCGGGAGGGTGCCTGCCCTCCCGCTGCGTTTCTGCGTGACGCCACCGCTCATGCGTCGAAGCTGAACTTCTACCTCGTGACTGTCCCCAAACCTACTCCTGTCATTCGCGATAAGGAGTCACCATGGAGTCGCTGTATGCCTGGCTGGACCTCAGCCAGCTCGGACGTTTGCTGCTGGTAGTGGCGGCCGCCGCCGCGGGGTTTCTCATCCTGCGCTTTCTCATCAGCCTGGCGCGCAAGCGCCTCGAAGGGCGTACCAGTCAATGGGCGCGCTACGCCGCGGCAATCGCCGGACGCACCAGCAACGTGCTGGTCTTCGTCTTCGCCTTGATGCTCGCCCTCAAGCTCACCACCCTCCCAGACAACTGGGGCGCAGCCCTGTCACACGCCTGGTTCGTCGTGCTCGCGCTGCAGGTCGCCTGGTGGCTGGATGCCTGTGTGCGCCTGTGGACGCACAACCTGTCCCGCTCGCGCTTCGGCGGCATCCAGAACCCGGTGATGGCAACGATTGTCTCGGTGGTGGTGCTGGTGGTGGTCTGGGCCGTGATGCTGCTGTCGATCCTGGCCAACCTTGGCGTGGACATCACCGCGCTGATCGCCAGCCTCGGCGTCGGCGGCATCGCCGTGGCGCTGGCGGTGCAGACCATCCTCAGCGACATCTTCGCCTCGCTGTCGATCGGCTTCGACAAACCCTTCGAGATCGGCGACTTCGTGGTGTTCGGTGACGTGGCCGGGACCATCGAGCACATCGGCCTGAAGACCACGCGCATCCGCAGTCTGAGCGGCGAGCAGATCGTCTGCTCGAATGCCGAACTGCTCAAGCAGACGCTGCACAACTACAAGCGGATGAACACCCGCCGCATCGTGTTCCAGTTCGGCATCAGCTACCGGACCTCGGCGGAGGAGGCCAAGGCGGTTGCCGAGCGGGTCCGGCAGATCATCGACGATATCGACGAGGCAACGTTCGACCGCGCGCATTTCTTCTCCTTCGCCGAGAGCCGCCTGCTCTACGAGGTCGTCTACATCATGCAGACGGCTGACTACAACCGGTACATGGACGTGCAGCAGCGGATCAACCTGAGCTTGCTCAGCGGCATGCAGGAGCTGGGCGTCGATTTCGCCTTCCCGGTGCGCGAGCTACACACTGTCGGAGTTGTTGGCGATCTGCGCGATCCTGCTCGGGGAGCGTTCGTTGCGCAGCGCGGAGAAGACGCGCCCCGCGGCACCAGCCATTAGCGGGGCAATTTCAGTCGTCGGGCGCCGAACGCTCGTAACGGGCGTTGAACGCCTGGATAAACGCGTTGCGCAGGATGCCGAGAAAGGCCTGGAAGGCGCTGATGTCCTGGCGGTGAATATTGCCGCTCAGATCCACACGGGTCGCGAACTGGTCCTTGCGCTGGTTCTTCAGCACGGTCTCGCCACCACCGACCAGGGCTTCCCAGATCGAACGGAACAGCCCCTTGTCCTTCTCCTCCACATCCTGCTGCCAGTTGAACACATCGACATCGCGCAGCAGCGGCTTGATGTAGCCGCTCAGGCGGCCCCCGTCCGCCCGGGCCTCGATCACCAGGGTGCCGTGGCCACGATTGAAGTCGAATTTTCCGTAAGCCGAAGCGAAGTCGTTGACCCGACGCAGCTCCACATCGCTGGCGCGCAGGCGCAGCGTGAAGTCCTCGAAATCGGTGAAGGGGTCGAATGATGCCTCGACCTCCATGGGTGCCTGGTCGAACAGTCGGGCTCGGCCTTCGAAACGCGCCACTCGCTCGCCTTTGTCGTCGGCCACGTTGGTGAGGTTGTACAGGCTCGCTTCGACCGCGCTGGCGGTCAGGTGCACGGGTGGTTTGGACTGGTAGTTGTGGAAGCGGATACGGCCGTCCTCGATGCGCAGCTCATCGAGAGTGATCGGCAGCAGCTTTTCCAGTTGCTCGTGCCAATTGGTTCCGGCGCCACTCTGCGACTCCTGGCGGCCTCCACCATCGACGAAATTCAGCTCCGGACGCAGGAACACCACCCGCGCCACGATCCCATGCTCATGCCACAGCGCATGCCAGCTTACGGCGAGATCGATGACCGGGGCGTCCAGCAGCGGTACCGGCACCTTGCCGCTGACCTTGACGATCTTCAGCCCGTTGATCCGATACGCACCGCGCCAGAGCGCCAGGTCCACGTCGGCGATCTGGCCGTGGTAGTCGCCCATGCGCTCCAGCTTGCCGTTGAGGTAGTCGCGGATCACGTAAGGCAACGCGATATGCGCGATCAGCAGCAACAGCATGATCGCCAGGATGCTTGCCAGGGGCACGCGGTAGCGCCTTTTCATCCTCGCCTCCGAAGGTTCTCTGGCAATGGACTGGCCTGGCAGCAAGCGAGTTCAGGGGAATCATCGTTCCCGGCCTGCCGCGACAGCCGCCCCGCCCGATCAGATGCCTGCGGTGCGACAGGCGGGTCGACCGTCTGCGAGTCAACTCGAACCAAACCTCCCGGACATCTGCCTATGCAATACCGGGTGCACTGGCGCCTTGAAATTCAGCAGCAGGAGAGTGACATGAGCGAACAGAATCTGAGCGGATGGGAACGCGCGGCCTCCATCGCCGCAGGTATTGCTGCTATCGGCCTGGGAGTACGACGTGGCGGGCTGGGCGGCTGGGTGCGCGTGGGGGCTGGAGTTCTGGCGGCCAAGCGCGGTCTGAGCGGGCATTGCCAGGTGAAGGCAGCGTTGAACAAGCCCGTGCTGGAACCGTTGCGTTCCGAACTGGCCGCCGTGGTGCCCTCCCCTGGCGTGGCAGATTCGACGGTTTCCGAAGCCCGCATTGATCACGCCCTGGAAGAAACCTTCCCGGCGAGCGATCCGATCTCGCCCTGATCCTGTGTGGCGCACCAGTCATCAGGCCTGGGGTGATCGCATTCCGTCACGTAGCTTCGATCATGCGACCCTGAGCGCTTCGCCCAGCGCCTCGTTGAATGCCTTCAGATCATCGGGGGTGCGCGAGGTGATCAGGGTCCAGCCCTTGGCCGGGCAGACTTCCACCTGGGCGTCGCGCCAGTCGGCGCCGGCGTTTACCAGGTCGGTGCGCACGCTGGCATAGGACGTCAGTGACTTCTCGGAGACCACACCGGCATCGATCAGCAGCCAGGGTCCGTGGCAAATGGCGGCGATGGGTTTTCCAGCCTCGCTGAATGCCCTGACCAGCCGCTGCGCGTCAGTGTCCTGGCGCAGGGTGTCGGCATTCACCGTGCCGCCGGGGATGACCAGCAGATCGTAGTCGCCGGCCTTGAGGCCCTCGATCTTCGTGTCGGAGTCCACCTGGACGTCCTTCTCGCTGTCCTGCACCCAGGTCTGCGCCGGGCCGCCCTTCACGCTGGCGTGGGTGACGGTGGCGCCCTGGGCTTTCAGCGCGCGCATCGGTTCGAGCAGTTCATCGCGTTCGATGCCGGTGTTGGCGGTGATGATCAGGACGTTCCTGCCTTGCAGATTATCGGTCATGGCTATGTCTCCTCTGGAGCAGGACGCCGCCGGGCGTTCTGCTCGCGGATGGGTTGTGTTTGCGGCGGATCAATGCGCCCGCGCCACCGAGCGCAGGAGATTGGCGCTGAGCTTGTCGGCATTGCAGCTGGCCACGTTGGCCAGCGAGACGATGCCCACCAGGCGCTTCTCGCGGTTGACCACGGCGAGGCGGCGCTTCTCGATCTGCGCCATGTTCTTCGCCACGTGGTCGACGGATTCGTCGTCGAAGCAGTAGCAGACATCCCCGCTCATCACTTCGCTCACCGGCGTGCTGAGGTTCAGGCCGTCCGCCAGCGCGCGCACGACCAGGTCCCGGTCAGTGAGAATGCCGCTGAGGTGGTCGTTGTCGTTCACCAGCAAGGCGCCGACATCGACCTGCCGCATCAACAGCGCAGCCTCCTGCAGCGTGGTGTCCGGTGAAATGGTGCGGACCTCGCGGCTCATGATCTCGCGTACGGCCATGGCGCTGCGCTCGGCCGAGCGGTCGCTTCGGGCGTGGTCTCTCATGATATGTCCTCCTCATTGGTGGCTGTCGTTCGGTGGAAAGACAATCGCGGCGAACGTTCGAAGTTTCCGTCGCAACGGTCTATCCCTGAGTGCACGTTCAGGAGCGCACGGTCCACTGACAGGCTTCGGCGCCAATCTGCGCGCCGACGATCTCGTGCATCTGCCCCCCTGGCGCGACCCTTGACCCGATGATTCGCGCTGAGCCGGGCGTCGCGACGAATGGCCGGTTCTCAGTGCCCCGGATTGCGCTCTTCCTGCTCTTCCTGGGTGGCGACCTTCTGCGGCGAGCCTTCCGCGGCGTTGTGCTCCTCGCCCATTTCCTCGTAGGTCTTGCGCAGCTTCTGCAGTTCTTCGCTGCCCATGTCGTCCAGCCCCATGAGCACGCGGTGGGCGTGATGGGTGGTGCGCAGGAGTTCGTCGATCTTGATGTGCAGTGCGTCGGTGTCGCGGTTCTGGGTGCTCTGGATGAGGAACACCATGAGGAAGGTGATGATGGTGGTCGAGGTATTGATCACCAGTTGCCAGGTATCGTTGAAATGGAAGAACGGCCCGCTCAGCGCCCACCCCACCAGCAGCACGCAAGCCAGGGCGAAGGTCAGTGGACGCCCCGCCCATTGCGACAGGGCCTGGGCGAAGCGCGAGAAGCTGGCGCCGTTCTTTTTCTCAGTGGAGGATTTACTCGTCGCGCTCGACATGGGCAGTGCGCTCAGGGACGGTGATGGTGACTTTGCGCGGCGGCGTCGGTTTCTCCAGGACCTTGAGATTCCGACTGTTGGGTTTATTGGTGGGAACAGTTCGAGGAAGGGTCATGCTGCGCTCTCCACGATGGGCGTACCGGTACGGTAGAGGCGGCGCCCGTACGGCGAGTTCATAAATATCGTGGCCGGGAGACAGGGGCGCCCTCCGGCCGCGATCGCTTGCGATGCACACCCGGCTCAATACGCGTCGGGGGTAGTGCCTTTCTTCTGGGTATTGTCGTGGCTCTTGCTCTTCTGCTTGTCCTTGCTCTCCTGGGATTGCACCTGGCTGTTGTCATCGGTGCGCCCCTCATCCTTCTGTTTCTGCTGCGCGGCCGGCGGTGTGGGCGCCTGGCCAGGGCTCTGGCCGTGGGGTTTTTCGTTGGTCGGTACCTGGTTGGTCGCCTCGGCGGCGTAGGCCGGAAGCAGTCCGACGGACAGCCAGGCCAGCAGGACGGCGGCAAAGGGACGGGCGAGTTTGGTTTTGTTCATGGTGCGCTCTCCTCTGGTGGGATCAGCTCGGGTTGGATCATTTGCGTGCCAGCAACTGCCGGGCGCTCTGGCGCAGCACGCCCCAGCGGCGTGGGTCGCCGGGCAAGGCACCGAGCAGGTTGCGCGCCTGCTCGAAGCTGATGTGCGGGGGCAGTGGTGGCACGTCAGGGTCGGTGAGCACCTCCAGCAGCACCGGGCGATCGGCCTCGAAGGCCTCCTGCCAGGCCGCGGCCAGATGCGTGGGGTCGGTCACGCGGATGCCGCGAAAACCCAGCAGCTCCGCATAGTGCGCATAGGGAAAGTCGATGACCTCCTGGGCGGCGGCGAACTCCGGGTCGCCAGCCAGAGCACGCTGCTCCCAGGTGACCTGGTTGAGGTCGCCGTTGTTGAGCACCAGCACGATGAAGGTTGGGTTGTCCTTCCAGCGGTTGTGGTACTGCTTGACCGTCACCAGTTCGGCATTGCCGTTCATCTGCATGGCGCCATCGCCGACCATGGCGATCACCGGACGCTCGGGGTGCGCCAGCTTGGCCGCGAGCGCGTAGGGTACGCCGCTGCCCATGCTGGCCAACTTGCCGGAAAGTGAGCCGAGCATGCCGGGACGCGCACGCAGGTCGCGGGCATACCAGTTGGTGTGGGAGCCACTGTCGCCCGCCAGGATCACATCGTCTGGCAACAGCGGCGAAAGCTCCCAGAACACCCGCTGCGGGTTGATCGGTTCGGCAGGCTTCATCGCCTGCTCGCGCAATGCCTGCCAGCTGTCCTCCACCGCCTTCTCGATGCGAATGCGCCAGGTTCCATGGCGCTTGGGCTTGAGCAGCGGCAACAGGCGCTGCAGGGTTTCCCCGGCGTCGCCCAGCAGCACCTGGTCGATGGGGTAACGCATGCTGACGTTGCGCGCCTGCAGGTCGATCTGCACCGCCCTGGCCTGCCCCGGCCGGGGCAGGAACTCGCTGTAGGGAAAGGTAGTGCCGATCATCAATAGCGTATCGCAGCGCTCCATCAGCTCGGCGCTGGCACGGGTGCCGAGCAGACCGATCGAGCCGGTCACGTACGGCAGGTCGTCGGCGACCACCATCTTGCCCAGCAGCGCCTTGGCGACTCCCGCAGAAAGCGCCTCCGCCACCGCCTCGACTTCCTTGTGAGCACCCAGCGCACCCGCACCGACGAGGATGGCGACCTTGCGCCCGGCATTGAGGATGTCCGCGGCGGCCACCAGCTCTTCCTCGCGAGCGTAGGGCCGCGGTGCAATGAAGCCGGCTCCCGAATAGACATGGCCATGCTTGTGCGGCGGCTTCTCCGCAGGCATCTGTTGCACGTCGTTGGGAATGATCACGGTCGCGACCTGACGCTCGCTGCAGGCGACCCGCAACGCCCGATCGAGCACGTGGAGCAACTGGCTCGGATTGGCCACGGTCTCGACGTAATTGCTCACGTCGCGGAACAGCGTGTGCAGGTCAACTTCCTGCTGGTAGTCGCTGCCGAGGGAAGTCACCGCCTGCTGGCCGACGATGGCCAGCACCGGTTGATGGTCCATGCGCGCGTCGTAAAGGCCGTTGAGCAGATGGATGGCGCCCGGCCCGGAGGTCGCCAGGCAGACGCCTACTTCACGGGTGAACTTGGCGTGGGCACCCGCCATGAAAGCAGCCATTTCCTCATGGCGCACGCGGATGTAGTCGAAGTCGTCGGCGTGCCGGCCAAAAGCGCCCATGATCCCGTTGATGCCGTCCCCGGGATAGCCGAAGACGCGGTGTACGCCCCATTGGGTGAGGCGTTCGAGCAGTTGGTCGGCGACGGTCTGGGACATGCGCTCCTCCATTGGATTCGCGGCGGCGCAGGCATTGCGCCCCTGTCTCGACCGACAGGCTCTGGCGGGACGGGTTCAGAACAATTCGTCAACGGCGAGGCCTGTCTTTCACCGTGGCCGGCTTCCCTACGAACGGCTCGCAGAGGCTTTGAACCCAAGCGCGGCAAAGCCTGTCCGGATGAGTAAGCCCCTCACCATCGGACATCGCCATGACCCAGGACGGCCTGAATACACTGTGCGACCTGCTCCAGGACTTCGAACTCCCGCTCGACACCGACCAGCGGCAAGCCACACTCGGCAAGGCTCTGCGCCACCTGAGCGACAGCGGCCTGGACCAGTTGCCGGGCCCGGGCAGCGGCGCCACGCTGCGGCGCTGGCAGGCACTGGCGGCGGTCGCCGGCAGCGATCTGTCGCTGCTCAAGCTGTACGAGGGGCATACCGATGCGCTGGCCATCCTTGACGAACTGGAGGGTGAAATCCGTCCCGGCACCTGGGCGGTCTGGGCTGCCGAGCCGCCGGGAGCCTGCGTGAAGATCGTCGACCACGAGGCAGGGTTCGTGCGCATCAGCGGCAGCAAATCCTGGTGTTCGGGTGCCGCCCTGGTGGAGCACGCGTTGGTGACCGCCAAGGATGAGCAGGATCGTCCCCAACTGATTGCCGTGAGTCTGAACCAGGCAGGCGTGACGATTGGCGATGGCGATTGGAACGCCGTCGGCATGGCGGCAACCCGAAGCGCCACGGTTGATTTCGACGGGGCGCAGGCGCGCTGCGTGGGGTCTCCGCGCGCCTACCTGCAGCGCCCCGGTTTCTGGCACGGCGGCGCCGGTATAGCCGCTTGCTGGTACGGCGCCGCCAGCCGCCTGGCCAGCTACCTGCGCAATGGCCGGCCCGACGACCCGCACGCCATGGCTCACCTGGGCGCAGTGGATGCTGCCCTGGCAGGCGCCGCGGGCGCACTGCGCGAGTGCGCCAACTGGATCGACGACAACCCGGAGGCCAACGCTGAACTGCCCGCGCGCCGCGTACGTGCCCAGGTCGAAGGCGCGGTCGAGGCGGTGCAGTGGCACGTCGGCCATGCCCTGGGCGCCACACCCTTCTGCCGAGACAGGCGCTTCGCCCGGCTTGCCGCCGACCTGCCGGTGTTTCTCCGACAGAGCCACGGCGAGCGGGACCTGGCGCACCTCGGGCTGCACCTGGCCAACCAGCGCCAGGAACGGTGGGCGCTGTGAGCGAGGCCGTCGACCTGATCGCCGGAACGGCCGGTACGCCTGCCTCGGCGTGGCGTGCCAGCCTGCAACTGGACCGGCTTCCGCGCATCAGCCACCGCGAACTCTTGCCGTCGGGCCGGCGGCTGGTGGTGGTTGCACCGCATCCCGATGATGAAGTGCTGGCGTGTGGAGGGCTGCTGGCCAGTCTCGCCGGCGATAGCGAGGGACTGCTGATCTCCGTCACCGACGGCGAAGGCAGTCACCCGGATTCACCACACTGGACACCGCAGCGCCTGCGCGCCACGCGGCTGGAAGAAAGCCGTCAGGCGCTGGCCGAACTGGGTCTCGGTCGGCCCGCATGGCAATGGCAACGCCTGCACTTGCCGGACAGTGGCGTACACGCCGACACCCTGGCAGAGATGCTGGCCGACTGGATACGACCGGATGACCGGCTGATCAGCACCTGGCGCGGCGATGGCCACCGCGACCACGAGGCCGCGGGACTGGCCTGCGCCCAGCTTGCCTCCCGCTGCGGCGCGCGCCACATCGAAGCGCCGATCTGGGCCTGGCACTGGGCCGTGCCGGGTGACCCGCGCCTGCCCTGGGCCAGGGCGCACCGGCTGGATCTTGACGACGCGGCGCTACAACGCAAGCGACGGGCGGTCCATGCCCATGCCAGCCAGCTCGAAGGTCCCCGGCCGATCCTCGATGCGCGCCTGTTGGAGACCCTGCTGCAACCCTTCGAGGTGTACTTCCTGTGAGATCACTGACTTCCGAGCATTTCGACGCTATGTACCGTGGCAATCCGGATCCCTGGTCGTTCCGCTCCTCGTGGTACGAGCGCCGCAAGCGCGATCTGATCCTTGCCAGCCTGCCACGTTCACGCTTTGCCAGCGGCTACGAGCCGGCCTGCGCCAATGGCGAGACCAGCGCCGAACTCGCCGGCCGGGTCGACTCGCTGCTATGCAGCGACTTCAGCGCCGAGGCACTCGCCCTCGCCCGCCGGCGCCTGGCTGGGCTGGAACAGGTGCGTCTGGCCAGGCACTGCCTGCCGGCCGAGTGGCCGCAGCAACGTTTCGACCTGATCGTCCTGGGCGAGATGGGCTATTACCTGGCGCCGGGCGACTGGGCCACCCTCTGCCAACGCGCGGCGGCCAGTCTGGGGCCCGCAGGTGTGCTGGTCGCCTGTCACTGGCGCCATCCCATAGAGGGCTGCGCACTCGCGGGCGATGCGGTGCATGAATGCCTGGAACGGGCAATGGCTGCTGCACCCAGGATCAGCCATGTCGAGCCGGATTTTCGCCTGGAGCTGTGGTTCGACGAGGCTGCGGCATGATCGGGGTACTGGTACCGGCGCATAACGAAGCGGAACTGCTCGGCACCTGTCTGGCGTCGCTGCAACAGGCGGCACGGCACCCGGCGCTGAACGAGGAAGCGGTGTGCATCCTTGTCGTGCTGGACGCCTGTACCGACGGCAGCGAAGCCGTCGCGCGCGCATGGGGTGCCGCTGTGCTTCGAGTCGACGAGCGCAACGTTGGCCATGCCCGCCGCGCCGGAGCAGCTCATCTGCTGGAACTGGGAGCCCGCTGGCTGGCATGCACCGACGCCGACAGCAGCGTCGACGGCGACTGGCTGGTGCGCCAACTGGCCTTCGGCGCCGAGGCGGTCTGCGGCACCGTTCGTGTTGCCGACTGGTCGCCGCGCGCCGATCAGGTTCGCCTGATCTACGAAAGTCATTACCAGTACATCGAGGACCACCGCCATATCCATGGGGCAAACCTGGGCGTCTGTGCCCGCGCTTACCAGCGAGCAGGCGGCTTCCGCCCGCTTGCGTCGGAGGAGGACGTGCACCTCGTCCGCGACCTGGAGCGCAGCGGTGCGCGCATCGTCTGGACACACCAGACGTGCGTCACCACCAGCGCCCGCAGGGACTGCCGCGCTCGGCGGGGTTTCGGTGAATTCCTTGATGGACTCGCGGTGCCCTGACGATCAGCCGACAACCAGACGGTTGGCCCGTTCGCCGACCACCATCTCGGTGATCCAGCGCACCAGGATGTCGGTGTAGGCCGCCTGGGACGTCTCGCTGCTCAGCGCATGATCGGCCTGGTCGATGATCCGGTGCGTCAGCGAGTGCGTGCGCTGGAAGGCTGCGCGGTAACTCATGATGGTCGGGTGCGGGATGTAGCTGTCGTGTTCGGACTCCACCAGCAGCACATCACCGTGAAATGCGGAACAGGCCTTCAGAGCGCGGTTGCTGGCCGGCGGAATCAGGCTGGAGCGATAAGCCATCAGGTCATCCCGAGGCAGTTCGCGCTTGGGCACGTCCCAGTCCTCGTCGCGGTAGATCGCCGGCACGCGCAGGGCCAGCCATCGCACGGCGCGCAACTCGGTGAGGATCGCCGCGAGATAGCCGCCGTAGCTGGTGCCGACCACAGCGATGGCGCTCGAATCGATTCGCGGATGCGCCGCCAACCGATCGTAGGCGGCCAGCAAGTCGCGCAGGTTGTCCTCGCGGGTAATGGATGCCTGCAGCGCTTCGCCCGCGCCGTGGCCGGCGAGATCGAAAGTCAGGCAGACGCAGCCAAGCCCGGCGATGCCCCGGGCTCGATTGAGATCGCGCTCCTGGCTGCCTCCCCAGCCGTGCACGAAGAGCACGCCCGGCACATGGGTGCGCGGGCTGAGGAAATTGCCCTGCAGGCGCAGGCTGCCGACATCGATATCGATGCGTTCGTCACTGGAAAACTCACGGGAAAACAGCTCGTCACGGGAAGACATAAGGCGCCACCATTGCGTACTTCATGAGGAAATCGCCGTGCTCGTCCGGTCCGCGATAGAGCACGCGAGCGTTGTCCGGCAGGGGTTTGTCCTCGAAGATTTCGAACGTCGAGGCGCGCACCACGCACACCGCCGGATCGGCGACGAAGGCTTCCAGCGCCGCCAGTTCCGCCCCGCTGGCCCCGCCGATGCGCCAGGACTGCTCCAGCACGCCGGAGCAACGCTGGCCGCGGACGTCCAGGCCCTGGGCGACGTCATAGTTGCGTCGCGAAGCGTAAAAGGCCGGCAGCAACTGGTGCGCGGCGCGGTCGAACTGTACCGCCTGCTGGATCGCCAATTTCACCGACTCCACCAGGTCCAACGCGAGCAGGCAGTCGAAGTTGCCGCGCACCACCAGCAGGTCGCTTCCACCGTAAACGAGCTCGCCACGGGGGTTGCGATTGTGCTGCTGGACGCCGTGATAGCTGAGCAGAACGCCATTGATCATCACCTGGCCGACACTGTGGGTCTGCGGCTCGTCGAGATCGTCCTCGATCACCAGTCCTTCGTGATAATCACCGTCCCCATAGCGAGCCAGGGCTTCTGCCAGTTGCGCCGTGTCCGCCACGACCTGCTGGCCCTGCCCGCCTCGGCTGCCTGCCGGCTTCAGTCGCTGCGGCCCTCGCTGCAGACGGGCGCTGGTGCAGCGCACGGCGTCGTGGTGGCAGAACACGCTGTGGCCATCGAGCACCAGCGGCTTGACCCGCTCGGCAAATGCGTCGCTCCAGCCGCGCGGGGTCAGGGTTGGTCGATCGAAGAGCGGATGGACAATGGCCTTGCCCGCCTGAAAACCGTATGGGACATACCCCCCGAAGAGGTCCATAGGGCCATGGATGCCAAACTCCCCTGCCTGGTCGCGACCCACCACCGTAGCGTCGGGTACCCAATAGAACTGCTGGCCCGGCTGCCGGTGCGAGGGCGGCTCGGCGCGGAAATCCAGGCCCTGTATCTGCGCCAGCCAGGCGCTCAGCGCCTCATGGGTCTGGCGGTCGGCGGGCTGCGCATCCGGGTCGAGCGAGCAGGCCACGAGCAGTCGTGGGCGATCGGCATCGTTCATGGAACGTCCCTCGGTCAGGCTGTATGAACAACCTGACTGACAGAGCGGTCATCGGTTCTACACAGATGACGAACTGCTGGAGCCGACCATGAATCAGAGCCGCAGCGATCAGGACCGGGAAGCACAGATCCGCCAGAAGGCCTACGACCTGTGGGTCGCCGAAGGCAAACCAACCGGCCAGGCCGCTCGCCATTGGCAGATGGCCGAGGAGCATCTCGGCCATTCGCTGCCCGTCGAGCGCGCCCAGGAGCTGGACTACAAGGGCAAGCGCAACCCCCGCCGCGAAGCGTAGCGGCAGGGCGTATTGCAACCGGCGCAGAGGCCCATCGTGCATTCTGCTGGTTGCACATCGCCACGCTCGCTTCTGAATTGCCTTGTCGATCAATTAGTTACGCCGATATCGAAGGCTGGTACGGACCCTGCTTGCAGTAATGCCTGTCGGCCGCCGTGTTTTCGGCCACACCTTCTGCCCTGCCTGATGCCCTGATCAGAGCGGCTCCCGCGCCAACCGGGTTTCCGCCACGTCGGTAGCGCGCGTCGGCAGAAATGCAAAGCGTCTTTCGTTGGGGGCAGGTCCCCCACAGGACAGGACACACACCACGGAGAACCACGGGGTTGGCAGGAAACGCCAGTCCCCCTGACGAAAACGAGGAGTTACCGATGCGCAACCAGCTGGCCGATGTGCGCCTGGAAGAAGCCACAGTCAACCTCACTGCTATTCCCTCGGCCGATGGTACGCCACCCCAAGGGCGCAAACGGATACTCTTCGCCACCTCGGAATTCAGCGACTTCGTCAAGGCCGGCGGCCTGGGCGACGTCTCAGCCGCCCTGCCCCGCGCACTGCTCGCCGACCACGATATCCGAGTGCTGATCCCTGGCTATCCGCAGGTACTCAAGGGCGCGATTGCCTGCGAGATCGTCGGGCGCCTGCCGGGTCTCGCCGCGCTGCCGGCCTGCGATATCGGTGAGCTGAAGCTGGCCGACGGGCTGGTGGTGTACGCAGTGATCTGCCCCGAGTTGTACGACCGCCCCGGCACGCCCTATGTCGACCAGAACGGCCACGAATGGGCTGACAATCACATCCGCTTCGCTCGCCTGAGCCTGGCCGCCGCCGACATCGCTGCCGGCATGAGCGAGCTGGCGTGGCACCCGGATCTGCTCCATGTCAATGACTGGCCCACCGCGCTGGCTCCTGCCTACATGGCCTGGCGCGGTCAGGCCACACCCAGCGTCCTGACCATCCACAACCTTGGCTACCAGGGTTCCTGTCCGCTGAGCTGCTGCACCGAGCTGGGCCTGCCCGATGCCGCGGGGTCACCGGGCAGCATGGAGTTCTACGGCAAGCTGTCGTTCCTCAAGGCCGGCATCAGCCATGCCAGTCACATCACCACGGTGAGCGAAACCTATGCCCGTGAGATCACGGGTTCGGAGTTCGGCTGCGGCATGCACGGCGTGCTTGCACAGCGCCGTGATCGCGGCCAACTCAGCGGCATCACTCACGGCATCGACGCAGGCTGGGACCCGCTGACCGACCCGCACCTGATCGAAGGCTTCGATGCCACGCGCCTGGCCGGCAAGCGCCGCAATGCCGAGTACGTCGAGAAGCAGTTCGGCCTGCTCCCTGGACGCGGCCCGCTGTTTGCGGTGGTCTCGCGCCTCGTCCACCAGAAGGGTATCGACCTGACCCTGGCGATCGCCGACGAGATGGTTGCCGCCGGTGGCCGGCTGGTGTCCATCGGTTGCGGCGAGCCGGAGCTGGAGCAGGCGATGCGCGATCTGGCCGAGCGCTATCCGGGCCGGGTCGGCGTGCAGGTCGGTTTCGACGAGACCACCGCGCGACGCATCTACGCTGCCAGTGACTTCCTGCTCATGCCCTCGCGCTACGAGCCGTGCGGCCTCAGTCAGATGTACGCCCAGCGCTTTGGCTCTCTGCCCATCGCCCGGCATACGGGCGGACTGGCCGACACCATCATCGATGGCGTCACAGGCCTGCTGTTCCGCGACGAAACCCCGGCAAGCTACTTCGACGCCGTTCGCCGCGCACTGAACATCTACCGTTACCCCGAACTGCTGCACGCGATGCGCTGCAAGGCCATGGAGTCGCCGCTGCCCTGGGCCGAAGCCGTGCGTCCCTATACGTCCCTCTACCAGCGCCTGCTTCAACGGGTGCCGGCGCAGGCCGTGCGATGACGTTGCAGCACGGCGCGGTGATCCTGCCGGATGGCAAGGTGCGGTTTTCGTTGTGGGCGCCAACTGCACAGCGAGTGGAGGTGGAACTGGGGGGTGGCAAACGCCACGACCTGGAAAAGACCGATGATGGCTGGTTCAGCGCCGAGGTGCCGTCCATCGTCGGGCAGACCTACCGCTACCGCATCGACCACGAACTGCTGGTGGCCGACCCCGCCTCGCGGGACCAGGCCGGCGGCGTTGAAGGCGAAAGCCGGGTGGTCGATCCCGGCGCCTATCGCTGGCAGTACCCGGACTGGCGCGGCCGGCCCTGGCACGAAACGGTGATCTACGAAGTCCATGTCGGACTGTTCGACGGCTTCTCCGCACTCCAGGGAAGACTGGAAGAGCTGGCGGCGCTGGGCATCACCGCCATCGAGCTGATGCCGCTCAATGCCTTCCCCGGCCGGCGCAACTGGGGCTATGACGGCGTGTTGCCGTACGCCCCCTCCTGCGCCTATGGCGACCCGGATAACCTGCGTCGACTGATCGACACGGCCCACGGTCTGGGACTGATGGTGTTTGTCGACGTGGTCTACAACCACTTCGGCCCGCAGGGCAATTACCTTGGCCACTACGCCAGCGCCTTCTTTCGCGCCGACCAGCAGACGCCCTGGGGGCCGGCCATCGACTTCCGTCATCCGGCGGTGCGCGAGTTCTTCATTGGCAACGCCGAAATGTGGGTGCGCGAGTACCGCGTGGACGGCCTGCGAATCGATGCCGTGCACGCCATCTCCGACAAGGACTTCCTGCGAGAACTGGCCGAACGCGCCCACCAGGCCGCCGAAGGCCGTGAGCTGCACCTGATCGTGGAGAACGAGAACAACGAGGCCAGCCTGCTGCAGGGCGAGCGTGGATTCGATGCCCAGTGGAACGACGACCTGCACCACTGCCTGCACGTCCTGCTCACCGGGGAGGACGAGGCCTACTACGTCGACTACTCGCACACCCCGATCGAGCAGTTGTGCCGCTGCTTGCGCGAGGGCTTCGCCTTCCAGGGCGAGACTGACTACCGCGGCATCGCGCGCGGTGAACCCAGCGGCCAGCTCAGTCCACAAGCCTTCGTAGCCTTTCTGCAGAACCACGACCAGGTCGGCAACCGAGCGCTGGGCGAGCGCCTCACCACCCTCGCCCACCGGGATCCGTTGCGCGCCGCCAGTGCACTGGTACTGCTCGGCCCCATGGTGCCGATGTTGTTCATGGGCGAGGAATGGGGCGAGCAGCAGCCCTTCCTGTTCTTCACCGACTATCAGGGGGAGTTGGCGCGGGCTGTCACCGAAGGCCGACGCGAAGAGTTCCGGCGCTTCAGTCGATTTTCCTCACCGGGCGCAGCCGCCTGGATTCCCGATCCCAATGACTACCAGACCTTCGTGGCCTCCCGGCCTCGACCCGAGCAGGGTGATGACACCTGGCGTGCACACTACCGGCAGTTGCTGGAGCTGCGCCAGCGCTGGCTGACACCCCGCCTGCCCGGCAGCTGCGCACTGGATGCGCAACCGCTGGCCGAGCGTGCACTGAGCGCGAAATGGCGGCTCGGCGACGGCAGCCTCTGGCGCATCGACCTCAACCTCGGCTCGGACGACGTCGCCATCGAACCGCCGGGCGAAGGCGCCCAGGTGTTGTTCTGCTGTGGCCAGGGTGTGGCGCACTACCGCCACGGCTGGTTGGGCGCCGCCGCGCTGGTCGCCAGCCTGGAGACAACCTGATGAGCGATGCGCAGCTGGAACGCCTGGCAGGCGAAGCGGGCCTGGCCATCGACTGGATGGATGCCGACAACCGACCGCAGCGGCTGACCGCCGAGGTACAGCGCGCTGTGCTGGAAGCGCTCGGCTTTGCGGCGCAGAGCCCGGAGCAGATTCGCCAGAGCCTGGATGCGCTGGAGCAGCGCCGCGCAGAACTGCCGCCGCTGATCACCGCCGACCGTGGCCAGCCGATTGCCGTTCCGGTGCCACCCGGGACTCGCTACAAACTGTTCAACGAGGACGACAGCGGGCACGGCGAAGGCCGCGTCGACGAACACGGTCAGATACCCGCGATCGAACACGCTGGTTACTACCCGCTGCATCTGGGCGAGCGGGAGATCATCCTGGCCGTGGCGCCCCCGCGTTGTCCGTCGGTGGCACAGTACTGCGGTGGACGGCAGCGCGTCTGGGGCCTTGCCGCGCAGCTGTATTCCCTGCGCCGCGAGCAGGACGGTGGTGCCGGCGACATCGCCGCCCTCGCCCAGCTGGTCCGTGCGGCAGCCGGACAAGGTGCGGATGCCATCGCCATCAGCCCGGTGCACGCGATGTTCCCGGCATCACGGGAGATCTATAGCCCGTATTCCCCGTCCAGCCGGCTGCTGTTCAACGAACTCTACGCCGCGCCGAGCCTTGTGCTGGGCGACGAACCGGTGCGCCAGGCGGTGGCTGGCGCCGGGCTGGAAGCCGAGCTGGCGCGGCTGCAAGCGCTACCGCTGATCGATTGGTTGGGTGTCGCCCACCTGCGAGACCGACTGCTGGCGCAGCTCTACGGACAGTTCCAGCACGAGGCTGGCGAACTGCACGACGATTTCCTCGCGTTCCGCCAGCTCGGTGGCGCCGAATTGTTGCAGCATTGCTGCTTCCAGGTCCTGCAGCTGCGCCGGGTCGAAGCTGGCGACGGCCAGGACTGGCGCTTCTGGCCCGAGGCTTACCGTAACGCCGGGAGCGCCGAACTCGGCCATTTCATGGTCGACGAAGAACAGGCGATCAGCCAACAGGCGTTCGGCCAGTGGCTGATCGCCCGCGGCCTGCAGCAGGTGCAGAACGACGCGAAGGCCGCCGGCATGGGCATCGGCCTGATCGCCGACCTCGCGGTGGGGGCCGAGCCTTCCGGCAGTCAGGCCTGGATGCGTCAGGACGAACTGCTGACCGGCGTCAGCGTCGGCTGCCCGCCGGACATTCTCAACCGCACCGGGCAGAACTGGGGCATTTGCGCCTTCTCCCCGGACGGCCTGCGGCGCAACGGCTTCCGCGCCTTCATCGAAATGCTGCGGGCGAACCTGCGCTATGTCGGCGGCCTGCGCATCGACCACATCCTTGGCCTGCGCCGACTCTGGGTGGTTCCCACCGGTGCGGAGCCGCAGGACGGCGCCTACCTCGATTACCCGATCCAGGACCTGCTGCGGCTGATCTGCCTGGAAGCCGAGCGCGCCCAGGCAATCGTCATCGGTGAGGACCTCGGTACCGTGCCACCGGGACTGCGCGAGGCACTGGCCGAGCGGGGCATCCTGGGCATGCGTGTGCTGCTGTTCGAGCAACAGCAGGGCCGCTTCATCGCACCGGCACAGTGGCCAGACAGCGCCCTGGCCACCAGCACCACCCACGACCTGCCGACCCTGGAGGGCTGGCAGAAAGGCCGTGACATCGACTGGCGCGAACAGCTCGGCCAGCGCACCCGCGAAGCCGCTGCCGACGAGCGCAACGCTCGCCAGCACGAAGCGTTCGCCCTGCGTCGGGCGCTGGGCGAAAACCACATCCAGCCAGACCCGGTACTGGACGGCGCCATCGAGCTCCTCGGGGCAACGCCTGCGCCATTGGTCCTGCTCCCCCTGGAGGATGCCCTGGCCTGCACCGAACAGCCCAACCTGCCAGGGCCCGGCGATGCGCATCCGAACTGGCGACGACGCTTCGAGCGCAACGCCGGAGAGATGCTCGATGACCCGCAAGTGCGTGCACGCCTGGAACGCCTGCGTCGTGCACGTGACGGAGGGCGCGAACATGACTGAGATCCGCGCCACCCTTCGCCTGCAGTTCCACCGCGAGTTTACCCTGGACGACGCCCTGCCCTGGCTGGACTACTTCGCCCGGCTCGGCATCAGCCACCTCTATGCCTCACCTCTGCTGGCCGCGCAGCCAGGCTCGATGCACGGTTACGACTCCGTGGACCCGACCCGCATCAGCGAGGAGCTGGGTGGCGAGCCGGCACTGCGCCGGCTGGTGGCGGGCCTTCGGCACAATGGCATGGGACTGATCGTCGACACCGTGGCCAACCACATGCGTGTCGGCGACGCCAATCCCTGGTGGCAAGACGTACTCGAGTGGGGCCTGGATAGTCCCTACGCACACTTCTTCGACATCCGCTGGCACAGTGACGACCCGCTGCTGGACCAGCAGGTGCTGCTGCCGTGCCTGGGCGAGGACTATATCGACGAGGTGACCTCGGGGCGCATTTACCTGGATTACGACAACGCCAGCGCCCGCTTCCTGCTGCGCTACGGCGAGCAACGCTTCCCGGTCTGCCCCTCCAGCTACGGGATGATCCTCTGCCACACCGAATGCCCTGAGTTGCTGGCCCTGGCGCCGCGCTTCGTCGAGTTGCACCACCATCCACTGGGTCGCCATCTGGCGCAGGCCCTCTGTCGCGAAGCAGCTGCTCCGCTCGCCGACAGCGGGAGACTCGCCACTCTGCTGGCGTCCTACCGCGAGGATTGGCACAGCCTGCACCGCCTGATCGAGCAGCAGCATTACCGCCTGGCCAACTGGCGGGTCGCGGCGGACGACATCAACTGGCGGCGTTTCTTCGACATCAACGAGCTGGTAGGCCTGCGCGCCGAACACCCGGACGTGTTCCAGGCCAGCCACGCCTACCTGCTGCAACTGATGAACGAAGGGCTGATCGACGGCCTGCGCATCGACCACGTGGACGGCCTCGCCGATCCGCGCGGCTACTGTCGACGGCTATGGCGAGCCACCCGCGGCGCGCCGGTCTACGTCGAAAAAATCCTTGGGCCCGGCGAAGTGCTACCGGCGGACTGGAAGGTGCAAGGCACTACCGGCTATGACTTCATGAACCAGGTGTCGCAGCTGCTGCACGACGCCCGTGGCGAGCCGCTGTTGCATCACCTGTGGTTGGAGCTCAGCGGCCGGCAGGACGGTTTCGCCGAGGAAGTCCGCCAGGCGCGCAAACATGTGCTGGCCTCGCTGTTCGCCGGCGACGTCGAGGGCCTTGCGCAGCAGCTCTGGCACATCGCCCGGTTCACCCTGGCCAGCCGCGACATTCCCTTGGGCTCGATCCGCCGCGCGTTGTTCCAGTTGCTCGTCGCCTTCCCCGTCTATCGCACGTACGCCGACGCGCTGGGCCGCTCCGAGCAGGACGAATACTACTTCAGCCAGGCGCTGGAGCAGGCCCGGCAACACCTGGAACCGGGCGACCAGCGCACCCTCGGCTGGCTTGATCGCATGCTCGGCGGCGAGGCGCTGCGTCGCCAACCGCCCGGCCCGATGCGGCAGCTGCGCAAACTGGCACTGGACCGCTTCCAGCAGCTAACGCCCCCGATCGCCGCCAAGTCCCTGGAAGACACCGCGTGCTACCGCTCGGCGGCAGCCCTGGGGCGCAATGATGTCGGCTTCGATCCGCAGACGCTGGGGTGCGATGCGGACGCCTTCCACGGCGCCTGCCTGAAGCGCCTGCGCGACTTTCCCCATGCGATGCTGGCCACCGCGACCCATGACCACAAGCGCGGCGAGGATTGCCGGGCTCGCCTGGCGGTGCTCAGCGAACGCGCCGAGTGGTTCGCCGAACAGGTCTGGAGCTGGTGGAAACTCGCCGCGCCGCTGCGCCAGCACGTCGAGCGCGGCCCGGCGCCCAGCGGCGGCGATGAACTGATCCTCTATCAGTGTCTGCTCGGCAGTTGGCCGCTGGAGCTCGACATCGATGACGCGGACGGGATGCGCGAGTATCACCGGCGCATCGAGCAGTGGCAGCGCAAAGCGATTCGCGAGGCCAAGCTGGACAGCGACTGGAGCGCGCCCAACGACACCTACGAACGCGCCTGCGGCGACTTCCTCGCCGGCATCCTGCTGGACAAGGCCAATGCGCCGCTGCGCACGGCCCTTGCCGAAGCCGCCCGCAGCCTGATGCCCGCCGGAGCGCTCAACGGACTGGCGCAGTGCGCGTTGCGCAACACCACGCCGGGTGTCCCGGATCTCTACCAGGGCTGCGAGTTCTGGGACTTCACCCTGGTGGACCCGGACAACCGGCGCATCCCTGATTTCGCCAGCCTGGACGCCGCGCTGGACGGCCCGCCGGATTGGCCCGCGCTGCTCCAGGACTGGCGCACGGGTCGCATCAAGCAGGCGCTGCTCGCCGAGGCCCTCGGGCTGCGCAAGCGCTGGCCGGCGCTCTTTGCGGCTGGCGACTACCTGCCGCTGGAGGTGCGAGGCGAGCACGCCGCGCAGGTCGTCGCCTTCGTCCGCAGCCACGCCGGCCAGCACCTGCTGGTGGTAGTGCCGCGCGGCGTCGCCGCACTGCTGGGCGATTCTCCACTGCCGCAGGTACCGCCAGAGCGCTGGATGGACACACGCCTGCACCTGCCTTCCTCACTGGCCGCTGTCCGCTGGAACGGTCTGGCAGGCACGGTCGAACCGCACAACGGGGAACCCCGCCTGGCCGAGTTGCTGGCTGAGGTTCCGGTCAACCTGCTCATATCCGGAGGTGAACGATGAAGGTCGACGAGCGAAGAGTCCGCGAACTGGCCTACCAGATCTGGGAGTCCGAGGGACGCCCGGAAGGCCAGCATGACCGCCACTGGCGCATGGCGCGCAGCCTCGCCGAAACCGAGGCGGGAAATGCCGATGGTACGCAGGATCCGGTGAAACCCCGCTTCGAGGGGGACAAGGAACCGGAGAAGCCTGCCCTCCTTCAGGAGCCGCCTCGGCGCAAGGGGCGCCTGCCCAAGGCCGACCCGGAAGTGCCGAACCAGGACGAAGGCGAAACCGTGACGCCGACACCGCCGGCGGCCGAGCGCAAGTCCCCGGCCAAGGCCAAGCCGACCAAAAGTGCGCCGACCGTGACGCCCAGTGCGAAGCGCAAGCCCAAGCCCAGCCCGGCCGAGGCAGCGACTCCCGGCAATCCCGCGGTGCCCAAGCCACGCACGAAGAAGCAGAGTATCTGACCCCAGGAGCTGGCCATGACCCGACGAGCACATTCCCGCGTTACCGAAGGCCGCCCTTTCCCCCTGGGCGCCACCTGGGATGGCCTGGGCGTCAACTTCGCACTGTTCTCCGCCCACGCCACCCGGGTCGAACTGTGCCTGTTCGATGCCCAGGGCAAGCGCGAGATCGAGCGCATCGAACTACCCGAATACAGCGATGAGATCTGGCACGGCTACCTGCCCGATGCCCATCCGGGACAGATCTATGGCTACCGCGTGTACGGTCCCTACGAACCCGACGCCGGGCATCGATTCAACCCCAACAAGCTGCTGATCGATCCCTATGCGCGGCAGCTGGTGGGCGAACTGAAGTGGTCCGAATCGCTGTTCGGCTACACCATCGGCTCGCCGGATGCGGACCTCAGCTTCGACAAGCGCGACAGCGCGGCCTTCGTCCCCAAGTGCAAGGTCATCGACCCGGCCTTCACCTGGGGAGAGCAGCAGCCCGTGCGGGTGCCCTGGGACGAGACCGTCATCTATGAAGCACACCTGCGCGGCCTGAGCATGCGCCACCCTGCCGTGCCCGAGCGTCTGCGCGGCACCTGCGCGGGGCTGATGAACAGCGAGCTGCTGCAGCACCTGCGACAACTGGGCATCACCAGCCTGGAACTGTTGCCGGTGCACGGTTTCCTCGATGACAAGCACCTGCTGGAAAAGGGCATGAGCAACTACTGGGGCTACAACAGCATCGCCTTCTTCGCGCCCCAGGCCCGCTACCTCGCCAGCGGCCACATCAACGAGTTCAAGGAGATGGTCGCGCACCTGCACGCCGCCGGCATCGAGCTGATCCTCGACGTGGTCTACAACCACACGGCCGAAGGCAACGAGCTGGGCCCAACCCTGAGCATGCGCGGGATCGACAACGTCTCCTACTACCGCCTGCAGGCCGACAACCGCCGCTACTACGTCAACGATTCGGGTACCGGCAACACCCTCGACCTGAGCCACCCCTGCGTCCTGCAGATGGTCACCGACTCGCTGCGCTACTGGGCTACGGAGATGCGCGTGGACGGTTTCCGCTTCGATCTGGCGTCGATCCTCGGGCGCTACGCCAACGGTTTCGACGAGCGCCACAGCTTCCTCGTCGCCTGCCGCCAGGACCCGGTACTGAGCCATCGCAAGCTGATCGCAGAACCCTGGGACTGCGGCCCCGGCGGCTACCAGGTGGGCGGTTTCCCACCCGGCTGGGTGGAGTGGAACGACCGCTTTCGCGACACCGTGCGCAGCTTCTGGCGCGGCGACGAAGGCCAGTTGCCGGACCTGGCGCGGCGCCTCACCGCCTCGGGCGATCTCTACGACCAGCGCGGCCGGCGGCCCTATGCTTCGGTGAACTTCATCACCGCGCACGACGGCTTCACCCTGCGCGATGTGGTGACCTACAACCACAAGCACAACCAGGCCAACGGGGAAGACAACCGCGACGGAAGCGACGACAACCGCTCCTGGAACCACGGTGTCGAAGGCCCCACCGACGATGAAGGCATCCGCCGGCTGCGCGTACAGCAGATGCGCAACCTGATGGCCACGCTGCTGCTCTCCCAGGGCACGCCGATGCTGCTGGCCGGCGATGAGTTCAGCCGCACCCAGCAAGGCAACAACAACGTCTACTGCCAGGACAACGAACTCGGCTGGGTGGACTGGAACCTCGACGATGAAGGCCGCGATCTGCTGGCCTTCACCCGCCGGCTGATCCGCCTGCGCCAGGCCTACCCGATCCTGCGGCGCGGGCGCTTCCTCGTCGGCGAGTACAACGAGGAGCTGGGCGTACGCGACGTCACCTGGCTCGCGCCCGAGGGCGAGGAAATGACCGAGGATCACTGGCACGACCCGCAGCGGCGCAGTCTGGGCATGCTCCTGGATGGGCGCGCGCAACCCACCGGTATCCGCCGCAGCGGGGGCGACGCCACCCTCCTGCTGCTGCTCAACGCCGGCCATGAAGGCCTCGAGTTCATCCTTCCGGAAACGGCCCAGGGCCGCGACTGGCAGTACCTGCTCGACAGCGCCGAGCCGCAGGATCACGAGCACAGCTGGGAATTCGGCGCTGCCTACCCGCTGGGCGCACGTTCTCTGGCCCTCTTCACCCTGCGCCGCAGCGAGGACTGACCACTGGGACTATCCCCGGAACACCAGCTGGCGAGGCCCGGTCCGAGTCTTCAGGTAGCCGGAAAACAGTCACCGTCGATGGAGAATCCAATGCAGCCAGCCAACATCCGCCGCAGCTTCGTGCGCAGGGGCAGCTGAGCCCATGAAGGCCTTGCACATCGGCATTTCCGGATGGCGCTATGTGCCCTGGCGGGGCGACTTCTACCCCCACGGACTGCGTCAGAAGGACGAGCTGCGCTACGCCTCGCGTGCCCTCAACAGCATTGAGCTGAACGGCTCGTTCTATGCCTTGCAGAAGCCCGAGCACTACCGTCAGTGGGCGCAGGACACGCCGCACGACTTCCTCTTCAGCGTGAAGGGTCCGCGCTACATCACCCACATCAAGCGCCTGCGTGACGCCCGGGAAGGCCTCGCCAACTTCTTCGCCTCCGGCCCGCTGGAACTGGGCGACAAGCTCGGCCCGCTGCTCTGGCAACTGCCGCCGAGCCTGAAGTACGACGAGGGTGTGGTCGAAGCCTTCCTCGCATTGCTGCCTCACACCAGTGACGCCGCGCTGAAGCTGGCGAGGGATTACGCCACCCGCCGACCGGCGCGCTGGCCACAATCGCTCAAGAGGCGTCCTGTGCGCCATGCCATGGAAGTGCGCCACGCCAGCTTCGCCTGCGCGGAGTTTGCCCAGCAGCTGCGTCGCCACGGCGTTGCGTTGGTCTTCGCCGATGCGCCGCGCAAGTGGCCCTACGGCGAAGACCTGACCGCCAGGGATTTCGTCTACCTGCGCCTGCACGGTGACAAGGAGCTGTACGCCAGCGGCTACGGAGACGCCGCCCTCCAGCGCTGGTACGAGCGCATCAGCCGCTGGCGGCGCGGACTGCAACCTGCCGATGCCGAGCTGTTCGACACCTCGACCCGAGGCGATCGCCGTTCCCGTGAGGTCTTCTGCTATTTCGACAATGACGTGAAGGTCCGTGCGCCTTATGACGCCAGCAAGCTCATGGCACTGCTGGACCTGCAGCTGACGGATCGGCAGGAGCCGGGCGAGCCCGCAGGAGACTGGACATGAGTCCGGCCGCGCCCGATCCGAACGGCCTGGCCCAGTCGCAGCCCGGCACGTTGCTCCGGGTGCTGACAGTGAACACCCACAAGGGCTTCAACGCCTTCAACCGGCGCTTCATCCTCCATGAACTGCGCGATGCGGTACGCGCCACCTCGGCGGATCTGGTGTTTCTCCAGGAGGTGCATGGCGAGCACCAGCTACACGCCGAGCACCATGCCAACTGGCCGCAATCGCCGCAGTACGAATTCCTCGCCGACAGCATGTGGCCGGCCTTTGCCTACGGACGCAACGCCGTCTACCCCGAAGGTCATCACGGCAACGCCCTGCTCTCGCGCCTGCCGATCAGCCGCTGGGACAATCGCGACGTGTCGGTGGCCGGTACCGAAGAACGCGGCCTGCTCCACGCACAGATCGATTTGCCAGGCCAACGCGCGCTGCACGCAGTCTGTGTGCATCTGGGGCTGCATGAGGCGCAGCGGCAACAACAGCTCCGGCTGCTGTGCGCACTGATCGACGAACTGCCGGCCAACGAGCCGGTGGTCGTCGCCGGTGATTTCAACGACTGGCGCTGCAAAGCCACCGCTGTCCTTGACGGCTGCGGCCTGCATCCAGCGTTCCCCGAGAGTGGCGGGGAGCCGCGCAGCTTTCCGGCCCGCTGGCCGCTGCTGCGGCTGGACCGCATCTACGTGCGCCATCTCACGGTCACCCTGAGCGAGGTGCTCAACCGCAAACCCTGGCCGCACCTCTCCGATCATCTGCCGCTGCTCGCCGAGGTGTCGCTATGAACGAGGTATGGCACGACGGCAACGGTGTGGAGCTGCTGATCAATGGCGAGGCGTTCTTTCCCAGCGTGTTCCGCGCCATTGAGCGCGCGCGGCACGAAGTTCTGCTGGAGACCTTCATCCTGCGCGATGACAAGGTGGGGCGCGCCCTGCGTCATGTACTGATCGACGCCGCCAATCGCGGCGTCCGCGTGGAAGTGATTGCCGATGGCTACGGCACGCCGGACCTGGATGCAGACTTCATCGGCGGCCTGCTGGATGCCGGCGTGCGCCTGCATCTGTTCGACCCCCAGCCGCTGCTGTTGGGCATGCGCACCAACCTGTTCCGTCGCCTGCACCGCAAGCATGTGGTGGTGGACGGCGCAGTGGCCTTCATCGGCGGTATCAATTACTGCGCCGACCATCTGGCGGACTTCGGCACCATGGCCAAGCAGGACTACGCGGTGAGGATAGAAGGCCCTGGCGTGGAAGACATTCGCTGCGCCTGCCTGGAGCTGCTCAACCAGTACGGAGATATTCCGGCGGTCGATGCCGTGCATCCGCGCGAGCACGCCGGCCCCTGCCGCACATGCCTTGCGATCCGCGACAACCGCCACCGCCGCACCGACATCGAACAGCACTACCTGCGCGCCATCGCAAGCGCCAGGGAGCGGCTGGTGATTGCCAATGCCTACTTCTTTCCCGGGTATCGCCTCCTTCGCGCCCTGCGGGATGCGGCCGGGCGCGGAGTAAAAGTGCAGCTGATCCTCCAGGGACTGCCCGACATGCCGCTGGTGCGCCTGTGCAGCAAGCTGCTCTACGACACCCTGCTGCGCGATGGCGTGGAAATCTACGAGTACTGCGAGCGCCCGTTGCACGGCAAGGTCGCGGTCGTCGACCGGCGCTGGGCCACGGTCGGATCGAGCAACCTCGACCCACTGAGCCTGTCGCTGAACCTGGAAGGCAACCTGATGATCGAGGATCAGGCCTTTGCCAGCGGCCTGGACGAGCATCTGCAGGGCCTCGCCGCCGACAGCTGCCGCCGCGTCACTCGCCAGCATGCCCGCCGCGGCTACTGGTGGCGCGCGCCGCTGGTGTTCGCCAGCTTCCACTTCCTGCGCCACTTCCCCGCCATTGCCGGGCAACTGCCGGCCCACCGGCAGATTCTCCATCCGGCCGGCATCGACGATGAGGCCGGTCATTCGCAGGTGCAACCATGAACCGCAAGCGCTTCTGGAAGCTGGCCAACCGCACCTTCAACATCGCGCTGCTGATCGCCCTGCCGGTGTTGCTGTTCCTGCTGCTGCGCGCCACCGACTGGAGCGAAGTGTTCCGCCTGTTGCGCGAATACAAGCTCAGCACCCTGGCGCTGGGTATGCTGATCGCCCTTTGCAGCTACGGCATCTTCAGCAGCTTCGATGTGCTCAGCCGCTTCTACATCGGCCACCCACTGCCGGTACGGCGAGTGTTCACCGTGGCGTTCGTGTGCAACGCCTTCAACCTCAATCTCAGCTCCTGGGTCGGTGCCATCGCCCTGCGTTACCGTCTCTATGGGCGATTGGGAATGAGCACGGGGGACATCACGCGCATTCTCACCTTCAGCCTGATCACCAACTGGTACGGCTACCTGCTGCTGGCGGGTGTGCTGTTCGTCTCCGGCTTCCCCGACCTGCCGCAGAGCTGGTCGCTCGGCCAGAGCGGGTTGCGCGCCATCGGCGTGTTACTCCTGGTACTGGGCACCGGCTACCTGCTGGCGTGCCGCTTCGCCCGCCGTCGCGCCTGGGGCTGGAAGCGCTACCGGCTGAACCTGCCGACCTGGCGCCTGGCCGCGCTACAGGGCATTGCCGGGGCGAGCAACTGGTCGATGATGGCGCTGCTGATCTACAGCCTGCTGCCGTCCTCGGCAAGCTACCCGGAAGTGCTGGCGACCCTGATGATCAGCAGCATCGCCGGCGTCGTGTTGCACGTGCCGGCGGGCCTGGGGGTGATCGAGACGGTGTTCATCACCGTGCTGCGCGATCATTTCTCCCGTGGTGAACTGGTGGCCGCACTGATCGGTTATCGGGTGCTGTACTTCCTGATTCCCCTGCTGCTCGCCTGCCTGGTGTACCTGTGGCTGGAGCGCCATGCCAGGAAGCTCAAGCGCCGCGCGGATCGACGGGAAGCCGCGCGCGTGTCCTGACCGGCGGCCCTGGCGGCGGATCGCGGGCGCCGCCCGCTTCTCCAATCAACCTGTGGTGAATCTCCTCTCCTGTCGGAACGTGCCCTGCCCGCGATCGCGGAAGCCGCCTGCCGCTACCGGTCGATGGCGTCGCCGGTGGGGCGCAGGATCAGGCAGCCCAGCGGCGGCAGGTCCAGCGCCAGCGACTGGGTCTGCCCGTGGGATTCATGGGGATCGCTTTCCAGCACCCCTCGACTGCCCGCACCCGAGCCGCCAAATGTGTCGGCGTCGCTGTTGAGCAGCACCTGCCAATGGCCGGCCAGCGGCACACCAACCCGATAGTGTGGGCGCGGCACCGGCGTGAAGTTGTGCACCACCAGCAGCGGCGCGCCGTCACCGGCCAGGCGCAGCCAGGCATAGACGCTGTTGCGCGCGTCGTCGCCGATCAGCCAGTGGAAACCCTCGGCGCGGTCGTCGAAGGCATGCAGCGAGGATTCCTCACGTAATAGCTGGTTCAACGCGCGGATCAGCGCCTGGGTGCCGAAGTGCTCGGCGTAGCGCAGCAGGTACCAGTCCAGCTGACCGTCATGGTCCCATTCGCGCCACTGGCCGAACTCGCAGCCCATGAACAGCAGCTTCTTGCCCGGATGGGTCCACATCATCGACAGGTACAAGCGCAGGTTGGCGAACTGCTGCCAGCGGTCGCCCGGCATCTTGCCCAGCAGCGAACCCTTGCCGTGCACCACCTCGTCGTGGGAGATGGGCAGGATGAAGTGTTCTGAGAAGGCGTAGAGCAATCCAAAGGTCAGCTTGTGGTGATGATGGATGCGGTTGATCGGGTCTTCGCGGATGTACGAGAGGCTGTCGTGCATCCAGCCCATGTTCCATTTGTAGGCGAAGCCCAGGCCGCCCTCCTCCGTGGGCCGGCTGACCCCCGGCCAGGCAGTGGATTCCTCGGCGATCACCAGCGCGCCCGGCGCCTCGGTAGGGACGACACTGTTGAGGTGACGGAGGAATTCGATGGCTTCGAGGTTTTCCCGGCCGCCATGGCGATTCGGGATCCACTCGCCCTCCTTGCGCGAATAGTCGCGATAGAGCATCGAGGCCACCGCGTCCACCCGCAGGCCGTCGATATGGTATTCGCGCAGCCAGTGCAGCGCCGAAGCCAGCATGAAACCGTGCACCTCGTTACGGCCGAGGTTGTAGATATAGGTGTCCCAATCCTGGTGGAAGCCCTCGAATGGATGCGCGTACTCGTACAACGCGGTGCCGTCGAAGTGCGCCAGGCCGTGGACATCGGTGGGGAAATGCGCCGGCACCCAGTCGAGGATCACCCCGATCCCGGCCTGGTGGCAGCGATCGACGAAACGGGCGAAATCCGCCGGACTGCCGTAGCGCGCGGTGGGCGCGAACAGCGACAGCGGCTGATATCCCCAGGAACCGCCGAAGGGATGCTCCATGATCGGCATCAACTCGATGTGGGTGAAACCCAGGTCGTTGATATAGGGAATCAGCCGATCGGCCAGCTCGTCCCAGGTTGGCGCGCGGTTATCCACCCACTGCCAGGAACCGGCGTGCAATTCATAGATCGACAGTGGCCGGTCGCCCCCCTGTCGATCACCGCGTTGCAGCATCCATTCGTCATCCTGCCAGGCGAAAGGCGTCGGGTCCGCCACCCGCGAGCCGGTGGCCGGCGGCATCTCGGTGGCCAGCGCCATCGGGTCGGCCTTGAGTGGCAGCAAGCCGTCCTGGCCGAGCAGTTCGTACTTGTAGACCTCGCCCGGCTGCAGGCGCGGAATGAACAGTTCCCAGACGCCAGCGGGGTAACGCAGGCGCATCACGTGCCGGCGGCCGTCCCAGCCGTTGAAATCGCCCACCACCGATACTCGCTTGGCGTTGGGTGCCCACACGGCGAAACGCACCCCGGGTACGCCTTCGTGCTCCATCGCCTGCGCGCCGAAGCATTTGCCGAGCTGGCGATGGTTGCCCTCGGCGAACAGGTACAGGTCCAGTTCACTTACGGAAGGACCGAAGGCATAGGGGTCCTCGGTGACCTGCTCATGCTCCGGCCAGTGGATACGCAGACGGTAAGGCGTCTTCCGGGGCAGGCGCGCAACGAACAGACCACCGGCCTCCAGCGGTTCCATCGCGACGAGGAACTCGTCCTGCGGCGACAGCAGCTCCACCGCCAGCGCACCGGGCAGCCACGCGCGGACCAGCTCGCCGTCTTCATCCTGGTGCGGGCCGAGGAAGGCGAAGGGATCGGCGTGGTCAGCACGCTGCAGATGGTCCAGGTCGTGGTGCGGGGTCATGTACGTCCTCCAATCAGGTGTCGCGCCAATTCAAAGAGTCCCTGCAGCGGTACTTCCAGCCAGTCGGGACGGTGACCGGCTTCGTAGAGCACTTCGTAGGCAGCCTTCTCCAGGCTGAACAGGGCCAGTGCCGCCCCTTCGCCTTCGCGGCCGTGCCATTCGTGGGGCAGGTCGACTGCGGCCGCGCGATAGGCCTCGAGGAATGCGTCCCGAGCGTCGCGTCGGTAGCGCAGCGCCAGCTCGGCGCGGGCCGCTTGGACTTCAGCCGGCGCCTCGGTGCCCTGGGCGCTGCGCAGGGCCATGGCGGCGGCGTAGTCGAAGGAGCGCAGGACGCCAGTCACGTCCTTCAACGGGCTGTGACGCTGACGTCGTTCGGCCAGCGGGCGGTTCGGCTCACCTTCGAAGTCGATGAGGAAGGCATCGCCCTGTACCACCAGCACCTGGCCCAGGTGCAAGTCGCCATGGACGCGGATCATCACCCCGCCCTCCGCCAGCCGCGCGAGGTTGCCCACGGCCTGCAGCAGTTCGCGGCGTTTCTCCAGCAGCCAGTCGACCATCACGCCGCCGCGTTCATCCAGGTGGGCTCGCGCTCCCTGCAACGCATCCAACGCCTGCTCGATCTGCGCGCTGATGCTGCCGGTCCATGCCGCGCTGTCGGCCGCGGCACTGCGATGCAGGCCGAATTCGGGTTCATCGCTGGCCTCGGCCAGCAACTGGTGCATCTCGCCCAAGCGCTGGCCGAGCCGGCCGGCGAACAGGCGCAGCTCTTCCATCACATCGAATTCAGGCTCGGGGGCGTCCGCTCCCGGCAACAGGCCATCGCGCATGGCGCGTTCCAGCTGGTTCAGCGTCCAGCTCCAGGCATCGCCCTGGTTGCTCAGGTAGCCCTGCAGCAGCATCAGGGTGTGCGGCTCGCCGCGGGCGTCGATGCGGCGTACCTCGCCCAGCAATGGTGCGATGTTGGCGAAGCCGCGACGGCTCAGGTAAGCGCCCATTTCTGCTTCCGGATGCACGCCGGGGAAGACCCGCCGCAGCAGCTTGAGCAGCAATCTGCCGCCAATCAGCGCTGAGCTGTTGGACTGGTCGACGCTGAGCACGCGGATCTCCGCGTCGTCATCGATCTCGCTGAATTGCGGCAAGCCAGGCTGCGGAAGGAACTGCAGCTCCCCGGCCGGCCCCTGCATGGTCGCAGTCTCGCGCAGCAGACGCAGCACGAGGCGGCTGAACGCCGGCAAGGCGAATGCGTCGGTGAGCAGGCCAACCTTGCGCCCACGGCGCAGGCGCGCCAGCGCCAGTTGCCGAGGCAGGTCGTTCCCCGCGCTGCCCTTCTCCGGCACGGCGGCCAGGGGCAGTTGGTAATGCTCTGCACCCTCCGCCCCATTGACCTCCACTTCCGCCAGCATCGGCGCCGCATCTGCATCACCCAATGGCATGGCGTAGAGAAGACGCGCGCTGCCCGCCTCCAGGCGGCCTCGGGCGAACCAGCGGCGCTTGGGCA
Source organism: Pseudomonas sp. BB438 (assembly GCF_057180225.1). Taxonomy (NCBI): domain Bacteria; kingdom Pseudomonadati; phylum Pseudomonadota; class Gammaproteobacteria; order Pseudomonadales; family Pseudomonadaceae; genus Pseudomonas; species Pseudomonas sp. BB438. The sequence goes on from NZ_CM170001.1 coordinate 3,492,234, forward strand.
GGTAGCGCGGCAGCGAGTCGTTCTCCAGCAGTTCGCGCGGCGCGCCGCTCATGATCTCGCCCAGCCGCTGAGCCAGCACCAGCGTCGGCAGCTCCGGCATGCGCTCTACTGGCTGTACATGCCACGCGGGCATCTGTTGGCTATCCGCCAGATAGAACCAGTAGAAGCCGTAGGGCGGCAGGGTCAGCAGATAGGTCATCCGGCCAATCGGCGGGAAGGATGAGCCGCCCAGCATTTCCACCGGCACCCGGCCATCGAAGGCCGACAGGTCCAGCTCCACTGCCTGGGCGGCATTGGACAGATTGGCGACGCAGAGAATGGTGTCCTCACTGGCGTCCTCGCCTTCGGGCCGATACTGGCGCAAGTAGGCCAGGATGCGTCGGTTCGGTGGCGAGAGCATGCTGATGCTGCCGCGGCCGAACGCCTTCTGCTGCTTGCGCACGCCGAGCATGCGGCGGGTCCAGTTGAGCAGCGAGTGCGGGTCACGTGCCTGGGCCTCGACATTGACGCTCTGGTAGCCGTAGAGCGAATCGAGGATCGGCGGCAGCACCAGGCTGGCCGGATCCGCGCGGGAAAATCCGCCATTGCGGTCCACCGACCATTGCATCGGCGTGCGCACACCGTCCCGGTCACCCAGGTAGATGTTGTCGCCCATGCCGATCTCGTCGCCGTAATAGAGGGTCGGCGTGCCGGGCATGGAGAGCAGCAGGCTGTTGAGCAGTTCGATACGCCGACGGTCACGCTCCACCAGCGGCGCGAGACGCCGTCGAATCCCCAGGTTGATGCGGGCGCGGCGGTCGGCGGCGTAGTAGTTCCAGAGATAATCGCGCTCGTCGTCGGTGACCATCTCCAGGGTGAGTTCATCGTGATTGCGCAGGAAGATTGCCCACTGGCAGTTGTCCGGGATCGCTGGGGTCTGGCGCAGGATGTCACTGATCGGGAAGCGGTCTTCCTGGGCGATCGCCATGTACATGCGCGGCATCAGCGGGAAGTGGAAAGCCATGTGGCATTCGTCGCCGGGGCCGCCGTCCGTTCCGCCAAAGTACGGACGCGTGTCTTCCGGCCACTGGTTGGCCTCCGCCAGCAGCATGCGATCCGGGTAATGCGCGTCCAGTTCCGCGCGGATGCGCTTGAGCACCAGGTGCGTCTCGGGGAGGTTCTCGTTGTTGGTGCCCTCACGCTCGATCAGGTAAGGAATCGCATCGAGGCGCAGGCCATCGACCCCCATGTCCAGCCAGTAGCGCATCACCCCGAGCACCGCACGCAGTACCTGCGGGTTGTCGAAGTTGAGGTCCGGCTGGTGCGAGTAGAAGCGGTGCCAGAAATACTGTCCGGCCAGTGGGTCCCAGGTCCAGTTGGACTGTTCAGAGTCGATGAAGATGATCCGCGTCTGGTCGTATTTGCCGTCGTCGTCGGACCACACGTACCAGTTGCGCGCCTGGGAGCCTTTCTTCGCCCGCCGCGCACGCTGGAACCAGGGGTGCTGGTCGGAGGTGTGGTTGATGACCAGTTCGGTGATCACCCGCAGCCCGCGTTCGTGGGCTGCATCGATGAAGCGGCGGGCATCGGCCAGGGTGCCGTAGTCCGGGTGTACACCCTTGTACATGGCGATGTCGTAACCATCGTCGCGCCGAGGCGAGGGATAGAACGGCAGCAGCCAGAGGGTGTTCACGCCCAGGTCGGCGATGTAGTCGAGCTTCTCGATCAGCCCGCGGAAGTCGCCGATGCCGTCGTTGTTGGCATCGAAGAAGGATTTTACGTGCAGCTGGTAGATGACCGCGTCCTTGTACCAGAGCGGATCATCGAGAAACGGACGGGTCTTGCGCTTGGCCATGGTCGCAATCCTTCAGGAGTCAGGTCTCGGGGTGCAGGCGCCAGATGCCGAACGGCAGGTGCCAGGGCTCGATGCGCATCCACTGGCGCTTGCCCTGCCAGGTCCAGCGGTGGCCGTTCATCAGGTCCTCACCGCCCATGGGCGCATCATCAGGCAACCCGAATTCCCAGAGTGGCAGCTCGAAGTCGGCTTCCTGGGCGTTGTCCGGGTCGAGGCTGACCGCCACCAGGATGAAGTTGGACAGGTCGGCGGTGCGCTTGCCGAACAACAGGATGTTGTCGTTGAACGCGTGGTAGGCCTGGAAGCCCAGATGGCTGTGCAGCGCCGGGTTTTCGCGGCGGATGCGGTTGAGCCGGGTGATCTCGCCGACGATGTTGCCGGAGGCGTGGTAGTCGCGCTGGCGCAGCTGGTACTTCTCCGAATCGAAGTACTCCTCCTTGCCCGGCACCGGGTCCGCCTCGCACAGCTCGAAGCCCGAGTACATGCCCCACAACCCGGAGCCCATCGTCGCCAGCGCGGCCCGAATGAGAAAGCCGGCGCGCCCTGCGCGCTGCAGGAAATAGGGGTTGATATCCGGCGTGTTGACGAAGAAGTTCGGCCGGTAGCAATCGCGCAGCGGGGGCTGGTTGAGTTCGCTGAAGTACTCCGCCAGCTCGGCCTTGGTGTTGCGCCAGGTGAAGTAGGTGTAGCTCTGGCTGAAGCCGACCTTGCCCAGGCGCGCCATCATCGCCGGGCGTGTAAAGGCCTCGGCAAGGAAGATCACCTGCGGGTGTTCACGGCGCACTTCGGCGATCAGCCACTCCCAGAACGGCAGCGGTTTGGTGTGCGGGTTGTCGACGCGGAACAGGTTGACGCCCTGCTCCACCCAGCCCAGCACCACCTGCAGCAATTCCATCCAGAGATCGGGTACGGCGTCCGGCGCATAGAAATCGACGTTGACGATGTCCTCGTACTTCTTCGGCGGATTCTCCGCGTGGCGGAGGGTCCCGTCGGCGCGCCAGCTGAACCAGCCGGGGTGCTCGCGCAGCCAGGGATGGTCCGGAGAACACTGGATGGCAAAGTCCAGGGCGACCTCCAGGCCGTGCTCACGGGCGGCTTCTACCAGGTCGTGAAAGTCCTCCAGCGTGCCAAGCTGCGGGTGCACGGCGTCATGACCGCCCTCTTCGCTGCCGATCGCGTAGGGGCTGCCGGGATCGTCCGGGCCGGCCTGCAGACTGTTGTTGCGGCCCTTGCGGTGGGTGCGACCAATCGGATGGATCGGCGGGAAATACAGGACATCGAAGCCCATGGCGGCAATGTCCGGCAGGCGTCGGTGAACGTCGGCGAAGGTGCCGTGCTGGCCGGGCACGCTGCTTTCCGAGCGCGGGAACAGCTCGTACCAACTGGCGAATTCAGCCAGTGGTCGCTCCACGTCCAACTCGAAGGTCAGGCTACGGGTCAGGTACGGGCGGTGCTCGGCGCGCTGCATCACCGCCAGGGTACGCGGCGCCATGAGCAGGCCGAAGCGCGCCTCGCGCCCTTCGCTGTCCAGCAGTTCGCGGACGATCTGCGCAAGCTCTGCTTCGCAGTCTTCCGGCGCCGTCTGCAGCACGTTCTGCAGCAGCTCGATGCCCTCGCGGAACTCCAGGTCCACCACCTGCCCCGCGGCGTACTTCTTCTCCAGTTCGTAGCGGAAGCTCGCATAGCTGTCGATCCAGGCCAGCACGATGAATTCGGTGCGGCCGACCTGGGTCGGGGTGATCTGCGCTTCCCAATGGTCATTGCCCAGCGGCAGCAGCGGTGTTTTCCGCCACGGCTGGCCTTTGCCTTCGCGCCAGGCGACTTCGGCACCGAGCTTGTCATGGCCATCGCTTAAGATGCGCGCATGGATTCGCGAAGCGCGATGACAGATGGCCTTGGCGGCAAAGCGGCCGCTTTCCAGGCGAGGCTGCACATCCTCGATAACGATGCGCGCCTCATTGGCGGCGGCTTCGGCCCGTCTGGCCGGATTCTCCAGTTCCATCGCGGCGCCCTCCTCGCGGCGGTGCGCGCCCCATGGCGCGCTCAGGGTGGATTGGCGAGCTACAGGGGTTGGAAGCGACGCGACGGCGGCAAGTTCAGGCTAATTGCGCCAATGGTTGACTCAGGAGGTCTTGCGTTTGCGCGTGGGCTTGCTGGTTGCGCTCTTCTGCGCCGGCGCGCTGGCCGCCGTGCGCCGCTTGCCGTCGCCCTTTAGGCTGCGCTTGAGCAGTTCGGTGAGGTCGATGATGTCCGCGCCTTCGCCACTTTTCGCGTCCACTTGCGGGACGCGCTCCAGTTGCCCCTTGGCGGCCTTCTGTTCCACCAGCCGGTGGATTTCCTCGCTGAAGCGATCCTCGTAGTCCGCCGGCGTCCAGTGACCGGACATGTCCTTGACCAGCCGCTCGGCCATTTCCGTCTCGCGCTTGTCCAACTTCACCTTGTCCAGCGCCAGGCCCAGCTCGTCCACCTCGCGCACGTCTGCCGGCCAGCGCAGGGTCATCAGCAGGATCGCTTCGCCCTCTTCGCGCAACATTGCCAGGTGCTGGCGGCTGTGCATCACCAACTGGCAAACAGCGGCCTTGCCGGTCTTCTTCAAGGTATCGCGCAGCAGCACATAGACCTTTTCACCGCGTTTCTCGGGCGTGAGGTAGTACGGCGAGTCGTAGAACGGCACGGGGATTTCGGCGATGTCGATGAAGCTGAGGATGTCGATGCTCTGGGTCGCTTCCGGGCGCGCGGCGCGGATTTCCTCCTCGCTGATCACCACATAGCGACCCTTCTCCAGTTCCACGCCCTTGACGATGTGTTCCTTGGGCACCTCCTTGCCGGTGACCTTGTTCACGCGCTGGTAGCCAACCGGTTCGAGGCTGCGGTCGTCGAGCCAGTCGAAGTCGGTGCCGCTGGAGCGCGAGGCGCTGTTGAGCGCTACCGGGATGTGCACCAGACCGAAGCTGATGGCGCCTTTCCAGATCACACGGGCCATGGGCAGTCCTCCTGCAGGGTCACGCCGTCATCGAAGTGCACGCGACCCTCGGCGTCGATGTCGCGCACGCGGGCAAGCATTCGACGCGCCGCCGCTTCGGCTTCCGACGTATTGCGGCTGCCGGGGGCGTAGACCCACAGCACCTCCACCGCGGCGCCCTCGCGGCAGACCTGATATTCGATCAGCCCGCTGTAGCGGCCGTTCTCGAACATGGCGTCGGTCCAGGCGCAGGCCTGGGGGAATTCACGGAACATCGCGGTCCTCGCTCGACTCGTGGGGGACAGGTCTGTGGTTGCGCTCCAGCCAGCGCGGCAGGCCGTGCAGCACCAGCAGCGCCAGCAGGGTGCCGAGCACCGCCGTGGCGGAATGGCCGAGCCCCACACTGATACCAATGGCCGTGCTCAGCCAGAGCCCGGCGGCGGTGGTCAGGCCCTTCACTTCGGAGACCTGGCTGCCCTTGAGAATGGTGCCCGCGCACAGGAAGCCGATCCCCGCGGCAATACCCTGGATGACCCGGCTGACGGCATCCGCCTGCGCGCCACCTTCGCGGATCGCCATCACGAACAGCGCTGCGCCCAAGGTCACCAGCATGTGCGTGCGCAGGCCGGCAGCCTTGCCCTGGCTCTCGCGCTCATAGCCGACGACACCGCCCAGCGCCACGGCGAGGCTCAGGCGCAGCGAGGCGCGGGTGATCTGCTCGACCTCGCTGAGGTCGGAGAACTCGGCCACCAGCGTCAGCCAGATTCGCTCCAGTGTGTCCATGTCCGGCTCGTGTCGAAGCCCTGATAAGAGTGCAGACCCGGATAAACGCCATTTGGTTTGCTCGATTTCGCCTGCAGTCGCTGACCGTCCGGCAGAAAGGCGGCGTCTCATTCCCCGCCGACGGGCACCTGCCAGATGTCCTGGGCGTACTCGCGAATGGTCCTGTCCGAGGAAAACCAGCCGACACGCGCGGTATTGAGCATCGAGGCTTTCCACCAGCGCGACGGCTTTCGCCAGAGCTGCTCCACACGCTCCTGCGCGTCCCAGTACGCGTCGAAGTCCGGGCAGACCATGAATCGGTCGTCATGGCGCAGGCTGTCGACCAGTCCAGCGAAGCGCTGCGGGTCATCCGGCGAGAATACCCCGCTGCTGATCGCCATCAGCGCCTCGCGCAGGCGTGGCGACTCGGCGATTTCGTTGTGCATCGCCAGTTCCCCTGCCCGCCTGCGAGACTCCACCTGCTGCGCCTTGAGGCCGAAGATGAACATGTTCTCCGGGCCGATGCGCTCGCACATCTCGACGTTGGCGCCATCCAGGGTGCCGATGGTCAGCGCTCCGTTGAGGGCGAACTTCATGTTGCTGGTGCCTGATGCCTCCAGGCCCGCCGTGGATATCTGCTCGGACAGGTCCGCCGCCGGAATGATGGATTCGGCCAGGCTGACGTTGTAGTTGGGGATGAACACCACCTTGAGCAGCCCGCGCACGGTGGGGTCGGCATTGACCGTGCGGCTGATGTCGTTGGCCAGCTTGATGACCAGTTTGGCCAGCACGTAGCTGGGCGCGGCCTTTCCGGCGAAGATCTTCACCCTGGGCACGCGTTCGGTGGTCGGGTCGTTGCGGATGTCCTGGTACAGCGCCACGGTGTGCAACAGGTTGAGCAACTGGCGCTTGTACTCGTGGATGCGTTTGACGTGCACATCGAACAGCGCATCCGGGTCGACACGCAGGCCCAGGCGTTCTTCGATAAGCACGGCCAGGCGCTGTTTGGCGTTGCGCCGCTGCTGGGCGAAGCGCTGGCGCACGGCGGACTTCTCGGCGTGGGCCGCCAGGTCGCGCAAGCGGCTCTCGGGGTTATCCAGGACGTCGTCACCGAGGGTGTCGACCAGCAGTTCGGTCAGTTCGGGGTTGGTCTGGAACAGCCAGCGGCGGAAGGTCACGCCGTTGGTCTTGTTGCTGATGCGATTCGGGTACAACCGGTGCAGGTCACGGAACACCGTCTCGCGCATCAGTTCGGTGTGCAGCGCAGAGACGCCATTGACGCTGTGCGAGCCGAGAAACGCCAGGTTGCCCATGCGCACGCGGCGGCCGTGGTCCTCCTCGATCAGCGAGACCGAACGCAGCAGGGCGAAGTCGTGGATGTCCTTGGCGCGCAGGGCATCGATATGGAAGGCGTTGATCAGGTAGATGATCTGCATGTGCCGGGGCAACAGGCGTTCCATCAACCCCACCGGCCAGGACTCCAGCGCCTCGGGCAGCAGCGTGTGATTGGTGTAGGACAGGGTCGCCACGGTCAGCTCCCAGGCGTCGCTCCAGTCCAGCCCGCGCTCGTCCAGCAGCAGGCGCATCAGCTCGGCCACGGCGATGGCCGGGTGGGTGTCGTTGAGCTGGATGGCGACCCGCTCGGGCAGGCCGTACACGTCCTCGCCCTTGCCCAGGTGACGCTGCATCAGGTCCTGCAGGGAGGCAGCGACGAAGAAGTACTCCTGGCGCAGACGCAGCTCCTGCCCGGCTTCGGTGCTGTCCGCCGGGTAAAGCACGCGGGAGATGCTTTCCGCGCGCACGGTGTCGGCCACTGCCCCCAGGTGATCACCCGCGTTGAAGCGGTCGAGCTTGAGGGTTTCCTCGGCGCGAGCGCGCCACAAACGCAAGGTGTTCACGCTGGCCGTGCGCCAGCCGACCACCGGCATGTCATAGGCGACCGCGCGAACGCGCTCTAGCGGTTCCCAACGCTGGCGCTCGACACCATTGGCGTCCGGCTCGCTGTAGACACTGCCGCCAAACCCGACGCTGTAGGTGGATTCGGGGCGCTCGAACTCCCAGGGGTTGCCGAAGTCCAGCCAGGTTTCGGTGTGCTCCTGCTGCCAGCCATCGCCGATCACCTGCTTGAACAGCCCGTGCTCGTAGCGGATGCCGTAGCCGTGGGCGGGGATGTCCAGCGTCGCCATGCTTTCCATGAAGCACGCCGCCAGCCTGCCGAGACCTCCATTGCCCAATGCCGCGTCTGGCTCCAGCAGGCGGATGCGTTCCAGGTCCACGCCCAGTTCCGACAGCGCCTGGCGTGCCACCTCGAGCAGCCCGAGGTTGCTCAGGTTGTCGATCAGCAGACGGCCTATGAGGAATTCCAGGGAGAGGTAGTACACGTGCTTGCGCGCGCTGCGATCGATGGCGCGGGTGGTTTCTTCCCAGTTGTCCACCTGGTACTTGCTCGTGGCCAGGGCCACCGCTTCGAACCAGTCATGGTCAAAGGCGTCGGCCGGGTCCTTGCCGACCGCATAGCGCAAGCGGGTAAGCACGGCGTGCTTGAAGATTTCGACTGCCGACTGATCGGGAATGCTGTCCAGGGCCATTGCCGTCTCCTGCTTCTGTCGGTGACTGATTGCCGATGGCGCACGAGGCGCCCCAGTGCATCTGTCCGCGAGGAAAACGCTGAGTTCAGACCTTTTTCCCCACTGGCATGGTCCGTTCATCAGAAACGCCGAACCATCGGCGACGAGTGGTTTCTCCCCACTGTGGCCCGCGCTGGCGGGCCGGGCGCTCGACGAGCGTGCTTCGACGCAACAGAGAAAGGAGAACAGCCATGCCACGGGGCGATAAAGACAAGTACACCGACAAGCAGAAGCGCAAGGCCGAACACATCGAGGAAAGCTACGAGAGCCGTGGCGTCCCCAAGGACGAGGCAGAAGCCCGCGCCTGGGCCACGGTGAACAAGCAGTCCGGCGGCGGTGAGCGCTCGGGCGGCTCGGGCCAGAAGAAGAGCGCACCGGCCAAGGCGGCCTCGCGCCGCAGTTCGGCCAAGCGCGCCGTGGCCACCAAGCACGGCGTGCAACGGCCTGACCAGCCGCTGGAATCCATGACCAAGGCCGAACTGCTCAACCGCGCCCGAACCCGGCATATCGCCGGTCGTTCGAGCATGCGCAAGCAGCAGTTGATCGAGGCGCTACGGAGCGCAGCCTAGTCTTCATCCGCTCAGCCGTTGACCACCGTCCCGCCGTTGACATGCAGCACCTGGCCGCTGACGTAGGACGAATCGCTGCTGGCGAGGTAGACATAGGCCGGGGCCAGCTCTTCGGGCTGCCCTGGCCTCCCCATCGGCGTGTTGGTGCCGAATGTCGCCACCTCCTCGGCATCGAAGGTCGAAGGAATCAGGGGTGTCCAGATCGGCCCCGGCGCCACGGCGTTGACACGGATACCGCGCCGGACCAGGTTCATGGCCAGCGACCGGGTGAACGAGGTGATCGCGCCCTTGGTGGATGAGTAGTCGATCAGCTTCGGGTTGCCCTTGTAGGCGGTGATCGAGGTGGTGTTGACGATGGTGCCGCCCTCACCCATCAGCGGCAGTACCGCCTTGGTCAGCTGGAACATACCGAAGATATTGGTGCGGAACGTTCGCTCCCACTGCTGCTGCGTGATGTCTTCCAGACACTCCTGCGGATGCTGTTCCCCGGCGTTGTTCACCAGGATGTCCAAACGCCCCCAGCGCTCCTCGACGCGGCGCGCCACCTCTGCGCAGAAGTCCGCATCGGCGACATCACCGGACATCTCCAGGCATTGCTGGCCGAGGGACTCGATGATCTGGCAGGTCTTGAGCGCATCCTCGGACTCATCGAGGTACAGCAACACCACATCGGCGCGTTCGCGGGCGAAAGTCACCGCGACGGCACGACCGATGCCGCTGTCGCCACCGGTCACGATGGCGACCTTGCCCGCCAGTTTGGCGGCAGCACGGTACTCGCCGGAGACGAACTCCGGCTGCGGACGCATTTCTTCCTCCAGACCTGGCTGCTGGTCCTGGTGTTGTGGCGGCAGGGTTTGGGTCTCGCTCATGAGGTTCTCCTTCGATGCACCATGGCATCAGGGATGGGTTCAACCACGCGGGGGCTTTTGCTGGCCGCAATGGCAGTGCGCGTCCTGACAGTGTTTTTCGCCATCCGGATGGCCGTCGGCACAGGCCTGACAGCAGTAGGCGCGGCCTTCTCGGTAAACGGCCGTCGCTCCCAGGCTGCAGGTGCAGCCGGGGCAGGAGCAGCGTTGTTCGTTCATGGCGGGTTCCTCCAAGAGTTATCGACTCACTGGGTAGGCCGAAGCCCGGAAGCTTGGTTCAGGCTTTTTCACCAGTGGTTCAGCCGCCGACCAGCTTTTCTGAACCGTGCGCCGAGGGAGGCGTCGACTGCGGGAGTCACTCAGCCAGAAACCCCCGAAAGAAGGAGAAACTCCCATGATGACTCCCGTCGCATCCTCGCTACTGCGCGGGTTGCTGCTGGGCCTCGCAGTGCTCGCCGGCAGCACCTTCGCAGACAGCAAGGCCGATGAATCTGCCTTCATCTCCGACGCCCTGACCAACAGCCAGCAGCAGCTCGCTCGCGCCCAGCAGGCACTCCGCTACGGCAAGACTCTGGCCGTACGCGATCAGGCCCAGGGCGTGCTGGACGAGCATTCGGCGATGCTCCGCGACCTGCAGACCCTGGCGCAGAAAAAGGGGGTGCCGGCGCAGAGCGATGCCCCGTTGAAGCCGGAGAACAGCCAGGCGCCGCTCACCGCCAGCGAACGCTTCGACCATGACTATGCGGTGGCACAGTTGCAGTCGTGCAAGGAAGCGGTGCACGCCTTCGACCGCATGAGCAAGGAGGGTACAGACGCCGATCTGCAAGGCTTCGCTCGTCTCTGGCTGCCGATGCTCTATCACCAGCGCGAGCTGGCGGACCAGTTGGTGGCCTCGCAGGCCCCCTGAACCGCCACGTTCAGCCTTGCAGTTGCTCGATCATCCGGCGCGTCAGACGCTGCTTCGTATTGGCCCAGTCCGCCCACGGATCGGCCGCTGCCAAACGCTCGTCGACGTTGGCGATCGTCCACTGATTCGCGGCCTCGAGCGAGGCAAGTTCATCGCGACGAACCGGGACGGACACCGGCAATCCCTCGCGCGCCCGCACCGACCAGACGCAGACCGTGCTGGCACCGCGGGTGTTGCGCAGGTAGTCGATGAAGATTTTCCCCACGCGGTTCTTCGGCCCGGACACAGCGCTGAAACGATCCGGCATCAGGCTGGCCATATGCCGGCTGATGGCATGGGCGAAGTCCTTCACCTCGTCCCAGCTGTGACGCCGCTGCAGCGGTACGAGGATGTGCATGCCCTTGCCGCCGCTGGTTTTCAGGTACGCGGAGAGTCCGAGCTCATCCAGCAGCGTCAGCGTCAGCTGCGTCGCCTCGATCATCCGCTGCCAGGGCAGTGACGGGTCCGGGTCAAGGTCAAGGACGAAGCGGTCAGGTTTCTCCAGATCATCGAGGGCGGCGTTCCAGGTATGCAGCTCCAGAGCGCTCATCTGCGCGGCCCCCACCAGTCCCTTGGCCGTGGCGATCCGCAGCAGTGGCGCATGGCCCGGATCGAGTTTCGGATCGAGCGGCTGCGCGCCGGGGATTTCCGTGCGCGAGGCATGGCGCTGGAAGAACTGCTCGCCACCGACACCATCCGGTACGCGCACCAGCGACACCGGGCGGTCAGCCAGCCAGGGCAACAGGCGCTCGGCGGCCTTTTCGTAGTACTGCGCCACGTCGATCTTGCGCAGCTGGCTGGCAGGGTCGATCACTCGCTCGGGATGGGTGATGGTCACGCCCTGGAGGATGTTGTCCGATGTTCCCTTCGCCGTCTTCGCGCCGGCTCCACGCGCGGCCTTCTTCGGTCTCTCCTCGACGATAGCTTGCACCGGTTTGTCACTGCGCAGGCCATGGAATACCGCCTGGCGCACCAGACCCTCGCGGGTCATTTCGGCGAAAGCGACTTCGCACAGCAGCTCCGGTCGCAGCCAGGTCACGCCCCTGGCGTCGGCGCCCTTGGGGGCCTCTCGCAGGGGACAGGTCTTGCGCTGCAGCGGTTTGAGCTGCTGATGGAGGGCTTCAAGGCTCGCTGCGCTGAAACCGGTTCCGACCTTGCCGGCGTAGCGCAGCGCGCCATCCTGGTCGTGCAGGCCGAGCAGCAGGGCACCGAAGTGCGAACGCGAGCCTTTGGGCTGGCTGAAACCGACAATGACGAATTCCTGCCGGCGCTTGCACTTGAGCTTGATCCAGTCGTGCGAGCGTTTTTCGGCATAGGGGCTGCCGGCACGTTTGCCGATCAGCCCTTCCAGGCCGAGACGACAGGCGCTGTCGAGGATGCTGCGCGGGTCGTCGGTGAAGTCCTCCGAGTAGCGCAACGCTTCATTGTCATTGCCGCGCAGCACTTGCTGTAGCGCCTGGCGGCGTTCCTCCAGCGGCTTGCCGCGATAATCCGTGCCGTCCAGCCAGAGCAGATCGAACAGGGTGTAGTGGATTGGCGCGGAGACATTGGCATCGAAGGCATTCTGCAAGCGCTGGAAGTCCGGGCGCCCCTCCTCGTCCATCACCAGTATCTCGCCGTCCAGCCAGGCGGACTGCACGTCAAGCGCCGCCAACGCCTTGCTCAGTTCCGGAAGCTTCTTCGTCCAGTCGTGGCCATTGCGGGTCAACAGCCGAACCTTGCCGCCATCGAGGCGAGCCAGGAGGCGGTAGCCGTCGATCTTGATCTCGTAGCGCCAGTCGCCGGGAGGTGGCGCGTCCACCAGCGTGGCGAGTTCCGGGGACATGGCGTCGGGGAGCTTGGCATGGCTCGTCGTCGTGGCCTTTTTCTTCACCGCTTCGGCCGCCTTGCCGCGCTTGACTGGCCCCCGCTTCGCCGGGGAAGAGTCGCTGGGCAGCGATTGCCCGGTCACGACACTCAAGGGTTCCTCGGCGAGGATGTCGAAGCGCGGATAATCCCGCGCCTCGCCATCGCGGCCCTTGATCAGGAACCATTGGGGCTGACGGCCCGCCATACGGGTTCGCACCAGATTCCAGCTGCCAGCGAGCTTGCTGCCCTGGAGGCGGAACTTCAGATGGCCGTTCTCCAGGCCCTCGTGGGGATCGCCGATGGGCGTCCAGCGGCCCTCGTCCCAGACGATCACGTCGCCCGCACCGTAGTGTCCTTCGGGAATGTGCCCTTCGAAACGCGCGTAATCCAGCGGGTGGTCTTCCACCTCGATGGCCAGGCGCTTCACGCTCGGGTCCAGGCAAGGGCCCTTGGGTACCGCCCAGCTTTTCAGCACCCCATCCAGCTCCAGACGAAAGTCATAGTGCAGGTGGCTGGCGTCGTGTTTCTGCACCACGAAGGCGTATTCCCCGGCATGGCTGCCCGGCGTGTCACCGCTGGGCTCGGGCGTACCGCTGAAGTCACGCTTGCGAGCGTACTCCTTCAGGGTCTGATTCGGAGTGGCGGCGCGTGCCATGGGTCACTGCTCCTCGTCGGGATCGGTGTCATCCCAGGGTTTGCCGTCCAACGGGTGTACGCGGCCTTCCTCGGCCTCATCCAGGCCGATGCCACCGCCGATCTCGCTTTCGCGGCGGATGTGCAGCTCCTTGTCCACCGGATTGCTGCCGGCCGGCTCGAGCGGCGACTCGGTACCATCCTCGTCGATCAGGGTTTCCGGGGCCAGATCGTCCATGCTCACGCCATCTTCCACGGCGCTGTCGCCCAGGGTCTCGCCACCGGTCTGGCCCATCTCGCGGCGGCGGGGCGCAGGAAACTCGCGTTCCACCTCTTCGGGCGAACGCTCGTCGCCAATGCGTCCTTCGGGGGCCTTCTCGAAATCCAGCTCACGCACGCTGCCCATGCGGTCTTCGGTGTCGTCGATCTCGATGTGCTGAGGGTTCGGCTCTTTCTGCGCGGAGTTCTTGGCGGAATGGGTCATGGCATTGCCTCCAGGGCTGGGTGGTCCGGTGTGCATTCACGCCGGTTGAACCGGGGCCCGGCGCTGGAGTTCAGGTTTTCTGCCGGGAGGATCGGTCAACAATGGAAGTCATCCGGCAGTCGGCCTCAGGTTGCCGAACCGGCAGCCAGCCGGTTCTCAGCCAGCAGATGGCGCACCACGGCGACCAGCGCAGACGCCTCGGTGTGCCCCTCACCACGTGCCGATTCGTAGGCCATGCGCTGCCGATCCGCGCTGTTGCCTTCCTCGATGATCCTGGCGGCGCGGGCGAACGCTCGCTCGCTCTCCTCGCCCTGCCAGGACCCAAGGGTTTCCTGCGCGATCTGGAGCCACTCCCGCGCGCTGACCACCTGATCCCCCTCCAGCAGGAAGCGTCCCGCGCAGCCGTGCCGCCGCGCCTGCCAGAAATTCTCCGCCAGCAAGGCTCGCTGCCAGGCCGGCTTTTCCGGTTCGCGTGCCTCCCGCGCGTGGCTGACCAGCAGGCGGAACAAGCCGGCGATGCACAGCGCATCGTCGATCCGCGGACAGGCGTCGGGAATACGCAGTTCCAGGGTCGGGTAATTCGCTGAGGGCCGCAGGAACCACCAGGCGTGACCCGGCTCGTGCATCAGGTTGTTTTGCACGAGCACTGCGATGTAGCGCCGCCACTGCGACTCATCGGCGAATTGCGCGGGCGGCCCCATGCGCGGCCACTCCCCGCAGAGCGACTGGCGATAGCTGGCCAGCCCCGTGTCGCAACCGCCCCAGAACGGCGATGACGCTCCGAGGACGAGCAGCAGCGGCATCCAGGGCAACACGCGGTTCATCACATGTATCCGGTCGATGCCACGCACCTCCACGTGGACGTGCAGTCCGCAGAGCAGACTTTGCCGCGCCACCACGCCCGCCTCGTCGAACAGTTGCTGATAACGCGGGCGGATCGGCGCTGACTGACGGTGCAACTGGGTGAAGGGATGGGACGCGACGCATAGGGTTTCCAGCCCGTGGGATCGGGATATCGCGCGCAGTCGGCGGCGGCGGTCGCTCAGGAACGCGGCGGCCTCGTCGAGCTGGCGCAAGACCGGGCTGACCAGTTCGTACTGGCACAGGAAGATCTCTTCCGCGACCTCGTCCCCCAGCACGCCACGGCAGGCATGGGAAAAGCCCGCAGGCACCTCACGAGCGAGGTCCAGGCTGGCAGGGTCCAGCAGGAAGAACTCCTCCTCGATGCCGAAGCGGGGCAATGCGGAGCGTGCTGGCATGGCGAACCTCGCGGCATGGCGGTTATGGCTGGGACGCGGGCTGGCGGGTGGCGTTCAGTCTTTCCGCCATTCGCCCCTGCGCTTGGGCGTTTACTTGAAACCTTTGTCCGCCCGCTCACTCGCAAGAGTAAGTCGCCCATTTTTCGCACGAGGAACCCCGCATGACGCCACCCGCCTCCCGGAATGCTGTCGCCTCGTACCGCGAGCACTGCTCCGTCCGCGATCTCTATCATTCCCTGCTGCGCTCTCCACAAGACTGCCTGGAGCGCGCTGCCAGCTTTCTCGAGGCGCAGATGGAGCTTCGCAGTGCCCACGACGACGATCTGCCCAACGACCCTCAGCGCTGGGCCGACTGGCTGGCCAACCGCACCGCGCGCAGCGCACAGGGCTACGCCACCTACCTGAGCGAGCGCCGGGAAGGCGCACCGCGTCGGCACTTCGCCCATCGCGCCCATGCCCTGCACTTCCTCCAGGCCATCGCTCCCACCAAACGGGTAGACGGCGCCTGGCTCTATGGCGTGCTTGAACACTGGAGCGATCCGCGCCTGCTGCCACTGGTGCATACCTGCCTGGAGGAGCTGGGCCATGGTATCCCCGCGCGCAACCACGTGCTGGTTTACGAGCGCCTGCTGGACAGCCTGGGTTGCGACGCACCGCCCGACCTGAGCGACGCGCATTACCTGCAAGGTACCCTGCAACTGGCGCTGGGCTATCTGGCGGACGACTACCTGCCCGAAGTACTGGGCTACAACCTGGGATACGAACTGCCTCCGCTGCACCTGATGATCACCAGCTGGGAGCTGCGCGAGTTAGGTATCGACCCGCAATACTTCCGCCTGCACATCACCATCGACAACGCTGCCACCGGTCACGGCCGCAAGGCATTGCAGGCGCTGGAGGCCAACTTGCCGCAGCTGGCTGATCGCGACGCCTTCCTGCGCCGCGTGCACGCCGGCTACCGGCTTAACGATGCGGGGCTTTCCAACCGGCAGTTGCTCGATGGCTTCAACCTGGAAGCTGAAGTGGTCGCCATGCTGGAGCGCAAGCGGCCCCTCGCCAGGCAGATGCATGATGACCGAGCGCGTATCGGCGGGCGTACGGTGAACCAATGGCTGGCCGGGCCTGGACGCATGGGCGAGTTTCTTGTCGCGCTGCAGCGCCAGGGGTGGATAAAGCGCCATCAGGACCCGGGCCACAGCCGCCTGTGGAATCTGGTCAGTGGCGACAGCGCTGCCATGTTCGGTGTGTTCAATCCCTACGAACGGCAGCTGCTGCATGACTGGATTGCCGGCGACTGGAGCGAGCCAGCGCAGCACAATCCCTGGAGCGGCAGCGAAAAAGCCAGTGCCATCCCCCATCCGGTGCGCTCGGATTTCGCCGCGGAGGAGCGCGCTCTGCTCAATGAGCTGTCGTGCCTGTCGCCTCGCAGCCGCCTGCATCGCCTGGTCGCCCTCATGGCTCCGCACCGCCACTGGACACCCGCCGGACTGCTCGCGACGCGCCTCTACACCCATAAACTGGGGATCGAACCATGACGACTTTCTTCGACGCGCGGCTGGAAACGTTGATCTCCCTGGGACAGGAGTTGCAGGCGCAAGACTACCGCTTCACGACCGTGACGCCGGCAACCCACGCTCGAATCAACGCCCGGCCGGACAACCAGGTGGCCGATAACCTTCAGGGCGTGTTCGGCTGGAGCCGGCTGTTCCCCGATGCGCTGGTCAGCGAGCGCGTGCTCGCCCTGCTGGAAACTGGCGGACTGTTGCAGCGCCAGGACAGCAGGTGGCGCAGCGCCGTGCGCTGGTCGAGCCTGGACAATCAGCTGTTCGCTCACTCCGCGTACCCGACAGTGGAGGCCGATGCGGTGTTCTTCGGCCCGGACACCTACCGCTTCGCCCGCGCGCTGCACCAGTACTTCCAAGGCGGCGAGGCAGGCCACGTGCGCCGCGCCGTGGACATCGGCTGCGGTGCTGGCCCCGGCGCCATCCTCATCGCACAGGCTTATCCGGACGCTGAAGTCATCGCCGCAGACATCAATCCGCGCGCCCTGGATTTCACTCGCGCCAACGCCTGTCTGGCCGGCATCGATGACCTGCAGATCCGCCAGAGCAATCTCCTGGAGCGCATCGACGGGCAGTTCGACCTGATGATCGCCAACCCGCCCTACCTGCTCGACCCGGACGAACGCACCTACCGCCATGGTGGGGGGGAACTGGGCGGCGGCCTGTCGTTGCGCATCGTCGAAACCGCCCTGCAACGCCTGAACGTCGGGGGCACCCTGCTGCTCTATACCGGCGCCGCGGTGGTCAACGGTGAGGCCCCCCTGCGTCGGCAGCTGGCCGCACTGCTCGCCGATCGGCCGGTGAGCTGGCGTTACGAAGAGATGGACCCGGATGTGTTCGGCGAAGAGTTGGACAGCCCGGCGTACCAGCAAGCCGAGCGCATTGCCGCGGTGACATTGACGCTGAAGCGTTTGGCGTAAAACCACCCGCCTCTGCTGGCGCGTAGCCCCGCAGCCTCGCTCAGGACACCGTCCTTACTGGTAGCGGGTACATCCCGGGAGAGGAGCCGGAGGCAGGCTCCTCTCCCGGGCCTGTCAGGCCGGAATCTTCCCGACCTGCGCCTCGCGCGCCCAGATGCGATGCTGCTTCAGCGCGGACTCCAACGCGCCGAACACATCGCCGGCAGAGCCGCCCTGTACCACCCCCTCATCGACCGGAAGACCGAGTTGTCCCGGCAGCGCCTGTGCATCGCCTGCGAAGGCCAGGGGCTTCAGGTGCTTGTAGGCTTCCAGCAGGTAGTGCAGCGCACGGCCATCTCCGCCCATGGTCTGCACCGATGTTGCCCCACCCGGGACGAACACCGCGTCGAAGGCCACTGAGGGCAAGCCGTCCCAGCTCGCATCGGGGACCAGTTCCGTGCCGCCTGCGGTCTTCACCGGCGAAGCGCTGGGCCCGATCAGCTTGGCGCTGGCACCGGCCTTCTTCAGTGCGTCACGCAGATCGCTCACATCGCTCTCGTTGACGCCATCGGCAATCAGGATCGCTACCTTGCGCGAGCGGATATCGCCTGCCAGGAGATTGACCTGGCTGAGCGCAGGCGAAGGCGTGGGCTGCGGCACCTTGCCCGGCGTGTGGGTGACCTTCACACCGATCTGGCCAGCTACCTTCTGCGCGAGTCCGGGGCAGATATTGGCGAGGATTTCGTTCACCTCGCGTTCGCGGATGGCCATGCGCTCCACCTTCGACAGCTCGAAGGCATAGGCCGACGCCACATGGCCCTGCTCCGCCTCGCTCAAGCTGCGATAGAAGAGCGCCGCCTGGGTGAAATGATCCGCGAAGGAGTCCGCACGCACCCGCACCTTGGTGCCGGTCATGGGTTCGTGGTAGCTGGTGAACCCGCCCTGACGCGCGGCCGGTGGGGTTTCCTTCGGCCAGCCGTCATCAATGGAGTTCGGCTCGTAGGCCGCGCGTCCTTTGTGCACCATGTGCTGGTGCAGGCCATCGCGCTGATTGTTGTGGAACGGACACAACGGCTGGTTGATCGGGATCTGGTTGAAGTTCGGCCCGCCCAGGCGCAGCAGTTGGGTATCGGTGTAGGAAAACAGTCGACCCTGGAGCAGCGGGTCGTTGCTGAAGTCGATGCCAGGCACGATGTGGCCGGGGTGGAAGGCGGCCTGCTCGGTCTCGGCGAAGAAGTTGTCCGGGTTGCGGTTGAGCACCATGCGCCCGAGCAGCTTCACCGGCACCAGTTCCTCGGGCACGAGTTTGGTGGGATCGAGCAGGTCGAAGTCGAACTTGTCGGCATCGGCCTCGGGAATGACCTGCACACCCAGCTCCCATTCGGGGTAGTCGCCGCTCTCGATGTCTTCCCACAGCTTGCGGCGATGGATATCCGGGTCCTTGCCGGCCAGCTTTTGCGCCTCGTCCCAGACCAGCGAACAGACGCCGGAGCTAGGCCGCCAATGGAACTTCACCAGCGAGCTGTCGCCGGCGGCATTGATCAGGCGGAAGGTGTGCACGCCAAAGCCCTGCATGTGCCGAAGCGAGAGAGGAATGGCGCGGTCCGACATGGCCCACGTGACCATGTGCGCGGATTCCGGGGTGAGCGAGACGAAGTCCCAGAAGGTGTCGTGGGCCGACGCGCCGGTAGGGATCTCGTTATGGGGCTCCGGCTTCACTGCATGGACGAAGTCGGGAAACTTGATGGCGTCCTGGATGAAGAACACCGGCATGTTGTTGCCCACCAGGTCGTAGTTGCCCTCGTCGGTGTAGAACTTCACCGCGAAACCGCGCACATCGCGCACGGTGTCCGCCGAGCCGCGCGGGCCCTGTACGGTGGAGAAGCGCACAAACACCGGCGTCTGCTTGCCGGCCTTGCCCAGGAACGATGCCTTGGTCAGCGAGCTCCAGTCCTCGTACGACTCGAAGAACCCATGGGCCGCCGCACCGCGAGCATGGACGATACGCTCGGGAATCCGCTCGTGGTCGAAGTGGGTGATCTTCTCCCGCAGGATGAAGTCTTCCAGCAGTGACGGTCCGCGGTCGCCGGCGCGCAGGCTGTTCTGGTTGTCAGCGATGCGCACATTGGTATTGGTGGTCAGCGCCTCGCCAGTGGCGTCTTCACGGTAGCGTTCAAGGTCTTCCAGTTTTTCATTGGTGTTGCCCCGATCGATCGTCTCGGTGCCCGCCAATCGGCTCTTCTTTTCGGTGGGTTTGGCCACGGTGGTTTCCTCCTCATCAGGATTCGAATCAGCGCGCGACATGACAGAACAGTCGCGCCTCGATCTATCTGATGGGACAGGCCTGCCTCTGAGAGTTCATATATTTGCTCGGCCTGCACCCAGAGCGCCCAGCTGCACCACGCCTGCTGCCCTCTGTATCTGCTGATGGTCCCGAGCTTCGCTTCGCAGGGCCCCATTCGTTCGCAACCGTTCATCCCCAGCACTGAACGCTCCGCGGCCAGCCCCGTCATCCGGACATGCCCCTGCTCGCGGGGCTCATCTGACAAGAGGAATCACCATGAACCTGACAACCCATCTGCGAAACGGACTACTGTGCGCCCTCGTCTTCGCCTCCGCCCCGTTGATGGCAGAACAAAAGTCCGCACAGGACCAGCACTTCGTCAGCGAAGCCTCCGCCGCCGGCATGGCGGAGATCGATGCAGCAAAACTGGCGCTGAAGAAGAGTCAGTCTTCCGACGTGAAGACCTTCGCACAACACATCATCGATGATCACGAAAAGGCCAATGCCACGCTGAAGGAGCTCGCCGCCAAGCATCAGTTGAAGCTCGCCGACAGCGCCAGCCTGACCAGCCAGGCAAAAGCCAAGGTGCTTGACGTACGCGAGGAATCGTTCGACGCAGCCTATGCCAACAACCAGGTCGGCGCTCACGAGGAAGCGCTGAAGGTCTTCACCGACGCCGCGAACAATGCTGCCGATGCGGACATCAAGAAATTTGCCCAGGAAACCCTGCCAGTGCTCCAGCAGCACCTGGAAATGGCGCAGGACCTCGTCAAGGCACACCCCTCCAAATAGGCCTGAAGTGGGCGCCAACAGGGCTGACCTCTTCGCGTCCACGGGGTTGAATACTGGAATCGGGAGCGACGAGGATTGAGTCCATTTGCCAATGCCAACCTTGCAAGCGTGACTCGCCGCTCTGAATCAGCGAACGAGGCCTCACAGTATTTCGCTCGAGACCTCGACGAGGATTTTGCCGATCAGGGCGGAGGACTCCATTGCATCATGGGCGTCGACAATCTGGTCCAGGCGGACCTTCATGCCGATTTCCGGCCTGTAGGCTCCCTCGCTCAGGCACTGCGTGATGTCGCGAATAGCCATCAACTTGTCCGACAGTGGCACGCTGTAGATGTACACGAAGCGATAGACGATGCCTTTTTTCATCGCCTCGAGCATCGGAACGGATACGGCATCGGTGGCGCGCCGGAGCGCATAGGCACTGACCACTGCACCGGCCGACGAACAAGCCAGGCTGGTGGCAGCATTAGCCGTCAGGTCCACGTCCACAATTCGATCAACGCCCTCGCCATCCGTCGCCCCCTTAACCATGTCCACGGTGCTCTCGCGGTGCCGATCGATGATCAGATCCGCGCCAGCAGCACGTGCCACGGCCGCTTGTGCGGCGTTTGAGACCGTTGTGGCCACCCAGGCGCCTGACCACTTCGCCAGCTGGATTGCGGCGCTTCCCACGGCGCCCGCACCGCCATGGACGAGCACCCGCTTGCCCCGAATACGCCCATCGGCGAGCAGGCAACGATGCGCAGTGAGCGCTGCGATGCCCAGGGTAGCCCCCACGTCCATGCGGATGCCCGCTGACAACTCGACTGCCTTATGGTTGGGCACCACCACATACTCTGCGGCCGTGCCATTCGGGCTACCTTGCTGAGCTTCATAGACCCACACGCGTTGCCCTATGCGCTGGGCTGACACACCGGGACCAACACGATCAATCACACCCGCACCATCCTGGTGGGGGATAACCCGTGGGTAGGGCATTGATGCCGAGAAGCCCGTGCGCGCCTTGATGTCGCTCGGATTAAGCCCCGAGACGGCAATGCGCACCCGCACTTCGCCCACACCTGGGACGGGTTCAGCGACCTCGCCAACCTCCAGCACATCCCGGGCACGCCCCTGTCTGCGGTAATAGGCTGCTTTCATCATTGTCTTTCCTCAGGCGCCTGGGCGATTGCCAGTGCGGTTGATGGCGACCATTCAACTGTTCAGCGACATGGGTTTCTCCCCGCCGGCCGGCAGTCCAAAAAGCTTGCGCACCCAATTGAGAAATGCGCCATAGGGGCGGCCCAGAACGAGCATCATCACGGCCGCACCGAGCGTGCCGCGCACCAGGCCATCTCCCGATGCGCCGCTACTGGCGATGATCACGGCGTAGATCGGCACCTGGAAACTCAGCAGAGCAAGACTGTCCCAAAGCAGCCTGGACATCCGCCGCTCGGTGGCGCGCTTCATCACCCAATCCCGCCACAAGCCATAAGGCCTCGCAACGGGAACCATCAGCACCGCTCCCAGGAGCCGGGCGTGAAGCACCTGGTCCCACGCCATGCCGGCAAGGAACCGCTCATTGATGACCCCGGTGGTGGTGAAAAAGAGGATCAGCGCAGTGGTGTCGGCGATGAATGCAGTGTGGCGCTTTTTCTGCGGTGAGCGTTTAAGCAAAACATCTCTCCTGTCCTGGCTTCATGAGGCGAAAAAACAGCTACCTGCCAAACAGTTCCTTGACCAACAGCACATCGACCCGATGCACCTGGGCTGGATACGCAAGAATCTCGTTCATCCGGGACCTGTCGCGGAAAATGTCTCCACCACCGCCGGCAACATGCGCGTCGCGCCCGGCAATACTCGGGAACGCCTCGAAAATGCCGAAGGTGGTTGCCGAGTACCGGATACCAAACCATGGCCCTGTCGCAGGCTCGCCGAGCACGTATCCGTAGATGTCACGCAGCATCTGGATAACGGCCCCCTCCTTGCCCGGGCGCGCCTCGATATGGATGTAGAAGGCCTTCGGCCCTTCCTCGCCATTTTCACCGCGCACTTCCACACCTCGATGGAGCTGGACGCCGTCGGAATGTTCATCGCCCCGCTCCGGGCCTGGCGAGGTGACGAGGTTTTCTACGATGAAGCTGGGAGCTTTAGGGTCTGACATTGCCTTATCCTCCACGTGCAGATTCGTGTTCCCGATCTCCCGGAGTCTCTGTTCGCCTTCAGCGGAGAACAATTGCGATCTCGACAACTGCCTTTCGGAAAGTGAAAGGCTCAGCGATGGATATTGGAGGATCCCAGCATGCGGCTACCCTCGCTCAGGTCTCTGGAAGCGGCGCTGGCCGTCGCCCGCCTTGGCAGCCTCGCGGCTGCGGGTGACGAAATTGCCATGTCGGTACCGGCGCTGAGCCGGCGTATCGCACAACTGGAGTCCGACCTGGAAGTCCGCCTGTTCGACCGGGTACCGAGGGGCGTGGTCGTCACCCCGGCAGGCGAGGCCTTTCTGGCCCGAGTTGCCCCTGCGCTTGCCGAACTGCGGCATGCCAGCCATGACGCCAGAGGTGAGCATGACCATATCGTGCGGCTCTCGACTGTCCCTACCTTCGCCACACGCTGGCTACTTCCCCGGCTCAGCCGATTCGAACGCGAGAACCCCGATATTGAGGTCGACGTCCAGACCTCAGCGATTCTGGAAGATCTCGATGCCCAGAACCTGGACGCGGTTATCCGCCTCTCGACGGCAACAGCCACCCCCACAACCGCTGCGCTGGCAATTCATCTCTACCCTGTCTGGAGTCCGGATCACATCAGCGATATCGCTGGCGCCGCAGATCTTCTGCGCCACCGTCTATTGGGACCGAACCATCGCCCGGAATTCTGGGCGGAATGGCTGAACGCGCATCAACTCGATAACGGGGAGGTGCGCATCCGTCCTATCGACTCCGCGCTGCTTTACGAACGCGCCATGCGCGGAGATGGAGTTGCCATCGGCATAGAACCGTTGGTGACCCCATTGATCGAACAAGGACGCCTGGTGGGCCTGACCGACCATCGCGTCAGCTCCACGCGAGCCTTCAATCTGATTGAGCGCGGCGGCCAGCTCTCACGACCGGCGCAACGCGTTCTGTCGTGGTTACGCAATGAGTTCAAGGATCAATCGTTGTAAAGCAGCTGTAGGCAAGTGACTGCCTCTCACCCGCCTCAGCGATCGATCAGACGCAGACGTTCCCAGCCATATTGGATCCCTGACTGCGCGCAACTGGCTTCGTTGGCGCCGACGCTGGCCTTTTCGCCGGCGTTTTTGATTTCCGCCAGGGAAACGATATTCGGCAAGACTGGCACTGGGATGAGTGCTGGCAGAGAAAGACGCCGAGCAGAAGGTGGATGACGCCTTGGAACCACGCCAAGAATCGGGCCCGTGCCGAGCGTCGGCGGTGCTGTCTCAGGGCCCGGGTCGATCACCGAATCCGTCGCCGACACCGATCAGCACCCACGGATCAAATGAGAACGACAATTTTTTAACAGCCTCCGCGCCAATATCGCCGCCAGTCTCGAAAGGCGCGTCAACCCAGGCATGGGTCGGTGCGTCGTATGGAATGCATTTACTGGAGCGGCGTTTGATGAAATTGTGCGGAGCCTCGCTGGTTATCCTGGTTGCGGTCGGAAGCGCTGCGTTGCTGGGGGCCGGTACATCCTGGGCAGGCTCGGATGACGACGGGATCGTGGTCTATGACGCCCAGCACGAGTCGCTGACCAAGGCCTGGAGCGAGGGTTTCACCCGCGATACCGGGATCAAGGTCACCCTGCGCAAGGGCGACGACATCGAACTGGGCAACCAGATCGTCCAGGAGGGCCAGCATTCGCCGGCCGACGTCTTCCTGACCGAAAATTCCCCCGCGATGATGCTCGTCGATCACGCCGGACTTTTCGCCCCGGTCGATCCGGATACCGTCGCCCAGGTCGCCGCACCCTTCAGGACAGCCGAAGGCCACTGGGTCGGCATCGCTGCCCGCTCCACGGTCTTTGTCTACAACAAGGATCGGTTGAAGGAATCCGAGCTGCCCAAATCGCTGCTCGAACTGGCCGAGCCGCAGTGGATCGGTCGATGGTCCGCCTCTCCGGCCGGCGCTGACTTCCAGGCCATCGTCGGTGCCCTGCTGGAGCTCAAGGGCGAGGCCGCCACGCTCGACTGGCTCGACGCCCTGAAAGCCGGCGCCCGCAACTACCGTGGCAACAACGCCGTACTCAAAGCCGTGAACGCGGGACAGATCGACTCCGGCGTGATCTACCACTACTACTTCTTCGGCGACCAGGCCAAGACCGGCGAGAACAGCAACAACACCGCCCTGCACTACTTCAAGCACAAGGATCCCGGTGCGTTCATCAGTCTGTCCGGCGGCGGCGTTCTGGCATCGAGCAAGCACGCCCGCGAGGCGCAGGCCTTCCTGAAATGGATCACCGGCCCGAAAGGCCAGGCCATTCTCCGGGACGGCAGTTCCTTCGAATACGCCGTGGGCGATGGCGCGGCATCGAACCCGAAGCTGGTCCCACTGGATCAGCTGGATGCACCCGTCATCGACGCATCGCGACTGGACAGCAAGAAGGTCGTGGATCTGATGATCCAGGCGGGCCTGCTCTAAGTGACGGCACAACAGTTCGAGCCCGACACGCACCTGCGTCGCGCCACAGGCAGGACGTCGCTGCGGCGCTGGCGCAACGGCTCTGGCCAGGTCTGGGTGTTGGCAGCAGCGCTGCTGGTGTCGGCCTTCGCGTTGCTGCCGCTGGTCTTCGTGGCGACGGCGGGCTTCCAGGCCGGCATGCCGCTGATCTCCAAGCTGGTGTTCCGCCCGCGGGTAGCGGAGTTGTTCTACAACACCGTCCTGCTCGTCGTGCTGACCGTGCCGCTGTGCGTGTTCCATGGCATCGCGATGGCCTGGCTGACCGAGCGCACTACTCTCCCGGGCAGACGCCTGCTGTCTCTCCTGGTGGTGGCTCCGCTGGCCATCCCCGCCTTCGTTCACAGCTATGCGTGGATCAGTCTGGCGCCCTCGATCCACGGGCTGTTTCCTGCGGTGCTGGTCTCGGTGATCGCCTACTCGCCGTTCATCTACCTGCCTGCCGCCGCCACGCTGCGGCGGCTCGATCCGGTGCTGGAAGATGTCGCCGAATCCCTGGGGGACAAACCGCTCAAGGTGTTCCTGCGCGTCGTGCTGCCACAGCTGCGCGTTGCGATCTGGGGCGGTTCGCTGCTCGTCGGCCTGCACCTGCTCGCGGAATACGGCCTGTTCGCGCTGATCCGTTTCGACACTTTCACCACCGCCATCTTCGACCAGTTCCAGTCCTCCTTCAGTGGCCCTTCGGCGAACATGCTGGCCGGAGTTCTGGCCCTGGGCTGCCTGATGATGCTGAGCCTGGAGTCATCCACACGGGGCTCTGCACGTTATGCACGCATAGGCGCTGGTAGCCCGCGAGCGCCCCGGCAGTACCGACTGAGCGGGAGATCCGCGGCGCTGATTCTGATTCTGTGCGCCGCCTTCACCGCTGCCGCGCTGGGGGTTCCCCTGTTCACCCTGGGCAAGTGGCTCAAGGCGGGCGGCATCGCCGTCTGGAGCTCGCATGAGCTACTGAACTGCCTGGGCCAGACCCTGCTGCTGGGCGCCGGCGGAGCGCTGCTCACCACCGTCGCCGCCGTACCGATCGCCTGGATTTCCGTCAGAGCGCCGAGCCGCCTCCAGCGCCTGCTCGAAGGCAGCAATTACGTGGCCAGTGCGCTGCCAGGCATTGTCATCGCGCTGGCGCTGGTCAGCGTCACGATCCGCTTCGCCCGGCCGCTGTACCAGACGGTCTTCACCGTGCTGCTGGCCTATGTGCTGATGTTCCTGCCGCGCGCACTGGTCAGCCTGCGTGCGGGGCTTGCCCAGGCGCCGGTCGAACTGGAGAACATCGCCCGCAGCCTCGGCCGCACGCCGATGCAGGCGCTGTGGGGCGTCACCATTCGCTTCGCCGCGCCGGGTGCTGCGGCGGGCGTCGCGCTGGTGTTCCTGGCCATCGTCAACGAGCTCACCGCGACGCTGCTCCTGTCGCCGAGCGGCACCTCGACGCTGGCCACCGCCTTCTGGGCGAAAACCAGCGAGATCGACTACGCCGCGGCAGCGCCCTATGCGCTGCTGATGATCCTCCTCTCCCTCCCCTTGACCGGGATCCTCTACCACCAATCCAAGCGAGTAGCAGGTCGATGAGTACTCTCGAACTGAAGTCCGTCTCCCGGTTCTTCGGCACCTATGCAGCAATCGAGAACTTCAGTCTGTCCGTGGCCAGCGGCGGCCGGGCGGCGATCGTCGGGCCGTCCGGCTCGGGCAAGACCACCCTCCTGCGCCTGATTGCAGGCTTCGAGGTGCCCGACCTGGGGACGATCACGCTCGATGGCGTGACGCTGGCCGGCGGCAGCACCTTCGTCCCGGCCCACCGGCGCGTCATCGGGTATGTCCCGCAGGACGGCGCACTGTTCCCGCACCTGTCGGTGGCGGAAAACATCGGCTTCGGGCTGCCCAAGGGCATGGAGAATCGCGAAAAGCGCATTCATGAGCTGCTGGACATGGTTTCGCTGAGCGCAGCCATGGCCACGCGCTGGCCCCACGAGCTCTCCGGCGGACAGCAGCAGCGCGTCGCGCTGGCCAGGGCATTGGCGCAGAGCCCGAAACTGATGTTGCTCGACGAGCCCTTCTCCGCCCTGGACAGTGGGCTGCGCGTGTCCATGCGCAAGGCGGTGTCGAAGGTCCTGAGCGACGCCGGCGTCACCGCCATCCTGGTGACGCACGACCAGGAAGAAGCGCTGTCGTTTGGCGACCAGTTAGCGGTCATTCGCCAGGGGCGCCTGGTCCAGGCCGGCGCGCCGAAAGACCTTTACCTGCGCCCCGTCGACGAGGAAACGGCCGCATTCCTGGGGGATGCCCTGGTGTTCCGCGCCCATGTGCAGAACGGCTGGGCACGTTGCGCACTGGGCAATGTGATCGCGGGTGACAGCGCGCTCAACGGCCATGCGCAGATCCTCCTGCGCCCGGAGCAGCTCCACCTGAGCCGTAGCACGATAATCCCGAACAGCACCGACGGTTGCTATGGCGTGGTGGTGGGCAATGATTTCGGTGGCGACAAGTGCACGGTGATGGTCCAGTTGGAGGCACCGCTGTCCGAAGACGAGTTGACGATCCCGGTCAGGGTGCCGGCGATGGACTGCCCGGAACCGGGCACCCGCGTGCATATTCTCGTCAGTGGCGCCGCGCACTCCTTCGCCGCGGATCGTCTGGGCCAGCTGCGCAACGAGCACCGAGAGCGCCGGTAATACCGGCGCGATCCGTCTGCGGCCTCAGTCTCAGCTAAGTTTCGCCCCGTAGGCTCTCTTTCACGCCAACTGACGCGCCGCCGAAGAGACGCTTCCCATGAATTCCAGCACGAAAGCCTATTGGCTCAACAAGGTCCCGGAGGTCACGCTGGCCTTCTGGGTCATCAAGATCATGTCCACGACCGTCGGCGAAACCTTTGCCGACTTCCTCGCCGTGGATGCCGGCCTCGGCCTGGGCATCACGACCGTCGCGATGGCCGCTCTCCTCGCCATCGCGCTGACCCTGCAATTGCGCACTCGCGCCTACACACCGTGGATCTACTGGCTGACGGTCGTCGTGGTGAGCATCCTTGGCACTCAGCTGACCGACATCCTCACCGACGTGCTCGATGTCAGCCTGTATCTCAGTACCGCCGTATTCTCCGGTCTGCTGGCGATCAACTTCGGCGTCTGGTACGCCATCGAGCGCAACCTGTCGATCAAGGAAATCGTGACCCCGCGCCGTGAGCTGTTCTATTGGACAACCGTGCTCTGCACCTTCGCCCTGGGCACCGCCGCCGGAGACCTGGCGACCGAAGCGCTGAGCATGGGCTTCACCGTGGGCACCCTGCTCTTCGGCGCCCTCCTCGCCGGAACCTTCGCCGCCTGGAAGCTCGGCGCCAACGTCATCCTGGGCTTCTGGACCGCCTACATTCTGACCCGCCCCTTCGGCGCCTCGCTCGGCGACCTGCTCACCCAGGCCAAGACCTACGGCGGCCTCGGCATGGGGGCCACCTGGACCAGCGCCATCTTCCTCTGCGTGATCCTGATTCTGGTCGCCGTCGCCCAGCTCGGCGTCAACAACGGCAAACGCATCCCCCAATAACGCTTACCTGTTCAAGGAACCCTCCATGACCTATTTCAAGAAAATCGTCTGCAAGGTCGCACTGGCCTCGGCCATCGCCCTGCTTGGCCTGGCGGCCGGCTGCAGCAAGCACGATGAACCCAGGACCGCCGCGAGCCAGCAGGCCAACGCCGGTCAACGCCAGGCGACCCAGCTCGGCGACCTGTCGGAGTTCCGCAGCATCGCTGCCGACGTCACCGCCCTGGTGGACAAGAACGAGCTGGAGAAAGGCAAGGCCCGCATCAAGGACCTCGAACTCGCCTGGGACAGCGCAGAAGCCGGGATCAAGCCCCGCGCCGTCAGCGATTGGCACGCCCTCGATAAGGCCATCGACCGCGCGCTCGACGCCCTTCGCGACAGCAGCCCGCAGCAGGCGGCCTGCAAGGCCGCCATGGACGACCTGATGAAGACCTTCGACATGCTCCAGGGCCAGCACCCCGCGTAATTCTCGACAGGCCCTTCCCTTCCAGGGCTATCGTCTCAAGGTATCTTCCCTGCACGGCAGCCATGGTGGTTGCCGTGCATTGCGCATTCAGGAGCCCGAGGTCGGAACATGCGAATACTGCTGGTCGAGGACGACACCATGATTGGCGACGCCGTCGAGGGCGCACTCAAGGACGCCGGCTACGCGGTCGACTGGGTAACCAACGGCCTGACGGCGCTGTCGGCCCTCAGCACCCAGGCCTATGACCAGGTCCTGCTCGATCTCGGCCTGCCCGGGCGCGATGGGCTGGGCGTACTGGAAAGCATCCGTTCGCAGGACAACCCCGTCCCGCTGGTCATCATCACGGCGCGGGACAGCCTCGAGGACCGACTTAGGGGACTGGACGGCGGCGCTGACGATTACCTGCTCAAGCCATTCGAGATGGCCGAATTGCTCGCACGCATGCGCGCGGTGATGCGCCGCAAGGGCGGGACCGCCTCGCCCATGCTCGGCAATGGCGTGGTCTCGCTGGACCCGGTGGCAAAGCTGGCGAGCAGCGCGGAGGCCCGGGATGTGCAGCTGTCCAACCGCGAGTTCAGCCTGCTCCAGGCGCTGCTGATTCGCCCCGGCGCGATTCTCTCGCGCAGCGATCTCGAAGACCGCATCTACGGCTGGGGCCATGAAGTCGAAAGCAACGCCATCGAGTTCCTGATCCACTCGCTGCGCAAGAAACTCGGGGCCCAGGTCATCCGGAACGTAAGGGGAATGGGATGGATGGTTTCCAAAGGCGAATGAAGGAGTCCGTGCAATTCCGCCTTTCCCTGGCGCTGTCGGTGACCATCCTGATCGTCGCCCTGCTGGCGAGCGTGTTCGCCTTCGTGGCGGGCTATCAGGAAGCGCTGGAGATGCAGGACAACACCCTGAAACAGGTCGCCGCGCTCGTCGAGCGTCAGCAGATGACGCCGCACTACCCCACCCATACCCCGGCGATTGCTGGCGACAACGAGGAAACACGGGTCGTCGTGCAGTACCTCGCCGACAGCGCCATCGCCCCCGCGGCGAATGACAGCAGTCTGCCGCTGCCGCTTCCGAGCAGCCTGCCGGATGGATTCTCGACGGTCAGCGTCGGCGGCGAGGAGTTTCGCGTGCTGGTCAGGACCACCATGGCCGGACAGCGCGTCGCCATTGCCCAGGAGACCGAGAGCCGTGACCGCGATGCTCGCGAAAGCGCACGACGCGGCGTGATTCCCTTCGTGATCCTGATTCCTGTCCTGCTGCTTGTGGTGGCCGACCTGATCCGCAAACTGTTCCGCCCCATCGCGACGCTTTCCGCCGAGATCGATCAGCGCGATGAGCAGGACATGGCGCCCATCGACGTTCGTCACCTGCCCACCGAAGTCCGCTCCTTTGCCCTGGCGATCAATCGTCTGCTTGCACGCGTCGGCAAGTCCATGGAGTCCCAGCGCCGCTTCGTCGCCGACGCGGCCCACGAGCTGCGCTCGCCGCTGACCGCGCTGTCGCTGCAGGCGGAGCGCCTGTCGGCCACGGAGATGTCCGAGCTGGCCAGGGAGCGGCTGGGCAAGCTGAGACAGGGCATCGACCGCGGCCGGAAGCTGGTCGACCAGTTGTTGGCCATGGCGAGTGCGCAATCGTCCACCACCACGGCGCACGCGCCGATTTCGGTGCACAAGGTCTACCGCGCCGTGCTGGAGGATCTCCTGCCGGTGGCCGAGAAGAAGCAGATCGACCTCGGCGTGGACGGCGCCGACTGCGAGATCGTGATGAACGAATTCGACCTGCAGACCCTGATCAAGAACCTGGCCGACAACGCGGTGCGTTACACCCCCGTCGGCGGCCGGGTCGATCTTCGCGTGCTGCCCGAGGGTGAGGCGGTGGTCCTGCAGGTCAGGGACACCGGGCCAGGCATCCCCGACGCCGAGCGCGAGCGGGTTTTCGACGCATTCTACCGGGTGCCGGGCAGCGATGAGATCGGCTCTGGCCTGGGCTTGTCCATCGTCAGGACGATCGCCAGCCGGGCCGGTGCGACCCTCGAACTGGACTACACGGACAGCGCCTCGAAGACCGGGCTGTGCGTCTCCCTGCGCATGCCACGATCCACCTGAAACCGGCGCCCACAGCGGGTGGCAGGATGACCGCCGGATCGTCCTGCCGCTCGACTGAACCGGGCCTGTGCGCCCCTCAGGCTCAGCTAAGTCTTCCCTCGTACTCTCGCCGCTCACGCCAATGATCGTCCACGAGACACTCGAGGAAACGAGCCGATGAGCGACCTCACGCTCCCATCTCCGTGCCGCACCGGCACCACCACCGCCGGCCTTGCACGGGCCTTGCCGGCGGCAGCCTATCCCGCGTTACTGATCGCCTTCGTGCTGTGCTTCCTGGCACCGCTCGGGCTGCATGGGCTGTGGATACCCGACGAGACACGCTACGCCCAGGCCGCCCAGGAGCTGCTGCACAGCGGGAACTGGGTGGCGCCGCACTTCCTGGGACTGCGCTACTTCGAGAAGCCCATCGGCGGCTATTGGCTGATCGCGATCGGCCAGGCGATCTTCGGCGACAACCTGTTCGGCGCCCGCATTGCCTCCGCAGCGACAACCGCCGCCACCTTCGGCCTGATCGTCCTGCTGGGACGCCGCCTCTGGAATGACCACTGGAAGACCTGGACAGCCTGCCTGCTCTACATGAGCTACGGCCTGGCCGCCGGGCAGGCCGGCTACGCCAACATCGACCCGCAGCTGACCCTCTGGATTACGCTCAGCCTGGTCGCGGCCTGGTACGCGATGGAAGGTGAAAACCCGCGCGAACGCTGGGCCGGTTGGGGCCTGCTCGGCGTGGCCTGCGCCATGGGCTTCATGACCAAGGGCTTCCTGGCCTGGCTGCTGCCGGTAATCGTGGTGGCGCCCTACGCCATCCTCCAGCAACGCTGGCGCGAACTGCTCAAGGGTGGTCCGTTGGCGATCCTGCTGGCCGTGCTGCTCAGCCTGCCCTGGGCACTTGCCGTGCATCACCGCGAAGCGGACTTCTGGCAGTTCTTCTTCTGGAACGAGCACATCCGTCGTTTCGCCGGGGCCAAGGCGCAACACGCCGCACCGTTCTGGTTCTTCGTGCCGATGCTGTTTGCCGGCGCCCTCCCCTGGGCCCTGCTGGTCGTGCCCAGCCTCAGACGCGCCTGGCGCGAGCGGAAGGAACGCCGAACCGCCTTCCTGGCCCTCTGGTTCGCCATGCCGTTCCTGTTTTTCAGCCTCAGCAAGGGCAAGCTGCCGACCTACATCCTGCCGTGCTTCGTTCCGCTGGCGCTGCTGATGGCCAACACCCTGGTCGACAAGCTGCGCCAGAGGGATGTGTTCGCGATCAGTGGCAACGGCCTGTTCAACCTGGTCGCCGGCTGCCTGGCCCTGCTCGGCCTGATCACCGTGCAGATCGTGCACCCGGTCTACACCGGCCAGCCCGTGCAACTGACCCTGGGCCTGCTGGTCTGCGCCACCTGGGCGGCCTGCGGCTTTGCCCAGTGGATGCGCCCAACGCGCCACTGGTTCGCGCCGGCCCTGGGGTTGTGGGTCCTGATCGCGCTGTTGCCGGCGGCGATGCCGATCTCGGTGGTTGATAACAAGATGCCCGACCAGTTCATCGCCCAGCACCTGGGCGAGCTGAAAGGCGCGAAGAGCCTGCTGAGCAACGAGCTCGGCGCCGCCTCGGCGCTGGCATGGCGATTGAACCGCAGCGACGTGACCCTGCTCGATGTCCAGGGCGAACTCCAGTACGGCCTGTCCTATCCGGATGCCGAGGACCGCAAGGTGACCTCGGAAATTATCCAGCGCTGGCTTGCCCAGCACGCCGAACAAGGCCCGGTCGGAATTGTGCTGAATCTGTCCGGAAAATCGGGGGCGATCGTGCCCTCGTGGATTCCGCCTGGCGCGGATGTGTTCCAGCGGAACAACCTGCTTATCGTCATCACCCGAGCGCCGGGCGCGATGAGGTGATGAACGCCTGACGAGGGATGCGACCGCGCCAGTCGCACCTTCGGACGGCCGGCACGGCAGCTTTCCCTCCTCACCGACCCGCTGCGGCCGATGGGTAGCTGCCGTCCTTCGCGTTGCCGCCCCGCGTCCGCCTGTCAGCGGCGTGGCGCATGCGCGCAGCGCCTAGTCGTCCAGTTCCGCCAGGACACCCTTGAGCCGCTCCAGGGTGGTCGGCGTGCAGGCCTGCATCGGCTCGCGCACCTCGTTGGCGATCCAGCCCTGCAGCGCGAGCGCGCCTTTCACGGCGGCCGGATTCGGCTCGGCAAAAGCGGCCTGCATCCACGGCAGCAGGCGGTAGAACGTACGGCGCGCAGCGTTCACGTCGCCCTCCTCCATCTGCTGGAACAACCGCACGTACAGATCGGCGCGAACATGGGATGACGCCGAGATCGCCCCGGCGCCACCCAGGCACAGGTTGGCGAAGATCTGCAGGTCTTCCCCGGTGAGCACGTCCACCTGGCCATCGGCGATCAGTGCCAGGGTGGTCTCCACATCGCCCGCGCAATCCTTGATCGCCACGATGTTCGGATGGCGAACGATACGGCGCAGCGTCTCGCGCTCGATGCGCACGCCGGTACGGTAGGGAATGTCGTAGAGCACCAGCGGTACGCGGGCAGCGTCGGCTACGGTGCGGAAGAAGGCTTCCAGCCCCGCCTGGGATGGACGGATATAGTAAGGCGCCGGCACCAGCACGCCCGCCACCGGACGGCGCTGGATATCCTCCAGGAATGCCAGCACCTCGCGCTGGTTGTTGCCCGCCAGGCCCATGATTACCTGTTGCGGCGCCACCCACTGCAGCACGGCGTCGAGCACCTCGAGTTGCTCGTCATGGCTGAGCGCGGCGGCCTCGCCCGTGGTGCCACAGACCACGAGACCGGCGACACCCTGCTCCAGCAGCTGCCCCACCAGCCCCTGCAGCGCAGGGAAATCGACTGCGCCATCACGAAAGGGAGTGACCAGCGCCACCCAGATCCCACGAAAATTCGACATGCAAAAACTCCAGTTGGCTGACCGTCGGGTCGCCGTCAGGGAGGGATGCGGGAATCAAGCGGGGGAGGTTCGACCTTGCGCCTTGTGTCCTGTCAGCCCATCTGACGGGACAGCGCCCCGGTCAAATGAGCGACTGTTTCTTCGATTTCTTGGCAACGACAACGCACGCGCATGCCTGGGCAAGGGAGCCCGAAGCGGAAAGCGAGTGGTTGAAGATGGAGAACATGGAAATGCCGTTGCACAAAATGTCTGACGGATACTGCTGAAGGAATGAGAGAGCTGTCAACTCCCCCGCTCCGCTCATTCGCCCTTCAACTGCCGACCGTGGCTGCACATCCATCCCGCCAGGGAATCCAGGGTCGGGTGCAGCGTCACGCCCAGGGGCGTAATGCGGTACTCCACCCGTGGCGGCACTTCGGCGAAGACCTTGCGCGCCACCAGGCCGCGCTGTTCGAACAGGCGCAGCTGGCGGGTCAGCTCCTTCTGGGTGATCGGCGCGACCGCGCGTTGCAGCTCGCTGAAGCGGATCGGTGCGTCGGTGACGATGAGCCGGTAGAGAATCGGGATCGCCCACTTGCCGGAGATCAGGCTGACGAAACGCAGCATGGGGCAATCATTTTCTTCAGCCGGCGACGGCGCGTCGTTATTCATGGCGTCCCTCGAGCTCCCTTGGTATCCAGTTGGTGCCTACTATGCAAAGGATACCATTGCGAAAATACTGGCCTGCAAGCCATCTCATCGAGGAGTTGAAGCATGAATCGCCTGCAGGGCAAGTACGCACTGGTCACCGGCGGCACCAGCGGTATCGGACTGGAAACCGTCCGCCGGTTCATCGCAGAAGGCGCGCGGGTCGCTGTCACCGGCCGGGATGCGGTGGCACTGGAGCAGGTGCAGCAGGCCTTCGGCGAGGCCGTCCTGACCCTGCGCAGTGACGCCGGCGACATCGCCGCGCAACGCCAACTGGCAGAGCAGCTGCAAGCCCGCTGGCCGCGTCTGGACATACTGTTCGCCAATGCCGGCGACGTGACTCACCGCCCGCTGGAAGACTGGGACGAAGGTGCCTGGAACCAGCTGATGGCGGTCAACCTGAAGGGACCGTTCTTCCTCATCCAGGCTTTGCTGCCGCTACTGGCCAACCCCGCATCGGTGATCCTCTGCGGCTCCACCAGCGCACACATCGGGTTGCCGCAAAGCAGCGCCTATGCAGCAAGCAAGGCGGGATTGCTGTCGCTGGCCAGGACTCTGTCCGGCGAGCTCGCCGGGCGCGGCATCCGTGTCAACGGCCTGAGTCCGGGGCCGACCGAAACGCCCGCGCTGGACAAGCTCGGCCTACCGCCGGAGCAGCAGGCCGCGATGCGCCAGCAGATTCGCGAACTGGTCCCGATCGGCCGCCTGGGAAGCACCTGGGAACTGGCCCAGGCCGCAGTCTTCCTGGCGTCGGACGAGTCGGCCTTCATGGTCGGCAGCGAGCTGCTGGTGGACGGCGGCGTCGCCAATCTCTGAGGTGTCAGTCCTTGCCGCAGCGGCTTTCGTCGTGCTGCAGGCTGGCCTGGCTCACCTGGCTGCCCGGCGGCACGCTGCGGGTCAGCCAGACGTTACCGCCGATGGTCGAACCCTTGCCGATGGTGACGCGGCCGAGAATGGTGGCGCCGGCATAGATCACCACTTCGTCCTCGACGATCGGGTGGCGCGGTTCGCCCTTGTGCAACTGGCCGGTCTCGTCGGAAGTGAAACGCTTCGCGCCCAGGGTGACGGCCTGGTAGATGCGCACCTGCTTGCCGATGATCGCGGTTTCGCCGATCACCACCCCGGTGCCGTGATCGATGAAGAAGCTGCTGCCGATCTGCGCGCCGGGGTGGATGTCGATCCCGGTGGCCGAGTGCGCCAGCTCCGAGATGATCCGTGCCAGCAGCGGCAAGCCGGCGTTGTACAGGTGGTGCGCGAGGCGATGGTGAATGATCGCCACCACGCCCGGATAGCACAGCAGGACTTCGTCCACGCTGCGCGCGGCCGGGTCGCCCTGGTAGGCCGCGAGTACGTCGGCATCCAGCAGCCGGCGCATTTCCGGCAGCGCACGAGCGAAGTCGCGCACCAGCACCACGGCATGCTCGTCGATCCGGCTGTCGACCACGTCGCCGCGCTGCCGGGCGCTGTAACGCAGTTCCAGGCGTGCCTGGACCAGCAGTGCATTGAGCGCGGCGTCCAGGGTGTGGCCGACGAAGAAGTCTTCACTTTCCTCGCGCAGGTCGTTCGGGCCCAGGCGCATGGGGAACAGCGCGCTCGCCAGGCGCTCGACGACTTCCTCGATGGAGTGGCGCGACGGCAGCTCACGACCGCCCTGCTCCGGGTGGCGCCCGGTGCGGGAGCGCCATTCATTGCGCGCACCACGCAGGTCCTCGACGATTTGCGCCAGTTGCCAATTCACCGGGCCATTCTCGTTCAGTCGGTTGGCGTCATTCATCGCTTGCTGTGTTCCTTCGTAAGACGGGCATTCAATCACGGTTGCTTATCCTGATCGGTCCTACAGCGCAGGACAAATCGCCGGAAGGCATAACCTAATGCCTTTTTTGTAGCACGCAGTGTTGCCCAGCCAACAGCGAATCAACAGCAATGTTTCCACGGCAACACATCGCCAGCGCCGAAATCCGCGGAATCCGTAGCCTGCGGCTCTGGCACAGGCCTTGCTGCCAGGCAGGACCCACAGCGCACCCGTGCTTTTCCCTTTGCCTGAACGGAGCGCACGAATCGTGCCGGCTGCCGGGACCGTATTCCAAATAAAGACGTGCCACGCGTGCACCGACGGGGCGACGCCCTACTTCGACGATGGCAACGAGGACACCCTTATGAGTCTGGATATTTTCTGGTTCCTGCCCACTTCCGGCGATACCCGCTACCTGGGCCATTCCGGCAGTGGCCGCCCGGCGACCAACGAGTACATGCGGCAGATCGCCGTGGCCGCCGACCAGCTCGGCTACGATGGCCTGCTGATTCCCACCGGCAGCAGCTGCCTGGATCCCTGGGTTACCGCCGCCAGCCTGGTGCCGGTCACCCAGCGCATCAAACTGCTGGTGGCGCTGCGCACCTCGCTGGGCAACCCCACCGCCTCGGCACGCCAGGCCGCGACCCTGGACCAGGCCAGTGGTGGCCGCCTGCTGCTCAACGTCGTGCCGGGCGGCGACAGCACCGAGCTGGAAGCTGACGGAGTATTCCTCAGCCATGACGAACGCTACTCCGCTTCCGACGAGTTCCTGACCATCTGGCGCCGCCTGCTCTCGGGCGAAACCGTGGACTACGAAGGCAAGCACCTGAAGGTCAACGGCGCGCAAAACTTCTTCCCGCCCGTGCAGAAGCCCTACCCCCCGCTGTACTTCGGCGGTTCCTCCCCTGCCGCCCACGAACTGGCCGCCAAGCATGTGGATGCCTACCTGACCTGGGGTGAACCGCCAGCGGCAGTGGCCGAGAAGATCGCTGACGTGCGCGAGCGCGCCGCGCGTCAGGGACGCACCGTACGTTTCGGCGTGCGCCTGCACGTGATCGTCCGCGAAACCAACGAAAAGGCCTGGGCCGCCGCTGACGAACTGATCAGTCACCTGGACGACGCCACCATCGCCGCCGCGCAATCCAACTACGCGAAAATGGATTCGGTCGGCCAACAGCGCATGGCCGCGCTGCACGGCGGTGACCGCAACAAGCTGGAGGTGGCTCCCAATCTCTGGGCGGGTGTCGGCCTGGTACGCGGCGGCGCGGGCACTGCGCTGGTCGGTGATGCGGAAACCGTCGCCGCGCGTCTGCTGGAGTACGCCGCGCTGGGCGTGGACAGCTTTGTGCTGTCGGGCTATCCGCACCTCGAAGAAGCCTACCGATTCGCCGAGTTGGTATTCCCGTTGCTGCCGGGCAAGGGTCGCGTGACGGTGGACGGCGTACTGACCGGCGGCGCCTTCGATGTGCGCGCCGGTCGCGACACGCATAAGGAAAAGGAAGCCGCCGCCTGATGGCTCGTGCCCCGTCCGGCCAGGACGGGGCACTTCAGGAGTTGGCGCAGGGCTGACGCCCTCCTCTTTCGCGCGCCAGCGAATCGACTGCCCGATACAGCATGCGCCCGACCTCATGGAATGCCTGACAGCGAACGGGCCACCAGCTGGCGTTCGTCGCTAATCAACGCCGCGAATGGTGGAGATGGCGATGCAGCGAAAGATGATATTCAAATGCCATCACTTTATGCTCTATTCGGGTTTTCACGCGTTGACACGGAGGTTACGTGGCCCCGATCTACAGCAAAGGCACCTATGAGCTGTTCACTCCCGGCGGGGTCGGCAAGCGCATCGGCGTGCTGCGCAATGGCCGGGTCGAACTGCAGAGCAGCCCCGATCGCTTCCGCGTCTATGCCAACCATCTGTTCATCGAGCTGAACGGCCAGGACCTGGGCGAATGCATCGGTGAAATCGACGCCGAGGGCCGCGCCCGATGGCTGGATGGCCGGGCGCTATTCCACCTGGTAGCGACTTCCTCGTGACGCCGACGTCCCGGCACTTCAGGGGCCCCATGCTCCCGCGAATCGAGCGCTCCGCTCACTTCTTGGCAATCCCGCTGAGGGTGATGCCGTAACGGCGCAATAATTCGTTGGCAGCCGCATCCCCCTGTGTATCCCGCGCAGCGCCATAGTCGCCAGCGGGCAAGTTCTGCCTCACCCATTCGCGAAGGAAGGCAGTGGCCTCCTCGATGGACGGCTGCGAGCCCTGCGTCATCTCGACAGTGCTGGTGTTGTTGTCCTTCTGGTAGCTGATCACCCAGACAGTCATGAATACCTCCTGGATTGCAGTGAAGAGCATGAATATTCGAATCGGGTGGCACGACCGAGTTGCAGTGGCGCGACCGGTGGAAAGGGCCCTTACAGCGCTGCACGAATGGCATGCGTGCTCGCCATCGGCTCGTCTGGAAGGGCCCACGTGAGTGTTGTGACGTGACTGCAGTGCGTCTCACTGGCTGCGCTCTGCCGCCTCGAAGGACACATCCCGTACGTTGTGAGCTTCGACATTTCGCCGGATGGTGTGGTAACGCTTCTGGAAGCCGCGCAGGTCGATGATGGGAATCTGCAGGTAGCGGGCGACATGGCACCAGGCGCGCGCTTCGCTCATCGCATCGTCCATGGCCTCGAACTCGAACGCCCGGCCTTCCTTCAAGAAATGGACGCGGTACCGCTTTACCGATGACTCGTCCCCCATGGCGCCTCCCGTTCGTGCCTGTGCTTCAAGCAATGACTGGCCGGGAGCTTTTTCAGTTCCGCCAAAAACAGGGAGGATCGGGGCGGTTAAGTCAATCCATCACCACCAGGGAGATCGTGCCGCCGTCAGCCGGCGCATGGTGCAGAACAAGGTCGATCCGGTGGGCAGCATGCAGCAGGGTTTCAGCGTCACGCTCCAGCAACTGCGCGGCGGCCAGCAGTGCCGCTGCCGTGTCGACAGAGGTGGCCCGGACTGCGGCTTCGCGCAACACCTGGACGACATAGGTTTCATTGAAAGCCGAGGCCATCAGTACCTTTCGCAGTCGCTCCACGCCAGCCTCCATTGCTGATAGATGGGCATAGGAGGAATAGCCCCGATTTGCCCTTCACACTTCGCCAGCCGACGATTGGCGCGGCCTGCCGGAACAGTTATTATTTGGTAACGCGTTACCTTTCGGCCACCCTCTTTACGGTAACGCGTTACACAGACAGCAAGGAGCCCGCCATGAAAGACGCCAAGGACAGAGCCACCCGCGATGCGTTCGAAGCGCCGCGCAAAGGTCGCCCACGCAAGGAGGGCGCCATGACCAATGCCGAGAAACAGGCGGCCTATCGCAAGCGCCGTGCAGAATCCGGCGGCGGCGCGGTGATGCTCAACAACGAGGAAATCTGGCTGATCTGCCATGCGCTGGACGGCAAGGTCTGGGAGTCCGACGCGGAGCAGCGTCAGAAGCTGATCGCCCGGCTGCGCAGGCGGGTGGTCTGAGTCCGCTCACATCAGGCCGCAGATCAGCTCCATCCCCAGGCTCCTGACCTGCTGGTCGGTACGCAGTTCGTCGCCGTGGATGCCTATCACGTTGGTCCGCGGGATCGACGCGTCACAGCCCAGCAGGCTGATCAGATAACGGCCGTCTTCCTGGCGGTCGCAGGTGAATGTGAACGCTGGGTAACTCCGGTGAAGAAGATCTGCCACGTTCTGGCAACTGGGCGGGTTCATCGACGACTCCTGAATGCATGGCTTCATTCTGAAGGCTCAGTGACAAAACGAAACCGTGGCCCGAGGCCATCGTTTTTTTCAACCGCCGCCTGGCCTGTCGAGGAAAACCCACTGCGAATGAGCCGCTTGCGCAGCGAAGATCGACCCTCTGCCCCGCCTGCCAATTTAATTACCCGGACCGGCGGTATCGGCTTTACATATAACCCCGGTCTGCGCCAGCAATCCCCCTTCGTTCTAAACAAGAGTCGAACAGCCGCTGATGAATTCTTTCGGATGAAGGGAATGCCCCGCATTCGTCCATTCCATTACCCAGGAGCAAGTACCATGGCCGAACACAGAGGCGGTAAAGGCAATTTCGCGGAAGACCCGCAACGCGCATCCGAAGCAGGCCGCAAAGGCGGCCAGCAGAGCGGCGGCAACTTCAAGAACGACCCGGCACGGGCATCTGACGCGGGTCGCAAGGGTGGGCAGCGCAGTCACGCCGGCCACTGACTGACAGGCTGGCGATCTCTGCGTGGACCGTCCGCCTGTTGAAACCGCCCTCTACGCACAAACGAAAACGGCGCCGACGATTCGGCGCCGTTTCTCATGGAGGTCTGCGGGTGTCGCGAAAGCCCGTCGGCTAGAAGGTGCAAACGACTTCGCTCACCCGGATATCCGAGCGCGAATCGTGCCCGACGGGGCCATGCAGGGCGCGGACAAACTTCTGAGCCTGCTCGCGGTTCAAGCTTTCCTGCAGCAGCACCGTGCTCATGGCTCTGCCGTCGCGGTGGTAGCGAATCAGGTACGCGTGCATGGTGATCTCTCCCGGGTGGGCAGGAAATGAAATGGGCAGGGGCAACTATAGGCACAGGTGTCGCACTCAGCCCGGAACCTGAACCGGAACCCGACTGCGGCAGCGACATTTCCCCCTGTCGCCTCAGGTCAGCAGCCAGGGCTGTACCGGCGGATTGCGCAGGGTACGCTGGATGGCGCCTTCGAGTTCGCTCAGATCCGCCGACTTGGGCAGCACCGGATAAGGCCCGCCCTCCTCGTTCATCTCTGCCCAGGGCGAAAGCACCAGCACGCGCATGCGTGGGCGCAGCGGCAGGCAGGCCTCGATCAACGCCGCGCCGGTCAGCGGGCCAGTCAGTTGTTCGTCGATCAGGAACAGGTCGATGACCGAGGATGACACCAGGTGTTCGATGGCCTCTTCTTCGCTGAGGGCGCTGAGCACCGCGTGTCCCTGACCGAGCAGGTGATCTTCCAGGCGCTGGAGTTGTTCGGGCGCTTCTTCGAGGACCAGCACCATCGTGTTATCGAGCGTTTGCATGTCGTGCATCTCCCTTGTCGAGGCAGGAAATGCAGCAAGTTCCGCGCCTGCACGCTCCTGACGCCCAGAAGACCGCGGCAGAGCCGCTGCGACGCACGGTGATCGCGTAGCGCCACTAGCAGGCTGCCCGATTGCGCTCCCGGCGCGCGGCAAAATGCCCGAACGCCTCCAGCCTGCGCAGCACCGTTCACGGCACCGCATATGTCCTCAACCGAAACGGCCTATCGCCATACGTTGCTTGGCAGCCACGATCAGGCTGTTAGGGTTAAGACACGTTCCACCGTTTCCCCTGGCCCCATTTCCGACGGGGCCTTCTTTTTGCGTTCGACCAGCCCCCCCAGATACCTCGCACTATTGCGCCGCGTTTCGCGACGCCTCCAAGAGGCGCGCGAGGCGTTTCCGGTCCACTGCCTCGCTGAACAGAAAACCCTGGACCTCGCCACACTGCTCGTCTTCGAGGATGCGCAACTGGCCTTCGGTTTCCACGCCCTCGGCGGTCACTGCGAGATTCAGCGCCTTGCCCAGGCCGATGATGGCCTGCACGATCGATCGATCACGGCTGGTCGTGTCGAGGGTCGCAACAAAGCGACGGTCGATCTTGATGCTGTCGAAGGGATACGAACGCAGGTAGCCCAGGGACGAATAGCCGGTACCGAAATCGTCCATGTTCAGCTTCACACCCAGCTCCTTGAGCGCCTGCATGGTCTGCAGCGCGCACTCGACATCGCCCAGCATGGTGTTCTCGGTCACCTCCAGCTCCAGGCGCTCGGCCGCCAGTCCGGATTCCACCAGCGCCTGCTGCACCTGGCCAACGATATCGGCGTGGGCAAACTGGCTGGGCGAGATGTTCACCGAGACCTGCATCGTCCCCGGCCAGCCGGCGGCTTCGCGGCAGGCCTCGCGCAATACCCAGGCGCCGATATCGACGATCAGGTCGCTCTCCTCAGCCAGCTTGATGAACTCCTCCGGTCCCACCACCCCACGTGTGGGGTGGTTCCAGCGCAGCAGTGCCTCGGCGGAGACGATGGCGAGGTCTCCCACCCGGTAGCGCGGCTGGTAGTACAGCTCCAGCTGCTCCTCGCGCAGGGCCTGGCGCAGTTCCATCTCGCTGCGTTTCTTCGCTCGCAGCTGCACATCCATGTCCTCGGAATAGAAGCGCCACGCGTTGCGCCCGGCGGTCTTGGCTTCGTACATGGCGACGTCGGCGCAACGCAGCAGGTTCTGCGCGTCGCCCCGGGCGTCGCCGGAGAGGACGATGCCGATGCTGGTGCCGACATGCAGGAGGTGGCCGTTGTAGTCGATCGGCTGGTTGATGAGGGCCACCAGGCGCCGGCAGAAGGCCTCCGCGTCCTCGCGGCCGTGGGACTGGCTATCGACGATGACGAACTCGTCGCCGCCCAAGCGCGCCACCAGGTCCTCGCCGCGGATCGATTCGCGCAGGCGCTCGGCAACCATCTGCAAGACGGCGTCCCCGGCCGGGTGGCCGAGCGTGTCGTTGATTGGCTTGAAGCGGTCCAGGTCCAGCATCAGTACCGCCATCTGCTCCTCCCGCGCACTGCCCAGCAGATCGTCCATGAAGCTGGCGAGTTTGCTGCGGTTGGGCAGCCCGGTCAGCGCATCGTGCAGCGACAGGTGCTGGATGCGCGCATGGGCTTCGACTTCATGGGTGATGTCCGCGCTGGTGCCGCGATAGCCGCGCCCGCCAGCGCCGGAGGCGGTGAACTTGCAGATACGTCGCAGACCGCGCGCGTCGCGGAAGCCGCAGGTCAGGGTGCTGGAATGGCCTTCCTGGGGAATCTTCTCCAGCCAGGCAATCAGGCTGGTGGTGTCGCAGGTGATCAGGTCATCGATGCGCCGCCCGATCCAGTCGACGATGGAGTAGCCGGTCAGCGTCTCGAAGCGCGCCGAAAGATAGGTCAGGCGGAACGTATCGTCGGTCTCCCAGATCCAGTCCGAGCTGGCCTCGGCGATGGCCTTGAAGCGTTGCTCACTGGTTTCCAGCGCCAGATTGCTGTTTTTCAGGCTGTGCTGGTAGTGATCCACCACCCGCGCATTGGCCAGCGAGGCGCGTACCAGCCACGCCAGGAAAACCAGCACCAGCACCACTACCACGCCCCAGACGCCCACCAGCCGATGCAGCATGTCGCTGCCGGGCGTTGGCGTGCGCC
Source organism: Pseudomonas sp. BB438 (assembly GCF_057180225.1). Taxonomy (NCBI): domain Bacteria; kingdom Pseudomonadati; phylum Pseudomonadota; class Gammaproteobacteria; order Pseudomonadales; family Pseudomonadaceae; genus Pseudomonas; species Pseudomonas sp. BB438. The sequence continues at coordinate 3,535,911 of NZ_CM170001.1, forward strand.
AATTCAGCTCGAAGCCGGAGTCGCCCAGGTCGATCGCGCTACCGTCACTGACCCGGACGTCGTTGGCGCGAACCTGCAATCCGCCCAGGCCGAAATCCCCCGCCATCTTCTGCAGCTTCGCGGGCGTGAGCTGGTCGACGAAGACCATCAGCGGGCCGTCCAGCGGCGGGTTCGCATGGGTCGGTCGGACCAGTGCTGCCGTTGCAAGGGCCGGTTGATTGCCGAGGGAGACGTAACGCGTTACCACCGAATCACGGCGCGCAGCGACCGTGGCGGCGTCGCGCAGTTCGTCGAGATTGATCGGCATCTCGCTGGTGCAATGGCTACGCGTCAGCCGTCCGTCCCGCATCACGTATTCCTCGCCAGCCTGGTTGAGCACGCAGACCATCTCGTATTCATTGGCGCTGTAAAGCAGCGGGCCGACGTTGTCCTCGCGGTAGGCCCAGTCGACATTGAGCGGCGGACCGAGATAGCGGTAGGCATCGCTCCAGAAGGCGTAGGTCCTGATCAGCGATTCGGAGGCAGCGATCCGATTCTGGAGTGCCTTGCCGGCATAGAAACGGGTCTGTTCCCGGGCCATCTCGTCCTGCACCGAAGCAATGTGCCCCATCACCGCCCCGCTCACCCCGAGCGCCCCGATCAGGATCAGGATGAACAGCGTCAGGTGCCAGGTGACGGTGCGCTGGGCGGATATCTCGCGTGGCGCCGCGAGCCGGTCGACGTGGGTATTCATCGGCGTCTCTTCTGGGAGGACTTACCTGTGGGAGTGGCGCGGCGGGGCGACGTTCAACCTGAACGCCTGTCGCGTGCAGCCGGCGACCGTTCGCGCGCAATAGCTGAACCTTCGATAGGGTGGCGGCTCTCACCCCACGGCAGACCTGCGCGCGCCCGGCAGAGCCCGTCCGGGAGGCTGGAATCCGCTTTCCGCAGGTCGCAGGCCCCGCGCGGTCCGTCTAACCTGAAGTTCGGAACGCATCCGCGAGCGGCCCTTTACCCAGGACACGCTGCTGTGACTCGCGAAAGGAGATTCAGATGCCCTCAGTGCAATACACCAACCGTCGTCACGCCGGCGTGGCACTGGCGATGGTCCTGCGTGACATGCCGCTGGAGAACCCTCTGGTGCTCGCCCTGCCCCGTGGCGGCGTGCCAGTCGGCAAGGAAATTGCCCGGGCCCTCGGCGCCCCGCTGGACGTCCTGCTGGTGCGCAAGATCGGCGCGCCGGGCAACGAGGAGCTTGCCCTGGGCGCCATCGTCGACGGCCCGGAGCCGAACTGGGTGGTGGACGAGCAGATGCTCGAGCGCTTCGATCCCCCGCCGGAATGGTTCGAGCAACAGGCGCTGGAGCAGCTCCGCGAACTGGAGCGCCGCCGGGTGCTTTATCGCGGCGTGAAGGCGCCGGCGCAGCTGGAGGATCGCGACCTGATCGTGGTCGATGACGGCCTCGCCACCGGCAGCAGCATGCGCGCCGCGCTCAAGTGTCTGCGCGCGCACCACCCGCACAAGGTCGTGCTGGCGGTGCCGGTGGGCCCGGCGGAAACCGTGCAGAAGCTGCGCGACGAGGTGGATGTTCTGGTCTGCCTGGACACACCGTCGCCGTTTCGCGCGGTGGGTGATCACTACCGGGATTTCCACCAGCTCAGTGACCAGGAAGTAATCGACCTCCTGGCTAAATGACTGGCGGGCGCGAGCGCTGCGCGCGGCCCGCGGGCAGGGCGCCTCAGGCGCTTTCGCGCTCCAGCACCCGGCAGCTGAGCAGATTCAGCCGCTCCACCGCGCCCTCCAGCGGCGCCACGCCGATCGACTGCAAGACCCTCAACGCAGCGATCTCGCCGATGTCGCGGGCCGGTGGTTTGATGGTGGACAGGCTGGGCAGCAGCATCGGCGCGAAGGGATAGTCACCAAACCCCAGCACCGCGCAATCCTCGGGAATCTTCAAGCCGGCGCGCTGGCCGGCGAGCAGCCCGCCAGCAGCCAGGTTGTCATTGGCGAAGACGATCGCCTCCGGCCGCCGCACTCCCCGCGCCATCAGGGCTTCCATGGCCTGCCGCCCGGCGTCGAAAGGGGCGCTTTCGGTGGGTACGAACATCCACGGCTCGCCACCCAGTTCGCGCAGGGTAGCGGCATAGCCATCTCGCCGATCCAGGGCGCTGAAGTCGCCGGGTGCGCTGTTCTGCACGAAGGCGATGCGCCTATAGCCCTTGCCATGCAAGTGACGCACCGCATCGACGCCGACCTGGTAATGGGAGAATCCGACCTGGATCGGCGCGCGCTCGGGCTGGTAGTCCCAGACTTCCACCACCGGCATGTCCGCACCCGCAATCAGCTTCTCGGTCGCGGCGGTATGGAAGTGGCTGGTGAGCACGAGCGCCGCCGGGTTCCAGCCCAGGAAGGCGCGCACGGCGCTTTCTTCCTTGTCCTCGGAGAAATAACTGGAAGCCAGCAATAGCTGGTAACCGTGGGCGGCCAGGGTGTCGCTGAAGGCCTGGATGGTATCGGCGAAGATCGGCCCGGAAATGTTCGGCACCACCATTCCCACCACCCTGCCCCGCGCCGATGCCAGCCCGCCGGCCACCTGGTTGGGCACGTAGCCCAGCGCCTCCACTGCCGCGCCGATGCGTTCACGCAGATCGTCCGACAGCTGCGCCGGCTGGTTGAAGTAGCGCGACACGCTGATGGCGGAAACGCCCGCGCGTTCGGCAACTGCAGTCAGCGTCACGCGGCCTGCGCCACGGCGCTTGCGGGGTGTCTGGCTGGCCAATCCCATTCTCCTGCTTCTGTTGTTCAGGAATATAAACGTAATTTTTAATTATTTGACGATCTATCTGGCGATTCAGGATACTCGCCGATGTTAGCGCTAACAACACAAACTGTCCGCAACGATCCAGCCACTCGCACGAGCGAGCGCTCGTGACAGTCCCAGAGAAAAATAGGCGCCCCGGCACAGAGACCCGAGGGCGGACCAGGGCACGAAGGAGTGGCTATGCAATCGCAACATCGGGGGACGCTCGGCCGTCCGCAATTCACTGGCCGGCGCAGTGCGCTGGCCCTGGGTATCGCCAGCGTGATCGGCGCGCTGGCCTGCAGCGTGCAGGCCGCCGACGCCACCAGCAGCGACACCCAGTCCGCTGACTCGGCACCGACGCTCAAAGCGGTGACCGTCACCGCCACCCGCCGCGAGGAATCGTTGCAGAAGGTGCCGGTGGCCGTCTCGGTGGTGGATGGCGAGCAACTGGAGCGCGACAACCGCAACAACGTGTCGAGCATCGTCCAGCAGGTGCCGACCCTGAACTTCCGCACCGGCGCCTCGAACAAGGACACCTCGTTGTTCGTCCGTGGCGTGGGTACCATCTCCACCTCCCCCGGCGTCGAACCGAGCGTGTCCACCGTCATTGATGGCGTGGTGCTCGGACGCCCCGGCCAGGCGACGCTGGACCTGCTCGATGTCGAGCGCATCGAGGTGCTGCGCGGACCGCAGGGCACCCTGTTCGGCAAGAACGCCTCGGCCGGCGTGCTCAACGTGGTCACCCGCGAGGTGCCGGACGAAACCACCGGTTACATCGACTACTCGCACTTCGGCGGCGGCAACGAGAACCGCACCCGCTTCGGCATCGGCGGTACGCTGGTTCCCGGCAAGCTCAAGGCCAGCGTCACCGCCCTGGTGAGCAGCTACGACGGCAACGTGGACAACGTCTACAACGGCCACGAGGTAAACGGCTACAACCGCGCCGGCGCACGCACCAAGTTCGAGATCACCCCCAACGACGACCTCAAGGTCACGCTGATCGCCGACTACATGAAGGGCAACGACGACGGCCCCAGCGGCGTCATCACCAGCACCTCCAGCGCCGCGTTCGCCAACGCCCTGCGCCCGGTCACGGCGGACAGCGACAACCGCAGGATCAACAGCGACTACCGCACCCACGTCGACGACACCAACAAGGGCCTGTCGGCGCAGCTGGACTGGAACCTGGGTAATTACACCCTGACCTCCATCAGCGCCTGGCGCGGCTGGGACAATACCCAGTGGCAGGATGGCGACCGGCTCTCGCAGGTCACCGCCAGCATCCCCAGCTCCCACGACAAGGGCGAGCTGAACTACGACCAGTACTCCCAGGAGCTGCGCCTGGCCTCGCCCAAGGGCGAGTTCCTCGAATACGTCGGCGGGCTCTATTACATGCATGCCACGGACGACGAGACCTACCGCCGCGTGGTGACGTCCACCACCACGCAGAACACCGGTGTGGCCGACTACAGCACGCGCAGCGACACCTATGCGGTGTTCGGCGAAAGCACGCTGAACTTCACCGACGACTTCCGCGGCATCGCCGGCTTGCGCTACACCCACGACGACCTGGAGTACGACCACCGCCGCCGATCCACCTCGGCCACGGCGGTGACTGGTATCCAGCCGTCCACGTCCAGCTCCGGTTCCACCGACGAGGATGGCTGGTCCGGCCGCCTGGGCCTGCAGTACGACCTCAGCGAGCAGCTCACCAGCTACCTCACCTACTCGCGCGGCTACAAGGGCCCGGCCTACAACGTGTTCTTCAACATGCAGCCGCGCGACACCGAGGCACTCAAACCGGAGACCTCCAACTCGTGGGAAGCGGGCCTGAAGGCCACGGCGCTGGACAACCGCCTGACTGCCAACCTCGCGGTGTTCCACACCGTCTACGACAACTACCAGGCGAACTTCTACGACACCGTCGCAGGGCAGGTGGTGACCCGCCTGATCAACGCCGGCTCGGTTAAGACCGAAGGCGCCGAACTGGACTTCAGCTACCAGGCCACGCGCCAGTTGAAGGTCTCCGGTGCCCTCGCCTACACCAAGGCGCGTATCGACAGTTTCGCCTGCCCCGCCGGCGCGGCATCCAGCTGCAACGTCAATGGCAAACCGCTGCCCTTCTCGCCGGACTGGAAGAGCTATGTGCGCGCCGACTACAGCATCCCGCTGGACAATGGCCTGGATGTGGAACTGGGCACCGACTACAGCTGGCAGGACAAGGTGCAGTACGACCTGAGCCAGAACCCGGACACCATCCAGGGCGCCTACGGCCTGTGGAACGCCAGCATCGCCCTGGCCGACTACAACGACGGCTGGCGCGTCGCGCTGCTGGGCAAGAACCTCACCGACAAGTCCTATTCGCCCTTGCTGGCCAGCGGGGGCAGCTACATCTACCGGATGGTGCCGCGCGACGACGGTCGCTATTTCGGCGTTGAGCTGCGCAAGGACTTCTGATTGCCGCTTCAACCAGCAGCTCGCGGCGCCGGCTTGCCCCGGCGCCGCTGACAAGAACCCCACGCCGCCTTGCGTCCATCCCGACGGACACACAGGAAAACCGACATGACACGCACCCTTTCCCTTGGCGCCTTCCTCATGGCCACCGGTCACCACGTCTCGGCGTGGCGCCACCCGGATGTGCCGGCCAACGGCGGCCTCGACTTCCGCCTCTACAAGCGCCTGGCGCAAGTGGCCGAAGCGGCGAAGTTCGACGCTGTCTTCGTCGCCGACAGCGTGGCCGCGCCCACCGGCGACATCGCCAGCCGCATGGCGCGCTCCGACCATTTCGAGCCGCTGACCCTGCTCTCGGCGCTGGCGGCGGTGACCGAGCGCATCGGCCTGGTCGGCACCGTCACCACCAGCTACAACGAGCCGTACCACGTGGCGCGCAAGTTCGCGTCCCTCGACCATATCTCGGAAGGCCGCGCCGGCTGGAACCTGGTGACCTCCGATGCCGCCGCCGAGGCGCTGAACTTCAACCGCCAGGAACACTTCGGCCATGCTGAACGCTACGCCCGCGCACGGGAATTCCATGCCGTGGTGACCGGCCTGTGGGACAGCTGGGAAGACGACGCCTTCACCCGCGACAAGGCCAGCGGCCAGTACTACGACCCGGCCAAGCTGCACGTGCTCAACCACGAGGGCGAACACTTCCGCGTGCAGGGCCCGCTGAACGTCGCGCGCTCGCCCCAGGGCCGCCCGGTGATCGTCCAGGCCGGCAGCTCCGAGACCGGCCGTGAGCTGGCCGCGCAGACCGCCGAAGTGGTGTTCACCGCGCAGACCTCGCTGGCCGCCGCCCGTGACTTCTACAGCGACCTGAAAGGCCGCCTGCCGCGCTTCGGCCGCAGCGCGGATGACCTGCGCATCATGCCCGGCGTGTTCGTGGTGGTCGGCCAGAGCCAGGCCGAGGCGCAGGACAAGTTCGAGGCGTTCCAGGAGCTGGTGGAGCCGCAGGTCGGCGTCGCGCTGCTGTCGCGCATGCTGGGCAACTTCGACCTCTCCGCCTACCCCCTGGACGGCCCGCTGCCCGAATTGCCGCTCACCGACAGTGGTCAGCGCAGCCGCCAGTTGCTGCTCACCGAGCTGGCCGGGCGCGAGAACCTGACCCTCGCCCAGTTGGGCCGGCGCATTGCCGGCGGACGTGGGCACTACAGCCTGATCGGTACGCCTACGCAGATCGCCGACGAGCTCCAGGCGTGGTTCGAAGGCGGCGCCGCCGACGGCTTCAACGTGCTGGTGCCGCACCTGCCCGGCGGGCTGGAAGACGTGGCCAACCACATCGTGCCGGAATTGCAGCGCCGCGGGCTGTTCCGCCGGGAGTACAGCGGCAGCACCCTGCGCGACCACCTCGGGCTCAAGCGCCCCGCCAATCGCTACACGATCTGACGATTCACGGGCCGCCCCCTCTGCGGTCCGTTTCAGTTTGCCAAGGAGCCTCCATGACCTACCTCGCCCACCCCGACCGTTACCAGCGCGTCCCTTACCGCCGCGTCGGCCGCAGCGGGCTGGTGCTGCCCGCCCTCTCCCTGGGCCTGTGGCACAACTTCGGCGACAGCGTGCCGCTGGACCGCCAGCGCGCCCTGCTGCGCACCGCTTTCGACCTGGGCATCAACCACTTCGACCTGGCCAACAACTACGGCCCGCCCTACGGCAGCGCCGAGATCAACTTCGGTCGCCTGCTGCGCGAGGACTTCGCCGCCTACCGCGACGAACTGGTGATCTCCACCAAGGCCGGCTGGGACATGTGGCCCGGCCCCTACGGCCAGGGCGGCAGCTCGCGCAAATACCTGCTCTCCAGCCTCGACCAGAGTCTCGGGCGCCTGGGCGTGGACTACGTGGACATCTTCTATTCGCACCGCTTCGACCCGGACACGCCGCTGGAGGAAACCGCCGGTGCACTGGCCAGCGCCGTGCAGCAGGGCAAGGCACTGTACGTGGGCATCTCGTCCTATTCCGCCGGCAAGACCGCCGAACTCGCCGCGCTGCTGAAAGAGTGGAAGGTGCCGCTGCTGATCCACCAGCCGGCCTACAACCTGTTCAACCGCTGGGTGGAAAAGGACCTGCTGACCACCACCGACGAGCTGGGCAGTGGCGTCATCGCGTTCACTCCGCTGGCCCAGGGTCTGCTCACCGACCGATACCTGAAAGGCGTACCGGCCGATGCGCGGGTCAACCAGCCGGGCGGCGCCTCGCTGCGCCCCGAGCACCTGGCCGAGGACAACCTGCGTCGCGCTCTCGCGCTGAACGAAATCGCCCAACGACGCGGCCAGAGCCTGGCGCAACTGGCGCTGGCCTGGGTGTTGCGCGATGCCCGCGTGACGTCTGCGCTGATCGGCGCCAGCCGGCCGGAGCAGATCGTCGAGAATGTCGCCGCCCTGGACAACCGCTCCTTCAGTGCCGATGAGCTGGCGGAGATCGATCGCCACGCCGTGGAAGGCGGGATCAACCTCTGGGAAAAACCGTCCCACGACTGGAAGGATTAAGGCTGTGAGACTGTTCAATCGACTGCTCGCCGGGCTGCTGCTGATCGTGTCCGGCGCGGCCCAGGCACAGGACCCGACGCAGCTGCGCCTGGGCTACCAGAAGGCCTCGGTCAGCCTGGTGCTGGCCAAGGAGCACGGCCTGCTGGAGAAGCGCTTCCCGCAGACGAACATCCAGTGGATCGAATTCCCCGCCGGACCGCAGATGCTCGAAGCGCTGAACGTCGGCAGCCTGGACCTGGGCTCCACCGGCGACATCCCGCCGATCTTCGCCCAGGCCGCCGGCGCCGACCTGCTCTACGTCGGCGTCGAACCGCCCAAGCCGCAGGCGGAAACCGTGGTGGTGCCCAAGGACAGCCCGATCCATAGCGTCGCCGAGCTCAAGGGCAAGCGCGTGGCCTTCCAGAAAGGCTCCAGCTCGCACAACCTGCTGCTGCGTCTGCTGCAGAAGGAAGGCCTGAGCCTCAAGGACATCCAGCCGCTGTACCTGACCCCCGCCGATGCCCGCGCTGCGTTCGAGGGTGGCCGGGTCGATGCCTGGGCGATCTGGGACCCGTGGTATTCGGCGTTGCTGCTGGACGGCCACGCGCGTTTGCTGGCGGACGGTTCGGCGGTCGGGCTGAGCGGGCCGTTCTACCTGTCCAGCCGGGCATACGCGGGCGCCAACCCGGCGTTCATTCACCAGGTGCTGAACGCTCTCAACGAGGCCGAGGCCCTGACCCGCAGCGACGAGCCCGGCAGCGTGGCGATCATGGCGCGCGTCACCGGGCTGGCGCCGGCGGTGATCGAGGAGACCTTCAAGCACCGCCCGGCCTCGCCCATTCAACCGGTCAGCGACACGGACATTGCCGCGCAGCAGCGCACGGCCGACCTGTTCCTCACCGAGCGCATCCTGCCGCGCGCCGTGGATATCCGTGCTGCGCGGTGGAATCCCTGACGCATCGTTCTGTTTTCGCAGGAGCGAGCTTGCTCGCGAACAAACCCCGTGCCATGCGATTCGCGAGCAAGCTCGCTCCTACAGGGTTGCTCCGGACTGTCGCGGTGGAATGACCGAAAATGGTTATCTAACCGGTTGCTTTATATTTCTTCCAGTTATGAGCTAGACCAATTCATTCCTTCTCCGCGTCACCGCGGCGCTGCCACACTCGGCCTCGCCGGCGGGCCATCCCCGCCGCTCTGGAACGGGCCTTTCCCCACCCACGAAGGCCCGCACTCGATCACCACGGGAACCCGTCGCACGAACGGGGCCCGAGAAGGAGCTGGATGTTCATGAAGAAACTCACTGCCGTTACCGCCCTCGCCCTGGCCGTCCTCTCCGGCCTGGCCCACGCCGACCGCCTGGACGACATCAAGAAGGCCGGCGTACTGCGCGTCGCCGCGTTCGACAGCAACCCGCCGTTCGGCTTCGTCGACGGCAAGAGCAAGCAGATCGAAGGCCTCGACGTGGATTACGCCAAGGCCCTGGCCGACAAGCTCGGCGTCAAGTTGCAGGTCCTGCCGACCAACCCGGCCAACCGTATCCCGCTGCTGACCGCGAACAAGGTCGACCTGGTGCTGGCCAACTTCACCATTACGCCCGAGCGGGCCGAGCAGGTGGATTTCAGCATCCCCTACTTCTCCTCCGGGCAGCAGTTCATCGTCCGCAAGGGCAGCCTGAAATCGCCGGAAGACCTGAATAAGTGGCGCGTTGGCGTCGACAAGGGCACGGTCAACGAGGGCGTGCTGCGGGAAAAATTCCCCGGCGCCAAGGTCATCGCCTACGACGACACGCCGTTCGCTTTCACCGCCCTGCGCAATGGCCAGGTTCAGGCCATCACCCAGGACGGCCCGAAGCTGATCGGCCTGCTGGCCAACGTGCCGGACAAGGAGAAGTACGAAGTGCCGCCCTTCACCATCTCCAATGACCTGATCGGCGTCGGCATTCCCAAGGGCGAGAAGGCCCTGACCGACTTCGTCAACCAGAGCCTCACGGAGCTGGAAGCCGGCGGCCAGGCCCAGACCATCTACGACACCTGGTTCGGCCCGACCACCAAGACACCCCTGGCGCGCCTGTACAAGATCGGCGACAAGAGCTGATTCCCGGCGTACCCAGCGCACCACCGCACGCCCCACACCCGTGGGGCGTTGCCGCTCCTACTTCTGATGGACTCTCACGATGTTCGGCGAACTGCTCGCCCCGACCTACCTGAGCTGGCTGCTCGACGGTTTCCTGCTCACTCTCGGCATTTCCCTGTTCTGCTGCATAGTCTCCACCCTGCTCGGCGCGCCGCTGGCGATTGCCCGGCAGGCAAAGTCGCGCTGGCTGTCGTGGCCGGCGCGGGCTTATCTCGCGTTGTTTCGCAATACGCCACTGCTGGTGCAGTTGTTCTTCTGGTACTTCGGGGTCCCGGCGTTGTTGCCCGAGGACTTCGTGTTCTGGCTGAACACACCCCATGAGCTGGGCTGGCTGGCCTGGCCGTCCTTCGAATTTCTCGCGGCCGCCTGGGGCCTGACGCTCTACACCACCGCGTTCATTGCCGAGGAGTTCCGTGCCGGCATCACCTCGGTCAGCGCGCAACAGCGCGAAGCCGGCATGGCACTAGGGCTACGCCCATTGCAGGTGTGGCGCTGGGTGATCCTGCCGCAGGCGCTGCGTACCGCGCTTCCACCGCTGATGGGGCAGTACATGAACGCGCTGAAGAACTCCTCGCTGGCCATGGCCATCGGGCTGGCGGAGCTGTCCTACGCCTCGCGCCAGGTGGAGACGCAGACCTTCAAGACCTTCCAGGCCTTCGGCATCGCCACCCTGCTGTACATCGGCGCCATCGCGCTGATCGAGGCGCTGGGCCAGGCCCTGCAGCAGACCCGCCGCTACCGCCAGGGAGCCTGACATGGACTTTTCGGTCATCCACGACAACCTCTCCTACTTCCTCGTCGGCGCCTACCCGGATGGCCCGCTGGGCGGCGCCGCGCTGACCCTCATCCTCGCGCTGGCCTCCGGCCTCGTTTCGGCCATCATCGGCCTGGCGCTGGGTATCGCGCTGTCGGTGCTGCGCGGCAAGCCGCGTCTGCTGCTGGTGGCGTTCCTCGGTTTCTTCCGTGCGATCCCGGTGTTGATGCTGATCTTCTGGACCTATTTCCTGTTGCCCATCGTCCTGCATATCGACGTGCCGGCCCTGGGCACCGTGGTCTGCGCGCTGTCACTGATCGGCGGCGCCTACCTGGCGCACTCGGTGCACGCCGGCATCGAAAGCCTGCCCAAAGGCCAGTGGGATGCGGCCCGCGCACTGGGCCTGCGCCCCTGGCAGGTGCTCACCCTGGTGATCCTGCCGCAGGCGCTGCCGGTCATGCTGCCGTCGTTCCTCAATCAATGGGTTTCGCTGATCAAGGACACCTCGCTGGCGTACGTGATCGGGGTCGGCGAGCTGTCCTTCGTCGCCACCCAGGTGAGCAACCGGGTGATGGTCCATCCCACGGAGGTCTTCCTGTTCGTCGCGCTGCTCTACTTCCTGCTGTGCTCGACGCTCGACCTGGCCGCGGCATTGCTGACGAGCCTGCGGCCGGATTACCGCAGGGCGGCATGAGCCTCAGTACTCGTCGTGCCGGCGCCACCACATGCCCTGTTCGTTGCGCCCCCGCGGTGCACGGTCCAGCCACTGGAACAGCCCCCAGAGCGCATCCAGACCGCGGGCATAGGTCGAATAGCAGTGATAGATGCGATCACCTTCGCGGACGAAACTGCTCATCCCCGGCAGGTCGCGGGTGAAGATCGCCACGTCCGTGCCGCAGCAGGCGGCGGTTTCCACCACAGGGGCCGGCGCCGGCCCGGCGACAGGGCCTGCGCGGCGAAAGTTGTAGTCGACCTCCCCGCCGCGCTGTTGCGCCTCGGTAAAGGACACATTGAAGTCGTAATTGAAGCCGCTGCCATGGGACGACGCCCACGGGAAGCTCCAGCCCATGCGTCGGCGGTAGGCCAGCAGCTTCTCCAGCGGCGCGCGGGAGACCGCCAGCAGGCTCACGTCATGGTTGGCCAGGTGCGTGGCGTAGCCATCGAAGCCATCGGCAATGTTCGAACAGGACGGACAGCCGGCGCGGTAGTCCGGACCGAACATGAAGTGGTAGACCAGCAACTGCGAGCGGCCGGCGAACAGATCCTGGAGGCTGGCCGGGCCCTGCTCGGTGTCGAACCGGTAGTCCGTGTCGACCCGCACCCAGGGCAGCGCCTGGCGTTTGCGCGCCAGCTCGTCGCTTCGTCTGGTCAGGGCCTTTTCCTCGGCCAGCAGTTCCAGCCGCGCGGCCAGCCATTCTTCGCGGGTACCTGTGGGGTGGGCAGTCATGGCAGTTCTCCTCCGCCAGCGGCGGCTCGGTGGGCATGACATAGACTAGGCAGCGGGCCGATGGCGACGGGAGTGACAAAGGTGGCGGGATTTCCATGGATTCGCTGATCACAGCGGCAGCCTGCGCCCTGGCGGCGGGTGACCCGCTGGGCGCGCTGAATCGCGTGGCGTTGCGCGAGGACCCGCCGGCCCTGGCCCTGCGCGGTATCGCCATGGCGCAACTGGGCGATTTTCCCCGGGCGCGCACCCTGCTGCGCCAGGCTGCCCGCGCCTTCGGCACCCATGAGCCGGTGGAGCGTGCTCGCTGCCGGGTGGCGGATGCGGAAGTCGCGCTGGCCAGCCGCGAGCTGAACTGGCCGACCGAACCACTGGAGCTGGCCGCACAGGTGCTGCGAGCCCACGGCGATACGCTCAATGCCGCCCATGCCCACTACCTGCTGATCCGTCGTGCGTTGCTGATCGGCCGGCTCGATGAGGCCGGCACGCTACTGGACTCGCTGGAGCCCAACACGCTGCCCGCGCCGCTGTGCGCGGTGCACTGGCTGATCGCCTCCGGCATCGCCGTTCGCCGATTGCAGGCGGGCGAGGCGCGGGCCGCGCTGCGCAAGGCTGCCGATGCGGCGACGGCATCGCGCATTCCAGCCCTGCAAGCGGAGGTCGACCAGGCGACACGCATTCTTGACGCACCGGCTGCCCGACGGATCGACCGACACGCCACGCACCTGCTTTCATTGGATGAGGTGGAAAGCCTGCTGTGCTCCGATGCGCTGGTGGTGGATGCCTGTCGCAACCGTATCGGCAGCCTGTCGCTGGGCAGCCGCCCGGTGCTCTTTGCCCTTGCCCGAGCGCTGGCCGAAGCCTGGCCGGAAGATGTGTCGCGCACCGAGCTGATCGGCCGGGTGTTCCGCACCCGTCACCCGGACGAAACGCACCGGGCGCGCCTGCGGGTGGAGATCGGCCGCCTGCGGCGCCTGTTGCGACCCCAGACGGGCATTGAATCGACACCTCGTGGCTACGCGTTGGTCGCCGCCAACCTGGTGGTCCTTGCGCCACCGCTGGAGGATGCCAACGCTGACGTGCTGGCGCTGCTCAGCGATGGCCAGGCCTGGGCCAGCTCGGCCCTGGCCCTGGCGCTGGGGACCAGCCAGCGCAGCGTGCAGCGCGCCCTCGAAGCCCTGGCCGACACCGGCCGGGTGCAAGCACTGGGACAAGGCCGCGGGCGGCGCTGGACGCTGCCGCCAGCGCCGGGATTCGCGACGACCTTGTTACTCCCCGCGCCCTTCGGCGCCTGAATAGGCTGAAGGCTCCTACCCACAACGGCAGGGCTACACCATGACCACTCACTACAAGCAATCCCCGGCGCAGGTACTGCAGGAGTACGGCCCTTTCCCCGGGATCAGCGCTGTCCACGGCCTCACCTTCGATGGCCAGCGTGTCTGGTTCGCCGTCGGCGAGCGCCTGCAGAGCCTGGACCCGAAGGACGGCCACCTGGAGCGCTCCATCGAGGTGCCCGCCCACGCCGGCACCGCGTTCGATGGCACGCACCTGTACCAGATCGCAGAGAGCCGCATCCAGAAGATCGATCCGGCCAGCGGCAAGGTGCTATCGACCATCCCCGCGCCGGGCAACGGCGGCGATTCCGGCATGGCCTGGGCGGAAGGCTCGCTCTGGGTCGGCGAGTACCGCGCCCGGAAAATTCACCAGATCGACCCGGAAACCGGCGAAGTCCTGCGCACGATTGATTCAAATCGTTTCGTCACTGGCGTGACCTGGGTCGACGGCCAACTCTGGCATGGCACCTGGGAGCCGGAAGCGACCTACAGCGAGCTGCGCCGCATCGACCCGCAGTCCGGCGCAGTGCTGGAGCAACTGGACATGCCCGACGGCGTTCACGTTTCCGGCCTCGAAGCCGACGGCGGCGAGCGTTTCTACTGTGGCGGCGGCAACAGCGGCAAGGTGCGGGCGGTACGCAGGCCGCGCTAAGGGCAGCGATCTGGGCTAGTGTTGGCACCTCACTGGAGATGGCCGCACGGGCCCGGAGACCGAGCATGGATTGGCTGGAACACCGCATTCCCCCGCCCCTGGTGGCGATCATCACCGCCGTGCTGATGTGGCTGGCGGTGCGTCCGATCACGCCACTGGACAACCGACTGTGGCTGGCACTGCTGGTCGTTCTGGCCGGCGTCGCGGTATGCCTGGCGGGGGTTGCGTCGTTTCGCCGCGCGCGCACCACGGTCAACCCGCTGAAGCCGGAGTCCGCCTCCTCGCTGGTGGTCGCCGGCATCTATCGCCATACGCGCAACCCCATGTACCTGGGCTTCGCCATCATCCTGCTGGGGTGGTGCGTATTCCTTGGTTCAGCGCTGGCGGTGATCGGCGTGGCCGCCTTCGTGCTGTTCATCGGCCGCTTCCAGATCCGCCCTGAAGAGCGCGCACTGCGCGAGCTGTTCGGTGGGGAATTCGATGCTTTCTGCGGTCGGGTGCGGCGCTGGGTCTGACGCTGTTTCTGACAGGAGACAGGCAGATCGCCATTGCCTTCAGACGGACAGGGATGAGATATTTGCAAATGCTAAATATTCTCATCAACGAAACGCTCGCCAAGGTCTGCCGTGTCCCCTTCGCTCTTGCTGGTGGAAGACGATTCCCGTCTTCGCCTGGACCTCGAACGCCATTTCTGTCAGCGCGGTTTTGCTGTCACGACCTGCGCCAACGGTGACCAGGGTCTGGTGGCCGTCCACCAGAACGACTTCGACCTGGTCCTGCTGGACATCATGCTGCCCGGCATCGACGGCCTCTCGCTGCTGGATACGCTGCGCAGCGCGCGCACCACGCCCGTAATGCTGATGTCCGCCCTCGGTGCGGAGCAGGACCGCATCACGGGCTTTACCCGAGGTGCCGACGATTACCTGCCCAAGCCTTTCAGCCTGGCGGAGCTGGATGCGCGCATCGATGCCCTGCTGCGCCGGGTCAACCTGGACCGGGCCCATGTCGCGCCACCTGTGCAGGGCTCGCTGCAGTTCGACGATGAGCTGCAGGATGTTTCGCGCAACGGCGAACACGCAGGTCTTACGCATTCCGAGTACCGCCTGCTGGCCACGCTGAACGCCCATGCCGGCGAAGCACTGAGCAAGAGCTTTCTCTACCAGAGCGTGCTGCACCGGGCCTACACACGACTCGACCGCGGACTGGACGTGCACGTCTGCAACCTGCGCCGCAAGCTGGCCGCCATCGGCGCGCAACAGGTGCAGATCCAGGCCGTACGCGGCCAGGGCTACATCCTGGTGGACGCGGAACGACACTGATGCGCCGTCATCCCCTGCTGTGGAAAATTGCCGCGCTGCAGGTCGGCTTCTGTCTGCTGCTGACCTGGCTGATCTGGACGTGGGGGCTCTCGCTGGAGCGCAGCACCTACTTCCTCGGTCCGGAGGACCGCGAGTACCTGGCGCGCTACGCCGAACAGGCCGAAACGGCCTGGCAGCAACAGGGCGCCGAGGGCGTGGAGCGTTTTCGCCGTGAACTGTCTGCCTCCGAGGACACCTGGGTGGCCGTGATCGGCGAACACCTGCAAAGCCTGGGCACCACGCCGCTGACGGCCGAGGAATCCGGCCACCTGACCTTCATGCGCAAGCTCGACTGGCCGATGAGCCGGCGCCTGCAGGACGAACTGCCGTATGTCAGCATCGAATTCCCCCGGCATCCGGAGAGCGGCCGGCTGGTCATGCAGCTGCCCGAACGCCTGCTGCCTGGCGGCCTGACGCCCTGGACGCACCTGTTCAGCCACGGCGTGGTGCCGACCCTGCTGGCCGCCCTCCTCGGGCTGCTGATCTATCGCCACCTCGTCTTGCCGCTCAATCGCCTGCGCGCCCGCGCCGACGCGCTGCGCGCGGATGACCTCGACAGCGAAGGCCCCGGCACGCCGCTGGCCCACCGCCGCGACGAACTGGGCGAACTTGCACTGGCCTTCGACCACATGGCCGACCGCCTGCGCCATAGCCTGGCGCAGCAGCGGCTGCTGTTGCGCACCTTGTCCCACGAATTGCGCACCCCCCTGGCGCGCCTGCGCATCGCCCATGACAGCGACCTGCCGGCGGACCAGCTGCGCCAGCGTCTCGACCGCGAGATCCAGGACATGCAGCGCCTGCTCGAAGACACCCTCGACCTGGCCTGGATGGACACCGAGCGCCCGCAACTGGAGCGCGAGCCGGTGCTGGTGCTCTCGGTGTGGGAAGCGCTGCGCGAGGATGCCTGTTTCGAAAGCGGCTGGGAGATCGAGCGGCTGCCCTGCTCGCTGGGGACCGATTGCGTGGTCCAGGTGCACCTGGACAGCTTCGCCCAGGCCCTCGAGAACCTGCTGCGCAATGGCATCCGCCACTCTCCGCGCGGCGGCAGCGTGCGCCTGGACGGCTGGCGCGACGGTGAGTTCTGGCACCTGTGCGTCAGCGACGCCGGCCCCGGCGTCGCCGAAGACGACCTCGAACGCATCTTCCAGCCCTACCAACGGCTGCAGCCGTCCGAGTCCAGCGGATTCGGCCTGGGCCTGGCCATCGCCCGACGCGGCATCGAGCTGGCGAATGGGCGGCTGTGGGCGGAGAACGGCGCCTTGAGCGGCGTGAAGAACGGTCAGGCCGGACTCTGCCTGCACATGCTCCTGCCCGCGGCCCTGCCCCAACAATCCTGCGCAAGTGTTTAGAAAGTTAATGCGCTTTACTGGCAAATAGCATTCATTATCATTTGTGATCTCTTAGTAATCGTCCTCCTCCGGAGATCACCGATGTCGTCCCGTCCGATGCACCTCGTTCCGCCCTTCCTGCTGCTTTCCAGCTGCCTGCTGTCCTTCGCCGTGCAGGCCGCCAGCGCCGATTCCGATGTCGTCGAGTTCGACAGCGAGACCATCGTCGCCACCGCCGCGGAGGAAGCCAAGCAAATGCCGGGCGTGTCGATCATCACCGCCGAGGACATCAAGAAGCGTCCGCCGGCCAGCGACCTGTCGCAAATCATCCGCACCATGCCGGGTGTCAACCTGACCGGTAACTCCACCAGCGGCCAGCGTGGCAACAACCGCCAGATCGACATCCGCGGCATGGGCCCGGAGAACACCCTGATCCTGGTGGATGGCAAGCCGGTCGCCAGCCGCAACGCGGTGCGCTACGGCTGGCGCGGCGAGCGTGACTCGCGTGGCGACACCAACTGGGTGCCGGCCGACCAGGTCGAGCGCATCGAAGTGCTGCGCGGCCCGGCGGCGGCGCGCTACGGCAACGGTGCAGCAGGCGGCGTGGTGAACATCATCACCAAGCAGGCCGGCAAGGAAACCCATGGCGACGTCACCGTCTACAGCAACTTCCCGCAGCACAGCGACGAAGGCGCCACCCAGCGCATGACCTTCGGCCTCAACGGCCCGCTGACCGACACCCTGAGCTACCGCGTCTACGGCAACGTCGCCAAGACCGACTCGGACGACTGGGACATCAACGCCGGCCATGAGTCCAACCGCACCGGCAACCAGGTCGGCACCCTCCCCGCCGGCCGCGAAGGCGTGCGCAACAAGGACGTCAACGGCCTGCTCAGCTGGCACCTGACACCCGAGCAGACACTGGACTTCGAGGCCGGCTTCAGCCGCCAGGGCAACATCTACACCGGCGATACGCAGAACACCAACAGCAACGCCAACGTGAAGTCCATGCTCGGTCACGAAACCAACCGCATGTACCGCGAGAACTACTCGATCACCCATCGCGGCGAGTGGGATTTCGGCAGCTCCATGGCCTACCTGCAGTACGAGAAGACCCGCAACAGCCGGATCAACGAAGGTCTGGCCGGCGGCACCGAGGGCATCTTCAGCAACACCGACTTCTACACCGCCACCCTGCGCGATCTCACCGCCCACGGCGAAGTGAACCTGCCGCTGCACGCCTGGCGCGACCAGACCCTGACCCTGGGCAGCGAATGGGTCCAGCAGAAGCTCGACGACCCGAGCGCCAACACCCAGACCACCAGCGAAGGCGGCTCGGTACCGGGCCTGGCCAGCAGCAACCGGGACACCACCTCCCAGGCGCAGATCTTCTCGCTGTTCGCCGAAGACAACATCGAGCTGATGCCCGGCACCATGCTCACCCCGGGCCTGCGCTGGGACCACCACAGCATCGTCGGCGACAACTTCAGCCCGTCGCTGAACCTGTCCCACGCGCTGACCGACAGCGTCACCCTGAAGGCCGGCATTGCCCGCGCCTACAAGGCGCCGAACCTGTACCAGCTGAACCCCGACTACCTGCTCTACAGCCGCGGCCAGGGCTGCTACGGCCAGAGCACCAGCTGCTACCTGCAGGGCAACGAGGACCTCAAGGCGGAAACCAGCGTCAACAAGGAACTGGGCATCGAGTTCAACAAGGACGGCCTGATCGCCGGACTGACCTACTTCCGCAACGACTACAAGAACAAGATCGAGTCGGGTCTGTCGCCCATCGATCAGGCCACCGGCGGCACCGGCAGCTACGCCAACGCGGCGATCTACCAGTGGGAGAACGTGCCCAAGGCGCTGGTCGAGGGCCTCGAGGGCACCCTGACCATCCCGCTGATGGAGCAGCTGAAGTGGAGCAACAACTTCACCTACATGCTGCAATCGAAGAACAAGGAAACCGGCGACGTGCTCTCGGTGACGCCGAAGTACACCCTCAACTCCATGCTCGACTGGCAGGCCACCGACGCGCTGTCGCTGCAGGCCAGCGTGGCCTGGTACGGCAAGCAGAAGCCGAAGAAGTACGACTACCACGGCGACCGCGTGACCGGCAGCGCCAACAACCAGCTCTCGCCCTACGCCATCGCCGGGCTGAGCGGTACCTACGTGTTCACCAGGAACCTGAGCTTCACCGCCGGGGTGGACAACGTCTTCGACAAACGCCTGTTCCGCGAGGGCAATGCCCAGGGCGTGAACGGCATCGAAGGCGCCGGCGCCGCCACCTACAACGAACCGGGCCGCACGCTGTACACCAGCCTCACCGCGTCCTTCTGATTCGTAGAACGAGAAAAAGCCTGATGAAGCTTCGCCTCCTGGCCCTGGCACTGGCATTCGCCGTGCCGGGGCTGGCAGCGCACGCCGCGCCTGCCCCTGACCAGAAAATGGACACCCACTTGCTGCAACGCAACGACCTGGACTACCGCTTCAGCGAACTGAAGCTGGACTCCGCCGATGGTCAACGTCACTACCAGCTCTGGATTGCCCGCCCGAACCACCCCGCGCCCGCCGCCGGCTACCCGGTGGTGTGGATGCTCGACGGCAACGCTGCCATCGGTGCGCTGGACGAAAAGCTGCTGGCCGACCTGAACAGTGGCAAGGCGCCGCTGCTGGTTGCCGTCGGCTACCAGACGCCGCTGCGTATCGATCGTAGCGGCCGCACCCGCGACTACACCCCGCCGCGCCCGCAGCTCGCCGAACAGAAGGACCCGCTCACCGGCGACCCCAGCGGCGGCGCCGACGCCTTCCTCGACCTGATGCGTGACCGGATGCTGCCGGCGGTTTCTGCACAAGCCCCCGTCGACCGCTCGCAACAGACGCTCTGGGGGCACTCCTACGGCGGACTGCTGACGCTCCACGCGTTGCTCACCCGTCCACAGCAGTTCAGCGCCTACGCACCGGCCAGCCCTTCACTGTGGTGGGGCGATGGCGCCATCCTCAAGGAGCAGGACGGCTTCGCCCAGCGCCTGGCCGGGCATTCTGCGCACCTGCTGTTGATGCGCGGCGGCGAAGAACCCTTCAAGCCGCGTGAAGACATCACCCCCAGCGCCCCCCGCGCCGCCCAGCAACTGGTGCACGACGTGGCCAAGGTGCCCGGCATGCAGGCGCAGTTCCATGCCTTCGACGGCATGAGCCACGGGCAGACGCTCGAGGCTTCGCTGAAGTACCTGTTGCGGCTGAAGTTCGTGGAGTGAGCCGGTATTTCACCGCTGGCACCCCGGCGCCAGCGGTGACGTTGCAGGAGCGCGCCCCTGCAGGCGTGCTCCGTCCTCAGACCGAGGCGGCAATCTGCTCGCGCAACCAGCGATGCGCCGGGTCGCGGTGCGAGCGTTCGTCCCAGAGCATCGACATCTCGTATCCCGGCACCTCCACCGGCGCTTCCACCACCCGCAACGCCGGGTTATCCCGCACCAGCCGCGCCGGCACCATGGCCACCAGGTCGCTGCAGGCCAGCGCCGAGATGACGAACAGGAAATGCGGCACCGACAGCGCCACATGCCGGCTCAGGCCGACCGCCGCCAGCGTCTCGTCGGTGACGCCGCTGAAACCGCCACCATCGGGTGACACCATCACATGCTCCAACTGGCAGAACTGCGCCAGCGTCGGCTTGCGCCTGAGCTTCGGGTGTCCGGCACGGCCGGCCAGCACATAGCGCTCGGTGAACAGCGTGCGACGGCGCATACCCGGCGGGCTGCCTTCGGTGGTGTGGAAGGCCAGGTCGATCTCGCCCTGCTCCGCCTGCCGGGCGATGCGCGGTGGCGACAGCTCCAGCAGGGCCAGGCGCGTTCCCGGCGCATTGCCACGAATGGCACTCAACGCCGGCAGCAGGATGGTGGATTCGCCGTAGTCGGTCGCAGCGATACGCCAAGTGTTGTCTGCCTGCGCCGGGTCGAATGGCGCGGCGGGCGCCACCGCCTGCTCCAGCGCTTCGAGGGCGAGTCGCAACGGCTCGCGCAGCGACTCTGCCCGCGCCGTCGGGCGCATGCCGCGCGGACCGGGCAGCAGCAGTGGATCGTCGAAGATGTCGCGCAGCTTGGCGAGGTGCACGCTCACCGAGGGCTGCGAGAAGTTCAGCCGCTCGGCCGCGCGGGTCACATTGTGCTCGGACAGCAGCACGTCCAGGGTCACCAGCAGGTTGAGGTCGAGCCTGCGCAGATTATTCATCGATATACCTGGAATACTGGATATTCATTTCAACTATACCTTGCACCGACGCATCCTGCGCCCATCCCACCGCTCGCAGGAGAGCCACCATGAAGGTACTGATCGTCTATGCCCACCCCGAACCGCGCTCGCTCAACGGATCGCTGAAGGATTTCGCAGTACGCCGCCTGCAGGCCGCCGGCCATGACGTGCAGGTCTCGGATCTCTACGCGATGAACTGGAAAGCCACGCTGGACGCCTCCGACAGCCTGGACCGAGACCCCGACGCACGCTTCGACCCGTCACTGGACTCCAAGCGCGCCTACGCGGCCGGCCGGCAGAGCAGCGACATCGCCGCCGAGCAGGACAAGCTGCGCTGGGCCGACACGGTGATCCTGCAGTTCCCGCTGTGGTGGTTCACCATGCCGGCGATCCTCAAGGGCTGGTTCGAGCGGGTCTACGCCTATGGCTTCGCCTACGGCGTCGGCGAGCACTCCGATGCCCGCTGGGGTGACCGCTACGGCGAAGGCAACCTGGCCGGCAAACGCGCCATGCTGGTGGTCACTACGGGTGGCTGGGAGTCGCACTACAGCCCGCGCGGCATCAACGGGCCGATCGACGATCTACTGTTCCCGATCCACCACGGTGTGCTGCACTACCCCGGTTTCGACGTGTTGCCGCCCTACCTGGTCTACCGCACCAGCCGCGTGGATGCGCAGCGCTATGGGCAGATCGAACGGGAGTTGGGCGAGCGCCTGGACAGCCTGCAGACCACTGCGCCCATTCCTTTCCGCCGGCAGAATGGCGGCGATTACGACATCCCGGCGCTGACCTTGCGCGAGGAGATCGCGCCTCAGGCCAGCGGATTTGCGTCGCATATCGAGTGAACACGGTTCGCGAGCAAAGTCGCTCCTGCAGGCAGCGCGGCTTTTCGTAGGAGCGAGCTCGCTCGCGAACCGCCCGACTGCGGACTCAGGGCCGAACCCGCGGCTCCGCCTCGAAGGCGCGGCGCAGCAGCGCGACGAACTCCGGCGCAATCGGAATCTCCACGTCGCCGATGCGGCTCACCGGCACTGCCGGCGTCCAGGAGTTCATCACCACCGCCCCGGCCAGGCGCGGCAGGTCCTGGCGGTCGATGCTCAGCGACGACTGACGTGCACCGAGCCTGTCCAACTGACGCTGGAGAATGCCCATGGTCGTGCCGGTGAGCATCTTCGCCCGTGGCCAGATCACCGATTCACCGTCCCAGAACGCCAGGTTCCAGATGGTCGCCTCGCTGAAGCGACCACGGTGGTCGGTGAACACCGCGTCGTCAAAACCGGCGGCCACCGCCTCGCGCAGGTACCAGGTCTTGGCGATCTCGCCGACGTGCTTGATTTCCGGCAGCACCCGCTCGTGCCCGGCAATGGCCAGCGACAGCGGCCCCTGCGGCCCGTTCGACGGCGGCGCGGTGCGCACCAGCAGCTCGGGCCGGTGCTCCGGGCCGGCGACAGTGAATTCGCCGGCAGGCGAGTACACCGTCGCCATCAGCGAGGTGTCCGCCGGCGCCTGCTCCAGCGCGGCACGCAAGGCAGCGCGGATTTCCTCGTCAGCATGGCTCTGGCCGAACAGCCGTTGCGAAGCCTGGCGCAGGCGCTCCAGGTGCAGGTCGAGCCCGCGGATGCCGCCGCCACGCACCTGCATGGCGGTGAAGTGCGCATAACCGGCGAAGGCCAGCGGCGCCAGGTCGTCGGCGTTGGCGGGTTGGGCGTTGCGTTGGGTGATGTAGGGATGGATGGCGACTGACATGGCGTTGGCTTCCTCTGCACGGTGATCGTCAAGGTAATCTTCAAGGTGATGCCACTATCGGCCTTTGACGAGTCGAGGAGAAACGAGTATTTCTCGCTGGATCATCAAACAGGATTTGAAGATCGATGAGCCGCTCCTTTCCTGGCATCCGCTCCCTGCGCACTTTCGAGGCCGCCGGTCGCCACCTGAATTTCACCCGCGCAGCGGAAGAAGTCGGTCTCACCCCGGCCGCGGTCAGCCACCAGATCAAGGAACTGGAAGACCAACTCGGCCTTGGCCTGTTCGTGCGCACCAGCCGCAGTATCCAGTTGACCCCGGCAGGTGCGCTGCTGCTGGAGGCGGCGGTCGAATCCCTCGGCCTGTTGCACCGCGCCACCGTGCGCGCGCGGCGGCTGGCACGATCCTCCGAGCAATTGCGCGTCTCGCTCACTGCACGCTTCGCCACCCACTGGCTATTGCCGCGCCTGCCGTCGTTCCGCGCACTGCATCCGGGGCTGAAGCTCAGCTTCGACGTCAGCGACGAACTGCGCGACTTCGCCGTCGACGACATCGACCTGGCCATTCGCTTCGGCAGCGGGCGCTATCCAGGCCTCGTGGCGGAGCGCCTGTTCGATACCCAGATCGTGCCGGTGTGCTGCCCGAGCCTGCTGGAGGACGGCCCGCCGCTGCGCGAACCGCGCGACCTGCAGGCTCACACCCTGTGCCACGTGGTGTGCGAAACCGAAGGCGCAGCCTGGCCGGACTGGTCGCGCTGGATGGCGGCGGCCGGCGTGGACGACTTCGACGCCAGCGGCTGCGTCACCTTCGAGGACACCAGCCACGTCGTGCAGGCGGTACTGGAAGGCGGAGCCGTCGGGCTGGCCGACCACGCCATGGTCGCCCGCGAACTGGAGCAGGGCCTGCTGGTACAGCCGTTCGACCTGGGCGTGCGGGTTGCCGAGGACTACGCCTACAACCTGGTGTACCCGCAGACCAGCACGGACGATCCGCGCGTCCGGTCCTTCCGCGAGTGGATTCTCGGGGAAATGGCCATCGCCTGATCGCCGTGGGCTGCTTGCAAAGACCGGGGTTTCCTGCGAAAACGCACGCCCTCGCGGCACTCGTGCCGCGTCCGCATCACCGGAGAACGCCATGAGCAGCGAACTGCAGATCGAAGATATCGTCGTCGGCGACGGCAAGGCCGTGGTCAAGGGCGCCCTGATCACCACCCAGTACAAGGGCACCCTGGAAGACGGCACCGTCTTCGATTCGTCCTGGGACAAGGGCCGTCCATTCCAGTGCGTGATCGGCACCGGCCGCGTGATCAAGGGCTGGGACCAGGGCCTGATGGGCATGAAGGTCGGTGGCAAGCGCAAACTCTTCGTGCCCGCCCACCTGGCCTATGGCGAGCGTCAGGTCGGCGCGCACATCCAGCCCAACTCCAACCTGCTGTTCGAGATCGAACTGCTGGAAGTCCTCACCCGCGACGATTGATGTTCACCGCCCGGCTCAGGCCGGCGCGGTTTCCACGTTGCGCCGCATCGCCAGGATCGCCGTCGGCCCCTGGGCCTTGCGAGTGAACCAGAAGACCCGGCTGACACCACGGGTAATCGCTACGTAGGCCAGGCGCAGTTGTTCGTCCTGCTGGGCCTGGTCGTAGCTGCTGGCGAAGAAACCGGACGCCGCGTAGAGCGCGCTGCGCAACGGGTGTTTCTCCGGCGGCGCGCAGTCGTCGACGATGATCGCCACTTCCGCCTGCAGGCCCTTGGCGCGATGAATGGTCATGCCCTTCACCGGCAGCTTGCGGTCCAGCTCGCCGAGAATGGTCTGCAGGGTTTCATTGCGCCGGCTGAGCAGGAGCACGGCGGTCTTCTCCCGTGATCCGCGCGCGGCGACGTGCTCGCACTGCTTGCGGATCTCATCCAGCAGGATCGGCAGGCTGTTGCGCGCATCGAAGCGCTGCACCAGCTTCACCCCGTGATCGCCCGCCTCCGTCGACTTGAACGCGCGGCAGGTCTTGGCCTGCTTGCTGGCCACTCCCACCAGCACCCGCTCGCCATCGCGGATTACCGGATCGATGCTGCGGTAGTTGGTCTCCAGCAACAACACGCGACTCTTGCGCCGGCCCTTGCTGGGGAAGTGCCGGTCGAAGTCCATGAACAGCTCGGGCGAACTGCCGCGCCAGGCATAGATGGACTGCCAGTCGTCACCGATAGCCATCAGGCTGACCGCCTCCCCGCGCCTGGCGAGGTCGCGGTGCAACGCCTGCAGCCATTGCACGATCTGCGGCGAGACGTCCTGGAACTCGTCGATCAGCAAATGCTCGAACGGCGCCAGCGCTTCGGCCGGCAGCTTGCCGTCGCCAAGCTGATCGGTCAGGCGCTGGAACGCCAGGTTGAAGGTCAGCAGGCCCTGCTCCTGCAGGGCCGCATCGAAGGTCGCCCAGAACCACTGCAGGGCCTGGATGAACTGGCGCTCGCGCGGCGGGCAGGCGAGTTTCTGCGGCTGCAACTGGTCGATACGCAGGCCGATGCTCTCGATGAACCCGGCCTGGCCGTAGAAGGCTTCGAACAGCGGCAGCGCGGTGAGCTCGCCGGCCAGCTTGAAGGCATCCGTCGGCGCCTTGCCGATGCGCGGCGGCTTGCCGTCTTCGCCCGCTTCAGGTGGCGGCGGCAACTCCAGCAACTGGTGCACCAGGCCGCGGAACGGCGGCTGGTCGGCATAGCACTGCTGGTAGACCTGCTTGAGCAGACGCTGCTGCGCCGGACGCAAGCGACCGGCGAGCAAGGGATTGTCCAGTTCGCTGGCGGGGTCGCGCTCGTCCAGCTGCTCGAACCAGCGCGGATTCTTCAGCGCCACTTTCGCCAGGGTGCCCATGGCCGAGTGGAAGGTGCGCACGCACTGCCGCGCCTGCGCCGCATCGAACGAATGCCCCCAGTAGCCGAGCACCTTCACCAGTTGCTCGCGCAGCTGTGCGCAGGAGGCGTTGGTGAAGGAAATCACCGTTACCTTCTCGGCATCGATGCCCAGGTGGCAGAGCATGTAGACCACCCGCAACACCAGCGTGGTCGACTTGCCGGAACCGGCGCCGGCGAAGATGCGGGCCAGCGGGTCGGGCGCAAGGATCATCGCCCACTGCTCGTCCGACGGCAGGCTGATCACCCCGTGGGCGGCGGCCTGGGCGACGCGCTGGCGCATATCGAGGGCGTGCTGCTCATCGGCGGCCCTGGCGCTGCCATAGATACCGGCCGCAGCCGTTGTGCGCGGACGCTTGGGCGCCGGCGTATCGCCATCTTTCTTCTCTCGGGGGCTGCGTTTGGCCGGCGCCTTGCTCGCGCCCTTCGCCTTGCCCTTTGTCTTGCCGCGCGCACCGGGCTTGGGCTGCGCCGCTTCGCGCTCGGCGCGCAGGTATTCGGTGGTACGCGGGAAATAACGCGCAAGGGCTTCGGCGACCAGCCGCTTGTAGCGTTCGACAGCAGACTCCATGGGCCCTACCAGATCATGTACGACGTTGAATCATAAGCGGTTTGCGACAATGACAGGCAATCAATCCGGCGGTTCCACAGCGCCTGGGAAAATTGATAACCATTAGCGATTGGATTAGAGTCGGGCTCCCGCTTTTCCCGGCCATGCCGCCCTGATGGATGACCTCATGTTCGAACTGGAAAATGTCAGTTTCAGCGTTCCCGGTCGCACCCTCCTGCAACCACTGAGCCTGCAGCTGGCCGACGGCAACATGATCGGCCTGATCGGCCACAACGGCTCGGGCAAATCCACCCTGCTCAAGCTGCTGGCCCGCCAGCAACAGGCCAGCGGCGGCAGCATCCGCCTGGACGGCAAGCCGCTGGCGGACTGGGGCAACCGAGACTTCGCCCGGCAGGTCGCATACCTGCCGCAACAGTTGCCGCAGACCGATGGCCTGACGGTGCGCGAACTGGTCGCCTTCGGCCGCTATCCGTGGCATGGCGCGCTGGGTCGCGTTACCGGCGAGGATCGCCAGCAGATCGACCGCGCGCTGGACCTGACCGACACCCTGGCCTTTGCCGACCGCCCAGTGGACCTGCTCTCCGGCGGCGAGCGCCAGCGCGTCTGGCTGGCCATGCTGCTGGCGCAGAACAGCCGCTACCTGCTGCTGGACGAACCGACCTCGGCACTGGACATCGCGCACCAGGTGGAGGTGCTTTCCCGCGTTCACGAACTCAGCCGCGAACTGGGACTGGGCGTGCTGGTCGTGCTGCATGACATCAACATGGCCGCGCGCTACTGCGATCACCTGATCGCCCTGCACGGGGGCCGCCTGCTGGCCCAGGGCTCGCCGGCGGAGCTGATGCGCGGGGATACGCTGGAGGATATCTACGGCATTCCCATGGGCGTACTGAGCAATCCCGTGGACGGGTCGCCGATCAGCTACCTGCGCTGATATTCCCTACTGCCGCGCTGGCCCGGTCACCACGCTCCGGCTCTTGCCATCCACCCGCCGCGCCGGCAGCGCTTCCGGGTCCAGCCCGTCGATGCAGCAGGCATTCACGCTGAGCATCGCCGGGTTGCTGCGGCGCTGGTGGTAGACGTAGATCCCGCACGTCCCGCAGAAGTAATGCAGCGCCACGCCGCTGTTCCAGCGATACAGGCGCACTGCCTGATCGCCTCGCGTCAGGCGGAAGTCATCCTTCGGCACGGTTGCCATCAGGGCATTGCGCTTGCTGCACAGCGAGCAGTCGCAACGCACCAGTTCATCCAGTTCCGCGTCGAACACGAACGCCACTGCGCCGCAGTGACAGCTGCCGGTGTACTGCATGGCTGAATCCTCGTCATGGATGCAGGAAGCCTAGCCCAGGCAATTCGTGACTCCAGCTCAACTATCCTTTGCCGTTTGCCGCGTTTTTCTCAACGGCCGAGTTCCGGACAATGCCTCCTATCGCATCCCATTCGTCCGGAGCACCACACCATGCCCCTCGCACTCCTGGCGCTGACTCTCAGCGCCTTCGCCATCGGCACGACGGAGTTCGTCATCGTCGGCCTGATTCCGACCATCGCCACCGACCTGGGTGTCACCCTGCCCTCCGCCGGCCTGCTGGTCAGCCTGTACGCCCTGAGCGTCGCCATCGGCGCGCCGCTGCTCACCGCCATGACCGGACGCATCCCGCGCAAGGCGCTGCTGGTCGGCCTGATGGCGCTGTTCACCGTCGGCAACCTGGTGGCCTGGCAGGCGCCCAGTTACGAATCGCTGATCATCGCGCGGATCCTCACCGGTCTCGCCCACGGCGTGTTCTTCTCGGTCGGTTCGATCATCGCCACCAACCTGGTGAGCAAGGACAAGGCCGCCAGCGCCATCGCCACCATGTTCAGTGGCATGACCGTGGCCTTCGTCACCGGCATCCCGCTGGGCACGTTCATCGGCCAGCACCTGGGCTGGCGCGTGACCTTCCTGGTGGTCGCGGCCTTCGGCGTGGTCGCCCTGCTCGGCAGCCTGCTGTTCGTGCCGAAGCACATCCAGCACACCCCGCCGGCTCCGCTGCTGCGCCAGGCCCGCGTGCTGCTGCAGCCGCGCCTGCTGCTGGTCTACGCCATGACGGCGGTGGGCTACGGCGGTTCGCTGATCGCCTTCACCTTCCTCGCGCCGATCCTCCAGGACCTGGCCGGTTTCAGCCCGAACATGGTCGGCGCCGTACTCCTGGCCTACGGTGTCTCGGTGGCCATCGGCAACATCTGGGGTGGGCGCCTGGCCGACAAGCGCGGTCCGGTCAGCGCGCTGAAGATCATTTTCGGCCTGCTGTCATCGGTTCTGCTGGTGCTCACCTTCACTGCCGGCAATCCCTGGCTGGTCGTGCTGACCGTGCTGGCCTGGGGCGCAGTCGCCTTCGGCAACGTGCCCGGCCTGCAGGTGTACGTCGTGCAGCAGGCCGAGCAGGTGGCGCCGGATGCAGTGGACGTGGCGGCCGGGTTCAACATCGCCGCGTTCAACCTCGGTGTGGCCGGTGGTTCCTGGGCGGGCGGCCTGGTGGTCAGCCACCTGGGCCTGGGCCATACCCCCTGGATCGCCGCCGTCGTCACCCTCGCCGCGTTCGGCCTGACCGCCCTGAGCGGCCGTCTGGACCGCCGTCATTCCATGGAACCGGCCGCCCCTGGCGCGGTTCCCACTCACTGATCGACCAAGGAGACTTCCCATGAGCATTCCCGCCTTCGGCCTCGGCACCTTCCGCCTCAAGGGCCAGACCGTCATCGACTCGATCCGCACCGCGCTGGACCTGGGCTACCGCGCCATCGACACCGCGCAGATCTACGGCAACGAAGCCGACGTCGGCGAAGCCATCGCCGGTGCCAAGGTCAAGCGTGACGAGTTGTACCTGACCACCAAGATCTGGACTGAGAACTACGCTGCCGACAAGCTGATCCCCAGCCTCAAGGACAGCCTGCACAAGCTGCGCACCGACCGTGTCGAGCTGACCCTGATCCACTGGCCGTCGCCCAAGGGCGAGGTCCCGGTCGCCGAGTTCATGGGCGCCCTGGCCGACGCCAAGGCCCAGGGCCTGACCGGCGAGATCGGTGTCTCCAACTTCACCATCGCGCTGATGCAGGAAGCCATCGCCGCCGTGGGCGCTGGCCAGATCGCCACCAACCAGGTGGAACTGCACCCGTACCTGCAGAACCGCAAGGTCGTGGACTTCGCCAGGAGTCAGGGCATCCACATCACCTCCTACATGACCCTGGGCTACGGCAAGGTGCTGGGCGACGAGGTGATCATCGAGATCGCCAAGCGTCACGGCGTCACCCCGGCGCAGGTCACGCTGGCCTGGGCCATGCAGCTGGGCTACTCGGTGATCCCGTCGTCCACCCAGCGCGCGAACCTGGAAGGCAACCTGCGCGCCGTCGACCTGCGTCTCTCCGACGCCGACATGGCCGCCATCGCCGCGCTGGACCGCAACGAGCGCATCACCAGCCCGGAAGGCCTGGCTCCGGCCTGGGATTGATCCGTCGCTGTCTGACAGCCGCCCCTCGGGGCGGCTTTGCCGTTTTCGAGGAGTTCCCATGAGTGCAAATGGCCCTATGACTGCAAACGACTACGCCGCCTGGACCTGGACGCCAGGCGCAGGCCTCGATGGCCTGAGCCTCACCCGCCTGCCGGTGCCCGCGCCCGGACCGGACGAGGTGCTGGTGGCCAACACCGCCATCGCCCTGAATCCGGTGGACTGGAAGATGATCGACTGGGGGCGTGATGACTGGCAGCAGGGCCAGGTACCCGGCGTCGATGGTGTCGGCATCGTCGTCGCAGTGGGCAGCGACGTGCACCTGCCCGCCGGCGCCCGTGTCGCCTATCACCAGGCGCTGACCCGCAGCGGCAGCTTCGCCGAGTACAGCCTGCTGCGCGCCCGTGCTGTCTACCCGGTTCCGGATGCGCTGGATGACGCTACCGCCGCCAGCCTGCCCTGCCCGGGCCTCACCGCCTGGCAGGCGCTCGACAAGCTGCCGGCGTGCACCAACCGTGACGTGCTGGTGACCGGCGCCGGCGGTGCAGTCGGTTACCTGCTGGCGCAACTCGCCCTGCAACGCGGCCTGCGCGTGTGGGTGACGGCGTCGGCGAGACACCGCGACCACCTGCTGCAGTTGGGCGTCGCCGGCCTCTTCGATTACCGCGACGGCCAGTGGACCCAGCCACTGCGCGAAGCCCTCGGTCCGCGTCGCCTGCACGCGATCTTCGACACCGTCAGCGGCAACCACGCCACCAGCCTCGCCCCGCTGCTGGGCTACAACGGCCACCTGGTGTGCATCCAGGACCGCCAGGAAAGTGCGCCCCTGCCGGCGTTCAGCACCGCTATCTCGCTGCACGAAGTGGCGCTCAACAGCATCCACGCCCATGGCGAAGCCCTCGACTGGCAGGAGCTGCACCGGGCTGCCGCGCGCCTGATGCGGGACGTTGCCGACGGCCAGTTGCAGGCGCCCGCCAGGCAGTTCTTCGACTTCGCCGAGCTTCCGCATGCACTGCGCCGCTTGAAGTCCGGCGAAGGCAGCGGTAAATGGATCAGTCGCCTGCCGGCGCCGGCAGTCACCAACTGACCGTGCCGGTGGGCGTCATTTCGCGCTGAATCGTGCGTTTGCAGGGGCGAACCGGCTCGCAGACCGCGTTGCAGCCGGCGTGACGAGCGGGCAAGCTGCGCTCCCGCAGCGTTAACCACGAAACTGAGGAGGACATCATGGATCTGGGTATCAAGGGCCGCTGGGCCGTGGTCTGCGCCGCCAGCAAAGGGCTGGGCAAGGGCTGTGCCCTGGCGCTGGCCCGCGAAGGCGTGAACCTGGCGATCAACGCCCGCGACGCCGCCACCCTCGCCGCCACTGCCGCGCAACTGCGCCAGTTGGGCGTGGAGGTGCGCGAAGTGCCCGGCGACATCAGCCAGCCCGAGGTGCGCGCCGCACTGCTGGCCGCCTGCCCGCAGGTCGACATCTTGGTCAACAACGCCGGCGGCCCGCCGCCCGGGGACTTCCGCGACTGGGAGCGCGAGGACTGGCTGCGCGCCCTGGAGCTGAACATGCTCACCCCCATCGAGCTGATCAAGGCCACCATCGACGGCATGGCCGAGCGCGGCTTCGGACGCATCGTCAACATCACCTCCGGTTCGGTGAAAGCGCCAATCGCCACCCTCGGCCTTTCCAACGGCGCGCGCAGCGGGTTGACCGGTTTCGTCGCCGGCGTCGCCCGCCAGCCGCAGGTAGCGGGCAACAACGTGACCATCAACGGCCTGCTGCCCGGCTCCTTCGACACCGACCGCCTGCGCAGCGGCTTCCACCGCGCCGCGACACTCAGTGGCCGCGACGAAGGCGAACTGGTGGATGCCGGCAAACAGGAGATCCCCGCCGGCCGCTTCGGCAGCGCCGAGGAGTTCGGCGCGTTCTGCGCCTTCCTGTGCAGTGCCCACGCGGGTTATCTCACCGGACAGAACCTGCTGCTCGATGGCGGCGCCTACCCGGGCACCTACTGACCAGCCTCAGGCACGGATGTTGGATCAATCGCGGACAGAGCCCGCTCCCACGGCATCCCAAATACCGGAACCGACCTGTAGGAGCGCCCGTGGGCGTGATCGCGAGCATGGCCGCTCCTGCAGGGACATCCCCGCTCCAGGCCCCTACAATCACCCCCGCCTCTCCTGAACAGGCCTGCCGATGAAAGCCCATTCCGACGAACTCAAGACCTTCGCCACGGTGATCGACTGCGGTTCCATCACTGCCGCCGCCGAACAGCTGGGGCTGACACCCTCAGCCGTGAGCCGGGCGCTGTCGAAGCTCGAGGAAAAGCTCGGCACCACCCTGCTCAACCGCACCACACGGCGGATGAAGCTGACCGAGGAAGGCGAGTTCTTCCTCGATCACGCCCGTCACATCCTCGAACAGATGGATGCCCTGGAGGAACGCCTGGCGCTGCGCCAGCAATCCCCGGCCGGCCGCCTGCGGATCAACGCCGCCTCGCCCTTCATGCTGCACGCGGTGGTCCCGCACATCGGTGCGTTCCG
The DNA here is from genome assembly GCF_057180225.1 of Pseudomonas sp. BB438. Taxonomy (NCBI): domain Bacteria; kingdom Pseudomonadati; phylum Pseudomonadota; class Gammaproteobacteria; order Pseudomonadales; family Pseudomonadaceae; genus Pseudomonas; species Pseudomonas sp. BB438. Next base: position 3,568,127 of record NZ_CM170001.1, read on the forward strand.
CGAGCGCTACCCGGATATCGAACTGCAACTCAACACCAACGACCTCAACATCGACCTGCTGGAACAGAGCACCGACATCGCCATCCGCATCGGCCATCTCGCCGACTCCAGCCTGCACGCCCGTCCGCTGGGCAGCAGCCGGCTGAACCTGCTGGCCGCGCCGGACTACCTGGAGCGCCACGGCACCCCGGCCAACCTGGAAGAACTGCTCGGCCATTCCCTTCTCGGCTTCACCCAGCCCGAGGCGCTGAACGTCTGGCCGATCCGCCATGCCGGCGGCGATACCCTCACGGTCGATCCGTCGCTCTCGGCCTCCAGCGGCGAGACCCTGCGCCAGTTGGCCATTGGCGGCCAGGGCATCGCCTGCCTGGCCAGCTTCATGACCTGCGACGATATCCGCGCCGGGCGTCTGGTGCGGGTCCTCCCGGACATGACCAGCGAACGTCGCCAACCGATCCATGCGGTGTACTACCGCAACTCCCAGCTGGCGCTGCGCATCCAGTGCTTCCTCGATTTCATCCAGGAACGCCTCGCGCACTCCCTGCACAGCACGGGCTAACGGAAAATTCCCGCAAAGCCGGCGATCCTCGACCACACTGATCTAGGTTCGCTGGCACCGTGCTGCTACGCCGTGCCGTCCCGCCCAGACCGGAGGGCCTGGCATGTCCCCCATGCTGCTCTACTTGCGCGCCATCATTCATCCTGGCCGCGACACACTGCTGTTCGCCCTGCGCACCGTGCTCGCGGGGTTGCTGACGCTGTACCTGGCATTCCTGCTCGATCTCGAGCAGCCCAAGTGGGCCACCATGACGGTGGTGATCATCAGCACCCCGCTGGCCGGCATGACCCTGCAGAAAAGTTTCGCCCAGGTGATCGGCACCACCATCGGTGCCATCGTGGCCGTGGCGATCATGGCGCTGTTCCCGCAGGCGCCGCTGCCCTTCATTGTCACCCTGGCGCTCTGGCTGGCGATCTGCACGGCCGGCGGCACGCTGATGCGTTTCACCTATTCCCACGCCTTCCTGCTCAGCGGCTTCACCGCGGTGATCGTCGCGCTGCTGGCCCAGCCGGCGCCCGAGTCCACCTATTCCCTGACCATCACCCGCGTGACCGAGACCCTGCTGGGTGTTGCCTGCGTGACGCTGGTCAGCCTGTTCTTCGCCCGCCCACAGAGCGTGGCGCGCGGCTACTTCGCCAAGGTCGACCAGTTGATCCGGCTGATTGCCGTGCACGCGGCAGCGGTGATCCGCGGCGAAGAGCGGGAGGAAGACTTCCAGCAGCGGCAGAAGCAGTTGCTGGGCGAGATCGCCGCCCTGGAGCTGCTGCGCCGTCACCTCTACTTCGACGCCCCGCGCCTTCGCGGAGCCGATGAACTGGTGCAGCAACTGGCCAACCAGCTGGTGCTGATGACGTCCCGGCTGGCCATCCTGCGCCGTCAGCGCAAGCTCATCGAGGCGCGCCTGAGCGGTCCGTTGCCCGACTCCGTGCGACGCCTGCGCGAAGACGAACTGGCCTGCCTTGCCGAGCTGGCAGAGTACGGTCGCGACCTGCCCAGCGGCAGCCGCAAGCGCATCACCCAACTGCGCCAGCGCTTCGACGCCGCCGCACGCCAGGCCGAAGAGCTGGCCGACGGCCTGCCCAATTCGCTGCGCTCCCTGGCCTGGGCGCTGCGCTTCGAACAGGCACGGCTGATGCAGCAACTGGACGAGATGATCGAGCTGAGCGAAGCGATCCAGGAAGGCCGCCCTGGCAGCAGTTCCTACCCGCAAAGCCAGGTCCACGCGCTGCACCTGGACTTCCACCTCGCCGCGATGAACGGCACGCGCGCCTTCGTTGCGCTGTGTTGCGCCGGCTGGATCTGGATCGAGACGGCCTGGGACGGGGCGCGCGCCGGAATGATCCTGATCGGCATCCTCTGCTCGCTGATGGCGACCTTCCCTCGCCCGCTGATGGCGAGCCTGGCATACATGCGCGGGCTGGCCATGGCGCTGGTGGCGGCGGCGCTGCTGCAGTTCCTGCTGCTGCCCAGCGTCGGTGATTTCGAGATGCTCGCGCTGTTCCTCACGCCGCTGCTGTACGTGATCGCAGTCGGCCTGGCCAACCCGCAGACCGCCGGGATCGGCATAGGCCTCGGGCTGTCCACCTTCCTGCTGGTCGGGCCACAGAACCAGGGCGCGTGGATCAACGGCTCCCTGCAATGGTTCGAGTTTGCCGCCAGCTATGTCAGCGCCGCCGTGCTGTCGCTGCTGGTCTACGCCTGGATCTTCCCGTTCGACGCGGACGCGCGGCTGCGGCGCCAGTCCCGCCGGACCCGCGCGGAGGTCCGTTCGGTGCTGCTCTCCAAGCCCAGCGAGGCGCGTCGTTTCCTGTTCGAGAGCCGCATGGTCGATCGCCTGGCGATCATGCTCGGCTTGTTGCCGGCAGCGCGTGACAGCCAGTCGGGCGAGCGCTTCCAGTGCAGCCTGGCGAGCATGACCCTTGGCGTGGTGCTGCACCAGCTGCGCCGCGAGAGCCTCAACTCCAAGGGCCTGCCGCAGCAGCTGCGCGAGCGCCTGTCGCTGCTGCTCGATGAACTCGCCGCCTGTCTCGACCAGCCGCCTGCCGCGCCGTTGCACCGGGTATTGCCGGCCATGCGCGAGCTGGGCAACGAACTGGACGAACTGCAAAGCCACGGCAGCTACCCCAGCGGCGATGCCATGCGCCCGGTGTTCGTCAGCGGCGTGGCGCTGCTGGTCGCCGCCGATCTGCTGGAGCGTTTCCGCGACCTCTACGGCGAATCGGCCACCCTCCACGACGACCATGGGGAAGCTGCGCTGCATGCCCGCTGATATCGAACTGGCGGGGATCTACCTGCCCCCGTTCGCCCAGGCCCTGCTGCTGGCCCTGCCGATCTTCCTGCTGCTCGACTGGGCCCTGCGCCGCCTCGGCGTGCTGCGGCTGGTCTGGCACGAGGCGCTGTTCGAAGGCGCGCTCTATGCCTGTATCTGCGCCAGCCTGATCCTGCTCATGGGAGTCCTGCACTGAATGACCAGCCTGCGCAAAGCCCTGCCGCCGCTGATCACCCTGGTCGTGGTCGCCCTCGCGCTGATCCTCGGCTACCTCGCCTGGACGTACTACACCCGCGCGCCCTGGACCCGAGATGCGCGGGTACGTGCCGACGTGGTGACCGTCTCGGCGGATGTGACCGGGCGCATCGTCGAGCTGCGGGTGAAGGACAATCAGCACGTCAGCAAGGGCGAGGCGCTGCTCACCATCGATCCGGCACGCTACGAGCTGGCGGTGCTGCACGCCGACCGTGCGGTGGAAGTTGCCCGCGCCGCGCTCGGCCAGTCCCAGGCGGCCATCGCCGCCAACCGCGCGCTGTTGCAGCAGCGGCAAAGCGAGGAGGTCCGCCGCCGGGCGCTGAAGGCCCGCTCCGCCATCTCCAACGAAGAATGGGAGAAGGCCCATACCGATGTCGCCGTGGCCGAAGCACAGCTGCTGCGCGAACAGGCCAATCAGAGCCTCGCGCAAGCCAATGTCGCCCTCGCCGAAGCAGCGCAGAAACAGGCCCGTCTCGACCTGGAACGCACCCAGGTGGTAGCGCCGGTGAACGGCTACGTGACCAACCTGCTGACCCGCGCCGGCGACTACGCCAGCGCTGGCCACTCCCTGGTCGCCCTGGTCGACAGCAATTCCTTCTACGTCGGCGGCTATTTCGAGGAAACCAAGTTGCCGCGCATCCGCGAAGGCGACGCCGTGGACGTGCAGCTGATGAATGGCGAACGCTTCGACGGCCGGGTCGAAAGCATCGCCTTCGCCATCAACGATCGCGAGAACGCCCCCGGCGAGCGCCTGTTGGCGAACATCAACCCGAACTACACCTGGGTGAAACTGGCGCAACGCATCCCCGTGCGTATCGGCATCGACCCGCAGTACGCAGGCCGCAGCCAGTTGCGCGCCGGCACGACCGCGACCGTCACCGTGCTCGAGCGCCAGACCGGCGACACCGGTCGATAGGCGGGTCACGGAACTTTCATCACCGCCCCGTCATCAACTCATCGCGTGATTGTCACCCGCTGGAGGCAGCATGCACTGCCGCATCGCGCATTCCGCGCGGATGCCTGCGCATGAGGATTGCCCTTGCTCCACCTTCGCTTTCTGGTCGCGTCCGTCCTGACCTGCACCACCCTCGCCCTGGTTGCCTGGCGCTCGCTGCCCTCGCCACTGGAAGAGGTGCCCAGCGGCAGCCTGTTCGCCCAGAACTGGGCCCGTGGCGGTGTGGTTCTGCTGGTACGCCACATGGAACGCTGTGACCGCTCCAGCGCCGCCTGCCTGGGCGCCGCGGACGGTATCACCGCGCGTGCCGCCGAGCTCGCCAGGAGCATGGGCGACAGCATCACCCGCCTCGGCCTCACCGCCACCGACGTCTACAGCAGCCCCGCGAACCGCACCGCGCAGACCGCCGACCTGATGTTCGACCATCCGGTACAGCGCCAGGACTGGCTGCTCAGCTGCAAGGACAGCGACCTCGCCGCACAGATCCGCCAGCACAAGGCCGAGCACCGCAACCTGGTGCTGGTCACCCACAGCGAGTGTTTCGATCTGCTGCGCGAGAATCTCAAGGTGCGCGAGACCGATACCCCCGAGTACGGCAGCTCCCTGGTACTGTTCGACGAAACCGAGCCGCAGTTGCGCATCGCCGGCGAGATCGAGACCGGCGAGTGGCGCACGCTGGTGGATTCGCGCTACCTGAACTGAGACCGCTGCCAGAAAACGCTTTCTGTGCCATCTTCTTGCGATCGTTCCAAGGAGAGGCTCGATGCCCGCCCTGCTGACCACTCACCCGCTGTTCGCCGCCCCCGTCCTGCTGCTGATCGACCTGCTGCTCTGGCGGCTGGTCGGCGCGGATCACCCGCACTGGCGCCTTGCCGTGCGCCTGGTCGGCTTCCTGCTGTTCAGCCTGCTGCTGTTCAACGCCGGGATGAACCCGCTGCAGGCTGCGCCCTGGCCGGATGATCTGCCCAGCCACATGGTCGCCACGGCGGTGCAGATCATCTGGTGGCTGTTCGCCGCCCGCAGCCTGACGGTGGTGCTGGGCTTCCTCCTGGTGCAGCGCATCGGTCACGGCGGACGCCTGCTGCAGGACGTCGTCGGCGCGCTGATCTTCCTGGTCGCCATCATCGCCGCCGCCGGCTATGTGCTGGAGCTGCCGGTGAAGGGCCTGCTGGCCACGTCCGGGGTCGTCGCCATCGTGCTCGGTCTGGCGCTGCAGAGCACGCTGAGCGACGTGTTCTCCGGCATCGTGCTGAACACCACCAAGCCTTACCAGCTGGACGACTGGATCTCCATCGACGGCATCGAGGGCAAGGTCACCGAGATCGACTGGCGCTCCACCTACCTGCAGACCTCCCAGGGCACGCTCGCCGTCGTGCCCAATTCCCTCGCCGCCAAGGCCAAGGTGCTCAACCTGAGCCGCCCGGCCAATCTCTACGGCGTCAGCGCCAGCCTGACGGTCAGCCCGCACATCCGCCCACGCAAGGTGATCGAGGCGCTGGAGCACGCCCTCGGCGGCTGCCGCGCGCTGCTTACCAGTCCCGCGCCATCCGTCAGCGTGCGCAAGTCCGCACCCGACGGCGTGGAATACGAGATGAGCGGCTTCGTCGCTGCCATGGGCGAGAAGCGCGAAGTCCGCAACCAACTGTTCGATCTCGCCTACCGCCACCTGCAGGCTGCCGGTATCAACCTGCTCGCCGAAGCCGACGCCCCCATGCGTGAAAGTGCCTCGCGGGCGCGCGCGCTGCTGGTACGTTCGGGGCTGTTCGATGCCCTGCGCGACGAGGAGCGCGACGAGCTGGCGGCCCGGATGCAGCGCCGCCCCTTCAAACGCGGCGACGTGCTACTGGCGCCAGGCGACGTCAGCAACCGCCTGCTGATCATCGATTCGGGCGTGGTCAGTGTCACCCTGCCCCACGACAGCCAGACCATCGAGGCTGGCCGCATGGGCCCGGGCGAAGTCTTCGGCGAGGCCGGGGTGTTGACCGACTCCGCCTGGCAGGCGCAATTCACCGCCATCAGCGACGGCGCCGCGTACTACCTCGACAAGGAAACCCTGGCGCCCTGCATGGAAGCGCGCCAGGAGATCGCCGAGGCCATGGGCCGCCTGCTGGACTTCCGCCAGAAGGCCAGCGCCGCCTTGCTGGTGGAGCAGCCCGCGGTGGTGCAGCAGCGCGGGCTGATGGCCTGGCTCAAGCAGCGCGCCGGACGGCGCTACAAGGCCTGAACCGTTGCGGGATCAGGCGCTCACTTCCTGCAGGCAATCCAGCGGCACCCAGCCGGCCTCGCCGCCCGGGCGGACGCACCAGAGCCAGCCGCCCAGCTCGCGGCCGCCTTCGAGCCGCTCGCCGACGTCCACGTCGAGTTCGTGGGCGGTGTAGTCCTCCATCGCCACCCCCGCGCCCGGCGCGGTCATGTTGAACACCTGCGCCGGCACCCAGCCCTCGCGCTGGCCGGGCGTGGAGCAGAAGTACCAGTCCTCCCAGCCTTCGGCGCCTTCGTAGCGCTCGCCGACGAACAGCGGCGCACCCTTGGCGAAGGTGATGGGCGCGGGGTACTCGCTGCGGTGGCGCTGAATCACTTCATAGTGCATGTCGATCTCCCGGTTCCCTGGACCGATCCATGCTACTCCTTACAGCGCATCGTGGAAGATGACCCCGAGGGTGAAGCGCTCGCCGGTATGTACGCGGCTGACGCCATGGCGCAGGTTGACCCGGTGGTAGCCGCGCGCGCCCGGGACCGGACGCTGGGCCACGGCGAACACCACGGCATCCCCCTGCCGCAGCGGCACCACGGCCACCCGTGACTGCTGGCGCGGGCGCTGCTCGGTGAGGACGAACTCGCCACCATCGAATTCCTCACCCGGTCGAGACAGCAGGATCGCCACCTGCAGCGGGAAGGCCAGTTCCCCGTAGAGGTCCTGGTGCAGGCAGTTGTAGTCGCCGGCGCGATAGCGCAGCAGCAAGGGGGTCGGCCGCTGCTGCCCGGCGGCGTGACAGTCTGCGAGAAAGTCGGCATGCCGGGGCGGGTAATGGCCCCCCGTGCCCATGCGCGCGTGCCAGGTGTTGGCGATGGCGCGCAAGGGCGGATAGAGAGCTTCACGAAGCGCCTGTAACAGTCCTGGCAAGGGATAGGCAAAGTAGCGGTACTCGCCAAGGCCGAAGTTGTGCCGGGCCATGACCACCCGGCTGCGGAACAGCCGTTCCTGGTCGTAGAGGGCGCGAAGCGCTTCGCACTGGGCCGGGTCGAGCAGACCGGGGATCAGCGCGTGACCGTCGGCGTCGAGTTGCGCGGTGAGCGCCGGCCAATCCAGGGCGGACAGGTGTCGGGAGATGGGCATCATGGCGATCCGTAAGGGCAATGCTGCAGTCTAGGTCCGCCCCCTAACCACCGCGCCCCGAGGCGAACTTTCAAACGTGCCCGCAGGAGTGGGCCGCGCCGCGATCATGCGCACGGCGCGCACCGGGAGCGTGAAGGCCGCAGGTGAGCCCGTTAGGCCGGGCGCAACTGCAACGGGTCGACCAGTTCGGCTGCGATGGCCATGCCCACCAGGTCTGGGAGCGTCCCGGCCTGCATGCGTTTCATGACCCGAGATCGGTACAGGTCCACGGTCTTCACGCTGATGTCCAGTTGCTCGGCGACCTCGCGGCTGGTGTAGCCGCGCACCAGCGGCAGGAACACGTCGCGCTCGCGGGGCGTCAGCGCCGCCAGCCGCTCCTCCAGCTCGCCCAGTTCCGAACGGGACGCGTGCTGGCTCTCGCGGGAGCTGAGCGCCTGCTGCACGCTGTCCAGCAGCAGCTGCTCGTTGTACGGCTTCTCGATGAAGTCCACCGCGCCGGCCTTGAACGCACGGATGACGATGGGCACGTCGGCATGGCCGCTGACGAAGATCACCGGCAGCTCCAGACCGCGCCGGCGCATCTCTTCCTGTACCGCGAGGCCGCCGAGACCGGGCATGCGCACGTCGAGCAGCACGCAGGCATGAGCATCGTTCGGGCAGCCGTCCAGGAACTCGCGGCCACTGGTGAAGGGCCGCGCCTTCAGACCGACCGACTCGAGCAGCCAGACCGTCGAGTCGAGCATCCGCTGGTCGTCGTCCACCACATACACCACCGCCGTTTCCATCACTGTCTCCGTCATTGTTCGGTTTTCCCTGCGGGCAGCCGGCATTCCAGGCGCAGACCGCCGGTTGGCGCCGCTGAGGCCTCCAGCGTGCCGCCAAAGCCTTCGACGATGCCGCGACTCATGGACAGCCCCAACCCGAGCCCTTCCGGCTTGCTGGTGAAGAACGGCGTGAACATCTGTTCCAGTGTCGCCCCGCTCGCCCCCGGCCCCTCGTCTTCCACCCAGACGCAGAGCTGTCCGTCCTGTTCGCGGTGGCTGCCGATGTGCACGTTCGAAGGCTCGCCGGCATGGCACTCGCGGTTGGCCTCGATGGCGTTGCGCAGCAGGTTGAGAAACACCTGCTCCAGCAGCACGCGGTCGGCGTAGACGGGTGGCAGATTGTCGGTGAATGCCTCGCTGATCACCACCTCCGCGCTGGCCGCTTCCCAGGCACACAGGCCCAGCGCAGCACACGCCACCTGACTGAGATCCAGTGCCTGCATGCGCCGCTGACCCTTGCGCAGGAAGGCCCGCAAGCGGCGGATCACTTCGGAGGCATGGGCGGTGTGCTCGACGATCTGCGCCAACCCCTGAGCCACGCGCTGCGCGGCATCCGGCTGGTTGTCGAGGGATTTCAGGTAGCGCTGGCTGGCGCTGGCATAGTTCATCACGGCGGCCAGCGGCTGGTTCATCTCGTGGGCAATGCCCGAGGCCAGTTCGCCCAGCGTCACCAGCCGCGCGGTATGGGCCAGCTCGTCCTGGTGCCGGCGCTGCTGGTTCTCGCGCAGCTCACGCTCGGTCATGTCGCGGGCCACCAGCGAGTAATAGCGCTCGCCGCCTGCCGTGCTATGCGCCAGCAGGACCAGCGACAGCGGCGCCGCATTGCGCCCGCGCAGGCGCCCTTCGGCGCTCCACACGCCGCCGCGTCGGGCGTTCTCCCAGCCTTCTCGCTCCAGTGCCGCCAGCAGGCCGTCGTCCAGCACCTCGGCAACGGACGCTGGCAGTGCCTCGCCGTCCAGCCCGAGGGCGCGCCGCGCCGACGGGTTGAGGTAGGTGACGCGCCCGCCCGGATCGACGAACAGCACCAGGTCGGTATTCGCCTCGACCACTCCAGCCAGCCGCCGCAAGCCTTCCTCGGCGCGCACGCGCGCGGTGATATCGCGGGACACGCTGACCACCTCCATCACATGGCCGGTGTAGGTCTCGCGGATGGCGCGGCTCGCCGTCTCGAACCAGAGATAGTGGCCATCGCGATGGCGCAAGCGGTAGGTCAGGGTCACGTAGCCGTCCTGCACCAGCGCATCGCGGGTGCGCTCGGCCACCCGCTGGCGATCCTGCTCGTGGAGCAACGGCAGCAGTTCCTTGCCGCGCAACTCTTCCGGCCAGTAGCCCAGCAGCGTCCAGGAGGCTGGCGAGACGTCGAGCAGGCGGCCGTCGAGGGTCCGCCGGGAAATCAGGTCGGTGGTGTTCTCGATGATCTGCCGGTACAACCGGCTGGCCCTCGCGGCTTCGCGTTGTTCACGCAGCGCCACGGTGATCTCGCGGCCGTGGATCAGCACCTGGCGCTCGGCGGGCATCGGCACGAAGGTCCAGAGAAATTGCCGGCCCTCGCGCTCACCGGTTACCTCGTGCACTGCGCGTCCCTGTTCCAGGCAGGTGCGCAGCAACTGTGCCCGGTTGCTGGGCAGCAGGTCACGCGGCTCACTACCGGGGAACTCGGCCAGCAGCTGGCGCAGGGCCTGGTTGCAATCCACCAGCGTATCCGTGTCGTCCAGCACCAGCGCCGGCTGCGGATCGGCACTGAGCAACGGCGCCGTGCGGCGCGCCTGATGAGCCAGGGCGAGCACGTCGCCCAGCAGTTCACCGATCCAGCCCAGCCAGGCCTCGGCGTCCGCGCTGGCGCTTTCCACCAGCAGCAGCCCCTGTCCTTCTTCCCGCAGTGGCAGAACCAGCGCCAGCCCCTGGCTCCAGCCTGCGCGACGCAAGCGTCCGCTGAGCCAGCACGGCGTGCCGAGCAGCTCCCGCAGCGGCAGCCGGATCACGCCATCCAGGCGCCCCAGCAGCGCCAGGTCATTGGCCTGCAGCGGATCGCCGCTGCCCGGGGGCAGGCGCGAAGCACCAGCCAGGGCTTCGAAGCTCTGGCTGCGCGGTTGCCATTCGACATAGAGCGCACGCTCGACGCCATCGCGCTCGAGACAGAGCCGCTGCAGAACGTCGGCCTGCGCGGCCACAGGGGCCTGCTCGCGCACCAGGCGCACCAGGGTATTCAACTCGGACATCGAGGGGGCTCGAAGGGGCTGGGGATGAATATAGTACTTATACCATACACCTTAGGTTTAACTTCCATATCCAATTCGAGATTGCTATAAAACGCCGCAATGACCGGGCGACAGCTTGCCGCACCGGTCACGACCCGCCTGCTGTCAAGCGCTCCACGGGTCACACCAGAACAATGAGCTAACAATCAGCCACAGGGTGTCCACATGTCGATCTTCGAACATGGCTTGCCGCGCGCGGCCGTCAACCACATCGCGCTGTCGCCGCTGAGCTTCATCGAACGCACCGCCCACGTTTACCCCGAGCGTACCGCCATCATCCATGGCAGCCTGCGCCGCACCTGGAAGGAAACCTACCAGCGCTGCCGCCGTCTGGCCTCCGCCCTCGCCGCCCGCGGCATCGGCCGTGGCGACACCGTCGCGGTGATGCTGCCCAATACGCCGCAGATGGTCGAGGCGCACTTCGGCGTGCCGATGATCGGTGCGGTCCTCAATACCCTCAACGTGCGCCTGGATGCCGAGGCCATCGCCTTCATGCTGCAGCACGGTGAAGCCAAGGTGCTGATCACCGACCGCGAGTTCTGCGACGTCATCCATTCGGCCCTGGGCATGCTCGACCATCCGCCGCTGGTGGTGGATGTCGACGACCCGGAATTCGGCGAAGGCTATGCGGTCAGCCCGCTGGACTACGAGGCGCTGCTCGCCGAGGGCGACCCCGAGTTCGCCTGGCAGTGGCCACAGGACGAATGGGACGCCATCTCCCTCAACTACACCTCCGGCACCACCGGCAATCCCAAGGGCGTGGTCTACCACCACCGCGGCGCCTACCTGAACGCGCTGGGCAACCAGATGACCTGGTCCATGGGCCAGCACCCGGTCTACCTCTGGACCCTGCCGATGTTCCACTGCAACGGCTGGTGCTACCCCTGGACCGTCACCGCGCTGGCCGGCACCCATGTGTGCCTGCGCCGGGTCGACCCACAGAAGATCCTCACCCTGATCCGCGAACACCAGGTCACCCACCTGTGTGGCGCCCCCATCGTGCTCAACGCGCTGATCAACATGCCCGAATCAGCCAAGGCCGCCATCGACCACCCGGTACACGCGATGGTCGCCGGTGCGGCGCCGCCGGCCAAGGTGATCGGCGCGGTGGAGGAAATGGGCATCAAGGTCACCCACGTCTACGGGCTGACCGAGGTTTACGGTCCGGTGACCGTCTGTGCCTGGCACGGTGAATGGGACGAGCTGCCGCTGGACGAGCGCGCCCGCATCAAGTCCCGCCAGGGTGTGCGCTACCCGACCCTGGAAGGTGTGATGGTCGCCGACCCGAAGACCCTGGAGCCGGTGCCCCGCGACGGCCTGACCATCGGCGAGATCTTCATGCGCGGCAATACCGTGATGAAGGGCTACCTGAAGAACCCCACGGCGACCGAGGAATCCTTCGCCGGTGGCTGGTTCCACACCGGCGACCTGGCGGTCTGGCACCCGGACGGCTACGTGGAAATCCGCGACCGCCTGAAGGACATCATCATTTCCGGCGGCGAGAACATCTCCACCATCGAGGTTGAGGGCGTGCTCTACCGCCACCCGGCCGTGATGGAAGCCGCCGTGGTGGCCCGCGCCGACGAACGCTGGGGCGAGACGCCTTGTGCCTTCATTACCCTCAAGGGCGAGCATGCAGCGGTCGAAGCGCAGGACATCATGACTTTCTGCCGCGAACACCTGGCCGGCTTCAAGGTGCCGCGCACCGTGGTCTTCACCGACCTGCCCAAGACGTCCACCGGGAAGATCCAGAAGTTCGTCCTGCGCGACTGGGCCAACGCCCTCTGACCTGATCCTTCTCCTGCCATCGTGCGCTCCCCACCGCGGGAGCGCCGGAGTCCGCCATGCCTGAATACAACGCTCCCCTGCGCGACATGCGCTTCCTGCTCGATGCCGTGTTCGACGCCCCGGCCCTCTGGGCGCGCCTGCCGGCGCTGGCCGAGCGCATCGACGCCGACACCGCCGACGCCATCCTCGAAGAGGCGGCGAAGATCACCAGCGGCCTGCTGGCTCCGCTCAACCGCAGCGGCGACGAGGAAGGCGTGCACTTCGCCGACGGTGACGTGCGCACGCCCGCCGGGTTCCGCGAAGCCTACGCGACCTACGCCGAGGGCGGCTGGGTCGGGCTGGCGGGCAACCCCGAATACGGCGGCATGGGCATGCCGAAGATGCTCTCGGTGCAGTTCGAGGAAATGATGTACGGCGCCAACGCCAGCTTCAGCCTCTATTCCACCCTCTCCGCCGGCGCCTGCCTGGCGCTGGACGCCCACGCCGACGAAACGCTCAAGACCACCTACCTGCCGAAGATGTACGCCGGCGAATGGGCCGGATCCATGTGCCTGACCGAACCCCATGCCGGCACCGACCTGGGCCTGATCCGCACCCGCGCAGAGCCGCAGGCCGATGGCAGCTACCGCGTCACCGGGACCAAGATCTTCATCACTGGCGGCGAACAGGACCTCACCGACAACATCATCCACCTGGTACTGGCCAAGCTGCCCGACGCCCCTGCCGGCTCGCGAGGCATCTCGCTGTTCCTCGTGCCCAAGTTCCTGGTACAGACCGACGGCTCACTCGGCGCACGCAACGCCGTGTCCTGCGGCTCGGTCGAGCACAAGATGGGCATCAAGGCCTCGGCGACCTGCGTGATGAATTTCGACGGTGCGACCGGCTGGCTGGTCGGCGAGCTGAACAAGGGGCTCGCGGCGATGTTCACAATGATGAACTACGAGCGCCTGTCCATTGGCATCCAGGGTATCGGCTGCGCCGAGATGTCCTACCAGAGCGCCGTCAGCTACGCCCGCGAGCGCCTGCAGAGCCGCGCCGCGACCGGCCCGGTGGCGAAGGACAAGGCCGCCGACCCGATCATCGTGCACCCCGATGTGCGCCGCATGCTGCTGACCATGAAGGCCCTGACCGAAGGCGGCCGCGCCTTCTCCACCTACGTCGGCCAGCAGCTGGACGTCGCCAAGTACGCCGAAGACGCCGGCGAGCGCGAGTCGGCCCAGGCGCTGGTGGCGCTGCTGACGCCGGTCGCCAAGGCCTTCTTCACCGATACCGGGCTGGAAAGCTGCATCCACGGCCAGCAGGTATTCGGTGGCCACGGATTCATCCGCGAATGGGGCCAGGAGCAACTGGTGCGCGACGTGCGCATCGCGCAGATCTATGAAGGCACCAACGGCATCCAGGCCCTCGATCTGCTCGGGCGCAAGGTGATCGCCGACGGTGGCCGTGCGCTTGCGCTGTTCGCTGGCGAGATCCGTTCCTTCGTCGATGGCGCCGCCTGCGCGGACATGGCGGCCTTCACCGGCCCGCTGCTGGATGCCCTGGAGTTGCTCGAATCCGTCACCCGTTTCGTGCGCGAGCAGGCCGTTGGTCAACCGCAGGAAATCGGCGCGGCGTCAGTCGAGTACCTGCACCTGTTCGGCTACACCGCCTATGCCTACCTGTGGGCGCGCATGGCGCAGGCCTGCCAGGGCCAGGAGGACGACTTCCACGGCGGCAAGCTGGCCACGGCGCGCTTCTACTTCGTGCGCCTGCTGCCTCGGGTGGAATCCCTGGCGGCCTCGATTCTCGCCGGCAGCGAGAGCCTGTACGAACTGCGCGCCGAGCAGTTCTGACGCTCTGCCGCGATGGCAATCTGTTGAGTGTGACTAGCGGCAAGCCCTGATGGGGTGCGCCGCTTTTTTTCGCCTCGGCGATTTCCGGTGGGACACGTAGAATGGAGCATCCCATCTGCCACCGGCCTGCGTCATGAGCCCCATCGATCCGACCCTGCGCGACATTTCCCGTGTCACCCTGCAGCACTATCAGGACAGTGCCCGGTCCTTCCGTGAGGGCACCTGGGATCACGATGTCACCCAGAATATCGCTGCGCTGCTGCGGCACATCCAGGCCGACGCGCCGTTTGCCCTGCTCGACTTCGGTTGCGGCCCGGGACGCGACCTTTGCGCCCTGAAAAGCCTGGGGCATGCACCGGTCGGCCTGGATGGCTGCGCCGACTTCGTCACCATGGCACGCGAGGCCAGCGGCTGCGACGTCTGGCAACAGGATTTCCTGGCCCTCGACCTGCCTCCCGGGCAATTCGACGGTATCTATGCCAATGCCAGCCTGTTCCACGTTCCGCGCAGCGAGCTACCGCACGTACTGCGCCAGTTGCATGCGGCGCTGAAACCCGCCGGCGTACTGTTCAGCTCCAACCCGCGCGGGGAGAACCAGGAAGGCTGGAACGGTGGCCGCTACGGTTCGTACCACGACCTGGAGAGCTGGACTCGATTGCTGGAAGACGCGGGATTCCGCGAACTGGAACACTACTACCGCCCGGCAGGCCTGCCGCGAGAGCAGCAGCCGTGGCTGGCGAGCGTCTGGCGCAAGGTTTGAACTGACGCCCGCCCTGCCGGCGGAACGCGGGCAGGGCCCGCCCCTGCTGGGGAACACGACGCCTTGCAGGGGCGAACCGCGCCAGCGATTCGATCACGCGGGTGTCGCCACCCGCGCCAACCTGAGAATCAGCCCTTCGCTGCCCAGGCGTTGAAGCGCTGCTCCAGGTCTTCGCCGTGGTCCACCCAGAACTCGAAGTTCACCGGCACCGCCTGTTCCAGGTTTGCCGGAGCGGTGTTCAGGCGTTCGACCAGTTTCGGATCGAGCAGTTGGGTGGTTCCCAGGTTCACCGAGCCGTAGCCCAGCTTCACCGTGTGGATCTTCTGCTGCTCGGGCTTGAGCGAGAAGGCAATGAAGTCCTCGGCGGCCTTCTTGTTCGGGCTGCCCTTGGGGATCGCCCAGGAGTCGATGGCGTACAGGCTGCCGTTCCAGACGACTTTCATCGGCGCGCCCTCTTCCTGCGCAGCGAATGCTCGACCGTTGTAGGCGGTGCTCATGGCGACGTCACCGCTGGCGATGAACTGCATCGGCTGGGCGCCGGACTCCCACCACTGGATCGACGGCTTGATCTCGTCGAGCTTCTTGAACGCGCGGTCCACGCCTTCCTTGGTCGCCAGCACCTTGTACAGGTCTTCCTTCTTCACGCCGTCGGCCAGCAGGGCGATCTCCAGGGTGTACTTGGCGCCTTTGCGCAGGGAGCGCTTGCCGGGGAATTTCTGGGTGTCCCAGAAATCCGTCCAGCCGGTCGGACCATTGGCGAAGCGCTTGCCGTCGTAGACCATGGCCATCGACCAGACCAGCAGGCCCGCGCCGCAGTCGGAGAGGGTACCAGGCACGTAGTCTTCGGCCTTGCCGAGAATGGACGGATCGAGCGGTTCGAACAGGCCGTCTTCACAGCCGCGCAGCAGCTCCGGACCTTCCACCTGGACGACGTCCCAGTTGACGCTGCCGGTGTCGACCATGGCCTTGATCTTGCCCATTTCGCCGTTGTACTCGCCGGCGATCACCTTCATGCCTTCCTTCTTCTCGAACGGTTTGTAGAAGGCTTCGGTCTGCACGTCCTTGCTGGTGCCTCCGAAGGAGATAACCGTCAGGTCCGCGGCCATGGCGCCGGACGCCACGCCCATGAGCAGGGCTCCCAGAATCGGGTTCTTCATTTCCACCTCTTGGCTTTGTTGTTGGCAGATGGTTCAAGCACGCAGGCGCCCGGTCTCTGCGGACCGGGGCACGATAACAGGGTCAGGTGCGGTAGACGGCCTCACCGTCTTCGATCAGGCGCAGCGCCGACTCCCAGGCCAGCAGATGCAGGCCGTCGACCAGCGCTTCTTCTTCCTGCACGGCGACGCGCTCGCACACGGCGTGCGGCGGGTAGCGCAGCTGGCGGCCGCCGGCCAGGGCCTGGACCTGCGCCTGGCAGGCACGTTCGAGGAAGTAGATCTGGTTGAACGCTTCGGCGATGCAGCGCCCGGTGGCCAGCAGGCCGTGATTGCGCAGGATCATCACCATGTGACTGCCCAGGTCGTTGACCAGGCGCGAGCGCTCGTCCGGGTCCAGGGCGATGCCTTCGTAGTCGTGGTAGCCCAGGCGGTTGTAGAACTTCAGCGCGTGCTGGCTGATCGGCAGCAGGCCGTCTTCCTGGGCGGACACCGCGATGCCGGCGGCGGTGTGGGTGTGGATCACGCAGGCCACGTCCTCGCGGGCGGCGTGCACTGCCGAATGGATGTTGAAGCCGGCGCGATTGACGCTTTTCGGACCGAAGCGCGGGTCGATGACGTCGCCCGCGTGATCGACCTTCACCAGGTCGGAGGCGCGCATTTCATGGAACAGCACGCCGTAGCGGTTGATCAGGTAGTGGCCCGGCTCGCCCGGCACTCGCGCGGAGATGTGGGTGTCGATGTGGTCGGTCCAGCGGAAGTGCGCGATCAGCCGGTACAGCGCGGCGAGGTCGCAGCGCGCCTGCCACTCTTCGGCGGAAATGCTCGACGGATCGATGTTGTAAGCTGTGTCACGCATGACGGGCTGTCCTTGTTCTTGTGCAGTGTTCTTGTGATCAGGCTATGCGGCGTATTGCCGCCGTCTGGGACCGAGTGTGCTGGCCACGCCCGGTCCGCACCATGCACAGGGACAACGCAGAAAGTGCAGTGCTGTTATGGTCCGCGGACCTGTACAGATTTCCCGTCGCTCACCCACACAAGAATTGGACCTTCGGATGCTGTTGCTCGACCCCACCTCGGACATTCCCCTGGTCACCCAGATCGTCGACGGTATCGCCCAGGCCATCGACGAACAGCGCCTGCGCCCCGGGGCCAAGCTGCCCTCGATCCGAAAGTTCGCCCAGGCCAACAGCGTCAGCCACTTCACCGTGGTCGAGGCCTACGACCGGCTGGTGGCACGTGGCTGCCTGAACGCGGTGCCCAACGCCGGTTTCTACGTGCGCGGACCGGCCGTCGAAGACAGCGCCAGCGATGAAGCACCCACGGAGTTCGACTTCGACGCACACCTGCTGCTGCACAAGGTCTTCCAGCCACTGGGCATGGAACTGCGCCCCGGCGTCGGCCTGCTGCCCGAGCACTGGCTGGACAGCGAGGGCCTGCTGCGTGGCCTGCGCAGCCTCGCGCGGGAGGAACCGACACAGTTCGGCAACTACGGCCACAGCAAGGGCAACCCCAAGCTGCGCGGCAAGCTCGCTGATCGCCTGGGTGACGCCGGCGTAGCGGCCAGCCCGGAGCAGATCCTGCTGACCGCCGGTGCCAGCCAGGCGCTGGACCTCACCGTGCGCTACCTGGTGCAGCGCGGCGACCCGGTGCTGGTCGACGAGCCCGGCTACCACAACCTGTTCCTCAACCTGCGCCTGCAGGGCGCGCAGTTGCTGGGCGTGCCGCGCAGCGCCGACGGGCTGGACCTCGACCGCCTGGAACAACTGGCCCGCGAGCACCGCCCCAAGGTCTACTTCACCCAGGCGCGCCTGCAGAGCCCCACCGGCGGCAGCCTGTCGCTGGCCGCTGCGCACCGCCTGCTGCAACTGGCGGAGAAGTACGATTTCCTCATCGTCGAAAACGACATCTACGCCGACCTCGATCCCGCCGGCCAGTTGCTGCTGGCCAACCTCGACCAGCTGGCGCGGGTGATCTACATCGGCAGCCTGTCCAAGGTCATCGCCCCGGCGCTGCGCACTGGCTTTATCGCCGCCCACCCGGAGCTGATCGAGGAGCTGGTGCCGCTGAAGATGGTCAGCGGCCTGACCAGTTCGGAGCTCACCGAGACCCTGGCCCTGGACATCCTCCTGCAGGGTCGCCACCGCAAACATGTGCGCCAGCTGCGCGACCAGCTCGGTGAAGCCCACGACAGCGTGGCACGGCGCCTGGAGGCCGCCGGCCTGGAGATCTTCCACGAGCCCCGCGCCGGCCTGTTCCTCTGGGCCCGCCACCGCGCCGTGGACGACGCCACCCTGCTCGCCAGCCGCGCCAAGGAAGCGAAGATCCTGCTGTTCCCCGGTCAGTTGTTCATGCCCGACGGCCGCAGCGTGCCGTGGATGCGCTTCAACGTGGCGCATTCGCTGGATGAGCGGCTCTACGCTTTTCTGTCCCAACAGACCTGAAGGCGGTCACAAAACTTGCGGCCGCCGAGTCCAAGGAAGGCGCCGGAATGTCGCCGGCCACGTCAGGGGGGACTCTTTGAGATTTCCAGCCATCGCCCCCGAGCAACGGCAGCAGGCCCAGCAGGGTGAGCCCGCCGCCCGCGACACCCTGCTGCTGATACTGCAGCACCGGTCTGCAACCTCGCCGCCGAGCGCATCAGCATGCCCAGGTCTGCACCCAGGGCATGCTGATGCGCCTGGAGCGTGAGCACCGCCTGGCCTGTGTGCTGGGACTAACGGTGGCCGACAAGGAAGTGGCGCAGGCCGGCGCGGTGTTCGCGGTCCCGCACTGATCCAGCGGATATCGCCAGCGGCCGCGCGAGGCCTTAGACTTGCCGCCCATCAGCAACCGCCAGCAAGAGATCACTATGGGCGCCCAGTGGAAAGCCAAACATAAAGAAGTCGCCGCCAACGCCAAGGGCCGCGTGTTCGGCAAACTGTCGAAGGAAATCATGATTGCCGCGCGCAATGGCGCCGACCCGGACATGAACCCGAAACTGCGTCTGGTCGTCGAGCAGGCCAAGAAGGCCTCGATGCCCCGCGACACCCTGGAGCGCGCCATCAAGAAGGGCGCCGGCCTGCTGGACGGCGCCGCGAACTTCGAGCGCGTGGTCTACGAAGGCTTTGCCCCGCACCGTGTGCCGGTGATCGTCGAGTGCCTGACCGACAACGTGAACCGCACCATCGCGGAAATCCGCGTGCTGTTCCGCAAGGGCCAGCTGGGCGCTTCCGGCTCGGTATCCTGGGACTTCGATTACCTGGGTCTGGTCGAGGCCACCCCGGCCAGCGCTGATGCCGACCCGGAACTGGCCGCCATCGAAGCCGGCGCCCAGGACTTCGAGCCCGGCGAGGAAGAAGGCGACACGCTGTTCCTCACCGACTCCACCGACCTGGACGCCGTCTGCCGCGCCCTGCCCGAACACGGCTTCACCGTCGCCTCGGCCAAGCTCGGCTACAAGGCGAAAAACCCGGTCAGTCTGTCCGGCGCGGAACTGGAGGAAGTCGAAGCCTTCCTCGACGCCCTGGACGGCAATGACGACGTGCAGAACCTCTACGTCGGCCTGGCGTAGCGGCAAGGCCCCCGAGGGAGATGGGGCACGCCCCTCTCCCTGCGATATGCGTCAGTACAGCCCGGTCGCGCTCCCCGGCTCGAATACCGGCGTCTGATTGGCCTGGATCAT
This sequence comes from Pseudomonas sp. BB438, assembly GCF_057180225.1. Classification (NCBI taxonomy): domain Bacteria; kingdom Pseudomonadati; phylum Pseudomonadota; class Gammaproteobacteria; order Pseudomonadales; family Pseudomonadaceae; genus Pseudomonas; species Pseudomonas sp. BB438. Next base: position 3,587,782 of record NZ_CM170001.1, read on the forward strand.
GTTGTAGCTCAGCATGAAAGCCACGCCGCCCTCGCCGTCCAGCGTCTGGCTGATCCAGCCGATGGGATTGTTGAACAGCGAATCATCCGGGTTGAGCACGCCAATGGCCGCCGTGTCGGGATCGTTTTCCCAGGTGACGTCGCCCCAGTGCCATCCCAGCCCCAGCACATATTGCCGGCCCAGCAGCGCACCCAGTGCGAATACTGCGTCATCGTCCACCTCGCGCTGCTGCTCCCTGGCATCGCGCACGTACTGGGTGATCGCCGCAACCACCTCGTGGGGAGGTACTTCGGGCGCCAGCTGAAGCAGCGTCAGAGCCTGCTGCTGGAGGTCTTCCAGTTGTTGTTCCAGTTCCGCCGACAGCGGAATGATGTCTGCCATTCTTCCTTCTCCTGAAACGGTTCCCGCGCTTTCCTGGCGAGTCCCTGTCACTGATCAAGCGTTGAACGCTGCCGTGCCGAACAGCGCTTACCTCGCACGGCCCATCAGGGCCTCCTGGCTGGATTCCGCCTTCTCCCGGAGGAAATCCCAGGTGGTGCGCATCCGCGCGATGTCCTTGAGCTCGGTGGGCATCAGCATCCAGAAGGTCCGCACGAACTCGATCTCGCCCGCCAGCACCGGCTGCAGCGAAGGATCTTCGCTGGCCGCGAACGCCGGCAGGATCGCCAGTCCGGCACCCTCCGCCACCGCGCGCTGCTGGGCGAGAATACTGGTGCAACGCAACGCCATGTGCAGCGGCCGGCCGATTTCGTCGAGGTACTGCAGCTCCTTGCTGTAGAGCAGGTCGTCGACATAACCCACCAGTGCGTGCTCGCGCAGGTCGTCCCGATTGCGGATCGGCCCGCGCTCGGCGAGGTAGTCCTTCGAGGCATAAAGGCGCAGTACGTAGTCAGTGAGCCGGGTAATCAGGTACGGCCCGCGGCCGGGACGCTCCAGGGTGATGACGATGTCCGCCTCGTGGCGCGACAGCTGCAGCGCCCGCGGCACCGCCAGCAGGTCCACGCCCAGGTGTGGGTGGCGTTGGTTCAGCTCCACCAGTTGCGAGGTCAGCAGCGTCGAGCCGTACCCCTCCGTGGCACCGATGCGCACCTTGCCGGAGAGGTTGTCCTCGGCACCGGCCAGGCGCTTCTCGATGACCTTGCAGGCACTTTCCATGGCTTCGGCCTGGGGCAACAGGCCATGTCCGGCCTCGGTCAGCCGATAGCCGGCGGGCTCACGCACCAGCAGCTGTGCGCCGATGCTCTTCTCCAACGCCTGCAGACGGCGGGCAACGGTGGTGTGGTCCACGCCCAGGCGCCGGGCGGCGACGGTCAGCTTGCCGGCCCGGGAAAGTTCGAGGAAAAACCGCAGGTTGTCCCAATCCATATTTGCCTCGGCGCGAAGCATGTGTGCAAAAACGCAGAGCATACTTGCACATCGCCTCATTGAGCACATCAAAAATGCACTGCTAGGATCGTTCCAGACAACAAGAAAGCCTTCAGGCTGGGAGAACCCCGATGACTGCAACTGCCGCCCCGACCGTCAAACTCTTCCTCGACGGCAAGTCCGTCGAGTCCACCACCTCCGAATGGCGCGATGTGGTCAACCCCGCCACCCAGGAAGTCCTCGCCCGTGTGCCGTTCGCCACGCCCGAGGAAGTCGAGCGCGCGGTAGCCAGCGCCAAGGCCGCGTTCAAGACCTGGAAGAAGACCCCCATCGGCGCCCGCGCACGCATCTTCCTCAAGTACCAGCAGCTGATCCGCGAGAACATGAAGGAACTGGCGGCCATCCTCACCGCCGAACAGGGCAAGACCCTGCCCGACGCCGAAGGCGATGTGTTCCGCGGCCTGGAAGTGGTGGAGCACGCCTCGGCCATCGGCAACCTGCAGCTGGGCGAATTGGCCAACAACGTGGCCGGCGGCGTGGACACTTTCACCATCCTGCAGCCCATCGGCGTCTGCGCCGGCATCACGCCCTTCAATTTCCCAGCGATGATCCCGCTGTGGATGTTCCCGATGGCCATCGCCACCGGCAATACCTTCGTCCTCAAGCCCTCCGAGCAGGACCCGATGGTGACCATGCGCCTGGTCGAACTGGCCCATGAAGCCGGCGTGCCGCCGGGCGTGCTCAACGTCATCCATGGCGGCCCGGACGTGGTCAACGCCATCTGCGATCACCCGGACATCAAGGCCGTCTCCTTCGTCGGCTCGACCCGCGTCGGCACCCATGTCTACAACCGCGCCTCGCTGGCCGGCAAGCGCGTGCAGTGCATGATGGGCGCGAAGAACCACGCAGTGGTGCTGCCCGACGCCAACAAGGAACAGACCCTCAACGCCATCGCCGGTGCCGCCTTCGGTGCTGCCGGGCAGCGCTGCATGGCGGTATCGGTGGCGATCCTGGTGGGCGAAGCCAACGCATGGATCCCCGACCTGGTCGCCAAGGCGCAGACCCTCAAGGTCAGCGGTGGCACCGAGGCCAACACCGACGTCGGCCCGCTGGTTTCCTGCGCGGCCCTGGATCGTGTCAGCGGCCTGATCGAGCGTGGCACCCAGGAAGGCGCCAAGCTCGAGCTGGATGGCCGTAACCCGCAGGTGGCCGGCTACGGCAAGGGCAACTTCGTCGGCCCGACCGTGTTCTCCGGCGTCACCCCGCAAATGACCATCTACCGCGAGGAAATCTTCGGCCCGGTGCTCTGCGTGGTCTCGGTGAAGACCTTCGACGAGGCCATCGAGCTGATCAACGCCAACCCCAACGGTAACGGCACCGCGCTGTTCACACGCTCGGGAGCTGCCGCACGGCACTTCAAGGAAGAGATCGACGTCGGCCAGGTGGGCATCAACGTACCGATCCCGGTGCCGGTGCCGCTGTTCTCCTTCACCGGCTCGCGCGGCTCCAAGCTCGGCGACCTCGGCCCGTACGGCAAACAGGTGGTGCAGTTCTACACCCAGACCAAGACCGTCACCGAACGCTGGTTCGACGAGAACGAAGTCGGCGGTGCAGTGAACACCACCATCAACCTCAAGTAAGCCTGCCCGCCCGCCTGCCCCGAGCCGCCCCGGACTTCAGCAAGGACGCTGGTCCGGACGCAGCACCACGCGGGCGGGCACCTCCTTTGGCGCCCGCAAGACCGGGTGCACCGAACAAGAAGAAGAGGATTCCCCCATGCGCATCGGCTTCATCGGACTCGGCAACATGGGCGGCCCCATGGCCGCCAACCTGCTCAAGGCCGGCTTCGACCTGAGCGTCTTCGATCTCTCCGCCCAGGCCGTGGAAGCGGCCGTCGCCCTCGGCGCCCGCGCCCTGGCGTCGCCCGCCGACGTGGCGCGCGACGATGTCGAGGTGATCATCACCATGCTGCCCGCCGCCGCCCACGTGAAACAGGTCTTCCTCGGCGAGGATGGCCTGTTGACCCACGTACAGCCCGGCGTGCTGCTGATCGACTCGTCCACCATCGACCCGCTGAATGCTCGCGAAGTCAGCGCGGCCGCCCTCGCCCATGGCAATCCCATGCTCGACGCGCCGGTTTCCGGCGGCACCGCTGGCGCCGCCGCGGGCACCCTGACCTTCATGGTCGGTGGCGAGCAGGCCGACTTCGAGCGCGCGCGTCCGGTGCTGTCGGCCATGGGCAAGAACATCGTGCACTGCGGCGGCGCGGGCAACGGCCAGGTGGCGAAGGTCGCGAACAACCTGCTGCTGGGCATCTCCATGATCGGCGTGGCGGAAGCCATGTCCCTGGGCGTGAAGCTGGGCATGGACGCGGAAGTGCTGGCCGGCATCATCAACACGTCCAGCGGTCGCTGCTGGAGCTCGGAGGTGAACAACCCGCTCACCGGCGCCCCGGCCGCTCGCGGCTACAGTGGCGGCTTCGGTACCGACCTGATGCTCAAGGACCTCGGGCTGGCCAGCGAGGCCGCGCGCCAGGTGCGCCAGCCCGTGCTGCTGGGCGCGCTGGCCCAGCAGTTGTTCCAGACCTTCAGCAACCAGGGCAATGGCCAGCTGGACTTCTCGGCCATCGTGAAGCTCTACGAGCAGGGCTGACATGCCATGCCCCTGCAGGAGCGTCCCCTGGACACTCCTGCAGGGGCCAGTGATCCGCATCGTCCCTCTATCTCGGCTATCATGCGCCCTCCGCCCCACCGGATGCCGCCCGATGATCCTCCGCCCGCAAACCCCGACGCTCTGGGTCCTGCTGTTCTCGCTCAAGGGGTCGATCATCCCGGCCATCTGGCGCAAGGTGCTCTACACGGTGCTGCTCAGCTCACTGGTAGTCGCCACCCACGGCACGCTCTACCACTACAAGGTGATCATCACCTCCACGCCCTTCACCCTCTGGGGCCTGACGCTGGCGATCTTCCTCGGCTTTCGCAACAACGTCGCCTACCAGCGCTTCTGGGAAGCCCGCACCCTCTGGGGCGAGTTGCTGATCGTCACCCGCAACCTGGCCCGCCAGACCCGCTCACTGCTGCCGGATCTGGACGCCGAAGGCCGTCGTCAACTGTGCAACCCGCTGATCGCCTTCAGCTACGCCCTGCGCGACCAGTTGCGCGGCACCGCACAAAGCGATGAGGTGAAGCGCCTGCTGGGTGACGAAGCCGCTGCCCTGGGCGCCAGCCGCAGTCCAACCAACGTCCTGCTCGCGAGCCTCGGCCAGCGTTTCGCCGAGCGTGGCCGCGCCAGCGGCGCCAGCGACATCACCCTGGCGACCATCGACCAGCAGATGACCCGGCTGTCCTACGTGCTGGGCGGCTGCGAACGCATCCGCAATACGCCGATCCCCTACCCCTACATCCTGATGCTGCACCGCATCGTGCACGTCTACTGCTTCCTGCTGCCCTTCTGCCTGGTAGACAGCATCGGCTGGTTCACCCCGCTGGCGGTATGCGTGCTGGCTTACACCTTCTTCGGCCTGGACGCTCTGGGCGACCAGATCGCCGACCCGTTCGATACCCAACCCAACGACCTGCCGCTGGACGCCATGAGCCGCAACATGGAAATCGCCGTGCTGGAGATCCTTGGCGAGACCGACCTGCCCGAACCGCTGAAGCCGGTGGATGGCCTGCTGCTCTGATCCGGCCCTGAGGACTACTGAATGAACCACCTGAAAGACGTGCCGCTGAACAAGGCCTACCTGCTGCTCAACCACGGTCCGAGCACCATCGTCACCAGCGAGCATGACGGCGTCGCGAACGTCATGGCTGCCGCCTGGGTCATGCCGCTGGACTTCGATCCGCCCAAGTTGATGCTGGTGCTGGACCGCAACACCTGGTCGCGCCATCTGGTGGAAGGCTCCGGCGCCTTCGTCATCCAGCTGCCGACACGCCAGCAGGCCGAACTGACCTTGGCGGTGGGTTCGAGCAACGGCGGAGACGGCAACAAGTTCGAGCAGCTGGACATCCGCACGTCGCGCGCGAAGCAGGTCGAGGCGCCAATCGTCGATGGTTGCGTGGCCTATCTGGAGTGCAAGGTGCTCAGCGAGCCGCACAACCAGGAAAAATATGACCTGTTCATCGCCGAAGTGGTCGCCGCCTACGCCGACGAGCGCGCCTTCTCCAACGGCCGCTGGCACTTCCCCAACGATGAGCTACGCACCATTCATTACCAGGCCGGCGGTGCCTTCTTCGCCACCGGCGAGGCGTTCCAGGTCAGTCGCCGCTGACGGACTGCCAGGCTGCCGGCGCCGAGCCCAGTTCGGAAGCCGGCAGTTCCCAGAAAAGCGGAGAGCCTGCGACCTGCAGCGGCGCGCGCAAGCGCCTCGCGTATCCCCAGGGCGTCGTCTCGATGCCAGGCGCCAGATCGGCGGCCGTCTCTGCCGCCAGCTCCAGCGAGCCTACCGACGACACGCCCGCCTCCAACAGGCATTGCGCGGTGCGCGCCAATGACAACCGCCAGCGACTGCCCCGCCCGCTTCGACGCCGCTCGGCCAGCCCGCGCAAGGCAGCCGCAGCCATCAGATAGCCAGTGGCATGATCCAGGGCCTGTACCGGCAGCGGCACCGGCTTGTCCTCGCCGCGCCAGACGCGCCCCGCTTCGGCGATGCCGCTGCTCATCTGGACCAGGCTGTCGAAACCACGCCGCTCACTCCAGGGCCCTGACCAGCCATAGGCATTCAGGCTGATGTCCACCAGTCCCGGCGCAAGGGTGCGGCGAACATCCGCACCGAAGCCCAGGCGCTCCAAGGCGTCGGCGCGATAGCCGTGAACCAGCACGTCGGCGCTGGCGAGTAACCCCTGGAAACGCTCGCGATCCGCTGGCTGGCGCAGATCCAGCCGCGCGCAATGCTTGCCCAGCGTGACCTCCGGCACCACGCCAGGCTCATCCCAGTCCGGCGGGTCGATACGCAGCACGTTGGCGCCGTAGCCGGCCAGGAACCGGGTGGCAATAGGACCAGCCAGCACACGGGTCAGGTCAAGCACGCGCAATCCGGCCAGCGGTCGCTCGCGGTCGATCTCGATATCCAGGGGGGCCGCGGACACCAACTGGACATCACGCAACACCAAGGGCTCTCGTTCCACGGCGAGCCCCTGGGGATGCTGTTTCCAGGCCTCCCACGAACGCATCCGCGCTGCGCAGCCGCCCTCCGTCACGATCGCCAGCTCCAGGTCGTCCGCAGCCCAGCCCGCTACGGCAGCCGCGACCTGATCGCGATCATTGTCAGCACCGAGCACCCGGAGAGCGGCTGCCCGGTGATGGGGAGCATTGGTATGCAGGCGAATCCAGCCGTCGCGCGTGCGGTAGTTGCCGGCAATGGCGTCCCACAGGTCGGGTGGCGTCCAGCCTTGAGCGCGCAAGGACGTGGAGAACCAGAAGGACGCCAGCCGACGATCGACGACCAGCGAGGTGGCCGCGCCGGCTTCGGGCGCCAGCCATTCATCCAGCGCCAGCCCGGAGCAGGCGATGCTGGCGGCAGCCAGTTCGGTGACGAAAAAGGCCGAAGAGAGGGAGCCTTCACTGCGAAAGGCCAGGTGACTCAGGCGCTCGGTCTGGCCGCCCAGGGCTGTCCAAAGTCGCTCCGCTAGAACCCGCTGCATCTCTATCTCCGCCATCTCCGTGGAGTTTTACCTTAGCTGTCCAGCATCGGGGAGGCGAGCAGACCTTTGTCGACAGGCAATAAAAAGCCCGCAATCAAGCGGGCTTTTCGATGGGGAGCTAGTCCTTTAGCTGGCTTTCATCCTCTGCCCCCGAGCGTGAAAAAAACGTGAAGCCTGGGCAGGCGGAAACATTTTGTGGAAGTTCGGTGGGAGCCGTCTTCAGCTCGAATAATCCAGCGCGGTCCAGACTCGACTCAGCCCATCGCTGATCTGGCAGCCTGACAGATCGTCTGCGTCTCCCCTCGAAGACACCCGCACGGTCGAGTCGCCCTCGCCTTCGGTCAGCCATTGCAGGCGGCCGCAATTGGGCGTGTCGATCACATAGCTGGCGGCGATCGCAGAACGCTCCTTCGGCAGGCGGATGGCATCGCGAACAGTACCGCGCTCCTCGATGCGTTTGCCGTCGGCGACCAGCACGGCCCAGGCCTCCTTGCCCTCGATGATGAGGTAGGCGCCATTGGCGCGCGGTACGTCCGCCTGGGGCTGGGCACAGCCCACCAGCATCGCCACACCCGCGCAAAGCATCAGTTTCTGCAGCATCGCCATCACTCCTGTTCTTCGAAAGGCAGCCGCCAGCCCACTGGCGACGGGCACTTCAGGGTTTCTGTCAGACCGCGAGAGGGATACTAGGAGAAAATACTGTTCATGCATACAGTATTTTGCGAAAATTTTTTAAACCTCGACGAAAGGCCATAGTCCATTGGCTACGTCGATTACCTCGGATCACAGGGCATGGGCCTGAACCCATTGAGGAGCAAGCGATGGTGAGTATCCATCAGCTGAAATACACGGTGAACCACATGGCCATCGAGGAAGTCAGCGAAGCCGTGTCGGAACTGCTGCTGGAGGGGTTGGTGACGGAGGGCAAGACGCCCTTCAGTCGCACCCATTTCAATGTCTGCTTCGCGGAGATCGAGGCCCTGATGCAGCGCGCTGGCTATCACCGCCCGCTGGATGTGGTGGGCTACCAGGGCCAGGCCTACGCAATGTTCGATCCCGGTCGCTGGGACGCCGTGGAAGTCCTGCGCTGGCTGAAGGAGTACGTCGAGGAGTCGAAGGCGGTCAGCATCGCCTGACAGTGCGGGCCTTTTCGCAGGTTGCAGTTGCGGGAGCAGCGACTTGCGAAGGCCCACCCGGCGCACTAATGTCCCATGCACTTTTCCCGCTTGCCGAATCAAGGACGATTCCATGAGCGCCTCTTCCTCCGACGACAGCTGGCTCTGGGCCTACCGCAAACTCCGTAGCTGGGATGTGGGCCGGGTCAGCTCCGCGTTTCTCGCGACACTCTTCCACTGGCGCGGCGACACCGGGCTGTTCTACAGCCACGGCGGCCTGCGCAAATCCCGCCTGACCCGCGACGATTTGATCGACTGATCCGACCTACTGCTGCTGGTAATAGCCACTGCCGCGCGGATAGACCGCACCGTTGGGGTATTCGATGCTCTGCCGGATGCCGCTGCTGCCTTGGTCGATGATCACCGTGCCCGAGCGCGTTTCGCCGTAGCTGCGCGGCACCTGTACACCACCATAACCGTCATTGCGCTGCCAGCTGGAGGAACTCTCCACGCTGCCGCTCGCCCCCGGGCTGATGTAGATGTGCTGGATCGCTGGCGGCGATTGCTGCCAGTGCGGCTGGCCCTGGTAGTTCTGCTGGGACTGTCTTTCCTGCGTGGAAAACTGCTGCGCGTAGAGGGGTAACACCAGGGCACAACAGGCGATGACCCCGAGGATTCTGAGACCGATCATGACGATCTCCCGAAGGATGGAAAGGCTTCAGCTTACCAAGCCGCGCCGCTCAATGCAGAGCAATACATGAATCAACAATAAAAACCTATATATCAATCAGTTAAATCACTTTCATCACACAACCTATAAGAAATAATCTCCTCAAGATGCTGCATCCCCCCACAACCCTGCATGACAGCCTCATTCCTCGTTTAAACAGCTGGATAGCGTTGATTCTTAAAGCTTTTTGTAGAATATTTTACCCTTTAAAAACAATTAGATAGATAGTCATTCTAAACCATCACAAGAGGTATCGGAGACCGGTTGCGATGCATTCCCAGCGGGCGCAAGGCGCGGCGATTCAACCAACGCATCCATGCGGTCAATCCACCCCTTGCCATACCATTGCCACGATTGGCATTTCTTTCTCAATCAGTAAGATGCAGCGACTTTCGTAAGGAATGCCTCATGTTCGGACGCTGCCTGACACTGCTGCTGATCCTCGCCATCCCCACCGTTGCCTCCGCTGCCGCCCCGCGCACCTTCGAGGAAGCCAAGAAGGTCGGACGCAAGCTGTATGCCCGCCAGTCGGTGGAGTTCTACTGTGGCTGCCGCTACAGCGGCACCAAGGTCGACCTGAAGAGTTGCGGCTACACCCCGCGCAAGAATGCCAACCGCGCAGCGCGCATCGAGTGGGAACACATCGTCCCCGCCTGGGTGATCGGCCATCAGCGCCAGTGCTGGCAGAGCGGCGGGCGCAAGAACTGCTCGCGCAATGATCGGGTGTACCAGAAGGCAGAGGCGGACCTGCACAACCTGGTACCGAGCATCGGCGAAGTGAACGGGGATCGGAACAACTTCAGCTTTGGCTGGCTGCAGCAGAAACCGTCGCAGTACGGCGCCTGCCCGATGGTGGTCGACTTCAAGGCGCGCAAGGCCATGCCCCGCCCGCAGATTCGCGGCATGATTGCCCGCACCTACTTCTACATGAGCGATCGCTACGGCCTTAAGCTCTCGAACCAGGACCGCCAACTGTTCACCGCCTGGAGCAGGCAGTACCCGGTGGAAGCCTGGGAGCGCCAACGCAACCAGATGGTTGGCTGCGTGATGGGCTGGGGCAATCCCTACGTCGGCCCGATCGAGGCCGACCGCTGCCCGGCACCGAAGGTAGCCAGACGCTGAAGCCTGGCGACAGCCGAACACGCCGGCAGTAGACTCCGACAGCCGTCCACCGTGACGCGCCCACCTCTATCTGTCTGGAGTACGCAGCATGTCCCTCTCGATCTACCAGGCCTCCGTTCCCGTCTTCATTCGCATGCTTGGCAATCTCTCGGTGATCCTCACCAAGGCTGCCGAGCATGCCCAGGCCAAGTCCATCGATCCTTCCGTCCTGATCAACGCCCGCCTCGCCCCGGACATGTTCGCCCTGGCGCGCCAGGTACAGATCGCCTCCGACTCCGCAAAAGGTGCCGGCGCGCGCCTGGCTGGCGTGGAAGTGCCCAGTTATGCCGATGACGAAGCCACCTTCGACGATCTGCAGGCACGCATCGCCAAGACCGTCGAGTTCCTCAAGTCTCTCAAACCCGAGCAGTTCGACGGCGCCGAAGATCGCACCATCGAGCTGAAACTGCGTACCCGCGAAGTCAGCTTCAAGGGCTCGGACTTCCTGCTGGGCTTCGTCAACCCGAACTTCTACTTCCACATCACTACGGCGTACGACATCCTCCGCCACAACGGCGTGGAAGTCGGCAAGATGGATTATCTGGGCGGCGTCTGATCGCCCGGGCGCCGGCCTCCCCGGCGCCCTTCAGCCGCGCGGCAGCGGCAGCGTGGTCGTGGACTTGATCTCCGAGAGCGCCACGATGGAGTTGATTTCCTGCACGCCCGGCACCTGCGACAATCGCTCGAAGAAGAAGCGCTCGTACGCCTCCACATCCTCCGTGACGATACGCAGCATGAAATCCACGGCCCCCATCAGCACATGACACTCCAGCACCTCGGGAAACGCCTCCATCGCCTGCGCGAAGTCCGTCAGGTGATTGCGCCCGTGGGCGTTGAGCTTCACCTGCGCGAATATCTGGGTGTTCAGGCCGATCTTCTTGCGATCCAGCAGGGTCACCTGCTTGCGGATCACCCCCTCTTCCTTCAGCCGCTGAATCCGCCGCCAGCACGGGGACTGGGACAGGCCGATGCGCTCGGCGATCTCCGCCGTGGAAAGGGTTGCCTCTTCCTGTAGCAAGGCGAGGATCTTGCGGTCATGGACGTCCAGTGAAACGAGCATTAATAATTCCCCTTGGCAAAATAAAGGGAATCATTTATGCACACATAACCGCTTCGTGGCTAAAAACAGGCAAATAAATCCCCTGCCTGGGCCGCAGAATACTCGTCACATCCCCTGCATCGGCCTGCTGTCATGACGCTCCCCGCTCTCAATCTCGTCGAACTGTCCCTGGACCAACAGGACCGCCCGGTTCCCACCGAAGCGGCCGCCGATGTGCGCTACCTGATTCGCGCCGAGATCGATGCTGATATCCTCTGTCGACTGCTGAACCAGTTTGCACTTCAGGGCCACGTACCAGCCGAGGTCGAGTCCTCGCGCCGAGAGGGATGGCTGGACATTGCCCTGCGCGTCAATACCCTACCGCGCTACCGCGCCGAGGTAATTGCCCAGCGCATGCGTGGCATGGTCAGCATCTGCTCCGTCGATCTGCACGTGCAGGGCTTGGAAACTGTCCTTTCAGCGACATAAGCTGGCGTTCTCGCGTTAGCCGGCACATCTTCTCGGGCTTAGAGTGCGAACCTGACCCTTGCGGTCTTTCATACACAATAACGATGAGAGATGTGCCCATGGCTCGCCCCCGCCTGCTTCCCGACAACTTCACCCTGGCGCTGATCGCCACCGTGACCGTTGCCAGCCTGCTGCCCTGCGTAGGCACCGCTGCCGTGATCTTCGGCTGGATCACTAACCTGGGCATCGCGCTGCTGTTCTTCCTCCACGGCGCTAAGCTGTCGCGCCAGGCCATCATTGCCGGCGCCACCCACTGGCGCCTGCATCTGCTGATTTTCTCCTGCACGTTCATCCTGTTCCCCCTGCTGGGGCTGGCCCTCAAGCCGGCGTTATCGCCACTCGTGACCCCAGACCTGTACCTGGGCATGCTCTACCTCTGCGCCCTGCCCGCCACCGTGCAGTCCGCAATCGCCTTCACGTCGCTCGCACGGGGCAACATCCCGGCGGCGATCTGCAGCGCCTCTGCCTCCAGCCTGCTCGGTGTGTTCGTCACGCCGCTGCTCGTGCAACTGCTGATCGGCGCCCATGGCGATACCGGTATGTCAACGCTGGACGCCATCGGCAAGATCACCCTGCAACTGCTGGTGCCCTTCGTTGCCGGCCAGTTGCTGCGACCGTGGATCGGTGCCTGGGTGGAACGGAACAAGCCGGTTCTGCGCTACGTGGACCAGGGCTCGATTCTGCTGGTGGTCTACACCGCCTTCAGTGCCGCGGTCATTCAAGGCCTGTGGCACGAGGTTCCGCTGCCGGCGTTGGCTGGCCTGGTCGTGGCCTGCTGCGTACTGCTGGCACTCGCACTGGTCCTCACCAACCTGCTGGGACGCTGGCTTGGCTTCTCCCTGGAAGATCGGATCACCATCATCTTCTGCGGCTCGAAGAAGAGTCTGGCCACCGGCGTGCCCATGGCCTCGGTACTCTTTGCCAGCAGCACCGTCGGTGTGATCCTGCTGCCACTGATGTTGTTCCACCAGATTCAGCTGATGGTCTGCGCTGTACTCGCCCAGCGCTATGCGCAGCGCCAGGACGACAGCCATGCGTCGCTGGAGCGCGCCAACTGACGGCGTCCTCCCGATAAGGCGCCCACAAAAAAGCCGGTGCATCTGCACCGGCTTTTTCGCGTCTGCCGTTGCCGTCAGGCACCGACCGGGGTGCGCATGGTGACGAACTCCTCGGCTGCCGTCGGGTGGATGCCGATGGTTTCGTCGAACACCCGCTTGGTCGCACCGGCTTTCAACGCAATGGCGATCCCCTGGAGCATCTCCCCTGCATCCGGGCCTACCATGTGGCAGCCCAGCACCTTGTCACTGTCGCCGTCGACGATCAGCTTCATCAGGGTCCGTTCCTGGCTTTCGGTAAGGGTCAGCTTCATTGGCCGGAATCGGCTTTCGAAGACCTTCACCTTGTGCCCGGCGCTACGCGCCTCGTCCTCGGTCAGGCCGACGGTACCGATGTTCGGTAGGCTGAAGACCGCGGTGGGGATCAGCTTGTAGTCGACCGGACGGTATTCGTCCGGGCGGAACAGCTTGCGCGATAGAGCCATGCCTTCCGCCAGCGCCACGGGAGTCAGCTGCACCCGGCCAATCACATCGCCAATGGCATGGATCGACGGCTCACTTGTGCCATAAGCCTCATCCACCTTCACGTAGCCGCGGTCATCCAGCTCGACACGAACGTTTTCAAGGCCCAGGTTATCCAGCTGCGGGCGGCGCCCCGTGGCGTAGAACACGCAATCGGCCTCTAGCACGCGACCATCCTTGAGGGTCGCGGCCAAGGTGCCGTCGGCCTGTTTGTCGATGCGCACGATGTCGCTATTGAATTGCAGGTCCAGTCCCTTCCTGGTCAACTCGTCACGCAGGTGCTCACGCACGCTGCGATCGAAGCCACGCAGGAACAGATCCTTGCGATACAGCAGCGAGGTCCGAGCGCCCAGACCGTGGAAGATCCCGGCGAATTCCACGGCAATGTAGCCACCTCCAACCACCAACACCCGGCGAGGTAGCGACTTCAGGAAGAAGGCCTCGTTGGAAGTGATCGCGTGTTCCTTGCCGGGAATGTCCGGCACCTGCGGCCAACCGCCAGTGGCGATGAGGATGTGCTTGGCGCTGAAGCACTGCCCATCGACCTCCACAGTGTGCCCGTCCTGCAGCTTGGCATGACCTTCCAGCAGCGTGACACCACTGTTCACCAGCAGGTTGCGGTAGATGCCGTTGAGCCGGTGGATTTCGCGGTTCTTGTTGGCGATCAGGGTCGACCAGTCGAATTTCGCCTCGCCCAGGGTCCAGCCGAATCCGGCGGCCTGTTCGAAGTCTTCGTGATAGTGCGCCCCATACACCAGCAGCTTCTTCGGCACACAACCGACGTTGACACAGGTGCCGCCCAGGTAGCGACTTTCCGCGACGGCTACCTTCGCGCCAAAGCCAGCAGCGAAGCGTGCGGCACGCACACCGCCGGAACCCGCACCGATGACGAACAGGTCAAAATCGAAAGACATCATGGATCTCCGCATGGATATGCCAGGCAGCATACCTCATGGCGCCTGACGTATCCTGCAATCTACCGGTCCTGAAGGAGGTACTGCCATGCGTTCGACTTTGACCCATCTGGCCCTTCACGTGCCCGACCTGGACGCCTGCGTCGATTTTTACGAACGCTTTTGCGGCATGCACGTCATCCATCAGCGCGAAGGCAAGGGCTCGCGCATCGTCTGGATGGCGGAGCCGGGCAAGGAGCACAGCTTCATCTTCGTGATCATGCCCGGGGGCCAGGAACGGCATCTGGTCAGTGATGACTACAGCCACTTCGGCTTTGCCGTCGATTCTCACGACGAGGTCGACCGTATCGCAGGGGCGGCCGACGCCGCCGGCTGCCTGATCTGGGCACCACGCGAAGAACCCTACCCCGTGGGCTACTACTGCGGCCTTCGCGACCCGGCCGGCAACTACGTAGAGTTCAGCTACGGGCAGCCGCTCGGGCCAGGATCAGAAGCGATGCCGATTCCGCGCGCGATGTAGACCGGAAAACGAAAAGCCACCCGAAGGTGGCTTTTCCCAAGAACGGAAAGGTCCGGAGTTACCAGGCCTTGCCAGTCTTGTAGAGGTGTTCGTAGCAGAAGTTGGTCGCCTCGATATAGCCCTCGGCGCTACCGCAATCGAAACGCTTGCCCTTGAACTTGTAGGCCAGCACACAGCCATCCTGAGCCTGTTTCATCAGGGCGTCGGTGATCTGGATCTCCCCCCCCTTGCCCGGCTCGGTCTGCTCGATCAGGTCGAAGATGTCCGGCGTCAGGATGTAGCGACCGATGATCGCCAGGTTCGATGGCGCATCTTCGGGCTTCGGCTTCTCGACCATGGTGTTCACACGGTAGATGTCGTCACGAATCATCTCACCGGCGATCACGCCGTACTTGTTGGTCTCCTCCGGCGGCACTTCCTGAATCGCCACGATCGAGCAGCGGAACTGGTTATACAGCTTGACCATCTGCTTGAGCACGCTGTCGCCTTCGAGGTTCAGGCACAGGTCGTCCGCCAGCACGACGGCGAAGGGCTCGTCACCAATGAGCGGACGGCCGGTCAGGATAGCGTGCCCCAGGCCTTTCATCTCGATCTGACGGGTGTAGGAGAAGGTGCATTCATCGATCAGGCGACGGATACCGACCAGGTACTTTTCCTTGTCGGTGTTGCGAATCTGGTGCTCCAGTTCGTAGCTGATATCGAAGTGGTCTTCGAGGGAGCGCTTGCCGCGGCCGGTGACGATACCGATTTCACCGAGGCCGGCTTCCAGCGCCTCTTCAACGGCGTACTGGATCAGCGGCTTGTTCACCACCGGCAGCATTTCCTTGGGCATGGCCTTGGTGGCCGGGAGGAAGCGGGTACCGTAGCCAGCGGCTGGGAACAGACATTTCTTGATCATGAGAGTCCTTCGAGAGGGACAGGGGTGCGAGTTGCGCGCAGTCTAATCAGGCTGCGTCCGCCTTACAATGCCCCCGGATTGCAAGCTGCACGACTCTTGTGAGGTCCTGCAAACGGGGCACATGCGCATCTGACAAGCAAGACCCTGACTTAGTTCTCGAAGTTGCTGGCAAATGGTCAGTATCCCGCTCGATGCGTGACCGCCCTACCCCCAATGCCCTTGCACAACATCGCTCCCGGAGAGCCGCTGACGCACTACACCCCAGATCGAGAGCTCGTCACCCTCTTCGACTTTCAGTGTCGGATAGCGTCCGTTCGCCGCCTGCAGTGCAAACGAGCCATCGATAATGGCAAGGCGGCGGATCAGTGCCTCGCCATTGAGCGCAGCCACCACTATTTCACCGGGCGCTGCCAACTCCGAGCGATCGACCAGCAGCAGATCACAGTCATGAATACCGGCCTCCGTCATGCCTTCGCCACAAGCTCGGACTATGTAGGTATGGAAAGACGTGGCGGCCGCTGCGCCAGCAGGCTGCATCACATCGCGGACTTCCATAATGGCTTGTTGCATGGCCCTGCTCCGAATACTGTATATACATACAGATAGCAGATGCCGGCCGGCCCGACAAGTCATTGGATGGAACCTCGAGGGAGAAATGCCGCTCAACCGAAAGGACAGCGCACCGATGGCGGTGGACTACCCTTAGGGAGGGGTGAGGATATCGATATGAATCCAGGCATGTTCGTCACACTCATGATTCTCGGCTGGGTTTTGTTGGCCCTTGTTACGCTGTGGGCCATCCTGCGGGTCCCACTGCGCCGGGCCCGTTTGAAGAGGCCCACGCACAAAGCAAAAGCCGCTTCACCGCGACGCCATCTTCTTCCGCACTGAAAGCATCGTGCAAAATGCCATGCTTTTTGCACCCGCCCTTGCAGGCTGCACGGAAAACGAAACGGCAAAAATTCCTATCTAATTGATTTTAAATGGCTTTTTATTTAAATCGAGTTGGTATGCACCCTGCAATGAAAGGTAAGGAACCGCCCATTCATTGCCGAGGACGACACCATGCCAATCGACCGCCTGCCTGCCGCCCAATACCTCTGCCAGGTCTTCAGTGACTTCGATGTAAGCTTCACCGCTCGACCTGACGGCAATCTGATCATGACACTGAGCAAGGACGCGGGCGAACATATTGCCTGCCGCGTGGTGCGTCAGGAGGAGCAGCGTGACGAAGCCCTGCTCACCACCTTGGTTAGTCGCATTCGTCGAGACCTGGCGACCGAATACGGCCCACTGCAGGAGCATGACGCAGATCACTTCAAGGCCGAGGTGCCGCTGCAGAACTTCTACGAGAATACCGAACCACTGCGTCAGCGTCGTATCGTCAAGGCGGGGGCGAAGTTGCGCTCGATGGCCAATTTAGGGGCCTGAATCGCGAGCAATAAAAAACCGGCCAAGGCCGGTTTTTTATTGATTGGAATCCCCCCGAATCGGACATTCAGCACCCAATGATCGAGAGGAAGAAGTTGGTGCCCGGAGCCGGACTCGAACCGGCACGCCCAAAGGGCGAGAGATTTTAAGTCTCCTGCGTCTACCGATTTCGCCATCCGGGCGGTAGCGCTGTGCAGCGTTGCCGAACTCCTGAGAGCCCGGAAAGGGCTGGACTATATACAGCCCTCGCCCCCCTGCGCAAGTTGCTGAAAACCGCAATCCCTACAGTGGGCAGCTAAAGAAAAAGCCCTGTAAATCTTCGATTTACAGGGCTTTTCTATTGGAGGCTGAGGTCGGAATCGAACCGGCGTTCACGGATTTGCAATCCGGTGCATAACCACTCTGCTACTCAGCCATAACACGGATGACTCAAGGCGAATCATCAAAATCTGGAGCGGGAAACGAGACTCGAACTCGCGACCCCGACCTTGGCAAGGTCGTGCTCTACCAACTGAGCTATTCCCGCGTTGTCGTGTTGACGGGCGCCATTCTAACGATTTGGAAATGCCTGTCAACTCCTTGATTCAAAAATACTTATTTCTCTTTCGGGGTGGTGTTCAAGTGCGGCCAGGCAGCCAACAGATAGTGCAGCATCGACCACAGGGTGAGGATGGCGGCAACAATCAGGAGCGCATAGCCAACCAGAACCCAGAAGGTCATCAGCGGCGGATTGGCCAGGAGAATGACCAGCGCCAACATCTGCGCCGCAGTCTTCCACTTGCCCAGGCTGGAAACGGCCACGTGAGCCCTCGCCCCGATTTCCGCCATCCACTCACGCAACGCCGATACTACGATCTCGCGACCGATGATGATCGCGGCAGGCAAAGTCAGCCACAGGTTCGCGTGTTCTTCCACCAGCAGCACGAGTGCGGTGGCAACCATCAACTTGTCCGCCACCGGATCAAGGAAGGCGCCAAACGGCGTGCTCTGCCCAAGACGACGCGCCAGATAGCCATCCAGCCAGTCGGTGGCGGCAGCCAGGGCGAACACAGCACTGGCTGCCAAATGGCTGGCCGGGAACGGAAGATAGAACAGCAGGATGAAGATCGGAATGAGCAGAACGCGGAGCAGTGTGAGCAGGTTCGGGATATTCATCGGGTCGGAAGGTCTGCGAGTTGAGCCGGCATTCTACTCGCTGTGCAGGGCAGCATAAATCTGCTCTGCCAGCTTTTTGCTGATGCCGGGGGCTTTGGCAATTTCATCGATACTGGCTCTGCCCAACTCCTGCAACCCGCCGAAGTGCTTGAGCAGGTCACGCCGGCGCTTGGGACCGACGCCAGCGACATCCTCCAGTGTCGAGGTGCGGCGTGCCTTGCCTCGCCGTGCACGGTGACCGGTGATGGCAAAGCGGTGGGCCTCGTCGCGTATCTGCTGGATCAGGTGCAGCGCGGGCGAGTCAGCGGGCAAGGTGAATTCGTGTTGGGCGTCATTGAGGTACAACGTTTCCAGGCCAGGCTTGCGGGTAACGCCCTTGGCGACGCCAAGCAGTGTCAAGCCAACGACCGCGAGCTCCTGAAGCACTTCCTGAGCCATGGCCAGCTGCCCCTTGCCGCCGTCCACCAGGAGGATATCAGGCATCTTGCCTTCGCCTTCTTTCAGGCGACTGAAGCGACGAGTGAGCGCCTGGTGCATGGCAGCGTAATCATCGCCGCCGGTAATGCCTTCGATATTGAAGCGGCGGTAGTCCGACTTCAGCGCACCTTCCGGACCAAACACCACGCAGGAAGCTACCGTCGCCTCGCCGCTGGAGTGGCTGATGTCGAAGCATTCGAGACGCTGTGGCGGCTCTGGCAAGTCCAATGCCTCGCCCAATGCATCGAAGCGCGCCGCCATGTGCTGGCGATTTGCAAGGCGGGCCGCCAGGGCCTGCTCTGCGTTGGTCACGGCCAACTGCTGCCAGCGCGCGCGGGTGCCGCGAACACGGGGTGTGATTTCCAGCAGACGGCCACGGGATTCTTCAATGGCCGAGGCCAGGATCGGGAAGTCCTCATGCACGGCATTGACGATCAACTCGTTCGGCAGATCGCGCTCGTGGTGGCTGAGGTAGTACTGCCCGAGGAAGGCCAGCAGGACATCGCCCACCTCCTCCTCGATCGCCACTTGCGGGAAGAAATTCTTGCTGCCCAGTACCCGCCCGCCGCGCACGCTGATGAGGTGCACGCAGGCCCCGCCGGGTGTGACGA
This sequence comes from Pseudomonas sp. BB438, assembly GCF_057180225.1. Taxonomy (NCBI): domain Bacteria; kingdom Pseudomonadati; phylum Pseudomonadota; class Gammaproteobacteria; order Pseudomonadales; family Pseudomonadaceae; genus Pseudomonas; species Pseudomonas sp. BB438. Next base: position 3,606,945 of record NZ_CM170001.1, read on the forward strand.
TGGCAGCCACCACATCGACGTTTCCGGTCCCGAACTCCATGCTCTGCTGGTCCTGCACGCGCCGCAGGATCTGCACCTGGTCGCGAAGCTCGGCGGCTTTCTCGAAGTCCAGGCGCATGGCCGCCTGCTCCATGCTGGTGGACAATTCCTCCGCCAGCACATTGCTGCGTCCTTCGAGGAACATGATCGAGTGGCGCACGTCTTCGGCGTACTCCTCCTCGCTCACCAGCCCGACGCAGGGCGCCTTGCAGCGCTTGATCTGGTACTGCAAGCACGGACGTGTGCGGTTGCGGTAGTAGCTGTCCTCGCACTGGCGCACGAAGAAAGCCTTCTGCAGCAACGCAAGGCTTTCACGAATGGCGCCGGCGCTCGGGTAGGGACCGAAATAACGCCCCTTGGCCTTCTTGGCACCACGATGGATCGTCAGGCGCGGGTACTGGTCTTCGCTCGACAGAAAGACGTAGGGATACGACTTATCGTCGCGCAGCAGTATGTTGTAGGGCGGCCGCCATTCCTTGATCAGCGTCTGCTCGAGCAGCAGCGCCTCGGTCTCGTTGGCAGTAATCGTAGTCTCGACCAGGGCGATCTTCGCCACCAGGGCAGCCGTCTTCGGAGCCAGGCCGGACTTTCGGAAGTAACTGGAGAGGCGCTTCTTGAGGTCCTTCGCCTTGCCGACGTATAGCAGCTTGGCCTCCGCGTCGAACATGCGATAAACGCCCGGCCGACCGCTGCAGGTGGCCAGAAAGGCCGCCGAATCAAACTGCTGCGTCATAGTCAGTTGCTGGCGTCGACCATGCCGTGCCGGACAGCCAGCAGCGCCAGCTCGACGTCACTGGTGATCGAGAGTTTCTCGAAGATGCGGTAGCGGTAGGTATTCACAGTCTTGGGCGAAAGGCACAGCTTGTCCGAGATGCTCTGCACCTTGTGGCAGTTGGCGATCATCAGGGCGATCTGGATTTCACGCTCGGACAGGGTGTCGAACGGCGACGCGTTGCGCTCCGGCTCGAAGGATTTCAGCGCGAGGTTCTGGGCAATCTGCGGACTGATGTAGCGCTGGCCGGCAAACACCTGGCGAATCGCCTGGACCATCTCATCCAGCGCCGCGCCCTTGGTGAGATAACCCGCCGCTCCAGCCTGCATCAGGCGAGTCGGGAACGGGTCTTCTTCGCAGACCGTCACCACCACGACACGTACGTCGGGCTGGCTGCGTAGCAGCTTGCGGGTGGCCTCGAGGCCACCGATGCCCGGCATTTTCACGTCCATCAGCACGACGTCGGGCTTGAGCTCACGTGCCAGTTGCAGTCCACGCTCGCCGGAGTCGGCCTGACCAACGACCTGCAGGCCGTCGATATCAGCCAGCATGCGGGTAATTCCGGTGCGCACCAGATCGTGATCATCGACCACCAGCACCTTAATCACGCAGCACCCCTTGAGCAAAATGGAATGACCAGCCCCGAAAAGAGCCCCGAACAATTACCGAACCTTAACAGAAAGTGGCTCTACGACCTAGCTTGGAAGCCGTTCGCCAAAATGCAAGCGCCAGAGAAGCGCAGAACAGCTGGGTTGCATGCTGACAGATGACCAGGGAGGCGTCTAGGACGCCCGTACTGACACCGCCCACGCCTGAAAAAGAAAATCGAACTGACAGAAAAGAAAGAAACGGGCCGTCCGGAAAAGCAGAGCGATCAGTCTCCGCCTCCGTCACCGGAGTCGCAGCCGCCCCCCGCATCACTATCACCGGCTGTGCAAGCATCGACGTAATCACCCCCTCTGTTAACGAGGCTGTCATCCGTCGAACTGTAGAGGCCTGTAAATCCGTGGTCGGAGTTGTCCTTCTGATCTGCACTATGGGCTCGGCGCAGCTTGCGCAAGACCAGCCATGCAAAGCCGGCAACCAGCACAACCCCTCCAAGGACCAATGTTCCCACCATAATCGACCTCCTTGTCGATTGACCTCAGGCTTCGACAGCGTCCAATAGGGCCCACGGCTTGTAGCCAGCAGTACGTGCTGCTTTCTCGGCCTCCAGGATGGCCTCGGTGCGGCTCAGCGAGCGCGAGCGATGTTCGAAACGAAATGCCGGCCCATTCTCACCGCGCACACTGAGAACGATCAGGTAACCCCGCATGGGGTTACTGACTTCCCGCGTGGTTTTCACTTTTTTGGGAGCAACGCCCAGCGCTTCGCGCATCTGCCGCTCGAGATCTTCGACTTGGTTCATTCAGAATTTTCCGGAGAGTGGTGCATGAAGTTTAACTGAGCGGATCGACGCCCTACAGAAACATCGAACGGTACGACGGACTTTTCCGATGCTGTTCAACATGCGCATGCAAGCGCAAAGACCGCACTAAGCAAAGGACGGGGCATGCAGTTAATTCATCGACAGAAACGCGAAAGCCCCGCAGTGCGGGGCTTTCAACGTTGTAATAGTGGTGGAAGCGTAGAGATTCGAACTCTAGGACAGTTGCCCGTCGACGGTTTTCAAGTCGTGCACCCCGAACTCTCGCAGTGGTACGCCCACCTCAACAGCCGGTGCGAGCTCCTGACACACCCAGAAGGCCATCGGCGCGAACTTACCGCTGACGCCGAGGCCCTGCGCACCAAGGGCCTGGTTACCGACGACGAATGGTGGGAGCTCTGCGACCTGATTTCCGGCGCCTATTCGTTCGCGATCGAGCAGCGCGCCTCCGAGCTGTTCCACCCCGCGTCTGCTTACGTGGTGTGCGACCAGTCTGACCAGTAGGTCGGCAAGGGCTCACGCGCTATCCTCGCTCTCGACGCTGCGAAAGACTCTCCCCTGCAGGTCAAATACGGCGACGTCGGCACCCTCCAGGCTTTCACCGGGGCAGCCTTCAGCTATCTCGCCGGAACGATTCACGGCCAGGAGCTTCGGATGGAGAACGGGCGATGCTTCAACCTGGTGGAGGTCGGCCGTTACCTGCGGGGCGGCGGGTTCGTCGAGGCGATCACCGACCCGGATAGCTTCCGCCTGATCCTGAACGCGATCGAGGCAGCGAAGGAAGATGGGGATCAGGAGAGGACCAGCTACCTTTGCCAGGGCGCGCAGGTCAGTCCCTTCCGGATCTGCCCGGCGTGCAGGGACCGGTTCGGCAGCAGGGACGACTGCGAGCAGTGCGCGGGAACAGGCTTTGTGGAAAGGCAGTACGGCAGCTGGGCTGAGCTGGTGGCGATCATGCGCCTGCCAGGGCCTGACATGCTGAAGGAGCCTATCGAACCGCGCTGCAACGTGGCGCCGACCACACAGACACTGCTGATGGTCAACGATGAGGAGACGCTCGTCGGCGAGCGTGTCAGGTGGGGATGGCGGCCGCATTGGGCCAAGGACAAGCCGGCGCCGATCAATGCCAGGGTCGAGAAGGTGGCGCACGGACCATTCTTCCGCGCGATCTGGCCGCATCGGGCAATATGTCCGGTGAGTGGCTGGTACGAGTGGGTAGATGAAGGCAGCCCGAAGAAGCAGCCCTACTTCATCCGCAGGCGAGACGGATCCGCGTGCCTGGCTGCAGCGATTGGGCAGTTCCGGCCGGCGCTCGAGAACCAAGCGAGCACGACGGATTTGTGATCATCACGGCCGACGCCCAGGGCGGCATGGTAGACGTGCATGATCGGCGGCCCGTAGTGCTGTCGCCTGATCTGGCCACCGAGTGGCTTGACTCAGCGACCACCAAAGAACGCGCCGAGCAGATCGTCTTCAGCAAGGCGAGCCACCCGAAGCATTCGAATGGTTCCGGGTAAGCGCCGTGGTGGGTAACGTCAGGAACCAGGGCCCGCAGTTGATCGAGCCGATCTAGAGGTAATGGGCAGTGCCTTTGCCGATGGGCTTCCACTCTTCCTGAGGAGAGTGGGCCGACAGCATGGCGAAGAGCTCGACTTCCTGCCCTTCCTTCGGCTCAGCCGGAAGCAAGGCCGCATGGCGTCCCGCCTGTAGTCCCTTGAACATCTCGGAGTTGGCCCCGACGTGGAACTCCCAAACGCCGTACTACCCGGCCTTGGTGACAAGGCGCTCCAGGTTCAGGCGCGTCCCGCCATTGGATCGAATTCTGAGCATGCCGACCTCCTGTAGATCGAGGCCGGCATCATACCCTAGCGGCAGGACAGGACTGCGGCGCTCAGCTGCTTGAGCCAGCGTAAATACCAGGTAAACCCTGCAGAGTTATGGCCTCATCAAGAGAACTGAAATCTGGCTGACACAACAGATTTCCTTGCTCAACAATTTTGGAGTAGGGCCAGTTCCACCAAGAAATCTCAAGAAGCCTTGCTCTGACTTCTTCAGGGAATCTCCAACCAATAACCCGAGCTGGAATGCCCCCCACAATCGCGTAAGGCGGGACGTCCTTGGACACTACGGCACCGGCCGCCACGACCGCTCCATCACCAATGGAAACACCAGCCAAAATCGTTGACGCAGTACAGATCCAAACATCGCTTCCGATCGTAACGTCATCGTTCTGTCCGATACCGTCCTCGATTTCGGAGAGTCTTGGTTCGAAAATGTTAAACGGGAAACTGGTCATCCAATCTGCACGATGGCGGCCACCAAGCAAAATGCGAGCTGTTCCTGCTATCGATGTATAGGACCCAATGGAAAGCTTCGGGTTGCCCTTATAAGACTGGATAATTGGAATGCCGTACGTACCCTGTCCTATCGCATACTGCGGGTAACGCGCCAAAAATTCGGCTCTTCCACGCTCGATTTTGGGAAGCTTTTTTACCAAGCGCTTTGTCAAAGTGGCGACTCGACGCTTAGCGGCCTTCGGGCCTACCAGCATCCGGAGCAGTCGCACACCCAGTGCACGGCGAGCGGCGTCCAAATAGGACAGCATCTGCTCATTGCTCATCAGATCTTCGGACTTCAGACAATCCCGATGCTTGGACATTTGGCACAGCAACCTAGCTAAGACGAGCCCGGCTTTGTATCAAAAATGCCTCATTTCTGATACTTGAATTGCAGCGTGGGCTTCGCCATCGTCACAGCCTACCGGTGGCTAGCGGCTCGTATTCAGCTTCGCAGGCCAGCCCCCTCACTCGGGATTCGTCAGCAGCTTCTGCGTAGACACCCTCCAGGCGGTCAACCTCTCCAAGCAACTCGGCGAGCACTCGGGCGTTCTTGGCTGCTGCCTGGACTGCGGCGGCAGTGCAGGAATCGCGGCCGGCTTCAGCTGCAGCAACTCGGCCGGCGTACTTGGCGGCTGCGTCCCGCACGCGCTGATCAGCAGCAACGGCAGCATCAGCGCGCACCTGGTCAATGTTCCTCTCGCCATCCTCGATCACCTTGTTGATTGATTGCTGTCGGCGCTGCTCCTCGGCGCGCTCGCGCGCCTCGAATGCAGCTGCGACCTGCTTGTCCTGCTTCTCATGCTCGTCCCACTTGGACTGCCAGGTGGCGTTCAGGCGCGCCCTACCCTCGTGCCAACCGCCGGCGGCGGACAGGAACAGCAGCAGCGCGCACAGCAGTGGCTTCCAGTTGCTGGCCAGCCAGGTCACGCAAGCGCCCTCCGCACACCCTCATCGATTACGGCGCCCCGGTACGGAACGCCGCCGTTCTCGTGCCGGATGATCGCCACCACCAGGCCGCGCAGCGTCGCCGGCAACCGGACGTCGATCACTTTGTTGGGCTGCACGCCCAGCGCCTTGGCCACCGCGCCAACGTATACCTCGGTGTCGTTCTCGCTACCCGGCGCCCAGCGGCTGATAGTCTCGCGCACCGTGTCGATGCCCGGGCCGCCGACGCCAGGCATACCGTCCTTGCCGCGGTACGCCAGCAACAGCTTGCCCAGGGCGCGGATGCCGTTCTCTGGGCTATCGAAGCGGGCGAAGCGAGGCTTGGCCACGCCAACCTCCAGGCCGAGTTGGCCCTGCCAGGCGTTGCGCGGGTTGTAGTCGATGTTCCCAGGGTTGTTGTTGCGGACGCCTCGGGTGGTCATTGGCTTTCTCCAGACACAAATATGCCGGCTAGATGGCCGGCGATGAAGGGGTGCGCGCTGCATGAGCGCAACTGAGTGGCGTGTTTCCGTCTCGATACGTAATATGTCGGCCTGGTTACACGCAGGGATGCCCCATGTCGCAACGCTTTGTAATACTTGACTTTCTTCGCTTCGCCTTCGCTATGGCAGTTTTCCTGGGGCATGCTCACGCGCTGTTTGCTTCGCGGCACGCGCACCTTGCTGTGGACTACTTCTTTATCCTTTCGGGTTTCGTACTTAGCTATGCCTACTACCGAAAGGTAGAAAACAAGGGATTTATCACATCCTTCATAAAGGACCGCTTCGCGCGTCTTTATCCGCTGCACGCATATACATTGATCGTATTTGTCTTGCTGAACTTCTGGTTCACCGACATTACGACCCATCCGCTGGAGGATCGCTGGTCATATCAAGATGGCAGGGCGTATACACTCCTTCTGAATATCGGCCTGCTCAATAACGTAGGGCTATCCCCTAGCGGCCCGTCTTGGAATGCGCCGGCCTGGTCGATCTCAGTTGAGTTCTGGATAAACATCGCCATCGCGATCGCTGCCTACATCTTCCGGAAACGAGTAGTTCCGCTGCTGCTTCTCGGTAGTGTCATCGCCTATGTCATCCTGTTGCGCCACCCTGAAGGCCTTGGAGTTTTCTACACCAACCTGCGCGGCTGGCTGAATACTGGTCTTCTACGTGGTATTGGTGGGATGGGACTGGGCGTGGCCTGCTTTGCCGCCTATAACGTCATTCTGTGCAAGTTCAAGGACGTCAATGTATTTGCGCTTGCTGTAGCTGCGTTGGCACTTATCGCGGCACAAATCTATATAATCAGCGGCGGTTACTCGCCGATCAGCACTGACTTCATTATCGCCCCAATAAGTGCATTGACCGTTATCGTGGTCGCTGTATTTGAGACTCGCGCAAACCTAAGCAAATTCGCGATCAGCAAGGTAATGGAGTGGCTCGGCGAGTGCTCCTACTCCATATATCTCAATCACTGGGCAGTAATTATCTTCGTGAATTACTTCATGAACTATGCCTGGGAAATGAAAATCGACCTGAAAGAGCCGGTAACCTTCTCGATATTTGTTGCTTTCGTAGTGATTTACTCCCGGATCACATACCGCCTGATCGAGATACCTGGAAAGAACTTCATCAAAGGCAAGAAGCCCCACAAGGGGGCTTCAGTTGCCTCGCCGGAACTTGATCCCCGCCAGGCTCACTCCACCAGCAGCTAACCCCTTGGCGCAGACGATATTGCCGTTCGGGGTCACCGACCAGACCGCAAAGCCCTGAGTGTGCGACGAGTAAGTAATCGCATTCTCCGGGTTTAACGGTCGATATCCGGGGGGCAACTGCGCCACAGCGGTCCCGTCCGTGATAGTACCCCCGTTGATCATCCCGAACAGTTCGACGTGCCCCTCGGTCGTTAGCACGTAGCTTGCCGAAGTGACCACGTTGCCATCGTTGTAGTCGGCCCATCCGTTCAGGAAGGTGAAGCCACTTGGCCCCTTCACCTCCCCGGTCCACTGGTTCCACGAGTTGCCCGCGACGTTGGCGGTACGGGTCAGTAGGCGGGAATCGCTCGCTCCGAATGGGTACAACTCCATCAGGACACCGCCATCCGGGTTCTTGAAGACCAGGACAAAACCTTCAGCCGGCGCCCCACCCGCAATGGTGGCTCGATAGTGGTGGTAGCCGAACTGGTAGTCGCTCGGCGGCGCCGCGTTGCTGAACGTGAATACTTGGGCGGACGAGTTGGTGACGTTGTTAGTGCGGTACGGGTAAAGCGTTTCGTCCGGCAGCAGCCACTGCATGAATCGCCCCCAGATCATGGCGTTCATGGCGCTCAGCGGGTGGACGCAGTCCTGAAGGCGGTCGGAGTAAGGCGCGTCCATTAGGCCGGTGCCTGTCCCGGTAGCTGCTTGCATGACGTCCTGCAGGATTCGATAGGTGTCGAAGTACACCGCGCCGAACTGCTTGCAGACCGAAATGATCATCCCGCGGAGCTGCTCGTACCAGGTCGCATCGCGCTGGTAGCGAGTATTGTTGGTCGCGTTCGGTCCCATGACGACGATGGTCAGGCTACCAATGCCACCGCCCGCCCCTGCGCGAACTGCGGTCAGCCAGTTGACCAACTGTGTTCTGGTGTCGTTCAGGCGAGTCGCCAGGGGCTGTGTGCCCTCGTTAATGAAGGATTTGAGGATGTACAAGCCAGGCCCGCTCGCGAGGTCGGCGACCGCCTGGGCCTGCATATCGACAATCTGTTTTCCACTCTGGGCGCGGTTGGTGACCACCACGTTTGCTAGACCCTTGGCGGCAAAAATCCTCTCCAGCAGGGGTTTCACTCCGAAGATGGCGGATTCACCGTTGCTGCCCGCCACGGTGGAGTCGCCATAGACGAAGGTCTTTAGCGTCCCCGCTGCGCTCGACTGGCCGAGTGAAAAGTAGTCGTACGGGCGTTTGTTGTAGGTGAGACCTATGCCAAGCTCGTTGCTGTCGGCATAGGTGTTGATCTGCCGGTAGCCGTCGGCGGCGTTCTGGGTCGGTACCATGATCGCGCCAGGCCCGGTGTACCGCACGCCCAGCGGGTTGGATGGTTCAGAGGCGCACCTGAACTCACCTTCCGGTACCAGCACTGCCCCAGGATTTCCTGCTTCTGCGATCGCCGCCTCGATCAGAGCCTTGTTGTTGGTGACGCCAACGGCGGCGCCCTGATCGGTGATCGAAGGCGACTCGCGGAGTTTGGCATCCACCGTGCGGCCAGCCTGGCGGAATCCGACCTTGGTTGCACCGGTGATGGCTGCCAACTCACTGCGAAGGGCAGCGTCGCCAACCGACACCACGTTGTTCTGGTCCGTCGCCCAGGTGCCGGTCAGGGTCAGCGGCAGGGTTACGCCTGGCTTCGCTCTCCAGAACTCCCCTGCACGGTCAAAGACCTGGTTCGGAAGGGTGAGGGAAAGGCCTGCTGCATAGGGGCCAACGTAGATGTAGCCGGTGTTCGCCAGGGCAGTCTGGAAGTCCGCCTCCATCCCTGCGAAGGACTTCCGGCTTTTCCCGGTCCTGTCCGTCCACGACACGGCCTGACCATTGACGGCAAGATCCAGATTGCCTGCGTTGTCGAAAAGGTCGCGCGGATCGGCAGAACCGTTGGGCTCTACTGCGTTACCGGTGTTGTAGCGCATGAATTTCTCCAGGCAATAAAAAGCCCGGCTCTAGGCCGGGCTCTTTTGGGGGATGTTGATCAGTTGTCAGCGGTGGCGTTGTCGTACTGGTAGACGCGCTCGTCGTAGTTCACTCCCTTCACGGAGCACGACTCGAGGCCGCTTGGATCGACAGTTGTCACCAGCACTGGGCGGATCCGCCCGAACAGCAGGTGCGGCGGCTCGCGCTGCCAGGACACATCGGGCGTGAAGTCCAGTGGCGGGATGCGCATGCGGTAGTCATCAATCCGCGTTGCGGGCCACGGGCCACTGACGCGGCCGTCCGGTTTCCGCAGCGCCACCTGGGCGATGGGCGCAGCCGCCCAGTCCAGCGGTTCACTACTTTCAAGAACGACACCGAAGCCATCCACTGCGAAGCTCTTCAGCAGCGCGCTCTGCCCGCTTCCAGGGATGTCGTCAGATACCCCGGCGAGGCTCATGTACTCGCTGTTGTTCGCGTCCAGTTCGGTGGGGAAGCTGTAGGTCCAGCGGCGGTACCGCTGTTCACAGCGTCGCCGCATGCCCATCCGGTATGCGCGCGTCCGGTCGGCGATGCCGATTGCGGTGGCCTTCTCAACCCTTCAAGGCCAAGATTTCGATCGCGACATGTCGCCCCTCCCTATTCCCAATCCCCGCCGGCCAGCGCCGGCGCGACGAGGTATTGCCTGTGGAGAGCGAGATCCTCTCCGACGAGGAACTGGCCGAGATCACCGGATACACGGCCTACGGCTGGCAACGCCGCTGGCTTAAGTCCCACAACTGGGTGTTTGTCGAGACCCGCGGCAAGCGCCCGCTGGTCGGCCGGCAGTACGCCCGCATGAAGCTGGGCATCAAGCCGGACACGCTGGTCATCCAGCCGCCGCAACTCCCTACCCCAGCCTGGACGCCTGACTTCTCTCGGGTGAATTGAATGCGACCACGGAACAAGGAAAACCGCGACCTCCCGCCGGGCATGTACCGGCGGAAGCGCACGCGCAAGAACGGAAAAGTCTGGATCGGCTACTACTACGAGGACTCCACCGGCAAGGAACGCCCACTGGGCACCGACCTGGACATGGCCCGTATCAAGTGGGCCGAGCTGCAGGCCAAGGAGAAGCCGGCCGACCTGCGCGTCCTGCGCTCGATCTTCGACCGGTATGTCCGGGACGTCATCCCCGGCAAGGCCCCTCGCACCCAGAAGGACAACCTGATGGAGCTGAAGCAGCTCCGGAAGGTGTTCGACGACGCCCCCATCGACGCGCTGACGCCAGCGATGATCGCCCAGTACCGGGACGCGCGGAAGGCGAAGGTCCGGGCCAACCGGGAGATCGCCACCCTCTCCCACGACTTTAACATGGCCAGGGAATGGGGGCTCACCGCCAACCAGAACCCCTGCCAGGGCGTGCGCAAGAACAAAGAGACGCCGCGGGACTACTACGCCAACGACGTGGTCTGGGCCGCCGTGTACCGCTGCGCAGCGCCGGAGCTGAAGGACGCCATGGACCTGGCCTACATCACCGGCCAGCGCCCCGCCGACGTCCTGGTGATGCGCCGCGACGACATTGAGGGCGATTACCTGCTGGTGAAACAGGCGAAGACCACGAAGAAGCTGCGCATCCTGATCCGCAATGGCGACCAGGACAACAGCCTGGGCCAGCTGATCAAGCAAATGGCCGCTCGCCACGTGGGTCACCTGAGCCCCTACCTGATCGCCAGCACCACCGGCCGTCGAGTAACGGCCAGCATGCTGCGCCACCGCTGGGACGCCGCGCGCGACCAGGCGCGAGCAGCCGCGATTGAGGCCGGCGACGAGCAGTTGGCGAAGCGTATCGGCGAGTTCCAGTTCCGCGACATCCGCCCGAAGGCAGCCACGGAGATCAACGACGTGAAGGAGGCGAGCCGGTTACTTGGCCACACCGAAGAGGAGATTACGAAGCGGGTTTACATGCGGGTCGGGGCGATCGCCAAGCCGTCGATTTAGCGAAAGTTTCGGAACGCGTTCCGGATCATTTCGGAACTCTTCCCCTGAAAGCTCCCCAGGCGAGCAACTCGCCGAAGACGCCAGAAACGCGAAAGCCCCGCAGTGCGGGGCTTTCAACGTTGTAATAGTGGCGGAAGCGTAGAGATTCGAACTCTAGGACAGTTGCCCGTCGACGGTTTTCAAGACCGTTGCCTTAAACCACTCGGCCACGCTTCCACATGAGCGGGCGGCAATATTACCGGATCGCAACACACTGTCAAACTCTGATGATTCAGCGCCCTTTTCCCTCTGTTATGATGGATGGCACTACGGTCATGGATCCGTATCCCGCTTAACAGGAGTGTCTCGACATGCAAGAACGGCAATATCTCGACTCCACAGCCGTGGAGCAGAAAGAGGTCAGCGGCGTCCTGCGCAATACCTACGGCCTGCTGGCACTGACTCTCGCCTTCAGTGGCCTGGTCGCCTACGCGTCGCAGCAGCTGCGCCTGCCCTACCTCGGGCCGATCGTAACCCTGCTGGGCTTCTACGGCCTGTTCTTCCTCACCGTGAAGCTGCGCAACAGTGGCTGGGGCCTGATCAGCACCTTCGCCCTCACTGGCTTCATGGGCTACACCCTTGGCCCGATCCTGAACATGTACCTGGGCATGGCCAACGGCGCGAGCGTGATTTCCTCGGCCTTCTTCATGACTGCCCTGGTGTTCTTCGGCCTGTCCGCCTACGTGCTGACCACCCGCAAGGACATGAGCTTCCTGTCCGGCTTCATCACCGCAGGCTTCTTCGTGCTGCTGGGCGCCGTGCTGGTCTCGATGTTCTTCCAGATCAGCGGCCTGCAATTGGCCATCAGCGCCGGCTTCGTGCTGTTCTCCTCGGCGATGATCCTGTTCCAGACGAGCGCGATCATCCATGGTGGTGAGCGCAACTACATCATGGCCACCATCAGCCTGTACGTATCTATCTACAACCTGTTCATCAGCCTGCTGCAGATCTTCGGCATCATGGGCAGCGACGACTGATCCAGGCGTCACCCAGGAAAAGGCCCGTTTCGACGGGCTTTTTTCATTTCTGGCAGGGCAAAAAAACCTCGTTGCCGTATCATTTGGCGATACATCGCTGCAGTCAGCCCACGCATGAAATTCGTCATCGCCCTCTTCTCTCCGCCGCACTCCCCGGCAGCCCGACGCGCCCTGCGCTTCGCCGAAGCTGTGTTGGATGGCGGCCACGAAATCACCCGGTTGTTCTTTTATCAGGACGGCGTACACAGCGCCTCGGCGAACACAGTCGCCAGCCAGGATGAGCAGGATATCGCCGCCGCCTGGAGGAGCTTCGTCTCCAATCACCAACTGGACGGTGTCGTCTGCATCGCCGCCGCGCTGCGTCGAGGCGTGCTGAGCGCAGAAGAAGCCAACCGCTATTCCCGTCCCGCCGCAAACCTGCAGGCGCCGTGGGAACTCTCCGGGCTCGGACAACTGCATGAAGCGGCACAATTGGCAGACCGCCTGGTCTGCTTCGGAGGCAACTGATGGCAAAGTCCCTGCTGATCATCAGCCGCCAGGCGCCCTGGGCCGGTCCCGCCGCACGCGAAGCACTGGATATTGCCCTGGCCGGCGGCGCCTTTGACCTACCGATCTCCATGCTCTTCCTCGACGATGGCGTGTTCCAGCTCGCCCCCAGCCAACGCGCAGCCAGCATCGAACAGAAAGACCTGCAGGCCAACCTGCAAGCCCTCCCGCTGTTCGGCGTGGAGTCGCTCTATGCCAGCGAGCACAGTCTCGCCGAGCGAGGCCTGGATGCCGCCAGCCTGACGCTGCCAGTACAGGCCCTGGGGGCAGAGGCCCTGCGCGGCCTGCTACAAACCCACGACCAGGTGATCACGATCTGATGGCTACTCTCCACCTGCTCTCGCACTCTCCGTTCGATGACAGCCGATTCGACAGCTGCCTGCTCCTGCTGGGAGCAGACGACGGCATCCTGCTGACCGGCGATGCCACCTACGCGCTGCGCCCGGGCAGTAAACCTGCACAGGCGCTCCAGGCGCTACCCGCCGGCAACGCACTGTTCGCCCTGCAGGAAGACCTGCAGGCGCGCGGCCTGGACGATGCGCCTTCCCGTGTCGCTGCCGTGGACTACCCCGGCTTCGTGGAGCTCTGCACCCACTTCGAAAAGGTGAATGCCTGGCTATGAGCACCCTCCTCGTCAATGGCCAATCCCTGCCGCTGGACAAGGATGGCTACCTCGTCGACCTCCACGACTGGACCGATGCCGCCGCCGAGGCCCTGGCGCACAACGAGGGCATCCACCTGACGCCCGAGCACTGGGAAATCCTTCTGCTGTTGCGCCAGTTCTACGGCGAATTCCAGCTCTCGCCGGCCAACCGCCCGCTGATCAAATACGTGGCCCAGAAACTGGGCGCGGAAAAGGGCAGTAGCCTGCACCTCAACCTCCTGTTCAAGGGCACACCAGCCAAGCTTGCCGCCAAGCTCGCCGGCCTGCCGAAGCCGACCAATTGCCTATGACCGCATCCCCGCTCGTCCTGCAGACACCCGCCGAACACCCCTTCGCCCAGTTCGTCCGCATCCTTGGCAAAGGCAAACGCGGCGCGCGCGGCCTCACCCGCGAGGAGGCACGCCAAGCGCTCGGCTTCATCCTCGACGGTCAGGTTGAGGAAGCGCAGCTAGGCGCCTTCCTGATGTTGCTGCGGCACAAGGAAGAAAGCGCCGAGGAACTGGCCGGCTTCACCGAGGCCGTTCGCGCGCGCCTGGATGCACCGAACATTGCAGTGGATCTGGACTGGCCCAGCTACGCCGGCAAGAAACGCCACCTGCCCTGGTACCTGCTGGCGGCGAAATGCCTGGGCGGCAGCGGAACGCGCATCCTGCTGCACGGTGCCGGTGCCCATACGGCCGGCCGCCTCTACACTGAGCATTTGCTGGAGCAACTGGGCCTTCCGCTGTGCCGCGATTGGCATGCAGTCGGCCGGGCGCTGGATGACCACGGCGTCGCCTTCGCACCGTTGGTGGACTGGATGCCGCGCCTGCAGCGAATGATCGACTTGCGCAATACCCTCGGCCTGCGCTCGCCGATCCATTCCTCGGTACGCCTGATCAACCCGCTGGGAGCCACCTGCGTACTGCAAAGCATCTTCCATCCCGGTTACCAGGAAGTGCACCGAGAGGGCAGCCGCCTGCTCGGAGATTACGCCATCGTCATCAAGGGCGAAGGCGGCGAGATCGAGATGAACCCCGACGCCACGTCGCACCTCTATGGTTGCCGCGACGGCGAAGTCTGGGACGAAGAATGGCCGGCGCTGTCGCCGCTGCGCCACGTGAAGCCGGAAGCGCTCGACCCGACGCATCTGGCCGCCTTCTGGCGTGGCGAAGCCGAGGACGCGTACGGCGTACTGGCCGTCCGCGCGACCATGGCGCTTGCCTTGCGCGCCATGGGACTGTCCCGCGAAAAAGCCTTCGTCGAAGCCGATAGGCGCTGGGCTTCGCGAAATACATCGATTTAGTCGATATTTTGAATCCTGTTTTTGCACCAAACAATCGAGCCGTAACCGATAGACTGGTCCCATCTCCCCCGTTTTCTGGAGCAATGAGATGGGACAGTTGATCGATGGCCGCTGGCATGACCAGTGGTATGACACCAGCAAGGACGGCCGCTTCCAGCGCGAGAACGCGCAGCGCCGCAACTGGGTTACTGCCGACGGCCAGCCCGGCCCCAGCGGCGATGGCGGCTTTCGCGCCGAAGCCGGGCGCTATCACCTCTACGTGTCCCTGGCCTGCCCGTGGGCTCACCGCACACTGATCTACCGCCAGCTCAAGGGCCTCGAGTCGCTGATCGACGTTTCGGTAGTCAGCTGGCTGATGCTGGAAAACGGCTGGACCTTCGACAAGGCACTGGGCTCCACTGGCGACAAGCTCGATGGCCTGACCTTCCTTCACCAGCGCTATACCAAGGACGATGCGAACTACACCGGCCGCGTCACGGTGCCGGTACTGTGGGACAAGCACGAGCAACGCATCGTCAGCAACGAATCGGCGGAGATCATCCGCATGTTCAACAGCGCCTTCGACGGGATCACCGGCAACTCGCTGGACCTCTACCCGGAACCGCTACGCGCGCAGATCGACGAACTCAACGAGCGCATCTACCCGGCCGTGAACAACGGCGTGTACCGCGCCGGTTTCGCCACGACGCAGGACGCCTATGAAGAGGCCTTCAAGACACTGTTCAACGAGTTGGAGTGGCTGGAAGAGCGCCTGGGCAAGCAGCGCTACCTGGCTGGTGAATACCTGACCGAGGCCGACGTGCGCCTGTTCACCACGCTGATTCGTTTCGATGCGGTCTACCACGGCCACTTCAAGTGCAACCTGCGGCGCCTGGCGGATTACCCGAACCTCTCCGGATGGCTGCGCGAGCTGTATCAGCTGGAGGGTGTTGCCGGAACCGTGGATTTCCAGCACATCAAGAACCACTACTACGCCAGCCATCGCACCATCAACCCTACCAGCATCGTGCCGCTGGGCCCGTTGCAGGACTTCGCAGGCCCTCATGGGCGGGAACATCTGCCGGGCAAAGGGATTGCGCGTAACGCCTGATTGGATGCTACCGAGTCTGCAGGAGCGAGCCATGCCCGCGATTCGCGGAGAACGGCCGCCCTGCAGGACTGCCGGGTCAGATGGGTTTGTCGATGCCGTCGTAGACCTTCTGCAGCGCATCCAGACACTCCTGGTAGCGTTGCTTGAGGCAGGCCTTTTGGGCACCGCAGGCACGGCGTTGTTCGAGCCAGGCGAGCTGAGAGTCGCCCAGATTGCCACGCACCCCCATGGCGAACAGGCCGCGCAGTAGCCGATAGGTCGTCGCTACCTGCACGTCCATCTCCGAGAGCTGACGATCCGCGCAGATGGCCTTCTCGTCAGCCTGGCTGGCCTGCTTGCAATCAAAGCTGGCCGCGGAGGCCGGCAATGCGGAGCAACCCAAGGCGCATAGCGCACCCAGGATCGCAACGCGCAGGGCTTTCACTGCCGCCCCTCGAACCAGGCGAGCTTTTCGCGCAGCTGCACCACTTCCCCGACAATCACCAGGGTTGGCGCATGCACTTCGTGTTCGGCCACCAGCGCCGGCAGGTTCGCCAGCGTGCCGGTGAACACCCGCTGATGCACCGTGGTGCCTTGCTGGACGAGCGCCGCCGGCGTGTCGGCAGAACGGCCATGACGCACCAGTTGCTCGCAGATGACCGGCAGTCCGACCAACCCCATGTAGAACACCAGCGTCTGCCCAGGAGCGACCAGGTCGTTCCACGGCAGGTCGGTGCTGCCGTCCTTCAGGTGGCCTGTCACGAAACGCACGGACTGCGCATAGTCACGGTGAGTCAGCGGAATGCCGGCGTAGGCTGCGCAGCCGCTGGCCGCAGTAATCCCCGGCACGACCTGGAACGGGATGCCGTTGGCCGCCAGCTCGTCGATTTCCTCGCCCCCACGACCGAAGATGAACGGATCGCCGCCCTTCAGGCGCAGCACGCGCTTGCCCTGCTGGGCCAGTTCGACCAGCTTGCGATTGATCTCGTCCTGCGGCACGGCGTGGTCCGCGCGGCGCTTGCCGACGTAGAGACGGTCCGCGTCACGGCGGCACAGCTCGAGAATGGCCGGCGCAACGAGACGGTCGTAGAGCACCACGTCGGCTTGCTGCATCAGGCGCAGGGCGCGGAAAGTCAGCAAGTCGGGATCGCCTGGCCCGGCGCCGACCAGATAGACCTCGCCGCGAGACTCCGCCTGCGGCGATTCCAGCTTGTCCGCCAGCAGGCGCTCGGCCTCGCTCGGCTGGCCGGCGAGCATGCGCTCGGCGACCGGCCCCTGGAAGACGTCTTCCCAGAATTTCCGGCGCTGCTGCAGGTCCGGTAGACGCTGCTTCACACGTTCGCGGAAGCGGCTGGCGAGGCCGGCGAGTTGACCGTAGGTCGCCGGAATCCAGGTTTCCAGCTTGGCTCGCAGTAAACGCGCGAGCACCGGCGCATCACCACCGCTGGAAACAGCCACCACCAGCGGCGAACGATCGACGATCGCCGGGAAGATCACACTGCACAGGGCCGGTGCATCGACCACGTTGACCGGCACGCCGCGCTTATTGGCATCGCGGGAAACCTGCGCATTGAGCGGTTCGTCGTCCGTGGCGGCGATGACCAGCACGCAGTCCTGAAGATCGCCCTGAGCGTAAGGACGCAGGAGCAACTCGCCCGCGCCCTCCTCGACCAGCTCGCGCAGCTCGGAATGCACTTCCGGAGCCACGACACGCAACAGCGCGCCGGCGTCGCTCAGCAGGCGCGCCTTGCGCAGTGCGACATCACCGCCGCCGACCAATAGCGCGCGACGTCCGCGCAGGATGTGGAACAGCGGCAGGAAGTCCATCTCAGCCGATGACCTCGATGCCCGCCATGTACGGCTTGAGCACTTCCGGTACGCGGATCGAACCGTCGGCCTGCTGGTAGTTTTCCAGCACGGCGACCAGGGTGCGGCCTACCGCCAGGCCCGAACCGTTGAGGGTGTGGACCAGCTCCGGCTTGCCGGTTTCCGGGTTGCGGTAGCGCGCCTGCATACGGCGGGCCTGGAAGTCGCCGCAGTTGGAGCAGGAGGAAATCTCGCGGTATTTGTCCTGGCTCGGCACCCAGACTTCCAGGTCATAGGTCTTGGCGGCGCCAAAGCCCATGTCGCCGGTGCACAGGGCCAGAGCGCGGTACGGCAACTCCAGAGCCTGGAGGACCTTCTCGGCGTTGCCGACCAGGCTTTCCAGGGCTTCCCAGGACTTCGACGGCTCAACGATCTGCACCATCTCGACCTTGTCGAACTGGTGCTGGCGGATCATGCCGCGGGTATCACGACCCGACGCGCCGGCCTCGCTGCGGAAGCAGGGCGTGTGGGCGACGAACTTCAGCGGCAGCTCCTTCGCATCGAGGATCTGGCCGGCAACGATGTTGGTCAGCGAGACTTCGGCGGTCGGGATCAGGTACAGATCCGCTTCGTCTTCTCGCTGGATCTTGAACAGGTCTTCCTCGAACTTCGGCAACTGGCCGGTGCCCTGGAGCGCCGGAGCCTGCACCAGATACGGGGTGTAGGCCTCTTCGTAGCCGTGCTCGCGGGTATGCAGATCGATCATGAACTGCGCCAGGGCGCGGTGCAGGCGGGCGATTGGGCCGCGCATCAGGGCGAAACGGGCGCCGGACAGGCGGGCGGCGGTTTCGAAATCCAGCCAGCCGTGCTGCTCGCCCAGAGCGACGTGGTCCTTGATCTCGAAGTCGAAGGTGCGCGGGGTGCCCCAGCGGCGGACTTCGACGTTGCCATCTTCGTCCGCACCGACCGGTACGGACTCGTGGGGCAGGTTCGGGATATTCAGCAGCAGGCTGTCCAGCTCGACCTGAATGGCGTCCAGCTCGCGCTTGCCGGACTCCAGCTCCTCGGCCATGCGGTTGACCTCGGCCTTCAGCGGCGCGACGTCTTCACCGTTCTTCATGGCCTGGCCGATGGCCTTGGAACGCGAGTTGCGCTCGGCCTGCAGGGTCTCGGTGCGGGTCTGCACGGATTTACGCTGGCTCTCCAGCGCTTCGATGCGCGCCACGTCCAGGATGAAGCCACGGGTGGCCAGGCGTTCGGCCACTTCCTGCGGCTGGGTACGAACCAGTTTGGAATCGAGCATGGTGTCTTCTCGTGTCTAGTGTCAGGCGGCGCTCGCGGGCACCACTTCAGGATTTTCTGCGACGGCGGGAACTGGCCTTGTCGAGGCTGGCCAGATGGCGCAGCTTTTCGCCGATCTTCAGTTCGAGCCCGCGCGGCACGGGTTGGTAATACTGGCGCGGTTCCATGGACTCGGGGAAGTAATCTTCTCCGGCCGCATAGGCATCCGGCTCATCATGGGCATAGCGGTACTCGTCGCCATAGCCCAGGTTCTTCATCAGCTTGGTCGGTGCGTTGCGCAGATGCAGCGGCACTTCCAGCGAACCGCTCTCCGCCACGTCACGACGCGCCGTGTTGTAGGCGTTGTAGACGGCATTGCTCTTCGGTGCGCAGGCCAGGTACACGATAGCCTGCGCAATCGCCAACTCACCTTCGGGACTGCCAAGGCGCTCCTGCACATCCCAGGCGTGCAGGCAGAGGGTCAGGGCACGCGGATCGGCATTACCGATATCCTCGCTGGCCATGCGCACCACGCGGCGGGCGATGTACAGCGGATCGCAACCGCCGTCGAGCATGCGCGAATACCAGTACAGCGCACCATCGGGACTGGAACCTCGCACCGACTTGTGCAGCGCGCTGATCTGGTCGTAGAAGGCCTCGCCGCCCTTGTCGAAGCGCCGGCGCGAATCGCCCAGCAGGTTCTGCAGCAGCTCGGCACTGATCTCGCCGTTATCCTCGGCGAGGTCGGAGGCGTTCTCCAGCAGGTTGAGCAGGCGCCGGCCATCACCGTCGGCCGCAGCCATGAGGATGGCGAAGCTGTCGTCAGGCAGGCTCAGGTTGCGCTTGCCGAGGCCCTTTTCTTCGCTCAGCGCACGCTCGACCAGCCGCCGCAGGGCCGCTTCGTCCAGGCTTTTCAGCACGTAGACGCGGGCGCGGGAGAGCAGCGCGTTGTTCAGCTCGAAGGACGGGTTCTCGGTGGTCGCGCCGATGAAGATCAGCGTGCCGTCTTCCACATAGGGCAGGAAGGCATCCTGCTGACTCTTGTTGAAGCGATGCACTTCGTCGACGAAGAGAATCGTGCGGCGACCGTACTGCGCGGCGTGCTGCTTGGCCACTTCCACCGACTGGCGAATTTCCTTGACGCCCGAGAGCACCGCCGAAATGGTCTCGAAGTGCGCGTCGGTGACCTGGGCCAGCAGCTTCGCCAGGGTCGTCTTGCCGACCCCGGGTGGCCCCCAGAAGATCATCGAGTGCAGCGCGCCCTGCTCCAGCGCCTCACGCAGCGGCTTGCCGCGGGCGAGCAGGTGCTCCTGGCCGACGTACTCGTCCAGGCTGGTCGCGCGCAGGCGCGCGGCCAGGGGCTGGGAAACGGGGGCGGAGCGGAACAGATCCAAGGTCTTACCTATGACTTAAAGCTGACGCGGAGCGCCGATCATTCCTGGATGACGTCGACGCCCTTGGGCACTTCGAAGACGAACTGCTTGGGATCCATCGCCTCGTTCATCTTCACGTCGAAGAACAGGATGTTGGTGCGCTGGCCGACGCTGTCGATCAGCTGCATGTCATTCACCACACCACTACGGAAGGAAATCCGCAGGCTGTCGAACAGGGTGTCCCTGGACTTCGGCTTGAGGGTGAAGTCGACCACGTTGCCACCGTCCTTGGCAGTAATGTCGAAGCTCTGGCCGATCTTCGACACGTCGCCGGAGAGCAGCAGCGCCGGCGTCTGGGTCAGGCGCTGGTCGAGCTTCTGGATGGTCACCTGCTCCAGGTCCGGGTCGTACAGCCAGATCTTCTCGCCGTTGGAAATCAGCAACTGCTCGTTCGGCGCGTCGGTGTGCCAGCGGAACAGGCCGGGGCGCTTGAGGCCCAGGGTGCCAGCGGTTTCCTGCAGACGGGTGCCGCTGCCATCCAGGGTCAACTGGGAGAAGCGCGCGGTCATGGTCTGGGCTTTGGTGAGCATCCCGCTCAAGCGCTGCGCAGCGGCTTCGTCGGCATGAACCTGGACACCGGCTACAGCCAGTGCAGCAACGAACAACAGGCGGATCAGACGCATCGAATTCCTCGAAGTCGAATCAATCACGGATCGGGGCCGGCGCGATCACTTCGCGCGAGCCATTGGTATTCATCGGGGTGACCACACCGGCCATCTCCATCGCCTCGATCATCCGCGCGGCGCGGTTGTAACCGATCTTCAGCTTGCGCTGCACGGCGGAGATCGAAGCCCGGCGGCTTTCGGTCACGAAGCGCACGGCTTCGTCGTAGAGCGGATCATCCTCACTACCCTCGCTGCCTTCGCCACCGCCGCCGCCTTCGAACGAGCCGCCACCGCCCTCTTCGGCGCCGGCAAGGATGTCCTCGATGTAGTTCGGCGCGCCACGCAGCTTCCACGCCTCGACGACGCGGTGCACTTCGTCATCGGAGACGAAGGCGCCATGGACGCGGATCGGCAGGCCGGTACCCGGCGGCAGGTAGAGCATGTCACCGTGGCCCAGCAATTGCTCGGCGCCACCCTGGTCGAGGATGGTGCGCGAGTCGATCTTGCTGGATACCTGGAACGCGATACGAGTCGGGATGTTCGCCTTGATCAGGCCGGTGATCACGTCGACCGACGGACGCTGGGTCGCCAGGATCAGGTGAATGCCTGCCGCACGCGCCTTCTGGGCGATACGGGCGATCAGCTCTTCGACCTTCTTGCCGACGATCATCATCATGTCGGCGAATTCGTCGACCACCACCACGATGGTCGGCAGGGTCTGCAGCAGCGGCGCTTCGTCTTCCATGCTCTCGCGGCGGTACAGCGGGTCGGTCAGCGGCGTGCCGGCCTCCTCGGCGTCCTTCACCTTGCGGTTGAAGCCGGCGAGGTTACGCACGCCCATGGCCGCCATCAGCTTGTAGCGCCGCTCCATCTCAGCGACGCTCCAGCGCAGCGCGTTGGCGGCCTCCTTCATGTCGGTGACCACGGGGCAGAGCAGGTGCGGAATGCCTTCGTAGATCGACAGTTCCAGCATCTTCGGGTCGATCATGATCAACCGCGCCTCTTCGGGCGTGGACTTGAACAGGATCGACAGCAACATGGCGTTCACGCCTACCGACTTACCGGAACCGGTGGTGCCGGCGACCAGCAGGTGCGGCATCTTTGCCAGGTCGGTAATGATCGGATTGCCGCCAATGTCGTGACCGAGAGCCAGTGGAACGGTGGACTTGTGCTCATCGTATTCCGGCGTCATCAGCACTTCGGAGAAGCGCACCATCTGCCGGTCCTCGTTGGGAATCTCGATGCCGACGGTGGTCTTGCCCGGGATGACTTCCACCACCCGCACGCTGATCACCGCCAGCGAGCGCGCCAGGTCCTTGGCCAGGTTGGAGATGCGGCTGACTTTTACGCCGGCGGCCGGCTGAATCTCGAAACGGGTGATCACCGGGCCCGGATGCACGGACTCGACGATAACTTCGACGCCGAACTCCTTGAGCTTGATCTCCAGCAGGCGCGACATGGCCTCCAGAGACTCGGGGGAGTAGCTCTGCTTCTTCTCCGAGGCCGGGTCGAGGATCGACAGCGGTGGCAGCGTGCCTTCCACAGCGGTATCGACGAATAGCGGCGCCTGCTTCTCTTTCAGCACGCGCTTGCTCGGCTCGGCCGGCTTGGCGGGCGGCGGCGGGACGTCGATCTTCGGCGCCACGCGCTTCTCGCGCTCCTGCACGCTCTTGACCAGCGCTTCCTCACGCTCGATCAGACGCTCCTTGACCTTGGCCTGCTCGCGACGGTCAGCAACGATGGGCGCAGCGACTTCAGCCACGCGCTCGTCGACTTCACGCAACTGGGCGACGAGCTGCTTGTGCTCACTGCGAGCGCTCCACCAACGGTTGGTGGCGTTGTGAATCAGCTCGAAGAGATCCAGGGTGATCTTGCCGGTAACGTCCATCACCTTGAACCAGGAGAGGTCGGCGAAGACCGTCATGCCGAACAGGAACAGCGCCAGGAACAGCAGCGTGCTGCCCTGCACGTTCAAGGCGTTGATACCCAGCTGACCCAGGCTCTCACCCAGGGCGCCGCCAGCCGTAGCCGGCATATGGGCACCGCTGGTGTGGAAATGGATGTACGCCAGCGCGGAGCCGGACAGGACCAGGAACACCAGGCCGATCAGGCGCCAGGAGAACAGCCAACCGCTCCACTCCCAGGGCATGTGCCGCTTGCGGAAGACCTGATAGGTCTTCACCGCCAGCAGCAGCGGGAACAGGTAGGCGAAATAGCCCAGCACCATGAACAGGATGTCGGCGCTCAGCGCGCCCAGGCGGCCGGCCGCATTCTGCACCTGCTCGACGTGACTGGAGTGGCTCCAGCCCGGATCGGAGGAATCGTAGGTGAGCAGCGCCATCCACAGGTAAAGGCAGAGCGCGCCAAGCGCGATCAGAGCCCCTTCCTTCAGGCGGTAGTGCAGTTGCTGGCGCCAGGCGGCGGCATGGCTTGCTGTGGTGTCCTTCAAAACGCTTCTATTCCTGCGCTATACGCGCGTCCGAGAGTCGTTGGACCGCGAAACGGGCCTATTGTACGGCTTTGGCCGGCCGATGCCAGCGAACCCGGGCGTGTCCGACTGCGCTTTTGCCGGCTTTCCGGGGTTCGGTGTAGCATAGCCCAACACCGCTTTGCGGCTGCTCAATTGGAGCATGCATTCTCTTACGTGACAAAGGCTTATGGAGTCTTTTTATGAGTGAAGTCAAGCATTCGCGCCTGATCATCCTGGGCTCCGGCCCCGCGGGCTACACCGCGGCCGTGTACGCCGCGCGCGCCAACCTCAAGCCTGTTGTCATCACCGGCATCCAGCCCGGCGGCCAGCTGACCACCACCACCGAGGTCGACAACTGGCCCGGCGACGTCGAGGGCCTGACCGGCCCCGCCCTGATGCAGCGCATGGAGCAGCACGCCAAGCGTTTCGATACCGAGATCGTCTACGACCACATCCACACCGCCGAGTTGCAGCAGAAACCCTTCACCCTCAAGGGAGACAGCGGCACCTATACCTGCGACGCACTGATCATCGCCACCGGTGCCTCGGCCCAGTACCTGGGCATGTCGTCGGAAGAAGCCTTCATGGGCAAGGGCGTTTCCGCCTGCGCCACCTGCGATGGCTTCTTCTACCGCAACCAGGTCGTCTGCGTGGTCGGCGGCGGCAACACCGCCGTGGAAGAGGCGCTGTACCTGTCCAACATCGCCAAGGAAGTCCACCTGATCCACCGCCGCGACAAGCTGCGCTCGGAGAAGATCCTGCAGGACAAGCTGTTCGAGAAGGCCAGGAACGGCAACGTGCGCCTGCACTGGAACACAACCCTGGACGAAGTGCTGGGCGACAACATGGGCGTGATCGGCGTTCGCCTGAAGGATGTCGACAGCGGCGAAACTCGTCAGCTGGACCTCGCCGGCGTATTCATCGCCATTGGCCACAAGCCCAACACCGACCTGTTCAAGGGCCAGCTGGAAATGCATGACGGCTACCTGAAGATCAAGGGCGGCGCCGAAGGCAATGCAACCCTGACCAGCATCGACGGTGTCTTCGCGGCCGGCGACGTGGCCGACCACGTCTACCGCCAGGCGATTACTTCGGCCGGCGCCGGCTGCATGGCTGCCCTGGACGCCGAAAAGTACCTCGACGACAACTGATCGGCGCAAGGGGAGGCTCACCCTCCCCTCTTCCCTATGCTCAAGTGGCTTTCTCGCAGCAATTTCGACTTCCCCCCCCTCGACAAGGCCCTGCATGAGCCCAACGGCTTGCTGGCAGCCGGCGGAGACCTCAACCCGCAGCGACTGATCCAGGCTTACCGCCACGGCTGCTTCCCCTGGTACCAGGATGGCCAGCCAATCCTCTGGTGGTCGCCCGACCCGCGCACCGTGCTGTTCCCTGAAGAGCTGCATGTCTCCCGCAGCCTTACCAAGTTCATTCGCCAGAAGCAGTATCAGGTCACCATCGACCAGGCCTTCGAACAGGTCATCCATGGCTGCGCAGGCCCGCGCGATTATGCCGACGGCACCTGGATCACCACGCCGATGCAGGACGCCTATTGCCAGCTGCACCGCCTGGGCATCGCCCATTCGGCGGAAGCCTGGCATGGCAAGGAGCTGGTCGGCGGACTTTACGGATTGGCCATCGGTCGCCTGTTCTTCGGCGAGTCCATGTTCAGCCGCGCGGACAATGCCTCCAAGGTCGCCTTCGTCGCCCTCGTGCAACGCCTCAAGACTGCCGGCTTCGTGCTGATCGACTGCCAGATGCCGACCCAGCACCTGCACAGCTTCGGCGCTCGAGCCATTTCTCGCCGCGAATTCGCCAGCTACCTGCGCCGTCATCTCGACGAAACACCGCTACAGGACTGGACTTCGCAGGCGGACCCGCTCAGCCTGTCTTAAACTTGCCTGAGGGACCTCGCAGGGGTTGAAGATGACCGAGCTCGCCCGCCTGAAGTTTTACGCCACACAACCGCATCCATGCAGCTATCTGCCCGAGGAGCAGGCCACCACCCTGTTCCTCGACCCCAGCCAGCCCATGGACGCGCAATTGTACGCCTCGCTCTCAGAGATTGGATTCCGGCGCAGCGGCGAGCACCTCTACCGGCCACACTGCCAGCACTGCACGGCGTGCATCCCGGCACGCATTCCGGCCGCCGGCTTCCAGCCGAACCGCCAGCAGAAGCGCATCATCAAGCGCAACGCCGACCTGGAAGTCATCCGCAAGCGCCCCGCTTTCACCGAGGAGTACTACGCGCTCTATATGCGCTACATCGAGCAGCGCCACGCCGATGGAGACATGTACCCACCCAGCCGCGATCAGTTCGCCACCTTCCTGGTGCGCGACCTGCCATTCAGCTGCTTCTTCGAATTCCGCCTCCACGGCCGACTGCTAGCAGTCGCCGTGACCGACGTCCTGCCCAACGGCCTCTCCGCTGTCTATACCTTCTACGATCCGGACGAGGAGCGTCGCAGTCTCGGGCGATTCGCCATCCTCTGGCAGGTCGCCGAAACCGAGCGCCTGAACCTGCACGCGGTCTATCTGGGCTACTGGATCAAGAATTGCCGAAAGATGAACTACAAGACCCAGTACCGTCCGATCGAGCTTTTCGTGAACCAGCGCTGGGTGGCACTGAACTGAGGCGAAAACACCCATTGGCGTTGTGGGGCGATTTCAGGCACAATGTGTGCCTTTTTTAATGCCCTGAAACTTCAGGCAACCATAGATACCGAGGGTTCTACTGCATGTCGAAAGAAGACAGCTTCGAAATGGAAGGCACTGTCGTCGACACCCTGCCCAACACCATGTTCCGCGTGGAGTTGGAGAACGGGCACGTCGTTACCGCGCACATCTCCGGGAAGATGCGCAAGAACTACATCCGCATCCTGACCGGCGACAAAGTTCGCGTTGAACTGACGCCCTACGACCTGTCCAAGGGTCGCATCACCTACCGCGCTCGTTGACAGACGGTAGGTGCCGGCAAAGTCCGGCACACAGAAAAACGCCCGGCATTGCCGGGCGTTTTCGTTTGCACTCAGGTATGAGCAGCGTCAGGCCGGTTCCGCGGCGATCACTTCGAATTCGAAGGCCAGCTCGCCATCCTTCAGATCGACGTGGGCCACACCGCCGTGCTCGGCCAGCTCGCCGAACAGGATCTCCTCGGCCAGGGGCCGCTTGATCTTGTCCTGGATCAGCCGCGCCATCGGACGAGCCCCCATCTGCGGATCGTAGCCCTTGTCCGCCAGCCAGCCGCGTGCCGCATCGCTGACCTCGATCTGTACGTGCTTGTCCTCGAGCTGCGCCTGCAGTTCTGTGAGGAACTTGTCGACGATGCTCTTGATGGTCTCGTGACTCAGGCGACCAAACTGGATGATGGTGTCCAGACGGTTGCGGAACTCCGGCGTGAAGCTCTTCTTGATCACTTCCATGGCATCGGTGGAGTGGTCCTGCTGCGTGAAGCCAATGGAGGCCCGCGCCGCGGTTTCCGCGCCAGCGTTGGTGGTCATGATCAGGATGACGTTGCGGAAGTCCGCCTTGCGTCCGTTGTTGTCGGTGAGGGTGCCGTGGTCCATCACCTGCAGCAGCAGGTTGAAGACTTCCGGATGCGCCTTCTCGATCTCATCCAGCAGCAGCACGCAGTGCGGCGTCTTGGTGATGGCCTCGGTCAGCAGGCCACCCTGGTCGAAACCGACGTAGCCCGGAGGGGCGCCGATCAGACGGGACACGGTATGCCGCTCCATGTACTCGGACATGTCGAAGCGCACCAGCTCCACACCTAGCGCCTTGGCCAACTGGCGAGCCACCTCGGTCTTGCCCACCCCGGTCGGGCCGGAGAACAGGAAGGAGCCGACGGGCTTGTCCGGGGACTTGAGACCGGCGCGTGACAGCTTGATGGCAGTGGACAGCGACTCGATGGCCGCGGCCTGACCGAACACGGTCAGCTTCAGGTCGCGCTCAAGGTTGCGCAGAAGCTCCTTGTCAGAGCTTGAAACGTGCTTGGGCGGAATCCGCGCGATCTTCGCGACGATATCCTCAACCTGCGGCACTTCGATACGCTTCACACGCTTCTCTTCCGGCTGCAGGCGCTGGTAGGCGCCCGCCTCGTCGATCACGTCGATGGCCTTGTCCGGCATGTGCCGGTCGTTGATGTAACGGGCGGCCAGCTCGGCGGCGGCACGCAGCGCTTCATCGCTGTACTCGATGTGGTGATGCTGCTCGAAGCGAGGTTTCAGGCCCTTCAGGATGCCGAAGGTATCCTCGACGGACGGCTCGGTGACATCGACTTTCTGGAAGCGACGAGCCAGCGCGCGATCCTTCTCGAAGATGCCACGGAATTCCTGGAACGTGGTCGACCCGATGCAGCGTATCTCACCGGACGACAGCAGCGGTTTCAGCAGGTTGGACGCATCCATTACCCCACCCGACGCCGCACCGGCGCCGATGATGGTGTGGATCTCGTCGATGAACAGCACCGCATGCGGGCGCTTGCGCAGCTCGTTGAGCAGCGCCTTGAAGCGCTTCTCGAAGTCGCCTCGATACTTGGTGCCCGCCAGCAGCGCACCCAGGTCCAGGGAGTAGACGACACTGTCGGACAGCAGGTCAGGCACCTGGCCATCAACGATGCGCTTGGCCAGACCTTCGGCGATGGCAGTCTTGCCAACGCCCGCCTCACCCACCAGCAGAGGGTTGTTCTTGCGGCGACGGGCCAGGATCTGCGCAACGCGCTCGACTTCCGACTCGCGCCCGACCAGCGGGTCGATGCGCCCCTGGCGCGCGAGGTCATTCAGGTTGCTGGCATAGGCATCCAGCGGGTGGCTGGAAGTGGACGACTCGCCACCCTCCTCGTCCTGCATCTCCTGCTCGCTGTCCTGATGCTCGGCATGGCCCGGCACCTTGGAGATACCATGGGCGATGTAGTTGACCACGTCGATCCGCGCAACGCTCTGCTGCTTGAGCAGGAACACCGCCTGGCTTTCCTGTTCGCTGAAGATGGCGACCAGCACGTTGGCGCCGGTGACTTCGCGCTTGCCGGAACTCTGCACGTGGAATACGGCCCGCTGCAGGACACGCTGGAAGCCCAGGGTCGGCTGGGTCTCACGATCCTCATCGTGCTGGGGGATCAGCGGTGTAGTGGAATCGATGAACTCCTGCAGGTCTCGCCGCAGCTTGTCCAGATTCGCACCGCACGCCTTCAGAACCGTCGCGGCAGCCTCATTATCAAGAAGCGCCAACAGCAAGTGCTCAACGGTCATGAACTCATGCCGCTTCGCCCGCGCCTCCTTGAAGGCGAGATTGAGGGTGACTTCGAGCTCTCGATTCAACATGACTTCACCTCGCTCCCAAACATCCGCATCAACCTTCTATCTCAATTTCGCACAACAGTGGATGCTGGCTCTCCCTCGCATATTGATTGACCTGCATGGCTTTGGTTTCCGCAACATCGCGGGTAAAGGTCCCGCAGTGCGCCTTGCCCTGGGTATGCACAGTCAACATGACCTTCGTCGCCTGCTCGCGGTTCATGTTGAAGTACAGCTCGAGCACCTCAACCACGAAATCCATCGGGGTGTAATCATCATTGAACATGATGACCCGATACATGGACGGCGCCTTCAGGGCAGGCTTGGCTTCTTCAACCGCCAGCCCCGCGCCGTCGTCTTCCGATGGATCCGGGCGGTCCTGATTGAATGTTAGTCGAATCTGGCTACTTGCATGCATGCTGGAATAAAAGCTTTGCGAGTGGGTGAATGAGTGGGCCGACCGGAGTTTGAATCGCCTCTCAGGCCCAGACGACGCCGCCTTGACTAACGGCAAAAGGGTGTTACAACCAAAGGATACCCCCGGAGGGTATCAGGAGTTCCGGACGCCAGTCTTTAGAAAAAAGGCATAGCGGAATAGTAGTGGATGATACTCCAGCGATGGAGTCCTTTGCAGAGGGATATCAGCATGCTTAGCGGTAAGGTCAAGTGGTTCAACAACGCCAAGGGCTACGGTTTCATCCTGGCTGATGGCCGAGATGAGGACCTGTTTGCTCATTACTCGGCAATCCAGATGGATGGCTACAAGACACTCAAGGCCGGCCAACCCGTCAGTTTCGAGATCCTGCAAGGTCCGAAGGGGTTGCACGCGGTGAACATCCAGCCCGTCAACGCCAATGCATCCACCCCATCCGCGCAGACTGCTCCGAGCAGCGAGGTAGAGAACCTCACGGCGGAAGCCTGATTCGTCAAGGATCAGACGAAACGAAAAAGGCCGGCATTTAGCCGGCCTTTTTCATGGACGAAGAATCACCCAGTTACATCTTGGCGATGATCGCGTCGCCGAACTCGGAGCACGACAGCAGCTTGGCGCCATCCATCAGTCGCTCAAAATCGTAGGTCACGGTCTTGGCGGCGATCGCGCCGTTCACGCCATCGATGATCAGGTCGGCAGCTTCCGGCCAGCCCATGTGGCGCAGCATCATCTCGGCAGAGAGGATCACCGAGCCCGGATTGACCTTGTCCAGTCCTGCATACTTGGGAGCAGTACCATGGGTCGCCTCGAACATGGCCACCGAATCGGACAGGTTGGCCCCCGGCGCGATGCCAATGCCGCCCACTTCCGCCGCCAGGGCATCAGAGAGGTAGTCACCGTTCAGGTTGAGGGTGGCAATGACGTCGTATTCGGCGGGACGCAGCAGGATCTGCTGCAGCATGGCGTCGGCGATCACATCCTTCACCACGATATTCCTGCCAGTAGTGGGGTTCTTGAACTGCATCCACGGACCGCCGTCGAGCAACTGGGCGCCGAACTCGTCGCGGGCCACTTCATAGCCCCAGTCCTTGAACGCACCCTCCGTGAACTTCATGATATTGCCCTTGTGGACGATGGTGACCGAGCTGCGGTCATTGTCCACGGCGTACTGCAGGGCCTTGCGCACCAAGCGCTTGGTGCCTTCCTGGGAAACCGGCTTGATGCCGATGCCGCAGTCGTTGGTGAAGCGGATCTTCTTGACACCCATTTCCTCGGTGAGGAACTTGATGATCTTCTGCGCTTCGGGAGAGCCGGCCTTCCACTCGACGCCGGCATAGATGTCTTCGGAGTTCTCGCGGAAAATCACCATATCCACGTCGCCGGGCTTCTTCACCGGGCTCGGTACGCCTTCGAACCAGCGCACCGGGCGCAGACAGACATAAAGGTCGAGCTGCTGGCGCAATGCCACGTTCAGGGAACGGATGCCTCCCCCCACCGGCGTGGTCAGCGGGCCCTTGATGGAGACGACGTAATCGCGAACGGCATCCAGGGTCTCCTGGGGCAGCCAGGTGTCCTGGTCATAGACCTGCGTGGCCTTTTCGCCGGCGTAGACTTCCATCCATGCGATCTTGCGGTCGCCCTTGTAGGCTTTCTCGACGGCAGCGTCGACGACCTTGATCATGACCGGACTGATATCGACACCGATGCCATCGCCTTCGATGAAGGGAATGATCGGGTTCTTCGGTACATTCAAGGACATGTCGGCGTTGACGGTGATTTTGTCACCGGCCGGCACCTGGATCTTTTGGTATCCCATGCTGAACTCCGCTTTTTGGTTGAAACCCTCTTGCAGCCACTGAGGGTAGCTCACAAGTCGGTAATCGAACCACATCATTCCTTAGTCTAAAAAAGGGACGCGCTTCACCCTGCCTTTAGGGTGGTATACTGGCCGGCATGACTTAATGGTCATCGAGGTCCGAGCAGTCTGGGACCAGACTCTCTCCTCGCAGCGGCGCACGTCCCCACCAGGATCCCGCCGTACAACGCTCTACTGGCGCCCCAATATCCCCGCGGCAAATCTCGAAGGTCGGTCAACCACTTCGTTGAACGCAAGCGTGTACCAACGCGATTCGAGACTCTGTGCGCGCCCAGCAAAGAAGAGAGTTAGAACGAGATGTCCATCCGCTCGAAGATCACCTACACCTTCACCGACGAAGCACCCGCCCTTGCCACCTATTCGCTTCTTCCCATCGTAAAAGCCTTTGCCGCTTCCGCCGGCATCGACGTCGAGACCCGCGACATCTCTCTTTCGGGCCGTATCCTGGCCTCCTTCGCTGACAAGCTCGGCGACAAGGCGATCGAAGACGATCTGGCCTACCTGGCCCAACTGGCCACCGACCCCAAAGCCAACATTATCAAGCTGCCGAACATCTCGGCCTCGGTACCCCAGCTCAAGGGCGCCATCGCCGAACTGCAGAAGCTGGGCTACGCCGTTCCGGACTTCCCGGAAGACCCGCAGACCGACGAAGAAAAAGACACCCGCGCCCGCTACGCCAAGGTACTGGGCAGCGCCGTGAACCCGGTCCTGCGTGAAGGCAACTCCGACCGCCGCGCTCCGGCCGCCGTGAAAGCCTACGCCCGCAAGCACCCGCACAGCATGGGCAAGTGGAGCATGGCCTCGCGCTCCCACGCCGACTACATGCGTGGCGGCGACTTCTTCTCCAGCGAACAGTCGGTCACCATTCCGAAGGCCGGTGAAGTCCGCATCGAATTCGTCGGCAAGGACGGCAAGGTCGAGACCAAGAAGACCCTGAAGATGCAGGACGGCGAAGTCCTCGACAGCATGTTCATGAGCTGCAGCAAACTGCGCGCCTTCTTCGAGAAAACCCTGCAGGACTGCAAGGAAACCGGCGTCATGTGGTCCCTGCACGTCAAGGCCACCATGATGAAGATCTCCCACCCGATCGTCTTCGGCCATGCCGTCACCGTCTACTACAAGGACGTGTTCGAGAAATACGGCCAGCTGTTCGAAGAGCTGGGCGTGAACCCGAACAACGGCATCTCCAGCGTCTATGACAAGATCAAGTCGCTGCCGGCCTCGCAGCAGGAAGAAATCCTGCATGACATCCACGAGGTGTACAGCCACCGCCCGGAAATGGCGATGGTCGACTCGGTCAAAGGCATCACCAACCTGCACATCCCCAGCGACGTGATCGTCGACGCCTCCATGCCGGCCATGATCCGCAACTCGGGTCAGATGTGGGGCAAGGACGGCAAGCAGAAAGACACCAAAGCGGTAATGCCGGAAAGCACCTACGCCCGCATCTACCAGGAAATGATCAACTTCTGCAAAACCAACGGCGCGTTCGACCCGACCACCATGGGCAGCGTACCGAACGTCGGCCTGATGGCGCAGAAGGCCGAGGAGTACGGCTCCCACGACAAGACCTTCGAACTGGAAGCTGACGGCGTGATGCGCGTCGTCGATGCCGACGGCAAGGTCCTGATGCAGCACGAAGTGCAGGCCGGCGACATCTGGCGCGCCTGCCAGACCAAGGACGCCCCGATCCGCGATTGGGTCAAGCTGGCCGTCACACGCGCCCGCGCCTCGAACACCCCGGCCATCTTCTGGCTGGACCCGGAACGCGCCCACGACAACGAGCTGCGCAAGAAGGTCGAGCTGTACCTGAAGGACCACGACCTGACCGGCCTGGACATCAGCATCAAAGGCTACAACGAAGCCATCCGCACCAGCATGGAGCGCCAGATGCGCGGCCTGGACACTATCTCGGTGACCGGCAACGTCCTGCGCGACTACCTGACCGACCTGTTCCCGATCATGGAGCTGGGCACCTCGGCCAAGATGCTGTCCATCGTTCCGCTCATGGCGGGCGGCGGCATGTACGAAACCGGCGCCGGCGGCTCGGCTCCGAAACACGTACAGCAACTGGTGGAAGAGAACTACCTGCGCTGGGATTCCCTGGGCGAGTTCCTGGCCCTGGCCGTCTCCTTCGAAGAAGAAGGCATCAAGACCGACAACGCCAAGGCCAAGGTACTGGGCAAGACCCTGGACATCGCCACCGGCAAGCTGCTCGACAACAACAAGTCGCCGTCGCGCAAGATCGGTGAGATCGACAACCGCGGCAGCCACTTCTACCTGGCCATGTACTGGGCCCAGGCCCTGGCCGAGCAGAACGACGATGCCGAACTGAAGGCTCACTTTGCCTCCCTGGCCAAGACACTGACCGAGAAGGAAGCGGCCATCGTCGCGGAACTGAACGGCGTGCAGGGCAAGCCGGCGGATATCGGCGGCTACTACCGTTCCAACCCGGAGCTGACCAGCCAGGTCATGCGCCCGAGCGCGACCTTCAACGCCGCGATCGACGCACTGGCGTAAACCGTTTCGTGTGACACCAGAACCCCCGGGCCTTCCCGGGGGTTCTGCTTTCCATGCCCGGCAACGTTAAACTCGCGACTTTTCAATCCTCCGAAGGGGAATCCATACCCATGCGCTGGCTAGCACACGTCACCGTCGCCACTATCGTCGAAGACCAGGGCCGCTTCCTGCTCGTGGAAGAAATGTCCGCTGACAAAAAACAGGTCTTCAACCAGCCCGCCGGCCACCTGGAAGCCAACGAAACACTACTCGAGGCCGCCGTGCGCGAAACCCTCGAGGAGACCGGCTGGGACGTGGAGCTGAGCGCCGTCACCGGCATCTACCTGTACACCGCGCCGAGCAACGGCGTGACCTACCAGCGCGTCTGCTTTGCAGCCCGCCCTGTGCGCCACCACCCCGAGCGCGCACTGGACGACGGCATCCTCGGCGCCCGCTGGATGACCCGCGAAGAACTCGCCGCACAGCCTGGGCGCTGGCGCAGCCACCTGGTCCTGCGCTGTATCGACGACTACCTGGAAGGCGAACGCTTCCCGCTGGCGCTGATCCGAGACTGAGCCTCTGCCGCTCGGCTCTGGTAGAATCCCCGCCTTTACCTGCACCCGTGATGCGCCACCATGTCTGACTCCCTGAAAGCCCCGCAGAACACCCGCGTCATCGTCGGCATGTCCGGCGGCGTGGACTCCTCCGTCTCCGCCCTCCTCCTCAAGGAGCAGGGTTACCAGGTGGAAGGCCTGTTCATGAAGAACTGGGAAGAGGACGACGGCACCGAATATTGCACCGCCATGACCGACCTGGCCGACGCCCAGGCGGTCTGCGACCGAATCGGTATCAAACTGCACACCGCCAACTTCGCCGCGGAATACTGGGACAACGTCTTCGAGCACTTCCTCGAGGAGTACAAGGCCGGCCGCACGCCGAATCCGGATATCCTCTGCAACCGCGAGATCAAGTTCAAAGCCTTCCTCGACTACGCCCTCGCCCTGGGCGCAGACCTGATCGCCACCGGCCACTATGTGCGCCGCCGCGACATCGACGGCCGCAGCGAGCTACTCAAGGGTCTGGACCCGAACAAGGACCAGAGCTACTTCCTCCACGCCGTGGGCGGCGAGCAGATCGGCAAGACCCTGTTCCCGGTCGGCGAACTGGAAAAGCCCGAAGTCCGCGCCATCGCCGAGAAATACGGCCTGGCCACCGCGAAGAAGAAGGACTCCACCGGCATCTGCTTCATCGGCGAGCGTCGTTTCAGCGACTTCCTCAAGCAGTACCTGCCGGCCCAGCCGGGCGACATCGAAACCACCGATGGCACCGTCATCGGCAAGCACGTCGGCCTGATGTACCACACCATCGGCCAGCGCCAGGGCCTGGGCATCGGCGGCCTGAAGAATGCCGACGACAGCCCCTGGTACGTACTGGAGAAGGATCTGGCTCGCAACGTCCTGGTCGTTGGCCAGGGCAACGACCACCCATGGCTGTTCTCCCGCGCCCTGCACGCATCGCACATCTATTGGGTCAACCCCATCGACCTGGACCAGCCCAAGGCCCTGCGCGCCAAGGTGCGCTACCGCCAGGCCGACCAGGACTGCGTACTGGAGCGCACCGCGAACGGCTACCGCGCCGTCTTCGACGAGCCGCAGCGCGCCGTGACTCCGGGCCAGTCCGTCGTCTTCTATGACGGCGAGATCTGCCTCGGCGGTGGCGTCATCGAATCCGCTGAACCCGCGTTCGCTAAGGACCGTACATGAGCGATCTGCACGACCAGATCATCGCCCTTTCCGGCGTCTTCGAAGCCGCCGCCCTGGTAGACCGCCTCGCCCGCACCGGGCAGATCCCCGAGGCGCCGCTGGGCTGCATGCTCGGCAGCCTGCTGGTGCGCGACCCGAAAACCACCCTGGACGTCTACGGTGGCGACACCGCCAACCTGCGCGAGGGCTTCCGCGCCCTGGTCAGCGCCCTCGAGCGCGACCCCAACAGCCTGCAGCGCGAACCGCTGCGCTACGCCCTGGCGCTGATCGGCCTGGAACGCCAGTTGAACAAGCGTCCCGACATGCTCGACATCATGGGCACTCGCCTCGACCAGATCCAGCAGCAGGTCCAGCACTTCGGGCTGGTCCACGAGAACGTCATCGCCTCCTGTGCCGGCCTCTACCAGGACACCCTGAGCACCTTCCGCCAGCGTATCCAGGTGCACGGAGACATGCGCCACCTGCAGATCAACGCCAACGCCGCGCGCATCCGCGCCCTCCTGCTGGCCGGCATTCGCTCCGCGCGCCTGTGGCGACAGCTCGGCGGCAACCGCTGGCAGATGCTGTTCGGCCGGCGGAAGATGCTCGACGAGTTGCGCCCTCTGCTGCGCGGCTGAAGCACGCCCTTCCGGTCGCCGCAAGGGCGACCGGTTCGCGCCATTCGTGTATGATGTGCGCCCTTTTCGTTGACCGACAGCTACGAGAACGCCCCATGCAGCTTTCCTCCCTTACCGCGGTATCCCCCGTTGACGGCCGTTACGGCAGCAAGACCAGCGCCCTGCGTCCGATTTTCAGCGAATACGGCCTGATCCGATTCCGCGTCCTGGTGGAGGTCCGCTGGCTCCAGCGTCTCGCCGCCCACGCCGGCATTCCTGAGGTCGCGCCCTTCTCCGCCGAAGCCAACGCCCTGCTGAACCAATTGGCCGATGACTTCCAACTGGAGCACGCGCAGCGCATCAAGGACATCGAGCGCACCACCAACCACGACGTGAAAGCCGTGGAGTACCTGCTCAAGGAGCAAGCCGCCAAGCTGCCGGAACTGGCCAAGGTCAGCGAGTTCATCCACTTCGCCTGCACGTCCGAGGACATCAACAACCTGTCCCACGCCCTGATGCTGCGCGAAGGCCGTGACACCGTGCTGCTGCCGCTGATGCGCCAGATCGCCGACTCCATCCGCGAGCTCGCGGTGAAGTTCGCCGACGTGCCGATGCTCTCGCGCACCCACGGCCAGCCGGCCTCCCCGACCACCTTGGGCAAGGAACTGGCCAACGTTGTCTACCGCCTGGAGCGCCAGATCAAGCAAGTCGCTTCGGTCGAGTTGCTCGGCAAGATCAACGGCGCCGTGGGCAACTACAACGCCCACCTGTCCGCCTACCCGCAAGTGGATTGGGAAGCCAACGCCCGCGCGTTCATCGAAGGCGACCTCGGCCTGAGCTGGAACCCGTACACCACCCAGATCGAGCCGCACGACTACATCGCCGAGCTGTTCGACGCCGTCGCGCGCTTCAACACCATCCTCATCGACTTCGACCGCGACATCTGGGGTTACATCTCCCTGGGCTACTTCAAGCAGAAGACCATCGCTGGCGAGATCGGCTCCTCGACCATGCCGCACAAGGTCAACCCGATCGACTTCGAGAACTCCGAAGGCAACCTGGGTATCGCCAACGCCCTGCTCCAGCACCTGGCCAGCAAACTGCCGATCTCCCGCTGGCAGCGCGACCTGACCGACTCCACCGTGCTGCGCAACCTGGGCGTGGGCTTCGCTCACAGCGTCATCGCCTACGAAGCCAGCCTGAAAGGCATCGGCAAACTGGAGCTGAACGCCGCGCGCATCGCCGACGACCTCGACGCCTGCTGGGAAGTCCTGGCCGAGCCGGTACAGACCGTCATGCGCCGCTACGGCATCGAGAACCCCTACGAGAAGCTCAAGGAGCTGACCCGCGGCAAAGGCATCAGCGCCGATGCCCTGCAGGTGTTCATCGAAGGCCTCGACATGCCGGCGGAAGCCAAGGCCGAGCTGAAGAAACTGACCCCCGCGAACTACATCGGTAACGCTGCCGCCCAGGCCAAGCGCATCTGAGATTCGCCCTGACTTTGCACGCCCGGCTGTGCCGGGCGTTTTTGTTTCAAGGACTTAACCATGAATCCTGCTATTCCTCTTCAGCTTTTGGGCGGCATCAGTGCCGAAGAATTCCTCCGCGATTACTGGCAGAAAAAGCCCCTGCTGGTGCGCCAGGCCATCCCCGACTTCAAAAGCCCGCTGGACCCTGACGAACTGGCCGGCCTCGCCCTCGAAGAGATGATCGAGTCGCGCATCGTCCTCGAGCACGGCGACAGCCCGTGGGAGTTGCGCCGCGGCCCCTTCCAGGAAGACACCTTCAGCCAGATGCCCGAGCGCGACTGGACACTGCTGGTGCAGGCCGTCGACCAGTTCATCCCGGAAGTCGCCGATCTGCTGGAACACTTCAAGTTCCTGCCCAGCTGGCGCATCGACGACGTAATGATCAGCTACGCAGCGCCTGGCGGCGGCGTCGGCCCGCACTTCGACAACTACGACGTATTCCTGCTGCAGGGCCACGGGCACCGCCGCTGGAAAGTCGGCCAGACCTGCGACGCCAACAGCCCGATGCTGCCGCACGCCGACCTGCGTATCCTCGCCGAATTCGAAGAGAGCGCCGACTGGGTGCTGGAGCCCGGCGACATGCTCTACCTGCCGCCGCGCGTGGCCCACTACGGCATCGCCGAAGACGACTGCATGACCTACTCGGTCGGCTTCCGCGCGCCCAGCGCCGCTGAAGTGCTGACCCACTTCACAGACTTCCTTGCGCAGTTCCTCTCCGACGAGGAGCGCTACAGCGACGCCGGCATGACCGCGATGAAAGGCGACTTCGACCAGCACCAGATCCAGCGCGACGCCCTCGATCGCCTGAAGAACCTGCTGCAGGAGCACATGAGCGACGAACGCCTGCTGCTCACCTGGTTCGGCCAGTTCATGACCGAGCCGCGCTACCCGGAACTGGTGGCTGGCGAGGAGATCGAAGAAGACGACCTGACCGCCGCCATCGAAGACGGCGAAGTACTGATCCGCAACCCCAGCGCCCGCATGGCGTGGAGTGAAGTGGATGTCGGTCTGCTGCTGTTCGCCAGCGGTCAGACCGTGGTTCTGCCGGAAAAACTGCGCGACCTGCTCAAGCTGGTGTGCTCGGCGGAGTCGCTGCACGAAGGGAATCTCGGCCAATGGCTGGCCGACGACGATGGGCGTAAGCTCATCGGAGAACTGATCAAACAGGGCAGTCTGGAGTTTGCCGATGAGTAGCAAGATCAGGGTTCGCGTCGCGGACTGGCAGAAGGATAATGCCGACCTGCGGCGCATTCGCGAGGCGGTATTCATCGCCGAGCAATCGGTCCCGCCGGAACTCGAATGGGACGCCGAGGATGTCGAAGCCGTGCACTTCCTGGCTTTCGAAGGCGACTACGCTATCGGCACCGCCCGCCTCCTGCCGGACGGACACATCGGCCGAGTGTCGGTCCTCAAGGACTGGCGCGGCTTGAAAGTCGGCGACCTGCTGATGCGCGCCGCCATCGAGCAGGCTGAGAGCCAGGGCCTGAAACGCCAACTGCTGACGGCCCAGGTCTACGCCATTCCGTTCTACGAACGACTAGGCTTCCAGGTAGCCAGCGGCGAGTTTCTCGACGCCGGCCTCCCCCACGTGGACATGGTGCGCGAAAGCGCCTGAGCAACGACTCGAAGGAGCGACATGGATAACGCCCCGGACCCAGAAGATCTCCCGGTAGAACTGCCGGATATCGAGTTTCAGTCACCGGGGCGTTTTGCCGTCCACAACCCGCCCAGCGAAGCCCTGCCGCCCGAAGCCCTGGAGCCAGCCCCCTTCCGCCTCGGCGAGGGCGATCAGTTGCATCGCTTCAGCAAGCCGGACGACGCCCGCGCCCATGCGCTGGCGCTGATCCAGCAGGCACGCCGCACGCTCTACCTCTACTCCCCCGACCTGGAACCCTGGCTGTATCACCACAGCAGCATTCAGGACGCCTGCACCCAGCTGCTGCTGGGCAATCCGCGCAACCGCCTGATGATTCTGGTGCGCGACAGCACCCGCGCAGTGAAGGAAGGCCATCGCCTGCTCAACCTCAGCCGTCGTCTGTCCAGCTACTGCCAGATCCGCCGGATCAACCCTGACTACCCGAACGAAGAGCACGCTTTCCTCCTTGCCGACGATTACGGCCTGCTGCTGCGCCCAGAGCCCGGCGAATACGCCGGTTATGCGCACTACAACAACGCAGGGCGCGTCCGCCAGTTGATGGCGCAATTTGAACAGACCTGGAACACCAGCGTCCTCGACCCGAACCTGCGGAGTTTCCTGATTTGAGCCGATCCTCACTCGCCCTGATATTCGCCTGCGCAATCAGCGTGTCCGCCGTCGCGGCACCGCGCACCGAGATCATTCCGCTCAACTACCGCACCGCCGAGGATGTATTGCCGGTGGCGCAGCAGGTACTGGGCAACGAGGGCCGGGTCACCGCCTATGGGAACCAGCTCGTGGTGAACGCCGAACTGGCGAAGATCCGCGAACTGCAGCAGGTGATCGAGCAGTTGGATACCCGCCCGCACCAACTACTGATCAGCGTCGATACGCTTGATGGCAGCCAGGGCAGCCAGAGCGGCTACTCGGTGAACGGCTCGGTCAGCGCCGGCAATGTGGAGATCCAGGCAGGCCGCGGCGAAGTGAACGGCCGCGACCAGGTGCGCATCATCAACCGCTCCACCAACAGCCGCGGCGGCGGCACCCAGCAGGTACGCGCCACCGAGGGCTCGCCCGCCTTCATCCAGGTCGGCCAGAGCCAGCCGGTGACCAACGCCGGCGTCGGCCCGTACGGCCAGGTCTACAGCCAGACCGAGTACCGCGACGCCAACCAGGGCATGTACGTGACCGCCAGCCTTACCGGCAACCTCGTGCACATCACCCTGAGCACCCGCAATGACCGCTTCAACAACAACTACCAGGGTTCGATGAACACCAGCTCGGCGGATACCAGCGTCAGCGGACCCATCGGCCAATGGATCGAGATTGGCGGCGTCAGCCAGAGCAACCAGAGCACCCAGAGCGGTTACACCCGCCAATACAGCACCCAGGGCCGCAGCGACAGCAGCCTGCGGGTGAAGGTCGACGTGCTCGACTAAGCCTTCCGTAGGTGACTTATCAGTCCTCGTTAGACCTTCGTGTAGTAGTCCAAAAAAAACACTACAAAACGTTTGACGAACGCTCGTTTGAAAGGGCATGATGGCTTCGCTCCCGCTAACCAGAGGGTCTCAAAGCCCTCCGGACCGAGCCAGTGGCCCACCCGCCGCGCCGGTCCGTGTTGTTAAGCCCACAAGGCGGATCGACGAGGTTGCGACTGGCAAGAGGTTGTCCTGAGGGACGGGGAAGCAAGCCTTAGCAACAGCACGAAGTGACGGATTCAGCCGTCCACCATCGCCCAACGGCTGCCACGAGCCGGCAAGCGATTCTGGATGTCACCGCTGCAGTCACCCGTCTGTACGCCGCTCTACCCCACTCCTTCAGCGTCACTCCTTCATCCGGTCGCACTTTCGCCATCCCGCGGCGAGCAATCCACAGTCAATTCCGTGTATTTACGGGTTTGAGTGGGGAAGTCGGTGCTCAACCACACACATACTTTGAAGGATTGACCATGTCCGCTTATCAAAACGACATCAAAGCCGTTGCCGCTCTGAAAGAGAAAGCCGGCAACAGCTGGAGCGCTATCAACCCCGAATCGGTTGCCCGCATGCGCGCTCAGAACCGCTTCAAGACTGGTCTCGACATCGCCAAGTACACTGCGGCCATCATGCGCAAGGACATGGCCGAGTATGACGCCGACAACTCCGTCTACACCCAGTCCCTGGGCTGCTGGCACGGCTTCATCGGCCAGCAGAAGCTGATCTCGATCAAGAAGCACCTGAAGACCACCAACAAGCGCTACCTCTACCTGTCCGGCTGGATGGTTGCCGCTCTGCGTTCCGACTTCGGCCCGCTGCCCGACCAATCCATGCACGAAAAAACTGCCGTTTCCGGCCTGATCGAAGAGCTGTACACCTTCCTGCGCCAGGCTGACGCCCGCGAACTGGACCTGCTCTTCACCGCCCTGGACAGCGCTCGCGCCGCTGGCGACAAAGCCAAGCAGGACGAAATCCAGGCCCAGATCGACGGCTACGAAACCCACGTAGTACCGATCATCGCCGACATCGACGCCGGCTTCGGCAACCCGGAAGCGACCTACCTGCTGGCCAAGAAAATGATCGAAGCCGGCGCCTGCTGCATCCAGATCGAGAACCAGGTTTCCGATGAGAAGCAGTGCGGCCACCAGGACGGCAAAGTGACCGTCCCGCACGAAGACTTCCTCGCCAAGATCAACGCCGTTCGCTACGCGTTCCTTGAACTGGGTGTCGACGACGGCGTGATCGTCGCCCGTACCGACTCCCTGGGCGCCGGCCTGACCAAGCAGATCGCTGTGACCAAAGAGCCGGGCGACCTGGGCGACCAGTACAACTCCTTCCTGGATTGCGAAGAAGTATCCGCTGCTGAACTGCAGAACGGCGACGTGGTGATCAACCGCGGCGGCAAGCTGCTGCGCCCCAAGCGTCTGGCTTCCAACCTGTTCCAGTTCCGCAAGGGCACCGGCGAAGACCGCTGCGTCCTGGACTGCATCACCTCGCTGCAGAACGGCGCCGACCTGCTGTGGATCGAAACCGAGAAGCCGCACGTTGGCCAGATCAAGGGCATGGTTGACCGCATCCGTCAGGTCATCCCCAACGCCAAGCTGGTTTACAACAACAGCCCGTCGTTCAACTGGACCCTGAACTTCCGCCAGCAGGTGTTCGATGCATTCGTCGCCGAAGGCAAGGACGTTTCCGCCTACGACCGCGCCAAGCTGATGAGCGTCGAGTACGACGAGACCGAACTGGCCCAGGTTGCCGACGAGAAGATCCGCACCTTCCAGCGCGACGGTTCCGCCCACGCCGGCATCTTCCACCACCTGATCACCCTGCCGACCTACCACACTGCCGCTCTGTCGACCGACAACCTGGCCAAGGGCTACTTCGCCGACCAGGGCATGCTGGCCTACGTGAAAGGTGTTCAGCGTCAGGAACTGCGTCAGGGTATCGCCTGCGTCAAGCACCAGAACATGGCTGGCTCGGACATCGGCGACAACCACAAAGAGTACTTCGCTGGCGAAGCCGCTCTGAAAGCCTCGGGTAAAGACAACACCATGAACCAGTTCCACTAAGAACTGGCTCACCAGCCCTTCGGGGCTGGGAGGCACCACAAAACCCCGGCCTCGGCCGGGGTTTTGCTTTTACGCTTGGCCGAACCGCCAGCCATCCCCTCGCTGCCTGCCAAGGGCAGATACATATCGACATGCCAGCTTCGGGCTTCCTTTATATCAATGGAATGCCCCATATGAATGGCCATCCCAAGCGCAACCGCCTCGCCCTCGCCGCCCACCTTATCCAGCGCCTGCCACACCACCTGCACGAACCCCTGCTCAGCCGTCTGTTCTGCTCCCAGGTTCGCTTCGCTGGAACCGCCGGTGTGCGCATACAGCGACTCTCCAGCGATGAAGTGCGCATGAGCCTGGCCAACCACCGACGCGCCCGCAATCACATCGGCGGCATCCACGCTGCCGCAATGGCCCTGCTGGCAGAGTCTGCCAGCGGCTGCATGGTCGGCATGAACCTGCCCGACCACAAGCTGCCGCTGATCAAGAGCCTCAAGGTGGACTATCTGCGCAGGGCCAGCGGCGGCCTGCGCGCCATCGCCACCCTGCAGCCCGAGCAACGGCGCGCCATGCTGGAACTCGAGCGCGGCGAGACTGTGGTGCACGTGACCCTGCTGGATGACTCCGGAGCCGAGCCAATGCGCTGCGAAATGTGCTGGGCATGGGTCGCGAAGAGAAACTGAACCACTCCACTGGAGAGGCGACCAAGGAGATTGCGAAGGGATATTTCGCCGTCACTATTTTGCGAGATAAAAGCCGCGCCGCGTATATGTAGTAAAGTTACGGATATACGACACTGCAAATGATAATACTTATCATTTGTTGGTTGCCTATTTACTGCCGATAATTACCTCGAAAGTACTATTCGACCAAAGCCCAAGTGCCGTCACACTAGGCGTCCAGAGCCCCGCAAACAGGGCGCTACGGGAAATGCAAAAGCCTTTTGCCCGAAATAGAAGCATCTGTTTGTGTTGGAAAAATTTACTTGCTGAAGGCTTTGGGCATAAAATTGGAAAGATGACCTGAACCCTTAGCTCACTATCCTTGAGTTGTCGGGTTCGCAGTAGTCGGGCGTTGCGCCCGAAACCCAAGACAATCGTTTTTTGTAGGAAGGAGTATCGGCATGCCCAATCCAGCTGAACTTGCAGCTCAACACTGGGGACTCGCCGCCTTCCTTTTAGGAGTGCTGGGGCTGCTCGCCTTCATGCTAGGGGTTTCCAGCCTGCTTGGCAGTAAGGCATTTGGTCGCAGCAAGAACGAACCCTTCGAATCCGGGATCGTTCCTACCGGCAGCGCACGCCTGCGTCTGTCGGCAAAATTCTATCTGGTCGCGATGCTCTTCGTGATCTTCGACGTCGAAGCCCTCTTCCTCTTCGCCTGGTCCGTGTCCGTCCGTGAAAGCGGTTGGGCCGGTCTGATCGAGGCAACCATTTTCATAGCAATTCTGTTGGCAGGTCTTGTCTACCTGTGGCGTATCGGCGCGCTCGATTGGGCGCCGGCGGCACGTCGCGCACGGCAGGCGAAGCTAAAACAATGAGGCTTTGGCGATGCAATACAAACTTACCCGGATCGATCCGGATGCGCCCAATGATCAATACCCGATCGGCGAACGCGAAACGGTAGAAGACCCGCTCATCGAAGGGCAGGTCCACAAGAACATCTTCATGGGCAAGCTCGAGGATGTTCTCAACGGTGCGGTTAACTGGGGTCGCAAGAACTCCCTGTGGCCCTACAACTTCGGTTTGTCCTGCTGCT
This sequence comes from Pseudomonas sp. BB438, assembly GCF_057180225.1. NCBI lineage: Bacteria > Pseudomonadati > Pseudomonadota > Gammaproteobacteria > Pseudomonadales > Pseudomonadaceae > Pseudomonas > Pseudomonas sp. BB438. Next base: position 3,651,172 of record NZ_CM170001.1, read on the forward strand.
ACGTGGAGATGACCACGGCGTTCACCGCGCCGCACGACATCGCCCGTTTCGGCGCCGAAGTGATCCGTGCATCGCCACGCCAGGCTGACTTCATGGTCATCGCCGGCACCTGCTTCATCAAGATGGCCCCGGTCATCCAGCGCCTGTACGAGCAGATGCTGGAACCCAAGTGGGTGATCTCGATGGGGTCGTGCGCCAACTCTGGCGGCATGTACGACATCTACTCGGTCGTTCAGGGGGTCGACAAATTCCTCCCCGTGGACGTGTACATCCCCGGCTGCCCGCCCCGTCCGGAGGCGTTCCTGCAAGGCCTGATGCTGCTGCAGGAATCCATCGGCCAGGAGCGTCGTCCGTTGTCCTGGGTTGTAGGCGATCAAGGCATCTATCGTGCCGACATGCCTGCCCAGAAGGATCTCAAGCGCGAACAGCGCATTGCGGTCACCAACCTGCGCAGCCCCGACGAAGTGTGATCCGGCCCTCCACGAGAGGCCCGTTTTCACTCCACCGTTGACCGAGTGACTTAAAGACTATGAATGCAGACTCCGCTCTGTACATCCCGCCTTACAAGGCAGACGACCAAGACATCGTCGTCGAACTGAATTCCCGCTTTGGCGCCGAGACCTTCACCGTCCAGGCCACCCGCACCGGCATGCCGGTGCTCTGGGTTGCCCGTGAGCGCCTGATCGACGTCCTTACCTTCCTGCGCAATGTGCCCAAGCCGTACGTCATGCTCTATGACCTGCACGGTGTCGATGAGCGACTGCGCACCCACCGTCGCGGCCTGCCGGGCGCCGACTTCAGCGTGTTCTACCACCTGATGTCGCTCGAGCGTAACAGTGACGTGATGATCAAGGTTGCCTTGTCCGAAGGCGACCTCAACCTGCCCACCGCCACCCGTATCTGGCCGAACGCCAACTGGTACGAGCGCGAGGTCTGGGACATGTACGGGATCACCTTCAATGGTCACCCGCACCTGACCCGCATGCTGATGCCGCCGACCTGGGAAGGTCACCCGCTGCGCAAGGACTATCCGGCGCGCGCCACCGAGTTCGACCCGTACGCGCTGTCCGCCGCCAAGCAGGACCTCGAGCAGGAAGCCCTGCGCTTCAAGCCCGAAGATTGGGGCATGAAGCGCCATGGTGAGAACGAGGACTTCATGTTCCTCAACCTCGGCCCGAACCACCCGTCCGCACACGGCGCGTTCCGCATCATCCTCCAGCTGGACGGCGAAGAGATCCTCGACTGCGTTCCGGAGATCGGCTACCACCACCGTGGCGCCGAGAAGATGGCCGAGCGCCAGTCCTGGCACAGCTTCATCCCCTACACCGACCGTATCGACTACCTCGGCGGCGTGATGAACAACCTGCCGTACGTGCTCTCGGTCGAGAAGCTCGCCGGCATCAAGGTGCCGCAACGCGTCGATGTCATCCGCATCATGATGTCGGAGTTCTTCCGCATCCTGAACCACCTCCTCTACCTGGGTACCTATATCCAGGACGTGGGCGCGATGACCCCGGTGTTCTTCACCTTCACCGACCGCCAGCGCGCCTACAAGGTCGTCGAAGCCATCACCGGCTTCCGCCTGCACCCGGCCTGGTACCGCATCGGTGGTGTCGCCCACGACCTGCCGCGCGGCTGGGACAAGCTGGTTCGCGAATTCCTCGACTGGATGCCCAAGCGCCTGGACGAGTACGAAACCGCCGCCCTGAAGAACAGCATCCTGCGTGGTCGTACCATCGGCGTTGCCGCGTACAACACCAAGGAAGCGCTGGAATGGGGCACCACCGGCGCCGGCCTGCGCGCCACGGGCTGTGATTTCGACCTGCGCAAGGCCCGTCCCTACTCCGGCTATGAGAACTTCGAGTTCGAAGTACCGCTGGCGGCCAACGGCGACGCCTACGACCGCTGCATGGTCAAGATGGGTGAAATGCGCCAGAGCCTGCGCATCATCGAGCAGTGTCTGAAGAACATGCCCGAAGGCCCGTACAAGGCCGATCACCCGCTGACCACGCCGCCGCCCAAAGAGCGCACGCTGCAGCACATCGAAACCCTGATCACCCACTTCCTGCAGGTTTCCTGGGGCCCGGTCATGCCGGCCAACGAAGCCTTCCAGATGGTGGAAGCGACCAAGGGCATCAACAGCTACTACCTGACGAGCGATGGCAGCACCATGAGCTACCGGACCCGCATCCGGACGCCCAGCTTCGCGCACCTGCAGCAGATTCCGTCGGTGATCAACGGCAGCATGATCGCTGACCTGATCGCCTATCTGGGCAGCATCGACTTCGTTATGGCCGACGTGGACCGCTGATCATGAGTACTCTTATCCAGACTGATCGTTTCGAACTCAGCGAAACCGAGCGCTCGGCCATCGAGCACGAGATGCATCACTACGAGGACTCCCGCGCGGCGTCCATCGAAGCCCTGAAGATCGTCCAGAAGCAGCGCGGCTGGGTGCCGGATGGCGCGATTCCGGCCATCGCCGACATCCTCGGCATCCCCGACAGCGACGTCGAAGGCGTGGCTACCTTCTATAGCCAGATCTTCCGCCAGCCGGTCGGCCGCCACATCATCCGCGTCTGCGACAGCATGGTCTGCTACATCGGCGGCCACGAGTCCGTGGTCGGCGAGATCCAGAAGCAGCTGGGCATCGGCCTCGGCCAGACCACCGCCGACGGCCGCTTCACCCTGCTGCCAGTGTGCTGCCTGGGCAACTGCGACAAGGCCCCGGCGATGATGATCGACGACGACACCTTCGGTGACCTGCGTCCCGACGGCGTCGCCAAACTGCTGGAGGCCTACGCATGAGTCGCCTCACCTCCTACGGCACGCCCAACCGCACTGCGCGCGCGGCCGAAACCCATCCGCTGACCTGGCGCCTGCGTGACGACGGCGCTCCGGTCTGGCTGGAGGAGTACCAGTCGAAGAATGGCTATGCCGCCGCGCGCAAGGCGCTGGCGCAGATGGCCACCGACGACATCGTCCAGACCGTCAAGGACTCCGGCCTCAAGGGCCGCGGCGGCGCGGGCTTCCCCACCGGCGTGAAGTGGGGCCTGATGCCCAAGGACGAATCCCTCAATATCCGCTACCTGCTGTGCAACGCGGACGAGATGGAGCCCAATACCTGGAAGGACCGCATGCTCATGGAGCAGCTGCCGCACCTGCTGGTGGAAGGCATGCTGATCTCCGCGCGCGCCCTCAAGGCCTACCGCGGTTATATCTTCCTGCGTGGCGAGTACGTCGACGCCGCCCGCAACCTGAACCGCGCCATCGAGGAAGCCAAGGCCGCCGGCCTGCTGGGCAAGAACATCCTCGGCAGCGGCTTCGATTTCGAGCTGTTCGTGCACACCGGCGCCGGCCGCTACATCTGTGGCGAAGAGACCGCGCTGATCAACTCGCTGGAAGGCCGTCGCGCCAACCCGCGCTCCAAGCCGCCCTTCCCCGCTGCCGTTGGTGTCTGGGGCAAGCCGACCTGCGTGAACAACGTCGAGACCCTGTGTAACGTGCCAGCGATCGTCGAGCACGGCGTCGACTGGTACAAGGGCCTCGCCCGTCCGGGCAGCGAAGATATGGGCACCAAGCTCATGGGCTTCTCCGGCAAGGTGAAGAACCCGGGTATCTGGGAGCTGCCCTTCGGCCTTCCGGCCCGCGAGCTGTTCGAGGACTACGCCGGCGGCATGCGCGACGGCTACACGCTCAAGGCCTGGCAGCCGGGTGGCGCCGGTACCGGCTTCCTCCTGCCGGAACACCTGGACGCTCTGTTCTACGCCGGTGGCGTCGCCAAGGTCGGCACCCGTATGGGAACCGGCCTGGCCATGGCGGTGGACGACAGCGTCAACATGGTTTCCCTGCTGCGCAACATGGAAGAGTTCTTTGCCCGCGAATCGTGCGGCTGGTGTACGCCATGTCGCGACGGCCTGCCGTGGAGCGTGAAGGTCCTGCGCGCACTGGAGAAAGGCGAAGGCGCCCAGGGCGACCTGGAAACCCTCGAGCAGCTCGTCAACTTCCTCGGCCCAGGCAAGACCTTCTGCGCCCACGCACCGGGTGCCGTCGAGCCGCTGGGCAGCGCACTGAAGTATTTCCGTCCCGAGTTCGAAGCGGGCATTTCCCGCCAGGCTCAGGCCGTACAAGCACCGCAGACCGTCGGCGCTTGATGCTTTGATCGCCGGGCGCGAGCCGCCCGGCGTTGTTTCGTTGCAGTGCCGCGGCGTGCCGCCGGCCCGATGAAACCGTGATTTCTATTAGCCACGCCCGCTGACAACGGGCCAACGAAGACTTAGACCCATGGCCACGATCCACGTAGACGGCAAGACGTTAGAAGTCGACGGAGCGGACAACCTGTTGCAGGCCTGCCTCTCCCTCGGTCTCGACATCCCCTACTTCTGCTGGCACCCGGCGCTCGGTAGCGTCGGCGCCTGCCGCCAGTGTGCAGTCAAGCAGTACACCGACGAGAACGACAAACGCGGTCGCCTCGTCATGTCCTGCATGACTCCTGCCACCGACAACACCTGGATTTCCATCGAAGACGAAGAGGCCAAGCAGTTCCGCGCCAGCGTCGTCGAATGGCTGATGACCAACCACCCGCACGACTGCCCGGTCTGCGAGGAAGGCGGTCACTGCCACCTGCAGGACATGACGGTGATGACCGGCCACAACCAGCGCCGGTACCGTTTCACCAAGCGCACCCACCAGAACCAGGAGCTCGGCCCGTTCATCGCCCACGAGATGAACCGCTGCATCGCTTGCTACCGCTGCGTCCGTTACTACAAGGACTACGCCGGCGGTACCGACCTGGGCGTCTATGGTGCGCACGACAACGTCTACTTCGGCCGGATCGAGGACGGTGTGCTGGAGAGCGAATTCTCCGGCAACCTGACCGAGGTCTGCCCGACCGGCGTGTTCACCGACAAGACCCACTCCGAGCGCTACAACCGCAAATGGGACATGCAGTTCGCCCCGAGCATCTGCCATGGCTGCTCCAGCGGTTGCAACATCAGCCCCGGCGAGCGTTACGGTGAAATCCGCCGCATCGAGAACCGCTACAACGGCTCGGTGAACCACTACTTCCTGTGCGACCGCGGCCGTTTCGGCTACGGCTACGTCAACCGCGAAGACCGTCCGCGCCAGCCGCAGCTGGTGCTGAGCAAGCAGAAGCTTTCGCTGGATGGCGCCCTGGATCAGACCGCCGCCCTGTTGAAAGGCCGCAAGGTCATCGGTATCGGTTCGCCGCGCGCCAGCCTGGAAAGCAACTACGCCCTGGCCGAACTGGTCGGCGCGCAGAACTTCTACAGCGGCATCTCCGCTGACGAACTGCAACGCCTGCAGCTGGTGCTGAAGGTGATGCAGGACGGCCCGCTGCCGGTGCCGACCATCCGTGACATCGAAGACCACGACGCCGTATTCGTGCTCGGCGAAGACCTGACCCAGACCGCTGCCCGTATCGCCCTGGCCCTGCGCCAGTCGGTGAAAGGCAAGGGCGAGGACATGGCCGCCGCGATGAAGATCCAGCCGTGGCTCGACGCCGCGGTGAAGACCATCGCCCAGCACGAGATGAACCCGCTGTTCATCGCCAGCCTCGATGAAACCCGCCTGGACGACGTCGCCGCCGAGTGCGTGCATGCCGCCACCGAGGACCTGGCTCGCCTGGGCTTCGCCGTGGCCCACGCCATCGATCCGAGCGCCCCGGCCGTGGCCGGCCTCGACGCCGAAGCCGCCGCCCTCGCCCAGCGCATCGCCGATGCCCTGGTCGCCGCCAAGCGTCCGCTGGTCATCTCCGGCACCTCGCTGGGCAGCAACGCCCTGATCGAAGCCGCCGCCAACATTGCCAGCGCGCTGAAGAACCGCGAGAAGAACGGCTCCCTGAGCCTGGTCGTCCCGGAAGCCAACAGCCTGGGTCTGGCCCTCTTCGGTGGTGAATCCGTCGAAGCCGCCCTCGAGCAGCTGACCTCTGGCGCCGCGGATGCCGTGGTGATCTTGGAGAACGACCTGTACCGCCGCGCCGACGCTGCCGCTGTCGATGCTGCCCTGGCCGCCGCGAAGATCGTCGTCGTCGCCGATCATCAGCAGACCGCCACCAGCGCCAAGGCCACCGTCCTGCTGCCGGCCGCCAGCTTCGCCGAAGGCGATGGCACCCTGGTCAGCCAGGAAGGCCGCGCCCAGCGCTTCTTCCAGGTCTACGATCCGACCTACTACAACGCCGACAACCTGGTCCGCGAAGGCTGGCGCTGGCTGCACGCCCTGCACAGCACCCTCGAAGGCAAGCGTGTCGACTGGACCCAACTGGACCACGTGATCGACGCCGTCGTCGCCGCCAAGCCGCAACTGGCTGGCATCCGCGAAGCCGCGCCGAACGCCGCGTTCCGCATCAAGGGCCTGAAGCTGGCGCGCGAACCGCACCGCTACTCCGGCCGTACCGCCATGCGCGCCAACATCAATGTCAGCGAGCCGCGTCAGCCGCAGGACATCGACTCCGCGTTCGCCTTCTCCATGGAAGGTTATGCCGGCAGCACTGAGCCGCGTCAGCAGATTCCGTTCGCCTGGTCGCCGGGCTGGAACTCGCCGCAGGCCTGGAACAAGTTCCAGGACGAAGTCGGTGGTCACCTGCGTGCCGGCGACCCGGGCGTACGCCTGATCGAAGCCAAAGGCGAAGCCCTGTGGTTCAGCGAGATTCCTGCTCCGTTCCACAGTGCCGCCAGCCAATTCAAGGTGGTGCCCTTCTATCACCTGTTCGGCAGCGAGGAGAACTCCTCGAAAGCCGCTCCGGTGCAGGAACGCATCCCGCAGACCTACGTCACCCTGGCCAAGGCCGAGGCTGACCGTCTGGGCGTCAACGAAGGCGCGATCGTCCGCCTGACCGTCAAGGGCCAGGAACTGCGCCTGCCGCTGCGTGTGAGCGAAGAACTCGGCGCCGGCCTGGTCGCCCTGCCGATCGGTCTGCAAGGCATTCCTGCCGGTGTCATCGGCGCTGTCGCTGAAGGTCTGCAGGAGGCTGCGCAATGAGCTGGCTGACACCCGCCATCGTCGACATCCTCATCGAGGTCATCAAGGCCATCGTCATCCTGCTCGCCGTGGTCGTCTGCGGCGCGCTGCTCAGCTGGGTCGAGCGTCGTCTGCTCGGCCTCTGGCAGGACCGTTACGGTCCGAACCGGGTCGGCCCCTTCGGTGCCTTCCAGCTCGGCGCCGACATGCTGAAGATGTTCTTCAAGGAAGACTGGACCCCGCCGTTCGCTGACAAGATGATCTTCACCCTCGCGCCCATGATCGCCATGGGTGCGCTGCTGGTGGCCTTCGCGGTCATCCCGATCACCCCGACCTGGGGCGTCGCGGACCTGAACATCGGCATCCTGTTCTTCTTCGCCATGGCTGGCCTGACCGTGTACGCGGTGCTGTTTGCCGGCTGGTCGAGCAACAACAAGTTCGCTCTCCTCGGCAGCCTGCGCGCCTCGGCCCAGACCATCTCCTACGAGGTGTTCCTGGCCCTGTCGCTGATGGGCATCGTCGCTCAGGTCGGTTCGTTCAGCCTGCGTGACATCGTCGATTACCAGGCCCAGCACGTGTGGTTCATCATCCCGCAGTTCTTCGGTTTCATGACCTTCTTCGTCGCCGGCGTCGCCGTGACTCACCGTCACCCGTTCGACCAGCCCGAAGCCGAGCAGGAACTGGCCGATGGTTACCACATCGAGTATGCCGGCATGAAATGGGGCATGTTCTTCGTCGGCGAGTACATCGGCATCGTGCTGGTGTCTGCGCTGCTGGCGACCCTGTTCTTCGGCGGCTGGCACGGTCCCTTCGGCATCCTGCCGCAGATCCCGTTCTTCTGGTTCGCCCTGAAAACCGGCTTCTTCATCATGATGTTCATTTTGCTGCGGGCCTCCATCCCACGCCCGCGCTATGACCAGGTGATGGCCTTCAGCTGGAAGTTCTGCCTCCCGCTGACCCTGATCAACCTGCTGGTGACCGGCGCTGTCGTGCTGGCCAGCCAGTAAGGAGTAGGACCATGATCAAGTACATTTTCGACGTGGTGCACGGCACCTACACCCAGCTGCGCAGCCTGGTGATGATCTTCGGTCACGCCTTCCGCAAGCGTGACACCCTGCAATACCCGGAAGAGCCCGTGTACCTACCGCCGCGCTACCGGGGCCGCATCGTGCTCACCCGCGACCCCGACGGCGAGGAGCGCTGCGTAGCATGCAACCTGTGCGCCGTGGCCTGCCCGGTCGGCTGCATCTCCCTGCAGAAGGCCGAGACCGACGACGGTCGCTGGTACCCGGAGTTCTTCCGCATCAACTTCTCCCGCTGCATCTTCTGCGGCCTGTGCGAGGAAGCCTGCCCGACCACCGCAATCCAGCTGACCCCGGATTTCGAGATGGGCGAGTTCAAGCGCCAGGACCTGGTCTACGAGAAGGAAGACCTGCTGATCTCCGGCCCCGGCAAGAACCCGGACTACAACTTCTACCGCGTTGCCGGCATGGCCATCGCCGGCAAGCCGAAAGGCGCCGCGCAGAACGAGGCCGAACCGATCAACGTCAAGAGCCTGCTGCCGTAAGGAGACGTCGCGTGGAATTCGCTTTCTACTTCGCCGCCGGCGTCGCCGTGCTGGCAACCTTCCGGGTCATCACCAACAGCAACCCGGTGCATGCCCTGCTCTACCTCATCATTTCGCTGCTCGCGGTCTCGATGACTTTCTTCAGCCTCGGCGCCCCGTTCGCCGGCGCCCTGGAAATCATCGTCTACGCCGGCGCGATCATGGTGCTGTTCGTCTTCGTGGTGATGATGCTCAACCTTGGCCCGGCGATTGCCGAGCAGGAGCGCAAGTGGCTCAAGCCCGGCGTCTGGATCGGCCCCGGCGCCCTGGCTGCCGTGCTACTGGTCGAGTTGCTGTGGATGCTCTCGCGCACTCCGAGCGGCGTTGGCATCGGCCACACCACCGTGGACGCCAAGGCCGTGGGCATCAGCCTGTTCGGCCCCTACCTGCTGGTCGTCGAACTGGCCTCGATGCTGCTGCTGGCGGCACTGGTCGCCGCCTACCATCTCGGCCGCCACGAAGCGAAGGACTAACACCATGAACGCAATCCCTCTCGAACACGGACTGGCGCTCGCCGGTGTGCTGTTCTGCTTCGGCCTGGTGGGCCTGATGGTACGACGCAACATCCTGTTCGTACTGATGAGCCTGGAAGTGATGATGAACGCCGCCGCTCTGGCCTTCGTGGTCGGGGGCGCCCGCTGGGGCCAGCCTGACGGCCAGGTGATGTTCATCCTGGTGCTCAGCCTGGCTGCGGCCGAGGCCAGCATTGGCCTGGCGATCCTGCTCCAGCTGTATCGCCGCTTCCATACCCTCGATATCGACGCTGCCAGCGAGATGCGCGGATGAACCTGCTGCCCCTTACTTTCCTGTTCCCCCTGGTCGGCTTCCTGCTGCTCTCGTTCTCGCGCGGCAAGTGGTCGGAAAACCTCTCGGCACTGGTGGGTGTCGGCTCCGTGGGCCTCGCGGCCCTCTCCGCCTTCTGGGCGATCTGGAGCTTCCACAGCAACCCGCCCGAAGGTGGCGCCTACAGCCTGGTGCTGTGGCAATGGATGAGCGTTGGCGACTTCAAGACCAACTTCACCCTGTACCTGGACGGCCTGTCGGTCACCATGCTCGGCGTGGTCACCGGCGTCGGCTTCCTGATCCACCTGTTCGCCTCCTGGTACATGCGCGGTGAAACCGGCTACTCGCGTTTCTTCGCCTACACCAACCTGTTCATCGCCAGCATGCTGTTCCTGGTGCTAGGCGATAACCTGCTGTTCATGTACTTCGGCTGGGAAGGTGTGGGCCTCTGCTCCTACCTGCTGATCGGTTTCTATTACAACCACGTACCCAACGGTAACGCGGCGCTCAAGGCCTTCATCGTGACCCGCGTGGGTGACGTGTTCTTCGCCATCGGCATGTTCATCCTGTTCCAGCACCTGGGCACGCTGAACATCCAGGAGCTGCTGGTCCTGGCTCCGCAGCACTTCGCCAAGGGCGACCTGTGGATCAACCTGGCCACCCTGATGCTGCTTGGCGGCGCCGTCGGCAAATCCGCTCAGCTGCCGCTGCAGACCTGGCTGGCTGACGCGATGGCCGGCCCGACGCCGGTCTCCGCGCTGATCCACGCCGCCACCATGGTGACCGCGGGCGTCTACCTGATCGCCCGCTGCCACGGCCTGTTCGAGCTGGCTCCGAACGTCCTCGAGCTGGTCGGCGTCATCGGTGCCGTGACCCTGGTACTGGCTGGCTTCGCCGCCCTGGTGCAGACCGACATCAAGCGTATCCTCGCCTACTCGACCATGAGCCAGATCGGCTACATGTTCCTGGCCCTGGGCGTTGGCGCCTGGGGTGGCGCGATCTTCCACCTGATGACCCACGCCTTCTTCAAGGCCCTGCTGTTCCTCGCTTCCGGTGCGGTGATCGTCGCCTGCCACCACGAGCAGAACATCTTCAAGATGGGTGGCCTGTGGAAGAAGCTCCCGCTGGCCTACGCAAGCTTCGTGGTCGGTGGTGCCGCCCTGTCCGCCCTGCCCTTCCTGACTGCCGGCTTCTACTCCAAGGACGAGATCCTCTGGGAAGCCTTCGCCAGTGGTCACCAGAACCTGCTGATCGCAGGGCTCATCGGGGCGTTCATGACCTCGCTGTACACCTTCCGCCTGATCTTCATCGCCTTCCACGGCGAAGCGAAGACCGAAGCACATGCTGGCCATGGCATCAGCCACTGGCTGCCGCTGGGTGTCCTGATCGTGCTCTCCACCTTCATTGGCGCGCTGATCACTCCGCCGCTGGCCGGCGTCCTGCCGGAAAGCGCCGGTCACGCCGGTGGCGAGGCCAAGCACAGCCTGGAAATCGCCTCGGGCGCCATCGCCATCGCCGGTATCCTGCTGGCGGGCCTGCTGTTCCTCGGCAAGCGCCGCTTCGTCAGCGCCGTCGCCCAGAGTGCGCCGGGTCGCTTCTTCGGCACCTGGTGGTACCACGCCTGGGGCTTCGACTGGCTGTACGACAAGCTGTTCGTGAAACCCTACCTGCTGATCTGCCGCCTGCTGGGCGCGGACCCGATCGACAAGACCCTGGTCCTGGTTCCGCTCACCGCCCGCGGTGGCAACAAACTCCTCAGCCTCACCGAGAACGGCCGCCTGCGTTGGTACGCCGCTTCCCTGGTGGGTGGCGCCGCGCTGCTCCTCGGCGCGCTGCTGCTGGCTTAATGAATTCACGAAAGAGATTGAGCCCGACATGATTCTGCCCTGGCTAATCCTGATCCCCTTCATCGGCGGTTTCCTTTGCTGGATCGCCGAGTACACCAGCAAGACCCTGCCCCGCTGGGTCGCCCTGGGATCGATGGTCCTCACCCTGGCACTGAGCCTGTGGGTGTGGCACACCGGTGACTTCCAGCTGGCCCCGGCGCCGGGTGGCGAGCCGCAGTGGACCCTGCAGTTCCAGGTACCCTGGATCGAGCGCTTCGGTATCAGCGTGCACCTGGCAATGGACGGACTGTCCCTGCTGATGGTCGCGCTGACCGGCCTGCTCGGCGTGCTGTCCGTCCTCTGCTCGTGGAACGAGATCCAGCGCCGCATCGGCTTCTTCCACCTGAACCTGCTGTGGATCCTGGGTGGTGTGATCGGCGTGTTCCTCGCCGTCGACCTGTTCCTGTTCTTCTTCTTCTGGGAAATGATGCTGGTGCCGATGTACTTCCTCATCGCGCTCTGGGGTCACAGCTCGGACGACGGCAAGAAGACTCGCATCTACGCCGCCACCAAGTTCTTCATCTTCACCCAGGCCAGCGGCCTGGTGATGCTGGTGGCGATCCTCGGCCTGGTATTCGTACACTACAACAGCACCGGCGTGCTGACCTTCAACTACGCCGACCTGCTGAAGACCCAGCTGCCGCCGCACACCGAATGGCTGCTGATGCTCGGCTTCTTCGTCGCCTTCGCGGTGAAGATGCCGGTCGTACCAGTACACTCCTGGCTGCCGGACGCCCACGCCCAGGCGCCGACCGCCGGTTCCGTGGACCTGGCCGGCATCCTGCTGAAGACCGCCGCCTACGGCCTGATCCGCTTCGCACTGCCGCTGTTCCCCAACGCGTCGGCCGAGTTCGCCCCGATCGCCATGACCCTCGGCCTGATCGGCATCTTCTATGGCGCCTTCCTGTCGTTCGCCCAGACCGACATCAAGCGCCTGGTGGCTTACTCCTCCGTGTCGCACATGGGCTTCGTGATGATCGGCATCTACTCCGGCAGCCCTCAGGCGCTGCAGGGTGTAGTGGTGCAGATGATCGCACACGGCCTCTCCGCCGCCGCACTGTTCATCCTGTGCGGTCAGCTGTACGAGCGCCTGCACACACGTGACATGCGCAAGATGGGCGGCCTGTGGTCGCGCATTCCGTACCTGCCAGCCGTGGCCCTGTTCTTCGCCACCGCATCGCTGGGTCTGCCGGGCACCGGTAACTTCGTCGGCGAATTCCTGATCCTCCTGGGCAGCTTCAAGGTCGTCCCGGTGATCACCGTGATCGCCACCTTCGGCCTGGTGTTCGGTTCGGTCTACTCGCTGATCATGATCCACCGCGCGTACTTCGGCCCGGCCAAATCCGACACCGCCATCGCCGGCCTGAACGCCCGCGAGCTGATCATGGTGCTCGGCCTGGCGGTGCTGCTGATCGTGCTCGGCGTCTACCCGCAGCCGGTCCTCGACACCTCCGCGGCAACCATGCACGGCGTCCAGCAATGGCTGGGTGCCGCCCTCTCCACTCTGGCAGCACGGTAAGCGCGAAATGACCTTCACGATTCAACACTTCATCGCGCTCCTGCCACTGCTCATCACCAGCGCCACCCTGGTGGTGGTGATGCTCGCGGTAGCCTGGAAGCGTAACCACTCGATGGCCGCCACCCTGTCGGTGATCGGTCTGAACCTGGCCCTGCTGTCGATCATCCCGGTGCTGAACGTCACCCCGATCGAAGTCACCCCGCTCATGGTGGTCGACAACTTCGCCTGCTTCTACATGGCCCTGATCCTGATCGGCGCCCTGGCCTGCACTACCCTCGCCCACGCCTACATGGAAAGCTTCCCGGGCAACCGCGAGGAACTGTACCTGCTGCTTCTGCTGTCCACCGCAGGCGGCCTGGTGTTGGTCAGCGCGCAGAACCTGGCCGGCCTGTTCATCGGCCTGGAACTGCTGTCGGTGCCGGTCTACGGCATGGTGGCCTACGCCTTCTTCAACAAGCGCACCCTGGAAGCGGGCATCAAGTACACCGTCCTGTCCGCCGCCGGGTCGGCCTTCCTGTTGTTCGGCATGGCCCTGCTCTACGCCGAATCCGGCAGCCTGAGCTTCTCCGCCATCGGTGCATCGCTGGCCGAAGGCACCAGCCACGGCCCGCTGCTGTCCATCGGCGTCGGCATGATGGTCGTCGGTCTGGGCTTCAAGCTGTCCCTGGCACCGTTCCACCTGTGGACCCCGGACGTCTACGAGGGCGCCCCGGCCCCGGTTGCCACCTTCCTGGCCACCACCGCCAAGGTTGCCGTGTTCGCCGTGCTGCTGCGCCTGTTCCAGATCGCTCCGGCAGCCCTGAACAATGGCCTGCTGCATGACGCCATCGCGGTCATCGCCATCGCCTCGATCCTGATCGGCAACCTGCTGGCGCTGACCCAGAGCAACATCAAGCGCCTGCTCGGCTACTCGTCCATCGCCCACTTCGGCTACCTGCTGATCGCCCTGGTCGCGAGCAAGGGCATGGCCGTGGAAGCGGTCGGCGTGTACCTGACCACCTACGTCGTCACCACCCTGGGCGCCTTCGGCGTGGTCACCCTGATGTCCACCCCGTACAGCGGCCGCGACGCCGACGCGCTGTTCGAGTACCGCGGCCTGTTCTGGCGCCGCCCGGTGCTGACTGCCGTGATGACCGTGATGATGCTGTCTCTGGCCGGCATCCCGCTGACCGCCGGCTTCATCGGCAAGTTCTACATCGTGGTCACCGGTGTCGAGTCCCAGCACTGGTGGCTGGTCGGTGCCCTGGTACTGGGCAGTGCCATCGGCCTGTTCTACTACCTGCGTGTCATGGTGACCATGTTCCTGGTCGAGCCGAACATGAAGCGCCACGACGCTCCCCTAGACTGGGCCCAGCGCGCGGGTGGCATCATGCTGGTGGCCATCGCCCTGCTCGCCTTCTTCCTCGGCGTCTACCCGCAACCGCTGCTGGACCTGCTCCAGCACAGCGGCCTGGTAGCCATCGCCGGCTAAGGTCGACAGGCAATAAAAAACCCCGCTTCGGCGGGGTTTTTCTTTTCCGGCCGAACGCTGTCGGTTGACAGCACGACGGCGTCGCCTTAGATTTCGCCTCCCTTCCCGCCTGTGCTGCTGAGCGGAAAGACGTACAGCCCCCGAATTTCCGGGCGGCCTGCATTCGTCTACTCAAGCAGCACCGACATGAACACAATCTCCCGGCTTCAGAAAGCCTTCCTGCGTAGCGGCATTCACGTCGACCGTCAGCAGGACATCATTACCCTCACTCGCTCCGCAGACGGAACCTCCGCACGTGTGCTCCTGCCCGCCAGCTTCCCGCTGGAGGAAAAGGCCGTGCGCCAACTGCTGGATTTCGCCTCGGTACACTCCCCGGGCGCGGACGGGCATGTCTGCAGGGCCTGCGCAACACCCGACTTCCATCCCGGCAGCATCGCCCCGGTGGGATCGATCGTCGCCAGCACCGAAGACTTCGTGATTCCGGCGGCAATCGGCACGGACATCAACTGCGGCATGCGCCTGTTGCGAACCGGCATCAGCCTCGGGCAAGCCGAGTCCAGCCGGCAGCAACTGGTGGATCGGCTCACCCATGCGCTGTTGCGCAACGGCCGTGACGTACCGATGCACGTGCAGGCATTCGAGGCACTCTTCGCCGAAGGCCCCGGCCATTGCCTGGATCGACTCACTGGCGACGGCCTCTGGGCGCAAGTCGACCGCCCTCGCCTCTTTCGGGAGCTGGAACCCTGCATCGGGCTCGACGAGTTCGGTGGCCAGCTCCACTACGCACCGGACGCCTTGCGCGACCGGCGGCGGACGTTGATTCGAGATCCGGGCCTGGGCACCACCGGGTCCGGCAACCATTTCGTCGAACTGCAGTGGGTCGACCGGATACTCGATCGCCAGCAGGCCTATGCCCTCGGGCTGAAGTCGGACGAGCTGGTCATCATGATCCACAGCGGCTCCCGCGATGTCGGGTTCCATGTAGGCCAGCGCTGGATGGACAAGGCGCGCAATGCCTGGCCCAAAGGGCTGCGCCATCCGGCTTCCGGGCTGTACGCGCTGACGGGAGACCTGGCGGGCGAGTACCTGCAGGCCATGGGAGTGGCGGCGCGCTACGCCTGGCTGAATCGCGTGGTGCTGGCAGAACTGGTCCGCAAGGTGCTGCGCGAGACCTTCCAGGCCGACGATAGCGCTCTGATCGTCGACGTACCGCACAACGTCGTCCTGCAGGAGCAGGGTCTCAACGTTCACCGCAAGGGGGCCACGCCGGCCCGTGCCGGCGACCTGCTACTGATCCCGGGGTCGATGGGCGACCACTCGTACCTCGCCAGTGGCCTGGGCCACCCCGACTGGCTGTGGTCCTGCAGCCACGGCGCTGGTCGCAGCATTCGACGCCAGGCTGTCCGCGCCCTCCGGAGCGCGGGCGAGAGCAATCTGCCGTGGCACTGCGTGACGCTGCGCGAAGAACGCCGGATCGAGGAAGCGCCCAGCGCGTACAAGCCGGTCGGACCGGTCATCGAAGCCCAGGAAGAGGCGGGACTCATCCAGCCCCTCGTGCGCATGCGCCCCTGGCTGACCTTCAAGGCGTAGAAAGGAACGAGCCCCGCTTCCACGGCGCTCGTTTCGTTCAGGGCGAAACCGATGTTTCCTCACGCCCGGTGAACAGGTCCCAGGATGCCATGAACAGCGCTGCGATCAGCGGGCCGATGACGAAGCCGTTGAGACCGAACAGCGACATGCCGCCGAGGGTCGAGATGAGTACCACGTAGTCGGGCATCTTGGTGTCCTTGCCGACCAGGATCGGGCGCAGGATGTTATCCACCAGGCCGATCACCACCACGCAGAACAGCGTCAGCACCACGCCCTGCCAGATCGCGCCGGTGAGCAGGAAGTAGGCCGCCACCGGCACCCAGATCAGCCCGGCGCCGATGGCCGGCAGCAGCGACAGGAAGGCCATCAGCGTGCCCCAGAGCAGCGAGCCCTGGATACCGAGGAACCAGAAGATCAGCCCGCCCAGGGCGCCCTGGGTCGCGGCGACGGCTATGTTGCCCTTCACCGTGGCGCGGATCACCGTGGTGAACTTGGTGAACAGGTGCTGCTTGTGCTCGACGCTCAGCGGTACTGCCTGCTTGATGCGGCGCCCGAGCGCCGGACCGTCGCGCAGGAGGAAGAACAGCAGGTACAGCATGATGCCGAAGCTGATGACGAACTCGAAGGTGTTCTGGCCGATGCTGAAGGCCTTGGTGGCCACCAGTTGGCTGGCCTGCATCGCGCCCGCCGAGAGCTTTTCCTGCAGGCTGGACAGATCGGCGAGGTCGAAGCGCTCCAGCAACTGGTGCGCCCAGCCCGGCAGAGCGGCAACCGCCTGCTGGTAGTAGGCGATGAAGTTCAGCTCACCCGACTTCAGCCGCTGGTAGACAGTCGCCCCCTCCTGCACCAGTGCGCCGGCAATGAAGGTCACCGGCAGGATCACGATCAGGAAGCACACACCGAGTGAAATCAGCGCGGCCAGGTTGTTGCGCCCGTTGAGTTTCACCCGCAGGCGGCGTTGCAGCGGTGCGAAGATGATCGCCAGGATGGTGCCCCAGAAGACCGCCCCATAGAACGGCAGCAGGATCCAGCCGAAGGCGAGTGTCACCACCAGCAGCAGGGCGAGGAACGTCCGGTATTCCAGTTTCGATTCGAACATGAGCGGGTCCATGGATGGATAAACCTGCTCATTAGTCAGCAGTTGCCCTGCCAAGTGCAACTTTCAGCGCGCAATTGCCGCGCGCCGGGCCCTTGATCAACGGTCTAGAGCACCATCGCGGCCACCCAGCCGAAGACCAGCAGCGGCAGGTTGTAGTGCAGGAAGGTCGGCACCACGGTGTCCCAGATGTGGTTGTGCTGCCCGTCCACATTCAGGCCGGAGGTCGGGCCAAGGGTGGAGTCGGACGCCGGCGAGCCCGCGTCGCCCAACGCACCGGCGGTGCCCACGATACTGACGATGGCCAGTGGGCTGAAGCCCAGGTGCACCGCCAGGGGCACGAAGATCGCCGCGATGATCGGCACCGTGGAGAAGGACGAACCGATGCCCATGGTCACCAGCAGGCCCACCAGCAGCATCATGAAGGCCCCAAGCGCCTTGCTGCTGCCGATCCAGCCGGCGGCGCTGTCCACCAGGCTGGCGACCTGTCCGGTGGCGGTCATCACCGCCGCGAAGCCCTGGGCGGCAATCATGATGAAGCCGATCATGGCCATCATTTTCATGCCTTCGGTGAACAGGTCGTCCGCTTCCTTCCAGCGCACCACGCCAGACAGCGAGAACACCAGGAAGCCAACCAGCGCACCGAGGATCATCGAGTCCAGCAGCAGCTGCACGGCGAAGGCCGCTGCGACCGCGACCCCTGCCACGACCAGGCTCATCCTGCTGTAGGGCGTATCGACCCGCTCGGCCTGCTCGATGCGCTCCAGGTCGTAGTCGCGCTTGCGCCGGTAGCTGAAGAGCACCGCGATCAGCAGGCCACAGACCATGCCCAGGGCCGGGATCAGCATGGCGTGGGTGACGTTGAGGCCCTGCACATCGACGCCTGCGCGGGCCACGTTGGCCAGCAGGATCTGGTTCAGGAAGATGTTGCCGAATCCCACCGGCAGGAACATGTAGGGCGTGATCAGGCCGAAGGTGATGACGCAGGCGATCAGCCGGCGGTCGATCTGCAGGCGTGTCAGCACGTAGAGCAGCGGCGGCACCAGCAGCGGGATGAAGGCGATGTGGATCGGCAGGATATTCTGCGAGGAAATCGCCACCACCAGCAGCAGGCCAACCATCAACCACTTGAAGCCGTTGGAGCCGTTCGCTTCGTGGCGACCGAGCATCGCCAGGGCGCGGTCCGCCAGGGCGTGCGCCATTCCGGAGCGCGCAATGGCCACGGCGAACGCGCCGAGCATGGCGTAGGACAGCGCCACCGTCGCACCGGCGCCCAGCCCTTCGTTGAACGCCTTGAGCGTGCCGTCCATGCCCAGGCCGCCAAGCAGGCCGCCCACTACCGCACCAGCGATCAATGCGACCACCACGTGCACGCGACACAGGCTCAGCACCAGCATCAGGCCAATGGCAATCAGCACCGCATTCATCTTCACCACTCCTCTTGCACATCGCCGCGCCGGGTGCGGGCAAAAGGCGCGCACTCTGCCAAACGCCCGCCCGGGTGTCAAAAAACGAGTCGAATCAAGACGTTTCCGAGACTGTTCGGCGGGGTTTTCCCCGCGCTGCGCACGCTTTTTGCCTGAAAGTCGTTGCCCGTCGCAACGGCACGCCAGAATCGCCTGTTTTCTGACGTTTCGCTCCGTCACGGGTCAAGAAGATGCGGGAAAGGCCGATACACCAGGCATCCCGAGGCCAAGTTAAAACAAGGATTCCTCTCCATGCTGCTGCGCCGTCTCTCCATCCAGTGGAAGATCACGTTGCTTGCCGGGCTCTGCCTGCTCGGCGTCGTGTCGCTGCTGTCCGGCCTGTCCGTCTACCGCACGCAACACAGCACCGCGCTGGTCAAGCAATCGAGCACGCAGATGCTCGATGAAGCCGCGAAGGCGCGCCTGCAGTCGCGTGGCGAAGTCCAGGCCATGCGCATTCAGCGCTACATCATGGATGCCTACCAATACGGCAAGGGTTTCTCGCGGCAAGTGCTGTTCCTTCGCGACCAGGCGCAGAAGCGCTTCCTCGACGCCTACGACCTGCGCGAAGACCTGACCCGCCAGGTGAAGACCGCCCTGGAAGGCAACCCGGAACTGTTGGGTCTCTATGTCGCCTTCGAGCCTGACGCACTGGATGGCAAGGACAAGCTGTTCGCCGGCCAGAGCGAGTTGGGCAGCAACGACGCCGGTCGTTTCTCCATCTATTGGTCCCAGGCGACACCGGGCAAGCTGGAGTCCGAGGCCATGGCCGAATCCCTGCTGCAGGACGCCAGCCCCGGACCGAGCGGCAGTGCCTATAACGCCTGGTTCACCTGCCCCAAGACCACCGGCCAGCCGTGCGTCCTCGACCCCTACTTCGATGACGTCGGCAACAAGCGCATGCTGATGACCAGCATCGCCTTCCCGCTGGAGCTGGACGGCAAGGTCATCGGCGTCATGGGCCTGGATATCAGCATGGAGAAGCTGCAGGAAATCAGCGTCGAAGGCAGCCAGGAACTGTATGACGGCCAGGGGCGCGTCAGCATCGTCAGCGCCGCCGGCCTGCTCGCCGGCCACAGCGCCGATGCCTCCAAGCTGAGCAAGAGCCTCAAGGAGGTCTACCCGAACCAGGGTGCCGACCTGCTGCAGGCCATTGCCGCCAACCATGAGCAGGTTTTCCGCCAGGATGACCAACTGCGCGTGGTCGAACCGCTGCAACCGATCCCCGGCTCCAAACCCTGGGGCGTGCTGCTGGAAGTCCCGCAGAACGTCCTGCTCGGTCCGGCCATCGAGCTGCAGAACGAGCTGGACGGCCAGAGCCTGCAGGGCACCGTCTATCAGTTGGGCTTCGGGCTCATCGCCATCCTGATCGGCCTGTTCGCCATGTGGCTTACCGCCCGCGGCGTGACCCGGCCGATCCTCAATGTCGCCGCCATGCTGCGCAACATCGCCAGTGGCGAAGGCGACCTGACCAAGCGCTTGGACTACACCGGCAAGGACGAGCTGGGCGAGCTGGCCGGCTGGTTCAATCGCTTCCTCGACAAGCTGCAGCCGATCATCCGGGACGTGAAGTCTTCGGTACAGGACGCCCGCGCCACCGCCGACCAGTCCTCGGAAATCGCCAGCCAGACCAGCGCCGGCATGCAGCAGCAGTTCCGCGAAGTCGACCAGGTCGCCACCGCCTCGCAAGAGATGAGCGCCACCGCCCACGACGTCGCCAACAGCGCCGCCATGGCTGCCGACGCGGCACGCGGCGCCGATGGTGCGACCCGCGACGGCCTCAGCGTGATCGACAACACCACCCGCCTGATCGACGAACTGGCCAGCGACATGAGCAGCGCCATGAGCCAGGTGGAGGGTCTGGCGGCCAGCAGCGAGCAGATCGGTTCGGTGCTGGAAGTGATCCGCGGCATCGCCGAGCAGACCAACCTGCTGGCACTCAACGCCGCCATCGAGGCAGCCCGTGCCGGTGAAGCCGGTCGCGGCTTCGCGGTGGTTGCCGATGAGGTGCGCAACCTCGCCAAGCGCACCCAGGACTCGGTGGAGGAAATCCGTCAGGTCATCGAAGGCCTGCAGAACGGCACCCGCGACGTGGTCGGCGCGATGAGCAACAGCCATCGCCAGGCGCAGGACAGCGTGAATCAGGTCGAACAGGCGGTGGCCGCGCTGAAGCGCATCGGCGATGCGGTGGGGGTGATCACCGACATGAACCTGCAGATCGCCAGCGCCGCGGAGGAACAGAGCGCGGTGGCCGAGGAGATCAACCGCAACGTGGCGGGCATCCGCGACGTCACCGAATCGCTGTCCAGCCAGGCGCAGGAATCGGCGCAGGTCAGCCAGTCGCTGAACAAGCTGGCGAACCACCAGCAGGGGTTGATGGATCAGTTCCGCGTCTGACTCTCCGCGGCACGGCTCGCTCCTGTAGGAGCGGGCCATGCCCGCGACCCGCCGGCGAGGCCGGTGCCAGTTCCCGTTCGCGAGCACGGCATTCTCGTGAACAGCATCACCCCGCCCGCCGCGGCAACTCGATCACCACCCGCAACCCACCCAGCTCACTGCCTTCCAGTCGCAGGCTGCCGCCACAGGCCGCCGCGATATCCCGCGCGATACCCAGGCCCAGACCGTGCCCGGCCACCTGCTCGTCCAGCCGCGTGCCACGTTCCAGCACACTGTCGCGCTGGTCCTCGGCGATACCCGGCCCATCGTCGTCCACGCTCAGGCGGTAATGTTCAACACCCTTCTCCACCGTCAGGCGCACCTGCGCATCGGCCCATTTGCACGCGTTGTCCAGCAGGTTGCCGAGCATCTCCAGCAGGTCTTCCCGGTCATACGGCAGACGGGTCGCCGGTGGCGCTCGCCAGTCGATGGCAAGGTGGTCGCCATGAATCAGCTTGAGCATCTCGCACAGGCTCGGCAGTTCCGCATCACAATCGAAGTGCGCACCAGGCAGGGCTTCACCTACCAACCGAGCACGCCCCAGCTCACGGGCCAGGCGCTGCTCGATCTGCTCCAGTTGCTCGTGCAGCACCCGGCGCAGCTCTGGGTGCTCGCGCAGCTCTTCGCGGTCGGCAAGGCTGATCAACACGGCCAGTGGTGTCTTCAGCGCGTGGCCAAGATTGCCCAATGCATTACGCGAGCGACGCAGGGTGTCTTCGGTGTGCTGCAACAGGTGGTTGGTCTGCTCCACCAGCGGCTCCAGCTCGCGCGGCACCTGGCGATCCAGCTGGCTGCGCTGGCCTTCCTGCAACTGCGCGATCTGCTGGCGCACCCGCTCCAGCGGGCGCAGGGCACGGCGTACGGCGAAACCCTGGAACACCAGGATCAGCAGCAGGGCCAGAGCTCCCGCGCCCAGGCCGATGTTGCGCAGGCGGTTGAAGCTCTTGAGCACGGGCGTGTAGTCCTGCGCGACAACGATGCTGAGCTTCTTGCCGTAGCGCTTGTAGTCACCGCGATAGACCAGCAGGCGCTGGCCCTCCGGGCCTTTCTCCAGCGACTGGGCCAGCCCCGTGTGCGAGGGCAGCTTCAGCTCGTTGTCCCAGAGCGAACGCGAACGCCAGGTCTGGTCGTCGAACCGGATGACGAAGTAGCGCCCGGAGAACAGCCGTTCATAGGTCGCGTCGACACGCTGGCCGTCCAGCTGCAGCCCGGCCGGGCCGCGGGTGATGCCCACCAGCAGACTTTCCGCCTCGTCCTGCAGTCCGTTCACCAGGTAACGACGCAGGCCCTGGTCGAATAGCCAGAGGCCCGCCTGGGCCAGTACCAGGCCGATCACCACCAGTACGACGCCGAGCCCGAGACCGAGCCGGCGCTGGATCGACATCAACGGGCTGCTCCATGACCGGTGAAACGGTAGCCCTGGCCACGGCGGGTCTCGATGATCTCGCGCCCCAGCTTGCGGCGCAGATGGTTGATGTGGACCTCGATGACATTCGAGTCGCGCTCGGTCTCGCCGTCATACAGGTGCTCGGCCAGGTGCGACTTGGACAGCAATTGGCCGGGATGCAGCATGAAATAACGCAGCAGGCGGAATTCGGCGGAGGTCAGGTCGACCTCCTTGCCCCCCTGCTGCACGCACTGGCGCGACTCGTCCAGGCTCAGCCCGGCGACTTCCAGCTGGCTCTGGTTGGCCAGCCCGCGGGCGCGGCGCAACAGTGCCTGGATGCGCAGCAACAGCTCCTCGGGATGGAACGGCTTGGTCAGGTAGTCGTCGGCGCCGGCCTTCAGGCCGTCGATGCGTTCGGCCCAGGAGCCCCGCGCGGTGAGGATCAGCACCGGCGTCGTCAGCCCCATGCCGCGCCACTCCTGCAGCACTTCCAGTCCGGGACGGCCGGGCAGGCCGAGATCGAGGACCACCAGGTCGTAGGGCTCGCTGGCCCCTTGCATGGCAGCGTCGCGGCCATCGGCCAGCCAGTCCACCGCATACCCCTGGCGGGTCAGCGTGGCCAGGAGTTCATCGGCAAGGGGTACGTGGTCTTCTACCAGTAGCAGGCGCATCAGTCGTCTTCCTTATCCTTGAGGATGCGGCCGTCTCGGGCATCCAGCTCCAGTTCGCGCACCACACCGTCGGCGGTCAGCAACTCGACTTCATAAACGTAGTTGCCGTGCTCCTTCTCCAGCTCGGCTTCGAGCAGACGCGAGCCGGGATAGCGGCTCAGTGCGGCGGGGAGGATTTCCTCGAAGGGACGGATCACCCCTTCCTTGCTCAGGCGCAGGGCCTGGTCCTGGCTCAGATCATGGGCCTGCGTGACGCCAGCCAGGACGGCGAGCGCCAGGCCGAACAGCGCCGTGCGTGGCAGAACGGTCTTCATCAGTCATCCTGGTGATCGGTGAGGACTTCGCCGGTGACCGCATCCAGTTCGACATCCCACTTCACGCCCTGGGCGTCCTTGATGTCGACCTTGTAGAGATAGCGGCCATGCTCCAGCTCGAGCTCGCTATCGTACACCGATCCGCCGGCATGCTTGGCCAGCGCGATGCGGTTGAGCGCCTCGAAGTTGCGGATGGTCCCTGCGTCGCGCAGGCGCAGCGCCTCGTCCGGGCCGATGTCGTGGGCCGTGGCGACGCCAGCGCCGAGCAACAGGGCAGAGAATGCGGTCATGATCAGCAGCCATTTCATGGGCTTACCTCGTCAGAATTTCACTGCTGTCAGACTAAGACGAAGGACTTAACTCAAGCTGAATCGGCAACGGACATTCACCCCGTGAAGTATCCTTGCTCCTGGCCAACAGGCTCTATAATCGCGGCCTGCCACAGCGAGGCCCGCATGACCGCCATCCAGATCAAGACCCCCGCCCTCACCCTCAAGGCCGGTAGCCGCGCGCTCCAGCGCATCCGCGAGCAGGGCCTTGCGCCTGCCGATGTAGGAATTCTCCCTGGCGCAGCCGGCGGCCCGAAAGCCCTTGGCATTCAGGGCCTGGACCTCGCCCTGTTCGGTGAATGGCTGCCACGTGCACCGCGCGAGCGCTCGCTGATCGGCGCCTCGATCGGCTCCTGGCGGTTCGCCAGCGCCTGCCTGCCCGACCCGGCCGAAGGCATCCGACGCCTGGGCGAGCTCTACACCCAGCAACGTTTCGCCCGTAACGCGAGCATCGGCGACGTGTCGAAAAGCTGCGCGAAGATGCTCGACGTCCTGCTCGATGGCCGCGACGCCAGCGTGCTGGACAACCCCTGGTACCGCCTCAACGTGGTGGTGGTGAAGAGCCACGGCCGCCTCGCGCAGGACGGCAAGGCCAACCTGGGCCTGGGCCTGGGCGCAGTGATCCGCGACAACCTGGTCGGCCGTCGCCACCTGCACCGGCACTTCGAACGGCTGATCATCCACGACGCCCGCCGCGCGCCGCCGCTGGAGCAACTGTCGGACTTCCCGTCGCGCTACCTGCACCTGGACCTGGCCAACCTGCGCCACGCCCTGCTCGCCTCCGGCTCCATCCCCATGGTCATGGAAGGCGTGCGTGACATCCCCGGCGCTGGCCCCGGGACCTACCGCGACGGCGGGCTGCTGGACTACCACCTGGACCTGCCCTACCAGCCCGAGGGCGTCGTGCTCTACCCGCACTTCACCGACAAGGTGATTCCCGGCTGGTTCGACAAGGGCCTGCCCTGGCGTCGCGGCGATGCCGGCCGCCTGCAGGACGTGCTGCTGCTCGCGCCGTCGAAGGACTACCTGGCCCGCCTGCCGCACAACAAGCTGCCGGACAGGAAAGACTTCCACCGCTACGTGGGTGACGACGCTGGCCGCGAGCGCTACTGGCGCAAGGCGATGGACGAAAGCCGGCGGATGGGAGACGAGTTCCTTGAACTGGTAGACAGCGGGCGCCTCGGCGAACGCCTGCAGCCGCTGACATAATCGGCAGCTTCACGCCTACAGCAAGGAATCGCCATGCCCCGCAACCGAATGCTTCGCTCGCTCCTGGTTTCGCTCCTGTTCATCGGCGCCAGCGCGCACGCTGCCGTCGATGCCAAAGCACAGAAGGAAATCACCCAGTTGCTCGATTTCGTCGAGCACAGCGACTGCCAGTTCATCCGCAACGGCAGCGAGTACCCGGCCACCGAGGCACGGGCGCATTTGCAGAAGAAGCTGGATTACCTGGCGAACAAGGACATGGTCGACAGCGCGGAAGACTTCATCGAACGCGCCGCGACCAAAAGCAGCATGAGCGGACAGCGCTATCAGGTGGATTGCCCGGCCGGCAAGCAGGACGCCAGCGCCTGGCTGAAGGATGAACTCAAGCGACTTCGTCAGGCGCCGCAAGGCAACTGAGCACGTCCACGAGGGTTCGGCGCACCGACAAGGTCGCAGGCATGGCCTGCTCCTACAGGTGGGCGATTCTGTAGGAGCGGGCCATGCCCGCGAACCGCCGCCGAAGACGGCGTTACCGCAACACTCCGATCAGCCCGGCTGCCCATCAAGCCGCGGTTTCCAGAACATCGGCCCGTAGTGCCAGGTGAACAGCAGGAAAGCCACGACCCAGCACGCCGCGGCGATGCTCAGGCCTTCCAGCGGCCACCCGATCACCAGCAGCACCCGTGCGACCACACCCAGGTTGAGCAGCGCGAAGGCCCAGGGCATCACCTTCGGCGGCTGGAGCGGTCGACCGGTGTGGCCAAGGCTGACCCGTGCAACCATCGCCAGGATCAGGCCGCCGACACCGCCCACGGTAAGCGCGTGGATCGCCAGGCTCACGTTGAAGGTCGGCGAGAAGTGCCACAGCGCCATGCCCGCCGGTGCCAGCGTCATCCACAGATAGGCCAGGTGCAGCGACCACAGCAGCGGTACGCCCCAGTAGTCCTTGTCGTACCAGCGCCACAGGCGGACCAGGTGCCCCATGGCAAGCACGGC
The DNA here is from genome assembly GCF_057180225.1 of Pseudomonas sp. BB438. NCBI lineage: Bacteria > Pseudomonadati > Pseudomonadota > Gammaproteobacteria > Pseudomonadales > Pseudomonadaceae > Pseudomonas > Pseudomonas sp. BB438. The sequence goes on from NZ_CM170001.1 coordinate 3,676,906, forward strand.
GAACAGGGCGCCCACCAGCGGATGCGGGGTCAGGCCGACACCTGCTGCGGTCAGCACCGCTACCAGCAGGGTGCCGCCCAGCAGGGAATTATCCAGCCAGTTCCAGGCCGGCACCTGGGCGGTGCGACCCAGCCCACGCTGGGTGAAGAAGGGAATCACACGGCCGCCGATCAGCCCCATCAGTGCCGCCACCAGCCACAGCGCGCCCAGCGCGCCGCCCCGCTGCCAGCCGTCGTTACCGGTCCAGACGCCGGCGATCACCAGCGCATCGGCCAGGGTCAGCAGGCTGAGCACCGCGATGATCGGGTAGTTGCGCGTCTGCCGGACCTGCCAGAGACTGCGACCAATGAAGAAGGCCAGCGCCGGCATGAATGCCAGCTCCAGCGGCGTGACCAGCCACAGCGGCGCACCGACCAGCCAGCCCAGTCGCGCAGCCAGCCAGACCAGCGTCAGCACCATCAATGGCGTGCCGCTCACGCCGGGACGTCCGGTCCAGGTCTGCACGGCCGTCAGCAGGAAGCCGGCAATGATCGCCGCGGCAAAGCCGAAGAGCATTTCGTGACGGTGCCAGGCCAACCAGCCTCCCAGCGGTTGCCAGGCCGGCAACACGCCGAGTAGCACCGCCGCCCAGGCCGCGATGCCGATCAGCGCGAACACCGCGCCGCCGAGGAAGAACGGGCGGAAGCCCAGGCGCCACAGGGGCGGAATGGTCAGCAGAGCCTTTCGATCAACCAGTAACACAGCAAGCCTCCCAGCCGTCCTTGCGCATCTGATGCTGGGCGACGAGTCGCAGCACGTAGCCCAGCTTCAATAATGTTGGGCCGAGGATGGTGAAGGCATGCGCTGCGACAATGCTTTGCAGGTTCAGATGGCCGTCGACGAAATAGGCTCCCACGATTCCCAACAGCAGCAGGACGAGCCCGCCAGTCAGCAGCGACCAGGACATCGACAGGTTGCGTTTCGGGCAAGCGAAAAGTCCTTCCATCTCACACCTCCTCGGGTTGCGCCGGCCCGCCATCGGGCCGGCGCTGTGGTTCACGCCTCCAGCGCGCTGGCCGGGCCGAAGAACTCATAGTGGGACTGTTGCTCGGGCACGCCGATCTCGCGCAGGTGACGCTTCACCTGGGCCATGAACGGCTTGGGACCGAGGAAATAGGCGTCCAGATCGCGATCTTCCGGCAGCCAGTCGGCCAGCAGCTCGCGGCTGAGGAAGCCTTCGACGTGGGCACCGTCCTGTTCACGCGGCTCGCTGTAGCAGAAGTAGTGCTTGAGCTGCGGATGCGCGTCGGACTGCGCCTCGACCCACTCACGGAAGGCATGCACGCCACCGTGGCGGGCGCAGTGGATGAAATGCACGTCGCGACCGGACGCCAGCGCCGGCTTGAGCATGGCCAACGCCGGGGTGATGCCCACGCCAGCGGTGATCAGGGCCAGCGGCCTGTCGCCATCCCGCAGGACGAAATCGCCCGCCGGCGGGAACAGGTCCAGCTCGTCGCCCACCTTGAGCTGGTCATGCAGGTAGTTCGAGACTTTGCCTTCCGGCTCGCGCTTCACGCTGATGCGGTACTCACGGCCGTTGGGCGCATCGGACAGCGAGTAGGTACGGCGCACTTCCTCACCGGCGATGTCCAGGGAGAGGCCGATGTACTGGCCAGGCTGGAAGTCCAGCAGCGGCTCGCCGTCCAGCGGCTGGAAGTAGAAAGAGGTGATCTCCTCGCTCTCGACGTCCTTGCGGGCGATACGGAAGCGCCGCGCACCGCGCCATCCACCACGCTGCTCGGCGTTCTGCCGGTACACAGATTCTTCGGCACCGATCAGGATGTCGGCCAGTTGACCATAGGCGGCGGCCCAGGCGTCGATCACCGCCTGAGTGGCGATCTCCTCGCCCAGCACCTCGCGGATCGCCCGCAGCAGGCAGCTGCCGACAATCGGGTAATGCTCCGGCTTGATCTGCAGGGCAACGTGCTTGTTGACGATCTTGGCCACCAGCGGGCCGAGCTGCTCCAGCTCGTCGATATGGCGGGCGTACATCAGCACGCCGTTGGCCAGCGCGCGGGGCTGGTCGCCAGAGGCCTGGTGCGCCTGATTGAACAGCGGACGAACTTCCGGGTACTCGCTGAGCATCATCTTGTAGAAGTGCTGGGTCAGAGCCTCTCCGCCGGTCTCCAGCAGCGGGACAGTGGCTTTGACCAGGGTACGGTGTTCGTTGGACAGCATGGCGATCTCCTCGGTTGGCCAGGCGGTGAGTGGGACCACCTGTGCTTTCTGCCAGAGGTATTTCAGGAAGCGTGCCAAGCCTGCAGGCCTTTATTTCCGGCACTTTCGCCCAGAAACGAGTCATAATGACCTGGTTACTACCGGGTTAAAACGACTCCACAGAGGTCAATATGACTCGCAACCCTCTTCTGGCCACCCTCCTCCCGCTGGTCGCCGACCTGTCCCGCGAACTGCCGGAAAGCGAACGCTATCGCCGCCTGCTGGAAGCCTTGCGCGGCCTCCTGCCGTGCGACGCCACCGCCCTGCTACGCCTGGAAGGCGATCAACTGGTGCCGCTGGCCGTCGATGGCCTGAGCCCTGACACCCTCGGTCGCCGCTTCAAGATCAGCGAGCATCCGCGCCTGCGCGCCCTGATCGAGCACCCCGGCCCTACGCACTTCGCTGCCGACTGCGGCCTGCCGGATCCCTACGACGGCCTCGTGGAAGGCCTCCACGGCCACCTCGAAGTCCATGACTGCCTGGGTTGTCCGCTGTTCCTCGACGAGCAGCCCTGGGGCCTGCTGACCCTCGACGCGCTGGACCCCGAGCGCTTCTCCACCGGCGACCTGGACAACCTGGAAGCCTTCGCCAGCCTGGCCGCCGCCACGGTGAAGGCCAGCCAGCGCATGACCGACCTGGCCCTGCGCGCCGAGCAGGAGCAACAGCGCGCCGACGCCTATCAGCGCGCCTCCGGTGACCAGCCCAAGGAGCTGATCGGCCAGAGCAAGGCGCACCAGGTGCTGATGAGCGAGATCCAGGTCGTTGCCGGCAGTGACCTGAGTGTGCTGATCACCGGCGAAACCGGCGTTGGCAAGGAATTGGTCGCCCAGTCCATCCATGCCAACTCGCTGCGCCGCACCCAGCCACTGATCAGCCTGAACTGCGCAGCGCTGCCGGAAACCCTGGTGGAAAGCGAACTCTTCGGCCACGTCCGCGGCGCCTTCTCCGGCGCGGTCGGCGAGCGGCGCGGCAAGTTCGAACTGGCCGATGGCGGCACCCTGTTCCTGGACGAAGTGGGCGAACTGCCGCTGGCGATCCAGGCCAAGCTGCTGCGGGTGCTGCAGAGTGGCCAGCTGCAACGCCTGGGCTCGGACCGTGAACACCATGTGGACGTGCGCCTGATCGCCGCGACCAACCGCGACCTCGCCGAGGAAGTCCGCGCCGGCCGCTTCCGCGCCGACCTCTACCATCGCCTGAGCGTCTATCCGCTGCGTGTGCCGCCACTGCGCGAGCGTGGCAACGACGTGTTGCTGCTGGCCGGCTACTTCCTCGAACAGAACCGACCGCGCCTCGGGCTGCGCAGCCTGCGCCTGACCCGCGAGGCCCAGGCCGCGCTGATCGGCTACGCTTGGCCGGGCAACGTGCGCGAGCTGGAACACCTGATCGGCCGCGCATCGCTCAAGGCGCTGGCGAACCACTCCCAGCGCTCGCGCATCCTCAGCCTGGGCGTCGATGACCTCACCCTCAACGCGCTCCAGAACAGCACGCCTGCCAGCGTCGCCGTCGAAAATGAAAACGCTGCGGACCTAGAGCCGGCCGGCGAACTGCGCCCGGCAACGGACACCTTCCAGCGCCGGATGATCAGCCAGAGCCTGGAACGCCACGACGGCAACTGGGCTGCCGTGGCCCGCGAGATGGGCCTGGACCGCGCCAACCTCAACCGCCTGGCGAAGCGCCTGGCGATCAAGTGAGCCGCCGGCCGGATCGACCGGCCCGGCGGGTGTGATGGTGATAGACTGTGCGCCCATTTTCCGGCCGGCCCGTTCCCGGGCCGGCAATCGTCACAGAGCGCACCACGTGGAATTGTTCAAAGAGTTCACCTTCGAATCCGCCCATCGCCTGCCCCACGTTCCCGCCGGGCACCAGTGCGGCCGCCTGCACGGCCACTCCTTCCGTGCAGCCATCTATATCGAGGGCGAGGTCGATCCGAATACCGGCTGGATTCGCGATTTCGCCGAGATCAAGCAAATCTTCAGGCCGATCTACGACCAGCTCGACCACAACTACCTGAACGATATCCCAGGCCTGGAAAACCCCACCAGCGAGAACCTCTGCCGCTGGATCTGGCAGCAGTTGAAGCCACTGCTGCCGGAGCTGTCCAAGGTACGCGTGCACGAAACCTGCACCAGCGGTTGCGAATACCGCGGCGACTGATGCGCTCCAAGCCATGAAAAAGGCCGGCAAATGCCGGCCTTTTTCATGTCGGCGTCAGGATTCAGAACAACCCCATCTGCCGGTCGATGAGCGCGCTGAAGTCATCGTCCACGAACGGCAGGATGGCATCGGCGATCGGCTGCAGCTGCCGGCTGACATAGTGGTCGTAATCGATCGGCGAGCTCAATGTTTCCAGGGGCTCCGGACCATTGACCGTGATGACGTAGCTGATCCAGCCACCACGCTGATACTGGCGCGGGCGACCCTGGCGCTCGTTGTAGTCGTCGGCGATGCGCGCGGCGCGCACATGGGGCGGCACGTTGCGCTCGTAATCGCCCAGTTGCCGGCGCAGGCGCTTGCGGAAGATCAGCAGGTCGTCCTGCTCACCGGCCAGCGTGCGGTTCACGTAGTCGCGGACGTAATCGCGATACGGCTGACGCTGGAAGATGCGCAGGTAAAGCTCCTGCTGAAACTGCTGGGCCAGCGGCGACCAGTCGGTACGCACGGTTTCCAGGCCCTTGAAGACCATCTCTTCACTGCCATCGGCGCGCCGCACCAGGCCCGCGTAGCGCTTCTTGCTGCCCTCTTCCGCCCCGCGGATGGTCGGCATCAGGAAACGCCGGAAGTGCCGTTCGAACTGGATTTCCAGCGCGCTTTCCAGCCCGTACTCCTCGCGCAGGTGCTCGACCCACCACTGGTTGACGTGGCGCACCAGTGCACGACCGATCTCGGCCGCAGCATCCTCGTCGTGGGCCCGACCGAGCCAGACGAACGTCGAGTCGGTGTCGCCGTAGATCACCCGATGGCCCTGTCCTTCGATCAGCTTGCGGGTGCGCCGCATGATCTCGTGGCCGCGCATGGTGATGGACGACGCCAGGCGCGGGTCGAAGAAGCGGCAGCCGCTGGAGCCAAGAACACCGTAGAAGGCGTTCATGATGATCTTCAGCGCCTGCGACAACGGCGCGTTGCCGTCGCGCTTGGCGGCGTCGCGACCTTGCCAGACGCGCTCGACGATGGCCGGCAGACAGTGTTGCGTGCGCGAGAAGCGCCCGCCGCGGAAGCCGGGAATCGAAGCCTCGTCCGAGGGGTCGCTCAAGCCCTCCACCAGCCCCACCGGATCAATCAGGAAGGTGCGGATGATCGACGGGTACAGGCTCTTGTAGTCCAGCACCAGCACCGATTCGTAGAGCCCCGGCCGCGAATCCATGACGAAGCCGCCGGGGCTGGCCTCCGGCGTCTTGCCACCGAGGTTCGGCGCGACATAGCCCAGCCGGTGCATCGCCGGCAGGTACAGGTGGGTGAACGCCGCCACCGAGCCACCGCTGCGGTCGGCCGGCAGCCCGGTGACACTGGCGCGTTCGAGCAGGAAGTCGAGGATGCGGGTCTTCTCGAAGATGCGTGTGACCAACTCGCAGTCCTTGAGGTTGTATTTCGCCAGCGCCGGCTTGTCCTCGGCGAAACGACGATCGATCTCGGCCATGCGGTCGTAGGGGTTGTCGATGGACTTGCCCTCGCCCAGCAATTGCTGCGAAACGCTTTCCAGGCTGAACGACGGGAAGCTCCAGAACGCCGAGCGCAGCGCTTCGATACCGTCGATGATCAGCCGCCCCGCCGCCGCGGCGAAATAGTGGTTGCTTGAGGCGTGCTGCCGCCAGCCCATCTCGTCGCCACCACGCCCCAGGCGCAGCGGGATCTCCAGGCGCTTGGAGTGTTCCTGCAGCACGCGCAGGTCGAACTGCACCAGGTTCCAGCCGATGATGGCGTCCGGGTCGTGCTCGGCCAGCCAGCGGTTCAGGCGCTCCAGCAATTGCGCCCGGCTCTCGCAATACTCCAGCGCGAAGTCACGCTCGCCATCGACGCCGTCGGCCGGGCCGAGCATGTAGACCTGGCGCTGGCCGCAGCCCTCCAGGGCGATGGAATAGAGGTCGCCACGGATGTTGGTTTCGATGTCCAGCGAGACCAGCCGCAGCGTCGGCCGATAATCCGGATCGGGGCGCAGTTGCGCCGTAATGGTACTGCCGCCCTGGGTCGGTTCGCCGCTGAAGGCCACGGGTGCGGTGATGAAGCGCTCCATCAGGTACCGCTCCGGCGGGCGGATATCGGCTTCGAACACTTCCACGCCCGCTTCGCGCAGGCGCTTTTCCAGGCTCATGAGCTGGCGATGTTGCTGGCAGTAGAGCCCCAGCACCGGGCGCTGCTGGAAGTCGCGCAGGCCCAGCGGGCGCAGTTCGGCACCGCGCTCGCCGACCAGCAGTTTCTCGGCGCGGGCGCGCTGTTCGGCCGGCACAAAGGCCACCGAGGTCTGCGGCGGCAGCAGCACATGCCGGGGACCTTCATCGGTGGCCAGCCAGAAGCCCACCTCGGTACCCTCGGGTGTATCCCGCCAATGTCGGGTCAGGACGAAACCCTGCCTTGCCTCCACGCTCTAACCACCCGTCAGTCGATTCATGCCGACATTCTACCGGTCCGTCTCAGGATTCGTTGCAAGGCATGTAAATCCGACCGATGCGTTTGACGCACGCCCCGCGTCTGCCCAAGCTAGCGGGCTTTCGTTTGCCTGCCAGGATTCGCCCGTGACCGATTCGTCCCGCCACTGGACCCGCCCTCTCCTCGCCACCCTCTGTGTTGCCACCCTGCTTTCCGGCTGCGGCCTGTTCGGCAAGAAGCCCGAACAGGCCCAGGCACCCACCTATTCCAGAGCCGATTGGTCGGACCTGCCGCAGACCGCCGACACCGATGTGCTGCAAGGCTTCAGCGCCTGGCGCTCGGCCTGCGCGGTGCGCCTCAAGAAGGATGACATCTGGGCCGCTACCTGCGCGGACGCGGCGAGCGTGCCGGCCTCTGCCCCGGCGATCCGCCAGTTCCTGCAGGCCCACCTGCAGCCCTACCAGCTGCGTGCGGGCAGCGGCAGCAAGAACGGCCTGATCACCGGCTACTATGAACCCGTCTATCGCGGCAGCCAGCAGCGCGACGCCAAACACACCGTGCCGGTCTACGGCGTGCCGAAGGACCTGATCACCGTGGCGCTGGACAGCGTCTATCCCGAACTCAAGGGCAAGCGCCTGCGCGGCAAGCTCGAAGGCAACACCCTGGTGCCCTATGCCGATGCCGCCGGCATCCGCCGCGACGGGGTCAATGCGCCGGTGCTGGCCTGGCTGCCCGATCAGATGGACCTGCAGTTCCTGCAGATCCAGGGCTCCGGCCGGGTACAGCTCGCCTCCGGTCGCCAACTGCGCCTGGGCTACGCGGACCAGAACGGCCGGCCGTACAAGCCGGTGGGCCGCTGGCTGGTGGAACAGGGTGAGTTGAGCAAGGAGGAAGTCAGCATGGCGCGCATCCGCGACTGGGCCAGCGCCCACCCGCAGCGCGTCGACGAGCTGCTGGCGAGCAACCCCAGCTATGTATTTTTCAGCCAGCGCCCGGACAGCAACGAGGGCCCGCGCGGCTCGCTCAACGTGCCGCTGACCCCCGGATACAGCGTGGCCATCGACCGCAAGGTGATTCCGCTGGGCAGCCTGATGTGGCTCTCCACCACCCGCCCGGACGGCGCTGCGGTGGTGCGCCCGGTGGCCGCCCAGGACACCGGTGGCGCCATCGTCGGCGAAGTCCGTGCAGACCTGTTCTGGGGCACCGGCGATGCGGCCGGCGAACTGGCCGGGCACATGAAGCAGGATGGCCAGCTGTGGCTGCTCTGGCCCAAGGACAAGGCCCTGCCGGGCGCCTGACGCCCACGCTGGGGCAATCGAGCCAGCCACGCTGCGTAGGATTCTGGGGTAATTCCTACTCGTCCTACAGAGCTCTCTGAATCATCGGCGTCACCGTCAACCGGAAAATGGTCAGCGAATCCAGGCATTCCCCTGGTTTCGCCGACCCTGACCCCAGAACGCGGTGCCCGCCATGAAGAAGAACGCCTCCCCCCTCCGCTCGCAACGCCAGCACCGTGGCAGTCCCCTGGACTACGACGTGCTCTGCTGGATCGGCGCCATCGCCCTCATCCTGCTGTTCTTCGGCGTCGATCAGTTCTTCGTCTCGAAATTGCCCGGCACCGGTGTCATCGAACAGCAACGGGACATTCCCCAGCGCGTCGACCTGCCTACCGACCACGCGCTGGCCGTGATGAAGCACTCGCGCCCGTGAACGGGCTCAATTGCCCTGACGGAATTGCCCGGGCGTCATCCCGCTCCAGCGGCGGAAAGCCTTGGCGAAGGCGCTCTCGTCGGAGAAGCCCAGGCGCTCGGCGACCTCACCCAGCCGCGACGACTGACGCAGCAACTGCTCGGCCATGCTGTGCAGCACCTGCTCGCGCAGCAGCTTGAAGCTGGTGCCTTCGTCGGCCAGCTTGCGGTTGAGATGCCGGCCGCTGAGCTCCAGCTGCTCGGCCACCTTCTCCTTGCCCCAGCGCGGATTCTGCCGGAGCAGTTGCTGCACGCGCGCGGCGAGGCTCTGCGCGCCCAGGCGTTCGAGCTGCGCATCGGCCAGCGCGCGCAGGTGCTCGCGCATCGGGGCGTTGGCCTGGATCAGCGGCACATCGAGATCGGCCACGGTGAAGCCCAGCGCATTCTCGGGACAGGCGAAATCCACCGGGCATTCCAGCAATTCCCCGTAACGATAAGGCTCACCCCGCGCGGCATGGCTCAGCGCCAGGCGTTTTGGCTTCACCCGGTCGCCGGTAATCCAGCGGGTCAGGTGCACCAGGCTGGCCAGCGCGGCCTCCACGCGCTCCTCGCGGCGCACGACGTAGCTCGGCCGATAGACCAGGCGAACCTGAGTCGCATCCTGCTCGCGGGTGAACTCGCTGCCCTCGGCGATGATCGGGTAGTACTCCAGCAAGGCCTCCAGCGCCTCGCCGTAATGCTCGCAGCTCATCAACAACGCGCCGACCATATCCAGATGCCCGACCTGCAGGGCGCTGCCCAGGCGCAGGCCCAGCAGCGGATCGCCCGAGGCGGCACAGATGGTTTCCCAGAAGGCATCCTGGCGCTGCAGGGGAATGCGCGGCGCCAGGCTGTCCGCCTGCAGATCGGCGGGTATGGGCAGGCCCAGGCGTTGGGCGGCCTGCAGGATGCCCTGGGCGTAATGAACGGTAATGGTGTGCGGCATGGTCCCGAATTAACCGGCAAAGGTCCCGATTGAGCCGTTACCGGGCGGTAACGCTCCCCTATGCTTGCCAATTACAACGATAAATACAAACAAGAGTCGCCTTGCATGCCCAATCCAACCGGAGCCGCGCCCGTACCGCCGGCTGCAGTTCATTCGCCATTTCCCGCCATCCCGCTGCGGGAGAACGGCGATGCCTGAGGTCCATCTCGAGTTTTCCGGCGGGTCGATGATCGCGCTGAACGCCATCATCGCCCTGATGATGTTCGGCGTATCGCTGGAGCTGCGCCGCGACGACTTCGCTCGCATCCTGCGCCAACCCAAGGCACCGGTGATCGGCATGCTGGTGCAGTTCCTGCTGCTACCCGCCGCCACCTGCCTGCTGACCATCGCCCTGCCGATCGACCCGGAACTGGCGCTGGGGATGATCCTGGTGGCGACCTGCCCCAGTGGCACCTTCTCCAACATCATGACCTGGATGGCCCGCGGCAACGTGGCGGTGTCGGCCAGCGTCACCGCCGTCTCCGGGCTGAGTGCGGGTCTCTTCACGCCGCTGAACTTCGCCCTCTACGCGGGCCTGAACCCGGCGACCCGCGACCGCCTCACACAGATCCACATCGACCCGCTGGAACTGGTGGGCGTGGTGGTGCTGGTGCTGATCCTGCCGATGCTGCTCGGCATGGCCCTGGGCCGGCACAAGCCGCAACTCGCGCAGCGCCTGGAGAAACCGCTGCGGCAGCTGTCGCTGCTGGTGATGCTCGGCTTCGTCGGCATGGCCTTCACCAAGAACTTCCAGCAGTTCATGGCCTACTTCCACCTGTTCTTCTGGCTGGTGCTGCTGCTCAACGGCACGGCGCTGCTGCTGGGCTACACCTGCGCACGACTGTGGAAGCTGCCGGACGCCGACGTGCGCGCCGTGACCCTGGAAAGCGGCATCCACAACTCGGCGCTGGGCATGGCGCTGATCCTCACCTTCTTCCCCCAGGCAGGCGGCATGCTGCTGATCGCGGCGTTCTGGGGCTGCTGGCAACTGTTCTCCGGCCTGGTCCTGGCGCAACTCTGGGCGCGCCGCGAACCCCGCGCCGCTGCGGTGAGCGTGCCATGAACGCGCCCGCCATCGCCCTCGGCGGCTTCATCCTGCTGGCCTACACGCTGGAAGCCATCACCGGCTTCGGTAGCGTGGTCATCGCCCTGTCCCTCGGCGCGCTGCTGATGCCCATCGAGACGCTGCTGCCGATCCTGGTGCCCCTGAACATCGGCATGACCGGCTACCTGTGCTGGCGTCATCACCGCCTGATCGACACGCGCCTGCTGCTGCGCACCGTGCTGCCAGGCATGCTGGTCGGGATGCTGATCGGCTACCTGCTGTTGCCGCACCTCGACCCGCAGCCGCTCAAGCGCGGTCTCGGCGTGCTGATCCTCTGGTTCGCCGGGCGCGAACTGTGGCGCCTGCGCGCCAGCGCCCCGGAGCGCGGCAGAACGCCGAACTGGGTGGTGCGCCTGGCCACCGGCGCCGCAGGGGTGTGCCACGGCCTGTTCGCCTCCGGCGGCCCGTTGCTGGTCTACGCGCTGGCCACCCGTCCGCTGGACAAGACCCGCCTGCGCGCCACCCTCGTTTGCGTCTGGTTCACCCTCAACGGGCTGCTGACCATCGCCTTCCTCCTCGACGGCCGCCTCCGCCCGGCGCTGCCCCAGGTGCTCGCCTACGCGCCCCTGCTGCTGCTCGGCGTATGGCTGGGCGAACGCCTGCACCACCGTTTCGAGGAACAGCATTTCCGCCTTGCCATCCACTGCCTGCTGCTGGTCAGCGGCGTCCTGCTGCTGTCGCCCTGGAGCCTCCTGTGAGCTACGACATCATCATCAAGAACGGCCTGTACTTCGACGGCAGCGATGCCCCCGGCAGCCTGCGCCACGTCGGCATCAGGGACGGCCGCATCGACACCCTGAGCGTCAGCCCACTGGAGGAAAGCGGTTGCGAGCAGGTCATCGACGCGACCGGCCAGTGGGTCGCCCCCGGCTTCCTGGAAATCCACTCGCACTACGACGCCGAGGCCATTGCCGCGCCGGCGCTGAAAGAGTCGGTGCGCCATGGCGTGACCACCGTGTCGGTCGGCTCCTGCTCCATCAGCATGGTGCTGGGCGAGGCCGAGGACTGCTCCGACCTGTTCACCCGCGTCGAAGCGGTGCCGCGCGAGCAGGTGCTGCCGATCCTGCGCGACAAGCGCACCTGGAAAGACGCCAAGGGCTACCGCGCCTTCTACGACCAGCAGCCGCTGGGACCGAACCTCTGCTCCTTCCTCGGTCACTCCGAGCTGCGCGTCACGGTGATGGGACTGGAGCGCGCCATCAGCGGCGCCAAGCCCACCGAAGCCGAGCTGCAACGCATGGAGCAGCTGCTGGAGCAGGCCCTGGACGCCGGCTGCTTCGGCCTCTCGGTGATGACCACGCGGCTGGACAAGATGGACGGCGACCGCGCCTGGTCCAGCCCGCTGCCCTCCACCTTCGCCAGCTGGAAGGAATTCTCCCGCCTGTTCGCCGTGCTGCGCCGGCGCAACGCGCTGATGCAGGGCGCGCCGAACGCGGTCACCAAGATCAACGTGTTCGCTTTCCTCTACCAGGCCCACGGCTGGTTCCGCCGACCGCTCAAGTGCTCGATGCTCACCGCGCTGGACCTAAAGTCCCAGCCCTTCATGCACCGCATCACCCGCGCCTCCGGCTGGGTCGCCAACCGCCTGCTGCGCGGCCGCTACCGCTGGCAGACCCTCCCCGCGCCCTTCGTGGTGCGCATCGAGGGGCTGAACATGAACGGCTTCGAGGAGTTCGGCGCCGGTGAAGTATTGCGCGACATCAAGGACCCGGAGGAGCTCTACACCCGCATCCAGGACCCGGCCTTCCGCGAGCGCTTCAAGAAGGACATCAAGGCCACCCTCAGCCTCGGCCTGTGGCACCGCAACCTGTCCGACTGCTGGGTGCGCGAATGCCCGGACGCCGCGCTGGTCGGGCGCAACTTCGAGGACATCGGTCGCGAGCGCGGGCTGGATCCGGTGGACGCCTTCTTCGAGTTGGCCGGGAAGTACCGCAATGACCTCAAGTGGACCACCTGCTACGGCAACCACCGCCCGGAGATCATGGGCAAGCTGCTGGCCAGTCCCTGGACCCAGCCAGGCTTCGCCGACTCCGGCGCGCACCTGGCGTCCCACGCGCAGTACAACTTCCCGCTGCGCATGCTCAAGTACGTGCGCGATGCCGAACTGGCCGGGCAGAGCTTCATGGACACCGGCCGTGCCATTCACCGGCTGACCGGCGAGCTGGCGGATTTCGCCGGAATCGATGCCGGCTACATCCGCGTGGGCGACCGCGCCGACCTGGTGATCGTCAATCCGGCCGGCCTGACCGACGAGCTGGACGAGGTCTACGAAGCGCCCATGGAGGTCATCGGCCTGACGCGCCTGGTAAAACGCAACGACGCTGCGGTGGAGGCGACGCTGATCAACGGCCGCGTGGCGTATCGGCGCGAGAGCGGCTTCCCGGAGGCACTGGGCAAGGAGCGGGGTTTCGGACGGTTCCTGCCCGGACGGGATGTGCTGAGCCGGCCGCAGGAGGTGGCTGATGGGACACCGGCATTCGGTCGGTAGTTTCCGCGAACCCGATTGCCGCCGGCCTTGCCGGCAATCGCGGGCGACATCGGCCTCTAGCAAGCTCTTGCAGGATGGCTGGAGCGCAGCGCTGCACAGGCAGGCCTACCGTGCGGCTGGCCGAGATTGACGCCCCGCCGCGCACTCACTAGAGTGCGCGGTTTCCGACATCCCCCGTAATACCTGCACCATGACCCCGTTCTACCGCTTCGCCGACCCGAGCCTCGCCCTGCTGCGAGAGCCCCCGCGCGTACGCAAGATTGATACGGTGCTGCGCCGTCGCCGCAGCGTGCTGTTCGCTTTCACCTTCTCCCCGCCCGCCGGCTGCTGAGCCGGAGGCCGCGCGCTCGCGCCGGCATTTCCGCATTTCGATTCCGCCCACCGGTAACCGCCGGCGGGCGCGTATGCATTTGCACGCCCGCCGCGGGAGCGCCCGGGCAAGAGAAGGTTTCCATGAATACCCCGACCTCCCTTCAACCGTCTTCGCTGAACAAACCCTTGCTGGCAGTACTGCTGTTCGCCGTGTCCATCGTCGGCCTGAGCCTGGGCGCGACGCTGCCGCTGGTGGCGCTGCGCCTGCTGGAGAATGGTGCCAGCGCGCTGCAGATCGGCATCCTCTCGGCGGTTCCGGCGGCGGGCATGATCCTCGCCGCCACCCTGGTGGACCGCGCCTGCCAATTGATGAGCCGGCGCCGCCTGTACCTGCTGTGCTTCGTGCTGTGCACCGCCAGCACCGCGGCCATCGAGTTCAGCAGCCACTCGCTCTGGCTGCTGGCGGCGGCGCGCCTGGCACTCGGCGTCGGCATGGGCATCGCGATCATCCTCGGCGAGGCCTGGGTCAACGAGCTGTGCGGCGAGAAGAATCGCGGCACCATCGTGGCCCTCTATGCCACCAGCTTCACCGCCTTCCAGCTGCTCGGCCCAACCCTGGTGGCGCTGCTCGGCGCGCAGACGCCGTGGGTAGTACTGCTGGTCAGCGCCGGGCATCTCATTGCCCTGGCCACCGTGGCCTTCGCCATGCCCGAGGAGGGCCTCCACGAGCACGTGGAAGAGCCGCGCAGCTTCTCCCTGGCCGGTTTCCTGCGGGTCGCCCCGGCCCTGTGCATGGGCGTGCTGTTCTTCTCCTTCTTCGACAGCGTGGTGCTCTCGCTCTTCCCGGTCTACGCATCCAGCCACGGCTATGCGGTGGGCATCGCCGCGTTCATGGCGACGGTGATCCTGCTGGGCGACATGATCTGCCAGCTGCCGCTGGGCTGGCTGTCCGACCGGCTCGACCGCCCCACCCTGCACCTCGCCTGCGGCGTCGCCGCGATGCTGATCGGCCTCGGCCTGCCCTGGCTGATCAGCCAGCCGGCGCTGCTGTGGCCGGCGCTGATGCTGCTCGGCGCGGTCGCCGGTGGCGTCTACACCCTGGCGCTGGTACTGATCGGCCAGCGCTTCCGTGGCCGCGATCTGGTCACCGCCAACGCCGCCGCCGGCATGCTCTGGGGCGTCGGCAGTTTGCTCGGGCCCCTGCTCAGCGGCAGCCTGATGGACCTCGGGCCGCAGGGCGTGCCGGTCGCCCTGGCGCTCGCCGCCGGACTGTTCGTGGCGACGGCGGCCGCCTCGCTGCATCGCACCCCCGTGCGCACCGCCTGATGCCTCAATAGAAGGCAAGGCGCATCGACTTGGTGCCGGCGGGCTCGTGGCCGACACCTGCTCTGAACCGGGGATTTCAGCTAAGCGATTGAAATCCCCGGTGGTTTTTCGGTTTCAGAAAAGCTGGCATTTCAATTGCTCTGTCCTGATCAACGGGATGCATCACCCACGGCAAGGTAGCCACCGGGTGGGCGAACGCTGCAAGGCACACACTGGAGTTGCACCACAGGCGAACTAGGGTTCCGGTCCTTCGCGAGAAGGACGTCTGGTCCGAGAGTTTTCCGGCCCTAGGGACAGGGCTACACGGCGGGAGAAAAGCCCGGGAGACGTGATGTCATCCCGTGCCGATTTCCAACCGTTAGGAGCAATGCCATGACCATGCCGCTTTCCCTGCGTTCCCTGCGCAAGACCCTGCTCGGTGCCTGTCTGCTTGCTGCCGCCGGGGTCGTGCCACTGACGCTCCAGGCCGCCGAGAAACTCAAGATCGGCACAGTCGTCTGGGCCGGCTACGCGCCCTTCTACGTCGCCGACAAGCTCGATCTCTACAAGCCCCACGGCCTGAAGGTCGAACTGCAGTTCTTCAACGACCCGGCGCTGATCCCCACCGCCATGACCGGCGGCGCTCTCGACGGCGGCATGCTCACCTACGACCAGGTGGTCGGCGGTGTCGCCAAGGGGCAGCCCTATCGCGTTGTCATGCCCATCGACTTCTCCAACGGCGGCGACGCCATCGTCGCCGACAAGTCGATCACGTCGGTCACCGACTTCAAGGGCAAGAAGATCGGCTTCAATCCGCTCTCACCGTCCGACTTCCTGCTCGCCTACGCGCTGAAGAGCCACGGTCTGAGCGACAAGGACATCAACCCGGTGAACATGACGCCCGAGGGCATTCCCGGCGCCATGGCCTCCGGCAGCCTGCCGGTGGGCGTGACCTACGAGCCCAACGTCTCGCAGATCCTCGGCATGCCCGGCGACAAGTTCCACGTCGTCTATTCGTCCAAGGACGCGCCGGGCCTGATCACCGACGTGCTGGTGTTCAACCAGGAGGTCATCGGCAAGCGCCAGAAGGCGATCACCGCGATGATCCAGGGGTACGTCGACGGCCTGGCCTACATGAAGGCGCACCCGGACGAGTCCGCCGAGATCATCGGCAAGGTGCTCGGCGTCAGCGCCGCCGAGGCCAAGGAACAGATGGCCGGCGTCTATAACATCCCGCTGGCGGAGATGAACAGGAACTTCGAGAAGTCCGACGCCACCAGCTCCTTCTTCGGCAGCGGCGCGGTGATCGCCCAGTTGCTCAAGGACAACAGCCAGATCCCGGCGATCCCCGACTTCGCCCAGACCTTCGACGCCCAGTTCGTCCAGGCCCTCGCCCAGTAAGGCACCCACCCGACGCTCTCGCCGGGACGGCGGGAGCGCTCACGGAGGTATCCATGTCCGCGTCCCTGTACCGCTACGCCGATGGCCGACTGCCCAACAGCCTGGCCCTGGCCTATGCCTTCGGTGGCTATGCCGCCGGCTTCGCCCTGCTGTTCGCCGATCACTGGGCGCTCAATGCCCTCGGCACCCTGCTGCTGGGCCACGCGATGATCGTCGCGGCCTACCTGATCCACGAATTCGCCCACGGCACCATCTTCGCCAAGCCGGCGCACAACACCTGGGCCGGGGAGGCCTGCAGCTGGCTGTGCGGCAGTTGCTACGCCGGTTTCCAGGATCTGCGCCGCAAGCACATGCGCCATCATGTCGACCGCGCCGACGTGATCACCTTCGACACCAAGGCCTTCCTCGCCCGCAGCCCACGCTGGGTGCGCGGCCTGGTGCTGGCCGCCGAATGGGCCTACGTGCCGGCGGTGGAGCTGATCATGCATTACTACGTGATCCTCCTGCCCTTCATCACCGACAACCCGCGCCACCGCGCCAACCGCCGCCGCGTGGCGCTGACCCTGCTGGTACGCGGCGCGCTGTTCGCGCTGGTTGCCGCGGTCTCGCTCAAGGCCCTGCTGCTCTACTTCGTCGCCTGGACGCTGATGATCATCGTGCTGCGCTTCACCGATGCCTACCAGCACACCTACGACGCCTTCGCGGTACTGGAGGACGGCGGCAAGATTCCCGACGACAAGTCCCGCGACCGCACCTACGAGCAGATGAACACCTACTCCAACGTGGTCTCGGTGCGCTGGCCGGTGCTCGACCTGCTGCTGCTCAACTTCGCCTACCACAACGCCCACCACGAGAAACCGGTGGCGCCCTGGTACCGCCTGCGCGCGCTGCACCACGAACTGTACGGCGACGGCTATGCCCAGGTGCTGCCGATGCACCTGCTGTTCAAGGGCTTCCACCAGCACCGCCTGCGTCGCGTGGTGGACGACCACTACGGCGAGGTCGCGCCTGCGGGCAAGGACCGCGCTGACGGCTTCTACGGCGCCGTGGGCGTCTCCTTCCTGACGGCGGTCTGACCATGATCGACTACCGGGGCAAGTGCGTCCTCATCAGCGGCGCCGCCAGCGGCATCGGCAAGGGCCTGGCGCGGGCGTTCGCAGAGCAGGGTGCGACGCTGGAGCTGATCGACCGTAACGCCGAGTCACTACAAGGTGTGGCGGGAGAGCTGAGCGGACTGTGCGACCTGCGCACAGCCACTCTCGACCTGGGTGACAGCGACGCCATCGCCGCCTTTGTCGACAGCCGCCAGGGCGCTGCGCTCGACGTGCTGATCAACAATGCCGGCGTCGAGTACGCCACGCCGCTGGAGGGCGGCAACACCGAGGCCGACCAGCGCTGGCAGGCGCTGCTGGACAATAACGTCGCCTCGATGCTGCGCCTGACCCGCGCCCTGCTGCCGCACCTCCACGCCGGCAGCTGCGTGATCAACCAGGCCTCGATCTGGGGCCTGAAAGGCGTGCCGGGCTTCTCCGCCTATGTCGCCAGCAAGCACGCCGTGATCGGCCTGACCCGCTCGCTGGCGTGGGAGCTGGGACCCAGGCGCATCCGCGTCAACGCCGTGTGCCCCGGCTGGATCGCCACCGACGCCGCCATGCGCTCGCTGCGGGTGATGGCCGAGGCCAACGGCCGCAGTGAGGACGACGAGCTGGCACGGATCCTCGCCGCCCAGGCCGTGCCGGAACTGCTCACGCCGGCTGATCTCGCCGGCACCTTCCTGTTCCTCGGCAGCCCGCTGGCCGCGGCCATTACCGGCCAGGCGCTGTCGGTCAGTCACGGCGAGGTGATGCACTGATGAAACCGCTCGCAGGTCAGACCGCCCTGGTTACCGGCGCCACCCAGGGCATCGGCCGGGCCATCGCCCTGGCGTTGGCCGAGGCCGGCGCCCAGGTCTGGATCAACCACCTCGACCAGCCGGAAGCAGCCACGGCGCTGGTCGCACGCATCGCCGCCTCGGGTGGCCACGCCTATGCTGTGCAGGCCGACGTCGCGGTGCCGGCACAGGTCGCCGAGATGTTCGCGCGCGTGCTCGCCGAGGGTGAACTGGACATCCTGGTGAACAACGCCGGGATCGTCCTCGAGAAACCCTTCCTGGACACCAGCGAAGACGATTGGGCGACCCTGCTCGGCGTCGACCTGCACGCCGTCTACCGCTGCTGCCGCCACGCCCTGACGCACATGCAGGCGCGCGGGAGCGGCAGCATCGTCAACATCGCCTCGGAGCTGGGCCAACTTGGCCGTGAGCGCTATGCCGCGTACTGCGCCGCCAAGGCCGGGGTGATCGGCCTGACCAAGGCGCTGGCGCGGGAGTTCGCCCCGCACATCCGCATCAACGGTGTGGCGCCAGGCCCGGTGGAGACGCCAATGGTCTCGGTGGAACACATGAGCGAAGAAATGATCGCCCGTGAAACCGCGATCCCCGCCGGGCGTCTCGGCCAGCCGGAGGAGATCGCCGCGGCGGTGCTATTCCTTGTCTCGCCCGGCGCGAGCTTCTTCCACGGCCAAGTGCTCGGTGCCAATGGCGGCGCCTGGATGGGCGCCTGATGCGCGCGGAAATCGTCCTGCTGCTGGGCGCTGCCATCTGGGGCCTGGGCTGGATGCCCCTGGCGCACTTCGCCGGCCAGGGTCTGGCCGGCATGCCGCTGGTGCTCTGTACCTACGGGCTGCTCTGCGCGCTGGCCGTGCCGCTGGTGTTGAGCCAGCGCCGGCAGTGGTGGTCGCAGCGCAGCGCCCTGCTGGCTATCGGCCTGTTTGGTGGCTGGGCGACGGCCGGGCTGGTGGCGGCGTTGTCGGAAGGCGACGTGGTGCGTGCCATGCTGCTGTTCTACCTGGCGCCGGTCTGGGGCCTGCTGGGAGGGCGGTTACTGTTCGGCGAACGCCTGACCCCTTCGAGGCTCGGCGCCCTGGCGCTGGCCATGCTCGGCATTGCCCTGACCCTGGGCATCAGCCACGACACCTTCCGCCCGCTGACCGCCAGCGACTGGCTGGCGCTCTCCGCCGGCTTCGCCTTCGCCCTCAACAACCTCGCCACCCGCGCTGCCGAGCAGGTACCGCTGGCGAGCAAGGCCGTGGTCGGTTTCATCGGCAGTGCCGCGCTGGGCGGCCTGTTCTGCCTGCTGCAAGGCACGCCCCTGCCCGCTGTCGACGCTCACCAATGGCTGCAACTAGCTGGCTTCGGCCTCTTCTGGCTGGCCGCCATGGGCGCTGCGCAATACGGCTTCAGCCACGTCGAGGCGAGTCGCGCCGCCGTGCTGGTGGTGATCGAACTGCTGGTCGCGGTGCTCACCGCCGCCTGGTTCGGCGACCGCGAACTGGGCGTGCGCGAATGGCTCGGCGGCTCCCTGGTTCTGGCGGCGGCGCTGATCGCCGCCCGCCCTTCTCCTGACCTTTCCCCCACTCTCTGCGAGGCCGAATCATGACTGTCCGCATGGACCAGCTCAGCTGGGTCGAATACGCGCGCCGGGTGCGCGAGCAATCTCCCGTGGTCTTCCTGCCCTGCGGCGCCACCGAGCAGCACGGCCCGCACCTGCCGCTGGGTACCGACGCCCTGCTGGCCAGTGCGCTATGCGAAGACGTGGCCCGCCACGTCGACGGCCTGGTCGCGCCCGCCCTCTCCTACGGCTACAAGTCGCAGCCCAAGTGCGGCGGCGGCCAGCACTTCTGCGGCACCACCAGCCTCGACGGGCAGACCCTGATCGCCCTGGTTCGCGACGCCGTACGCGAGTTCGCCCGCCATGGCGTCACCCGCCTGGTGCTGGTGGACGGGCACTACGAGAACCAGTGGTTCGTCACCGAGGGCATCCAACTCGCGCTGCGCGAACTGGGACCTTCCAGCCCGCTGGAAGTGATGCGCCTGGAGCACTGGGACTTCTGCAGCGAAACCACGCTGAACGACGTGTTCCCCGACGGTTTCCCCGGCTTCGCCCTGGAGCACGCGGCAGTGATCGAAACCTCGCTGATGCTGCACTACCTGCCCAGCCTGGTACGCCTGGACCTGATCCCCGACGACGGCCCGGCCGACTTCCCGCCCTACGACATGTACCCCAGCCGCACCGAGTGGGTGCCGCCCTCGGGCGTGCTGTCGTCGGCGCGCGGCTCCAGCGCCGACAAGGGCCTGCGCATGGCGAAGGACATCGTAAACGGCATCGCCGGCGCGGTACGCAAGGAGTTCGGGCTGTGAGCGTCGCCCTGATCGTCATCGACATGCAGCGCGACTTCTGCGCTCCCGGCGGCTACGCCGACCAGGCCGGGCTGGAGATCGACCGTCTGCGCGCACCGATCCCGGCCATCTCACGCCTGCTCGACAGTGCCCGCGCCCAGGGGATGCTGGTGGTGCATACCCGCGAAGGGCACCGCCCCGACCTCAGCGACCTGCACGAGAGCAAGCGCCGCCGCGCCGAACAGGCCGGCGCGCCCATCGGCGCACACGGCCCGCTGGGACGCCTGCTGGTACGCGGCGAGCATGGCCACGACCTGATCGACGAGCTGCGCCCGCTGGCCGGCGAGCCGGTGATCGACAAGCCCGGCTACAGTGCCTTCGCCTACACCGACCTGGACCTGCTGTTGCGCCGCCGCGGCATCAGCCACCTGGTGATCTGTGGCGTGACCACTGAAGTGTGCGTGTCTTCCACCTTGCGCGCCGCAGTGGAGCTGGGCTACGTCTGTACTCTGGTGAGCGATGCCTGCGGCTCGCCGTGCGCCGAGCTGCACGCCGCCGCCCTGGCCATGGTCGAGGTGGAAGGCGGACTGTTCGGCCGCGTGCTGGACAGCCGCTCCGTGCTCGTCGAGTGGGAGGAAAACGCATGCCTGGCCTGAACATCCCCGCGGTGCCGCCCGCCTACCTGGGCGTCTGGCAACGCACCCTGCTGACCACCACCGCAGGCACCCACGACACCAGCACCCGCGTCTACTGGCTGCAGACCGAGCGCCTGTTCGCCGACCTGCGCATTCCGCTGCCGGCACCCGAAACGCCCGAGGAACTGGCAGCGCAGGCCGGATTCGCCGGCCACACCGAGATCACCGGCGATATCTGCCAGTGGCATCGCGCCATCGACCTCCAGCCGCCCAATGGCGGCGAGGACATCGGCCACATGCACTTCGTGAACAGCGAGAAGGTGCTGGAAGATGGGCTGGATGGCAGCTACCACGAAGTCTGGGAGCGCCTGCCCGAGTCCATCGGCCGCAATCGTGGCACGTGGCTGAGCGCCGCCGACGGCCGCCAGGGCTGCCTGCTGCTGGCCGGCGACTGCTTCCTCTTCGCCGCCGGGCGTCGCCTGCCGCTGCCGCACGCGCCATCGCTTGCCGCGCTGTTCGAGCGCGACCATCCCGAACTGCTGGATTTCGAGCTGAGTTTCGGCCGCCATCAAGGTGGCGTAGCGCCCTGGCGCATCGAACTGAGCACCCTGCCAGCGCGCATCGGCTCCCGCCTGCTGCCTGCCGACGCCGATCCCGACCACCCCGCGTTGCTGAGTGACGCCCACTGGCTCAACAGCCTGGGTGCCACGCCGCCCACCGGCGGCTGGCAACCCTGCGCGCAGCCCTTGTTTTTCGATGAAGAGGTGACGCCATGACCGCCCACCAGCCCCTGCCCCGCCCCGTCGCGCCGCCCGCCCGCCAGCGCTGGTGGGTGATCCGCGGCGAGCTGCCGCGCAGCGCCGTCTGGTCCCTGGCCGCCGCCGGCCTGCTGCTGCCGCTGCTGCTCTGGTGGGCCTACAGCGCCGCCGGGCTGGCCAACCCGATGTTCTTTCCCGGCCCGGATGCCGTGCTCACGCGCGTCGGCCACTGGTGGAGCGACGAAGGCCTGCTCGGCGATATCGCCATCAGCGTCTACCGGGTCATGGCCGGCTTCCTCGCCTCGGCGGTGATCGCCCTGCCGCTGGGCCTGTACATCGGCACCTACCGCCCGGTGCAGGCGTTCCTCGAACCGCTCACCGATTTCATCCGCTACATGCCGGCGGTGGCCTTCATCCCGCTGGTGATGCTCTGGGTCGGCATCGACGAAGGTTCCAAGGTGCTGATCATCTTCATCGGCACCTTCTTCCAGATGGTGCTGATGGTCGCCGAGGACGTGCGCCGCGTGCCCATGGCGCAGATCGAGGCGGCGCAGACCATGGGCGCCAACCGCGCCGAAATCATCCGCCTGGTGGTGCTGCCTTCGGCGCGCCCGGCACTGCTGGACACCCTGCGCATCACCTGCGGCTGGGCCTGGACCTACCTGGTGGTGGCCGAGCTGGTCGCCGCCAACTCCGGCCTGGGCTACGCCATCCTGCGGGCCCAGCGCTACATGCAGACCGACAAGATCTTCGCCGGCATCCTGCTGATCGGCGTCATCGGCCTGCTCACCGACCAGGCATTCCGCTGGCTCGGCCGGATCGCCTTCCCCTGGATGAAGAGGTAAGCCTGATGAGCCAGAACAAGATCGCCATTCGCCACGTCGACAAGCTCTTCAGCAGCCAGGGCCGGCACGTACAGGCCCTGCAGGATGTGAATCTGGACATCTGCGCCAACGAATTCGTCACCTTCGTCGGCGCCTCGGGCTGCGGCAAGTCCACCCTGCTGCGCAGCATCGGCGGACTGGAGCGCCACAGCGGCGGCGAGATCCTCGTCGACGGCCGCGCGGTGGACGGCCCCGGCATCGACCGCGCCATGGTGTTCCAGCACTACAGTCTCTACCCCTGGCTGCGGGTGATGGAGAACATCAAGTTCTGCCGCCGGCTCAAGGTGGTGTCGGACACCGTGCGCGGCGATGCCGACGTGGAAGTCGCCGGCGGCCGCGCCGATGCGCTGCTCAACCTGATGGGCCTGTCGGCCTTCGCCCAGGCCTACCCCAGCCAGCTTTCCGGCGGCATGCAGCAGCGGGTGGCGATCGCTCGCGCGCTGATGCCCAAGCCGCAGATCCTGCTGATGGACGAGCCCTTCGGCGCACTGGACGCGCAGACCCGCGAAGTGATGCACGACCTGATCCGCCACGTGCACCGCCTGGAGAACAGCACCATCCTGTTCGTCACCCACGACGTCGACGAAGCGATTTACCTGGGCGGCCGCGTGGTGCTGATGGCACCGCGCCCTGGCCGCATCGACAGCGTCTACGAAGTACCGCTGCCGGCCGAGCGCAACCAGGACATGAAGATGGCGCCGGAATTCATCGCCCTGAAGAAGGAAATCCTCGCGCGCATCCGCGAGACCTCGGGCATGAGTACCGACCTGGAGTTGCTGGAGCAGTTGACCCGCACGGCGGCACCGGTCTGAACAGCGAAAGGGGAAGCGGCGGAGCGGGTAGCTCCGCCATAAACCGCTCTCGGGTCTTGTGGACAGCCAGTCCTATCCGGCATCAAGCGGTTCGCGAGCAAGCTTGCTCCTACAGACAAGGTGCTTGAGGACCTGAATGTCCGCCCCTGAAAGTCATGCAAGTCGCCCGGTTCCGACTTCGAACCTCACCATTTCCCCTCTGCCCGGCAGCCTTCGCCGCAAAGCAGGACTGAACCTTCCCCTTCCTCGCCCCTGCGCTCTCACGCCAATCCTCGACTGATAGCTTCCAGCCTCCCGGCATGCCCGCAAGGCATGCGCACCTCGCTACCGGTGAGGCACCTCCTGTCCTCGTACCGGTAGCAGCCAGTGGTAATGAACCCAGCTCGAGGAACACGCGATGAGAGCACTGGCCTGTCTGGGCGACCAGACGACCTACGGCAAGATCATTTCCGCCACCAGCACCTGGCTGGAAGGCAACAAGCCCATTGCCCAAAAGGGCGACCTGGCCTGGTGCGGCAAATGCAATGGTGCCTTCCCCATCATCGGCACCGCCGATGACTGGTTTGAAGCCCAGCCCTACGTCGCCACGGGCGATCAGGTGGCCTGCAGTTGCCCGAACCACGTCGTGTACGGCTCCGCCACCCAGTACACCACCACCCAGGCGCAGATTCAGGAGCAGTACGCCGCCGCCCATCAGGCCGCCGACGCCCTCATTGCCGCACGTACCACGGCGCGCCCACAGGGCCCGTACTCAGGGCGCTTCCAGCTGATCGACCAGAAAACCGGCAAGCCCATCGCCGGGCGCAAGGTCAAGGTCTGGACCGACGACGGCTGGAGCGCCATCGAAACCACCGACGCAGAGGGCCAGACCGCCTGGGTCGATCGCGACACCCCGCAGCCCATCTACCTCGACCTCGTTTATGGAGACGAAGCATGAGCGATCAGCCAAGCCTCGGTCAGGGCAACCTGGAGTCGGGCGGGGTGAAAACTCCCATCCGAACCGGCCAACCCGAACTCGACCCGCAGGACAAAAAGGTGCTCTGCTCCGCCGTCTGCTATTGCAGCAGCACCCCCAATATCAGCCAGGACGGCAGGAACCTCAAACAAGCCTGCGTGGCCCAGCGGCTGGGGGAGTTGGATGAGATCCTTCAAAAGCGCAGCCCCTACAAACCCGAAGTCAGCTACGACATGACCAAGAACCCACCACAACCCATACTGGACAGTCAGACCGGCAGCAGCCCCCATGGCTGGATACCGGGGTGGATCAGGAAGTACTGGGATGAAGACCCGGAGCATCCGCCGTTCAAGCCAGGAAAGGGATGATTCGCCGCCCCGATGTAGTCATTGTCAAGGACCCGACCAAGCCGCCGACACGGGACAATATCAAGCAGGTCGTGGAGATGAAGTTTCCGCCAGATCCAGCCAGCAATGAGCAGAAGGATGCTTACGCAGAAATTACTCAGGATGATCAGAAAGTCGTTGTACTGAAAGCCACTGAATGTGATTGCAATCAACAGGAGCAGGAGACGAAGATTTCAACCAAGGAGCTTGGTTGGGCCGCGACAGTGGCAGGAGCAATTATGTTCATCATTACCCGTGGCAAAAGTCGCATCCCTCAGACCATTCCAGCCTATTGAACTCCGAGGAGCACACCATGAAAAATCCATTTGATCTAGCTGCAGAGTTAACTAAACAACCTCATCTGGTAGAAATGCCCGGCAACCTGCTGATGAAAGGTGGACGAGAAGACTACGTCGGAGCCGTACTTTGTCTGCGAGGCACCCTCTATTTCAGAGATGCTCATACACAGCTCGTACGTGAAGCCTTGTGTCAGTGTTTCGATGAATTTAATAAGTTTTCAGAACCCCACCTAACTTGGTTATGGCGTGAAGAACCTCCTCAAGGAGATCCATTAGAACAATACTCCAAGGCCAACTCCCTGCGCGACATGATT
Source organism: Pseudomonas sp. BB438 (assembly GCF_057180225.1). NCBI lineage: Bacteria > Pseudomonadati > Pseudomonadota > Gammaproteobacteria > Pseudomonadales > Pseudomonadaceae > Pseudomonas > Pseudomonas sp. BB438. The sequence goes on from NZ_CM170001.1 coordinate 3,702,325, forward strand.
TCTCAGATGGATGAAGATGACCACTTAAGCTTTTACTATATCAACGGAAAACAATCCTGTGACGCCGGCGCTTGGCTCTTCGAGATTTATGGCAAGCGTGCGTGGCAAGCTAACATGGGGAACAGCCTTAGTGTATTAGAGTTTTCCGTTCCTCTTTTGTACCAAGAGCAACACCCACTGAGCTTTCTGCAGTTGTTCTTCGAGTTTTCTCGACGGCTAAAGCCAGAACAAGGATATGCCGGCCATGCCTTCAATCTTTCTGTTAACAAACGGGATGATAACGAGCCAACCGAAGCCTTCATGGCTGACCGCATGTTAGGTCTGGATGTAGGCACTGCTGCACTACTGGCTAATCGACCCCAGTTCAAATTCCCCAAAATAAAAACCGTCAGTTGGCTGACCCTGCTCGATCAGGAGCGCCTCAATCTGGCTGGCGGCCTGGACGCCCTGCGCAGCCAATTGCCCCCCAGCCACTTCGCTTTCTACGACTACGGCGGCGGCGTGATCATCCAATCAGGCGCCTATCCCTATCTCGCTGGCGACACCGAAGACCCCAAGCCCGCGCCCTATGTGCTGCTGAACCATCTGCTCAAAGGCATTCGCTACGAAACCGTCGGCTCGCTGCATGGCGGCTCCCACGATGGTGAATACCGCCTGGTCGGCTGGTCCGCCGATCAGTGGCTCAAGCGGTTGGACGTGCAAGACTTCGAGATTCCGGATTATCAGCACAAACTCCTGGCTAATGAGCCGCCCCTGACAGCGGAAAACTGCCTGATGAAGGAGCGAATCCAGGGCGAACGAGGGTAGGTGGAGCTTTAAAAAGCGGCGGAGCGGATAGCCCCGCCGTTGTGCCGGGCATGGCGCCCGAAACGGAGTGCGCCAGAAAGCGCGAGGGAGACGGCCTGCCGGGAGCGGGTAGCTCCACCCGGGGGCTGGCGGGCCGGTGGCCGCGGTGGCGGCCTTGAAGCTGGCCGGGAGCGCCCGGTAAGGCGCTCCCGGCACGGTCGTCAGCCGATGGTCATCAGGCTGGCGTTACCGCCGGCTGCGGCGGTGTTGACGCTCAGGGCACGTTCGATCAGCAGGCGCTCCAGCGGGATGTCGGTTTCCCCACGGTTCAGCCCGGTGACGCCGACGATGGCGCCCTTGCGCTGGCTGGCCTGCTCGCAGACCGCACGCAGCTGGTCGGAGTCACCGTGGTGCAGGATGGCGTCGAAGACCTTGTCGGTCGCAGTCCAGTCGGCCACCAGTTCGATACGCTGGGCAACCTCCTTCGGCAGCTCCTTGACCACGGCAGCGCTCGACTCGGCCACCAGCGGACGGCTGCCGACGCTGAGCACGGCGGCCAGCTGGGCCAGCAGGTCGGCGCGATCTTCCGCCAGGCACAGCACATGCTCACGCGGCAGCAGGGTGTAGGTATTGCGCTCGCCGGTCGGGCCGGTGAGCACCTGCTGGGTGAAGCTCTGTGCCAGTTCGCCGTAGCCACCGAGCAGGCTCGCCAGGGCGGCGTCCTTCTGCCCTGCCCATTTAGCCAGGGCGTCCACGGCCTGCTGGGCATCCTTCGGACGCGGCAGCGCCTGGGCGCCGTCGCCCTTGAGCTGGTTGGCCACCGCATCCTGCGGACGGGTCGACAGCAGGCGGTACAGGTACAGCGGGCCGCCGGCCTTCGGGCCGGTGCCGGACAGGCCTTCACCACCGAAGGGCTGCACACCGACGACGGCGCCGACCACGTTGCGGTTCACGTAGAGGTTGCCGACATGGGCGGTGCCCACGACCTGGGCGATGGTCTCGTCGATACGGGTGTGCACGCCCAGGGTCAGGCCGTAGCCGGATTCGTTGATCTGCGCGAGCAACTGGTCGAGATCCGCGCGCTGGTAGCGCACCACGTGCAGCACCGGGCCGAAGATTTCGCGCTTGAGCTCGCTGAAGCTGTCCAGCTCGATCAGCGTCGGCACAACGAAGGTGCCGCGCTTGATTTCCTCGGCGTCCACGCGAGCGCTCTGGAACACCTTGCGGCCTTTGTCGCGCATCGTCTGGATGTGCTTGTCGATGTTGCCCTTGGCTTCCTCGTCGATCACCGGACCGATGTCGGTGTGCAGGCGCTCCGGCGCACCGACGCGATACTCGGCCATGGCGCCCTTGAGCATCTGCACCACGCGGTCGGCGGCGTCTTCCTGCACGCACAGCACGCGAAGCGCGGAGCAGCGCTGGCCGGCGCTGTCGAACGCGGAGTTCACCACGTCCACCACCACCTGCTCGGCCAGCGCCGAGGAGTCGACGATCATCGCGTTGAGGCCGCCGGTTTCGGCGATCAGCGGGATGGTGCGGCCCTGGGCATCGAGGCGGCCGGCGATGTTGCGCTGGAGGATGCCGGCCACTTCGGTGGAGCCGGTGAACATCACGCCGCGCACGCGCTCGTCTCCGACAAGACGGGCACCGACGGTTTCACCACGGCCCGGCAGGAGTTGCACGGCGCCAGCGGGTACGCCGGCTTCCAGCAGGATGCGCACGGCTTGCGCGGCGATCAGCGGAGTCTGCTCGGCGGGTTTGGCCAGCACGGTGTTGCCCGCGGCCAGGGCCGCGGCGACCTGGCCGCTGAAGATCGCCAGCGGGAAGTTCCACGGGCTGATGCAGACCACCGGGCCCAGCGGGCGGTGGCTGTCGTTGGCGAAGTGGGTGCTGGCCTGGACGCCGTAGTAGCGCAGGAAGTCCACCGCCTCGCGTACTTCGGCGATGGCGTTGGCGAAGGTCTTGCCCGACTCGCGCACCAGCACGCCCATCAGCGACTGGATCTCGGCTTCCATCAGGTCGGCGGCGCGCTGCAGGATGGCGCCGCGCTCGGCCGGCTGGGTGGACTGCCAGATCTGCGCGCTGGACAACGCGCCGAGGATGGCATTGTTCACGTCGGCCTCGCTGGCTTCACGCACATGGCCCACCACGTCGCGGAGGTCGGCCGGGTTGCGCACCGGCTGCGGCTCGCCCGGAGCCGCATCGGCCAGGCCCAGCATCGGCTCGGCGACGTAGACGGTGTTGGTGCTCGACAGCAGCGCCGAGGACAGCGAACCCAGGCGGTGCTCGTTGGCCAGGTCGATGCCGGCGGAGTTCAGCCGGGATTCGCCATAGAGGTCGCGTGGCAGCGGGATGCGCGGGTGCGGCAGGCCCAGGATGCCCTCTTGCGCGGCCATCTGCTCGACCTGCAGCACCGGGTCCAGTACCAGGTCCTGGAGGGAGATGCTGTGGTCGGCGATGCGGTTGACGAAGGAGGTGTTGGCGCCGTTTTCCAGCAGGCGGCGAACGAGGTACGCCAGCAGGGTTTCGTGGCTGCCGACCGGCGCGTAGATACGGCACGGACGGTTGAACTTGCCGTCGGCGACCTTGCCCACCACCTGCTCGTACAGCGGCTCGCCCATGCCGTGCAGACACTGGAACTCGTACTGGCCGGGGTAGTAGTTCTGCCCGGCCAGCTGGTAGATGGCCGACAGCGAGTGGGCGTTGTGGGTGGCGAACTGCGGGTAGATGGATTCCGGCACCGCCAGCAGCTTGCGCGCGCAGGCCAGGTACGACACGTCGGTGTACGGCTTGCGGGTGTAGACCGGATAGCCTTCCAGGCCGTTGACCTGGGCCAGCTTGATCTCGCTGTCCCAGTAGGCGCCCTTCACCAGCCGGATCATCAGGCGATGGCGGCTGCGCTTGGCCAGGTCGATGACGTAGTCGATCACGTACGGGCAGCGCTTCTGGTAGGCCTGAATGACGAAGCCGATACCGTTCCAGCCGGCCAGCGACGGTTCGAAGCACAGGCGCTCCAGCAGGTCGAGGGAGATCTCCAGGCGGTCGGCTTCCTCGGCATCGATGTTGATGCCGATGTCGTAGTCACGGGCCATCTTCACCAGACCGAGCACGGTCGGGTACAGCTCGTCCATCACGCGGTCGTACTGGGCGCGGCTGTAGCGCGGGTGCAGGGCGGAGAGCTTGATCGAGATGCCCGGGCCTTCGTAGATGCCACGGCCGTGGGAGGCCTTGCCGATGGCGTGGATGGCCTGTTCGTAGGACGCCAGGTAGCGCTTGGCATCTTCATCGGTCAGCGCGGCTTCGCCGAGCATGTCGTAGGAGTAGCGGAAACCACGGGACTCCATGTTCGCCGCATTGGCCAGGGCCTCGGCGATGGTTTCGCCGGTGACGAACTGCTCGCCCATCAGGCGCATGGCCATGTCCACGCCCTTGCGGATCAGCGGCTCGCCGGACTTGCCGATGATGCGGTTGAGCGACGAGGACATGCCGGCTTCGGTGTGGGTCGCCACCAGCTTGCCGGTGATCAGCAGGCCCCAGGAGGCCGCGTTGACGAACATCGATGGGCTCTGGCCCAGGTGCTGACTCCAGTTGCCGTTGCTGATCTTGTCGCGGATCAGCGCGTCACGGGTGGCCTTGTCCGGGATGCGCAGCAGCGCTTCGGCCAGGCACATCAGTGCCACGCCTTCCTGGGACGACAGCGAGAACTCCTGCAGCAGGCCCTGCACCAGGCCCTGGCGGCCGCCGGCGTTCTTCTGGTTGCGCAGCTTCTCGGCGATGCCCAGCGCCATCTTGCTGGCGGCGCCGGCCTGCTCCTTCGGCAGGCGGGCCAGGTCCAGCAGCATTGGCAGCGCTTCGGTTTCCGGGCGGCGGTAGGCGGCGGTGATGGCCGCACGCAGCACGGACTGCGGCAGGATGCTTTCGGCGAAATCGAGGAAGACCTGCAGCCCTTGTTCGTTCAGCGCGTCCAACGACTCTTCGCCCGCCGCCGCAGCCAGGCCGGATTGCTCGGCCGGGGTCAGACCGCCTTCCACCTGCTCCAGGTAGGAGAAGATGGCCTGCTTGATCAGCCAGTGCGGGGTACGGTCGAGTTGCTGGGCAGCCAGCTTGAGGCGCTCGCGGGTGGCGTCGTCGAGCTTCACGCCAAGGGTGGTGGTGGCCATGGGGCTTCCTGTTGTTAGAAGGTGTGCCTGAAAATCGGCGCAAGGTTATACCGCCGAATCGCAAGGTGCAACCAGGTGCAACCCAACAAGAACAAGCCTTTGGTCGTACGCGCAGAACCGGTGCAACCGGTGACATTTCCCACACCAGGCGCTACCAAACGGAGCACGGCCAAGGGCTCGCCCGGCTGCAATCCGCAATGGAAGGCCGGACGGCAGGAGCAAAGCAGTGTTCGTGCCAGAGCTGGAAAAGGTGCAACCCGAGCGTGAAATGCTCAATCGAGCGTGGGGCGGACTGCCGCCACGATTGTCTTATCGCCCCGATGCCGGGCGGGACGCAGGGCGGACGGATCGCGGACAGAGTCCCCTGCCACGCCCCGCTGAACATCGGGGCTCACTCCAGCGGCAGGTAGACGCTGAATGCCGCGCCCTGTCCCGGCTCGCTGCGCACCTCGATACGCCCGCCATGGGCCTGGACGATCTGCTCGGAGATGTACAGCCCCAACCCCAGGCCGGCGACGCGCGCGGCGCCGGCGCCGCGTTCGAATTGCTGGAAGATGCGCCGTTGCTCGTCGGCACTGATGCCCTCGCCGTGGTCACGCACACAGACTTGCGCCTGACCTCCCTGCACCGTAACAGTCACCTCCACCGGCTGGCCCGGGCCATAGCGCAAGGCATTGCTGACCAGATTGCTGATCACCTGTTCCAGGCGATAGGCATCCCACACGCCTTCCACCACCTCGGGCGACGCCAGGCTCAGCTCGCAGCCGGCCGCCTGGGCCTGCACGGCGAAATTGCCCAATACACGGCGGGTGATGTCGGCGAGATCGGCCGGTTCGGGGCGGATCGACAGCTTGCCGGTACGAATGCGCGACACGTCGAGCATGTCCTCGATCAGGCGGTTCAACCCGGCAAGCTGGCGTTCGTCGCGCTCGAACAGGACACCCAGGCGCTCCTGGGCGAAGTGCTCCAGCTTGCCCCTGGACAAGTACAGCCGGCGCAGCTGCGTATCCAGCATCAGGCCGTTGAGCGGCGTACGCAGTTCGTGGGAGACGATGGACATGAAGTCGTCGCGCATTTTCACGGCACGCTGCAGTTCGACCTGGGTCTCGCGCAGCTCCGCCAGCAGGGCATCCTGCTCGGTGCGCGCCTGCTCCAGCGCTTCCAGCTGCCGCGCCAGCACCTTGCGCTGCCGATAGAGGTCGACGAAGACGTTCACCTTGCTGCGCACGGCATGGTTGTCCAGCGGCTTGTAGAGGAAGTCCACCGCGCCGCTCTCGTAGCCCTTGAACGCATAGTTCAACTCGCGTCCGGCGGCGGTAACGAAGACGATGGGGATGTTCTTGGTGCGCTCGGTACCGCGCATGAGTTCGGCGAGGGCAAAGCCGTCCATGCCCGGCATCTGCACGTCCAGCAGCGCCAGGGCGAATTCGTGCTCCAGCAGCAGCGACAGTGCTTCGTCCGCCGAGGAGGCCTTGAACACCTCGCGGCCCTCGCCCTTGATCAACGCCTCCAGCGCCAGCAGGTTCTCCGGCAGGTCGTCGACGATCAGCAGTTTGCTTCCCTGGTTACGCAACATGATGGGTGCCCATTCGGCTCAGGAGCGCGTGGATCTCGCGCAGGGGAAGAATATGGTCCGGGGCGCGCAGCGCAATGGCCGCCTCCGGCATGGTGGACACGGCGGCTTCGGCCGGGTCCTGGACGATGGTGAGTCCGCCTTCGCGGCCGATGTGCGCCAACCCTTCGGCACCGTCCTGATTGGCCCCGGTCAGGAGGACGCCGGCCAGGCACTCGCGGTAGGCATCGGACGCCGAGTCGAAGAGGATGTCGATGGACGGCCGGGAGAAATTCCGCGGCGCCTCGCGACTCAGGGCGAAGGTGCGATCCTGCTCGATCGACAGGTGGTAGCCAGCGGCGGCGAAGTACAGCGTGCCCGCCTCCACCGGCGCCTTGTCGCGGGCTTCGCACACAGGGATAGTCAGGCGCCGGGCGAACAGGTCCACCAACTGACTCTCATGGTTTTCCGGCAGGTGCAGCACGGCCACCAGGGGCAATGCGAAGTCCGCCGGCAGTCCGCCGAACAGCCGGAACAGCGCGTCCACGCCCCCCGCAGAGGCGCCGATGACCACGGCCTGGACCTCTCGCTGAACATCCCGTTGCGCATTCATCGCTTGCGGAACACCCGTTCGCGGCGATTCACCACCTCGAATTCCGAGGCGAAATCGGTGAAGTCCAGGCTTTCCTTGCTGCCCAGGCCGAGGAAACCCCGGTGGCACAGCGACTCGTGGAACAGGCCGATGGCGCGGTTCTGCAACTGGCGATTGAAGTAGATCAGCACGTTGCGGCAGGAAATCAGGTGCGTCTCGGAGAACACGCTGTCGGTGGCCAGGCTGTGGTCGGCGAAGGTCACGTTGGCGCGCAGCATCTTGTCGAACAGCGCCCCGTCGTAGGCCGCCGTGTAATAGTCCGAGAGCGAGCCCTTGCCGCCGGCAGCGCGGTAGTTATCGCTGGCCTGGGCCAGGTCGTCCACCGCATAGATGCCGCGTCGGGCCTGCTCCAGCGAGCGCGGGTTGATATCGGTCGCGTAGATCAGCGTGCGCTCCAGCAAGCCTTCCTCGTGCAGGAGAATGGCCAGCGAATGCACCTCCTCGCCGGTACTGCAACCGGCGACCCACAGGCGCAGCGACGGGTAGGTACGCAGCACCGGCACCACCTCCTGGCGCAGCGCCAGGAAGTAGCCGGGGTCGCGGAACAGCTCGCTCACCGAAATCGTGAGGTACTGCAGCAGCTCGTGGAAGGCGTGCGGGTCGTGCAGGATGCGCTCCTGCAGCGCCGAGATGCTGCGGCACTCGAACAGCTTGGTGGCGTGCAGCACGCGACGCTTCAACGACGTACCGGAGTAATCGCGGAAGTCGTAGCTGTACTTCAGGTAGATCGCCTCGATCAGGAGGCGCAGCTCGATGTCCTGGCTGCGATCAGGCATGTCAGATGCGCTCCAGCTTCGGCAACCAGACCCGGATCAGCGAAAACAGGCGGTCGAGATCGATGGGCTTGGCCAGGTAGTCGTTGGCGCCGGCGCGCAGGCACAGCTCGTGGTCGTCCTTCATCGCCTTGGCGGTTACCGCGAGGATCGGCAGCTTCTTCCAGCGCGCATCCTGGCGGATCAGGCGGGTCGCTTCGTAGCCATCCATCTCCGGCATCATCACGTCCATCAGCACCAGGTCGATATCGCCGACTTCACCGAGCTTCTCGATGGCCTCGCGGCCGTTGCGCGCCACTTCCACGCGTGCGCCCTTGTGCTCCAGGGCGCTGGTGAGGGCGAAGATGTTGCGCACGTCGTCGTCCACCAGCAGGATGCGCCGCTCCTCGAAGGCCCGGTCGCGGTTGCGCGAGGTGCGCAGCATGCGCTGGCGTTCGCTGGAGAGCTGCGACTCGACCTTGTGCAGGAACAGCGTCACCTCGTCCAGCAGGCGCTCCGGCGAGCGCGCTCCCTTGATGATGATCGAGCGCGAGTACTTGAGCAGCTCGGCTTCCTCGTCGCGGGTGAGGTTGCGCCCGGTGTAGACGATCACCGGCGGGAAGGAACAGATGTCCTCCTCGCCCATGCGCCGCAGCAATTCGTTGCCCTGCATGTCCGGCAGCTTGAGGTCGATGATCATGCAGTCGTAGATATTCCGGCGCAGCAGCTCCAGGGCCTGCTCGCCCTGCTCTACCGCAGTGATCTCGATATCGTCGTCGCCGATCAGGCGCGAGACGCTGTCACGCTGCAGCGGGTCGTCTTCGACCAGCAGGATGCGCTTGACCTCCTGGGTCAGCTTGGCCTCCAGCTTGCCGAACACCTCGCGCAGCTGCTCGCGGGTGGTGGGTTTCAGCGCATAACCGATGGCGCCCAGGTGCAGGGCCGCTTCGCTGCGGTCCTCCACGGACACCACATGCACCGGCACATGGCGGGTGCGCGGGTTGGCCTTGAGGCGCTGCAGCACGGCGAGGCCGGATTCATCGGGCAGGTGCATGTCCAGCAGGATGGCGTCCGGGCCGTGCTCGTCGGCCAGGCGCAGGCCTTCCTCGGCGCCCATGGCCACCAGACAGCGGTAACCCAGCTCGCGGGCCAGGTCATAGAGGATACGGGCGAACTTCGGCTCATCCTCCACCACCAGCACGCAGCGCTGGCCGATGTTGAGCTGATCCCGGTCATCGGCGAACGCTGCTGCGACGGGCGCACGCGCCACCGGTGGCGCGACGGGAGTTGGCGCAATCGCAACGATCGGCGCAGGCGCGCTGACCACCTCGCCTTCGGCCGGCGCCTCGTAGTTCAGCGGCAGCAGCAGGCTGAACACGCTGCCCTTGCCTGGCTGGCTGCTGACGATGATGCTGCCGCCCAGCAGGTGCGCGAGGTCACGGGAAATCGACAGGCCCAGGCCAGTGCCGCCGTAGCGGCGATTGGTGGCGCCATCGGCCTGCTGGAAGGCCTCGAAGATGCGCTGCAGCTGGTCCTCGGCGATGCCGATGCCGCTGTCGCGCACATCGAAACGCAGGCCCTCGGGCGCGGCGCTCACGCGCAGGGCGACCTCCCCGGCATCAGTGAACTTGAACGCGTTGGACAACAGGTTCTTGAGGATCTGCTCGACCCGCTGGCGGTCGCTGAACAGCAGCGCCGGGGCATCGTCGGCCACCTCGGCGACGAAACGCAGCCCCTTGTCGTCGGCCTGCGGGCGGAACAGCCCTTCCACCGCTTCCACCAGGCGGCGCACGCTGGCGTTCTCCGGGCGCACTTCCAGTTTGCCGGCCTCGACCTTGGAGATGTCGAGGATGTCGTTGATCAGGTTGAGCAGGTCGTTGCCGGCACCATAGATCGACTCGGCGAACTTCACCTGCTCGTCATCGAGATTGCCCTGCTCGTTGTCCGCCAGCAGGCGCGCGAGAATCAAGGAGCTGTTCAGCGGCGTGCGCAGCTCGTGGGACATGTTGGCGAGGAACTCGGACTTGTAGCGGCTGGCCCGTTGCAGCTCGTCGGCGCGCCCCTGCAGGTCCAGGCGCGCCTGGTTCAGTTCGGTGTTCTTGCCGTCGAGGTCGTCGCGCTGGGCGGCCAGCTCCTGGGTCTGCTCGGCGAGGCGTTCGTTGGTCTGCTCCAGCTCCGCCTGCTGGGCTTCCAGGTGCGCCTGGGATTCCTTGAGCACCCGCGATTGTTCTTCCAGCTCCTCGTTGGCGGTCTTCAGCTCTTCCTGCTGCACCTGCAGCTCTTCGTTGAGCTGCTGGGTCTCCGCCAGCAGGTCCTGCTGGCGCTGACGATACTGGGCGGCGGCGATGGCGCTGCCGAGGGTCTCGGCGACGTTCTGCAGGAAGGCCTGGTCGCGCTCTTCCAGCGGTCGCAGGAAGCCCAGCTCCAGCACACCGACCACACCACCGTCGTTGAGCAGCGGCAGCAGCGCCACGCTCACCGGCTGGCCGTTGCCCAGTGCTGAGTTCACTTTCAGGTAGTCCGGCGGCAAACCCTCCACCACACGCAGCTTGCGCTGGCGGGCCGCCTGGGCGATGAGGCTTTCATCCGGGGCGAAGTAGTCCTCGCCCTGGGCATCGGCGGCGAAGCCGAAGGTGCCGGACAGACACAGCCCACCGCGATCGTCGCGCACATAGAGTGCGCCCACCGGGGAGGCGACCAACTCGCCGAGGAAGTCCATCAGGCTGCGACCCAGGGCCGGCAGCGACTGCTTGCCGATCAGTTGCTCGCCCAGGCGACTCTGGCCATCACGCAGCCAGGCCTGGCGCGCCAACGTCTCGTTGTGCTGCACCTGGCGACGCAGGGACTCGGCATAGGACTCGGACAGGCTGACCAGTTGCCGGCGGCCGAAATATGCCAGCAGCGTGCCGACCACGATGCTGAACACCAGATAAAGGATGACCACGCCGGTGGAAAGACTGGAGGCGAACTGGTTGCGGTCATGGCGCAACTGCTGCTCGGTGTTGATCAGCGAGGCGTACTGGGCGCGGATCGCATCCATCATGCTCTTGCCGCGCCCGGCCTTGATCGCGTCAGAGGTGTCCTGACCCTGGCGGCGCTGCTCGATCATCTGCTGGGCGAATGTCATCCATTCGTCCTGCATCGAGGCCAGGCGCCCCACCCGCTCGACCTGCGGCGGGTTGTCCGCCACCAGTTCGGACAAGCTCTTGAGGCCCGCATTGATGCGCGGCCGGGCCTGCTCCAGCGGTTCGAGAAAGCGTGGATCTCCTGTGATCAGGAAGCCGCGCAGGCCACTTTCCTGATCCACGCTCAGGCGCTGCATCTCGTTGGCGCTGGAAATCACCCGGTCCGTGTGCTCGACCCAGCCGAGCACATCGAGCATGTAGAGGATCAAGCCGACGAACAGCACCGCGCCGAGCAGGCAGATGCCGAGCGGCAGCGCCATGTTGCGCGCGAGGATGCGGCGGAAGGCGCTTTCGTCGGCCATGGCTTTCTGGTTCATCTACGGGATTCCCTGATGGCATTTCTTCCCTGGATGCACTCGGCCGGTATGACGGAGGTTGCGACGGAAGCCAGGTAAGTATTTGAAGTTATTGTAAGAACGTTCTTAAAACAGCGGAAATGATAACGCTAAGCGTTGTAGGCTACACACCGACTGGCGAATTGACAGCCACTCTTGTGGGACGTTCGAACTTTTCACGGCCTGGGCCGGAGAAAAGTGGAATTATCTGTCGGCGCGCCTTTCCAACGTTCGACAAGACACAAAAGACCGATTGGTCGCAGGGTTTGCTCGATGCCAAGCTCCCCAGGGGATACCTCCCTTTCACCAGTGCAGGGCCAGGGCGACTTCCTCAACAGCAGCAGCACCATGGCGCCGCTGATCCGCCAGCACGACTGGGCGGCTACCTCGCTCGGCCCGATGGATCAGTGGCCGGCCACGCTCAAGGGCATCCTCGAGGTGGGCCTCAACTCGCGCCTGCCGGTCTGCATCTACTGGGGCCCGGAATTCGTCCTGCTGTACAACGACGCCTGGAGCGCCATTCCCGGCGACAAGCACCCCGCCTGCCTGGGCCAACCGGCGCGCGTCGCCTGGTCGGACATCTGGTCGATCCTCGACCCCATGTACAACGGCATCCTGCAGACCGGCGTCGCCGCGCACGAGGAAGACCGCCTGTTGCCCATGGTGCGCTTCGGCTACGTCGAGGAGGCCTATTTCACCTACAACGTCAGCCCGATCTTCGGCCAGGACGGAAAGCCCATCGGCCTGTTCAACACGGCCGTCGAGACCACCAGCAACGTCATCCAGCAGCGCCGCCAGCGCCTGCTCACCCGCCTGGCCGAGCGCCTCGGGCAGGCCGACGACACCCCGCAGATCTGCGCCCAGGCGTTCGCCCTGCTCGCCGAGGCCAGCCATGACGTGCCCTTCTGCCTGCTCTACCAGGCCGGCACGCTGCTCGGCGCCTGCGGCACCGACGCCAGCGACCGTTTCGCCCCGGCGCATCTGAGCATCGACGACGACCCGCTGCACCTGTTCAATGGCCTGAAGGGCGCCCAACAGTCGCCGCTGGGCAGCCAGTATGTGCGCGCCTTCTCGCCCTGGCCGGAAGCCCTCGACAGCACCTACGCCACCCCGCTGGACGGCCACCCCGACAGCTTCGCGGTGTTCGGCATCAGCCCGCGGCGGCGCCTGGACGAACACTACGCGACCTTCTTCAACGAAGTCGCCACCCTGCTCGGGCACGCCCTGGCGGCAGCCACCCAGCGCGCCGAGGAGCGCCGGCTCAAGGAGGCCGTTCAGGAGGAGGTGCGCCAGCGCACCCAGGAGCGTGATAGGGTCTGGGCGATGAGTCAGGACCTGCTTTGCGTATTGGACCACCGGGGCATCCTGCGCAGCGTCAACCCGGCGTGGAGCAGCACACTGGGCTGGCACGAAGACGAACTGACCGGCCTCAACAGCGCCGAACTGGTCCACCCGGACGACCTCACGCCGAGCCTCGAGACCCGCACCAGCCTGGCGCGCGGCGAACGCCTGCAGCACTTCGAGAACCGCATGCGCCACGCTGATGGCAGTTACCGCTGGATTTCCTGGCACGCCAGCGAAGACAGCGGTCTCATCTACGGTTGCGGCCGCGACGTTACCGAGCAGCGCCGCGCCGCCGAGCTGCTCGAGCAGGCACAGTCTGCTCTGGCCAACGCCCAGCGCATGGAAGCCGTCGGCCAACTCACCGGCGGCATCGCCCACGACTTCAACAACCTGCTGGCGAGCATCCGCTTCAGCCTCGACCTGATCACCCGCCGCGCGCCAGCCAACGCCCAGCCGGAGCTGAGCCACATCCTGCATGCCGCCACCCAGGCCACCGAGCGCGCCGCCGAGCTGACCCACAACCTGCTTGCCTTCGCCCGGCGCCAGGCGCTGGCCATGCACCCGGTGGAGCTGGGCCGGCTGCTGCGCGACTGGCTCCCCGAACTGGCCGAACGCGCCGGCACCCGCGTGCGCCTGACCCTGGCCAGCGAAACCAGCGACAACGTGCTCAGCGACCGCGAGCAGTTGCACAAGGTCCTGCAGCATCTGGTCGACAACGCTCGCGACGCCATGCCCGGCGGCGGCAACCTGGCCGTCACCCTGCGCCGCCAGGAGGTCGTCGGCGGCGACAGCGACCTGCCGGCCGGCGACTACCTCGCCCTCGCCCTGCAGGACGATGGCCAGGGCATGAGCGAGTCGATCCTGACCCACGTCTTCGATCCCTTCTTCACCACCAAGGGCATCGGCCCCAACAGCGGGCTGGGCCTGTCCATGGTCTACGGCTTCATCAAGCAATCCGGCGGTCACATCCGCCTGCGCAGCGAGCCCGGCCAGGGCACCTGCGTCACACTCTACTTCCCGAGAGGCACCTCAGTGGTCAGCATCCCCGACATTCCCGCGACGCCCAACGATCCGGCCAACCAGCAACTGTGCGTCCTCGTCGTGGAGGACAACGATCTGGTACGCATGCTCACCGTGGAAGTGCTGGAAGAGATCGGCTACCAGGTCCTGCAGGCCGAGGACGCCGAAGAGGCGCTGCCGATCCTGCAGGGCGAGACCGTCATCGACCTGCTGCTCACCGATGTCGGCCTGCCGGGCATGAACGGCGAGGAACTGGCCGTGGCCGCGCGCGAAGCTCGGCCGGAGCTACCGATCCTGTTCGCCACCGGCTTCGCCGAGATCGTCCATATCGACGGCAGCGAGCTGGCCACGCGCATGTCGATGATCGCCAAGCCGTTCTCCATCGACGCGCTGCGCGACAAGGTCAACGGCATGCTGGGGCGCCGAGACGCCTGATCAGTTGCTCACCAGCAGGCTCAACGCCGCGCGCAGCTTGCCGGGCTTTACCGGTTTGTTCAGCAGCGGCATTCCCAGCCGCTGCAGGGCACGACGGCAATCGTCGCTGCGGTCTGCCGTGATCATCACTGCCGGCAGCTGGCGACGGAAATGCTCGCGCAGCCCGCGCACCGCCTCGCAGCCGGTGCGGCCGCGGTCGAGGTGGTAATCCGCCAGGATCACCTCCGGCGCCTTGTCATCCAGAACCCTCAGCGCCTCCTCGTAGCTGGTTGCCACCAGCACCTCGCAGCCCCACTGCCCGAGCAGTGCAGCCATGCTGAGAAGGATGGCTTCCTCGTTGTCGATCACCAGCAGCCGGCGGCCCGGCAGCGGGTCGCCGGTGACCGGGCGCGGGCCGTTCTCGACCGGCCCGGCCTTCGGCAGGTCGCGCACCAGCGGCACCTCGATGGCGAACACCGATCCGCGCCCAGGCACCGAGTGCACCTGCACACGGCAGCCCAGGATGCCGGCGATGCGATCGACGATCGCCAGTCCCAGTCCGACACCCCGACGGTCCGCAGCGCGGCCGGCATCCAGCTGGTTGAACTCGAGGAAGATCGCTTCCAGCTGATCCGCGGGAATGCCCCGCCCGGTGTCCCAGACTTCCACCCGAACGCTGTCCCCCCGTCGCCGCGCCGCGAGCATCACGCTGCCGCGCTCGGTGTAGCGGCAGGCATTGCTGAGAAAGTTGCGCAGGATGCGTGAGAGCAGCCGGTGATCGGTGCGCACCGCCAGCGCCGGAATCCGCTTGCGCAAGCGCAGGCCGGCGGCGCGGGCGACTTCGTCGAACTCGGAGACCAGCGGACCGAGCAGCTCGTCCAGGAGATGCACATCGAGGTCCGGGCGAATCGCGCTCTGGTCCAGGCGGGCGATTTCCAGCAGGTCGGTGAGCAGGTCTTCGGCGCCTTCCAGCGCCTGGTGAGTGCGCTCCACCAACACCTGCTCGGCACCCGGCAGCGTGCGTTCGCGCAGGGTGGACACCAGCAGTCGCGCGGCATTCAGCGGTTGCAAGAGGTCGTGGCTGGCGGCGGCCAGGTACTTGTCCTTGCTGTTGTTGGCCGCTTCGGCGGCATCGCGCGCCTCGCGCAGCTGCTGGTTCAGCCCCTCCAGCTCACGGGTGCGCTCGGCGACGCGCTGCTCCAGCTCCTCGTTGAGACTCTGCAGGCGCTGCTGGGCCTGGACGCGCTCGGTGATGTCGGCAACGAAGCCTTCCACCAGGCCGTCTTCGTCAGGCTTGATCAGCAGGTTCATGAGGACGATGACATGGCTGCCATCGCGACGGTACAGGCGCGTCTCGTAACCGAACAGGCCGTCGCGCTCACGCAGCAGGGCGCGGATCCGGCGCATCTCCGCCTCGCCGCCGACGAACAGCTGGTTGGCCATGTCCTGCAGGTTCCACAGCACCTGCTGCGGATCGTCGTAGCCGAGCATCCGCGCCAACGCCGGGTTGGCCGCGCGCAGCCCCTGGCTCAGGCTGGCCTGGAAAATGCCGTGGACAGCGTGCTCGAACAGCCATTTGTAGCGATTGCGCTCGGCTTCCAGCTCGTCCAGTCGCGCTACTAGCTCGGGGTAGTGACTCTTGCGCGCGGAATGGCTACCCAGGCCGAGCAGCCCGGCAAGGGCCTGTTGGTGCTCGTCAGAGGGCCTCGCCATACACCACCTCGACGTCACGCTGGTTGGACTGGCGCGGGTTGGTGAGGATGCACGGGTCCTGCATCGCATGGCGCGAGAGGAAGGGAATATCGGAACTGCCCACGCCGTGCAGGCCGAGGCTTTCATGGAAGCCCACGGCGTTCTTCAGGGCGATCAGGTGTTCCACCAGGCGCTGGCGGATCTGGGCGTGGTTCATGCCGCGACAGTCGATGCCGAAGGTCTCGGCAATCACCTTGAAGCGCTCCGGCGCCGCACTGTAGTTGAAGGCCACCACGTGCTCGACCAGCACGGCGTTGCACAGCCCGTGCGGCAGGTCGAGGTAGCCGCCCAGGCTGTGGGACATGGCGTGCACCGCCCCGAGGATCGCGTTGGAGAACGCCAGTCCGGCCTGCATGCTGCCCAGCATGATCTTTTCGCGCAGGGCGATGTCCGCGGGATTGGCGATCATCTGCACCAGGTTGCCGTCGATCAACCGCATGGCCTCCAGCGCGTGGGGATCGGTGAGCGGCCCGTGGCCGGTGGAGACGAAGGCCTCGATGGCATGCACCAGGGCGTCGATGCCGGTGCAGGCGGAGAGGAACGGGTCCATGGTCAGGGTGGTCTCCGGGTCGATCAGCGACACGTCGGGCACCACCGCCTTGCTGACGATGGAGAACTTCATCCGCTCGTCCTGGTTGGAGATGATCACGAACTGCGAGACGTCCGCCGAGGTGCCGGCAGTGGTCGGGATCAGGATCAGCGGTGGGCTGGGCACGCGCAGGGTATCCACGCCCTCGAACTCGAGGATGTTGCGGCCGTGGGCGGCGACGATGCCAATGCCCTTGGCGCAGTCCATCGGACTGCCACCGCCGACCGCGACGATCACATTGCAGCCTTCGCTGCGGTAGACCTCGGCGCCGCGCATGACTTCCTCGACGCGCGGATTGGGCGAGACATCGGTATAGCGGCAGTAGGGAATGTCCTGGGCGGCCAGACTGGCTTCGATGTCGGCGACCCAGCCGGCGGCAACGACACCGGGGTCCGACACGACCAGCACCTTGCGGGCACCGAAGGTTTTCACGTAATTGGCAACATTGTGCCGGCATCCGGCACCGAAAATGATCTCTGGCGAGACGAACTTGCGCAGCTGGCTGAGCTCGTGAGGCATCGTGGGCTCTGTCGTTATTGTTATGGGATATTTCCGGCAGCCTACTGTATCCGTCAGGTATTGCAATGCGACCTTGGCAGACAGTCAGGAGCCCCGGTTCAACCCGCCAGAAGCGCCTGGTAGAAGCGCCACTCCGCCTCCAGCGCATGGGCCAGGTTGGCGGCCTGGCGGAACCCATGCCGCTCCCCGGCATAGCGGTGTACCTCTACCGGCACGCCGCGCTGGCGCAGGCTGTCGACCATGGCATCGGTCTGCGCCGGGACCACCACCGCGTCCAGTTCGCCCTGGAAGAAGATCACCGGCGCATGGATGTGCTCGGCCTGCAGCACGGGCGTTCGCTCGCGGTAGCGCTCGGCGTCCTGTTGCGGATCGCCGATCAGCCAGTCCAGGTAGTCCGCCTCGAACTTGTGGGTCACCCGCGCCAGCGCCTGCGGGTCGCTCACCCCGTAGAGACTGGCGCCGCCGCGCAGGCCCGGCAGCCGTGCCAGGGCCATCAGCGCGCTGTAACCACCGGCACTGGCGCCGCGGACGAACACCCGCTGGCGGTCGATGCGACCGGCCTTGGCGAGGCAGTCCAGCGCCGCGCCGATGTCTTCCACTTCCACCTGACCCCAGCCCAGGCGCAGGCGTTCGCGATAGGCACGACCATAACCGCTGCTGCCGCGGTAGTTGATGTCGGCGACGGCGAAGCCACGGCGCGTCCAGAACTGGATACGCCCGTCGAACACCGGGTAGCTGGCGGACGTCGGCCCGCCATGCAGGAACACCACCAGCGGCGGCGCAGGGTCGCCCGCGCGGGGCGGATAGAAGAACCCATGCCCGCACTCGTCCCCGCCCACCGGGTAGCGGAAGGCCTCGCCACGGGACAGCTCGCTCTCGGGCAGCGGCTTCTCGCCACCGGCCAGCACCTGGATCGAGCCATCCACCCGGCGGATCGCCAGCAGCGTCGGCAGTCGATCCGGCGCGGCGGCGATGCAATAGAAATGCCGTTCATCCGCCGCCAGCGCGCGAAAACGGCTGTACTCCGGTGCGAGCCGGTGCTGCCTGCCACGCTCGTCGTACACCACCAGCAGGCCGCAGCCATCCACGTAATGGGTTGCCAGCAGCGTGCCGCCCGCCAGCGGCAGGAAGGTACGCCCACCCAGTTGCCACGGCGCGCCGGCGTGGTCGGCCGCCGCGCAGGGCAAGGTGCCGTGGCCTTCGTGGCAGGGCTGCCAGTAGCCGTCGCCATCGCTCAGCCAATGCAGGCGTCCGTCCTCGGCGAAACGCGGCTGCTGGATGGACTCATGGCGGGTCTGTCCGGCCAGGCAACGCTGCTCACCCGCGAAGGACTCGCATAGCCGCGTGCGCGTCCAGGGTTGGTGCGGGCGATCCCATTCCACCCAAGCGATGCGTTTGGCACTGCCGTCCGCAGCCGGGGACGCATAGAAGTCCGCGCCCGACGCGATCACTCGGCGCCGGCCGTCGGCGTCGAGGCGGACGATGCGGTGAGTCACACCGCCGCTGCCGTTCTCCTCCTCCACGGCGAGTATCGCGTTCCACAC
Organism: Pseudomonas sp. BB438; assembly: GCF_057180225.1. Taxonomy (NCBI): domain Bacteria; kingdom Pseudomonadati; phylum Pseudomonadota; class Gammaproteobacteria; order Pseudomonadales; family Pseudomonadaceae; genus Pseudomonas; species Pseudomonas sp. BB438. The sequence continues at coordinate 3,720,929 of NZ_CM170001.1, forward strand.
CGGCACGTAGTGCAGGTCGCCATAACGGCAATCATCGCGGTGGGTGAGCGGCCTCGGCACGCCGCCCAATCGCAGCCAGTGAACCTGCTGGTCACCCTCCTCCACCCAGGCCACACCGTCGGCCGTGGCGCAGCAGGAACCGCCGCCGTACTCGTAGACACGGCTGCGCACCGAGGCGCCGGGCGGGGTCAGCTCGACACTCTGGCCTTCACGCCGGAGGAACAGCCGGCAGCGCGCACTGGCAGGATCGAACGCAGCCCACAGCAGCCCGCCGTGCGCCACGTGCAGCTCGGCAAAGTCCCCCGCGGCGGCCACCGCACGCTCGGCGCTCCAGTCGCTGCGGTCCATCTCAGGCCTTGCAGATCAACTGCGACGCCCGCTCGTTGCGCAGGGTCAGCGCACTGAGCGGAGCGGCCGCGACTTCCGCCTCGCGGCGGGCGTCGAGGATGAGATCGTGGTGAGCCGACTTGGCGCACACCGGGTCGGTGGCCTCGGCGTCGCCGGTGAGCATGAAGGCCTGGCAGCGACAGCCACCGAAATCGCGCGCCTTCTCATCGCAGGAACGACACGGCTCGGGCATCCACGCATCGCCGCGGAAGCGGTTGAAGCCGAAGGACTCGTACCAGATGTGTTGCAGGCTGTGCTCGCGCACGTTGGGGAACTTCACCGGCAGTTGCCGCGCGCTGTGGCACGGCAGCGCGGTGCCGTCGGGGGTGACATCGAGGAACACGCTGCCCCAGCCGCCCATGCAGGCCTTGGGGCGCTCCTCGTAGTAGTCGGGCACCACGAAGATCAGCTTGCACGGGTTGCCTTCGGCGGCCAGGCGCTCGCGGTACTGCGCGGTGATCCGCTCGGCCCGCTGCAGTTGCTCACGGGTCGGCAACAGGCCAGCACGGTTCAGCTCCGCCCATCCGTAGAACTGGCAGGTGGCAAGCTCGACGAAGTCGGCCTCCAGCTCGATGCACAGCTCGATGATGCGGTCGATGCTGTCGATGTTGTGCCGGTGGGTGACGAAGTTCAGCACCATCGGATAGCCATGCGCCTTCACTGCGCGGGCCATGGCGAGCTTCTGGGCAAAGGCCTTGCGCGAGCCGGCGAGCAGGTTGTTCACCTCTTCGTCGGCGGCCTGGAAACTGATCTGGATATGGTCCAGGCCAGCGTCGGCGAACTCCTTCAGGCGCTTCTCGTTGAGCCCGATACCAGAGGTGATCAGGTTGGTGTAGAAGCCCAGTCCGCGCGCAGCGGCGATCAGCTCGGCGAGGTCCTGTCGCACCAGCGGCTCGCCGCCGGAGAAGCCCAGCTGCGCCGCGCCCATGTCGCGCGCCTGGCGGAACACCTCGATCCACTGCGCGGTACTCAACTCCTCGCCACCCTTGGCGAAGTCCAGCGGGTTGGAGCAGTACGGGCACTGCAGCGGGCAACGGTAGGTCAGCTCGGCCAGCAGCCAGAGCGGCGGGCCCACCGGCACTTCAGCGCAGCTCGATCCAGAATTGAGCATGGGCCACCTCGAGGAATGCCAGGATGTCTTCGTCGATGCCCGGCACGCCGGGGAAATCGGCACGCAGGCCGTCGATGATGCCGGCGACGTCGCGCTGGCCATCGACGCGGTCGAGGATCGCCCCGGCGCTGTCGTTGAGCTTCACCATCCCTTCAGGATAGAGCAGCACGTGGCAACCCTGGGCCGGTTCGAACTGCAGGCGGAAACCCCGGCGCAGCGCCGGGATGCTGTCCAGCGAAGGCAGACTCATCACAGCAACCCCCTGTGCCATACACGCTCGGTCGTGACCGTGTGGTACGGCGGGCGCTCCAGTTCATAGGCCATGCTCATCGCGTCGAGCATGCTCCAGAGCACGTCGAGCTTGAATTGCAGGATCTCCAGCATGCGCTCCTGGGCCTCGCGGGTGCGGTAGTGCTCCAGGGTGATGCGCAGGCCGTGCTCGACATCGCGGCGCGCCTGCGACAGGCGCTTGCGGAAGTAGTCGTAGCCGGTGGCATCGATCCACGGGTAGTGCTGCGGCCAGCTGTCCAGGCGCGACTGGTGGATCTGCGGGGCGAACAGCTCGGTCAGCGAGCTGCTGGCCGCTTCCTGCCAGCTGGCACGGCGGGCGAAGTTGACGTAGGCGTCCACCGCGAAGCGAACACCAGGCAGTACCCGTTCCTGGGACAGCACCTGCTCGCGATCCAGCCCCACGGATTCGGCCAGGCGCAGCCAGGCCTCGATGCCGCCCTCCTCGCCGGGCGCGCCGTCGTGGTCGAGGATGCGCTGCAGCCACTCGCGGCGCACGTCGCGGTCCGGGCAGTTGGCGAGGATCGCCGCATCCTTGAGCGGGATGTTCACCTGGTAGTAGAAGCGGTTCGCCACCCAGCCCTGGATCTGCTCGCGGGTCGCGCGGCCTTCGTACATGGCCACGTGGTACGGGTGGAAGATGTGGTAGCAGGCGCCCTTGGCGCGCAGCGCCTGCTCGAATTCGGCGGGGCTCATGGCTTCGCGGGTCATCGCGAGGTTCCCTCTGGAAAAAAGAGCCATCAAAGGAAAATCCCCATCCCGTCGAATGCCACTTCGATGCCGCGCGCGTCCAGTTCGGCGCGTTCGGGCGAGGCGATGTCGAGGATGGGATTGGTGTTGTTGATGTGGATGAGCACCTTGCGCGGCCCGTCGATGCCGTCGAGCACCTCGATCATGCCGCCGGGGCCGCTCTGGGCCAGGTGGCCCATTTCGCTGCCGAGCTTGTCGCCCACCTCGCAGACGCGCATCTCGTCGTCGCGCCAGAGCGTGCCGTCCACCAGCAGGCAGTCGGCACGGCGCATCCACGCCAGCAGGCCGTCGTCCACCTGGCCCAGGCCCGGCGCGTAGAACAGCGTGCCGCCGGTGGCGGTGTCCTCGACGAACAAGCCGATGTTGTCTCCCGGATGCGGGTTGCCGCGGTGCGGCGAATACGGCGGCGCACTGCTGCGCAGGGCGATGGCAGTAATTCGCAGGCCCGGGCAGGCCGGGATGACGAAGGGCTCGGCATCCAGCTCGATGAGGTTGTGCTTCAGCCCGCCGTTCCAGTGCGACAGCATGGGGAACAGCGGAAAGCCGGTGGAAAGATCCTGGTGGACCATCTCCGTGCACCAGACTTCATGCGGGCAACCTTCACGCAGGCTGAGCAGGCCGGTGGTGTGGTCGATCTGGCTGTCCAGCAGGACCACGGCGGCAATCGCCGAATCGCGCAGGCGCCGCGCCGGTTGCAGCGCCGGGAAGGACGCCAGCTGGGCGCGGATATCGGGCGAGGCGTTACAGAGAATCCAGTTCACGCCGTCGTCGGACAGCGCGATGGACGATTGGCTGCGTGGCTGCGCGATCACGCTGCCGTCGCGGACGCCGCGGCAGTTGCGGCAATTGCAGTTCCACTGGGGAAAGCCGCCACCGGCGGCCGACCCGAGAATCCGGATATGCATGACAGTGCCCCGTGGGCAGGGGCCCCGGCGAACCGGGGCCGAGTGGATCAGCGGTTGGCGAAGTACAGGGTCACTTCGAAGCCAAGGCGCAGGTCGGTGAAGCTAGGCTTGGTCCACATGGGTCTGTCCTCTATTTTTTTGTTAGGCAAGGTGCCGGCAGGACCGGCAAGTCGAGTTAAACACCAGGGTCAGGCACTCCGAATGATACTTTCGAAGGAGATTCCCCCCTGATTTGGTAGCGGGCCTGCGACAGCTGTCGCGCCCCGCCGCTACAACTGTCCCATCGCTGCGACAGCCGTTGCCCCGTCGCGCCCGCGCCCTCTGGCGGCGGACGGTCTGGCGCGGGGCTGGGCGCCCCGCACGGTGTATTTCGGCACAGCCCTTGCTCAGGCTCTCGTCGCCCGTGACCGACCGGTCTAGACTAGCCCTTCCTAGGACCGGTCCTACGACGCACTGGTTTCTAAAAACAACAACGCGCCGCAGTCCGACTGACGGCCGCCGGGAGTGACCATGCACCCGCAATCCCTGGAAAACTGCCCGAACGACCTTGCCGCCTTCATCGCCGATCACTTCGGCGAGCGTGACATCCAGCCCGAGGGCGCCATCGCGCGCTCCTGGTACCGCAGCGTGATGGAGCACCGTCTCGACCCCCGCGCGCGGGCGGAAAAGCACATCCTCACCGCCGGGGAAATCCGCGAACACCAGGGCCTGCACCAGGACTACCTGGCTATTGCCAGCCAGGGCGTCACCGGTCTCGCCCGACGCGTACTGCCGGCGGGCTTCGCGGTGCTGCTCAGCGACGAGCGCGGCATCACCCTCGATGCACGCCTGCCCAGCGAACGTGATCGCTACACCCAGGCCGGGCTGATCGTCGGCGCGCGCTGGGACGAGTCCATCGCCGGCACCAACGGCATCGGCACCGCGCTGGCCGCCGGCGAAGCGCTGACCATCCATCGCCAGGAGCACTTCCTGGTGAGCAATTTCCGCCTGAGCTGCTCGGTGGCGCCGATCTTCGACGCCCAGCACCGCCTGCGCGGCTGCCTGAACGCCACCTGCCTGTACAACGACGGGCCCAAGGATGCGCAGTACCTGACCCTGCAACTGGTGATCCTGTATGCCCGGCTGATCGAGAACGCCAGCTTCCGCCAGCGCTACCGCGACCGCCTGACCCTCTCGGTGAAGGCCCGCGATGAAGTGTCGGACCTGGCCAACGAGCAGTTGATCGCCCTCGACGAACAGGGCCGGGTGATCGGCGGCAACCACGCCGCCTTCACCGCCTGCCGCGGCGAGCTGCTGGGCAGCCGCATCGAGCAGCTGCTGGAAGCGGACGTCGACCAGTTGCTCGACCTGAGCCAGGGCGGCGCACGGGGTATCCGCCTGCGCACCCTGGCCGACCACGCGCTGGTGGACGTGGGCCTGCGCACGCCGGCCAGCCCGCCACGCCGCGGCACGCCGGCCACCACTGCCGTGAAATGCCCGGAGCACCCCGATCTCGCCCGCCTCGCCGGCGCCGACCCGCGCCTGCAGGACGGCGTGCGCAAGCTGCGCAAGGTGCTCGACAAGGGCATCTCCATCCTGGTCACCGGCGAGACCGGCACCGGCAAGGAAGCCTTCGCCCGCGCCATCCACCAGGCCAGCGCACGCCACGCCGGCCCTTTCGTCGCGCTGAACTGCGCGGCGATTCCGGAAAGCCTGATCGAGAGCGAACTCTTCGGCTACCGCGGCGGCAGCTTCACCGGCGCCAGCAAGAAAGGCATGAAAGGCAAGCTGGAGCTGGCCAACGGCGGCACCCTGTTCCTCGACGAGATCGGCGACATGCCGGCGCACCTGCAGACGCGCCTGCTGCGTGTCCTGGCCGAGCGCGAAATCCTCCCGCTGGGCGCCGAAACACCGGTGGCGCTGGACGTGCAGGTCGTTTCCGCGACCCACCAGAACCTGGCCGAGATGATCCGCGCCAAGGGCTTCCGCGAGGACCTCTTCTACCGCCTCGCCGGCATGACCCTGCAACTTCCAGCACTGCGCGAACGCTCCGACCGCGAAGCGCTGATCGACGACCTCCTGGCGGGCCTGGGTGGCACGTTGCACCTCGACGCCACCGTGCGTGAGCGGCTGCGCGGCCATCCGTGGCCGGGCAACATCCGCCAGTTGCTGAACTGCCTGCGCTACGCCGCCGCCCTCGCCGAGGATGGCCGCATCGATCTGGACTGCCTGCCGATGGAGTTGCATCAGGCTGCTCCCGCCGTCGTTGCCGAAGCACCGCAGACAGCCGCCACGACCGCCCTCGCCGCCCGCCTGGACGACGACGAAGCCCGCCACCTGCTCGCGGTGCTGCGCGAGCGGCAGTGGAACATCAGTGCGGTGGCGGAACAGTTCGGCATTGCCCGGTCGACCCTGTATCGGAAGATGAAGAAGCACGGCATTGTGCAGCCCAACGCGCTGTATTGATCGTTTCCCTTTTCCCTGCGCTCGACAGATTCCAAGCGCAGGGAAAAAGGAGCGAGCCTCACCTGGCAAGGAAGACCCGCCCAATCAAAACGTCCGCTTACTCCTGCGCGTAAACCACATGCGTATGGGTGTACTCGTACAACCCATGCTTGCCATCCGCCCCGCCGATCCCGGACTTGCGGGTGCCGGCATGGAAGCCCTGCATCGCCTCGAAGTTTTCACGGTTGATGTAGGTCTCGCCGAAGTCCAGCTCGCGGCTGGCCTTGAGCGCGGCGCTCAGGTTGCGGGTGTAGATCGACGAGGTCAGGCCATAGTCGCTGTCATTGGCCAGGGCGATGGCTTCGTCGAGGTCGTCCACCACCTGGATCGGCAGTACCGGGCCGAAGATCTCCTTGCGCATGATCTCCATGTCACCCTTGCAGCCGGCGAGCACGGTGGGCTGGTAGTGGAAGCCCTTGCCCAGGTCGGCGACGGCGCCGCCGGTGATGATCTGGGCGCCCTCCCCGGTTGCCGTGCGGACCATCTGCGCGACCTTGTCCAGGCCGATCCGGTTGACCAGCGGGCCCATGTCCAGGTCTGCCTGCACGTTCGGGTCGCCAAAGCGGGTGGCGGCCATGGCGGCGGCGATCTTCTCGATGAACAGATCGGCCACCTGGCGCTGCACGTAGACGCGCTCGGCGCAGTTGCACACCTGCCCGGTGTTGATCACCCGCGAGGCCTTGATGGCGTTCACCGCCAGCTCCAGGTCGGCATCGGCCAGGACGATGGCCGGCGCCTTGCCGCCCAGCTCCAGGTTCAGTTTGGTGATGTTCGGCGCGGCCGCGGCCATGATCCGCGAGCCGGTGGCGACGCTGCCGGTGAAGCTGATCAGGTCTACCCCGGCATGGCTGGTCAGTGCGCTGCCGGCGCTGGCCCCGGTGCCGCCGACGACGTTGAAGACGCCGGTGGGCAGGTCGGTTTCCGCCACCAGGCGGGCGAACTCGAAGCAGTTGATCGGGGTTTCTTCACTGGGCTTGATGACGATGGTGTTGCCGGTCAGCAGCGCCGGCGCCATCTTCCGGGCGATGAGGAAGAACGGGAAGTTCCACGGCAGGATGCCCGCCACCACGCCCAGCGGTTTGCGCAGCAGGAAGATGTGCTCGCCGGCGCGGTCGCTGGTCAGCACTTCGCCTTCCAGCCGGCGTGCCCACTCGGCCATGTAGTCGAGGTAGTCGGCGGTGAAGTTCACTTCCACTTCCGCCAGCGCGCCCACCTTGCCCTGCTCGGCGGTGATGATCCTGGCCAGGCGCGGCGCGTTGGCGCGGACCTTCTCGGCGATCCTGCGCAGGTAGCCGGCGCGCTCGATGGCAGGCTTGGCCGCCCAGCCTTTCTGCGCCGCGCGGGCGGCGCCGATGGCGGCGTCCACCTGGGCCGCGCTGGCCTCGGGAATACGCGCCAGCAGCTCGCCGTTGGCCGGGTTGTGCACCTCGATCAACGGCTCGCCGGCGACGAAGCGGTTGTCGATGTAGTGCTGGTAGGTCGTCACGTCAGTCATGCGTCGGTCTCCTGTAAGACGGTCACTTGGCGGCAGTCTTCTGCGCGCCGGCCAGTTGTTCCTTGAGGTCGTAGGCGCGCTTGATCAGGTACTGGTGGACGGCCTCGGCCTGCTGCAGGTCGAGGTGGCCCTGGAACGACGGCATGCCGTCGGGAATGCGTCCGCCGTAGATGATGCCGAGGAAGCGCTGGTGGTTTTCCGCGCTGAGGGTGCGCAGGTCGGGGACCACGCCGCCGCTGATGGCGTTGATGCCGTGGCACTGCGAGCAACTGGAGTTGAACAGCTCGCGGCCCTGGTCGATCTGTGCGGTGGTGCCGGTCAGCGCTGGCGGCTCGGGCTTGCGGTCGGCCCACTTGTAGTTGATGTCCGGCAGCTTGGCGGTGCCGCCCAGCTTGTAGGTCAGCACCTGGGCATTGGGCTTCACGCCTGCGCGCAGCGACAGGGCGCCGGCGAAGGTGGAGAAGGCGCCGCCCCAGCCGGCCATGAAGGTCACGTACTGCTCGCCGTCGACCTCATAGGTGATCGGCGCGGCCATCACGCCGGTGTTGGCCGGGGACTCCCAGAGCTTCTTGCCGGTCTCGGCGGCGTAGGCCACCACGCGGCCGTCGGCGGTGCCTTCGAATACCAGGTTGCCGGCGGTGCTCAGGGTGCCGCCGTTGAAGATGGTGCTGTACGGCACTTCCCAGCGTTTTTCCTGCTTCACCGGGTCCCAGGCGATCAGCTTGCCGGTCCAGGTATCGGCGATCTTGCGCAGGCCTTCGGGGTCCTCGGGCATCATCCCGGTGTTGACGTCGAGCTGGTAGATGCTCTTGAACGTGGAGCGCGGCGGCGCGCCGTCGACGTCCTGGTAGTAGGCCGACATGATGTGTGCCGGGATGTAGACCAGGCCGGTGTTGGGGTTCCAGGACATCGGCTGCCAGTCGTGGGCGCCCCAGAAGGCCGGCTGGATGATGCGGGCCTTCTTCTCAGGGTCCTTCCAGTAGTCGGACACCTTCTCGTTGCGGATCGGCCGGCCGGTCTTGAGGTCAACACCGGTGGCCCAGTTGATCGGCACGATGTTGTTGGCCGAGAGCAGCTCGCCGGTCTCGCGGTCGATGACGTAGAAGAAGCCGTTCTTCGGCGCCTGCATCAGCACCTTGCGTTGCTTGCCGTTGATCTCCATGTCCACCAGCATGATGTGCGCGGTGGCGGTGAAGTCCCAGGCGTCGCCCGGCGTGGTCTGGTAGTGCCAGACGTACTCGCCGTTGTCGGGGTTGATCGCGACGATGGACGAGAGGAACAGGTTGTCGCCCTTGCCTTCGCTGCGGATACGCGGGTTCCACGAGGAGCCGTTGCCGACGCCGATGTACAGCAGGTTCAGCTCGGGGTCGTAGGACATGGAGTCCCACACGGTGCCACCACCGCCCTGCTTGTGGAAGTTGTCGCCGAACCAGGTCTTGGCGGCGATTTCCATGCCCTTGCCCTTCGGCATTTCCTTAGGGTCCCCGGGCACGGTGAAGAAGCGCCAGTCCTGCTTGCCGGTCTCGGCGTCGTAGGCGGTGATGTAGCCGCGCACGCCGAACTCGGCACCACCGTTGCCGATGATCACCTTGCCTTTCACGATGCGCGGCGCGCCGGTGATGGTGATGCTGCGCGACGGATCGGTCCGGGTATCGACGCTCCAGACGCGCTTGCCGGTCTTGGCGTCGATGGCTTCCAGGCGGCCGTCGAGCACGCCGACGTAGACCTTGCCCTTCCACACCGCCACGCCGCGGTTCACTGCGTCGCAGCAGGCTTCGCCGGCGCGGCTGCGGTCGGATTGCGGGTCGTACTTCCACAGCAGCGTGCCGGTACGGGCGTCCAGCGCGTAGACCATGGAGAACGGCCCGGTGGTGTACATCACGCCGTCCACCACGATGGGCGTGGCTTCCACGCCGCGGTCGATGTCCAGCTTGTAGCTCCAGGCCAGGCCCAGGCCGCCGACGTTGCTCTGGTCGATCTGCTTGAGCGGGCTGTAGCGCTGCTCGTCGTAGGTGCGGCCGGTGGCCATCCAGTTGCCGGGTTCCTTGTCGGCGGCAGCGATGCGCTTGCCATCGACGTCAGCCGGGACGTCAGCAGCGTGGAGATTCGGGGACAGACCGGCCATCAGCAGCGAGGCGGTCAGCAGGGAATGACGCAGGGCGGGTTGCAGGCGAACGGAAGGCACGTGCAGGCCAATCGATCTCATGGAGGTTCTCCGATTCTTGTTGGTGCCGCGGATCGATCGCCGCGGCTTGCAAGGCTCAGAGCAACCGCTGTGCCAGGGTTTTCGATTTTGGCTGGAAGGCTCGCCGTTCGGGGCTTCTGGAGCTTTCGGCCGGTCGCGATGCGGGTACTGCGGGCGCTACAGGTGTTGCGCGCGAGCAAGGCAGGTGTTGCGCGGGCGGAACACGGGAGGAGCCTTTGTAGGATGGCGGGATTGGTACGGGGTGCTGCAGCGAACAGAAGCTGACCGGGAAAAAGAAAACGCGGCAGAAGCCGCGTTCGACGAAGGCCGTCGCCCATGGAAGTGGGCACGGAAGCGGACGGCCGCCCGAACGGGCGCGTCGACACAAGGGATACCCGGTGGAGTGCCGGGCTTTACACCAGAGAGGGAGGCCGGCGAACCCGATGGGGGAAGGCTCGCCGGCTTGCAGTAACGTGTTAGAAGAAGCCCAGCGGGTTGATGTCGTAGCTGACCAGCAGGTTCTTGGTCTGCTGGTAGTGGTCGAGCATCATCTTGTGGGTTTCGCGGCCGACACCGGACTTCTTGTAGCCGCCGAACGCCGCGTGGGCCGGGTACAGGTGGTAGCAGTTGGTCCACACGCGGCCGGACTGGATGCCACGGCCCATGCGCCAGGCGCGGTTGATATCGCGGGTCCAGACGCCCGCGCCCAGGCCGAACTCGGTGTCGTTGGCGATCGCCAGGGCTTCCGCTTCGTCCTTGAAGGTGGTCACGCCCACCACCGGGCCGAAGATTTCCTCCTGGAACACGCGCATGCCGTTGTGCCCTTTGAGCAGCGTCGGCTGGATGTAGTAACCGCTGGCCAGGTCGCCCTCCAGGCGCTCGCTGGAACCACCGGTGAGCAGCTCGGCGCCTTCGCCCTGGGCGATGTCGAGGTAGGACAGGATCTTCTCGTACTGCTGCTGCGAAGCCTGGGCGCCGACCATGGTGTCGGTGTCCAGCGGGTTGCCGCGCTTGATCGCCTTGATCTTCTTCATCACCTCGACCATGAACGGCTCGAAGATCGACTCCTGCACCAGTGCCCGCGACGGGCAGGTGCAGACTTCGCCCTGGTTGAAGAAGGCCAGCACCAGGCCCTCGGCGGCCTTCTCGATGAAGGCCGGTTCGGCCTGCATGATGTCCTCGAAGAAGATGTTCGGGCTCTTGCCGCCCAGCTCCACGGTGGACGGGATGATGTTCTCCGCCGCGCAGTGGAGGATGTGCGAGCCGACCGGGGTCGAGCCGGTGAAGGCGATCTTGGCGATGCGCTTGCTGGTGGCCAGCGCCTGGCCCGCTTCCTTGCCGAAACCCTGGACGATGTTCAGCACACCCGGCGGCAGCAGGTCGCCGATGATTTCGGCCAGCAGCATGATCGACAGCGGCGTCTGCTCGGCTGGCTTGAGCACCACGCAGTTGCCGGCGGCCAGGGCCGGAGCGAGTTTCCAGGCGGCCATCAGCAGCGGGAAGTTCCACGGGATGATCTGCCCGACCACGCCCAGCGGCTCGTGGATGTGATAGGCGACGGTGTTCTCGTTGATCTCGGCGGCGCCGCCTTCCTGCGCACGGATGCAACCGGCGTAGTAGCGGAAGTGGTCGGCGGCCAGCGGCACGTCGGCGTTCAGGGTCTCGCGCACGGCCTTGCCGTTGTCCCAGGTTTCGGCGACGGCGAGTTGCTCCAGGTTCTGTTCGATACGGTCGGCGATCTTCAGCAGGATCAGCGCGCGGTCCTGCACCGAGGTGCGCCCCCAGCTGCCGGCGACGGCGTGGGCGGCGTCCAGGGCGCGCTCGATGTCTTCGGCGGTGGAGCGCGGGAACTCGGCGATGACTTCGCCGTTCACCGGCGAGGTGTTGCTGAAATACTGGCCCAGCACCGGCGCGACGAACTCGCCGCCGATGTAGTTGCCGTAGCGCGGCTTGAGGGTGACGACGGCGCCTGGGGTTCCGGGTGCGGCGTAGATCATGGGGATGCTCTCCTGTCGGTTCCCGGCCTCCATCGGCCAGGTCATGGAGCGATCTTAGGCAGCGCCCTTCCCGCCCCGGAATGCACCCATGGGAGTGGTGGGTTACTCATTTGGTAGTAGAAGCGCCGGGCTGTCTTGCACCCCAGGCAATCGGTAACACTGCAGGAGCGGGCCATGCCCGCGATCGCGCCCGCTGACTGCTCCTGCTGGCTTACCCTAGCGCTTGGGCTCTCGTAGGAGCGAAGCTTCTCCGCGATGCTCTTGTTCGTGCTTGGGCGTTTCAACGTCGCTTGGGAATGCACAGGCCGTAGGAGCGAGCTTGCTCGCGAACCGCTGGCAAGGCGCTGATTGTTCTATGCCGCTTTGACTTCGGAGTTTCTGCGCCGCTTCAGCGTGCGCTGAGATGCTTTGTTTCGCCCCCTCGGGCGAGTCCCTTTTGTCAAACGCCACAAAAGGAACCAAAAGGTCTTGCCCCTCCATCCGGTTTTTCGCTTAGGCGAAAAATTCCCTCGTTGGATCGAAGTTTCAGGGGCACGCCGCGAAGGGCCATCCCTGGCCCATCGCGGCTCTCGCGGCATCCATGCCGCTCAACCCCTGAAACTCCAATCCAACGAGGCCTCCTGAAAGGGGCACATCGGAGCGTGCGGCTGTTTCTCTGGAAATCCTGGCGAGCCAAAGCAAAAACCAGAGCCGGCTGCGGCGCTGATTGAAGGAGCAGGTCATGCCTGCGAACGGCGTCGACAAACGACGTCAAAAACAAAGGGCCGGCACAATGGCCAGCCCTCTGCTCGGATCACGCGAACATCATTTCTTGGCCACCAGATCCTTCGGCAGCTTGAAGGTCCAGATCATCCCACCCTGGTCCAGGTCCTTGATGCGCTTGGCCACCTCGCCACCCCACAGCGGCACCGCGCCGCCCCAGCCGGAGAGGACGGTGACGTACTGCTCGCCGTCCATCTCCCACGTGATCGGCGAGGCGATCACGCCCGAGCCGGTGTTGAACTCGTAGAGCTTCTTGCCGGACTTGGCGTCAAAGGCCATCAGGTAGCCCTCGGGGTTGCCGGTGAACACCAGGTTGCCGTGGGTCGCCAGCACGCCGCCCCACAGCGGCGCGTAGTTCTCGTAGCGCCAGACCTGCTTGCCGGTCTTCGGATCGATGGCACGCAGCACGCCGATGTACTTCTCGTTCAGCGGCTTGATGGTGAAGCCCGCGCCGAGGTAGGCCGCGCCCTTCTTGTAGGCGATGTTCTCGTTCCACATGTCCATGCCCCACTCGTTGGACGGCACGTAGAACAGACCGGTGTCCTGGCTGTAGGCCATGGGCATCCAGTTCTTGCCGCCGAGGAAGGACGGCGCGACGAACACCGACGAGCCCTTCTCGCCGCCCTCACCCGGCGCTCCCGGACGGTGGGCGTCGTCGTAGATCGGCCGGCCGTTCTCATCCAGGCCCTTGGCCCAGGTCACCTTGTCGACAAAGGGGAAGCCACGGATGAACTTGCCGTTGGTGCGGTCGAGTACGTAGAAGAAGCCGTTGCGGTCGGCGGTGGCCGCTGCCTTCACGGTCTTGCCGCCGTCCGTGTAGTCGAAGGACACCAGCTCGTTCACGCCGTCGAAGTCCCAGCCATCGTGCGGGGTGGTCTGGAAGTGCCACTTGATCGACCCGTCCTCGGGGTTCAGCGCCAGGCGCGACGAGGAGAACAGGTTGTCGCCCGGACGCAGGTGCGAGTTCCACGGCGACGGGTTGCCGGTGCCGATGAACAGCGAATCGGTGCTCGGGTCGTAGTAGCCGCCCAGCCAGGGCGCGGCGCCGCCGGTCTTCCACAGGTCGCCTGGCCAGGTCTTGCCTGCCTCGCCGCCGGAGATGCCGTTCTCGACCGGCTTGCCGTCCTTGTAGACGTAGCCCATATGGCCTTCCACGGTCGGGCGGCTCCACAGCAGTTCGCCGTTGGTGGGGTTGTACGCCTCGATCTTGCCGACCACGCCGAACTCGCCGCCGGCCACGCCGGTGATCAGCTTGCCCTTGGCGATTAGCGGTGCGGCGGAGATGGAATAACCGGCCTTGTAGTCGGCCACGGTCTTCTTCCACACCACCTTGCCGGTGTCCTTGTTCAGGGCGACCAGCTTGGCGTCGAGGGTGCCGAAGATCACCAGGTCACCGTACAGGGCCACGCCGCGGTTGATCACGTCACAGCAGGGCATGATGCCATCGGGCAGGCGCGCATCGTACTGCCACAGCTTGCGCCCGGTGCGCGCGTCCACCGCGAATACCCGTGAGTAGGAGGCAGTGACGTACATCACACCGTCCTTGAGCAGCGGCTGCGCCTGCTGGCCACGCTGTTTCTCGCCGCCGAAGGACAGCGCCCAGACCGGCCGCAGCTCCTTCACGTTGTCGCTGTTCAGGGTGTTCAGCGGGCTGAAGCGCTGGCCTTGCTGGTTGATCCCGTTGACCACGATCTGGTCGGTACGCTTGGCGGAATCGCTGATGTCCTGGTCGGTCACCCCGGCGTGGGCGCCCAGGGAGGCCAGGCTGATGGCGGTGAACAGCACGGTGCGGGCGAAAGGTTGAAGCTGTCTCATGGCGGTGCGCCTCTGCGATTGTTGTTGTACCCGGGAAATTTTCCCGGTCTGTCGCAGATTCTTGGTTTGGTGGGCCGCACCAACAATTGAACGCAGTGCCGAATTTCCTAGTTCCTTGGTAGCAATACCTTGCCGCAACGGCGCGAAACTCAAGGCTTGCGTAGGAGCGGCTGGGAGTGCTCCTGCAGGATGGATAGAGCGGAGCGAAACCCATCCTGTCGGCACACGGATTGATGGGTATCGCTTCGCTCCACACCATCCTGCGAGAGCGGAATCACTGCTCGTCGTCGACGCGCGGCAATGCCTTCTGCTCGTAGCGCGGATAGAGATGACTGACGCTGCGGATCAGCTCGTAGCGCGTCAGGCTGACACCGGCGAAACGCTCGGGGATGGGTGTGCGCAGGAGGTCGTTCATGTCGGCGCCCTGGGCGATGCCGTCGCGCATCACGCTGTCGAGCCAGCCAAGGTAGTCGCGCATCTGCGCAAAGGGTGCGGCATCGGTGGCGATGGGGCCGTGACCAGGGACAATGAGCGTCCACGGCAACTGCTGCAGCGTATCGAGGTCGCCCAGCCACACGTCCAGCCCCGGACTGTTCGGTGTGGTCAGCGCCCGCTGGTAGAACACGATGTCGCCGGCGAACAGCACGCCGGTGGTCTCGTCGAGGATTGCCAGGTCCGCGCCGGTATGACCGCGCAGCCCCACGAGACGGAATCGATGGTTGCCCATCTGCAACTCGCCCGGCGCCACCGTTTCACTCGGCAGCACCACCTCCGTGCCGCGCATCCAGTCGCCGACCAGTCGGTACATGTTCTCCGCCATGGCGTTGCCCTGCTCCTTCAGCAGCGTGCTGGTGCCGGCCAGCGCACCGATGGGCACGTCGGTGAAGGCCTGGTTGCCCAGCACATGGTCGGGGTGGTGATGGGTCAGCAGCACGCGCTTCACCGGCTTGCCGGTGGTCTGCTGGATCAACGCACGCAGGGCTTCGCCGTAGCGCTTCGACGGGCCGGTATCGATCACCAGCACACCGTCACCGGTGTCGACGAAGGCGACGTTGACGATGGCGCCGCCATTGTCCTTGCCGAAGTTGTCGGTACTGCCTTCCACCAGCCAGGTGCCCTCGGCGATCTGCCGCGGCTCGAGGTGGTACTGCAGGTCGGCCAGTGCGGGCAGGCACAGGCAGGCCAGGGCGATCAGGAGGAAACGCATGGGCACCTCGTCAGCACAGGGCGGCGCCAGCTCGGTGCGGGGTCAGCGCAGAGCGGCCTGGAATTCGTTGCCGTTGTTGTCGTGCAGCCAGAGTTCGGTGTGCGGGTGGCCGCGTACCTCGAAGGTGAAGGTCGGGTTCTCGCTCACCGCCGGGAACAGGTCCAGCCGGGCGAAGACCTCCCCGTCCGGACCCCGCAGTTCGGCGTGATCCAGGTAGAACTCGGGGATGCCGCCGACCAGGCCGTTGTCCATCGGGTGCGAGACCGAGAGGCGCACCCGGCTGTATTCGCCCCTGGGGTAGGCGCCGCCGTGCACCTGGCCGAGGCGGTCTTCCCAGCCCGGTTGCGCGCGTACCACGCTGGGCGCGGTGCAGCCGCCACCGGCGGCGTCGATCCAGGCGGAGCCGACATGCCAGACGCCCTTCTCGTCGCGCAGCGCGGCGCGGATCGGCGTGGCCTGCTCGATGCGGATACGCACCGCCAGCAGCGGCTCGAGGTGTTCGCCCGGATAGAGCGTCAGCACATGGGGAATCGGATTCAGTTCGGCCCACAGCAGCAGGCGGTCGAATCGCCCCGGCAAGGCGCGGGCGTCCACCTCCACCGGTACCTGCCGAGAGTCCTCGGCAAACGGTGGCACGCCCAGCTTCACCCGCTCATCGAAGACGTAGGGCTCGCCGTTCAACAGGCGCTTGTGGTGGTACTCCCACATCACCGAGGGCATCGGGTCGCCCTCCACGGCTGCCGCCAGCAAGGGCAGTGCGCAGATCACGAGCAGCAGTTCGCGCCGGTGCATCATCTCTCCCTCACTGCACGTCCTGATAGAGTCCCGGCAGTTCGTAACGCACGCCGTAGACTGCGTAGAGCTTTTCCATCTCGCCACTGCGCACCAGCTCCTCCAGCTCGCCGTCCAGGGCGTTGGAGAGCTGGCGATTGCTTTCATGCACCGCCATGCCGATATCCCACTCAGGCTGGCCGAGATTGGGGTAGGTGTTCTCGGCGTTCTTCAGGTGCTCGTCGGCGGCTTGCGCGCGCATCCAGTCCAGCTCGCCACGCAAGGCCATCACCGCATCCACCTTGCCTGCGCGCATGCCGTCGAAGGCTGCCTGGGTACTGGGGAAGTGCACGGTCATGCGGCTGAGCTGACCACCGAGCACCGAGGTCAGGTAGAAGGACGGCACGCTGTCCAACTCGACACCGATGCGGTGCTCGCGGAAGGCGGCAATGGTGTCCACCTCGGGCAGGCGGCGGTCGTCACTGACCACCTGCCAGCGCTCACGCTGGTAGGGACCGAACATCACCACCTGCTCGTTGGCCAGCTCGCCCACGTCATTGCGCCGATTGGCGTACTGGCGGTCGTAGGGCACGCGCAGCATCACGTCGGCGACCACCCCGGGGCGCAGGTAGTGACCCTTCCAGATGAAGTTGCGCAGGTCGTCGTCGAGGCGCTCGCCAGGGTTGACCCAGAGGAACTCCGGACGCAGGCCCAGGCCACTGGCCAGGCGCGTCGCCAGGTCAATGTCGATGCCGTGCGCCTGCCCATCCTGCATGAAGCTGTAGGGCGGGAAGTTCTCGTACACGGCCACCCGCAGCACGCCGCTGGCGACCATGTCCTCGTAGGGGCGCACCTTGGCCTGCGCCTGCCCGTTCAGCAGGCACAGGGCCAGGCTCAGAAACACGCCGCAGAGCAGGCTGGGCAGGCGCATGGCGATCACTCTTCCACGTGCACGCTGTCCAGGTAGGTGCGGATCGCCCAGAGGCCTTCCTGGCTGATGAAGTCGGCCATCTTCGGCATGTACACCGCGCCATCACGCACCGCACCGTTGATCACGCGTTCCTTGAACCACTCGTCGCCCTCGGCGCCGGCATCGAGCATGCGCAGGTCGGGGGCGATACCGCCGGACTTGGCTTCCAGGCCGTGGCAGCGCGCGCAGTTCTGGTTGTAGGCCGACGCGCCGATCTCCACCGCCTTGGCGTGGTTGGCGTAGGGCTCGCGGTAGGGGTTGGTGTCGCGCCATTCCTTGCCCAGCGGTTCCAGCCCCGTGGTATCCACTGCCTGGGGCGTCACATTGCCGTGGGACAGGGCCAGACCCGAGACACCCAGGCCGGCCACTAACAGCAGGCCACACAGCACGTTCTTGTTGTTCATCACTTCATCCTCTCATCGAGATGCTTGGCAAGGCACGGCGCCCGGAACGACGCCAGTGATGACGATGGTAAGAACGCGCGGCCAACGGCCGAATCCTGCTTTGGATGCTCCCGTCTACTCCCTTCGTACTAGAACGGCGGTCGGCCACTCCTCGCGCTTTGGCAGCACGCCCAAGTCATGGCCGCACCGGGAAGACTTCCCGGCCTTTGCGGGACTATTTCCGTTCCCGCCGAGCGCCCCGCCTCCCACCATGGATTCGCCGCGGCACGTGCAGCGGCCTGCCGTCATCCACCACGGGAATCCAACCAATGAGAACAACAATCTCCCCCGCCGCCGCTTCCCTGCGCCTCGCCCTCAGCAGCCTCGCCTGCGCCATCGCACTGACAACCGGCGGCTCTGCGCTGGCCAAGGACGTGACCTGGGACGACATCGCCAACGACCACACGACCACCGGCGATGTGCTGCAGTACGGCATGGGCACCAACGCCCAGCGCTGGAGCCCGCTCAAGCAGGTCAACGCCGACAACGTGTTCAAGCTGACCCCGGCCTGGTCCTACTCCTTCGGCGACGAGAAGCAGCGCGGCCAGGAGTCCCAGGCCATCGTCAGCGACGGCGTGGTCTACGTGACCGCCTCCTACTCGCGCCTGTTTGCCCTCGACGCGAAGACCGGCAAGCGCCTGTGGACCTATAACCATCGCCTGCCCGACGACATCCGCCCGTGCTGCGACGTGGTCAACCGCGGCGCCGCCATCTATGGCGACAAGATCTACTTCGGCACCCTCGACGCCTCCGTCGTGGCGCTGAACAAGAAGACCGGCAAGGTGGTCTGGAAGAAGAAGTTCGGCGACCACGGCGCCGGCTACACCATGACCGGCGCACCGACCATCGTGAAGGACGGCAAGACCGGCAAGGTGCTGCTGATCCACGGCAGCTCCGGCGACGAGTTCGGCGTGGTCGGCCGCCTGTTCGCCCGCGACCCGGACACCGGCGAAGAGGTGTGGATGCGGCCCTTCGTCGAAGGCCACATGGGTCGCCTGAATGGCAAGGACAGTACGCCCACCGGCGACGTGAAGGCGCCGTCCTGGCCCGAGGACAAGAACTCGCCCACCGGCAAGGTGGAAGCCTGGAGTCACGGCGGTGGCGCCCCGTGGCAGAGCGCGAGCTTCGATGCCGAGACCAACACCATCATCGTCGGCGCCGGCAACCCCGGCCCCTGGAACACCTGGGCGCGCACCGCCAAGGGCGGCAACCCGCACGACTACGACAGCCTCTACACCTCCGGCCAGGTCGGCGTCGACCCGAGCACCGGCGAGGTGAAGTGGTTCTACCAGCACACGCCGAACGACGCCTGGGACTTCTCCGGCAACAACGAGCTGGTGCTGTTCGACTACAAGGCCAAGGACGGCAAGATCGTCAAGGCCACCGCCCACGCCGACCGCAACGGCTTCTTCTACGTGGTGGACCGGACCAACGGAAAACTGCAGAACGCCTTCCCCTTCGTCGACAACATCACCTGGGCCAGCCACATCGACCTGAAGACCGGCCGCCCAGTCGAGAACGAGGGCCAGCGCCCGCCGCTGCCCGAGCCTGGGCAGAAGCACGGCAAGGCCGTGGAAGTCTCGCCGCCCTTCCTCGGCGGCAAGAACTGGAACCCCATGGCCTACAGCCAGGACACCGGGCTGTTCTACGTCCCCGCCAACCACTGGAAGGAGGACTACTGGACCGAGGAAGTGAACTACGCCAAGGGCAGCGCCTACCTGGGCATGGGTTTCCGCATCAAGCGCATGTATGACGACCACGTCGGCACCCTGCGCGCCATGAACCCCACCACCGGCAAGGTCGAGTGGGAATACAAGGACCACCTGCCGCTCTGGGCCGGTGTACTGGCTACCGCCGGCAACCTGGTGTTCACCGGCACGGGCGAGGGCTTCTTCAAGGCCTTCGACGCCAGGACCGGCAAGGAGCTGTGGCAGTTCCAGACCGGCAGCGGCATCGTCTCCCCGCCCATCACCTGGGAGCAGGACGGCGAGCAGTACATCGGCGTGACCGTCGGCTACGGCGGCGCGGTACCGCTGTGGGGCGGCGACATGGCCGAGCTGACCAAGCCGGTGGCCCAGGGCGGCTCCTTCTGGGTGTTCAAGCTGCCCAGCTGGGACAACAAGACCGCCAGCCGCTGATGCCCAGGCCCGCACCGAACCCGGTGCGGGCCCTTCTCATTTCGCCAGGAGATCGCCATGCGACTGCTCGCCTGCCTGCTGTTCCCTCTTTCCACCCTTGCCTTCGCCACCAGCCAACCGGCGGAAATACCCGATGACGACGAGGTCACCGTCATCGCCGGCTGCCGCATCGAAGCGGACAGCCAGTGTCCCAACGTCGACCTGCGTGGCGCCGACCTGCGCAACCAGGACCTGACCCGCATGAACCTGTCCGGCGCCAACCTCGCGGGGGCAGACTTGCGCCACGCCAGGCTGGACCTGGCCAACCTGCAGAAGGCCCACCTCAACGGCGCCGACCTGACCCGCGCCAGCCTCCAACAGGCGGACCTGCGCGGAGCCGACCTCAGCGGTGCGAAACTGGTCGCCATCCAGGCCTGGGGCCTGTTCGCCCAGGGCGCGCAATGGCAAGGCGCGGACCTGACCGCTGCCTACCTCGAGTTCGCCCGCCTGAGCGGCGGCAAGCTGCACCAGGCCAACCTGCGTGCTGCCGACCTGGAAATGACCTGGTTGTCCCGCGCCGACCTCAAGGGCGCCGACCTGCGCGACGCCAACCTGCAGGAAGTGAAGCTGGCCGAAGCCAACCTGGAAGACGCCGACCTGCGTGGCAGCCGCCAGCGCTTCGGCAACTTCCAGGGCAGCAACATGGCGGGCTGCAAGGGTTGCCCCGGCGGTTGGGACTGACCGCCGGCAGGTCGCCGGGATTGGCTCCATTGGTCTGCCGGTATTGCCGGGAATTGGCTATTCGATGGCGGCGCCGCGAGCGGTAACGTAGCGTCATTCCCGCACAACCGCGGGCCCCACTGGAGATCGCCATGAGCGCACGAATCGAATGGGCCAAAGCCGCCCCCGACGCCTACAAGGCCATGCTCGGCCTGGAGCAGGCCCTGGCCAAGTCCGGGCTGGAGAACTCGCTGCTGGAGCTAATCCGCCTGCGCGCCTCGCAGATCAACGGCTGCGCCTATTGCGTGAACATGCACGCCAATGACGCGCGAAAGGCCGGCGAAACCGAGGCGCGACTGCAGACCCTGAGCGTCTGGGAGGAAACCCGCTTCTTCACCGAGCGCGAGCGCGCTGCCCTGGCCTGGGTCGAAAGCCTCACCCGCCTGCCGGAGAAACACGCCCCGCAGGACCGGTTCGACGCCCTGCGCGAGCACTTCAGCGATGCCGAGATCGCCAACCTGACCCTGGCCATTGCCACCATCAATGCCTGGAACCGCTTCGGCGTGGGCATGGCGATGGTGCCCTGAGCCTGCCCGAGCAGGACGCAACATCCGGCGAGGGTTATCCGCCCTGCGCCGTTGGAAAAGTCTGTGCGGTGACCCTCTCCCCAACCCTCTCCCTGAAGGGAGAGGGAGTTGCCCGTTCCGGCTGACACAGCGGCCAGCATCTTTCACCGAATGGTCCCCTCTCCCGCTTGCGGGAGAGGGCTAGGGAGAGGGGATTTTGATCTCGTAGGGCCGAGGGGGACGCCCAGTCCTCGCTCGCGAACGGCCGTGCAACGAGGCCAAGCTTCGCGAGCAAGCTCGCTCCTACAGGAAGCCGATCAGCCTTCGATCAGCGCCACCTGCCCCGGCTCGCGCTTCATCAGCACGCGGCCATTGCGGATCGAGTACAGCGCCTTGGTCTGCTGGCGCACCGCTTCGTAGTCGCTGTCCACACCGAGCACCAGCAGGTTGGCCGGACGGCCGGCGGCGATACCGTAGCGAGCGCCCAGGTTCAGCGCGCGAGCGCTGTTGTCGGTGACCAGGTCCAGCGCGCGTTGCAGGTCATCGAAGCCCATCATGTGGCAGATGTGCAGGCCGGCATCCAGCACGCGCAGGATGTTGCCGTTGCCCAGCGGGTACCACGGGTCCTTGATCGAATCCTGGCCGAAGCAGACGTTCATGCCGGCGCGGTCGATCTCGGCCACGCGGGTCACGCCACGGCGTTTCGGGAAGGTGTCGAAGCGGCCCTGCAGGTGGATGCTCTCGGTCGGGCAGGAGACGAAGTTGATGCCCGAACGCTTGAGCAGGCGGAACAACTTGGAGCAGTACGCGTTGTCGTAGGAACCCATGGCCGTGGTGTGGCTGGCGGTGACGCGGCCGCCCATGCCGCGCACGCGAGCTTCCTCGGCGAGCACTTCGAGGAAGCGCGAGTTCGGGTCGTCGGTCTCGTCGCAGTGCACGTCGACCAGGCAGCCGGTGCGCTCGGCCAGGTCCATCAGGAACTTGATCGAACTGACGCCCTGCTCGCGGGTGTTTTCGAAGTGCGGGATACCGCCGACCACGTCCGCGCCGAGGCGGATCGCCTCTTCCATCAGCTCGCGGCCGCCCTCGTAGGACTCGATGCCCTCCTGCGGGAAGGCGACGATCTGCAGGTCCACCAGGTGCCGCGCCTCTTCACGAACCTCCACCATGGCCTTGAGCGCGGCCAGGGTTGGATCGGTCACGTCGACATGGGTGCGCACGTGCTGGATACCATGGGCGGCCAGCATGCGGATGGTGGTGTGGGCGCGGGACTTGGTGTCCTCGTGGGTAATGGTTTCCTTGCGCTGGGCCCAGCGCTCGATGCCCTCGAACAGCGTGCCGCTCATGTTCCATTCCGGCTCGCCGGCGGTCAGGGTGGCGTCGAGGTGGATATGCGGCTCCACCAGCGGGGCGATGGCCAGGTTGCCACGGGCGTCGATATCGTCGCCGCTGGCGGCCACGGTGCCGGCTTGCTGCACCACATCGGCGATGACGTCGCCGTCGCAGCGGATGGTGAACAGACCGGTCTGCTTGCGCAGCGAGGCGTTGATGATCTTCATGGGCTTTTCTTCCTATTCAGGCTATTCGTGGCGCGGCGCATTCGACATGCGCCAGATGAGCAGCGCCACGGAGGTATTCAGGCGGAATTGCGCGTCGTCCAGGGACTGGCCACTGAGTGCCTCGATGCGCGCAATCCGCTGGTTCAGGGTGTTGCGGTGGATGCCCAGGCGCTGAGCCGCCCTGAGCGCGTTGCCGCCTTCCTGGACGAGCGCGTCGAGTGTCTCGATCAACAGGTGCGGCTGTTTGCGGCCCGCGTCATGGAGCGGGCCGAGGGTATCCTTCATGAATTGCTCGACCACCGCGCGATCGGGGATCGCCCGCAGCAGGCGCAGCACGCCCAGCTCACGGTAGTCGCAGACGCCACCGGGCGCCTGCATGCCTTCGGCGACGTCCAGCGCCTGGCGGGCCTCGAGCAACGCGCGGGGGAATTCCGCGCAGGACTCGGCGCGGGCGGACAAGCCGAGATAGGCGCGCAACGGCGCCAACTCTTGTTGCAGTTCGGCGGCCAGGGCGTGCAGTTCGGCACGCTCGGCATTGTCGGAAGCGCCCAGCAGCAGGACGAACAGGTCCCCCTGGATCACCACCGGCAGACGCTCGGGGCGTTCCTGCTGCCAGTTCTCCAGGTGGTCGAGCAGACGCTGGCGGGTCAGCTGCAGCGCGCGTTCGGCCTCTTCCGGCTCCTGCTGCTGGAACAGCGTATCGACCCCCGACAGCCGCAACGCCACCAGGCGGCGCGGCGTTTCCAGCGGTAGCTCCAGGTGCTGGGCGCGGCGTCGGACGATCTCCAGGCTCGGGTAATCGCCGCTGAGCAGTTGGCCGAGGATGTCGCGGCGCGAGGTCTTCACCTGGGTCATCTGCACCAGCGCCGTGCCGATCAGGTGGGTGACGATGACCATTTTCAGCGCGTAGGGCTGTTCGATCAGCGGCAGTCCTTCCGCTTCCGCCAGATGAACCACGGACGGCGGGATACGCTGGATGAACTCGTCGCCGGTGAGGATGACGATGCCGGCGATACCGCTGGCGACACCTTCGCGCACCAGTTGCAGCAGGTTGGCTTCGTCACGGGTGTGGTTGATGCCGGTGACGAACACCAGCTCGCCGCCCATCACCCAGTCGGCGATGCCGACGTTCTCCGCCACGTAGGACCAGCGCACGCTGCGATGCAGGTTGCGCGCGCCGGCCCGCAGCGCGAGGCTTTCCAGCCCCGGCAGACGGAGGATTTCCTCGACGCTCAGGCTCAAGCGCGCGGCTCGGCCACCGGCCCACGGGCGCGGGTAACTTCGGTGAGGACGATGTAGCAGAGGGCCGACGCAGCGATGCCCACCAGCGGCGCGATCCACGGCGAGGCGTAGGCAAGGCCCGCACCGACCGCGTAGGACACGAGGCCGGACACGTTGAACGCCGGGATGTGAGTGCCTACCAGCGCCGGGTATTCACCGCGGTTGCGGTACCAATAGTCCGCCATGATCACGCCGCCCAGCGGCGGGATGATCGAGCCCAGCAGCACCAGGAACGGAATCAGCCATTCGTACATGCCGCCGATGGCCAGGATGATGCCGATACCGGCGGCCAGCAGGGTCATGGTGCGGCGACGCTCGCTGCGCACCAGGTGGCAGGCGGCGGCCGAGACGTTGTAGATGGTCGGGCCCTGGATGGTCCAGAGGTTCAGGCAGAGCATGATCACCGCGGCGAACGACAGCCCCTGCAGCACCATCACTTCGACGATATCGGCGTTCTGGTAGACGATGGCACACCAGGCGCCGGCAACGATCATCAGGCCGTTGCCGATGAGGAAGGCGACCACGCTGGCGATCACCGCGATGCGCCCGCTGCGGGCCATGCGCGTCCAGTTGGTGGCCTGGGTCGCGCCGCTGGCAAAGGTGCCGAAGACCATGGTCACGGCGGCGGAGAAGGTCAGGGTCTGGCTCGGTTCCTTGGCCAGCAGGCCGCTCCAGCCGCCGGCGTGGTTGGTCGCGATGACCATCGACGCCACCAGCAGGATGAACATCAGCGGGACCGACACGCGGGACATGATGTCCAGGCCCTTGAAGCCGATGATCGCGGTGACCGAGAACAGCAGGCCGAAGACCACCATCAGCGGGATATTCAGCCACTCGGGCAGGCTCAGCATCTTCACCAGCACGATGGCCACCGTGGCGGTGCCCCAGGCGTACCAGCCCAGTTCGGCGAAGCCGAGGAGGAAGTCGGACAGCTTGCTGCCGCGCTCGCCGAAGCAGAAACGCCCCATCAGCACGGTGTTCAGGCCGCTGCGCGAGGCGATCAGGCCCAAGGCGGCAGCGTAGACGGCCAGCAGCACGTTGCCGATGAAGGCGACCCAGAGCATGTCGACGAAGTCGAAGGCCATGCCGATCTTGCCGCCGGCGAACATGGTGCCGGTGAAGAAGGTGAAGCTGAACAGGACCATGGCGATGGGCAGCAGGCCTTTGCGCCCTTCCCTGGGCGTCGCGCTCAGGGGGAACTCACTGGGGGAACTCATTGACGGGGTCTCCGCGAGGATTGGTTGAGGACTCCCGGCACAACGCAAATAGCGGGCCGGAAAAGCCAATCAGGAACGACGCGGAAATTTTGAGCATGTCGAACATTGTGAACTGTTCACAATGCACACTTCCGGTGGGTGTAACGGCGTTTCAAGATAGCTCAAATGTGCATTGTGCGGATTTTCGGGGCACGATGCAGCTTTTTCGCACCAAAACCTGACGAAGCCTTGATCCATGCCTGTGCCGTTCGGCGGATTTCCAGCCTCGAAACGCAACGGCAGTCTGCACTTTCTCCCTGCGACACCCTGTCACCCCCAGACAAGGAAATGGCACGGACAACAAGTCCGGCGCGAACCGACGCAGGCAGACTCTCCTCAATGTTCCGTCTTCTGCCCGCAATCGCCTGCAAGCGCCGGCGGGCAGCCCAACAGCAACCGATAGCCCGCCAACAAGAAAAAGGGAGTACCCGCCAATGAGCGTCGCCAGGTTCCTCGCTCCATCGGTCCTCGCGCTGGCAACATGCTTCGCGATGGGCGCAGCCCACGCCGAGCTGCCGACCGAGAGCATCGGTGAGTCCGTCTTGCCGTTCCCGCCCTCGCCGCACCGCGCCTATATCGTCGACGTGGAGTTCGAGAACTTCATCGCCGGCCGCGTCACCGTGGTCGACCCCGAGCAGAAGAAGATGCTCGGCATGGTCAGCACCGGCTTCGTGGCTCCGTCCACCCTGAGCCACGACGCGAAGACCCTGTACTCCGCCGACACCTTTTACTCCCGCGGCACCCGCGGCGTGCGCACCGACGTGCTGACCGCCTGGGACACCTCGAACCTGCGCCCGAAGTGGGAAGTGGAAATCCCGGCCAAGCGCGCCTCGATCCTGACCCAGAAGTACGCCCTGGGCACCAGCTCCGACGACCGCTTCGTCTACATCTACAACTTCACCCCGTCCACCTCGGTCACCGTGGTCGACACCCAGGAGAAGAAGGTCGCCAGCGAAATCGCCATCAGCGGCTGCGTGCTCAACTACCCGGTGGGCAAGCGCGCCTTCGCCTCGCTGTGCGGTGACGGTCAGCTGCAGATCACCAGGATCGGTGACGATGGCAAGGAAGTCGGTCGCAGCCAGACGCCCTTCTTCGATCCGAACAAGGAGAAGCTCAACGAACGCGGCCTGGCCGTGGGCGAGACCTACTTCTTCGTGACCACCGACGGCATGGTCAAGCCGGTGGACGTCTCCGGCGACAAGCCGAAGATGCTGCCGAGCTGGTCGCTGACCACCGACGAGGAGCGCAAGAAAGGCTGGGGTACCGGCGGCTGGCAGCTGATGGCCGTGGCGCCCAAGCTGAACCGCATGTATGTGCTGATGCATGAAGAGCACAGCGCCGGCAAATGGGAAGACCCGAGCCCGTTCATCTGGATCTACGACCTGAAGACCCAGAAGAAGATCGGCACCCTGGAAGCGCCCAAGCCGGTATGGAGCCTGCACGCTACCACCGACGACAAGCCGCTGCTGCTGGGCACCGACGTCGAAGGCGGACTGCAGATCTTCGACCTGAAGACCGGCAAATACAACGGCTCCATGGACAAGATCGCCAAGACGCCGATCCTGGTCCTGAGCCACTAAGCCTTTTCCAGAAAGTCATCCCCGAGAGGTACGGAAATGTTTTCCGATCCGATCCTGATCATCGCCAGTGCGGTGGCCGTTGCGGTGCTGCTCGCCAGCGCCGCCAGTCACAAGCTGCGCGCGCCGATGCGCTTCGCCCGCCAGGTCGAAGACTACGGCCTGCTGCCGGCCTCGCTGGTCGGCCCGGTGGCCCGCGTGCTGCCGGTGGTCGAAGGCGCAATCGCCTTCGCCCTGCTGGTGCTGGCGAGCCGCCACGCCGCGGCCCTGGCCGCCACGGCGCTGATCCTGCTCTATGCCGGCGCCATCGGCATCAACCTCTGGCGCGGGCGCCGCGACATCGACTGCGGCTGCTCCGGCCCCGGCCAGATGCAACCGCTGCGCCCGGTGCTGCTGCTGCGCAACGCGATCATCGCCGCGCTCGCCCTGATCGCCTCCTGTGCTCCGCAGGCCCGCGAGATGGGCGTGTTCGACGCCTTCGTGATCCTCGCCGCCAGTGCTGTCGCCCTGCTCCTGTATGCCGCGGCCGATGGCCTGCTGGCCAATCATCCTCGCCTGCTCAAACTCATCGGAAGGTGAACAAATGGAAGGTCTGATCGTTTCCAACATTCTTCTCTGGGTGCTGCTCATCGCCCTCGCCTTCACCGTCATGGCGCTGGTGCGCCAGATCGGCGTCCTCCATGGCCGCATCGCTCCTGCTGGCGCGCTGATGGTCGACAAGGGCGTGGCGGTCAACGAACCCGCCCCGAAAGTCACCGCCGCCGACCGTCACGGTCGTCCGGTCAACTTCGGCTATGAAGGCGAGCGCGGCCAGCTGCTGTTCTTCCTCTCGCCGACCTGCCCGATCTGCAAATCGCTGCTGCCGGCCATCAAGTCCATCGCCAAGGACAAGGCCGGCGAGCTGGAGGTGATCTACGTCAGCGACGGCGACATGGCTGCTCAGCAGGCACTGATCGCCGAGCATGGTCTGGAGAAAGCTGCCTACGTGGTCGGCCCGGAAGTCGGCATGACCTACCAGATCGGCAAGCTGCCCTACGCCGCGCTGATCGACAGCAAGGGCGTGCTGCGTGCCAAGGGCCTGGTGAACTCCCGCGAACACCTGGACAGCCTGTTCGAGGTCGAGCACCTGGGCAGCGCCACCCTGCAGCAGTACATGAATGGCCACAGCCACAACGGCGTGCACACCCACGACGCCAGCCACGGCCACAGCCACTGATCACGGAGAGAACAAGAATGAAATTCCTCGACAACCTGTTCGAGCGCTCCTCCCGCCAGGTGGCCAACGTCACCTCGCGGCGCAAGCTGCTGGGCCGCTTCGGCTCGCTGCTGGTGGCCGGCGCGGCCCTGCCGATCATCCTGCCGATCGACCGCACCTCCAAGGCGCTGGCCGCCGAGGCACCCAAGGCCGGCGATCCGGGCGACCCGAACAGCTGCGACTACTGGCGCTACTGCTCCATCGACGGCTTTCTCTGCTCCTGCTGTGGCGGCACCACCACTTCCTGCCCGCCCGGCACCGATGCATCCCAGGTGACCTGGATCGGCACCTGCCGCAACCCGGCGGACGGCAAGGACTACATCATTTCCTACAACGACTGCTGCGGTAAGCACAGCTGCTCCCAGTGCGCCTGTACCCGCAACGAGAGCGAAGAACCGCTGTACCGTCCGTTCAACAACAACGACGTCAACTGGTGCCTGGGCGCGGAGTCGCGCATCTACAACTGCACCGTCACCATCATCCGCGGCGTCGCGGTCTGAAGTCGGGAGAAAAGCCCATGCGCAGTCTCGTTGTCGGCGCCCTGCTCTGCAGCCTGGTCGCTCCGTTGGCCCAGGCCCGTGCGATCCCTGATCCGCACCAACGGCCGGCACCCGGCAACGAGTTCGTGCAGAAGCCGATCTCCCAGCAGAGCTACAGCCCGGCCACCAACTACCAGCTGCAATGCGCCGGCTGCCATCTCACCGAGGGCAGCGGCAGCAAGGCCAACGACACGCCGCGCCTGCACGGCTTCGTCGGCAACTTCCTGAAGGTGGACGGTGGCCGGCAGTTCCTCGTGCGCGTGCCGGGCATGTCCCAATCCGCCCTGAACGACGCGCAACTGGCCGACCTGCTCAACTGGCTGCTGCGCAAGGAAGGCATGGCTGGCGACAGCATGCCCGCCGAGTTCAAGCCGTACACCGCCGAGGAAGTCAAAGCCACGCGCTACCAGGCCCTGATGAACCTGCCGGGCACCCGTGCCGGGTTGATCCAGGAAATGCGCAAGCAGGGCATCACCATCACCGATGGGATGAGCGATGCGTACTGAGTGATTGCTCCGGCGGCTTGCCCGTCGGGACGAAGTTTTGCCTCCGCGCACCTTTTGCCTCCGCACTACGCCCGCTGCTCCAGCGGGCTTTTTTATGCGCAAAGGGTTTGCAGGGAGCGCTTTCGTAGGATGGCGCGCTCCTACAGTGGGGCACCGGAGCTCAGCTGCTCTCGCGCACCATCAACTCGAACCCCAGGTCCATCACCGGCTCGCTCACAGGCTTGTCGTTGATCAGGTCCAGCAGGCGCTCGGCCGCGTGGGTGCCGATGGCTTTGCGGGGGGTGCGGATGCTGGAGAGGCGCGGCACCATGAATTCAGAGCTGGGCAGGTCGTTGAAGCCCAGTACCGCGACCTGTTCGGGGATGCGGATGCCGTGGCGCATGGCCTCCAGCAGGGCGCCATGGGCCAGGTCGTCGTTGCCGAAGAAGATGCCTTCCACCTGCGGATGGCTGGCCAGCAACTGGCGGAACAGCTCGCCGCCCAGGCCGACAGAGGACGGACGCGGCGTCAGGATTTCCAGTGCCGGGTCATAGCAGCCAGCCTGCTGCAACGCACGGCGGTAACCCTCGCCACGCAGCAAGGTGCGCTGATCCAGTTGCGCGCCGATGTAGGCCAGGCGCTTGCGCCCGCTCTTGAGCAGGTGTCTGGCCGCGGCCTCCCCCGCGCGGATCTGCGAGAAGCCCACGCAATGCAGACCCGCGCCGGGATCCAGGTCCATCATGTAGACCGCCGGCACACCGCTGGCCTCGATCATCCGCCGGGCGCTCTCGGTGCGGTCGAAGCCGGTCAGCAGCAGGCCGCGCGGCTGGTACGCGAGGTAGTTGCGCAGCAGGTTTTCTTCTTCGTCGCGGGAGTAGTGGTAGTTGCCGATCAGCACTTCGAGGCCGCGCGGGTGCATCACGGCGTGAATGGCTTCGAGGGTTTCGATGAACAACTGGTTCGCCAGCGACGGCACCAGCACCACGATGTTGTGACTCTGTTTGGAAGCCAGCGCACGGGCGGCGGGGTTGGCCACGTAGCCCAGGTCGGCGGCGGCCCGGCGTACCTTTTCCACCAGTTCCTCGGCCACTGTGCTCACGCCACGCAGGGCGCGCGAGGCGGTGATGGGGCTGACGCCGGCACTGCGTGCCACGTCGTTGAGGGTCGGTTTGCCGGTGGTGCGAGAGCTTCTGTCGTTTTTCTTGTCGTTCTTCTGGGCGGTCATCGGGCGGCTTGCCAAACAAAAATCGAGGCACTAAGGTAGCGCTGTCTCGCAGCCAGGGCAATTGCCTGAGGCCGGCTCCCACCGGCCCCCCGCCCGCTGACGCGTGCTTGCCAGTGCAGCATCCGTCGAGAGCGCGAGACACACCGACTAGAATGACAAGAATACGGAGGCAGCCGATGCTTTTCGTTACGCCCACCAAAGATAGCGCTGTCTCAACACCGAGGCCCTGCATGCTCCCCTCCATCGATGCCGTGCTCATCATGGGTGTCGCCGGATGCGGCAAGTCCAGCGTCAGCGAGGCCCTGTGCCTGCGCAGCGGCGCCTTCGCCATCGAAGGCGACTCGTTCCACCCCGAAGCCAACATCCAGAAGATGAGCGCCGGCATCCCGCTGACCGACGAGGACCGCGCCGGCTGGCTCGACACCCTGGCCGTCGAACTGCAGAAAGCCATCGCCGCCGGGCAGCGCCCGGTGCTCACCTGCTCCGCGCTCAAGCTGATCTACCGCGAACGCCTGCGCCGCGCCGTACCCGGCCTGGGTGTGGTGTTCCTGGAACTCACTCCGGAAACCGCCGCCCAGCGCGTCGCTACCCGCCCCGGCCATTTCATGCCGGCCAGCCTGATTGACAGCCAGTTCGCCGCCCTCGAAGTACCGACCAGCGAACCGCTGACCCTGAGCCTCGACGCCACCCGCCCGCTCGACGAACTGGCGGAAGCCGCACACCTGTGGTGGCGACAGCACAGCAACGCCTGACGCTTTAGCGCCTGCCCGCGAAAGATAGCGCTATCTCAAATAACACCAGAAGAAAGCCGCTCCGGCACAACGACAACAACAGGAGAGCCCCATGCTCGGCATGTCCCACGACACCTATCTGCTGCTGGATGCGGTGGTCACCATCATCGGCCTGATCCTGCTGATCACCCGCTTCAAGATTCACCCCTTCGTTGCCCTGATCATCGCCGCCGGCTTCCTCGGCCTCACCTCCGGCATGCCCGTGGCGACCATCGTCAAATCCTTCCAGGACGGCTTCGGCGGCGTGCTCGGCTTCGTCGGCATCATCCTGGCGCTGGGCACCATGCTCGGCAAGATGATGGCCGAGTCCGGCGGCGCCGATCAGATCGCCCGCACCCTGATCCGCGCCTTCGGCAAGGAACGCGTGCACTGGGCCATGATGCTCGCCGCCTTCCTGGTCGGCATCCCGCTGTTCTTCGAGATCGGCTTCATCCTGCTGGTGCCGCTGGTGTTCATCGTGGCGCGGCGCAGCGGCGTGTCGCTGATCAAGATCGGCATCCCGCTGCTCGCCGGCCTCTCCGCCGTGCACGGCCTGGTGCCGCCGCACCCGGGCCCGTTGCTGGCCATCGGCGTGTTCGGTGCGGACATCGGCAAGACCATCTTCTACGGTCTGCTGGTCGCCCTGCCCACCGCCGCCATCGCCGGCCCGATCTTCGGCAAGTTCATCGCGACGTACATTCCCGGCCAGCCCAATGAAGAGCTGGTGGCGCAGATCGCCCACGAGCCGGATACCAGCGACCTGCCCAGCTTCGGCGTCACCCTGGTGACGGTGCTGCTGCCGGTGTTCCTGATGCTGCTCAAGACCTTCGCCGACGTCATGCTCGCCGACGGCCACGTGATCCGCGCCTGGCTGGACATGATCGGCCACCCGATCACCGCCCTGCTCCTGGCGCTGCTCCTGGCGCTCTACACCTTCGGTCATGCCCGCGGCTTCGATTCGAAGAAGATTCTCAAGCTGCTCGACCAGAGCCTCGCGCCGACTGCCGCCATCGTGATGATCATCGGCGCCGGTGGCGGCTTCAAGCAGATGCTGGTAGCCAGCGGCGTGGGCGACGTGATCGGCCACATGGCGGTGCAGGCGCAGATCTCACCGATCCTCCTGGCCTGGCTGGTGGCCGCGGTGATCCGTATCGCCACCGGCTCTGCAACCGTCGCCACCATCACCGGCGCGGGCATCGTGGTGCCGGTGATCGACCTGATTCCCGGCGTCAATCGCGAGCTGCTGGTGCTGGCCACCGGCGCCGGCTCGCTGATCCTGTCCCACGTCAACGACGCCGGCTTCTGGCTGGTGAAGCAGTACTTCAACATGAGCGTGATGGAGACCTTCAAGACCTGGACGGCGATGGAAACCATCCTCTCGGTGGTCGGCCTGGGCTTCATCCTGCTGCTGTCGCTGTTCGTCTGACGATTTGCCGCTCCCTGCCGGGGCGGGCCATGCCCGCGAATCACGCGCATGGCCCGCCCCGGCATCGTCTATCGCACTATTGGCTGAATCGATTTACTTGAATACAGCTACGCTCCAAGACAGACCAGTCGCCCACCTTCCCCCGAGGGATGAGTCATGCCCGACAACAACAAGCTCGACCATCTGTTCCCCCGCCTCACCGATATCCCCGATGCCTGGCGCCCCGAGGCGCCCGTCGAGCAGCGCGAGTACCTGGTCAACGGCGAGCTGCGCCGCTGGGACGGACCGCTTGCGCCGGTGCGCAGCCCGATCTTCCTCGCCACCGAGCAGGGCGACGAACAGGTGATCCTCGGCAGCACGCCGCTGCTGGATGCCAACGCCGCCCTCGCCGCGCTGGACGCCGCCGTGGCCGCCTACGACAACGGCCAGGGCGAGTGGCCCAACCTGCGCGTGGCCGAGCGCATCGCCCACGTCGAACGCTTCCTCTCCCACATGCGCGAGCAGCGCAGCGCCGTGGTCAAGCTGCTCATGTGGGAGATCGGCAAGAACCTCAAGGACTCGGAGAAGGAATTCGACCGCACCTGCGACTACATCGTCGACACCATCCAGGCGCTCAAGGAACTGGACCGCCGCTCCAGCCGCTTCGAACTGGAACAGGGCACCCTCGGGCAGATCCGCCGCGTGCCGCTGGGCGTCGCGCTGTGCATGGGCCCGTACAACTACCCGCTGAACGAGACCTTCACCACCCTGATCCCGGCGCTGATCATGGGCAACACCGTGGTCTTCAAGCCCGCCAAGTTCGGCGTGCTGCTGATACGCCCGCTGCTCGAAGCCTTCCGCGACAGCTTCCCGCCAGGTGTCATCAACGTCATCTACGGGCGCGGGCGAGAGACCGTCAGCGCACTCATGGCCAGCGGCAAGGTCGATGTCTTCGCCTTCATCGGCACCCACTCCGGCGCCGCCGACCTGAAGAGGCTCCACCCGCGCCCGCACCGCCTGCGCGCCGCATTGGGCCTGGACGCCAAGAACCCCGGCATCGTCCTGCCCAGCGTCGATCTCGACAACGCCGTCAGCGAAGCCATCACCGGCGCCCTCTCCTTCAACGGCCAGCGCTGCACCGCGCTGAAGATCCTCTTCGTCCACGAGGACGTGCTGGACAACTTCCTCGACACGTTCAGCGCCAAGCTCGCCGAACTCAAACCCGGCATGCCCTGGGAGCCCGGCGTGGCCCTGACGCCGCTGCCCGAGCCGGGCAAGGTCGATTACCTCAACGGCCTGCTGCAGGACGCGCTGGCCAAGGGCGCCAAGGTCATCAACCCTGGCGGTGGGGAGAGTCGCGAAAGCTTCTTCTACCCCGCACTGCTCAGCCCGGTCCGCGCCGACATGCGCCTGTACAACGAGGAACAGTTCGGCCCGCTGGTGCCCGTCGTGCCCTATCGAGAGCTGGACGAGGTGATCGACTACGTCCTGCAGTCCGACTACGGCCAGCAGCTCAGCCTGTTCGGCGACGACCCCGAGCAGATCGGCCCGCTGGTGGACGCCTTCGTCAACCAGGTCGGCCGCATCAACATCAACGCCCAGTGCCAGCGCGGCCCGGACAGCTACCCCTTCAACGGCCGCAAGAACTCCGCCGAAGGCACCCTTTCCGTCCACGACGCCCTGCGCACCTTCTCGATCCGTACGCTGGTGGCCACGCGCTTCACCGACGCCAACAAGGCGCTGATCAGCCAGATCATCCGCGACCGCGATTCGAGCTTCCTGACCACCGACTACATCTTCTGACATCGTCCCGGCGCGATCTGCTCCAGCGCCAGCGCCGTCGCGAGGGGCTGGCGCAGGTGTCCGTTCGACGGACGTTTTCGCAACGACCGGCTGTCGGCGCTAGGCTCTACCCGACACCGGTGTCGGCCCGTCCGGCCGTGCACAGGAAATTCAGCACCAGGAGGCACCTGGCCATGGATTCGCGAAGCTCTCAGCTCACCGAAATCACTTTCCACCTGATTGTCGAGTCATCGCCCAATGCGGTGCTCCTGGTGAATCGCGAAGGCACCATCGCCTACGTCAACCGACAGTGTGAGGAGCTGTTCGGCTACACCGCAGGGGAGCTGATCAGCAGCTCGGTCGAGAAGCTCATCCCCGAGCGGCTGCGCGCCAACCACCCGGCCCTGCGCAACAGTTTCTTCCAGGCTCCGTCCATGCGCGCCATGGGTGTCGGCCGCGAGCTGTTCGCCCAACGCCGGGACGGCAGCGAGTTCCCCGTGGAGATCGGCCTCAATCCGCTGGTGCTGGTCGACGGGACGTGGGTGCTGGTCACCATCCTCGACATCACCGAACGCAAACTTGCCGATGCGCGCTTTCGCCAGGTGGTCCACTCGGCGCCCAGCGCCATCATCCTGGTGAACCGGGAGGGCATCATTACCCTGGCGAACCACCAGGTCACCCAGCTGTTCGGCTATGAGGAGCAGGAGATGCTCAACCAGCCGGTGGAAATGCTGCTGCCGGAGCGCTATCGCGGCGAGCACGGCGGCTGGCTCGCCGGCTACTTCGCCAGACCCCAGGCTCGTTACATGGGGACCGGGCGTGACCTGCTGGGGCGGCACAAGGACGGCTGGGAAATCCCCATCGAGATCGGTCTCAACCCCCTCGATGTGAACGGCGATGTCATGGTCCTCGCCGCGATCATCGACATCACCGAACGCAAGGCACAGGAAGAGCTGCGCGCCAAGAAGGAAGCCGCCGAGGCCGCCTACAAGGCCAAGGGCGAGTTGCTCGCCATCGCCAGCCATGACCTGAAGAACCCGCTGGCGTCCATCACCGGCCTTGCGGAAATCCTGCTGGAGATGAAGCGCAACGATCCGGGCGCTTCTCAGCAGACCATCGAGTTCCTCCAGGCCATACACGACGCCTCCAGCCACATGTCCGAAGTCGTCAAGGGCATCCTCTCCACCGAAGGCCTGGAACAGAGCGGGCTCAGCCTGGTGCACGACTGGATCGACGTCAGCGAGCTCTGCTCGAGCCTCTTCAAGTTCAACACCCACGCTGCAATGAAGAAGAACATTACCCTGCGCGACGACATCGCTGCCGGGATCTTCCTGATGGGCGACAAGACCCGTCTGCGCGAGGCCTTCGACAACTACCTGAGCAACGCCATCAAGTACTCCCCGCCGGGCCTGACGGTGGAGGTCACCCTGAAGGTGGTTCCCGGCGATCCTCCGGGAAGCGGAACCCAGCTTGAATTCGGCGTGAGGGACCAGGGTCCCGGACTGACGGACGACGACAAGGCCAAGTTGTTCGGCAAGTTCCGCAAGTTGAGCGCGCGGCCCACGGCCGGCGAATCGTCCACCGGGCTGGGCCTTTCCATTGTCAAATCGATCGTCGAACTGCACCACGGAACCGTCGGCTGCGACAGTACCCTCGGGCTGGGTGCCTACTTCTGGGCGCGTATCCCGCTGCCGAAGAAAGCGCCCTGAGCAGGCGGTTTGCCGGAAGAACCCTCAGCTCACCGGCAGGCCGCCGGTGACGCGGAAGACCTCCTCCAGCGTCGTCTGCCCCTGCAGCGCTTTCAATAGCGCGTCATAGCGCATCGAGCGGAAGCCGCGCCGCACGGCTTCGCGCTCGATGTCGATGATCGAGGCGCGGTCCGCAATCATCGAGCGGATGATATTGGTCGGTACGAACAGCTCATGGATAGCGACCCGACCGGAATAGCCCGTATTACCGCAGTCCGGACACCCCTTCGCACGGTAGAACTGCACCGGTGCACCATCGCGGTTGTAGAACAGCGCGTCGAGTATCTCCGGCTCCGGCTCATAGGCCTCACGGCAGTGCTCGCAGACACGCCTCATCAAGCGCTGGCCCATCGAGCCGAGCACTGTCGGCGCTACCAGGAAGGGGTCCACGCCGATTTCGATCAGCCGAGTCACCGCCTGCAACGAACTGTTGGTGTGCAAGGTCGCCATCACCATGTGCCCGGTCAGTGCGGCCTGGGTGGCAATGCGCGCCGTCTCCATGTCGCGGATCTCGCCGATCAGCACGATTTCCGGGTCCTGGCGCAGCACCGCACGCAAGGCCTTGGCGAAATCCAGGCCGACCGCCGCATTGGTCTGTATCTGCGAAATCCCATCCATGCGCAATTCCACCGGGTCTTCCACCGTCACGATATTCACATGCGGGTCCTGCAGCATCGCCAACACCGAGTACAGGGTGGTGGTCTTGCCCGAGCCCGTCGGGCCGGTGACGAAGAAAATACCGTTGGGCTGGTGGATCACACTCTCGAGCAACTGCCGATTGCGCCGCGTGAACCCCAGTTGCTCGAGCGTTTTCACCGCCTGCTCGGCCGAGCCGATGGCGCGAATCACCGCCTTCTCGCCGAAAACGGTCGGCACGGTCGACAGGCGGAAATCATAGTGCCGCCCCTTCATCTCCAGACTGACCCGGCCGTCCTGCGGCTGGCGGCGCTCGGTCATGTCGCAATTGGCCTTGATCTTCAGGTGCGCAATCACCGGTGCATTCAGTGATTTGTCCAGGCTCAGCAGTGTCTGCAGCCGTCCGTCGATGCGGAAGCGCACCTCCAGCGTCTTCGATGTCGGCTGGATGTGGATGTCACTCGCCCGGTTCTTCAGGCAATACAGCATCAATCCGCGGACCAGCTCCACCACCTCCTGGGATGAAGCCAGGTTAGCCAGTTGCTGGGAGTCCACACGGATATCCGGCAAGGCACTGGAAATATTCCCGGACAGCTTTTCCAGCTCGGCAACACCGCCATACTGGATATCGATGCTGTTCTGGATTTCCTCGGGAAAGGCGAACACGCTGCTGACCTGGCACCCCGTCATCCGCTCCAGCTTCTGCACGGCAACGGGATCGTCCGGGTGGGTCATCGCCACCGTCAGCACCTCACCGAGGAAGTACACCGGGATGCACTGCAGCCGGCGCGCCATTTCCGGCAGCAGCTTCTCCAGCGCACCAGCCTGGAACAACGTACGGTCCAGCGGAACGTGCGCCTTGCCCAGGCTACTGCCGTACAGTTTGCTGATCAGTTCGCGGTCGGACAGGAGCTCCGCCGTCTCGTACAGGCGGCTGGCGAGGGCGTACTCCTCCGGCCCAACCGACAGGCGCAAGCCTCGCAGGCTCGCCTCGTCGACCAGGCGGTGATCCAGCAGGGACTGGATGAACGCCGACTCACCGCTCACGATCGCGCTTCCTCAGGTTGCGCACCAGATCCTTGATGTCCGACTGCTGCACGGTCGGCTTGGCGTGCACCGGGCCTTCGGCTTCCAGTTCCTTGAGCATGGCCTGCAAGTCGAAGCGCGGGTCATCCGCTGACTTTTCATTTTCACGCATGGTTCGTACTCCCCGGCGAGGGACGTTACTGGAACTTCTCGGAGAAGCTGTGCTGCCAGGTCTCACGAATGATCTCGCGCATCTCCCCTGGCGGCGTGTCCTTGCGGATGTAGTGGGAGGCGCCGGCATCCAGGCAGGTCTGGATGCTGCCGATATCCGACAGCGAGGTGAGCATGATGACTACCGCGCTGCTATCCAGGGCCATGATGGCGCGCAGTGCATCCTGCCCGTCCATCACGGGCATGTTGATATCCAGCAGTACCGAGTCGGGGCGCTTTTCCTGGTAGAGCGTCACGGCCTGCTGGCCGTTCTCCGCTTCGCCCACGACCTCGCAGTTGAGTGGGATCAGAACCGCCTTGATCAGCTGGCGGACATGTTTCTCGTCGTCGACGAGCAGAACCCTGATTTTCTCGGCCATGGTCCCGGGCCTCCCTCGAACATTGTGGTGAAGCCTTGCCGTCACCTTCGAACGCAGGACTGCACCACAACGTTCGTCCGCGGTTCAGACTAGACCAGGAAAAACCAGGGGGCCATTGCCGTCCGCCCGCCGATCCCGGAGCACGCTTGCCGCGGCGCGCTACAGCTGGCAGGTCATGTATACGAAGGCGCCTGATGGCATCCCCGGAGGCCTGGAAGGCCATGCAACGACGCTCAGGAATCTGCCGGAAGTCAGCGGACAGGCCTGTCATGGCACTCCCGAGCGCCCCCGTGGGCATATCCCAGCTCGTGCACATCGCCAATTGAAACAACCCGGTAAGAAGACCCCACTACGCTTGCCTTAAGTCAAAGGGGTCACCCCGGAAGACTCGATAGTCTGCGCGCCTCTCGACGAGCTTGATATCCGTCGTCTGAACCGATAGTGGCAACGACCGATATCGCACTGGACGAAGCGTTTGCCACCCAATCCACGGATTCCCAGCGAACAAGGGAGCACCAACATGAGTGGCTACAACGCAGTTCTCGCCCGCAACACCGACAAGGCCCCGCAAAACCTCGGCCCGTATTCGCAAACCGTCGCCTTCTCCCACTACAACAACCTGTCCGCACAACTGCCCGTCGACCCCGCCACCGGCAAACTGGTCGCTGGCGGTGCGAAGGAACAGGCCGAGCAGTGCTACAGGAACCTCAGGGCCGTGGTGGACAGCATTGGCCACACGCTCGACGACAGCGTCCGCATCTCGATCTTCCTGACCGATATCGCCGACGCCGACGCCGTGGCCAAGGTACACGCCGCCTTCTTCCCGGATTACCTGCCGACCCTTACCAGCGTCTGCGTGGCCGCGTTACCGCTGGGCGCCAAGGTGCAGGTCGAAGCCCTCATCACGTGCGGCGAAGGCACCATCCCCAACGCCCCGCAGGCCGGCGACCTGATCAAGGTCGAAGGCAACACCGAGAGCGCGCCACTGAGCCCGCTGTCTACCCAGACCGTCGCCTTCTCCCACTACAACAACCTGAGCGCCCAACTGCCCATCGACCCGCGCACAGGGAAACTGGTCGTCGGTGGCGTCGAGGAACAGACCCGGCAGTGCCTGCGCAACATCAAGACGATCCTCGAAAGCATCGACGTACCTTTCGATGACATCGTGCGCATCACCGTCTACGTCAAGGACCTCACCGACATGCCGGCCGTGAACAAGGTCTACACCACCTTCTTCCCCGACTCGGCCATTGCCCGCGCCGTTGGCTATGTCCCCGCGCGCACCGTAGTGCAGGCACAAGCCCTGCCGCTGGATGCCCTGGTGCAGGTCGAGGCCGTGGTCTCCCACGGCGACGGCACGCCGCCACAAGCCGTGGAAGACCGCCACGGCATCGTCATCAAGGCCCGCAATACCGATGCCGCACCGCGCTGCCCGTACTCCACCCAGACGGTAGCCTTCTCCCACTACAACCACATCTCCGCCCAGTTACCGCTGGACGTGAAGACCGGTGAACGGGTGGCAGGCGGCATCAAGGAGCAGGCCGCGCAATGCTTCAAGCACCTCAAGGCCATCGTCGAAAGCATCGACCACACCCTCGCCGATGTGGTGAAGGTCAACATCTTCCTGAAGAACATCGATGACCTCGTCGCCGTCGATGAGGTGTACGCCACCTACTTCCCCGGCGGCGTTCCTGCCCGCCGCGTCGTTGGTGTCTCGGCCCTGGCCAAGGAGGCGCTGATCCAGATCGACGCCGTGGTCGCCAACGCCGAAGGCACGCCTCCGGCGGCATGACCCATAAAGGGGGCAGTCCTCGCCAGCCTGCCCCTTTCCCTGCGGGTCCGTGCCTTGCCCGCGATCAGTGGCTGCACGTGTTGTCCAGCAGCGCCGGCGCCTGGCTTCGCGCCCCTCCCCGACACCGCTCCAATCCGCCGCCACGTGTCGCCTGCCGGACCTCCCGTCGATTTGGCCCCCTCATAGCGCCATCCAGCTTTGACAGGACAAACCGTCGCGTCCCATGCTGGCTTCCATGCCTGATCTCTCGCACGTTCACCGTCACCTGTCAGAGTGGGTGATCACTCCCGTCACCAACCAGATCTCCGGCCTCTTCGACCTGAGCGGCCGCGTCGGTGTGGTCTTCCTGCTATGTTCCTGCGCCATCGCCTACGCGCTATTCCGCGTCCGTCGGCAACGCGGGCTGACGCAGGCGACGTCGTTCTGGCAGTTCATCGGTGGCAGCCAGGTGCATCTGCATCGCTCGGCACTGCTGGATTACCGCTACTACCTGGTGCGCGGCATCCTCAATGCGGTACTGCTGGTCCCGATCATCGGTCTGCTCGATCCGTACCTCCTGCGCTCGGGCGACTACATCACCTTCTTCACCCGCCTCTGGGGCGCGCGGCCGCAGGTGGGGACGAACCTCGGCCTGTCGCTGCTCTACGGGCTGGGGGTGTTCCTGGTCAGCGACTTCAAGAACTACTGGGTGCACCGCGCCTTCCACTCGCGCTCGCTGTGGGCCTTCCACAAGGTGCATCACTCGGCGGCGGTGCTGACGCCCATCACCGCGAGCCGCGTGCACTTCGTCGAGAAGCTCGCAGCGCAACTGGCCGGCACTCTCGCCCTGGGCGCCTATGCTGGCGCCTTCTGGTACCTCTGCGGCGGAGAGATCAGCGCCTATACGCTGTTCGGCGTGACCTACCTGATCCTGCTGTTCAATGTGCTGGGGACCAACCTGCGGCACAGCCATGTGTGGCTGTCGTTCGGGCCGGTGATCGAGCACGTGGTGAACAGCCCCGCCCAGCACCAGATCCACCACAGCGACGCGCCCCGTCACTTCAACAGGAACTTCGGCATCAACCTGTCGCTGTGGGACTGGATGTTCGGCACGCTCTACGTCACCCGGCGCGCGCCGGAGCCGATCCGGTTCGGCGCCGGGGAACAAGATGACGAGAAGTATTCGTCGCTATGGAGCCTGATCGTTACGCCGTTCGTGGAGACGGTGCGGAAGTTTCAGATAGCGAGGCGTGCGCGCTGTGTTTCAGCGATTGAGCCGAAAGCGCCCTAATCGTGAAGAATCGGTGATAGACAGGGATGAGTAACGCCACGTGAATAGCATCGCCAAAGCATTCGATGAAATTGTCTCTCGCTCAACGCAAGCCTTTGACGAAACGCTGGATTACTCCTACGAATCGGTTCTGGTTCAGATGCTTCGCTTCATCAGTACTCATCCTGAACACCGAGTGTTTTTCTCAGAACGCTTCAAGACGATTCTGTCTTCCAGCTCCGTACCCCAGGAATGCGTCGCTTTCTGCATGCACGAGTTGCGGTGGCGAGAGATAAAGGACTTTGCGCTAGCACACTTCGACATGAGCACCGATCCTCGATCCGGTGCATACCTGAGCGCCTATGAGGATGATTGGGGTGATGCTGATCTGTACTGTTACTACCAGCGCCCTCGCACAGAGCTCTGCCTCTGACTCCCAAGATTTCTTGAATAGAATCTGTTCCCGCAGCCCAGAAAGCCCCCATTCTCTGGTGCTCGCGGTCACTCACTACGGTTCCGGTATGTCGCTATAACGCCTGAGGAAGCCCCAGCTTCACGCTCAAGGCAGCCCGCTTAATCACGCGCTGCGTTAGCCTGTGCTGCCCTGAGCAAGGCCAGGGCCATCTCCTCGATATCGGCTCGCTGATGCAGCCGCTCCAGCCAGTGGGCGGGAATGCCCTGCCTGCCGTAAAAGGCGCCGGCAATCTGGCCGGTGATAGCCGCTGTGGTATCGGCATCGTCGCCGAGGTTGGAAGCTGCCAGCACCGCGGCGGCGTAGCTGTCGGTGGACCAGAAGCACCACAGCGACGCTTCCAGCGAGGCGATGCAGTAGCCGGTGCCGCGCACGTCTTCCCGGCGCTTGTGGCGGAAGCTGCCGGCGGCGAGTTCGCGAATGGCGGGCTCGCCGTATTGCTCCGGCACGAGGGTCAGCAGTTCATCCTTGGATTGGCCGGCCAGCGCGTTGGCCAGCACCTGCGCCAGCAACTGGCAGGACTCGACTGCCTCCGCCGCGCCATGGGTGGTGCGTGAACTCTGCGCGGCGGCCGCTGCGACCTCGCGCAGGTCCGGGTAGTAATACAGCACGACCGGCGCCAGGCGCATGATCGAGCCATTCCCGGCCGTTGCGGGATCGGTGGAGCCGGCGAAGGGCTCGCCGGTCTCCTGGAAGCGGTCCAGCGCCTCGCGGACAGTCATGCCGATATCGAAGCACTCCCCGGTTGCACTCCAGTAACCCCACTGCCACCAGTTGAGGTAGCGCGCCATCTGGTCCCTGGCGTCGAAGCCGTTACAGGTGAGCAGGCTTTCCCCCAGGCACAGGGCCATGGAAGTGTCGTCGGTCCACTGCCCCGGCTTGAGGTCGAACGGCCCGCCGCCGACCATGTCGCTGATCGGCGTGAGGCTCGCGCGGTGGGTGAATTCGAGGGTGGTGCCGACGGCATCGCCACAGGCCAGGCCGAGCAGGCAGCCGGCGTAGCGGTCCGATAGTTCGGGATGAGCGTTCAAAAGCTGCCTCCGATGCAGAGTGTTGTCCTGAGGCAGCCATCATAAGGTGGGCTAGGCGTGCTGCACCATTCATTACCTGCCGCGCTTCATGCCACTCTTCGCAGCGCTCTCAGTTCTCATTCCCACACCCCTGCCCCCATACTGGATAACGCAACGTATGCCGCTGCCCGGCGCTGTCCTCGTAGATCATCTCCACCGCACGAATCCCGCAGAAGTCCAGGTCCGGCTGTTGCACCACGCGCTGGATGTCGAGTTTCTGGCCGAAATGAGAGTCCTCGGCGGGTGGTGCGTCCTGCACGGCGAAGGCCGCGCAGGGGGTGAACAGGCAAGCCACGGCGAGAAAGCGCTTCATGGCCGTTCTCCACGGGAGGTACCCGGCATGGGCGCGCCGGTCATGCTGGCGAGGACGTCGTCGCGGCGGATGAGCCCGTGGAACAGCGCGGCGGCGAGGTGCAGGAGGATGGTTGCCAGCAGGGCGTAGGCGATGACCGTGTGGGCGCTGCGCAGGAGGGTATGTAGCTCCACCGACGGTGAAACCAGCGCGGGCAGTTCGAAGCCGCCCCAGAGCACGACGGGGTAGCCGCCGGCCGATTGCATGGTCCAGCCCACCAGCGGCTGGGCCAGCAGCAGGCCGTAGAGCGCCAGGTGCGAGAGGTGTGCGGCGCCGCGTTGCCAGCCGGGCATGTCACTGGGCAGCGCGGGGATGCGCTGGGTCAGGCGCACAACGATGCGCAGCAGCACCAGCACCAGCAGCGCAGCGCCCAGGGGTTTGTGGATGGCGACCAGGGCAGCGTGGCGCGGCGAGACGCTGGCGACCATGCCGAGGCCGATCAGCAGCATGGCAAGGACCAGCACGGCCATGAGCCAGTGCAGCACGCGCAAGGACAGCGGGAAGTAGGTCGGTTTCATCAGTGGGTCTCCTGGGCCTGCTCACGGGTGCGGCGGTTGAAGGATTCCGAGTAGGCGGCCGAGCGCGCGCTGAGCAGCGGGTCGTCGGAGGCGCGGATACCGTCGGGGAGGATCAGCGGGTCATAGTTGACGTCGCGGCAGTCGC
This sequence comes from Pseudomonas sp. BB438, assembly GCF_057180225.1. Taxonomy (NCBI): domain Bacteria; kingdom Pseudomonadati; phylum Pseudomonadota; class Gammaproteobacteria; order Pseudomonadales; family Pseudomonadaceae; genus Pseudomonas; species Pseudomonas sp. BB438. Next base: position 3,764,634 of record NZ_CM170001.1, read on the forward strand.
CGCCGATTTCCGGCTGCAGGCGTTCGATCACCAGCTCACCGGCATCCACGGTGCGGCGGCTGTCGGGCCACGCCTGGGTGGGGTCGACGGTGCTGTCGCCGGGTTCGCCGAGAGTGAACTGCAGGCGCCAGCGCAACGGGCCGGCGGCGATGCGCTGGGTCAGTTCGGCGGCGAGGAAGTCGGCGTCACCGCGCTTTTCGGCGGCCAGTGGTTCTACCGGCGCTTCGGGCTGCACGGACCAGCGCACCGGCTGTTCCTTGCCTTCCTTGTTCACCAGATAGAAGGCGTTGAGGCTGTAGTAGGCGCTATTGGCGTAGCTGGAAGACGGCGTCGAGGACTTGGCCCACTTGAGGAAGGCCTGGGTCTCGGGGTGCGACTTGAAGAAGGCACCGGCCTTTTCCGGGTCGGGCTTGCCGGTGCCCGGCTGCGGCGCGGTGGCCTGCTGCAGCGCGTAGAAGCTGGCGACGTCGCGGACGACGAAGACCGGCATGGCGTTCATGCCGGTGCGCCATTCCTGGCCGTCGGCCGGCTGGAAGCGCAGGGCCAGACTGCGGATCGGTGCGGCGCCATCGCTGGCCTTGGGGTTGCCGCCGGGTATGGCCAGGCGCCCCACTACCGGCACGCGGCCGACCGAGAACAGGCTGGCGCGGGACAGATTGGCTGCGCCGCCGTTGCTGTCGAAGTGGCCGATCACGCACAGGCCCTTGGCGTGGTTGCGCCGGTAGCCGGGGTAGACGCCGCTGTTGTGCTCCAGGGTGTTGATCACACCGGCCGGTGTGAGCCGCTGCGGGTCCAGCCAGCCGGCAACATAGGCAAAGACGGCGGCCACGCCGAGCACCACGGCGCCGATGGCGGCCAGGCGCAGCGGCACGTTGGGTGGGGTTTCTGTCATTTCCAGCTCCTCAGGCTTAGGCTGAATGCGTTGAGCCGGTACGACGCACCGTGCGACGGGTTATTCCTGCCCACCGCGAGAAATTTATTTTTTCGCCTGGAGGGAATAGATCGCCGCGACATTCGTCTTTCACGCTTGAACCCACCCATTCCTGGCGCCCCGATGCACTCACTGGACGACCATTCACTGCGCGAACTGCTCCCCCGGCTGCGGCGCTTCGCCCTGTCGCTGACCCGCAGCGCGAGCAGCGCCGACGACCTGGTCCAGGCCACCCTGGAGAAGGCGCTGTCGGCCTGGACCGGCCGCCGCGACGACGGCGACCTGCGCGCCTGGCTGTTCTCGATCCTCTACCGGCACTTCATCGACGGGCAGCGCCGGGCGAAACGCTACGCGCGCCTGCTCAGCCTGTTCGGCGCGGACAGCCCGGTGAGCGCGTCGCCGGAAGACATCGTCAGCGCACGCTCGACACTGGAGGCCTTCGAGCGTCTGCCCGCCGAGCAACGCGCGCTGCTGACGCTGGTCAGCGTCGAGGGTCTGAGCTACCGCGAGGTGGCCGAGGCGCTGGATATTCCCATGGGCACCGTCATGTCCCGCCTGTCGCGCGCCCGCACGGCGCTGCGCGCGCTGAGCGAAGGACAGGCGGCGACTCCTTCTTTGCGGGTACTGAAATGAACGAACGCATCCCCGACGGCACTCCCCAGGAACAGGATCTGCACGCCTACCTCGACGACCAGTTGGAGCCGGCGCGCCGCCAGTGGGTGGAAGCCTGGCTCGCCGCGCATCCGGACGACGCCCGCCGCATGGAGGGCTGGCGGCAGGATGCGCAGCAGTTGCGCGCGGCGTTTGCCGGGCAGGTACGAGGGGCGATTCCGGAGCAACTCGATCCGGCACGGATTCGTCGACAGATCCGGCAACAGCGGCGCTCCCGGCTGGCCACGGCGGCGGCCCTGCTGATTGCGCTGGGCGTCGGCGGGATGGGCGGCTGGCAGATGCGCGGCGACGCGATGATGCGGGGCATGCTGCCGATGCAGGACGCGGTGCAGGCCTATCGGCTGTTTGCCGATGCCAGCCAGAACGGTCTGGACCTGCGCGACGGCGGTGACTTGCACGGCTGGCTGGCGCGTTACCTGAAAGACGCTCCACCGCCACCGGCGCTGGAGCAGGTGGGATTGAAGACGGTCGGCGCCCGACTGCTGGCGACCGAGCAAGGAGCGGCGGCACTGGTGATCTACGAGGATGGCCAGGGTCGACGGTTGACCTTCTTCATCCGCCCACCGGGCCCGCGCCACGAGATGTTGCCGCAAGGGCAACGCACCGATGGCGACCTGCTGGCGCGCTACTGGAGCCGAGGTGGCTACAACTACGCGCTGGTGAGCCGAAGCGACGACCCACAGGCGCAGGCCGTGGGGCAGTTGGTGGGCTTCTAGCACGGACGTTGTCCGCGGTTCGCGGACATGGCCCGCTCCTACAGGGAGCGGGCCATGGGTCAGGTCAGAAGGCGAAGCAGGAACAGCCGAAAGCACCCCAGAAGCCCTGGAAGTCACTCACCGGCACGCTCGACTGACGGGCGCGCTCGTGGCTGTGGCCGTGCACGCCGCAGGAACCGACGCAATGGTGCACGGCATTCTGCAGCGGTGCTTGCGGTCGCCAGTGGCCGGGGACCTTGGCCACTGGCGACCAGTCCGGCAATACCGGAATCGCCGTCGGCGCCTGGCGCTCGAAGTCGCCGCTGCCAAACACCACGCGGCCGTCCACCACGGTCAGCACCGACTCGATGGCCTTGATCTCTTCCTCCGGCACATTGAAATAATCCGCCGACAGCACGGCGACGTCGGCCATCTGCCCGACCTTGATCATTCCTTTCTTGCCCTGTTCGTTGGAGAACCAGGCGCTGCCATGGGTGTACAGCTCCAGCGCGGTGGCACGGGACAGGCCTTCGGGGTACAGCTCCAGTCCGCCGACGGTCTTGCCGCTGGCCATCCAGTACAGCGAGGTCCAGGGGTTGTAGCTGGAGACGCGGGTGGCGTCGGTGCCAGCGCCCACGGGCACGCCCTCGGCCAGCATGCGCTTGATCGGCGGGGTCGCCTCGGCGGCCTGCTTGCCGTAGCGGTCCACGAAGTACTCCCCCTGGAAGGCCATGCGGTCCTGGATGGCGATGCCGCCGCCCAGCGCCCTCACCCGCTCGATGTTCTTCGGCGAGATGGTTTCGCAGTGGTCGAAGAACCAGTGCAGGCCGTTGAACGGAATGTCCAGGTTGACCTTCTCGAATACATCGAGCATCCGCGAGATGGACTCGTCATAGGTCGCGTGCAGACGGAACGGCCAACGCTGCTCGACCAGGTGGCGCACCACCGGTTCCAGCTCGGCCTCCATGCTGCCGGGCAGGTCCGGGCGTGGCTCGAGGAAATCCTCGAAGTCGGCCGCGGAGAACACCAGCATCTCGCCCGCACCGTTGTGCCGCAGGAAGTCGCTGCCCTGGCCGTACTTGACGCTACTGGTCCAGTTCTTGAAGTCGGCCAGTTCTTCCTTGGGTTTCTGGGTGAACAGGTTGTAGGCGATGCGCACGGTCAGCTGGTTGTCTTTCTCCAACTGCTCGATCACCTGGTAATCGTCCGGGTAGTTCTGGAAGCCGCCGCCGGCATCGATGGCGCTGGTCACGCCCAGGCGGTTCAGTTCACGCATGAACTGGCGGGTGGAATTGACCTGGTACTCGAACGGCAGCTTCGGCCCTTTCGCCAGAGTCGCATAGAGGATCATCGCGTTGGGCCGTGCCACCAGCATGCCAGTGGGTTCGCCGTTGCTGTCGCGGACGATCTCGCCACCGGGCGGGTTCGGGGTGTCCTTGGTGTAGCCGACGACGCGCAGTGCGGCTCGGTTGAGCAGCGCGCGGTCATACAGGTGCAGGACGAACACCGGTGTGTCCGGCGCCGCCTGGTTCAGCTCCTCAATAGTCGGCATGCGCTTTTCGGCGAACTGGAATTCGTTCCAGCCACCGACCACGCGCACCCATTGCGGCGACGGTGTGCGCAGTGCCTGCTCCTTGAGTAGGCGCAGGGCGTCGGCCAGGGACGGCACACCCTCCCAGCGCAGTTCGAGGTTGTAGTTCAGCCCGCCGCGGATCAGGTGCAGGTGCGAGTCGTTGAGACCGGGGATCGCGGTGCGCCCCTTGAGGTCGATGACGCGGGTGGCGCCGGCGCGGAAGGCCATGGCCTCCGCCTCGGTGCCCACGGCGATGAACTTGCCATCGGCGATCGCCACGGCGGTGGCCTCGGGTTTCTCGCGGTCGACGGTATGGAAGCGGCCGTTGGTCAGGATCAGGTCGGCGTACATGGCGTTTTTCCTCTTTCGGTCAGCGGGCGTTGAGCCAGGCGGAGAACAGGCGCGTGGCCCGTGGCATGAAAACGTAGACCACCAGCAGGACGATGGTCGCGACGATGAGCATGTTGGCCGGCACGAAACCGCCCAGCAGCGGGACTTGGGTGAACAGCGGGCGCCAGAGCTGCGGCACCAGCATGACCAGCGGCAGGATCACCAGGTAGGAGATGGCCGCCTGTTTCCAGCGCGGCGGCTGCTTCTGGGGAGTGTCCGGGGTGGTGAACCAGAACTCGTGGGCGGTGTGCAGCTCCTTCTGCTCGACGTCGAGCAGGTGCGGGTTGGCGCGCTCGATCAGCGCGTGGCGCTGCGGCGAGTCGAGCCAGGCCTGCAGTTCATTGGCGGTGGCGAAGCGCAGGACCGAGGTGAAATGATCACCCTGGCGCATCACATCCACGCCCAGGTGGCCAGGGAACTCGCTGGCGGCCCGGGTCAGTTCGCGCAGGATGGCTTCGTAGGCGGCGACGCTGTCGGGGCGAGCGCGATGACGGATGATCAGGGTGACGGATTCTTGCTGGACGTGTTGGTTCATGCGGGTTCTCTCCAGGAAAGAGGCCTCCGGAAACGTGGCCTCCCTCGCCCTGCGGCGAGGGAGGGGCGCGGCTTACTTGAGGTGAACCTTCAGCTCTTCACCGGCCTGACGCATGGCGGCCTGTACCGCCGGCACCTGGCTGACCACGTTGAGCAGGCCATAGTCGTGGATCATTCCGTTGTAGCGCACGGAGGTGACAGGCACACCGGCGGCGTCGAGTTTGCGACCGTAGGCTTCGCCTTCGTCACGCAGCACGTCGGATTCGGCAGTCTGGATCAGGGTCGGCGGAAGGCCCTTGAGCTGGTCGGTGGTGGCGCGCAGCGGCGAGGCATAGATGTCGGCACGCTGTTTCGGGTCGGTGGTGTAGCTGTCCCAGAACCACTGCATCATCGGCTTGGTAAGGAAGTGCCCCTGGGCGAACTGGTTGTACGAGCCGGTTTCGAAGCTGGCGTCGGTCACCGGCCACAGCAGGGCCTGGAAGCGCAGCTTGGGCGTGCCCTTGTCCTTCGCCATCAGGGCGACCACCGCGGCCATGTTGCCGCCGACGCTGTTACCGGCCACGGCCAGACGCTTGCCGTCGACGTTGAGCTCCTTGCCGTGTTCGGCGACCCACTTCGTCGCGGCATAGGCCTGGTTGATCGCCACCGGATAATGCGCCTCGGGGGACGGGGTGTAGTCAACGTAGACAGCGACCGCGCCGGAGTTCACCACCAGGTCGTGGATCAGTCGGGCGTGGGTCGGGTAGTCACCCAGCACCCAGCCGCCGCCGTGGAAGAACATGAACACCGGCAGCGTGCCCTTCACGCCGGCCGGGCGGACGATGGTCAGCTTCACCGGGCCGACGTCGGTCTGCACGGTCTTCTCGCTGACCTGGGTGCCGGAGAGGTCGACCTCCACCGACGCCTGGGCGCCGGTCAGGACGGCACGGGCGTCTTTTGGCGAGAGCGACTCCAGCGGCTGGCCCTTGCCGGCTTCCAGCGCGTCGAGAAAAGCCTGGGTGTTGTGTTCGACGGTGGGGTTGCCAGCGGCGAAGGCGTTGCCGATGGCCAGTGCGAGGGACGCGGCGAGCAGGGATTGCTTGGCATTCATGATTCGGTTCCTTGAAAGTGGGGGAGGTATTCCGAAAGGACGAACGAATCTTGATTCATGCCCGCAAAGCGCGGAATAGACAGGGTTGCAGGGTCGCTTTGCAGTTTTGCAAGGGCCTCGGCAGTGGCGTTGCAGAGCTGCCGGGGTGGGGTCGCGCGGCGCAGGAGCGCCCCACGGGCGCGATGGCGGACGAAGTCCGCTGCTACAAGGGGAGTACGGTGTCAGGCGGTTCGCGAGCAAGCACTAGGCGTCCCCTTCGCTCCTACGAAGAGCCCGACATACGCGCCGGCCTCTGGCTCTCCCAGAAGACTTCCAGAGAAATACCCGCACGCACCGAACGCCCCGTTCAGGAGGCCGAGTGGAATCGGAGTTCCAGGGGTTGAGCGGCATGGATGCCGCGAGAGCCGCGATAGGCCAGGGATGGCCCGTCGCGGCGTGCCCCTGGAACTGCGAGGGAGCGAGGGCATTTTTCGCCCTAAGCGAAAAACCGAATGTCCGGGGCAAGACCTTTGGTTACTTTCTGGCGTTTGAGAAAGTGACTCGCCCGAGGGGGCGAAACAGGAAGTCCGCGCGCACGCCGAAGCGGCGCATAAACACCTTAACCGACGCAGCAGCCCTGAAGATCGCCGCGAAAGCCACCGCCGGCCCTGCCGACGGTTCGCGGGCATGGCCCGTTCCTGCACGAACCGCAACCAACCTGCAGGAGCGTGCCATATATGCGATGGCGGACGAAGTCCGCTGCTACAAGGGGGCGTTCAGTGTCGAGCGGTTCGCGAGCAAGCTCGCTCCTGCAGTCGAGCAGAGCTGGCTGGCGACCGGGGGTTACGCCGCCCGGCACGCCACGGGTGCCGACGCGGCGTTTGGCCGGTACAATGCGCGATTGCCCGTTCCGCACCTGATAAGCACGCCTGACGAAGAAGAAACCATGTCCTTGCCCAAACACCATCTGGAACTGCTCAGCCCTGCCCGCGATGTGTCCATCGCCCGCGAGGCCATCCTGCATGGCGCCGACGCCGTCTACATCGGCGGTCCGAGCTTCGGCGCGCGGCACAATGCCTGCAACGAGGTGAGCGATATCGCCCAGCTGGTGGAGTTTGCCCACCGCTACCACGCGCGGGTGTTCACCACGATCAACACCATCCTCCACGACAACGAGCTGGAGCCGGCGCGCGCGCTGATCCACCAGCTCTACGACGCCGGCGTGGATGCGCTGATCGTACAGGACCTGGGCATCATGGAACTGGACATCCCGCCGATCGAGCTGCATGCCAGTACACAGACCGACATCCGCACCCTGGAGCGGGCGAAGTTCCTCGATCAGGCCGGTTTCTCCCAGCTGGTGCTGGCCCGCGAGCTGAATCTCAAGGAAATCCGTGCGATCGCTGACGAGACCGATGCCGCCATCGAATTCTTCATCCACGGCGCGCTGTGCGTGGCCTTCTCCGGCCAATGCAACATCTCCCACGCCCAGACCGGCCGCAGCGCCAACCGCGGCGACTGCTCCCAGGCCTGCCGCCTGCCCTACACCCTGAAGGATGACCAGGGCCGCGTGGTGGCGTTCGAGAAGCACCTGCTGTCGATGAAGGACAACAACCAGAGCGCGAACCTGAGCGCCCTGGTCGACGCCGGCGTGCGTTCCTTCAAGATCGAAGGGCGCTACAAGGACATGGGCTATGTGAAGAACATCACGGCCTATTACCGCCAGCGCCTGGACGGCATTCTCGCCGAGCGCCCGGACCTGGCCCGCGCCTCCAGCGGCCGCACCGACCATTTCTTCGTGCCGGACCCGGACAAGACCTTCCACCGCGGCAGTACCGACTACTTCGTCAGCGACCGCAAGATCGACATCGGCGCCTTCGACTCGCCAACCTTCACCGGCCTGCCGGTGGGCACTGTCGAGAAAGTCGGCAAGCGCGATCTGCTGGTGGTCACCAAGGACCCGCTGTCCAACGGCGATGGTCTCAATGTACTGGTGAAGCGCGAGGTGGTGGGCTTCCGCGCCAACATCGCCGAGCCGAAAGGTGAGTTCGAGGAAGACGGCGAGAAGCGCTACCGCTACCGTGTCGAGCCCAACGAGATGCCCGAAGGCCTCTACCGCCTGCGTCCGCACCATCCGCTGTCGCGCAACCTTGACCACAACTGGCAGCAGGCGCTGCAGAAGACGTCCGCCGAGCGCCGTGTCGGCCTGTCCTGGGTCGCCAGGCTGCGTGAAGAGCGCCTGGAGCTGACCGCCACCAGCGAGGAAGGCGTCTCCGCCAGCGTCGCCCTGGACGGCCCGTTCGGCGCTGCCAACAAGCCGGAACAGGCCCTGGACCAGTTGCACGACCTGCTCGGCCAGCTGGGCACCACCCAGTACCACGCCGACCAGATCGAGCTGGACGCGCCGCAGGCGTTCTTCATCCCCAACTCGCAGCTCAAGTCGCTGCGCCGCGAGGCCATCGAGGCACTCACCGAAGCCCGTGTGCAGGCCCATCCCCGCGGCGGGCGCAAGGCCGAGACCAGCCCGCCACCGGTGTACCCGGAGTCGCACCTGTCCTTCCTGTACAACGTGTACAACGAGAAGGCCCGCGCGTTCTACCACCGCCATGGTGTGCAACTGATCGACGCGGCCTACGAGGCCCACGAGGAAACAGGCGAAGTGCCGGTGATGATCACCAAGCACTGCCTGCGCTTCTCCTTCAACCTGTGCCCGAAACAGGCCAAGGGCGTCACCGGCGTGCGCACCAAGGTGCAGCCGATGCAACTGATCCACGGCGACGAAGTGCTGACCCTGAAGTTCGACTGCAAACCGTGCGAGATGCACGTGATCGGCAAGATCAAGGGCCACATCCTCGGCCTGCCGCAGCCGGGCAGCGAAGGCGTGAACACCATCGTCGGGCAGATCAGCCCGGAAGATCTGCTCAAGACCATTCGCAAGCCGGCGCATTGAGGCCCCGCGAGGGCGCCTTGCCGGCGTGCTCTGTCAACTCCCTCTCCCTTCAGGGAGAGGGGACAGTTGGGCAGAACATCCGGCCATGCATTCAGCCGGCAGGCGTTAAAGCAAGGCCTGCGTCAGAGCCGCCGGGAAACTCGTTCGCGAGCAAGCTCGCTCCTACGAAGAGCAAGAACCCCCTGCGCAATTCCCCGATCCCCCGCTATGATCGGGACATGACCGCCACTCCCCCGCTCCGCCAGCAATGCCCGCCCGGCGCCTGCAACTGCGACCGGGAGCGCCTGCTGGAAACCCCCAACGCCGACCTGCGCATCCTGCTGCTCACCCGGCACGAGGAGCAGCGCCTGCTGGAGCGGCTGGAGAACCTCAAGGACCTGGCCGACCTGCAGCGCATGCAGCACAAGCTCTACGAGCAGCTTGGCATCCGCCTGCACATCGCCCCCGGCTTCAACGAGGTGCGCACGATGCGCGGTATCGAGTTCAACTTCGATGAGCAGCCCGGCCTCTGCCGCAAGACCCGCCAGGCAATTCCCGCCGCAATCCGCCGGGGCCTGGAGAGGAACCCTGAAATCGCCTGGCGCCTGCTCGACGCCCACGACCTGCTCGGCGGGCTCTAGGCCTGCGGCGCGCCTGACATCAACCCTGCCCGTCTTTGGACGTGACCATCGCGCCGGCCAACGCCTTGCTCCCGCGCCTGGCCAATTCGCCGGCGGCTCCCAGGCGGTCGCGGTCGTCCTTGTTCTGGCTGAGCTTCGACTTGCCAATTATTTCGGCGATCTCCACCTCGATGCCGACGATGTTGGCCAGCATGCCGCTGATGAACTCCGGCGTGGAGTCACTCATCTTCCACGGTTTGTCCTCGCCAGCCTCGTGGGTGCGGGTCAACCGGCCCACGACGCCACGCACGAAGCGCTCGTTATCCATCACCGTCAGGCGACCGCGCACGTGCACGACCTGGTAGTTCCAGGTCGGCACCTGGCGGTGCACCTCATGCTTGCTCGGGTACCAGTTGGGCGAGACATAGGCGTGCTCGCCACGGAAGATCACCAGCACGTCCTCGCCGTCAGCCTCCCGCCACACCGGGTTGTTGCGGGCGACGTGAGCACGCAACAGCGGCTTCTCGCCGGACAGATCCAGCTCGAACGGCAAGTGGTTGGCATCGAGCAGGCCGTCATGTCCGGTGACCAGGATGCCCAGGGGATGCTCGCGGATGAGCCGGTGCAGCTCGTCCGGGCGGGTTTCTTCGAAATGCGCGGGTACGTACATGAAAAGCCTCGACAGCAGGTGATGGCGGTCATCATGCCGCCGTATTGGCACCCTATAAAGATCCATTACCAGCCACAGTGAAAGAGCCAATCTCCAGCAACCGAAGATTGGGTGCCACGCCTGCATCGCCCCGCTGGACGGCGATGGTGCCGCCACCCTACTCTAGCCCTTGGCCAGCATTCGCCCCGGATGGCAGACACAGGCTCCCACTTTCGATGACCGCACCCGAGTTCCCCGCCGCTCCTCCCCCGCAGCACTATCAGGGGAGATTTCCTCCGCGCCTGCAGGATGCTTACAAGGCGTACGTGCTCCAGCATTACCGGCGCTTCCTGCTGGCGATCAACTTCATCGCCATGGCCGCCTACGATTCCTACGTACTGGCCGACGCACTACTGATCCCGGACATGGCGAAGGAATCGCTGTTCCTGCGCACCAGCCTGAGCCTGATCGGGCTTATCAATATCTTCCTGGTCTTCCGCTTCAGTCGCAGCGTGCTGGTGATGGACATGCTGATGCCCGTGCACGACATCATCTCCACCATCGCCTGGTTCGAACTGCTCAAGCTCAGCACCTCGCCGGACGTGCCCTTCTTCCTCTACGCCTCGGTGGTCTTCGTCCTGCTGGGCAACCTTGGCGTGCGCTACTCCTTCAAGGGCATCGCGCTGGTCTCGGCCATCATCTCGGCGATCATTCTCTACAATGTCTGGCTGATCCATGGCGGTGCAGCCAAGCCACTGTTGATCTTCACCCTGGTCTACCTGCCCATCGCGCTGTTCAGCCTGTTCATCAGCTGGACCAACATCAAGGGCGTGCGCCAGGCCTTCCTCGCCGACCTTGAGGAACGCCGCCAACGCTCGGAGCTGGCCGCGCTCAACCTGCGCCTGCAGGAGCTGGCTGCCACCGATGGCCTTACCAGCGTGGGCAACCGCCGCTCGCTGGACCTGCAGCTCAACGAGAGCTGGCACGGCATGCGCGCACACGGCCGGCCGTTCGCCCTGCTGATGGCCGACATCGACTACTTCAAGCCCTACAACGACCACTATGGGCACCAGGCCGGCGACCGCTGCCTGTGCCAGGTCGCCGAGAGCCTGGTCGGCACCCTTCGCGGTGGGCGCGCCAACGTCTATCGTTATGGCGGCGAGGAGTTCGCTATCCTGCTGGAGGCCACCAGCGCCGAAGAGTTGCGCTGCGTCGCCGAAAGGCTGCGCGAGCAGGTGGCCAGCCTGGGCATCGAACACGTCTACCGGCCCGACAGCCTGCGCCACCTGACCATCAGTCTCGGCGCGGCCATGGCCAATGAAAGCGGCCTGCGGGAACCGCGCGAACTGCTCGCCCGTTGCGACCAGCACCTGTACGTCGCCAAGCAGAACGGTCGCAACCGTGTGCAACTCAGCGAGAGACAGGGCGTCTGACGAACGACACGTAACCCGGCGCTCGCGGCCTGCGTCTCCCTGCACGTGCACCGGGCGACACCCACTGCGCGTGGCACCCGCCACAGGGACCGATCCAACGAGGCCAGAGTGAAACGCGATATCCGCCTTGCCATCCTCCTGCTGTCGATCATCAGCCTCACCGTAGCCGGCGCCACGGCCTGGGAGCTGTGGACAGCGCGCGAGCGCACACTGGCGGAAACCACCACGCACAACCTCAACCTCACCCAGGCCCTGGACACCTACGTCGAAGGGATCGTCACCCAGAGCTCGATGCTCCTGCTCGACCTCGCCGAGCGCCTTGAGCATGAGGGACGCGACGCGCCCCAGTTGCGACGCCTCAACGAACTGGTGCAGCGCCAGCAACACCTGCTCGTTCAGCTCAACGGGGTCGGCATCTACGACGCCCAGGGCAACTGGCTGATGACCTCCACCGGCCCCTTCCCGCCCGGCTCCAACAGCGCGGACCGCTCGTACTTCATCCACCATCGTGACAACCCCTCGCTGGAGGCGTACATCGACGGGCCGATCCACAGCCGCTCCACGGGTGTGTGGGTGATCACTGTCAGCCGCCGCTACAACGATGCCCAGGGCAACTTCGCTGGCGTGATCGTCGCCGCCCTGGGCGTGCAGGACTTTCTCAGCCTGTTCGGCAAGATCGACATCGGCAGGAGCGGCGCCATTGGCGTGGCCACCAGCAACGGCCAGGTGCTGGTGCGCTATCCCTTCCGCGAGAGCGACATGGGCCGCGTGCTCTCGCGCTCGCCGATCTTCACCCAGTACCTGGATGAAGCCACAGTCGGCAGCGCGACCTTCGCGTCGTCGCTGGATGGCGTCGAACGCATCTACGCCTTCCGCAAGAACGAGCGCTACCCGTTGGTGACCTCGGTTGCCCTGGGCAAGGACGAAGCTCTGGCCGCCTGGCGCGCCGACGCCCTGCGCACGGTGGCCATCGCCTTCGGCCTGCTGATGGTCATCGTGGTGATCGGCAGCCTGCTGATCCTCGCCATCCAGCGCCGTATCGGCACCGAGCGCCTGCTGCGCGATGCCCGCGAGGATCTGCTCAAGGCCAACCGCCAACTGGAGGTACTCGCCTCCCGCGACCCACTCACAGGCCTGGATAATCGCCGCAGCTTCGACGATCACCTGATCTCCGAACTGCGCCGCGCCCATCGTGACCGAACACCGCTGGGACTGCTGCTGATCGACGTGGACCACTTCAAGCGCTTCAACGACACCTACGGCCACCCGGCCGGTGACGACTGCCTGCGACGCATCGGCCGCGTCCTCGCCGACAGTGTGCGCCGCCCCGGCGACCTCGCCGCGCGCTACGGCGGCGAGGAACTGGCGGTGATCCTGCCCAACACCAGCATCGACGGCGCCCAGGCTGTGGCCGAGCAGTTCATGCAGCGCCTGCAGCGAGCCAACCTCACCCACGCCGGCAGCCCGCAGGGAAGGATCACCGCAAGCATCGGTATCGCCACCCTGCCCGGCGGCAGCGACTGCAGCCCACAGGCCCTCATCGAGGCCGCCGACCGCGCGCTGTACCGGGCCAAGGCCGCCGGGCGCAATCGCCTGGAAAGCGCACCGACGCCACAGGAAGCCCCGAAGTGACTCTCGATTCCGCGCTCCTCGATGCGCTGCGTAGTGCCCGTCACGTCGTACTCTTCACTGGCGCAGGGGTTTCCGCGGAAAGCGGCATCCCCACCTTCCGCGACCGCCTTACCGGACTGTGGGAGCGTTTCGACGCGGCCTCCCTCGCCACTGCCGAGGCTTTTCGCGCCGACCCGGCGCTGGTCTGGGGCTGGTACGAGTGGCGGCGCAGCGTCGTCCATCGCGCACGGCCCAATCCCGCGCACCTGGCCATCGCGGCGCTGGCCGGCAACGTGCCGGCGTTCACGCTGATCACCCAGAACGTCGACGACCTCCACGAGCGCGCCGGCAGCCATGCCGTCACCCACCTGCACGGCCAACTGGAACGCCCGCGCTGCTTCACCTGCCAGCGCGAACCGGATGCGCCGCTGCCCATACCGGATGAACCCGAGGCCGGCCGCCGCGTGCAACCGCCCGCCTGCAGCCATTGCGGCGGCCCACTGCGCCCTGGCGTGGTGTGGTTCGGCGAAAGCCTGCCGATGGACGCCATCGCCCACGCCTTCCGGGCCGCCGAACAGTGCGACCTGCTGATCTCCGTGGGGACTTCCGGCGTGGTCTACCCGGCGGCGGAAGTCCCGCAGGTCGCCCGGCGCGCCGGAGCGACCATCCTGCACATCAACCCTGCTCCTGGCCCGCTGCACGGCGAGCGGGACTTCGCCCTTGCCAGTGCAGCCGGCATTGCCCTTCCCGCGCTGATCGCCGCGGCGTTCCCGGCGCCATGAACGGCGGATAGCGCTTGGGCGTTGTACGCCCTGCGTTGGTATCCCGTGGTGCTCCCGGCGATGGCATCCTTGCGGGATGCGAGCTTGCTCGCGAACCCGCCCAGCTCCGCGCCGCCGGAACATCCTGTTCGCGAGCACGCTCGCTCCTACGAAGAGCCTCAGCTACACCGCCGGCATCTGCAGCGTCACGCAGTGAATGCCACCCCCGCCCGCTGCAATCGGGTCGATGTTCAACTGCACGATCTCCCGGTCCGGATACAACTCGCTGAGCAGCGCATGGCAATGCTCATCGGCCGCTGGATCGCCAAAGCGCGGCGCGATGACCCCGTCATTCACCGGCAGGTAATTGATGTAACCGGCAGCGAAATCCGGGTTGTCGCGGTTGTACGCGCTCGGCTTGGGCTTCATCGGTGGCGGCAGCAAGTGCAGTTTCAGCGGTCGCCCGTCGGCGTCAGTGGCGTGCCTGAGAATTTCCAGGTGCCGACGCGTGACGCCGTAGTCGTAGGAACGCTCGTCGTTGTCCAGGTTGACCACCACCACGCCCGGCTCGACGAAACGCGCATAGAAGTCCACGTGCGCATCGGTGATGTCCTTGCCGCGAATGCCCGGCAGCCAGATCACCTTGCGCAGCCCCAGGATGCGCTTGAGCTCCGCCTCGATGTGCGGGCGCGTCCAGCCCGGGTTGCGGTTGTCGTTGAGCCAGCAGCTCTCGGTGAAGATTGCCGTGCCGTGGCCGTCCACCTCGATGCCGCCGCCCTCTCCGCACAGCTCGCTGACGATGGCTTTCGCTTCCAGGTCCTCGGCCAGCGCCGCCGACACTGCGCGGTCGTGCTCGGCGTGCTGCTTGCCGCCCCAGCCGTTGAAGTTGAAGTCGGCCAGCGCCAGGCCGCCCGGCGCATCGTTGACCAGGAAGCAGCCGCCATAATCGCGTACCCAGATGTCATCCACCGGCACCGGCAGGAAGTCGACGTTCTGGCCGCCGCACGCGCGTTTGGCTTCGTGCTGCTGCTCCGGCCGGCAGAGCACCGTCACCGGCTGGAATTCGGCAATGGCACGGGCCAGCCGCGCCACCGTGGCGTTGACGTCCGGGGCACTGTCTTCCCAGATGTCAGCGCTCGCCGCATAGGCAACGAACACCCGCTCCTGCCGACGGTGTTCGTCGGGCATGTACCAGGACTTCGCCGCAAGGGCAACGCGGCCCAGGCCCAGCCCGAGGCCCGTCGCCAGCGTCATGCCGGCGCCGAGCAGGTTCCTGCGTGTCATCATCCTCGTCTCCTCAACCACCGGTGCCGGTCTTGAAGCTGGTCCAGGTGCGCATCCGCGAACGCATGTCGCGCTGCGGGATGTCCTTGCCGGGGAACAGCCGCGCGTAGGCCTTCTCATCAAGATAGATGTCCGGGTTGTCGCGCATGCTCGCCTCGACCATCGGCCGCGCCTTGGCGTTGGACGTCGGGTAGCCGGTGGCGTTGCTGATGGCCGCCATGACATCCGGGCGCATCAGGTAGTTGATCAGCGCGTAGGCGTACTCGGGATGCGGCGCGTCGGCGGGGATGGCCATGGTGTCCATCCATACCGACGTGCCTTCGCGCGGCACGCGGTACTCGAAGCGCTCGGGCTTCTTCGCCTCGTCGGCGGCGCGTTGCGACTGGATCACGTCGCCGCTGTAGCCCAGCGACAGGCACAGATCGCCATTGACCAGTTGGGTCACGGGCTGCGACTGGAACTTGCGGATGTACGGGCGGATGCCGTTGAGCACCGCCAGCGCCTCGGCCAAATCCTGCGGTTTACCGCTGCGCGGGTCGCGGCCTAGGTAGTTGAGCACCACGGCCAGTACTTCGTCCGGCGAATCGATCATCGAGATGCCGCAGTCGGCAAAACGCTGGGCCAGCTCGGGCTTGAACATCAGGTCGAGGCTGTTCACCGGGGCGCCGGGCATGCGCTGATCGATCTTCGCCTGGTTGTAGGTCAGGCCGATGCTGCCCCAGGTGTAGGGCACCACGGCGTGACGCGAGTACGGGTATTTGGTCTGCAGGTCGCGCAGGCCTGGCTCGATATCGTCCAGGTGCTCCAGCTTGCTGTCGTCGAGCTTCTGCAAGGCGCCGGCGCGCATCAGCCGCTCGGCAACGGTATCACCGGGGAAGATCAGGTCGTAGCCGCTGTGCCCGGCCATCATCTTGGCCTCCAGCGTCTCGCTGCTGTCCATCACGTCGTAGATGACGCGGATGCCGGTCTCCCTGGTGAAATTCGCCAGGGTATCGGGAGCGAAGTAGTCCGCCCAGTTGAACAGGCGCAGGACCTTTTCCTCAGCCGAGGCCGGTTGCAGGGTGCACGCCAGGGACAATCCCAGCGCGCCGATCAGCAGGTACTTGTGCATGGTCAGACTCCTTGCCAGCGCGGGTGCAGGTGGCGGCCGTCGAGGCCGAGCAGCGGGCCGTACATGTCCGGACGGCGGTCGCGGTAGACGCCCCAGGTCAGGCGCTCTTCGCGGGCCAGGTGCAAGTCGAGCTCCTGCACCAGCACGGCGGCCTCGTTGCGCCCGGCTTCGGCCAGCAGCGCGCCCTTGTGATCGGTGATGAACGACGAGCCGTAGAAACGCATGCGCAGTGCGTCATCGCTGGGCGCCACTTCCTCGCCGATACGGTTGGCCGCCAGCACCGGCAACAGGTTGGCGGCGGCGTGGCCGCGTTGCGCGGTCTGCCAGTGGTCACGGGAGTCCAGCAGCTCGGCGCCCGGCTCGGAGCCGATGGCGGTGGGGAACAGCAGCATCTCCGCGCCCTGCAACGCCAGGCAGCGGGCGGTCTCGGGGAACCACTGGTCCCAGCAGATGCCCACGCCGAGGCGGCCGACAGCGGTGTCCCAGACGCGGAAGCCGGTATCGCCGGGGCTGAAGTATTCCTTCTCCTGGTAGCCGATGGCGTTGGGGATGTGCGTCTTGCGGTATACCCCGAGCAGGCGGCCGTCGGCGTCGGCCACGGTCAGCGAATTGAAGTAGGCGTTGCCGGCGCGCTCGAACCAGCTGATCGGCAGCACCACGTTCAGCTCCGCCGCCAGCCGGGCGAAGCGCTGCAGCAGCGGGCTGTCGTCATACGGCTGGGCCAGGGCGAGGTGGATGTGGTCCTGCTCGATGCAGAAGTACGGCGTGGCGAACAGTTCGGGCAGGAGGATCAGCTTCGCTCCTGCGGCCGCCGCCGCGCGCACATGGCGCTCGGCTTCGGCGAGGTTGCGCGGCAGGTCCCAGTTGCAGGAGAACTGCACGACCGCGACAGTCAGCTTGCCCATCACAGGCCTCCCAGCGGCCAGGCCGGCTGCTGCTGGGTGATGCAATGCACGCCACCACCGCCATGGGCCAGGTTGTTGATGCGCACCGGCACCACTTCGCGGCCAGGGAAGGCGCGGGCCAGCACGGCGGCAGCCTCGTCGTCGGCGGCAATACCGTAGGCCGGCATGATCACCGCGCCATTGGCGAGGTAGAAGTTGGTGTAGGACGCGCAGAAAACGTCCGCCTCCGGGTCCACCGCCGCGCTGGCTTCGAACAATTCGATCAGCTCGAAGGAGCGGCCCTTCGCATCGGTTGCCAGTTCCAGCGCGCGACGGTTCTCGCGCGCCACTTCGGCGTAGGTGCTGGACGCGTCATGGGTCGCATCCACCAGCAACACGCCGGGGCGCGCAAAGGCGCACACGCCGTCGACGTGGCCATCGGTCATGTCGCCGGTGACGTACTGCGGATCGCCCGGCAGCCAGATGGTCTTGGTCACGCCCAGCAGGCGGCTGAAGATCTCCTCCATCTCGCGCTTGCTGACGCCAGGGTTGCGGTTGGGATTGAGCAGCACCGATTCGGTGGTGATCAGCGTGCCCTCGCCGTCCACGTGGATCGCCCCACCTTCGTTGGACAGCGGCGTGCCGAAGCAGTCGAGCCCGAGGTGGTTGAGGATGCGTCGGCCCAGGCCTTCGTCCAGGGTGTGCTCGGACTTGCCACCCCAGGCGTTGAAACGCCAGCTCACGCCAGCCACGCCGCGCTGCGGATGACAGACGAAG
Organism: Pseudomonas sp. BB438; assembly: GCF_057180225.1. Classification (NCBI taxonomy): domain Bacteria; kingdom Pseudomonadati; phylum Pseudomonadota; class Gammaproteobacteria; order Pseudomonadales; family Pseudomonadaceae; genus Pseudomonas; species Pseudomonas sp. BB438. The sequence goes on from NZ_CM170001.1 coordinate 3,782,557, forward strand.
GTCGGCCCGGAATCGCGGCACCAGCTGTCATCGATGGGCAGCGGCACCAGTTCGACGTTGGCCCCGCACAGTTCGGCGGCGCGGGCCAGGGCGGACGGGTCCACTACCAGCTTCACCGGCTCGAAGCGGGCGACGGCGTTGGCGACGCGGGCAAAGTCTTCCTGCACCTGCTCCAGGGTCACGCGCCAGCCGCCCTCCCAGAGCGGACGGTTGTGCGGGAATGCCATCCAGGTCGCCGCGTGGTTGACCCATTCGGCAGGCATACGCCAGCCGTTCTGCCTATCGTCATTGCGATGCATATTCGAACCTTCGGTAAGGAATTTTTATCGGAGGAAAAGGGTGAAGCGGCGCCTGACAACCATGCTAGGCCTGTAAAAACGCAACAACAAACGATAGATTTTGCGCAAATCTGATTAGGCGAACTTATCGATCATGCTCAAACACTGGCCTCCCCTGAACGCCCTGCGCGGCTTCGAAGCCGCCGCGCGACTGGGCAGCTTCCACAAGGCTGCCGAGGAGTTGCACCTCACCCAGTCGGCCATCAGCCAGCAGATCCGCAGCCTGGAAAGCTTCGTCGAGCAACCGCTGTTCTATCGCTCCGGACGCAAGGTGGCGCTGACCGATGCCGGCGCCGACCTGCTCAGCACCACGCAGTCCATGCTGCAGCAACTGGCCGTGGGCATCCGCCGCCTGGACCAGTACCGCAAGCCCAACCAGCTGGTGGTGAACACCACCCCGGCCTTTGCGCGCCACTGGCTGGTGCCGCGCCTGGGCGACTTCCACGCCCGCCACCCGCAGATCGACCTCTGGCTGCTGACCACCGACGAAACCCCGGACATGGCGACCCAGACCATCGATATCGCCGTGCGCGACGACCTCACCGCGCAGGCCGAGTGCCGCTTCCGCGTACTGCTCGAGGATCGCCTCTACCCCGCCTGCCACCCTTCACAGCTGGCGCAGCCGAAACCTGCGCGCACCACCCTGCACGGCGAACGGGAAATGGACTGGGCGCACTGGCAACTTCAAGGCGGCGCCGACGTCGGCCAGCGCAGCGAGGGGCTGAACTTCTCCGATCCCGGCCTGCTGCTGGACGCCGCCAGCCAGGGGCTGGGCATCGCTCTGGTGAGCCAGCTGCTGGCCGGGGACGCGCGCAGCAATGACCTGCTGACGCCGCTCAGCGAGCAGACCGTGCGCGGGCCCAACTGGTCGCTGCTGGTGCACCAGCAGAGCGAGCGCAATGCACAGGCGGTGGGGTTTTGTGAATGGCTGGAGACAGCGCTGGGGCTTCCCCTGTAGGACGGGCGGGGCCGCCTGGCTCATGCCCCCGAACCTTCGGCAAGGCCGGCGTCTGGCTGTGGTCGTGGGCCTGAACCAGACATCCGTTCGCCGTTGCAAAGCATCCTGCCAACCGCTCCTCCCCTCAGCCCTTGCCCTTCCTCAACCTCCCCCGCTCCTTCTTTCCCTCCAGCGCACTCTCTGCCGCCGCCCTCACCAATCCCTGGAACGTCGGGCATTCGGCATGGCTGGGCGCCGGGCACGCCGCTGCATGGCGCAGCCCACGGCTCATTGCCCGCAGTCGCCGGATCGTGGCATCCAGCTCGTCCGCCTTGGCTGCCAGCATCTGCCGGTCGATGCTCATCCCGCCGTCGACGGAAAACATAGAGCGGATTTCCTCCAGGCTGAACCCGGCCGACTGCCCCAGACTGATGAGCGCCAGCTGGTCGAGAATCTGCGCTGCGAACTGGCGGCGAGCGCCGGGCCTGGCGAGCGAGACGATCAGCCCCTTTTCCTCGTAGAAACGCAGGGTCGATGCCGGCACGCCTGAACGCCTGGCCACGTCAGCGATATCCATGGAGCACCTCTTGACTTCAAGTTCGCTTGAACTTGTAGGTTCACGCCAAAGCCCGTCGAGGTCAATTCGCACGTGGCTTTCCCCTTGTGTACAACCTGCGGAGACACCATGAAAACCATCGCCATCGTCTACCACAGCGCCAGCGGCCGTACCGAGCGCATCGCCCAGACCATCGCCAGCGGAGCCCGCCAGGTGCCTGGGTGCGAGGTGCGCCTGCTCAACGCGCAGGAATTGATCGAGCAGCCGCAAGCGCTGCTCGCCTACCACGGCCTGATCTTCGGCTCGCCCACCTACCTGGGCGGCGTCTCGGCGCCGCTGAAAGCCCTGATGGACGCCACCGGGCCTTTGTGGCGCCAGCAGAAGTTGCGCGGCCGCCTTGCCGCCGGCTTTACCGTCTCGGCGCTGCCGGCGGGAGACAAGCAGTCCACGCTGATTTCGCTGTTCACCTTCTGCATGCAGCACGGCATGCTCTGGGCCGGCAATCCGATCCTTCCCGAGCAGCACCTGGGCGTGCCCCTCGAGGACGCCGCCAACCGCCTCGGCTCCTGGTCCGGGCTGATGGCCCAGGCCGACAAGACCGCCGCGGACTTCTGTCCCGGCGACCTGAAGACCGCGCGGATGTTCGGCCAGCACATCGCCGAAACCCTCGGCAGCCTGCACCAGCCACAGGTCGAGCACGCGCAGGAGGCCCACGCATGATCGCCCGCCGCTACGGCCCACTGCTGTTTGCGCTGATCCTGTCCTGCGTGATGACTCTGCTGGTCTCCGGGCTCTCCACCTGGCGTGCCGTCGGCCTGGCCCCGGCATTCACTCAGCTCTGGCTGGGCGCGTGGATCACCAGCTGGAGCGTCGCCTTCCCGCTGGTGCTGGTCATCGCCCCCTTGACGCGCCGCCTCGTGGAAACGCTGATCCGCGCGTAGGAGCGAACTCCGTCCGCGATGGCGTCAAACCAAAGCGAAATCCCAGGGGACCTCATGGGTTCCAGCCATCCTACGAGGAGATCATGGCGAACCGGGCGCCACTTCTGTGGCTGCCCGGTCAGCGCTACTCGCGCATACCGTCCGCCAGGCGGCAGAAGCCTTCACGCACCACGCCGTCGGTGGTGTACATGCCACCTGCGGTGGTGAAGATGTAGCTGACCTTGCTGCCCTTCCCGGCCTCCTCCACCACGATGCTCATCGGCGCCGTGCGGCTGCTCAGGATGACGCCCTGGTGGGCGGAGATGATGCCGCGCTCGTCGTCTGCGCTATCGATGGAGAAGCCTTCCTTGAGCAGCGATTTCTGCGCGTTGTGGAAGGCCTTATCGGGAGCCAGGTGGTCGAATACGACGCTGGAGTTGTAGGTCTTGCCGGCAATGAAACCACCCGAGGTGCTGAAGTTGTCTTCGCACTGATTGCCGGTATTACGGTGCGCACAGCCCTGCAACAGGGCGGCAGCGAGCAGAATCATCGTGACTCGTCGCATCATCGTTCCTTGATCTCGTGGGGCCGCCATCCTTGCGGGTCTGCAGCGGCGAAAAGGCTTTATAAGCCGAGGGCACAGGCCCTGACCAGACTTTTCCTCGGCCAGTGAGACAGCCAGCACGTCGGAAATATCCCTTCACTCGCTCAAGCGCGGGATTTCACGCCGTTCGTCCCGGAGGATCGCCCGGGTGTATTCCGGGCCGGCACGCGCCGAGCCCGGATACCCGTGAAGCGAAGCCTCTCCGGTCACTGCGGACCGGGAGGCTTCTGGCTGCACTTACCAGATCGGCAAGGTGTAGCTGACGATGAAGCGGGTTTCGTCCATGTCGTTGCCGAAGCTGCTGCGGAAGGTGCTGTTGCGCAGCTTGACGCCGACGTTCTTCAGCGGGCCGCTCTGCACCACGTAGCCGACGTCGGTGTCGCGCTCCCACTCCTTGCCGTTGCCCTGTCCGTTCAGCAGGTCGATGTTGTCACCGCGCAGGTAGCGGGTCATCAGGCTCAGACCGGGCAGCCCGTAGGAGGCGAAGTTGAAGTCGTAGCGCAGCTGCCAGGAGCGCTCGTCCTTGTTGGCGAAGTCGCCGATCTGCACGTAGTTGACCAGGTACGGGTCGGTGCCGGACAGGTAGGCGAAGCCGGTGTCGCCGGACATGCGCTGCAGGCCCAGGCCGAACGCCTGGTTGCCCAGCTTGTAGGTGAACATGGCGTTGAGCGCGCGGTTGTCGACGTTGCTGCCGCCGTCGTCGGTGGAGCGTGCCCAGCGGATGTCGGACTTCAGCGATTGGCCCTCGGCGATCGGCAGCGTGTGCACCAGGCTCACGTAGTGCTGGCGATAGAGGTCTTCGAGGTTGGCGTAGTGGTAACTGGTGCTGAGCTGGTCGCTCCAGCGGTAGGTGCCACCAGCGAGGTTGAAGCGGTCGCTGGTGAGGTGGCTGCCGGCCACGATGTTGCGCTTGTTGCCGCGGGTCATCGACAGGTCTTCGTCATTGGACGAATCACGCTGCTTCACCTCGCGCAGCTGGCCGATCTGCAGGTCGAGATCGTCGAGCTCCTTCGACTCCACCAGCGCGCCCTGGAAGGTCTGCGGCAGCAGGCGGGTGTCGTTGTACTGCACCACCGGCAACTTGGGCAGCAGCGTGCCGACCTTCAAAGTGCTCTTGGAGACGCGCAGCTTGGCGGTCAGGCCGAGGTCGCTGTAGTCATCGGCAGCGCGCTTGTCGCTGGCGGAATACGGCAGCAGGCCGGAGCCTGAACGGTCCGGGCTGGAGTCCAGCTTCAGGCCCAGCAGGCCGAGCGCATCGACGCCGACACCCACGGTGCCATCGGTGTAGCCGGACTCGTAGCGCAGCAGGAAGCCTTGCGCCCATTCCTCGGATTTCGACTGTGCAGCACCACTCTGGCGGTAGTCGCGGTTGAAGTAGAAGTTACGCGTTTCGATGCTGGCCTTGCTGTCGGCCAGGAAGTCGGCGTGGACGAACGGGGGCAGCAACGCCAGTCCGGAGACCAGCACAGGGAGTCGACGAGTATGCATTGTTCTTGTTTCTTTCTACTGAGGTGTTGGCAAAACGCCGGGCCGGTGTTGGCTGGCCCGGCAAGGGGATGGGCTGAATCAGACGGCCTTTTCCAGCTCCGGTACAGCTTCGAACAGATCGGCAACCAGGCCGTAGTCGGCGACCTGGAAAATCGGCGCCTCTTCGTCCTTGTTGATCGCAACGATCACTTTCGAGTCCTTCATGCCCGCCAGGTGCTGGATGGCGCCGGAGATGCCGACGGCTACGTACAGCTGCGGAGCGACGATCTTGCCGGTCTGGCCGACCTGCATGTCGTTCGGCACGAAGCCAGCATCCACGGCAGCACGGGAAGCACCGACGGCAGCGCCCAGTTTGTCGGCCAGGGCGTAGAGGATCTTGAAGTTGTCGCCATTGCCCATACCGCGCCCGCCGGAAACGACGATCTTGGCAGCGGTCAGTTCCGGACGGTCGGACTTGGCCAGCTCTTCGCCGACGAAGGCAGACTTGCCGGCGTCAGCCGGGCCGGAAACGGCTTCAACAGCGGCGGAACCACCTTCGGCAGCGACGGCGTCGAAGCCGGTGCCACGCACGGTGATGACCTTGACGGCAGCCGAGGACTGCACGGTCGCGATGGCGTTACCGGCGTAGATCGGGCGCTTGAAGGTATCGGCGCTAACCACGTCGGTGATCTCGGAAATCTGGTCGACGTCCAGCAGGGCGGCAACGCGCGGCAGGAAGTTCTTGCCGTTGGTGGTGGCGGCAGCCAGCACGTGGCTGTAACCCTTTCCCAGCTCAGCGATCAGCGGAGCCACATTCTCCGGCAGCTGATGAGCGTAGGCAGCGTTGTCGGCGACCAGCACCTTGGAAACACCAGCGATCTTGGCAGCGGCTTCGGCCACGCCACCGACATTCTGGCCAGCGACCAGAACAACGACATCACCACCGATCTTCTGCGCGGCAGCGACGGTGTTCAGGGTGGCAGCGCCCAGTGCGCCGTTGTTGTGCTCAGCGATTACCAGGATAGCCATCAGATTACTTTCGCCTCGTTCTTCAGTTTCTCGACCAGTTCGGCCACCGACTTCACCTTGATACCGGCGCTGCGCGCAGCGGGCGCCTCCACCTTGAGCGTCCTCACGGTCGAGGCCGTGGAGATGCCCAACGCATCGGGAGTGAGGACGTCCAGCGGCTTCTTCTTCGCCTTCATGATGTTCGGCAGCGACGCGTAGCGCGGCTCGTTCAGGCGCAGGTCGGTGGTGACAATTGCCGGCAGGTTCAGGGCAACGGTCTGCAGGCCGCCGTCGATTTCACGGGTGACGTTGACCTTGTCACCAGCGACTTCGACCTTGGAGGCGAAGGTGCCCTGGGCGTAGCCGGTCAGCGCAGCCAGCATCTGGCCGGTCTGGTTGTTGTCGCTGTCGATGGCCTGCTTGCCGAGGATCACCAGCTGCGGCTGCTCTTTGTCGACAATGGCTTTCAGCGCCTTGGCAATGGCCAGGGAGCTCAGTTCTTCGTTGCCCTCACCCTTGACGGCCTCAACGAGGATGGCGCGATCGGCACCCAGAGCCAGCGCGGTACGCAGTTGCTCCTGGGCAGCGGTCGGGCCGACGGAGACCGCCACGATCTCGGTGGCGACGCCTTTCTCTTTCAGGCGTACTGCCTCTTCCACGGCGATTTCGCAGAAGGGGTTCATGGACATCTTGACGTTGGCGAGATCGACGCCGGAGTTGTCCGCCTTGACGCGGACCTTGACGTTGTAATCGACCACGCGTTTTACCGCGACCAGCACTTTCATTCGGTTGTTTCCTTGCCTGGCGCCGTACTGCAACGGCGCTGCGGTTGGGATGGGTTCGCGAGCAGGCCCACGCCTGCGAAGAGCAATGGGGGGAACGCCCCTCAGGAGTGAGCCTGCTCGCGAACGGACTCAGGCCTTGCCGAGTTGCTCGATCACACCCTCGGCCTTGAGCGCGGCCAGGCGCGCGTCGTCGAGCCCCAGGCGGCGCTTGAGCACCTCGTCGGTGTGTTCGCCGAGCATGGGCGCCGGGCGCTGGTATTCCACCGGCGTCTCGGACAGTTTCAGCGGGCTGCCGACCATGCGGAACGCAGGGTTCTGCGCGTGGGGAATCTCCACCAGCATGTCCCGGGCGACCACCTGCGGCTCGTCCAGCGCGCGGCCGATATCGTTGATCACCCCGACCGGCACCTTCATCGCGTGGATGCGGCGCACCCAGTTGTCTGCGGTGTCGCCCTGGAAGTGCTCGGCCAGCTTGCCGACGATCACGTCGCGGTTACGCACGCGGTCGGCGTTGCGGGTGAAACGCGGATCCTTCGGCAGTTCGGGCAGGCCGATGGCGTCGCACAGCGAGACGAACTGGCTGTCGTTGCCGCAGGCGATGATGAAATCCATGTCCCTCGCGCTGAACACCTGGTACGGCACGATGTTGACGTGGGCATTGCCCTGGCGGCCGGGCGAGCGGCCGGTGGCGAGGAAGTTCTGGCTCTGGTTGCCGAGCATGGCGACCTGCACGTCGAGCAGCGCCATGTCGCAATGCTGGCCGCGACCGGTCTTCTCCCGCGCCAGCAGCGCGGCCTGGATGGCGACCACCGAGTACAGGCCGGTCATGACGTCGGACACGGCGACACCGACCTTCTGCGGACCGGCACCGGGCACGCCGTCCTTCTCGCCGGTGATGCTCATCAACCCACCCATGCCCTGGATGATGAAGTCGTAGCCGGGCTCCTCGGCCCGCGGGCCGGTCTGGCCAAAGCCGGTGATGGAGCAGTAGACCAGGCGCGGATTGACCTTCGACAGGCTCTCGTAATCCAGCCCGTACTTGGCCAGCGAACCGGCCTTGTAGTTCTCGATCAGCACGTCGCACTCGCAGGCCAGCGCACGCACCAGCGCCTGGCCTTCGGGCGTCGCCAGGTTCAGCGCCACCGACAGCTTGTTGCGGTTGGTGGACTGGTAGTACGCCGCCTCGCTGCTGTCCGAGCCGTCGGCGGCCTTCATGTAGGGCGGGCCCCAGCCGCGAGTGTCGTCACCCACGCCAGGGCGTTCGATCTTGATCACTTCCGCGCCCAGGTCGGCCAGCACCTGGCCGCACCAGGGGCCGGCCAGCACGCGGCTGAGGTCGAGTACGCGGTATCCGCTCAAAGCACCCATCTTCAATTCCTCGCTGGCGCGCTCAGGCGCGCTCGATAACCATGGCGAGCCCCTGGCCCACGCCGATACACAGGCTGATCACCGCATAGCGTTGACCACTGCGCTGCAGCTGTCGCGCGACACTCAGCGCCAGCCGCGCGCCGGAAGCGCCCAGCGGGTGGCCGACGGCGATGGCGCCACCATTGGGGTTGACCCGCGGATCGTCGAAGTCCACGCCCAGGCCGTGCAGGCAACCGAGCACCTGGGAGGCGAAGGCTTCGTTGATCTCGATGATGTCCATGTCGGCCAGGGTCAGTTCGGCGCGGGCAAGCGCCTTGTTGATCGCCTCTACCGGGCCGACGCCCATGATGCGCGGCTCCACGCCGACCGCTGCGGCCGAGAGAATCCGCGCCAGTGGCTTGAGGCCGTGGCGCTCACCCGCCGCAGCGGAGCCGATCAGCAGCGCAGCCGCGCCGTCGTTGACGCCGGATGCGTTGCCGGCGGTGACCACGCCGCCTTCGGACAGCGGCTTCAGGCGCGCCAGCGCGGCTTCGTCGGAAGACGGACGCGGATGTTCGTCCTGCTCGACGATGTTCGGCGGCGTCTTGCGTCCGGTGGGGACGCTGACCGGCAGGATTTCCCCAGCGAAGAAACCGGCCTGACGGGCGGCTTCAAAGTTGGCCTGGGAACGGGCGGCGAAACGGTCGGCCTGTTCGCGGCTGATGCCGAACTCGCGGGCTACGTTGTCGCCGGTCTCCGGCATCGTGTCGTTGCCAAACCCGGCGATGATCTTCGGGTTGGGGAAGCGCGCGCCGATGGTGCTATCGAATACCGTCAGGTCGCGGCTGTAGGCGGCTTCGGCCTTGGCCATGACGAAGGGCGCGCGGGACATGCTTTCCACACCGCCAGCGACGAACAGTTCGCCTTCGCCACAGGTCACAGCGCGCGCCGCGTCGATGACGGCAGCCAGCCCGCTGGCGCACAGGCGGTTCACCGTCTGGCCCGCCACGGTCACCGGCAGGCCGGCGAGCAGCGCGGCATGGCGGGCGATGTTGCGGCTGTCTTCACCGGCCTGGTTGGTGTTGCCGAGGATCACGTCCTCGATGACCTCGCCCGGTACGTTGGTGCGGGCCAGCAGCTCGCGGATCACCTGGGCGATCAGGTCGTCCGGGCGCACTGGAGCGAGAGCGCCGCCGTGGCGGCCGAAGGGGGTACGCAGGCCGGCATAGATAAAGGCATTGAGCATGGAGGTCTCCTGGAAAGAGGTGGACGCCGGGCTTCAGCCCAGCGCGGGCTCGGCATGGCGCAGCGACAAGCCCAGCGCGGCGCGGCGACGCAGCCAGGGGCCGGGGCGGTAGCGGGCATCGCCGGTCAGGCCGGTCATGCGTTCGAGAATGGTCAGCAGGCGCGCCGGGCCGACGCTGTCGCCCCAGGCCAGCGGGCCTTGCGGATAGCCCAGGCCGCGGCGCACGCCTTCATCGAGGTCATCGACGCTGGCGATGCGCTGCTGGACGATGTCGCCGCCCAGGTTGACGATCAGCGCCAGTACGCGCTGGGCAACGAAGCCGACGCTGTCATTGATCAGCGTGACACCCACGCCGTCAGCCGCGAGCAGCGCATGGGCGGCGTCACGCATGGCGGTGGAAGTCGCCGGGTTCTGCATCAGGCAGCGGTGGCGCTGCAGGTCCAGCAGCAGGTCGATGCAGACCGTTCGCGCCGGGTCGGTGCCGAAGGTCTGGCAGGCCGTGGTGGCGTCGACGCCATAGGGAGCGAGCAGACACAGCGCGTCGCTGCTCGGTTGGGCGCCCTGCTCCAGGTTTGCGCCCAGCGTCTTCAGCAGTTCGCCGAGCGCTTCGCGATCCTGATCGTTCTCCGCGCCGATCCATACCGGCGGGAGCACGGCGACGTTCGGCACCGGTTGCGGCGCAGGCGGGTCGATCATCTTGCCGTCGGCATAGCGATAGAAACCACGCCCGACCTTGCGACCGACGAAGCCGGCCTCGAGCATCTGCCGGGTCAGCGCCGCCGGGCGATAGCGCGGTTCCTGGTAGAACTGGTTGTAGATGGACTCGATCACCGGGTGCGAGACATCCAGCGCAGTGAGGTCGAACAGCTCCAGCGGCCCCATGCGGAAGCCCAGCCCCTCGCGCAGGATGCGGTCGATATCAGCCGGCTCGGCGACAGCCTCCTTGAGCATCTGCAGCGCTTCGGTGCTGTAGGCGCGGCCGGCGTGGTTGATGATGAAGCCGGGAGTGTCCTTGGCGCGGATGCCGCGATGGCCCATGCGCGCGGCGAGCGCGACCAGGCTGTCGCCGACCTGCGGGTCGCTGGCCAGGCCGTCGATCACCTCGACCACCTTCATCAGCGGCACCGGGTTGAAGAAGTGGAAGCCCGCCACACGCTGCGGATGCTGGCAGCCACGGGCGATGCTGGTGACCGATAGCGACGAGGTGTTGGTGGCGAGGATGCACTCGGCGCCGACCACCGCTTCCAGCTCGGCCAGCAGCGCCTGCTTGGCGTCCAGCCGCTCGATGATCGCCTCGACCACCAGGTCGGAATCGGCCAGCTCGTCCAGGGAGCCGGCGACCAGCAGGCGCGCGAGGGTGGCGTCCACCTCCGCGGCAGTGATCTTGCCCTTCTCCGCCAGCTTGGCGAGGGTCCGGCCGAGGTTATCGCGGGCCGCTTGCGCAGCGCCGTCGCGGGCGTCGAAGAGTTTCACCTGGATGCCGGCCTGGGCGGCGATCTGGGCGATGCCGCTGCCCATGACGCCGGTGCCGACGATGGCCATGCGCTCAATGCGCTCGATACCTAACGAAAGGGTCATGCTCATTCCCCCAGGAAGCTGGCTTGGCGTTTTTCCAGGAAGGCAGCGGCCCCCTCCTTCTGGTCTTTCGAATCGAACAGCAGCTGGAAGGCCTTGCGCTCCAGGGTCAGGGCGCTGTCCAGCGGCAGGTCCGCGCCGGCAAGCATCACTTCCTTGATCTGCGCCACGGCCAGCGGCGGCAGCGCGGCGATTTCGGCGGCCAGCTCCAGCGCGCGCGGCAGCGTGCGCGCGTCTTCCACCACTTCGCTGAGCATGCCGATGGCCAGGGCCTCCGGCGCCTTGATCAGGCAGCCGGTCAGCGCAATGCGCATCGCCTGGAACTTGCCCACCGCGCGGATCAGCCGCTGGGTGCCGCCGGCACCGGGCATCAGGCCGAGCTTCACTTCCGGCTGGCCGAAGCGTGCCGACTCACCGGCAACGATGATGTCGCAGTGCATCGCCAGCTCGCAGCCGCCGCCCAGGGCAAAGCCGTTGACCGCGGCGATAATCGGTTTGGGGCAGCGCGAAATGGCTTCCCACAACAGCTCGGTATGGCGGCGGTACATCTCGATGGGGCTGGCCTGGGCGAATTCGCGGATGTCGGCCCCGGCGACGAAGCACTCCTCTCCCCCGGTGAGCACGACGGCGCGAACCGTCGCGTTGTCGCTCAGGGCGCGAAAGTGCTCGGCCAGTTGCTGGCGCACGGCGGCATTGAGGGCGTTCCTGGCTTCCGGACGATCGATGCGGACAACCGCCACGCCATCGGCCTGGATATCGAGATGAACCACGCTGGTATTCATTGGAGCTTTGACCTCACAATTGTTTCGCCTGACGAAACTACATTCCGTATTTCGATTTCATCATAGTGACACCGAATCCAGCCTGTAAACGGGGATGATCAACGCACCCTCTGAAAGCCTTTAAAACCAAGGCCTTGAATATTTTTACGGCCACTCCTGTACTAACTGGTTCAGAGCCATTACAATTTCGCTTGACGAAACTGTATTTTATTTTATTGATTTTCCGTGAATAGGGGTTCTACCATGCGCCGCAACAAGACGGAGATGGACTCGGCTGCGCCGACGAAAAACGAAGGTGAGATCGGCCTGCTGGAACGGGGACTGTATGACCCCGCCACGGCACTGAGCGACGAGGAAAACAGCGGCCAGTTCGTGACGGCCCTGGCTCGCGGCCTGGAGATCCTGCGCTGCTTCACGCCACGGGAAAACGTGCTGAGCAACCAGGACCTGGCCCGCAAGACCGACCTGCCCAAGCCGACCGTGACACGCCTGACCAACACCCTGATGCGCCTGGGTTGTCTCAAGCGTGAGGTGCATTCGGGCAAGTACCAGCTGGACGTCGGCGTGCTGGGCTTCGGCTACGCGATGCTGTCGAACCTGTCGATCCGGGCGGTGGCCCATCCGCTGATGGAGGAACTGGCCAACCACGCCCAGGCGGCGGTGGCCATGGCTGCCCGCGACCGTCTGCAGATGGTGTACCTGGACGTGGTCCAGGGACAGGGAAACATGACGATGCGCCGGCAGATCGGCAGTTACCTGCCGCTGGCGGCGAGTTCGGTGGGCCGCGCGTGCCTCGCGGCGATGCCGGAGAACGAGCGGGAATTCCTGCTCGAGCACATTCGCGAACGCGAACCGGAAAACTGGCCGGCCATCCGCAAGGGTCTGGACCGCGCCTTCAGGGACTTCACCGATTATGGCTATTGCCTGTCGATCGGCGAATGGCACCGCGACGTCAACTCCGTCGCCGTGCCCTTGGTACATCCGCAGTACGGGCTCCTGGCCTTCAACTGCGGCGGCCCGAGCTTCCAGCTGACACGCGAGAAGCTCGAGGACGACATCGGGCCCCGCCTGATCAACATGGTCAACAACATAGGTGCCGCCGCTCGCTGAATCTCGGGTGACGGTGCCTCGGAAGACAGGCCCGCTCGCGGGCCTTTGAGGAGTGCACATGATCCGAGACCCAGAAACGCTGCAGATACTTCTGGACTCCATCCACCAGTTCGTCGGCGAAGTGCTGATCCCGCGGGAGAACGAGGTCGCCGAGACCGACGCGATCCCGCAGGACATCGTCCAGCAGATGCGCGAGATGGGCCTGTTCGGCCTGACCATCCCCGAAGAATTCGGCGGCCTGGGCGTGACCATGGAAGAAGAGGTGAACATCACCTTTGAACTCGGCCGCACCTCCCCCGCCTTCCGCTCCTATATCGGCACCAACAACGGCATCGGTTCCATCGGCATCCTCATCGACGGCACGCCGGAGCAGAAAGCCCACTACCTTCCCAGGCTCGCCAGCGGCGAACTGCTCAGCGCCTTCTGCCTGACCGAGCCGGACTCGGGCTCCGACGCCGCCTCGCTGAAGACCACCGCCGTGCGCGATGGCGACTGCTATGTGCTCAACGGCACCAAGCGCTTCATCACCAACGCCCCGCACGCCGGCATCTATACCGTGATGGCGCGCACCAATCCGGCAATCAAGGGATCCGGCGGTATCAGCGCGTTCATCGTCGAACGCGGCACCCCGGGCATCTCCCTGGGCAAGCCGGACCACAAGATGGGCCAGAAAGGCGCGCACACCAGCGACGTGATCTTCGACAACGTGCGCATCCCCGCCGGCCAGTTGATCGGCGGCGTGGAAGGCGTGGGCTTCAAGACTGCCATGAAGGTGCTCGACAAGGGCCGCCTGCACATCGCCGCGCTGAGCGTCGGCGCCGCCGAGCGCATGCTCGACGACGCATTGAAGTACGCCCTGGAGCGCAAGCAGTTCGGCCAGCCGATCGCCGAGTTCCAGCTGATCCAGGCGATGCTCGCCGACAGCAAGGCCGAGATCTACGCCGCCCGCTGCATGGTGCTGGACGCAGCGCGCAAGCGCGATGAGGGCCGCAACGTCAGCACCGAAGCCTCCTGCGCGAAGATGTTCGCCACCGAGATGTGCGGCCGCGTTGCTGATCGCTGCGTCCAGATCCACGGCGGTGCCGGCTACGTCAGCGAGTACGCCATCGAGCGCTTCTACCGCGACGTCCGCCTGTTCCGACTCTACGAGGGCACCACGCAGATCCAGCAGGTGATCATCGCCCGCAACATGATCCGCGAAGCTCAGGGCTGATCCCACCAGAGCGGCACGGGGCCACGCACCTCGCGCCGCCACCCCAAAGCACCTGCCACACGCTTACCGAGGATCGGCACGCCGGTCCGCCAACAACTACAACAGGTAATTCGTTCATGGAAAACACTGCTTCCGCACCGGCTGCGAGCGCCGCCACCCAGAGCAAGACCTGGATCCTGGTCTTCGCCTTCTGCTTCCTCGGTCTGCTGATCGATGGCGCGGACCTGATGCTGCTGTCCTACAGCCTCACCAGCCTCAAGGCCGAGTTCGGCCTGAGCAACCTCCAGGCCGGCAGCCTGGGCAGCGTCACCCTGGCCGGCATGGCCTTCGGCGGCATCTACGGCGGCTGGGCATGTGATCGCTTCGGCCGGGTCAGGACGGTGGTCTGGACCATCGTGCTGTTCTCCGTCGGCACCGCGGTCCTCGGTCTCACCCACAATTACTGGCAGTTCGCCGCGGCGCGCTTCGTCGCCTCGCTGGGCCTCGGCGCACTGTACGTGGCCTGCAACACACTGATGGCCGAGTACGTGCCCACCAAGTACCGCACCACCGTGCTGGGCACCCTGCAGGCCGGCTGGTCGGTCGGCTACATCGTCGCTACCCTGCTGGCCGGCTGGATCCTGCCGGACCACGGCTGGCGCTACCTGTTCTACATCGCCATCATCCCGGTGGTGCTGGCCATCGCCATGCGCAAGCTGATCCCGGAACCCGCAGCCTGGGTCCAGGCACAGGCCGAACGCCAGCAGCGCAAGGCCGGCGCTCCTGTCGGAACCACCGCCGCTCCGCGTCAGAATGCCTTCCGCCAGATCTTCGCTGACCCGCGAGCCAGCCGCATGTTCCTGTTCTGGGCGCTCACCGCCGGATTCCTGCAGTTCGGCTACTACGGCGTGAACAACTGGATGCCGTCGTACCTGGAAACCGAGATGGGCATGAACTTCAAGGCCATGACCGCCTACCTGGTGGGCACCTACGCCGCGATGATCCTCGGCAAGGTACTGGCCGGCGTCGCCGCCGACTGGTTCGGCCGCCGCACCGTGTTCTCCTTCGGCGCCCTGGGTACCGCCGTGTTCCTGCCGGTGATCGTGCTGTTCCACAGCCCCGAGAACATTCTCTGGATGCTGGTAGTGTTCGGCTTCCTCTACGGCATCCCGTACGGCGTGAATGCGACTTACATGACCGAAAGCTTCGCCGCCGCCTTCCGCGGCACGGCAGTGGGCGGTGCGTACAATATCGGTCGCATCGGCGCAGCCATCGCCCCGGCGGTGATCGGCTTCCTCGCTACCCAGATGTCCATTGGCGTGGGCTTCCTGGTGATGGGCGCGGCGTACTTCATCTGCGGCGTGATCCCCGCCCTGCTGATCCGCGACAAGCAGTTCGACCCGCAGCAGGAATGACCTGAGCGCCCAGCCCCCAGCCACGAAAAACGCCCGGTGCACTGCACCGGGCGTTTTTCTTTGGGCGCCGCAAAGGAAAGCGGAGCAAATCGCAGGCAAAAAAAAGCCCCGCCGAAGCGGGGCTCTTTCGTCAGCGATGTCGATTAGACAGCGCGAACTTGTTCAGCTTGCGGGCCTTTCTGGCCAGCAGTCACAACGAAGCTGACCTTCTGGCCTTCGTCGAGGGACTTGTAGCCGTTGCCTTCGATCTGACGGAAGTGAACGAATACGTCCGGGCCGCTTTCCGGGGTGATGAAGCCGAAGCCCTTCTCAGCGTTGAACCACTTGACGATGCCGTTTTGACGATCGGACATGATGTTGTCTCCTAAAGAAATGCTAAAGGCCGGCCGAATGCCGACCGGCGATGAGCTGAATGCGTAGTGAAGAGGTGCCGAGGAGATGGAGCATCTTGTAGAAGAACATCAAGTCGCGGAACTCGTTACTGGGCAGGCAGCCCATGCAGAATACAAGGTTTGGCGCCGATTCATAGCTTTTTTTCACGACGGGCGGTGATTTTGACAAATGGTCGAGCTATCTCGGCGAAATTGGCGAAAGACGTGTAGGCTGGCCGGGCCGGTTTGGCGCCCAACGCAAAGGTGACTTCATGACTGATTCACAGCTGATTCGCGAACGTTCGGAGCTTGATGAAAAGATTGCCGCTTTCCTCTCCCAAGGTGGCGAAATCCAGGAAATCCCCGTTGGCCAACTGGCAGTGAAGGTCGAGCGGAAGTCGCAATGGGCCAAGTCCGAGGGCAAGAAACCCACGCCCTAGTCGTTGCATGCATGAAGAAAACCCCGCCAAGGCGGGGTTTTGCGTTTCAGTGGCCGAGGTAGTGGTTCGACAGCCAATTCAACGCCCTGCCCGGCCGCGTCAGCGCGTCGATGAAACTCGGCCCCCAGAAGCGGATGTCGTTGGCCTCCAGCACCGCATACATATCCCGGTGGCGTGCCTGGCGCTCCTTGAGCGGCATGCGCAGGGCCTGTTGCATGGCATCGGCCAGGGCGTCGCGGTCATGGGGGTTGATGATCAGCGCGCCGCCCAGTTCGGCCGCGGCGCCGGCGAACTGGGAGAGGATCAGCACGCCGGGGTCGTCCGGGTCCTGGGCGGCGACGAATTCCTTGGCCACCAGGTTCATCCCGTCCCGTAGTGGCGTCACCAGGCCGATCCGCGCACGGCGCATGACCATGGCGATGTCCGCGCGCTGGTGATTGCGCGCCACATAACGCAGCGGCACCCAGGACACGGCGCCGAAGCGGCCATTGATGTGCCCTACCCGCGCGCTCACGGCGGCGTCGATGTCGGCGTACTCGGGGATATCCTGGCGGCTCCCCGGCGAGATCTGCAGGCAGGTCACGCGGTTATGCCAGGCGGGGTTGCGCTCCAGGAAGCGCTCGTAGCCGTCCAACCGATTGACGATGCCCTTCGAATAGTCGAGCCGGTCTACACCCACCATCAGCGCCCGGCCACCCAGGCTTTCGCGCAAGTCCTCGGCGGCCTGGCTCTGCGAGGCCTCCTCGGCGAGCTGACGAAAACCAGCGGCGTCCACGCCCACCGGGAACACGCCGACGCGAAAATGCTGGTCCTCCAGGTGGTATCGGCGGCCATCGGGCGTCGCCGCCCCGACCACCCGCGTGAGGTAGCGGGCGAAGTTGCTGGCGTCATTCTCGGTCTGGAAGCCGATCAGGTTGTACTCGGTGAGCGCGCGGATCAATTCGTCGTGGTGCGGCAGCGCGGTGATGAGGTCGGCCGGCGGCATCGGAATGTGCAGGAAGAAGCCGATGCGATTGGCGTGCCCGCGCTGCCTCAAGGCCAGGGCCAGCGGAATCAGGTGGTAGTCGTGGACCCAGAGGACATCATCGTCTTCCAGCAGCGGGCTGAGGCGCTCGGCGAAGAACTCGTTGACCCGCTGGTAGCCGCCAAACTCGGCTTCGTTGAACTCGGCCAGGTCCACCCGGTAATGCAGGATCGGCCAGAGCACGCGGTTGGCAAAACCGTTGTAGTACTCGTCGAAGTCCTGCGGATGCAGGTCGGTGAGGACGTACTGCAGATTGTCGCGCTGCACCATGGTCGGCGGGCCCGGCTCCTCGGCCTTCTCGCCGCTCCAGCCGAACCAGATGCCCTCGCGGTTGCGCATGGCAGCGTCTACCGCCACCGCCAGCCCGCCAGGCGCCGGGCCGTTTTCATCGGGGATCGCGACCCGGTTGGATATCACCACGAGGCGCGGCATAGACCGTCCTCCCAGCCAATGGAAAGACGCATGGCGGAGTTGATCAGCCCGGCCATGGAGTAGGTCTGCGGAATGTTCCCCCAGAGCTCGCCGGTGTCCGGGTGCAGGTCCTCCGAGAGCAGCCCGTAACGGTTGCGCGCGGCGATCAGTTGCTCGAACAGCTGCCGCGCCTCGTCGACGCGGCCGATAGCCGCCAGCGCATCGAGGTACCAGAACTTCACCACCAGGAAGGCCGTCTCCGGCACGCCGAAGTCATCTGCCGCGGCGTAGCGCAGCATCTGTCCGTTGACGTTGAGCTCACGGCCGATGCACTCGACCGTCGCAATGAAGCGCGGATCGTCCGCCTCGATGAGGCCCAACTCGTTCATCAGCAGCACGCTGGCATCGAGATCGTCATGACCGAAGGCGCCGGTGAAGCACTGCTTCGTCTCGCTCCAGGCCTCGGCCAGGATGCGCTCGCGCAGGTTGGCTGCCTTATCCATCCAGACTCCGGCGTCCTCGCTGCGCCCCAGGCGCTTGGCGATGCGTGCTACGCGATCGCAGGCAACCCAACAAAGCAGCGCGGAGTGGGTATGGATGCGCTGGCGGCCACGGTATTCCCAGATACCGGCATCCGGCTCGAAGGCCGCGTGTACGGCCTTCGCCGCGAGGCTCTCCAGCAACTGCAGCATGCCCTCGCGGCTGGGATTGGGCAGGCGCTCGTCGACGAAGCTCTGCAACACCGCCAGGGCCACCGAGCCGAAGACGTCGTGCTGGTTCTGGTCCACCGCCTGGTTGCCGACACGCACCGGTGCATGGTTGAGGAAACCGGCGAGGTCCGGTTCGACACGCTCGGTGAGGTCCTGGTTCGGAATGATCCCGTACAGCGGCTTGAGTGCGGCATCACCGCTGGCCACCGTGGTAATGAAGTCGATGTAGCCCTCCATGGTCCGCGTGGCCCCCAGGCGATTGAGCGCGAGGATCACGAAATAGGCGTCACGCAGCCAGCAGTAGCGGTAGTCCCAGTTGCGCTGGGAGTCCGGCGCCTCCGGCACGGAGGTGGTGGCGGCGGCGATGATCGCCCCGGTGTCCTCGAAATTGCACAATTTCAGCGTGATGGCCGAGCGGATCACCACTGACTGCCATTCGAAGCAGATGGCCAGCCCGCGCACCCAGTCGTGCCAGTGGTTCTGGGTGCGCTTGAGGTAATCGAGCACGACTTCGCCCGGCGCATTGCCCAGCGGTTCGTCGAGTCCGATCACCAGGCTCACCGGGTGACGCAGGGCAAACGGAGTTTCGTGCTGGATGTAGGCCAGCGGCGCATCGGTGGTCAGGCGCAGCGGCTCCTCGCCCTCCAGATAGCGAATATGGCTGGAACCGGCGGTGCCCCGGCTGGGCTTGCCGTAGCCATGGGTCGGCCGCACACGCAGGACGATCTTGGGTACGCCTTCGATGGGCTCGATCAGCCGGCACAGTTGCGCTGGGCGATAGAGGTGGCCGTGCTGCAGGAACCGCGGGGCGAAGTCGGTGATGCGCACCGCCCCGCCGCTGTCGTCGCGCAACACGGTGGTGATGATTGCCGTGTTGCGCTGGTAGTCGGATGTACTGCTGACCTGGTTCTCCAGCACCACATCGGCAAAGCCTTTCTCGTCATCGCCGGCCAGCAGCCGGGAGAACGCGGGATCGCTGTCAAAGTTCGGGTAGCACCACCAGACCAGTCGCGCCTGCGGGTTGACCAGGGCGGCCACCCGACAATTGCCGATCAGGCCCAGTTCCAGAGCACCGTCGTGCCGGTTCGTCATCAGTGGCTTCCTCTTGCTGCTTGCATGAGTGCTTCACGGACTTGCGCCGCGTCGCTGAACACCGCGCTGGCGCCGGGCAAGGCTCGCCCGACGGACAGGCCGAGACCGCCCAGGGCGGGCATCAGCGCGATAGCGGGTTCGTCGGTGACGTCGTCGCCGATATACAGCGGCAGGCGTCCGGAGAAGCCCGGCGTACCCAGCAGCCGCTGGATCGCCCGGGCCTTGTCGATCCCCTCGGGAACGACTTCGTAGACGTGCTTGCCATTGAGCAGTCGCAGCCCGGCGCCTTCGGGCGCGCGCAGCAACGCCTGCAGCTCGCCGCGCAGGTCCGCAGCCAACGAGTGGGCAGAGCGGTAGTGCAGCGCGTAGCTGCTGCCCTTGTCCTCGGCATGGACGCCGATATGTCGGTTCGCCAGGGCGTTCAACCGCACTCGCACACAGGCGGGCAGGTCCTTGGTGGTGTGGCGCAGCGGGCTGTCGCCGCTCTCGCGCCAGTGGGCGCCATGGCCGCCGCTGGCGGCGAGGCGCAAGGGTTGGAAGAGCCGGTCGAGTTCTTCGATCGGGCGGCCGCTGATCAGGGCCAGGGCACCGTCGAGTCCGCGATGCAGGTGTGTGAGCGCATCGAGCAGCCCGTGCGGTACGGCGACCGCGTCGGGTGATTCGGCGATGTCCAGAAGGGTTCCGTCGACATCCAGGAACAGTGCAATCTGCTGAGGTCGGCTGAGCCAGAGGTTCAGCAGCGCAGTGGCTGAGGCCTCGCTATGCGGGACCATGGCCGTGTCGACAGGTCCCCGTGGTACAGGACGTGACATGAGCCATTTCTCCATGTTCAGGGCGTGCCGCGCGGCCGTGGGGAGCCGGCGCGGACGTGAAAGGGAGCCCAAGGACCCTAACATGTGGGACCACGAGGGTCGACCTCGGGTTTCACCGGCTTGTGCCACCGAGAAGGCGCAGACCAGAGTGTGCGGGGGCTGAAACTGGGGACCGGGCAGCCAGAAAAATCGACTGGAGTCGAAACGACTCCGCCCGCCGGGTTCAGGTGGGCGGAGTCCAGAGCGAAGGCTTACAGGACCAGATGGCCCGACCACAGACCGAGCAGGCCGGCCAGGGCCATGGCGATCACGGCGAGGCAGACGATCCACTCCACGGCGCTGAGTTTCGCCCGCTGCTCGCGTTTGCCGAGGATGAACAGCGGCAGGCCGACAGCCCAGACCACGGCGGCCAGCAGCACGTATTTCAGGCCTGCGCCGTAGAGCATGAACAGCACGAAGCACACGGCGAAGGCCGACAGAGCCATTTCCCCATGACGGCCGTGCGCGTTGGCGCCTTCATAGCCGCGCCCGTTGCAGGCGCTCTTGAAGGCGTACATCGAGGACAGCAGATAGGGAATCAGCGCCAGCGACGTGGAGAACGACAGCAGCGCGAGGTAGCCGGCATGGCTGAAACCGGCCACCAGCATCATGGCCTGGGCAATCCCGGTGGTGAGCCACATGGCGTTGCGCGGCGCACCGTTGGCATTGAGCCGACCGAGCCACCCGGTGGCGCTATGGCCCCGCCCGGACAGCATCACTTCCTCGGCGCTCAGGGCGACCCAGGCGATCAGTGCACCGACCACGGAAACGATCAGGCAGATATTGATCAGCATGCCGCCCCACGGGCCGACCATCGCGGCCATCAGCCCGGCCATGGATGGCTGGTGCAGTTGGGTGATCTGCGCGGCAGGCAGGATACCCAGTGCCAGTACCGAGGTACCGACCAGCAGCAGCGAAACGATGATGGCCCCCAGAGTGGAGGCCTTGGCCACGTCCGACAGCTTGCGCGCGCGAGTGGCGTAGATGGTGCCGGACTCCAGGCCGATCAGCGTCCACATGGCCGCCAGCAGCACTGTCTTGCTCTGTTCGAAGATCGATGTGCCGTGGCTCTGGCCACGGAAGTCGGTGAGGAACACGCGGCTGTCGAAGTGATAGATCGCCAGTCCCAGGAACAGCACGATGGGCACCACCTTGGCGACGGTGGCGACGTTGTTCACCGTGGTGCTGGTTTTCACTCCGCGCAGCACCAGCGCGTTGATCACCCAGAGCAGTGCCGAGGCCGCGAAGATGGCGGGCCAGGTGGTGCCGTCACCGAACCAGGAGAAGATCCCGAAGGCGCCCAGTGCGCTGAAGATCACCACCAGGTAGGAAGCGTTGCCGATCGCATCGCCGGCGCCGTGGCCGTATGCGCCGATGAAGCCGCCGATGTGGCCGAAGCCGGCCTTGGACCAACCGTAGATGCCGTCGTCGATGTCGGGTTGGCGCAGGGTGAGGTTCCGGTACACCGACACCAGCGAGAGCATGCCGAAGGCCACGATGGCCCAGCCGCAGAGGATCCCGAGGGCGCCGGCGCCGCCGGTGAGCGTGGCGGGCAGGGCGAAGATGCCCGAGCCAATCGCGCTGCCGACGATGAGTGAGGTGAGGCCGAACAGACCGACCTTGCCGTCGCCTGCCCCGCCCTCCACGTGACGTAGATGCTTCATGATTCGACTCCTTCCGAGATGGCCCTGGCGGGTCGGTGCTTCCGTTGTAGTCCCGGAACGTCGACGTGAAACTGACCTGAGGCAGG
Organism: Pseudomonas sp. BB438; assembly: GCF_057180225.1. Classification (NCBI taxonomy): domain Bacteria; kingdom Pseudomonadati; phylum Pseudomonadota; class Gammaproteobacteria; order Pseudomonadales; family Pseudomonadaceae; genus Pseudomonas; species Pseudomonas sp. BB438. Next base: position 3,804,488 of record NZ_CM170001.1, read on the forward strand.
CTTGAACCTGTCCAGCGCTCGAACTTCTTCGAGATCTTCTGCAGGCCTGTTGACGCGCCGCAATACACACAGCGCGCGTGACCGATGGGCAGGAATGAGGACAGTTCCCAGGAGTCGGATTTACCTGACATAGAAACTGGAATGCTCCGCCTCACAGACGAGACGCCGTTTTCGAGAATGAAGCGAGCCTGTCTTCCGTGAGAAACCATCATGCCTCAGCTCTCCGCGCTCGTGCTCCAGGCCTCCGGCCTGCGCCGGTCGACCACAGTCATCGCATTGCATCATCTGGGCTACAGCTTCCTGTCGGAGACATCCAGCAGCGCCGCCGCGCTGGACCGACTGCGCAGCCAGGGCAGCGTCCACCTGCTGATCTGCGACATGCGCGTCGATCCCATGGATCGCCTGGAATTTATCCAGACCGTAGCCCGCGAGCGCCTGGCCCACGATGTGATCGTCAGTGGGGAAATGGCACCGGACACGCGAAGCGCCCTCTCCCGTCTGCTGCAGTTGCAGGGTATGAAGATGTTCTGGCTGGGCAACGAGGCAGCAACCCTGGAGCGCCTTCGCCGGCTGCTCAGCGAAGTCCAGCCTTCGAGTGACCCGAGTGGGCCCTCCCTGGTTGGCGCGGACGCGAGCAACGTCGACGCAAACGCCCGCTTGCCTGCGCACGGCAGGTTGCGTGCCTACCTGCAGCCCAAGGTCAACGTCACCACCCAGCAGGTCTACGGATTCGAGGTGCTGGCACGTTGGCAGCAGGACGATGGTGTGATTCGTGCTCCCGGCGACTTCATCCCGGCCCTGCGTCGAGCGGGCCAACTGGACGGCATGCTGTTCGAGCTGATGCGCCAGGCCATCGAGTCTCTGCGCATCCACGGTGACCCTGAACTGAAGCTGTCCTTCAACCTGGAAACCGAACAGATCGCACGGCTCGGCTTCGCTGCCGCCGTGGAGCGCCACCTGCGCGCGCTGGATATCGACCCCAGGCGCATCACCTTCGAACTGACCGAGTCCTCGCCGCTGCACTCGCCCGCCCTCAGCCTGGAAAACGTGCTGCGCCTCCGGCTGCTGGGCTGCGGCCTGGCCATCGACGACTTTGGCTGTGGTCACTCGACACTGCAGCGTCTGATGCAGTTGCCCTTCACCGAGCTGAAGCTCGATCGCCACCTGCTCGCCGATATGAATCATGGCGATCCACGTCGCCTGATCGTGCTGCAGCACACCTTGGTGCTAGGTCGTGAACTGGGCTTGCGGGTGATCGCGGAAGGCGTGGAGAACACGGCTCAGCTTCGTTACCTGCAGCAACTGGGATGCGATTGTGCGCAGGGTTTTCTGTTCGGCAAGCCGACGGATGCCAGCCAGGTCGATACCTTCCTGCGCAATGCGCCGGCCCAGTTGCAAAGGCTGGAAGCGATTCGGACGACGCGCGCGGTGCAATAAGGCGCGGAAAAGAAAACGGCTGTTGCGGACTTCCTGTTCGCAACAGCCGTCTGGATTGTCCTCAGCAAAGGACACAGCGATTGTAGGCCAATGGCCATCAGACTTTCTTCCCAGTTCTCCCGCATACATGGGAAATTGATACAAAAACTGCAGACAGCGGCAATTTATCGCTCCGATCCGGCGATTTAGCGGCACATTCGTCCCAGTACTGTCCACTACACGACTATTCGGCACGTCGCGTCCCGGACATCACGTGAAACAGTACGTACCTCGGTGCTATAGCCCGACACTGAACTGTCTGGTTAACATGCCCGGCCGCACGCTGGACGCCAGGAAGGCAAGCCACCCGCCAGACACAGGTAACAGCGCCGACTCACCCACAGCCTTGGCCACCGCTGCATGTCCCTGACCGCCACACGCCCGCCCCGCTCCGTGTTCCGTGTAGCCCTCTCCGTCACCAGCCTGGTTGTCGCCTCGGCTGTCGGCTTCTTCATCTGGCAGGACTTCTATCCGGTGCAGAGCGCCAAGGGCTGGTCCTACGACGTTCTCCATGAGGACGTGAAGAAGGCCGCGTCACTGGTGCCGCTGCCCGACGGCGGACTGCTGGTGAGCCAGGAACTGAAGGACAACCAGGGCAACATCCTGCACATCGCCGCCGACGGCACACGCCAGGTGATGATCGACGGCCTGTCCAAGCCCGATGGCATGGTTGCTGCGCAAGGTGGCTGGGTGTTCAGCCAGGAAAAGGACGGCAAGCCGGTGCAATGGCTCAAGGACGGCAAGGTCAGCGACCTGTTCATGGGCAACTCGGTCCAGGGGCTCTGGAACGACGGCGACCATCTCTACGCCATCGAGGACAGCCACGACAACGGCCGCCTGATGCGCTATCGCTGGAGCGATGGTCAGCTGACCGTGCTGCGCGAACAGCTGCAGGAGACCGAGTCCATCACCCGCTGTACCGATGGCAACCTGCTCTACTCCGAGAAGGAAAAGGGCCTGGTGCACCGTTTCAGCGAAGACGGCAAGGACCCGGTGCTGCTCTCCGGGCTGAACAAGCCCACCTTCCTGATGTGCGACGAGCGCGGCCTGTGGATCAGCGAAGACTCCACCCACCGCGCCCGCCTGCTGCTGTGGGACGGCAAGGGCGAACCACGCACCATCCTGTCCTTCCTCAAGGCGCCGCAGTCCATCGTCGCCGACGGCAAGGGCGGTTACCTGCTCGCTGAGGGTGGCCGCAACCGCGTGCTGCAACTTACTCCAGCCAAGTGACGCCTGCGGGCGGGCGACCTGCCCGCCCTACTCCTGCACCGGCGTCACCAGACCGGGTATCACCTCGACCAGTGCATCAATCGCCAGGCGCACCTTGCGCGGCAACTGGCTGGTCTGCAGCCAGGTCGCGTACACGTCGTAGGGAAAGCCCGACTGCTCCGCCAGCAACTCCTCCAGCTCGCCCGCCAGAATGGCATCGCGCACCAGCCAGTAGGGCAGCCAGGCCAGCCCGAAGCCACGAAGCGCCGCGTCGGCGATGGCGGCCAGGTCGTCGAAACGCAGCCGTGAGCCTGGCGCGAACTCGACCGGCGGCTGTCCCTCGCAGGGGAACAGCCAGGGTTTGATCCGCCCCGAGCGGTGATAGACCAGCACGTGGTGTCCGGCCAGTTCCTCGATACTCTCCGGCCGCCCGTATTTCGCCAAGTACACCGGCGCGGCGCAGACCACCATGCGCTGCCGGGCGATACGGCGGGCGATGATGCCATCCCTAGGCTGCGGGTCGCCGGTGCGGATGGCCAGGTCGATCTGCTCTTCCGCCAGGTCCGTCAGGCGATCGCTGAAGCGCAGGTCCAGCTCCAGTAGCGGATAGCGCTGCGCGAGCGCCAACAGGACCGGCGCCACGCAGCGACGGCCGAAATGCACGGGCATGGCCACCCGCAGCTTGCCCCGCGGTTCGGACACCTCTCCAGCCGCCAGGATATCCGCGGCCTCGGCATCGGCCAGCAACGCCCGACAACGCTCGTAGTAGATCCGCCCCGCCTCCGTCAGGCTCTGCCGGCGCGTACTGCGCAGCAGCAACTGGGCGCCCAGCCGTTCTTCGAGAAAGCGCACATGCTTGCCCACCATTGGCGCGGACATCTCCAGGGCATCCGCCGCCGCCGCGAAGGACCCGAGGTCCACCGCGCGGACGAACACTTCCATGCTGGTCAGACGATCCATTCGAAACTCCTGATTTCGACTAACCGCTTCTATACGCCATTTATTGGGTCAATCCCATCGCTGATAGTGGTTTTACGTCAAACCAATTTCGTATGGGAGTACCACATGGAAAACATCAAGACCCGCACCGTTCGTTTCCACCAGTTCGGCGGCCCGGAAGTCCTGCGCATCGAGCCGGTCGAAATGCGCCAACCCGGCGCGGATGAAGTGACCATCCGGGTCAAGGCCCTGGGGCTGAACCGCGCCGAGTCCCTGCTCCGTACTGATCGCTACATCGAGAGCCCGCAGCTACCCTCCGGCCTGGGGCTCGAAGCCACAGGCGTGGTCGAGGCGGTGGGAAGCGCGGTACGCGAATTCGCCCCGGGGGATGCAGTGAGCATCCTGCCGCCAACCTCGATGAAGGAGGAGCCGACTCACGCCGAGCACCTGGTAGTGCCGCAGGGGCGCCTGGTGAAGAACCCGCCGGGACAAGCCTGGAGCGAAGCTGCCGCCACCTGGATGCAGTACCTCACCGCCTATGGCGCGCTGGTCCAGGTGGCCGGGCTGCACGAAGGAGACGTCGTCGTCATCACTGCAGCGTCGAGCAGCGTCGGTCTCGCCGCTATCCAGATAGCCCGCCGCGTGGGCGCGGTGCCCATCGCCGTTACCCGTACCTCAGCCAAGCGCGAAGCCCTGCTGAAAGCGGGCGCTGCCGAAGTGATTGCCAGCGAAGAGGAAAACCTGCGCAGCCGCCTGCTCGAGGTCATTGGCGAGATCGGCGCACGGGTCGTGTTCGACCCGGTAGGTGGCCCGATCTTCGAAGCGCTGACCGCCGCCATGGCCGACGGCGGCATGCTCATCGAGTACGGCGGCCTGAGCCCCGAGCCCACGACCTTCCCGCTGTTCGAAGTGCTGAGCCGCTCACTGATCCTGCGCGGCTATCGCGTCTATGAAGTGCTGGAGGACCCGGCCCGCTTGCAGGACGCCAGGCATTTCATCTTCACCGGCCTGGCCGACGGCTCGTTGCGCCCGGTGATTGCCCGCCGCTTCGCCTTCGATGAGATAGTCGAGGCTTACCGCTACCTGGAATCCAACCAGCAGTTCGGCAAAGTCGTGGTCACGCTCTAGCCATCGGATACACTGCCCCAGCGCGGCTCCCCGCCGCGCATGAGGCAGCGGAGCCGAGATGCCAAGGGAAAACTTCAACGACCTGATCGCGTTCGTCACCGTGGCGCGTGAAGGCAGCTTCACCAAGGCGGCGGCGCAGCTGGGGGTTTCTCAGTCGGCGCTGAGCCACACCATCCGCGCGCTGGAGACCCGGCTGGGGCTGCGCCTGCTCAGCCGGACCACCCGCAGCGTCTCCCCCACCGAGGCTGGCGAACGCCTGATGCAGACCCTGGCGCCGCGTTTCGAGGAGATCGAAGCGGAGCTGGCAGCGCTCAGCGACTTCCGCGACAAGCCGGTCGGCACCCTGCGCATCACCGCCGCCGAGCACGCCGCGAGCACCGTGCTCTGGCCGAAGCTGGCGACGGTGCTGCCGCACTACCCGGACATCCGGGTCGAGGTCAGCATCGACTACGGCCTGACCGACATCGCCGCCGAGCGCTTCGACGCGGGTGTGCGACTGGGCGACCAGGTGGCCAAGGACATGATCGCCGTGCGCATTGCGCCGGACCTGCGCATGGCGGTCGTCGCAAGCCCCGCCTACCTGGCGCGCAAGGGCAGCCCGCAGGATGTGCAGGCACTCGCTGCACATGACTGCCTGAACCTGCGCCTGCCCACCTACGGCGGGCTGATGGCCTGGGAGTTCGTCAAGGATGGCCATGAAGTGAAGGCACGGGTGGAAGGCCAGCTGACCTTCAACAGCAGCCCGCACATCCTGCGTGCCACGCTGGACGGTTTCGGCCTGGCCTACCTGCCCGAGGACATGGTCACCGAGCACGTCGCCGCCGGACGCCTGGCGAAGGTGCTGGAGGACTGGTGCCCGACCTTCCCCGGCTACCACCTCTACTACCCGAGCCGACGACAGAAATCCCGTGCCTTCTCGGTGCTGGTGGATGCACTGCGCCACCAGGAATGAAGGCCGGGCGCATGCGCCCGGCGTGCTGCCTCAGGAGCGGATCAAGCCAGGGTGGCCAGGTCGATGACGAAGCGGTAGCGCACGTCGGAACGCTCCATGCGCTCGAAGGCATGGTTGATCTCGTCCATGCGGATCATCTCGCACTCCGGCAGGATGTTCTTCTTGCCACAGAAATCGAGCATCTCCTGAGTCTCGGCGATCCCGCCAATGGGTGAGCCGGCGATGCGCCTGCGCCCCAGCAGCAGCGGAATGCTGCTGATGTCGTCGATGGGACCGACCTGCCCGACCATCACCAGGGTGCCGTCGATATCCAGCAGCGGCATGTAGGGCTTCAGGTCATGCCTCACCGGCACGGTATCGATGATCAGGTCGAAGCTGTTGGCCGCCGCCCTCATCGCTTGCGCATCGGACGACACCAGCAGCGCATCGGCGCCCAGCTCCCTGGCATCCGCGCGCTTGTCCGCCGTGCGGCTGAGCACGGTCACCGTAGCGCCCAGGCCAACCGCCAGCTTCACCGCCATGTGCCCCAGCCCACCGAGGCCGACCACGCCGACGCGGCTGCCCGGCCCGACGTTCCAGGTGCGCAGCGGCGAGTAGGTGGTGATACCCGCGCACAACAGCGGTGCGGCCTTGCTCAGGTCCAGGCCGTCCGGCACGCGCAGGACGAACTCCTCGCGCACGACCAGTTGCTTCGAGTACCCGCCCTGGGTCGCTTCGCGGGTCAACCGATCAACGCCGTTGTAGGTCTGGGTATTGCCCTGCCGGCACAGTTGTTCCTCGCCCTTGCGGCACTGGTCGCACGCCTGGCAGGAGTCCACCATGCAGCCCACCGCCACGGCGTCGCCGACCTTGTAGCGCGTCACTTTCGGTCCGATGGCGGTAACCCGGCCGACGATCTCGTGGCCCGGCACCATTGGGTAGCGGCTGAAACCCCAATCGTTGCGGGCCTGGTGCAGGTCGGAATGGCAGACGCCGCAGTAGAGGACGTCCATCGCCACATCGTTGTCGCGCAACGAACGGCGCTCGAAGGTGAAGGGCCCCAGCGGGTCCTGCGGATTCTGCGCGGCGTATCCAAGGGTCTTCATCGGTATGGCTCCTGACGCTTCGAGTGGATGGGTTTCAACGGCGGGCCGGGCGGCCTTCGACGGGATAGGCCGGATCGCTGTAGCCGGGTGTGGAGGCATGACCGGGCGGCACCAGGCTGTCGACGAAAGCTTCGTCCTCGGCGGTCAGTGTGAGGTCCAGCGCCGGCAGGTAGCCGTTCCAGTGCTCCTCGGTGCGCGGGCCGGCAATCAGCGAGCTGACCAGCGGATTGTTCAGCACCCAGGCCAGGGCGAACGCAGCCGGCGTGGTGCCACGGGCGGCGGCATGTTCGGCGATGCGCTGGGCGATCTGCAGGGATTCAGGCCGCCATTCGGTCTGCTGGATGCGCTTGTCGCCACGGCCGACGCGGGAATCCGCTGGCGGTTCGGCGCCGGGCCGGTACTTGCCGGTGAGCACGCCACGAGCCAGGGGGCTGTAGGGCACCACGCCGATGCCGAAGTGACCGGCGACCGGCAGTTGCTCGACCTCGGCGGTGCGGTCCACCAGGTTGTACAGCGGCTCGCTGCAGATCGGCCGGTCGATGCCAAGCTGGTCGGCCAGGCGCACCACCTCGGCGATGCGCCAGCCGCGGAAGTTGGACAGGCCGTAGTAGCGCACCTTGCCCTGGCGGATCAGCTCGCCCACCGCGCGCAGGCCTTCCTCCAGCGGCGCATCGACGTCGGTGCGGTGGAAGTAGAGGATGTCCAGGTAATCGGTTCCCAGGCGGCGCAGGCTGTCGTCCACGGCCTGGTAGATCCACTTGCGCGACTGGCCTCGGTGGTTCGGGCCGTCGCCCAAAGCATTGCCGAACTTGCTGGCGATCACCCAGTCATCGCGGCGGGCGGCGACGGCCCGCCCTACGATCTCCTCGGAGCGGCCCTTGTGGTACACGTCGGCGGTGTCGATGAAATTGACGCCTTGGTCGAAGGCCTTATCGATGATGCGGCGCGAAGTCGGCTCGTCGGTCTCGCCACCGAACATCATGGCGCCCAGGCACAAGGGCGAGACTTTCAGGGCACTACGGCCCAGGTAACGGTATTCCATGGAATGCTCCTCAGGCGGCATCGCGCTCGGCGAACACGCGGCGGGCAACGCCCAGCGCAGTGGAAGCCGTGGGCCAGCCGGAATAGAAAGCCAGGTGAGTGATGGCCTCGATCAGCTCCTCTCGGGTCAGGCCGTTGTCCAGCGCCTTGCCCAGGTGGAAGTAGAGCTCGTTGGCCTGGTAGCGCGCCACCAGGCTGGAGACGGTGATCAGACTGCGGTCACGCGGCGAAAGGCCGGGGCGCTCCCAGACATCGCCGAACAGCACCTGGTCGGTGTAGTCGGCCAATGCCGGGGCAATGTCGCCGAATGCCTTGTGGGCGGTGGAGGCTGGTTCGCTCATGGTGTTCTCCGCTTCGCTGATGAACTGGTGGACCATGCTAGGCCGCGTCGAGCCGCTGATTAAGAGCCGAAACGCGTTTGGACCTATGAGGCGAGTTCATGAATGCCGGGGCATAACCCATGAACCATGCTCATAGGCGAATGCGGTTTCAGCCGTCTAATCACGGCGAAAACCCTTGAGTAAAGTCCATTCCAGACGTTTCGCCGGGCAATCCTGCCCTCCCCGCTTCAGGAGAGAGATCGATGGACACGCGCACACTGGGCCGCAACGGCCTGCAGGTATCGGCACTGGGCCTGGGTTGCATGGGCCTGAGCTATGGTTACGGCCCGGCGGTCGACCGCTACGATGGCATCCGTTTGTTACGCACCGCCTTCGACAGCGGCGTGACCTTCTTCGACAGCGCCGAAGCCTACGGTCCCTTCGCCAACGAGGAACTGCTGGGCGAAGCCCTGGCGCCGGTGCGCGACCAGGTGGTGATCGCCACCAAGTTCGGCTTCAGGAATGGAGACGTCGCCCAGGGCCTGGACAGCCGCCCGGAGAACATCCGCGCCGTAGCCGAAGCCTCGCTCAAGCGCCTGAAAACCGATCGCATCGATCTGCTCTACCAGCACCGTGTCGACCCGGACGTGCCGATGGAAGACGTGGCCGGCACCGTCGCCGAGCTGATCCGCGAGGGCAAGGTGAAACACTTCGGCCTCTCCGAAGCCGGCGTGCAATCCATCCGCCGCGCCCACGCGGTGCAGCCGGTGGCGGCGTTGCAGAGCGAATACTCGCTGTGGTGGCGCGAGCCGGAGAAGGAGATCCTTCCGCTGCTGGCCGAGCTGGGCATCGGTTTCGTGCCCTTCAGCCCGCTGGGCAAGGGCTTCCTCACGGGCGCCATCGATGAGCGCACGCAGTTCTCCGCCAGTGATTTCCGCAACGTCGTGCCGCGCTTCTCCGAGGAGAACCGCAAGGCCAATGCCGGGCTGATCGACGTGCTCGGCCGTCTCGCCGAGAGCAAGGGCGCCACCCGCGCGCAGATCGCCATCGCCTGGTTGCTGGCCCAGCAGCCCTGGATCGTGCCGATCCCCGGCACCACCAAGCTGCACCGGCTGGAAGAAAACCTCGGCGCGGCTTCGCTGGTGCTGGAGGCTGCCGATCTCGCCGCCATCGAAGCAGCGCTGCGCGAGATCGAGATCGTCGGCGAGCGCTATCCGGCGCATCTGCAGCAGCGCGTAGGACGCTGATCGAGGCAAAGCCCGGCGCCGATCGGCGCTGGGCGCTTGCCATCAACCCTCGAAGGTCACCGGGCGCAGCGGCGCAGTGTTGACCTTGAGCTCGAAGACGTCCGGCCGCGCATAGTGGCCGACCACGTCGAAGTCGAGATTGCCCTGGTTGAGCTGGCCCATGTCGAGATCGGCATAGAGTTCGGTCTCGCAATCGAATACCGGCCCCGCCAGTACTTCGCCCAGTGGGCTGACGATCATGCTGCCGCCACGCATGACGTAGTCGTCCTCCTTGTGCGTCAGCCCAAAGGCTTCGCGGTGCTGCTGCGGGTAGTCGCCCAGGCGAATCGCCTGGCAGGCCGAGAGCACGAACACCCGCCCTTCCAGCGCGATGTGCACCATCGAGCTGGCCCAGGACGGGCGATCATCCGCGGTCGGCGCGCAGTACAGTTGCACCCCCTGCGCGTACATGGCCTGGCGCAGCGCCGGCATGTAGTTCTCCCAGCAGATCACACTGCCGACTACGCCGAACTCGGTCTCTACCGGTGCGATGGTCGAGCCGTCGCCGAAGCCCCAGATCAGGCGTTCCTGGCCGGTGGGCATCAGCTTGCGGTGGTAGCCGGCGATTCCGCGCCCGGGCACCAGGGTCACGGCGGTGCAGTAGAGGGTACGACCGTAGCGCTCGATGATGCCGACCACCGTGGTCACGCCCGTCTGCTCAACGCTTTCGGCGAGTGCCGCCAGTTCCGGCCCCTCCAGCGCCACGGCAGCTTCGACATAGCGCTGGTAGAGGTCGCGCCCGGCGGCACTGCGATTGCCCACCACGCTGCCGAAGGCCGCCCCCTTGGGATAGCCGCCGATGTAGGCCTCGGGGAACACCGCCAGCTTTGCGCCCTGCTCCGCCACGCGACGCAGGATGCCGGCGGCCTTCTTGACGCTGGCCATGGGCTCGTAGGGAACGGAAGCGGCCTGGATGATTGCTACACGGGTCATGGGGACTCCTGACTGCTGTGAAATGGATTAGAAGCGGCTGATGTCGTTGTCGCGGGTTTCCGGCAGGGTCTTCCACAGCACCACCAGGCACACCAGGGAGACTGCCGCCAGATAGGCCGCCGGCAGGTTCGCGTCACCGGTCTGGCGGATCAGCGCGGCGGCGATGAAGGGGCCGGGGCCGGCGAGGATCGCCAGTGCCAGGTTGTGCCCCAGGGCGGCGCCGGTGGAGCGGATCGACGCCGGGAACACTTCCACCAGCAACACCACGTCCATCACCGCGGTGATGGCCACCAGCACGCCCATGACGGTCAGTCCGACGAGGATCGCCACCGGGTTGCCGGTGTTGAGCAGCAGGAAGATCGGGTAGGCCAGCAGCGTCAATGCCGCCGCCGCGCCCAGCAGCAGCTGACGCCGGCCGATGCTGTCGCTCAGGCGGCCGATCAGCGGGTTGACGATGACGTAGACCACCAGCGCGATGCTGCACAGCCACAGCGCGCTGCTGCGCGGCAGGCCGACGGTACTGACCAGGTGGTTGTTGGCGTAGGTGATGAAGTAGTAGAGCGACACGCCGAACAATGCGGAGAAGGCAAAGGTCGTAATGAAAGCGCGGCGGCGCACGGCCTTGCTCGGCGCCAGGGCCTTGAGCGCATCGCGTTGGCGGACCATTTCCTCGTACACCGGTGTGTCGCCCAGCTTGCGGCGGATGAACACCGCGATACCGGTCATCACGATCGACGCCACGAACGGCAGCCGCCACCCCCAGGCCGCCAATTGCGCATCGTCCAGCGCCGAAGAGATGCTCGCGGCAGTGAAGGTGCCGAACAGGAACGCCAGCCCGGCGGTGCCGGTGATCACGCTGGCGGCAGTGGCCCGGCGGTTCGACGGCGCGCTCTCGACGATGTAGATGCCGGCGCTGGACCACTCGCCACCGACCATCATGCCCTGGATGAAGCGCATGGCGATCAGCAGGATCGGTGCAGCGATGCCGATTGCCTCATAGGAGGGCAACAAGCCGATGATGGTGGTGCAGACGCCCATGCCGAACACGGTGATGATCAGCACCGCGCGACGGCCGAAACGGTCGCCGATGGGGCCGAGGATCAGTGCGCCGAACGGCCGCGAGAGGAAGCCGACGGCAAACACCGCCAGCGACGAGAGCAGCGAGACTCCCGGCGCGCTGGACGGGAAGAACAGCATGCCGATCACGGCGGCGAAATAGCCGTAGATGGCGAAGTCGAACCACTCCATGAAGTTGCCGATGCCGACCGCGATGGCCCGCTTGCGAATGTCCGACCGCCCGCCCCTGGTACGGATGCTGCTTGCACCCACGCTTTGCGAAATCGCGTCCACAGGATTCTCCATCCCTTGTTATGGTTGTGTGGACGCCAGACTAGGAATCCCCGCGGGCGCAGGGCAAACGATTAGGAAATATGAGCCGGATTAACGTACGTAATATCTCGCGGATCGACCTGAACCTTCTGCTCACCTTCCACTGCCTGATGACCGAGCGCAGCGCCACCCGCGCCTCGGCCGTGCTGCACGTGACCCAGGGTGCGGTGAGCGCGGCCCTGCGCCGGCTGCGCGAGCATTTCGCGGACGAACTGTTCATTCGCACCGCGTCAGGCATGCAGCCGACGCGCAAGGCCATGGAGCTGGCGCCGAAGATCGCCGAGGCGCTCACCTCGATCTCCGGCGTGCTCGGCAGCGAACCGGATTTCTCCGCGCGCGACTCCAGCTACGTGTTCAACATCGGCCTGTCCGACGACATTGAGGCCTGCCTCGCACCGCGCATCGTCAATGCCGCCGCGGCGGAGGGCCTGGGCGTGAGCTTCGCCTTCCACCAGAGCAACAGCTCGCTGTGGAAACAGTCCCTGCAGGACCCGGACATGGACCTGGTGATCTGCAGCGAACCAAAGGATTTCGGCACCAGCTACTCGTCCCAGGTGCTGTTCTCCTCGTCCTACTCCTGCCTGTTCCGCCCGCGTGGCCGCGCCGCGGAGGAGCCGATCGCCCTGGAGGAATACTTCGCGGCGAACCACGTGCGCGTCTCCTACGATGGCCGGCGCGGGTTCATTGACGACATGTTCGAGGCCGCCGGCTACGCGCGCCGGGTCACCGCCTCCTTCACGCACTTCAGCGGCGCGCTGACGACGCTGATGAGCAGCGAGGTGATCGCCACCATCCCGACCTTCGCCGCCGAAAGCTATGCGGCGATGACCGACCTGGTGGTCAGCCCGGTGCCCTTCCCGGTGCCGTCCTTCCGCTGCTTCATGGTCTGGGACATCGCCCGCCACAACAAACCGCACCACGAGTGGCTGCGGCAGTTCATCGGCGAGCTGGGGCAGAAGCTGGGTTGAACTCCCAGCCCCGTGCCGGATGAAAAACCACCTGCGCGCCTGACGCCGGCCACGCCTTTGCAGGATGGGTGGAGCGCAGCGCTTTCCTACGGCCTGACACCGGGCTCTGCCTGTAGGAGCGCCCCATGGGCGCAATCGCGGGCATGACCCGCTTGTATGGCGTTAGGGTAGGAACCTGTCGGGGGTGGAGGGACAAGACCCGCTTCTGCAAGCCAGACGGTAGGAGACTTCCCCCACCCACGCGCTCACGACAAGCGCCGATAAGGAATCCATCGGTTGAGTTCGCCGCTCGAACCGACGATACCGGCAAGCCTGCGCCACTGTGAGCCCCCGACAGGCAGTTCCCATCTTCAGCGTCGGAGGGCCCCATGACAAGTCAGGTTGCGGTTATCGGAATTGATGTCGCCAAGGACTCGCTGAGTATCTGCGATGCCCGGACGGGCGAAGTACTCGAGCTGAGCAATGAGTCCCGCCCGATCAAAGACTGGCTCAAGACTCTGCCCTCTGGCTGTTCGATCGCTATCGAAGCGACGGGGATCTACCACGTCCTGGTCGCCACGTTGGCCCATGCCCGTGGTCACCGGATCTACGTCATCAACGGCTATCGCCTGAGCAATTACCGCAAGGGAATCGGTGGGCGAAACAAAGATGATCGCCGCGATGCCCAACTGCTGGCTCGCTACCTGGCCCACGAACAGACGCACCTGGATCCCTGGCAGCCGCCGAGCAAGGTATACAGCCGCCTGCAGGCTATGTTGCATCGCCGGGCCGTCGTCGTTCGCAGTGCGACATCCCTGCGCCAGAGCTTCTCCCAGGACCGGCAACTGGCAAGTGCGCTGAAGCCAGTCCTCAAGCGTCTGTCCGCCCTGGAGAAGAAGCTGGAAGAGGCTATCCAGTGCGTGCTGGAGGAAGCTGGCCTGACAGCCCAGAGCAAGCGCTGCCAGACAGTGGAGGGTATCGGACCGCTGACCGCAGCGGCCTTGAACATGGCCTTCCTGCGCGGAGAGTTCCGCAACAGCGATGCATTCATCGCCTTTGTCGGCCTGGACGTTCGCCTGAAAGAATCGGGCCGCTACAGCGGTCGGCGCAAACTGACCAAGCAGGGTGATCCGGAAGTCCGTCGGCTACTGCACAACGCCGCCATGGCCGCAGCCCGCACGCAGCGCTGGCAAGCTCTCTATCAAAGCTACCTGCAGCGCGGGCTGAAAAGGATTGAAGCGCTGACCATCCTCGCCCGCAAATTAGCCCGGATTGCCTTTGCACTGATGAAGACTCAACAGCCGTATCGGCCTGCCGCCGATACGGTGGGGTAGACATAGAATCTCCTACAGGCTCGCGATCGGTATCGGGCGGAACAGCAGTTCGCTGGCCAGCACCTCGATGCCGGCTGGCGAGCTTTCCAGTAGTCGGCGCTCGCTATCGGCCACCTGCAACTCGAGATCGAACGCCTGCCCACCCAGGGTCTCTGCGATGGCCCGCACGGCATCGCGGGCCCAGGGCAGGTCGGAGTCGAAATGGCCGAGCAACTGGCCGTGGCGCTGGATGATCAGGCGGTACTTCTGCATGACGGGCTCTCGCGGAAATCGAATGGGCGGCGTTACTGGTGTCGAATCGAAACATTGACAGAGCCTACCGTCCTGGCAGATTTTGTCCAGGTAGTTTTTGATCGATACCACTTTCACACCTGAGAGCCATGCCATGAGCCTGCCCGCCATTTCCCTCGATGCCGTCCTCACCGGCCGCGCCGTGCCCTTCACCCGACCCGGCTCGCGCAGCGCCATCGCCAAGCAGCCGCGCCAGACCCGCCTGGCGGTGACGACAGTGGGGCTGGAGAGCGACGAACAAGGCGACCTGCGCGTGCACGGCGGGGTGGAAAAGGCCATCCACCACTACCCCCGCGAGCATTACGCCGCCTGGGCCAGCGAACTGGGCGAGCATCCGCTGCTGGGCCGGCCCGGCGCATTCGGCGAGAACTTCAGCACCACCGGCTGGACGGAAGCCGACCTCTGCCTGGGCGACCGCATCCGCGCCGGCACCGCCTTGCTGGAGGTATCCCAGGGGCGCATGCCCTGCTGGAAGCTCAATGACCGCTTCGACGTGGCTCAGATGGCCCTGCGGGTGCAGGAATCGGGGCGCACCGGCTGGTACTACCGGGTGCTGGAGGAAGGCGAAGTGACCGCCGGCGCAACACTGGAACTGCTCGAGCGGCCCTATGCCGACTGGTCACTGCAGAGGCTCTCCGCCGTGCTGTTCGACAAGCGTGTGGACATCGACGTGCTGCGCGAATGCCTGGAACTGCCATTGCCGCCCAACTGGCGCCGCACGCTCTCGCGGCGCCTGGAGAACGGCGCGGTGGAAGACTGGAGTCCGCGTCTGGAGGGCAGCCCGAAGGCCTGACTCAGGACTCCACGGCGCGCGCCGGAAGCTCTGCCGGAGCGCGGTGCAGACCGATGGCCCAGAGCACGCCGACGGTGAGCAGGACAATCGCCAGCGCTTCCACCGGGCCGGGCAGCCGCTGCTCGTTGATATAGGCGTAGGCGCAGGCGAACAGCGTTTCGAAAACGATCAGCTGGCCACCCAGACTCATCGGCAGGCGGCGCGTGGCAGCATTCCACAGGCCGTTGGCGACCCATGAGCCGAACACGGCGAGGAACAGCGACACCCAGAGGAACACCATCCAGCGCTCCGGGGAAATCCCCGTCGGCACCGCCTGCGGCGCGATCAGCACACCCACGCCGGCCAGCACCACGGCCATGACGCCGGTGACCATGCCGATCAGCGTCGACCAGTCGTGGCTGGTGAAGTGGCTGGCCTTCAGGTAGCGCGCGTTGGCCGTGGCGTACCAGGACCAGCAGACCACCGCCGAAAAACCGCAGACGATACCGAGGACGCGTTCACCCGGCGTGCTGCCGGCCGCCAGGAGAGCCGTCGGGTCGAGGTTGATGCAGAGAATGCCCAGCGCGACCAGTGCCAGTGGCAGCTTCATCCGCGACAACGGCAGCGAATCCGCTTCCGAACGGCTGCGGTAGCTGATCGCCAGCGGCATGATGCCGTTGATCAGCGAGGCCGCCGCCACCCCGGCGAACTGCACCGCCGCCGAGAGCAGCGCGAAGTACAGCAGGTTGCCGGCCAGGGACAGCCGAATCAGCATCGACAGGTCTTCGCGGCTGACCCGCCGAAGCAGGCCGAGGGCCACCGGCAAGGCGATCAGCAGCGAGATGGCACCATACAGCGCGAAGCGCACGGAACTGATCAGCAGCGGGTTGAATTCCGGCACCAGCGACGGCGCGAGGATCACCCCACCCCAGATTGCGCCTGCCATGCCTGCATAGACCACCCCGCGTTTCATCTCCAACACCCTCGATACTTCAGTGAATGCCCATAAAGAGCCGCCACGGTAGCCGTTGTGGTAGTTTCTGACCAAGGATAAATCCGCACCGAGACATTCCCGCGAGGAATGTCTGAAGGTATTCACCGGAGAACTGCCATCAGCCGCTACCTGCGTACCCTGCCGCCCCTGGAAACCCTCATCACCTTCGAGGCCGTGGGCCGCTACGGCAGTTTCACCCAGGCCGCCACCGAGCTGTTCCTTACCCAGAGCGCAGTGAGCAAGCAGATGCGCGCGCTGGAAGAGAGCCTCAAGGTGCCCTTGTTCGAGCGCAAACCGCGCGGCGTCACACTCACTGCCGCCGGCGCGGAGTTGCTGACCACCGTGGACATGCTGCTGGATCGCCTGCAACACAGCGTGCGGCGCATCCGCAACGTGCACCAGAGCAACGCCGTGTCGGTGCTGGCAACCCATGCGCTGGCGCAGTTCTGGCTGTTCCCCAAGCTGATCGAATTCAACAAGGCCCATCCCGGCATCGCCGTGCACGTGCACGCGATCAACGAGATCGACGAAGCCAGCCTGGTGGATTTCGACCTGGGCATTCTCTATGGCGCCGGCGACTGGACCACGCTGAACAGCCGCTTCGTGCTGCCGGAGGTGGTCTACCCCGTGGCCCGGCCGGACTTCGACGCCGCGAGCATCACCACCCTCGAACAGCTCGCCGCCGCGCCCCTGGTGCAGCTGGATACCTCGGCCTGGAGCTGCCTGGACTGGCACGACTGGTTCGGCCACTTCGGCAAGGACTACCAGCCGGCGGAAAGCGACCCGGTGTTCAACCAGCTCACCCTCGCCTACCGTGCCGTACAGCAAGGCATGGGCATCGGCCTGGCGTGGGGCTTCATGGCGGACGACGCGGTGGCCAGCGGCGAGATGCAACGGGTGACCGACCTCGCCATGGTCACTGAGCGCGGCGAGTACCTGGTGTCCCTGCGCCACCGCCAGCTGTCGCCGGCTGCGCAGCTCTTCCATGACTGGCTGCTGGACTCGGTCGGTTCAGTCGAAGCGCGCGCGTAAGGACTCGATCACCTGTTCGATCGACGGCCCCAGCACCGCGGGCGGCACCGGCGCGTCGCCGAACTCGCGCCAGACGAACAGGGTCAGCTCGGCGCCGTCGGTCTGGGTCGCGGCATCCTCGACATGGGCGAACTGGCCCAGCGAGCGATAACGCGCGTCGGCCCAGAACGCCTCCTCCACCCAGGCGTATACCGGGATGAAATGGAAGTGGATCGGCAAGCCCGGCGAGTGGCCGAAGCGGCCCATATACAGCCACTTGGGTTGCAGCGTCGCTTCGAGGATGCGCTGCACCTTCGCCATCAGCACACCCAGTTCTGCCAGCGCGGCATCCGGCAGGTCGGCCAGGGACTCCACCGGCTGTTTCGAACCGAGCATCAGGTAGCCCGGCAAGGCGGACGCCAGGTGGTGGTTGAGCAGCCAGTGCTCCGTCTGGTGGATGACGTGGGTGGACGGTATCTGCATCGACGGGCGTCCAGCGCAAAACGGCACGCCAGCCTAGCAGACAGAGTCCTCGAAAAGCGCTCAGGCGAGCGCGACCCAACCGCGGAAGGCGAAGCCGACGTAAAAGGCTTCGATGCGACTGAAACCAGCCTCCCAGAGCAGCGCCTCGTCCTGCTCGGGCGTGAGGATGTTCAGGTGCGCATCCACCGCTGTGCGGGCTTGTTGCGCATTGGCCGGCTCCATTCCCGCGCTAACGGCGAAGTCCGCATAGCGCGACAGCCAGCGCGCCCGCTCGCCTGCGCCTTGCGGCACGCAGAGGTGCGCCATGACGAAGGCAGCGCCCGGCTTCAGGCGCGCGTGGAGCTCCCGCAGCACGCGAAGCCGCTCGGGCTCGGGCAGAAAGTGCAGGGTCAGCAGGCAGGCACCGCCATCGAACGGCCCCGCTGGCGCATCGTCGATATAGCCCTGCAGCAGGTCGGCACGCTGGGCATCCGGCCCCAGCATCTGCGCGGCGACCGCAAGCATTTCGGCAGACGGGTCGACGCCGGTGAAGCGCCATTGCGGCTGGGCATGGGCGAAGGCCCGCAGCTCCATGCCGCCACCCGCCCCAAGCACCAGCAGGTGTCCGTCCTGCGGCGCCTGCTCGGCCAGAAGGATGGCCGCCATGTGGTGCAGGTCGAACAGGCCGGGAACGAAACGTGGCGGGTTTTCCGCGTAGCGCGCGGCGGCATCGGGATCGTGGAACGGGGCCATCAGTTCGGAGTGGTTCATGCCGAGTCCTTTCAGAGTCACTCGCTGGCGAACAGCTTCTTCAGTTCCCGCTCGCTGACGGCCTTGGCCATGGCGGTGAGGAATACCTTGAACAGCAGGCCGCAGAACAGGGCCGTCAGGGCGACGGTGAAGAAGGTCGCCACCAGCCAGTCGACTGGCGCCCAGCCGCTGGCGATCACTACCGGACGGTAGACCAGGGTGCCGGCGATCACCACCCAGTGGCTGAAGCAGTAGAAGCATTGGAACAGATGGCCGACCTGGGGGTGGACCTTCCAGGCCAGCTTGCGCAAGGGGGCGAAGAGTTCGGTCTGGGTGACCGTCATGGACAGCGCAGAAGCCGCGATGGCGAGGGCGATGCAGGTCCACAGCGCGCCGGCCAGCGGCGAGTTCAAGAGATCGATCATGGGAGGGGCTTCCTGGTGGGTGTCGAATCTTTCGTTACTTTTAAAGTAACTTGACTGAGCACGCAGGGTCAACGCCGGTCATCGAGCGGCATTCAGCGCAAACGGCAATCAGCGGTCTTTCGGGTACAGCGCAGTGAAGCGCTCGGCAAGATCGGCCAGGGATACGGCGCCCAGGCGCTCGAGGAGGATGGCGGTGGCCTGTTCCATGGCGTCCTGCAGTGCCGCGTTGACCACCTTTTCCACCAGGCAGTCCGGGTGCACGTGGTCGAACCCCATGGCGAACAGGCGCTCGCTGCCAACCGCTCGGTAGACGTCGAGCAACGTCACCCGGGCCAGGTCGCAATCCAGTGTCCAGCCACCGCCGTGGCCCTTTTCCGAACGCACGTAGCCAGCTTCGCGCAGGCCGCCCATGGTTCGCCGCACCACGGCCGGGTTGGTGCCGAGCATCTGGGCGATGCGCTCGGAGGTCACGGGCTGGTCGTCGCGGGCCATATGCAGCAGCACATGGAGCATGCGCGAGAGGCGGCTGTCGGTTCGCACGGCGGGGTCTCGAAAGGAAATGCGCCTGCATCATCGCACCCCGCCACCGCGCCGTTCAAACCCGTCTGCCACTGGCATTGCCACGGGAATGGGCGACAATGGCGGTCACGCGCCCACTTCCGCCTCTCCGCGAGTCCCGACCATGAACGACCTTTCCATCCAGTTGGTGCAGGCCGGCCCTGAGCACCAGGAACTGATCCGCAACCTCTACCAGTACTACGCCTACGAGTCGTCGGACTGGGAAGACGAGGACGTGGAGGTCGACGGCCGGTTTTACATCCACGAAGAGCACCTGGCGCGCTACTGGAGCGAGCCGGAATGGAGCGCCAACCTGATCCTCGCCGATGGCTTCATCGCCGGCTTCCTGCTGGTGGAAGGCAGCGAGCTGCCGGGCATCGACGCGCTGGAGCTATCCGACCTCTTCGTGCTGAAGAAGTACCGCCGACTCGGCATCGGCCGCGCCCTGGCGAACCAGGTGCTGCTGGGCAATCCCGGCCCCTGGCTGGTGCGTTTCTATGCCCAGGACGACGTGGCGGCGGCCTTCTGGAAAGCCGTGTTCGCCGAGCTGCCACGCTCGGTACAGGCCATCGAGCCGGGCGACGATCCGCAGTTGGTGAGCTACCTGGTCAGCCCGGTCGCTCACTGACCCCCTGTTCTTCAGGATCAGTCTTCTGTCATTTCCGATCATTGAGCGACCCGCCGGCCCGGCCGTATCGTCCTGAGCGAACAACAAGAACGCTCTGGAGGTATCCCCGTGACCGCACTCAACCTGCAACCCCACGCCGCCGCTTCCCTGGCCAGCTGGCACCAGATGGTGGCCGCCAAGAACCTGTCCAACCTGCCGCAGCTGCTGGCGCCCAATGCGGTGTTCCGCTCGCCCATGGCCCACAGTCCCTACCCTGGCGCGCCGGTGGTCTCGACCATCCTCAACACCGTCCTGCAAGTCTTCGAGAACTTCACCTACCACCGCGAGCTGGCCACCGGTGACGGCCTGAACGTGGTGCTGGAGTTCAGTGCGACGGTGAACGGCAAGGACCTCAAGGGCATCGACATGATCCGCTTCGACGAGAGCGGCAAGATCGTCGAGTTCGAGGTAATGGTTCGCCCACTGAGCGGCCTGCAGGCGCTGGGCGAGGAAATGGGTCGGCGCCTGGCCCCCTACCTGGCCGCCGCCAAGGCACAGACCGCCAAGAGCTGATTGCTCGCCCGGGGGATTTCTGCTGGTATGGGCCATTACCCGTTCAAGGAAATCCCCATGGCCTCCTTCGAGGAACTCTTCTCCATCGGCGAAGGCTTCGACGCCTTCGTCGCCCACGGCCTGCCCGACGAGATCGCCGGCGTGCGCAAGGTCCAGCGGCAACTGGCCGAGCCCGGCACGATCGGTACCGAGACCCTGCGCCGCATCCAGGCCATCGAAGGCCGCTATCGCCTGCTGATCGCCGGCGAGATGTGGTGCCCGGACTGCCAGATCAACGTCACCGTGATGGACCACCTGCAGCGCCTGCAACCCCGCGTAGAGCTGGCGGTGATCACCAAGGGCCGCGCCGAGGATGACCTGCGCGAGCGCATGGCACTGGAGCGCATCCTGATTCCGGTAGTGCTGGTGCTCGATGGCGACTTCCAGCCGGTCGGCCGCTTCATCGAGCGGCCGCAGGACGTGGTGGCCGGTGGTGACGCGCTCAAGCCAGCGTACCGTGCGGGCGAGTACCTGGAGAGCACACTGACGGACCTGCTGGAATTGTTCGAGACGGCTGAAGGCCGGGCGTAATTGCGCCCGGCCGGCGCGTTCGCGGGTATGGTCCGTCATTTGTAGGACCGCAGGGCGCGTCTTGCGCCCTACGGTCCTGACTGCAGCTCCAGCATGAACTCGATGAACGCCCGCACGCGCGACGGTACATGGCGTGCGTGTGGGTAGATCAGCAGGAACGGCCGGCTGGTCTGCCCGTAGTCCTTCAGCACTTCCACCAGCTCGCCCCGCTCCAGCTCCTCCTGCACGGTAAAGCGATACGCCTGCATCAACCCGCCGCCGCACTTGGCCAGGGTCGCGGTAGCCAGGTAATCCTCCAGCACCGTGAGGCTGCCGGCCGTCTCGATTTCCACCGGCTTGCCATTGACCCGGAAGGACCAGGGAACGCGCCGGCCGGTGCTGGGCAGCTCGAACTGGATGCACTCGTGCCCGACGAGATCGTCCGGCGTCTGCGGCACGCCGGCACGCGCCAGGTACTCGGGCGTGGCGACCACCACGTTCTCCGCGTTCTCCAGGCGACGCGCCACCAGGCTGGAGTCCGCCGGGTCGCGGCCACGGATCGCCAGGTCATACCCTTCATTGGCGAAGTCGATGTTGCGGTTGCTGACGTGCACCTCCACCTGCACCTGCGGATAGCGCCGGCGAAACTCCGGCAGCCGCGGGAACAGCCGGTAATGCGCATAGGGCGTCGGCACGCTGATCCGCAGGCGCCCGGAGACGATGCTCTGCCCGCCGGTGACCGCACGCTCGGCATCCACCAGTTGGGTCAGCGCCTGCCGGCATTGCTCGAAGTAAGCGCGACCGTCCTCGGTCAGGCGCATCTGTCGCGTCGTGCGGACGAACAGGCGCACGCCCAGGCGTTCCTCCAGGCGCGCCACCGTGCGGCTCACCGCCGCCGGCGTGATCCCGGCCTCGTTGGCGGCGGCGGTGAAGCTGCCGGTTTCCGCCGCCAGGCAGAACAGCTCGATGCTGCCCAGTTGCAGGTCGTCGAAATGGCGGGGCATGACGTGGCTCGATTGATTACATGGAGTATCAATTCAAATGCCATCCGCCTCATTTTTCAAGTGGCGGCAGCCCCCTAGAGTGGCTTCCACGACGCGAGCACACCGCCCCGCCTCACTCTCGGAGACAACACCATGAGCAAGACCGTCATCGTCACCGGCGCCTCCAGCGGCCTCGGTTTCGCCATCGCCCACGCCTACCTGGCACGCGGCTACAACGTGGTCGGCAATGCCCGCACCCAGGCCCG
Source organism: Pseudomonas sp. BB438 (assembly GCF_057180225.1). Taxonomy (NCBI): domain Bacteria; kingdom Pseudomonadati; phylum Pseudomonadota; class Gammaproteobacteria; order Pseudomonadales; family Pseudomonadaceae; genus Pseudomonas; species Pseudomonas sp. BB438. The sequence goes on from NZ_CM170001.1 coordinate 3,826,768, forward strand.
CCTTGAAGAAGCCGCGGCCAGGCTGGGCAACCCGCACAACTTTCTCGCCGTGGCCGGCGACATCGCCAGGCCCGACACGGCAAAGCGCCTGTTCGCCCAGGCCATCGAAGCCTTCGGCCAGGTAGACATCCTGATCAATAACGCCGGCATCTTCATCGCCAAGCCGGTGGGTGATTACACCGTGGAAGAACTCGAGGCCATCGTCGACACCAACCTCAAGGGCTTCTTCTACCCGTCCCAGGCCGCGGCAAAGCACATGGCCGGCAACGGCTCGGGGCACATCGTCAGTATCACCGCTTCCATCGCCATGCAGCCCAACACGAAAGTCCCGGCACTGCTGCCGGTGCTGATCAAGGGCGGCCTGAACAGCGCGGTGCGCGGCCTCGCCCTGGAGCTGGCGGCCTCCCACGTGCAGGTCAACGCGGTGGCGCCCGGGATCATCGAAACCCCGCTGCACGCCGACGACGAAGGTACCCGCGCCTTCCTCCGTAGCCTCTCGCCCAGTGGCAAGATCGGCAGCCCGCAGGATATCGTCGACGCGGTGCTCTACCTGACCGACTCGACCTTTGTCAGCGGAACCATCCTCAACGTCGACGGTGGTTCCACCACTGGCGTCTGGTAAGCGAACCTTTCGACCAACAACGGAGAACCGCCATGCCCTACGTGAACATCCAGGTCACCGACGAAGGTGTGACCGCCGACGAGCGCCGCCAGCTCATCGAAGGCGTCACCGAACTGCTGGAGCGCGTGCTGCGCAAGCCGCCATCCACCACCTACGTGGTGATCCAGGAAATCGCCACCGACGCCTGGGGCGTGGGCGGCAAGACCGTCGCCGAGCTGAAGGCGAAGGGCAGGCACGGCAGCAGCTGACCGCGCGGGCACGCCGGGGCTCCCCAGAGCCTCCGGCGCTTGCCCTGCACCAAGCTGGTGCTGCTAGGATCAGGTGCCCACTCGCTCCTTCGACAGCCGAGGCATGGAATGCTCGCCGCGCTCAAGCGTTATCCGCTACAGGTCAACCTGCTGCTCAGTGGCACTTTCCTCCTTACCCTGGGGCGCGCCATCACCCTGCCCTACCTGGTCATCTACCTCTCGACCCAGTTCGGCCTGCCGGTCAACCGCATCGGCCTGATCATGGGCGGCGCCCTGTTCGGTGGTTCGCTGCTCAGCCTTTACGGAGGCTTCCTGATCGACCGCCTGCCGGGCTTCCGCCTGATCCTCGGCTTCGGCACCTGCTTCGTCGCCGCCTTCGCCGGGATGTTGCTGAGCACCCAGCTGTGGCTGTTCTTCCTGTTCCTGCTGGGCTTCAACTTCGCCTACTCGGTCACCGACGTGGTGGTGAAGACCATCTTCGGCCGCCTCCTGCCCGCCGGTGAGCAGGGCCGCGCCTTCTCCATCCGCTACACCCTGATCAACCTGGCGTACGCCATCGGCCCCTTCATTGGCGCCGCCCTGGCGCACTGGAGCCAGCACTTGCCCTTCGTGCTCTCGGCGAGCCTCGGCGCGCTCTTTCTGCTGGCCTTCGCGCGCTACGGCGACCGTGGCATGCGCCCGGCCGAAGGCGTGGCGCCGCCGTCGTTCATCGCGGTGATGGGCGTCCTGGCCAGGGACCACCGGCTGATGTACTTCACCATTGGCGGCGTGCTCACCGCCGTGGTGTTTGGCCAGTTCTCCGCCTATCTCTCCCAGTACCTGGTGGCCACCGGCACGGCGGAGTACGCCTACCAGGTGATCCAGACACTGCTGGGCGTCAACGCGGTGACGGTGATCGCCCTGCAGTACCTGCTGGGCAAGCGCATCGGCAACGAGCACCTGCAACGCTGGCTGATCGTCGGCCTGGCGATGTTCGTGCTGGGCATCCTCGGTTTCGGCCTCTCCCACAGTCTCGTGCACTGGGGCCTGGCGATGGTGGTGTTCACCCTTGGCGAGATCATCGTGATCCCTGCCGAGTACATGTTCATCGACCGCATCGCCCCGCTGCACCTGCGCGGCGTGTACTACGGCACGCAGAACCTGGCCAACCTCGGCGGCGCCTTCGGGCCGATCCTGGTGGGCTACTTCCTCACGCTGTTCGCACCGCATTGGGTATTCGTCATGCTCGCCGCCTTCATCGTCGGTGGCGGGGTGTTCTATGTGCTGGGTTCCAACCTGAGTCGACGCATCGCCAGCGAGGCTTGACCTCAAGTCCACTTGAACCGGGATGCTGGTTCCATCGGCTCATTCGAAGGAACCTGCCATGTCGCTCTCTTCCCTGCTCTCCACACTCGCCATCGGCGTTGGCGCCACCCTGCTGATGGATGGCTGGACCGTCCTGCGCCGGCGCCTGCTTGGCGTGCCCTCGCTGGACTATGCCCTGGTCGGCCGCTGGGTCGGTCACATGCCACGTGGCCGCTTCCGCCACGTGGCCATTGGCAAGGCCCCGCCAGTGGCCGGCGAACGCCCGCTGGGCTGGGCGATCCACTACCTTACCGGCATCGGCTTCGCCCTTGCCCTCGTCGCACTGACCGGCGCCGACTGGCTGTGCCGGCCGACCTTGCCGCCCGCCCTGCTGTTCGGCGTGGTCACCGTGGCGATGCCCTTTCTGCTGATGCAGCCGGCACTGGGCCTGGGCATCGCCGCGCGCAGGACCGCGAACCCGGCCAAGGCCCGCCTGCACAGCCTGCTCACCCACGGGATCTTCGGCCTCGGGCTGTACCTCGGTGCGACCACGCTTGCCCCGCTGATAGGCGCGAGGTGATGGGCTAACCTTGCTGCACACCCGAGCGCAGGAAGCCCCAGGATGAGCCGCATCGTCATTGCCGACCCGCAACCCTTCATGCTCGCCGCGCTGCGCCAGCACCTGGAAGCGGCCGGACACGAGGTCAGCGGCACGGCCGAAGACGGCCGCCGTGCCCTGGAACTGGTGCGCCGCCTGCATCCCGACCTGCTGATACTCGACCTCGACCTGCCCCGCATGGGCGGCCTGGAAGTGCTCCAACGGCTGCACCAGGAACTGCCCAGGCAGAAGGCCCTGGCCTTCACCCAGTTGTCCGGAGCGCACTACCAGGAGCTTGCCCTGCGCGCCGGCGCCAGGGGCTTCGTGCACAAGGGCGACCGGCCCGAGGAACTCGACGCGGCGGTGAAACTGGTGCTCAGCGGTCGCACGGTGTTTCCCGCGCGTCCCCCGCAAGGGTTGGGTGATACGCCGGAACGGGGCAACCTGGGCGAGCACATCACCCCCCGCGAACTCACCGTGCTGCAGTACCTGGCCCAGGGCTACCGGGTGAAGGATATCGCCGAAGAGCTGGCCATCAGCGATCGCACGGTCAGCACCTACAAGACCCGCCTGCTGGAGAAGACCCAGACCGACTCGCTGATCGACCTGGTGGACGCCGCCAAGGTGCGTGGCCTCATCAGCGACAGCGTGATCAGCCGCCTGGCCCTGCCGCCCGCGGCGAGTCAGAACAAGACCGAGGACCTGAAGCAACTGCTGGAAATCCTCCCCAACCCGGTGAGCCTGTGGAGTACCGATGGCCTGCTGCTGGCCTGCAATCAGGCTTTCGCCGACGTCTATGCAAGCGAACCCGGGCAACTGCTGGGAGCGCGCATCTTCGAGCTGGGCAAGGCGGACCCCGGATATGTGCTCCCGGCGCAGCAGGAATACCTCCGCTGCGCGACCGGCGACCGGCCTTTCTCGATGATTCTCGGCGCCCACGGCCTCGGAGATCGGCGAATTATCCGCGTCATCGGCGTACCACTGAAAGAGGCGAACGGCGAAGCGATCGGCGTGCTGACGTCCTATGTCGACATCACCGAGCACGAACGTTACGTCGAACGGCTGCAGGAATCCAAGGCTTACCTGGACTCGCTGTTCGCCAGTCGTAGCGAAATCCTCCTCAGCTCCGGGCAGGACCTGCTGGTTGAGATCGCGCGACTGGGCGAGCTGCTGGCCGATGCGCAGGCCCGACATCCGGAAGTCCAGGCACTGGCCGGGGCCGATCCGCTCCTGGCCAGGCTGCGCGACAAGATCGAAGTCCTGCGGGAGCTGACCGAGCTGGAACGCGGCACGGTGTTGGCGATCCCGCAGTCCGAAGAGCTCAATCGCCTGACCCGTCGCGCCATCGAGGCGAACTACCCGCCGCAGGGCTACCTGCCCAGCGCAGAGGACTGCTGGGGCTGGATCGATCCCAACCGCTACCAGCGCCTGATCGATGTTCTGTTGCGTTGCTTCGACAAGGCCGGCATCGGCGACCTGGAGCTGTCGGCGGCGACGGCGCCCCTGCTGCATGGCGAGGTGGACTGGCAACTGACGTTTCGCGCCAGTGGCGCCGCGGATATCCAGGCGCAACTGGGTGGCCTGGGCAGTCAGGCGCGGCTCCAGCTCGCCCAGCGCCTGTGCCGGTTGCTGGGCGGCAGCCTGGAGGTGGGCAGCCCGGCTCACCCCGAGGTCGCCGCATTGATCCATCTCAAGCTTCCCAAGGGAAGCCCGCGTTTCTAGTGCGCCCACTACAGCAGTTTCGGGCTCCCACGATGGGGCCTGCGCGTCCCTGAATCGATGCTTGCGCCATAGCCACGCTATGGAGAAGCATCATGAAGCATCCCGAGCCGGCGCCTTCGCGCCACACCTGCCCCAGTTCCCTCCACGTCCTTTGCATTGCCATTACGTTGGCGAGCAGCGGCTTGCCACTCTATGCCAGCGCCGACAGCAACCTGCCGCAAGGCGGATCGGTGGTTTCCGGCAGCGGCAGCATCAGCCAGAGCGGCCCGGAAATGACGGTCAATACCACCACGCCGCGCACCGCCATCAACTGGCAGCGCTTCAACGTCGGCGCCGACAACAAGATCACCTTCAACCAGCCCGACGGCAAGTCGGTCACCCTGAACCGCGTCATCGGCAGTGATCCCTCGAAGATCTATGGCGCGGTGACTTCCAACGGCCAACTGATCCTGGTGAACCCCAACGGCGTGTGGATCGGCCCGAAAGCGCACATCAGCTCCAGCGCCCTGGTCGCCAGCGCCGGTTTCCTCACCGAAGAGCAGGCCAGACAGTTCGCCGAGACCGGCAAGCTGGACATCCGGCTGACCGGCAACGTGACCAACCAGGGCCGCATCACCGTGCACGACAACGGCATGGTCGCCCTGTTGGGAGCCCAGGTGAATAACGCAGGGGTTATCCAAGCACGCAAAGGCCTGGTGCAGCTGGCGACCGGGCCGCAGGCCACCCTGGACTTCCACGGTGACGGCCTGCTCAACATCGCCGTGAGCGGTGAGCCCGGCGAGAAAGACAGCGTCAACGCGGATGTAACCGGTGGCGTGCACAACAGCGGCGAGATCGACGTCGGCAACGGGACTGTCGCCATGAGCGCGGACCGCGCCGCCAAACACCTGGACTCGGTGATCAACCTCGGCGGCAAGGTCATGGCCGACTCCGTCACCACCGATGGCGGAACCGTGGTTCTGGGCAATTCGGCGAAGACCAACGTCACCGGCAATATCAGCGCCACCGGGGTCAACGGCGGGCAGATCAAGGTGCTGGGTGACGAAGTGAACGTCGCCGGCAGCGCGAAGATCGATGCCAGCGGCACCCAGGGCGCAGGCGGCAAGGTGCTGGTAGGCGGAAGCTTCCAGGGCAAAGGGCCCGAGCAAGCGGCCAGGAACACAACCGTTGCCAAAGGCGCTCAGCTCAAAGCGGACGGGAGAACCGATGGCGGCCAGGTGGTCGTCTGGAGCGATGGCAAGACCCACTTCGCCGGCAACATCAGCGCACAAGGGGGGCAGAAAGGCGGTGAGGTTGAAACCTCCGGCAAACAACTGACCGTTACTGCGGATGCGCAGGTCAATGCGGCGGGCGGTCAGCAATCTGGCAAATGGCTGCTCGACCCAGAAACAGTGACCGTCGACAGTACCGGCAACCCCGACACCGTATCAGCTTCCACAATCGTGTCTGCCCTGAAGAACAACGACGTTGAGGTCAGCGCGACCAACCGCATCAATGTGAACGAAGCCATCGTGGCCCAGGACGCTGGCTATCACGTACTCAAGCTCATGACCAACGGCACTGCTGAACCGATCAGTGTCTATGACGATTCCCAGAGCCCCTTCAACGCTGCCAAGCGCAACGATAGCGGCTCGATCTATATCAACGCACCGATCCTGCTCAAGGATGGTCACCTGTTCATCCTCGCTACCGGCGATGTGATGCTCAACAACACCACCCCCGGCGTATCCGGCGAAGCCGGCTACATGGGACGTGCAATCATCGATGTCAGCGATGGAACGATCTGGATCAAGACTTCCAATAGCGCGTCGGTGATCCAGCAGGAAGGAACTGCACTGATTGGTAAGGACGTGGCCGTCCAGGGCTCCAGTGTGCTGCTGGACAGCTACCTCAACTACGCCGGCACACTTGCTGGCAAGGCCTCGAACGGCAAATTCATTTACAACCAGACCTCCAATGGCCCGGTGAATACCGGCAAGGTGCAGATCACCCAGGACGGCGTGACCCAGAGTATGGACGGGGTGTCCTCAGAGACGCTTTCCAAAGTTGGCGAGAAATGGATCTGGGAGCGTAACGGCCGGGTTACCCACCACCTGACAATCGATGACAGCACGCAGTTCCAGTACCTGGTATTCGAAGCGCTGGGCTATGTCGATCACAAGAATTACCAACCGATTCCTGGAGATACCAGAAGCAACGATTACTGGGTCAGTGACCTCACCTTCAGAAACCCCAGTACCGGTGACGTCTGGAAGATTGGAACGAACAATTCGAACGGCCAGATAGTGGTCACTCGCAACGGCGTCGTCACGACGGACCTGCCCCCTGGATTCAGTTTTGGCACCAACCAGGGATCCGTGAGTACTTCGCAGAATGGCATCGGCGTTACAGGTGGGTCGGGAGACCAGAACAACCCCAATGCCTCGAACTCAATCAACCTGAACGGGACTACGGGCAAAAGCGATCAACTGGTCGTTGACCTTGGCAGCTCGACGTCCTCTGTCGATGCCAACCTGACTGAGTTCAGGAACATAGGGAACAACTACCAGGCCGGGAAAATCAGCTTCCTCGCCGGCAATGACACAACCAACAACGGTGGCGTGCAGTTAGGCACACAGTCGAGCGCAATCCAGGGCAAGGTTCAGGACACGCAACGCGAGTATGGCGAAAAGAACCCCGAGTTCAGCGCGGCAATTAGCCCGACGGGTAATTCTGAGGCCTTTGCAGTAGACCAATTCGTCGATCATCAGCTGGGCCAAGATCGATTCTCGGTAACCCCTTCTACCTCTGCAACTGAGCATTCGAACGTCGGTACATATACGGTCGACGGAAAGCTGAATCCCCAAGGCATCATGGCCGACAGGCACCAAGCAGCCATCAGCGCCGGCACCATCACGGTGACCCCTGCTGAACTCACTGTGACCGCCAAGGACAAGAGCAAGACCTACGGCGATGCCGATCCGAAACTGGACTATGAACTCTCCGGCGCCAAGCTCGGCCATACCTCGGACGACCTGCTCAACGGCGGTGCCCTTTCCCGCCAGGCTGGCGAGAATGTTGGCCGCTACGGCATCGACCAAGGTCAGCTGGATCTGAACAATGGCCTGGGCGGCAACTACAGGCTGCGGTTCGTCGACGGGCAGCTGCAGATCACCCCCGCGACGCTGGACGTCCAGGCAGATAACCAGAGCAAGGTATATGGCGATGCCGATCCGTCGCTCACCTACCAGGTCAATGGTCTGAAGAACGGGGATAAACAGACTGACGTTGTCGGCGGTGGTGGACTCAAACGCGATGCCGGCGAGAACGTGAGTACCTACGGCATCACCCAAGGTGACCTGGCACTACTCAGCAGCAACTACATCCTGCAATTCCACGACGGGATATTCAGCATCACGCCCGCCGAGCTGACCGTCACGGCCAACAACCAGTCCAAGGTCTACGGTGATTCTGACCCGACCCTCACCTTCGAGGTGTCCGGGCTCAAGCGCGACGACACCCAGTCGAATGTGCTTAACGGCGGCGGCCTGCAAAGGGATGCCGGCACTGACGTCGGTCGTTACGGCATTCATCAAGGCACGCTGGATCTGAACGCAGCAGCCGGCCAGAACTATGTGCTGCGCTACGTGGATGGAGATTTCTACATCACCCCCGCCACGCTGACCGTCCAGGCCGATGGAAAGACCAAGGTGTACGGCGATCTCGACCCAGCCCTCACCTACATCGTCAGCGGTCTGAAGAATGGGGATACCCAGGCCGACGTTCTCGGCGGCGGGTTGGTGCGCGACCCGGGTCAGAACGTCGGCACCTATGGCATCCGCCAGGGTGATCTCGATCTGTCGTCAGGAAAAGGCCAGAACTATGTCCTGAGCTTCACGGGCAACGATTTCAAAATCACGCCCGCGACACTGACAGTGTCCGCCGATGACAAGACCAAGGTGTATGGCGAACTCGATCCTGAACTGAGCTATAAGGTCTCGGGCCTGAAGAATGGCGACCAACAGAGCGACGTGCTCAATGGCAAGGGGCTCACCCGCGACCTCGGCCAGAACGTGGGTGACTACGCCATTCGCCAGGGAGAGTTGGGGCTCAGTGAAAACAGCAACTATGTGCTGACCTTCGTTGACGGAAAACTCGCTATCACCCCGGCCACCTTGAAGGTCAAGGCTGAGGACAAATCCAAGGTCTATGGCGATGCCGACCCTGCGCTGACTCAGATCGTCACAGGGCTGAAAAACGGCGATACAGCAGCCGACGTGCTGAAAGGCGCGCTCGGTCGGGAAGCCGGCGAGGACGTCCGTGCGGGTGGCTACACCATCCACCAGGGCGAGCTTGGCCTGAACAATACCCAGGGCAAGAACTACGTTCTGGAGTTCGAGGACGGCAAGCTGACCATCACCCCCGCCAGCCTCACGGTAACAGCGGACAACACGGGCAAGGTCTATGGCGACCTCGACCCATCGTTGAGCTATCAGGTCAGTGGCCTTAAAGGAGCGGACACAGCAACCCAGGCACTGGCAGGCCAACTGGCACGCCAGGCCGGTGAGGATGTGAAAGATGGAGGCTATGCCATCAACCAGGGAAATCTGGGGCTGACTGGCAACGCTTCACAGAACTACATCCTCACCTACCAGGGCGGCACCTTCACCATTACCCCCGCCACCATCATGGTGCGCGCGGACGACAAGACCAAGGTCTATGGCGAGATCGATCCTGCGCTCAGCTATCAGGTCAGCGGGCTGAAGGGTGGCGACCAGCAGTCCTCGGTGCTCAGCGGGAACATCGCCCGCCAGGCCGGCGAGGATGTGAAGGCCGGCGGCTACGCCATCGGCCAGGGCGACCTGAGGAGCACGAGCCAGAACTACCTGCTGCAGTATGTGGACGGCACCTTCACCATCACGCCCGCCACCCTGCAGATCGATTTCGACGACCGCTCCAAGGTCTACGGCGAAATCGATCCGTCCCTGACCTACCGCGTGAGCGGGCTGAAGAATGGCGACAGTGCGGCTTCCGTGATCAGCGGAAGTGCAGGCCGTGCAGCCGGCGAGAACGTGGGTAGTTACGGCATTGGCCAAGGCTCGCTGGGCGCCAACGGCAACTACATCCTGACCTTCAACGAAGGCAAGCTGGCGATCACCCCGGCCGAGCTGACCGTCACCGCCGACCACAAGACCAAGGTCTACGGCGATCTCGACCCGACGCTCACCTATAGCGTCAGCGGCCTGAAGAACGGCGACACGCAGGCCTCGGTCACCAGTGGCAGCCTGGCACGCATCTCCGGAGAGAACGTCACGCCCGAGGGCTACGCCATCACCCAGGGCAACGTGACCCTCACCAGCGGCAACTACCGCATGGTGTTCAAGGACGGCAACCTGCAGGTCACGCCCGCCCCGTTGGTAGTCAGCGCCGACAACCAGAGCAAGGTGCAGGGCGCCGCCGATCCGGCCCTGAGCTGGAGCGTCAGCGGCCTCAAGGGCAATGACCAGGCCGCCATCGCCCAGGGCTCTCTGCAACGCGCGCCTGGCGAAGACGCGGGCGCCTACGCGATCAGTCAGAACCAAGCCTTCAGCGCCGGCAACAACTACAGCGTCACCTTCAGGGACGGCGCGCTGACCATCACCGGTCCGCTCGCCCCGGTACCGCCGGAGCAACCCGGCCTGCCACCGCTGCCGATGACCGCGCAGTCCCCCGGCAACGCCCGCTGCACCGCGCTGGAATCGCCGTCGGCCGCCTCGGCCAACTACTCGGTCTCCCCCGCCGTGGTGCGCAGCTACGCCGTGCAACTGGTGTGCAAGCCGCGTTCGTATGACGGCAAGAGCAGCACCACGCCCGACCTCGCTGACGTCCTGACCTACGCCAATAGCCTGTTCAAGGACGGTCACTTCATCGTCCCCGAGGCCAACCGCAGCGTGATTCCTCACGATCTCAAACCCGTTAACCATGGAGGGAAATAGCCATGAGAGCCTTTCCTTCGAAACTGCATATCCTCGCGGCAGCCGTGTGCTCCGCCCTGTTGCTGGCCCAGGCCCCGGCCTTCGCCGGGCCCCGTGCTCAGCTCGACCCCGGTCGGGTGGAAGTTCCCCGTCCCGACGGCAGCCGTGAAAACTCGACGCAGATGCCGTCGACCCTGCAACTGCCGGACACCGTCGTGGTCCCCGGCGAAGAGGAACCGCCCGCCGAAATGGTGGTGAACCCCAACGACACCACGCGCTTCCAGGTCGACAAGGTGATCATCCGCGGCACCACGCTCTACGCGCCCGAGGCCTTCGCGCCGCTGACCGCGAAGATCGAAGGCCGCCGCGTCACCCTCGGCGAGGTCAATGCAGTGGTCGCGCAGATCACCCAGCGCTACCGCCAGGCTGGCTTCCTGCTGGCCCGCGCCTACCTGCCCGAGCAGCGCCTGGAAAACGGCGAACTGCTGATCCAGGTCTTCGAGGGCCGGGTCAACGAAGTGAAACTGCAAGGCGACAGCAACAAGGCCGTGAAGCGTTATGCCAACAACATCCGCCAGGAAGTGCCGCCGAAAAGCGCCACCATCGAGCGCAACCTGTTGCTGATGAACGACCTGTCCGGCCAGCAGAGTCGCGCCACCCTCGCCGCCTCGCCGATGGAACAGGGCACTGACCTGATCGTCGACAACCAGATCCGCAAGTACGAAGGCTTCTTCGGTTTCGATAACCGCGACAGCCGTTATTTCGGGCCCTGGCAGGTCTATGGCGGGGTCGGCGTCAACGACCTCACCGGCCACGGCGACCACCTGGGCATCCGCGCCGGGCGGTCAGTGGAAGGTAACAAGATGACCTTCTTCGAGGGACAGTACGACCTGCCGGTGGGCGGCCAGGGCGATGTGGTGAGCTTCCTCGCCCAGCACAACGACGGCCATGCCGACACCTACTCCTTCCTCGACGCGAACAGCTCCGGCGACACCTTCGCGGTGCGCATCACCCGCCCGTGGATCCGCCAGCGCGACGAGACCTTCAAGACTTCGGCCGCCTTCACCTGGTACAACGGCAAGTCCGAGTACCTGGACGATCCACACAACCCGCCGTCCAGCGATGACCGTATCCGTGCCGTCCGCCTGGGCGCCAGCTACGACTTCTTCGACGATTTCGGCGGCAAGAACCTGGTCAAGGCCGAGCTGAGCAAGGGCCTGAAGATCATGGGCGCCAGCCAGGAAGACCGCGCCAACCCGTCCCGCGAGGGCGGCCGCACGGACTTCACCAAGCTGCAGGTGGACGCCCAGCGGCTGCAGGACCTTTCGAAGATCATCGACGGCATGAACCTGTACATTGCCGGCACCGCGCAGACCTCGTTCGGCCAGGCGCTGCTCTCGCCCGAGCAGTTCGGCGTCGGCGGCAGCGAGTTCGGCCGTGGCTACGACCCGTCGGAAATCACCGGCGACAAGGGCTTCGCGATGAAAACCGAGCTGCAGTACAACCGCATCCACACCTTCCGCGACCATGCCGTACCGACGCAGTACTACGCGTTCTGGGACGTCGGCAAGGTCTGGAGCGAGGACCCGAACTGGATCAGCAGCGAGAGCCTGTCCTCGACCGGTTTCGGTGCCCACCTGCAGGTGTTCAAGGACACCTACGTCTCGCCGGAAGTCGCCTTCCCGCTGACCCGTTCGGTCTCGGCCAAGGAACTGGACGACGACAACGGCAAGGCGCCGCGCTTCTACCTCAACTTCCTCAAGCTCTTCTGAGCTGCAACCGGGCGGCCGGCATCGCCGGCCGCCGCCAACCGGAGGCTATCGCCATGCAAGACCCGGATATCCTGGCGCTGCGCAGCGTGCGCTCGACCGCCTACAACAACGAACTGACCGCAGACCTGTTGCGGGAACTGGCGCCCTTCATCGCCAATGCCGAGCTCAACCGCCGCCTGCGCTGCGCCACCCGCCAGCTGCTGCGCGACGCCGATGCACTGGAGAATGCCTACCAGCAGATGGCTTCGCCGCAGCATTGAGCCCAACCCGCCCAGTTCCCCTGTCGGATTGAAAAGCCCCGCTTCTGCGGGGCTTTCTGGATTCACACGCTCTGCGCTCAGGCGTGCTGTGCGCCTGCCCGCTTGAGCAACTGCTTGCAGCGTTCGGACAGGTGTACCACCCGCAGCTGCTTGCCGGCCTTGCTGTAGCGCTCGCGCAGGGTCATCAGCGCGGCGATGGCCGAGTAGTCGACGAAGCTCAGGTGCGCGCAGTCCAGGGTCACCTGCTGCGGATCGCCCGCCGGGTCGAACTGATTGAGGAAGGGCGTGGTGGAGGCGAAGAACAGCGTGCCGTGGACGCGATACAGCTTGCTGCCATCGGCCTCGTCATGGATGTCCGCATACAGCTCGCGGGCGTGCTTCCAGGCAAAATCCAGCGCCGCCAGGATGATGCCGCAGAACACCGCGGTGGCCAGGTCCGTGGCGACGGTAATGGCCGTCACCGCGATGATCACCAGCACGTCGCTGAGCGGCACCTTGTTCAGCACCCGCAGCGATGCCCAGGCGAAGGTCTGCTGCGACACCACGAACATCACGCCCACCAGCGCCGCCAGCGGGATGCGCTCGATGAGCGGCGAAAGGAACAGCACGAAGAGCAGGATCATCACCCCGGCGACTACGCCGGAAAGCCGACCACGACCGCCGGAGCTGAGGTTGATCACGGTCTGCCCGATCATCGCGCAGCCACCCATGCCACCGAAGGCACCGGACACCATGTTGGCCGCGCCCAGCGCCACGCACTCGCGGTCCGGAAAGCCGCGGGACTCGGTGATCTCGTCGGTCAGGTTCAGCGTCAGCAGGGTTTCCAGGATGCCGACCATGGCCATGAGGAAGGCATAGGGCGCGATGATCCGCAGGGTTTCCAGGTTCCACGGGATCTCCGGCAAGGCGAACTGCGGCAGGCCGCCGGCGATGTGCGCCATGTCGCCCAGGGTGCGGGTCGGCAGGCCGAGCAGGTAGACCGCCAGCCCGACACCGAGGATCGCCACCAGCGCCGGCGGCACCGCGCGGGTCAGCTTCGGCAACAGGTAGACCACCGCCATGGTTGCGGCGACCAACCCCAGCATCACGTAGAGCGGGTTGCCGCTGAGCCAGTGCTCGCCGTCCTTGAAGTGCTCCAGCTGGGCCATGGCGATGACGATGGCCAGCCCGTTGACGAAGCCCAGCATCACCGGGTGCGGCACCATGCGCACCAGCTTGCCCAGGCGCAGCAGGCCGAACAGGACCATCACCACCCCACCCAGCAGCACCGTGGCCAGCAGATACTGCACACCGTGCTGCACCACCAGCGCGACGATCACCACCGCCATCGACCCGGCGGCGCCGGAAACCATGCCGGGGCGGCCGCCGAACAGCGCGGTCAGGGTGCAGAGGATGAAGGCGCCATACAGGCCCATCAGCGGGTTGAGGTGGGCGACCAGGGCGAAGGCGATGCACTCGGGCACCAGCGCAAAGGACGTGGTGAGTCCGGCCAGGACATCGGCACGCAGGCGGGCGGGTTTCATTTTTCTACTCGGAAGCGGGGAACACGAAGGGCCGGCAATGGTACGGAAAACCACCCCCAGCCACCACCCGCTAATCCCGCATGGAAGCGCGTCAGGCCTTGGCAGGCGCCGCGGCGCCGTTGAGGAACAGCTGCTCCAGCACGGTCGCCGAACTGGAACTGGCCGCACGTCCGCGCCGCTCCGCATCGACCATGCCGTAGATCATCGAGAGGAAGAGTTCGGTGAACACCGCCGCGGTGACGTCGATGCGCAGCACCCCGGATTGCTGGCCGCGGAGGAAGAAGGCATCCAGCGCGTCGCTGTAGGACTGCCAGCGGCCGTCCATGCACGGATCGAGGCTGTCGGGACTGTACTGGAACATCAGGAAGACCAGTACTTCGCGGTGCGTCAGGTGCTCCTGGATCAGCTTGCGCAGTGCCGTCAGCGGCTCGGCAGTTTCCAGCTCGCAATTGCTGACGACCTGGTTGAGCACCCGCTCGCCGTATCCCATGAGCATTTCCACCAGGTTGTCGCGCGTGCCGCAGAAGCGGTGCAGCGTCGCCTTGCTCACCCCTGCCGACTCTGCGAGCTCCTTCAGCGTCGCCCGCGGGCGGTCGACGATGGCGGCGGCAAGCGCCTTGAGGAGTCGTTCATCATGGGCAGAAAGTGTCATTGGGGGCCTCTTGTCAGGTGGCGGATCGTCTCATTGTGCAGAAAAAGGCCTTTCTTTTGAAAGGTCATGACACATTTTATACCCTCAGGAAGCAAATGAGACATTATTGACTCATTTTGAATTTGAAAGGATCATACGCACCTTTCCAGATAGTCAAACCCGGGTGGAACATGGGCAGGTTGCGTGCAGTAGGGATAATCAGTGCGCTGGTGACAGCGCTGGCACTGGCGGGTTGCGGACAATCCGGCGAGCCGCAGGCGGCCGCCGAAATGGCGCGCCCGGTGGACGTGGTGGCGGTCGCGACCGAACCCCTCACCCTGACCTCGGAATTGCCGGGGCGCATCGAACCGATGCGCGTCGCCGAAGTCCGTGCGCGAGTGGCGGGCATCGTGGTGCAGAAGCGCTTCGAGGAAGGCGCCGACGTGAAGGCCGGCGACCTGCTGTTCCAGATCGATCCAGCGCCGCTCAAGGCCGCCGTGTCGCGTGCCGAAGGCGAACTGGCTCGTGCCCAGGCGGCGCAACAGGAAGCCCAGGCACGGGTGAAGCGCTACGAGCCGCTGGTGAAGATCGAAGCGGTCAGCCAGCAGGACTTCGACACCGCCACCGCCGACCTGCGCAGCGCCCAGGCGTCGGTGCGCTCGGCCCAGGCGGACCTGGAAACCGCACGATTGAACCTGGGCTATGCCTCGGTCAAGGCGCCGATTTCCGGCCGTATCGGTCGCGCGCTGGTCACCGAAGGCGCGCTGGTCGGCCAGGGCGACGCCACGCTGATGGCGCGCATTCAGCAGCTCGACCCGATCTATGCCGACTTCACCCAGCCCGTGGCCGATGCCCTGCGCCTGCGTGAAGCCCTCAAGAGCGGCAACCTCCCAGCCGGCCAGAGCCAGTCCCTGAGCCTGCGCGTCGAAGGCACCCAGTACGAGCGCCAGGGCGAGCTGCTGTTCACCGATATCTCGGTGGATCGCGGTACCGGCCAGGTCTCGCTGCGCGGCAAGTTCGACAACGCCGACGGCCTGCTGCTGCCGGGCATGTACGTGCGCGTCACTGCCCCCCAAGGCACCGACGCCAAGGCCATCCTCGTGCCGCAACGCGCCGTGCAACGGGCCACCGACGGCACCGCCCACGTGCTGGTGATCGGCGCCGACAGCCGTGTCGAAACCCGCCAGGTGCAGACCGGCGCCATGCAGGGTTCGCGCTGGCAGATCAGCCAGGGCCTGGCCAGCGGTGACCAGGTCATCGTCGGCGGCCTCACCGGCCTGCAGCCGGGCGCCAAGGTCGAAGCCCGTCATGCCCAGGAGCAGCAGCAGGCATCGCGCCAGTAAGGCTTGGATCGCCGCGAGGAATTTCTTATGTCACTGTTCTTCATCAAGCGCCCCAACTTCGCGTGGGTGGTGGCGCTGTTCATTTCCCTGGCTGGCCTGCTGGCCATCCCGCTGCTGCCGGTGGCCCAGTACCCCAGCGTGGCGCCGCCGCAGATCACCGTCACCGCCACCTACCCCGGCGCCTCGGCGCAGGTGCTGGTGGACTCGGTCACCAGCGTGATCGAGGAGGAGCTCAATGGCGCCAAGGGCCTGCTCTACTTCGAATCCACCAGCAACTCCAACGGCATGGCCGAAGTGGTGGTCACCTTCCAGCCCGGCACCAACCCGGAGCTGGCCCAGGTCGACGTGCAGAACCGCCTGAAAAAGGCCGAGGCGCGCATGCCCCAGGCCGTGCTGACGCAGGGCCTGGAGGTCGAGCAGACCAGCGCCGGCTTCCTGCTGATCTACGCGCTCAACTACAAGGAAGGCTCCGCGCGCACCGACACCACGGCCCTGGGCGACTACGCCGCGCGCAACATCAACAACGAGCTGCGCCGCGTACAGGGCGTCGGCAAGCTGCAGTTCTTCTCCTCCGAAGCCGCCATGCGCGTGTGGATCGACCCGCAGAAGCTGGTCGGCTACGGCCTGTCCATCGATGACGTGGGCAACGCCATTCGCGGGCAGAACGTGCAGGTGCCGGCCGGCAGCTTCGGCGCCTCCCCCGGCAGCACCGAGCAGGAGCTGACCGCCACCCTCGCCGTGAAAGGCACCCTGGACGACCCGGCGGAGTTCGGCCGTATCGTCCTGCGCGCCAACCCGGACGGTTCCACCGTCAAGCTGGCCGACGTCGCGCACCTGGAAGTGGGCAGCGAAAGCTACAACTTCACCGCCCGCCTGGACGGCAAGCCCACCGTGGCCGGCGCCATCCAGCTCTCCCCCGGCGCCAACGCCCTGCAGACCGCAGCGCTGGTGAAAGAGCGCCTGGCGGAGCTGTCGGTGAACTTCCCCGACGACGTCGAGTACTCGGTGCCGTACGACACCTCGCGCTTCGTCGACGTGGCCATCGAGAAAGTGATCCACACCCTGATCGAAGCCATGGTGCTGGTGTTCCTGGTGATGTTCCTGTTCCTGCAGAACGTGCGCTACACCCTGATCCCGGCCATCGTGGTGCCGGTGTGCCTGCTGGGCACGCTGACGATGATGTACCTGCTGGGCTTCTCGGTGAACATGATGACCATGTTCGGCATGGTGCTCGCCATCGGCATCCTGGTGGACGATGCCATCGTGGTGGTGGAGAACGTCGAACGGATCATGGCCGAGGAAGGCCTCTCCCCCGCCGCGGCCACGGTCAAGGCGATGGGCCAGGTCTCCGGCGCCATCATCGGCATCACCCTGGTGCTGTCGGCGGTGTTCATGCCGCTGGCGTTCATGGCCGGCTCCGTGGGTGTGATCTACCAGCAGTTCTCCCTGTCGCTGGCGGTGTCGATCCTATTCTCCGGCTTCCTCGCCCTGACCTTCACCCCGGCGCTGTGTGCAACCCTGCTCAAGCCGATCCCGGAAGGTCACCACGAGAAGCGCGGTTTCTTCGGCGCCTTCAACCGCGGCTTCAACCGCCTGACCGAGCGCTACACCCTGCTCAACACGGCGCTGGTGAAACGCGCCGGGCGCTACATGCTGATCTACGCCGGCATCGTCGCCCTGCTCGGCTACAGCTACCTGCGCCTGCCGGAATCCTTCGTGCCGGTGGAAGACCAGGGCTACATGATCGTCGACATCCAGCTTCCACCGGGCGCCACCCGTGCGCGCGCCGACGTCACTGGCCAGGAGCTGGAGCAGTTCCTGAAGTCCCGCGAGGCGGTGGCCTCCTCCTTCCTGGTGATGGGCTTCAGCTTCTCCGGCATGGGCGAGAACGCCGCGCTGGCCTTCCCAACCCTGAAGGACTGGTCCGTGCGCGACAAATCGCAGTCCGCCGAGGCGGAAACCGCCGCGATCAACGAACGCTTCGCCGGCGTCAGCGACGGCGCGATCATGGCCGTCACCCCGCCGCCGATCGATGGCCTGGGTAACTCCGGTGGCTTCTCGCTGCGCCTGCAGGACCGCGCCGGACTCGGCCGCAAGGCACTGCTAGCGGCCCGCGACCAGTTGCTCGGCCAGGCCAACGGCAACCCGAAGATCCTCTACGCCATGATGGAAGGCCTCGCCGAGGCACCCCAGCTGCGCCTGGAGATCGACCGCGAGAAGGCGCGCACCCTGGGCGTCGGTTTCGAGTCCATCAGCAGCGCGCTGTCCACCGCGTTCGGCTCCTCGGTGATCAACGACTTCGCCAACGCCGGTCGCCAGCAACGCGTGGTGGTGCAGGCCGAACAGGGCGACCGGATGACGCCGGAAGCCGTGCTCAAGCTCTATGTGCCCAACAGCGCCGGCGAACTGGTACCACTGTCCGCCTTCGTCAGCACCCGCTGGGAAGAAGGCCCGGTGCAGCTGGCTCGCTACAACGGCTACCCGTCGATCCGCATCTCCGGCGACGCCGCCCCCGGCATCAGCACCGGCGAAGCCATGGCCGAGATGCAGCGCCTGGTAGGCGAGCTACCGGCCGGCATCGGCTACGAGTGGACCGGGCTCTCCTACCAGGAAAAGGTCGCCAGCGGCCAGGCCACCCAGTTGTTCGCCCTGGCGATCCTGGTGGTGTTCCTGCTGCTCGTGGCGCTCTACGAGAGCTGGGCGATCCCGCTGTCGGTGATGCTCATCGTGCCCATCGGCGCGCTGGGCGCGGTGCTGGCGGTGACGGTCACCGGGCTGCCCAACGACGTCTACTTCAAGGTCGGCCTGATCACCATCATCGGCCTGGCGGCGAAGAACGCGATCCTCATCGTCGAGTTCGCCAAGGAGCTCTGGGAGCAGGGACACAGCCTGCGTGACGCTGCAATCCAGGCCGCGCGCCTGCGCTTCCGGCCGATCATCATGACCTCCATGGCCTTCATCCTCGGCGTGGTGCCGCTGGTGGTCGCCAGCGGAGCCGGCGCCGCCAGCCAGCGCGCCATCGGCACCGGAGTGATCGGCGGGATGCTCAGCGCCACGCTGCTCGGGGTGATCTTCGTGCCCATCTGCTTTGTCTGGCTGCTGTCGCTGCTGCGTCGCCAGCCCAAACCTGCGCATCAACCCTCGGAGGCCGCGCAATGACCACCCTGCGCACACCCGCCTTTACCGTCAGCAGCCTGCTGCTGGCGATGGTCCTGGCCGGATGCTCCATGGCCCCCACCTACGAGCGCCCCGAGGCGCCAGTGGCGCAGAGCTGGAGCGGCCCCGCCGCCCAGCCCGATACCGCGGCCAGCAACCTGGACTGGCAGACCTTCATTGTCGACAGCGAACTGCGCGACCTGGTGAACGTCGCGCTGGACAACAACCGCTCGCTGCGCCAGACCCTGCTGGACATCGAACAGGCTCGCGCGCAGTACCGCATCCAGCGCGCCGACCGCGTGCCCGGCCTGAGCGGCAGCGCCAACGGCAATCGCCAGCGGCTGCCGGCGGACCTGTCCAGCAGCGGCCGTTCGGCGGTGAGCAGCAGTTACCAGGTCGGCCTGGCGCTGCCCGAGTACGAGCTGGACCTGTTCGGCCGGGTGAAGAGCCTGACCGACGCTGCGCTGGAGCAGTACCTCTCCACCGAGGAAGCCGGCCGCAGCGCACGCATCGCGCTGATCGCCGAGGTCAGCCAGGCCTATCTCACCTACGACGGCGCCCAGCGCCGCCTGCTGCTCACCGAGCAGACCCTGGCGAGCCGCGAGGATTCGCTGGGGCTGATCAGCCAGCGGCGTAGCGCCGGCGCGGCTACCGCGCTGGACTACCAGGAAGCCCTGGGGCTGGTCGAACAGTCCCGCGCGGAACTGGAAAGCAATGCCCGGCAGAAGCAGCAGGCACTCAACGCCCTGGTGCTGCTGCTCGGCACCGCCGACGCGGCCAAGCGCATCCCGCAGGTGCCGCAGGACAAGCCCATGCTGATCCAGGACATCGCGCCAGGCACCCCGTCCGAGCTGATCGAGCGGCGCCCGGACATCCTCGCCGCCGAGCACCTGCTCAAGGCGCGCAACGCCGACATCGGCGCGGCCCGCGCCGCGTTCTTCCCGCGCATCAGCCTGACCGGCAGCTTCGGCACGTCCAGCGCGGAAATGTCCGGCCTGTTCGACGGCGGCTCACGCTCGTGGAGCTTCGTGCCGACGCTGTCGCTGCCGATCTTCGATGCCGGCCGCAACAGCGCCAACCTGGACCTGGCCAAGGTGCGCAAGGACTCGGCGGTGGCCGCCTATGAAGGCACCATCCAGACGGCGTTCCGGGAAGTGGCCGACGCGCTCGCAGCGACCGACACCCTGCGCCGTGAGGAAGCTGCTCGCCGGGCCCTGGCCAACACCACCAACGAAACCCTGAAGCTGGCCAAGGCACGCTACGAGGGCGGCGTGGACAGCCACCTGCGCTACCTCGACGCGCAGCGCAGCAACTTCGTCAACGAGTCGGCCTATATCGAGACCAGCACCCAGCGGCAGATCGCCCTGGTGGACCTGTTCCGCGCCCTCGGCGGCGGCTGGAGCAGCGACGTCACGGCGCGTCGCTGATCCGAAACTCTGCAACGGCGGATAACGCCAGAGGCGTTATCCGCTCTACGCCCTGCCGATTGACCCCGTACCCGCGATCGCGCGCATGGCGCGCGCCTGCAGGAGTGCCGCGGCGTGACGGACAGCTTCGCTGCAGCGGCTGATCAGCCGCCAAACACCGGCCGGAAGAAGCTGCGCTCGTAGCTGATGATGCAGCGGGTTTCTTCGGCATAGCGGAACGCAGCCTGGCACTCGGGATCGTCCATGGACTGCTGCCGGTAGCGTTCGTAGTCGGCCAGGCTGGGAAAGGTGAACATCGCCAGGGCAATATTGCTGGCGCCTTCCGAAGGCAGGAAGTAGCCATGGTGCTGACCGCCGAAGCGCTCCACCAGCGGGATCCACAACCGACCGTAGTGTTCGAATTCCTTGAGCTTGTAGGGGTCCAGCACGTAGCGCAGGTAACAGGTGACCATCTCGCCATCTCTCTTCCGGTGAAAGGGGCCAACACTGTACCGGGCAAAGCCGGTCATCGGTACAGGGATTCGACCTGGTGCGGACGCTCGTGCAGGCGCGCGCCATCTGCGCAGTTCTGAGCATGGCCCGCTTCTACAGGCAGCGCTGGAGCAACGGCGCGGACACAGCGTTCTGCCGTATATCAGCCGCATCGGCCGCCAGCCCGGTAGACTGGCCGCATCACGCTCATCCCCACGGGGCATGAAGCCCCTTTTCACAAGCGCCGGCGCAAGACCGGCGCGGAGCACAAAGGCATGTACTTCGATATCGTCCTCGACCTCTTCGCAGCGCTCTGCTTTGGCGCATTGATCGGCATGGAGCGGCAGTGGCGCCAGCGCTTCACCGGCGTCGCCACCCACGGCCTGGTCGCGCTCGGTGCGGCCACCTTCGCCACCCTGCCGTTCCTCATGGGCGCAGAGGACCAGGTGGTGCGGATGTCCGCCCAGGTGGTCACCGGCATCGGCTTCCTCGGTGCCGGCGTGATCATGCGCGACGGCCTCAGCGTGCGCGGCCTGAGCACCGCCGCCACGGTCTGGTGTACCGGCGCGGTGGGCGTCCTGGCGGGCAGCGGCTTCCTCGCCGCGGCGCTGGTCGCCACCCTGCTGATCGTGCTGTGCAACCTCACCCTGCCTTCGGTGACCCGCTGGATCCAGCGCCATGCGCCCATCGAGCCAAGCGTCGAGCGCTACTACACCGTCGAGGCCGTCACCGACGCCCACCAGGAAGCCCTGGTGCGCTCCACCCTGTTGCGCCGACTCAGCGCCAACGGCCTCGCCCTGCAGAGTCTGGAAAGCCACGCGCGCAAGACCGGCGGCGAGGTGGAAGTGGCCGCCCTGGTGCTGGCCCCCAGCGACAAGGACAGCCTGCTGGAGTCCCTGGTCGGCGAACTGGCCCTGGCGCCTTACGTATCGGCGGCCAGCTGGTCCGTCAGCGACGGGCCGCAGTAGGCATTGCGGCGTGAAAAAGGGAGCCTGGAGGCTCCCTTTTTCATCGGCCTGGGGTCAGGCGAAGACGAAGTACTTGCGCACCGTCTCGACCACTTCCCAGGTGCCCTTCATGCCCGGCTCGATGACGAACACATCGCCGGCGCGCAGGTGGACCGGCGGCTCACCTTCCGGGGTGATGACGCAGTAGCCGTCGAGGAAATGGCAGTACTCCCACTTCTCGTAGTTCACCTCGAACGTGCCGGGAGTGCAGATTCAGGTGCCCATGATCTTGCTGCCGTCCGCCGACAGGTAGGCATTGAGGTTGACGGTGTGCGGATCGCCGCCGATGCGCTTCCACTTGGTGGAGTCCAGCACGGGCGTCGGGCAGGTGTCGCGCAGCACGGTGATGAAATCGGACATGACAGCTCCAGGTCGTTGCAGTAAAGGTCCGCCACCATAGCCACGAGTCGCTGCAGCAAGTTGCCTGGATTCGACATCGCTATGTCTGCCAGCGCTGCAGGCCACCTCTCACCCGTCTCCTGACAGATTTGTCATCCCCCGCTCACGCCGCCGTTATCCGCGCTCCCACACGATGCCCGAGGCCCTCGCCACGCCTGGGCGAAAACAACAACAGCAGGCGGTAACCGACCATCCTGCCCTTAGGAGCACATCATGTACCGACACAAGTTCCCGCTGGCGGCATCGCTGCTGGCGCTGGGGGTCGCTTCGCCGACCGTCCAGGCCGAGGCGAAACCCGAAGAGACGGCCGAAGGCTTCCTCGAAGGCGCCAGCCTGGAAATCCTCAACCGCAACCTCTACTTCAACCGCGACGCCCGCCACGGCCAGTCCGTGCCGCCGCGCGGCAACGGCTACTCGGAAATCTGGGCTCACGGAATCATCGGCAAGTTCGAATCCGGCTTCACCCAGGGCACGGTCGGCGCAGGTGTTGACGCCTTTGCCATGGTCGGACTCCAGCTCGACACCGGCGACGGTCGCAACGGCGCCGGCAGCTCGGTGGACGTGCTGCCCACCGACAACGACGGCCGCGCCGAGAGCGACTACACCAAGGCCGGCGGCGCGGCCAAGGTGCGCCTGTGGGACACCGTGCTGAAAGCCGGCGACGTCTTCCCGGAAACCCCCGTGGTGCATTACGGCGACTCGCGCCTGCTGCCCGAATCCTTCCGTGGCTTCACCCTGCAGAACACCAGTCTCGAAGGCCTGACACTGCAAGGCGGACGCTTGCACGCCATGAGCCAGCCGCAGTCGCGGCAGATGGACGACGGCTTCGCCACCTTCTACGCAGGCCCGGTGGACTCGTCCTGGCTGGCCTATGGCGGCGGTGACTACGCCATCAACGACAACGCCAGCGTCAGCCTCTACAGCAGCCGCCTGAAGGACGCGTGGAACCAGTACTACGTCGGCACCGCATTGAACGTCCCGATCACCGAAGCCGTGGAACTGTTCGGTGGCTTCAACTACTACAAGTCGCAGGACGAGGGACGCGAGTTGCTCGGCGAGTTCAACACCAACATCTGGAGCGCCAGCGCCGGCGTGCACGTCGGCGCCCACCGCATCGCTGTCAGCCACCAGCGCAACAACGGCAACAACGACTTCGACTACCTGCGCCAGGCCGACTCGATCTACCTGGACAACTCCATCCAGTACAGCGACTTCAACTCACCGAAGGAGCGCTCCTGGATGGTCCGCTACGACCTCGACCTGGCGACCTATGGCGTTCCGGGACTGACTTTCATGACCCGGTACGCCCGCGGTACCGACGCCGACTACTCCAACGCCAACGCCGTCTACATGCGCACGGATGGCAACGGCGATCCACTCACGGACCAGAAGCGCTGGGAGCGCGATATCGAGGCCAGGTACGTGTTCCAGGAGGGCCAGCTCAAGGACCTGTCCCTGCGCGTGCGCCAGGCAACGACCCGCGCCACCGCCTTCGAATCGGACCTGGATGAGGTTCGGCTGATCGTCGAATACCCGCTGGCGATTCTCTGATGGTCAGCGCCTGGTGAGCGGATGACGGAATTGTCAGCTTCGCCTCAGCCTCCCGTTAGACGCTCCTGCGTATAACGGAAGGCATCACCGCCCCCCAAGGCAAACGGTGATGATTTCCCCGCAAGACTGCTCCGCTTCCTGGCGCTCCACGTGCCCCTTTGGAGGAAGAGGAACCCTCGGCGCCCGTACGGGCGCCTTTTTTTGTTTCAGGACTGGCCAGGCGGCAGGGCGCAAACGTGTCCGCGACGCCCAACAGGGCTTGCCGTGACATGAAGCGGCGCCTATATTGCGAACTGTTCGCAATTGCCAATCATAATCATGAATAGCGCACCACCGCCCTCTCCGTCACTCCTTGCCCATGACACCGTCGACCAGCTTTATCGAGAGCACAACGGCTGGCTCAAGGGCTGGTTGCGCAAGCGCCTGGGTTGTCCGCAGAACGCCGCCGACCTGGCGCATGACACCTTCGTGCGCATACTGGCGTCCCGCGACCTGCTGGGCCTGCAGGAGCCGCGCGCCTTCATCAGCACCATCGCCCGGCGTTTGCTTATCGATCGCGCCCGCCGCCAGGCCATCGAGCAGGCCTACCTGGACGAACTGGCCCGCATGGCGGACGACGGCGGCGGTTATCCTTCCGCCGAGCAGGTTGCCGACGCCATCGATGCTCTGGAACAGATTGCCCAGGCGCTGCTCGGGCTCACGACCAAGGCGCGCATGGCGTTCCTGCTACGTCATATTGACGGCCTGCCTCACGAGCGGATCGCGGAGCGGCTCGGCGTCTCAACCCGCATGGTGCAGAAATACCTGGTCCAGGGGCTGCTGCATTGCCACCGTCAGTTGGGTGGGGTTTGACCGCCATGCGTGACGAAGCGCTGCTGAACGAAGCGGCCGAATGGCTGGTTCGCCTGGACGACGAGCCGCAGCGACAGGCGGAATTCGACGCCTGGTGCGCCAGTGACCCGCGTCATGCAGCAGCGGCGCGCAGCCTGACCGGCATGCTGCAGCGCTTCAAGGGACTCAGCGCAGTACCTGCCCATGCGGCGCTGGAGGCTGCGCAGGGTCTCGATGAGCAGCGGCGCAATCGTCGCGCGGGGCGTGTAGCGCTGGCCGTGGCGCTGGCAGCGCTGCTGCCGCTGGGAATGTTCCTGCGCGCCAATCCGCCGGCCTATCTGCTCGCCGATCTTCGTACCGGTAACAACCAATGGCAGGAAACCCGTCTCGGCGACGGCAGCCGGGTCATCCTCGACGGACGCTCGGCGGCAGACCTCGACTTCAACGCCCGGCGCCGCACCCTCCGCCTGATCCAGGGCGACATCCTGGTGGACGTGGCCCACGACAGCACTCGCCCCTTCATCGTCGAGACCACCCACGGCAGCATCCGCGCCCTGGGCACGCGCTTCATCGTCGAGCGCCGTGACGACGCTACCTGGCTGACCATGCTCGAATCCCGCGTCGAGGTGCGCAGTATCTCCGGCGCCACGGTGGAAGTAGCAGCCGGCCAGCGCCTGCGCCTGGACGACCAGGGACTCGGCAAGCCGGAGCGGGTGGACAGCAGCACCTTCGAGCAATCCTGGCGCAACCATCAGTGGGTGGTGTGGGACCGCCCCCTGCACGACGTGCTCAAGGAGCTGGACCGCAATTTCAACGGGCACCTGGCATACGACGCCAGCACGCTGGCAGACCTCAGGGTTTCCGCGGTGTTGCCGATGGACGATCCGCAACGCGCGCTGCGTTTGCTGGCGCGCAGCTTCCCGCTGCAGGTCACGTCCTATGGCCCGTGGCTTCTGCAGGTGAGCCGGGCAAATCGTCGCGAGTAATTATTTTTCATCGTCGGTTCCAGTTTGGCTGAGTGGCCCGTCCTGAATGACATACGCCAACCTGACAGGAACCCACATGAACCGTTCTTCGCGTCGTCTCTCTCCGCTGGCACTGGCCCTGCAGCTGGGCCTGGCCACCTCCCTGGGCCTGCCCGCGCTCTCGCCGACAGCCCAGGCCGATGGCCACCGCTTCGACATTCCCGCCGGCCCCCTGGGCAACGCCCTGAATCGCTACGCCAGCCAGGCGGGCGTGGCGCTGTCCTTCGACGCCGGCCAGGTTCGCGGCCTTCAGGCGCCAGCGCTGCAGGGCAGTTACGCGCTGGAGGACGGCTTCGCTCGCCTGCTGCGCGGCAGCGGCCTGCAAGCCCAGGCAGTCGCCGATGGATACGTGCTGGCTCCGGCCGATGAGGCGCTGGAGATGTCGCCCACCACGATCAATGGCGCCAACCCGGAGTCGGCCTGGGGCCCGGTCAAGGGCTATGTGGCGAGCCGCACCGGCACCGCCACCAAGACCGACACGCCGATCCTCGAAGTCCCGCAGACCATCAACGTGATCACCGCCGACCAGATCCAGGCCCAGGGCGCGCAGAACCTGACCCAGGCGCTGCGCTACACCCCCGGCCTGGGCGTCAACGGCTACACCGACCGCAATTCCATCGCCGACGAAATCACCAGCCGTGGCTTTGCTCCGACGCCGCTGTACCTGGACGGCGCGTATTTGCCCTACGCCGGCAGCCTGGGCGGTGCGCCGCAGATCGATCCCTACACGCTGGAGCGCGTCGAGGTGCTCAAGGGGCCATCTTCGGTGCTGTACGGCCAGAACCAGCCGGGCGGGCTGGTCAACATGGTCTCCAAGCGCCCCACCACCGAGCAGCGCAGCCAGGTCAGGTTCGGCCTGGGCAGCTACCACCGGGTCAACGGCGCGATCGATACCAGCGGCCCGCTGGATGAGCAGAAGACCCTGTCCTACCGTGTCGTGGGCGTCGCCAAGAAAGGCAACGAACAGGTCGACCACACCCACAGCGAGCGCACGCTGCTGGCGCCCAGCCTGACCTGGGCGCCAACCGAAGACACCGCCCTGACCCTGCTCGCCCAGGTCCAGCGTGACGATGGGGCCGAGGACTACCAGTCGCTGCCGCGCATCGGCAGCCTGGTGCGCGGGCCGACCGGCCAGCGCATCGACCGCGATTTCTTCTCCGGTGACTCGCGCTACAACGACTACAAGCGCGACCAGTACATCCTCGGCTACGACGTCAGCCACCGCTTCAACGAAGACCTGCAGTACCGTTCCACCGCGCGCTACACCGACGTGGACGACCGTTACCGGGGCTTCTACCTGCGCAGTTTCGTCACCGACGCCAACGGCGTCACCGACTACACCCGCGCCAACCGGACCAAGGTGGACTGGCGCCAGCACAACAGCGCCTACACCCTCGACAACAACCTGGAATACCGCTTCCAGACCGGCGCCTTGCAGCACACCACGCTGGCGGGCGTCGACTACCGGCACTTCAATCGCAAGTACGACGGCTACAACGCCTACAACGCCGAGCCGGTGAATCTCTATGGGAAGAACAACGGCGACACCAGCGGCGTGCGCCCGGAGCTGACCACCCAGTGGGATAACACCCTTCGCCAGACCGGCCTCTACCTGCAGGACCAGATCAAGCTGGACCAATGGATCCTCACCATCGGCGGTCGCCAGGACTGGGCCGAAGTCGAGAACAAGGACCTGCTCGCGCGCACCATCACCGAGCAGCGCGACAACAAGTTCACCGGCCGCATCGGCCTGACCTACGTCACCGACTTCGGCCTGGCGCCCTACATCAGCTACTCCGAGTCCTTCCTGCCGACGGTGGGCACTGCCGCGCCGGAACGCGGCGGCGATGCCTTCAAGCCCACCGAGGGTGAGCAGTACGAAGTGGGTGTGAAGTACCAGCCATTCGACAAGACCCTGCTGACCGCGGCGGTGTTCCAGATCAAGCAGAAGAACGTGCTCACCGGCGACGTCGACTATCCGCAGTACGAGAGCCAGTCCGGCGAGGTACGTTCGCGCGGCGTCGAACTGGAGCTCAAGTCAAGCATCGAGCAGTTCGACGTACTGGCCGCGGCGACCTACATCGACTCGTTCTATACCAAGGAGACCTACGGCAACCAGGACAACCGCAGCGAGGCCCAGGCGCCGGTCTCGGCCACGGCGTGGGTGGACTACCACTTCAGCCAGGCGACCGTTGATGGGCTGACCTGGGGAGTCGGCGCGCGTTACACCGGCCGCAAGCCGGGTGATACGGCAAACAGCTTCCACACCCCCGCCTACGTCGTCTACGACACCACCGTCAGCTACGACTTCAGCCGGCTTGCGCCGAGCATGGACGGGCTGCAGGCGCGCCTGAACGTGCAGAACCTCTTCGACCGCGACTATGTCTCCGACTGCAACTACGCCTTCGGCTGCTACTACGGCCAGGAGCGCGTGGCTTCGCTGGAAATGACCTACGACTGGTAAAAGAGCAACACGCACAACCAGAGTCGAGGCGGGTGATGTCCATCCCCCGCCCCGGGCTTCTCGCGTTACTTACCGACGACCGTTCGCATCCTCCTCTGCACCCTCCTCCCGCCGGTGGATCCACCGATACAACGCCGGCA
Source organism: Pseudomonas sp. BB438 (assembly GCF_057180225.1). Lineage (NCBI taxonomy): Bacteria > Pseudomonadati > Pseudomonadota > Gammaproteobacteria > Pseudomonadales > Pseudomonadaceae > Pseudomonas > Pseudomonas sp. BB438. The sequence goes on from NZ_CM170001.1 coordinate 3,855,175, forward strand.
GCACCAGCAGCGTCAGGGTGGTCGAGGACAGGATGCCGCCAATCACCACGGTCGCCAGCGGCCGCTGGACCTCGGCGCCCGTACCGGTCGCCAGGGCCATCGGCACGAAGCCCAGCGAAGCCACCAGCGCGGTCATCAGCACCGGGCGCAAGCGGGTCAGCGCGCCCTCACGGATCGCTTGGTCCAGACCTCGCCCTTCCTCGCGCAGACTGCGGATGAAGGAGATCATCACCAGACCGTTGAGTACGGCCACACCTGACAGTGCGATGAAGCCGACGCCGGCGGAAATCGACAGCGGGATGTCCCGCAGCCACAACGCCACCACGCCGCCGGTAAGAGCAAAGGGAATCCCGGTGAACACCACCAGGCCGTCACGGACGTTGTTGAACATCATCAGCAGCAAGGTGAACACCAGCAGCAGCGCCACCGGCACCACGACCTGCAGGCGTTGCGCCGCCGACTGCAACTGTTCGAACTGGCCGCCCCAGGTCGTCCAATAGCCGGCCTGCAGCTTCACCTGCTGTTCGATATTGCGACTGGCCTCGGAGACGAAGGAGCCGATATCGCGTCCCCGTACGTTGGCGCTGACCACCACCAGGCGCTTGCCGTTCTCGCGGCTGACCTGGTTGGGGCCCTGCACCAGCTCCAGCCGGGCCACCTCGCCCAGGGTGATGAAGCCGATGCGCGAGTCCGTGGCGTTGGCCGGGGCCGGCACCGGGATGAGCATGCGCGACAGGGCGTCGATGTCGCTGCGCAGGTTTTCCGGCAGGCGCACGATCAGGTCGAAGCGGCGGTCGCCGTCGAACAGCGTACCCGCCTCGCGGCCGCCGATGGCCACGGCGACGTTGTCCTGGATGTCGCCGACATTCAGCCCGTAGCGCGCCGCGCGCTGGCGGTCGATGTTGACGGTGAGCACCGGCAGGCCGCTGGTCTGCTCGACCTTCACCTCGGACGATCCCTGCACCTGACGCAGCACGCCGGCGATCTGTTCGGCGGTCTGGTTCAGGACGTCCATGTCATCACCGAAGACCTTCACCGCCACGTCGCTGCGCACCCCGGAAATCAGCTCGTTGAAACGCAGCTGGATCGGCTGGGACAGCTCGTAGGCACTGCCCGGCACGCCATTGGCGGCCTCCTGGATTTCCGCCTCCAGCTGCGCGCGGCTCTTCTTCGGGTCGGGCCACTGGTCCTTGGGCTTGAGCATCACGTAGGCGTCGGAGATGTTCGGCGGCATCGGGTCGGAGGCGATTTCCGCAGTGCCGGTACGGCTGAACATGCGCTGCACCTCGGGGACCTTGTCGAGCACCTGGCGCTCGAGCTTTTCCTGCATGACCACCGACTGCGACAGGCTGGTGCCCGGCGTGCGCAGCGATTGCAGGGCGAAGTCGCCCTCGCCCAGGCTGGGCACGAACTCGCTGCCCATGCCCCTGGCCAGCAGACCCGAGAGCACCACCAGCACGGCGGCGCCGGCGAACACCAGCGCGCGGCGCGCCATGACCCAGTCCAGCACGGGCTCGTAGGCGCGGCGCGCACCGCGCATGAGCAGGTTTTCCTCTTCCTTGACCTTGCCGGTGATGAACAGCGCGATGGCCGCCGGGACGAAGGTCACCGAGAGGATCATCGCGCCCAGCAACGCCAGCACCACGGTGAAGGCCATGGGGTGGAACATTTTCCCCTCGACGCCGGTGAGGGCGAAGATCGGCAGGTACACCACCATGATGATCAGCTGGCCGTAGATCAGCGCGCGGCGCGCCTCCTTCGACGCGGCGAAGACTTCGTGCAGGCGCTCGCTGCGGGTCAGCATGCGGCCATGGTGCTGTTGCGCGTGGGCCAGGCGGCGGATGGCGTTCTCGACGATGACCACGGCGCCGTCGACGATGATGCCGAAGTCCAGCGCGCCGAGGCTCATCAGGTTGGCGCTGATGCGGTTGCTGAACATGCCGGTGAAGGTGAACAGCATCGCCAACGGGATCACCATGGCGGTGATCAGCGCCGCGCGGATGTTGCCCAGGAACAGGAAGAGCACCGCGATCACCAGGATCGCGCCCTCGGTGAGGTTGCGCTTGACCGTGGCGATGGCCTTGTCCACCAGCTGCGTGCGGTCGTAGACGGTCACCGCCTTCACCCCGGCCGGCAGCGTGCGGTTGATCTCTTCCAGCTTGGCGGCGGCGGCCTTGGCGACCGTGCGGCTGTTCTCGCCGATCAGCATGAACACCGTGCCGAGCACCACTTCGCGGCCATCCTCGGTGGCGGCGCCGGTGCGCAGCTCGCGGCCGAGATCGACCTCGGCGACGTTGCGCAGGCGGATCGGCGTGCCATCGACGTTGGCCACGACGATATTGGCGATGTCGTCGAGGTTGCCCACCTGACCCGGCGCGCGCACCAGCCACTGCTCGCCATTGCGCTCGATGTAGCCAGCGCCAACGTTGGCGTTGTTGCGCTCCAGCGCAGCGATCACGTCCGCCAGGGTCAACCCGTAGGCCGCCAGCCGGCGGGTATCGGGGGCGACCTGGAATTGCTTGGCGAAGCCGCCGATGGTGTTCACCTCGGCGACACCGGGCACGTTGCGCAACTGCGGCTTGATGACCCAGTCCTGGATCACCCGCAGGTCGGTCGGCGTGTACGCGCTGCCGTCCTCCTTGCGCGCGCCCGGCTGGGTCTCGATGGTCCACAGGAAGATTTCTCCCAGTCCCGTGGAAATCGGCCCCATGGCCGACTCGACGCCCTCCGGCAACTGCTCGCGCGCTTGTTGCAGACGTTCATTGACCAACTGGCGGGCGAAGAACAGGTCCGTACCGTCCCTGAAGATCACCGTCACCTGGGACAGGCCCGAGCGCGAGATCGAGCGCGTCTGCTGCAATCCCGGCAGGCCCGCCATGGCGGTCTCCACCGGGTAGGTGACGCGCTGCTCGGTCTCCAGCGGGGTAAAGCCCGGCGCCGAGGTGTTGACCTGCACCTGCACATTGGTGATGTCGGGGACCGCGTCGATGGGCAGTTTCTGGTAGCTGGCGATGCCAAGGCCCGCCACACCCAGCACGGCGAGCAGCACGAGATAGCGTTGCTCGATGGCGAAACGAATGATGCGTTCGAACATGCTCTCGCCCCGTCAGTGCGCGTGGGACGCCGAGCTCTTGCCCAGCTCCGATTTGAGAATGAAGCTGCCTTCGGCCGCCACCTGGTCGCCGGCAGCCAGGCCGGCCAGTACTTCAACCTGGCCGGCACTGCGCACGCCCAGATCGACCGGGCGCGGATCGAAGCCTTCGGCGCTGCGTACGAAGACGCTGGTCTTGCCCTCGACCTCCTGGATCGCCTGCTCGGGCACCACAACGTCGGCCCGACGCGCAATGCTGCTCACCCGCACATTGACGAACAGGCCGGGGCGCCACGCGCCATCGGGATTGGCCAGGGTGACCCGGGCGACCGCGCTGCGGGTCTGCTCGCCGAGCAGATTGCCGACGTAGCTCACGCGCCCCTCGACCTGCATACCCAGGTCCGCCGCCTCCACCCGCGCCGACTTGCCCACCTGCACCCGCGCGAGGTCCTGCGGGGCCACGCTGAAGCTGGCCCAGACCCGCGACAGGTCGGACAGCGTGAAGGCGGCCGTGGTCTCGCTGACCACCTCGCCGGGCACCAGGTGCTTCTCCACCACCACACCGTCGAAGGGCGCGCGCAGTTCATAGCGATTGCCACCGACGCTGGCCGACACACCGCTCAGCGCGTTGGTCTTCTGTTGTGCGTTGACCAGAGCGATGCGCGCTTCTTCCAGGTCCTGGCGCGCCTGCAGGTAATCCTGCTCGGCGGAGATCTTCTCCTGCCACAGCTCCCGCTCGCGCTCGAAGGTCTTGCTCGCCAGGCTCACCCGGCGCTGCGCGGCGGCCAGTTCGCTGCGCAGCTCGGAGACCTGCTGACTGGCGATCACCGCCAGCAGCTCGCCTTTCTTTACGCTCTGCCCAAGCTCCACCGCCACCGACTCCACCACGCCTGGCGTGCGCGGCACGACGTGGGCGGTGCGGTCCTGGTCGAAGCCGATTTCGCCCGGCAAGCTGAACGCTTCGTCCAGCGCCATCGGGCCGGCCGTCGCCATCCGGATACCGGCAGCCTTGATCTGTTCTGGGCCCACGTGCAGGCCCTCCGCTTCGGCTTCGGTCTCCTGCGCGGCATGGTGCTCGCCGTCGGCATGACCTGCCGCTTCGGCATGACGGACTGCCGCGGTGCTGTTGTGGTGCTCGCCGTCAGCGTGGGTCGCATCGTCGAGGTGGCCACCACCAGCCTGTTCGCCGCCCATCCAGGCGTAAGCGCTGACGCCCAGCGCGGTGGCCAGCAGCATGGCGGCGGCGAGAGGGGTTTTCTTGATCATGGAAGCTCCGGGAAGAATCCGGCGGCGCCACGCCGTAAAGCGGGCACTGCAAGGTAATGAAGGGTGCTGAAAAGGTCGTGGACGCACCAATGCACGGGGTGGCTCTCGGTCGGCGCGGCGGCGGATGGCGTCAGGGTCGCGAGCAATAAACCAAGCCAGGCGCGACACACCTTAGAGCGCCGCGTCGACATCGCCGTAAACCCGCTCGATGCGCCCCCAGGCGTCGCTGACCTGGGCCAGCGCACGCAGATACTGGTCACGCGCGGTGATCAGTGTGCGCTGGGCGTCGAGCACGTCGAGAAAGCCGAACTTGCCCATCTCGAAGCCACGCGTAGCGCTTTCCACGGCGGTCTGGGCGTTCGGCAGGATGGTCTGGCGGAAGGCATCCACCTCGCTCTGGGCAGTGCCCCACTGCTGCAGCGCCTGCTGGGTTTCCTGGCGCAGGCGCAACTCGGTGGCATTGCGCAGGTCGCGGGCCTGGTCGGCGCGGCGCGACTCGGCGAGGATGTTGCCCTGGTTGCGGTCGAACAGCGGCAATGGCAGGCTCAGACCGATGACCGCGATACGGTCACGGTTGCCGGCGTCGATGGCTTCCTGGGTGCCGAGACTGACATCGAGATCGGGAATGCGCTGGGTCTTCGCCAGACGTACCGCAGCCTCACCTTCGTCGATGCGGGTTTGTGCCAGGCGCATCTCCGCGCTGTCGCCCAACCGGCGCATCAGCTCATCGGGATTGGGCACTGCAGGCAGGGAGCGGCCGCTGTCGTCGCGTACCCCCGTGAAGTCAGGCGAAGCCCGCCCCATCAACGTCGCCAGCGCCTGATTGGCATCGGCTCGCTCCCTGCGGGCGCGATCCTGCTCCAGGCGCACCTCGGCCAGTTGCACCTGCGCACGCTTGGCCTCCAGCGGCGGTGCCTTGCCGGCCCGCACGCGACCTTCCGCTGCCGCTACACCGCGTTGCGCCAGTTCGACAGACTGCAGCGCCAGGCGCTCCCGCTCCTGCGCACGCAAGGCCGCGTAGAACGCGCTGATGACCTCACCGCGCAACTGGTTGTGACGGGCCTGCGCGCTCAGTATCGCGGCCTCCTGACCTCGCTCGGCCAGCGCCACGCGCGCACGGCGCTGGCCTCCCAGTCCCAGCGGCTGACTGATGGCGATGGTGGTGGTGCGATTGCGCGACTCGGTGCCCTCCTGCCCCCACGACAGAGTCGGGTTGCGCAGAAGGCCTGCCTGTTCACGCAACCCCTGGGCGATGCCGATGTCCCGGGCGCTTGCAGCGAGCTCGGGGTTGCTGCCGGCGGCGGCCTGCAGGGCATCGTCGATACCGATCTCTCGGGCCAGCGCCCAGGCCGGGAGCTGCCAAAGCAGCAGCGCGAGCAATGTTGCCGGCGCAGCGAATCCAGAACGTTTTGAAAACACGGCGAACCTCGCACGGTGGAGTCAACTTCGACGGTTTCCCGTCATTTCCACCGGCGAATCTAGAAGTGCCTCTCTAGCGACAAGGTGACTGGATAATTACAAACATGTAATTGGCCAGTGGCCGACTTCCCGTTGTATGTATTTAAAAAGGCCCAGCGCCTGTTCAAGGTCATTTCAGGAAACAATCAACAACACTCCAGCTCAAATCGCTTCTACACACAATTCCTTACAGATCAGACACCTGCACCACTTTCAGAATCCATTTCAGAACCAGGAATGTGAACTCATCACGATTGACCCTGAAGTTGCTACAGCTTCTAGACTGCGCCCGCCTTTTGCAGCGGGCATGAAGTTTCCTGCCTCTGCTGCACCGTTATTCACGTCATTACCGAGTAACTATCCATGAAAATCCTGCTCATCGAGGACGACCACAAGACGGCCGATTACCTGCAACAGGGGCTGAGCGAAAGCGGCTATGTCGTCGACCGCGCCGACAATGGCGTCGACGGGCTGCATCTGGCCCGGCAATGCACCTACGACCTGATCATCCTCGATGTGAACCTGCCGCAGATGGACGGCTGGGATGTGCTCGCCAGCCTGCGCCAGCACAGCGATATCCGCGTGATGATGCTCACCGCCCGAAGCCGTCTCACCGAGCGCGTGAAAGGGTTCGACCTGGGCGCCGACGACTACCTGCTCAAGCCTTTCGAATTCCCTGAACTGCTGGCCCGGGTACGTTCGCTGCTGCGCCGCAGCGAGCGTATCGATCAGCCCCAGGTGCTGGAGATCGGCGGGCTGGAGCTGGACCCTGGGCGCCATCGCGCCTACCGGGACAGCAAACGGATCGACCTGACCAGCAAGGAGTTTGCGCTGCTGCACCTGCTGATGAGCCGCAGCGGCGAAGTGCTGTCGCGGACGCAGATCATCTCGCTGGTATGGGACATGAACTTCGACTGTGACACCAACGTGGTGGAAGTCACCATCCGCCGCCTGCGCGCCAAGATCGATGACCCGTTCGCCGACAAGCTGATCCATACCCTGCGCGGGGTCGGCTACGTGCTGGAGTCCCGCGCATGAAGCCGGCCAGTCTGTCGCTGCGCATCGGCCGATGGGTCGGCATTCTGGGTTCGGTGCTGATGTTCCTGCTGATCACGCTCGCCTACCTCGCGCTCGACCACCAACTGGACCTGCGCGCCCACCGCGAACTGAACGACAAGCTGGGGCAACTGCGCCACACCCTCGACGCCGACCCCGGCCTGGCCGCCCTGCCTCTGCGCGGCCATTCCCTGCAGGACCAGTTGATGGGCCACGATAACCTGAGCGCCACGCTACTCGATGAGCGCCCTGGCCGGCCGGCGCAGTTCAATAGCGGGCCGATCCGCGACCTGGCAGTTCTCGACAGGATCGCCGGTGACGGCCGAGCCTTCGGCTGGACCTCGTCGGACGGACGCCGCCTGCTCACCGAACGCAGTCTGGTACGCCTGCGCGACGGCAATACCCTGCCTGCGGATCTTCCTGACACTGGACCGGCGCGACGACGACGCCCTGCTCGGTGCCTTCCTGCGCTCGGCGTGGCTGGCCATACCGCCATTGCTGCTCCTGATCGCCCTCGGTGCGCGGCTGGTGGCCAAGCGAGGCCTATTGCCGTTGCGGCAATTCGGCCAGGTGGCGTCGCTGGTCACCACCCAGGACCTCAGCCACCGCATACCGTTGCAGGATCTGCCGCGGGAACTGGGCAAGGCCGCGCGGGCGCTGAATCTGATGCTGCACAGGCTGGATAACGGCGTGCAGCAGCTGACGCAGTTCTCGGATGACATCGCCCACGAGCTGCGCTCGCCTATCGGCAACCTGCTGGGCAAGGCCCAGGTAACGCTGACGCGATCAAGGACAAAGGACGAGTACGAAGCGGTGCTGGTCGCAAGCACCGAGGAGCTGGAGCGGGTCGGGCGGATCGTCAGCGACATGCTGTTCCTCGCCCAGGTCAGCCACCCGCGTGCACTGTTGCCGCAGGAGCCGGTGCAACTGGAAAAGGAGGCGACGAAGGTCGCCGAACTGTTCGATTTCAGCGCCGAAGAGAAGTCGCTGTGCATCAGCGTCGAAGGGCACGGGCAAGTAACAGGCGACCGCCTGATGATCCAGCGTGCGATCTCCAACCTGCTGTCCAATGCCATTCGCCATACACCCGAAGGTGGTCGCATCGACGTGCAGGTACTGGACGATGGCGACGCCGTGACACTGCAGGTGCAGAACCCGGGAGCAGGTATCGCTGCCGAGCACCTGCCGCATCTGTTCGAGCGCTTCTACCGGGTAGACAAGAGCCGCTCGCGGGCCCAGGGCGGGACCGGCCTGGGGTTGGCGATCGTCCGCTCGATCATGGAGCTGCACCTGGGCGCGGCCAGCGTGCAGAGCTCGGAGGAAGGGCCGACGCGCTTCCTCCTGACATTTCCCTCCTCACCCGACTGAATCAGCGGGTGGCGCGACAGGCCACGCGCTCGGCGCGATACTCGATGGCCTGCTCCTCGCCGAAGGAGTCCCTGTAACGCAGTTGCACCGGTACCACGCCGCAGCCCGTGCTCATCGGTGTCACCGCGACGACTTCGGCGATATCCAGGTTCATCCCATAGGTGTATTGCTTCACCTCCGCCAGCTGCGTTGGCGTGGGGTCGCTTTGCCGGGCCTGCATGGCTTGCTGACGTGCCTGCTCCATGCGAGCAAAGGTGATGTCGCCGCCGCCGTCGGCCAGCGACAGGGAGGACATGCCCAGCAGGGCAGAAAACAGGAAGATGCGGGAGCGTTTCATCGCAGTCACCTCAGGGACAGATTGGAAGTGACTCCACCTTAAAAGTCTGCCGCTAACGGGAAGCTGAGAAATGGATGACGATTCGGTAATCCGGAGCCTTCCCCAATTCGGCGATTTTCCACCACTCATCCGTACAAATTCACACTGGTGAACTCTCGGCGTCCCACAACTGTCTGTGTGCTGTCGGCCCCCCGGGTGGCGCCTCTGGCCACTGGCCACCCGGACAGTCCTGAACCTGCCAGTTCTGAATAATTCGCCCGGCCGACGTATTCGCTCCCGCAAGGCGGGTTTCGTTCCAAGTCATGTGAAGAGTGCCCATGTCCCTATTGCGTCGCTTCCCCGCTCAAGTTTCTCCCCTCAAGACTCGCGCCCTGGGTGCCTGCCTGTTTGCCGCCGTGCTGGCAGCCGGTACCTCGGCCCAGGCCGAGGAGCCCGCTGGCAACGCGCGCTGGGTGAACGACAGCCTGAGCACTTATGTACGCAGCGGCCCCACCGATGGTTACCGTATCGTCGGCACGCTGACCTCCGGGCAGAAGGTCCAACTGGTCAGCACCTCCGGTGACTACAGCCAGGTGCGCAGCGACAGCGGCAGCACCGTATGGATCGCCAGCAAGGACCTGCAGGAAAAGCCCGGCCAGGCCGAGCGCCTGCCGGCGTTGGAGCAGAAGGTCACCGAGTTGACCACCCAGTTGCAGACCATCGACGATTCCTGGAAAAACCGCGTTCAGGGCATGCAGGAAACCCTCGACGCACGCAAGAAGCTCATCGATGAACTGCAGGAAGCCCGCAGCGCACTGGACGCCGAGCTGAACCAGGCACGCTCCCAACTGCGCGACGCCCAGGCGCAACTCGGCGACGAGAACAAGCAGGTGCTGATGCGCTACATGGCCTACGGCGGCAGCATCGCCGGCGCCGGCCTGCTGGCCGGCCTGATCCTGCCAACCATGCTGCGCGTGCGCCGCAAACGCAGCACCGAGTGGGTCTGACGCCACCGCGCCGCATCACTCCGGAAACCTGCAGGGGCGCCCATGGGCGTCTCCAGCGGTGACCTGCACGGGGGCCTCGCCCGCGATCCGTCGCCAGGGCCGGCATCAGGCCCCACGCACCGACCTCAGGCCTTCGCCATCCCGAAACAATGCCGCGCCTGCGGAAACCGGCGCTCGCGCACCTCGCTGGCGAACCGCTCGGCCGCCGCGCCGATCAGCTCGTCCACCCGCACGTATTGCTGCGCAAAGCGAGGAATCTGCTCGCCTGACAACCCCAGCATGTCCTCGGTCACCAGTACCTGCCCGGCACAGGCCGGTGAGGCGCCGATGCCGATCACCGGGATATCCAGGCGCTCACACACCTGCTGCGCCACAGCCTCCAGCACGCCCTCGAGCACCACGCTGAAGGCGCCAGCCGCAGCCACAGCCTCGGCATCGCGCAGCACCAGGGCGGCGCCGGCCTCTTCCTTGCCTTGTACCTTGAAGCCACCCAGGGCGTTGACCTTCTGCGGCATCAGGCCGACATGCGCGAGCACCGGGATGCCGCGCTCGACGAGGAAGGCGATGGTCTCGGCCATCTCCGCCCCGCCTTCGAGCTTCACCGCCTGCGCGCCGCTTTCGGCAAGTACCCGTGAGGCGGCAAGGAAGGCCTGCTGCGGCGAGGCCTGGTAACTGCCGAACGGCATGTCCACCACCACGCACGCCCGTTGCGAGCCGCGGACCACCGCGGCGCCGTGGGCGATCATGGTGTCCAGGCTGACCGCCAGCGTGTGGGGCATGCCGTAGAGGACCATGCCCAGTGAATCCCCCACCAGCAGCACGTCGACGTGCGGGTCGAGCAGTCGTGCCATGGGCGCCGAATAGGCGGTCAGCACAACCAGGCTGCCGGGCTCGCGGCGCCGGCGGATGTCCAGGGTGGACAGGCGTTGTTGGGGGCGGTGAATGCTCATCGGACTCTCCTGCGTCGGGCTGGATTTGGCCGGGGAAAACGCTACCATCGGCCCTCCATGACCCACTTCCGACAGTGAGACAAGCTATGCCGCCTGCGGGACAGGATGCACTGGCGCTTCCTGGCTTTACTTCCCTGCCCCGGCCCGTGTGGCTGCGGGCCTTCGACATGCCCGCCGGCCATGAAGTGGAGCCGCATTGCCACCCCTGGGGCCAGCTGATGTATGCCGCTGGCGGCGTGCTCGAAGCAACGACCGACGAGCACGCCTGCGTGATTCCGCCCCGCCGCGCCATGTGGCTGCCCGCCGGCGTTCGCCACAGCGCCCGCGCGCGCACGCTGGTGGTACACCGCAGCGTCTACCTGGCGCCGGCGCTGGCGGTTGGCCTTGGCCGATGTCGCGTACTGGAAATCTCGCCGCTGCTGGACAGCCTCATCCAGCGCGCCAGCGAGTTTCCCCGCGACTACCCCGATGAAGGTCCGGAAGCCCGGCTCCTGCAGGTGCTGGTGGATGAACTGCACAACGCCCCGGACTCGGGCCTGGCCCTGCCGCTGCCACGCGACGCCCGGCTGCGGCGCGTCACCGATCACCTGCAGGCGTGCCCCGGCGAGCGCCTGGGAATAGAGGACTGGGCGCAGCGCGTCGGGGCCTCGCGACGTACCCTGGCGCGGCTGTTCCGCGACGAGACCGGGCTGTCCTTCCGCGAATGGCGGGAACGCGTCCGCCTGCTCGCGGCGCTGCCGAGGCTGGAGCGCGGCGAATCGGTGACGCTGATCGCCGGCGAGCTGGGCTATGAATCCACCTCGGCCTTCATCGAGCTGTTCCAGCGCCAGCTCCACACCTCGCCTGGAGCGTTGGCGCGGCAGATGCGGGCGGGTGGCGGCTAGCCACGCCCGCGCCGGAAGACGCCGAAGCTCACCTGCAGGAACTGGCCAGGCCTGCGACAGAGCGCGTGGCGGTTGGCGCGGACCCTATCCGCGATCGCGGGCATGGCCCGCGCCTGCATTGCTGAGCTCGATCAACATGAGAATTTCTTGTGTTCATCACGAAAACATTGAGTTTGTTTCATAAAGCCTACACCCGGAGAATTTCGCCATCGTTGATTCACTGGAGAGATTCACATGGCGCTGGCACACAACCTCGGCTTCCCCCGCATCGGCCGCGACCGCGAGCTGAAGAAAGCCCAGGAAGCGTTCTGGAAGGGCGAACTGGACGAAGCCGGCCTGCGCGCCGTCGGCCGCGAACTGCGCGCCGCCCACTGGCAAGTGCAGAAGAACGCCGGTATCGAGCTGCTGCCGGTAGGCGACTTCGCCTGGTACGACCAGGTGCTGACCCACTCGCTGACCTTCGGCGTGATCCCGGAGCGCTTCCGCGCTCACGGTGACGCGAAGCCGACCCTGCAGACCCTGTTCGCCATGGCACGGGGCGTCAGTGCCGGCTGCTGTGGGGCTCACGCTCAGGAGATGACCAAGTGGTTCGACACCAACTACCACTACCTCGTCCCCGAGTTCAGCGCCGACCAGCAGTTCGAGCTGAGCTGGGAACAGCTCTTCGAAGAGGTCGATGAGGCGAAAGCACTCGGTTACACCGTCAAACCGGTGGTGATCGGCCCGCTGACCTACCTCTGGCTGGGCAAGACCAAGGGCGACGACTTCGACAAGCTCGACCTGGTTGAGCGCCTGCTGCCACTCTACGGCCAGATCTTCCGTCGCCTCGCCGCACAGGGCGTGGAGTGGGTGCAGATCGACGAACCGATCCTCGCCCTCGACCTGCCGCAGGACTGGAAGAATGCCTTCGAGCGCACCTACAACCTGCTGCAGAGCGAGCCGCTGAAGAAGCTCGTCGCCACCTACTTCGGCGGCCTGGATGACAACCTGGGACTGGCCGCCGGCCTGCCGGTGGACGGCCTGCACCTGGATCTGGTCCGCGCCCCCGAGCAGTTCCCGACCATCCTCGACCGCCTGCCGGCCTACAAGGTGCTCTCGCTCGGCGTGGTCAATGGTCGCAACGTCTGGCGCTGCGACCTCGAGAAGGCCCTGGACGTCCTGCGCCACGCCCATGACCGCGTCGGCGACCGCCTGTGGGTCGCACCGTCCTGCTCGCTGCTGCACAGCCCGGTGGACCTGGAGCGCGAGGACAAGCTGGATGCCGAGCTGAAGAGCTGGCTGGCGTTCGCCGTGCAGAAGTGTGCCGAGGTGGCCGTACTCGCCCGTGCCATCAACGCGCCCGACGCCCCGGAAGTGACGGCCGCACTGCAGCAGAGCCGCGCCGTACAGGCCAGCCGCGCCGCGTCGCCGCGCATCCACAAGCCGACGGTGAAAGCGCGTCTGGCCGCGGTGAAAGCCACCGACAGCCAGCGCCGTTCGCCCTTCGCCGAGCGCATCCTCCAGCAGCGTGCCGGCCTGGACCTGCCGGACTTCCCCACCACGACCATCGGCTCCTTCCCGCAGACCTCGGCCATCCGTCTCGCGCGCCAGGCCTTCAGGCAGGGCAAGCTCAGCGCCGCCGACTACACCGAGGCCATGCACAGCGAAATCCGCCATGCCGTGGAGATCCAGGAACAGCTGGGGCTGGACGTGCTGGTGCACGGCGAAGCCGAGCGCAACGACATGGTCGAGTACTTCGCCGAGCAGCTCGACGGCTACCTCTTTACCCGTTTCGGCTGGGTGCAGAGCTACGGCTCGCGCTGCGTGAAACCGGCGGTGATCTACGGCGACCTGAGCCGTCCGAAAGCCATGACCGTGGAGTGGATCACCTACGCCCAGAGCCTTACCTGCAAGGTCATGAAGGGCATGCTGACCGGCCCGGTGACCATGCTGATGTGGTCCTTCCCGCGCGAGGACGTCTCCCGCGAGGTGCAGGCGCGCCAGCTCGCCCTGGCCATCCGCGACGAGGTCGTCGACCTGGAGCACGCGGGCATCCGGATCGTGCAGATCGACGAAGCCGCCTTCCGCGAGGGCCTGCCACTGCGCCGCGGCGACTGGGCTCGCTACCTGGACTGGGCGACCGAAGCCTTCCGCCTGTGCGCATCGGGTGTGCGTGACGAAACCCAGATCCACACCCACATGTGCTACAGCGAGTTCAACGACGTGATCGAATCCATCGCGGCCATGGATGCCGACGTGATCACCATCGAGACGTCGCGGTCGGACATGGAGCTGCTGGAGGCTTTCGAGAAGTTCGAGTACCCCAACGAGATCGGCCCGGGCGTCTACGACATCCACTCGCCGCGCGTGCCGGGCAAGGAGGAGATGGTCAAGCTGCTGCGCAAGGCGGCACAGCGCATTCCCGCCGAGCGCCTGTGGGTCAACCCGGACTGCGGCTTGAAGACGCGAAGCTGGCCCGAGACCGAAGCGGCGCTGGTGAACATGGTCGCGGCCGCCCGTGAGCTGCGCAAGGATGTGGCGCTGCTGGGCTGAGAGGACGCCATCCTACGGGGGTGTTCATCAGCTCGCAGGCATCCGCGTACCCCCGTGTAGGAGCGCCGGGCCGAGCCGGGAACGGTCCAGATACCGCGTCGATCCGGCAGATGAGCATGGCGCCCGACCGGCGTAATCTTGGAGCCCTTCCAACCCAGGCACGCAGGACCAGACATGAAGCAGCTGCTCATCATCGGCATCGGCGCGGGCGACCCCGAGTACCTCACCGTCCAGGCCATCAACGCGATGAACCGCGCGGACGTGTTCTTCCTCCTGGACAAGGGCGCGAGCAAGGACAAGCTGATCCAGCTGCGCCGGGACATCCTCGAACGCTACGTCTCCCGCACCGGCTACCGGATTGTCGAAGCCGACAGTCCCGAGCGCGTGCGCGACGGCGAATACGCCGGACAAGTGCGCGGCCTCAACCAGGCCAAGCAGCAGGTTTTCGAGCGTCTGATCGAATCGGAACTGCAGGACGGCCAGTGCGGCGCCTTCCTCGTCTGGGGCGACCCGTCGCTGTACGACAGCACCTTGCGCATCCTCAACGCCATCCTGCGCGAGGGGCGGATAGGCTTCGAGCACCAGGTGATCCCCGGCATCACCAGCGTCCAGGCGCTGGCGGCGCGCCACAAGGTGCCGCTGAACGCGATCGGCCAATCGGTGCAGATCACCACCGGCCGACGCCTGGCGGAGGGCTTCCCGAGCAATGCCGAGAGCGTCGTGGTGATGCTCGACGCCGAAGACACCTACCGCCAGCTGGACGACCCGACACTGGACATCTACTGGGGCGCCTATGTCGGTACACCGGACGAAATCCTGCACAGCGGACGACTCGTCGAGGTCGGCGAGGAGATCCAGCGCACCCGCCAGGCAGCCCGCGAGGCCAACGGCTGGATCATGGACACCTACCTGCTACGGCGCACGTCAGAGGACAGCTGAGCAGCGCCGGCAAAAGCGGCTAGAGTGAGGTCGTCGTGTCGCCAACGCTCGCCGGAGCGCACCGCTCATGTCCAACGCCACCGTTGCCCGCTTCATCGAACACGCCACCCAGTTGAGCCGGCAGGAATCCGAACCCTGCCGGTGCGTGGCCTCGCTGGCGCCCTTCATGATGGAGCTGCTGGCACATGCCGGTAACGTCCTCCAAGCGCGCCACTACTCAGAGCGACCGTTCCACTACGCGCGCAATGAACAACGACCACCTGTATGACGTCGAGGCCGGCACGCGGCATTTCGTCGAGGTGGAACACAACGGTTGACGTACCCGCCGGGCAGGCCTTCCGGACAGTCCGTGAGGCCCGTCTGGCGCGGTCTATACTCATCCGGCGCGCAGAAGGAATTGCTCTGGCGCGCCCCTTTCGGCGGAGGATGGTCAATGAATGCACCTGGTCCCGTTGTACGTCCGACGATCCTGATCGTGGACGATGCTCCCGAGAACCTCACACTCCTCTCGGAGCTGCTCAAGCTGCTGTACCGCGTCAAGGCCGCGCGCACCGGCGAGAAGGCCCTGCAGATCGCCCAGTCCGACGATCCGCCGGACCTCATCCTGCTGGACGTGATGATGCCCGGCATGAATGGCTTCGAGGTCTGTCGGCGCCTGCGCGAAGACGCCCGTACGCAGCGCATCCCGGTGATCTTCATCACCGCACAGGGCGCGGCGGAGGACGAGATTCGCGGCCTGGAACTCGGTGCGGTGGACTATTTGACCAAGCCGATCAACCCGCCCACCGTGCTGATGCGGGTGGACAACCAGCTGCGGATCAAGGCTGCGGCCGACTTCCTGCGCGACCAGAACGAGTATCTTGAACGGGAAGTGCAGCGGCGTACCCGTGAGCTGGCGGCCATTCAGGACGTCACCATCATCGCCATGGCCTCCCTCGCCGAGACCCGCGACAACGAGACCGGCAACCACATCCGCCGTACCCAGCATTACGTCAGCGCCCTGGCCGAACACCTGAAGGAGCACCCGCGCTTTGTCGGCGAACTGGACGAGGAGACCCGGCAACTGCTGCTGAAATCTGCCCCTCTGCACGATATCGGCAAGGTCGGCATCCCCGACCACATCCTGCTCAAGCCCGGCAAGCTCACCGTCGAGGAGTTCGAGCTGATGAAAACGCACACCACCCTGGGGCTCGACGCCCTCGAGAAGGCCGAGGAGCGCCTGGGCATGGACGTACCCTTCCTTCGCCTGGCCAAGCAGATCGCCTACGGCCACCACGAGAAGTGGGACGGTTCCGGCTATCCCCAAGGCCTGGCCGGTGATGCGATCCCGCTATCAGCCCGGCTGATGGCGGTGGCCGATGTCTACGATGCACTGATCAGCAAACGGATCTACAAGCCCGCGATGTCCCATGCAGTGGCGGCAGAGTACATCCAGTCCCAGCGCGGCCTGCACTTCGATCCGGACATCGTCGATGCCTTCGTCACGCTGCAGGACGAGTTCCGTCGCATCGCAGAGCGCTTCAACGACAGTGACGACACCCCAGCCGGGCCCGCACACCTGCCGCGACAGCCATAAGGTCCGTCCCCCCACGCGCACCAACCCTGCCAGGAGGCAGCCCGATGTTGACTCCGCTCGGTTTTCTCCAGCGCCTCAGGTTGCGCACCCGGCTGGTGCTGGGGTTCGGCGGTATTCTGCTGCTCGCCCTGTTCCTTGGCCTGTACGGTCTGCACGTACAGCGCCAGCAGATCGAACAGATCAACGTGATCTACGAGAAGGAGATGCTCGGTCTCTCGCACATCGAAGCGGCCCGCGTCGCCCTCGCGGGCATGGGGCGCAGCATCCGTCAGTTCGTCCTGGCGGGCGACGAGAACGGTCGGGCGCAGGCGGTCAAGCAGTTCAACGAAGTCCGCAGCAATCTCCGCGAGGAAATCGAACTGGCGCGTCCGCTCATCTACCGGACCTCCGCCCAGCAAGGGCTGGTGCGCTTCGAAGCCGCCTACGAGGAGTACCAGGACCAGATCAAGCACGTACTGGAGCTCAACGATCAACCGATCCGCCACGGCCAGGCCACCGACCTGGGCGCCATTGCCCTGCTCTCCTCGACCGCGCTGCAACGGCCGGGCGAGGTTGCCAACCAGGCGCTGGCCGAAGTGGCTCAGGTCAAGCGTCAGGGCGCCGATCTGGAAGTGAACCTGGCCACGGAGCGCTTTTACCGGAGTGTCCAGCTGACCATCTGGTTGCTGGTGCTGGGCCTTGGCGGCGGCATGTTGTTCGGCATCCTGATCAGCCAGTCGATTCGCCGGCCAGCCGACCAGCTGCGGTTCTCGGTGGATGCCCTGAGCAAGGGCGAACTGGATGTGCAGGTACCGTTCCAGGAGTACCCCAACGAGATAGGCGAGATGGCGCGGGCAATTACCGCCCTGCAGTCCGAAGCCCGCCAGATGGCGGACCAGCGCTGGATCAAGACCCAGGTGGCGGCGCTCAGCGGGCAGATGCAGGCCGTCGCCGGCTCCGTGCAGCTGGGCGATGTCGCCCTGTCCTCGCTGGCGGTCCCCATGGCCCTGCGCCGTGCGTCACTGCATGTATACGAGGAGCAAAGCACCGTGCTGCGCCTGCTGGGCAGCTACGCCCCACCACCGGACCTGCCCCACCGCGTCCCCATTGGCCAGGGGCTGATCGGCCAATGCGCCCGGCAGCGGGAGCCGATTCGCCTGTCCCTGCCCGAACGCAGCGTGGAAGGCGAGTATGCCCTCCCGCTGTACCTCGAAGTGCTGCCCCTGATCCACGGTGAACGTCTGGTCGGCGTGATGGCACTGGAGATGATGCAACCGCCCAGCCCCAGCCAGCGAGCGTTGCTGGAGGAATTCACGCCGCTGCTGGCGATGAACCTGGAAATCCTCGAACGCACCTCGCGCACCGAGCAATTGCTGAAGGAAACCCTGACCCAGGCCGAGCTGATGGAGCAGCAGGCTGCCGCCCTGCAGGAAAGCGAGAAGCGCTTGCAGTACATCCTCGACTGCAGCCCGGTCAGCGTGGCCATCGCCACCCTCGACCGCCTGCACCTGGTGAACCCGGCGTTCGTCGAGAACTTCGGCCTGAACATCGGTGATTCCCCGGTCGGTCTTTATGTCGAGCCGGCAGAGCGCGAGACAATCTGGAACGACATGCTGGCAGGCGAGCGGATGATCGAACGCGAAGTCCGCATGTACGACAGCCATGGCGGTGAACGGGACATCCTGGCGACCTACCTGCCCGTCCTCCACCACGGAGAACCTGCCGTGCTGGCCTGGCTGTACGACATCACCGCGCGCAAGCTGGTGGAGCAACAGACGCGCCGCGCCAAGGAACTCGCCGAGGAAGCGACACGGGCGAAGAGCGAGTTCCTGGCCAACATGAGCCATGAAATCCGCACGCCGATGAACGTCATCATCGGCATGAGCAATCTCGCCCTGAAAAGCGGGCTGGACGCGCGCCAGCACAACTACGTGCAGAAGGTGAATCGCTCCGCCGAAGGGCTGCTCGGCATCATCAACGACATCCTCGACTTCTCGAAGATCGAGGCCGGGATGATGAGCGTGGAGCACGTCGAATTCCGCCTGGAGGACGTGTTGGACCAGTTCTCCGCCCTGGTCGGTTTCAAGGCCGAGGAACGCTCCCTCGAACTGCTGTTCCAGCTCGACCAGCGCCTGCCCACCTCACTGGTGGGCGATCCGCTGCGCCTGGGGCAGATACTGCTCAACCTTGGCAACAACGCGGTGAAGTTCACCGAGCTGGGGGAAATCGTCCTGGGCATCGAGCCGGTGATGATCGGCAGCGGCGACGCCGAACTGCACTTCTGGCTGCGCGACACCGGCATCGGCATGACCGCCGAGCAATGCGGCCGCATGTTCCAGTCGTTCATCCAGGCCGACACGTCCACCTCGCGCCGCTATGGCGGCACCGGGCTTGGGCTGTCGATCTCCAAGAGCCTGGTGGAACTGATGGGTGGTCGCATCTGGGTGGAAAGCGAGCCGGGCAAGGGCTCGGTGTTCCACTTCCACGCACACTTCGGTATCCCCGAGACAGCCGCACCTCGGCGCATGCTGCGCGCTGACGAACTGCTTGGGGTACGCGCACTGGTGGTCGACGACAACGCCTCGGCGCGGGAGATTCTCTCAGGCATGGCACTGAGCTACGGGCTGGAAGTGGATGTCGCACGCAATGGCAGCGAAGCACTGGAGTGGATCAGCGAAGCGGAGCAGCGGCAGTTGCCCTACCAGTTGGTGCTGGTGGACTGGCAGATGCCGGGCATGGATGGCATCGAGGTGGTCGCGCGGCTGCACGAAGGCCACTGCGAGGAGGTGCCCGCGGTGATCATGGTCACCGCCTTCGGCCGCGAGGAGGCGCTGGATGCCGCCCAGCAGCGCGGCGTCGAACTGGGCACGGTGCTGACCAAGCCGGTGACGCCCTCTACCCTGCTGGAGTCGATCAACATCGCTCTGGGCAAGCAGAGCGCCGTCGAGCCGCGCAGCCGAGAGCGCCAGAGCGCCACCGACGAGGCCCTGGCCAGCATCGCCGGCAGCCGAATGTTGCTGGTGGAAGACAACGAACTGAATCAGGAGCTGGCCATGGAGCTGCTGGGCAGCGCCGGTATCGAGATCGTGCTGGCCCGCAATGGCCAGGAAGCGCTGGACCGACTGGCCATCGACCCAGCGTTCGATTGCGTGCTGATGGACTGCCAGATGCCCGTTCTCGACGGCTACGCCGCCACCCGGGCGCTACGCCTGCGCCCGGAACTGGCGCAATTGCCGGTCATCGCCATGACAGCCAACAACATGGCCGGCGATCGCGAGCTGGTACTGGCCGCCGGAATGAACGACCACATCGCCAAACCCATCGACCCGGCCGGCATGTTCCTTACGCTGTCGCGCTGGATCAGACCACGGCCGCGAAAGGCCGCCGCCCTGTCGCAGGCAGCGGGCGAGCGGGAAGTCGGCCAACCGGACCTGCCTGGCATCGACACCTCTGCGGGACTGGCGACCTGCGCTGGCAAGAGAGGCCTCTACGAGCGGCTGCTTCGACGTTTCCGGACCAGCTACCGTGACTTCATCCGTGAGTTCCGCGCCCTCGATTCGGCAGGCGATCCAACCGCTCGACGGCGGGCGGCTCACACCCTGCGTGGCGCCGCCGCCAACATCGGTGCGCTGACGCTGGCCAAGAGCGCCACGACGCTGGAAGACGCCTGCCAGGGGCCCATCGACGAAATGCTGATCTCTCGCCTGCTCGTCGAGTTGAAGACGCAGCTGGACATCGTCCTGGCGGGCCTTGAGCACTACGCTGATCTCAGCCCGGCGCAACCAGCAGCGCCCGCCCTGTCAGCCGGGCAGGCCAGTGCCCTCCTCCGGCGCCTGCGCACCTTGCTGGCAGAGAGCGACACCAGCGCCGGCGAAGTGGTCGCTCAGTTGGCAGGGTTCTATACCGAGCCCCCGAAGGCGGCCCAACTGAGGAAAATGGCCGAAACCATCGAGGGCTTCGATTACGAACAGGCGCTGGTGCATCTGAAACAACTCATGGACGAGGAGCCAGGGCAACTCCACGCGCCGTCGTGACCGCCCTCATAATGTCCTGATCGACGTACTGATCGCCCGTGCGCACTCGATAGCCGCCGGCGCCAGGCGGCGCTCCGCCTCTTCGCGGGTCCAGCGGCTGGTGGGCGCCACCACGTGCACCGAAGCGACCGGGCGGCCCTGGCTGTTGCGCACCGGCGCGGCCACCGCCATGTCGCCCAGGAACAACTCCTCGCTGTTGATCGCATAGCCCTTGCGACGAATATCGGCGATCTCGGCGAGGATTTCCTCCAGAGACGTGCGCGTGTACTGGGTATGGCTGGACAGGTCGCTTTCCTGCAACTGTGCCAGCACCTCGTCATCGCTCAGCGCACTGAGGAAGGCACGGCCCGAGGCGGTGCAGTACATCGGGATGCGGCTGCCGATGGGCAGGTGGATGGGGATGAACTTCGGCCCGACGAAGCGCGCCACGTAGAGCATGTCGGTGCGCACCGGCTCGGTGAGGTTGGTCGTCTCGCCGGTGGTCTGCGCCAGTTCTGCGAGGAAAGGGTTGGCGACGTCCACCAGCGTGTCGGCGGCGAGGTAGTTGTAGCCGATCTCCATCACCTGCGGGGTGAGCTGGAAGCGCTTGGTCTGTGGGTGCTTGCTGACGTACCCCAGCGCTTCGAGCGTGTGGATCATTCGCTGCGCGGAGCTCTTGGTGATATCGGCGGCTTCCGCCACTTCTGCCAGGTTCATGGTGCGATTGCGCGCATTGAAGGCGCGCAGCACGGCCAGGCCCTTTTCCAGCGACTGGTTGAACAGGCTGTTTTCGTTGTCGCTCATGTCTCGTCCTTGCGAAGGATCAGGTTCTTATTAGACTTAAAATATCGATATGCGATATTTATAAATCTCTTTACGATTCTTGTAAATCATTTATATTGCGACCAACGCCTCCTGCCGAACCTCGAGGCCATCCATAACGCATAAAGACAACAAACCGCGTCAAATGGGAGTTCACCAATGCATCCTCGCCTCCGCGTGTTTTCCTGCGCCCTCGCACTCGTCGCCAGTTGCGCCGCATCCCTGGCCGCCCAGGCCGAACCGCTGAAAGTCGGCGCCACCGCCACCGGCGTTCCCTTCACCTTCCTCGACGTCAAGACCAACAGCATCCAGGGCATGATGGTCGACTCCGCCCAGGCCGTAGCCAAGGCGGGTGGTTTCGACGTGGAGATCGCCCAGACCACTTTCGCCGCGCTGATCCCCTCGCTGACCGCGAAGAAGATCGACCTGATCTCCGCCGCCATGCTGCGTACGCCAGAGCGGGAAAAAGTGGTGCAGTACTCCGACCCGGTGTTCGAATACGGCGAAGGCCTGGTGGTACGTGCCGACGACGACAAGGCCTACACCAGCATGGATGACTTCAAGGGCGAAGTGGTTGGCGCCCAGGTCGGTACCATCTTCATCGACAAGCTCAACCAGCGCGGCATCTTCAAGGAGGTGCGCGGCTACGACTCCCTCGCCGACCTCACCCGCGACCTGGCCCTGGGCCGCATCAAGGCCGGCTTCGGCGACCATCCGATTCTCGCCTACCAGATGGCGAAGGGCACGCTGAAGAAAGTGCGCCTGGTGGACAGCTACCAGCCGCAGATCAAGGGCGAGGTCTGCCTGATCCTGCGCCAGGGCGACCCGCAACTGCTCGCCCAGGTCAACCAGGGCATCGCCAGCATCAAGGCCGACGGCACCCTCGCCGCGATCATCGGCAAGTGGCACCTGGACTGACGTCCGCCTTTCTTCACGCTGTCTCCAAGACTGACCCGTACCTTTCGCCGGTGCCTCCGCGCCCGGTGAAGGGGGACGGCCGCCCCTGATTTCTCGCTCACGGACACCCCTATGTTTCTCCAGAATGCTCTGGACTTCCTGCCCATTCTATTGAGTGGCGCAGTGGTCACCGTGCAGGTCACGATTGCGTCCTTCCTGCTCAGTTCGCTCATCGGCCTGGCGTTCGCCCTGATGATGGTGTCGAAAGTCCGCGCCGTGGCGCTGTTCGGGATCTCCGTGGTCAACGTGATCCGCGGCCTGCCGATCATCGTCCAGCTGTTCTACATCTACTTCGTGCTGCCGGACTTCGGCGTGCAGCTCAGTGCCATGCAGGCCGGCATCATCGGCCTGGGCATTGCCTACTCGGCGTACCAGGCGGAGAACTTCCGCGCCGGCATCCAGGCCATCCAGCAGGGACAGATCGAGGCCGCCGAATCCCTCGGCATGCGCGGCCCGATGATCATGCGCCGGGTGGTGCTGCCGCAGGCCTTCCGCATCGCCCTGCCGCCCTACGGCAACACCCTGGTGATGATGCTCAAGGACTCCTCGCTGGTGTCGACCATTACCGTGGCCGAGATGACCCGCGCCGGCCAGCTGATCGCCTCCTCGACCTTCGAGAACATGACCGTTTACACCCTGGTCGCCCTGCTCTACCTGGCCCTGAGCCTGCCACTGTCGTATGCCCTGCGCCGCCTCGAAGCGCGCATCGCCACGAGGAAGAAAGCATGATCCGCATCCAGTCGCTGCACAAAAGCTACGGCAGTACCCGTGTCCTCGAAGGCATCGATCTGTCGGTGGAAAGCGGCCAGGTGGTATGCCTGATCGGCCCGTCCGGCTCGGGAAAGTCCACCCTGCTGCGCTGCATCAACGGCCTGGAGACCTATGAGGGTGGCGACATCCTGGTTGGTCAGGAACGCGTCGACCGCCACACCAACACCATCCATGAAATCCGCACCCAGGTGGCGATGGTGTTCCAGCGCTTCAACCTGTTCCCGCACCGCACCGCCCTGCAGAACGTCATGGAAGGCCCGGTGTACGTGAAGAAGGAGCGCCCGGACGCAGCCCGCGAACACGCCCGCGCCCTGCTCGAAAAGGTGGGTCTGAGCCACCGAATGGACGCCTACCCGGACGAACTTTCCGGCGGCCAGCAACAGCGTGTCGCCATTGCCCGGGCGCTGGCGATGCGCCCCAAGGCCATTCTCTTCGACGAGCCGACCTCGGCACTGGACCCGGAGCTGGTAGGCGAAGTCCTGGCAGTGATGCGCAAGCTCGCCGACGAAGGCATGACCATGGTCGTGGTCACCCACGAGATGGGCTTTGCCCGCGAGGTCGCGGACAAGGTGTGCTTCCTCTACGGCGGTCGCATCGTCGAGGAAGGCGCCGCTAAGGACGTGCTCGGCGCACCGCGCCAGCCGCGCACCCAGGAGTTCCTCCGGCGCCTGCTCAATACCGACGGGGGCCAGGCATGAACGCCCGTCCGCTGGCACTGCCGCCCTCGCTCTGGGCCGCCACCGCGAACGCCGGCCCGGCCACACCGGCGCTGACTGAAGACAAGCAGGTCGACGTCGCCATCGTCGGCGCCGGCTACACCGGACTGGTCACCGCGCTGCACCTGGCTCGCAATGGTGTGCGCGTCTGCGTGCTGGACGCCGGCGAGCCCGGCTGGGGCGCATCCGGGCGCAACGGCGGGCAGGTGATCCCGGGCCTCAAGCATGATCCCGATGACCTGCGGCGCCTGTTCGGCGGCGAGAAGGCGGAGCGTCTGATCGACGTCGCCGGCGGCGCTGCCGATGACGTCTTCGAGCTGATTCGTCGCTACGACATCGACTGTGAAGCCACTCGAAAAGGCTGGATCCAGCCCGCTGCCTCGCCCGCCGCCCTGCGCGCCATCGAGAAACGCGCCGAGCAATGGCGCCAGCGCGGCGTGCCGGTGGAAATGCTCGACAAGAGCAGCGTCGCCCGGCGTATCGGCAGCAACGACTACCTCGGCGCGTGGGTCGACCCACGCGCCGGCAGCGTGCAACCACTGAGCTACGTGCGCGGCCTGGCCCGCGCTGCCTTGGCCGAAGGCGCCGCCATCCACGGCCATAACCGCGTGACCGGCCTGCGCAAGCATGCCAGCGGCTGGCAGCTCACCACGGACAGCGGCCACCAGGTGACTGCCGAGCGGGTGATCCTCGCCACCAACGGCTACACCGACGACCTCTGGCCGACACTGCGGCAGACGGTAATCGCCGCCAACAGCTTCATCGTCGCCACCAAGCCCCTGTCGGACAAGCTGCGGCGCAGCGTACTGCCCAATGGCGAAGTCTGCTCGGATGCCCGCCGGCTGCTGCTGTACTTCAAGCAGGACGCGCGCGGCCGGCTGCTGCTGGGCGGTCGCGGCCCGTTCGCCGAACCGAGCTCGCCCAGCGACTGGCTGCACCTCAAGCGCTCGCTGCTGGGGCTGTTCCCGCAGCTGGCGGACGTCGAGTTCGAGTACCAGTGGAGTGGCCGCGTGGCGCTGACGCCAGACTTCATGCCGCGCCTGCACGAACCGGCGCCGAACCTCAGCATCCTGCTGGGCTACAACGGTCGCGGCATCGCCATGGCCTCGACCCTGGGCCGGCACCTGGCAGAGCGTTTGCTGGACCGCGAGAGGGATTTTCCCTTCCCGGTCACGCCGGTTCGGCCTATTCCCTTCCACGGACTGCAACGCCTGTACCTGGGCGTCGGCATCGCCTGGTACCGGCTGCTCGACGCGGTCCTTTGACCAAACCGGCCTGACGTCCGCGTCAGGCCGGGTTCTGCGCCTGCATCGCCGCCAGATAAGCGCGCGGCGGCTGCCCGGTGTGCTCACGGAAGCAGCGGTAGAACACCGACAGCGAATTGAAGCCCACCGCGAACGCCAGCTCGTCGATGCGCGCCGTCGGCTCTTCCCGAAGACGCTCCAGCAGATGGCCGATTCGCGCCTGGTTCAGGTAGCGGTAGAAGCTCTGCCCAAGCACCTGGTTGAGCAGGTAGGAAATCTGGTTGCGCGTATAGCCGGTGGCCCGCGCCAGGCGCTCCAGGTCCATCTCCGGATCGAGATAGGGCTGGGCGCTGCCAAAGTAGGATTCGATATCCAGCAGCATCTTCCCCACCTGGGCGGAGTTCAGGCCCAGGCGGCGCGAATCCTTGACGCCCTCCTCGCGCTGTCCGCGCATCGGCGTGGCGTATTCGTGGACACGCCAGATCAACCCGTCGCGCACGGTGATCGCCTCGCTGGCGCGGAACGAGGCCAGCCGGCTGCTGCGTCGCAGCGTCAGACGCGAGCGGTACTGGATGAACGCGGTGTCGCCATCGGCGCGGATCTGGTCGATGTGCTCGATGTGATGCTGCGGGCTGCGTGGCATCGCCGTGCGGATATAGCCGGGCAGCTCGCTGGCGGGGATTTCCAGGTCGTTGTAGAAGTCGCAGTACTGCACCTGCGGATGGAACATTGCCAGCACGCCATCGACGTCGCGGTTCATCCAGCACTGGTGGTAGCGCGTGACCACGTCGCGGGTGCGCTCGGTTTCATCGTTCATTCTTGTATCTCCGCCGCGTAGCCCCACAGCGTAGGGCGCGGGCAGCGCGCTGCACAGTGCCGCGGGTCCGCAGCAGCATCGCCGATTCCGCCCGTGCACGGAAGAACGACGCAAAGCCGCGCCGCGCCTAGTTTTCGGCCAGGGCCGAAAACAATAGAAAAGAGCCCATTTCCCACCTGCCGATCGCATTTGCGCCGCGCTAGCCGGCGTATCCCAGGAGTTGAAGATGAACAAGCGTGCTTTGGGTTGTCTGTCCGGCCTGCTGGCCAGTGTCGCGCTACCGGTGCTGGCGGTGCCGCAAGAGGTGCATTTCGCCAACTGGGCCGACTACATCGGGCCGACCGTACTGGCGGATTTCCAGAAGGAAACCGGGATCAAGGTGGTGCTCGACGCCTTCGAGTCCGACGAAGTGCTGGAGGCCAAGCTGCTCACCGGGCATTCCGGCTTCGACGTGGTGGTGCCCTCGGCGGACTTCCTCGCCCGCCAGCTCAAGGCCGGCGTCTATCGCCCGCTGGATGACGCGCTGCTGCCCAACCGCAAGAACCTCGACCCTGCCCTCCTGGCCCGCGTGGCACAGTCCGACCCGGGCAACCGCTTTGCCGTGCCCTACCTCTGGGGCACCGTCGGCATCGGCTACAACCCGGCGAAGATCAAGGCGGCACTGGGCGCAGACGCACCGCTGGACTCCTGGGACCTGGTGTTCAAGCCGGAGAACCTCGCCAAGCTCAAGGGCTGCGGCGTCGCCTTCCTCGACTCGCCGGCGAAGATCCTGCCGCTCGCGCTGCACTACCTGGGCAAGGACCCGAACAGCAACAACCCCGCGGACTATGAAGCCGGCACCAAACTGCTGGAGAGCCTGAAGCCCTCGGTGACCTACTTCAGCTCGACCAAGTACATCGCCGACCTCGCCAACGGCAACGTCTGTGTGGCTATCGGTTTCTCCGGCGATGTGTTGCAGGCGCAGAAGAGCGCGCAGGAAGCCGGCGGCGCGGTGGACGTCGAGTACAGCGTGCCGAAGGAAGGCACCAACATCTGGTTCGACAACCTGGCCATCCCCAAGGACGCGCGCAACCCCGAAGGCGCACACGCCTTCATCAACTACCTGATGCG
This sequence comes from Pseudomonas sp. BB438, assembly GCF_057180225.1. Taxonomy (NCBI): domain Bacteria; kingdom Pseudomonadati; phylum Pseudomonadota; class Gammaproteobacteria; order Pseudomonadales; family Pseudomonadaceae; genus Pseudomonas; species Pseudomonas sp. BB438. Next base: position 3,882,047 of record NZ_CM170001.1, read on the forward strand.
CCCGGACGTGATCGCCCGGACCAGCGACTACCTGCACTACGCCAACGCCAACGTGCCGGCCAAGGCGCTGATGGACCAGAAGGTCCGCGAGAACCCGGCGGTCTACCCCAACGCCGAACTGGTCAAGGGCATGTACGTCAGCCTGCCGCCGAGCCCGTCGATCCTGCGCCTGATCACCCGCGACTGGAGCCGGATCAAGTCCGGGGTCTGATTCCCCAGCCCCTCCTTTCGCACCAGCAGCCCCAGCCGCCATTGGCGCCGGGGCTGTCTGCCTTCCAGGGGGCGCCTTTTTCAACACGATTCCCAAGCCTTGCGGAAAGTGGATAGAACGCACGCCTGCCCCCAGCCCACACTAGCCTCGCCTGGCAGCACCCCCGCTGCATGTGCATTCACTACAAAACCAAAAAACCGAGGCTTGTATGACCACCCCCGCCGAGCAACTGGAGCAACGGCTGAAGCAACTGAAAATCACCGAAGTCGAATGCGTGGTGAGCGATCTCACCGGCATCGCCCGCGGCAAGATTTCCCCCACCAACAAGTTCCTCGGCGAAGGGGGCATGCGACTCCCCGAAAGTGTTCTGCTGCAGACGGTCACCGGCGATTTCGTCGATGACGACGTCTACTACGACCTGCTGGACGAAGCGGACATCGACATGGTCTGCCGCCCCGACCCGGACGCCATCTTCCTGGTGCCGTGGGCGCTGGAACCGACCGCGATGGTCATCCACGACACGTTCGACAAGGTTGGCAACCCCATCGAACTGTCCCCGCGCAACGTGCTCAAGCGCGTGCTCAAGCTCTACGCCGACAAGGGCTGGAGCCCGGTCGTGGCGCCGGAGATGGAGTTCTACCTGACCAAGCGCAGCAGCGACCCGGACTTCCCGCTGGAAGCCCCCGTCGGCCGCTCGGGCCGCCCGGAAAGCGGTCGCCAGAGCTTCTCCATCGATGCTGCCAACGAATTCGACCCGCTGTTCGAAGACGTCTACGACTGGTGCGAACTGCAAGGCCTGGACCTGGATACCCTGATCCACGAGGACGGCCCGGCGCAGATGGAAATCAACTTCCGTCACGGCGACGCGCTGAGCCTGGCCGACCAGATCATCGTGTTCAAGCGCACCATGCGCGAAGCCGCACTCAAGCATGACGTCAGCGCCACCTTCATGGCCAAGCCGATCACCGATGAGCCCGGCAGCGCCATGCATATCCACCAGAGCGTGCTGGACATCGCCACCGGCAAGAACATCTTCGCCGCCGAAGACGGCTCCATGAGCCAACTGTTCCTGCACTACATCGGCGGCCTGCAGAAGTACATCCCGAAAGTGCTGCCGATGTTCGCGCCCAACGTGAACTCCTTCCGCCGCTTCCTGCCGGACACCTCCGCGCCGGTAAACGTCGAGTGGGGCGAAGAGAACCGTACCGTGGGCCTGCGCGTCCCAGCCGCCCCGCCGATCGCCATGCGCGTGGAAAACCGCCTGCCGGGCGCCGACGCCAACCCGTACCTGGCGCTGGCCGCCAGCCTGCTCTGCGGCTACCTGGGCATGGTCGAGCAGATCAACCCCAGCGCTGCGGTCCAGGGCCGCGCCTACGAGCGCCGCAACCTGCGCCTGCCGATCACCATCGAGGACGCGCTGCAGCAGATGGAAGACTGCGACGTGCTCAAGGAATTCCTCGGCGAGAAATTCGTGCAGGGCTACGTGGCGGTCAAGCGTACCGAGCACGAGAACTTCAAACGGGTGATCAGCTCCTGGGAGCGCGAGTTCCTCCTGCTGAGCGTCTGATCCACCTCACTGACTTCACAACAACAATTCGGGAGCCCCCATGAGACTGCTGCGCACCCTTGCGCCCTTCGCCCTGGCAGCCATTGCCTCGGCCGCACACGCTGCACCCACCGTCAGCATCTACAACTGGACCGACTACATCGCCCCGGACACCCTCGCCGGCTTCCAGAAGACCACCGGCGTCAAACCGGTCTACGACGTCTTCGACTCCAACGAGACCCTGGAAGGCAAGCTGCTGGCGGGCCGCTCCGGCTATGACGTGGTGGTGCCGTCCAACCACTTCCTGACCCGCCAGGTGCAGGCCGGCGTGTTCCTCGAACTCGACCGCAGCAAGCTGCCGAACTGGAAGCACCTGGACCCGACGCTGCTCAAGCTGCTGGAGCAGAACGATCCGGGCAACAAGCACTCGGTGCCCTACCTGTGGGGCACCAATGGCATCGGCTACAACGTCGCCAAGGTCAAGGAAGTGCTGGGCGTCGACAAGATCGACTCCTGGTCGGTGCTGTTCGAGCCGGAGAACATCAAGAAGCTCCAGGCGTGCGGCGTGGCCTTCATGGACTCGCCCGACGAGATGATCCCCTCGGTGCTCAACTACCTGGGCCTGGACCCCAACAGCACCGACCCGGCGGACTATCCCAAGGCCGAGGCCAAGCTGGTGGCGGTGCGTCCGTACGTCACCTACTTCCACTCCTCCAAGTACATCTCGGACCTGGCCAACGGCAACATCTGCGTGGCCTTCGGCTACTCAGGCGACGTGTTCCAGGCCGCCGCCCGTGCCAGGGAAGCCAAGAACGGCATCGAGATCGCCTACAGCATTCCCAAGGAAGGCGCGAACCTGTGGTTCGACCTGATGGCGATCCCGTCGGATGCGAGCCATCCGGAGCAGGCCCTGGCGTTCATCAACTATGTCCTCGATCCGAAGGTGATCGCCGGCATCAGCGAGTACGTCGGCTACCCCAGCGCCAACGCTGACGCCAAGACACTGCTGCCCGAGGAGATGCAGAACAACCCCGAGGTCTACCCGAGCCAGGCCGTGCTCGACAAGCTGTACATCGCCAAGGCGCCGCCGCCCAAGATCATGCGCCTGATGACCCGCAGCTGGAGCAAGATCAAGTTCAACCAATGAGGCGAGAAAGTCCCATGAAGCACACCGAGGAGCACGCCGCGTCCTATTACGCCGCGACCGCCCGCGACCGCCAGCAGTACCCGTCCCTGAACGGGGACGTGCGGGCGGACGTCTGCGTGATCGGCGGCGGCTTCACCGGCGTGAACGCAGCCCTGGAGCTGGCCCGCCGCGGCCACTCCGTGGTGCTGCTGGAGGCCCGGCGCATCGGCTGGGGCGCCAGCGGGCGCAACGGCGGGCAGCTGATCCGAGGCATCGGCCACGACGTCAGCGGCTTCGCCAAGTACGTCGGCGAAGAGGGCGTGCGCTACCTCGAGCAGGCGGGCGTCGATTCGGTGGCCCTGGTCGCCGAGCGCGTCCGTGAACTGGCTATCGAGTGCGACCTGCGCTGGGGCTTCTGCGAGCTGGCCAATACCCCGGCGCAGTATGCCGCGATGGTCCAGGAGCAGGAGTCGCTGAGCCGTTCCGGCTATCCCCACGAAACCCGCCTGGTGCCGCCCGAGCGCATCCGCGACGTCGTTGCCAGCGACTGCTACGCGGGCGGGCACATCGACATGGGCTCGGGCCACCTGCACCCGCTCGACCTGGTGAAGGGCGAAGCTCGCGCGGCCAGGGCCTTCGGCGCGCAGATCTTCGAGCAGAGCCCGGTGCGGCGCATCGAGCACGGTGCGACCGCCATCGTGCACTGCGCCCACGGCCGCGTACTGGCGAAGAACCTGGTGCTCGGCTGCAACGCGCATCTGGACGAGCTGGAGCCGAAGCTGACCGGCAAGGTGCTGCCCGCCGGCAGCTACGTGGTGGCGACCGAGCCGCTGTCCGCGGAGCTAGCGGCAGAGCTGATCCCGCAGAACATGGCGCTGTGCGACCAGAAGGTGGGGCTGGACTACTACCGCCTGACGGCCGACCGCCGCCTGCTGTTCGGCGGCGCATGCCACTACTCCGGGCGCGACCCGAAAGACATCGGCGCCTACATGCGGCCGAAGGTGCTCAAGGTGTTCCCGCAGCTCGCGCAGGTGAAGCTCGACTACCAATGGGGCGGCATGATCGGCATCACCGCCAATCGTTTCCCGCAGGTCGGACGGCTCAAGAGCCACCCGAACGTGTACTTCGCGCAGGGCTATTCCGGCCACGGGCTGAACGTCACGCACTGGTCGGCCAAGCTGCTGGCGGAAGCCATCCACCAGGGCGAGAGCAAGGGGCTGGACCTGTTCAGCGCCGTGCCGCACCTGACCTTCCCGGGTGGCAAGCTGCTGCGTTCGCCGCTCCTGGCACTGGGGATGGCGTGGTATCGGGTACGCGAGTTGATCGGCTGATCGCTGGCACTGCTGTCAAGAAAAAGCCCCCGCTTCGGGGGCTTTTTCGTTGTGCTCGACTCGATGCTCAACTGCAGGAGCAAGCCGCGCCCGCGATCCGCGGACAACATCCGCGCCGTGGATGGCGCGCCGATATCAGGCCCGACCGCCCTGCTTCGCCGTAGTCTTCGGATACTCGCCGAACAGCGCGAAATACGACTGGGAAAACCGCCCCAGGTGCCAGAACGACCACTTCATCGCGACCTCGGCCACGGTCATGCCGGACTCGGCGGCGGCCAGCAGGTCGCGGCGCGCGGCGTTCAGGCGACGGTTGCGCAGCCAGACGATAGGCGGGATGCCGGCGTAATGCAGGAACGACTGCTGCAGCGTGCGCGGCGAAACGCCCGCCTTGGCAGCGAGGTCGCCCATGCCGAACTGCTCGTCGGGGCAATCGTTCACCACCTCCTTGACCCGCTGCACCACGCGCTTGGCCTGGACGATGGAGCGCGCGCGACGTTCGCCATCCAGCGGCGCTTCGCACAGCAGCGAGAAACAGTGGGAGACGATGCTCTGCGCCACACCCGGCGCATCCATCGGGTCATCGCCCGTCGAAGCGCCGGTGAGCAGGTTGCTCAGGGAGGTTGCCACCGACTGGCAGTGACCCGAGCGCAGCGGTGTCAGCACCAGGTCGGCGAAGGCGTCGGCCGGCTGACCCCAGTTCGCCGACTCCTTGATCACCACCGCCACCTCGCGGTAGTTCTCCGGCGTGACCCAGGCGTTGCGGGTTTCCCCGTCGAGCAGGTAGAGGGCGTTGTCGGACATGTCGAAGCTGAACACCAGGGCACCGGGCGGGGCGTGGAATTCCTGCTCCACACGCAGGTTCATCTGCTCCTCGTAGAGCTCGATCCCCTCGACCTCGGCGTGCAGGATGCGCCCGGCGAATCGCCCGGCGGACATCTGCGTGTACTGCTGCTCCCAACCAGGAATGGCTATTCGCTGCTGATCTACCTCTTGTGCTTCGACAACCCGGATCGCCATACCCAGCCCTGCTGGTTTTTTCAGATGGGCAAGGCTAACAACCGCCGCGACACCCGTGCAAGATCTCGAACAGCCAAGGTGCGCGGGAATTACTCGCTCAGACGGGAAATCCGCCGACCGGACGTGGCGATCAGCTCGGTCGCCCGCGCGCGCAGCTGGCCACAGCCGCCATCGACATCCTGCCCGGCGCTGTTGCGCACCTTGGTCAGCACACCACGGCTGTGCAGGTAACGGACGATCTCCACGATGCGCTCAGCGTCCGGGCGCTGGTACTGGTCGCCTTCCAGCGCATTGAAGGGAATCAGGTTGAGCACGCCGAACTTGCCCTTGAGCAGCCGCAGGATGCCGTCGAGTTCATCCTGGCTGTCATTGACGCCCTTGAGCAGCGTCCACTGGTATTGGATCGGGTAGTCCGTGGCGCGCGCATAGGCCTCGCCCTGCTCCACCAGCTCTTCGGGCGTCAGCCTCGGCGCGCGTGGCAGCAGGTGTTCGCGCAGCTCGGCATTGCTGGTGTGCAGCGACAGCGCCAGGGCCGGCTTGATCCGCTGCTGCGGCAGGCGCTCGAAGACGCGCGGGTCACCGACCGTGGAGAACACCAGGTTCTTGTGGCCGATGCCGCCGTCGGTGCCCAGGCGGTCGATGGCGTCGAGCACGTTGTCGAGGTTGTGCGCCGGCTCGCCCATGCCCATGAACACCACCTTCTTCACGGGTCGCACGCGCCGTGCCAGCACCAGTTGGGCGACGATCTCGGTGGTGGACAGCTGGCGCAGCAGGCCGCTCTTGCCGGTCATGCAGAAGCGACACCCCACGGCGCACCCCACCTGCGTGGACACGCACACGCCGCCACGCGGCAGCAGCACGCTCTCCACCATCTGCCCGTCGGCCAGACGCACCAGCAGACGCTCGGAGCTGTCGCCCCCGGGATGGCGCGAATGGATGCTCGCCAGGGCGTCCAGTTCGGCGGCGATCTGCGCCACGCCGTTGCGCACGCTCAGCGGCAGGAAGTCCTCGGTCGCCTGCCGCTTCGTGCCGGCGTCCAGCGGCCGACCCTGCAGCCAGGCACGCAGCATCCGTGCGCGGTGCATGGGCAGCGCGCCAAGGTCGGCGAGGCGTTGGTCGAGGTCGGCGATTCGCATGGGGCGCGAATCCTACCACCCGGCGCCGACGCCGCGTAGCGCTGCCGGTCGATCACGCTGAAATGTCCGTCGTAGACGTCCTGCCGCGATAATCCGGCGCACCATGCTTTGAGAATCGTCTTATTCAGCAACCGTTCATCGGAGACCTACAGTGCCGCCGCCCCCAATCCAATGCAAAAAGGGGCATTTGCATACAAGGAGTAAGCATGAAAAAGTTCCTGAGCGCCGCCGCCCTCGTTTCGCTCGCCGCTCTCGCCACTGGCTGCACCAGCTACAACGTCAGCCAGCCGATTGCCCCGATCGCCGGCGCCGTCAAGACTGACCTGAAAGCTGATGTTGCCGTTGGCGGTCCCATCAGCGGCCAGTCCCAGGTCAACATCCTGTTCGGCTTCATCAAGTTCGGCGGCGACAGCCAGTACGCCGACGGCGTGACCTACGGTGCCGAAAGCGGCTCGGGCATGAGCCTGGCCGCCTTCGACCCGGTTTCCTCGGTCAAGGCCGCAGCCGCCTACAAGGCCGTGAAGAGCTCCGGGTCCGACCTGATCGTCGCACCGCGCTACGAAGTGAACGTGCAGGACTACTTCATCTTCAAGAAGGTGGACGTCAAGGTCACCGGCAACAAGGGCAGCATCAACAACATTCGTTGATGCGCTCATGGCGGGGCGCAATGCCCCGCCTTCGGCTGGAGCGAATGCGGCCGCGGTGCTAGGGTCAGCCCATTGCACTGCAGGAAGTCGTCATGCACCGGACCGCCCCGAACCTACTCGCCCTACTCCCCCTCCTCGTCACCGGCCTCGCCCAGGCCGCACCACCGGATTTCGACGCGAAGGTGAACAAGCTCGCCCAGCAGGTCATGCGCGAGCAGAACATCGCAGGCCTGGCCATCGGCGTTACCGATCGCGGTGAGCAGCACTTCTACAACTTCGGCATGGCGTCGAAGGAGAGCAGGCAGCCGGTGAGCAGTGACACGCTGTTCGAGATCGGCTCGGTGAGCAAGACCTTCACCGCGACCCTGGCAGGCTTCGCCCAGGCCGTCGGCAAGCTCAGGCTGGAGCAGAGCCCGACGCTCTACATGAAGGAGCTGCGCGGCAGTGCACTGGACAAGGTGACGCTGATCCAGCTCGCCACCCATGTCACCGGCGGCTTCCCGCTGCAACTGCCCGACGAAGTGAAGACGCCCCAGCAGCTCACCGACTACTACAGGAGCTGGCAGCCGCAGTATCCCGCCGACACCCAGCGCAGCTACGCCAACCCCAGCATCGGCCTGCTCGGCATCGCCACCGCACGCGCGCTCGACGTGCCGTTCAAGACCGCGATGCAGCGCAATATCTTTGCCCCGCTGGGCCTGAGTAACACCCACATCGACGTGCCGGTGACCCGCCAGGCGATCTACGCCCAGGGTTACGACAAGGACGACGCCCCGGTTCGGGTGAACCCTGACCAGGTCGCCGACGAGGCCTACGGGGTGAAATCCAGCAGTCGCGACCTGCTGCGTTTCGTCCAGGTGCAGCTGGGCGAGGTGAAGCTCGGCGACAAGCTACGGGCGGCGGTGGACGCCACGCGCACCGGCTATTACCAGGTCGGCCCGATGACCCAGGACCTGGTCTGGGAGCAATACGCCTACCCGCCCAAGCTCGCCGAACTGCAGCAGTACAACGGCAGCGGCATGATCCTGCAAAGCCAACCGGTGACAGCCCTGCGCAAGCCGTTGCCGCCGCAGCAGGATGTCTGGGTGAACAAGACCGGCGCCACCGGGGGATTCGGCGCCTACGTGGCGTTCGTGCCGTCGAAACAGCGCGGCATCGTCATCCTCGCCAACCGCAACTACCCCAACGAGGTGCGGGTGAAACTGGCCTGGGACATTCTCTCGAAGCTGAACTGACTCAGGCCTGCGCCTGGGCCTTGAGGAAGAGTGCGAACAGCTCCGGCTGCGACTTGATATTGAGCTTGGCGTAGATGTGCCGGCGGTGGACCTTCACGGTCTCGGCGGAGATATCCAGCTTGTTCGCCACCTCCTTGTTGGAGCAGCCGCTCAACATCAGGCGGATCACATCGAGTTCGCGGGCCGTCAGCGGCGTGCCGAGGCGCGCCATGGCCTGTTCCAGGTCGCCCTGCCAGCGGCGCGCCTGGGGCGCCGGCGGCTCGACCACGGCGCCTTCGAAGAACAGCCGCTGACGCATCAGGCCGGCCACCCAGGGGCGTGCCAGCTCAAGCAGCGCCAGGTGTTCGGGGGTGAATCGGCTCAAGCTGCCGAGCGACAGGCAGAGCGTGCGTGCCGCGTCGAGCTGCACGTTGTAGTGCACCTCGTCTTCCTTCACGTTCTGGTTGAAATAGAGCCGGTAATACTCCGTCTGGGTGAAGCGCTCGGGCGCCACCTCCGCCAGGCGGAACAGCCCGCTCGCCGGCTTCTCGCGGTTGGCGATATAGAACGGATCGAGCAGGTACAGGCCCTGGATGTAGTCATGGAACAGCGGATCGGGAGACTCGCCCTCGTAGGGGCTTTCGGCAAAGGAATAGGGCCGGCCATCGCTGAACATCACGGCCACCCAGGAATCCACCGGCACGTAGTCGCCCAGCACACGCACCAGCGAACACCAGAAACCGGGCTGGTCCAGTGCCTCGATCAACTGCCCTATCGCGCGGTGCCAGGCCATGTCCGCAAGGCTCAGGTTCATGCTCGTACCCCCTGGGGTTAACTATTCGGCGTGATAGGAAATTGCTAGGCGAAACGCATACTTGCATTGCCTCCGGGAGCTTGTCACTGCCCCGCGCGGGCTCTTACGAACAACAACAAGGTCCAGCCATGAAACTCGAACTGGTACAGCTCGCAGCGCGTGACGGCGACACCGGGCACAACCTGCAGCGCATCCTCCAGGCCATCGCCACCTGCGCGCCCGATACCGACCTGGTGGTCTTCCACGAGGCACAGATCACCGGTTTCCTCGAAGCCGACAACATCGCCAGCAACGCCGAGCCCCTGGATGGCCCGAGCGTGCGTGCGATCCAGCAGGCCGCCCGCGACTGCGAAGTCGCCGTGGTGGTCGGGTTGATCGAGAACGACGATGGGCGTTTCTACAACACCACGCTCTTCATTGCCCCCGAAGGCGTCCAGGCGAGCTACCGCAAGACCCATCTGTGGGTGGGCGAACCCGGCCTGGTCGAGCCCGGCGATCGCTATGTGAGCATCCAATGGCGCGGCGTGCGCATGGGCCTGCTGATCTGCTACGACACCGAATTTCCCGAGACCGCCCGCGCAGTAGCAGAGCTGGGCACCGAGCTGCTGCTGGTCACCGACGGCAACATGGAGCCTTACGGCCATGTGCACCGCACCTCCATCGCTGCCCGCGCCCAGGAGAACCAGTTCTTCGCCGTGGTGGTGAACCGCGTCGGCGACGGTAGCGACGACCTGGTCTTCGCGGGCGGCAGCGCCGCTGTCGACCCGTTCGGCCACACCCTGTTCGAGGCCGGACGCCAGGAATGCCGGCACAGCGTGAAACTGGACTTCAGCCAGATCGCTGCCGCCCGGGCACTTTACGACTACCAGCGCGAGAAACGCTTCCAGCTGCCCGGTCAACGCATCGAGCACGCCGATGGCCGGCGCGAACTGCTGATTCCCTGAGCCGCCAGCGGCTCTTTCCGGTTGCAACCTGCCCATAACAATCACAACGAAAATCGCCAGCGCGTCTTGCGCACGCTGGCCAGGAGCGCCCCATGAAAGCCCCGTTCCTCCTCGCACCGATGCTGGCCCTGAGCAGTCTGTTCGGTACGGCCTTGGCCGACGAATCGCCCACCGTGCACCTGTACAACTGGTACGACTTCATCGCCCCAGAGACTCCCAAGGCCTTCCAGCAGGAAACCGGGATCAACCCGGTGCTGGATGTGTTCGACAACGCCGAGGTGATGCAGAGCAAGTTGATGGCCGGACGCACCGGCTATGACGTGGTAGTCATCAGCGGTGATGTGCTGCCGAACCTGATCAAGGCGGGCGTGCTGCAGGAGCAGGATCGCTCGAAGCTGCCGAACTGGTCGCACCTGGATCCGGAAGTGCTCGCCACCCTGCAACGCAACGACCCCGGCAACCGCTACGGTGCTCCCTATATGTGGGGCACCACCGGTATCGGCTACGACGTCGACAAGCTCCACCAACTGTTCGGCGACAACCCGCCAGTGAACTCCTGGGACCTGATCTTCAAGGAAGAGAACATCGCCAAGCTCAGTCAGTGCGGCGTGGCCATGCTCGACGCGCCCGGAGAGATCATCCCCATCGCCCTGCACTACCTGGGCCTGCCCAGCAACAGCCAGAACCCCGATGATTACCGCAAGGCCGAAGCGCTGCTGCTGAAGATCCGTCCCTACGTGCGCTACTTCGACTCTTCGAAATTCATCACCGACCTGGCCAATGGCAACACCTGCGCGGTGGTCGGCTGGGAAGGCGGCGTGTTCGATGCGCGCCTGACCGCCGAACGCGCCGGCAATGGTCGACGAATCGCCTACACCATCCCCCGTGAAGGCGCACCGGTCTGGGTGGAGAACTTCGTCCTGCTCAAGGACGCGCCGCACCCCGCGCAAGGCCTGGCGTTCATCAACTACATGCTGCGTCCGGAGGTGGTCGCGAAAAGCTCCGACTACGTCGGCTATCCCAACGCCAACCGCGACGCCACGGCGCTGGTGGACAAGAAACTGCGCGACAACCCGGGCGCCTATCCGTCCAAGGAAGTCATGGCCACGCTGTTCCCGGTCGAACCACTGCCGTTGAAGACCGAGCGCATCCGCACCCGCGTCTGGAGCAAGGTGAAGACCGGGACCTGAGCCGAGCCATCATCGCCAGCAATATCCGTTATCAAGACGCCGGTAATGATCCCTGGCGGCGGAACCTGTAGCGTGCTCATCTGACGCATTCCGCCACCAGAGGATCAGTGCCTTGCCCCGTCTCCCACTGCAACGCGCGCCCGTCGGCGACTACGACCACTCTCCGCAATCGCACGGCGGCCGTTTCCGCAACCTCACGCCGCGCCCGGCTGATATGCCCGAACCCAGCGCGAAGGTGCTCTGGGATGTGTTGTTCAACAAGCCGAAGAACACCGTGCCGCGCGCCCCGGTGCCGGTGCGCACGCTGAGCCGCGACGAACTGGAGCAGGCACCCGACCGCAGCCTCTACCGCCTCGGCCATTCCACCCTGCTGATCAAGTTGCGCGGCGGCTGGTGGTTGACTGACCCGGTGTTCTCCGAGCGCGCCTCGCCTTTCAGCTTCGCCGGGCCCAAGCGCTTCCACGCGCCGCCGATTGCTCTTCGTGACCTGCCGCCGATCCGCGGCGTGATCCTCTCCCACGATCACTATGACCACCTCGACCGCGCCACCATCGCCGTGCTGGCCGACCGCGCACAGGTCTTCCTCACCCCGCTGGGCGTGGGCGACCGTCTACTGGATTGGGGCGTGCCGGCAGAGAAGATCCGCCAGTTGGACTGGTGGCAGAGCACCACGGTGGACGGCCTTTGCCTGACCGCCACCCCGGCGCAGCACTTCTCCGGCCGCGGCGTGCGCGACGGCAATCGCACCTTGTGGTGCTCGTGGGTGATCGAGGACGACCGCCTGCGCCTCTTCTTCAGTGGCGACACCGGCTACTTCGACGGATTCGCCGAGATCGGCCGGCGCTTCGGTCACTTCGACCTGACACTGATGGAAACCGGCGCCTACAACGAACACTGGCCCTACGTGCACATGCATCCGCAGCAGACCGTCCAGGCGCACCAGGACCTCAACGGCCGCTGGCTGCTGCCGATCCACAACGGCACCTTCGACCTGGCCATGCACGCCTGGTACGAGCCTTTCGAGCGCGTGCTTGAAATTGCCGGCGAACGCGGGCTGGCCGTTACCACCCCGCTGATGGGCGAGCGCATCGACATCCAAGCGCCGCACCAGGGCGAGCGCTGGTGGCGCGGTGTGGTGGCCGAGGAAGCCCGCGCGCCGGCGCCGCGCTGCGGCTGCCGCACGGCCCGGGAGGGTTGAGCTCAATCGCTGGCCAGCTCGAACAGCTGCCAGCGTACCGAGCTGACGCCCTTCTCCAGGCTGATGCGGCTGACCATGCGTTCCAGCTGGCCGACGGCGCCATGGCCGCCGAGCAGTTCGGCACGCACTTCCAGTTTTGCCGGGTTGGTCTGGTCTTCGCTGTGCAACGACTGCAGGCGCAGCTCGCTGCTGTCCAGGCTGTGCAGCATCAGACTGCGCACCTGGATTTCGTCTTCGGCCCGGCAGACGACGGCCACACCATAGCGCTGTTCGGCTTCGTTGGCCGGCAACACATCCTGATGGTTGATGCGCTGGGCGATATCGCGCAGCAGGATGTTGGCGCAGAGCACCACCACGCTGCCGAGCGCAGCTTCCAGCAGCAACCCCATGCTGCACAGCACGCCGATGGCGGCGGTGCACCAGAGCGTGGCGGCGGTGTTCAGGCCGCGCACGTTCAAGCCATCACGCATGATCACCCCACCGCCCAGGAAGCCGATCCCGGACACCACATAAGCGGCGATACGCGGGGCATCCGCAGAAAGCCCCGGCATGGCCTGGGTCATCAGCACGAAGAGACAGGCACCAGTGCTGACCAGTGCGTTGGTACGCAGGCCGGTGAGGCGCTGGCGCAGTTGGCGTTCGGCGCCGATCAGGGCGCCCAGGATGAGAGCGGCGGCGACCCGCAGCAGGAAGATTTTCCAATCCATGTTCCACCTCGTTTGCGGCGCACGGCCGCTCCATGCGCCGGGCGATGCCGGCGCGCATTCGGGTGTGGATTGCGAGAGGGCGAAGGGCCGGATGGCCCCGCAGGGGAATGGTGAAACGTCATCCCGTGGTGGGATGCGTATCGCCACTGTCCGCAACGCAGCGAGACAGTGGCAGGGTTCTGCCGGACGGCTCGCTGTTCAGACCTGTCGCAATCGACCAGGGCAAGTGTCCAAGGCAGGACTCCTCTTCAAATTCAAAAAATACGGCCGGACCCGGTGTGAGCACTGCCCGGGACAGCTACCGGCCGCGAGTCGTCATCATCGCGCGGCAGCCTTAAGGATTTCTTATCGGTCGTCAGGCTGCGCCATCGCCCAGCAGCCTTCGTAGGCCAGCACCGCCACTTGTTTCACACACCCTCCTGGCCCGATCGAACTCTGCATTCGCCCGTCTGAACATCGCCTCGGGCACCTGGCCGGAATACTATGAACGAACCCACCGCACGTCAGTACAGGAGAGTGTCATGCCGTTGCCCGTCACCACCCGGGAGCACTGGATCAGCAGCGAGAAAGGCCGGTTGTTCGCCCGGGACTGGACGCCCGCCGAAACCCTCGGCGAGCCGCTTCTGCTGCTGCATGACTCGCTGGGCTGCGTGACCTTGTGGCGCGATTTCCCGGAGCAGCTCGCGCGCTTCACCAGCCGCCAGGTGATCGCCTACGACCGCCTCGGTTTCGGCCGCTCCGAGCGCTACCCCGGCGCCCTGCCCCTGGACTTCATCGACGACGAAGCGCGCACCACCTTCCCCTTACTGCAACAGCACTTCGATTTCCAGCGCTGCGTGCTGTTCGGCCACAGCGTCGGCGGCGCCATGGCCGTGGCCTGTGTGGCACAACATCCGCAAGCCTGCGCGGCACTGATCACCGAGTCCGCACAGGCGTTTGTCGAGCACCAGACCCGCGACGGTATTCGCGCCGCCGACCTGGAATTTGCCCGCGAAGGCCAGCTGGAGCGCCTGCAGAAGTACCACGGCGACAAGGCATTCTGGGTGCTGCGCGCCTGGGTCGATACCTGGCTGTCCGACGACTTCAGCGACTGGAACCTGGACGCCGAACTGGCGCAGATCAGGTGCCCGATCCTCAGCCTGCACGGCGAGCAGGACGAATACGGCTCGGCCGCGCACCCGGAGCGTTTCACCTCGGTTCCCGGCGTACCGACGATGCTCAGGCTACTGCCCGATTGCGGCCACGTTCCGCACCGCGAGCAACAGGCGGCGGTGCTGCAGGCGGTGGGCGAATTTCTTCAGCGGTACGTGCCCTGATCCCCGCCAGCCGCCGGCTGCAGCAACTACCGTCCGGCTGAAAAGTTGAATCTGGTGTCGCGCGGCGCAGTCACTACGACCAGGCGCAGTCGCCTTGCCTTTCCGTACGGAGCGAGGCGGCCTGAAGGGCGTCGTTGCGCAGCGGATTCGCAGGGCTCGCGCAACGACCGGACTGCTTTCGCTGCGCAGGTAGGTTCGCTCATGTGCCGCCTTCTTCTTCCTTTGTTGCTGTTCACCCTGTGGGCGCCCTCTTCCATCGCCGCCTCCATCGGCACCACCACCGACGAGAAAGCCCAGGCCGCGGTGACCAAGGCCGAAGTGCTGGAGCAGCAGGTCGCCCACCCGGCGATGGCGACGGCCAGCCCGGCGCCCATCACACAATCAGAGGTCAAGGCACTGGACCCGGCCGGCAAGGCACCGCTGGACGACGCCATCGTCTGCCTGTCCCGGACCCTCTACTGGGAAGCCAAGGGTGGCGGCAAGGCGGACATGGAGGCAGTGGCCAATGTTGTGCTCAACCGCATGGGGCACGGCGGCTTCCCCGACACCGTGTGCGGCGTGGTCAAGCAGGGCCAGGCGCAGAAGCACTGCCAGTTCTCCTGGTGGTGCGACGGCCGTCCCGACCAGGTGGAAGAGAAGAATCGCTACGATATCGCCAAGGAAATCGCCCGCCGCGCGCTGAACCAGCAGTTGAGCGACCGCACGCGCGGCGCCATGTACTTCCATGATCGCCACGCCTCACCGGCTTGGGCGAAGGAGTACATCCGCACGGCCGAGACCGACGAGTTCGTCTTCTACAAGCCGCGCGGCGGTGATGCCCGCTAGGACACTTCAGGTCAGCTGACAGCGCTGGAGCCGTCGCGCTGGCCGTCCATCCAGCGCACCAGGGCCTCACCGAATTCCGGCGGCGCCTTGCGCCCGACGCGGCGCGCGAGGTCGAGCACGGTGTGCTGGGCCAGCGCTTCTTCCATGCGCTTCTGCGCGGTGAGCATGACCGCGTGGATCGAGCAGGTGCCGCAGGTCGCCCACTCCGGCGGGGAACCGTCGAACACGGCACAGCGGCCGCGGATGTCACGGCACTCGAAGATCTGCTTGTCGCCATCGATGGCCTTGACGATATCCAGCACGGTGATTTCGTCTGCCGGCCGCGCCAGTCGGAAACCGCCGCGCACACCTTCTGTCGCCGCCACCAGCCCAGCCTTGGCCAACTTGGTGAAGACCTTGGCGAGCAGCTCCTGGGGCACACCCTGCAGCTCCGCCAGCGCACGCACGCTGGAGTCACGGCTGTCGCCCTTCTCGTCTGTCAAAAAGAGCAGGCAGTGAATGCCGTACTCCACCCCCGCACTGTACAAAGCCATCACAAACTCCGACTAAATAAGTCGCACTATTCTCATACCGAATCGCGCATCCAGCAAGCACTTAAGCATGCATTCTGACGAGCCGTCACCCGCGGCACGGCCATCGCTGCGCTTTTCAGCGCTTCCCGCATAAACAGAAGCAGCGCCGCCTCCCCAGGCGTGGCCGTGACGAACGGTCGGAGTTTGCGGTAAAAATCGGTTGCACCGGATAACTACGACAAATATAGTCGTAGTTATCCGAGGCGAGCCGGGAAGCGAACCGCTCCGATATCAGGCACTCGGGAACCCAACAACCTGGATTCATCCTTTTCGTCGGAGAGCACCATGAAACAACGCATCCTGATCGTCGGCAGCGGCTTCGCGGGTATGTGGAGCGCCCTGAGCGCCACGCGCCTGCTCGACCTGCACCAGCGCGGCGACATCGAAGTCGCCGTCCTCGCCCCCCAGGCCGAACTGCGCATCCGCCCGCGCTTCTACGAACCGAACGTGCACCAGATGGCCGCACCACTGGGCGACCTGTTCGGCGCCGTGGGCGTGACGTTCATCCAGGGCACCGCCGAGCAGATCGACGTCGATGGCCGCCAACTGGACTACCGCGACGCCAGCGGTGAGATCGCCACCCTGGGATTCGATCGCCTGATCCTCGCCAGCGGCAGCAAGGTCGCCCGCCCCAGCCTGCCGGGTATCGAGCACGCCTTCGATGTGGACGAGATTGACCAGGCCGTGCGCCTTGAAACGCACATCCGCGCGCTGCACCAACTGCCGGAGTCCGCAGCACGCAATACCGTAGTCGTCGCCGGGGGCGGCTTCACCGGCATCGAGACCGCCGCTGAAATGCCGGCGCGCCTGCGTGAAGTGCTCGGCGCGGACGCCAAGGTGCGGGTCATCGTGGTCGATCGCGGCAGCGAAATCGGCGGCGCCCTGGGCGTCACCTCACAGTCCGTGGTAGCCGAAGCCTCCACCGAACTGGGCCTGGAATGGCGCCTGAAGTCTTCGGTGGAATCCATCGACGAGAACGGCGTGACCCTGTCCAGCGGCGAGCGCATCGACGCGAAGACAGTGATCTGGACCGCCGGCGTACGCGCCAGCGCGCTGACCGAGCAGGTGTCCGCCGAGCGTGACCGCCAGGGCCGCCTCCACGTGGACCGCAACCTTCAGGTGATCGGCCAGGACGCGGTGTTCGCTACCGGCGACACGGCTTACGCCGCCACCGACGATGTCGGCAACCACGCGCTGATGACCTGCCAGCATGCCATCGCTCTCGGCCGCTCGGCCGGCAACAACGCCGCCGCCGACCTGCTGGGCGTGGCGCCGATCCCGTACAGCCAGCCCAAGTACGTGACCTGCCTGGACCTGGGTGCCTGGGGCGCGCTGTTCACCGAGGGCTGGGACCGCCAGGTGCGCTTCCAGCGTGAAGAAGGCAAGAAGATCAAGACCGAGATCAACACCGTGTGGATCTACCCGCCCGCCGCTGATCGCGCCACTGCACTGGCGGCTGCCGACCCGATGATTCCGGTCGTGGCCTGATGCGCTGTACGAAGCCCCGGTTGGCACGAGCCTTCCGGGGCTTTTTCATGCCTGATTCACACGATTTACCCTACAGGTAGCGCTTGTCGCGCGGCAGGCAGAGGGATTCGACCATCCGCGCCAGGGTATCGATCACTTCCTCGCGCCCCAGCAGCGGCTGCGCCTCGCTCAGGTAGCGCGCAGTGGTGTACTGCAAGGAGTTGATCACTACGAAAAGCACGGCCGGCAGGTTGTCGATGCGGTAGTCGTCGAAGTGGCGCATCAGGTACTGCCGGCACACCTCCATCATCTGCCGCTCGAGGCTCTGGAACACCGGCGCGGCGTTCAGCCGGTGCCAGTGCCGCAGCAGTTCGCGTTGCGCCGCATCGCCTTCCACCTGCTCGAAGATGCCCTCCAGCACCGCACGGGTCACGCTGCCGATGTCCACGCCCAGGAGCGGCGTGACGCGTTCATGCACTACCTTCATCAGCGTGCCGGCGCGCTGCATCAGCAGGGCCTCGACGATCATTTCCTTGTTGGCGAAGTACTGGTACAGCGAGCCAACGCTCACGCCGGCGCGCCGCGCGACATGATTGGTGGTCAGGCCGTCCAGGCCATGCTCGCCGATTTCCAGCGCCGCGGCCTCGACCAGCACGGCCACCATTTCGTTGGCGCGCTGCTGCTGGGGTTGCTTCCTCATGTTTCTCTCCTGGTGCGAGCCGGATACGAGTTGAATGCGAGCAAATACTCGCAATAGCGTAATTCGAGGCATCCACCCGGCAACCAAACCAAGGTATGAATCGATGAGCGCAACCGCCCTGCCTACCCGACACGGCGCTGACCTGCAGCGCGCCCGCCGCACCGCTGCGCCGGTCAAACGCTTCCTCAAGGGCCCGAGCGAGCCGGATGCCGCAACCTGGCAGGCCATCGGAGAGTCCCTCACGGTGGGCGACGCGCCCATGGATGCGCTGGTGGAGTGGATGTTCGAAGTCGGCCTCGGCAACGGCATGCGGCTGTACGAACAGGCGTTGAACCAGGGCATCGCCGCGATTTCCGACGCACCGCAGGCTCTGAGGACGTTCTTTGCCCAGGTCGACGCGCTGCCCGCCTGGGTCGACCCACTGCGGCTCCAGGAAGGTGCCCGTGCCTGCGGGCTGTCCGGGCTGACCGGTATGCGCGTGCTGCGTGATCTCGGCCTGCTGGCCGGCTACCAGGCCTCCGGGATCAACCGCACCCTGGTGCTGACCGGCGCCCTGGAGAAAGGCCCGCAGCGGCGCATCGCGGAAACCACCAAATGGTGGATCGACTGCACCCGTCCCGGCGGCATGGCGCGCGGCGCGGCGGGCTATCGCAGCACGCTGCACGTACGGCTGGTGCATGGGCTGGTGCGGCGGCGTGTATCGCGCCTCGAGAACTGGGACTTTGCCCACGACGGCCTGCCGGTCAACCAGGGCGACATGCACGCGACCTACCTGGCCTTCTCCGTGATCTTCCTGATCGGCCAGCGCATGCTGGGTGTCGCCCTGAGCCGCCGCGACCGCGACGCCATCATCCACCTCTGGCGCTACATCGCCTGGCTGATGGGCGTCGAGGAGCGCTGGCTATGCAGCAGCGAGAACGACGCGATCCGCGCGCTCTACCACAACCTGCTGTCACAGGCGCCGGCGGACGACAGCAGCCGCATCCTCGGCTCCGCACTGGTGGACGAACCCCTGCAGCGCCACTACGCCAACTTCGCCTGGCTGCGCGGACGCCTGAACCGCGCTATTCACCTGAGCATCGCCGGCACCTTCATCGACGCCGATGGCCGCCGTGCGCTCGGCCTGCCCGGCGGCAGCCTGCCCTGGTACCCGTTGCTGACGGCGCCACCGCGATTCGTCTTCCACTGCGTGCTGCGCGCCCTGCCCGGCGGGCGCAACTGGCTGGTGCGTCATGGCCTGCGATGCCAGGAGGACTACCTGCGGACCTTGTTCGGTGGCGCCGATCCGCAGCTGATCTCCCCGCCCCCGCTGAGCGCCGATGACACCCAGCCCTGAAATGCCCGACGTCGCTTCCGGATGAAAAAAACGGCACTCGCAGCGCCCTCTCACGCTCGATATACGGGAGAGGCTTCGAGGAACCGCCATGGGCACACCGCAAGAACTGCTGGAGCTACCACCGGACCTGCATTACGTCGACGACAGCCTGCCAGGTATCAGCCGACGCCGGCTGCGCGGGCGTTTCGCCTACTTCGATCCGGGCGGCGAGCGCATTCGGGTGGAGGCGGAGATCGAACGCATCAACCAACTCGCCATCCCGCCGGCGTACATCGATGTATGGATCTGCCTCGATCCCCTGGGCCACCTGCAGGCCACCGGGCGGGACGGGCGTGGGCGCAAGCAGTATCGCTATCACCCGCGCTGGACCGAAGTGCGTGACGGCGCCAAGTACGAACGGCTGCTGCGCTTCGGCGAATGCCTGCCAGCCCTGCGTCGACATATCGCGCAGGACCTGGCACTGCCTGGACTCGGTGCGGAAAAGGTCATGGCGACTGTGGTCGCGTTGCTCGATCGCACGCTGATCCGTATCGGCAACCAGCGCTACCGCAAGGAGAACCGCTCCTTCGGCCTCACCACGCTGAACAACCGCCATGTCGAGGTACAGGGCACGCGCATCCGTTTCGCCTTTCGCGGCAAGAGCGGCGTACGGCACAGCGTGGATATCGAGCACCCGCGCCTGGCGCGCATCCTCCGGCGCTGCCTGGAACTGCCCGGCCAACAGCTATTCCAATACCTGGATGAACAGCAACAGCGCCATATGATCGACTCCCGCGACATCAACGCCTACCTGCGCGAACACGCCGGCGCGGAGTTCACCGCCAAGGACTATCGCACCTGGGCCGGTACCACCCTGGCTCTGGAGCACTGCCGCAAGACGCGCTGGCAAGACGAGAAGAATGCCAACCGCCAACTCAAGGAGATCATCCAGCGGGTCGCCGACGAGTTGGGCAATACCCCGGCGATCTGCCGAAAATGCTACGTGCATCCACGGGTAATCGAGGCCTTTGTCGCCGGCGAACTGGCAGGCCTGCGCAAGGCGCGCAAGCGACAACACCTCAGCGCCGAGGAAGCCACCCTGCTGGCGTTCCTCACCACCGACCAGACGGCGAGCGGACATCGCGCTGCCGGTCCTGGCGGCCAGCTGGAACGCAATAGCTCTAGGCCACCAGTGCGAGAATCGTCCGATACGGCCAAACTGGAAAGCTTTCATACAGGGATGTCAGACTGATCTGCCCCCGAACCTCCGGCTCTCGCAGTCGGTCCCACACGGAGTGCCCCGCCTTGCTCGCCGCCGAGACCGCCCTCGAACACGCCATGGAGCGTTGCGCCCAGGAACCGATTCAGCTACCGGGCAGCATCCAGCCCCATGGATTTCTGCTCGTCCTGGACGAGGCGAACCTGCGCGTCCTGCAAGCCAGCGAAAACGCTCAGCGCTGGCTCGGCCTGCCTGCCCACGAATTGCAGGGCCGCGACTTCGCGGCCCTGATCGACGACGATTTCGATCTGCGCGAACACCTGAAACGCCTGCCCGACAGCGAGATTTTCCCCTTCCACATCGGCGATATCCGCCTGCGCCAGGGGACCAGCACCGGCAAGCACGCCACCGTCCTCGTGCATCGCCACGACCAGGTACTGATCGTCGAGTTCGAACCCCGCGAGAAACGCGAAGACAAAGGCTCTTCGGTGGACTTCTACCCGCTGATACGTGCCTTCGTGGCCGGTCTGCACAGCGCCGACAGCATCGAGGAGCTGCTGCGACGCTCGGTGCACGAGGTCAAGCACATCACCGGGTTCGGTCGAGTGAAGGCCTACCGCTTCGATGACGAGGGCAACGGTCTGGTCATCGCCGAAGCCGCCGACGCCGGCTACTCGGAGTATCTGGGGCTGTGCTTTCCCGCCAGCGACATCCCGCGGCAAGCTCGAGAGCTTTACCGGATCAACCGCATCCGGGTGATCGAGGATGCCAATTACCAGCCATCCCCGCTGGTTCCCGCTGAGAATCCACGCACCGGCAAGCCGCTGGACATGAGCTTTGCCGCCCTGCGCAGCGTTTCCCCAGTCCACCTGCAGTACATGCGCAACATGGGTACGCTGGCGTCCATGTCACTGTCCATTGTCGTGGACGGGCGGCTCTGGGGGCTGATTTCCTGCCATCACCGCGAGCCACGCGTCGTCGGCTTCCAGACCCGTACCGCGTGCGAGTTGCTGAGCAGCGTCTTGTCGCTGCAGATCGAATCCCGCGAATCCCATGCCAGCGCGCGCCAATTGCTCGACCTGCGCCAGCGCATCGTGCAGATGCTGGCTGCCATGGCCGACCACGACAGCGTCAGCGAAGGCCTGCTGGACTTGCCCGACGTGCTGCTCGGGTTCGCAAACGCCAGTGGCGCGGCGGTGATTTCCGCCGAGCACTGCGACCTGGTGGGCATCACGCCGCCGGAGTCGCAGATCAATGCGCTGGTACATTGGCTCGCCAGCCGGGGGGATGAGGCGGTCTTCCACAGCGACAACCTGCAACGTGATATCCAGGAACTGCCCGAACTCGCCCGACACGCCGCCGGCGTGCTGGCCGTCGCCATCTCGCAGATCCACTCGCACTACCTGGTGTGGTTCCGCCCGGAGCAGGCGCGCACGGTGAACTGGGCCGGGCGCCCGGAGAAGGACATCGACCCGCAGGGCAAGCTCAATCCGCGCCACAGCTTCGAGCGATGGCAGGAGGAGGTTCGCGGCTTCTCCGCCCCCTGGGAACCGCTGATCATCGATGCCGCGGTGGAACTGCGCACGTCGGTGCTTGGCATCGTCTTGCGCAAGGCCGAAGAACTGGCCCAACTGGCCGGCGAACTGCGCCGTTCGAACAAGGAACTGGAGGCCTTCTCGTACAGCGTCTCTCATGACCTGCGCGCACCGCTGCGGCACATCGCAGGCTATGCCGAGTTGCTGGGCGAGACCGAGGGTGACGCGCTGAGCGAGCGCGGCCGCCGCTTCCTCCAGCACATCGAGGAGGCGGCTCGCTTCGCCGGCACGCTGGTGGACAACCTGCTGAGCTTCTCGCAGATGGGCCGCTCCGCGTTGCGCCTCTCGGAAGTGGACCTCAATGCCCTGGTGGAAACCATCCGCGTCGAGATGGAGCCCGATTACGCCGGCCGGCACATCATCTGGGAGGTCGAACAGTTGCCTCGGTTGACCGGCGACCCGGCCTTCATCAACCTGGCGCTGCGCAACCTCATTGCCAATGCCATCAAATACACCCGCGGCCGCGATCCCGCGCACATCGAGATCGGCGCTCGCCAGACAGCCTCCGAAACCGAAATCTTCATCCGCGACAACGGCGTGGGCTTCGACATGGCCTATGCCGGCAAGTTGTTCGGCGTCTTCCAGCGCCTGCACCGGATGGAAGAGTTCGAAGGCACCGGGATTGGCCTGGCCAGCGTCCGCCGCATCGTCGAACGCCATGACGGAAGGGTCTGGGCCGAAGGCCGGATCGACCATGGCGCGACCTTCCATTTCGCCCTGCCCCGCAACCCCCACTGACGGAAACCCCGCGTACCATGCTCAAACCCATTCTGTTGGTCGAAGACAACCCCCGCGATCTGGAGCTGACCCTTCTGGCGCTCGAACGCAGCCAGTTGGCCAACGAAGTCATCATCATGCGCGATGGCGCCGACGCGCTGGACTATCTGCTGCGCCAGGGTGCCCACGCCCAGCGTGACGACGGCAACCCGGCGGTGCTGCTGCTGGACCTCAAGCTGCCCAAGGTCGATGGTCTGGAAGTGCTCAAGGTGGTGCGCGACACACCTGAGCTGCGCAGCATCCCGACGGTCATGCTGACCTCCTCGCGGGAAGAGCCGGACCTGCAACGCGCCTATGAACTGGGCGTCAACGCCTATGTGGTCAAGCCGGTGGAGTTCAAGGAATTCGTCACGGCGATCTCCGACCTGGGCGTCTTCTGGGCCGTTCTCAATGAACCTCCGCCCGGTTCGCTGCGTCTGAATCGTAGACGTAACCTGTGACGGAGCGGCGATGTCCGAAGCCCCGCTGAAACTGCTGATCGTCGAAGACAGCGCCATGGATGCCGAGCTGACCCTGCTGCGCCTGGAGCGCAGCGGCATCAGGATCGATGCGCGGCATGTATTCGACCACGTCGGTGCCGAGCATGCCCTGAACGAAGGCAGCTTCGACCTGATCCTCTGTGATTGCGTGCTGCCCGGCTCCTCCGGCACCCATGTGCTGGCCATCGCCCAGCGCCTGACACCCGACACGCCGTTCATCTTCCTTTCCGGCATCTATGGCGAAGAGCACGCGGTGGAGATGATCCGCCTCGGCGCCACCGACTACGTGCTGAAGAAGAACCTTCCGCTGCTGCCCAAGGCCGTGCGCCGCGCCCTCACCGAAGTCCAGGAGCGCCAGCGCCGCCGGCGCGCCGAGGAGGCGCTGGCGGATGTCGAAGCCCGTGCCCGCATTGC
Source organism: Pseudomonas sp. BB438 (assembly GCF_057180225.1). Lineage (NCBI taxonomy): Bacteria > Pseudomonadati > Pseudomonadota > Gammaproteobacteria > Pseudomonadales > Pseudomonadaceae > Pseudomonas > Pseudomonas sp. BB438. Next base: position 3,905,807 of record NZ_CM170001.1, read on the forward strand.
CATCGACGCCGCCGGCATGGGTACCTGGGACTTGCGCCCGGAGGATGGTCTGCTGCTCTGGGATGACCGTTGCAAGACCCTGTTCGGCCTCCGGCCGGACACCGAGATGAGCATGGAGCTCTTCTACGCCGGCATCTATCCCGACGACCTCGCCCTGGTTCGCGACGGCGTTCAGCGTGCGATGGATCCCCAGGGCGACGGGCGCTATCGCGTCGAGTTCCGCATCGCCCAGCCCGATGGCCTGGAACCACGCTGGCTGCTCAGCAGTGGCCAGGCGCAGTTCGTCGATGGACGCTGCCTGCGTTTCTCCGGTGTGCTGCAGGACATCCACCAGCAGCGCAAGGCAACCCAGGCACTGGAACAGCTCAACGAGATGCTGGGCGAGCGGGTCGAGCGCCGTACCCGTGAGCGCGACCGGTCCTGGGATCTATCCCAGGACCTGCTGGCCGTGCTCAACAGCGACCTCACCCCGGTCGCACTGAACCCGGCCTGGGAAGCCGCACTGGGCTTCCCGCGCCAGACGCTGTCGCGCCTGTCGCTGCTGCAACTGCTGCCCGAGCAGGACCAGGAGTCATTCCTGACGGAACTCGCGGCGCTTGCCCATGGCGGGACCAGCGCCCGCTTCGATGGTCGTATCCGTCACGCCAGCGGACGCCAGCGCTGGCTGTCATGGGTGGTGGTACCGGAAGATACGCTGCTCTACGTGGTTGCCCGCGACATCACCAGCGAGCGCGAAGCGGCGCTGGATCTGGCCGAGGCCAACACCCGGCTGCGCGAGCAGATCGCCGAGCGTGAGCGCATCGAAGCCGCGTTGCAGCAGATGCAGCGCCTGGAAGCGGTGGGCCAGCTCACCGCCGGTGTCGCCCATGACTTCAACAATCTGCTGACGGTGATCCTCAGCGGCGCCACCTTCCTCGAACGGGACCTGGCCAAAGGTGACTACGAGAAAGCCCGCCAGCGCCTGCAGCACATCCGCGAAGCCGGCGAGCGCGGCGCCAAGCTCACCGCGCAGATGCTCGCATTCTCCCGCCGACAGCGACTGGAGCCGGTACCCCTGAACCTGAACGACACGCTGACGGGGCTGGAGGAACTCCTGCGTCGATCCCTGGGTGGCAATATCTCGGTGCGTCTGGAGCTCGACGACAACCTCTGGCAGGCGCTGACCGACCCGACCCAGACCGAGATGATCATCCTCAACCTCGCGATCAACGCCCGTGACGCCATGCCCGGTGGTGGTCAACTGGTCCTGTCCACCTGCAACACGCGTATCCAGCAGCCACCCAGCTGTCCCGAACATCCCGAACCGGGCGACTACGTAATGCTGTCGATCCGCGACAGCGGCTGTGGCATGGATGAAGAAGTGCTGGGTAAGGTCTTCGAGCCATTCTTCACCACCAAGGACATCGGCAAAGGCTCGGGGCTGGGACTGGCGCAGGTGTTCGGCTTCGCCAAGCAGTCCGGCGGCGGCGTGCACATCGACAGCGAGCCGGGCCGGGGCACGCAGGTCGACGTCTTCCTGCCTGCCGTCGACCATCCACTTGCCAGAGAGGCCGTCCAGACGGAAATGGTCCAGGGACTGGCCGGCAGTGGTCGCGACCGCAACATCCTGCTGGTCGACGATGACGACCTCGTCCGCGAACTGCTGGGCGACGCCCTGCGCCTCTACGGATACCGCGTCCGTCAGGCGAGCAGCGGGCAGCAGGCACTGGCAATGCTTGACGGAGACGTCGACCTGCTGCTCACCGACTTCGCCATGCCCGAGCTCAACGGCGCTCAGATGGCGCGCATGGCCCGCGAGCGCTTCCCCTACCTGCCCGTGGTGTTCCTCACCGGCTACGCCGAGCTGCAGGGGCTGGAACTACCCGGCAGCGTGGTGATCCAGAAGCCGGTGCAGCACGAGGAATTGGCACGCTCCCTGGGTGAACTGCTGGGCAGCGACTGAATAGCAAGATTGTTCAAGCCAGGCGATGCGTTTCTCTGCCACGCTGAAGGCACTTATCTGCCTGCAAGAAACGCTCATGTCCCACGATCAGCTTCCCTCACGCGCCTTCCTCAGGGGCGCCATCGACATCATGCCGCTATCACTCGCGGTCCTGCCCTGGGGCCTGCTGGCCGGCTCCCTGGCGATCGACGCCGGTCTCTCGCCGCTGCACGGACAGGGCCTGTCCGCCATCGTCTTCGCCGGTGCGGCGCAGCTGGTGGCGATCGGCATGCTCAAGGGCGGTGCCGGGTTCTTCTCGATCATGGTCACCACCCTGCTGCTGACTTCGCAGCACCTGCTCTACGGGATGACCATGCGCCCGGTGATTTCCCCGCTGCCGGGGCGCTGGCGCGCCGGGCTGGGTTTTCTGCTCACCGACGAGCTGTTCGCCCTCACCAGCAGCCACGACAAGCAGACCTTCAACCGCTGGTACGCCCTGGGCGTGGGCCTGACGTTCTATATCGCCTGGAACCTGTTCACCCTCGCCGGCGTGCTGATCGGCACCAGCATTCCCGGCCTTGAGCACCTGGGGCTGGACTTCTCCATCGCCGCCACCTTCGTCGCCTTGATCGTGCCGGTGGTGAAGAACATCCCCACCGTGGTCTGCGTCGCCGTCTCGCTGTTCTGCTCGGTGCTGCTCAGCTACCTGCACGTCGGCTCGGCGCTGGTGCTGTCCGGGCTGGCGGGGATGTTCGCCGGCTTCCTCTGCCAGAAATTCTCGGGGGTGCGCGCATGATGGCCTGGGCAGTGATCGTCGGCATGGGGCTGATCGTGTTCTTCAACCGCTACGTGTTCCTCGAGCCACGCCTGCCGATCCGCCTGGGCAGCAACGTGCGGCAGTTCCTCGGCTTCGCGGTGCCGGGGATGCTCACGGCGATCTGCGGGCCCATCGTGTTCCTTCCCGAGCACCAGTTGAACCTGCGCCTGGACAACCCCTACCTGCTCGGGGCCATCGTCGCCGTGGCGCTGGTGCTGTGGACGCGCAACGTACTGCTCAGCGTGCTCCTCAGCATGGGCGCGTTCTACCTGCTGCGCTGGTGGCTGTAGCGCCGGCACCAACGGCTCCAAAAAAAGCCCCGGCACATGGCCGGGGCTTTTTTCATTCAGGCAACAGCACGCCTCACGGAGTGGCGATTTCACCACGCTGCCACTGCTCCTCGCGGCTGGCCAGGCCCTGGCCGATGTCGCTGAGCGAATCGGACTTCAGCTGTGCCGGCAGCGGGTCGAGGCCCACGCTGGCGAACACCTGGCCGTACGCGTTGCGCAGCTCGGCATACGCCAGGTCGCGCTGCAGGTCGGCCTGCAGGTTGTTCAACTCGCCCTGGATCAGCTCCAGTTCGCCGATGCCCTGGGCCTGGTGGCGGTTGCGCAGTTCCTGGGTGATCTGGCCGTCGAGGCTGGCCAGCTCTTCGCTGGTCTGGAACTGCCGGCGCGCTTCCTGGTAGTTCGCCTGGGCAACATAGAGTTGCGCCAGAACCGCCATGGACAGCGCCTGGCGACGGGCCGCGGCGACGTCTTCGCCGGCCTTGGCGACCTTGATCGCGGCCGGGGCGGAAATCACGTTGAACAGGTTCCAGGTGACCTTGACGCCATAGTCCGCCCAGCTCTGGTTCACCAGGTAGGAGTTGCTGTCGTAGTGCCCGCCCGCGGAGAACTCCAGGCCCGGCAGCAGGCGCAGCATGGCCTTCTTGGTTTCGGCCGCGCTGATGCGGCTCTGGTAGTCCTGCTCGCGAAGTTCCGGACGCGACGCCAGCGCCTCGCGCTCCAGGCTGTCCATGCTCACCTTCAGCTCCGGCAGCGGGTAGCCGTCGGCCGGCATCGCCAGCTTCAGGTCGGTGCCCGGCGGCAGGTTGATCAGGGTGGCCAGCTCGGTCTTGGCCAGCGACAGCGCCTTGCGCTGCACTTCCAGCTGGCGCGTGGCTTCGATCAGCGAACGTTGATAGCTCATCGCCTGGACCGGGTCGCCGATGCGCTGGCTACCGAGGTTCTGGCTGTCCTTGCGCGCCTGCTCGACGCGTGCGGTGAGGCCATCGATGCGGCCGAGCAGACGCTCGGCGGCCACCGCCCGCCAGTACGCCGAGCGCACATCCTGGACGATGGTCTGGCGTACCTTGCGGCGGCGCTCATCGAGGATCAGGCGCTGGTCGGCCTGCTGCTTGGCGCTGACGTAGCTGACGCCGAAGTCGAGCACGTTCCACACCATGGTCAGGTCGGCGACGTCGCGGTCGCGGTCCTGCGAGGTGGACGGTTCCAGGGATTGCTGGTTGGTCAGCACGCTCTTGCTGGACGAGGCGCTGACGTTGTTGCGCCCGGCATAGCCGGCTTCCAGCGCCATGCGCGGCAGCATGTCGAAGGTCGCCAGGTCAACCTGGCGGCTGGCCAGCGCCTGCTCCATGACCTTCAGGCGGCCTTCGAGGTTGTACTTGATGGCACGGGCCAATGCATCGTTGAGCGTCAGCGGGCCGTTGAGCGGCTCCTGAGCGCGGAACATGCCGGCCAGGTCGTCGCGCGCACGCTGCTCGCTGTCCGCCCGGCTGATCGGGTCGCTGGTCACGGCGCAGCCGCTGATGGCCAGCGCCAGCAAGCTGACACTGAGGAATCGGAATTGCTTGTTCATTGTGATGGAGCCGCCCCCTGTACGGCTTCTTGTGATTGTCCGCCCCGTTACCTTCAGCTTGCCGACCGTTCCTGGCCGAGCTCACCGAAAGCCCGCGCCAGGTCGGCGACCTGTCGCTGCTCACGCTGGTTCATTTCCTGCAATTGCTGGCCGAGGCCCGTGCCGGCGAAGACGCCGCTCAGGCCACCGCCAATGTCCCCATGCCGCTGGCCGAAGGCCGACAGCGCCTGCTCATCGCCCTCGCGAGCCTCTCCGAAGATTGCCCCCAGGGTGCTCGTGCCGAAGACACCACCATCGCCGCCACCGAAACCAAGGAAGCCGTGACCGCTGCCATCGCCGAAGGCACTGTTGCTGTTGTTCGAGAAGATCAGTGCAAGTTGGGTCTGGCTCGGACCTTCACGGAACACACCGCTCAACACCGTCTGTGCCGAGCCGCGGTTGCTGCTGTCGAGCAAAGGCGCATTGCCCAGGGCGATCGTCCCCGTCGCTGTAAGGTTCGGAGGATTGCCGGCGGGCTCGAAAGTGGTGGTGAACGGCATGGGCTGCGGACGGCCCGAGTCGACCAGGAACTGAGGATCACCCACCAGCGCACTGGTGTTGATCGCGTAGTTGCCGGACAGGGTCAGCCCCACGCCCGTGTTCCCTACCGCGTCGGTGTATCCGAGATTGTTCAGCGTGATCACATTGCTCCCCGCCCGCACGTTGGATGCCGGGGTCAGGGTTACGGTCCAGGTGAGGCCGCCATCCGTGCTGTTCAGGTTTGAAAGCGTCGCGTTGGTTGCACTCAGATCGGACAGATCCAGGCCAATGACCGCCCTGGTGAAGGTGAGGGTCACCTGAGTGGATTGCCCTACCGCCAGACTCGGTTGGGCGACCACAATGGTCGCTGTCGGACGAGTCGTGTCGATGGCGTAGGCGTTCGAAAGCGTGATTCCATTGCCTGCATTACCGGCGGCGCTGACCACGCTGCTGTTGTCCAGGCTGATGTGATTACCGGCGGCGGTCACGTTGCTGTCGGGTGTGAAGGTTGCCGTCCAGGTGACGCCACCATCGTGACTGCTGACGGCGCTCAAGGTACCGCCTTCCACCTTCAGGTTGGCATTACTGAAGCCAGTCACCGCTTCGCTGAACGTGATGGTCACCTGCGAGCTTTGTCCGGCCTTGAGGACCGAATCGGCGACCACGACGCTGGCGCTCGGCACCCTGGTCTCGACGCTGTAGTTGGCCGACTCGGTGACACCTGTTCCGCTGTTGCCGGCAAGGTCGGAGTAGCGGGTGTTGTCCAGGCTGATGACGTTGTTCAGGCTGTTGATTTCGGCGGTCGGGGTGAAGGTCGCGGTCCAGGTCTTGCCGCCGTCGCTGCTGCTGACCGCGCTCAGGGTACCGCTGCTCACCACAAGGTCGGCGTTGCTGAAGCCGATGACCTTCTCGCTGAAGGTGATGGTCACCAGGGAGGTTTCACCGGCCTTGAGCTCCGGATCAGCCAGCACGATGCTGGCAGTCGGACGGTCGTTATCGATTGAATAGTTGTTCGAAATGGCAATACCGGCTCCCGCGTTACCTGCCGTGTCGGAAACCAGTGCGGTATCGAGCACGATCAGGTTGGTCGGATCAGTGATCGTCGCGGTGGGCGTCAGGGTTGCGGTCCAGGTCATGCCACCGTCGCTGCTGGCCAGGTTGGACAGCACGCCGTTGGCGACGCTGAGGTCGGCCAGGCTGAAACCGCTCACCACCTCACTGAACGCAATGGTCACGGTGGTGGTCTGGCCGATACCCAGGTTGGGATTGGCCACCGTAATGGTCGCTGTCGGTCGCTGGGTGTCGATCGCGTAGTTGTTGGATGTGGTCGTGCCGCTGCCGGCATTGCCCGAGGCGTTCTGCACACCACTGTTGTCCAGGGTGATGAGGTTGGTGGTATCGGTGACGTTCACCGACGGCGTGAAGGTCGCGGTCCAGGTCACGCCACCGTCGCTGCTGCTCACCGCACTGAGGGTGCCCTGCTCCACCGTCAGGTCGGCGTTGGTGAAACCACTGACCGCCTCGCTGAAGGTGATGATCACCTGCGAAGTGGCGCCGGCATTCAAGGTCGGGCTGGACACCACGATGGTCGCCGTTGGGCGCACCGTGTCGATGGTGAAGTTCGCCGAATTGGTCACGCCGACACCGGTGTTGCCGGCCAGGTCGGCATAGCCGGTGTTGTTCAGGGTGATCACGTTGCTGGTGTCGCGAACGTTGGTATTCGGGGTGTAGGTCGCCGTCCAGGTGATCCCGCCATCGCTGGAACTGAGCGTGCCGAGCGTGCCGTTGGGCACGCTCAGGTCGGTGTTGTCGAGACCGGTCACCGCCTCGCTGAAGGTGATGGTCACGGTGGTGCTCTCGCCAGCCGACAGCATTGCGTCGCCTACCACGATGGTCGCTGTGGGCCGGATGCTGTCCACGGCATAGGCATTCGAGTTGGTGGCGCCTGAACCCGCGTTACCGGCAATGTCCGTGACGCCGGTGTTATCCAGACGGACATGGTTGTTGCCCGCGTTCACGCCCAGCGCCGGCGTCAGGGTGGCAGTCCAGGTGATGTTGTCGCTGGTGGTCAGGTTGCTCAGGGTACCGTTGTCGACCGTCAGGTCGGCCAGGCTGAAACCGGTCACCGCCTCGCTGAAGGTGATGGTCACCTGCGAACTGCCGCCAATGCCCAGTTGGTTGTCCGCCACCACGATGGTCGCCGTCGGCCGCTGGGTATCGATCACGTAGTTGTTGGACGTGCTCAGGCCCGTGCCGGCGTTACCCGAGGAGACCGCGTTGACGCCGCTGTTGTCCAGGGTGATGTGGTTGGCCGCGTTGCTGATGTTGCCGGCCGGGGTGAAGGTCGCCGTCCAGGTGATGCCACCATCGGCACTGCTAACCGCGCTGAGGGTACCGCCCACCACCGTCAGGTCGGCGTTGGTAAAGCCGGACACCGCCTGGCTGAAGGTGATGGTCACCTGGGAGGTGTCGCCGATCTTCAGTGCCGGGTTGGCCACCACGATGGTCGCGGTGGGACGCACGGTGTCGATGGTGTAGTTCACCGAACTGGTGGTACCGGTACCGTTGTTGCCGGCGATATCGGTCACTCCGGTATTGGCCAGGGTGATGACGTTGGTCCCGCTGCTGGTGTTGGCATTCGGGGTGAAGGTCGCGGTCCAGGTGATACCGCCGTCGCTGCTGCTCAGGTTGCTCAGGGTGCCGTTGCCGGCGTTGAGGTCACCCACGGTGAAGCCGGCCACCGCTTCGCTGAAGGTGATGGTCACCTGCGAGGTTTCACCGGCACTCAGGGTTGGGTCCGACATGACGATAGTGGCGGTCGGACGCTGGGTGTCGATGGCGTAGTTGTTCGATACGCTGGTGCCGGTCCCGGCGTTGCCGGCGGTGTCGGTGTAGCCGGTGTTGTTCAGGGTGATGACGTTGCTGGCGCTGGTGATATTCCCGGTCGGAGTGAAGGTGGCGGTCCAGGTGACGCCACCATCGCTACTGCTCACCGCACTCAGCGTACCGCCCGATACCGTCAGGTCGCCGTTGGCGAAGCCGGTCACCGCCTCGCTGAAGGTGATGGTCACCTGCGCGGTCTGGCCGATGATCAGCGAGCTCCTGTCCATGACCACGGTCGCGGTGGGCCGAACGCCATCGATGGCATAGTTGTTGGACGTGGTGGTGCCGCTACCGGCGTTGCCGGCCCCGTCGGCAACGCCCGTGTTGTCCAGAATGACGTGGTTGCTGGCGCTGTCGATACCCGCGGTCGGGGTGAAGGTGGCAGTCCAGGTGACGCCACCGTCGCTGCTGCTCACGGTACTCAGGGTGCCGTTGCTCACCGTCAGGTCATCGTTGGTGAAGCCGCTCACCGCTTCGCTGAAGGTGATGGTCACCAGCGACGTCTGGCCGATGCCGATGTTCGGGTTGGCGAACACGATGGTCGCGGTCGGCCGCTGGGTGTCGACCGCGTAGGTGTTGGAGCTGGTGGTGCCGGTACCGGCGTTGCCCACCAGGTCGTTGACCCCGGAGTTGGTCAGGGTGATGACATCGCCGCTGTGGGTGACGCCGTTGGTCGGGGTCAGGATCGCGGTCCAGGTGATGTTGTCGCTGGTGGTCAGGTTGCTCAGGGTACCGTTGGACGCCGTCAGATCGGCCAGGGAGAAACCGGTCACCGCCTCGCTGAAGGTGATGGTCACCAGGCTGCTGCCGCCGATGTTCAACGAGGTGTTGCTGACCGCGATCGTTGCAGTCGGCCGCTGGGTATCGACGGCGTAGAGGTTGGACAGGGCCACGCCGGCGCCGGTGTTGCCCGAGGCATCGGTGTAGAGGCTGTTGTCCAGGATGATGATGTTGCCATTACTGGTATTGCCGGCGTTCGGCGTCAGGGTCGCGGTCCAGTGGATGTTGTCACTGGTGCTCAGGTTGCTCAGGGTGCCGTTGGACGCCGACATGTCGGCCAGGCTGAAACCGGTGACCGCCTCGCTGAAGGTGATGTTCACCGTCGAGGTGTTGTTGGTGGTCAGCGTGGCGCTGGCAACCGTGATGGTCGCGGTTGGCCGCACGGTATCGACCGAGTAGTTGTTGGACGTGGTGGTACCGCTGCCCGCCGTGCCGGTCGAGGCGCTGTTGACGCCGGTGTTGTCCAGGGTGATGACGTTACTGGCACTGGTGACGCTTGAGTTTGGCGTGAAGGTCGCGGTCCAGGTAGTGCCGCCATCGCTGGAACTCACGGCGCTCAGGGTGCCGTTGGAGACCGTCAGATCGGCGTTGGTGAAGCCTGTCACCGCCTGGTTGAAGGTGATGGTCACCAGCGAGGAGCTGCCGATGTGCTGGGTCGTGTTGCTGACCACGATGGTCGCGGTCGGTGCCGGATTGTAGGCGGTGTTCAGGAAACCACCGTCGTTGTAGATGCCATCCACCGACGACGGGCTGCTCGCCGCAACACCCCCAGGTCCGTTACCCCCGACACCGCTGGCCGCCTTGTTGTTGCCGTTGCTCAGTGCCGTAAAGTTGGCTGCGGTGATCAGCAGGTTGCCCCGGTTCCAGATCGCCCCGACGCCCTTGCCGCCCGCGCCACCCGGATCGGAAGACGCCCCCGGACCACTGCCCCCGCCGCCACCGCCACCACCACCGGCCGCGACGTTGTTAGAGATGACCGAGGTACCGACGATCGTCAGGGTGCCTGTAGTGCCGTTATAAATACCGCCGCTGGCTGCGGCACCGGCACGTCCGGTGCTGTCCCAGCCGGAACCGCCACCGCCACCGCCGATGGAAAGAGTGCCGTTGTTCGCCGTACCACCATTGCCGCCATTGCTATAGCCGAAAGCGCCCTGACCGCCTGCACCGCCGAGGTTGCTGCCGCCGCGGCCGCCCATGACGGAAGGGTTGTAGCCACCGCCGTTGCCGCCGGTGTTGGCCGTACCCGACTTGCCAGCGTAGTAGCCCTGGCCGTTACCGGCGTCACCGCCGCGGCCACCGGCCTGACCGCCAAGGGCACCGCCACCGCCCCCCGCACCGCCCACGGTTCCCCCGCGCACACCACCGCCTCCGCCGCCGCCAGACGCGGCGTTGCCGGTAACCGTAACGTTGTTCAGGGTCAGGTTGCCCAAGTTGACGATGCCGCCGCCCAAGGATGCGGCGGCATCCGAACCGGCATTGGCGCCCTGACCAACGGCCAGCCCCTTGGTGATAACCAGCCCGTCGAGGGTCGCTGTGACCCCGGCATTGACCTTCAGCACCTGGGTCTTGTACTGCCCACTCAGGGTCACATCGGCGACCCCGTCGTTGTTCAGGTCGCCATCGACGGTGAGGCTCTTGGTAATGACCAGTTGCGAATTCAGGTTCACCGTCATGGCGGAGCCGAAGGTGACGATGTCCCCGGCCACCGAATCGCTCAGCGCCTGGCGCAGGCTGCCCGCCCCGGTGTCGTTACCGTTGGTCACGGTGATGGTCGCCAGCCCATACTGGTAGGCCCCCATGGAACTTGCAGACAGGACGTTGTAGCTCTCGATGCTGCCGGTGGCGATTTCCAGGGTCCAGTCACCCCCCAGCCCGGTACGATTGTTCGACGCGGCGATATCGCGACCGGTGTACTGCGCCAGAGAGTCGACAAAGCTTGCTCCACGCTCGCCTTCGGCGGTGTAGCAGGCATAGATGAGGATGTCGCCGCCGGCGCGCATGTCCTTGCCGATGGTCGCCAGCACGTCGCTGCGCGCGGCGATGTTGTCGGCCGACAGGTAGCTGTTGCCTAACCACAGGTCGCCAGCGTTGCCGTGGGCGATGATCTGTACCGAGCTCATGCCCTGATGCTGGTCGAGGTAATCGGCGATCTGCTGCAAACCATCACGAGTGGCATCCAGGCGCACGACCTGGGTGCCCGGCGCCACGTTGGCCAGCAAAGCATCGGCATCCTTTACTCGCGAATCGACGAACAGCACGGCGCCGCCGTGGTTGTCCGCCTGACCACCGTCGCTGTTCTGTCGCGCGTCTGCGGTGGCGGGCGTCGCGCTGGCCGCGTCCTTGCTCGTCTGGGAGCCCTGCGCGGCGTTGTCCTTGCTGACCGCCACTTCCTTCGCCGCGCTGTCGGCGCTGGCGTGGGAATTATCGGCAACGGTGGCAGCCACCGCGCCGTCGAACATCATGCGCGGTTCCAGCGCCATGATCAGCGTCGGTTGTGCGATCCGGGTTTCCTGCGGGCGGCGCACGACATCGCCGAACACGCGCTTGATCCACTGCATGCAATGCACCTCTTGGCTCCGCGGGGCTGCCTGCCGCCACGGTTATTCTTGTCAGTTGTTCTTGATGCGAATCACATTGGCCGCGCTGGCGCTGCCGTCTTCCCAGAAAGAGAGCTTGCTGTACTGCTCGAACAGGTCCGGCGGCAGCAGCGTGCGTCGCTCGCGCAACGCCACCTGCGGGCGCACCCGGTGCAGACCGCTGACACCCAGGGCGGCATCGAAGTCCGGCGCGTCATAGGCGAGGTTGTCGAAATCGTGATCGAACCAGGGCTCGTCGATGAACTGGTAGACCAGGCGCATGACCTTCTCCGGGCTCTGCACCAGCAGGTCGTAATCGATCACCAGCAGCGAATCGGCCTGTTCGCCGTAATACGCCTCCTTGAGCGCATTCCAGGCGAAACCGACCAGGCGGTTGCCCTGGGCCAGCGTCTCGACACGGCTATAGACGGTGTTCCGCTCGTTGGCGTCGGCGAACAACTTGGTGTTCTCAAAGGGATTGGCGCGGAAGAGTTTTTCCAGGCTGTCCATCACCCAGGCGACGTTGCGTACGCAGGCGATGACCTTGCTCTGCGGGAACAGCTCGCGCAGGGCCGGCAGGTTGGCGCACCAGAGGCGGTTGGTGTCGAACACCACGGACTTCTCGTGCTGGTCGGCGTAATAGGAGTCGAACAACCCGCGCAGCAGGCGGCGGCGCTGCTCGGCGCTGATCAGGGGAGCAAACTCGCTGCCGGCACTGCACTGTTCACGAACGCCGGTGAACAGGCCGCCGACGGGGCTGGACATGCCCGCATGGAAGCGTGGGTTTTGCAAGAGGATGGCTGCCAGCAGCGTACTGCCCGACCTCGGCAAACCCGATATGAAGTGAAAGTTCTGCATCCCTGCTCAACGACTCATGGCACTTTGCAATTGGCGAATGCTATTCCTTCCCGGAAATTTCGTACAGATTTTTCAGATGACAATTGGAATGCGCCGCAGCCCGCGTGAAACCTGGACTGCGGCATGGCCCGAGATAGACGACTCCGCGTGTCCCAGCCCCTAGAAACCGCTCTCGCGAATGCCCAGCGCCGCGATACGCCGCAGCATGCCACCCAGCAGCGACTCCCTTTGCCCGCGCAGGCTGACCACACCGCGAATTGCCTGGGCGGGCGCCGGACTGTCGGCCAGCAACTCGAGGCGCACGCCGTACTGGGCATGTTCGGGAACCGCGCGCTGTTCGGCATCGCGACGCACCGCCAGCGGCCCCCCCATATCGGAGGCAAGCAGGGGCAGTGCCAGGACCGCACTGCTGGTGGCATCCAGCTCGCTCAGGCGTACCGGCACGGCTGGCAGACCGGGGTCTTCGGCGACGAAGCGACCCTCGCTGCCCGGCACCAGGCGTTCCAGCGACTGCTGCTCGACATAGCCGCGCAACTTCGGCCGCTGCTGGCCAACCAGGCGCAACAACACCTGATCCGGCGCAAGCCAGGCACCTGCCTGCAAGCTACGGTCGAGATCGCGCACCACACCGTCCTGCGGCGCACGCAGTTGCAGACGCTCGCGCTCGGCCGCCAGCCCTCGGTAGTCCGCCAGTTGTTGGGCCAGTTGGCTTTCCAGCACACCTGCGTCAGCCACCAGCAGCGGGGTGGCCCGGGTGCGGGCAATCTGTAGTTGCAGTGCGCGCAGTTGCAACCCGGCGATCCGCAACCGCGCCTCGATATCCGGAGAAGCCAGATCCAGCAGCGGCTCGCCTACCCTGACCGCCTGCCCCTCCGCGACCAGCACGCGAGTCACCTGCGCAGCCACCGGGGTGTGTACCTCACTGACCTGGGAAGCCTCCAGAACGGCGGGCACCTCCACAGACGCGCGCCATGGCACCAGCATGACCAGGCCGACCAGCGCCAGCCCCACCAAGGTCAGCAGGCTCCTGCGCGGCTGCGCATACTCGCGGTGCTGCCACCAGAACTTCACTTCACGCCAGATCGGCAAGGCGATGAACCAGCCCAGTTCCACCAGCATCAGGAAGATGCCCAGCACCTTGAAGAACAGGTGGTAGACCGCCAATGCGATGCCGAAGAACAGCAGCGCACGCCAGACCCACGAGGCATATCCCCAGGCCAGCAGACGCAGGCGCAAGGCCGGCGGCAAGGGCTCGGGCATCGGCGCGCCGTAGCCAAACAGGGCCTCGCGCAGTCGCCAGCGGCACAGGGCGAAGGCACGGCCCTGGAGATTGTCCACGCCCAGCAGGTCACTCAGCAGGAAATAGCCATCGAAGCGCATGAAGGGATTGAGGTTGATCGCCACCGTGGTCAGCCAGGTCGCGCTGGCGAGCAGGAAGGCCGCCGTGCGCAGGGGCCCGTCGTCGAGCAGTGACCAGACCAGCAGCGCCACGCAGGCCAGGAGCATTTCCGCCATCACCCCGCCGGCGCCGATCAGCAGGCGGCTGCGGCGATCCTTGACGCGCCAGGCATCGGACACGTCGGTGTAGAACATCGGCAGCAGCACCACGACGGCAATGCCCATGCTGTGCACCCGGCAACCGGCGCGCTTGGCCATGTAGGCATGCCCCAGCTCGTGGCAGAACTTGGCGAACCACAGGGCGATGCCGAACGCGGCGGCGCCGGACCAACTGAAGAGATAGGAGAAGCTGCCGATGAAGCGGTCCCAGTCACGGGCCATCAGGAACAGTCCCAGCACCAGCACGGCCGGCAGTCCGTAGCGCAGCAACGCACCACCATGGCGAGCCAGCCAGGGCCAGGTGCGATTGAGGAAAGGATCCGGTCGCCACAGCGGAATGCGGAAGAACAGGTACTGGTGCAGCACCTTCTGCCACAGGCTCTCGCGATGCGCATGGGTCTTGTGCAGGTAGCAGTCGCGCTGCTCCGGGTCGCTGGCGGCGATCAGGTCATGCTCACGGAGAAAACGCAGGAGCTGCGCCAGATCGTCCTCACCCAGGGCGCGGCCGGCTCCCTGGTTGGCGGCCCTCAGCACCGCCAGAGGCGCACCCAGTGCCCATTGCCGCAACAAGCGCACAGCGGCCTCGCCCAGCTTGAAATAGCGGCCGCGCAACGGATCGTTGAGCACCCATTGGGCCGCACCATCGAAGGTGGGCGCAGCCTCGGACAACTGCAGGTCGTCACGCAGCGCAGGCAGGTTCAAGCTCACAACCCCAGGGTCTGGCGCAGGGCCGTCAGTGGCCGGCGCAGCAGGTAGTAGCCTAGCGGCGCACGGTCACCGTAGAGCTTGGCGGTACCGCGCAGGCCGATGCGCGGAGGCGCTTCGTCAAAACCGGCGACCAGGCGATACGCCAGGCCTCCGCCCGGCACCGGTTCGGCTTCGTAGCCAATGCGCTGCAAGCGCGCGGGCACCGAGGTCAGCGGCTGGTTATCGAGGAACAGCGCCACGTCGGCGTCGCTGTCCAGTTGCATCACGCTGCCGGTGGGCAGCTCGATACGCAGCTCGGCGCTGTTCGGGTCGGCGATCTCCATCAGCCGCTCGCCGGTACGCACCGGCTTGCCCGTCCAGCGCTCGGCGTCGGCGAATACCGCCACGCCGCTCTGTTCGGCGCGTACTTCGCTGCGTTGCAGCAGCTCCAGGGCGTAATCACGCTCGGCGCGTTTCTGTTCGACGCGGGCAGCCAGCAGGTCCAGGCGCGCGGCGGATTCGGCGTCCTGGAAGGCACGCTGGCTGTTGGCCTTGAGCTCCGCCTCGGCCACCGCCAGGGCGCGCTCGGCGACATCGGCCTGGGCCTTGAGGGTCGTGGCGTCGAAGCGCACCAGCAGATCGCCGCGTTGCACCGGCTGGTTCGGCCGCACCACCACCTGGGCGATCACCCCGTCCAACGGGGCAGCGATCACCCGCCCTCCCTTGGGGACCACCTCGGCAGGTGCCAGCGCCGACTGACGAATCGGCACCAGCAACAACAGGCCCAATGCCCCCAGCACCACGGCCAGGCGCTTCTTCGGCCAGCGCAGGCGCCATGGCAGACGCGGCTGCAGGGCCTGCCAGGCATGGGAATAGGTATCGCCCAGTTCGGTGAGCAGGGCCTTCTCGGCCACCGCCCAGGGTTGCTCGCGGGCCAGCCAGAGGCCGCCGAAACGCACGCCGGCGCGGTCCCGCAGGGGCAGCCAGAACACCTGCGGCAGACTCATCTCCTGTTGATCCAGGCGGGTCTGCTCACCCAGCAGGCTGCAGTCGGCCACACCGGGCTGCTCCAGCGCGTCCTTGCCGTCCAACTCGACACAAGCCCTCTCGATGAAGGCCACGAAAGGCGCGTGCGGCTCGACCACACTGACACCGGTCAGTGCATGGACCTTGCCGGCAATCACCAGCGCTGCATGGCGATAGCCGAACAGCGCCTGGCCGTCGTTGACCATGGCAAAGCTCAGGCGCTCCAGGCTATCGGCCGCACGGGCCTGGCGCTGCAGGCCAAGGAACTGGGCGAAGGCGCGCTCGACGGCCCCACCGGCGGCCGCGTTCATGGTGTATCCGCGAAACGTGCAGTGCCGCTCATCCCGGCGACCAGCCCCGTCGTGGGCGGTACGCTGGCGATCAGCAGCAGGGTCTGGCTGGCCTCATCGATGCGTGCGCCGAGGCGTTTGACTTCCACCTGCAGCGGCTGGCCGGTTTCGTCCGGGGTGAAACTGAAGTGCTCGCCCGGCTTGAGCTTCGACAACCAGCGCGACGGTACGAGGAGGCGGATTTCCAGGCTGCGGTTGTCGACGATCTCCAGCAGGGGGTTACCGCTGGCGACACTCTCGAAGGGCTGCGCCTTGCGCTGCACCACCTGGCCATCGTAGGGCGCCTGCACACCACAACGGCGCACCTGCACCTGGTAGACCTGAGCCTGTGCCTGCGCTTCGGCCTGCTTGGCCTCCGCCAGGGCGACTTCATACCGCCCCACGGAATTGAGCGCGGCCAGCTGGCGGTTATGGGAAAGCTCCTCAGACGCTGCACGTACGCCGGCCTGGGCCGCGTTGAGCTGGGCCTGGTAGGCGGAACAGTCGAAGCGCACCAGGACATCGCCCTTCTTGAAGGACTGCCCCTCGGCAAAGGGCATCTCGAGAATCCGCCCGGCCAGTTCGCTCGACAGCATCGCCTGCTCACGGGCGTGCAATACGCCGCGCACGTCCCGGCTGCCGCCTGCGTCCCCCACAGTGACCGGCAACAAAGGATCAGGCACCGGCTCGGCCGCCTGTGCGCCAACCGCCAGGGCCAGCATTCCCGAGATTCCCAACACGACCTGCCTGCGCATCCTTCGCCCTCCGCGACACGAAGCGCGAAGTCTATGTGAGCGCCAAGCCGTAGGAAATATCCGCAGAGCACTCTGCCACTATTTATTACGAGCGGCCCCCTGGTAATACCCCAGCACCCGTTGCACCAGCGCCTCCTCGAGGCCTTCGCGCCGCCCCGGCGCCAAGGCTCCGGGGTCATCCAGCAGCGCGCGCAGCACGCCGCCAACGGCGTGGGCGACGACGAAGACTTCGGCATCGTCCAGCGTTCGCAGTGGCTGGTCATGGTCGACCAGACCGTGGATTAACGCGCCGACGCGCTCGCCCGGCCTCTCCGGCGGGCGACCTTCAGAGGGCAATCCGCTGACCACCTTGGCATCATGCCGGAAAGCTGCCCGCAAACATCAGCCTTGGCTGATGTCAGCCCAATCAAATATGAATTTTTCCTGATGCGGCAGCGCCCTACTCTGGCCACGCGCTGCACGGACAGCGCCAGCTACTCAGCCGTCCTCTAGAGACGCGGGTTCTCGATAACAACTCCAACTGCCCCGAGGATCTCCCATGCGCCTTCGCCCGCTCATGCCTGGCCGTGAATCCCCCCTTTCCCTGAACACCGGAGGCCGGCATGTCTGACCTTCGCAGCCCCACCGCAGCCGCCAATGGCGATGAAAGCCTGCTGGCCAGCCACGGCTATCGCCAGGAACTCGACCGCGGCCTGAACCTGTGGTCCTCGTTCTCCGTCGGCTTCGCCACCATTTCCCCGGTCGTGGGCATCTACTCGGTGATGTCCCTGGGCGCCATGAGCGTCGGACCGTCCTGGGTGTGGATCGTGCCCCTGTGCCTGCTCCTGCAATTGACCGTAGCGCTGGTCTACGCCGAACTGTCCTCGCAGTTCCCCCTGGCCGGCGGCTGCTACCAGTGGGTACGCCGGCTGATCGGCGACCGCGCGGCCTGGTTCACCGGCTTCCTCTACCTCGCCTCCGCCCTCGCCTCGCTGACCACCGTGTCCTACCTGGGCGGCTTCTGGCTCGGCCTGCTGGTCACCGGCGAACCGCCGTCCGCCAACGCACAGGTACTCTGTGGCGCGGCGCTGCTGGCCCTGGGCCTGGCGGTCAACCTGCTGGGCATCAACCCGCTGAAGTACTTCGTCAACGCCGGCATCTTCGCCGAAGCCATCGCCTCCATCGGAATCGGCGTGCTGTTGCTGCTGTTCTTCCGCAACCATTCCTTCGAGATGCTGTTCAGCAGCCTCAATGCCCTGGAAGTTTCCGGCGGCACCTACTGGAGCGGCTTCCTTACCGCACTGGCGGTGGGCGGCTGGGCCTTCCTCGGCTTCGACGCCTGTTCGCAGATTTCCGAGGAAACCACCGACGCCCGCGTCTCCACGCCCCGCGCCATCCTGCGCTCGATGCTGGTGGTCGGCCTGACCGTGATGCTCACCGCGTTCGCCGTCACCCTGTCGTACAAGGACCCGGCCGCCGTGGTCAGCGGGCAGATCATCGACCCGGTGACACCCGCCGTGGTGGACGCCTTCGGCGCCTGGGCCGAGCGGCCGTTCGTGGCCATCGTGCTGGTCGCCTTCGTCGCCTGCGTGGTCTCGGTGCAGACCTACATCGGCCGCGCCATCTTCGGCATGGCCCGCGATGAAATTCTTCCCGGCTCCGCCCTGCTGCGCCGCGTGGACAAGCGCAAGGTGCCGATGGCGGCGATGGTCTGCAGCACCCTGCTGGCCAGCCTCGGCCTGGCGCTCGGCCTGAACGCCACCGCGGTCGGCACGCTGATCGCCTTTGGCAGCGGCGGCTTCTTCTTCGTCTTCCTGATCGTCGCTGCCAGCGCGCTGTACGCACGCCTGACCGGCCGCTGGGACCCGGACAAGGGCGCATTGAAGCTGGGCCGCAAGGGCCTGCTGGTCAATGTCATCGCCGTGGTCTGGTTGGTGTTCGAGGCGATCAACGTGGCCTGGCCGCGGGAAATGCTCGCCCCGCCCGGCGCGCCCTGGTTCCAGGTCTGGGCGGTGGTCGTGGTGTTCTCCGTCCTCGCCCTGTTCGGCCTGGCCTACCTGTTCATCGCCAAGCCGCACCGCCGCATCGCCACCAGCCTGAGCTTCGCCGGCCGCACGGTCGGCTGAGCCATCGACTGAGCCATCCGCGCCGGCACGCACCGGCGCCTGTCCTTCCCTTCTGCCCTGCCGGGCCGCCTTGCGCCCCGGCACGGGCAGGCCATGCCTGAAATCCGGAGCTTCCCATGTCCACCCTGAACTACTGGAACTACCCCACGGAAATCCTCTGCGGCGTCGGCGCCCTCGACCAACTGGCCGAGCGCTGCCGTCTCGCCGGAATGCGCAAGCCGCTGCTGGTCACCGACCCCGGTATGCTCGAACTGCCGCCGCTGCACGAAGTGCGGCGCCGCCTGGAAGCCGCCGGCATCGACTACGCGCTGTTCCATGGTTTCTCCAGCAACCCCGCGCTGGAGGAAGTCACTGCCGGCGCCCTGGCCCTGGCCGAAGGCTGCCACGATTCGCTGATCGCCCTGGGCGGGGGCAGCGCGCTGGATGCGGCCAAGGGCATTGCCCTGCTCAGCCGCGACGCCGATGGCCTGCACCATTTCGAATGGTCGCAACTGATCGAGCACTACCCGACCCTCGGTGATCACCCGGCCCTCGACCTGCCGCCGCTGATTGCCATTCCCACCACCGCCGGCACCGGTTCCGAACTGGGCCGCGAGGCCGTACTGACCGACAGCGCGCGCGGCATCAAGATCGTCGTAGGCCACCGCGAGCTGCTGGCTCGCTCGGTGATCCTCGACCCGGTACTGACCGTCGGCCTGCCGAAGTCCCTCACCGCCGCCACCGGCATGGACGCCCTGACCCACCACCTGGAATCGCTGTTCTCGCCGCTCTATCACCCGATGTCGGCCGGCGTCGCCCTCGAAGGCGTGCGCCTGGTGAAGGAGCACCTGCAGCGCGCCGTGCACAACGGCACCGACCTGGCCGCTCGCGAAGGCATGCTGGTGGCCTCGGCCAGCGCTGCCGTGGCCTTCCAGAAAGGTCTCGGCGGCGTCCACGCGCTGGCCCACCCGCTGGGCGCGAAGCACCACAAGCACCATGGTCTGCTCAACGCGGTGCTGCTGCCGTATCTGCTGGTGGCCAACCGTTCCGCCATCGAAGCGGATGCCACGCGCCTGGCGCGTTACCTGGAGCTGCCGGAAGCGAGCTTCGACGGCCTGCTCGGCTGGGTGCTGGAGCTGCGCTCGTCCGTGGGCATTCCCCATACGCTCAGGGAACTGGGCCTGAACGGCGAAGACGCGCAATGGGTCGGCGAGCAGGCCGTGGCGGATACTTCCTCTTCCGAGACCAATGCCCTTCCACTGCAAGCCGAAGACTACTCGCGCATCTACCTCAACGCGGTCAACGGTACGCTCGCCTGACCCTCAGGCGCCGAGGCCGTGCACGCTCAGCAGGTCTTCGATGAACGCACGGGCGGCCTCGCTGCGAGGTCGCCCGGCGTAGGTGATCATGCTGTGCGTCACCTCGTAGCAGAGCGTCTCCGGTAGCAAAGGCTTCATCCGCCCGCGCTCGACCCAGATGTTCGCGTAGTGGGTCGGCAGGTAGCCCAGGTGCGTGCCGGCCAGCACCGAATGCGCCACCGCCTCCATGTGATGCGCGGTGGCGCTGCTGCGTTCGGGACGGAACGGCAGTTCCTGGTCCGCCGGCAGGAAGCCATGGCGCACCCAGTTGTACTCGGCGATCTGCTTCAGCGTCGGCTTGCGTGCCGTGAACAGCGGGTGGCGCTCGCCGCAGAACACGCCGATCTCCTCGGTGTACAGCGGCAGGTAATCCAGCGTCGGCCGCGTGCGGCTGAAATAGGAAATCGCCAGGTCCAGCTGGCCGTCGATCACCGCCAGCTCCAGCTCGGTGGGTGAGTTCACGTAGAGGTTCAGTTGCACGTCCTGCTCGCGGCCGTGGAAGGCAGCCAGCGTCTCGTCGAAGCGCGCCTGCGGCAGTGTCGTGACGTTGTCCGCCAGCCCCAGGTACAGCTCGCCGACCAACCGGCCAGACAGCGCCTGGGCCTGGTCGCGGAACAGGCCGATGGCGTCGAACATCGCCTGGGACGCGTCGAGAATCCGCTGCCCCTTCGCCGTGAGGCGGAAGCCACCCTTGCCGCGCTCGCACAGGCGATAGCCCAGGCGCTTTTCCAGGCTGCCGATGTGCATGCTGATGTTCGACTGGCTCATGTTCAGCTCGGCCTGCGCCGCGGTGAAGCCGCCGCACTTCACCACGGAGGCGAAGATGCGCAGCAGACGCAGATCGAGGTCGGTGAAGTTCCTGAGCATGGGCAAAGTCCGGCGCCGGGCAAGGCGGCTAGTCTACTGCACGGGGCGGAGCCAGTCCCGCGGGGACGATCCGATGGAATCCCCAGCGCGCCCGCGAGTCCCTGCCCAGGTACCCCTCACGGCCAACCAGCAAGGAGAGACGCCATGCTGCTCGAAGGTTCCTGCCACTGCGGCGCCGTCCATTTCAGCCTGCACAGTGCCCATCCCTACCCCTACCAGCGCTGCTACTGCTCGATCTGCCGCAAGACCCAGGGTGGCGGTGGCTACGCGATCAACCTCGGCGGAGAGGCCGCCAGCCTCAGGGTCCGTGGGCGCAAGCACATCAGCATCTACCACGCGAAGCTCCGCGAGGAAGGCCAGCGCACCCGCACCAGCGGTGCCGAACGGCATTTCTGCAGCCAGTGCGGCAGCGGGCTGTGGCTCTACGATTCACGCTGGCCGGAGCTGATCCATCCCTTCGCCTCGGCCATCGATACGCCCTTGCCGGTACCGCCCGAGCACACGCACCTGCTGCTGCGCTCCAAGGCCGGCTGGGTCGAGGTACAGGCCGAGCCCCACGACCTGCAGTTCGACGACTATCCGCAAGAATCCATTGCCCAGTGGCACCAGCGACTGGGCGTGGAGCAGTGAGCAGCGCCCCCCCTGACACGGCACGCTGCGGGCAGGAGCTGCGGGGGCAGGGCTTTACCTGCACACGGCATGCAATACGCCGAGCGACATGCAGTTGTAATCCGTGCCGACTACTGTGCTTGCCGACCTTTCGCCCACGGCTCAGCCAGAAGACGGACCATGACGGCAGACACCAGCCCCACCCGCAAGCAGTTCCTGATCCGCTCCGAGAACATGACCGCCGACGACTTCGGCGAGCTCTACACGCGAATGTTCGGCAACCTCTACGCGGGTCTGCCGCGGCCGGAGCGGCCGGTCGCCATCGGTGGGGTCTATGGCCGATACGAGGGCGTGAGCTTCCGCCGCCTGAACTTTCGCGGCGACCTGCTGGCCGAGATGCCGGACCTGGACGACGAGATCACCTTCATCTTTCCCAGCGCCGGACGCATCGTCTTCAACCAGTCCAGCGACAGCGTGGGCATGCCCAGCATCGGCCTGGCGATGGAGAAGGCCCAGGTGCGCTCGGTCGGCTTCATCGACGGCCACGCGCACCACGGCCTGTCCGTGCGCCGCTCGCTGTTTGCCCGGCGACTGGCGACACTGCTGGGCCGGCCGATCAGCCACAAGGTGCGCTTCCAGCCGCGCGTAGACCTGGGCAACGAGGCCTTCCAGGGCATCAAGG
The DNA here is from genome assembly GCF_057180225.1 of Pseudomonas sp. BB438. Taxonomy (NCBI): domain Bacteria; kingdom Pseudomonadati; phylum Pseudomonadota; class Gammaproteobacteria; order Pseudomonadales; family Pseudomonadaceae; genus Pseudomonas; species Pseudomonas sp. BB438. Next base: position 3,927,975 of record NZ_CM170001.1, read on the forward strand.
CGATTGTCGCGATGGCCACCGGCAACGAGTTCGACCTGCTGATCAACTCCAGCGCGCTGATGCCGGCGCGCCTGCAGGAGATGCTGGTGGATGCCGTGCTGGACATCTGGCCGCACAACTACAGCGACGCCCTCAGGCGCCCCGCCCCGCAGATCGCGCCACGTCACGTGAAGTTGGCCATGGACTACATCCAGCACGCCATCCAGGTACAGCCCGACGCCGTGATCAGCGGCAGCGACCTGGCCGAATTGACCAACGTCAGCCTGCGGGCCCTGCAAGAGGGCTTCCGCCGCTTCGTCGGCAGCTCCATCGTCACCTACCAGCGCGAGGTGCGCCTGCAGCGCGCCTACGAGACCCTGAAGCAGGACGGCCCGCAGTCGGTCAGCGAGATTTCCCTGGCCCTGGGATTCAGCAATGTCGGGCGCTTCTGCCAGTACTTCCAGAATGCGTTCGGCATGAGCCCGGCGGACCTGCGCCGGGGCCTGCCGGTCGACGCCTGATCGCTCGGTTGCCCGCGCAGCAAGCAAAACGGCCCGCCGCGTAATCCGCGACGGGCCGTTTTCTCATGGCCGATCCAATCAGAACTGGTAGCTGGCCTTCAGGCTGCCGCTGGCGCCGTGGCTGCCACTGCCGCCCAGCGCACCGACTTCTGCGCCGACGCTGAAGTCGCCCTGGCTGGCGGTCAGGCTGAACGCGCCGCTGAACTGGTCGCGGTTGTCGAAGGCGGCACGCTGGGACACGTCCAGCCCCAGCAGGTGGCCTTCGCTGTCGACCTTGTAGTCGCCCAGTGCGTGGTCGTAACCGACTTCCAGGCCCGGCACCATCTGCCAGCCGCTGCCCAGCGCCACCGGGGCGAACGAGGCCTTGAGGTTGGCGTAGGCGCTGCGGCGGTTCTCGCGGATGTCGTCGACGTCCAGCGCCAGTTCGCTGCCCTTCTCCTGGAAGCCATCGAGGTCCAGGTGGCTATAACGCAGGCCGATGCTCGGCTCCAGGGTGACGGTGGAAACCGCCGTGCGATAACCCAGCGCGATGCTGCCGCCGCTCAGGCTGCCGCTGGTGTCGCCCTTGGCTTTGCCCAGACCGCCGCCGATGTCGCGCTTGCTGTCGTAGTCGAGCCAGCCGTAGCTGAGGTCGGCGTCGACGAACAGGCCCTGTTCCAAACCATCGAGGGCAAGGCGCGCGCCGCCACGGACGAAGGTCAGGTCGGTGTCCACGTCGCCACCGGCGCCGCCGACGCTACCCTTGCTGTAGCCGAAGCCGGCATTGCCGCTGAGTTGCTCGGAGAAGCGCTGGGTCACGCCGATCATCAGACCCTGGGTGTGCTCGTTGCTGCTCTCGGCACTGGAGGTGGCGGAGTTGCCCTGGTAGCCCGCCAGCGCGGTGCTCCACAGGCGGGTCTGCCCGGTTTTCAGGTCGACGCCGCTGGCATAGGGCGCGGCGGCGTGGTCGATCAGCGCATCCTGGCGCAACAGGTAGCTGGCCGCGTCGGCATGCACCTGGCCGCCGACGGTGGCCTCGACGCCACCGAGGGTGCCGGCATCGATGGCCGACTGCAGGTAGTAGTTGTACGCGGTGTAGGCGCCAGAGAGGCTGCTGTTCTGCAACTGGGTCAACAGTTGCGCGCCGGCGGCAGAGTTGCCGGAAAGGCCTGCGACGCCCGGCAGGGAGCTGTAGTAGACCATCTTGCCGCGCAGCACGTAGATGGTTTCCTGGGACAGGCCAAGGCCTTCCTTCAGGTAGTTGTCCATGCTGCCGTATTCGGCGGTGACCTGGTCGAGACCGGCTTGCAGATAGCTGGCCTGTACGCCCAGCAGCGGCTCGTAGATGGCCGCCATGCTGGCCGGCATCATCGCCAGCGTCGCCTTGACGCGGGCGGCGGTGTAGTCGTTGGTAGCCAGGTAGTTTTCCATGATGGTGGCGCTGTCCACGCCGGCGATGCTCAGCAGCACGGCAGCGGTCCAGCCGGTGCGGTCCTTGCCGGCGGTGCAATGGAACAGCGCGGCGCCATCGGCCGCGGCGAGCTCGTTGAACAGCGTGGCGAACTGGCCGCGCATGCCGGCGTCGCTGACGAAGGCGCGGTTGGTATCCTCCATCATCTGGATGGCCTGGGCGGCGCTGGTGAAGGAGATGTTGGTGACGTTGGCGCCGGAGGTGGTGCTGCCGATGATGTCGATGTTCTGGTAGGTCGCGCCAGCCGGCAGGGTGTCCGGCGTACCGGCGATTTCGCTCGGGGTGCGCAGGTCGAACACGTCGCTGATGCCCAGGCTGTTCAGGACCGCCAGGTCGCTACCCTTGGGCGTCAGCGCATTGGAGCGGTAGAACACCCCAGAACGCATCACCCCGTCGTTGGACGTGGTGTAGGCGGTGGTGGTGCCGGCGATGTCACGGAAGTTGTCGATGCCGATCAGGTGCGGCGTGTCCAGGGTGTAGGTTTCGGCCGCGTTGGCGCAGGCGATGGACAGACTGAGCAGGGACAGGCCGACGGTGGAAGCGGAAAGCAGAGCACGATGAAACACGATGTAGCCTCTTTGAGCGTGTTGGCGGGGCTACTATCGGTGGCGGGCGGGACCTGAATGTGACAGTTCCGCGCCCGGAGCAAATGGGCGCGCGATCTGTCCGTGGACTGCGTTTTCTGTCCGTGGCGTTAGTCTTCGCGGCGCGTCGATGTCTCACGGTCGCGCTCGTAGCGATGGCGCATCGGGAAGGCCGGCAGCCAGGCTTCACGGCGGCATGTCCAGAGCTCGTAGGTAGGCTGGAAGCGGTCTGGCTCGTCCAGCGCGCCGAGGCTCACCTCGATTTCGTCGCCGCTGCGGCCGAACACCGAGGAGCCGCAACGTGGGCAGAAGCAGCGTCCGGCGTACTCGCGGGTGTCGCCCTCGATGCGCACGGCGCGCTCAGGGAAGATCGCCGACGAGTGGAACAGCGCACCATGGTGCTTGCGGCAGTCCAGGCAATGGCAGATGCCGACTCGATAAGGCTGGCCGATGGCCTCGATCCGCAGCTCACCGCACAGGCAGCCGCCAGTGACTGTTTGCATACCGAAACTCCTCGTCTGTCAGGTGACCCTGACACCCTAGCAGCTCATCTGCCGTGGCTCAGCGCTCCAGACCAACGCACGCCAGCAGCGACGCACGCCACGCCGGGTTGTCCAGCAACACCGGCAGCAACCCACTGTGACCTGCATCCGGTACTACCAGCAACTCGCGATGACGGGCCTGGCTGGCAGCTGCGTAGAGGCGCTCGGGGATCTCCAGGGGAATCACGTTGTCCCGCTCGCCGGCAATCACCAGCAACCGGCCACGAAAGCGCGCGAGGATGTCCCAGGCGTCACTGTCGATCCAGCTGCGAGGCCGGCGGATGATCGTCGAGAACTCCGGACCGAAGCGCACCGCGTTAGCCTCGGGGGTATAGATGCCGGGCACGATGAGGATCAGCGCCTGCACCGCCATTGCCTCGCTGAGGCGAAGCGCGTTGTAGGCGCCCATGCTGATACCGGCCAGCGCCGTGGGACGAATCCCGACATGCTCGATCACCGACTGCGCCTGGTGACTGCGCCGCTCAAGCGAGGAGTCGGCAAAGACACCACCGGTCAGCCCATGCCCGATGCAATCCAGCGCAGTCGAACCAACGCCACGCTCCCACAACGATTGGCGCAGGCCGCTCCACACCGATCGATTGCTGGCGCCACCACCGTGGATGCCGAACAGATGCAGCGGCGAGTCGCCGCTCAGGGTATCGGCGTGAAGCTCACGCCCCTCGAAGGGAACACGGAAAGCGATGGGCGACGACATGCAGCAGACCTTGCGGGACGGAACTCAAGCGGGGCTGCGAGCATAGCCGATCCGGCGCGCGGCGAACCGATTTGGCCGTTTCGCGATATTCGTCGTCCGGATCGCGTGAGACAGCCACGGAGCGCACGCCTAGCATAGGCCGCCCACAATCGAAAAACCCGGCGCGCCCTGCCTGCGCCACACCTTGCTGCCCCGGAGTCCCATGTCTACCACTGCTTCCCCCCTGGCCACGCCCTCCGTGGCCAGCCAGGCCAGCCCGCTGGTCATGCGCGTGATCGGCGCCTGCGCCCTCGCCCACCTGACCAACGACCTGATCCAGGCCGTGCTGCCGTCGATCTACCCGGTGCTCAAGGCCAACTACGGCCTGAGTTTCACCCAGGTCGGCCTGATCACCCTGACCTTCCAGTTGACCGCCTCGCTGCTGCAGCCCTGGGTCGGCTACCACACCGACCGTCATCCCAAGCCCTGGCTGGCGCCGCTGGGCAGTGTCTGCACGCTGATCGGCATTCTCATGCTGGCCTTCGTCGGCAGCTTCCATGCGATCCTGCTGGCCTCGGCGCTGGTGGGTATCGGCTCCTCGACCTTCCACCCGGAAACCTCGCGGATCGCACGCCTGGCCTCCGGCGGACGCTACGGCCTGGCGCAGTCGACCTTCCAGGTCGGCGGCAACGCCGGCAGCGCCTTCGGCCCGCTATTGGCTGCAGCCATCATCATTCCGTATGGCCAGGGCAACGTGGCGTACTTCGGCCTGTTCGCGGTGTTCCTCGTCGGCGTGCTCTGGGGCCTGAGCCGCTGGTACAGCCACCACCTGAACCTGTTCAAGCTGAAAGCCGGCGGCGTGGCCACCCACGGGCTGTCCAAGGGCCGTGTCACCGCCTCGCTGGTGGTGCTCGCGCTGCTGGTGTTCTCCAAGTACTTCTACATGGCCAGCTTCACCAGCTACTACACCTTCTACCTGATCGAGAAGTTCGACCTCTCGGTGGCCAGCTCGCAGCTCTACCTGTTCGGCTTCCTCGGCGCGGTGGCGGCCGGCACCTTCTTCGGCGGCCCGGTGGGCGACCGCATCGGCCGCAAGGCGGTGATCTGGTTCTCCATCCTCGGCGTCACGCCCTTCACCCTGGCGCTGCCCTATGTCGACCTGTTCTGGACCAGCATCCTCAGTCTGGTGATCGGCTTCATCCTCGCCTCTGCATTCTCCGCCATCGTGGTCTACGCCCAGGAACTGGTGCCGGGTAACGTCGGCATGATCGCCGGTGTGTTCTTCGGCCTGATGTTCGGCTTCGGCGGCATCGGCGCCGCCTTCCTCGGCCACCTGGCCGACATCCACGGCATCGAGTACGTCTACACGCTGTGCTCCTACCTGCCACTGCTGGGCTGCCTGACCATCCTGCTGCCGTCCACGAAGAAAAAAGCGTGACCCTCCCTGCCGCCGGCCTTTGCCGGCGGCGGACCTCTCGTCCGGCCGTTCGTGCCCGGGCAAATGTAATGGATTGTTGTAAAGCGACCTGCGCGTCGACGGCGATACATTTGCACCGCCTGGGCCCAAGGCCATCGCTGTTAGCCTTTCCGCAATGCAAATAACTCGCATTTGCCGGAGAGATTTCCGTCCATGTCGTCCCGCTTGAACCTCACACCCATCACCCGTTCCGAGGCATCCCTTACCCTCGCCCCCGTCGTCGGCCTCGCCACCTTCATGGCGATCCCGCTGTCGGCCTGGGCCGATACCCCACCAGCCGTCGATGACCAGGAGGCCCTGGCGCTACCCGACAGCACCGTACAGGCCACCCAGGAGTCGCCCTACAAGGTCGACCGCGCCAGCTCGGCGAAGAACACCGAACCACTGCGCGATACCCCGCAGAGCGTCACCGTGCTCTCCGAGACGCTGCTCAAGGAGCAGAACGCCCAGAGCCTGAAGGACGCCCTGCGCAACGTGCCGGGGATCACCTTCAACTCCGGCGAAGGCGGCGGTGGCGTGGGCGACAGCCTGACCATCCGGGGCTTCAACGCGGACGGCAACATCTACCGCGATGGCGTGCGCGACCCGGCCAAGTACTCGCGCGACGACTTCTTCAACACCGAGGGCGTCGAAGTCTTCAAGGGCTCCAGCACCGCGGCCTGGGGCGTCGGCGCCGTTGGCGGCGCGGTCAACCTGGTGACCAAGACGCCACAGCTGGACGACTTCAACCTGCTCAGCGGCGGCGTTGGTACCGCCAACTTCACGCGCGGCACGCTGGACGTGAACCACCGCATCGACGGCCTCGGCGACGGTGCGGCCTTCCGCGTCAACGTGATGGGCGCCAACACCGGCACCGACGGCCGCGACTGGGTCGGCGACGAGCGCTACGGCTTCGCTCCGTCCCTGGCACTGGGCCTGGGCACCGACACCCGCGTCACCCTGGCCTACGAATACCTGCACGACAACGCTACGCCCGACTACGGCATTCCCACGGTCAACGGCAGCAACGGCAGCGCGCCGCACCGCGCCGGCGGCGCCAGCTGGAGCAGCTACTGGGGCTGGCGCAACCTCGACTACGAGAACAACGAATCGCACCGCGTGAACCTGAAGTTCGCCCACGACTTCAACGACGCCCTGAGCCTGGACAGCCGCTTCACCTGGTTCCACCTGGATCACGACTTCTTCGTCACCACCCCCGGCGGCGACCCGAACGCCGGCGCGCCCGGCATCCAGGCCGGCAAGGGCATCTACCGGCGCAACATCAACACGCCGCTGCGCGAGCAGACCAACGACACCTACAGCAACCAGACCAGCCTGACCTGGCGTGTCGACACCTTCGGCATCGGCCACACCCTGGTCGGCGGCTTCGACCTGAGCAAGCAGACGCTCGACTCGAAGACTGGCGCCCTGACCGCCGCCAGCCGCACCGTCATGGGCAACCTGCCGGTGGTCAGCAACGACTGGTCGAAGTATCCCTACGCGCTGGACACCTACACCTCGGCCAAGCAGTCGGTGGAGCAGATCGACAAGGCCTTCTACCTGCTCGACACCCTGAAATTCGACGAGCACTGGCAGCTGCACCTGGCCGCGCGCCAGGATCACTTCGATACCCGCGTGCTGGACAGCGAAACCCGCGCCAGCCCGAGCGCCGCCTGGGTCGACAAGGGCAGCTCCTCGCAGAACGAGAAGCTCACCAGCGTGCACACCGCGCTGACCTACAAGCCGGTGGAGAACGGCAGCCTCTACGTCAGCTACGCCAACGCCAGGCAGCCCTCCGGCGTCCTCGCCGTGGCACAGACCGGCAGCATCGCCTCGACCAAGGGCGACCGCGGCAAGACCTATGAAGTGGGCACCAAATGGGAACTGCTCGACGGCCAGCTGGCGCTCAACGGTGACGTGTTCGAGACCAAGCGCCAGCTGACCTATATCGACGATGAAGAGCTGTCGGCCTACACCGGCGGCGAGGAACGCGTGCGCGGCATCGAGCTGTCCGCCAGCGGCAACATCACCCGCAACTGGTCGGTATACGCCGCCTACGTGCACCAGAACAGCAAGCTGGTGAAGCCCTACAACGGTTCGGACAAGGGCGTGCAACTGGCCAACACCCCGCAGAACGCCCTGAGCCTGTGGAGCACCTGGCAGTTGCCGGACAACCTGGCCCTGAGCTACGGCGTGCGCTACGTGGACGACGTGAAGATCTACCCGGGCCTGGGCTCGACCATGACCCGCGCCGGCCAGACCACCGTGCCCGGCTACGTGGTGCATGACGCCATGCTCAGCTGGCAGGCGACCCAGGACGTGCAGCTGCGCCTGAACGTCAACAACCTGTTCGACAAGCACTACTGGAGCCAATACAACGGCCGTGGCTACGGCGTGCCCGGCGCCAGCCGTGGCGTGGTGCTGAGCGCGGACTACTCGTTCTGAGCGAAGGCCGGCACGGGCAATGCCGTGCCGGCCGGCAAGCCCTCTCAACCGCGAACCTGTCCGTCATCAGGACTCCCTCCCCGGAAACCCGATGGGCAGGTTCGCGACCCACTTCCCGCGCCGATCTTCATTTGCAGGTGCGAGCGTGCATCTACAAAGGGGCTGGCGTTCAGGTGCCGCGATCGAAGATCAACGTCGCTTCCAGTCCACCGCCCTCGCGGTTGCGCAGTTCCAGCCGCCCGTGGTGCGCCGCTGCGATGGTCTGGGCGATGCTCAACCCCAGCCCATAGCCGCCCGTGGAGCGATTGCGCGACTGCTCCAGGCGGTAGAACGGCTCGGTCACCCGCTCCAGTTGTTTCGCTGGAATGCCCGGTCCGCGATCCAGCACGCGGATGCACAGGGCCTGCTCGCTGTCCTCGACCTCGATATCAGCACCACCGGCATACCGGATGGCGTTCTCCAACAGGTTGAGCAGCGCCCGCTGCAGGCTCAGCGGATAACCGGCCAGCGGTTGCAACGCGCGACCGGACAGCGATACCCGCTCCCCCTGCTCTTCGAAATCCGCCTGCAGGCTCTGCAGCAATGCGTTCACATCGAGGTTCTGACGCGCCTCGTCGAGATCGCTGCCGCTGATGAAATCCAGGGTCGCAGTCACCATGCCTTCCATGTCGTCGAGGTCCTTGCGCATCTTCTGCCGCGCAGTTTCGTCGTCGAGCATTTCGGTGCGCAGGCGCAGGCGGGTGATGGGCGAACGCAGGTCATGGGACACGGCCGCAAGAAAACGCATGCGCTCGCCAAGGTTGTGGATCAGCCGTTGCTGCATGGCGTTGAAGGCACGGGCGGCGCGACGCACTTCCAGCGGGCCCTCCTCGGTCAGCGGCGGGCGCTGGATGTCCTTGCCCAGGCTTTCGGCGGCGCGGGCCAGCTTGTCCAGCGGGCCGATGGCCAGGCGTACCGCGAGCAGCGCGATCAGCACGACGACGAGGATGCGCAGCAGGTACAGGCGCAGCAGATAATCCAGCGCCACGTCGAGGGTCGACTGGCTGCTCCAGCCCTGCCCTTCGACCATCGCGATACGCAGCCAGGCCCCGGCCCCCAGGGGGGCCTCCAGCAGCAGGTGCGCCTTGGCGCCATTGCCGGTGAACAGGCCGGTCAGCCCGCTGCGCTCGCCGGCGCCATCACGCAACTCCACGCGCAACAGGCGCAGGCCCTGAGCATCACCGCCCTGGTCATGCACCGCGCGGCGCAGCAGGCGCTCGGCCGCCGGATCGAAGGCGCCGTCGGGCTCGTCCGCCGAATCGACCAGACGCGCCTCGAATCCCGGTCGATCGAGCGCGCTCAGCGCCTGCATGAAATCCTGTGGCTGTTGCTGGTGCAGGTGCTGCAGGTCGGTCAAGCGCGCGGCCGCGAGACGCAGCGGAATCTCCAGTGCCTGGGTGTGGCGCACGTCGTACCAGATGCTGCCGGTGAGCACCTGGGCGGCGATCATCCCGCCCACCAGGATCACCACCAACCGCCCGAACAGCGTGCGCGGCCACAGGCGCATCAGGCGCTGACCACGTCTTCGGCGGTCAGCATGTAGCCCTGGTTGCGCACGGTGCGGATCAGCCTGGGCGACTTCGGATCGTCTTCCAGGTGCTGGCGCAGACGACTGACGCAGACGTCGATGGCGCGGTCGAACGGCAGGCGCTCCTTGTCGAACACCTGGCGCAGCAGAAAGTCGCGACCCAGCGGCCGATTGGGGTGCTGCAACAGCAGGCGCAACAGGCGGAAATCGGAACCGGCCAGGGCGATGCTCAGGCCAGCCGGTGAGCGCAGGTGGCGCGCGCGGGTGTCCAGTTCCCAGCCGGCGAAGCGCAAGGTTGCCGCCTCATCCACCTGGGCGCGCTGGGGGAAGCTCTGCACCCGGCGCAGCACCACCTTGATCCGCGCCAGCAGCTCGCGCGGGTCGAAAGGTTTGGGCAGGTAGTCGTCGGCGCCCATCTCCAGGCCGATGATGCGGTCGATCAGCGTGCCCCGCGCGGTGAGCATGATCACCGGTACGTCGCTGCGCGCGCGCAGGTCGCGGCACAGGGTCAGGCCGTCCTCGCCGGGCAGCATCAGGTCGAGCACGACCAGGTCCACCGGCTGTACTTCCAGCTGGCGCTGCATCTCGCGGCCATCGGCGGCGGTGGACACCTGGTAGCCCATGCCCTTGAGGTAGTCGGCCAACAGCTGGCGGATCTCGGGGTCGTCGTCGACGACGAGGATGTGGTCTGGCCTGGACATCGGGAAACTCGCGGCGGGTCGCTAGGGTTCCGGCTATCGACGGGGGCTGCACGGCGCAAATGTAATGGAATGTTGTGGCGCGGGATTTCGCGCGCCGCCAATACAAAGCCGCCCGGCTCGCCCGCGACAGCAGCGGTAGAGTGGATTGCAAATGCGATTAATTCTACTTCATGCCCAGGTCGTTCCGCATGCCCTTCCTGTCGTCCCGCGCTTCCCGCTCCCGTCTGCCCCACACCCTTGCCACCCTCGCCCTGCTATGCCTCGGCTGGTTCGGCCTCGCCCTGCCCGCCCAGGCGCTCACCGTCACCGACGTGCTCGGGCGCAAGGTCGAGGTCAGCGGCAACGCGCAGCGCGTGGTGCTGGGTGAAGGCCGGCTGTTCTTCGCCCTGGCCCTGCTCGACCGTGACAACCCCTTCCAGCGCGTGGTCGGCTGGCAGAACGACGTACGCCTGCTCGACCCGCACACCTTCGATGTCTATGCCCAGCGCTTCCCCCAGGTGAAGCAGATCCCGCTGATCGGCCAGGCCTCCGAGCAGAGCGTCAGTGCCGAGCAGATCCTCGCCCTGAAGCCGGACCTCGCGGTGTTCAGCATCGCCGGCGAAGGCCCGACCCAGCACAGCCCGATCGCCGACATCCTCGCCGCCGCCGGCGTGCCGGTGGTGTTCGTCGACTTCCGCGTCCACCCCATCGAGGGCGTGCGCACCAGCCTTACCGCACTGGGCGCGGCGCTCGGTCGCCAGGCCGAGGCAGAGCAGTACCTGAAGTTCTACGACGCCCACCTGCAGCACATCCGCGAGGGCGTGGCCGGCCTGGATGACGCGCACAAGCCGAGCGTATTCCTCGAACTGCTGGCCGGCGTCTGGCAGGCACCGGGCCACACCACCGGCAAGAGTGGCCTGGGCAGCGTCATCGACGCGGTCGGCGGCCGTAACATCGCCGCGGGTGTGGTGCCTGGTGCGCTGGGCGATATCAGCGTGGAGTACGCGCTGTCGGCCAAACCGGATATCTACATCGCCACCGGCAACCGTCATCCTGGGCTGATCCTCGGCGCCGGCGTCAGCCAGCAGCAGGCCCGCGAGAGCTTGCAGAACGTCCTCCAGCGCCCCGAGTTCGCCACCCTCGACGCCATCCGCAACGGCAAGGCCCACGGCCTCTGGCACGACTTCTACAACTCGCCGTTCAACATCCTCGCCATCGAGGCCATGGCCCGCTGGGTCCACCCGGAACGCTTCGAAGGTCTCGACCCGGCGCAGACCCAGGCGCAGATCAACCAGGACTTCCTGCGCATCGGCCTGGACGGCACCTACTGGATCGACGCCGGCAAGCCTGAATGAACGTCGCCACAGACGCTACCGACCTGCAGCAGGCGCGCCACGAGCGCCGGCTGCAACTGCGCCGCCGTGGGGCGGTGCTGGTGGTCCTGCTCGCCCTGCTGCTGGGTTCGATGGCCTGGGACCTGCTCAGCGGGCCGTCCGGACTGACGCCTGGCGCGCTGTTCCACGGCCTGCTGCACCCGGGTGAACTGGAGCCCAGCCAGCGAGTGATCATCTGGAACGTGCGCCTGCCCTACGCGGTGATGGCGCTACTGGTGGGCGGCGCACTGGCCCTGGCCGGTGCGGAGATGCAGACCATCCTCGACAACCCGCTGGCCAGCCCCTTTACCCTCGGCGTGTCGTCGTCCGCCGCGCTGGGTGCCTCGCTGGCGATCTTCTTCCACCTGGGCAATGCCTGGCTGTCGGCCAACGCGGCGGTGTCGCTGGCGGCCTTCGTCTTCGCCTGCCTGTCGCTGGTATTGCTGCAAGGGCTCTCGCGCCTGCGCGGCGGCGGTGTGGAAAGCCTGGTGCTGTTCGGTATCGCCCTGGTGTTCAGCTGTAACGCGGCGGTGGCGCTGCTGCAGATGATGGCCAGCGAGGACGTGCTGCAGCAACTGGTGTTCTGGACCCTCGGCAGCCTCGCCCGCGCCGACTGGCACAAGGCTGGCGCGCTGGCCCTGGTGCTCGCGCTCTGCCTGCCCTTCTCCCAGGCCGCCGCATCGAGACTGACCGTGCTGCGCATGGGCGAGGACCGCGCCCGTAGCCTGGGTGTGGATGTGCGCCGCCTGCGCCGCTTTGCCCTGCTGCGTATCTGCCTGCTGTCGGCGTGCGCGGTGGCCTTTGTCGGGACCATCGGCTTCATCGGTCTGGTCGGCCCGCACATCGCGCGGATGCTGATCGGCGAGGACCAGCGCTTCTACCTGCCGGCCAGCGCCCTGGTCGGCGCGCTGCTGCTGTCGCTGTCGTCGGTGGCCAGCAAGCTGCTGATGCCGGGGCTGATCGTGCCCGTGGGCATCGTCACCGCGCTGGTCGGCGTACCGGTGTTCGTCGCCCTGATCTGCCGGGGAGGACGCAACGCATGAGCCTGTTCGCGCAGAACCTGACGGTCGCCTACCGCCGCCACGCCGTGGTCCATGACGTGACGCTGCCGGAACTCGAACGCGGCACCCTCACCGCCCTGATCGGCCCCAACGGTGCGGGCAAGTCCACCCTGCTGCGCGGCCTGGCGGGCCTTGAGCGCGTACGCGGCGACCTGAGCCTCGACGGCCAGTCGCTCGCCGCGCTCTCGGTAGGCGAGCGCAGCCGGCGTATCGCCTACATGCCGCAGAACCTGCCCGGCGGCATCGCCCTCAGTGTCCTGGACGCACTGCTCGCCAGCCTGCGGGTCAACCCCTTCGACACCGAACTGCGCCGCGCCGATCCGCTGGCCGCGGCCCTCGAAGCGCTGCGCCGGGTCGGCATCCTGCACCTGCGCGACCAGCGCCTGGACCGCCTCTCCGGCGGCCAGCGGCAGATGGTCAGCCTGGCCCAGCTACTGGCGCAACGCCCGCAGGTGCTGCTGCTGGACGAGCCCACCAGCGCGCTGGACCTGAACTACCAGCTGCGGGTCATGCAGTGCGTACAGGAGGAAGTGCGCCGCCACGGCCTGATCGCCATTGCCGTGCTCCATGACATCGGCCTCGCCGCGCGCTACGCCGATCAACTGGCGGTGCTGCACCAGGGCCGGCTGGTGGCCGCCGGCGACGCCGAAAGCATCCTCACGCCGCAACTGTTCGACGAGGTGTACGGCGTGCAGGCGCGGGTCGAGCGCTGCTCGCGGCAGACGCTGCAGATCATCATCGACGAAGTGGCCTGCTGACCCCTCAGCCCTCGCGGCGCTCGGGCTGGGTGGCATGCACGAACACCGTGTAGGTATCGGCCGGGTGCGCCACGCCGGCCTGGTCCAGCGCGCGGGCGATGGAGCCACGGTGGTAGGTGGCGTGGTTGAGGATGTGGAAGAACATCTCCTCGCGGGTCAGGCTGCCGCTGCGGCCGTCGGTGAAGCGGAAATGGATGATCTCCCGGGCACGCGCCGGGGTCAGCACGGCAAGCTGGTCGACGTACCACTGGCCAGAGGTCAGCAGGCGCTCGCGCAGTTCGTCATAACCGGGCACCGCCACGGTATTGGTGGCCGGGTGCGGGTCCGCCTCGCCGTTCAGGCGCGCGCGGAAGAGGTCCTCGACGATGGCCATGTGGTTGAGTTGCTGGAGCGCGAAGGCATGCTCCTCGGGGAAGCGTATTGCGTCGATCCGGGCGATGGCATCCAGCACACGGCGGTCCGACCAGCATTTGTAGGCGAAGGCCTGGCTCAGCATCGCAACTCCTCGTCAGCGGCCGTTGAAGGCGAAGGCGGCACTCTAGCGCATCCGGGGCTTGGGTTGCGCCAGTCCAACTGCCAGACTGTTGCCAGCCCCAAGGACGATTCGCCGCCATGAAAACCCCCGATATAGAAGCCATCCGCGCCTTCCTGCTGGTCGCCGACCTGAAAAGCTTCACCCGCGCCGCCGAGGTCACCGGCACCACCCAGGCGGCCATCAGCCTGAAGATCAAGCGCCTGGAGGAATCCCTCGGCCGCTCGCTGCTGGAACGCACGCCACGGCGAGTCACCCTGTCCGCCCACGGCGCGGTATTCCTCGCCAACGCCCGCCGCCTGCTGGCCAGCTACGACGAGACGCTACGCTGCTTCGACACGCCCCGCCGCACCCTGCGCATCGGTGTGAGCCACCACATCCTCGGCGCGGACCTGAGCCATTGGCTGCGACGACTGACGCAGGCCGATCCGGAGGTGATCGTCGCCTTCAGCCTGGGTACGTCGCGGCAGATGCTGGAACGCTACGAGGAAGGTGCGCTGGATGTCGCGCTGATCCTGCGCCACGACAACCGTCGCCAGGATGGCGAGGTGATCGGCAGCGAACGCTTCGGCTGGATGGCCGCCGAGGCTTTCGAACTGGACGACGCAGCGCCCCTGCCACTGGCGATCCAGCCGGCGCCCTGCGGCATGCGCAGCATGGTTACCAGCGCGTTGCAGGCGCAGAACCGCAGTTGGAGCGAAGCCTTCGTCGGCTCGGGGATTCTTGCCATCGGTGCGGCGGTGTCGGCGGGGATCGGGATCGGCGCCATGGTCGAGCGCATGGCGCCGGCGGGCTGCAGGGACGTGCGCGAGCGTTTCGCTCTCCCGGAGCTACCGCCCCGCGATGTGGTGCTCTATAGCGCCCATCGCGACACCCAGACCCGCGCGCTGATCAACACGCTCAGTGAGGCCATCGCCCACTGAGGCTCAATGCAGGAGCACGCCCAGGCGCGCGAGGAACAAGGCCAGCGCGACGATCAGCGAGCCGCAGAGCATGACAGCGGCAAGGTGGATGAAGGCGAAGTCGCGGGCTTCGATCGGTTCGTGGTCCATGAACGGCACGTCCTGGGTGGCGGTTGGGAGCCGCCAGTATCGAAAGTGCCGTTCCCGAGAAACAGCTTGCGCCGGCTATTTCAGTGATAAGCGAAACGCCTCAGTAGCCCGCCTGGCGGTTCACCGTGTGCAGTAGCTCGTCGCCGGCCAGGTCGCGCAGGATGTTCTTCGCCACCGCCGCTGCGCCGCCTTCCACCTGCATGGTGCTGGCGATGTGCGGCGTGACCCAGACGTGCGGGTGCGACCACAGCGGATGATCCGCCGGCAGCGGCTCTTCGTGGAACACATCGAGGATCGCCGCGCCGACCTGCCCCGCATCCAGCGCGGCAACCAGATCGGCCTCCACCACGTGCTCGCCCCTGCCAACGTTGATCAGTCCCGCTCCCCTGGGCAACTGCGCCAACGTTTCGCGGTCGAGGATGCCGCGGGTGCTGTCGGTCAGCGGCAGCAGGTTGACCAGGATGTCGCACTGGGACAGGAAACTCGCCAGTTGTTCGGGGCCGGTATAGGTCGCTACCCCGTCGATCTGCCGCTCGGAGCGGTTCCAGCCGAGCAGCTGGAATTTCAGGTGGCGCAGTTGCGCGAGGCACGCCTGGCCCAGCTGGCCGAGGCCCATCACACCGACACGGCTGGTCGCCGCCGGCAGGATACTCAGTGGCTCCCACACCTGCGCGGCCTGCTGCACGCGGTAGGCAGGCATCTCGCGGTGCAGCGCCAGCGCCGACATCACCACGAACTCGGCCATGATGTCGGCCAGGGACTCATCGACCATGCGCACCAGCGCCACCGACTCGGGGATCTTCGACAGATCGAACTGATCCACCCCGGCGCCCGCCGCGAACAGCACGCGCAGGCTGGTGTAGCGCTCGATATCGTCGACCGCCTTCCAGGTCAGCAGGTAGGTGACACGCGCCGGATCGGCCGCCTCGAGGCCTGCGACGAACGCCAGGTCAGGTACCTGGTCGGCCAGCAGAGCTCGCCATTTTTCGGCGTGTTCGGGTTCGGCGTTGTAAAGAAAGATCACGTCCTGTTCCTCGCTCTTGTTGTTCGCACGTCCGGGCAGTTAACCAGCCGGCCACGGCGAGGAACACCGCCAGCAAGGCACTGCGTGCCCGCAGACCGACGCACCGCTTGCGGGCCTCGCTACCTGGTGGAGCGCACGCAGCCGAAGCGCACTTCCCTGGAGGGCGAATGGCCGAAGAACGACGTGTAGCACTTGCTGAAATGACTGGGCGAGACAAAGCCACAGGCCAGCGCGACTTCCACCAGGGACAAATCGGAATGCTGCAGCAGACGCCGGCTCTCGGTGATGCGCAGTTCCAGGTAATAGCGCACCGGCGAGGTGCCCAGTTGCTCCTGGAACAGGCGCTCCAGCTGCCGCTTGGAGCGGCCGACGCACTCGGACAGCTGGTCCGGGCTCAACGGCTCCTCGATGTTCGCGCTCATCAGGTTGAGCACGTCGCGCAGCGGCTGGGTCATCTTCTCGTGCAGCGCCGGGCGGGTACGGCGATAGCGCGATTCCTCGAAGGCGAGGATGTCGACGATACCCTCCACCAGCTCGCGGCCGTAAAGGTCATGGATCCACTCCAGCACCAGGTTGAACGCGCCGGTGGGGCTGCCAGCGGTGAGGCGATTACGGTCGACGATGTAGCTCTCGGCGGTGACCACGCTGTTGCGCGCGACCTCCGCCAGTGAGGCGCGGTTCTCCGGGTGCACCGCGCACTGGTAGCCATCCAGCAAACCGGCCCGGCCGAGGAACCACGCGCCATTCCACAGCCCGGCCAGGGCGATGCCGCGCTCGTCGGCCTGCTGAAGCAGGCGGTTCAGGCCAGGCAGGTCCTTGAGGGGCGTGCGCAGGCCGCCGCAGACCACCAGCAGATCCATGTCCAGGTACCGGCTTTCCAGCGCGGACGCCGGGCAGATCACCAGCCCGAGGTCGCTGGTGACCGACTCGCCGTCGAGGCTGAAGGTGCGCGTGGAGAAGGCGCCCTCCTGGATCAGGTTGGCGGTCACCAGGGTATCCAGCGCCTGGGTGAAGGCCGGCAGCGAGAAGTTCTCCAGCAGCACGAAACCGACTTTGCGCGGCCGCTGCGGATCGGCCTTGCGATCCCCGACGAACCGCAGGTTCTGCCCCTGCATGGACTCACTGAACTGTCTTCTTTCCACCGCTGTCGACCTCTGCATCTTCTTGTTGGCGGCGCCATCCGGAAGCATGCACGAACCGCCTGTTGTCGACCGGAATTATACAAAGGCCGCGGCCCTCGTGCGGGACAGTTGGCGGCTTCAGGCACCCACAGCGACACACTGCTCATGCAGCGGTTTATCGCCGGTACCTGCCGAAAGACTGTCGATCAGTGCCCCGCCATCAACGAAATGAATCGCTCCGCGCGCAGCCCGGCATCGCCCCAGGCCTTCAGCACTTCGCGCTGTATCAACGCAGAAACTTCACTGCCGTCTGTCACAGAATTCCTACACGCAGGTTGACCATCAAAACCTGCACCTCTAGATTCCTACCCTTCCTTCGCCGGGGTGCGCTGTGCCCTGGCGATACCAACGGCAAAGGAATGTCCGGTATGTTCAAGCCCCTCAGGCCCTGGCTGCCTGCCCTGCTGCTTTGCAGCCCTCTCGCCGCGCAAGCGGAAGGTCCCTCTGGCGATTTCTGGCTGATTCACCAGCAAGGCAGCCTCTACAAGAACGAAATCTTCATCATCGATGGCGACGCCGCCAACATCTACGACCGCAAGAACGGCGTGCGCTCGCTGGGCGTCTATCAGTTCTACGAGGAAGGCGCCAAGCCGACCTTTACCGCCTATGACGTCGAGGTCGACTGCGCGAAGAACCGCGTGCGCCTCAACGGCGCGCAGAACTACGACAAGTTCTACAACGACATCCGTCCGAAGAAGGTTTCCAAGGAATGGAAGAAGAAGCCTGAGGCGTGGATCGCCCAGAGTCGCGACTTCCTCTGCAAGCCGGATGCACACGTCGAGCAGAAGATGTACCCGCTGGGCAAGATGCCCATGACGCAACTGGTATCCGCCGCTCCCGGCCTGTTCCAGCTGCGCAACCGCGAGCACGCCAAGGACCTGATCCTGCAGATGGTCGACAAGGGCTTCGAGCAGATGCCCGTCAAGAACGTACCCGCCAAGGAGGGCGTGCAATGAAAGGACTCTTCGCGCTGGGGATGATCGCCATCCTGCTCGGCGGCTGCTCCGCCATTCCCACCCTGCCCGAAGCGCAGGCCCGCAGCTACTGGAAGGGCCGCCCGGCAGGCGATGCCATCGACCACTTCGGCGCGCCCAGCGATATAGCCCTGGCACCGGAGAACGACTGGGTCGTGCTGATCTATCGCCGCGACACCTCGTACACCTCGCGGGAAGCGCTGGGCACCTACACCGGCCCGCAGAATGGCCAGCTGGTGCACACCGAGTACTGGGGCGACGTGGTCCACTCGGCCAGTTGCGAGATCCGCGTGGCGATCAACCGCGCCCGGCAAGTGGACTACCTGCTGACCCGCGGCAATTGCGGCGGCATACCGCTGCGGCCGGAAGCCTGACCCCCTTTTTTCCTCAACAAGGACGAGACGAACCCATGCCAAGGACGAATTATCTGGCGCAAGCGACGCTCACTCTGCTCGGCCTCCTGGCCATCGGTTCCCCGGCCTCTGCGGAAGAGGTCAAGGTGACGGAGCTGCTACGCAGCGGCTATGAGGTCAAGGCGGCCTACGTAGCACCGGGCCGGATCACCCAGATCCACTTCCTGATCCTGCAGAAGGGCACGTCGGTCTATCAGTGCGCCACCTACGAGAACGGCGCGCCCCTGCAGCGCTACTACAACTACTCCAACACCTATTCCTGTTCGGCGGTCGGGGACTGGGTCCTGCAGAACGGGACGATGCCCAACGCCGTGCAATGATCCCGCGACGGTCGGCATCGACGATGCTGACCGAATCTCCCTGTTCAAGGATGCCCATGAAACTGTGTTTGCTACCCGCCGGCCTGCTGCTCGCCTGCACCCTGTCCCATGCCGCCGAACAGCCGGCACTCTCCAAGCCCCTCGAAGAACAGGTCAGCCGACTGGTCGAGCTGTACAAGGACAGCTTCGCCACCGGCTATCCCGAAGCGACCCGCGTACAGACCCTGAAGACCGGCAAGGACAGCGAACTCACCCTCGCCGTCTTCACCATCGAAGGGTTCGACATGGGCAACAACTACAGCCAGTACCTCGCGGTCTTCTCCTCCACCCCGAACGAGGAAGGCCAGGAGCATTACAGCCTGCTCGATGCGATGCAGATCGGTGGCGACAGCTGGCGGTCGATCGAGAAGCTGGACGCCCGGCTGGTCAGCGACCCGACGGGCAAGCACACCCTGATCGACATCCCGGTGATGGAGAACAGCGACGACGACTCGCCGAACTTCCCCAGCCGCGCTGGCGTGATCCACCTGTCGCTGGGCGGCTCGCAGACGCCCCGCTTGCTGGAGACGCCCTGACCCGTCCAGCTCGACGTACCACGGTTGATACCAAGTCGATAACAAACCCCTCTAAATTTCTCTGCGCGACGGCCGCCACTGCGGATAACCATCCTCAGAGGAAGCCCGACCATGACCACCATCAGCGCCGTCAGCGCCACCAACGTTCGCTATTCCACCGCCTCGACGTCGGCCGCATCGACCACCACCACGAGCAACGACGCCACCAGCACCTCGCAGACCACGGCCAGCTCGTCGGCACAGGCGGCAGGCGGAGCCGCGGGTGGCGGAGCGGCCGGCGGGGCCGACAGCAGCTCCGACAGCAGCAGTTCCGACACCACGCTGGAGAAGCTCAAGCAGGCGATGGAGCAGGCGCAGAAGGAACTGCAAGAGGCCGAACAGGAACTGGCCAAGGCCAACCAGAGCGGCGGCCAGACAGACGAGGAAAAACAGGCCCAGCAGGTCGCCGCACAAGCCGCTCAAGCACGTGTATCGGCCGCGTCGGCAGCGGTCGCCGCAGCCACCGCCGCCTACTCCGAAGCGCTGACCGAGTCCGGCACCAGCACCAGCGGGACCTCGGTGAACACCAGCGCGTGAACCCCCTGCGCCAGCCTCCGGTGTCGCACCGTCGGCAGGCTGGCCGGTCGCCCAACGGCGCGCTGAGACGCCATTCAGCGAGAGGCGGCCCCCTCGCGCATCAGGTAGGTCAGCAACTGCCGCGCGTGGGACGACAAGGCATCCCAGTCGGAGACGCACAAGCGCAGTTCGCGGGTCGCCCAGGCATCCTCCAGGGCCACCACCGATACCGGCAGCTCCTGCGCCATCCGCGTGGCGGCGGCCTCGGGCAACATGGCGACGCCTACCCGCTGCGCGACCAGCTGGGCGATGGCGTCGAAACTCGGTGCTCGCACGCGCACCTTCAGCGGCATTGCGTTGCGCACCGCCATCGCCTCGACGAAACGTTGCATGGCACGCTCTGCGGGCAGGCAGACGAACGGGAAGCTCAGCGCATCGCGCAGGCTGGGCAGCTGCTGGCTGGCCAGCGGGTGATCCTGCGGCACCAGCAGCACCAGCTTGTCGTTGCGGAACGGCAGCGACAGCAGCCCGGCGGTGGGCAGGTTGCCGTCGTAGACGCCGATGTCGATCGCCCCGTCCTGCACCGCGCGCAGCACATCCTTGCTGTTCTGCTCGATCAGCTGCAGGTCCACCTCCGGGTAGTCCGCCAGGAAAGGCCCCAGCGCGGTCGGCAGGAAGGTGCTGTTGGCCACGGTGGAGGCCGCCAGGCGCAGCGTGATGCGCCGCTCTCCGCTCAGCTCCTGCAGGGTGTCCTTGAGTTGCCGCGCCTCCTTGAGCACCCGCTGGCTCGCCTCCAGCACCAGGCGGCCGCTGGGCGTCAGCGTCATGCCGTCGCTGTGCCGGGCGAACAGGGAAAGACCGCAGCGTTCCTCGAACAGGCGCAGACGGTTGCTCGCCGCCGAGACTGCCACCGGCACAGAGGCCGCCGCCTTGCTCAGGCTGCCGGTACTGGCGATGGCCGCAATCAGGCGCAGATCGGCCAGATCGAAGTGCATGTAGCTTTCTCCAAAAGCGAATACTACGTTCGTCAACGACCGATTCTGATGAATCAGCCTTCTCCTTAGAATAAAGCCTTTCCCCTGCCTTGCGCTCGTGCCGCCATGAATAGCCTGACCTCTCTCTACCAGCGCAGCCTGCGCAGCGGCGTGTTGTTCGCCGTGTTGTCCGCCACCGGCTTCAGCCTCAAGGCCGTCTTCGTGAAACTGTCCTACGCCGCAGCCCCGGTGGATGCCGTGACGGTGCTGGCGATCCGCATGGGCCTGGCGTTGCCGCTGTTCCTCTGGCTGATCTGGCTGAGCCGGAGCCCGGAGCAGGCGCGTCTCTCGCTGGCCGATGGTGTACGCATCCTGCTGCTCGGCCTGTTCGGCTACTACCTGTCCAGCCTGTTCGACTTCTACGGCCTGCAGTACATCAGCGCCGGGCTGGAGCGCCTGATCCTGTTCACCTACCCGACCCTGGTGCTGCTCCTGCAGATGGTCGTGGCCCGCGAACGTCCGAGCTCTCGTACCCTGACCGCCATGGGCTTGTGCTACCTCGGCCTGGGCATCGCGCTGGTGCATGACATCCGCGTGGAAGGCGGCGACGGGCAGATCCTGCTGGGCGCCATCTGGGTGTTCGCCAGCGCCGTCACCTATGCGCTGTATTACATGGGCACCGGCGCGATGGTGCGGCGCATCGGCTCGATGCGCCTCGCGGGGCTGGCTGGTGGAGCGTCGTCGGTGATGGTGCTGATCCACTACGCCGTGAGCGGTGATGTGCAGCAACTCGCAACACTGCCCGGCGCGGTATGGCTCCACGGTTCGCTGATGGCACTGATCTCCACCGTGCTGCCGATCTACTGGATGGCGCTGGCGATCCAGCGCATGGGCGCCACCCATGCTGCCGCGTTCGGCAACCTCGGCCCGGTACTCACCGTGTTCGCGTCGTGGGCACTGTTGGGCGAAACAGTCTCGGTCTATCAGATCGCCGGACTGGCACTGGTGCTGTTCGGGGTGTCGCGGTTGTCAGGAGCCAGGACGGAAGCGCGCCAGGCCAAGCCAGGACAACAGCCGTCCGAGGATTGCAGGAGCGCAGGCTGAACACGGCAACCGGTAAACCTGGCCTGTCGCTCCACGAGGTCGGGAAAACCGACAACGAGTGCCCGCCGTGTCACACCCGCCCGACCCGCATGGTGATCGGCCATCCGACCGGAAGCCGCGCGGCAGGGTCGCCCCAGTGCTCGGCCATGTCCGTGGCAAAGCGCTGCAGCAGGTCTTCGCGCCCTGCCTCGCGGGCGCGGCGCACGGCCGACCAGGTGGAGACGTAGCCGAGGAACTCCTCGAGGTTCCACTCCAGGCGAATGGCGATCTCCGGGCCCGGAAATTCGCTGAAAGGAAAATCGAGGGTGGCGTAGCCGCTGTCCACCAGCTTGCGTTCGGCAGGCCAGTAGGGGCCGATCCCGTTCCAGTAGAACTGTTCGAAGCGTTCGCCCAGCACGCCGTCCAGGCGCAGCACGCCATAGCTGATCAGCGCCAGGATCGCATTGGGCTCGGCGACCTGTCGCACCTCGGCGTAGAACCTCGGCAAGTCGAACCAGTGCGCGGCCTGGGCGGCGGTGATCAGGCTGGCGCTATGGTCGTGCAGCGGCAGGTCCTCCGCTGGCGCGCAGGCGTAGGTGACGTTTTCCTGCGGTGTCGTGTGCGCGATCTGGTCCTCACTGGGATCCAGGCCCACCACCGCCTTGAAATGCTCGGCCAGTTGCCGGGTCAGCTGGCCATTTCCACAGCCGACATCGACCGCCAACGCTCGGTCGGGCGCAATCGAGGCCAGGTAAGAGGCAAGCTCCATCGGGTATTGGGGACGGAAGCGCGCGTAGGCTTGCCCGCCCTGATCGAACCAGTTGCGCAGGTCGGCGGATGGGGGATTCATGGCCGGCGGCTCCTGTCTTGATGACTCGCTTGGCGTGAATGTAATGGGCAACGGGTGCGCAGACCAGCGCCAAGCGGACCGGCACAGGACCTGCGCCCTGCCCGGCCCGCAGTGTGATCAGATCTGCGCCATGCCGCCGTCGACGAACAGTTCGATGCCGTTGATGAAGCTGGCCGAGTCCGAAGCCAGGAAGGCCACTACCTTGCCGATCTCCCGCGGCTCGCCGAGACGGCCCAGCGGCACCTGGCTGGCCAGCGCGTCGAACAGGCCCTGGCGGGCTTCCTCGGGCACCAGGTCGCCGAGGCCGGGAGTGCGCACCGGCCCCGGGCTGACGACATTGACGCGGATGCCGCGGTCCTTCAGGTCCAGTGCCCAGGAGCGGGCGAAGTTGCGCACGGCGGCCTTGCTCGCGCTGTAGACGCTGAAGTTGGCGGTGCCCTGGATCGAGGTGGTGGACGAGGTGAGGATTACCGATGCGCCATCGGTCAGCAGCGGCAGCGCCTTCTGCACGGTGAACAGCACGCCGCGCACGTTGGTGCCGAAGATGCGGTCGAAGTGCTCCTCGGTGATCGCGCCCAGCGGCAGCATGTCGCCGCCACCGGCGTTGGCGAAGAGGATGTCCAGGCGGCCGGCAGTCTTGGCGATCTGCGCATAGACCGCATCGAGATCGGCGAGCACCGAGGCGTCCGCGCGGATCGCCGTGGCGGCCGGGCCGATGGCTTCCACGGCGGCGTCCAGTTCGGCCTGGCGGCGACCGGTGATGAACACCCGGGCGCCTTGCGCGGCGAGTTCCTGTGCGGCGCCGAGGCCGATGCCGCTGCTGCCGCCGGTGACCAGTGCAACTTTACCAGTGAGGGACTTGTTCATGATGAGCTCCAGGATGTTCAGGATGTAGGGTTCTGCCTCTCTGGCCGGCATCTGGCGCGGCGTTGCGGTGAGGCATGGCGCTACTCTAGGGCTCGTCGATTGATGGAAAAAGCGCATACAATGGAATGACTATCCATATACATGGATAATCAGGCGATCCTTTCCGAGGAATTCCCATGGATCAGCTCCAGGCCATCCGCGCTTTCGCCCGCGTGGTGGAAGCCGGCAACTTCACCCGCGCCGCCGACTCGCTGGACATGCCCAACGCCACCCTGAGCAAGCTGGTGCAGGAGCTGGAGGCGCACCTGGGCGTGCGCCTGCTGCAGCGCACCACGCGGCGCGTCACGGTGACGCCGGAAGGCCAGGACTACTACGCCAAGGCCACCCGCGTGCTGCGCGACCTGGAAGACATCGATTCATCCTTCAACATTGCCCGCAGCAAGCCTCGCGGGCACCTGCGCATCGACGTCGGCGGCTCGACCGCACGGGACGTGCTGGTGCCGTTGCTGCCGGACTTTCTCGCGCGCTATCCGGATATCCGTATCGACCTGGGCGTATCCGACCGCTCGGTGGACCTCATCGGCGACAACGTCGACTGCGTGATCCGCGGCGGCACGCTGGATGCCTCTTCACTGGTGGCCCGCGGCATCGGCCAGGCGACCATGGTCACCTGCGCGTCACCCGAGTACCTGCGCCACAACGGCATCCCCGCCTATCCGGAAGAGTTGCGCAATGGCCACCGGTTGGTCAGCTACCTGTCGCCGCAGAATGGCCGCGCGGTGCCCTTTCGCTTCGAACGCAACGACGAGCGCAACGAGCTGAAGCTCGAGCACCGCATCGGCGTCAACGAAAGCAACGCGCACCTGGCCGCCTGCATGGCCGGCCTGGGCATCATCCAGACCTTCTCCTACGCCGCCGGCGCCGCCCTGCGCGATGGCGCACTGGTGGAGATCCTCGCGGACTGGCGCCCGGCGCCCTACCCCTTCCACGTCGTTTACCCGCAGAACCGTTACGTCACGCATCGTCTGCGGGTATTCATCGACTGGCTGGTGGAATGCTTCCCGGCGAAGGTCGCCGGCTGAGCACTCAGGGCTGCTTGTCGGCCAAGGCGTCGAGCAGGTCGGCGGACGGCACGAAGAACAGGCTGCCGGTCACCGCCTTGCTGTAGTCCAGCAGGCGGTCGTAGTTGCCGGCCGGGCGGCCGACGAACATATTCTCCAGCATCTCCTCCACCGGCGCCGGCGAACGGGCGTAGCCGATGAAGTACGTACCGAACTCGCCTGCTCCGGGACGGCCGAACGGCATGTTGTCGCGCAGGATCTTCACTTCCTGGCCGTCCTTCTCCAGGGTGGTCAGCGAGCTGTGCGAACAGCTCGGCTTCACGTCGTCGCCCAGTTCGATGTCGGCCAGCTTGGTGCGGCCGATGATGCGCTCCTGGGCTTCGGTGGAAAGCTGGTTCCAGCCGGTCATGTCATGCAGGTACTTCTGCACCAGCACATAACTGCCGCCGGCGAACGCCGCGTCCTCGTCGCCGATCAGGGTGAAGTGCGGGACTTCGCGGCCTTCCGGGTTCTCGGTGCCGTCGACGAAACCGATGATGCTGCGCATGTCGAAGTAGCGGAAACCCTGAACCTCGTCGACCACCGTGACCGCATCGCCCAGGCGCGCGACCAGTTGCGTGGCAAGCTCGAAGCAGAGGTCCATCTGTTCGGCGCGGATGTGCAGCAGCAGGTCGCCCGGCGTGGACACCGCGATCCGCTCGCCGCTGCCGAACTCGCGGAAGGCATGCAGGGACGCCGGGCGCGGAGCGCCGAACAGCGCATCCCAGGCCGCCGAACCGAAGCCCACCACGCAGGACAGGTTGCCCGTGGGCACCCGCTTGCCGACGGAACGCACCAGCGCCGAGACGTCCGCGCAGAGTGCGCGGACCGGGTTCCAGTCCTGGCCCGGCTTGAGGGTGGCGACCAGGAAGATCGCGCTGCGGGTGACCGGACTGTCGACTGCCTGGGGTGCAGGAGATTCGTTGACCATGGTTGCCATGCGCCGCTATCGAAATGGGGGGATGAGCGTATCAAAGCAGCTCGCTCGCCGCGTTGACAATGCGGGCTGCAAAAAACGAAGGGCCGGTCTTCCGATCCGGCCCTTCGCGCCAACGGATGTTGCGTCGCGCCCTAGCGCATCGCCGCCAGCTTGATGCCGAAGCCCAGCAGGCAGGCTCCGGCCAGGCGCTCCAGCAGATTGGCCACGCGCGGATTGGCGCGCATGCGCTCGGCCAGCTTGTGGGTCAGCACGACGGCCACCAGCCCGTAGAGGAAGGTCACCACCGCGACGGTCGCCGCCATGAAGGCGAAGGTCACCAGCCCCTGGTGCTTCACCGGGTCGACGAACAGCGGCAGGAAAGCCATGTAGAACACGATGGCCTTGGGGTTGAGCAAGGTGATCAGCATCGTCTGGCGCAGGTAGTGCCCGTTGTCCATGCGACTGTGCCGCGGCGCTTCGCCGGGCTTGCTCATCAGCATGCGCAGGCCCAACCAGGCCAGGTAGGCCGCACCGAGCCACTGCACCGCATGGAATGCCGCCGGGTACGTCGCAAGCAGCGTCGCCACGCCGGCCACCGCCATCCACAGCAGGACCTGGTCCCCCAGGATCACCCCGCACGTCGCCGCCAGCCCGGCGCGAATCCCACCCTTGCCGGTCGCGGTGATCAGCGCGAAGTTGCCGGGGCCGGGGATGGCCAGGAGCACCACGAAGGCAATCAGGAAGGCGCCGTAATCGGTCACTCCGAACATGGGAAAAGCTCCTGGGCAGCTGAAGGCAGGCGAAGTGAAGGAGTCTACCACCGGTGTCGGCGGGCGCCGCCTTTCTGCCCTCCTCCGCGGTGATCAAAGGTTGACGCGAAAACTGTCTTCGATAAGGTCAGGGGCCAACCGATCACTCCAGCATGAGCATCAGCTCGGGAGACGCACCCAGTGCAGAACGACAGCAACAGCGTAGACACAGTGGTTTTCGACCTCGGCGGCGTGCTGGTCGACTGGAATCCCCGGTACCTCTATCGAAAGCTCTTCGACGGCGACGAAGCGGCGATGGAGGCGTTCCTGGCGAACGTCTGCAACACCACCTGGAACGAGCGCCAGGATCGCGGCCGCCCCTGGGCAGAGGCCATCGCCGAGGCTGTGGCGCAGCATCCTTCGCATGAACCGAATATCCGGGCGTACCGCGAGCGGTGGGAAGAGATGCTCAACGGTGCCCTGGAAGAAACCGTGCAGGTACTGAACGACCTGCACCAGAACGGCGTGCGTCTGCTGGCGCTGACGAACTGGTCGGCGGAAACCTTTTCGGTGGCGGAAGAACGCTTCGAATTCCTTGGGAAGTTCGAGGGTGTGCTCGTCTCCGGCCGCGAAGGCCTGATGAAGCCGGAACCGGAAATCTTCCAGTTGCTCATCCAGCGCTACGGCCTGACACCTTCGCGCACGCTGTTCATCGATGACGTCCGCAAGAACGTCGACGCCGCGACGGCGCAGGGGTTGCGCGCCGTCCAGTTCATCAACGCCGAACAACTGCGCCACGACCTGCAGCAGTTCGATCTGCCGATTGCCGCGCAGCAGGCGTGACGAAAGAGCCGGAAGTCGCCTTCCGGCGCTGGCGTCTGGTCAGTAGCCCACAGCCGCCTTCTCGATGGAACGCGCCACCGCCTCCGGGTGCGAGACCATCACCACATGGGAAGCCCCGCTGACCACCTCGACGTCCCTGGCATGGGCACGTTGCGCCATGAAGGCCAGGGCCTGCGGCGGGATGTTACGGTCAGCATCGCCATAGACGAACCACGACGGAATGGCCGTCCAGGCAGCCGCGCCGGCCTTCTCGTTCAGCGCGGCCTCGGTGACCGGCCGCTGCGCCGCCGCCATCAGCGCAGCGTCGCCCGCGGGCACATCGGCGGCGAACTGGTCGTGGAACTTGTCCTGCTGGATGTACAGATCCTTGCCGCCATCAGCCAGCGCCACCGGCGCGGCCAGGGTCGGGCCGAGGGTGCTGCCGGGGAACTTGCCGGCCAGGTCGGCGGCGCTCTCGCCCTTCTGCGGGGCGAACGCGGCGACATAGACCAGTGCCTTGACGTTGGCCCGGTCGCTGGCCGCCGCGCTGATCACGTTGCCGCCGTAGGAGTGCCCCACCAGTACCACCGGCCCCTTGACGCTGCCGACGATGTTGCCGATGTAGGCGCCATCGCTGGCCACGCCGCGCAGCGGGTTGGCGGCGGCGATCACGCTGTAGCCGTCCTTCTCCAGGATGCGGGTCACGCCGTTCCAGCTGGAGGCATCGGCGAAGGCGCCATGCACCAGCACTACCGTCGGTTTCACCGGCGCCGCGAAAGCGCCGCCGGCCAGCAGGCCGCTGGCGAGCGCCAGGGCGGTCAGGGTCTTCTTCATGGTGGAACTCCTTGCTGAGGATGTGGGGAATAAAAAGCCCCGCACGGCGGCTCGGGGGAATGTCGGACCGTGCGGGGAACGCTCATGCCGAGCGGGGAAAATCGCTGGACTGGCTCAGCTCGCGCCACAGGCGCAGCTCCGCCAGGCGGGCCTTGTCGGCGCTCTCGATGGCCAGCACCGCGTCGCTGCCCAGGGCCAGGCGCAGCGGCGGGCGATCCATCCAGGCCACGGCAAGAATTGCCTGCGCGGCGCGCTGCGGGTCGCCCGGCTGCTTGCCGTCGTAGGCCCGCTGGCGGCGCGCCACGGCGCCGACTACTGCGTCGTATTCGAAGCGCCCTTCGCTGAGCGTCGTCGAGGCGCCGGCAAAATCGGTGCGCAGGCCGCCGGGTTCGATGATCGTCACCCGCACACCGACTTGCGCCATCTCGCGCGCCAGCACTTCGGAGAAGCCTTCCACGCCCCACTTCGCTGCCGAATAGGGCGCGCGCCCTGGCGCGCCAATGCGCCCACCTACCGACGACAGCTGGATGATGTGGCCGCTGCGCTGCCGGCGCAGGAGTGGAATCGCTGCCTTGGTGACGATGATGGTGCCGAACAGGTTGGTCTCGATCTGCCGTCGGAATTCCTCCAGCGGCGTGTCTTCGACCGAATTGACGTTGCCGTAGCCGGCGTTGTTGACCAGCACGTCGAGCCCGCCGAATTCCTCGACCATCTGCGCCACGGCGTCCTGCGCGGCGGCCGGGTCGGTGACGTCCAGCGGCGCCAGGCGCAGCGTCTGCGGATAGCGCCGGGCGAGGTCCGCCAGCCCATCCAGGTCGCGGGCGGTGGCCAGCAGGCGGTGCCCGGCCTGCAGCACAGCCTCGGCCAGCGCCCGGCCCAGCCCGCGGGAGCAACCGGTGATCAGCCATCGTTGGTTCATGGGAACCTCCACGTCTCTCAAGGGATAGCGCTCAAGGTGCCGCTATCAGGGGGCGTAACGGGTGAAGACCAGGTCGTGTTCCTTCACCCGCGCCTGGTGGCAAGCGAAACAGGTCTGGTGCTGCGCCTCGTCGGCGGGCTTGCCGTCGATGAAACGGGCGAAGCCCCAACCGCCGGTGGCCGCGTATTTTTTCGAGTCCTTGACCATGAACTGCACGGTGGTCGCGGCGCCGGGGATCGACGCCGGCTCGAATTCCGGCGACTGCACGTGCTTCCAGGCGAGCTTGGCCAGCACGCTGCCGTCGGGGAATGGCAAGGTGCCGGCGCGGTAGGCCTTCATGGCGATGTCGTTGCCCAGCACGGCGCGCAGTTCGCTCAGCGGCGCCGCCTCCTGGGCGGGCGCCACCAACTGCCAGTTGCGGTAGCCCTCGGGCAGGCGTACGCCGTAGATCGGCGACGCATCGCCGTCGGCCCTGGCGCCTGTCGTCACCAGCAGGGTGAGCCCGGCCAGTGCGATGCGCCGCAGCACAGTTCCGGTGATGCGCATGGCGGTTCTCCGGCTCACAGATGGTCGGCGTCGACGACTGCCTTGACGAAGGCGTCCGGCGCCTCCTGCGGCAGGTTGTGGCCGATACCGCCGCTGATCAGGCGGTACTCGTACTTGCCGCTGAAGCGCTTGGCGTAGGCCTCGGCCGGCGGGTGCGGGGCGCCGTTGGCGTCGCCTTCGAGGGTGATGGTCGGCACCTTGATGGTCGGGAAGGTCGCGAGCTTCTGCTCCAGCTCGGCGTAGCGCGGCTCGCCTTCGGCGAGGTTCAGGCGCCAGCGGTAGTTGTGGATGGAGATCGCGCCGTGGTCGGGATTGTCCAGAGCCTTGGCGCTACGCTCGAAGGTGGCGTCATCGAACTGCCACTTCGGCGAAGCCAGTTGCCAGATCAGCCTGGCAAATTCGTGGCGGTACTTGTCGTAGCCGGCCTTGCCGCGCTCGGTGGCGAAGTAGAACTGGTACCACCACTGCAGCTCGGCGGCGGGCGGCAGCGGTGCCTTGCCCGCTTCCTGGCTGCCGATCAGGTAACCGCTCACCGACACCAGCGCCTTCACCCGCTCGGGCCAGAGCGCCGCGACGATGTCCGCCGAGCGCGCACCCCAGTCGTAGCCGGCCAGTACGGCACGCTTGATCTTCAGTGCGTCCATGAAGTCGATGACGTCCACCGCCAATGCGGCCGGCTCGCCGTTGCGCCGAGTCGCGGCGGAGAGGAAGCGTGTTTCGCCGTAGCCACGGGCGTAGGGAATCAGCACGTGATAGCCCTTGGCGGCCAACTGGGGCGCGACGTCGGTGTAGCTATGGATGTCGTACGGCCAGCCGTGCAGCAGGATCACCACCGGGCCATCGGCCGGGCCGGCTTCGGCGTAGGCGACATTGAGCAGGCCGGCATCGACGTGCTTGAGCGGGCCGAAAGCCGGGTCAGTCGACGGCGCGGTAGCGGCCTGCGCCACCGAGCAGGAGGTGAATTGCGCGAGAGCGATGGCCAGCGCCGAGGCGCCGAGGATCGAGTGCTTGAACAGGGTCATCAGGGTCTCCAGGGCAGGCACGTGGCCTGCACGGTGGTTGCCGGCATTCGGCGGGATTCAGTGGCTGGTGAGGCTAGCTCGCAGCGGGCGGAACGCCTCGCGCAGTTCCTCGCTGAACAGTTGCGGCTGTTCCCAGGCGGCGAAGTGGCCGCCCTTGTCCACCGCGTGGAAGTAATCCAGCGAGGGATAGGCGCGCTGCGCCCAGCTCTTCGGCGCGCGGTAGATCTCGCCGGGGAACACGGTAATCGCCACCGGCACCGTGATCTGCGCGGTCTTCTGCGCGGCGGCGCTGAAGTTGTTGTTGTTGTTTTCCCAGTAGAAGCGCGAGGAGGACGCCCCGGTGTTGGTCAGCCAGTAGAGCGAGATATCGTCGAGCATCTCGTCACGGCTCAGCACGCGTTCGGGCTCGCCGCCGCTGTCGGTCCAGGCGGCGAACTTCTCGTACATCCACGCGGCCATGCCGGCGGGAGAATCCGCCAGGGAGTAGCCGATGGTCTGCGGGCGGGTCACCATCATCGCGCCGTAGGCGGCATTGCGGCCGAAGAAGGTACTCAGCGCGTCGAAGGCGCGGCGCTCGTCGGCGCCCAGCCCGGCGGGCGCCGGCGCGCCACTGTTGATCGGCCCGACCAGTTCCGGCGGCACCGTCGCCGGCATGTTCAGGTGGATGCCGAGCAGGCCGGCCGGGGCCAGGCGTCCGAGGGCATCGGAGATCACCGAACCGTGGTCGCCGCCCTGGGACACGTAGTGGCGATAGCCCAGGCGCTTCATCAGCACGTCCCAGGCACGAGCCACCCGGTCCGGGCCCCAGCCGGTGACGGTCGGCTTGCCGGAAAAACCGTGGCCGGGAATCGCCGGGATCACCACATCGAAGGCGTCTTCCGCACGCCCGCCATAGGCGACCGGATCGGTCAGCGGACCGATGGTCTTGAGGAACTCCAGTGGCGAACCGGGCCAGCCGTGGGTGAGGATCAGCGGCATGGCGTGCGGCTCCTTCGAGCGCACGTGGATGAACTGGATGTCCACGCCATCGATGCGGGTGACGAACTGCGGCAGCGCATTGAGCCTGGCCTCCGCACGGCGCCAGTCGTAGTCCTTGCCCCAGTACTCGACCAGCGCGCGGACCTTCTCCAGCTGGATGCCCTGGGAGGCATCGCTCACCGTCTCGCGGTCCGGCCAGCGTGTCGCGGCGATGCGCCGGCGCAAGTCGTCCAGTTGCTCCTGCGGCACCTGAATGCGGAATGGCCGCACGCTGTCATCGGCAGGTGCGGCGCTGCTGGCGCTAGTGGTTGCGGCAAAGGTCTGTTGCAGCAAGTGGTGCTGCCCGTCACCGAGCAGGAACAGGCCCACGGCGGAGGCCATGAGCGTGCGGCTGAAGCGGCGGCGAAGGTGGGGCGATAGCGTGGCGGCTGGCATGGTCGATCTCCCTGATTCACTGGCCGACGGATCGGCGACCTGCAGCGATCTCAACAAAGCCCGGGAGGCGCGGCGATTGCACCATGGTGTCGGTCGATACCTTGGTATCAGCGCTCCCCGCCCACGCGCCTGCGGTATCGGAGCCGACACCTAGGTATCATTGGCAGCCCCGCCAGCAAGGCGCATGCTCGCCCCACGGCTAGCGCCGGGAGAGGACCGGTATGCACAACGAAGTCGTCGACAAGCTGCCCGACATGGCGTGGACCGCCACCGTCGACGGCCGCCTGGAGAGCGTCAACCAGGCCTGGCGCACCTACGCCGGCCGGGACCTCGACCCGCACGCCGAGCATGCCTGGCAGGCGCTGGTGCACCCCGCTGACCTGTCGGCGCTGCAGCACGGCTGGAACGCTATCCGCCAGTCCGGCGCTGCCCATGACCTTCAGGCCCGCCTGCGCCGACATGACGGTGTGTACCGTCGCTTCCTGCTGCGCGCCCGCCCGGTGACCAACGCCCTCGGCGAGCTTGCCGGCTGGTGCGGGCAGAACATCGACATCGATGACCTGCTGTCCGCCCCGTCTTTGGCGGTCACCTGGGAAACCCAGGAGCTCATCGACAGCATTCCCGCACTGATCTCGCTGATGACACCCGACGGCGAGTTGGAGTGCGTCAACCGACACAACAGCGACTACCTGGGCGCCAGCTTCGACGAACTGCGCCGCTGGACCAGCTCCGACACCATCCACCCTGACGACCTGCCCCATGCGCTGGCCGCCTGGAAGCACTCGGTGGCCAGCGGCGAGCCATACAACGTCCAGCAGCGGGTGCGCGGCGCCGACGGCCTCTACCGCTGGTTCCATGTGCGCGCACTGCCCCATCGCGACAGCGAGGGGCGCATCCAGCGCTGGTTCGTGCTGAAGGTCGACATCGACGAGCAGAAGCGCGACCAGGCACTGATCGCCCAGGCGCAGACATCGCTGGCCAGTGCGCTGGAGGAAGTCAGTGCATCCGAAGACCGCCTGCGTACCCTGATCGACGCCGTGCCGGGCTTCGTCTGGCGCACCGGCCCGGATGGCAGCGTGGAGTTCCTCAACCAGCGCTGGTTCGACTACACCGGCATGACGCCCGAGGACGCCGCTGGCGTCGGCTGGATGACCGCCCTCCACCCCGAGGATGCGTCCGCGCTGGGCGTCTACTGGCAAGGCCTGCTGGAAGCGGGCAGCGCGGGCGAGTTCGAAGCGCGCCTGCGCCGCTTCGACGGCAGCTACCGCTGGTTCCTCATCCGTGCGGTGCCCCAGCTCGATGCTGCCGGCCGCGTCCTGAAATGGTACGGCGGCAACACCGATATCCATGTACGCAAGCGCGCCGAACTGCTGCTCGCCGGCGAGAAACGCCTGCTCGGCCTGATGGCCAGCGGCTGCGCCCTGCCGCAGGTGCTGGAAACCCTCTGCGAGCTGGTAGAAGCCAACCTCGACGGCAGCCGCTGCGCCATCACCCTGGTCGCGCCCCGCCATGGCCGCGTGCCGGAAACTACATTGCGCCTGCAGACCGGCGCCGCCCCTCATCTGCCGGCGCCGCTGGGCGGCGGGGCCGACGGCCAACCGGCGGACCCGCTCGGTAGCCCGCAAGCACAGGCCGCGCTGGAAAACGCGTCGCTACAGGTCGACGACCTGAACGAAGAAACCCGCTGGCCGATCTGGCGGCGACAGGTACAGGCGCACGGCCTGCGCGCCCTGACGGCGACGCCGGTGGTCTCCTCCGGCGGCGAGGTGAGCGGCATTCTCTCGGTGTATTTCACCCAGCCGGTGGCAATGGAGGAAAACCAGCGCGCACTGATCGCGCAGTTCACCCATCTGGCCAGCATCGCTATCGACCGCGCCCGCAGCGAAGCCGCCCTGCGCCAGAGCGAAGCCTTCCTGGCCAAGGCCCAGCGCATCAGCCTGACCGGTACCTTCTCCTGGCGCGTCGACAACGACGAAATCGCCTGGTCCGAGGAAATCTACCGGCTCCTCGACCTGCAGCCGGGGCTGGTGCCGAGCTTCGAACTGATCTTCTCGCGCATCCATCCGGATGATCGTGCCCTGGTGGAAGAGATCCTCAAGCGTCAGCGCCGCGACGGCCGTGACTTCGAGCACGAACACCGGCTGCTGCTCCCCGGCGGCGTCGTGCGCCACGTCCACCTGGTCGCCCAGGCCACCCGCGAAGCCGACGGCGCGCTGCTGTACATCGCCACGGCGCAGGACGTCACCCAGCGCCGCCTCGCCGAGGAAACCCTGAACAGGACCCGCGCCGAGCTGGCCCATGTCGCCCGCGTAGCCAGCCTGGGTGCGCTGACCGCGTCCATCGCCCACGAAGTCAACCAGCCGCTGTCGGGCATCATCACCAACGCCAGCACCTGCCTGCGCATGCTCGGCGCGCCAACGCCCAACCTGGAGGGCGCGCGGGAAACCGCGCGGCGCACCATCCGCGACGGCAACCGCGCGGCGGATGTCATCAAGCGCCTGCGTGCCCTGTTCGCCCGTCACGAGGCGGTGAGCGAGCAGGTCGACCTCAACGAGGCCACGCGGGAAGTGATCGCCATGCTGCACAACGAGTTGCAGCGCCACGGCGTGACCGTGCTACCCGCGCTGCACGATGAACTGCCCACGGTGAGCGGCGACCGCGTGCAGCTGCAACAGGTCATCCTCAACCTCATCCTCAACGCCATCGACGCCCTGGGCGACGTGCATGACCGCCCGCGGCAACTGCGCGTCAGCACCGGCCACGACCTGGACGCAAGCATCTTCCTGGCGGTGCGCGACAACGGCGCAGGCTTCGCGCCGGAGGACGCCGGCCGCCTGTTCGACGCCTTCTTCAGCACCAAGCGATCGGGCATGGGCATCGGCCTGTGGGTCAGCCGCTCGATCATCGAGCACCACGCTGGCCGGGTCTGGGCCACCACGCATGACGGACCGGGCTCCACCTTCATCTTCGCCCTGCCGCAGGCGTCGGCGCTGTCGCACGCCCAGGACACCCCAGACCAACCGACGGAGAATCGCTGATGGCCACGCCCCTGCTCGTGTCGGTGGTCGATGACGACGAATCGGTGCGCGAATCCCTGCCGGACCTGCTGCGCGAGTTCGGCTTCGAGGTCAGCGCATTCTCCTCGGCAGAAGACTTTCTTGCCTCGGACGCCCTGCAACGCACCCGCTGCCTGATCCTCGACGTGTCCATGCCGGGCATGAGCGGGCCGGAACTGCAGAAGGAACTGGCCCTGCGCGCCATCCCTGTGCCGATCATCTTCATCACCGCCTACAGCGACGCGACGACCTGCCCACGCCTGATCGCCCAGGGCGCGGTGGCCTGCCTGCTCAAGCCGTTCAGCGAAGCGGAATTGCTCAAGGCGCTCAGCGCCGCCCTGCCGGTCGGCTGACAGCCCGGTCGACGCCCCTCGGAGGACATGGCATGTTCAACCCCATCCCAGCCCAGCGAACGGAAGCCCTGCCGATGTCCAACGCGACACCCATCGTCTACGTGGTCGACGACGACATCTCGGTGCGTGAATCACTGGAACTGCTGGTCCGCTCCGCCGGCTGGCGACCCGTGCTGTTCGACGCCGCCAGCGCCTTCCTCGACGAGCCGCCGAGCCACGTACCCAGTTGCCTGGTGCTGGACATGAACCTGCCGGACCTCAACGGGCTTGACCTGCAGCGCAGCGTGGCCGGCGACCGCCCGGCGATGCCGATCATCTTCATCACCGGTTATGGCGACGTGCCGCTTACCGTGCGCGCGATGAAGGCCGGCGCGGCGGAGTTCCTCACCAAGCCGTTCGACAGCGACACGCTGCTGCAGGCCATCACCGACGCCCTGGAACACAGCCGCGCCGCGCTCGGCCAGCAATCCCGGCTCGACGCCCTGCGCCAGGCCTACGCCCTGCTCACCAGCCGCGAACGGGAAGTACTGGCAATGGTGGTGGCCGGGCGCCTGAACAAGCAGGTTGCGGCCGACCTGGGGATCAGCGAGATCACCGTGAAGGCGCACCGTGGCCGAGTCATGCGCAAGATGCAGGCACGCACGCTGCCGGACCTGGTGAACATGGCGGCACTACTCGGCATCACACCGGCCGACGGGCGCTGAGCTCGCCTCAGGCGCTCTCGCCCAGGGCCCGCCGCAGCGCTTCCAGCTGACGCACATCCAGCGTGTCGAGGCCTTCGTCGAGCGCACAGGCGTCCAGCAGCGCCAGTGCCTCCACGCGATTCCCCTGCTCCACACGCAACCGCGCCAGGTCCAGGCTGGAACGCAACACCCAGGCGCGGGCTCCCTGCTCGCGCGCCATCGCCAGCGAATCCTGCAGCACACGCTCCACCGCCTGATCAGCGTCCTGGTCCACCGCGCCGATGATCTGCGCCTCGATGCGCATCAACTCCGGCAGCGCATAGGCATCGCCGCTGCTGCGGCAGTGCGCGATGCAGCGCCGCGCCACACCCAGCGCACGGCGGTGTTCGCCAGCGAGGATCAAGCCTTCTGCCAGGGCAATTTCGAAGGAAGTGGTCAGCAGCTCGTAGCGCATGCCATGCAGTCGCGTGAGGCTCTCTTCCAGCTGGCGCACCGCATCGCCTGGTTGTTCGCGGCGAATGGCGATGGCTGCGCGCAACCCCGGAGTCGCGGCCTGGTAAGGCGCGAAGGCGTTGGCCTCGGCGATGTGACTGAAGGTCGCCAGGCTGCGCTCGGCCTTGTCCAGCTCACCGGTCCAGAGATGGATGCACAGCGTCCACACCAGGGCGATGCAATGGGTGGCCGGATGATTGAGTTCCGCCGCCTCGGCTTCCACCTGGTCCGCCCAGCGCCGTGACTGATCGGCGCAACCCAGCAGCCAGAGCGTGCGAGCCAGCGCCAGGCCGGTACGGTTGTGGTGGTCGAAGCCATAGTGCAGCGTGCGGCTGCGCTCCGAGGGCAGGCTGTTGCGCAGGGACTTCTCCAGTTCCTCACGTGCGCGCTCCTGATCGCCCAGCAGGTGGTGCGAGATGCCGGCGAGCGAGGCGGCTACCGCCACGGCTTCCGGCTCGCCCAGGGTATCGCCGACCAGCACGGCGCGTTCCGCCCAGGCCAGCGATGAGGCGAAGTCGCCGATGCGTTCGTAGAAGATCTGCAGGCGCCCCAGCACCCGCAGCTCGGCCCAGTGGTCGCCGAGCGCCACCGCGATTTCCAGCGCCCGCAGCAGTGCCTTGCCGGCGGCCTCGCTGTTGCCGCGGGTGAACATCAGCACCAGGCCGAGGGCCGCCTGCAGTTCCATTTCGGTGGGCGTGCCGAAGTAGCCCAGCTCCAGCAGCTCGATGGCGCGCGCGCACCAGGTGCGGCACTCCACTTGCAGCGAATAGTGCAGGAACAGTGGCACGCTGGCTGCCGCCAACGGCAGCGCCAGGCCGGGATCGCCCTGCGGGCCGAAGCTCCACTCCAGCGCGCTGCGAACGTTGCCCAGCTGGCTGGCCAGGCGCGTGCAACCCTCGTAGATCACCTCGGGCACGCTACCCAGCTGCTCCAGCAGCCACAGGAAATACGCGGCATGCCGGAAGGCCAGGGCGTGCGCCTCCTCATGGCCGTGGGAAGCCGCCTTTTCGCGGGCGAAGGCGCGGGTCATCTCCAGCAGGCGATAGGCTGTCGCGGCGTCGCGGCGATCCACCGCCACCAACCCCTTGGATGTCAGCTCATCGAGAATGGAGGCTGCTTCCAGCGCGTCGATCCGCGCATCGGCGACGACCTGCGCGGCCGCCTCCTGAGAAAAGGGCCCGACGAAGACCGACAGGCGATCGAACACCAGGCGCTCACTCCCCGACAGCAGGCCATAGCTCCAGTCGAGCATGGCGCGCAGCGTCTGGTGACGCGGCTGCGCCGTGCGCCGGCCGGACCAGCCCAGGGAAAACCGCTCGCCCAGTAGCGCATGGGTGGCTTTCACGCCATGGATCGCCACGCGTACGGCCGCCAGTTCGATGGGCAAGGCCATCCCGCCCAGGCGCCGGCACATGTCGGCGATCAGCCCTGGGTCGCCGTCCTGCAGTTGCAGGGAGGCGTTGGCAGCCCTGGCGCGCTCGACGAACAACCGCACGGCGGGGAACTCCAGCAGCGTCTCGACCGGCAGGCCGGCCGGCTCTTCGGGGAAGTCCAGCGGGCCCAGCCAGTGCGCCTCCTCGTCCCGCGCGCGCAGCGGTTCACGGCTGGTGGCAAGCAGCCCGACGCCGGGAGCCGCCTCACGGATACGCTCGGCCAGCGCGGACATCACATCCACCACGTGCTCGCAGTTGTCGACGATCAGCAGCAGGTCCTGTCCCCTGAGGTGCGCCAGCAGCACCGCCAGCGGGTCCTCGGCCTGCACCGGTACGCCCACCGAAGCGGCCAGGGCAGAAGCCACCAGCTGCGCGTCCTCCACCTGGGCAAGGTCGATGAAGCGCACGACCTGCCGGCGTTCGGCAGCCAGGCGGTGGCCGACCTCATTGGCCAGGCTGGTCTTGCCGACGCCGCCGGTGCCAACGATGGTGAACAGCCTTGGCTCGCGCAGGCGCTGCAGGATCAATTGCACATCGGCCTCGCGACCGATCAGTTTCACCCGTGGCGGCAAGGTGCCAACGCCTTCCCCCATGGTCACCATCGGCAGCGCAGGCGGTGCATCGCTGCCCCGGTTCACCGGCGCGACGAAGGCATAGCCGACGCCGACCTGGGTGGCGATATAGCGCGCGCCGTCTTCGCCGTCGCCCAAGGCGCGGCGCAGGCCGGTCATGTGGAAGCGCAGGCTGCCCTCTTCCACCACCATGTCGGGCCACACGCGCTTGAGCAGCTCGCGCTTGGAGAGCACGCGACCGGGCTTTTCCAGCAGGGCGAGGAGCAGGTCGAACGCGCGTCCGCCGATATCCATCGGCTGCGAATCACGGGTAAGCAGGCGCTTGCCGGGCACGACCCGGAACGGGCCGAATTCGATCGGCGCTTTCAGCGAGGGGGACATCTCGTCCGCTGCGGACTCCACAGGGCGTCTCTTCGAAAAGGGAAGTGGGCGCGAGGCTGGCCCGCAAGTCCTTGCAGGATAGGAGTTTCGAGCGCTGGATCAAGCCTTGAGCGCGGCCTTTTATGCGGGATGTCACGCTAACAGGCCGTCGGCGACGGCTCAGCGCAGGGTCAGGGTGACGTCGACGTTGTTGCGCAGCGCCTTGGAGTACGGACAGCTCTGGTGCGCGGCATTCACCAGCCGTTGCGCCAGCTCGGGGTCCAGGCCCGGCAGCTGGATCGCCAGGCGCGCGCGCAGGAAGAAGCCATTCTCGCCATGCATCAGCTCCACCTCCGCGTCCACCGTCGTGTCTGCCGGGAGTTCCTGCTTGCGCGCATTGGCGGCATGACGCAGCGCGCCGATGAAGCAGGCTGACCAGCCGGCGGCGAACAACTGCTCGGGATTGCTGCCTTGCCCCGGCGCCCCCGGCGGGGTCAACCGGACCTGCAACCGACCATCATCACTGCGTGCTTCACCATCACGACCGCCACGGGTATGGACTCGGGCGGTATAGAGAACCTTCTCGATCGACTGCATCGGTACTTCCTGAAAACGTGGACTCAGTGGGCGGCGGCGGTACGCCTGCGCCGAGGTGTTCTGGTCGGCTCGCAACCTGCGGGCAGTCCGACTGGCGCCGCGAGCCGGTGGGCGCTCAGCGCATGCCGGGCCAGTTCCAGCAGCCACGCGCGAAAGGGTGTCGCCGGATCGTAGCTGGCGCGCTGTCGGTCCACCTGCCGAAGGGTGGCGCGCAACAGGTCGCCCATGTCTCCCTGATCGATGCGGCCGGCCTGTGCCTGGCCCTCGAAGAAGGCGATGAGCAGCGGCAGCACCGCCATGTACAACTGCCGCGATACCGTCTCCCCGGGCTCGCCGGACCCGTGGATCAACGCGCCGAACTCTGCATTGCTGCGCCGCCCCGCCAGATTCATGCAGCCATCATGCTTGGTCATGGAGGCCTCCCTGATTAGCCAATGACACCCGATTGCCAGCGTGACAAGGCCGGCGCAATCAGGCGAGTTATCTGCTGTTAGCTCTTGTTAGCCGCACGTCTGGAGCGTTCCGCAGAAAGCAGAAACCCGAGCGAGGCTCGGGTTTCCGGGGAGTAAGGCGGGGTCAGGCGCTGCTCAGAACGGCGACGTTTCCCCGCTGAACGCCTCGACCGCCTGCACCAGTCCCTGGGCGGCCAGCAGCACCAGTTCGCGACCTTTCTCCGGCGAGGCCAGGCCCGGATCGGAGCCCATGCGGCCATCCGGATGACGTGCGCGGAAGTCCGCCGCCTCGCGGATCGGGCCCCAGTTGGCGATCGGTGGCGAGTACTCGGCCGACTTGATGTACTGCGGGTAGGCCCACTGGGTGACGGCGATCTCCGACGGCGTCGCGTGGATGCCGTGGCCTTTCGGGAACTGCCGGTTGGCCAGTTCGCCGACACCTTCCAGGTCCCACCAGTTGCACAGCTTCAGGGCGAAGCCGGCCGGGCGCCGGGCGAAACTGGCCTGGGCGTAGAGCTCGGAGAAGGCCGCCTCGATGGAAGCGACGTTGCCGCCGTGACCATTGAGGAAGAGGATCTTCTCGAAGCCGTGGGCCGTCAGGGAACTCACCCAGTCGCAGATGGCAGCGATGAAGGTCGAGGGGCGCAGCGTGATGGTACCGGGGAAGCCCAGGTGATGCTGCGCCATGCCGATATTGAAGGTCGGCGCGATAAGGATATCCGCCGACTTCTGCGCTTCGTGGGCGATGATTTCCGGGCACATCCAGTCGGTCCCCAGCAGGCCGATGGGGCCATGCTGCTCGTTGGAGCCGATGGGAATGACGATGGTCCGGCTGCGGCCAAGGAACTGCTCGATTTCGGACCAGGTGCAAAGGGGTAGGAGCATGGAGACCTCACGGTTCGACGGGTTCGCCTGGTGGGATGAGCGTGCGGCGGCTGGGCCACGCACGTTCAGGCTGCGGGGCTCCCGGAACGCTGGCCGGCTTGCCCTTGCCGGGAATGACACCACGCCGGATGGGAGGCGGACAGTGCACCATGGTGTCTATCGGGAGGCTGGTGCGCCTGGTTGACGGCGGACGTTGTCCGCCGTTCGCGGGTACGGCCCGGGGGGCACGGCGTACGAGGCTGGTGTGGGAGCTGGCCATGCCTGCGACAGCCCAGCGCAGAGGCGTCAGGGGCTAACCCTTCGGCCGGATCGAATACAACCCCGCCAGCAGGATCAGCAGCGCGCCGGTGATCGTCCAGAGCGTCGGTGCCTCGCCAAAGACGACGAGACCGATCAGCGTGGCGAAGGCCAGCAGCGAATAGTTGAACGGCTGCAGTGTCGAGGCCTGGGCGTACTTCAGCGCCTGGATCAGCAGCAACTGGGCGATCACCCCGGAGACGGCGACGATCGACATCAGCATCGCCTCGTGTGGCGTTGGCGTGACCCAGGCGGGCAGCCCGGCGGCGGTGGCCGCCACGGCGCCGACCACGGCCATGTACAGCGTGGTGGTGGCGAAGGAGTCGGTCTGGCTGATGCGCCGCGAGAGGATGTTGAAGAAGGCGAAGGTCAGCGCCGCCGCCAGCGGGATCAGCGCAGCGGGCTCGAACACGCCCATGCCGGGACGCAGGATCAGCAGCGTGCCGCCGAAGCCAACCGCCGCCGCCAGCCATTGCCGACCGACCATCCGCTCGCCGAGGAACAGCCGCGCCAGGCCCAGCGTCATCAGCGGGAAGACCGCGTAGAGCGCGTGGGTCTCGGCCAGCCCGAGGTAGCGCAGGGCCAGGCCGAAGAGGGCGATCTCGCCCACGCCCAGCAAGGCGCGGACCACCTGCTGCCAGGGACTGGCACTGCGGCTGGCCGCGCGAACGCCGCCCTGGGAGCGGCAGACGATGAGCGCGAACAGCACGAATACCCAGTAGCGCACCATCACCAACTCGGCCACCGGCAGGTGGCGGACCAGCACCTTGGTGATGCCGTCCTGGCAGGCGAAGATGAGCATCGACAGCAGGCACAGGGCGATGCCCAGGCGGGGGTTGTTGGCAGCGGCCAGCGCGGTGGCCGTGGACTTGCTGGTCATGGAGGAAGGCTCGTCGGCGGTGGCGGCCTCGCTGCGGGCGCCTCCAGCGCTTGTGCCGGAGCAGGCCCGGCGCGGTCAAGCCACACGGCGCTGGCGAGCACGCCGATGTCGCCCGCAAGCCGCCGGCTCTTCTATCCGCCGCGGCTTCCCACTACAGTCTGGCGACCCGCTCAAGGCGACAACGGTGACCCATGGACCGCTTTCAGGAAATGACAGTGCTGCTGGCCGTGGCCGAAGCCGGCAGTTTTGCCGCGGGTGCGAAGCAGCTGGGCCTGTCGCCCCCCAGTGTGACCCGCGCGATCGCCGCGCTGGAGCAGCGCCTGGGCACCCTGCTGCTGGCCCGCAGCACCCGCAGCGTGCGGCTGACCGAGGCCGGCCAGCGCTATGTCGAGGACTGCCGACGCATCCTCCAGGAGCTGGAGGACGCCGAGGAGTTGGCCTCCGGCAGCGCCCTGCGCCCGCGCGGCAACCTCACGGTGACGGCCCCGGTGCTGTTCGGCGAGCTGTACCTGATTCCGCTGATCGCCAGTTACCTGGACGCCCACGCCGAGGTGACGGTCAACGCGCTGCTGGTGGATCGCGTGGTGCACATGCTCGACGAGGGCATCGACGTTGCGGTGCGCATCGGCCAGTTGCCCGAGGGCAGCCTGACCGCGCTGAAGGTCGGCGACATTCGGCCGGTGGTCTGCGCCGCCCCCGCCTTCCTCGACCGTCACGGCCGCCCGCAGCACCCGAACGACCTGCTCGACGCGCCAGTGGTGATGGCCGCCACCAGCGTGCTGCTCACCGACTGGCAGTTCATCACCCCGGATGGGCCGCTGACCCTGCGCCCGCCGTCGCGCTTCGCGGTCAGCTCGAACAACGCGGCGATCCACGCCGCACGCCTGGGTGGCGGTTTCACACGCGTGCTGTCGTACCAGGCGGCCGAGGCCGTGGCGCGCGGCGAGTTGGAGATCGTCCTCGACGAATTCTCCACGGCGCCACTGCCGATCCACCTGCTCTACCAGGACGGCGCACGGCTGCCGGCGAAGGTTCGCAGCTTCGTCATGCATTGCGCGGAACGCCTGCGCGCCGACCCGGCCCTGCACGCCGCGAAGCCGTGAGCCGCTATCGCGAGATGCAGGCGTTCGACGCCGTGGCGTGCTCCGGCAGCCTCGCCGCCGGCGCCCGACAGCTGGCGCTGTCCACAGCGACGGTGATGCGCCTGGTCGCCGCGCTGGAATCGCGCCTGCAGTGCCAGCTGCTGGAACGCGGCCCACGCGGCATCTCCTTGAGCGCCAGCGGCGAAGCCTTCGCCGCCAGCTGCCGGCAGATTCTCCAGGGCATCGACGAGGCGGAAGGCTCGCTCGACGGCCTGCAGGCGCATCCGGCCGGGCAACTGGACATCACGCTGCCGCTGCTGATGGCCGACCGCATCTTCGCGCCCATCGCCCTGGACTACCTGGCGGCCTTCCCCGACGTGCGCCTGCGCAGCCGCCACCGGGAGGACCTGCCGCGCCTGCTGGAAGACGGCATCGATGTCGCCCTGGTGATAGGCGCCCTGCCCGACTCCACCGGCTTCGCCCTGCCGGTGGGCACAGTGCGGCCGGTGATCTGCGCATCGCCCGGCTACCTCGCACGCCATGGCGTGCCGCAAGCGCCGGAGGACCTCAAGGCGCATGGCATCATTGTCTCCGGCAGCCAGGGCGCGGTCAGCGAATGGCGTTTCCGCCACCAGGACGCGCCGCGCTCGGTGCGCCTGCTACCGCGTCTGGTGTGCAGCACCACCAACGCGGCGATCCGCGCCGCCAGCCTGGGGCTCGGGCTGACCCGCTGCATGAGCCACGAGGCGCATGCCGAGCTGAGCAGCGGCCGCCTGCAGATGGTGTTGCAGGACTACGCAGCGCCAGGGCTGCCGGTGCAACTGATCTACCGCGAAGGTCGCCGCGCGGCGGCGCGGGTGCGGACTTTCCTCGATTTCGTGGTGCCGCGCTTGCGGGCGCACCCGGCGCTGCGCGGGTAAGTCCGAGCCTCGATCGGACGGCGACGGTGCTGGGCTGTCGCAGGCGTGGCCAGCTCCTACAGGCCAACCCCCTGCACTCCCTGCAGGAGCGGGCCACGCCCGCGATCCGCCGACAGGGTCGGCGCCTTCACCGCTCGCAATCGTCACCAGCTTGGAACCACGACTCCGATTCTTCCGCATTCTGAAACGCTGGATTGCCCGCGCTGGTGATTCTGCGC
Source organism: Pseudomonas sp. BB438 (assembly GCF_057180225.1). Taxonomy (NCBI): domain Bacteria; kingdom Pseudomonadati; phylum Pseudomonadota; class Gammaproteobacteria; order Pseudomonadales; family Pseudomonadaceae; genus Pseudomonas; species Pseudomonas sp. BB438. Next base: position 3,972,089 of record NZ_CM170001.1, read on the forward strand.
GTCAACCATCGGGCGCAGCATTCACCCATCAGCTCGAGCAACCGCCACGGCACGACTCGCGCTGCATGCCCCCTCACGCCAACGGAGTCACCCACATGTCACGCACCATCAAACTCTTCCGCCACCCGCTGTCCGGCCACGCCCACCGCGTCGAGCTGATGCTCTCCCTGCTGCAACTGCCCACCGAACTGATCTCGGTAGACCTTGCCAAGGGCGCGCACAAGCACCCGGACTTCCTCGCCCTGAACCCCTTCGGCCAGGTGCCGGTGATCGACGACGAAGGCGTCATCGTCGCCGACTCCAACGCCATTCTGGTCTACCTGGCGAAGAAGTACGGCAACGGCCGCTGGCTGCCGGAAGACCCGGTGGGCGCCGCCCGCGTGCAGCGCTGGCTATCGGTGGCTGCCGGGCAGGTCGCCTTCGGCCCCGCTGCCGCCCGGCTGGTTACGGTGTTCGGCGCCGCCTTCAACCCCGAGGAAGTGATCACCCGCGCCCACACCCTGTTCCAGGTGATGGAGCGCGAGCTGGCCAGGACGCCCTTCCTGGCCGGCACCGAGGCGACCATCGCCGATGTGTCCAACTACTCCTACATCTCCCACGCGCCGGAGGGCAACGTTTCCCTGCAGGACTACCCCAATCTGCGCGCCTGGCTGGCCCGCGTGGAGGCCCTGCCCCACTTCGTGCCGATGCAGCGCACCGCCATCGGCCTGCAAGCCTGATGCAACCCTGGCTGCCGGGTTGACCCGGCAGCCCCTTCGTCGCGAGGTGCCCGCCATGTTCCAGTTGCCCAAACACCGTACCTCCCCCTGGCACGCCGGCGAGAAGGTGATCCAGGAGCGCGTCGGCGTCGCCGAGCGCATGGAAGTCCATGGCCAGAAAGTCATCCGCGACTACATGCCCGACCAGCACCGCGCGTTCTACCAGCAACTGCCCTTCATCATCGCCGGTGCGGTGGATGATCAGGGCCGGCCCTGGGCGACCCTGCTCGAAGGCGCGGAAGGCTTCGTCACCTCGCCCGATCCGAAAAGCCTGCTGCTCGACAGCGTGCCCGACAGCCAGGACCCTGCCGCCAGCGGCCTGCAAGCCGGTCATGCCATCGGCCTGCTGGGCATCGAGTTGCATACCCGCCGACGCAATCGCATGAACGGCCTCCTCCGCGAGGTCGACGGCGGCCTGCTGACCGTGGCCGTCGAGCACGCCTTCGGCAACTGCCCGCAGTACATCCAGAAGCGCGACTGGAGCCGCGACGAGCAGCGCTACAGCCAGCGCGCCCCGCGCGAGGACTTCAGCGCGCTGAACGAGGAAGTGGCGACGATCATCCGCCATGCCGACACCTTCTTCGTCGCCAGCTACGTGCAGCACGAGGACGGCGACCGCTCGGTGGACGTCTCCCATCGCGGCGGCCGCCCCGGCTTCGTCCGGGTCGACGGCAACCGCCTGACCATCCCCGATTACGCCGGCAACCTGCACTTCAACACCCTCGGCAACCTGCAGGCCAATCCGCAGGCCGGACTGCTCTTCGTCGACTTCGTGAGCGGCGACGTGCTGCAGCTCCACGGCCGTACCGAAATCCTCTTCGACAGTCCGTTGCTGACGGCCTTCGAAGGCGCCGAACGCCTGTGGACCCTGGACGTGCAGCATGCCGTGCTGCGCCGCCGCGCCCTGGCGATCCGCTGGAGCTTCCGCGAGTACTCGCCGACCAGCCTGATGACCGGCACCTGGGCCGAGGCCGACGCCAAGCTGCAGGAGCGCGAGCAGCGCCTGCAGTGGCAGGACTGGCAGGTGCTGTGCGTGGAGCCGGAAAGCGAGGACATTCGCTCGTTCTACTTGAAGCCGCCGGCCGGCGCCGCCGTGAACTTCGCTCCGGGGCAGCACCTGCCCGTGCGCCTGTCCGTGGACGAACAGGTGCTGATCCGCACCTACAGCCTCTCCAGCGCACCGTCCGACGGCGAGCTGCGCATCAGCGTGAAAGCCCAGGGACCGGCTTCCCGCCACCTGCATGAGCAGGTCCGCAAGGGCGATCACCTGCAGGTCCGCACGCCCATGGGCAGCTTCACCCTGAAGAGCGACAGCGGGCGGCCGGTGGTACTGATCGGCGCGGGCGTGGGCATCACCCCGCTGCTGTCGATGCTGCGTGAACTGGCGGCGGGCCCGACGCGGCGCGTGTATCTGTTCCAGTCCGCGCGGACGCTGGGCCAGCTGCCGTTCCAGCGCGAGATCGCCGAGCTGCGCCAGCGCGCGCCGCAACTGCAGATTCACCGTGCACTCAGCCGCCCGGAACCGGATGCTCTGCCCGGCCGCGACTTCGAACAGATCGGGCGCCTGGATATCGAGACGATCAAGACACGGCTGCCGCTGGACGATTACGAATTCTACGTCTGTGGCCCCGGCGAATTCACCCAGGCGATCTACGACGGCCTGCGTGGCCTGAATATCGCCGATACGCGCATCCACGCCGAGACCTTCGGCCCCTCGACACTCAAGCGCCAGGGCGACGGCCAGGCACCGGCGCTGGTGCAGCCGCCCGCCGCCACCGAACCGGTGCCGGTGTACTTCGCCGGCTCGGCCAAGGAGGCACGCTGGAAGCCCGAGAGCGGCACCCTGCTGGACCTGGCCGAGGCCCGAGGCCTGGCGCCTGACTTCAGCTGCCGCGGCGGCTCCTGCGGGACCTGCAGAACCAAGATCGTCAGCGGCCAGGTGCACTACCCCAACCCGCCGGCGGAACTGCCCGATGCCGGCAGCGTACTGATCTGCTGCGCCATCCCGGCGCAGGACGATGGCGGCGTGCAACCGCTGGTGCTGGAGCTCTAGGGAGGCGAATCGATCATGAACGCACCGACTGCATTCGAAAGCGGGAGCGAACGCTTCCCGCGGTGGGACGAGGCATTCGTCGAACCAGCCGAACCGGGTTTCTGCGGGCCGAACGAGGCGGAAGTCGGCTTCCTCCTGCCACAGTTGATCTCGACGCCGGGCTGCCCGTCGCGCTCGCGCGCCGTGGAACTCGGTGCGGCGCTGGTGCGCTGGCTCAAGCGCGGCTTGTCGAGGCATGGCGGAGCACAAACGTAGGATGGGTATCGCAGGCCCCACCCATCCTACGTTCACAATTCCCGCCGACGCCGTCACGCGCGCGAAAGCGCCTTGCTCACTCGTCTTCCCGCGCCGGAATCCACCACTCCTCGCCGCGCACCGTGCGGATGTACTCCGGCCAGCGGAAACGGTGCGGCACCTTGAAGTCCCTGGGCAGCAACGGCGCCTGCCAGTGTTCCCCGCCGATGCCGCCACCGGTGCGCTCGTTGAATTCACGGGTTGCCTCGGCCAGCAGGTCGGCATCGGTGAACAGCTCGATCAGCGTGCAGCCGATGGTCTTGGCCGCCACGTCGATCATCGGGTCGATGGTCTCGCGGATGCCGCCCAGGGCGTTCGACACCCAGTCCGGGTAGGTGAAGCCGGCGGGCGCGCTGAGCATCGGCCGGGCCACGTAGAGGCGCACGGTCGGGCAGTGCCAGGTGTATTCAGGGTAGTCGTCGGAGGTCAGGTACTTCTGCCAGGCCGGCATCTGCAGACGCAGCTGCCGCTCGCACTCCTGCGGTTCGATCAGCGCCTGGGTGGCCGGCAGGAAGGGCTCGTCCATGGGCGCAAGGCCCAGGTTCGCCTGGATTTCCCGCGCCACGGCGATGGCCTGCTCTCCCCAGCTCGGCGCACCGATGGCGGCGAGGTTGTCGTAGCAGGCCTGGGCCAGCGCGTGGTTGGCCAGCCCACCACGGGACTTGCAGACCCAGGTCTTCTTCCACTGGCAGCCAGTGGCCATGGCCGCGGCAGCGGCGTTGTTGTCCATCACCGTGGAGATGGTCTCGGCCTGCTCGATGGAGTCGCAGCGCAGCAGGTACTGGATCTGCGAGATGTGCGGCGGCAGGTTGTCGGCAGTGGCCTGGCCGGCGGTGAGGATGGCTTCGTTGAAGCTCCACAGCCCGGTGAACGGCAGGGTCGAGCGACGCAGGCTTTCGTTCAGCGTGTAGAAGTGCACCAGCGCATCGTTCGCGCCAGGAGCACGAGCCGCCAGGTGGTTCTGCGGTATCGGACTGTAGCGGTCGGCGGCGATCCAGTTCTGCGGGTCTTCGCAGGTAAAGGTGTAGATGTACGAGTAGGCGATGCCGCAGTGGGTGTCCCAGGTGGTGGTGTTGTTCAGCGGCAGCATGTAGGTGGGATGGAAGCTGACGGCGGCGTCGAGGTCGTCGTAGTAGCCCTTGGCGGCGTGCACCGGTTTGGAGGCGCGCAGCTTTTCCGCCGGCTCGCCGAAGCATTTGAGGGTGCCCTGGATGCCGAATTCCAGCATCGCCGCCTTGGCCGCCAGCAGGCCGCCCAGGGCGCTGATGCCCAGGGCCGAATGCGGGTCGGTATGGCCCGGTGCGTACTTCGACAGGCCTTCGCGCGGCATCGGCCGGGTCGCCGCTGCCTGGCAGTTGCCGGGCACGGCATCGTATTCGGCATAGGTGGCGAGGGTCGGCCCGTCGCCATTGGTGAAGGTCGCGACGAAGGCAGTGGGCATGCCGCCGCTGCCCTCCTCCACGGTGAAGCCTTCCTGGCGCAGCAGCTCCACGTACCAGGCGCAGGACTTGTACTCGCGGAACGCCGGCTCGGCGAAATGCCAGATCACCTGGTGCCAGTCGGACAGCTGCTGGCGGTGCTCGTCGATCCACTGCTGGACGTAGGCCTTGAATTTCGACATGGCGGCTTCCTCATCGTTGCCTGTTGTTATGTCGTGTGGCCTAGTATTGGTGAAGCGGAATTTGCAACAAGCGCAGGATTTCGCCACCCCATGTCTGGATAGTTTCACCAATTGAGCAACGAGCGCCCCATGCACTTTCCCTCGATGACCGCCCTGCGGGCGCTGGACGCCGTGGCCCGGCTGGGCAGCGTGTCTGCCGCCGCAACGGAGCTGAACCTCACCCGCAGCGCGGTCAGTCACCGTATCGCCACGCTGGAGGAACGCCTGGGCTTCGCCCTGACCGAGCGCACCGGGCGCGGCATCCGCCTGACCTATCGGGGAGAGCGCTATGCCCGCGACGTGCGGCGCATCCTCGCGGAGGTACAACTGGCCGGCGCCAGCTTCGACGAGCAGCAGGTCAGCGGGCCGCTGTGCGTGAGCTGCAACCCCGGCTTCGCCACCTACTGGCTGTGCCAGCACCTGGGTGACTTCCTGGCGCAGTACCCGCAGGTGCAATTGCACGTGGTGACGCCGCGCGTGCCGCAGGACACCAGCGCCAGCGACGCCGACCTGTTCATCGCCTACGGCAACGGCGACTGGCCGAACCAGAGGGTGGAGCAACTGGTGGCGCTGCACTTCTTCCCGGTCTGCAGCCCGCGCCTGATCCACTCGCGCGGCGGTCTGCAACAGCCGGCGGACCTGGCTCACTACACGCTGCTGCACATGAACGACTTCGCCGACTGGCGCCTGTGGCTCGGCGCGGTGGGCGCCAGCGTCATCGATCACCGCTCCGGCGTGCTGTTCGCCGATGCGCCCTGCACCATCGCCGCCTGCATTGCCGCCCAGGGCGTGGCCATCGGCGACAACCTGCTCAGCGGCGACGCCCTCGCCCGTGGTCTGCTGGTGCGCCCGTTCGACATCACCATTCAGTCCAGCCGCGGCTACTTCCTGGTGACCGATCCGGTGAAGGCCGAACGTGCGGTGGTGAAGGCCTTCAGCGAGTGGCTGAAGGCCCGTGTCGCTGCCACCACGCAGAGCGCCAGTGACCTCAGCCGCCCCCCGCTGGAGATTTCACCGGAGGCGGAGCTGACACGCTGAACGTCAGGCGATGCGGCGCAGCCCTTTGCGCGCCTTGGCGGAGCGGGTGTAGCGGAACAGGTCCTTGGGATCGTTGTCCTCCTCCTCGCTCCACGGCACCAGGTCGATGCGCTCGCCGAGCCCCAGGCGGCTGGCCTGTTCGTTCACGTAACGCAACGCGGAGTAGTCCTCGAGGGCGAAGCCGACCGAGTCGAAGATGGTCACCTGCTCGGCGCTGTCGCGCCCGGCCAGTTGGCCGGCCAGCACGCGCCACAGGTCGGTCACCGGGAAGTCCGCCGGCATCTGCTGGATCTCACCCTCGACGCGCGACTGCGGCTCGTACTCGACGAACACCTTGCCGGCGCGCAGGACGTCGGCGTGCAGTTCGGTCTTGCCCGGGCAGTCGCCGCCCACGCCGTTGATGTGCATGCCCGGTTCGATCATCTCCGGGGTGAGGATGGTCGCGTAGGCCTTGTCGGCGGTCACCGTGGTGACGATGTCGGCGCCGCGCACCGCGTCGGCGGTGGAGCCGGCGCGGATGATCTTCAGGTTGGGGACGTCGGACAGGTTACGGATCAGTTTTTCCGTGGCCTGCGGGTCGATGTCGTAGACAGCGATTTCCTCGATGCCCAGGTGGTGATGGAAGGCCAGGGCCTGGAACTCGCTCTGCGCGCCGTTGCCGATCAGCGCCATGCGTCGCGAATCCGGGCGTGCCAGTGCACGGGCGGCCATCAGTGAGGTGGCGCAGGTGCGCAGCGCGGTGGCGACGGTCAGCTCCGAGAGCAGCACCGGATACCCCGTCTCGACGTCGGCCAGCACGCCGAAGGCCATGACGGTGAACAGGCCGCGCTGGGTGTTCTGCGGGTGGCCGTTGACGTACTTGAAGGCGTAGCGCGCGGTATCGGAAACCGGCATGAGCTCGATCACGCCGATCTCGGAGTGGTTGGCGACGCGGGCGGATTTGTCGAAGGACTCCCAGCGCACGAAATCCTGGGCGATGGTGTCGGCAAGTTCGCCGATGAAGCGGGCGACACCGATCTGCTGGACCAGTTGGGACATCGTGGGGACGTCGACGAAGCGAGTCATGATGGGACCTCCGATTGTTGTGATTGGACTGTTCTGTCGGTGTATACGAACGGCACCGCCCCGCTCCACCATGCCTCGAACAGCGGGCACAACAACGTCGCAGAGGCCCTGGATCAGGTCTGCAGTTCAGGAGAGGGGCAACACGATTCTCCCATCGCCCCCGGAGAAAACCCGGCTGTAATGAAGGGCTTCGCCGGCCGATCCGGCTGTATTGGAGGGTCACGACAGCCGATTCGGCTGTGCTCAAGACGGCCGCTGGCGGGGGAATATCATGGGTGAAAAAAGCAGGCGAAAAGCGAGTCCGCCGCGCTAGCTGGCGGACTCCTTGATGGTCGTCAGCTCGGGGTGGGCGACCAGCTTGTCGATGTGCAGGCTCTCATCGTTCAGCCAGGTTTCGGTCAGCGCGCGGTAGTGCTCCATGTCCCGGCAGCGCATGCGCACGCTGTAGTCGAAGGTGCCGCTGATCAGTTGGCAGTGCAGCACTTCCGGGCAGGCAACGACCCGCGCCTCGAAGGCCCTCTGCGCGGTGCGGCCACTCTGGTTGGACAGCGCGACCAGTACCAGCAGCGACAGTCCCGAGGCGATCTTCTGCTCGTCGATGACAGCGCCGTAGCCACGGATGATGCCGAGCCGCTCCAGCTTGCGGACGCGCTCCTGGCAGGGACGCGGGGTGAGATGGACCAGGGCGGACAGCTTGCCGTAGGTGATGCGGCCCTGGTGACGGAGGATGCGGATGATCTCCTCGTCGATGCGGTCCAGGGTGAAGGGCGTGGTGCTGTCCTGATCTTTCCTGCTCATGATGCTTCGCGCTGGTTCGTGACGGTTCTTGAGTCGTGCCGGCGTCCCGGCCCCGGCGAAAAAGCCGGTGAAAGCACTGGCTCCCACCGGCCCGGATCTTTATGGGGCAAGCCCTGCCGTCTGTCAAAGCGCGCCGTGCCCTCTGCGACAGCACGGCGCACCCGGTCAGATTTCCCGTGCCAGCTCGCTGCCGTTGCCGCGACGACTGAGCACCGCGAGGTACACCAGGCCGATGGCGATCCAGCCCGCGCCCAGTTCCTGCGCCTCTCGGCTCATGCTGAACAGCACGTAGGCGATGATCACCAGGCCGACCAGCGGGAACAGCAGGTGGCGCAGCACCCGGCCGCTCTTCTGGCGGATGAAGTAGTGGTTGATCACCGCGATGTGCAGCAGGCAGAAGCCGGTCAGCGCGCCGAAGTTGACCAGCGAGGTGAGCACGTCCGGGGAGTCGAGGAAGTAGATGCCGATGCCCAGCGACAGCACGCCCACCAGGTACAGGCTGATGTGCGGGGTCTGGTACGTCGGGTGCACCTTGGCCAGCACGCGCGGCAGCTTGCCGTCGCGTGCCATGGAGTACAGCAGGCGCGAGACGGCGGCTTGCGAGGTGATCGACACGGTCACGCCCCACGCCAGCGCGGTGGACACCGCAGTCAGCGTCGACAGCCAGCTGCCGCCGGCCGCTTCGGCGATCTCGTAGAAGGCGGTGTCGGCCGATTTGAAGGTCATGCCGGCAGCCAGGTCAGTGGCCAGCCAGGTCTGCACGATGAAAATGGCGCCCATGACGAACAACGCGATCAGCGAGGCGCGGCCGATCTGCTTGGCCGGGTCGCCCTTGACCTCTTCGGCGAGGGTGGAGATCGCGTCGAACCCGAGGAACGACAGCACCGCGATGGACACCGCCTTCATCACCAGGCCGAGGTTGAAATGCTCGGGCTGCAGCAGCGGTTCGAGCGTCAGGCGACCGTTGCCCAGGCCGCCCTCCAGGGCGTGGTAACCCACCGCCAGGAAGATCGCCAGCACCACCAGTTCGGCGATCAGGAACAGCAGGTTGAAGCGCGCCGCCAGGGTGATGCCACGCAGGTTGATGAGCGTGGCGGACACCAGGAAGATCAGCATGAAGACCAGCTTGGGGATCGCCGGAAACAGGTGGTTCAGCGCCAGCGCGCTGAACACGTAGAGCAGCGGCGGGATCAGCAGGTAGTCCAGCAGCAGGACCCAGCCGGCGATGAAGCCGACATTGGGGTGGATGCCGCGTTGGGCGTAGGAGTACACCGAGCCTGCGATGGGAAACGCGCGGGACATCGCGCCATAGCTCAGCGCCGTGAACAGCATCGCCACCATGCCCACCAGGTAGGCCATGGGCACCATGCCGTGGGCGTCGGCATGCACCCAGCCGTACACGCCGAAGGGAGCGATCGGGATCATGAAGATCATCCCGTAGATCACCAGGTCGCCGAGCGTCAGGCTGCGGCGGAGTTGTTGCTTGTATCCGAACTGTTCGATAGCCACGGGGCACTTCCTCTGGGAACGGCAGCTTTTAGGGTTCGGCGCTCATGCGCTGAATTGTTGTTGTTTTCAGAACCTGCCCGGCCGCTCCAGCACATCGGGTCGGGCTTGGGTCCTCAGAGCCTGCTTACGACCTCGCGAGCTAGAGCCGTAGTAGGCGAAAAGCGCCCGGAGAGCGGAGTTTACGAGCCGTAAATGAGCATCTGAGGGCGCTTTTCAACGCCCTACGGCCGACGCGCAGCAGGTCGTAAACAGGCTCTCAGAGCCAGGGAGCCAGGCGTTCCGCCCAGGCTTCCACCCCTTGCGGGGTCCGCAGTCCGTCATTGCGGATTTCGATCAGCACGGCGTCCACGCCGCGCTCGTCGCCATGCACCGGGACGGTCATGTCCTCCAGCGGGTCGATCACATAGGGTTGGTTGGCACCGATCGCTTCCCCGCCCTGGCGCAGCCCGGCGACCATGCGCTGGGCATAGGCTTCGGCCTTGGCATAGAGCACCCCGGCAACCCACGGGCGAGGCTCGCCGCGATAGCGCGGGGTGAAGCTGTGTACGCCGACCAGCCGGGTCGGCCGGGCGGCGGCCAGGCGCTCGTCGAGCAGCGCGGTCAGTTGCTGGTGGAAGGGCTCGAACAGGCTCGCCACCCTCTCCTGCCGGGCCGCCGCGCTCAGGTTGCGGTTACCGGGGATCGGATAGATCTCGCTGTGCTCGGGAATCGCATCCGGCGCCGACAGCGGACGGTTGAGGTCGATCAGCAGGCGCGAGTAGTTGGCCACCAGCAGCGTGGCGTCCAGGCGCAGCGACAACGCGCGGGCCAGGTCCAGCGCGCCGATGTCCCAGGCGATGTGCTCGGCGGCGGCCGCGTCGTCCAGGCCCAGCTGGGCCAGTTCCTCGGGGATGTAGCGGCTGGCGTGCTCGCAGACCAGCAGCACCGGGCTCTTGCCGCCCGGATTGACGATCTCGAACGGCGGGCGCCGGTACAGGCCGGCCTCAGTAGAAGGTGGCATAGGACTCACAGAGTTGCTCCTCGCTGAGTTCGCGGGTCAGGGCCAGCTCCTGGCGCTTCATGGCGGCGTAGGTCTGCAGCAGTTCCGGCGGCAGTTGGGCGCACAGTTCGGTGTCGGCCAGCAACAGGCGCTGGGCCTCCTCCAGCGAGCCCGGGAGCGGCTGGATGCCCAGCTCGTCGCGCTGGGCGTCGCTCAGGCTGTGCGGGTCGACGTCAGTGACGGCGGACAGCGGCAGCGCCTGCTGCATGCCCAGGCGCCCGGCGATCAGCACGGCGGCCATGGCCAGGTGCGGGCTGGCGGTGGCGTCCATCGGGCGGAACTCCAGGTTGAACTGGCGGGCCTTGGGCTTGCCGCCGATCTCAACCACCGGGCAGATGCGCAGCGCGGCTTCCCGGTTGCGCAAGCCCAGGCAGGCGTAGGCGGCGCTCCAGTGATGCGGTTTCAGCCGCAGGTAGGACACCGCCGTCGGCGCGGTGAGCGCACACAGCGCCGGCAGGTGGCGCAGCACGCCAGCGGCCCAGTGCTCGGCAAGCCTGGACAGGTTGCCCGGCGCGGCCTCGTCATAGAACACCGGGGTGCCGTCCAGGCGTTGCAGGCTCAGGTGCAGGTGCACGCCGTTGGTCACGGCGCCGGGCGCCAGCAGCGGCGTGAAGCTGCTGCGCCAGCCGAACTGGCGGGCAATCTCGCGGGTGGCTTCGCGGACGTTCACCGCGCGGTCGGCGGCGGCGACGCCCTGGGTCGGCCGGCAGGTGACTTCGTACTGGTTGCGGCCGTACTCGGGCAGGAACATTTCCGGCTCGGCGCCGATCTGCTCCAGCGCACTCATCAGCCAGCCGCCGAAGTTGCCGGTCTGCCGCTGGGCTTGCAGGGAGAAGGCGGCGGCGTGTTCGTCCGGCAGGCCGAGCAGATTGAATTCGTGTTCGAAGGCGGCGGTGACCTGCAGGTCCAGCTCGCGGTAACGGGCGATCTCCTCGCGCAGCAGCGTGCGCGGGCACACCGGCCAGGGCGCACCAGTGGTCGTCACCAGGTCGCCGTGCAAGTAATCCAGCGGCGCGGCCTGGGCGTCCGGGCCGTTTTCAAGACGCACCCGGCTGCTCGGGTCGGGCAGCAGGCGCAGGTCGCCATGGCTGCCCCAGGGGTTGTCGTCGGCAATGATGTCCTGGGGCGTCAGTGCGCTGTTGGCGGGCACCCAGCCGCAACCGGTGGCGAGTTGATCGGCGACTTCGGATTCGGGAAGCGAGCGGCCGCGGGTGATGCCGCAGAGGTCGGTGGTGACGAAGCTGGTCAGGCGCATCGGAGCGGGATTGTTGTTGTTCTGACTCATGACGTTCTCCCGGCCTCAGGCCAGCGCGGCGATGCGGGCCAGCACGCTGTCGGTGTCGGCAATCCAGCAGTAGCCCTTGATCGCTTCCAGGCAGGCCTGGTGGCGTTCGGCGGTGTGGGTGGCACAGGCGTCTTCGACCAGGGTGACGAGGTAGCCGCGGTCGGCGGCGTCGCGCACGGCCATGTCCACGCACTGGTCCGTGACTACGCCGCAGATGATCAGGTGGCGGGTATCGAGGTTGCGCAGCACGTAGTCGATGGCGGTGGAGTTGAAGACACCCGAGGACGTCTTCGGCAGCACGATTTCGTTCTCGCGCGGCGCCAGGGCGTCGATCACCTGCGCGTCCGGGCTGCCCTTGGGCAGGTGCATATCGGACAGCTTGTGGTCCAGCGAGCGGTCGCGGCCATCGGCGGTGAGGCTCTCGATGATGGTGTGCAGCACTTCCCCGCCGACCTCGCGCATGGCCGCCAGCAGGCGCTGCTGGTTGGGAATCACGCTCGCCTCGACGCGGTCGTAGAAGTAGCGGTGCGTCGTCGGATCGACGTGGGCATCGCGGCCGGGAATGACCCAGGCGTTCTGCATGTCGACGAACAGGATGGCCGTCTGGCCGCGGGTGAACGGAAGATCACGGGGCGATTGGTGGGGCAAGCTGAACACGGTCATTCCTCGAGGATGTGGCTGCCGAAAGCAGCTCTCAGGTGGTCGATGCCTTCCAGGCGTTCGTCGAGCTGGCCGTCCATGCGCGCTACCAGGCTGGCGATCAGCGCCTCGACCTGGGCCATGGTCGGCACCAGGGTGTCGAAGGGCGATGGGGATTCCACCGGGGCGCTGATAATCAGGTCGGCAAACTCGCGCAGCGGCGAGTCGTAGATATCGGTGAACAGCACCACGCGGGCGCCGCGTGCCTTGGCCGCGCGGGTCACGCCCAGCGCCTGGGCCTGGTAGCGGCGGTAGTCGAACACCACCACCAGGGTCTGGCGATCGATGTCGCCCAACTGGTCGGGCAGCGCAGCGCCGTCGTCCAGCAGCAGGCAGCCGCCGCGCAGCATGCGCAGGTGCGCTACCAGGTAACCGGCGAGGAAGCGGCTGAAGCGGCCGCCGTGGCAGAGCACGCGCAGCTTCGGGTCGAGCAGCCAGTCGCCGAGCAGGCGCACGTCGTCGGCCTGGGTCAGCGCCAGGGTGCGCTGGATGCCTTCGCTGGCATCGTTCAGGTAGTTCGACCAGACGTCATCGCGGCTCATGCCTTCGCGGCGCCCGGCGAGCAAGGTGCGCGGCGAGCGCAGGCGGTCGTCCACCTCGGCCATCAGCGCGTTCTGGAAATCGCTGTAACCGCTGAAGCCGAGCTTCTTCACCAGGCGCAGGATACTGGGATCACTGACGCCGGCCTGGCGCGCGAGGCGCGACATCGGCCCGAGGCCGGCGCGCGGGTAGTCGTCGAGCAAGGCGCGCAGGACCTTGCGCTCGGCCTTGGTGAGCTCGACTTCCGGGGTGTTCAGGCGATCTTTGAGTGTGAGCATGGGGGCGCCTCTTGTTATGGCCCCATTTGTATAATGCGCTCCAGAAACTTTCAATACGTATTTTTTGTAGCATTCACTACAAATCACGGACGGACTCGTCCTGTCCGCGGCGTAGAGCCCCGGCGGCTGTTTTCCTGGAAGGGAACCGGCCCGCCCCGCGCACGTCGAACGCCTTTCAACGCAACCAGGAACTGCCTCGATGACCGAACTGGAAAAAGCCGCCGCCGGCCTGCTCTACGACGCCAACCACGACCCGCAGGTGCTGCGTCTGCGCGCCGCGGCAAAGGCGAAGCTGTTCGAGTTCAACCGCAGCCACCCGGATGACGGCGAGCGCCGCGACGCAATCCTCAAGGGGTTGTTCGCCCGCATCGGCGAAGGCTTCGTGATCGAGGGCCCGCTGCATTGCGACTACGGTTTCAACATCGAGATCGGCGCGCGCTTCTACGCCAACGTCAACCTGGTGATCCTCGATGGCGCCAGGGTCACCATCGGCGACAACGTGTTCATCGCCCCCAATGTCGGCATCTACACCGCCGGCCATCCGCTGGACGCGGAACGGCGCAACCGGGGGCTGGAGTACGCGCACCCGGTGAGCATCGGCGACAACGTGTGGATCGGTGCGGGCGTGAATATCCTGCCCGGCGTGCGCATCGGCGCGAACAGCGTGATCGGCGCCGGGGCCGTGGTGGTGCGCGACATCCCCCACGGCGTGCTGGCCGCCGGCAACCCGGCACGGGTGATCCGGCCGATCAACGAGGCCGATCGCCAGCGCTACCGCTGAGCGCCACAGCGAGGGCAAGGCCGGGGCGCAGCGCCTCGGGTATCAGGCGTCGTCGTCGAGACGCACGACCCAGCGCTCGGCGGCGTCGTGGGAGGCCTGGAAGGCTTCCTCGTGGGACTCCCAGGGTCCGATCACCACGTCCAGCGGCGACACGCCCGCCGGCACCTTCGCCAGCGACAGCAGCACTTCGCCCACCTTGCCGGGGGCAATGTAACGGGGCGACATCAACACGGCGATGCCGGTGGACGTCAGGTATTCACTGGGCGCCATGAACGCCGGCTCGACTGACTGCTGCATGCGGTTCTCCCCCTTGGCCGCGGCTGGCCTGTGCTTTTCTGGACGTCAGGGCGAGTCGCACCACGCGACCCCCTCTGATGTCCTGACCCGAGTGGGTAAGCGACAGTTCCGGCAACCGCGCGGCCTGATGTGGGGAGCAGACAAACGGCCGTTTCAGCGAGGCGTCAGCCTGCCGGTTGTCACTGCGCCGACCACACCGCCAACTCGTAGCCGTCCGGATCGACGAAGTGGAAGCGCTGTCCACCGGGGAACGCGAAAATCGCGCGGGTGATGGTGGCGCCCGCCGCTTCGAGGCGCGCCTGGGTCTGCGCCAGGTCATTGGCATAGAGGATCACCAGCGGACCGCCGGGGCGAACCGGCTCGCCGGTGGTAAAACCGCCGGTGAGGCGACCATCGCTGAACTCGGTGTAGGTCGGGCCGTAGTCGGTGAAGGTCCAGCCGAAGGCGCTGCCGTAGAACGCCTTGCTGCGCGCGATGTCGCTGACGTTGAACTCGATGTTGTCGATCTGACGGTCGTTTCCGCGGATACCCATGGTCGCCTCCTGGCAAGTCGTGACGGACCGATCCTACGGCAAATCGCCCTACACAAGGCGCGCCGCGCCAGTCGGTCGCACGGTGATTGGCCATTTTGCGCCGATTGACGAATAATCATCGCGACTCAGCCATACTCACCACCATGCTCAACATCCCGCTCGCCAGTGTCGACGACGTCGACCGCGCCGTGCTCGCCATCGGCACCGACTACCCGCTCGGCACGCTGCTCAAGCCCCACGCCCACCGCCGCGCGCAGTTCCTCTACGGCATGAGCGGGCTGATGGAAGTGGAGACCGAGGATGGCGCCTGGGTGATCCCGCCTTACAGCGGCGTGTGGATTCCCGCCGGCAAGCGGCATCGGGTATTGATGCGCGGGGTCAGCACGCGCAGCCTGTACATCGACCCGCAGGTAGCGGTGCGCGATACCCTGCTGTGCCAGGCACTGACGGTCTCGCCGCTGTTGCATCACCTGCTGCTGGCCAGCGTCGAGGTGCCGGCGCTGCATGATGAAAATGGCCGCGACGGCGATCTGATCCGCCTGCTGCTCCACGAACTGCGCCAGGCGCCGAGCCTGCCGCTGTTCGCCCCGCTGCCTGCGCACCCGCGCCTGGCAGAGCTGTGCCGGGACTTCCTGCGCACGCCGGATATCGGCGTCACGGCGGAACTCTGGGCGGCCGAGCTGCATTGCAGCACGCGCACCTTCAGCCGTCTGTTCCGCCAGCAGACCGGCCTCTCCTTCGGCGCCTGGCGCCAGCAGGCCTGTCTGCTCGCCGCCGTCACCCGCCTCTCTGCCGGCACACCCGTCACCCGCGTGGCGCTGGAGCTGGGCTATGACAGCCCGAGCGCGTTCTCCAGCATGTTCCGCCGCAGCCTGGGCGTCGCTCCCAGCAGCTACCAGGCGACGACCGACTGCGCCGGCGGCGCCTAGCGCCGTTCGCGCAGATCGACTGAACCCTCACCGCCCAGCTCCTTCGATATGCCTATGTCGCCCTCACCGAAGGAGCCCCCATGCACAACCTGGAAACCCCTACCCTGAAGCTGGGCGTGTTCGAGCCGTCGAACAGCTTTGGCCAGGCACTGATCGCCGGCGCGCTGCATCGCCAGTACGAAGTCACGGTGCTGCTGGAGGACCTCAACCGTCTGCGCGCCCGCCCCGGCCTGCGCTGCAAGCTGGGCAGCCTGGAATCATCGCTGGTGGTCAGCGAAGCCGTGTCGGGGCTGGATGTGGTATTCGCCTTCCTCGACGAGCCGGCGCAATTCCTCCCGCCGCAATGCGGCGCCCTGATTGACGGCTGCCTGCGTGCAGAAGTGCCGCGCCTGCTACTGGTCGGCCACTGGGGCTGGCTGGTGGAACCCGCCGATGCGCATCACGAACAACTCGGCGCCGGCCTTGCCCGCAGCCTGGAAGTGAGCGGCCTGGACTGGACGCTGGTGGAGGCGCCACCGATGCCCGAGGGCCTGCGCATCGACGACTTCTCCCGTGCCGATGGCTCACCCGAGCAGGACACGGCACTCGCACGCTCCTATGCCGAGGCGCTGCTGGACGAGATGCAGCTGAACCTGCATACGGGCCAGTGCATGCGCCTGCGCAGCGGCAAGCGGTGATCATCCTGTCCGGTGCTGGCGCACCCGGCCGATCCCTCGGTACGTTGTTCCTGGCGCAGGGTTCGTTGGCCAGTGGCTGGTCCGTGGGCCGTGCCGGCTGCCGGAACGCAGGATCAAGCCATGGCCACACGTCACGAGGCGCCGGTCGGATGCCCGGCCGGCGCCGTCTCTACGCACCTGTCAGTGTTGCAGGTTTTGTGTCACCACCTTCGGGTAGTAGGCGATCTTCAGCAGGCGCGGCTGGCCCATCAGTTGGCCGTCACCGTACCAGGTGATGTTGTCCTGGCGCAGGGTCATGCCGTCGCTGGTGTATTCGTACTCGCCGCCGTTGGAGGTGGCGAAGGCGAAGCGCTGGTCATCCATCTGCTTGAGGTCGAAACGGGTGCCGGCCGGCGGCATCATTTCCTTCACGCGCTTGAGGTAGGCCGGCGCCAGTTCGGAGAACAGCTCACGGGTGCGTGCCTGGTACTGGAAATCGGAGAGACCCGGCGTCTGCTGCAGCTTCTCAGCGATCAGGTTGAAGTACTCGGCATCGGTGCGCGCCAGCGCCATGCGCACGGCCATGACCTCGCCCAGGCGGGCCTGGTCGACCTGCAACTTGCCATCGGCGCCCTTGTTCGGGGCGATGAATTCGTTGCCGTCGACCTGGATCAGCGGCGCGGTGGCCAGGTAGGCGGCGCAGGCGATCTGCTGGCCCGTGTGATTGCCGCTGACCAGCAGCGCGGCCACACCGCCCGTCTCGTTCAGGTGCTGCGCCGTCTCACCGCTGGCGGCGACGAAGCGGTCGACCTCGGCCTGGGTGGTTTCGTCACGGGCCAGGCCGCAGACCTGTTGCATCACGGCAGGGTTGCGCTTGCCGTCCACCAGCGGACTCATGCTGAAGATCGCGTTGCGGATCACCGGCAGCGCCGGGTACTCCAGGGTGCCCAGGCTCTGCTGGGCGGTGGATGCATGGCTGTCAGCGGTGGTCGCGGCAGCCTGTTCGGAACCGTTGCAGCCGGCCAGCAGGCAGGCGGGAATCAGCATCGCGGTCAGCCATTTGCTCGGGATGTTCATGGTGTGGTCCTCACTCTTGGGCACGCGCCGCAACGGCGCTGGATTCGATGACGACCCGGCGGTCGGCCGCCAGGCAATGGATCAGTTGGGCGCGTGGCAGGCTCGGGCAATCGGCGACCGGCTCGGCCGCCCCCGCACCGCGCACACGCATCGAGGCAGACGGCACGCCGGCGGCGGCCAGGTAGTCGCGCACCGCTTCGGCGCGGCGCCGGGACAGGTCAAGGTTGTAGGCCGGCGAGCCGAGACGGTCGGAGTGCCCGGTGATGCTGATGTGCGACGGCTGCTGCGCTTTCAGTTGCTCGGCCAGACGGGCCAGGCTGGCGCGGCCGGCAGGGCTGAGTTCGGCGCTGTCGAAAGCGAAGGTGGCATCACCGCCGAGAGTGACGCGCTGTGTCGGAAGAGGAACCGACGTTGTCACCGGGGACTGTTCTGGCACGGGCCGGGCCTGGTCCAGACAATCGGCCGGCGAGAACAGGAAGGTCTGCGCCTGCAAGTCCTTGTCGAACAGCACCTTGTACTGGCAGACCAGATCCTCGCGGCCGGCGCGGCGGAAGCGCAGGACGTAGTCCCACTCGTGCACGCCGAACATCCCTTCGTTGAAGTGCGGAGTACCGAGCAGCTCGTAGAGCTGGGCCTTGCTCATGCCCGGCTGCACCTTGCCCAGGTTCTCCAGGTTCACGTAGCTGCCCTGCGGGCGGTAGGAGTCGCTGATCGCAGGGAATTTCGGATCGGCACTGTGGCCCTGGGCGTCAACCACGCTGTGGCTGCCGCAGGCCGCCAACAGCAGGCCGCTAAAGGCCAAGGCCAGGGTGCACAGGTTGCGGATAGTGAACGTGTTCATCTTGATCTCCTTTGCGCGGCCCGACCGGAGCCGGGCCGCGAAGCAATGACTTACCACTGGTAACCGATACCGACGGCAACGCCGGGATCACCCTGGCTGCTGGTGCTGCCCTGCAGCTTGGTGACCCACTTGCCGTTGTCGGAGATGCGCGATACGCCGATCGCCAGGGCACCCTGGCCGCGGTAGTTGCCCAAGCCGACGGTGGCCATGCTGGCCCCGGCCGAATGCGGCTGCGGCAGGGTCGCCATGGCCATGGCCCCGGCGATGCCGGCGCTGAGGATGTCGTCCTGTTTCTTCAGGTCGTGGCGCAGCGCGTTGTAGCGGGAGTCGGTGTAGTCGTAGAACTGGTTGGAGATGTCACCCATGCTCTGCTGCAGCTGGCTGACGTTCACCGCGTCGGTCGGCGCGGTACCGGCGGCGACGTTGGTGATCTGCCGTTCGCTCCCGGCGCTGCCCACCGAGACGCTGTTCGCGCGGTCGGCCACCGAGTTGGCACCCAGTGCCACCGAGTTCTGCGCCTGGGCGCTGGAACCGTTGCCCAAGGCCGTGGCGCTGGCGCCACTGGCCCGTGCGCGGGTGCCGATGGCGGCACTGTTGCTGCCCGATGCCTCGGCGCCGGCCCCCCCGGCCACCGCATCGGTGCCCGTGGGACGTGGCTTGGGCAGGTCGCTGCTGTTGTTCACCTGGAACATGCCATCGGTGCCGTTCTGCAGCTGGGTGATGTCGGTCTTCGCCTGGGTCACGCGGTTGTCGACGTTGGTGATGGTGCTGTTGATCGCATCGCCGTGTTCGCGCAGTTGCGAAACGTTGACTGCGTCGGTGTCAGCCTCACCGGCCTTGACGTTGGTGATCTGCCGTTCATTGCCGACGCTGCCCACGGAGACGCTGTTGTCGCGGTCGGCCACCGAGTCGGCGCCCAGGGCCACGCTGTTGGCAGCCTCGGCACTGGCGCCGGCGCCGATCGCCGAGCTGCGCTCGCCGCTGGCCGAGGCACCATTCCCCAGGGCCACCGAGGAGCCGCCAGTCGCACTGGAGCCCGTGCCAACCGCCGTGGCGTTTGCACCGCTGGCAGCGGCGTTGCTGCCGATCGCGCTGGCGTTGCTGGCGCTGGCATTGGCGCCGTCGCCCATGGCCAGGGATGAGGTGCCGGAAGCCAGAGCCGCCGGGCCGACAGCGATCGAGTCGGCGCCGCTGGCGACCGAGTCGGGTTTCTGCGAGCTGGCGTGGAAGTACTTGAAGCCCCCCAGAGTGATGTTGTTGATCTGGGTGGTCACTTCGTAGAGCTGAGAGCCGTTCACGGCATCGGTGGAACTGGCGTTGATATCGCCGGCCGCGACATTGGTGATCCTGCTCGGACCGCGCCCGCCATGGCTGGCGTTGTAGGCACCGTTGCCGCCGTTGGCAGTCGGGTCCCAGAGCAGGGCGTCCTGGGCCAGCTGGTCGGTTCGATCGGCGACTCCCCTGAGTTGCGAGACGTTCACCGCATCGGTTTCGTCAGCGCCGGCAGCGACGTTGGTCACACGACGCTCGGCGCCTGCAGAACCGACCGAGACCTCGCCGGTGGGGTTGCCCATCACCGGGTATCCACCCGCCCGATAGGCCGGATGGCCAAGGTTGGCCGTAGTGGTGCTGCCGGCCCCCAGCGCCACGCTGTTGTCGGCGCTGGCGTTGGCATTGCGGCCCAGCGCCAGCGCGCTGTCGCCGGTCGCCTGGGCCTGATAGCCGACCGCCGTGGAGCCCTGCCCCTTGGCATAGGCATCGTCCACCGGCAGGCCCTTGTCGTTGGTGCGCACATAGCGGATGCCGCGGCCGTTCTCGGCGACGTTGGCGTCACTGTCATCACCGAATACGTTGCTGACGCGGTTGTCGACGTTGGCTACCCGATTGTCGACGTTAGTGACGTTCTGGTTGGTCTCATGCAACTGCGAGCCGTTGATCGCGTCGGTGGAAGTGGGGCTGATCGAACCGGCAGCGACATTGGTCAGCACTTGCGCGCTACCCGGCGCGTAGGCGTCACCTCCGGCAGCGATCAGCGACAGGGTATCCGTGCCGGTGCGCTGCACCGGTCCGACCGTGCCGTTCTGGATGTTCGTGTTCAGGTTACTGATGTTCGTGGTGTTCTGATCCACCTGCTGGTTGGTCGCGTGCAGCTGCGAGCCGTTGACAGCGTCGGAGGAGCCGTCGCTGATCTGTCCCGGCGCGACATTGACGATGCGCTGATTGCCCGCATCGATTCCACCGCTGGTCACGCTGGGGCCACCCGCGATGGTCAGGCCGTTGCTGTCGATGAAGGTATTGCCGGTGGTCACGGAATCGAACACAGGGCTGTCGGCCATCTGCAGTTGCAGGTTGCCGTTGGCGTCCACCTCGGTTCTCAGGTTGCTCCCCGAATAGCTGCCGGGCGTGCTGGCGGCGCCTTCGATGGCGATCGCCTCGCCGAGCCGCTTCTGTACCGCGCCGGCATTGCCGACGAAGGTGATCGGCGTATTGGCCAGGTCGTGTAGCTGCGAAACGTTGACCGCATCGCTATCGCCTACGCCGTTGGCGACGTTGGTGACGGTGGTGCCGCCCAGGTGGGTACTGTTGTCGTAGGAGTCGCCCCCCAGGGTCACCTGGTTATGGGTAGCGTTGTCATACATCACCGCATCGGCGGTGGCATTGCCGACCAGTCCTTTGAGTTGCGCAACGTTCACCGCATCGCTGTCCAGGGTGCCGGCAGCCAGGCCGGTGATCTGCCGGAACTTGCCGGTCGCGGCATCACCCACGGCAATGGCGCCCACGGTGCTGGTGGTGGCGTTGATGGCCGCGGCCTGGGCCGGGCTCACGCCGTTGGGCAGGTAGCCCGGCTGACCGGCAACGGTGCCGGCCACCGAGCCCGAACCCAGGGCCACACCACCGGTGACGTTGGCCTGTGCACCGGTGCCCAGGGCCATGGCGTTCTGCTGGCTGGCAACGGCATCGTTGCCGATGGCGACCGAGTCCTGTGCGGTGGCGCGAGTGCCGGTAGGATTGCCGCTGGCATCGGTACCGATGTTACCGATGGCCATGGAGTTGGTGGGATTGGTGCCGAACTTGTTGTTCAGGCCGATGCGGCCACCGTTGACGTACAGCTCGTTGCCCAGCGTCAGCGAGTCAGTGCCGTCGGTGCGGGTGCCAGAGCCATAGAAGAGAACACGGGCAGTCTGACTGGCCTTGTCGCTGGTCAGGCAGTTGGTGTTGTTGCTGTCGTATTTCCAGCCGGTGCTGCCGGTATCCCCGGTGTCGTGGACGAAGATGCAGCCCGAATCGTTGCTGGCGTCATTGACGTAGAGGCCGGGATTGCCGGAAACGGTTTTTTCGAAGGCAGAGCCGTTCTTGTAGGGCGTCGCCGCGAAGGCCGGCATCACGGGTGCGCACACCAACGATGCAGCCACGGCGCCCACCAGGGCACTGCGACCGGACTTGCGGTGCGCCGTGGCGAATTCGGAAGCAGCGATCCACGCATGACGCGTGGTGCTCCACACCAGACGATAAATCCTGTTCATGAAAAGCTCCTTCCAGGGGACCTGCCCCTGGACTCAGCAAGGGGAAATCAACGGGAGGACAGCTGCAGGGCGCGGCTGGACTGGATCAGTTGCGGGCGTTCCATGGCCGCCGGGCGCGACTGCTGCAGCGCACGCTCGTAGAGACGCAGGGCGCCGGCATGGTCCTGGCGGACGTAGTCGAGGTAGCCGCCGGCGAACAACCCGGCCTCGGTGCGCAGGTCGCGCTTGACCGCATCCGGTGCCTGCTGGCCATCGATCTCGGCGAATACCGCTGAGCTGTCGGTCTTGCCCTGGAACAGCGCGAGCAGGGCACGCTGGTGTTCGTCTACCGGCTTGATGTCACGGGCGAGCTTTTCCACCCGAGCCTTGATGGCGGCCGGTTTGGCCCCGCTGTCGCTGGCTTGACGAGCGCTCAGCCAGAGGTTCCAGAAGCCGGCATAGGCCTGCAGCTGGGGATTGGGCGAGTGTTTCTGCAGCTGGGCAAAGGCCTTGCCGGCCTGCTCGAAGCGGGCCAGCGCGGCAAGATTGACCGCCGACGGCACGGCGATCACCGCGGCCTGGTCGCTGCCCTTGAGGGCGTCGTAGAACTGCCGGGCACGCATGTGGCGGCCGGCGGCGTCCTCGATGAAGCCCTGTTCGGCAAGGGCGCGAGTACCGCCCTGCCCCTGTGCGCCGGCTTCACGCAACAGAGCCTGGGCCGACGCGAGGTCGCCTTCGAGCAGTTGCTGGTGCGCCAGCAGCACCAACGGCTGGGAGACGCCCCGTGCGGGTGTTTGCGCCGGACCGGCCAAGGCCGAGCCGCTGGCGACCAGCAGGGCCAGCGCGATACTCGAGAGCAGGCGCAACGGAGGTGTAGCGAGGGTTTTCGGAGGAAGGCTCATGGTGGCAACTCCTGTAGAGGTTCGAGTTGCCGTCATGCTAGGAAGGGTCGTCGCGGAGCGAACTCAGAGTCCTTCCCGCCTGCGCATCAGAGTTTTTCGCCACTCAGGTGGCGGCCGCCAGGGCCAGCTCCAGTTCCAGGTCGATGGCCAGGCGCTCTGCGTTCCGCTCAACGCCCATCCGGGCATTCATTCGCAGCGCCAGACGCAGGGCGTACTGCTGGAGGATGAGGCTGTTGGCACCGCCCTGCCCGTCCAGCTCCAGACGTACCAGCAATTGCCCCTGACGCACCGCTCGCGCAGCCAGCGTGACCTGCTCCGGCTCGCCGAGCATTTCCAGGGCGGCAATGATCCAGTGGGTAAACAGTTCAGCGTCCAGCCAACCTCGCAAGGGCTCGCTGCAGCGGTTGTCGAAACGGCACGCGGGATACGCCGCAAGGCAGCGTTCGATGACCGATTTCAGATCACAGGGGAACAGCGCCGGCACAGGACGGTCCTCACGTGGATTGACCGTACTCTTGAGCCGTCGCAGCGTCTCGAAGACGCCAGCCAGGCCCGGGGTGGCGGGGTGCAACTCGAGGCCCGAGAAGCGCATGCCCAGCTCTTCCAGCATCGCCGTGTCGATCTCACGAACGCGGTGCAGCTGTGCCTCGGCAGCCAGGGCACGGTCGCGCCATTCGAGCAGCTCGCCCTCGCTGTCGGTGATGTCCTGCAGGCCCCCCAGCACGCCAGTAGGCTGGCCGCTGGCATTGCGACAGGGCACCATCCAGGCATGCACGACACGGTGGCGGCCGGAAAACGCGATACGCAGGGTCGCGTTGACCGGGACGCCTTTCTCGACCAAATCCTGGAACTTATCGGGCACCGTCGCCCGGTACTCCGGCGACAACCAGGGGCTGTCGGCCAGCGCCGTGCCAAGGGCTTCGTCAGCGCTGACCTGATGAAAGTCGAGGAAGCGCTGGTTGCAGAACAGCAGGCGACTGTCGACACCGCGCACGAACATCGGGTTTGGCGCCGCGTCGACCAGTTCACGCAGCAGGCTGATCTCCGCCGGCAAGGCATCAGCCACCGTGGCACCGGGCGGATAACCACCCACCAGCCCGTTGCGCCGGGCGATCTCGGCCAGCTCCACGCTGGAGCCGACGTGCAGCTTGTCCAGCAGGTGCGCCTTGTAGGTGCTGACCGTCTTGAAGTTGATCCGCAACTGCTCGGCGATGCGCACGTTCGAATGCCCTTCGGCGATCAGCTGCAGCACCGACAGCTCGCGCGGGGTCAGGCTGGCCAGCACGTCCCCGCCGCCGGGCTGCATGTGCTCGCGGGAGAAGTGACCGCGCCCGGCCAGCACATCGACGATGGCCTTGCGCAGCAGTGAGGTGTCCTCGCCCTTGCTGACGAACCCGCTGGCCCCGGCCTGGAAGCACAGCGGCGCGAAGTGCGCAGGGTTCTGCCGGCTGTAGACCAGCACCTTCTGCCGCGCATCGCGGGCGCGCAGACGGCGCAGCAGGTCCAGTCCGCCAGGACCGGGCAGGCTCAGCTCAAGGATCACCAGGTCCGGCTGCTCCTCGCGCGCCCGGCTCAACGCCGTGGGCACGTCGACAGCTTCCCCCAGCACCGCGTGCCCCATTTCCTCCAGCAGCGTGCGCAAGGCATCGCGCACTATCGGTGTCGAATCCGCGAGCAAAACCCTGGCCATAGCCACCCTGCCTCGTCCGAAGTCCATCTCACTGGCCAAACAGCATAGGCACTTCTGCACGCCGACACCGTCGCAGACCACTCATCGGAACGATGGCCATGAGCCATTTGACTGATGGTTCCACGACCTGGATTTAACGCGACCATAACGTTCCGGGCTCAACCATGGAATCGTCCACCACGCGATACCCTGGAGAATGACCATGGAGTTGAATTCTCTCTCGCTCGCCATGCTGGTCCTGACCTTCGTTGCCTCGCTGAAGGCCCGCTCCGAGCACCGCCCCGTGAACGGCTGGATCGAGGAGGCGCGGATTTATCCCGGCGCGATCCCGTTGAAGGCCAAGCTGGACACCGGCGCACTCACCTCGTCGATGGACGCCCGGGACATCCGTTATTTCCGCCGGGGCACACAGCAATGGGTACGGTTTCGCGTGGTCGGCCGGGATCGTGAGACCGGCGAACCCTTCAGCCAGGAATTCGAACGCCCGCTGGTGCGCCGGGTGAGGCTGCGCGGCGCCGGCGGGGTCGATCATCGTCCGGTGGTGACGATGGAGGTGCGAATCGGCGAGCAGATGCTGGTCGAGGAGTTCTCCCTGCGCGATCGCAAGGACATGCTCTACCCGCTGCTGCTGGGGCGCCGGACCCTGGAGCGCATCGGCCCGGTGGACTCTCGACGCACCTTTACCCAGTTGCCGCGGCACTAAGCCTGGGCGGCCACGCCTCCGGCCATGTCCAGCGCTGCGGCCTGCTCGTCGACCAGTTGACGGAACAGTTCCAGCGACCGCGAACGCGAGTCGCTGCGCCAGATCAGCCAGGTGTTCAGGCGGGCGAAGTCGCCGGCCATGGGCCAGGCGCTGACCGAGGCGCTGCCGGGCATGTTGCTCAGCATGCTGCGCGGCATCACCGCCAGGCCACCGCCGGCGCTCACGCAGGCGAGCATGCTGTGGTAGGACTCCAGCTCGCGAATGGCGCCCGGCGCCGCGCCATCGGCGGCGAACCAGCGTTCGAAGTGGTGGCGATAGGAGCAGTTGTCGCGGAAGACATAGATCATCTCGCCATCCGCATCCCGGCCACGACGGATAGCTGCATGGTGTGACGGCGCGACCACCAGCATGTCCTCGTCGAACACCGGTACACCTTCCAGCGCCGGGTGCTTGATCGGCCCGTCGACGAAGGCGGCGATCAACTCGCCCGCGATCACCCCGTCGATCATCTCGCCGGACGGCCCGGTGGAGAGATCCAGCTCCACCTTCGGGTACTGCTGATGGTAGCGCGCCAGCAGGCGCGGAATGCGCACCGCCGCCGTACTTTCGAGCGAACCGATGGGGAAGCGCCCGGTGGGCTCCTTGCCGGATACCACCACCCGCGCCTCTTCCACCAGACCCAGGATGCGCGTGGCGTAGACGAGGAAATCATGCCCGGCGAGGGACAGGCGCAGGCGGTTGTTCTCGCGGATGAACAGGTCCGCGCCCAGGTCAGCTTCCAACTGCTTGATCCGTGTCGTGAGATTGGACGGCACACGGTGCATGGCCTGGGCAGCGGCGGCGATGCTCTTGTGAGCCGCCACGGCGCAGAAGATTTCCAGCTGGACCAGGTCCATATCATTCTCCAAACGAGAGCGTAATCATCATTATTATTCAGTTTTCATAAGCATGATTCAACGCGACACTGGACTCACTCCCCCCCACCTTCCCGGAGCGAGCCATGAGCATCACCCCGCAGACCCACGCGATCTCCCGCAACCCCGCCACTGGCGTGGTGATCGACAGCTACGCCTTCGAGTCGGCCGAGGCGCTGGAGCACTCCCTGGCCCGCGCGGCCCAGGGCTATGCCACCTGGAAGCGCACCCCACTGGAACAGCGCGCTGCCGCCCTGGTTCGCCTCGGACAGGCCCTGCGCGCCAACGCCGATGCCCTTGCCGCCACCATCACCGCCGAGATGGGCAAGCCCACCACCCAGGCCCGTGGCGAAGTGGAAAAGTGCGCCGGGCTATGCGACTGGTACGCCGCCAATGGCCCGCAGATGCTCGCCCCGGAACCCACCAGCGTGGAACACGAGCGCGCCTGGATCGAGTACCGCCCGCTGGGTCCGATCCTCGCGGTGATGCCGTGGAACTTCCCGATCTGGCAGGTACTGCGCGGCGCGGTGCCGGCGCTGCTGGCGGGCAACACCTATGTGCTCAAGCACGCGCCGAACGTCATGGGCAGCGCCTACCTGATGCTGCAGGCCTTCCAGCAGGCGGACTTCCCGGCCGGTGTGTTCGAAGTGATCAACGTCGGTAACGACCTGGTCTCCCAGGCCATCCGCGACGACCGCATCGCCGCCGTCACCGTCACCGGCAGCGTGCGCGCCGGCTCCGCCATCGGTTCCCAGGCCGGCGCCGCGCTGAAGAAATGCGTGCTGGAACTGGGCGGCTCCGACGCCTTCATCGTGCTCGCCGACGCTGACCTCGACGTGGCCGTCAAGGCGGCCGTCGCCGGACGCTTCCAGAACGCCGGGCAGGTCTGTGCCGCGGCCAAGCGCTTCATCATCGAAGACAGCATCGCCGACGCCTTCACCGAGCGCTTCGTCGCCGCGACCCGCGAACTGGTGATGGGCGACCCGACCCAGGCGCAGACCTACATCGGCCCCATGGCCCGCTTCGACCTGCGCGACGAGCTGGACGACCAGGTGCAGCGCACCCTGGCCGAAGGCGCCACCCTGCTGCTGGGCGGCGGCAAGGTCGAAGGCACCGGCAACTTCTACCAGCCCACCGTGCTGGCGGACGTCACCCCGGCGATGACCTCGTTCCGCGAAGAACTGTTCGGCCCGGTGGCCTCGATCATCCGGGCGAAGGATGCCCGTCACGCACTGGAACTGGCCAACGACAGCGACTTCGGCCTGACCGCCACGGTCTTCACCGCCGACCTCGCCCGCGCCCGGCAGATGACCGCCGAGCTGGATGTCGGCGGCGTGTTCATCAACGGCTACAGTGCGAGCGATGCGCGCGTCGGCTTCGGCGGCGTGAAGAAAAGCGGCTTCGGTCGCGAGCTGTCGCACTTCGGCGTGCGCGAGTTCTGCAACGCGCAGACCGTCTGGGTCGACCGCCGTTAAGCGCTGAAAACGCAAAGGCCCACCTGAAAGGTGGGCCTTCGTGCCGCGGTCGCCAGCGTCAGATGGTGCGGGAGAAACGCTCCTGCTGCCCGCCGCCCAGGTAGGCATCGAAGGCCATCGCCACGCTGCGCATCATCAGCTGGCCCTGGGGCAACAGCACCAGGGCGTCGTCATGCAGCTCGATCAGCCCGTCGCCAGCCTGCTCCTGCAGTTGCCGCAGCGATCCCTCGAAGTACTCGCCGAATCGAATGCCGTGGCGTGCCTCCAGCGGGGCATAGTCCACGCGGCCATGGCACATCAGCGCGCTGATCACCTCGCGGCGCAGGCAGTCGTCGTCGGTCAGGCGATAGCCCTTGTGCACCGGCAGCAGCCCTTCGTTGATCCGCGCGTAGTACTGCGACAGCTCCTTCACGTTCTGCCCGTAGGTATCGCCGACCTTGCTGATGGACGACACGCCCAGGGCGATCAGGTCGCAGTCGGCGTGGGTCGAATAGCCCTGGAAGTTGCGCTGCAGCGTGCCGTTGCTGCGGGCCACGGTGAGCTCGTCATCCGGCAGGGCGAAGTGGTCCATGCCGATGTAGACGTAGCCCGCCTCGGTCAGTCGCTGGATGGTCAGCTCCAGCAGCTCCAGCTTGCGCTCCGGCGGCGGCATGTCCTCGCGACGAATCAGCCGCTGCGCACGCACCCGCTCGGGCAGGTGCGCATAACTGTAGGCGGCGATGCGGTCGGGGCGCAGGGCGATGATCTTGGCCAACGTCGTGTCGAAGCTCGCCACGGACTGCAGCGGCAGGCCGTAGATCAGGTCCACCGAAACCGACTTGAACGCCGCCTCGCGGGCAGCAGCGACCAGATCGAAGACCTGCTGCTCGCTCTGCACGCGGTTGACCGCTTCCTGCACCTGCTCGTCGAAATCCTGCACGCCGAAGCTCAGGCGGTTGAAGCCCTGGGCACGCAGCTCGGCGATACGCTCGCGGCTGATGGTGCGCGGGTCGACCTCGATGGAGAATTCGTGGGCGTCGCTTTCGTCGAGGTTGAAATGCTCGCGCAGGCTGTCCATCAGGTCGCCCAGCTGCTCGCTGGTCAGGTAGGTGGGCGTGCCGCCGCCCAGGTGCAGCTGGGTCAGCTTGCGGCTGTCGTCGAACAGCGCGGCCTGCATGGCGATCTCGCGCTTGAGGTAGTCCAGGTACTCCACGGCACGGTGGGTCTTCTGGGTGATGATCTTGTTGCAGGCGCAGTAGTAGCAGAGGCTCTTGCAGAACGGGATATGGATATACACCGAGAGGGGTTTGGCCCCGCGCTCGTCACCAGGATGGTTGCTGCGCTGGGCCGCCGCGCGGTAGTCGTCGGCGGCGAAGGCCCCGTGGAATTGCGGCGCAGTGGGATAAGAGGTGTAGCGCGGGCCGGGACGGTCGTACTTCTCCACCAGCGCGCGGTTGAAACTCATCGATTCGGGCATGACACGGGCTCCTGAGGCGCTGGCAGTCTGTCGCTGCGAGTCGCCGCCGCACGATACACCCCCCACGTTACGCGCCTCCTGAGCGGGATCAAGGAAGTTCGCCGGCAGCAGAGGCCGCATGCCCCGCGCGGGCGCTCCCCGGCGCTCTGCACGGACCTGCTGCGGGCAGCGTCAGGAACGGTCGCGCCGCACGGTGGAGAGGAAGCTGGTCGGGATCGACATCAGCAGGATGTAGGCCGACACCGCCAGCATCAGGCCACCGCTGCCCAGCAGCAGGTAGCGGCGCTCCTTCACGACAGTCAGGTCCAGGCCGCCGGAGAACAGGATCCAGCCGAGCCCAGCCAGGGCCACGGTGAACAGGATCGCGATCAGGTAACTGGCGACGACAATCAGGAACCAGAGCGGGCTCCAGTGCCTGCGCGGTGGCTTCTCCACGGTTTCGGGCCTCCCAGCCCCACAGCGAACGCTCGAAAACCCGAGCAGTCTGATGGCCATTGGCCGGCCTGGCAATCCGACCTGAGCTGGAGAGGTGCCGGCCAGCCCCACCAGGCAGGCGACAGGACCGACGCCAACCCGACCGGATGAGGCCGACCGGCATACCGAAAGGCCAGCAAGGGCGCTTACAATCACGTTTTTTAACCGCAAGTGCAGTACGGTCCGAAAATGGCGCTCGATCCACCCACCATGTTGACCATCACGGTCGCCCTCGCCGCGGCTGCAGCGCTGTACCTGACCATAGAGTGGCGCAGCGTTCGCGAACGCTCGCTGCTGTTCTGGAGCGCAGGCTTCGCCACCATCACCATCGGCTCCACCCTCGCGCTGTTGCGCATGAGCGGCTACCTGCTGGTGGGCATCTGGTTCGCCAACGGTCTGCTGGTGCTCGCGCACTGGTTCTTCCTCCATGGCGTGGCGAAGTTCACCGAGGCGCGTCTGTCACGCCGCTGGCTGCTCGTCCCGCTTACCTGGATCGCCCTGCTGGCGCTGCCCGACGGCGGCCCGCTGTGGTCCAAGCTGATGCTGCTGGCCAACTCCTGGCTGGTCGCCCTGCTGTCCCTGCGCGCCAGCTACCTGCTGCGGCCCCACGGCAAGTCCCTGAGCGTGGGCGCGGTGCAACTGCGCTACGTGCTGCTGGTGCACGGCGCCTTCTACCTCGCCAAGGGCGCGACGGTGATCATCCCCGGCACGCTGATCGACCTGGCCGCCTTCCGCGGCGAGATCATCCAGATCTCCCTGGTCGAGGGCGCCATGGCGATCATGCTGATTGCCCTGTCGATGACCGGCACCGAGCGCTACCGCCGCGAAAAGCGCATTGCACGCCTTGCCGCGCGGGACCCGCTGACGGCCCTGTACAACCGCCGTGCGCTGGAAGTCCGTGCACCCCGCGTGTTCGAAGACGTCTCTGCGGAGCGCCCCGGCGCGCTGCTGCTGATCGATATCGACAACTTCAAGCAGGTCAACGACCTGCACGGCCACACTGCCGGTGACCGCCTGCTGGTGGCGCTGAGCGAGATGATCCGCGCGGCGTTGCCCGAACGCGCCGTCGCTGCGCGCCTGGGTGGTGACGAGTTCGTCATCCTGCTGAGCGATGTCCGCGGCGAGCAGGTGCTGGAGCTGGCCGGCAAGCTGCGCGAGCAGTTCCACAGCACCGCCACGCAGAACTTCACCACGCCCCAGGCCGTGACCCTGAGCATCGGCGCCAACCTGTTCGACCAGCCGCCGGCCAGCCTCGCCGCACTGATCGAGCAAGGCGACGCAGCGCTCTATGAATCCAAGCGCGGCGGCCGCGACAGCATTCGCCTGACGGATCGCACGGTTGCCGGTGGCGATCCGTTGCGGCTGGGTTGATACAGCCGGATCCCCCGAGGAAGGGCCCGCGCCCGGCGGGCCGGCCTGAACCTTAGCCGCGCCGCGCCGGCGCCGCGTACTGGGGCATGGTGATGCAGCCGATGTTGCCACCACCCAGGAGGATTTCCCGCGAGTTGTCGATGCCGATCACGCGCTTCTCCGGGAACAGCTCGGCCAGCACGCCCTGGGCGATGCGGTCGTTGGGATCATTGAAGAACGGCATGACGATGGCCGAGTTGCCGGTATAGAAGTTGATGTAGGAAGCACAGATCTTCGTGCCTTCCTGGCGATCGAAGCTGCCATCCACCTGGTCCAGTCCTTCGGCTTCGGCGGCGGTCCACTCCAGCACGCGGGGCTGCGGCAGCTTGTGTACCTCCAGCGCGTTGCCTCGGGAGTCCTTGGCACTGCGCAGCACGTCGTAGGCCTCCTGGTAGATCTCCCACTGCGGATCGCTGCGATCGTCCGTCCATTGCATCACCACCACGCCCGGCCGTACGAAGCAGGCCAGATCGTCGACATGGCCGTCGGTTTCGTCGAACTTGCAGCCACGCGGCAGCCAGATCACGTGCTCGGCACCCAGGTAGTCGCAGAGCCGGCGAGTGACCTCTTGCTTGCCCAGATGGGCGTTGCGGTTGCGGTTGAGCAAGCATTGCTCAGTGGTCAGCAAGGTGCCCAGGCCGTCACTGCGGATGCTGCCCATCTCGGCGATGATCGACGCACGATAGCGGTCGAAGCCCTCTATCTCGAGGATCTTCTGTGCAATCTGATCGTCCTTATCCCAGGGGTAGTAGAGGCCACCATCGAGGCCCCCGTAGGCGTTGAACTGGAAGTCCACGCCGCGCATCTCGCCGGTGGCGTCATTCACCAGGAAAGCCGGGCCGCTGTCGCGGAACCAGGTGTCGTTGCAGGTCATTTCCACCACACGCACTGGCTCGGGCAGCATGCGGCGGGCATTGGCGTATTGCGCGGCGGAGGCGCAGACAGTCACTGGCTCGCTGCTGGCAATCGCCGTCACCACGTCGACCCAGATTTTCTGCGCCGGCTTGCCGCCGTTGCGCCAGACATCGGTGCGCTCCGGCCAGCCGAGCCAGCAGCGGGCCTTGGGTTCGAATTCGCCGGGCAGGCGGAAACCGTCAGCCTTGGGCAGGGTCGAGTGAGTGCGGGACATCGGCGGTACTCCGGAATCGGGGACAGGAATGATCGCAAGGTTGCCGCCCCACAGCGGCAGACACCAATGACGAATATCGCGGAATAGCTGAATTCAATTCATCATTTATCCAGCGGAATGATGAAAACATTGTAGGAACGGGCCATGCCCGCGATCCGTGAGCAGGGCTCACGGTGGTTCAGGCGTGCGCCCAGGGCGAGCGGACTTTGTCCGCGATCGCGGGCGTGGCCCTTTCCTACAGGGGTGTTCCGTGCGATGAAAAGGGCCGTCGCTGCGCCGGGAGCGCCAGCACCCGTTGGGCGAACAACCCGCACGGGTTATCCGCCAATACGGCGGCTAACGCCCCAGGCGTTATGCGCCCTACGCAAAGCCCACCCGCCTCAGGAGTCGGCCAGCTGCTCGGTGAACCAACCGATGAAACCCGCCACCGCCGGCTTCTCCAGGCGCAGGCGCTCGCAGACCAGCGCGTACTGCCCCAACGAGGTGATCTGCGCAGCGAACGGGCGCACCAGCCGGCCGCTGGCCAGGTCCTCGGCGCTGGTGAGGTTGTCACCGATGGCGACACCCTGCCCGCGCACCGCCGCTTCCATGGTCAGCCCGGCATGACCGAGATAGACATGACGACTGGGGCGGATGTCGCTGGCGTGGGTGGTCAGCCAGGCAGTCCAGGACTTGCCATCCTGATCGTCGTGCAACAGGCAGTGGCGGGCCAGGTCGCGCGGGTGCTTGAGCGGTGACTGGTTGAACAGGCCGGGGCTGCACACCGGGAAGAACTGCAGGGTCGGCAGCGGCCGCACGAAGTAGGTGCTGGCGTCGGCCGGGCCGGTGCCGTAGGTGATCGCCAGGTCCATCTCGGCGGCCGGGCCCGGCGCCTCCAGCGGTTGCTCGTGCAGGTGCAGGACGATCTCCGGGTATCGCTCGGCGAAGTCCGCCAGCCGGCCGACCAACCACTTCTGCGCCAGTTCGACCGTCACCGCGATGTGCAACTGCGCCTGCGAGCCCGGATCACGCAGTTCGTCGCACGCCGTGCCGATCAACTCGAACGCCTGCTGCAGGCTGCGCAGCAGGCGCCGCGCCTGGGCGGTGGGCTGCACCTGGCGACCCTGGCGCTCGAACAGCGTCACCCCCAGTTGCTCTTCCAGTTGCCGAATCTGGTGGCTGACCGCGCTGTCGGTAACGCACAGCTCGGCGGCAGCGCGGCCGAAGTGCGCGTGACGGGCAGCAGATTCGAAGGTCCGCAGGGCGGTGAGCGAAGGCAGGCGGCGCATAAGGCGACAGTCTTTTTTGGCGAAAGGCGGTCGGCATGCTGACCGAGGCGCCGTGCACTGCGCAAGGCGGGTACTTGCGGCAGCCCACCCGGGCAGCATTTTTTGCCCGCAAACCCGGAAACAGTGGCTGGAGAGGGCCATCCCCGCGATCGCGCGCATGCTGCGCTCCGACCGGGGAATACCGGACAACCCGGCCGATTGCTGCTATATGCCTTGAGGCACGCACCGATGTGCGGCCGCCTCCACTTGCGCCTTTGTATGGATACCGGCATGCCGATCCGCCGTTCGAGTACCCTGCTTCTCGCCAGCCTGGGCCTGACCGGCGCGATCGGCGCGCTGTCAACCTGGGCCATTCTGGAAATGCGCCACGACGCCCTGGAAGTCGCCAGCGCCAACGGCCACAACATCGCCCTGCTGGTGCAGCGCGACATCCAGCGCAACCTCGACCTCTACGACATGACGCTGCAGGCGGTGGTCCGCGCCCACGCGCAGCCCGAGATACGCGGTCTGTCCATGGACACCCGCAACCTGCTGCTCCGGGCCTACACCGCACCGACCCGCGGCATGGGAACGGTTTTTCTGACCAACGCCGACGGTATCGCCACCTACAGCTTCGGCAAGGAAGTGCCAGCGCGCATCGACCTCTCCGGCCGCGAGTACTTCCAGGCGCTGCGCATTTCGCGTACCGATGCGCCCTTCCTCAGTCACCCGTACATTCCCTACTCCAGCAACGCGAGCAACAGCATCGCCCTGAGCCGCCGCCTGGAGCGCGAAGACGGCAGCTTCGCCGGCGTGGTCGGTGCGAACCTGGAACTGGCCTACTTCCGCGAACTGTTCAGCGACCTCAACCTGGGCGATGGTGGCACGGTCAGCCTGCACATGCGCGACGGCACACTGCTGGCGCATTGGCCGGATACGGAGCCCGTCGCGACGCTGACCGAATCCTTCGACCGTTACCGCAGCAACGGACAGGAGAACTTCTTCGACACCAGCAGCGACGGGCAGGAACGCTGGCACGACTTCCGCCCGGTGGACGGCTACCCGCTGGTCTTCAGCGTTGCCCTGCCGTCCCGCGAGATCTACGAAGACTGGTACTGGCGGGCCAGTCTGATCGGCCTGCTGGGCATTTCCCTGATCGGCGCGGTGATCGGCCTGGCGCTGCTCGCCCTGCGCCAGATGCGTGAGCGCGACCGCCAGGAAGCCGAATTGCGGGAGGCCGCCAGCACCGACCCGCTGACCGGCCTGAACAACCGCCGCGCCTTCGACCTGCGCGCCAGCCACGAGTGGTCACGCTACCAGCGCAGCGGTGCTTCGCTGGCCGTGATGCTGATGGATATCGACAAGTTCAAGGCCTACAACGACCACTACGGCCACCCCGCCGGTGACGCGGCACTGAAGACCGTCGCACGGGTGATCGCCGACTGGGCGCGGCGTCCGGGCGACTGTGCGGCACGCTTCGGCGGCGAGGAGTTCGTCGTGCTGCTGGGCGACAGCGACGAAACCGACGCCCTGGCGCTGGCCGAACATATCCGCACCGCTCTGCAGGCCCTCGCAGTCCCGCACGAACACGGCCCGCTGGGCGTGCTGACCCTGAGCATCGGCGTGGCCAGCACATCGCAGTTCAGCCCGGCCAGCTGGGCCGAACTGCTGCAATCCGCCGACAGCGCGCTGTACCAGGCGAAGAACGGCGGGCGCAATCGGGTGGTGGGCTTCCGTCCCGCCACCGTCGAAGCCTCCTAGCCTCGCCCTCGGCGCAGACTCAGCACCTTCAGCTCACACTCGAAGAGAAACTCGAACGCCTCCACCTGGCGCAGCGCATCGCCCATGCGCGCCCCCCAGGTGTACAGGCCATGGCCGCGAATCAGATAGCCAGGACAATCCGGGTGGGCCTCGAGCCAGGGCTGCACCTTGGCCGCCAGGCGGGCGATGTCCTGGTCGTTGTCGAAGATCGGCACGGTAACCCGGCCTTCGTGGGTGGTGACGCCACTGAAGGCCTTCTGCAACTCGTAGTCTTCCAGCGCCAGGCGGTCGCCGGCGGTCAGGCGCGAGAGCACGGTGGCATTGACCGAGTGGGTGTGCAGCACGGCGCCGATCTCCGCGCGCCAGGCGTACAGCTGGGTGTGCAGCAGGGTTTCCGCCGAAGGCTTCTTGCCCGGCTCCAGGCTGTTGCCGGCCAGGTCGGTTTCCAGCACGTCGTCCTCGCCGAGCTGGCCCTTGTGCTTGCCCGAAATGGTGAGCAATGCGCGGTCGGCCGCCAGGCGCGCCGAGTAGTTGCTGCTGGTGGCCGGCGACCAGCCGCGGGCGTAGAGAAAACGCCCGGCGTCGATGATCTGCCGGGTGAGTTGCGAGCGTGTCTCGGTCATTTCAACAAGGTCCGGATCAGGGGGTGGCGAGCAGTTCGCGCAAGTGGCGGTTGACGATCTGCGGCTTCTCCAGCATCAGTTGGTGGCCACAGTTCTCCAGTACCTCGAACTGAGAATTGGGTAGCCGCTGGTGCAAGGCCTGGGCGCGCTCGGCGGGTGTCAGACCATCGCTGTCGCCGGAAACGATCCGCACCGGCAGCAGCAGGCGATCCAGTTCCGCCTCCGGTAGCCAGGAAGCCTGGCTGATCAGCGCCTTGAACACATCGAGGCGGTTGTCGCGGGTCAGCCGTTCCTCGTAGTCCACCAGTTCGGGATCGGCGTCAGCGTGCCAGGCGCGCTCACGAAAGCCCTTCGACAGGACGGGACGGAACCATTCCAGCAGCCACGCCGGCAGCGACAGCAGACCGCCACGCCCCAGCGGACGACTGAGCTGGGTGCCCAGCAGCAACGCCGAATCGATCAGCGCGCCCTGCCCTTCGGCCTGCAACGCCAGCAGACTGCTAACGCTCAGTCCGGTACCGAAGGAGTGCGCGGCGAGAACATTGCGCTCACCGGCATAGCGCCGCAGTACCGCCACCTGGTCGGCGACCAGTTCGTTCCAGGCGTACTCCGCCGTGCGCCGCGGCTTGTCGCTGGCGCCGTGGCCCAGCAGATCCCAGGCCACCAGGCTGTAGCCCTCGGTTTCCAGCTCGCGCCACTGCTCGCGCCACTGGTCCTTGTTGCCGCCACCGCCGTGGGCGAAGAACACCACGGTGCGCGGATACCGGTGGCCCAGGCTGTGCGCCAGGCTGATACGCCGGCCGGGGCGGATTTCGACCTGCTCGCCGCGCACGCGGGGCAGTTGCTGGGTCCAGTGTTCAGCCATGCAAGGCAATC
The DNA here is from genome assembly GCF_057180225.1 of Pseudomonas sp. BB438. NCBI lineage: Bacteria > Pseudomonadati > Pseudomonadota > Gammaproteobacteria > Pseudomonadales > Pseudomonadaceae > Pseudomonas > Pseudomonas sp. BB438. Next base: position 4,008,382 of record NZ_CM170001.1, read on the forward strand.
TCCTTCGAAGGGGCCAGGCCCAGGTGATCACGCAAGGTATTGCCGCTGTAGCGCCGGCGGAGCAAGCCGCGACGCTGCAGTTGGGGCACCACCTGCGCGACGAAATCATTCAGACCGCCGGGCAGGTAAGGCGGCATGATGTTGAAACCGTCCGCCGCAGCGGACTCGAACCACGCCTGCAACTGATCGGCGACGTCCACGGCGGTGCCGGCGACCACACGGTGGCCACGGGCATCGGCGATACGCTGGTAGAGCTGGCGGATACTCAGGCCTTCACGGTGCGCCAGCTCCAGCAGCAGGTGCTGGCGGCTGACACCGGATTCGGTCGGCGGCAACGCCGGCAACGGGGCGTCCAGCGGCACGTGCGAAAGATCGAAACCGCCGGCCACATCCGATAGCAGCGACAGCCCGACCACCGGCTGCACCAGCTCACGCAACTGCGCACGGCGCTCCTCGGCCTCCGCGCGGCTGGCACCGAGGATCGGCAGCACGCCGGGCATCACCTTCAGCGCAGCCGGGTCACGGCCATGGCGCGCCACCCGCTGCTTGATGTCCCGGTAGAACGCCTGGGCATCGTCCAGTTCCGGCTGCGCGGTGAACAGCACGTCGGCCTGTCGTGCCGCCAATTCCCGGCCAGCCTCCGACGCCCCTGCAAGCACCTGCACCGGCGCGACACCACGGGCGGCCCAGCGCTCACGCACGCGCAGGAGAAAGTCCTCCGCCATGCGGTAGCGGCAGGCGTGCTCGAAGTGGCGGTCGCGACCGAAGTTGCCGGCTTCCTCGGCGTTGCTTGAGGTCACCAGGTTCCAGCCGCTGCGGCCACCGCTGAGGGATTCCAGGGTGGCGAAGGTGTCCGCCACGTTCGCCGCATCGTTGTACGAGGACGTGACGGTGGCCACCAGCCCGATGTGCCGGGTGCTGACGGCAAGATGCGCCAGCAGCGTCAGCGGCTCGAAGTGCTCGGTGCGCGCCATGCGGCTCAGCGCATCGAGCTTTCCGGGCAGCATGGCAAGGGTGTCGGACAGGAAGATCGCATCGAAACAGCCACGCTCGGCGGTGCGCGCCAGCGCTTGGTAGTGCGCCACGTCCAGCCCTCCGCCGGCATGCGCATGCGGGTGTCGCCAGCCAGCCAGGTGGTGCCCGGTGGCCATGAGGAAAGCGCCCAGCGCCATCTGTCGCGGCGCCGTCATGCGGGTTCCTCCACGTGGCGCAACGGATGCGCGGCCAGCAGCCGGCGCGTGTAGTCATGTTGCGGCGTGTGCAGCACCTGCTGCGCCTCGCCCAACTCGACGATGCGACCGCCCTGCATGACCGCGATGCGATCGCACAGGCGCGCGGCCACCTGCAGGTCATGGGTGATGAAGACCAGGCTCAGGCCCAGCTCACGCTGCAGCTTTTCCAGCAGCTCCAGCACCTGCTGCTGCACCAGCGCATCCAGCGCCGACACGCATTCGTCAGCCACCAGCACCCTGGGCTGCAGGGCCAGTGCGCGGGCGATGCCGATGCGCTGGCGCTGCCCGCCGGAGAAATCCCGTGGATAGCGTTCGAAGGCGGTTTCCGGCAGGCCGACCTGCCCCAGCAGCTCCCGCGCGCGGCGTTCCGCCTCGGCGGCGGAAACACCATGGGCCAGCGGCCCGGCCATGATCTGCCGACCGACACGCTGGCGCGGATTGAGCGAGGCGAACGGATCCTGGAAGACCATCTGCACCTGTTGGCGCAGCGGACGCAGGCGGCGCTGGGACAGCGACGCCAGGTCCCGGCCACGCAGCAGGATCTGCCCGCCGTCCGGGCGCAGCAGGCGCACCAGCGCGCGGCCCAGGGTGGTCTTGCCCGAGCCGGACTCGCCGACGATACCCAGGCACTCGCCCGGACGCAGGCTGAACGAGGCGTCGGCCAATGCGGTAACGCGACGCCGGCGCCAGAAGCCCTGGCGGCTGTCGTAGTGCTTGTGCAGGCCAGCCACTTCCAGCAACGGCTCGGCATCCGCATCGAAGCGACGCGGGCCGCGCGGGCCGTGATGCAGCGCCGCCAGCAACTGCCGGGTATACGGATGCTGCGGTGCATCCAGCACCTCGCGCAGTGCGCCCTGCTCGACGACGCGGCCCTGTTCCATCACCAGCACGCGGTCGGCGATGGCCTCCACCACGGCGAAGTCGTGGGTGATCAGCAGCACCGCCATGCCTTTCTCGCGACGGATGCGCCGCAGCAATTCGAGGACCTGCGCCTGGGTGCTGACGTCCAGCGCCGAGGTCGGCTCGTCGGCAATCAGCAGCGCCGGCTCGAGCGCCAGGGCAATGGCGATCACCACCCGCTGGCGCTGGCCGCCGGAGAGCTGGAAGGGATAGGCGTGATAAAGATTCTCCGGTTCGGGAAGGCCGACATAGCCGAGCAGGTCGAGCACCCGCTCGCGCCGCTTCGCGGCCTGCGCAACGCCATGGGCACGCAGGCTTTCGTCGATCTGTCGGCCGATGCTCATCAGCGGGTTGAGCGCACTCATGGGTTCCTGGAAGACCATGGCGATGTCCTTGCCGCGCAGCTCGCGCATGCCCGCCTCGCTGCGCGCGGCGAGGTCTTCGCCGCGAAAGCGGATGCTGCCTCGCACCGGTTTCAGGTGGGCCGGCAGCAAGCGCAGGATGGCGTTGGCCAGCATCGATTTGCCCGAGCCGGACTCGCCGACCACGCAGAGCACGTCACCGGCGGCCAGGTCGACGGACAGATCGCTGACCGCACTGGCACGGTCGCCGCCTGCGGGCAGGTCGATGCGCAGGTCGCGCACCTCCAGCAGATTGCCACTCATGGGCGTCCTCCCTGGCTTCCAGGTGCCTGCACGGCTTCGCGCAGCGCCTCGCCGACACGCTGCACGGACAGCACCGTGAGCAGGATCGCCACGCCCGGCAGCAGGCTCATCGAGGGTGCTTCGCGCAGCAGGTTGCGCGAAGCGTTGATCATGTAGCCCCAGCTCATCGCCTCCGGATCACCCAGGCCGAGGAAGGCCAGTGCCGCTTCGGTGAGGATTGCGGCGGCAAGGATGAAGGTCAGGCTCACCAGCAGCGGCGAGAGCGCGTTCGGCAGGATCTGCACGAAGACGATGCGCGCCGGCGTCTGCCCCAGCACCAGAGCCGCCTGGACGAATTCGCGCTGGCGCAGGCTCTGGAATTCACTGCGTACCAGCCGCGCCACCGGCGGCCAGGCCACCAGCGCCAGGGCGAGCACGACCGAGCCCACCGAGGGCTCCATCAAAGCCACCAGCACCACCGCCAGGACCAGTTGCGGGATGATCTGGAAGCACTCGGCAACACGCATCAGCAGCTCGTCGATCCAGCCGCCGAAGTAGCCGGCGGTGGCGCCGACCAGCAGCGCCGGCAACAACGTCGCCAGCGTCGCCAGCAGCCCGACGGTCAGCGACGTGCGCGCGCCATAGAGCAGGCCGGTGGCGATGTCGCGGCCGAGCATGTCGGTGCCCAGCCAGTGGCTGGCATTACTGAAGGGAGGGATCAGCGGGCGCGCCAGCATTTCCCAGGGCGAGGCCGAGCAAAGCCAAGGCGCCAGCAGGGCCGAAACGGCCAGCAGAATCAGGAAACCGGCGGCGAGTATGGCGCCGGGACGCAGCAGGGCGTTCATCGCACCTCCCCCGCCGCGCCGATGCGCGGGTCCAGCAGGCGGCAGAGCAGATCGGTGAGGAAGTTGAACGCCACCACCAGGCAGGAGATCACCAGGAACACCCCCAGCAGCAGTGCGTAGTCACGCTGGCTGAGCGCGTCATAGAGCAGCCGGCCAATGCCCGGCCAGGCGTAGACCACCTCGATCAGCAGTGCGCCGCTGGCGAGCTGACCGAGTTGCAGACCGGCGAAGGTCACCACCGGCACCAGCGCATTGCGCAGCACATGGGCGAGCAGGATGCGTCCTTCGCACAGCCCCTTGGCGCGGGCCAGGCGCACGTGCTCCTGGGGCAGGATGTCGAGCATGGCGCTGCGGGTCAGGTGGACGTACATCGCCAGCGACAGGAAGCTCAGCGACAGGCACGGCAGCAGCAGGTGCCCGAGGCGATCCGCCCACCAGGCCCAGCCGCTCAGGTCCGCGCCAACGCTCTGCATGCCGAAGGCCGGCAGCCAGCCCAACTGCACCGAGAACAGCAGCACCAGCAGCAGCGCCAGCCAGAACGGCGGTGTGGCGAACAGCACCCAGACGGCGCGGCCGATGAAGCGGTCGAGCCGGCCGCTGCCCTGCTGACTGCGCGCGGCGAGCACGCCGAGGGCAACACCCAACGTCAGTGACACGGCAAAGGCCGACCCCATCAGCAGCAAGGTGGCCGGCAGGCGCTCGGCGATCAGTTGCCAGACGCTCTCCTGGTTGCGGTAGGAGTAGCCCAGGTCAAGGTGGGCAATCTGCGCAAGGTAGCGCCACAACTGCACGGGCAGCGGCAGGTCCAGGCCCATCTCGCCGCGCAGCCGGGCGATGTAGTCGGCGTCATCGCTGCCCGCCTCGCCGGCCATCAGCAGCGCGGGATCGCCGGGCGCGAGACGCAGCAGCAGGAAGGCGCCCACCAGCACCGCGACGATCAGTGCCAGCGCCCGCCCCAGGCGAGCGCCGGCGTACAGCAACCCATTCATGGCTTGGCAGGCTCCAGGTAGACCTCGGCGTAGCTGTCGTTGAGGCTGGTGGCGCTGCGGATCAGGTTGTGCACGCGCTGCTGGTAGAGCGTCGGGAAGCGCATCTCGAAGATCGGCGCAATCGGCAGGTCATCGTTCAGCTTGCGCTCCAGCTCGCCATACACGGTCTGGCGCTCCGGGCCCTCGGGCGTGTTGGCGATGCGCTGCCAGAGCGCATCGGCGGCGGCGTCGCTGTAGCCGGTGATGTTGGCGAAGGGCGAGGTCTTGAGGATGTAGTCGGTGCGGTACAGGTAGGCGGTGGTCAGGTAGGGATCGCCGATCTGGAAGATGAAGTTGTAGGTCAGGTCGAAGTCCCAGTCGCTGGCGCGCTGATACCAGGTGGCGGCGTCGGAGGTCGCCACCTGCACCTTGATGCCCAGCGGCTGCAACGCCTGCTTGGTGTACTCCGCCAGGCGCTCCCAGGCGCCCCCCTTCTCGCCGTTGAGCAGGCGCACGCGCAGCGTGCTGACGTCCACGCCGGATTCGGCGATCAGCGCCTTGGCCCTGGCCAGGTCATAGTCGTACTGCCGCAGCTTCGGGTCGTGGAACGCGCCGAGGAACGGCCCGGCTGCCACGTGACCGGTGCCGAAGAAGATGTTGTCGACGATGAACTGACGGTTCAGCGAATACAGGATCGCCTGGCGCACCTTGGGGTTGTCCAGGCCCGGCTTGCGCGTGTTGATCTGCAGGAAGGCCAGCCCCGGATACAGCTCGTAGCCCTTCTCCGACGCCGCCACGCCCGGCAACTGCGACAGGCGCTTGAGGTCGGCGTAATCGGCATCGCCGCTGCGCAACACCTGCACCTCGCCGCGCTCGAAGGCCGCCGCGCGGGCGGCGGCATCGGGGATGACGTGGTAGACGATGCCGTCGAGGTACGGCAGGCCCTTGTGCCAGTAGTCCGGGTTGCGCGCCAGGCGGATGTAGGCGCCGCGCTTCCACTCCTGGAAGACGAACGGGCCGGTTCCGACAGGCTTGAGGTTGTAAGGGTTGCTGCGGAAGTCGGTGCCGGCATACAGGTGCCTGGGCACGATGGGCCGCAGGCCGCTGCCCAGCGCCGACAGCAGTGGCGAGAAGGGCTTCTTCAGCTGGAACACCACCTGCTCGGCGCCCTTGGCCTGCACGCTCTGCACGTACTCGCCGAAGATACTCGCCATGCGCTTGTCCACTTCCGGGTAGAAGTCCTGGAAGCTGAACACCACGTCGTCGGCGCTGAACGGCTGGCCGTCATGCCATTTCACGCCCGGCTGCAGGTCGAAGGTGTAGGTCAGGCCGTCCGGCGATACCGTCCAGCTGCGGGCCAGCACCGGCTGCGGCTTGAGGTCGGTGTCGAAGGTGATCAGCCCTTCGAGGATCTTGCCGCCGACGTACTGGGTCGCGACGTGGCTGACCACCGCGTGGGACAGCGACGGCGGCTCGGGCTGCGCCACCAGGTCAAGCTGGCCGCCACGGGTCGGCTCCGCCGCGGCGGCACCCGCCATGGCCAGGCCGGCCGCCAGCAGGCCGGCCAGCAGCCGGGCGTGACGGGGGCGCCGTGGCGCGAGGCGGAGAGTGGGACTGGACATGGAAGCTCCTGCAGGATCATCGCCGCGATTCGGCTTTGCCAGGGGCTTGAGCAAGCGCTGTGCCATGGCCCCACAGGCCCGCCGCTGCGGGGCTTGCGGCGCTCCGGCGGCAGGCCGCTGGTGCAAATCACACAGTGCGACCGGCGCATTGCCCGAAAAGCAGCAGTCGCTGCCCGCCGCTCCACGTCCCGCGCGGCCTGCGCGACTGGCACAGGCTTTGCGACTAGCCTGCATCTTCTACCGTGGAGCAGCAGCGCATGACTCAGGACTATCTCGGCAACCCCATCGACAGCGAGCGCGACGACACCCGACGGGCCATCGACGACTTCACTGGCGGCGTGCTCGCCTACCAGACCCGCGCGGAAAACATCCTCGCCGGCGCCGACGGCGACCCCGCCTCGGTACTGGCCAACGCCTTCGCCGGCCTGCTGATGATGTTTGCCGAATCGCCGCAGGCACCCCGCCTTGCCGCGCGTTACCTGCAACGGGCCTGGGCAGCGGGCCCCGGCATTCCCCGCGCCGAGCGCTACACCGCGCTGCTCGCGGCCTGGAGCGCGGACGATCTGCCCGAGGCGCTACGCCTGAGCGAACTGCTGCTCGACGAGCACCCGCGCGACCTGCTGGCGGCCAAGCTCAACCAGTACTTCGAATTCAACCGTGGCAACGCCCCGGCGATGCTGCGAATCGCCCTGAAGGCCGTAAAAGGCGCGGACGAGGTACCCCAGGCCTACGGCATGCTGGCCTTCGCCTACGAACAGTGCCACCTGCTGGAGGAAGCCGAAGCGGCGGCGCGCTATGCCCTGCAACTGCTGCCCGAGGAACCCTGGGCACAACACGCCCTCGCCCACGTGCTGCTGACCCGTGGGCGCATCGAGGAAGGCACCCAGTTTCTCGAAGAAGCCAGTGCCGGCTGGCAGGGGCTCAACTCCTTCATGTACACGCACAACTGGTGGCACCTGGCGCTGTTCCACCTGGCGCGCGGCAACCCGCAGCGCGTGCTGGACATCTACGACCGGCATGTCTGGGGCATCTTCCCGGAGTACTCCCAGGACCAGATCGGCGCCGTCTCGCTGCTGGCCCGCCTGGAGTTCGCCGGCATCGATGTCGGCCCGCGCTGGGAAGCACTGCTGCCTTACCTGCGTGAACGCCGGGCGGATGTCGTGCAGCCCTTCCTCAGCCTGCAGTACCTCTACGGCCTGGCCCGCGCCGGGCAGGAAGAAGCCGGAGAATTGCTCGAGGCGCTACGCCAGCAGGCACGCCAGGCGCCGGACTTCAGCCGGGCGGCCTGGGCCGACGTGACCCTGCCCGCCGCCGAAGGCCTGTACGCCCATGCCCGTGGCGAGTACGCGCTGGCGGCGCGGCGGCTGGGGCAGGCGTTGCCGCGCCTGGGCGAAATCGGCGGCAGCCATGCCCAGCGCGATCTCTTTGCACTGATCGAGCTGGATGCCCAGCTGCGCGCGGGGGAATGGCTGCCAGCGCAGCAGGCACTGGAGCTGCGGCGCCGCTACGACGCCCAGGACGTGCCCGGCAACCGCCATCTGCAGCGGGTCTACAGCGCCCTCGGACTGCCCCAGGAAGCCGCGCGCGCGGCCCGTCGGGTGGAGCGTGCGCTGGCCGAGAATCCGTACCTGTCCGACCACTGACCGCCCCGGCAGGAGCGCCCCATGGGCGCGATCGCGGGCCTGGCCCGCCCCCGCCGGGACAGTCTGGAATCAGCGTCCCGAACGGGCCAGGTACACGCCGCGGGCGATGGCGCGCGCGACGCAATCGGCCGCGGCCGAGCCGATGCGCGACAGCTCCACCTGACGACGCTGTCCGTCCACCAGTTCGATGTCACCCGACGCCATGGCGAACAGGCTGTCGCCATCGAACGGCAGGTGCGCCGGACGAACCGCGCGGGCGATCCCGTCCTGCGCCATGATTGCCAGCCGCTTGCACTCGGCGGTGGTCAACCGCGCATTGCAGGCCACCACGGCCAGGGTGGTGTTGGCCCCGGCCTGCAGGCGTCCCATGGAGTCGAGCCGTGAGAGTTCCGGCATCGGCTCGCTGCAGTCCATCCGCTGTGCCGGCAGGCGCCCACCGAACTCGCCGCCCTGCTCCCAGGGCCAGGCCCAGAAAGTCTCGCCGTCGGGCATGTAGACGCTGCCGATGGGATTGGCCACCACCAGTGCGCCCACCAGCAGGCCATCGCCCAGGTCCAGCGAGGCCGAACCCAGGCCACCAGGCAGCACCCCGGCCATCGCACCGCGCCCGGCACCCACCGCGCCCAGGGCGAACTCCACATCCAGGTTGGCCAGCGCCTCGCGGCCCAGCTCGCGGTACGGCGGATCGATGCCCCAGCCCTTGTCACCGCCATTGGCGAGGTCGTGCAGGACGGCTGCCGGCACGATGGGAATAGCCGGCGCACCGGCCTTCAGGTGCAGGCCGATCTGGCGCGCGGACAGCTCCGCGCTCACCCCGTCGGCCGCGCCCAGGCCGAACACCGAGCCGCCGGAAAACACCAGTGCATGCAGCTGCCCCACCATGTTCTCCGGTTCCAGTGCGGCGGACTCGCGGCCGCCAGGACCGCCACCGCGGATGTCCACGCTGGCGGTCCACACCCCGTCGGGGCGCAGGACGGTGACGCCGCTCTGCACGCGCTCATCGGTGGCATGGCCGACCAACAGGCCGGGGATATCGGTAATCAGGTTGCGCGGGCCAGGTCCGGGCATGCGTCTGTCTCTCCAGGCAATTAAGGCGAACAAGGGAAAGCAGCGACAGAGCAAGGCCTGTGCCAGCGCTCCGCCCGACGCCCGATCCAGCCTGCGCGCCCCTTGCTGCAAATGCAGCATCGCGCCGACGAGCATCACCACCGCGCCACCGGCTGGGAGAAAAGCAACAGCCTGGAGCGGCGCTGCTGCAAACCCAGCAGGGAATTTCCGACACGCCGCGCAAGCCCATGAAACACAAGGCCTTTCCAGGATGGCACAGCGCTTGCCTTGTCAGCGCCATGAGCTTGAGCCTGCCTTCCGACTGAACGCGACCAGTCCCTCCCAGCAACAAGCCGTTCGCCAACACGGCACACCGCCGTCGACACGATAACCCGCAGCGGCCACCCAGACGGGCGCCAGCCGGGAGCCACCATTGGAGCGTACCCATGAACCGAGTCACCCGTGCCCGGAGCGCATCGACCGCCCGCACGCTGTTCACCCACAGCCTTCTGTTCCTCGCCGTCACCCAGGCCCTGCCGGCGCTCGCCGCCGAGGCTGACACCAGCGGCAGCACCACCGACAACCGCCTGAGCACCGTGGTGGTGGTCGGCAACCGCGGCCAGGCGCGCACCCTGGCCGACAGCCCGGCGCCGGTGGACGTCATTTCCAGCAAGCAGCTGGAAGCCACCGGCCAGGGCGACCTGACCCGCGCCCTGAGCCGCGTGCTGCCGTCGCTGAACCTGCCGGCCTCGTCCGGCTTCGGCTCCACCTCGGTGGTCCGCCCGATCAGCCTGCGCGGCCTCAACGGCGACCAGGTGCTGGTGCTGGTCAACGGCAAGCGCCGGCACAACAGCGCCCTGCTCAACAACGGCACCTACCTGAACTCCGGCTCGCAACCGGTCGACCTCGACATGATCCCCACCGCCCTGGTGGACCACGTCGAAGTCCTGCGTGACGGCGCCTCCGCGCAGTACGGCTCCGACGCCATTGGCGGGGTCATCAACGTGGTACTCAAACAGACCGACCACGGCGGCCGCCTGGCCACCACCTACGGCCAGAACTACGAGAATGGCGACGGCGAGACCGCCCGCCAGAGCGGCAACATCGGCTTCGAGCTGGGCAACGAGGGCTTCGTCAACTTCGCCCTGGACTACAAGCACCAGAACGTCTCCGACCGCTCCGACAACGCGCCCTATACCGACTCCGCCGGCAACACCAGCCAGAAGCACACCTACTACGGCACCGGCCTGCCGAAGGTGGAGAACTTCAGCCTCGGCTACAACGCCGAGCTGCCGGTGAACGACGCGCTGACCCTGTACTCCTTCTCCACCTACACCAACCGCGAGTCGTCCAAGCCCCTGGCGTTCCACCAGCCGGCGAGCTTCAACGGCATCCCGACGCCCTACCCCGAGGGCATCGAGGACAACCTGCGGTTCATCGAGAACGACTTCCAGTTCGCCTTCGGCGGCAAGGGCGAAGCAGCCGGCTGGGACTACGACCTGTCCACCACCTACGGCCAGGACCACGCCCGCGCCACGCTGACCGACACCTACAACCTCAGCTACGGCGCGGATTCGCCGACCAACGTCGACACCGGCGTGAAGACCTTCAGCCAGTGGACCAGCAACCTCGACCTGACCCGCGCCTTCGACCTCGGCCTGGCAAAGCCGACGCAGGTTTCCTGGGGCCTGGAGCACCGCTACGAGAACTACAAGATCGGCAAGGGCGAGTACGCCTCCTACGGCTATGGCGACTACCAGTACGGCGCCAACGGCGCGCTGGTCGCCCCCGGCACCATCTCCGGCGCCGGCACCACCCCGGCTGACGCTGCCTCCAAGGGCCGCACCAGCTATGCCGGCTACGGCGAGATCGGCCAGGACTTCACCGACAAGTGGCACGTCGACCTCGCCGGGCGCTACGAGCACTACAACGACGGTTCGGGCGTCACCACCAACGGCAAGCTCTCCACCCGCTACCAGCTGACCCCGATCCTGGCCGTGCGCGGCACCGCCAGCACCGGTTTCCGCGCGCCATCGCTGGCCCAGCAGATCTACAGCTCGACCTCGCAGAGCAGCGTCAACGGCAACCTGCTGGACTACCGCAACGTGGCGGTGGATTCGGACGTCGCCAAGGCCCTGGGCGCGTCCACGCTCAAACCGGAAAAATCCACCAACTACAGCGTCGGCCTGACCCTGCAACCGACCCCGGCCAGCAGCCTGACCATCGACGCCTACCAGATCAAGATCCGCGACCGCATCGCCCAGACCGGCTACCTGGGCGGCACCGACGCCATCCGCAACATCCTGGTGGACGCCGGCCTCAACCCCAACCAGTACGTCACCTACTTCACCAACGCGCTGGACACCACCACCCGTGGCGTCGACATCGTCGGCGACTACCGCCAGGAGCTGGGCGCCTACGGCAGCATCCGCTACAACGCCGGCTTCAACTGGAACACCACCGAGATCGACAAGATCCACGCCTCCTCCGTGGCCCAGTCCGCCCTCGGCCCGGACGGCGGCTACGACCGCCAGCGCCAGGGCAACCTCAAGCATGGCCAGCCCGAATCGCGCCTGCTGCTGGGCGCCGACTGGAGCATCGGCCAGTTCGACGTGAGCCTGAACCTGACCCGCTACGGCGAGTACACCCAGTACGGCACCGCCGAAGTCTACGACCGCACCTTCGACCCGCAGTGGATCACCGACCTCAACGTCGACTACCACCTGACTCGCAACCTGACCCTCACCGCCGGGGCGAACAACCTGTTCAACGTCTACCCCGAGCGCACCCACCTGCCCAGCAGCTCCGGCGCCTTCCCGTACGGCAACTTCTCGCCCTACGGCACCACCGGCGGCTACTGGTACACGGGCCTGGCCTACAACTTCTGACCCGGCGCAAGCCAGCGGGCGCCCCGGCGGCGCCCGCCCGAACGGGAGACAAGACATGACCCGCCGTACCGACCAGCTCAAGCTCGGCGCCTTCCTCGCCAACAGCGGCCACCACGTCGCCGCCTGGCGCCACCCCAAGGCCCAGGCCGACGCCAGCCTGGATTTCGACTACTTCAAGCAGGTGGCGCAGACCGCCGAGCGCGGCCGTTTCGATGCGCTGTTCGTCGCCGACGTGGTCGCCCTCTGGGGCCACCACCTCGACGCCCTGAGCCGCACCGCGCGCGGCGAGCACTTCGAGCCGCTGACCCTGATGGCCGCGCTGGCCGCCGTCACCAGCCGCATCGGCCTGATCGCCACCGCCACCACCAGCTACAACGAGCCGTACCACATCGCCCGCAAGTTCGCCTCGCTCGACTACCTGTCCAAGGGCCGCGCCGCGTGGAACCTGGTGACCTCGGTGGTCTCGGACGAAGCCTGGAACTTCGGCCGCGAGGCGCACATCGACCACGCCGAACGCTACCGCCGCGCGGAGGAGTTCCACGACGTGGTCAAGGGCCTGTGGGACAGCTGGGAAGACGACGCCTTCCTGCGGGACAAGGCCAGCGGGCAGTACTTCGACCCGGCCAAGCTGCACGTGCTCGACCACAAGGGCGAGTACTTCTCGGTGCGCGGCCCGCTCAACGTGGCACGCCCACCGCAGGGCCACCCGGTGCTGGTACAGGCCGGCGCCTCGGATGCTGGCAAGGCGCTGGCTGCCCGCGTGGCGGAAGTCATCTTCGCGATGGCCGAGACCATCCCCGCCGCCCAGGCGTTCTACACCGACGTGAAGCAGCGCGCCGCCGCGCTGGGCCGCGACCCGGACGGCATCAAGATCCTCCCCGGCGTCACCCCCTTCATCGGCCGCACCCGTGAGGAAGCCCGCGCGCTGTTCGAGGAATTCCAGAGCCTGGTGGACCCGGTGCTCGGCCTGCGCCTGCTGGCCGACACCCTCGGTGAGGACATCGACCTCTCCGCCCACGACCTCGACGGCCCGCTGCCGGAAACCCCGGCCGGCCAGCGCGGCAGCCGCCGCGACAAGGTGCTGGAACTGGCGCGCAACGAGGGCCTGACGATCCGCCAGCTGTACCTGCGCCTGGCCGGCGGCAACCCGGTGATCGGCACCGCCGAGGACATCGCCGACACCTTCGATGCCTGGTTCCAGGCTCGCGCCTGCGATGGTTTCAACGTGTTCTTCCCCTACCTGCCAGGCGGCATCGAGGTTTTCGTCGACGAGGTGGTGCCGCTGCTGCAGGAACGCGGGCTGCTGCGCCGCGAGTACGAAGGCACGACCCTGCGCGAGAACCTCGGCCTGGTGCGCCCGGCCAACCGTTTCGCCGGGAGTGCGGCATGAGGTTCGCGCCCCTGCTGCTGGCTGCCGGCTGCGCCCTCGCGCAGCCGGCGTTCGCGCTGAACATTCTGCTCAGCAACGACGACGGCTACCGCCACCCGAACATCCGCGCGCTGTACACCGCGCTCAAGGCCGACGGGCACACCGTGCGCATCGCCGCGCCCTACAGCGACCAGAGCGCGCGGGGCGGTGCCTTCTTTTTCGGGCGCGAGACACAAGTCGGCCGTGACGACGACCCGGCCTATCCCGACAGCTACTACCTCACCACCACCGAAAAGGGCCTCTGCGAAACCGCGAGCTGCTCCGGCCAGCAGGTGGACATCCGCATCAGCGGCACGCCGGTCATGGCCGTGCTGCTGGGGCTGGAGAATGTCCTGCCGCACCCCGACCTGGTCATCGTCGGGCCCAATCCCGGCAACAACCTCGGCGCCCTCAACAGCGCCTCGGGCACCTTCAACGCCGCCAGCGTCGCAGTGCTCTCCGGCGTGCCCGCCCTGGCGGTCAGCGCCGACCTGAAGGAACAGGACAGCCTGCGCATCGCCGCCATTGTCACCCGCCTGGTGGACGCGCTGGACAAGCACCGACCAGCCGACGGTGCGCTGCTGCCCAAAGGCGTGGGCCTGAACCTCAACCTGCCGCCGCTGGAAAAACTCCAGGGCGCGCGACTGACCCGCATCGGCAGCTACGTGCCCTTCCACGCCCTCTACACCGAAGACCTCGGCAAGCTCGACGCGAAGCTGGCCGGCAAGCCGGGCATCGGTTTCGCCTGGTCGCCGCCGCCGGGCGCGAACAACGCCGAGGACGAAGCGGTATGGGTCGCCAAGGGCTACCTCACCCTCAGCCCGTTCAACGCCCTGCCCGGTGCACCGGCTGCCAGCGAAAGCCTTGGCGCTGCGCTGACCCCGCTGCTCGGGCAGATCGACCAGGAGCGCCAACCATGAGCCGCCACACTCTCCGCAGCCGCTTCCGCCTGGGCTTCCTCAACCGCGTGTACGCCCCGCAGTTCGAGCCGCGCCTGTACCAGCAGACCCTGGAACTGTTCGAGGCCGCCGAAGCGCTGGGCTTCGACAGCGGCTGGCTGGCCCAGCACCATTTCGCCAGCGAGAACGGCCGCCTGCCCTCCCCGCTGGTGCTGCTCAGCGCGGCAGCCGAGCGAACCCGGCACATCCAGCTGGGCACCGGCATCGTCGTGCTCAACCAGGAGAATGCCCTGCGCCTGGCCGAAGACGCCTCGGTGCTCGACCTGATCAGCCAGGGCCGCCTGCAACTGGGCCTGGGCGCCGGCTTCGACCCGGACAGTTTCGCCGCCTTCGGCCAGCGCCTGGAGGGCCGCCACGCGCAGTACGACCAGCGCCTGGAGCGCCTGCGCCAGGCGCTGGCCGGCGAGCCGCTGAATGCCGAAGGGCGCGTGCTGCGCCCCGCCGCCAATGGCCTGGAACAACGCCTGTGGGAGGCGACGTCCCGCGTCGAACAGGTCGCCGCCCGCGGCAATGGGCTGATCCTCGCGCCCAACCCTAACGCCGGTGCGGAGCCGCGTTCGCAGGTGGTCGAACGCTACCGCCAGGCCTGGAATCCCGCCCACGCCGGAACGCCCCGGGTCGCCCTCGTGCGCGCCGTGTTCCCCGGTGCCGACGCCGCGGCAGCGGGCTCGACCCTGCGCCAGGACATCCTCACCTACGTCGAACGCCAGCGCCGCATCGGCATCGGCCACGCCGACCCGGCACAGGGCTTCGAAGCGGTGCTCGACGCCCTCGGCGTGCTGCACGGCGACCCGGCGAAGATCGCCGAGCAGCTGCGTGCGGATGCACCGCTGGGCGCCGATGACCAACTGATCGTCCAGGTGCAGACCACCTCGACCGGCTTCGCCGAAGCCCTGCGCCACCTGGAAACCGTCGCCCGCGACATCGCCCCCGCGCTGGGCTGGCAACCGCGCCAGCAGCGCGCACTCGCACAGGAGATACCGGCATGAGCGCACTGAAACCGCGGAAGCCGTTCAAGCTCGGCTTCCTCACCCATGCCTTCGGCAATGATCCGCGCCAGGTCTACCGCGACCTGCAGGAGCAGTTCGAGTTCGCCGAAGCACTGGGCTTCGACGGCGGCTGGATCGCCCAGCACCACCTGAGCGGCGGCTTCGGCCAGTTGCCCTCGCCGCTGCTGCTGTTCGCCGCCATTGCCGCACGCACGCGGCGCATCGAGCTGGGTACCGCCGTGGTTACCCTGCCGCTGGAGGACTCCCTGCGCCTGGCCGAGGATGCCGCCGTGCTCGACGCGCTGTCGGGCGGGCGCGTACAACTTGGCCTGGGCAGCGGCGGCGCCAACCTGGACATGTTCAACGCCTTCGGCCGCGATGCGCAGCGCCGCCAGGACGACTTCCAGCACTCTCAACGTGCGCTGCAGGCCGCCCTGCTCGGCGCGCCGCTGCCCGGCGAGGCGCAGCTTCGCCTGCATCCACCGGCGGCCGCGCTGCGGGAACGGCTCTGGCATTCCCACGGCAGCGAGGCCGGCGCGGTGTACGCCGCCGAGCAAGGTAACGGCCTGCTGCTCGGCACCGCCACCCATGACCCACTGACCGTGCAGAAGCCATTGGCTGACGCCTATCTCGGCGCCTGGCAGGACGAAACCCGGCGGCCGCGCATCGGTGTGGTCCGCGCGGTGTTTCCCGCTGACGACAAGGCTCAGTCCCGCGCGGAACTCGCAGCGGACATCGAGTTGCACGTGCCCCGCCTCATCCGTGAGGGCCTGATCGACGAAGCCGCCGACCTGGACAGCCACCTGCACCTGCTCAACGTCCACCACGGCCATCCCGAGGAGGTGATCGCCAGCGTGCGCAACGACCCGTCGCTGCTGCCCTACGCGGACTACTTCATTGCCGTGGTGCAGTCGGAAAGCTCCAGCCAGGCCCAGGTGTTGCGACGCCTGGAGCAACTGGCGCGGGACATCGCCCCGGCGCTGGGCTGGACGAGCGCCAGCGAACGCCTGGCGGTCGCCGGATGAGCCTGCGCTTCGCCTGGAAGCTCTGCGCCAGCGGCACCCGGCGCGGTCTGGACTGGCAGGCGCAACCGTCGGAATGGGTGCAACTGGCCCAGGCCGTGGAATACGCCGGCGTCGACGACCTCTACCTGCCCGGCGGGCCCAGCCAGCCGGACAGCCTGATGGTCGCTGCAGCGCTGTGCGCACACACCCGGCAGCTCGGCCTGACCCTGAGCCTGCCGGCCGAGGCCATGCTCCCGGCAGCATTGGCGGCGACGCTGCAAAGCCTGCAATCGCTATCCGCCGGGCGCGTGCGCCTGCACCTGCCCGACAGTGATCGCGGCAGCCTGCGCCGGGCCTTCGGCGAGGTACTCAACCGCGACCAGCGGCATGAACGCATCGACGAGTTCCTCGACATCCTGCAGCACCTGCTGCATGCGCACGCCACGCCGCTGGACCACAACGGCCGCTACTTCCACCTGGAGAACGCGGGACTCGGCCTGCGCGACCTGCCTCCCACGCCGCTCCTGCTGGACGAAAGCCTCGGTGCCGAGCGCATCGCCAGCCGCGCGGACTTCTGTTTCCTCCAGGGCAGCGGCGTCGCGCAGCTGGGCGACGCCATCGCCCGCCTGAACCACGCGGCACAGGTTGCCGGCCGCACACTGGGCCACATCGCCAGCTTCGGGATCATCGCCCGCGACAGCGAGGAGCAGGCGTGGGACGAGGCTGCCCGCCAGGCCCTGGCGTTCGCCGCCCCGCCCCGGGGCAAACGCCGCCGCGCCGATGCCACGGTGGTCGAGCTGCTGGCCGAGCGCGCCGAGCACCCCGCCCGGCGCAGCGAGATCCACCTGAACCTGTGGCTGCCCGCACCAGGCGAACCGCCCGTACTGGTGGGTAGCTACGCCCAGGTCGCCAGCCGCCTGTGCGAACTGCACGGCGCCGGCCTCCACCAGATCATCCTGCAGGCACCCAACGCGGTGCGCGAGGTCCTGCGCTTCGGCGAACGGGTCCTGCCGCTGCTGCGCCACGAAGCTGAAAAGGACACCCGGATTGGCCGCTGAACCCAAACGCCGACGCATCGAGATCGACTGGTTCCTGCCTACCAACGGCGACGGGCACCACCTCACCAGCAGCGGCCTGCCCAAGGTCGGGCTGTTCCAGCAGGGCGAGCGCGCGCCGACCCTCGACTACCTGCGTCAGGTGGTGCGCGCCGCCGAGCAGGCGGCCTTCGACGGCATCATGGTGCCGACCGCCAGCGGCTTCGAAGATCCCTGGCTGATCGTCGCGCTGATGGTCCAGGAAGTCCGCCGGCTGAAGTTCCTCCTGACCCTGCGTCCCGGCGTCGAACTGCCCGCCTACACCGCGCACAAGGCCGCCACCCTGCAACAGCTCAGCGACAACCGCCTGCTGCTGCACCTGGTCAGCGGCTCCAGCCGTTTCGAGCAGCGCGCCCTGGGCGACTTCCTCGAACACGACGAGCGCTACGCCCGCAGTGCCGAATTCCTCGACGTGTTCCGCGCCACCTGGGCCGGCCGCGAGCACCATGGTCGGCACTACCGCACCGGCAGCCCGGTGCCGATCGCCCGCGAAGCCACGCTACCGCCCATCTGTTTCGGCGGGGCCTCGGAGGTAGCCGAGCGTATCGCCGCCAGCCATGCGCAGAGCTACCTGATGTGGGGCGAGCCGCCAGCGATGATCCGCGAGCGCATCCTGCGCATGCGCGAACTGGCCGCCGGCCATGGCCGCGAGCTGCGCTTCGGCCTGCGCCTGCACGTGTTCGCCGCCGCGGATTCGTGCCAGGCCTGGGCCCATGTCGGGCGCCTGCTCGACGAGATTCCCCGCGATGCCATCGAGCGAGCCCAGCAACAGCTGGCAGCCTATGAGTCGGTGGGGCAATCGCGGCAGATCAGCCTGACCCAGGGCCGTGCGCACGGCGTGCGCGACCTGGAGGTCTCGCCGAATCTCTGGGCGGGTGTCGGCCTGGTACGGGGTGGCGCGGGCACGGCGCTGGTGGGGAGCTACGAGGAAGTCGCCGAGCGCATCGAGGAGTATCACCAGTTGGGCGTCGACACCTTCATCCTCTCCGGCTACCCGCACCTGGAAGAGGCGATCCACCTGGGCGAAGAACTGCTGCCGCTGCTGCGCCGGGATGCTGCCGCGGCCAGCGCGCGCCAGCGCCGTCGCGACTGATCAGGCCTTGGCGCGGCCCTTGAGCAGGCCGTGGTTGACCAGCAGCGTGCGCATGGCGTTGCGGCTGATGCCCAGCAGCGCGGCGGTGCGCAGCTGGTTGAAGCCGCAGTGGGCGAAGGACTCGCGAACGATCAGGTCTTCGAGGTCGTGCAGCAGGGTTTCACCCGGCACGTCGAACAGGCGCTGCAGTTGGTCGCGAATGATCTCCTGCGGCAGACCGGTCGGCGCGCCCGCACCGATCCGCTGGCCCGAGAGTGCGGCGGAGAACTTCAGGTGCTCGGGCCGCACCACCTTCTCCCCCGCTACCAGCAGCGCCAGGTGCACGACGTTCTCCAGTTCGCGGATGTTGCCCGGCCAGGCATAGTCCAGCAGCGCACTGACGGCGGCTTCGGAGAACATCGGCTCGGCAATCTTCAGGCGCTGGGCGTAGAGCCGGCGGAAGTGCTCCACCAGCGGCATGATATCCAGCGGGCGCTCGCGCAGCGGCAGCACGCGGGCCTGGGCAACGTTGATGCGGTAGAACAGGTCGAGGCGGAAATTGCCGGCGTCCACCGCCTGTTCCAGGTCAACGTTGGTGGCAGTGACCAGGCGGATATCCACCTTGATCGGCTTGCGCGAACCGACACGGACGATCTCCTGCTCCTGCAGGGCACGCAGCAGCTTGACCTGCAGCGGCATCGGCAGGTCGCCGATCTCGTCGAGGAACAGGGTGCCGCCGTCGGCCTCTTCGAACCAGCCGGCACGTCGGCCCGTGGCACCGGAGAAGGCGCCGGCCTCATGGCCGAACAGCTCGCTCTCGGCGAGGTTCTCGTTGATCGCGCCGCAGTTCACCGCGACGAAAGCGCCCTTGCGACCGCTGACGCTGTGGATGTAGCGCGCCACCAACTCCTTGCCGGTGCCGGTCTCACCATTGATCAGCACCGGCACCTCACTGGGGCCGACACGGTCGAGGAACTCCAGCAGCTGGCGCGAACGCGGATCGGAGAACACCAGCGCCTTGGCGCGAATGGACAGCGGCTGCTTCTCGCCCTGGGGCAAGGTCAGTACGGGCGTCGCGCCCCAGGGGGATTGGCTCATGAGGTCCTGCTTGCGGACTGCCTTAGATGAAGGCGTTACTTTATCGCCGACTTCTTATAACCATAAATATCTAAATCGCATGAGGTCATAACCCGCGACGCCCGTGCCAGAGCGATTGGTACAAATCACCGGGTTGTCGTCTCCCACGGCACCCGCACCATCTGCCAACGACCCTGTTATTCCATCCAATTATAAAAACCAGTGAAATTCATATTGGTATATACCAATTGCGCTACCCTTCAATACGCCCCATCGCAGTCGCCGGCCGCTGGCCGTATCGGAGAAAGGTTCCATGTTTGCCTTGCGGGTCATGCTCGAATACTTCCACCCCTGGCCCAATTCGGCCGGCTTCTACCTCGCCCGTGAGCGCGGCTGGTACCGCGACGCGGGGCTGGACGTGGAGCTGGTGGTGCACGACCCCTACCACGGCGACACCCTGGAGCACCTGGTGCGTGGCGCCGCCGCGTTCGGCGTGTTCCCCAGCAATCGTCTGCTGGTGCGTCGCGAACTGGGCCAGCCACTGATCGGCGTGGCGGCGATCAACCATCGCGGTCTGGAATCGATCCAGACCCTCACCGACAGCGGCATCCGCCGCCCCCGAGACCTGCAGGGCAAGCGCCTGGCACTCAACCCCACGCCACGCGGCCTGGCCATGGTGCGCCACCTGGTGTCCCGCGATGGCGGCGACCCGGATGCAGTGGAACTGGTCGATGCCGGCTTCCGCGAGCTGCGCCCGGAGGACCTGGCCGCCGGCCTCGCCGACGCCAGCTTCGGCGGCTACTGGGCCTGGGAAGCGCTGTTGCCCAGCCCCATCGCCGAGGAGCGCCGCGTGGTGCTGCCGGTGGACGAGATCGGCGCGCCGCCCTACCACAGCTATCTGCTGGGCGCCCGTGAAGACTGGCTGGACGCCAATGCCGACATTGCCCGGCGCTTCCTCGCCGTCACTGCACGCGGATTCCTCGCGGCGGCGGCCGAGCCCGAGGCTGCGCTGCCGGTCTATGAACGCACCATTCCCTACTTTCCCCGCGAGATGCTGGCAGAATCCCTGCGGCGCATCGCGCCCAGCTGGCTGCATCACGGCCGCTGGGGCGAGCAGCGCGAAGAACTGCTGCAGCCCTACGCCCAGTGGCTGCATGACTATGGTGTGCTGCGCGATCCGGAAATCTGGCGCGGCGCCACCAGCAATGCCTGGCAAGTGGAGAACCCAGCATGACGAAACGCCTGAGCCACGGCATGGGCCTGGACCCGGTGGAGCCCGACTGGCCGGCGCTGACCGCTGCGGAAGTGCGCGCGCTGCTCGCTGACTTTCCCGCCGCCGGCGACGAGGCGCGTCTGACCTGGCACAGCCCCCGGCCCTTCTCCGCCGCCGCGCTGGTGGAGTCCCCCAGCGGCACGCTGTTCGTCAAACGTCACTCGCCCCGCGTGCGCACGGCGGCATGGCTGGCGGAGGAACACGCCTTCCTCGATCACCTGGCCCGACGCGGTGCGCCAGTGGCGCAGGTACTGCGTGATCGGCAGGGCCGCAGCGCTATCGAACGCGACGGCTGGACCTATGAAGTCCACGAGAAGGCCCAAGGCCTGGACCTGTACCGCGACGCGCTGTCCTGGACGCCGTTCCAGCACAACGCCCACGCCTTCGCTGCCGGCGCCGCGCTGGCGAAACTGCACCGCGCCGCCGAAGGTTTCGACGCGCCCTCGCGCAGTGCCGGCGTGCTGCTGAGCAACCTGAACCTGTTCGGTGCGCCGGACCCGCTGGCGGCCATCGAAGCAGCGCTCGAGCGGACTCCCGCCCTCGCCGAGTACCTGCATGCGCGCCCATGGAAGGAATCCCTCCGCGAACTGCACCTGCCGCTGCAACGTGAACTGCTGCCCTACCTGCAACGCCAGCCAGCACTGTGGACACACAACGACTGGCACGCCTCCAACCTGCTCTGGAGCGAAGAGGGCCCGCACGCGCAGGTTGTCTCGGTGCTGGACTTCGGTCTGAGCGATCGCAGCTTCGCGCTGTTCGACCTGGCCACCGCCATCGAGCGCAACCTGGTGCCCTGGCTTGAACTGGACCAGGGCCGCGCCGCCGAAGCCGATCTCGACGCCCTCGACGCGCTGCTGGTGGGCTACGCCAGCGTTCGCCCGCTGAGCCGTGACGACCGGCTCGCGCTGGCCGCGCTGCTGCCACTGGTGCATGCGGACTTCGCGCTGTCCGAAGTCATCTACTTCCACGGCATCCTCGGCTCGGCCGAGAGCGCCTCGCTGGCCTACGACAACTACCTGATCGGCCACACCCGCTGGTTCCTCGGCCGCGAAGGCCAACGCCTGCTGGACCATGTTCGCCAGTTGGCGGCGAAGGTGGATTGAGATGAGCGAACCCCTGATCAGCGCCAACGGGCTCGCCGCCTTGCTGGACGACCCGCGCCTGTGCCTGCTGGACGCCAGTGTGGAGCTGGCCGCACCCGGGTTCGACGGCGACTACCGAGTCGAGAGCGGCCACGCCGGCTGGCTCGCAGGGCACATCCGCGGCGCACGCCATGCCGACCTGCTCAGCGAGCTGGCCGATCCGCAAGCGCCCTTCAGTTTCGCCCTGCCTGATCCGCAACGGGCGAAGGACGCCCTGCGGAAGCTGGGCCTTCACGACGATTCGCTGATCGTGATCTATGACCGCAGCGACGGCTTCTGGGCGGCGCGCCTGTGGTGGATGTTGCGCAGCCTGGGCATCGATGCAGCCGTGCTG
This sequence comes from Pseudomonas sp. BB438, assembly GCF_057180225.1. Classification (NCBI taxonomy): domain Bacteria; kingdom Pseudomonadati; phylum Pseudomonadota; class Gammaproteobacteria; order Pseudomonadales; family Pseudomonadaceae; genus Pseudomonas; species Pseudomonas sp. BB438. Next base: position 4,030,523 of record NZ_CM170001.1, read on the forward strand.
GATGGCGGTCTGCGCGCCTGGATCGCTGTCGGTTTTTCGCTGCAACAAGGCGAATCCGCCGAGGCGGAAAGCGGCACTTTGTCGACCCCGGCGAAGTACCGGGAAGGCTTCTGGATCGACCGTCACGGCGTGGAAGAAGTCGTGGCCGGCAAAGCGGACGGCACGCTGGTCTGCGCCCTGTCCGCCGCCCTGTTCGACGGCAGCGCCGTCACCCGTTACGCCCGCCGAGGGCACATCCCCGGCAGCCGCAACCTGCCGGCGCGCAATCTGTTCGACGACGATGGCTGCTACCGGCGCGGCGCGGCACTGGAACAAGCCATCGCCGGGCTGCGTCAGGCCGAACCGCCCTTACTGCTGTACTGCGGCGGCGGCATCTCCGCCGCCGCCCTCGCCCTGGCGCTGACACTGGCCGGGGAAACGCGCGTCGCCATCTACGACGGCTCGCTGCAGGAGTGGGCCGCAGAGCCTTCCCTGCCATTGACCACCGGAGCAGCTCCGGCCTGACAGCTCGTTCACGGGCAATCACGTCTCACATCCAAGGCCATCCGTTTCGCGCGGGAGGGGCTCGGCCCCGTGCATTCCCGGCGCACGCCCCGGCGATATTCAGGAGCGTTCCATGCAGTACCTGCCGCGCCCTGCGCGCACACGATTTCCCCTCAGCCTGCTGACCCTGGCCGTGCTGCTGGCCAGCGGCCCGGGCCAGGCCGAGGAAACCACCCTGGACACCGTCACGGTGATCGGCCATGACACCGAGAGTTACGCGAGCAATCGCGCCTCGGTGGGCGGCTTCGGCGAAGCCCCACTGCTGGACACGCCCGCCTCCATCTCGGTCTTCAACCAGGCACTGCTCAAGGACCAGCAGGCACGCCTGCTCAGCGACGTGCTGAAGAACGACGCCTCCACCGGCGAGGCCTACGCGCCGGTGGGCTACTACGAAAACTTCGAGATCCGCGGCTACTCGCTCAATGCCGCGAGCAGCTACAAGATCAACGGCCGGACCATCACCGGCGAGCAGAACGTAGCGTTGGAGAACAAGGAGCAGGTCGAGGTGCTCAAAGGGTTGTCCGGCCTGCAGAGCGGCGTGTCCGAACCCGGCGGGGTGATCAACTACGTCACCAAGCGGCCACAGGACGTGCGTTCGGTGACCCTCGGCACTGACGCCGAAGGCGGCCGCTACCTGGCCACCGACGTCGGCGCCTGGCTGGACAGCGAGCAGACCGTCGGCGTGCGGGTGAACCTGGCTCATGAAGATTTGCGCTCCTACATCGACCACACCGACGGCAATCGCGACTTTGCCTCCCTGGCCCTGGACTGGAACCTCTCGCCCAACGCCCTCTGGCAGTTCGACGCCGAGTACCAGAACCGTCGCCAGCCCTCGGCGCCGGGCTACCAGTTGCTCGGCGGCAGCGAGCTGCCCCACGGCATCGGCCCGCACGACCGCATCGGCTACCAGAGCTGGGCCGACCCGGTACGCATCGAATCGCTGAACCTCAACACGCGCTTCGAGTACCGATTCGACGAAGCCTGGACCGGCACCCTCAGCGCCTCGCGCAGCAAGGTGGTGATCGACGACTACAGCGCCTTCCCCTGGGGCTGCTACGGCGCCGCCAGTTGCGCCGATTCGGCAGTGCCCAACTACTTCAGTCCGGAAGGCGACTACGACCTCTACGACTTCCGCAGCCCGGACGACACCCGCCGCAACGACGAGCTGGAAGCCGCCCTGCACGGCCAGTTCGCCACCGGCTGGCTGCGTCACGAGCTGACCGTCGGCACCTCGGCCTTCCGCCGGGTGCTGGACAGCCGCCCGGAGCTCAACGAGTGGGTCGGCACCGGCAATATCTACAGCGGCATCGGTGCGGTGGAGCCGTTCGATGGCGAGCCCGGCCACAGCTACCGCCACCTCGACAGCCGCCAGTACGGCCTGTTCGCCAGCGACCGTGTCTCTCTGAATGACCAGTGGCAAGTCGTGCTGGGCGGTCGCCAGGTCCGCCTGGACGAACGCACCTTCGACAGCGAAGGCGACACCACCCGGCATACCCGCCGCTCGGAGTTCCTGCCCAATGGCGCGGTGATCTTCAAGCCACGCGCGGATATCTCGATCTACGGCAGCTACAGCAAGGGCCTGTCGCTGGGCGGCGAGGCCCCCTGGTTCGCCAGCAACGCCGGCGACACCCTGGCGCCCACCTCGTCGCGCCAGGTCGAGTTCGGCATCAAGCAGGAACTGCCCGGCTTCGACTGGAGCGCCGCGCTGTTCCAGATCCACCAGGCCTATCAGTTCGCCCGTCCCAACGGCGATGGCACCTTCACTTACGTGCAGCAGGGCCAGCAGAAGAACAGCGGGCTGGAGTTGTCCGCCAGTGGCCGGGTAACCTCCGCGCTGCAATTGAGCGGCAGCGTTGCGGCCATCCGCTCACGAGTGGTCAATAGCGGCACGGACGACTACGAAGGCCACCAGGCGATCAACGTCCCGCGCCTGCGCGCCAGCCTGCAGGCCGACTACGCGCTGGCCGAAGTGCCGGGGCTGTCGCTGCTCGGCGCGGCACGCTACAGCGGCGCCAAGTACGCCGACCGCGACGGCGCAGTGGAGGTCGGCGGCTACACCGTCTACGACGCCGGCGCACGCTTCAGCACACGGATCGGTGACTACCCGACCACGCTGCGGCTAAGCGTCGACAACCTGTTCGACAAGCGCTACTGGCGCGATGTCGGTGAATATTTCGGCGACGGCTACCTGTTCCAGGGTGCGCCGCGTACGGCTCGCCTGACGGCGAGCGTCAACTTCTGAGGTAAGCGGCAATGTCTGCTCTGGAAATCATTGCGGTGATCGTCAACGTGCTCGGCGTCTGGCTCACCGCCCGGCGCATCCGCTGGTGCTGGCCGGTGAACGTAGTGGCGGTGCTGCTCTACGCGTGGATATTCTTCAGCGTGAAGCTCTACTCCGACATGCTCCTGCAACTGGTCTTCGTGGTCCTGCAGTTCTACGGCTGGTGGCAATGGAGCAAGGGCGGCAGCGACCACGGCAAGGTGCGCGTGGAACGCCTGCCCCTGACAACGGCTTTCTACAGTTGCCTGGCCGGCGCTGTCGGTGCGCTCGCCCTGGGCTGGGCGATGCACACCCACACCGACGCCGCCCTGCCCTGGATGGACGCCGCACTCACCGCCTTCAGCCTGGTGGCGAGCTTCTGGGCCGCGCGCAAATACGTCGCCAGCTGGTGGCTGTGGATCATCCTCGATGTGCTCTACACCGGCGTATTCTTCTACAAGGCGCTGTACCTCACCGCCGGGCTCTACGCCGGCTTCGTGGTGCTGGCGATCTACGGTCTGCTGGCCTGGCAGCGGGAACTGCATGACGAACCGCCGGCACTCGCCGCCGGGCATTCCTGAGGCTCGCCATGCTTTACCAGGCCATCCCGCCGCACTACGCGCGCATCCGCGACCAGCTGGCCGCGGACATTGCCCAGGGGCGCTTCCTCGCCGGGCAGAAGCTGCCACCCGAGCGCGACCTCGCCGAGCACTTCGAGTGCACCCGCGTGACCTTGCGCCAGGCCCTGCAGCAACTGGAAACCGAGGGGCTGATCTACCGCGAGAACCGTCGCGGCTGGTACCTCAGCCCGCCGCGCATCGACTACGATCCGACCCGGCTGGTCAGCTTCATGGACTATGTGCGTCTGCAGGGCCGCGAGCCACACACCGAATGCCTGAGCGCCGAGCGCCGCCGCGCCGGGGCCTGGCTTGCCGCGCGGATGAACCTGCCATCGCCGGACGAACCGGTGTTCCGCCTGCACCGTCGCCGGCTGATCGACGGCCGCCCGGTGCTGGTGGAGATCAACACCCTCCTCGCCAGCTGGTGCCCGGACCTGCTCGACGCGCGCCTGGACCGTTCGCTGACCACCGTGCTGCGCGAACGCTTCGGCAAGGTACAGACGCGCTGCACGCTCAATCTGCGTCTGGGCACGGTGAACGACGACCACGCCGAACTGCTGCAACTGGCGTCCGGCGCCAGCAACCTGGTGCTGGAGCGGCTGAACTACGCCGAAGACGGCTTGCTGGTGGAGTTCGACCAGGAATTCTGGCGGCCGGACGCGGTGTCCGTGGCGGTCCAGGCGGATTTCCCTTCACGTCCGTTATAGCTTATTAAGTAATTACCAAATACTAATTCAGTATTTCTGGTTCTAACAGGATCACGGCTAAGGTAGCTCCAACTCACCGCAACCGGCTTGCTTGCAAGCCTTCTGGAGCCGCCATGGACCGCACCGACAACATCATCGATCTCGCCCGCCACCGCACGCGCCGCCAGGCCCGTCGCCAGGCCGAGCTGATGTGGATGCTGTATGCCCAGCGCGCCGGCTACGATGCCTTCCAGATTGTCCAGCAGAGCCGCGACAGCGGCCGCCGCGAGGCCTGATCCATGGGCCTGCCGCTCGCCACGGACCTGCCCGCCGTGGCGTTCGACGCTGAGCAAAACACGCCCGGCGCGCCGGACGATCCCATCGGCGAACGCGTCGCCAGCAACCTGCTGCGCCTGCGCGCCAAGCGCAACCTCTCTCTCGACGGCCTCGCTCGCCTCTGCGGCGTCAGCCGTACCATGCTCGCGCAGATAGAGTCCGGCCGCAGCGTGCCGTCGATCAAGGTGCTGAGCAAGATCGCCCAGGGTCTCAAGGTCTCGGTCGCCGCCTTCCTCGACGACCGCGCCTTCGACGGCGTGGCCGTGCTGCCGGCGCGCGACAGCAAGCGCCTGGTCAGCAGCGACGGAGCCTTCGTCAGCCGCGCGCTGTTCCCCTTCGACGTCTCGCGCCAGGTGGAATTCTACGAACTGCGCCTGAAGGGCCTGGCCACCGAACACTCCACCGGCCACGCCCCCGGCACCCAGGAAAACCTGGTGGTCGCCCAGGGCGTGCTGGAAATCAGCGTCAACGAAGAACGCTTCCTGCTCGGCACCGGCGACTCCATCCTGTTCTACGCCGACCAGCCGCACAGCTACCGCAACCCGGCGGACAGCGAGGCCGTCGCCTACCTCGTCACCACCTACGCCGAACGGCTGGACTGAAGCGTCGCCGTCCACCCTCGTTCGCCGCCAAGTTCTGAAGATCGATTCGCGCAGCCTATTCCGGCGTCAGCCATGCACCTGCGCGAGCTTTTCTGTGCTGGGAAAGACAGCCCCTCCAGTCCGACGCCAAGTCACCTCGAATTTCCAGACAAGTCCGACAGACATCCGCTGAGCAGGCTGTTCCCATCGCCCTTCGGTCGGTGCTCGACCGTTATCGGCTCGAAGCACCGCTGCTATGGCAACCAGCAAAGGGATAGGGCGATGGACAGAAACGACACAACGCACCGCACGGATACGCTATGCCCCAACAAGGACGTCTTGGGTTGTCCGCAAATACAGCATTGGGTCGAAATACAACTGTTGGACGAACACGGCGAAGCGCTGCCCAACCTTCCCTATCGAGCGCGGAACGACGCCACACGAGCAGGTGTCGTGCCCGAGTACCGAGGCCAGACCAACGCCGAGGGCGTGATCCGAATAGAGGGGTTGCATCCGATCCCCCTCACCCTGTTCATAGACGCCGACCCACTCGCCGAAGTGTTACAAACCCGCCGCTTGCGCGCCAAGCGCGCGGAACCCAAGCGGCCCATCATCGGTGATCCCACTCCGCTGCACGGTCCGCAGCGCAAGGGGTACTCCCCCATCGAAGCGCAGGCCCTCGCGGCGGGGCATGACTATCACCACGTGCGCATCGGTCAACTCTGCGACAAGCTGCCCCGGCTCGACCCACCGCTGCCCAAAGGGGAGCCACTACCGGCCTATCACTTCCCCGACGAAAAATTCGGTGGGTACACCCTGGGCAGCGACGTGGGTTATCGCCAGCCCTATGAGCGACTGGATCGCCGCCACGTACTGGAGGTCTGCCCGTTCCGCGCCTGGTCGCTGGTACTGCACCACCAACGCGACTACAGCCTGGTCACGGCCTACAACCTGGGGCTGATGAGCGTATTGGCCTACAGCACCTATAAGCCGAAGGAATACGGCTCTGTACAAGAGTTCTTCGAGCAGCAGTGCCTGGACCTATCGCGCACACCTCGGGTTAGAGATGGGTATACGAATCCGCCCTGTGTCGTGACTGATGTACCTTTCAATGAGCGTTACACCAATGCCAGACCTCTGGATACCGCCGAAGGAGTGGCTCCCGAAGGCAACACGCAATTGTTCTATGCGATCAGTGCTTCGCAAGTGCTGGTAGGGTGGCGTGGTACTGAAATGAATTTCCCCTTCCCTGATCTGGCCACCGACGTCACCTTCCGTCCAGTAAGGCCGGAGGTACAGGCCAATTGTGAGCCTAAGGTGCCGTGCGCCGAGCTGACCCCAAGAGGGAGTGTGCATCTCGGGTTCCGTGATGCGTATGAGATCGCTCGAAGGCGTTTTTCTACGGTTCTGGGAGGCAGAGTTGGGGGCGCAGCTCGTGACCGGGAGCTATTCATCTGCGGCCATAGCCTGGGGGGCGCACTAGGACTGATCCATGCGGCCTCCCTGAAGGATTTGAATCCGATCCTATATACCTACGGCATGCCGCGCACCTTCACCCTGCAAGCGGTGGCCTGCCTGGAGGGCGTACGGCATTTCCGCCATGTTAACGATACCGACCTGATTCCCGAAGTACCGCCCGAAGCCGACCTGGAGAACTCGCTGTACAAGCTCTACGGGCCGCTGGGCACGACCCTGGGTACTGCCTGGTCAGTCGGCCAGCTTCTGACCGATCCACTCATCAAGGGGCAGGACCCGTTCTATCACCATGGTGAAATCGTCGCCTTCTACCAGACGAACCAACATATGCAGGTGCGGGGCTCCGACAACCCCTTCCTCAAGATGCGCGAGGGACTGGGCGCGCCCTACCACACCACCATCAGCCGTACTTTGCGGGTGAAGGCCAAGCTGTTCCTGGTGCCGAGTCTGAATGAAACGGACAGCGAACAGGCCCGCGCCGCACAACAGCGCTACACCGCCTCCCTCACACCTGAAGCTCGGGATCGTTACTTCCCCAGAGGGCGCAATGTCAAGCGCGGCAACGTGCTGGGGATACGCAACCACTTCATGGGTAAATACCAGCCCTACATCTATGGCCAACTGGTTGAGTCCATCAACCCCTCACGCATGCAGGAGCGCCAGGAAGCCCGCCGCCAGTTGGAAGCACAGATGGTCAAGTACGGCGACAAAATGCCTGACGACGAGTTGGTCCGGGACCGTCTATTTCTCAGCTTGCAGAGTTTGGTAGGCACCACCCTGGCCTGCACGCGACAGAGCGAAGGTGGTCCAGAAGCACTGGAGCGCTTCGAAGCAGTGGCTGAAGACAACCTCTATGTGGAGATGACCCATGGCTGAGCACAAGCAAGTCCGCATACCGCATCGCATCTCCGTCGCTCTATTCGCCATGCTGACCAGCCTGACCGGCTGCGCCACCGATCAGAGTCTGGCTCCCACCGCGAACAGCGAGCAGGTCACTGTCCGAATCAAGGCCCCCCCGGAATTGAAAGCGGAAACCGTGAAGGTCATGTACCGCTCAACCCTGTGCACATTCACCGACCATAGCGCCTACGGTGATCCCTACCAACGCGACGGCTACCAGCACATGGAGATCGAACCTGTACAACAGGGCCGAAGCGATATCTATGAAGCAAAGTTGCCCAAGGATGGCGGTGGCGCCTGTGAGTGGCGTCTGAGCAATGTGACCTTTGGCGTTACCTACCGGGAGCCTGAGCGCTTTGGGGAGAACGTTGTCTACGGCAGCGGCGGCGGGGTTGTGGTGATTTTTGATGACAACGCCTCCCCCCTTGGGGGAGCAAACATAAAAGTCGATGGAGATTTAGCGATCAAGGAGAGCTATTACCCTTGGGTCGACGAGGAGTTTATTGGACAGTACAAAAAAAGCATAAACCTGACGGGGCCTGGCGGCATATATTTGTTGTACGAGGCAAAAACAGCCAAACTCATATACTTCGAACCCGAATTCCACTCAGCATATATAGTTATCTCAGCAGGACCAAGAGTTAAGAAAAAAGGTGTCTCTACCAAATTCACTTACCCCGACGGGAGTACGTTAGAAAATGGAGATTACGAACCAAGATTTCAGAAGTTAGAGGCCATCCGTTTAGCCACGGAAAAGAAGTAGAGATCATGCCGATGGCTACGGATGACGAGTTAGTACGTGATCGTCTATTTCTCAGCTTGCAGAGTTTGGTAGGCACCACCCTGGCCTGCACGCGACAGAGCGAAGGTGGTCCAGAAGCACTGGAGCGCTTCGAAGCAGTGGCTGAAGACAACCTCTATGTGGAGATGACCCATGGCTGAGCAAAAGCAAGTCCGCATACCGCAGCGCATCTCCGTCGCTCTATTCGCCATGCTGACCAGCCTGACCGGCTGCGCCACCGATCAGAGCCTGGCTCCCCCCGCAAACAGTGAGCAGGTCACAGTCCAAGTCAAGGTACCAGATGAACTTAAGGCGAGAACGATGAAGGTCATGTATCGCTCAACGCTGTGCACTTTTACTGATCGCACTGCCTACGGCGAGCCTTACCAGCGCGATGGTTACCAACATATGGAGATCGAACCTATACGTCAGGGCCAAAGCGATATATACGAAGCCAAGCTGCCCAAGGATGGTGGCGGTGAATGCCAATGGCGGTTGAGCAACGTAACCTTTGGGGTTATGTACCGAGACCCAACTCGTTTGGGAGAAAATATTAGATACGGTGCTGGGGGGGGGGTCATTGTGATTTTTGACGACAACGCATCCCCCCGCGGCGGAGCCAACTTAAAAGTTGATGGCGACCTCATCATCAAGGAGCAGTATTACCCCTGGGTAGATGAAGAGTTCCTAGGTGAATATAAGAAAACGGCCAGCCTGTTCGGAAAGCATGATATCTACCTAATGTACCAAGCACTACAGGCCAAGCAGATTTACTTCCAGCCCATTGTTCACAGCAGCTATGTTCTTTATTCAGCCGGACCAAGGGCAAAGGGGGATGATAACTCAGAAATATTTACCTATCCCGGCGAGAAAGCAGCAGTTGCTACTAATCGGGATCCTAGTTTTTCAAAACTGGAAGCCATTCGTTTAGCGGCAGAAAAACAGAAATAACCATGGGCTGTCTGATCTCGACGGAGCCCTTGATATCCTATCTTGTCGTCAAGGGCATTTCCCCCTCAACCATCCGGCAGATTTCGGGTGTCAAGCCTTGGAACGCTTCGAAGCAGTGGCCGAAGACAACCTCTATGTGGAGATGACCCATGGCTGAGCATAAGCAAGTCCGCATACCGCAGCGCATCTGCGTCGCTCTATTCGCCATGCTGACCAGCCTGATCGGTTGCGCCACCGATCAGAGCCTGGCCCCACCCGCGAACAGTGAGCAGGTCACTGTCCGAATCACGGTCCCCCCGGAATTGAAAGCGGAAACCGTGAAGGTCATATACCGCTCAACTCTGTGCACGTTCACCGACCATAGCGCTTATGGAGATCCCTACCAGCGTGACGGCTATCAGCACATGGAGATCGAACCTGTACAACAGGGCCAAAGCGATATCTATGAAGCCAAGTTGCCCAAGGATGGCGGTGGCGCCTGTGAGTGGCGTCTGAGCAATGTGACCTTTGGCGTTACCTACCGGGAGCCTGAGCGCTTTGGGGAGCATGTTGCCTTCGGTGCCGGCGGCGGGATCGTCGTGATCTTTGATGACAACGCATCTCCCCGTGGGGGGGCGAACATAAAAATAAATGGAAATTTAACTATTAAGGAGAGTTATTATCCTTGACTCTACGAGGGATTCATTGGCGGGCACAAAAGAGATATCAGGCTGCTCGGAGAAGGATACGATTATTATTTAATGTATCAGGCACCAAGCGCGCAAATAATCTCGTTTGAACCGGAATCACATTCAGGATTTATAGCTTACTCAATTGGTCCGAAAGAAAAAAGAAAGGGAATTTTGTAACACTCAAGTACCCAGACGGGACTATTGAAGAAGTCTCCCGCGCCAAGCCAGATTTTCGTAGGTTGGAAGCAATCCGCTTAGCCACGGAAAAGAAGTAGAACTCATGGAGATCACAACATGAGGATGAGATTTACCTTAACCGTCTATTTCTCAACTTGCCGGACTCGATTGGTCCACTCTCGCCTGCACGCGACAGAGCGAGGGTGGTCCAGAAGCGCTGGAGCGCCTCGAGGCCATGGCGGAAGGCAACCTGTATGTGGAGATGGGACCCCAAAGGGGGAGATATTTATTTACCACCACCTTTCCCTAATACAAACATTGCCTGCAGCAATGACAAATCCGCCCTCATTTTCGATCTCGAAGAATACAAAAGGCCCGGCAGGTTCCCCCGCCGGGCCTTTTCATTTCCGTGCCCTGCGATCAGCAGGTGCAGCACATCATGGGCATGCCGTTGCAGCTCATCATCATCGGCATGCCGCATTCCATCATCTTGTTCATCAGCATGCAGCAGTTCTTGAACATCTCCATGTTCATGCCCTGCATCGGCATCATCTTGCACATCATCATGTCGCCCTGCAGGGAGCACTCCATCATGCACTTCATGGCGGGCATGCCCATGTTCATGCCCATCATTGGCATCTGCATCATCGGGTTCATCATGCCCATCATCGGCATCATGGCCATGGCGGACTGGGACATACCCATCATCATCATGTTGCCGCAATGCATCATCATCGGCATGCCGCAATTCATCATCATCGCCATCATCTCGGCGCTGTTGCGGAACATGGCCATTTCCATGCCCATGGCCGGCTTCATCTTGCACATCATGCCGTCGTCGAGCATCTCGCATTCCATGGTCGCCATCATCATGGGCATGCCCATCATCGGCATCATGGCGTTGGTGTTCATCGGCATCTGCATGGCGTTCATCATGGTGGGGCTCCCTGAATCGATTGGAATGAAGTGCTGCGAATGGGGCCGATTCTAGGTAGGTGCAGCGGCGCGACAAGATGGCGGGGGAACGGCGGGTTTCGCCGTGTCGACCCGCGATTCGGATTCGATGTCGGCGAAGTTATTCGTAATACTTTCAACAATGGCGCCATAGCGAACACGCCAGAACAAATAGCCTCTATTTCAGCGATATGGATATCACATCCAGTACTGAGCAAAGAACCGTAGTGAATATTGAATCTAACCAGCCCGGAAGATATTCCGCCTCGGCGCAGATGCTCGACCTAGAGCGCTCGCGCCCCACTCGACGAAGCTCCTAAACGAGCATATGAGAATGCGTTTTTAATATTTAAAGAAATAACCAGCGGCGACCTATAGTGGCGGTTTGGCTCAACTCTCATCACAGCAAGGAAGTCCCATGCTCCGCCACCTGCTCGCCGCCAGTCTCGCCCTGGCGCTGTTTGGCTGCGCCACCCCGCCCGCTCCTTCCGTCCATACCACCAACCCTTCCACGTCCACCCTGCAGGGTGATCCGACGCGGCCGGCACAGGCGCAATGGCTGCGCACCGAGCTGTATTTCGCGCTGGGCCAGGAGAACGGCAAGGAGACGATCAGCGAGCAGCGCTGGCGTCAGTTCCTCGACCAGGAAGTGACGCCGCGCTTCCCGGACGGCTTCACCGCCTACGACGCTTACGGCCAGTGGAAGGACCACGGCGCGTCGGCGCCGGAGCGGCTGAGTACCAAGGTGATCGTGATCCTGCATGAGGACTCCGCCGCGCGTGGCAAGGACATCGAGGCGATCCGCCTGGCGTGGAAGCGCATCACCGGCGATCTCTCCGTGTTGCGCCTGTCGCAACCGGCGCAGGTGTCTTTCTGATGAGCGAATTCCGCGAGTCGCTGCACGAGGGTTATACGCAGGCGCTGACCATCGATGAGCCGATCTACCAGGGCCACACCGGCCAGCAGGCCGTGCAGGTATTCCGCAACCGCCGCTTCGGCCGCGTGCTGACGCTGGATGGCGTGGTGCAGACCACCGAGGCGGACGAGTTCGTCTACCACGAGATGCTTGCCCATGTGCCGATCCTCGCCCACGGATCGGTGCGCCGCGTGCTGGTGATCGGCGTGGGCGATGGCGGCATCTTGCGGGAGATCGTGCGGCACGCCGGCATCGAGGAAATCGTCGCGGTGGAGATCGACCCGCAGGTGGTCGAACTGTGCCGCGAGCTGTTGCCGAATCATTCGGCCGGCGCGCTGGACGATCCGCGCCTGCGGCTGGTCTACGCCGATGGCCTGGAGTACCTCGCGCAGAGCCGCGAGAGCTTCGACCTGATCCTCTGCGATTCGACCGATCCGGGTGGCCCGGCCGCCAGCCTGTTCACCGACGCCTTCTACCGAAACTGCCAGCAGCGCCTGGGCACCGGCGGCATCCTCGCCACGCAGAACGGCGTGCCCTTCCTCCAGCCAGAGGAACTGGGCGGCACGGCGCGACGGCTGGCCGATACCTTTGCCGACTGGGGCTTCTTCCATGCGGCCGTACCGACCTACATCGGCGGCAGCATGGCCTTCGGCTGGGCGTCGAACAGCGAGAAGGTGCGCCGCACTGACCTGGACACCTTGCGCCAGCGCTTCGCGAAGAGCCGCCTGGTGACCCGTTACTACACGCCCGAGGTGCACCAGGCAGCGTTCGCCCTGCCGCGCTACATGCTCGACCTGATCGAGGCCGGGCTTCAGCGCGACAGCTGAGGGTTGTCCAGCCGCTGCGCCGTCCAGTCCGGGTCGCGGGCGCGAACCGGGCTGCTGACCTGCAGCACCGCCGTGCCGAAGCGCTGCTTGAAGTGCGCGCCGATCTCCGTGAGTGCCTGGCGGGTGTAGGGGTTGTCGGCGTGGATGAGGATCAGCATCCGCGACGGCAGCTTCTCCGGCCCGCCACTCGGGCCGCGCCACTGGCCGTGCAGGTCGAGCCAGCTCAGGCCATCGGGGAAGCGCGGCGTCACCTCGCGGGCAAGGAAGTCCTCCCACTGCGACAGCTCCACTGCTTCCAGATACAGCTCGGTGCGCAGCATGCGCCGGCCGCTGGCTTCGCCACTGGCGCTGGCTGACGGCTCGTTGAGCCACAGCCCGACCAGCGCCGCGAGCAATACCGCCACGGCGCCGTTGCGCCACAGTGCTTGTGCGCGCATCACACGCCCTCCTGCGACCAGCCTGGCGCCTGCCCCGTTCGCGGACGCAGGACCAGTTGCAACAGCGCTCCCAACGCCAGCACGCCCACGCCGAGCACCGCGCCCCAGCCGACATAGGCGACGCTGGAATACAGCATGTACAGGCACACCGCGAGGAAGCCCAGCGGCAGCCACGGATAGAGCGGCACGCGGATCGGCCGCGGCACTTCCGGGTGACGACGGCGCAGGACGATCAGCGCCACGCTGCTCAGGCTGAGGAACAGCCAGTACACCGGGGTCATGTACTCCACCATGGTGTTGAAACCGTGGCCGCTCCAGCCGCCGACCGCAATCAGCAACAGAGCCACCACACCCTCGGCCAGCAACGCGGCGCGTGGAACGCCGTGGCGCACATCCCAGCGGCCGAGCACGCGCAGCGCCGGCACATCGCTGGCAGCGGCGTAGGTGGTGCGGCTGCCAACGATCAGCGTGGAATTGATGCTGGCGACGGCAGACACCACCACCACCGCCATGATCAGGCCGATGCCCGGCGCACCGAAGGCCAGCCCGAGCAGTTCCAGTGCCGGCGCGCCGCTGGCGGCCAGGCCATCGAAACCCAGGCCACGGATGAACGCCCAGTTCAGCGCCAGGTAGATCAGCAGCAAGGCGGCGAGCGCGCCGAGCATGGCGGTGAAGATGCCCCGACGGTTGTCGCGCAGTTCCGCCGACAGCGTGGCCGCATCGCTCCAGCCGCCGAAGGCGAGGAACACGTAGATCAGCGCGGCGGAGAAGCCGGCCACGCCGACCTGCTCCGGTTCCACCGGCGGCGCAACGGGGGGAACGAAGCCGCGCCACGCCAGCCACAGGCCGGCGCCGACGATGCCGAGGAAACCCGCCGCCACCAGCAGCACCAGGCCGGCCTGGGTGCCGAAGCTGGTCCGCCAGCCGACGAGGTTGAGCGCCACCAGCGCGGCGACCAGTCCGCCCGCCAGCAGCACGTTGCCCAGTTGGCCGAGGCCGAGCAAGGCGCTGAAGTGATCGGCGAAGAGGAAGGCCATCAGCGCGATCCAGCCGGTGTGCAGGATGGCGAAGCGCGACCAGGCGAACAGGAAGCCCACCCGCTGGCCGTAGGCGCGTTCGAGGAAGTGGTAGTCGCCGCCGGGATGGGCGAAGGCCGAGGCCATCTCCACGTAGCACAGCGCGCCGACCATCGACAGCACGCCGCCGAGAATCCACACCAGGTAGAAGTGATCCTGGCCGACGTTGAGCGCCACGGTGGGCGCGGTCTTGAGGATGTCGCTGGTGATCACCATGCCCAGCGTCAGCAGCAGCGCGTGGACGGCGCCCAGGTGCCGGCGCGGGCCGGCCGGCTGGTCGGCGGCGAAGTTGTCAGCCATGAGTCGGCTCCGTAAAAGGAGTCGGGGCCATGCTGCGGCCCCTGGGATTTTCAGAAGAGACGATCAGAACGAATAGCTCGCGCGGGCGTAGTAATACGCGCCGTTGGAGCCGATCGGCGAGAGCACGTCGTACGGCAGGTTGCCACCGTAGTTGATCTCCGAGCTGGAGCGTTCCGGGTAGTTGTCGGTGAGGTTGTTGCCGCCCACCGCCAGGCTGAACTGCGGTGTGAACTTGTAGGCCACCTCGGCATCCAGCTGCCACACCGCCCCATAGGTCTGCTCCGGGTGGTAGCCGTCGCCGAAGTCGAACACGCGGGTGGTCTCGCCCTGCCGGGTCAGGCGGCCGAGCAGGTTCCACTGCGCATCGCTCCAGGTGGTGGTGAGGATGAAGCGGTCCTTGGGCGCGGCGTCGGTGAGGGTGTTGCGCTCCTCCACGCCGACCAGCGCGTCCTCGCCGATGCCGAGATTGGACAGCTGCTGCGGGGTCGCCTTGGTGCTGCGCACCTTGGTGTGGTTGTAGGTGTACGCGGTGGTCACGCCCAACTGGCCGCCAACGAAGGGCTGGTGGTAGTTGAGCACCAGCTCGGCGCCATCGGTGCGGGTGTCGGCGGCGTTGGTGAAGAAGTTCACGTCATGCACGCCGGCCACGCCAAAGTTGTCCTGGATGAACTGCTCCATGGCGTCGCTGCCGATGCGCTGGGACAGGGTGATGCGGTCATCGACGTCGATGCGGAACACATCGAAGGACAGGTCGAAGCGCTCGTTGAGCTGCGCGGTCAGGCCCAGGCTGAAGTTCTTCGAGGTCTCCGGGTCGAGCTTCTCGGCACCCAGTGCGCGGGCGATCGGATCGTTCACCGAGAGCACGCGGATATCGGTCAGCGTGCCGCCGTCGCCGAAGTTGCTGGTGGTGCTCTGGTAGCCGACCTGGGCCAGCGATGGCGCACGGAAGTTGGTGGACGCCGCGCCGCGCAGGGCCAGTACCGGAGTCAGCTGGTAGCGCCCGCTGAGCTTGCCGGTGAGCTTGCTGCCCGCATCGTCGTAGCGCTCCCAGCGGGCGGCGGCATCGACGAAGAACTGGTCGGTGAGATCCCCGGACAGGTCAATGTAGGTGCCGAAGACATTGCGGTCGATATCCGACTCTTCGCTGGGGCGCAGGCCGTTCGCGCCGTCCGCGCCAACGCCGTAGTAGGAGGCCGCGTCGCCGGCGGTGGTGAGGTAGTTTTCGTAGCGGTACTCGCCACCGAGCGCGAGCACGAAAGGCCGCCCGGCCAGGCTCAGCTCGCGGCTGAGGTCAAGGTTGGCGACGCTCTGGCGCAGCTCGTAGTCGCCGGTGTCGAAGCGCGTCGGCGTGTCCTCGCCCAGGGAGGGATTGAGCGTGCGTCGGGTGGAGGATTCGAAGCGGTTGCGACCGTGGGTGACGCTGGCGTCGTAGTCCCAGGTCTCGGCGATCAGCCCGTTGTAGCCCACCGTCCCGGAGAGGTCGGTGTTGTCGCCCAGGGACTGCGGCAGGTAGCCGTTGGGGTAAATCTCCGGGTGCTCGTCCGGGTAGCGGTAGAACTCCGCGCCGGTGGTGTGGCGCTCGTTGTACAGGCCGAAGGAATAGAGCTTGCCGCTGCCCAGGGCCACATCGCCGTTGAACCACGCGTTGACGTCACGCGCCAGGCCGTCACCCATCACATAGTTGCGTTGTCCGGGGGTGTCGGCGAAGCCGTCGTAGCCGGCACGGTTGGTTGGCTCGCGGTTGATGAACTCGGCGCCGCCGCGGACGAAGCCGTCCTCGCCCAGCCGAGTGCCGGCCTTGGCCGCGGTGTAGGAGTTCTGGCCGTCGGTGGTGGTCTTGCCGATGGCGTCCTGATGGGTGTGGTAGGCGCCGTAGCTGGTGGTCACCTCGCCGCCCTCGGGGGCGTCGTCGAGGATGATGTTGATCACCCCGGCGATGGCGTCGGAGCCGTACTGCGCTCCGGCACCGTCGCGCAGCACTTCGATGCGCTTGATGGCGCTGATGGGGATCGAGTTGAAGTCCACCGGCGCGGTGCCGCGGCCGATCTTCGACGAGTCGTTGACCAGCGCCGAGGTGTGCTGGCGCTTGCCGTTGATCAGCACCAGCACCTGGTCGGGGCTCATGCCGCGCAGCTGGGCGGCGCGCACGTGGTCGGCGCCGCCGGAGTTGGACTGACGCGGGAAGTTGAACGAGGGCAGCAGCGTGGTCAGGGCCTGGCCCAGCTCGCCGCCGACAGCGCCGGTGGACTTGAGGTCGTCGGCGGTGAGCACGTCCACCGGCACCGGCGAATCCAGCAGCGTGCGGTTGTTGCCGCGGGTGCCGGTGACCAGAACGGTCTCCAGCTTGGTGGTGGCTTCGGGGCTCGACGAGGTTTCGTCGGCGTGCGCGGCGGACTGGGCGATGACGGAGGCCACCGCAACGGCAATGAGGGAACGGGATAACACGCGAAGTACTCCTGTCTCGCTTAAAGAGCGCCACTCGCCGTTGGCGGCGAGTCCGGAACTCCGCTGGTGTGTTTTTCTGATGGGCTCGAGCGGTTGGTGTCGGAAGTCCGGAAACCGCGAGCGACTGTTCCCCTCAGGCGGGCGAAAACAGTGCTCGGGAAAACGCTCCAGGTGTCACGGCCGGTCACTCTTCGTGATGAGCGAAAAGGCGCGGCTCTCGGTATCGCGGGTCATCCGTGACCCGATGGGGAAGGCGTCATCCTAGCTAGTGGCAGAGTGCTTTCAAACGAATAAAAAATACTTTGGTTATAACCATTTACCTATGTTTCCAGCGCAACACTGGCTGCTGTTCCTGCAGCAACAGCACGACGCTCAATCGAACGCCTTGCGGGTCCACTCGTCCTCGGGAATAGCCAGGGCCTCGCCGGAAAACCGCTCCTCGCGGAACGGATCGGCCTCGTTGTGGAAGCCATTGCGTTCCCAGAATCCAGGGCGGTCGCTGTCGCTGAAGTGCAGCTCACGCAGCCACTTCGCGCTCTTCCAGAAGTAGCGCCCGGCGATCACCAGCCGCAGCGGCCAGCCGTGCACCGGGGTCAGCGGCTCGCCGGCGTAATGCGTGGCAAGCAGGCTGTCCGGACGCAGCAGGTCCTGCAGCGGCAGGTTGGTCTCGTAATCATGATCGGCGTAGGCCATGACGAACGGGCCGGGCGGCTCCACGCCGTAGTGGGCAAGCAGGTCAGACAGGTGCACGCCGCGCCACGCGGTGTCGAACTTCGACCAGCGCGTGACGCAATGGATATCGCAGACCAGTTCGCGCTGCGGCAACGCCAGCAGATCGTCCAGGCCCAGCTCCAGCGGTTGCTGCCCGTGCCGAGACAGCGTGCCGGACAGGCGCAGGCGCCAGGTTTCGCGCGCGTACTCCGGCACCTCGCCTTCATGGAGAATCGGGAAGCGCTCGGTCAGCACCTGCCCCGGTGGCAGGCGCTCGCCATAACGCGGATCGCCAGCCGGCGAGCGCGCCTTCTTCAGGCGCCGGGCCTTGTCGTGCAGGCTCATGCGTCAGTTCGCCAGTGGAATCCACGGCGCCTGCGCCACCTTCTGCGCCTCGCCGAAGGCCGGCACCTTGCGCGCCAGGTCGCGGACGTTCTTCACGTCCAGGTCGAGCAATTGCTGGCGGGTGATCAGGGTCGGCGGCACCAGCACCTGCTCGCCCGGATTCTCACCGGCGATGCGCAGCGCCAGGCTGCGCACACTGATGGCGCCGGCCACTTCCGGGTTGACCGCGGCGGTGGCGCTCCAGGCGCTGCCCTGCTCCTTCATGATCTGGATGTCGGCCGTGGAAATGTCGGCGCTGTAGATCTTCACCTGCTTGCCCAGCCCCGCTTCGTCCACGGCGATCTTCACGCCCTTGGCGAACTCGTCGAAGGGCGCGAAGAACACGGTAATGTCCGGGTTGGCGCGCAGCACCGCGCTGGCCTGGTCGGCCACCGAGTTGGCGATGGGGGCATTGAGCGTGCCGAAGCGCGCCTTTTCGACGATGCCGGGGTTTTCGGCCTTCACCTGGCGCCAGATTTCGTCGCGGCGCTCCATCGGGGTGAAGCCGTCGATGTACACGTAGCCCGCGTCGAACGTGTTGCCGTTGTCCTGCAGCACCTGCTTGAGCGCCAGCCGCGCCAGCTCACGGTGGTCCTGCTCGACGCGGGTGATGCGCGGGTCGTTCACGTCGACGTCGAAGGTCACCACCTTGATGCCCTTGGCCAGGGCCTTGTCGATGGAATCCTTGAGGGTTTCCGCCAGGCCGAGCTGGACGATGATGCCGTCCACGCCCAGGTCGATGGCCTGCTCCAGCATCTCGCGCTGGGTGGCCGCCTGCTGGCGTGCATCGAACACGCGCAGTTTCACGTCCAGCGCGTTGGCCTGCTTCTCCACGCCGCGCAGATAGGCCTCGGGGAAGTCGCCGGAGAACAGGTAGCCGACCAGCGCAATCTGCACGCCGCCCTTGTCGAAGGGTGCGGGCGCGCCGGGCAACCCGGCCGCGACGGCGGAGGCTGCGCCGGACAACAACAGGCTGGCGGCGAACAGCGCGCGCAGGGATTTTGCGGGGGTGAACTTCATCGGTTGGATCTCCGAAACAAGGTGACGATCAGCGCCCGCGCCGGGCCAGACCGAAGGTGAACATGAGGGCCGAGACCAGCACGGCGCCCTTGACGAAATCCTGTGCGTAGTACGGCGCATTGAGCATGGTCAGGCCGTTCAGCAGGGTCGCCACCAACACCGCGCCGACCAGGGTTCCGAAGGCGTTGGGCTTCTGTGCGCCGAGCACGGCGAAGCCGATCAGCGCGGCGCCGAGGGCATCGAGCACCAGCCCGTTGCCGGAGCTGACGTCGCCACGTCCGAGGCGCGCCGCCAGCAGCAATCCCCCCAGCGAGGCGAGCAGCGCCGAGAGCACGTAGGCCAGCAGCTTGTAGCGCTCCACCGGCGCGCCGGCGAGGCGCGCGGCCTGCTCATTGCCGCCGATGGCATAGAACAGCCGCCCAGGCCGCGTACGTTCGAGGAACAGCCAGACCAGCAGCGCGCAACCGAGCATGATCACCACCGGCACCGGTACGCGGTCCCACAACTGCGCGCGGCCGAGGGCGAGGAACCCGCTGGCGAAGGCACCCGGTGCTTCATCGCCGTTGGGCAGGGTCATGCCGACGGCGATGGAACGGCCACCGGTGGGAATCAGCTGCACGCCAACCACCAGGAACATGCTGCCGAGCGTCGCGAGGATGTCCGGCACACGCATGCGCACGATCAGCCAGCCATTGAGCAGCCCGACCAGGGTGCCGAGGCCGAGGCTGATGAGGATCGCCGCGAGCGGCCCCCAGTCCAGCACCACCATCACGTAGCTGGCGGTCATCAGGCTCAGTGCCGCGACCGCACCGATGGACAGGTCGAGCCCACCCACCGCCATGCTCAGGGTCACGCCCAGGGCGAGCAGCGCGACGATGGACACCGATTGCAGCACCAGGAACAGGTTGCCGACCCGCAGGAAGGCCGGCTCCAGCAAGGCGAACACCAGCACCAGCAGGGCCAGCAGCAGGAGCAACGCATAGTGGATGAGGAAGTCGAGCAAGCGGGCGACGGAAGGCGACGCTGGGCTGCCCGCGGTAGTTCTGGACACGCACGGCTCCTTTTCAGACATGCAACGTTTCTTGGCGTGGAGGGTGAGTTGGAGTGAGGTGGGCGACGATTTCGCTGCGTTGCAGGTCGTGCCGTGGCAGTTCGGCAACCACCGCCCTGTCACGCACGACGAGGATGCGGTCGGCGATTTCCAGCGCTTCGTCCGGATCGCTGCAGATCACCAGCGTGGCGCGGCCGCGGGCGCTGGCGCGGATGCGTTGGCCGATATCGCGGCGAGCGCGTACGTCAACGCCCTGGAAGGGTTCATCGAGGATCAGTACGCGGCCCTGCCCGAGCAGCCAGCGAGCGAGAATGACCTTCTGCTGGTTGCCGCCGGAGAGCAGCTCCAGAGGATGTTCAGCGCCGGGCCCCTTGATGCCGAGAGCGTCGATCTGCGCCGCGACCTCGGCGCGCTCGGCGTGGCGGTCGATGAAGCCGAAACGGGTGAAGCGGTGCAGGAACGGCAGGGTCATGCTCGCGCGCACCGAGAAGCCCGGTACCCGCGAATTGCGCGCACGGTCCTCGGCGGCGAAGAACACGCCGGCGGAGATGGCTTCACGCGGTGTGCGCGGCAGCCAGTCGTGCCCGTCGAGACGCACCGAGCCGGCGTGATGCTTGCGCAGGCCGAACAGCACGTCGGCGATCTCGCTCTTGCCGGCGCCGAGCAGGCCGGTCAGGGCAACGACCTCGCCTTCATGCAGGTCCAGGTCGAAGGCCGCGCTGTCGGGTTCGAGCTGCCAGTCGCGCAGGGACAACACGGATTCGCCGCGCACCGGCGGCTGCAACTGCACGTCACCGAGCGCGGTACCGAGCATGGCTTCCACCGCCGCACCCAGGTCCAGCGGCGCCGCGAACTCGCCGGCCAGACGACCATCGCGCAGCACCAGTGCGCGGTCGGCCACGCGCTGCAGGTCGGACAGCCGATGGGAGATATAGAGGATCGCCACACCGTGTTCGCGCAGGCGGTCGATCAGTTGGAACAGACGCTCGGCTTCGTGGGTCGACAGCGATGCAGTGGGTTCGTCGAGGATCAGCAGACGCGGTTTCAGCGCCAGCGCGCGGGACAGGATCACCAGCTGCCGCTCGGCGGTGCCGAGGGTTTCGATGGGCGCTTGCAACGGCAGGTGCAGTTCCAGGCCGGCAGCGATTTCAGCGGCGCGCTTGCGGGCTTCACGCGGACGGAAGATCAGGGAGCCGACGGCGCCGCAGAGTTCGTCCAGCAGGAGGTTTTCGGCGACGCTCAGGCCGGGCACCACGCCCTGCTCCACCTGCTGGTGAACGGCGACTATGCCGTGGCGCCGGGCGTCGTGGGGCGAGGCGAAACGGACCGCTACGTCATCGATCAGCAACTGCCCGGCGTCGTGGCCGTGGGAGCCGGCGATGATCTTCACCAGCGTCGACTTCCCCGCGCCGTTGGCGCCGAGCAGGGCAAGGACCTCGCCGGCGCGAATCTCCAGGTCCAGGTCGACCAGCACGCGGTTTTCGGCAAAGGACTTGCCGACGCCTTCGAGGCGAAGAAATGGAGTGGCAACGGACTGGGCGGACATGGGGCTCTCGAAAAATCGGCAGAGCGAAAGCGCCGATTCAGAGCTTCGCCATTGGACTGAGCGGCGATTCTTTTATAATCTCAAACCATGCATCAACTAATTTTTAATATCGTTTATGCATAAGCTAACAACCGACCGAGCGCGACGACGCGCACTGTTTGCCCAGCAACAGCAGTCCGGAAAAACGGCTGACGCGAAGCGGATCCGGCGGTTAGCATCCACAGCATTCAACCCACACGGTGAGCACTCGAGATGGCGAACGATACCTACACTCCCCCCCGCGTCTGGACATGGGACAAGGGCAACGGCGGCGCCTTCGCCAGCATCAACCGGCCCATCGCCGGCCCGACCCACGACAAGCAGCTGCCACGCGGCAAGCACCCGCTGCAGCTTTACTCGCTGGCCACGCCCAACGGCGTGAAGGTCACCATCCTGCTCGAAGAACTGCTTGAGCTGGGCGTGACCGATGCCGAATACGACGCCTGGCTGATCAAGATCGGCGACGGCGACCAGTTCGGCAGTGGTTTTGTCGAGATCAACCCGAACTCGAAGATCCCGGCCCTGCTGGACACCAGCGTCACGCCGGAACAGCGCGTTTTCGAATCCGGCTCGATCCTGGTGTACCTCGCGGAGAAATTCGGCCACTTCCTGCCCCGGGACCTGGCCAAACGCACCGAGACGCTGAACTGGCTGTTCTGGCAGATGGGCAGCGCGCCCTTCCTCGGCGGCGGCTTCGGCCACTTCTACGCCTACGCGCCGGAGAAGTACGAATACCCGATCAACCGCTACGCCATGGAGGTCAAGCGCCAGCTCGACGTGCTCGACCGCCAGCTCGCCGAGAACCGCTACATCGCTGGCGACGAATACAGCATCGCCGACATGGCGATCTGGCCCTGGTACGGCGCGCTGCTGAACAACCAGGTGTACGAGGCGGCCGAATTCCTCGACGTGGAGAGCTACACCCACGTGCGCCGCTGGACCGACGAAATCGCCGCACGCCCCGCGGTGCAGCGCGGCCGCCGGGTCAACCGCAGCTGGGGCGACGACGCCCTGCCGGAGCGGCACAGCGCGGAGGACTTCGCGCGCTGAGTACCTCTGCGTGACGTCGGCCATGCCGACGGATCGCGGGCATGGCCCGCTCCTGCAGGGAGGTCCCTGCAACGCGCAATAAAAAACCGGAGCCTCGCGGGAGGCTCCGGTTTTTCATTTCAGCGCGCGATTACTTGCCAGCGGTCAGGGTGCTGTAGGCCGTGATCAGGTTGCGGTAGTCCGGGATGTGGTTGGAGCACAGCGCAGCCAGGCCTTCGATGTCGTTGCGCCAGTCGCGGTGCAGCTCACAGGCCACGCCGAACCAGGTCATCAGCTGGGCACCGGCGGCTTCCATGCGGCGCCAGGCAGCGTCGCGGGTCATCTCATTGAAGGTGCCGGACGCATCCGCCACCACGAACACATCGAAACCTTCCGCCAGGGCCGACAGCGCCGGGAACGCCACGCAGACCTCGGTCACCACGCCGGCGATGATCAGCTGCTTCTTGCCGGTGGCCTTCACCGCCTTCACGAAGTCCTCGTTGTCCCAGGCGTTGATCTGGCCGGGACGGGCAATGTACGGCGCGTCCGGGAACTGGGCTTTCAGCTCGGGAACCAGCGGGCCGTTGGGGCCGGTTTCGAAGCTGGTGGTGAGGATGGTCGGCAGGTTGAAGAACTTCGCCAGGTCGCCCAGCGCCAGCACGTTGTTCTTGAACTTGTCCGGATCGATGTCGCGAACCAGCGAGAGCAGACCGGCCTGGTGGTCGACCAGCAGTACGGCGGCGTTGTCTTTGTCCAGGCGGTTGTAGGTGGCGTTGGTCATGGTGAAATCCTCGATTTGCTTTCAGTGGGTACCGGCAGTGCCGGAAGGTTTGGACTCGGTGTGCAGTGCGTCACTGCATGGAACAAAGATTAATTTCGACACCCTTGATGCACCAGACTGCAAAATTCGCCTCTAGCGTTCTATTTTCAGAACGATATGACGGCATGCCGCCAGGGAAGCCAGCTAGCCCGCATGCCGCCAGGTCGACTCGCGTTCCCCGTCGAGAAAGCGGCGCTGCCAGCTCAGCGGCGTGATCCCTTCGATGCGGCAGAAGATCCGGCAGAAATGCGCCTGGTCGCAGAAGCCGCATTGCAGGCCTATCTCCGCCAGCGCAAAGGTTGATTCGCGCATCAGTTGCTTGGCCTTCTCCACCCGCAGGATTCGCATCCAGGCCTGCGGCGAATGGCCGGTGGTGACCTTGAACTTGCGGCTGAAATCACTGCGTGACAGAGCGCAGGCGGCGGCCAGGTCGCTGACCGTGATGCCAGTGTCCAGGTGCTTGAGCAACAGCCCCTGCGCGCGCTCCCGCTGCCAGGGCGCCAGATCGCGCTTGGGGGCTTCCACCGGAATCGGGCTGATAAGTCTCTGAAGCATGCTGGTCACTCCCCTGCAGTCTGCCCCCATTCTTTGAGGGCGCCGGGGGGACGGCGAGTTAAAGCTGGTTAAACCGCATTAACCCTGGGGGCGAACAAGGCCTTGCTCCAGCGGGCCCGACAACGCACTCGACGGGCCCGCACGACCTGTTGCGACTACCGGAAAGTGGTCGGGGATCGGTCGCCATCCCCTACCGAACGGGGCTTCCAGCGTGAGACAGGACCGCTGGGGACACCCGGAGCGACAGCGATAGGGCATGCCCGGCGTTAATCGTTATTAAACCCATGGCCCAGCGCGACACGCACCGTGCAGGATGGCCCAACGGCTGACCGTCGTTTAACCTGACGGTCATTCACAGAAGAATGGCCAATTGACCGGAGAGTCGATGGTCGTGCGCCACCAGGGCTGACGCCTGGGCCGGCGCGGAACCTGCCCCCAGCGTGCGAAAGCGATTACCAGACAATGATTCCCGAGTCCGTGGCCACGGTCGAAACCGTGCTTCATTTCGGCCCCTACCAGATCTACCCCGTGTCCCGCGTGATCCTCGAAGCCGGCCGCCCGCTGCGCCTCGGCCAGCGGGCACTGGACATCCTGCTGGCGCTGCTGGAGCGCGCCGGCCAAGTGGTCAGCAAGCGCGAGCTGCTGGCCCGTGCCTGGCCCGGGCAGGACATCGACGAAGGCAACCTGCGGGTGCACATGACAGCCCTGCGCAAGGCGCTGGGCGACGGTCAGAACGGCCGGCGTTTCATCATCACGATCGCGCTGCGCGGCTACAGCTTCGTCGAACCACTGACCACGTCGGCGCAGGCCACCCCAACCGCCGATGACGGCGCGGCGACGAACCACAACCTGCCGCCCCGGCGCAATCGCCTGCTGGGCCGCGAGGCCGAGCTGGAGCGCCTGCTCACCGAGCTGCCGCGACGTCGCTGTATCAGCCTGGTGGGCAGCGGCGGCATCGGCAAGACCAGCCTTGCCCTGCAGGCCGCCGAGCGCTTCATCGGCCAGTATCCCCACGGCATCCGCATGCTCGACCTCACCCCGTTGCAGGACGCGCGGCCGCTGAACAGCACCCTCGCCGCTGCCCTGGGCATTCCGGGGCTGGCCGGTGAATCACTGGAGCACCTTTGTGCCCAGGTCGCCGACCGACAGATGCTGCTGCTCATCGACAACTGCGAGCACCTGATCGAGGCCGCTGCCCATCTGGTGGAGTGCCTGCTGCGCCACGCGCCGCAGATCCACATCCTCGCCACCAGCCGAGAGAGCCTGCGCGCCACGGGCGAACACATCCAGCCGCTGCGGCCGCTCGACTGCCCGCCGGTACAGGTGGGCAGTGTCACGGAGGCCCTCGCCTACCCCGCCGTGGCGCTGCTGGTCGAACGGACGAAAGAGACCCACGAGGACTTCGAACTGGGTCCCGAGGACCTGCCGCGGATCGGCGAAATCTGCCGGCGCCTGGAAGGCATCCCGCTGGCCCTGGAACTGGCCGCCGGGCACCTGGGCCAGGCCGACGGCAGCATCGATGCACTGCTGCAGGGTGGCTACCTCGACCTTCCGCTGCAGTCGGAGGAATCCCCCAGTCGCCACGAACACCTGCGCGCCATGCTCGACTGGAGCTACGCGCTACTGCGTCCGGCGGAGCAATCCTGCCTGCGCCGCCTCAGTGTGTTCCGCGGCAGCTTCCCATTGGCCTCCGTCGCCGCGGTGCTCGGCCAGTCGACTGACTCTGGCGCTGCATTCCTGCTGGTCAACCACCTGACCGCCAAATCGCTGCTGACCACCGAGATTCGCGGCGACGAGGTGACCTACCGGCTGCTCGAACCAACCCGTCTCTACGCACTGGAGAAACTCCAGGCCGCCGGCGAACTGCATGAGGCCCGCGAGCGCCATCTGCAGCTCTGCCTGAACGTGATGCAGGCCGCGCAGAACGAATGGGAACGCTCCGCCTCCGAGGGCTGGCTGAAGCAGCACGCCCCCTGGCTCGCGGAAATTCGCGCCGCGCTCGACTGGGGGCTGCACAGCGAGGTTCGACACACCCAGGCGATCCATCTGGCGGCGTGCTCGTCGCCACTCTGGCAGGAGCTGTCGCTGCTGCACGAGTACGGCCCCTACGTGAGCGCCGCGCTCGGCCTGCTCAGCGCCGAATCCGCATCATCGCTGCCACTGGCCATGCGCCTGGAACTGGCGCTGGGCAACACGACCTACCACGACGTGCGCAACAGCCAGGCGGATGAAGCCTTCCAGAGCGCCCGCTTCCTCGCCCAGCAGATCGGCGACCTCAATGGCGAACTCACCGCGCTGTCCGGCGGCCTGGCCGTGCTCCTGTGGGCCGGCCAATACCAGCAGGCGGCCGAGCGGAGCCAGCACTTCGACCGGCTGAGCAATGGCCAGGGCGAGATGCTCGCCACCAGCGCCCTGCGCCTGAGGGTGCTGGCGCTGCATTACTCGGGCAATCAGGTGCTCGCCCAGGCCGCCGGTGATGAAGTCCTGCTGCGACTGGAGCAACAGCGCCGGGCCAACCGTTTCGCTCCCTGCCTGGGCGTGCAGTACGACCAGCAGGTTGCCTCCCTCGCCACCCAGGCACGCACCCTGTGGCTGCGCGGCCTGCCCGAGCAGGCAGAACGCATGGCCGCGCAAGCCATCGAACTGGCCTGCGAGATGGACCACAGCGCCTCCATCGCCTACAGCCTCGCGGTGGCGGGCTGCGTCATCGCCTTCTACAACGGCGAGTTCGACAAGGCACGGCAGCGCGTCCGGCAAATGATCGAGGTCTCCGAGCGCCACCGCGTACCGCTGTTCACCGACTGGGCACGGCATTACGCATGGGCCATGCAACTGGACGAGACCGCCGACGCCACGGTGCCCGCCGTCGGCCTGGTGCGCGACATCGTGCAGACCCTCGGCGGTCGTCCGCTGCCCGCCGACCAGGCGCAACTGATGCGCGCACGAACCGGCGCGGCCGGCTGGTGCGCGCCGGAAATCCTGCGCAACGAGGCGCTCGTCCTACGACAGCGCGGCGATCGCGAATCCCTTGCGGGCGCCGAAACCCTGCTCACGCGCGCGCTGTCACTCGCTCAACAGCAAGGTGCACTGGCGTGGGAGCTGCGTTCGGCCACCTGCCTGGCGGAGCTCTGGAGCAGGCAGGGCAAACCGGTAGACGCCGGGCAACTGCTGGAGCCCGTCTGCCAGCGCTTCACTGAAGGCCTCGACCTGCCCGACCTGCGCCGCGCCAACGACTGCCTGAAACGCTGCCTCGCTGGCGAGGGCCCATGATGCGCAACGCTGGCGAAACCCGCTTGACATTAAAGTTAACTTTAAACCTAGGGTGAGCCCATTCGCCGCCCGGCTCGAAACGCCGGGCGGCTCTCATGGGATCAACCAGAAGGTCAAACAGATGCAGGCGCGGTTCAAGGAAGTCGAGTTCGGCACCCACAGCGTTGAAGTGATCGAGGGCGGCTATTACGACCGCTACCGGATGAACCCGGACCTGAACGAGGTAGCGAAGGACCCCGCCGCAGGCAACATCGATTACTTCCGGCGCATTCCCAAGCAGAGGGTCGCCTCGCGCGTCGGACATACCTGGGCGCCGAACTTCTACTACCGCACCAGCAGTATCCAGCTACTGTTCCTCGCGCCCATCGATCGTCTGCGCGCCACGTTGCCAGCCCCGCTGGAGCCGTTGCGCGCCCTGCTCGGCCAGGGTCTGGTGGCGCTGACCTTCTTCTCCTACGCGGTGTGCGACAACGACCCGTACGACGAGGTCTCGGTCGCCATCGTCATCCGCAAACCGGGCGCCAGGGGCAGTCATGCCTTGGAGCTGCTCGACTCGATGCGCCGGCGCAGCTTTAACGCCCACGTGCTGGCCCTGCCGGTCTCCACCGAGATTGCGCGGGTGCGCGGCGTGCACGGCTACCAACTGCCCAAATGGCGCACCGGCATCGAGGTGAAGATCGACAGCAATGTGGCCGCCAGCATCCTGGGGCCCAATGGCAAGGCGGACCTGGTCCTCGAGGCAGCGTTGCCCGCCCTGGAGATCGCCACCCCGCAATCGCGCCTGGGCACCACCACCATGGTCCATCAGGTCGACGGCCGCTGGCACCAGACCCGCGTGCAGAGCAACACCCTGTCGTACGCACAGAAGCTGCTGCCGCGCGGCGTCCGCCTCAGCCGCAACGGCGGGCCATTGAGCCAGTTGCTCGATGGCCTGGGCGCGTCGCGCATCCTGCGCCTGGACGTGGTCAAGGACGCGCAGATCGTCCTGCACCTTCCTGCGCCACTGGAAAGCCAGCCCTGAGCAGGCGACCTATTGCGGCTGGACGCTGACGGCGACGGCGGAGCTCACCCGCATCACCAGTTGCCGGCCGAGGTACTCGGGCTTCATCACCACGTCGGGACGAACCTTGACCGTGTGCTGGCTGCCGTCGGCGAATTGCAGGGTGGCCGTGCGCTTGGCGGTGTCCATGGATTTGACCGTGGCGGTGATCTCCACCGTGTCGGCCGCCAGCATGCCCGGCTTGTTGCCCGGCCGTGCGGTTGCCAGCAGGCCGGCGGCGCCGCTGCCACTCTCCTGGCCCGGCTCGCGCAGGTAGACCAGGCGCTCCAGCGCGACGATGGCGCGGACCCGGTCGCCCACCTTGAGCTGGTCGAAGTTGCGCATTTCCGGCGGAGCCTGGAGGGTCCGGCTGTTGCCGTGGTCGTCCTTGAGGGTGAAGGTTCGCTTGGTGCGATCGATGGCGCTGACGCTGGCCTGCATCTCCTCCGTCTCGGTCATGGCACCGCCCGGCACGCCCTGGGCGACCGACTCGGTGCTGTCGAACTGGTAGCTCAACTCATCGTTCTTCTGGCTCTGGCAGCCAACCAGCGCGCCAGCAGCCAGGGACAGGCAGATCCAACGGGACACACGCATCGGGCGACTCCTTGCGTCAGGGTGTTTGCTGTCGGGTAACGGGAACATGAGGCAGGGCGAGCGGGCGTGGCCACCGCGGCCGGACGAATTCACCGAGCGTAGCCGTTGCCCGCTGATGCGCCACGCGGGTTACTCAGTACTTGATATCCCGCGCGGTCTCGCGACCCTGTTGCTTGGTCTGGCGTTTGTCCTGGCGGCACTGGGCGTTGTACTTCTGGTCAGCGGCGCGGCAGTTCTGCTTGGTCTGCCGGGCGTCCTGCCGGGTTTCCTGGCGTACGTCCCGCGCCTGGCGTCGCTGATCCGCCTGCTCGGTCGCCCAGGCAGAGCCGATCGAGGCGACAAGCAGCGTCGCCGCCAGGATCGCGGTGAACAGGGAACGGGTCATGGCATCACCTCCTGCCGTGCAGGGATCGGGAATATCCAGTACAGCCGATTTCCCGAAGGCTTGCCGTTAGCGGCGCAGCGTTCGCCGCGTAGGTCGACGAAAGGCAGTCCCGGCTGCGACAGCGGGTGCCTGCGACACCCGCAGCCGACCTGAAGCGTCAGTGATCGCGCACCAGCAGTACCGGACGCTTGCTCGACTGCAACACCCCTTCGGCCACGCTGCCCAGCATCAGGCGATGCACACCACGACGGCTGTGGGTACCCATGACAATGGCATCGGCCTTGACGGCGTCGGCCTCGACTTCGATGCGATCGGCCACCTCTTCACCGGTGGTTTCCATGTTGACCCGCTGGTAAGTCGCCGGCACGGCGTACTCGGCGACCACTTCCCGCGCCTTGCCCAGGATATCGTCCGCAGCCTTTAGCGCCGCGGCGTGCAAGGCCTCGGCGTCATAGTACTTGGCGTAATAAGGCAGGTGCCCGAGGGGGCGGTCGACGATGGTGATGACGTGCAGTTCGCCGCCACTCATGCGGACCAGTCTTGCACCCTCGGCCAGGGCTCGGAAGGAAACGGGGCTGCCGTCGACGGCGGCCAGTACGTGCTCGTACATGCTGTGCTCCTCGTTGATGTGTCGACACGACCTTAACCGCGTGGGCCGCTAACGCCCTTGTGCCGCGTCAATGTAATCGCCGAGCGGCCGTCAGGGTGCCGGAGCCATTGCCTCGTCGCGGCAGGCGGACGGACTCTGCCCGGTCCAGCGCTTGAACGCCCGGCGAAAGCCGCGCACATCACTGTAGCCGAGCGCCTCGGCGATGCGTTCGATGGGCATCTCCGGGTTGTTCAGCAGGCTCATGGCGCGAGCATGGCGCACCTGCTCCTGCAAGGCGTCGAAGGTGATGCCATGCTCGCTCAGGCGACGGCGCAGGGTACGGCTGCTCATGTTCAGCTCGCCGGCCACCTTGTCGATCGCGCTGCCGTGGGCGAGGTCGCGGGCGATGGCGCGCTCCACCGTGTCCAGCAGGCCAGTCTTCTGCTGTACCTGGGCAGATTCCGTCTCCAGCAGGTTGAGCGCCTGGCGCAGGGCAACGGGGTGGTGGCTGGGCAGTTGCACGTCG
Organism: Pseudomonas sp. BB438; assembly: GCF_057180225.1. NCBI lineage: Bacteria > Pseudomonadati > Pseudomonadota > Gammaproteobacteria > Pseudomonadales > Pseudomonadaceae > Pseudomonas > Pseudomonas sp. BB438. The sequence goes on from NZ_CM170001.1 coordinate 4,061,018, forward strand.
AGCCAGTGACTGGCGATGGCCACGCGGTTGTGCAGGCAGCCGAATTGCAGGTTCGGCCCGAGCAGGCGGCGGTACTCGGCTTCATAGCTGGGCGCGGCATGGGTGAACTCGAAGCGCAGCGGCTGGAACTGGGGACCGACCAGGGTGCGGTTGTAGACCAGCAGGCTGGCGAAGAACTCCTCCACGGCGAACACCTGGATATCGGCGAAGGGCAGCCGGCATTCGACTTCGATGAAGCTCTCCTCGGGCCCCTCGATCAGGTTGCAGACCGCGATGCCGCCGGTGGTGTGCTGGAAGCGCCGGCCCAGCTCGAAAGCATCGCGCAGGGTCTTGCACAGGGACAGTACATGGCCGAGCAGGCCGAGGGTGCCCAACACGTTGCGATGACCGACCCATAGCCCCAGGCCGCGCTCGGGGAGTGCCGCGAGGGCACGCTGGATCATCGCCACCGTCTGCCGGTAGGTGACGCGCTGGGCCGGGTCCTGCAACTCCTCGGCGGTGAAGCCAAGTCCGCGGCACAGTCGCTCGCCGCTGACGCCTTCGTCGCCAGCTACGTCGGCCAGGGTCTGCAGCAAAAAGGGCGAAACCAGGGCCAGGTCGAATTGCGCATCGATGCTTGTACTGGGCATGCAGGCTGCTCTCGATCGGTGGCGCCGGCGATTCTTGTTATGTGGCTGGCGCACGATGGCCGCATCATAACGCGTTCACAGGCCCGCCAAGAGCAGGCGTAACAGAATATTACAGGCCGCTAGTGAAACAGCGCCGGCGCAAGGCTCCCCGTCCTGCGCCGGCGCTCCGCCGGTCAGCTGTAGACCGGCCACTGATCGACGATGCGCCCTCCACGCACCGCCAGCAGGTCGCCGAACTGCAGCAGGATGGATTCGGACTGGGTTGGCCGCAGGAACATCTGGTCGTCCACCTTCAGGCCGACGGCGCTGGAGCCATTGACCATTTCCTGGTTGGAGCTGCGGCCATACAAGCCGTTGAACTGCAGGCCCGCTGGCGACTCGGGCTCGGCCATCCAGTTGCCGCCGTAGACGAAGAAGGTCTCGCGCTGGTTCGGGTCCCACCAGGAGAACACTTTCGATTTGTCGTCCAGTGCCGGAATGCGCACCGCGCCGGTGCTCTTGATCACCGGCGTGGCGATGAAGGCGGCAGGCTGGTGCTCTACCAGCGACGGCAAGTCATAGTGGGTCGGCTTGACCAGCGCCGAGCCCACCGACACCTCGGTGCTGGTGCGCTCATTCTCGTGCATCTTGTAGCTGGGGCTGCCGGCGGTATTGAGCGTCAGGCCCGGCGTCCACAGGGTCGCATGCTGGGTGCGGGCGTAGTCGACGAAGCCGTCGTAGATCGTCATGACCTTGGCAAAGAGTTCCTGCGACGACCCCAGAATCTCGGGGACCCCCATGCCGACGAAGGGGTCATAGCCCATGAAGCCGGCGAACTCCAGGTGCTGCGGGTTGGCGCCGATGATCGTGAGCATTCGCCCCAGGGTCTCGTGATCGGCCACGCCGCCCCGGTGCAGCCCGACATCCAGTTCGATGTTGATCCGCAGCCGTGTATTGCGCCCCTGCGCCAGCGCCAGGTACTGCTGCAGGCGCTCGGGGGTGTCGAGCAGCCACTGCAGCTGGGTGGTCGGGTCGAAGGGGCCGCGCAGGTTCTCGTAGAACTGCTGCGCCGAGCCCACCGGCAGCGGCTTGCCCAGCAGCAGGTCGGAGTCGGGGAAGCGCTCGGCATCATGATTGAGGAAGGGCTGGTGGAACGACATCATCCGCCGGGTGCCGGCGCGCCTGGCGATGTAGTCGAGCAGGTGCGGCGACGGCAGGGACTTCTCCACCACGCGCAGGTGTTTGCCGGTGCGCGCCACCGACTGCATCACCACGTCGACGTTGTGATCCAGCCGGTCGAGGTCGATCAGCATCACCGGGCGCATCGGCCCGTGCTCGCGCAGCTCACGGTTCAGGCGGGCGAAGTAGTCGTCGTACGGGGCGCCGTGGTCGGTCGGGCGCAGCCAGGCGCCGGCTCCGGCGAGCAGCACGCCCGCACCGGCCGCGCCCACGATGAAATTGCGTCGTTTCATGGGTTGTTCTTCCTTGTCAGGCCACGCCCAGGATCGATGACAGGTGGGCATTGAGGAACTTGCCCTGCGGGTCCAGCTCGCGGCGCACCTCGGTGAATTCCTTCCAGCGCGGATACAGCGGTTGCAGGGTGCGCGCGTTCAGCGTGTGCAGCTTGCCCCAGTGCGGCCGGCCGGCGTACTTCCAGAAGATCGGCTCGACGGCGGCGAAGAAGTTGTGGTGGTCCATGCTGTAGTGCTGGTGCACGGAGATGGAGCAGCTGTCGCGCCCCTCGAACATGCTCAGGGGAATGTCGTCGGCCTTCACGTAGCGGTACTCGATGGGGAACCAGGTGCGCAGGTCCTTGTCGTTGATCAGCTTGAGGATCTCGCGCAGGCAGGCCGGGCCGTGTTCGGCGGGTACCGAATATTCCATCTCGTTGAAGCGCACGTTGCGCACGTTGGCGAAGATGTCGTAGGAGTCGCCGATCCGGTCGTCGAAGCTGGCAACATGGCGCAGGCTGTTGAGCAGGAAGCGCCGCGCGGCGGGGAAGTCGCTGCCGTACTTGTCGAGGTTCTCGATGATGCTGACGTACTCGTTGCCGCCCTCCTTGGCCGGGTCCAGCGGCGGCGTGGCCGGGTCGGTGGTCTCGTTCAGGGCGATGGACAGTGCGTAGTCGGAGTGGGTCAGCACCTGCATTTCCCAGTGCTGGTTCTCGCGGGTGTTCTTCTCCACGTCCTCCAGCAGCTCCTCGGTACTGGCGATCCACTGCCGTTCGTGCAGGCGAAACGCCTGGCGGTTCTGCAGTCGTACGCGGGTGGCGATGCCGAAGGCGCCGAGGGACACCCGTGCAGCGCTGAACACCTCGGGGTGGCGCTGGGCGTCGCAGTCCAGCACCTCGCCACCGGCGGTCACCAGTTGCAGGCCGCTCACGCGAGAGGAGTACGAGCCGAAGCCGACGCCGGTACCGTGGGTCGACGTGGAGATCGCCCCGGCCAGCGTCTGGTAGTCGATGTCCGACATGTTCGGCAGCGCCTGGCCGACCTCCTTCAAGGCCGCCCCCATCAGCGACATGGGCGTGCCGGCGGCGAACTCCGCCTGCAGCGTGGCGGCATCGTGGCTGAGCAGGCCGTTGAAGTAGGCCAGCGAGACCAGCGTGCCATCGGTGGGCACCAGGGCGCTGAAGGAATGCGCCGAGCCCACCGGGCGGACCTTGCCCTGTGCCTGGCGGATGACCTGCACCAGCTCGTCCAGGCTCTGCGGCGCCAGGCGCGCCGCCGGCAGACAGCTTTGCCCGCCGGACCAGTTGCGCCAGGGGATCAGCCGCGGCGCGCGAGCCAGCTCGGCCGCCAGCGGGCTGGTCGACAGCGCGGCGAAGGCGCCGGCGATACCGGCGCTCTGCAGGAGCTGGCGCCGGGTAAGTTGAATAGGCATCGAAGGGACCCCGTGCTTACTGGACCGACTGGCCGGACATAAAGGAAATCAGCGCGAGGAACTCGTCCTCCGAGCACTGCATGCACATGCCCATCGGCGGCATGCCCTTGAAGCCATTGATGCTGTGGTCCAGCAAGCTGTCCGCGCCCTGGGCGACGCGCGGCTGCCAGGCCTTCACATCGCCGGCCTGCGGCGCGCCGGAAGCCGGGTTGGCGTGGCAGAGCTTGCAGCTGCTGTCGTAGATCTTCGCCAAGGCGGGGTCAGTCGGCGCCAGGGCGGCAGCGTTGTGCGGTGGTGTCGGCGCCGCATCGTCGCCACAGCCAGCGAGCAAGCCGGACAGCGCCAGCAAAGCAAGCGGCAGCCAGGGTGTTGCGAGTTTGTGCATGGTGCTCCCCTTTTCTTCCCGCGCGGACCGGCTGCGCGGATTCTTGTTGTCATGGGTAGCAGGCAGGTTAAGTCGGGCACCTGCGATCCCCGAGGGCTTTGCCGGCCAACAAGGGGGCTCTGTGCGGACAAGGTGGCGTTCGGGTCCCCTGTCGGTTTCAGGATGCGAAGGGTCGTTCGAGTGCTATCCCTTATCCAGAGGGATGGCAATCTTTCCTACTGTCGAGGACCGGGCGCGCACAGATGCCCGGCCGGACTGCAACACCCCATAACAACAATGGCGCTCCGCAGAGCCACGCAAACCGTGACGTGGCCGGTACGCCGCAGCCGAAGGATTCCGGTTCGCCGCCGGCAGGTGGCGCCCGTGATGTCGAGGTGCGCTGTATGCCTGATGATTCGCTTCACCTGCCGTTGATCCACGATGTGCTGGAACGTCTCAAGGCCACGCCCGGCGCCCTGCTGCCGGTGCTTCACGCCATCCAGGACTACGTCGGCTACATTCCCGACGATGCCCTCCCTGAAATCGCCCACGCCCTGAACCTCAGCATCGCCGAGGTGCGCGGGGTGATCAGCTTCTACCACGACTTCCGCACCGCGCCCCCGGCACGCCATACACTGCGCCTGTGCCGGGCCGAGTCGTGCCAGAGCCGGGGCGCCGAAGCCCTGGCCGCACAATTGCGCAAGCAGCTCGCACTGGACGACCACGGCACCAGCGCCGACGGCCGCATCGCCCTGCGCCCGGTCTACTGCCTGGGCGCCTGTGCCTGCTCGCCGGCACTGGAACTGGACGGCCGCGTACACGCCCGCCTCACTCCCGAGCGCCTGCGCGAGCTGGTGAAAGGCTGCCAGGGGGACGCCACATGCTGACGCTGTTCATCCCCTGCGACTCGGTGGCCCGCGCGGTGGGCGCCGACGAGGTCACTGACGCCCTGGTCGCCGAAGCCGAGCGCCGCCAGTTGCCGCTGGACATCCAGCGCACCAGCTCCCGTGGCCTCTACTGGCTGGAGCCTCTGCTGGAGCTGGACAGCAACATCGGCCGGCTGGGCTTTGGCCCGCTCACGGTCGACGACGTACCCGCCCTGCTCGATGCGCTTTCCGGTGACCCGGCCAGCCATCCGCTGGCGTTGGGGCGAGTGGAGGAGATTCCCTACCTGAAGAGCCAGCAGCGCCTGCTCTTTGCCCGCGCCGGCATCACCCGGCCGCTGTCGCTGGACGACTATCGCGCCCACGGAGGTTTCGAGGGCCTGGCCCGGGCCATCGGCATGGACGGCGCCGACATCGTCGCCGCCGTGCTCGACTCCGGTCTGCGCGGCCGCGGTGGCGCGGCCTTCCCCGCCGGCATCAAGTGGCGCACCGTGCGCGATGCGGCCGGCAGCCAGAAGTACGTGGTGTGCAACGCCGACGAAGGCGATTCCGGCACCTTCGCCGACCGCATGCTGATGGAGGGCGACCCCTTCCTGCTGATCGAGGGCATGGCCATCGCCGGCCTCGCCGTCGGTGCGAGCATCGGCTATGTCTACGTGCGCTCGGAGTACCCGGACGCCATCGCCACCCTGAACCAGGCGATGAAGATCGCCCGCGCAGCCGGCTACCTGGGTGACGACGTCTGCGGTAGCGGTCGTGCCTTCGAACTGGAGGTGCGCGTCGGCGCCGGCGCCTATATCTGCGGCGAGGAAACCGCCCTGCTGGATTCGCTGGAAGGCAAGCGCGGCGTGGTCCGTGCCAAGCCGCCACTGCCGGCGCTGCAGGGCCTGTTCGGCCTGCCGACGCTGGTGCACAACGCGCTCACCCTGGCCTCGGTGCCGATCATCCTGGCCAGGGGCGCATCGTTCTACCGCGACTTCGGCATGGGCCGCTCGCTGGGCACCATGCCCTTCCAGCTGGCCGGCAACGTCCGCCACGGTGGGCTGGTGGAGCGCGCCTTCGGCCTGACCCTGCGCGAGCTGGTGGAAGGCTACGGCGGCGGCACCGCCAGCGGCCGTCCGCTGAAGGCCGCACAGGTCGGCGGCCCGCTCGGCGCCTGGGTGCCGCCCTCGCAGTTCGATACTCCCCTGGATTACGAGGCCTTCGCCGCCGTCGGCGCCATGCTCGGCCATGGCGGCGTGGTGGTCGCCGACGACAGCCTGGACATGGCGCGCATGGCACGCTTCGCCCTGCAATTCTGTGCCGAGGAATCCTGTGGCAAGTGCACGCCCTGCCGCATCGGTTCCACCCGCGGCGTGGAGGTGGTGGACCGGCTGATCGCCGCCACCGACCTCAGCGCCCGCGAGGAACAGGCGCGGCTGCTGACAGACCTTTGCGACACGATGCAATACGGCTCGCTCTGCGCGCTCGGCGGGATGACCGCCTTCCCCGTGGCCAGCGCCCTCAAGCACTTCCCCGCCGACTTCGGTCTGGCGACTTCGGAGGCCGACCAGTGATCAACTACTTCGATCCCTCTACCTCCGCTGGCAACACCAGCGACATCGACTTCGGCACGCCCGCACGCGACAGCGACGTGCAGGTCAGCCTGAGCATCGACGGCCGCCCGATCAGCGTCCCGGCCGGCACGTCGGTGATGCGCGCTGCCGCCCTGCTGGGCACGACCATCCCGAAACTCTGCGCCACCGACAGCCTGGAAGCCTTCGGCTCGTGCCGCCTGTGCCTGGTGGAAATCGACGGCATGCGCGGCTACCCGGCCTCCTGCACCACGCCGGTGAGCGACGGCATGGTGGTGCGCACGCAGACGTCGAAACTGGCGGACCTGCGCCGCAACGTGATGGAGCTGTACATCTCCGACCACCCGCTGGACTGCCTGACCTGCTCGGCCAACGGCAACTGCGAGCTGCAGACGGTGGCCGGCCAGGTCGGCCTGCGCGAAGTGCGCTACGGCTATGACGGCGCCAACCACCTGACGGACGCCAAGGACGTCTCCAACCCCTACTTCGACTACGACCCGAGCAAGTGCATCGTCTGCAACCGCTGCGTGCGCGCCTGCGAGGAAACCCAGGGCACTTTCGCCCTGACCATCGAAGGGCGCGGCTTCGAGTCCCGCGTGGCGGCGGCCGGCGGCGAGAACTTCCTCGATTCGGAGTGCGTCTCCTGCGGCGCCTGCGTGCAGGCCTGCCCCACCGCCACGCTGATGGAAAAGAGCGTGGTCGAGATCGGCCAGCCGGAGCGCGCGGTCATCACCACCTGTGCCTACTGCGGCGTGGGCTGCTCGTTCCGCGCGGAGATGAAAGGCAACCAGCTGGTGCGCATGGTCCCGGACAAGAACGGCCAGGCCAACCACGGCCATTCCTGCGTCAAGGGCCGCTTCGCCTGGGGCTACGCCACGCACCCGGACCGCATCAGCAAGCCGATGATCCGCAAGCACATCAGCGACCCCTGGCAGGAAGTCAGCTGGGACGAAGCGGTCACCTACGCCGCCAGCGAATTCCGGCGTATCCAGACAAAATACGGGCGCGACTCCATCGGTGGCATCACCTCCAGCCGTTGCACCAACGAAGAAACCTACCTGGTGCAGAAATTGGTGCGCGCAGCGTTCGGCAACAACAACGTCGATACGTGTGCGCGGGTCTGCCACTCGCCCACCGGCTACGGTCTGAAGCAGACCCTGGGCGAGTCCGCCGGCACCCAGAGCTTCGACTCGGTGATGCACTCGGACGTGGTGCTGGTCATGGGCGCCAACCCCACTGACGCACACCCGGTGTTCGGCTCGCAGCTCAAGCGCCGCCTGCGCCAGGGCGCGCAGCTGATCGTCATCGACCCGCGACGCATCGACCTGGTCGACTCACCCCACGCCCGCGCCGAACTGCACCTGCAACTGCGCCCCGGCACCAACGTCGCCATGCTCAACGCGCTGGCCCACGTCATCGTCACCGAAGGTCTGGTCAAGCAGGACTTCGTCGACGCGCGCTGCGAGACCAGCGACTTCATCCGCTGGCGCGACTTCGTCAGCCTGCCGGAAAACGCCCCGGAAGTGCTCGGCCCGGTGTGCGGCGTGCAGCCCGAGGAAATCCGCGCCGCCGCCCGCCTCTACGCCACCGGCGGCAACGCGGCGATCTACTACGGCCTGGGCGTCACCGAACACAGCCAGGGCAGCACCGCGGTGATGGGCATCGCCAACCTCGCCATGGCCACCGGCAACGTCGGTCGCGAGGGCGTCGGGGTGAACCCGCTGCGCGGGCAGAACAACGTGCAAGGCTCCTGCGACATGGGTTCATTCCCTCACGAGCTGCCCGGCTACCGGCACATCTCCAACGAGACCGTGCGCAGCCAGTTCGAACAGGCCTGGGGCGTGACCCTGCAGCCCGATCCCGGCCTGCGCATTCCCAACATGTTCGAAGCGGCGCTGGGCGGTACCTTCAAGGCGCTGTACTGCCAGGGCGAGGACATCGCCCAGAGTGACCCCAACACCCAGCACGTCACCGCCGCGCTCTCCGCCATGGAATGCGTGGTGGTACAGGACATCTTCCTCAACGAAACCGCCAAGTTCGCCCACGTGTTCCTGCCGGGCAGCTCCTTCCTCGAGAAGGACGGCACCTTCACCAACGCCGAGCGCCGCATCTCCCGCGTGCGCAAGGTGATGGAGCCGCTGGGCGGCAAGGCCGACTGGGAAGCCACCGTGGCCCTGGCCAACGCCCTGGGCTACCCGATGGACTACACGCACCCGGCGCAGATCATGGACGAGATCGCCCGCCTGACGCCGACCTTCACCCGCGTCAGCTACGCCGAACTGGACCGCCACGGCAGCCTGCAATGGCCCTGCAACGACGCCGCACCGGACGGCACGCCGACCATGCACATCGAGCAGTTCGTACGCGGCAAGGGGCGTTTCATGCTCACCGGCTACGTACCGACCGAGGAGAAGGTCAACGCCCGTTATCCGCTGCTCCTCACCACCGGGCGCATCCTCAGCCAGTACAACGTCGGCGCGCAGACCCGGCGCACCGACAACGTCGCCTGGCACGAGGAAGACCGCCTGGAAATCCACGCCAGCGACGCCGAGAGCCGTGGCATCAGCGACGGCGACTGGGTGGGTGTCGGCAGCCGTGCCGGGCAGACGGTGCTGCGTGCCAAGGTCAGCGAGCGCGTCGCGCCGGGGGTGGTCTACACGACCTTCCATTTCCCCGAGTCGGGCGCCAACGTGATCACCACCGACAACTCCGACTGGGCCACCAACTGCCCGGAATACAAGGTCACCGCGGTGGAAGTGGTGCGCGTGTTCCAGCCGTCGGAATGGCAGAAGCGCTACCAGGCGTTCAGCGACGAACAGCGACGCCTGCTCAAGGAGCGCCGCCAGGAAAGAGCCGAGGTCCGTCGATGAGCACCGAAAACCTGATCAAGATGGCCAACCAGATCGGCCTGTACTTCGCCAGCGAGCCGGACCGCAACGTAGCGATCCGTGGCGTGCAGCAGCACCTGCAGAACTTCTGGACGCCGGCCATGCGCCGTGAGCTGAAGGCCTGGCACGCCGAGCATCCAGGCACGGCACTGCATGCCCTGGTGCAGGCCGCGCTGACGGAGACGCTGGCACAGGCCTAGCCGGCCGCACCCAGCCCGCGCACCGGGCTGGGCCGCAGCAGGTCTCAGGCGTGCTTGCCCGATGCGGTATCGGCGGGCACGGCGTACTGTGGCTTGAGCTTGCCATCCTGGTCGAGCAGCCAGGCATCCATGATCTCGCGCAGCACCGGGCCGGCCACGCGACCGCCGGCCTCGCCGTTCTCGATGGTCACCGAGACCACGATGGACGGCTCGGCCGCCGGCGCAAAGCCGACGAACAGCGCGTTGTCGCGGTGGCGCTCCTTGGTCTTCAGGCGGTTGTAACGCTCGCCCTGGCGGATCGCGACGATCTGCGCGGTGCCGCTCTTGCCGGCGATCCGGTACTGCGCGCCCTGCCCCGCGGCGCGTGCACCGCCGCCCGGATCGTGCATCACCAGCTGCATGCCGTAGTTCACCGCATCCCAGTCGCGGGGATTGCTCAGGTGGATGTCCGGCATGGGATTGGCATCGACAACGTCCTCGCCTCCCACCGTCTCGGCCAGTCGTGGACGGTGCCAGGCGCCCTTGCTGGCGATCAGCGAGGTCGCTTCGGCGAGCTGCAGCGGCGTCACCTGCATGTAGCCCTGGCCGATGCCGAGGATCACCGTTTCACCGGGGAACCAGGCCTGGCGCCGGGTCGCACGTTTCCACTCACGGGACGGCATCAGCCCGGGCGACTCCTCGGCCATGTCGATGGACACCTTGCTGCCCAGTCCGAAGCGGGTCAGGTAGTCGTGCATGCGGTCGATGCCAAGCTTGTGCGCGACATCGTAGAAGTAGGTGTCGTTGGAGCGTTTGATGGCCGTGTCCAGGTCCACCCAGCCATCACCGCTGTGGTTCCAGTTGCGGTACTTGTGGTCGTAGTTGGGCAGCTGGAAGTAGCCCGGATCGAAGACCCGCGTGGCCGGCGTGATGGTGCCGGTGTCCAGCCCGGCGATGGCCACCACCGGCTTGATGGTCGAGCCCGGCGAATACAGCCCGCGCAGCGCCCGGTTGAACAGCGGTCGGTCGATGGAGTCGCGCAGTTCGGCGTACTGCGCCGAGCTGATGCCGTTGACGAACAGGTTCGGGTCGAAGCTCGGGTTGCTGACCATGGCCAGCACCTGGCCGGTGTTCGGGTCCAGCGCCACCACGGAGCCGCGGCGATCGCCCAGCGCCTTCTCGGCGGCGATCTGCAGGTCCACGTCCAGGCCCAGCACGATGTTCTCGCCGGCCACTGGTGGCACCTTCTTCAGCACGCGCATGACGCGGCCCTGGGCATTGGTCTCGACTTCCTCGTAGCCCACGTGGCCGTGCAGCTGCGGCTCGTAGAAGTGCTCGATGCCGGTCTTGCCGATGTACTCGGTGCCGCGGTACTCGGTGCTGTCCAGGCGCGCGGCCTCGCGCTCGTTGATCCGCCCGACGAAGCCGACCGAATGGGCGAAGTGCTCGCCATACGGGTAGTGGCGAACGAACTCGGCGTCCACGTCGATGCCCGGCAGCTTGTAACGGTTGACCTCGATGAGGGCGATCTGCTCCTCGCTCAGGTCATGCAGGAGGGTGACCGGTTCGAAGGGATGACGGCTCTTCTTCAGCGCCTTGTCACACTGCAGGCGCTGCTCGGGGCTCAGGTGCAGGATATCGGTCACCTGGTCCAGCACCGCCCGGGAATTGCCGGCGCGCTCGCGGGTCAGGGTGAGGTTGAAGCTGGGCAGGTTCTCGGCGAGCACCTTGCCGTTGCGGTCGAAGATCAGCCCGCGCTCCGGCGGGATCGGCAGGACGTGGATGCGGTTGTTCTCGGAGACGGTGGCGTTGGTCGCGTAGTCGGTGACCTGGAGGAAGTACATCCTCGCCACCAGGGTCACGCTCATCAGGGCTACCAGCACGCCGCAGGCAATCAGGCGGCGATTGACCAGCGTGGACTCCTGCTGGTGGTCCTTGAGTTTGATCGGATCGTGCATCGGGATTCCAGAAGCCCCCATCGACCCTGCGGAAAGCGCTTCGCCCCTGCCGTGCAGGGGGGCTTTCCAATCGATGTGGCCTTGTTGCAGCAGAGTAGGAACGAAAAAGCAGGCGCCACCGGGCGCGGAGCGACCACGCGTCAGCTGGCATACCGGCGCGGCATGGTACCAGACTGACGGGCCGGATTCTGACCGGTAGTCGAGGCGCAGCCCTTGCGCTTTTTTATCATTCCCCTCGCGCAACGTGCTCGGTCAGGCGCCCCTGCACAGCCGGCTGACACCGCTCCTGCAGGGAAAACCCAAGATGTACCTCAGAGTCCGGCGATCCCCGCCTTGGCGATCTGCGCATCCTGCTCGGCGCGGACGCCGGAGACGCCGACCGCGCCCACCACCTGCCCGGCCACCAGGATCGGCACGCCACCTTCGAGGGAGGTCAGCAGCGGCGCACTGAGAAAAGCCGTGCGGCCACCGTTGACCATGTTTTCGTACTCGCGGGTCTCGCGGCGGCCGATGGCCGCGCTGCGGGCCTTCTCGGTGGCGATGTAGGCACTGGCCTGCGCGCAGCCGTCCAGGCGCACCAGCGCCAGTGGGTGGCCGCCGTCGTCGGCCACGGCGATGCATACGGCCCAGCCCTGGCGCCGGGCTTCGTCGGTGGCGGCGGCAACAATGCGGGTGACGTCAGCCTGGTCGAGTACGGCTTTCTGTTGCATGAAATCTCTCTTGTGAAACGGCGCGTAGCGCCCAGTGGGAAGCCGGAAAAATCACACCACCGAGCCTTCCGGCGGCTGCTCCAGCACCGCCACGACCACGGCGCTGCCGACGATCAGCACGATGCCGACCAGCGACAGCAGGCTGAGCACCTCGCCCCAGATCACGTAGCCGAACAGGCTCGCCCAGATGATGCTGGTGTAGGTGTACGGCGCCAGCGTGGCGGCGTGGGCGCGGCGCACGGCGATGGTAAAGAGCAACTGCCCGAGGGTCGCGAGCAACCCGAGTGCGAGCATGAAGCCAAGGTCCGGCAGGCTCGGCGTGCTCCAGGAAAACGGCAGCGTGGCGCCGGTAACCAGGGTGCCGACCACGGTGAAATACAGCACCGTGGTGGTGGAGTCGTCGGTCTCTCGGATGCGGCGGATCTGGATCATCGACAGCGCACCGAAGAAGGCACTGGCCACCAGCAATCCCGGCCCGACCAGGCTGGCCTCGGCGTTGTCCGGCTTGACCACCATCAGCACGCCGATGAAGCCGAGCACTGCCGCCAGCGCATTGCGCGGCAGCAGGCGTTCGCCCAGCAGCAGCGGCGCCAGCACGATCACCAGCAGCGCCTCGGAGTAGGCAATGGAAATGGCCTCGCTCAGCGCCACGTAGGGCAGCCCGGCGAAGAACAGCGCCGAAGACCCCAGCAGCGTTACCGCGCGGATGCTCTGTCCGCGCACGTCCAGTTGCCGCCAGCGCTCCGCCAGCGGGCGGCCGCGCAGGCAGAGGAGAAAGGCCGGCAGCACGCCGAAGGCCATGCGGAAGAAGGTCACCTCGTTGGCCGGGTACTTCAGCGCCACGACCTTGGCCAGTGCGTCCACCACTGCGAAACAGAACATCGACAACAGCATCAGGCCCACGCTGCGCATGGCATGGCTGCGGGGGGCGACGAGGGTCAGCTGGGGCATGTCGTTATCTCCTGGCTGCTGGGTGAACGCCGGCGCTTCAGCGAGCGCTGAAGCGGCTGGCGAGGAAGGGCGTCACCGGTACGCTGGTGACGACGTCGCTGGCCTGCTCGGCGAGCAGCTGGCCGGTGATCGCGCCGAGCGTCAGGCCGATGTGGCCGTGGCCGAAGTTGTAAAAGACCTGCGGCAGGCGCCGGGACGGACCGAGCACCGGCATGCTATCCGGCACCGAGGAGCGGAAGCCCATCCACTGCGACACCGGCTCGTGCTGCAGGCGCAGGAAGCGCCGTGCACCGCGGGTCAGGTAGCGGTAGCGGGCCGGACTCGGCAACGCGTCCAGCCCGGCGAACTCCACCGTGCCGGCGATCCGCAGGCCCTGCGCCATCGGCGTCATGTAGAAACCGCCGGCCCCCCAGCACACCGGGCGATTGAGCACCTGCCCGGCATGCCCGAAGAGCACGTGGTAACCGCGCTCCGTATCCTGCGGCACCGCATCGCCGAGTTGATCCACCAGCGTGCGCGACCAGGCCCCGGTACACAGCGCAACGCGGTCGGCAGCCAGTCGCTCACCGGTTGCCAACTGTGCCTGCACGGCATCCCTGCCCTGCCCGGCCGGTTCCAGGCCCAGCAGCTCGCCACGGCGGAACTCGCCGCCCATGGCCAGGAAGCGATCGAACAGGCGCAGGCTCAGCGCGTACGGATCGAGCGTGCGGCTCACGCCGGGCAGCTCCACCGCACAGCTCGCTCGGGCGTTGAGCGCCGGTTCCTGCTCGCGCAATTCGGCGCCCTCGACGAATCGGATCGGCACCTCGAAGCGTCGGTGGTAATCCACCATGGCCTGCGCGTCGCCGCGCTCGTGGGCTTCGAAGATGTACAGCGAGCCATCGTGGCGGATCAGGTCGTTGGCGCCGGCCTCGTCGAACAGCCCCTGCCAGGCCCCCATGCAGGGGCGCAGCAGGGTGTTGAGGTCGTGGCCGATGGCTTCCACGCGATCGCGCCGCGAGGCCGCCAGGAACTGCAGTAGCCAGGGCGCGATGCGCGGCAGGTAGGCCGGGCGGATCGCCAGCGGGCTGTCCGGGCGCAGCAGCATGCCCGGCGCCTTGCGCCAGATACCGGGTGTGGCCACCGGCTCCACCGAGTAGGTGGCGAAGGTGCAGGCATTGCCGAACGACGTGGCGAGACCGGGCGGGTTGCGGTCCAGCAGGGTCACGCGGAAGTCGCGGCGTTGCAGTTGCAGCGCGGTGGCCAGGCCGACCACGCCGGCGCCGACCACCAGGGCGTGGCGGCGCAGGTCGTTGGGCTGGGTCATTTGCCGCTCATCACGCGGGTCCACAGGCGAGTGCTCATGCGCATCCCGGACGGCGACAGGGTCTTGATCGGGAACAGGGTGTCGAGCACTTCCTGCGGCGGGTAGACGGCCGGGTTGCTGCGCAGTTCCGGGTCGACGTACTGGGTCGCGGCGGCGTTGCCGTTGGGGTACTGCACGGCATTGCTGATGTTGGCGATCACTTCCGGCTGCAGCAGGTAGTTCATGTAGGCGTAGGCATTGTCCAGGTGCGGCGCGCCCTTGGGAATGGTCACGGTGTCCACGGCGATGGTGCTGCCTTCGCGCGGCAGGCTGTAGCCGATCTTCACGTTATTGCCGGCCTGCCTGGCGGTGGTCATGGCCTGCAGCACGTCGCCGCTGAAGCCGATGGCGACGCAGATATTGCCGTTGGCCAGGTCGCTGACGTATTTCGACTGGTGGAAGTAGCGGATCGACGGGCGTACCGCCAGCAGCGCAGCTTCGGCTGCCTTGAAGTCGTCCGGGTTCTGGCTCGCCGGGTCGCGGCCAAGCACCTTGAGGGTGATGGGCACCATCTGGGTGGCATTGTCGATCACCGCGATGCCGCACTGGGCGAGCTTCTCCGCGTTCTTCGGATCGAACAGCAGCTGCCAGCTGTGGGTGACGTCGGTGTTGCCGAAAATGGCCTTGATCTTGTCTTCGTTGTAGCCGATGCCGACGGTCACCCAGAGGTAGGGAATGGCGTAGCGGTTACCCGGATCGTTGGCCTCGAGGATCTTCATCAGCTTGGGGTCGAGGTTCTTCCAGTTCGGCAGCTTGCTCTTGTCCAGTTCCTGGATGGCGCCGGCCTTGATCAGGCGCGGCAGGAAGTGGTTGGACGGGCTGGCCAGGTCGTAGCCGCTGGCACCGGTCATCAGCTTGGCTTCGGTGGTCTCGTTGCTGTCCACCAGGTCGTAGGTGGTCTGGATGCCGGTCTGCTTGGTGAAGTTCGCCAGGGTGTCTTCGGCGATGTAGCCGCTCCAGTTGGCGATGGTGACGGTCTGTACCGCCTGGGAGGTGCCAGCGGCGGCGACAAGTGCGAGGCCTGCCAGGGTGAAGCCGGCCAGAGTCTTGGAACGATTGATCATGCTGCCCTCGTTTTTCTTTTGTAGGGATTGTTTTGCGTGGGTAAAGCGATGGATCAGGCCTCGGCGCGCGCGCGGCGCACTTCCCAGGCCATGCGCAGCGACGCGCCGATATCGAAGAACGGACTGGGCGGCAGGTAGCCGGGGCTGGCCTGTGCCAGCACATCGGCCAGCACGGGCGAGCTGTCGCCCGCCGCCATTTCCGCCAGCAGGCGGCCCCACAGGGTGCCGCGCGCCACGCCCGAGCCATTGCAGCCGGCCACGGCGTGCAGGCCCTGGTCGACGCGGGCGAAGTACGGCTCGCCGGAACGGGTGCCGCTGAGGTGGCCGGTCCAGGTGTAGGCGATGTCGGCGTCGACGATGCCGGGGAAGCGCTTCTGCAAACCGACCAGATGACGACGACGGCGCTCGGCCAGCGCGTGGTGGTCGAGGTCGCGATGGCGGTACTCGACGGTGTTGCGGATCAGCAGGCGGCGCCCCGGCAGCAGGCGCACGGTGCCGCCGCCGGGTAATGGCGCAAGCACGCCCCATTGGCTTTCGCCGAACAGCGACTGCCAGCGCGGCTCGTCCAGCGGGCGGGTGATACTGGCGCTCAGTTCCAGCGGGAAGGCGCCGCTGTCGTGAAGGCAGGCGCGGGCAATGAAGGCGCCCAGGCAGACCAGCACCTGGGGCGCATGGACTTCGCCCTGTGCGGTACGCGCGACCCAGCCCTGGCCCATGCGGCGCAGGTCGGTCACACCGCTCTGCTCGAAGACATCCACCGATGCCGGCAGGCTCTCGGCCAGGCCTTTCACGTAGCGCCCCGGTTGCAGCAGCGCATTGCCGCCCGCGCAGTGAATGGCCCGCGCGTAGAAGGCACTGCCGAGTCGTTGCTCCAGCGCCGCGCCTTCGTAGTAGCGAGCGCTCGCGCCGACCGAGGCCAGCGTGGCGAGAATGCCGTCGATATCGCCCAGGTGCTCGGCGCGGTGCGCGGCGAAGTGATAACCGTCGTCGTACAGCTCGCAGTCGATGCCAAGTTCGGCGATGCGCTGGCGGACTTCCTGCGCAGCAGCGATACCGATGCGCGACGCCACCTGGTAGGCAGCATGGCCGGGTTGCCCCAGACGCTCGCTGGCCGCCGGCAACTCATGCGCGACGACGAACCCGGAATTGCGCGCCGAGGCGCCCTGGGCAATACGCTGGCGCTCCAGCAGCGCCACGCGCTGCTGTGGGAAACGTGCCGCCAGCGCATGGGCAGCGGACAGCCCGGTGATACCGCCGCCGATGATCAGCCAGTCCGCCCGCTGTGTTCCGCTCAACGGCGGTCGGACGGGCAGCTCGCCCGCCAGGGCGATCCAGCCACAGTGATTGTTCATTGCCCGGCACTCCTTCACAATCCATGCGCCGGGCGTATCCAAACGAATTTCCCCGATGGCGCGTCATGAGCAGAATCTACGGGCAGTTGCGCCGATCTCACCAACGCTCATTTTTCATCCTTGTATTCCCATCTCGCATAGATGGCCGCATGAATCAGCTACGGAAGGGTCATGGACAAACTGCTTCGCGTTCCCTCCCTGCAGGCACTGCAGGCCCTGGTCCAGGTCGCCGAATCCGGCAGCTTCACAGCGGCCGCGCAACAGCTGCACCTGACCCAGAGCGCCATCAGCCGGCAGGTCCAGCACCTGGAGGAGTACTACCGCGTGCCGCTGTTCGACCGCACCAGCCGCAAGGTGGCGCTGACCGACGCCGGCCGCGAGGTCTACGCGGTAGCCGAGAGCATGCTGCAGCAACTGCTGCGCCTGGAGGAGCGTCTGGCGCCACCCTCGGCGGAACGCCCCTTCCGCATCCGCATCTTCGTCTCGCTGGCGGTGCGCTGGCTGCTGCCGCGCCTGAGTTCCTTCTACTCGCGGCACCCGGAGTTATGCCTGTCCATCGAGACGGTGGGCGGTGACGTGGTGGACGACGGCGGCGACTGCGACGCCTACGTGCTCTACCTGCCCAGCGGCAGCGACCCGCAGGGCCGCACGCTGATGCCGCTGTACGATGAGTACCTGATCCCGGTCTGCGCCCCGCGCCTGGACGACGGCCAGAAACCTCCGCGCTCGCTGGAAGAACTGGCCCGCCATCCGCTGATCCACGCTTCCAGCGGCGGCCTGGAATGGCCGCAATGGCTACGCGCGCAGGCTGCTCCGCCGCCCACGCCGTTCAAGCACATGCTGTTCAACCTCGACGACCTGGCGCTGGACGCCGCCGCCCGTGGCCTGGGTGTGGCCATGACCGACCGCCTGCTGGCCCATGACGCCCTGCAGCGCGGCGACCTCATCGTGCCCTTCGGCGAAGCCCTGAAAACCGGCGGCCGCTATGCCCTCTGGCTGCGCGACAGCGGCGCCGCCCACCCGGCCTGCCAGCCAGTGCTCGACTGGTTCGAGGAGCAGCGCAGCCAGTTGGAGGGTTGACCCGCCGTCTCAGGCCAACCCCGGCGGAATCTCGCTGCACAGACCTTCCACCGCGCGCCAGGCTGCGTCCCGCGCGCGCGTCAGCACCGCGCTCTTCCATTCGTCCGTGTCGATGTAGAAGGCATCGCGCAGCTGCTGCTTGATCCGCCGCACTTTGGCGGCCGGTGCATCGGGCGTCTGGTGCAGCCACTGGTCCGCGCGCAGCGCTTCGAGGACCTGCGGGCCGGGCACGGTGCCGAATTCCAGGCTCATGGAAATCATCAGTGCCTGAGGGCACTCCTCGAACGCCGCGTGGACCAACTTGCCGCTGAGCTTCACCGAGACGCTGTTGCCCTCCTCCGTGGAGCGCACATCATCGCCCCACCAGGCACGGGCGCGGACCAGCGCTTCCGGGCGCGGGTCGCCCGAGTAGATGTACTCGCCGTAGCCGCTCGGGCCGAGCCCGGTGTGCACGTCGATCCAGGCCATTTCGCGGCATTGCCGGCCGTGCTGGCGCAGTATCTCGCGCACGGTGCGGTTGCTCCAGGTGGGCTGCGCACCGGAATAGAACAGGCCATCGGGATGGCTGGCCTGGCCGGAGGAGATCGCCTTCTGCAACTCCCAGCGCCCGTGGCGCAGCGCATAGCCGAGCAGCCGCAGACGCCCCAGCGGACTGGGCCAGCGACGCGGTGCGAGCACCGTGTGCAGTTGCGCATAACCGGGGTTCTCCGGCGCGGCCTGGGTGAAGTCGCGGAAGTTGCGGTTGAGGTCGACGTTCTCCTGAGTCCAGCGACGCCACCAGGAAAAACCGTAGGGGTTGGCGGCATGCAGGTAGAGCACCGCGCAGTCATTGCGGAGCGCGTGCTCGCGCCATGCCGTGTCGGCAAGCAGTGCGCTCTGCACGCCCGAGCCGCAGAAGCCTTCGACGCCATGGCAACCGCTGCTGATGATCAGCAGGCGCTTTGCGTCCAGCGGTCCTTCCCGGGCGACGTCCACCGCCAGTGTCTCGCCGTCGCGCCCGGTGAGCGGATGGACGTGGGACTCCACCGGCAGGCCAGCGGCCGCGCAGGCGTCGAGGAACGTGCTGCGCGCCTGGGCGTAGCTCTGGGAGAAATACGACGATGCATTCATGGCGACTCCGGCCGTTTCGTGGGTGATCTGGCGGCCGGCAGGATGCATCAGCGCGAAAACGCGGCGTAATGATCTCTACACATGAGCATTGAGGCTGGTTATGCCAGCGGCACGCGCTCCGCGCTGAACGCCGCCACCATTTCCTCGGCCAGCAGCTGCGCCTCGCGGGTCATCAGTTCCTGCGGCCGGGTAACCATGGACAGGCTCGCCACCGGCGTGGCCTCGGCGATCTGCAGCGGCACCAGCACCTGGGCCACCATGGGCAGGTGAAGCATGCGCTGCGACCAGAAACTCACCGCATCGGTACTGGCCGCGAGCTCGAGATAGAGCAGCGACGAGGAACACTCGGTGATGCGCCGGGGCGGCTCCACCTGTCGCTCACGGAAGAACTGGCCGGCCAGGGCGACCTCCAGCGGATCGGAGAGCAGCCATTCGAGATCCAGAAGCTCGTGCAGCGACTGCGCACCGGCCAGGGGATGCCCCTTGCGCACTGCCAGGGCCGACGGTTGCGGCGCCAGCTCGCACCACACCTGCCCATCGATCGAGTCCTGCAACGGCTGGGTGGTCAGCACCAGGTCCAGCCGACCCTCCTTCAGGCCTTCGAACAGCTGCACCGAACGCAGCTCGAAGATCTGCAGCTGCACATGGGGGTACAACTCGCGGTAACGCCTGAAGCAGTTGGCGAAGGCGCGGTTGGGCGTCACCGGCGACACGCCGATCGCCACGCGACCGGCCATCTCGCCCTTGAGCGTATCGATCTCGTCGCGGGCCCGACGCACTTCCTCGGTAACCAGCCGGGCCATGCTGACCAGCCGCTCGCCGTAGGGCGTGACCGTCACACCGCGGTTCGAGCGCACCAGCAACGGCACGCCCAGCTCGCCTTCCAACTCCTTCACCGCCTTCGACAGCGACGGCTGGGTGACGTCGAGCAGCCGCGAGGCTTCCTGGAGGCTGCCGCTCTCGGCGATGGTGCGCAAGGCGCGCAATTGATGCAGTTTCATGGCGAGATC
The DNA here is from genome assembly GCF_057180225.1 of Pseudomonas sp. BB438. Lineage (NCBI taxonomy): Bacteria > Pseudomonadati > Pseudomonadota > Gammaproteobacteria > Pseudomonadales > Pseudomonadaceae > Pseudomonas > Pseudomonas sp. BB438. The sequence continues at coordinate 4,080,978 of NZ_CM170001.1, forward strand.
CGGCCAGTTCCTCGAAGTCGCGCCACCTTAACCAGTATCGGTCCCACAGGAAAGAAGCCGGGCATCGCCCGGCTTCCTGCTGGCCGGCGATCACTCCGCCATGTTCAGGTCCGGCAACGGCTGCTGGAACATCCGCGTGGCGCTGGCCAGGCAAATGAGGCCCAGGCACATCCAGCCTAAGCCGATCATGAAGGACATGCCCGACAGGCTGGACCAGAGCCAGATGGTGCTGAGGAAGCCCACCGCCGGCAGCGCGCCGTAGCGCAGGTAGTTGCCTCTGCCGGTGAGGCGCTCGTCGACCAGGTAGTGCTTGATCACCGCGAGGTTCACCGCCGAGAACGCGAACAGCGCGCCGAAGCTGATCATGTTGGCGACGGTATCCAGGGTGACGAACAGGGCGATCAGCGACAGCAGGCTGATCACCACGATCGCGGTGGCCGGTACGCGCTTCTTCGTCACCAGCTTGCCGAACACGCGGGGCAGCGCGCCGTCCCGCCCCATGGCGAACAGCACGCGGGAGACGCTGGCCTGGGACACCATCGCCGAGGCGAAGCAGCCGGCCACGTAGGTGGCGGTGAAGAAGGTCACCAGCCACTCGCCGCCGACCCGGCGCAGTACGTCCAGCGACGCGGAGTCGGCATCGGTGAGCGCCTGCCACTCGGGAAACACCAGTTGGCCGAAGTAGGCCATGACGATGAACAGCACGCCGCCGATCAGGGTCACCAGCATGATCGCCGCGGGGATCTGCCGGCGCGGCTCCGGCGTTTCCTCGGCCATGGTCGAGACGGCGTCGAAGCCCAGGAAGGACAGGCACAGCACCGCCGCGCCGGACATCACCAGCGGCAGGCTGAAATGTTCGTCGTAGAAAGGCTGGACCAGCGGCACCGGCTCGGCCTGGGCGCCCAGGTGGCTCAGCGAGAGGGCGATGAACACCACCACGAACACCATCTGGGCGACGATCAGCACCCAGTTGACCCGGGTGATGGATTCGATGCCGACGAGGTTGAGCAGGGTCACCAGCACGATGGACCCGAGGATCCACACCGACAGCGGCACGGAGGGGAAATAGTCGGTCATGTAGATGCCGATCAGCAGGTAGCTCAGCAGCGGCAGGAAAATGTAGTCCAGCAGCAGCGTCCATCCCGCCAGGAAGCCGAAGGCCGCGCCGAAGGTCTTGCGCGTGTAGCTGTAGACCGAGCCCGAATACGGGTGCGCCTGGACCATCCGCCCATAGCTGTAGGCGGTCAGCAGCATGGCGGCCAGCGTGAAGAGATAGGCCGCCGGCAGGTGCCCCTTGCTCATGCGGGTGACCAGGCCGTAGGTGGTGAAGACCGCCAGCGGCACCATGTAGGCGAGACCGAAGAGCACCAGCGCCGGGATGCCCAGCGATTTGCGGAAGGACCGTGAAGACGACTCGTGGGGTTGATGGGCAGGCAAGGATGTATCAGAGGCGATTGTTGTTTTTTTCATGGCTGACTCTTGGACTGCGAGCGTGTGGCGCTCGTTGGACAGGACCGCTGTGATGCCGGTCGAGGCTTCCTGCGCGGCGGTAGTTGCGCGGCGGTTTCAGCCGATCTGAAACGCCATGCAGCCGCTGCCGGAGGGATTCAGCGAGGGTCTATCGGCGCGGCGAAACACTCCTGCTGAACCGCCTCGAAGGACCTTGTTGTTCGAATGAGGCGGCATGGTGCTTCAGCGCGTGGCCGAGGAAAATTAGTAAAAATATCTTCGAGCCCAATGAAAAAAATGGCCGTCCATGGCGGACCCGCTGCGCAGCTTCGCTGTCGGGAGCGGCCGTCCACGCGCGCTGCCGATCGAGACGATTCCACCGCAACGTGGGCGCGTATCGGCCCGTCGCGCACGCTGCGCGTCAGTCCGATTTCAACGGAGAACGCCCGCGGCTGATGTACCATGCCGCGCCGAAACCTCCGGCGAATCTTCTCTCTGGCTGCCTATGTCCTCCAACGCGCTGTACACCGACCTGTCCTCCTACTACGACCTGATGTGCGCCGACATCGACTACCAGGCGCAGAGTCACTGCGTGCGCCGCCTGCACCAGTTGTTCGGCAACCAGGGAAACAGGCATCTGGATCTCGCCTGCGGGACCGGGCCGCACGTGCATCACTTCCTCGATTTCGGCTACCAGAGTGCCGGCCTGGACATCAACCAGCCGATGCTGGACATCGCCCGGCAGCGTTGCCCCGACGCACAGTTCAGCCGACAGGACATGGCGAACTTCCACGTCGACCAGCCGCTGGACCTGATCACCTGCTTCCTCTACTCGATCCACTACAACCCCGGCGTGGAACAACTGCGGGCATGCCTGGCGAGCGTGCACGACGCACTGGCGGACGGCGGCGTGTTCTGCTTCAACAGCGTGGACAAGGGGCTGATCGACAACCGCTCCTTCGTGCGCCATTCGCTGGAGCATGACGGCAGCCAGTTCACCTTCGGCTCGGGCTGGTACTACGAGGGTGCAGGCGAGCAGCAGGCGTTGCGCCTGAGCATCGAAAGGGCCACGGACGGCGAAACCCGGAACTGGCAGGACGAGCACCGCATGGTCGCGCAGAGCTTTGCCGAGATGCAGCGCCTGCTGGAACCGCGCTTCGAGGTGCAGGTGTTCGAGCACGATTACGAGCGGATCACGCCGTGGAACGGCACCTCGGGCAATGCGCTGTTCGTCTGCGTGAAGCGCTGAGTCCCGCCCGCGCGGCAACGCGCCACTCGATGCGCCCTCCTCCGGGCCATGCTGGCGTTCTGCAGCGCCATCCCACAGCCACCCAAGGGGCACATCTCGCGGCGTGCTTGTCGTCTACCAGCGCAACAGCCTTGGTCCGAGCGCCGCGCCAACCACGGTCGGCACAAGCATGCCAAGCAGGTACCAGACGCCCCAGAACGGAATGCCCATCTCGGGGCAATGCAGGCAGTAAGCCAGGGTTGCAGTGGCTCCCGCCAACAAACCACCGGCGGCACCGGCAATACGCAAGCGGGTTGGCGCATGGCCGCGCAGCGCCCAGAACACGCCGACGAAGGTCGGCACCGAGAGCAGCGCAATGTTCAGCGGACAGGTGCGCCAGGTCTTCCCCAGGATCAGGCTGGCGCGAGCGTCGGCGGGTACTCCGGCCAGCTCCACGGCGCCGCCAATCCAGACCAGCAGCACCGGCAACGCCAGCAGCACCCAGGCGGCGCCTCCGCTCACGCCTGGTCGCGCAAGGCGGCTGCTCAGCCAGAGGGCAAGCGGTGCAAGGCTGCCGGGCAGCGCGACTTTGGCCCAGAAGAGCGGCGTGCGCGCGACCTCGGTCAGGTCGGGCCGCACGCCGAAGAGCGCAGCCATCAGCAGCAACGCCCCCAACGCGCCGGCCAGCAGGGCGATGGCGAAGCGCTTGCCCGAGACGTGACGGTCCACTGCGCCCTCGCCAGCGCTCAGCAGGTCGATCAGTTCATTGGTCTTCATCGCTTCGCAACCCTCGGATGATGTTCGCCAGGGCCTTGAGCCCGCGGTGGATGCCGACCTTCACGGCGGAGCTGGACAGCCCGGTCAGAGTGGCGGTTTCCTCCACGGACAGCCCCTCCAGCTTCACATGAACAATCGGCAGGCGCTGCTTGTCAGGGAGCTTTTGCAGCAGTTTGCCGAGATCGCGGCTGGCCTGTGCCGGCTCGCCATCTTCGACGGCGAACAGCTCTCCCTCGTCATCCGCCAGCGGATCGTGACGCGCCTCCCTGCGCGCAAAGGCGCGAAAGTGGTCGGCCAGCTTGTAGCGTGCGATAGCCTGGACCCAGGCGGTCAGTGGCTGATCGGCGCGGTAGGTGTGGCGCGCATTGTGTACTGCCAGCAGCACTTCCTGCAGCAGGTCCTCGACCTCGCCGGGGCGCTGGCTCAAGCGCCGGCCCAGGAACGCCCGCAGGTGCAGGCCGAGGGCGCCGAGGAACTCACGGTAGGCCTTGCCGTCGCCGTCCATGCCACGCAGCAGCAACGCCTGCAGCTGCGCCTCACGTGCGATCAACGCTTCCTGGCTGGTAGTTCGTTGCATCGGCCGTCCTGGTTACACCGAAGGTGAATTCTTTACCGATCTCGCCCCAGCCTGCTGGCGTGCCATTGGCCCGCGAAAAAACAGGCCGTCGTTCAATACGTTAGGGCCGCACCGAAGAATTCTCAAAATAATTTTGCGGTGCTGTAACCGGATCGCCTCCCCCATCGAACTACTCATCGAGCCGCCGGAAAGCCTTCCGCGGCCCCTCAACCGAACGGGAGACCGCACCATGAAAACCCTGACCCTCGCCACCGCCGCCCTCGCCCTTGCCGCCATCACCGGTAGCGCCCTGGCTGACGACATGAACACCAAGGCCAGCAACGGCGCGGCCATGGAGAAGTGCTACGGCGTAGCCCTGGCCGGCAAGAACGACTGCAAGGCCGGTGCCGGCACCACCTGCGCGGGTAGCGCCAAGAAGGACTATGACGGCATGCACTGGAAGAACGTCCCGGCCGGCACCTGCACCACGATCAAGACGCCCAATGGCATGGGCTCGCTGACGCCGACCAAAGCCTGAGCCAAGGCCGCCGACCATGAGCGCATTCCATCAACCGGGCGCCGGGCTCGGGCTGAAGGGCGAACACTACGCCCAGGCCCTCGCCTGCTCCGCCGAGGGTCTCTGGTTCGAAGTGCATCCGGAGAACTACATGGTCGGCGGCCCCCGCCTCGCCTGGCTGGAGCGGATCGCCGCGCGGCATCCGCTGTCGCTGCACGGCGTTTCGCTGTCCCTGGCGGCGGACTCCGCACCTGACGAGGCACACCTTCAGCGCCTGCGCGCGCTGGTCGAGCGCGTTCAGCCGCCGCTGATTTCCGAACACCTGGCCTGGTCGACCTGGCGCGGCCAGTACCTGCCGGACCTGCTGCCCTTCCCGCGCAGCCAGGCGGCCCTGGTACGCATTGCCGAGAACATCCAGCGTACCCAGGAAGCCCTGGGCCGGCGCATCGCCATTGAGAACCCCAGCCACTACCTCCACCTCGAAGGCCACGACTGGGACGAAATCGAATTCCTCACGGAGCTCACCCTGCGCACCGGCTGCGGCCTGCTGCTCGACGTCAATAACGTGCACGTCAGCGCACACAACCTCGGCTTCGATGCACAACGCTATCTCGACCGCTTCCCGGCAGCGGCCATCCTCGAGATCCACCTGGCCGGGCACAGTTGCGACGAGGGAGGCGAACTGCTGATCGACTCCCACGACGCACCGGTCGCCGAACCGGTCTGGGCGCTCTATGAGCACCTGATCCAGCGTATCGGTCCGAGGCCGACACTGATCGAACGCGATGATCACCTGCCGGCCTTCGACGTCCTGCTGGCGGAGCGCGAATTGGCACAGGCGATCCTCAATCTGGCGGAGGTGGACCCATGAAGAACTCGCTCGGCGCGTTCCAGGATGCCTTTGTCGAAGCCCTCTACCAGCGCCCTGCTCCAGCCCTGCAAAGCGTCACCACCCAGGCGGCCTTCGAGGTGTATCGCAACACCGTGCTCAAGGGGTGTATCGACGCCCTGTGCGACAACTTCCCCACGGTCGAACGCCTGGTCGGAGCGCAGTGGATGCGCGCAGCATCGGCCATCCACGCCCGCGAAACGCCGCCAGGCGACGCTCGTCTGGTCCTTTACGGCAAGCACTTTGCCGATTTCCTCGCGACGTTCGAGCCCGCACGGGAGCTGCCTTACCTGAGCGCCGTCGCGCGCCTGGACCGACTCTGGACAGAGGCCTTCGTCGCCCCCCAGGAAGCACTGCTCGACCTCGCCAGCCTGGCCGGCATGACCGCCTCGGATTTTGCCGCCTGCCACCTGGCGCCACGCGCCTGCGTGCGCTGGCGCTGGTTCGCCGAGCAGCCCATCTACAGCATCTGGCGCCACAACCGCGAAGCGCTGCCGATACCGGAAGAGCTGCCCTGGCAAGGCGAAGGGGCGTTACTGGTTGGCCATGCCAACGGCGTCGCCTGGCAGGCCCTGGAAGTGGGTGGCTGTGCCTTGCTCGACGCCTGCGCGGCCGGCAACAACCTCGATCAGGCTTCAGCCCTGGCACTCGACGCGCAACCCGATCTCGACTTCCACGATCTGCTCGGCCGCCTGCTCGGCGCCGGCGTCTTCCGTCCCATCAACCTCGCATGAGGAGGCCATCATGGACATTGTCCACAGCACCCTTCCCGGCAGCGGCCTGCGCCAACGCTGGAATCGCATTGCCGACTGCCTGCAGCGCCTGCTCGGCGATGCGTTTCTCTGCCTGGTAGCGCGCGTCGGGATTGCCGCCACCTTCTTCCTCTCCGGACGCACGAAGGTCGAGGGACTCCTGAGCATCACCCCGAGCACCTACGAGCTGTTCCGCACCGAGTACATGCTGCCGCTGGTGCCGCCGCACATCGCCGCCCATCTGGCCACCTACGCGGAGCACCTCTTTCCGCTGCTGCTGGTGCTGGGCCTGTTCACCCGCCTTTCGGCGCTGGCACTGCTCGGGATGACCACGGTGATCGAAGTGTTCGTCTATCCGGACGCCTGGCCCACCCACCTGGTGTGGGCGGGCTTGCTGCTCTTGCTGATCGGACGCGGAGCAGGCAGGTGGTCGCTGGATCGTGCTCTGGGAATAGGGTAACGCGGCATCCGCCGCTTCGGGCTTGGTCTCTCAGACATTGCCTCCGTCAACATGCCTGTCCTGAGGTTGAAAGCACGTGATGGTGATCGTTCGAACTGTCGGTTGCTCCACATCCGTTCATTCCGAGACCCTCAGGAATGCACGCTCCACTGGGACGCGCCCTCGGGGATTGGCACCAGGTCGATGGCGTGGATCAATCCGCACGCCAGGGCCTCTAGGGGCTCAATGATCGTCGACTCCGCAGTGAGGCAGCGGCGCACATCCACCTGATTCGGCGCTCCCCCGGTGCGCTGGCGCACAATCTCTTCATACAACTTGAGGTCATGTTCCAGGCTCAAGGCGTACTCCAGCATCCGCGTGTGGTCGACGGCGCCGTGCAAGGTCCAGTGAAAAGGATGGAAGAGAAACTTGCTCAATGGACAAGCGGTGCGCCGTTCACCGGCGAGGTACAGAATATTTCCCATGGACTCGACCGTGCCCAGATTGTGGGTATCAACGGGAATCGGCAGCGCTAGCAGGTAGTTGTACAAGCTGAAGCCATAGGCGCAGTCGCCGCCCATGGTTGCGATGTTCAATTGCAGGCGTGTAGCCCCCTGTTGAATCGCCTTGGTGCAGGTGCCGATGAGGTTGCCGCAAGTAGACGAATTGATCGGGCCGGTGAAATGGATGATGTGCCGGGCCATCGCATGCTCCCTGTCAGGCAGAGGTGTGTACTGCTGAGTCCGTGGATCGCCCAAGCACACCAACGTCACGACGAATGGTGCGGTTGCAATCCTTCGAGCCTCACTCATCCTGTTTCTGCCGCACGCTACGGCGCGCCTCCCTGGGCCCAAGCGGAGCGCGTGATAACTGACGCTGAATCGCCTCGAAACTGACCCGCTGCGAACCCGAATCGCCATGAGCTGTGCGGTCGAGAGGCGCGGCTGGATTTCAGGCAATGCAGGGAGAGGCGGAAGCCGGCAGCTGGCCCGCGGAAATCGCCAGCAACCAACCCTGAAAGCGGACGAGCGCTCGGAAGACCGCACTATTCGCCACGCCAGGACGAGCCAGCCCCGCGGTCCTTACCGGACGTCCGCTATGGTCGGTAGCGGCCTCTCACCAGCGTCAGCAATCGGCCAGGAGCGGACGGCTGCCACCGACCAACTAAAATCTGAGCTTTACTCCATTCGCCCACTTGGAAATCGCGAACCCGGATATCAGATGGACTTCCTCGAAGACTTCGTACTCAACCATCTGGCACACCGCCTTGGTGTCCGCGTATTGCGCTTACTGAGCGGTGGCCGGTTCAGGGGCGAAAATGGCTTTGCCTGGGGCTGGGCAGTCGTTGTCGGCGGTTTGATTTTGTTCGCCCCGTTCGTAGCGTTCATTACCTGGCTGATTCATCGCAGCGCCCATTGAGCGAGCGTCCGCTCCGGGTCGGTAGCTGCCCCTCGCCAAGAGCAACGATTCGCCGGAAGCAGAGAAAAAACCTCTCTCCTCGCTCACAGCCACACTCCTCCGGCGCGTTCGCAGGAGATGCGCTGCGTCTTGAATGAGGGTGTCAGCGAGAGGGGGTGAGGGATCCGTCATGAGTGTCGCTGGCTAGAAGCGATAGATTGTCCAAGGCTCATCTGGGTGATATGCCCGTCCAGTAGTGGTACGCAAAGGCCCGCCCCCGGCGGGCCTTTATCGTCTGTTGCGCACGGGCGTTACGCTGGCTGCGCTGCCTGCGTAGTACGGTTCTCCACGATTCTTTCGTCATAGCGCAACAGGCGCCCGGCGTTGGTCAGTACCAGCAGCGTGCTGAGGTTGTGCAAGAGTGCTGCGATCATGGCTCCCGCCGCACCCAGCAGGCCGAAAGCCGCCGCCACGACGATCGCCAGGGTCCAGCCCAGACCGATCAGCACATTCACCTGGAGCGTGCGGCGGCACTGGCGGCTCAGGCGGATGCAGGTGCCCAGGCGTCGCAGATCGCCATTGATCAGCACGATGTCCGCCGCTGCCAGCGCGATGTCAGCACCGCCCGCTCCCATTGCGACGCCCACGACCCCGGCCTTGAGCGCCAGTGAGTCGTTGATGCCATCGCCCACCACCAGGGGGCGGAAACCGGCCTGGAGCTCCTGGTTGACCTCGCGCATCTTGTCTTCGGGCAGGGCCTCGGCCACCACGCGAGTAATACCGACCTGCGCCGCAATGGTTTCGGCCACGCGGCGGCGGTCGCCGGTCAGCAGCAATTGACGCTGCAGACCCAGGTCACGCAATTGCTGCATGGCTTCGGCCGACTCCACGCGCACGTTGTCGGCCAGCAACAGCCAGGCGAGGAAGCATCCGTTCAGCGCCAGGCCGGCAATCGGGCCATCGTGTTCGGGGACCGCAGGAACCTCCAGACCCAGTTGGCGGAACAGCTCCGGGCGCCCCAGCGCCGCTTCGCCGTCCGCCGTACGCGCCACTACCCCGAACCCCTGGCGTTCGTGAATTTCCCCCAGCGGCAGGTGCTGCTCGTGCGATACCAGGGCCGCCAGCGCCCGGCTGACCGGGTGGCTGCTGGCAGCTCCCAGGCTGGCGGCAAGCATCAGGATCCCGGCCCGCGGCATCGTATCCGACGTGCCGACCACGCTGTGCAGGCGCAGGTCGCCGTAGGTCAGCGTGCCGGTCTTGTCGATCACCAGCGACGACAGGTCGGCCAATTCCTCAAGGAAGGCAGAGCCGCGGATGAGGATGCCATGCCGAGCGGCAACGGCGATGCCCGCCACCGCGGTCGCCGGCGCCGACAGCACCAGAGCGCACGGGCAGGCAGCCACCAGCACCGCCAGCATGGCCTGCGCATCGCTGGTAATGAACCAGGTCACGGCGGCAATCAGCAGCACCAATACCAGGTAACGCCCGGCATGGCGTTCGAGCAGACGCGTGATTGGCGGCTTGGCCTGCTCGGCCCGTTGCATCAGCGCGATGACCTTGCCCAGCGTGGAGTCATCGCCGACGCGCGTGATTTCTACCCGCAGCAGGCCATCCAGATTGATCGAGCCGCCATGGATATCCATGCCGCTGGAAACCTCCAGCGGGACCGCCTCTCCGGTGATCGGAGCGGTGTCGAGGCTGGCCTGTCCATCAAGGACGCGGCCGTCGGCCGGAACGCGGTCACCGGCGCGGACTTCGACCTGGTCGCCCGGCTTGAGGCTGGCGTTGTCAACCTCGCGTACCTGGCCATCGGCGTCGATCAGTCGCGCGTGACTGCGCGTCAGTTGCCCGAGCGCGGCGATGGCCTCCTGGGAGCCCAGCACACTGCGCTCTTCGAGGATGTGGCCGAAGATCATGATGATGGGCAGCAGCGCCGCGGTCGCCAGGTCACCGGTCGCCCACGCGCCCAGCATGGCCAGGGCGATGAGCTGGTCGGTGAGGCCGTGCAGACTGGGTTTCATCAGGCTGTACCAGGCCGAGCGCAAGACCGGGATGGCCACCAGCAACGAGGCGATACCCAGCAGCAATTGGCTTACGCCCTCCTGCGTCGGTACCAGCCAGCGCCAGACCAGCCCGAGCCCCAGCAGCCCCAGCGCGAGCATTGCCAGGCTCAGCTGGCGCGCCGCAGTGCGGCGTTCCGCCTGCGACAGCAAGCCGGACGTCAGGTGCGCATGAACATGGTGGTGATCGCCATGACAGTGATGAGTACTCATCGCGAGCAGCTCCCGGAGTAACGGTGGGTCGGAACGGATCGGCGAGGCATGGCGCTCATGGCTTGGGCCCCGGCAGGATCATGCGGCCGGCGTCATCCTTGTCGACGGTGGTGACCGAGCCCGCGCGCGCAAGAATCGCCGGCACCCGCTCGCGGTAGAGGCGCAGCAACAACTGGGGGTCCTGCTGTTGCGTCAGGCCGACGATCGTGGCGGTCTCGGCCTGGGCGCGGGACAGCCGTTCGCTGGCTTCCGCCTGCGCCACCTGGACCGTCCGGTCCGCCGACTGGGTCGCCTGCTGCAACTGGCGAGCGGCGTCGTTTCGGGCCTTCGCCACGGCCTGCTCGGCCTGCTGGCTGGCCGTGAGCACCGCGTTGAACGCGCTGACCGCCGACCAGGGCAGGGACGACTGGACATCGACCCGCACGATCTCGATGCCCAGGCTGACACCGGCCGAGCGCAGGCGTGCAAGGCTGGCATTGATGCCTTGCTGCAGGTCGCCGCGCAGCTGCTCGCGGTGCGCGGCCAACTCGGCGTCTCCACCGACCAGTTCGGGGCGTGCAACCAGGATCGCATCCATGTCGCGCGAGGCGCAGATCTGCACCGCGTTACGCTCCACCAGACGGTCCAGGGCAGGCTCAACGTGTTGCCCCTGGCGTGCAAAGGCATACGGATCGTTCACCGTGTAGAACACCCGGACGTCCAGCTGCACCGCCCCGGAATCGCCGGTCAGCAGATAGCCGGAACCCGCCGTGGCGTCACTGGCCAGCGAGCCGTCCCGATCGGACTTCTGCGCAAGCTCCGAGCGCAGCAGCAGTTCAACCCGCCGTTCGGTGACCCGTCCGGACGAGGGCAGCATGACCACCTGCTCGAATGGCCGCGGCCAGGCCAGCAACAAGCCAGCATTCTGGATGCGCTGCTCCGCGCCCAGCCGCAGCACGACCGCGCGGCTTTCGGGCCCCACCTGGCGTACGTTGCCGAATAGCCAGCCGATCGCTGCCAGCAGCGTCACTGCATACAGCGCCAGGAAGCCGATGCGCCCGGACTGCAGCCAGGGTCCACCGGGCTGTCGGGTGGACGATTTGTCATTTCTGCTCACGTGCAGCTCCAGCGGGTAGCGCGGGCCCATCGACGAGGGCACGGAACGGCGCCGCATCGGTCCGCAACACCAGACGTGTGCCGGGGTTGATCACCGAGCTCAGGGTGTCGAGTGAACGCAGCAGGGTGTAGAGCTCCGGGGCACCGGAATAGGCCTTGCCGTAGATCTCCGCCGCCTGGACCTGGGACTGGGCCTGGATCTGCGCCGCTTTGACGTTCGCGTCGGCCTCCAGGATCCTCGCATCGCGCTCGGCAGCGGACTGGATCTCGGCAGCCTTGCGCTTGCCTTCGGCGGTGCGCTCGGTGGCGATGGTCTCGCGCTCGGCACGCATGCGGTCGACGGTGGCGTCGAGAGTGACCTTGGGCAAGGTCAGGCGCTCGATCCCCACTTGCACGACACGTACCCCGTAGGTGTTGATCAGTTGCTGCTCGATCTGCTCCCGCAGACGCTGCTCGAACGCATCGATCCGCACCCGGCTGGCATCGACGTTGACCAGGTCAGCCAGTTCGAATCCGCTGGCGGTGGTTTCCAGCGCCGATCCCACCAGTGTGCGGATCTGTCGTGCCGCCTCGTCAGGCTGGTTCTGCACCGCGCGCATGAACAACTGGATGCTCTGCGGATCGGGCGCCACCTGCCAGGCGATATAGGCCTGCACGATGATCCGCAGGCCATCCCGCGTGCCCACATCCTGCAGCCCGCTGGATGTCGTGCGTAGGCGCAGGTCCACCGGCACCGCCGTCTCGAACGGCACCGGCCAGCGCCAGGCAAGCCCAGGTTCGATCAGCACGCGCGAAGGGTTGCCGAAGCGGGTGATCACCGTGGCCTCGCCAACGCGAACCTGGACGAAGCACGCCGTCGCCGCCATCACCAGGACCAGCAGCAGCGCCGCACCAACGCGCAGCCAGGCCGGGCGGGCATGATCGTGGGAACCGTCATGATCATGATCACGATCATGGTGGTCGTGGTCGTGGTCGTGGTCGTGGTGATGGTCATGGCCGTGTGAGGTCTGGGAACTCAATGGTTACGCTCCTGCGGGCGTCCCGCTGCTGGATTGGACGGCGTAGGGTCAACAGGCGCTGTGTAGCTGCGCAGGTCCAGGGTCGGCGCCTGGCTTGCCGCCAGGCGATGGTCGATGATCAGGCTGTTCGCCCCCGCCAGCCCCTGGGACAGTCGCGCCAGGTACTGTTCGAGGAGGAAGGCCTGGCCAGCGTGCTGCCAGGCCGTGCGCTCGGCGTCGAAGCGCAGTGCGGCAGTGCTGGCGGCGGTTGCGGTTTCATGGGCGGCCGCCGTGGCTTTGTCGGTGACTGAGGTGGCGGTCAGGCGGGCCTGGTTGAGTTGCTGTGCGGCCTGTCCCCGATCGCGAGCGATCAGCGCCTGGGCCGTGATCTGCGCGGCCTGCACGGCGTGGTAGGCGTTAGCCGCCCCCGCCGGCGGGTGGATGGCCTCCACCGAGGTCGCCAGCAGCTCCACACCACTGTCCATGCGGTCCAGGTCGGCCTGCACCGCGCGGCCGATATCGCGGCCGAGTGCTTCACGCTCGGCGCCCAGCAGACCATCCAGCGATCGCCCGGCGAAGTCGTGGACCAGCACGCGGTTGGCGACGCTGCGCAGCAGCTGTGCGACATCGGCACTCTGGTAGGTTGCCGCCAGTGCCGCCGCGTCGCTCAGGCCGATGCGGTAAATGAAGCGCACGTCCATGTTGACGATCTGGAAGCCCTGGCGGCCGCCATCGGTGCCGGCGATGACCTGGGAGTTCTCACTCAGGTGGGTGGCATCCCACAGCCGATTGGCCGTCGCCGGCGCCGCTCCTTCCGCCGCGGCCAACGGCTCCGCTGCGCCCTCGTCGCCCGAGGTCGCCAGCTCGTGGATGATGCTGTTGTCCACGCTCAGCACCTTGCCCAATGGCCATGGCAGGCCGATGTGCAGACCCGGCTGGTAGACCGCCACCGGCTTGCCGAAGCGCTCGTACACGCCACGATTGCTCATGGGTACCTCAACGACACCGGTCAGCAGCCAGCCGACCAGCGCCACCAATGCCACCACGGGCAGAAATGCCCGGCGCATGAACGAGAAGGCCCACACCTGGCGCAGGTCGATGCCCAGGCGCTGGTGCAGTTCGCTCTGCAGCACGGCCAGCGGCCGGGGTGGCCATTGCAGGAGGCCGCCAATCAGGCTGCGCGCGACAATGGCGGGTTCTTCACGCGGGCGCGAGGGACGAAACATCGCCAATACCGCCCGCATCAGCAACTCGATGGCCACCAGCCCAGGCAGTACGCCGATCAACACCGCCATCCGCGCCGGCCACAGCCGCTCGCCATCGACGCACACCAGGCAGGCAATGGTGAGCACCTGCACCGCAATGACCATCCGCAGCATGGCCGCGAGCGATTCCGCCTCTGGCCACGTCGTCTCGCTTTCCGCCATCAGGTGGCGCTCGACCACGACCAGGCAGAAGGCGAATACAGCCAGCACACCAATGACAACCCAGGTCACCCGGCCTGCCGCCTGCGGTAGCGGCAGGTCAAGTCGCCAGGCACTCCTGACCAGCAGCAGCGCCAGCCCCGCCAAGCCGATGAGCCAGGGCGTCTCGGCGCCGAGCTTGCGCAGCTGCCGTCGAAAGGCGCCACCGATCCGGGCGAACCAGCGCTCGATCAGGCTGAGCGACTCGCCGGGAACCGCCTCGTTGGCCGCATTGCGCCAGACGTACAGCGACGTGGGCTCCTGCCCCATCGCGTTCACGCGCCAGCTCGCCACCTGCCAGGCCGACTGTGCTGTCGCGGCCAGCAAGAGCAGCGCGGCGGCATTGACGGCCAGCAGTACGAGCCAATGGGAGTCAGGGCTGAAGACGCCGACCAGCCCCTGCAGCATCGCGAACAGCACCACAACAGCCAGCGCCAGGTACGTGGTCAGTACCAACCAGCGCGTGTGGATCTTCGCGCGCTGGAAACGGGGAAATCCATCGAGGTCGGGGGCCTCGCTGTCTAGATCGACTCTCATGAAGACTCCAGGAAATACCAGCTGTCGCTCGGCATCACTCGAAGGAGCGGGTGGACCTGTGCGACCAGCGCCGTAACGTTATAACAACAGATGTAAAAAATCTGTCTGCAACACGCCGCGGCAGGCAGAACCGGACGTCACCCTGACACTCGAAGCGCATCAGTATCCAGGTTGACGTGCCTTTCAGTCTTGCGGATTGCGACAGCGGGCAACATCGCCAGCGCTCATGGCCTCGACGAACCGACCCACCGTTTCCCCGCGCGCTCGCGTGCACGCCAGCGCCACGGTGGTGGTGCAGCCCTTGTCCTCGATCGGCACGAACACCACCGATTCATGAGCCAGCGCGCGCATGCTCTCCGGCAGCAGCGCCACGCCGAAACCCGCCTGAATCAACTGCAGTTGCGTGGTCTTGCGCGACACGACCTGCGCCGCGCGAGGAAAGAAACCGGCCTGCATGCACAGGGCGGCGGACTGGTAGCTGAGGCCGCCCCGCTGGCCATGAGGGATGGAGATGAAACGCTCGTCGCTGAGCTCACCCAGTCGCACGCTGGCACGCTGCGCGCGCGGGTGATGGGCCGCCACGGCGAGGTACATCGGCTCCTCGAACAGCATATGAATGTCCACGCCGTCGTGCTGGCGCAATACCGGTAAGCGCAGCAGGCCGATATCGAGATTGCCTTCGGCAATGTCCTGCAGTTGCGCCTCGGAGGATTGCTGGGCGATTTCCAGGGAGACATCGGCGTTATCACCCAGGTAAGTGCCAATGCGCTCCAGCAGCAGACCGGTAATGGGCACGGTGCTGGAGTGGTTCAGACGCAGACTGCCGCGCAGGCCCTGCCCGACCTCCCGGGTCAGGCGCTCGGTCTTGTCGAGGTCGACCAGCAGCTTGCGGGCGCGCTCGTAAAAGGCCTGGCCGGCTGGAGTCAGCCGGGGCTGGCGCGCCGTACGCTCGAATAGCGGGGTACCGAGGTGCTGCTCGAGCTCCTTGATCTGCCGGCTAAGGGCGGATTGGGCGATGAACAGATTCTCGGCGGCGGCGGTAAAGCTCCCGTATTCGACAATGTCGACGAAGTAGCGCAACTGGCGAATGGAGGTCATGGGTGATATCTCTTTTTAAGATGACTATCGACTGATTTTCATATTAGTCGGCATGGCTTCGTCCTGGCTAACCTCAGCTCTCCTCCTCCTTGCGACAGGTTTCCCATGCTGGCTTCCGCTCTCGCACTGCTGCCCTTCTCCGCCATCGACTGGTTGCTGGTCGTGTCGGGTATTGCAGCGGCCTATGTGGTCTTTGGCATTGCCGGCTTCGGCACGGCGCTGGTAGCCGGGCCGGTTCTGATTCACTTCATGCCGCTGTCGCGGATCATCCCGCTGCTGGTACTGCTGGATTTCGTCGCCGCATTTGGCAACTGGCTGCCCACCCGCGAGGCTGTCGCGCGGGCGGAACTGCTGCGGTTACTGCCCTGCATGGCCATGGGCTGCGCAGCCGGCGTGGTGTTCCTGCTGAAGCTGAACGCCCAGGTACTGCTGTTGCTGATGGGGCTGTTCGTGAGCAGCTATGCGATCTACAGCCTGGCGATGAAGGTGCGCCCTGCTCAGTTGAATGCCTGGTGGGCGCTACCGGCCGGCACCGTGGGCGGCTTGTTCGGCGCCTTGTTTGGTAGCGGGGGTTTTCTCTATGCGCTGTACCTGAATGCGCGACTGGCCGCTCCCGAGCAGGCACGCGCCACTCAGAGTGCGCTGATCAGTTGCAGCACGGTGGTGCGACTCGGGCTGTTCCTGCTGGCGGGGGTGTATGCCGACACCGCGCTGCTGATGCTTGCGCTGGTGTTGTTGCCCGTCATGGCGCTGGGCGTGTGGATTGGGCGACGGCTGACGCAGCGGTTGTCCCGTGAGGCGTTCATTCGACTGGTGACCTGGTTGGTGCTCGCCAGCGGACTGGCGTTGATTGGTCGCTATCTGAGCCTGTAGAGGCGCGAAGGAATCGAGCGTCCCGTCGACGATCGGCAAACACTTCCAGGCATTCACTTGCGCTGCTGACTGCACCCGTGCATCCGCTGGCGGTGGCTCCCGTAGCGCCCGCTGTGAGTTTCTGGGCGATGCGCTCAACCAGGCGAGAACGCGCAAGGTCGACCAGGGCTTGCGCCTTGCATATGGAAATCCGTATATTCGAATTTCCATATGTAAGGTGACACCATGATCACTCCACCCGAAGTCTTCAAGAGCCTGGCCGACGAGACCCGCGCCCGTGCCACCCTGCTCATCGCCAGCCTTGGCGAACTCTGCGTCTGCGAATTGATGTGCGCACTGGACGACAGCCAGCCGAAGATCAGCCGTCACCTGGCGCAGCTACGCAGCAGCGGCCTGCTACTGGATCGCCGTCAGGGCCAGTGGGTGTATTACCGCCTCAATCCCGAGCTGCCCGCCTGGGTACACGAGATGCTGCAGGTCACGCTGCAGGCCAACGCGCAGTGGCTGGCCGACAACACCCTCCGTTTGCAGAACATGGACGGCCGCCCCGTCCGTGACGCTGCGTGCTGCTGATCCCTTCCAAGCGAGTTCCGCATGCTGGTCGCCGTTGCTGTCTTCGTCTTCACCCTCGTTCTGGTCATCTGGCAGCCCAAAGGTCTCGGCGTGGGCTGGAGCGCCGCGCTGGGCGCAATCATCGCGCTGGCTGCGGGCGCGGTTTCGCTGCACGACATCCCGGTCGTATGGGCCATCGTCTGGAACGCCACCGCCACCTTCATCGCCGTCATCATCATCAGCCTGCTGCTGGATGAGGCGGGCTTCTTCGAATGGGCTGCACTGCACGTAGCGCGCTGGGCCAATGGCAGCGGCTACCGCCTGTTCGCCTTCTGCATATTGCTTGGCGCGGCGGTCTCGGCACTGTTCGCCAACGATGGTGCAGCACTGATCCTCACGCCCATCGTCATGTCGATGCTGCTCGCCCTACGCTTCTCGCCAGCGGCGACCCTGGCTTTCGTCATGGCCGCCGGTTTCATCGCCGATACCGCGAGCCTGCCGCTGGTGGTCTCCAACCTGGTGAACATCGTCTCAGCCGATTACTTCGGCCTGGGCTTCGCCAAGTACGCCTCGGTGATGGTGCCGGTGAACCTCGCCAGCGTCGCCGCCACCCTGCTGATGCTGTTCCTGTTCTTCCGCCGTGATATCCCGAGACAATACGCGCTCGAGGCGCTGAAGGAGCCGAAAGCGGCGATCCATGACCGCGCCACTTTCATCGTCGGCTGGTGGACGCTGCTGGTGCTGCTGATCGGCCTGTTCGCCCTGGAGCCGCTGGGCATCCCGGTCAGCGCCGTGGCCGCCGCCTGTGCGGCGATCCTGTTTGCCGTGGCCGCGCGCGGGCACCGCATCTCTACCCGCCGTGTACTGCGCGAAGCGCCGTGGCAGGTGGTGATCTTCTCCCTGGGGATGTACCTCGTGGTGTATGGCCTGAAGAACGCCGGCCTCACCGATTTCCTCACCCACCTGCTCGACCGCCTTGCCGAACACGGCGTGTGGAGCGCCGCCATCGGTACCGGCCTGCTCTCGGCGCTGCTCTCCTCGGTGATGAACAACATGCCCAGCGTGCTGGTCGGCGCCCTCTCGATCCAGGGCAGCAGCGCGGAAGGCCTGGTACGCGAGGCGATGATCTACGCCAACGTCATCGGCTGCGACCTCGGCCCGAAGATCACGCCCATCGGCAGCCTCGCCACACTGCTCTGGCTGCATGTGCTGGCGCGCAAGGGCATGCGCATCACCTGGGGTTACTACTTCAAGGTCGGCATCCTGCTGACCCTCCCCGTCCTGCTGATCACCCTGTCGGCCCTGGCATTGCGCCTGAGCCTCTGAAGTCCGCGTTGAGCGGAGGAGTCCTCCATGCGAGTCCTGTTCATGTGCACGGCCAACAGCTGCCGCAGCATCCTCTCCGAAGCGCTGTTCAACCACTTGGCGCCTCAAGGCTTCGAGGCGGTCAGCTCCGGCAGTTTCCCCAAGGGCCACGTGCTGCCTCGCAGCCTCACCACGCTGCAGCAGGCCGGCATCTCCATCGAGGGCCTGAGCAGCAAAGGTAATGATGCCTTCGAAGGCAATCCGCCGGACATCGTCATCACCGTCTGCGACAAGGCCGCCGGCGAGGCCTGCCCGGTGTACTTCGGCCCGGCGCTGAAAACGCACTGGGGACTGGCAGACCCATCCGATGTGGACGGCGACGAAGCCGCCATCGACGCCGCCTTCCGAACGACGCTGGCCCGCATCGAGCTGCGCTGCCGGGCCTTCTTCGCCCTTCCCTTCGACACCCTTGGCCGCGACGAACTCAAGCGTGAGCTGGATCGTATCGGCGCGCTCTGAGCAGGAGGAAACATGTCCGAGCAACTGCCCAACCTCGACCTTTCGCTGTTCGACCTGCCGCCAGCGGCAGCCCGTACCAGCGAGCACAAGCCGCACATCCTGCTGCTGTACGGATCGACCCGCGAACGCTCCTTCAGCCGCCTGCTGGTGGAGGAAGCGGCGCGGCTGCTGGAGCACTTCGGCGCCGAGACGCGCATTTTCAATCCTTCCGGCCTGCCGCTACCTGACGACGTACCGGTGGAGCATCCCAAGGTGCAGGAGCTGCGGGATCTGGTGCAGTGGTCAGAGGGCCAGGTCTGGTGCTCCCCCGAGCGCCACGGTGCAATGTCCGCCGTGTTCAAGGCGCAGATCGACTGGGTTCCCCTGGCGCTCGGCGCCGTGCGCCCCACCCAGGGCAAGACGCTGGCGGTGATGCAGGTCTGCGGCGGCTCGCAGTCGTTCAACGTGGTCAACCAACTGCGCGTGCTCGGCCGCTGGATGCGCATGTTCACCATCCCCAACCAGTCGTCGGTGCCCAAGGCCTACCTGGAGTTCGACGAGGCGGGACGCATGAAGCCTTCGGCGTACTACGACCGCGTGGTAGACGTCATGGAGGAACTGGTGAAGTTCACCCTGCTGCTGCGCGATCGCCAGGACTTCCTGGTGGATCGTTATTCGGAGCGCAAGGAAAGCGCCGAGCAACTTTCCGCGCGCGTGAATCAGCGTTCGATCTGAGGTCGCCATGCCCATCGAAATCAGGGAAGCCCGCCCCGAGGACGCTGCAGCGATTCAGGCCATCTACGCACCGGTCGTGACCGGCACGGCGATCTCCTTCGAGGAAGTGCCACCGACCATCGACGAGATGCGCGAAAGGATCGCCACGACCTTGCCGACCTATCCATACCTCGTTGCCGTGCGCGACCAGCGCGTTGTCGGCTACGCCTACGCAAGCCAGCACCGAGCGCGCGCCGCGTATCGCTGGGCGGTGGATGTCACGGTCTACGTCGCCCAGGGCGAGCGCCGCACGGGGGTGGGTCGAAGCCTCTACAGCCGGCTGCTGCCCCTCCTCTCCCGCCAGGGATTCAATGCCGCCTACGCCGGAATCGCGCTGCCCAACGCCGGCAGCGTCGGCCTGCATGAGCGACTGGGGTTCCGGCACATCGGCACCTTCCCGAGCGTCGGTTTCAAGCTGGGCCAGTGGCACGACGTGGGTTACTGGCGCCTGGAACTCTGCGCCCCCGGCAACCCGCCCAGCGAACCTCGTCGGTACACGGAACTGTCGGACTGAGCAGTTGCCCGGATCCTGAGCGGCGATGGCTCCGACGACCGCCGCGCCGTGAAACCAGCGGATTCCGGAAACCCACAAACGACCGCGCAATGGCATGTATCGGCACCGATACACGAAAAGGAAGAAATGCAGGCGAAAATATCAAATGGGATGTATTACCATTTGCAACAAATAATCACTACCTGCCATTTCTTCGACACAAGGTCGCCATCCATGAAACCCCGTTTCTCTGCTCTCCTGCTCACTGGAGCCTGCAGCGCCATCCCTGCGGCATACGCTGCGGACGACGTGCTGAACATGTCCGATAGCGTGATCCAGGCGCCCGATCGCTCCGATGCACCGAGCGAGGGCTACCAGACCAAGCCGGCCAGCACTACCACGCGGATGAAGCTGACCGACCAGGAGACGCCGCAGGGAATCACCACCATCACCCGCGACCAGATGAACGACTTTGGCCTCAACGACGTGCGCGATGCACTGCGTTCGGCGCCCACGGTGACCGTGGAACAATTCGAGACCGACCGCACCATCTTCACCTCGCGCGGCTACCAGATCGACACCTTCGAGTACGACGGCATGGGCCTGCCCTTCGCCCAGACTCTCATGGGCGGCGGCCAGGACATGGCCGAATACGAGCAGATCGACGTGCTGCACGGCGCCAACGGTCTCATGAGTGGCACCGGCAACCCCTCGGCCACCATCAACTTCGTGCGCAAGCGCCCCACCGACACCTTCCAGGCGAAGATCGGCGCCAGCGTCGGCTCGTGGGACAACCGCCGGGTGGAAGCCGATGTCTCCGGCCCGCTCACCGACAGCGGCAACGTCCGCGGGCGCTTCATCTACGCCCACGACAAGGGCAATTCCTGGCTCGACCGCTACAGCCACGAGGTCAATGTCGCCGCCGGCCTGCTGGCCTTCGACCTGTCCGATGCGGACACCCTGACCGTCGGCTTCTCCCAGCACAACACCGACTCCAACGGCACCACCTGGGGCAACCTGCCGCTGGTCGACAGCAGCGGCAATCCGATCCATTACAGCAGCCGCAGCTCCAGCGTCGGCCAGGACTGGACCTATTGGAACCTGCACACTCAGCGGGCCTTCGCCGAGCTGAACCACGACTTCGGCAACGGCTGGAACGGCAAGCTCACGCTGACCGGCATCACCCAGTACCAGGACACCCAGCTGTTCTACCTCTACGGCATTACCGACGACGCCGGCACCGCCTATTCCAACCAGACCGCCAGCACCCAGCACCAGGTGATCGGCGAGGGCCAGCTCTCCGGACCGTTCCAGCTGCTCGGCCGCGAGCACGAGCTGACCCTGGGCGTGAACTACGGCCGTACCCACCTCAAGGCCGGCGCCAACACCATCGGCGCCAACGGCTACTACAGCGCCAACCTGTCCGACGCCCTGGCCGGCAATCTGCAGCGTCCGGACATGAACTACACCAACGACACCACCAACGCGCAGAACTTCGAGGACACCCAGAAGAGCGTCTACGCCGGCGCGCGCTTCAGCCTGATGGATGACCTGCACTGGATCGTCGGTGCGCGCATGCTCAGCGCCGACGGCAGTGGCGACAGCTATGGCGCCGCCCACGACACCCGCGAGCACGGCAAGGTCACTCCGTACACCGGTCTGGTCTACGACCTGACCCCGGAATGGGCCGTCTACGGCAGCTGGACGCGGATCTTCTCGCCGCAGTACGTGATCGGCACCGATGGCAGCCTGCTCGACCCGCTGGAAGGCACCAGCAAGGAAGTCGGCATCAAGGGCAACCTGTTGGACAGCCGCATGAGCGTCAGCGCCGCCCTGTTCAAGACCGAGCAGCGCAATGTCCAGGAATACGCAGGGCTGGTGGACGGTCACTACGTCTACAACGGCGTCGATAACAAGAGCAAAGGTATCGAGCTGCAGGCGTCGGGCGAGGTACTGCCGGGCCTGGACCTGCTGGCCGGCTACACCTATGTGCGCATCGATGACGACAACGGCGACCGCACTCGCAAGTATGTGCCCAAGCACACCGTGCGCGGCACCGCGACCTACCGCCTGCCCAGCCTGCCAAAGGTGAAGATCGGCTCGCGCGTCAGCTGGCAGAGCGGCGTCGACAGCGACACCTACAGCGCAGTGCACCAGAGCGCCTATGCACTGGTTGATCTGATGACCAGCTACGACATCGACTCGAACTGGAGCACCTCGCTGAACCTGAACAACCTCACCGACCGCAAGTACCTGCTCTCGCTGGAAAGCGGCAGTACGTCCAACTACGGCGCCCCGCGCAACCTCACTGCCTCGGTCACCTGGAAGTACTGATCCACGCATGGAGCCGGGCTCGCTGCAAGCGAACCCGGTCACGGCGAGTCGCGCACCAGAAAAAGCCCCTTTTCAGGGGCTTTTTCCTGCGCTCAGGGCTGCAGACACGCAGCAGATCGATGCGTACTGATTTGCCCGAATGCGCTCGGCATGACGGCTGCCGGTGTGTCGCTGGTCTTTTCTCGACCCATTGCAGTCGTCCGTGAACAATCTGAATCTGCCAGTACCAGCCAGCCGTGTGCCCAGATGACGGCCTGGAGCAGATCCTCGCAAGAACGTGTGAGGGTTCCGGCCGGGCAAGATACGCAAGGGCACTTGAGGTGCAACGTACGCGCCTCGCTTCAGTACAGATGGCGCAGGTCGTGCTTGACCACTGCATCGACTACCAGAGTGGTCGCCTTGCCCAACAGCCCCGTACCGTTCATGTGCTCGGACAGCATCTTGGAGAAGGCTGGAATCTGCCCTTCATCCAGGTGTGTGGCGCGATCCCACAGGCCCGCGGCCAGCAGTTCGGGGCAATGCTGGAAGCGATAACGCTCGACGTTCACGATGGTAGCGACCCGCGGCGACTTGCCGTTGATCGCCAGTGGCGTGAGCAAGCTCGGATCATTGCTCAACCCGGCGCGCCCGGCGATGGACAATACCGTGTCGCTGCCGGGCAGCAGGAAGGACAGGCGCAAGGCGCCATCGACGAGGATATTGCTCAGGCTGCAGGCAACCTTGTTGCCGGGGCGTTCCGGCACCAGCAGCGTATGGCGATCCAGCACCTGGACGAAACCCGCCGGGTCACCTCGTGGCGACAACTCGGTGGCGTCGGTTTGACGCTGCGTGAGCATCAGCAGGTAGGGCGAGGCGGCGATAAAGGCTTGGGCCAGCTCGGACAATGCCTGCCCGGTGTCCGATAAAAAGGGCGCGGTATGCTCTCTGGCCCGCCAGAAATCGGCGCGCACCTTGGCTCGCGAGCAGTGCAGGAACACCGCCTCGGCGCGAAACTCCAGCCGCTTTCCTGCGTGCAGAGAACCCCGGCCATTGGCGCGCAGGGTGAATCCCACGCCGGGCAGGATGAAGTACAGGCTGCAGGCCACATTCTCTATCGGCTGCTGAGGGACCGCTTTGTCTGCCGGCCAGGGCAGCAGGATGTCCTGGCCCTCCGCCCCCAGCACTGGATGGTGGCGCAGATCGAGGTACTCGATATCCAACCGCGGGTCGGCAAAGCCGACGGCGCATACCGCCGCTTGGCGGATCATCAGCAGGCAGTACTCATCCAACCTGCGCTGCAGGCGTTTGTGCATCATCGCCGGGGGTGGCGGAATCAGTGCGCGCAAGGCAGATAGCGATTCTATTCTGTGCTCGGGCATGGCAGGCCGTCCTGTGCCAGGGTCGTGTCGCCGATGCTAGGTAGTCCGATGACGGCTGGCCATGGCCCTGCGGTTCAATCTGCATGGCTTTTGGTTGCAACCTGTACGTGCCACGCCAGCGGCTGGCCGTCGCTCTGTACCGTGCGTTAGAGTCGCTCTCCAGGCAATTACCAAGAGCCAGCCAGATGCTCAGGAGTACCAGCGTATCAGCCCTCGCCGTGCTGGAACTGCACGACCAGCTGCTGCATCTGGGCGTGGCCAGCGCCACCCAACTGCGAGAGGCCGGGGTGGACGGTGCCAAGCTTCTTGACCAGCGGCCTGCTGCGTCGCCGATCCAGGAGCAGCGCACCGAGGAGGCCCAGTTGCTGACCCTGTGGCAGTTCGCGGCGAACAACACGCAATTGCCGCATATCGGCCTTCTGATCGGGCAGACCTTCAACCCCGCCACCCATGGCGTGCTGGCCAGTTGGTTGTGCCAATGCGGTCGGGTGAGCGAGGCGCTGGAGGTGTTCCAGCGGCATATAGCGCTGATGAACCCATCTGAGCGTTGGCAGTACCATGAAACGGCAGATGCCCTTGTCCTGGAGATCGCCTTCGCCCCCGGCAAGACCTACCCGCAGGCCGCCATCGAACGCAGCATGAGTGCAGTGCTGCGCTGGAGCCGGGAGATGACCGGCGTAGAGCTGCGACCGCTGGCCTGTGAGTTCGCTTTCCCGTCTCCGGCCTACCGCGCGCGCTATGTCGAACTGTTCGGCAGCAAGCTGCACTTCGAGAGCGATAGAAACAGCCTTCACCTGCCGCGCGACTTCCTGCAGCGTCCCATTCGCGGTGCCAGCGACTACCTGCGACAGATGCTGGAGTCTCGTGCCAGGGCGACACTTGCACAGCTGCAAGACACAGAGACGCTTGCCGGCACAGTGCGTCGCCTGATTCACGCAAGCTTGCCCGATGGCATGAGCATCGAGCCAATCTGCCAGGCGTTGCACGTCAGCCGCACCACGCTCTACCGACGCCTGAAGGACGAGAACACCAGTTTCAGCACGCTGGTGGGTGAGGTACGTCGCGAGTTGTCCGCGGAGTTGCTTCGCCAGGGGTTGCCGGTGGCGACGGTCAGCGAACGGCTGGGCTTCAGGGATACCAGCACGTTCCACCGAGCCTTCAAGCGCTGGTTCGATCGCCCCCCGGGAGCCTTTCGTGTCTAGCGACAGGCTCGCCGCATTCGGCATCGATGGCACGATCAGCGAGGCGACTGAAGTGCCCCTGAAAGGGTACGCACCTGCAAACCTCGACGCAGGCGACTGGCCCGCAGCGAAATGGTCCGTTTTTGGCCACGTGCAGCCGCTCGTCAGGGTAGCTATCGAAGCTGAACCGTGGCGGACAGTTTGGGGGACGCCCCGACGAAGTGGTGTCGCAGCTCACCTTCACGGTGGCAGAGGCCGGGCCGAGGCTTCAAGGCGAACAGATCGAACTGGAAATCGGCGCGCCCTGCGGGATCATGCGTATTGCGCCCGGTCGGGACGATATCTCCAGTTCATCTTCTGCCTCCTTCATCGCAGCGATCCCGATCTTCTGGGGACCGGTCTGGGGTTCGCCGACGCGGTGGTATCGCCGTCAGCCAAACTCCCTTTTGCGGCAACATGGGCGCGCCCCTGGTGGGCGACGCCGGCCCGGAGCAGAAAGTCTGCCGACCACGTTCCCTGCATGGCAGCTTCTGCCGCGCCTCGAAGCTCTGGGCGAACCTTGGCGGGAAGAGCCCCTCTGCCGGCAACGAGACCCGGCAGAAGGTCATGCCCTGCCCCGCCTCAGGGCTTGATGGCGATTTTCAGCACACCATCGCGCTGGTGGGCGAACAGGTCGTAGGCCTCGACGATGTTGTCGAGCGCATAGTGGTGCGTCACCAGCGAGCCGAAGTCGGCACGGTTCGACTCGATGATGCTCATCAGCCGGCGCATGCGCTCCTTGCCGCCAGGGCACAGGGCGGTGTTGATCCGGTGGTCTCCCAGGCCCGCCGCGAAGGCGGAAAGCGGTATCTGCACATCCTTGGAGTACACGCCCAGGCTCGACAAGGTCCCGCCCGGCTTGAGCACTTTCATCGCCTGTTCGAAGGTGCTCGGCAGGCCCAGGCACTCGATCGACGAATCGGCGCCGCGTCCGCCGGTGAGCTTCATCACTTCCTCCACCACGTCGCACGTCGTGAAGTCCAGGGTGACATCGGCGCCCATGTTGCGGGAGATATCCAGCCGGTGCGCGTTGCCATCCACCGCGATGATGGTCGAGGCACCCAGCAGACGCGCACCCGCCGTCGCGCACAGGCCGATCGGCCCCTGGGCGAAGATGACCACGGTGTCACCGATGCGGATGTTGGCGTTCTCGGCGCCCTTGAAGCCGGTCGACATGATGTCGGGGCACATCAGCACCTGTTCGTCGGTGAGGCTGTCAGGGATCGGTGCGAGGTTGCCTTCGGCGTCCGGCACCAGCACGTATTCGGCCTGGGTGCCATCGATCAGGTTGCCGAAGCGCCAGCCGGCGGTGGCCTTGTAGCCATGGCAGGCACAGCGGCCGCTCTCGACCAGGTAACTGCCGTCCTGCGAGGGCACGCCATCCTGCGCGGCATAGGAGTTGAAGTTGGGACAGATCGCACCGGCAATGACCCGCTGGCCTTCGCGGTAGCCTTTGACGGCACTGCCTAGCTTCTCGATTATCCCGACCGGCTCGTGGCCCACGGTCAGCCCTTTGGCAACCGGGTATTCGCCCTTGAGGATGTGGACGTCGGTACCGCAGATGGTGGTCGTGGTGATCCGGATCAGCGCGTCGTTGGGGCCGATCTCCGGAATGGGCTTGTCCGCCAGTTCGATACGCCCGGGTTCCACGAAGATCGCAGCCTTCATCATTGCCATCGTTCTTTCTCCTTGCTTGGAATGTGCCATGGGTGCACATGGCCGGAGACAGCGGAAAGCAACTGCTCACAGCGACCCGCGCGGCCCCGGCCGACAGCGCCAGTGTGCTTGGCCGGAGCGAAATCCCGTTGATGCATATCAAGCGCGGGGGACGCTCTGTCATCGGCCTGCCTGCCACGAAACGCGTGCAGGCAGCGCCAGCCGGCGGCTGGCGACCTGATAGAGCATTGACCGGGATCGCCAGAAAACAAGGGGCGATTCACACCCCTATTCGCACTCCAGGCTGTAGCCCACGCCGTACACCGAGCGGATCGGGTCGACCTCCGGGGTGATCGCCGTCAGCTTGCGTCGCAGGTTCTTCACGTGGCTGTCCACGGTGCGGTCGGCGACCACGCGATGGTCCTGGTAGATGTGGTTCATCAGTTGGTCGCGCGACAGCACCTGCCCCGGTCGCGCCGCCAGCGCGGCGAGCATGCGGAACTCCACCGGCGTGAGGTCCAGCGCGATGCCCTGGTAGCGCGCGTGGAAGGTGCGCGCGTCCAGCTCCAGCCCGAAGCTCGACGCCTGGGTGCCGGTACGCCGAAGCACGGCCTTCACCCGCGCCACCAGCTCGCGGGGCGAGAAAGGTTTGCAGATGTAATCGTCGGCGCCCAGTTCCAGGCCGAGCAGGCGGTCGATCTCGTCGACACGGGCGGTCATCATGATGATCGGCAAGCGGCTGAAGCCACGCAGTTCACGACAGATATCGAGGCCGTCGCGCCCTGGCAGCATCAGGTCGAGCAGCATCAGGTCGTAATGCTTGCCACGGACCGCCGGGACCACTTCCAGGCCGTCGGCGATATGTTCCACCTCGAAGCTCGCGGCACGCAGATAGTCGCCCACCAGTGCGGCCAGCTTGGGTTCGTCTTCCACCAGCAGGATTTGTCCCTGGCTCATGCTTCACCTCCGGCGACCGGCAGTTCGAGTGTCAGCAGCAATCCCCCCAGCGTCGATGCCTTGGCGCTCAGCTTGCCGCCATGTACCTCGGCGATGCCCCGGCAGATTGCCAGCCCCAGCCCTGTGCCGCCGCTGGCGCGATTGCGCGAGCGCTCGGCGCGATAGAAGCGCTCGAACAGGCGCTCCAGCGAGGCGGCATCCACGCCCGGCGCGCTGTCTTCGCATTGCACCAGCACGCGCTCGCCGTCACGCAGCGCACGCAGCACCGTCTGCCCGCCTCGATCCGTATAGCGGCGGCTGTTTTCCAGCAGGTTGTGCAGCAACTGGCCCAGGCGCGATTCATCACCGAGTACCCACAGCGGCTGCTCCGGCAGCTCCACGCGCAGCGTCAGGCCGCGCTCGGCGAAGCTTGCCTGGAAGGCCTCTGCCACCACCGGCAGCAGTACCCGCAGGTCGATGCGTTCGCGGCGATAGGTCGGCCCGCCGACTTCGGCCAGCGACAGGTCGAACAGGTCGTCCACCAGCTTGGCCAGTGAACCGACTTCCGCTTGCAGCGAGCGGATCGCGGCGCCGTCCAACGGGCGGATGCCATCTTCCAGCGCTTCGAGTTCGGCGCGCATCACCGCCAGCGGGGTGCGCAGTTCATGCGAGATATCGGCCATGAAATCGCGGCGCATGCGTTCGTTGCTGGCAAGTGTGGAAGCCATGCGATTGAAGTCCCCGGCCAACTGCCCGGCCTCATCATCGGAGCGCACCGGTACCTGGATTGCATAGTCGCCGGCAGCCAGTCGATGGGTGCCGCGTGCCACCTCGCGGATGGGCCGCAGCAGCGCGCGGCTGAGCCACCAGGCGATCACCGCCGTGCCCAGCAGGCAGGCCAGGCCGACCAGCAGGCTGGAGCGCAGCTGGTTGAGCTGGAAGCGCCGGTCGCCCACGCTGGTGACTGACTGCAACGGCGCCAGGGCCATCCAGCCGACCGTGCTCCCCTGGAAGCGAATGGGCCGTAGCAGCATGTCCTCCGGCGCCGCCTGGTAGCCGATGATCGGGCGGCGCTGCTCGTCCAGCAGCGCGAAACGGACGAACGCGCCGGTGAGGTCCGACACCGTCAGCAGGCTGGCGTCGAAGGCCTTGTCCGGGGAGATGTCGTCCGGACGCAGCAGTTCGAACCACTGTTCCTTGTCCTGCCGGATGAAGTCCCAGCTGCGGTGTTGGGCATAGGCCCGTTCGATGCGCGGTACCACCAGGTCCATGCGCTCCTCGCCCTGCTGGTTGAGGTAGCCGAGGAAGCCGTACTTCAGGCTCAGGTACGCGGCGAACACCATGCCGAGCACGGCGAAGGCGCAGACCGCGAGCATGGCCAGGAAGAACTTGCTGGAAAGGCTGATTTTCATGGCACCGCCGGGCAATCGAAACTGCCGTCATTGAAGCGCGCCGCCCCGCGCGCAGCAAGGCGCGGCAGGCAATCTCCGCGGTTTCTCCCAGATGACTGCACATTCCCTGCACATTCTCCGAGCAGCCTGGGAGCCTGAAAATCATTAGGTCCGGAGCCCCTCGGATGTCTACCTTCGCGCTTAACCTCTCCCCGCTTTCCCGCGCCGTCCTGCTGGGCGCCGGCCTGCTGGCCCTGGCCGGTTGCCACGACTCGGGCCCCGTCCAGCCTCCCGCCGTCGTCCAGCAGGTCGGCGTGTATCACGTCAGCAGTGGCCCGCAAGCCTTGAGCATGACCCTGCCGGGCCGCGCCAGCGCGCATCTGGTTGCGGAAATCCGCCCGCAGGTGGGCGGCATCCTGCTCAAGCGCCTGTTCGAGGAAGGTGCCACGGTGAAGGCAGGCCAGCCGCTGTACCAGATCGACCCGCAGCCTTATGAAGCAGCACTGGCCCAGGCCGAGGCGACCGTCACCTCCTCCCGCGCGACACTCAAGGCCGCCGAACTGAAAGCCAAGCGCGATGCGCAACTGGTGAAGATCGACGCCATCAGCGCCGAGGACAACGAAAGCGCCCAGGCCTCCCTGCTCGAAGCTCGCGCCAGCCTGCAATCGGCCCAGGCCGCGCTGCGCACTGCGCGGATCAACCTGGGTTACACGAAGATCAATGCGCCCATCGATGGCCGCACCGCCACCTCGTCGGTCACGCCGGGCGCGCTGGTCACCGCCGAGCAGACTACTGCACTGACCACCGTGCAGCAGCTGGACCCGATCTACGTCGACTTCACCCAGCCCAGCAGCACCCTGCTGCGCCTCAAGCGCGAACTGGCCGAGGGCAAGCTCGCCCCCGCCGAGCAGAAGGACGCCACGCGCATCAGCCTGGAGCTGGAAGACGGCAGCACCTACGGCCACGAAGGCACCCTCACCTTCAACGGCGTGAGCGTCGACGAAAGCACCGGCAGCGTCACCCTTCGCGCCCTGGTGCCCAATCCGGACGGCCTGCTGCTGCCGGGCATGTACATCAAGGCAACGCTGCAGGAGGGCGTGCAGCAGGACGCCATCCTCGTGCCGCAGCAAGGCGTGAGCCGCGACGAACGCGGCGACGCCACCGCGCTGGTGGTGGTGGACGGCAAGGTCGAGCAGCGCGAGCTGACCCTGGCCCGCGCGGTGGGCAACCGCTGGTGGGTGAGCAAGGGCCTGAATGAGGGCGACCAACTGATCGTCCAGGGCCTGCAGAAGGTGCGCGTCGGCCAGGAAGTCCAGGCCGTCGAAGGCAGCTCCAGCAACAGCCTGACCGCACAGACCGACAGCCACGACTGAGGCAGAACCCATGGCACGCTTCTTCATCGACCGGCCGATCTTCGCCTGGGTCATCGCCATCCTGGTGATGCTCGGTGGCGGCCTGGCCATCACCCAGCTACCGCTGGCGCAGTATCCCAACATCGCGCCGCCGCAGATCACCCTCAGCGCCACTTACACCGGCGCCTCGGCCAAGACCATGGAAGACTCGGTGACCCAGGTCATCGAGCAGCAGATGACCGGGCTCGACGGCCTGGTCTACATGTCTTCCAGCAGTAGCTCGGCGGGCAGCGCCAGCATCACCCTGACCTTCGAGGCCGGCACCGACGTCAATACCGCGCAGATGCTGGTGCAGACCAAGCTGGAACAGGCCAAGGCACGACTGCCGCAGACCGTTCAGCAACAGGGCATCGAGATCCGCAATTCGTCCAGCGACTTCCTGATCATCCTCTCGCTGGTGTCGGACAACCCCAACGTCAGCGCCACCGACATCAGCGACTTCATCTCCAGCACGCTGTACGACCAGATCAGCCGCGTGGACGGCGTCGGCCAGGTGACCACCCTGGGCTCCAGCTACGCCATGCGCGTCTGGCTCGACCCGGACAAGCTCAAGCAGTACGCGCTGATGCCCTCGGACATCACCACCGCACTGGAGGCGCAGAACGTCGACACCTCCGCCGGCCAGCTCGGCGCCCTTCCCGCGCGGCCCGGCCAGCAACTCAACGCCACCATCAGTGCACGCAGCAAGCTGACCACCGCCGCGCAGTTCCGCGAGCTGGTGCTCAAGCACTCCAGCAACGGCGCCGTGGTGACCCTGGCCGATGTGGCCCGTGTGGAGCTGGGCAGCGAAAGCTACGATGTGGTCGCCGAGCACAATGGCCGACCTTCCGGCGGCATGGCCGTGAGTCTGGCTACTGGCGCCAACGCGCTGGACGTGTCTCAGGGCGTACAGGACAAGATGGCCGAGCTGGAGAAGTTCTTCCCCAGCAAGCTGCAACTGCGCACCGAAGTGGCCTACAACACCGCGCCCTTCGTGAAGATTTCCATCCAGGAAGTGGTCATGACGCTGTTCGAGGCCATCGCCCTGGTCGTCGCGATCATGTACCTCTTCCTGCAGAACTGGCGTGCCACGCTGATCCCGGCGGTCGCCGTGCCGGTGGTGTTGCTGGGCACCTTCGGCGTGCTCTCGCTGATGGGCTATTCGATCAACACGCTGACCATGTTCGGCATGGTGCTGGCCATCGGCCTGTTGGTGGACGACGCCATCGTGGTGGTCGAGAACGTCGAGCGGATCATCGTCGAGAAAGGCCTGTCACCACGCGAAGCCACGCGCCAGTCCATGGGCGAGATCAGCGGTGCGCTGATCGGCATCGCCGTGGTGCTCTCGGCGGTATTCGTGCCGATGGCCTTCTTTGGCGGCTCCACCGGGGTGATCTACCGGCAGTTCTCGGTGACCATGGTCGCCGCCATGGAGCTCTCCGTGCTGGTGGCCATGACTCTCACCCCGGCGCTGTGCGCCAGCCTGCTCAAGCCGAGCCAGAACCATGGCGACGGTCGCCGCGGCTTCTTCGGCTGGTTCAACCGCACCTTCGACCGCGGTGCCCGCCGCTACCAACGCGGCGTCAGCGCCGTGCTGGGGCGGCCAGTGCGCGCGCTGGTGGTGTACGCGCTGGTACTGGGCGGCGTGGCGATATTGTTCCACAAGCTGCCCACCTCATTCCTCCCCGACGAGGACCAGGGCATGCTGATGATGCAGATGACTCTGCCGGTGGGCGGCACCGATGAACGCCTGCAGGAAGTCACCCGCCAGGTGCAGGACTACATGCTCAAGCAGCCTGAAGTCGCGTCAATCATGGCTGTACGCGGCCTGGGCAACGGCGGCAACGCGCAGAACTCCGGGCGCGCCTTCGTCAAGCTCAAGGACTGGAGCGAACGCCAGGGCGAAGAGCACAGCGCTGCCTCGGTGGCGCGCCGAGCCAACATGGCGCTGATGAAGATCCTCGACGCACAGGTGTTCGTCATGTCGCCGCCGGCCATCATGGGCCTGGGCGAAAGCTCCGGCTTCGACGTTCAGATGCAGGACCTGGGCGGTCTCGGCCACGCCGAGCTGCTCAAGGCGCGCAACCGGTTCCTCGAACTGGCGAACCAGGACCCGCGCCTGTCATTCGTGCGCGCCCAGGGCCTGGAAGACACCCCGCAGCTCAACGTCGACATCGACGATCGCAAGGCCGGCGCTATGGGCGTTGCCGCCGGTGACATCAACGACACCCTGAGCGTTGCCCTGGGCGGCAGCTATGTGAACGACTTCCTCGACGCCGGCCGGGTGAAGAAGGTGTACATGCAAGGCGATATCGACAAGCGCATGCAGGCCGAGGACATCGGCGACTGGTACGTGCGCAACTCGGACAGCGCCATGGTGCCGATGTCGACCTTCATCAGTACCCGCTGGAGCACCGCCTCCCCCCTGTTGGAGCGCTACAACGGCTTCGGTTCCTACGAGTTGGTGGGCGAGCCGGCGGCCGGCGTCAGCTCGGGCGTGGCCATGGCCGCGGTGGAAGACATCATGGCGCAGCTGCCCGAAGGCATCGGCTATGCGTGGACCGGTCAGTCCTACCAGGAACGCATGGCCGGCAACCAGGCGCCGCTGCTCTACGCCATCTCCATCCTCTTCGTATTCCTGTGTCTCGCAGCACTGTACGAGAGCTGGTCGGTTCCCTTCGCGGTGATGCTGGTGGTGCCACTGGGTATCCTCGGCGCGCTGCTGCTGACCGGCGTGCGCGGGTTGTCCAACGATGTGTACTTCCAGGTCGGCCTGCTGACCACCGTGGGCCTGGCAGCGAAGAACGCGATCCTCATCGTCGAGTTCGCCAAGGAAAACCTTGAGCGCGGCCAGGAACTGATCGCAGCGACCCTGGAAGCCGTGCGCGTGCGCCTGCGCCCGGTGCTGATGACCTCGCTGGCGTTCATCCTCGGCGTGCTGCCGCTGGCCCTCTCCAGCGGCGCCGGCGCCGGCGGACGCCAGGCCATCGGCACCGGTGTGCTTGGCGGGATGCTTGCCGCCACCCTGCTCGGTCTGTTCTTCATTCCCCTGTTCTATGTGCTGGTGCAACGCCTGGCCGCGCGGATGGCCGCCGCCAACGCTGCACCCGACGCCACCGAAACCGCTGAAGGAGAAGCCTGATGCGCCTCACTCCCCTTCCCTTGATCCTTGCGCTGGCCCTGGGAGGATGCGTAAACCTCGCCCCCGACTACCAGCGTCCCGAAGCGCCCGTGGCCAGCCAGTGGTCCAGCACGACGCCGACCGGCCAGGCCAGCGCCGATATCGCCTGGCGCGAGTTGTTCGTCGATGCGCGGCTGCGCGACACCGTGGCCCGTGCCCTGGCCAACAATCGCGACCTGCGCGTCGCCGCACTGAACGTCGAGTACCAGAAGGCGCAGTACCGCATCCAGCGTTCGACGTTGTTCCCGGCAGTCTCCGCCACGGCCGACGGCACTCGCCAGCGCTCAGTGTCCGAAGGCAGCAACGCGGTGAGCAGCCAGTACAGCGTCGGCCTGGGTGTAAGCAGCTATGAGCTGGACCTGTTCGGTCGCCTGGGCAACCTCAAGGACGCTGCGCTGGAGGATTACCTGTCCCTGGAGCAGACTCGGCGCAGCACGCAGATCAGCCTGGTGGCGGAAGTCGCCAGCGCCTGGATGACCCTGGCCGCCGACCAGCAGCTCCTGACCCTGGCGAAAGAAACCTACACCAGCCAGCAGAAGACCTACGAGCTGACGCAAAAGAGCCATGGCCTGGGCGGTCAGTCCGGGCTGAGCCTGGCGCAGTCGCTGAGCACCGTGGAATCGGCGCGCGCCGACGTGGCCAACTACGCAAGCCTCGTCGAGCAGGACCGCAACGCGTTGGAACTGCTGGTGGGCGAACGCCTCGACGACAGCCTGCTGCCCGGCGACGCGAAGCTCGATGCGGCGCTGCTGGTCAATGTTCCCGCCGGCCTGCCCTCGACCCTGCTGCAGCGCCGTCCCGACGTACTGGCTGCCGAACACACGCTCAAGGCCGCCAACGCCGACATCGGCGCCGCGCGTGCGGCCTTCTTCCCCAGCGTGACCCTGACCGCCAGCGGTGGCAGCGCCAGCAGCGAGCTGTCCGGGCTGTTCAAGTCCGGCAGCCGCGCCTGGAGCTTCGCCCCGTCGATCAACCTGCCGATCTTCAACGCCGGCAGCAACCGCGCCAGCCTGGACGCAGCGAAGATCACCCGCGACATCGACGTGGCCAAGTACGAGAAGACCCTGCAGACCGCCTTCAGCGAAGTCGCCGACGCGCTCTCGGTGCGCGGCCACATCAGCGAGCGCCTCGACGCCCAGCGCAGCCTGACCCAGGCCACCGAGAAGAGCTACGACCTGTCGCTTGCGCTGTACAAGCAGGGCTCGCAGAGCTTCCTCGAGGTGCTCGATGCGCAGCGTTCGCTCTACTCCGCACAGCAGACACTGATCAGCCTGGAGCTGTCCGAGCAGGTCAACCGCGTGACCCTGTACAAGACCCTCGGCGGCGGCTGGCAGGGTTGAGCAGCCGGCCGTGCCATCGCTGAACGGGGTGAATCGCTCGGCGCCCGCGGAGGTTACAATGGCACCCAGCCCGATTCCCCCGGATCGGGCACGCCCGGAGCCCGCTTCAGATGTTCACCCTCGTAACCCTCGACACCTCGCCCCCCGAATCCCTGAAAAGCCAGGTGCTGCAGATGGTGGTGGACCACTTCCGCGACATCAGCCCGGTGCCGCTGACGCCAAGCAACCCGCTGTTCCAGCTGTACCAGTACGTGATCGGCTTCGAGGTGCACCTGTATCTGCAGGCGATGGATGGCACGGCCGACAGCAGCGCGCGCCTGATCCTTGCCCTGGACGATGAGGACCCGTCCCGCGTACTGGGCTTCGCCCTCTACCTGCCGAGCCAGGACGACACCGAGGCCTGCACCCTCCCCTACATTGCCGTGCAGCCCCACCACCGCCGCCACGGCATCGCCCGCGCCATGCTGCAGAAGATGATCGAGCACCGCCCCCACGCGGAACTGGCGTGCGCGGCCGGCAAGGTGCCGGTCTTCGAGGCGATGGGCTTCCAGGTACTGGCCGCACAGGGGCCGCACGTCCTGATGAACACCCGCGACCATCGTTCCAACGGCATGGTCGCGGTGCAGGACCTGGCACCGATCTACCAATCCAGGGAAGTGCGGCAGATCCACACCTACCTGGTGAAGCAGAACGGCAGCAAGGCGATGCGCGAGGCCGAGAAAAAACGCGACCGCCTGCTCGACCAGATGACCTGGCAGGCCCAATCCCTGCTGAAAGAGCGCTTTCCCACGGTTCACTGAAAGCCCAGAGACTCAAAGCCCCGAGCACCCGCTGCGGGCCAGAAGGCCATCGCCGCCCCCCGCCTGCGCCTGGTCGCCAAAGGCTCAACGAGTGCTTTCGAATTGCAGGGCGACTGGGGCGACGCCGGATCGGCGTCAGGGAGACCGCAGTGCCAGCATCAGGGCGAAGCTGGCATGACAGCGTAGCGGTAACGATCTAACTGACCGATACGCGGGCGGTCGCCTCTTCCCAAGGCACACGGACCGGTTTTTCAACGCAGGTCCGCCGCCCTTTACCGCCAGCCGCCCCGAAACTGGCGTCTGCCAAACGGCCGCGCCTTGAGCCTGTATGGCTGCGATATCGTCGCAGCGGGGTCCAAGCGCTCGACGATCGCACATCGCAACGGCAGCAACGGAGCCTTGATGTTCATCAGCCGACAGCTTCCCGTGGACGACTTGGCGTCACACCGTGGGTAACCTCGCCACCAACAGGCGGCATGCCTGACAGGTTGAAAGCGCCATGGCACTGGGCCGGCAGAACTCCAGAAGATGACTGCCCCTCTGCAGCCGCCCTGAAACACAATCAGCCAGAGACCGGGCATAGGGCGCCTGCTGTTTGGCAGAGTCACTGAAACGAGGCTTGTCAGCCGCAGGCTGACAGATCGACGTATGGTCCCCCTTCAATGTTGCGCCACCGGTACGCCTTCCACGCCGAAGCAGCCATGGCCGGCAGCGATAGGCTGGCGGCCCGTCCTGCGCCTGGAAGGTATGCCGCCATCCGGCCGTTACGAGACGGATGAAGACCCGCCAGAAACGGGCGCCCCACCCTGCAGTTTTCAAGCATTCGCACATCCCGTATATTTGATAACGATTGTCGTTTGCAAACTGTTCTTAGGGGATTGCAATGCAGGGAGATTCGTCGCTGCAGGCGGTAGGGATGCTTTACCGCGACCATCACGGCTGGCTGCGCGGCTGGCTGCGCAAACGCCTCAACGACTCCGCCGATGCGGCCGACCTGGCGCAGGACACCTTCGTGCGCGTGCTAATGGCGAAGAGCGCCGGGGTGATTCGCGAACCCAGGCACTACCTGCAGACCATCGCCCGCGGACTGGTGATCGACCTGTACCGGCGGCGCTCGCTGGAGCGCGCCTATCTGGACGCGCTCGCCCTGCTTCCCGAGGCAGTCCAGCCGTCCCTTGAAGAGCAGGCCCTGCTCCTCGAAGCGCTGACGGAGATCGACCGGATGCTGGAGGGGCTGGGGCAGAAGACCAGGCAGGCCTTCATCCTGTCCCAGCTCGAAGGACTGACCTACAGCCAGATTGCCGAGCGGCTGGGCATCTCGATCCGCACCGTCAACAAATACATGGCCAAAGCCATGGAACACTGCTGCCTGGCCATGGCGGGCATCTCGTGAGCGACACCCTCAAGCCGAATGAACGCGAGGCCATCAGCGAAGCGGCGCGATGGTATGCGCGACTCGCCAGTGAATCCCCCACAGCCGGCGACCAGCAGGCCTGGCAGCGCTGGCTGGCGGCCGACCCGATCCATCAGCAAGCCTGGCAGCGCATCGAATCGGTGAACCTGCAGATGTCCCGGGTACCGGGGCGCCTGGCTGCAGCAACCCTGGCCTCGGCCGGACAATCGCGACGCCAGGTACTGCGCAGCGTCGTGGTGCTCGCCTCGCTGGGCGGACTGGCGACCCTGGGCTGGCGCAGCGATGCACGCCAACGCTTCACCGCTGGCTACAAGACCGCCGTGGGCGAGCGTCGCCGCTTCACCCTGGCGGACGGCAGCCAGATGCTGCTCAACACCGACAGCGCGGTGGATGTGCGCTTCGACGCGAACCAGCGCCTGATCATCCTGCGCGCCGGCGAGGTGCTGGTGAGCACCGCCAGCGATGCGCTCGACCGGCCATTCCGCGTGCAGAGCCCCGATGCCAGCGTGCGCGCGCTGGGGACTCGCTTCACCGTGCGCCGCTGGAACGGCGGCACCGAGGTGGCGGTACTGGAGAAAGCCGTCGAAGTCAGCGTACCGGGCCAACGCACGGCCCTGCGCCTGGAGGCGGGCCAGCACGCCCGGATCACCTCCGGCGTCATCGGTGCTGCGCAGGCCAACAATGCCTCGGTGGGCGCTTGGGAACAGGGCAGCCTGATCGCGATCGACCGCCCGCTCGGTGAGTTGCTGGAAGAGCTGGGGCGTTACCGCCACGGCTGGCTGAGGTGCGACCCACGCATCAGCGGCCTGCGCATTTCCGGCGCCTTCCCGCTGGATGACACGAACCTCGCGCTGCGAGCCCTGGAACGCAGCTTCCCGGTCGCGGCGGTGTATCGAACGGGGTATTGGGTGACCGTGATTCCGCGCCGCTGATGCTCCGCGGATTCCGCCGAAAAAAATTTCTGACCACCGTGCACTTTCTTCGTCCCTGGTTCGGCTTTCCCGGCATCAGTGACCCACTTGGTCACCATTACCGGGGAGAGACCATGCTGTATCCGTTCGTTCGCCATCGGCTCGCCATCCATGTGCAGGCCGCCGTCTTCAGCATCGCCGTCGTGGGCGTCCCTGCCGTTCAGGCCGCAGAGCCGGCGCCGTCCGGCGCGGTGCAAAGCATCCGGCAGTACGACATCGCCGCCGGCTCGCTGACCGAAGTGCTCAGCCGCTTCGCCAGCGAGGCCGGGGTCGCGCTCTCGTTCGATGCCAGCAAGACCGCCAACCGGCAATCGAACGGCCTGCACGGCAGCTATTCGCGGGACGCCGGGTTCGCCGCCCTCCTCTCCGGCACCGGCCTGCGTGCGATCGATCAGGGTGGCAGCTACGTGCTGGAGGAAGTCCCGGCAGCCCTCGAAATGAGCGACACCGTCGTGACCGGCCAGGGCCTGGGGCCAACGACGGAGGGCTCCGGCGCTTACACCGCCACCGAAGCCACCATCGGCAAGTCGACCCAGCGCCTGAAGGACATCCCGCAGTCCGTTACCGTCATCACGCGCAAGGCGATGGACGACCAGCGCCTCGACACCCTGGACCAGGTACTGGAGAAAACCACCGGCATCACCACCTACCAGAGCCCGTCCGGCGGCAAGTACATCTACTCGCGCGGCTTCGAGGTGGAAACCATCCAGTACGACGGCGTCCCGCTCGACCGCCGCTACTACGCCATCGGCAGCAGCTTCACCTCCGACACGCTGCTGTACGACCGCGTAGAGGTGCTGCGTGGCGCCAACGGCCTGCTGCAGGGCAGCGGCAACCCCGGCGCGGCCATCAACCTCGTGCGCAAGCGCCCGAAGGCCGAGCCCTCGCTCTCGCTCACCGCCAGCGCGGGTTCCTGGGACACCTACCGGCAGACCCTTGATGGCAGCGCTCCGCTCACCGCCGACGGCAGGCTGCGTGGTCGCGTGGTCGCCGCCCACGAGGATCGGGATTACTTCTACGACACGGCGGAAAGCCGCAAGAACGTGCTCTACGGGATTCTCGAGTACGACCTCACCGACGACACCCGGGTGGCCGCGGGCGCCAGCGTGGAAGACCTGCACTCGACGCCGTCCTTCGGCGGCCTGCCACGCAACAAGGATGGCAGCGCGGTGCATGCCGGCCGCTCCACCTTCACTGGCGCGGACTGGAACAAGTGGAACAACAAGCAGACCACGTACTTCGCCGACGTCACCCATGACTTCAACGCTGACTGGCGCCTGAACGCCTCGGGCAGCTACATCCGCGAGACCAACGACATCCTCTACAGCTTCGGCCGCGGTGCGGTCGACCCGGCGACCGGTGATGGCATGCAGTCGCGCGCCTACCTCTACGACTTCGAGAACGTCAACAAGGGCGCCGACATCAACCTCGCCGGCAAGTGGCGCGCCTTCGACCTGGAGCACCAGGTGGTGGTCGGCGCCAACGCCAGCGACCTGAAGACCGACGATGTGCAGGGAGGTCTGCTCAACCTCGGTCCGATCAACCTCTACGACCCGGTATCCCCGCGAAAACCGACCGACGAAGAGATGCTGAGCACCACTTATGCCGGCGCCTCCGAAGGCAGGATCCGCCAGAACGGGCTGTACGGCGTGGTGCGCTACAAGCTGGCGGAGCCGCTGACCCTGGTCGTCGGTGGACGAACCAGCAATTACCAGTACGACTATGAGTTGAGCCGCTTCACCACCTCGTCGCCCGCCCCCGCCCACTCGAAGGAGACCGGCGAGTTCACCCCCTACGGCGGACTCATCTACGAGCTGAACAACCAGTGGTCGGTCTATGCCAGCTACACCGACATCTTCAAGCCACAGACCGAACTGACCCAGGACAGCGCCCCGCTCAAGCCCATCGAAGGCTCGAACTACGAAATCGGCCTGAAGGGCGAGCTGATGGATGGCCGGGTGAACACCAGCTTCGCGATCTTCCGCGTGGACCA
Source organism: Pseudomonas sp. BB438 (assembly GCF_057180225.1). NCBI lineage: Bacteria > Pseudomonadati > Pseudomonadota > Gammaproteobacteria > Pseudomonadales > Pseudomonadaceae > Pseudomonas > Pseudomonas sp. BB438. Next base: position 4,120,927 of record NZ_CM170001.1, read on the forward strand.
GGAGAACCGGGCGCAGTACGACTATGCCTCGGAGTGCGGGCAGAACGGCGAAGACAACTGCTATGTAGACGGCGGCAAGGTTCGCGCCGAAGGTTTCGATGCGGAGATCAGCGGCGAAGTGCTCAGGGGCCTGCAACTGTTCGCCGGCTACACCTACACCTCGACCAAGTTCCTCAACGATCCGGGCGACGGCACCTCATCATCGGGCTCCACCTTCAACAGCTACACGCCGCGCCACCTGCTGCGCTTCTGGGGTGACTACAACCTGCCCGGCGAGCTGAGCCAGTGGAGCGCCGGCGCGGGCGCCAGCATCCAGAGCGAGAACTACAACACCAACTTCGGGGGCACCGGCGGCGTCGGCGATATCAAGCAGTCCGGCTACGCCATCTGGAACGCCCGCCTGGGCTACCAGATCAACAAGAACTTCAGCGTCGCACTGAACGGCAACAACCTGTTCGACAAGAAGTACTACTCCTCCATCGGCTGGCTGAACGCGAGCAACCAGTATGGTGACCCACGCAACTACACCGTCACCCTGAAGGCCGACTTCTGAAGTGATATCGGCGCGGCAATCCCCTGACGACGCGCGCGAGGGGGGATTGCCCACGCCCTTCAGGCCTGGCCAGGCTCGATCACGGTACGCCGGGGCCCGTCGCGCAACGCCATCCACGCCAGGCCGGCGATCCAGATGACGGAGACGGCGTAGTTGAGCCGCTGGTACAGCCCGAAGCCGTGCCCATCGGCGAAGGCCTTGCCCATCATGCCGACTGTCACGACGGCCAGGATCACGCAGAGCCCCGAGAACCTGCCGAACCCTGGCGACGACAGCAGTCGCCCACCCAGGAAAGCCCACAGTGCGCTGGCCAGCGTCAGTGAAAGGAACATCGTCAGCCCCGCCAGGTTATGTACCTGCTGCGAGACCGACGGTTGCGCCGGTGCGCATCCCTGGTCGCAGGAGAACAGCCCGGTCGCGAAGCTCGCCAGACCGTGGAGCAGGATCAGGACAGCACTGCACAGGGCCGGGCGCGATCCCGCGAATCGCCGCGCCACGCCCATGGCGAAGAGCACGAACAGCACACCCAGGGGAACGTTGTTCACCCACGCGGAGTAGCCACGCGTGGGGGCGCCGACCGCCCCCAGCTGGCTCATCGCCTGGTCCAGATGGCTGTAGCCCGGATAGCCCAGCGCAGTCAGCGCGACACCGGCAAACAGCCAGAGCGGAATCAACAGCCCCAGGCCCAGAAAAGTCCGGTCAACGGTTCTCACGGTACGGCACTCCCTTGTCATGGCGATGGTCGACGTCGTCTCTCGCGACGTGGCCCCATGCTAGGGAGCGCGCCTGCCGGTGCGTTACCGATTTTTTTGCAAGGCAGCTTGCGCATGCGTCATCCTGTCGCCCCCCTCGAACCCTGGATGGTCCCGATGAGCAGACGCCTGCCCAGCACCTCCGCACTGCTCGCGCTGGAAGCCGCCGCACGCCACCAGAGCTTCGCCAGGGCGGCACAGGAACTGTCGCTCAGCGAAGGCGCCATCAGCCGGCAGATCGCCAAGCTCGAAGCCTTTCTCGGCATACGGCTGTTCAACCGCGTCGGCAATCGCGTGGAGCTCTCGGGCCCGGGCGCGCGCTACGCAGCGCAGATTCGCACCTCCCTGGCCGATATCGAACGGCACACCCGCCAGGTCATTGCCGACGCGCGCGGCACCACCTCGCTGGAAATCGGCGTCATCCCCACCCTGGCCAGTCGCTGGCTGATCCCCCGGCTCACACGCTTCCAGGCGCGCCACCCCGATATCGAGATCAACCTCCGCGAACGGACGCAGCCCTTCCCACTGGAGGAAAGCGGCCTGCACGCGGCGATCAACTACGACCATCCCGTCTGGCAGACGATGAACGTGCAACCGCTGTTCGAGGAGCCGATGGTCGCGGTATGTCATCCCCGTCTGGCCGGTCATCCGCCCGAGACCATGCCGCTGCTGCACAAGCTTGCCAGCCCCTACAGCTGGACGCGCTACGCGCATCTCGCGGGACTGTCGCTGAGCGCCGAAGCGAGCGGCCCCACCTACGACCGTTACGCCCTGCTCATCGAGGCGGCGAAGGCCGGCATCGGCATGGCCCTGGTGCCCGGCCGCTACGTCGAGGAAGAGCTGCTCGGCGGCCGGCTCGTCGCGCCCTGGCCCGCCATCGAAGAGCTGTGCGAGCGCTATGTGCTGGTGACCCGACCGGGCACGGAGATCGCGCCGGCACTGACGCAGTTCCAGCACTGGCTGATGGAAGAAGCGCACGCCGGCTGAACCAGCGGCACCGTTCAGCTGGCCAGCAACGAAGGCCTCTTCAGGTCGTCGGGCATGGCAAAGGTAGTCTCCACGTAACGGCGCGCATGGATGGCCGGCGCCGGGATCACGGGCAGGTCGAGGGTTTCCCCCGAGAAGCAGCGCAGGTGGTTGGCCACCATGTCGTAACCGGAAAGGTGGCTGAACCCGACCCCACCGGAAAAGCGCGGGTTGATGTCCATCACCAGCGGCCAGTCACCACCGACCAGGAACTCGATATTGATGCAGCCGTCGAGATCCAGCGCCGCGGCGATCTGATTCGCTGCCTCGATCAGCACCGGCTCGTCCAGCATCCTGACCGTCACGCCCGCCCCGTTGGAGGTACGCACCAGTTCCTGCCGCGCCATCGCCGCCGACTGCCCGGTGGCACGCCGTCGGACGATGTCCACGACGCACACCTCGCCGTCCAGCAACGGCTGCACGACGTAGGGACGCGCCCTCAACTTCTTTCTCAGGTAGGCCAGGTCGTCGCTATCGAGGATCCGCGCCAGCCCCTCGCTGCTTCGGCCGTCACGCGGCTTGGCATGCAGCGGGAACGGCAGGCTGTCCACCGCGGGGTCTTCCATTCGCCAGGTCGGGATCGGGTGCACGACGGGATGATCGCGGAACGTCTCGTAGACCAGCCACTTGTCGCGGGCGATGCGAACGGTTTCGGCAGGCGCCATGCACAGGCTGATGCCGCGCTCGGAGAACGCCTGCCGATGTGGCGAGAAGGCATCGACTTCAAGGTCGATGAGCGGAATCACGTGGGTCACCTGCTCCGCCTGGCAGATCTCCAGTACACGGGCAATGCAGGCGGCGACTTCACGGGCGGGCGGAACACGGTGGAACGCGTCCAGCATGACCGACGTGGCGCTCCACTCCCGTGGCAGGGTACTGACCCCCACCACCCGTGACGGAGTCACTCGGCGAAGGGAACGGATGACCGCCTCGGCACAGAACGATCCAATGGCGGTCACGAGATAGGTCGGCGAGCGACCGGTGCGCGAATGTATGTCCACTCGAATTCTCTGCCAGCAGTACGCCAATAAACAGGGCAGAACAACGGCATCCCTCTTTTCACACCCTCACCTGGCTCCCCTTGCCCCATCCGTGATGGAACAGGCGGAACCCGAGTTCTCCAGCCTGGCACTCCTGCCGTCCAAGATTGCGCTGTAGGGTGAAGACTGCGCGCGGGTTGCTTAAGAAAGCGTGAAGAACTGGTTGGGATATTGCAGTCGCGTGACGGCGCAACAACCGTGCGGGGGAACCCGAGCGGCCAGGGTTCGGGCAGCCGGCGGGCCTCAGACAAATCCCGCCAGCCCCATGACGACGGCGGGCAGCGCGACGCCGGCGAGCACCGTCTGCCCGGCGATTATTCCCGCCATCAGCGGCGCATCCCCGCCCAGCTGGCGAGCCATGATGTAGGACGACGACGCCGTCGGCAGCGCCTGGAAAAGGATTGCCGCGATCGCCGCTTCTCCGCGCAGGTTGAGGACGTGGCAGCTCAGCACCGTCACCGCAGGCATCAGGAGAAACTTCGCCACCGAGGACACGCCGATGGGCCGCAGCCAGCTGCCGGCGGAAGACAGGTTCAGCGCCGCGCCCACGCACAACAGACCGAGCGGCAGCGACGCCTGGCCCAGCGCCTTGAACAGCGGTTCCAGCCCCGGCGGCAGGCCCAGGCCGCTGCTCTGCAGCAGGATGCCGACGAAACAGGCGACCACCAGCGGGTTCAGCGCGAGCTGCTTCAGGATGCCCTTGAGCGACGGCCGGCCGGCGTTGCCGTAGCGGGCGAAGACCAGCACGCAGAGGATGTTCACCGTCGGCACGATCGCCGCATTGGCCACCGCCGCCAGGGCGATGCCGTGGGCACCGAACAGCCCGGCCGCGGCGGAGACGCCGACATAGTTGTTGAAGCGCACACCGCCCTGGAACAGTGACGTGAAGGCCGCGTCATCCAACGGAAACAGCCGTCGCGCCAGCACCAGGGCCAGCGACACCGCAACGGTGGAGAGCACCAGCGCCAGGACCATCTCGCGCACCGGCACCTCGCCCAGCTGCGCGGTGGCCAGCCCGTGCAGGAACAGGGCGGGCAGCAGGACGTAGTAGCCGAGCCGCTCGGCTTGCGGCCAGAACGTTTCGGCCATAAAGCCCGCCTGGCGCAACCAGGCCCCCAGGGCGATCAGCAGTGCAATCGGCACCAGGGCCAGCAGCAGGGTCGCGGTCATGACCCGCTGCCCACCGACTGCGCCAGTGCGACCGCGAGGGAGGATCGCGGAGCCGAGGCAGGCTCCGCCGGTAGGGAAACGTCGCTGAGCATGGCACCCTCTTCTCACGGAATGATGGGGGCCACGTTATCGGCGGTCAGGCTTGAGAAAAAACGATTTTAAATCGTCAATGACTCAATTAATTCTCATGAATGGCCGCCTTCCCCGCCTTCTTCCTCACCGCCTGGGCGAGTGCGCCGACCAGCCGTCCTGCGGGTCGGTCGGTGCGCTCCAGCAACACGACACGGCGCTTGCACTGGGGCTCGGCGAACGGAATGCACTGCAGGCTCTTGAGGTTGCGCAGGTTGTGCCTGGACAGCGGCACGACCGCCACGCCCAGGCCGCTGGCGACCATCTGGAGGATCGCCTCCTGGCTATCCAGTTCCATGCTGGTCTGCACGCGCAGGCGCAGGCGCCGCAGCTCGCGCTCGATCGTGCGGCCAGCCCAGGCACGCCGGTCGAAGCGGATGAACGGCTGGTGCTGCAACATATGGCGCGGATCGCTGGCGTCGACGCCGGCCGGGGCAATGATCCAGAAACCTTCTTCGTAGAGCGGCGTACTGACCAACCCGTGGGGGAAGGGTTTGACCGGTTCGGTGGTGATCGCGGCGTCCAGTTCCCCTGCCTCGATGCGAATGGCCAACTCCGCCGACATACCGGATGCGACGTTCACCCGCAGGTTCGGATGCTGCTGGCTCAGGGCGGCCAGCGCCGCCGGCAGCAAGCCGGCCAGGGCTGTCTGGATCGCTCCCAGGCGCAGGCGGCCACGCAGCTCGCTGCCGTCTCCCAGCTCGGCTGCGATGCTCTCGTACAACGCGAGGATCTCCCGCGCGCGTTCAACCGCGAGATGCCCCGCCTCGGTCAGCACCGGCAGTCGCCGGGTGCGGTCGAACAACTGGGCGTTGAACGCCTCTTCCAGGCTGCGCACATGGAGGCTGACCGCCGACTGCGTGAGGTGCACCGCCTCGGCCGCGCGCGCGAATGAACCATGCTGCGCGATGGCGACCAGGGTGCGAAGGGCTCGTAGCGACATGGGATTTCCAAGCAGGAAGGACGCCCCAGCATACCTGCCCGCACGCCCGGATACAGGGGGACCGGCGTTGGGACACAGGGGGGATTGGCGGCTGGCCAGCTCGCCCCGACGGGCGCGAGGGCATTGCAGGGCGCGCGCGAGCGCCGGCTGCCGTCAGCCGCCTAGGGCGATGATCGCGAACAGCAGCGCAGTCCCCACCACCGCCAGCGCAAGGCCGCCCGCCCAGGGCGTGCCACCGGCGTAGCGGGCGAGCATCCAGCCGGAGATGAACAGCATGGCCAGCGCCACCGCGTTCGACGCACGGATGGCCGGGCCGGTCTGGCCGATCAGCAGGAAGGGGATGACCAGCGGGAAGGTCGCCAGCACCACCAGGAGGAAGGTTGCGAGCGCGCCCTTCACGTCTTCCCAGCCGATCCGCGCCTTGACCGGGGCGGACGCGTCCAGCAGGCGAAGGCGCAGCATCTCCAGGCCCTCCGCACCCGCCGCCATGGCGATACGCGGCGGCAGTTCGGCAGCGATGAGGCGCTGCCCAACCGGCGAATCAATGCCACCCCGCAGGCGCTCCATAAGGGTGCGGCTGCGGGTGCGCTCGGTCCAGGTGCGCATCAGGAAGATCACCGCGTCCGCCAGCCCCCAGGCGAGGTTGCAGCCCAGGGCGGCGATCAGCATGGTGCGCACCTCTTCCCGCCCCGAGGTCGCCACGCTCAGCGAGCCGATGAAGGTCATGGCCATCAGCAGGCCGAAAATCACTTCGGTAATGCGATCCACCGGTTCCAGCACCCGCTGCCAGGTGCCCTTCTCCGCTGTGTCCATCGCTTGCCTCCTGATGGCCGACGAGGCTCGTCGGTCGTCTTTTGTGCCCTTGAGCGCGCGGGTGGGCGGTAACGCGAGCAATGTGCCCGGCCGTGCCTAGCCCTGCCGGACGATATCGACCGAGATTTCCACGGCGCTCACCCTGCCGCGGTTCTCCAGCCAGTGCACGGTGGTGTGGTCCTCGGGCCAGCCGACGCCCGGCCCGTAGTCCGTGGCGATACCGTTGCGGTGATCGGTGATGACGCCCTGCAGGATGAACACCGTGCCGGGCCGGTCCACGTGGTCATGCACCGGCCCGAAGACGCCGCCGGGTTCGATGGTCACCCGGCGCATCCGCAGCTGGCGGCCTGCCATGCCGTCGATCTCCGGGCCGAGGTCAACCGAGGACAGCAGCTCCACCGTCACGCCCCGGGTCTCGGGTGCCACCTCTTCGCGGTTCATCACGCTGGCCTCGCTGTGCGACAGGTTCTCTGTGCCAGTAAAGACGCTGCGTGGCACCGCCCCAAGCGAGGCGACAAAGGGTCGTTCAGCCCACGATTGGCAGGCGTTCCAGGTCGCAGAGCGCGGTGGCGTCCAGCAGGCTTTTCTCGAAATCCTCTAGGCCGTTGTAATGGCTTTGCAGTGCCTCGATGCGCCGACTCAGCTCCTGCTTCTTCGCCGCAATCGCTTCGCGCACGAGGTCCCAGCGCGCCAGCTCGTCGCCGCGCTCGAAGATGTCCTGCATCTCCTTGAGGCGGAAGCCCAGTTGCTGGGCGCACTTGATGAACACCAGCAGCTCGACTGTCTCCTGCGTGTAGACGCGGTACTTGCCCTCCCGGCGCGGCGTGGGCAGCAGGCCGATGGCTTCGTAGTGACGAATGCACTTGACCGTGGTGCCGGACAGCTCGGCTACCTTTCCGATGTACATCTGATCCACTCCCGGTGCAGACGGCGGCAAGGATGCGGCAGCCGGGGAGAAAAGCCCAGAGCGCGATTCACTCGCCGGCGAGCAGCTGCACCTGCCGCAGCCAGCCCTCGCGTCGCTGCGGCCGAGAATGGATGACTGGCCCGAGCATCAGTGTGCGGGTCGGCCGGATGCCACAGAATTCCAGGGTGGTCCGGCGCATCTGCTGCAGCGCCGGCATGCGCTGGACCCAGCGGAAGTACCAGGGTGGCGTATCCATGGTCGCCAGCAGATGAGCGGTGCGGCCCTTGAGCAGCTTTTCCGGAAAAGGCGAACCTTTTCGGTAACGGAAGGCGAAACCGGGCAGCAACACCCGGTCGAGAAAACCCTTGAGCAGCGCGGGCACCCCGCCCCACCAGACCGGGAACACCAGCGCAAGGTGATCGGCCCAGGCAATCGCCTGCTGCGCCTGGAGCAGATCCGGCTCCAGCGGCTGCTCGCCGTCGTAGCCGCTGCGCAACAGCGGGTCGAAGGCCAGCTCGCTCAGGCGCAACAGCCTGACGTCATGCCCGGCGCTACTGGCTGCTTCCCGGTAGCGCTCGGCGATGGCGCCACAGAAGCTGTCGTCGCCGGGATGCCCGAGGATCAGGAGAATCCGTTTCTGTTGCATGCTGCTCGACTCCTTGTGAAAGCGCGTCGAGCCTAAAGCCTTCCCCTGAGGGGAGAGTCAACGCCGGCAATCACTCGAGGATCGCCACGGCGCGCACGAAACCGGCAGAGGCGTGGCGGATCTTGTAGGGGAAGCAGCTGACCAGGAAACCGTGGTCAGGCAGATGCTCGAGGTTGGCGAGCTTCTCCATCTGCCCATAGCCGATGTCGCGCCCGGCCTTGTGGCCTTCCCAGATGATCGACGCATCGCCGCTGGCAGCGAAGCGCTCACGGGTGTACTTGAAGGGCGCATCCCAGCTCCAGGCGTCGGTGCCCACCACCCGCACACCGCGCTCCAGCAGATAGAGCGTCGCCTCGCGGCCCATGCCGACACCGGCGTCGAGATAGCCGGGCTGGCCGAACAGGCTGCCGGCGCGGGTATTCACCAGCACGATGTCCAGCGGCCGCAGCGCATGGCCGATGCGCGCCAGTTCCGCCTCGACCTCGGCCGCGGTCACCACGTGGCCGTCCCGGAGGTGGCGGAAGTCCAGCTTCACGCCCGGCTGCAGGCACCACTCCAGCGGCAGTTCGTCGATGCCGAAGGCCGGCTTGCCGCCGTCGGTGGTGGACGCGTAGTGCCACGGTGCGTCCATGTGGGTACCACTGTGGGTGGTTACCTGCAGGCGCTCCGCTGCCCAGGACTCGTCGCCGGGCAGGTCCTCCTTGCGCAGGCCGGGGAACATCGCGGCCATCTCCGGCCAGCCCTGCTGGTGGTCCATGTAGTCGATCTTCGGCAGCAAGGGCGGCGGGTCGGTGTAGGGGTTGTTGTCCAGGGTGACGGACAGGTCCAGCAGGCGGCGTTGGTTCAGGCTCATGCGGAAATTCCTTTGCGGGCGGCCGCGCGGCTGCGGCGCGGCGGAAGGTCGAGGGCGTTGCGCAGCAGGCCGGCCACCGAACCGTCGTGGCAGAAGCCCAGTCCGCGGGCGTGTGGGGTGCGCAGCGGCGGGTAAGCGCCGAACAGCGCCTCCAGCTGCGGGTCGGGAGCGAAGGTGATGTGCTCGCAATTGGCGTCGCCGAAACAGGCGGCAAGCCCGGCGAGCACCTGGGCGATGGTCAGTTGCAGCACCGGCAGCTGCCACACCCGCTGGCTACCAGGGTCCCGGAGCTCGGCGGCGTGCAGCAGGTTGTCCACGCAGCAGCGGGCCGACATCCACCAGGCGCTGGCGTCCGGCGACACCGGGCAGGTGTAGCTGTCCCCTGCCGCGCAGGCGTGCAGCAGGTCGCTCATGAAGGCCGAGCGCAGTCCGTTGGGCTCGCGCGGCCGGGCGACGATGCCGGGCAGGCGCAGCGCGCGCCCGTCGACTTCACCACGGCGGGACAGGTCCTGCAGGGCAATCTCCACCATGCGCTTGTGCGCCGCGTAGGACAGTTGCGGTGACGCCGGCTGCTCCTCGTCCATCCGCGCCGGCAACTCGCCGCCGTAGACCGCCACGCTGCTGGCGTACACCAGTACCGGCGGCCGCGCGGCATCGCGCAACTGATGCAGCAGTTCCAGGCTGGCCTGCAGGTTGACCTGGTAACCCAGCTCGTACTGCGCCTCGGCGGCGCCGCCGGGCACGCTCACCAGGTGGAACACCACGTCGACGCCATCGGCCAGTACGCGGCGCAGCAGGGCCGGATCGGTGACGCTGCCGTAATGCCGGCGCAGGCGCGAATCGTCGGGCAGGCCTTCGAGTTTCTGGTCCAGCAACAGCAAGGCTTCGATCCGTTTCCCGCGCAGCACCCCCGCCTCCAGCAGGCGACGCACCAGCAGGCGGCCGACGAAGCCATTGGCCCCGCTGACCATCACGCGCATGGCCAGCCCCCTTGCACCACGCGCTGGTCGATGGCGCCGAACAGCACTTCGCCTTCGCTGCCACGCGCTTCCATGCGTACGCGGTCGCCGAACTGCATGAAGGCCGTGCGCGGCGAGCCATGGGCGATGGTCTCGATGGCGCGGCGTTCGGCGATGCAGGCCGAGCCCACGGAGCGGTCGGCGTTGGACACGGTGCCCGAACCGATCAGCGTGCCGGCGCTCAGGCGTCGGGTCAGGGCGGCATGGGCGATCAGCTCATGGAAGCCGAAGTGCATGGCACCGCCGTGCGGATGGCCGAACCATTCACCGTTCCACTCCACGCTCAGCGGCAGGTGCACGCGGCCGTCGCGCCAGGCGCTGCCCAGCTCGTCCGGGGTCACCGCCACCGGGGCGAAGCTGGACGCCGGCTTGGCCTGGAGGAAGCCGAAACCGGTCTTCATTTCCCGTGGCGCCAGGGCGCGCAGGCTGACGTCGTTGAGCTGCAGCACCAGGCGCACGTGCTTCAGCGCCCGGTCCGCCGGGCAGCCCATGGGCACGGCGCCGAGCAGTACGGCGAATTCGCCCTCGAAGTCGATGCCGTGGGCCTCGCTGGGCAGCGGGATGTCGGCGCGCGGGCCGAGGAAGTCGTCGCCGGCGCCCTGGTAGATCAGCGGGATGCGCTCGACGCCGTCGATGGGTTCCAGGTTGAAGGCCTTCTGCATCAGCTCGCCGTGGCTGAGGAAACAGGAACCGTCCAGCCATTGCCAGGCGCGCGGCAACGGCGCCGCGAGTTGCGCCGGGTCGAGGTCGAAGGCGCCGGCGACCGCATTGGCGTTGAGGCGCTGGTACAGGCGCTGCAAGTCGGATTCCCGCAGCTCCCAGTTGTCCATCGCGGCCTGCAGGGTGGCGGCGATGCCGCTGGCGTCCACCGCCCGCGTCAGGTCGCGGGAGACCACCAGCAGCCGGCCATCGCGGCTGCCGTCGTCGAGGGTGGCGAGCTTCATGGCAGCAGCTCCTGCAGGTCGGCGGCGTAACGACCGTCGAGGAGGATGAAGACCATCCGCGCCATCGCTTCGGTGCGGTTGCTCCAGGCGTGGTTGGTGCCTCGCTGCACCACGATGTCGCCGCGCTTGAGATGCACCTCGCCATCGTCCAGCACCAGCCAGACCTCACCCTCGGTGACGATGCCGTAGTCCAGGGTCTGGGTGCGGTGCATCAGCTTGTGCTTCGAGTCGGCCTTGCCGGTACCGGCATGGGATTCACCGATTTCGGCGAAGACCGCCGCGGCGTCTGCCGCGCTGACCTGGTTCTGCACGCTGTCCGGCGGAATGTCGACTACGCGGATGACGCTGCCCAGCGGGCCGGGGCTGAGCTGCAGCGGCTGGGCGGTGGGGTCGTCGCCGTTGTCCAGCGGGGCGGGGCTGCCGAGGCTGTTCCACACCTCGTAGAACAGGGTGCCCGGCACGGCCTTGAGCGGGAAGTTGTTCGGCGTCGGGCCGCAGCTGGCGACCACCGCCTGGCCCTGGGCGTCGTGGCCGGTGACCACGCGTTTGAAGGTGGGAAGCGGGTGCATGGTGTCTCCTTTCAATTGCCGTCACCGATGGTCGTACCACCGTCGACGATGAGGTTCTGTCCACTGATGAAGGCGCCGCCGGGAGCGGCCAGCAGCAATGCCAGGGCCGCCACTTCCTCGGGTCGTCCGACCCGGCGCAGCGGCGTGAGCGCCAGGCGGCGCTGCATGACGTCCGGGTGATCGGTGAGCGGGCGGGCGAATTCGGTGAGGATCACGCCGGGGCTGATGGCGTTGACACGGATGTTCGCCGGCCCCCACTCCACCGCCAGGTTGCGCGCCAGCTGCGCCAGGCCCGCCTTGGACAATCCGTACAGGCCCAGGCCCTTATTGCCGCGCACGCTGGCGATACTCGCCATCAGCACCACGCTGCCGCCGCCGTTCTCGGCCATGGCCGGCAGCAGCGCCGTGGTCAGCCACAGCGCACTGCGCAGGTTGACGGTGAAGGTCAGCTCCCAGTCGGCGTCGCTGACCGTGCCGAGCGGCCCCATGTGCGGCGCGACACCGGCATTGCAAACCAGTGCGTCGAGACGCCCCAGGTGCGCCAGGGCTTGCTGTGCCAGGGTGTGCACGGCGTGCGCGTCACACAGGTCGGCGGGCACGGCGATGACATCGATGCCCTCCTCCGCCAGCGTCTCGACCGCTCGCGCGCAGTCCTCGGCATTCTCGCTGCTGATCACCAGGCGCGCGCCGGCGCGGCCGTATGCGCGGGCGATGGCCAGGCCGATGCCGCGGGTGGCGCCGGTGATCAGCGCGGTCTTGCCGGCCAGGGAAAACAGTTCGTTCATAGCGCCCCCGCCACCGATGCCGCGCGGCGACCGCGCAGCAGCACCAGGCACAGCGGCGCCAGCGCCAGCTGAGCAACTGCGATGAGCAGCAGGGCATGCGGCAGCTGGGTGGCGATGCCGCCGGTGAGCGCCAGCACCAGCAACGGGCTGACGAACTCGCCGGCGAAGATCGACGCGGTGAAGCCACCGGTGGCGCGGCCACGCTGGTCGAAGCCGACCTGCTGCATCACCTGGGTGATCAGCGTCGGCAGCAGCAGGCCCACGCCCAGTCCGTTGAGCAGCACGGCGAGGACCACGAGTGCATGGCTGGACGACAGCGCCATCAGACCGCCCCCCAGGCCCGCCGTGGCGAAGCCCAGCGCCAGCAGTCGGCGTGCCGACAGCTCCGCCAGCAGGCGGAAGGTCAGTGCGCCGGCCAGCACGCCCAGTTGGTTGGCGCCCATGGTCAGGCCGATCTGCTGCGGGCCGTCGACGTGCAGCAGTTGCAGCAGGTAGCCCGCCTGCACCGGCACGATGAACAGGCTGACGCCGGCCAGCCCGGTGAGCAGGTACAGCGGCGCCAGCGTCCCCCAGGGGAAGCGCGAGGTACTCGACGGCTCCTGCTCGGCACGGCGCGCCTGCGGTTCCCAGAGCAGCAGCGCCATCAGCGGCAGGCACAGCACGCCCACGGCGTAGAGCACGAACGGCGTACGCCAGCCGCTCTCCCCCAGCGCACCGCCCAGGCCCATGAACAGCGCAGCGGACAGCGAGGTGGCAACCATCTGCAGGGCGAACAGCCGCTCGCGGCGCTGGCCGTCGAAGTAGTCGCCCATCAGCGTGGTGCAGCAGGTCATGATTCCCGCTTCGGCCAGGCCGATACCGGCACGGCTGGCGACGATCAGGCCGAGCGAATCCAGCCACAGCGGCAGCACCCCGCAGAGGCTGTAGAGCAGCATGCTGGCGAGCAGCAGCGGTCGCCGTCCCACACGGTCGGCCAGTACACCGGCCAATGGCGCCAGGAAGGCGATCACCAGTGCCGGCAGGGTCAGCGCTACCGGCACCAGCACGGCGGCACCGGGGGTCTCGGCGAAGTGCGTCTGCATGCGTGGCAGCACCGGCGCGATGAGCACCGCACCGAGCACCGGCAGGCAGCTGCCGAACAGCAGCAACAGGGCTTGCGCGCCGCCGGCGCGGCGTTCAGCGCTCATGACGGACCTCCCACCAGCAGGCAGTGGGTGGCGCCGTACTGGATCAGGCCGGCGCGCAATTCGCGCCACAGGGTCTTCAGGCAGGGCATGGGCTCGTCCTCTTGTTGTCGTTGTGTGGACTCAGCGCGCCTGGCCGCATGCCAGGCGCGCGGTGGCGTGCTGCTGGCAGCCGTCGCGGTCGTGGTGGACTTCCTGCAGGTGGTGCGCTGCCACGGTCGGTTGCACCTCTTCGCGGGCCTGGCGCTGCGGCAGGAGGAAATACGCCAGCGCCGGCAGCAGGATCAGCGCGCCGACCATGTTCCAGACGAACATGAAGGCCAGCAGCACGCCCATGTCGGCCTGGAACTTGATGGGCGAGAAGATCCAGGTGCCCACGCCGATGGCAAGGGTCACACCGGTGAGCATCACCACCTTGCCGGTGAACAGCAGCGCGCGGTAATACGCCTCGGACAGGCTGGCGCCCTGGCGCAGCTGCGCCAGCACGATGCTCATGACGTAGAGCGCGTAGTCCACGCCGATGCCGACGCCCAGGGCGATCACCGGCAAGGTTGCGACCTTCACGCCGATGCCCAGCGCCACCATCAGGGCCTCGCAGAGGATCGAGGTGAGCACCAGCGGCAACACCGCGCAGAGCACCGCGCGCCAGGAGCGGAAGGTCACCAGGCAGAGCAGGATCACCGCGCTGTAGACCCACCAGAGCATGTCGCGGTTGGCCTGTTTCACCACCTGGTTGGTGGCCGCCTCGATGCCGGCGCTGCCGGCGGCGAGGAGGAACGTCGCCTGCTCGCTGTCGTTGTCGTGGGCGAAGGCCTGCACGCTGTCGACCACCCGCGCGAGGGTGTCGGCCTTGTGGTCGGTGAGGTAGGCGTAGAGTGTCAGCAGGCTGCAATCGTCGTTGTACAGGCCACGGGGCGCGTTGGCGGTGACCATGTTCAGGGTCGCCTGGTTGTTCACCAGTTCGTACCACTTCGGGCTGCCCTCGGAGAGGCCGACCAGTACCCGGCGATTGAGCAGCGCCAGCGAGTTGGTCGAGTCCACGCCCGGCAGGCCACGCAGTTGCCAGTCCAGGTCATCCACGCGCTTGAGGAGGTCGTAGGCCGAGCAGGCGCCGGCCGGGGTCTGCACCATCACCGCGAAGACGTCGCTGCTGGCGCCGTAGTGCGCGGTGACGAAGGCGTTGTCGCGGTTGTAGCGCGAGTCCGGGCGCAGCTCGGGAGCGCCGGCGTCGAGGTCACCGACCTTCAGATGCAGGCTCACGGCATAGCCGCCGGCGGCCATCAGCGCGGCCACGGCGATGCACGCGGCGGCCCAGCGGCGACGGGTGAACAGGTCGAGGAAGCGCCACAGCGCGTGCTTGTCCGCCCCGCTCGCCTCGGCCTCTTCGGCGCGCAGGCTGCGGCGCGCCGCCCGAGCACTGACGCCCAGGTAGGAGAGCAGCACCGGCAGCAGGATCAGGTTGGTGAAGATCAGCACCGCGACGCCCAGGCTGGCAATCACCGCCAGGTCCTGGATCACCTGGATACGGATGATCATCAGCACGGCGAAACCCACGGCGTCGCACAGCAGCGCGGTGAGCCCGGCGAGGAACAGCCGGCGGAAGGTGAAGCGCGCCGCCACCAGGCGGTGCATGCCGCGGCCGATGTCCTGCATGATGCCGTTCATCTTCTGCGCGCCGTGGCTCATGCCGATGGCGAACACCAGGAACGGCACCAGCACCGAGTACGGGTCCAACTCGTAGCCCAGCAGCGGCAGCAGGCCCAGCTGCCAGATCACCGCCACCAGCGAGCAGATCACCACCAGCGCGGTGCTGCGCACGCAGCGGGTGTACCAGTAGAGCACCACGGCGGTGATGGCGATGGCGGCGGCGAAGAACAGCAGGATCTGCCTCAGCCCGTCGATCAGGTCGCCCACCACCTTGGCGAAGCCGGTGATGTGGATCTCCACGCCCTGCCCCTGGAAGCGCGCGCGCAGATTTTCCAGCTCATGGGCAAAAGCCGTGTAGTCCAGCGCCTGGCCGTCCGGGGTCTTCTCCAGCAGCGGCACGTAGACGATGCTCGAACGCTGGTCGAAGGCCACCAGCTGGCCGATCTCGTTGGAGCGCTCGACGTTGCGCTTGAGCTCATCCAGTTTCGCGGCGCCGCCATCGTAGCCGTCGGGAATCACCGGGCCGCCTTCCAGGCCGTCCTCGGTCACGCCGGTCCAGCGGGTCGAGGGCGTCCACAGCGATTTCATCGCCGCGCGGTCGACGCCGGGCAGCAAGTACACCGCGTCGTTGAGTTGCTGCAGGCTGTGCAGGTAGTCCTTGTCGTAGATGCTGCCGCGCGGGTTGGCCACGGCGATGCGCACGGCGTTGCCCAGCCCGGCCAGCTCCTGGCGGTGCTCCAGGTAGTTGTGGATGAACGGGTGCTCGCGCGGGATCGTCTTCTCGAAGCTGGCGTTGAGCGTCAGGCGCGTGGCCTGCCAGGCCAGCAGCAGGGTTGCCGCCAGGCACAGCAGCAGGACCAGGGCGCGATGGTTGAACAGCGCACGTTCCAGCAGCGAGCCGGAAGCACTGTCGAAGTCGTCGAGGCGGCCGCTGGACGGCGCAGAGGAGTTCGTGGCGTGCATGGCTCAGTCCGCGCGAAGGGGTTGGGAAGAAGGCGCCAGGCGGCGCACACCGGCCATGCCGACGGCGACGATGGCGCCGTCGGCGGCGGTGATGGCGGCCGTCAGCGGCAGGCCGTCGGACACCGGCACGGGCTGCGCGACGAAATGCTCCAGGCTGCTGCGCAGCAGCATCCCGGCCTGGTTGGCGAGCAGCAGTTGGCCGTCGGCGACGCGGATGCCGTTGAGCGATGCGGGAATCGGATTGGCCAGCGGCTGGAAGCTCTCACCGGCATCGTCGGAGACGAACAGGGTGCCACGCAGGCCACCCACCAGCAGGCGTCCACCGGGCAGCACGGCGGCGGCGAAGTAGCTGCCGTCGTAGGGGCTTGGCAGGACATCGAAGTGGGCGCCGTCATCGCGCGAACGCAGCAGCAGGCCCTGTTCGCCGGCGACGTACAGGTCACTGCCGGCGCGGGCCAGGGCGTACAGGTGAAGACCACGCCGGTTCGGCAGCCGGCCCATCTCGGACTGCCAGCTGCGACCACCGTCGGCAGTGCTCAGCGCCAGGCCGTAAGCGCCGACCACCAGGCCGTGATGGGCATCGGCGAAGCTCAGCGCCAGCAGCGGTTTGTCGGCGCCGTCGGCCACCAGCCGTTGCGCAGCGGCGACGCGCGCAGCGTCTCCGGAAGCCTCGGCGGCCTGCTGCTCCAGGGCAGCGCCACGCTTGCCGTCGAGTTGCAGGGTCCAGTGCTCGCCGCCGTCCGAGCTGTGCAGCACCACGCCAGCATGGCCGATGGCCCAGCCACTCTGCGCATCGATGAACTGTACGGCAGTCAGGCCGGCGCTCACCGGCACCGCCGTGGCCTGGCGCCAGGTCGTGCCGTTGTCGTCGGAGAGCAGCACCACGCCACGCTCCCCCACTGCCACCAGACGCTCGCCAGCGCGGGCCACATCCTGCAGCACCGCGCGCAGGGCCTGCGGGCCATGCACGGCGGGCTGCGCCAGGACATCCACGCTGCCACCGGCAAACGCCGCGGGCACCGCGCAACAGGCTGCCAGCAGCCAGGCGGAGAGACTCTTCTTCATCGCACGCAACCTTTCTTTTTTCTTGTAATCGGTACAACGGTTTCGCTAGGGAGCTCCCTGTAGCTGGGCGAAGCCCGAGACGTCGGGCCCGCCCCGCGGACGATCAGCGCACGCCCTCACCCGCCATGGCGTCGGCGGTGAATACCGAGTCCTTGTAGGGCGGCACGATGCGGTACTGCTCGTTCTTGCCAGCGAACAGGTCACCGGCGAACCAGGCCCCGGAGAGCAAGTCGTAGAAGCCGTTGGTGAGGGTCACCACGCCGGGCAGGTCGGGCATCACCACCGGCGAGGTCCAGACCACCTTGGCCAGCTGGTTGCGGGCGTCGTAGCGCTCGCCGAGCACGGCGGCCCAGGTGTCTTCGTCGAGGTAGTAGGTGCTTTTCGGCATCACGTGGCGCTGGCCGTCCTTCAGGGTCGCTTCCACCACCCACACGCGGTGCAGCTCCCAGCGGATGGCGTCGGACTTCAGGTGGTGTGCATCGAGCATCGACTCGGCGCTGGCGGCGGTGAAGACCTTGTTGGCGTTGTAGGGGATGTACATCTCCTTCTTGCCCACCAGCTTCCAGTCGAAGCGATCGACCCGGCCGTTGAACACGTAAAGCTCGTCGAAACTCATGACCCCGGCGGTGGCCGGTGTCGGGGTGTCGCAACAAGCGTTGGGCAACCGGCGCACGCGTCGCTGGCCGGGCAGGTAGGTCCACACGGCAGCCTTGTCGGCGTTGAGGTTCTCCAGGCCGGTGATGGCCTCGCCGGCACGCAGCGGCGGGCCATCGTTGATCATGCGGATGGACCAGAACACACCCTTCTCGCCGCTGCCACCGGGCAGGTACCAGGGCATCTGGAAATCACCGCGCGAGTCGTTGGTCAGCACGTGCTTGCCGTCGGCGGTGGTCAGGTACTGGTTGAAGCTGGCGTGCCAGGAGGCGCCGCGCCAGCGCAGCAGGTGGTTCCACATGGCCTCCACGCCGTTGGCCGGAATCGGGAACGGAATGCCCCCGGCCGCGCCTTCGGGCATCGGCCCGGCAGGGCCGTCTACCAGCTTGCCGCTGGTGGCGTTGGCGAAGGTGGCGTCGTACACCGACTGCGGCGCGGCGGCGCTGCGGTGGGTCGGGTAGACCTCCAGGCGGTAGCTGTCCGGGTACTTCTTCAGCATCGCCTGGATACCGGGAGTCAGCTTGTCAGCGTACTGCGCCATGTTCTGCGCGGTGATGGTCAGCTGCGGCTTCTCGCTGGCGAAGGGATCGCCGCGTTTGCCGCCGTCCTGGTAGGCCGGGTCGACCTGGGTGTAGCCGCCGGTCCAGGCCGGGATGCTGCCGTCGGCATTGCCGGCGCGCTCGCCGCCCAGCGGGGTCAGTGTAGTTTTCAGCTTGCCCGCCTCTTCGGCGGACACAGCGCCGAAGGCGCCATGGGCAAACAGCAGGGAGGCACTCAAGGCGGTGAGCAGGGAAACGACTTTCTTGTTGTGTTTCATCGGGCAGTCCTCGGTCAGAAGGTGCGGCTGACGGTGAAGGCGATGAAGTCGCGGTCTTTCAGCGACTGTTCGAAGGTGTAGTGGTTGTCGGCGTCGAGGAAGGTGTTCTCCGGGCCGTAGTAGTGCGTGTAGGTCAGGCCCAGGCTCCAGGTGTTGAGGTAGTTGCCCTTCAGGCCGATGTTCAGGTCGCCGCCGTGGTCGGTGCCGAAGCCGGTGCCAAGCGCCTCGGAGGCGCCGTTGGTGTAGCTCGCACCGATGGGCAACGAAAGGTCGAGGCCGGGGTAGATCTGCCGGTACATGGGCTCGAACACCAGGCGCAGGCTGGTGGCGTCGCGGTCTGCGTTGGGGTCGACCGCATCGGCGTTCTGGCTCACGCTCATCACCCGGTTCCAGGCGATCTCGCCGAGGAAGCTCGACTCGGCGGCGACGAAGTTCGGCTCCAGGCTCGCCAGCCAGGAGAAGTTGGCGTGCAGCGTGCGGCCGGTGGCGTAGACCGGGTCGTCGTCGTTGTCGATTGCCTCGCCCGGCGCCAGGGCGTGCTGGCTGGTGGAGGCCAACGGCTGGTTCCAGCGGGTGGACAGCTCACCCGCCACGTTGAAGTTGCCCAGGGTGGTGGAGAAGCTCGCCCCCAGCGCCTCAATGCCTTCGGGATAGACCCAGTAGTACTCGCCGGCCTTGCCGGTCAACGGGTTGAGGTTGGCGAAGTCCGGGCGCACGTTGAGCTGCGGGCTCTTGTCGTGGAAGCGGATGGCGTAGACGCCCCAGTCCACCGTCTCGCTGCGCCAGCGCAGCTGCAGGCCGCCCTGCCCCGAATCCTTGGCCTCCTTGTCGTTGCCGCGGTAGAAGGCCAGCGGCTGGCCGCCGGGCATCACCGGTGTGCCGACGAACATGCGCTCGCCGCCGTCGCCGAAGAAGTCGTCGTTGGAGAAGTAACTGCCGGCAGCGGGCAGGCGGTTGGCTTCCCACTCGAACTGGTAATAGGCGCCCAGGGACACGTCCGGGGTCAGCTGCAGCTGGCCGGAGACCTGCTGCACCGGGCGGATCAGTTCCTTGAACTGGGTGTTGGGCACCGACAGGCCCTTGACCACGTCGATCGGTGCCATGCCGCCGGCGATGCCGTTCATGCCGTAGAACAGGCTCTCGCCCCACTGCATGGCGTAGCGACCCAGGCGGCCGGACACCGGCATCTCGCCAATCTCGGTCTTGCCGAAGACAAAGGCATCCAGCAGTTCGCCCTTGCGCCCGTGCAGGTTGCGGGTGTCGTCGGTGAACTCGTCGTAGTCCACCGAGTAGCTGTTGGCGCGGCTGGGATCGTTGTTGTCGGTGCCGCGGTTGTAGACGTCGTCATACCAGGCCGCGCCGCTGACCCGGGCGCCAACGTTGCCGTAGGTGATGTCCAGCTCGGAGAGCAGGTCCAGGCGGTTGGAGATCAGGCCCTTGTCGAAGTTGCGGTCACCGTCGTCGAGGTTCAGCGCGGTCTGGCCTTCGGTGAGCTTGCTGCTCGGGTCCTGGGTGCGCCAGGCGGCGCTGTACTTCAGCGTATTGTCCCAGCGCGCCCGAAGGTCTGGGTTGCCGGTGTCGAATTCGAAGGCCTGGGCGTGGCTGGCAGCCAGCGCGAGGATCGCCAGGGTAATGGGTTTGAGCGGCGGCAGTGGCCGCGCGGTTGCACGCGTGCGAGTCAACATCGGGGTTTCCTCTTTCTTGTTCTTGTGCGTCGGTGTTGGCGGTTGTGGGTGACCTGGGTCACGGCGCGCCATCAAGGCAGGACGCGCCGGGCGCGATCGATCAGATGGGGCGCGCGGTGACCTCCAGCATCTGCTTGACCAGGCCGATACGGTCGAAGGACGGGTCGCGCTGGATTTCCTTTTCGCCGGCCAGCAGGGACATCTCGCTGATGAACTTGCAGCGTTCGAAGCGGCGGCCCATGAAGCGCTGCAGCTGGTCCTCCAGCTCGCCGCCGGCGGTGAGCTCCTCGGCCAGCACCACGGCATCCTCGATGGCCATGCCGGCGCCCTGCCCCAGGTGCGGCGTGGTCGCGTGGGCGGCGTCGCCGATCAGCAGCACGCGGCCGCGGTACCAGGGCTCGTCGACGAACACGGCTTCGAGTGGCTTGTAGACGACCTCGGCACTGTCACCGATCTGCTCGCGCAGCTCGCCGATCAGCCCGCCGAAGCCGGCCAGGCGCTGGCGCAGGCCGTCGGCCAGGCTGGCCGGGTCCATCCAGGGATTGCCCGGCTCATGGGACGTGGTGAAGAGGTACATCAGGTCGTCGGCCAGCGGCACCAGCCCGGCGTTGCCCGACGGCCCCTGGTAGTTGGCCAGGTGATCGATGCCGGCCGTGCGCGGGAAGTTGTGGCGCCACACCGACTGCCCGGTGAAGCACGGCTGGTAGCGGTCGCTGAAGAGCAGGCCACGCACCTTGGAGAACAGGCCGTCGGCGCCCACCACCAGCGAGTAGCGGCCCTGGCCGCCATCGCTGAACAGCACGTCGACGCCGCTGGCGTCCTGCTCAAGGCTTTCCACCGAGGTGCCCAGGCGCACCTGGGTGCCCAGCTCGATGGCGGTCTCGCTCAGCACCTTGTGCAGGGCGCGACGGGAGATGCCGACGTTGGCCGGGTACTGCGGGCCGGCCAGGCGCTGGCCGGGAATGCGCGCCAGTTGCTCGCCCTGCGTGGTGTAGATGGCCACATCCTCGAAGGCGTAGGCGGCGTCCAGGTAGGCGTCGAGCAGACCGAGGCGATGCATCTCGCGCACCACGTTGCTCTGCTGGATGATGCCGACGCCGTAGACCGTCCACTCGGTCTTCAGCTCGACCAGATCGACCGCGACGCCCTTGCGGCGCAGGGCGATGGCGGCGCACAGCCCACCAATCCCGCCGCCCACGATCAGCACATTGCTCACAGTATTCATGGCATCTCTCACGTCTTGTTCTTGTTGTCCGCCCCGCTCTGCGCGGCGGCCGTTCTGCGTGCCCGGGGCACAGCTTCCCGGCGGGGCCGGGCTTTGACTAATCGAGTCCGCGGATGCGACCTATCGCGCGGCGCGATACCTCAGGCGTCCAGTTGCGCCAGCGGCAATAGCAGCCAACCGTCCGCCTCGCGGTGTTGCAGCGCCGGCAAAACTTCCCCGCGACAGGGGCCGTGCACGCAGGTGCCGTCCTCCGGGCGGAAGCGCGCGCCGTGGGCGTAGCAGATGACCCACTGGCCATCGGCGCTGAGGAAGCGGTCCTTGCGGTACTCCAGCGGCACCGACAGATGCGGGCAGCGATTGCCATACACGCGCACCTGACCCTGGTGACGGAGAGCGAACAGGCTGTCCGCTCCCCTGTCCTGCGGGTCGAAGCCGCGCGACTGCCCCTCGCCCAGCTCATCGAGCCGGCACAGCGCCACGCAATCCACGGCTCAGCCCTGCTTGGGCGGCGGGCCGCTGGGCGCCCATTTCTCCCGCGAGGTGAAGAGGAACAGCTGCGAGTTGTCCGCCGACATCGGCGCCTGGCGTGCGGCCCAGGCGTCGTCGTGCTTGTCCATGTCGGCGTCGTACTCGATGTGGCAGCCCAGCGGGCTGTTGAAGTACCAGAACCAGTTGGAGCCCAGCAGGTGGCGGCCTGGCCCCCAGAAGCTGGTCCAGCCCTTCTGCTGGAATCGCGTACCGGCCAGCAGCACTTCGGTGCCGCTGCCCATATGGAAGGTGAAGTGCTCGCAGCCCTGCATGTGCGGCGGGGTCTGGATCATGAAGAGGCAGTGGTGGTCGTCCATGCCGGCGCTGCGCATGAACGGGCCGACGCCGACGAAGCTGTCGGTGGTGACGAAGCCCAGGCGGTCGCGGTAGAAGGCTTCGCCCTTGGCCGCGTCGGGCACGAAATAGACGACATGGGACAGGCTGCGCGGCTGCGCCGGCATGTCCGGGGTAATGCCCAGCTGGTTGAGCGGGCGCTGCGGCGCGCTGCCGGGGGCGTTGGTCAGGTCGGCCGGCGCCTCGAAGGCGCGGCGCCAGGAAACCTGGAAGGCGATGGCGAAGCCCAGGTCGTCGACGCTGTGCAGCGCGCCGTTCTCATCTCGGCGCACCTCACGGTCACGCCCCAGCTCGTCGGCGATGGCCTCCAGGTCCGCGGTCGATGCCACGCCGTAAATGGTTTCGCGCAGCGACGGGGTTGGCCCGAGTGCCGGCGGCAGGCTCGGATCATCGCCGCGACGGATGATGATCGCGGTGCCGTCCAGCGCCTCGAACCGGCCTCCGTCGGCATCCACTTGGGCGGCCGTGAGGCCGTAGTCACGCAGGCAATCGGCACAGGCCTGGATATCGTCGACGCCGAATACCAGCGCGTCGAGTCCAAGAATGTTCATGGCTACCACTCCATTGAAATTATGTTCGGCGCCGGGCAGGGGGTCGCCGGTGGTGGGTCGCCGCGGCTCGTTGGCCGCTCGACTGGAGCGCAGGTTGATGGCTCGCCCGGCGGGCTGACCAATCGCGTGTAGGGATGCGAGGCATCGGCAATCGCGATACCTGCCTGGCGGCCCGAATCGCGGGGCGTTAGCCGCACAGAGGAGGCAGAGTGCTATTGACGTATCGGGAATGCAGCGGGAAGGTATCGCGAAAATAACTACAAGAACCGTGAGCCATCGCCATGCGTTTTCACCACCTGGACCTGAATCTGCTGGTGGCGCTGGATGTACTGCTCGAAGAGCAGAACATCACCCGCGCCGCCGAACGCCTGCACATGACCCAGTCGGCCACCAGCGGCGTGCTGGGGCGCCTGCGCACCTTCTTCGAGGACGAACTGCTGGTGCAGGTCGGGCGCAAGATGCAGCCCACGCCATACGCCCTGGAGCTGGCCACCCCGGTGCGCGAGGTGCTGCTGACCATCCGCTCCTCGATCACCGCCAAACCGGTGTTCGACCCCTCCACCAGCAAGCGCCACTTCCGCCTGGTGACCTCGGACTACCTGATCAGCGTGCTGTTCGCCCAGGTGATCCAGAAAATCCACCAGGAGGCGCCGCACATCACCTTCGAGATGGTCAGCCCCGGCGACAACAGCGCCGAGCTGCTGATGCGCGGCGAGGTGGACATGATGATCGTGCCCGAGCGCTACATCATCGACGGCCACCCGGCGCAGCTGCTGTTCGAGGAGGGCCACGTCTGCGTGGTCTGGCGCGACAACCCCGCGGTCGGCGACTCCCTGACCCTGGAGCAGTACATGCAGATGGGCCACATCTCGGTCGGCTTCGGGCGCAACCGGCACCTGAGCATCGAGGACTGGTTCATGAACCAGTACGGCTTCAACCGCCGCCTGGAAGTGATCACCAACGACTTCAACACCCTGCCGCAACTGCTGGTCGGCACCCAGCGCGTGGCGACCATGCATCGGCGTCTGGCCGAGCTGTACGCGCGCTACCTGCCGCTGCGCATCCTGCCGCCGCCGGTGAAGATCCCGGTAATGCGCGAATTCATGCTCTGGCACCGCAGCATGGAAGGCGACCCCATGCACCGCTGGTTGCGCGAGCGCATCCGCGCGTTCATCCAGAGCGTCGACCAGCAGCCAGACGCCCTACGCGCCAGCGCCTGACGCCAGTTATCGCCCCGGCCGCCGCAACGGCGCCGGGGCATCGCATTTCACGATACCTCGCATCCCCACTCGCGATTGGCCCCGCCCCTTCCCGCCTGCGTACCTTGCCGTCGAACCGCGCCCTGCGTGCCTGCCGCTGTTTCCGGGCGCCGGACTCAACGACCGCAGAAGGATAAGAAGAATGTTCCGTTACTTCCCCACCAATTACGTCTGGAATCTCTCGGTGGACCTGGCCATCGAGATGGGCGCCCGCCTGGGCGAGATCGAGGAGATGTGCGCTCCGCTGCAGGAGGCCGCCAAGCAGCCCGACGCCGCCGGCACCCGGGCCTTCCGCGAAACCTGGTCGACAATGGCCGACAAGCTCTGCGCCCTGGCCGAGGAAGATGAAGCCGCCGGCCGACGCCTCTCCGCCGGCGAGAAGTACAACCGGGCCGCCACCTACTACCTCACCTGCGAACGCCTGCAGGCCCACGGTGCGCCGGGCCGCGAGGCGCTGTACCAGCGTTTCCTGGAAACCTTCGCCCGCGGTATCGACCTGTCGAAGGAAAACTGCGAGCGCGTGGAGATTCCCTATGAAGGCAAGCACCTCTCCGGCCTGCTGGTCCGCGCCGACGGTGTGGACGGCCCGGCGCCGCTGCTGGTGCAGGTCAACGGCCTGGATTCGACCAAGGAAATGAAGTACCGCGTCGGCCTGCCGGCCTGGCTGGCCAGGCGTGGCGTGTCCTCGCTGATCATCGACCAGCCCGGCACCGGCGAGGCACTGCGCCTGCACGGCCTGACCGCACGCTACGACAGCGAACACTGGGCCAGCCGCGTGGTGGACTGGCTGGAAACCCACCCGGAAGTCGATCCCAGGCGCATCGGCCTGGAGGGTGTCTCCCTGGGCGGTTACTACTGCCCGCGGGCGGTGGCCTTCGAGCCACGCTTCGCCTGCGGCGTGGTCTGGGGCGCCAACCACGACTGGCGCGACGTGCAGAAGCGCCGCCTGGAAAAGGAAGGCAACTTCCCGGTGCCGCACTACTGGGCGCACGTGCAATGGGTCTGGGGCGCGAAGGACATGGACGAGTTCATGGCGATCGCCGAGAACGTGCACCTGGATGGCGTGCTGGACCGCATCCGCGTGCCCTTCCTGGTCACCCACGGCGAGAAGGATTCGCAGATTCCGCTCAAGTGGGCGCACCGCACCTACGAGCAACTGGTGAACAGTCCCCGGCGCGAGCTGAAGATCTTCACCGAGCGCGAAGGTGGCGTGCAGCATTCGAGCTTCGACAACAGCATCAACGCCGGCCACTACATCGCCGACTGGATCGCCGAAACCCTCGGCGGCCACACCGCCTGACCTCCCTTGCGCCGGTCGTCCGGCGCTGCTCCTGCGGGGTGTCGGCCCCGCCCTCCACGGCGCCCCTCGGCGCCGTTTTTCCTGCTGCACAGTCCCCCCTGCAGGAGCGCCCCATGGGCGCGATCGCGGGCATGGCCCGCTCCTGCGGTTGTCGCCGAAGCTGCCCTGTAGGAGCTGGCCATGCCTGCGACGATCCTGGCACCGAACCAGCGCGGACGCAGTCCGCCTTCGCCCCACGCCACCCAGGCCATAGGCGTAGGAGCGGACTCCATCCGCGATTGCTGACCGGCAGCAGCGGCCCAAGTAAAGCATTCGAGCGCTTCCGGGCGCGGACCCTGTCCGCGGATCGCGGGCATGGCCCGCTCCTACAGGGAATGCCGGGTCAGGCTGGCGTGCGTGTACCGTGGAACGACGCGATGCGCCAGCCTCTCTCGCCCTTCACCCAGAGCTGCGAGGCGAAGCCCTCGGCGCGCACCGGCTCGCCGCCGCCACGTTTCTGCAGCAGGTTGCACTGCGGGCCACTCATCAGCGCCAGGCCATCGCCGAACAGACGGACCGCCAGCTCGCCGCGCTCCACTGCCAGGTAGCGCACGGCGTGGCGGGCATAGTCCAGGTACTGCGTCTTGTCCTGTACCAGCCCGGTGGTATGCACATACAGCAGCTCATCGGCGAACAGTTCGTCCAGCCGCGCGTGGTCTTCCTCGACCAGGGCGCGCTGGCGTTCGGCTTCCAGATTCAACAACAGATCACGAATAGCCTTCATGGGAGTTTCCCTTGGTGGTTGATGGGCGGGCGCATCCTCGCCTTCGCCACGGCCGCAGGAAAAATCGCCGATCGCCATGCCAGGCATCGCCACTCCCGATACCCGGCCGGCGAGGCCTCTCCGTCCTCTGCATCCCATGCACCACGTGGCCTCCGCCAGGTATCGACGGCGTCGATGGGCGCCCATCGACAGCATCTGATGGTGCCAGCCACCACGCCCGCCCTAGCCTGCCGGCAAACAACACGACGAGGAGAGTCCGTCCATGGGCGCCCTGCACCTGCACTGCTCCACCCTGTTCGATGGCACCGGCCTGGAGGCCCGCCAACAGCAGACGCTGATCATCGAGAACGGCGTGATCCGCCACGTCGGCCCCACCGCCGAAGCGCCGCGGCCGGCAGCGGGTGATCGCGAAGTCCGCGGCGATTTCGTCATGCCCGGCCTGGTGGACGTGCACACCCACCTGGCCTTCGGCAATGCCCAGAGCGAGGAAGACATCGATATCTGGACCAGCGACGAATTCCGCGCCCTGCGGGGCCTGTTCTTCGCCCAGCACGTGCTCGCCGCGGGCGTCACCTCCATGGTCTGCCCCGGCGACAGCGGCCAGCTCAGCATCGCCGTGCGCAACACGGTCAACGCCGGGCTCTTCGAAGGCCCGCGCATAGCCGCCAGCAGCCGCGTGATCACCAACCGGCAGAGCCTCAACGACTGGTTCCCCAGCCGCGTCGGTGCCCCGGAGTACTTCACTGCCGCACTGGTCACCAGCCGTACCGAGGCCATCGCGGAAATCCGCAAGCAGGCCAAGGATGGCGTCGACCTGATCAAGATCGCCATGGACGGCACGCACCGTCGCCCCAATGGCGAGATCATCGCCGCCTTCACCGCCGACGAAACCCGCGAGATGGTCGAGGAAGCCCATCGCCTGGGTTGTCGCGTGGCCACCCACGCCTACGGCCGCGAGGCGGTGATGTACGCGGCCAAGGCCGGTGTCGACCTGGTCTTCCACGCCTTCTACATGGACGACGCCTGCATCGAGGCGCTGCTCGACGCCGGCAGCGTGCTCGCCCCGACCATGACCTTCCCGCAGAACACCGTGGACTTCTGTCAGCCCCACGACCCGGCTATCGCCACCGGCTACGCCGGCTATTGCGCACGGACGCTGGAACTGGGCACCCCGGTGCTCAAGCGCGCCAAGGCCGCCGGCATTCCCTTCGCCTGTGGCAGCGACAGCGGGTTCGCCGTGACGCCCTATGGCGAATGGCACGCCCGCGAACTGGAGCTGCTGGTGCGCCGGCTGGACTTCACGCCCGCCGAAGCGCTCTATGCCGCCACCCATGTCGGCTCGCGCCTGATGCCTCGCGGCGAAACCCTGGGCACCCTGGAACCGGGCAAGCAGGCCGACCTGCTGATCCTCGACGGCTCGCCGCTGGAAGACATCCGCATCCTTCAGGACCGCAACCGCCTGCAGGCCGTGTACAAGGCCGGCGAGCCGGTACGCCTGCAACGCACCGCCTACAACCCCAAGCAGGTGTCGGACTTCAACTCGCTGAAATGGACCGATCTCTATACCCGCGACCGAGTCGCCCAGTTGGGCAAATGGAGCCAGTGAACATGACTACCCTCGACGTCGAACTGGCCGCGCGCCTGGCCGCTACCACCCTGCGACACGCCCGCGCCGAGGGCGTGCGACCGCTGGCGGCCGCCGTGCTGGATGCCGCCGGACATCCGCTGGCGGTACTGCGCGATGAGCAGGCCAGCTTCCTCCGCCCGCAGATCGCTACCGGCAAGGCACGCGGTTGCCTGGGCATGGGCTTCGGCGGCCGCGAACTGGCGCGCCGCGCCCAGGCCATGCCGGCATTCTTCGATGCGATCAACAGCCTCACCGGCGGCGAAGTGATCCCGGTGGCCGGCGGCATACTCCTGCGCGATGGTGAAGGCCGACTGCTGGGCGCCATCGGCGTCAGCGGCGATACCTCGGACAACGATGAGCGCTGCGCCCTGCTGGCCATCGCCGAACTCGGCCTGTACGGCGAGACGGGCGAGACTCAATCCTGATCGAGTAGCGCGGCCCGATCGAGGACGGCGGCCTGCTCCGTCAGCACCTGCCGGAGCCAGGCCAGCGCCGGGTCGAACGCCTGCTGTGGATGCCACTGCAACACCTGCGCCGCCGCCGGGAACTCGATGGGCGCCGGCAACACGCGCAGCGGATAACGCCGCGCCAGCGCTTCGGCCTGGCGGCGGAACAGCGTTGCGATCCGTGGCGTGCCGACGACGAATTCGGCCATCAGGGAGAAACTCTGCACCGCCACCGCAACGCGCCGCTCGATGCCGATCTCCCGCAAATGCTGGGTATCCAGGGAGAGGTTCTGGCCATCGGTGAACTCGCGCACCACGTGCTCGGCCGCGCAATAGTCGCCAAGGCTTGGCGAATCATCGTGCGCCGAATGAGACGCGCAGACGATGCAGCAGAGCTGGTCGCTGAGCAGCGCCCCATGGGGATAGCGCGGATTGATGCGACGCTGCGGCACGATCACCAGGTCGCTGCGCCGGTACTCCAGCGCCTCGGCCACCACATCGCCATCGCGCGGCAACGGCAGGTCGCGCAGCACCAGCGAGACACCGGGAGCCTGGCGCGCCAGTTCACGGCTGACAGCCGGCAGCAACGTCGCCGCGACATAGTCCGAGGCCACCAGCGTGAAGCACCGGTCGCAGCCGGCGGGATCGAAGGCGACAGCGGTTTCCACCACTTCCCCGGCCAGGCTCAGCACCTCGCGCACCTTGGGCGCCAGCTGGCGTGCCAGGGCGGTCAGCTCAAGCCCTCGCCCCAGCGGCACCAGCAGCGGGTCCTGGAAATGTTCGCGCAGGCGGCCCAGCGCGGCGCTGGTCGCCGACTGGCCGAGATTGAGGCGCTGCGCCGCCCGGCTGACGCTGCACTCTTCGAGCAGCACATCCAGGGCGACCAGCAGGTTGAGGTCCAGACGTCGGTAGCGCATGGGCGACTTATACCCAAGCGCCGAGCACGGACGTGGCGTATTTCGCGCTGGCAGGTATCGCGTCGCGCGATACCTGCCGGGCCCGGGGCTTACTTCGCCGCCGGTTTCCAGTCGAGCAGGTGATGGGTGAAGCCGTAGCTCGCCGACTGGTAGTAGCTGATCGCACGCGCCACCAGCGGGTCGTCTGCCGTCGCCGTGACTTCCGTGCTCTCACCCAGCGCCTGGTTGTGCCGGCGCAGCTCGCCACGCGGACTGAGGATCGCCAGGTCCTGGCCGTCGAACAGGCCCAGGTGCTGGTAGTTACCGATCACCACCCGCGGCGGCAGGGTGTTCGGCGCCATCAGGTTGCGGCCGTAGAAGGTCGAGGTGTAGCTCAGGTTGAGGATCGACAGCAGGCTCGGCGCCAGGTCCAGCTGGCTGGCCAGCTCCGCGCGCTCCCCGGTCGGCAGCAGCTTGGGCGCGTAGATGAACAGCGGGATCTGGTAGTTCGCCACCGGCAGGTCTTCCTTGCCGGCACTGCCCGCCGTGTGGTCGGCGACGAACACGAACAGCGTGTTGTCGAACCAGGGCTTGCCCTTGGCCTCCTTGAGGAACTGGCCGATCGCGTAGTCGGTGTACTTCACCGCGCCTTCACGCCCCTTGCCCGAGGGAATGTCGATGCGACCGTTCGGGTAGGTGTACGGGCGGTGGTTCGAGGTGGTCATCAGTTGCAGCAGGAACGGCTGCTGGCGCGCATGGTCTTCATCCGCCAGCTTGATGGCCTGGGCGTAGAGGTCTTCGTCGCTCATGCCCCAGGCGTTCTTGAAGTGAATATCCGACTCCTGGACGCTGGACTGGTCGACGATGCGGTAGCCGTTGCCACCGAAGAAGGCATTCATGTTGTCGAAGTAGCCGCGGCCGCCATACAGGAACACGGCGTCATAGCCGACGTTCTTCAATTGCTGGCCGAGGCTGGCGAAACCACTCTCGCGGCCGACGCGCTTGACGATGGAGCGGCCGGGCGTTGGCGGGATCGACAGGGTGATGGCTTCCAGGCCACGGTCGGTGCGGGTCCCGGTGGCGTAGAAGTTGTTGAAGTAGAGGCTGTTGCGGCGCAGTTCGTCCAGGTTCGGCGTGAGGTCGCGCTCATCGCCGTTACTGCCCAGGTACTTGGCGCTCAGGCTCTCGATGGTGACCAGCACGATGTTGTAGCGCTTGGGCGCGCCGTCGCTGGTGATGGTGCGGCGGATGTCCATCGGCTCGGTGCCGGTGAAGCGCGCGTTGGGCTCGGTCAGTTCCGCGCGAATCTGCCGGGTCACCTGCTGCGCCGGGAGGGTGGCGTAGAACTGCGGGTAGTCCAGCTCATTGTTACGGAAGGCGGCGAAGAACTGGTACGGCCCGTTGCTCGCCAGTTCGCGGGCGTAGGTGTTGCCGCCCTGGCCGCGCGGGGAATCCTGATCCACCAGGAAGCCGGCCAGCAGCGCCAGCACCACCAGGCCGACGCAGCCCAGCAGACGGCGCGGCAAGGAAGGCACGTCGGCGTCGCGCAGACGGCCCAGCACCTTGAACACCGCCAGGGTCACGCCCAGCGAAACCAGTGCCAGGATGCTCAGCAGCAAGCCGATCGGATAGGACTCGAGGATGTTGTTCAGCACCTCGTCCGAATACACCAGGTAGTCGACCGCGATGAAGTTGAAGCGCACGCCGAACTCATCCCAGAACAGCCACTCGGCCACCGCCGTGAAGAGCATCACGTAGACACTGACGAACAGCCCGGCTGTCAGCACCCACCGCCACGACGCCGCGCGCCACAGCCGTGCGGGCATCAGCAGCAGGATCACCCCCATCGGCAACAGGGCATAGACGAGGAAGCTCAGGTCATAGAGCAGGCCGATGAAGAAGAGCGTCACATGGCCCGCGCCCACTTCGGGCAAATGGCCAACCAGAAGGACCAATCGGGTGAGGAAGAAGACGATCAGCCAGAGCAAGGCAACCAGCGCCAGGAAGCGCATCGGGGCCGAGCGGAAAAGTTGCATGGGGTGTCCCTTGTAGTAATCCGTATTTGGGCGAGGCAACGCAGGAGAACGCAGCGGCCGGCACTCGGCCGAGACTCTATTCGGTGAAAGGAAAAAAAATTGTCAAAAGCGCGGAGCAGATCGCTGAATTTCACCGCTGCTGCTAGCAGAAACCGGTGACGCCGGCGCCCAACGTTCGCATAGCGTCGTCGCCGAGCTTCACGACGTCTTTTTCACACGCCCTTGACGAGTCCTTGATCGCGTAACTCGACAATGACGGTAACTGACGAGTCCGCTCCCATGAACGACCCACAACGCCTGTTCGCCTCTGCTTCCCATCGCGACCACGATGCCCATGCCGGCAGCTCGTTTGGCAGCGCCATGCGCCAGCGGATTCGCCAGTGGCGGGAAAAACGTCTGCTGCGCCTCGCGCTGCGCACGGCCGAGGAGCCGATCCTGATGCTGGAGGTCTCGCAGTCGCCCGGCGCCGCCTGGCCGGTACTGCTGGAGCACAGCAACCGCATCATCGTGACGACCTGCCCGTCCCTCGATTCGCTGGCCGAGGCCCATCGCAAGCTGCCCGAGGCCATGAAGCGACGCATCCGTGACCTTCCCGCCCCTCAGGAACACGCCGAACTGCGCAAGGGCTCGGTCGATTGCCTGCTGCTTCCGGAAATCCCGCGCAGCGCCTGCAACCGACAGAACATCCGGCTGCTGAACCAGTGGATCCCGGTGACCCGCGACAGCGTGATTCTCTTCGCCCGCGTGGATCATTCGAGCACGTCCCTGCCCGCCCCAGACACCTGCCCCTGCGGCTCCGACCCGCATCCTGGCGGTCCAGACTTCGCCAGCTCCCGCGCCCTGGAGCGCGAGTTCCAGCGCCTGGGCTTCTCCCAGATCCACCACTACAACGCCATTCCCGGCATGGACGGCATCCGGGTCTACATCCTGCGCAAGTGACGCCCGGCCCGCTCGCGGGCTGGACGCGGCGCCTTCGATAACGCTGGCTATACTGCTGCATCGCCATCACCCACCTGATTCAGGGGGACCCTGACTGTGCGGAACGGTACGGCCCTGCGCGCGCTCCCCTGGTTCGCCGTGTCGCTGCTGCTGGGCAGCCTTGGCGGCTGGCTCATCGGCGATGTACTGGGACTCAACGGTAAACAGTGGTTCGTCGAACCGGAAATCACCTTCGAGATTCTGGTGGCCCTCAGCGGCATCTGCTGCGGCGCGCTACTGGCCTACGCCAGCGAACGGGGCTTGGCGTGGCGGTTGATCGGGGTTGTCGCCGGTGCCTGTTTCATCGTGGCGATCCTGGCGTATTGCCGGCACAGCCTGGGCGTACCTTCCCCGGACATGAACCTGCTCGCCTATGCCCGGCAGTTCTTCCTGCGAACCTTCGGCATCTGGCTCTCGCCGGTGTTCGGCGCGGCGCTGGTCACATTGCTACGGGTGATACTGCGCTGATCGCGGCCTCACCCCCCGTCCGGAGCTCCCATGCCGCTGACCCCGCTGCTGCGCTGCCATGACCTGAACCTCACCCGCGAGCACTACCGCGGTGTGCTCGGCTTCATCGTAAGCGACTCCGCCGATGGAACCCTCACCGTCCGGCTGCAGGACTGCCGCCTGCTGTTCACCGCCCAGGATCTCTGGGACCGCGACGTGGGCTGCTCCGGCACCCTCTACCTGCAACTGACCGACGTCGCGCACTACTTCGACACCGTGAAGGACCGGGCGCAGATCGCCTGGCCTCTGCAGCACATGCCCTATGGCTCGCGGGAGTTCGGCATTCGCGACTGCAACGGCTATCACCTCGCATTCGCCGAGTTGGCCACCACCTGAGCAGGCATTCACGATTGCTGCACAAGGTGCAGCTATGTACTGCGCCCTGCCCATCTGGTGCAAAAGAGCGACGTCCCTAGACTGGTGAGCACCATCACCTGTCAGGGACACCCACATGATTACCCGCATCACGTTCGCAGCCTTCGGCGGCCCCGAAGTACTCCAGCCCGAGCAGGCCCCGGCACAGCGACCCGGCCCCGGCTGCGTGTGGCTGGAGCAGGCCGCCATCGGCGTCAACCCACTGGACCTGAGCCAACGCTTCGGTGCGGCGAAGGTGCCGCTGCCCTCCTCGCTGGGCCTGGAAGGCGCCGGTACGGTGGCAGCTATCGGCGAAGGCGTCAGCCACGTGCAGGTCGGCGACCGCGTCGCCTACGCCACCGGGCCCCTCGGCGCTTATGCCAGCGCGCGCCTCTACCCGGCGGAGCGCCTGGTGAAGCTGCCGGACTCGGTCAGCTTCGAGGCGGCCGCCGCCGTGCTGTTCAAGGGCATCACCGCGCACTACCTGCTCAAGACCACCTACCCGGTCGGGCCCGGCTCCCGCGTGCTGATCTACGGCGCCGCCGGCGCACTGGGCCAACTCATGGTGCCCTGGGCCAGGCACCTGGGCGCCACTGTCATCGGCGTGGTGTCGAAACCGCAGAGCGTCGAACGCGCCCGCGCCGCCGGTTGCAATGAAGTTCTGGTGTTCGATGCCGCGACACTGGCCGATCAGGTGCACGAGATCACCGGCGGGCAAAAGGTCGACGTGGTCTACGACCCTATCGGCCGCGCCTCCTTCGACGCCTCGCTGGATTGCCTGCGTCCCCGCGGCCTGCTGGTGAGCTTCGGCATGGCCTCCGGTGCACCGCCGGCGGTGGAACTCGCCACGCTCAACGCCAAGGGCTCGCTGTACCTCACCCGCCCCTCGCTCGCCGCGCATACCGCCACGACGGCGGAATACCAGGAGCGCGCGAAGGACGTCCTGCAAGCCGTCGCGGACGGTATCATCCAGCCTCGCGTGTGGCGTCGCTACCCGCTGGCGGATGTCGTCCGCGCCCACGCCGACCTGCAGGAAGGCCGCTCCGAAGGGGCCATCGTGCTAACCCCTTGATCTGCGCCACGCACCGCCGCGTGGACGGATTTGCCGAATTGGGAACCCTATGGATCTGTTCGATAGTCGCCAGGCCGACGAACTCGCCACCCTCCTGGCGCTGGCCGAGCACGGCTCCTTCGCCGCCGCTGGCCGCGCCCTGCAGCGTCACCCATCGGTGCTGTCGAAGCGGCTCGGCGCGCTGGAGCAACGCCTGGGCGTCAGGCTGGTGGAAAGGACCACACGGCACCTGCGCTTCACCGACGAGGGCCTGCGCCTGGTGGAACGCCTGCGCCAGGCCGCGAGCCTGATCGCCGAGGCCCAGGATGAAGCCACCCGCAGCGCGGCCCAGGTTCAGGGCCGCCTGAAGGTTGCCGTTCCGGCGGCCATGGGCCGCCTGTGGCTGAGCCCGATCCTCTCGCGCTTCGTGCTCGAGCACCCGCAGGTGACGCTGGAGGTGGAGTACTCGGAGCGCTTCGTCGACATCGTCGCCGAAGGCTTCGACGCCGCCATCCGTATCGGTGAGCTCGCCGACAGCCGCCTCGTGGCTCGGCGGCTCTGCGACCTGCGCCGCATCCTCTGCGCGGCGCCCGGCTACCTCGAACACTACGGCGCGCCGCGCAACCCCGCGGAGCTTGCCCACCACAACTGCCTGGGCTTCACCGGCCTGCACTCCTGGCCGGACTGGAAGCTGGCCAACGGCAGCCGGCAGCACGCCGTCCGGGTCAGCGGCAACCTGCATAGCAACGACAACGAAGCCCTGCTCTCGGCGGCGCGCCTGGGTGTGGGCATCCTCGCCGGCGGTGAATGGCTGATGAAGCACGACCTCGACGCCGGCCGCCTGGTGCGAGTCTTGCCGGACTGGCAGCTGGATGCCGCCGCCGGCATCTATTTCGTGCGCCCTTCGGCGCGCTACAGCTCAGCCACCGGCACAGCGTTCAAGGCGTGGATCGAGCAGCAATTCGCGGCCGGCGCGCCCTGGGCGAGTGAGCCGGACACCCTGGCCTAGTCCGCACGGCAAAGCTTTTCTATGCCGGGCGCGAAGATTTCATCGGTCGCGACCTGGCCCGCCCCTGTCGATCATGGCTCCTGCACCGGACTCGCGCCGGTTTCCCACTCGACAGGAGATTTCCATGCTCACCGGCAAGACAGCCCTCATCACCGGCGGTAGTTCCGGTATCGGCCTGGCCACGGCCCGCCTGTTCCTCGACAACGGCGCCCGCGTCGCCATCACCGGCCGCGATAGCGCACGACTGGACGCCGCCCGCGAGGAACTCGGGCCCGACCTGCTCACGCTGGCCTGCGACGTGCGATCGCGTGCGCAACTGCAGCACATGGCCAGCGAGGTCCGAGAAACCTTCGGTGGCCTGGACATCCTCTTCGCCAATGCCGGCGTCGCCTACGCGACGCCCCTGGCGAGCACCACCGAGGCGCTGTACGACGGCCTGATGGACATCAACGTAAAGGGCCTGTTCTTCTCCGTGCAGGCCGTCGAGCCGATTCTGCGCAACGGCGGCTCGATCATTCTCAATACCTCCTGGCTCAACCAGGTGGGTGCGCCCGGCCGCGCCTTGCTGTCGGCATCCAAGGCGGCGGTGCGCTCGCTGGCCCGCACGCTGTCGGCGGAGCTGCTGGAGCGGCATATCCGGGTCAACGCGGTCAGCCCCGGCGCCATCGACACACCGATCCACCGCAGTCCGGGGCAGACCGAGGAGGACTTCCGCGCCTATGCCGAGCGCGTCGGCCGCCAGGCGCCGATCGGACGCATGGGGCGTCCCGAGGAAGTCGCCGCCGCGGTACTGTTCCTCGCCAGCGACGCCTCCAGCTACATGCTGGGCGCGGAGATCGTCGTCGATGGAGGCAGGGCCGAACTGTGATCCCCGAACGCCTCCACGATGACCTGTCGCAACGGGCGATCCGCCACGGTGCCGCCCTGCCCTGGATCGCCTCCC
The DNA here is from genome assembly GCF_057180225.1 of Pseudomonas sp. BB438. Taxonomy (NCBI): domain Bacteria; kingdom Pseudomonadati; phylum Pseudomonadota; class Gammaproteobacteria; order Pseudomonadales; family Pseudomonadaceae; genus Pseudomonas; species Pseudomonas sp. BB438. The sequence continues at coordinate 4,156,918 of NZ_CM170001.1, forward strand.
CGCAGCCCGGTGTGGCGCGGCTACCGCTGTATCGCGTGGGCGGCGAGCGTGCCCGCGCCACCAGCCTGGTGCGTTACGCACCGGGCAGCCGCTTCACCGCCCACGGCCATCCCGGCGGCGAGGAATTCCTCGTGCTGCAAGGGACCTTCGAGGACGAGCACGGCCGTTACCCAGCCGGCACCTATGTGCGCAACCCGCCCGGCAGCCGGCACGCGCCGGGCTCGGCCGAGGGCTGTGTGATCTTCGTCCGCCTGCGCCAATTCCCCGACCACGACCGCGAACGGGTGGTCGTGCCGGCACTGCCAGGGAATGGCCAGCCGCTGTTCGCAAGTGACGATGAACGGGTCTGGCTGCAGGCCATCGAACCCGGCGGGCACTGGCGACACGCCAATCCGCGCGGGCTGGAAGTGCTGGTCCTGCAGGGCTGGATGACGCTCAGCGAGCTGCGGTTGCACCCCCTGAGCTGGATGCGCCTGCCACCGGGAATGGGCCTGACCGGCGTGGCGGGCACGCGGGGCGCCCGCCTGTGGATCAAGGACGCGGCGCCCGACCTAGGCTTCTGACGCCAACGCCCCGGCTTCACCGAGCACCCAGTCGCGGAATGCCCGCACCTTGGGCAGTTCGCCGCACTCCGGGCGATAGACCACGTAATAGGCCTGGGTCAGCGGGCAATCCAGGCCCTTGTCGGCGAAGGGGCGGATCAGCCGCCCCGCTGCCAGGTCGTCGCGCACCATCACGCTGCGCGCCAGCGCCAGTCCCTGCCCCTCCATCGCCGCCTGCAACACCGCCGCCGAGTTGTTGATACGCAGGCCGTGGTTCGCCTTGATCAGCGGGTAGCCCGACGCATCCAGCCACATGCGCCAGGTCGGGTAGTCCGGCTCGTTGGCCATCGACAGGTCATGGATCAGCGTGCAGCCCTGCAGCGCCTCGGCGGAGAGCGTGCCGCCCTTGAGCGGTGCGAAGTCCGGCGAACACACCGGGAACATCACCTCTTCCATCAGCCGCACTGCCGTCAACCCCGGCCATCGGCCGCCGCCGTAGCGCACGCCGACATCGATCCGCTCGGCCTGGAAATCCACCGAACGCGCATTGGTGTCCAGCAGCACGTCCAGGTCCGGATAGGCCTGCTGGAAGCGTTCGATGCGCGGCAACAGCCACTTGGCGGCAAAAGCCGGGCTGACGGTGATAGTCAGCCCGGCATGCACGCCGGCGTCCTTCAGCCGCGCCAGGCCCACCGTCAACCGTTCGAAGCCTTCGCGAATATCCGGCAACGCCGCGCGCGCCGCATCGGTCAGCACCAGACGCGCGCTGCCGCTGCTGGCGCGGGCGAACAGGGCGATGCCCAGCCACGACTCGAGATTGCGCACCTGCTGGCCGACCGCGGCCGGGGTGACGTTCAGCTCCGCCGCCGCAGCAGAAAAGCTCTGGTGCCGCGCCGCTGCATCGAAGGCGCGCAGTGCATTCAGGTAGGCCGGTGTTGTCATGGATAGTTTTTCTATTCCGCCAGCGAAGATCTTCTGCGTTGTTGCGGCCTCCGCCCGGTTCGACAATGCGCACCAGGCCGGAGCCAGTTGGAGCCTGAAAGATAGCAGATACAGGATCTCCAGACAGACTCCGACGATCAACAGCAGCTTTCCTCCCAGACACAACGAGGACTCCCACCATGAATAGTTTTTCTAACAAGGTTGCGATCATCACCGGCGGCGGTTCGGGTATCGGCAAGGAAGTCGCGCGGCGACTCGTCGAAGCCGGCGCCAGCGTCGTCATCGGCGGCCGCGACAGCGTTAAGCTGAGCGAAGCAGCCCGTGAGATCGACCCCAGCGCCCAGCGTGTGCGCACCCTTGCCGGCAGCATCGCCGACCCGGCCACCGCCCAGGCCCTGGTCGACCTGGCGCAACGCGAGTTCGGCGGCGTCGACATCCTCATCAACAACGCCGGCATCTTCACGCCCAAGCCGTTCCTGGACGTCAGCCCGGAGGAGTACGACGCCTTCCTCGACACCATCCTCAAGGGCAAGTTCTTCATGGCCCAGGCCGCCGCCAGGGCCATGCTGCAACGCGGTGGCGGCGCCATCGTGCAGACCGGTTCGCTATGGGCCATCCAGGCCATCGGCGCCACGCCGTCGGCGGCCTACTCCGCCGCCAACGCCGGCGTGCACGCGCTGACCCGCAACCTGGCCATCGAACTGGCCGGCTCGAACATCCGCATCAACACCGTGGCCCCGGCCGTGGTGGAGACCCCCGTCTACGGCACCTTCATGGACGCCGAGCAGGTCAAGCAGGTGCTGCCGACCTTCAACGCCTTCCATCCACTGGGCCGCAACGGCCAGCCGGGTGATGTGGCGGCGGCGATCCTGTTCCTCGCCTCCGATGAAGCGTCGTGGATTACCGGCACCGTGTTGCCGGTGGATGGCGGCGTGACCGCCGGGCGTCAATGACAGGAGAACCGAACATGATGAACTGGAACGACTACTTCACCAGCCTGATCGAGCGCGTCGGCGAGTTCGCCGGCCTGGCCCCGGCCGCCATGCGCGGCCTGAACACCCTCGGCAACCTGCCGGCCACGCACCTGGCGCCCAAGGTCCACGAACTGATCGCCCTGTCGGTGGCCATCACCACCCGCTGCGACGGCTGCATCGCCACCCACGTGCAGGCGGCCCTCAAGCACGGCGCAACCCGCGAGGAAATCGCCGAGGCGCTGGGCGTGGCCATCGCACTGAACGCAGGGGCTGCACTGACCTACACGACCCGGGTGTTCGACGCCGTGGCGGCGTTCGACAAGCCCTGAAAATGCACCGGGCGCCGCCAGGCGCCCGGTCATCCATCGTCATGAAGCGGAGAGCCCTGATGTCCTCGCGCAAGATCGCCATCGTCGGTGGCGGGCTGGCCGGTCTGTATGCTGCCTATCGCCTGCAACGGCTGGGTATCGACTGGGAGCTGTTCGAGGCGCGTCCGCGCCTTGGTGGGCGCATCCTGTCGACGCCTGCCGGTGGCATCGACCTCGGTCCGACCTGGTTCTGGCCCGACTGCCAGCCGCGCCTGCAGGCCCTGGCGGGCGAACTGGGACTGTCAACCTTCGCGCAGTACGAAGACGGCGATGCGCTGGTCGAACGTTGGGGCGCCCCGGCGATCCGCCGACCCGGCTATACCTCCGGCAACCTCTCGCTACGCATCGAGGGCGGTACCGAACGCCTGGTTCAGGCACTGGCGGAGCACTTGCCGGCGCAACGTATTTTCCTGCAGAGCGAACTGCAACAGATCGAACTGGATAACGAGGGAGCGCGTCTGCACCTTGCCGGCTCGGCCCCCATGCAGGGTGACTTTCGTGCCATCTGGCTCGCCGTTCCACCACGTCTGGCGGCGCGCCTGAGGTTTGTCCCGGCATTGCCAGCTGATGTGATAAAGCAGCTTGCCAAGGTACCGACCTGGATGGCCTCCCACGCCAAGTACGTGGCCCGCTATGCGCGGCCGTTCTGGCGTGAGTCAGGACTCTCCGGTGATGCCTTCAGCGGCGTCGGCCCGCTGGCCGAGGTGCATGACGCCGGCCATATGGGTGGCGCAGCGCTGTTCGGCTTCCTCGGGCTGAGCGCCGCACAGCGCCGGGCGCTGGATGGCCCGGCGCTCGTGGCGGCCTGCCGTGCGCAGCTGGTCCGGCTGTTCGGCGAAGCGGCCGCGCACCCCCTCGATGACCGCCTGCAGGACTGGGCGGCAGAACCGCTGACCGCCACCGAGGACGACCAGATTCCGCCACGCTGGCACGGCCTGCCGGACCTGACCGGCCTGTTCGATGGCCATGCGCAACATCGCCTGCGCCTGATCGGCAGCGAAGCCGGCGGCGAGCAGGCCGGCTACATGGAGGGCGCGCTGCTGGCCGTCGAGCGGGCCGTCCAGGCGCTACCGCCGAACTGATCGCGTCAGACCGTGACGACGATCTTGCCCACCTGCTGGTTGGCTTCGAGGAAGCGGTGCGCGTCCTGGATCTCGTCCAGCGTGAATGTCCGCGCGATCACCGGGCTCAGTGCGCCGGACTCCAGCCCCTCGACGATGAACGCCTTGGCGCGCGCCAGCGCCGCCGGGTCGGCGACGATCTCGGCGTAGAGGTAGCCCTTCAGCGTGAGGCTCTTGCCCAGCACGGTGAACAGCGGGAATGGCGTCGGCTCCGGGCTCAGTGCGCCGTATTCGAGGAGGATGCCGCCACGCGCCATGGCCTGGGTGAGCGCCTCGAAGCCGGGGCCTCCGATGGGATCGAACACCACGCGGGCACCTTGCCCGCCAGTCAGCGCCATCACCTTCTCGACGATGTCCTCGTCGTCGCTGACGATCACATGATCCGCGCCAGCGTCCAGCAATGCCTGCTTCTTGGCCTGGGTGCGGGTCACGGCAATCGAGGTGGCGCCCACCATGCGGGCGATCTGGAAGGCTGCGAGGCCGACGCTGCTGGACGCCGCGGTGACCAGCACGAACTCGCCCTGCGACAGCTTCGCCTGTTCCACCAGCGCACCCCAGGCAGTGACGTACTGCATCCAGGACGCGGCGGCCTGCTCGAAGCTGAGGTTGCCCGGGTGCTTCACCACCAGGTACGCCGGCACGTTGGCCACTTCGCCGTAGGTGCCCCAGCGGGCGATATCCAGCGGCGGAATCAGGCTCACGGCGTCGCCGATCGCAACGTCCTTCACCGCGCTGCCCACCGCGCTCACCACGCCGGATGCCTCGTAGCCCAGGCGGCTGGGGAACTCGGCCTCCTGCAGGTAGGCATGGTTGCGGAACATCACTTCGGCGCGGTTCAGGCCTATGGCCTTGACGGCGATCTGCACCTCGTCCGCCGCCGGCGCGGGAACGTCCACCGCCTCCAGTTTCAGGACACTGGCGTCACCGTATTGGTGGATTCTGACAATGCGGGCCATGGCAACCTCTCTTCAAGCAAAGGCCTGCGTCCAAAACGCCGGCCGGAATGGGAGTGTAGAAAGTCCGCGGAGCGATGTTCGACCGTCTGCGGCATGGAGGGAAAATCTAGGCGTTGGCCGAAGCCGGATAAAGACCTAGGATGGCCGAACACTTGAAACACAGGGTTTGCAATGGACCGTCTCGAACAGATGGCCACCTTCGTCAAGGCGGTGGAGCTGGGCTCCTTCAGCGCGGCGGCCGACGAGCTGCAGATGTCGTCGCAACTGGTGGGCAAGCAGGTGAAGATGCTCGAGCAGCACCTGGGCCTGTCGCTGCTCAACCGCACCACGCGACGGCAGAGCCTCACCGACTTCGGCCGGGCCTTCTACCAGCGTGCCAAGCTGATCCTGGCGGACATGGAGGCGGCGGAGAATCTCGCCGCCGTCACCCGTGGCACGCCCAGCGGACGCCTGCGGATCAACGCGCCGGTGACCTTCGGCATGCGCACCCTGTCGCCGCGCCTGCTGGAGTACATGGTGCGCTACCCGCAGGTGTCGGTGGACCTGACGCTGTCCAACGAACTGGTGGACCTGATCAACGACGGCTACGACGTGGTGTTCCGCATCGGCGAGCTGGCCGACAACCGCCTCAAGGCCGTGCCGCTGACACCCTATCGTCTGGTCCTGTGCGCCGCGCCGGCCTACCTCGCGCGACGTCCGGCGATCTGCACGCCGGAAGACCTGAGCCAGCACGAATGCCTGGGCTTCGCCTTTTCCGATGGCCGCTCCAGCTGGACCTTCGACGGTCCGGACGGCCGCATCGAGGTACCGATTACAAGCCGTTTGACGATCAATCAGGGTGACCCGCTGCTGGCAGCGGCAATCGCCGGGCTGGGCGTGGTGCTGCAGCCGCAGGAACTGGTCGGTGATGCAGTGCGCAGCGGCACGCTGGTGCAACTGCTGCCGCACTACAGCGTGCCGACCTCGCCGATGCACATCCTCTACGCCCCGGACCGGCGCCTGACACCCAAGCTGCGCAGCTTCCTCGACTTCGCCATCGCCGCTTTCGGGCGCCCGGTCTGAAGCCGGTAGGCCAGGGGCTGAACGGAGCACTGGCCTACCTTTCCGAGGAACGGCAGACTGTCCCGGAAGCCTCGAGGAACCTGCCATGGACTGCCAACCCACACCCACCCTGCGCACCGCGCGCCTGCTGCTCACGCCGATGGAACTGGCCGACGCGGAGGTCATCCAGCGCCTGTTCCCGCACTGGGACGTGGTGCGCTACCTCGACCGCCGTGTGCCCTGGCCCTACCCGGCCGATGGCGCACGGGTCTATGTGCGCGACGTGGTGCTGCCAGCCATGGCCCGTGGCGAGGAATGGCATTGGATGATCCGCCTCGCCAGCGCCCCGGACGACGCCATCGGCAACATCTCGCTGTTCGATCAGCCGGGCAATCACCGTGGCTTCTGGCTGGCCCCCGCCTGGCAGGGGCACGGCTACATGAGCGAGGCCTGCAAGGCGGTCAGCCGCTTCTGGTTCCAGACGCTGGAAAAACCGCTGATGCAGGTGCCCAAGGCCGTCCCCAACCAGGGTTCGCGGCGCATCTCCGAACGCGAGGGCATGCGTCTGGTGAGCCGCGACCAAGGCCACTTCGTCAGCGGCGTGCTGCCACGGGAAACCTGGGAGCTGACCCGCGAAGAGTGGCTGGCGCGCCATGCAGCCGACTGAACAGGCCTGGCAGGGCGAACTCTGGCTCGGTGCGGACTTCTGCCTGGTCGCCGGCACCACCGGCCACGCACGCGCCCACGCCCACTACGCGCACCAGTTGTTGATGGCCTGCGAAGGCGAAGTGACGGCGCTGGTCGACGATCAACCGCAGCAGGCTTCACTGCTGGTGATCGCGTCCAACCAGCGCCACGCGATCAGCGACAGCGACCAGCGCGCCGTCACCCTGTTCGCCGAGCCGCTCGCCTTCGAACTGGGCGATCTTGAGCGACTCTGCCGGCAGGCCGGGCCAGACCTGCAAAACCTCGCAGCGGGGCTGTGCGAGCTGCCGCGCCGCGAGCTCGACCCGCGCCTGGCGAAGGCCCTGCAACGCATCCGCGCACTGGACGATGGCGCCCTGCCCGCCCAGGCGCTGGCCGAAGCAGCGTCGCTCTCGCTGAGCCAGCTGGAGCGGTTGTTCAGCGGCACGCTGGGGCTGTCGGTGCGCCGGCTGGTGCTCTGGCAGCGGCTGCGCCAGGCGCTGCGACTGGCCATGGCCGGCGACAGCCTGACCAGCGCCGCCATCGCAGCAGGCTTCGCCGACTCCGCGCATTTCTCGCGGAGTGTCCGCAGTCAGTTCGGGATTCGGGCTGACCTGACATTGCGCCAGTTGAGGCTACGACTGCTGGGCTGAATCCAGCGCCGGAGTTCCCCTGTAGGAGCGGGCCATGCCCGCGATCGCGCGCATGGCGCGCTCCTACAATTGACGCCTGCCAATCGATGCATCCGTTGAGGACGGACTCCGCCGCGACAGATTTCGCAAACAAGGTCCGCCCCTACGCCAACGGTCGCTGCGGAGCTGGCCTGTAGGAGCGAGCTTGCTCGCGAACCGGGTTATCCGCGCACACCAATTCCCGCACGCTGAAGCTCCGCCGGCAACGGCGCCGGCGGATGCGCCACATCCACACGACGGAACGGCTCGGCCAACTGATCGAGATACGCCATGGGATAATCCGGCCGGTCGCCGATCCCCAAATCATCCTCCGCCAGCACATAGTCCGGCAGGTACAGCGCAGTCCCCAGCAGACGATCCCAGACGCTGAAGAACAGCGCGAAGTTCACATCCCCCGCCGTGCCGTACTTCAAGTGGTGCAAGCGATGCAGCGGCGCCCAGGCGAACAGGTGGCGCAGCGCGCCGATACGCATGTCGACATTGCTGTGCTGCAGCAGCAACTGGATGGCGATGGCGAACGCCAGCAGCGCCGCAACCTCGACCGGCATCCCCAGCAACAGCAACGGCAGCGTTCCGCCGAGGGCTTCGAGCATCTGGTGCAACGGATGCTTCATCAGCCCGTTGAAGCCATACATGCGCGTGACGCTGTGGTGCACCGCATGCAGCCGCCACAACAGCGCAGAACGGTGGCTGGCGTAATGCACCAGGGTGATGCCGAGATCGGCGATCAGCAGCGCCGCCAGCAGTTGCAGCGCCAGCGGCCAGTCGTTTGGCCACAGCGCGAAGTGCGGCAGCCACAAGGCCAGCAGCGGAATCGCAGCGATGCCCAGCGCATTCAGCGTCTCATTGACCAGCGCGTGAATCAGGTCGCGGGCAACGTCGTCGTGGCCCTCGTTCCAGCCTGCGCGATAGGGCCAGAACCGCTCGGCGAGGAAGGCCAGCAGGATCGCCAACGGCAACAACGCCGGCAGGCACACCAGCGATACGCCTTCACTGACCAGGTACAGGGCCAGGCCGATGAAGCCGAAGAAGAACGCGGGGGCGTAGAGGTGTCGCATGGGGCAGCTCCAGGTCAGAAAGAGCCGCCAGTGTTCCCGCCGCGCCGTCAGTCGCGCTTGAACAATCCGCGCATTCGGCGCCGCCATCGCGCGCGGATTTCCGTGCCCCACGGGCAGCCTCAGCGGCTCTTGGCGATAACCCCGACCATGTACTGGTTCAGGTCGCGCAGATCGTCGATGCTCCAGGCGTGCGGCGGTATCTTCACGCCGTTCTCACGCAAGGTCCGGGGGATCAGGCTGCCGTTGGGGCGCAGCACCACCGAGGACACGATGACGCCCGGATACTCGCTCAGGCGCTTCTTGAACGCGGGCGTCGTGAGGTCGGGCGTGGGCGGACTGCTCTTGTGGGCCAGGGGCCCGGTCGCCTTGATATCCGCGCCGTGGCAGACGGCGCAGCGTTGGGTAAAGAGAGCCTTGCCGTTGAGCGTATCCGCCCCGGCCGGCGACAGCTGAGCCAGCGACAGAATCCCCGTCAAACCGATGAACAATGCTTTCACGTCCGTGCTTCCTTGCCCTACGAATTAGTCCTGAGTCACTCAGCGCCGCCAGGCACACCCCAGCGCACTGAGCGCCAGTATCGCCGCCGCGCCCGCATAGGCCCAGAGCGCCGGCACCTGCGGCAGCAGAACACCGGCCAGGATCGGCCCGAGCCCCGCACCGATGTCGCGCCACACCGCGTTGCCCGCCAGCGCCTGGATGCGCGCCTGCGGGTTGCGCTGCGCCACCAGCGTGACCACCAGCGGCAGTTGCAGCGCGCGCAGCACCAGCACCAGGAAGGCGCCGACGAACAGCCAGTAGCTGCCGAACATCAGCAGCGCCAGCGAGGTGGCCAGCGACAGCACCACCAGCATGCGCAGCGCGCCGAAGCGATCCGCCAGGCGCCCGCCGAAGGGGCTGAAGAGCATCTCGCTGAGGTACCGCACCGCCATCAGCACGCCCGCCACCAGCACGCCGGTGCCGCCCAGGTGGGTCTGCGCGTAGAGCGACAGGCCGAAGATGAACAGGCCGTCGAGGGTAACGCCTTCGATGAAGGACCAGGTGGCGATGCTGTCCGGCAGGCGCAGGCGGCGGCCGCTGTTGCTGGGGATGTCGTGCCCCCTGTCGGGCAGCGCGCGGGCACGCCAGAGACCGCACAGGGCGCTGACGCAGAGGACGAAGAAGATGCTGCGCGGGCCCACCGCCTGGGCCATCACCGCGCCCAGCGGAAGGAACAGCATCGGCCCGATGGACAACGTCGCCCGCGAACGGCCGGCGCGGCGCGCGGCACCCTGCGCCTCGGCGGTGGCGAGGGTCTGGGTACTGAGGTTGAACGTGGCAAAGCACAGACCCCAGACCAGCCGCAGCACCAGCAGCGCGGCGAAGCCGGAAAGGGTCGCGTTGCCCAGCGCACAGGCCGCCGCCGCGAAGGCCGCGAGGCTGCACGCGGCGCGGTCGCCATGGCGGCCGTAGAAGCGCACCACCCAGCCGTAGCCGACGATGCGCACCAGCCGGTTGGCCGCCAGCAGGATGCCCGCTTCCACCAGGGTCACGCCGAAATCCGCTGCGTACATCGGCAGCAGCAGGTACAGCAGCACGTCGCTGGGCAGGCACAGGCTGAGCACCTGGGCGGAGTTGCGCGAATCTCGGTCGGCTCGCTGCAGGGCAGGCGCGGTAGCGGACGACATGACAGCCTCGTGACAACGACGGGGCCGCAGGATAACCCGCGCCCCGCCCCGCAGGACAAGCCTTACGCCAGTGCCGGCAGCTGTGCTATGGCGCGAGCGAGCGCAGGAAGGAGGCGATCACCTGGCTGCTGCGGCGCTCGGCGAGGTAGTACAGGTAGGTCTCGGTGCACACCGGGTCGCCGCTGATGCGGATCGCCTTCAGGCGCGGGTCGGCGATGTACTCCGCCTCGGACACCACGCCGATGCCGATGCCGCGGATTGCCGCCTCGCGCAGGGCCTCGCGGCTGCCGATTTCCATGGCGATGCGCGGCGTGACGTCGGCCTTGTCCAGTTCGCGTTCCAGCGCTACGCGGGTGGTCGAACCCTGCTCGCGGCGCAGCAGCGGCTGCCCCTGCAGGGCTTGCAGGCGTACCTCGGCGTGGCGCGCGAACGGGTGGTCGACGTGGGCGAAGAGGATCACCGGGTGCCGCGCGTACAGCTGCGCGACAAACGCCGGGTCGTCATGCAGGCCGGCGAGCACGCCGACGTCGGTGACGTAGTTTTCCAGGTCGGCCAGCACCGAGGCGGAGTTGCCGATGCGGATCGACACATCGATCTGCGGGTAGTCGCGGCGGTACAGGTCGACCATCTCGATCACATGGAACGGCCCCACGGCGCCGACCTTCAGCTGGCCACGGTTGAGCTGTCCGGAGTCACGCAGCAGGTTGGTCGCCTCGGATTCGAGCATCGACATCTGCTGGGCGATGGGCAGCAGCGCCCGGCCCACGGCGGTCAACTCGATGCGTCGGCCACGGCGGTGGAACAGCTCGACGTTGAACTCGCGCTCCAGGCCCTGGATCTGGGTGGTCGCGGTCGGCTGGCTGAGGCCGATGGCCCGCGCTCCGCCGCTGAAGCTGGCATGGCGGGCCACGGCGAGGAAGGTACGCAGGCGGGCAGTGGACATCCATAGCTCCTATCAATGGATTAGTGCGTTAACCCATATTGATTTGATGGCGTGACTGTCACATGACAGCCCTAGCGTTGGCGCTACCGAACACAACCTCCGGGTAACGCCATGACTTCGCTGACCAGACTGTTCCGCTTCGCCGTGCTGCCGCTCGCCTTCACCGCCGCCCTGCTGCCGACCGCCCAGGCACAGGACGCCCTCACCGTCGGCCTGATCCCCTCCGAGGATTCCCAGGCCATGATCAAGAGCAGCCAGCTGGTGCTCGACCAGCTGCAGGAACGCCTGGGCATGCCGGTGAAGCCCTTCGTGGCCACCGACTACAATGGCGTGATCGAAGCGCTGCGCGCCGGCAAGCTCGACGTTGCCTACCTCGGCCCGTTCTCCTACGTCCTGGCGAACAAGGTCGCCGGCGCCCACGCCTTCGCCGTGGCGGTGACCAGGAAGACCGGCACCAGCGCCTACCACAGCCTGATCATCGCCCGTAAGGACAGCGGCATCCGCAGCCTGGACGACCTCAAGGGCCACACCTTCGCCTTCGTCGACCCCAGCTCCGCCTCCGGCCATCTGTTCCCCAAGGCCGGTCTGGAACAGTCGGGCCATGACCCGAAGACGCTGTTCTCGCGGGTGATCTTCTCCGGCTCCCACGACGCCAGCATCCTCGCCGTGGCGAACCGCAAGGTGGATGCCGCCGCCGTCGCCGACCGCATCCTCGCCGGCGCCATCAGCTCGGGCCAGGTGCAGCAGGACGATCTCCAGGTCGTGTGGAAGTCCGACGACATCCCCGAGTCGCCCATGGTCTGGCGCAAGAACCTCGACCCGGAACTGCAGAAGAAACTGGTCGCCGCGTTCGCCTCGATCAAGGATGTGCCGTGGGGCGACCAGGGCCTGCTCAATGGCTTCCAGCCCACCGACGACGCTGCCTACAACGTCGTGCGCGACACCGCCAAGGTGCTCGATCTCGACCTGCGGAGCCTGAAATGATCCGTGTCGCCCAACTGACCAAGGGCTACGGCGAAAACCCGGTGCTGCGCGGGATCGACCTGCGCATCGAGGCCGGCGAGTTCGTGGTGATCCTCGGTCAGTCCGGCGCCGGCAAGTCCACCCTGCTGCGCTGCATGAACCGCCTGGCCGAGGCCGATGGCGGCGAGCTGCAAGTGGCCGGCGTCGACGCCATGCAGGCGCGCGATACCCGCGAGCTGCGCCGGCGGGTGGCGATGATCTTCCAGCACCACAACGTGGTGCCACGCCTGTCGGTGCTCAAGAACGTACTGACCGGGCGCCTGGGCTGCGTCGGCACCCTCGCCTCGGTGCTGCAGCTGTTCAGCCGCGACGACGTCGCCCTGGCCCGCGAATGCCTGCGCCGGGTGGAGCTGGAGCACAAGGCCGAGGCGCGCACCGATTCGCTCTCCGGCGGGCAGATGCAACGCGTGGGCATTGCCCGCGCGCTGGCCCAGCGGCCGCAGGTGATCCTTGCCGACGAACCGGTGGCCAGTCTCGACCCGAAGACCGCGCAGCTGATCATGCACTACTTGCGCGAGGCCACCCGCACCCTGGGCATCACCGTGGTGTGCAACCTGCACCAGGTGGACCTGGCGCGGGAATTCGGCGACCGCATCGTCGGCCTGGCCAACGGCCGCCTGGTGTTCGACGGCGGCCGCGAGCAACTGGATGACGCCGCCCTGCAGCGTATCTACCCGCAACGCCCGAACAGCGAGGCAACCGCCTACCAGGCGGCCGCCCGCGCGGTCTACGCCAGCGAAACAGGAGCCGGAGCATGAACCTGCGCAGCCACCAGTGGATGGTCGACACACCACAGAGCAAGCGCGGCTGGCTGACCACCGGCGCCGCCGTGCTGGCGGTGCTCTACCTGCTGCACTGGAGCGCCGCGGGCGCGCAGCTGAGCTGGAGCGAACTGGCCAGCGGCCTGCCGCAGATCGGCGACTTCCTCAGCCGCTCGCTGCCGCCGGACATGAGCATCCTGCCGAGCCTCTGGGGCCCGGCGCTGGAGACCTTGCAGATCGCCCTCTGGGGCACCCTGCTGGGCATCGTGCTGGCCGTGCCGCTGGGCTTCCTCGCCGCGCGCAACCTGCACGGCAACCGCTGGCTGTACCTCGCCACACGCCAGTTGCTCAACGTCATCCGCAGCATCAACGAACTGATCCTTGCCCTGGTGTTCGTTTCCGCCGTAGGCCTGGGCCCCTTCCCTGGCGTGCTGGCCCTGGCGCTGCACGGCGTGGGCATGCTCGGCAAGTTCTTCGCCGAGAGCATCGAGGAAATCAACCAGGGCCCCCTCGAAGCACTGCAGGCGACCGGCGCTCGGCCGCTGCAGGTGATCGTCTTCGGCGTGCTGCCGCAGGTGATCACCGCGTGGATCGCCGTGGTGCTCTACCGCTTCGAGGTCAACCTGCGCTCGGCCACCGTGCTCGGCATGGTCGGCGCCGGCGGCCTGGGCTTCGAACTGGTCAGCAGCCTGAAACTGTTCAAGTACCAGGAGACGGCCACCTGCATCGTCGTCATCACCGTCATGGTGGTGCTCGCCGACCTGCTCTCCAACCGCCTGCGCCACGCCATCCAGGGTAACGGGCGGCACTGACCGCCCCGTCCCCAACCGCTCGCCCTTCCGCCCCAACTTCCTGCCGCGTGCGCCTTCCGGGCGCGCGCCGGGCAGGCTCACGCCCGGAGTTCATGCACGATGCCCGCACCCGCCGTTATCGGTCTGGCCGATGCCCACCTGCAATCAATCGATTGGAACGAAACCGACGAGGCCCCGAGCATGGCCGCACGTTCAAACAACAACAAGGAACTGCCCATGCCTGCCCGATTCCATAATCCGGTCGCCACCGTTTTCGGCGGCGGCAGCCTGGACCGCATCGCCGACCTCTGCGAAGGCAAGGTCGCCCTGGTAACCTTCCCCGAAGCCGCGCAACTGGGGTTGATCGACCGCGTCCGCGGCCTGCTCGGCGAGCGCCTCGGCTATGTCATCGACAACGTGCAGCCCAACCCCGACGTAGCCTGGCTGCGCGATGTGCACGAGCGCTTCTGGCGCGAAGCAGCGGACTGCAGCACCGTCTTCGCCCTCGGCGGCGGCAGCGCCATCGACACTGCCAAGGCGCTGATCGTCGGCACCGCGTCCGGGCGCTTCGACGAACTGCTCGACCTGCTGGCCGCCGGCAAGCCCTTCGTCCCGGCGCGGCACAAGACACTGATCGCCGCGCCGACCACCGCCGGCACCGGCAGCGAAGTCACGCCCTGGGCCACCCTCTGGGACGCGCAACAGCAGAAGAAGTACTCCCTGCACCTGGACTGTACCTGGCCCAAGGTCGCGCTGATCGACCCGGACCTGATGCTCAGCGTGCCCGCCGGCGTGACGGTTTCCACCGGGCTGGACGCGCTGTCCCACGCGCTGGAATCGATCTGGAACCACAACGCCAACCCGATCTCCGACACCTTCGCCCTCTCCGCCATCGAGGACATCCTCGACTGCCTGCCGCGCCTGCAGCAGGACCTGGCCAACCGCGAACTGCGCTCGCGCATGGCGCTGGCCGCACTGAAGGCCGGCATGGCCTTCTCCAACACCAAGACCGCGCTGGCCCACTCCATCTCCTACGAGATGACCCTGCGCCACGGCCTGCCGCACGGCATCGCCTGCTCCTTCACCCTGCCGCTGGTCCTGGGCCTGGCCTGGGGCCGCGACGCCGATCGCGACCGCACCCTGCAACGAGTGTTCGGCAGCGACCTGGCCGGCGCGCAGAAGCGCCTGCGTGAATTCCTCCATCGGCTCGGGGTCAAGACCGAGTTCGGCGACTACGGCGTGACGGCCACGGAAGCCGAAGCGATGATCGACTTCGCCATGCAGGGTGCCCGCGGACGCAACTTCATCGGCTCGCAGGCCGCCTGACGCCGTCCGTCACCGGGCGGCCCCGGTGGCCGCCTCCTCCTGTTGCACCGAAAACCTATCGCACCGAAGAAGAGTGCCGACACGCCGAGCCTTGCGCCGGCGCGAGCGAACAAGAAGGAAAACGCCATGAACCGTGCCCAAACCCTGTCGGGGCCAGTCTCCGCCGTCACCCCGTTCCGCGCCGCCCAGTGGCGCATGCTGCTCGCCGCGATGTTCTGCTACCTGTTCTTCTATACCGGTCGCCAGACCTTCGGCTTCGCCATTCCCGGCATCCAGGCCGAGTTCGGCCTGAGCAAGGAAACCCTCGGCTGGGCCTCCAGCGCGATGCTGTGGATGTACGCCATCGGCCAGGCCATCAATGGCAACCTCGCCGACAAGTTCGGCGGCCGGCGCATCATGAGCCTGGGCGCAGCGCTGTCCTGCGCGGCCAACTGGGTCACCAGCTTCGCCGGCGGCTTCGGCAGCCTGATCCTGCCGTGGGGCATCAATGGCTATTTCCAGGCCCTGGGCTGGGCGCCGGGCAGCCGCCTGCTGTCGAACTGGTGGAGCGCCGCCGAGCGCGGCAAGGTCTACGGCTTCTATGTGTTCGCCGCCGGCTGCGCGTCGGTGCTGTCCTACGTCACCTCGGTGGTGGTGATCGACGTCATGCACCTGGAGTGGCGCTGGATCTTCCGCCTGCCGGTGCTGCTGATGCTCGCCGGCGGCATCGTGTTCTACCTGGTGGCCCGTGAGCGCCCGCAGGACATGGGCTTCGAACCGCTCGCCGACACCGGCGTGGCGAACGCCGAGGACCGCGCCAGCGAGGCCGCCCACGGCGAGGAAGAAACCTCGACGCAACGCTACCTCGCCGTGCTGAAGAACCCGCGCCTGCTGGTGGCGGCGCTGTCGCTGGGCTTCCAGAACGCTGCGCGCTACGGGCTGATCGTCTGGGTGCCGGTGCACTTCCTCGGCGCCGACTGGCAGAAGGGCCAGAGCTTCATCGACCCGAAGTGGATCACCATCGCCCTGCCGGTCGGCATGGCCGTCGGCGCGCTGAGCAACGGCTGGGTCTCCGACCGCCTGTTCGGCAGCAAGCGCTACCGCGCGATCATGCTCTACATGGTGCTGGGCGCCCTCACCAGCCTGTGGATGTGGAGCCTGCCGGCGCACAGCGGTGTCGGCCTGCTCGCACTGTTCCTTTGCGGATTCTTCGTCTACGGCCCGGCGTCGAGCTTCTGGGCGCTCTGCCCGGACCTGGTCGGCGCACGCCGCGCCGGCACCGCCACCGGGATCATGAACTTCTCCTCTTACCTCTTTGCGGGTCTGGCCGAACCCCTGATCGGTCGCATGCTGGATACGACCGGCAATACTTCCCTGATCTTCATCGTGGTCACCACGGCCTGCGTGTGCAGCGCGGTGGTCGCCCTGTTCGTCCGGCGCTGAGGGTACGGCCATGCTGCAAGCCCTCGTGCCAGGCGCCTCCCATACAAAGAGAAGCCATGTACCAGTACCACAAGTGGTTGCGCTCGTTTCATGCCGTGGCCCGCACCGGCAGCTTCACCCAGGCGGCAGCGCTGCTGAGCGTCGGCCAACCGACCATCAGCGAACAGGTCAGCGGGCTGGAGAAACGCTTCTCGGTAGAGCTGTTTCACCGCCGCGGCCGCTTCATCGAGCTGAGCACGGCCGGGCAACAGCTCTACGCGATCACCCAGGGCCTGTTCGGCCAGGAGGACGAAGCCTTGCAACTGCTGCAGAGCTTCCAACAGCGCAAGCAGGGCATGCTGCGCCTTGGCGCGGTATCGCCGCCGATCGCCATGAGCCTGACCTACTCGCTGATGCAGCGCTATCCGGACATCGAGCTGGAGACCTCCTTCACCAGCGAGGCCGGCACCCTGGCGCGGCTGTACAACTTCGACATCGACGTGGCGATCCTCGCCCTCTCGGAGTTCGACCAGCGCCTGAGCACACAGCTGTACCGCACCTGCCCGATCCTCGCGGTGGTGCGCGACGACCATCCGTGGGCGCGGCAGGAGTCGGTCAGCGTGCGGGAGATCGCCAGGGAACGCGTCGTGCTGCGCGAGCCGGCCTCGCGTACCCGCCAACTGGTCGAAGAAGGCTGCCGCCGGCACGGAGTGGCGCTGGACTGCGCGATGCAGCTGAACAGCCGCGAGGCCATCGTCCATGCGGTGGTGCACGGTATCGGCGTGGGCTTCGTCTCGGCGGTGGAGTATGCCGACCGGCCGGGCACGCGCTCGATCGCCTTCGCCGAGGACCCATTCCACATCAGCTACTACCTGTGCTGCCTGGGCATCCGCCGCAAACGGCCGATCATCGCCGAGCTGTTCGACACCACGGCCTGATCCTCGCCCTGCCCGCTGAATCCGCGAGCCTGCCACGACGCCGGGCGGGCCGCGCTCACCTCGATTTCCACAAATAGTCCCCTCACAGGAGCATCACCATGCACTACCAGCAACCCCAGCAACTGCAAGCCGTCATCCTCGACTGGGCCGGCACCGTGGTCGACTTCGGCTCCTTCGCGCCGACCCAGATCTTCGTCGAAGCCTTCGCCGAGTTCGGCGTCCAGGTCAGCCTGGAAGAAGCCCGCGGCCCGATGGGCATGGGCAAGTGGGACCACATCCGCACCCTGTGCGACATCCCGGCCATCGCCGAGCGCTACAAGGCGAAGTTCGGTCGCGTGCCGAGCGACGATGACGTCACCGCCATCTACGAACGCTTCATGCCGCTGCAGATCGAGAAGATCGCCGAGCACTCGGCGCTGATCCCCGGCGCGCTGGACGCCATCGCCACCCTGCGCAAGCAGGGGCTGAAGATCGGTTCCTGCTCCGGCTACCCGGCCGTGGTGATGGAAAAGGTCGTTGCCCTGGCCAAGACCAACGGCTACGTCGCCGACCACGTGGTGGCCACCGATGACGTGCCCAACGGCCGACCGCATCCGGCACAGGCCCTGGCCAACGTGATTGCCCTGGGCATCAACGACGTGGCCGCCTGCGTGAAAGTCGACGACACCTGGCCGGGCATCCTCGAAGGCCGCAGCGCCGGCATGTGGACCGTGGCACTGACCTGCTCGGGCAACGCCCTGGGCCTGACCTACGAGCAGTACAAGGCGTTGCCGGCGGAGAAGCTGGACCAGGAGCGCCGCCGCATCGGCCAGATGTTGGAAGGCTCGCGCCCGCACTACCTGATCGACACCATCGCCGAACTGCCGGCGGTGATCGCCGACATCAACGCGCGCCTGGCGCGGGGTGAGATGCCGCAGAGCAGCTGACGCCCGGCATCAATGAAGAAGGCCCGCCCAGTGCGGGCCTTCTGCTTTCTGTCGGAGCGACCTTGCTCGCGAACATCACCGTGACCAATGCGCTCGTGAGCCAGCTCGCTCGTTCAAAGATCGGCCATGCCACCCCGTGACATCACTGCAATAGCACTTCAGACCATTCGTCAGCCCTTGGTAAAAACTCGGAACAAATTTCCGTCCTTTCATCTCGAACCGTCGGAACTGTCTTACGCGCGATACATATCTGATAGCGATGTATCAACAGATTTACAGCGATTAGAACGGATTCACGGTCGTATTTCGGACCCATCGCCATAATCTGGCGAGTTTTTGCAAAATATTTCACAAGGACGCGAAATGGCTCTTCTCTCTTGCCGTAGAGAGCTACCGGTGGATACCGGACCTGCTCCGCGAGCCCCATGGATGGGCATCGATCTCCCCCTGCGAAGCGCGCTGCGCCTGGCCATCCTGGCTCCGCTGACCTTGGGCGCCTGCAGCGGCGTCGCCTTCGCCGCCGATCCACTGCCGGCCCAGCAACTGCTGCAGCAGCAGGAGCGCGATCGCGCGCTGCGCGAGCAGATGGAGCCTTCGCCCGACGTACGCCTGAAACTGCCGCCCAGCGGCCTGGAAGCCAATCGCCTGCCGAAGGAAGAGGCCCCCTGCTTCGCGATCCGCCAGATCACCCTGGTCGGCGACTCGGCCGAGCGATTCCAGTGGGCGCTGCGCGCCGCCGACCCGAAGGATGACCCGGCGACCGGCCATTGCCTCGGTGCCCAGGGCATCAACCTGACAATGAAGCGTATCCAGAACGCCATCATCGAACGCGGCTTCGTCACCTCCCGTGTGCTGGCGCAACCCCAGGACCTGAAAAGCGGCGCCCTGGAGCTGACCCTGGTGCCCGGACGCATCCGCTCGATCCGCTTCGCCGAGGGCACGTCGCACCGCGCCAATGCCTGGAATACCGTTCCGGCCAAGCCCGGCGACCTGCTCAACCTGCGCGACATCGAACAGGCGCTGGAGAACTTCAAGCGGGTGCCAACCGCCGATGCCGACATTCAGATCACCGCCGCCGAAGGCGCCGGCGCACAGCCCGGCGAAAGCGACCTGGTTATCGCCTGGCGGCAGAAATTCCCGGTCCGCTTCAGCCTCTCGGTCGACGACTCGGGCACCGACGAGACCGGCAAGTACCTGGGCACCACCTCGGTGTCCTTCGACAACTTCCTGACCCTGAGCGACCTCTTCTACTTCAGCTACAACCACGACCTGGGCGGCGGCGACTCCGGCGATCGCGGCTCGCGCGGCCATACCCTGCACTACTCGGTGCCCTTCGGTTACTGGCTGCTGGGGGTGACCTCCAGCGAGTACGACTACCATCAGACCATCTCCGGAGCGAACCAGGACTACAGCTACAGCGGCGAAAGCAAGAACGACGAGATCACCCTTACCCGCATGCTCTACCGCGACGCCGTGCGCAAGACCACCGCCAGCCTCGGCGGCTGGAGCCGGCGCTCGAAGAACTGGATCGACGACACCGAGATCGAGATCCAGCGTCGGCGCATGGCCGGCTGGTCGTTCGGCCTGACCCACACCGAATTCATCGGCGCCTCCACCCTCTACCTGAGCACCGGCTACCGTCGCGGCACCGGTGCGCGCAACGCCATGGCGGCGCCGGAGGAACCCTTCGACGAAGGCACCTCGCGCTCCAAGATCATCACCGCCGAAGCACAGCTCAGCGTGCCGTTCGCCCTGGGCGACCAGCGCCTGCGCTACAGCAGCTCCTGGCGTGCGCAATGGAACCGCACGCCACTGGTGCCCCAGGACCGCTTCACCATCGGCGGCCGCTACAGCGTGCGCGGCTTCGATGGCGAGCAGATCCTCTCCGCCGACCGTGGCTGGCTGACCCGCAACGATCTGGGCCTGGCCCTCGGCCAGAGCGGCCAGGAAGCCTACGTGGGCGTGGACTACGGCGAGGTCGGCGGGCAATCGAGCAAGTACCTGATCGGCACCCACCTGGCCGGCTACGTGCTGGGCCTGCGCGGCGGCTATCGCGGCGTCTCCTACGACGTCTTCGTCGGCCAGCCGATCAGCAAGCCCAGCGGCTTCGATACCGCCAACACCACCGGCGGCTTCAACCTGACCTGGTCCTTCTGAGGAGGCGCCCATGCATATCGACGGATTCGACATCACCGCGCCGGGCTTCGTCGACGAGCCCTGGAGCGAAGCCGAGGTACTGGGTTCGGCGGTCTGGTTGTGGCTGCACTCGGCGTCCCACCGCGACATCCCGCTGCATGCCCTGAATGCCCTGCTGCTGCCGGCGATCAGCCACCGCCAGTTCATCCTCGGCCGGCAGAACGGCCGGCCGGTGTTCTACGTCGCCTTCAGCAACCTGAGCCTGGAGGCCGAGGCGCGCTACCTGAGCCAGCCGGCGATCTGCATGCCGGCCGCCGACTGGAACAGCGGCGAGCGCATCTGGTTCAACGACTGGGTGGCGCCGTTCGGCCACTCCGTACCGGTGTCGCGCGTCCTGCAGCGGCACTTCTTCGCCAACCGCTGCGGCCGGGCGCTGTACCACCGTGGCGAACAACGCGGCCTGAGGATCAAGAAGTTCCAGGGTGTCGCGGTCATGCCCGCCGAAGGGCGCGCATGGTTCTCCGACCACCCGCTGGCCATCCAGCTCTGAGCGCGCCCCGCGGCCTGCGCCCTGAACCGACAAAGGGATTTGTATGAACAAGCACCTCTACCGCATCGTTTTCAACAAGGCTCGCGGCCAGCTGATGGTCGTCGCCGAGAACGTCACCAGCCAGGGCAAGGCACCGGGCACCACCGACGGCCCGCTGGGTGCGCCGGGCGCTTCGCTGCTGGTCAGCCTGCGTCCGCTGCGCTTCGCGCTGATGGCAACACTGGGGCTGGTCAGCCTGGCCGCCCCGCTGGCCCACGCCGACATCGTCGCCGACCGCGGTGCTCCGCAGAACCAGCAGCCGGGCGTGATCAACTCCGCCAACGGCGTGCCCCAGGTCAACATCCAGACGCCCAGCGCCGCCGGCGTCTCGCGCAACACCTACAGCCAGTTCGACGTGAACCAGCAGGGCGCGATCCTGAACAACTCGCGCAACAGCGTGCAGACCCAGCTTGGCGGCTGGATCGACGGTAACCAGAACCTGGCCAACGGCACCGCGCGGGTGATCCTCAACGAGGTCAACGGCAGCAATCCCAGTCAGCTGCGCGGCTACGTGGAAGTCGCCGGCGACCGCGCCCAGGTGGTAATCGCCAACCCCGCCGGCATCGCCTGTGACGGCTGCGGCTTCATCAACGCCAACCGCGCGACCCTCACCACCGGCACCGCGCAGATCGTCGACGGCCAGCTGCAAGGCTACGAGGTCCGCGGCGGCCACATCGCGATCACCGGCAAGGGCCTGGACGCGAGCCAGACCGACTTCACCGACGTGATCGCCCGCTCCGTGGAGGTCAATGCCGGCGTCTGGGCCAAGGACCTGCGTGTCACCGCCGGGGCCAACCAGGTCAACGCCGACAACACCAGCGCACGAGCCATCGAAGGCAATGGCGAGAAGCCCTCGGTGGCCATCGACGTTGCCCAGCTTGGCGGCATGTACGCCGGCAAGATCATGCTGGTCGGTACCGAATCCGGCGTCGGCGTGCGCAATGCCGGGCAGATCGGCGCCAGCGCCGGCGACGTGGTGATCAGCGCCGATGGCCGCCTCGGCAACAGCGGCCAGATCAACGCCACCGCCAACGTCCGCCTGGACAGCCAGGGCGGCATCGACAACAGCGGTTCGCTGTACGCCAAGGGCGATACCGCCCTGAGCAGCCGCGGCGACATCCACAACAGCGGCATCGCGGCGGCGCAGCAGAACGTCAGCCTGAACGCCAGCGGCATCGTCAACGACAGCAAGGCCACCCTCGCCGCCGGCGTGCAGGCCGATGGCAGTGTCGGCAGCAGCGGTCGACTCGACATCAAGGCCACCCGGCAGGTGAAGAGCCAGGGGGCGACCCTTGCAGGTGGCGACCTCGACATCGGCGGCGCCAGCCTCGACCTGAGCCAGGGCCAGGCCGGTGCGCAGAACGTCCGCCTCACCGCCAGCAATGGCAACGCCAACCTCGCCGGCGCCCAGGTGGACGCCAGCAACGCGCTGGCGGTGAGCGCCACGCAGACGCTCACCAGCGACGCGGCCAAGCTCGCCGGGGCCAGCGTTCAGCTGCAGGCCCATGACCTGTCCAACCGCAAGGGCGAGATCATCCAGACCGGCAACGGCGACATGACCCTCGCCCTCCCCGGCACCCTGGACAACAGCGACGGCCGAATCGCCAGCAACGCCACCAACCTGACGCTCAACGCGCTGAACCTGAACAACCGTCGCGGCAAGGTCGAACACGCCGGCAACGGCACGCTGAACGTCAGCGCCAACTCCCTCGACGGCCGCGACGGCTCGCTCGCCAGCAACGGCCAGCTGCAGGCCCGCTTCAACGACGCACTGCTCGACGGCGCCAGCACCGTGGCCCGGCAGATCAGCATCGACGCCGCCTCGCTGTCCAACCGCCAGGGCGAAATCCTGCAGACCGGTGCCGGCACCCTGCGCGTCAGCACCAGCGGCCTGCTCGACAACAGCAGCGGCACCCTCGCCGGCAACGGCGGCGTCCAGCTGGACGCCGGCACCCTGCTGAACCAGTCCGGCACTGTCCAGGCTGCCGGCGGCGACCTGCAAGCCAAGGTCAAGGGCAAGCTGGACAACGGCGCCGGCACGCTCGCGGCCACCGGCAACTCGCGCCTGGAGGCCGGCGAGCTGGTCAACGCCAAGGGCAAGGTCACCGCCAGCGGTACGCTCGACGTCCGCGCCGACACCCTGAACAACGACACCGGCACCCTTGCCGCCAAAGGCGCCCTGACCGCCCGTGGCGGTTCAATCAGCAACCAGGGCGGCACCCTCGGTTCGGTGGACGGCACGGTCGCCATCGACGCCACCCAGGGCCGTCTCGACAACCGGGGTGGCCGCATCGAAGGCCAGCACCAGATCACCCTGTCCGGCCAGGGCGTGCTCAATGGAAACGGGCTGATCAGCGCCGGCAACCTCAAACTCGACAGCAGCGGCGCGACCCTCGACAACCAGGGCGGCGTGCTGATCGCCACCAATGGCGTGGAGCTGCAGACCGGCGCCCTGAACAACCAGGGTGGCCTGGTCCAGGCCGACGGCCTGCTGCGCATCGACGCGCACGGCCAGGCCATCATCAACACCGACTCCGGCATCAGCGGCGGCCTGCTCGGCAAGGGCGGCGTGATTCTCGCCAGCGGCAACCTGGACAACAGCGCCGGCTTCATCGGCGGCAAGGGCGACCTCGACCTCAGCAGCGCACAGATTGCCAACAACCGCGGCGGACTGCTGACCAGCGAAGGCAACGTGCGGATCAAGGCCAGCGGGCTGGACAACCGCGGCGGCCAGCTGCAGACCCTGGGCGACGCAACCCTCGACCTCACCAGCGGCCGCCTGGACAACGCCGGCAGCCTGCTGCGCGCCGGCGGCAAGCTGGTGGTCAGCGCCGGCACCCTGGACAACCGCAACACCCTGGGCACCGACCAGGGCCTCGAAGGCCACTCGCTGACACTCAACGCCCATCAGATCGACAACCAGGCGGGAGCAGTGCGCGCGGATGAGACCCTCACCCTCAACAGCAGCGGCCAGCTCGACAACAGCGGCGGCCTGATCAGCTCCAGCAAGGACCTGAACATCCTCGATGGCGCGGCCAGCAAGTCCCTCGCCATCCTCAACCACGACGGCAAGCTGATCGCCGGGCAGAAGCTGAGCATCGACAGCAAGAGCCTGGGCGGCGACGGCAAGACCCTGAGCCTGGGCGACATCAGCCTGAAACTGCGTGACAGCTACGTCAACAGCGGGCAGCTGCAGGCCAACGGCACCATCGACCTGCAGACCGCCGGCAACCTGGACAACCAGGCCCGGCTGGTCGCCGGCCAGGCACTGAACGTCGATGCCGGCGACGTGAACAACAGCGCCAACGGTGAGCTCAGCGCCACCCACCTGACCGTCGACGCCAGCGGCACCCTGAACAACCGCGGCCTGCTCGACGGCCAGGCCACCCGCGTCAACGCCGGCACCCTGAACAACCTGGGCACCGGGCGCATCTATGGCGACCAACTGTCGGTCTCCGCCGGCACCCTGCGCAACGACGTGGAAGACGGCAAGGCCGCGGTGATCGCCGCGCGCAACCGCCTGGACCTCGGCGTCGGCTCGCTGCTCAACCGCGAACATGCGCTGCTCTTCAGTGCCGGCGATCTCTATATCGGCGGCGCGCTGGACGCCAACGGCCACGCCACCGGCAGCGCCGGAGAAATCCGCAACGCCAGCGCCACCATCGAGGCCCTGGGCGAGATGGGCCTGGCCAGCGCCGTGCTGCGCAACACCAACGAGCACTTCAGCACCCAGGAAGTGGAAGTCAGCCGCGAGAGCGTCCTCGAGTACCAGCTCACCGGCTCCACCACCCGCTACAAGCCGGAGCAGATTTCCATCTACAACTCCGAGGTCGATCACCTGGTGACCCCGGAAGGCGTCCGCGACGACTGGAACCTCTACAGCTACACCCGGGTGACCCGCGAAACCCAGATCCTCAGCTCCGATCCGGCGCAGATCCTCGCCGGCGGCAACCTGCGCCTGGACGTCGCCGACGCGCTCAACGACAAGAGCCGGATCATCGCCGGCGGCACGATCAGCGGTAACCTGGGCCGCCTGGAAAACACCGAGGTGCCCGGCGCGCGCACCACCACCGAAAGCGGCATCGTTACCCATTTCTACCGTATCCAGAAGAAGGGCCGGGACAACCAGGGTGCCGACGGTGCGGCGTACAACCCCGCCGCCAGCATCGTCGACATCTTCCTCAAGCCCAGCGCCTACCAGCAGAACACCGCCCATGCCGGCAGCGGCACCCAGGTCGGCGACCTCAACCTGGGCCGCGTCGACCAGCCGGCCTCCGGCGCCAGCGGCGCCCAGGTCAACGTCGGCAACGGCCGGGTGATCAGCCCGGTACTGGAAGTCACCGCGGTGCAGACCAAGAACAACGCCGGCGTCACCGAGAGCATCCGCACCGGTGGCATCGACACCCGCGTGCCGGACAACAGTCTGTTCCACGTCAACCCGCAGGCCACCAGCGGCTACCTGATCGAAAGCGACCCGCGCTTCACCAACTACCGCGCCTGGCTCTCCTCGGACTATATGCTCGACCGCCTGAGCCTGAACCCCGGCCTGACCCTGACCCGCCTGGGCGACGGTTTCTACGAGCAGAAGCTGATCCGCGAGCAGATCGCCCAGCTCACCGGCCGACGCTTCCTCGACGGCTACGGCAACGACGAAACCCAGTACCAGGCGCTGCTCGACAACGGCCTGACCTACGCCCAGGCGTGGAACCTGGTGCCCGGCGTCGCCCTCACCTCCGAGCAGATGGCGCAACTGACCAGCGATATCGTCTGGCTGGTGGCCAAGGACGTCACCCTGCCCGACGGCAGCGTGACCCGTGCGCTGGTACCGCAGGTTTACGTACGCGTTCGCCAGGGTGATATCGACGGCTCCGGCGCACTGATGGCCGGCCAGAACGTCGACCTGAATATCCAGCACGACCTGGTCAACAGCGGCACCCTCGGCGGTCGCAACGTGCTGTCAATCACCTCGGAGAACATCCAGAACCTGGGTGGCCGCCTGACCGGCACCGACGTGGCCGTGAAGGCCAGCGGCGACCTGAACAACCTCGGCGGCCTGATCGACGCCAGCCACAGCCTCACCGCCGTGGCCGGCCGCGACATCAACCTGACCTCCAGCACCCGGGACACCCAGAGTGCCCAGGGCAGCGCCACGCGCGTGTCGCGGGTCGCCGGGCTGTTCGTCTCCGACCCGGCCGGCGAGCTCATCGCCACTGCCGGCCGTGACCTCAATCTCAACGCCGCGCAGGTGGTCAACAACGGCGAAGGCGGCAAGACCACGCTCGGCGCCGGCAACGACATCAACCTGGGCACCGTGGCCGTCCAGGACCAGCAGAGCATGACCTGGAACTCCAGCAACTGGCGCAAAGAGTCCAGCGCCGGCGAAGTGGGCAGCAGCGTGCAGGGCCAGGGCGACGTGCGCCTGATCGCCGGCCACGACCTCAATGCCCGTGGCGCCAGCGTGACCAGCGAACAGGGCGCGGTGCAGGCCTCCGCCGACCACGACGTCAACCTCACCGCCAGCCAGAACAGCGCCATGGCCGACGAGGCGCACAAGGTCAAGAGCAAGACCGGCTGGCTCTCGTCCAAGACCATCGTGACCCGCGACACGGTCAACGAGACCCTGTCCCAGGGCAGCACCTTCAGCGGCGAGACGACCTACGTCAGCGCCGGCAACGACCTCAAGGTGGAAGGCAGCAACGTGGTCTCCAACGGCGACACCACGCTGGTGGCCGGGCGCAACGTGACCATCGCCTCCGCCACCGACCACCTCAACGAAGCGCACAGCCGCGACGAGAAGAAGAGCGGCCTGTTCAGCGGCGGCGGGATCGGCTTCACCATCGGCAGCCAGCAGCAATCGGTGAAGAACACCGACGACGGCGACAGCGCTGCGGCCAGCACCGTCGGTTCGATCAACGGCAACGTCAACATCAAGGCCGGCGAGGCCTACCGCCAGGTCGGCAGCAAGGTCAGCGCGCCTAACGGCGACGTGAACATCGAAGGCCGCACGGTGGACATCGTCGAGGCGCAGAACGCCCACCTCAGCACCCAGGAGAGCAAGTTCAAGCAGAGCGGCCTCTCCGTCACGCTGACCAACCCGATCATCACCGCCGTGCAGACCGCACAGCAGATGAAGAAATCCGCTGAACGCACCGACGACAACCGCATGAAGGCCCTGGCCGCGGCCAACGTCGCGATGGAAGGCGCCGGCGCCGCCTCCGCCGTCATGGCGAACCCGGCCCAGGCCGGCGGCATCAACATCAGCATCTCCATTGGCGCGAGCAAGAACGAGAGCCACAGCGAACAGCGCGGCAGCACTGCCGCCGGCTCCAGCGTGAGCGCCGGGCGTGATGTGAACATCGCTGCCAGCGGCGCCGGCAAGGACAGCGACATCACCGTGCAGGGCAGCCAGATCAGCGCCGGGCGCGACGCCAACCTCAAGGCCGAAGGCGACATCGCCCTGCTCGCGGCGAAGAACACCGTGGAGCAGCACAGCACCAGCAAGGGCAGCAGCGCCAGCATCGGCATCGGCTTCGCCGTGGGCGGCACGCAGAACGGCTTCACCATCAACGCCGGCGCCTCGCAGAGTCGCGGCAACGCCGATGGCAATGACCTGGTCTGGAGCAACACCCACGTCGACGGCGGCCGCCAGGTCAACCTGCAATCCGGCGGTGATACCCAGCTGCACGGCGCGGTGGTCAGCGCCCCGCAGGTCACCGCCGACGTCGGCGGCAACCTGAGCATCGAGAGCCTGCAGGACACCAGCACCTACGACGCCAAGCAGTCGAGCAAGGGCGTGGGCGTCAGCCTGTGTATCCCGCCCTTCTGCTATGGCGCCTCCAGCGGCAGCGTCAGCAGCAACACCGCCAAGCAGAACGCCAACTACGCCAGCGTCACCGAGCAGTCGGGGATCAAGGCCGGAGACGGCGGCTTCGACATCCGCGTGAATGGCAACACCGACCTCAAGGGCGGCCTGATCGCCAGCAGCGACGCCGCTATCGCGGCCGGCCGCAACCAGCTCAGCACCGGCACCCTGACCCAGTCGGACATCCACAACGCGGCGGACGCCAAGGCCACCAGCAGCGGCATCAACCTCAGCACCGACATGGTCACCCAGGGCAAGTACGGCGTCGGCAAGGCCATCGTCGGCAACGCGCTGAACTCGGGCAAGGATTCGGGCTCGTCCTCCGGCGATACCCGCAGCGCGATCAGCGCCGGCACCGTGGTCATCACCGACGACGCCCTGCAGCAGGAGCTCACCGGCAAGAATGCGGCCGACACCGTCGCCGGCCTCAACCGCGACACCGCCAACGCCCACACCGCCGCCGAGCGCCAGGACGTCGACGAGATGCGCCGCACCGCCGAAGCCGAGCAGGCGATCAAGAACGAGACCTACCGCCAGGCCGTGCAGTTCACCGACGAGGCCTACCGCAAGATGTTCCTGGAGAAGGCGCGGATGTTCGTCATCCTCACCGACGACGAGGGCAACGTGCGGCGCGACAAGGACGGCGTACCGCTGCGTCGCGAGCTCAACGACACCGAGAAGGCCAACCTGCAGGCCGGCTCCGACGGTCGCGTGCACATCGCCAACAACGGCATCTTCAACGACGAGGACGGCGCGGCCAAATACGCGGCGCAGCACAGCACCTCCGACGGCCCGCAGTACTTCATCTGGTTCCCCGACGCCAGCAACTCCGTGGCCGAGCTGCTCATCGCCGGCTACCAGAAGTACCTGGAGAACGACTTCTGGGGTCTGGCCAACGCCACCGTCGAGACCCGCGACGCCCTGCTGCGCTACGGCGAGACCGGCCTGCACATCGACGGCCACAGCCGCGGTTCGATGACCACCGGCAACGCCATGGAGTCCATCGCCCGCCTGCCCGACCCCAGCGGCAGCCTGAGCAACACCACCCTCAACTTCTACGGCCCGGCCTACAACGCCGCCAAGGCTGACGACCTGCTGGCCATGCTGCAGAATCGCGACGCGATGAGCGACGAGAAGAAGAACGAGATGGTCGTCCAGCTGCAGAACCACAAGACCGACCCGGTGGGCGGCTGGATTGGCTGGAACCCCGCCACCGGCGGCACCATTCCCGAGGACAGCAACGCGCTCAAGGAGATCAAGAACGTGGCGGGCGGCAAGTACACCGTGCACAACTGCTATGGCAACGGCGACGCCGCCTGCCAGAAGTTCTGGCAGGACATGCCCGACCAGAAGCCGGTGCTGACGCCCGTGAAGAGCTACCCGCAGACCCCATGAGAGCGCTGACATGCTGACGCGCCACGGCGCCCTGGGGCTGCTCCTGCCCTGCCTCCTCCTGGCTGCCTGCAGCCAGGCCCGGCCATTGCAGCCGACACCGCCGCTGTACGAGCTGTGGGCCAGGTCCGGCGTCGACCAGCAGGGTGTGCGCAACGCCCTGCTGGACTGCGGGTTCCCGGACGCCGCCTACGTCGACGGCACCACCATCACCAGCAACGACTACGCCCGTGGCGAGCAGTGCATGCTCGGCAAGGGATTCGTCTACCAGGATCGCTACACCCTCTGCGAGAGCCGCCCGCAGCTGCCCGCCTGCACGTCCGCTGGCGCCACGCAGAAAGCCAGCCCGACACAGCGCCCGCCCGCCTACACGCAGTGGACGCAAACCGGCACCGACAGCCAGGGCGTGCAGCAGGCCATGAAGGCCTGCGGCTACACCACGGTGATCGAGCCCGTCGACCAGATGCTGCTCAACGATATCGCCGCCGCGCAGCTGTGCATGCTCGACCGTGGCTTCCACTTCACGCGGCCGGCCAACTACCTGCTGTGCAAGAACCCACCCATGCTGCCGGCATGCCGCGGACAGGTCATCGACACGCGATCCTGCTGCGCGCCGCCCAAGGCCGCCGGGCAGCGCTGATCC
Organism: Pseudomonas sp. BB438; assembly: GCF_057180225.1. NCBI lineage: Bacteria > Pseudomonadati > Pseudomonadota > Gammaproteobacteria > Pseudomonadales > Pseudomonadaceae > Pseudomonas > Pseudomonas sp. BB438. Next base: position 4,186,691 of record NZ_CM170001.1, read on the forward strand.
AGGAATCACCATGGCCCTTCCCCGCATTACCTACCACGCCAGCGCCATCGCGCTCGGCTCCGCCCTGCTGCTATCCGGCTGCGGCAACCTCGCCAATGTGCAGTCGTATTCCACGCCCTACTCCGCGCCCAGCGGTGGCGAAACCGCGCGACTGCGGGTGATCACCAACGGCATGGCGCGCGGCGTGCCCGCCAGCGCCTGCATCGACTGGCGCCGCGACGGCGCCGGGGTGATCGCCGTCGCGCAATCCGGCTTCGCCAGCCGCAACGGCCAGAGCCTCGGCATGCCGCCCAGCCGTCAGGCCGAGCAGCTGCGCCAGGGCGGGTTCGCCAGCAGCGAGGTGAACGTCCCGGCAAACCAGCCCTTCGCGGTCAACTTCCAGAGCCAGGGCATGGTCAGCAGCGGCTACTCGTACAGCTGCCAGCAATCCATGACCTTCATCCCCGAAGCCGGACAGGACTACGAGCTGCTGCTGATGGAAAGCGGCCAGTGCCTGGCTCGCCTGGTGCGCCTGGGCGATGGCAAAAACCTCAGCGGCAGCCTGCAGGACACCCGGCTGTGCAAGGCGTCCGACGCGCTCTGAGCGAGCGGCCTCACGGGCGCGAATACGGCGGATAGCGATCCCCCGGAACACGCCGCTGGCCCTGCGGATCGGGGCCGTCCTGAGGAACGTGCGGTGGATGCGGCGGATCGATCTGCGGGTCGGCGAGGTCCGGCGAATCCGGGTCGAAGCCCAGCTCAGGGTCGATGTGCCGCGAGCCGCCCAACGGCCCCGGGCGTTGTGGGTAGCCCGGCAGTCCACGACTGGCGCCGGGGCCGGACTGTGCCGGCCAGCGCTCGGGCGCGACCGAGGGACGTTGGCTGATTTCACCGTGGCCTTTCATGTTCACCTCCAGCGATTCGGGCAATGGCCTGGCGGTGGACGCGGGGATACCGAGAAGGTTTCAGCCGATGGTCGGACGGTTCTGCCGGGCGGTTCGCCTAAGCGCAGAACCCGCGATCTAGACCATGGTCGCAAAGACCCGACCACGCATCTGTGACACCTTCGCGCGCTTTTTTAGCGTCCCGGAGTCACCGCATGCCCTCGCCCCTCTCCTCCAGCCAGCTCACCCGCCTGAGCGCCCTCGCCCTGATCGGTGGCTTCGCCGCCCCGGCCAGCGCCGACTTCCTGGAGGACAGCAGCGCGCGCCTGGAATCGCGCACCGTCTGCTTCAACCGCGACTTCCGCGACGGCAGCTCGTCCAACCCGCAGGGCGCCTCCAAGCGCGAGGAAACCGCACAGGGCTTCATCCTCAACCTGCAATCGGGCTACACCGAAGGTACCGTCGGCTTCGGCGTCGATGCGCTGGCCATGCTTGGCGTCAAGCTCGACTCCAGTCCGGCCGACAGCAACAGCGGCCTGTTGCCTTCCAGCGGCCACGACCCGCGGCACTCCGAGGACCAGTACGCCAAGGCTGGCGTCACCGGCAAGCTGCGCATCTCCCACACCCAGCTCAAGTACGGCGCCATGCTGCCGGACATGCCGCTGCTCAAGTACAACGACGGCCGCCTGTTGCCCAACATGTTCCACGGTGCGCAGCTGACCAGCGAGGACATCGCCCACCTCAAGCTCACCGCCACGCGTCTGGAGCGCTACACCGCCCGCGACTCCACCGACGCCCAGGACGTGCGCCTGAACTGCAAGAACAAGCGCTACGCCTGCGACACCACCGGCAACCGCTTCGACTCCTACCAGGCCGATTACCAGGTCAACGACCAGCTCCTGCTGCAATACGCCCAGGGCGGGCTGGAAAACGTCTACCGCCAGCGCTACGTCGGTGTTGTCGGCAAGCAGGCAGTCGGCGCCGGCAAGGTCACCGCCGACCTGCGCTGGTTCGACAGCGACGACGACGGCTCGGCCCGCGCCGGCGAGATCGACAACCGCGCCCTCAGCCTGCTGCTGTCCTACGCCCAGGGCGGCCACATCGTCAGCGCCGGCTGGCAACGCATGACCGGCGACAGCTCCATGCCCTACCTCGACGGCAGCAACCCCTACCTGGCCAACTACGTGCAGGTGAACGACTTCGCCAATGCCCAGGAACGCTCCTGGCAGCTGCGCTACGACTTCGACCTGCGCAGCGTCGGCGTGCCCGGCCTGAGCTTCATGACCCGCTACGTCAACGGCGACCACATCGCCCTGGCCAACGGCAACGAAGGCAAGGAATGGGAGCGTGACGTGGAGTTCAAGTACGTCATCCAGACCGGCACGTTCAAGGACCTCAGCCTGCGCCTGCGCAACGCCACCTACCGCACCAACTACGAGCAGTCGGCGCGCGACGTGGATGAGGTGCGACTGATCGCCAGCTACAACTTCTCGATTCTCTGAGGCGAGCCAGGAGCGCGCCATTAGGCATGGCGCGGTTTCGCATGGAAGAGGTGCCCCGCCGGGCCGGCGTCGACGCGCCGGCCCGGCGAGCAGCCCGTCACTTCTTGGCGGTGAGCGTGCTGTAGCTGGTGATCAGGTTGCGGTAGTCGGGGATGTGATTGGAGAACAGCGCGGCCAGACCCTCGATGTCGTTGCGCCAGTCGCGGTGCAGCTCACAGGCCACACCGAACCAGGTCATCATCTGCGCGCCGGCGGCTTCCATGCGGCGCCACGCGGCGTCACGGGTGACTTCGTTGAAGGTGCCCGACGCATCGGCCACCACGAACACGTCGAAGCCCTCCTCCAGCGCCGATAGCGCCGGGAACGCCACACAGACCTCGGTTACCACGCCGGCGATGATCAGCTGCTTCTTGCCGGTGGCCTTCACCGCCTTGACGAAGTCCTCGTTGTCCCAGGCGTTGATGTTGCCGGGGCGGGCGATATACGGCGCGTCAGGGAAGAGATCCTTCAGCTCGGGAACCAGCGGGCCATTGGGACCGTTCTCGAAGCTGGTGGTGAGGATGGTCGGCAGCTTGAAGTACTTGGCCAGGTCGGCCAGGGCCAGGACGTTGTTCTTGAACTTGTCCGGTTCGATGTCGCGCACCAGCGAGAGCAGACCGGCCTGGTGGTCGACCAGCAACACAGCGGCCTGGGATTTGTCGAGACGGACGTAGGGCTTGCTCATGGCATTTCCTCGTTGCAGTGAAAGCCCGGTCGCGGCCGGGCAAGGGTTATATCAGCGCTGGGAATCCAGCACTTCGTGCTCGGTCACTACCTGCTGGGCCTTGGCATAGCTTTCGATCAGCAGGCGGTAGTGCGGGAAGATCAGGCTGTAGGCTTCGGCCCATTGCGCGGCGTCGGGGCGGTTCCAGGTGCGCTGGATTTCCGAGGCCACCGCGGCGGTATCCATCGGCACCACGCCGGCCTGGACGACACGGGCCAGGGTGATTTCCTGCGCGGCCTTGGAATAGGTGCCGGACGCGTCGATCACCGCAAACACCCGGTAGCCGGCATTGACCGCGGCGATCGCCGGGAAGGCCATGCACACGCTAGTGATGGTGCCGGCGATGACCAGGGTCTTCTTGCCGGTCGCCTCCACCGCGGCGACGAACTCGGGGTTGTCCCAGGCGTTGATCTCACCCTTGCGCGCCACGTACTGCGCATGGGGCGCGGCCTCGTGGATCTCGGGAATCAGCGGCCCATTGGGGCCCTGCGGCACCGAGGCGGTGGTGATCACCGGGATCTTCGCCAGGGTAGCGATCCTGGCGAGGGTGATGGCGTTGTTGCGCAACTCGGTCATGGGCATGTCCTTGACCGTCTGGAACAGACCGCTCTGGTGGTCGATGAGCAGCATGGCGGTGTCGGCGGGATCGATCACCGGACGTTGGCCATGGAAGTTGGCAATCTGGGAGAAGTGGCTCATTTCGGGGTCTCCACGAAGGGCATCCGGCCCATGTAGCCCGCGCCTCCTGCGCGGGCGTTTATCCAGACTAGGCGACGCCTGAGTCGGGGGTATGACATCAGCGAGTCATCTGTCCGAAACGTCCGTTCTGGACGTCGTCGATGGCCTGCCGGATTTCGCTTTCGCTGTTCATCACGAAGGGGCCGTAGCCGACGATGGGCTCGTTCAACGGCTCACCGCTGAGCAGCAGCACCAGGGCGTCGCTCTCGGCTTCCAGCAGCAGGCTGTCGCCGCGCGGGTCGAACAGCGCCAGTTGCCCTTCATGCAGCGCTTCACCACTGCCCAGCCGGACATTGCCGCGCAAGACCACCAGGGCGGTGTTGCGTCCGGCCTTGACTGCCAGGTCCAGCGGGCAGCCGGGCTGCAGGCGCAGGTCCCAGACATCCAGCGGGCTGAAGGTATGGGCCGGGCCGGCCTGACCGGCGTAGTCACCGGCGATCACCCGCAGGCTGCCGGCGCCGTTGGCCAGCTCGATGCGCGGGATGTCGCCGGCCAGCAGCGTCTGGTAGGCCGGAGCAGTGCGCTTGTGGCGCGCCGGCAGGTTCACCCAGAGCTGGGCCATGTGCAGGTTGCCGCCGCTGCGGGTGAAGTCCGGTGCGTGGTATTCCTCGTGGAGGATGCCGTCGCCAGCCGTCATCCATTGCACGTCGCCGGGGCCTATCCGGCCGCCACCGCCGCTGGAGTCGTGGTGTTCCAGCTCGCCTTCATAGACCAGGGTCACGGTCTCGAAGCCGCGGTGCGGGTGCTGGCCGACGCCACGGCGCACCGTGCTGGGGCCGAATGCGTGGGGACCGGCGTGGTCGAGCAGCAGGAACGGGCTGAGGTGTACGCCCAGGCTGTCGTAGGAAAACAACGTGCGAACCGGGAAACCGTCGCCGACCCAGTGCGGCCGCGCGGCGCTGTAGATGCCAAGAATCTGTTTCATGGATGCCTCCTGTTATGCATGGAGGCCACGATACGGGCGCAACAATTGCACCGGTAGCTGGCAAAAACTACTATCAGTGTTCCATATAAGGAACACCGGAATGGACGATCTCAACGACCTCTATTACTTCGCCCAGGTGGTGGAACACGGCGGTTTCACCCCGGCCGGCCGCGCTCTGGACGAGCCCAAGTCGAAGCTCAGCCGGCGTATCGCCGCGCTGGAGGAGCGTCTGGGCGTGCGGCTGATCCAGCGTTCGACGCGGCATTTCTCGGTGACCGAGATCGGCCAGGTGTTCTACCGGCACTGCGTGGCGATGCTGGTGGAAGCGGCGGCAGCCACCGAAGCCATCGAACAGCACCGCTCCGAACCGCGCGGGGTGGTGAACCTGAGCTGCCCCACGGCGCTGCTGAATTTCTGGGTCGGCCCGATGCTGGCGCGCTTCATGGTGCAGTACCCGCTGGTGGAGCTGCATGTGCAGAGCACCAATCGCCAGGTCGACCTGATTCAGGAAGGGATCGATATCGCCCTGCGGGTGCGCTTCCCGCCCCTGGAAAGCAGCGACCTGGTGATGAAGGTGCTGGGCGAAAGCCGGCAGCGCGTGGTGGGTGCCCCGGCGCTGCGCGAGCGCCTGCCCGCGCGACCGACACCCACCGATGTGGCCGCCCTGCCAACGCTGCATTGGGGCGTGGTGCAGCGCGAGTACCACTGGCTACTGGACGGCCCGGAGGGCGCCAGCGCGCAGGTGCGCTATCAGCCGCGGATGGTCACCGACGATCTGGTCGCCCTGCGTCAGGCCGCACTGGCAGGCGCAGGCGCGGCGCACCTGCCCGCTGTCGTGGTGTGCGACGACCTGAACACCGGCCAGTTGGTGAACCTGCTGCCGGACTGGGCGCCGCGCACTGGCGTGGTCCATGCGGTGTTTCCGTCGCGACGCGGGCTGCTGCCGTCGGTACGGACCTTGCTGGACTTTCTGGGAGAAGAATTCGAGAAGAGCGACATGTCCTGAGTAGGCGTCCTTCTCACAGGAGAGAAAGTTCGCACTTCAATCCCAGACACCGGTCCACCCTGAAGCAAATGCGAGTCGAGAATTCGACGAGCTTTTCTTCAGAAAGGTCTGACATACCTTTCCAGCGACCAATCCTTACCATTTGTCGACATAACCGCCGTAACCAGTTCATCTGGTTGGGAATCTCTGATTAATGTCTACCCTGAAAATTGTTGGAAGAGGATCGAGGAGCAGCCGGAATGGCTAAGAATTTGAAAGAGCGTGCAACGGTCATCTGCCGCCTCGACGACAAGATCCTCTTCGTGCGCAAGCCCAAGTCGAAGTGGAACCTTCCCGGTGGCCGCATCGAGGACGACGAACGCCCCGGCCAGGCCGCCACGCGCGAGCTGATAGAGGAAACCGGGCTGGCCATCGAGCAGATGAACTACGTGGCGCCGCTGGAGCTGTACCAGACGCTGCACTACGTGTTCGAGACGCCGGTCGATCCGACGCTGCAACCCACTCCGCTGAACGAAATCGCCGATTGCCGCTGGTTCGCCCCCGAAGAGCTGGAGCGTCGACGGGTCAACAAATCGGCACGTCGCCTGCTGCGTACCTGCCTGAAGGCCGGCTGACCGGCTGACGGACGGCGCGGATCAAGGTATCTTCAGCGCCTTCCTACAACGCCCCAGGATTCGCTCGCCCATGCTTCGCGCTGCCCTGCTCTGCACCACTGCGCTTTTTGCCACTGCGATGGGTTCCGGCCTGGCTTTCGCCCAGGTCGAGGTGAAGCCGGTGCAGCATTCCAAGGTCGGCCAGGTACTGGCGGTACGAATCAGCGAGGACATCGCTCCGGGCGATTATGAGCGCCTGTTCCGCGGGCTGATGGCCAACCCCGGCAAGTTTGCGCGCAAGGTGGCGCTGCTGGACAGCATCGGTGGCAGCGCTGCGGAGTCGATCAAGATGGGTCGCCTGCTGCGCGAATCAGGCTTCGAGACCCTGGTACCGACCAACAGCGTCTGCCAGGGCTCCTGCGTCTACCTGCTGGCCGCCGGCAAGCACCGCACGGTGCGCGGTTACGTGGGCCTGCACCGCCCCTACTACCCCGCGGGCGATTCGTCCCAGGCAGTGGGCAGCTACAACGCCCGAACCTATTTCCGCGACATGGACATTCCGCTGGAGCTGGCCGACGCCATGCAGGGCATCGACCCGCAGCGCATGCGCGTGCTGACGCCGCAGGAGCTGCAGCGCTACGGACTGGGCGCAACGCCCAGCCAGATCAGCGCCCGCTGAGGTTCAGCGGCCACTGGTCCGCGTCGAGGTAGCCGAGCAGGCGCGGTGACTGGTCCGCGGCAGTGAGCACGAAGAGTGTCGAGGCATAGTCCGGGGTTGCCGGGTCCTTGACGCTCACCGAATGCTCCAGATCCTCGATGCATTCGCTGTGGGTCACCAGGATCAGGTTGCGGTGCGCGATCTTGTGCTGCAACGCCTGGCTCAGCATCGAACCCTCGCAGTTGTACAGCCATTCCTGCTCCTGCGGCGCCTGGCCGAACATCGAGGTGGCGGTCTGCACGGCGCGCAGTTGTTCGCTGCTGAGAATGTCGGCGTTGGCCAGTCCAAGGGCGGCGAAGTCCTGGCCGATCGCGTGGGCGCTCTCGCCGCCGCGCACGGTAATACCGCTGGCCTTGTCCAGGCAGGGCGCACTGGAACGGTCACAACGTTCGGCGTGGCGCACCAGGACGATCAGGTCACCCTGCTGCCAGTGCTCGCGCAGCTCCGCCTGGCGCTGGGCATCGCCCACCAGCGGGGTCGGTCGCGAGAAGTCCAGGGGCAGGAAACCACTGAGCAAGGCGATGACCGGAACGATCGCCAGCAGCGACAGCCAACCGCGCGGCAGAGATCTGAACAGTTTCGGGATGGGCATAGGTTTGGCCGTCATGCAGGGAAGTGATCCGCTATCCGTCTCCCGCCAACAAGCACGGGAGGCCCGACCCATCCCTGGGGTTTCCATCGCACTGCGGGGTTGTCAGATGGCGGGCGATCAAACCCTATCGCCGGAATCGTGAAGATCCCGTTATGAATTACTGAAGAATCCGTATCCCCGGGAAATGACCGTTGGTCGACCTGTCGCCCTCAGGCGCCCGGCGGGCGCGTTCGGCCCACGTGGCGTCATGGCTTTCGTGGTAGAACAAGGCACAGTGCCATCAGAGTGCCGCCGCCATGCCGTACGACGCCTCCCCGGAAAACCCCATCTACCAGACCCTCCTCGAATCGACCCGCGCCATTCCCTGGAAGATCGACTGGCGATCCATGACCTTTGCCTACATCGGCCCGCAGATCGAAGAACTGCTGGGCTGGAGCCAGGAGAGCTGGATCAGCGCCAACGATTGGGCGGAGCGCATGCACCCGGAGGACCGCGAGCGGGTGGTGAACTTCTGCGTATCGCAGTCCCGCGAGGGTACCGACCACGAGGCGGATTACCGGGCACTCACCTCGTCCGGTGACTACGTGTGGATCCGCGACGTGGTGCACGTCGTGCGCGACGACAGCGGCGAAGTGGATTCGCTGGTCGGCTTCATGTTCGACATCAGCGAGCGCAAGCGCGCCGAAGAGCAGCTGATCATGCTGCAGCGCCAGCTGGAGGAATACTCGTACAAGGACGGCCTGACCGGTGTCGCCAACCGGCGCATGTTCGACTCGGTGCTGGACACCGAATGGGGCAGCGCCCAGCGCAGCGGCCAGCCACTCTCGCTGGTGCTGCTGGATATCGACTACTTCAAGCAGTTCAACGACCACTACGGGCACATCCAGGGCGACGACTGCCTGCGCACTGTCGGCAAGGCGCTGGCGGGCGCCCTGCTCCGTCCGCGCGACTTCATCGCGCGCTTTGGCGGCGAAGAGTTCGTGCTGGTGCTACCGGAAACCGACAGCGAAGCCGCCCGGCAGATCGCCGAGCGTTGCCGCAGCGTACTGCGCGAACAGCACATCGCCCACGCGAAGTCCGCCGTCTCCGATCTGCTGACCATCAGCCTGGGCGTCGGCACCGCCGTACCCTCCGCCAGCGACCGCCCGCTGGACTTCGTCGCGGCGGTCGACCGCCTGCTCTACCAGGCCAAGCAGGCCGGCCGCGATCGACTGGTGACAGCACAGTGGAACCGCGGTGATGACCTGCGGCACGATTCAGTGCGCTGAGTTCAGCGGCGCGGCGGCTCGCAACGCAGCGGCCACCCGCGCCACTGCCGCCAGGCACCCTCCCAGCCGCGGTCGTGGCTGACCCCGGGAAAATCGATCACGCTCAGGCAAGGCGCCTTGCCCAGTGCCTGGTAATAGCGCCGCGACAGCTCGGTGGGCACGACAGTGTCGTCCAGGCCCACCAGATGCCTTTGCGGCAGTCGCGCCAGGCGCTGACGGTAATCGAGCGGCTCCAGCGAACCACTCAGCGGCGTGTACTGCTTGAGTTGGGCCCACAGGCGTGGGCTGAGGTTGCCGGCCAGTGTCTGCACCTGGCTGACATCGTCCCGAGTGGCCGCCAGCAACAACGCCAGTGCGGCACCGCCTGAATAACCGATGAGCTCGAAATCCTGATTGCCGTGGCGCTCTTTCAACTGGTCCAGCGCCTGGTCCAGGCTCGCGAGCACCTGCGGCGAATAGCGCTGGTCGGTCCAAAGCGCCGGCGTGCAGAGTGCCCCGCGGTAAAACTGGCAGGGTCGCGCCAGGTAGACGCTGGGCTGCGGGTCGTCTGCGGCGAGCCGGGCAACCAGCAGGTTGCCTGGGCTGGGATCGAGACTGGGCTGCCAGGCAGTGGCCCAGGCATGGCCATCGCCTTCGAGATAGATGCGCAGACGCTCACCGGGCAGGCGTTGCAGCGGTTCCAGCACGGCCAGGGGAAAATCACCGGCCTGCAGGCGCTCCAGTCGCCGGTTCTGCTCGTGGGCCAGTTGCTGGAGGGTGTCCAGAGGCGTCTGGCAACCGGCGAGGATGGCGCCACCCGGCAGCGCCATCCCCCAGCGCAGAACGCCGGCCCGCAGACGCAGGCCGAACATTCCGGACTTCATCAGAAGTCGTAACGCACTTTGGCGGTGAAGGTGTCGGCGTCGAAGTCGGTCTTGCCGACGTAGTCATAGCTGACACCCAGGGTCACCGCGCCGAGCTTGTAGTCCGCCCCCACGCCCGCTTCGTAGCTGTTGCGCACGGCCTTCGCACCGGAGGTGACGAAAGGCGTGTTGCCCAGTACGTAGGTGGAGGTGCTGCTGGCTTCGTCGGCGGCAAAGTCGTGGAACGCCATCAGACGTGCTTCCGGCTCGAGCGTGCCCTGGCCCAGGTTGAAGCTGCCGGCCATGCGCACGCCGGCGCCCAGTTCAGCCACTTCGTAGCGCTGCGAGTCGACCTTGAGCGCCGCCGAGGAACCCTTCTCGCGGTAGCCGTCGATGTCTACCAGGCTATAACGCGCGGCCAGGCGCGGTTCGACCAGGAACTGCGGGCTGAGGTGGTAGGTGTAGCCACCGACCAGGTTCACACCGAGCAGGTCGCTGTCGTAGTCGCCCTTGGCGGTGGTGCCGACGATGTGGCGCTTGCTTTCGTTGTCGTTGAAGCCGTAGGTCAGGCTGGCGTCGACGAAGTAGTTGTCCTGCTCGAAGCTGCCGTAGACGGTGAAGGCGTTGCTCTCGACCTCGGTGGTATTGCCACCCTCGCTGTTCACGTCCGAGCGCAGGTTGCTGTAGGCCACGCCCAGGGTGAACTGGTCGTTGAGCTTGCCGTCGGCACCGATGGAAATGCCGCGGCTGTAGGCGTTGTAGCCTTCGACGCCATCGCGCAGGTCCTGGTTGGCTTCGCTGTACAGGGTCTGCACCCAGACGCCGGTGTCCTTCAGCACATCGCCCGACGAGGCGCCGCGCAGCGAACTGGTGCGGTTGCTGGTGACGTTGCTGATGAGATTCTGGCCGGTGGTGGCAGCCTGGGTGGCGCCACGGTTGACCTCGGGGCTCAGCTGCTCAGCCAGCTTGCGCAGCGCTTCGGGATTTTCCGAGGCGGCCACGTAGGCCTGGAATACACGGTCATTCGGGTTACTGCCTGCCAGGCCGGCGATCACGTTGCTGAATGCGCCGCTGGCGCGCTGGGCATTTCGCGAACCGCCGATCTGCTGCACCACCTCGCCCACTGCCTCGCCCTTTTTGGCGGTGACCGTGGCGACGACCTGCTTGCCGTCGACGCTGTAGCTGTCGACGTTCAGCAGGCTGGACCGGCTGGTGACGCTGACACCGCGGTCGTCCAGGGAGCTAGCCTCAACCAGGGTGTAGCGGCTGCCTTCGGCGCGGAAGTCCTCGCCCTTGGCGGCCAGGCGGATCTGCGAACCCCGGGCGAATTCGGCGGTGCCGCTGACGGTGAGCACGGCCTTGGCGGGGTCAGTGGCGCCACTCAGGTTGAGATCCAGCGAGGAGTTGCCGGCCACGTCGATATTGCCCTGCAGGCTGGTGTGCGGCTGCCCCAGCTCCAGGTGCGCCGGACGGTTGGAGTAGTCGCTGCCGACGTCGACCCAGCCGTCATCCTTCATGCGGATGTTGGCACCGTCTTCGCTGGCGTCGGTGCCGTTGAAGAGCGCAGTGCCATAGACCTCGATGTTGCTCAGATCGATCAGGTTGCCGGTGATGTTGCCGCCTTTCCAGGACAGGTAGACACCACGAGTGGCCTGGGAAGCGTCAATGGCTTCATCGCCGGCAATGATGCTGCCAGTGTTCTCGATCCACAAGCCGCTGTTCTTGGCGCCATCGAGGTGGTAGTCGACGACGAGGACGCCGGCATCGTCCGCCTCGATCACGCCATTGTTGACGATCTGCGGACCTTCACCGATGTAGTTTGCATCGAACAGTTCCATGGCCGAGGCGTCGTCACCACGGGCAACGATGCGGCCGTTGTTGACGATACCGCCCAGATCGACCCGGTCGGACCGATAGTCCGAGGCCGAGATGCCCGTGGCGTTCTCACCGACCACCTGAATCAGGCCGTTGTTGATCAGCTTGCCGCCGATGCTGCCGCCGGCCAGCTCGATGCCAGTGGCCATGAAGCCTTCGGCGAGAATCTGGCCGCTGGCGGCGTTGATGAAATCACCGCCCAGCTTGGACTGTTCGGAGAACTCGATGGCGCGGGTCGAACCTTCGAATACCGTATCGCCCTTGACGCTGATGGTGCCTTCGTTGACCAGGTTGCCGTGGACGCTCAGGGCATCGGCGAGCAGACCGGAGACACCCTTGCCGCGCACGCTGATGTTGCCCTTGTTGACCAGGTTGCCTTCAATCTCGGTAGACGGACCGAAGACGCTGCCGCCGTCCTCCCCGGCCATGGTGAAGTCGATGCCGCCAGCGTCATCGCCATTGGCGTTGATAGCGGCATTGAGTACCAGGTCGCCCGCGTAGTAATCGCTATAGGACTCGAACGCGGTGCGGGCGCTGTCACCGCTGGTAAAGCTGCCATTCAGCTCGACGCTGGGCGCGGTGTAGCGTTCGTACTCGGTGTGAAGGCCGCCGTTGGTGAGCGTCAGGCTGGTGGCGGAGTTGCCGACCGGCAGGGCTGCAACCGGCAAGGCGGTGGCGGAGATGGCGAGGGCCAGCAGGGTCTTGCGATACATCGGGAGCGACACGGGTTTGATCCTTCAATGACCTTTTTGGGGTTCCAACGCTTCCATGCGTGACCGGTTTGCCGCGAAATGCAGTTGCATTGCAGAGTGGCCCATTGCCACACAGCAGAAGCGGGGGAGGAAGATAGAGCACGTGCCGGCCTATGGCCAGCACTTGTTGACGCCAAAATGCCGGCTATACGACCAAGGTCGGGCGGCATCGCCGATATTCTGGAGCTTCTGCCACCTAGGCGACCGATTGCCGCGGGGCATTAAGCCGGGCACCTGCGCCAGAGCTGTCTAAGCTCTATAGCCACACGCGCGTGCCGGCGGCAGCGCGGCGGCCTCACGAGGGCCACTGCCACTCCCGCCAAGCTGGTGGTAGACCTGGCCCGGAGCCGGCATTGCGTAGAGCCGACCCCGTAACCAGGATCTCTGACCATGCACGACATCGACCCCGTCGAAACCCAGGAATGGCTGGACGCGCTGGAATCCGTACTGGAGAAAGAAGGCGAAGATCGCGCCCACTACCTGATGACTCGCCTCGGCGAGCTGGCCAGCCGAACCGGCACGCAACTGCCCTACGCCATCACCACGCCCTACCGCAACACCATTCCGGTAGGCCACGAGGCCCGCATGCCGGGCGACCTGTTCATGGAGCGGCGCATCCGCTCGCTGGTGCGCTGGAACGCCCTGGCCATGGTGATGCGCGCCAACCACAAGGACCCGTCGCTGGGCGGACACATTTCCACCTTCGCCTCCTCGGCGACCCTCTACGACATTGGCTTCAACTACTTCTTCAACGGCCCTACCGAGGAACACGCCGGCGACCTGATCTACTTCCAGGGCCACGCCTCGCCGGGCTTCTACGCCCGCGCCTACATCGAAGGCCTGCTCAGCGACGAGCAACTGGAAAACTTCCGCCAGGAAGTCGACGGCAAGGGCCTCTCCTCCTACCCGCACCCGCGGCTGATGCCACAGTTCTGGCAGTTCCCGACCGTATCGATGGGGCTCGGGCCGATCCAGGCGATCTACCAGGCGCGCTTCATGAAGTACCTGGAAAGCCGTGGTTTCATTCCCGCCGGCAAGCAGAAGGTCTGGTGCTTCCTGGGCGACGGCGAGACCGACGAGCCGGAATCCCTCGGCGCGATCTCCCTGGCCGGGCGCGAGAAGCTCGACAACCTGATCTTCGTGGTGAACTGCAACCTGCAGCGCCTGGACGGCCCAGTGCGCGGCAACGGCAAGATCATCCAGGAGCTGGAAGGCGTGTTCCGCGGCGCCAACTGGAACGTGATCAAGGTCATCTGGGGACGCTTCTGGGATCCACTGTTCGCCAAGGACGACGCCGGCCTCATGCAGGCGCGGATGGACGAGGCGGTGGACGGCGACTACCAGAACTACAAGGCCAAGGACGGTGCCTTCGTCCGCGAACACTTCTTCGGCGCACGGCCCGAGTTGCTGGAGATGGTCAAGGACCTCTCCGACGAGGAAATCTGGAAGCTCAACCGCGGCGGCCACGATCCGTACAAGGTCTACGCCGCCTACCACGCGGCGGTGAACCACACCGGCCAGCCCAGCGTGGTGCTGGCCAAGACTATCAAGGGCTACGGCACCGGCACCGGCGAGGCGAAGAACATCGCCCACAATATCCACGAGATCGATGTGGACAGCCTGCGCGCGTTCCGCGACCGTTTCGACATCCCGATCAAGGACGCCGACCTGCCCAAGCTGCCCTTCTACCGCCCCGACGAAGGCAGCGCCGAGGCGCGCTACCTGAAGGAGCGCCGCGCGTCCCTGGGCGGATTCATGCCCCATCGCCACGGCAACAGCCAGCGCATTCCGGCACCTCCGCTGGAGACGCTCAAGGCCCTGCTGGACGGCTCGGGGGACCGCGAGATTTCCACCACCATGGCCTTCGTGCGGATCATCTCGCAGTTGGTCAAGGACAAGGAGCTGGGCCCGCGCATCGTGCCGATCATCCCCGACGAGGCCCGCACCTTCGGCATGGAAGGCATGTTCCGCCAGCTTGGCATCTACTCCTCGGTGGGCCAGCTCTACGAGCCGGTCGACAAGGAACAGCTGATGTTCTATCGCGAGGACAAGAAGGGCCAGATCCTCGAGGAAGGCATCACCGAGGCCGGCGCCATGTCGTCCTTCATCGCCGCCGGCACCGCCTACAGCAACTATCGCCAGCCGATGCTGCCGTTCTACATCTTCTATTCCATGTTCGGCTTCCAGCGCATCGGCGACCTGGCGTGGGCCGCCGGCGACAGCCTGACCCGCGGCTTCATGCTCGGCGGCACCGCAGGACGCACCACGCTCAACGGCGAAGGGTTGCAGCACGAGGACGGCCACAGCCATGTGCTCGCCTCGGTCATCCCCAATTGCCGCACCTACGATCCGACCTACGCCTACGAGCTGGCGGTGATCATCCAGGAAGGCGTGCGGCAGATGATGCAGGAGCAGCAGGACGTCTTCTATTACATCACCGTGATGAACGAGAACTACCCTCACCCGCCCCTGCCCAAGGGTGTCGAGGAAGGCATCATCAAGGGCATGTACCTGCTCGACGAGGACAAGCGCGGCGCCGCGCACCACGTCCAGTTGCTGGGTTCGGGCACCATCCTGCGCGAGGTGGAAGCGGCGGCGAAACTGCTGCGCGAGGACTTCGGCATTGGTGCGGATGTCTGGTCCGTGCCCAGCTTCAACGAACTGCGCCGCGACGGACTCGCGGTGGAACGCTGGAATCGCCTGCACCCGGGGCAGAAACCCAGGCCCAGCTACGTCGAGCAGTGCCTGGGCGGACGGCGCGGGCCGGTGGTGGCGTCCACCGACTACATGAAGGTCTACGCCGAACAGATTCGCCAGTGGGTCCCGAACAAGGAATACAAGGTGCTGGGCACCGACGGTTTCGGCCGCAGCGACACTCGCGCCAAGCTGCGCCACTTCTTCGAGGTGGACCGCCATTGGGTGGTGCTCGCTGCGCTGGAGGCCCTGGCCGATCGTGGCGACATCGAGCCGAAGGTGGTGGCGGAAGCCATCGCCAGGTTCGGTCTCGACCCGGAAAAACCCAACCCGCTGGACTGCTAGAACCTGTTCAAGGTCTTGCCGAGCGCAGCTCAGGCAAACGACCAGCGGGAGTAACCGCCGAAGGCTGGCCCGAAGGGCGAGCGTAGCGAGTCAGGCGAAGGCGAAAAAGCCCAGTTCACGAGCGGTAAATGCGCATTTTGAGCCTGCTTTCAACGCCGTATGAGCAAGCGCAGGCAGACATTGAATAGGTTCTGAGGAGAGGCACAGTGAGCGAGACCATTCGCGTACCCGACATCGGCAATGGCCAGGGCGAAGTCATCGAATTGCTGGTCAAGGTTGGCGACCGCGTCGAAGCCGGCCAGAGCCTGCTGACACTGGAATCCGACAAGGCCAGCATGGAAATTCCCGCGCCGAAAGCCGGCGTGGTGAAGGCCATCAAGGTGAAGATCGGCGACACGCTCAAGGAAGGTGACGACATCCTAGAACTGGAAGCCGACGGTGACGGCGCCGCCGAAGCCAAGTCGGCCGAACCGGCCGCGCCGGCCGCCGAGGAACCGAAGAAGGCCGCCGCTCCAGACGTTGCACCTGGTAGGAGCGGCGGCGGCACGGAAACCATCAAGGTGCCTGACATCGGCAATGGCCAGGGCGAGATCATCGAGCTGATGGTCAAGGTCGGTGACCGCATCGACGCCGACCAGAGCCTGCTGACACTGGAATCCGACAAGGCCAGCATGGAGATTCCTGCACCGAAGGCCGGTGTGGTGAAAGCCATCAAGGTGAAGATCGGCGACACGCTCAAGGAGGGTGACGACATCCTCGAACTGGAGACCGAGGGCGGCGCGACGCCGGCCAACATTCCAGCCGCGGCGGCACCCGCCTCTGCGTCGGCTCCGGCAAGGGAAGAGAAATCGGCTCCCGCTCCCGCTGCCAGCGGTGGCGTAGAGACCATCCGCGTGCCGGACATCGGCAATGGCCAGGGCAATGTCATCGAGCTGATGGTCAAGGTGGGCGACATCCTCGAAGCCGACCAGAGCCTGCTGACGCTGGAGTCCGACAAGGCCAGCATGGAGATTCCTGCACCGAAGGCCGGTGTGGTGAAAGCCATCAAGGTGAAGATCGGCGACACCCTCAGGGAGGGTGACGAGATTCTCGACCTGGAGGTCGCCGGCGGAGCGCCAGTACCGGCTGCCTCCGCACAAACACCAGCGGCTGCACCCGCCGCAAATGCCGAATCACCGAAGGCACCGGACGTCGCCCCGGTGGGCGCGCCCAGTCGCGACGGCACCAGGGTCCATGCCGGTCCTGCCGTGCGCATGATCGCCCGCGAGTTCGGTGTCGACCTGGCGCACGTGACCGGGACCGGGCCCAAGGGCCGCATTCTCAAGGAAGACGTACAGGCGTTCGTGAAGGAGCAACTGCAACGAAGCAAATCCGGCGCGCCGACAGGCGCAAGCGGCGGCGCAGGCATCCCGCCGATCCCGGAAATCGACTTCAGCAGGTTTGGCGAAACCGAGGAAGTGGCAATGACCCGGCTGATGCAGGTCGGCGCCGCCAACCTGCACCGAAGCTGGCTGAATGTACCCCACGTGACCCAGTTCGAGTCCGCCGACATCACCGAGGCGGAAGCCTTCCGCCTCGCACAGAAGGCAGCGGCGGAGAAGGCCGGCACCAAGCTGACCATTCTGCCGATCCTGCTCAAGGCCTGCGCCCACCTGCTGCGCGAGCTGCCGGACTTCAACAGCTCGCTGGCTCCCAGTGGCAAGGCGCTGATCCGCAAGCAGTACGTGCACATCGGCTTCGCCGTGGACACGCCGGACGGCCTGCTGGTGCCGGTAATCCGCGACGTCGACAGGAAAGGACTGCTGCAGCTGGCGCTGGAGGCCGCCGAACTGGCGGAGAAGGCGCGCACCAAGAAGCTCTCCGCCGACGCCATGCAGGGCGCCTGCTTCACCATCTCCAGCCTCGGGCACATCGGCGGCACCGGCTTCACGCCGATCGTCAACGCGCCGGAAGTGGCGATCCTCGGCGTGAGCAAGGCGGCCATCCAGCCGGTGTGGGACGGCAAGACCTTCCAGCCACGGCTGATGCTGCCGCTATCGCTGTCCTACGACCACCGCGTGATCAACGGTGCGGCGGCGGCGCGGTTCACCCGTAGGCTGGGCGAGGTGCTGGGAGACATTCGCAGCCTGCTGCTCTAGCGCCCTTCTCGGCGCAGCTCGCGAGCCAGCTCGCTCCTGTGCGAAGCACGTCCGCCCCGCTCCAGGAGCGCGCTCGTCCGGAAGCCTGTTACATCCGGTCCAGCGGAATCTTCAGGTAACGCATGCCGTTGGCTTCCGCTTCCGGCAGCACGCCACCGCGCATGTTCACCTGGATCGACGGCCAGATCAGCGCCGGCGCCTGCAGCGTCGCATCACGCTCGTTGCGCATGGCAACGAACGCGTCCTCCCCGATCCCATCGTGCACATGCACATTGGCCTCGCGCTGGCGCGCCACGCTGGTCTCGTACTGGTGCTCGTCACGCCCCGGCGTCAGGTAGTCGTGGCACAGGAACAGTCGAGTCTCGCCCGGCAGCGCGAACAGTCGCTGGATCGAGCGGTACAACTGCCGCGCATCGCCGCCGGGGAAGTCGCAGCGGGCGGTGCCGTAGTCGGGCATGAACAGCGTGTCGCCAACGAATGCCGCCTCGCCGATCAGGTAGGTCATGCAGGCCGGCGTGTGGCCGGGCGTGTGCAGTGCCTGGGCCTGAAGCTCGCCAATGCGGAAGCACTCGCCATCCTCGAACAGATGGTCGAACTGGCTGCCGTCACAGGGAAACGCGTCGCCCAGGTTGAGCAGGCCGGCAAAGGTGCGCTGCACCAGGGTGATGCTCGAACCGATGGCCAGTTGCCCGCCCAGCTCGGCCTTGAGCCAGGCGGCCGCAGACAGGTGGTCGGCATGCAGATGGGTCTCCAGCAACCATTGCACCGTCAGCGCCTGCTCGCGCACGTACTCGAGGATGCGCCGGGCACTGGCGTTGCTCACACGACCGGAGGCGGCATCGTAGTCCAGCACCGGATCGATGATGGCGCAGCACCCGGTGCTGTGATCCGCCACCACGTAGCTGTAGGTGGACGTGGCCGGATCGAAGAAGTGCTGGATGGTGGCGCTCATGCGGGTCTCCTCTGGGTCTTGCGTTGCCATTCGCAGGCGGCGTGGAGTGCCATCCCCACCAGCATGGCGAGGCAGAACAGCGCGCCCTGCCAGTAGCCGGCGGCGAAGGTCACCAACGCCGGGCCCGGGCAGATGCCGGCAATACCCCAGCCAACGCCGAACAGCAGGCTGCCGACGACCAAGCGGCCATCCAGGTCGCGGCGCTGCGGCAACTGCATCAGGCCACCCAGCAGCGAACGATCATGCCGTCGCGCCCACGTGAAGAACGGTAGCCCAACAGCGATGGCAGCCACCATCACCAGCGCCAGCGACGGGTCCCAGTGCCCGGCCAGGTCAAGGAAACCCAGCACCTTGGCCGGGTTGGCCATGCCCGCCAGCAGCAGGCCGAAGCCGAACAGCAGGCCAGCCAGCAACGCAACGATCCGGCTCATGCTCCACTCCCCAGCCAGTGACGCAGAATGAACACGGTGACGAAGCCGGCACCCATGAAGCACAGCGTCGCCACCAGCGATCGACCGGACAATCGCGACAGCCCGCAGACACCATGCCCGCTGGTGCAGCCGGAGCCGAAACGGCTGCCGAGACCGACCAGCAGTCCTGCCACCACCAGGGTCATCCAGCCGGCCTCGACGTGGATCTCCGGTAGTGGACGCAGCGCCGCCCACAACAGCGGCGCTGCCAGTATTCCAAGCAGGAAGAACAGCCCTTCGCCGCGCCAGCCAGCGCTCTTGAACAGCCCGCCGAGCAGTCCGCTGATGCCGGCGACGCGGCCATCGAGTACGGCATAGAGCCCGGCCGACAGGCCGATCAGCGCGCCGCCGGCCAGGCCGCTCCAGGGCGTGAAGTGTGTCCAGTCGATCATGCCGGTTGCTCCGCGCAGAACAGCCGGTACAGCGTCTCGATCACCGCCAGCGCCTGCTGGCTGGCAATGCGGTAGTAGACCTGTTTGCCCTCGCGGCGGGTCTCCACCAGTTCCTCGCGGCGCAGCACCGCCAGTTGCTGGGACAGGGTCGGCTGGGCGATGCCGGTACGGGCTTCCAGCTCACCGACATTCAACTCGCCCTGCGCCAGTTGGCAGAGCAGCATGAGGCGATCGGAATTGGCCAGCGCCTTGAGCAACTGGCAAGCGGATTCTGCGGACTGGTGCAGACGCAGTGCATCGGCGGAATCGCGCGGGGTGGCGGTCATGGCAATGATCTACAAATAAACAATCTATATTTTTATAGATTGTTTTTCGCCTCCTGACCAGCCCCTCGCCCGCTCCTCAGATCAGCGGCTTCTCGTAGCGCCAGGCGTCGGCGCCGTCTTCGTAGAAACCGGCAATCTGGCCGAACCGACGATAACCGCGCCGCTCATAGAGACCGATGGCGATGCCGTTATCGACACGCACCTCAAGCCGCAGCGCCCTGCAGCCATGGCCGGTGGCGCCACGCTCCGCCTGCTCCAGCAGGCCACTGCCCAGCCCCCGGCCACGGGCCCGGAGCGAGATCGCCAGCGAGTACAAGCGCGCCGTCGTGGCGCCCCGGCGGAACAGCAGCAAGGCGTAGCCAAGCAGCTCACCACCTGCCTCTGCCACGATCAGTTCGGCGCTCGGCGCTGCAATCAGGTGACGGAAGCTGCGTGCGCTCAGGCGGTCCTCGTCGAACGTGGCTTGCTCCAACGCCAGGAGAGCCGGTAAATCGGCACGCGTGGCAAGGCGATATAACAGCGACATGGGTTCTCCGTAAAACTTTCGTAATGAACCGGGACATTTCAGAAAGTTACTGCTTAATAGACACACGGCAACTTTCAGACAGGTCCGTGAACAATGTCTTCGCTACACACTAACTTCCATGAAAAGTTGAATGCAAGTTCTCTCAAGATCGTCTCAGACGCCTCAACGGAGCCGCCTTCAGCCCGTTCCAGCCAGGTCCTGATCATCGTCGAGCGCAAGGAAGACTGGGCGTCGTATATTCCCAGCGAAGATATGCTTAGCGCACGGGAATATCTGGAAGATTCCCGACAGTTCGATCAGGGAAAAGGCTTCCAGGTGATAAACCTGTGTCGCAACTACAAGTATCTTGGCCACGGTTATTATTGTTCGCTGCTTGCCGAAGCACGCGGGCACAAGGTCATTCCGTCGGTGCGCACCATCAGCGAACTGGCGAAGAAATCCCTCTACGGGCTGGCCCTGGACGGCCTGGAAAAGACCCTGGAGAAAGCCCTCGACCAGCATCCCTGCGCCAGTACCGACGGCTTCACCCTCCGTCTGTATTTCGGCCGCACCGACCTCGAGCCCTTGCAGCCCATTGCCCGCCAGCTGTTCGAGGCCTTCCCCTGCCCCATCCTGCTGGTGGACTTCCGCCGCACCGATGCCTGGCATATCGCCGGCGTGCGCCCCGGTGCCCTGCACAAGCTGCGGGAAAACCAGGAAGACCACTTCGCCGATGCCCTCGACCGCTTCAGCCGGCGCGTCTGGCGCCAGCCCAATTCGCGGCGCCTGGCGCGCTATGACCTGGCCATCCTGCACAACCCGGCCGAGACCCTGCCGCCGTCCAACGCCGCGGCGCTGGATAACTTCGTTCGCGTCGGCCGGCAACTGGGCGTCGACGTCGAACTGATCGGGAAGAAGGACTACGCGCGCCTGGCGGAGTACGACGCGCTGCTGATCCGCGAGACCACCCGCGTCGACGACCATACCTACCGCTTCGCCAAGAAGGCCGAGCGCGAGGGGCTGATCGTGATGGACGATCCGGCCTCGATCCTGCGCTGCACCAACAAGGTCTACCTGACCGACCTGCTGCGAAGCCGGGGCCTGGGCATGCCGGACACGGAAATCCTCTACAAGGACAACCCCCAGGAACTGGAGCGCGTCGGCGCGCGGCTGGGCTTCCCACTGGTGCTGAAGATCCCCGACGGCTGCTTCTCCCGTGGCGTCTACAAGGTCGAGGACGCCCAGCAACTGCGCAGCGTCAGCGCCGAACTGTTCGAGCACTCGGTGCTGCTGCTCGCCCAGGAGTATCTCTACACCGAGTACGACTGGCGCATCGGCATCCTCAACCGCAAGCCGGTGTTCGCCTGCCAGTACTTCATGTCCCGCGGGCACTGGCAGATCGTCGAGCACAAGGCCGGCGGCGAGGTGATTGGCGAGTGCCGCACCCTGCCCGTGGAAAGCGCGCCGCCCGCCGTGGTGGAGCTGGCGCTGAAGACCGCCAGCCTGATCGGCGACGGCCTCTATGGCGTGGACCTCAAGCAGGTCGGTGGCGAGGTGGTGGTGATCGAGGTGAACGACAACCCCAACCTCGACGCCGGCATCGAGGACGCCTGCCTCAAGGACGACCTCTACCGCCAGGTGCTGGAGGAATTCATCCGCCGCCTGGAACTCAAGCGGCGCGGCCAGGCGCTCTGATCCAGCCCTCAAGGAGATTCCCATGGAAGCCACGCACATCGGCCTGACCATCCTGATCGCCATCGTCGTATTCGGCACCGCGATCAACTATTTCGACCATCGCATGAAGCCGCGCGAGGTGCGTGAGCAGGCCAGGCGCAAGGCTCAGCCGAAACGCACGCAGTAGATCGGCGGCAAGTTGGCCGACAGGCACTGCCAGTGATCGCCGCTGTTCTCCGACAGCCACAATCCGCCGGTGGTGGAGCCCATGGCCAGGCACACGCCATCGTCATCCACCGCCAGGCCGTGGCGATACACCAGGTCGAAGGCCGCGCCCTGCGGCAAGCCGCTGTCGAGCACCTCGAAACTGGAACCGCCGTCGCGGGTGCGGGTAACGACGAAGCGGGCGTCCACCGGAATCCGGCAGACGTCCTTCACGGCGGGAACGAACCAGGCCGTGTCCGGCTGGGTCGGGTGGACGGCGACCGCGAAGCCAAAGCTGGACGGCTCGACCTGCACGTCGCTCCAGTGTTCGCCGCCGTCGGAAGAGCTGAAGATGCCGTTGTGGTGCTGCACCCACAGCCGCTGCGGCTGCGCAGGACAATGCACCAGGCGGTGCGGGTCCTGGATGGCGCCCTCCTCGCGCAACTCCGGCGGCATGTAGTCGGCGTACATGCCGCGGGTGGTGACACGCCAGCTGGCGCCGCCATCGTCACTCTGCCAGACGCCGCCGCAGGACACCGCGACGGTCAGGTGCTGGCTATCGCGCGGGTCGACGCTGACCGAGTGGATACCCGGCCAGTCGTAGCCACCGCCCATCCAGCGCGAACGTTCGGGGCGGTCCCACAAGGGGCGGTTCAACGCCCAGCTGTCACCGCCATCGTCGCTGCGGAACAGGCCGCCGGGAATGGTCCCGGCCCAGAGCACACCGCGCTCGGCGGCGCCGCCGGTCTCCAGGCACCAGATCTGTTGCAGGACCCAGGGCGCGCCTTCGCCCTCGCTGGATGCCGGCAACGGGTCGGGCTGCGGCGGATACATCGGCACGGCGATTTCCTGCCAGTCCTCCCCCGCGCGCTGACGCCAAAGCTTGCAGCCAAAGTGGCCGAGATTGAGGGCGGCGTAGAGGGTTTCGTCGCGCGGGTCCGCGAGCACCGTACTGAGCGGTTCGCCGATGAAGTCTCGGCGGGTTTCCTGCCAGCCATCCACACCACGCTGGAAGGTGAACAGCCCCTTGCGGGTCGCCACCAGCAATCGATCGTCCATCCTGCCCTCCTGAAATACCGCTGGGTTCTCAACCGCCGCTCAGGGCCTGGACCACGTACACCTCGCTGTCCGCCGCCAGCGCATCGCTGAGCCGGGCACGGTCGCGCAGGCGCAGGCCGTCGATGAAGATCGTCAGGTGCCGGCGCAGCGCGCCCTGGTCGTCGAGCAGGTAGCCACGCAGTTCAGGCGCGTCGGCAAATACCGCTTCCAGCGCGCCGGCGAGGGTCACGGCAGGCAACTCAAGCGCCTCGAGCGGAACGTGACGCTGGATCGACGGGGCGAAGACGATGCGGCACATGGACAAGCCCTTGATGAACCCTGACTACCCCAGTCTAGGGCAGACACGCCGGGCACTCCGGCCACTTCGACAGGATGCTCGAAGACGAGCGGAACACCTCTGGGGCGGCCCTCACGATAATCGGGAATGCAGAATCAGTTTCGATTTGGCAAAACCAAACGTCGTGAAAATCACATTTAACAAACCCATATGCCGTGCGAGTCTGCGGGAATCGTCAGCCAAATCCTTCGACATGCACCTGCTCGTTTCGCCCGCACCGCTGGAACCCGTCGCCGCCCGCAAGGCCGGCAGCGTCGTCCGCCTGCCGCGCAAACATGCCCGCTGGCTCGAACTGCAACCGCTGACCCTGCCTCTGGAACTGGCTTTCTGGGCGCTCTGGCATTGCCGCCACGCGCGCCCGCCGGATAGCGCCTCTCGCTGACCGGGCACCCGCCCGAACTCGCCCGACGGAACTACGCTCAGGACTGGCAAAACGCCGTTCTCGAACAAGACGTAGCCCGTTGCATCGCTTGCCTGCCTTCAACCCCGTGTCCTTCGGCGCGGCCCTGGCCTGCAGGTCGTCAGCGCATCCGCGTGGATGCTAACGAGAGCCCCATGAATTTCGCCTCCGTGCAAGAAGCCCAGTATTTCCTGGCCCAGAACCCCGATATCGAGATGGTCGAGCTGTTCATCCTCGACGCCAACGGCGTGCCGCGCGGCAAGCTGCTGCACCGCGAGGAACTGCTCGCCGTGTACCAGTCCGGCCGGCCGCTGCCCAGCACCATCCTCGGCCTCACCGTGCACGGCGAGGATGTGGAGGATTCCGGGCTGGTCTGGGACGTCGGCGACATCGACTGCCGCGCCTACCCGCTGCAAGGCAGCCTGGTGCGCCTGCCCTGGCGGCAGATTCCCACGGCGGCGGTGCAGGTCAGCATGCACCCCGAGCAGGGCAAGCCGGCGGACATCGCCGACCCGCGCCATGTCCTGATCCGCGTGATCGACGGCCTCAAGGCCGCTGGCTACCACCCGGTCATGGCCTGCGAGCTGGAGTTCTACCTGCTGGACGCCAAGCGCGACGCCAATGGCCGCCCGCAACCGGCCCTGGACGCCGATGGCGGCCGCCCGCGCGCCACGCAGGTGTACGGCCTGCGCGAGCTGGAGCAGATCGAGCCCTTCCTCGCCGACCTCTATGCCGCGTGCAAGGCCCAGGGCATTCCAGCGCGCACCGCCATCTCCGAGTACGCACCGGGCCAGGTGGAAATCACCCTGGAGCACGGCGATGCGCTGCTCGCCATGGACCAGGCCGTGCGCTACAAGCGCCTGGTGAAGGGCGTGGCGCACAAGCACGGCATGCAGGCGTGCTTCATGGCCAAGCCGTTCGACGACCTGGCCGGCACCGGCATGCACATGCACGTATCGCTGGCCGACGCCGAGGGCAACAACCTGTTCGCCAGCGAAGACCCGGCGGGCACTCCGCTGCTGCGCCAGTCCGTGGGCGGCATGCTGAAGAGCCTGCTCGACTCGCTGCTGCTGTTCTGCCCCAACGCCAACTCCTACCGCCGCTTCCAGGCCAACAGCTATGCACCGCTGGCACCGACCTGGGGCTGCGACAACCGCACCGTCAGCCTGCGCGTGCCCGGCGGCCCGGCCAATACCCGGCACGTGGAGCACCGCATCTGCGGCGCCGACGCCAACCCCTACCTGGCGGCCGCCGCCATCCTTGCCGGCATCCATCGCGGCATCAGCGATGCGATCGACCCGGGCGCACCAGTGGAAGGCAACGGCTACGCCCAGGCCAAGGAGCTGCTGCCCACCGACTGGCTCACCTCGCTGCGCGCGCTGGAGCGTTCCAGCTGGGCGCGGGATGCGCTGGGCCACGAATTCCTTGGCGTCTACCTGAAGGTCAAGCAAGCCGAGTACCGCCAGTTCATGGGCGAGGTCGGCGAGCAGGACTGGCGCTGGTACCTGACGCAGGCGTGAGGGACTCGTGCGCAAGTTTGAGAGCCCCTCTCCCCAGCCCTGACTGCGCGCCCCGCTCCGAAGGGAGAGGGAGTATTCGAGCCGCGAGGAAATCTGCGTCTCTCGATGCAACCACGCTGCCGGCAAACGACGATTTATCGACCCGCTCCGAACAGTCCCCTCTCCCTTCAGGGAGAGGGTCAGGGAGAGGGAAAGGAACAACGAGGAAACACGAACAATGAACGCTGCACTGAACCCCGCCACTCCCGCCCCCGAGCGCGCGAAGTCGTATTACTCCGCGAGCCTCAACGAGGAAACCAGCTACCCCACGCTGCAAGGCGAGGTGAACGTCGACATCGCCATCATCGGCGGCGGCTTCACCGGCGTCGCCACCGCCGTGGAACTGGCCGAGCGCGGCTACAAGGTCGCCATCGTCGAGACCAACAAGGTCGGCTGGGGGGCCAGCGGGCGCAATGGCGGGCAGGTCACCGGCAGCCTCTCGGGCGATTCGGCCATGGAGAAGCAGATGCGCCAGTGGCTGGGCGACGACGTCGACGACTTCATCTGGCACCTGCGCTGGCGCGGCCACGAGATCATCAGGAGCCGCGTGGAGAAGTACGGGATCCAGTGCGACCTGAAGTTCGGCCACCTGCACGCCGCGATGAAGCCCTCGCACATGGACGAGCTGAAGGCCACCTTCGACGACGCCAAGCGCCGTGGCATGGGCGACGAGATCAGCCTGCTGGATGGCGCCGGCGTGCGCGCACACCTGGAGAGCGACCTCTACTGTGGCGCCATCAAGAACACCCGCAACATGCACCTGCACCCACTCAACCTGTGCATCGGCGAAGCCAAGGCCGCCGTCAGCCTGGGCGCGCTGATCTTCGAGCACTCCGAGGTGCTGGACATCATCCACGGCCCGCGCCCGGCGGTGGTCACCTCGGGCGGACGGATCAACGCATCCCAGGTGATGCTCGCCGGCGACGTCTACCACAAGCTGGAGCGCAAGCAGCTCAAGGGCATGATCTTCCCGGCCATGGGCGGCATCGTCACCACCAGGCCGCTGGGCGAACTGGCCAAGCGCATCAACCCGCAGGACCTGGCGGTCTATGACTGTCGCTTCGTGCTCGACTACTACCGCATGACCGGCGACGGTCGCCTGCTGTTCGGCGGCGGCGCCAACTACTCCGGCCGCGACTCGCGCGACATCGCCGGCGAGCTGCGCCCGTGCATCGAGCGCACCTTCCCGGCACTCAAGGGCGTGGACATCGAGTTCCAGTGGAGCTGCGCCATGGGCATCGTGATGAACCGCATCCCGCAGTTGGGCAAGCTGTCGGAGAACGTCTGGTACTGCCAGGGCTACTCCGGCCACGGCGTAGCAACCACTCACATCATGGGCGAGATCATGGCCACGGCGATGACCGGCGACCTGGAGAAATTCGACACCTTCGCCCAGTGCAAGCACATCCGCGTGCCGATGGGCGACGTGTTCGGCAACCCGATGCTGGCGGCGGGCATGTGGTACTACCAGATGATGGAGAAGCTGCGCTGATAGCCGGCTTCGACAACGACCTGTAGGAGCAACTGTCTTTCTCTGACAGTTTGTGCCTGGGATTTTCCCTCTCCCTAACCCTCTCCCTGAAGGGAGAGGGGACCGGTCGGTGCAGGATGTATCCATGGCGTCAGCCGGCACGAACAACTCCCTCTCCCTTCGGAGCGGGGCGCGCAGCCAAGGCGGGGGGAGAGGGCATGTCCCGGCAAGATTTTCAGGTAGGAGCGAGCTTGCTCGCGAACCGAACTCTGCCGGCCTATCCGGCAGCATGGGTATCGCAAGCTCCACCCAACCTACGTTCGTGCTTCGCCGTTATGTCGAACCAAGTGGGGAGTCCGATTGCGGACAACAGGCAGACAACGGTGCCAAGCGGTTCGCGAGCAAGCTCGCTCCTACAGGAAAGCAGTGCCCCGACTCGGGCTTAGCTCTTGCTCTTGACGTCTTCCAGAGAAACACCCGCGCACTCCGAACGGCCCCGTTCAGGAGGCCTCGTTGAAGCGCAGTTTCAGGGGTTGAGCGACATGGATGTCGCGAGAGCAGCGATGGGCCAGGGATGGCCCTTCGCGGCGCGCCCCTGAAACTGCGCTTCAACGAGGGTATTTTTCGCCCCAAGCGAAAAACCGGATGATGGGGGCAAGACCTTTGCCCACTTTGGGTCGTTTGCCAAAGTGGGTCGCCCGAGGGGGCGAAACCAAAAATCCCACGCGCACGCCAAAGCGACGCAGAAAACCCTGGCGCGAGGCAGGCACATCGCGGACGGATTCCGCTCCTACGCTGGTTGGCAGAAGCGTTGATTCCGTGCCGCACGCACGGTTCCGCCCTGACACAACGGCGTACCCATAATGAAGCGCCCCGCATCTCCGCCCGCACCCGCAGCCACTCGACACCACCGCCGCGCTCAGGGATAAAGGCTCCACTTCGCCGTTGGAGTGAGCCATGCGTTTCCCCTCGATGACCGCCCTGCGCGTGCTGGACGCCGTCGCCCGCCTGGGCAGCCTGTCCGGCGCGGCCAGCGAACTGAGCCTGACCCGCAGCGCCGTCAGCCACCAGTTGCACAGCCTGGAAGACTGCCTGGGCATCCCGCTCACCGAACGGGTCGGCCGCGGCATTGCGCTGACCTACCACGGCGAATGCTTCGCTCGCGAAACCCAGCGCGCCCTGGCGATCCTCAACGAAGCGCGGCGCTTCGCCAATGCCGAGGAAGTCGCCGGCCGCCTGTGCGTGAGCTGCACGCCCGGCTTCGCCACCTACTGGCTGTGCCACCAGATCGGCAAGTTCCAGCGCGCCCACCCGCAGGTGGAGCTGAACCTCGTCTCGCCGCGGGTACCCGACGACGTCAGCGACCGCGACGTCGACCTGTTCATCGCCTACGGCGTGGGCGACTGGACCGACCTGCACGTGGACCTGATCGCTACCCTCGACACCTTCCCGGTGTGCAGCCCGTCGCTGATCAACTCGGTGGGCGGCCTCGATTCGCCGGAAGACCTCGCCAGCCTGCCCTTCCTGCACATGGTCGATCACTCCGACTGGCTGCTGTGGACGGCCGCCGCTGGGGTGAAGAACCTCAACGTGCGCAACGGCATCGTCTTCTCCGACGCGCACCTGGTGCAGTCCGCGGCCATCGCCGGGCAAGGCGTGGCCATGGGCGACGCCCTGGTCAGCGGCGACGCCATGGCCAAGGGGCAACTGGTGCGGCTGTTCAACGTCGCCATCGAACCGCCCAACCGCTACTACTTCGTCACTGACCCGGCCAAGTCCGAACGCCCCGACGTGCGAGCCTTCAAGGCCTGGATGAAGGCCGAGCTGCGGATGTCCGAGCAGTTTCGCCACAGCGGCCGCAGCGCGGTGATAGGTGAATGATTTCGAACAATGAGGGCAAAAAAACGCGATTGATGCGGAGAGAGATTTAACAATACTGCATTAAAAAAAGGCCGCTGATTTTTACCCCGATCCTCACCCGGCGGCTGCTCGAACAAGAACAAGAAATCGAGGTAAATGCAGTGGAGCGACAGCCCCAACTACGTGCGATCGGCATCGGCAAGAGCTACGGCAGTTTCAACGCGCTGGACAACGTGTCCATCGACATCCAGCAGGGCGAGTTCCTCACCCTCCTCGGGCCTTCGGGCTCCGGCAAGACCACCTTCCTGATGATCCTCGCCGGCTTCCAGGACCCGTCCCGCGGCAAGCTCGAAGAGGGCGGCGCCGACATCACCCGGCGCCCCGCCGAGAAACGCAACTTCGGCATGGTGTTCCAGGGCTACGCCCTGTTCCCGCACATGAGCATCGAAGACAACGTCGCCTTTCCGCTGAAGATCCGTGGCGTGAAGGCCGAAGAACGTAATCGCCGTGTGCGCCATATGCTCGAGGTGGTCGGCCTGGGCGAACACCTGGGCAAACGCCCCGGCGAACTCTCCGGAGGCCAGCAGCAGCGCGTGGCCATCGCCCGCGCACTGGTGTTCGAACCGGACATGCTGCTGCTCGACGAACCCCTCTCGGCACTCGACAAGAACCTGCGCGAGCAGCTGCAGGCCGAACTGCAGCGCATCCACCGCCAGGTCGGCACCACCTTCGTCTTCGTCACCCACGACCAGAACGAAGCCCTCGCCCTGTCCACCCGCATCGCCATCTTCAACCGTGGTCAACTGGCCCAGGTCGACGACCCGCAGACCATCTACAACCAGCCCAGCAACCGCTTCGTCGCCGAGTTCCTCGGCAAGATGAACCTGTTCCCGTTGAGCCAGGTGGGCCGTGCCGGCGAACTGGCCTGCGGACGCTTCGGCGAAGCCGAGCTGCGTGCCGGCTACTCCCCGGCCGTGCAGGCCGATGCGCCGCTGCTGGCGGTGCGTCCGGAACACATGCAGTTGCACAGCGCGCCGCCCCAGGTGAATGGCCATAACGTGGTGCAGGCCGTGCTCACCGCCAAGACCTACCAGGGTGCCAGCACCGAGCTGTGCCTGGGTGCCGGCACCGAGGGCAAGCAACCGATGAGCCTGGCCGTGCACGCCGACCACCAGGCCTCACGCCTGGAACAGGGCGCGAAGGTCTGGCTGAGCTGGCCCATCGAGAAAAGCCTGCTGATCGCCTGATTCGCCGAACGCGTTCGTCCCTTATTTGCTATCCCACCTGATCGGGAGCCGCCTCCATGTTCAATCCGCACCAGCAAGACTGCATCGAAGTCCTCATCGAAAAGACCCGCCGCGGGCAGATCGACCGCCGCACCTTCCTCAAGGGCATGGGCCTGATGGCCGCCCTGCCGCTGGCGTTGCGCAGCGGTGTGAGCTTCGCCGCCGGCGACAAGCCGCTGGTGGTGGTGAACTGGGGCGGCGACGCCATCAAGGCGTTCGGCAAGGCCTGGACCGAGGGGTTCTCCAAGGCCACCGGTATTCCCACCAAGATCGACGGCAGCGGCCCGACCGAGGGCGCCATCCGCACCCAGCTGTCCAGCGGCCGGGTGAGCTGGGACGTGGTCGACGCGGAAAGCTCGATCCTGCAGAACCTCGGCAAGGAAGGCCTGGTGCAGCCCATCGACTACAACGTGGTGTCCAAGGACAAGGTGCTGCCCGGCTTCGCCTACGAATACGGGATCGCCGACTACATGCTCAGCTACGTGATCGCCTACGACAGCGAGCGCTTCGGCGACAAGGCACCCAAGACCTGGGCCGACTTCTGGGACGTGAAGACCTTCCCCGGCAAGCGCACCCTCTACAAGTGGATGAACGGCATGCTCGAGGCCGCGCTGCTGGCCGACGGCGTGGCGCCGGACAAGCTCTACCCGCTGGACGTCCCGCGCGCCATGAAAAAGATCGAGGAGCTCAAGCCCCACGTGCTGGCCTTCTGGGGCTCGGGCGCGGAGACCCAGCAACTGCTGATCGAGGGCGAAGTCTCCATGGGTGCCATCTGGAACACCCGCGCCCAGGTGATCACCGAGGACAGCGAAGACCGCATCAAGTGGACCTTTGACAACGCCCTGCTGGGCTGCAGCAACTGGGGCGTGCTCAAGGGCAATCCGGCCGGCACCGAAGCCGCCATGAAGTTCATCGCCTACGCCCAGGACCCGCAGTCTCAGGTGGAGCTGTTCAAGATGTTCGGCAACGGCCCGGCCAACCCCGCCGCCGCCGCGCTGATCCCGGACGACCGCAAGCACCTGAACTGCACCGATCCGTCCAACCTGCCCAAGCAGGTAATGCTCAGCCACGAGTGGTACACCGACCATTACGCGGCAACCCTGGAGCAATACCTGACCCACATTTCCAAGTGATGCGGAGCGCAGGTCATGGCCGATAACGCCCCCTCGCGGCTGAAGCTGGGCGCCCTGCTGCTGCCGCTGCCGATCGTCCTGTTCGTGTTCTACGTACTGCCCTTTCTCGGCGTGCTCGGCTGGAGCGTGACCCTGCCGGAACCGGGGATCGAGCAGTACCAGCGGATCATGACGGACCCGGCGATCCACGACGTGCTCTGGCGGACCTTCCGCCTGTGCACCACGGTCAGCGTGGTGTCCCTGCTGATCGCCTACCTGATGGCCTACTGCTGGGTCTACAGCCCGCCGTTCTGGCAGCGCGTGGTGGAAATCTGCGTGTTCATCCCGTTCTGGCTCTCGGTGCTGGTGCGCGCCTTCGGCTGGCTGATCGCCCTGCGCAGCAACGGGCTGCTCAACGACTGGCTGCAGTACCTGGGGATCACCAGCGAGCCCTTGCAGCTCACCCGCAACGAGCTGGGCGTGGTGATCGGCATGGTCCACTTCATGGTGCCCTTCGCGCTGTTCCCGCTGGTCTCCACCATGCGTCGCCTCGACCCGCGCGTGCTGCTGGCCGCGCGCGGCCTGGGCGCCGGGCAGATGCGCACCTTCTGGAGCATCTTCGTGCCGCAGACCATCCCCGGCATCCTCGGCGCGTTCATCATCGTCTTCGTGTTCTGCCTGGGCTTCTTCATCACCCCGGCGATCCTCGGCGGCGGACAGACCGTGATGGTGGCCGAGTATGTCTACCTGCAGATGTTCCAGACCAGCAACTGGGGCCTGGGCGCCGCGCTCTCGGTGGTGCTGCTGGCGCTGGTCAGCGGGATGATCTGGGCGCTGCTGCGCATGACCCGCGTCGACAAGCTGGTGGGATAAGGAGCCGCAGAGATGAATGCACACGAAACCAAGGCACCGAGCCGCCTACTGGCGACCATGGCGATGATCTTCATGGTCTTCCCGCTGCTGGCGGTGATCCCGGTGTCCTTCACCAGCAAGCGCTTCCTGTCGATGCCCAATGGCAACTGGTCGCTGCGCCACTATCAGGCGTTGCTGGACAGCCCGGAATGGCTCTCGGCAATCAGCCAGAGCCTGGTCGTCGCCACCGCCACCTGTGTGATTGCGACGGCGCTGGCCGTCAGCTTCAGCCTCGGCATCTGGTACCTGCGCTCGCGCCTGGCGACCCTGCTGATCGGCCTGGTGCTACTGCCCATGGCGATCCCGCCGATGATCTCGGCGATGGTCCTGTACTTCATGGAAACCAAGGTCAGCCAGTTCGCCCCCGGCCTGGGCTATGACACCCTGTTCGGCCTGACCATCGCGCACATCGTGATGGTCGTGCCCTACGGCGTGGTGACCATGCTGGTGGCGCTGAGCCAACTGGACCGGCGCATCGAGCTGGCCGCGCGAAACCTTGGCGCGAGCCTGGGCCAGACCACCTTCATGGTGGTGCTGCCGAACCTCAAGCTGGGCGTGGCGAGCACGGCGCTGCTGTGCTTTGCGCTGTCCTGGGAAGAGATCGCGGTGACCCTGTTCGTCACCAGCACCGAGGTCAACACCCTGCCCCGGCAGATCTGGTCCGGCCTGCGCGACAACATCGACCCGGCCGTGGCGGCCATCTCGGTGGTGCTGATCGCCCTGACCTTCGTCGCGCTGATCGGCCGGATGATCGCCCAGCGCATCGCCGCGCGGCCCGTAGGCAGCTGAAGAACCCAACCCAGCAGGAGCGGGCCTGCTCGCGAACATATTCCCTGGCGGCGCATGCGCTATGCGGTTCGCGAGCAAGCTCGCTCCTACAAAATCCGGCAGGTCCTGCGGCTGAGATTCAGCGCAGTACTCACTCCGCCTTCTTGCGAATCCAGTACAGGTAGGTGCCCGCCTCTTCCTGCTGCTCCACCAGCTCGTGGCCGAGGAAGACGCAGAACTTGGGGATGTCGCGGCGGGTGGACGGATCGGTGGCGATCACCTTGAGCAGGCCGCCGGCCGGCAGGTCGCGCACCTTGTTGTGCAGCATCATGACCGGCTCGGGGCAGTTCAGGCCGGTGGCGTCGAGAATCGCATCGACAGGCTGGGACATCGCGGAACTCCAGAAAAACGAATGGCATATTCTCGCGCAAAGCGCACCGCGCGGTCACCCCGCGTCCGTCCGGGTCACCGAACCTTGGTTGGGGGTAGGCGCTGCGCACGCCGGGCATGCTGGCGCATTCGCCTGCGCTGTCCGCCCGGATAGCCGCCTCTCGACTGGAGCCCCGATGCGCGCCCTCCTCTGCCTGTGTCTCGTGCTGCTCGCCGGCTGCGCCGCCCGCGACCAGGTCCCCGACTTCAACGCCAGCGCCGGCCAGGACCTGCCGGCCAGCTGGTTCGAAGCCGTCATCATCGCCCGCGACGGTACCCGGCTCTCCGCCACCGTGTTCCAGCCGGCGCTGAAAGCCGGCGAGAGCGCTCCGCTGATCGTCCACACCCATGGCTGGGGCGGCTGGCGGGTGACCGGGCCGGACGGCTACTACGGCAAGAACATGATGTCCGGTCGCGCTGCGCTGCGTGCCTGGAAGGCCGGTTTCTGGGTGGTCAGCTACGACCAGCGCGGCTGGGGCGGCAGCGACGGGCGCATCGAGATGATGAACCCGCAGTTCGAGGTGCAGGACGCCAGCGCGGTAATCGACTGGGCCGCGACACACCTGGCGCGGCTGACCCTGGACGGCCCGAACGATCCGCGCGTCGGCATGCTCGGCGAAAGCTACGGGGGCGCCGTGCAACTGCTGGCCTCGGCGGAAGACCCGCGCATCGACGCCATCGTGCCCATTGCCACCTGGTACGACCTGGCCGATGCCCTGGCGCCGGACGGCCAGTTGAAGATCGGCTGGGGCGGCGTGCTGGTGAGCCTGGGCCTGGCCACCGGCTATGACCTGGGCAAGTTTGTCCAGGCCGATTACCTGCACACCACCGGCGGACGCATGGCGCCACCAGTACAGGCCGAGCTGCACGCCAACAGCCTCGCCAGCTATTGCGCGGCCGGTCGCCTGCCCCATGCGGACGCCCTGCTGATCCAGGGCCTGCGCGACACCCTGTTCCCGCTGGACCAGGGCCTGCAGATCCGCCAATGCCTGAAGCAGGGCCCGGCCGACGTGCGCCTGCTGGGCATGCAGGGCGGGCACATCCTGCCACCGCCGCTGCAAGCGTGGAGCGGGCTGCCGCCGTTCAACAACGAGCCGGTGATCCATTGCGGCTCACGGGCGATCAACCTCTATACCGGCATCGTCGCCTGGTACGAGGAGAAACTGCGCAAGCGCCCCGGTGCCGCCGATGGCGTACCGGACCTGTGCATCAGCCTCGATCTCGACCAGGGCGTCGCACTGGACGACCTGCCGTCTCCCGGCCCCACCGTGGCATTACCGGCCACAGCCATCCGCCCGGCGGTAAGCGGCCTGCTGCAACCGTCGCGCTTCGTCCCCCTGCTGCACGTCAGCGAGCCCAGCGCCCTGCTCGGCAGCGCCGAAATCCACCTCAGCCAGCCGCTGACCGAGCGCCCCGACGCGCAGGTATTCGCAGCGCTGGCGATCCGCAGCGTCGATGGCCGCACGCGCCGCCTGGACGAACAGGTGAAGCCTTTGGTGAATCAGGGCAGCACACGCCTGAACGCCGTCAGCACCAGCCTCGCGCCAGGGGATGAGATCGGCTTGCTGCTGAGCGGATTCAGCGACCAGTACCTGTTCAACAGTTCCTGGCGCTTCTCGCCAGTGCAGTTGGAGGGCGAAGTGCAACTACCCAGCCTCATCCCGCTGCATCCTCGCGTCGCCGCACGCCGCTGACGCCTCTGCCGTGTGGTTCGCGAGCGCGCTCGCTCCTACAGGTGTGCGTCGGGACGCTCTTCCTAGGAGCGAGCGTGCTCGCGAACAAAGCCGCAGCCGCTCGTCCCTGAGATACGACTAGCGCAGCGGCCCGTCCGGCGCCTCGTCCAGCTGTGCCAGCAGCATCGGCTGGCCGTCGCCCTCGGCGGGCAGCAGTGCCCACTGCTCCTTCTTGCCCAGTCGCCGGTAGCTCTGCTTCACCTGGCTGCCCAGCGGCAGCGGTGCCTTGAAGTGGGCATCCAGGCGTACGTTCTCGGCCAGGCGGCGGCCGGTCAGGCTGCGCGCCAGCCCCCACATACCGTGGGCAAAGGGTTTGCCGAAACCGTAGTGAGAGGCCATCAGCCGCGACAGGTGCAGCGGGTTGAAGTCGCCGCTCAACCCCGCGTAGCGCCAGCCGACGATCTTCGGCACGCGCCACTGCACGCCGGAATGCACTGGCGCGTCCAGGGTATGCCACTGGGCGCGCTCCGGCAGCGGGTCGGGCTCGCTCCCGTCATCGAGGAAGTCGCCGCGGCGCAGGTAGGTGGTGATCGACTGCCAGTAAAGCATGTCGTGGTGCCAGGCCTCGGTGACCAGATCCACCTCCAGGCCCAACTCGCTGCGACGGCTGGTGAGGATGCGGCAGTCGAACTGCAGCGGCTCGTTTTCGTCGAGCATGCGGTAGCGCTGGATATGGCTGCGCAGGTGGATCAGGCCGACCACCGACAGCGGCATGCGCGAACGACTGAGCAGGCGCAGGTGCAGCGGCAGGCTGATGACCTGCGGATAGAGGAACGGCACGCCCAGCGCCGGGTCGAGGCCGAAGTGCTGGCGATACGCGCGCAGGTGGCGCAGGTCGAACGTGAGGGTGCGGCTGTCCATCGCCAGGTAGGGCACGCGCTCATCGCGGCCGAGGCCGCGGCGTGGCAGCAGCATGCGGCTGTAACTGCCCAGGAGGGAGGGCAACTTTCGCTTCACGAAGGTCTCCGGAGGATCTCGCGCCGCACAGCATGGGCAATGCCGGGCGGCACGGCAAGTCACCGAAGGTCGGGTGGCGTGACCGGGCAGTTCCGCGTCGCTAGC
Organism: Pseudomonas sp. BB438; assembly: GCF_057180225.1. Taxonomy (NCBI): domain Bacteria; kingdom Pseudomonadati; phylum Pseudomonadota; class Gammaproteobacteria; order Pseudomonadales; family Pseudomonadaceae; genus Pseudomonas; species Pseudomonas sp. BB438. The sequence goes on from NZ_CM170001.1 coordinate 4,222,816, forward strand.
GGTCGCCCTTCTCGAGACGACGCAGGTGGCAGGTCACTTCCTCGCGGTCGTGATAGAGCTGCTTGCAGCCGACCTGCACCTTCAGGCCACGCTCGCGGAAGGACTCCTCCAGGCGGTCGAGGATGCGTCGCACCTCGGCGTAGCGCTGCTTCATCGGCAGCTTGAGGTTGACGATGGCCTCGCGGCACAGCCCTTCGCCGATCCAGGTTTCGATCATCGCTCCGGTGCGTGCGGGCTTCTCGACGATGTCACAGACCATCCAGTCCATGCGCTGGCGCGGACGGAAGGCGTATCCGTCGACGCGCTGGTGCTCGACCAGGCCGGAATACATCAGGTTCTCCGCCATCGGCCCGTTGTCCACGGCGACGACGCGCATCTCCCGGTTGACCAGCTGCCAGGTCCAGCCGCCGGGCGATGCGCCCAGGTCCACGGCCAGCATGTCCGGCGCCAGGCGGCGGTCCCAGTCGGCGCGGGGAATGAAGTGGTGCCAGGCCTCTTCCAGCTTCAGCGTGGAGCGACTGGGCGCCTCACGGGGGAACTTCAGACGCGGAATCCCCATCGGCCACATGGCGCAGTTGCGCGCCTCCGCCAGGCCGATGAAGGCCTCGCGGCCGGAGCGGAAGGTCAACAGCAGGCGCGGCAGGCTCGGGTCTTCCACCAGCTTGCCGGCTTTCATCAGCGCAGTGCGCAGAGGCTTCTCGAACTTGCGGCAGAAGGTCGAGAGCTCCTTGCCGTCATTGGTGTCGAACACCTCCAGCCAGAGGCTGCCGCACGGCGGGAAGCCGGCCAGGGCTTCGAGGATCGCACCGATGCGGTCCGTTTCCGGCAGCGCAGTGAAGCCGTTACCACGGGCCCACTGGCGCGGGAAGATCAGGTCGGAGAAGCGCAATTGACGCATCAGGCGATCGGCGCCGTCCTCGTCCATGCAGATGAATTCGGCATAGGCGGTGGCCGGCTTGGCCCGCGCGTAACCGGGAATGTCCAGGCGCGCGGCGTGCTCGGACAGTTCCGCGCAAACCTCATTCTCGAAGCCCGGGCGGCAGTGCAGTAACAGGGTATTCATCGGCGTGTCTCCTCGGCCGCGCACTATAGAGGCTGCCCGCGAAGGTTTCATGCAGATTCGCCGGAAATCTCCCGCGAGCAAGGTCACTTGTTCTGAACCCCAGCCGAGAACCGAGGGTCCAGAACAGATGGCAATACCCCTTCGGGCGGTCTAGCTTGAGTGATCTGGCCCAGCCCGCCAGAAGACTGCCCGAGATTGCCCTGCCTGGCGAAGAGTGCCACCGATCGCGGCCTGTCCAGATGGAACAGGCCTGCGATAGATCAGGACGTTAGCGCCCTGCTTCGCCAAGTATCGCCAGTGCACCGTCGTATCGGCCGCGCTGCCGATCACGAGCAGAATCCAAGCCTGAGGAGAATGTCATGCCCGCAGTGGATAGCCTGAACAGCCTGCGCACCCTGGAGGTCGCCGGCAAGACCTATCACTACTACAGCCTGCCCGAAGCGGCGAAGAGCCTGGGGGACCTGGGCAAGCTGCCGATGTCCCTGAAAGTCCTGCTGGAAAACCTGTTGCGCTGGGAGGACGACAACACCGTCACCGGCGACGATCTCAAAGCCCTGGCCGGCTGGCTGAAGACTCGCAGCTCCGAACGCGAGATCCAGTACCGCCCTGCCCGCGTGCTGATGCAGGACTTCACCGGCGTGCCGGCGGTGGTCGACCTCGCCGCCATGCGCGACGCCATGGCCAAGGCCGGCGGCGACCCGCAGAAGATCAACCCGCTGTCCCCCGTCGACCTGGTCATCGACCACTCGGTGATGGTGGACAAGTTCGCCAGCCAGTCCGCCTTTGCCCAGAACGTCGAGATCGAGATGGAGCGCAACGGAGAACGCTACGCCTTCCTGCGCTGGGGACAGAACGCCTTCGACAACTTCCGCGTGGTGCCGCCGGGCACCGGCATCTGCCACCAGGTCAACCTGGAGTACCTGGGACGCACCGTATGGACCAAGGACGAGGACGGCCGCACCTACGCCTTCCCCGACACCCTGGTCGGCACCGACTCCCACACCACCATGATCAACGGCCTCGGCGTGCTCGGCTGGGGCGTGGGGGGCATCGAGGCGGAAGCGGCCATGCTCGGCCAGCCGGTCTCGATGCTGATTCCCGAGGTGATCGGCTTCAAGCTCACCGGCAAGCTGAAGGAAGGCATCACCGCCACCGACCTGGTCCTGACCGTCACGCAGATGCTGCGCAAGAAAGGCGTCGTCGGAAAATTCGTCGAATTCTACGGTGACGGCCTCGCCGACCTGCCACTGGCCGACCGCGCCACCATCGCCAACATGGCGCCGGAATACGGCGCCACCTGTGGCTTCTTCCCGGTGGACGACATCACCCTGGGCTACCTGCGCCTGTCCGGCCGACCGGACGACGCCGTCAGACTGGTGGAGGCCTACAGCAAGGCTCAGGGCTTGTGGCGCGAGAAAGGCCACGAGCCAGTGTTCACCGATTCCCTGCAACTGGACATGGGCGACGTCGAAGCCAGCCTGGCCGGGCCCAAGCGCCCGCAGGACCGCGTCGCCCTCGGCCATGTCAGCCAGGCCTTCGATGACTTCCTCGGTCTGCAGATCAAACCCGCCTCCACCGAGGAGGGCCGTCTGCTCAGCGAAGGTGGCGGTGGCGCCGCCGTGGGCGCGGCAGCCCAGACCGGCGAGGCCGACTACCAGCACGACGGTCATACCTACCGGCTGAAGAATGGTGCCGTGGCCATCGCCGCCATCACCTCCTGCACCAACACCTCCAACCCCAGTGTGATGATGGCCGCCGGCCTGCTGGCCAAGAAGGCGCTGGAGAAAGGGCTGCAACGCAAGCCCTGGGTGAAGAGTTCGCTGGCCCCAGGCTCCAAGGTGGTCACCGAGTACTTCCATGCCGCCGGCCTGACCCGCTACCTGGACGAACTGGGCTTCGACCTGGTGGGCTACGGCTGCACCACCTGCATCGGCAACTCCGGCCCACTGCTGGAGCCCATCGAGAAGGCCATCCAGCAGGCGGACCTGACCGTCGCCTCGGTGCTTTCCGGCAACCGCAACTTCGAGGGCCGCGTGCACCCGCTGGTGAAGACCAACTGGCTGGCTTCGCCGCCACTGGTAGTGGCCTACGCACTGGCCGGCACGGTGCGCACCGACCTGACGAAAGACCCGTTGGGCACCGGCAAGGACGGCAAGCCGGTCTATCTGAAGGACATCTGGCCGACCCAGCAGGAAATCGCCGAGGCGATTCAGAAAGTCGACACGGCAATGTTCCACAAGGAGTACGCCGAAGTCTTCCAGGGCGATGAGAAATGGCGCGCCATCCAGGTGCCGGACGCCAAGACCTACACCTGGCAGAACGATTCCACCTACATCCAGCATCCGCCGTTCTTCGAGCACATCGCCGAAGCACCGCCAAAGGTCGAGGACATCAAGGGCGCCAACATCCTCGCGGTACTGGGCGACTCGGTGACCACCGACCACATCTCCCCCGCCGGCAACATCAAGAAGGACAGCCCGGCCGGTCGCTACCTCAGCGAGCATGGTGTGGCCTACGCCGACTTCAACTCCTACGGCTCGCGCCGTGGGAACCATGAGGTGATGATGCGCGGCACCTTCGCCAACATCCGCATCAAGAACGAGATGCTCGGCGGCGAGGAAGGCGGTAACACGCTCTACGTCCCCACCGGCGACAAGCTGGCGATCTACGACGCCGCCATGCGCTACCAGCAGGACGGCACGCCGCTGGTCATCGTCGCCGGCAAGGAATACGGCACCGGATCGTCCCGCGACTGGGCCGCCAAGGGCACCAACCTGCTGGGGGTGAAGGCGGTGATCGCCGAGAGCTTCGAGCGCATCCACCGCTCCAACCTGGTGGGCATGGGCGTACTGCCGTTGCAGTTCAAGGACGGCCAGGACCGCAAGGCACTGAAGCTGACCGGCAAGGAAGTGCTCAGCATCAGCGGCCTGTCGGCCGAGCTGAAGCCGCACATGAACCTCAAGGTCGACGTGAAACGCGAAGACGGCAGCCAGGACAACTTCGAGGTGCTCTGCCGCATCGACACCCAGAATGAAGTCGAGTACTTCAAGGCTGGCGGCATCCTCCACTACGTGCTGCGAAGCCTGATCTAAAGCGGTGCGGCGGCCTGCAACGGGCCGCCGCCCTCCTTCTTTCGTTTCATTTCCGTGACCAGTGGCGATGCGCTATCGTCATTCTCTCGGCGTCACTCTTCTGACATTTTTTTGTGATTGCCATCAAATTTCCGATCCGGCGGCCGATAAGCTGGACAGACGTACCAATTCGCCTTTCTCCGGGATCCCAGCCTGATGCGCAACAACCAGCCGATCACCCAGCGTGAACGCACCTTCCCTGCCGAACAGCGGCTGATCTCCACCACCGACGCCCGCGGCGTCATCAGCTACGCCAACGACGCCTTCACCGCCATCAGCGGCTTCACCCGCGAGGAACTGGTCGGCGCGCCGCACAATCTGGTACGCCATCCGGACGTGCCCTCGGCGGTCTTCGCGCACATGTGGGCAACCCTGAAGAAGGGCCGTCCGTGGATGGGCATCGTCAAGAACCGCTGCAAGAACGGCGACCACTACTGGGTCAGCGCTTACGTCACACCCATCTACGAGCGCAACGAGATCGTCGGCTATGAATCGGTACGGGTGAAACCCACCGCCGAACAGGTACGCCGCGCCGAGGCGCTGTATGCGCGAATCAATGCCGGGAAGTCGGCCATTCCCGCCCGTGATCGCTGGTTGCCGGTGCTACTGGACTGGCTGCCGTTCATCCTGGTCGGCCAGATCGGCTTCCTCGTCGGCGTCTGGCTGAACTCTTCCTGGGGCTTCCTGCTGGCCGCCCTGCTCTCCATTCCGCTGGGCCTGGCCGGCCTCGGCTGGCAGCAACGGGGGCTCAAGCGCCTGCTGCGCCTGGCCGAGCAGACCACCTCCGACCCGTTGATCGCGCAGATGTACACCGACAGCCGTGGTGCCCAGGCACGCCTGGAAATGTCGATCCTCAGCCAGGAGGCACGCCTCAAGACCTGCCTGACCCGTCTACAGGACACCGCCGAAACCCTGACCGAGCAGGCCCGGGAAGCCGACTCGCTGGCCCACCACAGTTCCGCCGGCCTGGACCGCCAGCGCCAGGAAACCGAGCAGGTCGCCACCGCCGTCAACCAGATGGCAGCGACCACCCAGGAGGTGGCCGACAACGTGCAGCGCACCGCCGACGCCACCCGCCAGGCCAACGACCTGACTACCGAAGGCCGGCAGATCGCCGCCGAGACGCGCGAGGCCATGCAGCGCCTGTCCAGCTCCGTGGGCGAGACCGGCGAAGCGGTCAGCCAACTGGCCCGCGACAGCGAGCAGATCGGCGGCGTGGTGGACGTGATCAAGGGCATCGCCGACCAGACCAACCTGCTGGCCCTGAACGCGGCCATCGAGGCGGCCCGCGCCGGCGAGATGGGACGTGGGTTTGCCGTGGTGGCCGACGAGGTGCGCCAGTTGGCCCAGCGTACCGCGGAGTCCACCGGGCAGATTCATCAGCTGATTGCCAACCTGCAGAACACTGCCACCGAGGCGGTGCGCGCCATGGACTCCGGTCGTCGTCAGGCGGACGAAGGCGTGGAGCGTGTGCTGCAGGCGGACAGCGCCCTGGTGGGCATCAGCGACGCGGTCGCCAATATCACCGAGATGACTACCCAGATCGCCGCCGCTGCGGAGGAGCAGAGCGCCGTGGCCGAAGAGATCAACCGCAACATCAGCACCATCGCCAACCTCGCCGACCAGACCTCCGGCGAAGCTCAGCGTACGGCCCTGCTCAGCGAAGAGCTGACGCAGACGGCGCACCGCCAGTATTCGCTGGTGGAGCGATTCAACCGCTGATTCAGTCGAGACTACCTGTAGGAGCGAGCCCAGCGCGCGATCGCGGGCGAAGCCCGCTCCCACGGCATGGGTCTGAGCGCTACTTGAAATCCCACTGCATCTGCGCCGGAATGCTCACGTCCCGCGAGGAATGTACGCACACGTCGACGTAGTCGGTGAAGCGCGGCGGTGCAGCGATGCCTTCGTCCAGCAGGCGCTGGTTATCGAACAGGTAGTTGAGGTCGGCGAAACCGCTGTACAGGCGCAGCGCCCGCAGCACCAGGCGCGGGTTGGCCTTGCCGATGCGGCTCTCGAAGCTGCCGGCCAGTTCGCGCAGGTCTTCGCTGCTGACCTTGCGGTAGCGCTGGCCCACCGGCTCCTCGCCGCGGGCGTCGGCATAGGCCTGGTCGATCTCGCCGAAGGTGCACGCCGAACCGTTGCCCGCGGAGATGTGGTAGAGGCTGTGGCTCAGCGTCGGCTTGAGCGCCAGGGCGACCAGCGCTTCGGCGCAGTAGTCCACCGGAATCACGTCGATCTGCTCATCCAGGCCGCACGTGAAGCTCTCCAGGGCGAAGCCCATGCGGAACACCCAGAAGATGCTCCCCGAGGCGCGACAGCCCAGCTCGCGATGGCCGACCACGATGGAGGGACGTGCCACCACCAACGGCAGCGACGGCAGCTCTTCACGCATGCGGCGTTCGATCTCCGCCTTCGACGCGGTGTAGTCCACCAATTGCTCGTCGCTGTCGGGGAAATCCCAGGACTCGCGCACCGGCGACTCACGCTGCGGACCACAGCACATGGCGGTGCCCACATGAAGGAAGCGCTTGAGATTGCGCGACTGGCTGAGCAGGCGTGCGAACGCGAAGGTCCCCTCGACATTCACCGGCCAGATGCTCGGGTTCTTCGAGAATGACGCCACCGCCGCGCAGTTGATTACCTGCTCCACGCGCATCAGGCGGGCACGCTCGCCCTGCATCCAGGCGGTGTCGAGCAGGTCGCCGCAGAGGATCTGGCTGTCCTGCAGGCGATCCAGGGCGGCCTCCGGCACGCAATGCAGGCGCAGGTTGTCGCGCAACCGCTCCAGGCCCTGGGCCGGTGATTCGGCACGGACCAGGAACAGCAGCGCCGCACTGTGGCCGTCGGCGATCAGGTGGGCGGCGACGGACCCGCCAAGGAAGCCAGTCGCGCCAGTCAGCAACAGGCTGTGCGCGGCGCCGGGGGAAAATCGGTGGGGTTGGGTGGCAATGCGTTCAGCGTAATCGTGGTTCATGGCAGCGTTCAGCCTGTCCTCTGGAAGCGGGGGCGTCGACTGCTGGGAGCCGACGCCGGCGAGGATAGGAGCGCCTGCATTAAGGACCGATTAGCGCAATAGGAACGCTTCGATCCGTGCGGCAGTGCTTTCCAGATGCTGCTCGTGGGTGAGCCCAGAGGCCTTCAGCGGCTTCAGATCGTGGTCAGCGGCAGCCAGCCAGTAAAGCTGGATTGCCGATGACAGCGAGTAGCCCTCTACCGTTGGGCGATCGCCCAACGCATCACGCTCGCCCTGAACGATCAGGGTCGGCGTCTTCAGCTCGGCGAGATGAGCGACGCGCGGCTTCTCGGGTTTGCCGGCGGCATAGAACGGATAGCCGAGGCAGACCAGCGCATCGGCACCCAGTTCGTCCGCCAACAGGCTGGCCATCCGTCCGCCCATGGACTTGCCGCCGATCGCCAGCATGCCCGGCACCTCGGCGCGCATCTGCGCGTAGACCTGCCGCCAGCAGGCCAGCAGTTGGTTCTGCGGATTCGGCGGCCGACGCCTTCCGTCCTCCCGGCGCATAGCCATATAGGGGAACTCGAAGCGCACCACCGAGATACCCCGTTCGACCAGCCGCGCGGCGATATCGTCCATGAATGGACTGTCCATCGGCGCACCTGCGCCATGGGCCAGAACCAGCGTCGCAGACAGTTCGCCGCGTGCCGGGTTCCGCAGCAGCGACAAAGCACCGCAGGCGTGCGCGACAGAGGTCTCAGGCGCCAGTTGATCCGAATCAATATTCCGGGAAGTGCCTTTATCCATCCTTCACTCCGCTAATTTCGAAATTAGTACCTATCCCAAGGGGGAGGGGCGGCATACGCCGTAAGCCGTAAAAAACCTTGCCGGGATGGGCATAGCCCATAACCGTGGATGGAAGCCCATAAATGAGCACAACCAATCAGACCGCTTATAACTATAAGGTGGTCCGCCAGTTCGCCATTATGACAGTGGTGTGGGGGATCGTCGGCATGGCCGTCGGTGTCCTGATCGCCGCTCAACTGGTGTGGCCGGACCTTAACCTCGGCTTACCGTGGACGAGCTTCGGCCGCCTGCGTCCGCTGCATACCAACGCGGTGATCTTCGCCTTCGGCGGCTGCGCACTGTTCGCCACCAGCTACTACTCGGTGCAGCGTACCTGCCAGACCCGCCTGTTCGCAGGCCCGCTCGCTTCCTTCACCTTCTGGGGTTGGCAGCTGGTGATCCTGTGTGCCGCCATCACTCTGCCGCTGGGCTACACCTCGTCCAAGGAGTACGCCGAGCTGGAATGGCCGATCGACATCCTGATCACCATCGTCTGGGTTTCCTACGCCATCGTCTTCTTCGGCACGCTGATGAAGCGCAAGACCAAGCACATCTATGTGGGCAACTGGTTCTTCGGCGGCTTCATCCTGACCGTGGCCATCCTGCACGTGGTCAACAACCTGGAAATCCCGGTCAGCCTGACCAAGTCCTACTCGCTGTACTCGGGCGCCACTGACGCCATGATCCAGTGGTGGTACGGCCACAACGCCGTGGGCTTCTTCCTGACCGCCGGCTTCCTGGGGATGATGTACTACTTCGTTCCCAAGCAGGCCGAGCGTCCGGTCTACTCCTACCGCCTGTCCATCGTGCACTTCTGGGCGCTGATCGCCGTCTACATCTGGGCCGGTCCGCACCACCTGCACTACACCGCGCTGCCGGACTGGGCCCAGTCCCTGGGCATGGTGATGTCCCTGATCCTGCTGGCTCCGAGCTGGGGCGGCATGATCAACGGCATGATGACCCTCTCCGGCGCCTGGCATAAGCTGCGCACCGACCCGATCCTGCGCTTCCTGGTGGTTTCCCTGGCCTTCTACGGCATGTCCACCTTCGAAGGCCCGATGATGGCCATCAAGACCGTCAATGCCCTCTCCCACTACACCGACTGGACCATCGGCCACGTACACGCCGGCGCTCTGGGCTGGGTAGCCATGGTCTCCATCGGCTCGCTTTACCACCTGATACCGAAGGTCTTCGGTCGCGAGCAGATGCACAGCGTGGGCCTGATCAACACCCACTTCTGGCTGGCCACCATCGGCACCGTGCTGTACATCGCCTCCATGTGGGTCAACGGCATCACCCAGGGCCTGATGTGGCGTGCGGTGAACTCCGACGGCACCCTCACCTACTCCTTCGTCGAAGCCCTGGCCGCCGGCCACCCCGGCTTCATCGTGCGGATGATCGGTGGTGCCATCTTCCTGCTGGGCATGCTGGTCATGGCCTACAACGTCTGGCGTACCGTCGCTGCCGCCAAGCCGGCTGAAATGCAAGCCGCGGCGCAGATGGCCTGAGGAGACCGACATGAAACACGAAGTACTCGAGAAAAACGTCGGCCTGCTGGCTCTGTGCATGGCTGTCGCGGTGAGCATCGGCGGCCTGACCCAGATCGTCCCGCTGTTCTTCCAGGACGTCACCAACACCCCGGTGGAAGGCATGAAGCCCTACACCGCGCTGCAACTGGAAGGCCGTGACGTCTACATCCGCGAAGGCTGCGTCGGCTGCCACTCGCAGATGATCCGTCCGTTCCGCGCCGAGACCGAGCGCTACGGCCACTACTCCGTCGCCGGCGAAAGCGTCTGGGACCACCCGTTCCTGTGGGGTTCCAAGCGTACCGGTCCGGACCTGGCCCGCGTCGGCGGTCGCTACTCGGACGACTGGCACCGCGCGCACCTCTACAACCCGCGCAACGTGGTGCCGGAATCGAAAATGCCCGCCTACCCCTGGCTGGTCGAGAACAAGCTCGACGGCAAGGACACGGCGAAGAAACTGGAAGTGATGCGTGTCATGGGCGTGCCCTACACGGACGACGACATCGCTGGCGCCAGCGATTCCGTCAAGGGGAAGACCGAAATGGACGCGGTGGTCGCGTACCTGCAGGTCCTCGGCACCTCCATCAAGAACAAGCGGTGACAGCATGGATATCGGGACCATTCGCGGCCTCGGCACCGTCATCGTGATGGTGGCCTTTGTCGGCGTACTGCTCTGGGCTTACGGCGGCAAACGCAAGGAGCGCTTCGATGAAGATGCGCTGCTGCCCTTCGCGGATGACCCGGCAGCCAAGCGTCACGCTGAGCAAGAGCAAGCTTCTAGGAGCAACAACGCATGACTACCTTCTGGAGTCTGTACATCACCGTTCTAACAGTCGGCTCGCTGATCGCCCTGCTGTGGCTGGTATTCGCCACCCGCAGCGGGCAGTCGTCGAACACCACCGACCAGACCATGGGCCACGCCTTCGACGGCATCGAGGAGTACGACAACCCGCTGCCGAAGTGGTGGTTCCTGCTGTTCGTCGGCACCATCGTGTTCGCTGCCGGCTACCTGGTCCTTTACCCGGGCCTGGGCACCTGGAAAGGCATCCTGCCGGGCTACGACGGCGGCTGGACCCAGGACAAGCAATGGGAGCGCGAAGAAGCCCTGGCCAAGGAAAAATACGGCCCCATCTTCGCCAAATACGCTGCCATGCCCGTGGAAGAAGTGGCGAAAGACCCGCAAGCCATGAAAATGGGCGAACGCCTCTTCGCCACCTACTGCTCCATCTGCCATGGCTCGGATGCCAAGGGTGCCCAGGGCTTCCCGAACCTGACCGACAGCGACTGGCGCTGGGGCGGCACCGCCCAGGACATCGAGACCACCATCCTCGGCGGTCGCCATGCTGCCATGCCGGCCTGGGGCGAAGTACTGGGTGAGAAAGGCGTTCAGGACGTCGCCGCGTTTGTCACTGCCAATCTGGACGGCCGCAAGCTGCCCGAAGGCGTGACCGCGGAGAACGTCGACAACGGTGGCAAGCTGTTCGCCACCACCTGCGTCGCCTGCCACGGTCCGGAAGGCAAGGGCAACCCGATCATGGGCGCGCCTGACCTGACCCATCCGGGCGCCTTCATCTACGGTTCCAGCTACGCGCAACTGCAGCAGACCATCCGTCACGGCCGCCAGGGCCAGATGCCGGCGCAGGAGCAATACCTGGGCAAAGATAAAGTGCACATTCTTGCCGGTTACATCTACAACATCTCCGGCCAGGCGAAGTAAACTCCCCGCCCCCAACTCGCGCCCATTAAAACGGGCGCGAGTTTCTTACCTCCGCAATATCGCGACGAAGTGTCGCACCCTCTCTATCTCCTTTCTTCACACCCATCCGGTTCACGTCTAAGCTGGATTCCATTCGCAAACCTGCAACGCGACTAACCTGCCCCACTTCCCAGGTTGGTACGTGCGATCCGAAACAGGCGCAAACAGCGGCGCAAAGCGCTTCGGAGCAGGCGTCGAACCGGCACCGCGCCAAGGCCCGGCGCGTTGCAATGGCCACCTGCTTTCTCCATACTTGCCGCCGTTTTTTTGTCCATAAAATCCAAAAACCGTGGAACCTTAGAATGAGCACAGCAATCAGTCCGACTGCTTATAACTATAAGGTCGTCCGCCAGTTCGCCATCATGACGGTGGTCTGGGGGATACTTGGAATGGGGCTCGGTGTTTACATCGCCTCACAGTTGGTTTGGCCCCAGTTGAACCTGGACCTGCCCTGGACCAGTTTCGGCCGCCTCCGTCCGCTGCACACCAACCTGGTGATTTTCGCCTTCGGCGGCTGTGCTCTCTTCGCAACGTCCTACTACGTCGTACAGCGCACCTGTCAGACCCGCCTGGTCTCCGACAGCCTCGCGGCCTTTACCTTCTGGGGTTGGCAAGCGGTAATCGTGCTGGCCGGCATCACCCTGCCGCTGGGCTACACCTCCTCCAAGGAGTACGCCGAGCTGGAATGGCCGATCGACATCCTGCTGGCCATCGTCTGGGTCACCTACGCACTGGTGTTCTTCGGCACCGTGATGAAGCGCAAGACCAAGCACATCTACGTGGGCAACTGGTTCTATGGCGCGTTCATCCTCGTCACCGCCATGCTGCACATCGTCAACAGCGCTGAACTGCCGGTCACCTGGTTCAAGTCCTACTCGGTCTATGCCGGCGCCACCGACGCCATGATCCAGTGGTGGTACGGCCACAACGCCGTGGGCTTCTTCCTGACCACCGGCTTCCTCGGCATGATGTACTACTTCGTTCCGAAGCAGGCCGAGCGTCCGATCTACTCCTATCGCCTGTCCATCGTGCACTTCTGGGCGCTGATCACCCTGTACATCTGGGCCGGTCCGCACCACCTGCACTACACCGCCCTGCCGGACTGGGCCCAGTCCCTGGGCATGGTGATGTCCCTGATCCTGCTGGCTCCGAGCTGGGGTGGCATGATCAACGGCATGATGACCCTGTCGGGCGCCTGGCATAAGCTGCGCACCGACCCGATCCTGCGCTTCCTGGTGGTTTCCCTGGCCTTCTACGGCATGTCCACCTTCGAAGGCCCGATGATGGCCATCAAGACCGTCAACTCCCTGTCGCACTACACCGACTGGACCATCGGCCACGTACACGCCGGCGCTCTGGGCTGGGTCGCGATGATCTCCATCGGCTCCCTGTACCACCTGATCCCGAAGGTCTTTGGCCGCGAGCAGATGCACAGTGTTGGCCTGATCAACGCGCACTTCTGGCTGGCCACCATCGGCACCGTGCTGTACATCGCCTCCATGTGGGTCAACGGCATCACCCAGGGTCTGATGTGGCGCGCCATCAACGCCGACGGCACCCTCACCTACTCCTTCGTGGAAGCCCTGCAGGCCAGCCACCCGGGCTTCATCGTCCGTGCACTGGGCGGCGCCTTCTTCGCCTCCGGCATGCTGCTGATGGCCTACAACACCTTCCGTACTGTGCGCGGTTTCAAACAGGCTGACGCCGATGCCGCTGCCCAGATCCCCGCTGTAGGAGCTCACTGATGAAGCACGAAGTAGTCGAGAAGAACATCGGCCTTCTGGCCTTCTTCATGGTCATTGCGGTGAGCATCGGCGGTCTGACCCAGATCGTTCCGCTGTTCTTCCAGGACGTCACCAACAAGCCGGTCGAAGGCATGAAGCCGCGCACCGCGCTGGAACTGGAAGGCCGTGACATCTACATCCGCGAAGGCTGCGTAGGCTGCCACTCGCAGATGGTCCGCCCGTTCCGCGCCGAGACCGAGCGCTACGGCCACTACTCCGTTGCCGGCGAAAGCGTCTGGGACCACCCGTTCCTGTGGGGCTCCAAGCGTACCGGTCCGGACCTGGCCCGCGTCGGCGGCCGCTACTCGGACGACTGGCATCGTGCGCACCTGTACAACCCGCGCAACGTAGTGCCGGAATCGAAGATGCCCTCCTACCCCTGGCTGGTGGAGAACAAGCTCGACGGAAAGGACACGGCGAAGAAAATGGAAGCCCTGCGTACGCTGGGCGTGCCCTATACCGACGAAGACATCGCCGGTGCCCGTGACGCCGTCAAAGGCAAGACCGAGATGGACGCTGTCGTCGCCTACCTGCAAGGCCTCGGCACCATCATCAAGAGCAAACGGTGACAGTGATGGATATCGGGACCATTCGCGGTATCGGCACTGTAGTAGTCATGGTCGCCTTCGTCGGCGTCCTGCTCTGGGCCTATGGCGGCAAACGCAAGGAGCGCTTCGACGAAGACGCCCTGCTGCCCTTCGCGGATGACCCGGTCGCCAAAAAGCACGTCGAGCAAGAGCAAGCTTCTAGGAGCAACAAAGAATGACAACCTTCTGGAGTCTGTACGTCACCGTACTTACCCTGGGCACCATCTTCGCCCTGGCGTGGCTGCTGTTCGCCACCCGTCGCGGTCAGCGCAACGAAGCCACCGATGAAACCGTCGGCCACGCCTTCGATGGCATCGAGGAGTACGACAACCCGCTGCCGAAGTGGTGGTTCATGCTGTTCGTGGCCACCTTCGTCTTCGCCCTCGCCTACCTCGCCCTGTACCCGGGCCTGGGCAACTGGAAGGGCCTGCTGCCGGGCTACCAGGACAACGCCGAATTCGCCAACGGCGAAAAAGGCTGGACCGGTGTGCACCAGTGGGAAAAGGAAATGGCCAAGGCCGATGAGAAGTACGGCCCGCTGTACGCCAAGTTCGGCGCCATGCCGATCGAGGAAGTGGCCAAGGACGAGCAGGCCCTGAAAATGGGTAACCGCCTGTTCGCCTCCAACTGCTCCGTCTGCCATGGCTCCGACGCCAAGGGCGCCCACGGCTTCCCGAACCTGACCGACGAAGACTGGCGCTGGGGCGGCGAGCCGAAGGACATCATCGCCACCATCGAAGGCGGTCGCCACGCGGCCATGCCGGCCTGGGGCGAAGTCATCGGCGACCAGGGTGTTCACGACGTGGCCGCTTTCGTCACCACCAAGCTGGACGGCCGCAAGCTGCCCGAAGGCGTGACGGACGACCAGGTTGCCAACGGTCAGAAGATCTTCTCCACCAACTGCGTGGCTTGCCACGGCGCTGAAGGCAAAGGCACCGCCGCAATGGGCGCGCCGAACCTGACCCACCCGGCCGCGTTCATCTACGGCTCGAGTTTCGCCCAGCTGCAGCAGACCATCCGCTACGGCCGTCAGGGCCAGATGCCGGCTCAGCTGGAGCGTCTGGGCAAAGACCAGGTTCACCTGCTCGCTGCCTACGTGTACAGCCTGTCCCATGGCGAAGGCGAGAAGAGCGCCGAATAAGCCTCTCCTTCCTACACCCATTGCGACACCCAGCGGCGCCGGTTTCTACACCGGCGCCGCTCTATTTCTGGGTCCATAATTCCTTGCGCGACCAACTGTCGCACGGTTGCAACACCCACCACGCCGTATCATTGTTAGGCGTGCAAGCATATTTCTGACCCTCTCGGCATGTATCGACAGGGCGCCCTCCCGCTGCCGTGGAATGCACTGATGAGCAAACAAATTCCGGTCCAGGACGTCACTCCGCCCACCAAGGGCAAGGGTGAAAGCGTCGACCTTTATGCCTCCCGGGAAAAGATCTATACCCGAGCCTTCACCGGGTTCTTCCGCAACCTCCGCATGGCCGGGGGCGCCCTCCTCTTCCTGCTCTACTTCGGTACCGTGTGGCTGACCTGGAACGGTCGTCAGGCGGTTCTCTGGGACCTGCCCGAGCGCAAGTTCTACATCTTCGGCGCGACTTTCTGGCCGCAGGACTTCATCCTTCTTTCCGGCCTGTTGATCATCAGCGCCTTCGGCCTGTTCTTCATCACCGTCTTCGCCGGCCGGGTCTGGTGCGGCTACACCTGCCCGCAGAGCGTATGGACGTGGATCTTCATGTGGTGCGAGAAAGTCACGGAGGGTGACCGTAACCAGCGCATGAAGCTCGACAAGGCCCCCATGAGCGGCAACAAGCTGCTGCGCAAGATCGCCAAGCACAGCCTCTGGCTGCTGATCGGCCTGATCACCGGCCTGACCTTCGTCGGCTACTTCGCCCCCATGCGCGAGCTTCTGAGCGACCTGATCACCGGCCAGGCCGACGGCTGGGCCTATTTCTGGGTCGGTTTCTTCACCCTCGCCACCTACGGCAACGCCGGATGGCTGCGCGAGCAGGTGTGCATCTACATGTGCCCCTACGCGCGTTTCCAGAGCGTAATGTTCGACAAGGACACCCTGATCGTCTCCTATGACCCGCGTCGAGGCGAGAAGCGCGGCCCGCGCAAGAAGACCGTCGACTACAAGGCCCAGGGCCTGGGCGACTGCATCGACTGCACCATGTGCGTACAGGTCTGCCCGACCGGCATCGACATCCGTGACGGCCTGCAGATCGAGTGCATCGGCTGCGCCGCGTGCATCGACGCCTGCGACAGCATCATGGACAAGATGAACTATCCGCGCGGCCTGATCAGCTACACCACCGAGCACAACCTGTCGGGCCAGAAGACCCACCTGGTGCGCCCGCGCCTGATCGGCTACGCCATCGCCCTGTGCATCATGATCGGCCTGCTGATCACCGCCATCGTCATCCGCCCGCTGGTGGGCTTCGACGTCAGCAAGGACCGCGTGCTCTACCGCGAGAACGCCGAAGGCCGCATCGAGAACGTGTACAGCCTGAAGATCATGAACAAGGACCAGAAAGACCACACCTACGTGCTCGGCGCCAAGGGCATGGACGGCCTGATCCTGGAAGGCAAGAAGGAAATCTCGGTCGCAGCCGGAGACATCTTCACCATGCCGGTGGAACTCTCCATCGACCCGGAGAAACTCCCCTCTACCACCAACGAGATCAGCTTCACCATCCAGTCGGTGGACGACCCGTCCATCAGCAAGGAATCCACCAGCCGCTTCATTGGCCCACGCGTTCGTTGAACCAACGCTGAACGAATTGGCACCCCATGTTGCGCATGGGGTGCCAGTACTGATCGAAGCACGTAGAATTTCGCCCGCCCCTTCACCGGGCAGCGCCCTGCGGGGGTACTGCCAGCGAGAGAACAAGACCATGCAATCGGCCCTGAAAACGCCCGTGGAACCCTGGTACAAGCATCTCTGGCCGTGGATCATCATCGCCATGCTGGCCACGTCGATTTTCCTCAGCCTGACGATGGTCAACATCGCCGTGAACAATCAGGACTCCCTGGTCAGCGACAACTATTACGAAGCCGGCAAGGGTATCAATCGCTCGCTGGACCGCGAGCACCTGGCCCAGCAGCTCAAGCTGCGCGCGAAGATCAGCTTCGACGAACTGACCGGCGAAGTGGACCTGCGCCTGACCGGCGACAGCCGTCCGACCACGCTGATCCTGAACCTGCTCTCCCCTACCCTGGAATCCCAGGACAAGCACCTGGAAATGCGCGCCAGCCCCGCCGAACCAGGCCGCTACACTGCCAGCCTGGATGCCTCCGTGACGGGTCGCCGCTTCGTCGAACTGCTCGGCGAAGAGAACGGCAAGACGTGGCGTCTGTTCGAGGAAGAAAAGGTCGCCCCCGGCGCCTCCTTCGACCTCGGCGACGAGCCCCTCAGCGGAGATGAAGCCGAGCGCCCATGAGCGCCCCGCTGCTCTGTTACCACTGCGCGCTGCCGGTACCGCCCGGCAGCCGTTTCGTTGCGCCTGTACTGGGCGAGCCCCGCGAATTCTGTTGCCCGGGCTGCCAGGCCGTCGCCGAGGCCATCGTTGCCGGCGGCCTGGAAGGCTATTACCGCCACCGCACCGAAGCTGCCCCCAACCCTGACGCCCTCCCCGAACAGCTCGCCGACGAGCTGAAGCTGTTCGACCGCCCGGACGTGCAGCAGCCCTTCGTCCAGCACCAGGGTGAACTGGCCGAGACAACCTTGCTCATGGAAGGCATCAGTTGCGCCGCCTGCGGCTGGCTGATCGAAAAGCACCTCAAGGGCCTGCCCGCCATCGCCGAGGCCGGCCTCAACCTGTCCAACCATCGCCTGCACGTGCGCTGGTCCGACAGCGAGCTACCACTGAGCGAACTGCTCGCCGAGCTGCGCAAGATCGGCTACGCCGCCCACCCCTACCAGCCGGACCGCGCCGCCGAGCAACTGCACCAGGAGAACCGCAAGTCCCTGCGCCAGCTGGGTGTCGCCGGCCTGCTCTGGTTCCAGGCGATGATGGCAACCATGGCCACCTGGCCGGAATTCAACATTGACCTGAGCCCCGAGCTGCACGAGATCCTGCGCTGGGTCGCGATGTTCCTCACCACGCCCATCGTCTTCTACTCCTGCCAGCCCTTCTTCCGCGGCGCCGTGCGTGACCTGCGCACCCGCCACCTGACCATGGACGTCTCGGTGTCCCTGGCCATCGGCGGCGCCTACCTCGCCGGCATCTGGACCGCCGTCACTGGCCATGGCGACCTCTACTTCGACGCCGTCGGCATGTTCGCCCTGTTCCTGCTCGCCGGCCGGTACCTCGAACGCCGCGCCCGTGAGCGAACCGCCGCCGCCACCGCCCAACTGGTCAACCTGCTGCCCGCGTCCTGTCTGCGCCTCGACGGCAGTGGCCAGAGCAGCCGCGTATTGCTCAGCGAACTGAACGTCGGCGACCGCGTGCTGGTTCAGCCCGGCGCAGTGATTCCCGCCGATGGCCTGATTCTCGACGGACAGTCCAGCGTCGACGAATCCCTCCTCACCGGCGAGTATCTGCCGCAGGCACGCCAGAGCGGCGACAGCGTGACCGGCGGCACCCTGAATGTCGAAGGCCCGCTGACCGTGCAGGTCAAGGCACTGGGTGGCGACAGCCGGCTGTCCGCCATCGTCCGCCTGCTCGAACGCGCGCAGTCGGACAAACCGCGCCTCGCCGAGCTCGCCGACAAGGCCGCGCAATGGTTCCTCATCGCCCTGCTGGTGCTCGCCGCCGTGGTCGGCCTGTTCTGGTGGCAGCACGACGCTTCACGCGCCTTCTGGGTGGTCCTGGCGATGTTGGTGGCAACCTGCCCTTGCGCATTGTCCCTCGCCACGCCGACTGCACTGACCGCCGCCACTGGCAGCCTGCACAAGCTTGGCCTGCTGGTGACCCGCGGCCACGTGCTGGAAGGCCTGAACCACATCGACACGGTGATCTTCGACAAGACCGGCACGCTCACCGAGGGCCGGCTGACGCTGCGTGCCGTCCGACCGCTGGGCGCGCTGGACAGCGATACCTGTCTGGCCCTCGCCGCCGCGCTGGAGAACCGATCCGAACACCCCATCGCCCGCGCCTTCGGTCGCGCCCCGCAGCCCGCCGAGAATGTCGAAAGTCATCCCGGGCTGGGCCTGGAAGGCCTGGTCAGCGAGCGCCGCCTGCGCATCGGCGAACCGTCCTTCGTCTGCGCCCTCAGCGGCAGCGTCGCGCCCGAACACCCGCAGGAGCCCGGCCAGTGGCTGCTGTTGGGTGACGACAGCGGGGCATTGGCCTGGCTGGTGCTGGACGACCGCATCCGCGAAGACGCCACCGACCTGCTCGACGCCTGTCGCGCCCGTGGCTGGCGCACGCTGCTGCTGTCCGGCGACAGCTCGCCGATGGTCGGCCGCGTTGCCGCCGAACTGGGCATCGATGACTGCCACGGCGGCCTGCGTCCGGACGACAAGCTGGAAGTCCTGCGCCAGTTGCACCAGCAAGGCCACCGCGTGCTGATGCTGGGCGACGGCGTGAACGACGTGCCGGTGCTGGCCGCCGCCGACATCAGTGTCGCCATGGGCTCAGCCACGGATCTCGCCAAGACCAGCGCCGATGCCGTGCTGCTGTCCAACCGTCTGGACAGCGTGGTGCAGGCCTTCGGTCTGGCCCGCCGCACCCGTCGAGTCATCATCGAGAACCTGGTCTGGGCAGGCCTGTACAATGGGCTCATGCTGCCCTTCGCCGCCCTCGGCTGGATCACGCCGGTGTGGGCCGCGGTGGGCATGTCGATCAGCTCGCTGACCGTGGTACTCAACGCCTTGCGCCTGACCCGACTGCCCAGGGCCGCAGGTGCCCCGCCAGCGACCACTGCCCTGCCAGTCGCACCGCACGCGACGCAAGCGCTGCCACGGAGTTGAAATGCCCGCTCTCTACATCATGATTCCGGTCGCCGTGGTGATCGTCGGCATCTGCATCGCGATCTTCTTCTGGGCGGTGAACAGCGGCCAGTACGACGACATGGATGGGCCAGCCCACAGCATCCTGTTCGACGACGAAGACCCCAAGCACCAGGCCGGCATCGACGAAGCCGAGGGTGACGACTCCCACGCCGGACAGAAGCAGGACAAGCGCGATGCCTGATCTGGCGCCGCTGCTGGCGTCCGCACTGATCCTCGGCCTGCTCGGCGGTGGTCACTGCCTGGGCATGTGCGGAGGCCTGATGGGCGCACTGACCATGGCCATCCCGCCGGAGCAGCGCGGTCGACGTCTGCGCCTGCTGCTCGCCTATAACCTTGGCCGCATCCTCAGCTACGCCTGCGCCGGCCTGCTGCTCGGCCTCGCCGGCTGGGCCGTGGCACGCACGCCCTTCGCCTCCGCACTGCGGGTCATCGCCGGCCTGCTGCTGATCGCCATGGGGCTGTACCTGGCCGGCTGGTGGAGCGGCCTGACCCGCATCGAAGCCCTGGGCCGTGGCCTGTGGAGGCACATCCAGCCCTTCGCCAGCCGCCTGCTGCCAGTCGCCACACTGCCGCGCGCGCTGCTGCTGGGCGCACTGTGGGGCTGGCTGCCCTGCGGCCTGGTCTACAGCACTCTGCTCTGGGCCACCAGCCAGGGATCGGCCATCGACAGCGCCCTGCTGATGCTCGCCTTCGGCCTCGGCACCTGGCCGGTGCTGCTCGCCACCGGGCTTGCCGCCGAGCGCATCACCGCCCTGCTGCGCAAGCGCAGCGTGCGCATGGCCGGCGGCATCCTGGTGATCCTCTTCGGCCTGTGGACCCTTCCCGGACCGCACCAGACCTGGATCATGGGCCACGACATGCACGCGAGCACCGGCATTCCCCACCATAAAGCCGCTTGATACAGGTCAACAGGCCTCTATCGGACTCTCCCTAGACTGCGCAGGAAAAGCTCGCCACCGGGGAACATCGGCATGCTCGACAATATTCGCTGGGACGCAGATCTGATACGCCGATACGATCTGTCCGGCCCGCGCTACACCTCCTATCCCACAGCCGTGCAGTTTCACGAAGGAGTCGGACCCTTCGACCTGCTGCACGCGCTGCGCGATAGCCAGAAGGCCCAGCGCCCGCTCTCGCTGTACGTGCACGTCCCGTTCTGCGCGAACATCTGCTACTACTGCGCCTGCAACAAGGTCATCACCAAGGATCGTGGCCGCAGCGCCCCCTACCTCGCCCGTCTCATCCATGAAATCGAGATCGTCAGCCGTCACCTGGGTCGCCAGCAGCAAGTCGAGCAGTTGCATTTCGGCGGAGGTACCCCGACCTTCCTGAGCCCCGGCCAATTGCGCGAACTGATGGCGCAATTGCGCACCCACTTCCATTTCGTCGAGGGCGACTTCGGCGACTATGGCATCGAGATCGATCCACGCGAGGCCGACTGGTCGACCATGGGCCTGCTCCGCGAACTAGGCTTCAACCGCGCCAGCATCGGTGTGCAGGACTTCAACCTGGACGTACAACAGGCCATCAACCGACTGCAGAGCCTCGACGAGACCCGCGCCATCATCGACGCGGCGCGCACCCTGCAATTCCGTTCGATCAACATCGACCTGATCTACGGCCTGCCCCGACAGACCCCGGACACCTTCGCACGCACCGTCGAGCAGGTCATCGCGCTGCAGCCCAACCGGCTGTCCGTGTTCAACTACGCACACCTCCCAGAGCGCTTCCCGCCACAGCGGCGGATCAGGGCCGAGGATCTGCCCTCCCCCGGCCAGAAGCTGGAAATGCTGCACCGCACCACCGAGCAACTGGAAGCCGCCGGTTATCGCTACATCGGCATGGATCACTTCGCCCTGCCGGACGATGAACTGGCCATGGCCCAGGAAGATGGCACCCTGCAGCGCAACTTCCAGGGCTACACCACCCACGGCCATTGCGACCTCGTCGGCCTGGGCGTTTCCTCGATCAGCCAGATCGGCGATCTCTACTGCCAGAACAGCAATGACATCGCCGACTACCAGAACACCCTCGACCAGGGCCAGCTCGCTACCCGCCGCGGCCTGCACTGCAACAAGGACGATCTGATCCGCCGCGCGGTTATCCAGCAGCTGATCTGCCATTTCCAGCTGAACTTCGAGGACATCGAGGATCTTTACAACATCGACTTCCGCGGCTACTTCGCGGAGATCTGGGACGACCTGGAGCGCTTTGCGCGGGACGGGCTGATCACCCTCGGATCGCGTGGCATCGATGTCAGCGCGTCTGGCCGGTTGCTGGTGCGTTCGCTGTGCATGCTGTTCGACCGTTACCTGCCAATGCAGAACCTGCAACGCTTCTCGCGGGTCATCTGACCCGCGGGTTCCCCTTCGCACGACCGACGGTACGGGGCCAACTGTCGCACCCCATTGATACAGGATATGTCTGTCGTCCCATGGTGTAGGAACAGCCCTGAACCGGCACTTTTCGAAAGGATTCGAGACTCGACACACCCCTCGTAAACACTCATCCCCGTCGCTGAAACCAGCGATTCAGACAGGTCGCCAACTGGCGCGCGACTTGTGGTCTGCGGTACCCTTGGTTTTTGTGTGCCATCCCATTCAAGGAACACTCATGGCCGAAACCATCAAAGTGCGCGCACTTCCCCAGGCGCACTGCAAGGATTGCAGCCTGGCTCCCCTCTGCCTGCCCCTGTCGCTGAACACCACCGACATGGACGCCCTCGATGAAATCGTCAAACGCGGCCGACCGCTTAAAAAAGGCGAGTTCCTGTTCCGTCAGGGCGACGCCTTCGGCTCTGTCTTCGCCGTGCGCTCCGGCGCCCTGAAGACTTTCAGCATCACCGACGGCGGCGAGGAACAGATCACCGGCTTCCACCTGCCAAGCGAACTGGTCGGCCTGTCCGGCATGGACACCGAGAGCTACCCGGTATCGGCCCAGGCCCTGGAAACCACCTCGGTCTGCGAGATTCCTTTCGAGCGCCTGGACGAACTGTCCGAACAACTGCCGCAACTGCGCCGCCAGCTGCTGCGCGTGATGAGCCGCGAAATTCGCGACGACCAGCAGATGATGATGTTGCTGTCGAAGAAGACCGCCGACGAGCGCATCGCCACCTTCCTGGTGAACCTCTCCGCGCGTTTCCGCGCCCGCGGCTTCTCGGCCCAGCAGTTCCGCCTGGCCATGTCGCGCAACGAGATCGGCAACTACCTGGGCCTGGCGGTGGAAACCGTTTCCCGCGTGTTCACCCGCTTCCAGCAGAACGGCCTGATCGCCGCCGAAGGCAAGGAAGTGCACATTCTCGACTCCATCGAGCTGTGCGCACTGGCGGGCGGCCAGCTGGAAAGCTGACAGCTACGGAAGCTGACCATTTGGTTGACTTTCCAGTCATCGAAAACGGGCTCGCCGACTGGCGGGCCCGTTATACTTTGGCCTCTGCAAAAAACCGCATCAGGTGCACATCCAGCATGATCCTCAACCAACTCGACCTGAAGTCCGTGATCCGTGCCGTTCCCGACTTTCCCAAGCCCGGCGTCATGTTCCGCGACATCACCCCGCTGTTCCAGTCGCCGCGAGCCCTGCGCTTCGTCGCCGACAGCTTCATTCAGCGCTACGTCGAGGCCGACTTCACCCACATCGGCGCCATGGATGCGCGCGGCTTCCTGATTGGATCGATCATCGCCTACGAACTGAACAAGCCCCTGGTGCTGTTCCGCAAGCGCGGCAAGCTGCCGGCCGACGTGTTGGCGCAGGCCTACGAGACCGAATACGGCGAAGCCCTGCTGGAGGTGCACGCCGACAGCCTGTGCGAAGGCGACAGCGTGCTGATCTTCGATGACCTGATCGCCACCGGCGGCACCCTGCTGGCCGCCGCGCAACTGGTGCGCCGCATGGGCGCCAGCGTGTTCGAAGCTGCCGCAATCATCGACCTGCCGGAACTGGGTGGCTCGACCAAGCTCAACGACGCGCAAATTCCCACCTACAGCCTGACTGCCTTCGCCCTCGACGAGGCGTGATAGGCCGTTGGTGGCAGAACGGGCGCTTCGGCGCCCGTTTTCATTTACGCACCACCGCCTGCGCAATCAACCGAACGCGCCGCCCCATCCAATGGCTGGTCGTGACCGGCTTGGCCTGATTCGACCCAGCCACGGCCGGATATGACCTGGCGATTGTCCGACAAGACTCCGAACATGACATCAAGCGATGACACATTCGACGGTGGCATCGCGCACTAACGACAGGGCTTGCCTGGGTCGGCGCACCTGCCGCGCGACCTCCCGAACAACAAGAAGGAGTTAGTCATGAACGCCAGTACCACGCCGATCCGCGCCAACTTTCCAGTCCGCCGCATGGATTTCAGCTTCAGCGAAACACCCAAGTACTGGTGGGACGATCAGCCCTTCATGACCCATTTCATGAACAACCTGTCTTCGCTGTTCCCCTACGGCGAGAAATTCTTCGTCGACAGTGTGCGCGCCGTCCGCGAACGCATCCAGGACCCGCAACTGCAGAAAGATGTCAGTGCCTTCATCGGCCAGGAAGCCATGCACTCCAAGGAGCACGCGGCCTACAACGAGTACGCCGACGAACACGGGATCGACCTGGAAACCCTGGAACTGCGCATCAAGGTGCTGCTCGAATCCATCAGCAAGGTCACCACCAAGAAGCACCAACTGGCGATCACCTGCGCCTTGGAGCACTTCACCGCGACCATGGCCGAACAGTTGCTCAAGCGCGAAGACCTGAGCAGCCAGATGAAATCGGACAAGATGTACAAGCTGTGGATGTGGCACGCCGTCGAGGAGAATGAGCACAAGGCGGTGGCCTACGACGTCTACCAGCAGGTCTACGGCGGCTACTTCACCCGCACCGCGGTGATGCTGCTGACCACCGTGATCTTCCTCAGTGTCATAGGCGGCTTCCAGATCAACCTGCTGCGCCGCGATGGCCAACTGTTCAACTGGCGCAGCTGGAAGCATGGTCTGGGCGTGCTGCTGCACCCGCGCCGCGGCTACTTCGTCAATCTGATCCGCCCATGGCTGGATTACTTCCGCCCCGGCTTCCATCCCTTCGACCACGACACCAAAGCACTGGAAACCCGCTGGAAAGAGCAGCTGGACTTCGCTGGCTGAACCCCGCCAAACCTCGCTGAAGTTCGGAAAACGCCAGGCATCGCCTGGCGTTTTTCATTATTCACCGCGCACCGCGACAACCAGTCACTACACTGAGCAGGGTTTCTGGAGCCCAATGGAGCGCGCAATTCAAGCAGAACCACATCACGAATTGCGAACCAAGGAGGTTAGATGCCCGCCCAAGCCCCCTCCCCGTGGAAGACCCCGCTCGTCCGCGAACTGGCCGTCATCCTGCTGATCAAGTTGGCCCTGCTGCTGGTCATCAAGGCCGTCTGGTTCGACCAGCCCACCGTCCCCGACGACGGTTCCCGCGTCACCAGCCAGCACCTGCTCGGCGACAGCCGCCCGAGCGACACCGAGAAGGAGAGTGCCCGATGATTTCCGAAGCCGTCGTTGACCTGTCGCGCCTGCAGTTCGCGATGACCGCCATGTACCACTTCCTGTTCGTGCCGCTAACCCTCGGCCTGGCGTTCCTGCTGGCGATCATGGAATCGGTCTACGTGATGACCGGCAAGCAGGTATACAAGGACATGACCCAGTTCTGGGGCAAGCTGTTCGGCATCAACTTCGCGCTGGGCGTCACCACCGGGCTGACCATGGAGTTCCAGTTCGGCACCAACTGGGCCTACTACTCCCACTATGTCGGCGACATCTTCGGCGCGCCGCTGGCCATCGAAGGCCTGATGGCCTTCTTCCTCGAGTCCACCTTCATCGGTCTGTTCTTCTTCGGCTGGGACCGGTTGTCGAAAGTCCAGCACCTGGCGGTGACCTGGCTGGTGGCGCTGGGCTCGAACCTTTCGGCGCTGTGGATCCTGATCGCCAACGGCTGGATGCAGAACCCGGTGGGCGCGGAGTTCAACTTCGAGACCATGCGCATGGAGCTCACCGACTTCGGCGCGCTGCTGTTCAACCCGGTGGCCCAGGTCAAGTTCGTGCACACCGTGGCCGCCGGCTACGTCACAGGTGCCATCTTCGTCCTCGCCATCTCGAGCTACTACCTGCTGAAGAAACGCGACCAGGGCTTCGCCCGGCGCTCCTTCGCTATCGCCTCGGCCTTCGGCCTGGCCTCGATACTCTCGGTGATCATCCTCGGTGACGAGTCGGGCTACGAGATCGGCGACGTACAGAAGACCAAGCTCGCTGCCATCGAGGCCGAATGGGAAACCCATCCCGCCCCCGCCGGCTTCACGCTGATCGGCCTCCCCAATCAGGAGGAGCAGCGCACCGACTATGCGATCCGGATTCCCTACGTGCTCGGCCTGATCGCCACCCGCTCGCTGGACAAGGAGGTCACCGGCATCAAGGACCTGCTGGTGCAGCACGAGGCGCGCATCCGCAACGGCATGACGGCCTATGCCCTGCTGCAGAAGCTGCGCGCCGGCGACAAGTCCGAGGCCACCCTGGCGCAGTTCAATCAGGTGAAGAACGACCTCGGCTACGGTCTGCTGTTGAAGAAGTACACGCCCGATGTAGTAGACGCGACCGAGGAGCAGATCCGCCTGGCCACCCTCGACACCATTCCCGACGTCTTCACCCTGTTCTTCAGCTTCCGCATCATGGTGGGTTGCGGCTTCCTCATGCTCGCCCTGTTCGCTTGCGCGTTCTACGCCTCGGCGCGCAAGAACGAGGAGCGCAAGCGCTGGCTGCTCAAATGGGCGCTGTGGAGCCTGCCACTGCCCTGGCTGGCCGCACAGACCGGCTGGTATGTCGCCGAACACGGCCGCCAGCCCTGGTCCATCGGTGAAGTGCTGCCGGTACACCTGTCGGCTTCCAGCCTCAGTACCGGCGATGTCTGGGGCTCGCTGCTGGCGCTGATCGCCTTCTACAGCCTGCTGCTGGTGGTGGAGATGTACCTGATGATCAAATTCGCCCGCCTCGGCCCGTCCAGCCTGCACACCGGCCGCTATCACTTCGAGCAGGGCCATGCCGGCAGCGGCGCGGCCACGGCGTAAGGAGACGACCATGGACTACGAAACGCTGAAACTGACCTGGTGGGTGCTGATCGGGGTACTGCTGATCGGCTTCGCCCTCACCGACGGCTTCGACATGGGCGCCATGGCGCTGATGCCCTTCGTGGCGAAGACAGACAGCGAGCGGCGGGTGGCGATCAACACCATCGCCCCGCACTGGGACGGTAACCAGGTCTGGTTCATTACCGCAGGCGGCGCCCTGTTCGCCGCCTGGCCGATGGTCTACGCCACCGCCTTCTCCGGATTGTACTGGGCGATGTTGCTGGTGCTCTTCGCCCTGTTCTGCCGCCCCGTCGGTTTCGACTACCGCAGCAAGCTGGAGAACCAGCGCTGGCGCACTGTCTGGGACTGGGCGCTGTTCGTCGGCGGCTTCGTGCCGGCACTGGTGTTCGGCGTGGCCTTCGGCAACCTGTTCCTGGGCCTTCCCTTTACCCTCGACGAGCTGATGCGGCCGTCCTACCACGGCAGTTTCTTCGCCCTGCTCAACCCCTTCGCCCTGCTTGCCGGCGTGGTCAGCCTGAGCATGCTCTGCCTGCACGGCGGCGCCTGGCTGATGCTGCGCACGGACGGCGACCTGGCGGAGCGTTCGCGGCGAGCGGCACAATTGTGCGCGCTGGTCTACCTGCTGACCTTCATCGGCGCCGGCGTCTGGGTCAGCCTGGGCATGAACGGCTTCGCCCTGCTCTCGGCCATCGACGGCAACGCCGTGATGAACCCGCTGAACAAGGAGGTCGCGCTGTCCAACGCCGGCTGGCTGGCCAACTACCACGCCTATCCCGCGTCCATCGCCGCCCCCATCGTCGGCATCCTTGGCGGCTTGCTGGCCCTGGCCGCGGCCAGTGGCGGACGCGGCGGACTGACCTTCCTCGGCAGCGCCCTGACCATCGTCGGCACCCTGTGCACGGCAGGCTTCGCGCTGTTCCCGTTCGTATTTCCGTCCAGCGAAAACCCGGCGGCAAGCCTCACCGTGTGGGATGCAGTGTCCAGCCACAAGACACTGGGCATCATGTTTGCCGTGGCCTGTGTCTTCGTGCCACTGATCCTCTGCTACACGCTGTGGGGCTACGTGAAGATGTGGGGCCGCCTGACCCGCAAGCACATCGAAGCCAACTCCCACGGCCTCTACTGAAGGAGCGAGAGCATGTGGTACTTCACCTGGATACTTGGCGTCCTGCTGGCCTGCAGCTTCGGCATCATCAACGCGCTGTGGCTGGAAACCACCCAGGACCTGGACAGTGACGAGGACTGACGCGCCCTTGCTGCGCCATCCCGCCAGCCGCACCTTGTCGTTGCTGCTGGCGGCACCGCAGGCCCTGGTGCTGCTCATCCACCCCGCCGCCATGCTCGACACCCAGGGCCGCTACAGCCATGGCCTGCTGATGCTGGCGATGCTCGGCGTCAGCGCCGGCTTCGTCCACGGCGTGGGCTTCGACCCGCGCGGACTCCCCTGGCGCTGGGTGCTCGGGCCGCTGTGCGGCTGGGCACTCATGGCGCTGGGATACGCCCTGTTGCTGACGGCACAAATGGGCCACTAGCAGCGAGAGGCCAGCCTCAGCCCTCGGAGCGACGCGGCAGAGTGTCCGCCGTGTCGAACCATGACAGCTGCGATGAGCACCAGACATGGCACTGCGGCTGGATCAGTTCCGGCTCGTCCAGGGTCACGGTATTGAGCCCCACCGTCTCGCCATTGCGCAGGCGGAACTCTAGGGGCGTGCCACACTTCACGCAGAAGCGCCGCTCACCGTCCGGGCTTGAGCGCCACATCCCCAGTTCGCCGGCAATGTAGGTGAAACCCGTCAGCGGAATCACCGCCCAGGGCACCGCCGGTGCAGCACTGGAGCGTTGGCAGATGCGGCAGTGACAGTAGCCGGTCTCCTCCGGCTCGGCCTCTACCTGGTAGCGCACCGCGCCGCAGGCGCAGCCGCCAAACAGGGGCAAGGGCAACATGGCTGTGGTCTCCGCTCGATGAGAAGGATTCAGAGCCTAGCCAGCATGCCGAAGGTCTGCAGCACCGCAACGCCGGTGAAGAGCAACAGGATTTGTCGCTCAGCCAGGGCGCAGACTTCCTCGCGCTGGCCCGGCGGACGCTCCAGATAATCCAGCGACTGTTGGAACAGTTGCCGGCTGATCAGCCGCGACAGTTGGTTGAGCTCGCCCTCGTCGACATCCGGCAGCAGGTGGAACTGGCGGATATCCTCGGCCATGTCGTCGCCGAACTCGTCCATCACTCGCGCCAGCGCTTCACGCAGCGCCGGCGACGGCCCGTGCAGTTCGCGCACGCCGATAATGAAGGCCTGCGGGTTGCCTGCCACGAAGTCGAAGAACAGCCGCACCGTCTCGCGGGTTACGCGCTGGCCGCGCTCCAGGTCCAGGCCAAAGGGCACGTTGGCAGCGGTCGCCCCCGGCTGCGCGCGCTCGGCGGCTTCGCGGCGCAGGTCACGCAGCGGCTGGCGCAACTGCGTGGCAATGTCGCGAATGATCGCCAACCCCAGGTCATCCACGTCGCCGAAGTGCCGGTAGAAGGTGTTCGGGTTCAACCCCGCCTCCCGCGCCAACTCCCGCAGCCCGAGGCTGCTGAGGCTGCGCCGACTCTCCGCCAGGCGCAGCGCTGCATCGATCAGCGCGCGCTTGCCAGCAGCTTCCGCTGGTCGTTCTTCCTGTCCGATTTCCATGTGCCTGGCGCCAGCCCCCATCTAAGGTTGGTTGTTCCTGAGGTATACAGATGTCTACATTTCACCACGTAGACAGTTGTATACGCCAGCAATAATCATAACAGGAGCGTGGCCATGAGTACGGTTGTGAGTACCCAACCAAAGACTGCCCCCAGACACTGCAAGGTCGCCATCATCGGTACCGGGTTCTCCGGGCTGGGTATGGCGATCCGCCTGAAGCAGGAAGGCGAGAACGACTTCCTGCTGTTCGAGAAGGACGCCGGCGTCGGCGGCACCTGGCGGGTCAACAACTACCCGGGCTGCGCCTGCGACGTGCAATCCCACGTCTATTCCTTCTCCTTCGAGCCGAACCCGGACTGGACGCGCATGTTCGCCCGTCAGCCGGAAATCCGCACGTACCTGGAGAATTGCTGGAAGAAGTACCGCCTGGAAGACAAGACGCTGCTCAATACCGAGATGGCGCGCTTCGAATGGAACGAGGAACAGCAGCTCTGGCACCTCTTCGACGCCGCCGGCAACCACTACACCGCCAAGGCCGTGGTTTCGGGCATGGGCGCGCTGTCGATCCCGTCGATCCCGGCGCTCAAGGGCCTGGAAAAGTTCCAGGGCAAGGCCTTCCACTCCCAGCAGTGGGACCATGACTACGACCTCAAGGGTAAGCGCGTCGCGGTGATCGGCACCGGCGCCTCGGCCATCCAGTTCGTCCCGGAAATCCAGCCGCTGGTGGCCAAGCTCGAGCTCTACCAGCGCACCGCACCGTGGATCCTGCCCAAGCCGGACCGTGCCATCAGCGAGAAGGAGCGCGCGCGCTTCCGCCACTTCCCGGCGGTGCAGAAACTCTGGCGCGGCGCCCTCTACAGCATGCTCGAAGGCCGCGTGCTGGGCTTCACCTTCGCGCCCTGGGCGATGAAGCTGGTGGGCAAGCTGGCCGAGCGTTTCATCCGCCAGCAGGTCAAGGACCCGGACCTGCGCCGCAAGCTGACCCCGGATTACACCATCGGCTGCAAGCGCGTGCTCATGTCGCACAATTACTACCCGGCGCTGGCCGCCTCCAACGCCTCGGTAATCACCGACGGCATCCGCGAGATCAAAGCGAACAGCATCATCACCGCCGACGGCCGCGAGCGTCAGGTGGACGCCATCATCTTCGGCACCGGTTTCACCGCCAACGATCCGATCCCGCGCGGCGTCGTGTTCGGCCGGGGCGGCGTGGACCTGCTCGACACCTGGAAGAACGGCCCGGAAGCCTACAAGGGCACCATGACCCGAGGCTTTCCCAACCTGTTCTTCCTCATGGGCCCCAACACCGGCCTGGGCCACAACTCCATGGTCTACATGATCGAATCGCAGATCGCCTACGTGCTCGGCGCCATCAAGCTGATGGATCGCCGCGAATTGCAGAGCGTCGAAGTGAAGGAAGACGTGCAGGAGCGCTGGAACGAGAAACTGCAGCGCGGCCTCAACCACAGCGTGTGGAACACCGGCGGCTGCAAGAGCTGGTACCTGCACCCGGTGAGCGGGCGCAACTGCACCTTGTGGCCGGGCTTCACCTGGCGCTTCCGGGCCCTGACCAGCCAGTTCGACCCCAGCGCCTATCATCTGAAGGCCAAACCCCTGAGCAGTCCAGTCGTCCAACCGCAACGCCACGCCGAGGAGGTACCGGCATGAAGCACTTCGAGAACAAGGTCGCCGCCATCACCGGTGCAGGCTCCGGCATCGGCCGCGCCCTGGCTGTGGAACTCGCCTCCCGTGGCTGTCACCTGGCCCTGGCGGACGTGAATGCCGCCGGCCTCGAGGAAACCCGCCAACTGCTCTCTTCCTCCGGCGTGCGCGTGTCCATCGACACGGTGAACGTCGCTGACCGCGAGCAGGTGCATGCCTGGGCGGACAAGGCCGCCCGCGAGCACGGCAAGATCAACCTGGTGTTCAACAACGCCGGTGTTGCCCATGCCGGCACCGTGGAAGCCAGCGACTACGAAGAGTACGAGTGGATCACCAACATCAACTTCTGGGGCGTGGTCTACGGCACCAAGGCCTTCCTGCCGCACCTGAAGGCATCCGGTGACGGCCATATCGTCAACGTGTCCAGTGTGTTCGGCCTGTTCTCCCAACCGGGCATGAGCGCCTACAACGCCACCAAGTTCGCCGTGCGCGGCTTCACCGAGTCGCTGCGTCAGGAACTGGACATGGAGCGCAGCGGCGTCTCCGCCAGCTGTGTGCATCCTGGCGGGATCAAGACCAACATCGCCAAGACCGCGCGGATGAACGACAGCATGGTCAAGGTGACCGGGCAGAACGCGGAAGCGGCGCGCACCCAGTTCAACGACCAGTTACTGCGCACCACCCCGCAGAAAGCTGCGCAGGTGATCATCCGCGGTGTCGAGCGCGACTCGCGGCGCATCCTCATCGGCTCGGATGCCCACGCCATCGACGTGATGCTGCGCCTGCTGCCGGTCTGGTACCAGAACGTGGTCACCGGCAGCATGAAGCTGGCCAAGCGTTTCGCGCCCAAGCCCAAGCGCAAATCCGCCGCTGAAGGCTACGAGGCCAAGTAACGCGTCTGCGCAACGCCTCCAGACAACGAGTCCCTTTTTCCCTGTCGGGCCGGCGCCCCTCCCCTTTACCCCCGGATGGGCGCCGTTTTTTTCCTGCACAGGAGGAGCTCTGCCTTCCGCGAATCGCTGTTTATACTGGCACGCTGCTGCCCGTGAACACGATCAAGGATGACCACCATGAGCCAGACGCTCCCCACCTTCCGCTACCACCCCGATCCGCTGGCCACCGGCAGTCTGATTGCCTCGGACGATACCTGCCTGTGCTGCGAACAGCAGCGCGGCTACGTCTATACCGCCTCGATCTACACCCGTCACGACCTGCCGGAAAACTGCCTGTGCCCCTGGTGCATCGCTGACGGACGCGCGGCTGAACGCTTCGAGGCGAGCTTCGCCGATGACTACCCGCTGCTGGATGCCGGCGTGCCGGATGCCGTGGTGCGAGAGGTCTGCGAGCGCACGCCGGGGTTCGTCTCCTGGCAGCAGGAACACTGGTTGAGCTGCTGCGGCGACGCCTGCGCCTTCCACGGCGACGCCAGGCGCGAAGCAATCGTCAACCTTGGCACCGACGGGCTGGCCGGGCACTTTCCCGACTTCGGCTGGCCAGAGAAGACCTGGCAACAGGTGGTCGAGCACTACCAGCCAGCCGGCAACCCGGCGATCTACCATTTCAGTTGCCTGCACTGCGGCAAGACGCACTACGGAATGGATTTCACCTGAACCGAAAGCGTTGCCGCAGGCCGCTCAAAGCCCCATCTGCTTGGCGATGATCTCGTTCATGATCTCTCGCGTGCCGCCGCCGATGGAGAGGATGCGATTGTCGCGGTACAGGCGCTCCACCAGGCTTTCGCGCATGTAGCCCATGCCTCCCAGGACCTGCACCGCGTCATAGGTCACGCGGTCGGCGACGTCGGTGGCGAAGTTCTTGGCCATGGAGATTTCCTTGATCACGCTCTTGCCGGCGGCCATCTTCGCCGCCTGGCGGTAGGTGAACTCGCGGGAAACCTCGACCTGCGTGGCCATTTCCGCCAGCCGATGCTTGAGCACCTGAAATTTGCCGACCGGCTTGCCGAACGCCTCGCGCTCGCGGCTCCAGGCCAGCGCCTCGTCCAGCGCCAGTTGCGCGGTCATGTTGGCCATGATCGCCAACGCCAGCCTCTCGCTCTGGAAGTTCGCCATGATGCAGGCAAAACCCATGTTTTCAGCGCCGATGAGGTTCTCGACCGGCACCTTGCAGTCGTCGAAGAACAACTCGGCCGTGTCCGACGCCCACCAGCCCATCTTCTTCAGCTGGCAGCTGACGGTGAAGCCAGGCGTGCCCTTCTCCACCAGCAACAGGCTGACGCCACCAAACCCATCGCCGCCGGTGCGCACGGCCACGGTGTAGTAGTCGGCACGCACGCCGCTGGTGATGAAGGTCTTGCTGCCACTCACGCGGTAATGGTCGCCGTCACGCACGGCGCGGGTCTTCAGGCTGGCGACGTCGGAGCCGCCGGACGGCTCGGTGACTGCCAGCGCCATGATCTTCTCGCCGGCCAGCACCTGCGGCGCAATGCGTTCGCGCAGTTCCGGGCGCCCCCACTTGATCAGCGGCGGCAGGCCGATATCCAGCGACCCCAGCCCCGCCACCAGCCCGCCGGAACCACAGCGCATCAGCTCCTCGCTGGCCGCCACCTTGGCGAACAGGTCGCCCTCATGGCTGCCGCCGAGCGCCTCCGGATAGCCGATGCCGAGAATGCCGGCCTCGCCCGCCTTGCGGTACAGCTCGCGGGGAAACGCCTCGGCCTCCTCCCAGTCGGCGACGTGGGGCAGGATTTCTCGCTCGACGAAGCGCCGCACGCTGTCGCGGACCAGGCGGTGGTTGTCATCGAAGTACTCGGCGAACACGGACATGGCAAGGCTCCAGACGGTTTGCCTGAAACTTACCGAGCGCTTGCTTGGTTTTCAAGGCGAGACACCCGCCATCGGCTAGGACAGATGCGCCGTCCCGAACCGCTCGCGGTAGGCTGAGGGCGCCAGACCCGCGGCGCTGCGAAAGGCGTTGCGGAAGCTTTCCACGGTGCCGAAGCCGCACTGCTCGGCAATCCGCTCGACACTGTCCGCGCTGCTTTCCAGCAGCTCGCGGGCTCGCAACATGCGCTCGTGCTGCAACCAGGCTTTTGGGGTCATGCCGGTCGCCTCGCTGAACCGGCGCAGGAAGGTGCGCTCGCTCATCGCCACGCGGCTCGCCAGCTCCCCGACGGCAATCGACCGGTCCAGCCGCTGCCGGGCCCAGTCCAGCAACCCGGCGAGGTCATGCCGGGGTGCCTGCGCCACTGGCGCAGGGATGAACTGCGCCTGGCCACCGCCGCGCTGTGGCGACATCACCAGGCGCCGGGCGACGGTATTGGCGACCTGCGCGCCGAAGTCCCGCGCTACCAGGTGCAGGCAGGCATCGATGCCCGCCGCACTGCCGGCAGAGGTGATCAGTTGCCCGGCATCCACGTAGAGCACCTGGGCATCAACCTCGATCGCGGGGAAGCGCGCCGCCAACTCCTCGGCATAGCGCCAGTGCGTGGTCGCCCGCTGTCCATCCAGCAATCCGGTCGCGGCCAGAACGAAGACCCCGGAGCAGATCGACAACAACCGCGCGCCTTCATCGTGGGCCCTGCGCAGTGCCTTCACCAGCTCGGCGGACGGCGCCTCGGCGCGATCGCGCCAGCCCGGCACGATGAGGGTGCCTGCACTGTCGAGCGCTTGGAGCCCGCCATCGGCCAGCACGCGGATGCCGCCCAACGCACGCATTGGTCCCTCATCGACCGCAACGACCCGGTGGTTGTACCAGGGAAAGTCGAACTCGGGGCGCGGCAGACCAAAGATCTCCACGGCGATGCCGAATTCGAAGGTGCACAGGCCGTCGTAGGCAAGAACGGCAACTTCCAGGGGATTGCGCGGCATTTGGCGGAAAACTTCCGATCACTGTCAAGACCGCCACTGTAGCCGAATCGACCGGCCACATACAGTGCACCCATCGTTCACAGGAGCCTTGCCATGCCCAGCCTCGTCAGCCAGTTCCCTGCCGCCCTCCCCGTCGACGCCCTCGCCCACTTCAGCCACCGCCTGGCCTTCGAGACCGATTGCTCGGACGTCAACGACGCCCTGCAGAACGGCGAGCAGGATTTCGTCCTGCTCGATGTGCGCAATGCTGCTGCCTTCGCTCGCGGGCACGTCCCCGGCGCGCTGAACCTGCCCACCCGCGAGATCGATGCGCGGCGCATGGCGCAGTTTCCATCAGGCACCTTATTCGTCGTCTACTGCGCTGGGCCGCATTGCAACGGCGTGCATCGCGCTGCCGCGAAGCTCGCGGCGCTGGGTTTGCCGGTGAAGGAGATGATCGGCGGGGTGACCGGCTGGCTGGACGAAGGCCTGGCACTGGTCGGCGCCGGGGGCCGCGAGCAACGTAGCCAGACAGAAGGCATCTCATGCGCCTGCTGAGCATTCGCGAGGCTCGGCCAGAGGATGTTCCCGGCGTGCTCGATCTGATGCGCGCGCTGGCGACGTTTGAAGGTTATCTCGACGACTTCGCGGTAGACGCCGACGCCCTGCTCGCCCGCGCCTTCGGCACAGCGGCGCAATGCCAGGTGTTCGTCGCCGAGCGCGACGCGCTCTGCGGCTACGCCGTCGTGCAGACGCTTGCCTTCACCTACGATCTACGCCCGAGCGTTCGACTCAAGGA
Source organism: Pseudomonas sp. BB438 (assembly GCF_057180225.1). NCBI lineage: Bacteria > Pseudomonadati > Pseudomonadota > Gammaproteobacteria > Pseudomonadales > Pseudomonadaceae > Pseudomonas > Pseudomonas sp. BB438. Next base: position 4,258,462 of record NZ_CM170001.1, read on the forward strand.
GCTGTATGTCGTCCCGACACAGCGCAACTGCGGCGTCGGCGAAGCGTTGCTGCGGCGCGTCGCGCAATGGGCGTTGGAACGCGGTGCGGGCCGCCTGCTGTGGGACGTGCTGGCCGGCAATGATGCAGCAGAGCGTTTCTACTCGCGCCTGGGCGGCCGGCGAGAGAGCCAGTGGATCGCGTACCGGATGGATGATCGGGAATTGCTGCGTCTTGCCAGCGGTTAGCTGCTGATGGGGCGGCGCCCTGCCAGTGCATGGGCCAGGGTGCCGCCATCCACCAGCTCCAGCTCGCCACCCAGCGGTACGCCGTGGGCGATACGCGACAACACCAAGTCGCCGCCGCCCAGCAGCTGGGCGATGTAATGGGCGGTTGCTTCACCTTCCACGGTGGGGTTGGTGGCCAGGATGATCTCGCTGAAGCTGCCGGCCTTGATCCGCGCTTCCAGTTCAGGAATGCCGATAGCCTCCGGGCCGAGGCCGTCCAGCGGAGACAGGTGCCCCTTGAGCACGAAATAGCGGCCGCGGTAGCCGGTCTGCTCAACGGCGAATACGTCCAGCGGGCCTTCCACCACGCACAGCAAACTGTCGTCACGGCGTGGGTCGGTGCACTGCGGGCAGAACTCGTCCTCAGACAGCGTGCGGCACTGCTTGCAATGACCGACGCCCTCCATCGCCTGGGTCAGCGCCTGGGCCAGACGCAGGCCACCGCTACGATCACGCTCCAGCAGCTGCAGCGCCATGCGCTGGGCACTCTTCTGCCCTACGCCGGGCAGGGTGCGCAGGGCATCGATCAGTTGACGGATCAGCGGCGTGAAGCTCATGGGGCGGTCTCGGGATATTTTTCAGGGGGTAGAACGACTGTAGGAGCGAGCTTGCTCGCGAACCCTGCTCGGCCACATGGGCCGGTAGAGCATTCGCGAGCAAGCTCGCTCCTACAGGTCAGCCGGATGCCTGGGTCAGAAAGGCATCTTGAAGCCGGGCGGCAGCTGCATGCCGGCTGTCATACCGGACATCTTCTCCTGGTTGTTCTGCTCGATCTTGCGCACGGCGTCGTTCACCGCGGCGGCGATCAGGTCTTCGAGGATTTCCTTGTCCTCCTGCATCAGGCTGTCATCCAGGGAGACCCGCTTGACGTCGTGACGACCGGTCATCACCACGCTCACCAGGCCGGCGCCGGATTGACCGGTCACTTCGGCGTTGGCCAGCTCTTCCTGCATCTTCTGCATCTTTTCCTGCATCTGCTGGGCCTGCTTCATCAGGCCGGCCATGCCACCTTTCATCATGTCGAGTTCCTCGATTCGTTCAGTCGTCGGCCAAGGCTCAAGCCTTGACCTCCAGGGGTTCGATAGTACCGTCGCGGACCACCGCGGCGAACTGTTGCTTCATCTGTAGCACATACGGGTCTGCGGCAATCGATGCCTCGGCCTGGCGCTGACGCTCGGCGCGCTTGCGCGCGGCCGCCTGGGCCGGGGTTTCCTGCTCGGGCTTCTGCTGGGTGACCTGCAGGGTCAGGGTACGCCCGTGGAACTGGTTCAGCGCATCGTTCAGGCGGCGCTGCTGGGTCGCGTTGAACAGCGCGCTTTGACCCGGGTCCAGGTGCAGGTGCCAGTTGTCGCCATCCACGGCCACCAGGGTGCAGTTGGCGCCGATGCTGGCGGTCAGGCCAGCCAGGCCCAGGCGTGGGAACAGGTCCAGCCACTCGGCGGCCAGCCCGGTCGCAGGCATGGCGGCGGGCTCGGGCTCCGGCTCGGCCTGTTGCTGCGGCGCCTCATTCTCGAGGTAGCCGTAGGACTCCATGTCGACTTCGTAGTAGTCCTCGGCGGGCGGCGGCTCGTCGTCGCGGTCATCGTCATCGACCGGGACTTCAGCCACGATCGACGCGGGGGTTTCCACCGGGGCAGGCGCTACCGGTGCAGGTGCAGGTGCAGGTGCAGGTGCAGGTGCAGCAGGCTCCACCGGCGCGGGCGCGGAAGCAACTGGTGCACCGGGCTCATCCCACGGCAGGTCGACAGGCGCTTCGGCAACCGGCGGCTGCGACTCGACAGCCGGAGCAACAGGCTCTGCTACTGCGGCCACTTCCGGCTGCGGTTCGACTGGCTCGGGAGCCGCTTCGACGGCAGGCGTAGCAACAACAGACTCGGCCTCCACGACAGGAGCCGGAGCCGGAGCCGGAGCCGGAGCCGGAGCCGGAGCCGCTTGAGGCTGCGGTGCTGCAACGGTCGGTGCAACCTCGGCGACCGGAGCTGCAGGAGCGCCCGGCAGAGGAGCAATGGATGCAACCGGCGCTGCAACGGCGGCGCCGGCCACTGGGTTCGGGTTGGAATCAGCCGTGGCCTTGCTGATCCCCAGGTCCTTTAGTGGCGACCTGGGCGCGCCGTCGGCATCGGCTGGGCGGAACGCCAGCATGCGCAGCAGGACCATCTCGAAGCCGCCACGGGGATCGGGCGCCAGCGGCAGGTCACGACGGCCGATCAGGCCCATCTGGTAGTAGAACTGCACGTCCTCGGCCGGTAGCGCCTGGGCCAGCGCCAGCACGCGTTCACGATCGCCCTGACCGTTGTCCACCGCTTCCGGCAGCGCCTGGGCGATGGCCACGCGGTGCAGGACGTTGAGCATTTCGGCCAGCACACCACCCCAGTCCGGGCCTTGCTCGGCCAGGTGGCGGACGGCTTCCAGCAGTGCCCGGGCATCGCCTTCCAGCAATGCATGGAGCACGCCGTAGACCTGCCCGTGATCGAGGGTGCCGAGCATGGCGCGCACGTCGGCGGCCAGCACCTTGCCCTCGCCGAAGGCGATGGCCTGGTCGGTGAGGCTCATGGCGTCACGCATAGAGCCGTCGGCCGCACGGCCGAGCAACCACAGTGCATCGTCCTCGAACGGCACGTTCTCGGCGCCCAGGACGTGCGTCAGGTGCTCCACCACTCGCTCCGGCGGCATGTTCTTCAGGGAGAACTGCAGGCAGCGCGAGAGGATGGTGACCGGCAACTTCTGCGGGTCAGTGGTAGCGAGCAGGAACTTCACATGGGGCGGCGGCTCCTCCAGGGTCTTCAATAGGGCGTTGAAGCTGTGGCTGGAGAGCATGTGCACTTCGTCGATCAGGTAGACCTTGTAGCGCCCGCGGCTCGGCGAGTACTGCACATTGTCGAGCAGCTCGCGGGTGTCCTCGACCTTGGTGCGGCTGGCGGCGTCCACTTCGATGAGGTCGACGAAGCGGCCTTCATCGATCTCCCGGCACACCGAACACTGGCCGCAGGGAGTCGAGCTGACGCCGGTCTCGCAGTTCAGGCACTTGGCCAGGATGCGCGCAATGGTGGTCTTGCCCACGCCACGGGTACCGGTAAACAGATAGGCGTGGTGCAGTCGCTGGTTGTCCAGCGCGTTGATCAGGGCCTTGAGCACATGGGTCTGGCCGACCATTTCGCGGAACGAGCGTGGACGCCATTTGCGAGCAAGAACCTGATAACTCATTGAAATCCATCGCGACAGGTGAGCAGAAGTGCGCTAATCCTAGCGAAGCGGACCGTAAATTGCACCCGATGTCCGCACCGGTCGCTGTCGCATCTTGGCAAGGGCCGGGCTACACGGCATTGTGTCGTCGTTCTGCCATCAACGGAGCCTTGATGCGCTTCCTTGCTACCGCCCTGCTGCTGACCGCCACCCTCGCCCAGGCCGACGACCGTCCCCTGCGCTTCTCGGTGGTCGACAGTTGGGCGATGCCGCTGGCGCAGATCGAGAATGGCGAACTGACCGGCGGCATCATGTTCGAGCTGTTCAACGAGACAGCCCACGAACTGGGCCGCCCGGCGGCCTTCCACATCGTGCCTCGGGCCCGCATCGAGCAGGCCCTGCTCACTCATTCCGTGGACGTGCGTTGCTATGTCTCGCGCACCTGGATCGAGCACGAGTTCACGGACTACCGGTGGACGGCACCGCTGATGGTGCAGCGCGATCTGCTGGTGGTCCGCGATGCTCCGGCCGACCGGCTGGAAACCCTTCCCAGCCAATCCGTCGGCACCGTGCTGGGCTACCACTACCCGCGCCTGCAACCACTGCTGGACAGCCATTGGCTGGCCCGCGACGACGCACGCAATCAGGAACTGGTGCTAAAGAAACTGCGCATCGGCCGCTACCAGTATGCGATCAGCAGCGAGTTCGCCCTGAACTGGTTCAATCGTGAATTGCCGGAGGCGGAACGCCTGAGAATCGCCAGCGTGATCGATGAGACGCCGTTATCGTGCATGGTGCTGGACACGCCCGAAGTCCTCGCCGACGAGGTGCTTTCGGTGCTGGCGAAGATCAAGGCGTCAGGGAAGATCGAGCAGATCCTGGATCACTATCGCTGAGGCGACAGCTGCATCGACAGGTGGGGCGATGGATTTTCCTGGCCCCGAAATGGAGGCGGCCCCGCCAGCCACACCCCGGCACACAATGTCCCCGCCTTGGCTGCTTCCTTCCGGACCTGACCAGGTAAGCGAGTAATCGTTGCGGGGGGACCGACAGGGCCACCATCACGAGAGCTCGCCAGATCAGCGAGCCGCGCCATTGTAGCGGCTTGAGCGCAAGTTACAAGTACTTCAAGCACTTAGCGGCGCCCTTCAAGCAATTCCTGATGCCAATCACGAAAATGATGACTCTTCGAAAGAATCATCCTGAAAGCCATTCAGAAAATTCCAGTCGCGCCGACGCTTAGGGAGAACCCGTCGGTAAAAGACGGGTCATGACCGAGCGAGGAATGCCAGCATGTCCGTTGCACTGCGATCCACTACTCTCGTTGCCCTGCTCTTCTCAGCCCCGCTGATGGCCTACGACGGCATCATTCACTTCAGCGGCGCCGTGGTCGAGCCGACCTGCCAGGTCGAGCTGACCGACATGACTGCCCGCAGTGCGCATGTGCAGCTGAATGGCTGTCGGCAGCCCATGCAGATGACACTGAACGAGCCGCACAGCGCGACACCCAGCGTGACCTACCGGCTCACCGATGCCCACGGCAAGCCCCTGGGCAAGGGCATCACGACCACCGGCGACACCGACAGCATGATCCGCGCGATCACCACGGGTGGCGCCGCCGCAGGCCAGCGCAATGTGGTGCTGGTGGCCGAGTACCTGTAACCGGCTTATTGCGCCTGGAACATCCCTTCGGGCCGTGGCTGGGTGGAGACTTCCAGGTTCGGCCCGATGAACAGGTCCATCTTGCTGTAGCCCGGACGGGTGCTGAAGGTGGAGTAGCGCTCCGCACCCTGGTGGAACTGGAAGGCGACGCGGTATTCGCCCGAGCGCAGCAGGCGCAGCGGGAAGGCACGTGCCTCGCCCGGCTTGATATCGCCCGCGAGGGTCTCCTCACCGTTTTCCTTGAAGCTGTAGCTCACCGCCGGGCCACCCACGCCTTCGTAGTGAAGGACGATCTGCGGGCGCTCGGTCCAGGCCACGTAGGCCCCGAACAGCAGTACCAGCGCCGCCACGCCCATCAGGCGCTGCTTTCTTGCCTTGCTCATCTGACTCTCCGCTCACGGATAGCCCGCCCCACCCTGCATCGCAGCGCAACGCTGAAGCGGAACGGGCCGACCGATCAGTTCAGGCTGTCGACCAGGGCCTTGGCAGGCACCAGGCGCACCGCCTTCTTCGCGGCGATCTCGATGGTCTTGCCGGTCTGCGGGTTACGGCCGGTACGAGCGGCGCGCTCGCTGACCTTGAGCTTGCCGATTCCCGGCAGGGTCAGCTCACCGTCGTTCTCCAGGGCGTCCTGGGCGATCTGCGCCAGTTGCTCGAACACGCCGCGCACGGCGGCCTGGGTCAGGTCGAGGGATTCGGCGATGTCGCGAACCAGTTGGTCCTTGGTCATGGGCATGGAATGACTCCTTGATGCGTTGATCTTGATTCTTTGATCGAAAGAAAGGCGTGTCAGGCGCCGATGCCATGGTCGGCCAGCAGCGTGATCAGCTGCTCTTCGTCCATTACGGCGACGCCGAGTTCCTGGGCCTTGGCCAATTTCGAACCGGCTCCGGGTCCTGCGACGACACAATGGGTCTTGGCAGAGACGGAGCCAGCCACCTTGGCGCCCAGGCTTTCGAGTTTTTCCTTGGCGACATCGCGGCTCATGGCTTCCAGGGTACCGGTCAGCACCCAGGTCTGGCCGGCCAGCGGCAGACCTTCGACCACCTTGCGCTCGCTGCGCCAGTGCATGCCGAACTCCGCCAGTTGCGCCTCGACGGCCTTGGCACGCTCGACACGGGCAGCGTCGGCGAAATACTCGCGCACCGACTGCCTGGCCTTCTCGTTCACCCCTTTCAGGGTGCTGAGGTCCAGCCAGTCCTGGCTCAGGGCGATGAGCGAGTCGAGGCTGCCCGTACGGTCCGCCAGCTTCTCGGCGCCGGTGGCGGCGATGAAGGGAATGTTCAGCTTGTCGATGAAGCCCGCCAGCGTGGCGACGGCCGCGAACTCTGCGGACACCTCACCCTCGTCCTGCAGCTCGATGCCGCGCTCCAGCAACTGGGCGATGACCTCGCGGTTGTGTTCGTCGCCAAAGAAATTGTGGATCTCGTAGGCAACCTCGCCACCGACATCCGGCAGGTAGGTCAGCACTTCCGGCAGCGCCTTCTGGATGCGCGCCAGGGAGCCCAGGGAGCGGGCCAGCAACTTGGCGGTCTCCTCGCCCACGTCCGGGATACCCAGGGCGAAGACGAAGCGAGCCAGCGCCGGCTTGCGGCTGTCGGCAATCGCGGCGAGCAGATTGCGCGTGGACACGTCGGCGAAGCCCTCCAGCTCGATGACCTGCTCGAAGGTCAGGGTGTAGAGGTCCGCCGGCGACTTCACCAGGCCCTTGCCCACCAGTTGCTCGACGATCTTGTCGCCGAGACCATCGATGTCCATGGCACGGCGCGAGACGAAGTGGATGATCGCCTGCTTGAGCTGCGCCTGGCAGAACAGTCGGCCAACGCAACGATAGATGGCGCCTTCGCTGACCGACTCCTTGCCCTTGCTGCGCTTGACCAGCTGGGTGCGCTCGACCTGCGAACCGCATACCGGGCACTGGGTGGGAATTTCCACCGGGCGCGCATCGGCAGGACGCCGCTCGGTCACGACCTGCATCACCTGCGGAATCACATCGCCGGCACGACGGATGACCACGGTATCGCCAATCATCAGGCCCAGGCGAGCGACCTCGTCCATGTTGTGCAGGGTGGCGTTGGACACGGTCACGCCCGCCACCTGGACGGGCTTCAGACGTGCCACGGGCGTCACTGCGCCGGTACGGCCAACCTGGAATTCCACATCGAGCAGTTCGGTGAGCTCTTCGCGCGCCGGGAATTTATGAGCAATGGCCCAGCGCGGCTCGCGAGCACGGAAGCCCAGCTCACGCTGGAAGTCGATGCGGTTGACCTTGAACACCACGCCGTCGATCTCGTACGCAAGACTGTCGCGGCGGGCACCGATATCTTCGTAATAGGCGCGGCAACCGTCGACACCCCTAGCCAGTTTCAGCTCGCGACTGATCGGGATGCCCCAGCCCTTCAAGGCCTCGAGGATATCAACCTGGGTACCCGGCAACGCGCCCCCCTCGACGCGACCAAACCCATAACAGCAGAACTCCAGCGGACGGCTGGCGGTGATCTTCGAATCCAGTTGGCGCAGGCTCCCGGCGGCGGCGTTGCGCGGGTTGGCGAAAGTCTTGCCACCCGCTGCCATCTGCCGCTCGTTGAGCGCTTCGAATCCGGCCTTGGACATGAAGACCTCGCCCCGCACTTCCAGAACCGCCGGCCAGCCCTCGCCCTTCAGGCGCAGCGGCACATTGCGAATGGTGCGCACATTGACGCTGATGTCTTCGCCGGTAGTGCCGTCGCCGCGCGTCGCGCCACGGGTCAGCACGCCGTTCTCGTACAGCAGGCTGACCGCCAGGCCATCGAGCTTGGGTTCGCAGCTGTACTCCACCTCGGCGCCACCGCCGAACAGGTCGGAAGCGGGCAACTGGTCCGCCAGGCCTTCGCGCACGCGGCGATCGAAGTCATTGAGATCCTGCTCCTCGAAGGCGTTGCCCAGGCTGAGCATCGGCACTTCATGGCGCACCTCGCCGAATGCGGAAGCCGCTGCGCCGCCGACGCGCTGGGTCGGAGACTCGGGCGTGATCAGCTCGGGATGCTCGGTCTCCAGCGCCTTCAGCTCGCGGAACAGGCGGTCGTACTCGGCGTCCGGCACGCTCGGCTCGTCGAGCACGTAGTAGCGATAGTTGTGGTCGTCGAGTTCGCTGCGCAGTTGGGCAATGCGTTCGGCAGCGTTCTGGGAATCGGTCATGCGGGAATCTCGGGCGGCTTTTCTGCTTGAGGTAGAAATACGAAGCCCCAAGGTTCGCTTGGGGCTTCTGTGCAGCGTGCGGAAAGCTTAGCGCTTCTGGGTCAGGGCGCGTCGCTCGAAGTCGATGATGCGCTGACGGTAGTGCTCGATGGTCTGCGCGGTCATCACGCTGCGCTGCTCGTCCTTCAGCTCGCCGTTGAGCTCCTGGGCCAGCTTGCGGGCGGCGGCGATCATCACGTCGAACGCCTGCTTGGGATGGCGCGGGCCCGGCAGGCCGAGGAAGAAGCTCACGGCGCGGGTGCTGAACTGGTCGATGTTGTCCAGATCGAAGGTGCCCGGCTTGACCGCGTTGGCCATGGAGAACAGCACTTCGCCGTTGCCGGCCATGCTTTCGTGGCGGTGGAAGATGTCCATCTCGCCGTAGCGCAGGCCGCTTTCGAGGATGTTCTGCAGCAGCGCCGGGCCCTTGAAACCGTTTTCGTCCCGGCTGATGACGTTGATGATCAGCACTTCCTCGACCGGAGCCTGAGGCGCGGACGACGTCGCAGCGGCCGCCGCGGGAGCGGCACGCTCCTTGTCCTTCTTGCGGTCTTTCCTGGGCTTTTCCTTTTCCTGCGCGGGCTCGTCCAGCGGGTTGGGAAAATCCTCTTCGTCCAGCGGACCGAGCAGGTTCGGGGCCGGGTCGTCCAGGTTCAGGTCGCCCTGGCGCGGTTCGCCACGGCGCTTGCCGCGCGACTCCTTGGCGCTGAGCTTGGGCAGGTCTTCCTCGTCCAGCTCCGGCTCGCGGTGCTCGACCACGCGGGAAGGCCCGAGCAGTTCAGGGTTCGTTTCATCCCCGTCATCGGGCTGGTTGGCAAACTGGCGATCCAGCTTGAAACGCAACTTGCCCTTGCCGCCCCGCATACGACGCCAGCCGTCGAACAGAATGCCGGCGATCACGATAAGCCCAATGACGATCAGCCATTCGCGCAGACCGATATCCATCTAATCCCGTAGCCCCTGAACAAAAAATGATAATGAAAAAAAGGACGTCCTATCCCTTGAAAACGTGGAGCCAACTTCATGTTCTGACTGATGTTTTCCACGCGATACAAAAGTGGGCGTTAAGCTAACACGCTCTCACATAACTTTACACTGCCTGAGGCGACGCTCCGCCGCACTCTTTGCAACTTTTCATAGCTGTCGCCACCGGCACCTGCAAAGCGAATTCTACCCCAATCAAATCAATACCTTAGACTTGTTACGCGGCATCTTGCCAGCATAGCTCAAGTTCACTTGCAAGATCAGGCTTCCGCCAGCGCAACAGCCTCTTCCACATCCACCGCCACCAGACGCGAACAACCCGGTTCGTGCATGGTCACCCCCATCAATTGATCGGCCATCTCCATGGCGATCTTGTTGTGGGTGATATAGATGAACTGCACTTTTTCCGACATTTCCTTCACCAGCCGCGCATAACGACCGACGTTGGCATCGTCCAGCGGCGCATCCACTTCGTCGAGCATGCAGAACGGTGCCGGATTCAGCTGGAAGATCGCAAACACCAGCGCCAGAGCGGTCAGGGCCTTCTCGCCACCGGACAGAAGATGGATGGTGCTGTTCTTCTTGCCCGGCGGCCTCGCCATGATCGCCACCCCGGTATCGAGTAGATCCTCGCCGGTAAGTTCCAGATAGGCGTGACCGCCACCGAAAACCTTGGGAAACAATGCCTGAAGGCCAGCATTGATCTGGTCGAAGGTTTCCTTGAAGCGGTTGCGCGTTTCCTTGTCGATCTTGCGGATGACATTTTCCAGGGTATCCAGCGCTTCCACCAGGTCGTCGTTCTGGTCGTCCAGGTAGCGTTTGCGCTCGGATTGCTGCTGGTATTCCTCGATCGCCGCGAGGTTGATCGGGCCCAGACGACCAATGCGCGCCGCCAGCTCTTCCAGACGGGTTTCCCAGACTCTCTCGGCAGCATCGTGGGGCAAGGTGCCCAGCACGCCATGCAGGTCGTAGCCGTCCTCGTGGAGCTGTTCCTGCAGCGACTTGCGCCGCACGTTCAGGGCCTGCCATTCCATGCGCTGCTGCTCCAGCTGGCCGCGCAGCAGTTGCGACTGCTGCTCGGCCTGGGTGCGGCGCTTCTCGGCGTCGCGCAGCTGGCGGTCGGCGTCTTCCAGCGCCAGGCGCGCATGCTTGAGCTCATCCTCCACCGCCATGCGCCGATCAAGCAGCTCTTCCAGGCGCATGCGCAGCTCTTCCAGCGGCGCGGCGCCCTCCTCCAGGTTGAGGTTGAGCTGCTCGCAGCGCTCGACCAGACGCACCGCCTGGCCGTCCAGACGCTCCAGCGCCTGGCGGGTGGATTCGTGCTGGGCACGCAGGGAACCGACGCGCACGGCCAACTGATGGGCATGATCCTTGTGCTGGCGCGATTCCTGGCGAATGCGGTCGAGCTTTTCGCGCATGCCGTCACGTTCGGCCAGCAGTGATTCGCGGCGCTCGGTGTCGACCGCCATGGCGTCCAGCGCTTCCTGCAGGCTCACACGGGCTTCGCCCAGGTGCTCCTGCTCGATGGCGTGCTGTTCGGCCAGTTCGGCCAGCTCCTCATCCAGACGACGGCGGCGCAGGGTCAGCTGCTCGACCTTGGCCTGCTGCGCCGACAACTGCGCCTTTAGCTCGCCCTGACGACGGCCTTCGTCCTGCAGGCGGCGACGCACCTGGTCGCGGCCCTCTTCGGCCTGGCGCTGTTCGTCGCGCAGGCGCACCAGTTGTTCGTCGATGTCGGCGAGGCGCTGCTCCAGCGTTTCGCGTTCGACATACAGGCGCTCCAGCTCCTGGCCTCGCGCCAGCACGCCGCCGTCGGCGGATTCGCCACGACGCACGCGCAGGAAGTTGCGGCCGACCCAGTAGCCGTCGCGGCTGATCAGGCTTTCGCCGTCACCCAACGCAGCACGCTGGGCCAGCGCCTGCTCCAGGGTTTCCACCGGGCGTACGCGGCCCAGCCAGTAGCTCAGATCGACATCGGTCTCGACTTTATCCAGCAGACTGCCGGGGCGGGAAACGGCGCCGGCGGCCAGATCCAGCAGACGCAGTTCGCCCTTTTCCAGCGCGTCGAATGGCAATCCCTTCACGTCGTCCAGCAGTACACCGTGCAGATCGGCGCCAAGCACGGTTTCCACCGCCAGCTCCCAACCCGGCTGCACGCGCAGGCCCTCGGCCAAGCGCGGGCGCTGCTCCAGGCCCTGCTGGCGCAGCCAGTGCGCGGTGCCGTCGCCCGGATCGAGCGCGGCCTGCTGCAGAGCTTCCAGCGAGGCGATGCGGCCATTCAGGCGCTGCAACTCGCCCTGCGCCTGGTGCTGCGCGGCGGTGCTTTCCTGCAGGGACTGGCGCACGCGCTCCAGGCGCTCGGCCAGTTCCTGTTCTTCGAGCTGCGACTCTTCCAGCAGCAACTCGATCGCAGCGACCTGCTCGCCCAGTTCGAGGATCGCGGCATCTTCCGGGTCGGCGGCCAGTTGCGTACGCTCGTCGTTCAGGCGGCGCTGGCGTTCGCCCTGGCGCTCCAGGCTCTGCTCCAGGTGCTGGATGCGCGACTGCTGCACTTCCGCCTCGCGGCGCGGCTCGGCGCTCTGCTGGTTGAAGGCGTCCCAGCGTTGCTGCCAGTCGTGCATGCGCTGCTCGGCATCTTCCAGGCCGACGGTGGCTTCCTCGGCGGCGGCGGCGCTGATTTCCTGTTCCGGGGCCAGGCGCTCGAGCTCCTCGCCCAGGGTGGCGAGCAAGGTGCGGTCGTGGCCCAGGTGGGATTCGGTTTCCTGGCGGGATTTCTCCGCCTCGCGCAGATCATCCTGCAACTGGCGCAGGCGCTGCTGGCCGTGCTGGATGCTCTGCTCGACGCGGGCGATGTCGCCGCCCACGGAATAGAAGCGGCCCTGTACCTGGTTGAAGGTTTCCGACAGCTCGTGGTGGCCGTCCCGCAGGCGTTCGATGCTGGCGTCGGCACTGCGCTGCTCTGCCACCAACGCCTCGAAGGCCACTTCCTGGTCGCCGATCACCTTTTCCTTCTGCCCGACCTGCTCGTTCAGGTCGCGCCAGCGCAGGGCGCCGAGCTGGGCCTTGAGGGTGCGTTCCTCGGCCTTGAATTCCTGGTACTTCTCCGCCGACTGGGCCTGGCGGTGCAGGCGTTCTAGCTGGCGTTCCAGTTCTTCGCGCAGGTCGGTGAGACGCGCAAGGTTTTCCTGGGTGCGGCGGATTCGGTTCTCGGTCTCGCGGCGGCGCTCCTTGTACTTGGAGATGCCGGCGGCTTCCTCGATGAAGTTGCGCAGATCCTCGGGCTTGGCTTCGATCAGCTTGGAGATCATGCCCTGCTCGATGATCGAGTAGCTGCGCGGCCCGAGGCCGGTGCCGAGGAAGATGTCGGTGATGTCGCGGCGGCGGCACTTGGTGCCGTTGAGGAAGTAGGTGTTCTGCCCGTCGCGGGTCACGCGACGGCGGATGGAAATCTCGGCGTAGCTGGCGTACTCGCCTAGCAGGGTCTGGTCGGAATTGTCGAAGACCAGTTCGATGGACGCCTGGGTCACCGGTTTGCGCGTGTTGGAGCCGTTGAAGATGACGTCGGTCATCGACTCGCCACGGAGGTTCTTCGCCGAACTCTCGCCCATCACCCAGCGAACGGCGTCGATGATGTTGGACTTGCCGCAACCGTTCGGGCCGACCACCGCCGCCATGTTGCTCGGGAAATTGACCGTCGTCGGGTCGACGAAGGACTTGAAGCCCGCCAGCTTGATGCACTTGAGCCGCATGCGCCCTCTTCCCCCTTTCTGTCTCTTATTGAGAGCTTATCGTTCAGCCAGTGCGGCCAGGACCAGTTGGCTGTTATGCCGACCGTAGTCGAGCAGGACCTCGCGGATGCCCGCCTCGTCGCGTCCCACCACTGCGCGCAGCAGGCTTTCGAAGCTGCCGATGAATTGGCTCATCTCGCCTTTGCGGCGCTCCAGGGCCAGATGATAGGTGCGACTGATGGCCGGCAGGAGGTTTTCGACGGTCTCCTGCAGGTAGGGATTGGCGGCGAACGGGAAGGCGGCACGCATGATGTCGAAGCTGGACTCGACGAAGGCGTTGATATCGCCGCGCTCGAGGTTATCCAGCAGACGCTGCTGGATCGCCATGAAAGGCGCCAGTTCGGCGTCCTCGCGCCAGGTCCGGGCGACGCTGCTGGCGAGCATGATGTACAACTCCATCACCAGCGAATAAAGGCTTTCGACATGCGCGGCGGACAATTCGGACACCTGCGCACCGCGGCGCGGCAGGATGACAACAAGGTGGCGGCGTTCGAGGATCAGCAGCGCTTCGCGGACCGAGCCGCGGCTGACGTTGAGGGTCTGGGTGACCTTCTGCTCCTGGATGCGCTCGCGTTCCTTGAGTTCGCCCCGGATGATGCGTTCGGCAAGGTGATGCGCGATCTGCTCAGCCAGGCTGTCCGGGGCCTTGAACGTCATGGTTGTCCTTAAGAATCGGGCGCTTTCGAGGGGGTGTTGCGGACGCGAAGTGTAACACAGGGTGTTACCGCGCAATCTCCCGCCCAGGAGAGACGACAGAACAAAGGTTGGTGCGTCCACCAGGCGGAACTGGCGCAGGATTGTCTGACAATCCTACACAAGAGACGTCTCGGGAGTCGTCCATGTTCGCCTTGTTCCTTTCCCCTGCCTGGATGTTGCGTCTCAAGAAAGCCGGCTACTGGATCTGGCTGGTTCCCGTTTTCGGGATTCCCGTCAGCTACTGGTGGTCCTTCGGTAGCGAATACCCCAATGCGTGGCCCTGGCTGGTGATCACGGTGGTCTTCGGGGTGATCCCGCTGCTGGACTTCGTGGTCGGCCGCGATCAGGCCAACCCCGACGAGATCGAGGAAGTCCCACCCATGGAGCGCGAGGGGTACTACCGATTCCTCAGCCTGCTGACCGTGCCGCTGCTGTTGGGCATGCTGGCTTACGGTGGCTGGGTGCTGGCCAGCTATGAGGCCTGGAACTGGGTTGGCCAGCTCGGCTGGATTCTTTCGGTGGGCACCGTCATGGGCGCCATTGGCATCACCGTGTCCCACGAGCTGATCCACAAGGACCCACAGCTGGAGCAGAACGCCGGCGGGCTGCTGCTGGCGGCCGTCTGCTACGCAGGCTTCAAGGTGGAACACGTGCGCGGTCACCATGTGCATGTCTCCACGCCGGAAGATGCCTCATCCTCGCGCTACGGCCAAAGCCTGTACGCTTTCCTGCCCCACGCCTACAAGCACAACTTCCTCAACGCCTGGAAGCTGGAGAGCGAACGCCTCAAGCGCAAGGGCCTGCCCGCACTGCACTGGCGCAACGAGCTGATCTGGTGGTACGTGATCAGCGCGCTGTTCCTGGTCGGCTTCAGCGTCGCCTTCGGCTGGATCGGCGCGGTGTATTTCATCGGCCAGTCGGTGATGGCCTTCACCCTGCTGGAGATCGTCAACTACGTCGAACACTACGGTCTGCACCGTCGCCGCCTGGACACCGGACGCTACGAGCGGACCACTCACGAGCATTCCTGGAACAGCAACTTCCTGCTGACCAACCTGTTCCTCTTCCACCTGCAGCGCCATTCCGACCACCACGCCAATGCCAAGCGCCGCTATCAGGTGCTGCGGCACTTCGACGAAAGCCCGCAATTGCCCAATGGCTATGCCGGCATGATCGTCCTCGCGCTGTTCCCGCCGCTCTGGCGCGCCGTGATGGACCGCCGGGTGCGCGCCTACTACGCCGGCGAGGAATACCAACTGAGCGCTACCCAACAAGCCTGATAGACGAGTTCCACGCCTTGGCGGCAAGCCCTACCCCGGCTTGCCGCCTTTTTTCTTTCTGCCGCCTGGTCGCGACTGCGCTGCGCTCTCCTAGATGGCGTGGAGCGCAGCGATACCCATCCAGTCTCGCTCGGCGACAGCACGGGTATCGCTTAGGCTCCACCCATCCTACCGGGCACTTCCTTGCCATATCACGCGCACGGCGCGCCTCTACACCTTTCCAAGACCATTTATCACCTTCGGAAAAACTTTCTGACCAATGAGACAGAAAATTTATTGACTCAAAAGTCAGCTTTCCATAAATTCGCCATCCAGTGCCCAACCAAAAACAAGAATCAGCCTGGAGGCAAGCCTTGATCAGGTTCCTGCTCAATCGCGAGCTGCGCGTCGAAGACCGCCTCGATCCCAATCTCACCGTGCTCAACTACCTGCGCCAGACCCTGGGCAAGACCGGCACCAAGGAGGGTTGCGCCTCCGGTGACTGCGGCGCCTGCACCGTGGTGGTCGGCGAGCTGGTGGGTGAGGAAGGCGCCGAGCGCATCCGCTATCGCACCCTCAACTCCTGCCTCACCTTCGTCTCGTCGCTGCACGGCAAGCAGCTGATCAGCGTCGACGACCTCAAGCACCGCGGCGAACTGCACGGCGTGCAGCAGGCCATGGTCGACTGCCACGGCTCGCAGTGCGGCTTCTGCACCCCAGGCTTCGTCATGTCGCTGTTCGCCCTGCAGAAGAACACGGCAGGCGAAACCGCTGAAGAGCGCAAGGCCGAGGCCCACGAAGCGCTGGCCGGCAACCTGTGCCGCTGCACTGGCTACCGCCCGATCCTCGATGCCGCCGAGCAATCCTGCTGCCAGAAGCAGCCTGACCAGTTCGACGTCGCCCAACCCGAGATCATCGCCCAGCTGAAAGCCATCGCGCCCAGCGAAACCGCCGAGCTGAACAGCGGCGACAAGCGCTGCCTGCTGCCGCTGACCATCGCCGACCTGGCCGATATCTACACCGCCAACCCACAGGCACGCCTGCTCGCCGGCGGCACCGACCTGGCCCTGGAAGTCACCCAGTTCCACCGTGAACTGCCGGTGATGATCTACGTCGGTCACGTCGAGGAAATGAAGCGCGTCGAGGTCTTCAACGACCGCATCGAGATCGGCGCGGCGACTCCGCTGACCGACTGCTACGAAGCACTCTCCCGCGACTACCCGGACTTCGGCGAACTGCTGCACCGCTTCGCCTCGCTGCAGATCCGCAACCAGGGCACCCTGGGCGGCAACATCGGCAACGCATCCCCCATCGGCGATTCGCCGCCGCTGCTGATCGCCCTCGGCGCGCGCCTGGTGCTGCGCAAAGGCAACGCGCGCCGCGAACTGCGCATCGACGACTACTTCATCGACTACAAGGTCACCGCACGTCAGGAAGGCGAGTTCATCGAGCAGGTGATCATTCCGCGTCCGCAGCCCGGCCAGGCGTTCCGCGCCTACAAGGTCTCCAAGCGCCTGGACGACGACATCTCCGCTGTCTGCGCGGCTTTCAGCCTGACGGTGGAGAACTGCACGATCACTGCCGTACGCACTGGCTTCGGCGGCATGGCCGCCATTCCGAAACGCGCCGCTGCCTGCGAGGCGGCGCTGCTCGGCCAGACCTTCAACAGCGCCACCTTCGAACGCGCCGCGCTGGCACTGAGCGAGGACTTTGCCCCGCTCACCGACTTCCGTGCGAGCAAGGAATACCGCCTGCTCACCGCGCAGAACCTGCTGCGCAAATGCTTCCTGGAACTGGAAGCTCCTCAGGCCGTGACCCGGGTGACCCACTATGCATAAGCCCCAGAAGAGCCAGGAAGAACTCACCGCGCTGTTCCGCGCCGACCTCACCACCGGCGTGGGCCGCAGCGTCAAGCACGAGAGCGCGCCCAAGCATGTCAGCGGCGAAGCGATCTACATCGACGACCGCCTGGAGTTTCCCAACCAGCTGCACGTCTATGCCCGCATGAGCGACCGCGCCCACGCACGCATCACCCGGCTGGACGTGAGCCCCTGCTACCAGTTCCCCGGCGTCGCCATCGCCATCACCAGGGACGACGTGCCCGGCCAGCTGGACATCGGCCCGGTGGTTGCGGGTGACCCGCTGCTGGCCGACGGCAAGGTCGAGTACGTCGGCCAGATGGTCATCGCCGTCGCTGCCGACAGCCTGGAAACCGCGCGCAAGGCGGCCATGGCTGCGATCATCGAATACGAGGACCTGGAGCCGGTGCTCGACGTGGTCGAAGCGCTGCGCAAGAAGCACTTCGTGCTCGACAGCCACCAGCACAAAATCGGCGACTCCGAGGCGAAGCTCGCCACCGCGCCGAATCGCATCCAAGGCACCCTGCACATCGGCGGCCAGGAACACTTCTACCTGGAAACGCAGATTTCCTCGGTGATGCCCACCGAAGACGGTGGCGTGATTGTCTACACGTCGACGCAGAACCCCACCGAAGTGCAGAAGCTGGTGGCCGAGGTGCTGGGGATCTCCTTCAACAAGGTGGTCATCGACATGCGCCGCATGGGCGGCGGCTTCGGCGGCAAGGAAACCCAGGCAGCCGCCCCGGCATGCCTGTGCGCGGTGATCGCGCGTCTCACCGGCCGCCCGGCGAAGATGCGCCTGCCGCGCGTCGAAGACATGCAGATGACCGGCAAGCGCCACCCCTTCTATGTCGAGTACGACGTGGGCTTCGAGGACGACGGCCTGCTGCACGGCATCAACATCGAGCTGGCCGGCAATTGCGGCTACTCGCCAGACCTCTCCGGCTCGATCGTCGATCGTGCGATGTTCCACTCCGACAACGCCTACTTCCTCGGCAACGCCACGGTGAACGGTCACCGCTGCAAGACCAACACCGCCTCGAACACCGCCTACCGCGGCTTCGGCGGCCCGCAGGGCATGGTCGCCATCGAGGAGATCATGGACGCGGTCGCGCGCCACCTCGGCAAGGACCCGCTGGAGGTCCGCAAGCGCAACTACTACGGCAAGGACGAGCGCAACGTCACCCACTACTACCAGCAGGTGGAACACAACCTGCTGCAGGAAATGACCGAGGAACTGGAAGCCAGCGCCGAGTACGCCAAGCGTCGCGCCGAGATTCGCGCGTTCAACGCCAGCAGCCCGGTGCTGAAGAAGGGGCTGTCTCTGACCCCGGTGAAGTTCGGCATCAGTTTTACCGCCACCTTCCTCAACCAGGCCGGCGCGCTGATCCACATCTACACCGACGGCAGCATCCACCTGAACCACGGTGGCACCGAAATGGGCCAGGGCCTGAACACCAAGGTCGCCCAGGTCGTCGCCGAGGTCTTCCAGGTCGACATCGACCGCGTGCAGATCACCGCGACCAACACCGACAAGGTGCCCAACACCTCGCCGACCGCTGCCTCTTCCGGCGCCGACCTCAACGGCAAGGCCGCGCAGAACGCCGCCGAGATCCTCAAGCAGCGCCTGGTGGAGTTCGCCGCCAAGCACTGGAAGGTGACCGAGGAAGACGTCGAGTTCCGCAACAACCAGGTGCGCGTGCGCGACCTCATTCTGCCCTTCGAGGAACTGATCCAGCAGGCTTACTTCGGGCAGGTGTCGCTCTCCTCCACCGGTTTCTACCGCACGCCGAAGATTTACTACGACCGCAGCCAGGCACGCGGCCGGCCGTTCTACTACTTCGCCTACGGCGTGTCCTGCTCGGAAGTGATCGTCGACACCCTCACCGGCGAGTACAAGATGCTGCGCAGCGACATCCTCCATGACGTCGGCGCGTCGCTGAACCCGGCCATCGACATCGGCCAGGTGGAAGGCGGCTTCGTCCAGGGCATGGGCTGGCTGACCATGGAAGAGCTGGTCTGGAACGCCAAGGGCAAGCTGATGACCAACGGCCCGGCGAGCTACAAGATCCCGGCCATCGCCGACATGCCCATCGACCTGCGGGTGAAGCTGGTGGAGAACCGCAAGAACCCGGAGCAGACGGTGTTCCACTCCAAGGCCGTCGGCGAGCCGCCGTTCATGCTGGGCATCTCGGTGTTCTGCGCAATCAAGGACGCCGTGGCCAGCCTGGCCGACTACCGCGCCCAGCCGCAGATCGACGCCCCGGCTACCCCCGAGCGCGTGCTCTGGGGCGTGGAGCAGATGCGCAAGCTGAAGGCGGCCCAGGCCGAGAAGCCCCAGGTGCAGGTCGAACCGGCCTGATGTGACCATGGGGCACCGCTGGCAGGGACAGACGTCCCCACTTCCGTCCTCCGCCCTGCCAGCGGCGCCCCACCCTTTCAGGAACCTGTAGGAGCGAGCTTGCTCGCGAACCGCCCAGCGCCGTAGCCGCCGGGAAGTCCATTCGCGAGCAAGCTCGCTCCTACGAAACGCCCAGCCTCAGAGGTTGAAGCCATGAACTGGATCAGTGCCCTCGCCGACCTGCAACAGCGCGCCGAAGCCAGCGTGCTGGTAACCATCATCGAAGAACGCGGCTCGACGCCGCGCAACGCCGGCTCGAAGATGGTCGTCAGCGCCGACAAGGCCTACGACACCATCGGCGGCGGCCATCTCGAATTCAAGGCCATACAGATCGCCCGCGACATGCTGCTGGGCCACAAGCGCGAGCCGAAGCTGGAGCGCTTCAGCCTCGGCGCCAGCCTTGGTCAGTGCTGCGGCGGCGCCACCGTGCTGCTGTTCGAACCCATGGGCCAGCCCCAGGCGCACATCGCCGTATTCGGCGCCGGCCACGTCGGCCGCGCGCTGGTCCCGCTGCTCGCCAGCCTGCCGTGCAAGGTGCGCTGGATCGACTCGCGGGAGGCCGAATTTCCCGGCTACATCCCCGAGGGCGTGACCCGCGTGATCAACGAAGAGGTGATCGACGAGATCGACGAGATGCCCGCCGGCAGCTACTTCATCGTCATGACCCACAACCACGCGCTGGACCTGGAGCTGACCGCGAAGATCCTCGAGCGCAACGACTTCACCTATTTCGGCCTGATCGGCTCGGACACCAAGCGCGCCAAGTTCGAACACCGCTTGCGCGACCGTGGCTTCACCGCCGACACCGTGCAACGCATGCGCTGCCCCATGGGCATCAGCGAGGTGAAGGGCAAGCTGCCGGTGGAGATCGCGGTGTCCATCGCCGGCGAGGTGATCGCCACCTACAACGCCACCTTCGGTCAGGAGACCGGCAAGGGTGAGAACACCGTGGCCAAACTGTTACCCACCAGCCGCCGCGCACGCACCGCCGAAGGCGGCGCCTGAAATTTCCGTAGCATGGGCGCCTGCCCATCCCGCCCCGGCGCCCGCGCGCGCCCCGGCCCCGAAACACGACTGAAGAGAGATCGATGAGCACTCAAGCCAAAGCCTACCGCGCCAGCATCCTGCACAGCGTCGCCGACCCGGCAGACGTCGGTGTGGAGAAGTCCTACCAGTACTTCGATGACGGCATCCTGCTGGTGGAAGGCGGCAAGGTCGCCCGCCTCGGCCACGCTGCCGACCTGCTGCCGCACCTGGGCGGCGTGGAGGTGGTGGAGTACCGCGACGCGCTGATCACCCCCGGCTTCATCGACACCCACATCCATTACCCGCAGACCGGCATGATCGCCTCCTACGGCGAGCAGCTGCTGGACTGGCTGAACACCTACACCTTCCCCACCGAGAAGCAGTTCGCCGACCCGGCCCACGCCGCCGACGTCGCCGGCATCTTCCTCAAGGAACTGCTGCGCGCCGGCACCACCACCGCGCTGGTGTTCGGCACCGTGCACCCGCAGTCGGTGGACGCGCTGTTCGGAGCGGCCGGGAAGCTCGACCTGCGCCTGATCGCCGGCAAGGTGATGATGGACCGCAATGCGCCGGACTACCTGACCGATACGGCCGAAAGCAGCTACACCGACAGCAAGGCCCTGATCGAACGCTGGCACGGCAAGGGTCGCCTGCTCTACGCGGTGACGCCGCGCTTCGCTCCTACCAGCACCCCGGAACAGCTGGATGCCGCCGGCCGCCTGCTCAAGGAGCACCCGGGCGTCTACCTGCACACGCACCTGTCGGAGAACCTCAAGGAAATCGAGTGGGTGAAGGCGCTGTTCCCGGAGCGCAAGGGCTACCTGGACGTCTACGACCACCACGGCCTGCTCGGCCCGCGCTCGGTATTCGCCCATGGCGTGCACCTGTGCGACGGCGAGTGCCAGCGCCTGGCGGAAACCGGCTCGGCCGTGGCCTTCTGCCCGACCTCCAACCTGTTCCTCGGCAGCGGCCTGTTCGACCTGGCGAAGCTGGAAAAGCACAAGGTCAAGGTCGGCCTGGGCACCGACGTCGGCGCCGGCACCAGCTTTTCCCAGCTGCAGTCGCTGAACGAGGCCTACAAGGTCATGCAGTTGCAGGGCATCAAGCTCGACCCCTTCAAGTCGCTGTACCTGGCCACCCTCGGCGGCGCCCGCGCACTGGAACTGGACGACAAGGTCGGCAGCTTCGCCCAGGGCAACGAGGCCGACTTCGTGGTTCTCGACTACAAGGCCACCCCGCTGCTGGACTACCGCCTGCAGCAGGCGAAAACCCTGGAGGAGAAACTCTTCGCACTGGTCATCCTCGGCGACGACCGTACCGTGAAGGAAACCTTCGCGCACGGCCGCAACGTGCATCGCCGCGGCTGACCCCTTACGGCTTCGGCGCCGGGGCCTCGCTCAGGACCAACCCGGCGCCGGGGCCGCTTTTCATTCCAGTTCGCGCGCTCCTTGCACGAATCACTCCCGGCAGGAGCGCGCCTGGCGCGCGGGCCTGGCGCGCTCCTACAAGGAAAACTCCGCACCGGCCTGCACCCTCGGAATCCCGCAGCGCTTGCTCGCGAACCGCACGGCACAGAACCAGCCGCTAATCCCTGACTTCGACCAGCACTGGACAGGGCGCCCGCTCGATCACCCGCTGCCCTACCGATGGGTCCAGCAGCCGCTCGATCCGCCCCAGGTGCCGATGGCCGATCACGATCAGGTCGCACGCCAGTCGTTCGGCTTCGCGCAGAATCGCCCGCGCCGGATCACCCGCAACCACCGCGCCGGAAGCAATGCAGGGCTGCACCTGCGCCACCGCCTCGTCCACCAGCGCCTGTGCCTCGTGCTGTTCCTGCTCGGCCGGCGGATACTCCAGCGCATCCTGGCGTGGCATCGCGAAGGCGCGGTCCACAGCGCAGACCACGTGCACCTGCGCGCCGTTGCAACGTGCCAGCTCGCCGGCAGTCGCGATGATGCGTGGCGACTGCGCCGCACCATCGATGGCCAGCAGAATCCGTTTGAACATGCCCTTCTCCTTCATGAAACGAAATCCGCCGCCATTCTTCGGGCCAGGGCGCGGAGCGTAAAGGCACGCAAAACGTAATGGACCATTGCATGAAACGCACGCTTGCCCATTGACCCCGTCGCAACGGAACATGAATGGCATCGCACCAACCTGCCGGAGTCGCCATGGCCCTGCCCGATCTCAACCTGCTGGTCGCCCTCAACATCCTGCTGGAAGAAGGCAGCGTGGTCGGTGCCGCGCGGCGCATGCACCTCAGTCCGCCAGCGATGAGCCGCACCCTGTCGCGCATCCGCGAGGCGGTGGGCGACCCGATCATGGTCCGCGCCGGCCGCAACCTGGTACCGACGCCCCGCGCGCTGCAACTGCGCGAGGAAGTCAGCGATCTGGTGGAACACGCCATGCGCCTGTTCAACGCCAAGGAAAACCTGCGCATGGACCAGCTCGAACGCTGCTTCGTACTGCGCTCCAACAACGTGCTGGTGGGCGGCTTCGCCTCGCGCATGCTGGCGGTGATGAAGGAAGAGGCGCCGCGCTGCAGCCTGCGCATCGCCCCGGAAGCCGACTTCGACGACGAAGCCCTGCGGCAGAACCGCATCGACCTGTACATCGGCGCCACCTCGACGCTGGAACCGGAAATCCGCACGCAGACGCTGTTCACCACCAGCTTTGTCGGCCTGGCGCGCCGCGACCATCCGATCTTCGACGACGAGATCACCGCCGAGCGCTTTGCCTCCTTCCCGCAGATCAGCGTCTCCCGGCGTGGCCGGGCTATCGGACCGATCGACGAGGAACTGGCGAACCTCGGCCTGCGTCGGGAAATTCGCCTCACCGCGCCGACCTTCCACTCATCGATCTTCGCCCTGCTGGAATCCGACCTGGTGCTGCCCATCGCCGAGCACTCGCTGTGGCGTCTGGATCGCCTGGGCTTCGCCCTGCGCCAGTTCGACATCCCGCTGCCGCTGAAATCCGTGGTGATCCTGCAGGCCTGGCACCCGCGCTTCGACAACGACCCGGCGCACAGCTGGCTGCGGCAGACGGTGAAACGCGTCTGCATCGAACTGCGCGAGAGTTCCGGCCTGCTGAGCTGAACGCACAATCAGTGCACCTGACGCACTGATTAGCTGCAATCATTTCAATTTCCACAGCTATTCCCCTTCCCTAGACTCGGTCGCAAATACCCGAGTTGATTCCTATGCCTTGCACACCACCGCCCTGCGGCGGCGGCATCGGCCATCCCTGTGGAGGCCGGCCATGACCGCGCTCGCCCCGATTTCCGCCACCCGCCCACAACCGGGCGCATCGTCTCCGGTACGACCCGCACCACCTGCTGCCCAGCCGTTCGGCCTGCGCATCGTGGTCGGCATGGTGGGCGTACTGATCGCGTCCCTCAGCGCCGGCCTGAACGAGAAGGTCACCGACCTCGCCATGACCGACGTGCGCGGCGCGTTGTCCATCGGTCACGACGAAGGCACCTGGCTGCTCGCCCTGTATTCGGCGGCGCAGGTCGCCGCCATGGCGTTCGCGCCGTGGTTCTCGGTCACCGTCTCGCTGCGCCGCTTCACCCTCGGCGCCATCGCCTGCTTCGCCCTGCTCGCGCTGCTCTGCCCCTTCGCCCCGAACGTCGAGACGCTGTACTTGCTGCGCCTGCTGCAGGGCTTCGCCGGCGGCTGCATGCCACCGATGCTGATGACCGTGGCGCTGCGCTTCCTGCCACCCGGTATCAAGCTCTACGGCCTGGGTGCCTATGCGCTGACCGCGACCTTCGCACCGAACCTGGGCATGCCGCTGGCGGCGCTGTGGACCGAGTTCGTCGGCTGGCAGTGGGTATTTTGGCAGGTCATCCCGCTGTGCGCGGTGGCACTGGGCGCCGTCGCCTGGGGCATCCCGCAGGACCCGCTGCGCCTGGAACGGCTGCGCCAGTTCGATTACCTGGGCCTCGCTCTCGGCCTGCCGGGCATCCTGATGCTGGTGATGGGCCTGCTGCAGGGCGAGCGCCTGGACTGGTTCGAGTCCGACCTGATCACCCTGCTGGTGGTCGGCGGCGCCGGGCTGCTGGTGGCGTTCTTCATCAACGAATGGACGCATCCGCTGCCGTTCTACCGCCTGGACATCCTCAAGCGGCGCAACTTCACCCACTCGCTGATCACCCTGGCCGGCGTGCTCGTGGTACTCGGCGCCTGCTCCGGTGTGCCGGCCTCGTACCTGGCCTCGGCCCACGGCTATCGCCCCCTGCAATCAGCGCCCATGGCGCTGCTGGTGGCGCTACCGCAACTGATCTCCCTGCCGCTGATCGCCGCGCTGTGCAACATCCCGCGGGTGGATTGCCGCTGGGTGCTGGCGATCGGCATCAGCCTGTGCGGCCTGTCGGCCTTTGGCATGAGCCAGCTCACCAGCGAGTGGACGCGGGAAAACTTCTACGGGCTGCTGGCGCTGCAGATCATCGGCCAGCCCATGGCCATCGTGCCACTGCTGATGTCCGCCACCAGTGTGGTCGCGCCCATCGAAGGACCGTTTGCCTCGGCCTGGTTCAACAGCGTGCGCGGATTCTCGGCGGTGCTCGGCAGCGCCGTCGTGTCGATCCTGATGACCTGGCGCGAGCACTACCACTCCAACCGCCTGGTCGATCACCTGGGCAACGCCCAGCAAGCCCTCGGCCTGCGCCTGGAGCAACTGGGCGGCGCCGAGAACATTGGCCGCCTGGCCGGCCAGGTGCGCGGACAGGCGGGTGTTCTCGCTGCCTCCGACACGCTGCTGGCGATGTCCTGGCTGGCCGCTGCCCTGCTCCTCCTGATTCCCCTGATGCCGCTACGGGTTTACCCGCCGCGCCCTGTCGTCCCCACGAACTGAATTTCTGCTGAATGAAAGGTCTGCCCATGTCGAAACTGAGCTCCCGTCGCGGCAGTCTGGCCCTGGTCGCCGTGCTGCTGTTCGCCCTTGTCATCTACCTGCTGCTGCGCCTGCTGGGTCCCACCCGCGAGCAGAGTACCGACGACGCCTACGTCCATGCCGATTTCACCCTGGTGGCGCCGAAAGTCGCCGGCTTCATCGAGGACGTGCTGGTGGAAGACAACCAGCCGGTGAAGGCCGGCCAGGTCCTGGTGCGCATCGATGCGCGTGACTATCGCGCCGCACTGGATGCCGCCGAGGCCGATGTGCTGGCCGCCGAGGCGCGTCATCACCACGTCGCCGCCGACCTCGAGCGCCAGCAGGCGGTGATCGCCCAGACCGCCGCCCAGGTACAGGCCGACCAGGCCGCTCTGACCTTTGCCGCGCAGGAATTGAATCGCTACCAGCACCTCGCCACCCAAGGCGCCGGCACGCTGCAGAATGCCCAGCAAGCACGCTCGCGCGTCGACTCGGCGAAAGCCGTGCTGGACAAGGACAAGGCCGCCGCCCTTGCCTCCCGCAAGCAGCTCGACGTGCTGCTCGCCCAGCAGGCCGAGGTTCTCGGCGCGCTGAAGCGTGGCCAGGCGCAACTGCAGCAGGCGCAGCTGAACCTGTCGTACACCGAGATCCGCGCCCCCTTCGACGGCATGGTCGGCCGCCGTGCCGTACGCGTCGGCGCCTACACCACGCCGGGCAATGCGTTGCTCGCCGTCGTCCCCCTGCAGGACGCCTATGTGGTCGGCAACTTCCAGGAGACCCAACTGACCGACGTGCAGCCCGGACAGCGCGTGGCGATCAGCATCGACACCTTCCCCGGCGAGACGCTGCACGGCCACGTCGACAGCATCGCCCCGGCCACCGGCCTGAGCTTCGCGCCGATCGCCCCGGACAATGCCACCGGCAACTTCACCAAGATCGTCCAGCGCATCCCGGTGAAGATTGTCCTCGACCCCGACCAGCCGCTGCGCGACAGGCTACGTGTGGGCATGTCGGTGATCGCCCGCATCGACACTGGCAAGCACGCCAGCGATGAGCAGACGGTGGCCGTGCAATGATCGCCGCACGCACGCCCCCTTTCCTGTTGCTGGCGGGCCTCAGCCTGCTGACTCTCAGTGCCTGCAGCGTGGGCCCGGACTTCCAGCGGCCGAATGAGGCCGACGCGGTGAGCTGGTCCGCCCATCGTGGTGAAGCGCCCAGCCAGACACTTGATGCGCCGATGGAAGCGCAGTGGTGGACGCTGCTGCGCGACCCGCAGCTCAATGACCTGCAACGCCGCGTGGCGGATGCCAACCTGGACCTGCGCGAAGCCGATGCACGCCTGCAGCAGAGTCGGGCGATCCGCCAGGCGCTGGGCGGTGACGCCGTGCCCAACGTCGGCGCGGACCTGGGCTACCAGCGCAAACGCAACAGCGAGGTCGGCCTGAGCGATCCGTCCGGCAAAGCCGGCAAGGACAGCTTCAACCAGCTCGACGGCGGCTTCGACCTGTCCTGGGAACTGGACTTCTGGGGCCGTGTGCGCCGCGAGCTGGAAGCGGCCGACGCCGATGTCCAGGCCACCGCGGAAAGCCGCCGCGACGTGCTGGTCTCGGTGCTTGCGGAGACCGCGCGCAACTACCTGCAACTGCGTGCCGAACAGGACCTGGAAGCCATCATCCGCGGCAACCTGGAGATCGCCCAGCGCAGCCTGGAGCTGACCCGCCTGCGCCGCTCCGATGGTGTCGCCACCGAACTGGACGTCGCCGAAGCACTGACCCAGGTCGCCAGCATCGAGGCACGCCTGCCTGACAGCCAGAAGCGTCAGGCGCGGCTGATCAACGCCCTGGGTTACTTGCTTGGCGAAGCGCCCGGCGCACTGCAAGCCGAACTCGCCCAGGCCAGGCCCGTAGCGCAACCGCCGCGTGGCGTGCCAGTCGGCCTGCCCTCCGAGCTGGCCCAGCGCCGCCCGGACATCCGCCGCGCCGAAGCTGCGCTGCACGCTGCCACCGCCAGCATCGGCGTGGCCAAGGCGGACTTCTACCCGCGCATCAGCCTCAACGGCAGCTTCGGTTTCCAGGCGCTGCAACTGTCCAACTTTGGTGACTGGAACAGCCGCACCTTCGGCATCGGCCCGAGCCTGTCACTGCCGATCTTCGAGGGCGGCCGCCTGAAGGGCATGCTCGCCCTGCGTGAAGCACAGCAGCAGGAATCGGCCATCGCCTACCGCCGCACCGTGCTCAACGCCTGGCGCGAAGTGGACGACGCACTCACCGACTACGCCGCCGACCAGCGTCGCCTCGCCAGCCTCGATGCAGCAGCCGAACACGGCCGTACCGCCCTGGACAACGCCCGCGAGCAGTACAAAGCGGGCGCCGTGGACTTCCTCAATGTGCTCAGCGCCCAGCGCGAACTGCTGGCCACCGAGGAGCAGCAGGTGCGTAGCCGCGAGGCCGTGGCGACCACCCTGGTGCTGCTCTACAAATCCCTGGGTGGCGGCTGGCAGCAGACCGAGGAGAGCGCCCAAAGCCTGTAGGAGCGAGCTTGTTCGCGAACCTGATTCACGCCGATACCTGATGGTGACGTGCGTTCGCGAGCAAGCTCGCTCCTACAAAGGAAAAGAGCTATCCGTGCTGAAACGAAAAAGCCCCGCATCCGCGGGGCTTTTTGCTGTCTCGAAGATCAAGCCGCCGAGTCGGCGTCTGCCTTGCTGCGGCGCGGCTTCTTCTTGCCGGCCAGCAGGTGCGAGAACACCGCGTGCAGGTCGCCGGAGGCGCCGTCCACGTCCAGGTTCAGCTTATCGTCGATGTGGGCCATGTGATGCATCATCAGGGTCACGGCCTTTTCCTTGTCGCCCTTCTCGATGGCGTCGAGGATCTCGTTGTGCTCGTCGAACGAGCAGTGCGAGCGGCCGCCGCTTTCGTACTGGGCGATGATCAGCGAGGTCTGCGATACCAGGCTGCGCTGGAAGACCACCAGCGGCGCATTCTTCGCCATCTCGGCGAGCTTCAGATGGAATTCGCCGGAGAGGCGGATGCCGGCGCCACGGTCGCCACGGGCGAAGCTGGATTGCTCCTGCTTTACCATGTCGCGCAGTTCGGCAAGGGTATCGCTGCTGGCGTTGTCCACGGCCAGTTCGGTGATCGCGCGCTCGACGGTGCGGCGGGCGAAGAGGATCTGCCGCGCTTCGTCGATGCTCGGGCTGGCCACCACGGCGCCACGGTTGGGGCGCAGCAGGACGACCTGCTCGTGGGCCAGGCGCGACAGCGCGCGGCGGATGATGGTGCGGCTGACGCCGAAAATTTCACCGAGGGCTTCTTCGCTCAGCTTGGTACCGGGCGCCAGGCGCTGCTCGAGGATGGCGTCGAAGATGTGCGCGTAGACGATCTCGTCCTGAGTGCCGCTGCGGCTCTTGCCATTGCGCGGCTGCTTCCTGATCTGTTGCAACTGGTCGGTCATCGGAGTCGAACCCTGCTCAGCCGGGTTGAACCGGCGCGAAATCCGTGGGGGCTTAAGTGAAGCTGGCCGCGGGCCAGGCATGGGGCACAGTGTACACAAAGTGGCCACTATCGTGCAGCCGTCGCGAGCGACTCGTCATCAACCCCAAGGCCGCGCGGCGCAGGAGCTTGGGGAAGATCAGCGTGCGACCATTCCGACGCTTTGCTTGTAAAAATCTTTCAGCAACACACGAAACATTATTTGAACTTTTTGTACACAACTGCATAATCGCGGCGTGACTTCCTGACCCAAAGGTCAACATTCACACCCTCACAACTCTTTCCGTTAGCGCAAGGGACGCAGGTGAACCAGCCGACGGCAAGGGACCAACAACAAGAGCGTTGAGGAGTACCGCTGTGGAAAGCACCAAACAAGAACAACAAGCCTTTGCAACCAGCCCGCCTGCTACCGGCCTGCTCGAACGCCTGTTCAAGCTCAGCCAGCATGGCACCACCGTGAAGACCGAGCTCGCCGCGGGTCTCACGACCTTCATCACCATGGCGTACATCATCTTCGTCAACCCCAACATCATGGCCGACGCGGGCATCGACCACGGCGCCGCTTTCGTCGCGACCTGTCTCGCCGCAGCGCTCGGCTGCTTCCTGATGGGCCTGTACGCCAACTGGCCGGTTGGCCTCGCGCCGGGCATGGGCCTCAACGCCTTCTTCACCTACACCGTGGTCAAGACCATGAACTACAGCTGGGAGATCGCGCTGGGCGCGGTGTTCATCTCCGGCATCGCCTTCATGATCCTGACCTTCTCGCGTATCCGCGAATGGCTGCTCAACAGCATTCCGGTCAGCCTACGCTTCGCCATGGGCGCCGGCGTCGGCCTGTTCCTCGGGCTGATCGGCCTGAAGACCGCCGGCATCGTGGTCGCCAGCCCTGCCACCCTGGTTCACCTGGGCGACCTGACCAGCCCCGGCCCGCTGCTCGCCGCCATCTGCTTCCTGATGATCGCGGTACTGGAATACCGCCGCGTGTTCGGCGGCATCCTGATCAGCATCCTCACTGTCACCGTCGCCGGTATCGCCCTGGGTATCGTCAAGTTCGGCGGCGTGTTCTCCATGCCGCCGAGCCTGGCGCCGACCTTCCTGGCCATGGATATTTCCGGTGCGTTCAACGTCACCATGATCAGCGTGATCCTGGCCTTCCTCTTCGTGCACATGTTCGACACCGCCGGCACCCTGATGGGCGTTGCCCAGCGGGCGCACCTGGTCCGTGAAGACGGCCGCATCGAGAACCTGTCCAAGGCGATGAAGGCTGACAGCACCTCCAGTGCCTTCGGCGCAGTGCTCGGCGTACCGCCGGTGACCAGCTACGTGGAAAGCGCCGCAGGCGTCGCCGCCGGCGGCCGCACCGGCCTGACCGCCGTGGTGGTGGGCGTGCTGTTCGTCGCAGCGATGTTCTTCGCCCCGCTGGCCGGCATGATCCCCGCCTACGCCACCGCCGGCGCCCTGATCTACGTCGCCATGCTGATGATGGGCGGCATGGCCCACATCGACTGGAACGAGCACACCGAGACCATTCCGGCCATCGTCACCGTGATCATGATGCCGCTGACCTTCTCGGTCGCCGACGGTATCGCCCTGGGCTTCGTGACCTACGTGGCGATGAAGGTCTTCACCGGCCGCCACAAGGACGTGACCATCAGCCTGTACGCGCTGTGCGCCATCTTCGTGGCCAAGTTCATCTTCCTCTGAGTCACTCTCCTCGTGATGCAGAAGGCCCCGGCGATAGCCGGGGCCTTCTGTTTTCCAGCGGCCACACGGGCTGGCGAGCAGTGCCTGCCAGGACCATCCGGCCCAGGGTGATCGAGCACCGGCAGCGTCACCGGCAAGTACTGCGCAGGAGTGCTGGACTGGCGTTCATCAGACGGCCCCCATCGCGCTCCCGATCTCATTCACCCGGTCCAGCAATGGCCATCCGACAAGCAGGACCCGGTTCACGGCGTGAGCCTCTCCCGCCGTCGATCCAGTACAGCCCGACCAGACCCTCTTCACCGGCAGCCAGGGCGACCAACACAAATGGCAGGCAAAAAAAAGCCCGCAGTGTGGGCGGGCTGAGGAAGACTCCACGAAGAGTCTGGGAAGACCTATGGGCGGGGACTAGCTGCCGCGATAGGTGGAGTAGCTGTAGGGGGAAATCAGCAGCGGTACATGGTAGTGGTCGCTTTCCGAAGCGATCCCGAAACGCAGCACGACCTGGTCGAGGAACGCCGGCTGGGGCAGTTCGACGCCACGGGCGCGGTAGTAGTCGCCCGCATTGAACAGCAGTTGGTAGACACCAGCGCGGAAGTCATCGCCCTGCAGCAGCGGCTCGTCGCAGCGGCCATCGTCGTTGGTCACGCGGGTGGTGATCAGCTCCAGTTGCTGGCCTTCGACGCGGTACAGCTCGATCGTGATGCCATGGCCAGGGCAGCCGTGGGCGGAATCCAGTACGTGGGTGGTCAGGCGTCCCATGGGCTTATCGGTGTCCTGCGGCAAAGCCGGCCGACACCTTCCTCCTCTGTCTTGTTGATGCGAATGGGCGGAGCGCCATTACAGGGCCTCCGCAGGTACGTTTGGTTGAAGGAATATACCCAGCAGCGCGGTTGATTGTATACAAAAAAGTAATTCAACCCTGCAAAAAGCCCCTGCCTTCCTACTCGGCACCCGGGTACCAAACTGCCCGATAGCGCGCACCGTGGCGCGCCATAACAGGGCACACCAGGCATCCAGGCCTGATTGACCGGCGACGGACGGAGTGAAACGACCGTTGCGCAGATTGTATTTACAGACCACTCCACATTTTGTATACAATACGCCCATCAACGGCAGCGCACAGTCCACCGACCCGGCGCCGACCGCCAACCACAAGAAGGAACACTGCAGTGAGCGCTGACTACCCACGCGACCTGATCGGTTACGGCAACAACATCCCCCATCCGCACTGGCCGAACGATGCGCGCATCGCCCTGTCCTTCGTCCTCAACTATGAGGAAGGCGGCGAGCGCAACATCCTTCACGGCGACGCCGAATCCGAAGCCTTCCTCTCCGAGATGGTGGCCGCTCAGCCGCTCAAGGGCGAGCGCAACATGTGCATGGAGTCGCTGTACGAGTACGGCAGCCGCGCCGGCGTATGGCGCCTGCTGAAACTGTTCCGCAAGTACGACCTGCCGCTGACCGTGTTCGCCGTGGCCATGGCCGCCCAGCGCCATCCCGAGGCGATCCGTCAGATGGTCGCCGACGGCCATGAGATCTGCAGCCACGGCTACCGCTGGATCGACTACCAGTACATGGACGAAGCGCAGGAACGCGAACACATGTTCGAAGCCGTGCGCATTCTCACCGAGCTGACCGGCCAGCGCCCGCAGGGCTGGTACACCGGTCGCCTGGGCCCGAATACCCGCCGCATCGTTCGCGAAGACGGCAACTTCCTCTACGACTCCGACACCTACGACGATGACCTGCCCTACTGGGACCCGGCGAGCACCGCCGAGAAGCCGCACCTGGTGATCCCCTACACCCTGGACACCAACGACATGCGCTTCACCCAGGTGCAGGGCTTCAACAAGGGCGACGACTTCTTCGAGTACCTGAAAGACGCTTTCGACGTGCTCTACGCCGAAGGTGCCGAAGGCGCGCCAAAGATGCTCTCCATCGGCATGCACTGCCGCCTGCTCGGCCGTCCGGCGCGTATGGCCTCGCTGGAGCGTTTCATCCAGTACGTTAAAGGTCACGAGAAGGTGTGGATCACCCGCCGCGTCGACATCGCCAAACACTGGCACGAGAACCACCCGTTCAAAGCGCAGGAGCACAAGGCATGAGCCGATTCCAGACCCTGGCCCCGGCCAGCCTCGACCGCGCAGCCTTCGTCGCCGCCTTCGCCGACATCTACGAGCACTCTCCGTGGGTCGCCGAGAAAGCCTACGACCTCGGTGTCGACGACACCCTGAACGACATCGAACTGCTGCATCAGCGCATGGCCGACATCCTCCTGTCCGCCAGCCACGACGCGCAACTGGCACTGATCAACGCCCACCCGGATCTCGCCGGCAAGGCCGCGATCCGTGGCGAGCTGACCGCCTCCAGTACCGCCGAACAGGCCGGTGCCGGCATCCAGGACTGCACCGCCGAGGAGTTCGCCCGCTTCACCGAACTCAACGACGCCTACAAGGCCAAGTTCGGCTTTCCCTTCATCAAGGCAGTGAAGGGCAGCAACCGCCACCAGATCCTGGCCGCGTTCGAAGAGCGCATCCACAACACGCCGGAGCAGGAGTTCCAGACCGCTCTGGCGGAGATCAACAAGATCGCGATGTTCCGCCTGCAGCAACTCTGAACAAGCGGACCTTCATTCCCCTTCCCTGGGAAGGGGGTTCTTGCGAACAACGATATAAGAAGACCAGCCATGCGTACCCTGAAGATCGAGCCGTTGACCAAAGAAGCCTTCGCACCGTTCGGTGATGTCATCGAGACCGAAGGCAGTGATTTCTTCATGATCAACAACGGTTCCACCCGCCGTTATCACAAGCTTGCCACCGTCGAAACGGCGCAGCCCGATGACAAGGCGATCATCAGCATCTTCAGCGCCGAGTCCCTGGAGATGCCCTTGCGCATCCGCATGCTGGAACGTCACCCGCAGGGCAGCCAGGCGTTCATTCCGCTGCTCGGCAACCCATTTCTGATCGTGGTCGCGCCAGTTGGCGATGTACCTGTATCGGGTCTCGTCCGCGCTTTCCTGTCCAACGGCAAGCAGGGCGTCAATTACCACCGCGGCGTCTGGCACCACCCGGTGCTGACGATCGAAAAGCGGGATGACTTCCTGGTGGTCGATCGCAGCGGTTCTGGCAACAACTGCGACGAGCATTTCTTCACCGAGGACGAACAGCTCCTCCTCGACCCCCAATCAAACTAATAAGAGAGGCCCGCCTGCCGCGACGGCGGCACCCGGGCAAGAGGTAAAAAACTGTGGAAGCACATCTCATCGAATGGCTGAACCTGCTGGTCCGCTGGGTCCACATGATCGTGGGTATCGCGTGGATCGGCGCCTCGTTCTACTTCGTCTGGCTGGAAAACAACCTCAACCGCGCCAACCCGCGCGAGGGGCTTTCCGGTGACCTCTGGGCGATCCATGGTGGCGGCATCTACCACCTGGAGAAGTACAAGCTCGCCCCGCCGAAAATGCCGGACAACCTGCACTGGTTCAAATGGGAGGCCTACTCCACCTGGATGTCGGGTGTCTGCCTGCTGACCATCGTGTTCTACCTGAACCCGACCCTGTACCTGATCGCCCCGGGCAGCGACCTGGCTCCGGCCGCCGCCGTGGCCATCGGCATCGGCTCGCTGATCGCCGGCTGGTTCGTCTACAGCACCCTGTGCGACTCCCCGCTGGGCAAGAAACCTGCCCTGCTCGGCGCCATCCTGTTCGGCCTGCTGGTCCTCGCCGCCTACCTGCTCAGCCAGGTGTTCAGCGGTCGCGGTGCGTACCTGCACGTGGGCGCCATCATCGGCACCATCATGGTGGGCAACGTGTTCCGCGTGATCATGCCGGCCCAGCGCGCGCTGGTTAAGGCCATCGAGGAAGGCCGCGAGCCCGACCCGGTACTGCCGGCCAAGGGCCTGCTGCGTTCGCGCCACAACAACTACTTCACCCTGCCGGTGCTGTTCATCATGATCAGCAACCACTTCCCGAGCACTTACGGCAGCCACTACAACTGGCTGATCCTGACCTGCATCGCGGCGCTGGCGGTGATCGTGCGTCACTACTTCAACACCCGCCACGAGGGCAACGGCATGGCCTGGGCGCTGCCCGCAGGCGCAGTCGGCATGATCGCCCTGGCCTTCGTCACCGGTCCGAACTTCCCCAGCACTGACAACACCGCCAGCGCCCAGCCGGCGAAGGTGGAGTATCAGCCGCTGCCGGAAACCGCCGTTGGCGGCAAGACGCCGGCCGAGCGCGCCAAGGACGAGGAAGCCGCCAAGGCTGCCGCCGCCCAGCAGGCTCAGGCTGCTCCGGCCCAGGCGTCCACCGCTGGAAGTTCGACCGAAGGCTTCGACAAGGTCCACCACGTTATCCAGGAGCGTTGCGCCGTATGCCACTCGGCCAAGCCGACCAGCAACCTGTTCAGCACCGCACCGGCTGGCGTGATGTTCGACACCCCGCAGCAGATCCAGCAGCTCGCCCCGCGCATCCAGGCGCAGGCCGTGGCGTCGCAGGTCATGCCGCTGGGCAACATCACCCAGATGACCCCGGAAGAGCGCAAGCTCGTCGGAGACTGGATATCCAAGGGCGCCCAGGTTAATTGAGCCTGCGGCACGGCCAGAAAACCGCACCTTCGGGTGCGGTTTTTTTATGCCTACAAGAAACACAGGTCTGCTCGTGACCCGCATGGCAAGGATTTCCTCTGCCGGAGCATGCCCTGCCCAGGATCACGCGCAGGGCGTGCTCCTGCAACAGCCTCCAGCGCGGAAACAAAAAATGTAGTCCACTCGACCAATGGCTACATAAATACCAAACCCAGGAAACATGCGGCCTAGAGCCATGCAGCACCATGGAGACAAAACGTGACCGACGAGTTGTATACAAAAATCGATTGAACGTAATACACATCAAAGATATAAAGTCCCGCACCGCTTCACCCGCTCGGCCCCGGGGGTGAGATCGGCCAGTACTTCCCGGTTGTCGTGCCCGCCCGACAACCAGCGACTGACAACAATAAAAACCGAGGTGTTGCATGTCCGTGGTAACTGAGCGCTCCCATACCGGCTCGCCCGTCGACCAGCGTTTGCCCTTGCTGCAACTGCTGCTGGTCGGCTTCCAGCACGTTCTCCTGATGTATGGCGGCGCCGTCGCCGTTCCGCTGATCGTCGGCCAGGCCGCCGGTCTCTCCCGCGAAGAAATCGCCTTCCTGATCAACGCCGACCTGCTGGTTGCCGGCATCGCCACGCTCGTGCAATCGCTCGGCATTGGCCCGGTGGGCATCCGCATGCCAGTGATGATGGGCGCCAGCTTCGCTGCCGTCGGCAGCATGGTGGCCATGGCCGGAATGCCCGGCGTGGGCATGACCGGCATCTTCGGTGCGACTATCGCCGCGGGCTTCTTCGGCATGCTCATCGCGCCGTTCATGAGCCGCATCGTGCGTTTCTTCCCGCCGCTGGTGACCGGCACCGTGATCACGTCCATCGGCATGTGCCTGTTCCCGGTGGCGATCAACTGGGCCGGCGGTGGAAAGGCCGCCGCCAACTTCGGCGCCATCGAATACCTCGCCCTGTCGTCCTTCGTGCTGGCGGTGATCCTGCTGATCAACCGTTTCCTGAAAGGCTTCTGGGTCAACGTTTCGGTTCTGATCGGCATGCTGCTGGGCTACATCATCGGCGCCAGCATGGGCATGGTGAGCCTGGACGGCATCGAGCAGCGCCCCTGGTTCGACGTGGTCACCCCGCTGCATTTCGGGGCACCGGAATTCCATCTCGCGCCGGTGCTGTCCATGTGTCTGGTCGTGGTGATCATCTTCGTCGAGTCCACCGGCATGTTCCTCGCCCTGGGCAAGATCACCGAGACCGAGATCTGCCCCAACCGCTTGCGCCGTGGCCTGCTGTGCGACGCCAGCGCCTCGTTCGTCGCCGGCTTCATGAATACCTTCACCCACTCCTCGTTTGCCCAGAACATCGGCCTGGTACAGATGACCGGTGTACGCAGCCGCTACGTCACCGCCGCCGCCGCGCTGTTCCTGATCGCCCTGTCGCTGCTGCCCAAGGCCGCCTTCCTGGTCGCCTCGATTCCGCCGGCCGTACTGGGCGGCGCCGGTATCGCCATGTTCGGTATGGTCGCCGCCAGCGGCATCCGCATCCTCCATGAAGCGGACATCGTTGATCGCCGCAATCAACTGCTGGTGGCGGTGAGCATTGGCATGGGAATGGTACCGGTGGTGCGTCCGGACTTCTTCGCTGCCCTGCCCCAGTGGATGGAGCCGATCACTCATAGCGGCATCGCAATGACCGCGATCTGGGCCGTGGTGCTGAACATTCTGTTCAACATCCTCGGCGAGCATGGCCGCGACGCCCTCTGCGGGCATCACTGAGCCCCTTTCGCGGGCGTCTCCCGGACGCCCGCACCCAGCCGCGTCCAACTCCTTCGCGGCTTTTTTTCGCCTGCGATCCGGCTCCGTGGCTCAGGCCTCCGGCCGGTAACCCAGGCGCAACCCACCCCACTGGCGTCCGCGCACGTAGATCGGCACCGACAGGTCGTGCATCAGTTCGCCGGTGTCACGGCAGTAGGTTTGCAGCAGCATGGGCTGGTTGTGGCTGCCACAGCGCACGCCGGTGCGGTCGTTGAACAGGCGCTTGCTGCGGCTCTTGAGCATATCCACGTGCAGGTCGCCGCACGGCGGATGGCTGAACGCCTGGTTGTGCGTCGGCACGTAACCCTCGGCGGTACAGGCGATCGCGAACACCAGCCCTTCGTGGCGTTGCAGCAGGTCCTCCTGGATGCGCGGCAGCACCTCGTCGGTGTAGCGGTCGAAGCGCGTGCGGTACTTCTGCGGACGGGTACCAGGCATCGGCTGGTAGTCGCGATCGAACAGGTCATCCTGACCGATGC
Source organism: Pseudomonas sp. BB438 (assembly GCF_057180225.1). NCBI lineage: Bacteria > Pseudomonadati > Pseudomonadota > Gammaproteobacteria > Pseudomonadales > Pseudomonadaceae > Pseudomonas > Pseudomonas sp. BB438. The sequence continues at coordinate 4,295,745 of NZ_CM170001.1, forward strand.
GCCCGGTGTCGATATCCGTCTCGAAACGCGCACCGATGGCCTGCGCACCAGCGCGGGCGAGGTCATAGATGCGCTGGTGGTAATCGTCCAGCGCGACTTCGGCCAGCCGCTCGCTGATCATTTCCGCCTGGGTCTCCAGCTGGACTGCGGCGTCCGCCAGACGGTGGGTCTGCTCATCGCTGACGCGCAGGTCGCCGCGCACCTGCTCGACGGCGGCGAACAGGCTGTCCAACTGGTTGCGGTTGATCTCCGCGCCCTCGGCAATCTCGGTGATCTGGGTTTCCACGGTGGCGGCCAGCCCGGCGATCTCCTGCAATTGGCGGCCGGTGCTCTCCACCTGACCGACGCCCAGGCCAAGATCGTCAGTGAGCTGGCGAATCTGCTCCACGACTTCACTGGTCTGGCGCTGGATGTCCTCGACCATCTGCCCAACCTCGTCGGTGGCCTCCGCGGTGCGGCCCGCGAGCCCGCGAACTTCCTCGGCGACGACCGCGAAACCACGACCATGCTCGCCCGCCCGCGCCGCTTCGATAGCCGCATTGAGCGCCAGGAGGTTGGTCTGGCTGGCAATGGACTGGATCACCTGGGTAACGCGCTGGATATCCTCGCTGCGCGCGTTCAGCGTCTCGATCAGCGCGCGGCTGGCGCTGGCACGCTGGCTCAACTGGCGCATGCATTCAATGGCAGACTGCAGTTCGCTGCGCCCGGCATCGCTGCCGGCGCGGGCGAGCGTCGCCGCCTCCTTCGCCTGGCGCGCCAGGTTCGATGTGGCACGCTCGGTATGGATCATCACCTCGGCGCTGCCCACGATCTGCTCGGCGGCCACCACCTGCGACTCCAGCTTCTCCACCAGGCGCTGTACCGAAAATGACACCCCGGCAGCGGACAGCGCATTGCGGCTGGTGCCCTGGGACAGTTCACGCGTCAACTCAGCGACATCCGGCAACACCGCCAGCGCACTGGCCGGAGCGGCCCTCTCACGAATGAACCAGGGCCCCCACAGCAGCACTGCGGCAAGCAGCAGGCATAACGACAATGGCCAACCGCCGAGCGCCTGGGCGATGAACAGCAGCACCAGGCCGCAAGTCTGCAGGGTAAGGATGAGGACGATACGCGGACGCGCGATATCCATGGCGGCAGCTCTCTTCAGGCGGGCCCTACCGCTACGCAGCGCAGACACGCTGCCGGGGAGCCCGATTATTCTTGTCAGAGCCATTAGGCCGCCTGCGCCACGCGGCGGCTATCGTTCCTTAGTGGTAGACGAGGCGATGCTTGAGTCGCTACAGGCAGCTGCGTGCAGCCAGCGTGATCGCATCGTCCGGGCTCGGCGCATTGCGTCGATAGAGCACGACTTCACTGCCCTTGTCCGCCGCCGTCGTCTCCAGCAGCACCTCGGCCGTATCGCCCGATGCTGCCGGGATCAGCAGTCGGTAGCCGAAGCGGATTTCCTTCACGGCCGCTGATGGACGTATCGACTGCCATTTCGGCAACAGGCAGGTCATGTACACCGAAGGCGACTTGCCGCTCTCCAGCCGCAACGCCGGTGCCTCTTCCTTCAGCGCGCCCGGCGAGGAACACGCGGCCAGCAGGATCAGCGGAAGCGCCAACAATAAGGGGTTCATCGAATGAGCTCCTTCCATCAGAGACCCAGAGGGTAGCAGTTGTGTCAGATATGACCGCCTGAGCAAGGTGCGCTGGCAACAGACCGCCCGCCAGTTTTCGTGCGCTGCACCGGCAACCCCGGTAAAATCTCCGCCCTTTCCGCCGGCGCGAGCGATTCGCGCCCCTTGCGAAGCCATTTACGACGTACCGATGACCACTGCCACACCGACTACCACGCGCCCCGAGCCCTCCCGCCGCTTCTCCGTGGCGCCGATGATGGATTGGACTGACCGCCATTGCCGGTTCTTCCTGCGCCAACTGTCCAGCCACGCTCTGCTCTATACCGAGATGGTCACCACCGGCGCATTGCTGCATGGCGATGCCGCGCGCTTCCTGCGCCACGACGAGTGCGAGCACCCGCTGGCGTTGCAACTGGGCGGCAGCAACCCAGCAGACCTGGCAGCCGCCGCGAAGATGGCCGAAGCCGCAGGCTACGACGAGGTGAACCTGAACGTCGGCTGCCCCAGCGACCGCGTGCAGAACAACATGATCGGCGCCTGCCTGATGGGCCACCCGGCGCTGGTGGCGGACTGTGTGAAGGCCATGCGCGATGCGGTGTCAATCCCGGTAACGGTCAAGCATCGCATCGGCATCAACGGTCGCGACAGCTACGAAGCGCTCTGCGACTTCGTCGGCCAGGTTCGTGACGCCGGCTGTCGCAGCTTCACCGTGCACGCGCGCATCGCCATCCTTGAAGGCCTGTCGCCCAAGGAGAACCGTGAAATTCCGCCGCTGCGCTACGACATCGCTGCACAGCTCAAGCGCGATTTCTCCGAACTGGAGATCGTTCTCAACGGCGGCATCAAGACCCTGGAGGAGTGCCGCGAGCACCTGCAGGTGTTCGACGGCGTGATGCTCGGCCGCGAGGCGTATCACAACCCCTACCTGCTGGCCCAGGTGGACGCCGCGCTGTATGGCTCGCAGGAGCCGGCCATCACCCGCGCCGAAGCCCTGGCACGGATGCGCCCCTACATCGAGCGACACATCGCCGAGGGCGGCGCAATGCATCACGTGACTCGCCATGTGCTCGGCCTGGCCCAGGGGTTCCCGGGCGCGCGTCGCTTCCGCCAGCTGCTCTCGGTGGACGTGCACAAGACCAAGGATTCCCTGGCGCTGCTGGATCAGGCCGGCGAACTTCTCGCCGGTCACTGAGTCCCGTTGAGTGGCACACCGGCCTCGGGTAAGGTCGGTGCACTCTCTACGGAAGACGCGCCATGACCTCCAAGCTGGAACAACTCAAGCAATACACCACGGTTGTCGCCGATACCGGCGATTTCGACGCCATTGCCCGCCTGAAGCCGGTGGATGCCACCACCAATCCGTCGCTCCTGCTGAAGGCCGCCGCCCTGCCCCGCTACACCGAGCACCTGGCCCGCGCCACCGAAGGCGCACAGGGTGACGCTGGTCTCGCCTGCGACCGCTTCGCTGTCGCCGTGGGCAAGGATATCCTGGGCGTGATCCCGGGACGCATCTCCACCGAAGTGGACGCCCGCCTGTCCTTCGACACCGAAGCGACCCTGCAGCGCGCCCACCGCCTGATCGACCTGTACGACCAGCACGGCATTGGCCGCGAGCGCGTGCTGATCAAGATCGCCTCCACCTGGGAAGGCATCCGCGCCGCCGAACAGCTCGAGCGAGAAGGCATCCAGACCAACCTGACCCTGCTGTTCTCCTTCGCCCAGGCCGCCGCATGCGCCGATGCCGGTGTGTTCCTGATCTCGCCCTTCGTCGGGCGTATCTACGACTGGTACAAGAAGGCCAACAATCGCGACTACGAAGGCGCGGAAGATCCCGGCGTGCAGTCCGTCTCGCGCATCTATCGCTACTACAAGGCCAACGGCTACGAGACCGTGGTGATGGGCGCCAGCTTCCGCAACCTCGGGCAGATCGAGCAACTCGCCGGCTGTGACCGCCTGACCATCAGCCCGGACCTGCTACAGCAACTGGCCGACAGCCAGGGCGAGCTGCCGCGCACGCTGCAACCCGGCGGCGGCGAGGCGCGCCAGGTGCTGGACGAGAGCACCTTCCGCTGGCAGATGAACGAAGACTCCATGGGCACCGAAAAGCTGGCCGAAGGCATCCGCCTGTTCGCCCGCGACCAGGAGAAACTCGAGGCGCTGCTCGCCAGCCGCTGAAAACAGTGGACGAGCCAATGCAAACCGGCGCCCCAGGGCGCCGGCTTGCAGTAGGGCTCATCGAATCAGTGGCGCTCTAGCGCGCTCACCAGATCGTGGAAGGCCTCGCGGTTGGTCTCGTTCAGGCCCATGAGGATACGGTGGGCTTCGAGCACCTTGCCGCGCACCACCTCCTCGGACTGGTCCTGGGGAGGCAGATCGGTCAGGCAATCCGAGCACGGAATCGGGCGATCGACGATGTTGAACACCTGATCGAAGCCCATCGACTGCAGCAAACGGGTGATGTCCGCGTTGGTGGTGACCAGCGTGGGCAACAGACCGATCTTCTGCCGCGAGAGGATCGACAACTTCGCCAGCAAGCCGAGCGTAGTGCTGTCGATACTCTGGGTTTCCGTGAGATCGATGATGATCGCCGAGAAATTCAACGCGGCGAAGATTTTTTCAATGGTGGCATCCAGCGCCGAACACAGGGTCAGTCGGACTTCGCCCACGAACTTCAGGACAAATGAGCCATCCTGCTCGGCGAACTGGATTTTACCGGTACTCATGCAATGTTCCTGCTCAACACCAGCAAGGCAATATCATCCGGCATCTCGGACAACTTGGCCAGCCCGAAGACTTGGCGCAGGCCATCCAGGGTTCCACCGGCAGCAACGACCTGCTCGGGCAGTGCCGTCTCCTTTTCCTTCAGCGTTGCTCCCGGGAGCACGTCGAGAATTCCGTCCGAGAACAGGGAAAGACTGAAGGACTTGGGCAGATCGAGGACGTGATCCTCGTAAGTCGCTTCGTCGAACAGCCCGACCGGCAAGCCACGGCCTTCCAGATAGCGAGCTTCGCCGTCGACATAAAGCACAGGCAACGGCAGGTGGCCGCCGATACTGTAGGTCAGACGGTCGGTGTCCAGGTCGATCACCCCGCCGAGCATGGTCACGTGCTTGCCCAGGTTGCAGTTGATCAACCCGCGATTGATGTGGCCGAGCACGTCCGACGGCTTGAATTCCGGCAACATGTCGTTGCGTTTGGATTCGTACAGCAGCCGCGTGGTCATGAACTTCAGCAGCACAGTGACGAAGGCGGAGGACGCGCCATGCCCGGAAACGTCGGCCAGGTAAAAACCGATGCGGCGAGCATCCACACGGAAGTAGTCGACGAAATCGCCCGACAGGTACAGCGACGGGATGATCTGGTGGGCGAAGGTCAGGCCTTCAGAATCCCAGGGCGTCTCCGGCAGCATGTTCATCTGCACCTGGCGACCGGCGTTCTGGTCTTCCTGGAGCAGGTTCAGGCTGGCCTGCAGCTCGCGGTTGGCGGTTTCCAGCTTCTCGCGGTAGCGGCGGTTTTCCGAACGCAGGAAGGCGCGATCCAGGGCACGGCGTACTGAATGCTCCAGAACGGCGAGGTCTTCCAGCGGCTTGATCAGGTAGTCGGCGGCGCCCAGGCGCAATGCCTCGACAGCGTCGCTCATGACACCGGCACCGGACAGCACGATCACCGGGGTTTCCACGGCCATCTCGCTGACACGACGGATCAGCTCCAGGCCGTCCATCTGCGGCATGCGCAGATCGCAGATCACCAGATCGGGGAGTTCGTGCTCGAAGACTTTCAGGCCTTCCAGGCCATTGGTGGCCTGTGTGACCTTGAATCCGCTGTCTTCCAGGTAGGCGGCGAGGCTTTCGCGGACGACGTCGTCGTCATCGATAATCAGCAGCGAGGCACTGGCTTTGTGCATGGGTCATCCAGGCAAACGGCGCCGGGGTTGTGGTTTGGCGCTCATTCTAGGGAACAGCGGCGCGGGTCAGTCGCGACAAGGCGCAGACACTACTCCCATCCGCTCAAGGGTTCAAGCAGGCGCAGCCCGCACCACGAATGGCGCGGGCTGGAGGGCAGGAACGCGCTAAGCGCAACGCCGATCAGAAGTCGTCTTCGACTTCGCCGTCCTTGACCTTGAACTCGCGGTTCTGCAAGTAGGCGTTGCGGATGAACGTGTACTTGTCGCCACTGATCAGCTTCTCGGACTTGAGCAGGTCGGCGCGGGTGTCGACCACGTCCACGGCCCGCATGCTGTTGCGAACCGGCACATTGTCGATGTACGGATACGGGCCGGTATAGGCGTCCGGAATGAGCGCCGGCGCATCGCGCAGGGTGCTCGGGCCCAGCAGCGGCAGCATCACGTACGGGCCACTGCCAACCCCCCAGTGGCCGAGAGTCTGGCCGAAGTCTTCGTCGTTGCGGCGCAGGCCCATGTGGGTCGCCACATCGATGAAGCCGGCGAGGCCGAAGGTGGTGTTGAACAACAGGCGACTGGTGTCGACGCCGGCGTCGCGCAACTTCAGTTGCAGCAGATCGTTGACCAGGTTCTTCACGTCACCGATGTTGCCGAAGAAGTTGTGCACGCCATCCTGCACGACGTTCGGGGTGACGTACTGGTACCCCTGGGCCAGCGGCTTGAGCGCATAGGTGTCCAGGGTATCGTTGAAGGTGAAGATCGGACGGTTGATGCTTTCCCACGGATCGTCCTCGCTGGCGGCCTGCGCCAGGAAGGGAATGGTGGCCAGGCCAGCAGCGGCGAGCAGGCTGAAGCAGCGTTTCGTCCATTGGACGCCTAGTGGGCGCATCGGAAATTCTCCAGTGAAAGTCAATCGGGCCAGCCATGGCGGCCCCGCTATGCGGGCAGAGTATATAGAGGCGCAACGGTTTTGCAGACCCGGACCGCGCTCGCAGGAGTTCGATTCAGAACCGTGGATCGCCGTTTCGCTTGCTTCCAGTTGAAAGCATAGTGCCACTTCAGTCCGGATACCGTGCTTCGATGACAATTTCCAGCGCATCGGAGCGCCAGAACTCCTGATCCCACTCCACCAGCCGGCCACCCTCGGCAAAGCTTGCGCGCTCCACCTTGAGGCCCGGTGAACCGGGCGTCAGCTGCAACGGCATCGCCCGACCCTCCGCCAGCGCCGTGGAATGCATGGCCAGCTCGGAACGCGACAGGGTCAATCCCAGTGCGTCACGCAGCACGCGGGTAAGCGAGGTATCCAGCGGGTGGTCCAGCACTCCGGGGCACCACGTGGCATCCAGGGTGATTTCCTCCAGCATCACCGGCCGCTCATCGACCCAGCGGCGGCGCAGGATGTGGAACACCTCGGCCTCTTCGGCCAGCGCCATGCGTCGCGCCAGCGCAGGCCCCGCAGCGCGGCGCTCGGCCAGCAGCACCTCGGTACGCGGCACACGCCCCTGGGCCTGGACGTAATCCATGAACCCCGTCGTGCGCGTCGGGTTGTAGCGGATGCGCGGCGGCGCGATAAACCAGCCACGGCGGTTCTCGCGGTACAGCACGCCTTCGGTCTCCAGCTGCTGCAGCGCCTCGCGCAGGGTGACGCGGGTGCAGCCGAAGCGCTCGGCCAGCTCGCGCTCGGCGGGCAGTCGTTGGCTCAGAGAGGCGTTGGCGATGTCCTGCGCCAGTTGGTCACGAATGCGCAGGTAATGGGGCATGGGATCGACCGGCATGGGCATCTTCCACAATGAGGCGCGGCGATTATAACGGCAGCGCAGCGGACTTCATCGGACCGTCACATTGCCCCGCTAGTCTGGCCTAGACCAACTATCAGAAAAGCCCACCATGCCTGCGACCGCCGACCTTCCGCGCTTCACGACTCTGCTGTTCGGACTGTCGGGCGATCTGGTGGACTTCGGCGCAAGGACGCTGCCGGTAGCCCTGCAACGCACCTGTCCCGATTGTCCGCCGGAACGCCTGACCAACGCCCTCGCCCTGCCCCCGCAGGAAGCCCTGGAGCTGGCCCTGGGGCGCAGCGCCGATGACCGGGAGCGCGATCGCTTCCAGTCGGCCCTGGACGCCGCCGCCCAGGCCCACGCGGAAGCCACGCCCGGCGCGCTGGATGCGCTGCAAGCGCTGCACCAGCGTGGCGTGCCCTGTGCCTGGCTCGACGAACTGCCCAGAGCCACCGCCCTGCATCTGTCTGCCGCCCTGGACAACCACCTTGCCGCCGGCCTGGAAATCGCAGGGCGCCAATGGCCTGCACCGGACTCCTGCTGGCAGGCCCTGATGCAGCTTGGCACTCCATTACTGGACGGCTGCGTGCTGGTCAGCGGCCAGCCTCGTCTGCTCCAGGCCGGGCTGAATGCAGGCCTTTGGACCATCGGCCTGGCGGCCAGCGGCCCCCTGTGCGGCCACGCGCCGGGTGACTGGGACGCTCTTGGCAACCTAGACCGTGATCGCCTGCGTGCCCAGGCGACGCTGGGCCTGTACCGCCTCGGCGTGCATTCGGTCATCGATCATCTGGGCGAGCTGGACTCCTGCCTGCAGGACATCGCCGGCCGCCGCCTGAAAGGAGAAAAGCCATGAAGCACGAGCGCCACCGCTTCCTCGACGAGCTGGCCGAGCGCTTCGCCAGCCACGGCGCCGAGCCTTATGGCGAAGCCGTCAGCCAGGCCGAGCACGCGCTGCAATGCGCCACCCTGGCCGAACGCGCCGGTTGTTCCGACAGCCTGGTGATCGCCGCCCTGCTCCACGATATCGGCCACCTTTATGAAGACCCGCAGCTGATCGATGAACAGGACCAGCGCCACGAGGAGTTCGGCGCCAATCTGCTGCGCGAACTGCTGCCCGATTCGGTCTGGCAGCCGATCCGTCTGCACGTGGCCGCCAAGCGCTACCTCTGCGCGGTCGATCCGGCCTACCACGCCGGCCTGTCCTGGGCGTCGCGGCAGAGCCTGGCGCTGCAGGGCGGGCCGTTCGATGAGCGCGGCGCCAATGCCTTCCTCAGCGCCCCCTTCTCCCAGGACGCACTGACCCTGCGCCGTCTGGATGACCTGGGCAAGGACCCGGCCATGCGCACGCCGGAGCTGGAACACTTCTTCCCACTGATCGACCGCCTCCTGCGCGTTGATCGGCATCAGGCAAGGGTGCGCGCGGCGAGTTAAGCTCAAGGGCATGGCGATGGACCTTTTCCCCGTAGGACGAGGTCCATCTTTGGGTACGTACCGCAGAAGGACACCACCATGCCGACACAACGCCTCCAGGAAGAACTCCAGGCCCTGCGCGACCAGCTGGAACGCCAGCCGCCGCTGAACGCGGAAGAGCGCGAATCGCTGCAAGCCCTGATCAGGGACATCGAGATGCAGTTGGCCAACGAAGAGGCGCTGGCCGACGAGACCCTGATGGACAACGTCAACCTGGCCGTGGAGCGCTTCGAGGCGAGCCATCCGACACTGGCCGGCACGCTGCGCTCCATCGTGCAGAGCCTGGCGAACATGGGCATCTGAACTCGACCTTTCGTCTCTCCAGACATGAAAAAACCCGGCTTCGGCCGGGTTTTTCGTATCCGCGTCTTGCAGGCGCGCCGAGCGTTACTGGCGCACCAGGCGGCAATTGTCCGGCTGCACCGCCTCGCTGCTGCGATAGGGGTTTATGTCCAGCCCGCCACGACGCACGTAGCGCGCATAGACGGTCAGGCGGGTCGGCTGCAGCAGGCGTTGCAGGTCGAGGTAGATACGCTCGACGCACTGTTCATGGAAGTCCTGGTGCTGGCGGAAGGAAACGACATAGGCCAGCAGACTCGCGGCATCCAGCGCCGGGCCGCTGTACTCGACCACCAGCGTACCCCAGTCCGGCTGGCCGGTGACCGGGCAGTTGGATTTGAGCAGGTGACTGTAGAGGACTTCGTCGATGCGCCGGGTGTCGTCACAACGCAGCAGTTCCGGACGCGGGTGATCGTAGCTCTGTACCGCGATATCCAGATCGTCGACGCAGGTACCGTCGATGACAGCGACGCCTTCGGCCGCCACTTCGTCCAGGCCACGCACACGCACACCCACTGGCGCACCGGCGGCGGCAGACAGGTCCCGCTCCATCACCGCGCGCACGGCATCAGGGTTGTCGAAGGCGGTCTGGTTCAGCGAGTTGAGGTAGAGCTTGAAGGACTTGGACTCGATGATGTTCGGCGACTGTGCCGGGATCGAGAACTCGCCGATGGCCACCACCGGCTTGCCCGACGCGGTCAGCCAGGACAGCTCGTAGCAGTTCCAGAGGTCCACGCCCTGGTACGGCAGGGTATCGGCGGTCAGGCCCAGCTCCGCCCACTTGGTGGTGCGGGAGATCGGGAACAGCAGTTCCGGCGCGTAGGTGGAGACATATTCGCTGGATTTGCCCAGGGGCGAGTGTTCGGCGGGATGCTGCATGGGAAAGACCTGCTGGATCGGCGATGCGGGTGGTGGCGCGAGGCGGCGAGTGTATACAAATCCGCCGCCCCTTTCAGCAGGCGGCGGACGAGCCGGATATTCCGACGTATCCAGCATGCGCCTTTGTAGGATGGCGCTATCAGAACCACATCCGCACGCCGGCGACCCAGTAGCCCTCCTCGTCGCTCTCGCCTTCCGCGCGGGCGATATCGCCGCTACGGCCATAGGTCTTGCTCCAGACGTAACCGACATACGGCGCGAACTCCCGGCGCAGCTCGTAGCGCAGTCGCAGACCCGCCTCCAGCTCGCTGCCGCCAGCGCCCACGCCGATATCACGGTCATCGGCCAGCGCCAGGTTGTACTCCAGGGAGGGTTCGAGGATCAGTCGCTGGGTCAACAACAGCTCGTACTCGGTCTCCAGGCGCAGCGACGGATCGCCGCGTTCGCTGAGGAACAGGTTGGCGTCCACCTCGAACCACTGCGGCGCCAGGCCCTGGATGCCCAGCACCGCGTAGCTGCGCGCCGGTCCCGGCTGGTCGTCGTGGCGCACGCCCACCTGCCAGTCCCAGAAGTCCGCCACCATGCGCTGATAGAGCAGTTGCACCTCGTTGTCGTTGGTCGGGCCGCCAGCGTCGCGCTCGCCTTCCAGCTTCAGGCGCAGCTTCTGGTAGTCAGTGCCGTACCAGCCCTGGGCTTCCCAGCCCAGCGCCTGGTCGTTGCCGCGGAAGCGGCTTTCCAGGCGCTGGATCAGCAGCGAGCCCATGGGCATATCGTCCATTTCGGCACTTTCAGCGGGCAAGGCCAGGCCCAGGGTTGCCGCGCAGGCCACCGTTGCTATGCGATTCATGGCGGTTCCTCAGAGGCTGGCGCTGGCGGGAGCCGGCTCGACGATGACCTTGCGCATCATGCCGGCAGCCATGTGGTAGATCAGGTGGCAGTGGAAGGCCCACTCACCCAGGGCGTCGGCGGGCACGTCGACGTCCAGGGTGCTGCCCGGCGCCACGCTGACCACGTGCTTGAGCGGGTTGAAGCGACCGTTGCCCTTGTCCAGCTGCATCCACATGCCGTGCAGGTGCATGGGGTGGGTCATCATGGTGTCGTTGACGAAGCGGATGCGCACCCGTTCGCCGTAGGTCAGGCGAATCGGCTCGGCCTCGGAGTATTTCTTGCCGTCGATGGACCAGAAGTAGCGCTCCATGTTGCCGGTCAGACGGAATGAGAGGGTGCGGTCCGGCGCGCGGTAGTCGGCATAGGGGCGCATGGCCTTGAGGTCCGCATAGACCAGCAGGCGATTGCCCGGCTCCGCCGGCTGTGGCGTCAGGCCGCTGCCCGGCGCGTAGTCGGACTTCGGCACGGCCATGGCCGAGTGATCCATGCCCGCCATCTGCGAATGGTCCATGCCGGCCATGCCTGCCTCGTTCGAGTCTCCGCCCCGCCCCGCCATCGCCATGCCGCTGTGATCCATGCCCCCGTGGCTCATGCCCATGTCGGCCATGGTCAGCAGTGGCCGCTCGCGCAGCGCAGGGACCTCGGCCTGCAACCCGGCGCGCGGTGTCAGGGTGGCGCGGGCGTAGCCGCTGCGATCCATGGCCTCGGCAAAGAAGGTGTAGGCACGGTCTTCCTGCGGCTGGACGATCACATCGTAGGTCTCGGCCACGGCAATGCGCAGCTCGTCCACCGTCACGGGCTGCACGTCGTTGCCATCGGCCTGCACCACAGTCATCTTCAGGCCGGGGATGCGCAGGTCGAAGTAGCTCATGCCCGAGCCGTTGATGATCCGCAGGCGCAGCCGCTCGCCGGGCTTGAACAGGCCGCTCCAGTTCTGCTCGCTGTCCTGGCCATTGATCAGGAAACGAAAGCCGGCGATGTCGGCAATATCCGTCGGCGCCATGCGCATGCCGCCCCAGTCCAGGCGATCACGCAGGGTCGCCATGAAACCCTTGGCGCTGGAATCGGCGATGAAGTCGCCCAGGGTGCGCTGGTTGCGGTTGTAGTAATCGCTCTGCTTCTTCAGGTTGGCGAACACGGTTTCCGGCCGGGTGTCGTGCCAGTCGGCCAGCAGCAGGGTGTACTCGCGGTCGTAACGGTAGGGCTCGCGTGTCTTCGGCTCGATCACCAGCGGGCCGTAGAGCCCCTCGATCTCCTGGAAGTCACTGTGGGCGTGGTACCAGTAGGTGCCGGACTGTTTCACGGTGAAACGGTAGGTGAAGGTCTCGCCGGGCTTGATACCGGGGAAGCTGATGCCCGGCACGCCATCCTGGGTATAGGGCAGGATCAGCCCGTGCCAATGCAGCGAGGTGTCACGATCAAGGGCGTTGGTGACACGCAACTCGACGTCCTCGCCCTCCTTGAAACGCAGTTCGGGCGCGGGCGTGCGGCCATTTACCGTGAGCGCCTTGCGGGCGCCGTCGGACAGGTTCAGCTCGCCCTCGCCAATCGTCAGGTCATACACGCCCGCCTGGACCGCCAACGGTGCCAGCAGCAGCGCCCCCAGAGCCCATTCCCTTGCGCGGATCATCGCGACGCGCTCAGGGCTTGACGGTCAGTTTGCCGACCATGCCGGCCTGGTAGTGCCCCGGAATGTTGCAGGCGAACTCCAGGCTGGTGGTCTTGCTGAAGGTCCAGGTCAGCTCGGCGGTCTTGCCCGGCTCGACCAGCACACTGTTGGGGTCGTCGTGCTTCATCATCTGGCCCATCGGCTTGTCGCCATGGCCCATCTTGCTGTGATCCATCTGGCTCATGTCGTGCTGCATGCCGGTGGGCGTGAGCATTCCGGCGTCCATCATCTGCTGCATTTCCTTCTGGTGGCCGACATGCAGGGCGGCGCTGCCCAGGTTGAATTCATGCAGCAGGCTGCCGGTGTTGTGGATGATGAAACGCACGGTCTCGCCCGGCTTCACGTCGATGCTTTCCGGCTCGAAGAACATCTCGCCCAGCTTGATCTCGACGGTGCGGGTGGCCTGGGCGGCCTTCGCCGGCTTGCCGAAATCGTAGGCATGCCCGGCATCGGCCAGGACGGGCAGGCTGATGGCAACGGCGAGACCAAGGATGGAAGCTTGAAGCAGATGACGCAGGAACATGGCGACTCTCCTGTAGGGGACTGTGGCCATGGTCGCTGCCGGCGGCTGAGGGTTACCTGTCGGGAAGATTACAACTCTGTCAGCTTGGCGCCGGCCCACCCCGCGCAGGGTATAAGGAAGGCGAAAAAAAGCCCGCCGAAGGCGGGCAAGGGGCAGCACGATGAATCGGACTCAACAGGCCTGGCGCACCGTGCTGGCCTGTTCCTGCATGCGCTGGAAGCTGATGTCCCCTCCCCCGTCAGCCCAGGCTGGCGTGGCGGGGAAGAACAGCACGGCAAAGAGCGTGGAGATGATCAGGTGCATGGCGAGCTCCTCGATGGCGCTGGAAAATGAACAGGCCGCCAGTCTGTAACGCCGACACTGTCAGTTCGCTGACCGCCCCATTACCCTGATGACAGCTGCGCCCCGAGCGCCACAAGGGATACCCGGATGAAACTCCTCATCGTCGAAGACGAACCACGCATCGGCCAGTACCTGCAGCAGGGTTTGAGCGAAGCCGGCTTCGCCGTCGACCTGAGCGCCGACGGCGATGAAGGCCTGCAACTGGCGCTGACCGGCGAGCACGACCTGCTGATCCTCGATGTGATGCTGCCCGGCCGTGACGGCTGGCAGATCCTCCAGGCGCTGCGCCAGGCCGGCAGCGCCGTGCCCGTGCTGTTCCTCACCGCACGCGATGCCGTGGAAGACCGCGTGCGCGGCCTGGAACTGGGCGCCGACGACTACCTGGTGAAGCCCTTCGCCTTCGTCGAACTGCTGGCCCGCGTACGCACGCTGCTGCGTCGTGGTGGCCAGCAGATTCAGGAAACCACCCTGCAACTGGCGGACCTCGAACTGGACCTGCTGCGCCGCCGCGTGCAGCGCGCCGGCAAGCGCATCGACCTGACCGCCAAGGAATTCGCCCTGCTGGAACTGCTACTGCGTCGCTGCGGCGAAGTGCTGCCCAAGTCGCTGATCGCCTCCCAGGTGTGGGATATGAATTTCGACAGCGACACCAATGTCATCGAAGTCGCCATCCGCCGCCTGCGCGCCAAGGTCGACGACGACTTCCCCCAGCGCCTGATCCACACCGTGCGCGGCATGGGCTACGTGCTGGAAGAGCGCGAAGCATGAGCGCACGCTTGTCCCTCGGCCTGCGCCTGAGCCTGCTGTTCGCCGCCTGCACTGCCGCCGTGTCACTGCTGGCCGGAATCATCTTCAGCCGCGCCAGCGAGGCGCATTTCATCGAGCTCGACCACCAGTTGATGGCCGGCAAGCTGGCAATCTTCCGCGACATGCTGGGCGACGTTGGCGGCCCGCAGCAGCTTGCACCACACACCGCCGAATTGCGCCGGGAGCTGCGCCGCCACCCCGACCTCGGCCTGCGCCTGCAGGGCGCGGACGGTGCCATCTGGTTCGAACAGCGCCCGGCGATGAACATGGCCAACGGCGAGGAGCCCTCGTTCCGCGAACTGCAGGCTCCGCTGGACGCCCAGCAGCGCGACGGCGCGCAACTGACGCTGATCCTCGACATCACCCACCACCAGCACTTCCTGCAGCGCATGCAACGGCTGATCTGGATGACCATGGGCCTCTCCGCCCTGGCCACCGCCCTGCTCGGTGCCTGGGCCGCCCGCGCCAGCCTGCGCCCGCTGCGACGCATGAGCGAGGTGGCAGCGAGGGTCAGCGCGCACTCGCTGACCACCCGCCTGGATGCCGGGCAGATGCCGCAGGAACTGCGCGGCCTGGCCGGCGAGCTGAACGCCATGCTGGCGCGCCTGGAAGAAGCTTTCCAGCGCCTGTCGGCCTTCTCCGCCGACATTGCCCACGAGCTGCGTACGCCGCTCACCGGGCTGCTGACCCAGACCCAGGTGGTGCTGTCGCGCTCGCGCAGCCTGGAGGATTACCGCGAGGCGCTGCACGGCAACCTGGAGGAACTTGAGCGGCTCACGGCGATGGTCAACGACATGCTGTTCCTGGCCAAGGCCGACCACGGCCTGCTGACGCCCAGCAGCGAGCCGCTGGAACTGTCTGGCGAGGTGGACGAGTTGCTGGAGTTCTACGGGCCGCTGGCCGAGGAGAAGTCCATCCGCCTGGAGCGCGACGGCGAGCTGTCGGTGCAGGGCGACCGCGCCCTGCTGCGCCGGGTGCTGGCCAACCTGCTGGACAATGCGCTGCGCTTCACTCCGGACGGTGGGCAGATTCGCGTGCGCCTGGAGCCAGGCCGGCTGAGCGTGGAGAACCCTGGCCGGGAGATTCCCGCCGAGCGCCTGCCGCGCCTGTTTGATCGCTTCTACCGCGCCGACCCGGCCCGCCGCGAAGGCCAGGGCGAGCACGCCGGGTTGGGGTTGGCGATCTGCCGGTCCATTGTCCGTGCCCACGGCGGGGAGATTCGCTGCGAATCAGCGCAGGGGTGGACGCGGTTCGTCATCGAGTTTCATGACCTGTAGGAGCGAGCTTGCTCGCGAACCGCCCAACGCCGGAGCTGTCGGTGAATTCGTTTGCGAGCAAGCCCGCTCCTAAAGGGGAACTCATCCGCCGCGAAATGCCAGAAAAACAAAAGGCCCCAACCGGGGCCTTTTTCATCACCGCAACGCGCCGCTCACTGCCGCATGCCGCGGCCGCTCACCAGCAGGCGCACACAGAAGAAGTACAGCAGCACGGTCGCGACCAGCATGAACACCACCGCCGTACCGATGCGGATGTCGGACACGCCGAGGATGCCGTAGCGGAAGGCATTGACCATGTGCAGGATCGGGTTGGCCAGCGACACGGTCTGCCAGAACGGCGGCAGCAGCGTGATCGAGTAGAACACCCCGCCCAGGTAGGTCAGCGGCGTCAGCACGAAAGTGGGGATGATCGAGATGTCGTCGAAGTTGCGGGCGAACACCGCGTTGACGAAACCGCCCATGGAGAAGATCGCCGCCGTCAGCAGCACCACCAGCACAGTGATCCCAATGTGGTGGACCTGCAGATCGGTGAAGAACAACGACAGCAGGGTGACGATCAGACCCACCGCCAGCCCGCGCAGCACGCCGCCGGCGACGAAGCCCAGGAGGATGGTGTGCGGCGACACCGGCGAGACCAGCAGCTCCTCGATGTTGCGCTGGAACTTGCTGCCGAAGAAGCTCGACACCACGTTGCCGTAGGAGTTGGTGATCACCGACATCATGATCAGGCCGGGCACGATGTACTGCATGTAGGTGAAGCCACCCATGTCGCCGATCTGCCGGCCGATCAGGTTGCCGAAGATAACGAAGTACAGAACCATGGTGATCGCCGGCGGCAGCAGCGTCTGCGGCCAGATGCGCAGGAAACGGCGGACTTCACGGTAGACGATGGTGTTGAGGGCGACCCAGTTGGCGCGCAGTTCGTGACTCATACCGCCACCTTCGACAGATTCTTCTCCACCAGCGACACGAACAGCTCCTCCAGGCGATTGCTCTTGTTGCGCAGGCTCAGCACCTGCAGGCCCTGGGCGTTGAGCTGGACGAACAGGCCGTTGATGCCCAGCGACTTGTCCACCTGCACTTCCAGGGTGTGGTCATCCACCAGGCGCACCGGGTAGCCATCCAGCTTCGGCGCCTCGCTCAGCGTGCCCTGCAAGTCGAGGTAGAAGGTCTCCACGTGCAGCTTGCTCAGCAGTTTGCGCATGCTGGTGTTCTCCACGATGGTGCCGTGGTCGATGATCGCGATGTTGCGGCAGAGCTGCTCGGCCTCCTCCAGGTAGTGCGTGGTGAGGATGATGCTGATGCCTTCCTGGTTGAGCTCGGTGAGGAAGTTCCACATCGAGCGGCGCAGTTCGATGTCCACGCCAGCGGTGGGTTCATCGAGGATCAGCAGGCGCGGCTCATGCACCAGCGCGCGGGCAATCATCAGGCGACGCTTCATGCCGCCGGAGAGCTCGCGGGAGGCGGAGTTGCGCTTGTCCCACAGGCCCAGCTGGGTCAGGTATTTCTCCGCGCGGCCCTTGGCCACGCTCATCGGGATACCGTAGTAGCCGGCCTGGGTGACGACGATGTCGAACACCTTCTCGAACTGGTTGAAGTTGAATTCCTGGGGCACCACGCCCAGGCAACGCTTCAAACCGTAGGGGTCCTTGTCCAGGTCATGGCCGAACACGTTGACCGTGCCGCTGGTCTTGTTCACCAGGGTGGAGAGGATGCCGATGGTGGTGGATTTGCCGGCGCCGTTGGGGCCCAGCAAAGCAAAGAAATCACCCTCGGCGACGTCCAGGTCGATGCCCTTGAGGGCCTGGAAGCCGTTGCCGTAGGTCTTCGTCAGTTGACGGATGGACAGCGCGGAACTCATGGGTATTCCCGTTGCAAGTCGGTAGAAAGACGCATGTCTTTGGAAAAAGGCCTGCTTGATAAGGGTACGCCGCGAGGATTGCAACCTCCGCGGCACGCGCAGGCCCTCAGGTCAGGTCGGTCATTACCGCATCACGGTACGCCGGGCGCGCCTTCAGGCGTTCGTACCAGGCCGCAAGATGCGGCTGTGCCGGGCGCTCGATGGGCATTTCGAACCAAGCATAGATGAAGCAGCCCAGCGGAATGTCGCCAATGCCGAATTGTTCGCCGGTGAGAAAGGGCTGCTTGGCCAGCGCAGCCTCAGGGATTGCCAGCAAACCCACGCAGGTATCGATGGCGGCCTGGATGGCGGCGACGTCGCGCTGCTCCGGCGCGGTGCGGACCGTCCCCCAGAACACGGTGCGGAACGGCGTTGCCAGGGACGAGGTGGTCCAGTCCATCCATTTCTCAGCGCTGGCGCGTTGCTGCAGGTCCTGCGGGTACAGGTCCGGCGCGTAGCGCGCGGCGAGGTAGCGGACGATGGTGTTGGACTCCCAGAGAACGAAGCCATCATCGTCCAGCGTCGGCACCACGCCGTTGGGGTTCAGCGCGCGATAAGGCGCGTCGTTGACCACACCGAACGCGCCGCCGGCATCGATCCGCTCATAGGCCAGACCCGCCTCTTCCGCACACCAGAGCGCCTTGCGCACGTTGGAGGAATTCTTCCGGCCCCAGATCTTGAGCATGCTGCGCCTCTCTTGTCGTCGTCATCGGATGAAGGCACGGGCTGAAGGCGTGACTTCGGATGACGGCACCCTACCGACAACGGCGCCAGGAAAAAAGACTCGCGTACTGATGGTTACTATCGATTGCGTTCATGGGCGATCGCTTTATTGCCTTGCCGCCTCACTGCGCATGTCGCCCTCCAGGGGCGCCTCCTCGCCGGTGAACAGATGCGGGTAGCACTGCTTCAGGTAGCTGAAGAAGAACGCCTCGGGTACATCGGGGAACTGGCCGTGGTCGCGCAGGTACTCCATGTGCCGTTCGCCGTCGCGGTTGAACGGGTGAAAGACGCTGTCGGTGCGCCCATCGAACTCCAGCGGCAGTACGCCGAAGGCTTCGCACAGGCCGATGTCGAAGGCCGGCGTGGCCTTGACCCAGCGGCCTTCGAGGAACAGCTCGGTGTAGCCGTGCATGGCGAATACCTCGCTGCGCAGCAATTCCAGCAGGCGCGGCGTGGCCAGGTGGTTCTTCACGTCGGCCAGGCCGATCCGTGCGGGGATGCCGCAGTGCCGCGCGCAGGCCGCCAGCAACGTGGCCTTGGGCACGCAGTAGGACTGACCGGCTTCCAGCGCATGACTGGCCTTGAGCGTCTGCGGGTCGCGGCTGAACACGTAGGGGTTGTAGCGAATCTGGTCGCGCACCGCGTAATACAGCGCCACCGCCTGCTCCAGCGGCGTGCCGCCGTCGCCCCGGTGATTTAGAGCGAACTCGATTACACCGGGGTGGTCACTATCAACGAAGCGGCTGGGCTGGAGGTAGGACTGCATGGCGTTGTCTCCGGGCGGTCATCCGTGATGGCGCCCACAGTCTAACCAGCGCCGGCGTCCGCCCGACACGGCGATCCGGCCAAGCTGTCCGGCCATGCGGCCATCGGCCCGATTCGCCCAGCTACGCTTTGAGTGCATGGTGAAGGGAGTTCCCGCTGGAAATACCTGCCGCTGTGTTCGCGCACGTTCGTCACCAAGCCCGCCGCGGCCTGCGGTCGCCGGGGCTGGCTGTCATGGAGGAATCCGCATGCTGCTCGTCTGGTTACTGGTTCTGATCCTCGGCGTCGCCTGGCTCGCACATCGCCGCGCCGCGCCTCTGAAAGCACTCGGCATCGTCGCCGTGTACCTGGTTCTGATGAGCCTGTTCAGCCACGCCCATGGCTGGATGGTGCTGTTGTGGCTGCTCTGGGCCGTGGTCGCGGTGACGATTCTCGCCACCGACCTGCGCCGCAGCCTGTTCACCTCGCGGCTGTTCGCCTGGTTCAAGAAGACCCTGCCGCCGATGTCCGAGACCGAACGCGAGGCCATCGAGGCCGGCACCGTGTGGTGGGACGGCCAGCTGTTCAGCGGCCGTCCGGACTGGCACACCCTGCTGGCCTACCCCCGCGCACAGCTGACCGAGGAGGAGCAGGCCTTCGTCGATGGCCCCACCGAACAGCTTTGCGCGATGATCAATGACTATCAGGTCGGCAAGGACATGGACCTGCCGCCCGAAGCCTGGGCCTACATCAAGAGCCAGGGCTTCTTCGGCCTGATCATTCCCAAGGAATACGGCGGCAAGGGCTTCTCCGCCTTCGCCCACTCCCAGGTGGTGATGAAGCTGGCCACCCGCAGCGGCGACCTCGCCTCCACCGTGATGGTGCCCAACTCCCTCGGCCCGGCCGAGCTGCTGCTGCACTACGGCACCGATGCCCAGCGCCAGCGCTACCTGCCGCGCCTGGCCAGCGGCGACGAGATCCCCTGCTTCGCCCTGACCAGCCCGCAGGCCGGTTCCGATGCCGGCGGCATGACCGACGTCGGCGTGGTCTGCAAGGGCCAGTGGGAAGGCGAGGAAGTGATCGGCCTGCGCCTGACCTGGGAGAAGCGCTACATCACCCTCGGCCCGGTGGCCACCCTCCTCGGCCTGGCCTTCAAGTGCCATGACCCGGACCATCTGCTGGGCGAGCAAGAGGACCTGGGCATCACCCTGGCGCTGATTCCCACCAGCACTCCCGGCGTGCAGATCGGCCGCCGCCACGTGCCGCTGGGCGCCGCGTTCATGAACGGCCCGAACTCCGGCAAGGACGTGTTCGTGCCGCTGGACTACATCATCGGCGGCCAGGAGATGATCGGCAAAGGCTGGATGATGCTGATGAACTGCCTGTCGGTGGGCCGCTCCATCTCCCTGCCGGCGGTGGGCACCAGCGCCGCCAAGGCGGGCAGCTACGTCAGCGGCCGCTACGCCCAGGTACGCGAGCAGTTCAACGTGCCGCTGTCGGCCTTCGAAGGCATCCAGGAAGCCCTCGCCCGTCTCGGCGGCAACGCCTGGATGATGGACAGCGCGCGCATCCTCACCGCCAACGCGGTGGACCTGGGCGAGAAGCCCTCGGTGCTCTCGGCGATCCTCAAGTACCACCTCACCGAACGCGGCCGCGAGTGCATCGCCCACGCCATGGACATCCACGGCGGCAAGGGCATCATCCTGGGCCCGAACAACTACCTGGGCCGCTCCTGGCAGGCCGCGCCGATCTTCATCACCGTCGAGGGCGCCAATATCCTCTCGCGCAACCTGATGATCTTCGGCCAGGGCGCGATCCGCTGCCATCCGTACGTGCTCAAGGAGATGGAACTGGCCCGCCGCGACGACCAGGACCAGGCGGAGCGCGAGTTCGACGAACTGCTGCTGAACCACGTCGGCTTCGCCGTCAGCAACGCCGCCAGCAGCCTGCTGCTCGGCCTGGGCTTCGGTAGCTTCGACCAGGTGCCGGGCGATCGGATCAGCCGTCCGTACTATCGCGCGCTGAATCGCCTTGCCGCGTCTTTCGCCCTGCTCGCCGACTTCAGCATGATGATGCTCGGCGGCGAGCTGAAGCGCCGCGAGCGCCTGTCCGCGCGTCTGGGCGACGCGCTGAGCCACCTCTACCTGGGCTCTGCGGCGCTCAAGCGCTACCACGACCTGGACAACCCGGACTACCTGCATCCGCTGCTGCACTGGGCGATGGAGGAGAACCTGGAGAAGGCCGAAGCCGCGCTGGCCGACCTGATCGACAACTTCCCCAACCGCGCCTTCGGCTGCCTGTTGCGCGTGCTGGTGCTACCACTGGGCCGTCGCCACCGTGGCCCGAGCGATGCGCTGGATGCCGAGATCGCCGACATCCTCGGCCGCCCATTGAGCGACCCGGCGCTACAGGCGATCCTCGCTGGCGCGCACTTGCCCACTGGCGCAGACGATCCGGTCGCCAAGCTCACCGTTGCCTACGACCAGTTGGCCGCCGCCGCGCCGTTGCAAAAGAAACTGCACAAGGCACTCAAGGAGCACGGCGTCACGCCCAAGCCGGGGCAGTCGCCCATCGACGCCGCCCACGACGCAGGTGTGCTGGCAGCCGACGAGGCGCAAACCCTCCACGCTGCCGAGCGCGCACGCCGCGCGGTAATCGATGTGGACGATTTCTCCAAGGAAGAACTGGCCGGCAAGGCTGATTGACCAACGCCATCCACGCACGGGGCGCCTTCGGGCGCCCTTCTTTTTGTCCGACGCAAAGCAAGGCCTGTTCGGGCTATTGGGCGCACACTCAGACAATCACCGCAATGGAGAACCGCACCATGCGTCGATCCCTTCCCCTCCTGCTGCTGGCAATGCTGCTGGCCGGCAGCGTCCACGCCGATCCCTGGCTCTACCCCAGCCGGCAACGCCCGGTGCCGCCCCCCAACCCGGTCATCGATCCGATCCAGCAACAGCAGGACAGCCTGCGCCGCCAGCAGCAGCTGCGGCAGAACCAGTTGGACAGGCAGCGCCTGAACTATGAGGACCAGCGCCTGCAGATACAGCAGCAGGACCTTCAACGACAGCAGGACAATCAGCGGCGCTGGAACGAACAACGTCGACAGAGCGACCAGATGATCCAGCGGCAGAAGAACGAGCTGCAGCGGGACCAGTTGCAACAGCAGCAGCGCCTGCTCGACCAACAGCGTCAACAGATCGACAACCAGCGCCGGCAGATCCAGATGCAACCGATCCGCTGATCGTTCCGGCGGCAGCGGCGGCGAAACCCGATATACTCCCCGGCCGTTTGTACAGAGCTCCAGAGGAATCCCATGGCCAGCGCCTATCTCGACCACCATATCGCCCTGCTCAACCACCTGCGCATGATCCTTGGCGCCCTGGGCGAAGCCGAGCAGGTTCCCGAGGACAACCACGGCCTGTTCCTCGAGCGTTTCGACGAACTGCTGGTGGAACTGCCGCGCGACCCGGAAGGTGCCCAGTACCTGGGCCAGGACCTGATCAGCCAGATCTTCCACCGCTACCCGCAGATCGCCCACCTGATTCCCCGCGACCTGCTGTGGTTCTTCGGCGGCGACTGCCTGCACTACATGCCCGACGAAGAGCTGCAGATGTACCAGCAGCTCGACGAACGTCGCTTCGAGGCCGAAGAAAACGGCGAGCCTTTCGACTGGAACCGCGAGAAGCAGGTGCTCGCCCTGCCGGATGACGCGCCGAAGCACTGATGTTCCCGGCGGCGCGGCACCTGCCGCCGCGCCACGGACGATCTGTCCAGCACTCCACCCGGTCCGGTTGACAAACTGACAAGGACACCCTGCCGTCCCGCTCGTAGCCTTTTGTTACTTTTCCACGACAAGGCAGGGAACGTCATGCTCAGCTTCAAGATCTCGCAAGGGGCCCACGAGAAGGTCCGCCGCATCTCCAGCATCCTCTGTACGGTCTTCGCCATCGGCTTCATCCTGGTGATGTGTCTCACCGCCATCGGCGATCACCTGCGCGCCAAACGCATCCTTGCCGACCACTCGGTGGTCAGCGCGCCACTGGCGCTGGATGAAGTCACCGAGGAGCGCGGCCGCCGCGGCCGTACCAAGGAGATGTACCACTTCACCTACCAGTTCGAGGTGAAAGGCCAGCCCTACATCGGCCGCTTCGACATCGCTGGCAGCAACGCCGACAAGTATCCGGAAGGCACCGTGCTCCAGATCGCCTACTCCAACGCCAACCCGGCGCACTTCGACCGTCTCGACCGACTGCAAGGCCTCTCCGACACCAGCGGCCTGTTCACTCGCCTGGGTGTGGGTGTACTGGGCGCTGCGCTGATCAGCTTCATCGTCCACCTGTTGGCAACCCGGCGCCTGTTCGTACCCCGCGAGGAACAGCCGTCTGCCGCGTGATCCCCGGCCCTGGAAACGCAAAAGCCCGCCATGAGCGGGCTTTTGCGTTGGCATTTTCTCGGCACAAACGAAAACGCCGCCCAACTGGGCGGCGTTTCGATTCTGGAGCGGGAAACGAGACTCGAACTCGCGACCCCGACCTTGGCAAGGTCGTGCTCTACCAACTGAGCTATTCCCGCATCAACCTGCTGTAACCGTCGGCATTCGCCGGTGGTTAACGAAAACGCCGCCCAACTGGGCGGCGTTTCGATTTTGGAGCGGGAAACGAGACTCGAACTCGCGACCCCGACCTTGGCAAGGTCGTGCTCTACCAACTGAGCTATTCCCGCAGCAACTTATTGCAACCTTCAGCTTTCGCCGAAGGGTAACGCCATTTCATCTTTCGATCACCGCCGAAGCGATGATCGAGAATCTGGAGCGGGAAACGAGACTCGAACTCGCGACCCCGACCTTGGCAAGGTCGTGCTCTACCAACTGAGCTATTCCCGCAATGGCGTCCCCTAGGGGACTCGAACCCCTGTTACCGCCGTGAAAGGGCGGTGTCCTAGGCCACTAGACGAAGGGGACGCGGCCCGGAACTTAACATCTTTCCGACTTCGTCGTTCCGGCAAGTTCTGCGTTTCGCGTCGAAGTGGCGCGCATTCTAGGGACGCTTTGAAAGTCCGTCAACCCTTAGTAGAAATATTTTTTAAATCAAAGACTTCTGAGTAAAAACTGAGCTGCCGCTATCAGCAGTATCACTAAGACATTACACTCGCGGAAAAACATCCGGAGCACTCCACGGTGTCGCCAATCGTCATTACGGTCCTGGTTCTCGTCGGTATCGCCCTGCTGGTCGCCATCGGCTACATCAACCATCTGGTGGAAAACCGCAAGCTGGAACAGGCGCGTCTGAAGGCCGATCTGTCCGACCGCTGCCGGCGTTGCGCCGATGTTTCCGAATCTCTACCCGGCCAGTTCATGTCGCCGGCGCTGAAGCTGCTGCTCAGCGGCTTCGAGCTGAACCTCAGCGAGCGCCTCCTTTCTGTCGATAAACAGAACACTGCGCTGAAGCAGCGTATGGAAGAGCTGCGCGGCCTGGTCGCCAAGGGCGAAGCCATTCCAGTGAAGAATGCGCCGCAGCCGATCCTCACCGAGGCCAAGGCCAAGGACGTGCGCTTCCTCTTCGAAGCCCTGCACGCCCAACTGACCCGCTGCGCCCAGGACAACATGCTGCCGCGGGTCGAGGCGCAGAGGTGGGTGAAGGAAATCCGCCACCTGCTCACCCTCCTCCACATAGAGTTCTTCGGCAACCTCGGCCAGCAGGCGCTCCAGCAAGGCCAACCCCGCCAGGCACGCCTGGCCTTCGAGCGCGGGGCTCAGTACCTGCAGAAGCAGCCGGAAATCGGCCGCTACCAGACGCAGCTCAAGCAGATGGAAGTCCAGTTGGCCCGCGCCAACGCCCTGGTGCTGGAATCTTCCCAACCCGCAACCGATGAACAGAGCGAACTGGGCGACGGTCTAAAGGCACTGGATGACGACGATATCTGGAAGAAGAAGAACCTGTACGACTGATCCGTCGTTGAACCTCTACCCCGGCCACCTTCGCCCCAGGAGCCTTGCATGAGCCTCGTCGTTTTCGGCGCCCCGCTGTCCCCTTTCGTACGCAAAGTCCGCCTGTTCGCGGCCGAGAAAGGCTTCGATTACCAACTGGAGAACGTCAACCCGTTCAACCAGCCGGACTGGTACCGCGATCTCAACCCGCTGCGCCGCGTGCCAGCGATCCGCGACGGTGACTTCACCCTCGCCGACTCCAGTGTCATCTGCCACTACCTGGAAGACCGCGACCCGCAGCGTGCTCCGTTGTGCGGGGAAGGCGCCCAATCCCGCGCACGGATCAACTGGCTGGAGAAGTACGCCGACTACGAGCTGGCGCCGCTGACCACCTTTACCGTGTTCCGCAACCGCCTGCTCAAGCCGCTGATGGGCAAGACCTGCGATGAAGTCGCGGTGAAGGGCGCCATGCAGGAGAAGCTCCCCGAGCACTTCGACTACCTGGAGAAATGCCTGGGCGAACAGCAGTGGTTCGTCGATAACCGCTTTAGCCTGGCCGACATCGCCATCGCCTGCCAACTGGTCAACCTGCGCCACGGCGGGGAAGAACTGAACAACCAGCGCTGGCCGGCGCTGGCCGCACACTTCGAGCGCACCCTCGCCCGCCCTTCCCTGGCCGCGATCGTCCAGGGCGAGTTGCAGATCATCACCAAGATCATGGCCAAGCGCTGAACCTGCGCCGATAAAGAAAAAGCCCCGCCTAGGCGGGGCTTTTTCATGGTCGCGAATCAGCAGTCGGACAGGCGCAGGAAGATTTCCACCAGGCGCTCGATGCCTGCCTGGTCTTCCGCACTGAAACGACCGAGGCTCGGGCTGTCCAGGTCCAGCACGCCGATCAGGCGCCCCTCCTTTACCAGCGGCACGACCAGTTCGCTGTTGGAAGCGCTGTCGCAGGCGATGTGGCCGGGAAATGCATGCACGTCTTCGACACGCTGGGTTTCGCGGGTACGCGCCGCTGCGCCACACACGCCCTTGCTGAAGGGAATGCGCACGCAGGCGACCTTGCCCTGGAACGGGCCGAGCACCAACTCTTCGTCGCGGTTCAGGTAAAAGCCGGCCCAGTTCAGGTCCGGCAGCTCGTTGAACAGCAACGCCGAAAACTGCGAGGCGTTGGCGATGAAGTCGCGCTCGTCGGCGAACAGCGACTCCGCCTGGGCGGCCAGCAGCGCGTAGCCGCCAAGGCCGGCGCCAGCCTGTTGCAGATCGATCATGGTGACTCTCCTTCCAGCAATTGTCTGCCCACCCAGTAGCGGGCGAATTGATAGGCACAGCGGCCATTACGGTTGCCGCGTCCGAGCGCCCAGCGGATGGCTTCCTTCTCCAACGCCTCGTCCCAGGCCCAGGCCGCGAGCCCGGACTTCTGCGCGAGCACCTCGATCCAGTGGCGCACAACGCTGAGGAAGTGCTCCTGGGTGAAGGGGTAGAAGGAAAGCCACAGGCCGAATCGGTCGGACAGGGCGATCTTGTCTTCGACGGCTTCGCTGGGATGCAACTCGCCATCGACCATCTTCCAGTTCTCGTTGTCGCTCTGCTTCTCCGAGACCAGATGGCGGCGGTTCGAAGTGGCATAGAGCAGCACGTTGTCCGGCGCCTGCTCGAGCGAGCCGTCGAGCACGCTCTTGAGAACGCGGAAATCGCCCTCGCCCGCATCGAACGACAGGTCATCGCAGAACAGCACGAAGCGCTGCGGCAAGCCCTGGACCTGCTCGACCACACGCGGCAGATCGGCCAGGTGGTCGCGCTCGATCTCGATCAGGCGCAGTCCTTCGCCAGCCAATTCGGCCAGCAACGCGCGCACCAGCGACGACTTGCCGGTACCCCGGGCACCCCACAGCAACGCGTGGTTGGCCGGCTGACCAGCGACGAACTGGCGGGTGTTGCGCGCCAGTTGCTCGCGCTGCTTGTCAACGCCCAGCAGATCATCCAGGCGCAGGTCGAGACGGACCTGCAGTGGCTGCAGGTACCCACTGCGGCCGTCGCGGTGCCAGCGAGCCGCCAGGCTGTGCTCCCAGTCCACCGTTTCGCGAACGGCCGGCAGCAAAGGCTCGAGGCGCGCCATCATCGCTTCGGCGCGGGCGAGAAAATCATTCAGACGAGAATCCACGCGAGTCTCCATGTTCTCCGAGTGCCACTCTTCAGGCGCGACGCGGGAAATTTCTTCGCCTTCGGGCTATCCCGACAGACGGTTCTGATGGGCTATGCTACGCCGCAGGAAAGCTTCTGCGAGGCGACGCTCCGCAACCATGGATATTGCGCTCACACATCGCCTCTCGTTCAAGCAGGCCAGCCTGACGGTGCTGGTGGCGTTCATCCTCGGCACCTTGCTGAGCCTCATCCAGGTAGGCGTCGATTATGCCAGCCAGGACGCCTCCATCAACCGCGAAGTGCGCGCGCTGCTGGACGTCAGCCACAACCCCGCCGCGCGAATCGCTTACAACATCGACGCTGAACTCGCCCAGGAACTGGTCGTCGGCCTGCTGCGCTCGCCCGCCGTGATTCGGGCCGAAATCATCGACAACGCCAACGTGCCCCTGGCCAGCGCCGACCGACCGCCGGCAGAAAGCCACCTGCGCGGCCTGAGCGACTTCCTCTTCGGCCAGCAGCGCACCTATGAGGAGCCGCTATTTGTCGAGCACGCGCCGGCCGAATCCCTCGGCGTGCTGCGCCTGGAGATCGATACCTTCGTCTTCGGCAATGACTTCCTCCGCCGAGCCGGGATGACGTTCATCTCCGGTTTCGTACGCAGCCTGATGCTGTCGTTGATCCTGCTGGTGCTCTTCTACGCGTTGCTGACCAAGCCGCTGGTGGCCCTGATCGACGCCCTGTCGCGCCACGACCCGCGCTCGCCTTCGCGCCTGCGCCTGCCCTGCCCGCGCGGCCATGAGCGCGATGAGATCGGCGTCCTGGTAGAGGTCACCAACCGCCAGCTCAACCGGATTTCCGTGGAGATGGAACAGCGCCGCGAAGCCGAAGATCGCCTGACCCAGTATCTGGAAGAGCTGGAAAGCATCGTCGCCGCACGCACTGCCGAACTGAAGGCAGCCAACGCTCGCCTGACTCTGTCCAACCAGGAACTGGAGCAGGCACGGCAGACCGCCCTCGCCATGGCTCAGGCGCGCGGCAGCTTCCTGGCCAACATGAGCCACGAGATACGCACCCCGCTCAACGGCCTGCTGGGCATGCTCGGCCTGGCGCTGGACGGCCCGCTGACGGCCGAGCAACGCCAGCAGCTGTCCATCGCCCACGACTCGGGCAAGGTGCTGGTGGAACTGCTCAACGACGTGCTCGACCTCTCCAAGTTCGAGGCCGGCCAGCTGGAGCTCGAGCAGATCCCCTTCGATCTCGGCACCCTGGTGGAAGACACCGCCAGCCTGCTCTCGCAGAACGCCGGCCCAGCGGTAGAACTTACCTGCCTGATCAGCCCGCAGTTGCCGGCACAGCTCTCCGGCGACCCGACACGGGTACGCCAGGTGGTCAGCAACCTGCTGTCCAACGCCCTCAAGTTCACCCGTTTCGGCCGCGTCGATGTATGCGTCGAGCCACTGGACCACGGGGTACGCATCAGCGTGCGCGACACCGGTATCGGCGTGGCACCCGAAGCCCTGCAGAAGATATTCCAGCCCTTTACCCAGGCCGACGCCGGCATCACGCGCCAGTACGGCGGCACCGGACTGGGTCTGGCATTGACTCGCAAGCTCTGCGAGGCGATGCAGGGCGAGCTGAGCGTGACCTCCGAACCCGGCCTGGGCAGCGAATTCGTCGTCACCCTGCCGCTGCCGTCACTGGAGCCAGCCCATCCGCCGGCGAAACTGGGCGGCAAGCTGATCGTGCAATGCGCCGCCAGCAGCGGGCTGGCGGCGCTGCTACAGAACTGGCTGCCGGCATGGGGTGTGGACTACCAGCGCCTGGACATCGACGAGAGCCTGGCTGGCGCCGAGCTGGACGCACTGCTCTCGGACTGCCCGGATTGCCTGGTCGTGCTGCGCCAGAACGTCACCAAACCGGTACTGCTGGTCACGGCCTACGGAAACTTCCTCGACCCCGAACTGGCACAGCGTCTCACCCCGCTGCGCCAACTCGCACGGCCGCTGTCCCGGACGGTTCTCTACCAGGCGCTGAAGCAGGCGTTCGAGCACCAGCCTCTACCGGCGTCGAAGTCCTCCGGAGCTGCGCCACAGGAGCAATTCGCCGCCCGGGTGCTGTTGGTCGAGGATAACCCCGTCAATCAGTTGGTCGCGCGCGGGCTGCTGCAAAAGCTGGGCTGCCAGGTGGCCATCGCCACCAACGGCGAAGAAGCGCTGAAACAGCTCGATGCCGCCGGGTTCGACCTGGTGCTGATGGACTGCAACATGCCAGTGATGGACGGCTACCAGGCCACCCGCGAAATCCGCGAGAGCGGCCGCTGGCCGGACCTGCCGGTGGTTGCCCTGACCGCCAACGCCCTGCCGGAGGAGCGCGAGCGCTGCCGCGCCGCCGGCATGGACGACTACCTCGCCAAGCCCTTCCACCGCGACGAGCTGGCAGCCATCCTCGAACGCTGGGCAGGGCACCGGCTACGCGGCTGACTCAGGCGTCCAGCTTAGCCAACTGCCGCAACAAGCCATCAAGCTGCTCGCGCAGACCATCGGTGACACCCAGATCGATGCCACTGCGGCATAGCAATTCCTCACGCAGCGGCAGCACCTTCTCGCGCAAGGCCACGCCATCCGCCGTCAGGCCGAGGTGCACCTCGCGCTCGTCATGCTGCGCACGGCGGCGCAGCACCAGGCCAAGCTGCTCAAGGCGCTTGAGCAGCGGTGTGAGCGTGCCAGAATCGAGCATCAGGCGCTCACCCAGCGCCTTCACCGACGGCTGCTCCGGTGGCTCGGCCTGCCACTCCCAGAGCACCAGCATGGCCAGGTACTGCGGGTAGGTCAGGCCAAGTGCCTCGAGCATCGGCCGGTAGCCACGGATCACCGCGCGCGACACGGCGTACAGACGGAAGCACAACTGGTTGTCCAGCTGCAGCTCAACCGGCAGGGCGACAGCGTCTTTCATCACAGCAGCGCTTCGATCTCGGCGGACAGTTGCTCGGGCTTGGTGGTCGGCGCGAAACGCTTCACCAGCTTGCCATCCTGGCCAATCAGGAACTTGGTGAAGTTCCACTTGATGCCCTGGCTGCCCAGCACGCCTGGCGCGCGCTTCTTCAATTGCACGTAGAGCGGATGGGCGTCCGAGCCATTGACGTCGATCTTCTTGAACAGCGGGAAACTCACGCCGAAGTTCAGCTCGCAGAACTGGGTAATCTCGCCTTCGTTGCCTGGCTCCTGCTTGCCGAACTGGTTGCAGGGGAAGCCAAGCACCACCAGCCCCTTGTCCTTGTACTCGCGCCAGAGCTTCTCCAGCCCCTTGTATTGCGGGGTGAAGCCGCACTGGCTGGCGGTATTCACCACCAGCAGGGCCTTGCCACCGAAATCGGCGAGGGTCTTCTGTTCGCCCTTGATGGTGGTCACGGGAATGTTCAGCAGTGCATCGCTCATCGGACATGGCTCCGGAGGAAGTGGGAAACAGAAGAATAGTGATCAATTGAATTGCGTGCAATTTAATTGATCACGAATCACCAAATGAGATGCCGCAATACAGGATTTCCCGCCCTGACCGTTAATAAAGAAAAGGCCCGCTCGATGGCGGGCCCAGGAATCATGCTTTCGGCACCAGCTTCAACGATGCCGAATTGATGCAGTAACGCAGCCCGGTCGGTCGCGGGCCATCGGGGAAGACATGGCCCAGGTGCGCATCGCACTTGCCGCAGCGCACCTCGATGCGGTGCATGCCATGGCTGAAGTCTTCCAGCTCCTTGACCACCTCGCCATTCACCGGCTGGAAGTAACTCGGCCAGCCGCTGCCCGAGTCGTACTTGGCGTCGGAGTCGAACAGCGCGGTGCCACAGCACACGCAGTGGTAGATGCCGGGTGTCTTGGTGTCGTGGTATTCGCCGGTGAAGGCGCGCTCGGTGCCGCCCAGGCGGCAAACATGGAACTGTTCGTCGGTGAGTTCGTCACGCCAGGAATCCAGGGGCTTTTCCAGCTTTTCCATCGATCTGCCTCCATTAATGGAAAAAATGCCCGATGCCTCCTTTTCCGGGAATCGGGCCGCACGTATGATGCGCGTGGTTAACGTCAGGTTCAGAATCTGCCGCACAGAGACATTCTCGCGATAGAAAAGCCTTAAAAAATCTGCTTTTTCGAGAAATTCACTGTTTTCCTGTCGATTTTCAGGGTCGACACCAGGGAAAAGCACTTCCGAACTCATCATTTGACGCCAGTCTGTCACCCGCGTTACAGCCTGCCAAGTCGCCGGCCGCGGACTATTTCGGAATCCCAGATCATGCAGGTCACCAAATCGAACAAGCTCGCCAACGTCTGCTACGACATTCGCGGGCCCGTGCTCAAGCACGCCAAGCGCCTGGAAGAGGAAGGCCACCGCATCCTCAAGCTGAACATCGGCAACCCGGCGCCGTTCGGTTTCGAGGCGCCGGACGAAATCCTCCAGGACGTCATCCGCAACTTGCCCACCGCCCAGGGCTACAGCGATTCGAAGGGCCTGTTCAGCGCACGCAAGGCGGTGATGCAGTACTACCAGCAGAAGCAGGTGGAAGGCGTCGGCATCGAGGACATCTACCTGGGCAACGGCGTATCCGAGCTGATCGTCATGGCCCTGCAGGCGCTGCTCAACAACGGTGACGAGGTGCTGATCCCGGCGCCCGACTACCCGCTGTGGACCGCCTCGGTCGCCCTTTCCGGGGGCAAGCCGGTGCATTACCTGTGCGACGAACAGGCCGGCTGGTTCCCTGACGTCGCCGACATGAAGGCGAAGATCACCAGCAACACCAAGGCCCTGGTGCTGATCAACCCGAACAACCCCACCGGCGCGGTCTATTCGAAGGAAGTGCTGCTGGATATCGTCGAACTGGCGCGCCAGCACAACCTGGTGATCTTCTCCGACGAGATCTACGACAAGATTCTCTACGACGAGGCCCAGCACATTTCCACCGCGTCGCTGGCGCCGGACGTGCTCTGCCTGACCTTCAACGGCCTGTCCAAGTCCTACCGCGTGGCCGGCTTCCGCTCCGGCTGGATTGCCATTTCCGGCCCCAAGCACAAGGCGCAGAGCTACATCGAGGGCCTGGACATCCTCGCCAACATGCGCCTGTGCGCCAACGTGCCGAGCCAGCACGCCATCCAGACCGCGCTGGGCGGCTACCAGAGCATCAACGACCTGGTGCTGCCGGGCGGACGCCTGCTTGAGCAGCGCAACCGTGCCTGGGAGCTGCTCAACGACATCCCCGGCGTCAGCTGCGTGAAGCCCATGGGCGCGCTCTATGCCTTCCCACGCATCGATCCGAAGGTCTGCCCGATCCACAACGACGAGAAATTCGTCCTCGACCTGCTGCTTTCCGAGAAGTTGCTCATCGTTCAGGGCACTGCTTTCAACTGGCCCTGGCCGGATCACTTCAGGGTGGTTACCCTGCCGCGTGTCGATGACCTGGAGCAGGCCATCGGCCGCATCGGTAACTTCCTGAAAAGCTATCGCCAGTAAACCATCGCCAGTGAATCCCAGCGCATAAATGGACCTGCAGATCGACGATTTCTACAAGGATGCCGCTGCCGGCCTGCTGACGCTCTACCAGGCCTTCCCGCGCAAGATCGCCCTCTACATCGAGGACCTGATCGGCCGGGAAGAGCCCGACGAGTTCGGCCTGCCCAGCACCCGCCACCAGAGTTGCCTAGGGGCGCTGCTGTGGTTGGCCGATGAAGGCTATCTGCGCTTCGAGGCAACCATTCGCTACGAAGCCTTGGACCAGGCGGTACTCAGCGAAAAGGCCTTCATGCGCCTGACCCGCATCGTTCCCCACGCCGTGCGCGACGCCGAGGAACTGCCGCCCAGCGTGCGCCGCGAGCAGGCCACGCTGGCCAACCAGCTGCGCGAAGCCCTGGCCAGCCGACACGGGGAACGCATCGCGCGCCTGACCCGTCTACTCTTCGAGAGCGCCCCCGGGCACCCTTAACCGAGGCAGGCGACACAAGTTGAAATAGTCCCCGAGTTGAATCGCCTGGGGGCCAACCGTATATACCCCGCATACTATCTAGCGATCCCGGGCACGCCTGTGCCCGTCGATCCGGAAAGCCGCAATCCCAGGCGGTTTTCCGCAATGTCACCGTGAGGAGAAGCTTTACGCCATGATGCGCATCCTGTTGTTCCTGGCCACCAACCTGGCAGTTCTGGTGATCGCCAGCATCACCCTGAAACTGCTCGGCGTGGACCGTTTCACCGGCCAGAATTACGGTAGCCTTCTGATTTTCTGTGCCGTCTTCGGCTTCGCCGGCTCCCTGGTTTCGCTGTTCATCTCCAAGTGGATGGCGAAGATGAGCACCGGCACCGAGATCATCAGCCAACCGCGCACCCGCCACGAACAGTGGCTGCTGCAGACCGTGGAAGAACTGTCCCGCGAAGCCGGTATCAAGATGCCGGAAGTGGGTATCTTCCCCGCCTACGAGGCCAACGCCTTCGCCACCGGCTGGAACCGCAACGACGCCCTGGTCGCGGTCAGCCAGGGCCTGCTGGAGCGCTTCTCGCCTGAAGAAGTGAAAGCCGTGCTGGCCCACGAGATCGGCCACGTGGCCAACGGCGACATGGTTACCCTGGCGTTGATCCAGGGCGTGGTGAACACCTTCGTGATGTTCTTCGCACGCATCTTCGGCAACTTCGTCGACAAGGTGATCCTGAAGAACGAAGACGGCCCGGGCATCGGCTACTTCGTCGCGACCATCTTTGCCGAACTGGTTCTGGGCATTCTCGCCAGCATCATCGTCATGTGGTTCTCGCGCAAACGTGAATACCGTGCCGACGAGGCGGGCGCCCGCCTCGCCAGCACAGGCGCAATGATCGCCGCGCTGCAACGTCTGCGCGCCGAACAGGGTGTGCCGGTGCAGATGCCGGACTCGCTGCAGGCCTTCGGCATCAATGGCAACCTCAAGCATGGCCTCGCCGGCCTGTTCATGAGCCACCCGCCACTGGAAGACCGCATCGAAGCCCTGCGCGCCGCTGGCCGCTGAATATCCAGACGATAGAAAAAGGCGACCCTCGGGTCGCCTTTTTTCATTCGCGGGTTACGCGAGCGGTCGCGGAAATGGCCGGCACTCCTGCAGGCTGGACATGCGCTCAGCCACGGTTCAGCGAGAAGACCACCTCGTCCAGGCGGCCGACGCCGCGCTTGAGGAATTTCGGATTCTCCGCCAGCACGTCGAGGCGCTCCACCTCCTCCACGCCCCAGCCCGTGGCGAAAAGCCCGCGCACCTCATCCGCCAGCACGGCGAAGGGCGGGCCGTCCATTTCCGCCTGCGGGTACTCCAGGCTGACCAGTAGCCCTCTCACCGTCTGCGGCAGAATCTGCTGCAAATGAACCGCATAGTCAGCGCGCAGATCCGACGGCAGAGCAATCAGCGCGGCGCGGTCGTACAGACCGCTGCAGCCGGACACCTGCTCAGCCGTCACGTCGAAGAAGTCGCCCTGGAGAATCTCCAGGCGCTCATAGCTGTAACGACGCAGCGCGCCTTCCTCGATGATCTGCGGGGTGACCCCCAGCTCGGCAAAGAAGTCGACGGCAGCACGCTCGGCTAACTCAACACCCAGCACGCGGTAGCCCCATTGCGCCAGCCAGAGCATGTCCAGGCTCTTGCCGCAGAGCGGCACCAGCACCTGCGAATCCTCGGGCAACCCTAGGTTTGGCCAATGCCGTTGCAGACTAGGATTCACCGACTGCTGGTGGAAGCCGATTTCATTGCGCGCCCAGCGCGACTGCCAGAATTCATGCTGCATACATCACCTGCTCAAACATTCCGCAATGGGCGACCAGCAGCCAGCACCAACGGAGACGGCACCACTCGTACCAGCTGTCTCCGGACCTGTCAGACTGACTGGATAACTGATTTCGCCGATTGCTTGGGAAATTTCCGCAAACTCTAACGCATCATCCTATATACAACCCGCTCAGGCGCTCTATTTCGCCTGACATTCCGACTCTGCAACCCGGTTGGCAGTTCTGAAGCGATGCATCTCAATCCACCCAATGCCGGAAATACATCTACTATTACGATCATTCTTGTCAAAAACCCATGCTGGATTTCGATCTTTGAGCGCGTGAACATAGAGGCATTCAAGTAGCGAGGTTCGCCATGCTCCCTGCCCTGTTCATCTCCCACGGCTCCCCCATGCTGGCCCTGGACCCGGGTGCCAGCGAGGCGCCCCTCAAGCGCCTGGCCCGAGAGTTGCCACGCCCCAAAGCCATCCTGGTGGTTTCCGCGCACTGGGAAACCCCGGACCTGCGCGTCACCGCATCGTCCAAGCCGGACACCTGGCATGATTTCTACGGATTCCCGCCGGAGCTCTACGCCGTGCAATACCCAACCACCGGCTCGCCGGAGCTGGCCAAGCGGGTGGTTGAGCTTCTGGCCGAGGACGGCCTCCCGGCCACCCTCGACCCGGAGCGTCCGCTGGATCACGGCGCCTGGGTCCCGTTAAGCCTGATGTACCCCGGAGCCGACATCCCTGTCGTGCAACTGTCCCTGCCCAGTCGCCTCGGCGCCCCCATGCAGCACCGCATTGGCCAGGCCCTGCGCGCGCTGCGCGAGGAGGGCATCCTGCTGATCGGCTCGGGCAGCATCACCCACAACCTGGGTGAGCTGAACTGGCGCGCCGGTCCTGAAGTGATTACGCCCTGGGCCAAGGCCTTCCGAGACTGGATGGTGGAGCACCTGGAGGCCGACGACGAAGCCGCCCTGTTCGACTATCGCCAACAGGCGCCCCACGCGGTGCGTAACCACCCGCGCGACGAGCACCTGCTGCCGTTGTATTTCGCCCGTGGCGCCGGCGGCTCGGCGATGACGGTGGAGCACGCCGGCTTTACCCTGGGCGCGCTGGGGATGGATATCTACCGCTTCGGTTGAAGCTCCCAGCCCTTGCAGGAGATAGCCGCGCCCGCGAACCAGGGACAAAGTCCGCTTCTGCAAAAGCTGAATGCCAGCAGCGCCCCATGGGCGTGATCGCGGGCAAAGCCCGCCCCGGCAGGGATGCCGGAAACAAAAAAGCCCCGCCAAGGCGGGGCTTTTTCATGCGCGAGAGACTGACGAATCAGTCTTCACGATAACGGCGCAGGCGCAGGGCCTTGCCGGCAACGCGGGTGTCCTTGAGCTTGGTCAGCAGACGGTCGAGGTTCTCTTCCGGCAGCTCGATCAGGCTGAAGGTCTCGCGAATCTGGATGCGGCCGATGGCCTCGCGGGACAGACCGCCCTCGTTGAGGATGGCGCCCAGCAGGTTCTTCGCCTGTACGCCGTCACGGGCGCCCAGGGCGGTACGGCAACGGGCCTTGCCTTCCGACGGCGGAGCCATCGTGCGGGGGGCGCCGCTGCGCTCGGGACGGTCACCGCGCTCGGGGCGATCGCCGCGTTCGCTGCGCTCGTAACGGTCGCTGCGCTCACGCGGAGCGGCCGGGGTCAGCGGTTGTTCGCGGCGGACCGACTCCAGGTCCAGCGCCTTGCCTTCGGTCAGCTTGGCCAGCAGCACGGCAGCCAGGGTGTCCATGTCGGTACCCAGGCGACGGCACAGTTCGTCACGCACGGCGCCACGGCTGGCTACGGCGTTGGCCAGCAGCGGTTGCAGGCCGGTGGCCAGACGGTTCAGACGTGCCTCGAGGACGGTATCGGCATCCGGCAGGCGAACTTCGCCAACCTTCTGACCGGTCACACGCTCGATCACCTGCAGCATGCGGCGCTCGCGCGGAGTCACCAGCAGCAGTGCACGACCTTCGCGGCCGGCACGACCGGTGCGGCCGATACGGTGCACGTAGGATTCCGGATCGTAGGGCATGTCCACGTTCAGTACGTGGGTGATGCGCGCCACGTCCAGGCCGCGGGCGGCGACGTCGGTGGCGATGACGATATCCAGCGAGCCATCCTTCAGGGACTCGATCACGCGCTCACGCTGGGCCTGCGGCATGTCGCCGTTCAGCGCGGCGGCGCGGTAGCCCTGGCGCTCGAGCAGCTCGGCGATATCCAGGGTGGCTTGCTTGGTACGGACGAAGCCGATCAGCGCGTCGAACTGCTCGACTTCCAGCAGGCGCAGGATCGAGGCCGGCTTCTGGTCCGCGTGGACCATCAGGTGGACCTGCTCGATGCGGGCGACAGTCTGGGTCTTCGCAGCGATACGGACGTGCTTGGGCTCTTTCAGATGGCGTTCGGCGATGCTGCGGATCGAGGCCGGCAGGGTCGCGGAGAACAGCACGGTCTGGCGGCTGGCGGGCATGGCTTCGAAGATCACTTCGAGGTCGTCCATGAAGCCGAGTTTGAGCATCTCGTCCGCTTCGTCGAGGACCAGGCGCTCGACGGTGGACAGCAGGTTCTCGTCACGGCGCAGGTGGTCGCACAGACGGCCCGGAGTGGCGACCAGAACCTGGGCACCCTGGCGCAGGGCTTTCAGCTGCGGGCCCATGGGGGCGCCGCCGTAGACGGCAACGACGCCGACGCCCGGCATCTGCTTGGCGTAGGTTTCGCAAGCGGTAGCGACCTGCAGCGCGAGTTCGCGGGTCGGTACCAGTACCAGCACCTGCGGAACGCGGCGGCTGGGCTCGATCTTCGACAGCAGCGGCAGCGCGAAGGCAGCGGTCTTGCCGGTACCGGTCTGGGCCTGGCCGATCATGTCGTGGCCTTCGAGGATCACCGGGATCGACTGGGCCTGGATCGGCGACGGCTCTTCATAACCGACAGCGGCAATGGCAGCGAGAATACTGGGATGAATACCGAGCGCGGCGAAGCCGGCGGTTTCCTGGGTCATGGGTTTTGCCTCTAAGTACATCCGCAAAGACCCAATAGCCGAGCTGCGCATGCCCTGTACGACAATGAAGTCACCCAGGCAGCTGGAAGCGGGGATTTGCGAAATGAAGATTGGAAGAATGCGTCAAGGAAGTCCGCACTGCGGACACACAGACCGAGCGTCAAAGCTGCGGAAAAATGCGGGATCCGAAACGAGGCCAGCGTTTGGCCGGCGCGTATCATACCGGAAAATCCTGACCAATGTGTTTCTTTTCGGAACATGCCCGGCGAACGGTCATACCGTGGACAAGCCCGTCCCTGCCGGCTATACCGTGCAAGCCACCTGACCGGAGCCCGCCGATGACCGCCAGCAGCGAACCGCGCATCACCGTCGAACGACAGGACCACGTCCTGCTGCTCGGTCTGAATCGGGTCGACAAGCGCAACGCCTTCGACCTGGAGATGCTCACCCACTTGGTCCTGGCCTTCGGCGAATACGAGCGCGATGACGAGCTGCGCTGCGCACTGGTGTTCGCCCATGGCGACCACTTCACCGCCGGCCTGGACCTGGCCAGCATTGGCGAAACCTTCCGCTCCGGCTGGACGATGCCTGAAGGCTCAGCCGACCCCTGGGGCACCTTCGGCGGCCGGCGCCTGACCAAGCCGCTGCTGGTGGCCGCCCAAGGCTACTGCTTCACCCTGGGCATCGAGCTGATGCTCGCCGCCGATATCAACCTGTGCGCCAGCAACGCGCGCTTCGCCCAGCTCGAAGTGCAACGCGGCATCTTCCCCTTCGGCGGCGCCACCCTGCGCATGCACCAGGTGGCGGGCTGGGGCAATGCGATGCGCTGGCTGCTCACCGGCGATCCGTTCGACGCCCACGAGGCCTACCGCATCGGCCTGGTGCAGGAAGTCACCGCACCGGAAGAGCTGATGCCCCGAGCGCTGTGGCTGGCAAAGCGGGTTGCCGCCCAGGCGCCGCTGGGCATCCGCGCCACGCTCGCCTCGGCGCGCCGCAGCCTCGATGAGGGGGAGGAAGCGGCGGCGAAACTGCTGCCGGCAATGGCCAGTGAGCTGCTGTCCACCGAGGACGCGAAAGAGGGTTTGAATGCCATGATCGAGCGCCGCGAAGGCCGCTTCCAGGGCAAATGAGCAACCCCGAAAAACACAAAGCGGAACCATCGTGCGAAAAGCGCTATATCCAAGGTATTAGAAACGCCGAAAAGGCGGTCATAATCCTTTAGTTTTTACTTAAAAATCAAATACTTGAAAGTCACAAAACGACTATATACAAGTTCCAATTTCGCGCCTGAAAACAAACCTCTAGAACTGACTCCAGAGCAGCTCAGCGACTCGCCGGATACCGACCGGATAGCCAGCTGACTGACGTTCTCATGGAGGAACTTCTCATGTCTGGTCCGATCCGCGTCTTCGCCCTTTCCCTTCTCGTCGTTGCCCTGTCGCTGCAAGGTTGCAGCAGCCACGGCGGCAGCAGTCATCACCGCTCTTCCGACAGCAGTACCACCGACGATGGCTCCGGGTCCGGATCCGGAAGCGGCGGCAGTGGCGGTACCGGTAGCGATGGTTCCGGCAGCGGCACTGGAGGGACGGGCGGCACCGGAGGAACGGGTGGTACCGGCGGCACTGACGGTGGCGGCGACGGCGGTACTGACGGCGGCACCACCACACCGCCGGCCAGCACCACGGGCAACGTACTGACCAACACCGGCGAAGCGGTCTCCAGTGTTGGCGGTACAGTCTCCACCGTGGGCGCCGTGGTCAAGACGCTCAATGTCCCCGTGCTCGGCAGCGGCGTCACCGACAACGCTGGCAACGTGGTGCAGGAGGTAGGTGCGGGTGTCGACAGCGTCGGCAAGGGCGTCACCGACGGCCTCGGCCAACTGGGCAACAACCCCAACGCACTGGGCACTACCGTTGCCGGCGCTACCGGCCTGGTCAGCCACACCGGCGGCGCAGTCAGCAGCCTGGGCGATACCGTGGCCGCCATCGGCGATGCCCCGATACTGGCCAACACCCCGCTCAATGGCGTGACCGGCCAGGTCGGCGGTCTGGTGGACGGCGTGGGCAACAAGATCACCATGCTCGGCGAC
The DNA here is from genome assembly GCF_057180225.1 of Pseudomonas sp. BB438. Classification (NCBI taxonomy): domain Bacteria; kingdom Pseudomonadati; phylum Pseudomonadota; class Gammaproteobacteria; order Pseudomonadales; family Pseudomonadaceae; genus Pseudomonas; species Pseudomonas sp. BB438. The sequence continues at coordinate 4,335,552 of NZ_CM170001.1, forward strand.
TCTCTCTCCGGCGCAGTCACCACCGGCCCGCTGAGTCAGCTGACCACCCAGCTCAGCGGCACCACCGCCGGGCTGGTCGGCACGGTCGAAGGAACCACTCGCGGCGTCGGCGCCGCCACCGGACTGGGAACGCCGGTGAACAACCTGTTGACCACCGTCGGCGGCGTTGTGACCCAGACAGGCAACCAGGTAGCCAGTGCGAATCCGGCACTCGCTCCGGTCGGCGGAATCGTCAGCAATACGGGTCAGGCAGTCAGCGCGGCCGGCGGCTTGGTCAATGGCAGCAACCCGGGCGGCGGCCTGCTCGGCAACGTCACCGGTTCCCTGGGCGGCGCCACCGGCGGCAGTAATCCGGTCGGCGGCCTGGTCAGCGGAGTGACCGGCGCAGTCGGCGGTCTCACCGGTTCTCTGGGCGGAGCTACGGGCGGCAGCAATCCGGTGGGCGGCCTGGTCAGCGGCGTGACCGGGGCAGTCGGCGGTCTCACCGGTTCCCTGGGTGGCACCACGGGCGGCAGCAACCCGGTCAGCGGTCTGGTCAATGGTGTGGCCGGCACCCTTGGCGGCGTCACCAGCGGCCTCACCGGTGGCGGCGGCCTGGTTGCAGGAGCAGGCGTTGGCATCGGCAGCAACACCCAGGGCTCGGGTGTGGCAGTCGGGGCCGGCGCCGGGACGACTGGCGGCACCAGCGGTCAGGGAGGCCTGCTGGGCAATACGCTGGGCGCCGTGGGTGGCGCGCTGGGTGGTGTGACCGGCGGACTGGGTGGTGGATTGGCGATCGGTACGCCCAAGCAATAATCCGATTTCCACCCATACTGTGGTAACCAGGAGCCACCCACGGCTCCTGGTCCCTTTCCGAAGTCGGTCTCATGGAGGAGCCAGATGCGCAAACTTGCTGTCCTGCCCCTGTTGTTGGCTGCACCTTTCGCCTGGGCCGAGCGCCCGATCCAGCTTCCCGGCTCCGATATCGAACAGACCCTCCCCCGCCCCAACCTTCCCGACGGCGAGCTTCGCCCCAAGGCCCCCAAAGTCACCACGCCACAGCCTGCGGCCAGCCAACCGGTGCAGATTCTCCAGCAACACATCCGCATCAAGCGCATCGAGCTGGCCGGCGGCAAGCACTACCCGGTCGCAACCTGGAAACCACTGCTGGAGCCGCTGACGAAACGCAGCATCCAGGTCAGCGAGCTGGTGGCGGCAGCCAAGGCCATCACCCAGCGCTACCAGGACGACGGCTACTTCATCTCCTTCGCCTATGTGCCAAACCAGGACTTCAGCGGCGGTGTTGCGCGCATCGTTCTGGTCGAAGGCCACATCGCCCAGGTCCGCAGCAACGGCGATCTGGGCGTACACCAGGCGCGGGTGGACCGCTGGATCGACAGGCTCAAGTCCGAGAAACCGCTGACCCGCGAGAGCTTCGAGCGCTTCAGCGTACTGATGAGCCGAGTGCCCGGCCTGCAGATGGCCATGGCGCTCAACCCGCCCACCACCAGCGACGGTGGCGCGGTGCTGGAGCTGGCCGGCAAGCAGAAGCGCTTCGACACCGGCATGAACCTGGACTCACGGCGCAACCAGCAGCGCGGCATCTTCAATGCCGAGGTGATGTCGATGCTCGGCTGGGGCGAGCAACTGCAGTACAGCTACCTGTATCCGCCGGGCGACGACCACGAGTACTACCGCGCCTGGAACTACAGCCAGTTGCTGGGCGACAACGGTGTTCAGCTGCAGGCCGGCTACTCCAAGTACAACTCGCGCCCGGGCGACAACCTGCGCCTGGCCAACGGCCTGGAGTTCGAGCGGCACCGGCAGAACGAGCGGGTCAGCGCCGGCCTCGGCCTGCCACTGATGCTGCGCCGTGACCTGACCTGGGACGTTACCCTGCGCGGCTATACGGTGAACGACTCCAGCCGCTACGACCTGGTCTATCCCGACATCCCCTACCGCATCGAGCAGAAGAGCAAGTTGCGGGTGGTCGGCGTAGAAACGGTCGTCCAGCAGTTCGCCGAGAAGCGCGTGCGCGCCGGCAGCATGGCGGTCTACCAGGGTCTCAGCGGCATGGGCGCTGAAACGCCAGAACCGGTGAAGAAGGACTTCACCCGCCTGCTTGGCTACGGTGCGCAGCAGGATCAGTTCGGCTCCAACTGGCAGGGCGTGGTGACCGCCGCATTCCAGTGGAGCGACGACGTGCTGCCGGACTCCGAGCAGGTCACGTACGGTGGCGCCAACTTCGGTCGCGGCTACCCCGACGACCAGGCCACTGGCGACAAGGGCTGGGGCGCCTCCTATGAGGTGAACTATTCCTTCCTGCGGCAAAGCACGCTGCTCAGCCAGATCCAGCCCTACGTGGTCGCCGACACCGCGCGCACCCACTACAACCAGGACGGGCTGACGGAAGCCAAGCTCGGCTCGGCGGCAATCGGCGTGCGCCTCTCCGACCGCAAGCACTACCTGGTATCGGCGGAAGTGGCCAAGCCCTTCGGCGACCGCGCGCTGGACAACAACGAACGCAGTCCACGGCTGAACTTCACCTTCAGTTACCAGTTCCCCTGACGGGCTCGCTGGCAGAGAGTCACTGCGCCGGGCGCAGTGACTCGATATAGGTGCGCAGCGAATAGCCCAGCTTCGGCTCGAGCTGACCGACGCGCTTCTTCAGGCCACGCAGGTTCAGCGTCTGGTCCAGTTCGGCGGGCACGAAGACGATCACATTGCCCTCGGGCACCGGGCACTCCCAGTAGTGTCGGTTGAAGCGCCCACGCAGCAGAGCGGCGCCCAGCGGCCGGCCATCGTCGGTGCTCCACTGGTTGATCACCAGCCAGCCGCCCGGCCGCAAGCGCTCGCGGCAGGTCCCCAGGAAATCCCAGCCGATATGTGCCGGCGCGGGCCCGGTATCGGTGTAGAGATCGAGAAAGATCAGGTCCGCCGGCTCGCATGCTGACAGTTCCTGCACGGCATCGCCGATACGCAGAGTCAGGCGCGCATCGTCCACCAGGCCAAGGTGTTCGCGGGCCAGGCGCGGGATGGACGGGCGCAGCTCGATGGCCTCCACTTCGTCAAGCGGCAGATGCTTCAGGCAGGCCTGGGTCAGGCTGCCCGCACCGAAGCCGAGAAAGAGCGCACGGCGCGGACGCGAGTGGCACAGCGCGCCGACCAGCATGGCGCGCGAGTAGTCGTACTCCAGCCAGCTCGGATCGCCCTTCAGCACACAGCTCTGCTCGACCTCATCGCCGAACTCCAGGTAGCGGAAAGCGCCGCTTTCCACGATGCGAATCACGCCGAAGTCATCGCGTTCCTCGACGATCAGCAGCTCTTCGCTCAGCAACTCCTCGCTCATCGCCCGCTCCAGGCCGAAGCGGACGTGACAATGCGGTCCGCCAGGAACGGCGAACGGCACGGATTGCCATTGAAATACAGGGGCTCGCGCACGCAATAATCCTTCAAAACAAGACGGCCAGCCACGACCGCCGGGCCGCAAGAATAACAGCCCACGAGGCACAACCGAGCATGCGCCAGCGCAACGCCCTTCGCGATCCCGCCGAACGACACCATCTCCCGCCGACTTTTCAGCGCCCGTACGCCTTCGCGTGCTGCGCGGACGGCTGATCGCGCGCAGCACAGTCACCTCCATCACAGAGTTTCCCCTGGACAAGGATGTCCCCCCTTCTTCTGCACACCCGCCGCCACGCGCGGGGAAAAAGCCGAGCTGATACCATGGGCGGATACCGTCCATAGCCGCGAAGAGCCGCCGATGAGCCTGCCCTGGAGCCCCGATAGCTGGAGAAGCAAGCCGATCCAGCAACAGCCCGCTTACCCCGATGCCAACCGCGTGAGCGAAGTCGAGCGCACCCTGGCCAGCTTCCCGCCGCTGGTGTTCGCCGGCGAGGCGCGCGAGCTGCGCCGGCAGTTTGCCGAGGTCACCGCCGGCCGTGCCTTCCTGCTGCAGGGCGGCGACTGCGCCGAGAGCTTTGCGGAGTTCTCCGCGGCGAAGATCCGCGACACCTTCAAGGTGCTGCTGCAGATGGCCGTGGTGATGACCTTCGCGGCCGGCTGTCCGGTGGTGAAGGTCGGCCGCATGGCGGGCCAGTTTGCCAAGCCGCGTTCCTCCGGCGACGAGACCATCGGCGGCGTGACCCTGCCCGCCTATCGGGGTGACATCGTCAACGGCATCGGCTTCGACGAGAAGAGCCGCGTGCCGGACCCGGAGCGCCTGCTACAGGCCTACCACCAGTCCACCGCCTCGCTGAACCTGCTGCGCGCCTTCGCCGGCGGCGGCTTCGCCGACCTGCACCAGGTGCACCAGTGGAACCTGGACTTCATCGCCAACTCGGCGCTGTCCGAGCGCTACCAGCAACTGGCCGACCGCATCGACGAGACCCTCGCCTTCATGCGCGCCTGCGGCCTGGATACCGCCCCGCAGCTGCGCGAGACCAGCTTCTTCACTGCACACGAAGCACTGCTGCTGAACTACGAGGAAGCCTTCATCCGTCGCGACAGCCTCACCGGGGGCTGGTACGACTGCTCGGCGCACATGCTGTGGATCGGCGACCGTACCCGCCAGCTCGACGGTGCGCACGTGGAAATGCTGCGTGGCGTCGGCAACCCCATCGGTGTGAAGGTCGGCCCGAGCATGGACAGCGAGGAGCTGATCCGCCTGATCGACATCCTCAACCCGGCCAACGAGCCCGGTCGCCTCAACCTGATCGTGCGCATGGGCGCGGACAAGGTCGGCGACGGGCTGCCGCGCCTGATCCAGACCGTGCAGCGCGAGGGCAAGCAGGTGCTGTGGAGTTCCGATCCCATGCACGGCAATACCATCAAGGCCTCCAGCGGCTACAAGACCCGCGACTTCGCGCGCATCCTCGCGGAGGTCCGGCAGTTCTTCGAGGTGCACCAGGCCGAGGGCAGTTATGCCGGCGGCATCCACATCGAGATGACCGGGCAGAACGTCACCGAGTGCATCGGCGGTGCGCGGCCGATCACCGAGGATGGCCTGAGCGACCGCTACCACACCCACTGCGATCCGCGCCTGAACGCGGACCAGTCGCTGGAGCTGGCCTTCCTGATCGCGGAAACGCTGAAACAGGTCCGTCGCTGAACCTGACAGACGTCTCAGCACAGGCCTGAAATCGCTTCCCGCAATTGACGGTGCCGGGGCGTCTACCTAGAGTGGCGCCCCGCGCGGCAGCCGCCGCGCCATGGAAACCGTCAACCAAGGAAGATTTCGATGCAACTGCACCGCTCCCTGCTCGCCCTGCTGATCGGCGCCAGCGCCGCCCTCTCCGGCTGCCAGAACGTGAACACCGACAGCCTCATGCAGTCCGGCATGATGGCGATGAAGGCCGCCACCCTCAGCGACGCCGAGATCAAGCAGGTCGCCGACGAGGCCTGTGCCAAGCAGGACGCCGAAGCGCAGATCGCCCCGGCCTCCAGCCCCTACACCCAGCGCCTGGACAAGATCGCCGCCGCCCTGGGCAATCCGCTTACCGGCACCGCGGTCAACTACAAGGTCTACCTCACCGACGACGTCAACGCCTTCGCCATGGCCAACGGCTGCGTGCGCGTGTACTCGGGCCTGATGGACCTGATGAACGACAACGAAGTGGAAGGTGTGCTCGGCCACGAAATCGGTCACGTCGCCCTCGGCCATATCAAGAAAGCCACCCAGACCGCCTACGCCACCGCCGCCGCACGCAACGCCGCGGCCGCCTCGGGCAATGCCACCGTGGCTGCGCTGTCGCAGTCGCAACTGGGCGAGATTGGCGAAGCACTGGTCAACGCGCAGTTCTCCCAATCCCAGGAGTCGGCGGCGGACGACTACTCCTTCGACCTGCTGAAGAAGCGCGGCATCCAACTGGAAGGCCTGGCCACCGCCTTCGACAAGCTGGCCAAGCTCAGCGGCGGCAAGGAGAGCAGCATGTTCGACTCGCACCCGGGCTCGCAGCAGCGCGCGGACCACATCCGCCAGCGCATCGCCAGCGGCAAGTAATGCCAGACGGGCCTCTTCGGAGGCCCGTTTTCTTTCAGGCCTGCGCCAGCAATCCCTGCAGACGCTCACCAGACGGTCGCCGGCAGTTCACGGCCACCCGCTCCAGCCCGAGCCAGTTCGCCATCTCCGCCAGGTGCTGCGCCAGCGCGGCGTGTCCCGCCTCGCTCAGGCCCTTTTCCTCTTCATGCACGGCATGCACCACCAGCCTGCCCGCCGCACGATCCGAACGCAGGTCGACCCGTGCGGCGAGATGCTCGTCGAACAGGAACGGCAGCACGTAGTAGCCGTAAACGCGTTTGTGCTGCGGCGTGTAGATCTCCAGGCGGTAGCGGAAATCGAACAGCCGCTCGGTCCGGGCGCGCTCCCAGACCAGCGAATCGAAGGGTGACAACAAGGCACTGGCGCGCACCTTGCGCGGAATCACCGGGTCCGCCAGGCAGTACGCCGGCGCCTGCCAGCCCTGGACCTTCACCGGCAGCAGTTCCCCCGCCTCCACCAGCTCGGCCAACCGCACCTTGCTGTCAGCGGGATCCAGGCGGAAGTAATCACGCAGGTCCTTCTCGGTCGCCACCCCCAGCGCCTGCGCCGAACGCAGCAGCAACTGGCGCTGCGCCTCGTCTTCGTCCAGCTCGGGTTGTCGCAACAGCTCGACGGGCAGTACCCGCTCGGGCAAGTCGTACAAGCGCTCGAAACCGCGCCGCCCGGCGACCGTCACCTCGCCGGCCGCGAACAGCCACTCCAGCGCATGCTTCTCGTCGCTCCAGTCCCACCAGGGGCCAGCCCGCTCCTCGCGGGTCGTCAGGCTGCCAGCGCCTAGCGCACCTTGCTCGCGCACGGCGTCGAGCACCCGCCGGATCACCGGTTGCTGCTCGCGCCCGAAGCGCGCCAGTTGCTGGTAGATGCCTCGCCCCTCCGCAGCCCGGCGCATGCGCCAGCGCATCAGCGGATAGAGCTCCAGCGGCAACAGCGAAGCCTCGTGCCCCCAGTACTCGAACAACCGACGATGCCGCCCACCGCTCCACGCAGCCTCTTCCAGCAACGTCGGCGAGTAGTTGCCCAGGCGCGAAAACAGCGGCAGGTAGTGCGAGCGCACCAGCGCGTTCACCGAGTCGATCTGCAGCACACCCAGGCGCTCCAGCAGGCTGCGCACATGACGCCGCTGCACCTCGCCACCCGGCTTGCGCAGCGTGAAGCCCTGGGCGGCGAGGGCCAGTCGACGGGCTTGCTTGAGGGACAAGGATTCGGCGGTCGGCATCGTGGGCTCCAGGGCTGGGCAAGCCCTAGAGCCTAACGCCAATTGCGCTGCGCCGCCGCATCAGGCCGGCTCGCCGAGTCGCTCGGGCATCGGGAAGGGACGGGCGAAGGTGAAGACCTCGCTCGAAGGCCCTTCCAGCCGCAGATGCTCCAGGCGCTCACGGGCCATGGACGCGTCCGGTAGCTCGCCAGCCGGCAGCCACCAGAGCGCGAGGCTCGGCGAAGGCAGACGCTCCATCCAGTCACGCTTGCTGCGCAGCACCTGCAGGTGCTCGCCGCCATAGACGTAGTCCTTGAGCGCCTCCACTGACTCCCACACCGACAGGTTGACGATGATCAGCGGGTCGTCGAAGACGCGAATGGCAGTGGCATCGCCCTCCTCCGTCTGCAGGCGCCAGACGAAGCCGGGGCTGCGCTCGGCGAGGGCATTGATGTGATCGAGCTGGTCGACGAAGCCCTTCATCAGGGGATGGTCCAGCGGGGCGCGGGCCTTGGCGATATTGACCTGGGCGAGATGATAGCGAGCGGTCATGGTCTTCCTTGCAGTGTTTCCATGGTCACGAAGTCGGGCGGCACGGCGTGGCTTCGTGCCGCCCGACAGGCTCAACGACCGGCATGATCGATCCAGAACGGGCGCTCGACCTCCTGCTGGATATCGGCGCGGCTCAAGCCGATGTCCTTGAGCGCCTCATCGCTCATGGTCGCCAGTTCACGGCGCTGGCGGGCCAGCTTCTGCCAATGCTGGACACGCTGGAGGGCGCGCTTCCACAGCGGCACAGCGGAGACTTTATGGACATGGTAGGACGCTGCTACGAAACCGAGTTGACCTTTCATCATGCTTCCCTCCCTGTGGGGTTGGATGCAGTTTCAGGCTCGCGCTAAGATCAATCCAACGAATCATTCTTATGCGACCCATCTCGGAGATTGATGAATGAGCAGCTTCCCCAGCATCGACAGCGAACTGCTGCGCACCTTCGTCGCGATCGCCGACCACGGCGGCTTTACCCGCGCGGCCGAGATGGTCAACCGCACCCAGTCGGCGGTGAGCATGCAGATGAAGCGCCTGGAAGAAGACGTGCTGGAGCGCAGCCTGTTCGAGCGCGACGGCCGCCAGGTCCGCCTGACACCGGAAGGACAGATTCTGCTGGGCTACGCGCGGCGCATCCTGCGGTTGCAGGGCGAGGTGTTCAACACCTTCCGCCAGCCGCACATGGTCGGCTCGGTGAAGATTGGCACGCCGGACGACTATGTGATGCGCTTCCTGCCCAGCATCCTTTCGCGATTCGCCGAAGCCTACCCGCTGGTCCAGGTGGAAGTGCATTGCGACTCGTCCGCCCAACTGCTGATGCGCAACGACCTGGACCTGTCCATCGTCACCCGCGAGCCGGGCACCGAGATCGGCCAACTGCTGCGCCAGGAATCCTTCGTCTGGATGGCCGCCGAGAGCTTCTGCCCGCAGGATCAACGCCCGTTGCCGCTGGCAATGTTCAACACCGCCTGCTTCTGCCGCGCCTGGGCCTGCAACGCACTGGAAGCGATGGAGGTGGACTACCGAATCGCCTACAGCAGCCCGAGCCTGTCGGCCCTGTTCGCCGTGGCCAGCGCTGGACTGGCGGTGACCGCGCAATTGCGCAGCCTGCTCACCGGCAATCTGCGGATCATCGGCGAGGACGAAGGCCTGCCGGCGCTGCCCAACGCCAGCATCGTGCTGCTGCGCGGGCAGAAGATGACGCCGGTGACCGACAAGCTGGCCGAGTACATCATCGAAGGCTTCCGCTCATAAGTCGGCTCAGCGCACCGCCAGCAGTACCGCACAGACGATCAGGAAGGCACTGAAGGCCATCCGCAGCTGACGCTCCGGCAGTGCATGGGCCAGCCGAACGCCCCAGGAAATACTGAGCAGCCCGCCCAGCGCCAGCGCACCACCCATGCGCCAGTCCACGTGGCCGTGCAGCGCGTAGGTCGCCAGCGCCACCCCTGTACTGGGCGCTGCCAGCGCCAGCGCGAGGCCCTGGGCAATCACCTGGGTCAGGCCGAAGACGGACGTCAGCACCGGCGTCGCCAGCACTCCACCGCCTACGCCGAACAGGCCGCCGAGAGATCCCGCGCCCAGCCCCAGAACGCCCATCCACGGCAGGCCGTAACGCGGCGTGCTGCCACCCTGTGGCACGCGCTGGAACAACCGCACCAGCAGATACAGCGCCAGCAGCACCAGGAACACCACGAAGGCCGTGCGCATGCTGCGGGCATCCAGGTTCACCGCAATGCTCGACGCGAAGAACGCGCAGACCAGGCCGGTCAGCGCCAGCACGCCGGCCTGGGCGAAATCGATACGGTTGCGCTGGTGATAACGCCAGATCGCCAGCAGCACGTTTGGCACCACCATCACCAACGCGGTGCCCTGCGCCAGTTGCTGATCCAGCCCGAACAGCACGCCCAACGCCGGAATCGCCAGCAGCCCGCCACCGATGCCGAACAGCCCACCCAGGCTGCCCAGGACGATGCCGAGCAAAACGTCCACCACCAGATCCCACATGACGCACCTCCACACCAATGCGCCCATGCTAGAAAACCCCGGCTGGATGGGAAACGCAAAGCGCAGCACAATGGCTTTGCCATTTCTGCATAGCCATACCCCCATGAATCCTTCCAGCCTCGAAGATCAGCTCGACCTCTACCTGGACGTACTCGACAACGGCAGCTTTTCCGCAGCCGGTCGCCTCCGCCAGCTCACGCCGTCGGCGGTGGCACGACGCATGGACTCCCTGGAGCAGGGTTTGGGTTCGACCCTGCTGGTGCGCAGCACCCACCACGTGCGTGCCACACCCGCTGGCCTGGCCTACGCCGAACGGGCGCGGCGGATCGTCGGCGAGCTGCGCCAGGCGCGAGCAGAAGCGGTGTCCCTGAGCACTGCGCCAGAAGGCCTGATCCGCATCGACGCACCGGTACCCTTCGGCCGCCGCCATCTTGCCCCGGCGCTGGCCGACTTCCTCACGGCCAATCCCGGCCTGGACGTGCAACTGCGGCTGATCGACAGCTTCACCGACACCCGCGGGGAGAACCTCGGCCAGGTCGACCTGGTCCTGCGCATCGGCACACTGCCCGACAGTCGTCTGGTCGCCACGCGCCTGGCGCCCATGCGGCGGATCGTCTGCGCAAGCCCAGGCTACCTGCAGCAACAGGGAAGGCCGGCCTCTCCGCTGGAGCTGCCGGAGCACATCGGCCTCGACTGGGAGGGCCTGGCGCCGCCGCTGGCCTGGCGCTTCCTCATCGACGGCAAGCTGCAGCACCTTCGCCCGCGCCGGCTGCGCATGACCGCGAACAATGCCGAAACGCTGGTGGAAGGCGCGCTGCAAGGGATCGGTCTGGCCCACCTGCCCACCTGGCTGTGCAGCGAGTACCTGATCAACGGCCAGCTGTTGCCGCTGTTTTGCGAGAACGGTCTTCCCGAACCCGAGCCTGGCGTCATCCATGCGCTGCGGCTGGAGCGCGGCACCCACCCGCGCAGCGAACGCCTGCTGGCATTCCTGCTGGAACGCTTCGGTTTCCCGCCGCCGTGGGATGCGGCCCTTGCGGAAGCGCTGTTCAAGAATTAACCATCGCGCTAAATTAATGCGCAATCACCTCTTCGCTTCGAGCGCCCAGCCAGGAGCACGCCATGACTCAGCAAGAACCCTCCTGCGAAGCCCTCAAGCTGGATAACCAGCTGTGCTTCGCCCTCTACTCCACTTCCCTGCAGATGACCAAGGTCTACAAGCCATTACTGCAGGAGCTTGGCCTCACCTACCCGCAGTACATCGCCATGCTGGTGCTGTGGGAGGAGGACGGCATCACCGTGGGCGAGATCAGCTCGCGCATGCTCACCGACCCCGGTTCGCTCACCCCCTTGCTCAAGCGTCTGGAGGCCGAGGGCCTGATCACCCGCACCCGCAGCCAGGCGGACGAGCGCGTGGTGCAGTTGCGCCTGACCGACAAAGGTCGTGAGCTGCGCCGACAGGCGGAGAGCATCCCAGCCTGCATCCTGGCCAGTAGCGGTCTAACGTTGGACAGTCTGAAGCGCCTCCAGGAGGAGCTCGTGGACCTGCGCGGACATCTACAAGCCCCGTAATCCGGCGCTTATGCCAAAGCTGCGGGTTCCTTAGTCAGAAATCTTCCAATAATTATCTTGCGCACTAAATTAAATAGAACTAACTTTCTCCTCACGAACTGCTTAGCGCACAAAACATTAAGCAGCAAGACATTCCCAACCAGACCTACCTGACACCTAATCGGAGACCACCATGCAAACCATCAAAGCCCTCTACACCGCCACCGCTACCGCCACCGGAGGCCGTGATGGCCGCGCCGTCTCCTCGGACGGCATCCTCGACGTGAAACTGAGCACTCCGCGCGAGCTGGGAGGCGCGGGCGGCGAAGCCACCAACCCGGAACAGCTGTTCGCCGCCGGCTACTCGGCCTGCTTCATCGGCGCCATCAAGTTCGTCGCCAGTCAGAGCAAGAAACAGATCCCGGCGGACGCCTCGATCACCGGCAAGGTCGGCATCGGCCAGATCCCCGGCGGCTTCGGCCTGGAAGTGGAACTGAACATCAACCTGCCAGGGCTGGACCAGGCCGAGGCCGAAGAGCTGGTCGCCAAGGCCCACCAGGTCTGCCCCTACTCCAACGCCACCCGCGGCAACATCGATGTGCGCCTGAACGTCAGCGTCTGATTCAGCGCTCATCTTTCAGAACGGCAGAAACGAAAAAGCCCGGCATCAGCCGGGCTTTTTTCTGTCTCGTATCAGGCTCAGGCCTTGACGCGGGACTTGTACTCGCCGGTGCGGGTATCGATCTCGATCGAGTCGCCGATTTCGCAGAACGCGGAAACCTGGACTTCAGCACCGTTCTTCAGGCGAGCGGTCTTCATCACTTTACCGGAGGTGTCGCCACGGACAGCCGGCTCGGTGTAGACGATTTCGCGAACGATGGTGGTCGGCAGTTCAACGGAGATGACTTTCTCGTTGTAGAAGACCGCTTCGCAGACGTCGGTCATGCCGTCTTCGATGAAGGTCAGCACGCCTTCCAGGTCGTCTTTCTCGATCTCGTACTGGTTGAACTCGGTGTCCATGAAGACATACAGCGGGTCCGCGAAGTAGGAGTAGGTAACTTCCTTGCGATCGAGGATGATCGGCTCCAGCTTGTCGTCGGCCTTGAACACGGTCTCGGTGCCAGCACCAGTCAGCAGGTTCTTCAGCTTCATCTTGACGACCGCGGAGTTACGGCCGGATTTGTTGAACTCGGCCTTCTGGATGACCCAGGGGGCGCCATTGATGTTGGCAACCTGGCCAGCGCGGAACTCTTGTGCGGTTTTCATACGATTATCCGATTGGATTGGAGACAAAAATCAGGGGCCATATCATAGCCAATTTGTATAAAAACGCACCAGCCCCGCAGCAAGATCGGTTTGTTCGCTCAATCGGCGCTGCCAATCGCCAATCCCCGCCGACCACTCCGGCAAGCGTCTTTCCAACGTTCGCCAGGTTTCAACCGTGTCACCCCGTCCGTTCCAGGCCATCCAGAACGCTTGCAGATCCGAACTCAGCGTCTTGTCCAATCCCTCAACGAAGAGCGCCAGGAAGGCCTCCAGCTTCTCCAGGTGGACGTCCTCCTCCTGCTGGTAGATATGCCAGACGAATGGCCGCCCCGCCCACTGCGCCCGCACGAAGGAGTCCTCGCCGCGCACCGCGTTGAAATCACAGCTCCACAGCAACAGGTCGTAGTCCTCCTGACGAACGAACGGCAGCACCTGCAAGCGCAGCGACTCGCGCTGGTAAGACTCTCCTACCGCCAGACGCTTCCCGACCCAGCGTTCGACGTCCGCGAGCACCCTGCCCTCCGGAACCAGCAACAAGGTGGCAGCGGTACTGCCGGCCAGTGCGTCGAGCCAGCCACCCATTGCGTCGTTTTCATAGGCGAACAGCGAGATGCGTCGCTCATGGGCGAGCGGTTGCACACCGAGACGGTCGAGGAAGCGAAGACTGGATGCCGGGTCTGCCTGGAAGGCATCGCGCCGGGCGATCAGATCACCCTCACGCAGCAAACCTCCAGTCGCCGGCGTGAAACCCGGGAAATAGAAGTACTTCTGCAAGCCGCTGGCCTGCATCGACGGCAATCCGTGGCAGGACTCCACCCACGGCTCGGCACTGAGGTATTCCAGGTTCAGCCACAGCGATGGTGTTCGGCGTTGCCCCATCGCTTCTATATAAGCGGCTGGCATCTTGCAGGCGAAGGCCTCGATCACCACGTCGGCAGCAGCAGTCGCCTGCCAGCGCCTCGGCCAGACGCGCACTTCCACGCCGGACTGCCGCTGCACATTGGCGGCCGCATCGGCGCCCGGGCAGATGCGCACGAAGGCCGCCAGATCATCCACCCATAGCCGCACCTGCTGCGCGTGTTCGCTCGCCAGCTGGCGAGCCAGCCGCCAGGTGACGCCGATATCGCCGTAGTTGTCGACTACGCTGCAGAAGATGTCCCAGCTGGCCATGCGCTTTCTCGAGGATCAGATGGCGCCAGTGTACCCGCGATCCAGCCCGTGCTCCTTAAGCCGATGAATCCCTTGGAAAAAATTTTCAAAAAACATTTGCCAAGGAAGAAACCTTTGAGTAAAGTGCGCGCCTCGACAGACACAGCGCTGTCGAGAAATCTGGTGAGGTGTCCGAGCGGTTGAAGGAGCACGCCTGGAAAGTGTGTATACGAGAAATCGTATCGAGGGTTCGAATCCCTCCCTCACCGCCAGATTCATGAAAAAGCCCGGCTAAGCAATTAGCCGGGCTTTTTCGTTTTCCGCTTCACACTTTCTTCACCCGTTTCGACCGAGTTGCAAGTTGTCAGTACGACAAATGCACAACGGCGATTAAACAGTTCTCCGACCATTGTCGACAGTCATCTGACAGCTTGGTTCCACAGGCCGCAAAGCCGTCCCAGACCTCGCCTGACACCTGTTGGAAACACTCCTTTGCCAGATTGGACAGTTTTTGCCCAAATCGGCCTCGGACAACTGCGAAGAGCGTGCGTAACATGAAAAAAAAGTGCCGTACTTGCGCTTGGTCAGTTTACTTACTACAAGTAATGAGTACTATGTAGTCCGGCTAATTTCCCAGTCATGGGAGATTGCTTTTAATGGAAATGTCCACCTTAAGGGGAACACGATGAACAACGTTCTGAAATTCTCTGCTCTGGCTCTGGCTGCTGTTCTGGCCACCGGTTGCAGCAGCCACTCGAAAGAAACCGAAGCACGTCTGACCGCTACTGAAGACGCCGCTGCTCGCGCTCAAGCCCGTGCCGATGAAGCCTATCGCAAGGCTGACGAAGCTCTGGCCGCTGCTCAGAAAGCCCAGCAGACCGCTGACGAGGCTAACGAGCGCGCCCTGCGTATGCTGGACAAAGCCAGCCGCAAGTAATAGATCTTCGGATCTGTTCGAAAAAACCGACCCTTCGGGGTCGGTTTTTTTATGCCTGCAACTTGCCCTCGGCAAAGTACGCTGGCAACAAAAAGCCCGCTCGACCGGTAATGGTCGGCGGGCTTTCTGATGGTGCCCTGCGTATTACTGAAGTGGCGCGGCGTCCTGGTCGACGGTAGCAGCGACCGAACCACCCTGCTGCACCTGCTGCGGCTGGGCAATGGCAACCGGCAGGCCGTCTTCGGCGGCGACTACTTCGCGCACCACGTTCCAATCCATCTGCATCTGGCTGGCGATGTCTTCGCGCTTGAGCAGGGCATTGATCACCGCGGTGTGCTTGTCGACCACGGACGGATCGCCATTGTCATCGATCGGTGCGTGGGCTTCGAGGTAGATCTTGCCCTCGCTGCGACCGAACTTGTACGGCTCGTTGATGATGCGCACCTTGGTGCCCACCGGAATCATCGAGAACAGTTGGGTCACGTCCCAGTTGTACATGCGGAAGCAACCGTGGCTGGTACGGGTACCGATGCCGAACTTCTTGTTCGAGCCGTGGATCAGGTAGCCATGAAAGCCCAGGCTCATCTTGTACGGACCCAGCGGGTTGTCCGGACCCGGCGGAACCACGCTCGGCAGCGGGTCACCATCGGCGGCGTGCTCGGCACGAATCGACGCCGGCGGATACCAGGCCGGGTCCTTGGTCTTGGCGATAACGGTCGTGCTACCGACCGGCGAGCCCCAACCCTCACGACCGATACCCAGCGCGTAGGTGTAGACGACGTTCTTGTCCTTGGGGAAGTAGTACAGGCGGTACTCGGCGAGGTTGATCACTACACCCTCACGCGGGCCAGCCGGCAGGACGAAGCGAGTCGGAATGATGATCTCGGTGCCCACGCCCGGCAGCCAGGCATCGACGCCCGGGTTGGCGGCAATCATCTCGGAGTAGCCGAGGCCGTATTTTTCGCCGAGATCGGCGAAGGTATCTTCGTACTTGGCCTTGATCACCTGGACCTGGCCGACGATATCGTCACCCGGCGCCGGCAGCGGCAATTCAATGGCGGAAACGGGGCCGGCCGAGAGCAGCGCGGCGAGGGACAGCGAGCAGGCGGCAATGACGCGCGACAACATCCGAGGATCCTTGACGTGGGCAATGAGCAAAGGGTGATCAGTTTAACACCGCAAGCCCCGTCAACGGGAGATATCAGACGAGCCAGGAGCTCCGTGCGCCGCGCTTTTCCTCGTCCAGTTGTTTCAGGCAGGCCGCGCAAATACGCCGATCGCGCAGCAGCGGCTTCTCTGCTCCGCGCCACAACGGCTGCGCCGGCAGCAGGCTGCCGCACAGCGTACGATCGGCCGGGGTTCCCAGCTCCAGCTGGCGCGCAACGAGATGTACCCGAACCTCGCGGCAGGCGAACAGATCCAGCTGCTCATCGGGCTCGATCAGTTGATAGGCGAAGAGGGTCCAGGCGGGGCGCGACATAGGGGGTTCCAGAAGGGTGCGCAAACATAGCCGAAAGGCCGGGCGCGTGGAAGCCTCGATTCTGTGGTTTCTCGCAGCTACAGGCTATTACAGCAGAGGTTTGAGCGTCGGCCACACGTTGTCGAGCAGCTTAGGCTGCGCCACCACAGCCGGATGGATTCCGTCAGCCTGCATCATGCCCTGCACGCCACCCACTCCTTCAAGGAAGAACGGCACCAAGGCAATTTTCTGCTCGCTCGCCACGCTCTCGAACACCTTGGCGAACGCGTCGGTGTAGCGCTGCCCATAGTTGGGCGGCAGGCGCATGCCGAGCAGGACCACCTTGGCGCCCGACTCACGCGACTGCTGAACCATCGCGCTAAGATTCTGTTGCAATTGCGCCGGCGCCATTCCGCGCAGGCCATCGTTGCCGCCCAACTCGATCACCACCAGCGTCGGTTTCTGCTCCGAAAGCAGCGCCGGCAGCCGCGCGAGGCCTCCCGCCGTGGTGTCGCCAGAAATCGACGCATTCACCACCGTGTAGTCGAATCCCTGCTCCTTCAGACGCTTGTCCAGCAAGCTGACCCACCCCAGGCTGGTATCCAGCCCCAAACCGGCGCTGATACTATCGCCGACGACCAACAGCGTCTGCGCCGCGGCCTGCTGCGTGATCAGAAGCAACGCCAGGCAGCCGCCCATTAGCCATGCACGCATCGGATTCTCCATGAGCGAACGCATTCTCACCGCGCGAAACCTTAGCAAGGTTGTTTCCAGCGCGGAAGGCAAGCTAACCATCCTGCACGACCTCTCCCTCGACCTCGCCCGCGGTGACAGCCTCGCCATCGTCGGCAGTTCCGGCTCGGGCAAATCCACCCTCCTCGGCCTGCTCGCCGGGCTCGACCTGCCCAGCGGCGGCGAGATCGTCCTGCTCGGCCACACCCTCGGCAGCCTTGATGAAGACCAGCGCGCGCGCGTACGTGCCGCCCATGTCGGCTTCGTCTTCCAGTCGTTCCAGTTGCTCGACAGCCTCACTGCACTGGAGAACGTCATGCTGCCGCTGGAGCTCGACGGCCGAAAGGATGCCGGGCAACGGGCCCGCGAACTGCTCGAGCGGGTCGGTCTCGGCCAGCGCCTGACCCACTACCCGCGCCAACTCTCCGGTGGCGAACAGCAACGGGTTGCCATCGCCCGCGCCTTCGCCGCCGAGCCGGACGTGCTGTTTGCCGACGAACCCACCGGCAACCTCGACACCCACACCGGCGAGCGCATCAGCGACCTGCTCTTCGAGCTGAACCGCGAGCGCGGCACTACCCTCGTCCTGGTGACCCACGACGAACGCCTCGCCCACCGCTGCCAGCGTCACATCCGCCTGGAAAGCGGCCACCTGATCGACCACGTCGAACCTTGACGGACGAGAGCCGATGAAACCACTGTCGCTGCCCAACCTGTTCCGCCTGTCCCTGCGCCAGCTGTGGCGCGAAGGCCGCAGCGGCGAACTGCGCGTGCTGTTCTTCGCCCTGCTGGTGGCGGTCGCGGCCAGCTCCGCCATCGGCTATTTCAGTGCGCGACTGAACGGCGCGATGCTGGTGCGCGCTGCCGAGTTCCTCGGCGCGGACCTGGTGCTCACCGGCACCCAACCGCCGCGCCCGGAACAGATCGACAGCGGGCTCAAACTTGGCCTGCAGCACGCACAAAGCGTCGAGTTTTCCAGCGTGGTGGCCACCGACA
Source organism: Pseudomonas sp. BB438 (assembly GCF_057180225.1). NCBI lineage: Bacteria > Pseudomonadati > Pseudomonadota > Gammaproteobacteria > Pseudomonadales > Pseudomonadaceae > Pseudomonas > Pseudomonas sp. BB438. The sequence continues at coordinate 4,353,412 of NZ_CM170001.1, forward strand.
ACGGTATCCAACTGAGCAGCGTGAAGGCCGTCGGTGACAGCTACCCCCTGCGCGGCGAACTGAAGAGTGCGCCTGCTCCCTTGCAGCCGGAAGTCGAAGGCGGTCGCCCGGCGCCGGGCGACATCTGGGTCGAATCACGCCTGCTGGCCAGCCTCGACCTGAAGATCGGCGACAGCATCGACATCGGTCGCAAATCCCTGCGCATCGCCCGCGTGCTGACCTACGAACCGGACCGCGCCGGCGACTTCTACAGCCTTACCCCGCGGGTGATGATGAGCCTGCAGGACCTGGACGCCACCGGCGTGGTGCAGCCCGGCAGCCGTGTGCGCTATCGCGACCTCTGGGGCGGTCCGCACGAGGCGCTGCAAACCTACCGACAGGCGACCCAGGGCAACCTTTCTGCCAACCAGGAACTGCAGGACGCCCACCACGGCAACCGGCAAATCGGCGACGCCCTGGGGCGTGCCGAGCGCTATCTGAATCTCGCCAGCCTCGCCGCGGTGCTGCTCGCTGGCGTGGCGGTGGCACTCTCCGCCAACCGCTTCGCCACCCGCCGCTTCGACGCCAGCGCACTGCTTCGCTGCCTGGGCCTGTCGCGCCGCGAAGCGCTGCTGCTGTACGGCAGCCAGTTGCTCGCACTGGGACTGGTCGCCAGCGTCTGCGGTGCCTTTCTCGGCTGGCTCGCGCAGCTCGGCTTGATGCGCCTGCTGGGCAACCTGCTGCCGCCGGAAATCCCCGAGGCCGGCATCGTCCCCGCACTGGCCGGCATGGCGACCGGACTCGTCGCGCTGGCTGGCTTCGCCCTGCCGCCACTGGCTGCGCTCGGTCGCGTGCCGCCGCTGCGCGTCCTGCGCAGCGATCTCCTGCCGGTGCCCATGCGCACCTGGGCCGCCTATGGCTGCGCGCTGCTCGCCCTCGGCCTGATCATGTGGCGGCTCAGTCTCGACCTGAAACTTACCCTCGCCCTGCTCGGCGGCGGCGCCATCGCGGCCGTCATTCTCGGCTTCATTCTGCTGCTGGCACTGCGCGGCTTGCGCAGCGCACTCCAGGGCGCCAGCCTGCCGTGGCGATTGGGTCTTGGCCAGCTGCTGCGCTACCCGCTGGCCGCCGCCGGACAGAGCCTGGCCTTCGGCCTGATCCTGCTGGCCATGGCACTGATCGCCCTGCTGCGCGGCGAACTGCTGGACACCTGGCATTCGCAACTGCCACCCAACGCACCGAACCACTTCGCGCTGAACATCCTGCCGGCGGAGAAAGCCGGCTTCGAGCAGCGCGTAAAAGCGCTGTCGCCCAACGCCGAAGACCTCTACCCGATGGTGCCCGGCCGGCTGGTAGCAGTGAACGGCAAGCCCGTCCATGCCATGAACGAGGATGTCCGCAGCGAACGCGCCCTGCATCGCGACCTCGGCCTGACCTGGTCAGCACGCCTGCCAGCAGGCAACCAGATTGTCGCCGGCGACTGGTGGAAGGCTGGCGAGAAGAACGAGCTGCCAGGCGTCTCAGTGGAAGAGAAGCTCGCCGGCAACCTCGGCCTGAAGGTTAGCGACCACCTCAGCTTCACCGTCGCCGGGCAGACCCGCGAAGCGCAGATCCGCAGCCTGCGCTCGGTGAAGTGGGACAATTTTCAGCCCAACTTCTTCATGGTCTTCGAACCCGGCACCCTAACCGACCTGCCGGTGACCTACCTGACCAGCTTCTACCTGCCAGCCAGCCAGGAACGCCAACTGATCGAACTGGCCCGCGCCTACCCCACCGTCACGCTGCTGCCGGTAGATGCCTTGCTGGCACAACTGCGCAGCATCCTCGATCAGGTCACCCTGGCCGTGGAATACGTGCTGGTCTTTGTCCTCGCCGCCGGCTTCGTGGTGCTGTTCGCCGGCCTGCAGGCGACCCTCGACGAACGCCTGCGGCAAGGTGCCTTGCTGCGCGCCCTGGGCGCCGAACGCCGCCTGCTGATGCGCACACGACGCAGCGAGTTCGCCCTGCTCGGCGCGGTCAGCGGCCTGTTGGCAGCGCTGGGCTGCGAGCTGATCAGCTACCTGCTCTACCGGCTGGTCTTCGATCTGCCGTGGAGCCCGCATCCCTGGTTGCTGGCGCTGCCAGTCCTGGGTGCGCTGCTGGTGGGGGGCGCCGGGCTGCTCGGCACACGCCGTGCGCTCAGCGTGAGTCCATTGCGCCTGCTGCGCGAGGGCTGATCGGGTAGACTGCCCCAATCACTCTCGCCGCACTGGATGCCATGAGCCGTTATCGTCCGCCCCGCCCCGCCGGTACCCCGTTGATCACCCCCGAAGGCGAGGCGCGCCTGCGCGCCGAACTGCATGAACTGTGGAATGTGCGCCGGCCGCAGGTGACCCAATCGGTCAGCGAGGCCGCAGCACAGGGCGACCGCTCGGAGAACGCCGAGTACACCTACGGCAAGAAGATGCTGAGGGAAATCGACAGCCGCGTGCGCTTCCTGCGCAAACGCCTGGAGAACTGCAAGGTAGTCAGCGAGCGCCCGGCCGATCCGAACAAGGTCTACTTCGGTGCCTGGGTCACCCTGGAAGACGAGGATGGCGAACAGGCTCGCTACCGCATCGTAGGCCCCGATGAACTGGATTTGCGCAACAACCACATCAGCATCGACTCGCCACTCGCCCGCGCCCTGGTGGGCAAGGAGCTGGACGCCGAGGTGATGGTGCGCAGCCCCTCCGGCGAGAAACTGTGGTTTGTGGTGGAAATCGACTATCCCTGAACGCCAGCCAGCGAATGACTTTCCTTGTCAGAGCGAGCTTGCTCACCCCCACACGATCAGAACGACGATGGGCGCCGGGTGATCAGGCCCTGCCGGGCGACGCGGGTCAGCTCGTGAATGGCCGATTCGAGTTGCTCGGCCACCGGCGACTGGACCACCGCAAAGTCGAAGCTGTCGCTCGGAAAGCGCTTGAGATCGGCAAAAGTCTCGGCGAACTGGATCAGTAAGGTGCGCGAGCCGTTCCAGCGCTTGGGCCAGCCATCGAGGTAACGGACAAGGGTGGGCTGATGATTGCCGCCCAGGAGAATCTTCGGATTGCGGCGAACCAGGCCAGTGGTGATCGGGGCCAGGCGTACTTGCGGGTTGGGACAGGTCATGGTGTCACGTCTCCGCCTCAGGGGTCCTGCTGGACGCGGCGAGAGGCACACCGAACCAGCGCTTTAGCGGTATTTCGATGTCAGCCATCGCTGCATCCGCGCCCCGCAAGTTGCTACTTAAATCGGCGCTGTGCGGCATCCTAGAGAAGCCCCGGCAACGCTGTCAAGGAGACTTCAGTCGATGACTACACCCCCTCTGCGGCTGTTCTTCGCCCTGCCCTGCCCGCCGGAACTGGCGGCGCAGATCTGCACCTGGCGCGACGGCCTGCACCTCGACGGCCAGCCTGTCGCCCAAGCCAACCTTCACCTGACCCTGGCCTTTCTGGGTTCGGTACCGCGCGGCCGCAAGGCGGAGCTGCGCGACATCGGCGAACGCCTGCCGCGCCAGGGATTCAGCCTGGAGCTGGATCACGTCGCACGCTGGAACAACGGCATCCTGCACCTGGCCCCGCGCGCCGTGCCCGCTGCCCTGCACGAATTGGTGCACGCCCTGCGAGAGGAGCTGCGTGCGGGTGGATTCGAAGTCGAGCATCGTCCGTTCCATCCGCACATCACCCTCGCCCGCCACGCCCGTCACACGCCGGCCGCCAGTGCCTCCTTCCTGCTGCCAGCGCAGGCCGTTACGCTGTTCAGCTCGGAGAACAGCCCCACCGGCGTCCGCTACCGCTCCATCGGCGAGTGGCCGCTACAGGGCGCCTGAGCGAACTGCCCAGCCCTCGGCATAATCGAGAAAGCGGCGCAGTCCCGCCGTTGGGTACTTGTCGATGTGAAGTGCGCGGAAGAAGGTTCGCCGCAACGGCCCCAGCGGATTGTCCAGACGCACCAGCTCGCCTCGCTCCAGTTCCGCCTGTACCACGCGCTGCGACAGGCAGCCGATACCAAAACCGCTGCCCACCAGCTGCTTGATCGCCTCGGCGTTGCTGACCTCCAGGGGCGCGTTGACGCTGCCCAGACGCGGCAGCACCTGCTGCTCGAACGTCACTCGCGTGCCCGAACCAGCCTCCCGCAGCACCCAGCGCGCCGCCGCCAGATCCTCCAGGGAGATGCGATCGGCCACTGCCAGGGGGTGGTCCGGCGCCACCACCAACAGCAGCTCGTCCGCCATCCAGGGTGTCAGCTGGATCTGCGGATGCTGGATCGGCGCCTCGATGAAGGCTACGTCCAGTCTGAATTCGGCCAGCGCCTCGATCACGCCGCCGCTATTGGCCACCTGTAGCTGCAGGTGGCTTTCGGGCAGCTCCGCAAGGAAGCCCGCCATCACCTGCGGCAGCAGATAGCCGCCAATGCTGCGACTGGCGCCGAGACTCAGCTGCACCGGCGCCGACTCGAACAGGCTCTCCAGCTCCGCGCTCTGTGCCAGCAGCGCACTGGCCTTGGGGTAAAAGGCGCGACCGTTGTCGTTCAGCGCCAGGCGCTTGCCGCTGCGGTCGAACAAGCGCGTGCCGAGGGCGCGCTCGAGTTCCTGCAGGGCCTGGCTGGCGGCGGACTGCGACAGCGCTATGCGCGCCGCCGCCTGGGTCACGTTGCCCAGTTCGGCGATGGCGGTGAAAGTCGCCAGTTGGCGAAGGGTGATGCGTGGCCCCATATCGATAAAACCGGTCAACCCAATAAGAACAATCCGTTTTTACACTAAGCAGGCTCGCGGCACCATGGCTTCACCTTACACAAGGAGCCTGCAATGAACGCCCTCCGCCGCCTGCCCTATTACCTTCCCGGCGCCCTGCTCTGCCTGGCCATCGCCTTCGGCTCCCGCCAGCTCATGGAAATCCCCGCCCTGCAGCATCTGGGGCTCGGCAGCCTGACCCTGGCAATCCTGATCGGCCTGCTGGCCGGCAACCTGGGTCTGGCCCGCTTCGGCAGCATCCGTCCCGGCATCGACCTCTCGCGCCAGCAACTGCTGCGTCTGGGCGTGGTGCTGTATGGCCTGCGCCTGACCTTCCAGGACATCGCCGCCCTCGGCCCGGCCGCCCTGATCATCGACGTACTGATGGTTGCCAGCACCCTGACCGTCGCCTGGTGGATCGGCGAACGCTGGCTCAAGCTGCCGCGCGAAAGCGCCCTGCTGATCGGCGCCGGCAGCGCCATCTGCGGCGCGGCAGCGGTGATGGCGAGCAGCCCGGTACTCAAGGCCCGCGCAGAACACACCGCCGTCGCAGTGGCTACCGTGGTGCTGTTCGGCACCCTGGCGATGCTGCTTCACCCGATGATCTATGCCGCACTGCCCCATCTGTTCGGCAGCGAGCAGGCCTTTGGTGTGTTCACCGGGTCGACCATCCACGAGGTCGCCCAGGTAGTCGCCGCCGGACGCGCCATGGACCCGGCGGCCGCCGATGCCGCGTTGATCAGCAAGATGCTGCGTGTCCTTCTGCTGGCCCCGGCCCTGCTGATTCTCGGCCGCGTTGGCTGTGCCGAAGCCGCCGAGCCGGGTACGCGCCGCAAGCTGCACATCCCCGGGTTCGCCGTGTTCTTCCTGCTGGTGACCGGTCTGCGCTCGCTGGGCTGGGTCCCGGAAAGCTGGCTGGCCCCGCTGCAGCAACTGGACGACGTGATGCTGGGCATGGCGATGGCTGCCCTCGGCCTGGCAACGCGCCTGGGTGACCTGCGCAAGGAGGGCCCCAAACCGCTGCTGCTGGGCGCCGGCCTCTTCGTCTTCCTGCTGGTGGGCGGCGGCTTGATCAACGGCGGCGTGCAGTTCCTCTTCCACTGAGCTGCGCTCCACTGATACACGTCGCCAAACAAAAAGGGCGGACACCGCAGGTGTCCGCCCTTTTTCGTAACCGGGTCAGCGATCAGCTGGACAGCTTGCGGTCCAGGGAGAACGGGCCGGCGCCGCTGATCAGCAGCGCAACACTGATCATGATCAGGGTGAAGGCGTACTCGAAGCCGTTGGCAGTGATGAAGAAGCCGTTGGCCAGGTGCACGCTGAACACCGCAACCAGCATGGCGACGATCAGCGGGATGCTCGCCAGGCGCACCAGCAGGCCGAGTACCAGGGCCAGGCCTCCGAAGAATTCAGCGCTACCGGCCAGGGTGGCCATCAGGTAGCCCGGGGTCACGCCGAGGGATTCCAGCCAGCCCGCCATACCCTGCAGGCCCGGGCCACCGAAGGCGCCGAAGAGCTTCTGCGAGCCGTGAGCCATGAAGGTCAGGCCGGTGGTGATGCGCAGGACAGCAATACCAGCGCCAGCGTTGGTGGTCAGGATGGATTTGATCAGCGAGTTCATGATGCGTCCTTGTGGGCAGCTCGTATGAGAGCGGGTTTGCGTAGGAAGTGGGTGACAACCGTGGTTGCTTGGCGACCAATATATCCAATTTTTCCGATATCAAAAGCGCAAAATCGCGCTGATTACTATCGAAAAAACTGATTACTTCTTGATTGCCGCCACGCTCTCACGTGGCTCGAGGCCATCACGTTCCCGCTGATATGCAAGATAGTACTTGTTGACGCTGCTGACATAGTTCACCACGCCCATGCCCATCTGCTCGGCCGCCACGCGCTCCACCTGGAAGAACCACTGGTTGGGGTTCAGGCCCTGGCGCTTGGCCTCCGCGCGCAGGCTTTGCACCCGCTCGGGACCGGCATTGTAGGCAGCAAGAACGAAGGCCATGCGGTCCCGTTCGTTGATGCGCGGACTGGCGAAGAAACGCTTGCGCAGCATGGCCATGTATCGGCTGGCCGCCTGCACATTGTTCTCCTTCTGGTGCACGGTATCCACGCCCACGGCGCGAGCCGCCGCCGGGGTGATCTGCATCAGGCCGCTGGCGCCACCGGCGCCGCGCGCGCCGGCATTGAGATTGGATTCCTTGAAGGCGACCGCGGCCAAGGCGAGCCAGTCCACCTTGCTCTGCTCGGCGAAGCGCTGCAGCGTGGGGCGCACGGCTTCCAGGCGCTTGCGGTCGGGGACCACCAGCGGATTGCGAACCTGATAGGCGCGGCGGTAGAGACGCTGGAAGGCGACGTCCTGATCGGCCGGAGCGCGGTAGTCCTTGAGGAAGCGGTTGACGCTGGCGCGCAGCATCGGTGCATCACGTCGCACGTACCAGGCCATCGGCTCGCTGTTGTCCAGCACCAGATGACGATCGACGCGCAGCTTGGTGAAGACCTTGCTCCAGCGCTCGGCGATGGGCTGCTCGACCACGGTGTAGTTGAAGATGCCAGCCTGGACCATCTCCAGCACGTCTTCCACGGCCAGAGAGGAATCGGTCCACTCCAGCACCAGCGGCGCCAGTCGCTTCTGCGCCAGGCGCTCGTTGACCTTGCGCACAGCCTCGCCAGCGGCGCTGCCGGCCGGCAGGGTGATGGTGCGGCCGGCGAGCTGCTCCAGGCGCACGAACTTGCGGTTGCCCTGTTTGGTGACCAGCACCAGCGGCACGTCGGCTTTCCACGGCAGGCTGGGGCTGACGTTCTGGCCATCGCGGGCCAACAGGACTTCCCCCGGCGCGACCAGATCGCCTTCGCCGCGCTGCAGCGCACCGAGCAACTGATCCTTGGCTTTGGGAATGAACTTGATGGTGAGCGGCTTGCGCCCCGGAGCGCTGTCGTTGAGGTACTGCTCGAAGGCCCGCAGTCGGCGATATTCGATACCGATGGGTTCGCCCTTGATTTCGCCGGAGCTGTTGCGGCTCTGGTTGACCAGAACGCGGAGGGTGCCACCGGAGCGGATGGAGGCGAGATCGCGGGCGTCGCTGCTTTCCTGTTCCCAGCTTTCCGGCTGGGCTGTCAGGCGCGCAGCCGCCGGCAGTGGCGTCAGGGCCACAAGGCACAGCAGTAGCAGCAACAGTCGCGTCATCCAGCTCTCCAGGGGGGTTGCACACGGCACCGGCCCAGTCAGAGCACGGTTTTGGCCGCGAGTTCCCGGCCGCCGAGGGCGCGCGAGACTCTCACAGCACGGGCCGAATGCCAACCCAAAATTCCGGAAGCACTTTCAGAAGTGGCTTCAACTATCTGTTTTAAAAGGGTTTTTATGGAAAAACAGAGGTTCTGCTATGCTGCTCGCCCGAACCAAGGGAAGAACCATGCAACTGATCGACATCGGCGTCAACCTCACCCACCCGAGCTTTGCCTCGGAACGTGAAGCTGTACTCGCTCGCGCAATCGAGGCCGGCGTCGTGCAGATGGTGCTCACCGGAACCAGCCTGGACGACAGCGAACAGGCCCTGGGACTGTGCCGGCAACTGGATGAAGAACAGCGTCTTTACTGCACCGCTGGCGTTCACCCGCACGAAGCCAGCCACTGGAACAGCGGGAGCGCCAAGGTGCTGCGCAGTCTTCTGGCGGAGGACCGGGTAAAGGCCGTGGGCGAATGCGGACTGGACTTCAACCGCGACTTTTCGCCACGTCCGCAACAGGAGAAGGCTTTCGAAGAACAGCTAGGCCTGGCGGTTGAACTGCAATTGCCGGTGTTCATCCACGAGCGCGACGCGGGCGAGCGCCTGCTGGCGATTCTCAAGGGGTTCCGCGACCAGTTGCCTGCCGCCGTGGTGCATTGCTTCACCGGAGAGCGTCGCACTCTCTATTCCTACCTCGACCTCGACCTGCACATCGGCATCACCGGCTGGATCTGCGACGAGCGCCGCGGCACCCACCTGCAGGAACTGGTGCAGGAGATTCCCCAAGGCCGGCTGATGCTGGAAAGCGACGCCCCTTACCTCCTGCCGCGCACGCTGCGACCGAAGCCCAAGAGCGGCCGCAACCACCCGGCCTACCTGCCCGAAGTGCTCGCCTGCGTGGCACAACACCGAGGCGAGAGACCAGAGCAGGTAGCGGCTCACACCACCGCGTGCGCGCGACGGTTCTTTGACCTGCCGGAAATTTGAACCGGCTCTCAAGATTGCCCTTCATCGGCCGATAAGTCGGGAGCAGCAGGTGGCTTGATTCCCATCAATGGCCACCGTCACCCTTTTCATGACAATGATGGCGCCTCGCCATTATTCGACCGACAAGAAGAGATTTATGGCCGCCTGGATCCGCGATATTTCCCTCAAGTACAAATTCTGGGCCGTCAACGCGGTCGCCTTCGTCACCACCTTGCTGCTGGTGCTGTTTGCCATGCACCAGGAGCTCGACGGGCGCAACCAGCAGGCACGCCAGGGTGCCGAAGCCCAGGCGCAGCTGCTCAAGGGCTGGCCGGCGGGCGCGGCACTGCCGACCGCTTCGAACCTCGTCAGCTTCGCCAGCGGCAGCGCGCCGCAGATTGCCGGCATCGATGCGTCCACCCTCGCCCGCGCCAACGGCTGGGTCGACCTGCAGGGTGCCCAGACCCGCAATGGCGCCCTGGCAGGCGCTTACGTGCAGGACATCGGCAATGGCCAACGTGTCGCGGTGCTCGCCCACGGCGCCGATTTCTGGAGTGTCTTCGAGGACCGCGCCCTGCCCTTCGCCGGCGCCGTGCTGGTGCTGATGCTGGCCCTGCTGGCCGCCTCGCAGCTGTTGATCCGTTTCATCCTCACTCACCTGCTGACCCTGCGTGACGTGATGCTGCACGTGGAGAAGAGTGGCGACCTGTCCGCCCGCGTACCGCTGGAAAGCCGCGACGAAGTCGGCCAGATGGCCACGGCCTTCAACGCCATGCAGGCCGGTTACCAGCGGGTGGTGGGCACCGTTGCCCAGGCCGCCGGCCGCCTCGACGAAGGCGCACGCAGCCTCGCCACCAGCATGGGCCAGGTGCGCCAGGGCATGCTCGGCCAGCAGAGCGAGACCGACCAGGCCGCCACCGCCATCAACGAGATGTCCACCACTGTTCACCACATCGCCCAGCACGCGGCCGACACCCGTGACCAGTCGCAGGAAGCCGATCGCCTCGCCGGGAATGGTCAGCAGGTCGTCGGCCGCGTCGGCCAGTCCATCGCCGGGCTGTCCCAGGGCGTGCAGCAGACCGCCGAGATGATCCAGCAGCTGGCCCAGGACAGCCACAAGATCAGCAGCGTGGTCAGCGTGATCCACGGTATCGCCGAGCAAACCAACCTGCTTGCCCTCAACGCCGCCATCGAAGCCGCGCGCGCCGGCGAGATGGGCCGCGGCTTCGCCGTGGTCGCCGATGAAGTCCGCAACCTCGCCAAGCGGGTCCAGGACTCCACCGACGAAATCACCCAGATGATCAACGCGCTGCAGTCCGGCACCCGCGACGCCGTGGAGTTCATGCAGGAAAGCTCGATCAAGGCCGACGGCTGCGTCGAGGAAGCCCGGGAAGCAGGCGAAGCCCTGGCGGCAATTGCCTCGGCGGTGGCGTTGATGCGCGAGAGCAACACCCAGATTGCCGTGGCCGCCGAGCAGCAGAGCCAGGTGGCCGAGGAAATGACCCGCTCGGTCGTGGGCATCCGCGATGTCACCGAGCACACCGTGCAGCAGACCGTCGACTCGGCCGGCACCAGCCACCAGTTGGCGGACCTCGCCGGCGAACTGAGCCGCGCCATCCGCCAGCTGCGCCTGTAATCCCTATCGCCCGCATAGCCTGTGCCCATTGGCACAGGCTTCGGGGCTCCACCTAGACTGCTGATATCGCGCTCGCCTGCGCTCAGGCGGGCTTCTCAGTCTCGGGAGCTTCCCTCATGGGCAAACGTCACCCCACTCTCCTCGCCTGGCAGTGGCAGGGCTACGCCGCCAACCACCGCAACCCGACCAACCTGGCGCTGCACATCATCGCCGTGCCGCTGTTCATCCTAGGCGCCCTGACGCTGCTCGACGGACTCCTCGACCTGAGCCTGTCGGCGATCCTGCTGGGCGTCATCGGCATGGTCGCCTCGTTGGCCATCCAGGGCCGTGGACACAAACTCGAGGAGCAGGCACCCGAGCCCTTCAGCGACCGCAAGGATGCCGTGACGCGGTTGCTCGCTGAGCAGTTCGTCACCTTCCCGCGCTTCCTCCTGAGCGGCGCCTGGTGGCGCGCATGGCGCAATCGCAGGCGCTGAAGTGCGGGCGCGGCAATTCGGCCATTCAAGTACCCGGCAGGTTCGCCGATATAATCGTCGAGATTTCGTCACGAGCTGTTGAGATGTCGGCTTTTCGTCATTTTATTGGCACTTTGACCTGCCTGTTTCTTGTCACGTCCGCGTACTCAGCCCCGGAAAAGGCGGCCGAGCGCACCGTGCTGACCATCGCAGTCAAGGGCCAGCCCCAGTTCCTGCGCCACTTCAGCCTTCGCGACCTGCAGGCGCTGCCGCAGACCGAGCGACGCGCCATGCTCCCGGAGGAGTCTCATGTTTATGCCTGGCAGGGCGTTCGCCTGAGCGCCCTGCTCGCCGGCTTCGAACGCGGCGACACCCAGCGCCTGCGGGTGGAGGCGCTGAACGACTACTCCGCCCTGATTCCACTGAGCGACCTCGACGCCTTTGATCCGATCCTCGCCTATGCTCGCGACGGCCAAACCATTGGTATCGCCGAACGCGGCCCATTGTTCGTCATCTACCCGATGCTCGATCACCCGGAACTGCGCACCCAGGTCTACTTCAACCGCACCGTCTGGCAGGTAAGCCGCATTATCCTGGAGTGATCGCCGTGCCACCGAGACCGCCCAGGCGCCGCTATCGCCGCCTGACCGTCATCATCCTCAGCGGCCTGATCGCGGCGCTGACCGCCGGCGCCGGCGCGGCGCTGCTGATGGTGCACCAGCACGTCCGACAGTTGGCCCACCCCGATGCCCACAGCGAGCTGTGGCAGGCCTATCAGTTGCGTGCCGAGCTGGAACGCTCGCTGAACAGCGCACGGCAGGTGCTCGCTGGCGAAAGCGACAGCGACGTCCTGGCGACCCGCATCGAAGTGCTCGCCAGCCTCCTGCCGCCGCTGCGCAACACGCCGGTCTACGGCTATCTGGTCGTGCCACGCCCGGAAGTGCAGGCAACCCTGGAGACGATCCAGCGCCTGAGCGATGCCTGGCTCACGCGCGCCCCCTGGGGCCAGCCGGCAGCGGCGAAGGCCCTCGCCGGCGAGATGCTGCGCGAGTTGCCACCGCTGCTCGAACCTGCCCACGAACTGGTGGTCGCCACCAACATCGCCCTGACCAACTACATGGACGCGGAGCGCCAGGACTTGCAGCGCGCCTTCAACCGGCTGGCCTGGGTGCTCTTCGGCCTCGGCCTGTGCAGCGTCCTGCTGGCCCTGCGGGTAATCGCCAACTCACGCCGCAAACTGCTGCTGACCCAGCGCCTGCATGACCTCAACCAGTCCCTGGAACAGCGCGTCGAACAGCGCACCCAGGAACTGAGCGAACGCAAGGCACTGCTGCGCTACATCCTCGACACCAGCCCCAGCGACGTGGCGCTGCTCAGCGACGAGGACTCCCGCGCCCACTACGTCAGCCCGCGCCTGCTGCAACGTACCGGCATCCACCCGGACGAACCCTTCACCCTGCACCGGCTGTTCGACGACCCCGACGAGGAGTCGCGCTTTCGCCAGTCCCTGGCCGACAACGGCCAACTGGACAGCTGGGAGACCCGCCTGGCCGGTAATCCGGCGTACTGGGCAATCGTCTGGGCACGCAAGATGGAGGTGGACGGCCGCCCCGCCTCGCTGGTGTGGAGCTTCGACATCAATCAGCGCAAGACCATGGAGCAGGAGCTACGCCTGCTCGCCACCACCGACCCGCTGACCGGCCTGCAGAACCGCCACGCTTTCGTCAAACGCGGCGTCGCCCTGCTCAAGAGCGCGCAGCGCTATGACCGCCAGTGCGCGGCGCTGATGCTGGACATCGACTTCTTCAAGCCGATCAACGATACCCACGGCCATGCGTTCGGCGACGCGGTGCTGCAGGCCGTGGCAAAGGAGCTGACGCAGGGCCTGCGCGAGGTGGACCTGCTTGGTCGCCTGGGTGGCGAGGAGTTCGCCGCGATCCTCCCGGAGACCGACCTGCAGCAGGCGCTGCAGGTCGCCGAGCGGGTACGCCACAGTGTGCAGGCGCTGTCCTTCACCAGCGAGGACGGTAATCGCGTCCGCCTGACCCTGAGCATCGGCGTGGCCGCCCGACGCGAGGGCGAACTGCGCCTTGAAGACCTGCTCGCCCGCGCGGACCGCGCGCTCTACCGGGCCAAGGCCGGCGGGCGCAACCGCACGGAAACCGCGCCCGGCCTCTAGCTGGAGTTTCGCTAGCCGAAGATGGTCACGGTCTGCCGACCGATCGCCAGGAGCTGGCCATCGGCCGACCAGGTCTGCGCCGCGATATGGCCATAGCCATCGCGGGCATGTTCGATGGTTGCCAGGTACTGGCACCAGCCGTCGGCCGGCATCGACGGCAGCGGCTGGACGAATTCCACGGTCCAGGTCAGCGAACTGGACGGCGCCGGGGATTTCAGGTGCGGCAGGTTGGCGGGTGGCCAGGCATCGATCAGCGCCAGCAGGTGGCTGATCTCCATCGGCTCATCGCCCACGTCATCCCCACGGAAGCGCATCCAGCCGCCCATCTCGCGCTCGCGGCTGGACGAGAACGGCATATGCCCCACCGCCCAGCGCATGGCGATGTTCTGGGTAAAAGCCGGCATCAGCTTGCGGATGTAAGGCAGTTCCTGGCAGTCCTCGATGGCCTTGAACGCCGGCGGCGGAAGGCCATCCATGCGAACACTGGACTCCCGCGCCACCCCGAAGCTGCCCTGGGCCAGCAGCACGACCTGTCCGTTCTGCACGGCACGGCAGAATACCTGGCTGACCGACTTCCCTTCGCGCAGCACCTCCGCCTCGAAGCTCACCGGCACTTCAACCTCGATCGGACCTACGAAGGTGATCGCCAGCGAACGCACCGGCCGCCCTGCCTCGGCCACGGCCGTCATGGCCTCGTAGGCGAGCGCCGCCACCAGGCCGCCGAAACTCGCCCGGCCCTGGGCCCAGCTGACGGGGATGACGATGGACAGCGGCGCGGTGCGCACTGCCTGGAGCATTTCGCTGAAGGACATGGTCGACTTCCTTGGGGCTACTGGCTGGAAAATGGAACTGGTTGCGATCTTAGGGGCACCGGCAGCCCCGGCAAACCATCCAAAGCCTTGTCCCTTGCAGCAAATGCCTTGTTATCAATGGGCTCTATGCAGCGCCTTTTCCAGGACCTGCAGGCTCTCGTCGGCGAGGCGTTCGGCCAGGTCGTGGCGGGCGTTCCAGTGCGGTTGCAGCGGCATCAGGTCGAGCTCGCGCTCGCTGCGGATCAGCCATTGTTCGTAGTCATGCCAGTCGCCCAGCGCCGATTGCGCATCCTTGAGCGGCACGAGGAGACGCTGGGGCACGGCGGACTCCTTCGGATAGGCCTCCAGCGAATAGCGCACGCGCTTGATCAGCAGGCGCAGACGATGGCGGTCGTGGGCCGGGTCCTTCAGGGCATCGCGCAGCTTCTGCCACTCCCTGGCCAGGCGCTTTTCCACCTTGCCGTGCAACCCCTTCAGCACGCCGTGCCGCTCGGAAGTACGCCACAACTGCGGCCAGCCATCCAGGCGCATCATCAGCCGCTCCCACTGCGGACTGGCGAGCAACGTGGCGTAGCCGGAAATCAGCGCCGGTCGACGCAGCGCGGCAGCGCGCTCGTAGCCTTCGGCTTCCAGCACCGGCAGCAGCACCTCCAGGTCGCGCAGCGGACCGCTGAGCCGGCCCATCTCGCCCAGCGACTGCTCCAGCTCATCGATGCCGGGCATGCCCCGCACCGGGTGCAGCAGGCTGCGCAGGCGGCGCACGGCAATGCGCAGATCGTGCAGCGCCTCAGGATCAGACTCGGCCTTCAGACGGGAGGATGCGGAGAACAACGCGACCTCCTGCTCGATCAGATGGCTTACCAGGTAATCGCAGAAGGAGGTCACGGCAGGCTCCACTCCAGGGGGTGAAATATCAGGGTAGCCCCCGCCGACGCAGCGGCAAGGGTCGCGATGTCACGTTCCGTTTCCGCGCGAGAACCGCAGCCGCCAGGGCAACTCACGGCGCAGGCGAACCAGACGCGCGTGCAGCTCTGCCGACGAGACTGCCGCGCCGCCATAGCGCTGCTGCTCGAAAGCATCCAGGTAACCGCGGATAGCCTGCGCATGGGCCGGCAGGACCTTGATCGCCCGCCGGCAGAAGTCGCGCGCGCCCTCGCCCGGCTCGCGGCGCACACCCAGCGGCGCCAGCAACCGCTCGAAGCGCTGAAAACTGCGCAACTGCGGGTCAAGGGGGCGCCGCCAGGGCTTGAACAGCAGCAGCGCCAGCAGGCCCAGCAGCACCGCGCCGCCGCCGACCAGCAAGGCGCCCAGCCACTGCCGGTCGAGATCGCCGAACCAGCGTCGCAACAGGTCGCCCTGCTGCTCGCCCTGGTACCCAAGCACCGAGGCCTGCCAGCCGTAGTTGAGGTTATCCCAGGCAGCGCGCAGATCGTTGATGATCGAAATGTTGCGATAGCGCAGCGGCGAGAACGGGTCCTGCTCGAGGAAGCTCCCCTCGCTGCTCATGGCCGCTTCCAGTCCCTGTTCGATACGCTCGGGCGACACCGCACCAGTGGGATCCACTCGCGTCCAGCCTGCGCCATCCTGCCAGTATTCGACCCAGGCATGGGCATCGAACTGGCGCACGCTCAGATAGCTCCCCGAAGCGCTGGTCTCGCCCCCCTGATAGCCGGTGACCACACGCGCCGGGATGCCGGCCGAGCGCAGGACGAAGGCCATCGCACCGGCATAGTGCTCGCAGAAACCGGCCCGCGTGCTGAAGAGAAAACCGTCGATGCGCTCCGGCCCCGTTTCCGGTGGCCGCAGGGTGTAGCGGAAGGGCTGCTCGCGGAAGTGCCGCAGCATCGCCTGGACCAGATCGCCGGGCTGCGGATACCGTTCGCGCAGCTCCTGCGCCCAGGCACGCGCCTGCGGGTTTCCTGCCCTGGGCAGCGCCAGATTCACCCGCTTCGCGCGGGCGCCATCGGTGGGCTCGAGCAGGGCCTGCGGCCAGGAGGTGGCACGGTACATCAGCGCCTGGCGTACCGGTGCGCGACGCTCCAGGTGGAAATCGCTCATCAACCGTGCGTCGCCCAGTGAACTCCGCGCGACGTCCAGGGCGAACAGCCAGGGCCGGCCGTTAGGCTCCATGATCACCTGGTACTCCACGGCTTCGCCGTGCTCACGCCATTGGGGTGGGACATCGCCACGCTGAAAGGCTGTCGCCCAGCGCACACCATCGAAACGCTCCAGTGTCAGGGCCCGCCAGTACAGCTGCGAATGCGGTGGAGGCTGGCCGTCGAAGCTCACGCGAAACGCCAGGGCTGGCGATTGGCTCAGCGAAACCATGTCCCCCGGTGCCATCGAGTCGCTCAGCCCGGTGACGGCCTGATCTCCGGGCATCGGCAGCGACCACAGCGGCCCCATTCGCGGGAACAGCAGGAACATCAGGAGCATCAGTGGCAACGCCTGCAGCAGCAGACCACCGGCCAGGCGCAGGGTGGGCATGGGACGTGCGGCGAAGCCGCTCTGCTGCAGGCCGATCGCGGCCGCCAGCAGGGCCAGCACCGGCAGCAGGCTGAACGCTGCGGCGATGATGTCGTCCTGGAACAGGTAGCTGGTGGTCACCGCGAAGAAGCCCAACAGAATCAGTACCCAGGCGTCTCGCCGCGTTCGCAGCTCCACCAGCTTGATGACGAAAGCGGCGATCAGCAGAACGACACCGGCATCCAGTCCGATCACCGAACCCCGCGACAACCACACGCCCAAGCCGGCGACTGCTACCAGCCCGAGCTTGGCGACGCCGCTGGGGAAACTCGCCCGCATGCGGTAGACCTGCACACGCCAGAGCGCACAACCCAGCCAGAGGACCACGATCCAGATCGGCAGGTGCTCCAGATGAGGAATGATCACCACGGCCTGGGCCACCAGCAGCCAGGTCAGCGCCACCCTGGGAATAGGCTGGGCGGCAAGGGTCGCGGCGCTGTTCATGAGCGCACCCCATGCAGCGCCAGCGCACGCAGGCAGGCCTCGCGGTGGGCGTCGCCTTCAGCGACCGGAATCTGCCCGTCAGGCAGCCGCAGGCCGAACGGTTCCTGGCGCTGCGACAGCTCCAGCACCCAATGACACAGCCGTGACAGACGCGCCTCGGCATCGCCGCCAAGCGCGTTGAATTCCAGCCATACATTGCGCCCACTCAGCGCAGCAAAATCCTTCACCAACAGGCCCTGGCCACGTGAGTAGGCCTTCCAGTGCAGGCGCCGCCGCGAGTCACCCGGCTGGTAGGGACGCAGCCCCTGGAAATCATCCACACCCCGGCCGCTGGGCCGCACACCTTCGTCATCAACCTCGGCCGAACCGCTTTCCAGAGGCAGATCGCCCGGCAGCGGGCGGGGATAGACCAACGCCGACTGCTGCAGGTCCAGCCAACTCCAGGCCACCAGCAGGCCCAGCGGAAATCGACTCTCCACCCGCAATCGCCCGGGTCGCAGCCATCCGCGACGCTCCGCGGTCAGCGCCAGCAGCACTTCCTGGGCGCCATCGGACAGGACATCGGCAAACTGCAATTGCTCGGCGTCCCAGCCAATACCAACCGCCTGACGCGCGCGCCCCTCGCCTTCCAGTCGCACGCGGAACACGGCCTGCTCGCCAACGAAGACCGGCTGCGCGCCCAACGCCGTCAGACGCAGGCCACCGAGATTACGGTAGGTGTGCAGGATGGCCACGATGAACAGCGACAGCAGCAGGAAGGTCAGGCCGTAGGCCAGGCTGTTCTGGTAGTTGATCGCGGTGAGCAGCATCAGCAGCAGGGCGACGCCAAACGCGAGGCCCTGGCGTGTCGGGATGATGAAAATGCGCCGCTGATTGAGTTGCTGGGTCGCGGCCGGCGGAATCCGCCGGGCGATCCAGCCCTGCCAGCGGGGCCTGACCCAGGCGGGCAGGAACGACATCAGAGCGCCGGGACCGAGCGCAGCAGTTGTTGCACCAACGCACCGCCGCCATGCCCGGCCGGGTCGGCCTGGTCACGCAGGCGGTGCCCCGCCACGGACGGCAGGACGGCCTGCACATCCTCGGGAATCACGTAGTCACGCCCAGCCAGCAGTGCCCAGGCCCGAGCCGCTGCCAGCAGCGCCAGGCTGCCGCGCGGCGACAGGCCGAGAGCGAAGGCCGGCTGGGTCCGCGTGGCTTCCACCAGGCGCAGCACGTAATCCACCAGGGCATCACTGGCGCGCACCGCCAGCACTTCGCCCTGCAGCGCCTGCAGCTCCTTCGGATCGAGCATCGGCTCCAGCCGCGGCAGCAGGTCGCGGCGCGCCTCGCCCAGCAGCAACGCTTTCTCGGCGGCCCGACCGGGGTAGCCCAGGGACAGGCGCATGAGGAAACGATCGAGCTGGGACTCGGGCAACGCGAAGGTGCCGCCCTGGGTCACCGGGTTCTGCGTGGCGATGACGAAGAAGGGCTCGGGCAGCGGGCGAGTCGCGCCCTCGATGGTCACCTGGCCCTCCTCCATGGCTTCGAGCAGCGCGCTCTGGCTCTTGGGCGTGGCGCGGTTGATCTCGTCGGCCAGCACCAGCTCGGAGAAGATCGGCCCCGGGTGGAAGACGAACTGCCCGGTGTCCTTGTCGAACACCGAGGTGCCCAGCACATCGCCGGGCAGCAGGTCGGAGGTGAACTGGATACGCTGGAAGCTCAGTCCCAGCACCCGCGCCAGGGCGTGGCTCAGGGTGGTCTTGCCCATGCCGGGCAGGTCTTCGATGAGCAGGTGACCACGGGCCAGCAGGCAGGTCATCGCCAGCCTCACCTGCACATCCTTGCCGAGCAGAACCTGATCGACTGCCTTCAGACAATTCTCCAGCTTGGCGTGCATCCTGACCCTCTCTTCCCCGGAAAACTCCGATCCTACTGGTCCAGGAGGGAGCATCAAAGGCTTCGACACATTTAGTCCGGAATCTGTGATGTAGCGCTGCGATCCAGAGCGCCTCAGCGCCCCAGCAGACGCTCCATCAACCAGCTTGAGGCCGGCCCCAGCCTGCGCTGCCGCGACCAGATCACGTCAACCGCCACCCGCCGCGGCCAGCCAGCGACCGTCAGCTCCTGCATGCGACCGCTGGCGAAGCGACCGACCATCCAACTGGGCAGTTCGATCCAGCCGAAGCCCAGTACCGCCATGTCCAGCAACAGCAGGTAGTTCGGGGCGCTCCAGCAGCGGCCGCCAAGCATTGGCGCGGCGTCGTCCAGGTAGGTATTCAGGCGCAACGCACGATAGGCCAGCAGGTCCTCGCGTTCCACCTGCGCACGGCCAGCCAGCGGATGATCGCGACTGACGAACAGGCCGAACTCGGCCTGTTCGCTCAGGGTCGCCGAGCTGATGTCCGGCGGGTAATCCTTCTGCGCCGCGAGCAACCCCAGGCTGGCACGCCCCTGGACGACCAGGTCGAGCACGTCACTGTCCTCGGCGATCAGCCATTCGAACTCGAGGTCCGGGTAGCGCGCGTCGATCTCCGCCAGCCGCGCCTCGAATTCGGCGGACTGGTAGGTGTCCGACATCGCCAGGGTCACCCGCGACTCCAATCCGCCGACGAGCTGATGGGCGAGCTGGCCGAGGCGGTCGTTGGCCATCAGCACTTCCTCCACGCGCCCGAGCAGCACATGGCCGGCCTCGGTCAGTTGTGGCTGGCGGCTCCTGCGGTCGAACAGGGTCAGGCCGAGGTCGATCTCCAGGCGGGCGATGGCCTCGCTGACGGTGGACTGGCTCTTGCCCAGCTTGCGCGCGGCAGCACTGAACGACCCCAGGCAGGCAGCCTCGGCGAACGCCTGCAGGGACTCGGGGGAATATTGCATCACGGCGCCCTCTTCCATCGGTTAAGCCGATGGTATCCAACTTATATCCAGCCGGTCGACCGATGATAATGGCGCCGGACCGACGGAGTCGGCCTTCTCGTGAATTGAGAGCTTGATGCCTGGAGATACCCCATGACTCCCACTAAAACCCTGAAAGAGCGGATGTTCCACGCCGGCCTTTTCGAACTGCTGGCGGTCGTCATCTGCGCACCGACCCTGGCCTGGCTGATGGACAAACCGCTGGGCCACATGGGCGCCATGACCCTGATGTTCTCGGCCATCGCCACTGTGTGGAACATGCTGTTCAACGCCGCCTTCGACCGCGCGCAGAACCGCATGGGCTTCAGCCGGACCTTGTCGGTGCGCGTGCTGCACGCCTCGCTGTTCGAACTGGGCCTGATCATCCTGCTGGTGCCGCTGGCCGCCTGGTGGCTGTCGGTGAGCCTGCTGCAGGCCTTCATCCTCGACATCGGCCTGGTGCTGTTCTTCCTGCCCTACGCGCTGGTGTTCAACTGGGTGTACGACGTGTTGCGTGAGCGTTGGACTGGTCGGGAACCAGTAGTGCAAGCGAACTGATTAAACGACCGACGCGCAATGGCGGAGCGAGCTTGCTCGCTCCTACGAAAAGCAGAAACCAAAAAGCCCGCAGCGATGCGGGCTTTTTTTAGGGGCGGCGTCTCAGTACGGAGAAGCGCCTCAGGCCAGGCTGGCGGCGATCTCGGCCAGGGCCTTCGCCGGGTCGGCGGCCTGGCTGATCGGGCGGCCGATTACCAGGTAGTCGGAGCCATTGTCCAGCGCCTGGCGCGGGGTAAGGATGCGGCGCTGGTCGTCCTGGGCGCTGCCGGCGGGGCGGATGCCGGGGGTGACCAGTTGCAGCGCCGGGTGCGCGGCCTTCAACGCCGGCGCCTCCTGGGCGGAACAGACCAGGCCGTCCATGCCAGCTTTTTGGGCGAGACTGGCAAGCCGCAGCACCTGCTCCTGGGGCTCGACATCCAGGCCGATACCGGCCAGGTCCTCGCGCTCCATGCTGGTCAGCACGGTCACGCCGATCAGCAGCGGCGACGGGCCGTTGAAGGCGTCCAGGGTCTCACGGCAGGCGCTCATCATGCGCAGGCCGCCGGAGCAGTGCACGTTGACCATCCACACACCCATTTCGGCGGCGGCGCGCACGGCCATCGCCGTGGTGTTGGGGATGTCGTGGAATTTGAGGTCGAGGAAGACTTCGAAACCGCGGCTGTTCAGGGTCTCGACGATACCGGCGGCGCAGCTGGTGAACAGCTCCTTGCCCACCTTCACCCGGCACAGCTTCGGATCGAGCTGGTCAGCCAGCGCCAGCGCGGCTTCACGGGTGGGGAAATCCAGGGCGACGATGATCGGGGTCTGGCAGGCGGACATGGGCTCTCTCGCGGGGTTCGAAAAAATCGGCGCGCATTGTCGCAGAAACGCGCCGACTTCCGTAGCCCGCCCGGCAGGAATGCTGCGTCGCCGGCGGCGATCAGGCACTCAGCCGCTCGCGCAGGCGGCCGAGCATGCCCAGCAGGCTGCCGACCTTCTCCCGCTCGCGCTCCTCGCGCGGCACCTCGGCGATGCGTGCGACCTTCTGTTCGGGCTGCGCGCGCCACAGCAGTGCCTGCTCTGCGGCGGCCTTCAGGCCCTTCTCGAACAGCCCGCGGCGCATCGGCTTGGGCAGGTAGCGGAAGATCTGCGCCTGGTTGATCAGTGCCAGCAGGTCCTGGGTGTCACGGAACGGCGTGACGACGATGCTCAGCAGGCGCGGGTGGGCCTGGGCCAGGGACTTGAGCAGCGGTGCGGTGTCCTCGCCGGCGAGCTTCAGGTCGCTGATCAGGATGTCGATCGGCTCGCTGTTCAGCCGCACGATGGCCTCGGCCAGGTTGCGCGCACGGTGCAGCTGGTGGGTGCCGGCGCTGCAGAACTCGCCGACGCAGGCCAGGGTTTCGGTGTCCTCGTCCAGCAGCAGTACGTTGAGCGGCGCGACGACGCGGCTGATCGCCTTGGTATCGATGGGTTCGGCCGGGGCCTGGCGGTGGGCGATCTCGGCCGCCTGGCGCAGGGTGAAGGCCATTTCCTGCGGGTCCCAGGGCTTGGTCAGGTAGCGGAAGATGCCGCCGCTGTTGAGCGCATCCACCGCGGCGTCCAGGTCGGAATACCCGGTGAGGAGGATGCGCAGCGTATCCGGGGCGATCTCCTGGGCCTCGGCCAGCAGCTCGGCGCCGGTCATCTGCGGCATGCGCTGGTCGCTGACGAGGATATCGATGCGCTCCTCGCGCAGGCGCTGCAGGGCCCTGTGCGGATCGGTCTCCACCAGCACGTCGTAGTGACGGCGGAACTGCATCGCGAGGCTGCGCAGGATGCGTTCCTCGTCGTCGACGAAGAGGATGCGGACAGGCTGGCTCATGTTCAGGCGCTCCGTTTCAGTTCGCTGGCCTGCTGGATCGGCAGGCTGATGAGGAATCGCGTACCGCGCCCGGGTTCGGACGCTACGCGGATGCGGCCGCCGTGGTCCTGGACGATCTTGTAGCTGATCGACAGGCCAAGGCCCGTGCCCTGCCCCACGGGCTTGGTAGTGAAGAAGGGATCGAAGATGCGCGCGCGCACTGCCTCGTCCATGCCCTTGCCGTTGTCCTGGACCGAGAGGTGCACGTGGGTTTCGTCCGCCCAGGATTTCACCTGGATCAGGCCGAACGTCTCCATGGCCTGGCCAGCGTTGGTCAGCAGGTTGAGCAACACCTGGTTGATCTGGCTGGCGGCGCAGGCGACCTTGGGCAGCACGCCGAGCTGGGTGGCGACCTCGGCCTTTTCCTTGATGCTGTTGCGAGCGATCAGCAGTGCACTGCGGACGCAGTCGTTGAGATCGACTTCCTCGCTGCGGGCGCGGTCCAGTCGGGCGAAGTCCTTCAGGCCGCCGACCAGTTCGCCGATCTGCGCCAGGCCGAAGTCGGTGTCGCCGAACAGCTGGTCGAGATCGCCCACCAGTTGCTCCAGCGCAGCCTCGTCGCGGGCCTGTTCGAAGGCAGCACGGGCGCGAGTGAGTTGCCCGGGTTCGCAGGCCGGATCGTCCAGGCACTCGTTGAGCAGGCTCTGCGCTTCGGTCAGGCCAAGCAGCGGGACCAGCAGCTCGCGCAGCAGCGCGACGTTGTTCTTCACGTAGCCCAGCGGGGTATTCAGTTCATGGGCGACGCCGGCCACCATCTGGCCGAGGGAGGCCATCTTCTCCGACTGCACCAGTTGCGCCTGGGATTCGCGCAGGTCCTGCAGGGTCTTGTTGAGCACGCGGTTGCGCTGGGCGACCCGCTGTTCCATGGCCTTTAGCAGGTCGAGCACCGTGCCGAGGCCGAGGTAGCGTCCCTGTTCGTCCACCAGGACGAAATCCTCGGTGATCGGGTAGCTCAGTTGCGCGGTGACCTGCTGCGACGCCTCTTCGAGGCTGAGGTCGGCGCGCACCTTCAGCGGCTGCGCGTTCATCACGTCGCTGGCCGGGCGGCGCCCCCAGAGGTCCCGGCCGAAACGCTGCATGAAGATGTCCTGCAGGCCGTTGCGGCTGACCAGTCCCAGCGGCATCCCGGTGGCGTCCACCACCGGCAGCGAGAGGAAGGAACGGTGCTCGGCGTCGAGGAAGCGTTCAGCCACGTCACTGATGCTCAGTTCCGGTGCCAAGGGCGCTACCTGGCGCAACAGCTCGTGCAGGGCGCGGGTGGTCATCGGCGAATCTCCGGTCGCTGGGATGGGCGCCAGTAGACCAGCGGCAGATTGCCATCCTGTGACAGCCGTCGCGCGGCCAGGAAGCTTCACGGAGCGGTCATCGCGCTGCAACAAGCGCCGATGCGATGCACCCGAACGGGACGTGCGAAACGCCGCCGCACCGCCTCGAAGCAGGCAATCAGGTGGCGAATGTTCACGAAACGACGCGAACTGGCACTTTGCGACCGAGTTCCGGCGAATGGCACGACCACTGCACGAACGCCGGGGTCGTGTCTTTCATCCTCTGTCCTGGAGACCTCGCATGAGCACGCAACTCAAACCCACCCTCGGCACCTTGCATCTCTGGGGTATCGCCGTGGGCCTGGTGATTTCCGGTGAATATTTCGGCTGGAGCTATGGCTGGGGCGTAGCCGGCACCCTCGGATTCCTGGTCACCACGCTGCTCGTGGCGACCATGTACACCTGCTTCATCTTCAGTTTCACCGAGTTGACCACCGCCATTCCCCACGCGGGCGGGCCCTTCGCCTACAGCCGCCGCGCCTTCGGCGAGAAAGGCGGGCTGGTGGCCGGGCTCGCCACGCTGATCGAGTTCGTCTTCGCCCCGCCGGCCATCGCCATGGCCATCGGCGCCTACCTCAACGTGCAGTTCCCTTCCCTCGACCCCAAGCACGCGGCAGTCGGCGCGTACCTGATCTTCATGACCCTGAACATCCTCGGCGTGAGCATCGCCGCGACCTTCGAACTGGTGGTGACCGTGCTCGCCGTGGCTGAACTGCTGGTGTTCATGGGCGTGGTGGCGCCGGGCTTCAGCTTCAGCAACTTCGTGCTCAATGGCTGGGCCGGCTCCGACAGCTTCGGCGGCGCGGCCGTCGGCGGCATCTTTGCAGCGATTCCCTTCGCCATCTGGTTCTTCCTCGCCATCGAGGGCGCAGCCATGGCCGCCGAGGAAGCCAAGGACCCGAAACGCACCATTCCCAAGGCTTACGTCAGCGGCATCCTGACCCTCGTGGTGCTGGCCATCGGCGTGATGCTGTTCGCCGGCGGCGCGGGCGACTGGAAGGCCCTCTCGGGCATCAACGACCCGCTGCCACAGGCGATGAAGATGGTGGTAGGCGAGAACTCCGGCTGGCTGCACATGCTGGTGTGGATCGGCCTGTTCGGCCTGGTGGCCAGCTTCCACGGCATCATCCTGGGCTACTCGCGGCAGTTCTTCGCGCTGGCCCGCGCCGGCTACCTGCCGCGCGGTCTGGCAAAACTCTCGCGCTTCCAGACGCCCCACCGGGCCATCATCGCCGGTGGGCTGGTCGGCATCGCGGCGATCTACAGCGACGGCCTGATCGCCCTGCAAGGCATGAGCCTCACCGCGGCGATGATCACCATGAGCGTATTCGGCGCCATCGTCATGTACATCATGAGCATGCTCAGCCTGTTCAAGCTGCGCCGCAGCGAGCCCGACCTGGAACGCAGCTTCCGCGCGCCGGGCTTCCCTCTGGTGCCGGGCATTGCCCTGGCGCTGGCTGTGCTGTGCCTGGCAGCGATGGTGTGGTTCAACCTGCAGATCGCCGGGATCTTCCTGGCATTCATGGCCGCCGGCTTCGTCTACTTCCAGCTCACCGCCGCCCATCGCGCCAGCGCCCCGGCGGACGCTATGCTGACAGGAGCCTGACAGCCACCCACTGCGCGCCGGTTTTCGCGGCCGGCGTGCAGTCACCGGGATGTTCGCATGCCGTACGAGACTACCATCGGTCACCTGACCTACCACTTTGCCGACCTGAAGACCCTGCTCGCCAAGGCTAGTCCGGCGCGCTCCGGCGACGCCCTCGCGGGCCTGGCCGCCAACAGCTACGAAGAGCGCATGGCAGCGAAGATCGCCCTCGCCGACGTGCCGCTCAAGCGCTTCCTCGACGAGGCGCTGATTCCCTACGAGCAGGACGAAGTCACCCGGCTGATCATCGACGGCCACGACGCTGCCGCCTTCGCGCCGATCAGCCATCTCAGCGTCGGCGACTTCCGCGACTGGCTGCTGCTGGACAGCACCGACAGCGCCGCGCTCACCCGTGCCGCCAAGGGCATCACGCCGGAGATGGCCGCCGCGGTGTGCAAGCTGATGCGCAATCAGGACCTGATCCTGGTGGCAAAGAAGTGCCACGTGGTCACGCGCTTTCGCAACACCATCGGCCTGCCCGGCCACCTCTCGGTACGCCTGCAGCCGAACCATCCCACGGACGACGTGCGCGGTATCGCCGCGAGCATGCTCGACGGCCTGCTCTACGGGGCCGGTGATGCGGTCGTGGGCATCAACCCGGCGAGCGACTCGCAGGCCACCCTGATGCAGCTGTGGCGGATGATGGACGAGCTGCGCCAGCGCTTCGAGATTCCCATGCAGAGCTGCGTGCTCACCCACGTCACCTCGCAGATCCAGGCCATCGAGGCGGGCGCGCCGATCGACCTGGTGTTCCAGTCCATCGCCGGTACGCAGAAGACCAACGAGAGCTTCGGCATCGACCTCGCCCTGCTGCGCGAGGCACACGAGGCGGCGCTGTCGCTCAATCGCGGCACCCTGGGCGACAACGTCATGTACTTCGAGACCGGCCAGGGCAGCGCGCTTTCAGCCAACGGTCATCACGGGGTCGACCAGCAGACCTGCGAAGCCCGCGCCTATGCCGTGGCCCGCGAGTTCCGGCCGCTGCTGACCAATAGCGTGGTCGGATTCATCGGCCCGGAATACCTGTATGACGGCAAGCAGATCATCCGCGCCGGGCTGGAGGACCACTTCTGCGCCAAGCTGCTGGGCGTGCCTATGGGCTGCGACGTCTGCTACACCAATCATGCCGAAGCCGACCAGGACGACATGGACAGCCTGCTGACCCTGCTGGGCGCGGCGGGCATCACCTTCATCATGGGCATCCCCGGCGCCGACGACATCATGCTCAACTACCAGAGCACCTCCTTCCACGACGCGCTCTACCTGCGCAGCACCCTGGGCCTGAAGCGCGCCCCGGAATTCGATGCCTGGCTGGCGAAGATGGCGATCACCGAACCCTCCGGCCAGTTGCGCTCCATCGGCCCCGGCCACGATCTGCTGCGGGCCTTCTGAGGAACCGGAACGCATGGACCTGATCCAGAACGACCCCTGGGACGAACTGCGCGCGCACACCACCGCGCGCATCGCGCTGGGCCGCGTCGGCTCGAGCCTGCCGACCCGCGAGGTGCTCAAGTTCGGCCTGGCCCACGCGCAGGCGCGCGACGCGGTGCATCACCCCCTGGACTTCGAGGCGCTGCAGCAGTCACTGGCCCACGAGGGCTTCCGTGTCCTGCGTGCGCGCAGCGAGGCGCCGGACCGCCAGACCTATCTGCTGCGCCCGGACCTGGGGCGCGCGCTGCACCCGGACTGCCAGTGGCACCTCAAAGGTGAGCAGGCCACGGTCGAGTTGGTCATCGTGATCGCCGACGGCCTCTCCTCCTTCGCCGTCCAGCAGCACGCGCTGCCTTTGCTGAGCGCGCTGCGCGAGCGCTTCGTCACCGACTGGCAGCACACGCCCGTGGTACTCGCAGAGCAGGGCCGCGTAGCCATTGGCGACGGCATCGGCGAAGCGCTGGGGGCGAAACTCGCGCTGGTCCTGATCGGCGAACGCCCCGGCCTCAGCTCGCCGGACAGCCTCGGCCTCTACCTCACCTGGCAGCCGCGTGTGGGGCGTATGGACAGCGAGCGCAACTGCCTCTCCAACGTCCGCCCACAAGGCCTGCCGTACGCGCTGGCCGCATACAAGCTCGCCCATCTGCTGCAGCAGGCGCTGCGCCTGCGGGTGAGTGGGGTGAGGCTCAAGGACGACAGCGACCTCCCTGAAACGAACAGTCTGAACCGCCACGCGCCTGACAAGGTCTGAATCACAGCGTATCGTGATTTTCCTTTACCACTGTCGGAGACGGGACCATGCCCTGGTATGCCTGGTTGATCATCGCCCTAGCTCTGGGCTCCATCGTCGGCGCACTGATGATGCTGCGCGATACCGCAAAAAAGCTCCCGCTCACCGAGGAACAGCTCAAGCGAATCCACGAACGCAATGTCGAAATGGATGCCAAGGAAGCCGATGACAAGCGGTGAGAATTGCCTAACTGACTGACGCTTCAGTCAAAAACTGGCCACGGCGATGGCCAGCGGCGGTCGAAATTGCCTAGACTGCGCCTCCCTTGATGGAGGAAAGAATGCTCAGGAAACTCCTGCCGCTGCTGCCAAGCGTGTTGTTGCTCTGCGGATTCGCGCTGGGATTCGTCCAGCCGCTGGGGTTGCTGATCGGCGCCGTCTACGTCGCCTGGACCCTCTACGGCGAGCATCGCCTGCCGCGCCTGCTCTGGTGGCTCGTCTGCCTCGTACTCAGTGTCGCCCTGGCCGCGCACCTGCTGCCGGGCACTACCTCGTGGACGCTATGGCCGGTGCGCCAGCTCAGCCCGGACGCCCCCGTCTATGCCCTGCACCTGTCCTGGGACAAGGCACTGGTGGGCGCCACGCTGCTCGCCTGGTGGCTGCGCCGCGACCCGGTACCGACGGAAAGACGCTCGCCGGACTTCGCCGCCATCGTCATCGTCACCACGCTGTTCGCCGTGCCGCTGGTCGCGGTGGCCGGTGGCCTGGTGGTCTGGAACCCGAAATGGCCGCCCGGTTTCTGGCTGTGGATGCTGGTCAACGTCTGCGTGATCTCGCTGACCGAGGAAGCCTTCTTCCGCGGCCTGCTGCAGAGCGAACTGGTGCGCCGCTTCGGCGCCATCGCCGGGGTGACGGCCGCGAGTGTGCTGTTCGGCATGGTGCACTGGCCGATCAATCCGCTGTTCGCCGTGGTTGCGGGTATCGCCGGCCTGGGTTACGGCCTGGCCTTCCACTTCAGCGGCAGGCTGGCTGTGGCGGTGCTGCTGCATGCCTCAGTGAACTGCCTGCACCTGCTGCTGTTCAGTTATCCGCTGCGGATTATCTGATCAGCGCGGCACCTGCCTTGAGCGATCGCGGACGGAGTCCGCGATCGGTTTCCCGCCCACGGCGAACTTATTCGCGCATCACCAGCAGCAATGCCTGCTCAGCCAGCTCGTCCAGCGTCAGACTGCCTTGCGGGCGGAACCAGGTGATGGACCAGGACAGCGCCCCGGTAAGAAAACGCCGCAGGATGAACGGATCGCCCTGGCTGAAACCGGCAACCCGCGCCTCTTCCAGCACTTCCAGCCACATCTGCTCGTAAATGTCGCGCAGGCTGAGGATGTAGGCCTGGCCTTCTTCGGACAGCGAGCGCCATTCGTAGACCAGCACTGCCATCGCCTCGCCCGTACCGCCGGTGATCGACTGCAGCTCGCAGCGAATCAGCGCCAGCAGGCGCTCGCGCAGTGTCGTGGCATCGGCCAGCGCAGCGCGCATCAGGGCGGTGTTGTAGAGGATGGTTTCCTCCATCACCGAGCGCAGGATCTCGTCCTTGCTCTTGAAGTGGTGGAAGATGCTGCCGGACTGGATCCCCACCGCGCCGGCCAGGTCACGCACCGTGGTGCGTTCGTAGCCCTTGCTGCGGAACAGGTGCGCGGCCGTGTGCAACAGCTTGCCGCGGGCGCTTTCCGGGTCGGTGATCTGTCCGGTCCCGACCAGCTCCAGCATGACTTCGCGAGCTTTGCGGTCATCCACGCTGTTCTCTCCCCATTGGCCTCATCGGCCGATCTGCTCAGGGCGATTCATCGAAACGCCCTGCAAGTGCTTGTGTTGTCTGACGAAATGTAAGCCCGCGAACCCCAACCAAGCAAGCGCTTGGCCATCCAATGGTTGGGGTTGTCGTACTTTCGGGGCTTTTCAACCAAGCGCTTGCTTGGTAATGTCGATCCATCACTCAGCGTCACGGGCAGAACAATGACTAGAACCGTACGTATCGGCTGCGCCTCCGCCTTCTGGGGCGACACGTCCACCGCCGCCGCCCAACTGGTGCGCGGCGCGGAAATGGATTACCTGGTATTCGACTACCTCGCCGAGATCACCATGTCGATCATGGCCGGCGCCCGCCTGAAGAATCCCGAGGCAGGCTACGCCACCGATTTCGTCGAGGTGATGACACCGCTGCTGGGCGACCTTGCGGCGAAACAGGTGCGCGTGATCAGCAACGCCGGCGGCGTGAACCCGCAGGCCTGCGCCAGCGCCCTCGCCGCGGCCTGCGAGAAGGCCGGCGTAGCGCTGAAGATCGCCGTGGTGCATGGCGACAATTTGCAGCCGCGCCTGGGCGAACTGGCCAAGGCCGGCATCCGCGAGATGTTCTCAGGCGCGCCGATGCCGCCGATGTGCGTGTCGGTCAACGCCTACCTCGGCGCTCCCGGCATAGTGGAAGCATTGAAGGCTGGCGCCGATATCGTCATCACCGGTCGCGTGGTCGACAGCGCGGTCGTCAGCGCCGCCCTGGTGCATGAATTCGGCTGGGCCTGGAACGACTACGACAAGCTGGCCCAGGCCGCACTGGCCGGGCACATCATCGAATGCGGCGCGCAGTGCACCGGCGGCAACTTCACCGACTGGGAAAGCGTGCCGGACTACGAGCACATCGGTTTTCCCGTCATCGAAGTAGAGGCCAGCGGCGACTTCGTCGTGACCAAGCCGCAGGGCACCGGCGGGCTGGTGACACCGCTGTCGGTGGGCGAGCAGATGCTCTACGAGATCGGTGATCCGCGCGCCTACCTGCTGCCCGACGTGGTCTGCGACTTCACCCAGGTCGAACTCGCCCCGGTGGGTGACAACCGCGTGGCCGTCAGCGGCGCCCGCGGCCTGCCGCCAAGCGGGCAGTACAAGGTCAGCGCGACCTACCCGGATGGATTCCGCTGCACCGCCAGTTGCCTGATCGCCGGCATCGACGCCGTGAAGAAGGCCGAGCGGGTCAGCCGGGCGATCATCGCCAAGACCGAGGAAATCCTCATGGAACGTGGCTGGGGCCCGTACCGCGAGGTCAGCATCGAACTGCTCGGCAGCGAGGCCACCTACGGTCCGCACGGGCGTCGCAGCGACAACCGCGAGATCGTGGTGAAGCTCGCCGTGCGCCACAGCCGCAAGGAAGCCCTGGTGCTGTTCTCCCGCGAGATCGCCCAGGCCGCCACCGGCATGGCGCCGGGGCTGACCGGCATCGTCGGCGGCCGCCCCACCGTGTACCCGGTGATTCGCCTGTTCTCCTTCCTGATCGACAAGGACAGCTGCGAGCTGGCCGTGGAGATCGATGGCCAGCGCCAGCGCGTCACTCTGCCCGCCCTCGATCGCTTCGACCCGTCCGCACTGGCCGACGACACCCCCGTGTCGGCGGCCACTGGCCCGGCCCAGGCCAGCGTGCCGCTGGTGAAACTGGCCGTGGCCCGCTCTGGCGACAAGGGCAACCACAGCAACATCGGCGTCATGGCACGCAAGGCCGAGTACCTGCCATGGATCGCCGAGGCGCTGAGCGAAGGCTCGGTAGCCGAATGGATGCAGCACGTGCTCGACCCGCAGCTCGGCCGCGTCAGCCGCTGGCACCTGCCGGGCACCCACAGCCTGAATTTCCTGCTGGAGAACGCCCTGGGCGGCGGCGGTGTCGCCAGCCTGCGCATCGACCCGCAGGGCAAGGCCTTCGCCCAGCAGTTGCTGGAATTCCCGGTGGCGGTGCCGCAGCACATCGCCGATGAACTGAGCCAGTAGGACGACAACAACAATGAGCTACGACTCGATCTTCAAACCCGGTCTGTTCGACGGCCAGACCATTATCGTCACCGGCGGCGGCAGCGGCATCGGTCGCTGCACCGCCCATGAGTTGGCGGCACTCGGCGCCCACGTGGTGCTGGTCGGGCGCAAGGCGGAGAAGCTGGAGAAGAGCGCCGGCGAAATCATCGAAGACGGCGGCAGCGCCAGCTGGCACAGCTGCGACATCCGCGACGAGGATGCGGTGAAGGCGCTGGTGGCGCAGGTCATCGCCGAGCGCGGGCCGATCCATCATCTGGTCAACAACGCCGGCGGGCAATACCCCGCGCCGCTCGCCTCGATCAACCTCAAGGGCTTCGAGGCCGTGGTGCGCACCAACCTGGTCGGCGGCTTCCTCATGGCTCGCGAAGTGTTCAACCAGAGCCTGAGCAAGACCGGCGGCAGCATCGTCAACATGCTCGCCGACATGTGGGGCGGCATGCCCGGCATGGGTCACTCCGGCGCCGCCCGCGCCGGCATGGAGAACTTCACCAAGACCGCCGCCATCGAGTGGGGCCACGCGGGCGTGCGGGTCAACGCCGTGGCGCCGGGCTGGGTCGCGTCCAGCGGCATGGACACCTACGAAGGCGCGTTCAAGGCGGTGATCCCGACCCTGCGCGAGCACGTGCCGCTCAAACGCATCGGTACCGAATCGGAGGTTTCCGCCGCCATCGTCTTCCTGCTCTCCCCCGGCGCTGCCTTCATCAGCGGCAATACCATCCGCATCGACGGCGGCGCCAGCCAGGGCAGCCGCGCCTTCCCGCTGGCGAAGGGCAAGCCGGGGCAGAGCCGTTCCTACAACGGCTTCCACCGTGCCTACCTGCCCGATGTACTGAAGGATCAGGAGTAAGCGATGCCGGTCATCCAATCCGAAGTCGATCCCCAGGGCGAGGACTTCGCCCGCAACCGCGAGGCCATGCTGGCTGCCGTGGCGAGTTTCCGCGAGGTCGAACAGAAGGTGCTGGACAAGGCCGCCGAGGCCAAGCCCAAGTTCGACAAGCGCGGCCAGTTGCTGCCGCGCGAACGCCTGAACCTGCTGCTGGACCCCGGTGCGCCGTTCCTCGAAATCGCCTCGCTGGCCGGCTACAAGCTGCACGACGACAAGGACGGCACCCAGGCCGGCGGCGGCATCATCTCGGGCATCGGCTACATCGCCGGGGTGCGCTGCCTGGTGACCGCCAGCAACAGCGCGATCAAGGGCGGGACCATCTCCCCCACCGGCCTGAAGAAGACCCTGCGCCTGCAGCAGATCGCCTTCGAGAACAAGCTGCCGGTGGTAGCGCTGACCGAGAGCGGCGGCGCCAACCTGAACTATGCGGCGGACATCTTCGTCGAGGGCGCGCGCGGCTTCGCCAACCAGGCGCGCATGTCGGCGATGGGTATTCCGCAGGTCACCGTGGTGCACGGTTCGTCCACCGCGGGTGGCGCCTATCAGCCGGGGCTGTCGGACTACGTGGTGGTGGTGCGCGGCAAGGCCAAGATGTTCCTCGCCGGCCCGCCGCTGCTCAAGGCCGCCACCGGCGAAATCGCCACCGATGAAGAATTGGGTGGCGCCGAACTGCACGCCGAGGTCGCCGGCACGGCCGAGTACCTCGCGGAGAACGACGCCGATGGCGTGCGCCTGGCCCGCGAGATCCTCGCCTCGCTGCCGTGGAATGCCCAGCTGCCGGCGCGCCCGAAGACGGATTGGGACGCCCCGCTGCACCCGGCCGAGGAGCTGCTCGGCGTGGTTCCGGCGGACCCGAAGAAGCCCTATGACGTGCGCGAGATCGTTGCGCGCATCGCCGATGGCTCGCGCTTCCTCGACTTCAAGCACTCATTCGACAGCCAGACCGTCTGCGGCCACCTGCACATCGAAGGCCATGCCTGCGGCCTGATCGGCAACAACGGCCCGATCACCCCGCAGGGCGCGGCCAAGGCGGCGCAGTTCATCCAGCTGTGCGAGCAGAGCAACACGCCGATCCTGTTCCTGCATAACACCACCGGCTTCATGGTCGGCACCGAATCCGAGCGCCTGGGCGTGATCAAGCACGGTTCGAAGATGATCCAGGCGGTGGCCAACGCCACCGTGCCCAAGCTCACCCTGGTGGTCGGCGGCTCCTACGGCGCCGGCAACTACGCCATGTGCGGCCGCGGGCTGGACCCGCGCTTCATCTTCGCCTGGCCCAACAGCCGCACCGCCGTGATGGGCGGCGCACAGGCCGGCAAGGTGCTGCGCATCGTCACCGAGGAGAAGCACGCCAAGGAGGGTAAGGAACCCGACCCGAAGATGCTCGACATGCTCGAACAGATGACCGCGCAGAAGCTCGACGCCCAGTCCACCGCGCTCTACGGCACGGCGAGCCTGTGGGACGACGGGCTGATCGATCCGCGCGACACCCGCGTGCTGCTCGGCTACCTGCTGGACATCTGCGCGGAGGCGGCCGTGCGGCCGCTGAAGGGAAATAGTTTTGGGGTAGCGAGGTTCTGACGGGAAGGCGGGCAAGAGCCCCTCTCCCCCCGCCCTCTCCCTGAAGGGAGAGGGAGCCAAAGCAACCCGGCGTAAAGCGAATTTCCAGCCCGCGCCGAACAGCCCACTCTCCCTTCAGGGAGAAGGTTGGGGAGAGGGCAAGGGAACAACTCAGGCTAAAGGAGAACAACAACAATGATCTTCACCCAGGAACACGAAGAACTCCGCCGCACCGTCCGCAACTTCGTCGAACGCGAGATCAATCCTTACGTCGACGAGTGGGAAAAGGCCGGGCGCTTCCCGATCCATGAGGTCTTCAAGAAAGCCGGCGACCTGGGCCTGCTGGGCATCTCCAAGCCGGAGAAATTCGGCGGCATGGGCCTGGACTACAGCTACTCGGTGGTGGCCGCCGAAGAGTTCGGCACCATCCATTGCGGCGGCGTGCCCATGGCCCTGGGCGTGCAGACCGACATGTGCACCCCGGCCCTGGCGCGCTTCGGCTCCGACGAGCTGCGCGAGGAGTTCCTCCGCCCGGCCATTGCCGGCGAGATGGTCGGCTGCATCGGCGTCTCGGAAGTCGGCGCCGGCTCCGACGTGGCGGGCCTCAAGACTACCGCGCGCAAGGATGGCGACGACTACATCATCAATGGCAGCAAGATGTGGATCACCAACTCGCCGTCTGCCGACTTCATCTGCCTGCTGGCCAACACCTCCGACGACAAGCCCCACGTCAACAAGTCGCTGATCATGGTGCCGATGAAGTCCAAGGGCATCAGCGTCAGCCCGCACCTGGACAAGCTGGGCATGCGCAGCTCGGAGACCGCCCAGGTGTTCTTCGACGACGTGCGCGTCCCACAGCGCAACCGCATCGGCGCCGAGGGCGCGGGCTTCATGATGCAGATGCTGCAGTTCCAGGAAGAACGCCTGTTCGGCGCCGCCAGCGGGATCAAGGGCCTGGAGTACTGCGTCAACGCCACCATCGACTACTGCAAGGAGCGCAAGACCTTCGGCCAGGCGCTGATCGACAACCAGGTCATCCACTTCCGCATGGCCGAGCTGATGACCGAGATCGAGTGCCTGCGCGCCCTCACCTACCAGGCCACCGAGCAGTACATCCGCGGCAAGGACGTGACCCGCCTGGCCTCCATGGCCAAGCTCAAGGTCGGCCGCCTGGCCCGCGAAGTCACCGACGCCTGCCTGCAGTACTGGGGCGGCCAGGGCTTCATGTGGGAAAACCCGATTGCCCGCGCCTATCGAGACACTCGCCTGGTGTCCATCGGCGGCGGCGCGGACGAAATCATGCTGGGCATCATCTGCAAGCTGATGGGCACCCTGCCGGGCAAGAAGAAGGGCTGAGACCATGACCCTGCCGAACTGCGAAACCCTGCTGCTGGAACGGGACAGCGGCGTGCTGCACGTCACCCTGAACCGCCCGGACAGCCGCAACGCCATGAGCCTGGCGATGGTCAGCGAACTGCGCGCGGTGTTCGCCGCCGTGCGCGACGACCGCGCGGTGCGCGCCATCGTCCTGCGCGGCGCTGGCGGGCACTTCTGCGCCGGCGGCGACATCAAGGACATGGCCGGCGCCCGCGCCGCCGGTCCCGACGCCTACGCCGCGCTGAACCGCGCCTTCGGTGGCCTGCTGGAGGAAGCCCAGGCGCAGCCCCAGGTGCTGGTCGCCGTGCTGGAAGGCGCGGTGCTCGGCGGCGGCTTCGGTCTCGCTTGCGTCTCGGACATCGCCCTGGCGGCGGTGGACGCGCAGTTCGGCCTGCCGGAAACCAGCCTCGGCATCCTGCCGGCGCAGATCGCGCCCTTCGTGGTGAAGCGCATCGGCCTGACCCAGGCACGCCGCCTGGCCCTTACTGCCGCCCGCTTCGATGGCCGCGAGGCGCTGCGCCTGGGCCTGGTGCATGTCTGTGCTGACAGCGCCGAGAGCCTTGGCGAGCAGTTGGCAGAAAGCCTCGACCAGGTCCGCCGCTGCGCTCCCGGCGCCAACGCCGCCACCAAGGCCCTGCTACTGGCCACCGAGACCGACGCACTCGGCCCGCTGCTGGACGACGCGGCCCGCCAGTTCGCCGCCGCGGTGACTGGCGCGGAAGGCGCCGAAGGCACCCTGGCCTTCGTGCAGAAACGCAAACCGAACTGGGCGCAGTGATTCAGCGCGCACGCCAGACAACCCCCTCTCCTTTCAGGGAGAGGGCTGGGGAGAGGGAAATAGCCACCATGCCCAGCTTCGACAAGATCCTGATTGCCAACCGTGGCGAGATCGCCTGCCGGGTGATCCGCACCGCCCACGACCTGGGCTACCGCACCGTGGCCGTGTACAGCGAGGCCGACGCCAACGCCCGCCACGTGCAACTGGCCGACGAGGCCGTGTGCATCGGCGCAGCCCCGGTGGGCCAGTCCTACCTGAAGCCGGAAGCGATACTCGACGCGGCGAAGCGCACCGGCGCCGGCGCCGTCCACCCCGGCTACGGTTTCCTCTCGGAGAACGCCGACTTCGCCCGCGCCTGCGAGGCCGCCGGCATCGCCTTCATCGGCCCCGGCGTGGAAGCCATCCACCTGATGGGCAGCAAGCGCCTGTCGAAGATCGCCATGCTCGAAGCCGGCGTACCCTGTATTCCCGGCTACGAAGGCGCCGAGCAGGACGACGCCACGCTGACCCGCGAAGCGCAGCGCATCGGCTACCCGCTGATGATCAAGGCCAGCGCCGGCGGTGGCGGGCGCGGCATGCGCCTGGTGACCCGCAGCGAAGACCTCGCCGAACAGCTGCGCACCGCGCGTTCGGAAGCGCAGAACGCCTTCGGCAGCGGCGAGCTGATCCTGGAGAAAGCCGTGGTGCAGCCACGCCACGTGGAGATCCAGGTGTTCGGCGACAGCCACGGCCACATCGTCTACCTCGGCGAGCGCGATTGCTCGGTGCAGCGCCGCCACCAGAAGGTCATCGAGGAAGCGCCCTGCCCGGTGCTGAACGAGGAACTGCGCGCCGCCATGGGCGAGGCCGCGGTGAAGGCCGCTGCCTCGGTGAACTACCTGGGCGCCGGCACGGTGGAGTTCCTGCTCGATGCCAGCGGCGCCTTCTACTTCCTGGAAATGAACACCCGCCTGCAGGTGGAGCACCCGGTCACCGAACTGGTCACCGGCCAGGACCTGGTGGCCTGGCAGATCCGCGTCGCCGAAGGCCACCCGCTGCCACTGACTCAGGAGCAGATTCAGCTCAAGGGCCACGCCATCGAAGTGCGCCTGTACGCCGAGGACGCCGGCCATGGTTTCCTCCCGCAGACCGGCCAGGTGCTGCGCTGGACGCCGCCGCAGCTGGACGGCATCCGCATCGACCACGGCCTGCGCGAAGGCCAGCCAGTGACACCGTTCTACGACCCGATGCTGGCCAAGGTCATCGCCTATGGCGCCACCCGCGACGAGGCCCGGCGCAAGCTGGTCCGCGCCGTCGAGGACTGCGTGCTGCTGGGCGTGACCGGCAACCAGCGGTTCCTCGCCAATCTGCTCAAGCACCCGGAGTTCGCTGCCGGCAAGGCCACCACTGCGTTCATCGGCGAGCAGTTCGCCGGCGACCCGAGCCTGGCCCCGCGCCAGCCGCAAGCGCTGGAACTGGCCTGCGCCGCCGCCCTGCTCTACCAGGCTTCGGCCAGTGACCGTGCGCACCAGCCGGGTCTGTCCGGCTGGCGCAGTGCAGGCAGCGCGCCGTGGCGCTTCGCGCTCAAGCACGGCGAGGAGAAATTCGTCGTCGAACTGCACGTCCGCGAGCATGGTCCCCGGCCGACGCTGCTGGCCCGCATCGGCGACAGCGAGATCACCCTGCGCCTGCTGGGCGAGGAGAACGGAGACGCCATCCTGGAAGCCGACGGCATCCGCCGCCGCCTGCCCTTCCATCGTGAAGGCGCACACCTCTGGCTGTACGGCGCAGACGGCAACCTGGAGCTGCTGGACGTCACCCACGAACCGGCTGGCATCGCCGCCGGCGCCGGCTCCGGCACCGTGAAGGCACCGATGGATGGCGCCATCGTCGACGTGCTGGTGGCCGAAGGCACGCGGGTCAGCAAGGGCCAGCTACTGCTGGTGCTCGAAGCGATGAAGATGGAGCACCCGCTCAAGGCCGGCGTCGACGGCGTGATCCGCCGCGTGCAGGTGAGCAAGGGCGAACAGGTGAAATCCCGACAGTTGCTGGTGGAGGTTGAAGCGCTGGAGTCCGCCTGAACCGCTTTTCGCTATTTCGTGGGAGCGAGCTTGCTCGCGAACACTCCCCGCTGCGGGGCCCGGGTTCGCGAGCAAGCTCGCGCCTACAAGCCCCATCCGTCAGAACAAGACCACAAGAACACGGAGCCCCAATCATGTCCCTGACCGGCAAAACCCTCTTCATCACCGGCGCCAGCCGTGGCATCGGCCGCGAGATCGCCCTGCGCGCCGCTCGCGACGGCGCCAATATCGTCATCGCCGCCAAGAGCGCCGAGCCCCACCCGAAACTCGAGGGCACCATCTTCAGCGTCGCCGAGGAAGTCGAGGCCGCGGGCGGCAAGGCGCTGGCCCTGCAACTGGACGTGCGCGACGAGAATGCCGTACGCGACGCCATGGCCCGCGCCGCCGAACACTTCGGCGGGATCGACGCGGTGGTGAACAACGCCGGTGCCATCAAGCTGGTGGGCGTGGAGCGCCTGGAGCCCAAGCGCTTCGACCTGATGTACCAGATCAACACCCGCGCCGTGATGGTCTGCAGCCAGGCCGCGCTGCCCTACCTGAAAGCCAGCAAGGGCCACATCCTCAGCCTCTCGCCGCCGATCAACCTGGCCGGCAAGTGGTTCGCCCAGCACGGTCCCTACACCGTCACCAAGTACGGCATGAGCATGCTCACCCTGGGCATGCACGAGGAGTTCAAGAAGTACGGCATCAGCGTCAACGCCCTGTGGCCGAAGACGATGATCGCCACCGCCGCCATCGAGTTCGAACTGGGCAGCCGTGATGCCTTCAAGCGCGCACGCACGCCGGCGATCATGGCCGACGCCGCCTACGCCATCCTCTCCAGCAGCGAACGTGCCATCAGCGGCCGCCTGCTGATCGACGAGGACATCCTGCGCGAACAGGGCCAGACCGACTTCGAGCACTACCGCTTCGACCCGAACGGCGGCAGCCTGGTGCCCGACCTGTTCCTCGACTGACGCGACACTGCAGGGCGGATCACCGCACCGGCCCGCCCTGCCCCTCTCCTGCAGCCGCCCGCGCCGCTTACCAATCGACACAATCCCGCCCTGGCCGTCAGTCCAACCTTCCCTAGACTGCGATGAACGCTTATCGGCAGGTTTGCCGATCTGACTTGCGCCGTGCGCACCAGGGCCATAGCCGAGCGTCAGGGAGCGACCTAGAGTCGCGCAGAAATGTCTGCACGCCACGGACAACAATGACAACAAGGGCACGCGTCAATGTCTCATGCCGATATCATCACCCCGACCCGATTTCTCGCCCACCTGCCGGCTACCCTGGGCCGCGTGCCCCGCATGCTGCGCGGCCTGTACTACACCGGCATCCGCAACCGCGAGAAGAACCTATCCCTGGGCTGGGCGCTGGAACGCGCCGCGCGCCTCTACCCGGACAGTCCCGCACTGATCGATGAACGCCGGCGACTGTCCTACGCCCTCTTCAACGGCTGGGCCAACCGCCTGGCGCGGGCCTTCCAGGCCGAGGGCGTCGGCCACGCCAGCGTGGTCGCGGTGATGCTGGAGAACCGTGCCGAACTCATGGTAGTGCTCGCCGCCCTGGCCAAGCTCGGCGCCATCGGCGCGCTGGTGAACACCACCCAGCGCGGCCAGGTGCTCAGCCACAGCCTCAACCTGGTCAAGCCCAGCCATTTCGTGGTCGGCGAGGAGCTGCGCGAGGCCTTCGAAGACGTCCGGCCGGCCCTGGAGAACAGCGGCGGTCACTGCTACTGGATCGCCGACGACGATGACTCCGCGCAGCCGCCAGCCGGCTGGCACAGTCTGATGCGCCTGGCCCAGGAGCAGGATTCGAACAACCTGCCGGAAACCGCGCGGGTACGCCTCAAGGACGCGTGTTTCTACATCTACACCTCCGGCACCACCGGCCTGCCGAAAGCCTCGATCATGAGCCACGGCAAGTGGATCAAGGCCTATGGCGGCTTCGGCCATTCCGGGCTCGGGCTGACCAACAGCGATGTGCTCTACCTGACCCTGCCCTGCTACCACAACAACGCCGTGACCGTCTGCTGGAGCGCCGTGCTGGCCGGGGGCGCGGCCATCGCCCTGCGCCGCAAGTTCTCCGCCAGCGCCTTCTGGAAGGACGTACAGACCTACCAGGCGACCTGCTTCGGCTATATCGGCGAGCTATGCCGCTACCTCCTCAACCAGCCGCAGTGCGCGGAAGAACGTGGCAACAGCCTGACCTGCATGATCGGCAACGGGCTGCGTCCGTCGATCTGGAACGAGTTCAAGGAGCGCTTCGGCATCGAGCGCATCACCGAGTTCTACGCCTCCAGCGAAGGCAATATCGGCTTCACCAATGTATTCAACTTCGACAATACAGTGGGCTTCTCGCCAGCAACCTACGCGATCGTGCGCTATGACCTGGAGAACGACCAGCCGGTGCGCAACGCCAAGGGCTTCATGGAGAAGGTCGACAAGGGCGAGGCCGGCCTGCTGATCAGCGAGATCAGCGACAAGTGGCCGTTCGATGGCTACACCGATCCGGCCAAGAGCGAGGCGGTGATCTATCGCAACGTGTTCAAGGAAGGCGATACCTGGTTCAACACCGGCGATCTGATGCGCGACATCGGCTTCAAGCACACCCAGTTCGTCGACCGCCTGGGCGACACCTTCCGCTGGAAGGGCGAGAACGTTTCCACCACCGAGGTGGAAAACGCCCTGGGTGCTTTCCCCGGCGTGGAAGATGCGGTGGTCTACGGCGTGGAGATTCCCGGCACCAACGGCCGCTGCGGCATGGCCGCGCTGCGCCTCGCCGACGACGCCAACTTCGACGCCGCGCAATTGGCAGCACACCTGGATCGTGAGCTGCCGGCCTACGCCGTACCCCTGTTCCTGCGCCTGCTGGCCCAGGTGGAGACCACCGGGACCTTCAAGTACAAGAAGACCGACCTCAAGCGCAACGCCTACGACCCGTCAGCCGTCAGCGAAGCGCTGTTCGTGCGACTGCCCGGCGAAGCGGTCTACCGGCCACTGGACGGGACACTGTTCGAGGCGATTCGCGGGGGCGTACACCGCTTCTAAGCCCGGAAGAACTTTCTGTAGGAGTGCGCCTCGCACACGATCGCAAGCACGGCGCGCTCCTACAGGATGTCCGGACGTCTAATTTCGGAACTTGAACTGCAGCTCGGCACCACGGATGTCCGAATGCCAACTGTCGTCACCGGTTTCGCGCTCGTTGGGCTCGCGCTGAATCAGCCGGCCACCCACTTGGAACGGACTTTCTCCGGTCTTCTCGCCGAACATCTGCGGCAGCAACGGCTTGTCTTCCAGCTCGGTCACCGATCTGTCCGGCTCCAGCTGGTGGACCATTTCCTTAGGCAGACGCAGGTCAAGTTTCACCGGCGGCAAGGGTTGCTTGACGACGGGATCGACTGGCTTCTTCACCTGCGCCGGTGTCTTCGAGGGTGCCTTGGCTTCGGGCTTGATGGACGCCTCGACCGCAGGAGCCTTGGGGGACGCGACCACCTTGGCCGCTGCCGGCTTGGCCTCCGACTCACGTGGCTGCTCAGCGGCCGGTTTCGGCGCCGGTGCCGGAGTCACCGCTGCGGGTGCGGCGGCCGGGCTGGGCGCCGGAACTGGAGCGGTAGCCGGAGTGGCAGCCTTGTCCTTGTGCTCATCGCCACAGGCGGCAAGCAGCAGGGACAGACTGGCAATGACAAGGATTCGGGACTTCTTCATGGAGCGGACCGTCAGAAAAACCGCGCAATGCTGGCGCGTGC
Organism: Pseudomonas sp. BB438; assembly: GCF_057180225.1. Taxonomy (NCBI): domain Bacteria; kingdom Pseudomonadati; phylum Pseudomonadota; class Gammaproteobacteria; order Pseudomonadales; family Pseudomonadaceae; genus Pseudomonas; species Pseudomonas sp. BB438. Next base: position 4,395,049 of record NZ_CM170001.1, read on the forward strand.
TGCGTGGCAGAGCAAGAGTCTTGCCATGACAAGGCATTACTGAGGACAAGTCTGACAGACCGGCACTGAACCCGGCCTGTCATTGATCAAGGCTTGTCAGGCAGTTCCTTCAGAGCCTTGTCGATTTCCAGGGTCGGAAAGCGCTGCCGGAGACTCGCTCGCACACGTTCAGCCTCCTCCTTCCGCCCCTTGTCCTGCAAGTCCCGAAGACGCAGCAGGCTGGCGCGCGGCTCGTCGCTCGGCTCTGCGAATGCTTGCAACATCCCCTGGGCCTTCCCGTCAGCCTGCAACGGGGCGTCAGTCAGCGCGCGAGCCTCTGCCTTCGCACTCTCCACCGCCATTTTCTTGCTCATCGGCGCAGGCTTGGCGAGCTCGTCAGGCGCCGCGCCGTTCGCGGCACTGTCCATCGGCGGCGCAGCCATGCTCGGTTCCGCCGCATAGGGTGCGGCAGCCGGAGCGGCCGGTGGCGCCATGACAGGCGCGGGAGCTGGCGCGCGCATCATCGCCGGCGCGACGGGCGCATCGAAGCGATTCGGCGCCTCCTCGAAGGTGCGAAGGGTCAGGCTCAGGCCAATCCCCAGGGTCGCCAGGCCAGCGACGGCGACGCCCCAGCGCTGTCGGCTGCCGGCGCCCAGCAGCCAGTGGTGCAGGCGCTGGGCGAAACCGGGCTGCCTCTCCTTCACGGCAGCACGGGCGGCGGCGAGGATTCGCGCGTCCAGCTGCGCCGACGGCTGCTCGTCGCTATGCCGGCGATAGTGCTCGAGCAGTTCCTGCTCATGCGAATCGCGGTTCATGGGTTCACCTCCTCGGTCACCGACGGATCGGACAACAACCGACGTAGTTTCTGCATCGCATAGCGGAGCCGACTCTTCACCGTTTCAGCCGGGGTTCGCGTCAGCTCGGCAATCTCGTTCAACTCGAGGTCACCGTGGGTGCGCAGCAGAAATACCTCGCGCTGTTCCTCCGGCAGCGCCTCCAGAGCCCCCTGCAGACGCTGCTGGTCGCGGGACAGACTGAGCTCGCGCTCAGGATCGACACTCTCGCCCGCCAGCGCCTCGCCGTGCAGTTGCTCGTCGAAACTTTCCTGGCGGCCCTGGTGCCGCCCCAGCTTGCGCCAGTGATCGATCAGACGGTTACGGCCAATCTGGTACAGCCAGGTCTTGAAGCTGGCGGCGCCCAGCGGCTGGCTGTCGCTGCGGATCAGGCTCAGCCAGGTTTCCTGAAAAACTTCCTCGGCCTGGGCGTGGTCGCCGCACAGCCCGCAGAGGAAGCGGAAGAGGCCGAGGCGATGGCGAGCATAGAGCTCACCGAAGGCCTCGGCGTCGCCTTGTCGGTAACGCCGCAGCAATGCCGCGTCGCTTTCATCCCTGGTGGATATCTTCAACGCTCTCGATCCGTGTCGGTACGGGTGTCTGCAGGCAGTGCGCCAGCCATCCGGTATCGCCGATGTCGCGCAGGCCGGCGCAGCACTGGATTTCCAGGGGCCTGATGGCAGGAAGGGCTGACTGTCGAGCGGCACGGCGTCGGTCTCGTCGAGGATTCATTCATCCTTGGACGAGAAACCCGAAGCAAACGGGTCGATTCCACCGACGAAAACGTCACGGGCCGCACGACCGTTCGCGGTCGTATGTCCATGGCACACGCTGTGCGGATACACCGAACAACTGTCAGGCTGCGATCAGCTCCTCCTGGCACAGTTGGTTGGCCAGCATGCCGAGGGTCATGATCGCCCGCTCCGCCTCACGGTCCCACGGGATGCCGCAGGTCAGGCGCAGGCAGTTGTTGAACTGCTCGGTGTTACTGAAGATCAGCCCCGGCGCGATGCTGATGCCCTGCTCCAGCGCGCGCACGTGCAGTTCCTTGGTATTCACCTTCGCCGGCAGGCTGACCCAGAGGATGAAGCCGCCCTTCGGCCGGGTCATCTGCGTGCCTTCGGGGAAGTACTGCTGCACCGCCAACTGGTAGGCGGTCATGTTCTTGCGGTACTCCTGGCGGATGTAGCGCAGGTGCCGGTCATAGCCGCCGTTCTCCAGGTACGCCGCCACGCCCATCTGGGTGACGGTGCAGGCCGAATGCGTGGTGAAGGTCTGCAGGCGGCGGATCTCCTCCTGGTAGCGCTCGGTGATGATCCAGCCAATGCGCACGCCGGGGGAAATCGTCTTGGAAAAGCTCGAGCAGTAGACCACGCGGCCGTCACGGTCGTGGGCCTTGAGCGATTTGGTCTGCCCCTGGTCGAACATCAGCTCGCCGTAGATATCGTCCTCGATCACGCCGATGTTGTGCTCGGCGGTGAGTTTGAGCAGCGCTTTCTGCCGGTCTTCCGGGATGGTACCGCCCAGCGGGTTGCTCAGGCGCGCGGTCAGGACCAGCGCCTTGATCGGCCACTGGTTGGCGGCCAGTTGCAGGGCTTCCAGGCTGATGCCGGTCAGCGGGTCGCTGGGAATCTCGATGACCTTCAGGCCGAGGATGTCGGCCAGTTGCAGCAGGCCATAGTAGCTCGGCGACTCGGTAGCGATCAGGTCGCCCGGGCGGGTCATCACGCGCAAGGCCATATGGATGGCATCCACGCAGCCATGGGTGATGGTCACTTGGGTCGGATCAACCACCACGCCGGCATCGCGCATGCGGATCGCCACCTGGCGACGCAGCGGCTCGTAGCCGGGGCTGAACATGTAGCTGAAGGCCCGCGGGCTGGAGAACCGTGTGACCTTGGCCAACTGCTGGTGCAGCGCGCGGACCGGGAGGTAGTCCACATGCGGCACGGCAGCGCCCAGCGGGAACACACCTTCACGGCGTGCCTCGGCGAGCACCTGGTTGATGATGCTGCTGCGGGTGACCAGGCCGGGCCGCTCGACGCGGGCGATGTCCGGCGTCGAGGCGGTCAGCGCCGGCGTGCGGTGCACATAGAAGCCGGACTGCGGACGCGCACGGATCAGCCCCTGGTCTTCAAGGGTGGCATAGGCCTGGAGCACCGTGGCATGGCTGACATTGAGCTGTGTGCTCAGCTTGCGCACGGATGGCACACGCTCGCCCGGCTGGTAGACACCTCGACGGATGTCTTCCGCCAGTTGCTGGGCGATGCGCTGATACAACAGCAGATTGGACATGACGGCCATCTCTCGGGCATTGAACCGAAACAGTAGCCAAAAAGTACAAACTGTTCCAGAACAGTCCGAAACATTCCGTCCGATACAGTTGCGCCGCCCTGCCCGCTCAGATCTCCCCGAGCCAGTCCAGCAGCCCCGCCACCACCAATTGTGCATCAGTGGTGAGGCCGAGCTTCTGCATGGCGTTGCGCTTGTGTGTGCTGATGGTGGAGACACTGCGGTTGGTGCGCTCGGCGATCTCGCCCACCGTGGCGCCATGGGCCAGTCGGCGGATGATATCAACCTCGGTCGGACTCAGCGGCTTACCCGTATGGCGCGGTGGCCGCAGCATCGGGTCGATGTAGGTCTCGCCCTTGCGTATCCGGGCGATGGCTTCGTCCAGCAGGGATAACGGGTTGCGCTTGCAGACGTAGCCCACCGCACCACATTTCACCGCAGCGCTCGCCAGCAGCGGCGCCCCCATCACCGAATAGACCAGTACAGGGACATCCGGATGATGGCGTTGCAGCCATTCGATCAGGTGCACGCCGTCACGCCCACGGGCGCCGGGCAGCGCCAGCTCGACGATGGCCAAATCAACCTCCGGATGAGCAGCCAGTACATCCAGCAGGCTGTCGGTGTCGCTCACGAAGGCCTTCACCTGCGCCAGTTCGCGCTCCAGCAGATAGCGCTCCAGACCCCAACCGATCATCGGCTGCGGATCCGCCACGATTACATTGAAAAGCTTCTTTTCCGATGACATCACGTTCTCTCGTTTGCAGCTCCCCTGAGGGGATTAGTCGCACCTGGTCATTTTCGCCAAGCTGCCACTCGAAAGATTTCGAGATCCCCCTAACGAAAAACCCCGGAGCCGAGGCTGCCGGGGTTTTCCTGTGTCGAGATATTGCGCGGGGAATCAGCGTTCGGCGCCGAGTTGGCCCTTCTCGTCGGAGAAGACGATTTCCACGCGACGGTTCTGCGCACGCCCCAGGGACGAGGCGTTGTCCGCGACTGGATAGGCCTCGCCATAGCCCTGCACCTGGACGCGCTTCTCGTCCACACCCAGGTCAGTCAGCGCATCTGCCACGGCCTGGGCGCGATCCCTGGACAGTTGCAGGTTCTGTTCGCGCTCACCTTCGGCGTCGGTGTAACCCTCGATACGGACCACCCGCCGCGGGTTGAGCTGGAGGAACTGCACCAGCTTGAGCACGGTGCGGTTGGCCGCAGGCTTCAGGTCCGCTTCGCCGCTGTCGAACAGCACGTCGCCCAGAGTCAACACCAGGCCGCGCTCGGTTTCATTGGTCGCGAGGCTGACCATCTGCTGCTCGAGCCACTTGCTCTGCTCCTGCACGTTGAGCAGGCGCGCTTCGCGCATTGCCAATTGCAGGCGCTCGCGCTCCATCTGCTGCTTGCCGAGGCGTTCCTGGTTCAATGCCAGGTTGCTGTGCTCGCGGGCGATCTCGCTGTAGCGCTGGCTGAGGTAGGAATACTGCAGCACGTCATCGCTGCTGCCCCAGTAGTTGGACAGGCGCTCGGCACGGGCCAGCGACTCGCCGGCGCGGATCACGTCCTTGGGCGCGCTGCGCAGCACGGACGTATCTTCCTTCACCGCCTGAAACTGGCTGCGGGCCTGCTCCAGAGACTTGTCGCTGAGGTGGCTGTTGGCGCAACCGGCCAGCAGCGCCAGGGCGCCCAGCGCCCCCGCCCACGAGGAACCACGGCGCAACAGTTGTGCGGGAGTCATTGCACTTCTCCCAACTGTTTACGCAGTCGGTTGATGCTCTTGCTCTGTTCAGCCAGTTGCTCGGCGCTCTTGCGCGTCAGTTCCTTGGCTTCGGCCAGGCGGGCATCGAGCTCGGCCTGTTCGGCCAGTTGCCGGGCCTTCTTGTGCGAGCCAACCGCCAGGGCACCCTTGGCCGCCTGGTACTTGTCTTCGGCGAGCTTGAACTCGGCCACATCATCGGTCGCACCCACGGCCTTTGCCTGTTCCAGCGCCTGCTCGGTGAGGCGCATCTGCTCGTTGGGTGCCGGGTCGTTCGTCGCACAGCCGGCCAATGCAAACAAAGCCAGGCCGGCGACCATCATCCGTCGATTGATCACGAAATCTGTTGTCCTACTGGGTGGGAGTGCCGGCAGGCTGCAACTGCTGCGCCTTCCAGCGGGCCAGGTTGTCCTGCAGCAGGCGCTGCGGAACTCCGGCGGCCGTCAATTCTGTCATCTTTTTAGCCAGTTGTCCGCGCAGCCACGGGTCATTGCAGGCCGAGTTGTGCGCAACCGTCAGGTACAGACCTTCGCTGGAGATCGGCGGTTCCAGCGGCTGCAGGTCATCGGCCATGCCGAGGGTATCGGCGACGGCGAGGCCGGGATAGTGCTCGTAGATCACGTAATCAGAACGCTTGAGCAACAGTTTCTGGAACGCCTGGGTCAGGCTGGGCACCTCTTCCAGGGTCAGCTCCTGCTTGGCGAAGGCGTCGAAGTCCGGACCGAAGCTGTTATTCACCAGGGTGCCGCCCTTCAGACCTTTCAGGTCGTCCCGACTCTTGTAGGGAGACACCGCATCCTTGCGCATCCACACCACATTGTCGGTGGTGAGGAAGGCCGGATGGATGTAGTCCATGGTTTCCAGACGCTCGGGCGTAAGGAAGGCGCCGGCGATCAGGTCCACTCGCCCCAGCCGCGCCTCTTCCTGGGCCCGCGCCCAGGAGCCCGAATAGATCACCCGGACGTTGACGCCGACGGCCTTGCCGATCTGCTCCAGCAGATCGGCATTGGCGCCGATCAATCGCTCCGGCTGCGCCGGATCGCGCCACAGGTAAGGCGGGTACTCGGGATTGCCGGTGGCCACCAGGCGCTCGCACTTGCCAGCCGCCACACCAGCCATGGGAATGGAGAAAGTCACCAGCAACAGCGCCGCACGGATCATCGTGGAGCAATCAGGCATCGGTAGTCTCGCTCGCCAGAAGAAAGAACGGCCATGCTTAGAGCCGCAAAATGCTAGCGTAAAGCACACCGACCCGATTTGGTAATAAGGACTTCTCATGAAGAAAGCCCTTCTGGCCCTTCTCCTGTTGATAGCCGTCGCCGCTGGCGTCCTGTATGCGTTCCCCTCCACCCTGCTGGCCACGGCACAATACGTCGAAAGCGCACACGCCAGGCTCTCGACCAACAGCCTTCAGGTCGACGACCTGGACATCACCTATTACGAGGGCGGACCGGAAAAGGCGCAGACCATTCTGCTGATCCACGGTTTCGGGGCCGACAAGAGCAACTGGCCGCGCTTCGCCCGTTTCCTCACAAAGGATTATCACGTCATCGCCGTCGACCTACCGGGCTTCGGTGACAGCAGCAAGCCCGCGAACATCAGCTACGACGTCGGCACCCAGGCCGAGCGCCTGGCCGACTTCATGCGCGAGCTGGGTATCGGCCGCTTCCATGTGGTGGGCAACTCCATGGGCGGGCACATTGCCGCCCTGCTGGCTGCGCGGCATCCGCAGGAAGTGCTGTCAGTCGGCCTGTTCGACAACGCCGGGGTAACCGCACCGCACCAGAGCGAGCTGTTCGAACGCCTGCTCAAGGGCGAGAACAACCCGCTGGTCGTGCGCTCGGTGGACGACTTCCCGGCCCTTCTGGATTTCGTCTTCGTACAGAAGCCGCCAGTACCATTGCGGCTGCGGGATTATCTTGCCGAGCGCGCGCTGGAGCGCAGTGCTTTCAACGGCATGATCTTCCAGCAACTGCGCGAACGCTACATTCCACTGGAGCCGGAGCTGCCGAAGATCACCGCGCCGACCCTGCTGCTGTGGGGCGACCGCGACCGCGTGCTGGATATTTCCAGCATCGACGTGATGAAGCCGCTTCTGAAGAAGCCCAGCGTGGCAATCCTGCGTGATTGCGGCCACGTGCCGATGATCGAACGTCCGGAGGAAACCGCTCGCCTCTACCTGGACTTTCTCCAGCAGAACCACACGCCCGTCTCCGCGGCGCACTAAGCCCCGCAGGAAAACAGAAACGGCGCCTCAGGGCGCCGTTTCTGTTTTTAACGAGCGTCGAACTCAGAGCTGGATCAGGTTCGGAATCTGCACGTCCGGGTTGACGTCCTGCTCGTAGTCCACGCCGGCGATCTCGAAGCCGAACAGACGCAGGAACTCGGACTTGTAGCCAGTGAAATCGGTCAGCTGGTAGAGGTTCTCGTTGGTCACCTTGTCCCACAGATCCTTCACGGTGTCCTGCACGTCCGGCTGCAGCTCCTTGTAGTCGGCGCGCAGGCGGCCATCGGCATCCAGGTGCGGCTCGGCGCCGTACAGGCTCTCGCGGAACAGGCCGTCGACCTGCTCGATGCAGCCTTCGTGGGTGCCCTTCTCCTTCATCACCTTGAACAGCAGCGACAGGTACAGCGGCATCATCGGGATGGCAGAGCTGGCCTGGGTGACCACGGCCTTCAGCACGGAGACGCGAGCGTCACCGCCAGTGGCAGCCAGCTTCTCGCGAATACCCAGGACTTTCTGGTCCAGGTCCTTCTTGGCGGCGCCGATGGAGCCATTCCAGTACAGGTCGTGGGTGATCTCTTCGCCCAGGTAGGTGAAGGCGGTGGTCTTGGCGCCGTCGGCCAGTACACCGGCCTCCTGCAGGGCGTCGATCCACATCTGCCAGTCTTCACCGCCCATCACCGCAACGGTGTTGGCGATTTCCTCGACAGTAGCCGGCTCCATCACGCTTTCCTTGATCACTTCCTTGTCGGTATCCAGACCCCGGAAGTTGACGGCCTTGCCGACCGGCTTGAGCACGGAATTGAAGACCTCGCCGGTCTTCGGATGGGTACGGCGCGGAGCGGCCAGGCTGTAGACGACCAGATCGACCTTGCCCAGGTCCCGCTTGATGGTGTCGATGGTGACTTGCTTCACCTCATCGGAGAAAGCATCGCCGTTGATGCTGCGCGCGTACAGGCCCTTGGCCTTGGCGAACTTCTCGAAGGCAGCCGAGTTGTACCAGCCGGCGGTGCCTGCCTTGGTCTCGCTGCCGGGGCGCTCGAAGAACACGCCCAGGGTGTCGGCGCCGGCACCGAAGGCAGCGCTGATGCGCGCGGCAAGGCCGTAGCCGGTGGAGGAACCGATGACCAGGACCTTCTTCGGACCGTTGGCGATGGGGCCGTGCGCCTCGACGTACTCGATCTGTTCCTTGACGTTGGCTTCACAGCCGGTCGGGTGGGTAGTGACGCAGATGAAGCCACGCACGCGCGGTTTGATGATCATGAAAACCTCGGTAGCCAGGTGTCGATTGAACACATTCAGGAACTGGAGACGTCGCGCATTGTAGATGAGACACCTTCACCCGTGGACTTCTCGGCAAAGATTCGTGACCAATGGGTCGTCAGCGCGGCGAAATGATCATTTCCCGAGGAAAATCAGGGACCTGAAATGAAAGAACCCGCCACAAGGGGCGGGTTCCTTCAGCAAGCGGATCGGGCTCAGACGGCCTTTTCCAGCTCCGGTACAGCTTCGAACAGATCGGCAACCAGGCCGTAGTCGGCGACCTGGAAGATCGGCGCCTCTTCGTCCTTGTTGATCGCAACGATCACTTTCGAGTCCTTCATGCCCGCCAGGTGCTGGATGGCGCCGGAGATGCCGACCGCCACGTACAGCTGCGGAGCGACGATCTTGCCGGTCTGGCCGACCTGCATGTCGTTCGGCACGAAGCCAGCATCCACGGCAGCACGGGAAGCACCGACGGCAGCGCCCAGCTTGTCGGCCAGGGCGTAGAGGATCTTGAAGTTGTCGCCATTGCCCATGCCGCGCCCGCCGGAAACGACGATCTTGGCAGCGGTCAGTTCCGGACGGTCGGACTTGGCCAGCTCTTCGCCGACGAAGGCAGACTTGCCGGCGTCAGCCGGGCCGGAAACGGCTTCAACAGCGGCGGAACCACCTTCGGCAGCGACGGCGTCGAAGCCGGTGCCACGCACGGTGATAACCTTGACGGCAGCCGAGGACTGCACGGTCGCGATGGCGTTACCGGCGTAGATCGGGCGCTTGAAGGTGTCGGCGCTAACCACGTCGGTGATCTCGGAAATCTGGTCGACGTCCAGCAGGGCGGCAACGCGCGGCAGGAAGTTCTTGCCGTTGGTGGTGGCGGCAGCCAGCACGTGGCTGTAACCCTTGCCCAGCTCAGCGATCAGCGGAGCCACATTCTCCGGCAGCTGATGAGCGTAGGCAGCGTTGTCGGCGACCAGTACCTTGGAAACACCGGCGATCTTGGCAGCGGCTTCGGCCACGCCACCGACATTCTGGCCAGCGACCAGAACAACGACATCACCACCGATCTTCTGCGCGGCAGCGACGGTGTTCAGGGTGGCAGCGCCCAGTGCGCCGTTGTTGTGCTCAGCGATTACCAGGATAGCCATCAGATTACTTTCGCCTCGTTCTTCAGTTTCTCGACCAGTTCGGCAACGGACTTGACCTTGATGCCAGCGCTACGGGCAGCCGGAGCTTCGACTTTCACGGTCTTCACGGTGGAAGCGGTGGAAACGCCCAGGGCGTCCGGGGTCACCACGTCCAGCGGCTTCTTCTTCGCCTTCATGATGTTCGGCAGCGACGCGTAGCGCGGCTCGTTCAGGCGCAGGTCGGTGGTGACAATTGCCGGCAGGTTCAGGGCAACGGTCTGCAGGCCGCCGTCGATTTCACGGGTGACGTTGACCTTGTCACCAGCGACTTCGACCTTGGAGGCGAAGGTGCCCTGGGCGTAGCCGGTCAGCGCAGCCAGCATCTGGCCGGTCTGGTTGTTGTCGCTGTCGATGGCCTGCTTGCCGAGGATCACCAGCTGCGGCTGCTCTTTGTCGACAATGGCTTTCAGCGCCTTGGCAATGGCCAGGGAGCTCAGTTCTTCGTTGGTTTCAACGAGGATGGCGCGATCAGCACCCAGAGCCAGCGCGGTACGCAGTTGCTCCTGGGCAGCGGTCGGGCCGACGGAGACCGCAACGATCTCGGTGGCGACGCCTTTCTCTTTCAGGCGTACTGCCTCTTCCACGGCGATTTCGCAGAAGGGGTTCATGGACATCTTGACGTTGGCGAGATCGACGCCGGAGTTGTCCGCCTTGACGCGGACCTTGACGTTATAGTCAACCACTCGTTTGACAGCTACAAGAACCTTCATGGATTCCTCGTTTTTCTCCGGTGAATAGGAATGTCGCCAGACAGGCCTGGCCGGTAGTGCACGCCATCTGCGACTACATCCAGCGCAACGCGACCGCAAAACCGCAGGTATCTTGACCGCATCGACCGGGCGGGTCAATACACGAAAATACCCCTTCATAAGCCGCGGACCCCGATTCTATCAGGGCTACGCGCGATTCAAACAAACGTTTGTATTGCGCTCGATAAAGGGTTTAGATATAGCAACAGGTCTAGCTATAATGCGCCCCGCTCTTACTGGGTGGGGGCACGCCCATCCCAATACCTACAAAATGCCCAGAGCCTTGATTCAGGAGAGATCGATAGTGGAACGCGAATTTATGGAATTCGACGTCGTCATCGTCGGCGCCGGCCCTGCCGGTCTGTCCGCCGCATGCCGACTGAAACAGAAGGCCGCCGACGCCGGTCAGGAAATCAGCGTCTGTGTGGTCGAGAAGGGTTCCGAAGTGGGCGCCCACATCCTCTCGGGCGCCGTGTTCGAGCCCCGCGCGCTGAACGAGCTATTCCCCAACTGGAAGGAACTCGAAGCGCCGCTCAACACCCCCGTCAAGCGCGACGACATCTATGTGCTGAAGAGCCCGGAAGCGGCGGCCAAGGTGCCGAACTTCTTCGTGCCCAAGACCATGCACAACGAAGGCAACTACATCATCTCCCTGGGCAACCTGTGCCGCTGGCTGGCCCAGCAGGCCGAAGGCCTGGGCGTCGAGATCTACCCGGGCTTCGCCGCCCAGGAAGCGCTGATCGACGAGAATGGCGTGGTGCGCGGCATTGTCACCGGTGACCTGGGCGTCGACCGCGAAGGCAATCCGAAAGAGGGTTACTACACCCCGGGCATGGAACTGCGCGCCAAGTACACCCTGTTCGCCGAAGGCTGCCGTGGCCACATCGGTAAACAACTGATCAAGAAGTACAAGCTCGACAGCGAAGCCGACGCCCAGCACTACGGCATCGGCATCAAGGAAATCTGGGATATCGATCCGTCCAAGCACGAGCAGGGCCTGGTGGTGCACACCGCCGGCTGGCCGCTGAACGATGACAACCCGGGCGGCTCCTTCCTTTATCACCTGGAAAACAACCAGGTGGTGGTCGGCCTGATCATCGACCTGTCCTACACCAACCCGCACCTGTCGCCGTTCGACGAGTTCCAGCGCTACAAGCACCACCCGGTGATCAAGCAGTACCTGGAAGGCGGCAAGCGCGTGGCTTACGGCGCTCGCGCCATCTGCAAGGGCGGCCTGAACTCGCTGCCGAAGATGGTCTTCCCGGGCGGCGCACTGATCGGTTGCGACCTGGGCACCCTGAACTTCGCCAAGATCAAGGGCAGCCACACCGCGATGAAGTCCGGCATGCTGGCCGCCGACTCCGTGGCCGAAGCCCTGCTCGCCGGCCGCGAAGGCGGTGACGTGCTGAACAACTACGTCGATGCCTTCAAAGGCAGCTGGCTGTACGACGAGCTGTTCCGCAGCCGTAACTTCGGCGCGGCAATGCACAAGTTCGGCGCCATCGGTGGCGGTGCGTTCAACTTTATCGACCAGAACATCTTCGGCGGCAAACTTCCGTTCACCCTGCACGATACGACGCCGGACTACGCGACCCTGAAGAAGGCCAGCGAAGCGCCGAAGATCGACTATCCGAAGCCGGACGGCAAACTCAGCTTCGACAAGCTCTCCTCGGTGTTCCTGTCCAACACCAATCACGAGGAAGACCAGCCGATCCACCTGAAGCTGACCGACCCGAACACCCCGATCACGAAGAACCTGCCGCTCTACGACGAGCCTGCGCAGCGGTACTGCCCAGCCGGCGTGTACGAAGTGGTAAGCAACGACGACGGCAGCAAGCGCTTCCAGATCAACGCCCAGAACTGCGTACACTGCAAGACCTGCGACATCAAGGACCCGGCCCAGAACATCACCTGGGTTGCCCCCGAGGGCACCGGCGGCCCGAACTACCCCAACATGTAATGCGTTGGCGATAACAAAAAAGGCTCCCTCGGGAGCCTTTTTTTGCAGGTTCGAAAAAGTTGTAGCGAAGACATAACCGAACTACCGGACGGGTTCCGACCGAAAGGTCACGGCTGCGGCGCGATGGGGAAGAACTCCCCCGAACTCCAGACACCCAGCCATTCAACGCCGTCGATCATGCGCGGAACTGCCAACTCCACCAACTGATAGAACACGTTGCGGTGGATCAGCGCTTCCAGGTTCACACGCACCAGCACGTAGGGCGACGGCTCCTGAGTCTGCGAGTCCAACTCGACACGGATCGGATGCGCGGCGTCGGCCACCACCTCGTCCTCGACGTTGGTGGTGAAGCGCAGTACCTGCTGTTCGCCCTCCCCCTCGACAGCCAGGGTGACCGCGACGAAAGGCGCGTCATCGACGGTGATGCCGCACTTCTCCACCGGCGTGATCAGGAAGTAGTCATCGCCATCGCGGCGAATAATGGTGGAGAACAACCGCACCATCGGCTTGCGTCCAATTGGCGTACCCAGGTAATACCAGGTGCCGTCGCGGGCGATACGCATGTCGATATCGCCACAGCAATCCGGATTCCACAGATGTACCGGCGGCAGCCCCTTGTCCTTGCTGGCGGGGATCTGCGCCAGCAGATTGCCGGCCCGGTCCGATTGGGTCTGTGGATCAGTCATTGGTACTCCTCTCGCGTCTTCACCCCCAGCAGGCTGCGGGCATAGTCTTCCAGCGGTCGTCCGATCAGGTCTTCGGGGCTGGCATCATAGAATGTCAGAAAACCGCCGCGGCTGCGGATGGTCGCACTGTCCACCAGGTAGCGGTTGTCGGTCTCGATCAACATCACCTGGATCACGCTGCGGTCACGGCCCACGGCATTATCGGTGTCTTCGTACTGCTCGTAGGTACCGGCATTGTCCTCTCCACGGGCAAAGCGCGTATACAGCAGATAATTGGCGCCTGCCGCACGCGCCTCCTGCATGGCCCCTTCGAGACCTAGTGGGCTCTTGGCCCGGCGTACCAGCGGGAAGTACTGGACGAAGCCCTTGAACGCCTCCTCCGCTACCACGTTGGGCCGCGCATAGGGATGACCGGGCGGTACGAACGGCCCCTGGGCTATGTAGATGAAGGAATCCTGCTGCAGGCGCCAGTTCGACGTGCGGCGAGTCTGGCTGTGATCGAGGAAGCCCGAATCACGCAGGTAATAGTCCGTGCCGTCGGCCAGGTCACTGGGATTCATGCAGCCGCCCAGGGCAGCGAAGGCAAGGATCAACATCAGGTAGCGCATGGGAAATCTCCGGTGCCGGCGACGAAAAGCCGGCATTCGGACAAGCCAAGCAGCTTCCATGCCATGAAAGATTGCCTTGCCCTCCTGATTCAGCGACAGGCCCAGCGTCGGCCGGATGCTATTTCAATTCAGCAAGCCATGCAGCTTCGCCTGCGCAACCGCTTGAGTACGCCGCTCAGTCCCCAGCTTGCCGTTGATGCTCCAGGCATGAGACTTCACCGTGTTCACAGACAGGTAGAGCCGGTCGGCGATTTCCCGGTTGGAACAGCCAGAAGCGATCAGTTGCAGAATGACCAGTTCGCGTTTACTCAGCAGCGAACTCAACGACGGCGGCGGTACCGGAAAGGGCGACGCGCGAACGGTGCTCCACTCGGCGAACCACTGCGGGTGACGGCGCTGCAACGCCGTCAGCGGCACGCAGTCCTCTGTCGGTTCAAGCACGACCTCGCGCTTCAGATAATTCAACAGCAATGGTGTGCCAATGCTCAGGCGCTCTTCCAGCGTCTGGGCCGTAGTCTCCCGCAGCAATAGACGGATCAGTGCGGGCCACCCCTGGCAGGCCTCGAGCAAACGCTCACGCAACTCGATCGACAAGGCGACGTCATGCTCCTCCAGCAAGCTGTTGAGCTCGTCAGCACCAAAGGCCAGGTCCTGCGCATCAAGCTCCAGCACCGCGTCCTGCAGCACCAGGCGCGGCAGGCTCCATGCTGGCCTGCGGCGCCCGTTGATCCACCAGCGCACACTCTGTGGCGTGCGCTCGACCAGATCCTCAAGGTAGGCGTCCAGCTCTGGGCATGCATCACGCGGATAATCATCCAGTACCAGCCACAACGGCTGACCAACCCGTCCCAGCGATCGGTAGAGGGTCCCCTTCGGCTCATTCAGATCAACTTCTATACCCAGCGCCTCCGCAATCCGCGTCGTGAGCTCCGCTGGCGTTAGCGCCAGCCCTGAAAGCTCCAGCCAGACGACCCGGATGCGGCTGGGCGCCAGGCGTGCACACTCGCTGTATAACGCACTCTTGCCAAAGCCGGCGGGTGTAAAACTCAGGGTCAGTCGGTTCTGCGCGCATGCCAGACGCCGCAGCAAGGCCGGACGGGGTATAGAGCCAGGCACGGCGGGCGGGACAACGGTGACTCCGGCAGGAGGATTGCAAAGCAGTGATTCTGAAAACAGGCTGGGCATGCTGGTGATCTCGGCAAATACACAACGAAGAGCTTCCTCATCGGCAAGTCTCTGCGGCAAAAGTGTCGCCCTGGAGCCGATCTCGCTCATCGACATTCCACGACCAATAGTTGACATATCACGACAGCTATTACCTTTCGGCCTTTTCGTCGGGTGCTCGCCATCGGCGCACGGCCACCTGTCGTGGCAAACCAGGCTGTTTGTCCGGGCGCAGACCTGCGGGAACGGGGATCCGCCTCCCCGCCTAACACTTTGGTATGGAAGGAAAATCGCAACCTTCGTCTGTTTGGAGGGATCGACTGGCTGATTAAGGTTGGGGCAGGTCCCCCCACCTCAACGGAGAGTCGAATGACAACAACAATAGGGCTCGGACGCTTTCAGCCTTGCCTCCTCCCCCTGGCTGCAGCCTTGGCCAACTTCATCCCGACGGCACAGGCGGCCAACTTCAACATCGGCGAAATCGAAGGTCAGTTCGACTCTTCGCTATCCATCGGTGCCAGTTGGTCCACGCAAAGCGCTTCCCAGGATCTGATTGGCGCCACCAATGGCGGCAACAGCACAGCATCTGCCAACGATGACGGACGCCTGAACTTCAAGAAGGGAGAGACCTTCTCCAAGTTGTTCAAGGGCACCCATGACCTTGAACTGAAGTACGGCGATACGGGCGTGTTCCTGCGCGGCAAGTACTGGTACGACTTCGAACTCAAGGACGAAAGCCGCCCATTCAAGCAGATCAGCGACAAGGGCCGCGAAGAAGGTGCGAAGTCTTCCGGGGCACAGCTTCTCGACGCGTTCATTTACCAGAACTACACCATCGGCAGTCAGCCGGGCAGCGTACGCCTGGGCAAACAGGTGGTCAGTTGGGGCGAAAGCACCTTCATTGCCAACAGTATCAACAGCATCAACCCCGTCGACGTATCCGCCCTCCGACGTCCCGGCGCCGAGATCAAGGAAGGCCTTCTGCCGGTCAGCATGATCTTTGCGTCCCAGGGCATTACCGAACAATTGTCGGCCGAGATGTTCTACCAACTCGAATGGCAACAGACCGTGTTGGACAACTGCGGCACCTTCTTCGGCTCCGATGCGCTCGCACCGGGGTGCGACACCAACTTCACCGTCGGGGCGCCGGCCGCAGTCAAGGGGCTGACGCCCTATGCCGACTTGATGGACGTCACCCTCGCTCCCGAAGGTCTGATCGTGCCGCGCGCCAAGGACAACGACGCGCGCGACAGCGGCCAATGGGGCCTGGCACTGCGCTGGATGGGCGACGAGACCGAGTACGGTGCCTACGCGATGAACTTCCATAGCCGCCTGCCCTACCTGAGCATGACAACCCCCGACGCTGCCAGCATCCAGCGAGCCCTCTCCCTGCCGGGCGGCCCCGCCGGGTTGCTCAGCCAGACCTCGCTGCTGGGCAATAGCCACTACTTCATGGACTACCCCGAGGACATCCGGCTGTACGGCCTGAGCTTCGCGACCACCTTGCCCACGGGCACGGCGTGGGCGGGAGAGGTCAGCTATCGGCCCAACATGCCGCTGATCTTTAACGCCATTGATGAAACCAATGCACCGGTCATCGAGGTGATCGGCGCCGCGGCAGCAGGCGGTCTCAACGGGGCACTCGCTACCGCCGACACCGACATCAGGGGCTACAAGCGCAAGGAAATGACCCAGTTGCAGACCACCCTCACGCACTTCTTCGAGCGCGTGCTCGGTGCCGACCGCCTGACGCTGGTAGGTGAGTTCGGAGTGACCCACCTGGGCGGACTGGAAAGCCGCAGCGAGCAGCGCTATGGCCGTATCAACGAAGTCGGGCCTTACAGCCCGAGCAATGACGACGGGTTCTACACCGCCACCTCCTGGGGCTACCGCGCACGCAGCATCCTCGAATACAGCGATGTCATCGCGGGCGTCAACCTGAAACCCAACCTCGCCTGGTCACACGACGTGGAAGGCTATGGCCCCACCTTCAACGAAGGCGCCAAGGCCATCAGTCTCGGCCTGGATGCCGATTACCGCAGTACCTACACCGCCAGCCTGTCGTACACCAATTTCTTTGGCGGTGATTACAACAACCAGATCGACCGCGACTTCGTGGCGCTCAGCTTCGGCGTGAACTTCTAAGAGATTGTCACTGATGAAAACAACCAAACATATCCTCGGGGCGTTCGCCCTTACCCTGTTGAGCGCCAGTGTGTTCGCCGCCGCCACGCCGCAGGAACTGTCCAGCCTCGGAAGCACCCTGACGCCCGTGGGCGCGGAGAAATCCGCAAACGCCGACGGGAGTATCCCCGAATGGACCGGCGGCCTGCCGCAGGACGCCGGCACCGTGGATGGCAAAGGTTTCCTCAGCGACCCGTTCGCCAGTGAAAAGCCGCTGTTCATCATCACCGCCGCCAACGCCGAGCAGTACAAGGGGCGTCTCAGCGAAGGTCAGCTGGCCATGTTCAAGCGTTACCCGGAGAGCTATCGCATGCCGGTGTACGCTACTCACCGGACGGTGGGCATGCCCAAGGACATCTACGGCGCCATCCGCACCAGCGCCGAGAAGGTCAGCCTCATCGAAGGCGGAAACGGCCTGCAGGGATTCACCAACTCCCGGGTCATCGCCTTCCCCCTTCCAAAGAACGGCCTGGAGGTCGTGTGGAATCACATCACACGCTACAAGGGTGGAAACGTATTCCGCGCATCGGCTAACGCCTTCCCCCAACGCAATGGCGATTACACCCTGGTGCAGATGGAGGACCAGGTTGCCTTTCCGGCCTTCATTCCCGACTTGGTCAAGGACCAGGCGGAAAACATCCTGCTGATGTTCAAGTCGGTGACCACCGCCCCCTCGCGCCTGGCCGGCAACGTCCTGCTGGTTCACGACACGCTCAACCAGGTGAAGGAACCGCGCATGGCGTGGCAGTACAACCCTGGCCAGCGCCGGGTGCGCAGGGCTCCGCAAGTGGCGTATGACAGCCCCGGAAGCAATGCCGACGGCACTCGTGCCTCCGATGACTACGACATGTACAACGGCTCCCCGGACCGCTACACATGGACACTGGTCGGCAAGAAGGAGATGTACATTCCCTATAACAACTACCGGCTGGCCTCGCCGCAGGTGAAGTATGCGGACATTCTGAAAGCCGGACATACCAACCAGGATCTCGCGCGTTACGAGCTGCATCGCGTCTGGGTCGTCGAAGGCACGCTCAAGGAAGGCATGCGCCACATCTACGCCAAGCGCCGTTTCTACGTGGACGAGGACTCCTGGACCATCGCAGGCTCGGAACTGTACGACGGCCGTGGCCAGCTCTGGCGGGTCGGTCAAGCCATGCTACTGGACGAATACCACGCGCAGACCCCTTGGTACGCCTTCGAGGCGCTCTATGACCTGGTCTCCGGTCGCTACGGTGTGTACGGCTTGATGAACGAAGAAAAGAGCTGGGTGAAATTTGGCGTTCCGGCCTCGGTGAATGACTATACCCCCGCCGCACTGCGCACCTCAGGCGTACGCTGAGCCTCAAACCGACGGCCGGGCCCGAAGCCATTCCGGGCCCGGCCGTCGCTCTTCAGGCGTGCTCTGTTCAGCACGGGACACCTCGTGAAATCGCTGTCGCAAAATGTCAACCACTGATCATGATCAGTCAAATTTCATGCATCGCATTCCGCAATACTCGTGGCCACATAACAAAACCAACGAGATTGCCCCATGCAGAATCACTACGACGTCCTCATCATTGGTGCCGGCCTTTCGGGAATCGG
Organism: Pseudomonas sp. BB438; assembly: GCF_057180225.1. Taxonomy (NCBI): domain Bacteria; kingdom Pseudomonadati; phylum Pseudomonadota; class Gammaproteobacteria; order Pseudomonadales; family Pseudomonadaceae; genus Pseudomonas; species Pseudomonas sp. BB438. The sequence goes on from NZ_CM170001.1 coordinate 4,413,506, forward strand.
CACCGCCTGCCGAATGGCCGTGGAAATGCCCGATGCCAGTCTCGCCATCATCGAGCGGCGCAAGGCCATTGGCGGCACCTGGGACCTTTTCCGCTACCCGGGCATCCGATCCGATTCCGACATGTTCAGTTTCGGCTATTCCTTTCGCCCCTGGCATGAGCTCAAGGTGCTCGCAGACGGCCCGTCGATCCGACGCTACGTCGCCGATACGGCCCGGGAATACGGCGTCGACAAGAAGATCCAGTTCGGCCTGAAGACCACCAAGGCAGCCTGGTCCAGTCAAGGCCAGCGCTGGACCGTGACTTGCCTGGAAGAGGACACCGGCAACACCATCTCCCTCACCTGCCGCTACCTGATCAGTTGCACCGGCTACTACGACTACGACCAGGGCTACCTGCCCAGCTTCCCTGGCGAAGAGCGGTTCAAGGGTGTACGCGTGCACCCACAGCACTGGCCGGAAGACCTGGATTACCGTGGCAAGCGAGTGGTGGTGATCGGCAGCGGCGCAACCGCCGTCACCCTGATACCGGCCATGGCGCCGCAGGTCGCTCACATCACCATGCTCCAGCGCTCGCCCAGCTATGTTTTCAGCGTGCCCGGATACGACAAGCTGTCGGCATTCCTCCAACATTTTCTACCCAAGAGTCTGGTCTTCTCCCTCGCCCGCAAACGCAACATCTTTCTGCAGCGACTCATCTACAAGGCGGCGAAGAGCTGGCCTGGACCTGTCCGCAACTGGTTGCTCTCCGGCGTGCGCAAGCAACTCGACGGGCATGTCGATATGCACCACTTCACGCCGCGCTACCAGCCATGGGACGAACGCCTTTGCGCCGTTCCGGATGCCGACCTGTTCAAGGTGCTGAGGGACGGCAAGGCGTCGATCGTCACCGATCACATCGACAGCTTCACCGAGACAGGCATCCGCCTCAAATCCGGCAAGGAGCTGTTCGCAGACATCATCGTCACCGCGACCGGCCTGACGCTGCAGACCTGCGGCGGCATGGAGCTACTGGTGGACGGCGAGCAGAAGCACCTGGACAAGCTGATGACCTACAAGGGCTCGATGCTTCAGGACGTCCCCAACATGGGCTTCGTCTTTGGCTACACCAACGCGCCATGGACGCTGAAGGTAGACCTGACCGCGAACTTTCTCTGTCGCCTCTTCAACCATATGAAGCAGAACAACTTCGCCGTCGTCGTACCGCGTGCGCCCGTGGGAGAAATCTGTAACGACGAGACCGTCCTGGGCTCGATGAAATCCGGCTACATCCAGCGAGGCGCCGCCGTACTCCCGCGACAGGGGCGCGGCCTGCCGTGGCGAGTCCTGCATAACGTCGAGAAAGACCGACACATGCTTCTGAAGCAGTCCATCGAGGATCCAAACCTGGAATTCACCGGCGCTTGAAGCCCGCTGGGGACTCATGGAGCCCGCCCCGCTCGATCGGCGCGGCGGGCACTTTCGATGGATTCGCGGCGGAAAGAACAAGCCATGAAAGCAGACATCATCTTCATCCACGGAATGTGGTCGCGCCATACGGTCTGGCATGACTGGAAGCAGGCCTTCGAGGCCAGAGGGCACCGCTGCCTGGCATTCGACCTGCCAGGGCATCGGGTGCAGGGGTCGGACACATTGCTGGCCGGCGCGACACTGCAAAGCTATGTCGACGAAGTCCTCACGGTAGCCCGCCAGTTCACGCGACCGATCCTGGTTGGCCACTCGCTTGGCGGCCTGCTCGCCCAGCTTGCCGCCCAGCACCTGGATCTTGGGGGAGTGGTACTGGTGAACAGCGCGGCCCCCAGGCAGGTATTCCCACTCCGGCCCGCGATGCTGCCGGGGCTCGCCCGCCACTTCTCCCGGTGGGGGCTATGGCGGCGAACATTCAGGCTGTCCAACTGGGAAGCGGACTATCTGATCTTCAATCGCCTTCCGCCTGAGCAACGCCCGGCGTGCCGAGACCTACTGATCGCCGAATCGGGGAAAGTGGCCTATGAAGTGGGCTTCGGCGTGCTCAACCTGTCAGGCTCCAATGATGTCCGCAAGGAACTCATCACGTGTCCGATGCTGGCACTGGCAGGCGCCAGCGACCGCATCATTCCCCGCTCGGTAAGCCGCCACATGGCGCGCTGGTATGGTCAGCGCCTGGAGTACCGCGAGCTTCCCGGGCACGGACACTGGGTGCTGGGCGAGCCAGGCTGGCAAGCACTTGTCGATCAAGTGCTGGAGTGGATCGACACGGCATCACAGTCGCAAGTTCGATAGCGTCTCAGCGGGAACGCAGCAGGTGGGTGCGCAGCCGCTGTCGGGACTTACTCTCGGGGAACTGCTGCGCACGCCACTCACGCGGACTCATGCCGAACCAGCGCTGAAAGGCGCGCGAAAACGCGCTCAACTCCGAGTACCCCAGCATGGCCGCCAGTTGAGTCAGGCTGAGCGTGGAATCCCCCAGATAGCGCTGCGCCATGGATTGGCGGGTTTCATCGAGCAGCGCCTGGAACGACGTACCCTCGTCCGCCAGATAACGTTGCAGGGTGCGGGGGTGGAGTGCCATGAAGTCCGCAATTTGTTCGATGGTAGTCCGCCCGCTAGGCAGTAGGTTGCCCAACAGCTGGCGCACATGTGCCGGGAGCTCCTGAATCGACATCTGATCCAGGGAATCCAGGTGCTGCTGGATCAAGCGGTGCAACTCCTGATCACCCGAGCTGATCGGCGTCTCCAACAGACGGGCATCAAAGATCCAGGCATTGCAGCTGGCGTTGAACTGGGGTGTCAGCCCCAACAAACGGGTATAGGCCTGTACATCGCATAACGGAGCGGCCTGCAGTAGCAAGGCACGCGGCTGCCACCGGCTGCCGAGCATGGTGCGCATCAACTGCATCGCCGCCCCAACGACAAGCTCCACGATCAGGCGGTGGCTGATGACGTCCTTGGAAGTCTCCGGATCGTAATGGAAGAGCACATGCTCACCCTCCACCTCCAGGCGAATCCGAGCGACGCTGGCATGCAGATGAAAGTAGTGGCTCAACTCCCGAATGGCGGTGCCAACACTGTCGGCGTTGCGGATCAGGTAGAGCAGCGGCCCCAGGGCGCCAACCCCCTGATGCAGCCCGAAGCGCATGCTGAACAGCGGATTACCGGAGCGCTGCGTCCCAAGGGCCAGTAGCGCTGCAAATTTACGGTAAGGAATGAAGCTCTCCGGGTGATCGAGTACATCTCCCGGCAGCCCGGTCGCTCTGATCAGCTCCTGCGCACTCAGACGCTGGCTGGCAGCGAACTCGGCCAGACCATGCAGCGCAGAGGCCCGCACAAAACCTGCTGTTGGATTCATCTTGTTATCAGGCTCTTGGTGGAATCCGGCAGCCCCTCATGTCGGTGGCAGCCATATCGCGAATTGATAATCCCGCGACGTTATCTGTCAAGTTCAGCCGCTATTCACAATCAGCAGACCTCCCGTCCTGAACACGGCAGGGCGTAGCAACCAGTCGTGAAATATCAATTTTCTGTCATATAAAGTCAAATCAGCACCTAGCGCGTCGCATAGGCTCGCTTTTGCGTCGGGCAACCTTGACGCCACCACTCCCCCATTGGTCTGCCACAACACATATCGCCTTGCCATGAATGGTCCGCTCGCACGGCCGCCACGCGGCATCGCCATTCACGTTGGGGGAAAAACCAGAACAACAAGATCAGGAGCGACCATGAACCTCCGCGATAACTCCAAGCATCGCACAACGATCGCGCGTGCCGTACTGCTGGGTGGGCTGGCCCTGCTTCCCGCACTCGCAACCCAGGCTGCAACGCCCGCTCCCACGGCTGCTCAGGAGGACCAGACGGAAGCCTTCCGGGCGCTGGTCCGGGATGTCTACCAATACGCCTACCCGTTGATCCTGATGGACATCACGCGCCAGCAGATGACCAACGTGCCCGACGCCACCAGTGTGCCGCAGCGCGCGCCCATCAATCAGTTTGCGCATTACCGCGCCTACCCGGACAGCCATTCCCGCGAAGTGGTCCGCTTCAATTTCGACACGCTCTACAGCATGGCCTGGGTGGATGTCAGCAAGGAACCACAAGTCCTGACGGTCCCCGACAGCGCTGGGCGCTACTACCTCGTACCCATGCTGGACATGTGGACCGATGTATTCGCCGTCCCCGGCAGCCGCACCACAAGCGGCAAGGCAGGCCACTTTGCGCTCGCCGCCACTGACTGGAATGGAACACTGCCCGAGGGAGTGGAGCTCATTCGCACACCGACGCCAGTCATCTGGCTCATCGGGCGCACACAGACCAACGGTGCAGCCGACTATGCCTCGGTGCACAAGGTTCAGGACGAATTCCGCCTCACTCCCCTGAGCCAGTGGGGAAAGAACTACCAACCACCTGGTGGGCTTCTGGTCGATCCGACGGTGGACAACACGACACCTCCGCTTCAGCAGATCAACCGCATGACCGGCGTGGAGGTACTCACGCGCTTTGCTGAATTGCTCAGGAAGTACCCTCCCCACGCCAACGACTACCCCATCCTCCAGCGCATGCGAAGCCTTGGACTGGAGCCCGGCAAATCCTTCAACCCCAGCGCGCTGAGCGCCGAGCAACTGACGCTCATCAACAGCAGCACGCCGCAAGCGCTCGACGACATGGTCCAGGCCATCCGCAGCGGTTCGATCGGCACATTGCGCAATGGCTGGAACAGCAGCAACTCACTAGGCACTTACGGCACCGAATACCGCAGACGGGCGGCGGTCGCCCTGACCGGGCTCGGCGCGAACCTGCCCGAAGACTCCCTCTACTCCAATGCGATCACCGACGCCGACGGCAAGCCTCTGACCGGCAAGAATGCCTACGTCCTGCGTTTCGAGAAAGGGCAACTGCCACCCGTGGGGGCCTTCTGGTCGCTGACGCTTTACGACAAGGACGGCTTCCAGGTCGACAACCCCCTGGAGCGTTTCTCCCTCGGCAGCCACTCCCCGCTTCAGTACACCGCCGACGGCGCCCTGGAAATCCGTATTCAGAAAGACTCCCCGGGCAAGGAGTTCGAGGCTAACTGGCTGCCGGCACCCAGTGACGGGCTCCAGGTCATGCTGCGCATGTACTCGCCGCTGACCGAAGTCCTGACCGGCAAATGGCAGCCACCGGCCATTCGCCGCCTTGATTGATACAAGAACCGATTGACGTACTTAGGACGAAAGCATGCGCATTTTCGCAACCGTAGCAGTCTTGGGCCTGGCCTTGCCGCTGGCCGCCCAAGCCGAGCAATCACTGAGTTCTGACGAGGCCCGCGAGATCGCTCGCGAAGCCTATATCTACGCCTATCCACTTGTGCTGATGAAGATGACCAAGGACGCCAGCACCCAGGTCGAACGCCCCATCGGCCTCAAGGCCCCGATCAACCAACTGGCCCACTCCCGCGCATTCCCGGACCCGAGCTTCACCGTCGTCGTACGGCCCAACGCGGACACCCTCTACTCCGCCCTGAGCTTCGACGTGGCCAAGGAGCCGCTGGTGGTCGAAGTGCCTGAATCGGCGAACCGCTACTACCTGATGCCCTGGCTGGACGCCTGGACAGACGTCTTCGCCTCCCCCGGCACTCGCACCACCGGCAGCGCCGCGCAGAAGTTCGCTATCGTCGGCCCTCACTGGCAGGGCACTCTCCCCGCCGGCATCACCGAATACCGCAGCCCGACCGCCAATGGGCTGCTGATTGGCCGGGTACAGACCAACGGCCCTGCGGACTACGCGGCAGTGCATGCTTTCCAGAACGCCATGCGCGCCTATCCACTTAGCGCCGAAGGCACCGCCTACGTGCCGCCCAAGGGGATTGCGAATCCCAATCTCGACAAGACACCACCGCCGGACCAGATCGAGAAGATGAGCGCCGCCGCCTACTTCGAACTGTTCACCGATCTGATGAAAGACAACCCACCCCACGCCAATGACTACCCCATGCTCGATCGTCTCAAGCGGATTGGTATTGTGCCAGGGCAGGCCTTCTCCTATGCCAAAGCGCCGCCCGCCATCCAGCAGGCGCTCGATAGTGCGCCCGAGGCTGCCCTGAAGCAGATCAAGAGCGCGTTTCGCAGTTCCGGTAGCGTGGCCAATGGCTGGCGGACCAACATGACGGCCATCGGCACCTATGGCGCAGACTACCTGCACCGCGCAGGCGTGGCTTACGCCGGACTGGGTGCCAACGTCATCGAAGACGCCACCTATCCCACCGCCTTCACCGACGCCGAGGGCAAACCGCTACGTAGCGATCGTCGCTACACCCTGCATTTCAGCAAGGAGCAGTTGCCACCGGTCCGGGCCTTCTGGTCGCTCACCATGTACAACGAGCAGCAGGTTTTCAGCGCGAATCCGATTGGTCGGTACGCGTTGGGCGATCGTGACACCTTGAAGTACGGCAGCGATGGTTCGCTGGACCTGTATATCCAGCGCGAATCACCCGGCAGGGACAAGGAGAGCAATTGGCTTCCCACGCCGGCACAAGGCAACTTCTCCATGAACCTGCGCCTGTACTGGCCAGACAGCAACGCACTTGACGGCCGCTGGACGGCTCCGCCGGTCAAGCCGGTCCTCTGATCAGCCACGCCCTGCCGGGCAACGGTCCGGCAGGGCGTGCCACGCGCCTCACGCAGGCCCAGGTGATGACCCGCCTCAGAAGCGGTAACTCAGCCCCGCCAATGGTCCGGAAAGGCGCAGGTCGTAGGGCGCTCCATCCGTCTCGCGATCCAGATAGATCTGGCGGTATCCGCCGCTGAGCGACCATTTATCGTTCAGCGCATAGGTCAAGGTCGAAGCAACCTGCCAGGTTCGTTTCGAAGCATCCCCTATCTCGAAGCCCCCGCCATCCAGCCATAACACCATCCGCCAGCGTTCACTCATCTCCACGCTCGCACGAACGGCAACCAGGGGGTCGACCCAGGTGTCGCTCACGCTGAATTCGCGATCCCGTCGCGATACGCCCTCGAAGGTGACATCCAGATCACCGGAGACCAATCGCGCACCCAGGCCGGCATCCAGAGCCAGCCGCTCGCCCTGATAGAAGCTGTAGAGCCCGAAGGTCGCCAGCGAGACCAGCCTTGTACGGGTCGTCACCCCCGAGAACAGGCGCCCGTATGGCGTGTCGTTCTTCAGCGACAGATCCAGGTAGAACAGGTCGCCCACCACCGACCACTTCCCCTTGCTGGCCGCTATCGAGCCCATGAGCGCCCCCTCGAGCGAGTCCACGGCATCCGACGCGCTCAGTTCGGTTCTGGCCGCTCCAAAGGGCGTATCGACGCGGCTGGTAGTATCCGCGAACCAACCGTAGGTCGACGCCGTGACGTGCCACTCGCCGTCCTCGGCCGCAGAAGCAAGCGGTGCAAACGCCAACCCGCCGCTCAATAACAGGAACGCTCTGATAGGTCTCACTAGGTTTATGTCCTTGCTGGTATGGGCGTGCACGCAACGCTTCCCTCGGCCTCCACGCATCGATGCGTGCAATACCTGCACACCGAGCAGGCCGTGCGGCAATGCCGCGCGCCCTCAGGAAAGAACTGGCGCCGACTGGGGAGGTTGGCCAACGGGGAATCCGGATCTATGGTTGCGATAGCCAACCCGGCGAGTCTGACGAAGCACGACAAATACTTGTTAAATCCTGACACGCTGGCTCATCGGCTTCGCTCAGCGGTTGGACGCGACATCACACCGGTCTGACGGATCGGTAATGCGCGCCATGCCGCCGAAGCCGGTCCGTCACGAACAGCCCGCGCGGCAAAAAAATGGGCGCTCGAGGCGCCCTTGTTTATGTGCGAGAAGTACCAGGCTGGCGAACCAGCCCGATACCTCTCAGGGTCAACCTCAATCGTCAGACCAGGTTGACCTGTACTCCCTGCTGAATCAGCAATTCTGCATCCATGGTGGAGTGCTGGAAGCTGGTGTACATGACCCCCTCTACCTCCACCGCACTACCGCTGGCCCACTGACCCGGAGTGATGTCATTCGCCAGCATGCCGTCGAGGATGACCACGTCGCCGGCATCACCCTTGACCATCATCTGGACATCACCGCTGGTATGGAACAAGTCCATGGCGCCATGACCCAGCACATCGCCCAGTGACAACTCCAATGTGTTATCACCGTTACCGGAAATATCGAATACCTCAATTGATTTGTTCAAATCAACCAGTGCCGAAACATCCAGAAGTTGCTCTCCGCCAATCAATTGTAAAGTCTCAATACCCCCATCACTCTCGGTAAGAACCCAGTTAACACCAGGAATGCTCGGCTCTTCCTCCACAATTGTGAAAGCATGAGCGACTGGAGTTTGAACCGTAAACCAAACGGTCTGGGTCATGGCGCTACTATTACCCGCCTCATCCATGGAATAAACGAGGAAGTTGTAATTTCCGTCAACCAGCGGAGTTCTTGGCGTAAATGACCAGGTTCCGTCCTCATTAACTTTTGCTTCGCCAAGAGTCTCAAAGTTTTCTACATCAAGAATACGGATAGTGGTGCCTGGGACCGCAGCCCCGCTGAAAGTCGGCGTATTATCATCAATGATCGCACCATCCAATACAGCGCCCTTGACCTCACCCACGTCATCCGTGATCACGACCGTGGGTGCGTAGGGCGGCGGTACGGTATCCACAGTAAGGCTAAAGGTTTCGGATGTAAGCTCGCGACTGTCAGCATCGATTGAGGTGACAGTAAACCAATATTCACCGTCAGCCATGGCGCTTGGGGTATAGCTCCACTTGCCTTCGCCGTCTGCCGAGAAGCGTGCAACTTCTTCGCCGTTACGCTTGAAAACCACCGTACTGTTTGCCGACGCAGTGCCTGAAAATGTTGGCGTAGTGTCGTTGGTATGACTGCCACTGAACATTACTCCGGTGGCGTTGGCAACATCATCGGTAAAAGAATCAATGGTAGGCGGAGCCGGTACAATCACCAGTTCAACCGGATCGGACTCGACACTGGCGTTACCAGCCGGGTCCTTGTGGATCACACTGAGACTGTGCTCACCCTCCGCGAGCACCTGCTCGGGGGTAAATGCCCACTCTCCGGACTCATTGATGACCGCTTCGCCAATCACCGCGCCGTTGTCGAGGATCTGTACGGAGTCGCCAGGTTGGCCATGGCCACTCATCACTGGCTTGTTATCACTGCCCGAAAGATCACTGATGTTCACCGCATCAGGTGTTGCCGGAGCCTCGGTGTCGATGACAACGACCTGGGGGCCCGAAAGTCCGGACACGTTGCCAACCGCATCGACCGCTTCTACGGTCAGGCTGTGCTCACCTTCACCCAGTTCGGGGATGAATGACCAGGTGCCATCCAGCAGCACCACCACACTGCCGATTTCAAAGCCGCGGTCACGGATGACAACGGTGTCGCCAGGCGTACCAGTGCCGCTCAAGGTCGGAAGCGTATTGGTTGCGCCCGGTAGGGAATTGAACACCGGAGCATCAGGGGCAACTGTGTCGATCACCAGTTCAACCGGGTCGGATTCGACACTGACGTTACCAGCCGGATCCTTGATCACCACGGTCAAGCTGTGATCACCGTCGACCAAGGCAGGCTCCGGCATATACGACCATACGCCGCTCTCATCGATCACGGCTTCGCCAATCACCACGCCGTTGTCGAGGATCTGCGCAGTGTCGCCTGGCTGGCCATGGCCACTCAGGATTGGTTGATTGTTACTACCTGAGAGATCGCTGATGTGCACCGTACCAGGAACCGCCGGTGCGTCGGTGTCGATGACAATGATCTGCGAGTCCGAAAGCTCGGACACATTGCCTGCCGCATCCACAGACTCCACGGTCAGGCTGTGCTCGCCCTCACCCAGTTCCGGAGCCGGAGTGAATGACCAGATGCCGTCTTCGCCGATGGCCACGGAGCCAATCTCGATGCCGTTATCTCGGATGATGATGGTGTCACCCGGAGTACCGGAGCCGCTGAGGGTCGGGTTTTCGTTGGCGGCGCTCGGCAGTTCGTTGAAGCTCGGTGCATCTGGAGCAGCAGTGTCGATCACGATGATATTAGGCGCCGACGGCTCGGAAGTGTTGCCCGCCTTGTCCAGCGCCTCTGCGGTCAAGCGGTGTTCACCTTCCCCCAGCGCAGGGTTCGGGGTGAACGCCCAGGTGCCATCTTCGCCGACCATGACAGAGCCAATTTCTTCACCATTATCGCGAATGACAATGGTCTCGCCCGGAGTGGCGGAGCCGCTGAGGGTCGGGTTTTCGTTGGTAACACCCGGCAGCTCGTTCAGTGTCGGAGCATCAGGTGCGGCAGTGCTGATCACGATCACACTCGGTGCTGACGGTTCGGAAATGTTGCCCGCAGCGTCGACAGACTCCACGGTCAGGCTGTGTTGGCCTTCACCCAGCGCGGGTTTCGGGGTGAACGACCAGGTACCATCTTCGCTAACGATAACGGTGCCGATTTCTTCGCCATTGTCACGGATGACGATCGTTTCGCCGGCCTTCCCGGAGCCACTCAGATTCGGGTTAGCGTTGGACGCACCCGGCAGCTCGTTCAGGCTAGGAGCTTCCGGCGCTTCAGTGTCGACCTCGATGGTAATCGGCGCCGACGGCTCGGAGGCATTGCCCGCCTTGTCCACCGATTCCACGGTCAAGCGGTGTGCGCCTTCGCCAAGCGCCGGGTTCGGCGTGAACGACCAAGTGCCATCCTCGCCGGCCACGACGGAGCCAATCACTTCACCATTGTCACGGATGATGATGGTCTCACCCGGCGTGCCAGTGCCGCCCAGGGTAGGGTTCCCATTGGTAGCCGCTGGCAGGTCGTTGAGCGTCGGTGCATTCGGGGCAACGGTATCGACAATCAGCACAACCGGATCGGACTCGACACTGACATTACCCGCCGGGCCCCTGATGATGACGGAAAGACGATGCTCGCCATCGCCCAGTGCAGGGTGAGGCATAAAGCTCCAGTCGCCCGACTCGCCGATCACCACTTCGCCAATCGCCACACCATTATCACGGATCTGCACGATGTCGCCTGGGCGACCGCTTCCGCTCAGAACCGGTTGGTTACTGCGACCTGAGGCATCGCTGATGTTCACCGCTCCCGGAGTGGTCGGGAGAACGGGAGGCTGCGACGTCGGCTCAGCGGGCAATCTGGCGTCATTGCTAGTACTGCCACCACCACCGCCGCCGCCACCCGTTGCGGCAGCGAGCCCCAGCAAGCCACCCAGACCACCAAGCCAAGGGGCAAAGGTGGAGAAGAAGTCGTCAGGCGTGTTCAGCAAGCCCGGTTCAATACCGGCAGTACTCACGTCGCTCAAGGCAAGCGGCGAAGCAACGCCTTCCGGCAGGAAGACCACCTCACTCCCCCGCTCTGCACCGGCCACCATATACTGATGATAAGTAGCATCCTGAGTCAGACCAACGAGTTCGCCTTCATGCTCGAAGAAGTCCTCGATGATGAGTCGAGGGGTTTCGTGATCTTCGCCCTGGAACGATACCTGCAGGCTCTTTCCTACGCGCTTGGCCACAATATTGTCAGGCGCAAAACCATGATCGCCGGCAGCAAGAACGTACTGGCTGCCCTTGATCGCCTGGATCCGAACAGGTTTATCGGACTGCTGAGAAAGATCACGCGTTAATGTGACCGCGGAATTGCCAATTACAGAAACACTAACTTTGGTCGTCATCACTGAAATACCTTTTCGACGTGGCGCCGGGTGTCCGTCACAGCCCAAACAAGGAAAGAGCCGGCGGACTCGCCAGGACAGTTACGATTTGAACCCGTGTAGGCTAAAACCTACCCGCGCCACTCGACATAGGACTATTCCCAACCACTGTCAGAAGATACCCACAACGAAAAGGCCACCAAGGCGTAGCGACAAGCACCTCCCCCTCACTCTTGTTAAGGGCTGAGCAGACCAAACTGCGTCCCGGAGCCCGGAACTAGCACGCTGGCCGCAGCGCAGCTCCTGCGATTTCGGCCTACCGGAACCTGGAGCGCTACTTTCAACGAGCAGTATTCGGCCATTGATAGGTAATATTCAGACAGATTTAATTTCTGGAGATTTAGTTAATCGGAGCGCGTAGCACCGCCAGACAAATCTACCGTTAACGCAGGACTATTCTGGTTATATCCATCCGAGCTGATTGCGAACTTAGCTCTCACTTTCATTCCGCGTATCGCTAAAACGTCGTTGGGCAATGCCACGAAAACCTGTTTCTCAATAGGGTTCGCCGTCGTGGCCAATACCCAAATAGATCCATTGGCCAGAAGCAAGACCAAGCGTGCCTGCGGGCGCGCATCACTTGGTATTTCTCTACACTCTTCTGGTAAGCACAAATGAGTTCCGAAATTTCCTCAAACCTCTCCCACGGCGACAATATCCGCTTGCTGCAAACAGAGCCCCTGCAGATGGCGGCAACCGCAACGCTCCCAACCATCAGCATCACCCATGGCTATGACGACGCAGGCACTACCGTCGGCAATTTCTTCAGCGGCGAAACCGTGGATGACACCACGCCAACGCTGTACGGCCAGACTGTCCCCAATGGCTACGTCAGGATCTACGTGGACAATTTTGCCAAGGGCTATGTCACGGCGGATGCCTCGGGGAACTGGAGTTTCACGCTGAAAACGCTGAGTTCCGGATCGCACACCATCAAGGCCGAGTTACTGAACAGTTGGGCCAAGGACGCCGTCAGCGAGAACTTCATCATCAACGTGGGAGTCGCGGCCCCGTCGATTACCACGGTATTGGATGGCGCAGGCGTGATGACAGGGCCCGTGGGCCAGAATGGCTGGACCGACGACACACGTCCGGAAATCAGGGGGACGGCTGAAGCGGGCCACGTAGTGAAGATTTACGACGGCGCCACCCTGCTGGGCAGTACTGTGGCCGACTCGGCGGGCGTCTGGAGCTTCACGCCCAAGGCGGACATGGGCTTGGGCACGCACAACCTGGTGGCCCAGGCCGAGAATGCGCAGGGCAATGTGAGCGCCATGAGCAGCCCCTGGGTTGTCACCGTTGTCGCTCCACCCAGCATCACCCATGGCTACGACAGCGAGGGCCGTATCGTCGGCACCTTCACCAGCGGTGAGCCGGTGGATGACGTCAACCCGACACTGCACGGCAAGGCCGCGCCCAAGGGCATCGTGAAGGTCTATGTCGACAATGTCTGGCAAGGCGACGCCACAACCGACGCCTCGGGAAACTGGAGCTACAGGCTCAGCGGGCTGAGCGAGGGCTCGCACGCCGTCAGTGTCGAGCTGATGAACGGTTCGACGCTGGTGAGCAAGAGCAAGGATTTCGTCATCCTGGTCGACACCACCGCCCCAGATGCCCCGACCCTCGCCCCCCTGCCGGACGCGACCAACGAGAACCCGACCCTGGTCGGTACCGGCACGCCGGGCGAGACCATTGTCATCCGCGACAACGGCCAGGAGATCGGCACCGCCATCGTGGGTGAAGACGGCGCTTGGTCGTTCATCCCGAATCCCGTACTGGGTGAAGGCGAACACAGCCTGACGGCAGAGGCTGTGGATGAGGCGGGCAACGTTTCCCTGCCGTCGGCACCAGGTATCGTCCTGATCGATACCACCGCCCCGGAGACTCCGACCCTCAATACCCTGCCTGGCGCCACCAATGAAAACCCGATCCTGGGAGGCACCGGTACGGCAGGCGATACCGTCGTGATCCGCGACAATGGCACTGAAATTGGCTCCGCCGTGGTACGCGAAGACGGAACCTGGTCGTTTACCCCGAACCCGGCGCTGGAGGAAGGCGAGCATCGCCTGACCGTAGAAGCTGCCGATGCTGCAGGAAACGTTTCCACGCCGTCGGCACCAGGCATCGTCCTGATCGATACCACCGCACCGGATGCCCCGACCCTCAATGCCCTGCCAGGCACCACCAACAAGAACCCACCCCTGGGCGGCACCGGCGCCGCCGGCGATACCATCGTCATCCGTGACAATGGCAACAAAATCGGTACCGCCGTCGTCGATGCAAATGGCATCTGGTCCTTCACTCCCTCCCCAGCCCTGAGTGAAGGCAAGCACAGCCTGACTGCGGAGGCAGTGGACGCCGCGGGCAACGTCTCCATTTCGTCGGTGCCACGGGTCGTCCTGATCGACACCACAGCGCCGGACCAACCGGTGCTGAGCCTGGTCGATGCCACGAACGACACCACGCCAACACTCGGTGGCAGCGGTCTGCAGGTCGGCGAGCGAGTGATCGTCTATGACAACGGTATCGAGATCGGCTTCACGATCGTCGATGGCGGTGGTCGCTGGTCATTCACGCCGACCGAACCGATGAGCGAAGGCGAGCATGCCATTACCATCGTGGTGATGGATCAGGCAGGCAACGCATCGGTACCGTCGGAGCCGGAGGTCATCATCATCGACATCACGCCACCAGATCGCCCGACGCTCGAAGTGCCCGACGTAACCGCCGACACCACACCCACTCTGAATGGCGGCGGCATCGAACCAGGCGAGCGTGTGATCATCCGCGATAACGGCATCCAGATTGGAAGTGTCGTCGCGGACCGGAATGGAAACTGGTCGTATACGCCAGCCGAGCCGATGGCCGAAGGCAAACACACCATTACCATCGTCGTGGTGGATGCTGCCGGTAACGCCTCTGTGCCGTCCGAACCGGGCATCATGTTCGTGGACAGCATTGCGCCGACGCAGCGGACAACGGTCACCTACATGACCAAGGACACGGGGTTCAGCCAATCGGACCTGATAACCAATGATGGTGGTGCTGGACGCCTGGTGCAGGGAAACCTCAGTTCGGCCCTCTCCTGGGATGAACGGCTCCAGGTTTCCACAGATGGTGGCACCACCTGGCTGAACGCGTTGGTGAATGGCACTGACTGGGCCTTTCAGGACAACAATGCCCATAGCGCGAGCTGGACGATTCAGACCCGTGTAGTCGACAGGGCTGGCAATGTGGGCGTTACGGACTCCCATGCGGTCACGCTGGGGGCCTCAGCTCCTGCTGCGCCAAAATCATTGTCGATCAGTGACAAGAAAGTGACCGTTAATTTGCAGGGTTCCGTAGCAGGAGACAAGGTGCTGCTGGTTTCCGACCTGCAGCGTGCCGAGCATGTGCTGACGACGCGAGATATCAGCCTTGGCTATGTGGAATTTACACTGCCCTACCGGGCGATCACCGCTTACGCTGCTATTGAAAGCAACGCCGGGGGCATGTCCGCTTATACCCATGCTCAGCAGGTTGGCGTGGTCGACAATATTTTCACCGGCGGATATGGCTCGTACAAATTCACTGAAACCCAGATTGCCATTGGCAAGATAACGGCCACTCCTGGGCTGGCCGCAATGAACGCGTACACGAGCCAAGAGGTAGGAAATATTGAAGGCCTCATCATAGGCGGATACGGCACCAACAACGGTACGGTACAGATCGACTTCAGGTATGAAGTCCAGAACTTCAACATGGCCTTCTTATATAACGCACAATTGGGCAAGGTACGATTCCAGTTCTACGATGCGAATAATAATCTCCTGGCGGATATGGCTCACACCAATAGCAATAGCGCCAGCATAGCCTTCAAGGCAGGTACTGGCGCGCCCGCGGCTTATATGAAGATCGTGGTGACAAATGAAACCGACGGCTTCCGTATCGGCCAGATGACCGTCGATTTCGTGCCGGTCGTGCATGATCCAAGCACTCACGAAGTCGTCAAGAGCTTCAGCTATGTCGGCAATGCTGGCATTGACACCTTCGTTGTAGCAGATACCTCGGTATTCACCGGCTTCACCGGTTCGATAGTCGGAGGCAACGGGACGGATATCCTGAAATTGACCGGGGCCGGGCAAATTTTTGATCTGACAGCACTGGGCAACAAGATGAGCTCGGTCGAAGTGGTCGACATCACCGGCACGGGTAACAACACGCTCAAACTGTCCCTGAGCGATGTATTGGGTCAAGGCAGCATGGATCTGTTCCATACCAATGGCGATGTACAAATGATGATCAAGGGCAACGCCGGCGATAGCGTCATGCTGGAGGACAAGTTGTCCAATGGCATCACGCCGGGGGTTTGGGGTACAGGCGGCACGATCACGGTGGAGGGCGTCACGTACATCAGCTACCAGTACTCCACAATGGATGCAGAGCTGCTGGTACAGCAGGGAGTACAGGTCAATCTGGTGTGATGACTGGCGTTGACCTTGTGGACGTGCCGGGCTGATCCATCGTCCCGGCAGTTTTCGGTTGGATGAGACATGGGCGCCTGGAGCGCCCATTTTTCATGTTGTACGCGCCATGAAATAACGACCTGAAGCGCATGTTCGGGTGACACGTCAGTTAAATCGAGTACAGCTTCCATTCCCGGCCCAGGCGCACCTGATCAACAACTGGCGGCATCGCTCGACGCTCTCGCAGCAGAGCCGGAGCCCTCCACTTGCTGAACAACTCCGGAACAATCCAGTCTTTTGATTAGCGGGCAGCATCAGGAACAACCAGACTTACTCGAATCTCAGTGCCAACCCCCAATTGACTCTGCGCAGAAACGCTCCCACCCATCAACGAAACCAGGCTCTTGCACAAGGCAAGCCCCAGACTTGACCTTCCTTGCCCTATGCGCGTGCCATCAATGTCATAGGAGAAGGGCTCAAAGAGATTCCGTTGATCCGATGCGGAAATACCAACGCCCGTATCAACCACCTCAAATTGCACCTCGACCAATCCCTTGCCCTGTCCCCTGGCGCTAAGCCGGACAAGAACGGAACCTTCATCGGTGTAGCTGATCGCATTGTCGAGCAAGATCTGGATGATTTGCTCGAGACACCGGGAATCACACCAGACGTTCGCCTGAAGTGCCAGGTCGAAGTTGGAATTCAATTCCAACCCCTTTGATCTGGCCTTCTCACTGACAGCATCCAACTGCCGTGCAACCAGCTCTCGCAAATCGATCTCCTGCTTGATGAGCTGCACACGCCCGGCCTTTGCGCGGCAGAGCAGTTGCACATCATCCAGAACGCGCAGAAGGTTCGAAGATACCGAGCGGGCTACCAGCAGAGGCTTGTTGAGCGGGTCGGACTCGGACTGGCTCAGCCGCAGATTGATCATTGCAATGATATTCTGAAGAGGTCCCTGGATTTCTTCCGCGATGCCTCTGAGGTATTCGGTCTTGCCCTGGCTGATCACTTCAATGCGGGCATTAGTATTACGCAGGCTCCTTACCACGTCATCCTGGTCGGTAATATTGATTGAGCCACAGACGGCACCGATCAACGTTCCGTTCTTATCCCGATAAGGTTTTCCCCAGTGGCGAAGCACACAACGCCCCTGCTTCAACCTTACCTCTACATCAATTTCAAAAGCCTCGCCTTCCCTGATGGCAGCAATCAGATTGTTCTTCAGCAGTTCCGCTTCATTGGGATCAAGAAACTCCCCCATCTCACCAACCCGTTTGCCGATAATCCCCTCCATCGGCACGCCCAGAAAGTCCACCGCAGCCTGATTACAGAACAGAACGCGGGTATCGAGCGCGCGAAGGGAAACCGGGTATGGAATACCGTCAATTATGTGCCTGAGAAGCGACAGCTCTTTCTGCTGCTCCTCATCGAACTCGATCTGGGCGACCTCTGTCTTGGTGCTCTCCCCTTCGATCAGGTCATGCCGCCGCGCAATATCGACCAACTCCACCAGCGACTTGGCCTGCATCTTCTCCATCAGCCGGGTCTTGTAAGTGCTAACGGTCTTGTCGCTGATCGCCAGTTGATCAGCGATGGCGATATTGCTCATCCCCTTGGCCAGGAACTGCAGGACGCTCAACTCCCGCACCGACAACTTATCCAGCCGGACCTGTTCCGCCGTATTGACTGTCCCGAGCCTGCTGGAAGGGAAGTAGCTGGCTCCCTTGATGAGCGCGCGGACAGCCTGCAGAACTTCCTCGGAGTCCGCCTGCTTGCTGACGAAGCCAGTCGCCCCTGCGGCGAGGCAACGGCCGGCGAAGTATTCAGAATCCTGAGACGTCAGTACCAAGGTTTTTATCGGAACCCGCTGCGCTGCAAGACGCTGTATGACCTCCAGCCCACCCAGGCGCGGGATGGATAGTTCAAGGATCATGATTTCCGGCTGGAAGTCCCGCACTTGCTGGAGTGCCGCGAAACCATTGTCGGCTTCGGCAACGACTTCATGCCGATCATTCTCCAGTAAAAGGCGCAACGCTTCGCGCGTTAAGGGTTGCTCGTCGACAATCAGAATCTTGCTCATGGCGCCTCTCTCGGAATGACTATCTCTCCTTCTAGCCCAAGTTAAGTGGATACGCTTGCAGCAGAAGAAAATTTCCCGGACATGCACACGGGACACGGCAGAGCGTGCGGAAACAAGAGATGAGAGAAGACAGCGGCCCACTGCCGACGGACGACAGCGCGGCGAGAAGCAGTATCAACCGCCGATGATCTTCATGATGGTGACGCCACCGGAGAAGGCGACTTCCTGCTTGTCCGCCAGAGCGTGTACCAGCAGACGCTGCAGGGCCGGCAGGGCCTGGTGGCGCGGCTTGTCCAGCAAATCACCGACGTAGTGGCGATTGCTCGACGACAGGCAGCCGTGCAGCCAGCCGGTGGACGACAGGCGTAGGCGCGAGCAGGTACGGCAGAACGGCACGCTCTCGTTGGCGATCACGCCAAAGAAGCCCCGCCCCGGCACTTCATAGCGCAGCGCAGTAGCATCCACCGGTGCGTTGGCCTGGATATAAGGGTGATCTTCGCCGATCAGCTCCAGCAATTCCTGCATGCCGATGAACTGCTGGTTGAAAGCGTTCGGGTCGCGGGCCAGGTGTCCCATCCGCATCAACTCGATGAAGCGCAGCTCGAAGCCGTGCTCCAGGCAGTAGTCCAGCAGCGGAACAACCTGGTCGAGGTTCTGCCCGCGCAGCGGCACCATGTTGAGCTTGATCCTCAACCCTGCGGTGCGTGCTTCGTCGAGGCCCTTGAGCACGGTTGCCAGGTCACCGCCACGGGCGATGCGGCGAAAGGCATCGGCGTCCAGCGTATCGAGGGAAACATTGAGGCGGCGGATGCCGCAGTCCCGCAACAGCGGCAGCTTTTTCGACAGGAGTTGGCCGTTGGTGGTGATCGCGATGTCCTGCAGGCCAAGGCGACTGACACCATGCAGGAAGGCATCCAGCTTCGGACTGACCAGTGGCTCACCGCCGGTGACCCGCAAGCGCTCGATACCAGCGGCTTCGATCAGATACGCGACCCCACGCACCAGCGATTCGGCGGACAGCTCGTCCTGTGCGGCGACCAGACGCTTGCCGTCCGGCACGCAATAGGTGCAGGCGTAGTTGCACGCGGCGGTCAGGCTGACCCGCAGATTGCGGAAACGCCTGCCCTGGCGGTCGACGATCATGCTCGGCTCCGGTGGGAATCACTCATGCAAGTATATCCCCACCCTCACCACAAGCCCTGTCGCAACCGCGACGATGGGCAAGCTGAATGGCGACTCAGGCGGCCGGCGTATCGCCATCGCGCTTGCGCTTGTTGCCCATGCGCACGCCGATGTCCATCAGGAACTGGAAGAAGCCTTCCTGGTCCTCCAGTACATCACGCCAGAACGGCGAGTGATACAGCGCCACGGCGCCATGCACCAGCGCCCAGGCAGCGCAGTAGTGGAAGTAGGCCGGCACGTCTTCCAGCTTCCCCGCCGCGATGCGTTCCTTGATCAATTGGCTCAGCCGCTCGAAGTTGGACTCGCGGATCTTGTGCAACTCCTCGACCATCTCCGGGACCTGGCTGGTCTTCACCACCTTCTCTTCCAGGCGGTCGAACAGCCGGTAGCGCTGCGGGTCAC
Source organism: Pseudomonas sp. BB438 (assembly GCF_057180225.1). NCBI lineage: Bacteria > Pseudomonadati > Pseudomonadota > Gammaproteobacteria > Pseudomonadales > Pseudomonadaceae > Pseudomonas > Pseudomonas sp. BB438. The sequence goes on from NZ_CM170001.1 coordinate 4,433,311, forward strand.
GCATGCGGAACTCGAAGTAGGCGCGCGACAGGCGCTCCTTGTCGCGGGCGACGTCTTCGGAGTGGAACAGGTCGGCCAGATCGCGCTCGTAATCCAGCATCAGGCGCAGGTAGATCTCCGCCTTGGACTTGAAGTGCTTGTAGATGGTGCCTTTGCCGATACCCACGGCATCGGCGATCATTTCGACCGTGACACTGTCTTCGCCCTGTTCAAGGAACAGCTTGAGGGCGGTGTCGAGGATTTCCTGTTCGCGACGACGGAATTCGCGAACCTTGCGCGGCTCTTTCTGCATAAAAAGACTGTTCGGTCAAAAATAGTCAAAATTCGAAGCCGCGTATTATGCCTATTCAGCGCCAAATTGCACGGATCATCCGACATGATTAGCTTTTCTTCCGAGTTTCCCCAGCATTCCGGCCTGCGCTACCTGAACCACGCGGCGGTCGCTCCCTGGCCCAAGCGCGCCGCAGATGCCGTCTCCGCCTTCGCCCAGGAAAACATCCTGCAGGGCGCCCGCGATTACCCGCAGTGGCTGACCATCGAAAAGCGTCTGCGTGAGCGCCTGATGCGCCTTGTCGGCGCCCGGACCACCGGCGATATCGCGCTGGTGAAAAACACCTCCGAGGCGCTGTCGTTCGTCGCCTTCGGACTGGACTGGCGCGCCGGCGACCAGGTGGTGATCAGCGACCAGGAGTTCCCCTCCAACCGCGTCGTCTGGGAAGCGCTGAAGCCACGCGGCGTAGAGGTCATTCAGGTGAGCCTGGACGGAAACGACCCGGAAGGCGATCTGCTGGCCGCCTGCACACCACGGACTCGCCTGCTGTCGATCAGCGCCGTTCAGTACGCCAGCGGTCTGCGCATGGACCTGGAGCGCCTCGGCGCCGGCTGCCGACAGCGCGGGGTGCTGTACTGCATCGATGCCATCCAGCAACTGGGCGCTTTGCCCTTCGATGTCCAGGCCTACGACTGCGCCTTCGCCATGGCCGACGGGCACAAATGGATGCTCGGCCCGGAAGGTCTGGGGGTGTTCTATTGCCGCGCCGCCGAGCGCGAGCAACTGGCGCTGCAGGAGTATGGCTGGCACATGCTGGAAAACGCCGGCAACTACGACCTGGCCGCCTGGCAGCCGGCGCGCAGCGCTCGCCGCTTCGAGTGCGGCAGCCCGAACATGCTCGGCGCGGTGGCCCTGGAAGCCAGCCTCAGCCTGCTGGAAGAGGTGGGCATGCCGACCGTGGGCGAACGGGTGCAGGCGCGCGTCCAGCAACTGCACGACGGACTCGAGCGAATCGGCGGCGCGTCATTGCATAGTCCGCAGGACCCGGCGCGTCGCGCTGGCATCCTGACCTTCAGCCTCGCCAGCTGGGACAATACCCGGCTGCTGGAGCGCCTGCGCGCCGAGCAGGTGGTATGCATCCAGCGTGGCGCCGGTATCCGCTTCTCGCCGCACTTCTACACCAGCGAGGCGGTAATCGAGGAAACCCTGGAGCTGATCGGGGCTCTGGCAGGGCAATAACGCAGGCGCGACCGAGAAAGCTGCTCAGCCCGGTGTGATGTATTCCAAATCCGTTTAAAAAACCCCGGGCACCCTGTGGCAGCCGCCGCATCTTGACCAATACTTGTAGATACCGGTGCGCGGCATCTCCCCCCAAGTGCCCCGCCGGTGAAGGTACCGAGGATCGCGTACCTTATTGTTACACTCCTAATGGTCTTGACCCGGATTCATCCCCCAGAACCCGGGTTTTTTTTGCGCGCAGGAAATGTATCCGCGCCGATGCAATCAGGTCGCGAGCGGGAACAGCCGGTGGAAGTTGGCGGTGGTCTGCTCGGCCAAGGTCTCGAAGCTCACCCCGCGCAGCACGGCGAGGTACTCGGCGACGTCGCGCACGTACTCTGGCAGGTTCGGCTTGCCACGGTGAGGCACAGGCGCTAGATAGGGCGAATCGGTTTCCACCAGCAGGCGATCCACCGGCACCTGGCGTGCCACTTCGCGCAACTGCTCGGCATTGCGGAAGGTGACGATGCCCGAGAGCGAGATGTAGAAGCCGATATCCAGCGCCGCCTTGGCCATCTCCCAGTCCTCGGTGAAACAATGCAGCACGCCAGCCTGCGGCAGTGCCGCCTCGCGCAGCAGCGCCAGGGTATCGGCGCGCGCTTCGCGGGTATGCACGATGACCGGCTTGCCGGTCACCCTGGCGGCCTCCAGGTGCAGGCGGAAGGCTTCCTGCTGCAGCTCGGCGGCTTCGGGCTCGTAGTGATAGTCCAGGCCGGTCTCGCCGATGGCCACTACACGCGGGTGGTTCAGCTCGCCCAGCAGCCAGTCCAGCGCAGGCGCAGCGCCCGGCTCCAGATCCAGCGGGTGGACGCCCACCGAGCAATGCACATCAGCGTAACGATCAGCCAGGTCCTTCACTGCCTTGGCGTTGTCCGCGCTGACGCCGATGCACAGGAACTGGCTGACGCCGCGCGCACGGGCAGCGTCCAGCGCCGCATCCAGCGACCCGTCGTGGGCGGCGAGATCGAGACGATCGAGGTGGCAGTGGGAATCGACCAACATGAAAACACTCTCCGGAAAATGACGAAGCGCCCCTGAGGGCGCTTCGTGCTTGCAGCCTGTATAGGCTGCGCATTCTACAGGGTATGAGCTACATGGTATGGGTCGGGCGGTCCGACTTCAGCGCGCCAGCGAGGTAGGTCTCGATCTTGTTGCGCGCCGTGTTGTCGCCATCGTTGAACTGCACACCGATGCCGGCCGCGCGGTTGCCCTGGGCGCCTTTCGGGGTAATCCAGACCACCTTGCCGGCGACTGGGATTTTCTCCGGCTCATCCATCAGGTTGAGCAGCATGAAGACCTCATCGCCCAGCTTGTAGGTCTTGTTGGTCGGAATGAACAGCCCGCCATTGCGGATGAACGGCATGTAGGCGGCATACAGCACGGATTTGTCCTTGATGGTCAGGGACAGGATTCCGTTACGCGGACCCAGATTTGGTGGCAAGCTCATTCAGCTGTCCTGGCAGAATTTTCCGATGGCCGGATTCTAGCCCGGCCCGGGGAGACTTGCCCACTGTACGAGCAAGGCTTCGAGAAGCAAGGCACGGTTCAGGTTGGCTTTATTGAGGACTTTCTGCCGTTGCAGCAGCAGCCAGTCCTGCATCGCCAGCACCTTGGGCTGCGTCGATTTGTCAGCGAGATACTGCACGACCTTGCGCATGTCGGTCAGACCCAGCCCCTCTTCGTCGCGGGCCAACTGATAGCGCAGGACCAACAGCGACCAGTCGCAAAACCAGTCGAACAGCAGCTGCAAAGGTACGCCGTTCCAGCTTTCTGCCAGCTGACCTGGCGCAACCTGCTGCTTGAGCAGCTTCTTGACCCCCTCCACCACCTGCACGCGCTGCTCGCGCACGCCCTGCCCCTGCAGGCGCAATGCGGTGAGCGGCGATCCACCGGCCAGCACCAGCAACTCGTCCAGCGCCTCCGTCGATTCCCCGGGCAGCGAGCCTGCCAGCCAGGCTCGCGCCTGCTCGGTGGTCGGCTGTGGACAGGCCTGCTGCACGCAGCGGCTCTTGATGGTCGGCAGCAGTCGGCTGGGCTGATGGCTGATCAACAACAGTACCGTGTCGCCGGACGGCTCTTCCAGGCTTTTCAGCAGCGCGTTGGCCGCGTTGAGGTTCATGGCCTCGGCCGGCTCCAGGAGCACGACCTTGCGCCCGCCCAACTGGGCGGTCTGCACCACGAACTGCACCAACTCGCGGACCTGGTCGACGCGGATGGGCTTCTCCGGCTCTTCCGGCTCCAGCAGGAAGTAATCCGGGTGCGTGCCAGCCGCGAGCAGTTGGCAGGCCTTGCACTGCCCGCACGCCTTGCCGGCGTCGGGCCGTTGGCAGAGCAGCAGATGCACGAGATGCTCTGCCAGCACACGCTTGCCGATGCCTGCCGGCCCGTGCAGCAGATAGGCATGGGCGTGGCGTGGGCGGCTACTGAGCTGCTGCCAGAGGCCCTGCTGCCAGGGATAGATGTCAGCCATGCAGGCGCTCCAGCAAGGTCGGCAACAGGCTATCCAGGTCACGCTGCACCTCGACCAGCGTCTGCGCGGCATCAAGGACGTGATATCGAGCCGGTTCGGCACGAGCACGATCCAGGTAGGTATTTCGCACTGCTTCGAAGAACGTGCGGCCTTCCCGCTCGAAACGATCCAGCCGGCCACGCGCAGCCGCACGGGACAGGCCGATTTCCACCGGCAGATCGAACACCAGGGTCAGGTCCGGACGCAGGCCGCCCTGGACGAAACGCTCCAGTTGCGCGATGCGCTCGACCGGTAGGCCACGACCGCCGCCCTGATAGGCATAGGTTGCGTCGGTAAATCGATCGCACAGCACCACGGCGCCACGTTCGAGAGCGGGACGGATCACCTCGGCGATATGCTGGGCACGAGCGGCGAAGACCAGCAGCAGCTCGGTGTCCACTGCCATCTTCTCGTCACTCGGGTCGAGCAGCAATTCGCGGATACGCTCTGCCAACGGCGTGCCGCCGGGCTCGCGGGTCAGCTGGACCTCAATACCGCGCTCGCGCAGGCGCTCGGCCAGGTATTCGCGGTTGGTGCTCTTGCCCGCGCCTTCGGGGCCTTCCAGGGTGATGAACAGGCCGGTCACTCGGCTCACTCCTTGTATTGTCGGGCTATTTCGCCGCCGGGACATCGCCGGCTGGCGCATCCGCTGCAGGCGTCGGCGTCGACAGCGGAACGGGCGCCGGACTGGAACGGTAGTCGGCGCGGCGCTTGATCTGGAATTCCTGGACGGCCTTGTTGTGGTCGTCGAGGTTGTCGGAGAAGGTATGGCTGCCATCGCCGCGCGCAACGAAGTACAGGCTTTGCCCTTGCGCCGGATTGAGCGCGGCATGGATCGCTTCGCGGCCGGGCAGCGCAATGGGTGTCGGCGGCAGGCCGGCAACCACATAGGTGTTGTACGGCGTTGGCGTGCGCAGGTCGGCGCGGGTGATCTTGCCGGCGTAGCGTTCGCCCATGCCGTAGATGACGGTCGGGTCGGTCTGCAACAGCATGTTCTTCTGCAGGCGGCGCACGAAGACGCCGGCGATCTGCCCGCGTTCCTGGGGAACGCCGGTTTCCTTCTCCACCAGCGACGCCATGATCAGCGCCTGGTAGGAGTCCTTGTAGGGCAGGTCGTCACTGCGCTTGTCCCACTCCTCGGCCAGGATCGTGTCCATGCGCTGGAACGCGTGCTTCAGGATGTCGACGTCCTTGGTGCCGCGGACGAAGCGGTAAGTGTCAGGGAAGAAGCGGCCTTCCGGGAAGACCCCGGGCTTGCCCAGCTTCGCCATCACCTCGGCATCGCTGAGGCCGTTCAGGGTCTGGTCCAGCTTGGGCTGACGGGCGAGCAGCTCGCGCACCTGATGGAAGTTCCAGCCTTCCACGAGAGTAAGGCCGTACTGCACCACATCGCCCTCACGCCACAGGTCGAGCAACTGGGCAGCGGTCATGCCGGGCGTCAGGCGATATTCGCCCGTGTGGAGCGCCTCACCGGCCAAGTTGAAACGCCAGTACAGGCGCAGCCAGAAGCCACCGTGCAGGACGTCTTCGTCCTCCAGGCGGGTCAGCAGACGGCCGGGGGTGGCGCCGACAGGAGCGTCAAGTAGACGCTCTTCGGTGAGTTGGAGCGGTTGCTGCAGCGCACGGTGCTGCTCCCAGGCAGCCAGGCCCAGCAACAGCCCGGCCAGCAACAGGCCGCCTTCCAGCAGCACCAGCAATTTGCGCATCACGTATCAGAAATCCAGAAGTTCGCGAAGTTGGCCCTGCAGTTTACGGGTCAGCGGCCCGACCGGCCAAGCGTGCTCGGCAGCGCCGCGCACCGGCCAGATACCGTAGAGGCTGTTGCAGAGAAAGACCTCGTCGGCCTGTGCCAGTTCGCCGTGCTCGATGTCACGCACGATGACCGGCACACCCAGCGCGCGGGCGCGCTCCATGACTTCCGCACGCATCACGCCGGCAACGCCACAGCGGCTGAGCTCGGCCGTGATCAGTTCGCCCTCCCTCACCAGGAACAGGTTGCTGAACACGCCTTCGACGATACGTCCGGAAACATCACGCATCAAACCTTCGGCGAAAGCGACGTCCGTCCATTCGGCACGGGCCAGCACCTGTTCAAGGCGATTGAGGTGTTTGAGACCAGCCAGCAATGGCTGCTCAGCCAAGCGCGTGGTGCAAGGGAAAAGCCTCACGCCCTCCTGCCAGTGCTTCGCCGGATAAGCCGGCGCCGGCGAGGCCAGCAGCAGGCGGCGCACTTGGGCATCGGCCTGCGGTGCATAGCCGCGCGCGCCCTCGCCACGGGTCAGCATCAGCTTGGCAACGCCATCACCGAGCAAGGCGGAGAAACGCAGGAGTTCGTCTTCGACGAGATCGAGAGAGACTGGCAGGGACAGGCGTCGAACGCCCTCCTCCAGCCTCGCCCGATGGCGTGCCAGCAGGCGCGGACGGCCTGCGGACACGCGGATGGTCTCGAACAACCCGTCACCGTAGGCCAGTCCGCGATCTCGCGCGGACAGGGCCTCGGCACTCTGGCCGTCGATCCAGCTCAGCATCAGCCGTGGAACCGGCGGAACACCAGGGAGCCGTTGGTACCACCGAAGCCGAAGGAGTTGGACAAAGCGACGTCAATTGGACGCTCCTTGGCCTGATGGGCGACCAGGTCGAGGTCGCAGCCTTCGCTGGGGTTATCCAGGTTGATGGTCGGCGGGGCAACCTGATCACGCAATGCGAGCACGCAGAAGATCGCCTCGACCGCACCGGCAGCACCCAGCAGGTGGCCTGTCATGGACTTGGTGGAGCTCATCGACAGCTGGTAGGCGTGGTCGCCGAAAATCGACTTCACCGCGGCGATTTCCGCGATGTCGCCGGCCGGCGTCGAGGTGCCGTGGGCATTGATGTAGTCGACCTGCTCAGGGTTCAGCCCGGCATCGCGCAGCGCGGCTTTCATGCAGCGGGCAGCACCGGCGCCATCTTCCGGCGGAGCGGTCATGTGGAAAGCGTCACCGCTCATGCCGAAGCCGACGACTTCAGCATAGATGCGCGCACCACGAGCCTTGGCGTGCTCCAGTTCTTCCAGTACCAGCGCGCCTGCGCCGTCGGAAAGTACGAAGCCGTCGCGGTCCTGGTCCCACGGACGGCTGGCCTTGGTCGGCTCGTCGTTACGGGTGGACAGTGCGCGAGCGGCGCCGAAGCCGCCCAGGCCAAGACCACAAGCCGCCATCTCGGACCCACCGGCTACCATCACGTCAGCGTCGCCGTAGGCGATGTTGCGCGCGGCCATGCCGATGTTGTGGGTGCCGGTGGTGCAAGCGGTGGTGATGGCGTAGTTGGGCCCCTGCAGACCGAGGTTGATCGACAGGAACCCGGAAACCATGTTGATGACCGAGCCAGGGACAAAGAATGGCGAGATGCGCCGCGGCCCCTGCTCGAACAGCGAACGACAGGTGTTTTCGATGTTGGTCAGCCCCCCGATACCCGAACCGATGGCAACGCCGATGCGCTCCCGGTTGGCGTCGGTGACTTCCAGGCCGGAATCGCGCACCGCCTGGTAGCTGGCAGCCAGGCCGTACTGGATGAACAGGTCGAGTTTGCGAGCTTCCTTGGCGGACATGTATTGCTCGACGTCGAACCCTTTCACCGAGCCGCCGAAACGGGTCGCAAAGGCGGACAGGTCCATGTGTTCGATCGGGGCGATACCGCTGCGCCCGGCGAGAATGCCTTCCCAACTGCTCGGCACATCCACACCCAGGGGCGACAACATACCCATGCCGGTGATGACTACGCGTCTACGCGACACTGTGACTTCCTCTCATACGTTTCACGGCAATAACGCCGGCTGATGCCGGCGTTAAAGAAAAGCCGCACGCCTTTGCAGGCCGTGCGGCTTCTTTCGTCGGGAAACCGACGACTACGTCTTATGCCTGGTGGGCAACGATGTAGTCGATGGCTTCCTGAACGGTGGTGATCTTTTCGGCTTGCTCGTCGGGGATTTCGGTCTCGAATTCCTCTTCCAGAGCCATCACCAGCTCAACGGTGTCAAGGGAGTCGGCGCCCAGGTCTTCGACGAAGGAAGCGCTGTTGGTAACTTCTTCTTCCTTAACGCCGAGTTGCTCAGCAACGATCTTCTTGACGCGTTCTTCGATGGTGCTCATACCTTGTTTTCACTCCTATGGACAATCCGTACAGCTGGGCTGCGGGTAAGTGTATAGAAAGGGTTTTCTGCATTTCAAGCTGAACGCTGACGCCCTTTCGCGGCAACCCAGATGCTCTGTCTATTCCAGCGTTACAACGCTCGGATAATTTTAGACAGCGCATATGACATCGCCACGAAGGAACTCGTCACATCAGCTCATGTACATTCCGCCATTCACCGGTACCGTGGCACCCGTTACATAAGCTGCGCCCTCGGAAGCGAGGAATGCTACCACTTTGGCGATCTCTTCGGCTTGTCCCAGTCGACCCAGCGGAATCTGACCCAGCAGTGCTTCACGCTGCGCCTCGGGGAGTTCGCGGGTCATGTCGGTGTCGATGAAGCCCGGAGCAACCGCGTTGACGGTGATCGCACGGGAACCGACCTCACGCGCCAGAGCGCGGGTGAAGCCTTCCAGGCCGGCCTTGGCAGCCGCGTAGTTGGTCTGCCCGGCATTGCCCATGGCACCGACGACGGAGCCAATATTGATGATGCGACCCCAGCGTGCCTTGGTCATACCGCGCAGAACAGCTTTCGACAAACGGTAGAGGCTGTTGAGGTTGGTATTGACCACATCGAACCACTCGTCGTCTTTCATGCGCATCAGCAGGTTATCGCGGGTGATACCTGCGTTATTGACGACGATAGCCGGCGCGCCGGATTCTTTCTGGATGGCTTCGACAACGGCGGTCACGGACTCGTCGTTGGAGACGTCCAGGACCATACCCGAACCCTGGATGCCGTTTTCCTTGAGGTACTCGGAAATTTTCTGCGCGCCGGACTCACTGGTCGCAGTACCAACCACGGTGGCGCCCATGCGACCCAGTTCCAGTGCGATGGCCTGGCCAATACCGCGGCTCGCGCCGGTAACCAGGGCAACCTTACCTTGCAGACTCATGCCTTATCTCCTGTTCAAGCCAGAGCCGCGCGGGCTGCGCCGAAGGCGTCCGCGGAGTCCAGGTTGTGGGTGGTCACGCCCTTGGCGCAACGCTTGTTCAAACCAGCCAGCACCTTGCCCGGGCCGCACTCGACCAGGTCGGTGACGCCCTTCTCGGCGAGCAGCTGCACGCTCTCGACCCAGCGGACCGGACTGTAGAGCTGCGCCAACAGGTCGCGCTTGAGCACGGCTAGGTCAGCCGGCACCTGGGCGGAAACGTTCTGCACCAGGGCGATCTGCGGCATCTGCCACTGAACGGCCTCAACAGCGTCGGCGAAACGCTCGGCAGCAGGGCGCATCAGTTCGCAATGCGACGGCACGCTGACCGGCAGCGCCACGGCACGCTTGGCACCACGCGCCTTGCACGCCTCGATGGCGCGCTCAACGGCTGGGACAGCACCCGCGATCACAACCTGACCAGGCGCATTGAAGTTCACGGCACTGACCACGTCGCCCTGGGCCGCTTCGGCGCAGGCAGCGAGGACGTCAGCATCTTCCAGCCCGAGGATGGCGGCCATGCCACCCGTGCCCGCCGGTACAGCTTCCTGCATCAGCTGGCCACGGCGCTCCACCAGCTTCACCGCATCGGTGAAGGCCAGGCTGCCGGCGGCAACCAGCGCGGAGTATTCACCCAGGCTATGACCGGCGACGTAAGCCGGCTGCACGCCGCCTTCGGACTGCCACAGGCGCCACAACGCGATGGAAGCCGTGAGGATGGCAGGCTGGGTCTTATCGGTCTGGTTCAGGCGCTCTTCCGGACCATCCTGCACCAGGGCCCAGAGGTCATATCCCAGGGCGGCAGAGGCTTCGGCGAAGGTTTCGCGCACGATGGCGTACTGGCCACCCAGTTCGGCGAGCATGCCGAGCGACTGCGAACCTTGGCCAGGAAATACGAAGGCGAGGGATGCGGACATTGCAACAGGTCCCTTTTGTCTGTGTCGTCAAATGGATAACGCCGGCGAGAGCCTGGCGCATTGAACTGACAGTTGGATGACGGTCTGGCGACCGCGGTCACACATTAGAGCAGATGTTCCAGACGGCCATGCAGCCGCTGGGGCAGATTCTCGCGAACTTCCAGCAACGCGCGACGCAGGGCGCTCTGAATGCCCTCCTCTTTCGCGCTGCCATGGCTCTTCACCACAATGCCCTGCAACCCCAGGAAACTCGCACCATTGTGCTGCGACGGCGTGAGATCGCCACGCAGCCGACGCAGGAACGGCATCGCCATCAGGCCAACCGCCTTGGCCGGCAGGCTGGAGTTGAACAATTCCTCCAGACGCGCCGCGACCATCGCTGCCAACCCTTCGCTGGACTTGAGCAGGATGTTGCCGACGAAACCGTCGCACACCACCACATCGGCCAAACCGCGATACAGGCCATCGCCTTCGATGTAGCCGATGTAGTTCACGCCATGCGCCTGCTGCAGAAGACTGGCCGCCAGCTTCACCTGCTGATTGCCCTTGATGTCTTCGGTGCCGACATTCAGCAACGCAACCCTGGGATTGCGCTTGCCCAGCGTTTCTGCCGCGACAGCCCCCATGACAGCAAACTGGTAGAGATGCTCGGCACTGCAGTCAACGTTGGCGCCCAGGTCCAGCAGATGACAATGCCCCGCCTGCGTCGGAACAGCAGTCACCATCGCCGGACGGTCGATGCCGGGCAAGGTCTTGAGCAGGTAACGGGACAGCGCCATCAGCGCGCCGGTATTGCCGGCACTCACGCAGGCATGAGCCTTGCCATCACGAACCAGTTCGAGAGCAACGCGCATCGAGGAGTCGGGCTTGCCGCGCAGCGCCTGAGACGGACGCTCGTCCATCGCGACAACTTCGCTGGCATGGTGAAGGTGAAGACGCTGACGCTCAGCCAGAGAAAGGCCGCGCAGGTGTTCTTCTATCAGAGGAGCTTGGCCAACAAGGACCAGCTGGAGGGAAGCTTGCTCGGCCAGAAAGGAAATGCAGGCCGGAACAATGCAGTGGGGACCGTAGTCCCCACCCATTGCATCAATCGCGATGATTGGTGCGGACAAAGATTACTCGTCAGAGCCTTTGTCTACGACCTTGCGGCCGCGATAGAAACCGTCCGGGGAGACGTGGTGGCGCAGGTGAACTTCACCGGTGCTCTTTTCCACGGACAGAGCGTTCGCGTCCAGGGCATCGTGCGAACGACGCATGTCACGAGCGGAACGGGATTTTTTGTTCTGCTGAACAGCCATGATTGATTAACTCCTAAACGTTTGGGTCACGCTTCAACTGCGCCAGTACGCTGAACGGATTGGGCCGCTCTTCGACGTTCTCGCTCGGTTCGGGCGCTGTAGCGTATCCCACCGGCTGCTGGCAATCCTCAGGGTCATGGACCGGCACGATGGGCAAGGCGAGCAGCAACTCATCCTCAGCCAGCGAGGTCAGGTCGATGGGATCATCCCCCACCTCCAGCGCATCGTAGCCACTCGGCAGATCATCGATCGACTTACCTTCCGGGATGATGACGTAATCGTATTCACCACCCACATGGAATTTGGCCGGTTCGAGACAGCGCTGGCATACCATGCTCACCTCGCCATTGAGCTCGACGTGCATGACCGCCAGCTTCTGCTGATCACGGAAGAAGGAAAACTTCGCGTGAACATCGCCATCACTGCTGGTCAGTTGCTCGCTGAGACGTGCCATCTTGGCGATCGGCAGCACACCCTCGAGGGTGGCGGCGCGCTCTACCAATTTGCGCGGATCAACGTGAGGTGGTATCGGTCCATTCAACATAAGCGCGCCATTATAGGGATGCACCCGAAGCTGTCAAAGGAAATTAGCCATAAACCGCTGTATGGACAGCCCTTTTCGCTAGAATCGCGGCGATACCCCGAAGGAACTCTCCATGTTACCCCTGATCCTTGCTTCGAGCTCGCCCTACCGCCGCGAATTGCTGCAGCGCCTGCGCCTGCCGTTCGCATGCGCCAGCCCTGACATCGACGAAACGCCCCGGCCCGGCGAGGCCGCCGAGCAACTGGTGCGCCGACTGGCAGAGAGCAAAGCGCGCGCCCTGGCCCAGCGCTACCCCGCCCACCTGATCATCGGCTCGGACCAGGCAGCAGTGAACGGCAATCGGATTCTCGGCAAGCCCCACGACCTTGAGCGCGCCACTGGACAATTGAAGGATGCCAGCGGCAAGAGCGTGAGCTTCCTCACCGGCCTCTGCCTGCTGAACAGCCAGAGTGGCCGGACGCAGGTCGACTGCGTACCGTTTACCGTGCACTTCCGAGTACTCGATGACGCACGCATTCGCCGCTACCTCGAGACCGAACAACCCTTCGACTGCGCCGGCAGCTTCAAGGCCGAGGGCCTGGGCGTCAGCCTGTTCCGCGCCACCGAAGGCGAAGACGCCACCAGCCTGATCGGCCTGCCACTGATTCGCCTGGTAGATATGCTGCTCGCCGAGCAGGTGTCCGTACCCTGAAAGAACAGCCTGAAATAGAAAGCCCGACCCGAACAGCCCAAAACGAGAAGGCCCGGCAATCGCCGGGCCCTTTTCTTCCTTCTATATAAGGAAGCGTACACGAAGAGACAACCTAGCGCAGGATTGGCCCCTGCCAGCCCATCCACATCGCCATGCGCTCGGCAACGCTGGCACCGAGCTTCTTGGTGAAGCGGTCGAAGGCGGTCTCCTGGACGGTGTAGTCCACGATTTCCTTCTCCTTGATGATGTCGCGCGCCACGTAGCTGGTGCTACCCAGACCATCGATCAACCCCAGCGGCAGCGCCTGCTCGCCCGACCAGATCAAACCGGAGAAGAGCTCCGGATGTTCCTTGTCCTTGAGACGATCGCCACGCCCCTTCTTCACGCTATCAATGAACTGCTTGTGCGTGACATCCAGCACCTGCTGCCAGAAGGCGGTCTCATCCGCTTTCGGCGGCTGGAATGGATCAAGAAAAGCCTTGTGCTCGCCAGAGGTGTAGACACGACGATCCACTCCCAGCTTCTCCATGGTGCCGACGAAGCCGAAAGTCGCCGCCGTCACACCAATGGAGCCGACAAGACTGGCCTTGTCCGCATAGATCTCATCGGCAGCACTGGCGATGTAGTAGGCACCGGAAGCACCCAGATCACTGATGACCGCGTAAACCTTGATATCCGGATGCTCACCGCGCAGGCGCTTGATTTCATCGTAGATATAGCCGGACTGCACCGGACTGCCGCCCGGGCTATTGATACGCAGAACGACACCCTTGGTGCCAGCATCCTCGAACGCGGAGCGCAGCGCACCGACGATATTGTCGGCACTGGCCGGCTCATTGTCGGCGATCATGCCCTTCACTTCGATCAGCGCCGTGTGGCTGGCGCTGCGCGATGCAGACTTGGACAAGCCGCTGAAAGGAGTGAACAACACCAACGCACCGAACAGGTAAACGAAGGTCAGCAACTTGAAGAAGATGCCCCAGCGACGCGACCGGCGCTGCTCCTGGACACCCGCCAGCACTGCCTTCTCCAGCAGCTTCCAGCTCTTGTCGTCACCTGCCGCGGCTTGTGCAGCCTTGCTATCGTCCGCCTTCCATTCATCCGACATCAGTTGCCTACCTCGAGCACTGGTTTTACCGAACGCCCGGCCAACCAGGCGCGCAATTCATTGAAATGGTTCACTTCCAGCGCAGGAGCATACTCCCGCAGTATCTCCAGCGACTGCGCACCATAGCCCACCGCCACCGAATCCATGCCGGCGCGGCGCGCCATCTCCAGGTCGAATGGCGAATCGCCCACCATCAGCGCATCGCGAGCATCAACCCGGCAATGCTCGAGAATCTCGTGCAGCATGCGCGGGTCCGGCTTGCTTGCCGACTCATCGGCGGCGCGGGTGATGTCGAAGAAGTCAGTCCAACCCTGCCCCGCCAGCACGCGATCCAGTCCACGACGGTTCTTGCCGGTGGCCACGGCCAATTGGTAGCCCGCACTGCGAAACTCGGCCATCGCCTCAGCCACTCCCGGGAACAGCGGGGAAGGCTGCACTTCCAGACTCAGGTAGTGATCGCCGTAATCCCGCCTGAAGCGGTCCAACGGCTCGCCGTCCATCACCTCCGGGTAAAGCGTCTGGATTGCCTCCGGCAACCCCAGGCCGATGATGCCCTTGATCGCGGCATCGCTGCGCCTCGGCAGACCGGAGCCGACCGCAGCCACGCGCATCGCCTCGACGATACGACCAATGGAATCCACCAGCGTGCCATCCCAATCGAAGATCAGCAGGGAATAGTCACGCATCCAGACGCTCCACGGTGCGCTGCCAGACCTCGTCCACCGGCGCCTCCAGCTCCAGCACCGCGCCATCAGGCAGCGGCACCCGCAGGTAGGCCGAGTGCAGGAACAGCCGCTTGCCGCCCAGTTCGCGAATTTCGCGAGAGAAGTCTTCGTCGCCGTACTTGGGATCGCCGGCGATGGAGTGGCCGGCGTGCTTGGCGTGCACGCGGATCTGATGGGTGCGACCGGTGATCGGGCGCGCCTCCACCAGAGTGGCGAAATCGCCGAAGCGACGCAGCACCTTGAACTCGGTCAGCGCTTCCTTGCCTTCGGGATTCACTTCCACCACCCGCTCGCCGGAACGCAGGTTGTTCTTCAGCAGCGGAACGGCAATCTGTTTCTTCGCCGCCGGCCAGTTGCCGCGCACCAGAGCATGGTAGCGCTTGTCGACAATGCGCTCACCACGCAGGGCGTCGTGCAGATGACGCAGCATACTGCGCTTCTTGGCGATCATCAGCAGGCCCGAGGTATCCCGATCCAGGCGATGCACCAGCTCCAGATCCTTGCATTCCGGGCGCAGCTGACGGAAAGCCTCGATGACACCATAGTTCAGGCCGCTACCACCATGCACAGCGATACCCGTGGGCTTGTTCACGACGATCAGCGCCTTGTCCTCGAAGACGATGGCGGCTTCGAGGCGCTCGAGCAGCCCCTGGGCCAGTGGCACCGGCTCGTCACGCTCGGCCAGGCGCAGCGGCGGCACGCGCACCACATCGCCCGCCTGCAGCTTGTACTCGGGCTTGATGCGTCCTTTGTTCACCCGCACCTCACCCTTACGCAGGATGCGGTAGATCAGGGTCTTGGGCACGCCCTTGAGCTGGGTGCGGAGGAAATTGTCGATTCGTTGGCCGGCATACTCCGGCGCGACTTCAAGCAGCTGAACGCCGGAAGTCGGAGGGGCGGGATTCGTCATCCGGATATAATAACAATTTTTCATTCAATTGAAGCACTTAATCATTGCTGCTATATTCGGGAGGCCGCCAAAAGTGGCCAGGTCTGCGGATGTTCGCGCAATCGCCATCCCCAACCGCCTGCAAACACATTGAATGGACACGAGGCAGTCCCCGGAAGCGTTGCAACGGCCCGAGCGATTCTCGCGCCGACAGCGCCTCGGAACCCAGGCCTTCAGACATGACCACGGCAGCCAAGGTCGCCGTGATAAAAGCCAACCCCGCTCCCGGATTCAGCGAGTGGCACCCGGCTCTTAAGGGAAATGTGCAGGGCGGAGATGCACAACTGTCGGATTGCGTTGCGTTCATGCCTGAACGCATGCCTTGAACGTAGACGCACTTATCGTCCGCATCTGACAGCTAATTCCTCCTCCTGATGAGTGCTTGTTCTTACTCGACAAGCAGGAAACGTAGTCGCGGCACAGCAGATTTGTCCTGCTGCCGCTGGACACGGGAACGGTCCGCCGTTCCTGAGTACGTGCCTTAGCACCGACCGTAAGAGTCGTGTGTGCCGATCGCCGTTTCCGGTGGCCCCGGAAACCATTGGTACTACATGAAAAGAATGCTGATCAACGCGACTCAACCCGAAGAGTTGCGTGTAGCGCTGGTAGACGGCCAACGCCTGTTCGACCTGGACATCGAGTCCGGTGCGCGCGAACAGAAGAAGGCCAACATCTACAAAGGCCGCATCACCCGCATCGAGCCAAGCCTCGAAGCCGCATTCGTCGACTTCGGCGCCGAACGCCACGGCTTTCTCCCCCTCAAAGAAATCTCCCGCGAATACTTCAAGAAGAACCCCGAAGGCCGCATCAACATCAAGGACGTCCTGAGCGAAGGCCAGGAAGTCATCGTTCAGGTCGAGAAAGAAGAACGTGGCAACAAGGGCGCCGCCCTGACCACCTTCATCAGCCTCGCCGGCCGTTACCTGGTGCTCATGCCCAACAACCCGCGCGCCGGTGGCATCTCCCGCCGCATCGAGGGTGAAGAGCGCAACGAACTGCGTGAAGCCCTGAACGGCCTGACCGTTCCTGGCGACATGGGCCTGATCGTCCGCACCGCAGGCCTGGGCCGCAGCTCCGAAGAGCTGCAGTGGGACCTGGACTACCTGCTGCAACTGTGGGGGGCCATCAAGGAAGCCTCCGGCGAGCGCAGCGGTCCGTTCCTGATCTACCAGGAAAGCAACGTCATCATCCGCGCCATCCGCGACTACCTGCGCCAAGATATCGGCGAAGTACTGATCGACAGCATCGAGGCCCAGGAAGAAGCCCTGAACTTCATCCAGCAGGTCATGCCGCAGTACGCGAGCAAGGTGAAGCTTTACCAGGACAGCGTTCCGCTGTTCAACCGCTTCCAGATCGAGAGCCAGATCGAAACCGCCTTCCAGCGCGAAGTGAAACTGCCGTCGGGCGGCTCCATCGTCATCGATCCGACCGAAGCCCTGGTCTCCATCGATATCAACTCGGCGCGCGCCACCAAAGGCGGTGACATCGAGGAAACCGCCCTGCAGACCAACCTGGAAGCGGCCGAGGAAATCGCCCGCCAACTGCGTCTGCGCGACATCGGCGGCCTGATCGTCATCGACTTCATCGACATGACCCCGGCGAAGAACCAGCGCGCCGTGGAAGAACGCGTCCGCGAAGCTCTGGAAGCCGACCGCGCCCGCGTCCAGGTTGGCCGCATCTCGCGCTTCGGCCTGCTGGAAATGTCCCGTCAGCGCCTGCGTCCGTCCCTGGGCGAGACCAGCGGCATCGTCTGCCCGCGCTGCAATGGCCAAGGCATCATCCGTGACGTGGAGTCCCTGTCGCTGGCCATCCTGCGCCTGATCGAGGAAGAAGCCCTGAAGGACCGCACCGCCGAAGTTCGTGCGCGCGTTCCGTTCCAGGTGGCTGCCTTCCTGCTCAACGAGAAGCGCAACGCCATCACCAAGATCGAACTGCGCACCCGCGCGCGGATCTTCATCCTGCCGGACGACCACCTGGAAACTCCGCACTTCGAAGTTCAGCGCCTGCGCGACGACAACCCCGAACTGCTGTCCGGCCACGCCAGCTACGAGATGGCCCCGGAAGAGCACGAGGAAGTCCAGCCGGTCAGCGCCACCCGCACCCTGGTTCGCCAGGAAGCCGCCGTGAAGACCGTTTCCCCGCAGACCCCTGCCCCGCAGCAGGCTGCGGCCGACGCACCCGTCGCCGTCGAAGCCACCAAGCCGATGCCTGAGCCGAGCCTGTTCCAGGGCCTGGTGAAGTCGCTGGTAGGCCTGTTCGCCGGCAGCAAGCCGGAACCGACCCCGGTCGCCACCCAGAAGCCTGCCACGGAGCGCAGCGAAGGCCAGGGCGAGCGTCGCAACGGCCGTCAGCAGAACCGTCGCCGTGACGGTCGCGACGGCGGCCGCCGCGATGACGAGCGCAAAGAGCGTGGTCGCCGCGACGAGCGCGGTGAACGCACTGAGCGTCCGGCGCGCGAAGAGCGTCAGCCGCGTGAAGAACGCGCCGAGCGGCAGCCCCGCGAGGAGCGCCAGCCGCGCGAAGAGCGTGCCGAGCGTCAACCGCGCGAGGAACGCCAGCCGCGCGAAGAGCGTGCCGAACGTCAACCGCGTGAAGAGCGCCAGCCACGTGAAGAACGCGCCGAACGCCCGCCGCGCGAGGAGCGTCAGCCCCGCGAAGAGCGTGGTGAGCGTCAACCGCGTGAAGAACGCCAGCCGCGCGAAGAGCGCCAGCCTCGTGGTGAGCGTGGCGAGCGCGCCGAGCGTCAGCCCCGTGAAGAGCGCCAGCCGCGCGAAGACCGCCAGGCTCGCGACGCCGCCGCGCTGGAAGCCGAAGAGCTGCCGAACGAGGAGCTGCTGGATCAACAGGACGACGAAGGCTCGGACGACGAGCGTCCGCGTCGCCGCTCCCGTGGCCAGCGCCGCCGCAGCAACCGCCGCGAGCGCCAGCGTGAAGCCGGTGTGGATGGGGTCGAAGGCGCAGAAGGTGAAGTGAGTGCCGAAGGCGCTGC
Organism: Pseudomonas sp. BB438; assembly: GCF_057180225.1. NCBI lineage: Bacteria > Pseudomonadati > Pseudomonadota > Gammaproteobacteria > Pseudomonadales > Pseudomonadaceae > Pseudomonas > Pseudomonas sp. BB438. Next base: position 4,451,689 of record NZ_CM170001.1, read on the forward strand.
CGGACAGGCTGCTTCCGATACTCCGTCGCCCGCCGCCATGGTCGCTGTAGCCGCTACCGCCGTAGCCGTTGCTGAAGCCGCCGCCGAGCAGGAGCAGCCTACTGCCCAGGCTCAGACCGACGCTCAGCCGCTGGAGTCCGGCGTGGTTGAAGCCGTACGCACCGAAAGCGCCCTGGAACAGACCATCGAGTTCCTGGCCAAGCCCACCGAACAGGCTGCCGAGTCGGTAGAAGCCATCAGCGAGACCGTTGAAGTGGCTACCGTCGAGCCGGTTATCGCGGAAGAGGCACCGGCCCCGGCTGCTGAAACCGTGATCGAAGCCATCGCCCAACGGACCGAAGAACCCAAGGCTGAAGCCCCAGTCGTTGCAGAGGAAGCCCCGGCTGCCGCCGCTCCGGCTCCTGTCGAAGAAACCACCCCGGCTGTTCCAGCCAATGCCACCGGCCGTGCCTCCAACGACCCGCGCGAGCGCCGTCGCCAGGAGCGCGCCGCACGCGAAGCCGCTGCTGCAGCCGCCGCTGCCCCGCAGGCGGAGCAGGCTCCGGTTATCGAAGCTGCGGTTGAAGAAACCGCTGCCATGGAAGCCGAAGTCGTGGCCGAGCCGGCCGCTGAAGTCACTGTCGAGGCCGTCGAAGCCGAAGTGGTGAACGAAGCTACCGAGCAACCCGCTACCGAACAGGCTGAAGGCGAAAAAGCCGAGAAGACCGAGGAAGAAGCAGGCTCCGTGGTGGAAAAGCACCACAACTGATAGCTTCCTGATCTGAAAAAGGGGATGCATCGGCATCCCCTTTTTTATTGTCCTCCCTTTGCGGCGCCCACCACGTCGCGAGAGCGCCCGTCACTCTACGCTGTTCGCAAGCAAGGCAGGCTGGACAGCAGACACAAAAAAGGGGATGCCTTGGCATCCCCTTTTTGTCGGACGCGAACTCAGTAGAGATTCGGCTCCATCTCCAGCTCCACACCGAAGCGCTGGAGGATGTCGTCACGAATACGCTCAGCCAGTGCATGGAGCTGCGCTCCAGTGGCGCCGCCGTAGTTCACCAATACCAACGCCTGCTGCGTATGTACGCCAGCCGCGCCATCGCGGAAGCCCTTCCAGCCCGCCTTGTCGATCAGCCAGCCGGCTGCCAGCTTCATCCGGCCGCCGCTCTGCGGGTAGGCCACCAGATCGCTGTAACGCTGGCGCAGCGCGTCGGCCTGGGCGGCCGATACCACCGGATTCTTGAAGAAGCTGCCAGCATTGCCGAGCACTGCCGGGTCGGGGAGCTTTTCTCGGCGGATCGCACAGATCACCCGGGAGACATCAGCTGGCGTCGGTTCGGTCACGCCCTCCTCCGCCAGGCGCTGGCGTACCGGACCGTAGTCCAGGTGCAGCGTCGACGCGCGCCCGAGGGCGAAACGCACCCGCAGGATCAGCCAGCGGCCAGGCTCGCGCTTGAAGCGACTTTCGCGGTAGGCAAAGGCGCAGTCGTCCAGGTGGAACTCACGCAGCTCACCACTCTCGCGGTCCAGCGCAGTCAGGCCGGCGAAAACGTCCTTGATCTCGACGCCATACGCGCCGATGTTCTGCATCGGTGCCGCACCCACAGTACCGGGAATCAGGCTGAGGTTTTCCAGACCACCCAAGCCCTGGGCCAGGGTCCAGCGCACAAAGTCATCCCAGACCTCGCCGGCTTCCGCCTCGACCACCACGCGTGTACCGTCGTCGCTGACGACGCGCACACCACGGGAAGCCATGCGCACCACCAACGCCTCGACATCGCGCGTCAACAACAGGTTGCTGCCACCTCCGATCACCATCAGCGGCAGGTCTTTTTCGGTTGCCGCGTCGATCGCTGCACGCACCTCAGCATCATCCCGGGCCTGGGCAAACCAACGCGCCGCGACCTCGACACCGAAGGTGTTGTAGGGCTTGAGGGAAATGCGTTCTTGCAGTTGCAGCGTCACAGGCGTCCCTTCACTTCCGTCAGCAGGCCGTCGCAGGCCCTTTCCACCAGGTCCAGCACCTGCTCGAACCCGTCTTCGCCGCCATAGTACGGATCGGGGACTTCGTCGATTTCGAGTTCGTAGCGGCGCAGGAACAGGTCCAGCTCAGCCTTGCCGCTGCTGCCGCGCAGATGCGTGAGGTCGCGCAGGTTGGCAGTGTCCATGGCCAGGATGAGGTCGTAGCGGGAGAAATCCGCCACGCTGACCTGCCGCGCCCGCAGGCCCGACAGGTCGTAGCCGCGGCGCAGCGCGGCGGCTCGAGTACGAGTGTCCGGCGCCTTGCCGACATGCCAGTCGCCGGTGCCAGCCGAGTCGATCTCGATGCGCTCCTCCAGCCCCGCTTCACGGACCTTCTGGCGGAACACGCCTTCGGCGGTCGGCGAGCGACAGATATTACCCAGGCAGACGAACAGGACCTTCATCAAGCCCCCAGGATGCGCCGAACGCGCTCCAGGTCTTCCGGTGTATCGACGCCGGCCTGCGGCGCCTCCAGCGCGTCTGCCACATGGATACGTACGCCATGCCAGAGCGCACGCAGCTGCTCCAGGCACTCGGTGTCTTCCAGCCAGCACGGCCCCCAGGCCACGAAGTCGCGCAGGAAGCGCGCACGGTAGGCGTAGATACCGATGTGGCGACGGTATGGCACGCTGGCCGGCAGGCTTCCGCGGTCCACCGCGAAGGCGTCGCGCGCCCAGGGCAGCGTGGCGCGGCTGAAGGTCAGCGCCAGGCCGTTCTTGTCGCTGACGACCTTGACGATGTTCGGATTGAACAGCGCCGCCGGCTCATGGATTTCCTCACACAGGGTAGCGATGCCCGCTTCCGGGTGCGCCGCGAGGTTGGCGGCCACCTGGTCGATGATCGACGGCGGCACCAGCGGCTCGTCGCCCTGCACGTTGACCACGATGGCATCGTCGGCCAGGCCCAGCGCATCAGCCACTTCCGCCAGGCGATCGGTGCCGGAATTGTGGTCGGCACGGGTCAGCACCACCTGGGCGCCGAAGCCCTGGCAGGCATCGAAGATACGCTGGTCATCGGTGGCGACCACCACCTGGGCGGCCGAGCTTCTGCCGGCCTGCGCCCAGACGTGCTGGATCATCGGCTTGCCGGCGATGTCCTGCAGCGGCTTGCCGGGCAGGCGGGTGGAGGCGTAGCGGGCGGGAATGACGACGGTGTAGGCCTGGGTCATGGCGTTACTTGTCCAGACGCTCGTCGACGTTCAGGGTACGCGCCTCGCCTTCGAGCATCACCGGGATGCCGTCGCGCACCGGGTAGGCCAGGCCGTCGGCCTTGCAGATCAGCTCGGACTTGTCATCGGTGAGCTTGAGCGGGCCCTTGCACAGCGGACAGGCGAGGATATCGAGGAGTTTCGGGTCCATGGTGCGTTCCTTGAGCTTGAAGATATGAATGCGGGCGGCGCAGCTGCGACGACGGTCAGCGGGCGACCAGGCGCTCGAGCTGGGCGTCGAACCAGGCGACGAAGGCCGGCGACGGCTGCGCTTCGACGGCGAGGTACCACCAGTCGGGCACGGCGAAGGACCGGCATTTCACCGCGTCCTTCTCGGTCATGACCAGCGGCAGTGACGGCGTGAAGCGCAACTGCTCGGCGGTATAGGCCGCATGGTCCGGGAAGGGGTGCGGAATCGGCCGCCAGTTTAGCGCCTCGAGCGTTGCGAAGAAACGCTGCGGATTGCCGATCCCGGCCAGGGCATGCAGCAACTGACCGCTGGGGAAATGCTCGACGCCACAACGCTCGCCACTGGCCAGGTTGACCAGGGCGGAGGGCCGCAGGACGAAGGAAAAGCCGCCCGCCGGATCGGAAGGCGCGCCGTTGTGCAGCACGGCGTCGACTTCAGCCAGTCGCTCGGCGGGTTCGCGCAGCGGCCCGGCGGGCAGGCAGCGGCCGTTGCCCAGGCCTCGCGCGGCATCGATCAGCACCAGCTCCAGATCGCGAGCCAGGCGGTAGTGCTGCAGGCCGTCGTCGCAGAGGATCAGATCCAGCGGCTCTTCGGCCAGCAACGCGCGCACCGCACTGGAGCGGTCCGGGTCGATGATCAGCGGCACGCCGCTGCGGCGCACGATCATCAGCGGCTCATCGCCCGCCTCCGCCGCCGACTGCTCGGCGCGCACGCGCCAGGGCATCTGCGGCGGCTTGGCGCCGTAGCCACGACTGACCACACCAACCTTCAGCCCGCGGGCACGACAGTGTTCGATCAGCCAGAGGATCATCGGCGTCTTGCCGGTACCGCCCACGGTGATGTTGCCGACGACGATGATCGGCACGGGAGCGCGGTAGGCCGGCTTGGCACCAGAGAGGAAGTCTTGCCGGCGACCTTGGGCGACGCGCCGGTAGAGCAGTTCGAGCGGCCTGAGCAGGGCAAGGGCCGGATGGCCCTTGTACCAGGCGTCGAGCAGGCGATCGGAGAACGCCATCAGGGGTTCTTCTTGTCCGCCCGGGACTCGATGGTAGTGATGCGCAGGTGGGTGAAGCCCAGCTTGCCGGCGGCATCCATCGCGGTGACCACGGACTGGTAGTCCACCTTGCCGTCGGCGGTAATCACCACCGGCAGGCTGTTGTCGCCTGCCGATTCTCGCTGCATGGCGTTCATCAGGTTTTCCAGGTCGTCGCGCGCCAGGCTCTGCCCGTTGAGCGCGTAGTGACCCTCAATACTGATGGAGATTTCCAGCTGCTTGATCTCGGTGGCTTCGGGCGGCGTGCCGCTGACCGCCTCGGGCAATTCGACCTTGAGCTGCGACGGCTTGGTGAACGAGGTGGCGACCACGAAGAACAGCAGCAGCACGAAGATCACGTCGATCAGCGACGCCAGGTTGATGAAGACGTCCTCGCGAGCCGCTCCGCCCGCTCTGCGGCGGAATTTCACGCTTTGCCTTCCTCGACGAAATCGACTTCGCGGTCGCCCTGGGTCACTTCCACCAGCTTGATGGCTTCCTGCTCCATGGCGATAACCAGTTCATCGACACGGCGCAGCAGGTAACGGTGGAAGAACACCGCCGGGATCGCCACGATCAGGCCGGCCGCCGTGGTGATCAGCGCCTTGGAGATACCGCCCGCCAGCACCGGCGCATTGGCCATGCCGTCGCCCATGAAGGCGCTGAAAATCTGGATCATGCCGAACACGGTACCCAGCAGGCCGAGCAGCGGCGCCATGGCGGCGATGGTGCCCAGGGCGTTGAGGTAGCGCTCCAGTTCGTGGATGACGCGGGAGGCGGCTTCCTCGATGCACTCCTTCATGATCTCGCGACCGTGCTTGGAGTTGGCCAGGCCGGCGGCAAGGATTTCACCCAGCGGGGAAGATGCGCGCAGGTCCTTCAGGGCCTGGCTGTTCATCTTCTTGTCCTTGATCTGCTTCCACACCTGACCGAGCAGCTGCGGCGGGGCCACACGGCTCAAGCGCAGGGTCCAGAGACGTTCGGCGACGATCGCCATGGCAGCGACGGAGCTCAGCAAGATCGGCAGCATCATCCAGCCGCCAGCTTTGACCAGTTCCCACACAGTGGTGAATCCCCTGAAAAAAAGTGGCGCCACTCTAGCACAGGGGCCGCGCCTAACCGACCGCCCGAAGGTCAATTTTCCTGCCAGAAATGTGCACCTTCCCGCACTCCCCCAAGCTCACCATGGGCCCCGAGCGTCAGGGTCAGCGCGCCCCGCTCGGCCGTATCCTGAATCCGGATACCCAGTGCACGGAAGCGCTCGACGACCAATGGATGTGGATGACCATAGGGGTTGCCGGCGCCGCGGGAAATGATGGCAGTGGATGGCCGGACAGCCCGCAGGAAGATCGGGCCAGAGGAGCTGCGACTGCCATGGTGCCCGGCCAGCAACCAGTCGACGCGAACGCCGGGATGGGCCGCCAGCCACGCCAGCTCGGCGGATTGCGGCATATCACCGGTGAGCAGGATGCGCTCGCCGTCAGCTTCGATCAGCAGTGCACAGGAGCGGTCATTGCTTTCCCTGGCGCCCGCCCAGGTCCAACTGGAGAAGCGAACGCCATCGACGCCCCACTCCTCCATCCGGCAGTGCCTGGCCCGCAACTCGGACGGCAGCCTCTCGGGCTCGCCACTGATGACCTGCACTGGCCGCAATGAACGCTTCACCGCCAGCGCACCACCGGCATGATCATTATCGGCATGGCTGAGCATCAGCATGTTCAGTTGAGCGATTCCCAGACTCCTCAGCGTCGGCACGACAACTCGCTGGCCGATATCGAAATCGCCGTTGCGCGCACCGGTATCGTAAAGCCAGGCCTGGCTGCGTGTGCGGATCAGCACCGACAGGCCCTGCCCCACGTCCAGCACGCGGACCTCGGCCATGCCCGGCGCCGGCAGCGGGACGACCGGCCAGAATAGTGGCAGGAACAGCGCCAGCCCCAGCGGACGCAGTGGCACGCCAGCCGGCGCGAGCAGCAGGAGCGCCCCCAGCATCGCCAGTGCCACCGCCCCGATCGGCGCAGCAATCGGCTGCCAGGCGGGCGCCAGCTCCGCCATCCGGCCCAGCAGACGGAACAGCAGCTCCAGCAGGCCTCCCGACACCCAGAGCACTGCATCGCCCAACCAGGGAATCCCCAATGCCAAGCTGCCCAGCAGGGCCAGCGGAACTACCGCCAACTCGACCCAGGGCACCGCGACCAAGTTGGCGAGCGCGCCAGAAACGCTCAGCGGCAAGCCCAGGGCGATGGATGCCGGCAATAAACCGACCGCCATCAACCACTGCGCACGCAACCAGGTGCGCCAGGCGGTCCATCGCCCCAGCCGCCCCGAGAAGCCAAAGATAAGCAGCGCCACCGCCGAGTAGGACAACCAGAACCCAGGCAGCAACACCACCAGCGGCTCAGCCAGAAGCACCACCAGCAAGGCGCCCAGCAACGGCGCCCACAAGCCGCGCTGGCGATAGCGCAGACGCCACAGCAGGACGATGGAGACCATGACGCAGGCGCGTTGCAATGGCACCTCGAACCCTGCCATCAGGCTGTAGATCCAGGCGCCGCCCGCGGCCAACCCGCAGGCACAGGGCAGCCAGGGGATTCGAGCCGGCCAGCAGCCAATGCGCGCCAACCCAGCGATCACGGCATAGAGCAGCCCCGCCAACAGAGAGATATGCGAACCGGAGATCACCATCAGGTGCAGGGTCCCGGTGTCCTGCAGGACTTGCCAGTCGGCCGTGCTCAGCCCGGAGGCATCCCCCAGCACCAGGGCCGCCAGAGCACCGGAGCGGCCATGGGCATCCACCGCCAGCAGACGCTGCCGCCAGGCTTCGCGCCAGGCACGCGGACCGCTGGACACCTCCAGGCGCTGCCCATCCTTGACGCTGCCGGTAGCGCCGATGCGCTGCGCCGTGAGCCAGGCCTCGTAATCGAAGCCGGCGCCATTGGCCATGCCATGGGGGCGCTTGAGCTTCACCGCGAGCCGCCAACGCTCACCACCCTCGACTGGCGGCCCGCCAAACCAGGACAGACGCAGCGTGGCAGGCACCTTCGCCCGAGGACTGGAAACATCGGAGAGCATGAAACGCACCGACGACCCGGAACGATCCGGCAAGCCCTCTACCCTACCCTCCAGCCACAGCGTGCGACCGTCCAGCTCCGGCGCCAGACGGTCATCCATCGCCCACTGCGCCGACTGACAGGCCCAGGCGAAGCCGAGCAGGAACAAGCCGATGGAATAACCGCGGGTGAACAGCAAGGGCAGGCCGAACAGCGCCAGAAGCAGCAGCACCCAGCCGGGTGGCAGCGCCGCCATCCAGCGCAACGCCAGCAGACCGAAGGCCAGCGCGAACATCCCTGTACGAGGCAATGACAGGATCTCCCCAGGCCCGCACAACCGCCGAGACGCTGGGTTTGCGGCGGTTACACACGGACATAGTTGGCAACGAATGACTGTCACCTAGCTAGGCATAATGGACCGTCGTCCGTCTGCCAGAGATTTCCTCCATGCCGCGCCGAATCTTCAAGCGCTACATGCCCGATCCGGAGAGCATCAGGAACCACAAGGGCCTGCGCTTTCTCGGACCGCTGATCCAGTCGCCCAACCTCTGGCACCTGAATCGCCGCTCCGTTTCGCGCGCCATGGGCATGGGACTGTTCGCTGCCTTCATCCCGATTCCGCTGCAGATGTTACTGGCCGCTTCGCTGGCCATCTGGGTGCGGGCCAACCTGCCAATCTCGGTCGGACTGGTCTGGCTGACCAACCCGATCACCATGCCGCCGGTGTTCTATTGCACCTACAAAATGGGCGCCTGGGTCATGGGCATCCCGGCGCGCGCGCTCCCCGATCACCTCACCTGGGAGTGGATCAGCGGCGAACTGGCGATGCTCTGGCAACCCTTCCTGCTGGGCTCGGTGATCTGCGGAATCCTGGTGGGCATCCTCGGTTACCTGGCCACAGAGGGTTACTGGCGCTGGTGGATCGGCCGCAGCTGGCGGCGGCGCCGAGCTCTACGCAACATCCAGCAAGGGCTGTAGACGCCGCCATTGCAGGGTGCCCCCGGAAATGAAAAAGCCGCCCCGAAGGGCGGCTTTTTCATGGGCCGGCGATCACTCGTAGCGCAGCGATTCCGCCGGCTGGGTCGAAGCCGCACGCCAGGCCGGGTAGAGCGTGGCGAGGAAGCTCATCGACAGCGCCGCGACGCAGATCAGCACGATGTCGCTGATCTGTGGGTCGGACGGCAGGTAGTTGATGAAGTAGATATCCGAGTTGAACACGTGTGTCCCGGCGACGCGCTCCAGGGTCGAGACAATGGCGGTGACGTTGTACGCCGCCAGCACGCCCAGTACGCAACCGATGACGGTGCCGATCAGGCCGATCACGGTACCCTGCACCATGAAGATCGCCATGATCTGCTTCGGCGTGGCACCCAGGGTACGCAGGATGGCGATATCCGCACGCTTGTCGGCCACGACCATGATCAGGGTGGCGATGATGTTGAAGGCAGCGACCGCGACGATCAGCAACAGCAGCAGGCCGATCATGGTCTTTTCCATCTTCATCGCACTGAACAGGCTGCCCTGGGTGTGGGTCCAGTCCACCGAGCGGTAGCCGTCACCCAGTTGCCTGGCGATGGCCGCGCTGACGTCCGGCGCCTGGAACAGGTCCTTCACGGCGATGCGCACACTCTGCACCTGGCCGGGTTGCCAGCGCATCAGGCTGGCCGCATCGTCCACGTGAATCAGCGCGAGGGTGCTGTCCAGCTCGGCGCCGACCTTGAAGATGCCGACCACGTTCAGGCGCTGCATGCGCGGGGTGATGCCGCCGGGCGCGGTGCTCGGCTCGGGAACGATCAGCAGCAGGCTGTCACCGACGTTGACGTGGAAGCGTCGCGCGGTGATCTCGCCGATGACCACGCCGAACTCGGTGGCCTTGAGGTCGTCGAGGCTGCCACGGACCATGTGCTGGCCGATGATCGACACCTGGGTTTCCAGCGCCGGATCGACGCCGTCCACCTCGATGGGCTGCATCATGCCCTTGTAGGAGAGCATCCCGTCGACTTCGGTGTAGGGCACTGCGCCGACGATCTTCGGGTTCTGCTTGGCCACGTCGGCGACGTGCTGCCAGTTGTCCAGCGGGCCGCTGGTCTGCTGCAGCACGGCATGCGGAACCATGCCGAGGATGCGCGAGCGCATTTCCTTCTGGAAGCCGTTCATCACCGAGAGCACCACGATCATGGCCAGCACGCCCAGGGCGAGGCCGATCATCGACGTCAGGGAGATGAATGAGATGTAGTGGTTGCGCCGCTTGGCCCGGGTATAGCGGGTGCCGATGAAGACGGACAGGGGTCTGAACATTCCGTTATCCCTCAGGCGGCGACCAGCCGACCCTCCTCCAGGCGCAGCACACGGTCCATCTGCTGGGCGAGGTGAGTGTCGTGCGTCACTACCAGGAAAGCGGTACGCAGGGACTGCGACAGCTCCAGCATCAGCTCCTGGATGCCGTGGGCGGTGTGCTGGTCGAGGTTGCCGGTGGGCTCGTCGAGCAGCACCAGTTTCGGCGTGTTGACCAGCGCACGGGCGATGGCCACGCGCTGGCGCTCCCCACCGGACAGCTCGGACGGCTTGTGGCTCAGGCGATGACCCAGACCCACACGTTCCAGCAGCGCAGTGGCACGCTGGCGCGCCTCGGGGATCGGTGTCTTGCCGATCAGCAGCGGCATGCAGACGTTCTCCAGAGCGGTGAACTCCGGCAGCAGGTGGTGGAACTGGTAGACGAAGCCCAGCGCGCGGTTGCGCAGCAGGCCGCGCTGTTTCTCGTTCAGCGCCGACAGTTGCTCGCCAGCCAGCCAGACGCTGCCGGTGCTGGGGGTGTCGAGGCCGCCGAGCATATTCAGCAGCGTGCTCTTGCCCGAGCCGGAGCTGCCCACGATGGCGACGCGCTCGCCAGGCAGCAGCTCCAGCTGCACGCCCGAAAGCACCTCGACCGACTGCGGGCCTTCCTCGTAGCGCTTGCCGAGGTCGCGGCAGCTCAGGACAGCCTGGTCGTTGGGGGTCGGCTTACTCATAACGCAGGGCCTCCGCGGGCTGGGTGCGGGCCGCACGCCAGGCCGGATACAGGGTGGCGAAGAAACTCAGGATCAGCGCGGCGCTGCACACCAGGATCACGTCCTCGCTCATCAGTTGCGAGGGCAGGTAATCGATGAAGTAGACGTCCGCGTTGAGGAACTTGTGGCCCAGCAGGCGCTCCAGCAGGGCGATGGCAGAGCTGACGTTGAGCGCCGCGAGGATGCCCAGCACGCCGCCGATGAAGGTACCGATCACACCGATCACCGTGCCCTGGACCATGAAGGTCGCCATGATCTGTCCCGGCGTGGCGCCCAGGGTGCGCAGAATGGCGATGTCGGCCTTCTTGTCGGTGACGACCATGACCAGGGTGGAAATGATGTTGAACGCGGCGACCGCGACGATCAGCAGCAGCAACAGGCCGATCATGGATTTCTCCATGCGGATCGCCTGGTACAGGTTGCCGTGGCTGCGGGTCCAGTCGCGGGCGAAGTAGTCGTTGCCCTTCAGGGTACGGGCGATTTCCCAGGCCGTGCGCGGCGCCTGGAACAGGTCGTCAAGCTTCAGGCGCAGGCCTTCGACCTGGCCTTCCTTGAGGCGGCGCATGCGCGCTGCGTCGTCGATGTGGACCATGGCGACGTAGCCGTCCAGCTCACCGGCGCCGACATGGAAGGTGCCGACCACGGTAAAGCGCTTCATCCGCGGGAACATGCCGGCCGGCGTGACCGAGACTTCGGGGGCGATGAAGGTGACCTTGTCGCCCAGCTTCACGCCGAGGTTGGTCGCCGCCTTGTCGCCGATGATGATGCCGAATTCGCCGGGCTTGAGGCTCTGCAGCGAACCCTGCTGGAAGAACTGGTCGATGATCGAGACCTTGCGTTCCTCGTTCGGGTCCACGGCGTTGATCAGCACCTTCTGTACCGTGCCACCGGCGCTGAGCAAGCCCTGCATCTGAATGAAGGGCGCGACCTCCAGCACGTTGGGATGCTGGGTCTTGATCTGCCCGGCAATGCCTTGCCAGTCGGAAATGGGCTGGTAGGACTCGACCGTGGCGTGGGGCACCATGCCCAGCACGCGGGTGCGCATCTCGTGATCGAAACCGTTCATCACCGAGAGCACCACGATCATCACCACCACGCCCAGCGCGAGGCCGATCATGGAGGTGAGCGAAATGAAGGAAACGAAGTGGCTGCGGCGTTTGGCGCGTGTGTAGCGCGTTCCGATATAGACGGAAAGAGGTCTGAACATGTGGGGCCGATTGAGAAGATGAAGAGTGCGTCGGGCGTCAGTTCCATCTGGCGTGCGACTTCCGTGTGGCGAGGCTCGGCAGGCGGCTTTACACTCAGACCATCACTGCCGCCGTGGGTTCGCCATGTCCACTCCAGACGCGGATGACCGCCGCGAATATTATCGTATTGAAGACACACTCGCATTGGAATTTCGCCCGCTGCGCGAGGACGAAATCCAGTCGCAAGAAGTGCTTCAGGATGATTCCGCGCTGTTCAATCTGCTCAGCGACCTGCACCTGACCGACTTCGAGTCGCAGCACCTGCTGCGCCATATCAACGAGCGCGATCGCCCGCTGGCCAGTTACCTGAAGGTCATGAACAAGCGCATCGATCTGATCGCCCAGGCCCTGACCCAGAGCCTGCTCAGCGAGATCGGACCGGCGCGACGGGTGACGCTGTCCGAGGGCGGCATCAATTTCCGGGACGCCCAGCCGCTGCCGACGGGCCAGGACCTGGCGCTGAAGATCATCCTGCTACCCCATGGCCTGGGCCTGCTGCTGCGCGCCAAGGTCACCCATTGCCAGCAACAACCCGAGGGCGACTACGAGATCGGCACCGAATTCGAGATGCTTGGCGACGCCCCGCGCCAGTTGCTGGCCCGCCACATCCTCCAGCGCCAGGCATTGGAACGCCGGCAGGCCAAGGCTCGCGAAGCATGAACCCAGGGAATTCCATGCGCCATCTGCTGCTTCTGTTGAGCCTTGTCACCCCGCTGCCACTGCTGGCAGATACCCTCTCGATACCCGTGGGCGCCCAGGGCGACCCGCACACCGTGCTGCCGGTCCGCGGCGAGAGCCAGAAAGCCGTGCTCGAACGCTTCGGCCTGCCGGACGAGGAGCACCCGGCGGTGGGCAAGCCGCCCATCTCGCGCTGGGACTACCGCGAATTCAGCGTCTATTTCGAAAGCGGGGTGGTGGTCGATGCCGTCCGCCAGCACCGCTCCCAGTACCTCAAGGACCTTTCACCGACTCCCAAGGAGCCCCAGTGACTCTGATCTATGGCCATCGCGGCGCCAAAGGCGAAGCACCGGAAAACACCCTGAACAGCTTCCTGCGCTGCCTGGAACATGGCGTGAAGCGCTGCGAACTGGACCTGCACCTATCCCGCGACGGTGAGCTGATGGTGATCCACGACCCGACGCTCAAGCGCACCACCGGCCGCCGCGGCAAGGTTTCCGAGCAACTGGCGGAGGACCTGGTGACCATGGACGCCCGCGAAGGCGGCCCGGGCTGGGTGCGCCCCTGCCCTGTTCCGCGCCTGGCGGAGCTGTTCGAACGCTGCGAGTTCGACCACTGGCAGTTGGAAGTGAAGAGCGCATCGAAGGATCGTGCCGGGCGCACGGTGCAGGCGATCCACCAACTGGTGGGACGTTTCGGTCTGCGCGACCGGATCACCGTGACCTCGAGCTCGCGCACGGTGCTGCGCGCGCTGGAAGAGCTGGCACCGGATCTGTCACGCGGGCTGGTCGCCGAATACGCCTGGCTCGACCCGCTGAAGGTCGCCGCACACTACGGGTGCGATCTGCTGGCGCTGAACTGGATGCTCTGCACCCCGGAGCGCTTGCTGAAAGCGCAGAAGCAGGGGCTGCATGTGTCGGTCTGGACGGTCAACGAGCCGGCCCTGATGCGCCGGCTCGCCGATTTTGGCGTGGATAGCCTGATCACAGACTTTCCCGGTTTGGCCACTGCCACGATCGGGAATCGCTGAGCAGGTTCCCCCCGACCGGCTCAGGCCGCCGGTCGGGGTATTTCAAAAAATCCGGTTCAGGCCGTCGAACGCCGCTACGCGGTAAGCTTCGGCCATGGTCGGATAGTTGAAGGTGGTGTTGACGAAGTACTTCAGGGTATTCAGTTCACCCGGCTGGTTCATGATCGCCTGGCCAATATGGACGATCTCCGAGGCCTGGTCGCCGAAGCAGTGCACGCCAAGGATTTCCAGGGTGTCGCGGTGGAACAGGATCTTCAGCATGCCCACCGGCTCGTTGGAGATCTGCGCGCGAGCCATGCCCTTGAAGAAGGCCTTGCCCACCTCATAGGGAATCTTCGCCACGGTCAGCTCCTGCTCGTTCTTGCCGATCGAGCTGATCTCCGGAATGGTGTAGATACCGGTCGGCACGTCGTTCACGAAGCGCCAGCCATCGTGCTCGACGATGTTGCCGGCAGCCGAACGACCCTGGTCGTAGGCGGCGCTGGCCAGACTCGGCCAGCCGATCACGTCACCGGCGGCATAGATGTTCGATACCGAGGTGCGGTAGTTCTCATCCGTCTCGATCTGGCCGCGGCTGTTGACCTTGATACCGATGTTCTCGAGGCCCAGGCGGTCGGTATTGCCGGTACGGCCGTTGCACCACAGCAGGGCATCGGCCTTGATCTTCTTGCCCGACTTCAGGTGCAGGATCACCCCGTTGTCCAGGCCTTCCACGCGCTCGTAATCCTCGTTGTGACGGATCAGCACGTTGTTGTTGCGCAGGTGGTAGCTCAGCGCATCGGAGATTTCGTCGTCGAGGAAGCTCAGCAGTTGGTCGCGGGTGTCGATCAGGTCCACCAGCACGCCCAGGCCGCTGAAGATCGAGGCGTACTCGCAGCCGATCACGCCGGCTCCGTAGATGATCAGGCGGCGCGGAGTGTGGCTCAGGGACAGGATGGTGTCGCTGTCGTAGACGCGCGGGTGGTTGAAGTTGATGTCCGACGGACGATACGGGCGCGAGCCGGTGGCGATGACGAACTGGTCGGCTACCAGGCGCTCCACGGCGCCGCTGGGGGTCACGACTTCAACGGTGCGCTCGTCGACGAAACTGGCGGTGCCGTTGAACATGTCGATGCGGTTGCGTGCGTAGTAGCCGGTGCGCGAGGCGACCTGCTTGGAGATCACCCGCTCGGCGCTTTTCAGCACGTCCGGGAAGGAAAACCAGCGCGGCTCGCCGATCTGGCGGAACATCGGGTTGGTGTTGAACTCGATGATCTGCTTCACCGAGTGACGCAGTGCCTTGGACGGGATGGTGCCCAGGTGCGTGCAGTTGCCGCCGACCACGCGACGGCTGTCCACCACCGCCAGCTTGCGCCCGTACTTGGAGGCGTTCATCGCCGCCCCCTCGCCTGCCGGGCCCGTGCCGAGAATCACCACGTCGTAGTTGTAGACAGCCATGCGTACTCCTTCAGAACAGGCCGGGACGCCCGCGTGGCGCTCCCGGCGAAGCCCCGGCACCACATGCGCCGAGGCGGATCGAAATCATTGGCGCAGCTTAGCCCTGCGGCAAAAGGCTGCACATTAGCGGTTGGTCGGCAGGTAGGCGAATTTTGCCTTCACTACATGCCTTGACCACCCTGCGGGCCGCCATCATGCCCGCCGAAGCGTTCATTCAGGCGACGGAAACAGCGCCTCGAAGCGCGTCGTCGCACGGGTCACGAACCCCTCGCCCTGGCGCACGATGAAGAAGGCTGCAAGCCCATTGCGCTCGGCAAAGGTATAGCCCTCCTCCGGCCCCAGCACCATCAGCAGGGTCGACAGGCCATCGGCGCGCAGGGCCTGGGCCTCCGCCACCGTGACCGCTGCCAGGGCGTGCCTGACCGGCGCACCGGTGCGCGGGTCGAAGGTGTGCGAATAGCGCTGCCCACCTTCCTCGAAATAGTTGCGGTAGTCGCCGGAGGTGGACAGACCGATGCCGTCCAGCGCCACCGAGCGCTGCACCTGCCGCTCGCGCTCTCCGCTGGGTACTTCCAGGGCGATCCGCCAGGACGTGCCATCGGGCTTGTGACCGACGGCCTTGAGCTCGCCGGTGATCTCCACGAGGTAATCCGTCAGGCCCATTTCGGCAAGGCGGGCACTCACCTGGTCCACGGCATAACCGGCGACGATACTGTCGAAGTCGAGTTGCGCGTCGACGTCCTTGCACAGTTGGCCACCGTTCAGATGCAGATGCTGATGGCCGACGCGGGCGCGTTCCCGCTCCAGCGCGGCGGCTTCGGGCACCTGCTCGCTGCGTGACTGCGGGCCGAAACCCCATAGATTCATCAGCGGCTCGACGGTCAGGTCAAAGGCGCCGCCGCTCTGCTGCGAAAGCTGTTCGCCGTAGCGCCAGAGCGTCTGCATGTCCGCCGGCACCGCCAAGCAGGCGCCGGCGGGCAAGGCGTTGAAGCGTGATACTACGGAGTCGTCGCGGTACGTGGAGAACTGCTCGTCGAGGCTCGCCAGGATCGAGTCGACCTCGGCCTTGAGCTTCGCCGCATCCGGTGACTTGCCGGTGGGCACGAACTGCACCGCGTAGCTGCTGCCCATGGTCGGCCCGCCGAAGCGCTCGACGGACTGCCCGCAACCACTAAGGGCTGCCAGAACCAGCACGATCAACAGGCTTGTACGGGACAAGGTCATCTCCATCAGCCGCCAGGCGCGCGGCGCAGGGCATTCTACCGCAAGCACCCGGCGCTACTGTTGCCGCTCCGGCAAAGGTGCATTACCAAAAGAAAACGGGAGCCGAAGCTCCCGTTTCTCAACCGGTTCAGGCGCTGGCCTTGGCCGGAGACTTGCGCTTGAACAGGTAGCACACACCCATCAGCACGATCCACACCGGAATCGCGTACACCGACACGTCGATGCCCGGGATCTGCAGCATGATGCCGAGGATGAACACCACGAAGGCCAGGCACAGCCAGTTACCGTAGGGGTACCACAGCGCGCGGAAGAACGGCTGCACGCCCTTGGCGACCATGGCCTTGCGGAACTTCATGTGGGCCAGGCTGATCATCGCCCAGTTGATCACCAGCGCGGCGACCACCAGCGACATCAGCAGCTCCAGCGCCTGGTGCGGGATCACGTAGTTGACCACGACGCAGGCCAGGGTGATGAAGGCGGAAACGCCGATGGCCAGCAGCGGCACACCACGGCTGTCGACCTTGGCGAAGGCGCGCGGCGCATCACCCTGCTCGGCCAGGCCGTAGAGCATGCGACTGTTGCAGTACACACAGCTGTTGTAGACCGACAGCGCGGCGGTGAGCACCACGAAGTTGAGGATGTTGGCCGCGTACTCACTGCCCAGCAGCGAGAAGACCTTCACGAATGGGCTGCCGCTGTAGGGGTCGCCGGCGCTGTTGATGCTCTGCAGCAGAGCATCCCAGGGGTATAGCGAGAGCAGCACGGCCAGCGCGCCGATGTAGAAGATCAGGATCCGGTAGATGACCTGGTTGATCGCCTTGGGGATCACCTTCTTCGGCTCGGAGGCTTCGGCGGCGGTGATGCCGACCAGCTCCAGGCCGCCGAAGGAGAACATGATGATCGCAAGGACCATGATCAGCCCCTTCCAGCCATTGGGGAAGAAGCCGCCGTGGGCCCACAGGTTGCTCACCGAGGCCTGCGGACCGCCGGTGCCACTGACCAGCAGCCAGACGCCGAGCAGGATCATGCCGATGATGGCGACGACCTTGATGATCGCGAACCAGAACTCGGTCTCGCCGAAGGCCTTCACGTTGAACAGATTGACGGCATTGATCAGGACGAAGAACACCGCCGCCGTTGCCCAGGTCGGGAAGTCCGGCCACCAGAACTGGATGTACTTGCCGACCGCGGTCAGCTCCGACATCCCCACCAGGATGTACAGCACCCAGTAGTTCCAGCCGGACATGAAACCGGCGAAACCACCCCAGTACTTGTGCGCGAAATGACTGAAGGAACCGGCGACAGGCTCCTCGACGATCATCTCGCCCAGCTGGCGCATGATCAGGAAGGCAATGAAGCCGCCGATGGCATAGCCCAGAATCATCGAGGGGCCGGCGGATTGCAGGACGCCGGCCGAGCCCAGGAACAGGCCGGTACCAATGGCGCCGCCGAGGGCGATCAGCTGGATGTGTCGGTTCTTGAGACCGCGCTTCAGCTCGCCTTCATGCAGATGTTGTCCATCCATTTGAAGTCTTTCCAGGTTCGGGAATTGGCAGATTTTATTGATGCTTATGGGGGTGCCACTAACGAAAAACGGGAGCCCGAGAGCTCCCGTTTCCCTTATACCGCCTGAATCAGCGCGGGAAAGCCGGCGGGTTCACGCCAGCCATGTCTTCCATCACGCGGACGACCTGGCAGCTGTAGCCGAACTCGTTGTCGTACCAGACGTACAGGACGACGCGGTTGTCGTTGGCGATGGTCGCCTCGGCATCGACGACGCCCGCATGGCGGGAGCCGACGAAGTCGGTGGAAACCACTTCCTGCGAGGACACGAAGTCGATCTGCTTCTGCAGGTCCGAGTGCATGGCCATCTGGCGCAGGTACTCGTTGATTTCTTCGCGGTTGGTGGCCTTTTCCAGGTTCAGGTTCAGGATGGCCATGGAGACGTTCGGCGTCGGAACGCGGATGGCGTTGCCGGTCAGCTTGCCTTTCAGAACCGGCAGAGCCTTGGCTGCAGCGGTAGCGGCGCCAGTCTCGGTGATCACCATGTTCAGCGGCGCGGCGCGGCCGCGACGGCTGCCCTTGTGGAAGTTGTCGATCAGGTTCTGGTCGTTGGTGAACGAGTGAACGGTTTCGACGTGGCCGTTGACGATGCCGTACTGATCGTTGACAGCCTTCAGCACCGGCACGATGGCGTTGGTGGTGCAGGAAGCGGCCGAGACGATCTTGTCGTCAGCGGTGATGTCGCCATGGTTGATGCCATGCACGACGTTCTTCAGTGCGCCCTTGCCCGGAGCGGTCAGGATCACACGGTCGATACCCGGGCACTTCAGGTGCTGGCCCAGCCCTTCGGCATCACGCCACTTGCCGGTGTTGTCGACCAGCAGGGCGTTCTTGATGCCGTACTGGGTGTAGTCGATCGACGCCGGATCGTTGGAGTAGATCACCTGGATCAGGTTGCCGTTCGCGGTGATGGTGTTGTTTTCTTCGTCGATGGTGATGGTGCCGTCGAACGGACCATGCACGGAGTCACGACGCAGCAGGCTGGCGCGCTTGACCAGGTCGTTCTCGGCACCCTTGCGGACGACGATGGCGCGCAGGCGCAGGCCGTCGCCGCCACCGGTCTTCTCGATGAGGATACGGGCCAGGAGGCGACCGATACGACCGAAGCCGTACAGGACGACGTCGGTGCCTTCGCGGGCGCCACCGTTCTGCTTGCCGACCACGTCAGCCAGCTCGTCCTTGGTGAACTGCTCGATGCTGCGGCCGTTGCCTTCGGTCTTGAACTTGGCAACCATCTTGCCCAGGTCTACCGAAGCGGCGCCCAGCTTGAGCTCGCTCATCGCCTTGAGGATCGGGAAAGTGTCGTGAACCGACAGCCCGCCTTCTTCGGCCAGGCGGTGACGAGCGAAACGGTGCGCTTTGAGGATCGCGATCACCGAACGGTTGATCAGGCCACGGCCGTAGATCGAGGTCACCACGTTGTTGTTACGGTAGAGTTGGCCGATCAGCGGAATCATGGCTTCCGCGAGGGCTTCACGATCGATCCACTCACCGAGACACTGGTCGGGCTTCTGGGTCACGGGCAATACCTTCCACATGTAGGAGAAGAAAAAAGGGGCTACATTATGACGGCGTGAACAATCGCCGGCAATCCGCAGCGGTCGTATGACTGACATCCGTCAATCGGGATAGTTACAATCCGACCGGTCAAATTCCTCGACCGGAGCCAAGACTGCCCGTGTCCGTATTGCGTATTCCTACTTTGCCGACCGCGGCCGGCAAGCAATCCTGGGGCAACCTCCCGGGGGCCGCCCTGAGCCTGGCCATCGCCGAAGCGTCGGGGCCAGCGAAACGTTTCACCCTGTTGCTGACCGCCGACAGCCAGAGCGCCGAGCGCCTGGAGCAGGAACTGCGCTTCTTCGCGCCGGACCTGCCGGTGCTGCAGTTGCCGGACTGGGAAACCCTGCCCTACGACGTGTTCTCGCCGCACCAGGACATCATTTCCCAGCGCGTCGCCGCCCTTTACCAACTGCCCGAACTGCGCCGCGGCGTGCTGGTGGTGCCCATCACCACCGCCCTGCACCGCCTGGCGCCGGCCAAGTTCCTGCTCGGTAGCAGCCTGGTGCTGGACGTCGGCCAGAAACTCGACGTCGAGCAGATGCGCAGCCGCTTCGAAGCTGCCGGCTACCGGTGCGTGGACACGGTCTACGAACACGGCGAGTTTGCCGTGCGCGGCGCGCTGATCGACCTGTTCCCGATGGGCAGCGAGCTACCCTACCGCATCGACCTGTTCGACGACGAAATCGAGACGCTGCGCACCTTCGACCCGGAAACCCAGCGCTCCATCGACAAGGTGGAGAGCATCCGCCTGCTGCCGGCCCGCGAGTTCCCGCTGCGCAAGGAAGCCGTGACCGGCTTCCGTGGCCGCTTCCGCGAGCGCTTCGATGTCGACTACCGCCGCTGCCCGATCTACCAGGACCTGGCCAGCGGTCTGACACCCGCCGGCATCGAGTACTACATCCCGCTGTTCTTCGAAGAGGGCGAGACGTCGACGCTGTTCGACTACCTGCCGCAGGACACCCAGGTGTTCTCCCTGCCCGGCATCGAGACCGCCGCCGAGCAGTTCTGGACCGACGTGCGCAACCGCTACGAAGACCGTCGCTACGACCCCGAGCGCCCACTGCTGCCGCCAGCCGAAGTCTTCCTGCCGGTGGAAGACTGCTTCGCCCGCCTGAAGAGCTGGCCGCGCGTGATCGTCAGCCCCGAGCCCATCGAGACCGGTGTCGGCCGCGAGCGCTTCCCCGCCGAGGCGCTGCCGGAGCTGGCCATCGAAGCCAAGGCGACCGAGCCCCTGGCGCGCCTGCGCCAGTTCATCGAGCAGTTCGACGGACGCATCCTCTTCACCGCCGAATCCGCCGGTCGCCGCGAGGTGTTGCTGGAACTACTGGCGCGGCTGAAGCTGCGTCCGGTGGAAGTCGAAGGCTGGCCGGGCTTCCTGGCGCATAAGGATCGCCTGGCGATCACCATCGCGCCGATGGACGAAGGCCTGCTGCTGGACGCCGACAAAGGCCAGCCCGGCATCGCCCTGGTGGCCGAGAGCCCGCTGTTCGGCCAGCGCGTCATGCAGCGCCGCCGCCGCGAGAAAACCCGCGACGGCGGCGAGAACGTCATCAAGAACCTCACCGAGCTGCGCGAAGGCGCGCCGGTGGTGCATATCGACCACGGCGTCGGCCGCTACATGGGCCTGATCACCCTGGAAATCGACGGCCAGAACGCCGAATTCCTCGCCCTGGAATACGCCGACGAAGCCAAGCTCTACGTGCCGGTGGCCAACCTGCACCTGATTGCCCGCTACACCGGCAGCGACGACGCCCTGGCGCCACTGCACAAGCTGGGCTCGGAAACCTGGCAGAAAGCCAAGCGCAAGGCCGCCGAGCAGGTCCGCGACGTCGCCGCCGAACTGTTGGACATCTACGCCCGCCGAGCCGCGCGCAAGGGCTATGCCTTCAAGGATCCCAAGGCCGACTACGCCACCTTCTCCGCCGGCTTCCCGTTCGAGGAAACCCCGGACCAACAGACCGCCATCGAAGCCGTGCTGGCCGACATGCTTGCCGACAAACCGATGGACCGCCTGGTCTGCGGCGACGTTGGCTTCGGCAAGACCGAAGTGGCCATGCGCGCAGCCTTCGTCGCGGTGCATAGCGGCAAGCAGGTCGCCGTGCTGGTACCAACCACCCTCCTCGCCCAGCAGCACTACAACAGCTTCCGCGATCGCTTCGCCGACTGGCCGGTGAACGTCGAGGTGATGAGCCGCTTCAAGTCCGCCAAAGAAGTCGAAGGCGCCGTGGCGCAGTTGGCGGAGGGCAAGGTCGACATCGTCATCGGCACCCACAAGCTGTTGCAGGACGATGTGAAGTTCAAGAACCTCGGCCTGGTCATCATCGACGAAGAGCACCGCTTCGGTGTGCGCCAGAAGGAACAGCTCAAGTCCCTGCGCAGTGAAGTGGACATCCTCACCCTCACCGCCACGCCGATTCCGCGCACGCTCAACATGGCGGTCGCCGGCATGCGTGATCTGTCGATCATCGCCACGCCGCCAGCGCGCCGCCTCTCCGTGCGCACCTTCGTCATGGAAGAGCAGAAATCGGTGATCAAGGAGGCCCTGCTCCGCGAACTGCTGCGTGGCGGCCAGGTGTACTTCCTGCACAACGAGGTGAAGACCATCGAGAAGTGCGCCCGCGACCTGGCGGAGCTCGTTCCCGAGGCGCGCATCGGCATCGGCCACGGGCAGATGAACGAGCGCGAACTCGAACGGGTGATGAGCGACTTCTACCACAAGCGCTTCAACGTGCTGGTGGCCTCGACCATCATCGAGACCGGCATCGACGTGCCCAGCGCCAATACCATCCTCATCGAGCGCGCCGACAAATTCGGCCTGGCCCAGCTGCACCAGTTGCGCGGGCGCGTCGGCCGCAGCCACCACCAGGCCTACGCCTACCTGCTCACCCCGCCGCGCAAGCAGATGACCCCGGACGCCGAGAAGCGCCTGGAAGCCATTGCCAATGCCCAGGACCTGGGCGCCGGCTTCGTGCTGGCCACCCATGACCTGGAAATCCGCGGCGCCGGCGAACTGCTCGGCGACGGCCAGAGCGGGCAGATCCAGGCCGTGGGCTTCACCCTCTACATGGAAATGCTCGAACGCGCGGTGAAAGCCATCCGCAAGGGCGAGCAGCCGAATTTGGAGCAGCCGCTGGGCGGCGGCCCGGACATCAATTTGCGGGTACCCGCACTGATCCCCGAGGACTACCTGCCGGATGTCCACGCTCGCCTGATCCTGTACAAGCGCATCGCCAACGCCATCGACGAAGACGGCCTGCGCGAGTTGCAGGTGGAGATGATCGATCGCTTCGGCCTGCTGCCGGAGCCGGCGAAGAACCTCATCCGCCTGACACTTCTGAAACTGCAGGCGGAAAAACTCGGGATCGTGAAGGTGGATGCCGGTCCGCAGGGCGGACGGGTAGAATTCGCCGCCGATACCTGCGTCGACCCGCTGGTCCTGATCAAGATGATCCAGAGCCAGCCCAATCGGTACAAATTCGAAGGGGCCACCCTCTTCAAGTTCCAGGTGCCCATGGAGCGCCCGGAAGAACGGTTCAACACGCTGGAGGCGCTGCTGGAGCGCCTCACGCCACAGACTCACTAAGGACCCTGTGCATGCGCCTGTTCCAACCCCTGCTGCTGTCGCTGGCGCTTCTCTCGCCAGCCGCTTTCGCCGAGCCTTACCAGGTGGAGCTGATCCTCTTCCAGCAGTCCGGCGACGCCGTGTTTGCCAGCCGCCCTGCGCCTGACGACTGGGCGAAGGGCGCGCAACCGCCGGGCCCGGACAGCTCGCGCCCCACCGCAATGGACGCCCAGGTGGCCAAGCTCAAACAGAATGAGGGCTTCCAGGTGCTGATGCACAAGGCCTGGCGCCAGGAGATCGATGCCAACCCGGTGAAGATATCCCTGAGCGAAGGCGCCCAGCGTGACGGCCACTTCCCGGTGGAAGGCACCGTCACCCTCAGCCAGCAGCGCTTCGTCAACACCCGGACCGACTTCTGGATCAACCAGTTCGGCCAGGACGGCCTGCTCGCCGCCAGCCAGCATATGGTCCAGGAAGCGAGCCTGAAGAACAGCGTGCTGACCTACCTCGACCACCCCAGCCTGGGCATGCTGATCAAGGTCACCCCGCTCAACGCCCGCCCCGCTTCCCCGCCACCGCCCGGCATGGAAGACGAGGCACCGACCGGACCGGACGCTCCGCAGCTGCAACCAGCGCCGGCCGCGCCCGCAGACGGCGGCTTCGACGCCCCACCGCCGGCTCAGCCGGCGCAATGACGAAAAAGCCCGGCATTCGCCGGGCTTTCTCTTTATGCAGGAGCGCACCATGCGCGTGATCACCGGCATGGCCCGTTCCTTCAGGGTACGTCAGCTTACAAGCACGCGCCCCAGCACCTCGCGCACCTTGCCGATGCCTTCGTGCAGTGCCTGCTCGATCTCGGCCATGGTGATGATGCCGCTGGACTTGCCGGCCGCCGGGTTCACCACCAGCGACAGGCAGGCGTAAGGCAGATCCAGCTCACGAGCGAGGGCAGCCTCGGGCATGCCGGTCATGCCAATGATGTCGCAACCGTCACGCTCGAGTTTGGCGACTTCCGCCACGGTTTCCAGGCGCGGACCCTGGGTCGCGGCATACACGCCGTGACTGCTGTACGGATAGCCCAGGGCCTGCAAGGCAGCGATCAGTTTCAGCCGCAACGGCTCGTCGTAGGGATGGCTGAAGTCGATGTGGGTGACGTGGTCGATGTCGCCGGCGAAATAGGTGTGTTCGCGCCCCCAGGTGTAATCGATGATCTGGTGCGGAACACAGAGATGGCCGCTGCCCATGGCCGCATGGATTCCCCCCACGGCGTTCACCGCCAGGACAGCCTCGGCGCCCGCCTGCTTCAGCGCCCAGAGGTTGGCGCGGTAGTTCACCTGGTGCGGCGGAAAACGGTGTGGGTGGCCATGACGCGCGAGGAACAGGACCTCGCGGCCGGCAAACTCGCCGCGCTGGATGGTCGCTGAAGGCGCGCCGTAGGGCGTATCCAGCTCGATGGCGTCCTTCAGGGTCAGCCCGTCCAGCTGGGTCAGGCCGGTGCCGCCGATAATGGCGTAGACAGTCATGGCGAATCCTTAATCGATCAGTTGTGCGGCACGCAGCTCGCCGACGGCTTGTTGCCAGCGCGGCAGTTGCTTGTACTCGGTGCCCGGCCAGGCTTTGGCACGCATGCGTTGCAGGCGCTGCGGCGCAGTCACCTTCAGGCGCTGCAGGGCGCTCAGGGCCAGTTCGGCGGATGCACGGTCATTGCAGACCAGCCCCATGTCGCAACCAGCGCTCAGCGCGGCCTCGATACGGTTGGCGGCATCGCCGACCACGTGGGCGCCAGCCATCGACAGGTCGTCACTGAAGATCACCCCGTCGAATCCCAACTCGCCGCGCAGAATGTCCTGAAGCCAGCGACGGGAGAAACCAGCGGGGTTCGGATCCACTTGCGGGTAGATCACATGGGCCGGCATCAGCGCATCCAGCTCGCCGGAGAGGCGCTGGAACGGCACCAGGTCCACGGCGCGGATCTGCTCCAGCGTACGCTCGTCTTCGGGGATGCCGACGTGGGAATCGACTTCGGCCCAGCCGTGGCCGGGGAAATGCTTGCCGGTGGACGCCATGCCCGCAGCGCGCATGCCGCGGATGAATGCGCCGGCCAGCACGACGGCGCGCTCCGGATTACCCTCGAAGGCGCGGCTGCCGACCACGGCGCTGCGCTGATGATCCAGGTCCAGTACCGGAGCGAAGCTCAGGTCGAGCCCGACCGCCAGCACCTCAGTCGCCATCAACCAGCCGCATTGCTCGGCCAAACGCTCTGCATTGGCGTTATCAGCAATGGCGCGCATCGCCGGCAAGCGCAGGAACCCCTGGCGCAGGCGCTGTACGCGGCCACCTTCCTGATCGACCGCCAGCAGCAGATCGGGACGGACTGCGCGAATGGACTCCATCAGTTCCCGCACCTGGCGCGGTGATTGGATGTTGCGGGCGAAAATGATCAGGCCGCCCACTTCCGGGTGGCGCAGGATCTGGCGGTCCTCGGCGGTAAGCCAGGTACCACCGATATCGAGCATCAGGGAGCCTTGCATGTGCATTCCTTTCAATTCAGTTGCGCCGCCTGCCAGTCAGGGCAGGCGGTCTCGTCAATTCGGACCCGGCAATGGAGAGGTACTCGCGGAAAGAGTTCCAGCAGGTCGTCATTGCGCAGGCGGATACAGCCGTGGGACAGCGGCGCGCCCATGGGCTCGCAGTCCGGCGTGCCGTGCAGGTAGATGTAGCGGCGGAATGTATCCACCTCGCCCATCCGGTTGCGCCCCGGCTCGCAGCCACTGAGCCAGAGGATGCGCGAGAGGATCCAGTCACGACCGGGAAACGCGTCGTGCAGCTCGGCCGTCCAGGTCTCGCCGGTCCAGCGTCGCCCCTTCAGTACCGCCCCCCGGGGCAGGCCGTCGCCAATACGTGCACGAACCTGGTGCAGCCCGCGTGGCGTGCAACCGGAGCCGTTGCGTTCCCCCGGGCCGTTGGCGGCGCTGGATACCGGAACACGCACGACAAGACGCCCCGCGGCAAAGCCGTAGAGCATCTGGTCAGCAAGGGAGATATGGAGAAGATCGAGATCGGCCATGGCCGGCTACTGTAGCCGATCATGTCGACGCAGCCCAGCGCGAAGCCGGGCCCGGATCAGACCTTGGCAGGCGCTTGCGAGACACCCGATTTGCTGCGCGGCTTGAGCTGAGCTCCGGCCAGCGAGGGATCGCTGACACCACTGTCGGCACGCATGCCGGCGGCGAGGAACGGCACCATCAGGCGCATCACCTGCTCGATGGACGTGTTCACGCCGAAATCGTTCTCGGCCATGGCACGCAAGGCCTTGATGCCGGACATGCTGAACACCGCAGTACCCAGCATGAAGTGCACGCGCCAGAACAACTCCAGCGGCGGCAGGCGCGGGGCGGACTCGTGCACCAGCAGCATGTAGCGGCGGAACACCTTGCCGTAGACCTCTTCGAGGTACTTGCGCAGGTGCCCCTGGCTCTGGCTGAAGGCCAGGCCCAGCAGGCGCATGAAGATGGACAGGTCGTTGCCGCTACGCGGCTTCACCGCCATAGCCTGAACCACGAGCAGTTCAAGCAGCTCCTCCAGGGTGGCACGCGGCGCATCGGCCTTGGCCTGGCGGCGGTCCAGCTCCTTTTCGAGGCTGGCGCAGAACGGGCCGAGGAAGCGCGAGAAGACCGCTTGGATCAGAGCCTTCTTCGAGCCGAAGTGATAGTTCACAGCCGCGAGGTTAACCCCCGCCTTGCTGGTGATCAGACGCAGGGAAGTTTCGGCGAAGCCTTTCTCCGCGAACAGCTGTTCCGCAGCATCCAGGATGCGTTCGACGGTTTCCGACTGGGCCATGGCTACTCCGCCTGACAAACACTTGTTTGAAACATACGTTTCAGCGTCTTGTATTGTCAAGCAAAGGGCGATGGATTGTTACCAATATCATGGCAATGCGACGAGACACCTAATAGACAGCAAGACGCTTGCCAAGCCCGAAAGGTTACATGCACGAACGTTCCACCGACAGCTGCGACCAATAAAAGCATTGCCAGCCCGCCATCACTGTATATAATTCCAGGCACTGTATAAAAAGCCAGAGTATGGACATGCTGAAGCTCACGCCGCGCCAAGCCGAGATCCTCGCCTTCATCAAACGCTGCCTGGAAGCCAACGGCTACCCGCCCACCCGCGCGGAAATCGCCCAGGAACTCGGCTTCAAGTCGCCCAACGCCGCCGAGGAGCACTTAAAAGCCCTCGCCCGCAAAGGCGCCATCGAGATGACTCCGGGCGCTTCCCGCGGCATCCGCATCCCTGGCTTCGAGCCCAAGGCTGCCGCCAATGACGACGAATTGCCGATCATCGGCCGCGTTGCCGCTGGCGCACCGATCCTTGCCGAGCAGAACGTCGACGACACCTGCCGCATCAACCCCACCTTTTTCAATCCGCCCGCCGATTATCTGCTGCGCGTGCGCGGCCAGAGCATGAAGGACGTCGGCATCATGGACGGCGATCTGCTTGCCGTGCACGTCACTCGCGAAGCGCGCAATGGCCAGATCGTGGTCGCCCGTCTGGGTGAAGAGGTAACGGTAAAGCGCTTCAAGCGCGAAGGCAGCAAGGTCTGGCTGCTCGCCGAAAACCCGGAGTTCGCCCCTATCGAGGTCGATCTCAAGGAACAGGAACTGGTCATCGAAGGCTTGAGCGTCGGCGTGATCCGTCGCTGAACAGGAGACATCCATGCAGTACCCGCAGCCGCAGAACCTGCCGCAACTCCCGCTGTTTCAGGATGCACTCTGGGCAAGCGGTACTGCTCCACTGCTCAAGGAGTTAATGGAGGATGAGCCGCCTGTCGACGAACGCGCCTTCAGCGAAATTGCCCTGCGCGGCCTCCCTGGCCAGTGCCTGATGCTGCTGGCGCCTATGCTTCGCGAACTCAGCGAGGAAAGCGATTCACGCTGGCTCACCCTCATCGCCCCGCCCACCAGCCTGACTCCGGACTGGCTGCGCAAGGCTGGCCTGAACCGTCAGGGCATCCTGCTGTTGCCGGCCCGCGACCAGGCTGCTGCCCAGACCCTCGCCTGTGAGGCGCTGCGCCTGGGCAACAGCCACACCGTGGTGAGTTGGCTGAACCTCAGCGCCAACGGGCGCGCACAACTATCCCGCGCCGCCGTTGCCGGACAGACGCAGAGCCTGAATATCCGTCTGGGTTGACCTGATGGGGAAGCTTCGCTGCGAGCACAGCGAAGCGTAAGAACTCAGTGCAGTACGCGCGGGCTGTCGTCGTCCATGCTCATATCGCCGCCTTCAGCAAGACGACCGGCCATTTGCACACCGACATTGAACATCGCCTTGGCGATCTCGATGTGCTGTCCCTGAAGGAAGCCTTTGGCATCGGCGGAGAACTCCAGGGTCACCAGCGCCTCCTCCTCGTCTGCACGACGCAGCACGATACGCCCGTCAGGCAGCTCGACAATTTCCAGAAATGAGGTTGGCATAACGACGTTCTCCACAGCAGAACGCGTAGTGTAACAGCCACATCCGCTACACCCTAGCCAAAGCTCGCATGGGCCGACCAGAAGGCCGGCACCTTGTGACGCAGAGATCAGAGCTCGGTGAGCGAAGCGCGGAAGCGCAGCACCAGGTCCTTCAGGGATTTTCGCCAGGCCTCCAGCTCGCCATTACCCAGCTCGACCGGCGCCTCGTCGTCGACATTCACCGCCTGAATCAGCGGCTGGGTCGGATCGATCTTGGCCTTCTTCGGTTCGCTCGGCGGCTGGAACAGCTCGGCGTAGGCGGCGAGCAGGCGCGCCAGCCAGGCTTCCGGCGATTGCGCCAACTCGACCATTTCCGCCAGCTCCGGACTTGGAGCTGCGGCCAGCACCTCGGCATTCAGCAGCATTTCGACCCGCGGCGCACCCGCCTGCGGCAGGCGGTAGTAACCGGCGATCTCGTGGGCCACACCCAGCACCGCTCCGTAGAGATGGAACAGCGCTGCTTCGCGCTCGGCCTGGATGCGCGCCTGGGCGTTCATCGCGCGCGCCGTTTCGGCGCTGCGCCAGGCCTCCAGGGCAAGGCCGGCGAAGAACAGCTTCTGGTTGGTGCGGGTATAGAGTTCGTTCGCCATGACCGGGACCTCTGCAGTCGACGTCGGCAGTATAAGCACGCCCCGCCTCCGCGGGGCGCACCTTCCATCAGCGCTTGTCTTCGACCTTCCACTTTCCGCCGTCGAAGAATGCACGCCAACCGGTAGGCTTGCCGTCGACCTCGGACTGCACGTACTGCTCCTTGGTCTTGCGGCTGAAGCGAATCACCGCTGGACGGCCATCCGGGTCTCTCGCGGGCGCGGCGAGCAGGAAGTGGTACTTCGGATCCAACTCGTCCTTGTGCGGCAGCAGTTCGGCCACCAGCGGAGCAC
This sequence comes from Pseudomonas sp. BB438, assembly GCF_057180225.1. NCBI lineage: Bacteria > Pseudomonadati > Pseudomonadota > Gammaproteobacteria > Pseudomonadales > Pseudomonadaceae > Pseudomonas > Pseudomonas sp. BB438. The sequence continues at coordinate 4,480,918 of NZ_CM170001.1, forward strand.
GGGTTTCGCGGTTCTTCGGGAACTGGCTGGCGGCCAGGAACAGGCCGGAAGCGCCGTCACGCAGTACGTAGATGTCGTCCACCTTCTCGCACTTGAGCTCCGGCATGCGGATGGCGTCCATCTTCGGCGGCGCAGGCTCGCCGTTCTTCAGCAGCTTGCGGGTGTTCTTGCAGGTCGGGTTGGTGCAGCCGAAGAACTTGCCGAAGCGGCCGGTCTTGAGCTGCATCTCGCTGCCACACTTGTCGCATTCCAGGCTCGGGCCTTCGTAGCCCTTGATGCGGTACTGGCCTTCCTCGATCTCGTAGCCGGCGCAATCCGGGTTGTTGCCACAGATGTGCAGCTTGCGCTTCTCGTCGACCAGGTAGGCGTCCATGGCAGTGCTGCAGATCGGGCAGCGGTGCTTGCCACGCAGTACGCGGGACTCGGACTCGCCCTCGTCATCCGCGGCGATCTCGTCGCCCGGAATCAGGTTCACAGTCGCCTTGCAGCGCTCTTTCGGCGGCAGGCTGTAGCCCGAGCAGCCAAGGAACACGCCAGTGGAGGCGGTACGAATCATCATCGGCCGGCCGCACTCGCGACAGGGGATATCGGTCAGGGTCGGCTGGTTGGCGCGCATGCCGTCGTTGGAGGCTTCGGCAAGGTCGAGCTTCTTGCGGAAGTCGCCGTAGAACTCGTCCAGCACGTTCTTCCAGTCGCGCTCGCCCTGGGCCACGTCATCGAGGTTCTCTTCCATGCCGGCGGTGAAGCCGTAGTCCATCAGGTTGGAGAAGCTCTCGTTCAGGCGGTCGGTGACGATGTCGCCCATCTTCTCCGCGTAGAAGCGGCGGTTGTGGGTGGTGACGTAGCCGCGCTCCTGGATGGTGGAGATGATCGCCGCGTAGGTGGACGGACGGCCGATGCCGCGCTTTTCCAGCTCCTTGACCAGACTGGCTTCGGAGAAGCGCGCCGGCGGCTTGGTGAAGTGCTGGCTCGGATCGAGCTTGAGCAGCTTCATCGCATCGCCCTGGTTCATTTCCGGCAGGACGTCGTCCTCGCCCGGCTTGCTCTGCTGCGGCAGCACCTTGGTGTAACCGTCGAACTTGAGGATGCGGCCTTTGGCGCGCAGTTCGAAGTCACCTGCAGTTGCACTGACAGTGGTGGACAGGTACTCGGCCGGGGGCATCTGGCAGGCCACGAACTGGCGCCAGATCAGGTCGTACAGCCGCTCGGCGTCGCGCTCCATGCCCGACAGCTGGGTCGGGCGAAGGTTGACGTCGGAAGGACGAATCGCTTCGTGCGCTTCCTGGGCGCCTTCCTTGCTGGAGTAGAAGTTTGGCTTGGCCGGCAGGTATTTCTTGCCGAACTCGCTGTCGATGAAGCCGCGCACCATATCGATGGCGTCGGCCGACAGGTTGGTCGAGTCGGTACGCATATAGGTGATGTAGCCGGCTTCGTAGAGTCGCTGGGCCATCATCATGGTCTTCTTCACCCCGAAGCCCAGGCGGTTGCTCGCGGCCTGCTGCAGGGTGGAGGTAATGAACGGCGCCGAGGGCTTGCTGGAAGTCGGCTTGTCTTCGCGCTTGGCGATGCGGTAGCTGGAAGCCTTGAGCTTCTCCAGGGCAGCGGTGGCCTGGGCTTCGTTCAGCGGCTTGAAGGCTTCGCCCTTCTCGCGCACCACTTCGAAGCGGACTTTGTCGTTCTTGGGCGTGCCGAGGTCGGCGTGCACTTCCCAGTACTCTTCCGGGACGAAGGCACGGATCTCGCGCTCACGCTCGACGACCAGCTTCACCGCGACCGACTGTACGCGGCCGGCGGACAGGCCGCGGGCAATCTTGGCCCACAGCAGCGGCGAGACCATGTAGCCCACCACGCGATCGAGGAAACGGCGCGCCTGCTGGGCATTCACGCGGTTGATATCCAGCTCGCCGGGCTGGGAGAAGGCCTCCTGGATGGCCTTCTTGGTGATTTCGTTGAAGACCACGCGCTTGTAGCGCGAGTCGTCGCCACCGATGGCCTCGCGCAGGTGCCAGGCAATGGCCTCCCCTTCGCGGTCCAAGTCGGTTGCGAGATAGATGGTATCGGCATCCTTGGCCAGACGACGCAGTTCCTCGATCACCTTTTCCTTGCCGGGCAGGATCTCGTACTTGGCCTTCCAGCCGTGCTCCGGGTCGACGCCCATGCGGGTGACGAGCTGGCGCTTGGCCTTCTCCTTCGGCGACAGGGCCGGCGCTTCGGCGGCGGTCTTGCGCGTTTTTGCCGCAGGCTCCTTCGACGCAGACGAGCCGCTGGTGGGCAGGTCGCGGATGTGGCCGATGCTCGACTTCACCACGTACTGGTTGCCCAGGTACTTGTTGATGGTCTTGGCCTTGGCCGGTGATTCCACGATGACCAGCGATTTACCCATGGATCGGAAGATTCCTGCGTCGAAAAGATGAATTTATAAGGAGGGAGGAGCTAGGAGCGGCACCGCTATATATAGTGGCGGTCGCGCCAAGGTCAAGCTCGGGTTTCGCCGGACGGGCCGGTCTGAAGACCCAGCGGATCGTTTTCGGCGCTCACCAGAGCGAAGCGCGGAACGTTCTCGCCGTTCACTTCCACCGCCTCGGTGAACATGCTCAATGGGCGCACCCAGAGGCCGAATTCGCCGTACAGCGCCTGGTAGATCACCAGCTCTTCCTCGGTCTCCGAATGGCGGGCGACGCCAAGCACACGGTACTGCTGTCCCTTGTAATGTCGATACAGTCCGGGCTGCAAGTGCATGTCGGTTCTCCCTCGGCCGGCCAAAAGGCGGCGATTGTGCTCATTGCGCGGCCGTCGGGCAATCCCCGCCCGACAAAAACGAAAGCCGGGGCACAAGGCCCCGGCTCTCCCATCGACGAAAGCTTAGACGCGTTCGAAGACGGTGGTGATGCCCTGGCCGAGGCCCACGCACATGGTGGACACGCCCAGGGTGCCACTGTTCTGCTTCATCACGTTCAGCAGAGTGCCGGAGATACGCGCACCGGAGCAGCCGAACGGGTGACCCAGGGCGATGGCGCCGCCGTGCAGGTTGACCTTCTCTTCCATCTTGTCGAGCAGCTTGAGGTCCTTCAGCACCGGCAGGGCCTGCGCGGCGAAGGCTTCGTTGAGCTCGAAGAAGTCGATGTCGTTGATGGTCAGGCCAGCGCGTTTGAGTGCCTTGTTGGTCGACGGAACCGGGCCGTAGCCCATGATCGCCGGATCAACACCCGCCACGGCCATGGCGCGAACCACGGCCATCGGCTGCACACCCAGATCCTGGGCGCGTTGTGCGCTCATGACGATCATGCAGGAAGCGCCGTCGGTGATCTGCGAGGAAGTACCCGCAGTCACGGTGCCACCTTTCGGGTTGAAGGCCGGCTTCAGGGCCGCCAGGCTTTCCAGGGTGGTTTCCGGCCGGATGGTTTCGTCGAAGTCGAAGACTTTCAGGAAGCCGTTCTCGTCGTAGCCTTCCATCGGGATGATTTCGTCTTTGAACTTGCCTTCCTGGGTCGCTTTCCAGGCCAGCTGGTGCGAACGCACGCCGAACTTGTCCTGCGCCTCGCGGGTGATGCCGTGCATCTTGCCCAGCATTTCGGCGGTCAGGCCCATCATGCCCGACGCCTTGGCAGCGTACAGGGACATGTGCGGGTTCGGATCGACGCCATGCATCATGCCGACGTGGCCCATGTGCTCCACACCGCCGATGACGAAGACGTCACCGTTGCCGGTCTGGATCGCCTGCACGGCAGTGTGCAGGGCGCTCATGGACGAGCCGCACAGGCGGCTGACGGTCTGGCCGGCGCTGGTGTGCGGGATCTGGGTCATCAGCGACGCCATGCGCGCGATGTTCCAGCCCTGCTCCAGGGTCTGGTTCACGCAGCCCCAGATCACGTCCTCGACTTCCGCCGGGTCGATCTTCGGGTTGCGCTCCAGCAGCTTGCTGATCAGGTGCGCGGACATGTTCTCCGCGCGGGTGTTGCGGTGCATGCCACCCTTCGAACGGCCCATCGGGGTGCGGCCGAAGTCGACAATGACGGCGTCTCTCGGATTCAGGCTCATAAATTCACTCTCGCTCTATTCGTTGCGCACTCAACCGAAGAACTTCTGGCCGTTCTTGGCCATTTCACGCAGCTTCGCGGTCGGGTGGTACAGCGCACCCAGGTCGGCGTACTGGTCGGCCAGTGCGACGAATTCGGCCACACCGATGGAGTCGATGTAACGCAGGGCACCGCCACGGAAGGGAGGGAAGCCGATGCCGTAGATCAGGCCCATGTCGGCCTCGGCAGCGGTCTCGACGATGCCGTCTTCCAGGCAGCGCACGGTTTCCAGGCACAGCGGGATCATCATGTAGTTGATGATGTCCTCGTCGGTCAGCTCGCGCTGCTCGGTAACGATGGACTTCAGCAGCTCATAAGCCTGCGGATCGGTGACCTTCTTCGGCTTGCCGCGCTTGTCGGTCTCGTAGGCGTAGAAGCCCTTGCCGTTCTTCTGACCCAGGCGATTGGCGTCGTACATTACGTCGACGGCGGTCTTGCCTTCCACGGCCATGCGGTCCGGGAAGCCTTCGGCCATCACATCGCGGCCGTGGTGGCCGGTATCGATGCCGACCACGTCGGACAGGTAGGCCGGGCCCATGGGCCAGCCGAACTTCTCCATGATCTTGTCGATGCGCACGAAGTCCACGCCGAAGCCCAGCAGCTTGGAGAAGCCGCCGAAGTATGGGAACAGCACGCGGTTGACCAGGAAGCCGGGGCAGTCATTCACCACGATGGGGTTCTTGCCCATCTTCTTGGCGTAGGCCACGGTGGTGGCAACGGCGACGTCGCTGGACTTCTCGCCACGGATGACTTCGACCAGCGGCATCATGTGCACCGGGTTGAAGAAGTGCATGCCGACGAAGTTTTCCGGACGCTTGAGCGCCTTGGCCAGCAGGTTGATGGAGATGGTGGAGGTGTTCGACGCGAGGACCGCATCTTCCTTCACTACGCCTTCAACCTCAGCCAGCACGATCTGCTTGACCTTCGGATTCTCGACCACGGCTTCGACGACGATGTCGACGTTGCCGAAGTCGCCGTAGGACATGGTCGGGCGAATGGCGTTCAGGGCCTCGGCCATCTTGGCCGGGGTCATGCGGCCTTTTTCGACGCGCTTGCCCAGCAGCTTAGAGGCTTCGTTCAGCCCCATCTGGATACCCTCTTCACGGATATCCTTCATCAGGATCGGAGTGCCCTTGGAAGCGGACTGGTAGGCGATGCCGCCACCCATGATGCCGGCGCCCAGTACAGCGGCCAGCTTCACGTCCTTGGCGATCTCGTCGTACTGCTTGGCCTTCTTCTTCAGGTCCTGATCGTTCAGGAACAGGCCGATCAGGCTCTGCGCAACCGAGGTCTTGGCCAGTTTCACGAAGCCCTGGGCTTCGATTTCCAGCGCCTTGTCACGGCCGAAGTTGGCGGCTTTCTGGATCGACTTGATGGCTTCGACCGGAGCCGGGTAGTTCGGACCTGCCTGGCCAGCAACGAAGCCCTTGGCGGTTTCGAAGGCCATCATCTGCTCGATGGCGTTCAGCTTGAGCTTTTCCAGCTTCGGCTGACGGCGGGCCTTGTGATCCAGCTCGCCGGCGATGGCGCGCTTGACCAGGTCCAGAGCGGCGTCCTGGAGTTTCTCCGGAGCCACGACCGCATCGACGGCACCGACCTTCAGTGCGTCTTCAGCCTTGTTTTCCTTGCCCGAGGCAATCCACTCGACCGCGTTGTCGCAGCCGATGATGCGCGGCAGGCGAACGGTGCCGCCGAAGCCCGGGTAGATGCCCAGCTTCACTTCCGGCAGGCCGACCTTGGCGGTGGCGCTCATGACACGGAAGTCGGCAGCCAGGCACATTTCCAGACCGCCGCCCAGGGCGATGCCGTTGATTGCGGCTACGGTCGGAACGTTCAGGTCTTCGAAGTCGCTGAAGATCTTGTTGGCTTCGAGGTTGCCAGCCAGCAGCTCTTCGTCAGGCAGCTTGAAGTTGTCGACGAACTCGGTGATGTCGGCACCGACGATGAACACGCCTTTGCCGCTGGTCACGATCACGCCCTTGACGGACGCATCGGCCTTGATGGTATCGACTGCTTGGCGCAGTTCATTCAGGGTGAGTCGGTTGAACTTGTTGACGGACTCGCCCTTGAGGTCGAAATTCAGTTCGACGATGCCGCTCTCAAGAGCCTTAACCGTGATGGCTTTACCTTGGTAAATCATCAACTGATCTCCACGCTAGGGAAGCTTGAAATCACACGTCGGACACCGTGTATCGGGACCGTTCGGCAGCGCCGAGGATAGTCCCAAAGCTTGCGGCACACCCGCCGACGCGATAGCCGGGGCGTTCTGATCGAGTCATCGCACATGGCAAACGCTCGATTCATACGCCCGTTTGATTTGGGTGCGCCCACCTTCTAGCAAAAGCCAATGCTTGTCAATCGGCGAGACGTAACAGTCGCAAAGCGGCCAGGGCGTCTGGGCCGGAGCATTCAGCGCGGCCCTGGCACCCTATTCACCACGTCTATCGTGACATTTGCGAGCTGGCACCGTCGTCCCGACAGCCACTGTTCAAACCCCATGGCCCGCGCTAGAGTCGGGCGCAATGGCGATCTGCCTTCTGCCAACAGCGGCAGGCGCCTGGAACCTGTGGAATACAAAACAACAAGAAGCCCATGGCTCCAAGGAGTTGGAACGATGCCCAGCCGTCCGCTCGTGCGTCTGCTGTCTGCGCTCGCGCTCACCGCCCTGCCCCTCATCGCTGCCGCCGACGCCGCCAGCGACCTGCTCAATGTCCATCAGGCCCGCCTCGCCGCCCAGCGCAGCCTCGGCGACTTCTTCATGTTCAATGCGATGGAGGGCGACCAGAAGTACGCCAGGATGGTCGACGCCTCGTCACAGAGCGCCACCGACGCCCTGGGCAAGCTCGGGGAGATGCCCGGCAACGAATCGAAGAAGCTCAAAGCCGAGTTGCAGGATGAATGGAAGGCCTATGCGGGTCAGCTGAAGACGCTCACCGGTGCGCTGGACAAGAGTGGCTACACCGACCTGCAGCCGGTGGCCGACCTCGCCGCACAGAACCGCAAGCTGCTGGATACCGCCGAGCAGCTCTATACCAGGATCCAGGAGGAAAGCGGTAGCAAGGTGCCGCCGCTGACCCAGCAGACCCGCGAGCAGAGCCTGCTGATGCAGGACATCGCGGTGGACTACGCCTCGCGCAACGCTTCGGTGGGCGCCAGCTTCTTCGGCGGTGGCGAGGAACGCCCGCTGGACGATCTGGCCAACCGCTTCGCGATCAACCTGGTGAAGTTGCAACAGGCGCCGCAGACCACGCCGGAGATCGGCCAGGAGCTGCGCGGCGTGGCGATCAAGTGGCGCTACATCGAGAAATCGCTGCAGAACTACAACCAGAACAGCGTGCCCTTCCTGATCAACAAGTACTCCGACCGCATCATCGAAGACCTGGAGAAAGTCTCCGGTCTCTATGCCGCGCAGCAGAGCTGATCGCGTCAGGCATGCTGCTTAAGGAACGTGGCGACTCGCTCCAGGTCGCTGCTGTCGCCTCGCTCGCCCCAGTAAAGCGCCAGGAACTGGGGCGTCGCCTCGACCATGTAGACGTCCTTCGGCAAGCTGGCCAGCGCCTGTGCCAGCTCGGCCGGAGCGCTCGCCTCGCGCCAGCGGTCCAGCCACACTCCCGGCTCGCTCTGCCAATAACACCAGGTCTCGCGGTTCCTGCCACGGGCGCGGTGGTACTGCGCACACTGACGCGGCGGCTGCCGCTCCAGCCAGTGCGGCCACTCCTGCTGCGCCATCTGCATCGCCAGGCCCAGGCGCCTCGCCTGCAGGCGCAGGTCCATCTGCCCACGCTGGCCGCGAGAGGGAATCAGCCAGGTCAGCGGGCTGAGTACCAAAGCGATGAGAAGAATTACCATCCAGGCGGTCATATCGGTTATACCGGTCAAACAGGTCAAGCACGGCCATTGGGGCCATACTGATTACTAACGAGTCCCCCGGAGGAGACGCTCATGCCCTACCAACACATTCTGGTCGCCGTCGACCTTACCGAAGAATGCGATCCGGTGATGAAGCGGGCGGTCGCCCTGGCCAAGGCCAATGACGCCCGGCTCTCGGCGGTGCATGTGGTCGAGCCCATGGCAATGGCGTTCGGCGGCGACGTGCCGATGGACCTGTCGATGCTGCAACAGCAGCAGTTCGACCAGGCCAAGGAGCGCCTGCACCAGTTCACCCTCACCTACGCCGAGATCACCAGCTCCCAATGCCACCTGGTCTATGGCCAGCCGCGCCAGGAGATTCACCGCCTCGCCGATGAGCAGGACTGCGACCTGATCGTCGTCGGCAGCCACGGCCGCCACGGCCTCGCCCTGCTGCTGGGCTCCACCGCCAACGACGTGCTGCACGGTGCGCCTTGCGACGTCCTCGCCGTTCGCCTGCAGAAAACCAGCTGAAACACGCCAGGTAGAATCGGGCCCCGCGGGGCCCGAATCGTTTCAGGCCCCGAGCATGTCCCCGCTCATCAGCAGCGGCCGCACCTTCTGCAACTGCGCCTCCAGCGAATAGCTCATGCTCGAGGCCATGGAGAAGAAGCTGAGGAAAGCCTTCAGGTTCGAGTCGCCATCACAGGTTTCGTGAATGCGCTGCCAGAACGCCTGGTTGACCAGTTGCAGCTGCTGGAACTGCTTTACCAGCCCCTTCAATTCCCAGTCGGCATGCCGCCCTTCGCGGAAGTTGAAGTACTGTCGCATCAGGTAGAGCGACACCGCGCGGAGAATGAACTCCTGATTACTGGCGAACGGCAGGTGCTGCTGCGCCATCGGCTTGAGCTTGCCCAGCAGCGGGCAGGCGCTGGTGGCCATGATGACGCCGAGCAGCGCCCGCAGGCCTTCCTCCAGGCCGGCATGCTTGATGTACTCGCGCTCCGGTGTCCGGACCAGCACCGAGACCTTCTTGAAAGCCGGCAGGCCCCGGAAATCCTCGATCACCCGGTGCAGGTCCACCGCCGCCGGGCAGTGACTGTACTGTCCGGGGTTCAGCGGGCAGTTGCTGCAGCGGTTGTTCTCGAGACGCGTCCAGCGCGGCGTCTGCGCGGCTATTTGAGGGTCGTACTGGCGTTCCAGCTCGATGCGGTAACTGAACTCGTGCTCATCATCCAGGGTGATGCGGTATTCGATTGCCATTCGGCCATCCCTAACAGTCTTTGATCAGCGATTCGCACGGGCACATCGCCAGACCGAACGGATCACTCTTCCAGTTCGGCCCAACGCTCGATCAGCCGGTCCAGTTCTTCCTGCAGGGAACTCAGGCGCGCCAGGGCGGCCTGGGCCTCGCTCTGCGGGCGCTGGTAAAAGTCCGGCGACGCGGTTTCTTCCTGCAGCGCGGCCATCTCCCCTTCCAGGACTTCGATCTGCCCGGGAATGGCTTCCAGTTCGCGCTGCAGCTTGTAGCTCAGCTTTTTCTTCGGCGCCGCTTCAACGGCCGCGCTCACCGCCGCCGGCTGCTCGGGAGCGGGGGCGGCAGAAGGCTTGTCGCCCTTCTCCTCGCCCACACCGAGCAGCTTGGGCGAACCACCCTGGCGCAGCCAATCCTGGTAACCGCCGACGAATTCGCGCACGCGACCTTCGCCCTCGAATACCAGGGTGCTGGTCACCACGTTGTCGAGGAAGGCCCGGTCGTGGCTGACCATCAGCACGGTGCCGTCGAAGGTCAGCAGCACTTCTTCCAGCAGTTCCAGGGTTTCCACGTCCAGGTCGTTGGTCGGTTCGTCCAGCACCAGCAGGTTGGCCGGCTTGCTGAACAACTTCGCCAGCAACAGGCGTGCCCGCTCGCCACCGGAGAGCGCTTTCACCGGGGTGCGGGCGCGCTGCGGGGAGAACAGGAAGTCACCCAGGTAGCTGAGGACGTGGCGATTCTGCCCGTTGATCGTGATGAATTCGCGACCTTCGGAAATGTTGTCGATGACGGTCTTTTCCGGCTCGAGCTGGTGACGCAGCTGGTCGAAATAAGCCACTTCCAGTCGGGTGCCTTCCTTGACGCTGCCAGAAGTCGGCTGCAAGTCGCCCAGCAGCAGCTTGAGCAAGGTGGTCTTGCCAGTACCGTTGGCGCCCAGCAGGCCGATACGGTCGCCGCGCTGCAGGACCAGCGAGAAATCGCGGATCAGCGCCGGGCCGCCCGGATGGGCAAAGCCGGCCTTCTCGACGACGATCACCTGCTTGCCGGATTTTTCGGCCGTCTCCATCTGGAAGCTGGCCTTGCCCTGGCGCTCGCGGCGCTCGGCGCGCTCGTTGCGCATCGCCTTCAGCGCACGCACGCGGCCTTCGTTACGGGTACGGCGGGCCTTGATGCCCTGGCGAATCCACACTTCTTCCTGGGCCAGGCGCTTGTCGAACAGGGCGTTGGCCGCCTCTTCCGCCGCCAGCTCCTGCTCTTTATGCACGAGGAAGCTGGCGTAGTCGCCGTTCCAGTCGATCAGGTGGCCGCGGTCCAGTTCGAGGATGCGGGTCGCCACGGCCTGCAGGAAGGAACGGTCGTGGGTGATGAACAGCACGGCGCCAGGGAAGTCCGCCAGGGCGTTTTCCAGCCAGGCGATGGCACCGATGTCCAGGTGGTTGGTCGGTTCGTCCAGCAACAGCAGGTCGGGCTCGGCCACCAGTGCCTGGGCCAGCAGCACGCGGCGGCGCCAGCCACCGGAGAGCTCAGCGAGGGTCTTGTCGGCCGGCAGTTGCAGGCGACTCAGGGTGGTGTCCACCAGTTGCCCGAGGCGCCAGCCATCGCGGGCTTCGAGGTCCTGCTGGACGCGAGCCAGCTTGTTCAGGTCCTCTTCGCTTTCAATGTGCAGGCTCAGGTGGTGGTAGCGGGCCAGCAACTCGCCGACTTCGGCCAGGCCTTCGGCAACCACGTCGTAGACGGTACGGTCGTCGGCGCGCGGCAGCTCCTGCGGCAGTTCGCCGATCTTCAGCGAAGGCGCGCGCCAGATGTCGCCGTCGTCGGGCTTCTGCTCGCCCTTGACCAGCTTGAACATGCTCGACTTGCCGGTGCCGTTGCGGCCAATGACGCACACCCGCTCACCCCGAGCGATCTGCCAGGACACCTTATCCAGCAGCGGAGTGGTGCCAAAGGCAAGGGACACGTCGGTGAACTTGAGCAGGGTCATTGGGTATCTCCACAAACAGGGCGCGCAGTTTAAGGGAAAGCGCGCAAAAGTCAGAGGGTCGCACACAAACTCGCGCGACGAGACATGCGTCCGGCTTTGCGCGGCGCGTTTCCGGCGGCGCTTTCGCCGTCCTCGCGCAACAGGCTAAGCTACGTAGCAGCGGGCGCGCGCCATCCAGCGCCCACCGATCATCTTCCCGGAAGAGCCATGCGCGGTCGCCTTTTCTCCCTGTTCTCCTGCCTGATCCTCAGCCTGTCCGCTTCGACAGCCCACGCAGCGTCCCTGCCCCAACAGCGCCAGATGTACGACGAGGCGCAGAAGGCACTGGCGCGCAACGACAGCGGCCCGTACTTCAGCTATCAGTCGGCACTGGCCGATTATCCCCTGCAGCCCTACCTCGCCTACGACGAGCTGACCAACCGCCTGAAAAGCGCCAGCAACGCCGAGATCGAGCGTTTCATCGAGCAGCACGGCGACCTGCCGCAGATCAACTGGCTGAAACTGCGCTGGATGCGCCAGCTGGCCGACCGCGGCGACTGGAACACCTTCGTCCGCTATTACGACCCGAAGATGAACTTCACCGAGCTGGACTGCCTTTACGGCCAGTACCAACTGGGCCACGGCAACAAGGCCGACGGTTATGCCACCGCCGAGAAGCTCTGGCTGGTCGGCAAGCCGCAACCCGACGCCTGCGACACGACCTTCGCCCTGTGGCAGGCTGATGGCCAGCTCACCGAGGAGAAGGTCTGGAAGCGGCTGAAGCTGGCGGCCGAGAAAGGCAACTACAGCCTCGCCACCGTGCTCTCCAAACGCCTGCCGACCCTCGGCAGCCAGGGCGCGCTGATGGTCAACGTAGCTCAGAACCCGGCGCAACTGAGCCAGACCACCCGCTTCGGCGCCCGCGACCATGCCACCGCCGACGTCGTCGGGCTGGGCCTGCGCCGGCTGGCCAAGCAGGACCCGGAAAAGGCCATCAACCTGCTCGACTACTACAGCTCGGTGCTGCCCTTCTCCAGCGACGAGAAAGTCTCGATCGCCCGCGAAATCGGCCTGAGCCTGGCGCGTCGCTATGACCCGCGCGCACTGCCGATGATGGTCAAGTACGACCCGCAACTGCGCGACGACACCGTCACCGAGTGGCGCCTGCGCCTGCTGCTGCGCCTGGGCCGCTGGGAAGAAGCCTACGAGCTGACCCGCGCGCTGCCACCTTCGCTGGCCGAGACCAACCGCTGGAAATACTGGCAGGCGCGCTCGCTGCAACTGGCGCAGCCGCAGAACAAGCAGGCCATCAGCCTGTACCAGCCGGTGGCCGGCGAGCGTGATTTCTATGGCTTCCTCGCCGCCGACCGGATCAACGCGCCCTACCAGCTGAACAACCGTCCCGTTTCGCCCGATGCCGGGACGATGCAGCGCGTGCGCAACGCGCCGAGCACCCGCCGCGCCCTGGAGTTCTATGCCCGCGGCGAGATCATCAACGCGCGCCGCGAGTGGTACCACGCCGCCCGCCACCTAAGCCACGACGAGCTGCTGGCCCAGGCCAAGATCGCCTACGACATGCAGTGGTACTTCCCGGCGATCCGTGCGATCAGCCAGGCCAAGTACTGGGACGATCTCGATATCCGCTTCCCCATGGCCTACCGCAACACCCTGGTCCGCGAGGCCCGCAACCGCGGCCTGCATTCGAGCTGGGTATTCGCCATCACCCGCCAGGAAAGCGCCTTCATGTCCGATGCGCGCTCCGGTGTCGGCGCCACCGGCCTGATGCAGCTGATGCCGGCCACTGCCAAGGAAACCTCGAAGAAGTTCGGCATTCCGCTGGCCTCGCCGCAGCAACTCATCGTCCCGGACGTGAACATCCAGCTCGGCGCTGCGTACCTGAGCCAGGTGCACGGCCAGTTCAACGGCAACCGCGTGCTCGCCACCGCCGCCTACAACGCCGGTCCCGGCCGCGTCCGCCAGTGGCTGAAGGATGCGCGCCACCTGGCGTTCGACGTCTGGGTCGAGACCATTCCGTTCGACGAGACCCGCGCCTACGTGCAGAACGTGCTGTCCTATGCGGTGATCTACGGGCAGAAGCTCAACGCGCCGCAGCCCATCGTCGACTGGCACGAGCGCTTCTTCGACGAACTCTGATCCATTACCCGCCCGGCACCCGCCGGGCGTTCTTCATCCCTTCAAGGAAAAGGAAATTCCCATGCGCCAGTCGCTCCTCTCCCTCACCGTCCTGGCCGCCGGCCTGCTCAGCGCGGACCTGGCCCTGGCCGCCTGCGAGAAGCCGCGCAACGCCTTCGATAGCGTGTACTGCCTGAGCACCGAATACGCCCAGGTCGACCGCGAGCTGAACAACGAATTCGGCACCCTGCGCAAGATGCTCAACGACGGCCAGAAGGCCGCGCTGAAGAAGAGCCAGATCGCCTGGATCAAGGACCGTGACGCCCAGTGCAGCTACGAGCGCGACGGCGGCTACTTCGTCAACCTGCAGTGCGCCGTGGACAAGACCAATGAACGCCTGAGCGTGCTGCGCGAACGTGAGCGCGAGTGCCAGAGCACCGGTTGCGTCGACAGCAAGCTGTAAATCCCGCGTCATCCAGCGCGCCCGTCCGGGCGCGCCACTTCAGCGTCATTCCAGCGTTACTCCAGCACTTCCACCGGCATGCCCAGCTTCAGTTCGCCGCGGTTCTCCGCCAACAGGTTCTGGCCGAACATGGCTTCGCCATTGACGTTGCGATAACCCAGCAGGGTCGCCAGCGGCTCGCGGGTGGCATCGCGCTCGCCAGTGTGCGGGTCGATGGTGGTGAGGATGCAGCGCGAGCACGGCTTGGCCACCTTGAAGGTGACGTCACCGATGCGGATGCGTTTCCAGCCATCCTCGGCAAATGGCTCGGCGCCGGTCACCACCAGGTTCGGGCGAAAGCGCAGCATCTCCAGTGGGCGGCCAACCTTGGACGACAGATCGTCCAGCGAGCCCTGGCCGATCAGCAGCAGCGGGAAACCGTCAGCGAAGTGCACGTGCTCGCCGGGTTCGGCGTAGGCGGTATCGACCTGCCGCGCGCGCTGCTCAGGCATCTGCACCAGGCGCACGTCGCGACCGAGGAAGGCGCTCAGCCATTGCGCAGCCGCATCGCCGGCATCCGGCACCTGCAGCATATCGCGCCAGATCAGCACGCCGCGCAGGTTGTCGTCGCGCCCCGGCACGTCCACCAGCAGGTCATCCATGCCCGGCGCACGCAGGCGCAAGGCGGCGAACCCATCCTGCCAACGCGCCTCGATGCGCCCCATCTGCGGCAACAGTCGCTGGGTCAGGAAGCGGCCATTGGATGCCTCCACCACCATCCAGCGTCGATCCCCTTCCAGGCCCAGGGCGTCCAGTTGGACAGCCTCCAGAGGCTCGTAGGCGGTGGACTTGACCGGGTAGCGGTAGAGCTCGCTGAGCGTGAACATCGGAAGCATCCTTTCGTACGGGCGAAAGGGACCTTATACGGCGTGGAACGGGCGCCTAGCAATGGCAACGTACAGTGTAGGAGCGAGCTTGCTTGCGAACGCTTTTTGCCTGGCACATCGGCAGCAGGCGGTTCGCGAGCAAGCTCGCTCCTACAAGAGAAAGATCGGTGTCAGGCGGGGACTTTCTGCAACCGGCGACGCACCACTTCCACCAGTTGATCCGGCTGGAACTTGGAGAGGAAATCGTCGCAGCCAACCTTCTTCACCATGGCGTCGTTGAAACTGCCCGACAACGAGGTATGCAGCACCACGTAGAGGTCGCGCAGACGCGGGTCGTTGCGGATCTCCGTGGTCAACCGGTAGCCGTCCATCTCCGGCATTTCGGCATCGGTGAAGATCATCAGCAACTTCTCTTCCATGTCGTCGCCTTCATCCGCCCAGCGCTTGAGCTGCTGCAGCGCGCGCAGACCGTCGGTGGCGACGTGCAGGCGCAGGCCGAGTTGGCCGAGCGTGTCTCGCAGCTGGGAGATGGCGACGCTGGAATCATCCACCACCAGCACTTCGCGGCCGCGGGTCTGGCTGAGCAACGTGTCGTCCAGGCGGTCGCTGGAGACGCGGGTGTTCATCGGCACGATCTCGGCCAGCACCTTCTCCACGTCGATAATTTCCACCAGGCGGTCTTCGACCTTGGTGATCGCGGTCAGGTAATGCTGGCGGCCGGCGCCTCCGGGTGGCGGCTGGATCGACTCCCAGTTGAGGTTGAGGATGCGCTCCACCCCCCCCACCAGGAAGGCCTGCACCGAGCGGTTGTACTCGGTGACAATGATCGTGCTGTTGGCATCCGGGGTCAGCGCGCGCATGCCGATGGCGCGCGACAGATCGATCACCGGCAGGGTCTGGCCGCGCAGGTTGATCACCCCGCAGATCATCGGGTGGCGCTGCGGGATCAGGGTCAGACGCGGCAGTTGCAGCACTTCCTGCACCTTGAACACGTTGATCGCGAACTGCTGTCGTCCGGCCAGGCGGAAGACCAGGATTTCCAGGCGGTTTTCGCCTACCAGTTGGGTGCGTTGATCGACAGTGTCGAGAATACCGGCCATGCCTGCTCCAGATTCGGAATGAGTCGTGCGGGAACGCTATCGGCCGAATCCTGCGGAACAAGATACTGGCCGTGAGCCATCATGCACGACTTACCCGGTCCGGGCCAGACCGATCAGCCCGTCTGCGTGCCGAGTCGCCCAGTGGACGCGAGCAGCGGCGAGTCCGCCGGCAGGTGCATGGAGAGCGCCGCCGGGCGTACCTCGAAACGCAGCTTGCGGCCTTCCAGCGGCTCGCCGTCGAGGTTGACGTCCAGCCCCTCGCGGGCCTCCACTTCGACCCAGGGCACCCGCGCGCGAACGAAGACGTCCTGGGTGCCAAGACCACCGCCCAGCAGCGCACCGAGGGTACCGACCATGTCCTGCGGCGTCGGCAGGATGCTCACGTCCAGCAGCCCGTCGTCCACGGTGGCCTGCGGACACAGCACATGCCCACCACCCGCCTGACGGCCGTTGCCGATACCCAAGGCAAGGAACTCGCCCTCCCAGCTGAAATCCGGCCCGGTGAAGCGCCCTTGCGCCGCATGCACCTCGGAAAATCGCGTCAACCCGGTGAGCAGATACGCAACGCCGCCGAGCAGCTTCTTCAGGTCTTCCGGGGTGTTGGCGGTGACCTTCGAGCCGAAGCCGCCGGTGGCCATGTTGAGGAACATCTGCCCGTCCACTTCGCCCAGGTCGATGGGCCGCGCCGGCACGTCCAGCAGCGCCAGCGCGGCGGCCGGCTCCAGCGGCACGCCGGCCGCGCGGGCGAAGTCGTTGGCGGTGCCCAGCGGCAGGATCGCCAGGCTCGCCTTGCCGCCAGCCTGGGCCAGCGCCTCGGCGACATCCCGCACGGTGCCATCGCCGCCGCCGGCAATCAGCGTCGTGTAACCCGCCGCCAACCCCTCTTCCACCAGCCGCCGGGCGTCTCCACCTTCCCAGGTCACCCGGACATCCAGCGCTCGACCCGCCTTGCGCGCGTCCAGCACCGCGGCGCGCACCTCGTCGTTGGCGGCTTGTTTGCCATGCAGGATCAGCAGGGCCTTGGGTTGCGTCATGGTGGGTGTCCTCCCGGTGAGTCCATTGGATATGGACTCAGACTAGCGCGAGGACATTTCCTCTCACTTGTTTTGCCCTTCAGGCCGGGTAGCCGGTGATCTCCCGGATGCTCTGGTAGAGCGGCTTGAGCTGCTTGTACATGCGCTGGTAAACCTCGCTGTACAGCCGCTCGTAGGTGCGCTGCGCCTCGGGGCGCGGGTGGAAGACATCGCCGACGCGGGTCATCGCGGCGATGGCACTGGTGAAGTCCGGATAGAGCCCCAGCCCCACCGCGCAATCAATAGCCGCGCCCAGACCGGACGCTTCATAGACGTGCGGGCGCTCCGCCGGCAGGCCGAAGATGTCGGCGGTGAGCTGCATCGCCGCGTCGCTCTGCGATCCGCCACCGGCCACGCGCAGGCGCTGGATGCGAGTGCCGGAGCGCTTCTCGATGCGCTCCTTGCCCTGGCGCAGCGCATAGGCCAGGCCTTCGAGAATGGCGCGGTAGATGTGCGCGCGGGTGTGCACATCACCGAAACCGATGATCGAGCCCTTGGCCTCAAGCCCCGGCTCGCGGATGCCTGGCGTCCAGTAGGGTTGCAGCATCAGGCCCATGGAGCCGGCGGGCACGCTGTTGACCAGTTCGTCGAACAGCTTCTCGGGCTCGACGCCCAGCGCCTCGGCGCGCTGCATCTCGCGCAGACCGAACTCTTGCTTGAACCAGCTGACCATCCAGAAGCCGCGATAGATCATCACCTCGGTGTTGAAGTGATCGGGAATCGCCGCCGGGTACGGCGGGATCAGCGGGATGGTCTCCAGGTAGCGCGAGCGGGTGGTGTTGATGGTCGCGGTGGTGCCGTAGGACAGGCAGGCCACGGTCGGATCGATGGCACCTGCGCCAAGCACTTCGCAGGCCTTGTCGGCGCCCGCGGCGATCAGCGGCAGCCCCTCGGGAATCCCGGTCAGGCGACTGGCCTCGGCGCTGATCTCGCCCAGTTTTTCTCCCGGTTTGAACAGCTCCGGCAGTTGCTCGCGGCGCACGTCCAGCGCCTGCCACTTCCAGTCGCGCGGCGCCGCCCATTGCAGTTTCTTGTAGTCGAACGGCAGGTAGGCAACGCTGCAGGCCACCGAGTCCACGTAGCGCCCGCACAAGCGCTGGGTGAGGAATCCGGAAAGCAGCAGCACCTTGTGCGTGCGCCTGTGGATGTCCGGTTGCTGCTGGGCGACCCAGTTCACCTCCGCCTGGGTGCGGAAGTAGTCCACCGCCCCCTGCGCACCCACCAGCTTGAACAGCCAGCCCCAGGGCCCCTTGATCGACTCGCCCAGTTCGGCGCGGCGCTGGTCCAGCCAGATGATCGCCGGACGCAGTGCCTGGCCCGCCTCGTCAACGTGGATCACGGTGCCGCGCTGGGTCGTTAGCGAGACGCCACGGATGCAGTTGCGATCGATGTCCACGCTGGCCCACAAGCGCTTGCAGGCCTCGCCCAGTTGCTCCCAATAGTAATCCGGGTGCTGCTCGGCCCAGCCGGGCTGCGAGGAGAAATAGGCTTCCAGCTCGACCTTGCCCTTGCCCACCAGGTTGCCCTGGAGATCGAAGAGCAGCGCGCGCACGCTCTGGGTGCCGTTGTCGATGGCCAGCAGGTAGTTCTTGTTATCCATGGGGCTCTCGGTCAGTGGAACCTGGGTCAGTGCGGAAGGCTATAGCAGCGACGCCACAAGGCCAGGTAGTCCTGTTCTTCGCGTTTCCAGCGCGCGTCGTCCCAGCCCAGGCGTGGCTGGCATAGCGCGCGAATCCTCGACAGTTCGTGGGCGCCGCCGTCAGCCAGCAGCAGGCCGATGCGCGTGCGGCGCAGCAGCAGGTCATCCAGGTGCAGCACCAGTTCACCCTCCGCCGCCCAGGCCAACTCGGCCCAGAGCGAATCGGTGTGGCCGATGCATTCGCTGCCCACGGCATTCAGCACCCGCGCCAGTTCCGTCAGCGCGCGGCCATGTCGACCACGCAGGCGACGCTTTTGCGACGGCATCAGCCCCGGCAAATCGACGTCATCGACCGTCTCGAAGACCTGCTCACCTGCCACTTCCAGCCGACGATCCAGCATCGGCGCGCAGGCGGCCAGCACCTCCAGCGCCAGCAAGCGGAAGGTGGTGAGCTTGCCGCCGGCCAGGGTCACGCAGCCGGGCTCGACCCACAGGGCATGCTCGCGCTTCTCGTCGGACGGCTTGAGTGACGGCGCGCCATCGCTGACCACCGGGCGTACGCCGGCCCAGGTCGAGCGCACATCCTTCGCGCTGATCTGCGCCGAGGGGAACTGCTGCGCGCAGGCGGCCAGCAGGTAATCCACCTCCTCGCGGCTGATCGCGGCGTCGTCATCCAGCGTGTTGCGGTGGTCCAGGTCAGTCGTGCCGACCACGGTCGCGCCCTCCCAGGGAAAGACGAACACCGGGCGCTTGTCCTGCCCGTGCATGAAGCTGAAGGCGTGGGCGACCGGCAGACGCCAGGCCGGAATCAGCAGGTGGCTGCCACGCAAAGGGCGGATGTGCTCGCTGCCGTGCTTCTGGCGCAAGCCATCAGCCCAGGCGCCGGTGGCCACAGCCACGGCGCGGGCGCGGAAGGTGAAGCGCGCGCCGCTTTCAGTATCCTCGGCCACCAGCCCCTGCACACGGCCATCGCGGCGATCCAGTTCCATCACCTTCAGGCCATTGAGCGCTTCGCCACCTTCGGCCCGCGCTTCACCGAGTACGCGCATCACCAGGCGCGCGTCGTCGGTCACCGCGTCCTGGAAGCGGGTGCCGCCGAGCAGGCGATCCTCCTTCAGGCCCGGCGCCAGGTAACGCAGCTCCTCCAGGCGATGGAACAGGTGATTGCGCCGCCCGGCCAGCGCGTCGTACAGCGACAGCAGCGTGCCGAACACCCGCGGGCCGGGGAAGCCGCCCTGGTAGTGCGGCATGATGAAGCTCAGCGGATCGACCAGCCCCGGCGCCTCACCCAGCAGGCGCTGGCGCTCACGCACCGAATCGCGGGACAGCCCGAACTGGCCCTTGGCGATGTAGCGCAGGCCGCCGTGGACCATTTTCGACGAACGGCTGGAGGTGCCCCAGGCAAAGTCGCGCTGCTCGATCAGCAGGCAGCGCCAGCCGCGCCGCGCAGCTTCGCGCAGGATGCCGGCGCCGGTGATGCCGCCGCCGACGACGAGCAGGTCCCAGTCGCACGCCGCCAGCACTGGCAGTGCCTCGGCGCGCCACACCGCATTCCAGGCAGGCATCGGCTCAGTCCTGCAGCAGGGTGCCGGGGTTCAGCCGGCCAGACGGGTCGAAATGCCCGGCCAGCGCCTTGATCGCCGCCATGCCCAGCGCTCCCTTCTCCACCGGCAGGTAGGGCGCGTGGTCCTTGCCCACGCCGTGCTGGTGGCTGATGGTGCCGCGGTTGTGGGCGATGGTCTGGCTGGCGGCATGCTTGAGCTTGCGCCAGCGCTCGTAGGTCTCCGCATAACTGGCGGCTGGGCGGAACACGTAGGTGGTGTAGATGCTCGACCCTTCGCCATAGACGTGGGACAGGTGAGTGAACACATGCACGCGCTCACCCTCGGCGGCCAGGCCGTCGCGCAGGCTGGCTTCGATGCGGTTCAGCAGGTTGTCGACGTTGCACCAGTCGGTGGCGGATTCCAGGGTGTCGACCACGTAGCCGTTTTCCCACAGCGCCTCGCGCAGGTAAGGGAACCGGAAGCGGTTCTGCGCCCACTTCTTGCCCAGCAGGGTGCCGGTGAACACGCCGCCGAAACTCTTCAGAATGCGCCGCGCAGCACGCAGCGACGTCGCGTTCTGCGCACGGTCGCCGGTAACGCCGAAGGTCAGCATGCACTTGCCCTCGGCCGCGCCGCGCAGCTTCAGGTAGCGCTCCAGCCAGGCGATCTGCCCCGGATGGCCGGCCAGTGCCAGCTGGGTAGTGGTTTCCACGGCATTGGACAGGCGCAGCATGGACAGCGGCACGCGCGCCTGCACCAGGGTGCGGATACCCTCCAGCGCCTGCCCCCAGGACGGCAGGAACACCGCGTAGAAGCGCTCGTCCTCGGCGATGCGCGTAACCCGCACCTTCACCGACGAGAGAATGCCGAAGCGGCCCTCGGAACCCATCACCACTTCGCGCAGGTCGGGACCGGCGGAGGATGCCGGGAATGTCGGGATCTCCAGGCTGCCGGCGAAGGTTTCCAGGGTGCCGCCCGCGAACAGTTGCTCGATGCGCCCGTAGCGCAGCGACTGCTGGCCGCTCGAACGGCTGGCAACCCAGCCACCGAGGGTGGAAAGCTCCCAGGACTGCGGGAAATGGCCGAGGGTGTAACCACGGGCGCGCAGTTGGCTTTCCACCTGCGGGCCGTTGGCGCCGGGGCCGAAGGTGGCGATCAGGCTCTGTTCGTCCAGCTCCAGCAGGCGATTCATGTGCTCCAGGGAAACGGTCAGCACTGCCTTGTCGGACGTTGGCGGGTTGATGTGGCCGGCCACCGAGGTACCGCCGCCGTAGGGAATCACCAGGCAGTCCCAGAGCTCGGCGAACTTCAGCAGCTCGCGGATCTGCTCGGCGGTCTGCGGATAGGCCACACCGTCCGGGAACACGCCGAATTCGCCTTCGCGCATCGCCAGCCAGTCCGGCAGGCTCTGGCCGCGGGCGTGCAGCAGACGATCGCGCGCCTCGCGCACGACCAGCGGATGCTCGGGCAGGCGCGACGCTGGCACCTTGGCCAGCACCTGCTCCAGCGTGGCGTCCGGCAGCGTCAGGCCCGGGCCGACCAGTTCGGCGAGAAAACCGCGCCCGTTGTCGGGCAGTTCCACCACCGTCGTTTCTTCACCCCAGCCGTTCCAGCGTCGCATGCCCGCTCCTTCTTGTTCAGGGTCTGAACCCGCTATTTCGATTGCTATTTCGGTGCTGCTTGATGGCTGCCTATACTAGCCAGCCGCCCTGCCCTGTCACTGTCGGATCAAGACAGGCGCAGTTGCCGATCGAGACACCCAAGAACAAGAACTCACGCCATGCATTCCCTCGGCTATACATCCGTCCCCGCACTGCTGAAATACCTGCGCCACGCCGAGTCCCTCGGCATGGACCTGGAGGTCGCCCTCGAAGCGGCGGGCCTTGAGCGTTCACAGCTGAACGACAACAGCCAGCGGCTGCCCAGCGAGGCCCACGAGCGCCTGCTGCAGCATCTGTGCGCACACTCCGGCGATCCGCTGTTCGGCCTGCACTCCGCGCGCTTCGTGCAGCCCGGCTCCTGGAGCGTGCTGGGCTACATCACCATGAACTGCGCCAACCTGGGTGAGGCCATGGGCCGCATCATTCCCTACGAAAAGCTGGTCGGCGACATGGGCGTCAGCCGCCTGGAACCGGGGGCGGATCACATCAAGCTGATCTGGAACTGCCGCCACGAGGCCGCGCAGATCCGTCGGCACATGGTGGAGAATGTGCTGGCGTCCTGGCTGCTCTACGCCCGCTGGATCGCCGACACCCACGGTTCGCCCCAGGAAGTCTGGTTCGAGCACGCGCAGCCCGAGGGCACCGACGTCGTCGAATACGAACAGCTGTTCGGCTGCCCGGTGCGCTTCGAGCAATCCTTCAGCGCCCTGCTGGTGCCGCTGCCATTGCTGAGCTACCCGCTGCGCCAGGCCGACGCCAACCTGCTGCGCACCCTGGAAGAACACGCCCTGGCGCTGATGGCCGGGCTGGACGACGACGAACCGCTACCGCTGCGGGTGAAGAACGCCCTGCGCCTGCTGCTCAAGGATGGCCTGCCGCGCAAGGAGCGCGTCGCCGAGCGCTTCGAGATGACCGTGCGCACCTTGCAGCGCCACCTGCAGCAGGCTGGTACCAGCTACCAGCAGATCCTCGACGAGCTGCGCCAGGAACTGGCTGAGCACTACCTGGTGCACAGCGACCTGCCGATCCAGGACATCGCCCAGTACCTGGGCTTCACCGAGTCGCGATCATTCCACCGCAGCTTCAAGGGCTGGACCGACCAGACGCCCGGCGAGTACCGCCAGCAGCATAAAAAAACGCCGGTCTGAGACCGGCGTTTTTCATTGGATAGCGCGGTTTCGCTCCGGCTCTCGGCCCGGACCTGCCCCTTAGGAATGCGCCTACGAAGGCTGGCTCAGTCCAGCAACTCACTGAAGGGAATGAAGGTCAGCCAATCGCCTTCGGCCAGCGTCGTGCCCTCGCGCACTTCCGCCAACCCTTCGGCCCAGGCGGCACTGCGCAGCACGCCGGAGCTCTGGTTGGCAAAAGGCACCGCACGGCCATTCTCCAGGCGCGCACGCAGGTACTCGCGGCGATTGCCCGGCTTGGTCCAGTTGAACCCGGCCGGCACCTGCAGGCGCAGCGGCTCGACCTTTTGCATGCCAAGGCGACGCATCAGGTAGGGCCGCGCCAGCAGCGCAAAGGTCACCAGCGTGGACGCCGGATTGCCCGGCAGGCCGATTACCGGGACCAACTGGTAGTGGCCGACGGTCAACGGCTTGCCCGGCTTGATCGCCAGTTTCCACAGTGCCAGCTCGCCCGCCTCACGCAGGGCTGCACCGAGGAAGTCCGCCTCGCCAACGGAGACGCCGCCGGTGGAAAGGATCAGGTCCACAGTCGACAATCCGGCCAGGGCCGCACGAGTGCGCGCCAGGTCGTCCGGGAGGATGCCGGCGTCCACCACCTCGCAACCGAAGCGCTGCAGCCAGGTGCGTAGCAGATGGCGGTTGCTGTTGTAGATCTGCCCAAGCGCCAGCGGCTTGCCGGGCTCGACCAGCTCGTCACCGGTGGACAGCAGCGCCACGCGCGGACGGCGGCGCACAGTGAGCTCAGCGTGGCCGAGGGATGCGGCCAGCCCGGCCTCGATCGGCCCCAGGCGCGTACCGGCCGGCAGCACGCAGTCCCCCTTTCGGGTTTCCTGGCCCTGCGGACGCACGTGCTGGCCCACCGTGAGCACCTCGAGGAAACGCACGCGGCCGTCTTCCAGCACGTCGACGTTTTCCTGCATCTCGACGCAATCGGCGCCTTCAGGCACCGGCGCGCCGGTAAAGATGCGCACACAGGTACCGGGCTGCAGCGGCTCGCCCGCCTGCCCGGCGAAGATCTTCTGGCTGACCACGAGCGCCTCGCCCTGCCAGTCGGCCTGGCGCAGCGCATAGCCATCCATGGCACTGTTCGGCCATGGCGGCAGGTCCAGCCCGGCCAGCAACGGCTCGGCCAGCACGCGGCCGTCCACCTCGGCGAGCGGCAAGGTTTCGGTGTCGAGGATCGGCGCCTGCTCCGCCAGGCTCAGCAGGCGCGCCAGAGCGTCCTCGACCGGCAGCAGGCCCGGCTTGTCGCAGCAGCTCATCCGCGGCTCTCGCAGGGCGCCGCCTTCTTCAGGTGTGGCACGAAATTGCACGGGCGGTGGCTGGCGTTCAGCTGCTCAGCGAGGATGCCGTCCCAGGCGGTGCGGCAGGCATTGGTGGAGCCCGGCAGGCAGCAGACCAGGGTGCCGTTGGACAAGCCGGCCAGCGCGCGGGATTGCACGGTTGAGGTACCGATGTCGGCCACGGAAATCTGCCGGAACAACTCGCCGAAACCGTCCACTACCTTATCCAGCAGGCAACTCACCGCCTCCGGCGTGCTGTCGCGGCCGGTGAAACCGGTGCCGCCGGTGATCAGCACGACCTGCACCTCGTCCTCGGCGATCCAGGTCGCCACCTGCGCGCGGATGCGATAGAGGTCATCCTTGAGCAGGACGCGGGCGGCGAGAGTGTGGCCGGCGGACTTAAGACGATCGACGAACAGTTGGCCGGAGGTGTCGGTTTCCAGGGTGCGGGTATCGCTGACGGTGAGGACGGCAATGTTCAACGGGACGAATGGCTGCTCGGCCTTGTGGCTCATGATGAGGGCCCTTGCTTGTGAGGTTGGAATGCGCGGTGTTATATCACAGGCCCGCCCCGGAGACCCTGACATGCCACAAGCCCCGCTGTCCCCCTGTTCCGTCCTGATTCTTGCTGGAGGACGCGGCCAGCGCATGGGCGGCCAGGACAAGGGATTGCTGGACTGGCAGGGTCAACCGATGGTCAGCTACGCCGCCGCTGTCGCCCGCCCCTTCGGCGACGACCTGATCATTTCCTGCAACCGCAACGCGGATACCTATGCCCGCTTCGCCGACCGCCTGGTGCAGGACGACAGCCCGGACTTCCCCGGCCCGCTGGCCGGCATCCGTGCCGGCCTGGCCGCTGCGCGGCATACGCATCTTCTGGTATTGCCCTGCGACGCCCCGCGCCTGGATGCCGAGTTGCTGGAGCGCCTGTTGCGTGCCTCGGCCGCGGCGCCGGACGCCGTGCATATGCTGCGCTGCGGGACGCAATGGGAGCCCTTGTTCAGCATCATCCCGGTAGCGATGCGTGCACCAATCGAGCAAGCCTGGAGCCAGGGTGACCGCAGCCCCCGTCATGTCTTCGCGAACCTGGGCCTGCAGGCAGTGGACTGCCCGGCCGATGACCCTCGCCTGGCCAATCTGAATACGCCGGAGCTGCTCTATCACGACCGATAGCGACGTACTCGAAAATTTTCCGGGAACTATGGCGCAAAGCACCCGGTCAGACTTTTCGTACTTTTTTGTTCGCTCATCAGGAGATTCACTCATGAACAAACGGATGCTTCCCGCCTTCCTGCTCGCCCTGGGCTTTGGAGTACTCGCTGGTTGCTCCACTCCGTCCGTCATCACTCTGAACGATGGTCGCGAGATTCAGTCGGTCGACAAACCCAAGTACGACGAAGAATCCGGCTTCTATGAGTTCGAACAGCTGGATGGTAAAACCGCCCGTGTGAACAAGGATCAGGTTCGGACCGTCAAGGACCTCTGATTCTCCCGGCGGTGAAAACGCCCCGCAGGCCCTGAGCGGTCTGCGGGGCGTTCGCGTTTTCATGGGGGCAGAATCTTTTTTCAAAAAATTTTCGCTAACCCCTTGTGCATCAAAAGTTTTTCGGTAGAATGCGCGCCAACAAACGGAGCGTAGCGCAGCTTGGTAGCGCGTCTCGTTCGGGACGAGAAGGTCGCTGGTTCGAATCCAGTCGCTCCGACCAAATCCCGAAAAACCCGCCTAACGGCGGGTTTTTTATTGCTCGCGATTTTTCCTCGGACAAAGAATTCGCAGGCACAAAAGCCCATCCACCAGGACGGGCTTTTTTATGGGCGACTCAGAGTTGCCCGGACTTGCGCAACGCGACTTGCGACAGGGCGCTCCAATCCAGCTCGCCGTCACCGTGGGCGATGGCCTCGAGCAGGTTGTCACGCAGGATACTGGCGAACGGCAGCGGCACACGCTGTTCATGCCCGGCCGACAGCGCCAGGCCGACGTCCTTGAGCCCCAGCACCAGACGGAAACCTGCCGGATCGAAGCGCTGCTCGGCGATCTGCGCGCCGTAGTTGCGGTACACCGGTGCGTTGAACAGGGTGTTGCCCATGATCTCCATGAACTCGCCCGGCGCCACACCGTAGGTCTTCACCAGTGCAGCGCTCTCCCCCATCGCCTCGATGGCGCTGGCGATCATGAAGTTGCCGGCGATCTTCACCGCGACCGCGCGTAGCGGATCGTCGCCCAGCGGCCAGGTCTTCTGCCCCAGCACGTCGAGTAGGGGCTGCGCCTTGGCGATGGCCGACTCGGGGCCAGCCACCAGGATGTTCAGCTTTCCGGCGGCGGCGACATCGGTGCGGCCGAACACCGGCGCGGCGACGAACTCGACGCTCCGCTCCCGGTGCAACTCGATCAGTTCGCCAACGAAGGCGGTAGACAACGTGGCCATGCTCAGGTGCACCAGCCCGGCCCTGGCCGAAGCCAGTGCGCCGCTGTCCAGCAGCACGGCGCGAGTGGAGGCATCGTCTGCCAGCATGGAGATCACCAGTTCGACATCGAACGCCTGCACAGGCGTGCTGGCGGCGATGGCACCCAACTCCACCAGCGGCTCGGCGGCACCGGGGGAACGGTTCCACACGATGACCTGGTGACCGGCCTTGATGAGGTTGGCAGCCATGGCGGCGCCCATGCCACCCAGTCCGAGAAATCCGATCTTCATTGCATTGCGCCTCGCATCGGTTGATTGAGGAGGGGGAAAGCCGCCGAAGGCATCAGCGGCTGAGGAAGGCGGCGACCTGCTCGGCGTCGAAGGGCCAGTTCAGCTCGGCGCCGGAATCGCAACGGCGCAGCACCGGGATGCTCAGGCCGTACTGCTCGACCCATTCCTCGCGGTCGGCGATGTCCACCAGTTCGACCAGCAGGCCGTGTTCGACAAAGGGCATCAGCACGGCTTCGGCGAGTTCGCAGAGGTGGCAGCCAAGGGTGCCGAAGAGTTGGCATTCCGGGGGCATGGCGGACTCCAGGGTTGGCGACATCGATTCAGACTCCGGCGTGTTTGAGCAGTGTGTCGGCGACGGTGCGGGCTTCGCGCCCTTGCTGCGCCGGTCCCTGCATGTGCGCCATCACCAGAACGCCTTCGAGCAGGTATTGCAGCTGGCGGGCCAGGGCTTCCGGCTCTGCGACGCCAAGTCGCGTCAGTTGGGCAGCGAAGAAGCGGCCGAGAAAAGCCTTGTGCTCGGCAGCCTGCTGATGAATGGGATGTTCGCGGTCATGGAACTCGCCGGCGGCATGGATGAAGGCACAGCCGCAGAAGTCCGGGCTGTTCAGCACGTCCTGCAACCCGTCGAAGACCGCCAGGATCGACTCGCGCGGGGCAAGGACGCGCTCTGCCACTTCCATGCGCTCGACCATGCGGGCATGGCGCTCTTCCAGCGCCGCCATGATCAGTTCGTCCTTGGACTTGAAATACTTGTACAGCGTCATCTTCGCGACGCCCGACTCGGCGAGGATTCGGTCGATACCGGTGGCGTGGTAGCCCTCGCGGTAGAACAGGTCCTGAGCGGTGGTGAGCAGCAGCTCGCGTTTGCTGGATGCCATGGCATTTCCTCCTGACCGCACATTATGCGCGAGGCTCGGCGACCGTGGGGAGCCGGAGCGTTGCCGGGATCGACGACGCGACCTCGATTGGCAAGCGGTCATTTCACTTGAACTATACAGACCTGTCTGTCTAATATCTATGTCGTCGTCCCCACAACACTGAACAGGGCTCTCGCCATGAAACTCCACGACGTCGCACTTTCCGGCAACTGCTACAAGGTCCGCCTGTTCCTCGGACTCATCGGTCAGAAGGCCGAGCTGGTGCCGGTGGACCTGCAAGGCGGTGCACACAAGCGCCCAGCCTTCCTGGCGATCAACCCGCGCGGCCAGGTGCCAGCGCTGGAGGACGGTGATCTGCGCCTGGGCGACTCCCACGCCATCCTTGCCTACCTCGCCCGGCAGTATGCCGAGGCGCACTGGTACCCGCAGGACGCCATCACCCAGGGGCGCATCGCCAACTGGCTGAGCTTCTCGGCAAACGAGGTGCAGCACGGCCTGGCAATGGCGCGGGTGATCCAGCTGTTCAAGCGCCCCGGCGACCTGGGGGCCGCACAGGCCAAGGGCCGCCACGCGCTGGAACTGCTCGATGCGACGCTGGCCGATCACCCCTGGCTGGCGCAGACGGCTCAACCGAGCATCGCCGACATCGCCATCTATCCCTACGTCGCCCTGGCGGCGGAAGGTGGCCTGGAGCCGTCCGGCTATCCCTACGTAAACGACTGGCTGGCCCGTGTGCGCGCCCTTCCCGGCTACGTCGCACAACCCGCCTTCTGACGCTCGTCCGATTGACCACGCCGCCGCCCATACGGCGGCGTCCCTCCGCTCCACGAAAAGGAAATTCCGATGCGTCTGCCATCCCTGCTGCTGGTCGCTCTGCTCGCCCTCACCAGCCTTAACGCCCCGGCCGCCGACCTGCGCTTCTCACTGATCCGAACCTCCGGCATCACCACCCTGGATGCCTTCACCGTGGCCGGGGGCGACTGGACGCGGAAAGTCCCGATGAACCACACCGCAGT
This sequence comes from Pseudomonas sp. BB438, assembly GCF_057180225.1. Taxonomy (NCBI): domain Bacteria; kingdom Pseudomonadati; phylum Pseudomonadota; class Gammaproteobacteria; order Pseudomonadales; family Pseudomonadaceae; genus Pseudomonas; species Pseudomonas sp. BB438. The sequence goes on from NZ_CM170001.1 coordinate 4,509,597, forward strand.
CCTGGTCCAACACCATGCCGCCACCTTGCTGTTCGACACCGGGCTAGGCAGCCAGGCGGACGCGCAGTTCAAGCAGGACATGCCGTGGTGGGACAAGCCGCTGTTCCGTTACGAAGGCCTGAAACCGGCACGCGAGCAATTGCAGGGCAGCGGTATTTCCATCGATCGGATCATCTTGTCCCACGCCCACTGGGACCATGCTTCGGCACTGTCTGACTTCCCTGAAGTCCCGGTCTGGGCAACCTATGACGAGATCAACTATGCCCATATCGCTCAACCGCCGGCGGTGTTCCCCAGCCAGTTCCGCCACCCGGTGAAATGGGTGCCCTTCCAGTTCGATTCCGGCCCCTTCCTGAGCTACGACCGCAGCCTCGACCTGTTTGGCGATGGCAGCCTGGTGCTGGTGCCGATGCGCGGCCACACACCGGGTTCGGTCGGCCTGTTCATCACCCTCGACGACGGCCGGCGCTTCTTCTTCAGCGGCGACACCACCTGGCGTCTGTCCGGCTTCACCGGGCCGCACGAGAAGTTCTGGGTGAGCCGCAACATGGTGGACAACAACCGCGAACAGACGCTGGCCGAAGTGGCCCGCGTCCACGAACTGATGCTGGCCTACCCCAAGCTGACCGTAGTGCCCGCCCACGATGCCCTGGTGCAGGACAAACTCGGCTACTACCCCCACTGGATTCAGTGAAAGCCACGCCAGCCGCCGCTCGACGCTTCAATAGCCAGCTCACTAATCAGCGACTAAGGTCTAAGAGTCGTCAACATTCGGTAATGATTTAGTAGATAGGCTGTAACAGATTGACATGCCGACCCTGATCCAGTCGGCATCATCAAACTGCCCCAAGCGCTCGAGGAGACAATAACAATGAGCAAGACCCCGATCGCCCGTGCCGTGGCATTGTCCACGCTGGGTACCAGCTTTATCCTTCCGACACTCGCCCACGCTGACTTCATCAAGGACAGCAAGGCCACCGTCGAACTGCGTAACTTCTACTTCAACCGCGACTTCCGCCAGGACAGTCCAGCACCTACCCAGAACAAGGCCGAAGAATGGGCCCAAGGCTTCATTCTCAAGTACGAATCGGGTTACACCGACGGCACCATCGGTGTCGGCGTGGATGCCCTGGGCACCCTGGGCCTGAAGCTCGATTCCTCGCCTGACCGCAGTGGCACTGGTTTGCTGCAGCGCTCGCTCAGCGACAAGCGCGCCGAGGACAGCTACGGCGACCTGGGCATCACCGCCAAGCTGCGCGCGTCCAAGAGCACCCTGAAAGCCGGCACCCTGCTGCCGAAGATGCCCGTGGTGCAGTACAACGACACCCGCTTGCTGCCGCAGACTTTCAGCGGCTTTGCCCTGAACTCCGCGGAACTCGACGGCCTGACCGTCGACGGTGGCCGCCTCTACCAGGTCAACCAGCGCGACTCCTCGGACTACGAGGACATGACCATCACCGGCGGCGGCAAGCGCAACATCAAGCTCGGCGATAGCCTCACGTCCAACAAGTTCCTGTTTGGCGGCCTCACCTACAAGTGGACAGACAGCCTGAGCACCAGCTACCACTACGGCGGCCTGGAGGATATCTACAAGCAGCACTACCTGGGACTGATCCACGTGCTGCCGATCGCCGACAAGCAGTCGCTGAAGTCCGACATCCGCTGGGCCAAGTCCGATGACGACGGCGGCAGCAACGTCGACAACCAGGCGCTCAACGCCATGTTCACCTACTCGCTGGGCTACCACGCCTTTGGCGTCGGCTACCAGAAGATGAGCGGCGACACCGGCTTCGCCTACATCAACGGCACCGATCCCTACCTGGTGAACTACATCCAGATCGGCGACTTCGCCAACAAGGACGAAAAGTCCTGGCAGGCACGCTACGACTACAACTTCGCCGGCCTCGGCATCCCCGGCCTGACCTTCATGACCCGCTACGTGAAAGGCGACAACATCGACCTGATCACCACCGACGGCGAAGGCAAGGAATGGGAACGCGATACCGACATCGCCTACGTCTTCCAGGACGGCCCGCTGAAGAATCTCGGCGTGAAATGGCGTAACGCGACCATGCGTACCAACTACACCAACGATTACGACGAGAACCGCCTGATCGTCAGCTACACCATGCCGCTCTGGTAATCCGCACGGCATGACGAAAAAGCCCGGCATTGGCCGGGCTTTTTCTTTGCCTCCATGGACGAATCAGTCCTGGCTGAGCGCACCGATCTTGTGGATCGACAGGTCCGCGCCGTAGTACTCCTCTTCCTTCGTCAGGCGAATGCCCACAGCGGACTTCACCAGGCCGTATACGAGCAGTCCGCCGGCAAAGGCTACCGTCACACCGAGCAAGGTGCCGATGGTCTGGCTGGCCAAGCTGACCCCGCCCAGGCCGCCGAGCGCCTGCTGGCCAAAGATGCCGCAGGCGATGCCACCCCAGGCACCGCACAGGCCGTGCAGCGGCCAGACGCCCAGTACGTCGTCGATCTTCCAGCGCACCTGGGTCGCCGTGAACGCCCAGACGAACAGCGCACCCGCCACCATGCCCGTCGCCAGGGCACCGATCGGGTGCATCAAGTCGGAACCAGCGCAGACCGCCACCAACCCGGCCAACGGGCCGTTGTGCAGGAAGCCAGGGTCATTGCGGCCGACCAGCAGCGCCGCCACAGTGCCGCCGACCATGGCCAGCAACGAGTTCACCGCCACCAGCCCGCTGGCGCCGGCCAGGGACTGCGCGCTCATCACGTTGAAGCCGAACCAGCCGACAATAAGGATCCAGGAGCCCGCCGCGAGGAACGGGATGTTCGACGGTGCGAACGCGACCAGTCGGCCCTCGCGATAACGGCCATTGCGTTGCCCCAGCAACACCACCGCCGCCAGCGCCAGCCAGCCACCAAAGGCATGCACCACCACGGAGCCGGCGAAATCATGGAAGGACGCGCCGAACTCCGCTTTCAGCCACCCCTGGAATCCGAAGTTGCCGTTCCAGATCAGCCCCTCGAAGAACGGATAGACGAAGGCCACGATCAGCGCCGTGGCGCACAATTGCGGGCCGAACCGGGCGCGCTCGGCGATGCCGCCGGAAATGATCGCGGGAATCGCGGCGGCAAAGGTCAGCAGGAAGAAGAACTTCACCAGGGCATAGCCGTTTTCCTGCGCGAGCGTCGCAGCCGGCTGCAGGAAGGTGACGCCATAGGCGATCCAGTAACCGATGAAGAAGTAGGCCAGGGTCGAGATGGCGAAGTCCGAGAGGATCTTCGACAAGGCATTCACCTGGTTCTTCAGGCGCACCGTGCCCACTTCCAGGAAGGCGAAGCCCGCGTGCATGGCCAGCACCATGACCGCACCCATCAGCAGGAACAGCGTGTTGGAGCCGTGGACCAGCGTCTCTACGGCACTATTGAGGTTTTCCATCGCTACAGGCAGCCCCGGAGGTCAAGGGGGAAGCACCAAAACGGCTCGCGGCGCCCCTGGGTCGCACCACGCTGAAGCAGTGGCGCACTACAGGGGAGCCGAGCGCTGATCCAGATTGGCCCACGAGCTATCCGACCAGCATCGCAATTTCCTGTACTTCCTTAGATTTTTCAGTGATTTGAGCTCAGATTCCCGGCCATTCAAGGCACCGGAAACGCCCCGCCGTGGGGCGCTCCGCTCTCCATGCGCACCAGGGAAATGCAAGCGGCATACCACCGGTGCATCAATCAACGGCTAGGCTTTAGCTCGCACGCGGGAGCAGCCCCGCGACAAAATTATGAGAAACTTTCCCGCACCCCCGGCGCTCGAAATCTAGGAACCTCAACCCGCACAAGGAGCATCACATGCCTCGCAAGACCGCAGTGAACGCCGCCAAGGATGAACTCCTGGCCGAATTCCAGGCCCTCGTCAGCGACACCGAGAAACTCCTGCAAAGCTCGGCCGACCTGGCTGGCGCCGAAGCCGACCAGATGCGCGCGCAGATCCACGAGAGCCTCAAGCGCGCCCGCGATGCCATCTACTCCACCAAGGACTCCGTGCGCGACCAGGGCAAGGCCGCCGTGGACGCCACCGAGGACTATGTCGGTGACCATCCGTGGCAGGCAGTCGGTATCGCCGCCGGTGTCGGCTTCCTTCTCGGCCTGCTGGTCAGCCGGCGCTGATTCATGAGCGACGGAATGGACGCCGGGCCGAAGTCTTCGGCCAACTCCCCTTCCCCGCGGCGCTTCGGCGCCGCGGTCCTGGGCCTCCTGCACGGGCACGTCGAGCTGCTCGGCATCGAGCTACAGGAGCAAAAGACCCGCACGGTGCAGATGCTGCTGATGGCCGGCCTCGCCTTGGTCTTCGCCCTGCTCCTGCTGGTCGCCCTGTCGGTGCTGGTGCTGATCCTCTTCTGGGACACCTACCGCCTGCAGGCCGCCATCGGCCTGTGCCTCTTCTACGTCGGCGGCAGCCTGCTCTGCGCCTGGCGCCTGCACATGCTGGTCAGCGATGAAAGCTCGCCGTTCAGTGCAACCCTCGACGAACTGGCCCGAGACCGGGAGCGACTGTTGCCATGAGCGAAATGCCGGACGCCCGCAACCTGAGCCGTGCCGAATTGCGCAAGGCCATTGTCCGCCTGCGCATGGAAATGCAGCGCCAACAGATTCGCCAGGAAGGCGAACTCCTGCTGCAGCCCTTGAAGCAGGCCCGCAACCTTGGACAGAGCGTGCGCAGCAGCCTGGGGAGCGCAACCCCGCTATGGGGCGCTGGCGGCGCCGCAGCGCTGGCGCTGCTGTTCAGCCGCAAGCACCGCTGGATACGCTTGCTACGCGTAGGATTGGCCCTTGCACCGATCATCCTGCAGATGCGCAAGAAGCCCGAGCCCCCGGAGCCGCCCGCCCCTTCGACGCATCTCTGACGCTCAGACTGGCCACATTCTTGCTAAGTAACAGGAAGCCGCGCCCCAGCGCATTCCTGTCACGCCACTAAGGATGTGTCCCTTGATCGACGGGCAACCCATCGCCTGCTTCCAGCCCTTCATCGACACCGCGACCGGCCTGATCGCCGGTGTCGAAGCACTGGGCCGGCTGCGCCAGGACAACGGCGACCTGCAATCGGTCGGCCCGCTGTTCTTCAACCCAAGAGTCGGCCTGGCCGAACTGCGCCGGCTTGATCGGCAGATCCGCGACGCCGCCCTTGCTCGCATCCATGAAGCGCCCAGCGACTGGTTTCTCAGCCTGAACATCTCGCCGCGCTGGATCAGCCGCCTGCGTCCGAACCAGCCGCTGCCCAGCCTCAAGCAACTGCAGCAACAGGGAGTGCCGCCAGAGCGCGTGGTCTTCGAGATCACCGAACTGGGAGGCGCCCACCAACGCCTGCCGGAAGTGGTAGCGCGTTATCGGGATGCCGGTGCGCGCATCGCCATCGACGACTTCGGCGCCGGCTACTCGCAGCTGGACCGCGTGCTCGCCCTGCAGCCGGACATTCTCAAACTGGACATGCGCCTATTCCAGGAGGCCGCCCGCGGCGGCCCCAGCGGCGAGGTGGTGAAAGCGCTGGCACAGATGGCCGAGAAGACCGGCTGCTGGATCATCGCCGAGGGCGTCGAGACTGAAGAGGAAATGGACTTCGCCCTGGAGTGCGGAGCACGTTACGTACAGGGCTTCCTGTTCGCCAAACCGGCGCTGGACTTCCCGGCCAGCGACGCCTTCCGCGACGCCTTCGCCCAGCGCCGCGACCACTACGTACACCGCAAGCTGCAGGAACGCGCCAACCTCATCCAACTGCGCCAACAGCTCGCCGAACTGATGAACATGCTGCGTCCCTGGGCAGAAGGCGGCGCCATGCTCAGCAGCCTGCCGCCGGCGCCGGATTCCTTCAGCCGCCTGCTGCGCATCTACCAGTGCGACCGCCACGGCACCCAGACCTCACCGAACCTGGAGTGGAATGGCCTGTTCTGGAAAGAGAACCGTCGCTACCTGGGACACAACTGGTCCTGGCGGCCGTACTTCTACCAGTTGCTCGCCGAAGGCTGGGAAGAGCGTCGCCTGACACTCTCCAACACCTACCGTGACGCCACCACCAACCAGTACTGCATGACTGCCGGTCAGTTCATCGACCAGGGTCGACGCCTTCTGCTCATCGACATCGACGCAGAAGGCCTCTAGCGCCGCGATTGAGATTGCCGGCGCGAACGGCTAGCGTTGCCGGTAACTCTCTCGATCGCGGAAAGAAGAATGGATTGGCACACCCTGCTCCCCCGGGAGCGTCTCGGCAAACCGGTGCACAGCAGTGCCGAACTCGGCCGCAGCGCCTTCCACAAGGACCACGACCGCATCATCTTCTCCGGTGCATTCCGCCGCCTGGGTCGCAAGACCCAGGTGCACCCGGTCTCGAGCAACGATCACATCCATACCCGCCTGACCCACTCGCTCGAGGTGGGCTGCGTCGGCCGCTCGCTGGGCATGCGGGTCGGCGAGATCATTCGCGACCGCCTGCCCGAATGGTGCGACCCCGCCGACATGGGCGTGATCGTACAGTCCGCCTGCCTCGCCCATGACATCGGCAACCCGCCCTTCGGCCACTCCGGCGAAGACGCCATCCGCCACTGGTTCCAGCAGGCGGCCGGGCGCGGCTGGCTGGATGGCATGAGCGACGGAGAACGCTCGGACTTCCTGCACTTCGAGGGTAATGCACAGGGTTTCCGTGTCCTCACCCAGCTCGAATACCACCAGTTCGACGGCGGCACACGCCTGACCTACGCCACCCTCGGCACCTACCTGAAGTACCCGTGGACAGCACGTCACGCCGACTCCCTGGGATACAAGAAACACAAGTTCGGCTGCTACCGCAGCGAGCTGCCGCTGCTGGAGCAGATCACCCAGAAGCTGGGCATGCCGCAACTGGAAGACGAACGCTGGGCGCGCCATCCGCTGGTCTACCTGATGGAGGCCGCAGACGACATCTGCTACGGCCTGATCGACCTGGAAGACGGTGTGGAAATGGAGCTGCTCGACTACAGCGAAGTGGAGGCCCTGCTGCTTGATTTGGTAGGTGACGACCTGCCTGAAACCTACCGCCAACTCGGCCCGAAGGACTCTCGCCGGCGCAAGATGGCGATCCTGCGAGGCAAGGCCATCGAGCACCTCACCAATGCCGCCGCACGGGCTTTCGTCGAGCAGGAGCCGGCCCTGCTCGCAGGCACCCTGCAAGGCGACCTGGTGGAGCACATGCATGGCCCGGCCAAGCGATGTGTGCAGCGAGCCAAAGGCATGGCCCGGGAAAAGATATTCCAGGACAAGCGCAAGACGCTGCATGAGATCGGCGCCTACACCACCCTGGAAATACTGCTGAACTCCTTCTGTGGCGCCGTGCTCGAACAGCACCGTCAGAGCTCACCGTCGTTCAAGAACCAGCGCATCCTCGACCTGTTGAGTCACTACGCGCCGGACCCGAGCTGGACGCTCTATCGCTCCTTCTTGCGCGTAACAGACTTCATCGCCGGCATGACCGACAGCTACGCCACCGAAATGGCCCGCGAGATGACCGGCCGTTCCAGCCCGAGCTGAAGCAGCGATTGCCCTAGGCGGCCGGTGCGCTCAACTGCTGCAGGAGGTCATCCTGAAGGGCGGACATCGCCGCCTCCACCGCCAATGCCCGACTGCGCAGCTCTACGCTATCGAGCCCATCCTTGCAGCCAGCTTCGAGCTTGTCGCACAGATCCTGAAGCTTTTCGGCGTGAACCAGCCGCGCCGCGCCTTTGATGCGGTGGGCCAGATTGGCCAATTGTTTCCAGTCACCCGCCGCACAAAGCGGCTCGATCTGATCGATATCGAACCGGTTGCTGCTATGCAGCTCCTCCAGCAAACGGCGCGTCAGACCAGGATTGCCTCCGGTCATTGCCTGCAGCGACGTCAGATCGAACACCTCGGCGCGGTTCCGCTCCTTCGCTGGCAGGCTATCAGCAGAGGAAATCTTCGGCACCGCCGCCAAGCGCCTACGAAGATTGTCCAGGCCAATGGGCTTGAACAGGCAATCGTCCATGCCTGCATGCCGGCAGTTCTCGATCTCGTCGGGCTGCGCGTTGGCGGTGAACCCGAAGACCACGCAGGGCTCAGCTTCCATTTCGTCTTCAAGCTCACGAATTCGCCGGGCCAGAGCATAGCCGTTGAGCACCGGCATGTTGCAGTCGGTGATCACCAGATCGAAATCACCCGGATGCCATAGCTGAAGTGCCTGGGAACCGTCTGACGCTACCTCGACCTGATGTCCTAGGTGTTCCAGTTGCTGGCTCAGCAACAAGCGGTTGGCGGCGTGGTCATCGACCACCAGGACCTTCAGTGGCTGCGCAGCCCTCGGAAGGGCCACAGCCGCAACGATTTCGCTTTCGGGCAGGCTTTCCAGCGTCTGCAGCAGCAGGCGCACGATGACAGTGGTGCCTTCGCCCGGACGGCTTTCCATTCGCACCGTGCCCCCCATCATCTCTGCCAGCTTGCGGCAGATGGTGAGCCCCAATCCCGTGCCGCCACGGCTCGTACTGCCACCGCGGGCAACCTGACTGAACGGTTCGAACAACTGGCGCTGGTCCACCTCGGAAATACCGATACCGCTGTCCTGTACGCTGACTTCGAGTGCGAGACGCTCACCTGCGACACGCTCGCCGTAGACGCGGATCTTCACATGGCCGAAGTCGGTGAACTTGATGGCATTGCTGACCAGGTTCGACAGGATCTGTTTGAATCGCAGCGGATCAATCAGCACGTCGCAGGCCGCATCAGCCTCGATCTCCATCCTGAGCTCCAACGCCTTCTGCCGCGCCAGTCCATCGAACACGCGCGCAACGGACTCCACCAGATCACGCAAATGGGCGCGTTCCGGCATCAGCATCAAGCGTCCGGATTCGATCTTGGCCACGTCGAGGATGTCGCCGATCAGCGTCAACAGCGAGCGCGCCGAGTCGTAGGCCACCTCCACCGGCTCCCGCTCCCAGTGCCCCTGGTCCGCACGCGTCAGCGCCAACTCCAGCATTCCGATCACCGCATTCATAGGCGTACGGATTTCGTGGCTCATGGTGGCAAGGAAGGTGCTTTTGGCACGACTCGCCTCCTCCGCCTGCTCCTTGGCGGTTTCCAGCTGATGGTAGAGACGCTCGCGTTCGGTGACGTCTATCCAGCCGGTCACTACGCCGGATATCTCCCCACCCGGACCGCGATACGGCGTGGCCCAGTAATGGATTTCGCGCACATCATCGTGAATCGGCAGCATCAGATCGGAAGCCACATTGCCGTCCGAATCCATCGCCTGCCGGTGGATCAGCTCGAGCATCTCCGCATCCTGCGCCGCCAGCCAGGAGCAGTCACCCACCCGGGTGCCAGCGACTGCTTCACGGGACATGCCAGTCTCCCTGAGGAAACCGATGTTGCACGTGACCAGACGCCCGTCACAATCGCGCACCGCCACTGGCTGGGGAATGCCGTCAATCAGCGCTCGCTTGAATGCGAGCCGGTAGTTGAGTTCCCGCTCGGAAGCCTGGCGCCGCCGAACCTTCAACCACAAGCGCCAGTTCCACAGCAGCAGAAGAAGGGACATCAGGACTGCGGCCCAGGCAAGCTGGACGAATTGCAGACGATAGCCCTGCCAGATGCTGTCGGGCTTTTCCACACTGGCCGACCAGCGAGCAACGATGTTGCTCATGTCCTCGGGCGAGATGGCGAGAATTGCCTTGTTCAGAATTCCGAGCAGCTCAGGATCCGCGCGGGAAACAGCGAGGGAGAACTGCCCCGGCTCCCGGTCGAGGGCGAGTGCGACGCGCAAATCAGGGTAATACCGGGAAATCAGATAGTTTGCAGGCGACAGCATATGGATGCCCGCATCGACCTTTCCCTCACTGATCATGGACAGGTCGTCAAGTTTTGTCTCGACCTCGACGAGTTTCACCTTGGGATGCCGCTCACGCATGAACTCCGCTATTGCGGAATCCTTGGACACCGCAACGCGGCGCCCGTCCAGGTCATCCAGTGAGTGCAACCAGTCAGCCTGCTGAGATACGACGACAACAAAGGAATTCGTCATATAAGGCCGGGTAAAACCCAGCCACTCCTCTCGCTTTGCCGTCGGCGTCATGGCCGCTATCACCTGGGCCTTGCCGGCGCGGGCCTGGCTCAACATGGCTGCCGCACTGGATTGCGGCCGCACGTCAAAATCAATGCCGACACGGCTCTGGATAAGTTCCAGCACATCGGCGGCGATGCCGCGAAACTTGCCATGAGCATCGAAGAACGAGATGGGAGCCAGGGCCTGGTCAACCACAACCACTGGCCTGGGATGGCGGTCCAGCCAGCGTTGCTCGCGGGGAGTCAGTATCAGGCGTTGATCAGCAATCGAGTAGGCGCCACCGGGACTCCATCGACGTTGAATGGCGGCTTCCACTGAGCGCGGAATAGCGGCCAGGGTACGGTCAAGGATGTCCCGAAGCTGCGGCTCCGATGCACTTACCGCGAAGCTGAACCCTGGACCATCGAAGCCCGCGAAATTAAGTACCTTGAGATTGGCCAGGTTTCTCTGGCTGATCAGGTACTGCGCGCTGAAAACATCACCGACATACAAGTCGGCCTGACCGAAGGCCACGGCCTCGAGCGCTCGGAGCACGGAGTGATAGCTCCTCTCCGATGCACCACTGAAGTACCTGTCGCGCTCTTCGGCCGAGTAATAGTCGCTGACCACAGCGATGCGCTTGCCAACAAGTTGCCCCGCACTTGCCAGCCGCGTGCCTTCCGGGCCAACGACCACGGGCTGGTTGGAAAAATACGGACGGGTCAGAACGATGCCGGGCCGAGCCGACTCGTAGTTCGTGGCACGACTCAGCAGGTCGATGTCGCCATGGGCCAATGCATCGACTGCCGCGTCCCGGTCAGCATAGCGCCGAACCTCCACCCGAACGTTGAGCGTGTCGGCAAGCACGCCCAGTATATCGGCCGTGACACCCTCCAGTTCCGTGCCGGTGGTGGTGACATCGAATGGGGCATAGTCCGGAGCGGTAACCCCCAGACGGAGTGTCCGCTTGTCCCTCAACCACTGCCAGCTCCTGTCGTCCAACGTTACCTTGACCGACTCATCCAGCGGACGTGCCAGCAGGTTCATTGGACTCCAGTCGCGCGGCTCCGCCATCGCCCATCCACAACCGATGAGCAACAACGTGGCGATACAACGGCGCAAGCAGGACATCACGCACCTCAAACCAGCGCGTTCCGCTTGGCGAACTCGATCAGATCTACCAGCGAATGTGCATTGAGCTTCAGCAGCAGTCGGGTCTTGTAGGTACTGACCGTCTTGTTGCTGATGAACATCTGCTCGGAGATTTCCTTGTTCGAATAACCATTGGCCAGATACTGCAGGACAGCCATCTCGCGATCGGAGAGACGCTGGATGAGTTCCTGGTCGTCCATCTGCTCGTTGTTGCGACGAGGCTGGCGTACGGCCTTGCTGGGAAAGTAGTTGTAACCGGCGACAACCGCGTTGACCGCGCTGATCAATTCCGCCAGGCCACCCTGCTTGCAGACGAAGCCCGACGCACCGGCCTGCATGCAGCGCATGGCGAACAGCGAGGCGCTCTGGCCCGTCAGCACCAGAACCTTGAGCGACAGTTCGAGGGCAGAAATGCGGCTGATGACTTCCAGACCGTCAAGTCGAGGAATGCCGATATCCAGAACGACGAGATCGGGCAGCAGTTCCTTCACAAGTGAAAGCGCGTCGACCCCATTGTCAGTTTCCCCGACGATGATATGGCCTTCCTTTTCCAGCAACACGCGCATTGCCATGCGAATAACCGGGTGATCGTCAACAATAATAATTTTACTCATCAGGCTCTCTCACAGACCGATAGAAACGAAATATCCGTCAGTAAGATATATGCCGACCTCATTCTGTCGAGATGCCCCGCCTCCATTATTGATCGTTAGAGGGAATTCCTACCAAACTTATAAAAAAATCCTACAAAAAAGCACCGCACTCCCGTCAATCCCACTCAATCAATAAGAATATTCCGACAATGAGTAGGATTGGATCGGAATTCAACCCTACGAAGCCTCGGCAAATGCCTTAGCTATCTACCTGTTTTCCGAACGCCAGCAGTCTCTCTATCACCCAAAACAACGAGAACCTGCTCACATCAAGAACTCCGCTAACGGGGTCAGGCTACATCGGCATGCCATGGGATCTTGCGAGTGCAGCTTTACGTTGCCAAGCCATGATCGCACTATCAATACGTTGTGAGCGAAATAGCACAAGCAAACTCTCAATCGCTAAGCCCACAAACATCGAAACACTCAGAAAAAGCAAATCCGAAGCCAGAAAAAGCTCCCTCCCCCGGTATAATCAGGCACTACCATGAATATCGAAACAGATGCACCGCGAAGAAGAGGCGCGTCTGCGAAGACTGACGTTCAAGCTCATTAATAACGTACAACATTGAATCAACTGATCACCTTCAAATCGAAGGTTGTACTGAGAATAATAAAATACGCAGGCACCACTAGAACCTGCTTGATCAGTACTTCCGAAATTTCAACATCTGGAAGTTCTGATGACATCGAATAGACTGCTGATGTCTGTGGTGCTCGCCGGCCAGTCCTGCTGAATGATCAAAAGCGAAGGGGAAGCGCACTTTGCAACTATCATTCAAATCACGCACACATCCGCACAGGCCCGCGGGGGGCCTGTCTCAGGCGGGTGCAGGTTGCGGTAAACGGCCTCGTCGGCATCTCAGCGAACAGGTGGATTGACGGGTTGATCCGGATACCAGGCGTCGATCAGCGGGCTGACGATAGCCCCCGCCAGTTCAGGCTGCTGCCTCAGCCACCCTTCGACCCTCTCCCGCTGCTCCACACTCACCGACCCTCGCCGAGCCAGGCAGATGAAGCCGTACTCATCGCACCCGCTATAGACCAGATCATTGGGTTCGACGGCGGTCTCGACGAAGCGCTTCATGAAGGCGTCGATAGCCTCTTCATCCTGCCCTTCCTTGTACTGGAAGCTCAATTCGAACCCGAGTTCCTGGAACTCATCGACACACAACTTCTTGCGCAAACGACGGGAACGATGGGTAGCCATCCGAACTCTCCTCAGGAGGACAATTGCCTCTCGTTGATTAATGCGCCCAGTGCAATCCACCGCCGCCTAGTCCCTCAGTCACAGCGCGCTTCTGCGAGACGACCGGCAGCCGAAGGTCTGCGCATACCGTATCGGCTTGCGGCATAATGTGCCGCAGCTCCCGATCCAGCAGGGAGTATTTCATCTGTAGTGTTGCGCTTCATCTTTTCATTTTTTCAAGTCAATGCCCTACCATTGGGATGTCATCTTTTCTATGTTCAAGTCTCTGCGCGTCCTCGCTCTCGCCACCTTGCTGCCTTTCGCCCTGCCGGCCGTTGCCCAGATCAACAACACCCTGCCCGAGCGCGTACAGAAAGCGCTTCGGGCCAGCAAGCTCACCGATGACGCCCTGTCGTTGGTGATGATCCCGCTGGAAGGCCCCGGCAACGCCACCTATTTCAATGCCGATGTCTCGGTGAACCCGGCGTCGACCATGAAGCTGTTCACCACCTACGCCGCCCTGGAAATGCTCGGCCCAACCTATCAGTGGCAGACCGAGTTCTACACTGACGGCCAGCTCAAGGACGGCATCCTGAACGGCAACCTCTACCTCAAGGGGGGCGGTGACCCGAAGCTGAACCTGGAGAAGCTCTGGCTGATGATGCGCGACCTGCGTGCCAATGGCGTGAGCAAGGTCACCGGCGATCTGGTGCTGGACCGCAGCTACTTCAACATCCCGCAGTTGCCGGTGTTCAACGATGACGGCGGTGACGACAACAAGCCGTTCCTGGTCGGCCCGGACTCGCTGATGGTCAACCTGAAGAGCGTGCGCCTGGTGATCCGCACCGAAGGCAGCAAGGCCACCGTGCTGATGGACCCGCCACTGGCGAACGTGCGCATCGACAACCAGATTCAGGTGGGCAAGGCTGCAGCCTGCCCGGCCTGGCCAAAACTGCGCTTCAACCCGGTGACCCAGTTCGACGGCACCTCGCTGGTCGCCACTGGACAGATTCCCCAGGGCTGCAGCGCACAGACCTACATGTCGCTGCTCGAGCACCCGGCCTACACCGCCGGCGCCGTACGCGGCATCTGGCAGGAGCTGGGCGGCAGCATCCTCGGCAAGGACCGCGAAGGCACCGTGCCGAAAAACGCCACCCTGGTGGCCCGCGCCATGTCGCCGGACGTCGTCGAAATCATCCGCGACATCAACAAATACAGTAACAACACCATGGCCCGCCAACTGTTCCTTTCGGTCGGCCGCCAGTACCGCAACGGTGCCGACGCAGACGACGCCCAGGCTGCGCAGCGAGTGATCCGCCAATGGCTGGCACGCAAGGGCATCACCGCGAGCCACCTGGTAATGGAGAACGGCTCGGGCCTCTCCCGTGACGAGCGCGTCAGCGCCCGCGAGATGGCAGCGATGCTCCAGGCTGCGTGGCACAGCCCCTACGCCGCGGAATACATCTCTTCGCTGCCGATCGTGGCGAAGGACGGCACCATGCGCAAACGCCTGCGCGGCACGCCCATGGCGGGCGAAGCCCACGTGAAGACCGGCACCCTGAACACCGTGCGAGCCCTCGCCGGCTTCAGCCGCGACGCCAACGGCCGCACCTGGGTGGTGGTGGCGATCCTCAACAGCAATCGGCCGTGGGGCGCCTCGTCGATCCTCGATCAGGTTTTGCTGGACCTCTACAGCAGCACCAAGCACTGACCCTTGCGAACCCCGGTCCGATGGCCGGGGTTCTCGCATCAGGCCTCGACTTTCTCCAGGCGATCCCGGCCCAGCCGCTTGGCGCGATAGACCGCGCGGTCCACTTTACGCATCAGATCGTCCGCGCTTTCGCCAGCGCTCCAGGAGGCGACCCCGAAACTCGCGGTCACCACGCCGACGCCTTCCATCGGCTGACCGCGAAGGCCTTGCCACAGCGCCTCTGCCAATTGCCAGGCCTGCTCCGTGGTACTGCTCGGGCAGAGCACCACCAACTCCTCTCCACCCAGGCGACAGAAAACGTCCACCTTGCGCAGGCGCTGGGCAATCCGCTGGCACAGGGTCACCAGCACGATATCGCCCGCCTCGTGGCCGAAGCGGTCGTTGATGTCCTTGAAGTGGTCGATATCGAACATCACCAGCGACAGCGGCTCGCCGCTGCGAGCACAGCGCGCCATGGCCTGGTCCAATTGCTCCTTGAAGTAGCGGCGGTTGTGGATGCCGGTCAGCGCATCGGTCACCGACAGACGTCGCAGCTCCATCTCCGCCTCCTTGCGCCGGGTGATATCGGTGGCGATACCCAGGTAGCCCGTGGTGTTCCCCACCGAATCGCGTACGCCGGTGATGATCAGATTGATCTTCAATTGGCGGCCGTCACGGCGCACACAGGTCCACTCGTGTTCTTCGTGTCCCTCGCCCACTAGTGCGCCGACGACATCAAAGCCGCGAATCTCCCGCCCGAGGATGCTCGACAGGTCCTGTGCGCGCCGACGGATCTCATCCTTGACGAAGACGTTCTCCGGCACCGGCCGGCCGATCACTTCCTGGGCGCTGTAGCCAAACATCCGCTCCGCCCCGACATTGAAGCTGCGCACGAATCCGCGCAGGTCGGTGGAGACGATGGCAACCTGGGTCGCCGCATCCAGCAAGCCATGCAGACGACTGTTCACCTCTCCCAGCTCCAACTCGGCCGCCTTGCGCGAGCTGATGTCGGTCTGGGTACCGATCATGCGGCGCGGCGCACCTTCGTTGTCGCGTTCCACCACCTGTCCCCTATCAAGCACCCAGAGCCAGCGACCGCTCTTGCAGCGCAGCCGGTGCTCGCTCTGGTAAAGCGAACACTCGCCGCGAAGATGCCGGCGCAACGCCTCGCAACGCAGGTCCTTGTCGTCCGGGTGGACCCGACTCAGGCACTCCTCCGTGGTCGCGCCCACCTCGCTGTCGCGGTAGCCGAGCATGGCCTTCCAGGCATGGGAGTAGAAGACGTCGCCGGTATCCAGGCTCCAGTCCCAGACGCCGTGGCCCGCGCTGTCCATGGCGAAGTGCAGGCGCGCCTGATTCTCCTGCAGTTCCAACTGGTTGGCCCGCAACTCGGCAGTGCGCTCGTCCACCAGTTGCAGGGCGCGCTGGCGCTGGCCGAGCAGCGTCAGCACGTAGCCGGCCAGCAGGAGCGAAGTCAGCCCGCCGGCAAACACCACCCACCATTGCGGGTGCCCCTGATTGCGTCGGAGGAAGTCACTGGACGGCTCGACGCGCACCAGATAGTCGCGGCCGGCGAACGGCAGGTGGCGTTCCGAGACCAGCCCTGCCGTCTGGTCCGCCGACACCGGGCTGCGGTATAGCGGCACGTCCGGACGGGGATCGCCGGCATCGCGCAGGGTCAACGCCAACTGCTCGCCACGTACTTGCGAGCCCTGCTCGATGAGCAGACGGTAACTGATCGCCGCCAGCAGAATGCCCCGGATGCCGATGCGCGTCTCCGCCGTCGAGCTGGGCATCGCGCTGTTGCGATAGAGGGGGGCCGCCAGCAGCAGGCCGGTGGAGTCCGCCGGCGGCGCGCCGGGCAGCACAACCGGCATCGAGGCGGCCACCGCGCGCGTCTTCATCACGCGCTGAGTCAGTTCCCGCCCCGGCAGGGTGGAGTTGAGGTCCAGCCCCAGGGGCATCTCCTCCAGGTATTCAGAGGCGCCATACAGGACAGGAAAGTAGCGCTCGCGAACCTGTGCCGGGATCGGCCGCCCCTGCAGGTCCAGTTCGAACAGCATGTAGTCGAGCATGCCGGCAGTATGGGCGCGAGCCTCGAATGCGTCGCGCTGGCGCTGATCGACACGGGGCAGCCAGGCATACCCCAAGGTATCGCCGAGCAATGGACTAACGAAGTGTTCGAACTCCTCGCGGGAAACGTCCTGGGAGTTCTCGAAAAAGCGCTGGATCGACTCCAGTTCGCTCAACTGCATCGACAACCGCTCGCGCACCCGGTCGATGCGCTCATTTGCGGTGAGCACGAACTGCTGTTCCAGAGCCATGCGGGCATTGCGCCAGACATTCCAGCCCAGCAGCGCCGTCAGCAGCAGCCCCGCCACCAACACTACGCTGGCAGCATGCAGGGCCTTCCTCTGACGGGCGACTCCCTGAGCGGCAGGCAACTGCTCGAAGGCCGGCAACTGAGTCATGTGGATTCCCGTTCTCAGGGTGACTCAGTTTTTATAGCAGCCGATGGCCCTTTGCCCAGCGTTGGCGCGACGCACGGCCCAGGCCGCACGCCGCTCGGGCCTTAACGGACGGTGATGCGCCAGGCGCGGTGAATCTTGCTGTTGCGAGCAAAGTCCTGGTCCAGCGTCAGGGCGCTGATTTCCTCGACCTGGTAACGCGCCGCCAACCCTTCATCCAGTTCGAACTTGCGGAAGTTGTTGGAGAAGTACAGCACTCCGCCCCTGGCGAGGCGGGCCATGGCCAGGTCGATCAGCTCGACATGATCGCGCTGCACATCGAACACGCCTTCCATTCGCTTGGAGTTGGAGAAGGTCGGCGGGTCGATGAACACCAGGTCGTACTCGCCGCGGTCCTCGCGCAGCCACTCCATGACATCACTCTGCACCAGGCGCTGCTTGTCCGAGAAACCATTGAGCGACAGGTTGCGCCGCGCCCAGTCCAGGTAGGTCTTGGACAGGTCGACGCTGGTGGTGCTGCGGGCATCGCCCTTGGCCGCATGCACGGTGGCCGTGGCGGTGTAGCAGAACAGGTTGAGGAAGCGCTTGCCGGCAGCCTCGCGCTGAATGCGCAGGCGCATCGGGCGGTGATCGAGGAACAGGCCGGTATCGAGATAGTCAGTCAGGTTGACCAGCAACTTCACACCGCCCTCTTCGACTTCCATGAAACGGCCTTCGGCATTCTGGCGCTCGTACTGCTTCTTGCCGGTCTGGCGTTCGCGACGCTTGATCACGATGCGCTCGGTGGGAATGCCCAGCGCCTGAGGCAACGCGGCGAGCGCATCGAGCAGACGGGTCTGTGCCTTCTCCGGATCAATGGACTTGGGCGCAGCGTATTCCTGCACGTGCGCCCAGTCGCGGTAGAGGTCGATGGCCAGTGCGTACTCGGGCATGTCGGCGTCATACACCCGGTAGCATTCGATCTTTTCCTTGCGCGCCCACTTGCCGAGCGCCTTGACGTTCTTCTGCACGCGGTTGGCGAACATCTGCCCGCCTTCGCTCAGGCGTGCCTGCTCGATCACGGTGGCGCCCTGAGCGGGAGACGCTTCGCTGCGCTCGCCGCGGTCACCGGTCACGAACTGGCGTGGTTCCACGTCAAGCATGATCAGCTTGCAAGGCAGCGCACCGTTGAAGAAGGCGTACTGCTTGTGGCTACGAATGCCCATGCGCTTGCCGAGTTCCGGCGCGCCGGTGAACACACCGGCACTCCAGCCCAGGCAGCTCTGGCGCAGACGCTCACCCAGGTGCTGGTAGAGGTACAACAGGCTGGCTTCGTCACCCAGACGCTCGCCGTAGGGCGGGTTGCAGATGATCAGGCCTTTCTGGCCCTTGTCCGGACGCGGCTCGAAGGTGGCCAGTTCGCCCTGGTAGATCTTCACCCACTCGGCCAAGCCCGAGCGCTCGATGTTGTTGCGAGCGGGCTGGATCAGGCGCGGGTCGGCCTCGTAGCCGCGGATCCACAGCGGCGTCCTGGCCAAGCCGACTTCCGCACGCTGCTGGGCATCCTCGATGAGCTTCTTCCAGATCGCGGGCACGTGTCCGAGCCAGTTGCTGAAGCCCCAGCGCTCACGCTTGAGGTTCGGCGCGATGTCGGCAGCGATCAGGCCGGCCTCGATGAGGAAGGTGCCGACACCACACATGGGGTCGGACAAGGCGCCACCTTCAGCGGCAATCTTCGGCCAACCGGCACGGATCAGCACGGCAGCGGCGAGGTTTTCCTTCAGCGGCGCGGCACCCTGCTGCAAGCGGTAGCCGCGCTGGTGCAGGCTGTGGCCGGACAGGTCCAGCGACAGCACGGCCTGGCCGCGATCGAGGTGCAGGTGCACACGGATATCCGGGTTGACCTTGTCCACGGTCGGACGCTTGCCGAATTCGGCACGCAGGTTGTCGACGATGGCGTCCTTGACCTTCAGCGCGCCGAAGTGGGTGTTGTCGATGCCCGAGCCCTTTCCGCTGAACTCCACGGCCAGGCTGCCGCCAGCGTCCAGGTGGTCGCTCCAGGACACGGCATTGACGCCCAGGTAGAGGTCTTCGGCGTTGCTCACCGGGAAGCGCGAGAGAACCAGCAGCACGCGGTTGGCCAGGCGCGACCAGAGGCACAGGCGGTAGGCCGTCTCCAGGTCGCCCTTGCCGCGAATAGCCGAAACCTGGGCGCGCGCCTCGGTCAGCCCGAGCGCCTGGGCTTCCTCCAGCAACAGGCCATCGAGCCCTTTCGGGCAGGTGAGGAAAAGATCGTGCAAATCCGCCATGCAAATAGTTCCCGGGCCACAGCCCTTTCAGCAAAGCCGCTTACGGCTTCGTCGGCCACCTTTTGTTCATCCAAGGAGGCCCGTGTATTCATTTTCAGGGATGAACCGGCGACCGGCCTGCGGCCTCGCGTCGCAGAAAGTCATCCCACTCGTCGGAACGAGAGATGGTCTCAATTAGACACACATTCCTCTTGATCCTCGGCAACCACCCGCCCCTGGCGGGTTATGCCGTAATGGCACTTTGCAAACCGGGCGAACCTTATGGCCTGACCCCATAAGAGTTACGTCCTTATGACAAATTGGTCATTCACAGCCCCGGAACCTTTCGATAGAACTCGGGGTAATCCTTCACCGCAATGGTGTTGGGCGGGGCGCGTCACGCCGGCAATGCGCCCCATTGGCGGAAACTTCCGCCCGGCCTCCCAGGGGGGCCAACGGGACATAACAGTCAACAAGTGAGGGCAACACCCTATGAGAAGACTTAAGCGTGATCCGTTGGAAAGAGCCTTTTTGCGCGGTTATCAGCACGGCATTACTGGAAAATCTCGCGACCTCTGTCCGTTTACCCATCCCACTACCCGGCAATCCTGGCTCAACGGTTGGCGTGAGGGCCGCGGCGACAACTGGGATGGTTTGACCGGCGCCGCCGGTATTCAACGAGTGAACCAATTGCAGCACGCAACAGGCTGAATCCAGGGTCACCCACGACTTCCCCAGGCCGCCCCATCCGGGCGGAAAAGGGCGTAAGCCCAAGGGCTCCGAAAGGAGCCCTACTTATTTCCACTGCCTGTACTTACGCCCGCTTGGCCGCTGCAATGGCGTCCACCGCTTCGCGGATCAGTGCCGGGCCCTTGTAGATGAACCCCGAATAGATCTGCACCAGGCTCGCACCCGCCGCGATCTTCTCCGCCGCATGGGCGCCTTCGGTGATGCCACCGGCGGCGATGATCGGCAGGCGACCGCCCAGTTCAGCGGCCAATACCTTGACGATGTGGGTACTCTTCTCGCGTACCGGTGCGCCTGAGAGGCCGCCGGCCTCGTTGCCGAACGGCAGGTGCTCGACGCCTTCGCGGCCGAGGGTGGTGTTCGTGGCGATCACCGCGTCCATGCCCGATTCGACCAGCGCGGCGGCGACCATCGCGGTTTCGTCGTCGCTCATGTCCGGGGCGATCTTGATCGCCAGCGGCACACGGCGGCCGTGCTGCACGGCCAGGTCTTCCTGGCGCTGGCGCAGCGCTTCGAGCAGTTGCTTGAGCGAATCACCGAACTGCAGGCTGCGCAGGCCGGGCGTATTCGGCGAGCTGACGTTGACCGTAACGTAGCTGGCGTGGGCGTAGACCTTGTCCAGGCAGATCAGGTAGTCATCCACCGCCCGCTCGACCGGCGTATCGACATTCTTGCCGATATTGATGCCCAGCACGCCCTTGTACTTGGCCGCCTTGACGCGCTCGATCAGGTGATCGACGCCGTGATTGTTGAAGCCCATGCGGTTGATGATCGCGGTGGCTTTCGGCAGGCGGAAGATGCGCGGCTTGGGGTTGCCCGGCTGCGGACGCGGGGTAACGGTACCGATCTCGACGAAACCGAAGCCCAGTTGGGCGAAGCCGTCGATCGCGTCGCCGTTCTTGTCCAGGCCGGCGGCCAGCCCCACGGGGTTGGCGAATTCCAGGCCCATCACCTTTACTGGCAGGCTCTTTGGCGCCTGGGTCAGCAGGCCATTGAGGCCCAGGCGGCCACCCGCGCCGATCAGGTCGATGGACAATTCATGGGAGGTTTCCGGGGAGAGCTTGAACAGGAGCTCGCGGGCCAGGCTGTACATGGTCGGGCATCGGTCGGCAAAATGGGGCGCTATTATAGCCAGCCTGGCCTCGCTCAGGCGAGGCGACGCAGCGCCAGCAGCCGCCCGGAATCGTCGAATTCCAGCTCGAAGCTGCCGTGAACTCCGGAGTGAGTGACGAAGGGGCGCAGGTAATGCGCCGGTAGATTGACCTGCCGACCATCCCGACTGGTCACCTGAACCCGGTTCGCCTGCCCGCGATAGAGCGCCTGCAGCCGATCCGCCGGCAGGGAAATATCCAGCACAACGCAAGCCATGGAGGCCTCCTGGAAGTGAAGGAAAGAATTTTGCCACAACGCATGCGCCCAACGGCGCCAGGGTTTTCTATGCTTAGGGCAATTCGCCGTGCATCGGGCTCGGCGCTTCCTGCATTGACCAACTGGCCATCGGGAGTCTAGCGTCGTCCATGAGTCAACCACCCCGCCCCCGCAGCGTGACCAGCCGCCTGGCCGCCCTGGCCCAGCGCCTGGGCATCGGCAGTGCCGATGGGCGTAACGTCGCCGAGCGCAGCCGGAGCCTGTCCCTGCCCTTCGAGCCCCTCCCGGACTGGCCTGCCGGCCTTGGCTGGCAATCCGGCCCGCCGCTCTACCGGTTGATCGACCTGCCGCGCGGCGCGCTGTCCGGCCCTGTACAGGAAGACAAGGCACGCATCCACGCAGTCCTCAAGCGCCTGGTGGCCAGCCACCGCGAGGAACACCCCGCTGTCGACGTGCGCAGCATCGATGGCCTGTGCTGCCGCAGCCTGCTCGACAGCCCGCTGGCGGGCCTGGAAGAGCTGTCCAACTGCGAGCAGTGCCGCAAGGTGCGGATCATCAGCTACAACGACTTCACCAAGGTGCTGGGCGTGGCCCTGCCCGGCTTCGAGCGAAAGGCGCAATTGCAGTTGCGCAGTGCCGGCTGGCATGGCGCACGGCTGTTCTGGGACGACGACAACCATCCTTGCGAGCTGGCCAATGCGGTGGTCTACGCGCGCCGCCGCGGGCTGGAAATCGTCCTGCCTGCAAGCATCCAGCGCTTCGAGCTGCAACCGTCCGTACTGGATGAGCTGGAACGCGACTTCCATATGCTGGCCATGCCGGCCAAGGCCTGGAGCGACGCGTCGTTCATGGGGTTGCTGCTGGAAACCGGCATGCCCTACGCACGCTTCGGCCTGTTCAACTCGGAAACCCCGGAAAGCCTGCTGCTGCCACGGGATCACCCGCAGTCGGACGCCTTCGGCCAGGGGCTGCGGGAAGCCGGCGCGCCGGACGTGATCGCCTACTTGCGCGCTGCCGGCAAGCTGCCCTGAGGCTCAGTCCCTCAGGGCATCCTCCCCGAAACTGGCGCTGTACAGCGCCCTGACCGTCCAGTACCGCACCAGATGGATCGACGGGCGCAGGCTGGAACCCTCGACATCCAGCCCCCTCGACCGGATCGAAGAGCCTGACGCCCCGCGCCGGACACCCGCCGGGTCAGTCCTGATCCGCTTCCTGGGCCGCCTGTAGCGCCGGCACCGCAGGAATGCCGATTTCCACGCAGAGCGCCATGACGCGCTCAAGGTCGTTGCGGTAGACCAGCACGCACTGCAGCTCGGTATCCAGCGGCTCGCTGAAATCCACCAGCACGTAACCGCCCTTTTCCGGATAGAGCGCGCCAAGCTGGGTCTGGATGCGATTCAGCGCCGTCAGCGGTTCGGTCTTGCGCAGTTGCTTGGCCTGCAGCACGAAGCTCACGCTCGGGTCGAAGGAGGCGCGGATCTCGCCGAACAGCTCCTCGTAGCTGTCGCCCATGAACAGCACGATTTCCGGCAGGCTGCCCACCACGACCCATTCACCCAGCGGAATGGGGAAGTCGTCGTCGTAATTGATGTCCGCATTGGCCGCCAGGAACGCCGCCGGATCGGCATAGGCCTGCGAGGCCTCGTCGGCGATCTGCTGGATCTCCTCCTCGCCCAGGCAGCCGGAGCTGATCAGCGTGAGGAGTTCGGCGATTTGCGCTTTCATGGGGAAGTCCTGAAGAGAGATGAACAGCCGGGAAGGATATCCGGATTACGGGAAAAACGCCGTAGTTGGGGAACCTTCTGACAGACCGATCGGTCGGAAGTCGCCAGAAGCAATACCCATTATCGAACGGGATGATTTCTGCTCGCGTCGGGCGGTTGATAGCCTGACAACCATCCCGAACCAGCCTGCGTGTGAAAATCATGAACCGTGCCCTCGCCCTTCTCTCTCTGACCCTGCCCCTGTGGCTGGTCGGCTGCGCCAGCCAACCGGCACCGCAGCAAGAGCCTTACAGCGATGAGCAAGTGAAGTCCTTCGCACTGAAGATGCTGGGGGCCAGCAACCTGTCCGACGAGCTGTACGCCAAGTACCGCCGGGCGCTGACCGAGCCGCGCGAGGATGGGCGCAGCGGGAGCTGATCCCGCCCCCCCGTAAGCGCCGTTCTTCTCGCGTCTGCACGACCTCCATCGCCGCGCCATTGACGCCCTTCTGGAAATTCCGACGTCCGCCCCCTGCAGGAGCGGGTCAGGCCCGTGTTCGCATCCATGGGACGCTCCTGCCGGGGAGCCCGTGCCCATTGCTAGCGCTTCCGCCGACCAATCCCGAGCCGAAAAAAAGCCCCGCACAAGGCGGGGCTGGAGCATCAAAAGGTCAAACGGTTCAGGGCATCAGGCCGGGCAGACGCCCTGCTGGTTGCTCTGCGCCAGGTCGAGCAGCTCGCGGTTGGCCACGGCGTACATGGCGTAGTCGGTGCTGGTGGACGCACGCAGGTCGGTCAGCATGGCCCGCCAGCGGGCAACTATCGGGGCGTGCTGGTCCAGCCAGAGCGCCACGCGTGCGTCGATCTCCGCCGGGCCATCCTGCATCTGCAGCACGGAGACGGTGATCGCCCGCTGCTGCCAGTCCAGGTCGTCGCGGAAGGCTTCGCGGGCCAGCGCCTGCCAATTGTTTTCCACGGGCAGGGAGCTGATCTGCTGCAGGTACCAGGTCAGTTCCAGTTCGCTGCCCAGGGCGAAGTAGGCGCGCGCCACATCGGCCGGGTCGCGGCCGGTGACATCCGCCGCTTCGATGATCGGCAGCAGGGTGTAGAGGTGGCTGGTACCGGCGACCATCCGCGCCAGCAGCTCCGGCACACCCGCATCGACATAGGCCTGGTAGCGCGCCTGCCACAGCTCGCGGGTCGGGCCTTCGAGCAGTTCGTTGAGCTTCAGGCCGAGTGCGGCGATGCGCGGACCGAAGTGCGCGACGTCACGCGCGGCATCCTGCTCGTTGCGGCGGCTGCGCAGGAACCAGCGGGTTGCACGGCGGCCCAGGCGCATCAGCTCATCCATCAGGGTCAGTTGCACCTCTGCCGGCACCTGGTAGTCCAGTGCCTCGATCTGGCGGAACCAGTGCGGCAGATGGAAGACATCGCGCACGATCACGTAGGCGCCCGCCACATTCGCCGGCGTCATGCCGGTGGACTCCTTCAGGCGCTGCACGAAGGTGATGCCCATGTGGTTGATCAGGTCGTTGGCGATCTGCGTGCTGACGATCTCGCGCTTCAGGCGGTGCTTGCGCATGGCCTGGCCGAAGGTATCGACCAGCGTCTGCGGGAAGGCCGTCTCCATGTCGCGGGTCAGGTAGTCGTCATCCGGCACCAACGAGCCCAGCAACTGCTCCTTCAGATCGATCTTGCTGTAGGAAATCAGCACAGCCAGCTCGGCGCGAGTCAGGCCCTGGCCGGCGGCGATGCGCTCGGCAAGGCCCTCGTCGGTGGGCAGGAACTCCAGGGCGCGGTCCAGCTTGCCGCGGCCTTCCAGGTCGCTCATCAGTCGCTTGTACTCGGCAATGCGTTCGCGGGCACGACGCTCGGCCAGGGACAGCGCCTGGGTCTGCTTGTAGTTGTTGCCCAGCACCAGGTCGGACACCTGGTCGGTCATTTCCGCCAGCAGCTTGTTGCGCTGCTTGCTGGTCATGTCGCCGGCCGTCACCACCTCGTTGAGCAGGATCTTGATGTTCACCTCGTGGTCGGAGCAGTCCACCCCACCGGCGTTGTCGATGAAGTCGGTGTTGCACGCGCCGCCGTTCAGGCCGAACTCGACCCGCGCCAGCTGCGTCATGCCGAGGTTGCCGCCCTCGCCCACCACTTTCACCCGCAGCTCGCGGCCGTCCACGCGCAGGCCATCGTTGGCCTTGTCGCCGACGTCGGCATGGGTTTCATCGCTGGACTTCACGTAGGTGCCGATACCGCCGTTCCACAGCAGGTCCACCGGCGCCTTGAGCAGCGCGTGGATCAGCTCGGTCGGCGTCAGGCGCTCGGCGTCGATGTCGAAGCGCGCACGTACTTCCGGCGTCAGGGTGATGCTCTTGGCGCTACGCAGGAAGATGCCGCCACCGGCGGAGATCAGCGAGGCGTCGTAGTCGGACCAGCTGGAGCGCGGCAGGTTGAACAGGCGCTGGCGCTCGGCGAAGCTCGTAGCCGGATCCGGATTGGGATCGAGGAAGATGTGCATGTGGTTGAAGGCGGCAACCATCTGCAGCGTGTCCGACATCAGCAGGCCGTTGCCGAACACGTCGCCGGCCATGTCACCGATACCGATGACGGTGACGCTGTCCTTCTGCACGTCGATGCCGCGCTCGCGGAAATGGCGTTGCACCGAGACCCATCCGCCACGCGCGGTGATGCCCATGCCCTTGTGGTCGTAGCCGGCGGAGCCGCCAGAGGCGAAGGCATCGCCGAGCCAGAAGTTGTAGTCGGCGGAGATGCCGTTGGCGATGTCGGAGAAGGTTGCGGTGCCCTTGTCCGCCGCCACCACCAGGTAGGGATCGTCCGGGTCGTGGCGAACCACGTTGGCCGGCGGCACGATCTGGCCTTCCTTGATGTTGTCGGTGATGTCGAGCAGACCGGAGATGAAGATGCGGTAGCAGGCGATGGCCTCGGCCTGGATTTCATCGCGGCTGCCGCCGACCGGGAGACGGCGCGGGATGAAGCCGCCCTTGGCACCGGTGGGCACGATCACCGCGTTCTTCACCTGCTGCGCCTTCACCAGGCCCAGCACTTCGGTACGGAAGTCTTCCTCGCGGTCAGACCAGCGCAGACCACCACGAGCCACATCGCCGAAGCGCAGGTGCACGCCTTCCACGCGCGGGCAGTAGACGAAGATTTCGAACTTCGGCGTCGGACGCGGGATTTCCGGAATGGCCTTGGGGTTGAACTTGAAGCTGAAGTAGCTCTTGTTCTGCCCGGCCGCATCCGGCTGGTAGAAGTTGGTGCGCAGGGTCGCCTTGATCAGGTCGAGGTAGCGCCGCAGGATGCGGTCCTCGTTGAGCACCTGGACATCGTCCAGCGCCGTGAGGATGGCCTGCTCGAGCTTCTGCTGCTTGTCTTCCAGATCCTCGGCGGTGAGCTTGCGGGCCAGGTAGAAGCGGGTCTTGAACAGGCGCACCAGTTCACGGGCGATATCCACATGGGCGTTCAGCGCGCTGGCGATGTAGCCCAGGTCGAAGCCCAGGCGGATCTGCTTGAGGTAGCGCGCATAGGCACGCAGCAGCGCCACGTCGCGCCACGGCAGGCCGGCGGTCAGCACCAGGCGGTTGAAGGCGTCGTTCTCGGCGTCGCCGTTGACGATGTGGACGAAGGCGTCCTGCAGGGTCTCGTTGAGCTCCTGGATGTTGACGTCCAGGCCTTCGGCGTAGGTGAAGGCGAAGTCGTGGATCCAGTACTCGCGGCCATTGGTGTGGCGCAGGCGATAGGGGAACTCGCCGAGCACGCGCAGGCCGAGGTTCTCCAGGATCGGCAGGACGTCCGACAGCGCCAGCGGCGTATCGGCGTGGTACAGCTTGCAGTGCAGCTGCTGCTCACCTTGGGCCAGCGGCTGGTAGAAGCTCATCACCAGCGGACGCGTCTCGGACAGGCTGGACAGGTGCTGCAGGTCCACCACCGCGAAGTGCGGGGCGAAGCGCTCGCGGTAGCCGGCCGGGAAGCCTTTCGGGAAGTCTTCCAGCAGGGTATTGCCCTGCCCTTCGCCGAAGTTCTCCAGCACCAGTGCGGCGTAGTCGTCCTGCCAGGAGCGGCAGGCCTGGATCGCTTCCTGTTCGAGCTGAGCGGCGTCGACGTCGATGCGGTTCTTGGGGTCGACGCGCAGGATGAACTGCACGCGGGCCAGGGTGGATTCGGAGAAGAAGGTCCAGAACTCGCAGTCGCTGGCCTTCAGGCGCTCCATCAGCACCTGCTGGATCTTCATCCGTGTTTCGGTGGAATAGATGTCGCGCGGCACATAGGCCAGGCAGTAGGCGAAGCGGCCGTACGGATCCTTGCGCAGGAACAGGCGGATCTTGTTGCGCTCCTGGATCTGCACGATGGACATGGCAGTGCTGTACAGCTCGTCCACCGGGGTCTGGAACAGGTCGTCGCGCGGCAGCACCTCGAGGATCTGCGCCAGTTCCTTGCCCAGGTGCGCCTTGCTGTCGAAGCCGGAGTTCTTCAGGACAGCGGCGACCTTGCCACGGATGAACGGGATGTCGAACACGCTCTCGGCATAGACCGCCGAGGTGTACAGGCCAAGGAAGCGGAACTCGCGGACGACCTTGCCCTTGGCGTCGATCTCGCGGATCGACACGTAGTCCGGGTAGGCCGGGCGGTGCACACGGCTGGGCTGGGAAGCCTTGGCGAAGGACAGCAGCACCGGCTCGCGCAGGTAGGCGACCGCGTAGTCCTCGATGTGCAGGTCTTCCTTGTTCAGGCCGGCCCGCAGGGTGCGGGTCAGGCCGAGGAAGGCTTTCTCGTCGTACACCAGGTGGCCGCCGTCGGCCTCCTCCTGCACGGTGAATTCCTCATAGCCGAGGAAGGTGAAGTGGTTGTCCAGCAGCCACTCGAGGAAGGCGCGCACCTCGGCGGTCTCTTCCGCACGGGCCTTGACCTTGGATTTGCCCAGCCAGGCCAGCAGCTCTTCGGCCTTGGTACGCATGGCCGGGAAGTCGGCAACCGCCAGGCGGACCTCGCCGAGCACCTCCAGCAGGGCTTTCTCCAGGGTACGCAGTTCGCCGGCCTGGGAGACGCGGTCGATCTCCAGGTACATCAGCGATTCCTGGCGCACATCCTTGCCGGTACTGTTCTTGGGGAGAATCTCCAGCAGTTCGCCCTTGGCGTTGCGGCGCACACTGAGCACGTTGGTCTGCAGGGTGTGGATGCTGTAGCCGCGGCGGTTCAGCTCCATGCGCACCGAGTCGACCAGGAACGGCTGGTCCGGGTGCAGTACCTGCACGGCGGTGTGGGTGGACTGCCAGCCGTGCTTTTCGTAATCGGGGTTGTAGACCGCCACTTCAGGCTGGGCGGGGTCGAAGCGTTCCAACAGGCGCCAGGAAGACAAGGTGCAGCCGACCAGGTCGGACAACCTGCGCTGGGTCAATTCGTCGAGGGAGATGAAGCCGAAGAACTGCTCGGCGAACAGGGCCACTTGTGGCAGACCCTTGTCGTCGACGTGCTGCGCCAGGGCCGCTTTCAGTTGTTGCTGGAAGTCGGTTTTGCTGGCTGCGGTGAAGAACGCCATGTTGTTACTCCGCTGGGCTCGTTTTATTGGATTGAGCGTAGAACGCATATCGTCTTGTGTCGGGCCACAGGTATAGCCGGGCAGTGTGACCCTCGATTGACAGCCCCGACCGGGCGGTCACCGATCGCACCGAGCTTATCGGGAGTCACCCGGCGCTGGCTTACGGGGCTGCGACATATTCGGTCAACGGCATGCAGGCGCCGCTCTCACGCAGAGACGACCGATTTCGCAGTGCGTTCGTTCCGCATCTGCCGCCACAAATATCAAAGCGCTATTATGGTGACTCCGCTTCCGGAACGGACGCCATGCAACGCCACCCACCCCTGCACCGCCCGCTGCTGCGCCACCTGGACAACCTGCTGGTCACCCTGCTGGGCGCGGCGCTGCTCGTCCTCGCCTGGCTGTTCCTCGACGAAGCCGTGCGGCCACTGCTGATCGGTGCGGTGCCGGTCTATCTCGGGGTGCTGCTGCCACGCGTCGTCGGCCGCGAAGAGCGCCTGCGCCGGGTCCAGGCTGCACGTGAACGCTCGGTGCGCGCGTGGGGATTCTGCAGCCGCGACCGCAACGGCCCGTGGATCAACTACATCGACTTCCCGCTGGTCTGCGAAGACCCGGTGTTCAAAGGCCGCTTCTTCTATAGCGAGTGGCTGGTGGTGCACGACGGGCGCATCATCATCAACCCGGGCCCCGCCAGCGTAGACCTCGCCGCCGGCACCGTGAGCTATGACTTCGACTGCACCCGCACCTACGCCTGGGACGGCTGCTCACCGAAAGTGCCGTTCTTCTGGGTCGCCACGCTCGGCACGCCGGACTGGTGGGAACACCTGGAAAGCGTGCAGTGCCTGCGATACGGCCAGCAGAAGGAGCGCGTGATGTTCTGGCCGGTGGCGCACCACGCCAGTCTCGTGCATGACGCGCTGTACCAGTTCCTCAATGTCGCCCCGGTGTCCAAGGCCGAGGCGGACGAGCTGTTCCACCGCATGCTGCTGGACGCCGGCATGCCGCGCCTGGTGGCCTGGGTCTATCGTTTCGCCGTGATCCACGGCGGCGCGCGCGACATGCGCCATCAGCGCAACCCCAACACGTCGCTGCGCTGCCTGACCGCTCTGCCCGGTGATCAGGTGCCCCAGGAACCACTAGCGCCGCACAAGGCTCGAAGCGCAGCGCTGCAAGAGTGACGGCCGATGCAGTAAAGTAGGCGGCCCGACAGCCCCACCTTTTCGTCCAGGAAATCCACGCGATGGAACATCGTGAGTCGCTCCTTGCACTGCGCCAGTATCTCTCCAGCCAGATCCTCGGCCAGGAAAAGCTCATCGAGCGGCTGCTCATCGCCCTGATCGCCGACGGCCACCTGCTGGTGGAAGGTGCGCCGGGCCTGGCCAAGACCAAGGCGATCAAGGACCTGGCCGAAGGCCTGGAGGCCGACTTCCACCGCATCCAGTTCACCCCCGACCTGCTCCCGGCGGACATCACCGGCACCGAGATCTATCGACCGGAGAACGGCAGCTTCGTGTTCCAGCAGGGACCGATCTTCCACCACCTGGTGCTGGCCGACGAAATCAACCGCGCGCCGGCCAAGGTGCAGTCCGCCCTGCTCGAAGCCATGGCCGAGCGCCAGGTCAGCGTGGGCCGCAGCACCTATGACCTGCCGCCACTGTTCCTGGTGATGGCGACGCAGAACCCCATCGAGCAGGAAGGCACCTACCCGCTGCCCGAAGCCCAGCTCGACCGTTTCCTCATGCACGTGAAGATCGGCTACCCGGAAGCCTCCGTGGAGCGCCGCATCCTCCAACAGGCCCGTGGCGAAGCGCTGCACGGCGAGACCCGGCCCGAGCGCCGGGTCACCCAGGAGGCCATCTTCGCCGCCCGCCACGAAATTCTCGGCCTGTACATGGCCGATGCCGTGGAGGAATACCTGGTGCAGCTGATCATGGCCACGCGCACCCCGGCCAAGTACGACGCCGAGCTGGCCGAATGGCTGTCCTACGGCGCCAGCCCACGCGGCTCCATTGCACTGGACCGCTGCGCACGCGCTCATGCCTGGCTCGCCGGGCGCGACTTCGTCAGCCCCGAGGACATCCAGGCGATGCTCTTCGACGTGCTGCGCCATCGCCTGATCCTCACCTTCGAGGCGGAAGCCGCCGGGATCGACCAGGACCGTGTGGTCCAGCGCATCCTCGACGTGGTCGCCGTCGCCTGACATGCACAATGTCCTGGCGCCCGGCGTGGCCGTCTCGCTCGGCGAGCTGATCGAGATCCGTCACCGCCTGCGCGAAGTCCAGCTGTTCTCCACGCCCTCACGGCGCAGCCCGCTGATCGGCCTGCACCACTCGCGCCTGCGCGGCCGTGGCGTGGACTTCGACCAGGTGCGCGTCTACCAGGCCGGCGACGACGTGCGCACCATCGACTGGCGCGTCACCGCGCGCACCCAGGAGCCGCACACCAAGCTGTTCCATGAGGAGCGCGAACGCCCGGTGTTCGTCCTGGTCGAGCAGAGCGCGCGGCTGTTCTTCGGTTCCGGCCTGTGCTTCAAGTCCGTGCTCGCTGCCCGCGCCGCCGCCTTCGTCGGCTGGGCCGCACTGGCGCACAACGACCGCATTGGTGGGCTGGTCTTCACCGACAGCGAATGCCACGAGATCAAGCCACGGCGCAGCAAGCAGAGCCTGCTGCAGTTGTTCAACCTGATCGTCCGCGCCAACAACGCCCTGCTCGCCGGCTCCCACCTCAGCCACAGTGGCGACGGCTTCGGCATGGCCCTGCGCCGCGCCCGCGAGGTGCTGCGCCCGGGCAGCCTGATCATGGTGATCTGCGACGAGCGCGCGCTCAGTGATGTCGCCGAGCAACAGCTGTCCCTGCTGGCACGCCACACCGACCTGGTGATGCTGCCGGTGTCCGACCCGCTCGACCACGCGCTGCCTGCCGCCGGGCTGCTGCGCTTTGCGGAGGGTCAGGCACAGTTGGAGCTGGACACCCACATCGACGAACAGCGCCTGGCCTATCGCGCCCTCGGCGAGGCCCGTCGCGAACGCTGGCAGCGCCTCGCCTTGCGCCTGGGCGTGCCGCTGCTGCCGCTGACCACCCAGGAAGAACTGGTGGAGCAGCTGCGCAACCTGCTGGAACAGCACCAGCCGGGATACGCCCAATGAATCCCCTCGACCAGTTGCAGCCGCTGATCGAACCGGCCGCAGTGCCCTCGTGGCCGCCAGCGCCGGGCTGGTGGTTGCTCGCCGCGCTGGTGCCGCTGCTGCTTTGGGCAGTGTGGCGCCACCGCCGGCGCTGGCTGCCCAAGCGCAAGACCCGTACCGTCGAAGAGGCCCCGCTGGACCCGTTGCGTGAGGCTGCCCTGGAAGAACTCAGGAGCCTGCCGCGCCCCTATGACCGCGCGCCGGCCGGTCCCTGGCTGCAATCGCTCAACGGTCTGCTCAAGCGCCTGTCACGCGCCCGCTGGCCGGAAAGCCACAGCCACACCCTCAGCGGCCGCGCGTGGCTGGCCTTCCTCGACACCCGCTGCCCGGCCGCCGGCCTGACCCGCTGGATGATCCTGGTGGAGGGCGGCTACCGCGCCGAATGCCAGCTGGACGACAAGGCCATCGACGGCCTGGCTGCCTCGGTGGAAACCTGGGTGCGCAAACATGTTTGAGTTCGCCTGGCCCTGGATCTTCCTGCTCGCCCCGCTGCCCTGGGTGATGCGCTTCATCCTGCCGCCTGCCGATAACGGTGAGGCGGCAATCAGGATCAGCTTCCTCAAGGAACTGGAAGGACTCGCCGGCCGTCGTGCCCGCGCGCGCCTTCCCGCCTGGCGCCAGCAGGCTCCCTTCGCCCTGCTCTGGCTCTTCCTGCTGCTGGCTGCCGCGCGCCCGCAGTGGGTTGGCGACCCCCTGCCGATTCCCGCCACAGGCCGCGACCTGCTGGTGGCGGTCGATGTCTCCGGCTCCATGGACTACGCCGACATGACCTGGGACGGCGCGGAAGTGAGCCGCCTGAGCCTGGTAAAAAAGCTGTTCGGCGACTTCATCGAAGGCCGCCGGGGCGATCGCGTCGGACTGATCCTGTTCGGCACCCGCGCCTACCTGCAGGCACCGCTGACCTTCGACCGCCACACCGTGCGCATCTGGCTGGACGAAGCGCTGATCGGCATCGCCGGCAAGGATACCGCCCTGGGCGACGCCATCGGCCTGGCCGTCAAGCGCCTGCGCCAGCGTCCGGCGGAGAGCCGCGTGCTGGTCCTGATCACCGATGGTGCCAACACTGCTGGCGAGATATCCCCGCAGACGGCCGCCAGGCTGGCTGCCGAAGAACACGTGAAGGTCTACACCATCGGCATCGGCGCCGATCCGAAACAGGGCGGCGTGGCCGGGCTGTTTGGCCTCAATCCGGGGCTGGATCTGGACGAGCCGGCGCTCAAGGCCATCGCCGAAAGCACCGGCGGCGAATACTTCCGCGCGCGCAACGGCGAAGAGTTGCAACGCATCTCCGACAGCCTCGATCAGCTCGAGCCGGTCGAGCAGAAGCCGACCCAGGCGCGGCCGGCGCTCGCGCTGTACCGCTGGCCGCTGCTGCTGGCGCTCCTGGTCAGCGCGGCGCTGGTGGTCGGCACCCTGTGGCCGCCCGAAGACTGGCGCTGGCCCGCCTGGCTGGCACGCCTGCAGAAGGAGCGCCAGCCATGACTGGTTTCTGGCCGCACCTGCTGCACCCGCTGTGGCTGATCCTGCTGCTGCCGCTCGGCTGGCTGCTGTGGAAACTCTGGCACCGCGAACGCCGCGCCGGCCGCTGGCAACTACTGCTGCCCCAGGCCTTCCATCCGTGGCTGCTCTCCGGCGGCAATGGCCGGCATGAACGCCGCCCGTGGATCTACCTCGGCAGCGCCTGGCTGCTGGCCGTGCTCGCCCTGCTCGGCCCGAGCTGGGAGCAGGTCGAGCAACCGACCATGGAGCGCAGCGACCCACTGGTGGTGGTGCTGGAGCTGACTCCGCAGATGCTCGCCACCGACCTCAAGCCCACGCGCCTGGAACAGGCCCGGCACAAGCTGCTCGACCTGCTGCAGAGCCGGGCCGATGCGCAGACCGCCATCGTCGTCTACGCCGGCAGCGCCCACACGCTGGTGCCGCTGTCCAATGACCTGGCCACCGCCCGCAATCTGCTCGATGCCCTCAAGCCGTCGATCATGCCCGAACCCGGCCAGCGCGCCGATCTCGCCGTGGCCCAGGCGCGCCGCCTGCTGGACAACGGCGCTGAAGGCAATGGCCGCATCCTGCTGATCACCAGCGCGCTGGACGCCCGCGAACGCCAGGGCATTCGCCAGGCGCTCAAAGGCAAGGGCAAGGACCTCCTGCTGCTCGCCGTCGGCACCCCCGGTGGCGCACCCATCGCGCAGGAAGACGGCACCTTCCTCAAGGACGATCAGGGCAACATCCTGGTGCCACGTCTGGACGAAAACTCGCTGCGCGCCTTCACCACCGACATGGACGGCCGCTTCCAGCGCCTGCGCACGAACAGCAGCGACCTGCGCTCCCTCGGCCTGCTGGACAGCACCCGGGGCCTGCAGGTGAGCGAAGAAGATGCGCTGCTGCGCCTGCAACGTTGGGCGGACCAGGGCTATTGGCTGCTGTTGCCCCTGCTCCTGCTCGCCGCCTGCGCCGGCCGTCGCGGCTGGCTCTTCAGCCTGCCGCTGTTGCTGCCGCTGCTGTGGGCGCCACCGCAGGATGCCAGCGCCTTCGAACTCAACGACCTCTGGCTGCGCAGGGACCAGCAAGGCCAGCGCCTGCTCGATGCCGGGCATCCCGCCGAGGCCGCCGAGCGCTTCGAGGACTTCCGCTGGAAGGGTCTGGCGCTGTACCGCGCCGGCGACTACGTGGACGCTGCGCAGGCCTTCGCCCAGGGCGACGAGGCCGCCGACCACTACAACCGAGGCAACGCCCTGGCCCGGCAGAACGAACTGGAAGCCGCCCTCGACGCCTACGACCAGGCACTGGAGCGCGACCCCCAACTGGAAGCCGCCAAGCGCAACAAGGCGCTGCTCGAAGACCTGCTCCGCCAGCGCAAGGAAAATCCCGCCGGAGACGGCACGGACCAGCCGCCCCAGCAGACTCAGGATCCGGCTCAGAGCAGCGATTCGCAGGCCGCCCAGCCGCAGGCCCGGCAGCACGAGGATGAGCACTCCAGCGAGCGCGACTCCCAGCCGGCACCGGCGGCGCAGAATCCGTCGCAGGAAGCTGACCGTCCTTCTGCGAGCCGCAGCGACCCGCGCAACGACGACGCCCGGGAAGAACAGGAAACCAACCCGGAAGATGCCGGTCCACTGGGGGACGAACGCCGTCAGGCCCTGGAACAGTGGCTGCGGCAGATTCCCGACGATCCGTCCGAGCTGTTGCGCCGCAAGTTCTGGTACCAGCAACAGCAGCAGCGCCAGGAACCCACCCCATGAAACGGCTGATCTGCCTGACCCTGCTCTGTCTCGCCACCTTCCGTGCCGAGGCCAGCTTCACCGCCAGTGTCGACCGTGCACGGCTGAACCAGGGCGAGAGCGTCGAGCTCACGCTGGAGTCCGACGATCCGACGCTGTTCGGCAAGCCCGACCTGAAACCGCTGGACGAGCATTTCGTGGTGCTCGGCACCCGCCAGGTCAACCGCCTGACCACCCTCAACGGCAAGGCCCAGGCCACCACGCGCTGGATCATCACCCTGCAGCCACGGGGCGAAGGCAAGGTGGAGATCCCACCGCTGCAGCTGGGCGGCAACACCAGCGAACCCATCAGCCTTGAGGTGCTGGAGGCCGAGAACAGCACCGAGGGGCAGAAACTCTCGCCGGTGTTCATCGACGCCAGCGTCGACCACGAGGAAAGCTGGGTGCAGGCCCAGGTGATTCTCACGCTGCGCATCTACCACTCGGTCTCGCTGTACGACGACAGCAGCCTCAGCCCGCTGCGCATGAACGACGCGCGCGTCGAACAACTGGGCGAGCCGCGCACCTACGAGAAGGACATCAACGGTGTTCGCCACGGCGTGATCGAGGTGCGCTATGCAATCTTCCCGCAGAAGAGCGGCACCCTGGAAATCCCCGGCCAGACCTTCAATGCCACTCAGGTCGCGCAACGCCGCAGCGACGACAGCAACCCCTTCGGCCCGCAGCCGGGCAAGCAGGTTCGCGTGGTCTCGCCGAGCATTCCGCTGACGGTCGATCCCAAGCCCGCCGACTATCCCAAGGACGCGCCCTGGCTGCCCGCCCGAGCACTCAGCCTGAGCGAAACCTGGAGCCCGCAGCCGGAACAGGCCAAGGCCGGTGAGTCGCTGACCCGCAACATCATGCTGCGCGTGGAGGGCCTCTCCAGCGCTCAACTGCCGCCACTGCCGATCACCTTGCCCGACGGCCTGCGCCATTACCCGGATCAGCCGCAGCTGGCGAACGAGGCCAGTGACCAGGGCATGATCGGCAGCCGCGAGGAGCGCGAGGCGCTGATCGCCGACAAAGCCGGATCGGTCGAGCTGCCGCCGGTGGAAGTCGTCTGGTGGAACACCCAGGAGCACCGCGTCGAGCGCACCCGCCTGCCGGCACGTACCCTGCAGGTTGCCGCCAACGCGCAATTGGAAGAACACACCGAGGCGCCTGCCGCGCCCAGCGAGACCATCGTCAGCGACGTACTGCTGTGGCCCTGGCAGCTCGCCTGCGCACTGCTGAGCCTGACCACCCTGCTCGGCTTCGCCCTCTGGTGGCGCGCTCGCAGCCAGCCGGCGGTAATCCGTGTAGCGCCCGCCGGCCCCAGCACCCGTACCCTGCTCGACGAACTGCGCCGCGCCTGCCAGGCCAACGATTCCCACGCCACCCGCCAGGCACTCGACGCCTGGGCGCGCCAGCAACCGGAGACCCTGGCCGACATGGCGGCACGCTTCGTGCCGCTGTCCGATGCGCTGGACGGCCTCAATGGCGCGCTCTACAGCGACAGCGAAGGCGGTCGCAACTGGCAGGGTGAAGATCTCTGGCGCGCGATCCGCACCCTTCCCGGCGCCGATCCCGACGCACCGCCGGCTCCGGAAGCCAGCAGCCTGCCCCCGCTCTACCCCCGCTGACGGCTATGCTGGAGACATCCCCGCCAGAGGTGCCTCCATGCTCGCCCACCGGCTGATCCCGGCGCTGTTCGCCGGCCTGATGCTGATCTGCACGCCGCTGTCTGCGGCCGACATCCTGCCGCCGCACCAACCGCTGCAGGGCCCCGGCGGTTCGCAGTACCGGTACGCCGACGTGCGCCAGTGGAATTTCACCGCCCAGGGCAATGAGTACTGGGTGTTCACCCCGGACCGGCCTGCCCCGTCCAGCGCGCCCGTGGTGGTCTTCACCCACGGCTGGAGCGTGATGCAACCCGACCTCTACCGGACCTGGATCGAACACATCGTCCGGCGCGGTGCGATTCTCATCTACCCGCGCTACCAGGCAACACTGAAGACGCCGGCAGCGGAATTCCTGCCCAACGCCGCCGACTCGGTGCGCCGCGCCATCGCCGATCTGCAGGCAGGGAAGCTGGGGGTGAAACCGGAGCTGGAACACGTCGCCTATGTCGGGCATTCGGCGGGCGGACTGATCGCCAGCGGGCTGGCAGCCTCCTGGCAACGCCTTGGCGTACCCCAGCCGCGCGCACTGATGGCGGTGGAACCAGGCAAGAGCAGCGGGCCGCGCTGGCGCCAGGTGCCGCTGGAGCCATTGGCGAACATTCCTGCCGGCACCCTGCTGCTGGCGATCTGCGGCGACGAGGACGAGCGTGTCGCCTGCGACGACGCCCGGCGCATCTACGCGGAAAGCACCCAGGTTGCCGCTCGCGACAAGGATCTGCTCCTGCTGCGCAGTGATCGCCACGGCAGCCCGCCGCTGCTGGCCAACCACGCAGCACCGACCGCGCCGCGCTTTGATCCGCGCTACCCGCCCAGCGACACTTCCAGCTGGCTGCTCAATCGCGTGCAGGAGCGCGTGAAGCAACGTCTGAAGCAGGGACAACCATTGGCGCACAACGCATTGGCGACCGACGCAATGGACTGGTTCGGCCCCTGGAAACTGCTCGACGCGCTGTGCGACGCGGCCTTCTACGGCCAGGACCGCGGCTACGCCTTGGGCGGCGGGTCGGCGCAGCTGTCCATGGGACGCTGGAGCGACGGCACGCCGGTGAAGGCGATCCAGCGGTTGTCGACCTCGTCCCCCTGATAAACCGGTACGAGATAGGTTCGCGAGCAAGCGCGCTCCTACGAGGAGCACCTGCCCCCCAGCTTTGGCTCTTGAGTCTTCCAGAGAAATATCCGCACGCGCCCAATGCCCCGTTCAATGAGGGAATTTTTCGCCCCAAGCGAAAAACCGGATGTCCGGGGCAAGCCCTTTGGTTACTTTCTGGCGCTTGAGAAAGTAACTCGCCCGAGGGGGCGAAACACGGAGTCCGCGCGCACGCCGAAGCGAAGCGGGAACACCCGGCAAGAAGCAAGAGCATCGCGGCGAAGCTCTGCTCCTACAAAAACCCAAACGCCGGAGTCAACCTGCAGAAGCACGCCCAACAAGATCCGGAGCGGAATCAGCTACCGCTGCTTTCCATCACCGCCCCCTTGAACACATCGTCCAGCGGCACCTGGTAGCCAATGGCGAGGCGGTTGGTCTCGTTGGCCATCGCAACGACCGCCATCAGCTCGCCGAGCATGGCGTCGTCCATTCCGGCCTTGCGCGCCGCTGCGCCGTGGGAACCGATGCAGTAGTTGCAGTTGTTGGTGACGCTGACGGCCACATAGATCAGCTCCTTCACCAGCGGGTCCAACTGCCCCGGCCCCATCACGTCCTTGAGGCTTTCCCAGGTGCGCTTGAGGGTCTGCGGGTGGTTGGCCAGGGCTTTCCAGAAGTTGTTCACCCAGTCGATCTTGCGGGTCGCCATGATGTCGTCGTAGACGGCACGAACGTCGGGGCTGGCTTCGGCATACTCGATGAGCTGGAAAGACATGAGAACTCCTAACGAAAGGGAATAAGAAAAGCAGAATTCAGAATTGGATGACGGATCGAGCGATGGAGAAAGATAAGGCGCTTTCTCCCATCCCCGTCAAGGAATCAGACCCATGCAACGCCTTCCCGCCCTGCTCTTCGCCGCCGCACTCCTGCCCGCCGCGAGCCAGGCCGCCCAACCCGGCCTGTGGGACACCTACGCCAGCCTCAAGCAGCACACTTTCGTCGACCTGACCCACTCGTTCGACAGCAACACCCCCCACTGGAAAGGCTTCGAACCCATGGGCCGCAAAACGCTCTACACCGTGGACAAGGATGGCTTCCAGGTGGAGCTGTACAGTCACGTCGGCCAGTGGGGCACCCACGTCGACCCGCCCGTGCACTTCCACAAGGGGCTGCGCAGTGTCGACCAGTTGGAGGTGAAGGAGCAGTTCCTGCCGCTGGTGGTCATCGACATCCACGAGCAGGTGGCGAAGAACCCGGACTACGTACTGACCCTGGCCGACGTGAAAGCCTGGGAGAGCAGGCACGGCGCAGTGCCGGAAGGCTCCTTCGTTGCGCTGCGCACCGACTGGTCCCAGCGCTGGCCGGACCAGGCGAAGATGCAGAACCAGGATGCCAAGGGTGTCGCGCACTATCCGGGCTGGAGCAAGGAAGCGCTGGTGTATCTCTACGAGACCCGCAAGATCACCGCATCCGGCCACGAGACCACCGACACCGACCCGGGCATCGCCACCAGCAAGGACGACTACTCGCTGGAGTCCTACATCCTGGGCACCAACCATTACCAGATAGAACTGCTCGCCAACCTCGACAAGGTGCCCGAAGCCGGCGCGCTGGCCGTGGTGAGCTTCCCGAAGATCGCCGAGGGCACGGGCTTCCCGGCGCGGGTGTTCGCGATCCTGCCGTGACGCAGCAACTCCAGCAGCGCGCCATGCGCGCGATCGCGGGCGTGGCCCGCTCCTACAGGGAAATCGACGCCTGAACCCGAGCGAGGCGAAGCCAATCGCGGCTCCGGGTTCGATCTGGAAGCCATAAAAAAACGCGGCCCGAGGGCCGCGTTTTTTCGTGCTGGAGCGTCGATCAGTGAACCAGGATCGATGCCTTCTTCTGACGTACCTTCTCCGGGTTGATCAGGAAGCGCGCCAGCGCCGGCAGCAGCCACAGGGCACCGAACATGTTCCAGAGGAGCATGAAGGTCAGCATCAGGCCCATGTCGGCCTGGAACTTGATCGCCGAGAAGATCCAGGTGGCAACGCCGATGGCCAGGCACAGACCGGTGAACAGTACGGCCTTGCCGGTGGACTTCAGGGTCTCGTAGTAGGCCTCCTGCAGGGACAGACCCTGGCGCAGGAAGGACTCCAGGCGGGTGTAGATGTAGATCCCGTAGTCCAC
Organism: Pseudomonas sp. BB438; assembly: GCF_057180225.1. NCBI lineage: Bacteria > Pseudomonadati > Pseudomonadota > Gammaproteobacteria > Pseudomonadales > Pseudomonadaceae > Pseudomonas > Pseudomonas sp. BB438. The sequence continues at coordinate 4,549,788 of NZ_CM170001.1, forward strand.
GCCAATACCCACACCCAGCGCAATCACCGGCAGGGTTGCCACCTTCACGCCGATGCCCAGGGTAGCCATCAGCGCGTTGCCCAGCACCGAGGTGAGGATCAGCGGCAACACGATGCACAGGGTCGCGGCAAAGGAACGGAAGGTGATCAGGCACATCACCGCCACGCAGATGTACACCAGGATCAGGATGGTCAGTTCCGAGTGCTTGATCACGTCGTTGGTGGCGGCCTCGATACCGGCGTTACCGGCGGCGAGCTTGAACTTCAGGTCGTCCTTCTCGTTGGCCTTGGCAAAGTCCTGAACGACAGCGACGGCGCGGTCGAGAGTTTCGGCCTTGTGGTCGTTGAGGAATACCAGCAGGGGCGCCAGCGAGCAGTTGCTGTTGAACAGGCCTTCGGCGCGGCTGATGGAGTTGTTCAGCACGTCCTGGTTGCGCGACAGCGACTCCCACTTCAGGTTGCCTTCGTTCATGCCCTTGATCATCTGCTTGGAGACGGTGACCAGGGAGATGGCCGACTGCACGCCCTGGGTGTTCTCCAGGCGCCAGGCCAGCTCGTCGATGGCGGACAGGGTCTTGTGGGTGGAGCAACCTTCGGCTTCGGATGCGACCATCACCACCAGCACGTCGGAGCTGGTCGAGTAGTTGCGGATGATGAAGTCGTTATCCAGGTTGTAGCGCGAGTCCGGACGCAGCTCCGGCGCGCCCTGGTCGAGGTCACCGATCTTCAGGTGATGGCCCTGCCACATGCCGCCGGCGAACATCGCCAGGGCGATGACCACGGAGATCGGCGCCACGGACGGGCTGGCGAAGTTGGACAGCGCACGCCAGAAGGGATGGTCGCGCACCGCGTCTTCCTTGCTGCGCTGCACCGCCTTCTTGCTGATGCCGATGTAGGAAATGGCGACCGGCAGCAGGATCAGGTTGGTGAACACGATCACCGCCACGCCGATGGAAGCGCCGATGGCCAGTTCGCGGATCACGCCGATGTCGATCACCAGCAGGGTGATGAAGCCGACGGCGTCCGCGAGGATCGCGATCATGCCCGGCAGGAACAGCTGGCGGAAGGTACGACGGGCAGCCAGCAGCGGGGTTTCCGCGTCACTGGACTGCAGGGCGATACCGTTGATCTTCTGCACGCCGTGGGAAATACCAATGGCGAAGATCAGGAACGGCACCAGCATCGAGTACGGGTCCAGCCCGAAGCCGATCAGGTGCAGGATGCCCAGCTGCCAGATCACCGCCACCAGGGTGGTGGACAGCACCGCGATGGTGGAGCGCACGCACTTGGTGAACCACAGCAGCAGCACCAGGGTGATGACGAAGCAGATGCCGAAGAAGCCGACCACCATCAGCAGGCCGTCGATCAGGTCACCGACCTTCTTGGCGAAGCCGGTGATGTGGATCTTCACGTTGGGGTTCTGCAGCTGGTACTTGTCGCGGATTTTCTCTTCCAGCTCATGGGAGAACTGGCGATAGTCCAGCTTCATCAGCTTGCCCTGGTCCTTCGGGTCCGGATAGACCTCCAGCAGCGGCACGTCGACGATGCTCGACTTGAAGTTGTTGGCCACCAGGCGGCCGATCTGGCCGGACTTGAGCACGTTGTTGCGCAGCAGGTCCAGGGCCTTGGCGGAACCGTCGTAGGTCTGCGGGATCACCTCGCCACCGGCGAAGCCTTCCTCGGTCACTTCGGTCCAGCGCACGCTCGGGCTCCACAGCGACTTCATGCCGGAGCGGTCGACGCCGGGGATGTAGAAGACCTCATCATGGATCTGCCGCAGCGTCTCCATGTATTCCTTGGTGAAGATGTCGCCGTTCACCGCCTCCACCGAGATGCGCACGGTGTTGCCGAGGTTGGCCAGGTCGTTGCGGTGCTCCAGCATGTTCTGGATGAACGGATGCTGCAGCGGGATCATCTTCTCGAAGCTGGTGGACGGGCGCACTTGCGTGGCCGACCAGGCGAGGAAGAGGGTCACCAGCAGGCACGCGATGATCACGAACGGCCGGTGGGTGAAGATGATGCGTTCCAGGAAAGTCGCCTTGTCCTGTTGATGCTTGTTCAGAGCGTTCATTGCGGCTCCCCGGCTTATTGTTGTTCTGTCAGCTCGGCGCCGGTCGCCGAAGCCAGATGGATACCGCCCTGGCCGACCAGGACCAGGTTGCCATTGCCGGCCGCGCTCACGCCCGCGAGGGACAGGCGGTCCGGACGGTTGACGACGCTGAAGCTCACGCCATCATCCTTGCTCTCCAGCACGCTGCCGCCATGACCGACGACGACGATGGTGCCGTCATCCAGCAGGCTGCCTTCGGAGAGGCCGAACTCCAGCTCGCCGCCGTTGGCGGTGGGCAGGCTGACCTGCTGCCAGGTGCTGCCGAAATCGGTGGAGCGGAACAGGTGGCCGCGCAGGCCGTACGCCAGGACGGTGCCGGCCTGGGTAGTACCAGTGGCACCGAACAGCGAGCCTTCGTACGGGCCCTGGAGTTTTTCCCAGGTCTCGCCCCAGTCCTTGGAGCGGAACATGCTGCCCGCCTCGCCGACCACGAACAGGCCGGCATCCTTCACTGCCGTAATGGCGTTGAGGTGGAACTGGTCTTCGTTGTCGAGGCGGTCGCTGACGTCTTCCCAGTGCTGGCCACCATCGGTGGTTTCCAGCAGCGCGCCGTAGGCGCCCACGGCCATGCCGTGGCTCTCGTCCTGGAACCAGATGTCCAGCAGCGGCGCTTCGCGCTTGAGGTCCTCGAACTGGCGCACCCAGGTGGTGCCGCCGTCGGTGGTGGCCAGGACCTGGGCGTCATGGCCGACGGCCCAGCCCTTCTTGTCGTTGATGAAGAACACCGAGGTCAGCAGTTGGCGGGTCGGCACGGTGGCCTGGGTCCAGCTCTTGCCTGCGTCGTCGGAATAGAGGATGTGCCCGTGATCACCCACCGCGACCAGGCGCTTGCCGGCATGGGCAACGCTCAGCAGCAGGCTGCTGGAGGCCTTGGCGGAAATGATCGAGTTGGAATCGCTGGCGGCGTCCGTTGCGGCAACGGCATGCAGCGGAGCCAGGGACATCATCAGGAAGGAAAACGCGCCGAGCAGGGAAATCGACTTGCGCGACATCGGGAAGGAGCGTTGCACTCCCGAGACGGGCTGCTCGCTCGAAGTGCGCCACAGGGGCTCACGCATATGCCTTTACCTCTTTTTCTTATGCAGGCGGTATGTAGTTTGGAGCTATATAGCCAGCCTTTTCCGGGGCTGACAATTAACGGCACGTTATCTTTTGTTAAGCCCCACTCGCGTCACTCGAAAGGATGACCGCGCTTCGCCGCATCAGCCGAAAGGCGCGTCGCCAGGGGCCTGCAACGGGTGAAGCGGTAACACTTTCACGCCCAGTGCTTTCACGAAGCCATAAAAAAGCCCCGCCAGGGGCGGGGCTCTGTCTGTACGCACGAGCCTGCTTGCAAACGTGTCAGCCGGCAGAACCGAAGCTGGGCGGTTCGCGAGCAAGCTCGTTCCGGCAAGCCTGACGGCGAACTCAGCGAGTGCCGCGGCGACGCAGTGCGGACGGGCTGAAGTAGGAGTCGTCCGGTACGGCCTGGCCGAAGTCGATGGTGCTCGGCTCTTCGTTGTCCAGGTTCTGTACGTGGTAGCGACGGGCCTGCAGGTCGTGGAAGGTATCCAGAGCGGTCCAGGTGGTGGGCAGCTCGTAGTAGTTCTTCAGGTAGGCCAGCGATACACGCCACAGTTCGCCACGACCGTCGTACTGATCGACTTCGGCGGCGCCCCAGCTGTCTTCGTCCAGGAACAGCACGCGCTTGGAGTAGATGTGGCGCGCGCCCGGCTTCAGGGTGCCTTCGACGACCCACACGCGGTGCAGCTCGTAGCGGGTGTATTTCGGGTTCAGGTGATTCGGGGTCAGCAGATCCTTGTACTTAACCTCAGGGCTGGACACCTTGTAGTTGTTGTACGGGATGTACATTTCCTTCTTGCCCACGAGCTTCCAGTCATAGCGATCCGGCGAGCCGTTGAACATGTCGGTGTCATCGGCAGTGCGCAGGCCGTCGGCGGCAGCGATCGGAGTGTCGTAAGCCAGGTTCGGCGCACGGCGCACGCGGCGCTGGCCAGCGTTGTAGCCCCAGGCCTGACGCGGTTCCTTCACCTGATCCAGGGTCTCGTGCACCAGGGCGGCACCACCCGCCAGACGGGCCGGACTCTTGGTGAACGACAGGTAGTAGAACAGCAGGTTGTTCAGGTCTGCGAAGCTCTTGCCCTGGATGTAGTACTTGAACAGCGCTTCCTGCTGCGAGGTCACCAGCGAGTAATCGCCGTTGCGCTGCACGGCCACTTCGGAGGCGCGACGCACGACGTAGGTACCGCGGTAGCGGGCGATGTGGTTCCACACCGCTTCCACGCCGCTCTGCGGGATCGGGAACGGAATGCCGCCGAAGGCATCGACGAAGCCGTTGCCGCCCTCGGCCAGCTTGGCGCTGGTCGCGTTCTTGAAGGTGTTGTCATACACCCACTGCGGCGCCGAACCACTGCGGCGGCTCGGGTACACCGGCATCTGGAAGGTGTCCGGGTAGGTGGCGAACAGCGCCAGGGTGCCCGGGGTCAGGTTGGCCTTGTACTGGTCCAGGTTCGCCTTGGTGATGGTGTACAGCGGCTTGTCGGCAGCGAACGGGTCGATGTGGTGCTGGCCCGGCTTGTAGCCGGCCGGCGCCTGGGTGATGCCGCCGGTCCAGGCCGGGATGGTGCCGGCGGCATTGCCGGCCTTTTCCGCGCCCAGCGGGGTCAGGTTCGACTGCAGCTTGGCCGCGTCCTGCGGGGAAACCGCCGCCAGGGCGCTGCCGGCGGACAGGGCCAGGGCCACGGCGGCGCCGACCAGGGTACGCATGTTGCGCATGTTGCTTCTCCGTGAGGTGTGTGCGGCGGGTACTTCTGACGCCCGCCGCACGGCTTTCATAGGATCTGTTTTCGTTAGAACGAGTACTTGACGTTGAAGCCCACGTTGTCGCGGTCGCGAGAGGCGTTGTTCTGCCCGGCGCCGTAGAACTCGGTGTATTGCAGCTCGGCTTCCAGGGCGTTCAGGTAGGTGGCCTTGACGCCCAGGGTGTAGGCCTTGCGGCCTTCGATGAAGTTGCCGGTCTGGTAGGAGTTGCCTTCGAAGTCGTCCTTGTAGACGGCGTAGGGCGAGATGTTCACGCCGGCGAAGACGTCGTTCCAGGTACCCGAGAGCAGCAGGGTGTAGCCGTAGGCGTTCTTGTTCACCTGATCGTCACGGTCGTAGCCGGAGATGTAGGCGCCATTGCTGCGGCCGGAGTAGTAGCGGGTGCTGCCGTCGTACGCGGTGTACTTCAGGTCGCTGCCGCGCAGGTGCTCGGACGCCAGCTCCGCCACGCCCATCAGCGAGTCGAAGGACAGCGACGGGCCGAAGTTGTAGATGGTGCCCAGCGAGGTATTGAAGGCCTCGACGCGCTCGTAGTTGTGGATCTGGTCGCTCATCGAGACCTGACCACCACCGATATTCACGGTCTTGCCGCTGGCCAGCGCCGGAGCCTGGACCAGCAGGTCGCCCAGCAGGTCGTTGGTGGTGGCGATGCCGATCGGCAGGTTCGGGCGGTAGGCCAGCTCACCGAACACCGAGGCGTCGCCCACGGTGGTGTTGAAGCTGAAGCCGTACATGCGGATGTTCTCGACGTACTCGCGACGGGCGTTGACCTGGTTGGCGACGTCCACGGAGGTGGCACCGTTGACCAGGCTCAGCACCTGGCCGGCCAGGGCATTGCCGCTGCCGGCAGCCGAAACCAGTTGGTCGTAGGAGGTGAAACCGCCGACGCCAGCCAGTTGGTCGAGGTTCACGCCGGCGTAATCGCTGTTCAGATCGGCGTAGATGGTCGGCTCTTTCGAGTGGTAGTTGACGAAGTAGAAGCCGAACTCGGTGGAGTTCAGTTCCTCGGCCACGTAGTGGAAGGCGACGCCGAACTGGCCGTCGTTCTTGGCGTTGATGTCCTTGCCGACGTGGGCAACCTTGAACACGCCATTGGAATCCAGGTAGCTGGTGCCCTGCAGGCCCCCCACATTGGCTGCGGACAGCTGCGGGTAAAGGCTCTGGAACAGCGGGTTGGACAGGGCGCTGACGGTGGTATAGGCCGTGTTGCCACCATCGGCGAACAGGTCAGTCTCGGAGAAGAAGGTGCCAACCGGGTCGATACGGGTTTCCTTCCAGTTCCACTGGTAGAAGGTGTCCATCGACAGGTTGTCGGTCAGGCCGATATTGAAGCTCAGGGCTTCAACCGGCATCAGCACTTCCTTCAGCTCGGAGCCCGGCAGACGGAACTTGGCGGCGTCCACCGGGTTGGTGGTGTTCACGCCGCCACGGTAGAAGATGCCCTCGCCCCAGTTGAACACCTGACGACCCAGGCGGGCGCTCAGCGGGTGGTCGGCCACATCCCAGTTGCCGTAGACGTAGGCATCGAGGATCTCGGCGCGGTTGCCGGCAGCATCACGAGTTTCGCTGGTGAAGCGATCGCTGTTGGGGTAGGTCTGGCTCGGCTGTGGCGGCTGGTTGTGATCGTAGTAGTCGTTGCGCTTGTCCATGATCTGGGTGTCATAGAAAGCCGAGCCACGTACGAACAGACCGTAGTTCTTGTAAGTCGCTTCCAGGTCGGAAGTGATCTTGTACACCTCGGAAACCAGGCCAGTGCTGAAGTTGCGGTTGCCGTCGTTGCCGTTGATATCGTTGTTGGTCTTGTCCTGGCCCTGAACGCGCCACAGGGCGCCGTAGGACACGGTGCTGTCCAGCGAGCCGGAGATTTCGTTGTCGAGGAAGCTGAACTCGACGGCGCTTGCCGGGGCGGACATCAGCAGCGGCAGGATACCTGCCAGGGCAAAGCCCGCACGAGCAGGCGCATAACGCAAGACAGGCTTGCGAACTGGGATTTCCATTAGGACTCACTCCATGGACTGATCATTCTTTGGCGGCGCCGCCAGTGCGCGGTACGCCTTGTCAGCCGTTATTCCACGGCCTTGTTGTCGTCGATCTGAAGGAAACTCCCCCAAGGTGCTCGACACGCCTCCCGTCCCAATGGACGGGCAAAGGCTAAGCAGCGTCGGCCGGTGCAACCCCAATGCCAGAATTCAGATACTTCTGATTCTGCTTACAAAAAATAAAGATTAAGCACGCTACTTTTTGTGACTGATCATTCACTGATCAACTCGAGTGGCCGATTGCGCCAACGGCCACCCTAAATGGCGCAATCCGCCCCTGAAGGCGCGCTGCAGACACGTCGGAGCTTTTCGCTCAATAACGCAAAGCGATAAACAGGACGCCAGTCAATTTCGATAGGTAACAAAAAGGTGTTACCAACAAAGGTCGGTAACACCTTTTCGAAAGTCGCATGCGCCCACCGGACGGGGCGCGGCAGGTGTGTTAGGCGAGACTCTTGCTGACCACTTCGTAGACATCGCTGGACAATTCGCCGGACGCCAGAATGCGTTCCAACTCAGCCTTCATCAGTGCCTGGCGCGCCGGGGCGTACTTGCGCCAGCGGGTCAGCGGCGTCAGCAGGCGCGAGGCGATCTGCGGGTTGAGCGCATTGAGGGTGATGATCTGGTCGGCGAGGAAGCGATAGCCGGCGCCATCCGCGCGGTGGAAGTTCACTGCGTTCTGATTGGCGAAGGCACCGATCAGCGCACGGATCTTGTTCGGGTTCTTCAGGGTGAAGGCCGGGTGCTTCGTCAGCTCCTGCACCCGCTCCAGCCCGCCCGGCAGGGTGCAGCCGGCCTGAACGCTGAACCACTGGTCCATCACCAGCGGGTCGTCCTTGAAGTAGTCGGCAAACATCGCCAGCGCCTCGGCCTTCTCCTTCTCGAACGAGGAATTGACCAGCACGGCCAGCGCGGTCAGGCGCTCGGTCATGTTGTAGCAATCCTTGTACTGCTCCTGGCAGGCAGCGAGCACCTCGGCCTTGCCGCTCTGCATCAGATAGGACAGCGCAATGTTCTGCAGGCTGCGACGGGCGATGTGCGAGGCCTCAGCGACGTAGGCAGTCTCTCGGGACTGCTTGCGGTTGGCCTGGTAACGCGCCCACAGCGGCTCGTGCAGCGCTGCACCGATCTGCTGGCGAGCGAACTCACGGGCTGCGTGGATCGCCTCGACGTCAGCCACGTCGCTGATCTCGGTAAGGTACGCCTCGCTCGGCAGCGAGAGCATCTCGGCAACCATGGCCTGGTCCAGTCCGGTGTCCAGCAGCAGGGTGCGGAAGGCAGTGATCAGGCGATCATCCAGGACAAGCTGCTCGCCACGCTGGTGCTGGCCGACCAGGTCCTGCAGGACCTGCACGGACAGCTGCTGGCCCGCTTCCCAGCGATTGAAGCCGTCCTCATCAAACTGCATGAGGAACATCAGCTGATCGCGGTTGTACGGGAAGCTCAGCTTCACTGGCGCCGAGAAACCACGCAGCAGCGACGGCAGCGGCTTCTCCGCGAGCCCGACGAAGGTGAACGACTGCTCGGCCTCGGTGACCTGCAGTACACGGTCGCTGCCGTGGGCGTGTTCTTCACCCTGCAGACGCAGCGACAGGGCATTGCCCAGCTTGTCGATCAGGCCCATCTGCACCGGAATGACGAACGGCTGCTTCTCGCTCTGCCCCGGCGTGGCCGGGCAGCTCTGGCGGAAGGTCAGGGTGTAGCTCTGCGCAGCGGCGTCGAAGCTTTCCTCCACTGCCAGGCGTGGCGTACCGGATTGGCTGTACCAGCGCTTGAACTGGGTGAGGTCGACACCGTTGGCGTCTTCCATGGCCTTGACGAAGTCGTCGCAGGTCACGGCCTGGCCGTCATGTCGCTCGAAGTACAGGTCGGTGCCCTTGCGGAAGCCATCGGCGCCCAGCAGGGTGTGGATCATGCGAACCACTTCCGAACCCTTCTCGTAGACGGTCAGGGTGTAGAAGTTGGAAATCTCGATGAAGGAATCCGGGCGCACCGGGTGCGCCATGGGGCCGGCGTCCTCGGCGAACTGGTTGGTGCGCAGGAAGGCCACGTCCTCGACGCGCTTGACGGTGCGCGAATTCATGTCGGCGGAGAATTCGCTGTCGCGGAATACGGTGAAGCCTTCCTTGAGCGACAGCTGGAACCAGTCGCGGCAGGTCACGCGGTTGCCCGACCAGTTGTGGAAGTACTCGTGGGCGACCACGCCTTCGACGCGCTGGTGAGCAGCGTCAGTCGCGGTTTCGGCCTTGGCCAGCACGCAACTGGAATTGAAGATGTTGAGGCCCTTGTTCTCCATGGCGCCCATGTTGAAGTCGTTGACCGCGACGATCATGAAGATGTCCAGGTCATACTCGCGGCCATAGACCTTCTCGTCCCAGCGCATGGAATTCTTCAGGCTGTCCATGGCGTGCTGGACCTTGTCGATGTTCTCCGGCTCGACATAGATGCGCAGGGTGACGTCGCGCTCGCTCATGGTGGTGAACTGGTCTTCCACGCACCAGAGGTCACCGGCGACCAGGGCGAACAGGTAGGCCGGCTTCTTGAACGGATCCTGCCAGGTTGCCCAGTGGCGACCTCCCTCTTCCGAGCCGCTGGCCACCGGGTTGCCGTTGGACAGCAGCACCGGGTACTGGTGCTGCTCGGCCGACAGCGTGGTGGTGAAGCTGCTCATCACGTCCGGGCGGTCGAGGTAGTAGGTGATCTTGCGGAAGCCCTCGGCCTCGCACTGGGTGCAGAACATCTTGCCGGACTTGTACAGGCCTTCCAGCGCGGTGTTGCTTTCCGGGTGGATGCGCACGGTGCTGTCGACGGTGAAGGTCTTCGCCGTCGGCTGCAGGGTCAGGTGATTCTCGTCGAGCTGGTACTGGCCGGCTTCGAGGGCCTGGTCATCCAGCGCCACCGACAGCAGCTCCAGCTGCTGGCCATCGAGCACCAGGGGCGGCAGACCGTCGCCACGCTCAGGGTTGCGGCGCATCACCAGCTGGGCGTGGACCAGGGTGTGGTCCTCGTACAGCTCGAAGGTCAGGTTGGTCTCGTCAATCAGGTACTCGGGTGCCTGATAGTCCTTGAGGTAGATGACTTTCGGTTGCTCGGTACGCATGGCTTTTGGCCCCTTGGAAGGCGGCGGGCAGGATGGGCCGGCCGGAGGAATACTGACTCTAGCGATTGGGAACGGCGCGGGCGAGTCGGGAACGCATCTATCCCTGGATGCATCGTTCTCTAGATGAGAGCTGCGCGCCGAAAATTCAATGCAGGTTCGATCAGGCGCTGATGGCCAGTTGGTACGCGGTGAATTTGCGCACGTTGATCACGCCGGTATCGAAGATCAGGTACTGGCCCTTGATACCCTGCAGGGTACCCTCGACCACCGGCGTCTTGTCCAGATCGAAGCTGGTGATCTTGGCCAGGTAGGCCTCCACCGGATAGCTGATCTCGATGGGGTCCATGTCGATCACCGGCTGGATCGCCTGCAGGCCGAAGCGCTGCTGCAGAGCGACGATACCCTCGGCGCAAGCGTCGAAGATCTGCTCGCGCAGCGCCACCAGGTCCAGCGGCTCGGCCTCGCCCTTGAGCAGCGCGCGCCAGTTGGTGCGGTCGGTGACCTGGCTGCGCAGCAGGTCCTCGACGAAACCGGACTGCTGGCGGGTCGCCACGCGCATGATCGGTAGCGCCTGGCGCGCCCCTTGGTCAATCCAGCGGGTCGGCACCTGGGTGGCGCGGGTAATCCCCACCTTCGCTCCCGAGGAGTTGGCCAGGTAGACCACGTGGTCGGTCATGCAGAAGCGCTCGCCCCACTCCGGCTCACGGCAGGAGCCTTCCTCGAAGTGGCACTTTTCCGGGCTCATGATGCAGCTGTCGCATTGCGCCAGCTTGGTGAAGCACGGATAGCAGTAGCCCTGGGCGAAGCTCTTCTTCGTCCTGCGCCCGCAATGGCAGCAGTGGATCTCGCCCAGGTACTCCAGGCGCACCGTCCTGCCGATCAGCGGATTGACCGGGACCTGCGCATCGCCCAGGCGGAAGGCGTACTGCACGGGGCTTTCAAGGCGCGCCGACATCTTGTCCAGGGCGCCGCGTCCAAGCTCCTGCATCAGTGCAGCGAATTGGAGGAGAAAATCATGTTCGGAATCGGCTCGGCGTGGGACGCGCATTCCTGCGGGCCCATGTAGCCGGTGCGCTGGTCCTCGGGGAGATTGTCCGTCTCCCAGGCGATCATGGCCTGCAGCGACAGCTCCTTCTGCTCCTGGGACAGTTTGCGGCCATCTGGCCACTTGCCGATTTCCACGGCCAGCTTGAGGCTCTCGTAGATTTCCGGGGTGATGTTCTGGATCATTTCGGCGAAGGACGACATGGGCCGGCTCCTGCAGGGGAAAAACGAAGCCGGCATTCTACCGGGCGAAAGCCTCGCGCGCACGAACGCCAGTCAATCGGTTGCGCAGATCGGCCCGCTCCCGCAGGTTCAGCATCAGACTGCCCGACGCCGCGCCAACAGCCCGCCGATCAGGCCGCTCACGCAACCCGCCACCAGTCCACCGACGTGGGCACCGTTGGCGATGGAGCCGAAGCCGAGCAGATCGATCACGCCGGACAGGCACACCAGGAGCCAGATCAGCATCATCGCCACCACGCCCTTGGGCAGGTGGTAGGCCGGCGTGGGCGCCATGCGCTGGAAGATCCAGCAGTGGCCGAGCAGGCCGTAAAGCACACCGGACAAGCCGCCGAACAGGCTCGGACCGCTCCAGCTGTACTGCACCAGGTTCGACACCAGGCCGAAGCCCAGGCTCAGCCCCAGCAGCATCCATGCCCCCTGGCGATACTCGATGCGCCGGCCCAGCTCCCAGTACCACATCGCGTTCATCGCCAGGTGCAGCCAGCCGAAGTGGATCAGCATGGGCGTGAACAGGCGCCACCACTGCCCCTGCGCCAGCGAGTCGGACAACGGATAGAACAGCGCGCGATCCTCGCCAACCATCTGGAAGTTCTGGAAAGTGAACCAGCGCAGCGTCTCCGGCGTGGTCCCGAGCAGGGTGATGGCCGCTACCACGAAGGTCACCAGCAGCACCAACGCCGTCATCCGGCTCAACTTCAACTGCTGCACGAAACCTGGCCCGCGGCGCTGGGGCTCTGCGTGCACGGTGAACTCCGGATCGCCCTGTGGATAACGTTCGTACAGGCTGCGCACCTGCTCGGCCAGTTGGGAGTTGGGTACCCAGAGCACCTGTTCGCCCGACTCCTCGCTGACCCGGAACGGCACGTTCAGGCGGCGCAGCAGGCCGACGAACGCTCCCAGGTCGACTGCCGCCGGCAACCGCATCGCTTCAACCGCGCTCACTCATCGCCCTCCGGACGCTTCACATCCACCCAAACGAACTTGTTGCGGTCCAGCCGCGTTTCCTCGTCCAGCCGATAGGCGGCGAGCTTGCCGTACATCACCGCGCTGTAGTCCAGGCAGGCGAGGTTCGGGCGGATCGGTGCCGGCGTGCCACGCCGCCAGTAGTGGCCGACGAACAGCAGCGGCTCGTCGGCGCCGTAGGTCAGCAGCCGGGACTTCTGCTCCTCGCTCAGGCGCTCGCTGGCCACTTCGTCGGGCAGCGCATCGGGCTGGAACACGATGTCGCCGTAGGTTTCCGGCGCGCGGTCCTCTTCCCAGAACTTGGTGCGGAAAAAGGCGCGGGTGAAACCGTCGCTGCCGGTCAGCGTCAGGCCGTTGGGCAGGCGCATGTCGGTCCCACGCAGCAGGCGGTCGCAGGCCTGCTGGGCAAAGCTGCCCGGCTCGGCGGTAGCCATGAGGAAGGCTTCGTCGATGCGACCATCCGGGAATTGCTGCCGCAGCGCGTCGATCACGTCGTGGTCCCAGCAGGCATGGACCATGCGGAAGCGCCCGGAATCGAGGAACAGCGGCATCTCCTGGAACCATCCGAGGAAGTCGCGCCAGTCCGCCGGGTGACCTTCGAACTGTTCCAGCGTCTCCCGGATCAGCCGGGCATGGCGCGGGGTGTGCTCGCGCACGTACTGCCGGCCGCTGCCCGGTGCGGCCGGCGTGGACCAGCCGAGCGCATTGAATTCGTGGTTGCCCATGATGCACAGCGCTTCGCCGGCGGCCACCATGTCGTGCACCCGGTGCAAGGCCTCACGGATGCGCGGGCCACGGTCGATGATGTCGCCGAGGAACAACGCCTGACGCCTCGAATGTCGCCACACGCCGCCCTGCAGCCGGTAGCCGAGGCGCTCCAGCAGGTGGTCGAGGGTGTGCGCGCAGCCGTGGATGTCGCCGATCAGGTCATAGCCGCGTGCAGGATCGAGTTCCATCACTCGCTGCTCCCGAGGCGGCTGCCCCAGCCCAGCTTGGTCCGGCAGACCTCGTAGTAGTTGTGGTCGATCGGGTGGATCAGGCGCAACTTCTGCGGCTTCTTGCTCACCGTGACGGTGTCGCCCGGCGCGCAGGTGAAGTGGTTCTGGCCGTCGCAGGAAACCTGCGGGTAGATCTGCATGTTCGGCGAGACGACGATCTTCAGCTCACTGTTGCCGTCGACCACGATGGGCCGACTGGAGAGCATGTGCGGGTACATTGGCACGACCACGATGGCATCCAGCTTCGGATGCATGATCGGGCCGCCGGCAGACAGCGCGTAGGCAGTGGAGCCGGTCGGGGTGGCGACGATCAGACCGTCGGCCTTCTGGCTGCAGACGAACTGGCCGTCGATGTACAGCTCGAACTCGATCATCCGCGTGGACTTGCCGGGGTGCAGCACCACGTCGTTCAGCGCGTCGCCCTGGCCGATGGATTCGCCGTGGCGGCGCACCAGTGCATCCAGCAGGAAGCGGCTCTCGACGATGTACTGGCCACCGAGCACTTCGGCCACCTTGGTCTCCAGCTCGTCAGGGCGAATATCGGTGAGGAAGCCCAGGCTGCCACGGTTGATCCCCAGCACCGGCACCTTGTGGCGGGCCAGGGCGCGCGCGGCGCCGAGCATGCTGCCGTCGCCGCCGACCACGATGACCAGGTCGCAGATTTCTCCCATGATCTTTCGCGAGCAGGTCTGCAGGCCGTGGCCCGGCAGGACCTCGGCAATGGTGTCCTCGAGGATCACATGCAGGTGGCGCTCGGTGAGGAATTTCTTCAGCCGACGGATGGTTTCCAGAACCTGGGTGCTGCCCAGGCGGCCGATGATGCCGATATTGCGAAAGGGTTCCATGGGACTCCGGACGGCGTTGCGCTACTTGAGTGTCGGAATTATGGGCGAAACGCGGAAGCAGCGGCAAACCACGCGTGGCCGGAGCACGACCATAACGGCTAGGCTTCACGGATGACCGACTTCACCGCACTGCTCGACGAGCTGCTGATCGACCTGCGCCAGCCGCAGGTCCGCGACCTTGCCTGGACGCTGCTCTCCCCGCCCCTGCTGCAACCCGGCAGCCCCGCCCTGCGCCATCCGCTGAGTGCCAGTCGCTGGTACTCGCAGCCCGCGCTGCTGGCCGCCTGGCTGCACACCCAGGAACGATCGCCAGGCGAATTGCTGGAACAGCTCGAATCCGCGCCACACCAGCGCCTGGGCCGCTACTACGAACGCCTCTGGCAATACGCGCTGGAGCACGCGCCGGACCTGCGCCTGCTGGCGGCCAACCTGCCGGTGCGCGACAACGGCCAGACCCTCGGCGAACTGGACCTGCTGCTGGAGGACGACGACGGCCTGCATCACCTCGAACTGGCCATCAAGCTCTACCTCGGCCCCAGCGACGACGGCCCGAACGCCTGGCTCGGCCCAGGCGCCGAAGACCACCTGCTGCGCAAGATCGAACACTTCTACCAGCACCAGTTGCCGCTCTCGTCCACCACGGAAGGCCTCGCCGTCGTACGCCAGTTCAGTCGCGCGGAGCCGGCCCCCGGACTGTGGCTCGGCGGCTACCTGTTCTACTCCTGGCCCACGCCCTGTCCACCCCCCGTAGGCGCCAGCGACAACCACCAGCGCGGCCGCTGGCTGCATCGGCGCGCCTGGCCGGCCTACCATGCCCTGCATCCGCACGGCTGGCAGGCGCTGTCGCGCAAGGCCTGGCTATCTCCGACAGTCGAAGATGAATGCTGGAGCGCAGCGCGCTTCGCCACCTGGCTGGCCGAGCTGCCCGAAGACGGCTTCCCGCAGATGCTGGTGCGCCTGGAGCAACGGCACGGCCGCTGGCGGGAGCAGGAACGGCTGTTCCTGGTGGGCGACCGTTGGCCGCGGGTGCACAGCGGCTATTCGCGCTGAACAGCCAGCGCTTTCAATGCTTCATCCAGCGCCCGCCGCCCCTGCAGACCGCCACCGTGGATCGCGACAATGCGAGCGCCGCGCTCGATGCGCCCTTCTGCGATCTCATCGCGCAAGGCCAGCAACAGTTTGCCGGTGTACAGGGGCTCCAGCGGTACGCCGCTTGCGGCTTCGGTTGCGAGGATGAAGCGTGCCAGTGCCGCGTCGATCCGCGCAAAGCCGCCACGGCTGGCATCGATCAGCCGGTATCCGGCATCGCCCGCGCCGCCCTCCCTCAACAGTTCAGGCACCTGTGTTTCAATACCGTGCCCCGGAGGCACCGCCATGGCACCGACCACAGGATGCGCGCCGCGCTCACCCAGCACCAGGCCGGCCAGGGTCGTACCGGTGCCGCAGGCGACCCAGAGCTGCTGATAGTCAGCCCAGCCGATCTCGACGAGTTGCTCGCGAATCCGCGCAACCAACGGCGAGCAGCCTTGCGCCCCCGCGAGCCCTCCGCCACCCTCGCCCACCGCCAGCAACCGGGGGTAGCGCTCGCGCCAGGGCGTCCAGAAACCAGCGTCGTGACGCCGGCGATAACCGCCATAGCCGAGCCAGTGGAGCTGCATGCCGAGCTGGCGCAGATCAGCCACCGTGGGATTGTCCTGCTCTTCTCCGCGCAGCAGTCCCACGGTCTCGAAGCCGAATCGCGCGCCGGCCGCCGCCACCGCGTGCAAGTGGTTGGAATGGGCGCCGCCCAGGGTCATCACGCCGTGATGGCCCAGGTCGGCGGCTTGCTGGAGATAAGGGGCGAGCTTGAACCAGTTGTTGCCGGAGACCTGCGCGTCCACGAGGTCCAGGCGCAACAACGCCAGCTCGACGCCGGCGCGGTCGAGCCAATCCAGGTAGAGGCGTTGCAGGGGAGCGTCAGGGCGCCAGTCGGGGAAGCGCACGACGCCCCGGTCAGCCGCTGGTGACGCTGCGCAGGCGGCCAGTGGTCTTGTGTCGGGAGCAACAGTTGCTGTCGCCGTCGACGAAGCGGCCGGGGGTTTCCACGCGATCGATGGGCATGGCGCAGCGCTCGCCATTGGACAGGCGTCCTTCGCAGGCGGGTTGCTGGTAGTGGGCGAGCCAGCTGCGGTACTGGTCTTCGGCGACGAAGCACTTGGCCGCGGCGTAGGCCATGGGGTTTTCCTGGTAACGGGCGACATCCTGCAGCGACAGGGTCAGATGACCGGCGCCGGGATGGTACACCACGAAGATCACCCCCATGCCCGCCAGGCGCTCCAGCACCGCGCCATCGGCCGTCCTGGCGGAGAGTGAATCCAGCTCCAGGCGAAGGCCCTCGGCGCCCTTCTGCAGTTGTGCGGCGACCTGGCGCAGCTGGACGGTTTCCTCGCGCAACTGTTCAGCTTCCGTGCGCAGTTGCTGGTTCTCCTGCTGCAACTGCTGGTCCAGCTCGTTGCGGTAGCCCAGCTCGACGTCGCGGACGGAAATCTGCTCCTTGTAGCGCGCTTCCAGGCTGGCCATGCGGGCACGGGATTCGTCCTCGATCTGCTGGCGCAGTTGCTCCAGCTCGTCGCGGCCGCTCTGTTCGATATGCCGCAGTTGCGCGGTCAGCTCCTCGCGCCCGCGCTGGAAGCCGTTGGCCTGGCCGTCCAGTTCACGTCGCAGGCCGGTATTGATCTCTTCCTCACGCTTCAGGCCCTCGCGCAGGGCAGCAAGTTCGGCCTGCAACACCTTGATCTGCTCCTGCGCGCCGAGCTTCAGGCGGCTGAGTTCCTGTTCGTGCTGCTGACTGATCTGCGACAGACGAGCCTCATGCTGGCCGAGCAGCTCGGCGGTCTTCAGCTGATGCTCCTCGAGCATCGCTCGGGCCAGTTTTTCGGCTTCTTCGCGGGACTCTTCGGCAGGTGCGTACCACTGGTGCTCGTCGGCCATCTGCAAGCGAGCGAGCTCGACTGCGGCCGGCTCTTCTTCCACCAGCACACCGAGATTGTTGCGCTTCACCGCTTCGCGCAGTTGCACCAGATGGTTCTGGCTGGCATCCAGGACCGGATCCCACAGGTGCATCTGGTGCCAGGACACCGGGCACTGGCTGCGGCAGGCCAGGCGGATCGGCCCGGCGCCCATGTCCGGGCCGCGACCGGCGCGATCAGCCAGGTTGCGCAGCGGCAGGTTCCAGCCACGATCAGCTTCGCCCTTCTCGTCGAAGTCCAGGTAGAAGAACACGACCGCCTTGACCATCAGGCGCGGGTTGATCAGCACATAGGCCAGCTGCATCTGCTGATCGGCGTACTCCGGCATCTGCACGACGTTGTCGAGCAGCGCCTCGAATTCGGGGTAGAGCATTTCCTTGCAGACGCCACGGTCATTGAAGAAGACCACGGCTTCCACCATTTGAGGCTTCTTCTGCATGCTCATCGATTGACCTCTGGGCTGGTGCGGGAGGAAGTCTGGAGAAAAGGGTCTGTCAGAAATGCAGCACCCAGACAGCGGGAAAATCCCGACATCCGAGCAAGTCTAGGGGAATTAATGTCGCAGGCAATGTGACTGGGTTGGCACCCGCCCCGGCGGTCAGGCCGGGCGGTTAACTGGCTGGATAATTCTGTGACGCGGTTAGATTTCCGAAGCGATTTCCGGGCCCGGAAGGGAACTTTTCCGGGCCCGTTTTTGTGAATCAGATCTCGGCAGCGAGGCGCGAGCCCTGGTTGATGGCGCGCTTGGCGTCCAGTTCCGCCGCCACGTCAGCGCCGCCGATCAGGTGGACGCTCTGACCGGCAGCGACCAGGCCGTCATGCAGCTCGCGCAGCGGGTCCTGGCCGGCGCAGATCACCACGGTATCTACCGGCAGCAACTGCGGCTCGCCGCCGGCGATGCTGATGTGCAGACCGTCGTTGTCGACCTTGAGGTACTCGACGCTGTTGAGCATCTGCACCTGCTTGTTCTTCAGGCCGGTGCGGTGGATCCAGCCGGTGGTCTTGCCCAGGCCGTCACCGACCTTGGACTTCTTGCGCTGCAGCAGAAACACCTGGCGCGCCGCGGCGTGCGGGTGAGCCTGGATGCCGGCGATGCCGCCACGGGCCTCCAGGTTCTCGTCGATGCCCCACTCCTGCCAGAAGGCATGGCGATCCAGGCTGGTGGATTCGCCGGCATGGGTGATGTACTCGGAGACGTCGAAACCGATGCCGCCGGCGCCGATCACCGCGACACTGTTGCCGACCGGTTTGCGCTCGAGGATAGCGTCCAGGTAGCTGATCACCTTGGCATTCTCGATACCCGGAATGGCCGGCGTGCGCGGCACGATACCGGTGGCGAGGATGATCTCGTCGAAGCCGCCCTTGACCAGGTCGTCAACGCTGACGCGGGTGTTCAACTGCAGGTTCACGCCGGTGGTTTCCACCTTGCGCTTGAAATAACGCAGGGTCTCGTAGAACTCCTCCTTGCCCGGTACTCGCTTGGCGACGTTGAACTGGCCACCGATCTCGCCAGCAGCGTCGAACAGGGTCACCTCGTGGCCACGCTCGGCAGCCACGGTAGCGGCCGACAGGCCGGCGGGGCCGGCACCAACCACGGCGATCTTCTTCACGTGGGTAGTGGGGATGTAGTTCAGCTCGGTCTCGTGGCAGGCGCGCGGGTTCACCAGGCAACTGGTCAGCTTGCCGCCGAAGGTGTGGTCCAGGCAGGCCTGGTTACAACCGATGCAGGTGTTGATTTCGTCGGCGCGGCCATCGGCGGCCTTGTTGACGAAGTCCGGGTCGGCGAGGAATGGACGGGCCATGGACACCATGTCGGCGTCGCCTTCGGCCAGTACCTGCTCGGCGATTTCCGGGGTATTGATGCGGTTGGTGGTGATCAGCGGGATACCAATCTCACCGCGCAGCTTGGCGGTGACCTTGGTGAAGGCCGCGCGAGGCACCTTGGTGGCGATGGTCGGGATACGCGCTTCGTGCCAGCCGATACCGGTGTTGATGATGGTCGCGCCAGCCTTTTCGATGGCCTTGGCCAGCAGGACGATCTCGTCCCAGGTGCTGCCACCTTCCACCAGATCGAGCATCGACAGGCGATAGATGATGATGAAGTCAGGGCCAACGGCCTCGCGCACACGGCGGACGATTTCCACCGGCAGGCGCATGCGGTTCTCGTAGCTGCCGCCCCAGCGGTCGGTGCGGTGGTTGGTGTGGGCGACCAGGAACTGGTTGATGAAGTAGCCTTCCGACCCCATGATCTCGACGCCGTCGTAGCCAGCCACCTGTGCCAGGCTCGAGCAATTGACGAAGTCGGCGATCTGCTTCTCGATGCCTTCTTCATCCAGCTCGCGCGGCTTGAACGGGTTGATCGGCGCCTGGATGGCGCTGGGCGCGACGGACTTGGGGCTGTAGGCATAACGGCCGGCGTGGAGGATCTGCATGCAGATCTTGCCGCCCGCCTCGTGCACCGCCTGGGTGACGATCTTGTGCTTCTCGGCTTCTTCCGGGGTGCTCAGCTTGGCCGCACCGGAATACACACCGCCCTCCTCGTTCGGGCCGATCCCGCCGGTGACCATCAGACCGACGCCACCGCGGGCGCGCTCGGCGAAGTAGGCCGCCATGCGCTCGAAGCCCTGGGGCTTCTCTTCCAGGCCGGTGTGCATGGAGCCCATCAGGGTGCGGTTGCGCAGGGTGGTGAAACCCAGGTCCAGCGGCGCGAGCAGGTGCGGGTAAGTGGCGGTCATGTTTCCTCCGGCATTCACGATGATGCCGCGCCCTCAGCCCGCAGTCGTGGAACGGCGAGGCATGGGGCGCGGTCGGTATGGGGCAGACTCTAAGGAGCGCGCCCTCGCCGCTCAATGATCGAAAATGACAAGTTACTGACCAAAGATGACACCCCTTCTTGGCAATGCCCGGCGCAACCCCTACCCTGTGGTGCATCCCATGAGTACCCGTCCTTTATGCGCAAGCTGATCTTCCTCGTCCTGGTCATCCTCTTCGCCGGTTATGCCGGCTGGGCGGAGCGCCGCCCGGTGGGCCACTACCTGTCCGACCTGCGCAGCCAAGTCGCGCTCAACCAGGGGCAGCCGTCCGAACGCGGCAACCTGCTGGGCGTGCAGCCGGAGCTGTTCACTCAGGACTACCAGAGCGTCGAACGCCTGCACCTGAAGTTCCGAGCCTACCTGGCCAAGGCCCGCGACGAGGGTCTGATCAACCCGCGTACCGTGGTGGTGTTCCCCGAGCACATCGGTACCTGGCTGGTGGCCGCCGGCGAGAAACCGGAGGTCTACCAGACCGAGCACCTCGACGAAGCCATGGAATGGATGATCGCCAGCAACCCGCTGAAAGTCGCGCGCGGCTGGCTCGGCGCCAAAGGCGAGGACCGCATGGCCGACGCCCTGTTCCGCATGAAGGCGGTGGACATGGCCCACGACTACCAGACACTATTCGGGGGGCTGGCCAAGGAGTTCGGCGTGACCCTGGTCGCCGGCTCCATCGTGCTGCCCAACCCGCGCATCGTCGAAGGCCAGATCCGAACCGGCAATGGTCGCCTCTACAACGTCACCCAGGTCTTCGGCAGCGACGGTCTGCCGCTGGGCAAGCCGCAACGCAAGCTGTTCCCGATCGACGACGAGAAGGGCATCACCCGTGGCGGCGACCCGGATGACCTGCAGGTCCTGCAGACTCCGGCCGGACGCCTGGGCGTGCTGATCTGCGCGGACAGCTGGTACCCGGCGAGCTACTCCGCGCTGGCCCCGCAGAAACCGGACCTGGTCGTCGTTCCGGCCTTCCTCACCGGCAATGGCAACTGGAGCAAACCGTGGAAGGGCTACAACGGCGCGCCGACTCCCGGCGACGTAACGCTCAAGCCGGGCGACCTCACCGAAGGCGAAGCGTGGGAGCTCCTGGCACTGGCTGGCCGCCTCGGTGAAAGTGGCGCCCACGCCGGCATCACCGTGTTCCTGCGCGGCCACCTCTGGGACCTGGGCAGCGACGGCCGCAGCCTGGTGGTCAGCGGCGACAGCCACACCCTGGCGCCCGACGGCCCCGGTGCGCGCCTGATCAACCTCTGGCTATGAACCGTCCGACCATGCGTCTCGGCGATCTGTCGGTGGGTTTCGTCCACAGCCTCGCCGACGCGCTGGCGGAAAGCGGTGTCGCCCCGCAGCCCCTGCTTCAACAATACGGGCTGGACGCGGCGCGCCTGGGCGAACCCGGCGCGCGCCTGTCGATCCCGCGCTACATGCGTCTGGGCCACGCCGCCATCCAGCAGAGCGGCGATCCCGCCCTTGGCCTGCGCATGGGCCAACTGAGCCGACCGAGCCAGAGCGGCCTGGCCGGCGTCACCGCCGCGCAGGCGCCGAACCTGCGTGCCGCTGCCCGCGCACTGATCCGTTTCGAGCCGCTGTATGCACAGAACTACCGCGGCCAGAGCAGCTTCATCGAGGATGCCAGCGGCGCCTGGCTGCGCTTCTACTCCATCAGCCCGTACAACGCCTACAACCGTTTCGTGGTGGACTCGGTGCTGGCCGGCTGGGTGAGCATGCTTGGCAGCATCGGCGCGCAGCCGCTGCGCCCGGAGAAGATTGAGATCGAATATCCGGCGCCGACCTGGGCACCACGCTTCGAGGAAAGGCTCGGCTGCGCGGTGGAGTTCGGCGCCGAGCACAACCAGCTGCGCCTGGACCAGGCGACGCTGGCGCGCAGCAATCCGGACCACTGTCCGAGCACCTGGCGGCAATTGCTGGATATCTGCGAGAAGGAACTGGAGCAACTCACCCGCACGCGCAGCCTGCGCGAGCGTGTGGCCCAATTGCTGGGCCCGATGCTTAATGGTCGTGAACCGGACCTCGAAGAAGTCGCCGCGAGGCTGAAGCTGCCAACCTGGACGCTGCGCCGAAAGCTGGCCGAAGAAGGCACGCAGTTCCGCAGCATCCTCAACGACACCCGCCGCGACCTGGCGATGATCTACATCCGCGACACCGACCTGGCCTTTGGCGAGATCGCCTACCTGCTCGGCTTTGCCTCCGCGGAAGCCTTCCAGCGGGCCTTCAAGCGCTGGAGCGGTCAGACACCGGGCGAGTTCCGCCGCGCACAGCGCCAAGGCGCCTGATCACATCTCCGTGGCGTCGTCCGCCGGCTCCGGCAGATCCTGCTCCACGGCATGCAGTTCCAGCAGTTCTTCCTGATAGTCATCCATTGGCTTTCTCCTGACCGTTCGATCGGGTTTTAGCAAAGACCACGGTGAAAAAGCTAGACGCCGAAGGTGAACGACCTGTGACAGCGTCTTACAGAAGGCTGCAGGATTTTTCGGACGGAAACGAAAAAGCCCTCAGGTATTGCTACCTGAGGGCTTTCGAATATGGCGCAGCGGACGGGACTCGAACCCGCGACCCCCGGCGTGACAGGCCGGTATTCTAACCGACTGAACTACCGCTGCGTGTCGGTTGGACTTTCGTCCGGTACAGCAACCTCCTGGCGCCTGGAGTGAATCACTCGACAGACCGGTTCGGGGTAGGAACCAAGGAGGGGGAAATGGCGCAGCGGACGGGACTCGAACCCGCGACCCCCGGCGTGACAGGCCGGTATTCTAACCGACTGAACTACCGCTGCGCGTAACTTGCGAGAGTGGTGGGTGATGACGGGATCGAACCGCCGACCCTCTGCTTGTAAGGCAGATGCTCTCCCAGCTGAGCTAATCACCCTTCGTCTCGAAGTGGGGCGCATTCTACAGCCGACAGAACCTAAGTCAATGCCCTGATTGAACTTTTTTTCATTTTCTACCGAAAAAGTTTCGGCGCACCGTTATCGAACACGGCCCCGAGAACAAACGCCCCTCAGGAAGACATGGCGCCAACCTGCCAGGGCGCATCCTGCGCGTGATCGCCGGCAGCCCGCTCCTGCAGCTGGGCGCCGATATTCAAGCTGCCAACGCCAGAACCGGCCGAAAAAGAAAAGGGCGACCCTCGGGCCGCCCTCCTCTTCTGCACCCGACACTCAGTCGAGGTAGATCATCTTGCGTGTCATGCCGCCGTCGATCACCAGTTCCTGGCCGGTGACGAAGCCGGCGCTGTCGCCGATCAGCCAGGCAACTGCCGAGGCAATGTCCTCTACCGTACCGACGCGACCGACCAGGTGCTGGTCATGGTCCAGCTCAGTCAAAGGCTCCGCTTCGCGCTCGCGCAAGTCGCGGGCGTCGATCCAGCCGGGGGAAATCGCATTGACGCGAATGTCCGGCCCCAGGCTGCCGGCCAGAGCGTGGGTGAGCGACAGCAGCCCACCCTTGCTCGCCGCATAGGCTTCGGAATTCGGCTCGGACTGGTGCGCCCGCGTGGAAGCGATGTTGACGATGGCGCCGCTGTGCGCGCGCAGGTACGGCGCACAGTGCTTGGCCAGCAGCATCGGACCGGTGAGGTTCACTGCCAGGGTACGGTTCCACTCGTTCAGGCCGAGACCTTCGAGCGCCGTATTGTGTGGTCGGGCGATCGCAGCGTTGCTCACCAGCGCATCCAGGCGACCGAACTGGCCGATCAACTCGGCCACAGCCGCCGCGACCTGCCCTTCGCTCGCCACATCCAGCGCAATGAAACTGGCACGCTCGCCCAACGCCGCAGCCACTTTCGGGCCGCGCTCGCGGTCGATATCCGCGAGCACCACCTGCCAGCCCTCGGCAACCAGCCAGGCAGCGATACCCAGGCCGATACCGTGCGCGGCGCCAGTGACCAGCACCACCCGGCCATTGCCCAGGGCGTCCATCATGCTCACAGTGCCGCCAGGCCTCGTGCCAGGTCAGCCTTGATGTCATCGACATCTTCGAGGCCCACGGCGACGCGGATCAGATTGTCACGGATGCCCGCGCTCTCACGCTCCAGCGGCGACAGACGGCCATGGGACGTGGTGGCCGGGTGAGCGATCGTGGTCTTGGTGTCACCCAGGTTGGTCGTGATGGAGATCATCCGGGTGGCGTCGATGCAGCGCCAGGCTGCGGCCTTGTCACCCTTCACCTCAAAGCTCACCACCGCACCGAAGCCCTTCTGCTGACGCTTGGCCAGTTCGTGCTGCGGATGACTGGCCAGGCCTGCGTAGTACACGCGCTCCACGCCTGGCTGCTGCTCCAGCCATTCGGCGACCAGCTGGGCCGAGGCACTGTGGGCCTGCATGCGCACGCGCAGGGTTTCCAGCCCCTTGATGAAGACCCAGGCGTTGAATGGGCTGAGTGTCGGACCAGCAGTGCGCAGGAACCCGACGACGGGCTCCATCTGGGCACGGCGACCAGCGACCACGCCGCCCATGGTGCGGCCCTGGCCATCGATGTACTTGGTCGCCGAGTGGATGACCACGTCCGCGCCCAGCTTCAGCGGCTGCTGCAGCGCCGGGGTGCAGAAGCAGTTGTCCACCGCCAGCAATGCGCCCTTGGCATGGGCAATCTCGGCCAGCGCGGCGATGTCCACCAGCTCAGCCAGCGGGTTGGATGGCGATTCGACGAAGAACAGCTTGGTGTTCGGCTTGCAGGCCGCTTCCCAGGCTTTCAGGTCGCTCAGCGGCGGGTAGTCCACTTCGATGCCGAAGCGCTTGAAGTACTTCTCGAACAGGCTGATGGTCGAGCCGAACACGCTGCGCGACACCAGCACGTGGTCGCCGGCGCTGCACAGGCTCATCACCAGCGAGAGGATGGCCGACATGCCGGTCGACGTGGCCACCGCCTGCTCCGCGCCTTCCAACGCGGCGATGCGTTCCTCGAAGGTACGCACCGTGGGGTTGGTGTAGCGCGAGTAGACGTTGCCCGGTACTTCACCGGCAAAACGCGCGGCTGCATCGGCGGCGCTGCGAAACACATAGCTGGAGGTGGTGAACAGGCCTTCGCCGTGTTCAGCCTCCGGGGTGCGGCGTTGCCCGGCGCGAACTGCGAGGGTGTCGAAGCCGACACCCTCCAGGTCGCTGTCCAGCCGGCCGGCTTCCCAATCCTGAGCCATGCC
Source organism: Pseudomonas sp. BB438 (assembly GCF_057180225.1). Lineage (NCBI taxonomy): Bacteria > Pseudomonadati > Pseudomonadota > Gammaproteobacteria > Pseudomonadales > Pseudomonadaceae > Pseudomonas > Pseudomonas sp. BB438. Next base: position 4,574,924 of record NZ_CM170001.1, read on the forward strand.
TGCTCTCCTTAGTCGTTATAGAGATCGATGATGGCGCTGACCGCGGCACCCTTGGTCTTGGTGGCGTCGTTGCGCGCCTGGTCGATCTTGTTCAGATAGGCTTCGTCGACGTCGCCGGTGACGTACTCACCGTTGAACACAGCGCAGTCGAAGTGGTCGATCTTGATCTTGCCGCCCTCGGTGGATTCGATCAGGTCCTGCAGGTCCTGGTAGATCAGCCAGTCGGCGCCGATCAGCTCGCCGACTTCCTCGGTGCTGCGGTTGTGCGCGATCAGCTCGTGGGCGCTCGGCATGTCGATGCCGTAGACGTTGGGGTAGCGCACCGCGGGAGCGGCGGAGCAGAAGTAGACGTTCTTCGCGCCGGCCTCACGGGCCATCTGGATGATCTGCTTGCAGGTGGTGCCGCGGACGATGGAGTCGTCCACCAGCATCACGTTCTTGCCGCGGAATTCCAGCTCGATGGCATTGAGCTTCTGGCGCACCGATTTCTTGCGCGCGGCCTGGCCGGGCATGATGAAGGTACGGCCGATGTAGCGGTTCTTTACGAAGCCTTCGCGGAACTTCACGCCCAAACGGTTGGCCAGCTCCAGCGCGGCGGTGCGGCTGGTGTCCGGGATCGGTATGACCACGTCGATGTCGTGATCGGGACGCTCGCGGAGGATCTTGTCGGCCAGCTTCTCGCCCATGCGCAGGCGCGCCTTGTAGACCGAGATACCGTCGATGATGGAGTCCGGGCGGGCCAGGTAGACGTGCTCGAAGATGCACGGCGAGTACTGCGGGTTGGCCGCGCACTGGCGGGTGAACAGTTTGCCTTCTTCGGTGATGTACACCGCTTCGCCCGGCGCCAGATCGCGGATCAGGGTAAAGCCGAGGACGTCCAGGGCCACGCTTTCCGAGGCGATCATGTATTCCACGCCGTTCTCGGTGTGACGCTGGCCGAAAACGATCGGGCGGATCGCATGGGGATCGCGGAATCCGACGATACCGTAGCCGGTGATCATCGCCACTACGGCGTAACCGCCGACGCAGCGGGCATGCACGCCCGCCACCGCGGCGAACACATCTTCCTCGGTGGGCTGCAGCTTGTTGCGCACTGCCAGCTCATGGGCGAATACGTTGAGCAGCACCTCCGAGTCGGAGTTGGTGTTCACATGACGCAGGTCGGATTCGTAGATTTCCTTGGCCAGTTGCTCGACGTTGGTCAGGTTGCCGTTGTGCGCCAGGGTGATGCCATAGGGCGAGTTGACGTAGAACGGCTGCGCTTCGGCCGAGCTGGAGCTGCCCGCAGTCGGGTAGCGGACATGACCGATGCCGATCTTGCCAACCAGGCGCTGCATGTGGCGCTGCTGGAAGACATCACGGACCAGGCCGTTGTCCTTGCGCAGGTACAGACGGTCGTCCTGACAGGTGACGATACCCGCAGCGTCCTGGCCACGATGCTGGAGAACGGTGAGGGCGTCATACAGCGCCTGATTGACGTTCGACTTGCCCACGATACCGACGATGCCACACATGCGACGCAACCCCTAGTTGGTGTTCAGGCTAAAACAATTCCGTATTCGGCAGTATCCACCGGACCTGCCGTAGCGGCGACGGCTGCCCGTCGCCTTCGCCTGCCCGTCACTGGGCCGGCAGCAAAGACCCCACTCCGGATGGCGGAGTGATGGTAACGCCGGACATCCACTGCCCGGCAAACGTCAGGATGAAGTTCTTCGACCAGTCGGCGACCATCAGGAAATGCGGCATCAGCACCGATTGCTGCCACCACGGGTCCTGCTGCACCGGCGCAAGGCTCAGCAGACCGACCAGTAAAACCACCAGCAGCACGCCACGGGCGCCACCGAACACCATGCCGAGCACGCGGTCGGTGCCGGACATGCCGGTCACCCGCACCAGCTCGCTGATAAGGAAATTGACGAGTGCGCCCAGCAATAGCGTGACGACGAAAAGAAGCGCGCAGGCGGCAATAACGCGCCCCGAGGGCAGCTGAATATAGGGTGCGAGATGCTCGGCCAGAGCGCCGCCGAACATCCAGGCGACCGCACCGGCTACGATCCAGGTGACCAGCGACAGGGCTTCCTTGACGAAACCACGGCTCAAGCTGATCAGGCTGGAAATGACGATGATGCCGATCATCGTCCAATCGACCCAGGTAAATGCCACGTTGCGGCCCAGAAACGGAAAGGCCCCGCATTTTAGCAGAGGCCTTCGATTTAGAAGAGCCCCAGTTTGACATGGGGCTGATTGAAAGAAGCTAACGATCGGGATCAGCCGCGCTCAGGCTGGAAGCGCACGACGAAACCATTGAGCTTCTGCTGCTTGCCGAGCTGGTCACGCAGGCGGTCCGCCTCGGCGCGCTCGACCACCGGGCCGACGAACACGCGGTTCATGCCGTCGAAGCTGCGCACGTAGGCGTTGTAGCCCTGGCTGCGCAGGGACTTCTGCAGCTCATCGGCGCGAGCACGGTTGGACAGGCTGGCCAACTGCACCGACCAGCTCACGGGCAGGTTATTGCTGTCCAGGCGCTGAGCCGGTTGCTGCACGGGGACCGCAGGCGCGGCGGCCTGAACCTGAGCAGGCGGCTGCGCCGGCTTGGGAGCAACCGACTGCGGGGCCGGAGCCTTGGGCTGAGTGGGTGGAGCCTGCTGGGCCGGGAGACTGCCGATTGGGGCGGAAGGCACCTGCGCTGGAGCTGCCTCGGCTATCGGCACGGCATTGTCCGCGTCCTCGGCCTGCGGTTCGGGGACCTCGGTTGGCTGCACTTCGACAGTGGGCATAGCCGGCGGCTTGGGCATCACCGGCGCCTCGACCACCACCTGGCGTACATCATCCTCGCGGGAGAACAGCATGGGCAGGAAGATCACCGCCAGCGCCAGCAGCACCAGCGCTCCGACTACCCGCTGCTTGAGCCCCTTATCGAGCAACGCCATGCACAACTCCCCTTAGGTCTACTTATTGAGCAGCCTTGGCGAGCCACTCCAGGGCATCCGCCACGCTGTAGAACGAACCAAACACCAGGATCTCGTCATCGGTGCCCGCTGCGTCGCACTGCGCCACCAGCGCCGCGGCGATATCACCGTGGCAACTGACGCTCGCCCCGCGAACCTGCAGCGCCGCTTCCAGCTCTGCGGCGGGGCGACTGCGACCTGTGGGCAGCGGCGCGACGGCCCAATCCTGCACCAAGCCGAGCACGGGTTCCAGTACGCCGTCGAGATCCTTGTCCGCCAGCAGGCCGAACACTGCATGGCGCACACCCTTCGGCGGCGCGGCACGCAGGCGGCTGGCAAGGTAGTGCGCAGCATGCGGATTATGCCCGACGTCGAGCAGCAAGTGGCGCTCTTCGCCATGCCATTGTACGGTGCGGCGGTCCAGGCGCCCGGTCACTCGGGTGCGCAGCAGCGCAGCAACCAGTTGCTCCGACTGCCATGGCAGATCCAGCAGGGCATAGACCTGCAAGGCCAGCGCCGCGTTCTCCATCGGCAGCTCGAGCAGCGGCAGGTTGTGCAGGCTCAGCGCCTCACCCGTGGCGGAACGGCCGCGCCAGTGCCAGTCGCTCTCCCCCATCGCCAGGTCGAAGTCACGACCGCGCAGGATCAGCGGCGAGCCGAGCTTGCGTGCCTGCTCCATGATGGGTGCCGGCGGCTCCAGATCACCGCAGACGGCAGGCTTGCCGGCGCGGAAGATTCCGGCCTTCTCGAAGGCCACGCTCTCACGGGTATCACCCAGCCAGTCGGCGTGGTCGATGCCGATACTGGTGACCGCGGCGACATCGGAGTCGATCAGATTGACCGCATCCAGGCGGCCGCCCAGACCGACCTCCAGCACCACGGCATCGAGATTGGCGCGCTCGAACAGCCAGAAGGCTGCGAGGGTGCCCATTTCGAAGTAGGTCAGGGAGATATCGCCTCGGGCCGCCTCGACGGCGGCGAAGGCTTCGCAGAGTGCCTCATCGCTGGCTTCGACACCATCGATGAGCACGCGCTCGTTGTAGCGCAGCAGGTGCGGCGAGCTATAGACGCCGACACGCTGGCCCTGCTCGCCGAGCAGAGCGGCGAGGAAGGCGCAGGTGGAACCCTTGCCATTGGTACCGGTGACGGTCACCACGCGGGGCGCGGGGCGCCCCAGACCAAGCCGGCCAGCCACTTCACGGGAGCGATCCAGCCCCATGTCGATGGCCGTGGGGTGGAGTTGTTCGAGATAGCTGAGCCAGTCGGCAAGGGTACGTTGGGTCATCCTGCGAGTGCGGTACTTGGCGTGTGAGTGAACTTGGCCAGCAGGCTGGCGAGCCGCTGACGCATTTCCGAACGGTGGATGATCAGGTCGATGGCGCCGTGCTCCAGCAGGAACTCGCTGCGCTGGAAGCCTTCGGGCAGCTTCTCGCGAACGGTCTGCTCGATCACGCGCGGGCCGGCGAAGCCGATCAGGGCACGCGGCTCACCGACGATCACGTCGCCAAGCATTGCCAGGCTCGCAGATACACCACCGTAGACCGGGTCGGTCAGCACGGAGATGAACGGGATGCCCTCTTCGCGCAGGCGGGCCAGCGCGGCGGAGGTCTTGGCCATCTGCATCAGGGAGATCAGCGCCTCCTGCATCCGAGCCCCGCCCGAAGCGGAGAAACAGATCATCGGGCAACGGTTTTCCAGGGCGTAGTTGGCGGCGCGCACGAAGCGCTCGCCGACGATGGAGCCCATGGAACCGCCCATGAAGGAGAACTCGAACGCACTGACCACGACCGGCAGCCCCATCAGCTTGCCGCTCATGGAGATGAGCGCGTCCTTTTCACCCGTGTCCTTCTGCGCGGCAGTCAGGCGGTCCTTGTACTTCTTGCTGTCGCGGAACTTCAGGCGATCCACCGGTTCGAGCTCGGCGCCCAGCTCCTCGCGGCCTTCCTCATCGAGGAAGATATCGATGCGCGCGCGCGCGCCGATACGCATGTGGTGATCGCACTTGGGGCAGACGTCGAGGGTCTTTTCCAGCTCCGGGCGGTACAGCACCGCCTCGCAGGACGGGCACTTGTGCCACAGGCCTTCGGGAACCGAGCTCTTCTTCGCCTCGGAACGCATGATGGAAGGGATCAGCTTGTCTACCAGCCAGTTGCTCATGCTCTCGTCTCCAGTGCAGGGGCACGGCGTACTGCCATACGCGTGTCCCTGAGCAAATTCATCGTCGCGGTTCCGACCTCAAGGCCGGAACCCCTCGCAAACAAAGGCGCCGCCTGGGGCGTCGCCACGGATACAGCACTCAATGCGGGTCACCGGCGGGCAAGAAAGCCAGTACCGACAACTTCCAGCGCTACCCGCGGGCAGCGATTGGGTAGTGGACGGCGGCTGGCCGCTCGTCGTCACATGAAGATTCCGCGTCACGCCACCGAACGACACTGCGCGATGAAATCACGGATCTTCTGCGCATCCTTGATGCCCTTGCTCGCTTCCACCCCGCCGCTCACATCCACGGCGTAAGGCCGTACCTGGGCAATCGCGTCGGCCACGTTGGCAACGGTCAGCCCACCGGCCAGGATCAGCGGACGCCGCACATCCCGAGGAACCAACGACCAGTCGAACGCCTGCCCGGTTCCACCAGGAACGCCTTCCACATAGGTATCGAGCAGGAAACCGCTGGCCTGGGGATATCGTGCGATCTGCGCCGCCACGTCATCGCCCGGCTTCACGCGCAGCGCCTTCAGATAGCGCTTGTGCCAGCCGGAGCAGGCCTCCGGGGTTTCATCACCATGGAACTGCAGGACATCCAGCGGCACCGCATCGAGGATTTCGCCCAGCTCGCAGCGAGTGGCGTCCACGAATAAGCCGACGGTGCTGACGAAGGGCGGCAGCGCAGCGACGATTGCCCGCGCCTGCTGGATGCTCACCGCGCGCGGGCTCTTGGCGTAGAACACCAGGCCGATCGCGTCGGCGCCCGCCTCGGCGGCTGCCAGGGCATCCTCGACTCGGGTAATACCGCAGATTTTGATGCGAACGGCGGACAAGATGCGGCAACCTTCAGGCAAGTGATCGATCGATGGTAGCAAATGACCCGGGCATCGTCAGCCAACGACATCCGGCAAACTTGAAAGGAAATGTGGCCCCAGATAGCGCTCGGGCAACACGAACTCTTCCGGGTATTCCACGCTAACCAGGTACAGTCCGTACGGATGCGCGGTGATGCCGCTGGCGCGCCGGTCGCGCGCAGCCAGTGCCTCGGCAGCCCACTCCACCGGGCGCTCGCCAGCGCCAATGGTCATCAGCATGCCGGCAAAATTACGCACCATATGATGCAGGAAGGCGTTGGCGCGGACATCCAGCACGATGAAGCGCCCGTGCTGGATCACCTCCAGGTGATGCACGGTCTTGATCGCCGACTTGGCCTGACACTGCACCGCGCGGAACGAGGTGAAGTCGTGGGTACCGACCAGCGCCTTCGCCGCTTCGCGCATGCGCGAGACATCCAGCGGACGATGGTTCCAGGTGACCTCTTCGGCCATATGCGCCGGGCGTATCTGATCGTTGTAGATCACGTAGCGATAGCGTCGCGCCATGGCGGTGAAGCGGGCATGAAAATGCGCCGGCATCACCTTGGCCCAGGTCACGCTGATATCGCTGGGCAGGTTGGCATTGGTGCCCATGACCCAGGCAATGAGGGAGCGCTCGGCCGTGGTGTCGAAATGCACCACCTGTCCACTCGCATGGACGAGCGCATCGGTACGGCCTGCGCACATCAGGGAAACCGGATGATCGGCCACCCGCGACAGAGCCTTTTCCAGCGCGCCCTGCACGGTCGGCACACCATTTTCCTGGCGCTGCCACCCGCGATAACGCGAACCTTTGAATTCGACGCCCAGGGCAATCCTGGAAACGCCAACGGCGGCCGATTCGGCCGCCGCTGAGGGTACTGCTTCAATCATCTATCTGGAGCCTTCCGGCTCAGGCGATACGCCCGAGCAGTTCGCGAGCTTCCTGCTGCTGGTTGTCGTTACCCTCGGTGATGACTTCATCGAGGATGTCGCGGGCGCCTTCGGTGTCGCCCATGTCGATGTAGGCACGCGCCAGGTCAAGCTTGGTCGCTGCTTCGTCAGCGCCGGACAGGAAGTCGAAATCGTCTTCATCGTCGGCACCCTCGCCCGGCAGATCCAGACCACCGGCGGCGAAGCTGTCTTCCGCCAGCGGTACGACTGGGGCTTGGGGCGCGTCGTTCTGCGCGGAGAGACGATCCAGCTCGGCACTCACCTCGTCCAGTTGCGCGGCGAAGCTGTCATCGGCCTTGGCCGGTGCCGGCTCCTCATCCGCCAGGGACAGGTCGAAGTCGTCCGGCAGGTCATCGGCCTGCGGCGCCTTGCTCTCGATATCCAGGGTGAACTCCTCGGGGCTCACGCCGGACAGCGAAGCAGTGTCGTCATCCAGGCCCAGGAGGAAGTCGTCTTCCGCCGAGGCCAGGGTGGCGGAGCCGTCTTTTTCCAGGTCCTTGTCCAGGCCCAGGGAGAAATCGCTCAGGTCGTCGACCAGCGATGGAGAATCGGCCTTGGAAACCGACTCTTCCGGCAGGTCGAGATCGAAGGCGAAATCGTCCTCGAGCTTGCTGCCGGGCGCTTCGGCCGGTGCAGTACTCAGCCCCAGGTCGTCATCCAGGTCGAAGCTGCCGAAGGACAGCTCGTCATCCTGCTGGACGGCCGGAGAGGCAGGCTTCTCTTCGCCCAGCTCGAGATCATCCAGGGCCAGGTCGAAGGCATCGTCCAGGCCAGCCTGGGGCTGCGCAGCGGGCTCTGCGGCGGTGGCCGGCGTATCGATGGCGAAGTCGTCAAGACTGAATCCGTCGAGTTCATCGGACGCGGCGGCGCCAGCGGCCAGCCCAGCGCCCACGGCGGCCAGAGTGACCATGCCCGGGTAGCGGGATTTCAGCTGCTCGACCTGCGGTTCGGCACCACCGATTTCGCGCAGCTCGTTTTCCTGGCGGGCGAAACCTTCACGATCACCGATCTCGGCATAGACCTCCATCAGCTTCAGGCGCAGGTCAGTGCGCTGCGGCTCGTCATAGATGGCGCCCTGCAGCAGTTCGGCGGCCTGATTGAAACGACCGTAGGCGATGTAGATGTCCGCCTCGCCCAGCGCATCGCTGGTCTGCGCGGCAACGCGCTCGGGGGCAGCCTGTGCTGGAGCAGCGACTTCGGCGGCCTGAGGCACGTCGAGGGTGTCGAGTTCGCTACCAGCGAGGGTCAGATCGTCGTCCAGGTGCGGCTCGTCATCGCCTTCGTAGGCTGCGAGACTCTCCTGCTCCCGGGCGGCGCGACGGCGGGAGATGATCATCAGCAGGACCAGCAGGGCCAGTAACGCGCTGCCGGCGATGGCGCCCAGCCAGATCGGGTTGGCGAGAATCTCGTCGACGATGCTGGTCTCGGCCTGCTCGGTCGGTGCAGCGACCGGAGCAGCAGCCGGCGCGGGCTTCTGCGCCTCGGGTGCAGGTGTCGGAGCAGGTGCAGGTGCCGGCACGGGTTGCGGCTGCGCCTCGGCGGCAGGAGCCGGCGGGGTGCCCGCCTCGCCACCGGGAGCCGGTGCGGACGGTTGTTCCGCCACAGCCGGAGCCGGCGACGTGGCCGGCTGGGCAGCCGAATCGGCCTCCGGCACAGGAGCCGGAACTGCCGCGGCGGCCTTGTCGTTGCCCAGCTCGCTCTGCAGCTTCGCCAGTTGCGCATCCTTCAGGGCGATGAGCTTCTGCAGCTTGTCCATCTGGCTCTGCAGGTCGGTCATGCGGCTGGTCAGCTCGTCATTCTCGCGGCGAGTGGTGTCGAGGCTTTCCTTGGTGACAGCCAGCTTGTCAGCGACGGCCTGGCCGTCCTTGCTGCCCTTGTCGCCCCCTTTGGCCTTGCCGTTCTCGCCGGAGAGCAGGCGCAGGCTGTCCTTCGTATCGGCCTGCGCCGGAGCATTGCCGGCGTTGGCGCGCGGCGTGGCATCCAGCTGACGAGCGCCGCCAGCGGGCAGGCTGCGGCCTTCACGCCACGCGGTGTACTGTTGGTTGACCTCGGTCACGGCTGCTGGCTGGGTGCGAGCCTTGATCTGCTCTGTATCGGGCAGGCGCAGCACCTGGCCACTCTTCAGGCGGTTGATGTTGCCGCCGAGGAAGGCATCCGGGTTGAGGTCCTGGATCGCCAGCATGGTCTGCTGGACGGAAACGCTGCCATCCGGGCGCGCACGCGCGGCGATTTCCCAGAGGGTGTCATTCTTGCCGGTGCGGTACTCGTTGCCTTCCAGGCGACGCGACGGCGCCGGCTGGGCACTGGGTGCGGGCGTCGCACGCGGTGCAGCGGGGGCGGACGGACGCGCCACCGGAGCAGGAGTCGCCATCGGCGCGCGCGGTACGGCGGCGGCGGTCTGCGGGGAGTACAGCGGCGGATCCAGCAGCACGGTGTACTCGCGCAGCAGCCGACCGTTGGGCCAGAGCACTTCCACGAGGAAGTTCAGGTAGGGTTCCTGCACCGGGCGGTCGGAGGTTACGCGAATGACGCTCTTGCCGTTGGGCTTGACGATGGGCGTGAACTTCAAGCCGGTCAGGAAGTACTGACGGTCGACGCCGGCCTTGTTGAAGTCCTCCGGCGACGCGAGCTTCGGGATCACCTCGGCCGCGGACAGATCGCGAACTTCGACCAGTTCGATCTCGGCGTCCAGCGGCTGGTTCAGTGCCGAACGCAGGTGGATATCTCCCAACCCCAGCGCATGCGCCATGCCCGAGGTCAGTGCCGAAGCAGCTGCGATTGCCTGCACCAGTTTGCGAAGCCGGACCATATAGTAATCCCTTGTTTTAATAGCTTTTTTCTGGATTAGAACAACGTCTATCGGGCGCCGCTGCCCACTACACCGTCCGTTTTCACGGTGGTGCTTTCCCCTGTCAGCGACGTTCCCGGCCAGTATTGCCAAGCTAGAATACTTCTTCAAATATTCGGTAAGTATCTTTTACAGATAGTGTTTTATCAACAATTCGCCCAAGTTCACAGCATTTAGGGCTGCGCCTTTTCTCACATTATCTGACGCAATCCACAAATTCAGTTCGCACGAATCTGTCAGACCGGCACGAAGGCGACCGACGTAAACACTATCCTGCCCCTGTGCATCGCCAATGACAGTCGGGTAATCATCTTCCACCAGTTCGAGCCCGTCAGCCGCATCCAGCGCGGTGCGGACGGCAGCCAGGGAAACCGGCGCCGCAGTCTTGATGGACAGCATCAGGGTATCGCCGAAGAACACTGGCGCCAGGCTGCAGGTCACGCTCAGCCCCTCCTTCAGCTCAGGGAACAGCAGCGCGAGCTCAGCCGCGATGCGACGTTCCACCGCGGAATAACCCTGCTCATCGACACCACCCAGCTGCGCCAGCATGTTGAAGGCGTACTGGCGGTCCACCAGACGTGGCTCCAGCGGACGGGCATTGAGCAGTTCGGCGGTCTGCCGCGCCAGTTCCTGCACCCCTTCGCGCCCCAGCGCGGACGCGGACAGGCAGGCGCTCACATTGACCTGGCGGAGCTCCAGCACCGGACGCAGAGCCGCCAGGACTTCCGCCACTTCGGCTGCGGGCGCTACCGGAGCGGCAATCCGAGCGGGAAGTTGCAGGGTTTCCAGTGCATCGCCATTCACGCCGGCCTGGGCCAGCAATGCGTCTGCATTATCCAGCGACGCGCCACTGAGATCGATCACACTGCAGCCGGCCTGGACAGCACGGCCCGCACAGTCGGTGGAGGCCTCGGCACTCACGGAGAGAAACGCCAGGCGCACTTTGGAAAAGTCGAAATCATCGAGCGTGCCGACCCGGATATTGCGCCCACGGAAGGCCACCGACTTGCCGGCGGATTCACCGCTGGCCAGCAGGTACAGGTTGGCGACAGGGAAGTCGCGCTCTTCCAGCAGTTCGACCAAAGCCTCGCCAACGAGTCCTGTGGCGCCTACTACGGCGATGTCGAGTGTTTCAGGCATCGAAGTGTCTCAAATCGGTGGGGAAAGTAGCCGAGCACTTTACTGCCCCCACCGGCGGCGAAGCAATCGAGGGCCCCGCCGCCTATCGCCGCAGCTCAGGGGCGCGACTCGCCACCTGCAGCCTGGGCGGTCAACGGGGCGGACGCCTGGACAACCTCGCCTGCCGCTGCCTGGGGATTGCCCGCTTGCGGAGTCCCCTGGGTTTTCGCACGGTCCTGCTCGGCCAGACGCGCGATCAGCCCGGCGATCTGGGAATCCTTCAGCTCGATCAGCTTGTTCAGCTTCTGGGTCTGGCTTTCCAGGTCGGCAATCCGGCTACGCAGCTCATCGCCTTCGCGCCGGGCGCTGTCCAGCCCCTCCTGGGCGACGGCCAGTTGCTCGGCCTCGACCTTCCCCTTGTCCTTGCCCGGCTGACCAGACACCAGACGCAGGCTGTCCTGCTGTTCGGCCTTGGCGGGCGCACTTCCCGCCTCTGCCTTGTGGGTGGCATCCAGCTGGCGCCCCTGCTGAGCCAACTGCGGATTGCGCTTGGCCTTCCACTGCGAATTCTGGGTTTCGACATGGGCTACGGCCTGGGCATGGCCCTGCTCGCGAACCTGCTGCTCGCTGGGCAGGCGCAGTACTTGACCGACCTTGATGCGATTGATGTTGCCATCGACGAACGCATCCGGGTTCATCCGCTGGATCGCGGTCATGGTCTGCATGACCGACACGCCGCTGGACGGCCGATTGCGCGAGGCGATGTCCCAGAGCGCATCGTTGCGCTGGATCCGATAGCTATCCGCAGCCGCGGCGTTCACTGCCGAGGGCGCCAGAGGCTGTGCTTGCGGCGCACGAACGGCAGCTACCGGAGCGATCGCCGGCGGCGTTACCGGGCTGACCACGTAGCTCGGCGGATCGAGCAGCAGGGTGAACTCGCGCACCAGGCGCCCCTGCGGCCAGACGACCTGGAGAACGAAGTTCACGTAGGGCTCGCGAATCGGCTTGGACGAGCTGACGTGAATGACACCACGGCCGTTCTTGCCGATATCGGGGGTGAATTTCAACCCGCTGGTGACGACGTTACGGTCCACGCCCAGGCGTTCGAAGTCCTCTGCCGACGCGAGGTTGACCACGACTTCCTCGGAGCTGAGGTCCGCCACGCCCCGCAGGTCGATATTGGCCGAGAGGTTCTGCCCCAGCGCTGCCCGCGAGGAAATATCGCCCAGTTCCAGGGCGCCCGCCATGCCCGGCATGAAAGCCGCGGCCACTGCCGTCGCCAACCACAATCTGTGTAACCGAGCCATCCTCTCCCCCGCTGCTTGCTTGCCGTCGGCCGGCGCGAAAAGGCGCGCCGAAACCTGTCCCCATGGACGGGCTGCGAGGATAGCGACTGGTTCCCGGTGGCTTTTCCGGCTGCGTCACAGAAACTGGCGCCAAAGAGTCGCCAGCCGAACAGACTGGCGTTTTTGTGCGGCGGTTCACCTAGACACAGGGAACTTCTCGTCCCGCACAAAGCACAACGCCGGCGCAGGGCCGGCGTTGTGTGCTCCAGGGAGCGGGAAACACTCAGGCGCGCATCAACGCTCGAGCAGGATGCGCAGCATGCGGCGCAGCGGCTCGGCAGCACCCCACAGCAGTTGGTCGCCGACGGTGAAGGCACCGATGTACTGCGAGCCCATGTTGAGCTTGCGCAGACGGCCGACCGGAACGCTCAGGGTGCCGGTGACGGCCGCCGGAGTCAGTTCGCGCATGCTGATTTCGCGCTGGTTCGGGATCAGCTTGACCCAGGGGTTGTGCTGGCTGATCAGACCCTCGATATCCGCCATCGGGATATCCTTGTTCAGCTTGATGGTCAGCGCCTGGCTGTGGCAGCGCATGGCACCGATGCGCACACAGATGCCGTCCACCGGGATCGGGTTCTTGAAGCGACCGAGGATCTTGTTGGTCTCGGCCTGGCCCTTCCACTCTTCGCGGCTCTGGCCGTTGGGCAGTTCCTTGTCGATCCACGGGATCAGGCTGCCGGCCAGCGGCGCACCGAAGTTCTCGGTGGGCATGGCGTCGCTGCGGATGGCTTCGGCGACCTTGCGGTCGATGTCGAGGATGGCGCTGGACGGGTTGGCCAGGTCATCGGCAACGGAAGCATTGATCGCACCCATCTGCTTGATCAGCTCGCGCATGCTCTGCGCACCGGCGCCCGAGGCCGCCTGATAGGTCATGGCGCTCATCCACTCGACCAGGCCGGCTTCGAACAGGCCACCCAGGGCCATCAGCATGAGGCTGACGGTGCAGTTGCCGCCGATGTAGTTCTTGGTGCCGGCGTCCAGCGAATTGTCGATGACCTTGCGGTTCACCGGATCGAGGACGATGACCGCGTCATCCTGCATGCGCAGGCTGGAGGCGGCGTCGATCCAGTAGCCCTGCCAGCCGGCTTCGCGCAACTTGGGGAAGACTTCGCTGGTGTAGTCGCCGCCCTGGCAGGTCAGGATGACGTCGAGGGTCTTCAGTTCCTCGATGCTGTAGGCGTCCTTCAGGGGGGCAATGTCCTTGCCAATGGACGGACCTTCGCCACCCACATTGGAGGTGGTGAAGAACACCGGCTCGATCAGGTCGAAGTCCCGCTCTTCCAGCATCCGCTGCATGAGCACCGAACCCACCATGCCACGCCAACCGATCAGACCTACACGCTTCATCGCTACTACACCTTCAAATATTTAGAGGGCCGTCGCTCCCACCTTCGCAGGGAAGGCCGGGAGCGAGCGAACCGGAGAGATTACAGATTCCGCAGAGCCGCGACTACCGCATCGCCCATTTCGCGGGTACCGACCTTGGTGCAGCCGTCGGACCAGATGTCACCGGTACGCAGGCCCTGGTCGAGCACCAGGCTCACGGCCTTCTCGATGGCGTCGGCGGCGGCGCCTTCGCTGAAGGTGTAGCGCAGCATCATCGAAACCGAGAGGATGGTCGCCAGCGGGTTGGCGATGCCTTTGCCGGCGATATCCGGCGCGGAACCGTGGCAAGGCTCGTACATGCCCTTGTTGTTCGAATCCAGCGAGGCAGAAGGCAGCATGCCGATGGAGCCGGTGAGCATGGAAGCCTCATCCGACAGGATGTCGCCGAACATGTTGTCGGTGACCATCACGTCGAACTGCTTGGGCGCGCGCACCAGCTGCATGGCGGCGTTGTCGACGTACATGTGCGACAGCTCGATGTCCGGGTAGTCCTTGGCGACTTCCTCGACCACTTCACGCCACAGCTGGCTGGAAGCCAGGACGTTGGCCTTGTCCACCGAGCACAGCTTCTTGTTGCGCACGCGGGCCATGTCGAAGCCGACACGGGCGATGCGGCGGATTTCGCTTTCGCTGTACGGGAGGGTGTCGTACGCCTGGCGCTCGCCGTTCTCCAGTACGCGCTGCTCGCGCGGTTGGCCGAAATAGATGCCGCCGGTCAGCTCGCGGACGATGAGGATATCCAGGCCGGCGACCACTTCGGGCTTCAGACTGGAAGCATCGGCCAGTTGCGGGTAGAGGATGGCCGGACGCAGGTTACCGAACAGCCCCAGCTGCGAGCGGATCTTCAGCAGGCCGCGCTCGGGGCGGATGTCACGCTCGATCTTGTCCCATTTCGGGCCGCCCACGGCGCCCAGCAGGACGGCGTCGGCGTTGCGCGCGCGCGCCAGGGTCTCGTCGGCCAGCGGCACGCCATGCTTGTCGATGGCGGCGCCACCGATCACGTCTTCGGTCAGCTCGAATCCCAGGGCGAACTTGTCGTTGGCCAGCTCCAGGACCTTGACCGCTTCGGCCATGATTTCCGGACCGATACCGTCGCCGGGGAGAACCAGAATCTGTTTGCTCATCTTTCTGCTCACTGTTTGAAAGCCGCTCGGCCAATAAAGCCGCTTGGCAAATAACGTAACGCCCCGGATGGCTCGCACCATCCGGGGCGGTCAGAACCTTGAAATCAGCGCTCCGCCCAGAGCACCAGCACGTCGGTGCTGAAAGAACCCTCGGCGTCGATCTCGAAATACTCGCGCACCTCGTCGCCCATCGAAAGCTGCAGGGCACGAATGGCCTGGCGCATGACCTCGGGCGTGCGCATGCGCTCGACCCAGGAGGTGAACTCCAGGCGCAGGCGCTGGCGCTTCTGCGCAGTCACCGCAAGACCCGCTTCGCCGACCAGACGCGCCCACTCCGACGGGGAGTAGTCACGCACATGGCTGGTGTCGCGCAGGACCTCGACAGTCTGCAGATAGGTGTCCAGCAGAGGCAAGCCCGGCGCGGCGACATCGATGAAGCAGGCCACGCCACCAGGCTTGAGCACCCGGCGCACTTCCCGCAGCGCCTGTCCGACGTCCCGCCAGTGGTGCGCGGAATAGCGGCTGAAGACGAAATCGAACTCGCCGTCGTCGAAAGGCAACTGCTCGGCGGCACCGCAGCGCGTGGAGATATTGCCCAGACCACGGTCGGCGGCGGCCGCGGCCACCACGTCGAGCATCTGCTGAGAGAGGTCGTAGGCGATCACTTCATCGCAAAATTCCGCGATCTGGAAGCTCACATGCCCAGCACCACAGCCAAGGTCGAGCACGCGCGAGCCGGCGTCAGCCGCCACGGACTCGCGCAGCAGCGCGAATTCCTCGCCCTGGGCGTGGACGGCGCTGGTCAGGTAAGCGCTGGCCTGGGCGCCGAACTGACGCTGGACCACCTGCTCGTGACGACTCTCGGTCATGGTGCATTCCTCACGGGATTGGCTCTTGCAAAAGCCGCGACGCCGGTCAGGCGTCGCGGAACAACCAGGGCTGGTTCTGCTTGTAGCCGGTCTCGAAACCGCGGATGGCCTCGGCGTCCTGCAGGGTCAGGCCGATGTCGTCCAGGCCGTTGAGCAGGCAGTGCTTGCGGAACGCATCCACGTCGAAGCTGTACTGCTTGCCGTCCGGACGGGTCACGGTCTGCGCGGCGAGGTCGACGGTCAACTGATAACCCTCGGTGGCCTCGCACTGGGCGAACAGCTCGTCCACTTCCTCATCCTTCAGGATGATCGGCAGCAGGCCGTTCTTGAAGCTGTTGTTGAAGAAGATGTCGGCGAAGCTCGGGGCGATCACGGTGCGGAAACCGTACTCGTCCAGCGCCCACGGCGCGTGCTCGCGGGAGGAGCCGCAACCGAAGTTCTCGCGCGCCAGCAGCACGCTGGCGCCCTGGTAACGCGGGAAGTTGAGGACGAAGTCCTTGTTCAGCGGACGCTTGGAGTTGTCCTGGTTCGGCTGGCCCACATCGAGGTAGCGCCACTCGTCGAACAGGTTCGGGCCGAAGCCGGTGCGCTTGATCGACTTGAGGAATTGCTTGGGGATGATCTGGTCGGTGTCGACGTTGGCGCGGTCGAGCGGCGCGACGAGACCGGTGTGCTGGGTAAAGGCTTTCATATTCGTTCTCCTCAGAGCTTGCGAGATCTGCTACTGCGCTCGGGATCTGGCACTCCGGCGCTGCTCGGAATCCTCATGTGTCGCAACACACTCCGCTTCCTGCGCCGCGGCGGAGTACCACCTCCCGTCGCTCGTGACGCAACTATCGCAAGCTCAAGCCTGCATCAATTCACGTACGTCGATGAAACGACCGGTCACGGCAGCCGCGGCGGCCATCGCCGGGCTCACCAGGTGGGTACGACCACCGGCGCCCTGGCGGCCTTCGAAGTTGCGGTTGGAGGTGGAAGCGCAATGCTCGCCACTCTCCAGGCGGTCCGGGTTCATCGCCAGGCACATGGAGCAGCCCGGTTCACGCCACTCGAAGCCGGCTTCGATGAAGATCTTGTCCAGGCCTTCCTGTTCGGCCTGGGCTTTCACCAGGCCCGAGCCCGGTACGACCAGCGCCTGCTTGACGGTGGCGGCGACCTTGCGGCCCTTGGCCACGGCGGCGGCAGCGCGCAGGTCTTCAATGCGCGAGTTGGTGCAGGAACCGATGAACACACGGTCCAACTGGATGTCGGTGATCGCCTGGTTGGCATTCAGGCCCATGTATTTCAGCGCGCGGACGATGGAATCGCGCTTGACCGCATCGGCTTCGGCCGCCGGGTCCGGGACGTTCTGGTCCACTGCGAGGACCATCTCGGGCGAAGTACCCCAGCTGACCTGCGGCTTGATGTCCTCGGCACGCAGCTCGACGACGGTGTCGAAGTGCGCGTCAGCGTCGGACACCAGGTCACTCCAGGCCTCCACGGCCTTGTCCCAATCGCTGCCTTGCGGCGAGAACGGGCGGCCCTTCACGTAGTCGATGGTCTTCTGGTCGCACGCCACCATGCCGACGCGGGCGCCCGCTTCGATGGACATGTTGCAGATGGTCATGCGGCCTTCCATCGACAGGTCACGGATGGCGCTGCCGGCGAACTCCAGGGCATGGCCGTTGCCGCCCGCGGTGCCGATCTTGCCGATCACGGCGAGGACGATGTCCTTGGCGGTCACGCCGAAGGGCAATTTGCCTTCCACGCGAACCTGCATGTTCTTCATCTTCTTGGCGACCAGGCACTGGGTAGCGAGCACATGCTCCACCTCGGAGGTGCCGATGCCATGGGCCAGTGCGCCAAAGGCGCCATGGGTCGAGGTGTGCGAGTCACCGCAGACCACGGTCATGCCCGGCAGGGTCGCCCCCTGCTCCGGACCGACCACATGGACGATGCCCTGGCGGACGTCGTTCATCTTGAACTCGAGGATGCCGAAGTCATCGCAGTTCTCGTCCAGGGTCTGGACCTGGATGCGCGACACTTCGTCGGCGATGGCCGCGAGGCCGCCCTTGCGCTCGACCTGGGTGGTCGGCACGTTGTGGTCCGGGGTAGCGATGTTCGCGTCGATGCGCCACGGTTTGCGGCCGGCCAGGCGCAGACCTTCGAAGGCCTGCGGCGAGGTCACTTCATGAAGGATGTGACGATCGATGTAGATGAGCGACGAACCATCGTCACGGCGCTTCACCTCGTGCATTTCCCAGAGTTTGTCGTAGAGCGTCTTGCCGGCCATCAGAGAGTCCTCATCAGCGTCTTTCTATGCCCTTTGGGCTTGTGGGGATGATCCTATGGAAAGGCACCGAATAACTCAAATTCATATTTTTTATCCAAAGGATTCCCACAAGGAATACGGTGCGTTATAAAAGTCGGGCGCCGCCTCCAGAGCGCAGGGAGTCGACATGGACCTGACCAGCCTCAACACCTTCCTCGCCATCGCCGAATCCGGCAGCTTCTCCGAGGCCGGCGAGCGCCTGCACCTGACCCAACCCGCGGTGAGCAAGCGCATCGCCGCCCTGGAAAACCAGCTGGGCGTGCGTCTGTTCGACCGTGTTGGCCGCGAAGTGACCCTGACCGAATCCGGCCGCGCCCTGCTGCCACGCGCCTACCAGATCCTCAGCGTGCTGGACGATACCCGTCGCGCCCTGACCAACCTGAACGGCGAAGTGAGTGGCCGGCTGGTCCTGGCCACCAGTCACCACATCGGCCTGCACCGCCTGCCGCCGCTGCTGCGCGCCTTCACCAGGGCCCATCCGCAGGTGGCGCTGGATATCCAGTTCTGCGATTCGGAAGTGGCCTACGAAGAGATTCTCCACGGCCGCGCCGAGCTGGCCGTGATCACCCTCGCCCCGGAAACCGCCGAGCCCGTGCGCGCCGTACCGGTGTGGGACGACCCGCTGGACTTCGTCGCCGCTCCCGAGCACCCGCTGTCGGTGCAAGGCCCGGTGTTCCTCGCCGACGTGGCGCGGCACCCGGCGGTGTTCCCCGGCGGCAACACCTTCACCCACCACATCGTGCGGCGCATGTTCGAGGCCGAGGGACTGACGCCGAACATCGGCATGAGCACCAACTACATGGAGACCATCAAGATGATGGTTTCCATCGGCCTGGCCTGGAGCGTCCTTCCACGCACCATGCTGGATGACAGCGTCGTCCGCCTGCCGCTGCAGGACATCCAGCTCAGCCGCCAGCTGGGCTACATCCTGCATACCGAACGCACCCTGTCCAACGCCGCACGGGCCTTCATGCGCCTGCTCGACGCCCAGGCGGCCGGGCTTGCGCCTGTCGCGGCCTAACCTCTATTGTTCTGACAGAATTAGAAGAAGGGGCCCGAATGCCCGTCCGCATGTCACTTCGCGATCTCCGGCCCGATTTGGCCGGCGCCGGCAGACACAGGGGGAGCGACGCATGAGCCGCGATCCGCTCTCGCCCCCGCTTGCCACCGACGACCAGGACAAGTTCGCCAAAGCCTTTCATACCGCGCCTGACGCCATGGTCATCACCGACCGGGACAGCGGAAAATTCCTCGAGCTCAATGCCAGTTTCGTCGACCGCTTCGGCTGGAGCCGCGAAGAAGCCCTGGGCCGCACCTCGGTGCAGCTCGGCCTCTGGCACAGTCTCGAAGAACGCCAGCGGATGCTCGACAAGATCACCGTCGAGCGGCAGATCGACGGTTTCGACGTCACCCTCATCACCCGCACCGGGGAAGTCCGCAGCGCCCGCGTCTATGGCTGCCAGATCGAGCAGGATGGCCGCCCCTGCCTGGTGCTGACGGTGCGCGACATCACCCGCATGCGCGCCCAGGAACGCGCCCTGCGCGACAGTCAGGAGCGCCTGGACCTGGCCCTGGATTCCGCGCAACTGGGCATCTGGGACTGGCACATTCCCAGTGGACTGCTGTACGGCTCGGCCCGCGCCGCTGTTCTGCACGAATTGCCTGATCGCGATTTCCACGGGCCTTTCGGCGAATTCTTCGCCTGTGTCGACAAGACCGACCGCCAGCGCATGCGCCAGGCCTACGCCCGGCTCGCTCGCGGACCGGAGAACGACTACCAGTTCACCTACCGTGCCCAACTCGACTCGGGCGAGGTGCGCTACCTGGAAAGCCGCGCACGTCTGTACCGCGATAGCCACGGCAAACCGCTACGCATGGCCGGCACCCTGCTCGACATCACCGAGCGCGTGCTACGCGAACGCAGCCTGCAGGCCTCGGAGGAGAAGTTCGCCAGCCTGTTCCAGGGCAGCCCGGATCCGATCTGCGTCTCCCGGGTGCGCGACGGCGAGTTCGTGGAAGTGAATCCGAGCTTCTGCAGTACCTTCGGCTGGCTCGCTGAAGACATCATCGGCCGCTCGTCTCACCAGGTCACCTTCTGGGCCGATCACCACCAGCGCTCGCGGCTGTTCGAACAACTGATGCGCGACCACTCACTGCAGAACGTCGAAGTGCAGTTCCTCACCCGCGAGGGCCAGACCATTACCTGCATGGTCGCCAGCCGGCTGATCTGGGTCGACCGCCAGCTGTGCATCCTGTCCAGCTTTCGCGACGTCACACGCCGGCTGCAGGCCGAGGCCGCGCTCAAGGCCAGCCAGGAGAAGTTCGCCAAGGCGTTCCACTCCAGCCCCGACGCCATCACCATCACCGAGCGCGAGACCGGCCGCTACATCGAGGTCAACGAAGGGTTCCACCGCCTCACGGGCTTCCGCCCCGAGGAAGTACTGGGGCAGACCTCACTGGAGATGAACATCTGGGCCGACCCGGACGAGCGCCTGAACATGATCGCTGCGCTGAACCGCGACGGTTACGTCCACCACCTGGAGATGCGCGGTCGCCACCGCGACGGTACGACCAAGACCGTGGACGTGTCGGTCGAACCGATTGAGCTGGGCGGCATGGACTGCCTGCTGCTCACCGCCCGCGACACCAGCGAGCTGCGCGAGGCCGAGGCACGCATCCAGCACCTGGCCTACCACGATGCACTGACCGACCTGCCCAACCGCGCGCTGCTGATGGATCGTCTGAAGCAGCAGATCGCCCTGCTGCAACGCCACAGCCTGCGCGGCGCCCTGCTGTTCCTCGACCTCGACCACTTCAAGCACATCAACGACTCCCTCGGCCACTCCGTCGGCGACTCCATCCTGCAGATGGTCACCGCGCGCCTGGAGGCCAGCGTGCGCCAGGAAGACACCGTCGCACGCCTGGGCGGCGACGAATTCGTCGTGCTGATCACCGGCATCGAGGGCAGCCGCCTGGAAACCGCCCAGCAGGTGCGCCAACTGGCGGAGAAGCTGCGCGACCTGCTGGCCGAGCCGATGCTGCTGGACGGCCACCGCCTGCAGATCACCCCGAGTATCGGCATCGCGCTGATCCCCGACGACGGCGCGACCCCGGACGACCTGCTCAAGCGCGCCGACATCGCCATGTACCGCGCGAAGGACGCCGGGCGCAACACCGTGCAGCTGTTCCACGAATCCATGCAGCAGGCCGCCAGCGAGCGCCTGCGCCTGGAAAACGGCCTGCGCATGGCCCTCGCCCGCCGCGAATTCAACCTGCACTACCAGCCGCAGGTGGATGCCCGCGATTCACGCATCGTCGGCGCCGAGGCGCTGCTGCGCTGGCGCCATCCGACCCGCGGCCCGCAATCGCCAGCCAGCTTCATCCGCGTGCTGGAAGACAGCGGGTTGATCGTCGAAGTCGGCCAGTGGGTCATCGAGGAGGCCTGTCGCACCGGCGCGCGGCTGCTCGCCGAAGGCCGCATCGACATCGAGAACTTCAGCCTGAGCGTGAACATCAGCCCCCGCCAGTTCCGCCAGAGCGACTTCGTGGAGCGCCTGCTGGCCCTGCTGCACAAGACCAAGCTGCCGCCCAGCCTGCTGAAGCTGGAGATCACCGAAGGCATCGTGATCCAGCAACTGGACGACACCATCGCGCGCATGGAGCGCCTGCGCGAAGCCGGTGTGCAGTTTGCGATGGACGATTTCGGCACCGGCTATTCGTCGCTGACCTACCTCAAGCGCCTGCCGGTGGACAGCCTGAAGATCGACCAGAGCTTCGTGCGCGACGCTCCCAGCAACAGCAACGACGCGGAAATCGTCCGCGCCATCATCGCGATGGGACACAGCCTCGGCCTGGATCTGGTGGCCGAAGGGGTGGAAACCCCGGAGCAACTGGCGTTGCTGACGGAACAGGGCTGTCACCTGTACCAGGGTTACCTGTTCGGCCGCCCGGTGCCGCTGGACGATTTTATCGCCCTGCTGCCTCGCCGCGACACCCAGCAGGCGACCTGAGGCCCGCTACTCGGCGGGTCGCAACTCCGACATCACCACCATCACCTGCGCCTCGTCGGCCTCGCCGTCGTTGAGGTAGAGATGGCCGACGCTGCTGTCGAAATAGGCTGTCTCGCGCAAGCCGATACTCACCGACTCGCCCGTCTCGAACTGGATGCGCACGCGACCGGACACCACCATGGCGAACTCCTGGCCGGGGTGGCGAACGTAATCGTCGAACTCGCCGACCTCGCGGGCAAAGATGCGCGCGTACAGCGGCGTCATGCTGCGCTGCGGAAAGTCGCCGGCGATAGGGTAGTACTCGTAGCCGCCGGTGTCGTAGCCGGCGGCGTCATCGATGTCGGTCTTCACGAATGTCTTCAGCCCCATCAACCCGCCGACGGACGGCGACGGGCGGAACAGCTGGGCGATATCCACCTGCAGCGCGCGGGCGGCGGCAGCCAGTTTGTCGTAGCTCACCGCGACCTGCGCCAACTCCATCTTCGACAGGGTGGAAACCGCCACGCCAGACAGGTCGGAGAGCTGTTTCAGGGTCAGCTTCTGCTGCTTGCGGACTGCCCGCAGGCGCGCACCGACTTCGTCTCGATCCAGTTGCTGGGGCTTGGGTAGTGCGTGGGCGGTTTCGCTCATGGGACATCTCGTGAGGGGGCCGACGAAAGTTTACCGGGCCTTGCCTTTGTCGCAAAAATTCTCATATCTTAGATTTCTCACATACGAGAAAATCTGCACAAGGCCCTTGCAGTGAGCCATTTCGATTTCGTCATCATCGGCGCCGGTATTGCCGGCGCCTCCCTCGCCTACCGTCTGAGCGAGACCCACAAGGTGCTGGTGCTGGAGCGCGAAGAGCAACCCGGCTACCACTCCACCGGGCGCTCCGCCGCCATGTTCATGGAGGCCTACGGCACGCCGCAGATCCAGGCGCTGACCCGCGCCAGCCGGGCTTTCTACGAGCGCCCGCCGGCAGGCTTCAGCGAGCACCCGATCCTCACCCCGCGCGGCTGCCTGTACGTCGGCGGCCCGGAGCACGTCGAGCTGCTGAGACAGGCCGAGTCCACGCCGGGCGTGGAGCGCATCAGCACCGAGCAGGCACTGGAATTCCTCCCCGTCCTGCGCGCAGACGCCATCATCGGCGCGCTCTACGAGCCGGACGCCCGCGACCTCGACGTCCACGCCCTGCACCAGGGCTACCTGCGCGCAGTGCGCCAGCGCGGTGGCGAGCTGCGCTGCAACCGCGAGCTGCTGTCAGCTGAGTTCGCGGATAACGCGTGGACGCTCGAACTCAGCCAGGGCGAAACCGTCCACGCCGCGCAGTTGGTCAACGCCGCCGGCGCCTGGGCCGATCACGTGGCCAAGCGCTGCGGCATCCGCCCGATCGGCCTGCAGCCCTGCCGCCGTACCGCCTTCACCTTCCCGGCGCCGGATGGCGTGGACATCAGCCACTGGCCGACGGTGATCGGCATCGACGAAAGCTTCTACTTCAAGCCGGACGCCGGCCAATTGCTCGGCTCGCCCGCCAATGCCGACCCGGTGGAAGCGCAGGACGTGCAGCCCGAGGAGCTCGACATCGCCCTGGGCGTGTACCACATCGAAGAGCACACCACCCTGGCGATCCGCCGGCCGAACCACAGCTGGGCCGGCCTGCGCTCCTTCGTCGCCGACGGCGACCTGGTGATTGGCCAGGATGCGCAGAACCCGGCGTTCTTCTGGCTGGCCGCCCAGGGTGGCTACGGCATCCAGTCCGCCGATGGCGTGTCGCGCCTGGCCCAATCGCTGCTGCTCGGCGAACCCTTGCCCGACTCCTTGCGCCAGGAAGGCGTCGACCCCCAGCGCCTGAACCCGGCGCGCCTGCGTTGAATTCCCCCGGAGACCTTAGAATGAGCGATATCCAGCGTTACCCCAGCACCCTGCCCTTCCCGTTCTCCCGCGCGGTGAAAGCCGGCGGCTTCCTGTTCCTGTCCGGGCAGATCCCGATGACCGCGGACGGCCAGGTGGTCAAGGGCGACATCCAGACCCAGACCGAAGCGGTCATGACCCGCATCGCCGAAAGCCTGGAAGCCTGCGGCGCGAACTACTCGCAGGTAGTGAAAGCCACTGTGTGGCTGTCCGACATGGCGCACTTCGCCGGTTTCAACGAGGTGTACAAGCGCTACTTCGAGCAAGGGCTGCCGGTGCGCTCCTGCGTGGCATCGGCACTGGCGCTGGGCGTGGACGTCGAGGTGGAAGTCCAGGCCTACGTCGGCCAGGCGTAACCCTTTTCGGCTCCGCCGCGAGCGGGGCCGCTCTCATAACAACAACAGAGTCTCGATCATGAAAACCAGTCTCAAGCTCGGCGGGGCATACATCGGCCTGGTGGTGGGCGTCGGCTTCGCCTCGGGCCAGGAGATCCTCCAGTTCTTCGGTGGTTTCGGCATCATGGGCCTGGCCGGCGCCCTGGTGGCACTGGCACTGTTCGCCTTCCTGCTGATGAACCTCTACCAGATCGGCAGCCGCCTGCAGACCCAGTCGCACAAGGAAGCCATGGAGTACATCTGTGGCAAGCCGCTGGGCCGCATCGTCGACCTGATGCTGACCTTCTTCCTGTTCGGCACCATGGTGGTGATGTTCGCCGGCGCCAACTCGTCCTTCGAACAGCAACTGGGCATCGGCCACTCCATCGGCGGCATCGTCCTCGCTGTACTGACCGTCATCACCGTGTGCCTTGGCCTGAAGCGTGTGATCACCCTGATGAGTCTGATCACGCCGGTACTGATGGTCATCGTGGCAATCATCGCCGTCTACGCGCTGACGCACATTCAAAAGCCGCTGGTCGAGCTGGAACAGATCGCGCAGGCCGTGCCGCATCCGGCGCCCAACTGGCTGCTTGGCGCGCTGCTGTATGTCTCCTACAACGTCGCCGCCACCGCGGCTGCCGTGGTGGTGATGGGCGGCAGCGTGGCTAATCTGCGTACTGCCGCACTGGGCGGCGTGTTCGGCGGCATCGGTGTCGGCGTGCTGATCCTGGCCATGGCCCTGGTGATGCTGGTGCAGATCGATGTGATCGGCGGCAGCGCCATTCCTACCTTGCTGCTGAGCAACAACATCGCGCCGTGGTTCGGCGATGTGATGCTGGCTCTGCTGCTGGTGAAGCTGTACTGCACCACCAGCGGCTTCGCCTACACCCTGGCCGCGCGCTGCGCCGCCTATGGCGTGCCCTTCCGTGTGGCGACCGTGGTCGCGGTGGTACTCGCCTTCATCGCCAGCCAGGTTGGCTTCGTCAAGCTGGTGGGCCTGGTCTATCCCGCGATGGGATACCTGGGCTTCGTGCTGATGGCGGCCATCGTCATCGCCTGGTGGCGCAACCGCTCGGCGCCGCTACCGGATCGCCAGAACGCCTGATCGAGGCACAGACGAAAACGCCCGTCTCTTGCGAGACGGGCGTTTTGTTTTGCGGCTACGACCCGGCTAACGCCGGGGTGCTACTCAGCCTTCGATGGCCGGTTGTTGGCCGTTGATGGCGATGCGCTTGGGCTTGGCTTCTTCCGGAACGATGCGTACCAGGTCGACGCTGAGCAGGCCGTTCTTCAGCGATGCGCCCTGAACCTCGATATGGTCGGCGAGGCGGAACGACAGCTTGAAGGCGCGCTGGGCAATGCCCTGGTGCAGGTAGGTGACGCTCTCGGAAGCCTTTTCGCGCTTACCGCCGTTGACGGTCAGCACACCGCGCTCCACGTGCAGCTCCAGGTCTTCCTCCTGCAGGCCGGCGGCGGCGATGACGATGCGGTACTGGTCGTCACCATGCTTCTCGACGTTGTAGGGCGGGTAGGAACTGCCGCCTTCACTGCGCAGAGCGGATTCGAACAGATCGTTGAAACGATCGAAACCGACGGACTGGCGGAACAGCGGGGCGAGGGAAAGGACGTTGCTCATGGCGAATCTCCTGAATATTTCAGCAAGGTATGATCTGGAGCCTGAGGTCAGAACTCCGGCGCGGGACCCGTCTTCGGCTTCCCGCAGGGACATAGATAGGGACGGCAGAATCCGTTTCAAGCCCGTTTTCGAAAAAAGGATCTCATCGTGAAAAAGGTCATGCTGATCACCGGCGCCAGCCGCGGCATCGGCGCCGCCACCGCGCTCTTGGCAGCCGAGCGCGGCTTCGCCGTGGCGCTCAACTACCGCCGCGAGCGCGAAGCAGCCGAGGCGCTCGTCGCCCAGATCGAGAAATCCGGCGGCGAGGCACGCGCGTTTGCCGCCGACGTGGCGAATGAAGAGCACGTGCTGCGGCTGTTCCGCGAAGTGGGCGAGACCCTCGGCCGCCTCGACGTGCTGGTGAACAACGCCGGCATCCTCGAGCGCCAGATGCGCTTGGAAGACATGGACGTGGCGCGCCTGCAACGAGTGTTCGCGGTGAACGTCACCGGCACCTTCCTCTGCTGCCGCGAAGCGGTGAAGCGCATGGCACGCAAGCACGGCGGCAGCGGCGGAAGCATCGTCAACGTCTCGTCCATGGCATCACGCCTGGGTTCGCCCAACGAATACATCGACTACGCCGCCGCCAAGGGCGCGGTGGACAGCCTGACCATCGGCCTGGCCAAGGAAGTGGCGAGCGAAGGCATCCGCGTGAATGCCGTGCGGCCGGGACTGATCAGGACCGACATCCACGCCAGCGGCGGCGAGCCAGGGCGCGTGGAGCGCCTGCAGTCGGCAATTCCCCTGGGCCGGGGCGGCGAGGCGGAAGAAGTGGCGCGGGCGATCCTGTTCCTGGCCTCGGACGAGTCGAGCTACAGCACCGGCAGTTTCGTCGACGTCAGCGGTGGGCGCTGATCACGATCTTATCGGAGCGAGCTGGCTCGCTCCTACGAAGAGCAGATCAGGCGGCGACTTCGATCTGGACCTGCAGCATCCGATCGAGCACTTCGCAGTCATGCTCGCGGCGCACCTGGGCGAACAGCTCCACGGCCTCGGGATAACTGCGCGTGAGCATCCCCAGCCACTGTTTCAGGCGCCCGGGCGCGTAACGCGGCGCCAGCTTGCGGCGCGCCTGGCGCCAGAAGTCGTCGAGCAGCACGCGCACGTCGGACCAGGGCATCGGCACTACGTCGCGACCGTCGCGCCAGGCGGCGATCTGCCGGGCGAGGTCCGGGCGGGAAACCAGCCCGCGCCCCAGCATGATGTCCGTCACGCCACTGATGGAGCGGCAACGGTGGTAGTCCTCGAGGGTCCAGACTTCGCCGTTGGCGAATACCGGCACCTTCACCGCATCGGCCACTTTCGCCACCCACTCCCAATGCGCTGGCGGCTTGTAACCGTCGGCCTTGGTCCGCGCGTGCACCACCACATGGGCGGAACCGGCGTCGGCCAGGGCGCGGGCGCAGTCGATGGCACCGTCCGGGCTGTCGTAGCCCAGGCGCATCTTCGAGGTCACGGGAATGTGCGCAGGCACCGCACGGCGCACGGCCTCGATGATGCTGAACATCAGCTCGGGCTCTTTCAGCAGCACCGCGCCGCCGCGGGAGCGGTTCACTGTCTTGGCCGGGCAGCCGAAGTTCAGGTCGATCACCGGGGCGCCCAGCTCGCAGGCCTGCACCGCGTTCTCCGCCAGCAGCTGCGGGTCGGAACCGAGCAGCTGTACGCGCATCGGCACGCCCGCGCGAGTGCGGCTGCCGTGTGCCAGTTCCGGGGCGAGCGCCAGGAAGGACGACGGAGGCAGCAGTCGGTCGTTGACGCGGATGAATTCGGTGACGCACCAGTCGATGCCGCCGACGCGGGTCAGCACATCGCGGAGGATGTCATCTACCAGCCCCTCCATCGGGGCCAGGGCGATCTGCACGGGGGAGTCTCAGGCTATGGCGAAGGCCGCGGATTGTAGGGAATGCGCCGCGCCGGGAAAAGCGCGGCACGACGGATCACGCGCCGGCTGCCACGGTTTCCGGGGAGAGCAGCGCGCGGCCGTAACCTTCGATGAACTCCACCGGCATGCGTTTGGGCTTGCCACTGGACAGTTCGATGCAGACGAAGGTGGTCTGCGCACGCAGCAGGGTGAGGGCATCCGCCGGGCGCACCAGCTGGAAGTGGCGGGTCATCTTCAGACGCTGGTCGGACTGGACGATCCAGGTCGCCAGTTGCAACTGCTCGCCTTCGTAGGCAGCAGCCAGGTAGTCCACCTCATGGCGCACCACGGCCATTGCGCGATCAAGCCGGCGGTACTCGGCCAGGTCCAGCCCCAGGCTCTGGGAATGGCGCCAGGCGCAACGTTCCAGCCAACTGACGTAGACGGCATTGTTGGCGTGGCCGAGGCCGTCGATGTCCTCGGACTTGACCTCGATATCGATGACGAACGGGTCGGGCAACTGCCAACTCATGAAGCGTGCTCCAAGCTTGAGGCCAACGCGATCGCCTCGGCGGCCAGTTGGGTGATCTGGTCCCAGGCGCGGGCGCGGACCAGGCTGGGCGGCGCGATCCAGGTGCCGCCGACGCAGGCGACATTGGGCAGGCGCAGCACGTTGAGCAGGTTTTCCTGGGTGATGCCGCCGGTCGGGCAGAAGCGGATGCCGGCGAAAGGCGCCTTCAGGCTCTTGAGCATCTTGATCGCGGCATTGCCGTCGGCCGGGAACAGCTTCAGCGAGCGATAGCCGTACTCCAATGCCACCAGCACCTCGGAAGGCGTCATCACGCCCGGCAGGAACGGCATCTTCGCGTCTTCCGCCGCCGCCACCAGGCGCGGCGTGCAGCCGGGGCTGACGGCGAATTGCGCGCCGGCGTCGCGGGCTTCCTGGAACTGCTCCGTGTGGATCAGCGTGCCGGCGCCGACGATCATGTCCGGCAGTTCGCGGCGGATCTCGGCCACCGCGTCCAGCGCCTGCGGGGTACGCAGGGTCACTTCCAGCACCCGCACGCCACCGTCGTACAGGGCACGGGCCAGATCACCAGCCAGCGCCACGTCATCGATCACCAATACCGGCATGACCGGGCGCGCCTTCTGCAGCACCCAATCCAGCGACAGATTCATGCAATTCCCCCCGTCGGCCACCCGCGTGCGCAAGACCTCGCGCCCAGGCCGGGGCAGCCGGAAATGCCCGAAAGTCTACGCCAGCGCGCGGGGCCTGACGACCCGCAACGGGCCATCATGCAACGAAAACGGCGGCCCTTTAGCCGCCGTTATCAGGCTGGTGAATGGTTCAGGAAGCCAGCGCCAGGGGCAGCGGCATCTCCACCTCTTCCAGCAGTTCCAGAATCGCCTCGGTCACCACAGCATCGGCCAGTACGCGATGATGCCCACCGCTTTTCAGGCGCAGCAGACGGCTGCGCGGCCAGGCCTCATGGATGGCTGTGGCCTCGCCCACGCGCACGTACTTGTCGTCCTCGGCGTGTACCACCAGGCCGGGGAAATCCAGCTCATAACGCGCGACGTCCAGTTGCCTGGCGGCGATGCCGGTGCGCGCCTCCATCAGGCGGATGAAGCGGGAGCGCGCCAGCGGCGGCAACCCGACCATTCCAGAGAAGCCGCGCAGGACGCCCAGCACGTTGCCTGGCGCGCCGATGGTCACCAGCGTTTCGGTACGCAGCCCCATCTGGGTAGCCAGCAGTGCGCTGGCGCCGCCCATGGAGTGGCCGATCACGGCGCGCAGCGGAGGCAGCTCGCTGCAGGCTTCCAGCAGTGCGCGGGCGAACAGCACGATATCGGCCTCATGGCCGGGCGAGCGGCCATGCCCCGGCCCGTCGAGGGCGATCACGCCGTAACCGGCGCCCACCAGCTTCTCGATCAGCGTGGCGAATTGGGTAGGCCGTCCTTCCCAGCCATGCATCAGCAGCACGGCCGGACCTTCGCCCCAGCGCAGCGCGGACAGGCCGAAGCGCAGAGTGACGCGCTCGGAACTGGCCAGCAGCGGCAGCTCCCAGTCACGCGGGGCATATTCATTGGGCGTCACGAACAGCTGACGCATGCGCTGCGCCGCCCATGTCGGCGCGACGCGGCCCATAGTGGCGTTGATTCCTCGAACCCAGCTCAAACTGTTCATCTGCAGTATCTCCTCAGATCACCGCTTTCTTCGCGGCACGCAGGACGCGATCGGACAGGTCGCCATCGCCCAGGGCACGGGCCAGCGCTAGCCCACCAATCATCAGGGCCATGTCACTGAGCACGGTGTCGATTTCCTCGGGGCGGCCGGCCAGTGCCGCGACCATCAGCTCCACGTGCTCTTCCAGGGTCTGGCGGAAGGCTTCCGGCAGATCGGCAATCTCGTTCAGTGAACTGGGGAT
The DNA here is from genome assembly GCF_057180225.1 of Pseudomonas sp. BB438. Classification (NCBI taxonomy): domain Bacteria; kingdom Pseudomonadati; phylum Pseudomonadota; class Gammaproteobacteria; order Pseudomonadales; family Pseudomonadaceae; genus Pseudomonas; species Pseudomonas sp. BB438. Next base: position 4,605,133 of record NZ_CM170001.1, read on the forward strand.
CGGGCAGCCCTCCTCCTCGGTATCACGGTGCTTGCGCGACAGGTAGTACTGCGCCGTCAGCGCGCGGCGCTCGGCAAAGCTCAGTTGCGGATCGAAGCGCTTGAGCCCTTCGCGGCGCTTGGCGAGCAACTCGCGGAACGCCTCCAGCATCAGCGCGTCCTTGCTCTCGAAGTGCGAGTAGAAGCCACCCACCGTCAGCCCTGCCGCCGACATCACCTCGCCCACGCTGGGGCCGACCGGCCCGCGCTGCAGCAATGCGCTGGTGGCGGCGGACAGGATGCGTTCGCGGGTCTGGGCTTTCTTGTCGCTCATGGCTGGCTGCTCGCTCGGGAAAATATTATGGAAGAAATATTATTCTCATAATAAAAATCGGCAAGCGGAAAACGCGACCACTGGTCGGAGGAAAATTTTCAACAGGGAGAAAAACAAAAGGGCCACTGAAAGTCTCAGTGGCCCTATAGGCATCGCAGAGCGATAAAAATGGCGTCCCCTAGGGGACTCGAACCCCTGTTACCGCCGTGAAAGGGCGGTGTCCTAGGCCACTAGACGAAGGGGACATATCCTTCGAAGAAACCCACCAGGCGGTGGATTCTGGCTTCATCCCGTACGGGAATTTGGTGGAGCTAGACGGGATCGAACCGTCGACCTCTTGCATGCCATGCAAGCGCTCTCCCAGCTGAGCTATAGCCCCAGATGACTCTGGCTGACGATGCGAGCGCATCGTCGCTGGATAAGTGGCGTCCCCTAGGGGACTCGAACCCCTGTTACCGCCGTGAAAGGGCGGTGTCCTAGGCCACTAGACGAAGGGGACGCAAACCTTCGATTTCGGCCTTGCCCGGACCAGGCAAGACCTACTGGTAATTTGGTGGAGCTAGACGGGATCGAACCGTCGACCTCTTGCATGCCATGCAAGCGCTCTCCCAGCTGAGCTATAGCCCCAAAGTACCGCTGGATCTACCGTTCCGCTTCGCCCTGTCAGTTCAGTTCGTCGCTGGAACGGGGCGCATCTTAGGGGCGAGGCGAACCCCTGTCAACAACATTTTTTCAGATTTCTTATTTTTTTCTCCCACAGAACAATCACTTATGTGACCACCCCAGGTTCCGCCCGGCGAAGTCCGCGCCTCACCTGCCCTCCTCCGGTTCGTCTTCAACCGCTGGCGCCGTCATGAAAAAGGCCGGGGGCTTCGCAGCACCCGGCCTTTTTCAGTGTAGGAAAGAACTCAGGAGCCGATGGCGTCGCGAATCTTTTCCCACTCCTTGGCTTCTTTCTTCGACGCACCGCCCAGCAGCTCCAGGGCCTGGCGCAGACGATAGCGCGACAGATCGGCACCAAGGATCTCCATGGCATCGAGCACCGACACGGAGCTGGCCTGGCCGGTGATTGCCGGGAACATCAGCGGCATCACGTCACGCAGCTTGAGGCCCAGGTGTTCGGCCACGGCCTGGATGGTCGCGGTGATGCGGTCCTTCTCCCACTGGCGCAGCGCTTCGAGCTTCCACAGCACCAGCTGCAGCACCTGGCGAACCTGGGTGGCGTCGAGCTTCTTGTGCTCGAACAGCTTGGCGTCCAGCTGTACGCCACCACTGAAGAAGAAGCCGGCCAGCGGAGCGATCTGGCTGAAGTTCTCCACGCGACCTTGCACGTGCGGGGCGATCTTCATCAGGTACTCGGGGTTGAGCGCCCACTTCTGCACTTCCTTCGCGAAGTCCTCGACGGACAGCTCGCGGATCCACTGGCCGTTCAGCCAGGAGAGCTTCTCGATGTCGAAGATCGGACCGCCCAGCGACACGCGGGACAGGTCGAAGTGCTCGATCATCTCGGCCAGGCTGAACTTCTCGCGCTCATCAGGCATGGACCAGCCCATGCGGCCGAGGTAGTTCAGCAACGCCTGGGGCAGCAGACCCATGCGCTCGTAGAAGGTGATCGAGGTGGGGTTCTTGCGCTTGGACAGCTTGCTCTTGTCCGGGTTGCGCAGCAGCGGCATGTAGCAGAGCACCGGCTGCTCCCAGCCGAAGTACTCGTACAGCTTGATCAGCTTGGGTGCAGAGGGCAGCCACTCTTCGCCGCGCAGGACGTGGGTGATGCCCATCAGGTGGTCGTCGACCACGTTGGCCAGGAAGTAGGTGGGCAGGCCGTCAGCCTTCATCAGCACCTGCATGTCCATGCGGTCCCACGGGATTTCAACGTCGCCACGGAGCATGTCCGGCACCACGCAGACGCCCTCGGTCGGCACCTTCATGCGCACCACGTGGGATTCGCCGGCAGCGATGCGCTTGGCCGACTCCTCTTTCGGGATGTGCATGCAGTGGCCGTCGTAGCGCGGGGTCTCCTTGCGCGCCTGCTGTTCGGCCCGCAGTGCATCGAGGCGCTCGGACGAGCAGAAGCAGGGGAAGGCGTGGCCCTTCTCGACCAGTTCGTCGCTGTACTGCTTATAGATGGCACCACGCTCACTCTGGCGATACGGACCGTGCGGGCCGCCAACGTCCGGGCCCTCATCCCACTCGATGCCCAGCCAGCGCAGCGCGTCGAAGATCTGCTGTTCCGATTCGCGGGTCGAGCGCACCTGGTCGGTGTCCTCGATGCGCAGAATGAACTGACCGCCGTGCTGGCGGGCGAAGCAGAGGTTGAACAGCGCGATATACGCGGTGCCGACGTGCGGGTCGCCGGTGGGAGACGGCGCGATACGGGTGCGGACTGTGGTCATGAAGGCTCTCGTGTGCAGCAATTCTTCGTGTGAAGCGGACAGCGCGCGACGGCGCGCGCGCTCATGGGTGCGATGGTATCAGGCGGGCCGCCTTCGGCTCCAGCCAGCGACCGGGATCGATGGGCAGGTTATTGATCAGGAAATCGAGGAAGGCCTTCACTTTCATCGCCTGGAAGCGCCGCGACGGGTACACGGCGTACAGCTCGCCCACCGGCAGCTGGACCTGCGGCAGCAGGCGTACCAGGCGGCCGCTGGCCAATTGCTCGTCGACGATCAGCTCCGGCAGCGAAGCAATCCCCACCCCCGCCAGCACGGCCTCGCGGGCAAACGTGATGTTGTTGCAGGACAGCGCGCGGTGGCACGGCACGGTCTCTCCGCGCAACGGCCAGTAACGCTGCGAATCGGCCTGCAGCAGCACGGCGCGGTGGCCGGCCAGCTCCTCGACGGTTTCGGGGCGGCCGTGCAGCGTCAGGTAATCCGGACTGGCGCACAGGCAGCGGTTGGTGGTCAGCATGCGCCGGGCGATCAGCGTCGAATCCTCCGGCTGGCCGACCATGATGACGATGTCCACGCCCTCTTCCAGCGGATCGACGGTGCGCGACGTCAGCTCGACCTCGGCGGTGATCTGTGGATACAGGTTCATGAAGTCGCCCACCACCTTGGCCAGGTACATCTGGCCGAACTCGATGGGCGCGCTGATCCGCAACAATCCCGACGGCGCCTGCTGCAGCTGCATCACCGCCTGCTCGGCCTCGGCGAAGTCATGCATGATCTGCCGGCAGCGGTCGTAGTAGGCCTGCCCCACTTCGGTCAGGCGCAACTTTCGAGTCGTGCGGTTGATCAGTCGCACCCCCAGGCGCTCTTCCAGCAGCGCGATACGCCGGCTCACCGTGGATTTCTGCATTCCAAGGCTCTGCGCTGCCTGGGTGAAACTGTGCAGCTCCACCACGCGCGTAAAGATCAGCGCATCATCCAGCCCCATGATTGTTCCCTATAAGCAACAAAGTTTCCGAAGTGTAGCGGCTACGTGCCGCAACGGAACACTGTTACATTGGCAAACATTTTTGGCCAACCAAACGCTCGTTTACCTATGCCCGCACAATTGAAACGCCGCCTGTCCGTGTTCTTCGTCATCCTCGCCGTGGTCGCCCTCGCCTTCCTGGCGCGCTGGTACTTCATCGGCCGCTTCGTCGAGAGCACCGACAACGCCTACGTGCAGGGTGAGATCACCCGCATCGCCAGCCAGCTCGGCGCGCGTGTCGACGAGGTACTGGTGCAGGACAACCAGCACGTGGAAAAAGGCCAGTTGCTGGTGAAGCTCGAAGCGGCCGACTTCCAGCTCGCGCTCGACCGCGCCAAGGCCACCCTGGCCACCCGCGAAGCGGAACTGGAACAGGCGCGCAGCAAGCTCAAGGGCCAGACCAGCATGATCGCCGCCAGCGCTGCCGACGTGAACGCCAGCCAGGCCACCCTTGGCCGCACCGAAGTCGACCTCGGCCGCGCTCAGGCCCTGCGCAAGCCGGGTTACGTGTCGGAAGAGCGCGTGACCACCCTGGCCGCCGACTCCAACGTCGCCCGCTCCCAGGTGGCCAAGGCCCAGGCCGACCTGCAGGCCCAGCGTGTGCAACGCGAAACCCTGGGTACCGATGTCCAGCGCCTGCAGGCGCAAATCGAAAGCGCACGTGCCGACATCGCCCAGGCCGAGATCAACCTCGCCCGCACCGAAATCCGCGCACCGGTCAGCGGCCTGGTCGGCCAGCGCGGCGCCCGCGTCGGCCAGTACGTGCAGGTCGGCAGCCAGCTGCTGTCGCTGGTGCCGGACGACGGCATCTGGGTCCAGGCCAACTTCAAGGAAACCCAGATCGGCAAGATGCGCCCCGGCCAGACCGCCAAGCTGGTGTTCGACTCGTTCCCCGACCAGCCCATCGACGGCCAGGTGCAGAGTCTGTTCGCCGCCTCCGGCGCACAGTTCAGCCTGCTGCCGCCGGACAACGCCACCGGCAACTTCACCAAGGTCGTGCAGCGCATTCCGGTCAAGATCACCTTCGCCGACGACAATCCGCTCAAGGGGCTGATCCGCCCGGGCATGTCCGTTGAGGCAGAGGTCGAGCTGGGTGGCCGGTGATCAACTGATCCGGCCGGTCGGCGAGCCGACCCGCCGCGACTGGATCGCCGTGTTCAGCGCCATGCTCGGCGCGTTCATGGCGGTGCTCGACATCCAGATCACCAATTCGTCGCTCAAGGACATCCAGGGGGCGCTGGCCGCCACCCTGGAAGAAGGCTCGTGGATCTCCACCTCGTACCTGGTGGCCGAGATCATCATGATCCCGCTCACCGCCTGGCTGGTGCAGTTGCTCTCGGCACGCCGACTGGCCTGGATGATCTCGGTCGGCTTTCTGTTCTCGTCGCTGCTCTGCTCGTTCGCCTGGAACCTGGAGAGCATGATCGTGTTCCGCGCCATGCAGGGCTTCACCGGCGGCGCGCTGATCCCCCTGGCCTTCACCCTGGCACTGATCAAACTACCGGAACACCACCGGCCCAAAGGCATGGCGCTGTTCGCCATCACCGCCACCTTCGCGCCCTCCATCGGCCCGACGCTGGGCGGTTGGCTGACGGAAAACTTCGGCTGGGAGTACATCTTCTACATCAATATCCCGCCGGGTCTGCTGATGATCGCCGGCCTGCTCTATGGCCTGGAGAAGAAGCCGGCGCACTGGGAGCTGCTGAAAAGCACCGATTACGCGGGCATCGTCACCATGGCCATCGGCCTGGGCTGCCTGCAGGTGTTCCTCGAGGAAGGCCACCGCAAGGACTGGCTGGAGTCGAACCTGATCGTCAGCCTCGGTAGCATCGCCCTGGTCAGCCTGATCCTCTTCGTGATCCTGCAGACCTCGCGGCCAAACCCGCTGATCAACCTGGGCATTCTGCGCAACCGTAACTTCGGCCTCTCGAGCATTTCCAGCATCGGCCTGGGGATGGGGCTGTATGGCTCGATCTACGTGCTGCCGCTGTATCTCGCGCAGATCCAGGGCTACAACGCCATGCAGATCGGCGAGGTGATCATGTGGATGGGCGTGCCGCAACTGTTCCTCATCCCGCTGATCCCCAAGCTGATGAAGATCATCGAACCGCGCCTGCTCTGCGCCGTCGGCTTCGGCCTGTTCGGCATGGCGAGCTTCTTCTCCGGCGTGCTCAATCCGGACTTCGCCGGCCCGCAGTTCAACCAGATCCAGCTGCTGCGCGCCCTGGGCCAACCAATGGTGATGGTCACCATCTCGCTGATCGCCACCGTTTACCTGCAGCCACAGGACGCGGGCTCGGCCTCCAGCCTGTTCAACATCCTGCGCAACCTCGGCGGCGCGATCGGCATTGCCCTGCTGGCCACCCTGCTGGATAGCCGCGCCAAGGTCTATTACGACTACCTGCGCGAAGCGGTGGTGCCGGTGAACGGCGCGGTGGACGAACGCCTGGCGCAATTGACCTCACAGCTGGGCACGCAGCAGGCAGCCCTGGGCAAGATCAGCGAGATCGTCCATCAGCAGGCGGCGATCATGGCTTACAACGACGCCTTCCATGCCATCGGCATCGTGCTGGCGATCAGCATGGTGGCAGTGTTGCTGACCCGCCCCCTGCCGGCGGGCATGGGAGCTGGCGCCGGAGCCGGGGCGCACTGACCGCCACCGGCCGCACCACCCCTTGCAGGAGCGGGCTTGCTCGCGAACACCGCTTCACGCCGGAGTCTGGCGGTGTCATGCGGTTCGCGAGCAAGCTCACTCCTACGAAAAGCCATCGATGCCCGACCTTCCTCCAACGATCAGCCCATCGACACCATGCGGTCGCGCAACTTGCCAATCTCGTCGCGCACGCCGGCCGCGGCCTCGAACTCCAGGTCGCGGGCCAGTTGGTACATGCGCTCTTCCAACTGCTTGATCCGCTTACCGACTTCTTCCGGCGTGCGCAGTTCGTTCTCGTAGCGGCCGCTCTCCTCCGCCACTTTCGCCAGGCTGCGGCGCTTGCCCTTGGCACCCGGCACCACGGCACCCTCGAGGATGTCCTTGATGTCCTTCTTCACGCCCTTGGGCACGATGCCGTGCTTGGCGTTGAACTCCAGCTGCTTGGTGCGGCGGCGCTCGGTCTCGTTGATCGCCCGCTGCATCGACCCGGTCATGCTGTCGGCGTAGAGGATCGCCTTGCCGTGCAGGTTCCGCGCGGCGCGGCCGATAGTCTGGATCAGCGAGCGCTCGGAGCGCAGGAAGCCTTCCTTGTCCGCGTCAAGAATCGCCACCAGCGCCACTTCGGGCATGTCCAGGCCCTCGCGCAGCAGGTTGATGCCCACCAGGACGTCGAACTTGCCCAGGCGCAGGTCGCGGATGATTTCCACTCGTTCCACGGTGTCGATGTCCGAGTGCAGGTAGCGCACGCGCACGTCGTGGTCGCCCAGGTAGTCGGTGAGGTCCTCGGCCATGCGCTTGGTCAGGGTGGTGACCAGCACACGCTGGTCCAGCGCCACGCGCTTGCCGATTTCCGAGAGCAGGTCGTCCACCTGGGTGGTTGCCGGACGGATTTCCACTTCCGGGTCGACCAGCCCTGTGGGGCGCACCACCTGCTCGACCACGCGCCCGGCGTGCTGGTCCTCATAAGGGCCAGGCGTCGCGGAGACGAAGATGGTCTGCGGGCTGATCGCCTCCCACTCCTCGAAGCGCAGCGGGCGGTTGTCCAACGCCGAGGGCAGGCGGAAGCCGTACTCCACCAGGGTTTCCTTGCGCGAGCGGTCGCCCTTGTACATGGCGCCAACCTGGGGAACGCTGACGTGGGACTCGTCGATCACCAGCAGGGCGTTGTCCGGCAGGTAATCGTAGAGGGTCGGCGGCGGCTCACCCGGGCCGCGCCCGGAGAGGTAGCGTGAGTAGTTCTCGATGCCGTTGCAGTAGCCCAGCTCGAGGATCATCTCCAGGTCGAAACGGGTGCGCTGTTCCAGGCGCTGGGCTTCCACCAGCTTGTTGTTGGTGCGCAGGTAGTCCAGGCGGACCTTCAGCTCTTCCTTGATCTGCTCCACCGCCTCGAGCAGCGTCTCCCGTGGGGTGACGTAGTGGCTCTTGGGGTAGAAGGTGAAGCGCGGCAGCTTGGTCAGCACCTCACCGGTCAGCGGGTCGAAGGCGGCGATGTTCTCCACTTCGTCGTCGAACAGCTCGACGCGGATGGCTTCCAGGTCCGATTCCGCCGGGAAGATGTCGATCACATCGCCGCGCACGCGGAAGGTCGCCCGGGCGAAGTCCATGTCGTTGCGGGTGTACTGCAGGCTGGTGAGACGGCGCAGCAGCTCGCGCTGGTCCATCTTGTCGCCGCGATCCAGGTGCAGAACCATCTTCAGGTAGGACGCCGGGTCACCCAGGCCGTAGATCGACGACACGGTGCAGACGATGATGGCGTCCTTGCGCTCCAGCAGCGCCTTGGTCGCCGACAGCCGCATCTGCTCGATGTGGTCGTTGATCGAGGAGTCCTTCTCGATATAGGTATCCGAGGAGGGTACGTAGGCCTCGGGCTGGTAGTAGTCGTAGTAGGAGACGAAGTACTCCACCGCGTTGTTCGGGAAGAAGGTCTTGAACTCGCCGTAGAGCTGAGCGGCCAGCGTCTTGTTCGGCGCTAGCACCATGGTCGGGCGCTGCACTTGGGAAATGACGTTGGCGATGCTGAAGGTCTTGCCGGAGCCGGTCACCCCCAACAGCGTCTGGTGCGACAATCCCGCTTCCAGCCCCTCAACCATCTGTCGGATGGCTTCGGGCTGATCGCCGGCGGGCTCGAATCGCGAATCCAGCTGAAAAATCGACATGGGAACCTCGCATTGGCGTGTGACGCTTCGGTCGCCAAAGCGTCATACCAGTCGAAAAGCACGCGCGACAACTCGCCGCCTGCTGTAGAGGCCTATATAATACCGGCCCGTCGACGCAACCCCCAGCGCCGTGTGCGGGTGGGTTGCAATTGCACTTCACTCCCGCCTTAGAGCTGCTGCCAACATGAGTCTGTTCTCCGCTGTCGAAATGGCCCCCCGCGACCCGATCCTGGGCCTGAACGAAGCTTTCAACGCTGATACCCGTCCGGGCAAGATCAACCTGGGCGTGGGCGTTTACTACAACGAGGAAGGCCGTCTCCCGTTGCTGCGCGCCGTGCAGGCCGCGGAGAAAGCCCGTATCGAGGCCCACGCTCCGCGCGGCTACCTGCCGATCGAAGGCATCGCCGCCTACGATTCGGGCGTGCAGAAGCTGCTGTTCGGCGCTGATTCCGAGCTGCTGGCCGAAGGCCGTGTGGTCACCACCCAGGCCGTCGGCGGTACCGGCGCCCTGAAGACCGGTGCCGACTTCCTCAAGCGCCTGCTGCCCAACGCCACCGTCGCCATCAGCGACCCGAGCTGGGAGAACCACCGCGCCCTGTTTGAATCGGCCGGCTTCCCCGTGCAGAACTACCGCTACTACGACGCCTCCACCAATGGCGTGAACCGTACCGGCCTGCTGGAAGACCTCAACGCCCTGCCTTCTCAGTCGATCGTGGTTCTGCATGCTTGTTGCCATAACCCGACGGGCGTCGACCTGACCATGGACGACTGGAAGCAGGTGTTGGACGTGCTCAAGGCCAAGGGCCACGTACCGTTCCTCGACATCGCCTACCAGGGCTTCGGTGACGGGATCGACGAAGACGCCTCCGCCGTCCGCCTGTTCGCCAAGTCGGGCCTGAACTTCTTCGTGTCCAGCTCCTTCTCCAAGTCGTTCTCGCTGTACGGCGAACGCGTTGGCGCCCTGTCGGTCGTGACCAACAGCCGCGAGGAAGCTAGCCGCGTACTGTCCCAGGTCAAGCGCGTGATCCGCACCAACTACTCCAACCCGCCGACCCATGGCGCCAGTGTCGTCGCTGCCGTGCTGAACAGCCCGGAACTGCGTGCGGTCTGGGAGGAGGAGCTGAGCGAAATGCGCACCCGCATCCGCGCGATGCGCGTCGCCATGGTCGAGCAACTGGCCGCCTTGGGTGCCCAGCGCGACTTCAGCTTCGTTGCCGAGCAGCGCGGCATGTTCTCCTACTCCGGCCTGACCGCCGAGCAGGTTGAGCGCCTGAAGAGCGAGTTCGGCATCTATGCCGTCGGCACCGGTCGCATCTGTGTCGCCGCGCTGAACAACGGCAACCTGGACACCGTCACCCGCGCCATCGTACAGGTGCTGTAAAAAAATCAGGGGAAGTCATCGGCATTGTGTTGACTTCCCCTTTTTAATCAGTAAGATACGCACCGTTGTTCCGCGATAGCTCAGTCGGTAGAGCAAATGACTGTTAATCATTGGGTCCCTGGTTCGAGTCCAGGTCGCGGAGCCAAAATTCAAAGCCCTCGGCATATGCCGGGGGCTTTTTTATTGGGCCGCAGAAATTGTCTCGCGCCCCCTGAAAAAGCCGGTCAAAACCGGCTTCCTCAGGTCGCCCGCTCATGCGTCAGAGCGAGATCCTGTCGCGGTTCTTGTCCAGAGTTCCCTTGCCGATCCCCTTGACCTCCAGCAGCTGATCGACAGTGACGAACGGCCCATTGCTCACCCTGTAGTCGACAATGGCCTGAGCCTTCGCCTCACCAATTCCCTTCAGGGACTTCTGCAGTTCTTCGGCGGACGCCGTGTTGATGTTCACCGTCTCCAACTGGGAGGCCGACGGCTTGGCAGCAGAAGGCGTTACTCCAGTCGCTGGCGCCGGCTCGGCTTTCGGGGCAGCCTGAGCGATGCCTCCCAGGGAGAGACAGGCAAGCAGGATCAGGCTGACGACGGAAAGCAGGTTCTTCTTCATGGATCGGTCCTTGGAATTGTCAGTTTCTAGGCAGGCGCGAACGCGCCGCTCACTGAACATATCGCCAGGACGGGGCTTGAAAAGGCTGGTTCAAGGAGTCGGCGACAGTTTCCGGTGCCGCCGACATATCTCAGAGAAATCGCCGACGATACTCGCAGATGCAATTACCAGCTCGTCTGCTAGGGGCAGCCCTGGCTCAGGGTTCCATTCGCCGCTGCTGATGAATCAGATCAACGATATCGCCTTCGGGACAATAGCCGCTGACCGTTTCTCGCAGCAGCTGCCGTACCCGCGCATAGTTGCCCTGATCCACCGCCTTGAGCAGGTCGGCGAGCACCAGCTTGAAGCCCTCCCAGTGCATCAGCTCCTCGTTGGCCTTCATGATCATTGGGTGCTCGGTTGCACTGACATCATCGCCGATCAACAACTCTTCGTAGAGCTTCTCACCAGGGCGCAGACCGCTGAACTCGATGGAGATATCCCCGTGCGGGGTGCGCTCGGAACGCACACTGAGGCCGGACAAGTGGATCATCCGCTCCGCCAGCTCGAGGATCTTCACCGGCTGCCCCATGTCCAGTACGAACACGTCACCACCCCGCCCCATGGAGCCTGCCTGGATCACCAACTGGGCCGCCTCGGGAATGGTCATGAAGTAACGGGTGATGCCCGGATGGGTCACGGTGACTGGCCCTCCACGCTTGATCTGCTCGCGGAACAGCGGGATAACGGAACCGGACGAGCCCAGCACATTGCCGAAGCGGACCATGGTGAAACGGGTCTTGTTGACCTGATGCACGCCGGACTTGTCACCGAACAGCACCGGCGCCGACTCCTGGCTCAACGCCTGCAGGATCATCTCCGCCAGGCGCTTGGTGCTGCCCATGACATTGGTCGGGCGCACCGCCTTGTCGGTGGAGATCAGCACGAAGTGCTCCACACCCGCCTGTACCGCTACCTGGGCGGTATGCAGGGTGCCCATTACGTTGTTCAGCACGCCTTCGGAGATATTGTGCTCGACGATGGGCACATGCTTGTAGGCCGCGGCGTGATAGACCGTGGCGACCTTCCAGGTGCGCATGACGTCCAGCAGTCGCTCGGCGCTGCGCACGGAACCGAGGATCGGCACCAGTTGCACAGCCAGCGACTCGCGCTTCACCCGGCTCTCCAACTCCTGATGGACGCGGTAGAGGTTGTATTCGCTGTGCTCGAACAGCACCAGCACGGTCGGCCCCGAGCCAAGAATCTGTCGACAGAGCTCCGAGCCGATGGAGCCACCAGCGCCGGTGACCATCACCACTTCGCCGCGGATGCAGTGTTCAAACAGCTCCTTGCGCGGCTCGACCGGGTCGCGCCCGAGCAGGTCGGCAATATCCACTTCCTGGATGTCATCCACTCGCACACGACCGTTCGCCAACTCGATGAACCCGGGAACGCTTCGCACATGGACCGGATAGGGCTCGAGCAAGCCGAGGATTTCACGGCGACGGGCGCGGGTCGCTGACGGGATGGCCAGCAGCACTTCCTGAACGCCGGTCTCGTCGATCATCTGCTGGATATGCTTGGGCTTGTAGACCCGCAGGCCAGCGATAATGCGGTTGGCAATCTCGTCATCGTCATCGATGAAGGCCACCGGACGCATCGCACGTCCCAGGCGCAATGCCGCTACCAGTTGATTGCCTGCAGAGCCCGCACCATAGACGGCTACCTTGGGAAGGCCGTCCTGCTGTTTGAGGAAGGGGACCGCTTGCACCGTGCTGTACCAGTCCCCCATGAAGTACTGACGCATGGCCAGGCGCAGGCCGCCGATCATCAGCAGGCTCAACCACCAGTAATTCAGCACCAGGGAACGCGGCACCATCTCGGTAACCGAGCGATTCCAGTAGACCACAAGCGACAACAGCAACGCGGAGATCGTCACCGCCTTCCAGATCGCGATCAGCGCATCATTGCCCAGGTAGCGCATCACCGCCCGATACATGCCGAAGCGAATGAACAACGGAATCGCCACCGCCGGCGCCGCCATGAACAGCCAGCCATGGACATGGAACGGATACATCAGATCGTCGGTCCCCAGCCGCACGATGAACGCCATCCACAGGGCGAACCACACCAGGCAAATATCGGTGGCAACCTGCAGTAACCGTTTATGTCGTCTCGGAAGCCTCAGCAGGCGTTCTCGGAGCATCAGCGCTTGTCCTCAATCCCAAACGGAGGAACGTGTCCACCCGCTACATTGACCACCAAAACCGGCGGAGTTCAGCTCACATCCTGTTCATCCGGACGACCTGCACCCAGATGAGCTACGACAAGCACCAAAGGAGCATAGGCCACAATCAGCGCCAGCAGCCCCGAAACATGTCCCAGCGCAACCAGCAACGCCAGCGGCATGAGCCACAACAGATTGATCGCCAATACCGATAGCGACACCCGCAGATGGCTCCCATAGCGGCGCGATGCACGCTGATAGGCGTGACTGCGATGCGCCTCGTAGACGCGCTCGCCACGCATCAGACGATGGATCAGCGTGAACGTGGCATCTACCACGAACACGCCAAGAAGAATCAGCCAGCTCCAGATCAGCGGCGGCGACACCGATGCTGCCTGCAGTGCCAGCCCCCCAAGAATCAGGCCAAGGAAACCACTTCCCGCGTCGCCCATGAAGATCCGCGCCGGGGGGAAATTCCACGCCAGAAATCCCGCTGCCGCCATGCCCAGAATCAACGGCAGCCAGGCCAGCTGCGGCGACCCGGCAAGCCAGCCGCATAGTGCCCCGCCCAGGCAAACACTCATGGCTTCCAGCCCGGCGATACCGTCAATGCCGTCCATGAAGTTGTACAAGTTGAGCAGCCAGACCAGAAACACCACCCCCAGGAAACTCGCCCCAATCCCCAGGTCCAGCACGCCCCAGGGCGTTTCCAGCGCCGGCAACCCACCCAGCCAGCAGAGCAGCCAGATCGCCGCGATGAAATGCCCCAGCAACCGCCAGCGCGCCGGAATATGACGGTGATCGTCCAGGAAGCCAATGACCGCCACCAGTGCGCCCGACGGCAAAAGGGCCAACAGGCTCTTGCCGTCGACCGCACCGAGCAGGCCGGCCAGCGGCAGGCAGCCAAGAAAGCCCAGCACAATGGCAACTCCACCACCGCGTGGCGTGGGTATCTGATGGGAGCTGCGAGCATTGGGAATATCCATGATGCTGCGCGCCAGGGCATACCGTCGCACGCAAGCCGTCATTGCCCAGGAGGCGATAAAAACAGCCGCCAGCAGGACACCCATGCTCATCGTGCCGGCTCCCGCCGCTGCACCTGCGCCGCTTTCTCCAGCGCCTGCTCGACACGCACCGGCGGCTCCCAATCCAGCCGGCTGCGCGTAGCGGAAATATCCACCTGTAGCGAACCCAACAGGCGCTGAACCTGCTGGCTCCGCCCGGTCATCTGTCCCAGCAGACGCAATACCCCCGCCGGGACCGGCAGCAGGCGCGGACGAACCCCCAGCGCCTTGCTCAGGCCACGACACAGCTGCGCCGTGGAGAGATCCTCTCCGTCGCTGACCAGGAATACCTGCCCAGCCGCCGCAGGATGCCGAGCGCAAAGCAGCAACAGATCGACCAGGTTATCCCGCGCCACCAGGCTGCGGCGATTATCGATCGCACCGAACGGCAGCGGCAGGCGGCGCCGCAAGGCGCCCATCAGGCGGGCAAAGTTGGCTTTCACACCCGGGCCGTAGACCAGTGGCGGGCGGACCACGACGACCTCCAGCCCGGTCTCTTCGGCGACCGCGAACAGCGCCTGCTCGGCTTCAAGCTTGGATTGACCGTAAGGGTCCTGTGGCCGAGGAGTGGCGTCGGCGGTAAAAGGGCGCCCCGGTTCGGTTTCCTCGCCATTGACCTTGATCGAGCTGACGAAGACGAAGCGCTTTACCCCAGCCGCCGCAGCCTCCTGCGCCAGATGTCGAGTCGCCTCGACATTCACTGCACGGAACTCGGCGAGCGGGTCGGCCGCCTGCTCGTCCATCACGTGGACGCGTGCAGCACAGTGGATTACCGCATCGACGCCGCTGAGGGCCTGTGCCCAGGATTGAGCCACACTCAGCCCGTCGATGTACGCCACCTCGACGCCATCCGGGAACTGCGCTGCGGTGCCGCGCAGGGCAACGCGAATCTGCACATCCTCTTCCTGGTACATGCGCACCAGCACGCCTCGACCGACAAATCCCGTCGCGCCTGTCAGTAGAACCTTCAATCCAGTACCTGCAGAACCTGACGCCAACGGCGTCTTCCATGTTTTGAGCGAACGCGTCAGAGCGGTGAGATAACCGGTCGCAGCGAGTTCCAAGCGTGACAGCTGGGGCATTGCCAGTGCAGCTCGCGACCAGCGAAACCGCACTTGCCGCATCGATAACGCGGCATTGTCCTATACAAACCAATGATTATTGGAGCGATTTTTCCGGCCGCTGGCTCTTTTCCGTGGTCTTTTCCGACCACTTCAAGGTACTCGCCAATTCCCTGCCAGGAAGGACGCCGTTCAACCCGCTCCAGCAGGGCGTCGCGCCAGGTGGACGCCTCTCCCGACGGCTCGGTCTCGGCCAGTAGCGCCAGGATCGTCGGCGGCACCTCGTCACCTGAAGCCAACCCCCGGAGGCAGGCCAGCAATTCAGGACGGGCAACTCCGTCGTAGCGCCGCAACAACGGCACGATCTCTCCCAGGAAAATTTTGGCATCGCTGGCCAGCTCACCAATCGTGCTCACGGCGGCGGGCTGATCCTTGCGCCACAACTCGCAGTCCAGCCGCATCAGTAACGCGCGCACGCAGCGCTTGTCGACACGACGAGCCTCGCGCAGCAGCTCCTGCATGGCGCTGCGATCCCCCGTCTTGCTCTTTTCCTGGGCCAACTCGCAGTAATAGTTGGCCAATGCCGCAGCCAGCTCGGGGCGGCTCGGCACCAATCGGGCAGCCAACTCGATGGCTCGCGACCAGTTCTTTTCACGCTCGCAGATCAGCCGCTGTTCATCCAGCGCCTCGAGGGAGATGGGTTCGTCGCGCTGTTGTGTCAATTCGTCCAGCAATTCTTCCGCACTGCCCAGAAGGCCGCCGGCGATATAGTCGCGCGCCAGTTCGAGGCGCACCTGCGCGACCAGCGAACC
The DNA here is from genome assembly GCF_057180225.1 of Pseudomonas sp. BB438. Lineage (NCBI taxonomy): Bacteria > Pseudomonadati > Pseudomonadota > Gammaproteobacteria > Pseudomonadales > Pseudomonadaceae > Pseudomonas > Pseudomonas sp. BB438. The sequence goes on from NZ_CM170001.1 coordinate 4,620,793, forward strand.
ATCCTCGCCCGCTCGCCCCAGCAGGTCCTGGTGAATGTGAATGGCTTTCTCGATATCACCGCGACGACGGAACAGGTTGCCGACATGCAGGTGGCTTTCCAGCGTTTCGGGACTGACGACCAACCCTTGGGAAAGGCTCTCCAGCGCGTCGTCGGAGTGCCGCTCAAGCAGGTTGTGCATGCTGTGAACGCGGGCTCGGAGATTCGCTTCGGCAGGCGTGTTGGAGCTGGAAAGAGAGCGACGCCCCATCCACCAGCCGATGGCCAGGGCGCAGAAGAAGAACAGCGTGGCAATGACGCTAGACATGGTCCGTCAGCGACTTTTCACGCAGCGCGTCATTCTCCTTGCGGAATCGGGTGACTTCGGAACGCAGGCCGCTCATGCGGGCATGCGCCTTCGCGCGGAAGGGAATGCTCAGCAGCAGGCCGATTGCGCCGCCGACAATGAAGGAAAGAGAGATGAACACTACCAGCGGCCACTGCGGCGATTGCCAGCCGAGGAAGGTCACTTGGGTCGATTGCAGGTTTTCCAGTACGAAAACCACGACGACGGCGGCCAGGACGACCAGCGCCAGAATCAGCAGGAAACGTTTTGCCCGAAGCATGGACACTCCTTCTTGAAGGCGAATACCCCGGGGTCACTCGGGTTCGTTGACGCGGTCGCGCAGCTCCTTGCCAGGCTTGAAGTGCGGGACGAACTTGCCGTCCAGGCGCACGGACTCGCCGGTTTTCGGATTACGGCCGGTGCGCGGCGCACGGTAATGCAGCGAGAAGCTACCGAAACCCCGGATTTCGATGCGATCCCCAGTGGCCAGAGCCTGGGACATTTGCTCAAGCATGGTCTTGATCGCCAGCTCCACATCCTTTGCGGAAAGCTGCCCCTGATGGGTGACGATTCTCTCGATCAACTCCGACTTGGTCATGGTTTTCCCTTCTTTTTCAAGCGGCTAGATCAGCTCTAGGTTCTTTTAGCATGCTGGTCATGCTTTGAACAGCCCGAACGGGAAGGATGTGTTTTCACCCGGTCAAGTCTTTACGCAATAAAAAATGGCCGATCCCCGAGGAAGGGATCGGCCACGGTCGCGCCCAGGAGCGGAGGACGCGCAAGGGAGAGACCGGATCAGGCGATGGCGGCGAGTTGCGCCTTGGCCTTGGCCAGGCCCTTCTCGGCGAATTCACCGCCCATGTTCAGGCCCTCGGCGTGGATGAAGGTCACGTCGTGGATGCCGACGAACCCCAGCGCCTGGCGCAGGTAGGGCTCCTGGTGGTCCAGCGCGCCACCGGCGTAGACCCCGCCGCGACTGGTCAGCACGAAAGCGCGCTTGCCAGTGAGCAGCCCCTGCGGGCCGGTCTCGGTGTACTTGAAGGTAACGCCGGCGCGCAGCACATGGTCCAGCCAGGACTTCAGGGTGCTGGGGATGGCGAAGTTGTACATCGGCGCGGCCAGGACCAGCACGTCGGCGGCTTGCAGTTCCGCGGTCAACAGGTTGGAGCGTTCCAGCGCGGCGCGCTCGATCTCACTGTGCTCCTGCGTCGGCTTCATCCAGCCACCCAGCAGGTTAGCGTCCAGGTGCGGAACCTGCTCGACGGCCAGGTCGCGGACCTGGATATCGTCGGACGGGTGAGCAGCCTGCCACAGGGCGATGAAATCGCGAGTCAGTTGGCGGGAAACGGAACCTTCCTGACGGGCACTGCTTTCGATTACCAGAACGCGGGACATGGACTGGACCTCCATCGGTCGTTGAATGTGTCGATGGAGGTCATCCTAGAGATGAGCAAATCGATAAAAAAGCGTAAATAATCGCTTCTAATTATCGAATAAATTGATTTCTTTCCCGACTGCTTCTAGTCTTGTCGGGCAAGAACACTCAGGAAGGATTGCAGGTCAGCTTGATACGCAGCTTGATCACCGCACGGCTGAAGCTGGAGGTCAGGTTGGCTTCCTTGCCCGGCGCCAGGGTGGCCTTGCGCACATGGGGCGTCTCGGGCCCGTTGACGAAGACCGCGGTGCAGGTCACCGGCTGCTGGCCTGCGTTGCGCAGGAGGATCGCGCCCATCTGGTCACCGATGTCCTGGGTCTCGATGTCCACCTCGGCGCCATTGAGGCTCTTCTGCACTTCAATGGGATAGGCCAGGGCGGTCAATGGCAACAGTGCCAGAACGGCGCAACAGAATTTTTTCATGGCGGTCTCTTGTTGGTCTTCTGCGGACCGCCAGATTAGACAAGAGGAAGCGAGGATGAAAGCGCCCCGCGTTACCCTGGATCAGTGGAGAACCCTGCAGGCCGTGGTCGATCACGGCGGCTTCGCCCAGGCGGCGGAAGCCCTGCACCGTTCACAGTCGTCGATCAGCTACACCGTGGCGCGGATGCAGGAGCAACTCGGCGTGCCGTTGCTGCGTATCGACGGACGCAAGGCCGTGCTCACCGAGGCCGGCGAAGTACTGCTGCGCCGCTCGCGGCAACTGGTGAAATCCGCCGGCCAACTGGAAGAACTCGCTCACCACATGGAACAGGGCTGGGAGCCGGAAGTACGCCTGGTCGTCGACGCCGCCTACCCCACCGTGCGCCTGGTGCGCTCGCTGTCGGCCTTCATGCCGCAGAGCCGCGGCTGCCGCGTGCTGCTGCGCGAAGAAGTGTTGTCGGGCGTGGAGGAAGCGCTGGTGCAGGGGCACGCAGACCTAGCCATCAGCGGCCTGAACATTCCCGGTCACCTGGGCGCCGATCTTTCCATCGTCGACTTCGTCGCCGTCGCCCACCCGGACCATGCCCTGCATCGCCTGCAGCGCGAAGTCACCCACCAGGACCTGGAAACCCAGATGCAGGTGGTGATCCGCGACTCCGGCCGGTTGCAGCCGCGCGACGTCGGTTGGCTCGGTGCGGAACAGCGCTGGACGGTGGGCAGCCTGGCCACCGCCGCCACCTTCGTCAGCAATGGCCTGGGCTTCGCCTGGCTGCCGCGGCACATGATCGAGCGCGAGCTGCGCGACGGTCAGCTCAAGCCGCTGCCGATGAAACAGGGCGGCGTGCGCGAGAGCCGCTTCTATCTTTATCCGAACAAGGAAAAACCGCTGGGCCCGGCTACGCAGATCCTCGTGGAACTGCTGACCGCCTACGCCAATGTGCCGCTCGACGCCCATTTCGCCGCCCCGGAAAGCCCGGCCTGACCCTGCAGGCCGCACGTACAAGGAGCCCGTCATGCCGTTCTTCGACCACGCCGGTCATCGCCTGCACTACGAGGAAAGCGGATTCGGCACGCCGGTCCTGCTGGTGCACGGGCTCGGCTCCAGCACCCGTGACTGGGAATACCAGGTGCCGGAGCTGGAAAAGCGTCACCGGGTGATCGCCCTTGACGTCCGCGGCCACGGCCAGTCGGACAAGCCGCGCCAGCGTTACAGCATCGCCGCTTTCGCCGAGGACGTGGTCGCCCTGCTGGATCACCTGAACCTGGGCCGCGTGCACCTGGTGGGCATCAGCATGGGTGGCATGATCGGCTTCGAACTGGCCACCCGCTGGCCGGAGCGGCTGAACAGCCTGACCATCGTCAACAGTGCGCCCGAGGTGAAACCGCGCACTCTGCGCGAATACCTGGAAGTGGCGCGCCGGCTGTTCCTCGCCCATGTGCTGGGCCTGGACACGGTGGGCAAGGCGCTAGGCAAGATGCTCTTCCCCAAGCCCGAACAGAGCGAGCTGCGCCGCAAGATCCAGCAGCGCTGGCCGCAAAATGACAAGCGCGCCTACCTCTCCAGCCTGCACGCCATCATCGGCTGGGGTGTGCAGGAACGCCTGGCGCGCATAACCTGTCCAACCCTGGTGATCAGCGCCGACCGCGACTACACCCCGGTTTCGCTCAAGCAGGCCTACGTCGGGCGCATCCCGAACGCTCGCCTGGTGGTGATCGAGGACTCGCGCCACGCGACGCCGCTGGACCAGCCGGAACGATTCAATACCACCCTGCTCGACTTCATCGAGCAGGTCGACCATCCCTAGAACCTTCAGGAAACATCCGCCAAATGACCCTGCTCAAACGCTTCCTGCTCGCCACCTGCTCCCTGGTCCTGGCCGGTTCGGTGTTCGCTGCCGACGCCAACAAGCCGCACGTTCTGCTGTCCACCACCTCGGGCGAAATCGAGATCGAGCTGTACGCCGACAAGGCACCGATCTCCGTGAAGAACTACCTGTCCTATGTGGACAGCGGCTTCTACAACGGCACCATCTTCCACCGCGTGATCCCCAACTTCATGATCCAGGGCGGCGGTTTCACCGAGGCGATGAAAGAAAAGGACACCCAGGCGCCGATCAAGAACGAGGCCGACAACGGCCTGCTCAACGAGCGTGGCACTCTGGCCATGGCACGCACCAGCGACGTGAACTCCGCCACCAGCCAGTTCTTCATCAACCTGACCGGGAACGACTTCCTCAACCACGGCGCCCGCGATTTCGGCTACGCGGTGTTCGGCAAGGTCGTGCGCGGCATGGGCGTGGTCGACCAGATCGCCGGCGTGAAGACCGGCAACAAAGGCATGTTCCAGGACGTACCGACCACCCCGGTGGTCATCCTCTCCGCCAAGCGTCTGTGATTCTGCGGAACCACGGCTGACGGAGGCCATTCAAGGCGAGCCCAGGACGGGCTCGCCGACACAACCGAGAGCCATCATGCTTTACCGTCGTTTCGAGCGTCTGATCGATCCCTTCCGCGACGTCCCCGAGCGCATGCCGCCCTCTGACGTCATCCGCTTCTACGTCTATTACCTGCGCCAGGTCTGGCCGGTCTTCCTCGCCCTGCTCTTCGTCGGTCTGATCGTCGCGCTGATCGAAGTCGCGCTGTTCAGCTACCTCGGGCGCATCGTCGACCTTGCCCAGGGCACCGCCCCTGCCGACTTCTTCACCCTGCACGGTCGCGAGCTGATCTGGATGGCCGTGGTCGCGCTGATCCTGCGCCCGGTGTTCAACGGCCTGCACGACATGCTGGTGCACCAGAGCATCAACCCCAGCATGACCAACCTGATCCGCTGGCAGAACCACCGCTACGTGCTCAAGCAGAGTCTGGGCTTCTTCCAGAACGACTTCGCCGGGCGCATCGCCCAGCGCATCATGCAGACAGGCAACTCCTTGCGCGATTCCGCCGTTCAGGTGGTCGACGCCATCTGGCACGTGGTGATCTACACCATCAGTGCCCTGGTGCTGTTCGCCGAAGCCGACTGGCGCCTGATGATCCCGCTGGTGCTCTGGGTAGTCGGCTACGTCGGCGCGCTGGCCTACTTCGTGCCGCAGGTGAAGAGCCGCTCGGTGGCCGCCTCGGATTCGCGCTCCAAGCTGATGGGGCGCATCGTCGACGGCTACACCAACATCACCACCCTCAAGCTGTTCGCCCACACGCGCCAGGAAGAGGACTACGCCCGCGAAGCCATCGACGACCAGACCCGCAAGGCCCAGCGCGCCGGGCGCGTGGTGACCTCGATGGACGTCACCATTACCATTTTCAACGGCCTGCTGATCGCCGGCACCACGGGCCTGGCCCTGTGGCTGTGGACCCAGTCGCTGATCTCGGTGGGCGCCATCGCCCTGGCCACCGGCCTGGTCATTCGCATCAACAACATGTCCGGCTGGATCATGTGGGTGGTCGGCGGCATCTTCGAGAACGTCGGCCAGGTACAGGACGGCATGCAGACCATCGCCCTGCCCCGCCAGGTAATCGACGTCCCCCACGCCAAACCGCTGGTGGTGAACCGCGGCGAGGTGCGCTTCGACCAGGTGGACTTCAGCTACGGCAAGGGCGGCGGCCTGATCAGCGGCCTCGACCTGACCGTGCGTCCCGGTGAGAAGATCGGTCTGGTCGGCCCGTCCGGCGCCGGCAAGTCGACCCTGGTGAACCTGCTGCTGCGCCTCTACGACCTGGAGGGCGGGCGCATCCTGATCGACGGCCAGGACATTGCCCAGGTGACGCAGGAAAGCCTGCGCGCGCAAATCGGCATGGTCACCCAGGACACCTCGCTGCTGCATCGCTCGATCCGCTCCAACCTGCTCTACGGCCGCCCGGACGCCAGCGAAGCGGAGTTGCAGGACGCAATCCAGAAGGCCCGCGCTTCGGAGTTCATACCGCAGTTGAGCGATGCAGAGGGACGTTTCGGCCTCGACGCCCACGTCGGCGAGCGCGGCGTGAAGCTTTCCGGCGGGCAGCGCCAGCGCATCGCGATCACCCGCGTGCTGCTCAAGGACGCGCCGATCCTCATCCTCGACGAAGCCACCTCGGCGCTGGACTCGGAAGTGGAAGCGGCGATCCAGGAGAGCCTCGAGAGCCTGATGCAGGGCAAGACGGTGATCGCCATCGCTCACCGACTCTCCACCATCGCGCGCATGGATCGGCTGGTGGTGCTGGAGCACGGCCGTGTGGTCGAGAGTGGCAGCCATGCCGAGTTGCTGGCCCATGGCGGGCTGTATGCGCGGCTGTGGCGGCACCAGACGGGAGGGTTCGTCGGGGTGGATTGAAGCCGCCCTGGCAACATCGGGACTCACGCCCGGTCCTTTCGTGAACAGTCCCGCGTCGTGGGGTGTTCGCGCGCAACACCGTTCAGCCGCAGAAGCGCCCATAAAAAAGCCCGGCACAAGGCCGGGCATGTCCAGATCAGGACAGCTCAGTGTGTATCCAGAAGCGCCAGCGCCTCGCGGCTCAGGCGCTGGACCGTGGCCCAGTCGCCGCTGTCGATGGCGGCTTTGGGCAGCATCCAGCTGCCACCCACGCACATCACGTTGGCCAGCCGGTAGTAGTCATTGAGGTTGTCCGGACCGACGCCGCCGGTGGGACAGAAACGTACGTCCGGGAACGGGCCGCCGAACGCCTTGAGCGCTTCCACGCCGCCAGCGACCTTCGCCGGGAACAGCTTGAAACGGCGCAGGCCATAGCGGTACGCCGCCATGATTTCCGAAGCGGTGGCCACGCCAGGCAGCAGCGGCACCGGGCGAGTCACCGCGTACTGCAGCAACTCATCGGTGCAACCGGGCGTGACGATGAACGTCGCCCCCGCCGCCTCAGCCTGGGCGAAGGTTTCCGGGTCGAGCACGGTCCCGGCGCCGACGATCAGCTCCGGGCGCTGTTCGCTCAACTGGCGAATCGCGGTGAGGCCCAGCGACGTCCGCAAGGTCACTTCCAGAACGGTGATACCGCCAGCTGCCAGGGCATCCGCCATGGGCAGGATGTCCGCCTCGCGGTCGATGGTGATCACCGGCAGGATGCGCGCGCGCTGCGCCAGGGCATCGATCTGCTGGATGTGTTGTTCAGACATTGCGGTAACTCCGGGCCTCAGGGGCACCAGTGGATCGAAAGAGGTGAACGCAGGAACGCATTGATCGGCATGCGCTGGTCATCGTTATCGCTGAGCGCCTGGCTCAGGGTGGCCAGCTTGGACTCGCCCTGGATCGCCAGGATCTGCACCCGCGCGCCTTGCAGCACAGTTCGGGTGAGGGTCAGGCGCTGATGCGGCACGGTCGGTGCCCACATCGGCAGGCAACGGCGAGTGCCGGCCGGGTCGAGCGCCTCGACCAGGTTGGTGCTGCCGGGGAACAGTGACGCCGTATGGCCGTCATCGCCCATGCCCAGCACCAGCACGTCGATCGGCAGCATCAGTTCATGCAGGTAGCGATCGGCCTTGTCGGCGGCCTCTTCGAGGCTGGCCGCGGGTTGATAGATTCCGATGAACTGCGCCTTGGACGCCGCGCCCTTGAACAGGTGACGGCGCAGCAGGCCGGCATTGCTGTCCGGGTGCGACTCGGGCACCCAGCGCTCGTCGGCAAGGCTGACGGCCACCTTCGACCAGTCCAGCACCGCGCCACTCAATGCCTCCAGGAACGCCACCGGGCTACGCCCGCCGGACACCACCAGCAGCGCACGGCCGCGTTCGATCAATGCCTCGCGCAGCGCATCGGCTACCGCGTCGGCCAGGCCGCGAGCCTGCTCGGCGGCGTTGTTCCAGGTCTTCCAGGCCATACCTTCAGCCAGTTTGGGTTCAAAGATCGCCATACCAGTCCCTCCCGTCGCGTGCGATCAGGGCAACCGAGGCCTGCGGCCCCCAGCTTCCGGCCGGATAGGGCTTGGGCTCTTCGCCCAGGCGGCCCCAGCCGTCGATCAGGCCGTCACACCACTTCCAGGCGGCCTCGATCTCATCCTTGCGGACGAACAGGTTCTGGTTGCCTTGCGTGACTTCCAGCAACAGCCGCTCGTAGGCATCCGGTGTCCGGGCGGTCTGGAAGGTTTCGGAGAAATTCAGTTGCAGCGGGCCGGTGCGCAGTTGCATGCCCTTGCCCAGGCCCTGGTCCTTGGTCATCACCTGCAGGGAAATGCCCTCGTCCGGTTGCAGGCGGATGATCAGCCGGTTGCTGATCAGCGAGCGCTGCTCCGGCGCGAAGATGTAGTGCGGCGGCTCCTTGAAGTGGATGACGATCTGCGAATGCTTCTGCGGCATGCGCTTGCCGGTACGCAGGTAGAACGGCACGCCGGACCAGCGCCAGTTGCGGATATCCACGCGCAGGGCGACGAAGGTCTCGGCATCGCTGTTGGGATTGGCGTTCTCTTCGGCGAGATAACCGGGCACCGCCTTGCCGTCGATGTAACCCGCGGTGTACTGGCCGCGCACCACGCGGGTCGCCAGTTGCTCGGGCGCGATCGGCTCCAGTGCGCGCAGCACCTTCACCTTCTCATCGCGAATACTGTCGGCGGTGAGGTCTGCCGGCGGGTCCATGGCAATCAGGCAGAGCAGCTGCAGCAGGTGGTTCTGCACCATGTCGCGCAGCTGGCCGGCCTTGTCGAAATAGCCCCAGCGGCCTTCGATACCGACCTTCTCGGCCACGGTGATCTCCACGTGGGAGATGTGGTTCTGGTTCCACTGAGTCTCGAACAGGCTGTTGGCGAAGCGCAGCGCGATGAGGTTCTGTACCGTCTCCTTGCCCAGGTAATGGTCGATCCGGTAGATGCGGTTTTCCGGGAAGAAGCGCGCCACCGCGTCGTTCACCGCGCGGGACGACTCCAGGTCATGGCCGATGGGTTTTTCCAGGACGACCCGGGTACGTTCGGCCAGGCCGGCGGCGGCCAGGTTCTCGCAGATGCCGCCGAATACCGAGGCCGCGGTGGCGAAGTAGGCGACCAGGGTCCTCTCCTCACCCACCAGCTCGGCCAGCGCCTGGTAGGAACCGGCATCGAGGAAATCCATGCTCAGGTGATGCAGGCGCGCCTGGAAGCGGGCCCAGACGGTTTCGTCCCATTCCTTCGCCGGCACGGCCTGGCGCAGGCGGCGCTCGATGGTCGCCAGGGGAGCCTCGGTGGCGCCGTCGTCGCGGGCCAGGGCGAGAATGCGGGTATCGCGGTGCAGCAGGTCTTCGCGGTCGAGCTGGTAGAGCGCCGGCAGCAGTTTGCGCAGGGCAAGATCACCCAGAGCGCCGAACAGCGCGAGGGTGCAGGGCAGAACGCGGACTTCAGGCATTTGTTGTTACCAACCAAATTTTGAACGATAGTTAGCCTTCTACGCCGGCATTAAGACAAATATGTAGTAATTAAACAACATATTTTTGCCGCTTTGCACCGTTGTTGGTCGCCTGCCGGCCTGACGTTAGGATAGCGCCGCTGACCGTAGCCAACCGGTCAACCGTCGATTGCCCAAGGAGCACGGATGAAAAACCTGCTGGAGCAGATCCAGAGCCGTCTGGAAGAGCTGAACAAGGCCGAGCGCAAGGTCGCCGAGATCATCCTGCGCGACCCGCAGCAGGCCACGCGCTTCAGCATCGCCGCGCTGGCCCAGGCGTCCAGCGTCAGCGAACCGACGGTGAACCGCTTCTGCCGCTCCTTCGGCATGAGCGGCTACCCGGAGCTGAAGATCCAGCTGGCGCAGAGCCTGGCCAGCGGCGCCGCCTTCGTGACTCAGGCGGTGGCCGCCGATGACGGGCCCGAGGCCTACACGCGGAAGATCTTCAGCAGCACCATCGCCTCGCTGGACAGCGCCTACAAGCTGCTCGACCCGAAGGTCATCGACCGCGCCGTGGACCTGCTGATCCAGGCCCGACAGATCCACTTCTTCGGTCTTGGCGCATCCAGCTCCGTGGCGCTGGACGCACAGCACAAGTTCTTCCGCTTCAACCTCGCCGTGTCGGCACAGAGCGATGTGCTCATGCAGCGGATGATCGCCTCGGTGGCGCACACCGGCGACCTGTTCGTGGTGATTTCCTACACCGGGCGCACCCGCGAACTGGTCGACGTGGCGCACCTGGCGCGGCAGAACGGCGCCTCGGTACTCGGCCTGACCGCCGCCGACTCGCCGCTGGCCCGCGCCAGCACCCTGAGCCTGGACATCCCGCTGCCCGAGGACACCGACATCTATATGCCGATGACCTCGCGGATCATCCAGCTCACCGTGCTCGACGTGCTCGCCACGGGCGTGACCCTGCGCCGCGGCGTGGACTTCCAGCCGCACCTGCGCAGGATCAAGGAGAGTCTGGTACCGACGCGCTACCAGCTCGACGAGGAAGACTGAGCCCTCCCCCAGCGCAGGAGCGGGCCATGCCCGCCATCGCGTCCCACGCACCGTTAACCCCTGCGCCTCTAAAGAGCGGCGCGCCCCGACAGGGTGATCCCTGCACCCGTCCGCCGATCAGTCATCCGCGTTCGGATCAAGCCCCGGGAACAGCACCTCGGTATAGCCGAACTTGCTGAAGTCGGTAATGCGCGAGGGGTACAGGCGACCGATCAGGTGGTCGCATTCGTGCTGCACCACGCGGGCATGGAAGCCCTCCACGGTGCGATCGATGGGCTGCCCCTGCGGATCGATGCCCTGGTAGCGGATGCGCTGGTAGCGGTTCACCGCACCGCGCAGGCCCGGCACCGAGAGGCAGCCTTCCCAGCCCTCCTCCAACTCCTCGCCGAGCGGTGTGATCACCGGGTTGAGCAGGATGGTCGGCGGCACTGCCGGGGCGTCGGGGTAGCGCTCGCTGCGCTCGAAACCGAAGATCACCAACTGCAGGTCAACGCCGATCTGCGGGGCAGCCAGGCCGACGCCGCCGACGTGGTGCATGGTTTCGAACATGTCGTCGATCAGTTGCAGCAATTCGGTGCTGCCGATCATCGACTCGGGCACCGGCGGGGCAATGCGCAGCAGGCGCTCGTCGCCCATCTTGAGAATCTCGCGGATCATCTCGGCCTCGTTCGCCGCTGAGTGGCAGCGGCTGCTTCCAAAGAGAGCTGCATCCTCGGCTTACCTGGTCGCTCTGGCAAGCCCGCGACCGCCGGGCAGCCCCCCGGAGCCCGCAGCGGCGCAGTGTTAGACTGACCTGCGACGACAACCATCGAACGACGGGTATTTGCCGAATTTCACGGCAGATGGCGTTCAAACCTTGGGGGATCTTTCATTCCGAGGGGGCGGGAGGTTCGTCATGAACAGGCATTACTACATCAGCGACAACCTGGACGACCTGGAGCAGGTCGAACAGGAACTGAGTGAAAGCGGCATCGGCATCGAACAGATGCATGTACTCAGCGACAGCGACGCGGAACTGCAGGAGCACCGTCTCCACGAAGTGCCCTCGATGATGAAGAAGGACGTGCTGCACTGGGGCAAGATTGGCCTGATGATCGGTGCCGTGCTGGCCGTGATGGTCCTGGCTGTCGGCTACCTGAGCGGCTGGACGCAGACGGCAGCCGGCTGGATTCCGGTGTTCTTTCTCGCCGCGGTGCTGCTGGGCTTCAGTCTGTGGGAAAGCAGCTTCTTCGGGCTGCAACGTCCCAGCGGCGACGTGCGCCGTTTCCAGGACAACCTGCATGAAGGCCGGCATGTGTTCTTCGTCGACGTGAAGCCCGAGCAGGAGCCGGTGCTGGACATGGTGGTGCGCCACCATCCGCGCCTGGAGATCGCCGGTTTCGGCAATGCCATGCCGACCTGGTGGCTGTCCGTCGAGCAGACCTGGAACCGCTTCCGCCACATGATGTAGCGCGTCGCCAGCAAATAGACCCACCGTGGCTTGAACGACCCGCGGCCAGCGCCCTGCGTGTCGATGAGCAATGAAAATCCTGTTCAGGCCATATTCAGAAACCGTTAGCCTGCTATTGATATAAGTCAGCCGAGCGCCTCTGGACGGATTCGAAAATATCCGAATCCACTCATTTCAGGAGGCTGGGAAATGTCCACATCGCCCAACCAGAAACTCGGTCTCGCCGCGCTCACCGCGCTGGTGGTCGGCTCCATGATCGGCGGCGGCATCTTCTCGCTGCCGCAAACCGTCGCAAAAAGCGCCAGCCCCGGCGCCGTGCTGATCGGCTGGGCCATCAGCGGCATCGGCATGCTGATGCTCGCCTTCGTATTCCAGAGCCTGTCCAACCGCAAGCCGGAACTGGACGCGGGCGTCTACGCCTATGCCAAGGCAGGTTTTGGCGACTACATCGGCTTCAACTCGGCCTGGGGCTACTGGATCAGCTCCATGCTCGGCAACGTCAGCTACTTCGTGCTGATCTTCAGCGCACTGGGCTACTTCTTCCCGGTGTTCGGCGAAGGCAACACAGTCATCGCCTTCGCGTGCTCGTCCCTGCTGCTGTGGGGCTTGCACTTCCTGATCCTGCGCGGGATCAAGCAGGCGGCCTTCATCAACCAGGTCACCACGGTCGCCAAGGTCGTGCCCATCGTGCTGTTCATCCTGATCGGCCTGGTGGCGTTCGACATGGACCTGTTCACCGCCGACTTCTGGGGCCATGGCCACGTCGATTTCGACAGTGTGATGAGCCAGGTGAGCAACATGATGCTGATCACCGTCTGGGTGTTCATCGGCATCGAGGGCGCCAACTTGTACTCCGGCCACGCGAAAAAGCGTTCGGACGTCGGCACCGCGACGGTGATCGGCTTCGTCTCGGTAATGGCGCTGCTGGTGCTGGTGAACGTGCTGTCCATGGGCATGATGAACCAGGCGCAGCTGGCCGGCCTGTCCAACCCGTCGATGGCCTATGTGCTGGAGCACGTGGTCGGCCATTGGGGTGCAGTGCTGATCATCGCCGGCATGATCGTTTCGCTGTTCGGTGCGCTGCTGGCGTGGATCCTGCTCAGCGCCGAGATCATGTTCGCCGCCGCCCACGACCACACCATGCCCAGATTCCTCGCCCGCGAGAACGACAAGGATGTGCCGGTGAACGCACTGTGGATGAGCAATGCCACGGTGCAGGTCTTCCTGGTGGTGACCCTGTTCGCTGCCAGCACCTACACCAGCCTGGTGTACCTGGCTGCCTCCATGGCGCTGCTGCCATACCTGTTCTCGGCCGGTTACGCCGTGCTGCTGAGCCTGCGCGGCGAAGGTTATGAAGGCCTGCTGCGCGAGCGTCGCAAGGACCTGGTAATCGGCGCCATCGCCCTCATCTACAGCCTGTGGCTGGTGTACGCCGGCGGCATGGACCATCTGCTGCTCTCGGCACTGCTCTACACCCCGGGCGTGGTGCTGTTCATCATGGCCAAGCGCGAGCGCGGCGAGCGTGTGTTCAGTAAGGCGGAATGGCTGATCTTCGCCATCCTGCTGGCCGCGACCCTGGCCGCCGGCTACGGTCTGTATGCGGGCGAGCTGAGCATCTGAAGCTCGGCCCGATGCCCGCGGCTCAGGCCGCGGGCTTCGCTTTTCATGGAGCAACGTGCTGTTCAGGAGAAAAAGAATGACCACGCCCACCGAGGTCACCCTCCACTCCAGCGCTGGGATCGACCAGCAGCAATACCGCATCCACCTGCGCTACAGCGTGGAAAACGCAGCCAGCCGCGACGCCACGGTGAAGTTCGAACTGGAGGGTGAGATCGACGGCCAGCCGTTCAAGGATGGCTTCGACCTGCCCGGCGACCTCGCCTTCAATTTCGCCGGCAGCGCCACGCGCATCCTGCGTCGCCACGGCCTGCGGGTCTGCCGCGGGCCGGTGCTGCGCTTTCGCAAGGAACATGACCGGGTGTTCGACGACCTGCGTCGTCAGTTGAAAGCCAAGCCCGGCACGCCGGTCGACCTGCAGCGCATGGGCTCGCTGGCCCCGGCCGAGCCGCGTTGCGCGGTGGCCGAGTCCATCGTCCGCGGGCGCGGCTGAAGCGTCAGGCCAGGTCGATGCGATCGTCGTGGATGACGATCAGGCCCTGCTTGAACAGGCCGCCGATGGCCTTCTTGAAGTTGCCCTTGCTGACACCGAACTGCTGCGCGATCAGCTCCGGCGGGCTCTTGTCGCTGAGCGCCAGGGTGCCGCCGGCTTCGCGCAGGGCCTTGAGGATCTGCTCGCTGAGGGCATCGGACAGGCCGGCACCAGCCGGCTGCAGGCTCAGGCTGATCTTGCCGTCGGCACGCATTTCCTTGATGTAGCCGGTCTCGCGCAGCCCATTGCGCATGAACTTGAACACTTCGTTCTTGTGGATCAGGCCCCAGTGCTTGCCATCGATGATGGCCTTGTAGCCGAGGTCAGTGCGCTCGACGACGAGCAGATCGACCTGCTGGCCGACCTTGTAGTTGGCCGGAACGTTGTCCAGGTAGCGATCCAGGCGGGCGGTGGCAGTGATGCGGCGGCTGCGCTCGTCGAGGTAGACGTAGACCACGCAGTAGTCACCGACCTGCAGCGGGCGTTTCTCTTCCGAGTGCGGCAGGAGCAGGTCCTTGGGCAGGCCCCAGTCGAGGAACAGGCCGACACGGTTGACCTCCACCACCTTCAGGCTGGCGAAGCCGCCAACCTGCACCTTGGGCTTCTGCGTGGTGGCGATCAGGCGGTCTTCGCTGTCCAGGTAGATGAACACGTTGAGCCAGTCGCCCACTTCGGTGGGTTCGTTCTTCGGCACATAGCGCTTGGGCAGCAGGATTTCGCCGTGGCTCTCGCCATCCAGGTAGAGACCGAAATCGGTGTGCTTGGCCACCTGCAACGAATTGAACCGACCTATGACTGCCATGACGCTTACCTCGTGAACGGGGCGGGCATTCTACGCGCATTGCCGCGATATGGCTGCCGCCGGTTGCCGGATCGGGTGTGCGTCATCGACGCGCATCGCGGGATTGGCCCGCTACAGGTGTTCCACCTGGCCGAACTGGAGCTCGGCCAGGCGCGCGTACAACGGACTGCTGAGCACCAGCTCGGCATGTCGCCCCAGCGCCACCAGGCGGCCGTGCTCGATCACCGCGATCCGGTCAGCGTTGAGCACGGTCGCGAGCCGGTGGGCGATCACCAGCGTGGTGCGGTCGCGCATCAGGTCCGGTAGCGCCTGCTGGATCAGGTGTTCACTCTCGGCATCCAGGGCGCTGGTGGCCTCATCGAGCAACAGGATAGGCGCATCCACCAGCAGCGCACGGGCAATCGCCAGGCGCTGGCGCTGGCCGCCGGACAATCCCAGACCACTCTCGCCCAGGTGCGTCCGGTAGCCCTGCGGCAGGCGCAGAATGAATTCGTGGGCATGGGCCGCACGGGCAGCCGCTTCGACGTCCGCATCGCTGGCGCCGGGCCGGCCGTAGCGGATGTTCTCCTCCACCGTACCGAAGAACAGCGCCGGGTTCTGCGACACCAGTGCGAAGCTGCGGCGCAGGTCGGCCGGGTCGAGCTGGGCGATGGGCTGGCCGTCGATCAGGATGCGTCCCTGCTGCGGGTCGTAAAAACGCAGCAGCAGGTCGAACAGCGTCGACTTACCGGCGCCCGACGGGCCGACCAGTGCCAAGGTCTCGCCCGGCTCGACGCACAGGTCGATACCGTCGATGGCCCACTGCTCCGGACGCGACGGATAGGCGAAGCGCACGGCCTGCAATTCGATGCCGCCGACGATGCGCTCGGGCAGGCGCAGCAGGCCGCTGGTCGGGGCGACGATTTCGCTGCTCGCCCGCAGCAGTTCGGCGATGCGCTCGGCCGCGCCGGCCGCCCGCTGCAGTTCGCCGATCACCTCGCTCAGCGTGCCGAAGGCCATGCCGACAATCAGGCTGTAGAACACGAAGGCCGCGAGGTCGCCGGGACTGATGCGTCCGGCGATCACGTCCATGCCCCCCACCCAGAGCATCACGCCGACGGCGCCAAGCACCAGCAGGATCACCACGCTGACCAGCCAGGAGCGCTGGGTGATGCGCTTGCGCGCGGTGTCGAAGGCGTCTTCTACGGTGCGGCCGAAGCGCGCGCGGTCCTGCGCCTGGTGGTTGTAGGCCTGCACCGTCTTGATCTGGCCGAGGGACTCGCCGACATAGCTGCCCACGTCCGCCACGCGGTCCTGGCTGAGCCGTGAAAGGCTGCGGACGCGGCGGCCGAACAGCAGGATCGGCGCGATCACCAGCGGCAACGAAGCGACCACGATGCTGGTCAGCTTGGCGTTGGTGAAGAACATCAGGATCACCCCGCCCAGCAGCATCAGCACGTTGCGCAGCGCCATGGACAGCGAGGAGCCGATCACCGACTGCAGCAGCGTGGTATCGGCGGTCAGGCGCGACTGGATCTCCGAAGCACGGTTGTTCTCGTAGAAGCCGGGGTGAAGCTCGATCAGGTGATCGAACACGCGTTGACGGACGTCGGCCACGAAGCGCTCGCCGATCCACGACACCAGGTAGAAACGCACGAACGTACCCACCGCCAGGCACAGCACCAGCACGAAGAAGATACCGATGGCACGGCTGAGCAATTGTTCGGACTGGGTGATGAAGCCCTGGTCCACCAGCAGACGGATGCCCTGCCCCAGGGACAGGGTAATGGCGGCGGTGAACAGCAGCGCCAGCAGGGCCCCGAGGGCGCGCCAGCGGTACGGTGCAAGAAACGAGCGGGCTAGGCGCAGGGCGTTGCGCTGACGGGACGACAACAGGGACATGGCAGGCTCTGTACGGCCGGAATGGGCAGAGGGTAGCACCGCCGCCATACGCCGCGCGAAAGAGGTTGCGGGCAGGGCGATGGGACCGTTCGTTCCATAAACGCCCCGAGAGGTGCTCGTTTGATGTACAATGGGCGGCCAATTTGCGCAGACAGGTATGGCAGATATGACTACCAAGCCCTCCACCCGCCAGAAAGCCGCCCCCAAAGCTCCAGCCGCTACCGCGACCAGCGAAGCTCTGGAAGCCCAGATCGCCGCCTTCCTGAACTCCGGCGGTGAGATCCAGCAGATCGCCAAGGGCGTGACTGGTCAAAACTACGGTGCACCGAGCCGCCACATCAGTCTCGGCAAGAAGTAATATTCGCAGGCAGGCCTGCCGGCTACCGGCAGGCTGCCCGCCCTCTCTGCGTCACCCTCCCGGCGTTCCCCTCCCGCGTT
Organism: Pseudomonas sp. BB438; assembly: GCF_057180225.1. Classification (NCBI taxonomy): domain Bacteria; kingdom Pseudomonadati; phylum Pseudomonadota; class Gammaproteobacteria; order Pseudomonadales; family Pseudomonadaceae; genus Pseudomonas; species Pseudomonas sp. BB438. The sequence goes on from NZ_CM170001.1 coordinate 4,638,027, forward strand.
GTACCCCGCTTTACACCAAAGCCTCCGCAATTCCGACCGTCCCGTATTGCCTCCGCACCGTGCACTGGGGCAGAGTCCGCCGATAGTCAGGACTTGGCCAACCCCAGGCCACTCGCAAGGAGCACCCCATGCTGCCCTCTCCGGAAAAGTTGCTGTCGCGCAACCTGCTCGATGTGCTGATCCGCGCCGGCCTGATCCTGCTGCTGGCCGTGTTCTGCTTCCGCATCTTCCATCCCTTCCTCGACCTGATGCTCTGGTCGGTGATCCTCGCCATCACCCTCTACCCCATGCACCAGTTGCTCAGCGGCTGGCTGGGCGACCGCCCGAACAGCGCGGCGAGCCTGATCGTGGTGTTGGGCCTGGTGATCCTGCTGGTGCCAGTGGTGGTGATCGGGCTGTCCATGGCCGACTCGGTGCGGGACCTGGTGCATGCCATCCAGAACCGCACCCTGCAGGTGCCGATGCCGCCGGACTCGGTGCAGAACTGGCCAGTGATCGGTCAGTACGTCTATCCCTTCTGGCATCGCGTGGCCACCGACTTCATGGGCGTGGCGCACCAGTTGGCGCCGCACCTGCAGGGCGTAGCGAAGAAGGTCGCCGGGCAGGCGGCAGGCGTCGGCATGGGGCTGATGCAGTTCCTCGCCGCCTTCGTCATCGCCGGGATCATCATGGCCTACGGCACGCTGGGCAGCCGCACCTCCCGCGACATCGCCATCCGCATCTCCGGACCGGATCGTGGTCCAGGCCTGGCCGAGCTGTGTACCGCCACCATTCGTGCAGTGGCCCAGGGCGTGGTGGGCGTGGCCTTCATCCAGACGCTCATCCTCGGCCTGGGCTTCATCGTCATGGGCATCCCCGGCGCCGGCCTGCTGGCCCTGGGCGTGTTGCTGCTGGGCATCACCCAGTTGCCGGTGGTGCTGATCACCCTGCCGGCGATCGCCTACGTGTTCATGACCAACGATTCGCTGCTGGTGTCTATCCTGTTCACCGTCTGGACCGTCGCCGGCGGCCTCTCGGACAACGTGCTCAAGCCGCTGATGTTCGGTCGCGGCAGCAAGGTGCCGATGGCGGTGATCCTGATCGGCGCCCTGGGCGGCATGCTCAGCAACGGCATCATCGGCCTGTTCGTCGGTCCGGTGGTGCTGGCCCTGGGTTACGAGTTGTTCATGTCCTGGGTTCACGAACGCGAGGCGCCTGTCGCGCCGCCCGTCGACTCCCCCGTGGAGCCGGCTCCCTAGCCCCCTCGCCCGCGGCCCTGAGGCGCGGGCGCTTACTCAGCAATGGAATGCGCACGATGTCGAAACACTGCTCACTTACCGCCGCACTGCTTGCCGCGGGCTTGCTGCTCTCCCCGCTGGCTTTCGCCGACGACACCACCACCGTATGGCCGGCGGTAGTCAACGCCGCCGACCAGCAACGCCTGACTACACTCGACTCGCAGGTCAAGCAACTGCTCGACCAGCTCCAGCAGAGTGAAGACGAAACCACCCGCAATGAAGCCCTGAACCTCTACCGCATCGTCCTGGAAGACCCGGAACCGCTCGCGGATAGCGCACTGACTGGCAACTGGAAATGCCGCTCGGTACAGCTCGAAGCGGAAGCGCTGTACGGCTACCCGAACTTCACGTGCACGGTGCACCAGACACCCAGGGGCCTATTCCTGGAAAAGACCAGCGGCTCGCAGCGCATCAGCGGCTACCTGCAGCGCCTGGATGACAAGCAACTGGTGTTCGTTGGCGGCGCCTCGGTGAACGACGACCCGCAGGTCAGCTACAGCGGGCTGGACCAGACAGCGGCGCGCGAGACCGATGTCGTCGGCGTAGTGCGCAATTCGCACGACGGTTTCGTGCTGCTGGTGCCCGAACAGCTCGGCGGCTACAACCTGTTCCGCTTCACCCGCTGAGCCTGCAAGGACTCAGAGCAGCGCCACCATCTCCTTGAGCGTCACCGCCCAGGTACCCTTCGCGTTGAGGTAGCGATAACCAAAGCGCGAACCATGGGCCTGGGTGGTGAGCACTGCATTCCAGGCCAACCCGCGCTGAAGATCATGGGCCGGGTCGAGCAGGAAGAAGGCGTCATCGCTCATCCCGACCGCCAGGCACCAGTGGCGGATATCGCTGTCCTTGCGGCCATGGAAGCCCAGCACCACCGGGATGTTCTCCTCCAGGTGCCGCCGGGTCAGCGCCACCATCCGCGTGCCATTGCCGCGCTCGACACGGTACTCCTTGTCACTGATGACCTTGAGCAGCTCCAGCAGGTCTGCGCCCGTGGTGCCGACGCGCACCAGCGTCTCGTGCTCGTTCAGCGCCTCCATCAGCCGCCCGTAGCGGGTGCGCGAATCCACCGGCGCCAGCCCCTTGGCTTGTCGCCGCCCCAACTGATTGCGGGCGAGCATGGCCATCACCAGGCAATACGGTCCGCAGGCACCGTCCATGTCACCCTGGCGCAGATGCACCTTCTCACCACGCCGGTTGGTCAGCCCGCCACTGCCGTGCTCGTCCAGGTCCCAGCCCAGGCCGTCGATCAGGGAGATCCGCATCGCGCTTCCTCGTTGTGGAGTCTGAGGTTGTGACCGGACACCGCACGGATCATTCCGCTGGCTTGCGGTTACAATGGCGGCTTTCCCCTGCCTGGTTCCCCGACATGCCCGAAGCCATCCGCCTCTCCAAGCGCCTCGCCGAGCTGCTGCCCTGTTCGCGCCGCGAAGCCGAGCTGTACATCGAGGGAGGCTGGGTCACGGTGGACGGCCAGCGCGTGGAAGAACCCCAATTCAAGGTCGACACCCAGCGTATCGAACTGCTGCCTGGCGCCTCTCCCGACCCGATTCCGCCAGTGACCCTCCTCGTGCACAAGCCGGTCGGCCTAGGCAGTGGCAACGGCGCCAACTCCGCTCAGCAGCTGCTGACGCCGGACAAGCGCTGGGCCGAGGACAATCTGCAGCAGCGCCTGCTGCGCAAACACTTCGGCCACCAGCTCAACACCACGGTGCTGGAGACCGACGCCAGCGGCCTGCTGGTCTACACCCAGAGCCGCGGCGTGCAACGCCGGCTGGTGGACGAGGCGGACAACATCGAGCACGAGTACGTGGTCGAGGTCAGCGGGCAGATCGTCGAAAATGGCCTGAAGCGCCTGTGCCGCGGCCTGGTGATCGACGGACGCGAGCTGCCGCCGCTGAAGGTCAGCTGGCAGAGCGAGAATCGCCTGCGCTTCGCCGGCAAGCAGTTCCGCCCCGGGCAGATCGCGGCGATGTGCCGCGCAGTCGGCCTGCACGCCCTGTCGATCCGCCGCCTGCGCCTGGGCGGCGTGGCCATGGGCAAGCTGCCAGCCGGTCAGTGGCGCTTCCTGCAGCCGGGCGAGAAGTTCTGAGCGTCTACCCGACCAAGGTCGCAGGCGCCCGCGAGTAGCCCGGGCGCCGCTCTGCTATGCGGCTTACAGCCGCTATCGATGGCGTCGATAGTGAACAGTCGACGCATTCAGTTCTCTTGATAGTCCGCGCGCGGCATCGTTGCCCCATCAACTCGCTGGCAGGAGATTCGCCGGCCCCGCAGTCGGGCCGCAGGGGCGAACGAGCTACCCGCGACTATCGCCCCCGACGGATCGTCAAGAGGACACCATCATGCAAGTCATTCTCGATTTCCTGCTGCTCGTCGGCTCCCTGGTGGAGCTGCTGCTCTACATCGCCCTGGCCAGCGTGGTACTGGCCACCGTCCTGCTGCTCAGCGGTATCGCCGTGCTGACCTTGCGCTCGCCAGGCTCGGCCGTGGTCATTCCCGATCGTCGTCCGTCGGTCAGCCGTCAGCCGCGTCCGGCGGTGAAACACCAGCTGGCCCGGCCCGTAGTGGTCGCGGTGGCGAACGATCCGATCCTGGCGAAGACCGCGTGAGTCGGTCCTCGCCAGCGAGTCAGTCCGAGACCGCCTGCGGGTAGCGCCCGAGCGCGGCCCCCAGATCACGCTCGAGCCCCCCGTCGCGCTGACCGCCGTTGTCCATCATCCAGCGCACCCGCTCCAGCGTCGCCGCTGCGGACATGTCCCCGACGAAGCGCTGCGACTCCTCCACCAACGCCGCCTGATCCGCCGCCGTCACCTGCTCCACCACCGCTTTCACATGGGCGATGCCCGCAGCCGGGAAGGCCGCGATACGCAGCGCCAGCGCCGTGCAGAACCCTTCCAGCTCTGCGTCCGCCAGCGCCCGGTTGATCCAGCCGTAGCGCTCCGCCGTCGCCGCATCGAAATCCTCGCCGCCCAGGCAGACCTCCAGCGCCCTGCCCCGCCCCAGCAACTGCGCCAGGCGCACCGTACCGCCCGCGCCGGGCAACAGGCCGACTGCCACTTCCGGCTGGCCGAGCAACGCGCGCTCGCGGGAGGCGAAGCGCATGTCGAGCGCCAGGAGGAATTCACTGCCGGCCCCACGCGCCCTGCCGCGCAGCTCGCCGATGGTCACCTGCGGTAACCGGCTGAATCGACTGAACAGCGCGCTGAGCGGGCTGGCCATGCCGGCGGGCAGTTTCATCGGCGGCGCATCCAGCTGGCTGCCGAGATCGTAGTGGGCGAGGAAGAAGTCCGGATTGGCACTGCGAAACAGCACCACGCGAATGTCGGCATCGCGCTCCAGTTCATCGGCCAGGTGCAACAGGTCGATGACCATGGCCCGATCGACCAGGTTGATCGGCGGGTGACGGAAGCTCACGACGGCAACGCCGTCGCGGTCTTCACGGGTGAACGTGCGGTAGTCGCTCATCGATGGGGCCTCCAGTGCGAAGGTCCGAGCATGCGCTGGGGCGCACAGGGCGCCCCAGCACTATCGATTCGCGGAATGGCCCGTCAGTGGTGACCGATACCCTGGTCTTCCAGGTGGTCCGCCTCGAACAGGGTTTCCAGCTCCTTGCGTGCCTCGCGGGCGGTCTGGATCACCGCGGTCTCGTCGTCGTAGACGCGATATTGCGCCATCAGCACCGCTTCGTCGTGCCGCTTGAAGCGGCGGATGCGCGCGGCGACCTGCTCCTCGTTCAGGCCCAGGCCAGTGAGCAGCAGGCGGCTCATCTCCAGGCTCGAGTGGAAGGTCTCGCGCACCGGCGTCGCGTCGGCGTCCAGCAGGTGGTAAACGTGCTGGCGGTTACGTGCCCGGCCGATGACTTTCATGTGCGGATAGAGCTTGCGCACCAGCCGTGCGGTCTCGATGTTGGTCTGCGGGTCGTCGGTGGCGACGACGAAGAACTCGGCCTTTTCCACCTGGGCGGCGCGCAGGATCTCCGGACGCAACGGATCGCCGTAGAAGATCGGGATGTTGCCGTAGCTGCGGGTCAGCTCGATGGTGTCCACCGAGGTATCCAGCGCGACGAAGGGCACGCCCTGGGCACGCATGATACGGGCGACCACCTGGCCCATCCGGCCCATGCCGGCGATGACCACGCGCGGCGCGTCATCCGGCAGTTGGCGGTATTCGGGCGGCGGCTCGCGCAGGACGGCCGGCTTGGGCTTGATGCCACGTGCCAGCCCAAGCACCAGCAGCGGCGTCATCGCCATGGACAGGGTGATGCACAGCACCAGCAGCGAGTGCAATTTGCTGTCCATCAGCCCCTGGGCCAAGGCCAGCTTGAACACCACGAAGGCGAACTCGCCGCCGGCACCCAGCAGCACGCCCAGACGGATCGCCGAGACCTTGTCCAAGCCGCCGGCCAGGCGGCCGATGAGGAACAGCAGCGGCAGTTTGATACCCACCAGCAGCAGGGTCAGGCCGAGCACCACGAGCGGCTCGCTCTTGAGCAGGCCAAGGTTGGCGCTCATGCCCACGCTGATGAAGAACAGACCCAGCAACAGGCCCTTGAAGGGCTCGATCTGCGCTTCCAGTTCGTGGCGGTATTCCGAGTCCGCCAGCAGCAGGCCGGCGAGGAAGGCGCCCAGGCCCATGGACACGCCGGCCCACTCCATCAGCCAGGCAGTACCGACTACTACCAGCAATGCGGTGGCGGTCGACAGGTCAGCCTGGCCGGTACGGGCCACCGAACGGAACACCGGACGCAGCAGGAAGCGCCCACCGATCACCACCACGGCGATGCTGCCGACCACTTCCATGACATGGGCCAGGTCACCGCCCGGTGCCGTCGAATCGGCGCGTGCGCCCAGCAGTGGGATCATCGCGATCAGCGGGATCGCGGCGATGTCCTGGAACAGCAGGATGGCGAAACCGAGACGGCCGTAGGGGCTGTTCAGCTCCTTGCGCTCGGCGAGGATCTGCAGGCCGAAGGCAGTGGACGACAGCGCCAGGCCGCCGCCCAGCACCACGGAAGTGTTCACCGGCATATCGAAGGCCAGCACCGCGACGCTACCGATGGCCAGCGCGGTGAGCAGCACCTGGGCCAGACCCACGCCGAACACCTGCTTGCGCATCACCCACAGGCGCTTGGGCGAGAGCTCCAGGCCGATGATGAAAAGCAGCAGCACCACGCCCAGCTCGGAGAGGCTGGCGACGCTTTCGGGGTTGTCGATCAGCCCCAGCAGCGACGGGCCGATGAATACCCCCGCGAGCAGGTAGCCGAGCACCGCGCCCAGTTGCAGACGCTTGGCCAGCGGCACCATGAATACCGCCGCGAGCAGGAAGACCACTGCCGACTGCAGGTAGTTCGTCCCATGTTCCATCTATCAAGACTCCTTGGAAGGGTTGGGGCGAAGCGAAGATCCACCCACGTCGTTCATCTCACACGTCCAGCGCCACACCCTCGGCCAGCAGGTGTCGCTGGAACTGCCCGGCCAGGGCATCCACCTGATCCCAGGGCTGCTCGTAGCGCTCCGCCAGCGCCACGTGGCTGCTGGCACGCACACGGGCCTCGAGCCCGCAGTTTTCATAGAAGGCGTTGACCGCCGCGACCATTGGTTCGCGCTGGTTTTCCATCAGGATGGCGCCGTGGGCCAGCACCACGTAGCGCCCGTCGCTGGGCCGACGGCGCCAGCGCTGGGCGGTGCCCACCAGCTTGCGCCCTCCCAGGTTGACGTTGTAACGGCCATCGCAGAACGCGCCATCCACTTCCCCCAGCCCCGGATCGAGGCCGAGGGCGGCCAGCCAGTCACAGAGCGGCTGGCAGAGACGCAGGTAGGCGGTTTCAATGCGCGTCTGCTCGTTGTCGCTGGGCGGAATCGCGTAGACCAGGGCGACGTTGAGCACCCCTGCAGACTGCGGCACCGGCTCGCCGCCGGTGTCACGCAGGGCGATCGGCCAGCCCAGCCCGGCACAGGCCACCTCGGCGGCAGCAAAGCCCTCCAGGCGGCTCAGCCGGCGTGGCATCACCAGGGATTGCTCCAGCGGGCTCCAGAACAGCAGGCCACTGTCGCGCTCACCGGCAAAGGCGGCATCGAGCAGCGCGCGTTCGGCGTCCAGACCTTGCTGTGCCGACAGTCGTTGCACCTTATTCATGAGAGCAACCATGGTTTCATGAGAGCGTCCTAGGATTAACCGGGGTGCGGACTATGCCCGCCGAGGGCTTATCCGACAATCTTGCGGGCCATTTTGTTGCCGTGCTCGGAAATTTCAGCGTAGCGGCCTGTGACAACCGCGACATCGCGCCAAGTCACGTCGATTTCACTCCGCCCCACAGCGAAGCGGCGCTGCGTCTATCCTGCTACAGGCCGGCACTTGCGCAGGAGGCCAGAGCCCGTGTCCAGGACGTTGCTTCAGCGTCTGCACCACGCCATTGCCGTCAACGACACACTGGCGCTGCCGATCGCCCGGGAAAACCTGCGGCGCCTGTATTTTTCCGCCCTGCTGGCGGTGCCCTTCGACCTGATCCACATCCTGGTATTCCGCCTCAACCTGCAGGGCTCCAGCCCCGAATACGACGGCTGGCGGCTGGATATCATCCGCGTCCACGCCGTGGTCGCCGTGCTCTTCACCCTCCTTGGCCTGCTCGCCTGGCTGGCCGCGCCACCACGCCGCAACGCGTCGCTGCGCTACATGCAGACCCTCACCGTGCTGGGCAGCGCCCTGGTGCTGGGATTCGGCATCGCCATCACCGGCGCCGACCAGCAGGTCACCAGCAGCATCACCCCCTTCCTCATGGCTGCGGTCGCCACGGCGTTGCTCATCCTGCTGCGCCCGAGTCTGGCCGTCATCCTCTACATCCTCGCCTTGGCCGCCTTCGAGTTGACCATGGCCCTCACCCAGTCCAGCCCGCAGCTGCGCCTGTCGAACCAGATGGGCGGACTGACCATCTGCGGCATCGGCCTGGTGCTGTCGTTCATCCTCTGGCACGGCCACGTTCGCAACCTGCGCCAGCGCGAGTTCCTGCGCCAGCAACGGCTGGAACTGGAGGAGAAGAACCGCCAGCTGGAATACCTCGCCGGCCACGACCCGCTGACCGGACTGTTCAACCGCCGACAGTTCGATCAACTGGTAAGCATGGAATTGTCGCGCGCGGCACGCCAGCCGGCGCCGATCAGCCTGCTCATGGTGGACCTGGATCATTTCAAGTTCATCAACGACCGCTACGGCCATCCGCTGGGGGACGAAGTCATCCGCCACACCGCCACGCTCCTGCGCAACTACACGCGCACCGGCGACAGCGTGGCGCGCTTGGGTGGCGAGGAGTTTCTGCTGCTCCTGCCGGACACCGCGCAATTCCAGGCACGCACCATCGCCGAAAAGGTGCGCCGGCTACTGGAGGAAACCCCGCTGCCGATAAAGGACGGCCTGCTCTACCTCACCGCGAGCTTCGGCATCGCCTGCCTGGAAGCCGGCATACCGGGCACCTACGAGGGGCTCTACGCAGCGGCGGACAAGGCGCTGTACAAGGCCAAGGCGTGCGGCCGCAACCGGGTGGAAGTCATCGAGCTGGGGACGGAGATGGGGACGTTCGATTGAAGAACTAAGAACGGAGTACAGCGGATGCCAAGGGGGGAGGACGGCAGGAAAGCCCCTCTCCCCAACCCTCTCCCTAAAGGGAGAGGGTGGTGAGCACCGCAGAGGGCTTGACCGTCCGCGAGCAAGGACCTGACGTCCCCCTCGGCAAAACAAGAAAACCGTCTTACTGCGCGTACTTGCGCGTCAGTCCCGGCGGCACGCCACTGCTGTCGGTCTCGGTCCAGGGCCCTTGCGGACCGACGCTCCAATACCAGCCGCTGTCCCAATGGTAGTAGGTGCGCTGGCGGTAATAGAGATCCTTCTGCCCCTGGATCACGTATACGCCGAGGCTGGCATCCCAGCGTCCCTGGCCGCCAGGCGGCGGAGCGAACTGGGTCGGTCGCCTGGACGCAGCCGACGGCTTGGACGGCTGCGGCGTGATGGGCGAGCTGGATGTCCTGGCCGGCGGGATCGGCTTGCTCGGCTGCGAGGGCGGCGACGTCTGCACGGGCGGCTGCTCCGGCTGCTGCGGTTGCACCACGCACCCCCCCAGTACCAGCATGGCGCTCAACGCCAGCACTCTGCCCTTCATCGCTCAACCCTCTCGTGTCGTATTACTTCTGATCCGGGCTGTCGATTGTCACGCTCTGCTCGCCCGCCTGGGAAGTAGACAACGAAGCGCTTCGTCCGATCCATTCCCCGGCAGTGGCATTGCCAGCGCGTGAGATGCGCGCCACCAGTTGCACCTGCGGATGCTGGGAGAGCTTGAGCTGCGGCATCATCGCATCGGCGTCGCTCAGCGACACCTCGCTGGGCAGGTCGGAAACCCTCAGACGCTTAACCGCCAGCGGCATTGGCGGACCACTCACGGCGCGTGCGAAAACGAACACGCTGTCGTCGGGCTTGACCTGGCCCTTCACGGCGTCGGTCAGGTCGACCTTCACCTTCAGGGTCACGCCAGCGGTGGCAGCAACTGGCGCGTCCGGCGGGGTCTGGCCCTTTTCGACCATGCGCTGGCGGGCACGCTCGATACCACCGGCGATGGCGTCGCGGGACGGATCGTCCTGCGGCAGCACGGCGACCAGGCGGCCCCAGTAGTCGATGGCGTCGGCGTACTTCTCGTCCTCGAAGGCAGCAATGCCGAGCAGGCCGAGGGTGGTGACTTCCTGCGGGTCCTTCTTCAGCGCTTCGTCGGCCAGATCACGGACCTGCGGGCTGAGTGCCTTGTCGCCGGCGAAATACAGCGCCTGGGCCCACTGGCCGAGCACCTCCGGCTGCCGTCCGGACAGGCGTGCAGCCTGTTCGAAGGCCTTGGAGGCGTCACCAGCGCGGTTCTGGGTCATATAGGTACGCCCGAGGAAGTACCAGCCCTCGGCAGAATCCGGCTGGGCCTTCAGCGCGCGCTCCAGGCGAGCGGTCATCTCCTCCATGGACTTGGGCGCGGTGGCAAATTCGCGGGCGAGCTCGACCTTGTCACTAGCGCCCCAATGCAGATAGAGCCCCAGGGCGAGGAACGGCAACACCAGCGCAGCCACCAGCGGCGCTGCGCGGCCGAGGCGTGAGCGGCGGTCATCGCCGGCTCCCTCGGTGTCGGTGAGCAGCTCCCGGGCGGCTTCGGCGCGACCAGCCTCGAACTGCGCGACGTCAAGGGTGCCGGCGTCACGCTGGGTAGCCAGCTCGGCCAGGCGCTCCTGGTACAGGGCGACGTTGAGGGCGGTGCGGTCTTCCTCGGCCTGGGCCTTGCGGCCGCGCAGCAGAGGGACGAGGAGAAATGCCAGGGCCACCAGCAACAGCAGGCCGGCAGCGAGCCAGAAATCGATCATTTGTCTTGGTTATCCAGCAATTGGTCGAGACGCGCCTGCTCCTCGGCGGACAGCGTGGTGGAAGCGGCAGCGGCCGGGCGACGGCGGCGCACGACGATGGCGCCAATGACGATCACGCCCAGGCCCAGCAGCGCGGCGGGACCGAACCAGAGCAGCCAGGTGCGCTCGCTGATTTCGGGCTTGTAGCGCACGAACTCGCCGTAGCGGTCGACCATGTAGTCAACGATCTGCTGGTTGCTCTTGCCGGCCGCCATCTGGGTGTAGATCTGCTTGCGCAGGTCCGCGGCGATCGGCGCGTTGGAGTCGGCGATGTCCTGGTTCTGGCACTTGGGGCAACGCAGCTCGGTGGTCAGGTCGCGGAAACGCTCGCGCTCGGCGTCATTGGCGAACTCGTAGGTATCGATGGCGGCGTGGGCGATGCCGGTCAGCGTTAGGCCCAGCGCCGCGGCAGCAAGAAGGCGCTTCATTTGCCCTCCGCGTCGTCGACCAGTCCCTGGTAGATCGGTGCCAACTGCTCGCGCCAGACCTTCTCGTCGACGGCGCCGACCAGCTTGTGCCGGATGATGCCGTCCTTGTCGATGATGTAGGTCTCTGGTGCGCCATACACGCCCAGGTCGAGGCCCAGGGTGCCCTGTGCGTCGGCGATGTTCATCAGGTAGGGGTTGTGCAGCTCCTTGAGCCACTTCTGCGCTGCGGCGCCATCGTCCTTGTAGTTGATGCCGTAGATCACCACGCCCTTGGCGGCGAGATCGGTGAGCACCGGATGTTCGAAGCGGCAGGTCGGGCACCAGGTACCCCAGACGTTGACCAGCGCCGGCTTGCCCTTGATATCGGCTTCGGTGTAGGTCTTGCCCGGCTCGGTGACGCTGGGCAGGGAGAACGCCGGGAACGGCTTGCCGATCAGCGCCGAGGGCAGTTCGCTGGGGTCCAGCCACAGGCCACGGAAGAGGAACACCGCGACGACCAGGAAGATCGCCAGGGGCAACAGCAGGATCGCACGCTTCACACTCAGGCTCCCTGTCCGGCGAGGCCCAGGGCCTCGCGTACACGCGTTTTCACTTTGAGGCGATAGCGACGGTCCAGCGCCGCCAGCACGCCACCCAGGGCCATCAGCAGGCCGCCGAGCCAGATGAAGCGCACGAAGGGCTTGATGTGCACGCGCACGGCCCAGGCGCCGTTGTCCAGCGGCTCACCCAGGGCGACGTAGAGGTCGCGGGTCAGGCTGCCGTGGATGCCGGCCTCGGTCATCATCGAGTTCTGCACGCTGTACAGGCGCTTCTCCGGGTGCAGCACGGCAACTTCAGAGCCGTTGCGGGTCACGCGGATGGTGCCCTTGTCGGAGGTGAAGTTCGGGCCTTCGAAGTGATGGGTGCCCTCGAAGCGGAACTGGTAACCGGCCAGCTCCACCGACTCGCCCGGCGCCATGCGCAGGTCGCGCTGGGCGCTGAACTGGCTGGTGAGAACCACGCCGATGGCACAGATGGCGATACCGAAGTGCGCCAGTTGCATGCCCCAGTAGCTGCGGTTGAGGCCCGCGGCACCGGCAATCACGCCCTTGTGGCGAACCTTGTCGAAGAAGTCACGGACGCCGGCCAGCACCACCCAGGCCGCCAGCATGAACACCGTCAGGACTTCCCAGTGCAGCTCGCCATACAGGAAGCTGCCGAGACCGCCGAGCACCACGGTGCCGATCAGGACCGGGGTGAGCATGTTGCGCAGCCAGCGCGTCGGGGTGTCCTTCCAGCGCACCAGCACGCCGACCGCCAGGGCCAGCATGAGGATGGCGATCAACGGCACGAACAGCGCATTGAAGTACGGCGGGCCGACCGACAGCTTGGCACCGCTGATGGCATCGAGCACCAGCGGGTAGAGGGTGCCCAGCAGGATCATCGAGGCGGTGACCACCAGGATCAGATTGTTCAGCAGCAGCAGGGTCTCGCGTGACCACAGGGCGAAGCCGACCTGGCTCTTGACCACCGGCGCGCGCAGGGCAAACAGCGTCAGCGAGCCACCGACCACCAGCAGCAGGAAGGCAAGGATGAATACGCCACGCTCGGGGTCCGAGGCGAAGGCATGCACCGAGGTCAGCACGCCGGAGCGCACCAGGAAGGTACCCAGCAGGCTCAGGGAGAAGGCCGCGATGGCCAGCAGCACGGTCCAGCTCTTGAACACGCCGCGTTTCTCGGTCACGGCCAGCGAGTGGATCAGCGCGGTGCCCACCAGCCAAGGCATGAAGGAAGCGTTTTCCACCGGGTCCCAGAACCACCAGCCCCCCCAGCCCAGTTCGTAGTAGGCCCACCAGGAGCCGAGCACGATGCCGACGCCGAGGAAGGTCCAGGCCACCAGGGTCCAGGGGCGCGACCAGCGTGCCCAGGCCGCGTCCAGGCGTCCGCCAAGCAGCGCGGCGATGGCGAAGGCGAAGGCCACCGAGAAACCCACGTAGCCCATGTAGAGCATCGGTGGGTGGAAGATCAGCCCCGGGTCCTGCAGCAGCGGATTGAGATCGTTGCCGTCGGCCGGCACCTGCGGCAGCAGGCGGCTGAAGGGGTTGGAGGTGATGATCAGGAACAGCAGGAAACCGGTGCTGATCATGCCCATCACGGCCAGCACACGCGCCAGCATCACTTCCGGCAGTTGGCGGGAGAATACCGACACCGCGAAGGTCCAGCCGCCGAGGATCAGTGCCCAGAGCAGCAGCGAGCCTTCGTGGGCGCCCCACACGGCGCTGAACTTGTAGAACCAGGGCAGCGCGCTGTTGGAGTTGCTGGCGACGTAGGCGACCGAGAAATCATCGTGGAGGAAGGCCCACGTCAGGCAGCCGAAGGAGAACAGCAGGAAGGCGAACTGCCCCCAGGCAGCCGGGCGTGCCAGGCTCATCCACTGGCGATCGCCGCGCCAGGCACCGACCAGCGGGAAGAACGACATCACCAGCGCCATGCACAGCGCGAGGATCAGCGAGAGGTGACCGAGTTCGGGAATCATCGTCAGTTGCTCCCCTGTTGCGGTGCGGCATTGCCGTTCTGGCTGGCTTCGTAGTGTTCCAGCTTGCCGCTGTCCTTGAGCGCCTTGGTGACTTCCGGCGGCATGTACTTCTCGTCGTGCTTGGCCAGGACTTCATCGGCGGTCAGCACGCCGGCTTCGTCGATCTTGCCCAGGGCAACGATGCCCTGCCCCTCGCGGAACAGGTCCGGGAGGATGCCGCGGTACTTCACGGTGACTTCCTTGGCGAAGTCGGTGACCACGAATTCCACGTCCAGCGAATCCGCCGAGCGCTTGAGCGAGCCCTTCTCGACCATGCCGCCGGCGCGGATGCGCGTATCGTGCGGCGCTTCGCCGTTGGCGATCTGGGTCGGGGTGTAGAACAGGTTGATGTTTTCCTGCAGCGCGGACAGCGCCAGGCTGACGGCGACACCGACGCCGGCGACGATGGCCAGGACGATGTACAGACGCTTCTTGCGGACCGGATTCACTTGCTGGCCTCCCGGCGCAGACGACGCGCCTCTTCTTGCAGGTAACGCCGGCGCGCCACGATCGGCGAGACGACGTTGATCGCCAGGACCACCAGGCAGATGGCGTAGGCGGACCACACGTAAGGGCCATGGTGCCCCATGGCGACGAAATCGGAGAAGGACTCGAAACTCATAGCGCGCGCTCCACCACGGCCTTGACCCAGCTCGCGCGGGCTTCGCGCTTCAGCACCTCCAGGCGCATGCGCATCATCAGCACCACGGCGAAGAAGCAGTAGAAGCCAGCGACCATCATCAGCAGCGGGATCCACATCTCCGGCGGCATCGGCGGCTTCTCGGTAAGAGTGAAGGTGGCCGGCTGGTGAAGGGTGTTCCACCAGTCCACCGAGTACTTGATGATCGGGATGTTCACCACGCCGACGATGGCCAGCACGGCGCAGGCCTTGGCCGCGCTGTCGCGGTTGGTGATGGCCTGGCCGAGGGCGATGATGCCGAAATACAAGAACAGCAGGATCAGCATGGAGGTCAGGCGCGCGTCCCAGACCCACCAGGCGCCCCAGGTCGGCTTGCCCCAGATGGCGCCGGTGACCAGCGCGACGAAGGTCATCCAGGCGCCGATGGGCGCGGCGCACTGCACGGCGACGTCGGCGATCTTCATCTTCCAGATCAGCCCGATCGCGCCGGCCACGGCCAGCATCACGTAGCAGGACTGGGCGAGGAACGCCGCCGGCACGTGGATATAGATGATGCGGAAGCTGTTGCCCTGCTGGTAATCCGGCGGCGCGAAGGCCAGGCCCCAGACGGTGCCGGCAACCATCAGCACGATCGCGGCGACCGCGAACCAGGGCATCCAGCGTCCGCTGATCTCGTAGAACCACTTGGGCGAGCCAAGCTTGTGAAACCAAGTCCAGTTCATCATCAGGCTCTGTAATTCAAAGCTCTAGTCTGCCGCCGGTGCCGCTTCCCAGCCCGGCGATCGTTCGTTCACTCGCCGACGCTGATCTTCAGCCCGGCGGCGATGGCAAAGGGCGTCAGCGTCAATGCTAACGCCGTCAGGCTGGCCAGCCACAACAGGTGCCCGGCGGTGGGCAGCCCTTGCAGCGACGCCTGCAGCGCTCCGCTGCCCAGGATCAGCACCGGAATGTAGAGCGGCAGAATCAGCAAGGCCAGCAGCAGGCCGCCTCGCTTCAAGCCCACGGTAAGGGCCGCGCCGACCGCGCCCAGCAGGCTAAGAATCGGCGTGCCCAGCAGCAACGACAGCAACAGGTCGGGCAGGCAGCGCACCGGCAGGCCCAGCATCAGGGCGAACAGCGGCGACAGCAGCACCAGCGCCAGCCCTGAAACCAGCCAGTGTGCCAGCACTTTGGCCAGGACCAGTAGTGGCAGGGGGTGCGGCGAAAGGACCCACTGTTCCAGGGAACCATCCTCGAAATCGCTGCGGAACAGGCCGTCCAGCGACAGCAGCACCGCCAGCAATGCCGCGACCCAGACCAGGCCCGGCGAGAGGCTCTTGAGCATTTCCGATTCGGGGCCGACTGCCAGCGGGAACAGTGCGATGACGATGCCGAAGAACACCAAAGGATTAGCCAGCTCCGCCGGACGGCGGAACAACAGGCGCGCTTCGCGGGCGAGCAGCAGGGTGAAGACGTTGCTCATCGCGCCGCCACCTCCCGTGCATGCTGGCCCAGATCGAGCGCGCGATAGCCTTTTGGCATGCGTTCCAGCGTGTGGTGGGTAGTAAGCACGACCAGACCACCGCGCTCGCAATGGCCAGCCAGGTGTTCTTCCAGCTGCGCCACGCCCTGCTTGTCCAGGGCGGTGAAGGGTTCGTCGAGGATCCACAACGGCGGCGCGTCCAGGTACAGGCGCGCCAGGGCCACGCGGCGCTGCTGGCCCGCAGACAGGGTATGACAGGGAACGTCCTCGAAGCCGCGCAGGCCGACGGCTTCCAGTGCTTGCCAGATGGCATCACGGTTGGCCGGCTGGTGCAGAGCGCAGAGCCAGGCGAGGTTTTCCTCGGCGGTCAGCAAGCCCTTGATACCCGCGGCGTGACCGATCCACAGCAGCAGGCGGGCCAGTTCGTGGCGTTGCTCGGTCAACGGCTGGCCATTGAGCAGTACATCACCGGCAGTGGGCTGCATCAGCCCGCTGAGCAGACGCAACAGGCTGGTCTTGCCGCTGCCGTTGGGGCCGACAATCTGTAGCATCTCGCCAGCGCCCAGTCGCAAATCGAGACGTTCGAACAGCATGCGCCAGTCCCGCTCGCAGGCGAGCGCCACGGTTTCGAGGAGGGGATGGTTCAAGGGCATTGGCAACCGTCGGGCAGAAAACAGTCAGTGGTGCAAAAATGCGGCCATACCGCCCGAGCCGCCAAGCACGGCCTCGGGCGGCGCATTATACACAGCCGTTCCTACGCCCGACGTCAGGTTTTTCGACAGGGTGTAACGCGCCTCAGGCCCTGCGCCGGGCTCCTGGGCCATCGTGATCGTCCGGCTGCGCCTCTTCGTCGCGGGCACGACGGGTATGCATGGTGCTGATCGGCGAACGCTCCTGTTGCTCGATCAGGCTATGGGTGTGCCGCGAGATGTAGGCGTGGTTGGCCGGGATATCACGATTGACGAAGGCTGCCGCTCCCACCGAGACATTGTCGCCAATGCTGAGGCCGTCCCCGATGATGCAGACGTTGGCGCCAAGGCTGACGTTGTCGCCGATGACAATCGGTGCGCTGCCGTCGTTCTTCTGGCCGATGGTGGTGTTCTGGAAGATGCTGAAGTTCTTGCCGATCACCGCCTTGCGGGTGATCACGATGCCCACCAGGTGTGGGATGTAGAGCCCCTCACCGATCGGTATGGTGATGGGAATCTCGATGCCGAAGCGCTCGGCCAGGCGATCACCCAGGCGCTTGGCGCGCTTCTGCCAGAAGGCGCTGGGGCTGGAGTGCAGGTACTGGGCGACGCGGAACCAGAACATGTAACGATACCGGGCACGCTGCCGGCAGCGACGATGAAGCCGAGTCCAGCTGAAGCGGCTTTGCTCGCCACCCAGAATCTCGATTCGCCACAGCCGTTTCAATTCCGCGAAGGTCATTACTGCATTCCACGTGATTCAGCCTGCGGTCCCTGCGGCAATGAAAACGCAATATTACTCTGATAGCGCCCAGCGGCACAAAACAACGCTGCGTTCACCAGAAAGCAACAATCGCTGCAGCCTTTGCAACACGCGGGTTTTCGACGCGTCCACGGCGAGCGATGCTGTCATTGTGCCCCTGAATCCTTAACCCTCTCTTAAAATCCCTGGGCAACGAAAACGGGCCCTCGCCGTCCTCGATCGGGGTCGTTTGGGGCGGCTCCAACCGTCCGAACGGTCTAAAGTGCGCACAATCGCCGCCGATACATTGGGCGCAATCCCGTCACACCGCCTACAGGTCCCCGATGCCGAGCGAAATTGGCGCTTCCCGTCCGCTACCACCCACGCCGTCGCTGCGCAATGCGCAGAACGCCGCCGAGCTGACGCTCAAGCTCGCACAGAGCCTGGGTGACCTGCTGCCGCCGGGAGACAAGGCCCACGCGGAAGTACTGGCGGTACGCGACGGGCAGGTGAATTTCCAGTTGCTGCTGCGCCTGACCATGACCAGCGGCCAGCAGGCACTCGTGGTCGCGGAGAGCCCCCAGGCACTGCCCAAGGGCAGCACGCTGCAGCTCTCGACGCTGACCCAGACCAACCTCGCTGCCACCCTGCTGAGCCAGCCGAGCCTTGGCTCGATTGGCCTGAGCAGCTCCAGCCAGTCGCCGCTGGGCAGCCTCGACCTCGACGTGCTGCCAGTTGGCACGCTGATCCAGGGCAAGGTGGACGCCAGCCAATTGATTGCCCAGGGCAAGGCCGAACAGGCGATATACAAGGTCCTGGTCACGCTGCTCAATACGCCGCTGGCTGGGCGCCAGCTGAGCATCGAGTCGCCCAATCCGCTGCCGCTGAACAGCCTGCTCAGCGCTCGCGTCCAGGACCAACAGGCACTGCAGTTCTTGCCCATGAACGCCCGCCTGGACCAGCTCGATCTGAGCCTGCAGCTCAGCTCGCAGCAAGCCCGCCAGGGATCGCTGGAGGGGCTGTTCAAGGCACTGCAAGGCACCGGCAGTGCCCCGGACGTGAGTCCCGAGCTGCGTCAGGCAGTGGACAAGCTGCTTGGCGCACTCCCGGACGTGCGCCAGCTCAGCGATGCGAAGGGCGTTGCTCAAGCTTTCCAGCAGAGCGGCGTGTTCCTCGAAGGCCAACTGCTGCGAGGCGTCGAGGGCCTTCCCCAGGACCTCAAGGCCAACCTGCTGCGGTTGATCGCCCAACTGCTGCCAGCCGTCCAGAGTGGCAGCGCAGCTGCGGTACTGAGCAACCTGCCCAGCAATGCGCTGGCCGGTGCCAACAACCTGGCGCAGGCCATGCCCGCCTTCGTCCGCAACGCCCTCGGCGTGATCGGCCAGACCAGTGGACGCACGCTGCCACCGGCCAGCTTCCCGCTGCCCAGCCGGCTGGCCAACGAACTGGAGGAAGAAGGCGACCTCGAGTCCCTGCTCAAACTCGCTGCTGCCGCGGTTTCCCGCCTGCAGACACACCAGTTGGGCAGTCTCGCGCAGAGCGACGTCCTCCCCGATGGCACGGTAGTGAATACCTGGCAGCTGGAAATTCCCCTGCGCCACCAGCATCAGATGGTGCCGATCCAGGTGCGCATCCAGCAGGAAGAAAAAGACAGCGCGACGGGAGAGCGGGAACAACAGACCCGCGACATGCTCTGGCGCGTCGACCTGGCTTTCGACCTGGACAGTCTCGGCCCACTGCAGGTCCAGGCCACCCTGGCCCACGGCAGCATCGGTACCCAGCTGTGGGCCGAACGCGCCGCTACCGCCAGTCTGATCGATGGCGAACTGGGCACCCTGCGTCAGCGCCTGAACGACGCAGGCCTGACCGTGGGCGAACTGAGCTGCCGCCAGGGCAAAGCCCCCCAGGGCGCACGGACATCCGTGGAGCAGCGCTGGGTGGATGAGACCGCATGAAGAAGAACAGAAAGGCGCCACGCCAGGTCATCGCACTCAATTACGACGGGCAGAATGCGCCGACTCTCACCGCCAAGGGGGACGATGAACTGGCGGAAACCATTCTCGCCATCGCCCGTCACCACGAGGTGCCGATCTACGAGAACGGCGAGCTGGTGCGCCTGCTGGCGCGCCTGGAATTGGGCGATGCGATTCCCGAGGCGCTCTACCGCACCATCGCCGAGATCATCGCCTTCGCCTGGTACCTCAAGGGCAAAAGCCCACTGAACGACGCACCGGACACGCCGCCGGACGCGATTCCCCTGCTGCTGGAAGGACCGCAGTCCCGGCGCAGGTAGCCCAGGTCAGCCGCGGCATTCGCAGCCGGTACGGAACGGCGGCAGCTCGTTGGCTGGAGCGAAATCGCTGAACTCGCTGACCGACTGGCGGATCGGCTGCTCGTCCTCGCTGTGGTAAAGGACCATGCTGTTGGTCACTTCGCGGAGTTGCGCCAGGGACAACGGCTTGTCCAGCACATCCAGCAGCGGCACACGGTTGGCCCAGGCCCATTGCAGCAGACCGCGCTTTTCCTCGGTGCTGTAATTCCCGACCAGCAGGAACTGGCGGAAGGTGTTGCTACGGCTCAGCGCCTTCAGGCTCAGCAATTCGTTGGGGCCGGGACGGAAGTCGTCATGGATGAACAGGCTGTAGCGCTGCCGGGAGGCGAGCGCCTTGCGCACCTCATCCAGGTTCAGACACAGGCTCAGGTGGTAGAACTCCAGCCGATTGAGCAGCACGCTGTAGCTCAGAAGCCGGCCAGGGTGTGAGCACAGCACCATGACCCGCCGGGAAGTGGTCGCCATATCGATGGCCTCAGAAAAGTTTGACGAGGCCAATTTAGCGACGATTTGCCGCCACTATTATCAGACGAGTCCTAATTGCCCGTAGTGGAATCCTTACAATGCAGGGAGACCGACAGGCGGTGAAGGAATCGCCGTTCTGCGCGCAGGCAGAAGCGGACGTGGCGTGGGATCAGTCCCGCGCCTTGCCCTGATGCAGGCGGGCGACCAGCTCGGCTTCGGCCTGTGACAGGCCGCAGCTCTGGGTGAGGTCCTCAGGGCTGGCGCCCATGCCGACCAGGCGCGCGGCCTGGCTGAAGGACAGGCTGGTAGGGTCACGCTGCTCGATGCGCCCCAGACGCTCGGGCAGCGGCGCGACCTGCTTGCTCAGCTCGCGCAGCTCTTCGCCCATGCGGATATTGATCTGCTGGTACGACTCGATGCGCTTGCCCTGCTCTTTCAGGCGCTGCTCGAACACCGCCAATTGCTTGGCCAGCTGTACCGACTGGGCCTCCTGGGCCCGCTGTCGGCCGGACAACCAGACGCAGGCCGTTGCGAGGCCCGCGCAGGCGATACCGAGTACAACCAGGGCGATCAGCACCTCAGATGCTCTCCAGCTCCGACCACTCTTCCTCGGTCATCATCTTGTCCAGCTCGACCAGGATCAGCAGCTCGCCGTTCTTGTTGCAGACGCCCTGGATGAATTTGGCCGATTCCTCGTTACCGACATTCGGCGCGGTCTCGATTTCGGACTGGCGCAGATAGACGACCTCAGCGACGCTGTCGACCAGGATGCCCACCACCTGCTTGTCGGCTTCGATGATGACGATGCGGGTGTTGTCCGAGATCGGCGCCGGATCCAGGCCGAAGCGCTGGCGGGTGTCGATCACGGTGACCACGTTACCGCGCAGGTTGATGATGCCCAGCACGTAGCTCGGGGCACCGGGGACCGGCGCGATCTCGGTGTAGCGCAGCACTTCCTGGACCTGCATCACGTTGATGCCGTAGGTCTCGTTGTCCAGGCGGAAGGTGACCCACTGCAGAATCGGATCTTCGGCACCTTGCGCTGACGTTTTTTTCATATCCCCTCGCCTCTTCTGGTTCCACGCCGCCTGCGGCGCGGAGGTTTTCTTTCAAGTCAGGTTTGCACCCAGCCTCAAGGCTGCAGGCGCTTCGCCGCGCCGCTGGCGATCAGTTCGGCCAGGGCCGAGACATCGAGCAACGCGCACATCTGGTCGATCACCGTACCGGCCAGCCACGGGCGCTGCTGGCGCTGGGAGCGCCACTTCACCTCGGACGGATCCAGGCGCACCGAGCGGCTGACCTGGTGCACCGCCAGCCCCCACTCGTAGCCCTGCACGGAAATCACGTACTGCAGCCCCTCGCGGTAATCGTCGCGGTAGCGCTCGGGCATCACCCAGCGCGCGGTGTCGAGTACCTTCAGGTTGCCGTTCTGGCCCGGCAGGATGCCCAGGAACCAGTCCGGCTGGCCGAACAGCGGAGTCAGGTCGTGTCCCGCCAACGGATAGATCGAGCCCAGGCACACCAGCGGCACCGCCAGGGTCAGCCCGGCAACGTCGAACAGCAGGCACTCGAAGGGCTCGGCGGCCCACACTGGCCGGCCATCATCCAGCAGCTTCAGCGGTGCGGCGGGCATCTCGGCGCTGCCCGGCTGGTGCAGGTCGATGACCTGGCCGATCGGCAGCGGCAATTCGTTGACAGCGCGCTCCGCAAGGACCGGCGCCTCGGCGACCGGGAGCGGCTCGGGCAGGCTCAGTTCGGCCACCGGAGACTGGGCAACCGACGCACGAACGGCAACGCTCAGGCGCGCATCGCGGACCTGCTCTTCCAGCACTGCCGCCTCGAACTCGTCGAGGCTGACACTGGTTTCCGCGACAACCGCAGCCTGGGGCTCGGCGATCAGCGGCGCGACCGGCTCGCTGACCACCAGCGCAACCGGGGCCACGGGAGCCGGCGCGACAGGCGCCGCAACAGGCTGCGCCACCGGTGCCGGCGCGAAGTCTTCGAACGTGGCCTCCTGCAGCAGCGCATCCAGGTAGGACTGCAGCGCAAGCTGGGGGCGAGTGGCGGTAGCGGAACGACTCATGATTGATGACCGCGCAAGGTAACTGTCCAGCCTATCGGCAGCGGACGCGCCGCTCTTGAGCGCATCCGTCGGATTCTTTCGTTCAGGCACGCCATGCTCACGCCACCTGACTCGCCGGCACGTGGGCCAGCAGGTGCTTGAGCAGCGCACGGTAGGCGATCACGCCACGGCTGTTGCCGTCATTGCGCGAGGGCACCGTGCCCAGGCGGCTGGCGTCGCGCAGTTTGGTATCCACCGGGATGAACGCCTGCCAGAGGGTTTCCGGGTAGGTATCGCGCAGCACGCGCAGGGTGCCCAGGGAGGCCTGGGTGCGGCGATCGAACAGGGTCGGCACGATGGTGAACGGCAGCGCCTGCTTGCGCGAGCGGTTGACCATCTTGAGGGTGTTGACCATGCGTTCCAGGCCCTTGAGAGCGAGGAACTCGGTCTGTACCGGGATCACCAGATGCTGGCTGGCCGCCATGGCGTTGACCATCAGCACGCCCAGCAGCGGCGGGCTGTCGATGATCGCGTGATCGAATTCGTTCCACAGCTGCGCCAGGCTCTTGGCGATCACCAGGCCCAGGCCGTTCTGCCCGGGCGACTGGCGCTCCAGGGTTGCCAGCGCCGTGCTCGATGGCAGCAGGCGGATGTTCTCGTGGCTGGTCGGCAGCAGCAGCGACTCGGGCAGTCCCTCGGGCACGTTGCCCTGGTGCAGGAACAGGTCGAACACACTGTGTTCCAGGGTGTCCGGATCATGGCCGAAGTAGCTGGTCATCGAGCCATGGGGGTCCAGGTCGACGATCAGCACCCGCTTGCCGGCATCCGCCAGCAGGCCCGCCAATGCGATGGAGGATGTGGTCTTGCCGACGCCACCTTTCTGGTTGGCTACCGCCCAGACTTTCATAGTGCTGGCTCCCCGCAGGCCGTGTTTCGGTTCAGGGTGTTCATATCATTCAGTCCCTGCCGATGACGAAGAATTGACGGCGCCACTGCCGGGCGCCTCGCTGGCAATCACTGGTGCAGATTGCGTGCCAGCATGCCGCAACGCCGGATCCGGCTGCGCCTTGCCACTGCCCGCCCCGCTGATGCTGCGGCGCACCTCCAGATTGCGGGAGATCACCAGCACCACCCGGCGGTTGCGTGCGCGGCCATCCGCCGTGGCATTGTCCGCCACTGGCTGGAATTCGCCATAACCCACCGCCGCCAGCCGACCGGCGTCGAGGCCGTCCTGGGCAAGCATGCGGACGATGCTGGCGGCGCGCGCCGCCGACAGTTCCCAGTTGGTCGGGTACTGCGAATTATGGATCGGTACATTGTCGGTGAAACCCTCGACATGCACCGGGTTGCGGTAAGGCGCCAGAATCCTGGCGACCTTCTCGATGATCGCGAAGGCGGCGTCGTTGGGAATCGCGTCGCCGCTGGGGAACAGCAGGCTGGAATTGAGGGTGATCTCGATCCAGAACTCGTTGCCGCGCACCGACAGTTGATCGGTGGAGATCAGGTCGCCAAAGGCCTCGCGCACGCTCTGGGTGATCTGCTGCAGGGTGTCCGGGTTGCCCTGGGCCTGCCCTTCGTCCTGCGGATCGGTGATCGACTGGTCCGGCTGCTGGGTGCGCGGGCGCTCCTCGCCGACGGGAATCGGACGGATCGAGCGGTCCGGCTGGTTGAACACGCCGGTCAGGGTTTCCGAGAGGATCTTGTACTTGCCCTCGTTGATCGAGGAGATCGAGTACATCACCACGAAGAAGGCGAACAGCAGGGTGATGAAGTCCGCGTAGGACACCAGCCAGCGTTCGTGATTCTCGTGTTCCTCATGACGTCTGCGGCGAGGCATGCGCATCCCCTCCCCCTCAGCCGACGAAGCCTTGCAGCTTCAGCTCGATGGAGCGCGGGTTCTCGCCCTCGGCGATGGACAGCAGGCCTTCCATGAGCATCTCGCGGTAGCAGGACTGGCGCAGGACGATACTCTTGAGCTTGTTGCCGATCGGTAGCAGCAGGAGGTTGGCCAGGCCGACGCCGTAGATGGTGGCGACGAAGGCGACGGCAATGCCGTTGCCCAACTGGCTCGGGTCG
The DNA here is from genome assembly GCF_057180225.1 of Pseudomonas sp. BB438. Lineage (NCBI taxonomy): Bacteria > Pseudomonadati > Pseudomonadota > Gammaproteobacteria > Pseudomonadales > Pseudomonadaceae > Pseudomonas > Pseudomonas sp. BB438. The sequence continues at coordinate 4,662,170 of NZ_CM170001.1, forward strand.
GCCAGGTTGCCCATCACGTGGATCAGCCCCATCACCGCACCGATGATGCCGATGGTTGGCGAGTAGCCGCCCATGGCCTCGAACACCTTGGCAGCCGCCAGGTCCCGGCTCTCCTGGTTGAACAGGTCGACTTCGAGAATGCTGCGGATGGCCTCGGGTTCGGTGCCGTCCACCAGCAACTGCAGGCCCTTGCGCGCATAGGGATCGCGCTCGGCGTCGGCGACGGTTTCCAGGCCCAGCAGGCCTTCCTTGCGCGCCGTCATGCTCCAGCCGACCACGTGATTGATGCCGCCGACCAGGTCCACCCTGGGTGGCAGGACCATCCAGCGCAACATGGTCAGGGCGCGCTTGAGCACCGCCACCGGCGTCTGCAGCAACGCGGCGGCGAGCGTGCCGCCCACCACGATCAGTGCCGCCGGGCCGTTGGCCAGGGCACCGACGTGCCCACCCTCGAGGAAGTTGCCACCGATGATGGCAACCAGCGCGAGGATCAGGCCGACCAGGCTGAGGACATCCATCAGCCACAGGCCTCGGTCAGGTGGCGACCGATGTCGTCCAGGCTGTAGACCGCGTCAGCCAGGCCCGCCTTGGCGATCGCCATGGGCATGCCGTAGATCACACAGCTGGCTTCATCCTGCGCCCAGACCTGAGCACCGCCCTGCTTGAGCATGCGCGCGCCTTCACGGCCGTCGGCGCCCATGCCGGTGAGGACCACCGCCAGAACCTTGTCGCCATACGCCTTGGACGCGGAGCCGAAGGTCACGTCGACACAGGGCTTGTAGTTCAGGCGCTCGTCACCGGGCAGGATTCGGATCGCGCCGCGGGCATCAACCATCATCTGCTTGCCGCCGGGCGCCAGCAGGGCCACGCCGGGACGCAGGATGTCGCCATCCTCGGCTTCCTTGACGGTGATCTTGCACAGCTTGTCCAGGCGCTCGGCGAACGCCTTGGTGAAGGCCGCCGGCATGTGCTGGATGAGCACCAGCGGCGCGGGGAAGTTGGCAGGCAGCTGGGTCAGGACCCGCTGCAGCGCCACCGGCCCACCGGTCGACGTGCCGATGGCTACCAGCCGGTAGGGCTTACGCTTTGGGGCGGCGGAAGTCGCCGCTGCCGCAGGCGCGTGAGCGCCGCCCGACGACACGGGAGCGGCCTGGCGCGCCGTGCTGGCAGCGGGCGTCGAAGCGGGAGCGGCCGGGCTCGACGAGTACGAGGAGTACGCAGCGAAGCGGCGGTTGCTCTTGGCGATGGTATGGACCTTCTCGCAGAGCAACTGACGGACCTTGTCCGGATTGCGCGAGATGTCCTCGAAATTCTTCGGCAGGTAATCGACGGCGCCGGCGTCCAGCGCGTCCAGGGTAACCCGCGCGCCCTCGTGGGTCAGCGAAGAGAACATCAGAACCGGCGTCGGACAGCGCTGCATGATGGTCCGCACGGCGGTGATGCCATCCATCAGTGGCATCTCGTAGTCCATGGTGATCACGTCGGGCTTGAGCGCCAGCGCCTGATCGATCGCCTCGCGGCCGTTGGTCGCCGTGCCGACCACCTGGATCTGCGGATCAGCCGACAGAATCTCCGAGACACGACGGCGGAAGAACCCCGAATCGTCCACCACCAGGACTTTGACAGCCATAGACACTCCTGAAAAAAACGTCTTCCATCACACGGGCGGACGCGGGGTCATCCCACGGCCCGCCCATGGCGGTCAGATACGACGGGCGTAACGCTTGAGCATGCTCGGCACGTCGAGGATCAGCGCGATGCGCCCGTCCCCGGTGATCGTTGCCCCCGCCATGCCCGGCGTGCCCTGCAGCATCTTGCCCAGTGGCTTGATCACCACCTCCTCCTGGCCCACCAGTTGATCGACCACGAAGCCGATACGCTGGGTGCCCACGGAGAGGATCACCACGTGGCCCTCGCCCGGCTCGTCATGCTGCGCGCCCGGCACCAGCCAGCGCTTGAGGTAGAACAACGGCAGCGCCTTGTCGCGGACGATCACCACTTCCTGGCCGTCGACCACGTTGGTGTTCGACAGATCGAGATGGAAGATCTCGTTGACGTTGACCAGCGGGAAGGCGAAGGCCTGGTTGCCCAGCATCACCATCAGGGTCGGCATGATCGCCAGGGTCAGCGGGACCTTGATGACGATCTTCGAGCCCTGGCCCTTGGTCGAGTAGATGTTGATGATCCCGTTGAGCTGGGAAATCTTGGTCTTCACCACGTCCATGCCGACACCACGGCCGGAGACGTCGGAGATCTCGGTCTTGGTCGAGAAACCCGGGGCGAAGATCAGGTTGTAGCAGTCGGACTCGGACAGGCGATCGGCCGCGTCCTTGTCCAGCAGGCCCTTCTCCACGGCCTTGGCACGCAGAACGTCCGGGTCCATGCCCTTGCCGTCGTCGGAGATCGACAGCAGGATGTGGTCGCCTTCCTGCTCGGCGGACAACACCACCTTGCCCGAACGCGACTTGCCGGCGGCTTCGCGCTCGTCCGGACCCTCGATACCATGGTCCACCGCGTTGCGCACCAGGTGCACCAGCGGGTCGGCCAGGGCCTCGACCAGGTTCTTGTCCAGGTCGGTCTCTTCGCCGATCAGCTCGAGGTTGATCTCTTTCTTCAGGTTGCGCGCCAGATCGCGGACCTGCCGCGGGAAGCGGCCGAAGACCTTCTTGATCGGCTGCATGCGGGTCTTCATGACCGACGACTGCAGGTCGGCGGTGACCACATCGAGGTTGGAGACGGCCTTGGCCATCGCCTCGTCGCCACTGTTCAGGCCCAGGCGCACCAGGCGATTACGCACCAGCACCAGTTCGCCGACCATGTTCATGATCTCGTCCAGGCGGGCGGTGTCCACGCGTACGGTGGTTTCCGCCTCGTTGGCTGGTTTCTCCGCAGCGGCAGCAGCCGGCTTGGCCGCGGCAGGCTTGGCAGCAGCCGTCGGCGTCGGCGCGGCGGCAGGCCTGGGCGCAGGCGCTACAGGCTTGGCAGGAGCGACCGGCTCTTCCTTGGCGCCCGTGAACTGGCCCTTGCCGTGCAACTCATCGAGCAGCTTCTCGAATTCGTCGTCACTGATATTGTCGTCGGCGGCAGCGGCAGCCGGAGCTTCCTCGATTGTTTCTGCGGCAGCGGGGGCAGCGGCTGGCTCTTCCTTGGCGCCGGTGAACTGGCCCTTGCCGTGCAGTTGGTCGAGCAGCGCTTCGAACTCGTCGTCGCTGATCTCGTCGCCAGCGCCGGCGGCCGGCGTCTCGGCAACCGGTGCCGGAGCCGTGCTGACGGCCTCCTTGGCAGCACCGCTGAACTGGCCCTTGCCATGCAACTGGTCAAGCAGTGCTTCGAATTCGTCATCGGTGATGTCGTCGCCACCGGCGCCAACCGGCGCGGCGGGCGCCTCGGCAGCCGGCTCGAGAGCATCCATCAGTTGCTCGAACTCGGCGTCGGTGATGTCGCCATAGGCAGCAGCAGCCGGAGCCTCCTCGACGACGGGCTCGGCAACGGCCGGAGCGGCAACCGGCGCTTCAGCCGGAGCGGCGTTCGGGTCAGCCAGGCGCGACAGCGCAGCCAGCAACTCGGGAGTCGCCGGGGTCGGCTCTTGCGCGTCGCGGACCTGCTGGAACATGACGTTGACGGTATCCAACGCCTGAAGCATCACGTCCATCAGCTCGGCATCCACGCGGCGTTCGCCCTTGCGCAGCATGTCGAACACGTTCTCGGCGATGTGGCAGCACTCGACCAGCGCGTTCAGCTGGAGGAAGCCGGCACCACCTTTGACGGTATGGAACCCACGGAAGATTGCGTTGAGCAGGTCCATGTCATCCGGACGGCTTTCCAGCTCGACCAGTTGCTCGGACAGTAGCTCGAGAATCTCGCCGGCCTCCACCAGGAAGTCCTGGAGGATTTCGTCATCGGCGTCGAAGCTCATTCGGTGCTCCCTCTACAGCGTCAGCGGACGCTTAAAAACCAAGGCTGGACAACAGGTCATCGACATCGTCCTGACCGGATACGACGTCCTTTCTTGTATCGGCAGCAATCTGCGGACCTTCACCCTTGGACGATCTTTCTTTTTCCACCGCGTCGCGCATGCTCTCGTGGTCATGCTCGATGCCGGCATAGCGATCGACCTGACCCGCCATCCAGACCAATTTCACCAGGTTCGACTCGACCTCGGTCACCAGCTTGGTGACGCGCTTGATCACCTGCCCGGTGAGGTCCTGGAAGTCCTGCGCGAGCAAGATGTCGTTCAGGTGCGCGGACAGCTTGCGGCTATCCTGGGCGCTGATGTAGAGGAACTGCTCGACACGCTTGGCCAGGTCGCGGAAGGCCTCGGGGCCCAGTTCGCGACGCATGAAGCGCGACCAGTCTTCCTGCAGTTCCTTGGCCTGGGTCTCGATGTGCATGACCACCGGGGTGCACTCTTCCACCAGGTCCATGGTGCGATTGGCCGCTTTCTCGGTCATCGTCACCACGTAGGACAGGCGGTCGGTCGCATCGGCGATCTGCGAGACTTCCTGGGCGCGCGGGGAACTGGGGTCGATCTGGAAGTTGACGATGGCGTTGTGCAGTTCGCGGGTCAGCTTGCCTACCTCCTGGTAGAGCCCGCGATCACGCGCCTGGTTGAGCTCGGAGATCAGCTGCACGGCGGTCTGTACGTCGCCCTGCTCGAGGCATTCGACCAATTCGCGCGCGTGTTTTTTCAGGGTCGACTCGAAGTCACCCGCGGATTCGTTGAAATCCATGACGCCCTCTTGGCCAGCCTTAGCTGCCGACCCGCTCGAAAATCTTCTCGATCTTTTCTTTCAGCACCTGAGCGGTGAAAGGCTTGACCACATAGCCGTTGACCCCGGCCTGGGCCGCTTCGATGATCTGGTCGCGCTTGGCTTCGGCGGTGACCATCAGCACCGGCAGGTGCTTCAGGCGCTCGTCGGCGCGGACCGCACGGAGCAGGTCGATGCCGGTCATGCCGGGCATGTTCCAGTCGGTAACGAGGAAGTCGAAATTGCCGCTGTGCAGCATCGGCAGCGCAGTGGTGCCGTCGTCGGCTTCTGCGGTATTGGTGAACCCCAGGTCCCGCAGGAGGTTCTTGATGATGCGCCTCATCGTGGAAAAGTCGTCCACGATGAGAATTTTCATGTTCTTGTCCAAACCTGCCTCCATCGATACCAAACGCGCCCTGGCGGGCGTGCCGTCAATTCATTGAGCGCCGCGCGCTCTTTGCTGGGGGCGCGTCAAGAGAACGTCACCCCAAAATTCGTAAGCCTCTAACGCGCCTAAGGAAAATCCCTTCAGCCTTTTCGCTAGGAAAACGCAGGCGCGAAACTACCCGATGCTCAGCGAGCGCGCCACTCCGCCAGACGCGAGCGCAAGCGCGCGGCACACTGGCTGTGCAACTGGCTGACCCGCGATTCGCTGACGCCCAGCACTTCGCCGATCTCCTTGAGGTTGAGTTCCTCGTCGTAGTAAAGGGCCAGCACCAGCCGCTCACGCTCGGGCAGCTTGGTGATGGCATCGGCCAGGGCTGCCTGGAAGCGCTCGTCTTCCAGCCCGTGGGACGGCTCGTTGTCGTGGTGCGACGCGTCTTCGGCAAAGCCGCTGCCCTGGTCGCCGTCCTGCAACATGTCGTCGAAGCTGTACAGACGGCTGCCCTGGGTGTCGCTGAGGATGCCGTAATAATCTTCGAGGCTCATATTGAGTTCGGCAGCAACCTCCTGATCTTTAGCGTCGCGTCCGGTACGCGCTTCGACGGCACGGATGGCGTCGCTGACCATGCGGGTGTTGCGGTGGACCGAACGCGGCGCCCAGTCGCCCTTGCGTACCTCGTCGAGCATGGCGCCGCGGATGCGGATGCCGGCGTAGGTCTCGAAGCTCGCGCCCTTGCCCTGGTCATATTTCTTCGCCGCCTCCAGCAGGCCGATCATGCCAGCCTGCATCAGGTCCTCCACCTGCACACTGGCGGGCAGACGACCCAGCAGGTGGTAGGCGATGCGCTTCACCAGCGGTGCGTGCTTCTGGATCAGCAGTTCCTGGGAGTTGTGCGCCTGTGCCTTGCTGTACATACGCGCTCCGGAGGCCGCGGTCATACGGCCGAACCCGTGGGATGTTGCACCAGGCGCTCGACGAAGAACTCCAGGTGCCCTCGTGGGTTGGCCGGCAGCGGCCAGCTGTCGACCTTCTGCGCCACCGCACGGAAGGCCAGGGACGCCTTGCTGCGCGGGAACGCCTCATACACCGAACGCTGCTTCTGCACGGCCTTGCGCACCGACTCGTCGTAGGGGATGGCGCCGACATACTGCAGCGCCACGTCCAGGAAGCGGTCGGTGACCTTGGTCAGCTTGGCGAACAGGTTGCGGCCTTCCTGGGGGCTGTGGGCCATGTTCGCCAGCACGCGGAATCGGGTCATGCCGTAGTCGCGATTGAGCAGCTTGATCAAAGCGTAGGCGTCGGTGATGGAGGTTGGTTCATCACAAACGACCAGCAGCACTTCCTGGGCCGCCCGGACGAAGCTCACCACCGAGTCGCCGATCCCGGCGGCGGTGTCCACCACCAGCACGTCGATGTTGTCGCTGATGTCGCTGAAGGCCTGGATCAGGCCGGCGTGCTGCATCGGCGTGAGGTGCACCATGCTCTGGGTGCCCGACGCCGCCGGGACGATGCGGATGCCGCCAGGTCCCTGGAGGATCACGTCACGCAGGTCGCATTCGCCTTCGATGACGTCGGCCAGCGTGCGCTTGGGCGACAGCCCCAGCAGCACGTCGACGTTGGCCAGGCCCAGGTCGGCGTCCAGCAGCATGACGCGACGGCCCAGATCGGCCAGCGCCAGCGACAGATTCACCGACACGTTGGTCTTGCCCACGCCACCCTTGCCGCCGGTGACTGCGATTACCTGAACGGGATGCATACCCATATCAATACCTTGTCTCGTCGTTCGACCGTCACGCTTCTGGCGTTTCGGCTAATCCGGTTGCGGTGCTCCACCGCCTCCGGCGCTCGCGGATCGTCTAACAGAGCATCCGCATCGCTTGGGCGACCCAACTGGCCGCCCCACGCCCCATCCGGGGCTCACAATCTTCAACTGGCGCGACGCACCGGCTGTTGGTAAAGGCCGGCGAACATGTCCGCCATGGCGTCCTCGCAGGGCTCTTCCGGCGATTGCAGGCTCACGGCACGGCTGACCAGTTGGTGCGCGCGTGCCACATGCAGGTCATCCGGGATCTTCGGCCCATCAGCCAGATAGGCTACCGGGAGATGCTGGCTGATAGCCAGAGCCAGAGCTTCGCCGAGGCTTCCCGCCTCGTCCAGTTTGGTCAAAATGCACCCGACCAGGCCACAGGAACGATAGTTCTGCCAGGCGGCCTTGAGGACCTGGCTCTGGCTGGTCGCGGCCAGCACGAGGTAGTTCTTCACGTTCAGGCTCAGCGACGACAGCGCTTCGAGCTGCATGCGCAGCGCCGGATCGTTGGCGGGCAGGCCCGCAGTGTCGATCAGCACCAGGCGCTTGCGTGCCAGCGGCGCCATGGCCTGGATCAGCGACTTGCCCGGGTCGACCAGGGTCACCGGTACGTTGAGGATGCGACCCAGGGTCTTGATCTGCTCCTGCGCGCCGATGCGAAAGCTGTCCATGGACACCAGGGCAATGCTCTGCGCGCCGTATTTCAGTACGTAGCGAGCAGCCAGCTTGGCCAGGGTAGTGGTCTTGCCCATGCCGGCGGGGCCGACCAGGGCAATCACGCCGCCCTGCTCCAGCAGATCGACTTCCGGGGTATTGATCGAGCGTGCCAGGTGCGCCAGCAGCATGCGCCACGCCTGCTTCGGATCGGCGATGGAGGACACGCGCTCCAGCAGGTTGCGCGACAGGTCGGCCGGCAGGCCCATGCGCTGCAGGCGGCGCCACAGCCCAGCCTGTTTCGGACGCTGGTTCTGCAGCTGGTTCCAGGCGATGGAGCCCAGCTGCACTTCGATCAGTTCGCGCAGGCCATTGAGCTCGAAGCGCATGGCTTCCAGCGCCTGCTGGCCGGCAGCGGCCGGCGTCGGGGCGACCGGTGCGGCCATGGCCTCAGCCAGGGTTTCGGCAGCGCTGCGGCGCGGCGTCTCGGTGCCGTACATTTGACGGTCCTTGCGCACGCCATCGCTGGCACGGGTCGGGGCCGACAGGTCTGCCTTGGCCTGGGCGATCTTCGCCTGGGTCTTGCGCAGCTCGGCTTCCAGCGCCGGGTTCGGCTTGCTCGCCGCCACCGGTGCCTGGTAATCCAGCGCCGCGGTCAGCTCAACGCCACCGGCGACACGGCGATTGCCGATGATCGCGGCGTCCGGGCCCAGCTCGTCACGAACCAGTTTCATGGCCTGACGCATATCAGCGGCGAAGAAGCGTTTTACCTGCATGGCCTGGGACCTCAATCAATTCTGCCCAACGGTGGCAACGATCGTGACTTGTTTGTTGTCGGGGATTTCCTGGTAAGCCAGCACGTTCATGGTGGGAACCGCCATCCGGGCGAATCGCGACATCATCGCGCGGATGGGACCTGCCACCAGAAGAATCGCCGGCTTGCCGAGCATCTCCTGACGCTGCGCCGCTTCAACCATCGAGCGTTGCAGCTTTTCGGCCATTCCGGGTTCCAGCAACATGCCGTCTTCGGAGCCCTGTCCGGCCTTCTGAAGACTATTGAGCAATATCTGTTCCAACCTGGGTTCCAGAGTGATCACGGGCAGCTCCGGCTCTAGTCCCACAATGGTTTGCACGATTGCACGGGACAGCGCGACGCGAACTGCCGCCACCATCGCGGCGGGATCTTGACTCTTCACCGCCACGTTGGCGATGGCTTCGGCGATGGTGCGGATATCGCGCACCGGCACCTGTTCCTGCAGCAGCGCCTGCAGCACCTTGAGCAGGGTCGACAGGGAAATCATCCCCGGCACCAGCTCTTCGGCGAGCTTGGGCGAGGTCTTGGCCAGCAGTTGCATCAATTGCTGGACTTCTTCATGGCCGAGCAGCTCATGGGCGTGCTTGTGCAGTACCTGGTTCAGGTGCGTGGCGACCACGGTGCTGGCGTCGACCACGGTATAGCCCAGGGACTGTGCCTGGTCGCGCTGCGAGGCCTCGATCCACACGGCTTCCAGGCCAAAGGCCGGGTCCTTGCCGGCGATGCCGTTGAGGGTGCCGAACACCTGGCCGGGGTTGATCGCCAGGTCGCGGTCCGGATAGATCTCGGCTTCCGCCACGCTGACACCCATGAGCGTCAAACGATAGGCGTTGGGCAGCAGGTCGAGGTTGTCGCGGATGTGCACCGAGGGCATGAGGAAGCCCAGGTCCTGGGACAACTTCTTGCGCACGCCCTTGATCCGCGCGAGCAACTGGCCGCCCTGGTTGCGGTCCACCAGCGGAATCAGGCGGTAGCCCACTTCCAGGCCGACCATGTCCACTGGTGTCACGTCGTCCCAGCCCAGCTCCTTGGTCTGTTCGGCGCGCTGCGCGGGCAGCAGCTCCTGCTGGGTCTGGGCTTCCTGCTCGGCTTTCTGGCTGGCCTGGCGCTGGCGGTGCCAGATCAGGTACGCGCCACCGGCGGCCAGGCCGCCCAAGCCGACGAAGGACACGTGCGGCATACCGGGAACCAGGCCCATGGCAATCAGGATGGCGGCGGAAATGGCCAGCGCCTTGGGCGAGGCGAACATCTGGCGGTTGACCTGCTGGCCCATGTCCTCGGCGCTGGAAACACGGGTCACCATGATCGCAGCGGCGGTGGACAGCAGCAGCGAGGGCAGCTGCGCCACCAGACCGTCACCGATGGTCAGCAGGGCGTAGACCTTGCCGGCGTCGCCGAAGCTCATCGAATGCTGGATCACACCGATGGCCACGCCACCGATGAGGTTGATGAAGAGGATCAGCAGGCCGGCGACGGCGTCACCGCGGACGAATTTGCTGGCACCGTCCATGGAGCCGTAGAAATCGGCTTCCTGCGCGACTTCGGCGCGGCGCTTCTTGGCTTCAGCCTGTTCGATCAGGCCGGCGTTGAGGTCGGCGTCGATCGCCATCTGCTTGCCGGGCATGGCGTCGAGGGTGAAACGCGCACTCACTTCGGAGATACGCCCGGCACCCTTGGTGACCACCACGAAGTTGATGATCATGAGAATCGCGAAGACCACGATACCGACGACGTAGTTGCCGCCGATCACCACCTCGCCGAAGGCCTGGATCACCTTGCCCGCGGCTGCATGGCCGTCATGGCCGTGCAGCAGCACGACGCGGGTGGACGCGACGTTCAGCGCCAGGCGCAACAGGGTGGCGACCAGCAGGATGGTCGGGAAGACGGCGAAGTCCAGCGGGCGCAGGGCATACACGCTGACCAGCAGGACCACGATGGACAGGGCGATGTTGAAGGTGAACAGCACATCCAGCAGGAACGGCGGGATCGGCAGGGTCATCATCGCCAGCATGGCGAGCAACAGCAACGGCACGCCGAGATTGCCTCGACTGAGCCCTGCCAGGTTGCTGCGAACAGTGCCGATCAGTTGCGTACGATCCACCCGAAATCCCCTGCAAGTGGGTGACCGAGCCGGCCACCGGATCAAACTTTTGACGCCCAACCGGGCATCCGCACAGGGTTTTGCAGGAAGCGTTCCAACTTCTTCGAATCGGCGTCAGGAACTGTCCTTGACCAGTTTGAAGGTACCGTCCCTGAAGCCGCCCGCCACCGCACAAGTGGATTGATTGGTGTCGCTTCGCGCCTCGAAACGGTAGTGACCGGACATCACGCCGTACTCGGTATCGTCCTCGCTGCGGACGATCGCCACGCGGTCGATCACCAGCTCGCCGTGGCTGGCCCGCAGGGTATCCTCGGGGCTCTCCTGGAACAGCACCGCGGCGCCCTCGCCAAGCTTCGCCCGACCATCCCGCGGCGAACCGATAACATAGCGCCCGGAGAGCTTCGACGGATCACGGCGCAGCTGATCCTGCGCGGTGGTCAGGTGGAACTGCGCGGTGAGCGTCGCCGGGTGGCCGCCCTCCCCCTGCACCGCCAACGGCACGCCGACCACCAGCTCGTTGTCGCCGTTGAGCTGGGCGACGTAGAGCGAACCCCACCAGCGATCCGTCACCTGCGCCTCATGCTGCACGCCGCAGACCTGCAGGCGGTAGTGCGTCACCGGTGTGTCGGGTGCGCAGGCGCCGCACAGTCCGACACCCACCGCCATCGCCAGAATCCTGAAGTGTCCCGCTTCGCCCATCGTCCCTCTCCGGTCAGCGCCTCGAAGGTTCGACCGATGAGGTCCGGCGAAAGGTTCCCCTGCCTTTCGGCCGGTCACCAGCTCCCGGAGGCACCGCCTCCGCCGCTGGAGCCACCGCCACCGGAGTAGCTGCTGCCGCCGCTGGACGATGAGCTGCCGCCGCTGGAGCTATTGGAGCCGCCACCAAACGTACCGGGAAGAAAGGCGAACAGCAGCGGAATGAGCAACATGGGGACCAGCACCAGCGACTCGGGGAACGCCCACGGCTGCTGGCGGACACCCGACACCTCGATCACGATTCCAGCGATGCTCAGGGCCAGCACCAGTCGGATCCCGAACTCCACGCGGCTGCGCCGCCAGGCTTTCCAGGCCAGTACGAACGGCAGGCACAGCAGCACAACGCACGGGATACCGCCTATGGGCAAGGCCAGGGCGTAGAACACCACGTATCCGCCGTTGAAGAACATCGCATAGACCGCCAGTGCGACGAGATAGCCGATGATGCCGCCGATAATCCCGGCTGCCACGCGCGACCCCGCCGCCAACGCACCGATGCCGGCGCCGAAGAGCATGCTGAAGGGAATCGCCATGAGCAGCACCGGCAGGCCCTTCAACCCCGCGCTGGCGGCCATCAGCACGGTCGCCACTGCCAATATCGGCAGCACGACCTTCACACCGAGCCAGCGACGGCGCAACACGACGCCGGCCACACCGCCACCCGCCAAGCCGATCAGCAAGAGCCAACCCTCCCAGGTCAGCCCGCCACTGCGATGCTCCTCCGGCAGGGTCTCGCCATCGATCAACCGCTCCAGCACATTCACCGCACCCTCGATGCCGCCGGCAAAGTCGCCAGTGCGGAAGGCCGGAACCATTGTTTCCCGGATGATGCGCCCGGCGACCACATCGGGAATCGCCCCTTCCAGCCCGTAGCCGACCTCGATGCGCAGGGTCCGGTCGTTCTTCGCCACCAGCACCAGCACGCCGTCATCCACGCCCTGGCGCCCCAGGCGCCACTGTTCGAAGACACGGGTGGCGAACTGCTCGATGCTGTCCTCGCCAGTGCTGGGCACCATCAGAATGGCGACCTGCGAGCCCTTGCGCTGCTGCAGCGCCAACAGCCGTTGCTGCATGCTCACGACCCAGTCGCGACCCAGGGTGCCGGTAAGGTCGGTGACCGGACTGGTCAGCCGGGGAACGGCGACGGGCGATGGCTGCTGGGCGGCATCGCCAGCGTCCACGGTGATTACGGAGGTGTCCGGTTGCGCTGCCGATACAGGGGGCGCCCCCAAGAGCAGGAGCAGGCAAAGAGCCAGAGTCCTCCAGCGGCTCATGCCACAGTCACTCGCGGGCGCCCACGCAATGCCTGAAGGATACCCATCGAGCACTTGGGATCATGCAAGCGGCCGCGCCACGCATGAAAAGCAAGGAAGAGCTGACTGACCACGCCGTAACCGAACGGGAGGACCACAACCAGTGCGGCCAGCCCCAGGTTGAATACCCGCAGCCAACGCAGATCGCCGTCACTCGCGACCGTTCCCACCGCGAAGACCAGCAGACAGCCTGCGCCATAGAAGATGCCCATCGACAGGTAGAGATCGAGCGTCCGCAGGAAGACCTCGCGCACAAAAAGCGGCATCGCTTTGCGCGCAAGGAGGTAGATCAGCAGCAACAGCGGCAGGCTCCACAGGGTGGACAGGCCGATAACAAGGGCACCGACGGCGACCAGAGCGCCTGTTCGACGCTCGCGGACAGAGCTTTCCATAGCGATTCTCGTGTGCCTCCTGGCAAGGGTGGAACCCCGGATGCTAGTACATCAGCCGCGTGGCGCGCCGTCGAACAGGTCACTCAGCCAGCCGTCACCAACTGCCCGAGGCACCGCCGCCGCCGCTGGAACCACCACCGCCGGAGAATCCACCACCGCCCGAGCTGCCGCCGGACGATCCACCGGACGAACCGCCGCCGGAGCCTGAGCCACCACCCGCACCGCCCTGCCCAGCGCCGAACACCAGCAATCCCGGCAGGCACATGAAGGGCAGCACCAGCAGCCAATTCAGCGGAGCCACCGGCGCACCGGCGAAAACGCCAATCAGCAGGTAGACCCCGACGAGGATCGCCAAGCGCCAGTAGAACGCCCTTCGGCTGTCCTGAGCCTTGCGCGACTTGCGGCCTTTCCGACCTTTGCGCACGGTGCTCCCGCCATGCCACACATCACGCATCATTGCGATCAGCAGCCACCACAGGCCAAGAACCATCAGCACCGCGACCGGCGCGGCCAGCGCATACCCCCACAAGGCAACGCCGAAACGCGGCGTCAGGAAGCCCAGCAGGATGCAGTAGGCGATCAGCCCGAGCACGGTGTAGAACGCCACGCGGACCGTCCACAGCGCGCCAAAGGTGGCACCACCGATCAGCAGGCAGAAGGGCGAGATGGCCACGGTCGCCAGCCTGTCCGTGCCGCTGGCGAGCAGCGCGACCAGCACGACCACGACCACGCCAATCGCCAGCGCTCCGCGCCACCCCATGCGGCGTGCCGCGAGCAGCACGCCGCCGACGCCGCCAACCACGAACGACGCCAGCAGCAGCCAGGCCTCCAGCGGGATGCTCAGCGGCTCGGGAGCCGGTTCGGGCAACGTTTCGCCATCGACCAGGATGATCAGCGCATCCACCGCCGACTCGATGCCGCCCGCGTAGTCGCCCGCGCGGAAGGCCGGCGCCAGGCGCTCACGGAGGATGCGCCCGGCCAGCACGTCGGGAATTGCGCCCTCCAGGCCATAGCCGACCTCGATGCGCATCAGGTGGTCGTCCTTCGCCACCACCAGCAGCACACCATCGTCGACGCCTTTGCGGCCGAGTTTCCAGAGGTTGAAGAGTTTGTTGGAGAAGGCCTCGATGCCCATCGTGCCGACGGTGGGCAGCATCACCACGGCGATCTGCGCGCCGCGCCGGTCTTCCAGGGCCTTGAGCTTATCGATCAGACGGGCCCTGGCGGACGGGTCGAGCGTGCCGGTAACATCCACGACGCGCTCGTTCAGCGGCAGCAGCACGCCGCCATCAGCAGGCGCGTCGGCCCAGCCGGGCTGGACGCAGGTGAGGAGGCAGAGGAACAGCCAGAACGCGAAGCGCAGGCCGGCGAAGGAATTCCGAAGCATGAACCGTTTCCTTGGCTGAACAGGCCGCCCGGCGCCTTCGACGCCGGGCACGAACCGGCCATCCTACTGCACGGATGGTGCCGGCGGGTCACTCGTCGCGACGCAGGTCCGGCGGAATCGGCAGGTCCGGCATCGGTCCCGGGCGCTTGCCCTTGCCGGCGCGGTACTGCTTGAGCTGATAGACGTAGGCCAGTACCTGGGCCACGGCAAGGTAGAGCCCTGCGGGAATCTCGTGATCGAGTTCGGTGGAGTAGTAGACCGCCCGCGCCAGGGCCGGCGATTCGAGCACGGTGACCTTGTGCTCCTGGGCGATCTCGCGAATCTTCAGCGCCATGAAGTCGTTGCCCTTGGCCAGCAGCCTGGGCGCACCGCCCTTCTCCGCGTCGTACTGCAGGGCCACGGCGAAGTGGGTCGGGTTGGTGATGACCACGTCGGCCTGCGGCACCGCCTGCATCATCCGCCGGTTGGCCATCTCGCGCTGCATCTGGCGGACCTTGGCCTTGACCTCCGGCTTGCCCTCGGAGTCCTTGTACTCGTCCTTGACCTCCTGCTTGGTCATCATCAGCTTCTTGCGGTTGTCCCAGAGCTGGAAGGGAACGTCCGCAGCGGCGATGAAAATGATGCTGCAGGCCAGCCAGAAGGCGCTCCAGCCGACGATCCGCGCGCTGTGCACCATGGCCTGTTCGATGGGCTCATGGGAGATGGCCAGGAGGTCGTTCTGGTCGGACTTGAGCACCAGGATCGCCACGATCAGCACCAGCACGAATTTGGCCAGCGCCTTGAGCAGCTCGGTCAGCGAACGCAGGGAGAACATGCGCTTGAGGCCCGCCAGCGGATTCAACCGGCTGAACTTGGGCGCCAACGCCTCGCCGGAGAACAGCCAGCCGCCCAGGGCGACCGGGCCGACCAGCGCCGCGATGAGCAGTACGCCGAGAATCGGCCAGACGGCCCCGGCGCCGATCTTGGCGCCGGCGATGAGCAGGTTGAGCATGCTCTCGCTGTTCATCACCGTCGCGCGGTCCAGCTCGAAGCTGCCGCGCATCAGGCGCATCAGCGCGTCGGCCAGGCTCGCGCCGAACACCAGCAGCGCACCGGCGCCGGCGAGCAGCACGGCCAGGGTGTTCAGCTCCTTGGACCGAGGGAGCTGTCCCTTCTCTCGCGCGTCGCGGCGCCGTTTCTCTGTGGGTTCCTCTGTCTTGTCTTCGCTACTGTCGTTCTCGGCCATCAGCGGGCCCCCACGAGTTCGCGAAGCAGGCGCAGGCCCTCACTGGCCAGCGCCTGGTACTGAGTCAGAATCTCGGCACTGCCAATCCAGACAATGACGAAGCCCATCACCAGGGTGAGTGGGAAACCGATGGAGAAGATGTTCAGCTGCGGCGCCGCACGCGTCATCGCGCCGAACGCCAGGTTGACCACCAGCAGCGCGGTGATCGCCGGCAAGGCGATCATCAGCCCGGCCCCCAGGACCCAGCCCAGCTTGCCGGCCACGGTGATGAAGTGGTTGCTCGACAGGCCCTCGCCCACCGGCAACGTGGTGAAGCTTTCCGCCAGCACCTCGAACACCACCAGGTGGCCGTTCATGGCAAGGAACAGCAGGGTCACCAGCATGGTGAAGAACTGCCCCAGCACCGGCACCGAGATGCCGTTGGTGGGGTCGATCATGGATGCGAAGCCCAGGCCCATCTGCATGGAGATGATCTGCCCGGAAATGACGAAGGCGTGGAACATCAGCTGCAGGACGAAGCCGAGCATGGCGCCGACGAGGATTTCCTGGGCGATGTAGACCATCGCCTTGAGGCTCAGCGCGTCCACCTGCGGCATCGGCGGCAGGTTGGGCACCAGCGCCACGGCGATCGCCACCGACAGGTAGAGGCGCACACGGGTAGGCACCAGCTGGGTGCCGAAGATCGGCATGACCATCAACATCGCGGCGATGCGGAACAGCGGGAACAGGAAGGCCCCGATCCAGCCGCCGATCTGTGCGTTGCTGAGCTCGAGCATCAGCCGATCAGCGTCGGGATGCTGGTGATCAGCGACTGGGTGTACTCCATCAGCTGCCGCAGCAGCCAGGGGCCCAGCACGATGAGGGTGAGCAGCACCACCAGCAGGCGTGGCAGGAAGCTCAGGGTCTGTTCGTTGATCTGCGTGGCGGCCTGGAACATCGCCACGATCAGGCCCACCAGCAGACTCGGCAGCACCAGGATGCCGACCATCACCGCAGTCAGCCAGAGCGCTTCACGGAACAGGTCGACGGCGACTTCGGGGGTCATGGCTGCTCCTGTCGTTCAGCAGAAGGGTTCATCGCTAGACCGTCCCGAAACTGCCGGCGAGCGTGCCGATGATCAAGGCCCAGCCATCCACCAGGACGAACAGCATGATCTTGAACGGCAGCGAGATGATCAGCGGCGAGAGCATCATCATGCCCATCGCCATCAGCACGCTGGACACCACCAGGTCGATGATCAGGAACGGAATGAAGATCATGAAACCGATCTGGAATGCCGTCTTCAACTCCGAGGTGACGAACGCGGGCACCAGGATGGTCAGGGGTGTGGCATCGGCGCTGGGAATGTCGGTGCGCTTGGACAGGCGCACGAACAGCTCCAGGTCCGACTGCCGGGTCTGCGCCAGCATGAAGGCCTTGAGCGGCACTTCGGCGCGGGTAACCGCCTCCTGCGCCGGGATCTGTTCGTTCAGGTAGGGCTGCAGCGCGGTGGTGTTGATCTTGTCGAACACCGGCGCCATGACGAACAGCGTGAGGAACATGGCGAGGCCGATCAGCACCTGGTTAGACGGCGTGCTCTGCAGGCCCAGCGCCTGGCGCAGGATGGAGAACACGATGATGATCCGGGTGAAGCTGGTCATCAGCATGACGAACGCCGGGATGAAGCTCAGCGCGGTCATGATCAGCAGGATCTGCAGGCTGACCGAGTACTCCTGCTGCCCCTGCGGGTTGGTGGTCACGGTGATCGCCGTCAGCTGCGTCGGATCGGCGGCGAAGGCCTGCGGCGCCATCAGCGCCAGCAGTCCCAGTAGCAGCGGCGCGACTGCCTTGAGCGCGCCGACCAGAACGGAGAGATTCGGCAAACGGGTCACTGTGGGCGGCCCTTGTCCTTGTTCAGCAACTCCAGCAGGCGCTGGGCGAATTCCGGCTGCGCCGGTTCGGATTCGGCGGCATGCACCGGCTGGCGCATGACGTGCAGCGGCGTGATGCGACCGGGCGTCAGGCCCAGCAGGACCTGTTCCTCGCCCACCTGCACCAGCACCAGGCGATCACGCGGTCCGAGAGCCTGGCTGGAAATCAGACGGATCGCCTGGTTGCCACGCGGCACGACCTGTTGCACACGGCGCACCAGCCAGGCGAGCAGGAAGATCAGGCCGACCACCAGCACCAGGCCCAGCAGCAGCTGCATCAGCTGCGCGCCGGCGCTGCCGGTGATCAGGCTCGGCGTGGAGCTGGCATGGACGATGGCCGGATTGGATGCCGGCGCCTTGGCGGCCTCTTCGGCCATCGCCAGCAGGGACGATCCCGCCAGCGGCAGGGTGGACAGTTTCGCGAGCAGGCGGGCCATGTCAGCGCAGCTTCTTGATGCGTTCGCTGGGGCTGATCACGTCGGTGAGGCGGATGCCGAACTTCTCGTTCACCACCACCACCTCGCCGTGGGCGATCAGGGTGCCGTTGACCAGCACGTCCAGCGGCTCGCCGGCCAGGCGATCGAGTTCGATCACCGAGCCCTGATTGAGCTGCAGCAGGTTGCGGATGCTGATGTCGGTGTGGCCGACCTCCATGGAGATGGTCACCGGGATATCCAGGATCACGTCCAGGTTCGGGCCTTCGAGACCGGCAATGGTCGGCGCCTTGGGCGCCATGCCGAACTCTTCCATGGGCGCGCGCGGCGCGGCGGGCACGGCCGGAGCCGCGGCGCTGGCCATCATCGCGTCGATGTCGTCCTGGTTGGCGTCACCCGATTCGGAGAGCGCCGCGGCCCACTCGTCAGCCAGCGCCTGTTCTTCGGGAGTTACGTTTTCTTCGTCTGACATGGTGTGTCCCCTTGGGATTCGCTCAGCGCGGGCGCACGAGCGGATCGAGAATCTGCAGGGCCAGGTTGCCCTTGTGCGAACCCAGCTTGACCTTGAAGGAAGGCACGCCGTTGGCGCGCATGATCATGTGCTCGGGCAGCTCAACCGGGATCACGTCGCCCGGCTGCATGTGCAGGATGTCCCGCAGCTTGAGCTGGCGGCGCACGACGGTAGCGCCCAGCGGCACGTTGACGTCGAGGATGTCCTCGCGCAAGGCGTTGATCCAGCGCTCGTCCTGGTCGTCCACGTCGGACTGGAAGCCGGCGTCGAGCATCTCGCGGATCGGCTCGATCATCGCGTACGGCAGGGTGATGTGCAGGTCGCCGCCGCCGCCATCGAGTTCGATGTGGAAGGTGGAGACCACCACCACTTCGCTGGGGCTGACGATGTTGGCCATCGCCGGGTTCACCTCGGAGTTCACGTACTCGAAGGCGATCGGCATCACCGCGTGCCAGGCTTCGGCAAGGTCGACGAAGGCCTGCTCGATGACCATGCGCACCACCCGCAGCTCGGTGGGCGTGAACTCGCGGCCCTCGATCTTGGCGTGACGACCGTCACCGCCGAAGAAGTTGTCCACCAGCTTGAACACCAGCTTGGCATCGAGGATGAACAGCGCGGTGCCGCGCAGCGGCTTCATCTTCACCAGGTTGAGGCTGGTGGGCACGTACAGCGAGTGCACGTACTCACCGAACTTCATCACCTGCACGCCGCCCACGGCGACATCCGCCGAGCGGCGCAGCAGGTTGAACATGCTGATGCGGGTGTAGCGGGCGAAGCGCTCGTTGATCATCTCCAGGGTCGGCATGCGACCCCGGACGATGCGGTCCTGACTCGTCAGGTCGTAGGACTTGATCGCCCCCGGCTCGACGTCGGACTCGGTTTCCACCAGACCATCGTCGACGCCGTGCAGCAGCGCGTCGATCTCGTCCTGGGAAAGCAGATCCTGCATGGCCATGGCGGGTACCTACTGCAATACGAAATTGGTGAAAAGCACTTGCTCCACGGTCAACTGACCGGTCGCCTTCTTTGCCAGTTCCTGAAGACTGGACGTAGCCTGCTGGCGGAGCATTTCCTTGCCGACCGGCGTCACGAGATTGTCGAAATTCTGGCTGGAGAACAGCATGACCAGTTGGTTGCGCACCAACGGCATCTGCTCACGCAGGGCGTCCATCTGCGCCTGGTCGCGGCCCATCAGGGCGACGGCCACCTGCAGATAGCGCTGGCGGCCGTTCTGATTGAAGTTGACCACGAAGGACGGCGCGAGGATCTCGTACACCGCCTGCTTCCTGGTCGGCTCGCCATGTTCCTCGGACTTCGCCTCGGACTCGGCGGCCGGCTTGGCATTCTTGTTCAGGAAGAACCAGGTACCGCCCACCGACGCGCCCACTGCGAGCAGGAAGGCCAGCACGATGATGATGATGAGCTTCAGCTTGCCCTTGCCGGGCGCCTGGCCATCGGGGAGAGGAGGCGTCTGTTCTTTCTTGGCCATGCCAATAATCCGTCACTTTTCCGGCGCGATGCGCTGATACCGGGGTAGCAGCAAGGGCTGTGCCAGTTCGGAAATGTCCGACTGGCGCCGCCGCGGATATTACAGGCTAGACGGAGGATGTCACGGGGAGGAGTAAGAATTTTCCTCTGAGCCGGATAGGTCGGGTATTGAGGCGGTTCGCGAGCAAGCTCGCTCCCACGGAAAGCCGGCTCGGCGCCCGAACCAGTCTGCAGGAGCGAGCTTGCTCGCGAACACGGGCTTAACGTGGCGCTCGGGCTTATACCCTCTCCCACGCTCGGGCTGCGCGCCCCGCGCCGAAGGGAGAGGGAGCTATCCGTGCCAGGCGAAGACAGTGCTGGCCGGCCGGCTCTCGACTGTCCAAGCACGCCGTACAGTCCCCTATCCCTTCAGGGAGAGGGCGCTTCCTGGCTGCACAGCGTCACCCGGCAGGCGCCACCCCATCATGCGTAGTAATCCACCAGCCCCCTGCCCTGCGCCGCCGTCTGCGGGCGGATTTCGGATACGCCGCTGATCATCGGCTCGTCGCCCTCGCTGCCGGTACCCGCGACGCTCCGCGAGCTGCCACGACCATCGCTCTGCTGCTGTTGCTGCCAGCCGCGGGCCGACTGGTCGGAGACGTTCACGTCCAGTTGCATGCCCTGCTGGCTGAACATCTCGCGCAGGCGGTGCTGCTGGCTGTCCAGCGCTTCGCGGACGTTGGCGTTGGCGCTGACGAAGTTCACCTGGGTCTGGTCGCCGGTCATGTGGATACGCACTTCCAGGCGACCGAGGTTGGCCGGGTCCATCTGAATCTCGGCCGACTTGAGGTTCTGCGAGGACATCCACATCACCCGGTCCACCACCTGGTCGGTCCAGCCGTTCTGCTGCACCGACACGGCCTGCCCCGGCACCAACGGATTCACCGGGCGACTGGTCATGGCCTGCGGCGTGTTCAGCGCCTGGGTCAAGGACTCCAGGCGAGCGGCGAAGGCTTCATTGCGCGGCATCTCCGGCTTGGCGTCAGCCTGCAACTCCGGCAGTTGCTGGGTCAGGTCGGTGGCGTCCTTCAACGCGCCCTCGGTGAGCTTGCCATCGGCCCCCTTCGCGGCGGCATCGGGGGCCAGCGCAGCGAGAGCAGCGCTCAGGTCGTTCTTGCCGCTGGCATCCAGCGACTTGTCGCCCGCCTTGGCGGCCAGGTGACCGGTGAGCTGGACCTGTTGCGCCTGCTGCGCCTGGTCGTCAGCGCCCACGGCGAGGGTCAGGTTCACCCCCGGAATCTCGTTGAGCTTCTGCAGGTCGCTATCGCTGCTGGCTTCGGTGAGCTGGCTGGTGCCGGTACTGACCACCAGCGGCGGCGCCTCGGGCTCCGGCAGCTGGCCGGTCATGCCGAGCATCAGCAGCGGGTCAAGGGTCGCATCGGTCTTGGTCTCGGTGTCCGCCACCTTGCTGTCGTCCGCCTTGTTCGCCGCATCAGCCGGCAAGGGCTTGCCGTCCTCGGCAACCTTTGGCTGGTCGGCGGCAGCCGGAGCGTTGGCATCGTTGTTCGCGGTGTCCTTGCCGCCACTGTCCCGAGGCTTGTCGGCCTTGGCCTTCACAGGCTTGTCGGCGCGCTCGCTGGCTGCCGGCCGCTGCTCCTTGGCATAGACGTCGGCGAAGCTGGAACCCTTGTCACTGCTGGCGCTCGACGAATTCTGGGCAGACTTGGAGAGCGCCGCCTTGGGCCGCGTGTCAGGCGTCGACGTCAATAAAATATCCGGGGCGACAGCCATCGGAGGTCTCCGTTGAGGTGAATATCCAACACGGAGATAGCAAGGCGCGGGCCAACTCGAGGAAGGTCAGGAACGACCAGGCAACAGCAGGGTACGGACAATGGAGAATTCGTGTTCGACCTTGCCGATCAGGCTCTGCGCAGTGTCCAGGTCGCCCAGCCGTGCAGACTCTTCCAGACGCTTGCACAGGCCGCTCAGCACCGAAGCCCCCATGTTTCCGCAGCTGCCCTTGAAGCTGTGCGCGGCATGGCGCAGTGCCGGTGCATCAGCGGCGGCAAAGGCCTCGCGAATGCTGCGCAGGCGCTCCTCGGAATCACTGAGGAAGGTCTCCACCAGAAGCGGGTACTCGTCTTCCATGATCGACAGCAAGTTGCTCAGCACGGCGCCATCGAGATGTGGCTCGGACATGGGGCACTCCCTGGAGGATGGCTCGCCACCCTTCAGGGGGACAAGAAGGCCCCGATTATGCCTGAGCCGCCCAGAAGAACTCCACGGAGACCGACTTGCCATCGCTCGACCACTGACAGCGGTCAGACAGCTGCCGGATGAGCGTCAGCCCGCGCCCGCAGAGGCTGCCGGCAGCAGTCTTCTGCGAGGCCAGCACCGCACCTACGTCGAAGCCGTCGCCGCTGTCCTCCACGCGCACCAGCAGTCGACCGCCGTCGCCGTGGGGCGCGAGATCGAGGTGGAAGCGCACGAAACCGTCGCGCAGCGCGACCAGGCGCTTGCTGCGCTCCTGGTAGTAGCGGGCGAACCCGGCAGCATCGCACTTGAGCGTGGAGTCCAGGCCCATCACGCCATGCTCCAGGGCGTTGGAGTACAACTCGGCGAGTACGGTGTAGAGCGCACCGCCGCGCGGGCGCAGGTCGTGCACTTCCATCAGCAGCTGCAGCAGGAAGGGCAGCGGATTGAAGTTGCGCAAGGTCGGCGCACGGAATTCGAAACTCGCGGACCAGTCCAGCGGGCTGCTCAGGCCGTTGTCGGAGAACGCCAGTGGCGGGCGTTGCAGCGAGGCCTCCGGGACCAGCGCGATCTCCAGCATGCTGACGTCGTCCTGGGCCTCGCCACGAAAGCGCGCCACCGCCGCCTGGATGCCGTCGAACAGGCGTGACGGCGCAGGATGCTCGGCGAATACCTGCAGCAGTCGTCCCTCACCGAATGCTTCGCCGGTCGCATTGCGCGCCTCCAGCACCCCATCGGAGAAGAGGAACACGCGGTCCCCCTCCTCCATTGCGTAGACCTCGACATGGTCACTGAAGGCCGACGGGTCGAGAATGCCCAGCGGCAGGTGGCGCGACACCAGCGGCTGCAGTTCGCCGCTGTCGTGGCGGTGCAGGTAGCCATTGGGCAACCCGCCGTTCCACACCTCCACCAGGCCGCGCTGGAAGCTCAGGTTGAGCACCGCGGCGCAACAGAACACGCCAACCGGGAGGATGCGCTTGAGCTTGGCGTTCATCTCGCGAAGGATGTCCGCCATGGGGTAGCCCTTGGCCGTCATGCCGTAGAACACCTCGGCCAGCGGCATGGCGCCGATGGCTGCCGGCAAGCCGTGGCCGGTGAAGTCGCCGAGCAGGACATGCATGCCGCCGGAGGGCTTGAACGCTGCCAGCAGCAGGTCGCCATTGAACAGCGCGAAGGGCGATTGCAGGTAGCGGATGTTCGCCGCGTTCAGGCAGCCCGAATGCGCCACCTTGTCGAACACCGCTTTGGCCACCCGCTGCTCGTTGAGCAGGTGCTCGTTGTGCCGGGCGATCAGGTCGCGCTGCTCCAGCACCGTTCGCTGCAGGTGATGCAGGCGGCCCATGGCGCGGATCTTGGCTTCGAGGATCACGCGGTTGTAAGGCTTGGAGAGAAAGTCGTCGCCGCCCGCCTCGAGGCTCTGTACCAGCGCTTCGGGCTCGCTCAGTGACGTCAGGAAGATGATCGGCACCAGTTCCTCGCCAGCCTGCCGGCGAATCCGCCGGGCTGCCTCGAAGCCATCCATCACCGGCATCAGGGCATCCATCAGCACCAGCTGCGGACGCTCCTGGGCGAACAACGCCAGCGCCTCCAGGCCGTTGGCGGCGGTAATCACACGGTGTCCCTGGCGGCTGACGATGGTCGACAGCAACAGGCGGTCAGCCGCGTTGTCGTCGGCGATCAGGACGGTGAGGAATTCAGCCATGGCCGCTCCCACTGCAGGCCGGGCCGCGTCAGCTGATCTTGAACAGCTGCTCGAAATTGGAGATCGACAGCACCTTGCGCACGTCCGGATTGCAGTGCGCCAGGCTGATCTGCGCGCTCTCGCCGCCGGCGTGGTCGCGCAGCAGCAGGAGCATGCCCAGCGCCGAGCTGTCGAGGTAGGTAGCGCCCTTCAAGTCCACCACGTAGCGCTTGGGCGTCGTTTCGACACGCTCGTAGGCGTTGCGGAATTCCTGGTGTGCGCCGAAATCGAAACGCCCCTGGACCACGATGGTGAGCTCCTGCCCGTCAGCGGAGGGAACGGAAGTGATGGCCATGGGATGCTCCTTATCGATCGATGGTCGCGCACGAGCTTGAAGATGTAGCAGCTAGCGATGACAGCGGCAACCTCGGCGAGCGATGGGAAACCGCCTCGCCAGGCTGGTCGAACGATCACCCCAAGGGTCGATTAATGGACCACCGGTCGACACGGGCACGGCGAATGCCTTTACCCTTTTACCCGTGCGACGCGGAGTGAAGGCTCGTGAGAAGCCTCGGAGGGGTCGCACCCGGCAGGAAGGGGGCAGCATGTACAAATCCATTCTCATCGCGGCCTGCGTGTTGTGCGTAGCGCCGTACGCGAGCGCCCAGGTGATGCAGCGCAACCTTGGCGACTTCGAACTCAAGTTCGCCAACTCGCCAACGCGCAGCATGGCCCAGGGCCTGGTCCAGCCCGGTCAGGCCAACAGCGCCCAGGGCGGTCTCGACATCACCCACGACAGTGGCTGGTACGTCGGCAGCTGGACCTCGAACCTGGAGCAGGAAAAGCCGCTGGAGATCGACAGCTACGCCGGCTTCAAGCACCCGCTGGGCGATGGCAAGCTGGGCTACGAGGTCGGCACCCTGCGCTACGCCCGTCCGGAACAGCCCGACTACGACAGCCAGGCCCTGTACGGCGGTCTTTCGGTCTTCGGCAGCCGCCTCGGTGCGGCCTACAGCGCCCAGGCCGGACGCAGCACCACCACGCTGTACACCGACCTGGGCGTTCAACCCGATCTCGGCTTCGACGTGACCTTCAAGTACTCCACCTACAGCCTCGCTTCGCCGGTCAGCCTGAGCAGCGGCGGCAGTGTCAGTGAGTTTGGCGACTGGTCGGTGAACTTCAGCCGCCCCTGGAACGGCATCGACCTGAACTTCTCCTACAGCGGCAGCAGCCTCACCGGCGGTGACTGCAGTGCCTACTCCGGGCACAACGCCTATTGCGACTCGGCCTTCATGTTCAAGGCGTCGCGGCCGTTCTTCTGAGCCGTGGGGCGCGTGCAGAACGTCAATTTCATTCAAGAACCCTCGCCGGCGCCGGGCTATGGTTGCAGTCACTCTTCCCGTCAACGGGAGCCCTCCGCCGCGGACCCAGCGCCCGGAGGCCGCCCCCACCGCGCCAGGTGATCCAGCGATGTTGCACACCGTGAATTGCGCCACCACCGCCCTGCCCGGCCTGCGCACCGTCGAGATCCTCACGCAGCGCAGCTTTCCGCGCCACGCCCACGACGAGTACGGCATCGGCGTGATGCTCGAGGGCGGGCATCGTTCCTGGAGTGGCCGTGGCCAGGTCGAGGCCGGGCCGTGCGACATCATCACCGTCAGCCCCAACGAGCTGCACGACGGTATTCCCCTGCGCGGCGCAGCGCGTCGGTGGTGCATGCTGTACGTCGAGCCGGCGTTGATCGCCCAACTGGCCAGCGCCGACATGGCTGGCCGGGAATTCTCCCTGCCCGCCCTCGCCGAACCCCGGCTCGCCCGTCGCATCGCCAGCCTGATGCAGCACCTGCCGAGGGCGAGCGCGAACGAGGCCATCGAAGGCGTGCTCGACCTGTTCGGCGCACTGCTCGACTCGCGAACCGACAGATCGCTGGCAGCTCTTCCGTCGCGAAGCGTGGCGCGCATGCTCGAGCGGATTCACGATGACCCGCGCAACGCACCGGCTCTGGTGGAGCTGGCCGGCATCGCCGGGCTGACACCCTATGCGGCCCTGCGTCGCTTCCGCCGCGAGTTGGGCACCACGCCCCACGCCTACCTGCTGCAATACCGCGTGAGGCAGGCCCACAAGGCCATCGGCGAAGGCCATGCGCTGGCCGACGCCGCCCTGCTCGCCGGCTTCGCCGACCAGTCGCACATGACCCGCGCTTTCGCCCGCCAGCTCGGACTGACGCCGGGACAATGGCGCTCATCGCTCAGGCAACCAACCGCACCCTGAGTGCGTCGGCCTACGGCCGTTCCACCTCCACACAGGAAATCCTCGGGAATGAACGCAGAATTCCTGCTGACGGCGTTCGTCGTCGTTTTGCTGCCCGGCACCGGCGTGCTCTACACCCTGGCCGTCGGACTGGGCCTCGGTGCGCGCGCAGCAAGCCTCGCGGCACTGGGCTGCACCCTGGGCATGCTCCCGCAACTGCTGCTCGCCACCTTCGGCCTGTCGGTGATCCTGCAGGCCAGCGCCACCAGCTTCCAGGTGGTCAAGCTACTGGGCACGGCCTATCTGCTGTTCATCGCCTGGCAGGTATTTCGCGGCAGCGGCGCCCTCGCGCTGAATGCGTCCAGCCAACCGCGCAGCATGGGGCAACTGGTGGGCACCGGGCTCTGGCTCAACCTGCTCAATCCCAAGCTCGGCCTGTTCTTCCTGGCCTTCCTGCCGCAGTTCGTGCCGGCCGGCAGCGAGGCCGTCAGGAGCCTGTTCCTGCTGCTGGGTCTGGTGTTCGCGCTGATGACCTTCGTCGTGTTCATCGGCTATGGGCTGCTGGCGGCCTGGGTGCGCGACTACGTGATCGGTCGCCCCACCGTGATGACGTTGATCCGCTGGAGCTTCACCCTGGCCTTTCTGGTGCTGGCGCTGCGCCTGGCATTCGAGGCGCTTCAGCCCTGATCGCCGGCGCTAGCCGACCAGCCCCGCGCCCATATTGATCGCCAGGCCCAGCACCGCGGTGTTGAACAGGAAGCCGATCACCGAATGCGCCAGCACCGCCTTGCGCATCGTGCGCGAGGCGATCTCCACGTCCGAAGTCTGCACGGCCACGCTGAGGGTGAAGGAGAAGTAGAGAAAGTCCCAGTAATCCGGATTCTTCTCGCCGCCCGGGAAGCGCAACACCGGCTCTGCCGCGTCGGCCGAATAGAACTGGCGGGCGTAATGCATGGTGAAGACGGTGCCGATGAGGAACCAGGAGCCGAGCACCGTGCTGGCGGTGAAGGCATAGCGGAGGACCTTGTCGTCACCATTGGCATGCCCGGCAGTGGCCAGTTCGAAAACGATGGCGCCCAGGCTCGCCACGGCGGCAACGATCACCAGCACCAGCACGGCTTCGGCGTTCTCATCCTCGATCTCGGCCAGGCGGCGCACTTCCGCCGGCGCCGTGCGCAGGGCCAGCCAGCCGATCAGCAGCACATACAGCCAGGCCATGCAGTTCCAACCCAGCAGCACGCGGGTCATCGGCGCGAACCGATAGCACGCCAGCGCCACCAGTATGCCGATGACCACGGAGGTGACCAGGCGCGGATGCGCCTTCAGCAGGTCGCGACTCAGGCGCAGCATGCGCTGCGGTCCAGTTCGGCAGCCGCCAGATGCGCCACGCTCAGGTCGCTGTCGGCGGCCATGCCGTCGTCGAGGAACCAGGCGGCGGACAGCCCGGCGAACGCCAGCACCCATTCCAGCAGGCGGCGCCGGTCGACGCCCGCATGCTCGACGATCACGTCGAGCTGGCGCAGGAAGCGCGTGCGCTCGCGCGCGGTCGGCAGGTCCGGATTGCACAGCAGGTTGGCATAGTCGAACAGGCGCTCGCCGAAGAGCCGCTTGGGATCGATGGCCAGCCAGCCGCGCTCGCCGAAGTCGAGGATGTTGTCGTGATGGACATCGCCATGCAGCACGCGCCGGTCATGCTCGCTGGCCAGCAGCGCCTCGGCGGTGTCCAGGCAGCGCGGGAACAGGCCGCCATAACGCCTGGCCGCCGGAGCCAGATCGCGGAACCACTGGCGCAGGTCGAGCAACGCGGGCGCCGGCGTAGCGCGCGGCCAGTGCAGGCGACGCAGCGTGTCGCAGATGATGCGGCTGGCCTGGTCATCCTCGCCGTGAAGCGCCATGTGCATCAGCGAACGACCACCTTCGGCGCGCTCCATCAGGATCGTGTCGCCATCGTAGGCAAAGACCTGCGCGGCCCCCTCGCCGCACCACCAGCTCATCACCCGTCCGCCGCCCTGTTCGTCGACATCCAGCGCACGCTTGATCATTGCCGCCCGCCCCATCCAGCGGACTGGCAGCAGGTGGCTGCTGGGGGTGATGATCGGCTCACCCTGGGGAACGAGCTGCCAGAGTTGCAGGACGCGCTGGAAATCCACAGGCACAGGCGTGGGAAGAGGCATGAGGGGGTCCAACCAGGAAGACTGACTGGAGACTAGCACGGCGTCCGGCGGAATCCGTTCGCTATTGCTCGGGTGAAGGCTTCAGGCGCTGAGCGAATTCGTCGAGCTGCTTCTGCTCGTACTTGTCGGCGGCCAGCCGTGCTTCTTCACGGTAACGTTCGACCAGCTTGCGCAGGCCTTCCAGGCGAGCGTACTTCTCCTGCCAGATGACCCGGGCCTTGCCCACGTTGGTCTCGTGGAAGGCCACCGAGCGATTCTGCTGTTCGACGGCACCTTCGAGCTGAGAGAGGAAGCGCTGGTAGTTGATCAGCCACTGACCGCTGACGCCCTGCTGGCCGTTGCTGATCCATTGCTGCTGGTAGTCGAAGCGATAGCGTTCCAGCTCGGCGAGCTTGCGTTGCGCCTGCTGCAACTGGCCCTGCATC
Source organism: Pseudomonas sp. BB438 (assembly GCF_057180225.1). Taxonomy (NCBI): domain Bacteria; kingdom Pseudomonadati; phylum Pseudomonadota; class Gammaproteobacteria; order Pseudomonadales; family Pseudomonadaceae; genus Pseudomonas; species Pseudomonas sp. BB438. The sequence goes on from NZ_CM170001.1 coordinate 4,690,857, forward strand.
TGGCCGAGCTGGCGCGCGGCCTCGCGCTCGGCCTTGAGCGCCATGTCCACCACCGGGGCGAGGCGTTCGGCGCGGCGGTTCATGCGCTACGCCATCCCTGCGAACGCGCCATCAGCCAGCCTTGCCGCTGACCACGGCGTCCAGCAACAGGCGGCTGTCGTCGAGGTTCTGGCTTTCGTCCAGGGCCTGGCGCAGGAACTGGCGCATGATCGGGAAGCGCTGGATTGCCAGGTCGGTCTCCGGATCGCCGCCGGCCACGTAGGCACCGACGCTGATCAGGTCGCGGCTCTGCTGGTAGCGCGACCACAGCTGCTTGAAACGCTGGGCGTCACGCAAGTGTTCGGGGGTGGTGACCTGCGGCATCACCCGGCTGATCGAGGCCTCGATGTCGATGGCCGGATAATGGCCTTCCTCGGCCAGCCGGCGCGACAGCACGAAGTGACCGTCGAGCACACCCCGCGCGGCGTCGGCGATCGGGTCCTGCTGGTCGTCGCCTTCGCTGAGCACGGTGTAGAACGCGGTGATCGAGCCGCCGCCCTTCTCACCATTGCCGGCGCGTTCGACCAGGCGCGGCAGCTTGGCGAACACCGACGGCGGATAGCCCTTGGTCGCCGGCGGCTCGCCGATCGCCAGGGCGATCTCGCGCTGGGCCTGGGCGTATCGGGTCAGGGAATCCATCAGCAGCAGGACGTTCTTGCCCTTGTCGCGAAAGTATTCGGCGATGCGGGTGCAGTACTGCGCGGCGCGCAGGCGCATCAGCGGCGCATCGTCCGCCGGCGAGGCGACGACCACGGAACGCTTCAGGCCTTCCTCGCCGAGGATGTGCTCGATGAATTCCTTCACCTCGCGGCCCCGCTCGCCGATCAGCCCCACCACGATGATGTCGGCCTTGGTGAAGCGGGTCATCATGCCCAGCAACACGGACTTACCCACACCGGTACCGGCGAACAGGCCCAGACGCTGGCCGCGGCCAACGGTGAGCAGGGAGTTGATCGAGCGGATGCCGACGTCCATCGGCTCATGAATCGGATCGCGCGCCAGCGGGTTGATGATCGGGCCATCCATCGGCACCCAGTCCTCGGCGCGCATGCCGCCCTTGCCATCCAGCGCACGGCCGACACCGTCGAGCACGCGGCCGAGCATGGACATGCCCATGGGCAGGCGACCGGAGTCCGGCAGCGGCACCACGCGGGCGCCAGGGGCGATGCCGACGAGGCTGCCCACCGGCATCAGGTAGATCTTGCTGCCGGCGAAACCCATGACTTCCGCCTCCACCTGCACCGGATGATAGCCGCCGTCGTTGATCACCTGGCAGCGGCTGCCGACGGCCGCCTGCAGGCCCTCGGCCTCCAGCGTCAGGCCGACCATGCGCAGCAGGCGGCCTTCCACCACCGGCTGGGTCGGCAGGCTCACGGCATCGCTGTAACCCTGCAGACGGCGGGCGAAGCTGACGCGATCAAGGCGCATCGGAGCTGTCCTGAGCAGCGGCGAGGTCCACGTGCAGATCAGGCTCCAGCGCATGGGTCGCCTGGTCGCGCTGCTGTTCGAAGAGTTGTTTCACGGCCTGGGCCAGGCGCGTCTCGACGGTGGCGTCGATGCGCGAGTGTTCGGTCTCGATGCGGCAGCCGCCGGGCAGCAGGCCGTCGTCCTCGATGATCTTCCAGCTTTCCTCGTGGCGATCGCGCAGGGCCTTCACCAGCTCGAAGTCCTGCGGGTTGACCTGGATGCGGATGTTGCTGGCGCCCATGGGCAGCAGCTTGAGCGCCTCGCGCAGCACCAGGCGGATCTGGCTGGAGTCGGTGGCCAGCTCGCGCTGCACCACCTGGCGCACCACGTGGGTCACCAGGTTGAGCATGCCCTGCTCGAGCATCTGGTCCTGTTCGGCGATGGGGTCGAGCAGGTGCGACATCAGGGTTTCGAGATTCTGCAGGCGCGGCTGCAGCGCCGCGTCGGCTTCCTGGCGCGCCTTGATCTGGCCGGCGTGGAAGCCGTCCTTCTCGCCAGTGGAGAAGCCCTCGTTATAAGCCTCCTGACGGATCGCCTCGAGTTCGTCCAGCGTCAGCGGTTTGACCTCTTCCTCCGGCACTTCCTCGATCTGCGGCTGCTCCTCGACGTCCGGCTCGGGTTCCGGCTCGGGCTCGGGGGCCGGGCGTGCCGGGTCGAAGCTGGGCAGCGACCAGCGGTCGAAGCCCGCCACGTCGCGCGCGCGGATCAGCTCGCTGAGTTTGTCTTCATCCTTCGCCGGCGGTACCACGTCAGATCATCTCCTCGCCACCCTTGCCACCCAGCACGATTTCGCCGGACTCGGCCATGCGACGGGCAATGGTGAGGATTTCCTTCTGCGCCCCCTCCACTTCGCTGACGCGCACCGGGCCCTTGGCCTCCAGATCGTCGCGCAGCAGCTCGGCGGCACGCTTGGACATGTTGCGGAAGATCTTCTCGCGGATCGCCTCGTCCGAGCCCTTGAGGGCCAGCACCAGCACATCGGAGGACACCTCGCGCAGCAGCGCCTGGATGCCGCGGTCGTCGACGTCGGCGAGGTTGTCGAAGACGAACATCAGGTCTTCGATCTGGCCCGAAAGGTCTTCGTCGACTTCGCGGATGGCGTCCATCAGCGCGCCTTCGACCGAGCTGTCGAGGTAGTTCATGATGTCCGCCGCGCGCTTCACGCCGCCCATGGTGGTGCGGGTGGAGTTGGCGTTGCCGGCGAACTGCTTCTCCAGAATCAGGTTCAGTTCCTTGAGCGCGGACGGCTGCACGGTGTTGAGCGAGGACACGCGCAGGATGATGTCCAGGCGCACCTTGTGGTCGAAGTGACTGAGCACTTCGCCGGCCTGGTCCGGATCGAGGTAGGCGACCACGATGGCCTGGATCTGCGGGTGCTCGTAGCGGATCACGTCGGCCACGGCGCGCGGCTCCATCCACTTCAGGCTGTCCAGGCCACTGGTGTTGCCGCCCAGCAGGATGCGGTCGATGAGGTTGTTCGCCTTGTCCTCGCCCAGGGCCTGGGTGAGCATCTTGCGAATGTAGCTGTCAGCGCCCACGCCAAGGCTGGTCTGGTCGCCGACGATCTCGACGAACTCACCCATCACCTGCTCGACCTGCTCACGGTGCACATTGCGCATCTGCGCCATGGCCACGCCGACCTTCTGCACTTCCTTCGGGCCCATGTGGCGCAGCACCTGTGCGGCATCAGTCTCACCCAGGGAGAGCAGCAGGATGGCAGCCTTGTCGACCTTGTTCAGTTTGGCGTTCATGCGCGCTTCACTCATCGGAATTGATCCAGTCCTTCACTACCTGGGCAACGCGCCCCGGGTCCTGGGCGACCAGTGTCTTGATCGCATTCAATTGTGCATCGTACCCCTCGGACGGACTGGGCAGCAGGATGCTGGCCGGGCCACCGAGGCTCACGCGATCTTCGGACAGTTCGCCCTCCAGACCGCCCAACTCGCCCAGGCCACCTTCGCCTCCAGCGCCACCGCCCACCAGGGCCTTGCTCTTGTTGCCCGACAGGTTGTTCAGCACCGGCCGCAGCACGCCCAGCACCAGTACCAGGATGAAGACGATGCCCAGCACCTGCTTGACCACGTCCCAGAACCAGGGCTGCGAGTAGAACGGCGGCGCAGCGATGTCATCACCCAGTTCCGGGGCGAACGGTGCGTTGATCACACTGACGCTGTCGCCACGGCTGGCGTCATAGCCTACCGCGTCCTGCACCAGGCGGGTGAAGCGCGCCAGCTCATCGGCCGACCACGGCTGGTGGCTGACTTCGCCGGTCTTCGGATCGGCGATCATGCGGTCATCCAGCACCACTGCGACGGAAAGCCGGCGCAGGCGACCCTGCTGCTGCTTGGTGTAGCTCACCGAACGATCCAGCTCGTAGTTGCGGGTGTTCTGCTGGCGCTTGTCGGTCGGGTACGGCGCCAGTTCCGGCTTGCCGGTCTTCGGATCGATGATCGTCTGGCCGTTGGCGTCCTTGAGCGGTTGACCGGGCGCGACGAAATCCGCGCCAGCGTTCTGACCTGTGGTCTGCGGCGAGCTGGCCGGGCCCGGCGGCTGATTGGACAGCGCACCCGGCACGCCCTGCGGACCGTTGCTGTTCTGCCGTTCCTCGTTGTTCACCTGCTCGCTGCGCAGGGCCGGCTGGTCCGGGTTGAACGACTCGGAGGTGGACTCCACGGCGCTGAAGTCAACGTCGGCGGACACCTCGGCCTTGTAGCGGCCGTTGCCCAGTACCGGCGCGAGGATGCTGTGCACGCGCTGGGTGAAGTTGCTTTCCATGCGGCGGGTGAAGTCGAACTGCTTGCCCGCCATGGTCAGCTCGGAGAGCTCCTGCTGGTCGGAGAGCAGGTTGCCCTTCTGGTCGACCACGGTGACCTGGGACTTATCCAGTTCCGGCACGCTGGTGGCGACCAGGTTGACGATGGCCAGCACCTGGCTCGGCTCCAGCGTGCGGCCCGGGTACAACTCGACCAGTACCGAGGCACTGGGCTTGCGGTCGTCACGGACGAACACCGAGCTCTTCGGGATCGCCAGGTGCACACGGGCAGCCTTCACGTTGTTCAGGCTGGAAACGGTGCGGGCGAGTTCGCCTTCCAGGCCGCGACGGTAGTTGGTCGCTTCCATGAACTGGCTGGTGCCCAGCGCCTGTTCCTTGTCGAGGATCTCGAAGCCGACGTTGCTGTCGGTCGGCGCCAGGCCCGCGCCGGCGACTTTCATGCGTGCACGGCCCAGGTCATCGGCCTTCACCAGCAGCGCGCCGGAATTGGGCTCGATCTTGTAGCCGATGTCGGCGGCAGACAGCGCCTCGACCACCTTGTTGGCGTCAACACCGTTGAGGCTGCCATAGAGCGGCTTGTAGTCCGGCTGCTGGGACCACAGGACCATGCCGAAACCGATGGCGATACTCGCGGCGAGGCCGACCAGCAGGCCGACCTGGCGCAGCACCGGCATGTCCGCGAGATTCTCGAGGAACGTCAGGCCCAGCAGCGGCTTCTTCGGCGCGTCGGCACCGAGCTTGGCGGGAACCTGACTGTCAACAACGGTGGCTTCAGCCATTACCTACGATCCTCGCCGCTCAAACCGGCATCTGCATGATGTCCTGGTACGCCTGCACGAGCTTGTTGCGTACCTGGGTCATCGCCTGGAAAGAAACACTGGCCTTTTGCGAAGCGATCATCACGTCGGTGAGATCGACACCGCTCTGTCCCATCTCGAATGCATTCGCCATGTCGGAAGCGACCTGCTGGGTACCGTTCACCTTGTCCACCGCCTGGCCGAGCATCTGCGAGAAGCTCGGCGCGCCGGTCTCGACCGGCGCGGCCTGCGTCTTCGCCTTGGCCATGGCCTCCATTTGCATGGAGCGCATTTCCAGCAGCAGACGATTGAACTCGATACCCTGACTCATCACTTACCCCTCCGACTGGCCGCGGTTTTTTGACACTGCGCAGCGCTTTGCAGAGGTGTTTGCAACTTGGGTGCCAGGTTTTCCAGACGCTGGAAAAATGCGGAATGGGGCTCTGGGATGGGCGTTTCAGAGACGCGCCAGTACACCAGGGGTGATTGTTTCACCGCCAGCGACAGGCATCAGCCGTTGGAGCGAGCGCACGCTCGCTCGCGCGGTGAACGCGCCAAGAAAAGGCCCGCACGAATGCGGGCCAAGAGGGGGTCTGTCTGCAACTCAACTGGCGTAGAGATAGGCCTCCACGTCCATGCCGGCGTCGCGCATCTGCGCGAGCTTGTAGCGCAGGGTGCGGGGGCTGATGCCCAGCCGCTCGGCGGCTTCCTTGCGACGTCCTCGCTCGCTGCGCAGGGTATCGATGATCATCTGGAACTCGCGGCGCTTGAGGTCTTCGCCCAGTTGCCCGGCTTCCGCAGAGACCTGTGACGGAATTTCGACGCTGGCCGGAACCTGCGGCACGGCCGCCATCGGCACCGCTGCCAGCAGCGGACGCGGCGCCAAGCCGATAGGCGCGCTCAGGCACAGGTCGACAGCCTGCACCTGGCCACCCTGCTGCAGGATCAGCGAACGCTGGATGGCATTGTCCAGTTCGCGCACGTTGCCCGGCCACGGGTGCGCCAGCAACGCGGCGCGAGCGCAATCGGCCAGGGTCACCGGCGCGAGGTTCATCTTGCGCGCGTACTTGGCCATCAGGCGCTCGGCCAGCGGCAGGATGTCGGCGGGACGTTCGCGCAGCGGGCGCCATGCCAGCGGGAAGACCGACAGGCGATAGTAGAGGTCCTCGCGGAAACGGCCCGCGGCCACTTCACCGAGCAGGTCGCGGTTGGTGGTGGCGAGCACGCGGATGTCCAGGCTGATCGGCTTGCGCGCACCGACACGCTCCACTTCACGCTCCTGCAACACACGCAGCAGCTTGGCTTGAAGAGCCAGCGGCATCTCCGAGATTTCGTCGAGCAGGATGGTGCCGCCATCGGCCAACTCGAACTTGCCCGGCTGGGCGGCAATGGCGCCGGTGAACGCGCCCTTCTCGTGGCCGAACAGCGTGGCCTCGAGCATGTTGTCCGGAATCGCCGCGCAGTTGATCGCGACGAAGGGTTTGTCGGCGCGCGGCGACTGCTGATGGATGTACTGCGCCAGGACTTCCTTGCCGGTACCGGACTCGCCGGAGATCAGCACGGTGGAATCACTGCGCGCGACACGAGCAGCCAGCTCCAGCAGTTGCTGGCTGGCCGGCTCCAGCGCCACGGGGCCTTCGCCAACGCTGGCGGATACAGCCCCCAGCGCATGGCGCGCCACCAGCTCCAGCAGCGCGCGGGGCTCGAATGGCTTGACCAGGTAATCGGCAGCGCCCTGGCGCATGGCATCCACGGCGCGATCGACAGCACCGTAGGCGGTCATCAGCAGCACCGGCAGTTGCGGATGGCGCTTGCGGATCAGGCCGAGCAACTGGTGCCCGTCCATGCCCGGCATGTTCACGTCGCTGATCACCAGGCTGAAGGCGTCTTTCTCCAATGCCGGCAGCGCGGCCTCGGCGCAATCGACGGCGACGAAGTCATGTCCACCGAGCGACAGGGTATCGGAGAGGGCTTCACGAAGGGCGCGGTCGTCTTCGACCAGCAGGACTTTGGCGGCCATGGAAATCATTCCTCGTGGACGACGGGTTGAGCCAGGATCAGCGGCAGAATCAGGGTGGCGCAGGTGCCGACACCGGGACGCGAGTGCAGGCGCAGCTCGCCCTGGTGGGCCTTGGCGACGGCTTTCACCACGGCAAGGCCGAGGCCGGTGCCGGTGGTCTTGGTGGTGAAGAAAGGCTCGCCCAGGCGCGCCAGGGTTTCCGCGCTCATGCCCGGGCCGTTGTCGCTGATGGACAGGCGCAGGCTGTTGTCGCGCTGATACAGGTGCACCTTCAGGCGCACGTCGCGGCCGGCGGCCTGGATGGCGTTCTCCACCAGGTTGAGTACAGTGCCGACCAGGGTGTCGCGGTTGCACAGCAGTTCGCCGGCGCGGGCGTCGCACTGCCAGCGAATGTTCAGCCCGGCGACATGGGACTCCGCCGCCGCACGCAGGCTGGCGAACAACTGGCTGGGCGCCAGGCGATCCGGTAGCGGCAGCTCGCCGCGGGCAAACACCAGCATGTCGCGCACCTGGCTTTCCAACTCGTGCAGGCGCTCCTTGATGCGGCCGGCGAAACGCTGTTGCTGCTGGACCGGCAGCTCGCCTTCGCTCAGGTGACCGGCATAGAGCATGGCGGCGGACAGCGGTGTGCGGATCTGGTGGGCCAGCGAGGCGACCATGCGGCCCAGGGCGGACAGGCGCTCGTGACGGGCGAGCTGGTCCTGCAGGCGACGGGTTTCCGTCAGGTCGTTGAGCAGGATGAGCTGGCCGGGTTCGCCGTTCAGCGGGCGGATGGCGATGGACACGCGGCGGCCATCGCGCAGGGAAACTTCGTGGCCGTCGTCGGCACGCGGGGCGAAGCTGCGGGCAATGACTTCACGCCAGAGCATGCCCACCAGCGGTTTGCCAAGCAGCGCGACCGCCACCGGATTGGCATCGCGGACCACGCCCTGGCCGTCGATCATGATGACGCCGCCTGGCAGCACGTCGAGCAGGCTCTGCAGGCGATTGGCCTGACGCTCCTTCTCCGCCAGTTCCTGCATGCGCTGCGCACTGACCAGGGCGAGTTCGCCCTTCAGCTCGGTGACGCGGGCTTCCAGCAGACTGTAGGACTGGCTGAGCTGGCTGGACATCTGGCTGAACAGCTCGAACGTCTGCTCCAGATGGGCACGGCTCTGCTGCTCCACTGGCACCTGCAGCGATTCTGCAGGGAGTTGGGCAGCGCGTTCAGTCTGGCGATTGGTGGCGGGCATCATGCTGGGTTTCCTCATCCGTCCGACGGCGTGAATCTGTCGGTCGGATGAGTCTTAGCAAACCCCGTGCCTAAAATTTACTCGTTATATTTCAATGACTTGAAAAAACGAGTCAGGCGGAGGCGTCAATCCTCCGCCATTTCCTCTTCGCGGCGGCTCATGCCGTACTTGCGCATTTTCTCCACCAGGGTGGTACGGCGGATGCGCAGACGTTCGGCGGCGCGAGCGACGACGCCGCTGGCGTCGTCCAGCGCCTGCTGGATCAGGCCCTGCTCCAGGTTGGCGAGATAATCCTTCAGGTCGATGCCTTCGGCCGGCAGCATGGCCGGCGAGTCGAGACCCGGCAGACCGGCGGTGATCGCCGCACGCTCCTCCAGCTCCTCACGGAGGCTGGTTGCCAGTTGCTCGTCCTCGTCATCGACGTGACGGAATTTCTTCGGCAGCTCGCCCACGCCGATCACGCCATAGGGATGCATGATCGCCAGGCGCTCGACCAGGTTCGCCAGCTCGCGCACGTTGCCTGGCCAGTCGTGGCGGCAGAGCGACATGATGGCGGCGGAGTTGAAGCGGATCGACCCGCGCTTCTCGTGCTCCATGCGCGAGATCAGTTCGTTCATCAGCAACGGGATGTCTTCCACGCGCTCGCGCAGCGGGGCCATCTCGATGGGGAAGACGTTGAGGCGGTAGTACAGGTCTTCGCGGAAGCTGCCGTCCTCGATCATCTTTTCAAGGTTCTTGTGGGTCGCGGCGATAATGCGCACGTCCACGTTCTGCGTCTTGTTGCTGCCCACGCGCTCGAAAGTGCGCTCCTGCAGCACGCGCAGCAACTTGACCTGCATCGGCAACGGCATGTCGCCGATCTCGTCGAGGAACAGGGTGCCGCCGTTGGCCAATTCGAAGCGCCCTGCCCGGCTGGTGATGGCACCGGTGAAGGCGCCCTTCTCGTGGCCGAACAGTTCGCTCTCCAGCAGCTCCGCGGGGATCGCGCCGCAGTTGACCGGCACGAAGGGCGCATCGCGGCGCTTGGAGTGATAGTGCAGGTTGCGCGCAACCACTTCCTTGCCGGTACCGGATTCACCAAGGATCAGGACGCTGGCGTCGGTATCGGCGACCTGCTGCATCATCTGCCGTACCTGCTGGATGGCACGGCTGGTGCCCACCAGGCTGCGGAACAGGTTGGGCTCGCGCTGGCGGCCGCGCTCGCGGGCCTGATCGTACATCTCCCGATAGACCTGGGCACGGTGCAGGGAGTCGAGCAGCTTGTTGTAGCTGGGCGGCATCTCGAGGCTGGCCAGCACGCGACGGCGCAGCTCCTCGGGCCATTCGTTAGGCACCGGCTCACCCATCAGCAGGACGGGCAGGTATTCGTCCCAGGCCGCGAGCTGCTTGAGCAGCTCCAGCGCGCCGCCCTTGCTCTCCACCGCGCCGACCAGCACGCAGAGGACGTCGCGGCTGCCGTTGGGCAGCGGGTCGACGACCTGGCGCCAGTCACGGCTGCTGCAGGACAGCTGGTCTTCGCCCAGGAAGCTGATGATCACCGAGAGGTCCCGGCAACGGTCCTGGTTGTCATCGATCACGAGGATTTTCGTTTCGCGCCACATCTTAGCTTGTCATCCCGGGCTTGAAGGCCGTACTACGGCGGCTGACACGATCTGGCCACAGCACAATTTCCTCGTGCTAGCCAGCATTTGGCCACTAGTTAAGTCAAATTTGTGGCTCGAGTCAAATTTATGGCGTGTTTTTTTTGATGCAGCCCGACGAAGGGTGTTGATCCCCGTCATGGCAATCGAACTGGAGGGTAGTTCGAAGAGGAGGCGGCGGCCACCGGCATCTGACCGAGCACCGCCGAAAGAGAACCGATCCGAATGGATCAGCCAAACATCTGATAAACCTTGGCACCCTGGTGGGAACGATTGACGCGGACGATCTCGGTGGCCACATCCTCGCGCTGACGCGTGACAGCCTGGACCAGTTCGCGGTACAGCGCCAGCAACCCTTCCAGGCTGCGCTTGAGATCGCTGTCGTCATCCATCGGTTCGACCATGGCGGCATCGACGTGCTCGCGGCACTCGAGGTCGAGCCGGGCGACGGCTTCCCAGTCTTCCTGGGCCAGCGCGGCCCCGAGGGCGAGGCGGGTCTGTTCGATCTGCTGGACGGCGAGGGTCATGTTCGGTATCTCCTGGCAGGCCGCTATCACGGAGCGATGGCGTCCCAACCTTCCTTGATGGTGCGCAGCAGGCCGGACACTTCGTCGAGGATTTCGACATCGTTGCTGCGGTTGGCGTCGCCCAGGCGACGACTCATGTAGTCGTACAGGTTGGCATAGTTCTCCGCCACCTCACCACCGGCTTCGAAATTCAGCGCTTCGCGCAGGCCAGCGATGATCGCAGTGGTCTTGGCGATCAGCATGCCCTTCTGGGCGAACTGCTCACGCTCCATCGAACCACGCGCCTGGGCGATGCGGCTCAGGCCGCCTTCCATCAGCATCTGGATCAGACGATGGGGAGAGGCGTCGTGCACCTGCGACTGGTTGTTCACGTTCTGGTACTGGCGCAGTGCTGCCGAAGCGTTCATCTGATTTCCCCTTTGATTCGCTGAACGATCAAATCGTCGATATTCAACGTATCGGCGAGGGTGGGAAAAGCTTTAGGCAAAAATCTGCACGGGCGTACTGCCGGGCAGCCCGCCACAGAGCGGCGGGCTGCTCAGGAATCAACTGTCGGAGCTGCTGGTCTTGTTCAGCGCGTTCAGCGTGGTCAGCACACTGGACTTGGTGGCATTGAGCTGGGCGACCAGGGAGTCCATGGCGTTGTACTTGGCCATGAGCGTGGTGGTCAGCTTGTCCATGCGGTTGGTCAGCGCGGTCTGCTGGGTGGCCAGGTCGCTCAGCGTCTGGTTCAGGTTGCTGGTGCGCTGGTCGAGCAGGCCGTTGCTCTGGGTGTAGCTCGTGAGGCTGCTGCTCATGCGATCGAGCAGGCCGCCCTTGCCCGTGAAGAAGCCTTGCACCGAGGAGAAGTTGTTGGTCAGCGCGGTATCGAGCTTCTTGTCGTCGACCGACAGGGTACCGTCGTTCTGAGTGGAAATGCCCAGCTGGGAGAGCAGCTTGATGGTGCCGCCGCTGGAGGAAGAGCCCACCAGTTCATTGCGCAGGCCACTGAGCAGCGAGCGGGTCATGGCATCGCCGGACAGCGCCGCGGCGCTGGTCGTCGGATTGCCGTCGCTGTCGGTGGTGTTAGTCACCTTGGTCAGTGAGTTGATCGAGGTGATCAGGGCGTTGTACGAGTCGACGAAGGACTGGATCGAGGTTTTCAGACCGTCCTTGTTGGTGTCGACGGTCACCGTCGAGGTACCCGCCGCAGCCAGGGTAAAGGAAACACCACTGATGGCGCTGCTGATGGTGTTGGTCGAGCTGGTCATCTTCAGGCCGTCGATCGTGTAGCTCGCGTCCTTGGCGATCGTATCGATATATCCGCCAGCAGTCGCCGAGGCCTTGGTGCCGTCACCATCGATATTGAGCACGTCCAGGCTGCTGTCACCGCTGGCCTCGACGCTGATGTCACTGCCTGCACCGGTGACGGTGGAGCCCAGGACCAGACGCGGGCCGGTGGCGTCGGTGATGATGTTGGCGGTGATACCGCTGGACTTGAGCTGGGTGTTGATGCTGTCGCGAATGGTCGACAGATCGGACCCGGCGGACACGTTCACCGTATAGGTGCTGTTGCCCTGGGTGATCTTCAGGCTGCCTGCGCCGAAGCTGGCAGACTTGTCGATGTACTGGGTGGCGACCTTGGAACTGGTGGCCAGGTTGTCGACGACAATCTTGTAAGTGCCGGCGGTGGCGCCGGTACCGAGCGTGGCCGTCAGGGTGTCGGTGCTGGACGACTTGACCGCCAGACCGGCGAAGGAGCTGCTGTCATTGAGCTTGTCCAGCGCAGTCTTGAAGGTGGACAGAGCGCTCTTGAGCGTACCGAGCGCCGACAGCTGGGTATTGGCCTTGGTCTGCTGCGTGGTGATCTGGCTTTGTTTCGGCGCCTTCTGCGCGTTCACCAACGAGGTCACGATGGAGTCGATGTCGTATCCCGACCCTACGCCATTGATCGAAGTCCCGGCCATTTGCCTACCCTCCTGTCCAAATTTCTGGCGGTTCTCTGCTTGCCGCCTGCGTCTGGTGACGCCTCATTCAAGAATCGCGCCAGCTCTCTGCAAAACAGAGATCAGGCGCGTTCGCTGAACAGCAGATTACCCGCTTCCTTCAGGCTTTCTGCCAACTTGAGCGCAACTTCCGAAGGAATCTGCCGGATGACTTCGCCGGTATCAGAGGCCACGACCTTTACCACGGTCTCGCCACTGGCGTCGTCCACCGAGAATTCCAGGTTGCGTTGCACCGACTGGGCTTGCTCACGCAGACGGCTGACCGCTTCATCGAGGTTGCGCTTGCCGACCAGGGCCGGCGATTCCTTGGCGCTCTGCGGCAAGCTGTTGCCACCGGCCGGCTTGCCGCCCTGAGCGGTGCTGTCGACCGGACGCGGGGTGTTGATTCCGAGGCTGGTATCCATCAGGTTTTACCCTCCACACGCAAAGCAAGGAAGGGCGCTGGGCGCCCTTCCTTCCGTTTTTTTGCCGTCAGACCCTGTTACTGCAGGAGCTTCAGGACGCCCGAGGGCAGCTGGTTGGCCTGAGCCAGAACCGCGGTGGCGGCCTGTTGCAGGGTTTGCTGCTTGGTCATCTCAGCCGTTTCCGAGGCGAAGTCTACGTCCTGGATGGTGCTGCGTGCAGCGGTGGCGTTCTGCGACACGTTCTGCAGGTTGGAGATGGTGCTGTCCAGACGGTTCTCGACGGCACCCAGAGCGGAACGCTGGGTATCGATCTGCTTCAGTGCGGCGTCGATCACCTGGGTAGCCGACTGGGCGCCCTTGGCAGAGGTGATGTCCAGCTGCTGTACGGTGAAGGACGAGGACACCGTGTTGGTGCTGCTCGCGGTGGTCGCGGTGGCGCCGGTGCCGGCGCTGACGACAATGGTGTTGCCCGAGTGCAGGACGATGCCGGTGCCAGCGCTGTCGGTGGTCGCGGTCACACCACTGACGTTGGTGTTGATGGCACTGATGATGTCCTTGGTGGTCGAGCCCTTGGCGATGTTGACGGTGGTGCCGTCGATGACCATGGTGCCGGCGGTCGCGGTCACGGCGTTGGCCGAGGCCAGCGCGGTGGTCAGGGTGACGTTGACCGAGGCCAGAGCCGAGGAACCTTTCAGGGCAGCAGCGCCCATGTCACCCAGGCTGAAGCTGATGGTTTCGTTGGCGTTGGCGCCGACCTGGAAGGTCAGGGTGCCATTGGTGCCAGCGGAGCCGTCGAGCAGCTTGATGCCGGAGGTGCCGCCACCGAAGGTGGTGGTCTTGGAGATACGGGTCAGTTCAGCGGTCAGCGACTTGAATTCCTGGTTCAGGGAGTTCTGGTCTTCGGAGCTGTTCGAGCCGTTGGCCGACTGCAGGGACAGTTCACGCATACGCTGCAGGATGTTGGTGGATTCCTGCAGGGCGCCTTCGGCGGCCTGGGCGATGGAGTTGGCGTCCTGGGCGTTCTTGACCGCAACATCGAGACCTTTGACCTGGCTGGTCAGACGGTTGGAGATCTGCGAGCCGGCGGCATCGTCCTTGGCGCTGTTGATACGCAGGCCGGTGGACAGACGGGTCATCGAGTTGGACAGGGAGTTGGCCGCTTTGCTGAGGTTCTTCTGAACGGACAGGGAGGCGATGTTGGTGTTAACGGTAAGAGCCATGACGAGATCCTCGTAATTGGGGCTATGTGGCTCCCAGCCCTGGCAACCGCCCGAAGTGGCCTGGAGAACCTTCGTTAGGGTTATCGTCGGGGAGCGGCGGGGCTTTAGTTTTTTTTTGGATTTTTTTTCAAAACCCCTTGCATAAGCGCCATGGCCCTCTTCTTGCAGTCGTTGCGGCATCCGTCAAGGCAACGTCACATCAAGGCAGCAGCCCATGCATTCATCCCAGATCCAGGCCGAGCTCCAGCGCATCGCCCGCGCGCTAGAGGAAGCCGAGCGCGTCAACGATGACGAGCGCAAGATTCCTCTCTATCAGCAGTTGCTCAAGCTGATGCCCGAGCTCGCCCTGGCCCACGCGCACCTGGCTGCCCTCCTGCTCGGACAGAACCGCGACCTGGAAGCCGAGCCGCATGTCGCGCGCGCACTGGAGTCGCCTTTCGACGAACGCATCGACAGCCTCCTGTTCGACGAACTGGCCAAGCGTCCGCGCTTCAACGGCAACCTGGTGAAGGCGCAGCAGTGGTACGAGGCCGAGCCAAACCTCTGGCGCTTCAAGCTGCTGCTTGCCGCGCTCAACCGCATCGAAGCTCACGACGAAGCGGAACGCCTGATCCTGCAGACCCTGGAGCGCCAGTTGCCGCCGGCAGAACAGACCCAGGTGCTGAACCTGCTGGCGCAGCTGTACTACAACACCGGTCGTTTCCATGACAGCATCGCCTGCTGCACCCTCGGACTCGAGCAGGCGCCCGACAGCGTGCCGCTGAACTTCAACTTCGCCGTCGCCCAGGAACAGGTCGCCCGCTACAAGGAAGCCTTCGACGCCTACGCCAAGGTCCTGCGCCTGGACCCGCAGCACGTCGCCACCCACAACAACCTCGCGCTGCTGATGCTGCGCCTGGGTGAATTCGGTCCCGGCTGGCAGCACTACGAATGGCGCTGGGCCGAAGTCCAGAAGGAGCACCAGCAGCATTTCTCCATTCCGCGCTGGCAGGGCGAACCGCTGGAGGGCAAGACGCTACTGGTATGGGCCGAACAGGGCATCGGCGACCACATCATGTTCGCCAGCATGCTCGGCGAGCTGGCCAAGCTGGGCGGCACCGTTCATTACGAGATCTATGAGCGGCTCGACGCACTGCTGCAGCGCAGCTTTCCCCAGGTCCATTTCGTCCGCCGCGAGTTGCAGGGCACTGCGCAGGATGGCGCGCAGGTCATGCACCGGCAAACCTGGCCTCGCAGTGACTACCAGATTCCCATGGGTAGTCTGCCGGCGCTGTTGCGCCCGAACCTGGAGAGCTTCCCGCGCGAACCGCACTATCTGTCGGCGGACCCTGCGGTAGTCGAAGAAATTCGCGCCGACTACCGCCGGCGCTTCCCTGGCAAGCGCCTGATCGGCGTGTCCTGGCGCGGCGGCACCAGCGTGTCCAACGAGAAACAGAGCCGGCGCATTCCCATCGCCGATCTCGGCGTGCTGGCTGCGCTGCCCGACGTGCAACTGATCAACCTGCAGTACGGGGACACCCGTGCCGAGCGCGAGGAAGCGCTTGCCAACGGCTTCGAAATCTACAACGACGACAGCGTCAACCCGCTGCACGACATGGACCGCCAGGCCGCGCAGCTCTGCGCCCTGGAAGCGGTGGTGAGCATCGACAACACCACGGTCCACCTGGCGGGTGCGCTGGGCGTTCCAACCTATATGCTGCTGCAACTGAACCCGAACTGGCGCTGGGGCCTGCAGGAAGGCCCCAGCTACTGGTACCCGAGCGTGCAGCGCGTGCGCAACCCGGTACTCAATGAATGGCGGGCTACCCTGACCCGCGTCGCCGAGCAGCTGCAAGGCGGCACAGCCCACTGAATCGAAGGCAGGAAATTACCATGAAGTGTTGCGTCATCATGCCGGTCGGCCCTGGCCACCAGGAACTCGCCGGCCGCGCCAAGGACTCCGTGGCCCGCGCCGTGGCCAATGGCCTGGGGGCCTTCGACGAAGTGCAGGTGCTGGAAATGGACGACAGCCAGGGCACGCTGGGACGCTCCCATGCGCGCAACCTGGCCGTGCAGGAAGCCGGTGAGCGGGGTATCGAGTGGCTGTTCTTCCTCGATGCCGACGACCTGATGTGCCCCGGCGCCTTCGTCGACGTCGCGCCCCTGCTGGAGAGCCACGACGCCATCTGGGGCGCCATCTACGTTGCCGACCTGCAGGCCGGCCAGGCATTGCGCCGCGAAGGCCAGATCAGCCCGATCGACAACCTGGAGCAGGTGCTGCTCAACGATCCCTACCTGACCCTGCAGATGGGCCACTTCGTCCGCCAGGACGTGGCGGCAGCCGCCCCCTTCGATACCGCCATGGATACTGGCGAGGACTTCGATTACTACCTGCGCCTGTGGAAGGAGCAGCGTTGCGTGAAGATCGACACGCCGCTGTTCCTCAATGTCCGCGGTCAGCACTCCAGCGGCCCGCGGTCAGCCCATGGCGGCGACTGGCGCCAGGCGATCAACAGGGTGTTCTCGGCATTCTGCCGGGACAACGAAGTGGTGGCATCCATTCCCTATGGCGAGACCACGCTGGCACTGCGCCTGAGCAACACCCTCGATCCGCTGCAGGCGCTGCTGGCCAGCGAACGCCTTCACGATCTGGATGAGCTGGAAGAAGTGCTGCGCCACCTGCCAGGCGAGGCCAGCGTAGTGGAGGTCGGCGGACATATCGGCAGTTACGCACTGGTGCTGGCCCTGATCGGCAGAGCAGCCAGGCTCGACAGCTTCGAAGCAGAGCCGGAACTGGCGGAATACCTCGACCACAACCTGCGCCTCAATGGACTCGACGCCGAGCACTTCCGCGCTCATTGCATCGCCATCGGCGCCGGGCGTCACAATCCGGACGAGAACGAAGCGTTGTTCGGCCGCATGGAACTCAAGGATTACATCCAGCCCGCCGGTACGGCGCTCGACAGCCTGCTGCCAGGCGAACGTTGCGAGCTGCTGCGGATCGATCGACGCGGTTACGAACTGGCGGTGCTGCGCGGCGCGCGGCAGCTGATCGCGGCCAACCGCCCGCTGATCCTGGTACGGGCCCTGAACGAGAACCGCCCTGCCCTGCTCGACTGGGCGCAACGCAACGCTTATCGCGTGGTGCGCAGCTTCGAGTACAACCTCAGCACCAACTACCTGCTGGCCGCCGAGGCCTGATGCCCCGGCGCGCGGTGGCCCCGGAAGGGGTCACTGCGCGCGGCGGTAGACATGGACAGTCAGGCGCACATCGCGCCCGACATTGAAGGCCGGCACGTCGTAGCGCTGATACACGGCCTTGCCGTAGCGCTCCAGCTCGAAGCCCTGGCGCAGCATGGCGCCGACATAGGCTTCCGGATCGCGGTTGAAGATCGGCGGGTTGCCGTCGCGACGCCAGCGCTCGTCCATCACTTCGGCAATCACCACGCGTTCGGCCGCTGTGCAGATGGGCGCCAGGAAACGCGCCAGCTCACCGTCGGGAATGTGGCAGGCCACGGTATAGATCAATGCGGTACCGGTGCGCGGCAGTTCAGCGCCGGGCTCGATGCATTCGAAGCGGTAGTCCGGATGATTGCTGCGCGCCGCCGCTACTGCCGAGACGTTGACGTCCACGCCCAGGTAATGCTCCGGAGCGAAGGCTCGGCACAGCCGGCCGTAGCCGCAACCTACTTCAAGCACACCGTCGCGCTCGTCAATGACTTGACCGAGCATTGCCCGCACATCAAAACCTTCGGGAAATTCGCCTCCCACTTCCGGGATGACGTGGCTCAGGCCCTCTTCGTTCCAGAACGCGGCCAGCTCTTCCAGTGTCGCCACTCTCGTTACTCCCTCAAAACGCTTAAAGTTTGTTGAACAGGCTCAGCTGGCTGATCCGCGCGAACGCCGCCTGGGCGGCTTCGAGCATGGTCTGCTGCAGCACCAACTGCGAGGTCGCCGCGGCCATGTCGGTGTCGCGGATCGACGATTGCGTGGTGGTGTTGGTCAGCGCCAGGCTCTGGTTTTCCTGGGTGAGCACATCGATCGTATTGAGTCGCGCACCGATGGACGACTGGGCCGACAAGACCTGGTTGCTGGCGTTGTCGAGGTTCGTCACCGCTGTCGCCACCATGTTGCGGATGTTCAACTGGGCCTGTGGATCGCCCGTGGCAGAGGTATCCAGTGCCTTGCGCAGATCACCGATGGTATTGAGGATGTTCTGCCGCTCCGGCGAGCTGGCGGTGACGCTGAACTGATCGCCGGCAGCCGGCGCCGCGCTGATGCTCATGTCCACCCCGGCCACGGTCACGGTCTGCGGGAAGGTCGCGCCCAGCGTGCCGGTGGACAGCGGCGTCGCGCCCTGGCTGGTGGGCAGTGCATAGACTTCGTAGGCGGTGGCGCTGGTGAACTTGAGCTGCACGCCGTTGCTGGGGAACTGCGTGGTGTAGTTGGTGCTGTTGCTCACCGTCGCGGAGGTGATCTGTGCCGTCGACGTGTTGGTGGCGCTGCGTTTGACCGAAAGGCTGTCGGTCGCCGCACCGAAGCTGAAGCTGTACCCGCCCACCAGGCTGTCCATGGTGGTGGCGTCGTCGGTCTTCTGCAGCGAGATGTCGAGCTGGAACTGCGCGCCCCGGAAGTTGATGGCGTTGCTGTCGGTGGAGGTCGCGTCATAGGTGCCATTGGTGGTGGCGTCACTGGTGACGTCGTTGCCGTCCTTGTCGAGGATCTGGTACTGCGTGCCGCTGAGCACTTTCAGCGTGTAGGGCGCACCGTCGCGGAAGCTGGCGTTGTAGCTGCTGTCGCTGGTCACCGTGCCCTGGGACAGGAAGGCACGCTGCACGCCATCAGCGTTGGGATTGCTGGTCAGCGAGCTGGTGGTGCGGCTGGCGTTGGCCGCCATCTCGAAAATGCTCCAGCCGTTGTCGTTGGTCGACATCGTCAGGTTGTCGGAGATCTGCAGCTTGAGCGTGCTCTGGTCGCCCTGGTAGCTGAAGCTGCCGTCGGCGTTCTGCACGAAGGGCTGCACGGTGCTCTTGCTACCGGAGAACAGGTAGTTGCCGCTGGCGTCCTTGCTGTTCATCAGCGTCAGCAGCTGGTTCTGGATCTCACCCAGCTCATCGCTGATGGCGCCGCGGTCCTCGTCGGTCATCGAGCCGTCGCCGGCGCGCAGCGTCAGTTCGCGAGCGCGCTGCAGGGCGGTGGTGATGGAGTCGAGGACGCTCTGTTCCTGGTTCAGGCTGTTGGTCGCGGACGTCATGTTGCCGCTGTACTGGGTCAACAGTGCCTGTTGCTGTTCCAGCTGCAGCAGGCGCGCGGCGCCGACGGGGTCGTCGGCCGGCGTCTGGATGCGCGTGCCGCTGGAAATCTGTTCCTGCAACTTGGCCAGGCTGGCGTAGCCACGGTTGTAGTTGTCGATGTTCGAGTTGAAGATCTGCGGGGTGGAAATTCGCACTACCATCTCGGCCTCCTCAGATGTTGTTGATCAGAGTGTCGAAGAGCGTCTGCGCGGTCTTGATGATCTGCGCGGAGGCCGTGTAGTACTGCTGGAACTTCACCAGGTTGGCCGCTTCTTCGTCGAGGTTCACCGCCGACAGCGAGTCGCGGCTGCTTTGCGCGTTGGTCAGCACCGCGCCAGTGGCGGTGGCGTCGAGCTTGGCCTGGTTGGCCGTGGCCCCCACGGTCTCGGTCAGGCTGCTGTAGGCGCCGGTCAGGCTCATGCCGCTGCCACTGCCCGTGCCGCTGCCGACGGTCTTGGCGGTCTGCAGGTCGATGAGCTTCTGCGCGTTGGTGTTGTCGGCATCGCCATTGCTGTTGAAGGCCACGCCGAAACTGTCGCCCTGCCCCGGATAGCCGGCGATGGTGGTCTGGAAGCTGAACGACGGCGAGCCCGGCACGGTGATGCTGATGTCGTTGCTCTGGCCCGGCACGATATTGCCGGTGCCCAGCGAATTGCCCGCCGAATCGTAGATGGTATAGCCCTGCGTGCCGCCGCTGGCGGCATCGAAGACCAGCTTCACCGGCAGGCCAGCCTTGATCGAGGCAGCCAGCGCGGTGCCGTTGCTGGCATCCAGCTTGCTCGTCAGGATGGTGCCGCTGATGGTGCCGCTGCCGGTGTTGCCGGTCGTGGTGCTGGCGACCACGGGCGAAGCGAAGGCCAGGCGGTTGGAGTCGGTCATGGTGACCGAGATGTCCGATGCTGCGGTCCGGGTCGGGATCACCGTGAAGCGGTCGCCCGCCTGAACCGTGCCGACGCTCTGCTGGCTGATGCTGAAGCCGTCGAATTCCTTGGGCGGATTGTCGGTCAGGTCACCGCTGCCCAACACCGTGCCATCGGAGGAGCGCTTGATGGTGTAGCCGGTGGCGGAAGTGAAGGTCACCTCGTAGTCACTGGTGGTCAGCGCGCTGCTGTCAGTGATGTTGACGTTGAGGTTGCCGGTGCCGGTGTTGTGGGTGTTGGCCAGGCTGCGGTTGCCGACGACGCTGGCGTCGTTGATGTCCTTGAACAGCTGCGCGCCGAAGTTGCCGTTCAGGTCCAGCCCCTGGGCAAGCTGGCTGTTGAAGGTGTCGGCAAGCACGATGGCCATGCGGCCCAATTCGTTCTGAGTGGTATCCAGCACGTCGCTGCGGTAGCGCAGGAGGCCGCCCATCTGGCCACCGGTAACCACCGAGGTGACGTCCATGGTCGAGCTGCCCGAGCTCAGGCTCAGGCTGAACTGCGACGGGTTGTTGGCGCTTGGGCCTGCGGTCAGGGTCGAGGCATTGGCGCCGACCACCAGCGGCTGGCCGGAACCCAGGTAGAGGTTCAGGCTGCTGCCCTGCTTGACCACGCTGACGCCAATCATGTCGGAAAGCTGCAGCACCGCCTGGTCGCGCTTGTCCTGCAGGTCGTTGGCGCTGGCGCCACCGGCCTCGGCCGCAATGATTGCCTGGTTGTACTTGGCGATGGTCTTGGCCAGGTCGGTGACCTGCCCGGCCAGGCTGTCCATCTGGGTGTTGACGTAGCTGTTCTGGGTGCCCAGCTGGGTGGAGATCGAGTTGAAGCGCTGCGCCAGGTTATTGGCCTGGGTCAGCACCAACTGGCGCGAGGCGGCATCGGTCGGCGTCGCGGCGGCGGTCTGCAGCGAGGCGAAGAAGTTCTGCATCACCTTGGACAGCCCCGTCGTGCTGTCGGACAGCAGCGAATCGATCTGGTTGACCTGCGCCAGGTAGGTCTGCGCATCGCTGTCCACCGAGGTGGCACCACGCAGCTGGTTCGCCAGGAACTCGCTGTACATCCGGCGGACGTCCTGCACCGTGGTACCGGTACCGACGTAGTACTGCCCCGCGAACTGCTCGGCGGAGGTCACCTGCGACGTGGACTGGCGGGTATAGCCGGCCGTGTTGACGTTGGTGATGTTGTTGCCGGTGGTGCTCAACGCCGTTTGCGAGGCGTTGAGGCCGGACAGTCCGATGGATAAGAGGCTCATGGTCTTTCCTTAGAGCAGTCCATTGTTCAAGGGCTTCACAGGGTGCGAGTCGGGGCGTCGGTCATCGCGACGGTCTGGTAGACCTGCATCTGCTTGGCGATCTGGTTCACCTTGCGCGCGTACTGCGGATCGGTGGCGTAGCCGGCGCGCTGCAGTTCCTTCATGAACTGGTCGGGGCGCGAGGCGGAATCCAGCGCGCCCTGGTAGCGGTCGTTGCTCTGCAGGAAGCTGACGTAGTCCTGGAAGCTCTGCTCGAAGGAGTTGTAGGCGCGGAACGACGCCACTTCCTTGACCTGCTTGCCCTTCTCGAATTCGGTGGTGGTGGCGCGGGCGGAGTCGCCCTTCCAGCTCGAGCCGGTCTTGATGCCGAACAGGTTGTGGCTGCTGCTGCCATCACGCTGGGCGATCATCTTCTTGCCCCAGCCGGTTTCCAGCGCGGCCTGGGCGACCAGGTAGCGTGGGTCGACGCCGATGCGCTTGGCCGCGCGTTCGGCCATGGGCAGCATGGTGCTGATGAAGTCGTCGGCAGACGCGAACATCGACTTGCCCGGCTTGGTGGAGATCGCCGAGGTGTCGATATCGGTCACCGGCACGGTGGTGTCGATCTGCTGGGTATAGGCCCGGCTGCCGCGCCAGTCGTTGCTGGCCAGCTGCGCCGGCTGATTGGCGCTGGAGGCGACGGCGTTGCCATTGTCGCTGGCCGGCACCAGGCCAGCGGCGATGCGCTGGGCAAGCTTGCCCGGCAGTGCGAGGCGCCGCGCGTTCAGCGCCTGGCGGTCGTCACGGCCGGCTTCGGGTTGCGGCAAGGCCTTGCCGTTGGAGGCAAAGACGCTCGGGGTCTTCTGCCGGTCGGACGCCGAAGCGACGGCTGCGGCGCTCTGCGTGCCATCGGCGACGGTTTGCGCGCCAGCCTGGGCGAACGGATTGTTGCCGGTGTGGCGCACGCCCTGCATCTTTTCCATCTGCTTGACCAGCACGTCGGCCAGGCCGATACCGTGGCCCTGGGTGGCCAGGGAAACGGACAGCTGGTGGTCGTACATGTCCTGGTACTGCTTGGCCGCCTCGCTGTTCATCGGGTTGTCCTTGGCGAACACCTCGTTGGCCGAGCGCATGGATTTCAGCATCTCGTTCATGAACAGCGATTCGAATTCCTGGGCGACCTTGCGGATGTTGCCCGCGCTGTCGCGGCCCGAGCCGGTCTTCAGCGCCGACAGGCGATTGAGGTCGGTGTAGGACCCGGAGTCGGTATTCGAAGTGCTGGAAGAAAGCAGTCGGGCGTCCACGTCGGCGTCCTCAGATCACAATCAGGTCGGCTTGCAGCGCGCCGGCCTGTTTCAGGGCTTCGAGGATCGCCATCAGGTCGCCGGGCGCAGCGCCCACCTGGTTAACGGCGCGTACGATTTCATCCAGCGTGGTGCCGGGGCCGAACTTGAACATCGGCTTGGCTTCCTGGTTGGCGCTCACATTGGAGCGCGGCACCACGGCGGTCTGGCCGTTGGAGAACGGACCAGGCTGGCTGACGATGGGGTCTTCGGTGATGGTCACGGTCAGGCTGCCGTGGGTCACGGCGGCCGGCGACACGCGCACGTTCTGGCCGATCACGATGGTGCCGGTGCGCGAGTTGATGATGACCTTGGCCACGGCCTCGCCAGCCTGCACGTCGAGGTTCTCCAGCACGGACATGTAGTCCACGCGCTGGTTCGGGTCGAGCGGCGCGCTGACGCGAACCGAGCCACCGTCCACGGCCTGGGCGACGCCCGGGCCGAGCAGCTCGTTGATGCGGTCGACGATGTGCTTGGCGGTGGTGAAGTCGGGGCGATTGAGGTTCAGGGTCAGGGTATTGCCCTGGTCGAAGCCGCTCGGCACCGCGCGTTCGACAGTGGCGCCAGCCGGAATGCGGCCGGCCGACGGCACGTTGACGGTGATCTTGGAGCCGTCGCGGCCTTCAGCGTCGAAACCGCCGACCACCAGGTTGCCCTGGGCCACGGCATAGGTCTGGCCATCGATACCCTTGAGCTGGGTCATCAGCAGGCTACCGCCGCGCAGGCTCTTGGCGTTGCCGATGGAGGACACGGTGATGTCGATGGCCTGGCCCGGCTTGGCGAACGGCGGCAGATCGGCATGGATGGACACCGCCGCGACGTTCTTGAGCTGCACGTTGCCCGAGCCCGCCGGCACCTTGATGCCGAACTGCGCCAGCATGTTGTTGAAGGTCTGCAGGGTGAACGGCGTCTGGGTGGTCTGGTCACCCGTGCCGTTGAGGCCGACCACCAGGCCGTAGCCGATCAGCTGGTTGTTACGCACACCCTGAATGGTGGCGATGTCCTTCAGCCGTTCGGCATGGGCGACCGGCACCACCAGCACGGCGCAGAGCACGGCCAGGACGCAGGAGCGGAGCTTGTCCGCGATCGCCACCCACGCATTGCCAGAGAAGATCATGCTCATCACCCTCAGAACGGGAACAGCGGGCTGAGGAAGAAGCGATCGAACCAGCCCGGCTGGCTCGCATCGGCGAACGAACCGGTGCCCGAGTAGGTGATGCGTGCATCGGCCACACGGGTGGAAGCGACGGTGTTGTCAGTGGCGATGTCGTCGGCGCGGATCAGGCCGGCGATGCGCACCAGCTCGTTGCCGGTGTTCAGGGTCATCCATTTCTCGCCGCGCACGGCGAGGATGCCGTTGGGCATGACATCGGCCACAGTGACGGTGATCGAACCGGTCAGGCTGTTGCTCTGCCCGGCCTGGCTGTCGCCCTTGCTCTCGCGGTCGCCGGCATACTCGGCGCTCAGGCTCAGGTCGCCGCTGCCCACCGGGTTGTTGGTGGTCAGGCTGCTACCGAACATCGAGGTCAGCCCCAGCTTGTTCTTGCTGTTCTTGGAGATGTCCGAGCTGGCTTTCTTGCTGGCCTGGGTCTTCTCGTTGAGGGTGATGGTGATGATGTCACCCACGCGGAAGGCCTTGCGGTCGCCATAGAGGTTGTTCTCGAACCCAGCCTGGTAGATCGACCCATTGTTCTGCGCTGCCGGCGAAGGCGTACGCGGCAACACCGGCGCGTAATAGGGGTCATCCGGTTTCGGCGGAGGGCTCACGCACCCTGCCAACGCGGCGATGGCCAGCAGCGGAAGGAGGTGGGAACGGTTCATCTACAGCTACCTCTCGGGGAGAGCGACTACGGGATCACAAGTGGCCCAAGGGCCGGTTGTTACAGGTTCTGGGTGACGAAGGAGAGCATCTGGTCCGCCGTCGAGATCACCTTGGAGTTCATCTCGTAGGCGCGCTGGGTGGTGATCATGTTCACCATCTCTTCCACCACGCTGACGTTGGAGTTTTCCAGGGTGTTCTGCAGCACGGTGCCCAGGCCGTTCAGGCCAGGGGTGCCAACCTGGGGCGCGCCGCTGGCGGCGGTTTCCAGGAACAGGTTGTTGCCGGTGGCCTGCAGGCCGGCCGGGTTGATGAAGTCGGCGGTCTGGACGTTGCCGATGATCTGCGGCGTGGCATTGCCGGCCACGGTGACCGAGACGGTGCCGTCGTTGCCGACGGTGAAGGTCTGGGTTTCCGCCGGGACGACGATGGCCGGCTCCAGGGCGTTGCCATTGGAGGTGACGATCTGGCCGTCGGAGTTCAGGTGGAAGCTGCCGTCGCGGGTATAGGCGACGGTGCCGTCCGGGGTCAGCACCTGGAAGAAGCCACGACCGTTGACCGCCATGTCGAGCGGGTTGTCGGTGGTCTGCAGGCTGCCGGCGGTGAAGTTCTTCTGGGTGCCGACGATGCGCACACCGGTACCCAGTTGCAGACCCGAAGGCAGCTGGGTGTCCTGGGTCGAGTTGGCGCCAGGCTGACGCTTGATCTGGTAAAGCAGGTCCTGGAACTCCGCGCGGTCGCGCTTGAAGCCCGTGGTGGACACGTTCGCCAGGTTGTTCGAAATGGTGGTCAGGTTCATGTCCTGGGCGGACAGACCGGTCTTGCTGACCCAAAGTGCCGGAAGCATGTCGTTCTCCTCGGGCGCCGGTTTCGTGGCGCCTCGAACGGTTAATCAGGTTCTAATCAGCTGAACTGCAAAACACGCGCCATCGCCTGGGAATCATCCTCGGCGGTTTTCATCATCTTCACGTGCAGCTCGAACTGGCGAGACAGCGCCAGGATCGAGGTCATTTCGTCGACAGCGTTGACGTTGCTGGCTTCCAGCACGCCGGACTGCACGCTGGCATTGGCATCGACCTGCGGTGCGGGCTGGCCGGACTTCATGCGGATCAGGCCATCGCTGCCCTTCTCCAGCTGTTTGGGATCAGGGGTCACGAGCTTGATACGGTCGACGGTGGCCAACGCGTTGGGGTTGTTGCCCTGGCCACGGACGGTGATGGTGCCGTCCTCGCCGATGTCGATCTTCTCTTCCGGAGGTATGGCGATCGGCCCGCCATTGCCCATTACCGGCATGCCGTCGCCGGTGCGCAGCTGGCCGAGGGCGTCGATTTCCAGGCTGCCGGTGCGGACGTAGGCTTCACCGCCGTCTGGAGCCTGGACGGCAATCCAGGCGTCGCCCTTGGCGGCGACGTCGAGATCACGACCGGTTTCCTGCAGGGCGCCAGCGGTGAAGTCGGTGGCCGGGCGTTCGCTCATGGCAAAGACGCGCGCCGGAAAGCTGTCACCAAAGACCGGCATGGCGCGCGCTTGCTCGAAGTCGCGACGGAAACCGGTCGTGGAGATGTTCGCCAGGTTGTTGGCGTGAGCCTGCATGGCTTTGGTGTTCTGGCTCGCGCCGCTCATGGCGACATACAGCATTCTGTCCAAGGCATTCCTCCAGTGCCGGGTCGGATTCCCGGCGGTGCTGGAGTGACCTCAGCAAGGGCTGTGCCAGAACACGAAAAATCAGCTCAAGACGTTGAAATAACAGGGAATATGAAAAAGCAAAGGCTCCCGAAGGAGCCTTGAGGGCCGTCAGGCGGCGAAGGACTGCCGCCTGCGGCAAGGGGACGTTGCCGTCATCAACGCAGGTTGATGATGGTATCGGAGATGGTGCTTTCAGTCTGGACGGTCTTGGCGTTCGCCTGGTAGTTGCGCTGCGCCACGATCAGGTTCACCAGCTGTGCGGTGAGGTCGACGTTGGAGTCTTCCAGGGTGCCCGAGCCGATCGCACCGAGGGTGCCCGAGGTCGGGGTGCCGATCACCGCCTGGCCGGAGGCCAACGATTCCTTCCAGCCGGTGTTGCCCACCGGAGTCAGGCCCTGGGTGTTGGCGAAGTTGGCGAGCACCACCTGACCGATCACCTTGGACTGGCCGTTGGTGTAGGTGGCGTACATCTGGCCATCCTGGGAGAACGACAGCCCGGACATCTGGCCGGTGGCGTAGCCATCCTGGGTCACCGCGGTAACGGCGAACGAGCCATTGGTCTGGGTGGTCTTGGTCAGGTCGATGCTGATGCCGCCAGTCGCCCCCGCCGCGCCGTTGGCACCCCAGGTCACCGGACTGGTGGTGGAATCGGTGACGGCCGCCGGGGTCCAGCCGGTCAGGGTCATGGTCTTGTCAGCGTTGACCGTCATGCCGGTGGAGGTAATGCCCGTCAGCTGGCCGGCGCTGTTGAAGGTCAGGTCGCTGCTCAGCGGCGTGGTGCTGGTCGGGGTCTGCGGATTACGGCCATCCACCAGGGTGTACATGCTCCAGTTGTTGCTGGCGTCCTTGACGAAGTAGTTCGTCATGGTGTGCGAGTTGCCCTGGGAGTCATAGATGTCCACGGAGGTCGACCAGTTGTAGCTGTCCGAGTCGGCCGCATCGAACGGCGTAGTGGTCGGCGTGGTGGCATTGGAGTTCAGGCTCAGGGTCGAGCTGATCTTCGAGGTTGGGCTCGGCGGCTGGTTCGCGGTGTCGACCTTCAGGTCGGTGATCACGCCGTTGACGATCGAACCGTTGGCATTGACGCCATAACCCTGCAGGCGGTTGCCGGCACCGTCGACGATGTAGCCGCTGGAGTCGGTGTTGAAGGTGCCGTTGCGGGTGTAGACGCGAGCGCCGTTGTCGCTGGTCATGAAGAAGCCGTTGCCACTGATCGCCAGGTCCAGGCTGCGACCGGTGGTGCTCAGGTTGCCCTGGGTGAACTGCTGGGAGACGGCCTGGGTGACCACGCCGTTACCCACGGCGATGCGGCCGGTGCCGAGCATCGAGGAGGCGTAGAGGTCGGCGAACTCGGTACGCGACGATTTGAAGCCGGTGGTGCCGACGTTGGCAATGTTGTTGCCGGTGACGTTCAGGTCCATCGACGCGGCGTTGAGTCCACTCAGGGCGGTATTGAAAGACATGTGTTGCTCCTGTGCCGAAACGCGGCGTTATTTTCCGATGGTCTGAATGCTGGAAGCGGAAACGGCGCCGATACCAGCCAGGTTCAGGGTCATTTCCCCGCCGTTCTGGCCCAGCGTGACGCTGTTGACCGTGGCAGGCAGGTACGTGGTCAGGGCAGTGCTGGTGCCGTCCAGGGTCGCGGAGGCCTTGACGGTGTAGGTACCGGCGCCCACCAGCTCGCCACTGTCGTCCTTGCCATCCCAGGTGAAGTCGATGTTGCCGGCCTTCTGGCTGCCCATGTCGACGGTACGCACCAGATCACCGGAGTCGTCGTAGATCTTCAGGGTCACGCCATCGCCTTTGGACGGCATCACCAGGGAACCCTTGACGCCGGCGGACGGGTCGTCGACCTGCACCTTGCTGGAGTTGACGATCACCGAGCGGCCGACCAGCGAGGAGGCCTGCAGGGCCTGCGAGGACTGGAACGAGGAATAGAAGGTGCCGAGAGTGGTATCCAGGTTCTGCATGCTCTCCAGGCTGCTGAACTGCGCCAGTTGAGATACGAACTCGGTGTTGTCCTGCGGATCCAGCGGGTTCTGGTTGTTCAGCTGGGTCACCAGCAGCTGCAGGAAGGAGTCCTTGCCCAGCGCACTCGTGCCGGTCTCGGTGGTGGTCGACGAGCTCTTCTGTCCCGAGTTGAGGGACGAGAGGATCGAACTCGTGGTGCTGTTATCGGTATTGATGCTCATGGGGCGTCCTCTGCGCTTACTGACCCAGGGTCAGGACCTTCTGCATCATCTGCTTGGCGGTATTCATCATTTCCGCATTGCTCTGGAACGAACGGCTGGCGGAGATCATGTCGGCCATCTCCTCCACCACGTTGACGTTGGGGTAGTACACATAACCGTCCTTGTCGGCGGCCGGATGGTTCGGCTCGTAGCGCGGCACCAGCGGGCTCTGGTCCTCGACCACGCCAAGCACCTGCACACCCGAGCCGGCCTGATCGGTCTCGCCGAACAGCGAACCCTGGTCGCTGCCACCCTGGGCGTTCTGCAGCATGGTGGAGAACACCGGGTGACGGGCGCGGTAGGTCTTGTCGATGCTCGACGAGACGCTCTCGGCGTTGGCGATGTTCGAGGCGGTGGTGTTCAGACGGGTGGTCTGGGCACTCATGCCGGTACCGGCGATGTTGAAGACACTGGCGAGCGACATGGCGATTACTCCCCGCGCAGGGCGTTCATCAGCCCTTTGAACTTGCTGTTGAGGAAGGTGAACGAGGCCTGGAACTGCACGGAGTTCTCCGCGTAGTTGGCCTGCTCGATCTGCTCATCGACGGTGTTCTGGTCGACCGACGGCTGGTTCGGGATGCGGTACTTCACCGACTCATCGCCCATGCCGAAGCCGTCAGCGGCAATGTGATGCGCATTGGTCAGGGTGGCGCTGAAGGTGCCGTTCTTCATCTTGTCCGACTGGGCCGCCAGCACCGAGGCGAAATCCAGGTCACGCGCCTTGTAATTGGGCGTGTCGGCGTTGGCCAGGTTGTTGGCCAGCACTTCAGCGCGCTGGGAGCGGAAGCTCAGTGCTTGCTGGTGGATGCCGAGGGCTTTGTCGAAACTGATGCTCATGGTCACGAACCTGTTTGCCGGTGTGGGCTTGCCAACACTTCAGCAAGGTGCGTGCCATATTTGTATTTCCTTGATAATCAAGGGCTTGAACGGATAGCGGCAGCGGCAAGAGGCGGCAAACAGCGGCAAAGCGGCAATCGGTTTCCTTGCCGCCGGAGGCAAGACGGCAAGCTTGCCGCTACGCATTGCCGCGCTCCTCGGCCGTTGCCGATGCAGCGCTCGGCCAGCTCACGAACCAGAGGGAGACTTCATCCTTGTCGACGGATAGCGGGCATGGCCCGCTCCTGCAAGGGAGACGGTGCCTCCCTGCCGACAAACGCGCTCGCAGGATGGCATGGAGCGCAGCGCCCCCATCGATTCCGAGGCACCGACAGCCTGGGTATCGCAAGCACCCCCATCCTACGGCCGTGCTCTGCCGCGAATTCGACGTACGCAGACATGCAGATCGCGGACAGAGTCCGCGATCAGGTGAATGCAGTAGCAAGAACCCCGCCCGAACAGGCGGGGCTGCGGCCGATCACTTGGCCTTGTAGATGATCCCCGGGCTGCACTGGACCATCTGGTAGTGGTCCGGCAGCGCGTTGAGCGCTTCGGAGGCGCCGAGGAACAGATAGCCACCCGGCTTGAGCGTGGCATGGATGCGCAGCAGGATGTCGCGCTTCACCTCGGCCGAGAAATAGATCAGCACGTTGCGGCAGAACACCATGTCGAACTTGCCCAGCGTGGCGTAGCTGTCCAGCAGGTTCAGCGCGCGGAACTCCACGCGGCTCTTGATCGGCGGCTTCACCGTCCAGCGACCCGGCGTCTTCTGATCGAAGTAGCGCGCCAGGCGCTCCTGCGACAGGCCGCGGCCGATGGCCAGGCTGTCGTACTCACCGGCCTTGCAGGCCGTGAGCATGGAGCCGGACAGGTCGGTGGCGACGATCTGCACGCCCGCCTTCAGCTGGCCGAGGTTGGTACGCTCGAACTCGTCGATGGCCATCGACAGCGAATAGGGCTCCTGCCCGGAGGAGCAGGCCGCCGACCAGATGCGCAGGCGCTGGCCGGGCGACGCCTTGATCATCTCCGGCAGCACGCGATTCTTCAGTACCTCGAAGGGGTAGGTATCGCGAAACCACAGGGTCTCGTTGGTGGTCATCGCGTCGACCACCTGCTCGCGCAGCTGGCTGCGGACCTGGATCTTCTGCACCAGCTCGCCCAGGGACTTGATGCCCTGCTGCTCCATCAACTTGTTCAAGCGGCTGGAGACCAGGTACTGCTTGTTGGCGCCCAGGAGGATGCCGCAGGTCTTCTCCAGGAAATCCCGGAACAGCTCGAATTCAGAATTGGTGGATGTCACAGATACGCCTCTTTGCTCGTGGACGGCTGCCGGCGTTACGACGGCAGCTGCCTGACCGGTGCTCAAAAAAACCATAGACGATGCGGGCGGCACCGGCGCCACCCGCATCTCGTCGCGCCGGATCAGGCCGTCGCGCCATCCACTGCCTTGATGCGGTCCGACACGCGGGCCGCCAGGTCATCGGGACGGAACTTGGCGAGGAAGTCGTCAGCGCCGACCTTCTTCACCATGGCCTGGTTGAACACCCCGGACAGCGAAGTATGCAGGAGAATGTGCAGATCCTGCATGCGCGGGTCGTGACGGATTTCCGCCGTGAGCGTGTAGCCATCCATCTCCGGCATCTCGATATCCGAGATCACCATCAGCAGATCGCTGCCCGGATGCCCACCGGCTTCCACCATCTGGCGCAGGTAATCCAGCGCCTGGCGGCCATCGTTGAGCGCCAGCACTTCCACGCCGACGGTTTCCAGGCAACGCACCAGTTGCTTGCGCGCCACCGAAGAGTCATCCACCACCAGCACACGCTTGCTGACCGCGCGGGCCTGGGTGTCGGCATCCAGCACGCCTTCGGAAATGTCCTCCGAGGTCGGCGCCACTTCGGCGAGGATCTTCTCCACGTCGATGATTTCCACCAACTGGTTGTCCACCCGCGTCACTGCCGTCAGGTAGTGATCGCGACCGGTTCCCTTGGGTGGCGGATGGATCGACTCCCAGTTCATGTTGACGATGCGCTCCACCGAGTGCACCAGGAAGCCCTGCACCTTGGTGTTGTACTCGGTGATGATCACGAAGCTGTTGCTGATGTCCCGCAGGGCGTGACGCCCCGTGGCCAGCGCCAGATCAAGGATCGGAATGGTGCCGCCACGGATGTTCGCCACCCCGCGGACCACCTGGCTGGATTTGGGCATCACGGTCAGGCGGGGGCACTGCAGCACCTCCTTCACCTTGAACACGTTGATCCCGTAAAGCTGGCTGCCGTTCAAGCGGAACAGCAGCAGTTCGAGACGATTCTGGCCAACCAGCTGCGTACGCTGGTTGACCGAATCCATGACTCCGGCCATTGAGCCTCCTGTGCACGCAACGCCGCCCGACTCACGAAGGCGGCATGACCATTGCTTGGATCGTTGCATGAAACACGCAACGACATTTTTCCGACAGCTGAGAACCGCGCGCGCCCTGGTGGCTGCGCTGCTCGGCATGACGGGTGCGCTGACCCTCTCCCCGGCTGGGGCGGAAGGCTTCACCGCGCCTGAGATACTTATCGGCTCCACCCAGGGCTTTCTTGAGTTCAAGGTGGAAGATTATCTGCAGACTTCCGGCATAGACGCACGCTACGAGATCGAAGTCGCCCGCATCGATCCCCGTCTGCGCCTGGCGCAGTGCGACAAGGACCTGACGCAGAAGCTGGAAAGCCCGGCGCAGCCCGTTGGTCGGGTTACCGTGCGAGTCATCTGCGAAGGCAGTTCGCCCTGGACGGTGTTCGTGCCGGCGACGGTCAAACTGTACCGTCAAGTTGTCGTCACCACCCTGCCCCTGCAGCGCAACCACATTATCGAGCCGGGCGACATCAGCGTGGTCGAACGCGATGTCGGCCAGTTGAGCCAGGGCTACCTGACCGACGCCAACCAGGTGGTCGGCATGAAGCTCAAGCGCCCGACGGTGAACGACCAGGTACTGGCGCCGGTCTTCCTTGAACAGGCAGCGGCCGTGCGCAAGGGCGACCAGGTGGTGATTCGTGCCAGGACCAGTGCGATCAACGTGTTCATGCCGGGCGAAGCGCTGTCCGACGGGGTCACCGGGGAGCAGATCCGCGTGCGCAACCTGCGTTCCCAGCGTATCGTCAGGGCTCGCGTCATCGAGCCAGGAACGGTGGAAGTCAGCCTGTAGGGCTCTGCTTCCGGCTTTTTCTGGCATGATGGGCGCAGCCCTCTGCAAAATGTGCTCGGGCGCACGAAAATTCGGCCTAAAGTTTCTCTCAGGACGGCCGAAAAGCTTGGCAAGCGTCCAATACCTCCAGAGGTTTCCACCATGGTCATCGACTTCAACCGGCTGAACCCGGCCTCTACGACAGCCAACACTGGCCGTAGCAGTGCTGCCCAGAGCGGTCGCAGCGAAGCCGCCGCAGAGAATGCCTCCGTCAACGCCCCGGCCAAGAGCGGCGAGTCGGTACAGCTGAGCGATACCGCGCAGCAACTACAGAAAGTAAGCGATCAACTGAAGGACCAGCCCGTGGTCGACAACGAGAAAGTGGCTCGCATCAAGGCGGCCATCGCTGACGGCAGCTACCAGGTCGACAGCCAGAAAGTCGCCAGCAAGCTGCTCGATTTCGAATCCCAGCGCTGAGTTCGCTCAGCGCCGGGTCAACCGCTAGTACGCCGAGCCCAAGATGTCTGAAGCCCTGCTTTCCCTGATCAACGGCGACATCGAAGCAGCCAGCAACCTGCTGCAGCTGATCGACGACGAGTACCAGGCGCTGCAAGCGCGCGACCTGGACCAGCTGCAGAAGCTGCTCGACAGCAAACTGCCGCTGCTGCAACAGCTCGAGCAGAACGGCCGTATTCGTACCCAGGTGCTGCAACAGGCCGGGGTCAGCGTTGATCGCGAGGGGCTCGCACAAATCGCCCAGGCCACCGGCAATGTCGCCCTCACCGCGCGAGCAGAAGCGCTCGGCGCACTGCTCGAACGCTGCCAGGAAGCCAATCAGCGCAACGGCCGCGTCATCCGCTCCGGCCAGGCCAGCACCGAGCGCACGCTCGATATCCTGCGCGGCCAGGACACCCCACGTCTCTACGATCGCTACGGCGGCTCCACCCAGAGCAGTCGCCAGCGCCCGCTCAGCCAGGCCTGACCGCCGACAGTCAGTGCTGGTCTGGCCGCCTGCCGTAGGGCAAAATGCCATCACCCGCCCTGCCCCGTGCAAGACTCATAACAAACACAATGGAGACCCGCGGACCGTG
This sequence comes from Pseudomonas sp. BB438, assembly GCF_057180225.1. Classification (NCBI taxonomy): domain Bacteria; kingdom Pseudomonadati; phylum Pseudomonadota; class Gammaproteobacteria; order Pseudomonadales; family Pseudomonadaceae; genus Pseudomonas; species Pseudomonas sp. BB438. The sequence goes on from NZ_CM170001.1 coordinate 4,724,594, forward strand.
TCGAATCTGTTCGCCGAGGAAAATGGCCCTCAACCACCGAAGGTGTTGAAAGCTCCGGTGGAGATCCACGCCAGCCTGAAAACGCTGATGGACAGTCACGATCCCCTGGTGGTCACCTTCGAAGGGCGCAGCCAGCGCTTCCAGAGCTTCGTTGTCGAGGTCAACCGCGAACGCAACATCGTCGCCCTCGACGAGCTGATTCCCAACGACGGCGAGCGCTTCCTGCAGAACGGCGAACAATTCCGTATCGAAGCCTTCCACGAAGGCGTACGCATCGCCTGGGAAAACACCCAGAACGCCTTCTTCTCCGAGATCGACGGCGCCCGCTGCTACTGGCTGCCGGTACCGGCCGAGATGCTCTACCACCAGCGCCGCAACGCCTTCCGCGCGCCCGTCGGCCAGGGCCAGCCGGTGCCCGTGGAGATCGGCGGCAGCAAGCTGAAGTCGCCGCTCAAGGGCAACCTGATCGACATCTCCGCCACCGGCTGCAAGATTCGCCTGGAAGGCAACGCGGCCGAGCGCCTGCAACCCGGCCAGGTCTACGAAGAATTCACCGCGCGCCTGCCCTTTGGCGCCCTGACCATGGAAGTCGAACTGCGCCACGTGCATTTCGAAGAGAAGGTCGGCTACAGCTTCGCCGGCATGCGCTTCCACCAGATGAGCGGCCTCGCACAGCGCAACATCGAGCGCTTCGTCTACCAGCTGCAACGCGAAGCCCGGCGCTTCGAGAAGGACGAACTGTTCTAGTTCGCCTGGGGCGGCAAGCACTTGCCGCCCGTCCCTTGCCACCTCATGCGGGCCGGCTTTCTTCCTCTGCTTCCGTTTCCGCTTCGGGTACCGACGCGCTGGTGTCATTGCCCTTCATCTGCTCTTCCACGGCCGCTTCGTCAACCCGCGGGTCGAGGGCAGCGGACAGCGGCGAAGACGCGAGGCTGTCCGGCGTGGCGACGTGCTTGACCGGAGCCTCGTCGACCCGGTGCACACCACTGACCTTCTCCGGCTGCACGCGCCAGATGAGGATCAGCGAGCAGGCGCAGACGAAGGCGTAGAGCATGTTGGCGCCGAACAGCTTCATCAGTGCGCCGGCTGCCAGCGGGCCGATACAGGCGCCGACACCGAAGGTCACCAGCAGCATGGCGGTGAGGGAGACGCGGCGCTCGCCCTCGACGTGGTCGTTGGAGAACGCCACCGCCAGCGGATACAGGGTGAACTGCACCAGGCAGACCAGGAACCCCATTGGCAGCAGCAACGCCAGGCTCAGCGGCGGCACCGGCAGCAGTGGCAGCGCCGCCAGCGGCAAGGCCACCACCAGCAGCAGGATGGCGGCGTTGCGGATCAGCACAGCGCGGTCAATGCGGTCCGACAGCCAGCCCAGCGGCCACTGCACCACCAGTCCGGCAAAGATGCAGCCGCCCATGAACAGGCCGATTTCCTCGGTGCTCAGGCCCTGGTCCACCGCATAGAGCGGCGCCAGGCCGTAGAACGAACCGACCACCAGCCCGGACACCAGCACCGTGGTCAGCGACTGCGGTACCCGCTGGATAAAGAAGCGCGGCTCCAGCGGCGCCGGGCGCAACGGTGCGGGGTGGACCTTGTGGGTGATCGCCACCGGAATCAGCGACATTGCGAAGCACAGCGCGATCAGCATCGGCAGTTCCGGCCCCAGCCCCGGGTGCACCACCAGCACCAGTTGGCCGAGTACCAGTCCCAGGTACGAAGCGACCATGTAGCCGGCGAACACCAATCCGCGCTGACGCGCCTCGGCCTGCTCGTTCAGCCAGCTCTCGATGACCATGTACTGGCACATCATCCCCAGGCCGATGGCGACCCGCAGCACCAGCCAGAAGCCGATCCACGGCAGCAGGCCGATGCCCAGCACCGCAGCGGTCACCAACCCGCCACAGGCGACGTAGGCGCGGATATGGCCGACGCGGGCGATCAGCCGGTGGCCGATCTTGCCGCCCAAGACCAGACCGAGGTAATAGGCGGCCATCATGGCGCCGATCCACAGCCCATCGACCTTCTCCGCGCCCAGGCGCAGCGCGAGATAGGTACTGAGCAGACCGGAACCGGTCAGGAGCATGACGGCGGCGAAGTACAGAGCGCGGAAGGCAGTGACGATCCGAAGCATTGGACCTCCTGGTCCAGGACAACCCCGGCACAACGTCCGGGCAGCGGAAAGCGGGACTTGCGCTCACACCTTAGAGCTTGCCAATCGGCGCGTCGAGAGGGCTGCCGGGCCTGGAACAGAGCGGGTCGCGAGGCCCGTCGGAGGACACTTTTACGGATGTCGGCGGGATGAACGAGGATGACAGGAAGATCCCCTGGAAATAGCCGCCGATCACAGCTGCATCAGACTTTCGCCGCAGCTGTGTCGGCGGGCACGCGCGTCAGGCTCCCAGCATCAGGCCTGGGCAGCGAGGACGCGGCGCTCCCACGGCGTGATTTCGTCGAAGAAGCTGGTCAGCTCCATGGACTTGGTCGCGCAGTAGCCGTCGATGAATTCATTGCCGAACACCTCGCGGGCCAGTTCGCTGCGTTTCAGGCGCTGCATCGCGTCGTACATCGTGCAGGGCAGCCGCAACTCATCAGGAACCTCGAACTCGCCCTGGATCGGCGCGGTGGGCTCGAGCGCCTGCTCGATGCCGTGCAGACCGGCCGCCAGGCTCGCGGCAATGGCCAGGTAGGGGTTGGCATCGGCGCCGGCCAGGCGATTCTCAACGCGTCGCGCCACCGGTGCGCTGGCCGGAATGCGCAGGCCGGCGGCACGGTTGTCGTGGGACCAGCAGGCATTGTTCGGCGACGCGTACGGGTGGCACAGGCGCTGGAACGAGTTCACGTTCGGCGCGAACAGCAGGGTGAAATCCGCCAGGCAGGCCTGCTGGCCGCCGATGAAATGACGAAACGCCGGCGTGGCCTCGCCCTGGGCATCGGTGAAGATGTTGCGGCCTTCGCCATCGACGACGCTCTGGTGGATGTGCATCGAACTGCCCGGCGTGTGCGCCAGCGGCTTGGCCATGCACACCACGATCAGTCCGTGCTTGAGCGCCACTTCCTTGAGCAGGTGCTTGAACAGGAAGGTCTGGTCGGCCAGCAGCACCGGGTCGCCATGCAGGAAGTTGATCTCGAACTGGGTGGTGCCCATCTCGTGCATGAAGGTGTCGCGTTCCAGCCCTACCGCGTCCATGCAGCGGTAGACATCCTGGAAGAACGGACGCAAGCCGTTGTTGGAGGACACGCTGAACGCCGAGTGGCCGATCTCGCGGCGGCCATCGAGGCCGAGCGGCGCCAGGAAGGCTTCATTGGCGTCAGGGTTGGGGGCGAAGACGAAGAACTCCAGCTCCGTTGCCACCACCGGGCTCCAGCCGCGTTCGGCGTAGCGCGCGACGACCTGCTTGAGCAGGCCGCGGGTGGACAGGCCGGAGGGCTTGCCGCCGAGCTCCACCGCGTCGCAGATGGCGAAGGCGCGGGGTTCGTCGCTCCAGGGCAGGCGATGGATCTGGGTCGGCTCGGCGACCAGGGCGAGGTCGCCGTCATCGCTGCCGTAATACTTCGCCGGCGGGTAGCCGCCCATGATGCATTGCAGAAGGACGCCGCGCGCCAGCTGCAACCGGCGCCCGGTGAGGAAACCTTCGCCGGTCATCACCTTGCCACGCGGCACCCCGTTGAGGTCGGGGGTGACGCACTCGATCTCTTCCACTCCAGCCAGGCGTTCGGCGAGCGGGATGCCTAGATCGCTACTCATGACTTCTTATCCTTGTTCTTCTTGTCCTGGTAACAGGACGCCGCGCGAGGTGCGCGAGCCCGTACAAAATACGCACCACGCGTTCGATATTTCAAGCGGGGCCAGCAGGAAACGCGGAAGCTCCCTGTAGGTGCGCGCCATACGCGCGACCGCGGGCATGGCCCGCTCCTAGAGGGGAATTCGGCGTTGTTTGGTACGCGAGCAAGGACCAGGCGTCCCCCTCGGTCCTACGAAGAGCAACGTCACTCCAGCTCTGGCTCTGGCTCTGGCTCTGGCTCTGACGAGACTTCCAGAGAGACATCCGCACGCACCGAATGCCCCGTTCAGGAGGCCTCGTTGAATTGGAGTTTCAGGGGGTGAGCGACATGGATGTCGCGAGAGCTGCGATGCGCCAGGGACGGCCCTTCGCAGCGTGCCCCTGAAACTTCGCTTCAACGAGGGAATTTTTCGCCTAGGTGAAAAACCGGATGTCCGGGGCGAGACCTTTGCCCACTTTGGGTGGAGCGGCCATCCGTCGTTTGCCAAAGTGGGTCGCCCGAGGGGGCGAAACAGTCAGTCCGCGCGCACGCCAAAGCGACGCTGGAACACCCAAGCCAACACAGTAGACCAACAACACCAGAGCAAAAGAAAGCGCCGGCCCTGCCGGCGAATCGCGGGCAGGGCCGGCTCCTACAGGGGCCTCGATGCCAAAGAGAACGCCGCTCAAGGGAGCGGCGTCTTCACTGCATCACCCCAGGTCAGAACAGGTGGGTGAACAGCCAGTACAGCGACGCAGACAGCACGATGGCCGCCGGCAGGGTCAGCACCCAGGCCATCAGCAGGTTGCGGATGGTGCGCATCTGCAGACCCGAACCGTTGGCTGCCATGGTGCCGGCGACGCCGGACGACAGCACGTGGGTCGTCGACACCGGCAAACCGTACATGTCCGCGGCACCGATGGTCATCATCGCCACCAGCTCCGCCGACGCGCCCTGGGCGTAGGTCAGGTGGGTCTTGCCGATCTTTTCGCCGACCGTCACCACGATGCGCTTCCAGCCGACCATGGTGCCGAGGCCGAGGGCGATGGCCACGGCGACCTTCACCCACAGCGGGATGAAGCGGGTCGACTCGTCGATCTTGCCCTTGAACGCGGCCAGCTTGCCGGTGGTATCCGCGTCGAAATTGCCGACCTTGTCCTTGTCCATCAGGCGGATCGCCTCGCTGGTCAGGTACATGTCGTTACGCACGTTGCCCATGGCTTCGGCCGGCACGCGGGCCAGGCTGCCGTAGCCCTTCACTTCCGCGCCGATGGCGCCGGTCAGCGCCGCCAGGGCCGGAACCAGCTCCGGCTTGGCTTCCTTGGTGCGCACGTACTCCGACAGCACCGCTCGCGGGTCGGCCGGCGCCGGCTGCGGCGCGGCGCGGACCAGCGCCTGCTGGGTAACTTCGGCGATGGCGACGAACTGCACGGTCTGGTCTGCCGGCATGGTGCGGTTCAGCGCATAGGCCATCGGCAGGGTGCCGACCAGGATCAGCATGATCAGGCCCATGCCCTTCTGCCCGTCGTTGGAACCGTGGGCGAAGGACACGCCGGTGCAGGTGAGGATCAACAGGCCGCGAATCCACCACGGCGGCGGCGTCTTGCCCTTGGGCGCCTTGTACAGCGCGCGGTTCCTCACCAGCAGTCGCAGCGCCAGCAGCAGGAGCGCGGCGCAGACGAAGCCGATCAACGGCGACAGCAGCAGCGAGTAACCGACCTTGGTCGCCTGCGCCCAGTCCACGCCGCTGGTGCCGTCGCGGCCGTGCATCAATGCGTTGGCCACCCCCACGCCGATGATCGAGCCGATCAGGGTGTGCGAGGACGACGCCGGCAGGCCCAGCCACCAGGTGCCGAGGTTCCACAGGATGGCGGCGATCAGCAGGGCGAAGACCATGGCGAAGCCGGCCGAGGAACCGACCTGCAGGATCAGCTCCACCGGCAGCAGGGCGATGATGCCGAAGGCCACCGCGCCGCTGGAGAGCAGCACGCCGAGAAAGTTGAAGCAGCCCGACCAGACCACCGCGAAGTGCGGCGGCAGCGAGTGGGTATAGATGACAGTGGCCACCGCGTTGGCGGTGTCGTGGAAGCCGTTGACGAACTCGAAGCCCAGGGCGATGAACAGGGCAACGCCGAGCAGCAGGAACGGTGTCCAGGTGGTCACCGCGGCGGTGACGTCATCGACGTCGCGCACCAGGCTCCAGGCCGAGAACAACAGGCCGACGGCGAGCACGGCAAAGAAGATGAAGGCGGTCATGCGGCCGGGCTTGTGTTCCAGGTGGGGCCGGTCTTCGACGACGGGAAGGTCGCCGGCGGCCAGGGTATCGGTGGTCATGCTGGGAGTCCGCGTGGTGGGATGTCCCGGTCATGATCGGCAGGGAATGTTACAAGTTATGTCTCTACGCAGAGTCGAACAGTGTAGGAGCGAGCGTGCCCGCGAACCGACTGGCACCAGGGAGCGAGTGCTGGTTCGCGGGCAAGCTCGCTGCCACGTCAAGCGTTGCGCAACGAGCCTCAATAAACCTCCGGCACGACGATTTCGCGCGGCGTCGGCGTGCGTGCGTAATCCTCGTGGCGCTGGCGCTGCGGCAGGATCACCGTCGGGTGCTCCACATCCTCGTAGGGAATCAGGTTCAGCAGGTGGCTGATGCAGTTCAGTCGCGCGCGCTTCTTGTCGTCGGCCTGCACCACCCACCAGGGCGCCTCGGGGATGTGGGTGCGCTCGAGCATGATTTCCTTGGCCTTGGTGTAGGCCTCCCAGCGCCGCCGCGACTCCAGGTCCATCGGGCTGAGCTTCCACTGCTTGAGCGGGTCGTGGATGCGGCTGAGGAAACGCAGGTGCTGCTCGTCGTCGGAGATCGAGAACCAGTACTTGATCAGCTGGATGCCCGAGCGCGCCAGCATCCGCTCGAACTCCGGCACGCTGCGGAAGAACTCCTCGTACTGGTCGTCCGAACAGAAGCCCATCACCCGCTCGACCCCGGCGCGGTTGTACCAGCTGCGGTCGAACAGGACGATCTCCCCCGCCGCCGGCAGATGCGAGACGTAGCGCTGGAAGTACCACTGGGTCTGCTCGCGGTCGTTCGGCGCGGGCAGCGCGGCGACCCGGCAGACGCGCGGATTGAGGCGCTGGGTGATGCGCTTGATCACCCCGCCCTTGCCCGCCGCATCGCGGCCCTCGAAGAGAATCACCACCTTGTGGCCGGTCTTCACCACCCAGCTCTGCAGCTTCACCAGCTCGCCCTGCAAGCGGAACAGCTCGCTGAAGTAGCGCCGGCGCGCGAGCTTTTCCTCGTCGACATCGGCGTGCTCGTCGAACAGTTCATCGAGGTTACGCACGTCCTCCAGCAGCTCCAGCTCCAGCTCTTCGTCGCTGTGGTCGAGCAGTTCGCGATGGATGCGGCGGATCACGGATTCTTGGGTCAGGGGCATGTCGGCGGCCTACACGTCGGGGCTTTGCCGCCAGACTAGGTGTGCTCGGTGTCAGGCTGGTGACAGCGTTCGGTAGAGCTGTAGGAGCGAGCTTGCTCGCGAACGGTGCTCCCCGGTGACTCGGAGTTGAGCGGTTCGCGAGCAAGGACTAGGCGTCCCCCTCGGTCCTACGAAAAGCACGCCTGCCGTATATGCAGGCGTTAGCGCTCGCGCAACTCCATCATCTTCAGCTCCGGATCGGCCTTGATCTGCTCGTCGGTGAACGGCAGCTCCGGCCACTGCTGCCGGGCGAACAGCTCGGTCTGGTCACGGTGATGCGGCGAGCCGGGTTCGCTGGACTGCGAGAACGCCAGTAATCCGCGCGCCTTCGGTCCACCAGCGGTGAAGTCCACCAGCTGGATATAGCTGCTGCCGCTGAGCACGCGGTAATGGTCGCCCTGCCACTCGGACGTGATGGCGTTGTACACGCCCTCGTTGCCTGCGCCGCCAGGGATGCCCAGCGGGTTGGCGACATCGCCGGTCAGTTGCAGCTCGCCCCAGGTCTCGTCCGCGCGGATCTTGCGGCCGTCGATCTCCTGCGCCGCCGCCACCAGCGCCTGCTGTGCCTGCTGGCGCACATCCGGCTTGTCCAGCGCGATGCCCGACGGCGTGGCCAGCGGCAGCTTGGAATCGAAAGGCAGGCGCCAGCCGCCGTCGATCTTCAGGAAGCGCGTAACGAAGGCCTGGAAGTAGGCGAAGCCGGGGTTGCTGTCGAGGTTGACGTGGCGATCCCACGAACCCAGCGCGGCGCAGGCTGCCTCGGTGCCCGCCGGAGCCGGCTTGCACAGTTGCAGCAGGTCGTCGAGGAGCATGTCGGCCACATAGACGCGGTTGTCGGTGACCATCTTCTGCAGGTCGTCCGGGCCGATCTTGCCGTCGCCCTTCAAACGCTCCAGGGCGAAGCGCGCGCGGGCGCTGACCGGCACCGAATCGCGGCTCACCAGCGGTGAAAACCCGGTCAGCGGCTGCGCCGGGTTGCTCAGCCACGCGCTGTCGTTGGAGTTCTGCACGAAGTCCTGGCGCTCGAGCGCCGGCATCTGTTCCGGCGGCGTCAACCCGGCATGGCGGGTGCCTGGCGCGCTCGACCAGTTGCAGGCGCGGCGCCCGCCCTGCAGCACCGGCAGGCCCTGCTGCTGGTACTCGGCAATGGCACAGTCGGTCAGTTGCTGCGGGCTCAGGTGCGGCACCACCGACTGGTTCAGGTAGAGCACCGTACCCTCGGCGCTGGTCGCCAGGGTGTTGACCCAGGGGATGCCCTGCACGTGCTCGATGCTGTCGCGCAGTTCGTCGAGGCTGCGGGCGTGATCGATGGCGTACCACTGCTGAAGGACACGGTCATTGCCCAGGTTGGCGTCGCGCACGGCAAAGGCTTCGCTGGCATTCCAGGGCAGCTTGCCCGGCACGCTGAGCAGCGGGCCGTACTCGGACTCGTACAACGTATGGCTGCGCGAACCCACGCGGCCATTGGGCTCCAGCACGCGAACGCGCAGGGTGATTTCCTTCAGCGGCCGCGACTGGCCGTCGACGCGATAGCTGTGCGGGTCCTGCGGATCGAGGTCGAGGCGGTACAGGGTGAAGTGGCTGGAGGTATCCACCGTGTGGCTCCAGGCCAGGTCCTTGCTGAAGCCGATGTTCACCAGCGGCATGCCCGGCAGGGCGGCGCCCATCACGTCGAGCTGGCCGGGAATGGTCAGGTGCAGCTGGTAGAAGCGCAGCGCGCCGAACCAGGGAAAATGCGGATTGGCCAGCAGCAGGCCGTTGCTGTCCGAAGAACGCTCGCGCCCCACGGCGACGGCGTTGCTGCCGTGGTCGCGGTGGAAATTCTCGCGGCGGTCCATCGCCGCCAGTACCTCGCCGTCGCTGACGACGGAGGAGGTTGCCTGCCCCGGCGGCGTGGCCGCCATCATCGCCTCGGCGAACTGCCCGGCGCCGGCCTGCACCAGCAGGCGACGGGTCAGGCGCAACAGGTCGTCGGCCTCCAGCGGACGCAGCCAGGCCTTGCCTGCGCACTGCGTGCCGGCGGCCTGGGTGTCCCACAACCAGCGGTTGTAACCGGCCGCGTAGCCATCGAGCAGGTCGCGGATCGGCTGCGGCTGGGCACTGCGCATGCGTCGCAGGGATTCGTTGTCGTTGAGCCAGGTATAGAAGAAGTCCGAAGGCAGGTTGCCGATGCCGGCGGAGGTCCTGCCGTCGACGCCAAAGTAGCGCGAGCGTTCGCCCCGCGCGGTGAGGACTTCCTCGGCCAGCAGGCAGGCGTTGTCGCGGGCATAGGCGTAGCCGATGCCATAGCCCAGGCCCAGTTCGTCCCTGGCCTGGATATGCGGGATGCCATAGCGGGTCCAGCGGATCTGCGCTTCGAGTTCGGCGCCATGGGCCAGCGCAGGCAGTCCGGCAGCCATCAGGCTGCCGGCCACGGCGGCCAGTCGGAAGGTCTTGCTCATTGATTCCCTCAATGCTCGGATGACGGCCGGATGCCCGGCCAGTGGCACGCGGCCGCGCCGCTCGCGCGGTGCCGGTGCGAGGAGTGGATGGCGGTTCACGGCCGCCAATGCAGTGCGCTGAAGGTCATCGCGCCGCGCCTTCCGAGGCACGCGCGCAGGCAGGTTGCTGAGGACATGGTTTCTCCTTTTCTTGTTGGACGCCTCGCGAAAAAAGGCGACGCGCCTCTTGAGGGCAACGGATGGGAAGCGTGCGAAATTAGCCCGTGAGCGATGGCAATCAGCCACACCGGAAGGCTCTATCTCGCGTCTTTCACCCGTGCCAGAGGCGTCGCGGGCGGTTCGACTTCAGTGCGCCGGGAGGGTTCCGGACTGACGTTTCCAACGCCCGGGCGACTGCCCCGTCCAACGCTGGAACGCGCGGGAGAAACTTGCCGCCTCGGCATAGCCCAGGCACTGGGCTATGCCGTGCAGGTCCATCCGCGATTCACGCAGCAGGCGCTCGGCGAGACGCTGCTTGATGCCATCGTTGAGCCCCTGCAGGCTCTGCCCCTCCTCCGCCAGACGCCGTTGCAGCGTGCGCTCGGAAAGGCCCATGCGTTCGGCTACTGCCGACGCGCCGAGCAGACTGGCGGAGTCGCGCAGCAGCAGTTGCTGCACCTGCCGCGCGGTGGGTGAAGTCGCCAGGGTCAGCGCCAGTTCGCCACAGAGGCGTTCGCAGAGTGCCTCACCGCTGTCGCGCGCGCTGATCTGCGCCTGCGGTAACGGCGCGAGCAGGTCCTCCTGGGCGAAGAGCATGGCGTTGCGTGGCGCCGCGAACACCGGCTCGATGCCGAAGGTCTCGCGGAACGCGCGGGTATCGCCCGGCGCCGGACAGCGCAGGTCGATGGCCAGGGGTTGCAGCGGCCGTTGCAGCAGTTCGCCGGACAGCTGCCAGCATCCGGCAATGCCGCGCTCCACCACGAAGGCGCGGGCATCCTCGGGCAGCACACGGTCGTCGTACACCAGCCACAGCCCACGCGCATCCACCTCGCTGCTTACCGGGCAGAGCGTCAGCGCCAGGCTCTGGAAACGCCCGAAGGTCTCGAAGGCTTCCTGCAACGTGCGGCTGGCGAGCATGGTGAAACCGAGCAAGCCCAGCGAGGTGAGGTGATAGCGCCGTCCGGTGATCAGTCCCAGCCCTGGCCTGCCAGTGTGCTGCAACAGGTTGCGGATCACCGCCAGTTCCTGCCAGGCCTGGATGCGCCCGGCGCGCGCCTGCAGGTCGGCCGGTGAGATCGCGCTGCCCACCAGGCACTCGTCCGCGCCAAGTCCCTCTTCACGGGCACTGTCGAGCAGGTAACGCACTCCGGTGATCTCGCGGGTCTGACGCCAGTCCATCGCGGACTCCTGTGGCGGGAAAGTACGACATGGCGGAGAACATCAATTTTTGGCGGAGTTGATCATGGAAGAAAGCGCCAGCGCTGACCATGCTTCAGGTGCCAATAACACACACAAGAGGCGTCCCCATGTTCGAGTTCTTCTACGCACTGCCGAGCCAGAACCGCGCGGCCGACTACCGTCACTTCCGCATCGTCCCCGCCACCGGCGCGATCGGCGCGGACGTCAGCGACGTCAACCTGACCACGCTGGACGACGCCGGCTACTCCGAGCTGCGCCAGGCGCTGCTGGCGCACAAGGTGCTGTTCATCCGCGGGCAGAACCTGAGCGTAGAAAACCTCGAAGCCGTGACCCTGCGCTTTGGCGAGTTCGGCCGCGAGCCCTATGTCGTCGGCATGGACGATCACCCGCATGTGGTGCGGGTGGTGAAGGAAGCCAACGAGAAGACCCCGGTGGTATTCGGCGGCGCCTGGCACAGCGACTGGTCCTTCCAGGAGCGCCCGCCGGCCTTCACCCTGCTCTACGGCCACGACATCCCGCCGTTTGGCGGCGACACCCTCTACGCCAACCTGGCGCTGGCCTACGAATGGCTGTCGCCGAAACTGCGCGCGCAACTGGAGACCCTCGACGCCATCCACAGCCCCGAACGCGCCTATGGCGCCGAGGCCAAGCACAACGACCTGATGGAAAACATGGCGGTGCGCTATGGCAGCCATGAGGGCGAAGTGCGCTCGCATCCGCTGGTGATCCGGCACCCGGAGACCGGCAAGAAGATCCTCTACATCAATCCGGCGTACACCAGCGGCATCAAGGGCATGCGTCCGGCCGAATCGCAGCCGCTGCTGGATTACCTGTTCAGCATCGCCACGCAGCCGGCGTTCACCTGCCGCATGCGCTGGAGCGCCGGTACCCTGGCGATCTGGGACAATCGCAGTACCTGGCATTATCCAGTGTCGGACTACCACGGCATGCGGCGGGAGATGTATCGCACGACCGTCGTCGGCGAAGTGCCGAGCCGCTAGCCCGACGCGCCGTGATCCCGCGCCACCCTGCAGGTGCGGGCATGGTCCGCTCCTGCAGGGTGCTCCGCCGGCGGTTACAACGCCGCGCCAAACCGCTGCGCATGCTCGCGCAGCATCCCCCGCAGCAACTGGGCCGCCGGCGACAGGTAGGCGCCCTCCCGCACCGCCAGACCGATGGTCCGCGTCAATGTCGTCTCGGCCAGCTCCACCTCGCGCAGCTGGTCCATGCCGTGGCCGCCGGCCAGCGCCTCGCGGGCGATGAAGCTGAGCAAACGAGTTCGGGCAATCAGGTTGGGCAACATGGGAATCGCGTTGGTCTCGATCTGCACCTGCGGCATGGGTAGCTGGTGGGCCTGGAAGGTGGAGTCCATCCAGCGCCGCGACGACACCCCGGTGGCCGGCAACACCCAGCGATAGCGGCACAGGTCGGCCATGGCGACCGGGCCGTCGAAGATCGGATGGTCGCGACTGGCGACCACCACCACCTGGTCCTGCAACAGCGGCTCGCTGCTCAGCTGCGGGTCGTCGACGATCCGCGAGCAGATCGCCATGTCCAGCCGACCGCTGCGCAATGCTTCGCGCAGTACGTCGTCCTGGCCCAGCACCAGGCTCATGGTGACGTCCGGTGCGCGCGCCAGCAGGTCCTCGGTCAGGCGCGGCAACAGGTATTCGGCCATGGTCGCGGCGCAGCCGAGGCGGATATTGCCCACCACGCCGCTGGCGAAATCGCGCACCTCGCGGCGGGTTTCCTCGATGTCCTGACGCAACTGCCGCGCACGCTGCAGCATCAGTTCGCCGGCCGGTGTCAGGCGAATACGTCGGCCGTCGCGCTGGAACAACCGCGCACCGAGGGATTCCTCCAGGCGCTGGATGCTCTTGGTCAGCGCCGGCTGGCTTCGCCCCAGGCGCTCGGCGGCGCGGCCCAGGTGACCGAGCTCGGCGATGGTTTCGAAGTAGGCGAGATCACGCAGGTCCATGGCGGCCAACCGATAAATTCCAGGAATGGATTCATGACTATTAGAAAATAGACTTGATCGATTCGGCTACCGATAATTCTCCCGTCTTCCCCGCCCGGAGCCGTCCGTGTCCAGCCGTCCTGCCCTGTCCGTCGCCCGCATCCCCGTCAGTCTGCAATGGCTGGTCCTGGTGCTCGGAGCCGGAGGCGCCGGGCAACTGCTGACCTGGCTCGGCATTCCCGCCGCGCTGTTCCTCGGGCCCATGCTGGTGGGTATCGCCTTCGGCGTCAGCGGTGCGGAAATCCGCCTGCCGCGCAGCGCCTTCCGCCTGAGCCAGGGCTGCATCGGCCTGCTGGTCGCCCACGCCATGAGCTGGTCGGTGCTGCAGGCGATGGTCGCCTCCTGGCCGCTGATGCTCAGCGCCACCGTACTCACCGTGCTGCTCTCGGCCGTGGTCAGCTACGCCATGGTGCGCTTCGGCGGCATCCCCGGCAGCACCGCCGCCTGGGGCACCGCACCGGGCGGCGCGGCGGCCATGGTGTCGATGGCCGAAGCCAACGGCGCCGACCCGCGCGTGGTCGCCACCATGCAATACGTGCGGGTGGTCTGCGTGGTCATGGCCGGCGCCCTGGTCGGTCGCCTGCTGGGCATCGAAGGGGGAGGCTCAACGGCGCACAGCACGCCGATCATCGACACTGCCACCCTGCCCGACTTGATCAACTGCCTGCTGTTGATCTTCGTCTGCACCACCGCCGGCGCGAAGTTACCGGCCGGTCCGCTGCTGGTGCCGCTGGTGGCGGGCGCCGTGCTGCACCTCACCGGCGTGCTGCACATCACCTTGCCGCACTGGTTGCTGGCCACCGCGTATGGCGTGATCGGCTGCTACATCGGCCTGCGCTTCGACCGCGAAAGCCTGGCCTACGTTGGCCGGCACCTGCCGGCCATGATCGTCAGCGCACTGGGGCTGATCGCCAGCTGCGCGCTGTTCGCCTGGGCGCTGGCCGCCATCACCGGGATGGACTTCCTCTCCCTCTACCTCGCCACCAGCCCCGGCGGACTGGATGCCATGGCGATCATCGCGGTGGACACCCACTCCGACGTCGGCCTGGTGCTGGCAATGCAGACGCTGCGATTGTTCGTGGTGCTGTTCACCGGCGTCTCGGTCGCTCGCACGGTGATCCGCCTGAGCCGCGCCTGATGCTGCTTCTGCCAAGAACGCGGCATCTGAGTCTTGAACTGCTCCCCGCCGCACCTCTAAGGTCGTCGCTCTTTCACTGAGCGAGACCGCCATGGACAGCCTTCGCCACCGCCCTGCCGCCTTCCACGTCACCCACTGGAGCGACGATCCGTTCAGCCGCGGCGCCTACAGCACCCTGCTGCCCGGTGGCACGCCGGCGCATCGACGCCGCTTGGGCGAGGTCATCGGCGGCAAGCTGGTGCTGGCCGGCGAGGCCTGCAATCCCGTCGCGCCGGCCATGACCCACGGTGCGTGGAACGACGGCCTGCGCGCGGCCGACGTTGCCATTGAAAATGGCGCCCGCCGGGTGCTGGTGATCGGCGCGGGCTTCGCCGGAATCGCCGCCGCGCGCCGACTGCGCGAAGCCGGCATCGACTGCGTGGTGCTGGAAGCCCGCGCCCGCATCGGTGGCCGTGTCCACAGCATCGCCCTCGGCCCGGTACGGGTGGACGAAGGCGCCGCCTGGCTGCAGCACTTCGACGACAACCCGCTGGCCGCCTGCGCCCGGCAGCTCGGCCTGCCGCTGCGGGAAACTGATTTCAGCCAGCCCCTGGCTGCCGCGGCGGACGGTCCGGTTCCGGACATCGACTCAGCCTGGGAAGCCCTGCGCGCCGGGATCGATCGCAACCTGCCGCTGGTGGACGGTGTCGCGCGCTATCTCGCAGATCGCGACGATGAAACCCGTCGCGCCACTCGTTTCGCCCTGGACGCCAACCTGGTCCTGGAGGCCTGCCTGCCGCTGGAGTCGCTGTCGGTCGATGCCCTCGACGAAGAAGGCGTCGGCGCCGGCGACCGCTTCCTGCCGCAGGGTTATTCACAACTGGTCGAGCAGCTCGCCGGAGGGCTGGATATCCGCCTCAACCAGCCGGTGACCGCTATCGACTGGTCTGGCGAGCAGGTACGTGTGGGTGCTGAAAGCGCCGACTTCTGCATCTGTACCACCCCCCTCGGCGTACTCCCCGCCATCCGCTTCACCCCGCCCCTGCCGGCAGCGCAACAGGATGCGCTCGACCACCTGGGCATGGGGCAACTGGAGAAAGTCGTGCTGCAATTCGACGAGCGCTGGTGGCCGGTTTCGCCGTCAGGTTACCTGCGCTGGTACGACACGCCGGCCAGCTTCGGCGAGTGGCTGGACCTCACCGACGCCGTGGGCACGCCGACCGTTGCCGGGCTGATCGCGGCGGATGCGCTGGAGCGGGTGTTTGCCGGGCGTAGCGATGAGGAAATTGCGCATGCGGCTTGCAAAGCTCTGCAAGCGTGGGCAGGTGCCATTCGAAACAACGGCGCTGACCTGCAGGAGCGCCGAACTGAAACGTAGGATGGGCGGAGCCTAGGTGTTCTGCCTGGAGACATGGGTAACAGGTGTCGGGATCGATGGGTATCGCTGCGCTCCACGCCATCCTACGAATAGGTCAATGGCAGGCGCGGAGCTTGCCCACGAATCCGTTACAACCCTTCCAGCGTCAAATCGACCAATCGCTCAACATAGGCCACTTCCAGTTCCTCGCCGGAAAACAGGATGCGATAGACCAGCGGCGCCATCAGCCGGTCGACGATGCGGTCCAGCTCCGGCAGCTTTTCGCCGCGCTTCCTGGCGCGCAGCAGGATGATGTCGAACTGGCCGCAGGCAATCGCCATGCAGCGCCCCGAGCAGCCGCCACCGGCTGCCAGCAGGTCGAGCACTACCGCGCGGCCAGGCACCGAGGCGGTTTCCTCCATGTACTGCTCGCCCCAGGCCAGCAGGTCGCCGCGCAGGCTGCCGGTGTCCGCCGGTTCGGCGTCGGGGCGGATGCGCTGCAGGGCGACGTCGCCGAGCAGTTCGTTGAGATCGCCCCAGCGCCGGTAGATGGTCGACGGCGTGACGCCGGCCCGTGAGGCGATCAGCGGAACCGTCAGCTCGGCGCGCTCGCGCTCCTCCAGCAACTCCGTCACGGCCTTGTGCACCGAGGCCTGCACCCGTGCGCTGCGACCGCCCGGTCGAACACCCTGATTGATTGCCATAAGCACCTTAACGCAAAGAATTTGCTTTTATCCCGAAACGGGTCCAGCATCACGCAAAAGCAAAATCTTAGCCTTTGCGAGCTGAATCATGGCACACACCCAATCGAAAAGCGCGTCCGGCTTCTCGCCCGGAGTCTCCGCCTGGCTGCTGACAGCCATCCTCATGGCCTTCCTCGCCGCCGCCGCCGCGCCTACGCCGCTGTATGCGCTGTACCGCGAGTCCTGGCACTTCTCCCCGGCCCTGCTGACCCTGGTGTTCAGCATCTACGCGGGCGGCCTGATGCTGGCGCTGCTGGTGCTTGGCTCGCTGTCGGACCACCTCGGCCGGCGCCCGGTGATCCGCGCCGCGCTGATCCTCGAATTGCTGGCGATGGCCGTGTTCCTTTACGCCAACTCGGTCGAGTTGCTGATCATCGCGCGCCTGCTCCAGGGCTTTGCCACCGGCATCGCCACCAGCGTGCTGGGCGCGGCGATGCTGGACATCGACCGCGAGCGCGGCCCGCTGATCAACAGTGTCGCGCCCATGCTCGGCATGGCCATGGGCGCGCTGGGCAGCAGCACGCTGGTGCAGTTCGGCGCTGATCCGCTGCATGAGGTCTACGTCTGGCTGCTGGCGGTGTTCGCCCTGGGCATCGTGCTGCTGCGCTGGCTGCCGGAAAGCATCAGCCGGCAGCCCGGCGCACTGGCCTCGCTGAAGCCGCGCATCCGCATTCCGCCGCAGGCACGTCGCGCGTTCTGGAGCGTGGCGCCGCTGAACGCCAGCCTCTGGGCGCTGGGCGGTTTCTACCTGTCGCTGGGGCCGACCCTGGCGCGCCAGGTCACCGGCCTGCAGGTGCCGATGATCGGTGGGGGGCTGGTGTCGCTGCTGTGCCTGTGCGGCGCGCTGGCGATCGTCTGCCTGCGCAATCAATCGGCGACGGTGATCCTGCGCCGCGGCGGCCTGGCGCTGATTTTCGGCCTGCTGGTCACCCTGCTCGGCGTGGACAGCGCCAACCTCTGGCTGTTCTTCCTCGGCACCGCGGTGGCCGGGCTGGGCTTCGGCGGCGCCTTCCTCGGCGCGTTGCGCTCGGTGGTGCCGCTGGCCCACGCCCACGAGCGCGGCGCACTGATGGCGAGCTTCTATGTACTCAGCTACCTGGCCTTCAGCGTACCGGCGATCCTCGCCGGGTTGGCGATCCAGCGCTACGGCCTGATCGCCACCACCAACGGCTATGCCAGCCTGCAGATTCTGGCGGCCTCGCTGGTCCTGCTACTGTCCCTGCGCGCGCCCGCTGCGCAGAAGGCGCAGGCCTGACTCAAGCCGCCTCGCGGGCCCGCAGGAAGTCGTAGAGCCCGCGCACTGCCGGGTGCTCCAGCGCCTGGGCGGAGTGGCAGAGGCCGATGCGTCGGATCGGCAGCGGCAGGTTCAACGTGCCGCTGCGTACTGCCGGCGCCCCGCTCAACAGCGATGCCGGCAGGATCGCCGCGCCAATACCCGCGCTGACCAGACGCAGCGCCAGGTTCAGGGTGCCGGCCTGAGCCATCACCGGCGCGCCGCCGTAGGCGGTCATCAGCCGCTGATGGGACGGGTGCGTCGGGCAGGTGATCCAGCCGCAGCCCAGCGTATCCTCCACGCCCGGCGGCAACGCCAGCACGTACGGGTCTTCCCAGACCGGCACGAAGAGCTCGTCCTCGCAGCAGAATTCCTCCACCGCCAACCGCGCATCGCCGACGCAGCCCTCTTCCAGGTGCAGCAGCAGATTGGGCACCGCCTGCTGCGCGAGGGTGACGAAGCCTTCGACCTGCTCGGCGCTGACGTCGCCCTCCACGCCCAGGTGCAACGGCTGTCGAGCCGTGGACTGGCGGAACATGTTGCGCAGCCCCTCGGCTTCGGCCAGCAAAGCGCGGGCGCGCGGATACAAGGCGCGTGCCGCTTCGCTGACTTCCACCCCGCGCGCCTGGCGAAGGAACAGCTCGGTGCCCAGCGCCTCCTCCAGCTGGCGGATGGTCACCGACAGCGTCGGCTGGCTGACGAACAGGCGCTGCGCGGCGCCGGTAATGTTGCGTTCTTCGAAGACCGCGACGAAGGCGGCCAGCTGTCGGATATCCATAGGCAAACCCGATACCAGGCACAGGAATAAGCCATTTTTCAGGCTGAATAGCGCTCAATATACTTCACTGCATCGTTCAGTCATCCAGATTTCCGATAGCAGGAGAATCCCATGAGCAAGCCCCTGATCATCGTCACCGGCGCCAGTTCCGGTATCGGCGAAGCGACCGCCCGCCTCTTCTCCCAACAGGGCCACCCACTGCTGCTGCTCGCCCGCCGCATCGAGCGCCTGGAGGCACTGCAACTACCCAACGCACTGTGCCGCGCCGTGGACGTGACCGACCGCGACGCCCTGCTGGCCGCCGTGGAAGACGCCGAGAAGCGCTTCGGCCCGGCCGACGCGCTGGTGAACAACGCCGGCGTGATGCTGCTGGGCAACATGGTCGAGCAGGACCCGGCCGAGTGGGAGCGCATGCTCGACGTCAACGTGAAGGGCCTGCTCAATGGCGTGCACGCCGTACTCAAGGGCATGGTGGATCGCAACCGCGGCACGCTGATCAACGTCAGCTCGGTGGCCGGGCGCAAGACCTTCCCCAACCATGTCGCCTACGTCGGCACCAAGTTCGCGGTGCATGCGATCTCCGAGAACCTGCGCGAGGAAGTCGCGGCGCACAATGTCCGCGTCGTCACCATCGCCCCCGGCGCGGTGGAGACCGAATTGCTCAGCCACACCACCAACGAGGCGATCAAGAGCGGCTACCAGGACTGGAAGCGCGAGATGGGTGGCAAGGTGCTCAGCGCCGACGATGTGGCCAACGCCATTCGCTACGCCTACGACCAGCCGCAGGGCGTGTGCATCCGTGAGATCGTGCTCGCGGCGACCCGGCAGCAGGCCTGATCAACCTGAATGTAGGAGCGCGCCATGCGCGCGATCGCGGGCATGGCCCGCTCCTACAGCCCCGTAGGATAGGTGGAGCCTAAGCGATACCCAATGCGGCAGGAGTCGATGGATATCGCTTCGCTCCACGCCATCCTGCGAAGGCGTCAGTCGGTGAGGATCAAACCGCTTGGCGCGCCGCCCAGCGCCGGTACTGCTTGGCCCGGCGCAGCGTGCGCCATTGCTCCATCACCAGCGTGCGCCACGGCGAAGCCTGCGGGTTGGGCGCGCGGCGGGCGCCGATGCGGTGCAACTGCAGCTTGACCAGCGCCATGTAGGCCAGCGCCGCCAGCGGCTTGGAACGCCAGCGGATTGCCGGCAGCTCCGGCTGGGTCTGGCTACCGCGCTGCCAGTGCAGCACCAGCTCCGGCTCCAGCGCCAGGGCGGTGCCGATACCGACCATCTCCAGCCCGCTGTCCAGCACCTGCTCCGCCACCGGCAGGCGACGGATGCCGCCGGTGACCATCAGCGGCATGCGTGCTGCGTCGCGCATCTCGCGGGCGAATTCGAGGAAGTAGGCCTCCCGCGCCAGGGTACGGCCATCACGGGCGTCGCCCTGCATGGCTGGTGCTTCGTAGCTGCCACCGGAGAGCTCGACCAGGTCGACCTTCTCGTCGTTCAGCCACTCGATCACCTGGCGCGCGTCGCTGGCGTCGAAGCCACCGCGCTGGAAATCGGCGGAATTGATCTTCACCCCCACGCAGAACGCCGGCGACACCTCCGCGCGCACCGCGCGGACGACTTCCAGCAACAGCCGCGCGCGGTTTTCCAGCGAGCCGCCCCAGCGGTCCTGGCGCTTGTTGGCCAGCGGCGAGAGGAACTGGCTGAGCAGGTAGCCGTGCGCCGCGTGGATCTGCACACCGGTGAAACCGGCCTGTTCGGCGAGCCTGGCGGCGCGGACGAAACGCTGGATCACCTCGGCGATATCGCCTTCGGTCATCTCGCGGGCAACGGCAAACAGCTTGGAGAACTTGCCCATCTCCAGCGGCACCACCGACGGCGCGATGGCGCCCTGGCCGAGGTTGGTCTGCACCTGGCGACCGGGATGGTTGAGCTGCAGCCAGAACTGCGCACCGTGGGAACGGCCGATGCGTGCCCATTCACGGAAGCGATCCAGATGCCGGTCGTTTTCCAGCACCACGCCGCCAGGGCCGGTCATCGCGCGGCCGTCGATCATCACGTTGCCGCTGAGGATCAGGCCGACACCGCCGTCCGCCCAGGCCTGGTACAGATGCAGGAGCGCCGCCGAGGGCGCCTGGTCGGCGTCGGCCATGTTCTCTTCCATGGCGGCCTTGGCGATACGGTTGGGAACTTCGCCGCCGTTGGGCAGGCGCAGGGGCTGGAAGGGCGACATGGCGCGGCTCCTTGGTTGTGGTGCCGGCGAGGTTAAGTTTAAAGTTCACTTCAAGGTCAAGCCCCTTTCGGAGACCCTCATGAAAATCGGTGAACTGGCCAACCTCAGCGGCCTTGCCCCTTCGCGCATCCGCTTCTACGAAGCCAGCGGCCTGATCGCCCCAGCGCGCCGCCTGGCCAACGGCTACCGCGCGTATCCGCCGGAAACCCTCGACCTGCTGGAGATCATCCGCAGCGCCCAGCAGACCGGCTTCAGCCTGGAGGAAATTCGCAACCTGCTGCCGCACACCAACCCTGTCGAGAACGGCCACGGCGAACTGGTCGCCGGCCTGCGCCGCAAGGTGGCGGAGATCGAAGCGATGGAACAGCAATTGCGGCAGAACCGCGAGCGCCTGCTGGCGGTGATCGACGATATCGAGAACAAGCCCGAAGGTATGGGCTGCCAGGCCAATGCCGAGCGCATGCTGGCCGAGATGCGCGAACGAAAAACCCGGAGCCATTCCGCGAAACCTGTAGGAGCGGGCCATGCCCGCGACGAGCAGACCAAGTCCGCTGCTTCAGCCAAGCGCCCCGCCCCCACCGAACCCTGATTTCGCGGTCCGGCCGCTGGCCTGCCTGTCACGCGATCGCCAGCATGGTCCGCTCCGATGGGGTACTTCTCACGCGCCCCAAAGGTTATGTCCAGCCTTCCAGCCGCAAAGTCGCGCGCACCAGCCGCTGCTCCTCCTGCTCGATCTCCCGCAGGTTGTCCCGCACGCTGTGGATATGTTCTCGGGCGGCGCGCTGGGCCTGCTCCGGCTGGCGTTCGCTGATGGCGCGGTGCAACCGCGCGTGCTGGCGGTCGATCTGGCGTTTCTGCGGCGGGCGGTTGTAGAGGTTGTTCACCGAGGCGAACACAGTGCTGAGCATCAGCTCGTTGAGCGATTGCAGCGTGTGCACCAGCACCGGGTTGTGCGACGCCTCGCTGATCGCCTGGTGGAAAGCATGGTCGCGCCGCGCATGCTCACGCGGGTCCAGGGGTTGCGGTTGGTCGTAGGCGGCGTGCATTTCCTCGAAGCGCCGGCCGATCAGCACCAGATCGGCCTCGGTGGCGCGCAGCGCGGCCAGGCGCGCGGATTCCCCCTCCAGCAGCGCGCGAACCTCCAGCAGGTCGTAGAGCGTGCGCGGCTGCGAACGGAACAGGTGCAGCAGCGGCGACACATCCTCGGAACCATTCAGGTCGGCGACGAACGAACCGCGACCCTGCTCAGTATCGACGATGCCGCGCCCCCGCAGCGCCCGCAGCCCTTCGCGCAACGCCGAGCGCGAGCAGCCGAGCTTCTCCACCAGACGCCGCTCCGAGGGCAGCGCCTGGCCGACCTTGAGCACGCCATCGACGATCAGCCGCTCGATCTTCTCGGCCACCTGGTCGGCAACGCGCGGCTTGCCCTGTGCATACGTCGTCATCACGGCTCTCCGTCACTGGTAGGACCAGCAGGCTCTCGCCTGCACAACTGCCCAGAACCCTAGCCGTCAGGACGGGGCCTTTCCAGTGGGCGCCCGTACAAGAACTGGTAGGACCAGTGCCGCCGCCGGTGGACGCCGCCTGATCGGCGGTCGCATTTTCACGGTGCCGTGGCTCCGCGCGACCGCCTGGCGACGCGAAGCTTGATGCCATCGAACAAGAACAAGATCAGAGCACCGTCAGCCCATGAACATTCTCTACGACGAGCGCGTCGATGGCGCGCTGTCTGCCGTCGACAAATCCGCCCTGCTGGCCGAGCTGCGCGCAGCCCTGCCCGACCTCGAACTGCTGCACCGCGCCGAGGACCTCAGGCCCTACGAATGCGACGGCCTGTCTGCCTACCGCACCGTGCCCATGCTGGTGGCGCTGCCCGAGCGCATCGAGCAGGTACAGGCGCTGCTCAGGCTCTGCCATGCGCGCAAGGTGCCGGTGGTGGCGCGTGGCGCAGGCACCGGGCTCTCCGGCGGTGCGTTACCGCTGGAGACAGGCATCCTGCTGGTGATGGCGCGCTTCAACCGCATTCTCGAAGTGAACCCGCAGGGGCGCTTCGCCCGCGTGCAGCCCGGCGTGCGCAACCTGGCGATTTCCCAGGCCGCCGCGCCGCACGGGCTGTACTACGCGCCGGACCCCTCCTCGCAGATTGCCTGCTCCATCGGCGGCAACGTCGCCGAGAACGCCGGCGGGGTGCATTGCCTGAAGTACGGCCTGACCGTGCACAACCTGCTCAAGGTGGACATCCTCACCGTCGAGGGCGAGCACCTGACGCTGGGCAGCGACGCCCTGGACAGCCCCGGGCTCGACCTGCTGGCGCTGTTCACCGGTTCCGAGGGCATGCTCGGCATCGTCACCGAGGTCACCGTCAAGCTGCTACCGCGCCCTCAGGTGGCACGGGTGCTGCTGGCCAGTTTCGATTCGGTGGAAAAGGCCGGCCGTGCGGTGGCCGAGATCATCGCCGCCGGCATCATCCCCGGCGGACTGGAGATGATGGACAACCTGTCGATCCGCGCCGCCGAGGACTTCATCCACGCCGGCTATCCGGTGGACGCCGCGGCCATCCTGCTGTGCGAACTGGACGGCGTGGAAGCCGATGTGCAGGACGACTGCGAGCGCGTCGACGGCGTCTTGCGCGCGGCCGGCGCCACCGACGTGCGCCTGGCCTGCGACGAGGCCGAGCGCGTGCGCTTCTGGGCCGGGCGCAAGAACGCCTTCCCGGCGGTGGGGCGTATTTCGCCGGACTACTACTGCATGGACGGCACCATCCCGCGCCGTGAGTTGCCACGTGTGCTGCACGGCATTGCCGAGCTGTCGGAAGAATTCGGCCTGCGCGTGGCCAACGTGTTCCATGCCGGCGACGGCAACATGCACCCGCTGATCCTCTTCGATGCCAACGTGCCCGGCGAGCTGGAACGCGCCGAAGCCATCGGCGGCAGGATCCTCGAACTCTGCGTGGCGGTGGGCGGCAGCATCACCGGCGAACACGGCGTCGGGCGCGAGAAGATCAACCAGATGTGCGCGCAGTTCAACAGCGACGAGCTGACCCTGTTCCACGCCGTGAAGGCGGCGTTCGACCCGGACCGTCTGCTCAATCCCGGCAAGAACATACCGACCCTGCACCGCTGCGCGGAATTCGGCGCACTGCACGTGCACCACGGGCAGCTGCCCTTCCCCGACCTGGAGCGCTTCTGATGCCCGATGCCAGCGCCGACCTGCTCGAGCAGGTGAACCACGCGCTCAACCTGCGAACACCGCTGCGCATCCGTGGCGGCGACAGCAAGGCCTTGCTCGGCCGCCCGGTGAACGGCGTGGAGCTGGACACCCGCCCCCACTGCGGCATCGTCCGCTACGACCCGACCGAACTGGTGCTCACCGCCCGCGCCGGCACCCCGCTGGCGGAGATCGAAGCCGCGCTGGAGGACGCCGGCCAGATGCTGCCGTGCGAGCCCCCAAACTACTCCAACGGCTCCGCCGGGGGCGGCGCCACCTTCGGCGGCATGGTCGCCGCCGGTCTGTCCGGGCCGCGCCGGCCCTGGTCCGGCTCGGTACGCGACTACGTGCTGGGCACCCGGCTGATCACCGGCCACGGCAAGCTGCTGCGCTTCGGCGGCGAGGTGATGAAGAACGTCGCCGGCTACGACCTGTCGCGCCTGCTGGCGGGCAGTTTCGGTTGCCTGGGGGTGATCACCGAAGTCTCGATGAAGGTGCTGCCCAAACCCCGGATGTGCGCCAGCCTGCGCCTGGAAATGGATGTTCACCAGGCGCTGGGGGAACTCGCGGAATGGGGCGTGCAGCCGATCCCGATCACTGCCGCCTGCCACGACGGCAGCGCACTGAACCTGCGCCTGGAAGGCGGCGAAGGCTCGGTGTGCTCCGCACGTTTGCGCCTGGGTGGCGAGGAGATCGACAGCGGCTACTGGCAGGACCTGCGCGAGCAGCGCCTGGGGTTCTTCGCCGGTCCCGGCACGCTGTGGCGACTGTCACTGCCCAACGCCACGCCGGCACTCTCCCTGCCGGGCGAACAGCTGATCGACTGGGGCGGCGCACAGCGCTGGCTCAAGTCCGAAGCGGACGCGGGCCTGATCCGCCACAGCGTCGCCGAAGTCGGCGGCCATGCCACGCGTTACACACCGGGGGACGATGGCTTCCACCCACTGCCCGCCGCGCTGCTGCGCTACCACCGCAGCCTCAAGCAACAGCTCGACCCGCAGGGCATCTTCAATCCCGGCCGGATGTACAGGGAGCTCTGATGCAAACCAACCTGAGCGAACAGGCCAGGCACCTGCCGCGCGCCGAGGAAGCCGAGCGCATCCTGCGTTCCTGCGTGCACTGCGGCTTCTGCACCGCCACCTGCCCGACCTACCAGTTGCTGGGCGACGAACTGGACGGCCCGCGCGGGCGCATCTACCTGATCAAGCAGGTGCTCGAAGGCGCCGAGCCCAGCGCCAGCACCCGCGAGCACCTGGACCGCTGCCTGAGCTGCCGCAACTGCGAAACCACCTGCCCCTCCGGCGTGGATTACCACAACCTGCTGGATATCGGTCGCGCAGTGGTCGAGGAGCAGGTGCCGCGCCCCTTCAGCGAACGCCTGATCCGCCAGGGCTTGCGCGCCGTGGTGCCGAATGCCGCACTGTTCGGCGCGCTGGCCAAGGCCGGGCGAACGTTCTATCCGCTGCTGCCAGAAGGCCTGCAGAGCAAACTCCCGCGTCATCCGCACCCGCCCGTGGAGCGCCCGAAGCCGCGTCACGCGCGGCGCATGCTGATGCTCGAAGGCTGCGTGCAGCCGGCCCTTTCGCCCAACACCAATGCCGCCGCCGCGCGGGTGCTGGATCGCCTCGGCATCAGCATCATCCCGGCGGCGGATGCCGGCTGCTGCGGCGCCGTGGACTATCACCTGAACGCCCAGGAACAGGGGCTGGAGCGGGCGCGCAGGAACATCGACGCCTGGTGGCCGTCGATCCAGGCTGGCGCCGAGGCCATCGTGCAGACGGCCAGCGGCTGCGGCGCCTTCGTCCGTGACTACGGCCATCTGCTGGCGCGCGATGCGCAGTACGCGGCCAAGGCCCGGCGGGTCAGCGAGCTGTCGCGCGACCTGTCCGACGTGCTGCGCGACGAGCCGCTGGAGGAGTTGCACCTGCACGGCGACCGGCGCCTGGCCTTCCATTGCCCGTGCACGCTGCAGCACGCGCTGAAGCTTGGCGGTGCGGTGGAAGGCGTGCTCACGCGCCTGGGCTTCAGCCTCACCGGCGTGCCGGACAGCCACCTGTGCTGCGGTTCCGCCGGGACCTATTCGCTGACCCAGCCGGAGCTGTCGAAACGACTGCGCGACAACCGCCTGAAGGCGCTGGAGAGCGGTGCTCCGGAAGTCATCGTCACCGCCAACATCGGCTGCCAGACGCACCTGGGCGGTGCCGGCCGCACACCGGTGCGGCACTGGATCGAACTGGTGGAAGAAGCCCTGGCCGACGCGCCGCAACCCCAAGGCGAGGTGCAAGCATGCTCAACAAAGCCGTTCTGACGCAGCAGGAAGTCGGCCGCATCCTCGCCGCCGCGCGTGCCGAAGCGCAGCGCAATCATTGGGCGGTATCCATTGTGGTGGTCGACGACGGCGGCCACCCGCTGGCCCTGGAACGCCTCGACGGCTGCGCCCCGGCCAGCGCCTACATCGCCACCGAGAAGGCCCGTAGCGCGGCACTCGGCCGGCGCGAAACCAAGGGCTACGAGGACATGGTCAACGGCGGCCGCACCGCCTTCGTCAGCGCGCCGCTGATCACCTCGCTCGAAGGCGGCGTGCCGGTCGTGCTGGACGGCCAGGTGATCGGCGCGGTGGGCGTTTCCGGGGTGAGGGCCGGCGAGGATGCGCAGGTCGCCAGCGCCGGAGTGGCCGCGCTTTGAAAGCGCTCACGCGCCCCTGGCGACGGACAGCCACCAGCCGGGAGGTGGTCGTCGCCGGCCTCAAGCGAGCCGGCGACGACACCCCGAACAGCTTGCCTGAATCCGCTTGCAGAAGCCCCGCTACGCGCCGCGTTGCGGGGCTTTTTCAATGCCTGCCGGCGCGTGCGCCGCCCAGGCATGCGCCTCCCGGAAGTGAACCACCGAGAAGAGTTATCCACCGCTGACGCTTTGCCTCCGACAACAACAAGGGACAATCCCCATGCAAACCTGGCAGCAGCTCTATACCCCGCTTGGCAGCCTCGGCCTGTCGGCCCTGGCGGCCCTCGTGCCGATCATCTTCTTCTTCCTCGCCCTGGCGGTGTTGCGCCTGAAGGGCCACGTCGCCGGAACCATCACCCTGGTGCTGTCGCTGCTGATCGCCATCAGCGTCTACCACATGCCGGTGGACAAGGCGCTGGCCTCGGCGGTCTACGGCTTCTTCTACGGACTCTGGCCGATCGCCTGGATCATCGTGGCGGCGGTGTTCCTCTACAAGCTGACGGTGAAGAGCGGGCAGTTCGAGATCATCCGCAGCTCGGTGCTGTCGATCACTGTCGACCAGCGCCTGCAGGTGGTGCTGATCGGCTTCTCCTTCGGTGCCTTCCTCGAAGGCGCGGCGGGATTCGGCGCGCCCGTGGCGATCACCGCGGCGCTGCTCGTCGGCCTGGGCTTCAACCCGCTGTACGCCGCCGGGCTGTGCCTGATCGCCAACACCGCGCCGGTGGCCTTCGGCGCACTGGGCATCCCGATCATCGTCGCCGGGCAGGTATCGGGGGTGGACGCCTTCAAGATCGGCGCGATGGCCGGGCGACAGCTGCCGATCCTGTCAGTGATCGTACCCTTCTGGCTGGTGGCGATGATGGACGGCTGGCGCGGCATCCGCGAGACCTGGCCGGCGCTGCTGGTGGCCGGCGGCACCTTCGCCATCAGCCAGTTCCTCACCTCCAACTTCATCGGCCCGGAACTGCCTGACATCACCTCGGCACTGCTGAGCATGGTCTGCCTGACCCTGTTCCTGCGCGTGTGGCAGCCGGCGAACGTGCGTGAGACCGAGTTCTCCAGCCTCAACGCCGACGGCACCGCGACGCTGGGCGGCGTCGGTGGTGGTGGCGGTCAACGCCGGGAATCGCAGTACAGCATCGGGCAGATCTTCAAGGCCTGGTCGCCGTTCCTGATCCTCACCGTGCTGGTGACCCTCTGGACCATGAAGCCGTTCAAGGCGCTGTTCCTGCCCGGCGGTACGCTGGAAAACTGGGTGGCGGTGATTGCCGTGCCCTATCTCGATCAGCTGGTGCTCAAGGCCGCGCCCATTGTCGCCAATCCGACGCCCATGCCGGCGATCTACAAGTTCGACCTGGTGTCGGCCAGCGGTACGGCGATCTTCCTCGCGGCGCTGATCGCCATGGCCATCCTGCGCATCGACGTGAAGAGCGGCGCAGCGACCTTCGGCGAAACGCTGAAGGAGCTGAAGTGGCCGGTGCTGACCATCGGCATGGTGCTGGCGTTCGCCTTCGTCACCAACTACTCGGGGATGTCCACGACCCTGGCACTGGTGCTGGCAGGAACCGGCGCGGCCTTCCCGTTCTTCTCGCCGTTCCTCGGCTGGCTGGGGGTGTTTCTGACCGGGTCGGACACCTCGTCCAACGCCCTGTTCGGCTCACTGCAGGCAACCACCGCGCACCAGCTCGGGGTCAGCGACACGTTGCTGGTGGCGGCCAACACCACCGGCGGTGTGACCGGCAAGATGATCTCGCCGCAGTCGATCGCCGTGGCCTGCGCAGCGACCGGGATGGTCGGGCGCGAGTCGGACCTGTTCCGCTTCACGGTCAAGCACAGCCTGATCTTCGCCGCGTTCATCGGGCTGATCACGCTGGCGCAGGCGTATGTGTTCACCGGAATGCTGGTGCACTGACGTCCCGCGACACAGTTCCCTGTAGGAGCGCGCCATGCGCGCAATCGCGGGCATGGCCCGCACCTACAGGGGCGGCGATGCTTCAGAAATCCACCTTCCCCCGCCCCGCCTTGATCGCCCCACGCTTGCTCTTGCCTTCCAGCCGGCGCGTCTTCGAGCCCAGCGTCGGTTTGGTCGGGCGGCGCTTCTTCTCCACCTTCGTGACGCTGAGGATCAACGCCGCCAGTCGGTTCAGCGCGTCCTCGCGATTCTGCTCCTGGGTCCGGTATTGCTGCGCCTTGATCACCACCACGCCATCGCTGGTGATGCGCTGGTCGCTCAGGGCCAGCAGGCGCTCCTTGTAGAAGGCCGGCAGGGAGGACGCGTGCACGTCGAAGCGCAGGTGCACGGCGCTGGACACCTTGTTGACGTTCTGCCCGCCGGCACCCTGGGCGCGGATGGCGTTCAGCTCGATCTCGGCGTCGGGGATCTGCACGGTGTTGGAAATCTGCAGCATGGGAAGGATTCAGTACGGAAATGAAGGTCAGGATACCGCGCACCAACGCACCTGTCCCGAAGCCATCTGGTTCGCGCCAAAGCGCCCGTTCCTGACTTTTGCGTCAATTTTTGTATACGGATTTGTGTACAAGTTTTTCTTGCAATGTCATCAATTCACCATTAGAACCCAGCCTGTCACCGACCGCCGTTCACCCGGCGGGACGCCGGCCCCGAAGCCACAAAAACAAGAACAGAGGTGCAGCATGGTTTCTTCCGCGATGACGGCCCTTGGCGCCGCCCGCTCCCAACCGCGTTCCAGCCGCCGCCTGAGCAACGGCCGCCGGTTCGCCCTCGGTACCGCGCTGGTGCTTGCCCCGCTGGGCATGGCGCAGGCCGATGACGATGATCGCTTCTTCGAGTGGACCAGCAACACGCTGGGCTTCCGCTACGGCAAGGGTTTCACCAACCCGAACAACCCGCACGACATCAGCAAGCGCATCTTCAGCTTCAGCCACGCCGACGGTTACCGCTACGGCAGCAACTTCTTCCACCTCGATGTGCTGCAGTCCGACAGCAATGACCCGCGCAAGGGCACCGACCACGGCAGCAGCGAGGTCTACGGCGTATTCCGCAGCCAGCTGTACGCCTCGCGGGTGTTCGACCTGCCGCAGGGCACGGGCCTGGTGAAGGATCACGCCTTCACCTTCGGCTTCGACGCCAGCCGCAACAACAACCTCGGTTCGGCGAAGAAGCGCGCCCTGGTGTTCGGCCCCACCCTCAAGTTCAACAGCCCCGGCGTGCTCGACCTCTCGCTGTTCTACTACCGCGAGAAGAACCACTCCGGCATCCCCAACGCGAAACACCCGGACCACACCTTCGACACCACCTACATGGTCAACCTGACGTGGCTGCGTCCGTTCCAGCTGGGCGACCACGGGGCGAAGTTCCAGGGTTTCGTGAACTACACCGGGGAAAAGGGCGAGGACTACAACGACAACGACACCGCGCCGGAAACGCTGGTCCGCACCTCGCTGATGTTCGCCACCCTGCCCGGCACCAAGCGCCAGCCGAACCTGTGGCTGGGCGTGGGCTACGAGTACTGGCACAACAAGTTCGGCGTGGATGGCGGACGCGGTACGCGCACCTCGACGCCGACGGTGAACCTGGAGTTCACCTTCTAGCGGCAGGTGCGACGGTGGTTCGCGAGCAAGCTCGCTCCTACGAAAAACGGATCTGGCGTAGGCCTGCTCTTGTAGGAGCGAGCTCGCGAACCCGACCGGCAGCGGGTTCGCTTCCTGCCCGCCCATGAAAAAGCCCGGCATCTGCCGGGCTTTTTCGTTCGGGTGCCACAAGAGGAATCAGCGTTCCTTGCAGGCCACGCCGTCGGCGGGTTCACCGCCTTTCCAGTCCTTGTACAGGGTGGCGTCTTCACCCTTGGTCCACCAGACGTACTGGCCAGCAGCGTACCTGGCGCCGGAGGCGGAGATGACGTTGGCGAAGACCAGGCTGGAGGCATCGGTCACCGGCACCACGGCCAGGCTGTTGTCGCCCTTGTTCAGGTACTGCACGCTGATCTTGCGACCGTCCTCGCACTTGTACGAGACGCTGCGCGAGTCCAGCTTGGCGTCGCCGGGCAGGACCAGCGCGTCGACCTGGGGGGCTTTCTTCTCTTCGCCGCCGCAGGCGACGAGGAGGACCGGCACGGCGGCCGCGAGCAGCCAAAGTGCTTTTTTCATGAGTATCCCTCTGACGAAAAATGGCCCGGTCACTCTAGGAAAGGTCGGGCCGCGCGGTCAATCACGGGCGGCCCGT
Source organism: Pseudomonas sp. BB438 (assembly GCF_057180225.1). Taxonomy (NCBI): domain Bacteria; kingdom Pseudomonadati; phylum Pseudomonadota; class Gammaproteobacteria; order Pseudomonadales; family Pseudomonadaceae; genus Pseudomonas; species Pseudomonas sp. BB438. The sequence goes on from NZ_CM170001.1 coordinate 4,755,312, forward strand.
CTCAAAGTCGGGCGACTCAGTCCACCAGCGCCGCCGGCGCTTCGCCACGCACCGAATCCTGGCGCTTGAGGCGATAGCAGCCGTACATCACCAGCAGCCAGACCGGGATCGCGTAGACCGACACCTGGATGCCCGGGGTGAGCAGCATGACGCCGAGGATGAACACCACGAAGCCCAGGCACAGCCAGTTGGCCGCCGGATACGCCACGGCGCGGAAGGCAGTGCGCGTGCCGTCGGCATCCATGCGCGCGCGGAATTTCAGGTGCGCCAGGCTGATCATCGCCCAGTTGATCACCAGCGCGGCCACCACCAGGGACATCAGCAACTCCAGCGCACGGGCCGGCACCAGGTAGTTCACCAGCACGGCGAGGAAGGTCACCGCCGCCGACACCATCAGCGAGCGCACCGGCACGCCGCGGCTATCCACCTTGGCCAGCGCACGCGGGGCATCGCCCTGCTCCGCCAGGCCCACCAGCATGCGGCCGTTGCAATAAGTCCCGCTGTTGTAGACCGACAGCGCCGCGGTGAGCACCACGAAGTTGAGGACGTGGGCGGCGGTGCCGCTACCGATCATCGAAAAGATCTGCACGAAGGGACTGCCGCTGTAGGAGTCGCCGGAGGCGTTCAGGGTCTGCAGCAGGCTGTCCCACGGCGTCAGCGAGAGCAGCACGGCGAGCGCGCCGATGTAGAAGATCAGGATGCGGAAGATCACCTGGTTGATCGCCTTGGGGATCACCTTTTTCGGCTGATCGGCCTCGGCGGCGGTGAAGCCGAGCATCTCCAGTCCGCCGAAGGAGAACATGATGATCGCCATGGCCATCACCAGCCCGCTGATGCCGTTGGGGAAGAAGCCGCCATGGGCCCACAGGTTGCTCACCGCTGCCTGCTCGCCGCCGGTGCCGCTGGCCAGCAGGTAGCAGCCCAGGGCGATCATGCCGACGATGGCCGCGACCTTGATGATGGCGAACCAGAACTCCGCCTCACCGAAGGCCTTCACGTTGAACAGGTTGATGGCGTTGACCACCACGAAGAACAGCGCGGCGGTCGCCCAGGTCGGCACGTCCGGCCACCAGTAGTGGATGTACTTGCCCACCGCGGTGAGCTCCGACATGCCCACCAGGATGTAGAGCACCCAGCAGTTCCAGCCCGAGAGGAAACCGGCGAATCCGCCCCAATACTTGTGTGCGAAGTGGCTGAAGGAGCCGGCGACGGGCTCCTCGACGATCATCTCGCCGAGCTGGCGCATGATCAGGAAGGCGATGAAACCGGCAATGGCGTAGCCGAGGATCATTGACGGGCCGGCGGACTTGAGCACCCCGGCCGAGCCGAGGAACAGCCCGGTACCGATGGCGCCGCCGAGGGCGATCAACTGGATATGGCGATTCTTCAGGCCGCGCTGGAGCTGGCCTGCGTGTTGAGTTTCACGCGTCATGCGTCACCTGTTGTTTTTATCTGTGACGGGAATCGGCCGCCCGGCTTGTGGCCAGACGGTGCGGGCAAGGCAAGGCTAAAGAGCGGTGGAACGAGCGGGCTGATCTGGGGCTTACTGGGCGTCGGGCTGCACCTCCGGGGCGGCCTGCTGGAAGGCGTCGAGGGTCTCGCAGCGCGCGGCGATGGCGAGCAGGCGCGGGCATCCGCTGAGGTCGCAATCGAAGCGGCGGGCGTTGTACAGCTGGGGAATCAGGCAGGCCTCGAAATAGCCGGGGCGCTCGCCGAGGGACAGCGGGCCGCTCCAGTGGGCGACGCCCTCCTCCACCGCGCGCAGGCCGGTCTCGACCCAGTGGCGGATCCAGGCGTTCTTCGCCTCGTCCGTCACCGCCAGCGGGCCGCTGAGGTAGTGCAGCACGCGCAGGTTGTTCAGCGGATGGATATCGCAGGCAATGTGCAGGGACAGCGCGCGGACTTGAGCGCGTTGCAGCGCATCACGCGGCAGCAGGCCGGGTTGCGGATGGGTTTCGTCGAGGTATTCGAGGATGGCCAGGGACTGGGCGATGCGCGCGTCGCCATCCACCAGCAGCGGCACCAGCGCCTGCGGGTTGAGCGACTTGTACTCGGCGGCATGCTGCTGGCCGCCGTCCTTCACCAGGTGCACCGGCACCTGGCGGTAGGCCAGGCCCTTGAGGCCGAGGGCAATGCGCACGCGGTAGGCAGCGCTGGAACGCCAGTAGGAATACAGGGTGAGCATGGCGGTTCTCCGCAGGCGGCCACGCTGACTGCGCGGCCGCCCTGCAAGCGCGTTACTGGTCGGAGATCACGCCACGGCGAATCTGGTCTTCCTCGATGGATTCGAACAGCGCCTTGAAGTTGCCCTCGCCGAAGCCCTGGTTGCCCTTGCGCTGGATGATCTCGAAGAAGATCGGGCCGATCACCGTGTTGGTGAAGATCTGCAGCAGGATGCCGTCGTCACCCGGTGCGCCGTCGATCAGGATGTTCAGCTCGCGCAACTGATCCAGCGGCTCGCCGTGGCCGGCGACACGGGTGTCGACCTTGGCGTAGTAGGTGTCCGGGGTGCTCATGAAGTCCACGCCGTTGGCGCGCAGCTGGCGCACGGTGGCGTAGATGTCCTCGGTGGTCAGGGCGATGTGCTGGATGCCTTCGCCGTGGTACTCGCGGATGAATTCCTCGATCTGCGACTTGTCGTCCGCCGACTCGTTGATCGGGATGCGGATCTTCCCGCAGGGCGCGGTCATGGCGCGGGACAGCAGGCCGGTGAGCTTGCCTTCGATGTCGAAGTAGCGGATCTCGCGGAAGTTGGCGATGCGCTCGTAGAAGCCGGACCAGACATCCATCTGGCCGCGCTTGACGTTGTGGGTCAGGTGGTCGATGCAGAGCAGGCCGACGGCGTTGTCGTTGGCGCTGCGGCCTTCGATGAACTCGAAGTCGACGTCATAGATGCTCTTGTCGCCATAGCGGTCGACGAGATACAGCAGGGATCCGCCGATGCCCTCGACGCAGGGGATGTTCAGTTCGCCGAAGTTGGCGTGGCTGCCCACCAGTTTCGCGCCCTGGGATTCGACATAGGCGGCGGCCTGCGCGGCGTTCTTCACCCGGAACGCCATGGCGCAGGCGCTCGGGCCGTGCTTCTTGGCGAACTCGTGGACGTGGCCGGTGGGGCTGCCGTTGAGCACGATGTTGATGTCGTTCTGCTGGAACAGGAAGACTTCCTTGGAACGGTGCTTGGCGGTCTCGGTGAAGCCCATGCCGGTGAACAGCTGGCGCAGCTGTTCGATACCCTGGGCGTCAGGGGCGGTGAATTCGACGAACTCGAAGCCGTCGGTGCCGATGGGGTTGTGTTGTTCGATCTTGGTCACGGCGTTCATCCGGCCTCCTCGTTGTCGTTATCGGCTGGATCGGCACAGGGCCGTCCAGGCGTCTGGAATGCCTTCATCTCACCCGCCGGCGAGCCCCGGAACAAGCCGGGTACGGACCACCCGCGACGCAGTGGCGACGGTCGCCCGGCAAGAAATCCTTACACCGCTCACAGCCCCGTGCGGCATGCCGCCGCACCGTAAAGAAATCGTGACAAGGTGGTGCGCCCGCCTGCCAGTGCGAGTGCCGCGCTCTCGTCAGGGCGCCGTGCGGCAGCTACCATGCGGCCCATCTCCCCTGCCCGAATCGGACTATGGCCCGCGCCGCTCCCCCTGATTTCGACGCCACACCGGCCTCGCTTCGCGCCCTGGCCCGCAGCTACCCGCGTGGGCTGCACATCGAACCGCACGCCCACGACTGGGGGCAGGTGCTCTACGCGATGTCCGGGGTGATGTGGCTGGAGACACCTTCCGAAGCCCTGCTGGTGCCGCCCAACCGCGCCGTCTGGTTACCGCCGCAGGTGCCCCACGGCATCCGCGTGGTCAGCGAATTGCAGATGCGCAACATCTACCTGCGGCCGGGAACGGCGGACGCCCTCGGCGAGCAGGTGCAGGCCTTCGAAGTGGGCGGACTGCTGCGCGAGCTGATCGTCCGGCTGGTGGAACAGGAGCACGAGCCGGACACCGACTACTACCAGGCGCTGTCGCAACTGGCCGTGCTGGAGCTGCAACGCGCCCGCAGCCTGCTGTTGCGCGTGCCGCTGCCGGACGACTCCGACCGCCGCCTGCTGAACCTGTGCCTGGCAGTGATGGCCGAGCCGAGCCAGGAGGTTTCCTTCGAACAGCACGCCGCCGACGCCGGCGCTAGCGTGCGGACCCTGGCCCGGCTGTTCCAGCGCAGCCTGGGCATGGGCTTCGCCCAATGGCGCCGGCAGGTGCAGCTGGCCACCGCGGTGGCGCAGCTCAACGAAGGCATCGCGGTGAGCCAGATCGCCGATGGGCTGGGGTATCAGCCAGGGAGTTTCAGCGAGATGTTCCGCCGCGAGCTGGGTGTGGCGCCTTCAGAGTATTGCGCGCGGTAAGCCGGGCCTTTCGTAGGAGCGAGCTTGCTACACGCTCTGGCTCTAGTTCTGGTTCTGGTTCTGGTTCTGGCTCCAGTTTCTAGAAGACTTCCAGAGAAACCTCCAAGCGCTCCGGAATGCCCCTGAAACTCCGCTTCAACGAGGGAATTTTTCGCCTAAGCGAAAAACCGGATGGAGGGGCAAGACTTTTTGGTTCCTTTTGTGGCGTTTGACAAAAGGGACTCGCCGAGAGGCGAAACCCCATCCGTCAGCGCACACCGAAGCGACGCAGGACACTTCAGAGCGAGGAGGCACATCGCGGACGAAGTCCGCTCCTACGCGGGCACACGCCCATCCAATACTCCCCACCGACATCTGTCCGATATTCCGAAGCCAATGACCGGCGGCGCCCCGGCGCGGCTCCTAGACTGGCTCCATTCCCGCCAGCCGCCGGAACCACCCGCGGAGGACAGCATGAGTTACCTGATTTCCCTGGCCATCGGCATCGCCGTCGGCCTCGCCTACCACTTCCTCGACTTCCGCTCGCCAGCGCCGCCGCTGGTGGCGCTGGTCGGCCTGCTGGGCATGCAGATCGGCGAGAACGTCCTGCCGCTGCTGACCCGCTGGCTCCACTGAGTCCCCCCCTACAACTGATTGCCAAGGACCCGTGCCCATGAAAGCCCTGCAGTTCGACCGCACCGGCGACCTCGCCGCCCTGAGCTTCACCGAGATCGCCGACCCGGTGCCCGCCGCCGAGGAAGTATTGGTGGAAATCCAGGCTGCCGGCCTGAACCCCAGCGACGTGAAGAACGTCCTCGGCCGCTTCCCCTACACCACCCTGCCCCGTGTGCCCGGCCGCGACTTCGCCGGCACCGTGGTGAAAGGCCCGGCCGAACTGCTGGGCAAGTCCGTCTGGGGCACCGGCAAGGGCCTGGGCTTCACCCGCAACGGCAGCCACGCCCAGCTGATGAGCGTGCCGGCCGGCGGCGTGGCCCTGATGCCCAAGCGCATGAGCTTCGCCCAGGCGGCCAGCTGCGGTGTGCCCTTCACCACCGCCTGGGACGCACTGGAGCGCAGCCAGGTCGGCGCCGGCACCCGCCTGCTGGTGATCGGTTCCGGCGCCGTCGGTGCGGCGGCCATTTCCCTGGCCAAGGCGCGCGGCGCCCAGGTGCTGGGCGCGGTGCGCCGCGCCGAATCGCAGGTGGAGCTGCAGGCCCAGGGCGTGCCGAGCCTCCTGCTGGGGTCGGCCGACACCCTGGCGGCGCAGGTGGAAGAACACTTTCCCGGCGGCGCCGAGGTGATCTTCGACACCACCGGTTTCTGGCTACCGGCCGCGGTTTCTGCCCTGGCCACCTTCGGACGTATCGCCATCATCGCCGCTCCCGTGGACGGCCACGTGCAGCTGCCGGCCCTGGCGCTGTATCGCCGGGGCGGTTCGGTGGTGGGCGTGAATTCGCTGCTGTACGACACGGTGGCCTGCGCCGCGATGCTGCGTCAGTTCGGCCAGTGGTTCGACGATGGCAGGCTGCCACTACCAACCGGCCTGCGCGAAGTGCCGCTGGGCGAAGGCGTGCAGCGCTACCACGAGATCAACGAAGGCAGCAGCGAGAAGATCATTCTCGTGCCCTGAGTGCGGATACGGCTGGGAGGTCCACCTCTCAGCCGGCGATCTGCATCGGCCCCCGCCGTTTGTCCCCGTGCACCTGTTCCAGCGCCAGGCACTGGTCGAGGAACATGCGCATGTAGCCGTAGCTCTTGCAGATCGCCTCGCGCAGGGCCAGGCAGCGCGGCATGGCGAGTTGCGGGCCGCACAGGGTGCAGATGATCTCCAGGGCCTCCCAGGGATGATCGTCGTCGTAACGGGCGTGCATCTTCAGCCAGCGCATGGCGTCCTTGCGGGTGCCGGCCGGCAGGGTGCGTTCGTAGGTGTCGGTGGAGCAGACCAGCGCCGACCAGTCGCCGGTAGCGCCTTCGATGGCGTAGTTGGTGGCCGCCATGGCCAGCGCCAATTCTTCGGTCGCGCAGCTGTGCCAGCACCAGTGGCCGAGGGCGTGAAGTTCGGCGGGCACCAGCTGGGCCTTGAGTTCAGCCAGGGTGACACCGTAGGCCTCGGCCCAGCGTACCCAGTAGTCGGCATGGTTGAGCTCGACGCGGATATTGCGCATCAGCCAGCGCCGTGCCATGTCTTCGCCGGGGCTGCGACCGAACCGCGTCTTGAGCAGATTGTGGGACATGTACAGGGGGAACTGCTCCACCACCTGCCAGCCACCGATGAGGAAGGCGCGCATGGTCTGGCGGCTCAGCTGGCCGTCACGCATTCGCGCGTAGAGGGGGTGCTCGACGACGGCCAGGCGACTGGCCTCGCACTCCTGCACCAGGCGCTGGGCCCAGTGCGGATAGCTGGAAAGCTCCTTGAGCGGCCCACTGCGAACAAAGGTGTCGTTCATCCAGGACTCCGTTGCTGGTCAATCCATGCAAGCACCGGTAAATCAGGCCTCAGGTTAGTCCTGTCTTGGCGGCGCGTCACCGTCCGGAGGTTGTGTCAGATGCTACGGCTGCGACGTGCGTCTCACGCAGGAAGCTGTCATTGAACGGCTGCGGCCGGGCCAGGCCGTAGCCCTGGGCGTAGTCGATGCCGATTTCGCGCAGCAGTTCGAGGATTTCCTGGGTCTCGACGAACTCCGCCACCGTGCGCTTGCCCATCACGTGGCCGATCTGGTTGATGACCTGGACCATGGCGCGGTCGATGGGGTCCTCGAGCATGTCCTTGATGAAGCTGCCGTCGATCTTCAGGTAGTCCACCGGCAGGTGCTTGAGGTACACGAAGGACGACATGCCGGCGCAGAAGTCATCCAGCGAGAAACGGTAGCCCAGCGACTTGAGTTCCTGGATGAAACGCGTGGCGTTGACCAGGTTGGCGATGGCGCTGGTCTCGGTGATCTCGAAGCACACGCTGGACGGCTCGATGCCGTAGCGCGGCTGGACCTCGCGGAGGAAGTCGAGGAAGGTCTCGTCACCGATGGTGGCGCCGGAGAGGTTGATGGCGCAGGTGTGGATCGGTTCGTAACCACCGTCGGCGATGCGTTCGGCCAGGGTCCTGAAGGCGTTCTCGACCACCCAGCGGTCGATGTCCGGCATCAGCCCGTAGCGCTCGGCCGCGGGGATGAAGTTGATCGGCGCCACCAGCCGGCCGCACTCGTCGTTCAGGCGCAGCAGCAACTCGACGTGAGCCCCTTCCATGGCCCGCGGCTCGACCGGGAAGATCGACTGGGCATAAAGGCAGAAACGCTCTTCCTCCAGCGCCAGGCGGATGCGTTGCACCCAGGCCATCTCGCCGACGCGGTTGGACAGCTCGGTGTCGTCCGGGCGGAACACCTGGGCGCGGTTGCGACCCTTTTCCTTGGCCATGTAGCAGGCCATGTCCGCGCAGCGCAGGGCTTCCTCCACCGACACCAGCAGGGTGGAAATATGCACCACGCCGATGCTCACGGTGATGTTGAAGCCACGGCCTTCCCACATGAAGTGCAGCGCCTGCACGGTCAGGCGGATGCGTTCGGCGATCTGCACCGCGAGATCGGCCGGGCAGTGCTCCAGGAGGATGCCGAACTCGTCGCCACCCAGGCGCGCCAGGGTATCGCCGTCGCGCAGGCACTGCTGCAGCACGGAGCAGACCTGGCGCAGCAGCTCGTCGCCGGCGGCGTGGCCGCAGGTGTCGTTGACCAGCTTGAACTGGTCCAGGTCCAGGTACATCAGCGAATGCGGGTCGTGGGAGTCCGCCGAGCTTTCCAGGGCCTGCTTCAGACGGAATTCGAATTCGCGGCGGTTGGTCAGGCCGGTCAGCGCATCGTGGGTAGCCTGCCAGGACAGGCTCGCCATGTATTGACGCTCGCGAGTCATGTCGTGAAGCACCAGCACCACGCCGACCACCCGGCGATCGGCATGGATGGGCGTGGCCACCAGGGTCACCGCGACGCTGGTGCCGTCCAGGCGCTGGATCAGCTTGCTGGTTTCGCTGCCACCATCGACCTCGCCCCGCAGGATCTGCCCCACCAGAGGCAGGCCCTCGACCTGGGAGTTCTCGTCGAACACCCGCAGCAGCGAGCGCAGCGGCAGGCCGACGGCCATGGAGTTGTCCCAGCCGATCAAGCGTTCGGCGGCCGGGTTGAAGTAGGCGATGCATTCGTGCGCATCGAGGGTCACCACGCCATCGCCGATGGCCGCCAGGGTCGTCTGCGCGCGCTCCCGTTCGGTGTCCAGGGCACTTTCGAAGGCGCGCTGCTGGTGCAGCAGCTTGCGGGTGCGCCAGACCGCCAGCAGGATCAGTGCCAGGCCGGTCAGGCCGTTGACCACCAGCAGGACCCACATGATCATCCGCGACCCCTGCCCCAGCGCGGCGGAGAACGCCATGGCAGCCGGCGTGACACCATCGTTGATCGCCTGGATACGGTCGTTCCAATAGCTCAGGTCACCGGGTCGCACGTCGTTCGCGCGAATCTTCGCGACCATCTCGTCGGAGAGTTCTTCCAACTGGTCGAGGTAGGCGTCGCCGATGATCCACATCCGCACCGCCTGGTCGAAGTAGCTGTACTCGTGGAAGCAGCGGTACAGCCAGATCAGCGCGCCGACATCATCGGGATGGATACCGCCCTGCAAGGCGCCGGCACGTGCCAGTTCCAGATCGGGTTGGCTGAGGTCGAGGGCGGCGCGGAACATGCGGTCGCCCTGGGGAATGGCAATGGCCGTGCGGTAGCGCTCGTAATCATTCTGATCATGGCTCTGGCCATAGAGCTGCAGGTAATGAATGGCGTCCTTCTGACCCTTGGACCAGAGGCTTTCGCCACCGACGTAGGCGCGCACACCGGAGAGGATGAAGAAGCTTCCGCTGCCGATCAGCGTCTGTAGCAGGACAACGACCATGAACGGCCAGACCAGCTTCAGCAGACGCGTCGTACGCCGGGTCGGCAACAGTCCCATTGCATCCATCACCAGTTTCGGCTTCCTTCTATCAATTCCTGGCAGGCCACAGGTGGGGCGCTAACGCCTCACCCCGGGACTTTTCTGTCAGGCCGCCCCTTCCTTAACTTCTAGCCGATCGCGGGAATTCCTCAAACCGTCCGGCATGAGCTGGATAGGCCCTACGCGCACCGTCCGGCGGAAAAGTTCGATTCCACAGCGTGAAAGGCCCTCGATCGCCACCCGGCAGCGAACAGCGCCAGCCGATTAATGGCCTTGCGACAGCGAAGGCCATGTGCCATACCTCAGACGATCGTGCAATCTGCAAAGTGCAATCTGCACGGTAGACCGGGCAATCCCAATCAATGGATGGAGCCGCCATGCCACGTCGGGATATGGACAGGCAGTACGACCGGCTGGTGGGCCTGACCTATGAGTGCGTACTCGACGAGGCGAACTGGCTGCCGCTGCTCACCGAGCTGATTTCCGCCAGCGGTCGCCAGCAGGGCGCCCTGTTGTTCTGGGACCAGACCGAAAGTGGCGCACTGGCGAGCGAGATCAACCTGTGCGACCCCGGCGCCATCGAGATCTACAACCGCGAGTTCTGCACCATCGATCCATCCAAGGGCTTCATGCTCCACCGCCCAGTCGGCCAGTGGTACCACGACCGCGAGGAATTCGGCTCGCAGCGCATGGCCCGGGACCCTTATTACCAGGAGTTCCAGCGGCCCAACGGAATGCACAACGTGTCCTGCCTGAAGCTCCACGAACAAGCCAACTCGGGCGTCTACCTGTCGGTGCTGACCAGCCTTGGCGCACGCTATCCCGATGCGCTGGAACAGACCCTGCTGTCCCGCCTGAGTCAACACCTGATCCGCGCCGCGCAGATGTTCGGACGTATCGACGACATGCGCCAGCAGCTGGCCCACCGCGACCTGCTGCTCGACCAGCACCCCACGCCGTTGTGGCTCCTCGAGGGGAACGCCCGCGTGCTCTACGCCAACCAGGCGGCGCGGCAGTTGCTGGGGCGGCGTGTCGGGCTGTTCCATGAAGTCTTCGGCCGTCTGCATTGCCGCCGGCACGACGCGAAGCTCCAGGCCCTGGTCCGCCATGCCGCACCACGCACCGGCAAGGCCAGGGCCGGCTGGCTGCCACTGGATGATGGCAGCGGGCAGGAACTGCTGGTCACGCCGGTCCCCGCCGAGGCGAGCTTCAACCAGCCGTTTCAGCGTCCGCTGGTGCTGCTGGCCTTGCTCGATGCGCACCGCCAGAGCCGCCTGCTCGGCGAGCTGTTCGGCCTCACCCCGGCCGAACAGCGCCTGGGTGACCTGCTGGTTCGCGGGTTGCCCCCCGAACAATGCGCCGACCAGCTCGGCACCTCGATCAACACGGTGCGCAGCCAGCTGCGCGCGCTGTTCCGCAAGACTCACACCAGCCGCCAGGCCGAGCTGGTCAGCCTGCTGGTGAGGCTGGGGCAACGCTGAATTTTCGCGGCCGTCATTCATTCAGATGATGGCCCGGGGCCAACCGCCCCCTAAGGTGTTGAACGGATCACCGGCCGAGCCGGTGGCGCTTTCTTCTCACTGAGCGGTATCCCAGGTGAACGGCATGGACAACGGCACCCAGCAACATCCGGACTCACTCACCGAAGCCATCGAGCAACTCGAACAGCAGCTGCGTCACCTCCGGGATGACGAAACCGGCCTGCTGGCGCTCGCCAGCGGCACTGCGCCGCCAGCGGAAGCCCCCCGCGTGGTGCCCTTCCCCCGCCGCCGCGAACGGCCGATGGGCGAAGGCGCCGGCAATGCCGTGCTGATGGACTACCTCTACGGCATCGACAGCACCCTGCGCTCGCTGCTGCCCGACGGCCCCACCGAAGAACTGTTCCGCTACGCCAGCTCTGCCCCCGCATCGCGCGCGCTGCGCTCACGCCGCCAGTTGCTGGCGCGGGAGATCGACCGCTGCTGTGAACAGCTCAGCGGGCAGGCGCGCATCCTCTGCGTGGGCTGCGGACACCTGCGTGAGGTCGAGCTCGCGCGCTCGCTGCGCCATGGCCACTTCCGCCAGTTCACAGCGCTGGATGCCCAGGCGCTGTCGCTGCAGACGGTGGAGGCCAGCTACGCCGCGCTCGGCGTTCAGGCACAGCAATGCACGCTGGACGACCTGTTCTACGGACGCCAGGACCTGAGCCATTTCGACCTGATCTACTCGCCGGGCCTGTACGAGGTGCTGGACGACCATGACGCCCGCGACCTGACGCGCAACCTGTTCGCCCGCCTGCTTCCCGGCGGGCGTCTGCTGATGGGCAACTTCCTGCCTGGCGTGCCAGACATCGCCTACCTCGAAGGCCTGCTGGACTGGCGCCCGCACTACCGCAGCGACGCCTCGCTGCTCGACCTGCTGCTGGGCATCCCCTACAACGACATCGGCAGCGCGCGGGTCTTCCACGACCTGGGCAATTGCGTGGCCTTCCTCGAAGTCACCCGCTACGGCTGATCAACCCTGCTGCAGGTGACCGTACAGGCGGGCGTAAAGTCCGCCTCCGGCGATGAGTTGCTGGTGGTCGCCATCCTCGGCGATGCGACCGCCGTCGAATACCAGTACACGGTCGGCCTGCTTCACCGCGGACAGGCGGTGGGCAATGATCAGCGTGGTACGGCCCTCGAGGAAGCGCTCCAGTGCCTGGTGCAGGGCGTATTCGGTGGCGGCGTCGAGAGCAGAGGTCGCCTCGTCGAGGATCACCACCTTCGGCTCGGCGAGCACCATCCGCGCAATCGCCAGGCGCTGCCGCTGGCCGCCGGAGAGGCGCACGCCGGAACGTCCGACCACGCTGTCCAGCCCGTGCGGCAAGGTGCGGATGGTGTCCGCCAGTTGCGCCACGTCCAGTGCGCGCCAGCAGGCTTCGTCGTCACGCTCGCGGCCCATGGTCAGGTTGGCTCGCACCGTGTCGTTGAACAGCGCCGGATGCTGCAGCACCACCGCGACATGCTCACGCACGCAGTCCAGGCCGATCTCCTCCAGCGCCGCGCCGCCATAGCGGATGCTGCCGGATTGCGGCTGGTAGAGCCCCAGCAGCAGCTGCACCAGGGTGCTCTTGCCGCCGCCACTGGCACCGACGATGGCCACCTTCTCGCCGGGGGCGATGTCCAGGTCGAGGCCATCCAGCACCCGTTCGTCGCGGTAGGCAAAGCTCAGGTCGCGCACCTGGATACCAACGCTGGTGTGCCCGGCGAACGGGTCGCGGCGATGTTCGTAGTGTGGCTCGTCAGAACGCGCCAGCAGCTCGTTGATGCGGGCCAGCGCACCGCCGGCGGCGTAGAAGGCGTACTGCAGGCTGAGCAGTTGTTCCACCGGGCCGATCATGAACCAGAGGTAGCTGAACACCGCGAGCATCTGGCCGATGGACAGGTCGGAGAACAGCACGGTGAGCATGGCCGCGGCGCGGAACAGGTCGATGCCGAACTGGAACAGCAGGCCGCTGGCACGCCCGGCGGCATCACTCTTCCATTGCGAAGCGACGGCATAGTCGCGCACTTCGCGGGCGCGCACGCCCAGGCGACCGAGGAAGAAGCCCTGGCGGTTGCCGGCGCGCACTTCCTGGATCGCTTCGAGGGTTTCGGTCAGTGCCTGGGTAAAACGCGAGGTGCTGTCGTTCTCCAGCTTCTTCAGGTGCTTCACGCGCTTGCCCAGCTGCACCGTGGCGAAGATCACCAATGGGTTGAACAACAGGATCAGCAGCGCCAGCTTCCAGTGCATCCAGATCAGGATGCCGGCGGTGCCGCAGAGCGTCAGCAGCGCGACCAGGAAGCGGCTCAGGGTATCGCCGACGAACTTGTCGAGGGTGTCGAGATCGGTCACCAGGTGCGCACTGACCGAGCCGCCACCGAGGGTTTCGTACTCGCCCAGGGCGATGCGCTTCAGGCGCTCGATCAGGCGCAGGCGAATGCGGTACACCACGTCCTTGGACAGCCGCGCGAACAGCTTGGCCTGCAGCACGTTGAACACCAGCGCGCAGCTGCGCAGCACCAGGGTCACCAACAGCATCAGGCCGATGTAGCCGACCGGTTTGTGCCACCCTTCGGGCAGCCAGTGGTTCATCACCTGCAGGGCAGCGTCGCCCTTGCCCAGCAGCACCTCGTCTACCAGCAGCGGCAGCAGCAGCGGGATCGGTACGCTGCAGGCGGTCGCCAGCACGGCGACCAGGTTGGCGAGGAGCAGGGCCTTGCGGTGACGGAAAGCGAGCCGGCGAATCTCCGCCCAGCTCAGGCGGTCAGCGGACAGCTCAGGCATACCGCCCGCGCTCCAGCCAGCGTTCCAGCAGCGGGGCGAGTTCGCCCAACGGCTGGTAGCCGTTGGTCAGCAGGGCCAGTTGGCCATCGCGCTCGGCCAGCAGCGTGGGGAAGCCGGCGATGCCCAGGTCGCGGGCCCAGGAAAAATCGGCCAGGGTTGCCAGGTGGTTGTCCTGGCTGTCGAAGGCTTCGGCGAACTCGATGCGCGGCAAGCCCACGTGCTCGGCCAGCTCGGTGAGCACGCTGGCCTGGGTCACGTCGCGGCCCTCGGCGTAGAAGGCGCGCTGGATCTCGCCGACCAGCGCCCAGGCGCACTCCTCGTCCAGGCGGCGTGCGGTGACCACTGCACGGCAGGCCGGCTCGGTGTCGTAGATGAAACCGTCGGGCAACGCGTCTTCGAAGCGGAACGGCTGGGCGGTGGCGTCATGCACCGCATGCCAGTGTTCGAGGATGTAACGCCTGGTGGTCGGCTCCAGCGCAGCGCCCTGCCCCGTGCGCAGCCCGCCCATCACCAGCGCCAGCGGCACACCTGCGGCGCGCGCCTGCTCCACCAGCTTCCCGGCCACCGGGGCGAACCCCCAGCACCAGGAGCACATCGGGTCCATCACGTAGAGCAGGCGGCTGGTCATGGATCAGTTCTCCGCGCGGGGATCACGGCCAATGGGGTGCGGCTGGTTGCGCTGACGCGCCAGCTCGATCTGCTTCTGCCGCTCGCGGGCGCTGGCGCGGGTCTTCTCCGACAGCGAGTCCCAGCAATGCGGGCAACTGATGCCCGGTGCGTAGTGTTCGGAGGCGCGATCCTCGACCGAGATCGGATTGCGGCAGGCATGGCACTGATCGTAGTCGCCTTCGCTCAGGTCATGGCGCACGGTCACCCGGTTGTCGAACACGAAGCAGTCACCGCGCCAGAGGGTGTCGGACTCGGGCACTTCCTCCAGGTACTTGAGGATGCCGCCCTTGAGGTGGAAGACCTCCTCGAAGCCTTCGTTGAGCATGTAGCTCGAGGCCTTCTCGCAGCGGATGCCGCCGGTGCAGAACATCGCGACCTTCTTGTGCTTCGCCGGGTCGTAATGTTCGCGGATGTAGTCGGGGAATTCGCGGAACGACTTGGTCTTCGGGTCGATGGCGCCTTCGAAGGTGCCGATGGCCACTTCGTAGTCGTTGCGGGTGTCGATCAGCAGCACCTCGGGATCGGAAATCAGGGCATTCCAGTCCTTGGGCTCGACGTAGGTGCCGACCTTCGCGTTGGGGTCCACGCCCGGCACGCCGAGGGTGACGATTTCCTTCTTCAGCTTGACCTTGGTGCGGTAGAAGGGCTGCTCGTCGCAGTAGGACTCCTTGTGGTCCACATCGGCCAGGCGCGCATCGGTGCGCAGCCAGGCGAGCAGGCCGTCGATGCCGGCGCGGGTGCCGGAGACGGTGCCGTTGATGCCTTCCTCGGCGAGCAGGAGGGTGCCCTTCACGCCATTGTCCAGCAGGGTCTGCAGCAGGGGTTCGCGCAGGGCGACGTAGTCGGGCAGGGAGACGAACTTGTACAACGCCGCGACGACGATTCTTTCGGTGGTCATGCATCACTCCAGTGGTCGCCCGCGTAAAGGGCGGACCGGGCTTCTTGGGAAACAAAAGCTGATCGACAGCTGAAAATGACAGCGCCGGCCAAAGGCCGGCGCTGGGAGTCGCATTCTACACGGAGCGGGGCCAGCCCCGCACGCGCTTGGTCAGCTCGCCGCTCACTGCTGATCGTGCTTGCTGCCACCGCGGCAGGTCGGCGAATCCGGTGCCTGCCCCTGCTGCGCCCATTCCTCAGGGGTGTAGGTGTGCAGGGCCAGCGCATGGATCTGGCCCATCAGCTCACCGAGCGTGCCGTAGACCTTCTGATGCCGCTTCACCGCGTTCAGCCCGGTGAAGGCCGGGCTGACGATCACCGCCTTGTAGTGCGTTTCCTGTCCGCGGCTGTGCATATGGCTCTCGTCGAGCACCTCGAGGTGTTGCGGTTCGAGGGCGCCCAGGGCGGATTGGAGTCGGTCACGCATGCTCATGTCGGGTCTCGCTGGCAATCAGTACGGTTCAGTCAGGTCGGAATCAGGATGATCAGGGCTTCTTGGCCGGTGCGGCCGGGGCCTTCACGCCCAGTTCCTTGTCCATGTCGGCCATCAGCTTGTTCACCGGGTCCACTGCGGTCTGCAGTTTGGCCTGGGTCAGTTGGGCGGATTCGGCGGTCAGGCGCGGCATCTTCTCCAGAACCTTGCGGCCCAGGGGAGAGGCGTAGAAATCGTTCAGTTGCTTGAGCTCGGACTCGCTGAAGTTGCTGGTGTAGAGCTTGACCAGATCAGGCTTGATCTTCTCCCAGCCCACGGCGCGGTCCAGTTCGGCGTTGGCCTTGGCCTGGTAGCGGTCGAGTACGGCCTTCTTGCTGTCCGGCGCCTTGGCCTGGGCGAAGCGCTGGGCGAGCATCTGCTGGACTTGCGCGTAAACCGGTACGGTCAGTTTGTCGGCATGGACCTGCTTGAGAAATTTCTCCGCCTCGGCGTTGGCATCAGCCAGTGCCACGGAACTGAAGCCAACCAGAAGTGCTGCGGTGCAGAGGGAACGAAGAACAGTCATGGGGCGGTCCTGTGAGTCTGAAGGGTGTCCGGGTGGGACCCGCCATTCTGCGCCTAAGTTCGGAATGTGCTCAAGCGAATGCCAAATGGCCTGGAAGTGACGGGCTTCTCTTGTAGGACAGTCCGTGAAACGGCATGCTGCGGCGCGTTGCCACATGGATGTGACCGATGAACACCCTTACCCACCCGCCGACGCCCGTCGCCGCACCGCCCCTGTGCGATGCGCGCGGCCGCCTGAACGCCGCGGCAGTGGGCTGGTCGTCACGGCCGCAGACACTCTGCCAGCTCTCCGGCAACGCCGGCCGGCGCAAGCGCTGGAACCACTGGTGCATCAACGCGCCGGGCTGGATGCTCTCCGTCACCATCGCCGACCTCGACTACCTGGGCTACGGCGCGGTGTATTTCCTCGACCTGGAAACCGGGCGCTCGGTGCATCGCACCCAGTTCAGCCCCTTCGGCCTGGGCTGCCACCTGCCGGATACCCCGAACCAGAGCCACCGCTTCGAACACGGCCAGTTGCGCCTGGGCTTCGACGAGCAGCCCGGCCAGCTGCGCATCACAGCCTGCGCGCCGAACCTGGGCGGGCAGCCGCTGAATCTGTCCCTGGAGGTGCAGCGCCCGGCGCACCTGGAATCGGTCAACCTGGTGGTGCCGATGACCGGCAAGTGCTTCCACGCCTGCAGCCGACAGATGGGCCTGCCGATCAACGGCAGCCTCACCCTTGGCCACAAGACCTACCGCTGCACCGAGGGCCGGAGCTTTGCCGCGCTGGATTTCGGCCGGGGCGTCTGGCCCTTCAACACCCACTGGACCCGCGCCGCCTTCGCCGCGCCCGGCGGCATCGCCGGCAACTTCGGCAGCGGCTGGACGGAGAACAGCCATCTGAGCGAGAACGCCCTGTGGTTCGGCGGCGAGCTGCAGCCCCTGAGCGGCACCGTGGATATCCGCCAGGTGCCGCATGACCCGCTGTCGCCCTGGAAACTGCGTGGTGCCGACGAGCGCGTCGATCTCACCTTCACGCCAAGCAAGCTGCACCGCGCCTGCCCTCGCCTGGGGCCGCTGTTCGCCGAAACCAGCCAGTGGTTCGGCCGCTTCGACGGCTCCTTGCGCAGCGCCGAGGGCGATCTGGTGCCGGTCAAGGCCGCGCTGGGCTGGGTCGGTGCGACACACGCTCGCTGGTGACCCGTCGCCGGGGAAATGAAACACCACTGAAACCGCTCTATCACGGCCATTGAGCCAGAGTGGAACCCGGAAGCCCCGCAGCGGCCTAAACTGGCCGAGACCCTTTCCGGAGAAAACACCATGAGCCGCACCGAAACCGACAGCCTCGGCCCCATCGAAGTCCCTGAGGATGCCTACTGGGGCGCGCAGACCCAGCGCTCGCTGCAGAACTTCGCCATCGGCGGACAGCGCATGCCGCTGGCCGTGGTCCACGCCCTGGCCCTGATCAAGAAGGCCGCCGCGCGGGTCAACGCGCAACTGGGCGAGCTGCCCGAGAACATCACCAGCCTGATCGAGGAAGCGGCCGACGAAGTGCTGGCAGGCGAGCATGACGACCAGTTCCCCCTCGTCGTCTGGCAGACCGGCAGCGGTACCCAGAGCAACATGAACGTCAACGAGGTCATCGCCGGGCGCGCCAACGAGATTGCCGGCAACGGTCGCGGCGGCAAGAAGCCGGTGCACCCCAACGACCACGTGAACCGCGCACAGAGCTCCAACGACAGCTTCCCCACCGCCATGCACATCGCCGCCGCCCAAGCGGTGCACAACGACCTGCTGCCGGCCATTGCCGAGCTCAGCGGCGGCCTCGCCCAGCAGGCCGCGCGCCACGCCAATCTGGTGAAGACCGGGCGTACCCACCTGATGGACGCCACGCCCGTCACCTTCGGCCAGGAGCTCTCCGCCTTCGTTGCCCAGTTGGACTACGCCGAGCGCGCCCTGCGCGCGGCGCTGCCGGCGGTCCACGAGCTGGCCCAGGGCGGCACCGCAGTCGGCACCGGGCTGAACGCGCCGAAAGAGTTCGCCGATGCCATCGCCGCCGAGCTGGCGGACCTCTCCGGCCTGCCCTTCGTCTCTGCGCCGAACAAGTTCGCCGCCCTTGCCGGCCACGAACCGCTGGTGACCCTGGCCGGCGCCATGAAGACCCTCGCGGTGGCGCTGATGAAGATCGCCAACGACCTGCGCCTGCTCGGCTCCGGCCCGCGCGCGGGCTTCGCCGAGGTGAAGCTGCCGGCCAACGAGCCGGGTTCCTCGATCATGCCCGGCAAGGTCAACCCGACGCAGTGCGAGGCGCTGTCGATGCTCGCCTGCCAGGTGTTCGGCAACGACGCCGCGATCACCTTCGCCGCCAGCCAGGGACACCTGCAGCTCAACGTCTACAAGCCGGTGATCATCCACAACCTGCTGGAGTCCGCACGCTTGCTGGCCGACGGCTGCCGCAACTTCAACACCCACTGCATCGCCGGCATGGAGCCGGACGCGGCGAAGATGCGCGAGCACCTGGACCGCGGCCTGATGCTGGTGACCGCGCTGAACCCGCACATCGGCTACGACAAGTCCGCCGAGATCGCCAAGAAGGCCTACGCCGAAGGCAAGACCCTGCGCGAAGCCGCGCTGGAACTGGGCTACCTGACCGATACCGAGTTCGACCAGTGGGTGCGCCCGGAGACCATGCTGGAGGCCGGGCAGAATGGTTGAAGCGACCCGCTCCGGCGCCACGCCGATCGAGGGCGACGGCAAGCGCGTGCTGCTGGTGCTGGGCTCGCCCAAGCCTGGCGGCTTCTGCCATGCGGTGGCCGACGCGTACGCCCTCGGCGCCCGCGCCAAGGGTCACGTGGTGCACACGCTCAAGCTCGGCGAGCTGAACTTCGATCCGGTGCTGCGCGGCGGCTACGAACAGAGCCAGAGCCTGGAGCCGGACGTGCTGGAAGCCCAGCGGCAGATCCACTGGGCACAGCACATCGTCTTCGTCTACCCGATCTGGTGGGGCGGCCTGCCGGGCCTGCTGCAGGGCTTCTTCGACCGCGTGCTGCAGCCGGGCTTCGCCTTCCGCTACCGCTCGATGGAATCCCGCGAGTTCGAACCGCTGCTGGGCGGGCGCACTGCGGACCTGCTGGTCAGCCACGACCAGACCCACTGGCATTACCGTCTGCGCCAGGGCGCCCCGGCGCATCGGCAGATGACCCGCTGCATCCTTGCGCCCTGCGGCATCGCCCTGCACCACCTGGAGGAATTCAGTCCGGTGCGCGGCTCCAGCGAAGAACAGCGGCAGGCCTGGCTGCGCCGTGCCGAGCAGTTGGGCTCGCAGGCCTGAGCGACGGGAGGGCGCCTCGCGACCTCCCGCCATCCCCATCAGTCATTTCCCGCCCTCATCCGGAAGCCACCTACACCCACCCCCGGTCCCCTCTCCCTAGCATGCGCTTGCCCCAATCCGAGGGTTCCCATTGCCTCTGGAGGCAGCATGCTTCGCAAATTCTCTGCCGAAATGATCGGCACGTTCTGGCTGGTGTTCGGTGGCTGCGGGAGCGCCATCTTCGCGTTCCACGCCATCGGCGTGCTGGGTGTCGCCCTGGCCTTCGGCCTGACGGTCATGACCATGGCCTACGCGATCGGCCCGATCTCCGGGTGCCACCTCAACCCCGCCGTCACCCTCGGCCTGTGGGCCGGTGGCCGCATCCACCGGGATATCGTGCTGCCCTATATCACCGCGCAGGTCATCGGCGGTGTACTGGCCGGTGCCGTGCTCCTGTCCATCGCCTCCTGCAAGCCTGACTTCGATGCGCTGGCCGGCTTCGCCGCCAGCGGCTATGCGGAAGGCTCGCCCAGCGGTTACAGCCTGCAGGCAGCCTTGGCGATCGAGGTCCTGCTGGCCGCGTTCCTCCTGTTCGTGGTCATGGGTGCCACCGACATTCGCACACCGAGCGGCTTCGCGCCGCTGGCCATCGGCCTGACCCTGGTGCTGATCCACCTGATCAGCCTGCCGATCACCAATACTTCGGTAAACCCGGCGCGCAGCCTGGGCGTGGCGATCTTCGCCGACCCGTTGTTCATGCACCAGTTGTGGCTGTTCTGGTTCGGACCGCTGGCGGGCGGCGTGATCGGTGCGCTGACCTACCGTGCGGTGCGCCCGAACGCCGTCTGAGCCCGGCACTCGCGACTCCGATAACGGGCGCCTTCGGGCGCCCGTTTGATTGGCGGATCAGAAGTACTGGGTAAGACTGAACTTGGCGTTGCGGCCCTGGCTATACACGCTGTCGCCGGCCAGCGCCGGGTGATAGTCGCGGTTGAACAGGTTGTCGACGGTGAAGTTCAGCTCGGTGTTCTCCAGGCCCAGGCGACGCGGCTTCCAGCTGGCGAACACGCGGTGGGTGTCGTAGCTGTCGTTGACGGTCTGGTCCCAGAAGATGTCGCCGACGCTGGTGCCCATGCCGCCGGAGTACTTGTCGCTGGGCAGGCGGTCGGTCTTGCGGACGAACTCGCCCTGCCAGCCGATCTGCGCGTCCCAGGCCGGGATCTTGGTGCCCAGGGTGGCGACCCACTTGGCCGGCGGCACGTCGCGCGCCCATACGTTCGGGCCCCAGGGATTGCTGTAGGCGCCCTCGTGCTGGCCGGTCACCCAGGAGTAGGACAGCCCGCCGAACAGCCAGGGGCTGTCGTAGAAGCTCTCGATCTCGAAGCCCTTGTAGGTCACGCCCGGCAGGTTGCGGTAGTTGGACAGCGGCAGGTACGCGCCGCAGCTGCCGGAAATGCTGCCGTTGTCGATGGCCTGCTGTTCGCAGCCGACGCTGCGGGTGCGGAAGATTTCATCCTTGATCTTGTTCTGGAACAGCGTGGTGCGCACCTGCAGGTTGTCGCCGTTGATGAACAGGTCCGGCAGGTTGACCAGCGAACCGAAGCGCAGCGCGTGGATGCGCTCGGGGTCGAGATCCCGGCTGGTGGCGCTCACCGTGCTGCTGTTCTGCACCTCGTACATCTCGTCGATCACCGGCGCGCGCCAGGTGCGGCTGTAGTCAGCGAAGAAGCCCAGGCGCTCGGTGGCGGTCCAGAACAGCGACAGGCGCGGCGACCAGCCGCTGTAGGTCTGCGCGCTGTAGTCGTGGCCTTGCGCGGCATTGTTGTAGAGCGGCGCGTCGTTGTCCTTGCCCTGGTTGCGTACATGGTCAAAGCGCAGCGACGGGGTGATGGTCACGCTGCCCAGGGTCAGCGCGTCCTGGATGTAGGCACTGTTGGTGTTCTGCTTGCCGCTGGGCATGAAGGTCGGCTGGAAATGGCCGTAGTTGTAGCGCGCGGTGTTGTAGGTGGAACCGGGGATGTACA
The DNA here is from genome assembly GCF_057180225.1 of Pseudomonas sp. BB438. Classification (NCBI taxonomy): domain Bacteria; kingdom Pseudomonadati; phylum Pseudomonadota; class Gammaproteobacteria; order Pseudomonadales; family Pseudomonadaceae; genus Pseudomonas; species Pseudomonas sp. BB438. Next base: position 4,776,842 of record NZ_CM170001.1, read on the forward strand.
TGTCGGTGGTGCGGGTGTGGCGGTGGAACTGCGTGCCGACGGTGAACGCGTGCTGCACCGGACCGGTGGCGAACAGGCTGGTGTTGCGCAGCTCCAGCACCTTGTCCTTGTAGTCGGTGTCCATCTTGCGACCACCGGTGGAGACCTGGAAGAAGGCGTCCGGATTGCGCTCGTCGGTCTGGTCGATATGCGACTCGGAGTACTGCACCATCAGGTCGACCAGTGGGTTATCCACAGGGTGGTATTCGTACTTGCCGGACCAGGTGGTGTCGGTGGTGTCGCGGTGCGCCAGCAGGCGCTTGAGCGCGGCCTCGTAGCCGTAGCGGTCGATGCTCGACTGGGTCGGTGGCGTCGGGTAGGACGCCGAGGAGAACGGCGTCCAGCGGGTGCTGTGCGAGCGGCTGTAGGCCAGGCTGATGTCGTTGTCGAGGTTCGGGTGCAGGTTCAGCTTGAACAACCCGGCGTCGAGGTCCTGGGCGCTGTTGGGCAGGCGGCTGGGGTTGATCGGGTAGTTGCCGTTCGGATCGGGGATGTGCCCGGCGAGCTTGATGTCACGGCCGTCACGGGCGGTGAGGTAGGCCAGCGCGTCGACCTTGCGGTCCTCGGTGCGGCCGTAGACAGCGCCGCTGTAGATTTTCTGCTGGTCGTTGGAGTGGTAGCCGTACTTGAGCATGGCGCCGACGTTCTGGTCGTCACGCAGCATGTCCGGGGCGTCCTTGGTTTCCATGTGCACGGTGCCGCCGAAGCCGCCGTTGCCGTTGTAGACCGAGTGCGGGCCCTTCTCCACCTCGATGCGCTTGATCAGCTCCGGCTCGATGAACACGGTGCCCTGCTGGTAGCGCTCGAAGCCGCTCTTGGGTGCACCGTCGAGGGTGAAGGGGACGTCCTCGGCATCGCCCAGGCCCCAGATGTTGACGGTCTGCCCCCCCGGCTTGGGCGAGCCGCCCATGCTCACGCCGGGCAGCGTTTGCAACAGGGTGGGAATGTTGTCGGCCTGGAGACGCTCGATGTCCTTGCGGGTCAGGGTCGAACGCCCGACGTTGCTGGAATCCACCGACAGGCCGCTGCCGACGATGGTCTGCGAATCCAGCTCGATGGCGTTGTCGCTGAACCGATCGACCTTGCCCGCGCGCCGTACCACGAAACCGTCACCCGCCTCCACCAGCTCCAGGGACGAGCCCTTGAGCAGCTGTTCCAGCGCCTCGCGCATGCTGTAGCGGCCGCTTACCGCCGGTGCCTTGAGGCCTTCGAGCTGAGCAGCGTCGTAGAGCACCTGCACGCCGGCCTGCTGCGACAGGCTGCCGATGGACTCACTCAGCGGCTGTGCCGGCAGGTCGACCTGCCAGTCGGCGGCGCGGCTGTACTCGGCCAGCATCAGGCTGCCGAGCAGCACGGCGCAGCCCAGCGGGCGTGCGAACGGGAAGTTGAAACGAGACTGCATGCAAGGCCCTCCCCAGGGTCGAAAAGCGCTGCGCGTTTCGCAGCGAATGACGGGGAAGACCCTCAATCGAGAAAAACCCACACCTGCAAATAAAAATATTTCTCAAAAAAAGAATCGACGCTGGGTCGTGGGCATTTTTGTAGGAGCGAGGGGGACGCCCAGCCCTTGCTCGCGAACCCGCCCCACTCCGCTGCTGCCGGGGAGTCCTTTCGCGAGCAAGCTCGCTCCTGCAAGAGACGCTGCCCGGCGGGCCATCAGAGCGGCAGGGCGCAGGAGCCGGGAAATCAGCGCGGCAGGATCACGACGCTGCCGTCGGACTTGCGCTGCACGCGCACCTCCAGCAGCACCGGCAAGGCAGCAAGGAAGTCATCCGGGCGGGCCAGGCGCACGTTGCCGGAGATGGGTTTCCGCGCGAGACGCTCGTCACCCAGGCGGATGGGCGCGGCGCGGTAGTTCGACAGTTCGTCCACCAGCGCGCCCAGCGGCTGGTTGTGGAAAGCAAGCATGCCGTCGCGCCACGCGCCGATGGAGGCGACCGGCACACGGTCCACCTGCGCCTCCCCTGCCCCGCTCGACAACCGGGCACGGTCGCCCGCCGTCAGCGTCTGCTCGCCCGACGCACCGAGCTGCGCCTGCAACGCCACCTTGCCGTGGCGCACGGCGACGGTCAGCCCGCCGCGCTCGCGATGCACATCGAAACCGGTGCCGAGCACCCGCACCCGGCTGTCGCCAGCGGTCACGCGGAAGGGGCGCTTTGCATCGTGAGACACTTCGAAGTAGGCCTCGCCCCGCAGCAACTGCACATCGCGCAAGCCCTCGGAGAAGTCCAGGCGCAATGCCGAATCCGCCGCCAGGAACACCCGCGTGCCGTCGACCAGCGTCACCTCGCGCTGCTCGCCCGGTGCGGTGGATTGCACCTGCTGCGGATCAGCCAGGCGGCCACCGCTGAAGTCGTTGGCCAGCAGCAACGCCGCGCAGAACACACTGGCGGCGGCGAGCCCGCGCCAGGGCAGAGGGGGCCGGCGGCGCGGCGCGATAACAGGCCGGCGGATCTGGTCGAGATCGCTCCACAGCTGCTCGATCTCGCAATAGGCCCGCGCGTGGGCCGGGTCCTCCGCCAGCCAGTCGGCAAGGGCCTGGCGCTCGCGGGCGTCACGGGTACCCGAGCGCTGTCGGCTGAACCACTTGGCGGCCAGTTCGTCGATCACCTGCTGGCGTTCTTCTTGCGGCGTCATGTGTCGCCCTCACCCTGGACCTGTCGCTTGCAGTGCAACAGCGCACTGGCGACGTGCTTCTCCACCATGCTCAGTGAAATCCCCATGCGCCGCGCCACCTCGGGCTGCGACAGGCCGTCGAACTTGTGCAGGATGAAGGCCTCGCGGCGCCGCGGCGGCAGGCTGTCCAGTGCCGTGGAAAGCTGCCGCAGGTAGCGTTGTCGCTCGAACTGCACCACGGGTTCGCCCCCTTCGGCGGCCGGTTGCTGGTCAGTGTCCGTGGCCTCTTCAGGCTCGCCGGCGAAGCGCCGGGAGCGCTGCCAGTGGTCGCGCAGCAGGTTGCGCGCGACCTGGAACAGGAAGGCGCGCGGCTGCTCCACTTCATGCCGCGAAGAAGACTTGAGCCACTGGGCGAAGGCGTCCTGGGCAAGATCGGCGGCGTCCGCCGAGCTGCCCAGTTGCTTGCGCAGGAAGCGCAGCAATTCGCCGTGGAAGGAGCGATAGGCCTGGGACACCGAACGGGAGAAACGCTCATCCATCGACGCACGCCTCCCGGCGTCGCCGCCCTGCCCCATGCTTGCCCACTACCACGTCGCCCCCAGAGCCGAGGCGCTTGGCCTTCGGCAACTATCGAATTGCACAAATGATAATACATATCATTTGCGAAATTGAAGTCGAACGAGAGCGATGGATAGCAAAAGGCCGCCTCGCGGCGGCCTTCGGGGAACTCAGACGTTGGCGATACGCGCCCTGCGCGCCCGGTAGCTGCGCAGCAACGACGGCGCCAGGGCGGTGAGCGCCGAGCCACTGACCACCAGCAACGCACCGACATAGGCCAGGCCGTTGAGGTCTTCGGGGCGCACGAAGTCCGGCCACAGCGAGGCAGCCAGTGCCACCGAGGCGAAGGTCACCAGCGGGGTGATCGCCAGGGTTGCGCTGACTCGCGAGGCCTCCCAGTGCGCCAGTGCCTCGGCGAAGGCGCCGTAGGCCACCAGGGTGTTCAGGCAGCAGGCCAGCAGCAGCCAGCCCTGCAACGGCGACAGGTGCAGCGCCTCCAGCGGATGCGCCCAGGGCGTGAGCAGCGCGCCGCAGCCGAGGTAGATCACCATCATCACCTGCACCGACGTCCACTGCGTCAGCAGCTGCTTCTGCGCCAGGCCGTAGAAGGTCCAGATGAAGGCGGCGAAGACCACGATGAGTACGCCGGTGGTGTACTCGCCGAGCGAGCCGAACAGCTCCGCCAGGCGCTGATTGAAGAACAGCCCGAAGCCTGCGATCAGCACCACGAGACCGAGCGCCTGGCCGACGCTGAAGCTCTCCTTGAAGACGAACAGGCTGCCCAGCAGCAGGAGGATCGGCGCGATCTGGATGACCAGTTGCGTGGTCCCCGGCGTGAGCATGCGCAGACCGACCAGGTAGCAGACGTAATTGCCGGTCAGGCCGAGGATGGCGACCAGCACCAGCCCCTTGCCGCGCTTGCCCAGAGGCGAGAAGCGCGGCAACTGGCGGGTGAAACCGAGGTAGATGAGCAGCAGACCACCGGACACCACCAGGCGAAACCAGGTGACGGTGATCGGGTCCATGACCTTCAGGACTTCCTTGAGTTTGATCGGCAGGATGCCCCAGAGGACGGCGGTGACCAGGGCCAGGAACAGACCGAACTGCCAGCGGCCGGATGAAACGTGCATGAGAGCCTCGACGCGTGTGCGGTCCGCCATGCTATGTCATGGCGGTATCGCCCCATAGGAACAGTTGCGCTGTGCAACTGTTCCGGTCATCCGCCGACAACGCGGCGTTGCAGGGAGTCAGATCAGGGTCGAGAGGCGCAGCAGCCACCAGATCAGGATGATCAGCTGGACGAAGAAGGCGGCGAAGCGCACCCACACCGCCAGCGCCGAGGTGCTGAGCAGATGCACCACCGACTGAACGATGCGCGCGACCAGCAGGGTCGGCGCCAGCGGGTCGGTGATCACCACCTGCTGGGTGACCATGGCGTAGAGCAGCACGGCGCAGAACAACGGCACGTTCTCCACGCAGTTGGCGTGGGCGCGCACCAGGCGCTGGCCAAAGGTGCCGGGGGTATTGCTGCCATCGGCGGCGAAGACGTTGACCTTCATGCGGCCGGACATCACCAGCAGGCCGCGCTGGTTGACCAGCAGCAGGACCAGCAGCACGGTCCAGGCGACCAGGCCGAGCAACGCGAAGGCAGAGGGACTCAGGGACATGCGGGACTCCTTTCTCTTGTTGGTGTGAGCGGAGTCTAGGGGAAGTAGAGCAATTGCTCTAGGCACGAATTACCGGCGCAACGGTGGGCTCCTCGTAGGATGGGTGGAGCTTGCGATACCCATCGAGCCTCGCGCCGACAGCATAGGTATCGCTGCGCTCCACCCATCCTACAAAAGCACCCGGTGCGTGCCGGAAGCGGTCGTGCAAAAGAAAAACGGGCAGCCCGTTTCCGGGCTGCCCGTTGAGTTCCAGCGCCGCACTCACAGCTTGGCGATGGAGACCTCGGTGGACTTCACGAAGGCGATCACTTCGCTGCCGATGGCCAGTTCCAGCTCCTTCACGGAACGGGTGGTGATCACCGAGGTGACGATGCCGGCAGCGGTCTGCACGTCGATTTCCGACAGCACATCGCCTTCGACGATTTCCTTGATGGTGCCTTTGAACTGGTTGCGGACGTTGATGGCTTTAATGGTCATGGCGTAGCTCCTTGGGAGAATGGGGTCTTCGAACGAACGTTGGATCAGAGCGCCCAGCGCAATTGCGTGGGCAGTGGGGATACAGGTTCCGGCTCGGGCGGCTGGGCCGGCAGCGACAGCACGCGCTCGAGCACTTCGGCTTCCAGCGCGGCCAACCTCGCCGAGCCACGGGCACGCGGGCGGTGCAGCTCGACGTTGAGGTCCAGGCCGATCTCGCCCTCCTCGATGAGGATCACCCGGTCGGCGATGGCCACGGCCTCGCTGACATCGTGGGTGACCAGTAGCACGGTGAAGCCATGCTGCTGCCAGAGGTTCTCGATCAGTTGCTGCATCTCGATGCGAGTCAGGGCATCCAGCGCGCCCAGCGGCTCGTCGAGCAACAGCAGGCGCGGCTGGTGGATCAGCGCACGGGCCAGGGCCACGCGCTGCTTCTGGCCACCGGACAAGCCCGCCGGCCACTCGTTGGCGCGGTCGGACAGGCCCACCGCTGCCAGCGCTTCCAGCGCTTTCGGACGCCAGTCGCCCTTGAGGCCCAGGCCAACGTTATCGATCACCCGTTTCCAGGGCAGCAGGCGCGAGTCCTGGAACATCAGGCGGGTCTCTTCGCGGGCGCTTTCCAGCGGCGCGGAGCCAGCCAGCAGTTGGCCGTCGCTGGCCTCATCCAGCCCAGCCAGCAGGCGCAGCAGGGTGCTCTTGCCGCAACCGCTGCGGCCGACGATGGCGACGAACTGGCCAGCCGGAATCCGCAGGTCGATGCCCTTGAGCACTTCGCGTTCGCCGAAACGCTTGCGCACGTCTTCCAGCGCCAGCGGGATGCCTTTCTTGAGTTGCTGGGGCAGCTGATTGACTGCGTTCATGCCGCACCTCCCTTGACCTGATAGGCCGGGTGCCAGCGCAGCCAGATGCGTTCCAGGCCGCGGGCGGCAAGGTCGGCGAGCTTGCCGAGCACGGCGTAGAGCAGGATCGCCAGCACCACCACGTCGGTCTGCAGGAACTCCCGGGCGTTCATCGCCAGGTAGCCGATGCCGGAGTTGGCGGAGATGGTCTCGGCGACGATCAGGGTCAGCCACATGAAGCCCAGGGCGAAGCGCACGCCCACCAGGATCGAGGGCAGCGCCCCCGGCAGGATCACCTGGCGGAACAGCGCAAAGCCGGACAGCCCGTAGCTGCGGGACATTTCCAGCAGGCCCGGATCGATGTTGCGGATACCGTGGTAGGTGTTGAGGTAGATCGGGAACAGCGTGCCAAGGGCGACCAGGAATATCTTCGCCGACTCGTCGATGCCGAACCACAGGATCACCAGCGGGATCAGCGCCAGGTGTGGCACGTTGCGGATCATCTGCACCGAGCTGTCGAGGAAACGTTCGCCCCACTGCGACAGGCCGGTGATCAGGCCCAGCGCCAGGCCGATACTGCCGCCGATGACGAAGCCGACGGCGGCGCGCCAGGTGCTGATCGCCAGGTGTTGCCAGAGCTCGCCGCTGACCACCAGGTGGTAGCCGGCTTCGGCCACGGCGCTGGGCGCGGGCAGGATGCGGCTGGACAGCCAGCCGAATTCCACCGCCAGCTGCCAGATGACCACCAGGCCCACCGGCAGGGCCCAGGGCGCGAGGCGCTGGGCGATTGTATTGACGTTCTTGTTGCTCACTTTCCGTTCTCCCGTCGGAGCGGGCCATGCCCGCGACCTTCGACGCTTCGCGGGCATGGCCCGCGCCTGCATGTCACGTTCACCCGTTGGACGGCGCCGAAACGCCGCCCCGCTGGTCCGGCCCTCAGCTGGCCGAGGTAGCCTTGGGCAGGATGTCGTTGGCGACCATCTCGCCGAACGGGCTGACGTAGCCACGCGCCTGCGGTGGCTGAGCCTGGGCCAGTTCCAGGTGCGGGAAGAGCAGTTCGGCAACCCGGTAGGACTCTTCCAGGTGCGGGTAGCCGGAGAAGATGAAGGTGTCGATGCCGAGATCCGCATACTCCTTCACACGGGCCGCCACGGTCGGGCCATCGCCCACCAGCGCGGTGCCCGCGCCGCCACGTACCAGGCCGACGCCCGCCCACAGGTTGGGGCTGACTTCCAGGTTGTCCTTGTTGCCGCCGTGCAGGGCGGCCATGCGTTGCTGGCCGACGGAATCGAAGCGCGCCAGCGAGGCCTGGGCGCGGGCGATGGTGTCGTCATCCAGATGGGAGATCAGGCGGTCGGCGGCCTGCCAGGCCTCCTCGTTGGTCTCGCGGACGATCACGTGCAGGCGGATGCCGAAGCGCACGCTGCGCCCCTGTTTGGCGGCCTTCTCGCGCACCTGGGCGATCTTCTCGGCGACGGCGGCCGGCGGCTCACCCCAGGTCAGGTAAAGCTCGACCTGCTCGGCGGCGAGGTCCTGGGCGGCATCGGAAGAGCCACCGAAATACAGTGGCGGACGCGGCTGCTGGATTGGCGGATAGAGCAGCTTGGCGCCCTTCACCTGCAGGTGCTTGCCGTCGTAGTCGACGGTCTCGCCTTCCAGCACGCGGCGCCAGATGCGGGTGAACTCGACCGAGGCTTCGTAGCGCTCGGCGTGGCTCAGGTGCAGGCCGTCACCGGCCAGCTCGTCCGGGTCACCGCCAGTCACCAGGTTGAACAGCGCGCGCCCACCGGAGAGCCGGTCGAGGGTTGCGGCCTGGCGGGCGGCCACGGTCGGGGAAATGATGCCCGGGCGCAGGGCGACCAGGAACTTCAGGCGCTGGGTCACCGGGATCAGCGAGGCGGCGACCAGCCAGGAATCCTCGCAGGAGCGACCAGTGGGGATCAGCACGCCGCCGAAACCGAGGCGGTCGGCAGCCTGAGCGACCTGTTGCAGATAACCGTGGTCCACGGCGCGGGCGCCTTCGGCGGTGCCCAGGTAGTGGCCGTCGCCGTGGGTCGGCAGGAACCAGAATATGTTGAGACTCATCGCAGTAACTCCAGATAAGCGCGCCGGCGTGGCGTAGCCGCGCGATGATGGGTTTGGTGTGTTTCGTGTTGCTTTGCTTCTCGCGGTCCCAACTTTCTGCACCATCGAGAGCCCCTCTCCCCGCCCTCTCCCTGAAGGGAGAGGGAGCTATCCGAGCCGGCTGACACATCAGCTTCAGCCGGCGCCGATCCGGTCCCCTCTCCCTTCAGGGAGAGGGTTAGGGAGAGGGCAGTACCAGGTGAATCAATTGTTAGCGGCGGCCACCTTGGCCGGCGCCGTCCACACCACGTCCTTGATGCTCAGTTGCTTGGGAATGAGCTTCAGCTGGGTGAAGGTGTCGGCGATCTTCTGTTGTGCGGCAGTGACCTCCGGGGTGATCGGCTGGGCGCCGTAGCCCTGGCGTTTCACCGCGGTGAAGGTGATGTCCGCCGACAGGCCGAGCAGCGGCGCGACCTGGTCGGTGACCTGCTGCGGGTTCTGCTGTGACCACTCGCCCACCGAGCGCACTTCGTCGATCAGGGTGGTGATCACCTGCGGGTGGTTGGTCGCATAGGGGCGGGTCGCCAGGTAGAACTGGTGGTTATCCACGAGACCGGTGCCATCCACCAGGGTGCGGGCGGAGAGTTGCTTCTCGGCGGCGGCCTGGTACGGGTCCCAGATCACCCAGGCATCCACGCTGCCACGCTCGAAGGCGGCGCGGGCGTCGGCCGGCGGCAGGTAGACGGGCTGGATATCGGTGTATTTCAGGCCGGCCTTCTCCAGGGCGCGCACCAGCAGGTAGTGCACGTTGGAGCCCTTGTTCAGGGCGACCTTCTTGCCCTTGAGCTCGGCGACGGATTTGATCGGCGAGTCCTTGGGCAGGAGGATCGCTTCGCTGGTCGGCGCCGGCGGCTCGTGGGCGACGTAGACGAGATCGGCGCCAGCGGCCTGGGCGAATACCGGCGGGGTTTCGCCGGTCACGCCGAAGTCGATGCTGCCGACGTTCAGGCCTTCCAGCAACTGCGGGCCACCGGGGAATTCGGTCCATTGCACCTTGACGCCCTGCTCGGCCAGGCGCTTCTCCAGCGTGCCACGGGCCTTGAGCAGCACCAGGGTGCCGTACTTCTGGTAGCCGATACGCAGGGTACCGGGTTGTTCGTCTGCCTGGACGTTGTAGGACAGGGCCGCGATCAGCAGGGCCGCCAGTCCACTACGCAAAGTGAGGGTCCGCATGGGAGTGCTCCTTTATCGAGTGTGCTTGCCGGACCTGCGGTCCCGTTGTCGGGACGGTGAGGGCCTTTTCTTGTATGACGCGGGGGACGCTTGCCGGGTTGGGGCTGGGCGTTCGCCTGCGTTGAAGGTGTCGGTCAGATGCTCCAGCGGGCGTTGATCAGCCGTTCGTTGAGCAGGTTCGGGTCGATGGGTTTCGGGCGGCGCGCGAGGGCACCGTGGAACTGTTCCAGGGATTCCAGCAGACGGTGTTCGAGGGTGGATTCCAGGCGCGCCGGGGTATTGCCCTCGGGGTATTGCACCTGGCTCTCCTCGGCGAACACGCCGTGCAGGGTTTCCTGGGCCTTCAACGCAGCGAGCACCGGCTTGAGCGCATAGTCCACCGCCAGCATGTGGGCGTTGCTGCCGCCAGTAGCCAGGGGCAGCACCACCTTGTGCGCCAGCGCCCGCTCCGGCAGCAGGTCGAGGATGACCTTCAGCGCACCGGCGATGGATGCCTTGTACACCGGGGTGGAAATGACCAGGCCGTCGGCGCGCAGCACCTGCTCGATCAGCTCGACGACCCGCGGGCTGTCGAAGCGTGCATGCAGCAGGTCTTCGGCCGGGAAGTCGTGCACGCTGTAGGAGCGCACCTCGGCGCCGTGGGCGTGCAGCCAGTTCCGCGCGACGTCCAGGAGGACACCGGAACGGGAACGCTGGCTCGGGCTGCCGGCAAGGGTGACTACATACATCTGCACGCTTCCTTATAACGATCAGAGCGGTACAAATGCCGCCCTGCTAACCAATGTGCATAGACCTTAACAGGCAACCTCATATTCCAATAAATGTTATTTATTCATTTGGTTATGCATTTTTGTTAGATAAACGAGCACACCCTGCGCGCGAACCGCGGGCAGGGTGCATCGCTGGAGGAACTGGTGGGCGTCAGATGACGTGAGACTGGTGCAGCTCGGTCAGCGCTTCACCGCGCAGGAAGGCCAGTTCCACGGCGCGTCGGTCACGCGGGCGCGGCAGCGGGACGGGAAACTCACGGCGCAGTCGGCTGGGTGTGCCGCCCAGCAATAGAACGCGATCACTGAGATAGAACGCTTCGTCGAGGTCGTGGGTGACCAGCAGGATGCTGATGTCGTATTCCAGCGCCAGTTGCTGGATCAGGTCCTGCAGGCGGATGCGGGTGAACGCGTCCACTGCGCTGAAGGGTTCGTCCAGCAGCAGCACCTGCGGCCGGCCATAAAGGCCACGGGCGATGGCCGCGCGCTGGGCCATGCCGCCGGAAAGTTGCTTGGGCAGCAAGCCGCCCTTGCCCTCCAGCCCCACATCGCGCAGCAGGTGCTCGATGCGGTGGTCGTCCGCCAGCCAGCCGTCGGCAAAGCCGATGTTCTGCGCCACGCTCAGCCAGGGCAGCAAGCGCGGTTCCTGGAACACCACGCCGACGCCACCACCGCCACGGCCGCTGTCGCCATCCGGGCCGAAGCCCAGCAGCGGATTGCGCTCCAGCGAGCCGGAAAACGCATCGTCGAGCCCGGCAGCGATGCGCAGCAGCGTGCTCTTGCCGCAGCCGCTGGGGCCGAGCAGGCTGACCACCTCGCCCGGCGCCAGGCTCAGGCTGACGTCGTCCAGCACCCGCACGCCGGAGAAGCTCTTGCGAATATCACGCAGTTCCAGCAGGGCGCTCATCAGTTGTCTCCATGGCCGGTGAAGGTGTCGCGCCAGGCCAGCGCACGTTGCTCCAGCGCCTTGAGCAGGCTGTCGCTGAGCTTGCCGAGCACCGCCAGCACCAGGATGGCGGCAATGACGATGTCCGGCCGCGAGGTTTCCCGGCCGTCGCTGAGCAGGTAGCCCAGGCCACGGGTGGCGGCGATCAGTTCGGCAGCGACGAGGAACATCCAGCTCAGGCTCAGCGCGCCGCGCAGGCCGGTGAACAGGCTCGGCAACGCCGCCGGCAGGAGGATGCGCCGCACCAGGGCAAAGGCTGACAGGTGATACAACCGGCCCAGCTCCACCCATTTGCGGTCGACGTTGCGCACGCCGGCCACCAGCGAGAGATAGACGGGGAAGAAGGCGCCCAGGGCGATCAGCACGATCTTCGGGGTTTCGTCGATGCCCGGCCAGAGCAGCAGCAAGGGCACCCACGCAAGGCTGGGGATGGCCCGCAGCGCCTGGAAGGTGGGTTCCAGGTAGGCCTCGGCGCGTTGGCTCAGGCCCACCCAGGTACCGAACAGCACGGCCGCCGCGGCACCGATGAAGAAGCCGGCAGCGACCCGCGCCAGGCTGGCGGCGACGTGTTTCCAGAGCTCGCCCTGCGCCAGTTGCCAGAGGGTCAGCGCGACGCTGCTGGGCGCCGGCATCTGGTGCTCGGCCAGCCAGCCGACACGCACCGACAACTCCAGTACCGCGCACAGCAGCAGCGGTACCAGCCAGGCACGCCAGCTCAGCCGTGGCCAGCGCAGCCTCAGTGCGCGACGCTGGCGTGCCAGGCGCAGGCTCTGGGCAGGCATGGGTTATTGCCCCGCCGTGGCGACGGCGGGCTTGCCGATCACTTCGCCCGCCAGTTGCGGAGCAATCAGTTGATCGACCACGGCGGTGACATCGGTGCCCGGACGCACCAGTTGTTCGTCCAGCAGGATGGGTGCGGCAGCCTTCAGTGCGGCGACCTGTTCGGCACCCGGCAACGGCTTGCTGAAGTCGGTGCGCGAGAGTTGCAGCTTGGCCACCTCCAGCGGCAGTTTGGCTTCCTCGGCGAGCAGCTTCGCAGTCTCCTCCGGGTGCGCCACGGCCCACTGGCGCGCTTCTTCATAGGCGGCGATGACCTGCTTGATCAGCTCCGGCTGTGACTGCTCGAATGTCTCGGTGACGCTGAGCACGCCGTAGCTGTTGAAGTCGACGTTGCGGTACAGCAGCCGCGAACCGGCCTGCAGCTCGCTGGCCGCCATGTGCGGGTCGAGGCCAGCCCAGGCGTCCACCCTGCCCTGCTCCAGCGCGGCGCGGCCGTCCGGGTGCTGCAGGTGGACGATCTCCACGTCGTTCTTGTCCAGCCCCGCCTGCTGCAGGCTGCGCAGCAGGAACAGGTAGGGATCGGTGCCCTTGGTGGCGGCGATCTTCTTGCCCTTGAGGTCGGCGATGGATTTCAGCGGCGAATCCTTGGGCACCACCAGTGCAGTCCACTCCGGGCGGCTGGCGATGTAGACGGTCTTCAGCGGGCTGCCATTGGCGCGGCTGAGCACAGCGGCGAGACCGGCAGTGGAGGCGAAATCCGTGCTGCCGGCGTTGAGGTATTCGAGCGAGCGGTTGCTGCCCTGGCTGAACACCCAGCGCACCTCGGTGCCTTGCGGCTTGAGGGATTTCTCCAGCCAGCCGAAGTGCTTGAGCACCAGGCTGGTGGGCGCGTAGTAGGCGTAGTCCAGGCGCACCTCTTTCGGGGCGTCTGCGGCATTGGCGGGGCTGTTGTAGGCGCCGATCGGCAGGCTCGCGAGAAGAGCGACGGCCAGGCTGCGGCGCCAGGTGGAATGACCCATGGTCTTCTCCTTGGCGTGGGCTGACGTCTTCTTCCCGTTTGGCGGGCAAGTCAGAGCTTGAATAAAAAGGCGCGGCGTGGTCCGCGCATGAAAGATAAAAAATGGGCCGGCGAACCGGCCCGATTTCCGCTCGAGGTTGAAACTCCGCTCTCCGAAACGCGCGAGCTAGAGCCAGGCAAGGCGCCAGCGGCAGTGAGCGCGGAGTGTGCTACAGCACATGAGCAGCTCGCTGTCGTTGGCAACGCAGGCTGGCCGACGCGCAGCCACTTCGGATCACTTGTTCGGTTGCGGCGTCAGGCGCAGGTAGGGCTTGATCGCACGGTAGCCCTTGGGGAAACGCTGCTTGATCTCGTCCTCGTCCTTGAGCGAGGGCACGATCACCACATCGTCGCCGTCCTGCCAGTTACCCGGCGTGGCGACCTTGTGGTTGTCGGTGAGCTGCAGCGAGTCGATGACGCGCAGGATCTCGTTGAAGTTGCGCCCGGTGCTCGCCGGGTAGGTGATGGTCAGGCGCACCTTCTTGTTCGGGTCGATGACGAACAGCGAACGCACGGTGAGGGTGTCGTTGGCGTTCGGGTGGATCAGGTCGTACAGCTCGGACACCTTGCGGTCGGCGTCGGCGATGATCGGGAAGTTGACCACGGTGTTCTGGGTCTCGTTGATGTCGTCGATCCACTTCACGTGGGAGTCCACCGGGTCAACGGACAGGGCGATCACCTTCACGCCCTTGGCGGCGAACTGGTCCTTGAGCTTGGCGGTCAGGCCCAGCTCGGTGGTGCACACCGGGGTGAAGTCGGCCGGGTGGGAAAACAGAATGCCCCAGCTGTTGCCGAGCCACTCGTGGAAACGGATGCGGCCTTCGCTGGATTCTTGCTCGAAGTCGGGGGCGATGTCGCCAAGTCGCAAGCTCATGGGTCTCTCCTTGTTCGTGTTGGTAAGCACTATGCACAAGGTCTTTACGCATTAAAAAGAATATATTTTGATTTTCTTATAACCAAAATAAACATGAATTTTTCGACCCTGTCCGGCGGCAGCGGCCGCCGGACACTGAGCATAGTCAAGGGAATGTGAAGCCCACTCGAGCGAGTGTTTCACCGCTGAAACGAATGGCTGCCGTTCGTCGACATTCCTTCGCAGCCCAGGCGAGACGGGGCTTTGCGACATACACTCGATTCAATTAATCCTTTCGTTCGGGAGGTCAGCTCATGTTGGGACAACGCGTCGGCGACGGCCAGGCGGCCACCCATTACCGCAGCGACCGGATCAGTGCGGTCAATGGCCAGTACTTCTTCTCGACCCGCGAGGGGACCCTCGAGGGGCCCTACTTCACCCGCTTCGATGCCGAGCGAGAGGTGATGCTGTACATCACCCGCATGCAACAGGCATCCGACCTGTTCGCCCGCGTCGGACGCTGATCGCCACCGGTTCAACCGCAAGAACCTCGGCCGCTGGCCGGGGTTTTCTTTTGCCTGCGGATGGCCCCGGCTCAAGCGCCGGGCAAAGAAAAAGCCCCGGCATCGCTGCCGGGGCTTTTTGCGTTCGGCTCTCCTGCGTGGGGAGAGCCGGGTGCCTCAGCGAACGGCCTCGAACAGGCCGGTGGCGCCCATGCCGCCGCCCACGCACATGGTGACGATGCCGTAGCGCAGGTTGCGGCGCTGCAGTTCGCGCACCAGGTGGCCGACCTGGCGCGAGCCGGTCATGCCGAAGGGGTGGCCAATGGAGATGGAGCCGCCGTTGACGTTGTACTTCTCGTTGTCGATGCCGAGGTGGTCGCGGGCGTACAGGCACTGCGAGGCGAAGGCTTCGTTGAGCTCCCAGAGGTCGATGTCGGCGACCTGCAGGCCCTTGGCCTTGAGCAGCTTGGGCACCGAGAACACCGGGCCGATGCCCATCTCGTCCGGCTCGCAACCGGCGACGGTGAAGCCGCGGAAGAAGGCCTTGGGCTTGAGGCCCAGCTCCAGGGCCTTCTCCAGGCTCATGATCAGGGTCATCGAGGCGCCGTCGGAGAGTTGCGAGGCGTTGCCGGCGGTGACCGAACCGTCCTCGGCGAACACCGGCTTCAGCGAGTTCAGACCCTCGAGGGTGGTTTCCGGACGGTTGCAGTCGTCGCGATCAACGACGCCATCCAGCACCTTCTTCTCGCCGGTGGCCTTGTCTTCCACCAGGTACTTCACGCTCATCGGCACGATTTCATCGTCGAACAGGCCTTCGGCCTGGGCGCGGGCGGTGCGCTGCTGGCTCTGCAGGGCGTACAGGTCCTGCTGCTCGCGGGTGACGTTGTAGCGACGGGCGACGATCTCGGCGGTCTGGCCCATCGGGTAGTAGATGCCGGGGAACTCGTCCTTCAGGCGCGGGTTGACGAAGTTGTCGAGGTTCTGCTTGCCCATGGTCAGGGTGATGGACTCGACGCCGCCGGCCACCAGGATGTCGCTGCAGCCGGAGGCTACCTGGTTGGCGGCGATGGCGATGGCCTGCAGGCCCGAGGAGCAGTAGCGGTTCAGGGTCATGCCGGCGACATGGGTGCCCAGACGGGACAGTACCGCCGCGTTACGGCCGATGTTGTGGCCCTGGGCGCCTTCGTTGGAGCCGGCGCCGACCACGCAGTCGTCCACCAGCAGCGGGTCGAGGTGGTTACGCGCCAGCAGCGCGTCGATGCAATGGGCGACCATGTCGTCCGGACGGGTCATGTTGAATTTGCCACGGAAGGACTTGGCCAGGCCGGTACGGACGCTGTCGACGATCACCACTTCGCGCATGGGGAAACCTCGTTGCTTGTTGTTCGTTGGGGAGGATGGTGTGGCCCCGAGCATAGGCGCCAGTGAGGACACAGGGCGACGATCATTCACCAGCCGTATAGCCGTGCCCCCAGACGCTCCATTTCCCGTGGCGTCGGGCACAAACGAAACCACCGCCCGAAGGCGGCGGTTTCGACGGTCGTCACACAGGCTCAGACGGTGTCGGTCTTGATCGCGTGATCTCCCAGCAGACCGTTGAGCACGGTCTGGGTATCCCCCGCCGAGAGCACGCCGTTGCCGGCATGGCCCGCGTACTTGGCGGCAAGGTCGACGTTGGCCAGGTCGACGGTCTGGGTGACGGCGCCACCGCTGGTGGGGCTGACGCCGATGGTGGTGGTGCCGGCGGCGACCGAGAAGGTCAGGTAGTGCGCCAGCGACGACGCCGTGGCGGTTTCCCCTTGCAGCAGGTCGGCGAAATTCAGCACGTCGTGCTCGGCGATGCTGAAGTCCTTGATCACGTCGTGGCCGGTATCGCCCGACTTCCAGATGAACTCATCCGCGCCGGCGCCGCCGTACATGATGTCGTCGCCAGGCCCGCCGATCAGCTTGTCGTTGCCGCCCTGGCCGAACATCAGGTCATTACCGGGACCGCCTTCGAGGATGTCGTCGCCACCGCGGGTATCGCCGGCAACGTTGAACTGATCCGCGTGCTGGATGATGTAGTTGCTGATCGTGGCCACCGTCGGCGTACTGCCAGTGGTCGCGGTCAGGTAGTCCACCAGCGCCTGGAAGCCCTGGCCATTGTGGGTTCCGGCAGCATGCCCGGCCCAGGCCAGTTGGTCGGTGTTGATGACATCGCCGAAGATGATGTCGTTGCCCGCGCCGCCGACCAGGTGGTCGTTGCCCACGGTCACCGGCGTGCTGGTGCTGAAGCCTTCCTGCAGCGCCGCCTGCAGTTGCTCGGCCGTGTTGATGATCTGCGGTTGCCCGACCGTGTTGGACAGGTTCGTGCCGTCGACGTTGGTTGACACGGTGCCGGTGGTGTTGGTGTTGTCGAAGTAGCGCAGGTAGTCACTGTTGATACCGCTGCCGATACCGATGGCGTTGACCGCCACCGAGTTGTCGCCGACGAGCGTCCCGGCATGGTGCAGCATGTCGTTGGCCGAGTTCAGCGCGACATTCATGTCGTTGTAACTGGTAGCGCCGCCGCTGTTGGTAACGTCGCCGTTGTAGACGGTGGGGTTGCCGTCGGTGAGGAAGAACGCCAGGTTCACATAGCCGTGCGCGGCATCCGCGTGGTTGGTATTGACCTGGGTGTTGAACCACGCCGAGGCCTTCTGCATGGCATCGTCGTAGTTGGTCGCTCCGTTGGCGCTGAGGGCGTTGATCGCGGCGATCAGCAAGGTCACGTTGGCCGTGGTCAGCCCATTGAAGGTGACGCTCTTCGCACTGTCGGCGAAGGACACCAGGCTGACATTGATGACCCCGTCATGCCCCTTGATGGTGTTCACCAGGTTGATCAGCGCGTTCTTTGCCAGGGTCATGCGCGAAACGCCGCTGCCCGACGGATCGGCCATGCTGCCGGAGGTATCGACGATCAGCGAGATGTTGTAGTTCTTGCCCGGCTGGGTGTAGACCGAGACGCCGCCCGGGTCGCCGATCAGCACGTCACTGCCTGCCCCGCCACTGATGGTCCCGGCATGATCCGCGTCCTGCGGGTTGGGCACGGTGTGCTGGGTGGTGGAACCATCGATGTCGCTGCTGTTGCTGCCGACCACCAGCAAGGGCTGCGGAGCGCTCAGGTCCACGCACAGGTTCAGCCCCGTGCTGTCGCCGTCGCCGTCGGTAATGCCGACATGGAAGTTGAGATCGATGTCGTTCGGCAGGACGGACTGCCCGGCGGAGACAGTCACCACGCGGTAGTCGCCGCTATTGCTGCTCAGCACCACCGAGTTGAAACCACCTTCCTGGAGCTGGAAGGCCGAGCCCGTGGTGAAGTGGCCATCGGTGAGCAGGTTGAAGGAGATCGAGCTGTTTTCCCCATAGCCAGCCGGCGGCGAGAAGGTACCGGTCGCCAGCACCACCCCGCCGTCTCCGAGCACCTTCCAACTGAGCACATCGCTGGTGGAGAGTTTCTGTACGTCGAAGCTGACGTCGTAGATCTTCTCGCTGAAGGCGATATTGAGGTTCTCGCCGGGGGTGATCAGGTTGTTGCCGCCCACCCCCATGCCGTTGGATGAGGGATTCACGTTCCCATTGGGGCTGGAGAACACCACCGACAATCCATCGGCCGTCAGAGTGAACGACGGCTGCGGACCACCGGCAGCGAGCTTGGTCAGATCGTATTCCACCTCGGAGATCGGCCGCGCGTTGAGCACCTCGAAGCTATAGGTGCCGTCAGCGTTGACCTTGAGGACGAAGAAGGCCTCGTTGTTGCCGTCATAGGCGGTCAGTTGCGACCCGCCGCCGACCAGTTGGGTCACTACATAGGTCAAGCCGTCCGGTGCGGTATTGCCGCTGAGGTCGAATGCTCCACGACCATCGCCACCGAAGCTCACATCAAGTGTGCCGTTGAGCACGAAGCCAGGAACCTCGGCGACGGTCTGGCACGGCGGTTCGCTGTGGACCA
Organism: Pseudomonas sp. BB438; assembly: GCF_057180225.1. Taxonomy (NCBI): domain Bacteria; kingdom Pseudomonadati; phylum Pseudomonadota; class Gammaproteobacteria; order Pseudomonadales; family Pseudomonadaceae; genus Pseudomonas; species Pseudomonas sp. BB438. The sequence continues at coordinate 4,795,208 of NZ_CM170001.1, forward strand.
CCGGCAGGTCGTCCTGCACGTTGATCACCAGCGAGCCACTGCCCAGGCTGACCGGATCGCCGTCACCGTCGGTGGCCTTGATCACGCCACCGAGGTTGAGTGCCAGTTGCTCCGCATCACTGCCGTTGTGCAGCGGATGGTCCAGCGGGCCGACCAGCTTGAACTCGTAGTTGCCTGACGCATCCACCGAGAGGGTGAAGATGGTCTTGGCGCCGGCCATGGCGGTCAGCAGGTTGCCGACCACGCTGTAGACCAGCGCCACACCGCCAGAGGTCAGGTGCTGCGCGGTCAGCGACGTGTAGTCGCCGGTCAGCGAGAAGGCACCGGGACCATCCGCACCGAAGTTCACCAGGCTGGCGAGGGAGCCCTTGGCCACGGTGGTATCGCTGGCGCCATCGGGGTTGCCACCAGGCAGTGCATCCTCCATGACCTGGCCGGTCACGCTGCCACCGGCGATGAGCACGGGCCCGTCGTCCTTGAACACCAGCTTGCCGCCCAGGTCGATGCTGTCGGACTTCTGGTCGCCGTCGCCATCGGTGATGGTCGCCACCAGGGAGATCTTGCTGCCCAGCAGGCTGACCGAGTCATTGGGATTGGTGGCATCCGCATGCTTGAACGCCACTTTCTGATCGAGCGTCAGATCACCGGTAGCGCTGTTGAGGGTCAGGCTGAAGGCAACCGTGCCGCTGGCGTTGCCCACGCGGCCCTCGACCACGGTATCGCTGACCTTGACCAGCACGATGCTCTGCCCACTGGTGGTCTGCAGCCCGCTCGGGGTGCCGTCGGCCGCAGAAGCCAGGCTGTAGCGCACGGTGCCGCCATCGGCGCCGCCATTGGAGGTGAACGCTCCACTGAAGTTGGCGGTGGCGTCGGTAGTCAGCACCGTTTCATCCACCGTCAGCGTCGGCGCCAGGCCGGCGTTGGCGCTGATGCTCGGACCGTCGTCGTGGAACACCAGCTTGCTGCCCAGGTCGATGGAAGCGCTGTCGCTGTCGCCGTCCTTGTCGGTGATGGTGGCGGTCAGACTGATCTTGCCCGCAGCGATGCTCAGGGCTTCATCGTCGCTGTTGCTGTCGGGGTGGATGAAGGCCACCCGCTGATCAAGGGTCAGCGCACCGCCATCGGGGCGTACCACGAACGCGATGGCACCACTGCCTTCGACCTTGCCGACCACGCCATTGCCGTCGTTGAACAGCAGGATGCGCGCGCCACCGGCGCTTTCGCGCAGGCCGCTGTCGGTGCCATCGACCGTGGTCACCTTGTAGGTGATCGATCCGGCACCGTCGGCACCGAAGCTGGGAGTAAACAGCTCGGCCACCAGCGGCGCTTCTACCCGCGCGTCGCTGGCGAGGTTGGTTTCGTCCACGACCAGACGGATGTCGGCGTCAGTGCAAGGCTCGATGTGCGGGCCGTCGTCGAGGAAGGTCAGCTTGCCACCCAGGTCGATACTGGCCGAGGCGTGGTCGCCGTCGCCATCGGTGATGGTGGCGGTAAGAGCGATCTTGTCGGCGCCGATGCTCAACGGATCATTGGCATCGGTGGTAATCGGATGCACCAGCGCACGTTGCTGATCCAGGGTGATGGCGCCGTTGTGCTGGGTCACGGTGAAGGCCACCAGGTTGGTGCCCTCCACGCGGCCCTCAACGCCGTCCGCCGTGTTGTAGAGGAAGATCCTGCCGCCGGTCGCGGTGTCCTTCAGTCCGCTGTCAGTGCCATCGGTAGTGGTGATCTTGTAGGTGATGTCACCGGCGCCGTCATTGCCAAAATGGCTGGTGAACAGCGCCGCGACGTCGCCGGCGGGAGCCTGGGCGTCAGTCCCCAGATTAGTCTCGTCCACCGTCAACCGGATGTCGGCAGACGTCGATGGTTCGATGTGAGGACCGTCGTCGTAGAACACCATCTTGCTGCCCAGGTCGACATGGGCCGAAGCCTTGTCGCCGTCGCCATCGGTGATGGTGGCAGTCAGGGTGATCTTGCCGCTGTCCAGGCGCAGCGGATCATCCGGATTGCTGGTGTCCGGATGCTTGAGCGCCAGGCGCTGGTCGAGCATCAGCGCTCCGTTGTCCTCGCTGACCACGAAGGCGACCTCGCCACTGCCCGCCACGCGTCCCTCCACGGTGCCATTGACGTTGTACAGCAGGATGGAGTCGCCCTGAGTGGTCTTCAGGCCGCTGTCGGTACCATCCACCGTGCTGACTTTGTAGGTGATGCTGCCCGGGCCATCGGCGCCGAAGTGCGACTCGAACAGCAAGGAAACCAGGCTGGATTCGACGCGGGCGTCGTTGGCGAGATTGGACTCGTCCACCTCCAGGCTGATGTCGTAGACGCTCGACGGGGTAATGCTCGGGCCATCGTCGAGGAAGGTCAGGCTGCTGCCCAGATCGATGTGGGCGCTGGCGCTGTCGCCGTCCTTGTCGGTGATGGTGGCGGTCAGGGTGACCTGGCCTTTCAGGCTCAGGGCGTCGTCGGGGTTGCTGGTATCCGGATGCGCGAGGGCGCGCAGCTGCTCAAGGGTGACCTTGCCGTCGCCGTCCACATACACGCGGAAGGCCACGGTGTCGGTACCCTGCAGGCGCCCCTCGATGCCGTTGGCGGTGTTGTAGAGGTAGACCTTCTGGCCGGTCTCGGTGTCTTTGAGCCCGCTGTCGGTGTTGTCAGCCCCGGCCACCTTATAGGTGATCCCACCCGCACCGTCCGCACCGAAGTGGGCGGTGAACAGGTCGGCCACCGAGGCGCTGCTGGTAGCCGGCGTGCCCAGTTGAGTCTCGTCCACGGTCAGCCTGATATCGACATCACTGCACGGCGTGATGCTCGGGCCGTCGTCGAGGAAGGTCAGCTTGTCGCTCAGGTCGATGTGGGCCTGGGCGCTGTCGCCATCCTTGTCGGTGACGGTCGCCGTGAGGGTGATGCTGTTCGGGTCGAGGCTGACGCCCTCATTGGCCTGGGTGGTATCCGGGTGAACGACCGCGCGCACCTGGTCGAGGGTGATCTTGCCGTCCTGCCCCAGGGTCACGCGGAAGGCGACTTCGCCATTCACGCCGCCCACCCGCCCTTCCACACCGGTGGCGGTGTTGAACAGGAAGATCTGGCTGCTGGTGGCCGTGTCTTTCAGGCCACTGTCGGTGTTGTCCTGGGTCTCGACCTTGTAGGTGATCTGCCCGGGACCGTCAGCGCCGAAATGCGCGGTGAACAGGTCGGAGACCGTGACAGAGCTGGTAGCGTCGACGTCCAGGTGGGTTTCATCCACGGTCAGCCGGATGTCGGCGTCCTTGCACGGCTCGATGCTCGGACCGTCGTCGAGGAAGGTGAGCTTGCTGCCCAGGTCGATGTGCGCCGTGGCGCTGTCGCCATCCTTGTCGGTAATGGTGGCGCTGAGGTCGATCTTGCCGGCCAGATTCAGCGAATCGTTGGGGTCATTGGGGTCGGAATGCACCAGCGCGCGCAGCTGCTCCAGGGTGACTTTGCCGTCCTGGCCGATGGTCACGCGGAAGGCGACTTCACCCGTGCTTTCCAGGCGCCCCTCCACCCCGTTGGCGGTGTTGTAGAGGAAGACCTTCTCGCCGCTGGCGGTGTCCGTCAGGCCACTGTCGGTATTGTTGGCGGCTTCGAGCTTATAGGTGATCGAGCCCGCGCCGTCGGCCCCAAACTGGCTGTTGAACAGGTCAGCGACCGAATCGCTGGTCGCCGGCACGCCCAGTTGGGTCTCGTCCACCGTCAGGTGCAGGCCTTCGGTGTTGCCCACCGAAATGCTCGGACCATCGTCGAGGAAGGTCAGCTTGCTGCCCAGGTCGAGGCTGGCGCTCTGGTGGTCGCCATCGGCGTCGGTCACCGTGGCGGTCAGGCTGATCTTGCCGGTACCCAGGCTCAGCGGATCGTTGGCGTCAGTGGCGTCCGGGTGTACCAGGGCACGCAGTTGATCGAGGGTGATCTTGCCGTCGGCGCCCAGGGTCACGCGAAAGGCGACCGCACCATCAGCGCCGCCCACGCGGCCTTCCACACCACTGGCGGTGTTGAACAGGAAGATCTTGCTGCCGGTGGCAGTGTCCGTCAGACCACTGTCGGTGTTATCGGACGCGCTGATCGTGTAGGTGGTCGAGCCGGCGCCGTCAGCGCCGTACTGGGCATTGAACAGATCGCCTGCCGCAACGCTGCTGGTGGCAGCCTGACCGAGGCTGGACTCGTCCACTGTCAGGTGCAGGCCTTCGGTATTGCCCACGGAAATGCTCGGACCGTCGTCGAGGAAGGTCAGCTTGCTGCCCAGGTCGAGACTGGCGCTCTGATGGTCGCCATCGGCATCGATCACCGTGGCCGTCAGGCTGATCTTGCCGGCGCCCAGGCTCAGCGGATCGTTGGCGTCAGTGGCGTCCGGGTGTACCAGGGCACGGACCTGGTCGAGGGTGATCTTGCCGTCCGGCCCCAGCGTCACGCGGAACGCGACGGCACCGTCGGCACCGCCCACGCGGCCTTCCACGCCATTCGCCGTGTTGAACAGGAAGATCTTGTCGCCCGTGGCGCTGTCCTTCAGGCCGCTGTCGCCGTTGTCGGTGGCGCTGATCGTATAGGTGATCGAACCGGCACCATCAGCGCCGTACTGCGCGTTGAACAGATCGCTGGCCGCCACGGTGCTGGTGGCATCCTGGCCAAGGTCGGACTCGTCCACCGTCAGGTGCAGGCCCTCGGTATTGCCCACGGCAATGCTCGGGCCGTCATCGGTGAAGCTCACGCGGCCGCCCAGATCCAGCGAGCTGCTGGAGGTGGCGCTGTCGCCGTCACGGTCGGTGACCGTCAGGTTGCCCTGCAGTTGCACCAGGCCGGAATCGAGGGCGACGGTCTGGCTGGCGTAGTTGCCGTCGCTGCCCGGCAGGCCATGGTCGATGGCGCTGTACTGGGTCAGGGTGACCACACCGGTGTTGCCGTTCACCGACAGGCTGAAGATGGTGTTCTCGCCCGTGACACCGGCCGCGCTGGCGGAAGTGGAGGCGATGATGGCGCCGCCCACGCTGTACAGGTAGATGGTCGCCCCGCCGCTGCTGAGGCCCGAGTTGACGCCGTTGCCGCCGACCAGGTTCAGGTTGTAGCTCAATTGGGTGCTGCCGGCACCGTCGCCACCGTAGTTGGCGGTCACCTGGAACGCCGAGCTGTAGTCGGCGGTGGAGGTGTCGAACGCTGCGCCGGCGGTGTTCGCATCATGGGTCTGCAGCAGCACGTCCACGCCGTTGTTGGCGGACAGGCCGGCCTGCGGTGCATCGTCGACGATGCCCACGGTCAGCGTTCCGCTGGCCGGGGTGCCGTTGCCGTCGGTGATGGTGTAGGGAAGATTGAAGGTCAGGGTGTCTTCGGAGCCCTTCACCGGGTGATCCACGGGCTGCAGCAGGGTGACCTGGAATGCGCCAGTGTTGATATCGGTAAGCGTCACAGTGAAGACAGGGGTGCCATTGGCGCTACCGGTGAGCACGTGGCCGTCGGGGCTGACGCTGTAGGTGATGGCGACGCCACCGGAGGTCAGGCTGGGCAACCCCGCGGTGCCCCAGGAGAAACTGCCGACCCCATCGGGACCGAAGTTGTAGCCCAGGCTGCCGGTGAAGGTGGAGCCTTCGCCCGCGCCATCGGGCAGGCCGCCGGGCAGGCCGGCCTCGAACACGTTGGCGGCGCCAGGACCGCTGGGGCCGGCGCTCGGCTGGCCATCGGGCGGCGGCGTAACGGCCTCGACGCTCGGTTGCGGAACACCAACGAACTCACGCAGGGGCAGCGGTCCGGAGCCGATCGGCCCGGTGGGGAATCCGATGGTGGGATCAATATGGCCGCCGACTTCAGTCAGCAGCACGAAGGAGTGCCCACCGCCGGGTTTGCCGTTGGCGGCAGCGCCGGCGGCGCTCGGGCCGGCGGCGGTGGCTTCGGCAGCCTGGGTCGGGTCCGCACCGGCGGCGATGGCAGCCTGCAGGGCCTTGACGTCGGTGACATCCTGTTTGGTCGGCGTCGCCGGCTGCTGCTGGGCAACCGCCTGGTCGCCCTGGTCCGACTGGTGCGCAGCAGCGAGCATCTGCGAGGTCAGCGGCAGGGAGCTGTCACGCCCCAGCGTGATCTCGCCACCTCCAGCAACCTTCAGCGCGACTGCGCCATTGGCGCCGGTGACCAGTTGCTCACCGACAAACACCTTGTCTCCCTGTGACAAAGGACGACGCGATCCATCGGCGGCTACCGCAAACACTTCGCCGATTACCTTGCTGACGACACCCATCAACGTAGCCATGAGTCCTTCCTCCGCTGCACATCCTGCGGCCGGTTCCACCGACGCGCGATTGTCCGAAACAGGCCAAGGCACGCTTGTATCCGGATGCTGCGAAGAAAGTTGCGAAGGGAGCAAGGAGGACTGATAGCGCTTGTGCATCAAAAAGCCAGCGACAAATTTCTGTCATGCTGGCCACGCGTTTCTTGTCCTTCTGCGGTGGTCCCCGCCCTAACTGCTACAAACCGTACCTGGCTTCGATTGCAAGCGCCTTATCCGGCCCATACCCAGGAAATACGAGGGCTTGCACGCTCAAACAATGTGCTGCTTTTCACGGGGCTCATAAGATTTTTTCCGAATAACCCTTGTGAAAAATTCTTCTGAGGTTTTCGAAAAGTTGTTCTTAGCTCTGATGTTACAGGCGTGAAACGCTTGATAAGAGAAAAAAGCCAATAAATTGGCGACCAAAGAGCATCGAAGTACAAGAACACCAGGAGCACAACCATGCGCAGTCGTAACGCGGCACTATGGAGCGGTGTATTTTTGGCGGTGTCGGGGACTCATGGGCAAGCCATGACGCTGACCGAAGCTATACAAAGCACGCTGCAGTACCACCCGGAAATCAGCCAGAGCGTGAACAGTCGCCTCACTGCAGATGAGGAACTGAAGTTCGCCAGGGGCGGCTACCTGCCAACCGTCGATCTCGTGGCCGGTTACGGCCGGGAGAACACCGACAGCCCCACGACTCGCGCGCAGGGCAATCACCACGACGAAACCCTGACCCGTGGCGACGCGGAAATCCGTCTGCGGCAGATGCTGTTCGACGGTTTCGGCACGCCCAACGAGGTCAAGCGAAACGAGTCCAACGTCAACGCCAAGGCCTTCCGAATCCTCGGCACCTCGGAAACCGCCGCCCTGCGCACCGTAGAGGTCTACCTCGAAGTGCTCAAGCGACGCGAGATGGTGACCCTGGCGAAGAACAACCTGCAGGCCCACGAACGGATCGGCGACCAGATCCGCCTGCGCAGCGAGCGCGGCGTCGGCAGCACCGCCGACAACGACCAGGCCATCGCCCGTCTGGCCCTGGCGCAAAACAACCTCTATACGGAAGAAGTGAACCTGGCCGATGCCGAGGCGAACTTCTACAGCGCCACCGGCCGCATGCCGGACCAGCTGGAAGCGCCGTCCACCGTCAAGGCGGACATGCCGCCCGACCTGCTCGCAGCGCGCCAGGGCATGCTCACCGACAACCCGCTGCTGAAATCGGCACAAGCCGACGTCAACGCCGCTGAAGCCCAGTACGAAGCCGCCAAGGCGCCCTTCTACCCGCGCTTCGACGCCGAGCTGGCCAAGGCCGCGAACAACAACGTCGACGGCGACGAAGGCCACTACAACAGCTGGGAAGCCCAGGTGGTGATGCGCTACAACCTGTTCAACGGGATGCGCGACAAGGCCCACCTGAACGCCACCTCGCACCAGATCAACGAGGCTCAGGACATCCGCAACAACGCGCTGCGGTTGCTCAACGAGAACCTCTCGCTGGCCTGGGATGCGATGGAAAACTCCAAGAAGCAGACCCAACCCGCCCGCGAATACGCCGACTACACCCGCAAGGTGCGCGAGGCGTACCAGCAGCAGTTCACCCTCGGCCAGCGCACCCTGCTCGACCTGCTGGACAGCGAGAACGAACTGTTCACCGCCAACCGCCGCTACACCGAGGTCCGCTACACCGAGGAATACTCGATGTACCGCGTACTTGGCAGCATGGGCGCCCTGCTGCGCTCGCAGCATGTCGTCGCGCCGCACGAGGCCGTGGCCCTGTCGGATGTAAAGAACGAGGCACGCCTGCCTGACCTGAAATAAGAAAATCGCACGCGCTCGTCACAGTGCCCCGCGCCACCTGGCGTCGGGGCGACGGCCGTGAAGCGATACGACGGGGCACGGCGAATCCGCAACGGCGCCTGCCGGCGAGCACCTGCACGTGCTCGCCGGAGCTGCCGGTGCGGGTCGGCCCGGCCCGGGAGGAAGTAGCGTGACCATGATCATCCAGGAGCGCGGCACAACCGCGCCGGGCGATCCGCGCCTGAGCCACGACGATCCCCTGCTCGACGGACTGCTGATCCTGTGCCGGTTGCATGGCTGCGCGGTAAGCCGCAACAGCCTGTCCGCCGGCCTGCCATTGCGCGAGCAACGACTCTCCGCCGCCCTGCTGCCCCGCGCCGCCGCCCGTGCCGGCCTGCAGGGGCGCCTGCTGCGCCGCGAGCTGCGCAGCATCTCCAGCCTGAACCTGCCGGTCCTGCTGTTGCTCAATGACGGCCGCAGCGCCGTGCTGCGGCAATGGCGCGACGACGGCCAGGCGCTGATCCTGCCGTGCGAGACCGATGGCGGCGAACAGGCGGTGAGCGCCGACGAGCTGGCGGCGCAATACAGCGGCCAGGCCCTCTTCGCCCGCCCGCGCCACGAACTGGAAGCCGCACGCAAGCCGCTGGTGCCGCGCGTGGAGGCCTGGTTCCGCGACACCCTGCGACTCTCGCGCTGGCTCTATACCGACGCCCTGGTCGCCAGCCTGCTGATCAACCTGCTGGGCATGCTGGTGCCGCTGTTCGTCATGCAGACCTACGACCGCGTGGTGCCCAACCAGGCGCTCTCGACTCTCTGGGTGCTCGCCGCCGGCCTGTTGATCGGTACGCTGTTCGAGCTGCTGCTGCGGGTGCTGCGCTCCAACCTGCTGGACATGGCCGGCAAGAAGACCGATGTGGTGCTCTCCGCCACCCTGTTCGAACGCATCACCGGCATGTCGCTCAAGGCCAAGCCCGAGACTGTCGGCGGTTTCGCCCAGAGCATCCATGACTTCCAGGGCCTGCGCGAATTCCTCACCGCGCTGACGCTGACCAGCCTGATCGACCTGCCTTTCTCGCTGCTGATGATCCTGGTCATCGGCCTGCTCGGCGGCTGGCTGGTGGCCGTGCCGCTGCTGGCCTTCCCCATCACCATCATCTTCGCCCTCATCATTCAGAGCCGCCTGCGCGACACCGTGCAGAAAAGCCTGACCCTGGGGGCTGAACGCCAGGCCCTGCTGATCGAGACCCTCGGTGGCCTGGAAACCCTCAAGGCCTGCGGCGCCGAAAGTGAACGCCAGTACCGCTGGGAGTCCACCCACGGCGCCCTGGCGCGGCTGGACAACCACGCACGCTTCCTCTCCGCACTGGCCACCAACGGCACCCTGTTCCTCCAGCAGTTCGCCGGCCTGGCAATGATCTGCGCCGGGGTCTACAGCATCCTCGACGGCAACCTCAGCGTCGGCGCGCTGGTCGCCAGCTACATGCTCAACAGCCGCGTGCTCGCCCCGCTGGGGCAGATCGCCGGGCTGATCACCCGCTACCAGCAGGCGCGCCTGACCATGAAGAGCACCGACGCGCTGATGGAGCTGCCGCAGGAACGCCAGGCGCGCCAGCGTCCGCTGGAGCGCACCCAATTGCACGGCGCGCTGGAAGTCCGCCAACTGAGCTTCAGCTACCCGGACCAGACCACCCCGGCGCTGAACAACGTCAGTCTGCGCCTGGCGCCCGGCGAGAAGATCGGCATCATCGGCAAGAGCGGCTCGGGCAAGAGCACCTTCGGCCGCTTGCTGATGGGCTTCTATCACCCGGACGAAGGGCAGATCCTGCTGGATGGCCTGGACCTGCGCCAGCTCGACGTCTCCGACCTGCGCCAGCAGATCGGCTACGTCGCCCATGACCTGCCGCTGCTGGCCGGTAGCCTGCGCGACAACCTGACCCTCGGCGCGCGCTACGTCAGCGATGCGCGGATGCTCGAAGTGGCCGAGCTGACCGGCGTCAGCGAACTGGCCCGGCAGCACCCGGCCGGCTTCGACCGCCCGGTGGGCGAGCGCGGCCAGTTGCTCTCCGGCGGCCAGCGCCAGGCCGTGCTGATGGCCCGCGCGATGTTGCTCGATCCACCGATCCTGCTGCTGGACGAACCCACCAGCGCCATGGACAACAGCAGCGAGGAGATCCTTCGCAAGCGCCTGCACGAGGCCTGCCGCGACAAGACCCTGCTGCTGGTCACCCACCGCACCTCGATGCTCAGCCTGGTCGACCGCCTGCTGGTGCTGGACAGCGGTCGCATCGTCGCCGACGGCCCGAAAGACGCGGTCATCGAAGCATTGCGCAAGGGCCATGTCGGCCAGGCAGCGGGGTAATGGCCATGCACTTCTCACAGTCGATCCGCAACTACCTGGGCGGCAACGGCGCCCGCGACACCGAATTCATGCCCGAGGTACAGGGCACCCTGCTGGAGGACTCCCCCAACGCCACCCGCATCACCCTCTGGGCAGCGCTCGGATTGCTGGTGGCGGCCATCACCTGGGCCTACTTCGCCGACATCGAGGAGGTGACCAAGGGTGAAGGCAAGGCCATCCCCTCCTCCAAGGTGCAGACCATCCAAAACCTGGAAGGCGGCATTGTCTCGGAGATCTTCGTTCGCGAGGGGCAAGTGGTGAACAAGGGCCAGCCGCTGCTGCGCCTGGACGACACCCGATTCACCTCCAACAAGGGCGAGACCGAAGCCGACCGCAATTCCCTCGAAGCCCGTGTCGAGCGACTGAGCGCGGAGGCCGAAGGGCGCGAACCGGTGTTCACCGATGATCTGAAGAAAGCCGCACCGCAGGTGGTAGAAGACCAGTTGGCGCTCTACCAGACCCGCATGCAACGGCAGAACAGCGAGCTGAATATCCTCCAGGAACAGCTGCGACAGAAAGGCCAGGAGCTGCAGGAGTTCCGCGCCAAGACCCAGCAGTACCGCTCGAGCCTCGGGCTGGTGCAGCAGGAGATCAACATGTCCGAGCCGCTGGTGAAGGCCGGCGCGGTGTCCCCCGTGGAATTGCTCCGCCTGCGCCGCAGCGCGGTGGAGATCAGCGGCGATCTCAACGCCACCAACCTCGCCATCCCCCGCGCCGAGGCCGCAGTGAGCGAGATCCAGCGCAAGGTGGAGGAATCGAAACTGGGCTTTCGCAGCGATGCGCTGAAGGAGCTCAATGACGTCCGCACCGATCTCAACAAGCTCACCGCCACCAGCCGCGCCATCGACGACAAGGTCAACCGAACCCTGGTGGTTTCGCCGATGCGCGGCATCGTCAAGCAGCTCAAGGTCAACACCATCGGCGGCGTGGTACAGCCAGGCAACGACATGGTGGAAATCGTCCCGCTCGAAGACAACCTGCTGGTGGAAGCACGCGTACGCCCACAGGACATCGCCTTCCTTCACCCGGGCCAGAGCGCCACGGTGAAGTTCACTGCGTACGACTACACCATCTACGGCGGGCTCAAGGCCAAGTTGGAAGTGATCAGCGCCGACACCATCACCGACGACAAGGGCAACAGCTTCTACATGATCCAGGTGCGCACCGACAAGAACCACCTGGGCACCGACGCCAAGCCCCTGCTGATCATCCCCGGCATGGTGGCGACGGTGGACATCATCACCGGAGAAAAGAGCGTGCTGGACTACATCCTCAAGCCGGTGTTAAAGGCGAGGTGGGAGGCTTTGCGGGAGCGGTGAGGATTTCCTGGGGTTCCGGAGTGGGGGCATTGCCCTCTCCCCAGCCCTCTCCCTGAAGGGAGAGGGGGCCAATCCGTGCCGAGAGGAATTATCGTTCTAGCCGGACACTGCTGAGCTTGCCGGCCGACTCGGAAGCAACGGCCCATGCCGAACGGTTCCCTCTCCCTTCAGGGAGAGGGGCTCTTCAGCTCTTGAGCCCCCTGCACACTCACTCTTCCTCCCCCCGCCAATGCGCCCCCGGCCCCTCCTCCGCCAACCGATCCCCCGGATTGCGCAGCGGGCAGGCCTCCATCGACAGGCAACCGCAGCCGATGCAGCCATCGAGCTGATCGCGCAGCAACAGCAATTTCTCGATCCGCTCGTTCAGATCATCCCGCCAACGCGCCGACAGGCGTGCCCAGTCCGCCGCCGTCGGATTGTGCCCGGTCGGCAGCGAACCCAGCGCCTCGGCGATCTCGCCCAGGGGAATACCCACGCGTTGTGCAACCTTGATCACCGCTACCCGGCGCAGCGTGTCACGGGCATAGCGGCGCTGGTTGCCGGCATTGCGCGAGCTGCTGATCAAGCCCTTGGCCTCATAGAAGTGCAGCGCGGAAACTGCAACGCCTGCGCGCGAGGCCAACTCGCCAACGCTCAGCTCCCGGTGCATGGAACAGGAGGAAGATTTCTTCATGGGCTATTGACCTCAAGTTATGTTGAGGTTTTACCCTCGCCAGGCATTCGCTTCAAGCCAGGGAGCCAAGGAACATGACTCAACCCGCCCCGATCACCGCCCATGCCTGCGTGGACAACCCGCACTTCGTGCTGCAGATCGAGATCGACGTGACGCCCCAGCAGCGCCCGCACATCGCCGCACGCCTGGGCGATTACCTCTCGCACTTGCAGGCGCTGTTCTACCTGCGCCCCGGCTACCTCGCCAGCGAGGTGCATGCCGAGGGCGAACCGCAGCGCCTGGTCGGCCGGCTGCACTGGCGCCGCAAGGAGGACTGGGAAGCCGCCTGGGACTGCCGCCAGACGGCCAGCGACCTGTTCGCGGACAGCCTGCTCAAGCTCGGTGCGCGGAGCATTCGCTTCGGTAGCGGCGAGACGGCCTGACACGGATTCCCCTGCAGGAGCGCCCCATGGGCCCGCCCCTACAGGGGAGCAGCGTAATCAACCCGCCGGCAGGCTCATATGCAGCAACGGGAAGGGCCGGCCTTCGCCATCAAGGGGCGAACGTCCGGTCTGGACGAAGCCGTAGTGCAGGTAGAACCCCACCGCCTGCGGGTTCTGCTCGTTGACGTCGACGCTCAGCGTGTCGCGCGCTTCACGGGCAAAGTCCAGCAGCGCGCGGCCGATACCCTGACCACGCAGGTCCGGATCGATGAAGAGCATCTCCACGTGCTGTCCATTGAGCCCGATGAAACCCAGCGGGCAGTCTTCGGCATCCGCAGCCACCCAGACCTCGACGGCGGGTAGGTAGAGGTCGCGAACCTGGGGCAACAGGTCGTCGATGTCCGACGCCTGGAGGAAATGGTGGGTCGCGCGTACGGCGCCCAGCCAGATATCGAGCAGCCGCGGGTTGTCCGCAGCGATGCGTTGGCGAATAAGCATGAATGCATCCTGATTCAGCAGATCACAAAGGGATAGCGCGCCACCCGTGGTGACGGCCGTTGGAGCGTCGGCTGCATGAATGCCCGCTTCGCGATTCAACGCCTGGGCGGAGCACGGCAGAGGCAGCCGGAAAGAGAGGGAAGACGATCCTACCCAGCCCTTCCCGGCGGGTAAAGCCTCACTCTACCCGCCAGCGCCAGTCGGTCTCCCCGCACTCCAGCCGTGCATCCAGGTCCAGCCGACCGAGAAACGCATCGTCATGGGACACCACCAGCAACGCCCCCCGGTACTGCCGCAGCACGTGCTCCAGTGCCTCGCGGGACGGCAGGTCGAGGTGATTGTCCGGCTCGTCCAGGAGCAGCAGCTGGGCCGGATGCTCGGCGTAGAGCTCGCAGGCCAGTGCCGCCTTCAGCCGCTCGCCACCGCTGAGCAGCGCGCTCGGCAGTTCGACCCGTGCCGCTGGCAGGCCCAGCTGCGCCAGACGCGTGCGCAGCACCGATGGGTCTGCCGGGCGATTGCGCCCCTGCAGCAGCTCCAGCACCGAGCGATCGGGCAGCAACGCGGCGAGGTGCTGATCCAGATAGGCACGGCGCACCTTGACCTCACACACCCCGTCCATCGGGCTCAGCACACCCGCGATCACCTTGAGCAGCGTCGACTTGCCACAGCCGTTGCGTCCGGTGACCGCCACGCGGCGCGGACCATTCAGTTGCAGATCGAGTGGCGCGGCATTGCCGAACGGCAGGCGCACTGCTTCCAGCAGCAACACGCCACGGGACTCGGGCAGCTCGCAGTCGGGCGCGTTCAGCAGCACCGCGATGTCGTCGCGCAACGGCCCGAAAGCCTCGTGCACCTCTCGCGCCAGTTGTTCGCGGCGCTCGCCGTGCTGCGTGGCCAGACGGGCGATGCTGGTCTGACTGCGCTCCTTCTGCCGGTCGACGAGGATCTTCGCCTGATTGGCTTCCTTCGCCTCCTTGCGCCCCTTCGCCTGCCGGTGTTCCTGGCGCTCCCTCTGCTCGTGCATGGCGTGCTGCTGACGATCGCGTTCCAGCTTGCGCCGCTGCAACTCGCGGCGGGCGTTGTCCTGCTCCTGCTGGCGCAGCTCGCGGTAGAAGGCATGGTTGCCGCAATAGCTGCGCAGGCCGGCCGGCGACAGCTCGACGATCCGCTGCATGTCGTCCAGTAGCAGACGGTCATGGCTGATCAGGATCAGCCCGCCGCGCCAGCGCTGCAGTTGTTCGCGCAGGGCCGCGCGGCCGGCGCGGTCGAGGTGGTTGCTCGGTTCATCGAGGATCAGCCAGTCCGCCTCGCTGAGCCACGCACCAAGCAACGCCACCCGCGTGCATTCACCACCACTCAAGCGCGTCGCAGGCGTGTCCGGCAGCAGGTGCGCCAACCCGGCGGCAGCCAGCTCGGCTTCCAGACGCGCGCGAATATCCCAGTGACCGTCCAGGGACTCGAAGTCAGCGGGGTCGACACCACCGGCTTCGACACGCGCCAGCGCATCCAGCAACGGTTGTACGCCAGCCAGTTCGGCGACGCTGCGAAACGCCTGCGGTTCGATGCGCTGCGGCAGGTAATGCACCGGCCCGGACGCCAGGCAGCGGCCAGCGCTGGCCGCCAGCTCGCCGGCGATGATCCGCGCCAGCACGGATTTGCCCGCGCCATTGCGCCCGACCAGCGCAGTGCGGCGGTCGTCGAAGGTTTCGTTGAGATCGCTCAGCAACGGCTCGCCGCTGGGCAATTGGAAAGAGACGCCTTGCAGCGCCAGGGTGAACGGGCTCGTCATGCGCATTACCAGATTGATGCCGAAAATCCCCCGGGAACGGGCCAGGGAAGGAAACGGGCCGTGAAACCACGGCGGCATCAATTGCGCATCGGACGAACACCTCGCGAAGGGAAATGAAGGGCGCAGTATAGCGGCAGTCGCTGCGCTGGTGAGGCCGCCGGGCAGAAATCAACGCGCAGAGAACCTTTCCAGACGCCCTTGCGAGCGGCGACACTGCCTTTCCGCCAGCGCGCGGCAGCCAATCCCACCGCACAAGGACGTCAGCCCATGCCCCGTTCCCTCTCCGTCGCCGAGCTGTTCCGCGAAGAGCCCATCCAGTGGGGCCTGCGCGGCGACCCGTACCTGTGGCGGGAAATGGCCGAGCACCTCGCCGACGCGCACTGGCCCGCCAGCGAGGCCGCGCTGGCGCAACTGCTCGCGCGGCTTTTCCAGGAGCTTGCCGGTATCGGCCTGGACCATCCCACTCACGTACACCTGCCTCGCCATGCCCACGGCGGCATGTCCAGTGGGATGATCAGCACTCAGTTCTGGCGCGAGCGGGCCATTCCACTGCTACTGGAGCGCTACCGGGGGACGTCCCGGTAAACGTCGGTATTTACGGGAAAGGCAGCGCGCAGGACCGCGTGGAGCGCAGCGATACCCCGGTCATTCCGTGCGCGGACAGGAATATTGGCAGCAAGACCTACGCCGACCCTGCCGGCGGGAGCTGCACGCAAAGGCGGACACGGTCCGCCGCCATCATGAAGACGGACGCGGCCCGTGGTTGCGCCGGAAGGTCTCCTCGCCCATCGCGGCGATCTGGCCCTCGATCAGCGCATCGAACGGGCGCAGCAGCTCGGCATGGGACTGCGGCGCATCCAGCGCGTCCAGCGCATGCACCACTGCCTCGATGGTTGACAGCGCGCCCTCGGCCGGCGCCTTGCGCAGGCGGTAGCGCGAGGTCAGTCCGCCAGGAAGAACGACCCGCGGCAGCGCTGCCAGGTTCGGATTCAGGTGCAGCAGCTTGCGCGCCTTGCGCCAGGTGCCGTCGGGCACGACCAGCAGGCGCGGCTTATCCACAGGCCGCGCGGCCAGCTCGTCCAGCGCCACGGCGGATTCGCCGGGAAACAGCAGCCAGGCGTCCCAGGCGGACAGGTCAAGGTCGCTGAAATCCTCGCCCACCCTCAGCTCCGCATTGGCCAGGCCAAGCGCCGCCAGACGCGCAGTGTTCAGCGCATGGCCGACCTCGCTCGGATGCTGCAGCAGGAGTATGCGGGTGCGGTTGTCCAGGCGCGGGATCAGCGCGCACAGGCAGTGGTTCAGTGGGCGCTCGCAGCGCGGGCAACGGGCACGGCTCATGACTGGCTCGGCTGGGTACGCAGCAGGTCGCGGAAGTTCTGGATCAGCGGCTCGCGGGAACGGCCACGGCGCAGGATCAGCGAGAACGGCGCCTGGTAGCCGAAGGTCGCCGGCAGCAACGCACGCAGGCGGCCCTGCTCCACCCAGGGATGGGCGTAGTGCTCGGGCAGGTAGCCGATGTAGCCGCCGGAAAGGATCAGGATCAACTGCGCTTCCATACTCTCCACGGTACCGGCGCTGTGCTTGAAGCCGTGCCGCGCCAGTTCCGCCTGGCTCCAGTAGCCACGGCCGACCATGCGCTGCTGGGTGATCAGCTCGGCGGGAATGCGCCGGCCGTCGAACAGCGGATGGCGGTCGCTGCAGTACAGCCAGTGCTGCTCTCTATAAAGAGGCTGGTAGACCAGGCCGTTCATCCGGCTGAAGAAGGAGCCGATGGCCAGGTCCAGGCGATTGTCCAGCACTGCCAACTGCAGCTCGTAGGGGCTCTGCACCTGCAGATGCAGGTGCACCGCCGGGTGCAGGCTGCTGAAGGAGCCGATCACATCGGCCAGCGGCAGCGCCGGGTCGCTCACGGTGGAATCCAGCACGCCGAGGTTCAGTGTGCCGCGCAGCTCGCCCTTGAGGGTCGCCGCATAACGCTCGAAACCTTCCAGTTCACCGAGAATCCGCAGGGTTTCCTGATGGAACAGCTCGCCCTTGCTGGTCAGGCCGAAGCCTCCACGCCCACGGTGGCAGAGCACGATACCCAACTGGTTTTCCAGCTGGCTCATGTAGGTACTGATCGCCGAGGTCGACAGGTTGAGTTCCTGTTGGGCGGCAGCGAAGCCCTGGCTGCGCACCACGCAGGCGAAAATCCGCAGCAGTTTGACGTCGGGCAGTGCGCTCGCGCTCATGATGACTCCGCAAAACCGCGGCCGGGCCGCTCTAGTTCAGTACTTTCTGTACCTGAAAAATGGATGATAGCAAGCCACCTATCTATTCAGGAACCGCAGGCTATAAGCCCGGCGAGCCGTCTGCTGCGGCAAGGTGGCGCAGTCTAACGGCCGCCATTAGTTTAGAAAACTCTGAAGTGATTATTTGTAGCCAGCGATTTTCTCCACTACCGCCCGTGACGAGAATCGACCCTCAGTATTCAACAAGCCTGTTTCCACGAAGACAGCGATCAGCCTGAGGCCCTCCCCATGGACAAGAAACTTCACCAGCCCCTGGGCGGTAACGAAATGCCGCGTTTCGGCGGCATCGCCACCATGATGCGCCTGCCGCATATCCAGTCCCCCGAAGAGCTCAACGAACTCGACGCCGCTTTCGTCGGCGTGCCCCTGGACATCGGCACCTCGCTGCGCTCCGGCACCCGCTTCGGTCCGCGTGAAATCCGCGCCGAGTCGGTCATGATCCGTCCGTACAACATGGCCACCGGCGCCGCGCCGTTCGACTCGCTGAACATTGCTGACATCGGCGACGTGGCGATCAACACCTTCAACCTGATGGAAGCCGTACGCATCATCGAAGAGGCGTACGACAAGATCCTCGACCACGGCATCCTCCCGCTGACCCTGGGCGGCGACCACACCATCACCCTGCCGATCCTGCGTGCCATCCACAAGAAGCACGGCAAGGTCGGCCTGGTCCACATCGACGCCCACGCCGACGTGAACGACCACATGTTCGGCGAGAAGATCGCCCACGGCACCACCTTCCGCCGCGCGGTGGAAGAAGGCCTGCTGGACTGCGACCGCGTGGTGCAGATCGGCCTGCGTGCGCAGGGCTACACCGCCGAAGACTTCAACTGGAGCCGCAAGCAGGGCTTCCGCGTGGTGCAGGCCGAAGAGTGCTGGCATAAGTCGCTGGAACCGCTGATGGCCGAAGTCCGCGAGAAAGTCGGCGGCGGCCCGGTGTACCTGTCCTTCGACATCGACGGTATCGACCCGGCCTGGGCGCCCGGTACCGGCACCCCGGAAATCGGCGGCCTGACCACCATCCAGGCGATCGAGATCGTCCGCGGCTGCCAGGGCCTGGACATCATCGGCTGCGACCTGGTCGAGGTCTCCCCGCCTTACGACACTACCGGCAACACCTCGTTGCTCGGCGCCAACCTGCTGTACGAAATGCTCTGCATCCTCCCGGGCGTAGAGCGCCGCTGAGCGCACGAGCACACACATGAATAACGACGCCTGCGTAGCACAGGTGCTGGAGGCTGCCCGCGTTCTCGTGGCAGCCTTCGCGCGCACCGACACCGAAGCCTACTTCGCGGCCTTCAGCGAAGACGCCAGCTTCATCTTCCACACCTGGCCACAGCCGCTGCTTTCGCGCGCGGCGTACCGCGAGGTATGGGAAGGCTGGCTGCGTGACGATGGTTTCGAGGTCCTTGACTGCCTTTCGAGCAACACCTTTGTGAGCCTTCAGGGCGAAGACGTGGCCGTGTTCTGCCACGACGTCGCCACACGGCTGCGCATCCAGGGAGAGGAAAGCCTGAACCACGAACGGGAGACCATCATCTTCCGCCGTGATCCGAAACAGGGCCGCTGGCTGGCCACACACGAGCACCTGTCACCGTCACCGACGCCATAAAGACAGGGCTCCCCGGGAGGAAGTCATGGATAACAAGAACAACGCACACGCAATTACAACGATCGAGACATTCGGGGTCGAGCAGATCCCGGATAGCGAACGCAACGCCACGCCCACCGACCTGTTCCGCATGATCTTCGGTGGTGCCAACACCTTCGCCACTGCCGTGCTCGGCAGCTTCCCGGTTCTGTTCGGGCTGTCGTTCCAGGCCGGCGTCTGGGCCATCGTCCTCGGCGTACTGGTCGGCTCGCTGATCCTCGCCCCGATGGGCCTGTTCGGCCCGCTCAACGGCACCAACAACGCGGTGTCCTCGGGCGCCCACTTCGGCGTGCACGGGCGGATCGTCGGTTCGTTCCTGTCGCTGCTCACCGCCGTCGCTTTCTTCTCCCTCTCCGTCTGGAGCTCGGGCGATGCACTGATCGGTGGCGCCAAGCGCCTGTTCGACCTGCCGGAAACCGACCTGACCCTGGGCCTGGCCTACGGCCTGTTCGCCGTGCTGGTGCTGATCGTCTGCATCTACGGCTTCCGCTTCATGCTGATGGTCAACAAGATCGCCGTGTGGGCCGCGAGCCTGCTGTTCCTGCTCGGCCTGTTCGCCTTCTCGGGCCCGTTCGATGCCAGCTACGCCGGCACCGTGCAGATGGGCAGCGAAGGTTTCTGGGCCGCCTTCATCGGCGCCGCCCTGCTGGCCATGAGCAACCCGGTGTCGTTCGGCGCCTTCCTCGGTGACTGGGCGCGCTACATCCCGCGCGAGACCTCGCAGAAGCGCATCATGCTGGCGGTGATCTGCGCCCAGCTGGCGACCCTGATCCCGTTCCTGTTCGGCCTGGCCACCGCCACCATCGTTGCCGTCAACGCACCGGACTACATCGCGCAGAACAACTACGTCGGCGGCCTGCTGGCCGTTTCGCCGAGCTGGTTCTTCCTGCCGGTGTGCCTGATCGCGGTGATCGGCGGCATGTCCACCGGCACCACCTCGCTGTACGGCACCGGCCTGGACATGTCCAGCGTGTTCCCGCGCCTGCTGAACCGCGTGCAGGCCACCCTGCTGATCGGCCTGCTGTCCATCGCCTTCATCTTCATCGGTCGCTTCGCCGCGAACCTGGTGCAGAGCGTGTCCACCTTCGCCGTGCTGATCATCACCTGCACCAGCCCCTGGATGGTGATCATGATCCTCGGCCTGGTGATCCGCCGTGGCTTCTACCACGCCGACGACCTGCAGGTGTTCACCCGCGGTCAGGAAGGCGGCGCCTACTGGTTCCACAACGGCTGGAACTGGCGCGGCATGGGTGCGTGGATCCCGAGTGCGGCCCTGGGCCTGTGCTTCGTCAACCTGCCAGGCCAGTTCGTCGGCCCGCTGGGCAACCTGGCCGGCGGCATCGACATCAGCCTGCCGGTCACCCTCGGTATGGCCGCCCTGCTCTACCTGGCCCTGCTGCGCTCCTTCCCGGAACCCGCCGGTGTCTACGGCCCCAAGGGCCCGCGCTGGGTCGGCAGCCATGACCGTCCGGTTCGCAGCATCAGCGAGCCGACTGCCTGATCCAGCCTTCGCGACCTGACGCGAAACGCACCACCTGAAAGCCCCCATCGGACCGGTTGCCGCCGGTCCGATGCCCTACCGCACGCCACAAGCGCGCGGCAACAATGACAATGCAAGTGTGAGGAGCCGACCATGGCGTTAGATCTGATCGTCGTACTGATATATGCCGCTGGCATGTTGTGGCTGGGTTGGTATGGCATGCGCCGCGCCAAGACCCATGAAGACTACCTCGTGGCCGGCCGCAACCTCGGCCCGTCGTTCTACATGGGCACCATGGCCGCCACCGTCCTGGGCGGCGCCTCCACCGTGGGCACCGTGCGCCTGGGCTACGTCCACGGCATCTCCGGCTTCTGGCTGTGCGCAGCCCTGGGCGCCGGCATCATCGCGCTGAACCTGTTCCTCGCCAAACCGCTGCTCAAGCTGCGCATCTTCACCGTCACGCAGGTCCTGGAGCGCCGCTACAACCCGATGGCCCGCCAGGCCTCCGCGGTGATCATGTTCGCCTACGCGCTGATGATCGGCGTGGTCTCCACCCTGGCCATCGGCACCGTGATGCAGGTCCTCTTCGGCCTGCCGTTCTGGGTGTCCGTCCTGCTGGGCGGTGGCGTCGTGGTGATCTACTCCACCATCGGTGGCATGTGGTCGCTGACCCTGACCGACATCGTGCAGTTCATCATCAAGACCGTCGGCCTGATGTTCATCCTGCTGCCGATCTGCCTCTACCGCGTGGGCGGCTGGGACGAGCTGGTGGCGAAGCTTCCGGCGACTGCCTTCAGCTTCCACACCATCGGCTACGACACCATCATCACCTACTTCCTGATCTACTTCTTCGGCATCCTGATTGGCCAGGACATCTGGCAGCGCGTGTTTACCGCCCGTGACGAGAAGGTCACCAAGTACGCCGGCACCGCCGCGGGCGTGTACTGCGTGATCTACGGCCTGGTCGGCGCGCTGATCGGCATGTGCGCCAAGGTCCTGCTGCCTGACCTGGACAACGTCAACAACGCCTTCGCCGCCATCGTCAGCGCTGCCCTGCCGGACGGTATCCGTGGCCTGGTGATCGCCGCCGCCCTGGCCGCGATGATGTCCACCGCCAGCGCCGGCCTGCTCGCCGCCTCCACCACCATCACCGAAGACCTGCTGCCGATCGTCACCGGCCAGCGTTCCACCCGCCTGAGCCTGAACCGCATCTGCACCCTGATCACCGGTGTCGTGGTCCTGGCCATCGCCCTGGTGGTGAACGACGTCCTCAGCGCCCTGACCCTGGCCTACAACCTGCTGGTAGGCGGCATGCTGATCCCGCTGATCGGCGCCATCTACTGGAAGCGCGCCACCACCGCCGGCGCGATCACCAGCATGGCCCTGGGCTTCATCACCGCCCTGGTGTTCATGCTCAAGGATGGCTTCGACGCCAACACCCCGATCTACTACAGCCTGGCCATCGGCCTGGTCAGCTTCATCGTCGTCAGCCTGCTGTCGCCCCGCCCGGCGGCAGTCGCCGACGCGGCCTGACAAGGAAAGTGCGCTAGGCAAAAGGGCGCGGCGAGCTGATCTCCGCGCCCTTTTTCATGATCAGCACTGTGCATGATCACCACGACCTCACCCACGAATCTTAAGGAACTGCCATGACCACCTGCGGCGAATTCCTCGTCAAGCAACTCGAAGCCTGGGGCGTCGATACCGTCTTCGGTATCCCCGGCGTACACACCGTCGAGCTGTACCGCGGCCTGCCCCACAGCGGCATCCGCCACATCACCCCGCGCCACGAACAGGGCGCCGGCTTCATGGCCGACGGCTACGCGCGCGTCACCGGCAAGCCGGGGACCTGCTTCATCATCACCGGCCCGGGCATGACCAACATCCTCACCGCCATGGGCCAGGCGTACGCCGATTCCATTCCCATGCTGGTGATCTCGAGCGTCAACGAGCGCTCGCGCCTCGCCCACGGCAACGGCTACCTGCACGAGCTGCCGAACCAGCGCGCCATGGTCGCCGGCGTCAGTGCCTTCAGCCACACCCTGATGAGCGTCGAGGAACTGCCCGCCGTACTGGCCCGCGCCTTCGCCGTGTTCGACAGCGAGCGTCCGCGCCCGGTGCACATCGAACTGCCGCTGGACATCATCACCGCCCCGGCCGACCACATGCAGGTACGCCCGCGCGTACAACTGGCGCGCCCGGCCCCGGCTCGCTCGCCGCTGCATGAAGCCGCCGCCAAGCTGGCCAAGGCAAAGAACCCGCTGCTGCTGCTCGGCGGCGGCTGCGTCGAGGCCCAGGCCGAAGCCCGCGCCCTGGCCATCGCGCTGGACGCACCGACCGCACAGACCATCAACGCCAAGGGCCTGCTGCAGCCGGACCACCCGCTGCTGATCGGCAGCAACCAGTCGCTGATTCCCGTTCGTGAGCTGGCCGCGCAGGCCGACGTGGTCCTGGCCATCGGCACCGAGCTGGGCGAAACCGACTATGACGTGGTGTTCGATGGCAACTTCAAGATCGGCGGCGAGCTGATCCGCATCGACATCGACCCGCAACAGCTGATGCGCAACTACGCACCGAGCATCGCCATCCACAGCGACGCCCGCACGGCCATGCGCGCCCTGCTCGAACTGCTGCCGGCCCGCGAAGCCGACGCCAATAGCCCCGGCGCACAACGCGCAGCCAAGGTACGCGCGCAACTGGCCGAGGACTTCAGCGGCTGGGCGCACTACCGCACCCTGTTCGACAAGATCCTCGAGGTGCTGCCCGACGCCCGTTTCGTCGGCGACTCGACCCAGACTGTCTACAGCGGCAACCACCTGGTAGAACTGGACGGCGGCCGCCGCTGGTTCAACGCCTCCACCGGCTACGGCACCCTGGGCTACGGCCTGCCGGCAGCCATCGGCGCAAAGCTCGGCGAGCCGGGCCGCCCAGTGATCAGCCTGATGGGCGACGGTGGCCTGCAGTTCACCATGACCGAACTGGCCAGCGCCGTGGAAGCCAAGGTGGGCATCGTCGTGCTGCTGTGGAACAACCATGGCTACGGCGAGATCAAGCGCTACATGGAACGCCGCGACATCACCCCGCTGGGCGTGGACATCTACACCCCGGACTTCCTCGCCATCGCCCGCGGCTTCGGCTGCGCCGCCGAGCGCGCCCGTGACCTCGCGCACCTGCAGGAACTGCTGCGCACTGCGCCGAGCGATCGCCCACTGATCGTGGAAGTGATGGAAGCGGCGCCCTTCGCGCCGTAGTGCTGTCGTAGGATGGGTGGAGCCTGCGATACCCATCGGCATGGGTATCGCTCCGCTCCACCCAAACCTACGTTCAAGCCATTTCATCTTCGCCCTGCCCTCTCCCAGGGGGAGCGGGAACCCGCCAGAGCCGAGCGGCCGCGCAGCTACCGGCAACGTCGCTCCAATCCCCCAAGGCTCCGAACGGTTCCTTCTCCCCCTGGGAGAGGTTAGGGTAGTAACCCTCTCATGCAGGAGCGAGCTTGCTCGCGAACCGCCCAGTTCGGGATTGTTCGCGAGCAAGCTCGCTCCTACACAAAAAGCCCGGAATCCGAGTCATGAAGATCGTCACCCGTGACCGCTGGTTCGAGGTTCGTCACTGCTACGACGGCGTCAGCCTGATCCACGAGCCCTACGTCCGCCCCTTCTATCGCTGCAACATGTGGCACATCCAGGGGCGCGACCGCGACGTGCTGGTCGACAGCGGCTCCGGCCTGGTCAGCCTGCGCGAGCAACTGCCCTGGCTCACAGACCGCCCGCTGCTGGCAGTGGCCAGCCACACCCACTTCGACCACATCGCCGGCCATCACGAGTTCGACGAGCGCCTCGTGCACCCGGCCGAAGCCGACATTCTCGCCAGTCCCGACGGCGAACGTACTCTGGCCACCGCCTTCGTCGACGACGAGATGTTCGACGCGCACCCGGACTGCCCGCTGTGCTACGCCGAATACCGCGTCAAGGCTGCTCCGGCGACCCGCACCATCGATGAAGGCGATGTGCTCGACCTTGGTGACCGCACCCTGCAGGTCCTGCACACGCCCGGCCACTCGCCAGGCGGGATCAGCCTGTGGGAGGAGAAGACCCGGACGCTGTTCTCCGGCGACATCATCTACGACGGCCCGCTGATCGAGGATGCCTACCACTCCAACCTCGACGACTACGCTGCCAGCCTGGCGCGCCTGCGCGAGCTGCCGGTGCGCACCGTGCACGGCGGACACTTCGACAGCTTCTCCGGAGAGCGGTTGAAGGGAATGATCGACGACTGGTTCAAGGCCCACGAATAACGGGCAATCCGTTGAGAACCCATTAAAAAACCCGCCATCAGGCGGGTTTTTCGTGTCCAACTCAGGCACCGTCAGTATCGGCGGCGCTGTTCCATCAGCCGACGATGCTCGTCGCTACGGATGGGGATGGGTTGCAGACGTGGAGGCTCGATCAGGCCGAGCGCGACACCGAGTTTCCACGCAACGCTTTGCAGCCAGACTTTCATGGAATGCCTCCTCGTTCGAATTCAGGTCGGGCGGCCCGTTACCACCATGGGCCGCCCTAGGAAGAATAGCCCGGCGTCCCACTCTCCGCCCGTGCCACTCACTCCTTGATACAAAGCCTATCGCCTTCCCCCGCCGCAGCGCCTGACCTGAATCAAGAGCGCGACAGTTCCCATCAGCGGCGAAGCATTCGCCGGATCCACTGCTCGCTGCTTACCAGCGTGATGCCCGCCAGCACCAGCGCGGCGCCTCCGACGAAGTTCAGGGTCAGTGGCTCGCCGAGGATCAGCACGCCGAAGGCGATGCCGAACATCGGCGTCATGAAGGAAAACACCGCCAGGTTCGACGCCAGGTAGCGGCGCAGCAGCCAGAACCAGGTGAAGTAGCTGAAGAACGACACCACCAGCCCCTGGAACAGCACGCTGCCCACGCCAATGGCGGTGAAGCTGACATCCTCGGTCTTGCCCAGCGCCAGCGCGGCGAAGGGCAACAGCAGCGCGGCGATCAGCAACTGGTAGAACAGCGTCAGGATCGGTTTCGCCTCGGACAGCCGCGTGGTGCGCACCGCCACCGTGGTCATGCCCCAGGAAAACCCGGCGAGCACACCGAAGGCATCGCCCATCAGCACGTGGCCATCCATGCTGGCGAAGTCGAAGCCACCGCCGAAGCACAGGGCGATACCACCGAAGCACACGCCGATTCCCAGCCACTGCAGTGGCCGCAGGCGCTCGCTGGGCAGGAGGAAATGCAGCGCCAGCGCCGAGAAGATCGGCGCCGTGTAGATGAACACGGCCATGTGCGAGGCCGAGGTGTAGACCAGGCCCTGGGCGATGAAGAAGAACTCGGCGGCGAACAGCACACCGGCCAGCAACCCGCCCTTGAGCGTGCCCTGGCGCAGGAAGCCCTCCCAGCCGCCGCGCCAGCACATGATCAGGCCTACCGCGACGGCGGCCACGAGGTTGCGCCCGAAGGCCTGCATGATCGGCGCGATGTCCGGTGCGGCGAGTTTCACCATCACCGCCTGGATGCCCCAGATCACGCACAGGCCGGTCATGACCTGGATGGCGAAGGCGTCGGCGCCCTTGCGCTCGACGATGTTGGCTTGGGAGTTCATGGAAGGGCTCGGCAGCAATTGTCAGGAATTGGGAAGCCGAAAGAACAATCGGCGGACTTCCTCGAAGAAAGTCCGCCGATCATGCCAGTTCGCGCCAGCCGGCCGCCAACGGAAATCCGCTGTTCAGCCAGCCGCCAGCGACATTATTTGCCGGACTTCACCTGGGTCCAGGTGCGGGTACGGATACGCTCAAGCTTGGGCGGCAGCATTTCCACCGAGAACAGCTTGGCCTGCACGTCCGCCGGCGGGTAGACGTTGGGGTTGTCGTGCAGCTCCTTGGAGATCAGCCCGTCCGCCGCCTGGTTGGGGTTGGCGTAGGCCACGTAGTCGGAGATCGGCGCGACCACTTCCGGGCGCAGCAGGTAGTTGAGGAAGGCATGGGCCTGCTCGACGTTCTTCGAGTCCTTCGGAATCGCCAGCACGTCGAACCAAGCCGCGGCACCTTCCTTGGGAATGCGGTACTCGATGTGGATGCCATTATTGGCTTCCTTGGCGCGGTTGGCCGCCTGCATCGCGCCGCCGGACCAGGCCAGGGCCACGCAGACGTCGCCGTTGGCGAGGTCGGTGACGAACTTCGAGGAGCTGAAGTAGGTGATGTTCGGGCGCAGCTTCGCCAGCAGTGCCTCGGCCTTCTTGTAGTCGTCCGGGTTGTGGCTGTTGGGCGACAGGCCCAGGTAATGCAGGACCTGCGGGATCACCTCGGTGGGCGAATCGAGGAAGGCCACGCCACAGGATTTCAGCTTGGCGAGGTTCTCCGGCTTGAACACCAGGTCCCAGGAGTCGACCGGCGCGTTGTCGCCGAGCACGGCCTTGACCTTGTCGACGTTGTAGGCGATGCCGTTGGTGCCCCACATGTAGGGCATCACGTACTGGTTGCCCGGGTCCTTGCTCTCCAGCACCTTGAGCAGTGCGGGATTGAGATTCTTCCAGTTCGGCAGCTGGCTCTTGTCCAGCGGCTGGAAGACGCCGGCCTTGAGGTAGTTGGGGAGGAAGCTGTCGCTGGGTACGACCACGTCATAGCCCGAGTGCCCGGAAAGCAGCTTGGCTTCCAGCACTTCGTTACTGTCGTAGACGTCGTATTGCGGCTTGATGCCGGTCTCGCCCTGGAAGCCCTTGAGGGTGTCCGGGCCGATGTAGTCGAACCAGTTGTAGATGCGCACTTCCGGTGCAGCGCTGGCGGCGCTGGCCGTGATGAGGGTGGCGGCGGCGAGCAGGCCGCGCAGCGCGGTATTCTTGTTCATGTCCTTCCCCAGCTGGATGCGCTCGCGCAAACGGTTGCGAGCAATGAAAAGCAATCGGGCGGATTCTCATCCGCCCGACTCGTCTTATCGGCTTGCAGCGGCTTCGTAGCCCTGCAGCACGTTCACCGCGTTGACGCCGATGGCCTCCACCGCGTAGCCGCCTTCCATGATGAATAGGGTCGGAATACCCAGTGCGGCGATACGCTCGCCCATCTTCAGGTAGTCCGGGCTGTCCAGCTTGAACTCGGAAATCGGGTCGTCCTTATACGTATCCACGCCGAGCGATACAACCACCGCGTCCGGCGCGTAATCGGCGATCTTCCGGCAAGCGTCGTCCAGCGCGGCGAACCAGCCGTCCCAGCCGGTGCCATGGGGCAGCGGGTAGTTGTGGTTGTAGCCCTCGCCGGCACCTTCGCCGTGCTCGTTGGCATGGCCGAGGAAGTACGGGTACTCCACCAGCGGGTCACCGTGGATCGAGGCGAACAGCACGTCGTTGCGACGGTAGAAGATGTCCTGGGTGCCGTTGCCGTGGTGGTAGTCGACGTCGAGGATGGCCACGCGCTTGGCGCCCTGGTCGAGGAAGGCCTGGCTGACGATGGCAGCGTTGTTCAGGAAGCAGTAGCCGCCCATGAAGTCGCTGCCGGCGTGGTGGCCCGGCGGACGGCACAGGGCGAAGGCAGTGCTGGCGCCCTGGCGCATGTGGTCCTGGGCGGTCAGCGCGACCTGCGCCGAGCTGTACACGGCCTGCCAGGTGCCGGCGGTGATCGGCGCCTCGGTGTCGAAGCTGTAGTGACCCACTTCGCCCATCAGCGCAGTCGGGATCGGGCCGTCGCGCAGCAGGCGGCGGCCCGGGAAGGTGGTGGAGACCAGGTCACCGGTGTGGCCTTCGGCCGCCCAGCGGGCCCAGGCGCCCTTGAGGAATTCGACGTAACGGGTGTTGTGCGCGCGCAGGATCGGCTCCATGCCGAAGTCCTTGGGCTCGATGATTTCGCCCAGGTTCTGGGACTTCACGCGAGCCAGCACGGTGTCCGCGCGGCTGGGCATCTCGAAGCAGGGCTGGAGTTTGCCGTCGACCAGTTCGGACTGGCCGAAATGCAGGCGGTGATCATCGCTGTACACGGTAAGCATGGGAGTACCCTCTGAAGGATTCTTGTTGTCCGGTGACGGGAATTCTGCCCAGCGACCGCGCGACACAAAACAGCGGAAGCGGCCAAAAGGGGATCGATGTGGCCAGAATTTCTGACCCTTAACCATCTGTATCGATTGATTATCCGCTTTCGGCCGGCAAAGACCCATCCCAGCGGCGCTATGCTCAGGGAATTGTCCTGGCCGTGGGCCGGTCGAACATCATCAAGCGTTTTGACCACAGGATGGGGGAAGATGCGGGAAACCTTCGTACGCGCCTGCAGCCGCGTGCTGCTGATGCTGACCTTGTCGTTGGCGGGCGTTGGCGCCGCGCTGGCGGACGAGCCGACCGACGTCCAGGCCGGCGATTCCATCCAGTTGCCGGACCTGCCCGACGACGCGGGCGTCGACCAACTGGCCGCTCGCCTCGAGCTGATTCGCCAACGCGTGTCCGCCGACAGCGACGACGGCCTGCTGTCGAACCTGCGGCAGTCCGCGCTGGCCGTGCAGGCGCGCGCGGAACAGAACGCCACCGACATCGGCACCGCCCTGTCGCGCACCGAGGACCAGCTCAAGGTGCTCGGCCCGGTCACGCCCAACGAGGCCGAGAGTCTCACCCAGCAGCGCAACGACCTGACGGATGCCCAGAAGGACCTGCAGAAGCAGCTGGAACGCGCCAACCAGATCGATCGCAATGCCCAGGACCTTGCCGCGCAGATCGTCAACCTGCGCCGCAGCCAGTTCAACTCGCAGATCGCCACGCGCTACCCGCCGCCGCTGAGCCCCAGCTTCTGGTCGAACCTGATCCGCCCCACCGACGATGACCTGACCCGCCTGCAATCCATGCGCGCGCAAATCGCCGACGCCTTCGCCACGACCTGGAAGCCCGAGCACCGCTCGCCCTTCATTGCCAGCCTGCTCGTCGCCGTGCTGCTGTGGATTCCTGGCCGGCGCCTGCTGGAGCAACTGCTGACCAAGGCGATGATCCGCTGGATTCCGGTGGGCCGCCTGCGCCGCAGCGCCCTGGCCGTATCGGTCAGCCTGGCGACCATCCTGACCCTCGGCGGTGGCGCTACGGTGATCCATGAAGGCATGAACTGGCACGGCCAGCTCAGCGGCAACATGGAGAACCTCGGCGACCAGATGCTCTCCCTGGTGATCTTCTGCACCTTCACCGCTGGCCTCGGCCGCGCGCTACTGGCCGTGCAGAGACCCTCCTGGCGGCTGCCCGACCTGCCCGATCCGGTCGCTACCGCCCTCTCTCCCTTCCCCTGGCTGATGGCCTGGATGCTGCTGGTGCTGGGCACGGTGGACCGCATCAACAGCTCCAGCGGCGCGAGCCTCGCCCTGACCGTGGCCGTCAACGGCATCACCGCCCTGGCCACCGCCGTGCTGTACGGTATCGCGCTCTATCGCTACCGTCGTGCCCGACGCGAAGCCGAGGGCCATGAGACCTCCGCGCTCGCCGGCATCCTCGTGCTGGCGATGCTGATCACCGTGCTGCTGATCATCCTGGCGCTGGTCACCGGCTACCTGTCACTGGCCTACTTCTTCGCTGGCAAGCTGCTCTGGGCCAGCGTGGTCTGCGCCACCGGCTACCTGCTGACGACGCTGTTCGTCGATCTCTGCGAAGTCCTGCTGTCGCCCCGCCAGCCGATCGGCGAACGACTGGCGGAAAACCTCGGCGTCGACCCACGCCACCAGGCGCAGTTCGCCACCCTGCTGACCGGCGCCGGGCGCACGTTGCTGGTGCTGTCCACCCTGCTGATCGCCTTCTCCACTTCCGGAACCAGCCCTGGCGAGCTGCTCCAGGGCCTGGTGCAACTGGTGGAGAGCGGCCAGTCCCTGGGGCGCCTGAACATCGTCCCCCAGGACATCCTGCTGGCCCTGGGCACCCTGGCCGCCGGGCTGTTGGGCCTGCGCCTGCTCAAGCGCTGGCTGGCCGACGAACTGCTGCCGGAAACGCGCATGGACGCCGGCATGCGCGCCTCACTCGTGACCCTGGTGGGTTACATCGGCATGGTCATTCTGGTGCTGCTGGTGCTCTCGGCGCTGCGCATCAACCTCACCAGCCTGACCTGGGTGGTCAGTGCCCTGTCGGTGGGCATCGGTTTCGGCCTGCAGGCCATCGTGCAGAACTTCATCTCCGGCCTCATCCTGCTCACCGAGCGTCCGGTGAAGGTGGGCGACTGGGTCAGCCTGACCGGCGGGGTGGAAGGCGACATCCGGCGGATCAACGTGCGCGCCACGGAAATCCAGATGTCCGACCAGTCCACGGTCATCGTGCCCAACTCCCAGTTCATCTCGCAGAACGTGCGCAACGTGACCATGGGCAGTGCGCTGGGCGTGGTCGGCATCAACCTCACCCTGCCGCTGGACACCGACGTGCAGCAGGTCCGCGAGCTGATGCTCAAGGCCTATACCGAGCACGAAAACATCGTCGATACGCCGGCCCCGTCCGTGACGTTCAAGGACCTCAGCGCCACCGGCCTGACCCTGTCCGCCTCGGGCAACGTCAGCAGTCCGCGCGCGGTGTACTCGACCAAAAGCGACCTGCTGTTCGCCATCTTCAGCGGCCTGCGCGAGGCCGGCATCAGCCTCAGCACGCCGCAGAACCTGATCCTGCAACGGCCGCAGTTCGCGCGCGCGGAGGCTGCCGACGACGCGGCAGCACCGCAAGTCGGCGACACCACCGGGCCGAATCCAGCGCCGTAGAATGTAAGGGTTACGCCGGTCGGGCAGCCGCCCCGCCGGCCTTCGCGCAACAGTCCCGCGCGGGAGACAGCGTTGCGCCCGCAGCGTCCCGTGCCCGCCGTTGGCCGGCGCCCGTCGCGGCATCCGGCACCGCCGCCTGCCGCCTTCCTTCCTCGGTTGCCGCCGGGCCTCCCCGCGGCTTCGCACGGGAGATCGCGCAATGGACGAAGCCAGACTCAACGAATTCATGGGCAAGCTGGTCACCGACATGGGTGGCGCGGCGATGCTCGCCAACATCATCCTGGGCGAAGAACTCGGCCTCTACAAAGCCATGGCCGACAGCCAGTGAGCCCGGCGCAACTGGCCGAGCGCAGCGGCTGCAACGTCCGCCTGCTGCGCGAATGGCTCAGCGCTCATGCCGCCTCGGGCTACATGGAACACCAGGACGGCACCTTCCGCCTGCCCGAGGAACAGGCCATGGCTTTGGCCATCGAGGACTCGCCGGTCTATGTCGCTGGAGGCGCATCCGTGGTTGCCGCGCTCTACCACGACAAGGACAAGCTGGTCGCCGCCATGCGCGGTGACGGCGGTCTGGCCTGGGGCGATCACCACCCCTGCATGTTCTCCGGCACCGAGAAGTTCTTCCGCCCCGGCTACCGCGCACACCTGGTGGCCGAGTGGCTGCCGGCCCTGGACGACGTGGTCGGCAAGCTCGAAAGCGGCGCGCGGGTTGCCGACGTAGGATGCGGCCACGGTGCTTCCACCATCGTCATGGCGCAGTCCTTCCCGGCCTCCAGCTTCATCGGCTTCGACTACCACCAGCCGTCGATAGACGTGGCCAACCAGCGCGCCGCCCAGGCCGACGTAGCCGGGCGCGCCAGCTTCCAGCGCGCCAGCGCCAAGGACTACCCCGGCAACGACTACGACCTGATCTGCTTCTTCGATTGCCTGCACGACATGGGCGACCCGGTGGGCGCAGCGCAGCACGCACGTCAGGCGCTCAAGCCGGAGGGTACGGTGCTGCTGGTAGAGCCCTTCGCCAACGACCATCTGGACGACAACCAGAACCCGGTCGGCCGACTGTTCTACGCCGCCTCGACCTTCATCTGCACACCCAACTCCTTGTCCCAGGAGGTCGGGCTGGGGCTGGGCGCGCAAGCGGGCGAAGCACGCCTGCGCCAGGTGTTCGAGGAGGCCGGTTTCAGCCGCTTTCGCCGCGCCGCCGAAACGCCGTTCAACCTGATCCTCGAAGCGCGTCCGTAAGCCCTCCCCGATCGACTACAGTGCCCGGAATCCGGGCGCTGTAGCGCGGAAACAATTCGTCATTTTGCCGTCATCAATCCGTTATGTGGTCCATTGAAACTCGCAGGCTTTCAACCCAGGGAAGCCTCCACGATGTTCAATAAAAAGACTGCCAACACCGTTGCATCTCTCGCCCTGCTCGTCGCCGCCCTCGCGGGCTGCGCCGGCCAACAGCAGGTCGCCAGCAAGGAAGCCACGCCGAACAACGACGACTGGTACCTCGTGCGCACCGAATCGACCCTGTACGTGTTCGATGACGCCAACGTCTACCGCGACTACCTCGTCACCGGCAAGACCACCTACACCAAGGAAGTCGGCGAGAAAGACAAGTTCGGCCAGGACGTCGTGCTGGTGGTTCGCGCCGAAGACCAGGGCAAGGACGTGAAGAAGATCGCCGGCTACCAGTTCCTCAAGCAGAGCCTGCCGCCGGCCGCCGGCTTCTACGGCGAAATCCGCAAGGACGGCGTGATCTACGTGGCCCAGCGCTACGGCGACATGGTCGACATGAACGGCCTGGGCGAACCGATCTTCCACCACACCGAAATCGCCAGCGGCCCCAACGGCGAGCGCGTGGTGTACCTGATGCAGAAGGAAGAGAAGAAGCCGGACGCCCTGATCGCCCGCTTCCAGAAGATCTACGGCATCACCCCGAACAAGGGCTGATGACGCGAAAGCGCGCACTCCGGGGAGGGAGTGCGCGCTTTCCTCTTTCCGGCGCCGCAAGGGCGCGAGCGAAAGTTAGCGGGAAGGCTCCAGCTGCACCGCGGGAATGGTTTTCGGCGCCTCGATGCCCCAGTCACCGAACTGATACCAGTCATCGCCGAGCATCTCGGCCGGGTGCATGGTGCGGTCCGCACCGTTGCCACAGGCCAGGTTGGTCGACGGGCAATAACGGTCGCAGCCCCAGCAGATGCGCTCGGGATGCGGCGGGTTGAGCGGGAATTTCTTGGCCATGGTCAGGCCCTCGGAGGTTTCCTTGTGGGATTCCTGAAGGCTATGCCTGTCAGACCGGCCTGCTCCTTGATCCGCGACAATGTCGCGCGGATTTCATGCGCACCTTTGTACACGCGCTCTAGGCCCGGAAATGGCTCGGCGGCTGGCCGCTCCAGCGCTGGAAGGCGTGGCGCAGACTGGCGGTCTCGCTGAAGCCCAGTTCCTCGGCGATGCGGTAGATCGGCATGTCGCCATCCTGCAGCAGTTCCTTGGCGCGGGCGAAGCGCAATTCGTCGAGCAATTGCTGGTAGCTGGTCTGCTGTTGCTGCAGATGGCGGCGCAGGCTGCGCGAGGAGCAGTTGAGGCGCCGCGCCAGTTCTTCCAGGCCCGGCGGTTCCTGCAGGCGCTCGCCAAGGATCGCCCGGACCTTGTCCAGCCAGGCGCGGCGCGCGGCCAGATCGATGTTCTGCCGGCGGCACTGCTCCAGCATTTCGCGGTGGGTTACTGCGTCGGCCAGCGGCAGGCGCATGTCCAGCCAGCTCGCGGGAAAGCCGATGGCGCTGCGCGCGCAATCGAAGCTCAGCTGGCAGCCGAACAGCGTGGCATAGGCGGCGCGGCGTTCGGCCGGGCCGGCGTAGTCGAACTCCGCGCGCACCAGCGGCAAAGGCTGGCCGAGCAGGTCGGCACAGGCGACCTTCAGCGAGCCCAGGCACAGTTCGGTGTTGAACGGGCGCATCTCTTCCTCTTCGCCGTAGCCGGTAGCGACCAGCCAGGCCATGTCGCCGTCCACTTCCAGCGCGAGGTGGAAGTAGGTACCCAGCAGCACCGGGTAGCTCAGGCCGATACGCAGCGCCTCGCCCAGGGTCGGCGCGGAGATCAGCGCATAGCCCAGCAGGCCATAGGCGGTGATCCGTGTGCGCACGCCCAGACGCAAACCGAGGGCCGGTTCACCCGCGAGGTTCTGCACGTTGCTGAAGACCTGCTGCTCCTGCCAGGGGCTGACCAGCCGGCGCAGGTCGAGCAGGTCGTCGCCGGTGATGCCGCTGCCCTCGAGGATGGACTCGCGGCTGTGCCCCTCGGACTCCATCAGCGCGACAGTCAGCGAGGTCATGTGCAGGGAGTTGAGCCAGGTGGAGCGGGAGAAGGTCAGAGGATTCATTCGATGCCCATCGTAGACGCTACGGCGCGCCGCCCGATGTTACCGCGACAGGCGCAGGTCTGGGTGAGGCAAGTTGCGTGCCGGCCACCAGACGTGGCCGTATCGATCCCCGCGCGCCGGGGCTTTCGTCGCCAGGCCGGTCATTTCTGCCTGGCTGCAGGGTTACCTTTGCGGACACCAGGACGGTGCGACTGCACCGCCCTGGCGCTCAACCGCGGGAGCGCTCACCCACGAGAGAGGAACCGCATCCCCTCTTCCAGGCCACTCAAGGTCAGCGGGTACATCTGTTCCTTCACCAGCTCGCGCACGAGGCCCGTGGAAGCGGTGTAGTTCCAAGTGTCCTTCGGGTACGGGTTGATCCAGATGAGCTTCTTGTACTTCTCCATGAAGCGCTGCATCCAGACGTAGCCGGCCTCCTCGTTCCAGTGCTCGACGCTGCCGCCGGCCTGGGTGATCTCGTAGGGCGCCATGGCGGCATCACCGACGAACACCACCTTGTAGTCCGGCCCGTACTTGTGCAGCAGGTCGAAGGTCGCGGTGCGCTCGCTGGAGCGACGCAGGTTGTTCTTCCACACCGATTCGTAGATGAAGTTGTGGAAGTAGAAGTACTCCAGGTGCTTGAACTCGGTCTTGCAGGCCGAGAAGAGTTCCTCGCAGACCTTCACGTGGGCGTCCATGGAGCCCCCGATATCCAGCAGCAGCAGGAGCTTCACGGTGTTGCGGCGCTCGGGACGCATCTGGATGTTGAGCAGCCCGGCATCCTTGGCGGTGTGGTCGATGGTGCCGTCGATGTCCAGCTCTTCCGCCGCGCCTTCACGGGCGAACTTGCGCAGGCGGCGCAGGGCGATCTTGATGTTGCGCGTGCCCAATTCGACCTGGTCGTCGAGGTTCTTGTACTCGCGCTGATCCCACACCTTGGCGGCCTTGCCCTGGCGCTTGCCGGCGTCGCCGACGCGGATGCCCTCGGGGTTGAAGCCGCCGGAGCCGAAGGGACTGGTGCCGCCGGTGCCGATCCACTTGTTGCCGCCGGCGTGGCGCTCCTTCTGCTCTTCCAGGCGTTTCTTGAACTCCTCGATGAGCTTGTCCAGGCCACCGAGGGACTGGATCTGCGCGCGCTCCTCGTCGGTCAGTAGGCGCTCGAATTCCTTGCGCAGCCACTCTTCGGGGATCAGCGCCTTGAGGTGGTCGTCGAGCTTTTCCAGGCCCTTGAAGTAGGCGCCGAAGGCCCGGTCGAACTTATCGAAATGGCGCTCGTCCTTCACCATGATGGTGCGGGCGAGGTAATAGAACTCGTCCATGTCGGCGAACACGACGCGGTGCTTGAGCGCATCGATCAGGTCGAGCAGCTCGCGCACCGATACCGGCACCTTGGCCGCGCGCATTTCGTTGAACAGGTTGAGCAGCATGGCTGCACCCTCGTTGATTCATTGATGCAGGAGCGATGCTCCTTCTGCACTCGGTGCAAGGGCTTGCGAGCTGGAGCCAGGCAAGGCGGAATCAGACGAGGAAGCGGAGTTTACGATTGTAAATGAGCATTCCGAGTCTGATTCCAACGCAGCCTGGCCGACGCGCAGCAGCCCGATAGTTAACGGCTGGCGCGGCGGCTCATGAAAGCCAGGCGTTCGAGCAACTGCACATCCTGCTCGTTCTTCACCAGGGCGCCAGCCAGCGGCGGGATGGCCTTGGTAGGATCGCGCTCGCGCAGCACGGCTTCGCCGATGTTGTCGGCCATCAGCAGCTTCAGCCAGTCCACCAGTTCGGAGGTGGAAGGCTTCTTCTTCAGGCCCGGCACCTTGCGCACATCGAAGAAGATGTCCAGCGCCTCGCTGACCAGCGTGCCGCTGATCTTCGGGTAGTGCACGTCGACGATCTTCTGCAGGGTCTCGCGGTCGGGGAAGGCGATGTAGTGGAAGAAGCAGCGGCGCAGGAAGGCGTCCGGCAGCTCCTTCTCGTTGTTGGAGGTGATGATGATGATCGGGCGCTGCTTGGCCTTGATGGTCTCGTTGGTCTCGTAAACGAAGAACTCCATCTTGTCGAGTTCCTGCAGCAGGTCGTTGGGGAACTCGATGTCGGCCTTGTCGATCTCGTCGATCAGCAGGATCACGCGCTCTTCGGCCTCGAAGGCCTCCCAGAGCTTGCCCTTCTTGATGTAGTTGCGCACGTCGTGGACCTTGTCCACGCCCAGCTGCGAGTCGCGCAGGCGGCTGACCGCGTCGTACTCGTAGAGGCCCTGGTGGGCCTTGGTGGTGGACTTGATGTGCCAGGTGATCAGCTTGGCGCCGAAGGACTCCGCCAACTGCTCGGCGAGCATGGTCTTGCCGGTGCCCGGCTCACCTTTCACCAGCAGCGGGCGCTGCAGGGTGATGGCGGCGTTGACCGCCAGCTTGAGGTCGTCGGTGGCGACGTAGGACTGGGTGCCTTCGAACTTCATCGGTGAATCCTCGAACGGTAGCGGCCGGGGAAGGCCCGGGCGGAAATGTGCGTTTGGGAGACTGCGACTATAACGCGCATGGCGCTCGACTGTGAACGCAGGACGGGCATTCAGTCACTGAATGCCCGGTCACCCTTCACCCAGCCACGCGCAGTCTCTTGCGAGAGCTTGCAGTTCCCAGTGGAGCCCGACACCGGCGCTCCTGCGCCCATCCTTATGCCGGTTCTGCGTCTGGACTGGAAGGCGGGCTGGGAATAGGCTTTCTGATCACCTTCGAGCGACAAGGACTCTCATCATGAGCCGCATCTACGCAGACAACGCGCAGTCCATCGGCAACACGCCGCTGGTCCAGATCAACCGCATCGCCCCGCGCGGCGTCACCATCCTGGCCAAGATCGAAGGGCGCAACCCGGGTTACTCGGTGAAGTGCCGGATCGGCGCCAACATGATCTGGGATGCCGAATCCAACGGTCGCCTGAAGTCGGGCATGACGATCGTCGAGCCGACCTCCGGCAACACCGGCATTGGCCTGGCCTTCGTCGCCGCCGCTCGTGGCTACAAGCTGATCCTCACCATGCCCTCCTCCATGAGCCTGGAGCGCCGCAAGGTGCTCAAGGCGCTGGGCGCCGAGATCGTCCTGACCGAGCCGGCCAAGGGCATGAAGGGCGCCATCGCCAAGGCCGAGGAAATCCTCGCCAGCGACCCGGCCAAGTACTTCATGCCGGCACAGTTCGACAACCCGGCCAACCCGGCGATCCACGAGAAGACCACCGGCCCGGAAATCTGGAACGACACCGATGGCGCGGTGGACGTGCTGGTGGCCGGCGTCGGCACCGGCGGCACCATCACCGGTGTATCGCGCTACATCAAGAACACCAAGGGCAAGCCGATCCTCTCGGTGGCCGTGGAGCCGGTGACCTCGCCGGTGATCAGCCAGGCGCTGGCCGGCGAAGAGATCAAGCCCAGCCCGCACAAGATCCAGGGCATCGGCGCCGGCTTCGTGCCAAAGAACCTCGACCTGTCCCTGGTCGACCGCGTCGCCACCATCGCCGACGAGGACGCCAAGAACATGGCCCTGCGCCTGATGCAGGAAGAAGGCATCCTTTGCGGCATCTCCAGCGGCGCCGCCATGGCTGCCGCGGTGAAGCTGGCCGAAGAGCCGAACATGCAGGGCAAGACCATCGTGGTCGTACTGCCGGACTCGGGCGAGCGCTACCTCTCCACCATGCTGTTCGACGGCCTGTTCGAGGACCAGGAACTGGTCCAGTAAGCTCTACTCCGGCCCTTTGCGGGCGGACTTCCTGCCGCCGCACCTCTCGGGTGCGGCTCGGACCATGTGCGCTGTCTGCGGACCCGCAGGCAGCCATGGCCCCTCGCCATGTTCCGGCAAAATGGTTAATTCTTGCCCAGCCCCGCGACACCGCGTCGCCCATCTCTAGGGGATGGCCGGGTTTTCCGCACCGTTGTCAGGAACACAAGAATGAAAATTTCCGCCCCGTTGCTCTCCACCCTCGCACTCTCGCTCACCATGGCCGCCGGCGCCGCCCAGGCCGACAGCGTGAAGATCTACAACTGGTCCGACTACATCGCCCCGGACACCGTGCCGACCTTCACCAAGGAAACCGGCATCCAGGCGACCTACGACGTCTACGACAGCAACGAAACCCTCGATGGCAAGCTGATGACCGGCAAATCCGGTTACGACATCGTGGTGCCGTCGAACCACTTCATGGCCAAGCAGATCCAGGCCGGCGCGCTGAAGAAGCTGGACAAGAGCCAGCTGCCGAACTGGAAGAACCTCAACCCGGTGCTGATGAAGGCGCTGGAAGTGAACGACCCGGGCAACGAGCACGGCTTCCCCTACCTCTGGGGCACCACCGGCATCGGCTACAACCCGGCGAAGATCAAGGAAGTGCTGGGCGACAACGCGCCGATCGACTCCTGGGACATCTTCTTCAAGCCCGAGTACATGGAGAAGCTGGCCAAGTGTGGCGTCGCGGTGCTGGACAACGGCCCGGAGCTGCTGCCGATCACCCTGAACTACCTGGGTCTGCCGCATCACAGCCAGAAGCTGGATGACTACAAGAAGGCCGAGGAAGCGCTGCTGAAGGTGCGTCCGTACATCCGCTACTTCCACTCCTCCAAGTACGTCAGCGACCTGGCCAACGGCGAGATCTGCGTAGCCGTCGGCTTCTCCGGCGACATCCTGCAGGCCGCTACCCGCGCCAAGGAAGCCAAGAACGGCGTGGAAATCCAGTACTCCACGCCGAAAGAAGGCTCGCCGCTGTGGTTCGACATGGTCGCCATGCCCAACGACGCGCCGGATGAGAAAGCCGCCTACGCCTTCATGAACTACCTGCTGCGCCCCGACGTGATGGCCGGCGTGAGCAACTACGTGCACTACGCCAACGGCAACCTGGCTGCCGACCCGCTGGTGGACAAGGCGATCAAGGCGGACCCGGCGATCTACCCGCCGCAGGACAAGATGGCCAAGCTGTTCGCCCTCGAATCCATGCCGATGAAGATCGACCGCGTGCGTACCCGCACCTGGAACACCATCAAGACCGGCAAGTAAGCGTCACCCTTGCCTGACAGCGCGCGGCCTTGGCCGCGCGTTGTCGTTTTCGTCGCAGGAGTCGCACTTTGCCGCGTGACTCGCACACACCGATCCAGGCCGCTATAGTCCGCCTACGCAGCGCAGATGCTGCCCCACTGAACAGGTTCGCCTTCCATGTCCCGATACCCATTGCCCGATCCGGCAATCATCGCTGCAGCCTCCCCGGCACGCGGCGCGGGTGCGGGTGCGGCCTGCCCTCCTCCGCCCCCTGTCGTCGCTGTCGCGTCGCCTCCGCCACCCGGTGCGGCCTACCCGCCACCCGGTGTGAGCGTCTGACGCCACACGCGTTTCCCACCGCCCGGTTTCCTGCGCCTCACTGACGCAATTCCCGGCCTGTGTCCGGCCATCGAAGGCCGGTCGTGATCTGCCTGACGACAGGTGCATTGCATGATTTCGCTCAACCGTTCCTCCCTGGCGGCCCTGGCCAGTACCTCCCTGTTCGTGCTGCTGTGGAGCAGCGCCGCCATCATCAGCAAATGGGGCCTGGCCCATGCGTCGCCGATGGCCTTCCTCATCGCCCGCTTCGGCACCGCGCTGGTGGCATTGCTGATCCTTTCCCCGCTGATCGGCCTACGCTGGCCGCGCGAGCGCAGGCAGGTGCGCCAGGCCGTGCTCACCGGACTGGTGATGCTGGGCATCTACCCGATCTTCTACCTGATGGCGCTGGACCTGCACGTCACCCCCGGCGTGATCGCCACGGTGCTCGGCGTGCAGCCGATGCTGACCAGCTTCCTGCTCGAACGCCGGCATTCGACGCCGCGCCTGGCCGGCCTCGCGCTGGGACTGATCGGGCTGGTGATGGTGGTCTATCAGAGCATCGGGTTGTCGGGCCTGACCTTCGCCGGGCTGGCCTGCTGTCTGCTGGCGCTGCTGTCGATCACCGGCGGTTCGATCCTGCAGAAGAACATCCGCGAGAACCCGCTGGGCACCCTGCCCCTGCAGTACATGGCCGGGCTCGCGCTGTGCATCGGCGTCGCGCCCTTCCAGCCGCTGCACGTGGAATGGAACGCCGCGTTCATCCTCAGCGCGCTGTGGATGGGCCTGATGGTCTCGGTGCTGGCCACCGTGCTGCTCTACCGCATGATCGCGGCGGGCAACCTGGTCAACGTCACCAGCCTGTTCTACCTGGTGCCGGCGGTCACGGCGCTGATGGATTACGGGGTGTTCGGCAATCGCCTGTCCGCCCTCGGTCTGCTGGGCATGGGCCTGATCGTGCTGGGCCTGATGCTGGTGTTTCGCCAGGCCGCCCCGGCACGGGATGCCGAGACCAGTCAGGCTGTGGATAACCGCTAGCCGCTTCTGACGCACGCAGGCGAGGATCGCTCCTCGCCTGCGCTTCTCTCAGTTCGCCGCTTCCACCTTCGGCTGCGGCGCCGGGCGCAGCACCAGCCACAACGCCAGGGCGATCAGCACGCCGCCCTGCAGGTGCGCCCAGGACAGCGACTCATCCAGCAACAACACACCCCAGAACACGCCGAACGGCGGAATCAGGAAGGTCACCGTCATGGTCTTCAGCGGGCCGATGCTGGCCAGCAGGCGGAAGTACAGGACGTACGCAAAGGACGTACAGAGGAAGCCCAGTCCGGCCAGCGCCAGCAGAATCTTCGGTTCGGCCAGCGGCGCCAACGGCATGTTCAAGCTGGTACCGAGGAAAAACGGCAGCAGGCAGAGGGTCGCACCGGTCTGGCTGCCCAGCGCCGAGACGGCGAAATCCAGCCCGCCCTGGTCGTTGATCCAGCGCTGGGTGAAATAGCCGGCAAAGCCGTAGCAGGTTGTCGCCACCAGGCAGGCCCCGGCGCCCCAGAGCACCTGCGCATCGAAGGGCACGGGCCCGGCGCGGGTCAGCACTGCGACGCCCGCCAACCCCAGCAGCACGCCGAGAGCCTTGCCGCCGGTGAGCGCCTCGCCGAAGAACAGCGAACCGATCAGCACGCCCATCAGCGGCGTGGTGGCGTTGAAGATCGCCGAGTACCCCGCCGGCAGAAACTGCGCCGCCAGGCTGTACATCAGCACCGGGATGCCGGAGGCAATCACGCCGATCAGCAGGATGCGCGCGAGCTTGCCGCGAAAATCCCAGCGCGTGCGCAGGAGCAGCATGATCACCACCAACCCCAGCGCCGACAGCACGACACGGAAGAACGCCGTCGGCATCACGCCGATGGCCGGCACCAGTTGGCGCATGAACAGGAAGCTGGCGCCCCAGATGGCGGCCAGCCCGAACATATTAAGCAGAGCAGCGGGATTCATCGCGAAACGCTCCAGCGC
The DNA here is from genome assembly GCF_057180225.1 of Pseudomonas sp. BB438. Taxonomy (NCBI): domain Bacteria; kingdom Pseudomonadati; phylum Pseudomonadota; class Gammaproteobacteria; order Pseudomonadales; family Pseudomonadaceae; genus Pseudomonas; species Pseudomonas sp. BB438. The sequence continues at coordinate 4,837,176 of NZ_CM170001.1, forward strand.
AGGTAAGCCGCCAGCCTACGCCGACGGTGAACACCATCCATCCATAGCTGACTTTCAAAGTCCATCGTCAGGAGCGGCGCAGGCGCGCCATGCTCAGCACGTCGGCGTAGACCCCGTCGCGCAGGGCGAACTCGCGCAGCGTTCCCTCCACGTCGAAACCGAACTTGCGGTACAACGCGATGGCCGGTGCATTGTCGGTGTAGACGGTCAGTTCGACGCGGCGCAGGCCCATCCAGTTGTCCGCCACCTCCATCAACTCGGCCAGCAGCCGCGTACCGACACCGCGCCCCTGCCAGGCCACGGCGACACCCATGCCGATGCTGCCGCATTGGCTGCGGCGCACGCGCGGGTACTGTTCCAGGCTGGCGCTGCCGATCACGTCTCCCTGATGCATCGCCATCAGGGTGATCCGGCGCTCGTCGTCCAGCACCAGACGCTTGCGCCACAGATCCGGTGCCTGGAACGGCATCTGCAGGACCTGACGGGCGACCGCCGGATCGTTGTAGAGGGCTGCAAGACCATGGATGTGCTGCTCGGTGCAGCGCTCGATGCGAAAGTCGTCCATTGCGTACCGGCTCCTTGCCGAAGAGTCTGTTTCCTGTGCGCGTCGTCCACGCGCTCGGTCGACCAGCATACGCGTTAGATTCGTCGGAAATCTGCACGACCCTCCGGCGAAATCAGTCTTTCCCTGACCGTTGCCCATGGCTAAGCTCGCTGCACCAGCACTCAGCAGAGGCGTTCCCATGGCTCAGCACTGGCCGGCAACCGAGATCGCGACCCTGATCCTCGAAGGCTTCGACGACTACCGCGCGAAGTTCCACCAGATCACCGCCGGGGCGCCTGCGCGCTTCGAACAGGCACAGTGGCAGGAAGCCCAGCGCGCTTCCGCCGAGCGCATCGACCTGTACGAGGAAATGGTCGCCGCGACGGTGGGCCGTCTGACCCGCACCATGGTCGGCATCGACCTGGTCGACGTGGAGCGCTGGCCCATCGCCAAGAGCGCCTACATCACCCTGATCGACCCACGGCTGGACGACGAGCTGGCGGAAACCTGGTTCAACTCGATCTTCTGCGGCCTGTTCAGCCACGACAACATCAGCGACGGCACGATGTTCGTGCACACCACCCGCCCATCGCTGCGCGCTCACTCCCGCGACCCGCACACCCGCATCTACCGCCCCGGCGGCAAGCTGCGCGAAGCGCTGGAGAACATCTTCGACGACTACCGATTCACGGTGGACTACGACGACCGCGAGCGCGACCTGGCGCGCATGGACAGCCTGCTGCACGCCAACCTGCCGGACTGGGTGTGCAAGGATCCGACCCTGACCATCGAACTGATCGGCTCGGTGTTCTACCGCAACAAGGGCGCCTACCTGGTCGGCCGCCTGTTCACCCCGGACGAACAATGGCCGCTGGTGTTCCCGCTGGTGCACCACGAAGGGCGCGGCATCCAGTTCGACACGGTGATCACCGACGAGGCGGAAGTCTCGATCATCTTCTCCTTCACCCGCTCGTACTTCATGGTCGACGCGCCGGTGCCGGCGGAGATGGTCGCCTTCCTCAAGCGCCTGCTGCCGGGCAAGCACATCGCCGAGCTGTACACGTCCATCGGCTTCTACAAGCAAGGCAAGAGCGAGTTCTACCGTGCGCTGATCAACCACCTGGCGACCACCGATGACCGCTTCGTCATGGCCCCCGGGGTGCGCGGCATGGTCATGAGCGTGTTCACGCTGCCGGGCTTCAACACCGTGTTCAAGATCATCAAGGACAACTTCAACCCGGCCAAGACCGTCGACCACGCCACGGTGATCCAGAAGTACCAGTTGGTGAAGAACCACGACCGCGTCGGGCGCCTGGCCGACACCCAGCAGTTCGCCGACTTCCGCTTCCCGGTGCGCAAGTTCGACCCGGACTGCCTCGCCGAGTTGCTGGACGTCGCGCCCTCCACCGTAGTGCTCGAAGGCGACGTGGTACTGATCCGCCACTGCTGGACCGAGCGCCGCATGACCCCGCTGAACATCTACCTCGAACACGCCACGCAGGCGCAGGTAGACGAGGCACTGAAGGACTACGGGCTGGCGATCAAGCAACTGGCCGCAGCGAACATCTTCCCCGGCGACATGCTGTTGAAGAACTTCGGTGTCACCCGCCACGGCCGCGTGGTGTTCTACGACTACGACGAGATCTGCTACCTGACCGAGGTGAATTTCCGCCACATCCCGCCGGCGCGCTACGAGGAGGACGAAATGTCCTCCGAGCCCTGGTACTCGGTGGGGCCGATGGACGTGTTCCCGGAGGAGTTCCCGCGCTTCCTGTTCGTCGACCTGAAGCTGCGCCGGCAATTCGCCAAGCTGCACGGCAACCTGTTCGACGCGGACTACTGGAAAAGCCTGCAGGAGCAGATCCGTGCAGGGAAAGTCATCGACGTCTTCCCCTACCGCCGCCACGAGTCACCCGAGGAGGCGCTGGCGCACTGAGCCAGGCAGGACGAGGCCAGCAGGGAGACTCTGACGCAGGAGCGGCCGTTGCCGGAAAAATCCCCTGCGGAGGAAGCCGCGCCTAACGGAGGCCCCGAGGCGCGCGCCTACAGGTTGATACTCAGTTCCAGTGCCGCCGCGAAGCGCGACGGTTATCCCCCAACCCCACCAGCGCCGCCACCGAAGCCATCAGCACCTCGGCAATCCATGCCAGCACCAGGCCGCCGGCCAGCGCCCAGCCGATGGCCTCGGGCTCCAGCACCACCTGGTAGCGGTAGTTCTCGTAGGTTTCCTGCAGCAACTCATGGTTCGGCGCCGTCACCATGTGCAGCGCGCGCTGGTACCAGTTGCCCTGCAGGGCCTGCCATTCGCTCTCGAACAGCCGGGCGCGGCGAATCAGGCGCTCGATGTTATCGGCATCCCGCTGGAACACCGGGTCGGGGCTGCCGCGGTAGTGCGCCACCAGTGCATTCAGGTCGCCCTGGAAGAACTGTCCGGACGTGTCCTTGAAGCCCTGCAACGCCTGGGTCGCCTCGAGGCGGTGGGCATCGACGCGTTGTGCGTAATCCTTGATGAAGCCCGGCACCTGGACCGCGACCATCAGGCCCAGTGCGAACAACACCATGCGTACATAGCTGCGCAGCATTCTCTCCCCCTCTCGTTCTTATGGTCTGCTAGGCGACGCGGGATTCTCCCGTTTGCCGCGCCGGCATTCCGGGAATGCTTCACGTCCCGTTCAGATGCGGCCCTGGGTGACGATCTCGCCGCGCCACCAGAGCATCCATTCGCCGCCCTGCATCAGGGTCCAGTTCTCGTTGTCGGTCAGCGGCTCCGTGGCAATCACGGTGACCACGTCGTTGGGCGTGGTTTCCGACTGGAAGTCCACGGTCACATCGGCATCACGCAGGCGCGCCGGGCCGAACGGCGCCCGGCGGGTGATCCAGGCCAGCTTGGTGCTGCAGAAGGTGAACAACCAGTCGCCATCGCTGAGCAGGCAGTTGAACACACCCTTCTCGCGGTAGGAGGCACAGGCGTTGACCAGCGTCGGCAGCAGCACCTCCACCGGAACCGGTTCGGGGAAAGCACGGCGCACGCGATTGAGCAGGTCGCAGAAGGCCGCCTCGCTGTCCGTGTCCCCCACTGCGCGGTACATGCCGGGCTCGGGATGGAAGTCGGCGAGTTGGCCGTTGTGGGCGAAGGTCCAGTAGCGTCCACCCATTTCCCGCACGAAGGGGTGGGTGTTGGACAGGCAGACCTTGCCGACGTTGGCCTGGCGAATGTGGCCGATCACCGCTTCGCTCTTGATCGGATAGCGCTGCACCAGCCGCGCGACTTCCGAATCGACGCTCGCGGACGGGTCCTGGAACAGCCGCACGCCACGCCCTTCATAGAAGGCGATGCCCCAGCCGTCGCGGTGCGGGCCGGTACCGCCGCCGCGCTGCATCAGCCCGGTGAAACTGAAGACGATGTCCGTCGGGACGTTGGCGCTCATGCCGAGCAACTCGCACATGAATCAGTTCTCCTCCATCAGTGCCTCGCGCAGCTGATGCAGCTCGCGTTCCAGGCGATTCTGCATCCTTTTCCGCCCCAGCGGCAGGAACCGCGTGAGCGCGCGCAGCAGCAGGGCCGGCAGATCGTTCAACTCACGCGGGATAAGGTGCAGATGAAAATGTGCTACGTGCTGGTTGGCCGCGGGGCCGTCATTGACCAGCAGGTTGATGCCGATCCGCCCGTAGCCGGCGCGGCGCAAGACGCGCTGCATGCGCTCGGCCAGCGGGATCAGGTCCTGCTGCGCCGCTTCCGGCAGCTGGTGCAGGAAGGTCGCGTGCTCGCGGGCCACCAGCAGCAGGTGCGCGGGGCGCAGCGGATAGATGTCCAGCAGCACGATGAAATGGTCGTCTTCGTAGAGGGTACGGGCCGGCACGCGACCGGCCGCGATGGCGCAGAACACGCAGTCCATGGGAACTCCTCGAAAGGCCGTTCAGTTCATGCTGGACGCGTGCGGGGCAGGACGCAAGGCGCGAACTACAGGCGCGGCTCGATCCGCGCGCGGTTGTCACGCCGCTCACTCGGGTGGGAGTCCACACCCTCGACCAACTCAGGCTGCATCAATTGGCGCAAGGTTGGCTCGTCGTCGGCTTCCTTGTCCTGGCGACGCTTCTTCAGCGAACGCTCCAGCGGCCAGCGGATCAGCACGAACAGCAGGTACACGCCGAATGCGGCGAGCAGCACCAGGGCGAGGTCGGAGACGGCGCGCCAGGCGTTGTTGCCGACCTTGAACACCACATCCAGCGCGGTGATGGCGATCGCCGGGGCGTACATATTGTTCGCCGGGTCCACCGGGGTCGGGGTGAACAGCAGGACGATAACGATCACCCGCAGGGGTTCGCGCAGCCAGCGCCACATCCAGCCGGTCATCAGGAACCAGACCAGGGTCAGGCCAAGGCCGGCGGCAATATAGGCGCCCCAGGCAAGCGTGTAATCGTGTTCGTTCATGCGCGTGCGTACGTGCGGTGTCGACAGAGGGGTGCGTATGATAGCTGCTTTTCCCCATGGGTGCGCAGCCGGGCGTCATCCATGCCGCCACCCGAGGAATCGCCATGACCGACCGTCAGCCCCCCATCGCCCGCCGCGAGGCCGCCGCCGATCCCTATGCCTGGCTGGAAAACCGCGACGCCGCGGACGTCCTCGACTACCTGAAGGCGGAAAACGCCTACCTGGAAGATCAGCTTCTTCCTCAGACGAAGCTCCGCGAGACGCTGTTCCAGGAGATCAAGGGCCGCATCCGCGAGACCGATCTCTCGCTCCCAACGCCCTGGGGCCCCTGGCTCTATTACCAGCGCACCACCGCCGGCGACGAATACCCGCGCCACTACCGCGCGCCGCGTCCGGCAGACGGTTCGCTGACCGTCGACGAAAGCGCCGAGGAGCTGCTGCTGGACCCGAATGCCCTCGCCGGGGAAGACTTCCTGTCGGTCGGCGCCTTCAGCATCAGTCCCGATCACTCGAAACTGGCCTACAGCCTGGATACCAGCGGCGACGAGATCTACACGCTGTACGTGAAGGAACTGGCTGACGGCAGCGTCACTGCCCTGCCCTTCGAAGATTGCGATGGCAGCCTGACCTGGGCCAACGACAACCGCACGCTGTTCTTCGGCGAGCTCGACGACACCCACCGTCCGCACAAGCTCTACCGCCATCGCCTGGGCGAAAGCGGCGCACAGCTGGTTTTCGAAGAACCCGACGGGCGTTTCTTCCTCAACTGCTACCGCGCCAGCTCCGAGCGCCAGCTGGTGCTGTTGCTGAACAGCAAGACCACCAGCGAAGCCTGGGTACTGGACGCCAATACGCCCGAGGGTGAATTCGCCTGCCTGTCACCGCGCGAGGAAGGCCACGAGTACTACCCGGACCACGGCCGTCTGAATGGCGACTGGGCCTGGCTGATCCGCAGCAACCAGACCGGGATCAACTTCGCGCTGTACCACGCCGGCGAATCGCAGCCGAGCCGTAACCACTGGCAGGAACTGCTGGCACATCGCGACGACGTGATGCTCGAAGGCCTGACCCTGAGCGCCAGCGCCCTGACCCTGAGCCTGCGCGAAGGCGGCCTGCCGATCATCGAGGTTCACCCGCACGACCAGCCGGCGCACCGCGTCGACCTGCCGGATGCCGCCTACAACCTCTACGTGCAGGACAGCCTGGAATTCGACAGCACGGTGATTCGCCTGCGCTACGAAGCCCTCAACCGCCCGGCGCAGATCCGTCAGCTCGACCTCGCCAGCGGTGAGCAGACGGTACTCAAGCAGACCCCGGTGGAAGGCCCGTTCGATGCCGACGCCTACGAAAGCCGCCGCCTCTGGGCCGACGCCGCCGACGGCATGCAAGTGCCGATCAGCCTGGTAGGCCGCCGCGACGTGCTGGAAGACATCGCGCGCGGCCAGCCGGCGCCGCTCTACCTCTACGGTTACGGAGCCTACGGCGAGAGCCTCGACCCCTGGTTCTCCCACGCCCGCCTGAGCCTGCTGGAGCGCGGCTTTGTCTTCGCCATCGCCCATGTGCGCGGCGGCGGCGAACTGGGTGAAGCCTGGTACCGTGCCGGCAAGCTCGAGCACAAGCAGAACACCTTCAGCGACTTCATCGCCTGTGCCGAGCACCTGCTGGACCACGGCTACAGCACCCCGGCGCAGTTGGCGATCAGCGGCGGCAGCGCCGGCGGCCTGCTGATCGGTGCGGTGCTTAACCAGCGCCCGCAGCTGTTCGCCGCGGCCATCGCCGAAGTGCCCTTCGTCGACGTGCTCAACAGCATGCTGAACCCCGACCTGCCGCTGACCGTCACCGAGTACGACGAGTGGGGCAACCCGCAGGAGCCGGAGGTCTACGCGCGCATCCGCGCCTACGCGCCGTACGAGAACGTCAGTGCCCAGGACTACCCTGCCCTGCTGGTGGTGGCCGGCTACAACGACAGCCGCGTGCAGTACTGGGAAGCCGCCAAGTGGGTGGCCAAGCTGCGCGTCAGCAAGACCGACGAACACCTGCTGCTGCTCAAGACCGACCTGGGCGCCGGCCATGGCGGCATGAGCGGCCGCTACCAGGGCCTGAAGGACGTGGCGCTGGAGTACGCCTTCCTGTTCAAGGTGCTGGGCATCGAAGGCAACCGCTGATGCTCTACACCTGCCCCTGCTGCGGCTACTTCAGTTTCGGCGACCCTCCGGGGTCGTACGAAATCTGCGAGATCTGTTTCTGGGAAGACGATCACCTGCAGCTCTGCTTCCCCGACGCGCGCGGCGGCGCCAACACCGTGAGCCTGATCGAGGCGCAGGTCAACGTCGTGCAATGGGGCGCCTGCGAGCGGCGCTTCCGCGCCAAGGTGCGCCCGGCGACCATCGACGACGTGAAGGACGACCGCTGGTTTCCGCTCTGGGAGAAGCGCGTGGAACTGCCGGACGAAGAAGCACCGCTGAGCGGCGAGGAAGCCTGCTACTGGTTGCGCACGCCGACCTGAGCCCCTCTCAGCGTCGGCTGCTGACAGTCAGGCCGATGCCCATCGCGACAATCAGCCCGCCCGATGCCGTCTGCTGCCAGCGGCGCCAGGTCGGGTTGCTGCCCACGCGGTTGCCGACGCGCCCGGCCACCACCGACACCACGGCATTCACCAGGCAGCCACCGAGATTGAACAGCAGGCCGAGGCAGAGGATCTGCAGCACGAAGTTCGGGCTGCCAGCGGGTACGAACTGAGGCAGGAAGGCGAGGAAGAACAGCGCCACCTTGGGGTTGAACACGTTGACCATCATGCCCTGCAGGAATACCCGGCTCAGGCGCGCTGGCTCAAGCTCGGTGCGTTTCTGCTCGCGCCAGGCGCCACGGATCAGCTGTACGCCAAGCCAGACCAGATACATCGCACCCAGCCACTTGAGCACGCCAAAGGCCACGCTGGACATCATCAGCAGCGCCGACAGGCCGAACGCCGCCGCCAGCATGTGCACCACGCAGCCGGCGCCGATCCCGAGGGTCGACATCAGGCCTGCCGCCGTACCCTGTGCGGCCGAACGCGAGGCGACGTAGAGCATGTCCGGGCCAGGCGTGAGGTTGAGTGCGAGGGTGGCGATGAAGAACAGGCTGAGGCTTTCGAGGCTGGGCATGGCGCGGCTCCGGGGCGGAAGACGCGCAGCATGCCACGGGCGGCGCTGCCGGCGGAAGGATCAGCCGGCGCGGAAGATCAGGTGCTCTTCCCAGTCGTCCTCGGCCACCGAGTTCTCGCTGAGCATGCGGCCCGACTGCGAGATACGCTCGTGGTGCACCGCGTCCGGGTCACCGCAGACCAGGTGGTGCCACAACGGCAGGTCCTTGCCCTCGGCCACCAGGCGGTAGCCGCAGGTCGGCGGCAGCCACTGGAACTCGTCGGCCTGGGCCGGGGTGAGCTGGATGCAGTCGGGCACGCTGGCGCGGCGATTGGCGTAGTCGGTGCAGCGGCAGGTCTTCATGTCCAGCAGCTTGCAGGCGATGCGCGTGTAGTAGACAGCGCCGTCGTCCTCGTCTTCCAGCTTCTGCAGGCAGCACAGACCGCAGCCGTCGCACAGCGACTCCCACTCGTCCTGATCGAGCTGGTCGAGGGTCTTGCGTTTCCAGAAGGGTTCGACTTTGGCGGCCATTTTTAGGTCAGGGGCTATTTCACGGGGCGCAAAGTCTAAGCCCGCTGCGCGCTCAGGCCAAGCGCAGGCGACCATTGACCGCGCAACGCTTGCCAGAGCGGTCCGCGCTGGTTAGTTTGACCGACCCACGGGCCCGGTCCGCCGCCTTGTGCCGCAGGACCCGCCAGCCGCTCCAGCAGCCGCGCCGCCCGTTCCCACCGCGATGCCCGGCCGACCACGGCACCATCGGCAGATTCCACGCCCTTCAAGGAGCCACCATGAGCGCCAACCCGCGCGTTTCCGAGCACCCCATCGACCCGCAGTTCATCAATCGCTGGTCGCCCCGCGCCTTCAGCGGCGAAGCCATTCCCCAGGAGACCCTGCTGAGCTTCATCGAGGCCGCGCGCTGGGCGCCGTCCTCCTTCAACTCGCAGCCCTGGCGCTTCCTCTTCGCCCTGCGCGACACGCCGAACTGGCAGCGCTACCTGAACCTGCTGGGCGAGTTCAACCGCGGCTGGGCGCAGCACGCCTCGGCGCTGGTGGTGGTGCTGTCCAAGACCACCTTCGCTCCGCCCGGTTCCAGCGAGGAAAAGCCCGCGCTGTGGCACAGTTTCGACACAGGTTCGGCCTGGGGCTTCCTGGCTCTGCAGGCGAGCCTGGCGGGCTGGCACACCCACGGCATGGCTGGCTTCGACCGCGAGCTGGCGCGCACCGAACTGAAGGTCCCGGCGGACCATGAGATCCATGCGGTGATCGCCATCGGCAAGCTGGGTGACAAGTCGATCCTGTCCGAGAGCCTGCAAGCCCGCGAAGTGCCGAACGCCCGCCGTCCGCTGGCGGAGATCGTGGCCGAGGGCGATTTCTCGCTCTGACTGCCCTGTAGGAGCGGGCCATGCCGACGATCGCTCGCTTGGCGGCTCCTGCAAGCGGACTTCGGAGCGTCCTGGTTCGCGAGCATGCTCGCCTCTGCGAAAAGCCAAAAAAAGGCCCCGGATGGGGCCTTTTTCATGTCCGCAGCGGTCAGTAACCGCGGGAGAAATCCACCTCGCCGCGCATGGCCTGGCCAGCCCAGAAGCGCGTGAGGTTGTCGCGGAACAGGTCGATCAGCAGGCTCGGCAGCGTCGGCGCAGCCGTGTGACCGGTCAGCAGCAGGCGCGGCGTATGCCAGAACGGGTGCGAGGTCGGCAGCGGCTCCTGGCGGCAGACGTCGATCACCGCGCCAGCCAGTTGGTTGGCTTCCAGCGCCGCGACCAGGTCCGCGTCGACCACTGATGTGCCGCGTCCGGCATTGAGGAACAGCGCGGTGGGTTTCATCCGCTGGAACAGCGCGAGGTTATAGATATCCGCGGTGTCCGGCGTATCGGGCAGCAGGTTGATCACATAATCGGCGGTCTCGGCCAGACGCGGCAGGTCGTCCAGCCCACCCATGCGGCCGAAGGGCACCAGTGCCCGCGGGTTCTTCGCCACGCCGACCAGTTCGACGCCAAAGGGCGCCAGCATGTGCGCCACGGCCTGGCCGATCTCGCCAGTACCGACAATGAGGATCTGCCGACCACTGAGGCTGCCCGGCGCGCGGTCGTCCCACTGCACGCCGACCTGACTGGCCAGGCGGCCGAGGAACTGGCGTTCGTGAGCGAGCATGTAGGTGAGCAGGTACTCGGTCATGACCTGGCCGAAGATGCCGACGGCGCGGGTCAGGGCGTAGTCCTTGGGCAGGTCGTCGGCCAGCAGCGGGGTGATGCCCGCCCAGCTCGACTGTATCCACACCGGGTGCACGCCCTGGCGCAGCAGTTGCGCGGCCAGGATCGGCTCGCCGAGCCACACCGGGCATTCCGCCGCCGCTTCGACGAGCGCGTCGGGATCGTTGCCGGAGATAACCGTCAACCGGGGTTCGGCCGCCATCAGCAGGGCGGCGTAGAGAGCGTGTTCGCGATCGAGTACGAGCAGGCGCATGGTCAGGCCTTTCGCTTCGAACGGTGGAGCATTTCCGGCTGGTGCATCTGGACTCGCTTCAAGGGAGCTTCCCTGGGGCTATCGTCGTCAGTTCTTGGGAAGTCAGGCGGCTATAGACACAGCCAGAGACCAAGCGTTCCGCTCCGTTGAACCCGATTTCTCCGCGCATAATGCGCCCAGGCCGCGTATTTGCACAGTGCCAGCACCGAGCCGATACACGGCCTGAAGGGAGTGACGCGCCAGTCCGGATCAGACTGGATCGTTGCGACGCAGCAATTCCTCGGGCAAGTGCTCGATGTAGTCCTCTTCCGCCGGCGGCATCTGCAGGTGGAAACCTTGTTTCTCGATGTTTTCCATTACCACATTGATGTCTTCGCGGGCCAACTGGCGCTCGGGGCTCAGGACCAGGTCGAAGGTGTGCTTGGGCGCGCCGAACACGGCGAGCAGCGCCTCGGGAACGCGACTCAGGGCTTCGCGCTTGTCGACGTACAGGTACATCTCGTTCTTGCGCGGACTCTTGTAGATGGAGCAGATGCGTTTCATGTCGGTGCTTTCCGCATTGTTGAGTGGGCCGCGTTATTCGGGGGTCTGGGCAGCCAGGCTGTCGAGCAGGGCCTGCCCCATCAGCTCACGGCGCCAGCCTTGCAGCGAATCGGGCAATTGGTAGGGACCATCGGGCCAGCCGGTCTTGAGCAGGGCTTCGAGGATCTTCTTGCGCAGCATCAGCTCGGGCGCCATGCCCAGGCGCTCGGCCTCCTTCTGGCCGACTTCGCGCAGTTTCTTCAGCACTGGGGTGATCTCCCGCGGCAGCGGCTCGGGCAGCGTCTGCGGCCAGACGGCTTCAGGCAGCTTCGCTGCATGGGCTATCAGCGCGATCAGAGTGTCGCCATCCTGGCGCACGGTGCGCGGGTGCATGTCGTCGATGCGTGCCAGGGCGACCTTGTCGGCTGGCTGGAAGCGTGCCAGCGGCCACAGGGTGTGCTCGCGCAGAATGTGGTTGCGCGGCTTGTTGCGCAACCGCGCCTGTTCCTCGCGCCAGACGCACAGTTCGCGCAGCACGGCCAGTTGCTGGCGACCCAGCTTCCATGCCAGCTTGACGTCGAGGTAGGCCTCCTTCGGGTCGCTGACACGGCTCTGGTTGTTGGTCAGGTCGGTGCCGTCGGCCAGCAGCCACTGCAGCTTCTCGTCGCTCAGGCGCGGCGCGAGCTTCACATAGACCTCGGCCAGGTGCTGAACATCCTCGGCGGCGTAGCGTACCTGCATGTCGGTCAGCGGGCGCTGCAGCCAGTCGGAGCGGGTTTCGTCCTTGGGCAGGTCGAGGCCGAGGATTTCCAGCACCAGCCTGGAGTAGCCCATCGAGTGCGGCATGCCCAGGTAGGCGGCGGCCAGCTGGGTATCGAACAGCGGCTGCGGCAGGCTGCCGGTCAGGCGCTGAAAGACCTCCAGGTCCTCGCCGCAGGCATGGAACACCTTGACCACCACCGGCGACTCCAGCACGGCAGCGAACGGCGACCAGTCGCGGATCAGCAGCGGGTCGATCAGCCACACGCCGCTGCCGTCGCCCACCTGCACCAGCCCGGCGGCCGGATAGAAGGTATCGACACGCATGAACTCGGTATCGAGCGCGAGGTAGGGCAGTTCTTTCCAGTCCTGGCACTTGCGCTCCAGGGTGGCATCGTCGCGAATCCACTGTATGTCGAGGATGGTCACGAACTTCTCCTTCATTTCGGTGCGCGCAGTATATAGAGATGCATGATGTGCGAGCATTCCACTCGGCCATCGGTCTGTGCCGACTGCATGGCAACTTCTACGCTTTGCCCCGCCCACAACGACAAGAAGGCAACTCGCGCATGAAAAAGCTTCTCGGACTGGTCGTCCTGCTGGCCCTGGCCCTCGCGGTCTACCTGGCGCTCACGCCCAGCCCCATCGACCCGCTGGCCTGGACGCCGCCCAAGGCGCCGCCGATGACCGGGGTGATGGAACCCAACGACACGCTGATGAAAGCCGAACTGCTCGCCCAGGGCCAGATCGTCGGCCCGGAAGACACCGCCGTGGACAGCCAGGGCCGGGTTTTCGCCGGTCTCGATGACGGACGCATCGTCCGTATCGGCGCCGATGGCAAGGCCGAAACCTTTGTCGAAACCGGCGGCCGCCCGCTGGGCCTGGCGTTCGACAAGGCCGGCAACCTGATCGTCGCCGACGCCTGGAAGGGCCTGCTGGAGGTCGATCCGCAGGGCAGGATCCGCGTGCTGACCGATTCGGCCGAAGGCATTCCGTTCGCCTTCACCGATGACCTGGACATCGCCAGCGACGGGCGTATCTATTTCAGCGACGCGTCCAGCCGCTTCCATCAGCCCGACTACATCCTCGATCTGCTCGAAGCCCGCCCCCACGGCCGCCTGCTGCGCTACGACCCGGCCACCGGCAAGACCGAGACGCTGCTCAAGGACCTGTACTTCGCCAATGGCGTGGCGCTGTCGCAGAACGAGGACTTCGTGCTGGTCAACGAGACCTACCGCTACCGCATCACCCGCTACTGGCTGAAGGGTGAGAAGGCCGGACAGCATGACGTGTTCGTCGACAACCTGCCGGGCCTGCCGGACAACCTCGCCAGCGACCGCAGCGGCACCTTCTGGGTCGCCCTGCCCTCGCCGCGCAAGGCCGACGCTGACATGATCCAGCAGATGCCCTGGCTGAAACGCCAGCTCACCAAATTGCCGCGCGCGGTCCTGCCCAAGCCGGTGCCCTACGGCCTGGTGATCCAGGTGAACGAGAACGGCGAGATCGTGCGCAGCCTGCATGACACCAGCGGCCAACACCTGCGCATGGTGACCTCGGCCAAGCCGGTGAACGGTGTGCTCTACCTGGGCAGCCTGGAGAACGACCGCATCGGCCGGCTGCCCATCCGCTGACGCCTCAGGCCGGCGTCTGCTCCTTCAGGGCAGGCGTCGGTGCGGGCACAGCAGCAGGCTCCAGCAGCTCCAGCATGCGCTCGCGCACCTCACTCATCAGTGCATCGACGCCGTGCTCGGTGAACTGGGTAGAGTCGATCGGCGCGCCGACATGCACTTCCACCGGTGTGCCGATATTCAGCTTCAGGCCGCCGGCCGGCAGCAATTGCTGGATGCCGCGGATGGCCACCGGGACGATGATCGCGTCGGTCTGCTGGGCCAGGCGGAAGCAGCCCTTCTTGAACGGCTGCAGCCTGCCGTCCTTCGAACGCGTGCCCTCGGGCGCGGCCCAGAGCACGATGCCGCTTTCCATCATGTCCCGCGCCTTGGCCAGATCGGCCATGGCCTGGTGGCGGTTGTGCCGGTCGATGGACGGGAACTCCGCCGCACGCATCGCCGCGCCCCACACCGGCACGGCGAACAACTCGCGCTTGGCGAGCATCCGGATCGATCCGGGCAGGGTCACGAAAATGGCCGGGATGTCGTAGAAGCTCGAGTGGGTGCAGAGGATCATGTAGCGACGGCCATCGCCGAAGTCCGGCACCTCGCCGTGGCGGCTCAGCCGCGCGCCGGTCAGGCGCAGCAGGCTCCCGGACCAGTCGCGGGTGAAGCCATCGACCTTGGCGCGGCGCAGCCGGCCGATGGCGCCCAGCGCCAGGACTCGGACGCTGTAGCCCAGGGTGATCAGAACGGTCGCCAGTCCCACCAGGGCGACGCGCAGCGGGCCCGCCTTGCGCGGTGCCGATTGCTGGTCGTGCATGTTTGCCAACTCCCACCAACTTTTCATCGTACAAGCCTTATGATGCGCTCAAGCCCCGTCACGACACAGGAACGCGCCCATGACCCAAGCCCGACTGCTCACGCCCGAGCAACTGGCCGCCCGCCTCGATGACCCGAATCTCGTCCTGCTCGATTGCCGCTTCGCCCTCGAAGACCCGACCTACGGCGCGCGCAGCTACCAGGAGAACCACATCCCCGGCGCGCATTTCGCCGACCTCAACCGGGCACTCTCCTCCCCGGTGATTCCGGGTGTCACCGGCCGTCATCCGCTGCCCGATCCGCAACACCTGCAGGAACACCTGCGCGCCTGGGGCCTGAACGCCGACAGCGAAGTGGTGCTGTATGACGACGGCCCCGGCGCCTTCGCCGCCCGCGCCTGGTGGCTGCTGCTCTGGTTGGGCAAGAGCGAAGGCGTCTATCTGCTCGATGGCGGCCTGACCGCCTGGCGCAACGCCGGCCTTCCCCTGACCACAGCGGAAACGCCATTGCGCCCCGGCGACTTCCAGGGCGAGCCGGACAACAGCCTGCTGATCAGCGCGAGGGAGCTGGCCGCGAAACTCGGCGACGCCGAGCTGCCCTTGATCGACGCCCGCGGCCTACCGCGCTTCCGCGGCGAAGTCGAACCCATCGATCCCGTCGCCGGGCACATCCCCGGCGCACAGTGCGCAGCCTTCACCGACAACCTCGGCCAGGACGGCCGTTTCCTGCGTCCGGAACACCTGCACCAGCGCTTCGCCAGCCTGCTCCGTGGCCGTCCGGCGGAGGACCTGGTGGCCTATTGCGGCTCCGGCGTCACCGCCTGCCACAACCTGTTCGCCCTGAGCCTCGCGGGTTATCCGCTGGGCCGCCTCTACGCGGGTTCCTGGAGCGAATGGATCACTGACAGCCGGCGTCCGGTGGCCACGGGCGACTGATCTCCCCGCTCTGGCGGGAAAAACGGAAGGCGCTTCACACCGGCGCCGTCTGTTCCTATGGATAGGTGTCAGGGCATCGGTCAGACTCGTGCCCATTCTTCAAAGGAGTGATCCCATGCCGTCGTGCATCCGCCAAACCCTGCTCGCCAGCCTCCTGCTGGGCCTGTGCAGCGCCATCCCCGTCCACGCCGCCGAGCTGGAGGCCACACCCTGCGCCATCCAGGACGAGTGGTCCGACCTTTACGGCGAAGACCTGGTGAACGCCGCCAAGGCCGGCCACGCCTCCGCCCAGTACACGCTCGGCCTGGAATACGACGCCGGCAGCGATGAGTACGACCAGGACTACGAGAAGGCCGCCTACTGGTACGAGAAGGCCGCCAGGCAGGGCCATGCCTGCGCCCAGTACAACCTCGGCAACGCCTATGACAATGGCGACGGCGTGGAACAGGACTCGGCCAAGGCGGTGTACTGGTACCAGAAGGCTGTCGACCAGGGCGACAAGGATGCACAGTTCAACCTGGCGATCATGTACGAGAACGGTACCGGCGTAACTCGCAGCTACAAGAAGGCCTTCGCCCTCTACCTGCTGTCGGCTGAGCAGGGCGACGCGGATGCCGAGTTCCAGGTGGCGGAGAGCTACGCCAAGGGTCGCGGTGTGGCGAAGAACCCGGCGCAGGCTCGCGCCTGGTACCAGAAGGCCGCGGATCAGGGACACGAAGAGGCCGAGGAAAAGCTTGCTGCGATGCCGGAGTTACCGCCGAGCATCTAATCGCCAGAAGTAATATGAACGAAAGCTGCTCCGACGAAACAGTTTAAAAACAGGCCTTTACATCACCTTCATCGCACTACACTTCAAATCGAGCGGCTAAGTCCGCTTCCGGCGGGGCCGAGGATAATCATCAGAAGCTGCCAAGACGCCCAGCCCCGCCGGTCATTGATGACGAGGGATGTCATGGGAATCGCCGCGAACGATCTGTGCCAGTACGTGATCCGCCCCACCCTGCACTACCTGGGGCGTCACAGTGTCGCGGCCGAATCGCTGCTGCTGGGGGCAGCGGCCTGTCAGTCGGCGCTGGGGAGCGCCCTCGATGACAGCCATGGCCACGGGCTGTATCGCATTGGTGAGCAACGACACCAGACGCTGTGGGACGGATTCCTGGCGCTGGACCCCGAGCTGGCCAGCCGCGTGCGGGGGCTGGCCAGCCAGCACGCTTTCCTCGACGCGCCGCACCTGGAACTTACGGTCAACCTGCGCTACAGCACCGCCATCGCCTGGATGCTGGTCGAGGCGGAACGCCTGCCGCTGCCGCTGGCGGACGATCCCATGGAACTGGCCCGCATCTGGCGCCAGGTTTTCCATCCCCACGGGCGCCTCCACGACTTTGTCGACGCCTGGCACAGCTACGTCGGAAATTTCAGTCGAGTCGCGTGAATATTTCTCATTCCAACCGTGACCAAACGGTCAGAAATCATTTGCATACAGCGACGAACGGACATCATTCAGATGGAACGCTCGTTTGAGCCCCGAAGCCCAAGGTAGAGCGCCTGCCAACCACTACCCAAGACCTGGGAATCTTGGTAGCTTGCGCGCCGATAAACACAGGAGTTGCTCTAACAATGAAAACAACATGGCTCAAGACCACCCTCGCACTGACCATTAGCGCTGCCTCCGCTCAGGTGCTTGCCAACGGCATCGCCATCAACGAGCAGAGCGCCAGCGGCGCCGGTACCGCCTACGCGGGCCGCGCTTCCTCGGCATTGGACGCCAGCACCATCTACGGCAACCCTGCCGGCATCTCCAAGCTCAAGCGCACTGAAGTCAGCGGCGGTCTGGCCGTGGTCTCCGCCAAGGACGACATCAGCGACGCCCACAGCACTGCCTCCGGCTCCAACAAGGGCGACTCCGTACCGCTGGCGGCCGTGCCGTTCGGCTACTTCGCCACCCCGCTGGATGACAAGGTCAGCGTCGGCCTGGGCGTCTACGTGCCCTACGGCATCATCAACGACTACGAAAGTGGCTTCCAGGGCCGTTCCCACGGCTCCTACAGCAAGGTCCAGGTGATCACCGTCCAGCCGACCATCAGCTACAAGTTCAACGACGTGGTGGCTGTCGGCTTCGGTCCGACCATCAACCGCATCGACGGCAAGCTGGAGAACTACCTGAACACCGGCGGGCTGAACAGCGCACTGGGCGGCAATGGCGACGACACCAAGATCAGCATCAAGGGTGACGACACCGCTGCCGGCTTCAACGTCGGCATCCTGGTAACCCCGACCGAGAGCACCTCCCTCGGCGCCACCTACCACTCCAAGGTGAAGTACGAGCTGAAGGGCCACACCACCGTCTCCAACTCGCCGGGCGGCCTGTTCGATTCGCGTATGAACGCCAACCTGGACATCACCCTGCCCGAATCCCTGGACCTGTCCATCACCCAGAAGCTGGACGACCGCTGGACCGTCTACGGCGGCACCACCTGGACGCGCTGGAGCCGTCTGGAGTCCATCGAAGTGCAGAACCAGGGCGCTCCGCTGCCGCAGTTCAGCACCATCGGTGAAGACCTGAGCTGGCACGACACCTGGTCCGCCGCGATCGGCACTTCCTACCAGGTCAATGACCAATGGGTCCTGCGTACCGGCTTTGCCTACGATCCGTCGCCGACCAGCAACGAGCATCGCAACGTGCGCATCCCGGTGGGCGATCGCAAGATCTTCACCCTGGGCGCCGGCTACTCGCCCAACGCCGACATGACCATCGACGTGGCTTACGCCTACCTGTGGGAATCCACCGCCAGCGTGAACCAGCCCGACGGCCAGGAACTGGCAGGCATCCAACTGCAGCCGGCTTACAGCGCCAAGTACGACAACAGCGCCCACGGCCTGACCGCGCAGATGACCTATCGCTTCTGATAGCGTCTGAGCCATGAAAAAGCCGGGCATCTGCCCGGCTTTTTCTTGCCCGCAATGTGTCTACGGGGGTGCCGCTCCGGCCGCCTCGTTGGGCGCCGCGTGCTCGCGACAGATCAGCTCGCCTTCGCATGCCTCCAGCCTTTCCCCGGTCAAACCACAGAGCGCGCCGTCGTCGAGTTTTCGGTGGAAGCGGCAGGTGCGGCACAGTCCGAAGCCCGGCACGTCTTCCTGGCGCTGCACAGTCATCAGCAGTTCCCGCAGCAGTTCGACCAGCAATTTGCTGCGCTCGCCCAGTGCCGTCTCGGCACGGCGCAGGAAGGCTGGCGGCACCAGGGCATCGATCAGCCCCCTGCCCTCCTGTGTCAGCTCCAGGTGCACGCTGCGGCGGTCCTGGGCATCCGGACGCTTCTCGATCAGCCCCTTGGCCTCCAGCGCCTTGAGCGACTGGGACACCGTGCCCTTGGTCAGCCCGAGGAAATCCGTCACCCCCAGCGGCGTATTCGAATAGCGGTTGCAGCGCGCCAGGTAGTTCAGCGCGCTCAGCTGGATCGGCTGCAGATCGGCCATCAGCGGCTGCTCGCGCGCCCAGGCACGCATCAGACTGGCGATGCGCTCGAGGTAGTCGTACAGGGTCGTATCGGTCATGGGCAGATCCTCCACTAGATAGTATCGATCAAAAACCAATTTGACAGAAGGTCAATTTCAATCGCAGACTGATTTGGTGTCGATTCGATACATAAACAATCAGGAGAAGGATCATGAGCAAAGCCGTTTACTACCATGCCGGGTGCCCAGTCTGTGTCGAAGCCGAGCGCGCGCTACTGCCATTGCTGAATCGCGACGTGGAAGTGGTGCACCTGGGCGAACAATCACCACGCGTCACCGAAGCCGAGGCAGCCGGAGTGAAGTCGGTCCCGGCGCTGGTGGTCGATGGACAGGTGCTGCACTTGAACTTCGGCGCAGCGCTGAGCGACCTGAAGTAAGGCCCAGCGGCATGAGCCTCTACCAGCCGCTGCACTGCGATCTCCACGATTACCTGGAGATCGCCTGCCTGTACCGCTACTGGCTGCGTATCGAGCTGCGTGACGGCCTGGCGTTCGACGCCCAGGCCTTCACCACGCACACGCGGCGACGCGCGGACGGGATGCTGGAGGAATATCTGGAGGTGCGGGTGGACGAAGCCAGCCGGGAGTTCCGGCTGGACCGTCTGCATGCCGTTACACCGTTGTCGGCGCAGGCGCTGTTCGGGAGGGTCGAGCTGCATCCGGCTGCCTGAGCTGCCGGAACGACCTCACCACATGAGGTCGTCGGGCACCACGTAATCCTTGTACGGATCGTCTTCGTCCGGCTCACCGCTGGGCTCGCTGAGGACGATGATGCGGCGCTCGTCGCGCTCCTGGATGCGCAGCGCGGCGTCACGCGGCACGATCTCGTAGCGACCGTCGTAGCTGACGATGGCCAGGCTGCCGCGGCTGAGCTTGTCGCGGATCAGATCGTTCACCGAGATGCGCTTGACCTTCTTGTTGTCGACGAAATTGTAGTAATCGTCTGACTCCAGCTTCGGCAGGCGCGTGCCCTCGATCAACTGCTTGATCTGCGCAGCCTTGGCCTTCTTCTCGGCCTTTTCCTGCTGCTGGCGGTTCAGCTCGGTGTCGCGGGCCTGCTTCTCGGCCTGGGCCTGCAGGGCCGCCTGACGCTGGCTGTCGTCCTTGGCCACCTGGTTCTTGTGCTCCAGGCGCTGCTGTTTCTGCTTCTGCTTGCCGGCCTGCTTGGCCTGCTTCTCGTTGACCAGCCCGGCTTTCAGCAACTGATCACGCAATGACATGCTCATGAATCAAGGCTCTCCAACAGCCCATAGTGATGCAGGACAACTCCAGACCAACGCATAGGTGCGGCGGGAACGTCCTCAGGGGGTATAATCCTCGGGCCTGTGCCAGCGCAGTGCAAGTGCCTGGCTCGAATTCACTCATCTGGAGCGGACTCGTTACCTCCATGCTGAAGCTCATCGTTCTCGCGATATTGGCCATCTTCCTCGTCGCCATCCTTTACGTGCATCTGCGCGGCAAGGTGCGGTTACCCTTCCTGCGCCAGGTGGTGAACCACTCCGCCTGGTTCGCCCCGTACAACTCACTGATGTATCTGAACTCCAGCGTGCCCTCCAAGCCGTACCTGGACCGCGAACGTTTTCCCGAACTCGACAAGCTGCGCGACAACTGGCAGACGATCCGCGAGGAGGCTGAGCAGTTGTTCGACGAGGGCTACATCCGCGACGCCCTGAACAACAACGAGGCCGGCTTCGGCTCCTTTTTCAAGAAGGGCTGGACCCGCTTCTACCTGACCTGGTACGACGGCCCCCTGCCCTCTGCGCAACAACTTTGCCCCAAGACTGTGGAGCTGGTGAGCAGCATCCCCAACGTCAAGGGCGCGATGTTCACCCGCCTGCCGCCGCGCAGCCACCTGAACAAGCACCGCGACCCCTACGGCGGTTCGCTGCGCTATCACCTGGGCCTGGCCACGCCGAACTCCGACGACTGCCGCATCTTCGTCGACGGCCAACCCTACGCCTGGCGCGACGGCCAGGACGTGATGTTCGACGAGACCTTCGTCCACTGGGTGAAGAACGAGACGGACGAATCGCGCCTGATCCTCTTCTGCGATATCGAGCGACCGCTCAAATCGCCGCTGCTGACCCGCATCAACCGCCGCGTCAGCGCCTTCCTGGGCCGTGCCACCGCACCGCAGAACGTCGAAGGCGAACGCGTCGGGGGGATCAACCAGGCGTACTCGGTGCTGATCCGCTTCGGCAATGCCGTGGGCAGCAAAGTGAAAGTGTTCAAGCGCGCCTATCCCAAGGCCTATCGCATCGGCCGGCCGGTCCTGGCGGTGCTGCTGCTGGTATTGATCCTGCGCTGGCTGTTTGGCTGAACGCCCAAGTCTTGTCACAAAAAAAAGCCCCGCAATCGCGGGGCTTTTTTATGGTCAGAAGCACTTATCCACAGCTGAGCGGACTCTTCTCGTCGCGCTTGGCAGCGCCCCACAACTCGTCCATCTCTTCCAGGTTGCTGTCTTCCAGCGTACGACCCTGGTCGCGCAGGGCCGTCTCGATGTAACGGAAGCGACGCTCGAATTTGGCGTTGGCAGCGCGCAAGGCGGTTTCCGGATCGACCTTGAGCTTGCGCGCCAGGTTGACCACCACGAACAGCAGGTCGCCCACTTCCTCGGCCTGCGCTTCGGTGTCGCCGCCGGCCATGGCTTCCAGCACTTCGTCCAGCTCCTCACGGACCTTGTCCACCACCGGCAGGGCGTCAGCCCAGTCGAAGCCGACCTGGGAAGCACGTTTCTGCAGCTTGGCGGCGCGGCTCAGTGCCGGCAGGGCACTGGGCACGTCGTCCAGCAGGGACAGTTGCACGGGTTCGGTAGCCTTGGCGGCGCGTTCCTCGGCTTTCAGTTCTTCCCAGCGCTGCTTGACCGCCGCTTCCTCCAGCTTCGCCGGATCCGGCTCGCCGTACAGGTCGCCGTCGGGGAACACGTGGGGATGGCGGCGGATCAACTTGCGGGTGATGCCATCGACCACCGCATCGAACTCGAAGCGCCCCTCTTCGCGCGCCAACTGCGCGTAGTAGACGACCTGGAACAGCAGGTCGCCCAGCTCTTCACGCAGGTGGTCGAAATCGCCGCGCTCGATGGCGTCGGCGACTTCGTAGGCCTCTTCGAGGGTGTACGGAACGATGGTCGCGTAGCTCTGCTTCAGGTCCCAGGGGCAACCGTGCTGCGGGTCACGCAGCCGGGCCATCAGGTACAGCAGGTCGTCGAGCTTATGCATCCTTGGCACCCGCGCGATCACGCCGCGCCTCGATGATGTTGGGCAGCTGCGAGATGCGCGCCAGCAGGCGGCCCAGCGAGTCGAGACCGGGGATCTCGATGGTCAGGCGCATGACCGCGGTGTTGTCTTCCTTGTCCGAGCGGGTGTTCACCGCCAGCACGTTGATGCGCTCGTTGAGCAGCATCTGCGAAACGTCGCGCAGCAGGCCGGAACGGTCGTAGGCGCGGATGACGATATCCACCGGATAGGTGCTGACCGGCACCGGCCCCCAGCTGACCTGGATGATCCGCTCCGGCTCCCGCCCGGCCAGTTGCAGCGCCGTGGCGCAGTCCTGGCGGTGAATGGTCACGCCGCGGCCGAGGGTGATGTAGCCGACGATCGGGTCGCCCGGCAGCGGCTGGCAGCAACCGGCCATCTGCGTGAGCAGGTTGCCGACGCCCTGGATCTGGATGTCGCCACGCTTGCCGTGGCCGATCTTGCTGGGCTTGCGCGGGATGAGTTCGAGCTGCTCGGTACCTCGCTCGGGCTCGACCAGCTGCTGCGCGTAGTTGACCACGTGGGCCAGGCGCAGGTCGCCGGCGCCCAGGGCGGCGAACAGGTCTTCGCCGGTCTTGTAGTTGGCCTTCTCGGCGAGCTTCTCGAAGTCCACCGGCGGCAGTGCCAGGCGGCCCAGCTCGCGTTCGAGCATGGCCTTGCCGGCGGCGACGTTCTGGTCGCGCGCCTGCAGCTTGAACCAGTGGACGATCTTCGCCCGGGCCCGCGACGTCGTGACGTAGCCCAGGTTCTGGTTCAGCCAGTCACGGCTTGGCCCGCTCTGCTTGCCGGTGATGATCTCCACCTGCTCGCCGGTCTGCAGGCTGTAGTTCAGCGGCACGATACGGCCGTTGATCTTGGCACCACGGCAGTTGTGGCCAACCTCGGTGTGCACGCGGTAGGCGAAGTCCAGCGGCGTGGAGCCCTTGGGCAGGTCGATGGCGTGGCCGTCGGGGGTGAAGACGTAGACCCGGTCGGGTTCGATGTCCACCCGCAGCTGTTCGGCGAGGCCGCCGATGTCGCCCAGCTCCTCGTGCCACTCGAGGACCTGACGCAGCCAGGAAATCTTCTCTTCGTAGTGGTTGGAGCTGGCCTTGACGTCGGTGCCCTTGTAACGCCAGTGCGCGCAGACGCCCAGCTCGGCCTCTTCATGCATGGCATGGGTGCGGATCTGCACTTCCAGCACCTTGCCCTCGGGGCCGATCACCGCGGTGTGCAACGAGCGGTAGCCGTTCTCCTTGGGGTTGGCGATGTAGTCGTCGAATTCCTTGGGGATGTGCCGCCACAGGGTGTGCACAATGCCCAGCGCGGTGTAGCAGTCGCGCATTTCCGGCACCAGCACGCGCACGGCGCGCACGTCGTAGATCTGGCTGAAGTCCAGGCCCTTGCGCTGCATCTTCCGCCAGATGGAATAGATATGCTTGGCGCGACCGGACAGGTCTGCCTTGATGCCGGTATCGGCCAGGGCGTCCTTGAGCTGCTGCATCACGGTGGCGATGTACTGCTCGCGGTCCAGCCGGCGCTCATGCAGCAGCTTGGCGATCTGCTTGTACTGGTCGGGTTCCAGGTAGCGGAAGGACAGGTCCTCCAGCTCCCACTTGATATGGCCGATGCCCAGGCGATGGGCCAGCGGGGCGTAGATGTCGAACACCTCGCGGGCAACGCGCATGCGCTTTTCTTCGTCGGCGTTCTTCACCGCACGGATCGCGCAGGTGCGCTCTGCCAGCTTGATCAGCGCGACGCGCACGTCGTCGACCATGGCCACCAGCATCTTGCGCAGGTTCTCGATCTGCGCCTGGGTGCCGAGCACCAGGGACTGCCGCGGGTTGAGGCTGGTGCTGATCGCTGCCATGCGCAGCACGCCTTCGATCAGCTTGGCGACGACGGGGCCGAAACGCTGTGCCACGTCCTCGAGCTTGACCTTGCCCTCGCGCACGCCACGGTAGATCACCGCGGCGACCAGAGACTCCTGGTCGAGCTTCAGGTCCGCGAGTATCTCGGCGATCTCCAGGCCCGTCTGGAAGCTGGAAGTACCGTCCGCCCAGGAGTTGTCAGCCGTGCTGACAGCCCTGTCTTCCACCTCGCGAGCGAACTCGCAGGCTTCCAGCAGGACCTGGCGATCCAGTCCCGGGACCAGGGTCTGGACATGGTCCAGCCAGGCCTCGAGATTGATGCTGCCGTCGGTGTTGACCGGCTGATGCGCTCTCACCTGTACCATCGTGTCTACCCTTCCCCACGGTGCGCCACAACACACCGCTCACTGCGCCGGCCTTTCTTGCTTGAGCCGGTCGGATTGCGCGGGCCTTCCTAGCCCGCCTCGAACAAAGCCATGGCCTCGACATGGGCCGTCTGCGGGAACATGTCGAGGATACCGGCGCGTTTCAGGCGGTAGCCCTGTCGGGCCAGTTCGCCGGCGTCGCGCGCCAGGGTCGCCGGGTTGCAGGACACATAGAGTACCCGCTCAGCGCCCAGTGAACGCATCTGCCGCGCCGGCTCGAAGGCTCCGTCACGCGGAGGGTCGAGCAGCACGGCGGTAAAATCCTCCGCCGCCCAGGGGGCGTCGGCAAGCGGTTTCGTCAGATCCGCCTGATGGAACCGAGTATTAGCCAGGCCATTGGCCCGGGCATTGGCGGCAGCGCGCTCGACCATGGTCTGCACACCTTCCACGCCAACGACTTCACGCACCTGGCGCGCCAGCGGCAGGGCGAAGTTGCCCAGGCCGCAGAACAGGTCCAGCACGCGCTCGTCGCTGCCCGGCTTCAGCCAGCCCAGCGCCTGAGCAACCATCGCCTCGTTCACCGGCTCGTTCACCTGAACGAAGTCGCCGGGACGGTAGGCCAGGGTCAGATCCCAGGCTTCGAGCCGGAAGCCCAGCTCCCGGTTCCCGGTGTTTTCGGCATCGTCGGAGCAACGCGTCGGTTCGCCGTCACCCTGCAACCACAGTTGCACATCCCGTGCCGAACAGAATTCCAGCAGTCGCGCGCGGTCGCTATCGGACAAAGGTTCGATATGCCGCAGCAGCAATGCACTGGAGGTCCCGTGGAACAGCTCGACGTGCCCCAGGGACTGCGGCTTGGCGAAGCTGCGCAGCAGCGCCGGCAGCTCGCGGGCGAGAACCTGCAGCTCGGGCACCAGCACCAGGCAGTCGTCGAAGGCAACGATGGCCTGGCTGGCGGCAGCACGGAAGCCGACGTCCAGGCGCTTGGCCTTCACGTCCCAGCGCACGGCGAGACGGGCGCGGCGGCGGTAGCCGAACTCCGGCCCGACCAGCGGTGCGGCCCACTCTTGCGGCGTCAGCCCGGAGAAGCGCTCCAGCTGCTCTGCCAGGGTGCGCTGCTTGAGCGCCAGCTGATCGGCATGAGGCAGGTGCTGCAGGCTGCAACCGCCACAGGTGCCGGCAACCGGGCAAGGCTCGGTGCGGCGGTTGGCGGCAGCGGTGAAGAGGCGTTCGCTGCGGGCGTCGACGATCTGCGCGCGAGCGGAGAGCACACGGGCCTCCACCACTTCGCCCGGCAGGGCGTTGGCGACGAACCAGGTGCGCCCGTCGGCGTAGGCGATGCCACGGCCATCGTGGGCCAGGCGCTCGATGTTCAGGCGCTGCTTCTTGCCCACCGGTACCGCAGGGCTCCGCGCTCCGCCGCTAGGCTGGAAACGCAGGCCGGATCTCTGCTTGGCCATGTCAGTTGGAGTCGAACACGCCCGAGGACAGGTAACGGTCGCCACGGTCGCAGATGATCGCCACCAGGGTCGCGTTTTCCAGCTCGCGCGACAGGCGCAGCATGGCCGCCACCGCACCACCGGAGGATACGCCACAGAAGATGCCCTCTTCGCGGGCCAGGCGGCGCATCACGTCTTCGGCTTCGCTCTGCTGCATGTCGACCACACGGTCGACGCGAGTGGCGTCGAAGATCTTCGGCAGATACTCCTGCGGCCAGCGGCGGATGCCCGGGATGGCCGAGCCTTCCATCGGCTGCAGGCCGACGATCTGCACGTTGGGGTTCTGCTCCTTGAGGTAGCGCGAGACCCCCATGATGGTGCCGGTGGTGCCCATCGAGCTGACGAAATGAGTGATCTCACCGCCGGTCTGCTGCCAGATTTCCGGACCGGTGGAGTGGTAGTGGGCAATCGGGTTGTCGCCATTGGCGAACTGGTCCAGCACCTTGCCCTGGCCGTCGCGTGCCATCTGGTCGGCGAGGTCGCGGGCGCCTTCCATGCCCTGTTCCTTGGTCACCAGGATCAGCTCGGCGCCATAGGCAGTCATGGCCGCCTTGCGTTCGGCGGTGGAGTTGTCGGGCATGATCAGGATCATGCGGTAGCCCTTGATCGCCGCCGCCATCGCCAGGGCGATGCCGGTGTTGCCGGAGGTGGCTTCGATCAGCGTGTCGCCGGGCGTGATGTCGCCGCGCAGTTCGGCACGGGTGATCATCGACAGTGCCGGGCGATCCTTCACCGAACCCGCAGGGTTGTTACCCTCGAGTTTTACCAGCAGGGTGTTGGAAGTTTCCCCGGCCAGGCGCTGCAGGCGCACCAGCGGGGTATGGCCGACGCAATCGGCGATAGTCGGGTACTGCACGGTCATGGAGGCACTCGGTTCCGAATCGCAGAGGGGAAGACCGCCTATGATACCGGCAAAAACCGACCTGCCATACGAAACTTCCTAACAAGCCATGTGGAGCGGGCCTGGTGCCCTCAGGCCGCCGTCGCATCCGGCAGGCGCAGATGCACGCGAAGCCCCGCCTCGGCGCAGTCCGCCCAGAGTTCACCGCCCTGCATGCGCAGCGAGCTGCGGGCAATGCTCAGGCCCAGGCCGAAGCCCTCACCGGTGCGTGCATCGGAGAGCCGGGTGAACGGCAGGAAAATGCGCTCCAGGTCAGATTCCGCCACGCCCGGACCATCGTCCTCCAGCCACAGGTGCCAGCCGCCCGGCTCGCGCCGACCACTCAGGCGGATGCGGCCATCCTCGGGCGAATGGCGGATGGCATTGCGCAGGAGGTTTTCCAGCGCCTGGGCCAGTCCGTTGAGGTGGCCGCGCACGCGGCAGTCTGCCGGCACCTGATAAAGGAAGCGCTCGGTACTCCAGCCCGCCTCGAAGCGCGCGTCGTCCACCAGCAGGTCCCACAGCGAACGCAGGTCGATCTCCTCCAGCGCCACGCGCGGACGTTCGGTATCCAGCCAGGCCAGCTCCAGGGTGTCGGCAACCAGGCGCTGCATCACCTCTACCTCCCGCTCGACACGCTGACGCAGCGCGGCTTCGCTGATCGGACTGTCGCCGGCCACCCGCAGGCGGCTGAGCGGCGTCCGCAGCTCGTGGGACAGATCGCGCAGCAACTGGCGCTGCAGGCCAACGTGGCCGCGCAGGCGCTCGGCCATATGGTCCAGCGCGCGTCCCAGCTCGCCGAGTTCGTCACGACGAGCGATCAGTTCCGGACCGGCGACCGAGCCGAGGTTATCCGCCTGCAGAGCATTGGCGTGTTCGCGCAGGCGCCCAAGCGGACGCACCAGTCGGCGATAGATCAGCCCACAGAGCATCAGGGCGAGGATCGCCGGCACCAGCGCATGGCTGATGGACTGGCGCAGGAAGCTCAGGCCACCGGGCAGGTAGCGCTGCGGTAGTTGCACGACCAGCCGGCCAGCTGATGGATCGTCCGGGAAGGGAATGCCGATGAACGGAAGATTCACTGAGCGCGAGCTCACCGGCCAGTCCAGCCCACGCTGGAAGGTCAGGTGCGCCACATCCTCCATGGGTAGAGGCTGCGTGCCCAGCGACTGCAACCGGGCATCGACCACGACCATCCACACCGGCTCGCGCTGCTTCATCTGCGCCAGCCAGGCATCGACACCTGCCGGGCCGCCCGTATGCCAGGCCTGCTGGGCCTCATCTGCGTAGCCGGCAAGTACCTGCCGCGCCGCCTCGGACAGGAAGTAGCTGTCGCGCTCCATCTGCTTGCCCCAGTTCCAGGACAGCCAGATCACCGACAGGCACAGCACCACGAGGGCGACGGCGAGTTTCCAGAACAGCGAATGGCGGCCGGGCATGTCAGTCCTCGGCCTCGGCGAACACGTAGCCCTTGCCCCACACGGTGTGCAGGTGGTGGCGAACGTAGCCGATGGCCTGCAGCTTGCGGCGCAGGTGGCTGACGTGCATGTCCAGACTGCGGTCGTGGGCAGTGAAGGCGCGGTGCAGCACGTGCTGATAAAGGAAGGGTTTGCTCAGGGTCTCGCCCTGGCTGCCGAGGAAGGTCTCCAGCAGTCGGTACTCGGTGCCGGTCAGGCCCGCCCATTGACCGTCCAGCCCGACGTCGTCCTTTTGCGGGTCCATCTGCAGCCCGGTCGGCGTCGGCATGCTGCTCAGCGATGGGCTGCCACGCTCCAGCGCCACGCGGCGCAGCACCGCGTCCACGCGCACGCTCAGCTCGGCGAGGCTGAAGGGCTTGGGCAGGTAATCGTCGGCGCCCTGGGAAAAGCCGGCGATGCGATCCTGCTCGGCGCCCAGGGCGGACATCAGGATCACCGGCACCGCACGCTCGCGGCGCAGGGTACGGAGGATATCCAGGCCCCCGGTGCCGGGCAGCATGATGTCCATCAGCACCAGGTCGTAGTCGCCGCCGCGCGCCTGGGCCAGGCCTTCGTCGCCGTCCTGGCACCAGGTGACCTCGAAGCCACGCTCGCTCAGATGGGAAGACAGGTGGGCGCCCAGGGTCGGGTCGTCCTCGATGGTCAACAGGCGCAGGCCTGACGAAGCGATGGCATTCATATCAAATAAGAGTGATTAGCAATTGCGTGGAGTATTCACGATTCCGCGCGATCTCGGCAAGGCAAAGGGCTTCCGACGAAGGTCTGAACCGCTACACTGCCGGGGATAAACGCATCGGAGGAAGCGCGTGTTCAAGGATCTCGGCATCAAGGGACGGGTACTGCTGCTCACCCTGCTGCCCACCAGCCTGCTGGCGCTGGTGCTGGGCGGCTATTTCACCTGGGTGCAGCTGTCGGACATGCACGCCCAGTTGATCGAGCGCGGGCAACTGATCGCGGAGCAACTGGCTCCGCTGTCCGCCCCAGCCATGGCCAACCACAATAATGAGCTGCTCGAGCGCATCGCCAACGAAGCGCTGGACCAGCCGGACGTGCGCGCCGTCACCTTCCTCAATCCGGACCGGGAAAAGCTGGTCCACGCCGGCCCCAGCATCCTCACTCCCATGCCCTCGGGCGATGGCTCGCACCTGAGCATGGCGAGCAACCTGGACACCACCCACTTCCTCCTGCCCGTACTGGGCAAGCACCGCAGCCTGTCCGGCGACCCCGACGAAGACGCCGAGAAGCTGCTCGGCTGGGTCGAACTGGAACTCTCGCACCACGGCACCCTGCTGCGCGGCTACCGCAGCCTGTTCACCAGTCTGCTGCTGATCGGCGCAGGCCTGGCAGTCACAGCCCTGCTCGCCCTGCGGATGAGCCGCGCGATCAACGCACCACTGGGACAGATCGCCCAGGGTGTCGCCCAGCTCAAGGAAGGCCGCCTGGAAACCCGCCTGCCCGCACTGGGCAGCCACGAACTGGACGAGCTGGCCGGCGGCATCAACCGCATGGCCGAGGCGTTGCAGAGCGCCCAGGAGGAAATGCAGCACAACATCGACCAGGCCACCGAGGACGTGCGGCAGAACCTGGAGACCATCGAGATCCAGAACATCGAGCTGGACCTCGCGCGCAAGGAGGCCCTGGAGGCAAGCCGGATCAAGTCCGAGTTCCTCGCCAACATGAGCCACGAGATCCGCACCCCGCTCAACGGCATCCTCGGCTTCACCAATCTGCTGCAGAAGAGCGAGATGACCAGCCGCCAGCAGGACTACCTCGGCACCATCCACAAGTCCGCCGAAAGCCTGCTGGGGATCATCAACGAAATCCTCGACTTCTCGAAGATCGAGGCCGGCAAGCTGGTGCTGGAGAACATCCCGTTCAACCTGCGCGAGCTGATCCAGGACACCCTGACCATCCTCGCCCCCGCTGCCCACGAGAAGCACCTGGAGCTGGTCAGCCTGATCTACCGCGACACCCCGCTGCAACTGGTGGGTGACCCGCAGCGACTGAAGCAGGTGCTGACCAATCTGGTGAGCAATGCCATCAAGTTCACCCACGACGGCAGCATCGCCGTGCGCGCCATGCTCGAAGACGAGAGCGACGACCGCGCACAATTGCGCATCAGCGTGCAGGATACCGGCGTCGGCCTGACCGACGCCGACCTGCGCGCGCTGTTCCAGGCCTTCAGCCAGGCCGACAACTCGCTCTCGCGCCAGGCGGGCGGCACCGGGCTGGGGCTGGTGATCTCCAAACGCCTGATCGAACAGATGGGGGGTGAGATCGGTGTGGAAAGCAGCGCCGGGGACGGCTCGGAGTTCTGGATCAGCCTCAACCTGCCCAAGGCCCGCGACGACGGCGACGACCTGCCGGCAGCCCTGGCCGGCGGCCTGCGCGTGGCGCTGTACGAGCCCCATGAACTGACCCGCACCGCCCTGCACCACCAACTGGAAGACTGCGGCCTGGAAGTCACCGAGTTCCCCGACCTCGCCACCCTGGAAAAGGCTCTGCTGGCCGGGCCCTCGGACCAGGCGCCGATCACCCTCGCGCTGCTCGGCGTCACCGCCGCCGAACACCCGCCCGAGGCGCTGCGCCAGTCCATCCGCGAGCTGGAACAGCACGGCTGCAAGAGCCTGGTGCTTTGCCCGACCATCGAACAGGCGCACTACAATGACGTACTGCCCGACGCCCAGGTGCAAAGCAAACCCGCCTGTACTCGCAAGCTGCAGCAGGCAATGAACGAACTGCTGCACCTGCGTCCCGCGCGCAGGGAAAAATCCGTCAACGGTCGACTGGAACGCCCGCCGCGCCTGCTCTGCGTCGATGACAACCCGGCCAACCTGCTGCTGGTGAAGACCCTGTTGAGCGATATGGGCGCCGAGGTGGTCGCGGTGGACAGCGGCCTGGCCGCTGTCGACGCCGTGCAGCGCGAGCGCTTCGACCTGGTCTTCATGGACGTGCAGATGCCAATCATGGACGGCCGCCAGGCCACCGAGGCGATCCGCCAGTGGGAAGGCGACCGCGAGGTCAGCCCGGTACCGATCATCGCCCTCACCGCGCACGCCCTGGCCAACGAGAAACGCGCCCTGCTGCAGGGCGGCATGGATGATTACCTGACCAAGCCGATCGACGAACGCCAACTGGTCCAGGTGATCCTCAAGTGGACCGGACTGGCACTGGGCGAACCGCACGAAGAACGCCCGCGCCCCGCCGAGTCCAGCCTGCAGGGCCTCAGCGTGCTGGACCCGGAAGAAGGCCTGCGCCTGGCCGCCGGCAAGCCGGAACTGGCTGCCGACATGCTCGGCATGCTGCTCGCCTCGCTGTCGGCCGACCGCCAGGTGATCGGCCAGGCTCGCGAACGCAACGATCGCAACACCCTGCTCGAACGCATCCACCGCCTGCACGGCGCCACCCGCTACTGCGGTGTGCCGATGCTGCGCGCCGCCTGCCAGCGCGCCGAAACGCTGCTCAAGCAGAACGACCCGGACGGCCCCGCCGCGCTGGACGAACTGGACAAGGCCATGGCCGAACTGGCCCAGGCGACCGAAGGCCACCTGGAAGTCGAAGCCGGCCAACCGCACTGAGGACGGAATCCACGCGATGCGCATCATCCTGTTCAGCAACCAGAGCTACGACCGCGACAGCTTCCTCGCCGCCAACCACGGCCACGGCTTCGAACTGCACTTCCAGCAGGCGCAACTGCGCGAGGATACCGTCGCCCTGGCCATGGGCTTCGAGGTCGTCTGCCCCTTCGTCAATGACGATCTGTCGCGTCCGGTGCTGGAGCACCTGGCCGCCGGCGGAACCCGGCTGATCGCCCTGCGCTCCGCCGGCTACAACCACGTCGACCTGGCCGCCGCGCAGGCGCTGGGGCTCGCCGTCGTGCGCGTACCGGCCTATTCGCCCCACGCGGTGGCCGAACATGGCGTGGGATTGGTCCTAGCCCTCTGCCGGCACCTGCACCGCGCCTACAACCGTACCCGTGAGGGCGACTTCTCGCTTCACGGTCTGACCGGCTTCGACCTGCACGGGCGAACCGTCGGGGTGATCGGCAGCGGGCAGATCGGCGAGGTCTTCGCCCGTATCATGAGCGGCTTCGGCTGCCACATCCTGGCCTACGACCCCTACCCAAACCGCGCCATCGAGACCCTGGGCGGGCGCTTCGTGGAACTGGACGAGCTGCTCGCACAATCCGACATCATCAGCCTGCACTGCCCGCTCAACGATGCGACCAAGCACCTGATCAACGCCCGCAGCCTTGCGCGCATGAAGCGTGGCTCCATGCTGATCAACACCGGACGCGGCGCACTGGTGGATACGCCGGCGCTGATCGAGGCGCTGAAAAGCGGCCAGCTCGGCTACCTCGGCCTGGACGTGTATGAAGAAGAAGCCGACATCTTCTTCGCCGACCGCTCGGACCAGCCGCTGCAGGACGATGTGCTGGCGCGCCTGCTGACCTTCCCCAACGTGATCATCACCGCGCATCAGGCCTTCCTTACCCGCGAGGCGCTGGCCGGAATCGCCCAGACCACCCTGGCCAACATCGCCGCCTGGCGGGCCGGAACCCCGGTCAATCGGGTCGAAGCTTGATCGGAAGGCGCTCGCATCCGCGCGCCACGCCCCCTAGAATGCCGCGCTTTCCCGGAGGACCCATGGCCCAGCACGATTTCCGCTACACCCTGCTCAACCCGCAATTCACCCTCAACGAGTGCCGCGCGCTGACTCCGGGCCGCTACCAGGTCACCGGCATCGGTGGCTCGATCAAGGCCGGCGACACCCTGCTGGTCAGCCTCAAGGGCAGCAAGAGCCTGAGCATGACCCTGGACGTGGAAAAGGTCCGCCACCTGATCAACCCGCCGGGACAGTGGATGGCCGTGGCCAAGGGCCCGGTGTTCCGGGAACTGGGTATCCATGAGTGGACCGTCAACTGTGACGGCTGCGGGACTACACTGGACTTCGAATTCGCCGTCGATGCCACCCTCGGCAAGGCTGCCCAGCAGCCTGCCGCAGAAGCGCGCATTGCCGAACTCGGTTGGGCGAAGGTGGGCAACCGCCACCTCTGCCCGGAATGCCAGAGCAAGGAGACCGCATGAAAGCCCTGATCGCCAGCGCCTGCACCGCGCTGGCCCTCGCCGGTTGCGCCAGCAAGCCGGTTCCCGAGGCCGAGCAGACCTACCGCGTGGAATGGATCGGCGAGCGCCCGCTGATCGACTACACCCACATCAGCCTGACCCTGGACGGCAGTGGCCGCGCCTATGGCAGTGCCGGCTGTAATCACTGGTTCGCCAGCTACAAGCTCGATGGCGACCAGTTGACCTTCGGCCAGCCCGGCTCCACCCGCAAGCTGTGCGCCGACCTGGTGATGGAGCAGGAACAGCAGTTCCTCAAGATGCTCGGCGACGTGCAGCGCTGGGATATCACCGACGAAGGCGAGCTGCGCCTGTGGCCTGTCAGCGGTCGCGCCATGCGCCTGTGGCCGGAAGGCTGAGCCTCTCTACCAGCGCTAGAACAGGCTGAGCTGTTCGTGGGCACCGCGCAGATCGACCAGGCGCACGCCCACGCCAATCAGCCGCACGGCCTTGTTGCCGCGCTGGAAGGCCTGCCCCAGCAGCAACCGGTAGCTTTCCAGGTCCCGCGCGGCGCCCGCCTGCTCGAGGGTGGTCTGGGTGAAGTCATGAAACTTCAGTTTGATGAACGGCTTGCCCGGCCGGTAGCTGGTGTCCAGGCGCGTCATGCGCCGCTCCAGCTCACTCAGCAATGACGGTAACTCGTCCTGGCAGGCCGCCAGGTCCGGCAAATCCTGGTCGAAGGTGTTCTCCACGCTGATCGACTGGCGCCGGCTGTCCACCTGCACCGGGCGCTCGTCGATGCCACGCGACAGGCCCCAGAGCCGCTCGCCAAAACTGCCGAACTCCTTGGCCAACTGAACACGCGACCAGTCGCGCAGGTCCGCACAGGTGCGGATCCCCAGGCGCGCCAGCTTCTCGGCGGTGACCTTGCCCACGCCATGCAGTTTCTTTACCGGCAGTTCGGCGACGAAACCGTCCACTTCGTCCGGCGTGACCACGAACAGGCCATTGGGCTTGCGCCAATCGCTGGCGATCTTGGCGATGAACTTGTTCGGCGCCACCCCGGCGGACACCGTGATGTGCAGGGTTTCCCAGACGCGCTGGCGAATCTCCCGGGCGATGCGCGTGGCGCTGCCACCGCAACGCTCGCTGTCGCTGACATCGAGGTAGGCCTCGTCCAGGGACAGCGGCTCGATCTGGTCGGTGTAGTCACGGAAGATCGCGTGGATATCCCGCGACGCCTCGCGATAGACGTCCATGCGCGGGCGGACAATGGTGAGGTCCGGGCACAGTTTCACCGCGGTGCGCATGGCCATGGCCGAGTGCAGCCCGTAGGCGCGCGCCTCGTAGTTGCAGGTCGCGACCACCCCACGCTTGTCCGGCGAGCCGCCCACGGCCAGCGGCTTTCCCGCCAGTGTCGGGTCGTCTCGCATCTCGATGGCGGCATAGAAGCAGTCGCAATCGATGTGGATGATCTTTCTCTGCCGAGTCACGAAGAAGGCGCCTGCATCACCGTCGGAAGCCGCCCGGAAAGGCAGCGGAAATCCCGTCCATGTTAATGCAAAAAACCGCCGCTCCGGTTATCCACAGGCAGGAAAATCCCATCGTCCCGGCGCAGCGCCACCACCGGCCTCCCCCGCTAAATATCTGATAGAAAATCACTTTTTCCCTATTTTCATTGACAGCCAGGGCGATCTGCGTAGAATGCTCGGCGCGGGATGGAGCAGTCTGGTAGCTCGTCGGGCTCATAACCCGAAGGTCGTAGGTTCAAATCCTGCTCCCGCAACCAGACACAGAAAAAGGCCACTCTTCGGAGTGGCCTTTTTTATTTGCCCTCGATTTAAATTATTGATCGAAAGCGAAATATCGATTGACAAGAGCTTTCACCTGCGTAGAATAGCCGGCGCGGGATGGAGCAGTCTGGTAGCTCGTCGGGCTCATAACCCGAAGGTCGTAGGTTCAAATCCTGCTCCCGCAACCAGACACAGAAAAAGGTCACTCTTCGGAGTGGCCTTTTTCGTTTGCGCGCGATTTAAATGATTGATCGAAAACGAAATATCGTTTGACACGAGGCTTCATATCCGTAGAATGGCCGCCGCGGGATGGAGCAGTCTGGTAGCTCGTCGGGCTCATAACCCGAAGGTCGTAGGTTCAAATCCTGCTCCCGCAACCAGACATCAAGAAGAAAGCCACTCTTAGGAGTGGCTTTTTTCGTTGTGCGCAGAAAAAACCATGTACGGGTGGCGCCAGCCGAATGACGAAAATACTCTCCAAGGACTTGGGAATTCGCGACAGTGCCCCTACTCTGTCGCGCAGGATCGTTAGAGGTGCCCGATGAGCGCCAACCCCGTCACACCTGATACACCTGCCACCGAAGAAGCCGCGCCCCGAGCGACCTGGCTCAATTGGATCAACGCCAATCGCCAGGCACTCGGCCTGGGCGTGACTCTGGTGCTGTTCAGCCTGGCGTTGATCGCCTGCTATCACTTGCTGCGCGACATCGACGCCTACTCCCTGCACGACGCATTGCTCGACGTGCCCACTGGTTCGTTGCTCGGCGCCTTCGCCGCCACCGTGGTCGGCTTCATCTTCCTGCTCGGCTACGAGTGGTCGGCCAGCCGCTTCGCCGGCGTGAAACTCCCCGTCCCGGCACTGCTGACCGGCGGCTTCTCGGCATTTGCCATCGGCAATGCGGTCGGCCTGTCGATGCTCTCCGGCGGCTCGGTGCGTTATCGCCTCTACGCTCGCCAGGGGTTGGGCGCCGGTGATGTCGCGTTGATGACGCTGTTCGCCAGTCTCTCGCTGGGCTGCGCATTGCCGGTACTGGCCGCACTGGCCGCACTGAGCGACCTGTCCGATGCCGCCCTCGCCCTGCACCTGCCGGAATGGCTGGTGGCCGTGCTGGCGCTCGCCATCATCGCGCTCTGCCTGCTGCTGGTGGTCTCGGTCGAACGCCGCCGACTGCCGGAGCAACCCTCGCCCGACAGTCATCTGGTCCGTGTCGGCCGCCGTACCCTGCGCCTGCCGGGTCTGCGCCTGTCGTTGCTGCAGTTGCTGATCACCGCGCTGGACGTGGCCGCCGCCGCCACCGTCCTCTACCTGCTGCTGCCTGAAGCGCCGCCCTTCGGCGCCTTCCTGCTGGTCTACCTGATTGCCCTGGCTGCCGGCGTGCTCAGCCATGTGCCGGGCGGCGTCGGCGTCTTCGAGGCCGTGCTGCTGGCCGCCTTCGCCGGCCAGCTGGGCGCCGCTCCGCTGGCTGCCGCGCTGCTGCTGTACCGCCTGATCTATGTCGTGCTGCCGCTGATCGTCGCCTGCCTGTTGCTGCTGTTCCTCGAGGCGCGCCGCATCCTGGTGGCCAGGCAGGCGGTACGCATCACCTCGGGTTTCGCCGCACAGATCCTGTCACTGCTGGTGTTCATGTCCGGCATCGTGCTCCTGTTCTCCGGCGCCACACCGTCCATCGATACCCGCCTGGACGAAGTCGGCTTCCTCGTGCCGCACCGCCTGATCGACGCCTCGCACCTGGCCGCCAGCCTGATCGGCGTGCTCTGTCTGCTGCTTGCCTACGGCCTGCGCCGCCGCCTGTCGGCCGCCTGGGCGCTGACCCTCGGCCTGCTGATCGCCGGTGCCGCACTGTCGCTGCTCAAGGGCTTCGACTGGGAAGAAGCGCTGATCCTGAGTTTCACCGCCGCCCTGCTGGTGATCTTCCGCAGCGCCTTCTATCGCCGCAGCCGCCTGATGGACCTGCCCTTCTCGCCGCTGTACCTGGGTGCCGCCGCCTGCGTCATCGCCGCCTCCATCTGGCTGCTGCTGTTCGCCTACCAGGACGTGCCCTACAGCCAGGAACTCTGGTGGCAGTTCGCCCTCGACGGCGACGCCCCGCGGGGCCTGCGCGCCGCCCTCGGCAGTTGCCTGCTGCTGGCTGCCCTGGCGCTGTACTGGCTGCTGCGCACCGCTCCACCGGCGATCCACGCACCAACCCGCGAGGAACTGGACACAGCCGCCGGCATCCTGGCCAATTCCGCACAGCCCGACGGCGGCCTGGCCCTGTCCGGCGACAAGGCGCTGCTGTTCCACGAAGGCAAAGATGCCTTCCTCATGTATGCCCGCCGCGGCCGCAGCCTGGTGGCACTGTTCGACCCCATCGGCCCGGCCCAGGCCCGCGCCGAGTTGATCTGGCAGTTCCGCGACCTGTGTGACCTGCACCACGCCCGCCCGGTGTTCTACCAGGTACGCGCGGAGAACCTGCCGCTGTACATGGACATCGGCCTGACCGCGCTCAAGCTCGGCGAGGAAGCACGGGTCGACCTGCGCCGCTTCGACCTGGAGAGCAAGGGCAAGGAGAT
Organism: Pseudomonas sp. BB438; assembly: GCF_057180225.1. Lineage (NCBI taxonomy): Bacteria > Pseudomonadati > Pseudomonadota > Gammaproteobacteria > Pseudomonadales > Pseudomonadaceae > Pseudomonas > Pseudomonas sp. BB438. Next base: position 4,874,629 of record NZ_CM170001.1, read on the forward strand.
GAAGGACCTGCGCTACACCTGGAACCGCGGCCAGCGCGACGGCCTGAGCCTGGAGTTCCACGACGCGGGCCAGGCGCCGATGGACGAGCTGCGCGCCATCTCCGACGCCTGGCTGGGTGGCAAGAACGTCCGTGAGAAGGGCTTCTCCCTCGGTCGCTTCACGCCCGAATACCTGGGCTATTTCCGCGTCGTCGTGGTCCGTTTCCAGGGCCGCGCCGTGGCCTTCGCCAACCTGCTGGAAACCTCCGGCAAGGAACTGGCGAGCATCGACCTGATGCGCGTCGCCCCTGACGCCCCCAAGCTGACCATGGAGTTCCTCATGCTCGGCCTGATCCTGCATTACAAGGAGAGCGGGCACACCCGCTTCAGCCTCGGCATGGTGCCCCTGGCCGGCTTGCAGCCGCGTCGTGGCGCCCCGCTGACCCAACGTCTCGGCGCGCTGGTATTTCGCCGGGGTGAGCAGTTCTACAATTTCCAGGGGTTGCGGCGCTTCAAGGACAAGTTCCAGCCCGACTGGGAACCCCGTTACCTGGCCGTGCCTGCCGGACTGGATCCGCTGGTGGCCCTGGCCGATACGGCCGCCCTCATCGCGGGCGGCCTGAGTGGATTGGTAAAACGCTGATATGTTGAAACGACGCTGGCGACACCTGCTCGCCCTGCTCCTGCTGGTCATCATCGCCGTCGGCCTGCTGCTGTGGAGCCGACCGGCCTCCCAGGCCTCCCTCGAACACCACCAGCTCGCCGACGGCAGCGCTGTTGCCCTGGCCATCCCCAGCAAGCAGCCCAACGCCCGCGTGCTGCTCGCGGTACAGGCCGACCAGAAGCTCGACGACGGTCAACTGCTCGCCCTGGCCCACGACAGCGGTGCCCGCGTGGTGCAATTCGTCTTCCCGGAGAAGGACTGCGCCACCCAGCAGGCGCGCATCCAGGCAGCCAGTGAGTTGCTCGACGGCAAGCCAACCCTGGTCGCCGGCATTGGTCCGGGCAGTGCCTGGGCCTTCCGCTGGCTCGCCGGGCAGACCGACGACAAGGCCAAGGCCCTGTCGGTCGGCTTCTCCCTGGAGAAGCCGGACTGCGACGCCACTCCGCTGCCGAAGGCCGCGCCTCACGGCCACTGGCTGGCTGCCTGGAACGACAACCCGGACGACGCCAGCGCGCGCTTCGCCCGTAGCCTGCAGAATGCCGAGACGGTGATCACCGACTACGACACTCCGCTGCCCAAGGTCCTTGCCGACCAGTTGCGCCAGCTGCTGCAAGGCGGCGGTGACAACGTGCCGGTGGTCGAAGTCCCGGCCGCCAAGCCTTCGGAAACCGTCACCCTGTTCTATTCGGGCGATGGCGGCTGGCGCGACCTGGACCGCGACGTCGCCGCACAGATGGCCGAGCTGGGCTATCCGGTGGTCGGCGTCGACGCCCTGCGCTACTTCTGGGAGCACAAGACACCGGAACAGAGCGCCGCCGACCTCGCGGTGCTGATGCAGCACTACCGGGAGAAATGGGGCGCCAAGCACTTCGTGCTGGCCGGCTATTCCTTCGGTGCCGACGTACTGCCGGCGATCTACAATCGCCTGCCGGCGGACGCCAAGAAGGACGTCAGCTCGGTGATTCTGCTCGCCTTTGCCCGCAGCGGCAGCTTCGAGATCGAGGTGCAGGGCTGGCTCGGCAAAGCCGGCCAGGAAGCCGCCACCGGCCCGGAAATGGCCCGCCTGCCGGGACCGAAGGTGCTCTGCGTGTACGGCATAGAGGAAAAGAACGAAAGCGGCTGCACCCAACCGCAGGCGGTGGGTGAAAACCTGCAGCTGCCGGGCGGCCACCACTTCGACGAGGACTACCCGGCCCTGGCCAAGCGATTGGTGAATGCCATCCGATCCCGCCTGTCAGCCGACGACGAAGGCTGATCGACATCAAAAGGGCCGCACATTGCGGCCCTTTCACGTTGGTTTAACGGTTTTTCAGACACGCTTAAGGCTCTATGCTCAGACTGACAGCCCCGTCGTCAGAACGCGGCGTACGAAGAAGAGCCACACAAGGAACCGTCATGAGCCTGTCCAAGACCCCATCCCGCTATGGCAGCCTGTCCATTGCCATGCACTGGATCATGCTAGTGCTGATCGCTGCCACGTACTTCTGCATGGAGTACCGCACCAACTTCCCCAAAGGCAGCGACACCCGTGCGCTGTTCTCCCAGTGGCACTTCATGCTTGGCCTCTCGGTGTTCGTGCTGGTCTGGCTGCGACTGATCGGCCGCTTCATCTACCCCACCCCGCCGATCGTCCCGGCGCCGCCTGCCTGGCAGATGGCACTGGCGAAGCTGGCGCACCTGGCGCTCTACGGCCTGATGATCGGACTGCCGCTGGCAGGCTGGGTCATCCTCAGCGCCGCCGACAAGCCGGTGCCGTTCTGGGGCCTGGAGCTGCCGCACCTGGTCGGCAAGAACCCGGACCTGGCCAAGCAGGTGAAGTACTGGCACGAGACCATTGCGGTGCTCGGCTACTGGCTGATCGGCCTCCACGCCCTGGCCGCGCTGTTCCACCACTACATCAGCCGCGACAACACCCTGGTGCGCATGCTGCCCGGCAAGGGTGAGGCGAAGCCGGAGTAGAGTTTGCGATCCCGCGAACGTTATCCACCGTTGCCGGCAAACACCGAAGCTGACCTGTAGGAGCGTGCCGTGCGCGCGATCGCGGGCATGACCCGCGCCTACAGGGCAATCCCGAAGTCGACCAACAGGCGTCAATCCTGCCGATAGGGCAAGGCAGTGCGGGCCTCTTCGGCATAGGCCAGGATGCCCGCCCGCTCCCCCGCCAGAAATTCCTCCACGGCATCGCGCAGCCCCGGATGCCCCAGGCGATGCCAGGAGCGCGTGATCACCGGCTCGAAGCCACGGATCAGCTTGTGCTCGCCCTGCGCGCCGGCGTCGAAGCGCTTCAGGCCATGCTCGATGGCGAAGTCCAGCCCCTGGTAGAAACAAGTCTCGAAATGCAACCGATCGAACTCCGCCAGGCAGCCCCAGTAGCGGCCGTATAGCGTATCGCCGCCCAGCAGACTGAACGCCATGGCCACGGGCCGACCGTTCTGATGGGCGAAGACCACGCGAATCGCCTCGGGCATGCGCTCACCGATCAGGCTGAAGAACACCCGGCTCAGGTAAGGCGCCTGTCCGCGCACCTCATAGGTGCTGCTGTAGCAGGCGTAGACGAAGTCCCAGTGCGCCTCCGATAGCTCGCGTCCTTCCATCCAGACGAAGTCCAGCCCCAGCCCGGCGACCTGCTCGCGCTCCTTGCGCAGTTGCTTGCGCTTGCGCGAACTGAGCGCGTCGAGAAAGTCCTGGAAGTCACGGTAGCCGCGATTGCTCCAGTGATACTGGCAACCCAGGCGCTCCAGCCAACCGTCGGCATCGCGCAGCAGAGCATCGGCGGCCGCATCGGTGAAGTTGACGTGCACGCCGGAGCAGTGCCCCTCGTCCACGTCCCCCGCCAGTGCGCCGACCAGACTCAGTGCCGCGTCCGCAGTGCCCAGCAGGCGGGCGCCGCCGACCGGGGTAAAGGGAATGCCCACCAGCAGCTTGGGATAGTAGGGAATGCCGGCACGCAGGCAGGCATCCGCCCAGCTCCAGTCGAACACATACTCGCCGTACGAATGGCTCTTCAGATAGGCCGGCGCGGCAGCGAGCAGGCGACCCTCGTCGTCCAGCAGTACGCGGTGGGACGGCTTCCAGCCGGTCCGGCCGCCGACGCTGCCGCTGTCCTCCAACGCGGAAAGAAAGGCATGACGCAGGAACGGCTGGTCGTCCGGCAGCAGGGCGTCCCACTGGCGGGCGTCGACTTCGGCGAGGCGGAAAAGGGTCTGGATTGGCATGGCCGACAGTCTGGCGCGCTGCGCCGAGGTTGGGAAGATTCGAGTGGGAAATCTCCGGTGAAGATGACATTCGCGTTCGTCGGTGTACGGCGAAGGACCTGCCGCGGTGGTCTATGTTGGGGGTTAACGAGGCTTGCCCGCGCATGACGCCGGCACCGTTCCGCTCGCCACCCGCCCTGCGCGGGCCGTTGGCGAACCGCCAGGAGGACGCCCCATGAGCCTGATGCAATGCGAGTACCGCACGTACACCATCACCGCCGATGTCGTCGAACACCCCGGCCTGCCGACCCCCTGGGCCGCCGGCTGCCACATCACCAGCCCGGATGGGCACACCACCCGGCGAAAGACGCTGCCGGTGGAGTACGCCTTCATGTCGGACCTGGAGAAGGCCCAGCACGCCTCCATCGCCCACGGTAAGTGGCTGGTGGACCAGAGCCTGGACCACGACCGCCAGCTGTTCTGATCAGCCGCTTGCGTAGCCCGGTCCCTCGCTGACCGGCATATCCGTCAGGCGTACCTGCAGCGCCAGGAACTCCTGCGCCGATGCCCGCCAGGCCTGCCCGCGTGCCCACTGCGCGCAGGCCTGGCGATTCAGCGCCAGTGCCCGCAGGCAGGCGCTGCGCAGGTCCGCGTCCATCGCCCCGGTAACGCCCTCCAGCAGCACGTCCAGTGGCCCGGCGACCGGGAACGCCGCTACCGGCGTGCCACAGGCCAGTGCCTCGATCATCACCAGGCCGAGAGTGTCGGTCAGCGACGGGAAGGCCAGCACACTGGCGCTGCGGTAGACCTCCGCGAGAGCGGCGCCGTGGCGATAGCCGAGGAACTCCACCTGTGGATAAGCCGCTTGCAGCTCGGCGCGCTGCGGGCCATCACCCACCACGCGCTTGCATCCCGGCAGGTCGAGAGCGAGGAAGGCTTCAAGATTCTTTTCCCGCGCCAGCCGGCCAACGTAGAGGAACACCGGCTCATCCGACGGTGCGCCCTCCCCTGGCTGGAAGCGCTGGATATCCACACCCTTGCGCCACAGCGCGAGATTGCCGAAAGCCTGATCGGCGAATGTGCTGCGCATGCGCTCGCTGCTGACCAGCACGGCTGCGCTGGGTGCATGGAAACGCCGCAGGAAGGCATAGCCCCAGCCCAGCGGCAGCCACGGCCAGCGGGTGTTCACATACTCCGGGAAGCGTGTGTGGATGGCGCTGCTGAACTTCAGCCCCCGGCGCATCAGCCAACGTCTTGCCGCCCAACCCAGCGGGCCTTCGGTGGCGAGGTGGACGCAGTCGGGAGCGAATCGACTGATCGTCTCCCCGACCTTCCACAGGTCCCACGCCAGCGGGATCTCCGGGTAGCTCGGGCACGGTCGGTGACGAAAGTCCTGCGGAGTGACCAGGCCGACCACATGGCCCAACCCTTCGAGCTCGGCCACCAGCGCCTTCAGGCTGGTGACCACGCCATTGACCTGCGGCAGCCAGGCATCGGTAACGATCAGCAGCCTCATGCGGCCGACTCGACCACCGCAGGTTCCTCGACGCGCGCCTGCTCCTCGGCCAGCCGGTAGAGCTGGATGCTGCCGTCCCAGTGCTCGATCAGCGCCGAGCAGGACTCCACCCAGTCGCCACAGTTGAGGTATTCCACCGTGCCGATCTGGCGGATTTCCGCATGGTGGATGTGGCCGCAGACCACGCCATTGAGCCCGCGCTTGTGCACCTCGTGGGCGATGGCCTCCTCGAAGTCGCTGATGAAGTTCACCGCGGTCTTCACCTTGTGCTTGAGATAAGCCGACAGCGACCAGTAGCCGTAGCCATAGCGGCTGCGCCAGTGGTTGAGCCAGCGATTCAGGGTCAGGGTGAACTCATAGGCGGAGTCGCCGAGGAAGGCCAGCCACTTGTGGTAGCGGGTGATCACGTCGAACTGGTCGCCGTGGATCACCAGCAACTGACGGCCATCGGCGGTGGTGTGGACGATTTCGTCGACCAGGCGGATGTTGCCCAGCAGCAGCGAGGAATAGCGGCGCAGGAATTCGTCGTGGTTGCCGGTGACGTAGATCACCTCGGTGCCGCGCTTGCTCATGGTCAGCAGGCGGCGGATCACGTTGGTGTGTGCCTGCGGCCAGTAGATGCCGCCGCGCAGCTTCCAGCCATCGATGATGTCACCCACCAGGTAGATACGGTCGGCGTGGTAGCGCTTGAGGAAGCCCGCCAGGTGTTCGGCCTGGCAATCGCGAGTGCCCAGGTGGACATCGGATATCCACAGGGTCCGCACCCGTTGTTTCTTCGTCGGCGTCATACGTTGCGCGCTACTCATCGTCGGCGACCTCCAGTGGGGTTTCTCCGAGTGTCGGCGCGCGCGGTGAAGTCCACATGACCGACTGGCGACAGTCCCGTTACAGCCCACGGCGCGCTAGACTGTCAGCTTGCCTGCCAGCTCCGGATAGCCGCTTCGCATGAACCCGATCCTCTCCCTGCGCCACTACAGCCATGACCACCTCGCCCACAGCCACAGCCATGCGCAGCTGGTGCTGGGGCTGTCCGGCAGCCTCGATTTCGAAGTGGGCGGACGCGGCAGCCTGGTGACCCGGCAGACCTTCGCCGTGGTGCCGCGCGAGGAGCACCACGCCTGTGCCAGCCCCGATGGCAGCCGCTGCCTGGTGGTGGACCTGGAAGACGAGGACGACCTGCTCGGCGGTCTCGGCCTGCACAGCGATGCCGGTCGCCGCCTGCTGGAAACCCCCGGCCAGCGCCTGCTGAGCAATGACCAGGCACAACTGGTCCATTGGCTCGCTGGCAGCTCGCTGCATGACCCGATACTCGCCCGCCAGGGCGCAATCCTGCTCCTGGCGAGCCTTGCCGCTGGCCAGCAGCGCGTCGAGGAGCCGGCACAACTGCCGCTGGCCAGCCTCGACAGCTACATCGATCGCCACGCCGCGCACCCGCTGCAGGTGGCCGACCTGGCACGCCTCGCCGGGTTGTCCGCTGCGCGCTTTCATGCCCGATTCCTCGCCGAAACCGGCCAGACGCCCATGGAATACGTGCGCCAGCGCCGCCTGCAACTGGGCCGCGATCTGCTGCGCGGCACGCACCAGTCGGTCGGCGAGATCGCCGCACAGGTGGGTTACGCGTCGCAGAGCGCCTTCACCGCCGCCCTGGTGCGCCAGTTCGGCACCACCCCGCGCCAGCTGCGCCAGGAGGCGCGCGACAATTTCCGCTAGCCACGCGACAGACAGCCGCGCGCCCAGGACCTAGACTGCCCGCCATCGAACCGTATGACCAACCGGGAGCAGCGATGTCGGCAGACACCATCGAGTGGCAGGATTTCGAGCGCATTGAACTGCGCGTGGGCACCATCGTCCAGGCCGAGCCCAACGTGAAGGCGCGCAAGCCTGCCTACATCCTTCAGGTCGACCTCGGCCCGCTGGGAATCAAGACCTCCAGCGCGCAGATCACCGCACACTACGACGTCAACGAGCTGATCGGCCGCCAGGTGCTGTGCGTGTGCAACTTCGAGCCCAAGTCCATCGCCGGCGTGCGGTCCGAGGTGCTGGTCACCGGCGCCTACGACAGCGACGAGAAGGTGGTGCTGGCCGGATTCGACAAGCCGTTGCCCAATGGCGCGCGGCTGGCCTGACCATCCCTTCACCCCGTGCCGGCTGGCCCGGCGCGCTTTCCTCTTTCCAGATTTTCTCTTTCCAGATAAGGCCCCGCCACGGCAGTCGGCGGGAGCGCAGGCATGAAGCGCGTTACTGAACTCACTCCCCGCGGCGCCCTGATCGGCCTGCACATCGGCGCCCTGATGTTCGGGCTCTCCGGCATCTTCGGCAAACTCATCCTCGCCGGCCCCCTGATCATCGTCTTCGGCCGCGCGCTGTTCGGTTCGCTGTCGCTGGCGGCGGTGTTCGCCGGGCATCTGCGCGCACAGAAACGCCCCACGCTGAAGCAGGCCGCCATGCTGCTCGGCGGCGGCGTGCTGCTGTGCACGCACTGGCTGACCTTCTTCCTCGCGGTGAAAGTCGGCAACGTCGCCGTCGCCACCCTCGGCTTCGCCAGCTTCCCGGCCTTCACCGTATTGCTCGAGGGCCTGCTGTTCCGTGAGCGCATCCGCAAGGGCGAGTACCTGGTGGTCGTGCTGGTGTGCCTGGGCCTGGTGATGGTCACGCCGACCCTGGACCTTCGCGACGGCGCCACCGCCGGCCTGCTCTGGGGCACGCTCTCCGGCCTGTTGTTCGCGCTGCTGTCGCTGGCCAACCGGGTCAGCGTACGCGGCATCGACCCGATCCAGGCGGCGCTGTGCCAGAACCTGACGATCATCGCCTGCCTGCTGCCGCTGGTGCTGCTCGACCTGCCCTCGGTTCGTGGCATGGACTGGCTGTGGCTGGTGGCGCTGGGCGTGCTCTGTACCGGCGTGGCCCACAGCCTGTTCGTCGCCAGCCTGCGCTTGATCAAGGCGCGCACGGCGGCGGTGATCTTCGCCCTCGAGCCGGTCTACGGCATCGCCTTCGCCGCCGTGCTGTTCGGTGAGGCGCCCAGCTTGCGGATGCTGGTGGGCGGCGTGCTGATCATCTTCGCCACCTTCCTCAGCGCTCGCGGCTCGCACTGACGGCATGCAGGAGCGAGCTGGCCGGGTAGTGGCTGCGCTGAAAAAGAAGGCCGCCCCGCAGCGCGCGAAACTCGAACCTTGCCCCGGGGAGGGAATGCCAAGGATTCATCGCACGACAGCCTGCGAGGCGGCCTGTTCGGTGTGACGCCTGGCCAAGACGTCGAGGACTCAGTTGATGCTGTAGCCGCGCCCACTGAGGCAAGCACCCAGCGCGCGGCGGTAGGTATCGGACATGCCGGCCGGCGGCGCCTGATTGGCGGCAGCCGGATCGAAACCGCTCTGGCCAACGGCCCAGGTGTGGCACTCGTAGCGGTCACGGCTCTGCTGCTCCGGCGACTGGCCGCTGGCGGGATAGGCGATCACTTCGTAGCTGGTGGTCGGCGCGACCTGTACGGCCGGCGGTGTCTCCACCGCGACGTACTGGCGGCGATCGGCATTCCACAGGTAGTAGGTCCCGGCGGCGACGAAGTAGAGCATGCTGCCGATCCAGACTTCCCGTGCGTAATCCGGCAGGCCATAGCCGTGGCCTGGACCCCAGCCATGGTAGGGGCCAGGTCCCGGGCCGCCCGGACCACCGGGTCCGCCATGGGGCCCGGCCGCGGCGGCAGCCGACAGGCTCAGAGCCAGCAGTGTGGCGATGGATTTCAGCGCAATGCGCGAGGACAGCTTCATTTCACCTCCAGCCACGGGCGATCCACCGCCCGCCGTTCATGGTGCGAATTGTCTCGCGCCCGCCCCCCACGGAGTGTCAGCACTGCGTAAAGACTGGGTAAAAAGCCCGATACACGCGGTATCAGTCCCGCTGCAGCAACCCCTGGCAATAGCGCTTGACGCCCTCTTCCACACCCATCATCGGCGCGCGGTAACCCGCTTCGCGGAGGAAGGCGATATCAGCGCAGGTGTAGCACTGGTACTTGCCACGCAGCGTATCCGGAAATTCGGTGTACTCCAGCAGCCCGGCGCGAATCGCCGCATCCAGGGTCAGCGGCTGCAGGTCCTGCTGCTCGCGCAGGGTGTTGATCACCGCCAGCGCCACGTCGTTGAACGGCTGGGCACGGCCGCTGCCGAGGTTGAAGATGCCGCTGCGCTCGGGGTTGTCGAGGAAGTGCAGGTTGACCTTCGCCACATCCTCCACCGAGACGAAATCGCGCAGGTGGCCGCCGGCCGGGTAGTCGCCGTACTCGCCGAACAGTTGCACCTTGCCGGTCTCGCGGAACTGGTTGAAGCAGTGGAAGGCCACCGAGGCCATTCGCCCCTTGTGCTGCTCGCGCGGGCCGTAGACGTTGAAATAGCGGAAGCCGGCCACCTGGGTCCTCGCGGTAGGCAGCACCTTGCGCACGCGCTGGTCGAAGAGGAACTTCGAATAGCCATAGACGTTCAGCGGCCGCTCGCAGGAGCGCATCTCGCGGAACTCGTGGCCGCCGCCGTACACCGCCGCCGACGAGGCATAAAGGAACGGCACGCCCAGCGACAGGCTGGCATCCAGCAATTCGCAGCTGTAGCGGTAGTTGTTGTCCATCATGTAGCGCCCGTCGCGCTCCATGGTGCTGGAGCAGGCGCCCTGGTGCAGCAACGCACGTACCACACCGAAGTCGCCGCGGGCGTAGCGCTCGATGAAGTCGCGCTTGTCGAGATAGTCGCTGATGTCGCAGTCGGCGAGGTTGGCGAACTTGTCGCCTTCCGTCAGATCGTCGACCGCAATGATGTCGGTTTCGCCGCGCTGGTTCAGCGCCTTGACGAGGTTGCTGCCGATGAACCCGGCAGCGCCAGTGATGATGATGCTCATGGTGGGGCATCCCCTGCGGAGAATGGATGCCCTCAGACTAAGAGTGGTACGCGCGTACCCCGTTGATATGAAGCAAAGAAGTTAGCCAGCTATCTATCCACCCTGCCCAGCGGTACAGCGCGGGTTCAGGAGCGATCGTTGTGGCCCAGGTCGCGCTGCGGGTCGATGCGGTCGCGGACTCGCTGCTTGAGCACCTTGGCCTCGGGGAAGCCGCCATCGGCCTTGCGCTCCCAGATCGACTCGCCGTCACAAGTGATGTGGAAGATCCCACCGGTGCCCGGCACCAGGCTGACCTTGCCCAGGTCGTCGCCGAAAGTACTCAGCAGTTCCTGGGCCAGCCAGGCCGCGCGCAGCAGCCACTGGCACTGGGTGCAATAGGTGATGACGATTTCGGCTTTGGCTTCGGACATGAATCAGACTCTGCAAGGGGATGCGAACCTATAATACCGCTCTGGAACGCCCTACCGGACTCTTCCCTTCATGCGCCGATTGCTGTTCGCCCTCCTTCTGCTCCTTCCCCTCGGCACCCTGGCGTCCACGACCCCGCCGAAGATCGGCCTGGTCCTTTCCGGTGGCGCGGCGCGCGGCCTGGCACACATCGGCGTGCTGAAGGCGCTGGACGAACAGGGTATCCACGTCGACGCCATCGCCGGCACGAGCATGGGCGCGGTGATCGGCGGCCTCTATGCGGCGGGCTACACGCCCAGGGAACTGGAGCAACTGGCGCTGACGCTGGACTGGAAGCAGGCGCTGTCCGACTCCCCGCCACGGGTCGACGTGCCCTTCCGCCGCAAGCAGGACGACCGCGACTTCCTGGTGAAGCAGAAACTCAGCTTCCGCGATGACGGCACCCTCGGTCTGCCGCTCGGTGCGATCCAGGGGCAGAACCTGTCGATGCTGCTGGAGAGCCTGCTGGTGCACACCAGCGACACCCGCGACTTCGACCGCCTGGCCATCCCCTTCCGCGCGGTGGCCACCGACATCTCCACCGGTGAGAAGGTGGTCTTCAGCAAGGGCCACCTGCCCCAGGCGATCCGCGCGAGCATGTCGATCCCCGCGGTGTTCGCCCCGGTGGAGGTCAACGGCAAGCTGCTGGTGGACGGCGGCATGGTCGACAACATCCCGGTGGACGTAGCGCGGCAGATGGGCGTCGACGTGGTCATCGTGGTCGACATCGGCAACCCGTTGCTGGACCGCAAGCAGTTGACCACGGTGGTCGACATGCTCAACCAGTCCGTCACCCTGATGACCCGCAAGAACTCCGAGGCGCAACTGGCGACCCTGAAGTCCAGCGATGTCCTCGTGCAGCCGCCGCTCAGCGGCTACAGCTCCACCGACTTCGGCCGCGTGCCACAGCTGATCGACGCCGGCTACCGCGCCACCAGCATCCTCGCCCCGCGCCTGGCGGAGCTGCGCAAGCCTGCCGACGCCGAGGCCGTGGCACTGGACGAGGCGCGCGCGCCGGGCGAGCGCCAGCCGGTGATCAACCGCATCGAGGTAGAGAACAGCTCCAAGGTCAGCGACGACGTCATCCGCCACTACATCCGCCAGCCACTGGGCGAGCACCTGGACCTGGAGCGTCTGCAACGCGACATGAGCACCCTCTATGGCCTGGACTACTTCGACCAGGTGCAGTACCGCGTCGTCCACCACCCCGATGGCAACGCGCTGGTAATCCACGCCTACGGCAAGCGCAGCGGCACCGACTATCTACGCCTGGGCCTGAACCTCTCCGACGACCTGCGTGGCGACAGTACCTTCAATGTCGGCGGCAGCTACCGCATGAACGGCATCAACCGTCTCGGTGCAGAATGGCTGACGCGCCTGCAGATCGGCGACCGCCAGGAGCTCTACAGCGAGTTCTACCAACCGCTGGACGTGGGCTCGCGGTACTTCGTCGCGCCGTACCTGTTCAACCAGGCGCAGAACGTCGAGGCCACCGACAACGACGACCCCATCGCCGAGTACCGCCTGGAGCGCTACGGCTACGGGCTGAACCTGGGTCGGCAGATCGCCAACAACGGCGAGTTCCGCCTCGGCGTAGCCCAGGCCTTCGGCAAGGCCGATGTGCGGGTGGGCGATCAGGACCTGCCCGACTACCACTTCAACGAAGGCTATGCCCAGCTGCAGTACTCCTTCGACACCATGGACAACGTCGACTTCCCGCGCGAAGGCGAGAACATCCAGACCTCTTTCCGCGAGCACACGCCATCCCTGGGCGACGACGATCGCTACCGCCAGTGGGAATTCCGCCTGGACAAGGCGCTGAGCAGCGGGCCGAACACCTGGGTGCTGGGCGGCGGCTACGGGCGCACCATCGATGACGCCGACGTGGTGGTATCGAGCTTCCTGCTCGGTGGCGCGCGACAGCTCTCCGGCTACCGCCAGGACGCCCTGGCCGGGCAGAACTACAGCCTCGGCCGGGTCATCTACTACCGGCTCATGACCGAGCGCTCCTTCCTGCCGCTGGACTTCCCCTTCTACCTGGGCGGCAGCCTGGAGCGCGGTCGCGTGTGGAACAACGACAACAGCTACGACACCGGCTACGTCAACGCCGGCAGCATTCTCATGGGCTTCGAGACGCCGCTGGGACCGCTGTCCTTCAGCTACGGCCTGAACGATGCCAGCGAGCAGGCGGTGTATATCAACCTGGGGCGCAATTTCTGAGGCCAGGAGAAACCGCCCCCTGTAGGAGCGCTTCCCGTGCAGGGCGGAGCCGTCACCCCACACCCAAGAAAAAGCCCGGCATTGGCCGGGCTTTTTCGTTCGCGGTGAGGCTCAGGCAATCAGCGCCAGCAGTTCGCGCGCTTCGGCCTTGGCCTTGGAGTCGCCGCTGGCGATCACCTGCTTGAGGATGCCATAGGCCTCCTCCAGGTTGCCCTGGTCGATGCATTTGCGAGCGCGGTCGAGGCTGGCCAGCAGTTCGTCGTGCTCGTGACCGATATCGTCCGGCAGGTCGAAGCTCAGTTCCTCTTCCACACCCATGGCTTTGCTGCCATGGCCAAACATCTCGCCGTGCTCGCCCAGGTCCAGCTCGGTGATTTCCGGCAGCTCGTGAAGGTTGCTGCGGAAGTCCGACGGTACTTCCTGGGAGGCCTTGGGTGCGGCCTTGCCCGGCTTGGACGAATCGAAGGGGTTATCAAGCTTGTCCCAGTCCAGGTCCAGCGACAGGTCGCTGAGGTTCATGGCGAAGTCGGGCTGATCCTGTGCGGCATGAGACTGCACGGTGGGCGCGGCCTCAGGCTCGCCCAACTGCAGATCGTCCCAGTCGGTGAGCGTCTCGCCGGTGGGCGCCTGCAGAGTGTCTTCGGGGCGGATCAGCATTGCCGGGTAGCGCGACTTGAGCTGGTCGATCTGTTTCTGGTCGCCACCGACGGCCACCAGGCCGCGCTCTTCCTCATGGAAGCCAGCCACATCACCCAGTTCGGCGAGAACCAGCAGCAGCTTCATGCGCAGCTCGCGGCGGCTCGGCTCGGCGTTGACCGCCTTGCGCAGCATGTCGCGAGCCTGCGTAAAGCGGCCATAGGCGATGTAGATATCCGCGCCTTCCAGGCTGTCTGCGCTGGCGGCCGGCAGGCGAGCGACGCCTGGCTCCGGCGTGGCGATCACCACCGGATGCGGCACCGGCACCGGAGCCACGACCGCTGCCGCCAGCGGCTTGGCGGCCGGCAGCGGTGCAACCGGTTCGGGCGCTACGGCCGCACGCAGGGGCGGCATCTGGACCGGCTTCTCTTCGCGCTTGCGACGGGCGAACAACAGGCCGACCAGCAAGGCACCCAGGGCGCCTGCGCCCAGCCAGGGCCAGTAGTTGAAACCGGAGCCTTGTGCGTCCTGTGCCGGCGTTACCGGCTGGGCGACGCTCGCCGCAGGCGCGGCCTGCGGCACCGGTACGGCATTGGGTGCGGCGGGAACGGCGTTGGTCGGTGCGTTGGCGGTCGCCGCATCGCTTCCCGGGGCGCTGGCTGCCGGGGCATTGCCGGAAGCATCCGCGCGCTGGCGGCGATCCAGTTCGGCCTGCAACGACTGAACCTGCTGGTCGCGGCTCTGCAGGGCCTGCTGGAGGGACACCAGCTGCTTCTGCAGGTCGTCCATGCGCTGGTTCATCTGATCGCGCTGGGCGTTGGCCACGAGCAGATCGGCTTCGACCTTCGCGACGGTGGCGTCACCGCCCGATGCAGCGAGAGCACTGCCCTGAGCCGGCACCTGAGCGCTGGCCGCAGCGGACGCGGACGCCTGCGGCGCGCTGGTCGGTTGCTCGGCGCTCGTCGAAGGCGCAGCGGCCATGGATTGCGGAGCAGGCGCTGCGTTGTGCTCGCCGCCGGCAACCTGCTGGCCCTGCGGCAGGATCAGCGTCTGGCCCACTTTCAGGCGATGTGGATCGCCGTTGACGAAGGCCTGCGGGTTCAGCGCGACGATGCTGTCCATCAGCTGGGCACGGGAAGCGCCGCTGCCGGTCAGGCGCGAACTGATCTTCCACAGGGTGTCATTGCGCACCGTGGTATAGCGGCCGTCGCCCGCCGGCAGCGGCGGTTGCGCCGGCGTTCTGCGCACGGGTTCCGCGCGCGACGAGCTGGCGGCGCGCGAAGGAGCGGCTTCGCTCATCCGAACATTGGCGGCCATGCTGCGATTGGCGCTGTACTCCGGCGGATCGATGAGCACGGTGTATTCGCGCAGCAGGCGGCCGTTAGGGCGCTCCACGGCGATCAGGAAGTTCAGGTAGGGCTCGTGCACCGGCTGCGTGGACACCACCTTGATGTAACCACGACCGTTACGGATAACCGGGGTGAAGCGCAGGTTCTGCAAGAACACGAAGCGATCGACACCGGCGTTCTCGTAGTCCTGGGGACTCGCGAGCTTCGCGATCAACTCGTCGGACGTCATGTCGCCGGTCTCAAGCAGGGCGATCTCGGCGTCCAGCGGCTGGTTCAGCGCCGAATGCAACGTGATATCCCCTAGACCAAGGGCATTCGCATGAGCGGAAACAAAAACCGAAAGTGCGGCAAGCGTCAGCGGAATTCTATTTATTCGAGCCATAACCCCATCCCATTGTCCGGGTCTGCACGCCATTCCCTGACCACTCGAAAGCAGCAGGCTGAACCTGTCCACACACTTGAAGCCATGCCGGACTGCAGACCGTCACGCACCACCCTCTGTACCTTGCAGGGTACAGGCCGTCTGATATCACGGATTAGGTGTTGCACGGGGTTTGGTCAAGATAAATCGTCGAAAAACCGGCGAATGGTTAAGGGATGGATAGCGAATGGCCAGCGGCCCCGCCTGGGACCGCCAGAAAAATGGCTACTTTACCCGAATAACGTGATGAATTGCTCAGTTTCGCTCGAGATTGCCGAGAATCCGGCTGAGTATTTTCTGGCACACCGCGATTTCCTCCTCGGAAATCCCCGTCAGCACTTCGTTGCGCACGGCGGCGGCGATGCTCTCGATATCGGCGATCAGGACGTCTGCCTTGGGGGTCAGGGCGATGCGCTTGGCGCGGCGGTCCTCGGCAACAGCCTGGCGGCGAACCAAGCCCTGGGCCTCAAGGCCATCAAGCAGACGGGCCAGCGTCGGACCTTCGACACCGACCGATTGAGCCAGCTCGCGCTGGGTGGGAGCGGCAGCGTGGCGGGCCAGGTGCAACAGCACCAGCCAGCGCGCCTGGGACAGGCCGAGATGGCTGAGACGGCGGTCGAGTTCGGCCCGCCATGCACGCGACGCCTGGGCCAGTTGGGTACCGAAATAGTGCTTATCGTTGTCTGACATTGTGCTGCGTACGGTAGGAAATTGGACGGCTAATTGATTTGACTAATTATTAGCCAGCTAATCAAGCCCGTACAATGACAGATTGTCGCAGGGTGTAAATCCCTGCTTCACCATTTCGCGTATTGGTCTTCGACGAATCCCCACAGGTTGTCGATGTGCACCTCCGGCTCTCCCGCCGGTCTCAGGACACCGCTGAAGCGCCCGAATATCTGTTTGAAGTTGCTTGCCAGTACACCGAGATTCAGGCGCTCCTGGTGCAGGCCGTGGGCCTCGAAATGCAGTTCGACCTGGCCGTCGTAGGAGCGGATGGTCCAGGGTTGCAGCGGATGGTCACGGTCGAACTCGAAGCGCACGGTGTCGACCTTCACCAGCTTGCCGTCGAGCCAGTAGCAGTTCTCGGTGAAGCTGGTCTCGTTGACGCCGCACGAGAGGTTCAGGCCCAGCCGCCGGCCCTGCGCCTCGCCGGACAGGCAGGCCCAGTTCCAGAAGGTCTCGCGGCGCATGTAACCGGCAGACCAGTCGTGGTGGGCGTAGGCATCCAGTGCCCGCAGGTCGTAGTTGCCCAGCGCGCTGCACACCTCGCCATGGCAGTGCACGCCCGCCACCTTCCGCGCGTAGACCCAACCGTTCACCGCCGTCGGCGTGCAGAGGCTCATGGGCTCGAACGCGGGCTGATCTTCGCTGAAATGCGCCTCGATGCGCGTGCCGTCGTCGAGCTCGACCAGCAGGCGCTTCTCGAAAGGCGAAGCGCGGTTTTCCAGGCGCAGCAGGTTGCGTCCCTGGCGCAGTTCGCAGACGCCGTCGTTGGGCGTCTGCGAGAAGTTTGCGCCCATGCCCAGCGGGCACTTGAACTGGCGCTCGATCATCCGCCCGCTCTCGGGGTGGTAGAGGTAGACGAAACCGATGGTGAGCAGGCTGACATCGGCCAGCGCACAGCCGCCGATCAGCGTCGGGCTGATCAGGCCGAAGTACTGGAACTGGTGGAAGCTGCGCCACTTGCTCAGCGCACCGAGGCGACGGCCCATGGGCGAGCGGAAGTCGAAGTCACGGTGGTTGATGGTCGCCGGGGTGCCGGAAAAGATGCCGTAGTGCGGTTGGCCGTTGGGCTGGATCAGCTGCTGCATGGGCGCGGGCTCGGTGGCAAGGTCCGACGCATGCTAGCACCGGGCCCGCGCACGCCGCAGTCACGCACGGCGCCAGCTCGGGGGACCGAATGGGCCATCAGGCAACCACCTGGTTGCGCCCGAATGCCTTGGCCTCGTACAGCGCGCGATCGGCATGTTCGTAGATGCTGCGCAGCGGGTTCCCGGTCTCCGGCCACAGACAGGAGACGCCAATGGAGAGCGTCACCTCGTCCGCTGTCAGCGACCCCTCATGGACGATACCCAGGGCCTGCACCGACTCACGCACTACCTCCGCGCGCTCCTTGGCTTCGCGCTCGCTGGCGCCGTAGAGCAGCACGGCAAATTCCTCGCCGCCCAGGCGCACGGCCATGTCCAGCGGACGCCGCGCACTGGCCGCCAGCACCTCGCCGATACGTTGCAGCACGCCGTCGCCGGCCTGATGCCCGTAGCGGTCGTTGTAGGCCTTGAAGTGATCGACGTCGCAAAGCAGCAGCGCCAGGCCGACGCTTTCACGCTGAGCCTGGCGCCACAGGCGTTCCAACTGGCGATTGAAACTGCGGCGGTTGTGCAGGCCGGTCAGGGCGTCGTGCTCGGCCATCACTTTCAGCAGGCGGCTGATCAGGAAGTGCTGGCGGGACTTGTAGTCCAGCAGGTAGCAGCCCACCCCACCGACCAGGTTGCCGAGCAGCAGGAACACCACGTTGCTGACCAGCGTCGGCAGCGGCAACCCTGCATACAACTCGAAACCTACGTAGACCAGCAGGATCACGGACGCACAACCCACCGCTTCGGCGAAGCGCAGGCCAATCAGGAAGTACGCGGCCATGCTGACCAGCAGCAGGCCTTCGTAGGGATAGCTCTGGTCCACGGTGTGCGCGATGCCCGCCACGGCCGCCGCGCCGATGCCGACACTGAGGATGCAGGCCAGGCTCAGCGGCACCAGCAGGTGGATATGCCGGCGCTGCAGGATCAGGCCGCCACAGACGGTCAGCAGCACCAGCACGCCGATGCGCACCGCGAGCATGTCCCAGTGTTCCGCTGTCCGGATGAGGAGAAAATCGATGGCCGCCAGCGCCAGCCAGATCAGCACGCCGATGGTCAGCGCGGTGAGCTTGAGATCGAAGCTGTCTTCCAGCAGGTAATGACGGTACTGGGTCTCGAGGTCGGGTTCGAAACGCAGGCGGCGAAAGCCCCGGGAGAGCTGTTCGGCATAGGCATTGGAACGGACGTCGTCCAGCCAGCTCTGTTGTTGTGGCATGTTCACCTCTTCTCGTGGAGGTCTAAGTGCCACCATAGCCGTTCGGGACGTGCGTCACAAGTTTGTCGTTTTGCCCCGTCACGAAAATGACGGATCACGGCACTCACCAGCGGTCGTCGCGGGAATTCCGGTAGCGATCGTGGCCGTAGTAGGAGTCATTGCAGTAGCGACGCTCGGAGCGGCTGCGATGCGTGCGGCAGTCGCGATCATCGTCGTCATCGTCCTTGGACATGATGACCAACCCCGCCACCAGCGCGACCGCGGCAACACCGATCAACGCATTCTTGCCGCCTTCGGTCAGCCCGCCTCCACTGGCGCACCCACTGAGTTGCCCTACGACCAGCAGCCCCGCCACTA
Organism: Pseudomonas sp. BB438; assembly: GCF_057180225.1. NCBI lineage: Bacteria > Pseudomonadati > Pseudomonadota > Gammaproteobacteria > Pseudomonadales > Pseudomonadaceae > Pseudomonas > Pseudomonas sp. BB438. Next base: position 4,893,365 of record NZ_CM170001.1, read on the forward strand.
CCCGCAACCAACTCGACATCTCGCACTCCGCAAGTGATCCGTACTGCCGGATATGACTGGCGGGAAAGTGCGCCGTTGCTGGCACATTGATATTTCATCTGTAACGCCGTGTTTCGGCGCGATCAGACTTCCAGCTCGGCCAGCAGGGCGGCGCGCACGCAGTGCAGGACGCCCAGCGGAACACGGCCTTCGAACAGCTCGGCGATGGCGCTCACCGGCGGCAGCTCGCCGTCCTCGTCGAGGAAGGCGTCCTGGACTTCGCCGAGCAATTCCTCGGGCAGGTCCAGTGCCTGTTCCAGGGTCAGTTGCTGACGACCGATGGCTTCGGCCAGCAGGCTGTAGACGTTCTTCTCGCTGCAATCGAGCTGGCGGGCGATCTGCGCCGGCGTCATGCCGGCGCGGGCCAGGGTCACCAGTTCGTGGCGCAGGTCCGTGACCGGGGCCGGGGCGTCCGGCGCCTTGTCCGACTCGGTGAGTACATCGAGGAAGGCCTGGCCGTAGCGTTCCAGCTTGCGTGCGCCGACGCCGCTGACCTGGGCCATGGCGGACAGCGTGGTGGGCTGGCTGCGCAGCATTTCCAGCAGGGTCGCATCGGGGAAGATGACGTAGGGCGGCACCGAGTGCTCCTCGGCCAGCTTGCGCCGCAGGGTACGCAGGGCTTCCCACATCTCGCGCTCTTCCTGGCGCACCAGTTGGCTGGCCGGGCTGGAGCCCCCGGAGGCGGACGACTTGCTGCGCTGCGGCTTGGGATCGCGGCGCAGGGCCAGCGTCTCCTCGCCGCGCAGCAGCGGGCGGCAGGCTTCGGTGAGGCGCAGGCCGTTGAAGCCGTCGACGTCCACATCGGCGAAACCCCGGGCGACCAATTGGCGGAACAGCGTGCGCCATTCCTCCTCGGCACGGGACTTGCCGATGCCGAACACCGCCAGGTGCTGGTGGCCGACACTGCGCACCTTCTCGGTGTCCTTGCCCAGCAGCACGTCCACCAGATGACCGACGCCGTAGCGCTGCCCGCTGCGGTAGATGGCCGACAAGGCTTGGCGCGCGGGCTCGGTGGCATCCCAGGTTTCAACGCCATCGACACAGATGTCGCAGTGCCCGCAGGGGTTGGGCATCACCTCGTCGAAATAGGCCAGCAGCGCCTGGCGGCGGCAGCGGGTTTCCTCGCACAGCGCCAGCATGGCTTCGAGCTTGTGCCGCTCGACGCGCTTGTGGCGCTCGTCGCCCTCGGAGTTCTGCATCATCTGCCGCAGCAGCAACACGTCCTGCAGGCCGTAGGCCATCCAGGCATCGGCAGGCAGACCGTCACGGCCGGCGCGGCCGGTTTCCTGGTAGTACGCCTCCAGGCTCTTGGGCAGGTCCAGGTGCGCAACGAAGCGCACGTTGGGTTTGTCGATGCCCATGCCGAAGGCAATGGTCGCGACCATGATCAGCCCTTCCTCGTTGAGGAAGCGCTTCTGGTGATACGCGCGCAGGTCATTGGACAGACCGGCGTGGTACGGCAGCGCCGGGAAGCCTTGATTGGAGAGGAACTCGGCGACCTCCTCGACCTTCTTGCGCGACATGCAATAGACGATGCCCGCATCACCGCGACGCTCGGCAAGGAAGCCCAGCAGCTGCTTGCGCGGCTGCTCCTTGGGCACGATGCGGTAGAAGATGTTCGGCCGGTCGAAGCTGGAGAGGAACTGCTCAGCGTTCTGCAGGTGCAGGCGCTGGATCATCTCCTCGCGGGTACGCATGTCTGCCGTCGCAGTCAGGGCGATGCGCGGCACGTGCGGGAACAGCTCGGCGAGCTGGCCCAGTTGCAGGTATTCGGGACGGAAGTCGTGGCCCCATTGCGACACACAGTGCGCTTCGTCGATGGCGAACAGGCCGATCTCCAGGCGTTGCAGGAAGGCCAGCATGCGCGGCTGCACCAGGCGTTCCGGGGCGAGGTAGAGCAGCTTGATCTCGCCGCGCTGCAGGCGGTCGGCGATCTCGCGCTGGGCGTCAGGGCTCAGCGAGGAGTTCAGCGCTGCCACCGGCACGCCCAGTTCGTCCAGCGTGGCGACCTGGTCTTCCATCAGCGCGATCAGCGGCGAAACCACCACCGTCAGCCCTTCACGCAGCAGCGCCGGGACCTGGAAGCACAGCGACTTGCCGCCGCCGGTGGGCATCAGCACCAGCGCATCGCCGCCGCCGGCCACGCGCTCGATGATCCGCGCCTGATTGCCGCGGAAGGCGTCGTAACCGAAAACGTCTTTGAGGATGCGCAGGGCCTGATCGAGCATGGGGGACTCCGAATGAAGCCGCGCATTATACGCAAGCGATCCGCCCGCGGCCGGCACCTTGTCCGGGAAACTGCGGAAAAATCCGCCACATGCGTCCGGACCCCGCGCAGGCTCAGGCCGGACGGGCATTTGGCTTTTGCCGCGGGCCTGCGGAAAGACTACAATTCGGGACCGATCACCTCCGAGGTAGTACCCGATGTCCTTCGCCGACCAATTGTCCCGCCTGCAAGCCTTTCTCGATGCCGATGACCTGCACGAGGAAGCCTTGGACTACGTGGCGGCACACGGCTACCTGACCGCCCTGGCGATCTGCCCGGAGGACGTGCCGGAGCGCGAGTGGATCGACGCCCTGTTCGCCGAGCCGCCACACTACCGCAGCGAGGAAGAGCGCAGCGAGATCGAATCCACCCTGGTCCAGCTCAAGGCGCACATCATCCGCCAGATGGCCGGTGACGAGGAGCTGGAGCTGCCCTGCGAGCCCTACCTGGGCGACGAGCCCGACGACTCCGACATTCGCGGCTGGTGCATCGGCTTCATGGAAGGCGTGTTCCTGCGCGAGGCCATCTGGTTCGAGCAGGCCGAGGAAGAAGTCAGCGAGCTGCTGCTGCCGATCATGGTCGGTTCCGGCCTGTTCGACGAACAGCCCGAGTTCGACGAGATCGCCAGTGACCGCGGATTGGTGGACGACATGGTCGCGCAGATCCCCGAGCTGCTGACCAACCTGTTCCTGCTGTGCCAGGCGCCGGAAGAAAAGCCGGCCCTGCTCAAGCCCCGGACCCACTGATCCGCCGCCGGAGCCGCGCAACGCGGCTCCGGGTTCGCTTCGCGTCCGTCGATCGATGCCACGAGAAATCCGCCAGAGCCGCCACGCCTGGGTTCGCTACTGCCTGCTCGGCGTCGGCTGGCTCAGCGTGGCACTGGGCGTGATCGGCATCTTCCTGCCGGTCCTGCCCACCACGCCCTTCCTCCTGCTCGCCGCTGCCTGCTTCATGCGCAGCTCGCAGCGCTTCTACGACTGGCTGGTGAACCATCCGAAGCTGGGCCCGTGGATCCGCGACTACCTCGACGGCGAAGGCATTCCGCTCAAGGGCAAGGTCTACGCCATCGGCCTGATGTGGAGCAGCATCCTGATTTCCGGTTTCCTGGTGCAACGGCCCTGGGCCTGGGCGTTCATGCTGACCAGTGCCACGTTGGTGACGATCTATCTCGTTCGGATGAAGACGCGTCGGTTGGATTGAGTTCTCTGCCTGGGCAAGCACCCTCCCCCCAACCCTCTCCTTGAAGGGAGAGGGAAAACGCCCGGCACCGATCCCTCAGACTGGCACCACGTCTCCCACCATCTCATCCCCATCCTGGTGGCTCACCACCGCATCCACCGTAAACCCAAAGGTGTTGACGCCCCCCTCACTACGCACAAATACCGAGCCGCCGTGCATGCTCGCCACCGCCTTGACGATGGACAGCCCCAGGCCATGACTGCTCTGGCTGTTGGCACGAGCGACGTCCGCGCGATAGAAGCGCTCGAACAGCCGCGCGCGCTGCTCGGCGTTGATCGGCTCGCCGGGGTTGCTGACCTCCACCCGCGCCGCGCCGCGCTCACCACTCAGGCGCACCTCGATGCGACCGCCCGGAGCGGTATGCTGGGCGGCGTTGTACAGCAGGTTGGTCACCGCGCGCTGGAACAGGGCGCGCTCCACGCAGGCCCGCGCGTCACCACGCAGGTTCACCTGCACGCCCTGCTCGTCGAAGATCACCTCGAGGAAATCCAGGGTCGTCGCCACGTCAGCCGCCAGCGAGGTCTCCACCCGTTCGGCCGCCAGTCCGCCCTGGTCGACGCGGGCGAGGAACAGCATGTCGTTGACGATGGCGCGCAGACGCTCCAGCTCTTCGAGGTTGGATTGCAGGACTTCCTCGTAGTCCGACGCGCTGCGCTCGCGGGACAGCGCCACCTGGCTCTGGCCGATCAGGTTGGCCAGCGGTGTACGCAACTCGTGGGCGACATCGGCATTGAACGACTCCAGGCGCAGGTAGGCCTGCTCCAGGCGGTCCAGTGCTTCGTTGAGGGCGCCGGCCAGCGCCGACAGCTCCGTCGGCAGGCCTTCCAGGCGCAGGCGCTGAGACAACTGCTTCGGGCTGATCTGCCGCGCTTCGGCGGAAAGCTCGTGCACCGGTCGCAGGCCCACCCGGGCGATCCAGTGCCCGCATAGCGTCGCCAGCGCGATACCCAGCGCGGAGAGCACGAACAGCGTGATCAGCGTGGCATGCCGCGCTTGCTGGAAGGCCACGCTGTCGATCGCCGCCAGCAGCACCAGGGCCGGGCGCCCACCGCTGGCCGGCAGCACGCCGACGCGGGCGCTGAGCAGCGAATCGTGCTCGGGCAGTTCCAGTTCGGCGTAACCATTGCCGCTGCCAAGCATCCGCCGCACCGTGTCGTTGGGTTGGCCATAGCGGAAGCGCGAGTCGTCACTGTCGATCCAGAAACGGATCAGCTGATACTCCTGGCTCAGGGTGTTGAGCTTGAGCTGCATGTGCGGCCAGCGCTCGGCAAGGTCGGGCTTGTCGAGCATGCGCGCGACCATGTTGAAGCGGGTGTCCAGCTCCGAGCGCTGCAGGCGCTCGATCTGCCCGTCCAGCACGCAGTAGAGGGCCGAGCCGATGAGCAGGAAGATGCCCAGCGCGGCGACAGCGAACATGCCGGCCAGGCGCGTGGAAAGCGACAGCCCTCTCACGCTCCGAGCTCCTGGGCAGCGCGGCTTTCCAGCACGTAGCCCATGCCGCGGATGGTGTGCAGCAGCTTGGTATCGAAGGGCCCGTCGAGCTTGGCGCGCAGGCGTTTGATGGCGACCTCGACAACGTTGGTGTCGGTGTCGAAATTGATGTCCCAGACCAGCTCGGCGATGGCCGTCTTGGAAAGGATTTCCCCGCTACGCTGGGCCAGCACGCAGAGCAGCGAATACTCCTTGGCGGTCAGCTCCAGCCGCGTCCCGCCTCGCTGTACGCGGCGGCTGACCAGGTCGATGGCCAGGTCGGCGATGCGCATCTGCGTCGCGCTTTCCAGGTGCGCGCCACGGCGGGTCAGGGCCTGCAGGCGCGCCACCAGTTCGAGGAAGGAGAACGGCTTGATCAGGTAGTCATCGGCGCCTTCGCGCAAGCCACGCACGCGGTCTTCGACCCGCTCGCGGGCGGTCAGCATGATCACCGGGGTCTGCCGTTGCTCGCGCAGGGCACGCAAAACGCCGTAGCCGTCGATGCCGGGGAGCATCACGTCGAGGACAATGACGTCGTATTCGCCGTTGAGCGCCAGGTGCCGGCCATCGATGCCATTACTGGCGACATCCACGGTGAAGCCCTGCTCGCTCAGCCCGCGCTGCAGGTAGTCGGCGGTCTTGCTCTCGTCTTCGACAATCAGTACGCGCATGCCAGCCCTCCGTTCGTGACGCCCGCCAACCGGCATGCTACCCAGCCGCTTCTCATACCGCACCTCCCACGGCAGCCGGGGCCACCTGCTGGCGATGAAACAGCCGGTCCAGCGCCAGGTACACCACTGGTGTACTGAACAGGGTCAGCGCCTGGCTGACGATCAGCCCACCGACCACAGCCACGCCCAGCGGCTGGCGCAGCTCCGAGCCGGTGCCGAAGCCGATCATCAGCGGAATCGCGCCCAGCAGCGCGGCCAGCGTGGTCATCATGATCGGCCGGAAGCGCGCCAGGCATGCCTCGCGGATCGCGTCATGGGGCGACAGCCCGCGCTGGCGTTGCGCCGCCAGGGCGAAGTCGACCATCAGGATGCCGTTCTTCTTGACGATGCCGATCAGCAGCACCAGGCCGATCAATGCCATCACCGAGAACTCCAGCCCCCAGCCCCAGAGCAGGAACACCGCGCCAATACCCGCAGAAGGCAATGTGGAAAGGATGGTCAGCGGGTGCACGAAACTCTCGTAGAGCACGCCGAGGATCACGTAGACCGCGAACAGCGCCGCGAGGATCAGCAACGGCTGGCTCGCCAGGGAACTCTGGAAGGCTGCCGCAGCGCCCTGGAACTCGCCGCTGATGCTCGATGGCATGCCGATCTCCTCCTGGGCGCGCTGCACCAGGCCCACCGCATCGCCCAGGGCCACGCCCGGCGACAGGTTGAAGGACAGCGTCACCGCCGGGAACATGCCGTTGTGGTTGATCTGCAGCGGCCCCGACCTGGCCGGCGTGATCCGCGCCACCGCAGCCAGCGGCACCATCTCGCCGCTCAGCGGCGAGCGCAGGTGGAACCACGCCAGGCTTTCCGCCCGGCCACGTTGCCGCGAGTCCAGTTCGAGGATGACCTTGTACTGGTTGACCTCGGTCTGGAATTCGCCGACCTGGCGCTGGCCGAAGGCGTCGTAGAGGGTCTGGCTGACGTCCTCGGCGGACAGCCCGAAGCGCGCCGCCGCCACCCGGTCGATGTCCAGCGAGGTGACGCTGGCGCCCATCTGCAGGTCGTTGGACACGTCCTGCAGGCCGCCCTCCTCCTTCAGCCGCTGGGTCAGGCGATCCGCCCACTGTGCCAGTGCCGCGCTGTCGTTGCTGCGCAGGGCGTACTGGTACTGGGTGCGCACCGGCCCGGTGGCGAGGTTGATGTCCTGCGCCGAACGCAGGTAGAGGACGATGCCCGGCACCTTGGCCAGCTTGGGCCGGATGCGGTTGATGAACTCGTCCACCGAGACGTCGCGGTCGCCACGGTCCTTGAGCACGATCCAGAAGCGCCCGTTGGCCAGGCTCTGGCTGCCGCCGGTAATGCCAATGGCATGGTTGTAGCTCTGCACCGCCGGATCGGCGGCGACGATGTCGGCGAGCTGCTTGTGCTTCTGGGCCATGTCGGCATAGGAGATGTCCTCGGCGGCCTGCGTCGTGCCGAAGACGAAGGCCGTGTCCTGGGACGGGAAGAAGCCCTTGGGAATGCCGACGTAGCCGCCCACCGCGATGGCCACGCAGACCACGAAGCCGACGAGCACGCTGCGCTGGTGATGCAGCGACCAGTCCAGGCCCTTCGCGTAGCGCGCCAGCAGCCACTCCGATATTCCGCCCTGATCGTGCCCATGTCCGTTCTTATGATGATGGGGCGCACCCATGAAGCGCGAGGCGAGCATCGGCGCAATGGTCAGCGAGGCGACCACCGAAATCAGGATGGCCGCCGTGACGCTGACCGCAAATTCGCGGAACAGCCGCCCGACGATGCCGCCCATGAACAGCAGCGGGATGAACGCGGCGATCAGCGAGAAGCTGATCGATACCACCGTGAAGCTGATCTCCGCAGCGCCGGCCAGCGCTGCCTGCACCCGGTCCTTGCCCTGCTCCAGGTGGCGGTGGATGTTCTCCACCACCACGATGGCGTCGTCGACGATGAAGCCCACGGCGATGATCAGCGCCACCAGCGTCAGGTTGTTCAGGGTAAAGCCCAGCACGTACATGGCGGCGAAGCTGGCACTGAGCGAGACCGCCAGCACCGTGGCGACGATCAGGGTCGCCGACAGCTGGCGCAGGAACAGGCCCATCACCAGCACCACCAGGCCCATCGTCAGCAGCAGGGTCAGCTCCACCTCATGCAGCGAGGCGCGGATGGTGCGGGTGCGGTCGTTGAGCACTTCGACCTCGACCCCCGCGGGCAGCATGTCGCGCAGGCGCGGCAGCTCCGCCTGGATCGCGTCGGAGGTCTCGACGATGTTCGCGCCGGGCTGGCGCAGGATGACCAGCGCCACGCCAGGGCGGCCGTCCGGCCAGGCCTGCACATAGTCGTCTTCCGGCGCCTTCACCACCTTCGCGAGATCGCGCAGGAACACCGGCGCCCCTGCGCGGTAGGCCACGACGAGGTCGCCGTATTCGCTGGGGCTGAACAACTGATCGTTGGCCGCCAGGGTAGAGACGCGACCGTCGCCGAACAACGCGCCCTTGGCCTGGTTGATGCTCGCCGACTGCAGCGACTGGCGCAGGTCGGCCAGGGTCAGTCGGTAGGCGGCGAGCTTCTCCGGCTGCGCCTGGATGCGGATCGCCGGGCGCTGCTGGCCGACCACGAAGATCTGCCCGACCCCGCTGATCTGGCTGAGCTGGCGTGACAGCAGCACTTCGGCGAGGTCGCTCAACTCGATCAGCGGCATCAATTCGGAGTTCACCCGGACGATCATGATCGGGCTGTCCGCCGGGTTGATCTTGCGCCAGGTCGGCAGGTTCGGCATGTCCGCCGGCAAGCGCCCAGCGGCAGCGTTGATCGCGGCGGTGACCTCCTGGGCGGCGACGTCGATGTTCTTTTCCAGGTCGAATTGCAGCGTCAGGGTGGTCGATCCCAGCGCACTGGTGGAGAGCATCTGGGTGATGCCGGGAATGGCGCTGAACTGCACTTCCAGCGGTGTCGCCACCGAGGACGCCATGGTTTCCGGGCTGCCGCCTGGCAGCAGCGCCTGTACCTGGATGGTGGGGAAATCCACCTGCGGCAGCGGCGCCACGCCAAGGCGGAAGAACGCCAGCAGACCGAGCAGCAGCGAGGCGACGGTCAGCAGGCAAGTGGCGATGGGATGGCGCACGCACCAGCCGGACATGCCGGCGCGCACACTCATGGCTCGCTCCGGCGGGCGAGTGTCTGCACGTCACCTTGCACGTCGACAGCCGCGCCGGGCGTCAGGCGCGAGTGGCCATCGAGCACCACTTCATCGTCCGCTGCGAGGCCTTCGACCAGAGTGCGGCCATCCACTTCCTGGACGATGCGCACCGGCACCTTCTGCGCCCTGCCGTCCTCGACGCGGAACACGAAGGCACCGTCCAGGCCACGGCGCACCGCGCGGCTATCGAGCACCAGGCCGTTGTGCAACACGCTGGACTGCAGGTCGATGGCGACGAACTGGCCCGGCCAGAGTTTGCCATCCTTGTTATCGAACACCGCACGCACGCGGATGGTGCCGGTGCTGCTGGCGACCTGGTTGTCGATGCTGCGCAAGTGGCCTTCGCCCAGCAGTTGGCCGCCGTCGCGACTGCGCGCGACCACCGGGGAATCGCCATTCATCAGCGGTTGCAGCTGCGGCAGACGTTCCTGCGGCAGGGCGAAGACCACGGAGGTCGGTGACATCTGTGTCACGGTGAACAGGCCGTTGCTGTCGTTGGTGCGCAGCAGGTTGCCGACGTCGACGTTGCGGATGCCGACGCGACCGGCCACCGGCGAGGTGATGCGGGTGTAGGACAGGCGCACGCGCTCGGCGTCGATGGTGGCCTGGTTGCCGCGCAGGGTGGCGCGCAGGCGGGCCGCCTCGGCTTCGGTCTGCTCCAGGGTCTGGCGGGAAATCGAGCCGCGCTGGCTCAGCGTCTGGTAGCGCACCAGGTCCTGTTCGACGAGGCGCAGTTGCGCCTGGTTGCTCTGCCTGGTCGCCTCGGCCTGCTCCAGCGCGGCGTTGATGGCGCGGTCGTCGATGGTCGCCAGCAACTCGCCCTGCCTGACCATCTGCCCCTCCTCCACCAGCAACGCGGTGAGCTGGCCTTCTACCTGCGGGCGGACCAGCACGCTGTGCAGCGACGTGACGGTGCCGACGCCGTCGATGTTCTGCGTCAGGTCCTCGCGGGCCACGCGCGCCAGGGTCACCGGCACACCCGCTGGCTGGGCCGCCGCCTGCGGGGCCTCGTGCCGGCCGGCAAAACCCCAGATGCCCGCCACCAGCCCTGTCGATCCCAACAAGATGGCCGCCAGCCAAACCCGCCGTTGCCCCTGCATTCCGCTCTCCTGCGTCTGGTTCGGCCACAGCGGCCGCATCCTGGGTTATAAGCCAGCCCTCGGGACCGGACGCTGACCCTTACATGACAATCCTGTCAGTTTCGCCTGAAAGGCCCGTACGACGAGGCCTTGCGCTCACTGGCGATACGCCAGGGCAAGTTTTCGAAGACCGCCTAGACTCCACACATCCCACATGGAGCGCTGGCGATGCAGCCACCCCGAGGAGCCCCCCGGCTGTTCGCCAGCCCGCTGCGTCTGCGGGCCGGCGCGCTGCTGCTCGCGCTCCTCGCACTGACCGCCGGCGCCGCCTGGAACTTCGACACCATCCTGAAGAATGCCGAACAACGCTACAGCGATCTCGGCGCCGGCAAGACCCGTATCGAATCCTGGGGCCGGCTGATCGACGACAGCGAGAACCTTGACGAGAGCGCCAAGCTCAAGGCGGTCAATGCTTTCTTCAACGGCGCCATCGTCTTCACCGATGACCGCACCGTCTGGCACCAGGACGACTACTGGGCAACGCCCGTGGAAGCCCTCTACAAGGGCGCCGGCGATTGCGAGGACTACGCCATCGCCAAGTACGTCACCCTGCGCCGGCTGGGCGTCGCCAGCGACAAGCTGCGCATCACTTACGTCAAGGCCCTGGTGCAGAACCAGGCGCACATGGTGCTCACCTACTACGCCACCCCCACTGCCGAGCCGCTGGTGCTGGACAACCTGATCCCGCAGATCAAGCCCGCCTCCCAGCGCAAGGACCTCCTGCCCGTCTACGCCTTCAACGCCGAGGGGCTGTGGCTGCCCGGCCCCAACGGCGGCAAGCGCACCGGCGACAGCAAGAAGCTGTCGCGCTGGCAGGACCTGTTGACCAAGATGCGCGCCGAGGGCCTGGACCTCGACGAGACGCGATAGGAGAACCCCGGCATGTCATTGCTCAAGCAACTGTTCCTGGCGATCTGCCTGTTCCTCGTGGTGGCCTTCGCCGGCAGCTTCGCCGCCAGCCTGGAAAGCTCCCGCGAGCAGCTGATCGGCCAGTTGCGCTCCCATGCCCAGGACGCCGCCACCGCGCTGGGCCTGTCGCTCACCCCGCACGTGGACGATCCGGCGATGATCGAGCTGATGGTCAGCTCGATCTTCGATTCCGGCTACTTCGCCACCATCCGGGTGGTGAGCATCCCCGAGGGCAAGGTGATCGTCGAACGCGACAGCGACACGCAGAACCAGCAGGTGCCGGCCTGGTTCGCCAAACTGGTCAACCTCAAGGCCCAGGGCGGCGACGCGCTGATCATGCGCGGCTGGGAGCAGGCCGCGCGGGTCGAAGTGGTCAGCCATCCGCAGTTCGCCCTGGCCAAGCTGTGGGACGGCGCCCTCGGCAGCCTCGCCTGGCTGCTGGCCTGCGGGCTGGTCAGCGCGATCCTCGGCGGCTGGCTGCTGCGCACCCAGCTCAAGCCGCTGGACCAGATGGTCCAGCAGGCCCACGCCATCACCCGCCGCGAATTCCTCACCCTGCCCAAGGAGCCACGCACGCCGGAACTCAAGCGTGTGGTACAGGCGATGAACCAGATGGTGGACAAGCTCAAGGCACTGTTCGCCGAGGAGGCCACCCGCAGCGAAAAGCTGCGCGAAGAGGCCTACCAGGACAGCCTCTCGGGCCTGGCCAACCGCCGCCTGTTCGACGCACGGCTGGATGCGCAGCTGTCCCCCAGCGAACAGAACGCTGCGGGCTACCTGTTGCTGCTGCGCCTGAACGACCTGGCCGGGCTCAACCAGCGCCTGGGCGGACAGCGCACCGACGCGCTGATCCGCGACGTGGCCGAACTGCTGGAACGTGAGCGGGAGACTCACGGCACGCCGGACTGGCTGGCCGCGCGCAGCCGAGGCGGTGAGTTCACCCTGCTCGCCCCCGGCGTCGACAGCGCCAGCGCAGAACGGCTGGCCGATCAGCTCAGCGCCGCCCTGGAGAACCTGCGCGGTACCGGCGCCAGCGACTGCACGCCGGTGGCGCACCTTGGCCTGGCGGCCTTCCGCCCCGGAGAATCTGCAGCCAGCGTGCTGTCCCGCGCGGACCAGGCACTGGCGCAATCGCAGTCCTCGCCGGACCGCCCCTGGCAGCGCCTGGACAGCTCCGGCGGCCAGCCCGCGCAGGACTCCCGCGCCTGGCGCGAATGGCTCGACGACGCCCTGCAGAAGGGCAAGCTGCAGCTGTGGTTCCAACCCGTGCGCGCCTGCGCCGAGAGCGGCGAGCTGCTGCACCAGAAGGTCCTCGCGCGGCTGCTCGATCCCAAGGGCGACGCCGTCGCAGCCGGGCAGTTCCTGCCCTGGATCGAGCGCTTCGGCTGGTCCGCACGCTTCGACCTGGCGATGCTCGAACACGCCCTCGCCCACCTCGCCGAGCAACCGGCACCGCTGGCCCTGTCGCTGTCGGCGGAAACCGTGCGCAGCGCCGAGCCCCTGCGCCAGCTGTTCGAGATCCTCCGCGCACACCCGCAGGAAGCGCAACTGATGACCCTGGAAGTGGACGAACGCTACCTGCCGCCGCCCGCCGAACTGGAAAAACTCGCCCAGTCGGTGCAGGAGATCGGCGCCAAGCTGGGTCTGCAGCACTTCGGCGGACGCTTCAGCCTGATCGGCAACCTGACCCGCCTCGGTCTTGCGTACCTGAAGATCGACGGCAGCTACATCCGCGCCATCGACCAGGACAACGACAAGCGCCTGTTCATCGAGGCCATGTACCGCGCCTCCAACAGCATCGACCTGCCGCTGATCGCGGAGATGGTCGAGACCGAGGGCGAGTTGCAGGTGCTGCGCGAGATGGGGATTGCCGGTGCGATGGGGCGGCTGGTCGGGGCACCGAAACCTTCGCAGAGGAATGGGGAGTAGATCAACAGATTGCGGGCGTGGCCCACGGCTTCACGTCAGCTCCAGCGCCTCAGTTTGCGTAGGAGCGGACTTTGTCCGCGATGTGTTTGCTTCAGATTGGATGTTTCTGCGCCGCTTCGACGTGCGCGCAAGCTTTTTGTTTCGCCCCCTCGGGCGAGTCCCTTTTGTCAAACGCCACAAAAGGAACCAAAAAGTCTTGCCCCGGACATCCGGTTTTTCGCTTGGGGCGAAAAATTCCCTCGTTGAATCGAAGTTTCAGGGGCACGCTGCGAAGGGCCATCCCTGGCCCATCGCAGCTCTCGCGACATCCATGTCGCTCAACCCCTGAAACTCCGATTCAACGAGGCCTCCTGAACGGGGCCGTCGGAGCGCTCGGTTGTCTCTCTGGAAAACTTCAAGAGCAAATCGCACAGCGCGAGCTGCGAGATGAGAGGTCCTTGTAGGAGCAACTGTCTTTGTGCCGGTTCACTTCGTGCCAACTTTCCCCCCTCACCCCAGCCCTCTCCCAGAGCGAGAGGGAGCAGATTGTGCCGGCTGACGCTGTAGTTTCATCCTGCACCGAACGGTCCCCTCTCCCTCAGGGAGAGGGTTAGGGTGAGGGCAGGCCCGAGCGCAGGAGTATCACTGTAGGAGCGGACCTTGTCCGCGAAATCCATCGCGTCGGAATTCGTGGTTACCTGGATAATCCGCCAGCCGCCGCGATACCAGTTTGCGAGCCAGCGCGCTCCTCCCCAGGACCGGACGCCTCAGTCCTTCTTGCCCTTCTTCGCACTGGCGTAAGCCGCCTCCAGCGCGTCGTTGATGGTCTTCAGAACCTTCACCCGCGCATAGCGCTTGTCGTTGGCCTCCACCAGCGTCCAGGGCGCGATCTCGGTGCTGGTGCGATCGACCATATCGCCCACCGCATCCACGTACTGGTCCCACTTGTCCCGGTTGCGCCAGTCCTCCTCGGTGATCTTGAAGCGCTTGAAGGGAATCGACTCGCGCTCCTTGAAGCGCTCCAGCTGGGTGTCCTGGTCGATCGACAGCCAGAATTTCACCAGCACGATGTTGTACTTCGCCAGCTGCTCCTCGAAGTCGTTGATCTCGGCATAGGCGCGCAGCCAGTCGGCATCGGAGGCGAAGCCCTCGACCCGCTCCACCAGCACGCGGCCGTACCAGGAGCGGTCGAAGATGGTGAACTGCCGGCGTGCCGGGATGTGCCGCCAGAAGCGCCACAGATACGGCTGCGCGCGCTCCTCTTCGGTAGGTGCGGCGATCGGCACGATGCGGTACTGGCGCGGGTCCAGCGCATCGGTCACGCGACGGATCGCGCCGCCCTTGCCGGCAGCGTCGTTGCCCTCGAACACGGCGATCAGCGAGTGGCTGCGCAAGCGCTTGTCGCGCATCAGCGTGGCCAGTCGCGCCTGCTCCTTGGCCAGCTGTTCCTTGTACTGGTCCTTGTCCAGTTGCAGGCCCAGGTCCAGCGCGTCCAGCAGGCCCTTGTTGTCCAGGCTGGAAACCAGCGGCGCGGCATGGGGCTGCGGCGTCGGGCGGTCCTTGCGCTTGAGCGCGGCCTGCAGGCTCTCGAGGATGGTGCGGCCGACCGTCAGACTGCGATAGCGCTCGTCGGAGCCCTCCACCACATACCAGGGCGCATAGTCACGGCTGGTGCGGCGCAACACGCGTTCGCCATAGCGGACGAACTTGTCGTAGACCTCGCTCTGCTTCCAGTCGATCTCGCTCAGTTGCCAGCTGCGCGTCGGATCGTTCTCCAATGCCTTGAGGCGCTCCTTGAGCTGCTTCTTGGAGAGGTGGAACCAGAACTTGAAGATCAGCGCACCTTCATCGGAGTACATCCGCTCGAAACGCTCGGCATCGTTGATCAGGCCATCGAGCTGGCTGTCCTTGATCTCGCCGGTGACCCGCGCGTAGAGCATCTGGCTGTACCAGTTGCCGAAGAAGATGCCGGTCGTGCCCTTGGGTGGCAGGCGGCGCCAGAAGCGCCACTGCGGCGGGCGAGAGAGTTCCTCGTCGGAAGGCAGCATGAAGCTCTCGACACGAATCAGGCGCGGGTCCATCCACTCGTTGAGCAGCTTCACCGTCTCGCCCTTGCCGGCGCCCTCGATGCCATTGATCAGAATGATCACCGGGAAGCGTGCCTGCTGCTTGAGTTCGTACTGCGCTTCGAGCAGGGCTTCGCGCAGCACCGCGACCTCCTTCTCGTAGGTTTCCTTGTCAATGGAATGACCGATCTCGGCGGATTCGAACATGCACCTCTCCTTGTCTCGACGTGCATAAAAGGTAGCGGAAGTGACGCAGGCTGTCTGCGCGCCGAATCGGCTAAACTGCCGCCTTCGCTTCCCTGCCTGCCCTCACATGCCCGACATCAGCAGCGCCCAGATCGACTGGGACGAAAACGGCCAGCCCACGTCCCGCGTCTATGGCGACGTGTACTTCTCCCGCGACTCCGGCATCGCCGAGACGCACCACGTGTTCATCGACGGCAACCGCCTCCCCGAACGCTTCGCCGCGCTGCCGGCCGGCGGGCGCCTGTGCATCGGCGAAACCGGCTTCGGCACCGGGCTGAATTTCCTCTGCGCCTGGCAGCTGTTCGAGGCGCAGGCCCCGTGCGACGCTCGGCTGCACTTCGTCAGTACCGAGAAGTACCCGGTGACGCAGCAGGACCTGCGCCGCGCCTTCGCCCTCTGGCCGGAGCTGGCGCACCTGTCGGGGCCGTTGCTGGAGCAGTACGTGGCGATCAACCCCGGCTTCCAGCGTTTCGTCTTCGCTGGCGGCCGCGTGGTGCTGACCCTGCTGGTGGGCGACGTGCTGGACACCCTGCCCGAGCTGGACGCACGTATCGACGCCTGGTTCCTCGACGGCTTTTCCCCGGCGAAGAACCCGGAGATGTGGAACGACGCGCTCTACGCCCAGCTCGCCCGCCTTTCGGGGCCAGGCACGACCCTCGCCACCTTCACCAGCGCCGGCGTCGTCCGCCGCGGCCTGGGCGCCGCCGGCTTCAAGATCCGTCGCACCCTGGGCTTCGGCAAGAAATGGGAGATGTCCCAAGGCGAATTCATCGGCACCGAACAGCCGGCCGGCAAGCCGTGGTACAGCCGACCCACGCGACCGAAAGGCCCGCGCGAGGCGCTGGTGATCGGCGGCGGCATGGCCGGATGCGCCAGCGCCGCCAGCCTTGCCGCACGGGGCTGGCAGGTGACGCTGATCGAACGCCATGCGGGCCTCGCCGAGGAGGCGTCCGGCAATCCGCAAGGCGTGCTCTACCTCAAGCTGTCCGCCCACGGCACTGCGCTCTCACGGCTGATCATCAGTGGTTTCGGCCACACGCGGCGACTGATCCAGCGCCTGCAGAAGGGTGAGCAATGGTCCGATTGCGGTGTGCTGCAACTGGGCTTCGACGACGCCGAGATCCAGCGCCAGGCCAAGCTGGCCGACGCCTTCCCGGCCACCCTGCTGCATCCGCTGGACAAGCCCGCGGCCGAATCCATCGCCGGTATCGGCCTGCCTGCCGGCGGGCTGTACTATCCCGAAGGCGGCTGGGTACATCCCCCCGCGCTGTGCCGGCATCTCGCGCAGCATCCCAACATCCGTGTGCTGACCGGCGAGGAAGTCCGCCTGCAACGCGATGCCGATGGCTGGAGTGCCTGGAGCGGCGAGCAGAAGCTCGCCAGCGCGCCGATCGCCATCCTCGCCACCGCCGCCGAAGTGCGCCGCTTCGCCGGCGCCGAGACGCTGCCGATGAAGCGCATTCGCGGGCAGATCACCCGTGTACCCGCCACCGCCGAGAGCGCCGCACTGAGCACCGTGGTCTGCGCCGAAGGCTACGTCGCCCCGCCGCGTCACGGCGAGCACACACTGGGCGCCAGTTTCGAATTCAAGCGAGACGACACTGAGCCATCATTGGAAGAACACTTGGGCAACCTCGACCTGCTGGCGGAGATATCCACAGACCTGAGCGAGCGCCTGCACATCGCCCAGCTCGACCCGGCGACGTTGCAGGGCCGTGCCGCCTTCCGCTGCACCACGCCTGATTACCTGCCGCTGGTGGGCCCGCTGGCGGATCGCGACGCGTTTGCCCAGGCTTACGCCGTGCTCGGCAAGGATGCGCGCCAGGTCCCGGAGACCCCCTGTCCCTGGCTCGACGGCCTGTACCTGAACAGCGCCCACGGCTCGCGCGGACTGGTCACCGCCCCGCTGGCCGGCGAATTGCTGGCGGCCTGGATCGATGACGAGCCACTGCCAGTGCCTCGCGCCGTCGCCGAGGCATGCCACCCGAACCGTTTCTTCCTGCGCGACGTGGTGCGCGGCCAGAAGAACGCCTGATCACCGCGCGGCCTCTCGAAAGTCGCGCCAGCTTCCAGAGCGGACCACCGACATGGATGCACTGCTGCTTGAATCCTCCGCTATCGGCCTGATCCTCGGGCTGCTGCTGGGCCTGACCGGCGCCGGCGGCTCGCTGGTGGCGCTGCCCCTGCTGCTCAGCCTGCACCTGCCGCTGCACGACGCCATCGGCGTCAGCCTCGGCGCCGTGGCGCTGTCGGCGGCCATCGGAGCCATCCCACGCGCGCGGCAAGGCCAGGTGGCCTGGAAGCCCCTGTTCTGGCTGGTCATCACCGGCTGGCCGGGCAACGCCGTCGGTCAGTGGCTGGGCAAGTTCGTGCCCGATGGCTGGCTGATCGTCGGTTTCTGCCTGCTGGTGCTGTGGTCGGCGTGGCGCATGTGGAAAGGCTCGCAGCAGGAGCGCCAGGGCGGCCAGGCGACGCGCAATGGCCCGCTGCTGGGCGTCGGCCTGGCGGTGGGATTGCTGTCCGGCCTGATGGGCGTGGGCGGCGGCTTCCTGATCGTGCCCGGTCTGCTGTGGTTCACGCCACTGTCGATGCTGGCGGCGACGGCGACCTCCATGGCGGTGATCGCGCTGGTCTCCGGTGGCGGTTTCCTGCTCTACCTGACCCACGCACAGCCACCACTGTCATTGCTGGCCTGCCTGGCGGCAGGCGGCGCGCTCGGCGTGCTGTTCGGCAATCGCCTGGCGGTACGCCTGGGCGGCGCAACGTTGCAACGCCTGTTCGCGCTGATGCTGGTAGCCGTCAGCCTGTCGCTGGCGGCGCAGAAGCTGATGAGCTGATAGCGCTCAAGCCAGCCTCAGAACTCCTCTTCTTCCTCGACGCCGGTTCCCGGCGTCTCGAACAGCTCCGCGGCGCGTAGCAGCCCGGCAAGGATTGCGTGCTGCTCCCACTCCGGCAGCCCGGCAAAACGCTCCAGGGCATGTTCGGGCAACAGGGCCGGGCCGTGCTTGAGCGCCTTGCGCCCGCCCGAATCGAGGCTCAGCCACTGCTTGCGCCGATCATCCTCATCGCGCCGGCGGCTCAGCAGCCCCTTGCACTCCAGGCGGGTCAGCGCACTGGAGATGGACGACTGCGACAACGCCACCTGCCGTGCCAACTGACCAGCGGTCATCTCTCCTTCCAGCTCCACCACCTGCAGGATCAGCAGCTGCAGCGGTGTCAGTTCGCCATCGCGGCCCAGGCTCTTGGAGTGCACTTCAGCTGCCTGCTGTAGCCGTCTCAGGGCTTGCAGCATGGCGAGTGCGTGGGCGTTGCGCATCGAAGTCTTGCTGTCGGCCATCTCAGTCCACCTGCTGCTCCGTCATTTTTCCTCAATGAAATCAAATAGAACTCTCGCTGGATCGATGGGTCATCCCCTAAGGCGTCCCTGAGGCGCCACCCACTTCATCCCCAACGGAGATCCGGTAAGGACATGTGCGGAATAGCAGGAGAGTTACGTTTCGATAAACAGGCTGCGGACCTTGCCGCGGTCGAACGCATCACCCATCACCTTGCCCCGCGAGGTCCCGACGCGTGGGGCTTCCATAGCGAGGGGCCGGTGGCTCTGGGACACCGACGGCTGAAGATCATGGACCTGGCCGAAGCCTCCGGTCAGCCGATGATCGACACCGCGCTGGGCCTGTCGCTGGTGTTCAACGGGGCAATCTACAACTACCCCGAACTGCGCGGCGAGCTGGAAGCCCTTGGGTACCGCTTCTTTTCCGGAGGCGACACCGAAGTACTTCTCAAGGGATACCACGCCTGGGGTGAACAACTATTGCCACGCCTCAATGGCATGTTCGCCTTCGCCATCTGGGAACGCGACAAACGGCGCCTGTTCATCGCTCGCGACCGCCTCGGCATCAAGCCCCTGTACCTGTCGCAGACCGGCAAGCGCCTGCGCTTCGCCTCCAGCCTGCCAGCGCTGCTCAAGGGCGGCGATATCGACCCGGCGCTGGACCCGGTGGCGCTCAACCACTACCTCAACTTCCACGCCGTGGTACCCGCGCCGCGTACCCTGCTGGCCGAGGTGCAGAAGCTGCCGCCAGCCACCTGGATGACCATCGACGCCGACGGCCACACCGAGCGCCAGCGCTGGTGGGCCCTGGACTACGGCCCGCTGCCCGATGAGCGCGAACTGACCCTGGACGACTGGGAAGACCACCTGCTCACCAGCCTGCGCGATGCCGTGAGCGTGCGTCAGCGCGCCGCCCGCGAAGTCGGTGTGCTGCTCTCCGGCGGGGTGGACTCCAGCCTGCTGGTCGGCCTGCTGCACGAGGCCGGGGTCGAGGACCTGCTGACCTTCTCCATCGGCTTCGAGGATGCCGGCGGCGAGCGCGGCGACGAGTTCCAGTACTCCGACCTGATCGCCCGGCGCTACGGGACCCGCCACCACCAGCTGCGCATCGACGAGAACGAAGTCATCTCGCAGTTGCCGGCGGCCTTCCGCGCCATGAGCGAGCCGATGGTCAGCCACGACTGCATCGCCTTCTACCTCCTCTCGCGGGAAGTCTCGAAGCACTGCAAGGTGGTGCAGAGCGGCCAGGGCGCCGACGAGCTGTTCGCCGGCTACCACTGGTACCCGAAGGTCGCGGGCGCGAAAGACCCGCTGCAGGCCTATCGTGCCGCCTTCTTCGACCGCACGCACGGCGAGTACCGGGACACCGTGCGCGAAGCCCTGCGGGTGGAGGACGTGGCCAGCGAGTTCGTCCGCGAGCACTTCGCCCAGCCGGGCGCGGAAGACCCGGTGGACAAGGCGCTGCGCCTGGACAGCACCATCATGCTGGTCGACGACCCGGTCAAGCGGGTGGACAACATGACCATGGCCTGGGGCCTGGAGGCCCGCGTGCCGTTCCTCGACTACCGCGTCGCGGAACTGTCGGCACGCATCCCGTCGCGCTTCAAGCTCGGCGATGGCGGCAAGCAAGTGCTCAAGGCCGCCGCGCGCAAGGTCATTCCCAGCGAGGTGATCGACCGGCCCAAGGGCTACTTCCCGGTGCCGGGCCTGAAGCACCTGCAAGGCAATACCCGCGCCTGGGTCAGCGAACTGCTGCTGGACCCGAGCCAGGACCGTGGGTTGTTCGAGACGGCGATGTTCGATCGCCTGCTCAGCGACCCGGCGAGCGACCTCACCCCACTGCGTGGATCCAAGTTGTGGCAGTTGGCGGCCCTCAACCTCTGGCTGACGGAGCAAGGCCTCTAGAGCCCGGCGGCGCCAATTGGCGCCGCCTTTCCCTTCAGCCCAGGACAGATGCTTATCAGGGAGCGCACGATGAAACCTCATTCCAACCTGCCCCATCCCCACAACCAGCGGCTGCTGCGCGGCCAGACGCCGACCTACGAGCGGCTGCAGGCGCGCTTCGCCGGTGACCACGCGGAAAGCCACGGCCCGTTGATCCTGCAGTGCGGCTGGGGGCGCCTGCTGATCGGCCACACCTTCTCCAGCCCCGACAAGCTCGCCGCCGAGCTGCTCAACGAACAACCGGGTGAACGCGACATCGCCCTCTACGTGGCCGCACCGCAACAGGTCCTGGCCCACGCCCCGCAGCAACTGTTTCTCGATCCGTCCGACGCGCTGCGCCTGTGGTTCACAGAGTATCGCCCAGCGCGCCGGCCCTTCCGCGGCTTCCGTATCCGCCGCGTGCACAGCGACGACGACTGGGCGGCGATCAACCGCCTGTACCTGTCGCGCGGCATGCTGCCGGTCGATCCATCCAACGTCACCCCGCGCCACCAGGGCGGCCCGGCCTACTGGCTGGCGGAAGACGCCGAGACCGGTACGGTGATCGGCACGGTCATGGGTATCAACCACGCCAAGGCTTTCCGCGACCCGGAGGGCGGCTCCAGCCTGTGGTGCCTGGCGGTGGACCCACAATCCAGCCGGCCCGGCGTCGGCGAGGCGTTGGTGCGCCACCTGATCGAGCACTTCATGAGCCGAGGCCTGGCGTATCTCGACCTGTCGGTGCTGCACGGCAACCAGCAGGCCAAGTCGCTGTACCGCAAGCTGCGCTTCCGCGAGCTGCCGACCTTCGCGGTGAAATGCAAGAACGGCATCAACCAGTCGCTGTTCCTCGGCCCCGGCCCGGAGGAAGGCCTCAACCCCTACGCGAGGATCATCGTCGACGAATCCCATCGGCGCGGTATCGAGGTGCAGGTGCAGGACGCCGACGCTGGTCTTTTCACCCTGACCCAGGGCGGTCGGCGTATCCGCTGCCGCGAATCGCTGTGCGACCTCACCAGCGCCGTGAGCATGAGTCTGTGCCAGGACAAGACCCTCACCCACCGCGCCCTCGACCGGGCCGGCCTGCGTCAACCGCAACAGCGCCTGGCGGGCAGCGCGGAAGAAAACGCCGCCTTCCTCGACGAGCACGGCGCCCTGGTGGTCAAACCGGTAGACGGCGAACAGGGCCAGGGCGTCGCCGTGGACCTGCGCACGCCAGAGGACGTGGAAAACGCCATTGCCCACGCGAAGCAGTTCGACACCCGGGTGATCCTCGAGAGCTACCACCCCGGGCAGGACCTGCGCATCGTGGTGATCGGCTATGAAGTGGTGGCCGCCGCCATCCGCCGCCCCGCCGAAGTGATCGGCGATGGCCGGCACAGCATCCGCAAGCTGATCGAAGCACAGAGCCGCCGCCGCCAGGCCGCCACCGGTGGCGAAAGCCGCATTCCACTGGACGGCGAAACCGAACGCACCCTGAGCGCCGCCGGCTTCAGCTACGACGACGTACTGCCCAGCGGCCAGCGCCTGGCCGTGCGGCGCACCGCCAACCTGCACACCGGCGGCACCCTGGAAGACGTCACCGAGCGCTTGCACCCGACGCTGGCCGACGCCGCCATCCGTGCCGCGCGAGCGCTGGAGATTCCGGTCACCGGCCTCGATCTGCTGGTCACCGAGGCCGACCAGCCGGACTACGTGATCATCGAAGCCAACGAGCGGCCCGGGCTGGCCAACCATGAACCACAGCCCACCGCCGAGCGCTTCGTCGACCTGCTCTTCCCGCTGAGCCGCGAACTGCTGCACCGCGACAACCGTGACCAGCCGCATTCCAACGTGGAGGCCCCGGCATGACCCCATTGCCACAACCGGACCTGAACTACCTGCAGCGCGTGCTGCTGGAAATGCTCGCCATCCCCAGCCCCACCGGTTTTACCGACACCATCGTGCGCTATGTCGCCGAGCGGCTGGAGGAAATCGGCGTGCCCTTCGAGATGACCCGCCGCGGGACCATCCGCGCGACCCTGCTGGGCCGGCGCAAGAGCCCGGACCGCGCCGTCTCGGCACACCTGGACACCATTGGCGCCATCGTCCGCGAGATCAAGCCCAACGGTCGTCTGGCCCTGGCGCCGGTGGGCTGCTGGTCGAGCCGCTTCGCCGAGGGCAGCCGGGTCACGGTATTCTGCGAGAACGGCGTGTTCCGTGGCAGCGTGCTGCCGCTGCTGGCGTCCGGACACGCCTTCAATACCGCCGTGGATACCCTGCCGATCAGCTGGGATCACGTCGAGCTGCGCCTGGACACCTACACCGCCAGCCGCGCCGACAGCGAGTCCCTGGGTATCGCCATCGGCGATTTCGTCGCCTTTGACCCCCTGCCGGAATTCACCGAAAGCGGCCACATCAGTGCCCGCCATCTCGACGACAAGGCTGGCGTCGCCGCGCTGCTGGCCGCACTGAAGGCCATCGTGGAAAGCGGCCAGGTGCCGCCCATCGACTGCCACCCGCTGTTTACCATCACCGAGGAAATCGGCTCCGGCGCAGCCGGCGCATTGCCCTGGGACGTGAGCGAGTTCGTCGGCATCGACATCGCCCCGGTGGCAGAGGGACAGAACTCCAGCGAGCACGCGGTGAGCGTGGCGCTGCAGGACTCCGGTGGCCCCTACGATTTTCATCTCTCGCGCCACCTGCTGCGCCTGGGCGAACGCCACGAGGTCGCCGTGCGACGGGACCTGTTCCGCTACTACCACAGCGACGCGCAGTCGGCGATCACCGCCGGCCACGACATCCGCACCGCCCTGCTGGCCTTCGGCTGCGATGCCACCCACGGCTACGAGCGCACGCACATCGACAGCCTCGCCGCCCTGGCGAAACTGCTGACTGCCTACATGCTCAGCCCACCGGTCTTCGACAGCGACGCGGAACCCAGCGAGGGCACGCTGGAGCGCTTCAGCAAGCAGCTGGAACATCCGGTTCACATGGAAAGCACCACCCATGTGCCGCCGGTGGACCACCTGATCGACAGCGGCGACGCCTCTGAGAGGAGCAGTGGCAAGGACGTGGACAAGAGCAAGAAGTAAGGCTGCACTCGGCGCAGCGCGGGACTACAATCCCGCGCTGCGATTTCGAGTGCGATTCATGAGTAGCCCGCCATGCTGATTCCCTTCGAGCTCATCGAAGCCGACACCCTCAACAACCTGCTGGAAGACTTCGTCACCCGCGAAGGCACCGACAACGGCGACGACACGCCGCTGGACGTACGCGTGGAGCGCGCGCGCCATGCACTCAAGCGCGGCGAGGCGGTGATCGTCTTCGAGCCGGACAGCCAGCAGTGCCAACTGATGCTGAAAAGCGAAGTGCCGAAGGAGTGGCTGGAGGACTGAGCCGGGGTTAAAGCGTTGCACCGCCTCCCTCCTGGAGCGCCCCATGAGCGCGATCGCGGGCTTGGCCCGCTCCCGGGGCGCGCCGAAAACCAAGGGCTTTGGAGCGCGTCCACAGCATGGGTATCGCAAGCTCCCCCATCCTGCGAAGAAACTCAGCGGCAAGATGGAAGTACGGCGCAGAGCGCATAACGCGAACGGCGTTATGCGCCAGAAGCTGGGCAGTTCAGGGCGCGAGACGCGGCCCGAGCAGCACGACGCTGGCGCCGATCACGCACAGCGCGACACCGACCCAGTCGCTCCACAGCGGGCGACTCTTCTCCACGAAAGCCAGCCAGAACAGCGACGCGGCGACGTAGATGCCACCGTACGCGGCATAGGCGCGCCCGGCATAGTTCGCCTCGACGCGGGTCAGCAGCAGCGCGAAGACCGTCAGGCTGAGCAGACCGGGAATTATCCACAGGACGCTCTTGTCCAGGCGCAGCCAGAGGTAGAAGGCGTAGCAGCCCGCGATCTCGCAGAATGCGGCGAGGACGAACCAGAGGTAGTTGATCACAGCGGTCTTTCCTTTTCAGCGCCGTCTTGAAGACAGCCGTTGGGCTCAGCCGCGCAGGCCGCCCTCACGTTCCCAGGCGCAGCGCACTTTCAGTTCGCCTTCGCGCGGGCTGTGGAAGCCGTTCTCGGACTCCCAGCGGAAGGTGTGGCTGCCGTTGACCTCGGTTTCCAGGTGGACCACCGCGCTGGCCCAGTACAGGCGACGCAGCAGGGCTTCGAACTGTTCGACCCAGAGCTTCCACTCGTATTCGATGGTCTGATAGCTGGCGCCGAAATGGATCACCTGGGACTGGTACAGACCAGCGCCTTCAGTCTCGCAGCGGCTGAACATTTCGCGGCCGAGGAACGGCCAGGCTTCGCCCATGGGCAGGCTGTCGAGCACCTTGCGATTGGCGGCGCGGCGCAGGCGGCGCTCCATCGAGTCGCCGGGCCAGTCGCGGATGCAGCCATAGACGATGGATTCGGAGTGCAAGCGGGTTCTTCCTTCAATGACACCGGAGCCTTCTAACACAGGCCTGTCATGGCGCAAAGCGCGAATCCCCACAGCTGCGCAGTAGCCCGAAAAAGCAAAAGCCCCGCGAAATGTGCGGGGCTTTCACCGGGGTCCAACGTACATCAGCCAGGCAGGCCGGTGACTAAAACTAACCCTTTGCACCGGCCTGGGCAAGCCCCGTCTTTCGCTGCACCGAAAGGGGGCAAAAACGCCCTTCGATCACGAAAGACTGCGGCGCTTGGCCTGCATCTTCTCCGCCATCTTCGCCATCTCGTCGTAGATCGCCTGCGGGTTCTGCTGCTTGATCTGCCAAGCCATGCGGCCCTGCTCGTGGGGCAGGATCATGAAGACGTCGCGGGCCACTTCCTGATGGATGTAGTCGGCAATATCGGCGGCACTGATCGGCGAGCTTTCCAGCAGCTTGCCGACCTGGGTCTTCATCTCCGGGCTCGGGCCGCGGAAGGAGTCCAGCAGGTTGGTCTGGAAGAACGACGGGCAGACCACGTGGACCTTCACGTCCACCAGGCTGAGGTCGGCCAGCAGGCTTTCCGAGAGGGCGACCACACCGGCCTTCGCCACGTTGTAGTTGCTCATCGCCGGGCCCTGCATCAGCGCCGCCATGGAAGCAATGTTGATGATGCGCCCCTTGCTCTTCTCCAGCAGCGGCAGGAAAGCCTTGCAGCCTTTGACCACGCCCATCAGGTTGATCGAGATCTGCCAGTCCCAGTCTTCCAGCGACAGTTCGCTGAAGAAGCCGCCGGAAGCGACGCCGGCATTGTTGACGATGATGTCGATGCCACCGAATTTCTCTTCACAGGACTGCGCCAGCTGGGTCAGCTGGCTGTAGTCACGCACGTCGCAGCGCTGGACGAAACCGTCACCGCCGGCTTCGCGCACGAGTTTCAGGGTTTCCTGCAGGCCTGCTTCGTTGACGTCGGCCAGCGCCAGCTTCCAGCCCTCGCGGGCCCAGCGCAGGGCGATTTCGCGACCGAGGCCGGAACCGGCGCCGGTAATCATGATGCGATTTTGCATAGGGGAGGTCTGCCTTTTCTTGTCGTGTTCAGGACGGATGCTCGACAACGGTTTTGTCGACGACTGTGGCCCGAAGTGTAACCAAGGCTTTCCGCTTTCAGCGGCGAAATCAGGGCGCTGAATGCCCCTGGCAAACCGCCGGCGCACTAGCGCTTCGAGGGAGGCCGGTCAGGCCTGCAGGAGCACGCAGAGCTTGCCCAGCACCAGGGCGATACCGGCAGAGACGAGCAGGTGGGCGGCGCAGTTGACGCGCTCGCGCTTGAGCTGGGCGAAGCGCCTGATGCGGTAGCGCAGGAGGAAGACGCCCAGGGCGACGGGAATGGCCGGGCCGAGGAAGGCGAACTGCCAGTAGCGGTCCGGGTTGACCACCGGGTCCAGGGTCATGGCTTCGGCCAGCGGTGGCAGGCCCAGCCCGCACTGGACGAGCAACCACACCACGCCCAGCACAACCAGTACAACGCCCAGCATCCCTACAACTCCCTGACGGCAAAGGCCCAGCATCTTAGTACAGGCACTGCCGCCGGGCTGTGCGACGAATCACCCTGTGGCGTATCGGCGCTGTGACGAAACCGCACGGACACAGGAGCGGCCCGTCACGCGCCAGGGGATCCGACTCAGATCCTTCCGAGCAGCAGCAATACCAGCAGCACGACCAGCACCACGCCGATCACACCGGAAGGGCCGTAACCCCAGTTGCGCGAGTGGGGGAAGACCGGCAGGCCGCCGATCAGCATCAAGATCAGAATGATCAACAGGATGGTCCCGAGTCCCATATCGTCTCTCCTCTTTCAGTCGACGAGGGGCGATGGCTCGCGGAGGTGCGATAGGCCAGCGCTTGTAATTTCCGACCGGGACGGGGCGCGGAAGATTCAAAGAATCTGCGCGCGCTCGGGCTCAGCTCAGGTCGCGGGGCAGCGAGCCCTTGCGCAGGCGCAGGAACATCAGTGCGGCGGTGCGCGCGTCGCCGATGGCGGTGTGGCGACCTTCAACGGGGATGTCCAGGTTGCGCGCCAGGGTGTCGAAACGCAGGTCCAGGTGCAGGTCGGGGAAGCGTCGGCTCATCTTGCGGTGGTAGATCTCGGAGACCTCGACACGGGGGTTTTCCAGTCGCGCGTCGAGCTGCTCGCGCAGGTGCCGGCGCAGTACGGCAACATCGAAGGACAGGTAATAGCCCAGCAACGGCCGATCGCCGATGAACGCCTGCACCCGACGCAGCGCCTCCACCAGCGGCAACTGGCCTTCAAGGTCGGCACGGCGCAGCTTGTGAATGCGGATCGAGTCGCCATCCAGTGACGGTGGCGGCTCCACCAGCAGCTCCAGGCGTTCGCCGAGAATCAGCTTGCCGCGTCGGATCACCACCGCACCGATGCTGAGGATGTCGGCCTTGCGCGGATCGAGACTGGTGGTCTCCAGATCCAGCGAGACCAGTTCCTCGGCGTCCGCCGGATCGTGCCGCCACCAGTAGAGACGGCGACGCCAGGCCGACCAGTGCGGATCGGGTGCAACAACGCAGGCGCTCATCGGGTCTCCAGGTGGAATTGGCGGGTCAGGCTCTGCTTGAACTTCTTCACCGTGTGCAGCCCGAAGCGCAGCAGGTCACGCTCGTGGCGGCTCAGGCGGGACACATCGAGGCCCTGCTCGCGCCCGTCGCGCTGGCCGTCCAGTTGCTGGCGCAGGCGCAGTTGAAGGAACAGCTCGAAGGATTCGACCAGGTTGTCGACCAGCGATCCATCCAGCACACCGAGCCCTTTCAGGGTGGCGAGGCGACCGAGGGTACCGCGCTCCTCCAGCCCTTCGCGCACGGCCAGCACGCGGGCGCCATGGACGATGGGGAAGAGGCCGCCACGCTTCACATCCAGGTGCGCGTCCTGGGTCTTGAGCTGGCCGAGGAAGGTCAACGGCGTGTCGAACTGCAGGGCTGGCAGCGCCAGGTCGCTCATCCAGCGACTGCTGTCACCAGCCAGCGCGCACAGGCATTCACGCAGGCCATCGAACAGACGCCGGTTGCCCGCTACCGGCCAGGCGTCGGCGAGAATCGACAGGCGCATCAGCTGTTCGGGGCGCCCTTGCAGCGGCAGCTCGCGCAACTCGCGCTGCCATTCCGACAGCGGCTTGCACCAGTCCGGACGGCTGGCCATCACGCCACCGGGGCACGGGGGATAACCGAACTCCAGCAGCGCAGCGGAGAAGCGCTGCATCAACAGCAGGCCCTGCTCCACCGGCAGGCCGTCGTCGAGGATCAGTGCGTTGTCCTGGTCGGTCTTGAGCAGTTGCTCCGCGCGCCCTTCGCTGCCCATCACCAGCAGGCAGCAGCGACCGCGCAGTACGGGTGGCACCTGCAGCTCGAAGAGGCGCTCGAGCAGCTGTTCGTTGAGGGCGCTGACCAGTTGCATGATGAAGCGCAGGCGGATGCCATTGCCCGCCAGGGTCGCGATCAACGCGTGCAGGGTCTCCGCCGCGGCACGCAGCTCGGCCTCGCTCTCAGCCCGGGCGATGCGCAGCGCCAGCACGTGGGAATGGGTGGAGAACAGGCTGAGCACCTGGGTCAGGTGCAGCAGGCCGACCACCCTGCCCTCGTCACACACCGCCACGCGTTCGATGCGCTGGCGGGTCATGAGGATCATCGCGTCGAAGAGGAAGTCGCCCAGTTCGACGTGGCTCAACGGACGGTGTGCCAAGGGGCCGATGGGCTGTGCCTCGCTGAAGCCGTCGCGGAAATGCGCGGTCATCAGGTCGGTGCGGGTGACGATGCCCAGCGCGCCGTCCTCGCGTACCAGCAGTGCGTCCGCGCCACGGCCGAGTTGCAGGCGCGCCGCATCGCCCAGCGGTAAAGTCGGCTCGACTTCGATGGCGGGCAACAAGTGTTCCGGGGCGATGCGGGTGAGGATGAATTCGGCGAGATTCTGTCCGTCACGGCGTTCCAGCTGACGCTTGCTGGCCAGGTCGGCGCGGAAGAAGCGGGCGAACTGCGGGTTGTCCGTGCAGAGCTGGTGGAAGACCGCAGCAGGCAGTTCGTAGACGATGCTCTCTTCCACCGCCTGGTAACGGTGCTTGCTGCTGCCGGAGAACAGTCCGCGCACATCGAACAGGTCCTCGGCACCGTACTGGGCGAACAGCTTGCCGTCCTCGCCGCGCTCCTCGATCACGCCCTTCATCAGGACGAACAGGCACGGCACCGGCGCACCGGCCTCCAGCAACACCTCGTCGACCGTGTAATAGCCCACGCTCAGCGCGTCGCGCAGCTGCTCGCGCTCCAGCGGGCGGAGCTGGTCGAAGGGGGGCGAAGCGAAGTTGAAATCGTCGGACATCCGTCATCCGTCCCTGTCAAAAAAGCGGGGCCGGAGGTGTCACCACCCCCGGCCCCGGCAGGTTAGCTCAGACTGTCAGTGGGCAACGGCGCCCGTGGCACCCAGGCCGGTCTGCGAGCGGATGAACTGCGGGAAGAAACGCGCGCGCTCTTCGTCGGCCGCAGTGGACTTGTCGGTGATGGAGAAGAACCAGATACCAATGAAGGCCACGGCCATGGAGAACAGCGCCGGGTATTCGAACGGGTAGATGGGCTTCTCGTGGCCGAGGATCTGCACCCAGATAGTCGGGCCGAGGATCATCAGCACGACGGCCGTGATCAGGCCCATCCAGCCGCCGATCTTCGCGCCGCGCGTGGTCAGCTTCTTCCAGTACATGGAGAGCAGCAGCACCGGGAAGTTGCAGCTGGCGGCGATGGAGAAGGCCAGGCCGACCATGAAGGCAATGTTCTGCTTCTCGAACAGGATGCCGAGGATGATCGCGACCACGCCGAGGCACACGGTGGTGATCTTCGACACGCGCAGCTCGTCCTTCTCGTTGGCCTTGCCACCTTTCAGCACACTGGCGTACAGGTCATGGGACACGGCCGAGGCGCCGGCCAGGGTCAGGCCGGCAACCACCGCCAGGATGGTGGCGAAGGCCACGGCGGAGATGAAGCCCAGGAACAGGCTGCCGCCCACGGCATCGGCCAGGTGCACCGCTGCCATGTTGTTGCCGCCCAGCAGCGCGCCGGTGGCGTCCTTGAAATCAGGATTGGTGCTGACCAGCAGGATCGCGCCGAAGCCGATAATGAAGGTCAGGATGTAGAAGTAGCCGATGAAGCCAGTGGCGAAGAACACCGACTTGCGGGCCTCCTTGGCGTCACTGACGGTGAAGAAGCGCATCAGGATATGCGGCAGGCCGGCGGTGCCGAACATCAGCGCAAAGCCCAGGGAAAACGCAGAGATCGGGTCCTTCACCAAGCCGCCGGGGCTCATGATCGACTCGCCCTTCGGATGCACCTTGATGGCTTCGGAGAACAGGGTGCTGATGTCGAAGTTGACGTGCTTGAGCACCATGATCGCCATGAAGGTGGCGCCCGAGAGCAGCAACACGGCCTTGATGATCTGGACCCAGGTGGTGGCGAGCATGCCGCCGAACAGCACGTAGAGGACCATCAGGATGCCGACCAGCACCACAGCGACGTGGTAGTTCAGGCCGAACAGCAGCTCGATGAGCTTGCCGGCGCCGACCATCTGCGCAATCAGGTAGAAGGCCACGACCACCAGCGAGCCGCAGGCGGACAGGGTGCGGATGTCCTTCTGCTTGAGGCGGTAGGAGGCCACGTCGGCGAAGGTGTACTTGCCCAGGTTGCGCAGGCGTTCGGCGATCAGGAAGAGGATGATCGGCCAGCCGACGAGGAAGCCGATGGAGTAGATCAGGCCGTCGTAGCCGGAGGTGAACACCAGCGCGGAAATGCCGAGGAAGGACGCGGCGGACATGTAGTCGCCGGCGATTGCCAGGCCGTTCTGGAAGCCGGTGATGCTGCCGCCGGCGGTGTAGAAGTCAGCGGCGGACTTGCTGCGTTTGGAGGCCCAGTAGGTGATGCACAGGGTCAGGCCAACGAAGGCGACGAACATGACGATGGCGGAGACGTTCAGCGGCTGGCGCTGTACCTCGCCGGTAAGGGCGTCAGCCCAGAGTGACGGTGCGAAAGCGGCCAGCACGAGCGCCGCAGAAATTCGGCCTTTCATTGCTGGGCCTCCTTGAGGATTTCCTGGTTGAGGCGGTCGAATTCACCGTTCGCCCGACGCACGTAGATGCCGGTGAGCACGAAGGCCGAAAGGATCAGCCCGACGCCCATGGGGATGCCCCAGGTGACGGACGAATCGGCACTGATCTTCGCGCCGAGCAGCTGCGGCTGGAAGGCGATGAGCAGGATGAAGACCACGTACAGGCCCAACATGATCAGGGAGAGCAGCCAGGCGAATCGCTCGCGCTTGGCCACCAGCTCTTTGAAGCGCGGATTGGTATCAATCCGCTGGTAGATGCTGTCGTTCATTTTGTTCTTGTCCTCACAGCGGGGATGACGCGGATGTCGTCGATCCCTAATTTATTTGAGCGCTGCAAGGGCTCCAGACGACTTTAGTCGTAGCGTTGCGCCACGATGTGCGAACAAGCCCGGAATAGACGCTTCGGCAGGAAAAAAGGCCCGCACGGGGCGAGCCTCGGAAAATCGTCGTGTGCCGTAGCACGCGAAGATTTTCCCGCGCAGGCTGGCGTCAATAGCGAGAATCCACCGACAAGGAATCATTGTGATTGCTTGAGGCGGATGGCTTGGAGCTTGTCGAAGTCAGGCTCACTGCTGCCGTCGGCGATGACGCTGCCATCGGGGTAGGAGAACTCAATGTATTTCCCGATAACGTGATCTTTTGGCCAGATGGAGTGAACGACAGTGTTAGCGTGAAGTATGGGTTCAAATTTCACCTCCTTAGCTCTTGGGGCTCGGTAAGAACGATAGATTTCTCCTTTTCCTGCAAGCCAGACCTGC
This sequence comes from Pseudomonas sp. BB438, assembly GCF_057180225.1. Taxonomy (NCBI): domain Bacteria; kingdom Pseudomonadati; phylum Pseudomonadota; class Gammaproteobacteria; order Pseudomonadales; family Pseudomonadaceae; genus Pseudomonas; species Pseudomonas sp. BB438. The sequence goes on from NZ_CM170001.1 coordinate 4,925,070, forward strand.
GTTTCGTAATGTCCTCTGAACTGTTGATCTACCCAAGGAAAATATTCTTCGTTGATCAATAAATCTCCATTTACAACAGTTGGTGAGTACATTGATCTTCGTTGTGGAGGGTTGTTATCGAAGGCCACGATTATGCCCCCCCCCCCTCCAGCAGTAACACTCTCGCCAAATTGCGTTGTATTAGCGTAATGAACCCCAAAGGTCACATTGCTCAATGTCCACTGGCAGGTACCGCCACCGTCTCTGGCCAGCTTGGCTTCATAGACGTCACTCTGCCCCACCTGCTTGGGGTCAACGTCGATGGGATAGAAACCGTCTATCTCATAGGGCACTCCATCGGCCGACTCCTTGCTCGTGCATTTGGCGGAGCGATACATCACTCGCATGCTGTCCGCCGCCAAGTCCTGCGGCACTCTGATACTAATGGTCACCTGCTCGCCGCCGGGAACAGGAGCAAAGGAGGGTTGTTGGGCGCAGCCCGTGAGACTGACGAACATCAGCAGGGCGCTGCTGGCACCATGGATGGGGGCTTTCATGCTTACCGTTCCTCTTCGTTGACGCTATTGGGAAATACGATGTTCATCTCGTCCGGATAGCGGGTGGGAATGGGCTGAGTGATGCCGTGGCGATCGGTGACGCCCTCGTAGACCTTGCGTTCGCGGGTGGTGACCCGATAGAGCACGAAGGAATGTGGGCTGCCATCGTATTGGCTGACGCGGTAGGTCACCTGCTGCAGCGGGAACTGGCCGGGGTGGATCAGAATGTTGTTCATGCCGTCACTCCTGAGGGGGACGCTTCTTGTAGATATGCTCGATGGGCTCGCCGGATTCCCGCTCCAGGGCGGCGAAACGCTGGATCGCATCGGCACCTCCTTCGAGCTGCCTGGTCATGCCCATGGCCATGGGCAACAGGTCCTGCAGGGCGAGGAATAGCTCGTTGCGCGTGCGTTCCTCTTCGGGGCTGTTCACGGATCTTTCGTCCATTTGTTTTTTGAATTGCGCCCGCTCTTCCTTGCGACGCATCTTCTTATCCGGTGCGCAGAGTTCCAGCAGCTGGTTGTGCAGGAAGGGCAGATAGCGCGAGCTCATGAAGTGATCAGCCGGATTGATGCTGTGGATGCCGGTCTTCGGGTTGCTGTAGGGCGGAAAGTGTTTTTTCAGGCTGTCCCGCGATAGCGACTGGATGAAAGCCTTCTGTTGTTCGTTGGCATACTGGCTCTTCTCATCGCTCAGACTGGGCACCAGGTAGAGCTTGGCCGTGGCCGGCAGGGGCATGGTGAGCACGCGCTGTTGTGGCAGGCGAGAGCCATCACTGCCTCGCTGGCCGGAGGACTGCGCCTCCTTGGCCTGCCGGCTTTGCTGGGCCCTGAAGAACAGGACTGAGTTGCCGTGGTGCCAGAATGGGTCGCCGAATTCCGCGATCTTGCTGACGGGCAGCTGCGCAAGAGACCACAGGTAACCCAGGTCTGGGCCCAGCGGGCCGAGTGCGTCATACAGCCAGTTATCCAGCGCCGCTTCAGGTGGCACGCAGGGGATCGGGTCGGCGTCGTTGATATGGCGGAAGTGCGGGAAGCGCAGGTTCTGCATCGCCATGGCGGTGAACGTGCGTGGCATGCCGTAGGTGTAGAGCAAGGGCTCACGGTCCTTCAGTTCGGCTGAGTGGATCAGGCCTAGTGCACCGCCGAGGCTATGACCGCAGATGAATAATCGCTTTCCTATTAGCAGACGTTCAATGCTGATGAAGTCATTAGCAAATAGGCGTTTAGCTACTTCAAACCCTTGTAGGAAGCCGAAATGCACCTTGCCTTTGTTGGTCAGCTGAGTGCAGGGCGCCTTGGTTTCGCAGTGCGTGCCATTGGCCTCTACAGGTTGGTACAGGATGTCGGTCAACCAGTCATGGAACTCCAGAGTTCCACGCCAGGCCACCATGAGCTGGGACTGGTTACTGGCATAGAACAGTTGGGTGTTCTTGATGATGTGGAATGGAATGTTCGGTTCGCCCTTGGGTACCGAAGCCGTGCGAGCATCCAGCATCACGGCCGTGGTGTAGCGCTCGCTGAAGGGTACATCCACCACCAGGGCCGGCATCCATTCGCCGCCGGGCGTTGGCGGCGGAAAGGAGGGGGTGCGAGATAGGTCCAGGCATTGACGGAAGAAGAACTCTTCGACTGAGCCGGTCAGTTCGATGGATGCCCGCGGCTGCTTTTTCTTGCTCTCCTTGTAAGTCACCTCGGTGTAGGTGAGGTCCGCCATCAGGCCCAGGTTATAGGCATTGGCCATGCTGTACTCGGGCTGGTGGTGCAGCACCAGGTTCCAGGCTCGGAACGGGCAGATTTCCAACAGGTGGCGACGGTCCAGCGCCTCGGCGTTAACGGTAAATCCGCTGCACTCGGGGTCGGGGAAGTGGAAGGCTGGCGGCTGATCATCGGTCCACTCCGGATCGATCTTAGGCAGGCGGTCGCACAGGTGGCCAATTCGCAAGTAGTGGTAGACGTGCCCTGCTTCCCTCGCCCGCTTTTCAACCGGAGACTTTGGTGGTTGGCCGTCGTAGGTATAGGCATACACCAGTTCTCGCTGCTGCTCGCGGCGCTCCGCACGCAAGCGGCGGGTCTGCATCACCTCAGCCAGCGGCTCGGCTGTCAGCCATAATGTCACGGCAATGGGTTTGAGGCCCTCCAGGCGAACAATCCCCTGTGCATCGCTTTGCCCGCTGAATTCGGGGATTTCTCCACAACGCACCGCGTCGTTGATGGCGCGGTAAGGCTGGTGGGGCAGCGGATCGCCCTGCTCATCAAGCAACTGGAACTCCAGCCAGTGAAGAATCTGCTTGCCGCGAACATTTACAATTTTTACGGGGCAGAGTGTATCGGTGCGATGGGAGTATTCAGACATAAGAGGTCATCCTTGAGTATGATTTATTTGTTAGTGCTGGAGGTTTGCAGTCTTCTTATGCTGGGTCTTGAGTTGGTAGTCACTACTGATCCGTCTGGGTATATATTTCTGGCTTGCTCTCCTTTCTTTTTTACACCTTCAGTTCGTACTATCTGGTTTTCGTGAAAATTTGGAGTGAAAATAATGTTTCTTGCGTCAAAAGACCTATAGGTAATGACATCTTGAAGCCCAAGTATTGAAATTGTCTTCTCATAACCTCCAAGATGGCTTTCTAAAATCCAGGGGTAGTAATCGCTGCTGATTTCTATGTCGCCCTTGACGTCTCTGATACGCTCCATTGATCTTTCTTGCGGCAAGTTTTCATCAAAGATGACGATTACTCCTCCGCCCCATCCGTATTTCACATTCGTCCCAAATTGCACCGTGCTTGCGTAACGCACCCCAAAAGTCACATTGCTCAATTTCCACTGGCAGGCACCACCACCGTCCCTGGCCAACTTGGCTTCATACAGATCGCTTTGCCCCACCTGCTTTGGCTCCACGTCGATGGGATAGAAGCCGTCTATCTCGTAGGGGCGTCCGTCGGCGGATTCCTTGCTGGGGCATTTGGCGGAGCGATACATCACCCGCAGGGTGTCCGCTGCCAAGTCCTTGGGAACTTTGACCGTGACTGTGACTTGTTCACTATTGGGCGGCGGAGAAAAAACAGCGGTTTGCGCACAACCACTGAGACTGAATAAAAGTAACGCTGCTGATGAGGGGATAAATTTCGGCGTGTTCATTTAATATTTTTGATCCAGATTGGCTTGAATGGTTTATCTATATTCGATGCGTAATCAATCGAAGTCGCGCGGGCATGGCGAGAGAGCTTCTTCACTCCAGGCGCGGAGGGCACAGTTCCGTTGCTGAAATCTTGATAAGACTTACAGTCGAGCGAGTTGGTGAAATTTTGTTCGGTGGGGCGGAGCGGCCAGTAGAGATAGCGGGAGGGAACCAAAGGTTCATTGTGCAGGCATCCATGTCATGAGAAGTCCGCTTTTACCTCCTCCAGAATATGGTGCGCTATAGGCCCTGTCTGAATTTCATTGGCGAATCGGCGTCAGCCTGTGCTTACAGCCACGTCGAATAGCATGCTGCTTTTGTAGCCATGAAAAAATCCCCCGCGAATCTTGGGTTCGCGGGGGATTTTTCTGTGTTGCGTGTAAGCGCAGTCTAGCTGCTTACAGCCATTCCTTCACGCGATCCGGATGCGCTTCCACCCACTTCTTGGCGGCCACTTCCGGCTTCTCGCCGTTCTGCACCGCGAGCATGACTTCGCCGATTTCCTGGCCATCCTTCCACTGGAATTTCTTCAGGAAGGCCCAGACTTCCGGCGCCTTCTTCTCCAGCGCCGGGTTGGCGACGCTGTCGACGTGCTCCTCGTCGCCGTAGACCTTTTTCGGGTCTTCAAGGAACTTCAGCTTCCACTTGGCGAACATCCAGTGCGGAATCCAGCCAGTGACGGCGATGGCCTTCTTGTCGTTCTCCGCGCGGGTCAGTTCGGCGATCATGCCGCTGCCGGAACTGGCCACCAACTTGTAGTCCAGGCCGTAGTCCTTGATCGCCTGGTCAGTCTTGAGCATCACCCCGGCACCGGCGTCGATGCCGACGATGCGGCCACCGAAGTCATCCTTCTGCGCCTGCAGGTCGGCAATGCTGTTGGCTTTCACGTACTCGGGCACGATCAGGCCGATCTTCGCGCCCGGGTAGTTCACGCCCAGGTTGGTGACCTTGTCCTTCATCTTCTCGTAGTAGGCACCGTGGGTGACCGGCAGCCAGGCCGAGAGCATGGCGTCGAGCTTGCCGCGCGCCACACCCTGCCACATGATCCCGGCGGCGACCGGCATCAGCTTGACCTGGTAGCCGAGCTTCTCGCGCATGATCTCGGCGGCAACGTGCGTGGTCGCCACGCTGTCCGACCAGCCGTCCACGTAACCGATGGTGATTTCCGGCTTGGCCGCCGCACCGGCCAGCCCGGCTGCCGCCGACAGCACCAGCCCTGCGCCCAGGCCCAACAGGCGTCGCATCATTCGCATGGTTTTCTCCCCGTGATTTTATCGGCGCGTCCGGGCGAACCCGGCGCATTTCGCGGTCTTGGCCGCCCCATCATGATCGGCGCCCCCTGATGGCGAACTGCTCTGAGAGCGACGCCAAACGGTCCGATCCGCGACAGAACTCGTCCATCCGCGACCGCGCCATTCCAACCACGACCGCGCTGCCGGCCTATCGCCTCCATGCAGAGGCTCGATTACCCGGCGGAGTTCCCCCGCAGTAGTCTTTCAGCAACGGAGAATCATTCTCGACTGGAGGATCACCGCCATGCTCAAGACCGTCACCTTCACCCTGATGCACTTCATCATCGCCTTCAGCTTCGCCTACGCGTTGACCGGCAGCATCACCGTGGGCGGCCTGGTCGCGGTGGTCGAGCCGCTGTGCAACGCCGTGGGTTTCCACTTCCACGAGAAATTCTGGAAGCGCATCGAGGGCAATACCGCGAGCGAATCGGTGCCGGCGCACCCGTGGAATCATCGCCACGCCTGAGTGCTCCGTGCGGGCACTGACGGCGGCCGGCGGCATTGCTAAGATGCGCGCCTCGCCACGGTTCGCGTGCCCACATGCCCAACTCCCCGCGCTTTCCGCTCCTCCCCTATTGCCTCGCCCTGCTGCTGGCCCTGCTCGCCCTTGTCGGGCTCTGGTACGGCCTGGGTAAACCGGTGATCCTGCCGGACGCCGCGACGCCTACGCACAAGCTGCAATGCGCGTCCTACAGTCCATTCGCCAAGGACCAATCGCCCTTCGACCAGCCCTTCGTCCTGCGCCCGGAGCAGATGGACGCCGACCTGGCGCTGCTGGCAACACGCTTCGATTGCGTGCGCACCTACTCCATGACCGGTCTGGAAGGCATTCCCGCGCTGGCCCGCAAGCACGGGCTGAAGCTGATGCTCGGTGCCTGGGTCAACGGCAACCCGGTGGACACCGCGCGTGAGATCGAGGCGCTGATCAAGGCCGCGAACCAGTATCCGGACGTGGTGCAGGCGGTGATCGTCGGCAACGAAACCCTGCTGCGCAAGGAAGTCACCGGACGCTACCTGGCCGGACTTATCCACCAGGTGAAAGCCCAGGTGCACCAGCCGGTGACCTACGCCGATGTCTGGGAGTTCTGGCACCAGCACCCGGAAATCGCTCCGGCGGTGGACTTCGTTACCATCCACCTGCTGCCGTACTGGGAAGACAACCCCAGCGGCATCGACGACGCCCTCGCCCACGTGGCGAAGATCCGCGAGGATTTCGGCCGCGAGTTCGCGCCCAAGGACATCCTGATCGGCGAGACCGGCTGGCCCAGCGAAGGCCGCCAGCGCGAGACCGCCCTGCCCAGTCGCGTCAACGAGGCGCGCTTCATCCGCGGGTTCGTGCACATGGCCGAGGAGAAAGGCTGGCACTACAACCTGATCGAGGCCTTTGACCAGCCCTGGAAGCGCCAGAGCGAAGGCGCGGTGGGTGGCTACTGGGGCCTGTTCAGCGCCGACCGCGAGGAAAAAGGCGTGCTCGCCGGCCCGGTCAGCAACCTGCCCGGCTGGCCGCTGTGGCTGGGACTTTGCGGTGTCGTCCTGCTCGGTGGGCTGCTGGCCGGCGGGCGTCCCGCCTCTCCCCGCCACGCCTTTCTCCTGCCCCTGGCCGCCGCGCTGGGCGCAGGCTGCATCGGCCTGTGGCTGGAGCTGTCGGTGATCACCAGCCGCTTCTGGGGCGAATGGCTCTGGGCGGCGGCGCTGGTCAGCCTCAACCTGTTGGTGCTGCTGCATGCCTGCCTGGCCCTCTCGGCCCGCACGGGCTGGCGATCGAAGGCTTATGAGTGGCTGCAGGGCCGCGCCGGCCTATGGCTGGCAATCGCCGGTTTCGCCGGCGCAGTGCTGATGCTCGGAATGGTCTTCGATGCGCGCTATCGCAGCTTCCCCAGCGCGGCGCTGCTGTTCCCGGCGCTTGTCTACCTGTGCCGACCGGTCGCGGTACCACGGCGTGAAGCGCTGCTGCTGGCGCTGGTCATCGCGGTCGGAATGCCCGCGCAGCTGGCCCTGGAAGGCTTGAGCAACCTGCAGGCACTGGGCTGGGCGGCCGTGAGCCTGCTGCTGGTCGGCGCCCTGCTGCGCGGTGTGCGCCTGACGGCGAGTCCGCGCCGTTCAGCGCACCCTGCAGATAATCCCGCCGTCCCTGGTTGAGCCGCAGCAAGCAGCGATAGAAGACCTGCTGCGCACCTGAAGCGGCGGCGCCGGAATAGCCCACCTCGAAATCGCACTGGCGCTCGCTGAATGTCGCGTAGCGCCGGGCGGCGTCGCGCAGCGAGGAAACAGCCTGCTCGTGGTGAGTGCGGGTGATCCGGTCCTCCCGCAGGCGCTGCGTGGACTGCGCGACGAGACGGTCTTCCAGGCGGCGAAGCTCGTGGTTGCTCTGGTAGTACAGCTGCGTGAGGCAGTACACCGAGTCCGCACCGGAATTGGCCGCGATGCACGCCTCGCCTTCCGCGGGGAAATCCCGCCCCACTGCCAGTACCGGCAGCGCCAGCAGAAGCAGCGCGCTGCGTCGGATCACGACGTCGCCCGGACCAGGCGCAACCCGGCCAGTACCACCGCGAACACGGCGAGACCGGCGTTGTACAAGACCAGCGCCGGCAGCGTGACCAGCATCGCCAGCACGGCCAGCCACCAGCCCGCCCGGCGCGGGACGAAGAAGGCCAGCAGCGAAAGCCCCAGCGCCAGCTTGCCGAACACGCCGAAGTGGATCGCCCAGCCGAGCTGCGAACGCACGCCACACTCCCAGCGCGTGGCCTCGTCGGCGCAGAGGCCGACCCAGCGGCTGTCCTCCATCAGCCCGAAACGCACGCCATAGCTGGCGGCCAGCCAGAGCGCCAGGGCGAGCAGCAGGAGGATCACGGGCAAACGACGGGACATGGCGCCACTACTCCGGGCAGGCGGGGAAATCGGCGCCCAGCATAACCAGCGCGGGAGCCGATGCAAGAGGGGTCGATTCCGACCTAGAATTCGCTCATCCACGGAGCCTTCGATGAAGCGATCGACCCTGTTCCTGCTGGCCTGCCTGGCGACCGGCTTCTGGTGGCTGTGGCCGACCGAACACCCCCACGCGCCGCAGCCGCAGAGCCAGACCCTGTCCAATGGCGGCTTCCGCGTCGAGCGCTACTCGATCTACCCGCTGCAGGAGTTCAGCATCGAGGCGCGGGTGCTCAGCCGCGAGGACTACCGCCTGGGCCGTGAGGCCGAGCTCTCTCCCACCGACCTGGCCCTCGGCTGGGGCCCGATGGACGATCCGCGCGTGCTGGCCAGTATCCGCATCAGCCAGGGCAACCGCTGGTTCTACTGGCATGCCGATACACTGCCGATCCCCCGCCGCGAGCTGGAAACTCACGCCGCCAACATGCACATGATCCCGGCGAACGACAGCGTGGCGCGCACCCTGGCCGGGGTCAGCGCCGGCGAGCACATCCGCCTGTCCGGCAAGCTGGTGCGCGTGGAAGGCGACGACGGCTGGCGCTGGGTCAGCTCGCTGACCCGCGAAGACACCGGAGCAGGCGCCTGTGAACTGGTCTGGGTCGAGAGCCTGGAGCGCTACTGACGCTCCAGTTGCCAGCAACGCGAAGGGCCGGGCATGCTCGACGGATTTCGCTCCACAAGGAATTGCCCATGCCTCGCGTCACCTTGCGCCCCGCCATCCCTGACGACATCCCGCTGATCCTCGAGCTGATCCGTGAACTGGCCGACTACGAAAAGCTTGTCCATGAAGTCAAGGCCGACGCCCAGCGTATGCACGACCATCTGTTCGGTCCGCGTCCGTACGCCGAAGTGCTGATCGGCGAAGTGGACGGCACTCCCGAGGGGTTCGCGCTGTTCTTCCACAACTACTCGACCTGGCTGAGCCAGCCCGGCATCTACCTCGAAGACCTCTACGTACGCCCCGCCGCCCGCGGCGCCGGGCTGGGCAAGGCACTGCTCACGGAACTGGCACGACTGGCAGTCGAGCGCGACTGTGGACGACTGGAATGGTCGGTGCTCGACTGGAACGAGCCTGCGATCGGCTTCTACCGCAGCCTGGGCGCGCGCCCACAGGACGAATGGACCGTCTATCGTCTAACCGGTGACGCGCTGAAAGACCTGGCACGCAAGGGCTGAACATCAATCGCACTTGTCGGAAATGCGCTGGTCTTATCCGGCGGTCACCCTAGAGTTGGCCTCTCCTGAAAGGACTTCATACGATGACATTTCTTTGCCGCGCGGCGGCCCTGCTGGGCTTCCTCGCACTGGGACTCGCCGGGCCCGCTTCCGCCCGCGACGTGGATCAGGCCAACTATGGCTACCCATTGGTCAACCCGTTCGAAGCCACCATCGCCACCACCCCGCCGGAGTTGCGCCCGCAACTGCCGTCGGACGACAACATCCGTCAGTCCGACTACGCGCTCAAGCTGCGCCCCGAGCGCGAATACGAGCTACCGAGCAATTTCTGGCCGGTGAAGAAGCTGCACTACCGCCTCGCCTGGCAGCGGCATGCAGCGCCGCTGGTCTTCATCATCGCCGGTACCGGCGCCAACTACGCCAGCAGTACCCCGGAGTATCTCAAGCGCCTGTTCTACAACGCCGGCTACCACGTGGTGCAACTGTCCTCACCGACCAGCTGGGACTTCATGGTCGGCGCCTCCCATATCGCCACCCCCGGCTACACGCCGGACGACGCCGATGACCTGTACCGCGTGATGCAAGCCGTGCGCGCGCAGCACCCGGACCTGCCCGTCACCGACTATTACCTGACCGGCTACAGCCTCGGCGCGTTGCACGCCGCCTTCGTCAGCAAGCTCGATGAAACCCGTCGCAGCTTCAACTTCAAGCGCGTGCTGCTGCTCAACCCACCGGTGAACCTCTACACCTCGGTGAGCAACCTCGACAAGCTGGTGCAGACCCAGGTCAAGGGCATCAACGACACCAACACCTTCTACCAGGTGGTGCTGGCCAAGCTGACCCGCTACTTCGAGCAGAAAGGCTACGTCGACCTCAACGACGCCTTCCTCTTCGACCTGCAGCAATCCAAGCAGCACCTCTCCAACGAGGAGATGGCCATGCTGATCGGCGCGGTGTTCCGCTTCTCCTCCGCCGACATCGCCTTCACCTCGGACCTGATCAACCGCCGCGGCCTGATCACTCCGCCCAAGTACCCGATCACCGAAGGCACCAGCCTGACGCCCTTCTTCAAGCGCGCCATGCAGTGCGATTTCGAGTGCTACATGACGGAGCAGCTGATGCCGCTGTGGCGCGCCAAGTACGACGGCGGCAGCCTGCCGCAGCTCATCGACCAGGTGAGCCTTTACGGTGTCCAGGACTACCTGAAGGAGAGCCCGAAGGTCGCCGTCATGCACAACGCCGACGACGTCATCCTCGGCCCGGGCGACATCGGCTTCCTGCGCCGCACCTTCGGCGACCGCCTGACGCTCTACCCGCGCGGCGGCCACTGCGGCAACCTCAACTACCGCGTGAACGCCCAGGACATGCTGGACTTCTTCAAGGGACAGAATGCCTCGGCCACAGGCATCGCCACCGCGCAGACAGGGAACTGACTCCATGCCACTTCGCCACTCCTGGACCCTCGCCCTGCTGCTGGCCTGCGGCCTCGCCCAGGCCGAGGAACCGCGCCCGGTACACACGCCGACCTCCACTGCCTTCGACATGGCACCGGACGAAGACGGCTTCAAGCACCCGCTGGATGCGCTGAAATTCAACCCCGGCCTCGACCAGCGCGAGTTCGAGCGCGCCACCTTCGACGCCCTCAACGTCTACGACCCCTGGGAGTCGTGGAACCGCCGCGTCTACCACTTCAACTACCGCTTCGACGAATGGGTGTTCCTGCCCGTGGTGCACGGCTACGAGTACGTCACCCCGCGCTTCGTACGCATGGGCGTGAGCAACTTCTTCGGCAACCTGGGGGAAGTCACAACCCTGCTCAACAGCGTCGGCCAGCTCAAGGTCGAGCGCGCGGCGAACAGCACCGCGCGGCTGCTGTTCAACACAATTCTCGGCGTCGGTGGCCTGTGGGACCCGGCGACCGCCATGGGCTTGCCGAAGGTCAGCGAGGACTTCGGCCAGACCCTGGGCTACTGGGGCGTACCGGAAGGTCCCTACCTGATGCTGCCGATCCTCGGCCCGTCCAACCTGCGCGACACTGGCGGGCTGGTCACCGACTTCGTCGCCGCCCGCGAAGTGAACTACCTGGACTACTCGGACCTGAGCAGCGACTACTGGGAGCTGCCGGTCCTGGAAATCATCGACAAGCGCTACAGCAACAGCTTCCGCTACGGGCAGATGAACACGCCCTTCGAGTACGAAAAACTGCGCTATTTCTACACCGAAGCCCGGCGCCTGCAGATCCAGGAGTGACCCGGAACCGCCACCTTCGGGCGGCGGTTTTTCCTTCATTAACCAATCGATTTAATCGATAGCTAGACTGAAAAACTCGCAACCATTTATCCATCATTTGGGACTAGGATGATCTCCATTCACAGATCAAGGAGGTCCCCATGACCCGTCTACGTACCGTGATCGACCAGCACATCGGCCACCCGGCCTCCGACGGCGCCGGCGTGCGCCTGACGCGCGTGATCGGCGGCCCCGGCATCGAACGCTTCGATCCATTCCTGATGCTCGACCAGTTCGACACGCAGAATCCCGATGACTACATCGCCGGCTTCCCGGCGCACCCGCACCGCGGCTTCGAGACCGTGACCTACATGCTCGAAGGGCGCATGCGCCACGAGGACCACCTGGGCAATACCGGCCTGCTCAAGCCCGGTGGCGTGCAGTGGATGACCGCGGCCCACGGCATCATTCACAGCGAGATGCCCGAGCAGGTGGAGGGCACCATGCGCGGCTTCCAGCTGTGGCTGAACCTGCCGGCGAAGGACAAGCTGTCCCCGGCCGGCTACCGCGACATCGAACCGGAAGACGTGCCCCGCGTGACGACCAGCCAAGGCGTGGACGTGACCGTGATCGCCGGTCGCTTCGATGACGGCGAGACCGCCATCGACGGCGCCGTGCAGCGCCCCGGCACCGAGCCGCACTACTACGACCTGGTGCTGCCGGCAGGCGCCTTCGTGGCGCCGCGCATTCCGGCAGGCCATCGGGTGATGCTGTACGTCTACGAAGGTTCGCTGCAGGTGCCGGGCGAGCGCGGCGACGAAACCGTCGCCACCAACCGCCTGGTGCGCCTGGGTCAGGGCGACGAGATCCAGCTCTCCAGCGACAAGGGGGCACGCGTCCTGCTGCTGGCCGGCAGGCCGCTCGATGAGCCGATCGTGCAGTACGGTCCGTTCGTGATGAATAGCCGCGAGGAAATCGAGCAGGCCCTGCGTGACTACCGCGACGGCGTCTTCGCCGTCTGAGTCCCCGCCAGCTCCCTGCTTTTCATCCGGGAGCCAGTCACCCAGATTACAGCGACCAGTCTTCCATCCCCAGAAAGCGCGCGATCTCCGCGCGCTTTTCCATGGCATCGCGATAACCCAGTTCGATCAGCGCATTGCAGTAGCCGGGCTCGAACAGCAGATAGCTGAGCACCCCCGCTCCGCTCGCCTTGGTCGCCCCGGGCCCGCGCAGGAACAGGCGCAGCGCCTTCGGCAGCTCATGGCGGTACTGCGCGGCAATCTCGTCCAGCGGCCTGCTCGGCGAAATCAGCAGCACGTCGACCGGCGCCAGCCCCAGCGTCGCCCGGCGCGCCTCTTCGGGCACCAGGGAGCTGAGGAAGTTGATGCGGTGCAGCAGTTCGATATCGCCTTCGAGGCTGTCGATGAAGGTGCTGTTCAAGAGATGGATGCCCACCTGCGCCAGGCTCGGCGGCTGGCCCGTGCGGTAGTTGGCCACCTGCTCGTTGGCACTGCCCAGTGTCGGGTTGCCGCTGACACCGATCACCAGGACACGGTTGGCGCCCAGGTGCAGCGCCGGGCTGATCGGCGCCTGCTGGCGCACCGCGCCGTCGCCGAAGAACTCGCGGAGAATCTTCACCGGGCGAAACAGCAGTGGGATGGCCGAGCTGGCGAGCAGGTGCTCGATCTGCAAGCGCGTCGGCACGCCGATGCGCCGGTGGCGCAGCCAGGGATCGATGGTGGCGCGCCCCTGGTAGAAGGTCACCGCCTGGCCGGACTCGTAACCGAAGGCGGTCACGGCGACCGCACGCAGGTTGCGACGACGCACGGCGGCAGCAATGCCGGACAGGTCCAGCTCACGCTCGAGGAGATAGCGCAGCGGTGTGCTGTCCAGCAGTGCCACCGGCTCGCGCTTGCCCAGCCCGAGCAGGCTGTGGCCGAGGAACTTGAAGGCCTGGCTGAACACGCCGGGCCAGTCGGCGCGGTATACCTGGCCAGTGCGGAAGCCCTTCCAGACCTTGGTCAATCGCTCCACCGCCCCGGTGAAGGACAACGCCCCACAGGCCAGCCCGACGGCGTTGATGGCGCCGGCAGAGGTGCCGACGATCACTGGAAAGGGGTTCTCGGCGCCCTCGGGCAGCAATTCGGCAATGGCGGCCAGCACGCCGACCTGGTAGGCCGCCCGTGCACCGCCGCCGGAGAGGATCAGGCCTGTAACGGCTGGTGATAGCTGCGCTGGAGTGGCGGAGTCGGTCACGGCAGAAGTCCTTGTCGCGTCGTTTCCAGAGTAGTCCGCCCCGACCTACTTTTTCTTCTCGTAGAGCTTCGGCTCGCCCTCGGGGCGACTCTTGAAGCGGCGGTGTGCCCAGAGGTACTGCTCGGGCTGGCGGCGAATCTCGCTTTCCACCCACTGGTTGATGCGCAGGCAGTCGGCCTCCTCGCTCTCGCCGGGGAAGTCTTCCAGCGGCGGATGGATGGTCAGGCGGTAGCCGGAACCGTCCGCCAGCCGTGACTGGGTAAAGGGCAGCACCAGCGCGCGGCCCAGCCGGGCGAACTTGGTGGTGGCGGTGACGGTGGCGGCCTGGATGCCGAACAGCGGCACGAACAGGCTCTGCTTGATGCCGTAGTCCTGGTCCGGCGCATACCAGATGGCGCGGCCGGCGCGCAGCACCTTGAGCATGGCGCGCACGTCCTCACGCTCGATGGCGGTGGCGTCGGCGTTGTGGCGCTCGCGACCGGTACGCTGGACGAAGTCGAACACCGGATTGTCGTGCTCGCGGTACATGCCGTCGATGGTCTGCACCTGGCCGAGCAGCGCCGCGCCGATCTCCAGGGTGGTGAAGTGCATGGCCATGAGGATCACGCCCTTGCCTTCGGCCTCGGCCTTTTTCAGGTGCTCGATGCCTTCGATATGGGCGAGCTTGGCCAGTCGCGCCTTCGGCCACCACCAGCTCATGGCCATCTCGAAGAAGGCGATGCCGGTGGACGCAAAGTTTTCCTTGAGCAGACGCTTGCGCTCGGCGGCGGAGAGTTCCGGGAAGCACAGTTCCAGGTTGCGCGCGGCAATCGCTCGGCGGCTGCCGACCACGCGGTACATCAGCGCACCCAGGAGGCGCCCCAGGCCCAGAAGTGCCGGGTACGGCAACTGCACCACCAACCAGAGCACACCGAGGCCGAGCCAGAGCGGCCAGTGGCGGGGATGAAGGAACTCACGGCGAAAGGTGGGGCGGTCCATGGAACTTTCCGGCAACGTCAAAGCCCGACATTCTACCTTGCCGGCGCATGCCGTGCCCGCCTTCGCGCCCTGGCGTTCAGCCACGCTTGCGGCTGCCGGGGCGCTCCGTTATAAGTCCACACCATTTAGTGATGCAGCCTGACCATGAGCCAAGCCGACCTTCTCGACCACGATCCCGTATTCCAGCTCAAGGGCAGCATGCTGGCCGTCACCGTTCTGGAACTGGCCCACAATGACCTGCCGCGTCTGGAGCGCCAGCTCGCGGACAAGGTCGCCCAGGCGCCCAACTTCTTCCGCGACACCCCGCTCGTGCTGGCACTGGACAAGCTGCCCGACGGCGAAGGCCAGCTCGACCTGCAAGGCGTGCTGGACATCTGCCGCCGCCACGGCCTGCGCACCCTGGCCATCCGCGCCAGCCGCGAGGAAGACATCCGCCTGGCCACCATGTTCGATATCCCCGTGCTTCCACCGTCCGGCTCCGCCCGCGAACGTGCAGTCGAGCCCAAGGACACGCTCCCGCAGGTGACCGGTGCAGCCCCGGTACGACGGCCGCGTGGCGAGAAACTTTCCGAGAAGGTGGTCGAGCAGGCCGCCGGCGCTGGCGTGCAAGCCGAGAAAACGACAGAGAAGCCGGCCGAGCAGCCCACCGAGGCCAACGCCGGGAAACCGACCGACGTGGCGGCTGGGGCAACCCCCGAAACGCCGGAAGCGGCCAAGGAAGCCGAAGCCGCCCCCGAGAAACCGGCCGAGCCGCCGGCGCCGGTGGTTCGCCCGACCAAGCTGGTGACGACCCCGGTACGCGGTGGCGTGCAGATTTATGCCGCCGGCGGTGACCTGATCGTCCTCGCCCCCGTCAGCCCGGGTGCGGAACTTCTCGCCGACGGCAATATCCATGTGTACGGTCCGATGCGCGGACGCGCCCTGGCCGGCGTCAAGGGCGATACGAGCGCACGTATTTTCTGTCAGCAACTGGCCGCCGAACTGGTGTCCATCGCTGGTAATTACAAGGTCGCCGAAGACCTGCGACGCAGTCCGCAATGGGGCCAGGCGGTGCACGTCAGCCTGTCGGGTGACGTGTTGAACATCACCCGCCTTTAACGGATACTGCCGCGACTTTCAGGGACCAGAATTCTTCGTTTTTTCTTTGGGGTGAATCACCTTGGCCAAGATCCTCGTAGTCACTTCCGGTAAGGGTGGCGTCGGTAAAACCACCACCAGCGCAGCCATCGGCACCGGCCTGGCCCTGCGCGGCCACAAGACCGTCATCGTCGACTTCGACGTGGGCCTGCGTAACCTCGACCTGATCATGGGCTGCGAACGCCGCGTGGTGTACGACTTCGTCAACGTCATCAACGGCGAAGCGACCCTGACCCAGGCCCTGATCAAGGACAAGCGCCTCGAGAACCTGTTCGTGCTCGCCGCCAGCCAGACCCGCGACAAGGACGCACTCACCCAGGAAGGCGTCGGCAAGGTCATCGAAGAGCTCAAGCAGTCCTTCGACTACGTGATCTGCGACTCCCCGGCCGGCATCGAGAAAGGTGCCCACCTGGCCATGTACTACGCCGACGAGGCGATCGTCGTGACCAACCCGGAAGTGTCCTCGGTCCGTGACTCCGACCGCATGCTGGGCCTGCTGGCCAGCAAATCCGCCCGCGCCGAGAAAGGCGAGGACGCGATCAAGGAACACCTGCTGCTGACCCGCTACAACCCCGAGCGCGTCACCAAGGGCGAAATGCTTGGCGTCGAAGACGTCGAGGAAATCCTGGCCATCCGTCTGCTCGGCGTGATCCCGGAATCCCAGGCGGTGCTCAAGGCATCCAACCAGGGCGTACCGGTCATCCTCGACGAAGAAAGCGATGCCGGCCAGGCGTACAGCGACGCCGTCGAGCGACTGCTGGGCAAAGAAATGCCCCACCGTTTCCTCGACGTGCAGAAGAAAGGATTCCTGCAACGACTGTTCGGAGGACGTGAATGAGCCTTTTAGATTTCTTCCGCAGCCGGAAGTCGCAAAACAGCGCATCCATCGCGAAAGAAAGACTCCAGATCATCGTCGCCCATGAGCGCGGCAACCGTTCGCAACCGGACTACCTCCCGCAGCTGCAGAAAGACCTGCTGGAAGTGATCCGCAAATACGTGCCCATCGACCAGGAACAAGTCCAGGTCGAGCTGGCCAACCAGGGCAGCTGTTCGATCCTGGAACTCAACATCACCCTGCCGGAGCGTTGATCCGACCCGGGTGAACCTGCGGCGGCCTCGGCCGCCGCAGTCGTTTCTGTCTCACTTATTTCGCGTACGAGCTTCCATGCCGCTTTCCCAGATCGAATTCGTCCATGAGGACGCCGCCCTGCTGGTGGTGAACAAGCCCACCTTGCTGCTCTCCGTGCCCGGCCGCGCGGACGACAACAAGGACTGCCTGATCACCCGCCTGCAGGAGAACGGCTACCCGGAGGCGCGCATCGTCCACCGCCTGGACTGGGAAACCTCCGGCCTGATCGTGCTGGCCCGCGACGCCGACAGCCACCGCGAGCTGTCCCGCCAGTTCCACGACCGCGAGACCGAGAAGGCCTACACCGCGCTGTGCTGGGGCGAACCCGAGTTGGACAGCGGCCGCATCGAGGCACCGCTGCGCTACGACCCGCCGACCAAGCCGCGCCACGTGGTGGACTTCGAGCAGGGCCGGCATGCGCTGACCTTCTGGCGCGTAATGGAACGCCACGGCAACTGGAGCCGCGTCGAACTGACCCCGATCACCGGCCGCTCGCACCAGCTTCGCGTGCACATGCTGAGCATCGGCCATCCGCTGCTGGGCGACCGCCTGTACGCCGAAGGCGAGGCCCTGGCCCAGCGCGATCGCCTGTGCCTGCATGCCAGCATGCTGGCACTGACCCACCCGCAGACCGGCGAGCGCCTGCGCTTCGCGTCGCCTGCGCCGTTCTGACCGCGCACGTTCCTGCAGGAGCGGGCCACGCCCGCGATCGCGCCCATGAGGCGCTCCTGCAGTGGTGCTACCCTGGCCGCAGATTCCCGCATTTACGTTAAACTTCCGGCCATTCGCTGTCCGGAGTTACCCATGCGTGCAGAACTCAACCAGGGCCTGATCGATTTCCTCGCGGCCTCCCCCACCCCCTTCCACGCCACCCAGGCCCTCGCCCTTCGTCTCGAAGAAGCCGGCTACCAGCGCCTGGACGAGCGCGACGCCTGGCGCACCGAAGGCGGTGGTCGCTATTACGTCACCCGTAACGACTCCTCGCTGATCGCCTTCAAGCTTGGCACCGCGCCGCTGCTGGAGAACGGCCTGCGCCTGGTCGGTGCGCACACCGACAGCCCCTGCCTGCGCGTCAAGCCGAACCCCGAGCTGGTACGCAGCGGGTACTGGCAGCTGGGTGTCGAAGTCTACGGCGGCGCGCTGTTCGCCCCCTGGTTCGACCGCGACCTGTCCCTGGCCGGGCGCGTCACCTTCCGCCTGGCCGGCAAGGTCGAGAGCAAGCTGATCGACTTCAAGGCGCCCATCGCGGTGATCCCGAACCTGGCGATCCACCTCAACCGCGAGGCCAACCTCGGCTGGTCGATCAACGCGCAGACCGAACTGCCGCCGATCCTCGCCCAGGTCGCCGCCGGCGAGACTCGTGACTTCCGCGACCTGCTCGGCGAACAGCTTCAGCTGGAGCACGGCATCACCGCCGACGCCATCCTCGACTACGAACTGAGCTTCTACGACACCCAGCGCGCCGCCGTGATCGGCCTGGACCAGGCCTTCATCGCTGGCGCCCGCCTGGACAACCTGCTGTCCTGCTTCGCCGGCCTGCAGGCCCTGCTGGGCAGCAGCGACGAGCAGAGCGGCGTGCTGGTCTGCACCGACCACGAGGAAGTGGGCTCCTGCTCCGCCTGTGGCGCCGACGGCCCATTCCTGGAGCAGGTGCTGCGCCGCCTGCTGCCCGAGGGCGACGCCTTCACCCGCACCGTGCAGCGCTCGCTGCTGGTCTCCGCCGACAACGCCCACGGCGTGCACCCGAACTACGCCGACAAGCACGACGGCAACCACGGCCCGAAGCTCAATGGCGGCCCGGTGATCAAGATCAATAGCAACCAGCGTTACGCCACCAACAGCGAGACCGCCGGTTTCTTCCGCCACTTGTGCCTGGAAAACGAAGTGCCGGTGCAGAGCTTCGTCACCCGCAGCGACATGGGGTGCGGCTCCACCATCGGCCCGATCACCGCCAGCCAGATCGGCGTGCGCACCGTAGACATCGGCCTGCCAACGTTCGCCATGCATTCCATCCGCGAGCTGGCCGGCAGCCAGGACCTGCACTACCTGGCCAAGGTACTCAGCGCCTTCTACGACAGCGCCGACCTGCCCTGACCCGAACGCCCGGCCCCGCCGGGCGTTTTTTATTCTGAAGCGTCTTCGAGGAGAGCCCGCCATGCCGTTCAACGGAAGCTGCCTGTGCGGCGACATCGGCTATGAGATCGACGGCCTGGACATGCCCATCGGCCACTGTCACTGCCGGACGTGCCAGAAGGCGCACTCGGCGGCCTTCGCCAGCACCGCGGGGGTAATGCGCGAGCACTTTCGCTGGACCCGCGGCGAGGACAAGGTGACAGCCTACGAATCGTCCCCGGGCAAACTGCGCAAGTTCTGCCCGCGCTGCGGGACGCAGCTGATCGCCGAGCGCGCCGGCCAGCCTCACGTCATCGTGCGCGTGGCCAGCCTGGACGACGATCCGGGCACGCGACCGGCGCGGCATATCTGGGTCTCCCACGACCGATCCTGGCTGGCGCAGGACGGGATTCCCGCCTATCCCGAGTGGAACCCGGATCGCTGATTTCCCCCTGCAGGAGCGGGCCATGTCCGTGATCGCGCACATGGCGCGCTCCTGCAGCTGATTACCGATTCAGTCCGGCACTTCCACACTGACGTGGATGGCATCGTGCCGCCAGAACTCCAGGTCGCAATCGATGATGCGACCGTGCTGGTCGCCGTTGATGCGGGTGATGCGCAGCGCGGGGCTGCCCTCGGCGACCCGCAGCACGCTGGCCGCCTCGCCGTGCAGCGCGGTAGGCACCATGTCGAAGCGCACGCGGCCGTAGCGGATGTCGTAGCGACTGGCATACAGCTCGGTGAGTGAGCAGGTCAGGTCACTGTCGAGAATGCCCGGGAAGTAGGCCGGGTTGAGGTAGTGCTCGACGTAGAGCACCAGCCTCCCGTCCACCCGCCGCACCCGGCGGATCTGGTAGACGCTGGACAGCGCCGGCAATTCCAGCAGCTCGCAGATCGCCGCACTGGCGGGAACCTGCCGAGCCGACAGCACCTCGGTCGCCGGCACCCGGCCCTGCCCTTCCACCATGGCGTGGTAGTGGCTGCGTACCAGCGGGTTGTACAGCAGGCGCGGCGGCGAGACGAACCAGCCGCGACGCTCCTCGCGGTAGATCAGCCCCTGCGCCTCCAGTTGCCCCAGCGCCTCGCGCAGGGTGATCCGCGTCGTGTCGAACAGCTCGCTCAGCTTGCGCTCGGCCGGCAGCTTGCCGCCGGCGCTGAGCAGGCCGCTGTCGATCTGCTCGATGAGTGCGCGGCAGATCGCGGTGACCGTGGGTAGCGCTGTATCGCGCATTCGATTCCCTCTTTTGGACTAGTCCAGCCCCAGAACAGGGCATTTCTTTCCCCCGACGGGGTGCGGCCATCCTAGGAAAGCCCGATGACCGTCCGGTGACAATGATCTTTCAAGCACCGCCCATGCCAGTTAACGACACCAGCGTAGACCAGGCGGATCAGGGCATTGCCGATGGTCTACGCTTTTCTGCGACGACCCGCCGGCCGCTCACGGAAAGGCCGGCGCGCCTGGGGCTTACATCAAACTGTCATCCGCCCCGCTTAGATTGGCCTGCGTCTTGCTGATCTAGACCACGCTTGAAAACACTGAACTTCATCCGAAGGAGCACCGAATGAAACGCTTGCTTGCTTCACTGCTGGGATCGGCCATTGCCATTGGCAGTGGCCTCGCGATGGCGGCCAACGCCGATCTGCAATCGCTGGAAGCCGCCGCCCGCAAGGAAGGCCAGGTCAACAGCGTGGGCATGCCCGACAGCTGGGCGAACTGGAAGGACACCTGGAAGGACCTGGAAAGCAAGTACGGCCTCAAGCACATGGACACCGACATGAGCTCGGCGCAGGAGCTGGCCAAGTTCAAGGCCGAGAAGGAAAACGCCAGCGCCGACATCGGTGACGTGGGCGCTGCCTTCGGCCCCATCGCCCTGCAGATGGACGTCAGCCAGCCCTACAAGCCCAGCACCTGGGACCAGGTCCCGGAATGGGCCAAGGACAAGGACGGCCACTGGGCGCTCGCCTACACCGGCACCATTGCCTTCATCGTCAACAAGCAGCTGGTGAAGGACGTCCCGCACAGCTGGGCCGATCTGCTCAAGGGCAAGTACAAGGTCACCATCGGTGACGTCAGCGCCGCGGCCCAGGCGGTCAACGGCGTACTGGCCGCGAGCATCGCCAACGGCGGTGACGAGAAGAACATCAAGCCGGGCCTGGAGTTCTTCGCCCAGCTGGCCAAGCAGGGCCGCCTGTCGCTGACCAACCCGGTGATCAACACCCTGGAGAAGGGTGAAGTGGAAGTCGGCATCGTCTGGGACTTCAACGGCCTGAGCTACCGCGACCAGATCGACCCGGCCCGCTTCGAGGTGCTGATCCCCTCCGACGGCTCGGTGATCTCCGGCTACACCACCATCATCAACAAGTACGCGAAGAACCCGAACGCCGCCAAGCTGGCCCGCGAGTACATCTTCAGCGACGCCGGCCAGATCAACCTGGCCAAGGGCAACGCCCGGCCGATCCGCGCCGAGCACCTCACCCTGCCGGCCGACGTGAAGGCCAAGCTGCTGCCCAACGAGCAGTACGCCAAGGCCCAACCGATCAAGGACGCCAAGGCCTGGGAAGAGACCTCCAAGCGTCTGCCGCGCATGTGGCAGGAAAACGTCATCATCAACATGCAATGACGCCCAGCCGCCCCGGTTCGCGCCGGGGCGGCCGCGTTTGACGAAGGCCCCGCCCCATGCGCCACGACGTCATCCTGGTCGTCCTCGACGGCCTCAACTACAGCGTCGCCCACGACTGCATGGGCCACCTGCAGGCCCTGTGCAACGCCGGCCGCGGCCAGCTCTACCGGCTCGAATGCGAGCTGCCCTCGCTGTCCCGTCCACTCTACGAATGCATCCTCACCGGCGTGCGCCCCATCGACAGCGGCATCCTGCACAACGACGTGTCGCGGCTGTCCAACCAGCGCAGCCTGTTCCACTACGCCCGCGACGCCGGCCTGACGACTGCGGCGGCGGCCTACCACTGGGTCAGCGAGCTGTATAACCGCACGCCGTTCGATCCCGCGCGCGACCGTCATACCGACGACCAATCCCTGCCGATCCAGCACGGCCACTTCTACTGGACCGACCATTACCCCGACTCGCACCTGTTCACCGATGCCGAGTCGCTGCGCCGCCGGCATGCACCGAACTGCCTGCTGGTGCACCCGATGAACATCGACGACGCCGGCCACAAGCACGGCCTGGGCACGCCGCAGTACCGCAACAGCGCGCGGCACGTCGACATCATCCTTTCCGAGTACCTGCACCAGTGGCTGTCCGCCGGCTACCAGGTGATGGTTACCGCCGACCACGGCATGAACGACGACCGCAGCCACGGCGGCATCCTCGCCGAGGAGCGCGAGGTACCGCTGTTCGTCTTCGGCGAAGCGTTCAGCCTCGATGGCCAGGCGCGCCCGCGCCAGGTCGAACTCTGCGGCACGCTCTGCGAAATGCTCGGCGTCGCCCACGACAAACCGGTCTGCCGGGAGTTGCTCAAGGCATGAGATCGAACACCGGAAAACTCTTCGCCCTGCTCTGCCTGCTGCCCTTCGCGCTGTTCTTCTTCGCCTTTCAGCTCGCGCCGCTGCTGTGGGTGATGATCAACAGCGTGCGCACCGGCGACGGCTGGGGCCTGGCCAACTTCAGCGAGATATTCGGCTCGCCCTTCTACCTCCAGGCGATCCGCTACAGCCTGGAAATCTCGCTGTGGTCGAGCCTGATCGGCCTGTTCATCGCCATCCTCGGCAGCTACTCGCTGCGCCAGGTGGACAGCAAGCTGCGCGACTTCGTGATGGCCTTCGCCAACATGACCAGCAACTTCGCCGGGGTACCGCTGGCCTTCGCGTTCATCATCATCCTGGGCTTCAACGGCGCGATCACGCTGCTGCTGAAGCAGGCGGGGATCATCCAGGACTTCAACCTCTACTCGAAGACCGGCCTGATCATCCTCTACACCTACTTCCAGATTCCCCTGGGCGTGATGCTGCTCTACCCGGCATTCGACGCCTTGCGCGAGGACTGGCGCGAATCCGCGGCGCTGCTGGGCGCCAGCCAGTGGGCATTCTGGCGACACATCGGCATCCCGGTGCTGACGCCGGCGCTGCTCGGCACTTTCGTCATCCTGCTGGCCAACGCCCTGGGCGCCTACGCCACGGTGTACTCGCTGACCACCGGCAACTTCAACGTGGTGCCGATCCGCATTGCCGGGCTGGTCTCGGGCGACGTGTTCCTCGACCCGAACATGGCCAGCGCGCTGGCGATGGTGCTGGTCGGCCTGATGAGCATCATTACCCTGGCCCACCAGTGGCTGCTGCGCCGGAGCTACCATGTCCAGAAACGCTAGTCCGCTGTACCACCGCGTGGTGGTCTATGCGCTGTTCCTGATCCTGCTGGTGCCGCTGGCGGCCACCCTGCTCTATTCGCTGGCCACCTCGTGGAGCGCCAGCGTGCTGCCGGACGGGCTGACCCTGAAATGGCTCCTGACGCTCTGGAGCGACCCGCGCTTCCTCGTCGCCTTCGGCCAGTCGCTGCTGGTGTGCTTCGGCGCGCTGATCCTGAGCGTGGTGCTGGTGCTGCCGCTGATGTTCGTCATCCATTACTACTTCCCGCGCCTGGACGCGCTGATGAACGTGCTGATCCTGCTGCCCTTCGCGGTGCCGCCGGTGGTGTCGTCGGTCGGCCTGCTGCAACTCTATGCTTCGGGTCCGGTGCCCATCGTCGGCACGCCATGGATCCTGATCGGCTGCTACTTCACCATCGCCCTGCCCTTCATGTACCGGGCGATCAGCAACAACCTGCAGGCAATCAACCTGCACGACCTGATGGACGCCGCCCACCTGCTCGGCGCCAGCACCTGGCAGGCCGCCCTGCTGGTGGTGCTGCCGAACCTGCGCAAAGGCCTGATGGTGGCGCTGTTCCTGTCCTTCAGCTTCCTCATCGGCGAGTTCGTCTTCGCCAACCTGCTGGTGGGCACCCGCTACGAGACGCTGCAGGTGTTCCTCAACAACATGCGCAACAGCAGCGGCCACTACACCAGCGCGGTGGTGGTCTCCTACTTCCTCTTCGTCCTGCTGCTCACCTGGGCGGCAAATCGCCTGAACAAGGACAAGACCTGACATGAGCTTCCTCAGCGTCGAGACACTGAACAAGAGCTACGGCACCACCACGGTATTCCAGGACATCGACTTCGCCGCCGAGCGCGGTGAGTTCGTTACCCTGCTCGGCCCCAGCGGCTGCGGCAAATCCACGCTGTTGCGCTGCATCGCCGGCCTCACCGCGGTGGACAGCGGGCGCATCCTGCTGGACGGCGAGGACATCGTGCCGAAAAGCCCGCAGAAGCGCGGCATCGCCATGGTGTTCCAGAGCTACGCGCTGTTCCCCAACATGACGGTGGAGCAGAACGTCGCCTTCGGCCTGCGCATGCAGAAGGTGCCGGCGGCAGAATCCACCCAGCGCGTGCGCGAGGCGCTGGAGATGGTCGAGCTCGGCCCGCTGGCGGCGCGCTATCCGCACCAGCTGTCCGGCGGCCAGTGCCAACGTGTCGCCCTGGCCCGCTCGCTGGTCACTCGCCCGCGCCTGCTGCTGCTCGACGAGCCGCTGTCGGCGCTGGACGCACGCATCCGCAAACACCTGCGCGAACAGATCCGGCGCATCCAGCAGGAGCTGAAACTGACCACGGTGTTCGTCACCCACGACCAGGAAGAAGCACTGACGCTGTCCGACCGCATCGTACTGATGAACGCCGGGCGCATTGTCCAGAGTGGTGACGCCGAGACCCTCTACACCGCACCGGAAAACGCCTTCGCCGCCGGCTTCATCGGCAACTACAACCTGCTCGACGCGGGCCAGGCCACCCAACTGCTGGACCGACCGTTCCGCCAACAGGTAGCGATCCGCCCCGAGTCCCTGCGCCTGAGCGTGGAGCCGGGCGAAGGCATCCCGGTTCGGGTACTCTCCCACAGCCTGCTGGGCAACGTGATCCGCTACCGGGTCGACGCCAGCGGCGTCGAGCTGACCGTGGACGTCCTCAACCGCAGCGCCGAGCGCCTGTACCCGGCCGGCACCGAGCTCGGCTTGCACATCGACATTGAAAGCATTCGGGAGGTGGCCTGATGGCCCTGGTGATATTCGACCTCGACGACACCCTGATCGACGGCGACTGCGCGAGCCTGTGGAGCCAGCGCATGGCCGATCTGGGCTGGGTGGACGCGGAGTCGTTCCTCAAGCGCGACGCCGAGCTGATGGCGCTGTACGCGCAGGGCAAGCTGCCCATGGAGGACTACATGGCCTTCGCTCTGGAGCCGATGGCCGGGCGCAGCGTGGATGAGATCGAGCGGGAAGTCGGCACCTTCGTCGAAGACGTGATCGAGCCGCTGATCCACAGCGACGCCTGCAGCACGCTCGCCCGCCACCGCGAGGCCGGCGATCGCCCGCTGGTGATCTCCGCTTCGGGCGTGCACCTGGTCCAGCCCATCGCCGAGCGCATCGGCATCGACGAAGTGCTGGCGATCGACCTGGAAGTGGTCGACGGCCACTACACCGGCCGCACCGTGGGCGTGCTCACCTACCGCGAGGGCAAGGTCCTGCGCCTGCTCGACCTGCTCGAGGGTGACGACAGCCCGCTGGCCGAGGCGCACTTCTACTCCGACTCGCGCAATGACCTGCCGCTGCTCAAACTGGTGGGCAAGCCGCACGTGGTGAACGCCGATCCGGTGCTGCTGGAACATGCGCAGAAGATGGGCTGGGACGTCCTGAACTGGAAGTGACGTTTCACCTGAAAAAAGGGCCGCAGATGCGGCCCTTTTCCATGGCGCAAGCGGGTCAGCTCAGGCTCTCGTCGATCAGCACCACTACCTTGCCCTGCACCTGGTTGCTTGCCAGGGCATCGAACGCTCCTTGCGCGTCGCGTACCGGGAAGGTGCGCTCCAGTTGCGGACTCAGCTTGCCGGACTCGAACAGCGGCCAGACCCTCTGCCCCAGCTCGGCGATCAGTTGTGCCTTGAAGTCGGCATCGCGCGAGCGCAGGGTCGAACCAATCAGCTGGATACGTTTGCCCAGTAGCAGGGCCAGGTCCAGCTCGGCCTTGCGACCACCCATCAGACCGATGACCACCCATCGACCGTCACGGCCGAGGATTTCCAGATCAAGCTTGGCGTAGTTGGCGCCCACCGGATCGAGAATCACGTCGAACGGCGCGAAATCCCGAAGGGATTCGAGGCTCTCCCCCCGCAACACGCCGCCCTCGGCGCCGAGCGCCTCGCAATAAGCCAGACGATCGGCAGAGCCGACACTGACCCAGCACGGGCTGCCGAAGGCCTTGCACAGCTGGATGCCGGCCGAACCGACGCCGCTGGCGCCCGCGTGCAGCAGTACTTTTTCGCCGGGTTGCAGCGCGCCGAGCATGAACAGATTCAACCAGGCGGTGGCGTACACCTCGGGCAGCGCAGCGGCCTCGGCCAGGCTGAGGCCGGCGGGAACCGGCAGCGCATGGCGCTCGTCCACCACCACTTCCTCGGCCATACCGCCACCGGCCAGCAGCGCGCAGACGCGGTCGCCAACCTGCCAGGTACTGCCCGCGCCAACCTCGCTCACCACGCCGGAACATTCCAGGCCGATGATGTCGCTCGCCCCCGGCGGCGGCGGGTAGAGGCCGGCCACCTGGAGGAGGTCAGCGCGGTTGAGTCCCGCGGCGGCGACCTGGATACGGATCTGTCCTTGTGCACAAGTCGGCTTCGGGCGTTCGCCCCACTCCACTCGCCCTTCGATGCCTTGCAATGCGTTCACGGTGCCTCCATAGTGACCTTGCAGGGCCCGATCCGTAAGGTCGGGCCCTTTCTTCGCGCCGAATTCACCTGCGATTGAACCCGGCGCCGCCAAAGAAGGCCTAATATGCGTCATAACTCCGCGATCAGTCGAATCAGCATGAAGCGATTTTTGCCCCGTACCGCCCTGTTGTTCATCCTTGGCGCAACTGCCTTTTCCTCGTTCGCGGCGACCAGCAGCCCGAATGTCTGGGACGGCCTGCAACCCGACCGGGACCAGGTGATCGCCAGTCTCAACATCGTTGAGCTGCTCAAGCGTCACCACTACAACAAGCCGCCGCTGAACGACGAGCGCTCGGCAAAGATCTATGACAGCTACCTGAAGACTCTCGATCCGGCGCGCATGTACTTCACCCAGGCCGACATCGACCAGTTCGCCCCCTGGCGCACCCAGTTCGACGACTTCCTGAAGAGCGGCGAACTGGAGCCCGGCTTCACCATCTACAAGCGTCACCTCGACCGCCTGAAGGAGCGCCTGGACTTCGCCCTGGCGACCCTGAACAAGGGTGTCGACAAGATGGATTTCACCACCGACGAGTCGCTTGAAATCGACCGTGAGAAGTCGCCCTGGGCCAAGGACAGCGCCGCGCTGGACGACCTGTGGCGCAAGAAGGTGAAGGACGAGGTCCTGCGCCTGAAGATTGCCGGCAAGGACAACAAGGCCATCCAGGAACAACTGACCAAGCGCTACAAGAACCAGCTGATGCGCCTGGAACAGACCCGCAGCGAAGACATCTTCCAGGCCTACATCAACGCCTTCGCCCAGACCTACGATCCGCACACCCAGTACCTGTCGCCGGACAGCGCGGAAAACTTCGACATCAACATGAGCCTCTCGCTGGAGGGTATCGGCGCCGTACTGCAGAGCGACAACGACTACGTGAAAGTCGTGCGCCTGGTACCGGCCGGCCCCGCCGAGAAGAGCAAGCAGATCGCCACCTCCGACAAGATCATCGGCGTCGCCCAGGGCAAGGGCGAGATGGTCGACGTGGTCGGCTGGCGCCTGGATGAAGTGGTCAAGCTGATCCGCGGCCCGAAAGGCTCGCAGGTCCGCCTGGAAGTGATTCCTTCCACCAATGCGCCGAACGACCAGACCAGCAAGATCGTCACCATCACCCGTGAGGCGGTGAAGCTGGAAGATCAGGCGGCGAAGAAGTCGGTAATCACCATCGACCACGAAGGCAAGAACTACAAGCTGGGCATCATCGACGTGCCCGCGTTCTACCTCGACTTCAAGGCCTACCGCGCAGGCGATCCGGACTACAAGTCCACTACCCGCGACGTGAAGAAACTCATCGCCGAGTTGCAGAAGGACAAGGTCGACGGCATCGTCATCGACCTGCGCAACAACGGCGGCGGCTCCCTGCAGGAAGCCACCGAGCTGACCGGCCTGTTCATCGACCAGGGTCCGACCGTGCTGGTACGCAACAGCGACGGCCGTGTCGACGTCCTCAACGATGACGAAGGCAAGGCCTTCTACACCGGCCCGATGACCGTGCTGGTCAACCGCCTGTCCGCCTCGGCATCGGAGATTTTCGCCGGCGCCATGCAGGACTACCACCGCGCGCTCATCGTCGGCGGCCAGACCTTCGGCAAGGGTACCGTGCAGACCATCCAGCCGCTGAACCATGGCGAGCTGAAGCTGACCCTGGCCAAGTTCTACCGCGTCTCCGGCCAGAGCACCCAGCACCAGGGCGTGATCCCGGACATCAGCTACCCGTCCATCGTCGACGACAAGGAAATCGGCGAGAGCGCCCTGCCCGACTCCATGCCGTGGGACACCATCAAGCCTGCCCTGAAGGCCCAGGCCGATCCGTTCAAACCGTTCCTCGACCAACTGCGCACCCGCCACGACGTGCGCACCGAGCACAACGCGGACTTCGTCTATGCCCGCGAACGTCTCGCACTGGCTCAGGAATTGATGAAGGAGAAGACCGTCAGCCTCAACGAAGCCAAGCGTCGCGCCCAACAGACCAGCATCGAGAACCGTCAACTGGCGATGGAGAATGCCCTGCGCAAATCCAAGGGCCAGGAGCCGCTCAAGGAGCTGAAGAAGGAAGACGAGAACGCCCTGCCGGAAGAGGACAAGACCAAACCGCAGGACGACGCCTACCTTACCGAGTCCGGGCATATCCTGATTGATTATCTGAATCTGGACTCCCAGGTCGCGAAACACTGATCAGGTGTAATCAAACAGTCATGACGCTGTCGTGAAATGCACAGGGCCGGGAAACCGGCCCTTTGCGTTTACAGCCACCGAGAACCGTCATGACCGTCACCGAGCAGTTGAGCGCCCTGGACCAGATCCTCGCTCACGGCGACCTGCACTGCCTGTTCCAGCCCATCCTGTCGCTTTCGGAAAGGCGCCTGGTGGGCTACGAAGCCCTCACCCGCGGACCGTCCAACGGCCCCCTGCACTCCCCCCTGCCACTGTTCAGCATCGCTCGCAGCAGCGGCCGCCTCAGCCAGCTGGAGCTGCTGTGCCGCCGCAAGGCCTGCGCACGCTTCCGCGACTTGAAACTGGAGGGCAAACTGTTCCTCAACGTGTCGCCGGAATCCCTGCTGGAGCCGACCCACCAGCCCGGCCGGACCCTGCAGTTGCTGCAGACCTTCGGTATCTCGCCCAGCGACGTGGTGATCGAACTGACGGAGCAGACCCCCATCGAGGACTTCACCCTGCTCGACACGGCGCTGCACCACTACCGCGCCATGGGCTTCTCCATCGCCCTGGACGACCTGGGCGCCGGTTATTCCAGCCTGCGCCTGTGGTCCGAACTGCGCCCCGACTACGTGAAGATCGACCGCCACTTCATCGAGGGCATCCACCTGGATGCGGTGAAGCGCGAGTTCGTCGGGTCAATACTGAAGATGGCCCATGCTTCCCGCGCCCAGGTGATCGCCGAAGGCATCGAGATTCCGGAAGAGCTGGCCGTGCTCTCGGAGATGGGCGTGGACCTGGTGCAGGGCTACCTGCTCGGGCGCCCAAACGAAATACCGCCGCGCGACGCCCGCGCCCTGCTGCCGGAAGTGGACAGTGCCGGCGCACTGCTCGCGGAAGAACAATCCGACCTCGAACCGCTGCTCCTGGAACAACCTGCGGTGCGCGACAGTACCCCCATCGGCGATGTGCTGGAGGCTTTCCGCGCCCAGGCGAACCTGAACTCCCTCGCAGTGCTCGACCGCAACGACCAGCCGGTGGGCATCGTCCATCGACATGCCTTGTCCGATGCCCTGCTCAAGCCGTTCGCGCCGGAGCTGTATGCGCGCAAGCCGATCAGCCGGCTGATGAGCGACGATTTCCTCGCGGTGGAGCGCAGCCAGTCGCTGCAGCAGGTCAGCCGCCTGCTGACCAGCCGCGCACGGCAGCGTATCGAGGAAGACTTCATCATCACCCTGAACGGCCGCTATCTGGGGTTGGGCCGGGTGATCGACGTACTCAAGCTGATCACCGAACAGAAGATCCGCCAGGCCCGCCATGCGAATCCGCTGACCCTGCTACCGGGCAACGTGCCTATCCAGCAGTGCCTGGCGCGGCTGCTGCAACAGGGGCGCGAAGCGGTGGTGTGCTACGTCGACATCGACAGCTTCAAGCCCTTCAATGATCTCTACGGCTATGCGCGTGGCGATGAAGTCCTGCTGTGCCTGGCTCAGTGCCTGGGCGAGCGCGTGGACCCGACGCGGGACTTCGTCGGCCACATCGGCGGGGACGACTTCATGCTGGTGCTGGGGACGCAGGATTGGCGCGAACGGCTCAATCACCTGCTGGAGGATTTCCAGGGCCAATGCCGGCGTTTCTACAGCAGAGAACACCTGGATGCAGGGTGCTTCGTCGCGCATAACCGCCAGGGCCGGCGCGAGGAATATCCGCTGCTGTCACTGTCGATCGGCGTGGTGCACGTGAAGAGCGGCGCCGGGCAGCGCCTGGATGCCAGCCAACTGGCGGGGCTGGCGTCGGAGGCCAAGCGACACGCGAAGAACATGCCCGGCTACAGCCTGCACATCCTCACCGCGGAGTGAATCAGAGGCCCAGCTGTCGGGCGCGCGTTTCGTAACGCTCGGCCTGGGCTTCATCGGGCTCGAGACCGGGCCCGCCACTGCGATACAGCTCACTCAGTTTGCGCGCCGCCAGCGGATGCCCCGCCTCGGCGGCTTGCGCCCAATAACGCGCCGCTTCCTGCGCATCTCCGGCGTGGCGGGTATCCCCCTTCAGCGCTTGCACGCCTAGCTGGTAAGCCGCCTTGTGATCACCGGCCGCGGCGGCGAGACGCAACAAACGCAGGCCTTCCTCGCGGGCGCCGAAACCCTGTCCGCGAAACAGCAGAAGGTGCCCGTAGAAGCCCTGCGCCTCCACATCGCCAAGCGCTGCCATGCGCGAGAACTGGCCCTGCATCCAAGCCCAGGAGCGCGGTTGGCGCACCATCCACGGCCAGCCCATCAGGCGCCGCGCCACGGCGTAACTCAGACGCGCACGCAAGCGCCAGAACACCTCGCGGGGCGTTGCCACGTCAGAGCTCCTCGGGGTACTCGAACTCGAACACACGCACCACTTCCGCGGCATGCCAACCGGCGGCGGCAGGGCCGTCCGGCGCACCGGAGAAGCGGCCCAGGCGCTCGACGTGCTCGAAGAAACCAGTTCGCGGCAGGCGGCTGGCGCCCTGGCTGATCACCAGGGAGCTGCGCAGCGGTCGGCCAGCACGGGCATCCAGCGCCGCCAGGTGCTCCAGCGCGGCGGTCAGCACGGTCATGGCCGGGGTCGGCAATTGCAGGCGCTCGATCAGCGCCCGATAGGTGAGCAGATGGCGCTGGCGGCGGGCGTCTTCCAGCTCGCCGAGCAGGCCTTCCCAATGCTTGCGACTGATCTGCACGCTCAAGAAGCGGACTCCCCAGTGCCCAGGGCACGACGCAGGCCATGCTGGATGGCGTCGCTGGCTTCGCGTTCGCCGTTCTCGATCAGTTCCAGGTAGGACGGGCTGATTCCCACCGAACGCGCCAGCGTTTCGAGGGACAAGCCACGGGCTTCGCGCAGTGCTTTCCAATCCGGCTTCTCATCGAGTGCCGGGGCGGCGGCGGGTTTGACGACCTGGGCGACACCCCGGCCGGCGGCTGCCAGCAGGGCCTGATAGTCGGCCCATGGAACCACGGCGTACTCCGCTTCGCCGTCACGCATGATGACTTGAACGTTCATGACAACACTCCTTGCAGGCGGCCATCTTAACAGCCTGATGCGCGCCTGTGCCGGCTATACTGCGCACCGCCTCTCGCCACCAGACATGGGGACCGACTTGCAGCGCTTCCTTCCGTTCTGCCTATGCCTGGCCAGCGCCCTGTGCGGCGCCGAGGAACTGCGCTGGGGCTATTCGCCAAGCAACGGCATGCCCTACGCAGAAAGTATCGACCATGAATTGGCACCTGGCTTCATTCGCGATCTGGGCGAAAGCGTCGGACAGCGCCTGGGGCTCGATGTTCGCTTCGTCGAAACGCCGGACAAGCGTGCCGAACCCGCGCTCGCCCAGGGGGCGATTCACCTGCTGTGCATCAACAATCCGCAGTGGATGAAAGCGCCGGAGAAGTTGCACTGGTCGCCGAGCCTGTTCGAAGAAGAAGACGCCCTCGCCCAGCGGGCGGATGCGCCGCCGGTGCAGGACCTTGCGCTGTTGCACGATGTCCGTATCGGCACCAGCCTGGGCTATGTCTACCCAGCCCCGCTCATGCAGGCATTTGCTGAAGGTCGCGTGAAGCGGGCCGACGTGCGCGATCTGGATACCCGCCTGCACATGCTCGAAGCCGGCCGCCTCGGCGCGCTGATCGACATGCGCCGGCCGCTGGAGTTTCTCCTTGCGCAGCACAGCAACCTGCCCATAGCGATAAGCCAACGCAGCGTGCAGCGCTACTCGATCTATTGCTCGTACGGACCGGCGCTACCGCTGCCCGCCGAACGGCTGGATGCCGTGCTGCAGGCCATGGTGGATGACGGCTCCATCCAGCGCCTGCTCGGCGAGCAGAATGCGCGCCTGCGTCAGAGACGTTGAATCGCTTCCGGCGGCGGCAGCTGCTTCAGGGCTTCGCGGGTCTCCACGCCCTGCGCGTCACGCCAGACCTTGAAGGCATCGATCTCCGATTGCCAGCGGCGGATCACCCACGCCAGTACCGCCAGGTCATCGAGGAAGCCGACTCCCAGCAGCCAGTCAGGTATCAGGTCCACCGGCGAGAGGAAATACAGCAGCGCCGCCACGACGGAAACCAGTGCCTGTGAGCTGATACCACGGTAGTCGCCGCGCACCCAGGCCACCAGCAGTTCCTGCAGCAGCTTCAGATCGGTCTTGGCCAGCTTCACCCGCCCGCTCTTGCGTGCCACGGCGAACAGTAGGGCGGGCACTCGGCCGCCGGCGATGAAGCGGCTGGCGAGCTTCAGGAAGCGATCAAATCCCGGAGGCATTTTCATCGATTCACCTCGATAGGAAGATTCGTACAGGGTGGATTCAGGTTATCCACCTTTCCTGTGGATAACTCTGTTGAAAGTCACCCTCGATATCGCCCAAACGCCCGATCCATGAGGGCTGCAGACAGATCGGCGATTTTTTGTTCACCCCTACAAATGCGTTAAAAATCATGCAGTTGCGGCTAGGCGAAGGGCGCGTCAATGTCAAGGGGAGGACATTGTTTCAGCTGCGTCAAATATGTGCATAAGGGTAACACCGGGCGCAAGGTTACTCCCTTTCAGACCCGACGGTCAGCACGCCGTTCCAGAGCGCTTGCCGCACAAACGAAAACGCCCCGTGGGTGACGGGGCGTTTTCACTGGTACGAAGGTACTCAGTTACTGCTTGGGCTGCTCGGCCGGAGCCTCAGCCGCTTCGGGCTGGTTCGGGTCCTTGATGGCCAGCAGTTCCAGGTCGAACACCAGGACCGAGTTGGCCGGGATGGTCGGGCTCGGGCTCTGGGCGCCATAAGCCAGCTCGCTCGGGATGAAAAGCTTGATCTTCTCGCCAACGTGCATCAGTTGCAGGGCTTCGACCCAACCCGGGATCACGCCGCCAACCGGCAGGTCGATCGGGCTGCCGCGCTGGATGGAGCTGTCGAAGACCGTACCATCGACCAGCTTGCCTTCGTAATGAACGGTAACGACGTCGGTGGCCTTGGGCTGAGCACCGTCGGCTTTCTTCACGACTTCGTACTGCAGGCCGGACTTGGTGGTGACCACGCCCTCACGCTTGCCGTTTTCCTCGAGGAATTTCTTGCCGGCTTCCAGGGCCTCGGCATTCTTCTTGGCCACCTGTTCTTCCGCGCGCTTCTGCAGGGCGGAGAAAGCTTCGGTCAGCTCTTCGTCGGTCAGCTTCTGCTTCTGCTTGCCAACGGCGTCTTCGATACCCAGGGCGACGGCTTTGGAATCCAGGTCACTCATGCCTTCCTGGGCGAGGCTCTTGCCCATGTTCAGGCCGATGCCGTAGGAAGCTTTCTGCGCAGGAGTCTTGAGTTCCACCTCGGCGGCCTGTTTGTCGCAGCCCGCGAGAACCAGGCCGACCAGCGCGATCGCTGCCGCCAACCGATGTTGTTTCATGCTGAATCCTTGTCTGTGCGCCGTCATGGCTGAAGTAATGAAGCCGCGAGCTTATCAGGCGCTCGTGGCCAGTGGCTATGGGCAATAGGAACCACTACCGAGGGAGAAGTTCCCACAGCAAACTTATAAGAAAATTAACAAGATAAGTCAGACGGCCAGCACGGAATCACTGTGATCCCGCGTGACAACTTTCGAAGGGAAAAACGCGGGCGAAGAAAAAAGCCCTCAGGCATTGCTACCTGAGGGCTTTTCGAATTGTGGCGCAGCGGACGGGACTCGAACCCGCGACCCCCGGCGTGACAGGCCGGTATTCTAACCGACTGAACTACCGCTGCGTCGGACCTCGAGTGGTGGGTGATGACGGGATCGAACCGCCGACCCTCTGCTTGTAAGGCAGATGCTCTCCCGGCTGAGCTAATCACCCTTCGTCTCGAAGTGGGGCGCATTCTACGGAGGACATTTGAGCCTGGCAAGCCCCCGGATGAAAAAAATTTTCAGATGTTCCAAAGGCTTAGATGAAGTGCGCGAATGACGAAACGGGGTTGGCCTGAACCGCGCCGAACGGAATAATGCATCCTTTGTGTCCAGGAGTTAGCCCCTCATGTGGTTCCGCAACCTGCTCGTATACCGCCTCACTCAGGATCTGCAGATCGACGCCGATGCCCTGGAGAAGGCCCTGGCCAGCAAGCCGGCGCGCTCCTGCGCCAGCCAGGAACTGACGACCTACGGTTTCTCCGCGCCGTTCGGCAAGGGCCCGGATGCTCCGCTGGTGCATGCCAGCGAAGGCTTCTTCCTGGTCAGTGCACGCAAGGAGGAGCGCATTCTTCCCGGCAGCGTGGTGCGTGACGCGCTCAAGGAGAAAGTCGACGAGATCGAAGCCGCGCAGATGCGCAAGGTCTACAAGAAGGAACGCGACCAGCTCAAGGACGAGATCGTCCAGACCCTGCTGCCGCGCGCCTTCATCCGCCGTTCGGTGACCTTCGCCGCGATTGCCCCGAGCCTCGGCCTGATCCTGGTCGACACTTCCAGCGCGAAGAAGGCCGAGGACCTGTTGTCCACCCTGCGCGAAGCCCTGGGCTCGCTGCCGGTGCGTCCGCTGACCGTGAAGACCGCGCCGACCGCCACCCTGACCGACTGGGTGAAGACCCAGGAAGCCGCCGGCGACTTCTTCGTCCTCGACGAGTGCGAGCTGCGTGATACCCACGAAGACGGCGGCGTCGTGCGCTGCAAGCGCCAGGACCTCACCAGCGAGGAAATCCAGCTGCACCTGACCTCCGGCAAGCTGGTCACCCAGCTGTCCCTGGCCTGGTCGGACAAGCTGTCCTTCGTCCTCGACGACAAGGTCGCGATCAAGCGCCTGCGTTTCGAAGACATGCTGCAGGAGAAGGCGGAGCAGGACGGCGGCGAAGACGCCCTCGGCCAGCTCGACGCCAGCTTCACCCTGATGATGCTGACCTTCGCCGAATTCATTCCGGCGCTGATCGAGGCACTCGGTGGCGAGGCGATGCCCGAGGGCATCTGATGCCCCGACAGGTGCCGCGTCCGCGCGGCGCCTGACACAATAGAAGGCCCACATTAAAGAAGGACGGCCCATGCGTGCGCTCATCCTGCTCAGCCGCTTCATGGGCAATACCTTCGCCCTCTGGGTGCTGCTCTTCGCCATCCTGGCGTTCTGCATTCCGACCCTCTTCACCCCGCTCACCGTCGCCATCGTGCCCATGCTCGGCGTGGTGATGTTCGGCATGGGCCTGACGCTCAAGGTCGAGGACTTCGCCGAAGTCGCACGGCATCCCTGGCGCGTCACCCTCGGCGTGATCGCCCACTTCGTCATCATGCCCGGCATGGCCTGGCTGCTCTGCCAACTGATGCACCTGCCGCCGGAAATCGCCGTCGGCGTCATCCTGGTCGGCTGTTGCCCCAGCGGTACCGCATCCAATGTGATGACCTGGCTCTCGCGTGGCGACCTGGCACTGTCGGTGGCGATTGCCGGCGTAACCACCCTCCTCGCCCCGCTGCTTACTCCCGCGCTGATCTGGCTGCTGGCCTCCGCCTGGCTGCCGGTGTCCTTCGGCGCACTGTTCTGGTCGATACTGCAGGTGGTCGTGGTGCCCATCGTCCTCGGCCTCATTGCCCAGCGCATGCTCGGCGCGCGGGTGCGCCATGTGGTGGAGGTGCTGCCGCTGATTTCGGTGATATCCATCGTGATCATCGTGGCCGCCGTGGTCGCTGCCAGCCAGGCGAAGATCGCCGAATCCGGTCTGCTGATCATGGCCGTGGTGATCCTGCACAACGGCTTCGGTTTCCTGCTGGGCTACTTCACCGCCAAGGTCTTCGGCCTGCCATTGGCGCAGCGCAAGTCGCTGGCGCTGGAAGTCGGCATGCAGAACTCCGGTCTCGGAGCGGCCCTGGCCAGCGCGCACTTCTCGCCGCTCGCAGCCGTGCCCAGCGCGCTGTTCAGTGTCTGGCACAACATCTCCGGCGCCACGTTGTCCACCTGGTTCCGGCGCATGACCGACGAGCCCGCGCCCCAGCAGCACGCGCCGTAATAGGGCAAAACTCCGGCGCCGGGTTGCCCGGCGCACTGATTTTGTGCAAAATAATGCACATTGTGAGGACGACCTCACCACCTTCCGGTGCTCCAGCGGGGACGGCCCTTCGTATCCATTCACCGTCTGGAGAACTCCATGTCCTGGGTCATTCTGTTCGTCGCCGGCCTGTTCGAAGTCGCCTGGGCCGTCGGCTTGAAGTACACCGAAGGTTTCACCCGTCCGATACCCACCGCTCTGACCGTGCTGGCGATCATCACCAGCATGGGCCTGCTTGGCCTGGCGATGCGCAATCTGCCGCTGGGTACTGCCTACGCCATCTGGACCGGCGTCGGCGCAGTAGGCACCGTCATCGTCGGTATCGTGCTGTTCGGCGAGTCCATGGCGCCGGTACGCCTGCTCAGCGTTGCGCTGATCCTGTGCGGACTGGTCGGCCTGAAATTGAGCCACTGACGCTGTATCGGTTCTCGATACCGGCGGGCTGTCGCTTTCCCGAAAATTTGTCGGTATGCTGCGGGCCACTGTGTTTGCTTGGGTCACTGTGGCTCGTGACCAGGCGGGGCCACGCCCCGCCAACCGGCATCGACTGCACCTTGCAACTCAGGACGAGCGCGGACTTTTCCGCAAAACAATATTCAATTGTTCAAGGTGTATTTCCATGTCGAATCGTCAGACCGGCACCGTCAAGTGGTTCAATGACGCCAAGGGCTTCGGCTTCATCACTCCGGAAAGCGGCAACGATGTCTTCGTGCACTTCCGCTCCATCCAGGGCACCGGCTTCAAATCGCTGCAGGAAGGCCAGAAGGTCTCCTTCGTTGTGGTTGAAGGCCAGAAGGGCCTGCAGGCTGACGAAGTTCAGGTTATCTGAACCGCGACACGCCCATGAAAAAGCCCCGGCACTGCCGGGGCTTTTTCTTTGCCGCGTGAAACTCAGCGAGCCGCACCACGCAGCGCCGCGACCTGCTCCTGCAGCGCCAGGCGCTTGGCCGCTTCCGGCGCCACCGGCTGACCGGCCACCAGGCAGACCCGCGACCACAGGCGGCGGAAGAAGCCCTTCTGCGGATCGCGGCTGAAGAAGCTGCCCCACAGCCCCTGCAGCGCCATCGGGATCACCGGCACCGGAGTCTCCTCGATGATGCGCTCCACGCCACCGCGGAATTCGTTCATCTCGCCGTCCAGGGTCAGCATGCCTTCGGGGAAGATGCACACCAACTCCCCTTCGCGCAGGTACTCGGCGACCTTGGCGAACGCTTTTTCGTAGGTCTCGGCATCTTCGTTGCGCCCGGCGATGGGCACGGCCCCCGCCGTACGGAAGATGAAGTTGAGTACCGGGATGCGGAAGATCTTGTAGTACATGACGAAACGCACCGGGCGCCGCACCGACCCCGCAATCAGCAGCGCGTCGACGAAGGACACGTGGTTGCACACCAGGACGGCCGGCCCCTCATCGGGGATGGCGTCGAGATTGCGATGGTCGACCCGGTACATCGAGTGGGTCAGCAGCCACACCAGGAAGCGCATGGTGAACTCGGGCACGATCTTGAAGATGTACACGTTCACCGCGACGTTCATCAACGAGAGCACGAGGAACAGCTCGGGGATCGACAGCTTCGCCACCGACAGCAGCAGGATCGAGACGACCGCCGCGACCACCATGAACAGCGCATTGAGGATGTTGTTGGCGGCGATCACCCGTGCGCGCTTGTCCTCCTCGGTACGCGCCTGGATCAGCGCATACAGCGGCACGATGTAGAAGCCGCCGAAGATGCCGATGCCGAGGATATCCGCCAGCACCGCCCAGGATTGCGAGTGCTCGAGCACTGCCAGCCAGTTATACGGCTGCTCGCCCTGCGGGAAGCCGCCCGAATGCCACCAGAGCAGGATGCCGAACAGGCTGAGGCCGATGGAGCCGAAGGGCACCAGGCCGATCTCCACCTTCTTGCCCGAGAGCTTTTCACACAGCATCGAGCCCAGCGCGATGCCCACCGAGAACACGGTGAGGATCAGCGTCACCACGCTCTCGTCGCCGTGCAGCAGCTCCTTGGCGTAGGTCGGGATCTGCGTCAGGTAGACCGCGCCGAGGAACCAGAACCAGGAGTTGCCCACCAACGAGCGCGACACCGCCGGGCGCTGGCGAAGGCCGAGCATGAGAATGGCCCAGGACTGGCGGAAGATGTTCCAGTCGATGGCCAGGTCCGGAAGTGCCGCGGCCGCGCGGGGAATGTTGCGGCTGGCAAGGAAACCACAGACCGCCACCAGCACCACGGCGACACCGACACCGGCGGCGTAGTCCTGCCGCGACATCAGCACACCGGCGCCGATGGTGCCGCAGAGGATGGCGAGGAAGGTGCCCATTTCCACCAGGGCGTTGCCGCCGACCAGTTCGTCTTCGCGCAGATGCTGCGGCAGGATCGAGTACTTCACCGGGCCGAACAGCGCCGAGTGGGTCCCCATGGCGAACAGAGCGAGGAACAGCAGCGGAAGGCTGCCGAACACGAAGCCCGCGGCGCCCACCGCCATGATGACGATCTCGGCCAGCTTCAGCGCGCGCATCAGCGCGTCCTTGTTGAACTTCTCGCCGAACTGGCCGCCCAGGGCGGAGAACAGGAAGAACGGCAGGATGAACAACAGCGCGCAGAGGTTGACCAGCAGGTTGCGGTCACCGCCGACGGTGAGGTGATAGAGGATTGCGAGGATCAACGACTGCTTGAAGATGTTGTCGTTGAACGCACCCAGCAGCTGGGTGATGAAGAAGGGCAGGAATCGCTTGGTGCCCAGCAGGGCGAATTGCGAGTGTTGAGACATCGTCCTTGTATACCTGCGTAGCGGCCTTGGGCCGGAATGACAGCACGGATATGACGGCAATAGCGTGAAGAAAAGCCACATTTTCTGCACAAATCCATTGCAACCGGGCAATCCATCCACGAAAAAGCCCGTCGCGAAGGACGGGCTGTTCCGGGCCGGGTCGACGTCAGAAGCCGACGCTGCCCTGCACGTAGAAGGTGCGTGGCTCGCCGAGGTAGATGCCGGCGTTGTTGTCGCTGGAACGGGTGTAGTTCATCTGGTCGAAGAGGTTCTTCACCCCGGCGGCGACCTTCAGGTTCGACGCCTGCGGGCCGAAGTCGTAGCCCACGCGAGCGTTCCACAGCATGTAGCCGGGGATATCGCCGTACTGGCCATCGGCACTCGGCTCGGTGATGTAGTTGCCGGTGAAGCTGCCGTTGGCGTTGGTGGTCGGGCCGGGCGCGCGCTGCTTGGACTGGGCGAAACCGTCGACGTTGTAGGTCCAGCGGTCGTGCTCGTAGCGCAGGCCGATGGTCGCCACCTGGCGCGAGTAGAGCGGCAGGTCGCGCCCCTTGAACGCCGGGATATCTCCCTCGTAGGTCGCACGGGTGTAGGTCAGGGTGCCGTAGGCGGTCAGGCCGGCGAGGATCGGGTCCAGCGCAGCCATGTCGTAGTGTGCCGACGTCTCGATGCCCTGGTGCTTGGTGGCGCCCAGGTTGGTCCAGCCCA
The DNA here is from genome assembly GCF_057180225.1 of Pseudomonas sp. BB438. Lineage (NCBI taxonomy): Bacteria > Pseudomonadati > Pseudomonadota > Gammaproteobacteria > Pseudomonadales > Pseudomonadaceae > Pseudomonas > Pseudomonas sp. BB438. The sequence goes on from NZ_CM170001.1 coordinate 4,965,437, forward strand.
CGTCGTTGCTGATGTACTGCAGCTCGTCGTCGAAGTCGATGTAGAACAGCGTGACTTCGCCACCCCAGGTGCCGTTGTCGTAGCGGGTCCCCACTTCGTAGGTCTTCGCCTTCTCCGGCTGCAAACCGCTGGCGGTGTCGTTGCCGCTGCCGCCCTGGCCGAGCTGGAAGTACTGCAGACTGCCGAAGGACGTCTCGTAGTTGGCGAACAGCTTCCACTCGTCCGACAGGTGATACATCACCGCCAGCGCCGGCAGCGGCTCGTTGTAGTCCTTGCTGCGGTTCTTCTCCTGGACCGGCTTGCCCTTGTTGTCGATCACCGGGCGCTCGTGCCAGTCGGTGGAGATGCGCTCGAAGCGGATGCCCGGGGTAACGGTCCAGTTGCCCACGTCGATCTTGTCGTCGAGATAGATCGAGTTCGCCTCGGTACCACCGGTGCGGTCCTGGTAGGTGTGGCCGTCGCCGCCCGGCGTCGGCAGCGTGGTCGGAATATTGTTGATCAGGGCCACCTGGCTGGCGCGCTCGTGCATCGCTTCCTTCAGGTAGCGGTAGCCGATGCTGGCCTCCTGGGTGGTCGGGCCGATCATGAAGATCTTCGACACGCGCGGCTCGATACCGAAGGTGTGGTAGTCGCGCGGGTAGGATGCCAGGGTCTTGAGGTCGCGGTTGGCGATGGTGCTGCCGCGGAAGCTGTCGCTGTAGTAGGTCAGCACCTCGACCTGGGTGAGGTCGTCGATTTGCCGCTTGTACTTGAGCGAGACGTCCTTGCGACGGCCGGTGAAGTTGTCGTAGTCGCGCACCGACTGGTACGGGTCCTTGTCGAACTGCGCCTGGGTCAGGCCGCCGGGCATGTCGGCGCCACCGTCGTAATAATGGAAGTTGGCGGAAAACTCGTCGGCGTCGGTCGGCGCCCAGTGGGTCTTGAACATCACGTCGTCGATGTCGGTGGCATCGTTGCTGTCACGGTAGCCCGCACCTTTCACGCCCGAATACAGCAGCGCGGCACCCATCCCGTTATCGGCGGTGCCGCCGAGGAAGGCGTTGTAGAGTTTCTTCCAGCCACCGTGGGAAGCGGTTTCCACGGTGCTGCCGACGTCGCCGGAGAATTCCTTGGGAATCGCACGGGTGACGAAGTTGATCACCCCGCCGACGTTCTGCGGTCCATAGCGCACGGAACCGGCGCCGCGCACGACGTCGACGCTGTCGAGGTTGCCTACCGACAGCGGGAACATCGACAGTTGCGGCTGGCCGTACGGCGCGACGGCGGCCGGGACGCCATCGATGAGCACGGTGGAGCGCGGCGACAGGCGCGAGGTCAGGCCGCGCACGCCGACATTGAGGGAGACATCGCTGCCGCCGGTGCCGTTGTTGTCCTGCACCTGCACGCCGGGAATGCCACGCAGCACGTCGCGCACGTTCTGCGCACCCTCTTCGATCATCTGCTCGCGGCGGACCACGGTGCGCGCGCCGGGATGGTTCTGCACCACCTGCTGGTCGGCCTCGCCGAGCCAGTCACCAACCACGGTGACGGTCTCCAATTCCTTGGTCTCTTCCTCGGCCTGCGCTGGCAGGAGCGGCGTGGCCAGGGCTATGGCAATCGCCAGGCGCGACCACGAACGAACGGATGACATGCTTTCCCTCCCCGGGTACTTCGTGAAGGGACGGGAAATTAGAACTGATTGTAAATTTTGTAAATGCAAATGTATCGCAAATGAAAAAATATTCCGGTTGACTCAGATTCTCTTTTCGGCATTCCGAACGACTGCTTATCAACAAAGGCAATAGCTCAGTCGCTCTTCACTGACGGGGCCTGACCGCCAATGGCAAGGGAGAATCAGGCGGGACGGAAGGATCGCGCACAAGCCTGGCGATACTCGCCAGGGCCGACGCCATAGGCCTGCTTGAACTGCCGGCTGAGGTGGCTCTGGTCGGCGAAGCCCAATTGCGTTGCCACATTCACCGGCATGCAGCCCTGCTTGAGCAGCGCCCTCGCCTGCTCCAGGCGGCGCTGCTTGAGCCAGGCGTGAGGTGGCAAGCCAGTCGCCTTGCGGAACACGCGGGCGAAGTGGAAGGGCGACAGCCCGACTGCAGCGGCCAGCTCCTCCAGCGACGGCGGCTCCATCAACCGCGAACCGAGCAGTTCGCGGGCCCGTGCCACAGCCACAGGCTCGTTGCCGGCAGGTGGCGCCTCGGGAATCCGCGCGTGACGCTGGAACAGCAACAGGAGCGCCTCGCGCCAGCCAGTCTGGCGCTGCAGCACAGTGGCGTCGGAATCCACCAGGCGATGGGCGGCGAACAGCGCCTGCACCAGCTCCGGGTCGAACACCACGCTGGCGTCGAACGACGGCGTGCCGCCTCCACCCAGCTCCAGTTCCTCCAGCACGCCGGAAACCTGCGCCAGCTCCGGATAGAAGCCGCGGTAGCGCCAGCCGGCCTCGTCGGCCTTGGAACCAGTGTGGACTTCGTCAGGGTTGATCAGCACCACGCTGCCGGCTGGAGCGAAGTGCTCGGCGCCGCGATGGTGAAAGCGCTGTGCACCCTGCTCGATCATGACGAAGGCAAAGCCTTCATGGACGTGAGGCGAGAATACCTGCTCGATGTAGCGCGCGTGCAGCAGCTCGACGCCGCCCAGCTCCTGGGCCCGCCAGAAGCGGGTACGTTCGCCGCTCGCGTCGTGTTCTGCCATGGTCCTGCCTCGATGTCGCACCGCTGTTCTGGAGAACGAGCGGGGCGGTCACCTTACACCGCCCCATCAGCCGTTGAAACCGGCTTCCAGCGCGGCCTTCACCTGCGGCCATTCCTGGTCGGTGACGCTGTACAGGATGGTGTCGTCGAGCCGCCCCCCCGCCAGGCGACGGTGGTTGCGCAGCACGCCTTCGCGCACCGCGCCGAGCTTCTCGATGGCGCGCTGGGAGCGCTCATTGCTGGCGGCGGTCTTGAACTGCACGCGGACCATCTTCCAGCTGTCGAAGGCGTGGCGCAGCATCAGGTACTTCATCGTGGCGTTGAGGCCGCTGCCGTGCTGGGTCTGGTCCAGCCAGGTGGCGCCGATCTCGCAGGCCGGCAATGCCGGAAGGAAGTCCATGAAGCGCGTGGTGCCGACGATCTGGTTGCCCAGGCGCACCACCAGCGGCAACGCGCGGCCCTCGCGCTGGTCGGCCAGCCCCTGGCGGTACCAGTCCGGACGCCCCGGCGCACTCATGAACTGCAGGACGTCGCGGTTCTGCTCCGCCAGCGTCACCAGATCCGGCACGTCGGCCTCCACCATCGGCTCCAGGCGCAGGGCCCCGCGCTGCAAGGTGATGGGTAACGGTCTGAACATGGCGCCCTCCTCGAAACACGACGCGAAATCATCGCTCACATCAGAGCGTAGCGGCCCGGCGAAGTGCCGCGTCCCCAAACGGGCGCGACGGACGGACCGCGAAAAGGCCGGCAAGCTACCAGTCCGGCGGCTCGCCCTCAAGTGTGAGGCGTGACACAGCGCCACTGAGACATTGGTAGCAGGCGTCTGACAGTTCCGGACTTTGGTGCGAAACTGCTGCCAGTGCTCCTGCGGGGGAGCCCGTTCATTTCCGGAGTCAGCATGTCGTTGTCCAGTGGGTTGATCGCAACGGTCGCCCTGCTCTACATGGCGGTCCTGTTCGCCATCGCGTTCTATGGCGACCGCCGTCGCGCCCCTCTTTCGCCGCGTGTCCGCGCCTGGGTCTACAGCCTCTCGCTGGCCGTTTACTGCACCAGCTGGACCTTCTTCGGCGCCGTCGGCCAGGCCGCCGACCAGCTCTGGTCATTCCTGCCGATCTATGTCGGTCCCGTGCTGCTCATGCTCTTCGCGCCCTGGGTGCTGCAGAAGATGATCATGATCAGCAAGCAGGAGAACATCACCTCCATCGCCGACTTCATCGCCGCGCGCTATGGCAAGTCGCAGGCACTGGCCGTCGTGGTGGCGCTGATCTGCGTAGTCTGCGTGCTGCCCTACATCGCCCTGCAGCTCAAGGGCATCGTCCTCGGCGTGAACCTGCTGATCGGCGCCGGCCCCGACTCCACCGGCATCCGCGCCCAGGACACGGCGCTGATCGTGTCGCTGATCCTCGCGCTGTTCACCATCGTCTTCGGCACCCGCAACCTGGACGTCACCGAACACCACCGCGGCATGGTGCTGGCGATCGCCTTCGAGTCGCTGGTCAAGCTCACCGCCTTTCTCGCCGTCGGCATCTTCGTCACCTACGGCCTCTACGACGGCTTCGACGACCTGGTGGACAAGGCCCGCGTCGCCCCGCAGCTCACCGAGTACTGGAAGGAGACCGTGCACTGGCCGGCCATGCTGCTGCAGACCGGCGTGGCGATGACCGCCATCATGTGCCTGCCGCGCCAGTTCCATGTACTGGTGGTGGAGAACATCGAACCGCGCGACCTCAACCTCGCGCGCTGGGTCTTCCCGATCTACCTGGTGCTGGCCGCGCTGTTCGTGGTGCCGATCGCCCTGGCCGGGCAGATGCAATTGCCGGCAGGCGTGATGCCGGACTCCTTCGTGATCAGCCTGCCACTGGCCGAAGCGCATCCTGCGCTGGCCCTGCTGGCGTTCATCGGTGGCGCCTCGGCAGCCACCGGCATGGTGATCGTCGCCAGCGTGGCGCTCTCCACCATGGTTTCCAACGACATGCTGCTGCCCTGGCTGCTGCGCCGCAAAGGCGAGGCCGAGCAACCGTTCGAGGTGTTCCGCCACTGGCTGCTGACCGTGCGCCGGGTGAGCATCGCGCTGATCCTCCTGCTGGCCTATGTCAGCTATCGCCTGCTGGGCTCCACCGCGAGCCTCGCCACCATCGGCCAGATCGCCTTCGCCGCTATCGCCCAGCTGGGCCCGGCGATGATCGGCGCGTTGTACTGGAAGCAGGCCAACCGCCGTGGCGTGTTTGCCGGCCTGGCCGCTGGTTCCTTCCTCTGGGCGTACACCCTGGTCCTGCCGGTAGTCGCCAAGGGCCTGGGCTGGCCACTGGAAACCTTCCCCGGCCTGGCCTGGCTGGCCGGGCGGCCATTCGGCCTGTCCATCGAACCACTGACCCTCGGCGTGCTGCTCTCGCTGATCGGCAACTTCGCGCTGTTCGGGCTGGTCTCGGTATTCTCTCGCACCCGCGTCTCCGAGCACTGGCAGGCCAGTCGCTTCATCGGCCAGGAAATCTCCCAGAAGCTCAGCTCGCGCTCGATGCTCGCGGTGCAGCTGGAAGACCTGCTGATGCTCGCCGCCCGCTTCGTCGGCGAGGAGCGCGCACGGCAGAGCTTCATCCGCTTCGCCTATCGCCAGGGCAAGGGGTTTACCCCCAGCCAGAACGCCAACGACGAGTGGATCGCCCACACCGAGCGCCTGCTCGCCGGCGTACTCGGTGCCTCCTCCGCGCGCGCCGTGGTGAAGGCCGCCATCGAAGGCCGCGAGATGCAGGTGGAGGACGTGGTGAAGATCGCCGACGAGGCGTCCGAGGTGCTGCAGTTCAACCGCGCGCTGCTGCAGGGCGCGATCGAAAACATCACCCAGGGCATCAGCGTGGTCGACCAGTCGCTGCGCCTGGTGGCCTGGAACCATCGCTACATCGAGCTGTTCGAGTACCCGGACGGACTGATCTACGTTGGCCGCCCGATTGCCGACATCATCCGCTACAACGCCGAACGCGGCCTGTGCGGGCCGGGTGACCCCGACCTGCACGTCGCCAAGCGCCTGTACTGGATGCGCCAGGGCACGCCGCACACCTCCGAGCGTCTGTTCCCCAATGGCCGGGTGATCGAGCTGATCGGCAATCCGATGCCCGGCGGCGGCTTCGTCATGAGCTTCACCGACATCACCAACTACCGCGACGCCGAGCAGGGCCTCAAGGATGCCAACGAGAGTCTGGAACAGCGGGTACAGGAGCGGACGTTCGAACTGTCGCAACTCAACCACGCGCTTACTGAAGCCAAAGGCACGGCCGAAGCGGCGAACCAGTCGAAGTCACGCTTCCTCGCTGCGGTCAGCCATGACCTGATGCAGCCGCTGAACGCCGCACGGCTGTTCTCTGCCGCCCTCGCCCACCAGGAAAAACTGCCCGAGGAAGCTACCGAACTGGTGCGCCACCTCGACTCGTCCCTGCGCTCGGCCGAAGACCTGATCACCGACCTGCTGGACATCTCGCGTCTCGAGGGAGGCCGCGTGAGCGCCGACGTCGCAGCCTTCCCGCTGAGCAACCTGTACGACACCCTCGGCGTGGAGTTCCGGGTGCTGGCCCAGGAGCACGGCATCGACTTCCATGTACGCGGCAGCAAGCTGCGTGTGGAGAGCGACATCAAGCTGCTGCGCCGCGTCCTGCAGAACTTCCTTACCAACGCCTTCCGCTACGCCAAGGGCCACGTGCTGCTGGGCGTGCGCCGCGAAGCCGGACACCTGCGCCTGGAGGTCTGGGATCATGGTCCGGGCATTCCGCCGGACAAGCTGCAGGTGATCTTCGAGGAATTCAAACGCCTGGACAGTCATCAGACCCGCGCCGAGAAAGGCCTGGGTCTGGGCCTGGCGATTGCCGACCGGCTGTGCAAGGTGCTTGGCCACCGCCTGGAAGTGCGCTCCTGGCCGGGCAAGGGCAGCGTGTTCAGCGTCAGCGTGCCGCTCGCTCGCCAGCCCGCCCCGGCACCACTCAACGGGCACAAGGCGGAAACCCCCGAACAGCTCAACGGTGCGCAGGTTCTTTGCGTCGACAACGAAGACAGCATCCTCACCGGCATGAACAGCCTGCTGACTCGCTGGGGCTGCCGCGTGCTTACCGCGCGCAGCCGCGAGGAATGCCAGGCGCTGCTGGAGGAGGACGCGCGACCGCAACTGGCGCTGATCGACTACCACCTGGACGACGGCGAACTGGGCACCGACCTCATGGCCTGGCTGCGTACCCGCCTCGGCGAGCCGGTGCCTGGCGTGGTGATCAGCGCGGACGCCCGCCCCGAGCTGGTGGCGCAGATCCACGCCGCCGGGCTCGATTTCCTGCCCAAGCCGGTGAAGCCGGCGGCACTGCGGGCGTTGTTGAGTCGGCATCTGAGCCTGCGCTGAAAGAGGTCCCGGCGTGGCAACCGCGCCAGCCTGGGGATCTCATGCCAGCCTCCCACGCCACTGCAACAGCACCACCCCGGCAATGATCAGCCCGATGGCCAGATAGCCTTCGGGCGATAGCCGCCGTACCGCAAATCCCGCCCAGCCAAACTGATCGCACAGCGCCGACATCAGCATCTGCCCGGCGACCACGCAAGCCAGGAACGTTGCCGCGCCCAACTGCGGCGCCAGCATCACCGCCACCGTCAGGTACGCCGCGCCGAACAGGCCACCCAGCCAGCCCCACCACGGCGTGGTGGCAATGCCGGCGGCGGCCGGAAGCGGCACGCGAAAGGCCAGCAGCGCGATGATCACCGCTGCCAGGCTGACGCCCAGGGACGTCAGGCTGGCGCTCAGCGGATGGCCCAGCTGGCGGCCAAGCAGCGAATTGCTGCCGGCCTGCAGGGCGACCAGAGCCCCCACGCCAATAGCGGGCAGCAGAAGAAGCAGTTTCGACATCGATTGTCCTCCGGGTCTTGTCGACACCGTCAGCCTCTGCTATCCATCTCGCGCATGGAAATGAATGATCGGCACACCCTTAATGCACTCGATTCATGACTTGCGCCGCATCGACCTCAACCTGCTGGTGATCCTCGATGCCCTGCTGGACGAACGCCACGTTTCCCGCGCAGCCGACCGACTGGCCATGACCCAGCCCGCCGTGAGCCATGCGCTCAACCGCCTGCGCGACCTGCTCGATGACCCGTTGCTGGTGCGCGCCGGCAACCAGATGCAATTGACTCGTCGTGGTTTCGAACTGGCCGGGCCGCTGCGGGAAATCCTCGGCGGCGTGCGCCGGCTGGTACTGGGCGACGACTTCGACCCGGCCAGCGCCGAGCTGGACCTGCGCCTGGGCATGTCCGATTACGGCACCTGGGTGGTGCTGCCGACCCTGCTGCCGATGCTGCGCCGCGAAGCACCGGGCATCCACCTGGACGTTCGCCAGGATTCGCGGATCGGGATGGCCGAGCAGGTGGCGAGCGGCGAGCTGGATGGTGCCGTCGGCGTATTCCCGATGCTGCCCGAAGGGCTGCGCGTACAGCCGCTATTCGAGGAGCGCTTCATCTGCCTCTGCTCGATGGAAACCCTGGGCGACAGAAAGCGCCTGGACCTGGACGACTACCTGGCCGCCCCGCACCTGCGGGTGGCCCTGCAGCAAAGCCCCGCGGAAGAAATCGACAGCCACCTGGAGAAGCTCGGCCGGCGCCGCCTGGTGGCCGCTACCGTGCCGCACTTCAGCGTGGCGCCGAGCCTGCTGGCGGGTACCGGCATGGTCCTGACGATTGCTGCGCGAATGCTCCCGGACGATCTCGAACGCCATGGCCTGGCCAGCTTCGAGCCACCGCTGAAACTGGCGCCGTTCGACTTCGTGCAGATCTGGTCGCAAGCCAGCGATGAGGACCCGGCGCGGCGCTGGCTGCGCGGAAAACTGGCCCAGGCAGCCAGCTGATCCCTACTCTGGGGTTTCCAGACGCCGGAGGATCTCCCCGACGCGCTCGCCGAGCATTTCATTGGCCGAGCGCTTCAGGCCGCGCGCCAGCTCCACCAGCACCACCTGCTCGGCCACCGGCCGCAGGCGCTGGAAGACGTCGGCAAGGCGTTCGAGGTCGGCAGCGCCGGGCAGAAGGTCGGCACCGGGCTTGTCCACCAGGTGCGTTACCACCAGCCTCACGATCCCGGCGGCGAGGTGTTCGGTGTCGGTGCGAAGCACCGCCAGATGATCGAGCAGAGCAGCCAGTGGAATACCGGCGCGGTACAGCTCGACGCCGGCATTGAACAGGCGCGGGCTGGGAATGCTGATGCGCTCGCCGTCGAAGGCAAGCAGCCCCTGTGCCAGTGCCTGGTCGATCACCGCGTCATTCAGCTCGCCACCGAACAGCGCCTGCAGGTCGCTGAACGCGATGCTGCCGGGAGACTCCAGGTTCCACGGGCCGACGATGGCTTCGTCGAGGCCCAGCACATGGTCCAGATCGTGGCCACGCTCCCAGCTCTCCAGCAGTTCCTTGATGTTGGCGATGTTGTAGCCGCGCTCCAGCAGGCGGTTGATCAGTCGCAGGCGGCGCAGGTGGCTGGCGAAGTACACCCCGGCGCGGCCACGGCGCTCTGGCGGCGGCAGCAGGCCGCGGTCCTGGTACGCGCGCAGGTTGCGCACCGTGGTGCCACCCTCGCGGGCCAGCTCATCCACCGAGTACTCGCGCGCGTCCTCCATCGCGGAGGGGGCGTCGTCCGGGCGTTGCAGCAAACGCTGCAGGAGGTTCAGGGGTGTGCTCATGGCGCGGATGATAGTCACCGTGCGCCCTCGGAACAATCGAAAGCACGCGTTCCAAAGTGATCCGCCGCACAGCCCGGCGGCCCAACCAAAGACGGGAACTGCATCCGTCCGATTTCTCCTCGCCAGCCGCAACCCGCGCCGCCAGAGGCTCCCCGCTCCGGTAACACTCCAGGCCCGCCATGCACGCATGGCACAACGGCGCCCGATGGGTCAGCATCAATCGTGACATCGAACGATGTAACGATAACAACAACCAGCCTGGAGAAAGTCATGTCCCAAGGCGCCTGGGTGCCCACCCACGAAGACCTGCGGCATTTCCGCGAGATTCAGCAACTGGCCTACCGCTGCTGCGAAACCATTGCCGGCGAACTGCGTCCGGGCATCAGCGAACGCGAGACCGCCGCGCTGATGAAGACCTGGCTGCTCGATCACGGCGTGCGTGACTGGTTCCACCAGCCTTTTGCCTGGTTCGGCCCGCGCACTTCATTCAAGGGCTTCGACGGTCTGCGCCACCTGGGCGGCTTCAACCTGGCCTTCTACCCGGGCAAGCAGCGCCTTGAGGAAGGCATGCCCTTCATCCTCGACTGCGCGCCGACCCTGGGTGCCTACACCGCCGACGTCGGCTACTCCGGCGCGCTGGGCCACAATCTGCTGGTGGAGCGTCTGATGGACGACCTGCTGGCGCACCGCAACCTGATCGTCGAGCAGGTGCGTCAGCGCCTGCCACTGGCCGAGGTCAGCCAGTCGGTGGATCGCCTCTGCCAGCGCCAGGGCACCCTGCCCCGGCACAAGGCCTATCCCTTCGAAGTGCTGGCCCACCGCGTGGAAAAACTCGGCGCGCGGAACAGCGGCCCATCGCTGGCGCGCTTCGGCGTGCGCAACATCGCCACGCTGATGAAGAACGCCCTGATCACCGGCCGCCGCGAAGGCTGGTCGCCGCTGTGGTCGAGCAACGACCGTTCACAACACGCACCGACGCCCGGCCTCTGGGCCGTCGAGCCGCACCTGGGCCTGCGCGGCGTGGGCGCCAAGTTCGAGGAGCTGCTGGTGGTCACCGAAGATGACGCCTACTGGCTGGACGACGACCTGCCCCACGTGCGCCGCTGGCTCGCCCGCGGCCTGATCAGCGCACCGGCGCAGCGGGAGGTGGCATGAACGCCATGCTGGAAAAATCCCTGCCGGCACCGGAACGGCTGGACGTGCAGTCCGGCGACGTGCGCCTGGCGGTCTGGCGTTGGGGTGAACCGCACCTGCCGATGGTGCTGTTCGTCCACGGCTACCCGGACAACCATGAAACCTGGCTGCCGCTGATCCGCCACTTGTCCGGGCGCTATCAACTGGTCGCCTACGACGTCCGCGGCGCCGGCGAATCGGACAAGCCGCGCAAGACCCGCGACTACCGCCTGGAGCTGCTCAGCCAGGACCTCAAGGCCGTGCTCGACGCCGTCAGCCCACAGCGCGCGGTGCATCTGGTGGCCCACGACTGGGGCTCGATCCAGACCTGGGAGAGCGTCACCGATCCGCAGTTGCGCGCGCGCATCGCTTCCTACACCAGCGTCTCCGGGCCGTGCCTGGACCATGTCGGCTTCTGGATGCGCGACCGCCTGCGCCGCAAGACACCGCGCGCGCTGCTGCAGATGGCCAGCCAGCTGCTGCACTCCTGGTACATCTACTACTTTCACCTGCCGCTGCTGCCGTCGCTGTCCTGGCGCTTTGGCGCGGCGAAAGCCTGGCCGCAGTACCTGCGCAAGGTCGAGGGCATCCGCAACCCGGCGCGCAACCCGCACCAGGCCAGCGACGGCGAGCACGGCGTGAAGCTCTATCGGGCCAACTTCATCACCTCGATCCTCAAGCCGCGCAAACGGCATACCGAGGTGCCGGTGCAACTCATCGTGCCGACCCGCGACCGCTACGTCGGCCAGCAACTGTTCCAGCAACTCTCGCTGTGGGCGCCGCGCCTGTGGCGCCGCGATGTCACCGCCGGACACTGGCAACTGCTTGCCGAACCGGCCCGGCTGGGCAACTGGATCGATGAATTCGTCAGCCATATCGAGGGACACGAGGCCACGCCGGAGCTGCACCGCGCCGCGCTGAAACCGGGTGCAGGCCCGTTCGCCGGCAAGCTGGTGGTGGTCACCGGCGCGGGCGGCGGCATCGGCCGCTCGACCCTGCTGAGCTTTGCTGAACGCGGCGCCAGCGTGCTCGCCGCGGACATCGACCCGGCCGCCGCCGAACGCAGCGCAGAGCTGGCCCGAGCGGTCGGCGCCAGCGCCTACAGCTATTGCGTGGACGTCGGCGACAGTGCTGCCATGGAGCGCTTCGCCCAGTGGGTGAAGTCCAGCCTCGGCGTCCCCGACGTGGTGGTCAGCAATGCCGGCATCGGCATGGCCGGACCGATGCTCAAGACCACTCCGCGGGAATGGGAGCGCCTGTTGCGCATCAACCTGTGGAGCGTGATCGACGGCTGCCGGCTGTTCGGCCAGCAGATGGTCGAGAGCGGCAAGCCAGGGCATCTGGTCAACGTCGCCTCCGGCGTGGCGTTCGCGCCGTCGCGCAATTACCCGGCCTACGCCACGAGCAAGGCGGCGGTGCTGATGCTCAGCGAATGCCTGCGTGCAGAGCTGGCTGGCCACGGAATCGGCGTGAGCGCGGCATGCCCGGGCTTCGTCGATACCGGCATCGTCCAGGCCACACGTTTCGCCGGCATGAACGACGAACAACAGACGAAACACCGCGCCAGAGTGCAGCGCTTCTACCGTCGTCGCCGGCTCAGCCCGGACACCGTCGGCGAGCGCATCACCCGCGCCGTGGAACGCAACCAGCCGGTGGTGAAGGTCGGCAGCGAAGTGCATCTGGGCGCCCTGCAATGGCGCTTCATGCCCTGGCTGTCGCGCCTGTTCGCCCGACTCAACCTGACTGCCTGAGAACTGCCATGAACGCCCCTCATCACAAGCTCGTACAACGCAAGGTGCAGTTCGACTACACCGACTCGCCGCTGCACTGGATTCCCGGCGAGCCCGAGGCGTCCCACGCAATCAATGTCATCCATATGATGCTGCCGGCCGGCGAGCTCTGGTTCTGCCGGCTGTACAACAAGGCGTTGCCCTTCGTTAAGGAAGGCCGGCTGCGCGAGGACGTGCAGGGCTTCATCCGCCAGGAAGCGATGCATGCCCGCGCCCACTCCGGCGCGCTGGAACGCTACCTGAGCCACCACGGCATCGACTCCACGCGCTACCAGACAGTCATGGACTACCTGTTCGAACAATTGCTCTGCGACACGCCGCTGGGCATCGAACTGTTCAATCGCACCCCCTGGCTCAAGCGCTGGTGGATCGGCCAGCGCTGCGCCATCGTCGCCGCGGTGGAGCATTTCACCTGCATCCTCGGCAAATGGATTCTCGAAGCCGACGCGCTGGACCGCGCCAAGGCTGACCCGGTGCTGCTCGACCTGTTCCGCTGGCACGGCGCCGAGGAAGTGGAGCACCGCAACGTTGCCCATGACCTGCACGTGCACCTGGGCGGCACCTTTGTCAGCCGGCAGTTGTGGATGTTCGTGGTGTGGCCGCTGATCATATACCTCTTCGCGTTCGGCACCCGCACCCTGTCGCGCCAGGACCCGAGCATCGCCAGGCCACGCTCCTTCGCTGCCATCTGGCGCGATGGTTCGAAGTCTGGCGTGCTGCCGAAGATCAGCTCGCTGGCCACCAGCTTCCTGCGCTACTTCAAGCCCTGGTACCACCCGGACCACGAGGCCAACACCCAGGAAGCGCTGGACTACCTGGCTCGCTCGCCGGCCGCCAGCCGGGCCATGCGCGCCTCGTAACGCCTGCCGGCGCGCCCGCGCAGTGGATGCGCGGCGCACGCCGATCGCATACTGCGGCATCCGTTACTCGATTCAGGGATGCCGCCGAATGCCGATGGGAACCTACCCGCTTCACCCCGCCCTTTCCTCCCGCGTGGAGCGCCTGCCGGAGCAGGTGGACGTGGTCATCGCCGGCAGCGGCATCATGGGTTGCGCCACCGCCTGGCAGCTCGCCGGGCTTGGCCTGAGCGTACTGGTGCTGGACAAGGCCGGCCTCGCCAGCCAGCAATCCACCCGCGCCTGGGGCTTCGTTCGCCAACAGGCGCGCGACCCGGCCGAAGTGCCGCTGATGATGGCGGCGATCCCGCTGTGGGAGCGCCTGGAAGAAACGCTGCAACTGCCGCTGGAATGGCGCCAGGGCGGCTGCCTGTACCTGGCCGAAACGCCGGAGCAACAGCAGAAGTACGAAGACTGGCTGAAGGTCGCGGCCAACTTCGGCCTCGGCACCCGCCTGCTGGGCCGCGCGGACGTTGCGCAATTGATGCCGGCCCTGAGCGATCCCGCACTCGGCGGCCTCTACACCGCCAACGACGGCCAGGCCGAGCCACGCCGTGTCGCGCCGGGTTATGCGCTGCGCGCCATCGAACGCGGCGCCGTGTTCGTCGAAGGCTGCGGCGTTACCGGCATCGACCGCGCCGCCGGCGCCATCTGCGGCGTGCAGACCGAGCGCGGCTACGTGAAGACCCGGCAATTGCTGGTCTGCGCCGGCGCCAGCAGCTGGCGCCTGGTGCAGAGCCTCGGACTGACACTGCCGCAACAGGCCGTGCGCTGTACCGTCTCGCGCACCAGCCCCGGTGCGGATGTCGGCGCGCAATGCTTCATCGGCCACGGCATCGGCTTCCGCCAGCGTGCCGACGGCAGCATTAATCTTGCTGACGAAACCCAGGCCGACATCGATCTGAACCTCGACTACCTGCGTGGCGCCAGGCACTACCTGCCGCACCTGCCGGAGCACCGTGCGGGCTTCTCCTTCAAGCTCAACGGCGCCCTGTTCCACGACCTGCGCCAGCGCCTGCCCGGCTCGGAGCGCAGCGCGAATGGCCCGATCCTCGGCGAACGTGATCCTCAGGTGAAGGCAAACACCTCGCGCGTTTTCCAGGCGCAGACCCACCTCGCCCGGGCATTCCCCGCGTTGCGCGATGTGAAAGTGGTGGAAAGCTGGGCCGGCCTGATCGACGTGCTACCCGACGGCATCCCGGTGCTCGACGCCCCGCCGGAAGTCCCTGGCCTGCTGATCGCCACCGGTTTCTGCGGCCACGGCTTCGCCATGGGGCCAATCGTCGGTCAGTTGATGAGTCAGTGGATTCACACCGGCGAGTCCGGCATGGACCTGCACGCCTTCCGGCTGCGGCGCTTCGCCGATGGGTCGGCGGGCAAGCCCTATTCGCTGTTCTGAAGGACCACTTGCGGGGGCAATTCGCTGCAGGCTTTCCCTCTGGGAGCGCGCTATGCACGTGGTCGCCCACATGGCCTGCTCCTGCCAGGGAGTCAGGTGTTCAGGCGATAACGCAGACCTGCGTTACTCGCCCTCTTCCACCACCGGTGAATCATCGCTCAGCGCGCGCTCCAGCCAGTCCGCCGGCAGGTTCTTGCTGGCCCGCGCGCCCAGCAGTTTCACCTGCTCAGCCCGGCTGATCAGGTTGCCGCGCCCTTCGCAAAGCTTGTTGCGCGCCGCCGCGTAAGTCTTGTCCAGCTGCTGCAGGCGGGTTCCCATCTCGTCCAGATCCTGCACGAAGAGCACGAACTTGTCGTACAGCGCCCCGGCGCGCTCGGCGATCTCGCGGGCGTTCTGGTTCTGCCGCTCCTGGCGCCAGAGGCTGTCGATCACCCGCAGGGTCGCCAGCAGGGTGGTCGGGCTGACGATCACGATGTTGCGCTCAAAGGCCTCCTGGAACAGGTTCGGTTCGGCCTGCAGGGCCGCCGAGAACGCGGCCTCGATCGGCATGAACAACAGCACGAAATCGAGGCTGTGCAGGCCTTCAAGGCGGCGGTAGTCCTTGTCGGACAGCCCCTTCACGTGGCTGCGCAACGACAGCACATGGGCCTTCAGCGCCTGCTGGCGGATCACCTCGTCGTCGGCGGCGATGAACTGCTGGTAGGCGGTCAGACTGACCTTGGCGTCCACCACCACCTGTTTGTCACCAGGCAGGCGGATCAGCACGTCCGGCTGGAAGCGCTCGCCATCCGGCGCGCGCAGGCTGACCTGGGTTTCGTACTCGCGGCCCTTCTCCAGGCCGGCATGCTCGAGCACCCGCTCCAGTACCAATTCCCCCCAGTTGCCCTGGGTCTTCTGGCCCTTCAGCGCGCGGGTCAGGTTGGTGGCTTCCTCACCCAGGCGCAGGTTCAACTGCTGCAGGCGCTCCAGCTCCCTGGTCAGCGAGAAACGCTCGCGGGCCTCGGCCTGGTAGCTCTCCTCCACCCGTTTCTCGAAAGACTGGATGCGCTCCTTGAGCGGGTCGAGCAATTGCCCGAGGCGCTGCTGGCTGGATTCGGCAAAGCGCTGCTCGCGCTCATCGAAGATCTTCCCCGCCAGTTCGGCAAACTGGGCACGCAGATCATCCTTCGCGGCTTGCAGGTCTCCCAGTCGCTGCTGATGGTTTTCCTGCTGCTCGCGAAGCTCGGCGGCCAGCGCCGCATGCTCGGCCGACAGGCGACGCAGCTCCACTTCCTTGTCGGCACGCTCGGCCTGCCAGTCCTGCTCGGCACTCCCCAGACGCGCGCGCTCCGCCTTGCCCAGCTCGACCTCACGGCGCAACGCCGCAGCCTCGGCGGAAACCTCGGCGTGACGGCTGCTCAGGCGCTGAAAGGCATCGCGATCCGCATCGGCCTGGGCGGACAGCCCGTCCTGCGCCAATTGCGCAGTGGCCAGGCGCTCGCGCAGCAAGGTTGCTTCCTGCTCCACTTCTACCCTGCGTGCCTGCAGTCGCCAGGCGAGTGCCGCCATGGGCAACAGTCCGGCGAGCACGCCAAGCAACAGGGCAGACAGATCGAGGGGCATGCGGGACTCCGGGGTGTGGCGATGGATCGCGCCAGTCTAACAGTCACCCGCCCGCTGAGCCTTGGTCCTCTGTAATGGCCCTGGAACAGGGCTCCTGAGCAAGCGCTCGGGACAATCCACAGAAGCTGTGGATAACTCAGTGGAGAACTTGCTGAAAACAGTCCATACCCCCAGTGAACTGGGGCCGTGTGACAGATTGGTGATTTTTTCACCAATCAAAATTTCCTTTATTTTTCAACAAGTTAAAAAACGCAAGGAAATTCACGGGGTGGCTGCATGCAATGTTTCGGGGGCTTGACAGAGTGCGTCAGCATTGTGCACAAGTGCGCGCCACGCAACGGCCGACCGCCCCGTTTCAGGGCAGCGGATAGGAAGTGTTCTCAGGTAGACAGTGCATTCAGCCGGGCGACGCGCGCGCCGGAAGCTCCGTCGTCCGGCGCCGATACCCGGAGAATTTCATGCGATCTGAACCTGACGCCGCGGCACACGCTGCGGCCGGACGATACGAGGTGGTTCGGGAAGCTGAATCGCCTGCTGCTCGGCGGCACTGACCCGCGCACAAATGCGCTCGGCCGCGCTGCGGCTATTGCAGTCGTAGAAGAACTGGTTGAGGTACACGCGCCAGCGACGATCGTCGCTGGGATGGACGGCTATCCGTATATCCATGGTCTGGCGCTCCCTGCTTGGCCATCCCGCAACATACACCGCCCAACATGACGCGACAGTGGCAAAACGATGAACGGTCAGGCCGGATGCGGCAGCCTGCCGTCCACCAGGTAGTGGTCACGCCGGTAGAGTCGCGGGCTGTCGGGCACCTGGGCATGCTTGAAGGCGACATACTCCGAGGTGGTCTCGCACAGCCAGGGCATCAGGTTGCGCGGGCGCTTCTCGGTGAAGGCCGCGGGAACGAACAACGCCACATTGATACCGCCCTGCGGGCAACGCGCCGAACGATACTCGAACGCTTCCACACCGGCGTCGCGCATGGCGCTGCCCAGCCCCTGGGTGACGCTGTAATCCTGCGGATCGAGCAGCGCCTCGTGCTCACGGAACGGCGGCAGGTGCAGGCGCACCCCTTTCTGCACCTGGAAGCGCGCCTCAAAGGAAGCATGCTCGGACAGAATCCGCCCGCTGGGCGGCGGCGAGACCATCCCTTCCCACAGCACGAAGCGGTAGAAGGCCGACTCTGCCATCGCGGTTTCCAGCTTGAGCGCGCCGTAGAACAGGCTCGGCTCGTGGCGTCGACCAAAGCGCGAGCCCCAGCGCAGCGGCGGGTAGCGGAACGGCGTCTTCAACAGATAGTGCAAGGGTTCGGCGGGCGCCGGCATGCGCGGCTTGCTGGTTTCCAGCAGCTCTTCGAGCAGCGCCTGCTCTTCCAGAGTATCGACGAGTTGCAGCGTCGCCACCTGGCCCTGGCTCTCCACCAGTCGTACCAGGCGTCCACGAATGGGCGCGACGACCGAGTCCTCATACTTCGCCCAGAGACGGGCGCCGGCTGCAACGGACATTCAGACCTTGCCCCGGATGGCGTCCAGGTACTCGACCACCGCGACCAGCCCCTGCACCTGCTCCATCAACTGCAACGGCACGCCGCCCAGGTGACGGTTCTCGGTGCGCAAGAAGTGACGCATGTCTTCATGGTTGCCGCCAAACAGGGCGAACAGTGCACGGTAGATACGCACCAGCAGCAGGGCCAGCTCGCCGGTCTTGCTGTCCACGCGCAAGCCGTTCTGCTTCCAGCGACTCACTGCGCTGCGGTCCACGCCGACGATGGCCGCCAGCTCCTGCTGGGTCATCGCCAGATGTTCGCGAGCCGTCAGTACCGCCTTTGCCAGCACGGCATCGGCAGTCGGATTTTCCTTCAGCAGGGCGCTCATGGCAGAACTCCATCCAGTGCATTTGCTGCAAACATACCATCAAATGCTGCAACCGCACAAAGCGAACAGACTTGTTCGGACGCAGGGCGCGGCCAGGCGGCGCTTTGTATCCGCTCGCTGACAAACCGGAAAAACTCTTTACCAGACTTTTACTTAGCCTTGGCATTCATTGACGCAGACCTGCGGTCTGATGACGTACCCGGATCGTCCGGGAGATGAAGTGGAAATACGCACCGTTTTTGCCGGTTGCACCAGGAGAACACCATGAAGAAGTCCGTCGCCCTGCTCTGTGCCGCCCTGATGCTCGGCAGCCCGCTGGCCAGTTTCGCCCAGCCCGGCCCCGGTCCGGACAACGGCCCGAACCGGCAGGACAACCGCGGGCCGCAACAGCAGCAGCGCCAACCGCCCCAGCAACAACCGCAACGCGCGCCCCAGGGCGGCCACAACCAGCAGGCACGCCCAGGCCAGAACAACGCCCACGCCTATCGCAACCCGGACTACCGCCCCCAGGCCGGCATGCCGGTTCCCCATCGCGACTGGCGCCGCGGCGTGGTCGTGGAGCCGAACTATCGCGGCGACCGCTACTGGGTCACCGACTGGCATGCCCGCCACCTGTACGCACCGCCGCGCGACCATCGCTGGCTGTACGTCAACGGCGACTACATCCTGGTGGCCATCGCCACCGGCGTGATTGTCAACATCCTCACCGGCTATTGATCGACCTCAGGCGCTGGCGCTGACCATCGAGCCAGCGCCACTGCCACCGGCCTTGCGGATCGCCTCGGCGAGCGCCGCAGCGGTCTGTTGCATGGCCGCACTGGTGCTGGCAATGCGACTTTGCAGCGCCATCAGCGCGGCTGTCCGCTCGGCATCCGAGGAGTAGCGGCGCCGCTGCGCCTCGGCCAGCTCACGTTGTTCCTGCTGCAACTGCTTCTGCAGTTCCTTAAGGCGCTTCTGCAGCTGCTCGACTGCCGTGCTGGAGCTGCCGGAACTTGAGGAACTCTTGCTGCCCTTGCCGCTGGAAGCCGTACCGCCAGCCTGCAGGCGGGGGCTGTCGGTACCGGTGTTCTCGGCAGCAGTACCTGTCGTTGTGCCGGTGTCGCTCGCCACGCGCAGCTGGTTGGCAAATGTCTGTATGGCTGGAGTAATGGAAAGGCTCATGCCGGATGTCCTTTGTTCCGGGAATTCAGCCGCTCTATCGGCCGACACGGGAAAATCTTGACAGCGCCTTCGCAGAATCCCGCAAAGCCCCTAGGATAGACGCCTTTATTTCCAGCCTGTCGCCATGGACAAGAAACGCGCCTACCAACTGATCCTCGCCCGTCTCTCCGAAGACCTGGACGTCGCCGTGCGTGCCGCCCAGACAGCCCACGAGACCGCGACGCACGAGGAGAACATCGCCGAGAACAAGTACGACACCCTTGGCCTGGAGGCGGCCTATCTCGCGGCCGGCCAGTCGCGCCGCGTGGAGGAAATCCGCCAGGCGCTGTCGCTGTTCGAGAACCTGCAACTGCGCGATTTCGACGAAGAACTGGGCATCCAGACCAGCGCCCTGGTGCAACTGGTCAACGAGCAGGACCAGCAGCGCTGGGTCTTCATCGGTCCGGACGGCGCCGGGCTCAAGGTGCAGTACGAAGGCACCGAGATTCTCGTCATCACCACCCGCGCGCCGCTGGGCAATGCCCTGCTCCATCGCCACCCCGGTGACGAAGTCGAAGTGGGCACCGGCAGCGCGCGCCAGCGCTACGAAATCCTCGACGCCCGCTGAACCAGCGAGCGCCTCGGCAAGCAGCGACGGTCGAGCGCATCGATGAAAAATCTGAGCGGAACAGACAATACGCGGCACGCCGGCTGACGCAGACTAAGCTTCAAGGCCACACCCCTCCCGGCCTCAAGGAGAAGCATCATGCTGTTCAACTGGTCCGAATACGTCCCCGCCGTGAAAAAAGCCTTCGGCGCCCTGGGCAAGAAGCATCCGAAGATGATCGCCGCCTACCAGGCGCTGGAAGCCGCCGCCGCTGATGGCGACGCCCTGGATGCCAAGACCCGAGAACTGATCGCCATCGCCGTCGCCATCACCACCCGCTGCGACGGCTGCATCGGCGTCCACGCCGAAGCCGCACGCAAGGCTGGCGCCACCGAAGCGGAGATCGCCCAGACCCTGGCCACCGCTATCTCCCTCAACGCCGGCGCCGCCTACATCTATTCCCTGCGCGCCCTCGAAGCCTACGAGTCTGCCGCGGCACCGAAGTAACCCCTCGCCCGCGACGCCCCGGCGCCGCGGGTAACCACTTCCCCTGCAGGGCCTGATGGGTTATCAGTGCGGTTCAGTCCTGCAAAGCCTCAACTCATGTCACAGCCCGCCCTCGGTTTCTGGAAACTCACCATCGCTATCGCCGCCGGCATCTGGCTTGGTTGCCTGGCCGTCGCCGCCACAGCCTGGCTGGTCTGGCGCGACGCCCCGGCCGCGCTCGTCACCCACCTCGGTGCGCCCGCCTCGACAGCACCTGCGGCTCCTCCGCCACCCCGCAGTAACGAAGCAATGTTCCAGCAATATCAGCAGCGTCAGCAGGCCGTGCAGGAGCAGCAGAATCGACAGATCGAGAAGTCGGAGCAGGAAAGACGCTTCAACAGTGCGCCGTGCCAGTTCTGGCGACAGCAGTACCAGGCGAATCCCACGGAAGGGAACCGGCAGAAGATGGATGGGTATTGCGGGTAAGGCGGGATAACGGGAAAGCAATAGATCCCGCAATATCCTGACGCGCCCTGGAGTGCCGCCGAGGCGCACTCCACGGCAGCCACTCATCGCATCGACAGATTGCTCATGATCCGCGGGCAGGCTGCCCTGACCTCATCAGCATAATCCCGGACCGCCTTCTCCTGGCTTCGTCCCCGACCACCCTCGGGCGCTGGCGAGCCCATTGGGCGATATCCTTGTACAGCCCTTTCTGCTTCGGCTCGAAATCACTCCGGTCGATCAGCCTGCCAACCTCCTCGAGCGCCATCCCCTTCTACCGCGCCAGCATCGCGCCTTCTGCCGCGCTGGTCAGGCCTAACGGCCATCTCCGGCTCGCGCATTCAGCGCGAACAGCGAGAGGACCAGCCCGGCAAACATCCATTTCATGGCGACTCGTGTAGAAAGCATCAGCACCGACACAATACTTACCTTGCCGATACCAAATTGTTCGAGACACCATCGCCGCCGAAGGGTCTACTCAGCGCCGATTTTTCCACGCTTCCATGGTGTCTCGATGTTGTCCAAGCTGACCAAGGCCGCTCTTCTGACTTCTCTCGTTCTGCTCTCCGGCTGCTGGCCGTTCTTCCCGCCATTCGGTGGCCCAGGTGGCGGTGGCCATGGCGGTAACGGTGGCCCCGGCGGTGGCGGCCACGGCGGAGGTCCCGGCTTCGAGAATCGCCGATAACAAAACGCCCGATGCAGTGCATCGGGCGTTTTTTTTGGGGCTGAGGGGGATATTCGGTCCGCGGCTGCAGAGAACGCCCGGAAGACGTCTTGCCGCACAGTACTCAGAGCATGAGCCTGTCGCGAACTGCCACAACACCGCCTGTCAGACCATCAAGACTGGCATCGTCCTCGTCAGATCACCCGCAGGATGCGATGCCGAAGAACTCCATAAGTCTCCCGCGACCGGCACGCCGCCGGCTCCTTTCAAGAGGTCTTCGAGATTCGCAGGACGCAGAAAAGACAAACCCCCTGAAACGCTAGGCATTTCAGGGGTTTTGGCCATATGTAATGGCGGAGAGATAGGGATTTGAACCCTAGGAACCATTGCTGGTTCAACGGATTTCGAATCCGTCCCGTTCGACCACTCCGGCATCTCTCCGTGCGGCGCGCATGATACCAGCTTGAAGTCCGAACGCGAAGCTTTGTTTTCGGATTTTTTTCGTGGTATCAGGCGCTTGCGTGCGCTCGTCGGATCAGAGCGGTACGCCGAGACGGTGGGCCACTTCTTCGTAGGCCTCGATGACATCGCCCAGCCCCTGGCGGAAGCGGTCCTTGTCCATCTTCTTGCGCGTTTCCTTGTCCCACAGGCGGCAGCCGTCCGGGCTGAATTCGTCGCCCAGGACGATCTTGCCGTGGAACAGGCCGAACTCGAGCTTGAAGTCCACCAGCAGCAGGCCAGCATCATCGAACAGCTTGCTGAGTACTTCATTCACCTTGAAGGAGTAGGCCTTCATTTCGGCCAATTGCTCCAGGGTCGCCCAGCCGAAGGCCTGCACGTGGGATTCGTTGATGAACGGGTCGCCCAGGGCGTCGTTCTTCAGGAACAGTTCGAACGTCGGCGGAGTGAGCTGCAGGCCCTCCTCGACGCCCAGGCGCCGCACCAGGCTGCCGGCGGCGTAGTTACGCACGACGCACTCGACCGGAATCATGGCGAGCTTCTTGACCAGCACTTCGTTATCCGACAGCAGGGCGTCGAACTGGGTCGGAATGCCGGCGGCTTCGAGCTTCTGCATGATGAAGGCGTTGAACTTGTTGTTCACCATGCCTTTGCGATCAAGCTGCTCGATGCGCTTGCCGTCGAACGCCGAGGTGTCGTTGCGGAACAGCAGGACGAGGCGGTCGGCGTCATCGGTGGTGTAAACCGACTTGGCCTTGCCGCGATAGAGTTCTTCGCGTTTTTCCATGATGGGCTCCGCTTGCTTAAGGGGTGGGCTCAGGCGATGGTGCGCCAGTCGAGTCCAGAATGCTGATCGGCTACCTGCAGCCAGTCCGGGTCGCACCCGAGGGTGTCGACGAAGCTTTGCCGGGCCAGTTGCGGCGAGTTGTTCTTTTCGCTGAGATGCGCCAGCACCAGGTGCTGCAGGCTTTCCCAGCCCAGCTGGGCCACGAGTTCGGCGGCCTGCCGGTTGTTCAAATGTCCCCACTGGCCGCCTACACGGACCTTGAGTGGGTAGGGATACGGACCGCGGGCCAGCATGTCGGTGTCGTGATTCGCTTCGATGATCAACGCATCGAGGCCACGATAGCATTCCAGCACCTGCGCCGTGGCGGCTCCCAGATCGGTGAGCTGGCCAAAGCGCTTCCGGCCATCGGAAAACACGTACTGCAGGGGCTCCCGCGCATCATGGGAGACGCTCACCGCAGTGACTTCCAGGTCTTTCAGTACCAGGCGGTCGCCGCACTTGAGCAGCCCCGCTGGTGTCACCGGCTTGCGCATTCCCTGCAGGGTGCCGGCGCTGAGGTACACGGGTATTCGATGGTGCCGGGCCAGCAGTTCGACGCCGTTGATGTGATCGGAGTGCTCGTGCGTGACCAGTACCGCGTCCAGCTGCCCGGGCTCTAAGCCCAGGCGCGCCAGACGGCGGATGGTTTCACGCAGCGGAAAGCCGCAATCGATCAGTATTCGGGTGTCAGAACTGCTCACCAAGGCCGAATTGCCCCGGCTTCCGCTCCCCAGGACCGCGAAGTGCATTCCGCATACTCTCCTGGAGTTTCTCCAACACGCCCTGCGCCACATCAGCCGGTGCGGAGGTGTTGATGTCTTTGTCAACGGTGATCTGGACAGTGTTGCTCACGCTGGTCAGGCGAACCTGGTAGCGCTGGGCCTTGGCGTCCTCTTCTTCCTTGGTCTTCTCGCCACCGCCGAACAGGCGGCTGAAGAATCCAGGCTTGTCTTCGTCCTTCTTCTTCGCGCCTTCGGCGATGTTGACGTAGTACACGCCCAGACTGCGGTTGAGGTCGTCGACACGGATGTCGGCACGATCCAGGGCGCGACCCACGCTGACCCAGGCGCGGTCGAAGTCGGAGTCGACGGTCAGCACCGGGTTGCCGCTGCCATCCTTGTTCAGCTGGACGGCACCGGGG
Source organism: Pseudomonas sp. BB438 (assembly GCF_057180225.1). Classification (NCBI taxonomy): domain Bacteria; kingdom Pseudomonadati; phylum Pseudomonadota; class Gammaproteobacteria; order Pseudomonadales; family Pseudomonadaceae; genus Pseudomonas; species Pseudomonas sp. BB438. The sequence goes on from NZ_CM170001.1 coordinate 4,989,371, forward strand.
GTGTCGTAGTCTGAATGCGCGGCGAGCAGGGAAACGGAACCGCCCTTCTCGGCGCTGGTGGCCATGCTGGCAATCATTTCATCGAGCAGCGCGGCATCCAGGCTCGGCACAGCCGGCTTGGTCGGCCAATCGCCAGTGGCGGTGCTGCCGGCCGGGCGGGTTTCGCTCAGCACGTAGACTTCACTGGTGTTGGTCTGCACGCCCGGTTCGATGCGCACGCGAACGCGCGCTTCGCTGTCAGGCTCGACGCCCGACACACGGCTGCTCAGACGGCGGGCCAGCGGAGCGGAGAGCTGCGACAGAGGCTGCCAGTTGGTACTGAATTCGCCAGTCTGCGGGCGCTCGTTGGCGATGGCGAAGCCGTTGTCCTGGAAGAACTGATGGGCGACCGGCCAGACTTCTGCCGGCGGACGCTGGGCGACCAGCCAACGCGAGTCGCCGCTCTTCTGCAAGCTGAAGTCGCTGACTTCGCCGGCGCCAGACAGCGGCTGCGGACGCGGTACTTCGTATTCGCCTTCCTTCTCGGTGCTGGTGGCAACGTTCATCGGGATCGGCAGCAGCGGGTCGAGCTGTTTGCTCTGCATGCCCTCGGGCACTTTCATCGGCGCGGTTTCACGGGCATTGAGGTAATCGTCGCCACGGTCGCGGAAGTAGCCTTCCGGGCCCCACAGCCAGCCGCAGCCGGAGGTGTTGCCAATAACCAGGGCGAGCGCAGTCAGTCCTGCCAGTCGCTTCATGCGAGGGGGCTCCTTAAGCCAGGACGCCGGTCTGGCGCATGGCCTGACGCAGCGGTTCGTGGCAACGCGGGCTGAGCCAGGTCAGAGGCAGGCGGATGCCCTCTGGAATCAGCCCCATTTCGTGCAGGGCAAACTTGACCGGGATGGGGTTGGATTCGATGAACAGCGTCTTGTGCAGCGGCATCAGGCGATCGTTGATGGCGCGGGCAGCGGCGGCATCACCGCGCATGGCGGCGGCGCACAGGTCGCTCATGGCGCGCGGGGCGACGTTGGCGGTCACCGAGATATTGCCCTTGCCGCCCATCAGCATCAGCTCGACGGCGGTGGCGTCGTCACCGGAGTAGACAAGGAAATCCTTGCCGACGCGGTCCAGTACTTCCTTGCCGCGCTGCAGGTCGCCAGTGGCTTCCTTGATGCCGACAATGTTCGCCACCTTGGACAGGCGTTCGACGGTCTCCGGCAACATGTCGCAGGCAGTACGGCCCGGCACGTTGTAGAGAATCTGCGGGATGGCCACAGCTTCGGCGATGTGGCGGAAGTGCTGGTACAGGCCTTCCTGGGTCGGCTTGTTGTAGTACGGGGTCACCAGCAGGCAGGCATCGGCGCCGCCGGACTTGGCAGCCTCGGTCAGCTCGACGGCTTCGCGGGTGGAGTTGGCGCCGGTACCGGCGATGACCGGGATGCGGCCATTGACCTGGTCGACCACGCGACGGATCACGTCCAGGTGTTCGTTCACGTCCAGAGTGGCCGATTCACCCGTGGTGCCGACCGCTACGATGGCGTTGGTGCCTTCCTGCAGGTGGAAGTCCACCAGCTTAGCGAGGCTGTCCCAATCCAGTCGACCCTGAGCATCGAAGGGGGTGACCAGCGCCACCATACTGCCCGCAATCATGCAACCGCTCCTGCCGGAAAAAGAAAGCCGTAATGGTACTGTCGCCACCGGCCACGCACAAGGTGACGCAGCGACCCGCGAGCGGCCAGACATTCCCCTCATCGGCGCTTTTCGCTACCCTTTCCCCTTTGTCGATGCGGCCCGCTTGGCCGCCACTCCCAGGAACGCTGCATGTCCACCTCCCACCCTCGTGAACAATTCCTTCTGATCAGTGCTCTGGGCCCGAACCCGATGGAGTTGACCAGCGTGCTGTGCCGCACCTGTGTCGACAACCGTTGCTCGGTGGTCAGCAGCCGCCTGACCCGCCACGGCGAGTTCAGCGCGCTGGTCCTGCAGGTCTCCGGCAGCTGGGATGCCCTGGCCCGCCTCGAAGGCGGCCTGCCGCCCCTCGCCAAGCGCCACGGCTTCACCCTCAGCGTCACCCGCAGCAATGTCCACGTTACCCGTGCCCAGGCCCTGCCCTACGTGGCCTACGTCAGCGCCGTCTATCGGCCGGACATCCTCAACGAGCTGTGCCAGTTCTTCATCGATCACAACATCGAGCTGGAGAACCTCACCTGCGACACCTACCAGGCACCGCACACCAACACCAGCATGCTCAACGCCACCATCACCGTGACCCTGCCGGCCGGCACCCAGATCAGTTGGCTGCGCGATCAGTTCCTCGACTTCGCCGATGCGCTGAACCTGGACGCGCTGATCGAACCCTGGCGTCCGCAGCATCCGTAAGGAGAGAGCCAAATGGCAGTCGAACTGAACAAGCCCGTCGCCGATTTCCAGGCCCCGGCCACCGGCGGCATCGAATTCCGCCTGTCCGAGCTCAAGGGCAAGCAGGTCGTCCTGTATTTCTATCCCAAGGACAGCACCCCCGGCTGCACCACTGAAGGCCAGGGTTTCCGCGACAAAATCGAGGACTTCGCCAACGCAAACACCCTGGTGTTCGGCGTTTCCCGCGATAGCATCAAGTCCCACGAGAACTTCAAGGCCAAGCAATGCTTCCCCTTCGAGCTGATCAGCGACAAGGACGAAGCCGTTTGCCAGCTGTTCGACGTGATCAAGCTGAAGAAGCTCTACGGCAAGGAATACATGGGCGTTGACCGCAGCACCTTCCTGATCGACGCCCAGGGCGTGCTGCGCCAGGAATGGCGCGGCGTGAAAGTGCCCGGCCACGTGGATGCCGTACTCGCCGCCGCCCAGGCGCTGAACACCTGAGCGCCTGAACAAGGTCTGAGCTACACCACACACATGAAAAAGGCCGCTGATCAGCGGCCTTTTTTCGTTTACATCATCGGACTGACTTGTGGCTCCACGGGCGGCTGCCGCGGCCAGGCGTCCAGCACCGCCTTCACCAAGGTCGCCAGCGGGATCGCGAAGAATACGCCCCAGAAGCCCCACAACCCGCCGAACAGCAGAACCGCGCAGATGATCGCCACCGGATGCAGGTTCACTGCCTCGGAGAACAACAACGGCACCAGGACGTTGCCATCCAGCGCCTGGATGATCGCGTGGGCCGCCATCAGGTAAATGAACTGGTCGCTCCAGCCCCACTGGAACAGCGCGATCATCGCCACCGGCACGGTCACCACGACCGCGCCAATGTAGGGCACCACCACGGACAGGCCGACCAGCAGGGCGAGCAGCGCTGCATAGTTCAGGCCCAGCACCGCGAAGGCGATGTAGGTCGCCACGCCTGTAATGAAGATCTCGATGACCTTGCCGCGAATGTAGTTGGCGATCTGCTGGTTCATCTCGTTCCACACCTGCTTCATCAGACCGCGCTCGCGCGGCAGGTAGCGGCGGAACCAGTGGTAGAAGCGCCGACGATCCTTGAGGAAGAAGAACACCAGGATCGGCACCAGCACCAGGTAGATCATGATGTTGACCACCACCGGCAGGCCCGACAGGGAGAAGGTCAGCGCCCACTGGCCGAGCTGGCCCAGTTCATTGCGCGCCGCCTCGACGGTGTGCAGTACCTGCTCCTCGGTGACCATGTCCGGATAGCGCTCGGGCAGCATCAGCAGCGTCGCCTGCCATTCTCCGAGCATGCCGGGCAGCTCGTTGAACAGGGTGAACAGCTGCTTCCACAGCAGCGGCACCAGCACCAGCAGGAACACCGCCAGCAGACCAAGGAAAAGCGAATACACCAACCACACCGCGAACAGGTGCGGCATGCGCAGGCGCTCCAGTACGCCGACCATGCCCTGGATCAGGAAGGCGATGACCATCGCCGCCAGCACCGGGGCGAGCATCCCGCCAAAGGCGAGAATGACGGTGAATCCCAACCCGAGAATGACCGCCAGCACTATCGCTTCCTCATCGGAGAAATAGCGCTGCATCCAGTCCTGCAAAACCTTGAGCATCAACGAAACCTGCGAAACGAAAGGGGCAACATCGCGTTACCCGGGATCAGGGCTACTTCTTGCGCAGCCAGTAGCGATAGACGCCGGACTCGGCCTCTTCATGTAGCAGCGAGTGCCCGGCCAGGTCGGCGAAAACGCGGAAGTCACGCTGGGAACCGGCGTCGGTGGCGATCACCTTGAGCACCGCGCCGCTCGGCAGGCGATTCAGTTCGAGCTTGGCCTTGAGCAGCGGCAACGGACAATTGAGACCGCTGGCGTCCAGCTCCGCGTCACAAGCGGGGACGGACGGCGTGGAATCGGACATCGAGACGAACTCCGGTCAGGGCGCCCAAGAATACCGAAAGCATTGGAAAAGTAACCAGGCCCGGCGACTCGCAGATTCGTTAATCAAGCCATCAGCCTCAGGCCTTACAAGGGCAACGGCGTCGAAAATACCCATTTCGAATTGCGCCGCACTTCTACCCTGCAAACTAGGCATAGTCGTTAGCCTGCGGCTAAAGTAGAGCCTTTCTCGGAACGAGCCTCGTGTACATGAAAGTACTCCGCCCTGCCCTGCTGTCGCTCGCCATCGCCTTCGCCATGCCGGCCCTGGCGGACGACCTTCCTTCCCTGGGGGACGCCAGCTCGTCCATCGTCTCCCCGGAGCAGGAGTTCCAGCTCGGCCGCGCCTGGCTGAGCATGCTGCGCAACCAGGTCGACACGCTCAACGATCCCCAGCTCAAGGACTACGTCGAGTCCAGCGTCTATCGTCTGGCCGAGTCCAGCGAGCTGCAGGACCATCGCCTGGCGTTCATCCTGATCCGCGACAAGCAGATCAACGCCTTCGCCGCCCCCGGCGGCGTGGTCGGCGTCAACGGCGGCCTGTTCATCTACGCCCAGACCGAAGGGGAATACATCGCCGTACTGGCGCACGAACTCGGCCACCTGAGCCAACGCCACTTCGCCCGCGGCATCGAGGCGCAGCAACGCATGCAGATCCCGGTGATGGCCGCCATGCTGGCAGGTATCGTCGCCGCCGCAGCGGGCGCTGGAGACGCCGGTATTGCTGCCATCGCCGGCACCCAGGCCGCGGCGATCCAGAACCAGTTGCGCTTCTCCCGGCAGAACGAGCAGGAAGCCGACCGTGTCGGCGTCGCCACCATGGTCCGCGCCGGCTACGACCCGCGCTCCATGCCCAATATGTTCGAACGCCTGGCCCGCCAGTACCGCTACGAGGGCAAGCCGCCGGAATTCCTGCTGACCCACCCGGTGACCGAATCGCGTATCGCCGACACCCGTAACCGTGCCGAGCAGTACCCCAAGGGCGGCAAGGAGGACTCGCTGCGCTACGAACTGATGCGCGCCCGCGTCCAGCAGATGTTCGAGGACACGCCAGGCATGGCCAGCAAGCAGTTCCGCGCGCAGCTCGACGAAAACCCGAAGAACGACGCCGCGCGCTACGGCCTGGCGCTGTCGCAGACCAAGATCGGCCAGCTCAACGAAGCCCGCAGCAACCTCCAGCAACTGCTGGCCAAGGCGCCCAACGACATCAGCTACAACCTGGCCATGTCCGATGTGGACATCACTGCCAACAAATTGCCCGATGCTCAGGCGCGAGTGCAGAAGATGCTCAGCCAGTACCCGGACAGCTACCCGCTGATCCAGGCCAACGCCGACCTGATGATGAAGACCAATCGCGCAGCCGATGCCGAGAAAACCCTGTTCAAGCTCTCCCAGCGCCGCCCGCTGGACCCGGACGTATGGAACCGCCTGGCCGACGCCTGCACCCTGAGCGGCAACGCCATCGGCGTGTACCAGGCCCGCGCGGAGTACTACGCCCTAACCGGCGACTACAAGCAGGCGATCGAGCAGCTGGACTTCGCCAAACGGCGCGCCGGCGGCAACTTCACCCTGGCCGCGCGCCTGGACGCTCGCCAGCAGGAGTTCCGCGACCAGCAGCGCATCCTCAAGGAAATGATGGGGCGCTGAGCCTTTCTCCCGCCCATGAAAAAGCCCGGTATCTGCCGGGCTTTTTCATTCAGAACATCGAATCAGGCGTTGCCCGCCAGCTTCAGCTTCGCCGCCTGGGTAAAGTCGAGCATGCGCTTGAGCGGCTTGATCGCCTTGGGAATCAGAGCCGGGTCGACGAAGATTTCGCCCGTTCCTTCCTTCAAGCACGCCAGCGTGCGCTCCAGGGTGTTCATGGCCATCCATGGGCAGTGCGCGCAACTGCGGCAGGCCGCGCCGTTGCCTGCGGTAGGCGCCTCGATGAACTCCTTGTCCGGGCAGAGCTGCTGCATCTTGTAGAAGATCCCGCGGTCGGTCGCGACGATGAAGCGCTTGTTCGGCATCGTCTGCGCCGCCTTGATCAGCTGACTGGTGGAGCCCACGGCATCGGCAAGCTCGACGACCGCTTCCGGCGACTCCGGATGCACCAGGATCGCCGCATCCGGGTAGACTGCCTTGAGATCTTCCAGTTGCTTGGCCTTGAACTCCTCGTGGACGATGCAGGCGCCGTCCCAGAGCAGCATGTCGGCACCGGTCTCACGCTGGATGTAGCGGCCCAGGTGCTGGTCCGGCGCCCAGAGGATCGGCTCGCCGTTGTCCATCAGGTGCTCGACGATTTCCACGGCGCAACTGGAGGTCACGACCCAGTCGGCTCGCGCCTTCACCGCAGCCGACGTGTTCGCATAGACCACCACGGTGCGCTCGGGATGCTTGTCGCAGAAGGCGGAAAATTCCTCCACCGGGCAACCCAGGTCCAGCGAGCAGGTCGCCTCCAGAGTGGGCATCAGCACCCGCTTTTCCGGGTTGAGGATCTTCGCCGTCTCGCCCATGAAGCGAACACCGGCGACCACCACGGTCTGCGCCGAATGCTGGTTGCCGAAGCGGGCCATTTCCAGCGAATCGGAAACGCAGCCGCCGGTCTCTTCGGCCAGCGCCTGGATTACCGGATCGCAGTAGTAGTGCGCGACGAGCACGGCGTTCTGCGCCTTCAGCTCGGCGGCGATGGCGGCACGGTAGTCAGCCTCTTCCTGCGCGCTCAGCACCCGCGGCTGCTTCGCCGCCAGATGGGCCTGGACCAACAGGCGTTCGGAAATCTGGGACATCGTGTGGAAACCTCAACAGGCACGGTCTGATTATGCCGGCGATTTTATCACCACCGTCCTGCATGCGATGCGGCGTCGATGGCCGTACGGCGGACTTTTTCCGGCACATGGCAAAAGCCCCGTGATCTTTCGATCACGGGGCTTTCACAGGATTTGATGGTGGGTCGTGTAGGATTCGAACCTACGACCAATTGGTTAAAAGCCAACTGCTCTACCGACTGAGCTAACGACCCGACGTGGTGCGTATAATACTGATTTCTAACGTAAAAACAACACCCCGTGAAAACTTTTTTCAGAAATATCGCGTAGGGTCCGAAATTCCGGCGGCGGAAAAGCCGTCGGAACGCAGTCGGCAGCTGTCGCATTTGCCACACGCACGCCCGTCATCATCAGCCTGATAGCAGGACACGGTCAGGCTGTAGTCCACCCCCTGGGCGACTCCCGCTTCAATGATTTGCGCCTTGGAGAGGAACTGCAGCGGGGCTTGGATACGGAATCCATCGCCTTCCACACCCGCCTTGGTCGCCAGGTTAGCCATGCGCTCAAAAGCCTCGACGAACTCAGGCCGGCAATCGGGATAACCGGAGTAATCCACGGCATTCACGCCGATGAAGATATCTCGCGCACCGAGCACCTCCGCCCACCCCAGGGCAAGCGACAGGAATACGGTGTTTCGCGCCGGCACATAGGTGACCGGGATGCCGTCGCTTGGCGCTTCGGGCACCTCGATGCGGCTGTCGGTCAGGGCCGAGCCGCCGATGCCGTTCAGGCTAAGGCCGATGACCTTGTGCTCGATCACGCCCTGCTGGCGAGCAACAAGCTCGGCCGCCCGTAGCTCGGCGCGGTGACGCTGGCCGTAGTCGAAGCTCATGGTGTAGCAGTCGTAGCCATTGGCCTTGGCCATGGCGACCACGGTTGCGGAGTCCAGGCCGCCTGAGAGCAGGATCACAGCCTTCTTGCCATTCATGGCGTTCTTGATGGACATAACAGTGTCTCCTCCGCGCTCAATGGCCCGGCTCATCGTTCCAGAGAATCTTGTGCAACTGCAGTTGCAGGCGCACCGGCAGGTTGTCGCTGACGATCCAGTCGGCCAACGCACGCGCACTAACTTCGCGGTGGCTGGGCGAAAACAGCACCTCACCGGCACGTTGATCCAGGCGGAACTCGATCAGCTTGGATACGGCCCAGTCATAGTCTTCGCGCGAGCAGATGACGAACTTCACCTGATCATTGAACGTCAGCTCGCCAATGTTCTCGTAGCGGTTACGCGCCACTTCGCCTGAGCCCGGCGTCTTCAGGTCAAGGACACGACTGACACGGCGGTCGGCGGCCGAGATATCCAGCGCCCCGCTGGTTTCCAGCGACACGTCATAGCCGGCATCGCACAGGCGCTGCAGCAGCGGAATACAGTTGGGCTGGGCCAGCGGCTCGCCGCCGGTCACGCAGACATAGCGCGGGCGGTACCGGGCAACCTGGTCAAGGATGGCATCCAGGGTCTGGATGTCGCCGCCACTGAAGGCATAGGCGGTATCACAGTAGTTGCAGCGCAGGGGACAGCCGGTCAGGCGTACGAACACGGTCGGCAAGCCGGCAGTGCGCGTTTCCCCCTGCAACGAGTAAAAGATCTCGGTTATACGCAGGGTCTGTTGCATATCAGCCACGGGCGTGACGGCTATACAGGCCATACGCCTCCGTTGCGTTGGAATCGTGGGCACGCTCGAAGCGCACCCGGAATGTCTCGGAGCACAGCAGACATCAGCCGAGCTGAAACCACTGGTACCTCCCGAGGGGCAGCAATTCTAACGAAAAAACCCGCGGCGAGCGCGGGTTTTCGGGATGCTGCGGTACGGAGCCTTACTTGAGATTCTTCAGGTCACGCTGGGACAGTTGGGCGGCAGAAGTGCCCGGGTACTGGGCCACGACCTGCTGCAGGATGCCTCGGGCCTTGTCGGTATTGCCCAGGCGGCGCTCGACATCGGCGAGCTTGTACAGCGAATCCGGCACCTTGGCGCTACTCGGGTAGGCCTGACTGACGCGGGCAAAGGCCTGGCCGGCGCCCTGCAGGTCGCCTTTGGCGAGGTTCACCTCGCCCAGCCAGTACTGCGCGTTGCCAGCGTACTGGCTGTTCGGGTACTTGCGCAGGAAGGCGCCGAAGGCCTGGCTGGCCTTATCGAAGTCCTTGGCCTTGATCAGGTCGAAGGAGGCGTCGTAATACAGCTTTTCTTTTGCCGGATCGCCCGGCTCGTTGCTGGCGGCAGGCTGCTGTTGCTGGGCAGCGGCGGCGCCAGCTCCGGTGGCAGCTCCGGCACTGGCGCCGGCAGCGGGGGAATTGGGTTGAACAGCAGCACCGGCCGCGCCCGCACCAGCACCTGCACCGCTGGAAAGGCGGCTGTCGATGTCCTGGAAGCGCTCCTGGTTTTCCTGCTTCATCTGCTGGATCTGGTTCTGCTGCTCTTCAAGCATGCCGCGCAGACGGGACATTTCGTCCTGCATCTGCTGCAGCTGCATGAACAGCTGAGCCTGACCGGAGACGGGAGTTGTCATCCCGCCTCCGGCGTAGGCGCCATCAGCGCCTGCGGTGCCATAACCCGAGGGCGGTGTGCTGGCATAGCCACCATTACCGTCCTGTACCGGAACCGCGGCTGCCGCCATCAGGGGCAGTCCGCATGCGATCAAGGTCAGAAAACGCAGGCGCATCGGCATCAGGTCTTACTTCTTCAGCTCAACGCGACGGTTCTGGGCCCAGGACTGCTCGTCGTGGCCAGTGGCAACCGGACGCTCTTTGCCGTAGGAAACCAGTTCCAGCTGAGCCGGGGAAACGCCCTGCAGTACCAGGTAACGCTGAACGGCCTTGGCACGACGCTCGCCCAGAGCCATGTTGTACTCGCGGGTGCCGCGCTCGTCAGTGTGACCTTCCAGGACTACGCGCTGGCCGGAACCTTTCAGATCCTTGGCGTGTACGTCCAGGGCACGCATGGCTTCCGGCTTCAGGTCGGAGCTGTCGTACTCGAAGTAGAAGGTGGTGATAGCGCGCAGAGCGGCTTCGTCGCTCAGGGAGCCGTCAACGGCACCGCTGTTGGCGCCGTAGCCAGCGTTCGGGTCAACGCCGCCATTGGCGCCTTCACCAGTTGCATCGCCTTTCTTGGACGAGCAACCAACGGCTACGGCCATGGCGAGGGCGATAACGGCAAATTTGCCGAATTTCAGCATTTCCATCATGTAACTCCTAATGAACCCCAGTGTATAAATTTGAAACAGTTGGCAACCGTCAGTTCAGGTAAGGGGACCAGGAAGGCTCGCGCACGTCGCCTTGAGCGGTGGGTAGCGGTAACCGAACACGTCCGTTGATACTCACGAGCATCAACACGCCCCGGTCCTGCTGGCGGGTGGCGTATATTAGCATCGTGCCATTTGGCGCAACAGTGGGCGAATCGTCCAGATTGGTGTTGGAAAGTACCCGGAGATTACCGCGCTGAAGGTCCTGCGCCGCGATCTGGAAGTTGGTGAAACCATCCTGGCGGTGAACCATGACGAGAGTCTTCTCATCCGCCGAGAGTTTCGGGTTGGCGTTGTAGTTGCCGATGAAGGTCACGCGGTCGGTAGCACCCGAGTTCACGTTCATCTTGTAGATCTGCGGTTTGCCACCACGGTCCGAGGTAAAGTACAGCGTCGAACCATCAGCACCCCAGAAGGGTTCGGTGTCGATTGCCGAGTTATTGGTCAGGCGACGCAGCTGGCGGCTGCCCAGGTCCATCACGTAGATCTCCGGGTTGCCGTCGCGCGACAGCACGAAGGCCAGGCGGTTGCCGTCCGGCGAGAACGCCGGGGCGCCATTGAGACCCTCGAAGTTGGAGATCTGCTCGCGGCGGCCGGTATCGACGTACTGCATGAAGATGCGAGGGCGCTTCTGCTCGAAGGACACGTAGGCAATACGGCGACCATCGGGGGAGAAGCGCGGCGAGAGGATCGGCTCGCGCGACTGCAGCAGGGTCACCGGACGCGCGCCGTCATAGTCCGAGCGCTGCAGGGTGTAGCGGGTGTTATCCACCGAGAAGCGCTCCGCGGTCACGTAGAGCAGTTTGGTGGAGAACGCACCCTTGATGCCGGTGAGCTTCTCGAACGACTGATCGGCGATGTAGTGCGACATGTCGCGCAACTGGTCGGTAGTGCCGCCCACGCTGCCGGTCAGGACCTGCTCCTGGGTCGCCACGTTGAGGAGAGCGTACTGGATCTGCAGACGACCACCGTTGGGCACGATGCTACCAACCAGCACGTACTGCGCGCCGAGGGCCTGCCAGTCGCGATAGATCACCTCGCTGGCCTGGGCCGGCTGGCTGATCATGTTCTGGCGCGGAATCGGCTCGAAGTAACCGGAATTGCGCAGGTCGTTGCCGATGATGTTCGACATGTCTTCGGGCAGGACATTGCCGCCCTGCCAGCCGAACGGAACCACGGCGATCGGAACGGCCGAGTCACGACCGCTGGAGATCACCAGCGGGTCGGCGGCCTGCGCTGCGCCGGCCACCAGGGCCAGAGCGAAGAGCGCGAAGCGAATCAGGGTACTCACAGATCTAAATCCTCCGGTTTGAAGACCATTCGGCGCTGACGATACAGGCTATCGAAAGTGGCGCGATCCAGTTTTTGCAGTTCGGGAATACGGCCCACGTTTTTGACCGCAGCCACCGCCGAATCGTCGAACGGCTTGTCACCACTGGAGCGGGTCACGCTCACGCTAGTGATGGCGCCACTCGGCAGCATCTGAATCAGCACTTCTACGCTCATTCCGTTACGAGCTGAAGGAGGACGGCTCCACTGCTGGCTCACCAGGCTGACGATCAGATCGTCGAAGTTGCCCGCCACCTCATCACCCTGCTCGTCGGCCAGGGCCTGTTGCCGTTGCGTGTCGTTGGACAGCAGATCGGCCAAGGCCTGCGCCTTCTTGTCTTCCGTCGCCTTGCGGGCTGCGGCAGCGGCTGCAGCGGCAGCCTTCTTCTTCGCAGCTTCGACTGCGGCTGCCTTCTTCTTGGCTTCGTCCGCGGCGGCTTTCTTCTTCGCGTCCTCGGCCGCCTTCTTCTTGGCTTCCTCGGCAGCTTTCTTCTTCGCCTCTTCAGCGGCCTCTTTCTTGGCCTCTTCCTCGGCTTTCTTCTTGGCGATGTCCGCCTGCTGCTTCTGCTCGGCAGCCTTGGCCTCAGCCGCTTTCTTCGCAGCTGCAGCTGCATCGGCCGCTTTCTTGGCCTCGTCTGCCTTCTTGGCTTCCGCTGCTTTCTCAGCGGCATCTGCAGCCTTTTGAGCCGCGTCAGCCTTCTTTTGTTCCTCGGCTTTCGCAGCAGCCAATGCCTGCTGCTCAGCCTTCTTCTGCTCGAGCTGCTCCTGCTCGTATTGCTTGGCCGCCGTCTTCTTCGCCTCGCCGGCTATCTTCTGGTTGGTCTGCTGGGTCGCCTGGCTCTTGGATTTGAGCTGGTAGAGGGTAGCCTGAACGATCGGCCGCGAAGGCGGCAGTTCAGGCGTACTGGCCCAGCTGACAAACAGCATGGCAAAGATCAGGACATGCAGCGCCACGGCCAGGACCGTCGGCCAGAAGTAGCCTTCCGATTGAGAGCGTTCGAGCTGGTGCATCAAGAACCTGGCGCCTCGGTAATCAGACCGACGTTGCCGACTCCGGCTTTCTGCAGGCCGCCCATGACGGCCATGACAGAGCCGTAGTCGACTGCCTTGTCCCCACGGACGAAGACCTGGACTTTCTTACCCTGACTGCTGTTCTGCGCCATGATTGCGGTAGCTGCAGTCACCAGCTGATCGAGGTCAACGGCAGTCTGGCTGGCCTTGCCCTGATCCGGGTCCACTTCGGAGCCCATGTTCCAGTAGTAGGTCTTGTCGGCCTTGATGGAGATGGTGAGCACGCGGGAATCGTTATCCTGCGGCAGCGCTTCGCTGGAAACCTTGGGCAGGTCGACCTTGACGCCCTGGTTGAGCATGGGCGCGGTCACCATGAAAATGACCAGCAGTACCAACATCACGTCGATGTAGGGCACCACGTTCATTTCCGCGACCGGCTTGCGCTTGTGACGAACTCTTGCCATGACGGCTTACCTCTTGGTCGTCGATCAATCGTCGCTGGTGTGCACTTTGCGGTGCAGGATCGCCTGGAATTCGTCGGCGAAGGTGTAGTAGCGGCCGATGAGCATTTCCGAGCGGGCGGCGAAACGGTTGTAGGCGATGACCGCGGGGATGGCCGCGAACAGGCCGATGGCGGTGGCGATCAGCGCTTCGGCGATACCCGGCGCCACGGTGGCGAGAGTGGCTTGCTGCACGGTGGCCAGGCCGCGGAAGGAGTTCATGATGCCCCACACGGTGCCGAACAGGCCGATGTACGGGCTGGTGGAGCCGACGGTAGCGAGGAACGGCAGGCTGGTTTCCAGCTTCTCTTCCTCACGGGAAATGGCGACGCGCATCGCGCGGGAAACGCCTTCCATCACCGCATCCGGATCGACGCCGGCCTGCTGGCGCAGACGGGAGAATTCCTTGAAGCCGGCACGGAAGATCTGCTCGACCCCCGAATCCGGATCGGGGTTGCTGCCCGCCTGGCGATAGAGCTTGGACAGGTCGATGCCCGACCAGAAGCGCTCTTCGAAAGTTTCCAGGGCCTTCTTCGCCGAGCGCATCATGTTGCTGCGCTGGAAAATCATGATCCAGGAAGTGACCGATGCGGCCACCAGGGTCAGCATCACCAGTTGTACTACAACGCTGGCGTTACTGATCAAGCTCCACATGGAAGTATGGTCGACGACGTTCGGTTCCACGTTAATCTCCTGCTGAAAGGGTGTCCGGACTGCCGGCAAATGCCGCACGCAACACATCTGGGATAGCGCGGGGTTTCAGGTTATCTGCCCGCACGCACGCCACCAGGAATCGCCCCTCGCAGAGCAAGGTCGAATCCGACGCCCGTCGAACCTGTTGACGAAACTTCAGGCTCGCACGGTTCAACTCCTCCACCTCAACGCTGACAAGCAGCTCGTCATCCAGGCGGGCCGGCGCGTGATAGCGCGCCTCGGCCGAGTGAACGACAAAAAGCAGGTTCTCCCCCGCCAGCTGTGACTGGGCAAAGCCCAGATCACGCAGCCGCTCGGTACGAGCCCGCTCCATGAACTTGAGGTAGTTGACGTAGTAGACGATGCCGCCGGCATCGGTGTCCTCGTAATAGACCCGATACCGCTGCTGGAACGGCTGACCCCCGTGTTGCGCGCGCATACTCTAGAACCAAGTAAAGACTTTGCCAATCGGCAATCGTCTACAAATGCAATTAATTACCATCTTCAGGGGCAAACAGATCCGATGTCGCCCCCTCCCCCATCCGCTTCGGCACATTCAGGCCGAAATGCAGGTACGCATGCCGGGTCACGACGCGGCCGCGCGGTGTGCGCATGATATAGCCTTGCTGGATCAGATAGGGCTCCAGCACATCCTCAATCGTGTGTCTTTCTTCGCTGATGGCCGCCGCCAGGTTGTCGACGCCTACCGGACCACCGTCGAACTTGTCGATCATGGTCAGCAGCAGGCGGCGATCCTGGTGGTCGAAGCCTCGTTCATCCACGTCCAGCAGGTTCAGCGCCTTGTCGGCGATGTCGCGGCTGATATGCCCGGTACCGCGCACCTCGGCGAAATCTCGCACCCGACGCAGCAGGCGGTTGGCGATCCGCGGCGTACCGCGCGCGCGCCGGGCAATCTCGTAGGCGCCCGCCGGTTCGATTTCCAGACCGAGGATGCCCGCCGAGCGGGCGACGATGCTGGACAGGTCGTCCACACCGTAGAACTCAAGACGCTGCACGATACCGAAGCGGTCACGCAGCGGATTGGTCAGCATGCCGGCGCGGGTGGTTGCGCCGACCAGGGTAAAGGGCGGCAGGTCGAGCTTGATCGAGCGCGCGGCCGGGCCTTCACCAATCATGATGTCCAGCTGGAAGTCTTCCATGGCCGGGTACAGCACTTCCTCGACGATGGGCGACAGGCGATGGATCTCATCCACGAACAGCACGTCGTTGGGCTCGAGGTTGGTCAGGATCGCCGCCAGGTCGCCTGGGCGTTCCAGCACCGGGCCGGAGGTGCTCTTGATCGAAACCCCCATCTCCTGGGCGATGATGTTCGCCAGGGTGGTCTTGCCCAGGCCGGGCGGGCCGAAGATCAGCGTGTGATCCAGCGCTTCCTGACGCCCGCGGGCCGCCTGGATGAACAGCTCCATCTGCTCGCGCACCACGGGCTGGCCGACGTAGTCCGCCAGCTTGAGGGGGCGGATGGCACGGTCGAACTGCTCTTCGCGGTCGCGACTGGACGCTGAGGAAATCAGGCGATCGGCTTCGATCATCACTATCTACCTAGACCATGCCCTTGAGGGAACGGCGGATGAGTTCTTCGCTGGACAAGCCTTCCTCCTGCACGGCGGCGACGGCACGACTCGCCTCCTGGGGCTTGAAGCCCAGGGCGATCAGCGCGCTGACCGCATCGGACTCGGCGCTTGAGACTGCGGCAACCCGCAGGGGTTCCACCACCAACGGCGCGATGGAAGGAATATTCTCCCACGCCTTGAAGCGATCCTTCAGCTCCACCAATAGGCGCTCTGCAGTTTTCTTGCCGACACCCGGAATCTTCACCAGGGTGGAAGTATCCTGCGCCTGCACGCAACGCACCAGCTCATCGACCTCCAGCCCCGACATCAGCGCCAGCGCCAGTTTCGGCCCCACGCCGTTGAGACGGATCAGCTCGCGGAACAGCTCGCGTTCGCGCTTCTCGGCAAAACCGTAAAGCAGATGAGCATCCTCGCGCACCACCAGGTGGGTGTGCAGGGTCACCGGCTCGCCCAGGCTCGGCAGGCGGTACAGGGTAGTCATCGGCACTTCGAGTTCGTAGCCCACGCCATTCACGTCGACGATCAGGTGCGGCGGCTGCTTTTCCGCCAGGGTGCCACGCAGGCGTCCAATCACGGGTGTTTGTCCTTGCTCAATGTTTTTCCGGATATCACAGGCGCAAACGTCCGCCGCGACGACGGGCGCCTACCAGACCATGCGGCACCAGGCTCTGTCGGGTGTGTGCGTGGCACAGGGCGATGGCCAGGGCGTCGGAGGCGTCGATCTGTGGCTTCTGTACCAGCTTGAGCAGGTGCATCACCATCATCTGCACCTGCTGCTTGTCCGCGCCGCCGGTGCCGGCAATCGCCTGCTTGACCTGGCTGGCGGTGTACTCGGCGATCTGCAATCCCTCTTCCGCCGCCGCGACGATGGCCGCGCCGCGCGCCTGCCCCAGCTTCAGCGCCGAATCGGCGTTGCGCGCCATGAACACCTGCTCGATGCCCATCATGGTCGGCTGGTACGTCTGGATGACCTCGCGCACACCACGGAAGACGATCTGCAGGCGCTCGAACAGCTCGCCATTGCCGGTACGGATACAGCCCGACGCCACGTACTCGCAGCCACGGCCGGTGTCGCGCACCACGCCGAAGCCGGTAATCCGTGAACCTGGGTCGATGCCGAGAATCAGGGTCATGTCCGTTCGATCACACCTAGTCTGCAACGCGCATTTCAGATAACAAAAACCGGAAGCGGGAGACGCCGCTGACGACCACTCCCGCTTCCGGCTTCAGCACATCGCCGGTGGTGGGATCAGCCCAGCTGGGCCATCACCTCGTCCGGGATGTCCGCATTGGAGTAGACGTTCTGCACGTCGTCCAGGTCTTCGAGCATGTCGATCAGCTTGAGAACCTTCTGCGCGGTGTCCAGATCCAGGGTCGCCACGGTCGACGGGATCATGGTGATCTCCGCTTCCTCGCCCTTGAAGCCCGCTTCGGTCAGCGCTTCGTTGACCGAAATGAAATCGGCGAAGGTGGTAAAGACGTCGATGGAGCCGTCGTCGTTGACCACTACATCGTCGGCGCCAGCTTCCAGCGCGGCATCCATCAGGGCCTCTTCGTTCACGCCCGGCGCATAGCTGATCTGCCCCTTGCGCTCGAACATGTAGGCCACCGAACCATCGGTACCCAGATTGCCGCCGCACTTGCTGAAGGCATGGCGCACTTCGGCCGCGGTGCGGTTGCGGTTGTCGGTCATGGCCTCGACGATGATCGCCACGCCGCTGGGCGCGTAACCTTCGTAGGTCAGCTCGGCCATGTTGTCCGCTTCGCTGGAACCCACGCCGCGCTGGATGGCACGGTCGATGGTGTCGCGGGTCATGTTGGCAGTCAGCGCCTTGTCCACGGCCAGGCGCAGGCGCGGATTGTCCGCCGGCACCCCGCCGCCCTGCTTGGCAGCAACGGTCAGCTCACGAATGAGCTTGGTGAATATCTTGCCCTTCTTGGCGTCCTGACGTTCCTTGCGGTGCTTGATGTTGGCCCATTTGGAATGACCAGCCATAACTCACTCCGTATCGCTTGTTTGCTTCGCACGCGGCGCCCGGTTTGCGGGCGCCGCTGCAATCCGAATCGACTTACTCGGCGGCCTTCTGCTGCTCGCGCAGGCGGATGTTCAGCTCACGCAGAGCCTTGGCATCCACGGTGCCCGGAGCCTGGGTCATGACGTCGCCGGCACTCTGGGTTTTCGGGAAGGCGATGACTTCGCGGATCGACGCCGCGCCGGTCATCAGCATCACCAGACGGTCCAGGCCGAAGGCCAGGCCACCGTGCGGCGGTGCGCCGTACTTCAGGGCGTCCAGCAGGAAGCCGAACTTCTCTTCCTGCTCCGCATCGTCGATGCCCAGCACGCGGAACACCGCCTGCTGCATGGCCTTGTCGTGGATACGGATGGAACCGCCGCCCAGTTCGGTGCCGTTGAGCACCATGTCGTAGGCACGAGACAGCTTGCCGGCCGGGTTGGCCTCCAGCTCTTCCGGGGTGCACTTGGGCGCGGTGAACGGGTGGTGCAGGGAAGTCAGGCTGCCGTCGTCGTTCTCTTCGAACATCGGGAAGTCCACGACCCACATCGGCGCCCACTCCTTGGTGAGCAGGTTGAGGTCATGGCCGACCTTGATGCGCAGCGCGCCCAGGGCGTCGCAGACGATCTTGGCCTTGTCGGCGCCGAAGAACACGATGTCGCCATCGACCGCACCGACGCGATCGAGGATCTCGTTCAGGTTCGGCTCGGCGATGTTTTTCACGATCGGCGACTGCAGGCCTTCCACGCCCTTGGCGCGCTCGTTGACCTTGATGTAAGCCAGACCCTTGGCGCCGTAGATGCCGACGAACTTGGTGTAGTCATCGATCTGCTTGCGCGGCATGCTCGCACCGCCCGGAACGCGCAGCGCGGCAACGCGGCCCTTGGGATCGTTGGCCGGGCCGGAGAAGACCTTGAACTCGACGTCCTTGAGCTGATCGGCCACGTCGACCAGTTCCAGTGGGATGCGCAGGTCAGGCTTGTCGGAACCGTAGCGGCGCATGGCTTCTTCGAACGGCATGTGCGGGAACTCGTCGAACTCGACGTTCAGCACTTCCTTGAACAGTTGGCGGACCATCTTCTCGGTGATCTCGATGATGTCGCTTTCTTCGAGGAAGCTGGTCTCGATGTCGATCTGGGTGAATTCCGGCTGGCGGTCGGCACGCAGGTCTTCGTCGCGGAAGCACTTGGCGATCTGGTAGTAACGGTCGAAGCCGGCCACCATCAGCAGCTGTTTGAATAGTTGGGGCGACTGCGGCAGAGCAAAGAAGTGGCCCGGGTAGGTGCGGCTCGGCACCAGGTAGTCACGCGCGCCTTCCGGCGTCGGGCGACCGAGGATCGGGGTTTCCACGTCGAGGAAACCGTTGTCGTCCAGGTAGCGACGGATGCTGCTGGTGATGCGCGCGCGCAGCTTCAGCTTGGCGGCCATCTCCGGGCGACGCAGGTCGATGAAGCGGTAGCGCAGGCGGGTTTCCTCGCCCACGTCGGAGTATTCGTCCAGCGGGAACGGCGGGGTTTCGGCCTGGTTCAGCACTTCCAGCTCGTGGCCGAGCACTTCGATGGCGCCGGAAGCCATGTTCGAGTTGCGCGCGCCTTCAGGACGCAGGCGTACCTTGCCGGTGATCTTCACCACGTACTCGCTGCGCACGCGGTCGGCCTTGGCGAAGGTCTCGACGCGATCCGGGTCGAACACCACCTGGGCCAGACCTTCACGATCACGCACGTCGAGGAAGATCACCCCGCCGTGGTCGCGGCGACGGTGTACCCAACCGCAAAGAGTGACTACCTGGCCGTCCAGGCTCTCGTTCAACTGGCCGCAATAGTGGCTGCGCATCATGGTGTGTTTCGCTTCTCGAAAGTCTTGAATTCTAGGGAACCGCTCATTCGCTGGCGGAGCAGGCGCCGGCACCGCAACCGGTGGCCGGACAGGCCGCTGGGGCATCGCCGGAGGCCAGGTTCTTCTTCGCTCCGGTCTTGAAGTCGGTCTCGTACCAACCACTGCCGCCCAGGCGGAAGCCCGGAGCCGACAACATCTTCTTCAATTCGGGAGCCTTGCAGGCCGGACAATCGACCAACGGCGCATCGCTGATCTTCTGCAGCGATTCCAGCTGATGCGCGCAGGACTGGCACTGGTACTCGTAAATCGGCATGGAACACCTTGGCTGTGTAACGCCACGGGTCCGCGTCCCGCGGCAAAGAGACCGATTATAGCCTGAAAAATCCGCAGGTTGCAGCCGGGCTCCGGTGGCGGAAAAGCCAGCCGAGCGCACACCTTTTAATAGAGATACTCAATCGATTGCCTTGATATAGACCAAGAGCTTCGCACCTTCCCCGGTGATAGCCTCGAATCCAGCGTTTTAAATCATTCATGCACGATGAGGAGATCGCCATGGACATCGATATCGGAATCGCCAAACAGGATCGGGCCGCCATCGCCGACGGCCTGTCGCGCCTGCTGGCCGACACCTACACGCTGTACCTGAAGACCCACAACTTCCACTGGAACGTCACCGGACCGATGTTCAACACCCTGCACCTGATGTTCGAGGGGCAGTACAACGAACTGGCGCTGGCCGTGGACAGCATCGCCGAACGCATCCGCGCCCTCGGCTTCCCGGCGCCCGGCACCTACGCCGCCTACGCCCGCCTGTCCTCCATCAAGGAAGAAGAAGGCGTACCGGACGCCCAGGAAATGATCCGCCTACTGGTGCAGGGTCAGGAAGCCGTGGTGCGTACTGCTCGCAGCATCTTCCCGCTGGCCGACAAGGTGGCGGATGAGCCCACCGCCGACCTGCTGACCCAGCGCATGCAGGTCCACGAAAAGACCGCCTGGATGCTGCGCAGCCTGCTCGCCGAATAACCCCCTTCCCTTTATAAGCAGCCGGCCAGAAAGCCGGCTGCCTCCCCCTACGAATGGCCTAAGCGGTTGATTTGAGAAGGTAACTGGATTGCGGTTAAATACCCGCCGTGCGTTTCTCGCATAGGCCGCCCGGCACGCTTTCATTTTTCCTTTCTAGCGTCGCACCCGGGGCTGGCTGCTTCTTTATCTCGTTACCCGCTCAAGGTGAATCCGTAGCCATGTTGAAGATCGTCCATCTCGTGACGGGCGTCGCCGCACTCTTGCTGTCCTTGATCCCGAGTCTGCGTAGTGATGCCCTGCCCTACCTGCAACAGAGCGATGCCATCTACCTGGCCCTGCTCGGTCTGACCAGCCTCCTGCTCGCCCCGAGCAGCCAACTGAAACACCCCTCCGCCCTGCAGAGCCTCGCCACCGCCCTGGTCGTGCTGGCCGTGGTCCTGCAGATACTGATCCTGCTCGCCCCGCTGCCTTTCATTGGCGATCAACCGGCCATCGTGCTGCCGCTACTGAGCCTGGCCGGCGCCGTCGTCCTGCAATGGATCGCCAGCCTCAACAAACCGAGCGCCAGCGTTGCCATCGAAACCTTCACCGGCGTCGACCGGGAAACCGGCACCGTGAAGTGGTTCAACACCTCCAAGGGCTTCGGCTTCATCTCCCGCGACTCGGGCGAAGACATCTTCGTCCACTTCCGCGCCATCCGCGGCGAAGGCCACCGCATTCTGATCGAAGGGCAGCGCGTGGAGTTCTCCGTTGTCCAGCGTGACAAGGGGTTGCAGGCGGAAGATGTGATTGCTGCGTTGCCTAATCGGCGCTGAGTGTTACGCCCATGAAAAAGCCCGCCGATTGGCGGGCTTTTTTCAATGCAGCGGTCAGCACCGTAACTGGAGTGCCTCACTCCAGCTTAAAAACGGACACGCTGCTACCGCCGACTTCCTGGCCCGGCACCAGCTCCATCTGCGCCTGGCGCGAGGGCAGGCGGTTGATCTGGTCGACCAGCTGCTCCATATCGCGCAGGTTCAGGACGTGGCCGGAGGCGCCGGGAAAGGTCATCCCCAGCTCGCGCTCGCTGGCCAGCTCCGACTGGTCGAAGCCTTCGAAGCGGCCTTCGACCACGATGATCGTCAGCTCGCCGCGGGAGAGGTCCTGCTGCGGCAGGTAGGCGCGGGTGTTGACGAAACCGCGGGAGAGGTAGTGGTCGAGCAGCTCGTTGAGCTGGTTCACCCCCAGGCATTTCTCCCGATAGGACGCCAGCAGCGTCTCGCGCGAGCGCGCATCGAGATGCTCGGCGCCTTCGAAGGTGATGCGGCGGACAGTGAAGCAACGGGTGTCCGGCGCGGTGGTCGGCGGTGCTTCGGTCGTCGATTTGCCGGGGAGCTGCTGGAGTTCCTCCAGACGCTTCTGCTGCTCGCGCAGGAGTTGCTCCTGGCGCTGTCGTTGAAGGTCGTTGTCACCCGGCGAGGGCAGTGGTGCGGCAAAGCTTGCCGAGGCACAGCAGAATGCCACGTCGGGCATCCAGCCACGGTGGAGAGCATGCATCCTTACGATCCCTGTCATCTGGCCGCACGGCCAGTTCATCCGAAAAAAAAGCGGATTGGATCATATTGGATGAGTGATGCCTTTAGGCCATTACCCCAACGAAATGCAGGCTATTTCCCATTTTTGAACGAGAAATTACGCCAGGCCACCGGCTCGGTGCGCTCGCAGCGGCAGCCGAGCATCCCAACAAGCCCATTACTCAATAATGGGGCGGCGGCGCTTCATCGTCCGCCACACCCACCTGCCCCTGGAGGTCTTCCAGGCGCTTGAGCAGCGCCTGCATCTGCAGGCGCAGGCGCTCGATCACACGCTCCTGCTCGTAGACCACATCGCTCAGGGTCTGCAGCATGTCATCCTGAAAGGCCAACCGGCTTTCCAGATCGGTCACCCGACTTTCCAGATCCATCATTCACTCCTGACCGAAGCGAAAACCATCGCCCAGCGCCATGCGCAGCTTCTCGCGCACTCGAGACAGCTCTTCTTCTTTATAGGGAACCGCCGGGTGTTTGCCCCAGACCGGTCCCGGCCAGGCGACATCATCCTGCTTGCGCACGATCACATGCACATGCAACTGACTGACGACGTTGCCGAGATTGGCCACGTTCATCTTGTCCGCATCGAACGTATCCTTGAGCACTTCCGCCAGTTGAGTCGCTTCGCGCCACAACTGCTGCTGATCGGCGGAGTCCAGCTGGAAGATTTCGCTGACGTCTTCGCGACGCGGAACCAGGATGAACCACGGATACTGCGAGTCGTTCATCAGCAGCAGACTGCTCAGCGGAAAATCACCCACCGCAATGGTGTCCTGCTGGAGACGGGAATCCAGAGCGAACATAAGACATCTCCTGTTCGACGAACCTTGTTTAAGCCTAGCTCCACGAGGGAACCGAAGGGCGCGAAGAATACTAGAGAGCCCATCTGGAGAACATGCCCGACCGACGCCTCCTCCCGGAGCACACCTCTCCAGGCCTCGCACCACGATCGCGCATGGCGCGCATTGGCATATCCCGACGGCAGGCGCGTGCAGGAATCTGCACGGCAATAACGGCAATCAGCAGCGAAAAATCGTTTAAACACCTGCAACTACGGGATGCCAGAAAACGACATGCGCGCGCGCAGATGTTGCAAATCACCAACGGAAGCCGTGAAATGCGTCAACACGTCGCAAGACGAACACTGTGAAGGCAGCTCCGGGTATTTGTGCACGGTTGTTGCTAGATGCAAGGACAGCGCACCGACGACCACCCCAGTTGGAGAAGTGGACGCGGAGGCGAGAGGAACCAAGAAGTGGTCAATGGAATAGAGAGCCACAAGGACTGAAGCATCAATGAAGCAATCAGGGGGCAATCTCTTTTTGCAACATGGGAACTGCTTGAATGCGACATGCGTCATGCAGCTTTGCGACAGTCCCGTAAAGAATTTGTGCGTTCATTTGGGCAACTATCGCCAACTGAACACGCGTGCTATAAGTTAGCGCCGACAAAAAAGAAAGAGCCGTCACCGCGGTATTAGTGATGGCGAATAATTTCAAAACCAAAGGAGCAATCACAATGAAAGTGATGAAGTGGAGCGCCATCGCCCTGGCGGTTTCTGCAGGCACCACGCAACTGGCAATGGCCGAGCCCTTCGTAGGCAATCAGGCTGACGCAAAAGGCTTCGTCGAAGACAGCAGCCTGAACTTCCTGGTTCGCAACTACTACTTCAATCGCAACAAGAAAGACGGCGCCACCGACGCCCGTGACTGGACCCAAGGTTTCTGGGCCAATTACAACTCCGGCTTCACCCAAGGCACCGTTGGTTTTGGCGTTGACGCCTTCGGCTACCTGGGTCTGAAACTCGACGGTGGCAGTGGCTACGGCGGTACCGGCAACCTGCCGGTTCACGATGATGGCGACAAGGCCGACGACTTCGGCAAAGCTGGCGCAGCTGTCAAGGTTCGCATCTCCAAGACCGAACTGAAATTCGGTGACATGCAGCCGACCGCACCGGTATTCGCTGTAGGCGGCACCCGCCTGCTGCCTCAAACCGCCAGCGGCTTCAGCCTGATGAGCAGCGAAATCGAAGGTCTGGATCTGGAAGGCGGCCACTTCTACTCCGGTACCGGCCAGGACACCACCAACCGTGATGGCGAAATCTTCGCCACCTACGCCGGCCAGACCGCCAAGACCGCTGACTTCGTTGGTGGCAAGTACGCGTTCGGTGAGCATTTCAGCGCCTCGCTGTACGGCGCCAAGCTGGAAGACATCTGGAACCAGTACTACACCAACCTGAACTACACCCTGCCGATCGCTGATAACCAGTCCCTCGGACTGGACTTCAACTATTACAACACCCGCGACGAAGGCAAAGCGAAGGCTGGTGACATCAGCAACAACACCTTCTCGCTGGCTGCCGCTTACACCCTGAGCGCCCACACCTTCACCCTGGCCTTCCAGAAAGTGAACGGTGACACTCCGTTTGACTACATCGGTATCGGCGACAACAACGCTGGTGGTGACTCGATCTTCCTCGCCAACTCCGTTCAGTACTCCGACTTCAACGGCCCAGGCGAAAAATCCTGGCAGGCTCGTTACGACCTGAACATGGCCGAGTACGGCGTTCCAGGCCTGACCTTCATGACCCGCTACATCTACGGTTATGACATCGATGGCACCGGCGTGAATCTGGGCACCAGCGCCTACGTGAAAGAAGTTGGCGGCGAAATCGTTCCGCTCTACGGCGAAGATGGCCGTCACCGCGAAACCAACGTCGAGGCCAAGTACGTAGTGCAGAGCGGCCCAGCCAAGGACCTGTCGTTCCGTGTTCGCCAAGCGTGGCACCGTGCCAACGCCGACCAAGGCGAAGGCAATGTCGACGAGTTCCGCCTGATCGTCGACTACCCGCTGTCTGTTCTGTAATACGGAACGAACCGCAGGTAACTAAAAAGCCCGGCTTCTGCCGGGCTTTTTTATTGCAACTTACCTACAACTTTGAACGTATCTGTTACATCGGCAATACATAAGTGCCGGTTACATGGGCAACCAACTGCTGCGGATTACTGACCGAGTAGACAGCTACTTCGCACACCACCTGCCGGCGCCCCAGCTTCAATATCTTCGCTTCCGCCAACAGGTCTTCCGGCTTCGGCTTGCTGAGAAAGTTGATATTGAGGTTGGACGTCACGGCCATCTCGACATTATCCAACTGTGCCAGGATCACCGCGTACATCGCCGCATCCGCCAGCGCCATGATGGTCGGCCCGGAGACGGTGCCACCAGGTCGCACCAACTTTCCATGGAAGGGAATCCGCGCGAATGCGCTGCGCCCTTCCAGTGCATCGATGCGGAAATCCATGTCGTCCGCCATGGGCAATCCCGCGCGGATGAACGCCTGTACCTGCGCTGCATTCAAACGACTCACGCCACTCCTCCGTCTCCGCCCGCCGCGCCCTGTACGCAGCCAGACCTGCACCGTACAATGCCCAGCCTATATTCCCCTTCGCAACCGACAAAACGGCCAAAGATGCGTACCAGTCAGTACCTGCTGTCCACCCTGAAAGAAACCCCTTCCGATGCGGTCGTCATCAGCCACCAGCTGATGCTGCGCGCCGGCATGATCCGCAAGCTGGCGTCCGGTCTTTACACCTGGCTGCCAATGGGTCTGCGGGTACTGCGAAAGGTGGAGACCATCGTTCGCGAAGAAATGAATGCCGCCGGCGCCCTGGAAGTGCTGATGCCCGCCATCCAGCCCGCCGAACTCTGGCAGGAGTCCGGCCGCTGGCAGCAATACGGCCCCGAGCTGCTGCGCTTGAAGGACCGCCATGACCGCGACTTCTGCGTCGGTCCGACCCACGAGGAAGTGATCACCGACCTGGCGCGCAACGAGCTCAACAGCTACAAGCAGCTGCCGATCAACATGTACCAGATCCAGACCAAGTTCCGTGACGAAATCCGTCCGCGCTTCGGTCTGATGCGCGGACGCGAGTTCATCATGAAGGACGCTTACTCCTTCCACACCAGCCAGGACTCGCTGCAGGCAACCTACGACGTCATGTACGGCGCGTACAGCAAGATCTTCACCCGTCTGGGCCTGGACTTCCGTGCCGTACAGGCTGACAACGGCTCCATCGGCGGCAGCGGCTCCCACGAGTTCCACGTCCTGGCAGGCTCAGGCGAGGACGACATCGTCTTCGGTGAGTCCACCGACTACGCCGCCAACATCGAGAAGGCAGAAGCCCTGCCTCGCGAAACCGCTCGCGGTGCCGCCACTGAGGAACTGCGCCTGGTTGATACCCCCGAGACCAAGACCATCGCCGCCCTGGTGGAGAAGTTCGGCCTGCCGATCGAGAAGACCATCAAGACCCTGGTCGTCCATGCTGCCGAGGAAGGCAAGCTGATCGCCCTGGTCGTTCGTGGCGATCACGAACTCAACGAAATCAAGGCCGGCAACCACCCACTGGTTGCCAGCCCTCTGCAGATGGCCAGCGAAGCGGACATCAAGGCCGCCATCGGCGCCGCCCCCGGCTCCCTCGGCCCGCTGAACCTGCCGCTGCCCTGCATCATCGACCGCTCCGTTGCGCTGATGAGCGACTTCGCTGCCGGCGCCAACGTCGACGACAAGCACTACTTCGGCGTGAACTGGGAGCGCGACCTGCCGGTACCGGAAGTCGCCGACCTGCGCAATGTCGTTGAAGGCGACCCGAGCCCGGACGGCAAAGGCACTCTGGTGATCCGCCGCGGCATCGAAGTCGGCCACATCTTCCAGCTCGGCACCAAGTACAGCGAAGCGATGAAGCTCTCCGTACTGGGCGAGAGCGGCAAGCCCGTCACCCTGATCATGGGCTGCTACGGCATCGGCGTATCCCGTGTGGTCGCTGCTGCCATCGAACAGAACTACGACGACCGCGGCATCCTCTGGCCGGCCGCCCTGGCGCCCTTCCAGATCGCCATCGTGCCGATGAAGTACGAGAACGACGCCGTGCGCGCCGCCACCGACAAGCTCTACGCGGAACTCACCGCTGCCGGCTTCGAAGTGCTGCTGGATGACCGCGACAAGAAGACCAGCCCCGGCGTGAAGTTCGCCGACATGGAACTGATCGGTATCCCTCACCGCATCGTGGTCAGCGAGCGCGGCCTGGACGAAGGCACCCTTGAGTACAAGGGGCGCCGAGACGCCGAGTCGCAGCCTGTCGCCCTCTCCGACCTGCAAGCCTTCATCACGGCCAAGATCCGCAACTGAGCAGAGCGATGTCCACCGGAAGTACCACGAGCCTCGCGACTGCCGCCCTGTGCGGCAGCCTTCTGCTGAGCGGCTGCGCCAACCCGCTGCCGCAACGCAGCGAGCATGAAGAGCGCGTCGAGCGAAAACTGCTCGACCACAGCCTGCAGATCGATGTGGGCACGCCGGGCACCCTGGAACTGCCGCAGCGCCGTATCCGCGTGCAGGAACAGAAGACCTTCGAAGTCACCGAGTACGAGGTCACGCGCCGCTACGACCGCTACACACCCTACCAGGGCTGGCGCAAGGTGTACGAGATGCCACTGGGCGTCGTGGCCTTCGTCGGCGGCATCGGTGCGAATGTGGTGAATGTCTTCGCCCTCGGCAACCTGCCCGAAAGCGTCACCCGCGGCTGGATTCGCTACGGTATCGACGGCATGAACCCGTTCATGAACGTCGAGTCCAACGGCCGCGCCGAGCAGAACCTGGCAGCCATCGACGAAAAGCAGCGCGACAAGCGCACCGAATACTCCAGCCTGCCTTGGTCGGAGCGCCCGGTCACCGTTACCGCCGGCAAGAACTCCCAGGAGCTGCTAACCGATCGCCACGGCGTACTGCGCCTGAACCTGCTGGAAGGCCCCTTCAGCGACGACGAAGTCAGCCGTATCGGCCGCCTGCAGTTCAGCGTCCAGGATCCTTCGGATGACACCCGCGCCGATGCCAGCCTGCTGGTCAGCCGCTCCCTGCGCGGCAAGCTGCAGGAAGCCCACGCACTGATCTACGATGACCTGGAAGGCGATGACGTGCACCACTGGGTACACCGGGTGAAGCGCCTCTCAGACCTCGGCCTGGAAGAGGAAGCGAGCGAACTGGAACAGAGCCTGATCGAGCTGACCCGCAACGATCCGGAGCTGCAGAAGGAATTCCTCCACAGCCTGATGACCGACGCCGGTCGCCTGGCAGCGGACCCCGGCGTCAGCGACTGACGATTAGCGGCGAACGATGAAGCCGGTGATGCCCTGGGGCGTCATCGGCTTCAGTTCCACCGACACCACCTTGGCCTTCACCGGGCCGCGCGCCAGCCACTTCTCCAGCTCGCGCACTGCATCGTCCTCGCCTTCGAGCAGAAGCTCTACGCGACCGTCCTCGAGATTGCGCACCCAGCCATCGATATCCAGGCGTTCGGCCTGCTCCTGGGTGCTCTGGCGGTAGTAGACGCCCTGTACCTTGCCACTGATGTAGCCGTGCAGACAGATCCTGGCCATCACTGCTTCTCCTCACGCAATGCACTCAAGCGCGCCTGAAGGCCGGCGGCCGTCTGCTCGCCGAGCAACTGCTCGCGCATCTTGCCCTCAGAGTCGACGATATAGGTGACAGGCAGCGCTTCGCTGCGCGGCAGGCTAAAACGCGGTGCAGGGTCATCGGCCAACACGGTGTACTGCACCCCCAGCGCCTGAGATGCCTTCTCCAGATCCGCATCGCGCAGGCCGTCGAAGTTCACACCCAGCACTCGAAAGCCTTTCGTCTTGCCCTCCTCCGCCAGTTGGTTCAGCTCGGGAATTTCCTTGCGACACGGCGCACACCATTCGGCCCAGTAATTAATAACTAGCCGCTGGCCATCTATCTTCGCAGCGGGTACTTTCTGTCCATGCTGATCGGTGCCATAGTCCGCCGAGCAGCCGGCCAGGATCAGGCCGGCCATCAAGCCCATCACAATACGGAGCCGCACTCCCATGCCTTCAATCCTCGTGTATGCGGGGTGGTCATGATGCTCGATGCCCTGCGCCTGGAGGTGCCGGACATCCTCGAAGAAGATGCCGAGGCAATGAGCAATCTGGCGGTCAGGCTCCAGGAATCGCGGCAACAGCCACTGCAGGAAGGTTTGCAGAAGGCTCTGGGCACGCTGTTCCGCCTCAACCGATGCGCGCTGACCTTACTGGAAAGGCAACGCGCCCTGCAAAGCCTCAGCGAAGAATACCGGTATTACGAACGACTGATCCGCCAGGAAAAGACGCCGCCGGCGCTCTTCGTGCACTTCTGCAGTGAGCTTGCCGCCGGCTTCAAGCGCCTGCTCCTGCAAATCCTGCACGGCCGCAAGCCATCGCGGCCGCACATGGCCTGGTGCCTCTACATGGCCCAGCATTTCCTTGCCCAGGCCCTGCTGCGCCACTACCAGCAGTACCAGCAGCCGCCGGGCAGCCTGTGGCGTGACAGCCACCTGCTCTACTGGATCGGCGAGCATCAGGAATGCCTGGACGAACCGGTCGCGGCGGCTTTCGATCCGATCCCGGCCGGTACTCTGCGTGGCCTCTACCAACAGATCCTGCTGCTGGCCCTGAGCAACCCATTCCACCTGACCGAAGGCGAGGCACCGCAGTTGTTCATCGCCCTCGCGCCGCTGTCCGCGCTGGGCAGGCTGCTGCCCTGGGACGATGAGGAGCAGGAAGGATTCGTCCTCGACCTCGGTTCGGACCAGCCCTGCCTGGCCGCCGACCAGATCGCCGGCGCCCCCGCCGATCAGCTGCGTCGTCTGGAGCTGGGCGCACTGCTGATCGCACTGCATGATCCGGCACCCCTGCGTCGCCTGGACCAGTCCGCGCTGCTCGAGCGCGTCCGTCACCACTGGCTGGGGCACCAGACGCGTCGCCATGAGCGCGCCGAACAGCACGGCAGTTGCCGTATCGTGGTTGGCCTCCCAGCCATCCAGCAGCACCTGCTGGACAGCTCCGCCAGCCCGTGCCGAGAGGCAGCCCTGATGGATGCCAGTGCCGGAGGCGCCCGCATCCTCTGTGCCGGCCAGCACGCAGGACAGCTACCGGTTGGGCAGTTGCTGCTGATCCCCAGCAACGGCGGCACGCCCACCCTAGCAGTGGTGCGCTGGCGGCACCTCAACAGTGACGGCCTGCACCTGGGCCTGCGCTACCTGAAAGGCCTTCCCCGCCCGGTCTGGCTGCGCCGTGCACCTGACGCGCAGCGGCACCCCGGCGTCCTGCAGAGCACACCTGAGCCAGGCAACGGCTGGTACCACGGACTCTGGGTCCCCCAGGGGCAGTTCGTCGAAGGCGAGAATCTCTGGCTGCAACTGGCCAGCTTCGACAACCAGACCATCCTGCCGCTGCCCGTCGCCAACCTCAGCCCCCCCCTGGTAGCTCGCCACCCGCTGCGCCTGGCCTGATTGTCGATTTTGGGAGAGATGTCACAGGCAAGATCGGCAGTAAGCCCGAAATGTCCGGGGCTCGCCTCTCTATAATTCGAACGTTCGTTCTGACTCCCGGGACGACCTTCGCTCGCCGATCATTCAGCGGCCTTCAGAATGCGACTGGCGCCAAGTACGCCAGCCCTCATCGACAGGACAGCCAGATGCAGCCTACAGACCAGCTTGTCAGCAAGGTTCCCAGCCACATTGTCGCCAGCGCAAGGCCGGCCAATGCGGCCAACGGAGGACGGCTGGCTGACTTCAATGTCGCAGTCTGGCTACATTTGCCCGGCGTGGCGGAGCTGCCGGTGACGTTGTTGCTGAGCTACCGCGATGGTGAACGCAGCCGGGAAGTGGTGATCGACCATGGCACGGTCAACACGCAGAGCCGCATCCTGCTGTCAGGGGTAGCACGGCTACCGTTCTCCCAGCGGATCGAGGATGCGCAGATCAAACTGCGCACGGCTATTACCCTGTCGCGGGTAATCGCCGAAGAGGTCTTCATGCAGGCGGTGGAGCAGCAGTCAGGCGCAGCGCGCCCGGTGGCCACCAGCCTCTGAGGGATCAACCCAGCTGGCGTACCAGGGTCTCGTCCGAATCCTCGGACGCAACAGGCTCGGAGGCGTCCTTCGAGACGGACGGCAGCAGCGATTCGGGCCAGCTGCTGAACTGCAGACCAGTGATTCTATTCAACCGCTC
Source organism: Pseudomonas sp. BB438 (assembly GCF_057180225.1). NCBI lineage: Bacteria > Pseudomonadati > Pseudomonadota > Gammaproteobacteria > Pseudomonadales > Pseudomonadaceae > Pseudomonas > Pseudomonas sp. BB438. The sequence goes on from NZ_CM170001.1 coordinate 5,020,348, forward strand.
CAGGGCGCTCGTCAGATCGCGCTGATGCAGGTGCACTACGTTGTTCTGGTCTTTTTTCATGGATTCACTGGCCTTGGAGGAACTTCTGAAGGACATCTGTGTCCTGAAACCTCCAAAGCCAGAACTGTGCCAATTCTGAAATAGCGAGAATTGGCGCATTTCCGAAGTGGTACAAAGCGGCGAAAGCATCAGATTCGCCGCAAACTGACGTTTTGTGTCACTCGGAATGTGACGGCTTCAACCATTTCGCCAGACTGTCACCGAACAGCTCCTGGCGATCCGCCTGGTAGCGCGCCAGCGTCTCCCGCAGTTCGGGATACCATGGCTCGTCCAACTCGGACGGCAGAGCCTCCAGGCACGGCAGCGGCCAGGGGCTGCGGTTGAGCAGGTGATGCAGGCTGTAGCTGCCCAGGTCACGGCACAGCACCCAGGCGGCAGTGGTCGAACCCGCGCGACAGACCAGTTGCTCGCCCTCGAGGAAATCCAGCACTTCCTCCCATTCATCCTCCGGCAGCAGCCAGCCAGCGCGGTGCAAATGCGCCAGGCGCGTCGGCAAGCCATGGCGCTGACGGTCGAAGAACACCCGCAGCACACCCAAGACCACCAGCAGGCGCGGCATCGCGCGATGGCGCCAGAGACGGGTCGAGGACAGGTTGCAGACCAGCTCCGCACCGAACAGCACGATCAGCCAGGACAGCCAGATCCACAGCAGAAACAGCGGCACCGTGGCGAACGCGCCATAGATCAGCTTGTAACCGGGAAAGAAGCTCACATAGAAGCCGAAGAGCGACTTGGCCGCCTCGAACAGGATCGCGGTAAATACTCCGCCAGCGAGCGCGTGCAGCACCGGCACTCGGGCATTGGGCACCGCGGCATAGATCAGGGTGAAGGCCGCCACACTGGCCAGGAGCGGCATGAACTTCAGCAGCATCGCCGCTCCCGGCAACGCATGGGGGCCGGAGAGCAACGACAGCGAGGTGACATAGGTGGAGACGGCAAAACCGGTCCCCAGCAACAGCGGCCCCAGGCTGAGGATCGCCCAGTACAGCAGGAAGCGGGTTACGCCTCGGCGCGGCTGACGCACGCGCCAGATCGCATTGAAGGCCTTCTCGATGGTCACCAGCATGGTGAACGCGGTGACCGCCAGGAACGCCACGCCCAGCCAGGTCAGGTGACGCGCCTGCACGGTGAAATTGCGCAGATAGGCCTCCACCGCCTCACCCGTGGAGGGTACGAAGTTGCGGAACACGAACAGTTGAATGCGCTCGCCCATGCCCTCGAAGGCCGGCACGGCAGAGAGCATGGCGAAGGTCACGGTCATCATCGGGACGACCGCGAACAGCGTGGTGTAGGTCAGGGCCGCGGCGCTGTTGGGCGCCTTGTCGGCCAGGAAGCGCTGGACCAGATAGCGGCCGAATTCGACCAGGCCCTGCAAGCGTTCGTGCATGAAGTGTCCTTTGGCTGCACTGAAAAAACCGTCCTCGTAGATCGCGGCGAACGACAGCGGTTCAGTCCAGTCCGAGGAGGCGGTTAGAATAGCCGCCACTTCATCGGCCTTGCGAGTCCCGGCACATGAGCCAGATTTCTATTTTCCACAATCCGCGCTGTTCCAAATCCCGAAGCGCTCTCGAATTGCTCGAAGAGCGCGGCATCCAGCCGACCATCGTGCGCTACCTGGAAACCCCGCCCAATGCCACCGAACTCAAGGCACTGCTCGGCAAGCTGGGCATTGGCGCGCGCCAGCTGCTGCGTACCGGCGAAGACGAATACAAGGAACTCGACCTCGCCAACCCGGCGCTGAGCGATGACCAGTTGATCGCGGCAATGACCCAGCATCCCAAGCTGATCGAGCGGCCGATCGTCATCGTCGGCGACAAGGCCGTGATCGGCCGTCCGCCGGAGAAGGTGCTGGAGATCCTGCCTTGAGCGCGCCCTACATCCTGGTCCTGTACTACAGCCGTCACGGCGCCACTGCCGAAATGGCGCGACAGATCGCCCGTGGTGTCGAGCAGGGCGGACTGGAAGCCCGCGTGCGCACGGTACCAGCCGTTTCCACCGAGTGCGAAGCCGTCGCCCCGGATATCCCGGCAGAAGGCGCGCTCTACGCCACCCTCGATGACCTGAAGGACTGCTCCGGCCTCGCCCTCGGCAGCCCGACGCGCTTCGGCAACATGGCGGCGCCCCTCAAGTACTTCCTCGACGGCACCAGCAGCCTGTGGCTGACCGGTGGCCTGGTGGGCAAGCCGGCCGCGGTGTTCACCTCCACCGCGAGCCTGCACGGCGGCCAGGAGACCACCCAGCTGTCGATGATGCTGCCGCTGCTGCACCACGGCATGCTCATCACCGGCATTCCGTACAGCGAACCGGCCCTGCTGGAAACCCGCGGCGGCGGCACGCCCTATGGCGCCAGCCACTTCGCCACCGCCGATGGCAAGCGCAGCCTGGACGAACACGAAATCATCCTGTGCCGCGCGCTCGGAAAGCGCCTGGCCGACGTCGCCCGCAAACTGGAGAGCTGAATGGCCCGCAAGAACAAACCGCTGCCACCCATGGAGTGGCTCAAACCCCGGCTGGCCGCCAGCCGCGCGGTGGCCCTGGGCAGCTTCATCGGGCTGATCCTGCTCATCGTCATCTGGGACCTACTGTTCGCCGACGCCCATGGTGGCGCGCACTGGGTGCCCTGGGTGTTCCTGGGCTTCAAGCTGCTGCCACTGCTGGTGGTGGCGCCGGGCATTCTGATCGGCAGCGCGCGCGGCCACGCCTGGGCGTGCTACGTGATCAACCTGTACTTCATCCTCGGCGTGCTCAACGCCTTCGATCCCAACCACGCCATCTTCGGCTGGGCGGAGATCATCCTCAGCGTGTCGCTGTTCTGTTCGGCGCTGATGTACACGCGCTGGCGCTTCCAGTACGACCGCAAGCTGGCGGGCGAAGGTCAGTAAATGCAGCGGGAAGCGACGAGCGCCTGATCCGGGATTCAGGGAAGCCGGGGCCTACCAGCCCATGGTTTCCTTGAGGAAGGGGATGGTCAGCTTGCGCTGGGCCTGCAGCGAGGCCTTGTCGAGCTCGTCGAGCAGGTCGAAGAGGAACTGCATGCTGCGCGCGCCGCGGGTGAGGATGAAGCGCCCCACTTCGTCGGTCAGGTGCAGGCCACGGCGCGAAGCGCGCAATTGAAGGGCGCGCAGCTTCTCGTCGTCGGTCAGCGGGTGCAGCTGGAAGATCAGCGAGAGGGTCAGGCGGGATTTCAGGTCCGGCAGCTTTACCCCCAGCTCCCGCGGCGACACCGAGGCCGACAGCAGCAGCTTGCGACCGGAATCGCGCAGGCGATTGAACAGGTGGAACAGCGCTTCTTCCCACTCGCGCTTGCCGGCCAGGGCGTCGAGATCGTCCAGGCAGACCAGTTCGCGCTGCTCGAGGTTGTCGAAGATTTCCGGACCGTAGGCCACCAGGTCCGCCATCGGCAGGTAGACCGACGGCTCACCCAGCTGCTCGGAACGAATGCAGGCGGCCTGCAACAGGTGACTGCGGCCCACGCCCTCGGCACCCCAGAGATAGATCAGGCTTTCAGTCCACCCCGCCTCGGGCTCGCACAGGCGCTCGACATAGCCGAGCGCCGCGGCATTGGCGCCGGGGTAGTAGTTGGCGAACGTTGCGTCATCGCGCAGTCGTACGCTGAGTGGGAGCTGCATAGGAGTCATGCCGGGCCGGGCGTTTCTTCAATCGCTTGGGGTGGGCCTTGGTGACCGAAAGTTTATCCAAATCAGAAGGATAACGCAGCTACCACGTGCGACTCAGCGCCACTGGCGCCTGGAAGCGGGGCTTTGCCCACCTCCAGGTGGCTCGTCACCAGTGGAAGCGCAGGGTGTTCTGCTTCGGCACGGCCGCATTCGGCACCGGCTGGCCATTGGCGTCGACCGCGGGCTGCACCGGCTCGGCCGGGGCTTCCTGCAGGCGGGCCAGGGCCAGTTGCGCACGCAGTTGCTCGGCGCTGGCAGTGACCTGATAGATCAGATTGCCACCCTGAACCTCGACCAGCTTGGCTCCCATCGGCTCCAGCAGGCGCGAGACTTCCGCATAGCGGGCCAGGTCGGCGCCTTCGATCTGCAGGACCTGGGCCGACGCCGAGCCTGCGGAAGCGACGAAGCGCTGCGACAGGCGCTGGGAGACGCCCAGCATCACCGCATCGGCCAGTGCGTCCGGGGTGTCGCCCTGGGCCTGGCCCTGTTCACGGCTGTCGCCCATCCAGACGCGCCAGGTGGCGGTCCACTTGCCGTCGGTTTCCTTGGCATCCACCGCCAGCAGCGCGTCGGCGCCGTAGCGCTCGGAAGCGGCCTTCAGCGCGTCAGGCTGGGCGGCGTTGAGGTTCTCGGCCGTGCCGACCTGCTGTTCGCCGAGATCGGCCATCGGCAGGCGCAGCGGCAGGCCGCGACGCTGGGCGGCGCGGTTCAGCGGCGCGGAGGCTTCCTGGCTGTCGCCGACCAGGCTGCTGCCGTTGGCGCTTTCGTTCAGCCACCAGGCCAGCACGCTCGGGCGACTGGCGCCCCAGACCGGCAAGCCGGCCTGGCGCAGGGCGTTGTCGGTGGCGGTCGGATCGAAGTCCACCACCAGCGCCATGGGCGGACCGTTCTCGAAGCCGTACTGGCTGATCAACTGCTGCGGGTCCTTAAAGTACCCGGCCAACGCCGGGTTCTGTGCAGCGCTGGCGTTGCCGGTCAGGCGCAGCACCAGGGTCTGCAGGGCGCGGGTCAGGCCGGCATTGCGTTCATCCGGCTGCTGGGAAGCGACCGGTTCGTGCACCTGGTACAGGTTGCCCAGCGTTTCAGCAAAGGACGGCAGGCTGAACAACGACAGGCAGAGGATCAACAGGCGGGCGGTCAGGCGCATGGCGGGCTCTCGCGGCGAAAACGAAGATGCCAGCGCGCAACGAGCTGGCAAGGAAAGGCCTATACCTTAAACAGCCGTCCGGCCAGCGGCAACAGCGCGAGATGGCCGCTGCCGGGCAAGCCTGATAAAATCCCGCGCCTCCCGCGCAGGCCGGGAAGCGCGAACGGCGCACCCGGCGGCAAGACGAATCATCCCTTCTATAGGCCTGGATTTATGAGCAACAAGCAACCCTCGTTGAGCTACAAGGACGCCGGTGTGGACATCGACGCCGGCGAAGCCCTGGTCGAACGCATCAAAGGCGTCGCCAAGCGCACCGCGCGTCCGGAAGTCATGGGCGGCCTGGGTGGCTTTGGCGCTCTGTGCGAAATCCCGGCCGGTTACAAGCAGCCCGTACTGGTCTCCGGTACCGATGGCGTCGGCACCAAGCTGCGCCTGGCGCTGAACCTGAACAAGCACGACAGCATCGGCCAGGACCTGGTCGCCATGTGCGTGAACGACCTGGTCGTCTGCGGCGCCGAGCCGCTGTTCTTCCTCGACTACTACGCCACCGGCAAGCTGAACGTCGACGTGGCCGCCACCGTGGTCACCGGCATTGGCGCCGGTTGCGAGCTGGCCGGTTGCTCCCTGGTCGGTGGTGAAACCGCCGAAATGCCGGGCATGTACGAAGGTGAAGACTACGACCTGGCCGGCTTCTGCGTCGGCGTGGTGGAAAAGTCCGAGATCATCGACGGTTCGAAAGTGGTCGCTGGCGACGCCCTGATCGCCCTGCCCTCCTCCGGCCCGCACTCCAACGGCTACTCGCTGATCCGCAAGATCATCGAAGTCTCCGGTGCCGACATCGAGTCCACCCAGCTGAACGGCAAGCCCCTGGCCGATCTGCTGATGGCCCCGACCCGCATCTACGTGAAGCCGCTGCTGCAGCTGATCAAACAGACCGGCGCGGTCAAGGCCATGGCCCACATCACCGGCGGCGGCCTGCTGGACAACATCCCGCGCGTCCTGCCGGACAACGCCCAGGCCGTGGTTGACGTGGCCAGCTGGCAGCGCCCGGCGGTCTTCGACTGGCTGCAGGAGAAAGGCAATGTCGACGAGACCGAAATGCACCGCGTGCTGAACTGCGGCGTGGGCATGGTCATCTGCGTCGCCCAGGATCAGGTCGAAGCGTCGCTGAAAGCCCTGCGTGACGCCGGCGAGCAGCCGTGGGTCATCGGCCGAATCGATGCGTGCGCCGCCGACGCCGAGCGCGTGGTCCTGAACAACCTGAAAGGCCACTGATGTCCACACCTTGCAATGTCGTGGTGCTGATTTCCGGCTCCGGCAGCAACCTGCAAGCCCTGATCGACAGTCTCGCTGGCGGTGACACGCCGGCAGCGATCCGCGCGGTGATCTCCAACCGCGCGGACGCTTACGGCCTGGAGCGTGCGCGCCAGGCCGGCATCGAGACCTGCTTCCTCGACCACAAGTCCTATGCCGACCGCGAAAGCTTCGATGCGGCGCTGATCCAGGCCATCGACGGCTTCGACGCCGACCTCGTGCTGCTTGCCGGGTTCATGCGCATCCTCAGCGCGGACTTCGTACGTCACTACCAGGGTCGCCTGCTGAACATCCATCCGTCCCTGCTGCCCAAGTACAAGGGCCTCCACACCCACCAGCGCGCGCTGGAGGCGGGCGACGCCGAGCACGGCTGCAGCGTGCACTTCGTCACCGAGGAACTTGATGGCGGTCCTCTGGTCGTACAGGCGGCAATCCCGGTAGAGTCTGACGACACGCCGGAAACGCTGGCGCAGCGCGTTCACGTGCAGGAACATGTGATCTATCCGCTGGCCATGCGCTGGTTCGCCGAAGGCCGGGTACGGCTGGGTGAACAAGGCGCCACGCTGGATGGGGAGCTTCTGCCCGCATCCGGCTATTCGTACCGAACCTAGGAGATTCGCGATGCGTAGAGCCCTGCTGTTCCTGATGGCTGTACTGACTCTGCCGGCACAGGCTTTCGAGCTGAAGCCGTTCGAGGCCAGCTACACCGCCGACTGGAAACAGATGCCGATCAGCGGGACCGCCTCCCGCAGCCTCAAGCAAGGCGACGGCGGCCGCTGGGAACTGGATTTCAAAGCGTCCATGCTGCTCGCCAGCCTCACCGAGACCAGCACCTTCAAGGTCGAGAACGACACGTACCTGCCGCTGACTTATCGCTGGGCCCGCGAAGGCCTGGGCAAGAACAAGCAGACCGAGCTCGATTTCGATTGGGCCGAGAAGCAGGTGCTGGGCAGCGACCGTGGCGACCAGGTGCGCCAGCCGCTGAACAAGGGCCAGCTGGACAAGTCCACCTACCAGCTTGCGCTGCAGCATGACGTGGCCGTCGGCAAGAAGGCCATGAGCTACCAGGTGATCGAGGGTACCGATACCGATACCTACGACTTCCGCGTGCTTGGCGAGGAGAAGGTCCGCACCCAGGCCGGCCTGATCACCGCGATCAAGGTGGAGCGCGTGCGCGACCCCACCAAGAGCAACCGCAAGACCATCCTCTGGTTCGCCAAGGATTGGGACTTCCTCCTCGTGCGCCTGTACCAGCAGGAGTCCGACGGCAAGGAATACCAGATCATGCTCAAGGAAGGCACCGTGGGCGGCAAGGCTGTCCAGGGCGAGAAAGGCTGATCCTTCAGCGCACAAGAAAAGCCGGGCGATGCCCGGCTTTTTTATTGGCCGCTCACTGTGGCGTACAGCTCTTCGCAGGACGGAGGGGGACGCCTCAGTCCTTGCTCGCGAACAGCGTCTCCCAGCGACATCGGTGCTGGGCGGTTCGCAAGCAATAACATGGCACCCCTCGCTCCTACAGGTCCTCCGCCACGAGTGGTGCAGAAACGAAAAAGCCGGGCATCAGCCCGGCTTTTCCTTGCCTGCAGGATCAGGCTGCGTATCAGCCTTCGCTCGACGGCTTGCGCTTGAAGCGGCGAGCGATCCAGCCGATGGCCAGGGCCGGGACGATCCACAGCTTCTTCAGCAGGACCAGCAGGGTGGCGAACAGGCCAACTTTGGCGGCGACCTTGCCGGCGATCAGCGCGCCCAGGCCATAGGCAGCGACCTTGTCGACGCTGGGGTTGAAGTCGACGTAGCGGCTGCCCGGGTTGAACTCGGTCATCGCCAGCACCTTGCCGACGTTCTGCTCGATCTCCGGCAACTGCTCCATACCCGCGACGAAGTTCAGCACCAGCACGCCCTTGCGGCCCAGCGCGCGGATGTTGTAGTTCAGCGTGTGCTCCTTGGCATCACCGAACTGCAGTTCCTTGGCCCAGTAGAGCTTCTTCTCGGCGGCATCGTAGTGCGGCGGGGCGGCCCAGCCGATCAGCTGGATCTTCTCGAAGCCCTGCTGCTCGCGCTGCGGGTTGGCCTCCTTGAGATCGTCCTGCATGTCCTTGAGCATCTCGGCGTAATCGATCTTCGCCGCGTCCTCGTCAGAGACGTAGCCGCTCTCCTCGTACTCCACGGTCACCGCCCAGGACTCGGCAGCGAAGGGCGACACGCCGGCCGGCATCAGCATGCCCAGCGGCGGCTCGGAGCTGGGCGGATTGCCCCAGGCTTCCAGTACGCGCTCGGCATCCTTGCCGTCGAGGAAGACGAAATTGTCCGGCAGATCGAAGGTGGCGAGGTTATCGCCGACCACGACCTTGCCCTTCTGGAAATGCAGGCTGGCGACGAAGGTCTCCGGCGACATCTCCTCGTCCGACTCGGCGGCGGGAGCAGGTACAGCAGCGGACGCGGGGGCTTCGCTCTGGCTTGAGGTAGTAGGAGCGGCGAACGCCGGGGCGGCGACTGCCTGCGCGAGCAAGGCAGCCAGGAAGAGGGCTTTGCCATCCATAGGGTGAATCTCCTGAATCGTATCCATGACATCGACGGCCAATTGCTGTGCCGCCGGGCGCGAATTGTCGCACTCCCACGCCGATGCTGTAACAGGAAATTTCTCTACCGCCTGATGTGGCGCACAGAAAAGCCGGGCCTCGCCCGGCTATCGCAAGCGTTCGGCGACTCAGGGCTGGCTGGCGATGGCCTTCTCGATCGCCGCTTTCAGCTCGGGATCATCCGGCTTGGTCAGGCTGGAAAATTCCGCCACGACCTTACCCTGACGGTCCACCACGTACTTGAAGAAGTTCCAGCGCGGCGCCTGGTCGGCCTGGGCGGCGAGGTCCTTGAACAGCGGAATGGCCTCGTCGCCACGCACGTGCTGCACCGAGGTCATGTTGAACGTCACGCCGTAGTTGCCGTAACAGATCTTCGCCGTCTCGGCGGCGTCGGCGTCCTCCTGCTTGAAGTCGTCGGAAGGCACGCCGAGCACTTCCAGGCCTTGCCCCTTGTACTGCTGGTAAATCGCTTCCAGCCCCTTGAACTGAGGGGTGAAGCCACAATGGCTGGCCGTGTTCACCACCACCAGCGGCTTGCCGGCATACAGCTCGCACAGGTCGAGGACGTCCTTGGAGCGTAGCTTGGGCAGTTCGCCCTGGGTCTTGAGCAGTGCCGGACAATCGGCAGCCTGGGCGGCCATCGGCAGCAGCAGAGCCAGGGCGAGCAGGGAAAGGCGTGAATGCATCGTGGGAATCCTCCGGTGATCAGGCAACGCTACCCCGCGCGCCGGGGCTCAGCAACTGCCCATGCCCAGTTGCATCAACGCCAGCCCACCACGCTGCCAGCCCCACCAGGCGAGGCCGGCGATTGCCAGGCCGAGACCCAGCACCAGCGCGGCCATCACGGGCCGATTCACGCAGCCCCCAGCGCGGCACGCTCTACCGGGCGCTCGCGTACCGGCCAGTTGAGCAGGCCGGCCAGCAGGCTGAGAAGAATGGAAATCTGCCAGACCAGGTCGTAGTTGCCCGTGTGGTCATACACGTAGCCACCCAGCCAGCCGCCGAGGAAGGCGCCGATCTGGTGGAACAGGAAGGTGATGCCGCCGAGCATCGACAGGTTGCGCACGCCGAACAGCGTGGCGACCGTGCCGTTGGTCAGCGGCACGGTGGACAGCCAGAGCAGGCCCATGGCGATGCCGAAGGCGTAGGCCGTCCAGACGCTCAGCGGCGCCCAGATGAAGGCAACGATCACCACGGCGCGCAGCAGGTACAGGCCGGTGAGCAGCCGGGGCTTGCTCATCCGCCCGCCGAGCCAGCCGGCGAAGTAGGTGCCGAACACGTTGAACAGCCCCACCAGCGCCAGCACCGTGGTACCGACGGTGGCGGGCAGATGTCGGTCCACCAGGTAGGCCGGCAGGTGCACGCCGATGAACACCACCTGGAAACCACAGACGAAGAAGCCCAGCGACAGCAGCCAGAAACCGGAGTGCCCGGCCGCCTCGCGCAACGCCTCGCCGAGCGTCTGTTCATGGCCCTGCATGGGCAGCGGCTTGTCGCGCATCAGCACCGCCAGCGGCACGATGAAGGCCACCAGCAGGCCCAGCGCCAGCAAGGCGGCGGACCAGCCCAGCCAGCCGATCAATCCGAGGGTGCCCGGCAGCATGGCGAACTGGCCGAACGAGCCGGCGGCGGCCGAGATGCCCATGGCCATGCTGCGGCGCTCCAGCGGTACCGCGCGGCCGACCGCGCCGAGAATCACCGAGAAAGAGGTGCCCGACAGGCCGATGCCGATCAGCAGACCAGCGCTCATCGACAGACTGAAAGCCGAGTCGGAATAGCCCATCAGCACCAGGCCGACGGCATAGAGGATGCCGCCCACCAGCACGGTGCGCATGGCGCCGAAGCGGTCGGCGACCGCGCCGGTGAACGGCTGGGCGATGCCCCAGATCAGGTTCTGCAGGGCGATGGCGAAGGCGAAGGTCTCGCGCCCCCAGCCGAATTCGGCACTCATCGGCGCGAGGAACAGGCCGAAGCCATGGCGGATGCCCAGGGACAGGGCGAGGATCAGGGCGCCGGATACCAGTATCCAGAACCCCGTGCGCGACAGCTTCGACATCGTTTGCTCCTGCACGGGTATATACCCGCTTTTATTCGTTCTTCTACTTTGCACGCAGGCCGCCGCTAGCTCTCCAGCGCGGCCAGTTCATCCAGCAAGGCTTCCAGCTGACGGCGCTTCTCGTCGCCCAGGTGCGAAGCCACGTCCTGCTGCGCGGCGTCCCAGGCATCCCGACCCCGCACGATACGTTCGAGCCCCGTCGGCGTCAGTACCACGATCCGGTTGCGCTGATCCTCGCCCTCTTCCAGCTTCACCAGGCCATCGGCCTCCAGCGGCTTGAGGTTGCGCCCCAGCGTGCTGCGATCCAGGCCCATGGCATCGGCCAGGTCGGAGATGCTCGGCTGCTCCAGGCGCGACAGGTGCCGCAGCAGGGAGAATTGCGCAGTAGTCAGCCCGACACCCTTCAAGGCATCGTCATAGACGCGGGTCACGGCGCGGGCGGAGCGGCGCAGTTTGGTGCAGAGGCATTGGGTGGTCAGCATGGATACGTGTATATACCCGCAACTCCAGCTCGGTCAAGCGACGGTCATTGGCCGGCGCGACCGATTGTCCCATCTGCCAGCGGGTGGCGTTGACGCAGCCAAGGGCATCACCGGGCACCGGTCGTATAACTGCGGCCATCCAGCCCCGCGCTTTCGGCGGGGCGCATCACGGTCCGAGGTCCCCGATGCCCGTCTACAAAGCTCCGCTGCGCGACACCCGCTTCCTGCTCAACGAAGTCTTCGATTTCCCCAGCCACTACCAGAACCTGGTCAACGGCGGCGAAGCCACGCCGGACATGGTCGACGCCATCCTCGGCGAGTGCGCCAAGCTCTGCGAGGAAGTGATCGCCCCGCTCTACCACAGCGGCGACGAGGAAGGCTGCCACCTGGAAAACGGCGAAGTGCGCACGCCAAAGGGCTTCAAGGAAGCCTACGACGCCTACGTCGCCGGCGGCTGGCAGGGCCTGTCGCACCCGGTGGAATACGGCGGCCAGGGCCTGCCGATGAGCCTCGGCGCGCTCAAGCAGGAAATGATGGGCACCGCCAACTGGCCCTTCTCGATGTACCCGGGGCTGTCGCTGGGCGCGATGAACACCGTGATGCAGCACGGCACAGAGGAACAGAAACAGACCTACCTCACTCCGCTCACCGAAGGCCGCTGGGGCGGCACCATGTGCCTGACCGAGCCGCAGTGCGGCACCGACCTGGGCCAGGTGAAGACCCGCGCGGAAACCAACGCCGACGGCAGCTACGCGATCACCGGCACCAAGATTTTCATCTCCTCCGGCGAGCACGATCTCACCGAGAACATCGTGCACATCGTTCTCGCGCGCCTGCCCGACGCGCCCAAGGGCACGCGCGGCATCTCGCTGTTCATTGTGCCGAAGTTCCTGCCGGGTGAGGGCGGCAGCCTCGGCCCGCGCAACGGCGTGACCTGCGGCGCGCTGGAAAAGAAGATGGGCATCAAGGCCTCGGCCACCTGCGTGATGAACTTCGACGGCGCCACCGGCTACCTGATCGGCGAGCCGAACAAGGGCCTGGAGTGCATGTTCACCTTCATGAACAGCGCGCGCATCGGCACCGCCATCCAAGGTGTCGCCACCGCCGAGCTGGCCTACCAGGGAGCCCTCGCCTACGCCCGTGAGCGCCGCTCCATGCGCGCCCTCTCCGGCACCAAGGAGCCGGGCGAGATCGCCGACAGCCTGATGCACCACGGCGACGTGCGTCGCATGTTGCTGACCCAGAAGGCCGTGGCCGAGGGCGGCCGCGCGTTGATCTACCTGGCCACCCAGTACGCCGACAAGATGATCCAGGGCCTGCTGACAAACGACAACGCCGAGTACGACCGCTGGGACGACAAGCTCGGATTCCTTACGCCGATCCTCAAGGGCTGCCTGACCGAACTGGGGCTGGAGAGCGCCAACCTCGGCATGCAGGTGTTCGGCGGCCACGGCTACATCAAGGAGCATGGCATGGAGCAGATCGTCCGCGACGCGCGGATCGCCACGCTCTATGAAGGCACCACCGGCATCCAGGCGCTGGACCTGCTCGGCCGCAAGGTGCTGCTGATGACCCAGGGCAAGGCCGTGCGCGACTTCACCCGGCAGGTAGCGACGTTCGCCGTGGAGCTGCTCAAGCAGGAGCCGGCCATGCGCGGCCGGGCGCTGACGCTGCTGAAACTCTGCGCGCAATGGAACCTGCTGACGATGCGCATCGCCCTCACCGCCCGCAAGCAGCTCGACCTGGTGAGCACCGCCAGCCACGACTACCTGATGTTCTCTGGCTATGCCGCGCTGGCGTATTCCTGGGCGCTGCAGGAAGCCGCCGCGCGCAGGCGCCTGCGCCAGGGTGGCAGCGAGTCGAGCGACTTCTACAAGGCGAAGATCGCCACCAGCGACTTCTACTTCGCTCGCCTGCTGCCGCGCGCCAAGAGCCATGCGGCAGCGATGGCGAAGCCGGTGCGGTCGATCATGGGCCTGAAGACGGAGCATTTCGCCTTCGATTGAACGTTCGATGCGAAGTGCAACCCTCTCCCCCGCCCTCTCCCTGAAGGGAGAGGGAGCCGTTCGGAGTTGCCGGCGAGGAAAGTGTGTCGCTTGATGCCGTACAGTCCCCTCTCCCTTCAGGGAGAGGGTTAGGGAGAGGGAAAAAACTCAAGCGCCGCGACGAAATTCCCGCGTAATGCCGGCGTGCTTTTTAGAGCGCCAGTGCCACCAGCACCACGCACTCGATCATTTCCAGCATCGCCCCGGCGGTATCTCCGGTGGTGCCGCCCAGGCGGGAAATGAAGCGGCTGCGCAGCCAGACGAACACCACCAGCGCGACCACCAGCGCCAGCATGCCGGTAAGCCCCGCCAGCACCATCAACGCAGCGTTGGCTGCCAGCATCCACGGCATCGCGACGCGCGGCAGGTGATCGGCCAGCGCCTGGCCCAGCCCGCCCTTGCGCGCATAGTCGGTGGTGAAGAACAGCAGCGGCAGCGCACAGCGCCCCAGCCAGGGCGCCAGCAGCAGGCCCCAGTGCTGGTGATTGCCAAGAATGGCGGTGATCGCCGCGAACTTCAGCAGCAGCAACAGCACCAGCGCAACGACCGCTGCCGGGCCGCAACGCGGGTCCTTCATGATCGCCAGGGTGCGTTCGCGATCACCCAGCCCACCGATCCAGGCATCCGCGGTATCAGCCAGGCCGTCGAGGTGCAACGCGCCGGTGAAGGCCACCCACACCAGCAGGATCAGCGCGGCCTGCAACAGCAGGTGCACGCCGCTGAGCAGTTCGCCCATGGCGAACAGCACGGCACCGATCAGCAGGCCCACCAGCGGGTAGTACAGCGTGGCGCGGCCGAACTGCTCCGGCGTCGGCATGTGGGCGAAGCGCACCGGCAACCGGGTGAGGAACTGCACCGCCACCAGCGGCAGCAGCCAGTCGCTGAGTTGGGCGGCGCGCGCGTCCGCCCCGCTCTGCTCGACGGGCTCGGTTGCCGCTTGCTCGCGTTCCGGGTGTGGAGTGGTCATCAGGGGCTCGACTCAGGGTTGCGCCGTGTGGATATGCCAGCCGTCGCCCGTGCGCGTCACGTCCAGCGCCATGCGTTCGCCGTGGGCTACCACCACTTCCAGCAAGCGTTTCGCTGGCAGGCCGCTGGCCAGGGCGCCGAACAGGCGCATCACACCGCCGTGGGTGACGACCAGCACGGACGATCCGGCATGCGCCCGGTAGACCCGCTCCAGCGCCGCGAAGACGCGGGACTCGAAGTCGCCCATAGCCTCGCCACCCGGCGGCGGAAAGGTGTAGGGATCGGTCCAGAAACGCTCCAGAGCCACAGGATCGCTCTCCATCAGCTTAGCTGGCGAAATGCCTTCCCATTCGCCGAAATCCAGCTCCTGCAGGCCGGGTTCGAAACCCAGCGGCAGGCCGTGACGCACCGCCAGCTCCTCGGCAAACGCCGCGCAACGCTGCAGAGGCGAGCTGACCAGCGCCGACCAGCGGCACTCATCGCCCAGTGCTCCACGCATCTGCGCCCAGCCGGTTTCGGTCAGCGCATCGTCCAGGCGGCCGCGAAAACCACCGCCGCGCTCGGTCTCGCCGTGGCGCAGCAGTTCCAGGCGCAACGTCATGCAGGGCGGTCCGACACCGCGGCCTCGGCGAAGGTCGCCATGCCCGAGTGCAGGCGACATGCCTGACGCAGCAGCGGCACCGCCAGCGCCGCGCCGCTGCCCTCGCCCAGGCGCAGGCCGAGGTCCAGCAACGGCTGCGCGTCGAGCGCGGCCAGGACACGGTTATGCCCCGGCTCGGCACCGGCGTGGGCGAACAGCAGCCAGTCGCGGCAACCGGGATTGAGGTGCGTGGCGCACAGCGCCGCCGTGGTGCAGATGAAACCGTCCACCAGCGCCGGGATGCCTTTCTGCGCGCAGGCGAGATAAGCGCCCGCCAGCGCGGCGATCTCGAAGCCGCCCAGGCGGCACAGTGCCTCGAAGGGCTCGTCGCAATGGACGCGGTGCAGCGCCAGCGCGCGGTCGATCACCCCGACCTTGCGCGCCACGCCCTGGGCGTCCAACCCGGTGCCGGGGCCGACCAGCGCCTGAGCCGGCTCATCCAGCAGGGCACAGGCCAGGGCCGCGGCGGAACTGGTATTGCCGATGCCCATCTCGCCACCGATGAACAACTCGGCACCCGCCTGCTGCGCGCGGCGCACGGATTCACGGCCGGCTTCCAGCGCAATCAGGCACTGGGCAGCAGTCATCGCCGGCTCTTTGGTGAAGTTCGCGGTGCCGGCACCGACCATCACGTGCAGCACCCCCGGCAGCGGTTCCAGCGGCGTCGCGGTGCCCAGGTCGATCACTTCCAGGCGCGCATCGAGGTCACGGGCCAGCACGCTGATCGCCGCACCACCGCGCACGAAGTTGCGCAGCATCTCGACGGTCACCGCCTGCGGGTAGGCCGACACGCCTTCGGCAACCACGCCGTGGTCACCGGCAAACAGCGCGATCCAGAGGTGTTCCAGGCCCGGTCGCTCGCGGCCCTGCAGGCCAGCCAGGCGAATGGTCTCCTCTTCCAGCCGGCCCAGCGCACCACGCGGCTTGGTCAACTGGTCCTGGCGTGCGGCGGCCTTGTCCTGCGCCACGCGGTCGATCGGCTGGGTGCCTTGCAGCCACCATTGCAGACTCATAACGCTTCCCCCTTCAGCACCATGGGCAGGCCGGCAACGGTGAACACCACGCGCTCGCTGACCTCGGCCAGGGACTGGTGCAGCCAGCCGGCCTCGTCGACATATCGGCGGCTGAGCTCACCCATCGGCACCACGCCCAGCCCGGTTTCGTTGCTGACCAGGAGGATTCTCCCGGGCAGTTGCGGCAGCACGTCCAGCAGCGCATCGATCTCGCCGCGCAGACGCCAGCCGTCTTCATGGATCAGCAGGTTGGTGACCCACAGGGTCAGGCAGTCCACCAGCACGCAATGCTGCGGCGCCGCCAGGCGCTCCAGCGCATCGGCCAGGGCCAGCGGCTCCTCTACCAGCCCCCAGTGATCAGGGCGACGCTCGCGGTGCTGGAGGATGCGCGTGGACATCTCACCGTCGCCGGCCTGCGCCGTGGCGACATAGGTGACCGGCCAGCCGCTTTCCAGCGCCAGGCGCTCGGCCAGGCGGCTCTTGCCCGAACGGGCGCCGCCGAGGATCAGTTCAAGCATGTTGCCTCCACGCAAACGTCGACCTGCAGGAGCCAGCGTGCTCCTGCGAAAAGCTACAGCCCGCACAGCGACTTCAGCCGCGCGGTATCCAGGTGCGCCTCGATCTGGTCGGCCAGGCGCTCGATGTCACGTTCACGCAGGGCGTGGTAATCGATGCGCTGCACGTCGCGCAGCCCGGCCCAGCGCAGTAGCGCCGAGCAGGAGGTGGTGGACTCGAACAGCCCGTGCAGATACGTCCCCATCACCTGGCCGTCGGCACTCAACGCGCCATCCGTGCGGCCATCGCTCAGGCACACGGCAGGACTCGCCAGCGCGGGGCCTTCGGTGACGCCAGCATGAATCTCGTAGCCGCTCACCGCAGCGTTCTCCAACGCCAGCTGGCCGCTGACGTTGCGCAGTTGTTTCTCCGGCGCCAGCACCGTGCGGAAATCCAGCAGGCCGAAACCGTCACTCTCCCCCGCCGCGCCTTCCAGGCCATGCGGGTCGGCCAGGGTACGACCGAGCATCTGCAAGCCGCCGCAGATACCCAGCAGCTTGCCACCGTAGCGCAGGTGACGACGGATCGCCTCTTCCCAGCCCTGCGCACGGAGGAACGCCAGGTCCGGGCGCACGCTCTTGGAGCCGGGCAGGATGATCAGGTCCGCCGGCGGGATCGGCTGGCCGGGGCCGACGAAGGTCAGCTCCACCTGCGGGTGCAGGCGCAGCGGATCGAAGTCGGTGTGATTGCTGATGCGCGGCAGCACCGGCACCACCACGCGCAGGCGCTCGCCGGTCTTGGCAGACTGGCGGGTGTCGATGGCGTCCTCGGCTTCCAGGTGGAAGTCCATCAGGTACGGCAGCACGCCGAGCACCGGCACGCCGGTACGCTCCTCCAGCCAGTCGAGGCCGTTCTGCAGCAGCGCGATGTCACCGCGGAAACGGTTGATGACGAAGCCCTTTACCCGCGCCCGCTCGCTCTCGCTGAGCAACTCCAGCGTGCCGACCAGGTGGGCGAACACGCCGCCTCGGTCGATGTCGGCAATCAGGATCACCGGGCAGTCCACCGCCTCGGCGAAGCCCATGTTGGCGATGTCGTTGGCGCGCAGGTTGATCTCCGCCGGCGACCCCGCTCCCTCCACCATGACCACCGGATACTGCGCACACAGGCGCTGGTGGGACTCGAGTACCGCCTGCATCGCCACGCGCTTGTAGTCGTGGTAGGCCACGGCGTTCATGCTCGTCACCGCGCGACCATGGATGATCACCTGGGCGCCGGTGTCGCTGTTGGGCTTGAGCAGCACCGGGTTCATGTCGGTGTGCGGCGCCAGGTGGCAGGCCTGCGCCTGCACCGCCTGGGCGCGGCCGATCTCGCCGCCGTCGGCGGTCACCGCGCTGTTCAGCGCCATGTTCTGCGGTTTGAACGGCACGACCGCCACGCCCTGTCGGCGCAGCCAGCGGCACAGCGCGGTCACCAGCGTGCTCTTGCCAGCATCCGAGGTGGTGCCTTGCACCATCAGAGTCGTGCCCTGCCCCCTCAGGGTCGCGCGCTGCTCGCCGCTCACCGCAGGCTCTCCATCTGATTGAAGGTGCGCAGGCCATGCTCCAGGCGCTCCCAGCCCTTCTCGTCGGGCGGCAGGCCGAAGCGGAGGCTGGCGGGCGTCTCGAACAGCCGCACGAGAATGCCCTGACGCGCCAGGTGATCGCGCAGCGCATGGGCGCGCATCGACACCACCCATTGGAACAATGCCGTGCCGCCCTGCGGGGCGAAGCCATGCTCGCCGAGCAGCCCGGCCATGCGCCGGCTGGCGTCATGCAGGTCACGGCGGCGCTGGATCTGTTCCTGGAGCTCGCCCAGCACCGCCTGCGCGACCCAGCGCGTCGGTCCGCTCACCGCCCAGGGACCGAGCAGTTTCGCCAGGCTGTCCAGCAGGCGCTGTTCGGCGAAGGCGAAGCCCAGGCGGGCACCCGCCAGGCCGAAGAACTTGCCGAAGGAGCGCAATACGATCAGACCCGGACGGCTCGCGCAGCTCGGTGCCAGGCTGTGCTCGGGCGTGCAGTCCATGAAGGCTTCGTCCACCACCAGCCAGCCGCCGCGCTCCTGCAGGCGCGCATGCCATTCCAGCAGCACGCCGGCCTCGATGCGCCGGCCGGTGGGGTTGTTCGGGTTGACCACCACCAGCACGTCGAAGCGCTCCAGGTGATGGGGAACTTCCTGGTCGCTGACTTCGCGCAGGATGTGCCCGGCGGCACGCCAGGATTCGGCGTGCTCGGCATAACAGGGCGAAACCACGCCGACCTTGCCCGGGCGACGCAGGCGCGGCAGCAACTGGATCGCCGCCTGGCTGCCGGGCAGCGGCAGCAGCTTCTCGGCGCCGTAGTAACGGCGCGCGGCAGCTTCCAGGCCGTCGCTGTCCTCGGGCAGGCGCATCCATGCTGCTGTCGGCACGCTGGGTAGCGCCCAGGGCCAGGGCGAAATGCCGGTGGACAGGTCCAGCCACTCGGCGAGCGGAATGCCGTATTGCTGCGCCGCTTTGCGCAACCGACCGCCATGTTCGAGCATCAGAGCACTCCCAGAATGAGGATGACCACCAGCCACAGCAGCACGCCCTGGCGCACCAGGGCCAGCGCGCGCCAGATGTCCACGGCGGTCGGCGCCGGGCCTTCGCCCAGCTGCGGGCGCTCATGGAGTTCGCCGTGGTAGCGGGCGGACCCACCGAGCGATACGCCCAGCGCACCCGCGCCAGTCGCCATCACCGGGCCGGCGTTGGGGCTGTCCCACTGCGGTGCCTGCGTGCGCCAGCAGCGCAGGGCAAGACGGGTGTGGCCGAGCAACGCGTAGGTGAATGCCACCAGGCGCGCCGGAAGGTAGTTGAGTACATCGTCGATCTTCGCCGCGGCCCAGCCGAAGCGTTCGAAGCGCGCGTTGCGGTAGCCCCACATGGCGTCGAGGGTGTTGCTCAGGCGATAGAGCACCACGCCCGGCGCGCCGGCGACGACGAACCAGAACAACGCGGCGTACACCGCATCACTGCCGTTCTCCAATACCGATTCGGTGGCGGCGCGGGCCACGGCGGTGTCGTCCAGCTCGGCGGTTTCGCGGCTGACCACGTAGCCCACGCGCAGGCGTGCTTCGTTCAGGTCACCGGCGCGCAGGGCCAGCGCTACCGGCTCGGCGTGCTCGCCCAGGCTGCGCAGGCCCAGCGCGGCGTAAAGCGCCAGCACCTGCACGACCCAGCCGACATAGGGCAGCAGGCTGAGCAGCAGCGCGATCAGGGTCAGCGGGATGACGGCGATGATCCAGGCGGTGACGCCGTGGCTGCGCCAGCCGAGGCCGGGAGTGTCCTTGCCGGCGTCGGCGCGGGAACGATTGAACCGCCGCTCCAGCCGATCCGCCAGGCGCCCGAAGGCCACCAGCGGATGCCAGCGCTTCGGCTCACCGAACAGGGCATCCAGCGCAACGCCGAGGACGCTCAGCAGGGCCAGGCTCATGGCTGTTCTCCCCAGTGGTTCTCGTACAGCAGTTCACCGAGTGCGCGCGGTTGGCGCCAGCCTTCCAGGGCCAGCATGGGCGCCGGGTAGAACTCGCTGACCGGTCCGAGGCAGATCACCGCCACCGCCTCGGCACCGACCGGCAGGCCAAGCAAGTCGCCCAGCGCAGCCGGGTCGAACAGCGATACCCACCCCATGCCCAGGCCTTCGGCGCGCGAGGCCAGCCACAGGTTCTGGATCGCGCAGGACAGCGAGGCCAGGTCCATGTGCGGCAAGGTGCGGCGGCCGAAGACGTGCGCCTCGCGGCCATCCATCAGCGCGGCCACCAGCACTTCGGCGCAATCGAGCACGCCCTCGACCTTGAGCCGCATGAACGCGTCGGAACGCTCGCCCAGTGCCTCGGCGGTGCGCACGCGCTCCTCCTCCACCAGACCGTGGATTGCCTGACGCAGCGCCCGCGAGGTGACGCGGATGAACCGCCACGGTTGCATCAGCCCGACGCTGGGCGCCTGGTGCGCCGCTTCGAGCAGGCGCGCGAGCAGTTCGGGCGCCACTTCGCCCCCACTGAAGTGGCGCATGTCGCGGCGCTCGGCGATGACGCGGTAGAGCGCGGCGCGCTCTTCAAGGCTGTAGGCGTGCTCGGTCATGGTTTCAGCAGGGCGACTGCGGCATCCGGATCGGACGGCAGGTAGAAGTGGATGTAGGAGGCGGTAAGCCGGCCACGGCGGAACACCGCTTCGGCCACGGGCTTGTCGTTGGGACAGACACCACGAGCCAACGGCGCTTCGCTGCTGGTCAGCAGCGAGTGGTGGAAGGTGTGTCCGCGCAGGGTGCCTTCGGGCAGCGCCACCGCCTGCAGCGCCAGCGCGGCGAGACGTTTCTGCATGCGTGCTTCGCCCGGCAGCAGACCGAGCAATTCGGCACGCTCGCCGGCCACGTCGGTCAGCGCGTCGAGCAGATAGAGCATGCCGCCGCATTCGGCGAGGATCGGCTTGCCCATCTCATGGTGGGCGTGGATCGCCTGGGCCATAGCGCGGTTCTCGGCCAGCGCCTGCAGGTGCAGTTCCGGGTAGCCGCCCGGCAGGTAGAGGCTGTCCACGTCCGGCAGCGCTTCATCGCGCAGCGGCGAGAAGAACACCAGCTCGGCGCCCAGCTCACGCAGCAGGTCGAGGTTGGCCTGGTAGAGGAAGGCGAAGGCGTTGTCCCGCGCCACGCCGATGCGCACGCCATCGAGGCGGGAAGACTCGCTGCGCGGTTCGGGCGCGGCAAAGCTCACCGGCAGCGGCAGTTCGGTGCTCGCGCTGGCGGCCAGGGCATCGGCAGCGGCGTCCAGGCGGACGTCGAGGTCGGCCAGCTCATCAGCCTGCACCAGGCCGAGGTGGCGGCTGGGCAGTTCCACGTCGGTATCGCGCGGCAGCGCGCCATACCAGCGAATCCACTCCGGCAGGCTGTCGCGCACCAGGTCGCGGTGACGCTGGCTACCGATGCGGTTGGCAAGCACGCCGGAGAACGGCAGGTCGCTCTGGTAGGTCGCCATGCCAACGGCCATGGCGCCGAAGGTCTGCGCCATGGACTGGCCGTTGATCACGGCCATCACCGGCACATCGAAGCGACGCGCCAGGTCGGCCGCCGAGGGCGAGCCGTCGAACAGGCCCATCACGCCTTCGATGAGGATCAGGTCGGCCTCGCCGGCCGCTTCCCAGAGCAGGCGACGACTGTCGTCCTCACCGACCATCCACAGGTCCAGCTGGTAGACCGGCGCGTCGCTGGCGCGGGCGAGGATCATCGGATCGAGGAAATCCGGGCCGCACTTGAACACCCGCACCTTGCGCCCGAGGCGGGTGTGCAGGCGCGCCAGGGCGGCGGTCACGGTGGTCTTGCCCTGGCCGGATGCAGGGGCAGCAATCAACAGTGCGGGGCATTGGCGCGAGGTCATCGGGCACGCTCCGCCACAACGAACGGCATCAGAACTCCACCCCTTTCTGCGCCTTGATACCGGCCTTGAAGGCATGCTTCACCAGGCCCATCTCGGTCACGGTGTCGGCGGCGTCGAGCATCGCCGGCTGCGCACCGCGCCCGGTGGCGACCACGTGCTGCATCGGCGGCCGGGCGGCGATATCGGCCAGCACCGTGTCCAGTTCCAGGTAGCCGTGCTTGAGCGCGATGTTCACCTCATCCAGGACTACCAGGCCGACCTCGGGGTCGGCCAGCAACTGGCGCGCCACGTCCCAGGCGAATTGCGCCTTGGCGATGTCGCGCTGGCGGTCCTGGGTTTCCCAGGTGAAGCCTTCACCCATCACGTGGAAGCTGACTTCCTCGGGGAAACGGCGGAAGAACGCCTCCTCGCCCGTGGTGGCGGCGCCCTTGATGAACTGCACCACGCCCACCTTCATGCCGTGCCCCAGCGCGCGGGCGACCATGCCAAAGGCGGAGCTGCTCTTGCCCTTGCCGTTGCCGCTGTTGACCAGAAACACGCCGCGCTCGCCCTGGGCCTGGGCGATCTTCTCGTCGACTACCGCCTTCTTGCGCTGCATGCGCGAGCGATGGCGCTCGTCCTTTTCCGGGGATTCAGTCATGGCAAGGTTCCTTCTGAAACGGCTTGTACGGATGAACGGGATGGCACAGCCGTCAGGCTGCCAGCCGGGTGGCAGCGAACGGGGGATGGAATGGGCAGGGATGCACCGCAGGCACGCAGAAGCGCCATGCAGCAGTGGTCGCCCAGCACGAGGGCTGTCGACCTGAGGAATAGGGAATTCACCTGAAGGATTCTCCGCCGCTCTCACCCGCGCGGCACTGACCAGTCGGGGCAGGCGGAGGACGGCAACGCGCGGCGCAGGGCCGGCGTCGGCAGCGCCTCCCGCGATGCCATGCGATGCAGCAGGCCGGTCTCCGGGCTTGCGAGAGGAAGCGTCTGGCGTTTCCGAAGAACCGCGCC
This sequence comes from Pseudomonas sp. BB438, assembly GCF_057180225.1. Lineage (NCBI taxonomy): Bacteria > Pseudomonadati > Pseudomonadota > Gammaproteobacteria > Pseudomonadales > Pseudomonadaceae > Pseudomonas > Pseudomonas sp. BB438. The sequence goes on from NZ_CM170001.1 coordinate 5,043,248, forward strand.
TTCCCATGCCGAGGCACAGTGGCAGTTTGCGGTTCGAAGCTCGCTTACCGTTGCGGGGGCAGCGCCGGAATGGTCGAACGCATCGACTTCACCGGCTTCCCTGTTTCACTCGCGGCTTGCGCCGAGAGCACCTGAAGCAGGCGCGCAGCTTAGTGGCTGGCGGCCTGGGGCGTCAATTGAACAGACTGCCGCTGGGCTCCTTGCGCGAGGCGGCAAGGGCTCTAGAAAGCCTCACACAAGTCAAGTGGTCAGGCCGCGTAAGTTCGCTAGAATGCGAGTCATGACGACGACCGCCCAACCCGGCCAGCTTCAGTACGACACGTCCGCCACCCCGCCGTTGATGCATGTCAGCGGTGACTGGACGCTCGCGCACTTTGCCACGCTCGAGGCTCAGGTGGCCGCACAGCGCAGTGCCGAATCGCCCGGCGCGCTGGACTTCACCGGTCTTGGGGCGCTGGACACCGCCGGCGCCGCCCTGCTCGCCGAGATCATCGGCGGCGCGCGCATGAGCCAGCTGGAGCAGATCGCCCGCAACCTGCCCGCCGAACGCCAGGCGCTGCTGCGAACCGTCGGCAGCGCGATCACCCAGTGCCGGCTCGACGAAAAGGCCCCGCCGCCCGGCAATGCGCTGGTCGATGTGCTGGAGCGCATCGGCATCGCCTCGCTCACGTTCAAGGACCATCTGATCGGCGTGCTGGGTTTCATCGGCCTGACTCTGCAGACGCTGCTGCGCAACCTGCTGCGTCCGCGTCGCTGGCGACTGACCTCGCTGGCCGCACACATGGAAGAAACCGGGCTGGACGCGGTGCCGATCGTCGCCCTGCTGACGTTCATGGTCGGCGCCGTGGTGGCCTTCCTCGGCGCCACGGTGCTGCAGAAGTTCGGTGCGGCGATCTACACGGTCGACCTGGTGGGGTTCTCCTTCCTCCGCGAGTTCGGTGTATTGCTCACGGCGATCCTGCTCGCCGGCCGCACCGCCAGTGCCTTCACCGCGCAGATCGGCTCGATGAAGGCCAATCAGGAAATCGACGCCATCCAGGCCCTGGGGCTGGATCCCGTCGAGCTGCTGGTACTGCCGCGTGTACTTGCCCTGCTGCTGACCCTGCCGATGCTGACTTTCCTGGCGATGATCTCCGGCATCTTCGGTGGCGGCGTGGTCTGCGCACTGAGCCTGGACATCTCGCCGCGCATGTTCCTCTACATGCTGCAGAACGACATCGCCGTGCAGCACTTCCTGGTCGGCATCGTCAAAGCCCCGGTGTTCGCCTTCATCATCGCCGTGATCGGCTGCCTGGAAGGCTTCCGCGTCAGCGGCAGCGCGCAGTCGGTGGGCGAGCACACCACGTCCAGCGTGGTCCAGTCGATCTTCGTGGTGATCCTGCTGGATGCGATGTTCGCGCTGTTCTTCATGGAGATGGGCTGGTGAGCGAGCCAATCATCGTCGTCCGCGACCTGGCCAACCGCTTCGGCACCCACGCCGTGCACGAGCACCTGGACCTCGACGTACTGAAAGGCGAGATCCTCGGCGTGGTCGGCGGTTCGGGTACCGGCAAGTCGGTCCTGCTGCGCAGCATCATCGGCCTGCGCCAACCCAGCGAGGGCAGCGTGCACGTGTTCGGGCAGAACCTGCCGGCGCTGCCACCGCTGGAGCGCTCGAAGCTCGAACGACGCTTCGGCGTGCTGTTCCAGAATGGCGCGCTGTTCTCCTCGCTGACGGTGAGCGAGAACATCTGCCTGCCGCTGATCGAGCACGCCGGGCTATCCCGCGCCGATGCGCAATTCATCGCCAAGGTGAAGATCTCCCTCGCCGGCCTGCCGCCGGACGCCGGCGCCAAGTACCCGGCCGAGCTCTCCGGTGGCATGGTCAAGCGCGCCGCGCTGGCCCGCGCCCTGGCGCTGGACCCGGATATCCTGTTTCTCGACGAACCCACTGCCGGCCTCGATCCGATTGGCGCGGCGGCCTTCGACCAACTCATCCTGACCCTGCGCGACGCCTTCGGCCTCACCGTGTTCCTGGTCACCCACGACCTGGACACCCTCTACACCATCTGCGACCGCGTCGCCGTGCTCTCGCAGAAACGCGTGCTGGTGGTGGGGCCGCTGGACCAGGTCGCCCAGACCGACGACGCCTGGGTGCAGGACTACTTCCACGGCCCGCGCGGCCGTGCCGCGCTGCAGGCCACCGAACACCTGCGGGAGGAAAGCTGAATGGAAACCCGTGCCCATCACGTGCTGATCGGCCTGTTCACCCTGGTCGTGTCGATCGGCGCGCTGCTCTTCGCTCTCTGGCTGGCGCAGTCGAGCAACGACCAGAAGTACAAGGTCTACGACGTGATCTTCAACGAGGCGGTGACCGGCCTGTCCGAAGGGGGCACGGTGCAGTACAGCGGCATCCGCGTGGGTGACGTAGTGTCCCTGCGCCTGGACCCGAACGACCCGCGCAAAGTCCGCGCGCGCATCCGCGTCTACGACAGCACCCCGATCCGCGAAGACACACGCGCCAAGCTGGCCCTCACCGGCGTGACCGGCCAGGCCATCATCCAGCTCTCCAGCGCCGCCCAGGACAGCCCGCCGCTGACCGGCAAGGACGGCGAGGTGCCGGTGATCAAGACCATCCCCTCGCCCTTCGCCAAGTTGCTGGCCAACGGCGAGGACATCGCCACCAACATCAACAACCTGATCAACAACGTGAATCGCATGTTCTCCCAGGAAAACGTCGACCGCATCAGCCGCACCCTCGACCACATCGACCAGGCCACCGGCGTGGTCGCCGAGCAGCGCGACGACATCCGCCAGACCTTCAAGGAACTGGCCGCCGCCAGCGAGCAGGCGCGCATCACCCTGGCCAACGCCAGCCAGTTGCTCGAACGCGCCAACCAGACGCTGGGCGGCAAGGGCCAGGACATCCTCGACGACACCCAGAAGACCCTCGCCTCCCTGCGCACCAGCAGTGAACGCGTGGAGCAGTTGCTGAACAGCAACTACGACTCGGTGAATGGCGGCCTCAATGGCCTGGGCGAGATAGGCCCGGCGGTCCGCGAACTGCGCTCCACCCTGGAAGACCTGCGTGGCGTCACCCGCCGCCTGCAGGAAAACCCCACCGGCTACCTGCTCGGCCGCGAGCGCAACAAGGAGTTCCAGCCATGACCGCCCTTCCCCGCGTGCTCGGCGCCGTCGCCCTGATCAGCCTGCTGGGCGCCTGCTCGATCCTCCCGGAAGCGGAAAGCCCGGACTTCTACCTGCTGCCGGCAACCCAGCAACCCGCGCGCAGCAACGCCGCGGTGAACTGGTCCCTGCGCGTCAGCGCCCCCACCGCCAGCCTGGCGCTGGATAGCAACCGCATCGCCGTGGTGCCACAGGGCAACCAACTGAGCAGCTACCAGGGCGCGCGCTGGAGCAACCGCGCCCCGGGCCTGCTGCGTGATCGCCTGCTCGACGCCTTCACCGCCAGCGGCAGCATCGCTGCCCTGAGCAGTGACGAGACCAGCCTGCAGGCCGACTTCGACCTGACGGGCGAGCTGCGCGCCTTCCAGAGCGAATACCAGAACGGCAAGCCGGTGATCCACATCCGTTACGACGCCCGCCTGGTCCGCACCCTCGGGCAACGCATCATCGCCTCGCGCACCTTCGAGGTCAGCCAGCCGGTGGATGGCAAACAGGTGCCCGACGTGGTCAGCGCCTTCGGCAAGGCGGCCGACCAGTTATCCGACCAGGTAGTGCAGTGGACGCTGCAGCAAGGGCAGCGACAACACACCACACCACCCTCCACGCCCTGATGAAAAAGGCCGGCTTTCGCCGGCCTTTTTCATGGGCGCCCAGGGATAGCCGAATCCGACGGAACCTTCCTTCACGGAATCTGCTCATATTTTGTACAAAATCTGCACAACATCTGTCGGAGCATCAGTGCCCCGCTGATAGCATTTACGTATCAGGCGAGATACATTTCCGCGCCCCGCCGGGCCAACCGGCGGCGTCCAATTTTCTCGCATGGTGCTGTCCCGGCTTGCAGCGCCCGATTTGCAGTTCGAGGAACCTTCGTTGCGCAGTCCAGGCAGTTTCCGCCACGACATCAACGGCCTGCGGGCCTGGGCGGTTGTCGCGGTGGTTTTGTATCACTTCGGTATCAGCGGCTTTACCGGCGGCTTCGTCGGCGTGGATGTCTTCTTCGTCATCTCCGGCTACCTGATGACCGGCATCATCCTGGGTGCCCTGGCTGCCCCAGCCGGTTTCTCCTTCTGGAACTTCTACCTCGCCCGTGCGCGCCGCATCCTGCCGGCACTGCTGGTGCTCTGCGCGGTGCTGCTGGCCCTGGGCTGGTTCTTCCTGCTGCCATCGGATTACCAGCGGCTGGGCAAGCATGTGTGGGGCAGCGTGCTGTTCACCTCCAACCGCATGTTCATGAAGGAAGCCGGCTATTTCGACGTGGCCTCCCATGACAAGTGGCTGCTGCACACCTGGTCACTGTCCGTGGAGTGGCAGTTCTACCTGCTCTTCCCACTGCTGCTGGTGGCCGCGTGGCGCTGGCTCGGCGGGCACCGCTGGATGCTGGCGCTGCTCGGTTCCGTGGCGCTGGCCTCCCTGGGCTATTGCATCCTGCTGGCCGACAAGGCCCCTTCACAGGCGTTCTACTTCTTCCCCGCCCGTGCCTGGGAACTGCTGGCCGGCGGCGTCATCTTCCTGATCCAGGCACGCTGGCAACCCAGCGCACGCCAGAGCGTCTGGATAGAGCGAGCCGGCATGGGATTGATCATCGGCTCGCTGCTGCTCATCACACCGGAGATGAGCTGGCCGGGCCTGCTGAGTCTGATCCCGGTCGGCGGTGCCGCGCTGGTGCTGCTGGCACGGCGTGACGATGCCAGCCTGACCGCCAATGGCCTCGCGCAATGGCTGGGAATCCGCTCCTACTCGATCTATCTCTGGCACTGGCCGGTCGTAGTGGCCCTGGCCTACCTGGAGCTGTCCCGACAGCCACTGGCAATCGCCGTCGGCCTGGCGCTGACGCTGGTGCTGGGGCACCTGTCCTACCACTGGGTGGAGCAGCCCAGCGGCCACCGCCTTGGCAACCTGCGGCCAATGGCAGCGACTGCCGCTGCGGTCGCAGCCATGCTGGTGGTGATGGGGCCGGCAAAGGTGGTGCGCAAGGCGGACTTTGCGAATCGTCTGCCCGAGGCCGTGCAACGCGTGGATGACGAGCGCGATAACCGCAACCCGCGCCTGGACGAATGCGACGCCAGGACCGAATGCCAGTACGGCGGCCCGCACACCCGTGCCATCGTGCTGGGCGACAGCCATGCCCAGGCCATCGTGAATGCTATCGTCGCCAGCCTGCCCTCCCCCAACGACGGCGTCCTGTTCATCGGCACCAGCGGCTGCCCGATCATCTTCGGCGCCCAACTGGACACGCCCAAGCAGGAAATCTGCCAGAAGATTCTCGGCCACCTGCAACAACGCCAGGCCAGTCTCCTGCCGGGCACCCCGGTGATCGTGATCAACCGGGCGTCCTATTACCTCTTCGGTGGCCTGCCAGGCGAGGCGGACGAGACACCGAACAAACCGAAACTGTATTTCGACGAGCCCGAGGACACCGCCAGCAAGGCACTACTGGCCGAATACCGCGAGCACTATGTGGCCACTGCCTGCGCGCTGGCAATGAATCATCCGCTGTACCTGGTCCGTCCAACCCCGGAAATGGGCGTGCGCGTGCCGGAGGCCATGGGCCGAGCCATGCTGCTCCAGCGCGAGCGCAAGCTGTCCGTGAGCCAGCAGACCTACCGTCAGCGCAACGCCTTCGTCAGCCAGGTGCAGGATGTTGCCAGCCAGCAGTGCGGTGCCCACCTTCTGGACCCGACCCCTTACCTGTGCGACGGCCAGCAATGCTCGGCCAGCCGCGACGGCCGTCCGCTGTACTACGACGACGATCACCTGAGCGAATTCGGCAATCGCCTGCTGGTACCGATGTTCCAGCCGATCTTCGTTGAGCGTCTCGCCGGTGAGGGTCATGCCGCTTCGCCCAGGAAGACAGAGCAATCGCCGCTCTGACCGGCACCAGCCGCATCGCAATCGATCAGAGTCCGGCATTCGCCGGGCTTTGGCTTCAATGGCAGTGATAGGGGCTTTCGCCTTCCAGTTCCTGTTCCGATTCCACGTCCCTGATGGTAACGATGGCCTTCGGGTAAACCGAGCAGAGCGAATTGCGCACGGTGTAGATGCCGCTGCCGTGGGCGAGGAACTTGCCCTTGCTCAGCTCCTTGCCCGACTCGTCGTGAGCGGTGACCTCGTAGTTGCCGGTCATGGTGATGCAGCCGGCGAGCGTCAGCAGCGAGAAGATGGGAACGAGGACTTTCATTGATTCTCCTTTGACGCGAGGCGCCCCTGCAGCCATGGCAACGGGGGACGCAGCTGTCGATCCTTGACGTATTCGCGAGAGCGGGAAGTTGCCAGCCGACCTGGCCCGGCGGATGCGAATACGACCTGAAACGGTCGTCGCAGTTCAGCCAGCGCTCCCCGCAAGCGCGCTGGTTGACGGTGTTTCAGATGAGAGGTTATCTCAGCGCTTGCCCATGGAGCGACGCGAGCCGCGCGGGTGTGGCGGACGGTACTCTGCCTTGTCGTGCGTCTTGCGGTGCTGGTAGGCGCCATTGGCCTGCTGCTGCGCAGCAAGGGCGGCCTTGGCCAGCTCGGCCAGGGAGAGCGTGGGGTGTTCTTGCGCGTTGTCGGCGCTTTCGTCGCGGGGCGGCTGCTGAGAGGACGTCATGGGTAGACCGGTTCTGAAAGGTATGAAACGGCGCACATGATAGCCGAACTCGCCCTGCTCCGGCTGCCCGTCCGCGCGAGCGGCACGGGCAGCATCTGTCAGGTCGGCGGGAAGAGCGTGTCCGGACGGGTGACGTACTCGGTCGCTTCTGCTTCAGTCATCACCCAGATCTGGCTGATCCGACTGTCCAGGCCCATCTTCAGGCCGACGAACTTGCCGCTGATCTTCGGCAGCATGCCATAGACCATGAAGCGGTTATTCTCATCGCGGATGCGGATGGAGACCGACAGCGGATAGCTCACGGTCTTGTTGTACAGCCCAAGCGTGACGACCTGGCGCAGCAGGCTGGGCTTCGGCCGTTTCAGGGTGATTACCGGATACACCGCGCTGTCGACGAAGCCCACCATCATTCCCGAGGGTATCACCCGGTCCGCCAGCGCCGGACTGCTCAGCCCCAGCATCAGGGCCAATGCGCCGAGCAACTGGAGTGTCCAGCGTTGCAGCGAGGCGCGTGAAGGTACTGCTGAAGTCATCGGATTTCCCGCCCTGGTTTTCCTGTTTTCGTTATCGCCCGGTTAAAAAAAGCCCGGATCTGAGCGTGGAGCGTAGCGGTTCGTCGCGCCGCTGTCCGCACATTGATTCACAGCCCCTGGAGATTTCCGCGGCACGAACGCGGATCACCGCGCGACATTCCCGTGCAGCCCCGCGTCACGCGTCCGCCGGCCACATTGCGGCGTGCTGGTCCGCACTCTATGGTGAGGCTTCCCGCCGCCACTCCGAGTACCCGCCATGAGCGCCCTGCGCCAAGCCCTCGCCCGCTTTTCCCGCCTCGACCTGACTGGCGGCCCGACGCTGCTGGACAAGCAGGAGCGACTCTCCGCACACCTGGGTCGCGAGCTGTACGTTAAGCGTGACGACACCACGCCCTTCGCCCTGGGCGGCAACAAGGTGCGCAAGCTGGAATTCCTCGCCGCCGACGCCCTGCAGGCCGGCGCCGATACGCTGGTAACCGCCGGCGCGATCCAGTCCAACCATGTGCGCCAGACCGCCGCCGTCGCGGCGAAGCTCGGCCTGCGTTGCGTGGCGCTGCTGGAAAATCCCATCGGCACCGATGACCGCAATTATCTGAGCAACGGCAACCGCCTGCTGCTGGACCTGTTCGGCACCGACGTCGAACTCGTGCCCAACCTCGATACCGCGGACGAACTGCTTTCGCAAACCGGCGAACGCCTGCGCCGCGAAGGCCGCAAGCCCTACATCGTGCCCATTGGCGGTTCCAATGCGCTGGGCGCCCTCGGCTACGTACGCGCCGGGCTGGAACTGGCGGAGCAGATTCATGGTAGCGGCCAGGAGTTTTCTGCCGTGGTGCTCGCCTCCGGCAGCGCCGGCACTCATGCGGGCCTGGCCATCGCGCTGGCCGAGTCGCTGCCAAAACTGGATGTCATTGGCGTCACCGTCTCGCGCAGCGATGCGGCGCAGCGACCGAAGGTCGAGGGACTGGTCGAGCGCACGCTGGAGTTGCTTGGTCACGACGCCCCGGTAGTGCCGAAAATACAACTGTGGGACGAGTATTTCGCCCCGCGCTACGGCGAACCCAATGCGGGCACGCTGGAGGCCTTGCGCCTGCTGGCGAGCCAGGAAGGGCTGCTGCTGGATCCGGTGTACACCGGCAAGGCCATGGCCGGATTGCTCGACGGCATCCGCCGCGATCGCTTCGTGAAACCCGGACCTATCCTGTTCTTGCACACCGGTGGTTCACCGGCGCTGTTTGCCTACCATTCGGCGAATTGGCCTACCTAACACTCAGAACTAGGTATGTAATTTTTTATTATTTTATTGCATAACAATTCTGCCCATATAGTCGCCACGCGTTGACTAACCTGCTTAAAACACCAAAAACGGGGACCACCATGACCTTCTCCGCACTGCGACGTCATTTCCTGCTCGCCAGCCTGACCCTCACCCTCGGCGCCAGCCTTTTTGGCCAGGCGCAGGCCGCCGACGACCTCCTCGCCCAGATCAAGTCCAAGGGTGAAGTCCGCGTCGGTCTCGAGGGTACCTACCCACCTTTCAGTTTCCAGGACGAGAACGGCAAACTCGCCGGCTTCGAAGTGGACTTCTCCAACCTGATCGCCAAGGAACTGGGCGCCACCGCCAAGCTGCAGCCGACCAAATGGGACGGCATCCTCGCGGCGCTGGAATCCAAGCGCCTGGACCTAGTGATCAACCAGGTAACCATCTCCGAGGAGCGCAAGAAGAAGTACGATTTCTCCGAGCCGTACACCGTTTCGGGCATCCAGGCGCTGGTGCGCAAGGGCGACGAAGGCAAGTACGACGCGCCGGAGAAGCTGGCTGGCGTGAAGGTCGGCGTGGGCCTGGGCACCAACTACGAGCAGTGGTTGCGGGAGCACGTGCCGCAGGCTGACGTACGCACCTACGAAGACGACCCGACCAAGTTCCAGGACCTGCGCAGCGGCCGCATCGACGTGATTCTTGTCGACCGCCTGGCCGCCTTCGACATGGTCAACAAGACCAATGGCGCCATGGCCCTCACCGGAGCGCCCTTCGCTCGCCAGGAAGCCGGCATCGCCCTGCGCAAGGGCAACCCGGAGCTGCTCGCGGCGCTGAACAAGGCCATCGAGAAGCTGCGCGCAGACGGCACCCTGAAACAGCTGTCGGAAAAGTGGTTCAAGGCTGACGTGACCCAATGATCGACGCAAGCCTGCAGCTTGCGCTGGCTTCCGCGCCCTTCCTGCTGAAGGGCGCGGTCTTCACGGTAGTCCTCAGCGTAGGCGGTATGTTCTTCGGACTACTGCTCGGATTCGCACTGGCGCTGATGCGCCTGTACGGATTCACTCCCGTGCGCTGGATCGCGCGCATCTACGTGTCGTTCTTCCGCGGCACGCCGTTGCTGGTCCAGCTCTTCATGATCTATTACGGCCTGCCCCAGGCCGGCATCGAACTCGACCCGCTGCCGGCGGCGCTGATCGGCTTCTCGCTGAACATGGCCGCCTACGTCTGCGAAATCCTTCGCGCCGCCATCGGCTCCATCGACAAGGGGCAGTGGGAAGCGGCCGCCAGTATTGGCATGACCCGCGCCGAGACCCTGCGCCGGGTGATCCTGCCGCAGGCCGCGCGCACTGCCCTGCCGCCGCTGGGCAACAGCTTCATCTCGCTGGTCAAGGACACCGCCCTGGCCGCCACCATCCAGGTGCCGGAACTGTTCCGCCAGGCCCAACTGATCACTGCGCGCACCTTCGAAGTCTTCACCATGTACCTCGCTGCCGCGCTGATCTACTGGATACTCGCCAGCATCCTGTCGCACCTGCAGAACCGCCTGGAAGACCGGGTCAACCGCCATGACCAGGAGCACGACGCATGATCGAAGTACGCCAGTTGACCAAGCAGTTCCGCGGCCAGGAGGTGCTCAAAGGCATCGACCTGACCGTCGAGGCCGGCGAAGTGGTCGCGATCATCGGCCCCAGTGGCTCGGGCAAGACCACCCTGCTGCGCTGCCTGAACCTCCTCGAAGTCCCTAACGGCGGGACCATCCAGGTCGGCGACATCCTCATCGACGCCTCCAGGCCACTCAGCGGCCAGCAGGGGCTGATCCGCAAGTTGCGCCAGCATGTGGGCTTCGTCTTCCAGAACTTCAACCTGTTCCCCCACCGCACCGCGCTGGAGAACGTGGTGGAAGGTCCGATCATCGTGAAGAAGGAGCCGCGCGCCCAGGCCATCGAGCGCGCCCGCCAGTTGCTGGCGAAGGTCGGGCTGGCCGGCAAGGAGGACTCGTACCCCAAGCGTCTCTCAGGCGGCCAGCAGCAACGCGTCGCCATCGCCCGCGCCCTGGCCATGCAGCCGGACGTGATCCTGTTCGATGAGCCCACCTCGGCGCTGGACCCGGAACTGGTCGGCGAGGTCCTGTCGACCATCCGCGGCCTGGCCCAGGAAAAGCGCACCATGGTCATCGTCACCCACGAGATGAGCTTCGCCCGCGACGTCGCGAACCGGGCGATCTTCATCGACAAGGGCGTGATCGTCGAACAGGGTGAAGCCAAGGCGCTGTTCGCCCATCCGAAGGAAGAGCGAACCCGCCAGTTCCTCAGCAAGTTCCTCGATCAGGGCGAGACACGCGCCGCCAATTAGATCTAATTAATAGATCAATATCCGCCGATATTTGCGCTTTTTTATCGATCGCGTGCGAGAGAAGATAGTCCCATGAACCGCGCGGACTGGCCCACCGGCCAGCCGCGCCCCACGAGGACTAAGTCATGATCGAACGCAGACCCTTCCAGCAACTCGGCGGCGCCAACCACGGCTGGCTCAACGCCAAGCACCACTTTTCCTTCGCCGAGTACTACGACGCCGAGCGTATGGACTGGGGCAACCTCCGCGTCTGGAACGATGACGAAATCGCCGCCGGCACAGGCTTCCCGCCGCATCCGCACCGCGAGATGGAAATCATCACCTACGTCCGCCAAGGCGCGATCACCCACCAGGACAGCCTGGGCAACAAGGGACGCACGGAAGCGGGCGACGTACAGGTGATGAGTGCGGGCTCCGGTATCGTGCACTCCGAGTACAACCTGGAGAAGGATGTCACCAAGATCTTCCAGATCTGGATCATCCCCTCGGTACGCGGCGGCACGCCGTCCTGGGGCGCCAAACCCTTCCCGAAGGGCGACCGCGCCGGGCGCTTCGTGACGCTGGCCAGTGGCTACGAAAACGACACCGACGCCCTGCGCATCCGAGCCGAAGGCCGTATGGTCGCCGCCACGCTGAAGGCCGGCCAGACCGCCGAATATGAGTTGGGCAGCGATCGCCGCGCCTATCTGGTGCCTGCAACCGGCAAGGTCGAGGTCAATGGCGTCGAGTTGCTGGCCCGCGATGGCGCCGCCATTGCCGACGAGGCGGTGGTGAAGGTCACTGCGCTGGAGGACAGCGAAGTGATTCTGGTGGATATCGCCTGACCTTGGAGGCAGTAACGAAAAAGGCACGCCGCTTGGCGTGCCTTTTCATGACGGGGCCACACTCAGATTCCGCTTGCCGCGACACCCCAGGCCACCAGGATGCCGACCAGAATCCCGGCCACGATCTCGACACGGGTATGCCCCATGCGTTCGCGCAGTGGCTTGTGGCTGGCCGCATCCAGCGCAAGCCTGTTGATAGCCGCGGCCTGTCGCCCAACCTGCTGGCGCAGGCTATTGGCATCCAGCATCACGATGAACGCCAGCGTCAATGCAACGCCAAATGCCGGTTGATCCAGCCCCTGCTTGAAGGCAACCAGTGCCGTCATGCTGCTGACGATTGAACTGTGGTTGCTCGGCAAGCCACCGTAACCGATTAGCCCAAAGGCCGGCTTGCCGGCCCTGATGCTGTTGATGGCGAACTTGCTGCAGCCTGCGACCAGCCACGCCAGGAACGGCGTTAGTACGTACGCATAGGTGCTCATGCCGGCATTCCCGGCCAGAGCGCCCACATGCAGACACCTCCCCAGGCAATGACCGTCAGCAGCAACTGCCAGTCCGCCAGCAATGCGTCAGTGGGTGACTCGCCACCATCGAGCGCCTCGACCACATACCAGTAGCGGAACAAGCCGAACAGCACCAACGGCACCGTGATCACCAGCTCAGGCTTCGCCGACATCACGAACATGCTGTAGAACAGCAGGGCACCGGTGGCGGAGATTTCCGCGTAGCGATCGACCAGCGACAGGGTGTACTTGCCAAGCACTTCGCGAGCGCCGGCGCCGCTCTTGCTCAGCTCCTGGCGACGCTTGACCGCCGCCAGGTAGAGGGCCAGGCAAAGCGTGGTGACGAACATCCAGGACGACACCGGGACGCTCAGTGCCACTGCGCCTGCGAATACCCGCAATACGAAGCCGATGGCGATAGTGAAGATATCGACCACGGGTTGGTGTTTGAGCACGAAGGTATAGGCCAGGTTAAGCAGCATGTAAGCCACGATGACTGCGACCACCTTGGGCGCTAGGAACCATCCCACTGCGAGCAAACCATACAGCAACACCAACAACACCGTTGCCGCCGAAACCGAAACAACACCTGCGGCAAGTGGACGAGACTTCGCCTTGACCGGGTGCAAGCGATCTCGCTCGATGTCGTGCATATCATTGATAACATATGTCGCCGATGACGCTATGCAGAACAGCAGCACAGCCAGCAACGCGTGACTCAGCGCAGCGGAACTGAGAAACTCGCCTGAGAAAATCAGGGGTGCGAGAACGAATCCATTCTTGACCCATTGTTTGGGACGCATCAGTTTGATCAAGCCACGCAACTGAGCTCCCGACGCACGGGTGATCGCCGACTCCTGCATCAAATTCCTACCTTGAGAAGCTAAATCAGAAGATTTTTCATGAAGCTGGTGCTTACCTACACAATTCTTGCATTAATCGCCACCGCAGCAAACATAGGTTCGCAGGATATTGTCGTCCGAATGTACAACGGCCCCTTCGCCATCCTCCTGTCGGTGGCAATGGGGACTGGGGTGGGCTTGGTGGTTAAGTACATTCTCGACAAGCGATATATTTTCGGCTTTCGCGCCCAGAGCCCTGCCCACGACGGACAGACCTTCATCCTCTATACCGTCATGGGACTGGTAACGACAGTCATTTTTTGGGGCTTCGAGCTCACGTTCCAGCATCTCTTCCAGTCCGATGGCATGCGCTATCTGGGCGGCGCGATCGGCTTAGCGATCGGGTATATCACCAAGTACCACCTGGACAAGCGCTACGTGTTCCGCATGGAGACCGCATGAGACCCGTCAACTCCTGGGGCCGCCTAGGTGCGCCGCTTCATGATGTCGTTCCGATTGTTTCACCAAACCAAGCCTCACAGCTCATAGGGGCCAGCAAACAACCGGGTCTTGCCCACGGCATGGGCAGAAGCTATGGGGACAGCTGCCTCAACCCTGGCGGCACACTCTGGCTAACCACTGGCATGGACCACCTGATCCACTTCGACGAAGACAACGGGCTTCTGACGTGCGAGGCGGGAGTACTACTGCGCGACATACAACAATTGCTGGTGCCTCGAGGGTGGATGCTGCCAGTGACCCCTGGCACTCAACTGGTAACGGTGGGCGGCGCTATCGCTAATGACGTGCACGGCAAGAACCACCATGTGCTCGGCTCCTTTGGCGATCATGTGCAGCGTATCCGTCTGCTGCGAACCGACGGCTCGACGCTGGACTGCGGCCCGCAATCCGAACCCGACTGGTTCCGCGCGACGGTGGGTGGGCTCGGGCTGACTGGGCTAATCGTCGAAGCGCAGCTGCAATTGCGCCGCGTGGCCGGCCCCTGGCTCGACACAGAGACCATTCCCTACGGCAACCTGACCGAGTTCTTCGCCCTAGCCGACAGCTCGGAAGCCAATTGGGAGCAAACGGTCTCCTGGATCGACTGCCTCTCACGCGGCGCCAGCCGCGGCATCTTCATGCGTGCGAATCCGGCGCCGAGTTGCTCACTCGCGCCACCTCGCGGCCGCAAATTGAGCGTACCACTGGTTCCTCCTCTTTCGCTGGTCAACGGCTTGTCTCTGCACCCCTTCAACGCCGCCTATTACCGCCTCAATCAGCTCAAAGCCGGCAGGGGTTTCGCCCATTACGAGCCGTTTTCCTACCCGCTGGATAATGTGCAGGACTGGAACCGCATGTACGGCCCCCGCGGGTTCTACCAGTACCAGAGCGTCGTACCACGGAGCGTGGGACAAGACGCCGTGCAGGCCATGCTGGATGCCATTTCGTCTTCGGGCGAAGGCTCCTTCCTGGCGGTACTCAAGACCTTCGGCTCCCGCAGCTCGACGGGCATGCTCGGCTTCCCGCAGCCCGGGGTCACCCTGGCCCTCGACTTCCCGAACCGAGGCGAGAGAACCCTGCGCCTGCTCGAGCGGCTTGACGCCATCGTCCGTGAAGCCGGCGGACGCCTCTATCCGGCCAAGGACGCACGCATGCCGCGTGACCTCTTCGAGTCCGGCTACCCCCTGCTGAATGAATTCTTGCCTTACCGCGACCCGGGCATCAGCTCCGGTCTGTCCCGCCGCCTGCTAGGAAGCTGAAGTGAACAGGAAACGCATCATCATCATCGGAGCGACCTCCGCCATCGCTGAGCACTGCGCCCGCCTCTGGGCGCAAGGACAGGATGTCGACATGACACTCGTCGGTCGCGACCTTCCGAGGCTGGAGCGCATCGCCACCGACCTCAGGGTCCGCAGCCCGAGCGGCGAGATCCGCTGCGCAACCGCAGACTTCATCGATCCGCAGTCCATCCAGCGGCAGGTCGATGAACTGCTGGCCAAAGGTCCTGCCGATATCGTGCTGATCGCTCACGGCTCGCTTCCCGAGCAACAGGCCTGCCAGGGCGATCTCTCGATCGCGCAGGAAGCCCTGGCGATCAACGGCATTTCACCCGTGCTGTTTGCGGAAGCTTTCGCGGCACAGATGGAGCGAAGCAATCGCGGCTCGCTGATCATCATCGGCTCGGTAGCAGGTGACCGTGGACGCAAGTCGAACTATGTCTATGGTGCCGCCAAGGGCCTGGTCAGCCGTTACGCGGAAGGCCTGCAGCACCGCTTTGCCGGCAGCAACGTCAAGGTACTGCTGGTGAAGCCCGGCCCCACCGACACCCCCATGACGGCGCATCTCAAGGGCGAAGGTGCACGCCTGGCTCCCGTGGAAGACGTGGCCAGCGACATCGTCCAGGCTAACGCCAAGGGAGTAGCGACGCTGTACACCCCGAGGAAGTGGCAATTGATCATGTGGGTCATCCGGCACATGCCGGCAGCGATCTTCAACAAGCTCAATATCTGACCCGGCATAGCCTCGCCGTACGGCGAGGTTATCCAAGCTCTAGCGCTTGCGGCAAAGACTCATCCCATCGCCTATGGGCACCAGCGAATAATCCACCCGCTCATCTCTCTGCAAAGCGAGGTTGAGCTGCTGAATCGCCCGCGTGTCCGGGCTCTCCGGCCCCGCCTCCAGCACGCGCCCGCTCCACAGCACATTGTCGAAGACAACCAGGCCGCCCTCACGCAGCAGGCTCAGAGCGTATTCGAGATAGGTGGGATAATTGGCCTTGTCCGCGTCGACGAATACCAGATCAAAACCACCCCGCTGGTTGCCCGTGACCAAGCCCTCCAACGTCTCCAGCGCCGGCCCGAGACACAGCTCGATCCGCGAGTCGACACCCGCCTCACGCCAGTGGCGGCGGGCGATATCGTGGTATTCGCCGGGGAGGTCGCAACAGGCAAGGCCTCAGCCATACACAGTGCACTGTAGCCGGTGAAGGTACCGATCTCGAGGATTCGCTTCGCACCGATCAGCCTGACCAGCAGGGCGAGAAACTGCCCCTGCTCCGGGGCATCTGCCAGCGGGACATCGGCAGGCTGGCCGTCTCGGCACGCAGTCGAGCCTTGACAGGGGAATCGCGCAGGGAGACGTCGAGGAGGTACTGGTAGAGCGAGTCGTCCAGGTTCAGCGTGCGGGTGGTCATGGGCCCTCCTGAGGATCAGGGGTGGAGGGCGAGATTCTGTACAGCGAGGACGCGCTTGGCTTCCAGGAAGGCTTTCTGCCAATAGGCGCTGTCGAGGCTGTCCAGGCGCACGGTTCCGCCCGTTCGGGGCGCATGAACGAAACGCCCTTCCCCGACATAGATACCCGCATGGCTGACTCCGCGTCCACCGCTGGTAGCGAAGAACACCAGGTCTCCGCTCTGCAGGGACTCGCGCCCAACGGTAGGCGCGCGCATGGAGATCATCTCGCGGGTGGAGCGCGGCAGCATCAGGCCGGTGGCATCGTGGTAGACGTAGCCGATCAGGCCGCTGCAATCGAAACCGCCGTCGGGCGTGTTGCCGCCCCAGCGATAAGGCGTACCGACCAGGCCAATGGCACGGATCAGGACATCGTCAGCAGCCTGGGTGTTGTAGACGGGAGCAGCGGGCGCGTTCACCACGGGAGGCGGCGACGGCGGAGTACGACTGGCGCAGGCGGCCAGCGAAACGATGAGAGCGAGGAATATGATGCGCTGAGGAATGAGCATGTGATGGCATCCCGTCAAGGAGTGCCATCACTTTGTACCAACAGTGAGTTGAGCGCAATACTTAAAGTAAAACTTTAAGTTTAGCGAGTCACCGTCTTCGGCTCGTAGCCGGGCTCGAGTACGCGCTTGGCTTCCATGTAGCTCAGGCGCCAGTAGCTCTCGTCCAGGCTGTCCACCCGCACACCACCGCCGCGGCGGCTGGCGGAGTGGATAAATTGTCCGTCACCGATATAGATGCCGGCATGGCTGACCCGACCGCGACCACGGTTGTTAAAGAAGATCAGGTCGCCCGGCTGCAGGTCCTCTTTCGAGACCAGCGGGACATCCATATTGATCATCTCACGCGTGGAGCGCGGCAGGCTGATGCCCGCTTCTTCGCGGAACAAATAGCCCACGAAACCGCTGCAGTCGAAACCAGTACGCTCCGATTTTCCACCAAAGCGGTACGGGGTACCGATCAGCGAGAACGCGCGGTCCAGGATGTCGGATACATGGGCAGTCGAACTGCCGTTATCGTTTTTGGCCCCCTCGTCCTGCGACTCATTCCCCAGCACTATGTTGTGCTGGTTTACCTGGAACGCTGCTCGAGTAGCAGGCACTGAAGCGACCTGGTTCGGCTGCGATTCCGGCGAATGGCTGGCACAAGCTGCCAGCAGCAGAACGAAACTCATGGGCACGAGGGGTGCTAAGCGTTTAAGCATGGGCACGACCGTGTCTCATTAGCTCCATTTATTAGCGGGCTAATTTGCCCGCTCAATGGGGCTAATGCAAGTTTTTTATCGCGGAATGTGACTCAGCAGACGCGGCATAATGTCTAAGGCTCGACCCACCATTCTTTCTTTGACCACCGAACTCAGGTCGGTCAGCCCCGGATCCACCTCCGCGGTAAAGCCTCCCGCGTCCCGCGTGCGCAGTACCGGCTCGATGATATAGGGAAAGCTCGCAGTGGTCCCGACCAGCAGAACGGCATCGAATCCCTTGCGCAGTTGCGCGTAGAGCGTGTCGATCGCCGCCTCCGGCAACATCTCCTCGAACAGCACTACCGACGGGCGCAGGACGCCTGCGCAACGTGCGCATCTCGGTGGCATCGGACCATCCAGATGACCTGCCAGTTCGGCACTTTCGAGCCCGCACGATTGGCAGTAAAGCGGGGCCAGTTCGCCATGGATCTCGATCAGCCGATCCGCCGGCGAACCGGCGCGACGGTGGAAGCCATCGATGTTCTGCGTCAGCACCCAACACTCCGGCTTGAGCCGTTGCAGTTCGGCGATGGCGTCATGGCCAGCGTTGGGTTGTGCACTCAGGCAGGCCTTGCCCAGTTCTGCCAGGTACTTCCAGCACAGCGCGGGATCCTTCTGCAGCATCGGACCGGAGATGGCAGCCTCAATGGGTATTCCCTCAGCCGTCCGGCCGTTGTACAGGCCACCCAGGCCACGATAAGTCGGCATGCCCGAATCGGCGGAGAGCCCGGCACCGGTGATCACCAGGATGCGTTCGGCGCGAGCCAGTGCCGCGCCGCTGCGTTCGATGGCCGAATCCATGCGCCCTCCTCCGCGGCCGGGCCGCGCGTCAGTGGTTGACCGTGTACGACAGCATCATCGAGATATGGCACAGCGGACGTCCACTTTGTTCCTGCCAGGTGTTGAACGCCGTTTGTACCAGCGCCAGGTCCTTCAGGCTGGTCGGCGTCTTGTCGACGATTTCCTGGGCCTTGAGCGCCGCGACCACATCATCGCTCAGGACAAAGGTATCCTTGCCGGCCATGCGCAGGAAACGCGGCGCGGACATCCCGCCCAGCTGGTTGCCGCGCTTGGCCAGAAGCTTCCAGAGACCGACGATGTCGCTGGACGGCCAATCCGCCAGCAACGCACCGAAGCTGCCGTATTCGCGGGCAATGTCGAGGACGAACTGGGCATTGCGCGGCACGCTCTTGAGCTTGCCCAGGTGGCGGATCAGCCGGGTGTCCTGCATCAGGTTCTCCAGGCGCTCGCCGCCCATCAGCACGACCTTCTCGGGGGCGAAGCCGAAGAAGACTTCCTCGAAGGCCGGCCACTTGGCGTCCACCAGGCTGTGCTTGAGGCCCGCACGGAAGATGCGCAGGCTGATCAGCGACAGGTAGCGATCATCGCCAACCGCCAACAATTCGGCTGACGACTTGGCGCGCGGCAGGCGAGCCTCCAGCGCCTCGATCGAGCCGAAGCGGTTCAGGCAGTATTCGTACAGCCACTGGTAATCGCGCATCGGGCGTCCTTGCGAGGTCTTACAGGTTCATCACGTCGAGGAAGCGCGGGGTGGCGGTCTCGTCGATGCGCAGGCTGTTGAAGTCGAACAGGTTGCGATCGGCCAACTGCGACGGCACCACGTTCTGCAGGGCGCGGAACATGATTTCGGTACGGCCCGGCGACTTGCGCTCCCAGTCCAGCAACATCTCCTTGACCACCTGGCGCTGCAGGTTTTCCTGCGAGCCGCACAGGTTGCACGGGATGATCGGGAACTCCTTGAGCACCGAGTAGGCCTCGATGTCCTTCTCGTTGCAGTACGCCAACGGGCGGATTACAACGTTGCGGCCGTCGTCGGACAGCAACTTGGGCGGCATGGCCTTGAGGGTGCCGCCATAGAACATATTAAGGAAGAAGGTTTCCAGGATGTCATCGCGGTGGTGTCCCAGCGCCATCTTGGTCGCGCCGATCTCGTCGGCGTAGGTGTAGAGGGTGCCACGACGCAGGCGTGAACACAGCGAGCAGGTGGTCTTGCCCTCCGGGATCTTCTCCTTCACCACCGAGTAGGTGTCCTTCTCGATGATGTGGTACTGCACACCGATGGACTCCAGGTAAGCCGGCAGCACGTGCTCGGGGAAGCCCGGCTGCTTCTGGTCCATGTTTACCGCGACAATCTCGAACTGGATCGGCGCCACCTTCTGCAGGTACAGCAGGATGTCCAGCAGGGTATAGCTGTCCTTGCCGCCGGACAGGCAGACCATCACCTTGTCGCCGTCCTCGATCATGTTGAAGTCGGTGACCGCTTCGCCAACCTGGCGGCGCAGGCGTTTCTGCAGTTTGTTCTGGTTGACCGAAAGGGTGCTGGCCATGGTGCTCTGGAATCCGAAGGGCAAGACGAAAAGCCGATCATTTTACGCGCAAAGCGACGCATACCCCAGCCCCTCCATCGGGCTACTGCTAATCTCACAACATGACGCCCGATCTCGATTCTTCTCTCGACCTCACGGAGCAGCTCCTGCAGTTGCTGCAGGAAGCGCCTGAAGGAATTTCCGAGTTCCAGTTGATCCAGCAGCTCAAGGCTCGGCACTCCACCCATGTACCCAACCTGCCGTTGACCGACAAGCTGGTGCTGTTTCGCACCCATTTCCTGGTGTTCAACGCGCTGTACCGCCTACGCGACCGGCTTTGGGAAGCGCGCGCGGCGCATCTGGAGATCGGCCCGCTGCAGATTCGTCTCTCTTCTTATAGGAGTGGCGTGCAGGCACTTGGGGAGCAGGATGCGCTACGTGCCTACTACCTGGATGAGAAGCATCTGAAGGAAACCACCGAGCGCGACGTGGAGAAGCTGCTGAGGAGCTTCTGGACGCGCATGCAGGGCAGCGAGGAGAAGGCGGCCGCACTGGCCCTGTTCGAATTGGAAGACGGCCCGGTGGACTACGCGCTGATCAAGCTCCGCTACCGCCAACTGGTCAGCCAGCACCACCCTGATAGGGGCGGCAGCACCACCCGCCTGCAATCGATCAACAAGGCCATGGAAATTCTGGAGCGCTATTACAGCCGGCCGTGAAACTTCCATTTGCTCTAACCCCACGGACGACGTGGCTTGCAGCCATTCCTATACTGCGACTTAAGGTCGCATAGGTCGGCCGGGCGCCGGATGACGCTGGCTACGCGTATCGGGCGCCTCGCTGGGGGGCGACCTTCTATAAGAAGAGGAGAATGCTGACATGATCCATCATGTGTGGGGGCTCTTCACCCATCCCGATCAGGAATGGCAGGACATCCGCGGCGAGGAAGAATCCATCAGCCACATGTACCTGACCCACGTCCTGATCCTCGCTGCCATCCCGGTCATTTCCGCCTACATCGGCACCACGCAGGTCGGCTGGGTATTGGGCAATGCGGGACCGGTGAAGCTGACGGCCGCCAGCGCGATACAGCTGACCATCATGACTTACATCGCCATGCTCGCCGGCGTCGCCGTCATGGGCGCCTTCATCCACTGGATGGCCCGCACCTACGACGCATCGCCATCGCTGACCCAATGCATAGTGTTCGCCGCGTACACCGCCACCCCGCTGTTCATCGGCGGCCTGGCGGCGCTCTACCCACACCTGTGGCTGGGCATGATCATCGGCACCGCCGCGATCTGCTACACCGTCTACCTGCTCTACGTCGGCATCCCGACCTTCATGAACATCCCCAAGGATGAAGGCTTCCTGTTCTCCAGTTCGGTCCTGGCGGTAGGACTGGTGGTGCTGGTGGCGATGATGGCCCTCTCGGTCATCCTCTGGGGCAGCGGCGTCGGCCCGGAATACACCTGATTGCGCGACATGACCGAAAAACCGGGCCCCAGCGGCCCGGTTTTGTTTTGCGTGCTTGCCTGAAACTCGCCCAACTTGCCTGAACCTGCACCCCGGACGAGCGGGCGCGAGAAATCCTCCATCGACGCTCCGACTGCGGCATAATCTGCCCCCGTCGGAGAACCACTGTATGCCTGAACAGCTCAACGCTCGCGTCGAAGCCTGCTACCAGCAGGCCGAAGCCTTCTTCCAGCGGCGCTTTCCCCGCCCGGAAGTGAGCTTCCGGCTACGCGGCCAGAAGGCCGGCGTCGCCCACCTGGATGAGAACCTGCTGCGCTTCAACCCGCAGCTGTACCGGGAAAACCACGACCACTTCCTGCAGCAGACCGTGGCCCATGAAGTGGCCCACCTGATCGCCCACCAGATGTTCGGTCCGCGCATTCGTCCGCATGGTGAAGAGTGGCAGTTGATCATGCGCGGCATCTACGGCCTGCCACCCGATCGCTGCCACACCTATGAGATCAAGCGCCGGCGCACCACGCGCTACCTGTACCGCTGCCACTGCGGCGCAGGCAATGAATTCCCCTTCTCATCCCAGCGTCATAACCTGGTCGCCCAGGGCCGCCGCTACTATTGCCGGCGCTGCCGCGCGACGCTGATCTTCACCGGCGAAACCCGCCGAGAGTGACGCCGGTCAGGCGATGACCCTGGCGGCCTTGAGCGCTGCCACCTGCTCGTCGGTATAACCCAACTCCGCCATCACATCCGCCGTGTGCGCACCCAACGCAGCGCCAATATGGCGCGGCTCGGGCAGCCCGGCAGAGAAGCGAATCGGACAGGCCATCTGCCGCTGCTCGCCGCCCTTGCCATTGGGGACCCGCGTCACTACTCCGCGCTCGACCAATTGCGGGTGCTCCACCGCCTCGGCCAGCGATAGCATCGGCTCGACACAGGCGTCCAACGCCGCGAAACGTTCCTGCCATTCGCTGAAGTCGTGCTTCTCGAACTCGATGGCGATCTCGCGCTTCAGCGCCTGCTGGTCTTCCGGCTTCGGCGAAAGCCCGCGCGAAGCCAGCTCCGGGCGGTCGATGGCAGCACAGAACTGCTGCATGAACTGCGGCTCCAGGCTGCCGACCGAGAACCAGCGGCCATCGCGGGTCCGGTAGTAGTCGTAGAAACTGCCGCCGTTGAGGGCGAGACCTTCCATCTCCGGCTCCACGCCGGCCGCCAGATAACCCGCACCCGCCATGCCATGCAGGCTAAAGGCGCAGTCGGTCATGCTGACGTCGACCTGCTGCCCCTCCCCCGTCTGCTGCCGATGGATGACCGCCGCCAGCAACCCCATCACGCCATGCAGCGAACCGCCGCCGATGTCCGCCAGTTGCACGCCCAGCGGCAATGGGCCGCTCTCGCGGCGACCGGTGTAACTGGCGACGCCGGCCAGGGCCAGGTAGTTGATGTCATGCCCGGCGCGGTCGCGCAGAGGCCCGGTCTGGCCGTAGCCGGTGATCGACACGTAGATCAGCTTCGGGTTGATCGCCTTGAGCGCCTCGTAGCCAACGCCCAGTTTGTCCATCACGCCGGGGCGGAACTGTTCGAGCACGATGTCGTACTCCTGCACCAGTTGCTTCACCACCTCCACCGCCTGCGCCTGCTTCAGGTCCAGCGCGATGCAGCGCTTGTTGCGGTTCAGGTAGGCGTGACTGGCGGACGTACCATCCACATGCGGTGGCAGCACGCGCACCAGATCCATGCGCGTGGGCGACTCCACGCGCAGCACCTGGGCGCCCATGTCGGCCAGCAGCAGCGAGGCGAACGGGCCCGGCAGCAGGGTGGAGAAATCGAGGATCTTCAGTGAGGCGAGCGGGCCGTTCATGGGCACTCCTGTTTCGCTCAATCGATGCGTGGGCGCCGCGCCTCAAAGCTTCATGCCGCGGCTGATGATCTCTTTCATGATCTCCGAGGTACCGGCGAAGATGCGCTGGATGCGCGCGTTCGCGTACATCTTGCAGATCGGATACTCCCACATGTAACCCCAGCCGCCGTGCAGTTGCACGCCTTCATCGACCACCTTGCACAGCAACTCGGTGGTGAACAGCTTGGCCTCGGCGGCCACTTCGGGGGTGAGCTTCTTCTGGTTGTGGTCCATCACGCAGCGGTCGGTGAAGACCTGCGCGACGTCGATCTGCGTGCGCATCTCGGCGAGCTTGAAGCGGGTGTTCTGGAAGTGCGCTACCGGGCGGTCGAACGCCTTGCGCTCCTTCACGTAGTCGATGGTCGCGTTCAGCGCCGCCTCGGCACCGGCTACCGCGCCGCAGGCGTTGGTCAGGCGCTCCTGCGCCAGCATGTTCATCAGGTAGAAGAAGCCGCCCTTGGCGTCGCCCAGCAGGTTTTCCTTCGGCACCTTCACGTTGTTGAAGAACAGCTCGGCGGTGTCCTGGCTCTTCATGCCCAGCTTCTTCAGGTTGCGCCCGCGCTCGAAGCCTTCCATGCCGCGCTCGACCACGAACAGGCCCATCGCATGCTTGTTCGAAGGATCGGTCTTCGCCGCGACGATCACCAGGTCCGCCAGCAGGCCGTTGGAAATGAACACCTTGGAGCCGTTGAGGACGAAGTGATCGCCCTTGTCCACCGCCGTGGTGCGCATGCCCGCCAGGTCGGAGCCGGCCGACGGCTCAGTCATCGCCACCGCCAGGATGCTTTCGCCGCGAATGATCCCCGGCAGCCAGCGCGCTTTCTGCTCAGCGTTGCCGTACTCGGCAATGTAGGGGCCGCACAGCGCCGAGTGCAGCGGAATCATGAAGCCCGGCTCGTTGATGGCAGCCAGTTCCTCACACATGATCTGTTCGTAGCGGAAGTCCTTCAGCGCGGTGCCGCCGTACTCCTCTTCCGCCCAGGGCAGCAAAAAGCCCATCTCCCCGGCCTTGCGCCAGACGCTGCGGTCCACCACACCGGCTTCTTCCCACTCCTCCTGGTGAGGCACCACTTCCTTGTTGAGGAACGATCGGAACGCATCGCGGAACAGGTTGTGCTCGGTCTCGAAGTGATTGCGCAGCATGGTCGACTCCCGGTGGGTTGAGTGCCCGCAGGGTAGGTGCTGGCTGCGCGCGGCCTCAATGACGCGAGCGCTCAGGGTCGATTGACGCAATCGCCCAGTGGATGCCAGTGTGAAACATCCCAAAGGTGCACCGGAGAGCGCCCGCATGCAGATCCGACCTTTCCAGGCAAAGGACCTTCCGCCGTACGAAAGCTGGTTCGCCGACCCGCTGCTCGATGCGCAGCTGGGTCCCATGGACCGCGCCTGGATGGAACAGGGGTTGATCGATCCGGACAGGGCGCTGTACAGCATCCTGCGTGGTGAACGATTGGCGGCGGTGGTGGGGATCAGCCTGCCCGACCCGGCTCACCCCTATTACTTCGTCACCGACCTCGCCGTGCGCCCGGATTTACGCGGCTCCGGCATCGGACGTGCGGTCATGGGGCTGGTGATGAATCGCCCCGAATTGCAGAGCAGCCCGCTCTGGCGGGCCAGCGTGCGGCCGGACAACCCGGGGGCGCTGGCTTTCCTTCTCAAGCTCGGTTGGACACGGCTGGAAATGGGCAATCCGTTCGATGAACTGCTCGAATTCGAATTCCATCGGCGGCCAGCAGGGCCCCTGCTTCGCTGAGCCCGCGGCAGGAGCGAGCTTGCTCGCGAAGACTGCTTCCGGCCACTTCGGCGCTGGGCCTATTCACGAGAAGGCTCGCTCCAACGAAAAGCGATGCCAACCCCCATAAAAAAACCCCCGCCGAGGCGGGGGTTCACACAAAGGAGTCAAACGGTAGTGCTGTAGTTCTTAGAACACGTACTGCAGACGGGTCACGACACCGTTGCCGTCGTCGTCGCCGTTGGCATTGCGAATGCCGTCGGTGCTGACGTGAACGTAGTCGAGGGAGACCTTCACGGCCTCGTTGGCGTACCAGTTCACACCGATGGTGTTGGTGCTGGCCTTGGTGTCGCCCACGTCGCGGGTGGCGGTAGCCACGACCACGTTCGGGTCATCAACCTTGATGTGGTCGTAACGGTAGAAGACTTCCCAGGCACCGATTTCCTTGTTGGACGGCTTGATGGTGTCGAACTTGGCGCCATCGAGCTTGTACACGCGGGATTCACCGGTGATGGTATAGGCCAGCTGGCCGTAGTAACCGTCAGCCTTGATGTCTTCATACGCGGAAGCATCAGCCTTCAGCTTGCGCTTGAGGTATTCGGCCTGAGCGGAGAACGGGCCGATGGCGTAGGCGAATTCAGCACCCCAGGTGGAGTCGTCCTTGTAGGAACCGGCCGGGCTCAGGGTAGCGCCGCCGAAGGTAGCGCGGTTGCCGTTGTCGCCAGCATCGTTACCGCCGTTGGTGGCGATGCCACGCATGCCCAGACGCGGACGGATGCGGGAGTCGAAGGCAGTGTCGTTCAGGTCACGGTAGGCGTAATCCAGGCCGACGTGCAGGACGTTGCCATCGGTGTTCATCGGAGCGAACACGCCGCGGAAGTTGAACTGCTTGACGCTGTCGCCGTCGGTGTCGTCGGCGTCCTTGGCATAGATGCCGGCGTCCAGGTAAGCCATGTTGGCGACGACGCCGCCAACCTGGGCACCCATGCCGTCCTGGTGGGTGTTGATCCAGTCCGCCAGTTCGTAAGCGGAGGTACGCTCGGTAGCGGTCACCCACTTGGAGCTGGTGGCTTTTTCCAGACCGAAGTCCGGGTCGAAGCGGCCGAACTTCAGGGTAACCGGGGCGAAGCCGGTGTAGCTGAAGGAAGCTTCGTCGAAGTAACCGTTGTCAGCGTTACCGGAGTTGTGGGACATGTCGTAGTTGATCTGGTATTTCCAGTCTTTGTAGACAGTGCCGCCCAGTTCCAGGTAGGCGCGACGGAAGTAGGCGCCGTCACCGTTGTTGCCGTTCTTGGTGTAGAAACCATCGAAGCGGCTGTAATCCGCTTGCAGACGGCCACCGAGCTTGAAGCTGAATTCCTTGTCGGTGGTGCCGACTTCAAGACCGCCTTTGGTCTTGATAACGATATCGGCGCCATCGGTGGTGACTGTGCCTGCGAAAGCCTGGGCGGAAACGGCCAGTGCCAGGGCAGTGGCGGCGTAACCGGCGAAGTGCTTACGGATCATCGAAGATTCCCCTTAATGGTATTTGCGTTGAACACGCCGAGTGCCTGGCTGCTGCGCGCCCCCCAAGGACTCGCACAGGCCGTTCTGGCGGCCCCCGTTTGTGTTGCTGGGAATCTTGGCGAGGGGTTATTTCAGATCAGTTGCTCGTAGATAAAACTTTTATTACAGCGGAACTTTTGATTTCGTTATGGCATAAAGGTCCTAGGCCGCGCCTGACTAGGCTTGCAGACGATTTCTGTCGTCTACTTTGCCGGTATGCTGTCAGCCTCTCCTGAAAGACGTTCCCGCTCAGGCTTTCCCATGCACGAACTGCAACCCCTGATCCAGCAACACGGCCTCACCCTGCTGTTCTTCAACGTCCTGCTGGAACAGCTGGGCCTGCCGATTCCGGCCTATCCGGCACTGATTGTCGCTGGCGCCCTGGCCCTGCAGGGCAGTGGTGTTCCGCTGGGCCAGGCACTGGCAGTGGCCGTCTGCGCCTGCCTGACCGCCGACCTGATCTGGTTCTTCGCCGGGCGGCGCTACGGAGGCTTCATGCTGCGCAGCGTGTGCAAGGTCTCGCTGTCCCCGGACAGCTGTATCCGCCAGAGCCAGAGCCTCTACCTGCGCATCGGCCCACGCGCCTTGCTGATCTCGCGCTTCCTCCCCGGCGCCAGCGCGCTGACCACGACCATGGCCGGCATGACACGCACGCCGCTGCCGCGCTTCCTCGCCTACGACTGCGCTGGCGCGGCGCTCTGGGCAGGTTCCGCGCTGATGCTCGGGAGCATCTTCAGCAGCGCGGTCGACCGCCTCCTCGACTGGCTCACCGAGTACGCCAGCATCGGCGTGTCGGCATTGCTGGGCGCCTTCACGCTGTTCATCGCCTGGAAGCTCTGGCAGCGCTTCAGCCTGCTCAAGCGCACCGCGCGGATTCCGCGTATCAGCGTCGACGAGCTGCGCGCGCGCCTGGACGCTGGCGAGCCGCCGCTGATTCTCGATGTGCGTGCGCAGTTCGATGACGAAGCGATTCCCGGCTCCATCGCCTTCAGCCTGGACGGCGCGCTGGACCAGCTGGGCGACAGCCTGACGGACAAGGACGTGGTGATCTACTGCGCTTGCCCCCACGAGCTGTCCGCAGCGATGCTGGCGGAGCGGCTACAGGCATTCGGACACCCACGGACGTGGGCGCTGTCGGGTGGGTTGGATGCGTGGCGAGCGCAAAGCCCGCGCTGAGGAGTCGCCTGAAAGAGCGCGTCGCGCGCTGTCGCGGGCAGGGCCTGTTCCCACAGGGGAGGTTGGCGCAGGATCAGCGCCGCGCGCTGTCCCGACGCAATTCGGCGAGGTGGTCGGCCAGGCGCTCCGCGTCCGGGCGTGGCGGATCCGGCAGCAGGCGCAGGGTCGCCTGCGTCAGGCGCATTTGCCGCAGGTAGCGTCGGCAGTTGCGGCACAGCAGCAGGTGCCGGCGTAGCGCAAGCTTCTCGCGCCAGCCCAGCTGTTCGTCCAGCAGGTCGCTGGAGCGAGCCACCAGTTCCTTGCAGGTCAGCATTCCCCGGTCTCCTCGAAATGCTCCACGGTGGCAAACACCTTCAGGCGGGCACGGTGCAGCAGCACCCGGACATTGGAGAGCGAAATCTCCAGCAGGTTACAGATCGCTTCGAGTTCCAGCCCCTGGCGCTCTCGCAGGAGCAACACACTGCGCTGCAGCTCGGAGAGGCTGTCCAGGGTCTTCTCCAGGCACTGGCGCAGCTCGTCCTCGGCCAGCAGGGCTTCGGGCGAGTCCTCGTGCCAGGCGAACGGCGCCGGGCTCCAGTGGCCATCAGCGGCGAAGCGGGTATCGTCGATGCTGCCGTGAGGCGCGGGCAGTTCGTCCAGCGAGACGTCGCGGCGGACCTTGCGCAGGCGGGATTTGGCGGTATTGGCGGTGATGGTCAGCAGCCACGTCTTGAGGCTGGAGCGCCCCTGAAAGCCGTCCAGGTTGCGCACGGCGGCGAGCCAGGCATCCTGCACCACTTCATCGGCATGGGCGGCGCCGACAATGGCAATGGCCACGGCGCGCATCGCACCCTGGTAGGTCGCCACCAGGGTGCGAAAGGCCTGCTGGTCACCGGCCAGCAGGCGCGACAACAGCTCGCTGTCGTCGGCGGGCACGATCAGCGCTTGCGCAGGATCACGCTGCCGATGGAATAGCCGGCGCCAAAGGAGCTCAGCACGCCGATGGAGCCGGCGGGCAGGTCGTCCTGGTACTTGTGGAAGGCGATGACCGAACCGGCCGAGCTGGTGTTGGCGTAGGTGTCGAGGATCACCGGCGCTTCGTGGGCCTCGGCGTCGCGGCCGATCAGCTTGCGGGTGATCAGCAGGTTCATGTTCAGGTTGGCCTGGTGCAGCCAGAAACGCTTCACGTCGCTGACCGGGATGTCGTTCTGCGCCAGGTGCTCGCCGATCAGCTCGGCCACCATCGGGCAGACGTCCTTGAACACCTTGCGGCCTTCCTGCACGAACAGCTTGTCACGGGCGCCGATGCCCTCTTCCGCCGCGCGGTTGAGGAAGCCGAAGTTGTTGCGGATGTTGTTGGAGAACTGGGTCAGCAGCTTGGTGCTGACCACCTCGAACTGGTGCTCGCTGGTGGCCTGATCGGCGCGCTCGATGACCACGGCGGTAGCGGCGTCGCCGAAGATGAAGTGGCTGTCGCGATCGCGGAAGTTCAGGTGGCCGGTGCAGATCTCCGGGTTGACCATGAGGATCGCGCGGGCCTGGCCCAGTTGCACGCTGTTCACCGCGGCCTGGATGCCGAAGGTGGCCGACGAGCAGGCGACGTTCATGTCATAGCCGAAGCCCTGAATGCCGAGGGCGGCCTGCACTTCGATGGCCACGGCGGGGTAGGCGCGCTGCAGGTTGGAACAGGCGACGATCACGCCGTCGATGTCTTCGGGCGTGCGGCCGGCGCGCTGCAGGGCCTGCTTGGCGGCGGCGGCGGCCATCTCGCAGAGGATGCCCCAGTCTTCGTTGGAACGCTCTGGGATGCGTGGCGCCATGCGTTGCGGGTCAAGGATGCCTTCCTTGTTCACCACGAAGCGGCTCTTGATGCCGGAGGCCTTCTCGATGAACGCCGAGCTGGACTCGGAGAGAGCTTCCACTTCGCCCTTGGCGATAGCGTCAGCGTGCTGGTCGTTGTAGCTGCGGACGTAGGCGTTGAAGGATTCCACCAGTTCATCGTTGGAGATGCTGAACGGCGGGGTATACAGGCCGGTTCCGCTGATCACGACTTTATGCACGGTCAATCCTCTTCAATTCTCAAAGCCGCCGGGCCGGGCGGCTGGGTTAGGCATCAAGGTGCCCGCACACTGGCCGGCACTGAATATTCTTGGGCTTTCACGCTCGGCGCGAAGGCTGCGGGATGGCGTCCCCTGCAACCGGGCAGTTTGCCATTCCGCACGGCGAGCGGCACTTCTGGCCGCCCAGCGGCTCGCGGTGATACCGCAGGTGCAACCACTGACCGCCGATTATGCTGCAATTTTCGCCGAAAAGCCGCCGTGCGAGGGCGTCATTTGCGCAAGATGATGGACGCGAATCACGCTGCGCCTGCCCTGAAGCAATGGATTGAAATTTTCCACCGGCACCATAGGCGCAATATTGGCGCACCCGGATGCGCAGCTCCTTATCCTTCAGCGCATTCCCGAATTTGCCAAGGAGACTTCAGGATGAGTGCCGAAAACCGCCCGGAAATGGACGAACAGACCCTGGAATTTGCCAATCAGGTCATCGACCTCGCCCGCCAGGGTGACACCGAGCGCCTGACGGAACTGCTGCACCAGGGCCTGCCTGCCAACCTGCGCAACCACAAGGGCGACAGCCTGCTGATGCTGGCCAGCTACTACGGCCACCACGACACCGTTGGCGTGCTGCTCGACCACGGCGCCGACCCGGACCTGCGCAACAACGCCGGGCAGACACCGCTGGCCGGTGCCGCCTTCAAGGGCGACCTGGAGATGGTGCGCCTGCTTCTCGGCCGGGGCGCACAGGTCGAAGGGGCATCGCCCGACGGCAAGACCGCGCTGATGATGGCGGCCATGTTCAATCGCCCGGAGATTGTGCGCTGCCTGCTGGAACACGGCGCCAATCGAGAAGCCCGCGATGCGAGCGGTCTGACCGCATTGGCGGCGGCGAAGATGATGGGCGCGGCCGATACCCTGGCGTTGCTCGAAGCCGCCTGAGTCAGTCGATGCGCACGTGCTCGGCGAGGAAGTCGAGCACCGCGCGCACCCGCGCGGGCAGGTGCCCCGGCTTGCCCAGGTAGAGCGCGTGCATGGGTTTGCGGTCGCCAGGATTGAAGTCCTCCAGCACCGCCACCAGCCGTCCGGCAGCAATATCCTCACGTACCTGAAATTCTGCCAGCCGCGCCAACCCCAGCCCCGCCAGTGCCAGGTGACGCACACTGTCGCCATCGCTGGCCAGCAGGTTGCCGCTGGGCTCGGGGGCATCCGGCGCCTTGCCCAGAAACGGCCAGTCCGGCTCGACCCGCCGGTAGCTGAAGCCCACGCAGTTGTACTCGCCCAGGTCACGGGGATGCTGCGGCGCACCGTGCCGCGCCAGATACGCGGGCGCGGCGACTATCTTGTGCCCGGACTCTCCCAGCGAACGCGCCACCAGTCGCGAGTCCCGCAGCGGGCCGCTGCGTACGGCCACGTCGGCGCGCACCTCCAGCAGGTCCACCACTTCATCGGTCAGTTGCAGGTCGAGCTTGACGCCGGGGTAGCGCTCGAAGAACAGCGGCAGCGCCGGGATGAGGAACTGCCGGCCCACCGGCAGGTTGCAGCTGATGCGCACCCTGCCCTGCGGCTCTGCGCTGGCCGACGCCTCGCGCTCGGCTTCGTCCAGGTCGGCGAGGATGCGCAGGCTACGTTCGTGGAACGCCGCACCTTCGGCGGTGAGCTGCTGGCGCCGCGTGGAGCGGTTGAACAGCCGCGCGCCGAGACGATCCTCCAGGCGCGCCACCAGCTTGCTCACCGCCGAGGGCGTCATCCCACACTGCTGCGCAGCGGCGGTGAAGCCGCCGGTTTCCACCACACGGATGAAGACTTCCATTTCGCCAAAGCGATTGACGTCGGGGCGGGCCATCTTGAATTCAATTCACAGGTGATTTGCTTATAGGCAGTCTATATCAGCAATACGCACGGGGATAAGGTGGCGAGCATTCTTCGAATCGTCCGGGAGAGCCCACGTGCCCATTGCCTTGTACGCCTTGACCGCCGGTGCCTTTGGCATCGGCGTTACCGAATTCGTGATCATGGGATTGCTGCTGGAAGTCGGTCATGACTTCGGCGTTTCCATCTCCGCCGCCGGCCTGCTGATCTCCGGCTACGCATTGGGCGTGGTGCTCGGCGCTCCGCTGCTCACCGCCCTCACCGCGCGCTGGCCGCAACGCCGAACCCTGCTCGGGCTGATGCTGATCTTCACCCTCGGCAACCTGGCCTGTGCCCTGGCCCCGGACTACACCACGCTGATGGCGGCGCGGGTGCTGACCTCCTTCGCCCACGGCACCTTCTTCGGCGTCGGATCGGTGGTCGCCACCAGCCTGGTGCCGGCCGAGCGCCGCGCCTCGGCCATCGCCCTGATGTTCACCGGCCTCACCGTCGCGACCATCCTCGGCGTGCCGCTGGGCACCTGGCTCGGCCAACTCTACGGCTGGCGCGCAGCCTTCTGGGTGGTGACCGGCATCGGCCTGCTTGCCCTGGCGATCCTGGCGATCTACTTGCCGCGCCACGGCGCACCGCCCGCCGCCGGCAACCTGCGCGACGACTTCCGAGTACTGAAGCGCCCGGCCGTGCTGCTCGGCCTGCTGACCACCGTGCTCGGCTTCGGCGGGGTGTTCACCGTGTTCAGCTATGTGTCGCCGTTGTTGACCCGTCTCTCCGGTTTCTCCGAAAGCGCCGTGTCGCCCGTGCTGCTGGTGTTCGGCGGCGGCCTGGTGCTGGGCAACCTGCTCGGCGGCAAGCTCGCCGATCGCAAACTGGTTCCGGCCCTGCTGGGCAGCCTGGTGGCACTGGCGGTGGTCATGGGCCTGATGAGCTTCGCGTTGCAGAACCAGGTCGCCGTGGTCATCTTCATCGCGCTGCTCGGGGCCGCCGGTTTCGCCACCGTGCCGCCACTGCAGATGTGGGTGCTGGAGAAGGCCCATGGCGCCGGCCAGAGCGTTGCCGCCAGCTTCAACATCGCCGCCTTCAACCTGGGCAATGCCCTGGGCGCCTGGCTGGGCGGCATGACCATCGACCACGGCCCGGGGCTCGCCGCGCTGCCCTGGGTCGGCGCCGTGCTACCGGTCGCGGCCATCGCCACCGCACTGCTGTGCCTGCGCCTGGAACGTGAACCGGCGCTGTCGGCAGCGACCGTCCAGCAGGCCCGGTGAACGATCGGCGAAACCGTACTGTCGAGGAAAGGGGCGCGCAAATTCGCGCCCCTTTCTTTTATCCACAGACGGAGGACTCGCCCACCCATGCTGGTTTCGCTTCAGGCACTGCGGGCACTGGCCGCCTGGCTGGTGGTGTTCCATCACTTCATGCAGGTGTTCTTCGACTTTCGCGCCGACAGCCTCGGCGGCAAGCTCCTCTCCACCCGCGGCCAGGTCGGGGTGGATATCTTCTTCGTCCTCAGCGGCTTCGTGATCCACCTCTCCAGTGCCGGCCGGCCGATGTCCCCGGTGACCTTCCTGGTCCAGCGCCTGGCCCGCGTCGCCCCGGCCTACTGGCTCTATACGGCGCTCACCGCGCTGATCCTCTACGCCTTCGCCGACGTGATGCCGATCTACGGCGTCGGCGGCAAATCACTGCTGCTGTCGCTGCTCTTCATCCCCAGCGAAAACCCTGGCGGCTTCGGCCTGTACCCGGTGCTGCCGGTGGGCTGGACGCTGAACTTCGAGATGCTTTTCTACGGCCTCTTCGCACTCTCCTTTCTGGTGGCCGAACGCTGGCGTCCGTGGCTGGTGACTGCACTGGTGCTGCTGGTCGCCCAGGTACTGGCACGCGAGCCGTGGATCAGCCACTTCTACCGCAATCCGATCATCTTCGAGTTCCTTCTCGGCCTGGGTCTGGCGGCGCTGTACCGTCGCGGCTGGCTGAACTGGGCGCGCCCACTGGCACTGCTGACAGCCGCCATGGCGATCGCGACCATCGCGCTGTTCCCTGCCGACCACCCCTGGCGCCTGCTGACCTGGGGCCTTCCCGCCGCCGCGCTGCTCGCCGCGTGTGTGGCGCTGGAGCCACTGTTCGAGCGCAGCAAAGTGCTGCACGCGCTGGGTGACTGGTCCTACTCGGTGTATCTGCTGCACGTGATCGTGCTCTGGCTGGCCGCGTACTGGCTGCATGAGCGGCTAGGCCTGACGCCCTACCAGACGCTGGGCCTCAGCGTGCCGGCGATCCTGCTCCTGTCCTGGCTGAGCTACGAATGGGTAGAGCTTAAGATGGCGCGCCAGGTGCGCACGGTCTATGCGCGCATCGCCGAGCCCCTGGTCGCGAAGCGAGTTCAGGCCGGGTCGCTGTAGACCAGCCGGTTGCGCCCCTCGGCCTTGCCGCGGTACAGGCGGCGGTCGGTACAGCGGTAGAGCTCATCGGCATCCAGCCCATCGCCCGGCCACTCGGCAAGGCCGAAGGTGGCGGATATCGCGATGCGCTCACCCTGGTACATCAGCGGCGCCTCGTCGATCTCACGCCGCAGGGACTCCACCAGCGGCGTAGCATCGAAGCGGTCGGTGAAGGGCAGCAGCAGGCCAAACTCCTCGCCGCCCAGCCGGCCGATCAGATCGGTCGCACGCAGCCGATGGCGCAGGCGATTGCACAGGTGCTGCAGCGCCTTGTCGCCGGCATCGTGGCCCCACTGGTCGTTGATGTTCTTGAAGTGGTCGACGTCCAGCACCACCAGCACCAGGCGCGTCTCGTAACGCGCCGATTCCTGGATGCAGCGGCGCAGCGTGCGCTGGAAACTCTCGCGGCTGGCCACACCGGTCAGCGCATCGGTCAGCGCCAGGTGCCGCAGTTGCTTGTAGGCAGCGGCACGGCGCTCCTCGTAGACATGCATGAAGGCAATCACCAGCACGCCGCAGAAGATGCCATTGCCAATGTCGATCAGCCCCGGGGCATCCAGGCGCAGGCGGTTGGCGTGCAGGTACATCACCGTGGCCATGAGCATGAACGGTACGGCGAGCAGGAACCCGCGCCACTTGCCCAGCAGCAGGTAGGCCATCACCGGCATCAGGTAGACCCAGACGAAGGCCGTGGCCGAGGCGTTGGGCATGACGATGATGTAGAGGATGAAACAGAAGGTCGGCAGCAGGTAGGCGACGATCCAGGGCACCAGCTTGCGGACGCGTTTCAGACGGTGTGCGGCCCACAGCAGCAGCCCGCAGGTCGCAAGCTCGGCACCGGCCAGCCAGAGATTGCCGGCCAGGTACTGCAGGATCGAGAACACCCCGAGGGTCGCCCCGGTGCAACCGAAGATCAGCCGCATCAGCAAGCGGTGATCGGCTTCCTCCAGGCCGGTCGGTCCGGCGTTGGACTCGAACAGGTGGTCGGGGTCGCTGTTGCGGTGCATCAGCCCTGCTCCTTGGCGCGACCGCCCGGCGGGTCGGCCGAAATGGCGGCGTCCGGGCACTCCAGCCCGATTCACGTTTGCTGAAGACTACTCCAATTTCTCACGCTGCGTCGTCAACCCGACGGAATCCGGGCGGATGGGCTAGCCTTGGCTGCATTGTCCATGGAGGAAGTGTATGCGTTCGATCCTTGCCGTCCTGTCCCTGCTCGCGCTTTCCGGCTGTGCCTCGTACCAGAGCGATGAAACCCAACCTGTCCCCGCCGACCGCCTGCTGGCCTACCAGCAGCCGGGCAAGGACAGCGTTAAGGTCGACGTGTCCCGTGACGTAGGCTACATCGGCGGCGGCTGCTACGTCGCCCTCACCATCGACCATGAAATCGCCGCGCGCATCGGCAAGGGCGAGTCGGCCAGCTTCCACGTGCCGGTGGGCAAGCACGTGGTCGGCATCATCGGTGACAAGGATGGTGAAGGCCTGTGCAGCAAGGCCATGCTGCGCCGCGAGCTGCTGGTGCCGCTCGAACCGGGCGGCAACAACGCGTTCCGCATCGTCAGCGACAACCGCACCGGCTTCGACATCAAGCCGGCGGTCGAGTAACCGCCGGCGCGGGTGCGCCTCAGCCGTTCAGACGGGCAACGAGACGCGCCTGCAGCTTCTCCAGTTCCGCCGCCTCGGCCTTGTTCGCCGCATGGATACCCAGGCCCTCACCGGCATAACGCGGGACGATGTGCACGTGGATGTGGAACACCGTCTGCCCGGCCGGCGCGCCGTTGAACTGGGCGACCTGCACGCCATCGGGATTCAGCTCCGCGACGATCACGCCGGTCAGGCGCTGCACTACGCGCATCACCTTGGCCAAGGCGTCGGGGTCGACGTCGAGGATGTTGCGTGCCGGGGAGTTCTTCGGGATCACCAGCGCGTGACCGTAGGACTGCGGGAACAGGTCGAGGAAGGCGAGCACGTCGTCGTCCTCGTACAGCTTGTAGCAGGGTGCTTCGCCACGAATGATCTGGGCGAAGATGTTCTGCGGATCGTAAGTGCCTTGCAGGCTCATGGCCGACTCCTTTTCCAGTGACTGGGTATGGGGCCGCACCATACCGGTTTGTCGCGCGCGGGTCATGACCGACAGCGCGCGGAGGGCTATCCTGAGCCTTCCGCTGCTTTTCTTCAGTGACCTGACCGGAGTATGCATGTCAGACCTTTCCGCGTTCCCCATCACCCGCAAATGGCCCGCCGAACATCCTGACCGCCTGCAGCTGTACTCGCTGCCCACGCCCAACGGGGTGAAGGTGTCGATCATGCTGGAAGAGCTCGGCCTGCCCTACGAGCCGCACCTGGTCAGCTTCGAACGCAACGACCAGATGTCACCGGAGTTCCTCTCGCTGAACCCGAACAACAAGATCCCGGCGATCCTCGATCCCAATGGCCCGGACGGCAAGCCGCTGGCGCTGTTCGAATCCGGCGCGATCCTGGTCTACCTCGCCGACAAGACCGACTCGCTGATCGCCCCCGGCGCCAGCGGCCGCTACGAAACCCTGCAGTGGCTGATGTTCCAGATGGGCGGGATCGGCCCGATGTTCGGGCAGATCGGCTTCTTCAACAAATTCGCCGGCAAGGACTACGAGGACAAGCGCCCACTGCAGCGTTACGTCGACGAATCCAGGCGCCTGCTGAGCGTGCTCGACCGCCATCTGGAAGGCCGCGACTGGATCATGGGCGAGCGCTATACCATTGCCGACATCGCCACCTTCCCGTGGATCCGCAACCTGGTCGGCTTCTACGAGGCCGGCGAACTGGTCGGGTTCGACAACTTCAAGAACGTGAAGCGCGTGCTCGAGCGCTTCCTCGCGCGCCCGGCCGTGCAGCGCGGGCTGAACATCCCCAAGCGCGACTAGTCCGCCGCCAGCGCGCGGAGCACCTGCTCCGTGCGCTGTTCCAGCGTCCCGCTCAACACCTCGTAGGCCACGCCCCGCCGTTGCAGCTCGGCGACATACCAGGCCTGCTGCCAGCGACGAAAATCCTCTTCGCGACGAGTGCCGTCCTGCACGAAGGGGAAATCATCGGCGCAGAGGAAGACGTGCGCGTAGGGTCGTTCGGCCAACTGCTGCAACGCCTCTTCGGCGCGGCCGAACATCGACTGGCAGTAGAGCAGCGTGGTCAGCGGCGACGTATCGCAGAACAGGTAGCGTGACGCCGTCGCGCACGCCTGCTCCTCCCGCGCCACCTGCGTTTCGGCGATGTGCAGCAGGTCGTCGTAGACCAGCGCCCCGCCCTTCTCTTCCCACAGCTCCCGACCATATTCGGCCACGAACCCTGTGCCGGTGCGCTCCGCCAACCGTCGGCTGAGGGTGGACTTGCCGGTGGACTCGCCACCGAGCAATACCACCCGTTCGACGAAATCCGCGTAGACCGACGGTGCGAGGAAATCGCGCAGAGCGTGTACGTCATCGCGCAGCGCCGTGCCCGAGACCGGCACCGTAACCCGCAGGCGATCCACGCTGACATGCCGGACCGGATGGCCAAAGCTCGTCGCCAGATGCGCCGCAAAGCCATCGCCGTAATCTTCGCTGGTGAACACCGCCTGCACGGTCTCGCCGATCACTTCGCGGCAGAAGTCGGCGACGAACTGCCGGTGCAGGTCCTCCGCCGCGTCATTCAGCGGCAATAGGGGCAGCGCTTTGCCCGCTGCGCGCCAGGCCTCAACGTGCGCGGGAGTGATGACCCAACTGGGCAGATCGGCGAAGCGTTCGTGCAGCCACTTCTCCCGAAGCGAAGCCGGGCAGCCGGGCATTTCCGGCAGCGAATAGCACAACAGGTAAAGTCGGCGGCAGTGCTGCTGCGCCTGTCGAATCAGGTGTTCGTGCCCCAGGTGCAGCGGCGAGAATTTGCCGACGACCAGCCCGGCTTCAACCATCAGGCCGGCGCTCCCGCCGGCACGCCAGCCTGGGCCTGCGAACGCAATTCGGCGCGCCAGCGGTACAGGCCATACCAGGCGTTGAACCAGAACAGCAGGTACAGCGCGGCCGTGAGATGGAGTCCCCGGGACGCGTACAAGGGCACCGCGAGCGTGTTCACCAGCAGCCAGATGACCCAGTTTTCCAAGCGCCGGCGCATGAGCAGGAACTGCGCCAGCACACTGAAGGCCAGCACCAGCGAATCGATCCACGGCGCGTAGGCGTCGGTGAAATGGTGCAGCAGCAGCGCGTAGCCCGACGCCACCAGGACAGCCAGCGCCGACATCGCCAGCAGGTCGCGCGGGGCGGTACGGCTGATCGGCAGCGCCGTCCCGGCGTCACCCCGCAACCAGGCCCAGCAGCCCATCAGGCTGGTGACGATGAAGAATCCCTGGAGCAGCACGTCGGCGTACAACTGCACGGTGTAGAACATCCAGCCGAACAGCAGGCAACCGACCACACCCAGGGTCCAGGTGTGGACACTGTTACGGGCTGCCAGCAGCACCGCCAGCAGGTTGACCAGGTTCGCGGCTATCTCGAGATTCGACGGCATGGCTTCATCCTTGCGCCAGGGCTGGGAGCATCAGGCCTCGACCTGGCTCCACTGTTTCGACAGGCGTTTGTCCGACACCGGCACCTTCGTCCCCAGCTGCTGGGCGAACAGCGAGACGCGGTACTCCTCCAGCATCCAGCGGTACATCACGAGTTCCGGGTCGCGCTTGCCTTCCTGGGCATGCTTGGCCAGGCGCGCCGAGTACTGCTCCCAGTAGCCGGCCATCTCGCCGCTCCACACACGGTCACGCTGGACCTGACCGGCGACCTTGTCCAGGCGCTGCTCGACCGCCTTGAGGTAGCGCGGGTATTCCTTCAGCCACTCCAGCGGCGTGTCGCGCACAAAGCCGGGGTAGACCAGCTTCGCCAACTGCCCCTTCACATCGTTCAGCGGCACCGTCATGGCGAGGTCGACCTTGCCCTTGAAGCGCTTCTGCAGGCCGTGCCAGAGCTTGAGGATTTCCAGGGTCAGGCGGGCGATGCGTTCGGCGTGTTCGGTCCAGGCGCCGCGCTTCTTCTCGGCCAGGGAGGCGAGCCCGGCGCCATCACGCGGCAGGCTGCTTTCGCCGTCGAGAATGGCGCTGTCCAGGCTGGCCAGCAGGATGTCTTCCACCAGCGACTCGACCCGGCCCAGCTCACGGTAGAGCAGGCCCATGTCGGTCTGCCCCGGCAGCTTGCTGCGCAGGAACTTGGCCGGCTCCGCGAGCTGCTGCAGGAGCAGGCGCTGCAGGGCGCGGCGGTGCTGGTAGTCGGCCTCGGCCTGGGTCGGGAAACGGTTTTCCTTCACCACGCCGGCCTCTTCCACCAATGCCGGGTAGACCGTCATCGACAGTCCGGCGACCTTCTGCTGGACCTTCTCGGCGACCTCGCCAAAGCCCTTGGCTTCCACCGGTTTCTGCGGCTTGTCCGCCTGCGGGATCGCCAGCGCGGCCTGGCTGGCCTCGGCGAAGCGTGCGGTGAGCTCGGCCAGATCGCGGCCTTCACCCAGGAACTTGCCACGGGCGTCGACGACTTCGATGTTCATCCGCAGGTGGCTTTCCACCTGGGTCTCGGCTTCCGCCCAGGCCTCTTCCGGCACGCGACTGCCGGTCATGCGCTGCAGCTCGCGGCCAAGGGATTCGGACAGCGCCCCTTCGGCGAACACCATCTTGCCCAGCGCGGCGCGGACGAAGTCCGGCACCGGCACGAAGTTCTTGCGGATGGCCTTGGGCAAGCTGCGCACCAGCTCGATGCACTTGGCCTCCAGTAGCCCCGGCACCAGCCATTCCAGGCGTTCGGCGGGCAACTGCGGCAGCAGCGGCGCCGGCACGCGCACGGTCACGCCGTCGCGCACGTGGCCGGGCTCGAAGTGATAGCTGAGCGGCAGTTGCAAGTCACCCAGGCGCAGGCGGTCCGGGTAGAGGCCGGCAGTCACTTCGCTGGCGTCACGGGCGAGGACGTCCTCCTCGCGCATGATCAGCAGGTCCGGCTGCTGCTTGTGCTCGCGCTCGTACCACTTCTCGAAGCTGGCGGACTGGTAGATGTCCGCCGGCAGGCGCTCGTCGTAGTAGGCGAACAGGGTTTCCTCGTCGGCGAGGATGTCGCGCCGGCGCGCCTTGGCTTCGAGCTCGTCGAGCTTCTCCAGCAACTGGCGGTTGGCCGACAGGCACTTGGCGCGGCTGTTGATCTCGCCGCGTACCAGGGCCTCGCGGATGAACATCTCGCGGCACACCGGTGCATCGATCGGGCCGTAGTGCACCGCGCGGCGGCCAATGATGATCAGGCCGTAGAGGGTGACCTGCTCGTAGGCCACCACCTGGCCACGGCGTTTCTCCCAGTGCGGCTCCAGGTAGTTCTTCTTCACCAGGTGCCCAGCCAGCGGCTCGAGCCAGTCCGGTTCGATCTTCGCGACCATGCGGGCGAACAGCTTGGTCGTCTCCACCAGTTCGGCGGCCATGATCCATTGCGGTTTCTTGCGGCCGATCACGCTGGAGGGATGAATCCAGAAGCGTCGCTGGCGGGCACCGAGGTAGTCGCCCTCCTCCGCCTTCTGGCCGATCTGGCTGAGCAGGCCAGAGAGGATCGCCTTGTGCACGGCGGCGTAGTCGATGTCGCGGGCCTTCGGCTCATCCGCCTTGGCGACCGGCTGGCGGCCACGGTTGTCGTGCTGCCTGGCCTGTTCGCGGGCGGGGTCGCTCTTGCGCGGGGCGCCGTCCGGCTTCGAGCCGAAGGGCAACTGCAAGTCCTTGCAGATCAGCGTCAGCTGGCGGTGCGCATCGCGCCACTCGCGCAAACGGAGATAGTTGAGGAAATTCTTCCGGCACCAGGCGCGCAGCGGGTTGGAGCCCAGCGCCTGGCGCTGCTCCTCAAAGCCGCGCCAGAGGTTGATCAGCGCGGCGAAGTCCGAATCCGGGTCCTTCCACTGCGCGTGGGCCTGGTCGGCGGCCTGCTGGCGGTCCATCGGCCGCTCGCGCGGGTCCTGCACCGACAGCGCGCTGGCCACGGTGAGCACTTCCGGCAGGCTGCCCAGTTGCGCCGCTTCCAGCAGCATGCGGCCCAGGCGCGGGTCGATCGGCAAGCGTGCGAGCTGGCGACCCAGCGGCGTCAGTTGCCCCTCACGGTTCACCGCCGAGAGCTCCTGCAGCAGGGTGAAGCCGTCGTTGATCGCCTTGCCATCCGGCGGTTCGATAAAGGGGAATGCCTCGATGTCGCCCAGGCGCAGGTGGAGCATCTGCAGGATCACCGCCGCGAGGTTGGTGCGCAGGATTTCCGGATCGGTGAAGGCGGGGCGGCCGTTGAAGTCTTCCTCGCTGTACAGGCGCACGCAGATGCCCGGTTCGACCCGGCCGCAACGGCCCTTGCGCTGGTTGGCGCTGGCTTGCGAGACGGCCTCGATGGGCAGGCGCTGGACCTTGGCGCGGTAGCTGTAGCGGCTGATGCGCGCGGTGCCGCTGTCGATCACGTAGCGGATGCCCGGCACGGTCAGCGAGGTTTCGGCGACGTTGGTGGCGAGCACGATCTTGCGTCCCGGCATGGGCGCGAAGATCTTCTGTTGTTCGGCTGGCGTCAGGCGTGCGTAAAGCGGCAATACCTCGGTGTGACGCAGGTTGGCCTTGCGCAGCATGTCGGCGGCGTCGCGAATCTCGCGCTCGCCAGGGAGGAACACCAGCACGTCGCCGGGACGCTTGCCGACGTCGCGCTCGTGGGCGGCGATCTCGTCCAGCGCGCGGAGGATGCCCTGGTCCACGGAAAGGTCGTCGAACAGCGCTTCGCCGTCCTCGTCCACTTCCGCCGCCAGCGGGCGGTACCAGGTTTCCACCGGGTAAGTGCGGCCCGAGACTTCCACGATGGGGGCGTCACCAAAGTGCTTGGAGAAGCGCTCCAGGTCGATGGTCGCCGAGGTGATGATCAGCTTCAGGTCCGGCCGGCGCGGCAGCAGCGTCTTGAGGAAGCCGAGCAGGAAGTCGATGTTCAGGCTGCGTTCGTGGGCTTCGTCGACGATGATCGTGTCGTAGCGCTCGAGGTAACGGTCATGCTGGGTCTCGGCCAGCAGGATACCGTCGGTCATCAGCTTGATCAGCGTGCTGTCGTCGCTCTGGTCCTCGAAGCGCACCTGATAGCCGACCAGCGAACCCAGCGGCGTGCCGATTTCCTCGGCAACGCGGGTGGCTACGCTGCGCGCGGCCAGCCGGCGCGGCTGGGTATGGCCGATCAGGCCGTGGGTGCCGCGACCCAGCTCCAAGCAGATCTTCGGCAACTGGGTGGTCTTGCCCGAACCGGTCTCGCCGGCAATCACCACCACCTGGCTCTTTTCCAGCGCGGCCTTGATCTCGTCGCGCTTGGCGGCGATGGGCAGGCTGTCGTCGTAGCGGATCGCCGGGATGCTCGCGCGGCGCGCCTCGGCCTTGGCGCAGGAGGCCTGGAAGCGCTCGGCCCACTGGGCGAGCCTGGCGTGGTCAGGGTGCTTGCGCAGTTCGTGGAGCTGCCGACGCAGGCGATGGCGGTCGCGGATCATCGCGTGATCCATACGCTGCAGGAGCTGTTCGGGGGTCGGCGTACTGTCTGTGGTCATCGGCTTCGCGGGCATCAGGCGGGAGCGGCGCGAGCAGGTGCGGAGCCGGTCCCTGGAATGGGCTGTCATGGCGACAATTCGTGAATTGTCGCAAAAGACCGGCACGGGCCGCCATGCCGAATACTTGGCGACCCGGATTGGCGGGGCGTTGCGCCCCGCCGGATCAGATGCGGAACTGACCCACGAGCTGGCGCAGGCGCTCCCCGAGGCCGTTCAGTTCGGTCGCGGTGCGCGCGCCCTTGGCCGCATCATCCGCCACGCTGTCCACGCCGCCGGCGATCTGATGCACGCTGCGGTTGATCTCCTCGGCCACCGCGGTCTGTTCCTCGGCGGCGCTGGCGATCTGCGCGTTCATCGAGTTGATGGTGCCGATCAGCTGGGCGATGGCATCCAGCGACTGGCCGGCCTGGTTGGCCTGGCCGCGGGTGCGCTCGGCCATGTCGCTGGCGCGCTGCATGGCGCTCACCGAGCCTTCCGTGGTACCGCGCAGGCGGTCTATCATCTGCTGGATTTCCCCGGTGCTCTGCTGGGTGCGGCTGGCCAGGGCGCGGACTTCGTCGGCAACCACGGCGAAACCGCGCCCGGCCTCGCCGGCACGGGCCGCTTCGATGGCGGCGTTGAGCGCCAGCAGGTTGGTCTGTTCGGCGATGGAGCGGATCACTTCCAGCACGCCGACGATGCCCTGCACGTCCTGGCGCAGGGTGTCGAGGGAGTCGCTGCTGGTGCGCACTTCGCCCACCAGATCGTTGATCTGCGAGACGCACAGGTCCACTTCGCGCTTGGCTGCCTGGCCTTCGCGGTCGGTCTGCTGTGCCGCGTCGGCAGCCTGTTGCGCGCTACGCGCCACTTCCTGGGCGGCAGCGGTCATCTCGTTGATGGCGGTGGCGACCTGATCGGTCTCGTGGCGCTGGCCATCCATCGCACGTTCGGAGCGCTGCGCCTGCTGAGCCACGTCGCCCACCAGCCCGGACAACTGCTGAGTGGTACCGGCTACCTGCTGCACCAGCACGTGGATCTTCTCGACGAAGCGGTTGAACGAGCCGGCCAGCTCGCCCAGTTCGTCGCTGCGGCCCAGGTTCAGGCGATGGGTCAGGTTGCCGTCGCCGGCGGCCATGTCGTCGAGGTTGTCGCGCACCTGCACGATGGGCTGGACGATGGTGCGGCTGAACAGACCGGCGAGCAGGCCGATCACCACCAGCAGCGCCAGCGCCGCACCGCCCATGAGCAGCAGCAGGTTGTCGATCTTGGCGTCGAAGGCGGCACCGGCTTCCTTCACTTCACGCTCGACGTCGTCGAGGTTCAGCGAGGTGCCGAACACCAGGTTCCACTTGGGCAGGAAGTGGGCATAGCCGATCTTCGGCACGATGGCGT
The DNA here is from genome assembly GCF_057180225.1 of Pseudomonas sp. BB438. NCBI lineage: Bacteria > Pseudomonadati > Pseudomonadota > Gammaproteobacteria > Pseudomonadales > Pseudomonadaceae > Pseudomonas > Pseudomonas sp. BB438. Next base: position 5,087,219 of record NZ_CM170001.1, read on the forward strand.
TGCCGCCCGGCAGGGTGAAGCTGTAGCGCACATAGTGCTGGCCGCTCTGCCCCGCTGCCACCAGCTCGCGAATGGCGTAGACGCCGTTGGGATCGCGGTAGGTGCTGAAGTCTTCGCCCAGGCGCTCATCGCTGGTGCCCTGGAAGACGCGCACGGAGCGGGTGTCGTAACCCCAGAAGTAGCCGCCCTTGCCGTACTCGAGTCGTTTGAGGATCGCGATGCCCTGTTCGCGCGCCTGGGCATCGCCCTCGGCGGCGGCCTGGTAGACCGGGCCGACAGCGGCCAGGGCCACGTCGACGAAGTTCTTCAGCTGGGCTTCGCGGTCCTGCGTGAGGTTCTCGCGGATCTGCGCTTCCTGCTGGGTCGCCAGTTGCCGCAACGCAACGGTCGAAATGGCGCACAACAACAGGGTGAGGAGGAGGATCGGCACGATGGCCAGGAGCAGGACCTTGGCGCGCAAACGGAGGGCAGTGTTCAAGGCGTTCACCTCAGGCAGATAAAGGACATGGCTTCCGTGCCCCATCAAAAAACCCGCCTTGCGGCGGGTTCCTTGTTTATCGGCTTAAGCCCTGATCTTCTTGAGCTCTTCGTCGCGCAATTCGCGTCGCAGGATCTTGCCGACGTTGGTGGTCGGCAGGCTGTCGCGGAATTCCACGGACTTGGGACGCTTGTAGCCAGTGAGGTTGTCGTGCATGTGCTGCATGACTTGCTCCTTGGTCAGGGTGACGCCCGGCTTGGACACCACAAACACCTTGATCGCCTCGCCGGACTTCTCGTCCGGGATGCCGATGGCGGCGCACTGAAGCACGCCCGGCAGGGTGGCGAGCACGTCTTCCAGCTCGTTGGGGTACACGTTGAAGCCCGACACCAGGATCATGTCCTTCTTGCGGTCGACGATACGCATGTAGCCGTCTTCCTGGATGATCGCGATGTCGCCGGTACGCAGCCAGCCGTCCTTGTCGAGGATCTCGTCGGTGGCTTCCTGGCGCTGCCAGTAGCCCTTCATGACCTGCGGGCCCTTGACGCACAACTCGCCACGCTCGCCCAGCGGCAGGTCCTGGCCGTCATCGCTGATGACCTTGCACAGGGTCGACGGAACCGGGATGCCGATAGTGCCGATCTGGATGTTCTGGAACGGGTTCACAGACACCACCGGGCTGGTCTCGGTCATGCCGTAGCCTTCGCAGATGGCGCAGCCGGTGACGTCCTTCCAGCGTTCGGCGCTGGCCTGTTGCAGGGCCATGCCGCCGGAGAGGGTCAGCTTCAGGGCGGAGAAGTCCAGCTTGCGGAAGCCTTCGTTGTTGCACAGGCCGACGAACAGGGTGTTCAGGCCGACGAAGCCGGTGAATTTCCACTGCGACAGCTCCTTGACCATGCTGGCCAGGTCGCGCGGGTTGGTCACCAGGATGTTGTGGTTGCCGGTGAGCATCATCGCCATGCAATGGAAGGTGAAGGCGTAGATGTGGTAAAGCGGCAGCGGGGTGATGAGGATCTCGCAACCTTCGTTGAGATTGGCGCCCATCAGTGCCTTGCACTGCAGCATGTTGGCGACCAGGTTGCGGTGGGTCAGCATCGCGCCCTTGGCCACGCCGGTGGTGCCACCGGTGTACTGCAGCACGGCGACGTCATCGTTGTGCGGCGAGACTTCCTGCACCGCCTTGCCGCGGCCCTTGGCCAGGACGTCGGTGAGCTTCTGCGCGTTGGCAATGTGGTAGGCCGGAACCATCTTCTTGATGTTCTTGACCACGAAATTGACGATGAAGCGCTTGAGCGGCGGCAGCATGTCACCCACTTCGGTGACGATGACGTTGCGGATGCCGGTCCTGGGCAGCACTTCCTCGGCCAGGTGCGCCATGTTCGCCAGGCACACCAGCGCCTTGGCGCCGGAATCGTTGAACTGGTGCTCCATTTCCCGCGCGGTGTAGAGCGGGTTGGTGTTGACGACGACCAGGCCAGCGCGCATGGCGCCGAAGACCACGACCGGGTACTGGAGGACGTTGGGCAGTTGCACGGCGATGCGGTCGCCGGGCTTGAGATCGGTGTGTTGCTGCAGGTAGGCCGCGAAGTCCCCGGAGAGCTTGTACATCTCGCCGTAGGTCAGGGTCTTGCCCAGGTTGCTGAAGGCAGGCTTGTTTGCAAAACGTTGGCAGGATTCTTTGAGTACCGCGAGGATGTTCGGGTACTGGTCAGCGTTGATCTCGGCAGCGATCCCCACTGGGTATTTGTCCTTCCAGAAATTGTCGGTCATGGAAGCCCACTCCTAAGCAACAGCTCATCTTTACCGCGTTCGCGGTTCTTTGTTGTGTTTATGTCGCTTTCCCCTGGCTGGGGGAGCGAAAGCGGGCCGAGATTATCAGCTTTGAGAAACAGCGACCAGCACCAAACACAGCCTCGTCCGTAAGAAAAATGACCGGAGACAGGCTTTTCGGTCACCAACTCTCCGTTCGTCGGAAAAGCCCGTCCCAGAAGGCTCGCAGCCTTGTTGGATTGTCTGACAAAGTGGATTTCAGGGCGATGAAACCGGAAAAAAGAACGGAGACAGGCACTCAGGCCAGCCTTCGTTGCGCCGGTAAATCGTTGGACTTCGATCCGTCGGTTTCGCGCGACTCCCGACGCAGAATCCGCCCCGTCCGAGCCAAACAGGAGCCTGCGTCATCGCTGCCAGGCCGGCAAAATCAGCCTCCGGGAATGATCTACCTCAACACCGGCCCGCTGCGGATCACGCAGAGTGTTTTTGCACTCTCCTGGAGAACCCTCATGTTTCCCGAATACCGCGAAAAGATTACCCGCCTCAAAGCCGAAGACCCGCATTTCGCCAAGCTCTTCCATAGCCACAACGATCTCGACCAGGAGATCAAGAACATGGAAGCCGGCATCACCCCCGCCTCGCACGACACCATCGAAGCGCTGAAAAAGCAGAAGTTGCAGCTCAAGGACGACCTCTACGAAATCCTTCGCAAGAAAGATGGTTGCTGTGGCCGCTGCGGTGGTTGACGGATTCTGGAAGAGAGCGTGGCCTCCTTGCTAGCCAACCCGCTCGCCGTTAGTGAATAACCCCAGCCAGCGGCTGGGGTTATTCATTCAAGGGAGCGCTGCCGAGATAAAAAAGGGGGGCTGATTCAGAATCAGCCCCCCTTTGCCGTTCACGCCGACCTCAAGCCGTTTCGCGCAGCTCCCGGCGCAGGATCTTGCCCACCGGCGTCATCGGCAAGGCATCCTTGAGCACAATGTGCTTGGGCACCTTGTAGCCGGTGAAGTTTTCCTTGCAGTAGGCCTTGAGCTCTTCGACGGTCACGCCACCTTCGCGGGGCACCACGAACAGCTTCACCGCCTCGCCGGACTTCTCGTCCGGCACGCCGACGGCCGCGCAGTTGGCGACTTTCGGGTGGGCCATCACCACATCCTCGATCTCGTTCGGATAGACGTTGAAGCCGGAGACGATGATCAGGTCCTTCTTGCGGTCGACGATGCGGGTGAAGCCGTCCGGGTCGATCACCGCGATGTCGCCGGTACGCAGCCAGCCCTCGGCGTCCAGCACCTCGGCGGTGGCGTCCGGGCGCTGCCAGTAGCCTTTCATGACCTGCGGGCCCTTCACGCAGAGCTCGCCGCGCTCGCCCAGGCCAACGTCATTGCCGTCGTCATCGATCACCTTCAGCGCGGTGCCCGGCACCGGCAGGCCGACGGTGCCCAGGCGCGCTGCGTCACCGTAGGGGTTGGTGCTGACCACCGGGGAGGTTTCGGTCAGGCCATAGCCTTCCACCACGGTGCAGCCGGTCATGGCCTTCCAGCGCTCGGCGGTGGCAGTGACCAGCGCGGTGCCACCGGAGTTGGTGACCTTCAGGTTGGAGAAGTCCAGTTCCTTGAATTCCGGGCGATCCATCAGCGCGACGAACAGGGTGTTCAGGCCCAGCAGCGCGGAGAAGCGCCACTTCTTCAGCTCCTTGATGAAGCCGGGGATGTCGCGCGGGTTGCTGATCAGCACGTTGTGGTTGCCGTTGACCATCATGCACATGCAGTTCGCGGTGAAGGCATAGATGTGGTACAGCGGCAGCGGCGCGATCATCACCTCATTGCCGACCTGCATCAGCGGCTTGCCGTCCGGGCCGTGCTGCTGCAGGCAAGCGTGCACCTGCTGCATGTTGGCGACCAGGTTGCCGTGGGTCAGCATGGCGCCTTTGGCCACGCCGGTAGTGCCGCCGGTGTACTGCAGCACCGCGATGTCTTCCAGGCCGACCTTGACCGGCTGCAGGCCATGGCCACGGCCCTGGCGCAGCGCGGCCTTGAAGGAGACGGCCTGGGGCAGATTGTACTCCGGCACCATCTTCTTCACGTGCTTGACCACGGTGTTGACCAGCAGGCCCTTGAGCGCAGGCTGCAGGTCGCCCATCTGCGCCTCGATCAGGTATTCGATCCCGGTATCGGGCAGCACTTCCTGCACCAATTTGCCGAACAGGTTCACGTAGACCAGCGCGCGGGCGCCGGAGTCCTTGAACTGATGGCGCATCTCGCGGGCGGTGTAGAGCGGGTTGGTGTTGACCACGATGAGGCCGGCACGCAGGGCGCCGAACACGGCGATGGGATATTGCAGGATGTTGGGCATCTGCACGGCGATGCGGTCGCCGGGCTTCAGGTCGGTGTGCTTCTGCAGGTAGGCGCCGAAGGCGGCGGACAGGCGGTCCAGCTCGGCGTAGGTCAGGGTCACGCCCATGTTGCTGAAGGCCGGACGGTCGGCGAACTTCTTGCAGGAGCGCTCGAAGACTTCCACCACCGACTTGTAGGCGGTCAGGTCAATGTCGCTGGGCACGCCGGCCGGGCGTTTGTCGTTCCAGAAATCAGGTTGCATTTATTCTTGTCCTCATACCTGAGCGAAACCGAACCGTCATTGCGGTCATTCGACGGAAGCTAGCAGTTCCTTTGGTCATCGCAAAGACTCGGGCGAGCGTCATAGACTGCGTGAATCTTGCGCCACCAACCCGGCACGGCGCGCGGTAGAGCCGACGGCCGCCCTGGGCGCCACTCGCCCGGCGACGATCGGGTGCGACTGGCAATCCATACAGAAGATGTCCCGGCGTGGCAGAATCGCCCCGGTCGGCCCGTTCCATGGCCACCATTCGAATAAGAATCGACGAACAAGAAGCAGGATGGACCCCATGCCCTACGCCGCCTACTGGCTTGCCGCCAGCGACGAGACACCGCTCTACACCCGCCACTGGGCGCCGGAAGGCTCGTCCCGCGGGGCCCTGATGCTGTCCCACGGCATGGCCGAGCACGCCGGCCGCTACGAGCGCCTGGCCCTCTCGCTGAACGCCGCCGGCTACCACCTCTACGCCATCGACCAGCGCGGCCACGGCCGCACCGCCGAGAACGGCGAACTGGGCCACTACGCCGACCGCGGCGGCTGGGGCAAGGTGATCGGCGACCTGCACACCCTGAACCAGCATGTGCGCGAGGAACACCCGGACCTGCCGATCATCCTGCTCGGCCACAGCATGGGCAGCTACATCGGCAGCGCCTACCTGATGCAGCACAGCGCCAGCGTGCAGGCGGCGGTGCTGTCCGGCTCCAATTACCAGCCAGTGGCGCTGTACAAGAGCGCCCGCGTCATTGCCCGTTTCGAGCGCTGGCGCCAGGGTCCGCTGGGCCACAGCGCGCTGATCGACTTCCTGTCCTTCGGCTCGTTCAACAAGGCCTTCAAACCCAATCGCACCGCCTTCGACTGGCTCAGCCGCGACCCCGTCGAAGTCGACAAGTATGTTGCCGACCCGCTCTGCGGTTTCCGCTGCAGCAACCAGCTGTGGGTCGACCTGCTCGGCGGTCTCGCCGACATCACCCCGGTGGAGCACCTCTCGCAGATCCGTAACGATCTGCCGGTGATGGTAATCGGCGGCGAGCGCGACCCGGTCAGCCAGGGCAGCCGCTTGCGCGATCTCGCCCAGGCGATGACCCGGGCGGGGGTTCGTGACGTCCAACTGAAGATTTATCCCGACGCTCGCCACGAGTTGTTCAACGAGAGCAACCGCGACGAGGTCACCCGCAACCTGATCGACTGGCTGGCGGCGCACTGCCCCGTCCCGCAGGTCGAGAAATCCGAGGAGCCCCTATGACTTCCGTACAGAACGTACCCTACGAAGAACTCGAAGTCGGCCAGAAGGCCAACTTCCAGAGCAGCGTCACCGAGCGCGACATCCAGCTGTTCGCCGAGGTCTCCGGCGACCGCAACCCGGTGCACCTGGACGCCGAGTACGCCGCCACCACCCAGTTCAAGGAGCGCATCGCCCACGGCATGCTCACCGGCGCGCTGATCAGCGCGGCGATCGCCACCACCCTGCCCGGCCCGGGCACCATCTACCTCGGCCAGAACCTGAGCTTCACCCGCCCGGTGAAACTCGGTGACGAGCTGACCGTCGAACTGGAAGTGCTGGAGAAGCTGCCGAAGAACCGCGTACGCATCAGCACCATCGTGCTCAACCAGGACGGCAAGGCCGTGGTCAAGGGCGAGGCCGAAGTCATGGCGCCGACTGAGAAACTCAACATCGAACTGCCCGCCCTGCCGCCGATTACCATCGGCTGAGGCGCGTTTCGGGGCCGGCTATCCGGCCCCGAAAACTTGTATACAGTTTCCCGCTCGACTACCCTGCCCCCGCCACCTCACATCCATCCGGGATAACCGAAGGCTTCGTGCCCGAAACCCCTCACCGGGAATCGGAGCCGCCATGGACCTTCGACTGCTGTTGCTGTCCCTCTGTACCTTTGCCGCCGGCCTCGCCGAGGCCATCCTCACCGGCATCCTGCCTTCGCTCGCTGTTGACCTGCACGTGTCCCTCAGCCTCGCCGGGCAACTCACCAGTCTGTTCTCCCTGAGTTTCGCCGTCGCCGCGCCCTTGCTCGGCTGGCTCACCCGTGGTGCCGACTGCCGCCGACTGCTGGTCATCACCCTGTTGGTGTTTGCCGCGTTCAACGCCGGCGCGGCGCTGAGTCCCGGCTATGCATCACTGCTGCTGATGCGCATCGGCATGGCCGCCTGCTGCGGGTTGCTGATCATGCAAGCCAGCCTGCTGGCAGTGGAGCTGGCGCCGCCAACCCAGCGCGGCCGGGCCATCGGCCTGATCTTCATGGGCATCAGCGGTTCGCTGGTATTCGGCGTGCCGGTCGGCGTGCTGGTCAACGACTGGTTCGGCTGGCGCTGGATCTTCGCTGCCATCGCGCTGTACTCGCTGCCACTGGCGGCCCTCCTGCGGGTGGCCCTGCCGCGCCGCGCGCTGGACAGCCCGGCCAACGGTGCGGCCTACCAACGCCAACTGCGTAATCCCGCGCTGAATCTGGCACAACTGGTGTCGATCCTGCTGCTGGGCGGGCATTTCACCCTGTTCGCCTACATCACGCCGTGGTTCCAGCAGATCGCCGGGATCACCGATAGCGAAGGCATCGCCCTGACCTTGCTACTGATAGGCCTGGCGGCCATCGGCGGTGGCTACCTGGGCGGCTGGCTGAGCGACCACCTCGGCCATCGTCGTGCGCTGGTCGTGGTGCCGATGCTGTTCGGCCTGGCGATGCTGGCAATCCCATTGAGTATCGGCCATCCGTGGCGCCTGCTCGGCGCGCTGATGGTCTGGAGCACCATCAGTTGGATGATCTCGCCAGCCGTACAGAGCTATCTGCTGGCCAGCGACCCGGCCAGCGCCGCCGCCGGGGTGGCCCTGAACACCTCGGCGATGCACCTGGGCGTGGCACTCGGTGCAGGAGTGGGCGGCGCAGTGATCAGCCTGGCCGGGATCGCCTGGACGCCCTGGATCGGCCTGGCGCTGGTCACCACGTCCATCCTTTGCGCAGCGCTATCCTGCTGGCTTCAACGCGAGCGGACAGAGGCGCCACTCACGGCTTCACGGTAACGCTGGCGGTCATCCCGGCGCTCAGGTGGACGCCGTCGGGCACCTTGTCGAGGTGAATGCGCACCGGGATGCGCTGGGCCAGGCGCACCCAGTTGAAAGTCGGCTCGACGTTAGCCAGCAACTGGCTGTCGGGGATGGCGTTGCGGTCGGTGATGCCACTGCTGATGCTCTCCACGGTGCCATCGATGGCGATGTCGCCGCTCATCAGCACCACCTGGGCGGGCTGGCCGACACGGATGCCGGGTAGCTTGGTTTCCTCGAAGTAGGCGGTGACGTAGAAGGACTTCTGGTCCACCAGCGCCATCATCGCCTGACCTGCCTGGACGTAGTTGCCCTGGGCCAGGCGCAGGTTGGTGATCTGTCCGTCGCGCGGGGCGCGCATTTCGCTACGGGTCAGGTTCAGCTGCGCCAGGCGCACCTGGGCCTGCGCCTCGTCGTACTCGCTCTTGGCGATGGCGGCGTTGATCTGCGCGGTTTCCTTGTCCTCGGCACTGATCGCCGCGATGCCGAGCTTGTTGCGTCGGGTTGCCTCGCTCACGCGCAGCAGGTACTGCTGGTGCCGGGTCTCGGCCAGCGCCTTGGCCTGCTCCAGGTTCGCCGCGTAGCGTTCGTGGTCGATGCGCATGATCAGGTCACCGGCCTTGATCTGCTGGTTGTCCTGTACGGCTAGGTCGGTGACCCAGCCGGAAACGTCCGGGGCGATCACCACCACGTCGGCGCGCACCCGCGCATCACGGGTCCAGGGCGACAACATGTAATAGCGCCACAACCAGGTGCCCGCCATGACGGCGGCGATGACCAGGATGATGGTGACCGCTACGCGAAGGTATCCGCGCATACAGCTTCTCCTCTCAAGGTGCTCCGCTGAGCGCCCAGGTGATGGCGCAGAGAATCAGCACGAACAAGGCGCAGTCGAACAGCGCCTCGTGCCAGATCCAGCGTCCGAAGGGGGTGGCCTGCAGCAGCAGGCGCAGAACGACGGTCAGGCCCAGGGCGAGCACGGCATAGATGAACAGCGGGCTCAGGAACACACCGCCCCAGCCGAACTCATGCAGTCCCATTGGCGTCCTCCAGAAGGCACCACTGGCGCCAGGTGTGACGCAGTTGCGCCAGCGCGGCACGGGCCAGGCGGTTGGGTTCGTTGTCGCCCTGCAGGTCGTGCGCAAGGGCTTCCTCCAACGGTGGGCACAGGCTGTCCAGACGCAGCTCGCGCCCCGCCCCGGGACCCTTTTCCAGGACGCTGCCCAGGGCTCCGAGGAACTGGTCGCGACGCTTGCGCAACTGGCCCTGCGCCCCATTGAGGCAGGCGCGCATGTGGATCAGCTCGTTGCCCAGATCGAGGGCGAGCAGGCCGTCCTGCCAGCGCCGCTGCTCCTCCTTGGGCAACAGCGTGTAGTGACGCGCCAGGCGAATCAGGCGATCGGCCATGCGCCCGCCGAACCAGCTCTCGGCTTCGGCCAGCGGCCGCCGGGTCAGGCGTCCGAGGTCTTCGCAGGTGGCCTGGATCAACCGTCGGTTGAGCCAGTCCGCCGGCAGGGTGAGCAGGCGGAAGATCAGCACCGCGAAGCCCACGCCGATGACGATGCCCTGGGCCGAATTGAGCAGGTTGGCCAAGTCGTACTTCATCACGTTGCTCGGTGCCACCAGGGTGATGAAATGGATCGAGAAGGACGTCGCCGTACCCGCCAGCGCCGGCGTAGCCATGCCCAGAAGCGCGAAGAACAGCGGCACGCCCAGCGCCAGGCAGAGCAACGGGAAACCGTTCCACTGCGGCAGCAACCACTGGCTGACAACGGCGGCCGCCGGGATCGCATAGAGAATACCGCGCAGGAAGCCCAGGCCGATGGTGACGGCGTTGTCGCGGTTGGCGAACAGACTGCAGATCACCGCCGCCAGCAGCATGCCACCGGTGGCTGCCGGCCAGGCGGTGGCCATCCAGAAGGCCGACATACCCAGCAGCGCCAGCGCACTGCGCAGGCCGTAGAACAACGCCATCAGCCAGTCACGGTGCCAGGACAGGGTGCCGGTGGCGACATCGTCCACGCGCCCGTCCGAAACCGCGCGCATGGTCTTCTCCGAGTTCAGCGCCTTGAGCAGCAGCAAGGCGCAACGGGTCAGGCAGTAGCGCAGGTCGTTGGAGTAGCGCTCGTCGGTGCCGGCCTGCTGCAGCCGCTCCTGCAGCGAACGCATGGCGTCCACCTGCGGGTCTTCCAGTGTGGCACGCAACTCTTCGAACCAGGGTTGCAGGCGCGCGCGGTCCTCGGCGTCCAGCACGCTGCGCTGCCGGGCCACGCCGCGCGCGGTGCGCAGCAGGCTGAGCAGGTCGCGGGAGAGAATCCGCAGCGCCCGCGAGCGCATCCGTCCGCGATAGCCCTCGAACCAGGCATGGTCGCGCTGCACATCGACTTCGACGATCTTGCCCAGCGCCTGCAACAGGCCCTTGATCTGCCGGGCATCCGCGTCGATCTCGCTGCGTGCGGCCTGCATGCCGGTGAGCCAGGTGGCGTGGGCCTGCTTGTCCAGATTGGCCTCGACCCGGCGCGGCCAGAGAATCGCGCTGACTGCCGAGGCGCAGAGGATCCCGAGGCAGATTTCCGTACTGCGCGCCACGGCCTGGTCGAAGACGCCCAGCGGCTGGCTGATCGCCGGCAGGCCGATGATCGCCACGGTGTAGCCGGACAGTACGAAGGCGTAGGACACATGGTTGCGAAGCGTGGTCGAGGCGGCGGTGCAGAGGCCGAGCCACAGCGAAATGGCCAGCAGGAACAGCCAGGGTGTCTGGGCGAACAACGCGATCATCACCACCGACATGATGGTACCGACCAGCGTGCCGATCAGGCGGAAGAGCCCCTTGGCCACCACCATGCCCGACAACGGTTGGGACACGATGAACACGGTCATCAGCGCCCACTGCGGCTGTTCCAGATCGAAACGAAACGCGCACCAGAGCGCCAGGCCACCGGCCAGGAGGGTCTTGATCGCGAATTTCAGCGCCAGCGTATCCGGCGCGAGGAATGCCTGTAGCGTAGGTCGCACGCGGTCTCTCGAAAGGGTCTGAAACTATCGCTTAAAGATAGTCGGCAAACAGGATGACGGGATAGTTGCCAATCATATTATTAGCAGGCTAACAATATGTCATCCCCACTTTCGTCGAGGCAAAAAAAACGGGCGACCTAAGTCGCCCGAAGTGCCTTGCGTGCTCTGTGTCTCTGTAAGGATCAGCTCTTCTTGTGGCTGTCCTTCCAGATGAAAATTCCAACCCCGCCGAAGAAAACAACCATCAGTCCGACGGTAAGGATGCCTGCGAGAACCACTTCGTCGATGAACATGATGCTGGCCTCCTGTTGCCTACATCGTCTGGGGATGTGTGCAGATTACCGGCGGCCGGGCACGACAAATTGACCTGGATCAATGGTCGACAAGGCGCGTTCCGAGGAGGGCTGGAGCACTGACGCAGGTCAAGTTTCGGAGGGGGGCGGGTGCGGCGGGAAGCCGCGCAGAGCGGGGCCTTGCGGCCCAGGGTGAGGGAAATCAGCGCTTCTTGGGCTTGCTCTTGCCCTTCTTGCGCGGCTTGCCCAGCGGCAAGGCCTGCTCGAAGGCCTTGCGCACGTCCTGCAGGCGCTTTTCGTGCACGTCGTGGATGCGCTTGTCGCGCTCGGCGGTGAAATCGATCAGCTTGTCGTCGTTGCTCATGGCAGGGCGTGCACCAGGCGGAAAGTCAGATTCAGGCGCGGCGCAACCGGACGGCGCGTCTTGGCGACCTGATGTTGCCAATAATGCTGTGTCGCGCCGGACATGACCAGCAGCGAACCGCCGGACAGCTCGATGGAGTGTTCGATTGTGTTACGCCCCTTGCGCCGCAGATCGAAGCGCCGCGTGCCGCCCAGGTTCAACGACGCCACCACCGGATTGCGCCCCAACTCGGGCTCGTCATCACTGTGCCAGCCCATGGAGTCCTGGCCGTCGCGGTAGTAGTTGAGCAGCACGCCGTTGAAGCGCTGGCCGGCGGCCTGCTCCACCGCCGAGCGGATTTCCATCAGCAGCCGCGTCCAGGGCAGCGGCGCGTGGGTCTGCCCGGAATAGGTGTAGAAAGCCTCCGGATCGCCGTACCAGTTGACCAGGCGCGGCACCGGATAGTCACGCCCGTGCAGGTGCACGACAGTCTGTTCCCAGGGCGTCTGCTCGAGCAGTTGCTCCAACCACTGTGCGGCGCGCGACGGCGGGCACCAATTGGGGATCAGGCGCAGCTCGGCATCGGGGAGAAGGATCGGGGCGTCGTCGAACAGCATGGAAAGCTCGGGTACTCAGCGATGGGGCCAGTCTACTCCCCCGCGACGTCAGACCTCGACATCGATCCACAGCCCCTTGCGCTGGGCGGCCTGCACGTCCTCGCCCAGCTCCTCGACTTCCTCCAGTTCCTCCAGCGCCTCGCCCTCCGGCGTACCATCGGCGAGCTGGCGACGCTTGCGCCGGCGCTGGTACTCCTCGCGCAGCGCCTGCTCGTCCGGGCGACGCTCCAGTTCGACGCCGGCATTGCCCGCGCTGGGCGCAGGCGGCGTCACCGGGGTGACATCCGGTCGCGGCTTGGGCACGTCCTGCTGGGCAGTGACGGGTGCCAGACTATGGGGAATCGGCGGCAGCATGGTGCGAGTCCTGGGCGCCAGCCCTTGCGAGAAGCACGGTGGGAAGTCCTCTGGTCAGGCTATCGGCGCAGCGGCCACAGACTTGAGTGCGCCTCGCTACACTTTCCACGATTCGCGATGAGTGCGCACTCGTCACAGGTTTCGCCGAAGATTCGGACGACCGGAGGCGCTGACGGCCATCGCTGAACGCTGCGCGTTCCGGTACCATAGCCGGCTTTTTTTGGGAGGTGTCCATGGCGCAGTATCAACCCGGTCAACGCTGGATCAGCGACAGTGAAGCGGAACTCGGGCTGGGGACCATCCTGGCGCTGGACGGCCGCATGCTCACGGTGCTCTATCCGGCCACCGGTGATACCCGCCAGTACGCCGAGCGCAATGCGCCCCTGACCCGCGTGCGTTTCGCCCCCGGCGACGAGATCACCCATTTCGAAGGCTGGAAGATGACCGTCCGCGAAGTGGACGAGATCGACGGCCTGCTGATCTATCACGGCCTCACCGCGCAGAACGACCAGCGCACCGTGCCGGAAACCCAGCTGTCGAACTTCATCCAGTTCCGCCTCGCCAGCGATCGCCTGTTCGCCGGGCAGATCGACCCGATGTCCTGGTTCGGCCTGCGCTACCACACCCTGGAACACCGTACCCGCCTGCTGCAGTCCTCGCTCTGGGGCCTGGGTGGCGCCCGCGCGCAACCCATTGCGCACCAGCTGCACATCGCCCGCGAAGTCGCCGACCGCATGGCCCCGCGCGTCCTGCTGGCCGACGAAGTGGGCCTGGGCAAGACCATCGAAGCAGGCCTGGTGATCCATCGCCAACTGCTCTCCGGCCGCGCCAGCCGCGTGCTGATCCTGGTGCCGGAAAACCTGCAGCACCAGTGGCTGGTGGAAATGCGCCGGCGCTTCAACCTGGAAGTCGCCCTGTTCGACCGCGAGCGCTTCGTCGAGAGCGATGCCAGCAACCCCTTCGAAGACACCCAGCTGGCCCTCGTGGCGCTGGAGTGGCTGCGCGAGGACGAGAAGGCACAGGACGCCCTGTTCGCCGCCGAGTGGGACATGCTGGTGGTCGACGAAGCCCACCACCTCGTGTGGCACCCGGAGCAGGCCAGCGCGGAATACCAGCTGGTAGAGCAACTCTCCCAGGTCATTCCCGGCGTGCTGCTGCTCACCGCGACCCCGGAACAGCTCGGCCTGGACAGCCACTTCGCCCGTCTGCGCCTGCTCGACCCGGATCGCTTCCACGACCTGGAAGCCTTCCGCACCGAAAGCACCCAGTACCGCCCGGTCGCCGAGGCGGTGCAGGAACTGATCGACCAGGGCAGCCTCTCGCCTGCCGCCCGCCAGGCCATCCACGGCTTCCTCGGCAGCGAGGGCGACGAGCTGCTGGCCAGCGTCGAGGCCGGCAATGAAGAAGCCCGCGCCCGCCTGGTACGCGAGCTGCTCGACCGCCACGGCACCGGCCGCGTCCTGTTCCGCAACACCCGCGCCGCCGTGCAGGGCTTCCCGGAACGCCAGTTGCACCCCTACGTGCTGACCAATCCGATCGAGTACATGGAGCTGCCGCTGGGCGAGCACCCGGACCTCTACCCGGAAGTCAGCTACCAGGCCCAGGCCGAGGACGGCGACGAGAACAACCGCTGGTGGCGTTTCGACCCCCGCGTCGAGTGGCTGATCGACACCCTGAAGATGCTCAAGCAGTACAAGGTGCTGGTGATCTGCGCCCACGCCGAGACCGCCATGGACCTGGGCGATGCCCTGCGCCTGAAGTCCGGCATCCCGGCCACGGTATTCCACGAGGGCATGAGCATCCTCGAGCGCGACCGCGCCGCCGCCTACTTCGCCGACGAAGAGTTCGGCGCCCAGGTGCTGATCTGCTCGGAAATCGGCAGCGAAGGCCGCAACTTCCAGTTCGCCCATCACCTGGTGCTGTTCGATCTGCCGGCCCACCCGGACCAACTGGAACAGCGCATCGGCCGCCTGGACCGGATCGGCCAGAAGCACACCATCCAGATCCACGTGCCGCACCTGGAGAACAGCCCGCAGGAACGCCTGTTCCAGTGGTACCACCAGGCGCTGAACGCCTTCCTCAACACCTGCCCCACCGGAAACGCCCTGCAGCACCGCTTCGGCCCGCGCCTGGTGGAGCTGCTCGACGGCGGTGATGACGACGCCTTCGACGCCCTGCTGGCCGAAGGCACCGCTGCCCGCGAAGCGCTGGAAGCGGAGATGCACAACGGCCGCGACCGCCTGCTGGAACTGAACTCCGGCGGCGCTGGCGAAGGCGAGGCACTGGTCGCCGAGATCGAGGAACAGGATGACCAGTTCGCCCTGCCGATCTACATGGAGCGTCTGTTCGATACTTACGGCATCGACAGCGAGGACCACTCCGAGAATGCGCTGATCCTGCGCCCGAGCGAGAAGATGCTCGACGCCAGCTTCCCGCTGGGCGACGACGAAGGCGTGACCGTCACCTACGACCGCGCCCAGGCCCTGGCCCGCGAAGACATGCAATTCCTCACCTGGGAACACCCCATGGTGCAGGGCGGCATGGACCTGGTGCTGTCCGGCTCGCTGGGCAACACCTCGGTGGCGCTGATCAAGAACAAGGCGCTCAAGCCGGGTACCGTGCTGCTGGAGCTGTTGTTCGTCAGTGAAGCCGTGGCGCCGCGCAAGCTGCAACTGGGGCGCTTCCTGCCGCCGGTGGCGCTGCGCTGCCTGATGGACGCCAACGGCAATGATCTCTCCGCACGCGTGTCCTTCGACACCCTGAACGACCAGTTGGAAAGCGTGCCGCGCGCCAGCGCCAACAAGTTCGTGCAGGCCCAGCGTGACGTGCTGGCCAAGCAGTTCGCCCAGGCCGAGACCAAGATCACCCCGCGCCATGCCGAGCGCGTTGAAGCCGCTCGCCAGCAACTGACCGCGACACTGGACGAGGAACTGGCGCGTCTGACCGCACTCAAGGCCGTCAACCCGAGCGTGCGCGACAGCGAACTGGAAGCCCTGCGCAAGCAGCGTGACGACAGCCTGGCCATGCTGGACAAGGCCTCCCTGCGTCTGGAAGCGATCCGCGTGCTGGTCGCCGGCTGATCCCGCCATTGCGCCACGACGAAGCCGCCGCCGGGCAACCGGTGGCGGCTTTTTTCATGCGACTGCCTCTGCCCACGAACCGACTCGCGAGCCAATGGCAGCAGTCGAAAAGCAACGAATCCGCCGCTCTACTCCCGGCACGATCGGACACACCGACTACCATTGACGCTGCGCAAGGGATTCTCGCCCATGGGGGGATAGAGTTTCCTTACCAAGCCACTCATTGAGGGAACACATCATGTACGAGCGCATTCTGGTAGCGGTGGACGGCAGCCCGGTTTCCGACCGAGCCCTGGTCGAAGCGGCCAAGCTGGCCAAGCTGAGCGGCGGTGAGCTGCGTGTCATCACCATCGTCGACAGCCCATTGCGTCATCTGCCCGACTACGCCGTGTACTACAACCCCGAGCCGCTGCGCGAAGCCGCACTGAAGGCCGCCGATGACATCCTCGCCAAGGCGAAGGACAAGGTTGCCGAGTTCTCGGTGAAAACCAGCTTCGAGCGGGTCTGCCAGGAACGCGCCAGCGAAGAAATCGCAGAGCGCATCGAGATCGAAGCCGAAGCCTCCAAGTCCGACATCATCGTCATGGGCACCCACGGCCGCCGTGGCGTGCGCCGCCTGATGCTCGGCAGTGTCGCGGAAGGCCTGCTGCGCGTCAGCAACCGCCCGGTACTGCTGGTTCGCGACAAGTAACAGCGCGAGAAAACAAAAGGCCCTGCGGTTAGCGCCGCAGGGCCTTTTTCATGGCCGTCGTCCAGGCCGTCGCGGGATCACTGGGCGGCGGTCATGTCGCGTTTGCAGGAGTGGAAGATATCCAGCTCCGGCTGGTACAGGCTGGTGTGCACGCCGTACAGGCCAAGCACCGTGTGGAACAGGTTGTCGTGGCTGAGCTCGGCGCCGCCGGCCTTCTTCTCCAGACAGCCGCGATCCACGCCCATGCCGCCCAGCGAACCGTTGCCGAACCACATCACCATGGGCACGTGGGTCTGCGCGGCCGGCGCGATGGCATAAGGCGCCGCATGCAGGTAGACGCCGTTCTCACCCAGCGACTCGCCGTGGTCGGAAACGTAGAGCATCGAGGTATCGAAGCGCTCCTCGTTCTGCTTGAGCAGTTCCACCACCTTGGACAGGAAATGGTCGGTGTAGAGGATGGTATTGTCGTAGACGTTCACCAACTCCTCGCTGCTGCAACTGCCCAGCTGGTTGGTGCGGCAGACCGGGGTGAAGCGTTCCAGCGCCTTGGGATAACGGTCGTAGTATTCCGGGCCGTGGCTGCCGTCGGCATGCAGGACGATGATCGCGTTGTCCTTCAGGCCGTCGATGTAGGCCTGCAGGTTCTGTAGCAGGGCTTCATCCAGGCAGTTCTTGCCGTCGCAGAACGGACCGGGCTGATCTTTCGGAATATCGCGATTGGGCACGCGCAGGCAGGTGCCCTTGCAGTCGCTGTTGTTGTCCAGCCAGAGCACCGACACGCCGACGCGCTGGAGGATGTCCAGCAGCCCCTGGTTGGTCTTGCCCTTCTTGTCGCTGTAGTCCTCGCGGGGGAACTTGGAGAACATGCAGGGCACCGACACCGCCGTGGATGTGCCGCACGAGCTGACATTGGTGAAATTGAGGATGTCGAGCTTCTTCAGCTCCGGGTTGGTGTCGCGGGCGTAACCGTTGAGGGAGAAGTGGTCCGCACGGGCGGTTTCACCGACCACGAAGATCATCAGCGATTTCTTGCCGTCGGCGCGTACCTTCTGCGGCATCACCGCATCCTCACCGATGGGCTGTACCACCAGGTGTTCCTTGATGCCCAGGCGCTGCTTGGTGAATTTGCTGACCGCGTAGATGTAGTTGGTCGGGTTGATGAAGTGGGTGAGCTTCTCTTCCTGACGAAACACCGGGGCGTAGGTGGAATAGAACGCGCCGACGCAGACGGCAATCACCACCAGGCAACCGAAGATCACCAACACCTTATTCAGCAGGCCACGGAAGAACGAGCTGTAACGCACCGGCATCAGCCAGATGATCGCCGCCGGCAGCACGCCCAGCACCAGCAGGTAGCCGAGCATGCGCGCACTGAACAGCGCGGCGGCTTCGCCGGGGTTGGTCTCGATGACGTTCTGCACCATCACGGTATCGATCACGACACCATAGGTATTCATGAAGTACGCCGCCGCAGCCGAGACCAGCGCCACCAGGGTGAGGGCCGGCTTGAGCAGCGGACGGAAGGATACCAGGGTCAGCAGCAGCGTGAAGGCGGCCCAGAGGAACAAGGCAAACGAAGCGAAGAACGCTGCGCCCCAGAGACCTTCCATGGGAACCAGGCTGTTCAGCGCCCGCCAGGTGGCGAAGTTGTAGAACAGCACCAGTGCCAGCGAGAACAGCAGGACCAGCCGCACGGGGCTGACCAGGGGGAAGAGGCGGCGCTTGCCCTCGGACATCGAGCGCACTCCTTACATCGAGAGACGGATAGAAAATGGAATGGCCGACGCTGCCGGCCGGCGGCGCAACTCTAGCGGGCAGTAAGTCAAAAAAGTGTCAAGTTGGCTACACGCGTTCGGCCAGTGGTCGATTGGATGATCGCATGTGCAGTTGGGACTACCGTACGTCGTTCTCCGTTCGACCTTGTGGGGAAAAATCAGCGCACTCCTTGCAGCGTCATGCCGGCTTCCTAGACTCACAACAAAGTGATATCAATCTGCCCTCTCCCCCTCCCGACATCCGGAGCTCCCGCCCATGGACTGGCACCAGGACGCCGTACCCGATGCTGTGCTGCTGGAGTGTTCCCACAATCCCGGACTGGTCCTGCTGGCCATCCTGATCGCCTGCGTCGCCAGCTTCGTTGCGCTAAGCATCGCCGCACGGATGGTCCGCGCGCCGCAGCACGCCCATCGCTGGCAGTGGGTCGGCGGCATCTGCCTGGGTAGCGGCATCTGGTCGATGCACTTCGTCGCCATGCTGGCCTTCCACGCCTCGGTGCCGCTGCACTTTGCCGGCGCCCAGACCCTGCTGTCGCTGGTCATCGCCATCGGCATCAGCGTGGTCGCCATGCGCCTGCTGGCCCATGCCGGACTCAGCCCGCTGCAGTACCTGCTCGCGGCCTGCTGCATCGGCGCCAGCATTGCCGGCATGCACTACACCGGCATGGCTGCCATCGAGGCGCCACCGATGCAGCACTATGACCCGCTGCTGGTCGCCCTGTCGGTGCTCATGGCGGCACTGGTGGCCTTCGTCGCGCTGGTCCTGGCGCCGGTGCTGAATCGCCAGCCAGCGGGCCGTCAGTGGATCTACCAGGTGATTGGCAGCCTGGTTCTGGGCGCGGCGATCTCCGGGATGCACTTCACCGGCATGGCCGCGATGACATTGACCCTGCCCAGCTGGGTTGCGCCGGTGGCGGACCTCGGGCGCAACAACGCCATCCAGCTCGGCCTGATGGTCGGCCTGCTGGCCCTGGCCGTGGTACTGGCCGGGCTCTGGGCGGCCTGGATCGAAGACAGCCTGGAAAGCAAGGAGAGCGAGCTGAGTCGGGTCAACGCCCTGCTCAACCAGCTCGACCACGCCAACGCCTCGCTGCAGAAGCTGGCGCGCTTCGACGGGCTGACCGGCTTGCACAACCGCAACGCGTTGAACGAAGAGTTCGCCAGCCGCCTGCAGCGCAACCGGCAGAAGGGCCAGGGCATGGCGGTGATCCTGCTGGACCTGGATCACTTCAAGCGGGTCAACGACTCCCTGGGCCATCCCGCTGGCGACGAGCTGCTGTGCATCGTGTCCGAGCGTATTCGCAGCGCGCTGCGCAGCAGCGACCTGCTGGCGCGCTTCGGCGGTGACGAGTTCTGCATCCTCGCCGACCTCGGCGAGGACCACGAGGCGCGCATCCTTGCCCAGCGTCTGATGCAGCGCATGAAGGAGCCGATCAGCATCGCCGGGCGCAGCCTGGTGATGACCATGAGCGTCGGCATCAGCCTGTACCCCAACGACAGCGAACAGCCCGAGGAACTGCTCAAGCACGCGGACCTGGCGCTCTACCAGTCCAAGGGCAACGGCCGCAACGCCACGCACTTCTTCAGCCCGCACCTGAAGACCAAGGCGACCCAGGAACTGCAGCTGGAAGAAGAACTGCGCAAGGCGCTGTGGGACGACGAACTGGTGCTCTATTACCAGCCCATCCTGCGCATCGATCACGGCGACGTAGAACAGCTCGAGGCGCTGGTGCGCTGGAAGCATCCCACCCATGGCCTGCTCGCGCCGGACCGGTTCATCGGCCTGGCGACCGCCAATGGTCTGATCGGCGCGCTGGACGCCTGGGTGCTGCGTCGCGCCTGCCAGGACCTGCGTCACCTGCACGACCTGGGTTACGTGGAGCTGCGGGTAGCGGTGAACTGCTGCGCCAGTAACCTTGGCCGCGAGGGATTGGTCGATGAGATCCAGCAGACCCTCGAGGACACCGGTCTTGCTGCGCGCTTCCTGGAGATGGAGGTGACCGAGAACGCCGTGATGTCCAACATCAGCCAGGCCATCCCGCTGCTCAATCGCCTGCGCGACCTCGGCGTCAGCCTGTCCATCGACGATTTCGGTACCGGCTACTCGTCGCTGTCCTACCTGCGCCAGCTACCGCTGGATGCGCTGAAGGTGGACCGTTCCTTCATCCGCGACGTCCCCCAGTCGCGCCGTGACAGCGAGATCGCCCAGGCCATCATCGCCATGGCGCAGAAGCTGCACCTGAAGGTGATCGCCGAGGGCGTGGAGCACGCGCAGCAACTGGCATTCCTGCGCGACAACCATTGTGAGCTGGCCCAGGGCTACCTGTTCAGTCGCCCCTTGCCCCTCAGCGCGCTGGTGGAGTTCCTCGGCGCCTACCGCGAGGACAGCGATTCGGCGCTGCTGCGCAGCCAGGCCTGAATCAGTAGTCGAACTTGCCCGCGCGCCAGCGCGGCAGCCAGCGCAGGGAGTCGGCGGTGGTACCGGTCGGGCGGTACTCTGCCCCCAGCCAGCCGTCATAGCCGACATCGTCGAGCACCTGCAGCGGGACCTCGAACTCCATTTCTCCCGAACCCGGTTCGCCGCGCTCGGGATAGTCGGCGAACTGCACGTGGCCGATCTGTCCCATCAGCGCGTAGATGCAATCCACCAGTTCCAGGCCCATCCGCGCCATGTGGTAGAGGTCCAGTTGCGCACGCAGGTTTTCCCGCGCCACACGCTCGAGCATGTCCTGCAGGTGCTCGGGGGTGTTGAGCAGGAAGTCCTTCATGTCGTGGCAGTTGATGGCTTCCATGAGTACGTCGGTGCCGCTGCCGGCGAAGGCATCGCAGGTCGCGCGCAGACGTTCGGCCAGTGTCCGCAACGCGACCTCGCGCTCCTGCCCCTCGACCAGCCGCCCCGCCAGCACGTTGATGTGCTGCGGCTTGACGATGCGCGCATAGTCCAGCGCCTTGGCCAGCGCGGCGTCGAATTCCGCCCCGCGCTCCGGCACGGCAGCGAGGCCCGGGCCACCCTGCATCAGATCGCCGGCCGGCAGGTTGATCAGCACCAGCGGCAGGCCGGCGGCGTCCAGTGCCGCCTTCAGGTCCTGCGCGGGCACGTCGTAGGGAAACTGGATCTCCACGCCCTCGAAGCCGGCCTTGGCGGCGGCGTCGATACGCTGCAGCAGCGGGACTTCGGTGAACAGCAGGGACAGGTTGGCGCAGAGTTTCATGCGGGGAATTCCTTCGTCTGACGGTATTGCTCGACCAGGGTTGCCGGGTCGCGTTCAAGATTGCCCTGGCTGCCATGCAGGCGCATCAACTGCGCAGCGAGGCCGCTCATGGGCGTGGCAGAGCCTGCCTCGCGGGACAGCTTGATCGCGGTATCCAGGTCCTTGAGCAGCGTGCGCACATGCCACTTCACCGGTTCGAACTGGCTCTGCGCCATCTGCGGGGCAAGGATCTGCAAGGGCTTGGAGTCGGCGAAGCCGCCGGCCAGCGCCGGGGCGATGAGGCTGGCATCGACGCCAGACTGCTCCGCCAGCGCCACGACCTCGGCGATCACCAGGGCATTGCAGGCGACGATCATCTGGTTGCACACCTTGGTGACCTGCCCCGCGCCGACATCTCCCATGCGCGTCAGGCGCTGCCCCAGGTGGGCCAGGATCGGCCGCACGCGCTCGATGTCTTCGATACGGCCCCCGGCCATGATTGCCAGGGTTCCGGCTTCGGCACCGGGCGTGCCGCCAGAGACCGGAGCATCGACCCAGCGCATGCCGCTGCGCGCTTCCAGCTCGGCCGCCATCTCGCGGGTCGCGGCCGGCTCCAGGCTGGAGAAGTCCACCAGCACCTGGCCCGCGCGGGCGTTCTCGACAATGCCGCCGGCGCCGAACACCACGTCACGCACGGCAGCAGTATCGGCCAGGCAGAGCATCACCACCTCGGCATCGGCGCACAGCTGGCCGGCGGTTTCCACAGCCCGCGCACCTTCAGCGGCCAGCAGGTCGCGCTTGCCGGCGGAGCGATTCCACACGGTCAGCGGGTAACCGGCAGCGAGCAGACGGCGCGTCATGGGCACGCCCATCAGGCCGAGACCGGCGAACGCGAGGGATGGCAAAGGGGACGACATGGGATGATCTCCAGTTCGACAGCAGGACAGGCACGGGGAGCGGCATTCTAGCAGGCGCGAAGTTGCCCCGGCGGACGACCCTGTCGCTGCAGGACGGCTGCCAAACAGACGCGCCGCCACTATACTCCCGGGGTTTTTTCCGCCATTGAACCGGAGAACTCTCCCCATGCTGAAACGCTCCCTGGCGCTCGCCGCCGGTTTTGCCCTGTCCCTGTCCGCCGTCTTCGCCCACGCCGACACCCCGAAAGAGCTCAAGGTCTCGGCCATTCCCGATGAAGCCCCCACCGAACTGCTGCGCAAGTTCAAGCCGCTGGGTGCCTATCTGGAAGAGCAACTGGGCATGCCGGTGAAGTTCATCCCGGTGTCCGACTATGCCGGCGTGGTCGAAGCCCTGGCTTCGGATCGCCTGGACATGGCCTGGCTGGGTGGATTCACCTTCGTCCAGGCGCGCCTGAAGACCGGCAACGCCATCCCGCTGGTACAGCGCGAGCAGGACCAGCAGTTCACCAGCAAATTCATTACTGCCGACCCGGCCGTGAAATCGATCCAGGACCTCAAGGGCAAGACCTTCGCCTTTGGTTCGGTATCGTCCACCTCCGGCAGCCTGATGCCGCGCTACTTCATGCAGAAGGACGGCGTGGTGCCCGAGCAGTTCTTCTCCCGCGTGGCCTATTCCGGCGCCCACGACGCCACCGCCGCCTGGGTCCAGGCCGGCAAGGTCGACGCCGGCGTGCTGAACGCCTCCGTCTGGCAGAAGCTGGTGGATAGCGGCAAGGTCGACACCAACAAGGTGAAGGTCTTCGCCACCACCCCGACCTACTACGACTACAACTGGACCGTGCGCGGCAACCTCGATCCCGCGCTGGCCGAGAAGATCAAGAAAGCCTTCCTCGCCCTCGACCCGAGCAAGCCGCGCGACAAGGAAATCCTCGACCTGCAGGCGGCCAGCCGCTTCATCGAGACCAAGCCTGAGAACTACACCGGCATCGAGGAATCGGCGCGCGCGGCCGGCCTGCTGAAGTGACCCTGAAACTGACCGGCGTGGAGCACATCCACGCCAACGGCCAGCGCTCGCTCGCCGGTATCGACCTCAGCGTCGCTGCCGGTGAACGGGTGGCGATCATCGGCCCGTCGGGGGCCGGCAAGACGACCTTGCTGCGCATCCTCGCCACCGCATTGAAACCCGCTTCCGGCAGATTCGACCTGCTCGGCACTCAACCCTGGACGCTGAGTGGCTCCGCGCGCCAGCGCCTGCGCTCGCGCATTGCCCTGGTGCACCAGGCGCCGCCGCTGCCGCCGCGCCAGCGAGTGGTCACCGCCGTGCTCGCCGGCCGCCTCGGCCAGTGGCCACTGTGGAAAAGCCTGGCCAGCCTGCTCTATCCCGTCGACAGCGCCGGCGCCCGCAGCGAGCTGCAGCGCCTGGACCTCTCCGACAAGCTCTTCGAGCGCTGCGACCAGCTTTCCGGCGGTCAGTTGCAGCGCGTCGGCATCGCCCGCGCCCTGTACCAGCAGGCCGAAGTGCTGCTGGCGGACGAACCCGTCTCGGCCATGGACCCGGTGCTCGCCGGCCACACCCTCGGCGTGCTCACCCGCGAAGTGCAGAACCGCGGCGTGACGCTGCTCGCCAGCCTGCACGCGGTGGACCTGGCGCTGGAGCACTTCCCGCGCATCGTCGGCGTGCGCGATGGCCGCATCGCCTTCGACAAGGCAGCGGAGAACGTCACGCCCGAGGACCTGCGCGCCCTCTACGCCAACGAGCAGCTCGGCCAGGAGGAAGCTTCCTCGCCGGTGGGCAAACCGCTGGTGGTGCAGATTCCGCGATGCTGAACCCGGCACCTTCCAAGAACCCGCCCCGCGACCCGGCGGCGCTGCCGCGCCTGTTGCTCACCCTGCTCGCCCTGGCTTTACTGTGGCCGGGCCTGCGCCTGTCCGAGCTGGATATTGCCAGCCTGTTCAGCGGCGACAACGCGCGGACCATGGCCAACTTCCTCGGCGGCTTCTGGCCGCCGGCCCATGACGACGAATTCCTCGCCCTGCTCGGCCGCGCCACCCTGGAAACCCTGGCCATAGCCACCGCCGGCATGGCGCTGGCCTGGCTGATCGCCTTCCCCGCCGCCCTGCTGGCGACGCGCGCCCTGTCGATCTCCGCCCTACCCCGCGGCGGCCTGCCGGCCTGGTGGGCGCGTGCGCTGCGCTGGCCGGTGCGCGGCCTGCTGATCGTCCTGCGCAGCGTGCCGGAGATCGTCTGGGCGCTGCTGTTCGTCCGCGCCGTGGGCCTGGGCCCCACCGCTGGCGTGCTGGCCATCGCCATCACCTATGGCGGGATGCTCGGCAAGGTCTACGCGGAAATCTTCGAATCGGTGGACCCACGCCCGACCCGCGCGCTGCTACTGGGCGGCGGTTCACGGCTGCAGGCCTTCGCCTACGGCGTGCTGCCCTCGGCCGCGCCGGAACTGATCTCCTACACAGTCTACCGCTGGGAATGCGCGATCCGCGCCTCGGTGGTGATGGGCTTCGTCGGCGCCGGCGGCCTGGGCCAGCAGATCGACCTGTCGCTGCGCATGTTCGCCGGTGGCGAGGTGGCGAGCATCCTGCTGACCTTCCTGGTGCTGGTGCTGGTTGCCGACCTGCTCAGCCGCTTCCTGCGCGGGAGGCTCGAATGACCGGCCTGCTGCGCAGCCTGGGCTGGCTGCTGCTGATCCTGTTCGCCATCGGCGCGTCCTTCGCCTACCTGGAAATGGATACTGGCGGGCTGTTCGATGCGCGGGGCCTCGGCCAAATGCTCGACTACGGCCGCGACTTCCTCTCGCCGGACCTGACCGCCGCACACTTGACCGCTGTTGGCCACGGCGCGCTGGAAACCCTGGCCATGTCTGCCATGGGCACCCTGCTCGCGGCACTGCTGGGCCTGTTGCTGGCGCTGCCGGCCGCCGGGCGCTTCGGACACATCGCGCAGAGCTTCTCGCGGCTGCTGCTCAACGCCCTGCGCGCGGTGCCGGAGTTGGTCTGGGGCGCTCTGATGGTGCTGGCCGCCGGGCTCGGCCCGAACGCCGGCACGCTCGCGCTGGCACTGCACACCGGCGGCGTGCTCGGCCGATTGTTCGCCGAAGCGCTGGAGAACACCCCGACCGCCCCGGCCGAGGCCGTGCGCCTGGCCGGCGGCGGGCGCGTCGCTGCCTTCGCCTATGGCACGCTTCCGGCCGTCTGGCCGCAACTGGTGGCGTACATGCTCTACCGCTGGGAGAACAACATCCGCATGGCCAGCGTGCTCGGCTTTGTCGGCGCGGGTGGCCTGGGGCAGATGCTGTATTTCAGCCTCAGCCTGTTCCAGCAGGCCCAGGCGGCGACGGTGATCATCGCCATGCTGCTTCTGGTTCTGTGCGTCGATAGTTTGAGCGCCTGGGCGCGGCAGCGCTGGGTGAGCCACTGAGTGCTGCATCGAACGGTACGCAATAAAAAGCCCGGCACATGGCCGGGCTTCTTTTTGAATGCGTCGCTTACGAATCGCCGTGGATCACCTTGTCCAGGTCGATCGGGTCGCCCGGTTGGGTGCCGAGCTTCTGACGGATGTCCTCGAACATCGCATCGTATTCCTTGTGGTTGCGCACCATCGAGCCGAACCGCGGGTGCAAGCCATGCTTCTGCGCAATGCGGGTGGCATCGCTGGCGAAGTTGAAGGCCTGCTCCTTGGGCATGTCCCATTCTTCAGTGAAGGCGTTGCCGTCGATCTCACCCTTCATGATGAAGTGGACCAGCAAGCCCTTATCCGCATCCCGGCGAACTTCATAGTTGATGTGAGCGTCGATCTCCTGCTGCCCCAGCCCCGGCAGGGACTGGAGGTGCAGATGGCCCGGTTCGAACATGGCGAATCTCCTTCGATGGAATCCCGACAGTCTAGTCGGCCTTTTCGAATTGGAAATCGCCCCGGGTCAGTGCACGGACTCTTTTCGAACTCTTTCTTGCACCAGCACCCAGGGGGCTATTACCACGGCCCACAGTTCCGGGTCGCGGTCGTGGAAATCCTGCGCCAGGGTTTCGTCGACCTTGATCAGGTCACCGCTGGCCAGCCAGGCGGCCACCTTCGCCTTGTCGTCGTCGGCCACGCCCATCGCGACCTCCACCAGATCGGCAGAACCCGCGACCTTGAGGAGGCTGCCGCGGGCAAAGAAAGGCGCGAGCTCCTGCCAGGAAATCTTCGCGGTTTCGCCAAGCAACTTGGCATAGAGGGTGCTAGCTTGTTCTGTCATGGATCTCACCTGGTAAACGAACGGCGCCATGATAGCGCCGGGACCGCGCCAGGCAAGGTTCCGACGGCGTTTTCCCGGTGACGGAATACCCACGGGGAGAAATCGGAAGGCGCCGTTTTTCTGTACGTTTGTTTCAATCTTGCGACATGCCCACGATCGGCTGGCCGCACCCCGCTTTTCAAGCGGTCCGGCGGCACTCTACACTGTACCGGTACAGTTGCCGGTGGGCCTGTCCGGGGCAATCCCGGTCCGGTAGCCCCTCGGCCACCAGGACTACAAAAACGAAAACACAAGAAGAGTGGAGCATTATGAAAAAGGGTACTCAGCGTCTTTCCCAGCTGTTCACCGCCATGGCCCTGGCCGGCGTTGCCAGCTTCTCCATGGCCGCCGACACCATCAAGATTGCTCTGGCCGGCCCGGTGACCGGCGCAGTCGCCCAGTATGGGGAGATGCAGTTCATTGGCGCGAAAATGGCCATTGAGCAGATCAACAAGGCCGGCGGCGTCGACGGCAAGCAACTCGAAGGCGTGGTCTACGACGACGCTTGCGATCCGAAACAAGCCGTGGCCGTTGCCAACAAGATCGTCAACGATGGCGTCAAGTTCGTCGTTGGCCACCTGTGCTCCAGCTCCACTCAACCGGCTTCGGACATCTACGAAGACGAAGGCGTGATGATGATCACCGCCGCCTCCACCAGCCCGGACATCACCTCCCGCGGCTATAAGCTGATCTTCCGCACCATCGGTCTGGACAGCCTGCAGGGCCCGACCGCCGGCAAGTTCATCGCCGAACACATCAAGCCCAAGACCGTGGCGGTTATCCACGACAAGCAGCAGTACGGCGAAGGCATCGCCACTGCCGTGAAGAAGACCCTGGAAGGCGCCGGCATCAAGGTCGCCCTGTTCGAAGGCATCAACGCCGGCGACAAGGACTTCTCCGCGATGATCGCCAAGCTCAAGCAAGCCAAGGTCGACTTCGTCTACTACGGCGGCTACCACCCGGAGCTGGGCCTGATCCTGCGCCAGGCTGCCGAGAAAGGCCTGAAAGTCGGCTTCATGGGCCCGGAAGGCGTGGGTAACAAAGAGATCTCCGCTATCGCCGGCCCGGCTTCCGAAGGCCTCTACGTGACCCTGCCGAAGTCCTTCGACCAGGATCCGAAGAACCAGGCCCTGGTCGACGCCTTCAAGGCCAAGAACGAAGACCCGAGCGGTCCGTTCGTGTTCCCGGCCTACGCGGCCGTCCAGGTCATCGCCGACGGCATCAAGAAAGCCGGCAGCGAAGACACCGACAAGGTGGCAGCGGCGCTGCGCTCCAACAACTTCGAGACCCCGACCGGTACCCTGGCCTTCGACGAGAAGGGCGACCTGAAGAACTTCAACTTCGTGGTTTACCAGTGGCACAAGGACGGCACCAAGACCGAAGCCAAGTAAGCCACCCGCCTCCACACAAAGCCCACTGCCCACGCAGTGGGCTTTGTTTATCCGAGTATTCCGGGGGTCCGTCGCGCCACAAGCGCCGCTTCACGCGACGCCCGAGGAGTTAGGTAATGCCTGATCTCTACCACTACCTGCAACAGCTGATCAACGGCCTCACCGTCGGCAGCACCTATGCCCTGATCGCCATCGGCTACACCATGGTCTACGGCATCATCGGCATGATCAACTTCGCCCATGGCGAGGTGTACATGATTGGCTCGTACGTAGCCTTCATCGTGATCACGGGGCTGGCCATGATGGGGATCGTGAGTCTCCCTGTCGTTATCATCTGCACCTTCGCCGCGGCGATCATCGTCACCAGCGCCTACGGCTACAGCATCGAACGGATCGCCTATCGGCCCCTGCGCGGAAGCAACCGGCTGATTCCGCTGATCTCCGCGATCGGCATGTCGATCTTCCTGCAGAACGAGGTCCTGCTCGCCCAGGATTCCAAGGACAAGGCCATCCCCAACCTGCTGCCGGGCAACTTCATCATCGGCCCGGACGAAATGAGTGGCGTCACCATCTCGTACATGCAGGTGCTGATCTTCATCATCACCCTGCTGACCATGTACGGCCTGTCCATGTTCATCTCCCGCTCCCGCCTGGGTCGCGCCTGTCGCGCCTGCGCGGAAGACCTGAAGATGGCCAACCTGCTGGGTATCAACACCAACAACATCATCGCCCTGACCTTCGTCATCGGCGCCACCCTGGCCGCCGTGGCCGCGGTACTGCTGGGACTGCAGTATGGCGTGATCAACCCACACATCGGCTTCCTCGCCGGCATCAAGGCGTTCACCGCCGCCGTGCTGGGCGGCATCGGCAGTATTCCGGGCGCCATGCTCGGTGGCCTGGTGCTGGGCGTGGCCGAAGCCTTTGGCGCCGACGTATTCGGTGACCAGTACAAGGACGTGGTGGCCTTCACCCTGCTGGTACTCGTGCTGCTCTTCCGCCCCACTGGCCTGCTCGGTCGCCCGGAGGTGGAAAAGGTATGAGCCAGAAACTCAAGACTGCATTCTTCAGCGCCCTGCTGGTGATGGCCGTCGCCTACCCCGTGCTGGGTGTGAAGCTCAGCGTGATCGGCATCGGCCTGCAACTGGAAAATGTCAGCCCCGCGCGCCTGTGGACCATCGCCGCCTGTGCCGTGCTGATGTTCGTCTGGCAACTGGTGCGTGACCGCTTCGCCTTCGGCGGTAGCGTGAAACAGGCCCTGTCACACCCACACACCAGGCTGGCCGAGCGCCTGACCCATGCGTCCGTGCAACGCAAGATCATCATGGTGCTGATCCTCGTCGCCCTCGCCTGGCCGTTCTTCGGATCGCGCGGTGCGGTGGATATCGCCACCCTGATCCTGATCTATGTACTGCTGGGCCTGGGCCTGAACATCGTGGTGGGCCTGGCTGGCCTGCTCGACCTGGGCTATGTGGGCTTCTACGCCGTGGGCGCCTACAGCTACGCGCTGCTGTCGCACTATTTCGGCCTGGGCTTCTGGGTGTGCCTGCCGATCGCCGGCCTGATGGCCGCGTTCTTCGGCTTCATCCTCGGCTTCCCGGTGCTCCGATTGCGCGGTGACTACCTCGCGATCGTGACCCTGGGCTTCGGCGAGATCATCCGCATCCTGCTGCGCAACATGACCTGGCTGACCGGTGGTCCCAACGGCATCAGCAACATCGAGAAGCCGACCCTGTTCGGCCTCACCTTCGAGCGCCGCGCCCCCGAGGGGATGCAGACCTTCCACGAGTTCTTCGGCATTGCCTACAACTCGAACTACAAGGTCGTGTTCCTCTACCTGGTCGCACTGCTGCTGGTGCTGCTGGTGCTGTTCGTGATCAACCGTCTGCTGCGCATGCCCCTGGGCCGCGCCTGGGAAGCCCTGCGCGAAGACGAGATCGCCTGCCGCGCGCTGGGTCTGAACCCGACGCTGATCAAGCTCTCGGCCTTCACCCTCGGCGCCTGCTTCGCCGGTTTCGCCGGCAGCTTCTTCGCCGCGCGCCAGGGCCTGGTTACGCCGGAATCGTTCACCTTCATCGAATCGGCCATCATCCTCGCCATCGTGGTGCTGGGCGGCATGGGTTCACAGCTCGGCGTCATCCTGGCGGCCGTGGTGATGATCCTGCTGCCCGAACTGATGCGTGAGTTCAGCGAGTACCGCATGCTGATGTTCGGCGCCCTCATGGTGCTGATGATGATCTGGCGTCCGCAGGGGCTTCTGCCCATGCAGCGCCCGCACCTGGAGTTGCGAAAATGAGCCGACCGATTCTTGAAGTAGCCGGCCTCACCATGCGCTTCGGCGGGCTGCTGGCCGTCAACAACGTGGCCCTGAAGGTCCAGGAAAAACAGGTGATCTCGATGATCGGCCCCAACGGCGCCGGCAAGACCACCGTGTTCAACTGCCTGACCGGCTTCTACGCACCCACCGGCGGCGAGATCCTGCTGCGCGGCGAGCCCATCCAGGGCCTGCCGGGCCACAAGATCGCCCACAAGGGCGTGGTGCGGACTTTCCAGAACGTGCGCCTGTTCAAGGAGATGACCGCGGTGGAGAACCTGCTGGTGGCGCAACACCGGCACATCAACACCAACTTCCTCGCCGGCCTGCTCAAGACCCCGGCCTTCCGCCGCGCGGAAGCCGAGGCCCTGGACTACGCCTCGCACTGGCTGGAAATCGTCAACCTCAAGGACATCGCCAACCGCCCGGCCGGCACCCTCGCCTACGGCCAGCAGCGCCGCCTGGAAATCGCCCGCTGCATGATGACCCGTCCGCAACTGCTGATGCTGGACGAACCGGCGGCGGGCCTGAACCCGCGGGAAACCGAGGACCTCAAGGCGCTCATCGCCATGCTGCGCTCCGAGCACGGCGTCACTGTCCTGCTCATCGAGCACGACATGAAGCTGGTGATGAGCATTTCCGACCACATCTACGTGATCAACCAGGGCACTCCCCTGGCGGACGGCACCCCGGAGGAAATCCGCGGCAACCCGGATGTGATCAAAGCCTATCTGGGGGAGTCCTGAGTCATGTTGAAGTTCGACAAGGTTTCCACCTTCTACGGCAAGATCCAGGCACTGCACGACGTCAGCATGGAAGTCCAGCAGGGTGAGATCGTCACCCTGATCGGCGCCAACGGCGCCGGCAAGTCGACCCTGCTGATGACCCTGTGCGGATCGCCGCGCGCCGCCTCCGGCAGCATCACCTACATGGGCGAGGAGCTGGTCGGCAAGGAATCCTCCGTGATCATGCGCAAGAGCATCGCCGTCGTGCCCGAAGGCCGTCGCGTGTTCGCCCGCCTGACCGTGGAAGAAAACCTCGCCATGGGCGGTTTCTTCACCAGCAAGGGCGACTACCAGGAGCAGATGGACAAGGTCCTGGCACTCTTCCCGCGCCTGAAGGAGCGCTTCAACCAGCGCGGCGGCACCATGTCCGGCGGCGAACAGCAGATGCTCGCCATCGGCCGTGCGCTGATGAGCAAGCCCAAGCTGCTGCTGCTCGACGAGCCCTCGCTGGGCCTGGCGCCGATCATCATCCAGCAGATCTTCGACATCGTCGAACAACTGCGCCAGGAGGGTGTGACCGTCTTCCTCGTCGAGCAGAACGCCAACCAGGCGCTCAAGCTCGCCGACCGCGGCTACGTGCTGGAGAACGGGCGCATCGTCATGCAGGACACCGGTGCCAACCTGCTGGTCAACCCCAAGGTGCGCGACGCGTATCTCGGCGGCTGATCCGCTTTGCTGCGATGGAAAACGGCCCTTCGGGGCCGTTTTTCATGAACTGCTCCTCAATACCTTTCCTGAAGCCCCTGAATATGAAAACGCCGCCCGGTGGGCGGCGTTTTCATTACCGGAGAATCAGGTTCCGTAAGTCAGCACCTGTGCGCGCTGGCGCAACTGGGAAACCACGTCGTCTTCCATACGGCCTTCGGAAATCAGCAGATCACGGCGGATGGTCTGCACCGCCTCTTCGCTCTGTGCATGGTCGGCCAGGTGCTGGCCCTCGATGACCCGCCGCAGCACTACATCTCCATCGTCGTTGGTGAGGGTCAGAATACGGCCGCCGTCGGGGCGTGCCGGGCCCAGGAAGGGAGCGTAGGGAGCGAAGGTCTCGGTCAGCAGGGCGCTCAGCCGGTCCATGTCGTATCTCCTTGTTGCGAAATGAAAAACACGCAGAAGAAGACCGCACGATCGGCGATAAAGTTCGCCAGTTTCAGTACCGTTGGTCATGACGCCATGTGACAGAACCCAACTTGCACGCATGAAAAAGCCCGCCATGGGGCGGGCTCCTTCGAACGGTGAACCACGACTTAGAGCGGCTTGCCGCGGTTGCCGTGGGCGCTGACGAAGGCCTGGACCTTGGCCAGTTCGTTCGGCAGCACGGTGCAACGCTCTTCACGCTGGAACAGGTCGGTCAGGTGCGCCGGCAGTGCCGGAACAGCCTCGATACCGGCCTTCTCCACCGCTTCCGGGAACTTGACCGGATGCGCGGTACCCAGGGTGACCATGGGCACGGACAGGCTGCGGCGGCACTCGCGAGCGGCGCGCACGCCGATGGCAGTGTGCGGGTCCAGCAGCTCGCCGGACTCGGCGAAGACCTGGGCGATGGTCTCGCAGGTTTCCTCGTCACTCACCGCCAGGGAATCGAACAGGCGGCGGGCTTCAGTCCAGCGGTCATCCTCGACGGCCAGCTTGCCGGTAGCCTTGAAGTTGTCCATCAGCTCGGCGACTGCCTTGCCGTTGCGGCCATGCAGGTCGAACAGCAGGCGCTCGAAGTTGGACGAGACCATGATGTCCATCGACGGCGACAGGGACGCGTGCAGGGTGTCCTTGTCGTAGCGGTTACCGGACATGAAGCGGTGCAGGATGTCGTTGCGGTTGGTCGCGACGATCAGCTGGCTGATCGGCAGGCCCATGTTGCGCGCCAGGTAGCCGGCGAAGATGTCGCCGAAGTTGCCGGTGGGCACCGAGAAGGCCACCGAGCGGGCCGGTGCGCCGAGCTGCAGGGCGGCGTGGAAGTAGTAGACGATCTGGGCCATGATCCGCGCCCAGTTGATCGAGTTCACGGCGACCAGACGAGTGCCCTTCAGGAAGCCCTGGTCGGCGAAGCTGGCCTTGACCATCTCCTGGCAGTCATCGAAGTTGCCTTCGATGGCGATGTTGTGGATGTTCTCGCCGAGGATGGTGGTCATCTGACGGCGCTGCACCTCGGACACACGGTTGTGTGGGTGCATGATGAAGATGTCGACGTTTTCGCAGGCCTTGCAGCCTTCGATGGCGGCCGAGCCGGTGTCGCCGGAGGTGGCGCCCATGATCACCACGCGCTCGCCGCGCTTGGTCAGCACGTGGTCGAGCAGGCGGCCGAGCAGCTGCAGGGCGAAGTCCTTGAAGGCCAGGGTCGGACCATGGAACAGCTCCAGGACCCACTCATTGCCGTTGAGCTGGCGCAGCGGCGCCACGGCGTTGTGGGCGAAGACACCGTAGGTCTCTTCGAGGATCTTCTTGAAGTCGGCGTCGGAGATGCTGCCGGCAACGAACGGGCGCATCACGCGGAAGGCCAGCTCGTGGTACGGCAGGCCGGCCCAGGAGGCGATCTCCTCGACGGTGAAGCGCGGCAGGTTTTCCGGCACGTACAGGCCGCCGTCGCTGGCCAGGCCAGCCAGCAGCACGTCTTCGAAGTTCAGCGCGGGCGCCTGGCCGCGGGTACTGATGTAACGCATGGTGTGAAACCTTCGGGTTGGCGGCGGCGCTCAGGCGCCGCCGCGTTCGATTCAGTTCAGTTGTTCGACGCGGATGCGTACGACATTGCCGACGACGTCATCCAGCGCTTCCAGCGCGGTGATGGCTTCGATGATGCGGGACTCGAGCACGCGGTGGGTAACCAGGATCATCGGCACCAGACCGTCATGCTCTTCGACTTCCATCTGCATGATCGATTCGATGTTGATGCCGCGCTCGGAGAGGATGGTCGCCACCTGGGCCAGTACGCCCGGATGGTCCTTGGCCTGGATGCGCAGGTAGTAGGCGCTTTCGCAGGCGTCGATCGGCAGGATCGGGTGGTCGGAGAGCGAGTCCGGCTGGAAGGCCAGGTGCGGCACGCGGTTCTCCGGGTCGGCAGTCATGGCGCGAACCACGTCCACCAGGTCGGCGACCACCGAGGAAGCGGTGGGCTCCATCCCGGCGCCAGCGCCGTAGAACAGCGTGGAGCCCGCAGCGTCGCCATTGACCATGACGGCGTTCATCACACCATTCACGTTGGCGATCAGGCGGTCGGCCGGGATCAGGGTCGGGTGGACGCGCAGCTCGATACCCTTGTCGGTACGGCGGGCGACGCCCAGATGCTTGATGCGATAGCCAAGGGCCTCGGCGTAGTTCACATCAGCGGTCGTCAGCTGGGTGATGCCTTCGGTGTAGGCCTTGTCGAACTGCAGTGGGATGCCGAAGGCGATGGACGCCAGGATGGTCAGCTTGTGCGCGGCGTCGATGCCCTCGACGTCGAAGGTCGGATCAGCTTCGGCGTATCCCAGCGCCTGGGCTTCCTTCAGCACGTCGGCGAAGGCACGGCCTTTCTCACGCATTTCGGTGAGGATGAAGTTGCCGGTGCCGTTGATGATGCCGGCCAGCCAGTTGATGCGGTTGGCAGCCAGGCCCTCGCGGATCGCCTTGATCACCGGGATGCCACCAGCCACGGCAGCTTCGAAGGCGACGATGACGCCCTTCTCGCGGGCCTTGGCGAAGATCTCGTTACCATGTACGGCGATCAGCGCCTTGTTGGCGGTGACCACATGCTTGCCGTTCTCGATGGCCTTGAGCACCAGCTCGTGGGCCAGGGTATAGCCACCGATCAGTTCGATGACCACGTCGATTTCCGGGTTGTTCGCCACGTCGAAGATGTCGGCAGTAATGGGGGTACTGCCGGTTTCACACTTCGGATTGGGGCGACGGGCGGCAATCTGCGCAACCTCGATACCACGCCCGGCACGGCGGGCAATCTCCTCGGCGTTGCGTTTGAGTACATTGAAGGTACCGCCACCGACGGTCCCCAACCCACAGATTCCCACTTTCACCGGATTCACGCTGAAACTCCCCATGATTACAGCATCGAGGCGCCAGAGACGCCGATGCCCGCAACGAGGCGGGCACGGCGGCAGGCACCAAATCAGAACAGGCGGACTGCCTGTTCCCTAGTCAAAAGGAACCGAACATTACGAAGCGGTTCCGCATTAGTCAATCTACGCGCAAGCCTCGGCCTACTTGGCTTCCAGGGCCAGCTTGGCGATCTGGCCGGCCGGCTGGTAGCCCGGCAGCATGGTGCCGTCAGCCAGGATGATCGCCGGAGTGCCCTGCACACCGACCATCTGCCCCAGGGCGAACTGCGCGTCCACCGGGTTCTCGCACTTGGCGGCCTTCACTTCCTTCTCGTGGAACATGTCGCTCATGGCCGACTGGCGGTCCTTGGAGCACCACACGGCCTGCAACTGCGCATCGCCCGGCGAGTTCGGACCCTGACGCGGGAAGGCCAGGTAACGCACCTCGATGCCGCGCTTCTGCAACTCGGGTACTTCGGCATGCAGCTTCTGGCAGTACGGGCAGGTGGTGTCGGTGAAGACCGTGATGTGCGCCTTGGTTTCACCCTTGGCCGGGAACACCACCATGTCCTTGGCAGCGATGGCGTTGATGGTCTTGGCCACGCCAGCGCTCTCGGCTTTCTCGGTCAGGTTGGTCGGCTTGCCGTCCTTCACCTGGTAGATATTGCCTTGCACGACGAACTGGCCGTCGGCGCTGGCGTAGAGCACGCGGCCGCCCTTGAGCTGCACCTCGTAGATACCTTCCAGAGGCCCTTTGGAGATGTTTTCGATGGGCAGGTCGGGCTGCAGGGACTGCAGCGTGGTGCGGATCGCCTGGTCCGGTTCGGCGGCCAGGGCGAGGGTGCTGACGAGGCCAAGGGCCGCGGCAGCCAGAAGTCGAGACAAACGCATGGAAAACTCCTGATGTCGGTCGGCGAAGACTACCACACCAGGCCGGCAAGACCGAGCCAAAGGCTGTAGCCGGAAGCTTCGGCAGGAGTAGCGACCAAGGCCACGCCGGCAAAGATCGAACAAGGTGTAGACATCCCGGTCGAGACCACCTGCCCAACCACGATCCCGCCCCGGCCATCCACGCCAGCTCGATTGCGGGACAACGCGTGCATCGCTGGAGCCGCGCTCACCCCCTGGGATGATGCTGCGCATGCAGGTCCTGCAGACGAGCACGGGCGATATGGGTGTAGATCTGCGTGGTGGAGAGATCGCTGTGGCCCAGCAACATCTGCACCACACGCAGGTCCGCGCCGTGGTTGAGCAGGTGGGTGGCGAAGGCATGCCGCAGGGTGTGCGGCGACAGGCTCTTGCCGATACCGGCCACTTTCGCGTGGAGCTTGATCCGGTGCCAGAAGGTCTGACGGGTCATCTGCTCACCGCGCAGACTGGGGAACAGCACGTCACTCGGCCGACCGGCCAGCAGGTCTCCGCGCCCCTCTCGCACGTAGCGCTCGATCCAGCGGATCGCCTCCTCCCCCAGCGGCACCAGGCGCTCCTTGCTGCCCTTGCCGAGCACGCGCACCACGCCCTGGCGCAGATTCACCTGCTCCAGGGTCAGCCCGACCAACTCGCTGACACGCAGTCCGCAGGCATACAGAACCTCCAGCATGGTGCGGTCTCGCAGGCCGAGCGGATCGTCGGTCTCCGGCGCCGCCAGCAGGGCTTCCACGTCCGACTCGGAGAGCGACTTGGGCAGCGGCTTGCCCAACTGCGGCAGCTCCACCAGCAGGGTCGGATCCTCGGCAATCAGCCCCTCGCGCAGGCAGTAGCGGTAGAAACCGCGCAGCCCGGAAAGCAGTCGCGCGGTGGATCGGGCCTTGTACCCCTCACCCAGGCGCCAGGCCAGATGATCCAGGATCACATCGCGCCCGGCGGACTGCAGCGCGACACCACGCTCTTCCAGCCAGCCGTTGAACAGGGACAGGTCGCTGCCATAAGCGCTGCGGGTGTTGTCGGACAGGCCCTTTTCCAGCCACAGGGCGTCAAGGAAGCGATCGATCAAAATATGCGGAACTGGGGTCATTTCAGGCCAGGGCGAAGGAAATTACGGCACGAGTAGTCTTTCATATCCCCCATCGCCCTCACCACTCTCGCGCAGGATGTCGCCGCCCCATGGATGAACACAGCACCTACTACGCCCTCGCCGGCATCGGCGCCGCCTCGCTCGTCAGCCAGTGGCTTGCCTGGCGCCTGCGCTTGCCTGCGATTCTGTTCCTGCTGCTGACCGGCATCTTGGTCGGCCCGGTCCTCCATCTGCTTTCGCCGGAAGCGTTGTTCGGCCCGCTGCTGTTCCCCCTGGTGTCACTGGCGGTCGCTCTGGTGCTGTTCGAGGGCAGCCTGACCCTGCATCTGGATGAATGGAAGGAGATCGGCACGGTGGTGCGGCGCATGGTCACCATCGGCGCCCTGCTGACCTGGGGCGTCATCGCCCTGGCGACCCACTACCTGCTCGACTTCACCTGGGAGATGGCCTTGCTGTTCGGCACCCTCACCCTGGTCACCGGTCCCACGGTGATCGTGCCGATGCTGCGAGTCGTTCGCCCCAACGCCACCATCGCCAACATCCTGCGCTGGGAAGGCATCGTCATTGACCCCATTGGCGCCCTGCTCGCCGTGGTGGTCTACACCTTCATCGCCGCCAGCGACAGTGGATCAGGCTGGACCGATAGCCTGCTGACATTCTTCAGCGTGATAGGCACCGGCATCCTCGCCGGCCTGCTCGGAGGCCAGGCACTGGGAGTGGCGCTCCGCCGTCATTGGCTCCCGGATTACCTGCACAATCTGGCCTCGCTTTCCGTGGTCCTGGGCCTGTTCGTGTTGTCCAACACACTGATGTCCGAGTCGGGCCTGCTGGCTGTGACTGTCATGGGCCTGCGCCTGGCCAACATGCAAGGCGTCGACGTGCGGCAGATCCTGCACTTCAAGGAAAACCTCAGCGTCCTGCTGATCTCCGGACTCTTCGTCCTGCTCGCGGCCCGACTGGACCTCGCGGCGTTGCTCGGCTTGGGACCGATCGCCCTGCTGGTGCTGGCACTGATCCAATTCGTCGCCCGTCCGCTGAACGTGCTGACGTCCACAGCCGGGTCCTCGCTGAACTGGCGCGAGCGTGCGCTGCTCAGCTGGATAGCCCCGCGCGGCATCGTCGCGGCCGCTGTCTCGGCGATCTTCGCGATTCGCCTGCAGGAAGCCGGGCACGTCCAGGCCGGCGTGCTGGTGCCCCTGACCTTCCTGGTCATCATCGGCACAGTGATCCTGCAAAGCGCCACTGCTCGCCCCCTGGCTCGACTGCTGAAAGTCGCCGAACCCGTGCCCACCGGCTTTCTCATCATCGGCGCCAACCCCGTCGCCCGCGCTGTCGGCATTGGTCTGCAGAACGCCGGGGTGAAGGTCCTGCTCACCGACTCCAGTTGGGAGAACACGCGCGCGGCACGCATGGAGCACTTACCAACCTACTTCGGCAACCCGGCCTCGCAGCACGCTGAAGCCCATCTGGACCTGATCGGCCTGGGCCATCTGCTGGCACTGTCGCCCAACGCCGAACTGAACGCCCTGATGTGCATGAGCTTCCGCCACGAGTTCAGCCCGCGCCACCGCTTCATCCTGCCCACCAGCCAGGACAGCCGGCGCAGCGAAAAGCATCGGGTCAGTGACCGCCACCGAGGCCATCCGCTGGGCCAGAGTCTTGTCACCTACCCGCAGATGGCCGGGCTGATTGCCCGCGGTGCGGAAGTCCGCTCGACCCTGCTCAGCGACAACTTCGGCTGGAACGAATACCAGGCACAGCACGGCCAGCGCGCGCTGCTCCTCTTCGCCCGTGATCCGAATGGCCGCTTGCACATCGCCAGCCCCGATCGCCCGCTGGCCCCTGCTAGCGGCTGGACGGTGATCGCCCTGGTCGAAGAGGCGCCGGATACGCCAGTGGGTACAAATGAAACCGCGCGCGTCGTGGCAACCTGACGACCGGGCATGTCAGCCTATCTTTAGGCTGGTGACAGGAAATATGCGAAGAACGATGATTGCACCACGCCATCATAGCGCCCCACGAAGCCCACGCCATGCCCAGTCAACAGAACTCCCGCCTCGGCCAGATCCTTGTCAGCAAGGGCCTGATTACTTCCCATCAGTTGGACAAGGCCATCCAGCTCCAGCTCACCAACGGACTGCGTCTGGGCGAGACCCTGATCCAGCAGGGCTGGATCAGCGAGCGACAGCTTGGCCGCGCGCTGAAGAAGCAGAACAACCTGCGCCTGGCCGCGACGCTGGTAGCAGCCCTGCTCAGCCCGTTCCAGCTGGCCAGCGCCGACGTGCAACGTCAGGCGCCGACGAGCATCACCCGCCATGAAGCACCCAAGGGCCTCAAGCCGCTGAGCGACCGCGAGATGAGCGACGTCAGCGCCCAGGGCTTCGATGACACCCTGCAGGGCCTGCTGGTCAGCGCCGAAAGCGGCGATGGCGTCGGTGCCATCAAGCAGTTGTCGCGCCTGGTGATGCCGGTGGTCGACAGTCTCGATGCGGAGACCTCGCTGCACGACGTGCAGTACGACACGGCGCACGCCTCCTCGTCCCTGAACCCGGACGGCTCGATCAACGTGCGCCTGCCCAGCTCCATCGGCGAGGTGCGCTTCGACAATATCCGGGTTGCCGGCGCGCCCAAAACCCAGAGCATGGGCAGCCTGAGTCTGCAGAACATCGACCTGTCCCAGGCTTCGCTGAAGATCAGCCTGCGCCACTGAGGCCGGCTTGCCATGAAAGAAGGCGCATTGGGCGCCTTCTTGCGTTTCAGGCGTCGAAGCCGGGCAGGACCGGCACCGGGCGCTTCTCGTCATCGATGGCAACGAAGCTGAACAGCCCGTGGATGGCCTTCTCGCGACCGTCGGCGGACATGCTCTCGACGAACACTTCCACCTCGACCTTGAGACTGGTGTTGCCGACCTTCACTACCCGGCCGATCAGCTCGACGATGGAGCCGGCGGCAATCGGATGCTTGAAATCGATGCGGTCGGTGGACACCGTTACCAGCGGCAGTCGACAGAAGCGCGTCGCCGCGATGAACGAGACTTCGTCCATCCAGGCCAGCGCGGTACCGCCGAACAATGTGTTGTGATGGTTGGTGGTGGGCGGAAAGATCGCCTTGGTCACGCGGGTTTCGGAAAGCTCCGTACGGCGGAGGATTTCCTGCTCTCTGGGGCTCATGCCACTGCTACCTGATGCAATGAGGGTGGCTGCCGGTGCTGCGGGTGTTGTATTTCTGATGCGCTGCCGGGGCAGATGAAGGCGCCGGACCAAAGGTCAAAAACGCCAGGCAAGAAAAAAGCAGCCCGTGGGCTGCTTTTTTCGGGAACAACCGGCGCTTAGGCCAGTTTTTCCTTGATGCGCGCTGCCTTGCCGGACAGTTCGCGGAGGTAGTACAGCTTGGCCTTGCGCACGTCGCCGCGGCGCTTGACGCTGATGCTGTCAACCAGCGGGCTGTAGGTCTGGAAGGTACGCTCTACGCCTACGCCGTTGGAGATCTTGCGAACGGTGAAAGCACTGTTCAGGCCGCGGTTACGCTTGCCAATGACAACGCCTTCGAAGGCCTGCAGACGCTGACGGTCGCCTTCCTTCACTTTAACCTGGACGATTACGGTGTCGCCGGGGGCGAACGCCGGAATCTCTTTGCTCATCTGTTCAGCTTCGATCTGCTGAATGATCTTGTTGGTCATTTCGTGCTCCTAAGACAAGCGCTCGGCGCTCGCCATCGATACGTTAACTATCGTTCCGCTGGCGGATGTATTCCTCCAGCAGCTTTTTCTCTTCTCCAGAAAGCGAGCGGCAATCCAGAAGATCGGCACGTCGTTCCCAGGTCCTGCCTAAGGACTGCTGCAAACGCCAGCGCCGGATGTGTTCGTGGTTGCCGCTGAGCAGCACCTCAGGAACACGTTTGTCTGCGTACACCTCAGGGCGGGTGTAGTGCGGACAGTCGAGCAGGCCATCCGTGAAGGAGTCCTCCTCGGCGGAGTCCACGTGGCCCAATGCACCGGGCAACAACCGCGTGACCGCGTCAATCAGCACCATGGCCGGAAGCTCACCCCCGGACAGGACGTAATCGCCAACTGACCATTCCTCATCGACATGCTCTTCAATGAAGCGCTCGTCGATGCCTTCGTAACGCCCGGCGATCAGGATCAGTCGTTCCTCGTTCGCCAGTTCTTTCACGGCCGCCTGCGTCAGCTTGCGACCTTGCGGCGAGAGGTAGATCACCTTCACCGGCCCGCCTGCAGCTTGCCGGGCATCGCCCAGGGCGCCTTCAAGCGGCTTGATTTTCATCACCATGCCGGGACCACCGCCGAAAGGCCGGTCATCCACCGTCTGGTGACGGTCCTCGGTGTTGCTTCGCGGGTTGAAGCACTGAAGCTGAATCAGCTCCTGCTTGACCGCGCGACTCGTGATGCCATAGTCGCTGATGGCGCGAAACATCTCCGGAAAGATGCTGATCACTCCTATCCACATCGGCTGAGGGCTCTCATCCACATGGGTTAGAAGTCCGCGTCCCAGTCCACCCGCATCTCGCCAGCTTCCAGGTCCACCGATTGCACGCACTGATCCGTATACGGGAGCAGGCGTTCACGGTCGTCCAGGCTGCCTGCGCAGGGCTTGACTACCATCACATCGTTGGCGCCGGTCTCCAGCATGTGGTCGAGAATCCCGAACAGTTGCCCGTTCTGGTCGATCACCTTGAGACCTTCCAACTGACTCCAGTAGAACTCGCCATCGTCCAGCACCGGCAGCTCGCTGCGCGGGACCAGGATTTCGAATTCAGCGAAGGTGCGGGCGATCTCGCGATCATCCAATCCCTTCAGCTTCGCGACCAGGACATTGCCCTGCACGCGACCTTGGATCAGTTCAGCCTGTCGAACCTCGTTGCCACGCTTGAGCGTCCAGCGCCGATAGTCCAGCAGGTTGTCCAACGGATCGGTAAAGGAGTACACCTTCACCTCACCACGAATACCGTGCACCGATACGATCTTGCCGAGAACAACCATCTCCTCGGCGGGAGCAGGATTCGTGTTCATTGATCTCAGGCTGCCTTGGCGGCGTCCTTGATCAGCTGAGCAACACGCTCAGACGGTTGAGCGCCTTGGCTCAGCCAGTAGTTCAGACGCTCCTGGTTGACCGAGAACTTGACTTCGGCGCCAGTGGCGACAGGGTTGA
The DNA here is from genome assembly GCF_057180225.1 of Pseudomonas sp. BB438. NCBI lineage: Bacteria > Pseudomonadati > Pseudomonadota > Gammaproteobacteria > Pseudomonadales > Pseudomonadaceae > Pseudomonas > Pseudomonas sp. BB438. The sequence goes on from NZ_CM170001.1 coordinate 5,129,382, forward strand.
AGAAGCCGACGCGCTCGACGAAACGGCCGTCACGAGCGTTGCGGCTGTTGGTCACGGTCAGGTGATAGAACGGGCGCTTCTTGGAGCCGCCACGAGCCAGACGAATGGTTACCATGCGTACGTTGTTCCTATGGTTTGCTTGCAAAAAAGAAATGCAGCCCTCGGGCACATAGCCCGAAAGGCCGCATATTCTATGAGCTAAAGCCCCGCGCCGCAAGCCGCAGCGCGTCCGGCCCGCCGGGCGGCGAGCCGTCCGGGCTTACATCTTGGGCATGCCGCCGGGGAACATGCTCCCCATGCCGCGCATCATCTTGGCCATGCCGCCCTTGGCGGTGACCTTCTTCATCATCTTCTGCATCTGCTTGTGCTGCTTGATGAGGCGACCGACGTCCTGCACCTGGGTACCCGACCCCATGGCGATACGGCGCTTGCGCGAACCGCTGATGACTTCCGGATCGCGGCGTTCGGCAGGGGTCATGGAGTTGATGATCGCCTCCATCTGCTTGAACTGCTTCTCCGCCGCGTTCTGCGCGTTGCCCATCTGCGACAGGTTGACGCCACCGAGCATCGGCAGCTTGTCCATCAGGCTGCCCAAGCCGCCCATGTTCTTCATCTGTTGCAGCTGATCGCGGAAGTCTTCCAGGTCGAAACCCTTGCCCTTCTTGATCTTCTTCGCGAGCTTCTCGGCCTTCTCGCGGTCCATGCTCTGCTCGGCCTGCTCGATCAGGCTGAGCACGTCGCCCATGCCGAGGATCCGCGAGGCCACGCGATCAGGGTGGAACGGATCGAGCGCTTCGCTCTTCTCGCCCATGCCGAGGAACTTGATCGGCTTGCCGGTGATGGCGCGCACGGACAGCGCGGCACCGCCACGGGCGTCGCCGTCGACCTTGGTCAGCACCACGCCGGTCAGCGGCAGCGCGTCATTGAAGGCCTTGGCGGTGTTGGCCGCGTCCTGGCCGGTCATGGCGTCGACCACGAACAGGGTCTCCACCGGCTTGATCGCCGCATGGACCTGCTTGATCTCGTCCATCATGTCGGCGTCGACGTGCAGACGGCCGGCGGTATCGACGATCACCACGTCGATGAACTTCAGCTTGGCCTCGCGGATCGCCGCTTCGGCGATGGCCACCGGCTTCTGGCTGGTATCGGACGGGAAGAAGGTCACACCGATGTCGCTGGCCAGGGTTTCAAGCTGCTTGATCGCCGCCGGACGATAGACGTCGGCGGACACCACCAGCACGGACTTCTTCTTGCGCTCTTTAAGGAAGCGCGCCAGCTTGCCGGCGGTGGTGGTCTTGCCCGCGCCCTGCAGGCCGGCCATCAGGATGACCGCAGGCGGAGCGGCGTTGAGGTCGAGGTCCTCGTTGGCCGCACCCATCAGTTCGACCAGCTCGGCCTGGACGATCTTCACGAAGGCCTGGCCCGGAGTCAGGCTCTTGGAAACCTCGGTGCCGACCGCGCGATCCTTGATCTTGGCGACGAAGTCCTTGACCACCGGCAGGGCCACGTCGGCCTCCAGCAGGGCCATCCGCACTTCGCGGAGCGTGTCCTTGATGTTGTCCTCGGTCAGCTTGGCCTTGCCGGTGACATGGCGCAGCGTTTGCGAGAGGCGATCTGTAAGGTTTTCGAACATGCGCGATCCTAATCGGGCCCGGTCGGGCCAAGGTTTGGCTTGTCAGCAAGCCGGCGATTATAGCGAAGTGCGGCCACCGCCAACACCGCCGATGATCCCGATGTGACAGAGCGCTTCGCGGGCCAGAAGCGAACTGTTCGCAACGGCTTTCTCGGCGCGGGCGATCTGTGCCAAACTCACGACCTTTCGGGTCCCCTTTCCAAGGACTGTTCCAAGGACTTATGCAACCTCTGCTGCCCAGCCTGATCGCCGCCGTCCTTTATATCGGCACCACCGCCTACCAGGGCGCAAGCCTGGCCCGCCGCACCCCGCCGCAGAAACCGCTGCTCCTCCTGCTGGGCCTGGTCGCCCTGCTCTGCCAGGCGTTCAGCCTGAGCAAGGAGTTGCTGACGCCGGCCGGCCTGGCGCTGGACTTCTTCAATGCCGCCAGCCTGATTTCCGCCGCGGTCACCGCCCTGACCCTGCTGGCGTGCCTGCGCATCCCGGTGCACAACCTGCTGATCGTCCTTTATCCGCTCGGTGCACTGACCACGCTGCTGGCCGTGCTGGTGCCCCACGGCACCATCGAGCCGATCAACGAGCAGCCCGGCATCCTCGCCCACATCCTGCTGTCGATCCTGGCCTACGGCCTGCTGACCATCGCCGTGGTCCAGGCGCTGCTCCTGCTGGTGCAGGACCATCAGCTCAAGCACAAGCACCCGTCGGGCCTGATCCGCAACTTCCCGCCGCTGCAGACCATGGAAAGCCTGCTGTTCGGCTTCCTCTGGGGCGGCTGGTCGCTGCTCTCGCTGTCGCTGATCTCCGGCTGGCTGTTCGTCGACAACCTGTTCGCCCAGCACCTGGCGCACAAGACCATCCTCTCCTGCTTCGCCTGGGTGGTGTTCGGCGTGCTGCTGTGGGGCCGCCACCAGCTCGGCTGGCGCGGCCACAAGGCGATCCGCTGGACCCTCGCGGGTTTCTGCCTGCTGATGCTGGCCTACTTCGGCAGCAAGCTGGTCAAGGAATTCATCCTGCACATCTGACGCTTACGGCGGCGCCCGAGCGCCGCTGAAGGACCTGCGCGCATGGAAGAGATCCACCCCGGCTACCTGATCGGCCTGCTCGTCTTCCTGATCCTCTGCTCGGCGTTCTTCTCCAGCGTCGAGACCGGCATGCTCAGCCTCGACCGCTACCGCCTGCGCCACCTCTCCAAGAAGGGCAACCGCGGCGCACGGCGCACCAGTTGGCTGCTGCTGCGCACCGACCGACTGCTCGGCACCATCCTGATCGGCAACAACTTCGTCAACATCATCGCCTCGTCCCTGGCGACCCTGCTGGCCCTGCGCCTGTGGGGCGAAGCCGGCGTGGCGATCACCACCGTGGCGCTGACGCTGATCCTGCTGATCTTCGGCGAAATCACCCCCAAGACTTACGCCGCCCTGCGCCCCGAGCGCGTGGCCTTCCCTGCCAGTCTGCCTTTGATCTGGATGCAGAAGCTGTTCAGCCCGCTGCTCTGGCTAATGACCGGCATCAGCAACCTGCTGCTGCGCCTGGGCGGCCTCGATCCGACCCAGCGCGGCAACAAGCCGCTGAGCAACGACGAGCTGCGCAGCGTCGTCACCGACTCCAGCGAGAAGCTCACCCACAACCGCCAGGACATGCTGCTGAGCATCCTCGACCTGGAAAAGATCACGGTGAACGACCTGATGGTGCCGCGCAACGAAGTCCAGGGCATCGACCTGGACGACGAACTGGAAAGCATCATCGGCCAGTTGCGCAACACCACGCACACCCGCCTGCCGGTGTTCCGCAACGACATCAACCAGGTGGAGGGCGTCGTACACATGCGCCAGGTCGCCCGCCTGCTGACCCATAACCAGCTGACCAAGGAAAGCCTCAAGGCCGCGTGCCTGGAGCCTTACTTCGTCCCCGAGAGCACGCCGCTGTCGACCCAACTGGTCAACTTCCAGAAGCAGAAGCGGCGCATCGGCATCGTCGTCGACGAGTACGGCGAAGTGATCGGCATCATCACCCTCGAAGACATCCTCGAGGAGATCGTCGGCGAGTTCAGCAACCAGAACACCCTGCGCAATCCCGACATCCATCCCCAGGCAGACGGCACCTACGTCATCGACGGCTCGGCCAACCTGCGTGACGTCAACCGAGCCCTGGGCTGGCAACTGCCCAGCGACGGGCCCAAGACCCTCAACGGCCTGGTCACGGAAGCACTGGAGCAGATTCCCGACTGTGCGGTCTGCCTGAAGATCGGCCGCTACCGCCTGGAAATCCTCCAGTCCGGCGAAAACCGGGTGAAAAGCGTGCGCGCCTGGCTGCCCGGCGCGCCGCCCAGGGAAGCCCCCTACAGCGACGAGCTTGCCTGAGCCGCCCCGCCCGCCCCTATAATCCGGACGGCTTACCCAGCCTCCCGCCGATGCCCGTCGTTACCCGCGACGCTGCGCCGGCCAGTCAATCGCACGCCCCGCCGAGCCTCGACACCGCGTCGTTGCCTTGCGAAGCAGCCGGACTCGCCCCGACCCGCCGCGAGCCGCGCCCATCCTGCCCCGATCCCGGGCCGCGCTCGCTCTCGCGCCATGGCGATGCCTCAAGAAACGTCGGACACGACCGCCAGAGTCGTCGCCGCGCCTGACTGCCAGGGATATTCCCGTATGACCAGCACCACCCTCGAAGCCGCACAACCGGCCGAACAGACCAACTCCACCACCCGCGTCGCGGTGGCCAGCTTCATCGGCACGGCCATCGAATTCTACGACTTCTACGTGTATGCCACCGCCGCTGCGCTGGTGATCGGCCCGGTGTTCTTCCCGCAGACCTCCGGCACCGCCCAGGCGCTCAGCGCCTTCATTACCTTCGGCATCGCCTTCCTTGCCCGTCCGCTGGGCTCGGCGCTCTTTGGCCACTTCGGTGATCGCATTGGACGCAAATCGACCCTGGTGGCCTCGCTGCTGCTGATGGGCATCTCCACCACCCTGATCGGCCTGCTGCCGGGCTACGACAGCATCGGCGCCTGGGCGCCGGTCCTGCTCTGCGTGCTGCGCTTCGGCCAGGGCCTCGGGCTGGGTGGCGAATGGGGAGGCGCCGCGCTACTCGCCACGGAAAACGCGCCCAAAGGCCGCCGCGCCTGGTTCGGCATGTTCCCGCAGATGGGGCCATCGATCGGCTTCCTCGCCGCCAACGGCCTGTTCCTCTGCCTGGCCATGCTGCTCAGCGAAGAACAGTTCCGCGCCTGGGGCTGGCGCATTCCCTTCGTGCTCAGCGCCGTGCTGGTCATCGTCGGCCTCTACGTCCGCCTGAAGCTGGTGGAGACCCCAGTATTCGCCAGGGCCATGGAGCGCCACGAGCGCGCCAGCCTGCCCATCGCCGAACTGTTCGCCAGGCACCGGCGGCCGACGCTGCTGGGCGCCCTGGCGATGGTGGTGTGCTACGCCCTCTTCTATATCTCCACGGTGTTCTCGCTGAGCCATGGCGTCAGCAGCCTGGGCTACAGCCGCGAAGACTTCCTCGGCCTGCTGTGCATCGCCGTGCTGTTCATGGCCGCCGCCACGCCGGTCTCCGCCTGGTTGAGCGACCGCTTCGGGCGCAAGCCGGTACTGATCGTCGGCTGCATCGCCGCCATCGCCTCGGGTTTCGCCATGGAGCCCCTGCTGAGCCAGGGCTCGTCGGTGGAAGTGGCGGTGTTCCTGTCGTTGGAACTGTTCCTCATGGGAGTGACCTTCGCCCCCATGGGCGCACTGCTGCCGGAACTCTTCCCCACCCACGTGCGCTACACCGGTGCTTCGGCGGCCTACAACCTGGGCGGCATCCTCGGCGCCTCGGTCGCCCCGTACATCGCGCAGAAGCTGGTGGGCATGGGTGGCCTGAGCTGGGTGGGTGGCTACGTCTCGGTCGCGGCGACGCTGAGCCTGCTGGCCGTGCTGTGCCTGCGCGAAACCCGCGGGGACGACCTCAACGACATCCGCTGACGTCGAAACCGCAGGAGCGAGCTTGCTCGCGAACGCATTGCCCCGTCAGACCCGGCGTGAGGCAGGTTCGCGAGCAAGTTCGCTTCTACAAAAGAGGGTCAGCGCTGGCTCACCAGCCACTGCGCCAGATGCTCACCCCACACCTGGTAGCCCAGCGCCGACGGGTGATAGCCATCGATGGCGAGGAACTGCGGCTGCATCGCCAGGCTCACTCCGCAATAGCCGGCCCCCCGCTTCAACGCCAGCGCACTGAGTTGGCGATCCAGCAGGGCCGCTCGCCAGCCCAGAAGCTGCCGCAATAGCCAGGGCAAGGCTGTGAAGTGCTGCAACGGCGGTACTGCCGTGCAGACCACCTGCGCGCCACGGCCCCGGAAATGTTCGATCAGATGTTCGAGAGCGCCCAGCCAGCGCTGGCGTGAACTGAAATGAGTGGTGTCGTTGACACCGAAGACCAGCGCCACCAGATCGTAGTTCTGCTCGGCCAGAAGAGGCAGCAGGCGCTCGCAGGCTTCACTGGCAGTAATGCCGTTCTCCCCCGCCGCACGCCACGCAACGGGCTGCTGGAGGCGAGTGGACAGCGCCGAGGCCAGTCGCCCAGCCAGCGCGAAGTCCAGGCAGGACGCCCCAACACCGGCCACGGTGGACTCGCCCAGCAGCAGAAGACGAAAGGGTTCACCAAGCAAATCCGGCCCCGCGACGCCCTCACGGACGCCTGCGGCCGGCGCCAGGCGCAAGGCCGTACGCCGGGTGCGCACGGCCATGGGCAGGGCCAGTGGCAGCAACGGCAACGCTGCTGCCCACCACATCAGCCCCGCCCAGCGGCTCACAGCTCGACGTTGACCGCCTGGGCCGAACGGGTGGCCTTGGCGCGTGCGGCGTCGATCGACTCGTCGCGCGCCAGGGCCACGCCCATGCGGCGCTGGCCGTCCACTTCCGGCTTGCCGAACAGGCGCAGCGCGGTGTCCGGCTCGCTCAGAGCAGCGCCGAGGTTGCCGAAGGACACCTGCTGCGACGTGCCTTCCACCAGGATCACCGCCGAGGCGGAGTCGCCCAGCTGGCGGATCACCGGGATCGGCAGGCCGAGGATGGCGCGGGCATGCAGGGCGAATTCGGAGAGGTCCTGGGAAATCAGGGTGACCAGGCCGGTGTCGTGGGGGCGCGGCGAGACTTCGCTGAACCACACTTCATCGCCCTTCACGAACAGCTCCACGCCGAACAGGCCGCGGCCGCCCAGCGCCTCGGTGACCGCCTTGGCCACACGCTCGGACTCGGTCAGTGCCTTCGGGCTCATCGCCTGGGGCTGCCAGGATTCGTGGTAGTCGCCCTTCACCTGACGGTGGCCGATGGGCGCGCAGAAGGTGGTGCCGCCGATGTGGCGCACGGTCAGCAGGGTGATTTCGTAGTCGAAGTCGATGAAGCCCTCGACGATGACGCGGCCCTTGCCGGCACGGCCACCTTCCTGGGCGTAATCCCAGGCAGCCTTCAGATCGGCGTCGGACTTGAGCACGCTCTGCCCCTTGCCCGAGGAACTCATGATCGGCTTCACCACGCACGGATAGCCCACGGCGGCGACGCCGGCGGCGTAGTCTTCGTAGGTGTCGGCGAAATGGTAGGGCGAGGTCGGCAGGCCCAGTTCTTCAGCAGCCAGACGACGGATGCCCTCGCGGTTCATGGTCAGCTGCGCGGCACGAGCGGTGGGGATCACGGTGTAGCCTTCGTTCTCCAGCTCGACCAGGGTCGCAGTGGCAATGGCTTCGATCTCCGGCACGATGTAGTGCGGCTTCTCCTGCTCGATCACCGCCCGCAGCGCAACACCGTCGAGCATGCTGATCACGTGGCTGCGGTGCGCGACCTGCATGGCCGGTGCGTCCGCGTAACGGTCGACGGCGATGACTTCGCAGCCCAGGCGCTGCAGCTCGATCGCCACTTCCTTGCCCAGCTCGCCGGAGCCACAGAGCAGTACGCGGGTCGCGCTCGGCGACAGGGGAGTTCCAATACGGGGCATTGCGGGAAACCTCGGGAAAAGAAAGTTCGAAACGGGATAGCTCGTGAAGCGAAAGCTAGCGGTGTGCTAGACCAACACACCCTGTTCGCGGGCACGCTGCGCGCAACGCGTGAGCACCTCGCGGCGCTCGGTGTTGTCCATCAGGCCCCAGCGGGTGATTTCGGCCGCACTGCGCTGGCAGCCCAGACAGATATCGGCATCGTCCAGCGCGCAGACGTGCACGCAGGGCGAGGCGACGGGACGTTCTTCGGTCATTCTTCCTGCTCGGCCAGGTCGCGGGCGTAACGCTGGGCGTTGTGCACGTAATGGGCGGCGCTGGCTTCGAGCATCTTCTTCTGCGGCTCGGTCAGCTCGCGCACCACCTTGCCGGGCGAGCCCATGACCAGGGAGCCATCGGGGATCTCCTTGCCTTCGGGAATCAGCGCGTTGGCGCCGATGATGCAGTACTTGCCGATCTTCGCGCCGTTGAGGATCACCGCGTTGATGCCGATGAGGCTGTAGTCGCCCACCTGGCAGCCATGCAGCATGGCGTTGTGGCCGATGGTCACGCCCTTGCCCAGGGTCAGCGGGAAGCCCATGTCGGTGTGCATGACGGTGCCGTCCTGCACATTGCTGTGCTCGCCGATGTGGATCAGCTCGTTGTCACCGCGCAGCACGGCGTTGAACCACACACTGGCGCCAGCGTCGAGCCGCACCTTGCCGACCACGGTGGCGTTGGGGGCGATCCAGCTTTCCGGATGGGTTTCGACTCGGGACGAGCCCAGGCGGTACTTCATGGTTTCTCCTCAGGCGGGGGCCGCTCTTTATTATCGGGTCTCAGCTCAGCTTGATGAACGTCGACGGCGGCTGGTGCAGGTCGATACGGGCGTCGTAGAGCAGGTTCAGCAGCTCGACCAGCATGATCGCGGACAGGCCCCAGATCTTGTAGCCCTCGAACAGGTAGCTCGGGACATACCAGCTGCGGCCGAAGTAGTCGATACGATGAGTAGTCTCCCGCGGGTCCCCACGGAAGAATTCCAGCGGCACCTTGAACACGGCGTCGATCTCGCCGTCGTTGGGGCGGTACTCCACGAAATCGGGGACGAAGCCGACGAACGGCTTGACCAGGATACCGTGTCGCGACACCAGGGTACTCAACGGCCCAACGACCTCCACCAGGCCCGGTGGCAGGGCGATCTCCTCCTGAGCCTCGCGCAGGGCGGTGTGGATCAGGTCGACATCCTCCGGGTCGCGGCGACCACCGGGGAAGGCCACTTCGCCGCTATGGGTCGATAGCCCGGTCGCCCGCAAGGTGAGCACGAGCTCTTCCTGGGGAGTGATGGGGAGCAGGACCGCCGCTTCCGGGAAGCTGTGGTCCGTTTCAAGGTCGCTTGGCGTGTGCGTCTGTATGCGTTGGCGCAGCTGGTCCAGCATGCCGAACATCCTGCGGGGGCCGATTCTTCTAATTGAAGGATCATGGCACGAAAGATGTCCCTGCCCAAGCCCCGCCCCTTGCTGGGCGCCCCGCGCAGCGCGCAAGATTGCCTCAACGAATAACAAGGAAGCGGCATGAAATTCTGCAGCCAGTGCGGCGCCAGCGTGAGCCTGCGCATCCCCAGCGGTGACAACCGCCCGCGCTTCGTCTGCGACCAGTGTCAGACCGTGCACTACCAGAACCCACGCATCGTCGCGGGCTGCCTGCCGGTCTGGGAGGGGCGCATCCTCCTCTGCCGCCGCGCCATTCAGCCACGCCAGGGCTACTGGACACTACCGGCGGGCTTCATGGAGAACGGCGAGACGCTGGAACAGGCCGCCGCCCGCGAGACTCTCGAAGAGGCCAACGCCCGCGTCAACGGCCTGCAGCTTTATACAGTCTTTGATCTGCCGCATATCAGCCAGGTTTATATCTTCTTCCGCGCCGAACTGGCGGACCTGGAGTTCTCCGCCGGCGACGAAAGCCTGGAAGTGCGACTCTTCGAAGAATCCGACATTCCGTGGGGCGAGCTGGCTTTCCCCACCGTGGGCCGTACCTTAGAATATTTCCTAGCGGATCGGATCGTTCAGAACTTCCCGATACGCAATGAGGGAATTCTCCCAATGCTTGCACAGAAAAAGAACTAATAAGCTCATTTACCGCCTCTAAGGCTTTAGGAACTACCGGGGAACACCACTCGATGCGCTGGTTGATTGCCGTACTTTGTCTGACCTTCGCAGCGTTCTCGCATGCCAACGCGATGCCCACGCTCGACGGTCGTATCGACAAGATTCTCGTGCTCAAGTCCGAGCGCAAACTGAACCTCATCAGCAACGGCAAGGTTCTCAAGAGCTATCGCGTGTCCCTGGGCAAGCGCCCGCAAGGCCCGAAGCTGGCCGAGGGCGACAATCGCACGCCAGAAGGTTTCTACTGGGTCGACTGGCGCAAGACCAGCGACAAGTACAACCTGTCCATGCACATTTCCTATCCCAATGCCCGCGACGTGGCCAAGGCGCGGGAAAAGAGCCTGTCACCCGGCGGCATGATCATGATCCACGGTACCCCCATGGATGACGATTACCCGGAATGGTACTTCTCGACCCTGGACTGGACCAACGGCTGCATCGCCATGACCAACGCCGACATGCGCGAGGTCTGGAGCCTGGTCAAGGACGGCACGCTGATCGAGATCCGCCCGTAAGCGGGATGGAAAGAAAAAAGGCGCCCGAGGGCGCCTTTTTCGTGTCGGCTCAAAACACCATGTCCGACAGCCGCCAGACCTCGAAGGCTGGCGTCTCGTAGGGATGAGCCTGCTTGAGGGCCTTCACCGAGTCGTGGATCAACTCGTCGGCGACCACCATCTCCACCTTCCACTCGGCGACCTGCTCGACGCTGCCCGCCTGGCCGATGAAGGGATTGCTGCCCTGCAACGGGCGGAACTGTCCCTGTCCGAGCGCCTGCCAGCAACAGCTGTCATAGGCACCGATGCGTCCTGCACCGGCGGCGAACACCGCTTTCTTGACCGGTTCCAGATGGCTTTCCGGAACGTAGAAACACAGTTTGTACATCGGAGACTCCGATCGAAACAGGGACACAGCCGTGACAAAGAGCGACACGGGTGACAAATGCTGCCACAAATAGTGGCACTTTGCCTCTTGTGACTTGCGGGTCATCGTGGAAGTTCGACCGCCCGGTTCCACGCGCGTTCGCCCGCGAGCGACTTTGTCCGAAATCTGTGACGGACTTCGAGCTCACTTGCTGGTGAAGCGTCTCCAGCGCTCTTTCAGACCGGCTGCCGCAGGAGCATGGGAACCGTCGCAATGCGGCAGCTTCGCCGACCGGCCGCAGCGACACAGCAGCAGATGGCGCTCGCGTCCGACCCTGAACTCCAGCATATCCGCGCAATCGGCGGCGGCATCGGGCAGGCAGGTGCACTGTCCACAGCGGCACAAGTGCAGAACCTGCCCCGGTTCGACTGCGCGGACCTCCGGCAGCCGTTCTTCATCAGCCACAACGCTCACCTCCACCGGCCGGGCAAAGAAAAAGGGGAAAGCCGAAGCGTTCCCCTTTGTCGTCTTGCATCAGACCGGACTCAGCCGACCCAGACGCGGGCATTGCGGAACATGCGCATCCAGCCGCCGTCCTCTTCCCACTCTTCCGGGCGCCAGGAGTTCTGCACGGCACGGAACACGCGTTCCGGGTGCGGCATCATGATGGTGACGCGGCCGTCGCGACTGGTCAGGCCGGTGATGCCACGCGGCGAACCGTTCGGGTTGGCCGGGTAGCTCTCGGTAACCTTGCCCAGGTTGTCGACGAAACGCAGGGCCACGGTACCGGACAGGTCAGCTTCCAGCAGCGCTTCCTCGCTCTCGAACTCCGCATGGCCTTCGCCGTGGGCGATGGCGATGGGCATGCGCGAACCGGCCATGCCCTGCAGGAAGATCGACTGCGACTCCTGAACCTGGACCATTGCCACGCGCGCTTCGAACTGCTCGGAGCGGTTACGCACGAAGTGCGGCCAGAACTCGGTGCCGGGAATCAGCTCGTGCAGGTTGGACATCATCTGGCAACCGTTGCACACGCCAAGGGCAAAGCTGTCCTTGCGCTCGAAGAAGGCCTGGAAGCCATCGCGGGCACGGGCGTTGAACAGGATCGACTTGGCCCAGCCTTCACCAGCGCCCAGTACGTCGCCATAGGAGAAGCCGCCGCAGGCCACGAGGCCCTTGAACTGCTCCAGGCTGACGCGGCCGGAGAGGATGTCGCTCATGTGCACGTCGACGGCAGCAAAACCGGCGCGATCGAAGGCCGCGGCCATTTCCACCTGACCGTTCACGCCCTGCTCGCGCAGGATGGCGATCTGCGGACGCACGCCCTTCTTGATGTAGGGCGCGGCGATGTTGTCGTTGACGTCGAAGCTCAGCTTCACCGACAGCCCGGGATTGTCTTCTTCCAGCAGGCCATCGAATTCCTGGTCGGCGCAGTCGGCGTTGTCGCGCATGCGCTGGATGCGGTAGCTGGTCTCGCTCCAGATGCGCTGCAGGTTGCGGCGCTGGGCACTGAAGACGCGCTCGCCGCAGAAGGACAGCTCGATCTCGGCGCCATTGGCCGGCTGGCCGATGACCGCGACGCAGTCTTCCAGGCCGGCGGCGCTGAACTGGGCCAGCACTTCCGGGGTGGCGGCAGAGCGAACCTGGATCACCGCACCCAGTTCTTCGTTGAACAGGGCGGCAGTCAGTTCGTCATGGCTGTCCGCCAGTGCATCGAGGTTCAGGTCGAGTCCGCAATGACCGGCGAAGGCCATTTCCACCACGGTGGCCATCAGGCCGCCGTCGGAACGGTCGTGGTAGGCCAGCAGGTGGCCATCGGCGTTCAGGCCCTGGATCACGGCGAAGAAGGCTTTCAGGTCTTCGGCATCGTCGACGTCCGGCGCGGCACGGCCGATCTGGCCATTGACCTGGGCGAGGATGGAGCCACCCATGCGGTTCTTGCCACGGCCAAGATCGATGACGATCAGGTCGCTCTCTCCCTTGTCCAGGCGCAGCTGCGGGGTCAGGGTCTTGCGCACGTCATTGACCGGGGCGAAGCCGGAGATGATCAGCGACATCGGCGAGGTGACGCTCTTCTCGGCATCGCCATCCTGCCAGCGGGTCTTCATGGACATGGAGTCCTTGCCCACCGGAATGGTAATACCCAGCGCCGGGCACAGTTCCATGCCGACGGCCTTGACGGTGTCGTACAGGCGCGCGTCCTCGCCCGGGTGGCCGGCAGCGGCCATCCAGTTGGCGGAGAGCTTGATCTCGGAGATCTTGTCGATACTGGCGGCGGCCAGGTTGGTGATGGTCTCGCCGATCGCCATGCGGCCGGAGGCCGGGGCGTCGATCAGGGCCAGCGGGGTGCGCTCGCCCATCGCCATGGCTTCACCGGTGTAGACGTCGAAGCTGGTGGCGGTGACGGCGCAGTCGGCCACTGGCACCTGCCACGGGCCGACCAGCTGGTCGCGGGCCACCAGGCCTGTGATCGTGCGGTCGCCGATGGTGATCAGGAAGTTCTTGCTGGCCACGGCAGGGTGACGCAGCACGCGCTCGGTGGACTCGGTCAGGTCCAGGCTGGCAGCGGCGAAGTCATCGCCCAGCTCCGCTTCGCGAGTGACCGAGCGGTGCATGCGCGGCGGCTTGCCAAGCAGTACTTCCAGCGGCATGTCCACCGGGTTGTTGCCGAAGTGGCTGTCGGCGACGGTGAGCTGCTTCTCTTCGGTGGCTTCACCGACCACGGCGAACGGGCAACGCTCGCGCTCGCAGATGGCCTTGAAGGTCTCGAAGTCAGCGGCGTCCACCGACATCACGTAGCGCTCCTGCGACTCGTTGCACCAGATTTCCAGCGGGCTCATGCCCGGCTCGTCGTTGGGCACGTTGCGCAGTTCGAACCGGCCGCCACGGCCGCCGTCGTTGATCAGCTCCGGCAGGGCATTGGAGATGCCGCCCGCGCCCACGTCGTGGATGAACTTGATCGGGTTGTTCTCGCCCATCTGCCAGCAGCGGTCGATGACCTCCTGGCAACGGCGTTCCATTTCCGGGTTCTCGCGCTGTACCGAGGCGAAGTCCAGGTCAGCGGCAGAGGCGCCGGTGGCCATGGAGGAGGCAGCGCCGCCGCCCAGGCCGATCAGCATGGCCGGGCCACCGAGCACGATCAGCTTGGCGCCGACCGAGATCTCGCCCTTCTGCACGTGGTCTTCGCGGATGTTGCCCATACCGCCGGCGATCATGATCGGCTTATGGTAGCCACGAACTTCTTCGCCGCGCGGGGTGGCGATGGCCTGCTCGAAGGTACGGAAGTAGCCGGCGAGGTTCGGACGGCCGAATTCGTTGTTGAACGCGGCGCCGCCCAGCGGGCCTTCGATCATGATGTCCAGCGGGGTGACGATGCGCTCGGGCTTGCCGTAGGGCACTTCCCAGGGCTGCTCGAAACCGGGGATGTTCAGGTTGGAGACGGTGAAGCCGACCAGGCCGGCCTTGGGCTTGGCACCACGACCGGTCGCACCTTCGTCGCGGATCTCGCCGCCGGAGCCGGTGGAGGCACCGGGGAACGGGGCGATGGCCGTCGGGTGGTTGTGGGTCTCCACCTTCATCAGGATGTGCACCGGCTCTTCGCTGGCGCCGTACTGGCGGGTTTCCGCGTTCGGGTAGAAGCGACCGGCAACATAGCCTTTCATGACCGCGGCGTTGTCCTTGTACGCGGACAGCACGCCTTCGCGGTGCATTTCATAGGTGTTCTTGATCATGCCGAACAGGCTCTTGTCCTGAGCCTGGCCGTCGATATCCCAACTGGCGTTGAAGATCTTGTGGCGGCAGTGTTCGGAGTTGGCCTGGGCGAACATCATCAGCTCGACGTCGTGCGGGTTGCGGCCCATCTCGACGAAGCTCTTCACCAGGTAGTCGATCTCGTCGTCGGCCAGGGCCAGGCCCAGGTCGAGGTTGGCCTTCTCCAGCGCGGCGCGACCGCCGGCGAGGATGTCCACGACGGTCAGCGGCTTGGGCTGGGCGTGGCTGAACAGGGCCGAAGCGTCTTCGAGCTGGTTCAGGACCAATTGGGTCATGCGGTCGTGCAGGCGGGCGGCGACGGCTTGTGCGTCGGCCTCGCTCAGCTCGCCAGTGACGTAGTAGGCGATGCCGCGCTCGATGCGCTCGATCTTGGCCAGGCCGCAGTTGCGGGCGATATCAGAGGCCTTGCTCGACCAGGGCGAGATGGTGCCGAAGCGCGGGAGAACCAGGAACAGGCGACCGGCGGGTTCCTGCACGGGGACGCTCGGGCCGTATTTCAGCAGGCGCGCCAGGACTTGTTCTTCCTCGGCGTTGAGGGCTCCGGTGACCTCGGCGAAGTGCGCAAACTCGGCATACAGCCCGGTGACGGCGGGCACATGCTGGGTCAGCAGGTCGAGCAGTTTGCCGTGGCGGAAAGCGGAAAGGGCGGGAGCACCGCGCAGGATCAGCATTGTCGGAACAGCCTCTGGAGACGGGGAAGTGTGTGGGGCCGGACGGGCCGGCCCACAGAGGCCGTGCATTCTACCGTAAAGCGTTGGCTGGCGGCACCTTTCACGCACCCTCCTTGCCACTGCTCCGGCGGAAATCGCCATTCATCTTCGAAGGCCTTCGAGCAGCCTGGGGAAAAGCCCCGCCCAGCGCCGTTCTGCACGAAGAATGCCGACGAACGGCGCCCCAGCTAGCAGAGAAGCTTCGAGCTGTCGAGATATGGCGCCAAGCGGCCTTTGCGTATACTGCCCTGATGCTTGCCCTGACTGTATCCCGTGTGCGCTGCACCGCCTGGATCTTGGCGACCTGTATCTTTCTGCTGCTTTCCGGCTGTAGCGAGGCGAAAGCCCCGACGGCCCTCGAGCGCGTGCAGAAGGACGGCGTGCTGCGCGTGATCACCCGCAACAGTCCGGCCACCTACTTCCAGGACCGCAACGGCGATACCGGTTTCGAGTACGAACTGGCCAAGCGCTTCGCCGACAGCCTGGGCGTACAGCTGCAGATCGAAACCGCCGACAACATCGACGACCTTTATGACCGCATCGGCCGCGATGGCGGGCCGAGTCTCGCGGCCGCCGGCCTGACCCCGGGCGGCGAGCGCGACACCCAGGTGCGCTACTCACACTCCTACCTGGACGTCACCCCTCAGGTTGTCTTCCGCAACGGCGCGCAGCGCCCTACCCGCCCGGAAGACCTCGTCGGCAAGCGCATCGTCGTCTTGAAAGGCAGCAGCCATGCGGCACAACTGGCCGAACTGAAGAAGCAGTACCCCACGCTGGAGTACCGCGAATCCGACGCCGACGAAATGGTCGACCTGTTGCGCATGGTGGACGTCGGCGAGATCGACCTGACCCTGGTCGACTCCAACGAACTGGCGATGAACCAGGTGTACTTCCCCAACGTGCGCGTCGCCTTTGACCTTGGCGACTCCAAGGGCCTGGCCTGGGCACTGCCGGCCGGCGATGACAACAGCCTGATCGAGAAGGTCAACGCCTTCCTCGACAAGGCCAGGCAGGACGGCCTGCTACAACGCCTGAAGGATCGGTACTACGGCCACGTGGACGTTCTGGGTTACGTCGGCGCCTACACCTTCGCCCAACACCTGCAACAGCGCCTGCCCAAGTACGAACCGCATTTCCGCCAGAGCGGCACCAAGCTCGAGGCCGACTGGCGACTGCTGGCCGCCATCGGCTACCAGGAATCCATGTGGCAGCCCGACGCGACCTCCAAGACCGGCGTGCGCGGCCTGATGATGCTGACCAACCGCACCGCCCAGGCCATGGGCGTAGCCAACCGCCTGGACCCGAAGCAGAGCATTCAGGGCGGCAGCAAGTACTACATCCAGATCAAGGATGAGCTGCCTGACAGCATCAAGGACCCGGATCGCACCTGGTTCGCCCTGGCCGCCTACAACATCGGCGGCGCTCACCTTGATGACGCGCGCAAGATGGCCGAGCAGGAAGGCCTGAACCCGAACAAGTGGCTCGACGTAAAGAAGATGCTGCCGCGCCTGGCGCAGAAGCAGTACTACCGCAAGACGCGCTACGGCTACGCGCGCGGTGGCGAGACCGTGCACTTCGTGCAGAACGTGCGCCGCTACTACGACATCCTCACCTGGGTGACCCAGCCGCAGATGGAAGGCGGCCAACTCGCCGAAAGCGGCCTGCACCTGCCGGGCGTGAACAAGACCAAGCCCAACGATGACGACGACGGGCGGGATCAGAAGCTCTGACGTCCAGCGCGGATTGAAATCGGCATTTCATTGCAGGAGCGAGCCTTGCCCGCGATCGCGAGCATGGCTCGCTCCTGCAACCTTCAGCTTTTGCTACGCCGCGCCTTGAAGAACGCCGAGAGCATCGCACTGCACTCCTCCCCCAGCACTCCACCTTCCACCAGCACCCGGTGGTTGAGGAAGTCCTGTTCGAAGAAGTTGCCACGGCTGACCACCACGCCGGATTTCGGCTCGGTGGCGCCGAACACCACGCGCTGGATGCGCGAGTGAACCAGCAGGCCCGCGCACATGCTGCAGGGCTCGAGGGTAACGTAGAGCGTGCTGCCGGGCAGACGATAGTTCTGCGCGACCGCAGAGGCCTCGCGGATGGCGACCATCTCGGCGTGGGCACTGGGATCGTGGGAGGTGATCGGCTGGTTGAAACCACGGCCGATCACCTTGCCGTCCAGCACCAGCACGGCACCCACCGGCACCTCGCCCAGGGCCGCGCCCTGTTCGGCAAGCGCAATGGCTTCGCGCATGAAGGGGATGTCCTGGCTGCGGTCGATGACCGGCACCAGCCCCTTCACTGTCGGATGTCCCTTGCTGTTGGTCAGCCGCACCATGCCTCGCCCACCGCGATGGTCCCCATCAACCCGGTCTCCATGTGATCGATCACGTGGCAGTGGAACATCCACAGGCCGGGGTTATCCGCCACCAGCGCCACACGTGCCGTCTCATTCTTGCCCAGCAGGTAGGTGTCGGTGAAATACGGGATGATCTCCCGACGATCGGAGTCCAGCACCTTGAAGGCCATGCCGTGCAGGTGGATCGGGTGCTGGTACTGGGTCATGTTGCGCAGTACGAAGATGTAGCTGTTGCCTTCCTTGAGCTTGGCCAGCGGCGGCGCATTGTGCTTGTGCTCCTCGCCGCCCTGCCAGGCCACGCCGTTGATCTGCCACAGGGACGGTGCCGACTGGCCCTTGGAGTAGTCGGACATGGCACCGACCCACTCGAACTTGAAGTTGATGGTCTCGGCGTTCTTCAAGTCTGGCTCGGCCACCGGGTTGTGCGGCAGCGGCGCAGGCCACTTGGCCGTGGGCGCTTTCGGATTGGCCACACCACGGATGGTCGCCAGGCGTACCGGGCCATTGCGCAGCGAGAGTTCGGTGCCTTCCGCCGGTCCACGGATGCCCAGTTCCAGGCGCATGCCCGGGCCGATCCAGTACTGGTCGTTGGGACCCTTGCCAAAATCGCGCGGCACCACCGGATGTCCGTCGATGGCGTAGATCTTCGCCTCGGCATCCGGCAGGTTGAGACGGTAGGTCACGGTGTTGTCAACGTTGAGAATGCGCACCCGGACGATCTCGCCGGCCGGCAGCTCGATCACCGGCGTGCGTTCGCCGTTGATGGTCGACAGGCGCCCGCGGGTGCCTTCGCGGGCCGCTTCGCGCGGCACGCTGAAGGCGGTGAAGTTGCCTTCCTCATCCACGTGCCAGGTTTTCAGACAGAGGATCTTCTCGCTGGCGAATTCGCTCGGCTCGCGCTCGTCGATGATCAGCGGCCCGACCAGGCCACGGCCCAGTTGCTCGCTGCTCATCAGGTGCGGGTGGTACCAGTAGCTGCCGGCATCCGGCGTCTTGAACTGGTAGATGAAGCTCTCGCCCGGCTGCACCGGCGGCTGCGAGATGTAGGGCACGCCATCCATCTCGATGGGCAGGCGGATACCGTGCCAGTGGATGGTGGTCGGCTCATCGAGCTTGTTGGTGAAGCGCACCCGCAGCCAGTCGCCCTGGCGCGCGCGAATCTCCACACCGGGAGCTTGGCCGCCATAGCCCAGGCCGGGGGTCTTGTGGCCAGGCACCAGCTCCAGATCCAACGGGGCGGCGATCAGTTCGTAATCGTGCTCGGCGGCGACTTCCGGGCGCGCCAGCCAGATACGTGCGCCACCGGCGCCCAGGCCGAGCACGGCCAGGCCGGCGATGCCGCCGAGTACTTGTCTACGGGTAAACGACATGGGTCCAGACTCCTCAAACAAGGGACTTGCGACCCCATCGGCTTTCACGGAGGTTGGCGCGTTTCGCGCCTGGCGCCAGGCTCTTGCGGCCGGCTGCATGGCCCTGTTTCCTCTGACACAGAAACAGCAAGCAACTGTGCATGAAGAGGCAAACGCCTCTCATGCGCCAGGTCAAGGGCTGGCATTCCCGCCCTCGCCTGTCAAAGAAGGCGGCGAGCATGCCGCCCTCTTTGTTAAGGGGATGTTAAATCGCCCTTCTCATTCCCACTCGATGGTTGCCGGCGGCTTGCTCGACACGTCGTAGGTGACGCGGGAGATGCCTTCGATCTCGTTGATGATGCGGTTCGAGACCTTCTCCAGCAGCTCGTACGGCAGGTGCGCCCAGCGAGCGGTCATGAAGTCGATGGTTTCCACGGCACGCAGGGCAACGACCCAGGCGTAGCGACGGCCGTCACCGACCACGCCGACGGACTTCACCGGCTGGAAGACCACGAAGGCCTGGCTGGTCTTGTGGTACCAGTCGAAGTTGCGCAGTTCTTCGATGAAGATGTGGTCCGCACGACGCAGCAGGTCGGCATATTCCTTCTTCACTTCGCCGAGGATACGCACGCCCAGACCCGGCCCCGGGAACGGGTGGCGGTAGACCATGTCGTAGGGCAGGCCCAGCTCCAGGCCGATCTTGCGGACTTCATCCTTGAACAGTTCGCGCAGCGGCTCGACCAACTCGAACTGCATGTCTTCGGGCAGGCCGCCGACGTTGTGGTGCGACTTGATCACGTGGGCCTTGCCGGTCTTGGCGCCAGCCGACTCGATCACGTCGGGATAGATGGTGCCCTGGGCGAGGAATTTCACGTCCTGCAGCTTGGTGGCTTCCTGATCAAAGACCTCGATGAAGCTACCACCGATGATCTTGCGCTTCTGCTCCGGATCGCTGACGCCGGCCAGGCGACCGAGGAACAGCTCTTCGGCGTTGGCACGGATCACCTTGACGCCCATGTTCTCGGCGAACATGGCCATTACCTGGTCACCCTCGTGCAGGCGCAGCAGGCCGTTGTCGACGAAGACACACGTCAGTTGGTCGCCGATGGCCTTGTGCAGCAGTGCCGCGACCACCGAAGAATCCACGCCGCCGGACAGGCCCAGCAGCACTTTGGCGTTGCCGACCTGGGCGCGAACGGTGGCGATGGCGTCGTTGACGATGTTGGACGGGGTCCACAAGGCTTCGCAGCCACAGATGTCCAGTACGAAGCGGGAGAGGATGCGACCGCCCTGCTTGGTGTGGGTCACTTCCGGGTGGAACTGCACACCGTAGTAGCCACGGGCATCGTCGGCCATGGCGGCGATCGGGCAGCTCGGGGTGCTGGCGAGGATGTGGAAGCCTTCCGGAATCTCGGTGACCTTGTCGCCGTGGCTCATCCACACGTCGAGGCCGAAGACGCCGTCTTCGCTGACGCAATCTTCGATGCCGTCCAGCAGGCGGGCCTTGCCGACCACATCGACGCGGGCATAACCGAATTCGCGCAGGTCAGAGCCCAGCACCTTGCCGCCCATCTGCTCGGCCATGGTCTGCATGCCGTAGCAGATGCCGAACAGCGGCACCTTCAGGTCGAACACGGCCTGCGGCGCGCGCGGGCTGTTGGCTTCATGCACCGACTCCGGGCCGCCGGCCAGGATGATGCCGCGCGGGGCAAAGGCGCGAACCTCGTCGTCGCTCATATCGAACGGATGGATTTCGCAGTACACGCCGATCTCGCGAACGCGGCGGGCAATCAGCTGGGTGTACTGGGAGCCGAAATCGAGGATCAGGATCCGGTGAGCGTGAATGTCTTGGGCCATGGCCATCTCTCGTAGCGAAATTCTTAAACGACACGGGGCTGTATCAACCAGCCCCGTGTCCTGCACCTTTTAATAATGGCTTTGCCGCGTCGCGAGCGCCGGACAGGCAAGGCGGGAAAACAGGAGAAAGCGGAGTTTGCTGAAGCAAATGAGCATTTCGACTGTTTTCCCAACGCAGCATGTCCAAGCGCAGCAGCGTCAAAGCCATTTTTTAACCTACGCGGTAATTCGGCGCTTCCTTGGTGATCTGCACATCATGCACATGGGACTCGGCCATGCCGGCGCCGGTGATGCGTACGAACTGCGGCTTGGTGCGCATGTCCTGGATATCGGCGCTGCCGGTGTAGCCCATGGCCGCGCGCAGGCCACCCATCAGCTGGTGGACGATAGCGGTCAGCTGGCCTTTATAGGGCACGCGACCTTCGATGCCTTCGGGTACCAGCTTCTCGGCGCCAGCGGAGGCGTCCTGGAAGTAGCGGTCGGAGGAACCGGTGGAACCGGCCATGGCGCCCAGGGAACCCATGCCACGGTAGGACTTGTAGGAACGGCCCTGGAACAGCTCGATCTCGCCCGGAGCCTCTTCGGTACCAGCGAACATCGAACCCATCATCACGCAGTAGGCGCCAGCCACCATGGCCTTGGCCAGGTCGCCGGAGAAGCGGATGCCACCGTCGGCGATCAGCGGAACGCCGGTGCCTTCGAGGGCTGCGGCGACGTTGGCGATGGCGGAAATCTGCGGTACGCCGACGCCAGCGACGATACGGGTGGTGCAGATGGAGCCCGGGCCAATGCCGACCTTGACGGCGTCAGCGCCGGCGTCAGCCAGTGCCTTGGCGGCTTCGCCGGTGGCGATGTTGCCGCCGATGACCTGTACCTGCGGGAAGGTTTCCTTCACCCAGCGCACGCGGTCGATCACACCTTTGGAGTGGCCGTGGGCGGTGTCGACGACGACGACGTCAACGCCGGCGGCAACCAGAGCGGAGACACGCTCGCCGGTATCGGCGCCAGTGCCGACGGCCGCGCCGACGCGCAGGCGGCCTTCATCGTCCTTGGACGCCAGCGGGTAGGTCTTGGCCTTCTCGATGTCACGGAAGGTCACCAGACCGGTCAGGCGGAACTTCTCGTCGACCACCAGCATCTTCTCGATGCGGTTCTCGTAGAGAGCAGCCTTGATCTCTTCCAGCGCGGTGCCTTCGCGGGCAGTGACCAGCTTTTCTTTCGGGGTCATGATCGCCGAGACGCTGTCGCCGACGTTCGGCTTCACGCGCAAGTCGCGACCGGTGACGATACCGACCAACTCACCTTCTTCCACGACCGGGAAGCCGGAGAAGCCGTATTCGCGGGCGATCTGCAGCAGCTCGATGATTTTGGTAGACGGTGTGACGGTGACCGGATCGCGAACGATGGCGGTCTCGTGCTTCTTGACCTTGCGAACCTCGGCAGCCTGCTGCTCGATGCTCATGTTCTTGTGGATGATGCCGATGCCGCCTTCCTGCGCCATGGCAATGGCCAGGCGGGCTTCGGTCACGGTATCCATCGCGGCGGACACCAGCGGGATGTTCAGTTCGATGCCACGGGTCAGGCGAGTCTTGAGACTTACGTCCTTGGGCAGGACTTCCGAATAACCTGGAATCAGGAGGACGTCGTCGAAAGTGAGGGCTTCTTGGCTGATGCGCAGCATGGCGGGGGCTCCCGATCGGGAAAAATGGAAGCGCGGCATTATATCTCAGTCAGGGCGTCCGGCTCAACGCAACCGGACGATCTGAATGAAGCCTTTGCAGGCCTTGCGCGCTGGCTCCTGTCCGCAGGCCCGCTTATCATCCTTCGCCATGCAGAAAGATCCCTTCCAACGGCTGGGCCTCGACCGCGAGGTTCTGACCGTCAGCCAGCTCAACCAGCGCGCCCGCCACCTGCTCGAGGACGTGTTCCCGCAGGTCTGGGTCGAGGGCGAGATTTCCAACCTCGCGCGGCCCGCGTCCGGGCATATGTACTTCACCCTCAAGGACAGCAACGCCCAGGTGCGCTGCGCGCTGTTCCGGCAGAACGCCCTGCGCGTGCGCCAGGCCCTGCGCGACGGCCTCGCCGTGCGGGTGCGTGGCAAGGTTTCGCTGTTCGAGGGGCGTGGCGACTACCAGCTGATCGCCGACACCGTCGAACCGGCCGGTGACGGCGCACTGCGCCTGGCCTTCGAGGCATTGAAGGAAAAGCTCGCCGCCGAGGGCCTGTTCGCCGCCGAACGCAAGCAGGAACTTCCCGCGCACCCACGGCGCATCGGCATCGTCAGCTCGCCCACCGGTGCAGTGATCCGCGACATTATCAGCGTGTTCCGCCGCCGCGCGCCGCAAGTCGAGCTGACCCTGATTCCCACCGCCGTGCAGGGCCGCGAAGCCATCGGGCAGATCGTCCGCGCGCTGAAGCTGGCCGACGCGCAAGGCTTCGACGCGCTGATCCTGGCCCGTGGCGGCGGCTCGCTGGAAGACCTCTGGTGCTTCAACGAAGAACCGGTGGCCCGCGCCATCGCCGCCTGCGTGACGCCCATCGTCAGTGCCGTTGGCCACGAGACCGACGTGTCCATCAGCGACTTCGTCGCCGACGTGCGCGCCCCCACGCCCTCGGCCGCCGCCGAGCTGCTGGCGCCCCACAGCGGCGACCTTCAGCAGCGCCTGGACAGCCTGCGCCGCCGGTTGATCCTGCGCATCCAGGACCGCCTGACCCGTGAACGCCTGCGCCTGGAAGGCACCGCCCGGCGCCTGCGCCATCCCGGTGAGCGCCTGCGCCAGCAGTCCCAGCGCCTGGACGACCTGGACATGCGCCTGCGCCGCGCCTTCGAGCGCCAGTTGCAGATCCGCCACGAACGCATCGCACGGCTGGACACCCGCCTCGCCGCACAGCACCCCGGCCGCAACCTGGCTCTGTTGCGCCAGCGCCTGGAGAACCTCAGCGCCCGCCTGCCACGCGCCACCCACGCGATCCTGCGCGAGCAGCGCCAGCGCCTCGACAGCCTGATGCAGACGCTGCACATCGTCAGCCCGCTGGCGACCCTCGGCCGTGGCTACAGCATCCTGCTGGACGACAAGGGCCAGGCCATCCGCAGCGCCGCGCAGACAAACAACGGCCAGCGCCTCAAGGCCAGACTAGGCGACGGCGAACTGGAAGTGCGGGTGGAGGACAACCACCAGGCGCCCGTCACTCTTTCCCTCCTGGACTGACGGACGATGACCGACCTGCTCGCACCGATCCTGCCGCAACCCGATCCGGACTGGGCCGAAGCCTTCCGCATGCCCATCGTCGAATGCGACCAGCCGCTGCAGGCGCTGGGCATCGCCACCGGCTTCACGGTGTGGCCGGCGTATCATCGCCTGGGCGTGCCCAACGCGCAGCCGGAGTGCTATGCACGCACAGAAGTCTTCGAGCGCCTGCTGCGCGCCGCGAGCCTGCTGCCCGACGGCATTCGCCTGGTGATCCTCGATGCCTGGCGGCCGTTCGCGGTGCAGCAGCACCTGTACGACACGCTGTACGACATCCTCCGCCAACACGAGCCGGACGCAGCCCCGACCGAGCTGACCCGGCGCACCCGCGAATTCGTCGCGCCACCCAGCACCCGCGCCGAAGCGCCGAGCCCGCACCTCACCGGCGGCGCCATCGACCTGACCCTGTGCGACAGCGAAGGCCGCTGGCTGGACATGGGCAGCCTGTTCGACGAAGCGACGCCACGCTCCTATACCCGTCACTACGAAGCGATCGCCCAGCCCGACGAAGCCCAGCGCCGCGTGCGCGACAACCGCAGGATGCTGTTCAACGCCATGCGTGCGTCTGGCTTCAGCAACCTCTCCAGCGAGTGGTGGCACTACGACTATGGTGATCAGCTGTGGGCCGCGCACCTGGGCAAGCCCCACGCCATCTATGGTCCGGCGCAGGTACTGTCGCTGGAGCAATTGTGGCGCCAGCAGCTCGAAGGACTGCGTCACTAGGGGCCGCGCCGCTCCTGCAAAAGCAGGCCCCACTGCAGAGACTGATTCGCGAGCAAGCTCGCTCCTGCGAAGAGAAACCCGCCCAGACATTCCGCTTTCGACTAAATCGCCCCGCCCGCCGGAGCCGCCCGTGTAGACTGCCCGCTTCATCCGCCGACACGTCCACGGATAGCGAAATGCTCCGACTCTCCTGCCTGCTCATCGCCACTCTTCTCACCCTGACCGCCCAGGCCGAAGGCTTCATCAGCCGCACGCTGAACAAGCCGGTTCCCGGCGGTGTTGCCGTGGTGCAACTGGGCCAGGATGCCGCCGTGCCCAGCGCCAGCTACCAGGGCAAACCGGTACTGGTGGTACGCGAGGAAGGCCGCGACTGGATCGCCATCGTCGGCATCCCGCTGACCACCAGGGCCGGCAACCAGCAGATCGTCGTGAAGCAGGCTGGCGCCAGCCGCCACCTCGGCTTCAGCGTGGGCAGCAAGCACTATAAAGAGCAGCACATCACCCTGAAGAACACCCGCCAGGTGAATCCGCTGCCGGAAGACCTCAAGCGCATCAACCGCGAGTTGGCCGAGCAGACTGCCGCCTACCGCAGCTTCAGCCCCGGCACGCCGAGCAACCTGGTACTGGACAAGCCGGTCAACGGCCCGCTCTCCAGCCCCTTCGGCCTGCGCCGCTTCTTCAACGGCGAGGAGCGCAATCCGCACTCCGGGCTGGACTTCGCCGTCCCTGCCGGCACCCCGATCAAGTCGCCAGCCGCCGGCAAGGTGATCCTGATCGGCAACTACTTCTTCAACGGCAACACCGTATTCGTCGACCACGGCCAGGGCTTCATCAGCATGTTCTGCCACATGTCGAAGATCGACGTGAAGCTGGGCGATCAGGTCCCGCGCGGCGGCGTGGTCGGCCGTGTCGGCGCCACCGGCCGCGCCACCGGGCCGCACATGCACTGGAACGTCAGCCTGAACGATGCCCGCGTCGATCCGGCGATCTTCATCGGCGCGTTCAAGCCCTGATGCGCATTCGTTTCGATGGACACAGTGCGATCTTCGCGCTGCTCTGGTTCACCGTGCTCGTCTGGCTGGCCACGGCCGGAGCACACCTTGGCTGGCTACGCGGTTTCGGTGGCGATGTGCTGGCGGTCATCTGGCTGTACTGCCTGCTGCGCGCTGCACTCGACGCACCCGCGCACTGGCTGGCTGGCGCGGCCTTGGCGTGCGGGCTGATCATCGAATTCGGCCAGTACCTCGCCGCGTCCTTTCACTGGCAGATCGGCAACCGCGCGCTGCGCATCGTGCTGGGCGCCACGCCGGACTGGCTGGACGTGCTGGCCTACTGCATCGGCTTCGTGCTGATCCTCGCGGCGCGGCAGACGCGCCTGGCCCTCAGGCCAGCGGGTAGCTGAAGAACAGCGCCATCTCCCCGGGCAACACCTGCGCCGGGTCGTAGAGATCGGTGGACAGCCCGCTGAGAGTGAAGCCACGGGCGCGGTAGAAGCCCACTGCCGGCAGGTTGAGGTTCTGAGTTTCCAGCCACAGATGGCGCGCCTCGGTGCCGCGCGCCCAGTCCAGGCAGCCGTCCAGCAGTTGCCGGCCGACGCCCTGGCCGCGCACATCGGCGAGGACGAACAGGTCGTCCAGCACCGCGCGGCGATTCCAGATTTCGTACCGAGCGATCGCGAAGCCCAGGCGGTTGCCTTCCTCGTCGACGACCACGGCGGTCCAATCGGCCGCCGTGACGTCATCCTTCAGGTCGGCAAAGGGATAGCGCTTGGTCTGCGTCTCGGCCAGACGCTCCTCGCGCAGGATGAAGCCATCGGCAGCGCTCTCGATGCGCAGGATCGAGTCGCTCGAGTAGCTGCCGTCGAAACCCAGCAGCCACTCGCCGTCTTGCGCCCAGACCAGTGGGCGCAGGAGCCGGTCGCTCATCAGTCCATCTTCATGCCGTGCATGTCGTGGCCCATGTCGGTGCCTTTCGGTGCATCTTTCTGCACTGCAACCTCGACCTTCACATCGCCGGCTTTCTGGAAGTGCAGGGTCAGCGGGAAGCGCTCGCCGTCGGTGAGCGGCTTCTTCAGGCCAAACAGCATCAGGTGGTACTGGCCGGGGGCGAAGACGACCTTGCCGCCGGCGGGGACGTCCACGCCCTCGACCTTCTGCATCTTCATCATGCCGTCCTTCTCCACGTGCTGGTGGACCTCGGCGCTGGCCGCGCGGTCGGTGTCGGCGCCGAGCAGGCGGTCCGCTTCCTTGCCG
This sequence comes from Pseudomonas sp. BB438, assembly GCF_057180225.1. Lineage (NCBI taxonomy): Bacteria > Pseudomonadati > Pseudomonadota > Gammaproteobacteria > Pseudomonadales > Pseudomonadaceae > Pseudomonas > Pseudomonas sp. BB438. The sequence goes on from NZ_CM170001.1 coordinate 5,156,245, forward strand.
TGGTTCTGCACGATGAAGTAGGCGGCACCGTTCACCGAGTTGGCCGGCAGCAGCAGCGACCACGGGTGGTCGATATGCAGGTTGCCGGCCTCGTATTCGTGGGCCATGGCGGCGCCGGAGAAGCCCAGCAGGACAGCGAAAGCGAGCAGGGTTTTACGCATGTTCGAGACTCCAGTTGGCTTGTGATCAGGTCCGCCACAGCGGCGGGAATTCATCGGGCCGCGGGCGCAACGATCGCGCCGCAGCATAGCCTGCCTTGTGGCAGGCGTCAGGGTGGAAGCAGGTTCCACCCGCAACCCTCAACTCAAGGCCGGGTTGCGCGGCTTGATCCGCGACAGCACGGCCCAGTCCAGCACCCACACCAGCAGCAGCGACGCCCCCACCAGCGGGAAGGCAACGCCGAGGATGATCATGATCGCCACGCCGCCCTTCCACACCGGCAGCGCATGGGGCATCGGCGGCACACCGAGGCGGCCCTGCGGGCGGCGCTTCCACCAGATCCACAGACCGCTGACCGCGCTGAGCAGGATCATCAGGCAGACGGCGAACATGAGCAGTTGGTTGAACAGGCCGAACATCTTGCCTTCGTGCAGCATCACGCCGGACTCGACGCCTTTCGCGACCAGCCCATAGTCCTTCCAGCGCACGTCGGCGAGCACCTTGCCGGTGTACTGATCGATGTGCAGGGTGGCGTCGTTGCGCGAGTCATCGGCGAACACCGAGACGGTGAACACGCCCTGCTCGCCCTTGGGCAGGGCGATGGCGTAGCCCGGCGTAACGCCGGCCTGGTCGGCGGTATCGACCACCTGCTGCAGGCTGATCTGCGGCATCGCCATGCCACCGGACCCGTGGGCCATGTGCTCGGCGTGGGCACCGCCGGACATCGGCATCGGCGTGTTTTCCATCGCCCAGGGGATGGTCTGGCGGTGCGCGTCATTGAGCGTGCGCGCCTCCAGGTCCGACGTGGGCACCTCGTTCCACATGGGCGCCGGGAAGCGGTTCCACACGTCGGCGAAGGTCTTGCCCCAGAAGCCGGTCCAGGTCATCCCGGTGAGCAGCATGAACAGCATCAGCAGCGAGCCCCAGAAACCGACCACCATGTGCACATCACGCCAGAGCGCACGGCCACGACGCGACAGGTCTGGCCACAGCAACACCCGCAGCGAACGCTTGCGCGGCCACCACAGGTAGAGGCCGGATACCACCAGCACGATGCCCCAGCCGGCAGCCAGTTCGATCAGTCGGTCTCCGACAATGCCGATCATCAGCTCGCCGTGCAGCGCACGGGCCATCGCCTGCAGGTTGGACTTGCCGTCCTGCAGGCCCAGCAGTTTGCCACTGTAGGGGTCGACGAAGGCGTTCACCTCGCGCCCATCCAGTTGGGCGACGAACTGCGCGCTGCGGTCGGCGGCCGGCGCCGGCAGGTACTGGCTGACCTGCAGCTGCGGGTTCTGGTGATGCAGGTGCATCAGTTGCTCGTCGGCGGACAACCGCACCTCGCCCGGCTTCACCTGCAGCAGATCGCTGTACATCAGCGGGTCGAGCTGCGGCTTGAACAGGTAGATGATCCCGGTGATCGACAGCAGGATCATGAAGGGTGCGACGAACAGCCCGGCATAGAAGTGCCAGCGCCAGGCCAGGTTGTAGAAGTCGAATGTCTTCTTCTGCATTCGTTGATCTCCTCACGCAAGGAGGCCCCCGACCAGCGGGGGCCGGTCGGGCTTCAGAACGAGAAGTCCACTTTGGTCCAGAACGTGCGTCCCGGCTCGTGGATCGATTCGGGGTCGTTGGCCGGGTAGCCGAAGCCGGCGTTGCCCGCCAGGTTCAGGTGCTCGGCGTAGTCCTTGTCGAACAGGTTGTCGACGCCGGTACTGACCTTGAGGTTCTTGCTCAGCTTGTACGCGCCATTGAGCGAGAACACGGCGAAGCCGGGGCTTTCGTCGAAGTCGTAGCCGACCACGTTGCCCTGGTCCTGGGCGATCCGGCCCTGGTGCGCAACGACGCGCCAGAGTCCGCCGGCGCTCCAGTCGCCTTCCTCGTAGGTCAGGCCGAAACGCGCCTCCAGCGGCGGCATCTGCGGCAGTGCATTGCCGTCGGTGGTGTTCTTGCCCCAGGCGTAGGCCAGGGTACCGTCGGCGGTCCAGTGGCGGGTCAGCGCGTAGGCCGCACCCAGTTCGCCCCCCATGATGCGCGCATCGACATTCCGCGCCTGGGAGGTGCGCCCCATCATGCCGCCGGTCTGGTAATCGAACAGGATGTAGTCGCGGATCACCCCGACATAGCCCGACGCCCAGGCCTTGAGTTTCTCGTCCTCATACTGCGCGCCGAAGTCCAGCTGGGTGGTCTTCTCCGGCTTGATACTGTCGAAGGCGTTGACCGAACCGCTCGGTCCCTTGTCCGGGGAGAACAATTCCCAGTAGTCGGGAAAGCGCTGCACGTGGCCGAGACCGACATAGAGAGTTGTCGGTGTATCTGCCAGGTCATGCTCGTAGCGCGCGAAGCCGCTGGGCAGGGTGTCGGCGCGGGTGTCGTCGGCGGTGGGATTGGGCATTGCCATCATCCCCGAGCCGCTGCTCTGCCGGTAATCCTTGACCGAGGCGCGATCCAGGCGGGCGCCAGTGATCACGCGGTCGCGCTCAGCGGCGTACCAGGTCAGCTCGCCAAAAGCGCCGTAATTGTGGAACACGGCGTCCTTGTCCCACGGTTGTTCGTCATAGGTGTTGATGCCCATGCCGCTGCGTTGGCGGTGTTCGTTGGTCTGCGCGTCGACCCCGGTGATCAGCTTGAAGTCATCCCAGCGCCAGGTGGCGGCCAGGCGCCCGCCGAGGGTGCGACGATCGACGTTGGCGGCCATGGGGCCGGCCATCATGCCGGTGCCCGAGGGCGTGCGCAGGCTGTAGTTGTCCATCACGTGGTCGGCGTAGTTGTAGTAGACCTGCGCCTCCAGCGTGTCGAGGACCTCGCCGATGTTGGACTTCACGAAGCGCAGGCCAAGGCTTTCGCGCTTGAACTGCGAGCCGTCCATGCTGCGTCCGGCGTAGCGGGCCTCGCCATCGCCCTTACCGGCGGTGAGTTCGACCAGGGTATCGGCGTCCGGTGTCCAGCCCACCGCCACGTCACCGTTCCACTTGTTCCAGCGCGAGGGCACGGTGTTGCCGCCGCCGTCTTCGTAGTCGTCGGACTGCGATTTGTTGCCGGTGAAGCGCAGGTAGCCTTCGGGGCCACCGGCGGCAGCGTCCAGCACGCGGTCGAAGCGGCCATTGGAGCCGGCGGTGAGGCTGCCGTTGACGCGCATGCCCAGCGCGCCGAAGCGCTCCGGCTCACGGTCGAAACGGATCGTCCCGGCCGACGCGCCAGGGCCCCAGATCACGGTCTCCGGGCCTTTCACCACGGTCAGCTTGTCGTAGGTTTCCGGCGAGATATAGGAGGTGGGAGCGTCCATCCGCGCCGGGCAGGCGCCGAGCATGGTGCTGCCGTTGGTGAGGATGTTCAGGCGCGAACCGAACATGCCGCGCAGCACCGGATCACCATTGGTGCCGCCGTTGCGGATGGCGGAGAAGCCGGGGATGGTCTTGAGGTAATCGGCACCGTCGCTGGCGGGGATCGGCTGGCGCGGCTGCTTGGGATCGGTGACCACCGTCAGTGGCGAACTCTGCGCCACGGCGGTGATAACGCTGGGAGCCAGCTCGGTGACGTGGGCCGAGTGATCGTCTTCCTCGGCCAGCACAGGGACGGCAGTGAAACCGCCAAGGGCGGTCAGCGCGCACAGGGCGCGCAGGCCGACGGCACTCTGCCGACGGCGCATAGGGATGCGGGACATTCCATGAATTCCATGATCGGTAATGACGCCGGCTCCACGCGTACTCGCACGGCACGCAGGCCAATGCAGGCAGGCGCGCCGGGGTCGGGGGAGTCGGGATGGCGGGTCAGCCGATCAGGAACGGGGGTGCGCGGGAGCGGGCGCCGGGGAAGACCGGCGAGGCGGGAATGCGGGAGGAAACGAACAGGGCGACAGGTGCGCCGACAGCGGGAAGGCCGTGGTCGAGCACGACCGGTGGCGGCGTCAGCGGCGGGCTGTGGATCAGCAGGCTGCAGTAGCCGCACTTCTCCATGAACGCATCGGCGGTGAGCGGCTGCTCGCCGTGGGATACCGGCGCGGCGTGATGGGCCTCGGAGCGCTGGCTGTCCGAGCAGGCCAATTCGTCCAGCCCGGCCATGTCATGGGACATGGCCTTGCCGTGGTCCATGGCAGCGCCATGCTCCATCGGCATGACGTGATCCATGGGCATGGCGTGATCCATCGGCATCGACTGGGAGACCAGCGGGCCGACATAGATCATCAGCATGGCGAACAACGCCAGCCAGGTGCCTACGCCTTGTCGGGTGCGACGGATCACGAAATGTCCTTGCGGATGGAAGGCCCCCGCCTGAGGCGGGTGCGCAATGATCGCACGGAGTTACAAAGCTCCGCTGCGGCACGTGGACGCAGATTCAGTTAAGCACAGCGATAAGACTCAGAATAAATTGCTTAAAAACCGTTTTTTCGACAATTATTTATCGCTCAATAGATCCTAAAGACTTTTCCTACCAAATTTTCCCAAATGCTTGCCATTGGTCTCCCGGGCCTTTAGCTTGGCAGTCATGAAAACCGCACACACCCTCATCCTGCTTCGCCAACACGCCTGCCTGCGCCTGGTCAGTCCGCGACTGCGTGGCTGAGCCCCCTCCCCCGGTTTCGCCTCATTCAGATTTTTATGCGCAGGCCCGCAGGCCGCAGAGAACAAGGATTCCGCTCATGAGCATGTTGAAAGACCCATCGAAGAAGTACCGCGCCTTCACCCAGATCACCCTGCCCGACCGTACCTGGCCGGACAAGATCATCGACAAGGCGCCGATCTGGCTGTCGACCGACCTGCGCGATGGTAACCAGTCCCTGATCGAGCCGATGGACGCCGAGAAGAAGATGCGCTTCTTCAAGTGCCTGGTTCAGGTGGGCCTCAAGGAAATCGAAGTGGGCTTCCCGTCCGCCTCGCAGACCGACTTCGACTTCGTGCGCGAGCTGATCGAGAATGACCACATTCCCGATGACGTCACCATCCAGGTGCTGACCCAGGCCCGCGACGACCTCATCGAGCGCACCTTCGAGTCCCTCAAGGGCGCGAAGAAAGCCATCGTCCACTACTACAACGCCTGCGCACCGAGCTTCCGGAAGATCGTCTTCAACCAGGACAAGGCGGGGGTGAAAGCCATCGCCGTGGCCGCCGGTCAGACCATCAAGCGCCTGGCCGAAGCCGCGCCGGAAACCCAGTGGGGCTTCGAGTACTCGCCGGAGGTGTTCAGCTCCACCGAGACCGACTTCGCCGTCGAGGTGTGCAACGCGGTGATCGAGGTGTTCCAGCCGACCCCGGCGAACCGCCTGATCCTCAACCTGCCCGCCACCGTCGAGTGCGCCACCCCGAACAACTACGCCGACCAGATCGAGTGGTTCGGCCGCCAGATCAACAAGCGCGACAGCGTGCTGATCAGCCTGCACACCCACAACGACCGTGGCACTGGCGTTGCCGCGTCGGAACTGGCCCTGATGGCCGGCGCCGACCGCGTCGAAGGCTGCCTGTTCGGCAACGGCGAGCGCACCGGCAACCTCTGCCTGGTGACCATGGCGCTGAACATGTACACCCAGGGCATCGACCCCGAACTGGACTTCTCCGACATCGACGCTGTGCGCAAAGTGGTGGAAGAGTGCAACCAGATCCCAGTGCACCCGCGTCACCCGTACGTCGGCGACCTGGTCCACACCGCCTTCTCCGGCTCCCACCAGGACGCCATCCGCAAGGGCTTCGCCCAGCAACAGCCGGATGCCGTGTGGGAAGTGCCGTACCTGCCGATCGACCCGGCGGACATCGGCCGCAGTTACGAGGCAGTGATCCGCGTGAACAGCCAGTCCGGCAAGGGCGGCATCACCTTCCTGCTCGAACAGGAATATGGCATCAGCCTGCCGCGCCGCATGCAGATCGAGTTCAGCCAGGTCGTGCAGAACGAGACCGATCGCCTGGGCCTGGAGATGACTGCCGAGCAGATCTACACCCTGCTGCAGACCGAGTACCTTCAGGCTGTTTCCCCGTTCGGCCTGAAGAACTACCGCCTGCAGGAAGAGAACGGTATCTGTGCCATCGACATCGACGTGACCCACAAGGGCGAGCAGCACCGCTGGCACGGCAAGGGCAAGGGCACCTTGGAAGCCCTGGTCGCCTCGCTGCCGGTGGACGTCGAGATCATGGACTACAACGAGCACGCCATCGGCGCCGGCACCAACGCCCGCGCGGCCGCCTACATCGAGCTGCGCGTCGAGGGTGGTCGCTCGCTGCACGGCATCGGCATCGATGAAAACATCACCACCGCGAGCTTCCGTGCGCTGTTCAGCGCCCTGAACCGCGCCGTGACGCTGGGCCACGCGAAAGCCGCGTAAGCCTCTGCTAACCTGAAAGTCCCTTTGCCCCGGACGCCGCGTGCGTCCGGGGCTGTTTTCGAAGGAGCGAAAACATGACGGATACCCCTCAGGACAATCCCTTCCAGACGCCGACCGCCGTTCTCCAGGACGCAGCGACCACCGCCACCGGCGAACCGCTCTATCGCCTCGCCGCCGTCGGCATCGCCACCTTCTTCGGCACGCCCATCGCAGGGGCCTGGGTCGTCGTACAGAACCTCAAGGCACTGGGTCGCGACAGCGATGTCCGCAACGCCTGGCTGATGGGGCTCGGCTTTACCCTCGGCATCTTCATCCTTGGTTACTTCCTGCCGGACAACATCTCCGGAACACCCATCGCCGTGGCCTCGGTCGTCGGGATGTACCAGTTCGCCAAGCAGTCCTTTGGCGCTGCGCTGGAGCAGCACCTCGCCGGCGGCGGCCAGTGGCGATCGAACTGGCGCGCCTTCGGCATCAGCCTGCTGTTCCTGCTCGCCGTCATCGCGGTGATCCTCGTCGTCTCGTTCTTCCTGGTCTACATCTTCGGCGTAGAGCTCTGATTCCCGCCTAAAGATTCCCCCTAGTCCCCTAGGGGGAAGTCTTCGCAATGCTGGTACTCGCCCCGATTACCGCTGCCTCTCCCCTTCCCTAGTCTTGCGTGCACTGCCGCCAAAGCGGCAGGCAAACAAAAAACCGTGTCACGCAATCAGACACGTTCGGCCGCCCCTGCCTTGCGTACAGAGGCGCCTGGTTACCTACAACAACAACGAGCTCGACGTGCTTGGCCATCTGCCTTCACCCGCTTCAGGAGCCAGTAACCGTGAACCCGCAATCCCCACACCCGAAATCCGCCAGCGCTTCGCGCTATTCCTGGTATGTCGTCGTGCTGTGCATGGTGGCGTACATCTTCTCCTTCGTTGACTGGCAGATCCTCTCGCTGATGATCGAACCGATCAAAGCCGACCTGCAGATCAGCGATACCCAGTTCAGCCTGCTCAGCGGGCTGGCCTTCTCGCTGTTCTATGCCTTCATGGGCCTGCCCATCGCCTATCTCGCCGACCGCTCCTCGCGGGTGAAGATCATCGCCATCGGCGTGGCCTTCTGGAGCATCGCCACCGCCGCGTGCGGGCTGTCGAAGAACTTCCTGCAGATGTTCCTGGCGCGCATGAGCGTCGGCGTCGGCGAAGCCGCGCTGACACCGGCGACCTACTCGATGCTCGCCGACCTGTTCCCCAAGGAGAAACTCGGCCGCGCGCTGGGGCTGTACTCCATGGGCGCCTTCCTCGGTGGCGGCCTGGCCTTCCTCGTCGGCGGCTACGTGATCGAGGCGCTGCGCGACGTCCCGGCCATCGACCTGGGCTGGCTGGGCCAGGTGCGTTCCTGGCAGATCGCATTCTTCATCGTCGGCCTGCCCGGCGTGCTGGTGGCGCTGCTGATCGCACTGACCATCCGTGACCCGGCGCGCAAGCTGGCGAACCCGGAGCACAAGGCGACCCTCGGCGATGGCCTGCGCTTCCTGCGTCTCCATCGCGCAACCTTCACCTGCCACTATCTCGGCTTCTCCTTCTTCGCCATGTGCCAGTACGCGCTGATGGGCTGGGCGCCGGCCCTGTACATCCGCCAATACGGCCTGACGCCGCTGGAGGTGGGCTACATCCTCGGCGGCATCCTGCTGGTGCTCAACACTGCCGGAGTGTTCTGCGCCGGCTGGTTGGTGGACGTGCTGCAGAAGCGCGGGCGCAGCGACGCCGCGATGATCAGCGGCATGCTCGGCGTGGCCTGCACCATTCCCTTTGTCATCGGCTCGGTGACGGCCGGGAGCCTGCAGTTGTCGGTGCTGCTGATGGGCCCGGCGATGTTCTTCTGTGCCTTCTGCATCTCCACCTCGGCGGCCGCCATGCAGGTGCTCACGCCCAACCGCTTGCGCGCGCAGGTCTCGGCGCTGTTCCTGCTGGTCTCCAACCTGATCGGCCTGGGCATCGGCACCACCCTGGTGGCGTTACTCACCGACCAGTACTTCAAGGACCCGAAGGCCGTCGGCTCGTCCCTCGGCATCATCGTCACCCTGGCCGGGCTGCTTTGCCTGTGGCTGCTGGGCAGCGGGCGCAAGCACTTCCGTCGCAGCCTGGGCGATGAGCAACACGTCGCCGGCCAGACCGATGCAGTTGCGCCGCTGAACAGCAACACCGCCGCCGCGAACTGATCGCGCCCGCCTCGACACGACGTACGCCCGTTCGCCGGCGTGGCGCCCTGCGCCCCGGCGAGTGGCGCCCAGGAGATGACGATGTTCCGTAATCACTTTGCCGGTGCGCTGCTGTGCAGCGCGCTGATGCCCCTCTGCGCCCAGGCCGAGCTGATCGATGACAGCCGCCTGGACACCACCCTGCGCAACGTCTACATGCTGCGCGACTACCGCCAGGACAGCGCCCCGCAATCCCAGGCCGGCAGCTGGTCCCAGGCCGTACTGGCGAGATTCAGTTCAGGATTCACCGAAGGCAGCATCGGTGTCGGCGTGGACTTCACCGGTTTCTACGCCCTGAAGCTCGACGGCGGCGCCGGCACCAGCAACGACAGCAACCTTCCTTACAACCGCAGCACCGGCGAGCCGGTGGATGACTTCAGCCGTGGCGGCGCGACGCTCAAGCTGCGCTATTCGAAGACCACGCTGAAGGTCGGCCTGCTGGAACCACGCCTGCCGGTGATCTTCCAGGACGATGTGCGCGTGCTGCCGCAGACCTTCCAGGGCGTGATGCTGGAGTCGAAGGAGTCGGATCGGTTCACGTTCACCGCCGCGCAGCTCTGGAACACCAGCACCCGCGCCTCCAGCGACCGCGAGTCGTTCTACCTGGCCACCCACCCCGCCAGCCAGGACAGCAACACGCTGAACCTCGGCGGCGTCGACACGCGATGGACCCCCGGCCTGTCCACCAGCTACTACTTCGCCCTGCTGGAAGACATCTACGCCCAGCACTACGTCGGCGCCAACTTCAAGCAGCCGGTCGGCGAAAACACCACGCTGCTGGGCACGCTGAGCTACTTCCACAACGAGGAATCCGGGCAGGCGCTGTCCGGGCGCATCGACAACCGCGCCTACGGTGCGCGGCTCGGTGTGAAGCACGGCAGCCACACGCTGTCGGCGACCTACCAGCGCATGCTGGGCGAGGACATGTTCCCCATGCTGCTGGGCAACACGCCGCAACCCTACCTGGTCAACTGGGTCACCAACGGCGGCTTCTTCTGGGCACAGGAGCGTTCGTACCAACTGCGCTACGACTATGACTTCACCAGCCTCGGCCTGCCCGGCCTGACCCTGATGACGCGCTACACCAAGGGCACCGATATCGTGCGCCCGGCCAAGAGCGATGGTCATGAGTACGAGCGCGACACCGACATTGGCTACACGATCCAGAGCGGGCCGCTGAGAACCCTGTCCTTCCTGATGCGCACCTCCACGGTCCGCAGCCGCTACGCCAGCGACTACGACGAAGTGCGCTTCATCACCAGCTACCCGCTGGCGTTCTGAGTCCTGGAACGAAGAAGGCCCCTCACGGGGCCTTCATCATGTTTACCGGGACACCTACTCGTCGTCGCCGCTGGCAGCGACGGCACCGAGGCAGCAGAGTCGGTGTTGCTGGTCGCCCGATTGCAGCAGCCAGGTCTCGTCTTCGGCCTGGTAGCTGGCCTCCATCACCTGGTTGTAGCTGAAACGCCATTCGCGGCGATCGCGGCCGTCGATGGACTCGATCTGCAGCACCACGTCTTCGCTGGCGAACGGCTGGTCGGCGTGGGCAGCGGCGTCGGCCTGATCCAGCAATGCCTCGTTGAGCTCGAACTGCCAGGCGTGCAGACCGTCGATCAACAGCATGTCGGCGGTTTCCAGCTGGTCCAGCAGGTAGGGAGTCGTGGTCATGTTCGGCACTCGGCAGTTGGACTGGCCGCCATGATAGACCAGCCGGCGCGGCACTGCCGGCCATTCGCCCCGGCGAAGGGATGGGCGGCGTCTACACTGAGGGTTCCCGCAAATCCTCTGGAGCCAAAGCAGATGCGTACTCGCGAACTCGGCCAATCGGGCCTGAAGATTCCCGCGCTGGTATTTGGCGGCAACGTATTTGGCTGGGCCGCCGACGAGGCGACCTCGTTCCGTCTGCTGGATGCGCTGGTGGACGCCGGGCTCAACTGTATCGATACCGCCGACGTCTATTCGCGCTGGGTGCCCGGCCACGAGGGCGGCGAGTCGGAAATCCTGATCGGCAAATGGCTGAAGAAGACCGGCAAGCGCAACCAGGTACAGATCGCCACCAAGGTCGGCATGGACATGGGCAACGGCCACAAGGGCCTGTCGGCGGTGTACATCGAGCAGGCGCTGGGGCGTTCGCTCAAGCGCCTGCAGACCGACTACATCGACCTCTACCAGTCCCATTGCGATGACCCACACACCTCCATGGAGGAAACCATGGGCGCCTTCGCCGAAGCGGTGGAGATGGGCAAGGTGCGGGTGATCGGCGCATCGAACCTGGAGGCCAGGCGCCTGCGCGAAGCACGCGAGGTCTGTGATCGCCTGAAGCTGCCGAACTACCAGAGCCTGCAACCCAACTACAACCTCTACGACCGTGCCAACTACGAGACCCAGTTGGAACCCACGGTGCAGCAGTTGGGGCTCGGAGTGATCAGTTTCTATTCACTGGCCGCCGGCTTCCTCACCGGCAAGTACCGCAGCGAAGCGGACCTGGGCAAGAGCAGCGTGCGCGGCTACAAGGTGAAGAACTTCATGAACGAGCGCGGCTTCGCCATTCTCGATGCCCTGGAGGACGTTGCCGGCGACCTCAAGGCCACCCCGACACAGGTCGCGCTGGCCTGGTTGATGGCCCGCCCCAGCATCACGGCGCCAATTGCCAGTGCATCGAAGCTGGAGCAGTTGCCGGACCTGATCGCAGCGGTCGACCTGACGCTCAGTGACGAGGCGATCCAGCGGTTGAATACTGCCAGCGCGTATTGAAACAGCACCCGGAGGGAGCGGGCGTGGCCCGCTCCCTCCGGCAAGATTCGTTACGTCCGAATATCAAACTCGTCCGCATCGAGATTGGCCGGGAAGCGCTCGCGGTACGCCGCCAGCTCCGTCGCGCTCAGCGCAATCTGGAACACCCCGTCGGCATTGCCGGCGGCCAGCAGGTTGTCACCCTGGAAGTCGAGCACCTGGCTGTCGCCGGAATAGGCGTGGCCCTTGCCGTCTTCACCGACGCGGTTGACCGCTGCGACGTAGCAGAGGTTTTCGATGGCCCGCGCCGGCAGCAGGCGGTTCCAGTGCTGCCGGCGCGCGGCTGGCCAGTTGGCCGTGTAGAGCAGCAGGTCGGTATCCTGGGCATCGCGACTCCACACCGGGAAGCGCAGGTCGTAGCAGACCAGCGGGCGAATCCGCCAGCCTTTCCATTCCAGCAACACCTGCTGCTCGCCCGGGGTGTAGTGTTTGTGCTCGCCAGCCATGCGGAACAGGTGACGCTTGTCGTAGTGCTGCACCACACCGTCCGGGCGCGCCCACAGCAGGCGGTTGCGGTGGCTGCCGTCGGCCGCACGGATGATCACGCTGCCGCAGACCACGGCATCGAGCTTGCCCGCCTGCACACGGAGCCAAGCGTAGGTTTCACCCTCTTCCGCTTCGGCCAATACCTCGGAGTCCATGGAGAAGCCGGTGGTGAACATCTCAGGGAGAATCACTACGTCCGCGCCGCGGGCGCTTTCCAGCAGTCCTTCGAAGCGTTCGCGGTTGGCCTTGGCGTCGTGCCAGACCAGGGTGGTCTGCACCAGCGCCAGCTTGAGGTCGGCCAGTTGGGTCAGATCGCGCATAGTCGTTCCGCTGCCTGGCGCAGCGTCTCCTCTTTCTTGGCGAAGCAGAAGCGCACCAGGCGCATGTCCGCCGGGGCCTGCTGGTAGAACACCGAGACTGGAATGGCCGCCACGCCGTGCTCACGGGTCAGCCATTCGGACATCGCGACGTCATCGAGGTCCGGGCGGATCGCCGAGTAGTCGACGACCTGGAAGTAGGTGCCGGCGGCACGCTGGAAGGTGAAGCGAGAACCTTCCAGCAGGTCGCAGAACAGGTCGCGCTTGGCCTGGTAGAAGCCCGGCAGTTCGCGCAGGTGTTCGGGGTGCGCCGCCATGAAGTCGGCCAGCGCCCACTGCAGCGGGGTCACGCCACAGAAGTTCACGTACTGGTGGATCTTGCGCATCTCCGCCGACAGCGCCGGCGGTGCCACCACGTAGCCAGTCTTCCAGCCGGTGACATGGTAGGTCTTGCCAAACGAGCTGATGACAAAGGCACGCGGATACAGCTCGTCGTGAGCCAGCACACTGGCGTGCGGCACGCCGTCGTAGATCAGGTGCTCGTAGACTTCGTCGCTGATCACGTAGATCTCGCGGTCGCGAATCAGCTCGGCCAGGCGATCCAGGTCGGCGCGGTCGATCAGCGCACCACTGGGGTTGTGCGGGCTGTTGAGGAAGATCAGGCGCGTGCGCGGGGTGATGGCATCCGCCAGGCGCTGCCAGTCGATGCGGAAACCGGGCTGGGTCAGCGCGACGTGCACGCAGCGGCCGCCGGCCAGTTCCACGGAAGGCTCGTAGCTGTCGTAGCAGGGATCGAGGACGATCGCTTCGTCGCCGGTGCGGATCAGCGCCTGCACGGCACAGAAGATTCCTTCGGTCGCACCGGGGACGATGGTCACCTCGGCGTCGGCGCTGACGTTGCGGCCATAGAGGTTCGCAACCTTGAGCGCGACCTGTTCGCGCAGCGCCGGCAGGCCGGTCATCGGGCTGTACTGGTTGTGCCCGGCCATGACGTGGCGGGTGACCGCTTCGAGCAGCGGCGCGGGGCCGGGGAAGTCCGGGAAGCCCTGAGAGAGATTCAGCGCCCCGCTTTCGGCGGCGAGCTGGGACATGCGGGTAAAGATGGTGGTGCCGACATTCGGCAGTTTGCTGGTGAGCATGGCGTGACTACAGGCTGCAGGCGATGAGAGGGAAGTCCCTACTCTATCGCCTGCGGCTTGCGGTCTAAAGCCTGACAGACGTTATTTACGTTTGTCCTTCTTCTTCTTCTCCGCCTTCTTGTGGTGCGACATCAGGCGGCGCTTCTTGTTGACCTGGCGATCGGTGAGCTGGGTCTTCTTGCCCTCGAACGGGTTGTCACCGCCCTTGTACTCGATGCGGATCGGCGTACCGACCAGCTTCAGCACGCGGCGGAAGGTCTTCTCGAGGTAGCGCGTGTAGGCCTTGGGCACCGCGTCCACCTGGTTGCCGTGGATCACGATCAGCGGCGGGTTGGCGCCACCCAGGTGCGCATAGCGCAGCTTGATGCGACGGCCATTGACCATCGGCGGCTGGTGGACCTGGATGGCGTCTTCCAGGATCTGCGTGAGCTTGCTGGTGGGCCAGCGCGTCACGGCGGAACGGAAGGAGTCCTGCACCGACTTGTACAGGTGGCCGACGCCAGTGCCGTGCAGCGCGGAGATGAAGTGGATGTCGGCGAAGTCGGCGAACATCAGCCGGCGCTCGAGTTCGGTCTTCACGTAGTCGCGCTCGGCCGACTCCATGCCGTCCCACTTGTTCAGCGCAATGACCAGCGCACGGCCGGTCTCCAGCACGAAGCCGAGCAGGTTGAGGTCGTGCTCGACCACGCCTTCGCGGGCGTCCATGACGAAGATGACCACGTTGGCGTCCTGGATCGCCTGCAGGGTCTTCACCACGGAGAACTTTTCCACCGCCTCGAAGATCTTGCCGCGGCGGCGCACGCCCGCGGTGTCGATCAGGGTGTACTTTTCTTCGTTGCGCTCGAAGGGGATGTAGATGCTGTCGCGGGTGGTGCCGGCCTGGTCGTACACGATCACCCGCTCTTCACCGAGCATGCGGTTCACGAGCGTGGACTTGCCGACGTTGGGGCGACCGATGATGGCGATCTTGATGCCATCCTTCTCGCTCGGGCCGGGGATGCGCTTGGCTTCCTCGCCTTCGGCGACTTCTTCCATCTCGCCGGGCAGGTCGTTGTCTTCCGGCGCCTCGGGCTCGGGCGCGAACATCTCGCCCAGGGCTTCCTGCAGCATCTGGGTGATGCCGCGGCCGTGGGCGGCGGCGATCGGGATCGCATGCCCCAGGGCCAGCGGGCTGAACTCGGCGCGAGCGATGTCCGGATCGACGGTGTCGACCTTGTTGGCCACCAGGTAAGTGCGCTTGTTCTTCTTGCGCAGGTGTTCGCCGATCATCTCGTCCGCGGCGGTAAGACCGGCGCGGGAGTCGACCATGAACAGGACGGCATCGGCCTCTTCGATGGCCTGCAGCGACTGCTCGGCCATCTTGGCGTCGATACCCTCTTCGTCACCGGAGATACCGCCGGTATCGATGACGATGAATTTCTTGCCCTGCCACTTGGCCTCGCCGTACTGGCGGTCTCGGGTCAGCCCTGCGTACTCGGCGACGATGGCGTCACGGGTGCGGGTCAGGCGGTTGAACAGGGTGGACTTGCCGACGTTCGGGCGGCCCACCAGGGCTATTACGGGAACCATGCGGCTCTCCAGGAAATTTGATTTTCAGAAAACACGACGGCCGCTGCCGTTTTTCACGGCAGCGGCCGGCAGTAACACTCAGCTTAGCGAATCGTGTAGGCGACCAGCTTGCCGCTGTTGCCGAACACGTACATCCAGCTGCCGACTACCAGCGGGCGAACCCGCACGCCGTCACCGTCGACCTTCTCGCGGCCCACGAAACGACCGTCCACCTGGCTCAGCAGGTGCACGTAACCTTCCAGGTCACCAACGACCACGTTGCTCGACAGCACGGCCGGAGCGGACAACTGGCGACGAGCCAGCGCGTCGTTGCTCCACAGCGAGGACGAACCACGGGAATCGAGGCTTTCCACAGTGCCGCTGGCCTGGCTGATGAACACGCTGCCAGTGCCTTCGGCGACGCCCACGTAGCTGGAAGCTTCACGCTGCCAGAGTACGCGACCGGTGCCGACGTCCAGCGCCGCGGCACGGCCCTGGTAGCTGGCCACATAGAGAACGTTGTCGACCAGCAACAGGCCGCCGTCGATGTCGACGACGCGGTCCAGTTCGGAACGGCCTTGCGGAATGGCGACACGCGCTTCCCACACCGGCAGGCCGCGCTCCACATCCACAGCGACGACCTTGCCGCTGGCAAGACCTGCCAGGGCCAGGCGGCCGGCGATCAGCGGAGCGCCAGTCCCACGCAGGGTCAGCACCGGTACGGTGCCTTCGTAGATCCAGCGCTGGTTGCCGGTAGCGGCGTCGAAGCCGATCAGCTTGTCATCCTGGGTCTGCACCACCACCACGTCACCGTTGGTAGCCGGGGCGGCCAGCACTTCGCTGGTGACCTTGGCGCGCCACTTCTGCTCACCCGAACCTGCGTCCAGGGCGATCACGTCGCCGCGCAGGGTGCCCAGCAGGACCATGCCGTTGCCTACGCCGACAGCGCCGGAGACCGGCAGGTCGAGGTCTTTCTTCCACAGCACGTCGCCGGTTTCGCGCTGGATGGCCATGACGCGGCCTTCGGCAGACGCGGCGTAGATGGTCTGGCCATCCACGGCAGGTTCGAGCAGGTTGTACAGGTCGCCCTGGCCGTCACCGACCGAGCGGCTCCACTGTTTCTCCAGGCGAACCTCTTCCTTGAAATCGGTCAGTTCGGCCGGCGGCAGTTCTTTCTTGCTATTGCTGCTGCAACCCACAGCCATCAGGGTCAGTGCCAGCAGTGCAACGTGTTTCCAACGCAACATCTCAGGCGTCTCCCTTGGCCAGGTCGTCGAGTTTCATCTGCAGAGCGCCAACGGCAGCGTCTTCCGGCAGGGCAGCCTTGGCCTTTTCGTAGGCGACGCGAGCATCGTCAATGCGCTTGAGCTGGAGCAGCAGGTCACCGCGCAGCTCTTCGCGGGTAGCCACGTACGCCTTGTCGACGTTGCCGTCGAGCAGCTTCAGACCGTCTTCGGCCTTGCCCTGGGCAGCCAGGACACGGGCAAGGCGCTGGCGAGCCAGCTCGCCCAGGGTCGCGTCGACCGGCTTGTCGACCACGGACTTGAGCTCGAGGACAGCGTCGTCCAGCTTGCCGTTGTCCACCGCAACCTTGGCGACGAACAGGCGGCCGTACTGGGCGTACGGGGTGCCGGCGTATTCGCTGGTCAGCTTGCCAGCGAGCTCGGCAACCTTGGCGGTGTCGGGCTTGCCGGTCGGGTTCAGTGCAGTTTCCAGCAGGGCCTGGTAGATCATGGAAGCGCCCTGGGACTGGTTGGTCTGATACTTCTTCCAGGCCTGCCAGCCGAACACCACGATCAGCGCCAGAGCGGCACCGGTCAGCAGGGGCATGCCGTTACGCTGCCACCAGTCCTTGATGTCAGCGATCTGTTCTTCTTCGGTACGGTTACTCACCCCAATACTCCTATCCGCTCGATTCAGGCCTGCTTGAGGCAGGCAGCCAGGTGCTCGGGCAGAGCATCCCAGGCGATATTCTGTTGTTCGCCCTCGCCACGCAGGGGCTTGAAACCTACCACGCGGTTGGCCAGTTCGTCGTCACCCAGAATCATGGCGAATTGCGCGCCGCTCTTGTCGGCCTTCTTGAACTGGCTCTTGAAGCTGCCGGCACCGGCGTTGACCAGCAGGCGCAGGCCCGGAATGGCCTCCCGCAGTTGTTCGGCCAGGGTCAGTGCAGCCAGCTCCGCCGGTTCGCCGAAGGCACAGACGTAGAGGTCGGCAGGGCGATTCAGCTCGGCCGGGACCACGCCCAGGGTTTCCAGCAGCAGCACCAGGCGCTCCACACCCATGGCGAAGCCAACGCCCGGAGTCGGCTTGCCACCGAACTGGCTGACCAGGCCGTCGTAGCGGCCCCCGCCGCAGACTGTGCCCTGGGCGCCGAGCTTGTCGGTGACCCATTCGAATGCGGTGCGGCAGTAGTAGTCCAGGCCGCGAACCAGCTTCTGGTTGATCTCGTAGCGCAGGCCAACCGCGTCCAGGCGAGCCTTCAGGCCCTCGAAGTGGGCGATCGACTCGTCGTCCAGGTAATCATGCAGGCTCGGCGCACCGACCAGCAGGGCCTGGGTGCTCTCGACCTTGCTGTCGAGGATGCGCAGCGGATTGGTGGTCATGCGGCGCTGGCTGTCTTCGTCCAGTTGGTCGAAACGTTCCTGCAGATAGGCCACCAGGTCGTCGCGGTAGCGAGCACGCGCCTCGCTGGAGCCCAGGGTATTCAGTTGCAGGGTCACGGCATCGGCCATGCCCAGCTTCTGCCACAGGCGCCAGGTGAGGATGATCAGCTCGGCGTCGATGTCCGGGCCGGGCAGGTTGAAGACTTCCACGCCGATCTGGTGGAACTGGCGGTAGCGGCCTTTCTGCGGCTTCTCGTAGCGGAACATCGGGCCGGTGTACCACAGTTTCTGCACCTGGCCGCCGCCCGACAGGCCATGCTCGAGCACGGCGCGGACGCAACCCGCAGTGCCTTCCGGACGCATGGTCAGGGACTCACCGTTGCGGTCGAGGAAGGTGTACATCTCCTTGTCGACCACGTCGGTACCTTCGCCGATGCCGCGGGCGAAGAGCTCGGTGAACTCGAGGATCGGCAGGCGGATCTCGCTGTAGCCGTAGCGGTCCAGCAGGCCGGCGAAGGTACGTTCCAGATAGCGCCAGGCCGGCGTCTGGTCCGGCAGGATGTCGTTCATGCCACGGATGGCTTGCAGGGACTTGCTCACTTAGGATCCTTGTTGCGGTCAGCCGCGCACGATGAGTGCGGCGTCGGCCTCGGCCTTCTCGGCCGCTTTTTCGCGGATCAGCCGTTCCAGCTCATCCACCAGGTTATCGTTCTGCAGTTTCTGCGCCGGCTTGCCGTCGATGTAGATCAGGTTGCTCGGGGTACCGCCGGTGAGACCGATATGAGCTTCCTTGGCTTCGCCCGGGCCGTTGACTACGCAGCCGATCACGGCGACGTCCAGCGGGACCAGCAGGTCCTCCAGGCGGCCTTCCAGCTCGTTCATGGTCTTCACCACATCGAAGTTCTGCCGCGAGCAGCTCGGGCAGGCGATGAAGTTGATGCCACGGGAGCGCAGGCGCAGCGACTTGAGGATGTCGAAGCCGACCTTGATCTCTTCCACCGGGTCGGCGGCCAGCGAGATGCGGATGGTGTCGCCAATGCCTTCGGCGAGCAGCATGCCCAGGCCGACGGCCGACTTCACGGTGCCCGAACGCAGGCCACCGGCTTCGGTGATGCCCAGGTGCAGGGGTTGGTCGATCTGCTTGGCCAGCAGGCGGTAGGCAGCGACGGCCATGAACACGTCGGAGGCCTTCACGCTGACCTTGAAGTTCTGGAAGTCCAGGCGGTCGAGGTGATCGACGTGGCGCATGGCCGATTCCAGCAACGCCTCGGGAGTCGGCTCGCCGTACTTCTTCTGCAGGTCCTTCTCCAGCGAACCGGCGTTGACGCCGATACGGATCGGGATGTTGCGCTCGCGGGCGGCATCCACCACAGCCTTGACCCGGTCTTCACGGCCGATGTTGCCGGGGTTGATGCGCAGGCAATCGACGCCCAGTTCGGCGACGCGCAGGGCGATCTTGTAGTCGAAGTGGATATCGGCAACCAGCGGCACCTTGACCTGCTGCTTGATCTTGCCGAAGGCCTCGGCGGCATCCATGTCCGGCACGGAGACGCGGACAATGTCCGCGCCCGCGTCTTCCAGACGCCGGATCTGGGCCACGGTAGCGGCCACATCGAGGGTATCGGTGTTGGTCATGCTCTGCACGGCGATGGGGGCATCCCCACCTACCGGCACGTTACCTACCCAGATCTTGCGGGACAGGCGACGTTTGATCGGAGACTCGCAATGCATCTTACTGTCCACCCAACTTCAGGCGTGCGGTGCCACCGCGCGCCGGTGTGACTTCGACAGGCTGGCCGTTGTAGCTGACCTGGGCACCCTGGGCATAGCCCAGGCGCAGCTGGACCGGCGCCTTGGCAGCAACCTCCAGCGAATCACCCTTGCGCTTGAGGCCCTCGAGGACGACCTTGCCATCGGCGTCGGTCACCTGGGTCCAGCAATCGGCGGTGAATTGAACCTTGACTACGCCCTGGCCGGCCGCAGCGACCACCGGAGCGGCGGGTACGGAGGGCTGGGCAGCGGGCTCGACCGGAACAGCCGGAGCGACGGGCTGCTGGGCGGCCGGCTGCTGAGCCGGGACGATCGGGGCCTGGGCCGGCGCAGTTTCGGCCGCAGCAGGAACGCCCGGAGCGGTCGGGGCAGTGGCGGTCGACGGAGCGGCCTCCGCCGGGCCCTCGGTGCTGCCGTTATCGCCAACCGGTTCGCTCGGAACTGCCGGTGTGTTGGCCTGGTCCTCGGTGACAGCCTGGTCTTCCGGCTCGTCGAGGGTGTGAATCTCGGTAGTGCCGTCAGCGCTTTCGACCTCGACGTGCTCCATGTTCAGGCTACCGGTCTCGGCCGGGCGTGCAGAGCGCTCCTGCCACCAGAAATAGCCGAAGCCGATCAGCACGGCGAGCAGGACCAGGCTGAACAGGCGCAGCAGGTTGCGTGACAGGCGTACAGGCTCGACCACGCGACCGAGCGCCTGGACATTGCTGCCAGTGGCGTCGGTGCCGGTGTACTGATCGAAGGCGGTGACCATCTGGGCCTGATCCATGCCCAGCAGCTTGGCGTAGGCGCGGATATAGCCGCGGGCAAAGGTGTGGCCCGGCAACTGGTCGAACGAGCCCTGTTCCAGCTGGCGCAGGGCGTTTTCGGTCAGGTTCAGCTGGCCAGCGACCTGAGCGGTGCTCCAGCCCTTGCTCTCACGCGCCTGACGCAGGGTTTCGCCAGGGTTGGCGCGGGTCGTGCCGATGACATCGGACTGCGACGTATTCATTATTTATCCGCCTGGTATGCCTGGTATTCAGGAGAAGCGGGATACAGGCGCTTGAGTTGCAGCCCGTAGCTGGCAGCGGTATCCCGGTCGTCGTAGATCTTTGCCAGTCGAATCCCCAGCAGCAGGCTGCGCGCGGTCTGCGGGCCCCGCTTGAGGTATTCCTCGTAGAAGGAGCGAGCCGGCACGTACTCGCGATCCTGGTAGCTGAGATCAGCCAGTTCGAGCAACGCCCCCGTCGAATTGCGATTCAGGCGGATGGCCTTCTCGAAGAACTCCTTGGCCTGTGCGCGGTTGTTGAGCTTCATGCTGACCAGGCCGAGGTTCTCGAAGATGCGCGAGCGCTCGGAATAGAGCCCGTCTTCGGTGGCCTTCATGTAGGTATCGTAGGCTTCCTGGTAGCGCTTCTGCTCGAACAGGAAGCCCGCATAGTTGTTCAGGATGCGCGCATCGCCCGAACGCGAGGACAGTGCCTTGCGGAATTCGCTCTCGGCGAGCTTGGGCTCCTTCTCCACCTGATAGACCACGGCCAGGGCGGCATGGGCGTCAGCGCTGGAAGAGTCGATATCCAGAGCCTGGCGCAGCGGCACCTTGGCCTGTTCGGTATTGCCCATCTGCAGGTAACCGATGCCGAGCTGGATGTAGGCGTCCCGCGCCTCGTCCCGGCCCTTCTCGGTCTTCAGAGGATCCTGTTTACCAGTCGTCACGCAACCCGTCAGCACGGTTGCCAACAGTAAGCACAGCGCGGCGCGCAGGGTCATTGGAATCCTCCCTAGTTCAGTTTCGGTTGGTGGCGGGCGCGGCCTGCTCGGCCTCGGCTGCCAGCTGACGCACCGCAATATAGCGTTCGCTGCGGCGGGTGCGGTCCATCACCTGGCCTACCAGCTGGCCGCAGGCGGCATCGATATCGTCGCCGCGAGTAGTCCGCACAGTCACGTTGAAGCCGCTCTTGTGCAGCATGTCCTGGAAACGGCGAATGGCATTGTTGCTCGGACGCTCGTAGCCGGAGTGCGGGAACGGATTAAACGGAATCAGGTTGATCTTGCAAGGAAAATCCTTGAGCAGTGCGATCAGTTGCTCAGCGTGCTCGGGCTGGTCGTTGACACCGGCCAGCAGGGTGTACTCGACGGTCAGCACGCGCTCCTTGCCCAGACGCGTGATGTAGCGGTAGCAGGAGTCGAGGAGCATTTCGAGCGGGTACTTCTTGTTGATTGGTACCAGCTTGTTGCGCAGTTCGTCGTTGGGTGCGTGCAGCGACAGGGCCAGGGACACGTCGGTCACCTCGGCGAGCTTGTCGATCATCGGCACCACGCCGGAGGTGGACAGGGTCACCTTGCGCTTGGAAATACCGTAGCCGAGGTCTTCCATCATGATGCTCATGGCGGTCACGACGTTGTCGAAGTTCAGCAGCGGCTCGCCCATGCCCATCATCACCACATTGGTGATGGCACGGTCGATCTTGCCCGGGATGGTCCCGAACGACTGGTTGGCGATCCACACCTGGCCGATGATCTCGGCAGAGGTCAGGTCGCTGTTGAAGCCTTGCTTGCCCGTGGAGCAGAAGCTGCAGTCCAGGGCGCAACCGGCCTGGGACGACACGCACAGGGTGCCGCGGCCGCCTTGCGGGATGTACACGGTCTCGACGCAACTGCCCGAGGCCACGCGCACCACCCACTTGCGGGTACCGTCAGCGGAAATGTCCTGGCTGACGATCTCCGGGGGACGAATTTCGGCAACGGCCTCGAGCTTTTCGCGCAAGGCCTTGCCGACGTTCGTCATGGCGCTGAATTCCAGGGCGCCAAAGTGGTGAATCCATTGCATCACCTGGCCAGCGCGGAAGCGCTTTTCACCGATGGACTCGAAGAATTCCTCGAGCTGGGGCTTGGTCATGCCCAGCAGGTTGGCCTTTACAGCGGTATCAGTCATGGATTCACCCTCGCTCATTCGCCTGGATCAGCGAATGCGCTCGCACACCTCGGTGCTGGAGAAGAAGTAAGCGATTTCGCGAGCCGCGGAAGCTTCCGAGTCGGAACCGTGTACGGCGTTCTCGTCGATGGAAACGGCGAAGTCGGCGCGGATGGTGCCAGCGTCGGCTTTCTTCGGATCGGTGGCGCCCATCAGTTCACGGTTGCGCAGGATGGCGTCTTCGCCTTCCAGAACCTGAACAACGACCGGACCGGAGGTCATGAAGGCAACCAGATCCTTGAAGAAGGGACGCTCTTTGTGCTCGGCGTAGAAACCGCCCGCTTCGCGCTCGGACAGCTGAACCATCTTGGAAGCGACAACGCGCAGGCCGGCTTTCTCGAAGCGGGTCAGGATTTCGCCGATGACGTTCTTGGAAACGGCGTCGGGCTTGATGATGGAGAAGGTACGTTGCAGGGCCATGGAAATAACTCCGAAAAGCAAGGTTGGTAATGCCAAGAAGCCCCTGGCGTGGCCAGGAGCTCCTGCGATTCTAGGGTTTGCCGCGCGCCGCGCCCGATGGGCGGCAGCCGCGAAGCCGGCCCGACTGCGACAGGGCCGGCGGCTGGAAAATTCCCTCGGGGAAATTTTCAACAGCTCACCTAAAGATAAAACCCGCGAATTATACGCGGGTTCATGACAAATGGGTACGCGGCTCTGGTGAGCCGCACCCTCAGTCGGCTTCTTCGATCCAGGCGGCCTGAATGGCCTCCAGGACCTTTTCCCCACCACGGGAAGGATCGTCGCTGAACTCCGGCAATGCCAGCACCCAGCGGTGCAGATCGACGAAATTCACGTAGCGCGGATCGACGTCCGGCTTGGTTTCGGTCAGTTGGATGGCGATTTCGAGCACATCAACCCATTTCAGACTCATGCGTACGCTCCGCCTCAGTGACCTTCGGACACCTGGTTGATGGTGTACTTCGGAATTTCCACCACGAGATCAGTCTCACCGACCACCGCCTGGCAGGACAGGCGCGAATCCGGCTCCAGGCCCCAGGCCTTGTCCAGCATGTCGTCCTCCAGCTCATCGGAGGCTTCCATCGAGTTGAAGCCTTCACGCACGACCACGTGACAGGTGGTGCAGGCGCAGGACATCTCGCAGGCGTGCTCGATCTCGATGCCGTTGCGCAGGGCCGCCTTCATGATGGTTTCGCCCGGCTGGGCTTCGATCACCGCACCCTCGGGGCAGTGTTCGGCGTGGGGCAGAAAGACGATCTGCGGCATCTTCGCTTATTCCTCGATTTCGTTGAGCCGGCGACCGGCCAGTGCGGCTTTGACGGTAGCGTCCATACGGCGCGCGGCAAAGGCGTCGGTCAGCTGGGACAGACGCTTGATCTGTAGTTCGATGGCCGTGGCATCGCTGCCAGTGGCCAGCTCGCGCAGCGAGTCCATGCCGGCGTCGATGACCAGGCGCTCGTCGGCGTCGAGCAGGCGCTCCCCGTCGGCGTCCAGCGCGGACTGCACGGCTTCCAGCAGGCGCTGGGCCTCGACCTGCTGCTCGCGCAGGGCGCGGGCAGCCATGTCGTCGCCGGCATACTGGAAGGAATCCTGCAGCATGCGGGCGATTTCGCCATCGGTCAGGCCGTAGGACGGCTTGACCTGGATGCTCGCCTCGACGCCGGAGGACAACTCGCGGGCAGAAACGCCCAGCAGGCCGTCGGCGTCGACCTGGAAGCTGACGCGAATCTTCGCCGCGCCCGCCACCATCGGCGGAATGCCACGCAGCTCGAAGCGCGCCAGGGACCGGCAGTCCTTGACCAGCTCACGCTCGCCTTGCAGCACGTGAATCATCATGGCCGTCTGGCCATCCTTGTAGGTGGTGAATTCCTGAGCACGCGCCACCGGAATGGTGGTGTTGCGCGGAATCACCTTCTCCATCAACCCGCCCATGGTTTCCAGGCCGAGCGACAGAGGGATCACATCCAGCAGCAGCAGCTCTTCGCCACGCTTGTTACCCGCCAGGGCATCGGCCTGGATGGCGGCACCAATGGCAACCACCTGATCCGGGTCGATATCGGTCAGCGGCTCACGACCGAACAGCTCGCCCACGAGTTCGCGAACGCGCGGCACGCGAGTGGAACCACCGACCATGACCACGGCGCTCACCTCTTCCAGCTCGACGCCGGAGTCACGCACCGCACGACGGCAGGATTTGAGACTGCGCTGGATCAGCGGGTCGATCAGGGCTTCCAGCTGGACGCGGGTCAATACGCCGGTCCAGCTGTCGTAGGCAACGGCAACGCTGGCGCTATCGGTCAGGGCTTCCTTGGCTGCGCAGGCGGTCTGCAGCAGGCGGCGCTGGGCGCCTGGATCGAGATCAGCCGAGATACAGGCCTGCTCGATGATCCAGCCGGCGATGGCGTGGTCAAAATCGTCACCACCCAGGGCGGTATCGCCACCGGTGGCGAGGACTTCGAAGACGCCACGGGTCAGGCGCAGGATGGAAATATCAAAAGTCCCGCCGCCGAGATCGTAGATGGCGACCAGGCCTTCGGCATTCTTGTCCAGACCGTAGGCCACAGCAGCAGCGGTCGGCTCATTGAGCAGGCGCAGCACGTGCAGGCCGGCCAGGCGCGCAGCATCCTTGGTGGCCTGGCGCTGGGCGTCGTCGAAATAGGCGGGAACGGTGATCACCGCACCCACGAGCTCGCCCCCCAGGGTGGCTTCGGCACGCTGACGCAGGACACGGAGAATTTCTGCCGAGACTTCCACCGGACTCTTGGCGCCCTGGACGGTCTCGATGAAGGGCATGTGCGATTCGCCCTGGGTGAAGCGGTACGGCAATTGGCCGCCCAGCTGTTTCACGTCTTCCAGGCCGCGCCCCATGAAGCGCTTGACCGAGATGATGGAGTTCAGCGGGTCTTGCGAAGCGGCGGCACGAACGCTCTCGCCCACCTCGATGCGATCGGCATGGTAACGCACCGCCGACGGCAGGATGACTTCGCCGCGGTCGTCCGGCAGCGGAGCCGCGACGCCGCTGCGCACGGCAGCGACCAGGGAATTCGTGGTGCCCAGGTCGATCCCCACGGCCAGACGACGCTGGTGTGGCTGGGGGGTTTGTCCGGGCTCGGCGATCTGCAGTAGGGCCATGCGGTTTCTAATCAGGCTATCGGGCGCGGCACGGGCCGCGCGGATTAATCGTCGAGTCGCTCTTCCAGCTGCCGCACTTCTTGCGCCAGCTTGTCGAGGAACTGCATGCGACGCACCAGGCGCTCAGCCAGGTCACGACGGGCCGCGTCATCCCAGCAATCAGCGAAATCCTCTTCCAGCCGTTGCTGGGCAGACTTCAGCTGACGCTTGAACTGCGCCACGCCATCGAGATCGGCACTGTCCTGCAGGTCTTCCAGATCCTCGCGCAACTGCATCTGCTGCAGGAGAAACTCCGGATCCTGCACCGTGGCTTCCAGCGGCAGCGCATCACCGCGCAGGGCCAGCAGGTACAGGGCGCGACGCGGAACGCTTTTCAGCGTCTGGTAGGCATCGTTGAGTTCGGCGGCCTTGGCCTGCGCCAGTCGCTGCTCGCGCTCGGAGGCATCGGCGAATCGGTCCGGATGGACGGTACGCACCAGCTCGCGATAGCGATTGCCGAGGGCTTCCAGGTCGATCCGGAAGCCTGGCTGCAGGTCGAACAGCGCGAAGTGACAGGGACTACCCACACCCAGCCTCAGACGTTGAAGCTTTCGCCGCAGCCACACTCACCGCGCACGTTCGGGTTGTTGAACTTGAAGCCCTCGTTGAGGCCTTCCTTGGTGAAGTCCAACTCGGTGCCATCGAGATACACCAGGCTTTTCGGGTCGATGATGACCTTCACGCCGTGGCTCTCGAAGACCTGATCCTCGGCTGCCAGCTCGTCGACGAACTCCAGCACGTAGGCCAGACCGGAACACCCGGTGGTGCGCACACCAAGACGAATGCCCTCACCCTTGCCGCGCCCTTCGAGGGAGCGGCGAACGTGGTTGGCGGCGGATTCGGTCATGCTGATGGCCATGGGAACTCCTTACTCAACGTATCGCTTCAGAGCAGACCTTTCTTCTGCTTGTAGTCGCGCACGGCCGCCTTGATGGCGTCCTCGGCGAGTACCGAGCAGTGGATCTTCACCGGCGGCAGGGCCAGTTCTTCAGCGATGGTGGTGTTCTTGATGGATTCGGCTTCGTCCAGGGTCTTGCCCTTCATCCACTCGGTGGCGAGGGAGCTGGAGGCGATGGCCGAACCGCAGCCGTAGGTCTTGAACTTGGCATCTTCGATGACGCCCTGCTCGTTGACCTTGATCTGCAGGCGCATCACGTCGCCGCAGGCCGGCGCACCGACCATGCCGGTGCCGACGTCCGGGTCTTCGGCGTTGAGCTTGCCGACGTTGCGCGGGTTTTCGTAGTGGTCGATGACCTTGTCACTGTAAGCCATGGCTAATCCTCACTTCTACGGGGCGGGTCAGTGGGCCTGCCATTCGACCTTGGACAGGTCGACACCCTCTTTGAACATATCCCACAGCGGCGAGAGTTCACGCAGCTTGGAAACGGCTTCCACCACCTTCTTGGCGGCGTAATCGACCTCTTCCTCAGTGGTGAAGCGGCCGAAGCTGAAACGGATGGAGCTGTGTGCCAGTTCGTCGTTGCGGCCCAGGGCGCGGAGCACGTAGGACGGCTCCAGCGATGCCGAGGTGCACGCGGAACCGGACGAAACGGCCAGATCCTTGAGCGACATCATCAGCGACTCGCCCTCGACGTAGTTGAAGCTGACGTTGAGGATGTTCGGCGCATAGGACGTCGGGCTGCCATTGAGGTAGAGCTCTTCCAGGTCCTGCACCTGATCGAAGAAGCGCTTGCGCAGACCTTCGATGCGAGCCATTTCCTGGTGCATTTCTTCCTTGGCGATGCGGAAGGCCTCGCCCATGCCGACGATCTGGTGGGTCGCCAGGGTGCCCGAACGCATGCCGCGCTCGTGACCGCCACCGTGCATCTGGGCTTCCAGGCGCACGCGCGGCTTGCGGCGCACGTACAGCGCGCCCATGCCTTTGGGGCCATACACCTTGTGGGCGGAGAAGGACATCAGGTCGACCTTGAGCTTCTCCAGATCAATGTCCACCTTGCCGGCCGATTGAGCAGCGTCGACGTGCAGCAGGATGCCGCGGGCACGGGTCAGCTCGCCGATGGCGGCGATGTCGTTGATGCTGCCGACTTCGTTGTTCACGTGCATGACCGAGACCAGGATGGTGTCGTCACGCAGGGCAGCCTCGACCATTGCCGGGGTGATGATGCCCTCGGGGGTCGGTTCCAGATACGTTACCTCGAAGCCTTCGCGCTCCAACTGGCGGCAGGTATCCAGCACCGCCTTGTGCTCGATCTTCGAGGTGATGATGTGCTTGCCCTTGGTCGCGTAGAAGTGCGCGACACCCTTGATGGCGAGGTTGTCGGACTCGGTGGCACCGGACGTCCAGACGATCTCGCGGGGGTCGGCATTGACCAGCTCGGCGACCTGGCGACGGGCGTTCTCAGCCGCTTCCTCGGCTTTCCAGCCGAAGAGATGCGAACGCGAGGCCGGGTTGCCGAAGTTGCCGTCAACCAGCAGGCAGTCGGCCATTTTCTGAGCGACACGCGGATCCACCGGGGTGGTGGCGGAGTAGTCGAGGTAAATCGGCAATCTCATCAGGTAACTCCTACAGGCGGGCGTTCGCTCAATCGATGGCGGACGCTTCAATCTTGTCGAGGCGCGGCGGCTTGGTGCCCGAGCAGCGACGCTCGTCCTGGCGCTGGGCGACCTCTTGAACTTCGCGGCGCTCGACCAGGTCGGCCAGGCTGATGCCGCTGAGGAACTCATGAATCTGCTGGCTGAGGTCGCACCACAGGTGGTGGGTCAGGCAGGTATCGCCGGAGTGGCAATCGCCCTGACCCTGGCAACGGGTGGCGTCGACCGACTCGTTGACCGCATCGATCACCTGGGCGACGTGGATGCCGTTCATGTCACGGGACAACTGATAGCCGCCGCCCGGACCGCGCACACTGATCACCAGGTTGCCACGGCGCAACTTGGCGAACAGCTGTTCCAGGTAGGACAGGGAGATACCCTGGCGCTCGGAGATATCGGCGAGAGAAACCGGGCCACGCTGGGCGTGCAACGCCAGATCGAGCATGGCGGTGACGGCATAGCGGCCTTTGGTGGTCAATCGCATGGGAAATTCCGGAAGAATCGCTGGTATGGCGGAAGTATGCTCTTATCCGACTATTTAAGTCAACTATAAGACCTATTACTTTAGTCGGATTTAGCCAGCGAACGGCGACGTATTCTAGCAGTAATGCAAGGGCCGGCGCATCACTGCGCCGACTTGCTACCCTCTTCGTCCTTCACCCCGGCGAAGTCTTCTTCCCGCAAGACGGGAAGATCTTTCGCGCAGTAATCACTACCCAGCGCTGTCAGGGCCTTGCACATGCCCTCGAGGCGCCCATCGACCGCCTGCAGGTGGTCAAGCAACTGACCAATGGCACGCGCCACCGGGTCGGGCATGTCCTGGCTGACACCGTACGCATCGAACCCGAGCTTTTCTGCCATGGCCTGGCGCTTGGCTGCCTGATCCGCGTCATCCTTGACGATGATGCGACCCGGAATCCCCACAACGGTTGCGCCCGGCGGTACTTCCTTGGTCACCACCGCATTGGAGCCGACCTTGGCGCCGGCACCGACGGTGAACGGACCGAGCACCTTGGCGCCCGCCCCCACCACCACGCCGTCAGCCAGCGTCGGATGACGCTTGCCCTTGTTCCAGCTGGTACCGCCCAGGGTCACACCCTGGTAAATGGTCACGTCGTCACCGATCTCGGCGGTTTCACCAATCACGATGCCCAGGCCGTGGTCGATAAAGAAGCGGCGACCGATCTTCGCACCCGGATGGATCTCGATGCCGGTCATCCAGCGACCGAAGTTCGACACCATGCGCGCCAGCCACTTCCAGCCGGACGTCCACAGGCCATGGGCCAGGCGATGCAGCCAGACGGCATGCAGGCCCGGGTAGCAGGTGAGCACCTCGAAGGCGTTGCGCGCTGCCGGGTCACGATGGAATACGCTTTGAATGTCTTCGCGTACACGCTCAAACATCTTCATCACTCCGCTTGGAAAGCTCCCCACGGGCAGCCTTCTGAGTCTCGGTGAGAATACCCCTCAGGATATTCATCTCCAGCTTGCTGACACCGCTGCGGCCATAGAGACGACGCAGGCGGGACATCAGGTGGCGCGGCTTCTGCGGATCGAGGAACTGGATATCCACCAGGGTCGACTCCAGATGCGCATAGAAGCGCTCCAGCTCATCCGACGTCACCGGGACACTGTTGAGCATCGCGGTGGACTCGACCTTCTCCTGCTTGGTCGGCTGCCCCTGAACGGCCAGCCAGGCCATGCGCACCTCATAGACCAGCACCTGCACCGCCGTCGCCAGGTTCAGCGAGCTGAACTCTGGATTGGCCGGGATGTGCACGTGGAACTGACATCGCTGCAGCTCCTCGTTGGTCAGGCCGGCGTACTCACGGCCGAACACCAGCGCAACCTCACCCCCCTGCTGGACGTGCTCCAAGCTGGTGGTGGCGCACTCACGGGGGTCGAGCAGCGGCCAGGGAATGCGGCGATCGCGCGCACTGGTGCCGAGCACCAGGCTGCAGCCCGCCAGGGCATCTTCCAGAGTGGGCACGACCACCGCTGCATCGAGGATGTCATCGGCACCGGAGGCACGGGCACGCGCTTCGCCGCTTGGAAAATCCATCGGATCGACCAGCACCAGGCGCGACAGGCCCATGTTCTTCATCGCACGGGCCGTACCGCCGATATTGCCGGGATGGCTGGTGTTGACCAGCACCACGCGAATTTTGTCGAGCAACGCGCGACTCCACACAAAAGCGAAAAAGGGAGGGAATCCTACCGCAGCAGTGGGTCTTGCGCCACGCAGGCGACAGGTCGCTCTATGAACTCCATGGCTTTCTGCTAGAATGTTCGGCTTTCTTTAACGACCCAGGTGACCTCTCCATGCAGCCTATGCTGAATATCGCCCTGCGCGCCGCTCGCAGCGCCGGTGAACTGATCTTCCGCTCCATCGAACGCCTGGATACCCTGTCGGTCAACGAGAAAGAAGCCAACGACTACGTCACCGAAGTCGACCGCGCGGCCGAGCTCTCCATCGTCACCGCCCTGCGCAAGGCCTACCCGAACCACGGGATCATGGGCGAAGAAGGCGGCGTGCTCGAAGGCAGCGGCGAAGGCGCCGACTACCTGTGGATCATCGATCCACTGGACGGCACCACCAACTTCATCCACGGCGTCCCGCACTACGCCGTCAGCATCGCCTGCAAATACCGCGGCCGCCTCGAGCACGCCGTGGTCCTCGACCCGGTCCGCCAGGAAGAATTCACCGCCAGCCGTGGCCGTGGCGCCGCCCTCAACGGCCGCCGCCTGCGCGTCAGCAACCGCAAGAGCCTGGAAGGCGCCCTGCTCGGCACCGGCTTCCCGTTCCGTGACAGCCAGATGGACAACCTGGACGCCTACCTGGGCATGTTCCGCAGCCTGGTCGGCCAGACTGCCGGCATCCGCCGCGCCGGCGCTGCCAGCCTGGACCTGGCCTACGTCGCCGCCGGACGTTACGACGCCTTCTGGGAATTCGGCCTGTCCGAGTGGGACATGGCAGCTGGCGCCCTGCTGATCCAGGAAGCAGGCGGCCTGGTGAGCGACTTCACCGGCGGTCACGAATTCCTCGAGAAAGGCCAGATCGTCGCCGGCAACACCAAGTGCTTCAAGGCGCTGCTGACCAGCATCCAGCCGCACCTGCCAGCCTCTCTCAAGCGCTGAGCCTGATCGACGCAATAAAAAAGCCCGGCACCGCCGGGCTTTTTTACACCGCAAGAATGCCAACACCGTAGGGGCATCTCTCCCCCGACACCAGCGCTTGAAGCGGCACGCCAGAAACAATCAGACAACCCATCGCGCCCACGCAATGCACCAAAAGAAAAAGGCGCCTATCGGGCGCCTTTTTCGTTCCACACCTGGCGACTGCTTATTGCTGACCCAGGATCAGTCGGCCGCTCTTGTCGACCGGAATCTGCGAGCCCGGATCGCGGTCCATGCGCACCTGACCGGCCTTGCCGTCGAGCAGGTACTTCACGTCATAGCCGACGACCTTCTCGCTGGTATCGTTGACAGTGCTGCAACGGGTTTCGGTGGTGGTGTAGGTGTCACGCTCCTGCATGCCTTCCTGCACCTTGTTGCCCGCGTAGCCGCCGCCGATGGCGCCCGCCACGGTAGCGATCTTCTTGCCGTTGCCGCCGCCGATCTGGTTGCCCAGCAGGCCGCCGGCGATGGCGCCGATCGCCGTACCGGCGATCTGGTGGGTGTCCTTGACCGGACGCTGGTGGGTCACCGCCACGTCCTTGCAGACCTGGCGCGGATTCTTGATGGTTTCCTTGACCGGTTGAACGGCGAGCACCTCGGCGTATTGCGGTGCGCGGTCCACCAGACTGTAGGTAGCCACGGCACCACCGGCAGTCACGCCCACAGCGCCCAGCACGGTACCGATTAGCAACGACTTGTTCATAGGGTTCTCCTGGTCTTTCTTCTCATTCGGGCCTTGCCCTTTACCCTGCCTTGGAGCCGCGCAATTGTAAGAAAGTTCCAACAAACCCGCGGGACGCAGCCCACAAACAAAAGCTCCCGCCGAGGCGGGAGCTTTCTGTCGAAGGCCGGAAACGCTCTATTACGGGCGCTCGTCAGCTTCCTTGCTCGGCGGAGGAATCAGGTCCTCGCTGGACAGATTCAGCCAGATCAGCACCACGTTGGCGATGTAGATCGACGAGTAGGTACCCGCCATCACGCCGACGAACAGGGCGATGGAGAAGCCGAACAGGTTGTCGCCGCCAAAGAACAGCAGGGCAGCGATCGCCAGCAGGGTCGACACCGAGGTGGCGATGGTCCGCAGCAGAGTCTGGCTGGTCGAGATGTTGATGTTGTCGATCAGGCTGGCCTTACGCAGAACGCGGAAGTTCTCGCGCACCCGGTCGAAGATCACGATGGTGTCGTTCAGCGAGTAGCCCACGACCGCCAGCACCGCGGCGAGCACGGTCAGGTCGAAGGTGATCTGGAAGAACGACAGCACGCCCATCACGATGATGGCGTCGTGGATCAGCGAGAGGATCGCCCCCAGGGCGAATTTCCACTGGAAGCGGAAACCCACGTACAGCAGGATGCCGCCCAGCGCCAGGAGCATGCCGAGCCCGCCCTGGTCGCGCAGCTCTTCACCCACCTGCGGACCGACGTACTCGACACCATTGACCTTGGCCGGGTTGGAAGCATCAGCCTTCTGCAGGGCAGTGGCGACCTTCTTGCCCAGTTCCGGGTCTTCACTGGGCATGCGCACCAGGACGTCGCGGGTGTCGCCGAAGCTCTGCACCACGGCTTCGCTGTAACCCGCGGCAACCAGCTGTTCACGCACCTTGGAGAGGTCGGCCGGCTGCTCGTAGGTCAGCTTGATCGACGTACCGCCGGTGAAGTCCAGGCCAAAGTTAATGCCTTTGAAGACCCAGCTGCCGAGGGCGATCAGGGTCAGGATCAGGGTCGCGGCGAACGCAATGTTGCGCACGCCCATGAAGTTGATAGTACCGATCTTGATATTCATCTCTGGCCCCTTAGATCCACAGCTTCTTAACGTCGCGGCCGCCGTAGATCAGGTTCACCATTGCGCGGGTGACCATGATGGCAGTGAACATCGAGGTGAGAATACCCAGGGACATGGTCACGGCGAAGCCCTTCACCGGGCCGGTGCCCATGGCGTAGAGGATGCCGCCGACCAGCAGCGAGGTCAGGTTGGCGTCGATGATCGCGGTGAAGGCACGGTTGAAGCCTTCATGGATCGCCCGCTGTGTCGACATACCCGCCGCCAGCTCTTCTCGTATCCGCGAGAAGATCAGCACGTTGGCGTCCACCGCCATACCCATGGTCAGCACGATACCTGCGATACCCGGCAGGGTGAGGGTCGCACCGAGGATCGACATCAGCGCCACCAGCATGACCATGTTGAAGGCCAGGGCGACGGTGGCGATCACGCCGAAGAAGCGGTAGATGACGATGATGAACAGGGAAACGAAGACCATGCCCCACAGGGACGCGTCGATACCCTTGGCGATGTTGTCCGCTCCCAGGCTCGGGCCGATGGTACGTTCTTCGGCGAAGTACATCGGCGCAGCCAGGCCGCCGGCACGCAGCAGCAGGGCCAGTTCCGAGGATTCGCCCGGAGCGTCCAGACCGGTGATGCGGAATTGATTGCCCAGGGGCGACTGGATGGTCGCCAGGCTGATGATCTGCTTCTCTTCCTTGAACGCTGGAACAGCGACTTCCTGCTCGACGCCATCGACGACCTGCTTGGTGTAGCGGATGATCGGCTTCTGCTCGATGAACACCACGGCCATGCTGCGGCCGACGTTGTTGCGGGTCGCACGGTTCATCAGCTCGCCGCCGTGGCCATCCAGACGGATGTTCACCTGCGGACGGCCGTTCTCGTCGAAGCTGGCGCTGGCGTCGGTGACCTGGTCACCGGTGATGATCACGCCACGCTCCAGGGTCGCCGGCGGGCGACGCGGCTCGCGGAACTCGAAGGTCTCGGTGGAGGACTTGATCGCATCCGGCTCGGCGGCCAGGCGGAACTCCAGGTTGGCGGTCTTGCCGAGAATACGCTTGGCTTCGGCGGTGTCCTGCACGCCCGGCAGCTCGACGACGATGCGGTTGGCACCCTGGCGCTGAACCAGCGGCTCGGACACGCCCAGCTCGTTCACGCGATTGCGGACGGTGGTGAGGTTCTGCTTGATCGAGTATTCGCGGATTTCAGCCAGCTTGGTGGCGGTCATGGCCAGGCGCAGGACCTGCATGCCATTGCGCTCGCTCTGGGTGGCCTCGAAGTCGCGGAAATCCTTGGCAATGATCGACTTGGCCTTGTCCAGGTCGGCGTCTTCGGTGAAGCCCAACTGGATGCCGCCGTCCTGCACGGGCAGGCTGCGGTAGCGCACGCGCTCCTTACGCAGGGCGCTCTTGACCTCGTTCTCGTACACCTTCATACGAGCGTCGACGGCCTTCTCCATGTCCACTTCCAGCAGGAAGTGCACACCGCCGGACAGGTCCAGACCCAGCTTCATCGGGTGGGCGGCAATGCTGCGCAGCCAGTTCGGGGTGGTCTGGGCCAGGTTCAGGGCGACTACGTAGTCGTCACCCAGCGCGCGGCGGACGATGTCCTTCGCCGGCAGCTGATCTTCCTGCTTGACCAGACGAATCAGGCCACTGTTCTTGCCCAGCGAGCCAGCCTTGACGGCGATGCCTGCATCGGCGAGCGCCTTGCTGGCCTTGTCGACGTCGGCCTGGGTGACCTGCAGCGCGGTGCTCGCGCCACTGATCTGGACGGCCGGATCGTCAGGATAGAGGTTGGGTGCGGAATAGATGAAACCGACGGCCAGGACCGCCAGGATCAGCAGATACTTCCACAGGGGATACTTGTTGAGCATGACACCGCCCGTTATGACGCGGGGCGCATCTTGCGCCCCGTCGGTTGGGTTTCTAGGTGGAGGATCAGATCGCCTTCAGGGTGCCTTTCGGCAGGGTGGCGGCGATCGCGGCCTTCTGGAACTTCAGCTCGACGTTGTCGGAAACCTCGACGACGACGAAGTCCTCGGCGACCTTGGTCACCTTGCCGGCGATACCGGCGGAAGTGACGACTTCATCGCCCTTCTGCAGGCCGGACAGCAGGTTCTTGTGCTCCTTGGAGCGCTTGGCCTGGGGACGCCAGATCATCAGGTAGAAGATGACCAGGAAACCGACCAGGAAAATCCACTCGAAGCCAGTGCCGGCCGGGCCTGCAGCAGCGGCGGGAGCTGCGGCGTCAGCGTAGGCAGCGGGAATCAGAAAACTCATTGGAAACTCCTGTCTCAAAGCTTTTTCGATGAATAAGGTCAGTCCGCCAGCGGTGGCACGGGAAGGCCGCGCTTGGCGTAGAAGGCGTCGACAAAGTTCGCCAATGTACCCTGTTGGATTGCCTCGCGCAAACCAGCCATAAGCCGCTGATAATGCCGCAAGTTGTGGATGGTATTGAGCATGCTGCCGAGCATTTCGCCGCACTTGTCCAGGTGGTAGAGGTAGGCGCGGGAGAAGTGCTTGCAGGTGTAGCAATCGCAGGTCGGGTCCAGCGGAGACTCATCGTGCTTGTGCACCGCGTTGCGGATCTTGATCACCCCGGTGTCAACGAAAAGGTGGCCATTGCGCGCGTTGCGGGTGGGCATGACGCAGTCGAACATGTCGACGCCGCGGCGCACACCTTCCACGAGGTCTTCGGGTTTGCCCACTCCCATCAGGTAACGAGGTTTGTCAGCGGGCATGTGCGGCGGCAGGAAGTCCAGCACGCGGATCATCTCTTCCTTGGGTTCGCCCACCGACAGGCCACCGATGGCCAGGCCGTCGAAGCCGATTTCCTGCAGGCCTTCGAGCGAGCGCATGCGCAGCTCTTCGTGCATGCCACCCTGGACGATGCCGAACAGGGCCGAAGGGCTGTCGCCGTGTGCGGTTTTCGAGCGTTTGGCCCAGCGCAGCGACAGCTCCATCGAGCGCTTGGCCACGTCGAACTCGGCCGGGTACGGGGTGCATTCGTCGAAGATCATCACGATGTCCGAGCCCAGCGCGCGCTGCACGGCCATGGACTCTTCCGGCCCCATGAAGACCTTGGCGCCATCCACGGGCGACGCGAAGTACACGCCCTCTTCCTTGATCTTGCGCAGCGCGCCCAGGCTGAACACCTGGAAACCGCCCGAGTCGGTGAGAATCGGCCCCTTCCACTGCATGAAGTCATGCAGGTCGCCGTGCTTCTGGATCACCTCGGTGCCGGGGCGCAGCCACAGGTGGAAGGTATTGCCGAGGATGATCTGCGCGCCGATGCCCTCGATGTCGTGCGGGAGCATGCCCTTCACGGTGCCATAGGTGCCCACCGGCATGAACGCCGGGGTTTCCACCACGCCGCGGGGGAAGGTCAGGCGGCCGCGACGGGCCTTGCCCTCGGTGGCCAGCAGTTCGAATGTCATGAAGCTCATGGATCAGTCCTCGGGGCCGCGCGGTGCCGGGTTGCGTGTGATGAACATGGCATCGCCGTAGCTGAAGAAGCGATAGCCCCGCTCCACCGCCGCCGCGTAGGCAGCCATGGTCTCTGGGTAACCGGCGAAGGCGGAGACCAGCATCAGCAGGGTGGATTCCGGCAGGTGGAAGTTGGTGACCAGGGCGTCGACCACATGGAACGGCCGCCCGGGGAAGATGAAGATATCGGTGTCGCCGCTGAAAGGCTTGAGCACGCCGTCGCGGGCGGCACTTTCCAGCGAGCGTACGCTGGTGGTGCCGACAGCGACCACCCGACCACCGCGCGCCTTGCACGCGGCCACGGCATCGACCACGTCCTGACTGACTTCCAGCCATTCGTTGTGCATATGGTGGTCTTCGATGCGCTCGACGCGCACCGGCTGGAAGGTGCCAGCACCGACGTGCAGAGTAACGAACGCGGTGTCCACACCCTTGGCGCGGATCGACTCCAGCAGTGCCTCGTCGAAGTGCAGGCCGGCCGTCGGGGCAGCAACGGCACCCGCGCGCTCGGCATAGACAGTCTGGTAACGCTCGCGGTCGGCGTCTTCATCCGGGCGGTCTATATAAGGCGGTAGCGGCATGTGACCGACGCGCTCCAGCAACGGCAGCACATCCTCGCTGAAGCCCAGCTCGAACAGCGCGTCATGGCGCTGCAGCATCTCGGCTTCACCACCGCCGTCGATGAGGATCTTCGATCCCGGCTTGGGCGATTTGCTGGAACGCACGTGGGCCAGCACGCGGTGGCTGTCCAACACGCGCTCCACGAGGATTTCCAGTTTGCCGCCGGAGGCCTTCTGGCCGAACAGGCGGGCAGGGATTACCCGGGTGTTGTTGAACACCATCAGGTCACCCGGCTTGAGGAAGCCGAGGATGTCAGCGAATTGCCGGTGGCTGAGCTCGCCGCTCGGACCGTCCAGCACCAGCAGACGGCTGGAGCGGCGTTCAGGTAGCGGATGGCGGGCGATCAGCGCCTCGGGCAGGTCGAAATGAAAGTCAGCGACGCGCATGGGGGAGCATTCTCGAAGGGGCGCACATCTTACTGGATATGCCGATTTCTGACCATGCGAGCCGATTGACCGACGCAGAGCGTCTCCCTATACTGCCGCGCCATTGCCTCGGTGGCGGAATGGTAGACGCGGCGGATTCAAAATCCGTTTCTGGCGACAGAGTGAGAGTTCGAGTCTCTCCCGGGGCACCACCACATTGTTTCGACAGTTCCGATGAACTGTCGAAACTCACGAAGAACCGGCCCTCGGGCCGGTTTTTTGTTGGCTGCGATTTGCCCCTGCAGGCGCATGCAGGGAAAGGTCAGCGCATCAGGAGCAGACGCCTGTCGTCGTCGTGCTGACGTAGGCGCGCCCCGTCGCGCTGACGTTCACGACTCGCTCCTGGGATCCCACCTTGGGAGCGGAGCGGCACACGGTGATGTTTGCCTGGGTATTGCCCACGCCGGTCGGCTGGAAGTCGATCTTGGCGACACTGGAAGTGACCTTGAAGCCCGTTGGCGCGGCGGAGTGCTTCTGAATCACGGTGGAACCGGAAATGACGATCCAGCCTTGATCCCACCCGCCCGATCCGCAACTGGCGCCATCACTGGACACGCAT
Organism: Pseudomonas sp. BB438; assembly: GCF_057180225.1. Taxonomy (NCBI): domain Bacteria; kingdom Pseudomonadati; phylum Pseudomonadota; class Gammaproteobacteria; order Pseudomonadales; family Pseudomonadaceae; genus Pseudomonas; species Pseudomonas sp. BB438. The sequence goes on from NZ_CM170001.1 coordinate 5,194,288, forward strand.
AGGCTGGTCACCGCGTTGCGCTTGATCGCCTCGCTGCGCCCCATCGCCACGCCGGCCACCAGATCGTTGGCGCTGGCGGCGAGCTTGCCGGCCAGGGTGGCATCACCGAGCGAGGGCACCGCGATACCGACCAGGATCGCCAGGACCACCACGGTTATCATCAGCTCCAGCAAGGTAAACCCGCTGACTGCACGCCGGGAAACTGCGCTCATGGCCCGCCCTCCTATCGCTCGATATCCCAGAAGACCCAGGATTTTGGCTGAGAACTCGTGCCAGGTCCGCCGGGCTCAATGACTCTCTCGGGCGAATCGGCAGAGCTGCCGATGACGAAGTCCTTAAGGGTTCCATCGTCGAGTTGCACCCGGCCCGCTACCGGCGACGGCGGCAACCCGCCGCCAGCAATGACCCCGAAACGCTGATCACCGGTGCCTGCGGCGTTCAGGTAGCTGATGTTGTAGACGCGCGCGGTCCCCAGGCTGGAGCAACTGGTAGCACTGGGAACGGCGGGCTGGTGCGTACTGAAGGTAATGGTGTTGTACAGCAGCAACGCCGACGTCACGACCTGCTCGGTGGATTGCAACCCCAGGTACCACCCCTTGGGATACGCCGCCAGTTGCGCATTGCTGGGCGTGGTACTGGTCGTAATCGGCAGCAGGGAGTTGTTGCAGATCAGGTTGGCGGCGCAGGTGGCGTTTTCCAGCGTCAGCCAGTTGGCATCGCTGGGCTTGTCACGCAGGACATAGAAGCGGTTCGCCACACTGGCGGCGGAAGTGTAGCTGAGCAGTGGTTTCTCGCGGTCGCCGGAACCCAGGAGAATCACATACTGGCCACTGACATAGCCGACTTCTGGACCGTACAGGAACTTTCGGTTGGCCGAGCAGGTGGTCGCCGTCGCACACCCCAGGGACGCGATCTTGGTCATGGTCCAGCTGGCCGGCGCGGTGTTGCCAATGGCGCTGTAGGCGTCCACACCGGAAATCCGGTAGACGTTCCCTCCCGTGTCGGCGGCATAGCCATAGACCATCATGCCACTGCTGTCAGTAACCACGGCAACGTTGCCAACCACCCCGCGAGCGGTGTCGAAGGTCTTGAGCAAGGCACCGGTGTCCGCATCCATCAGGTAGATGTGATTGCCCTTGGAGGATGACGTACAGCTATTGGGGTCAGCGTCCTCACAGGTATCGTAGCCACCGCCCATGATCAGGATATTCGACGTGCCGCTGCCGTAACCCTGGCTCAGGACGGGAACAGGCGTCGCCCAGGTCTGCCCCATGCCGGTGAAGCCCGTGCTGCAGCCAGTGTCATTGGTCAGGTTGGGGCAGCCAATCTTCCACTTCAGGGTCGGGCTGGCCGGGGTGGTGACATCGAAGGCGTAGATCGAACGGCCGCCGCGACGCATGGCGGAGTAGATCCAGGTGCTGGTGCCCTGCTGGACCGCTGCGACCGAACCATCCATGCCGTAGTCCTTGGGCTGAGGTGTCGGTGTACCAGTGGTATGGCCTGGGAAGCTGATCGTGATGGCGTTGTCCCGCAGGCGCTTGATGCGCGGGTAGAACTCCGGCGGCATGAACGACCAGATTTCATTGCCAGCGGCGACACCGGCAACAGTGCCGGTGCGATTGCCGTTGATGGCATGCAGCAACCCGTCGTTGGCCCCGTAGTAGACCACCACCAAGGGTGAAGTCGAGGTGCCATAATTGATGGCAGCCGGGCGCGAGTGCACCACGTCACCATGTATCGATGGGCGCATCTCGGTGAGGTTGCCGTTGGTATTCTCGTCCTGATTGTCAGCGCCCAGGGCCCAACCGATCAGGTTGCTGCGTTCGGTGGCATCCGCTGCGCCCAGCAGGGCCTGAGTGATCGCCGTATTCGCGGCGTTGAAGTTGGTGAGGGTAGTGCAGGTCGTTGGGCTGCAGGTCTTCATTGTCCGCGAACTGGCCTGCCGCAATACATAGGCCTGTGCGCCTTTTTCGACAATGTTGCCGTCAGGATAGTTGGACACGTCCGATCCGGTCACTGTCTGACAATTGCCCTGGGGCTTGAAGGCCCAGTAATTGTCCAGCGAGGTAGGCGTCCAGAAACTCCTGGCGCACTCGGTGATGAAGCCAGTGGCGCTGTTGATTGCACTGGCGCCATCGGCGTCTACCGTGGTCAGCTGGCCACTGACGACGCCTACCTTGTACTGTTTGAGGTTGCCGGGCCAGCGGGGGAACGAATTCGCATCCGGGCGAAACATGCCGATGAACAGCTGGTTCAGGTAGGTGCTCTGTGAGCTCACGCTGATCGGCAGGGTAACCGACGCGAATACGCTGTTGGTCGCCTGGATCTCGGAAAAGATGGCGTTGAGCGCATCGGAAATCTGGGTGCCACTGGCGCTGACGTCGAAGTACTTGCCGCTGCTGGCGTTGGCCATGCTTTTCAGCAGCGCCGTCCAACCCGGACCCTGGCCAGTGGTGACCTTGTTGATGTCCACGGTGTAAGTGGTAATGGATTGGGGGCTTTTCTTCATCCAGCGCGCCCATTCATCGGCCATGTTGTCCTGCGAGCCGCTGGGAGAGATGGGGATCGCCGTGGTGTTGCCGCCTGCCGCAGCCAGAGCCGCAGTGGCCTGGGAGAGGTCGTTGGTGTTGTCCTGCGCGGCGCCGTTGCTGATATAGATGATGAAGTTTTTCGCGCAGCCGGCAACGATGGGATTGTTGTAGGTGGTAGCGGCGACCGACGACAGGGCGTTGCCGTTCAGGGCATAGATGGCGTTGGATGCCGTGGTACCGCCGGTATTGCCGGTAAAGTCCGTCTTGGCCTTCTGGTTGCCGGAGTTGGGCGTGCCCGCCGAGTAGTACAGCCAGGCCTCCTCCATCGCCTTGGATGCCTTGCCGTTGTTGGACTTGTCATTCTTCACGTCCAGACTGTTGACCAGCGCCTGGTACTTGGTCTTGGTCGAACTGTCGAGCAGGCGCATGGCGGCGCGCACGTAGCCGCCGTCATCCCCCTTGTTGCCGCCACCCGACTCGGTGAAGAGCATCAGGCCGACGCGGAACTTGTTCACCTGCAACCCATTGATCACGGACGACAGCGCAGTGATCTCGTTGCTGAACGGCGTCGTCCAGTTGGCCGTGTTGTCCAGGATGATCAGGACATTGGGCGCATCGGTGACGCCCGCGGGAGTCCCCACGAACAGGTCGATGTCGTCGGCGCGGACGGCCGACTGGGCGATGCACAGAAGGCAAATGGCAAATACCCACCGGAGCATTCCGGCGCTGTTGTTCTTGTTCATGGTCATGCTCCGCATGCGGCAATCTTCTGCGTATCGGTCAGGTGTACGCGCACGCCGGAACGCACTTTCACCGACGTGCCGGTCACGGCATCGACGACGCTGGCGTTGAGCGCCCACACGGTGTCCCAACCACTCGAACACATCCCTGAAAGCTCCCCACCGCAGACGTCAGCGGTTGCGCTCGGCCTGGCGCTCATGCACACCGGCGCCGCCATCGACACCTGGTAATCGGTGGTGCCGTCGTTATTGATATCAACACTGAGCTGCTCAGCCGTCGGGGCCGAGGTGAACGCCGAGCCGATGACGCGCTGGATGCCGACATCGGCCGCGGCGATGGCTTCGTCGCGTGACTGCATGTTGCCCACCGCCTTCAGGTTGGTGCCGCTGAGCGTGTAGGCACTGCCGACCATAAGCATCAGCATCAACAGCATCACCAGGGTGATCAGCAGGGTCGCTCCACGCTGACTGGACACGTGTAGTTCGTGACTCATGGCGTCTGCCTCCGTCGGGAAACGTTCACCAGCGTCGCGCTGGAAGTGAACAGGTGCCGTTTGTAGCCGTCAGTGAACGGCCCCAGGGTGGTACTGCCCAGGGCGTAGGTCTTGTCCGAGCTGTAGCCCGCCGCCGGCGCACGAGTACGGGCGAGGATGTAGAGACGGGCTTCCACTACGTTCACCAACTGGTCCACGGTGCAGGAGCCAGCGCCGCAATGGACGAAGGCACCATCCGGCGAACCATCGCCACGGTTCGTCACGGTGACCTTGGTGGTTGCATCAGCCCACGACGGTGCCGCGGTGTAGTCCGTGGCCTGATTGCTCTTGCTGAGGCTGTCGAGCCCCAGTTCGACCCTGAACGCCTCGATCCCGTCGATCAGCGGCACTGCAGCCTGCAGTGCGTTGGCCGGGGTAGCGCCACCGGAGCTGTCGAAGGTGGAGCGCACCAGGGTCGGGATGCCATCGCCGACCGTGGCGGCGTAGTCGCGCACGTAATACAGGTCAGTAACGAACTTGCGGCGCTCGGCGATAGTCAGGCAGTCAAGGTTGTGCAGGGTGAAACCGGTCGTATCCAGCACAAAGGCCCCAAGGGTCTCGGTCTTGCAGAAGGACGACTGGAAGTACACCTTGCCGGCCGTCAGAGCTTCGCAATTACCTACGCCGGGCGAACAGGTATCGGCATGCCGTACTACCAGCACATCGGAGTTGCTTGCCAGGTTGGTGACGATCCCCGAGCAGCCGGGTGGCACGGCGGAATAGGTCTGTACCACGATGCCGACAGCGTTGATCCTGTCCTGCTGCGTCCAGGTGGAAAAGGCGGAGCACACCGGCGGCAGCGCCTTCGGGTAGTCGGCAGGCGGAACAGTGGCGGTCAGGTCGTCGAACTGCGGCACGTAGCCATTCCAGAAACCGGCATGGGCGAGGTCTTCCTGCAGCAGGCCAACGGCAAAACGACCGTTCTCGATCAGCGCATTGGTCTTGGCCATGTCATCACTGGTTCGACGCAGGTTCAGGTAGAGCGTCAGCACCGCCGTCATGATCAGCAAGCTGATAGTCACGGCGATCATCATCTCGACCAGGGTGAAGCCCCTGTGGCGCGCTGGGCCACTCATAGCGAGGCTACCCGCACGATGGTCGTGACCACGCGCCTGCAGAGATCGCTACTGCAGCCCGAGGCCCCGTCATAACTACCACTGCCGCAGGCCACACTCGAAGGCGGCGCCGAGATCGGCGTCATGCCCTGCCAGGCCACGGTGATCAGATACTGATTGCTGCCCAACGACTCGATGCAGCCTCGGCCGCCCAGCATGGCGCCGGCCTTCACGCTGCCGCCCCCCACTTCCGAGGCCCCTTGCAGGCTGTTGCACCAATCCGCCAGATCCGACTGCTGGCGGGTTCCGCTGCTGGTCGGACAGGTCATGCCCGAGCCCACCGGCGAAGAACTGCCGGTGACATAGCTGGCGGAGTTCTTCGCGTTGGCGTTCATCCGGCTGGACATGTCATTGAGCAGCAGCAGCGCCTGGGCGCGCTGATAGGACTCCATGTCCGACAGCTGCATACGTGTTTGCAGCTTGGCCAGTCCGAGCAGTCCCAGGGAAATGATGAGGATGCTGACGAGCAGCTCGATCAAGGTGAAGCCGCGTTGCCGGGAAGTCAGCATGTCGGTCACCACTTGGCCGCTGGCGTCTTGGTGCCATCACTGCCCAGAGTCAGGTTGCCATCGCTGGCCTGCGCGCCGCTGGGGGTAAAGGTGATGGTGAAGGTCGGCGGGTTGCCGCTGCCCAGGGCAATGTCGTAGCTGTAATTACCGGACACATCGCTGGGCAGCGCGTACCCCCCGCTTTCCAGCGCAGACTTGGTGGCATAGGCGCGGTTGGCCAGCAGGTACTGCTGCTGGCGATTGGCGATGTCCATCATTTGCGCCTGGGCCGCAGACCGCTTTCCGCGAATGACGTACTGCTGGTAGCTGGGATAAGCAATGATCGCCAGGATCGCAACTATCGCCACCGCCACCATCAATTCGATCAGGGTAAAACCGCGGGAATCTTGAGACATTATCCAGACTCACTTCAAAAGGTCTTTCAACAGACTCTATTAGTTAAATGGCGATTCGCCACTCCACCCACGCGACAATTCAATACCAGTCGTCGCCGGCGTTTCGACATATATAAAAATAGCTAGCGAAAAAGATGTTCAGAATTGGTGAAAAATCCGGAAAGCCGGCAACCACGCGGCATTAGAGCGAAACCACAAATAAGCATCATGGGGCATATAGCGATACGCCATGTATCAAAAACGAAACACTTTAAAGTTATCGAAAGGAGACTTAGGCACATCCGTACCAACTATTAAATATGCATCAATAATTGGTGAAGAAAGCGTCAAGGCATACTTTCCTTATCACTTAATAAACCGTAAGAAAATGCACTGATAACTTTTAAATAACCCACACCAACCGTTAACGAGAACCTCTTTCATCCTCGACATTAATGTGTTCGGCTATTCATGAGCCAACTACCGAGTCAACTCACTGCCGTCCTGATTTGAATATCTTGCTGAGGCAGGCGCTCGTGCCGAATCCCGGACCACAAGGTAGGCTTCAGATGTGAGCCCGCCGCTCCTGAAGCGCCTGGACGAATGCCGTCAACGGCATGGGTCGATCGAAAAGGTACCCTTGCAGCACCTCCACACCGCGCAGGGCGAGGTATGCCTGCTGCTCCGGCGTTTCCACGCCTTCGGCGATGATCATCAGGTCCAGCTTCCCGCATAGCTCGACGATGCTGTCGAGGACATGGGACGACAGCGCATCCACACCGATCATCGCCACAAAGCTCTTGTCGATCTTCAGCGCGTCCACCTTGAAGCGGTGCAGGTAGGCCAGGCTGGAATTGCCAGTGCCGAAGTCATCGATCGCCAGCTTGACGCCCAGCGCGTGGAGATTGTCGAAAAGTTCGTCCGTCACCTCGCTGGAAACGATCAGCTCGCGCTCGGTGAGCTCCAGAGTCAGTTCAGGACGGTGAGGCAGGAAGCGCGCCTGAAAGTCACGGCAGTCGCCGGACAGCCCCGGCTCAGTGCAGTGGCGCGCGCTGATGTTGAAGCTCAGGTGGAAGCCCTGCCCCAGCAGTTGCCCGTGGGGCGACAGCCCATCGGCGACCTGATGCATCAACTCTCGGGTCATCGCCACGATGAGACCTGATCGCTCCGCCATGGGGATGAACAGGTCAGGGCCGACCATGCCCTCCCGCGGGTGGATCCAGCGCATCAGCACCTCCGCCCCCACCCAGCGACCGTCCCGGGCATCCACCAACGGTTGCAGATAGGGCACGAACTCTCCTGCCAACAGGGCCCGTTCCAACTCGAGGCTCGGTGTAGCCGAGCGTCCCCAGAGCCAGAAGCAGACAAACCCCGATATCCCGCCAAGCATGCACATCAGCGTCACCAGCGGTAGCGAGTCCTCTCGGATGTGTTGCCACTGCGCCCCCTCAGGAAAGCCGCCGATCACCGCGTAGGGGAAACGCTCCGAGTACTGGACGACATGGCCCAGCGGAAGTGGCGTTGGCACACCGTCCCGAACGAGGCCCGCCTCGTCCATCCATTGCCCACCGACCTGCAACTGCAGATCGCTACGCTGATCGACCAGTTGCAGCGTGTTGCTCAGGTAGCGGCCGTCCACGGTCGCAAGGGCCGCATGACGCCCTTCCGGACGGCGCAGAATCAGCAGCGCATAGAGCGGCGTTACCCGGTTCCCGGCCATCAAGCGCAACATGCCATCCACATAACGGCCGGGGTCGATTCGCTCATCGAACTCACCAAAGAGCGACGTGCAATAGATGTCGTCGTCTCGGGTCAGATTCAACGAGCGGACGAACGGCACAACGGCGACCTGCTCCCTGAGAACCTGGGTAGCGTCATCGCAAGCCTCATCCTCATGCAGCAGCGCAACCCGAGCCGCGCCCGTGGCATTGCCGAGCATCACGTCGAACAGGCGTACCGCCTCGTTCGAGGCGGTACGGGCCTCCACAGACAGGGTCCGCAAGGTCTGCCAGTAGATGATGCCGCTGCCCAGCAACAGCGGCAGCAGCGCCATGGATAGGGAGAAGACCAGACGGGGCAGCAGCCTGCGCCGGGTATAGCTGCGTAGCGGCATCCTTGATCCTTGCTCGACGGCGCCGCGACCTGCGACGCATTGCCACTCCCCCATGGGCAGCGGCGTGGTTTGAGCTTAGAACAGCCACCGCCGTCGGGCGCCGCGCGACGGAATCCGTATAATCCCGGCCCCATCCATCCTGATCGCCACAGAAGACGCTCATGCCCAAGCCGCAGCAGCTCCAGCCCGCGGGAAACTTCCCGCCCGCCACGCTCCTCCGTCGCTTCGCCGCGATGTTCTACGACTTTCTGCTTTGCGTAGCCTTGCTGATGGTGGTGACGCTGGTTTATCAGCAGGGCCTGCTGCGCCTGATCTACGGCAGTGAGAAGCTGCGGCAACTGGCGGACCAGGGCGGCCTGATCGGCGATCCACTGTTGTCCAGCCTGCTGTTCATCGCCGTGTTCGCCTTCTTCGCCAAGTTCTGGACCCACAGTGGCCAGACCCTGGGCATGCAGGTATGGGGCGTCCGCGTGCAGAACGCCGACGGCACGCGCATCTCCCTGATACAGGCGCTGCTGCGCTTCGTCATCGCCATCGGCTCCTGGGGCTGCGCCGGCCTGGGCTTTCTCTGGATGCTCTGGGACAAGGACAAGCGCACCTGGCAGGACCGCTACTCGGAAAGTGTGGTGATCCAGATTCCCAAGGCAGTGCGCAAGGCAACCCAGGGCCGGGGCTGATCCCGGACACAAAAAAGCCGGCGATTGCCGGCTTTTTGCTTTCTACAGGAACCAGCCTTAGCCGGCCCGCTTCAGCAACAGGGTGCCGAGGAAGGCGCAGATCGCCGCCGGCACCAGCACCGCCAGCAACGGCGGGAAGTTGAATACCTGGCTGGACGGGCCAAGCAGGTCCTGCGCAATGCGGAAGGTGAAGCCCACCAGCACGCCGGTGAACACGCGCTGGCCGAGGGTCACGCTACGCAGCGGGCCGAAGATGAAGGAAATCGCCATCAGCACCAGGGCGGCTGTCACCAGCGGCTGCAGGATCTTGGTCCAGAACGCCAGCCAGTAGCGGTTGGAGCTCAGGCCCTGGTCCTGCAGGTAGTGGATATAGCTCCACAGGCCGGTGATCGACAGCGCTTCCGGCTCCATCACCACCGTGTTGAGCAGTTGCGGGCTGAGCTGGATGTTCCAGGTCTCGCTCGGTTTGCTCACGACTTCGCTGCGCTTTTCCGCGGCGTGCAGCACGGTGGTGCTCACGTCCTGCAGTTGCCACTGGTCGTTTTCGAACACTGCCTGGCGGGCGAAGCTCGCCGTCTGCAGACGACGGTTGTCGTCGAAGTTGTAGCGCGTCACGCCCAGCAGCACGCCATCCGGGCGCACCACGTTGATGTGGATGAACTCATGACCCTGACGGTGCCACAGACCCGATTTCGAGCTCTGCGAGCCGTTGCCGCTCTGCGCCAGGGCACGACCGCTCTGCGCGGCGGTTTCGGTGTAGGGAATCACGTACTCGCCGATCAGGATGCCGGCGAACATCAGGACCAGCATCGGCTTCATTACCGCCCAGACAATGCGCTGCAGCGACACGCCAGCGGCACGCATGATGGTCAGTTCGCTGTTGCTGGCCAGGGTACCCAGGCCCACCAGGCAGCCGATCAGCGCGGCCATCGGCAGCATGTCGTAGCCCCGGCTCGGCGCCGTGAGCAGCACGAACTTGAGCGCTTCGCTCAGGGTGTAGCTTTCGTCGATCTGTCCCAGCTGGTCGACGAAGGCGAACAGCTCCGCCAGACCGAGGATAACCCCGAGTACCGCGAGAATGGAGACGAAGACGGTCGTGCCGATGTAGCGATCCAGCTTACGCATGCTTCAGCTCCCCGCCCGACTTCGCTCGCTTGGCGGCCAGCTTCAGGCGCAACGGCTCCCAGTACAACAACAACAGGCCGATGGCCAGGAATATCCCGTGGATCCACCACAGGCCCAGGGCCATGGGGATCTTGCCCTTGTCGAGCATGCCGCGTCCGGCGATCAGCAGCGCCAGGTAGGCCATGTACAGCAGCACGGCCGGCAGCAGCTTGAGGAAGCGGCCCTGGCGCGGGTTGACACGCGACAGCGGCACCGCCAGCACAGTCACCACGAACACCAGCAGCGGAATGGACAGGCGCCACTGCAGCTCGGACTTCATGCGTGGATCGTCGCTGCCCAGCAGGTCGGAGGTCGGGATGGCATCGCGGTCGTCGATCTCGCTGCTCACTTCCGGCTTGGGCAGAAGCGCCGCGTAGGTGTCGTACTTGATCTCGCGGTAGTCGGCCTGGCCCGGCGTACCGTCATAGCGATAGCCGTCCTTGAGGATCAGGTAGCGGCTGCCGTCGGCATGGATTTCCTGCACGCCGGTATTGCCGACCAGCACCGAGGTGCCGCCGTCCTTGCCGTTGCGCGGGCGGTTCTTGTCGGAGATGAACACCCCGCCGAGCTGGGTACGCTCGTTGGCCAGGGTTTCGGTGTAGGTCACCCGCGTACCGTCGCGCATCGACTGGAAGCGCCCCGGTGCCAGGGTATCGAATTCGGTCATCGCGTCCTGCTTGTTCAGCAGCAGCTGCATCTGGGTGATGCCCTGGGGCGCCAGCCACAGGCTCAGCCACGCCACCAGCAGGGCGATGAACAGCGCCGGCGCGAGGGTGATGGCCAGCAGACGCTGCTGGCTCATGCCGGTGGCCGTGAGCACGGTCATCTCGCTGTCCAGGTACAGGCGGCCATAGGCCAGCAGGATGCCGAGGAACAGACCCAGCGGCAGGATCAGTTGCAGGAAGCCCGGCAGGCGCACGCCCATGATCATGAACAGCGAACCCGGATCGAGCAGGCCTTGGGCCGCCTGCGCCAGGTACTTGATGAAACGGCCGCTCATGATGATGACCAGCAGCACGGCGCTCACCGCGCTCATGGTGATCAGCACTTCACGGGACAGGTAACGGAAGACAATCAAACCGGACACTCCAGGGTTGTCACGCTCAGGCGGCTACGCTCAAACTAGCCGCCGTGAAGCATTGCCGGGTACGCGCGGACGCGACCCAGCGCAAATAGCCGGCATTATCCTGCGATTCGCCAGGCCTGTCACTGCGCAGTCCACCTTCATTCGCAGACCCTTCTGCTCTTTGTCCCGGGGACACTCAGCCATGGAATTCCTTGTAAAAAGCGTACGTCCGGAAACTCTCAAGACCGCCACCCTGGTCATCGCCGTGGGCGAAGGCCGCAAGCTTGGCGCCACCGCCAAGGCCGTCGACGAAGCCACCGGCGGTGCCATCGCCAACCTGCTCAAGCGCGGCGATCTGGCAGGCAAGGTGGGCCAGACTCTACTGCTGCAAGATTTACCCAACATTAAGGCCGAGCGCGTCCTGCTGGTCGGTGCCGGCAAAGAACGTGAACTTTCCGACCGCGCCTACCGCAAACTGGTTTCCGCCGTCCTGGGCAATCTGAAGAGCCTGGGTGGCGCCGACGCCGTCCTGGCCCTGGGCGACCTGGCCGTGAAAGGCCGCAACGCCCACGGCAAGGCTCGCCTGCAAGTGGAAACCCTCGCCGACGGCACCTACGTCTTCGATCGCTTCAAGAGCCAGAAGGCCGAAGCGCCGAAGCTGAAGAAAATCACCCTGCTCGCCGACAAGGCCGACGCCACCGCCGTCGAGCAAGGCGCCAAAGAAGCCCAGGCCATTGCCAACGGCATGGCCCTGACCCGCGACCTGGGCAACCTGCCGCCGAACCTCTGCCACCCGACCTTCCTCGGCGAACAGGCCAAGGCGCTGGGCAAGGAATACAAGGGCCTGAAGGTCGAAGTCCTCGACGAGAAGAAACTGCGCGAGCTGGGCATGGGTTCCTTCCTCGCCGTCGCCCAGGGCAGCGACCAGCCGCCGCGCCTGATCGTGCTGCAATACAACGGCGCGAAGAAGGACGAAGCCCCGCACGTCCTGGTCGGCAAGGGCATCACCTTCGACACCGGCGGCATCAGCCTGAAGCCCGGCCTGGGCATGGACGAGATGAAGTTCGACATGTGCGGCGCCGCCTCGGTGTTCGGCACCTTCCGCGCCGTGCTGGAGCTGCAACTGCCGATCAACCTGGTGGGCGTCATGGCCTGCGCCGAGAACATGCCCAGCGGCGGCGCCACCCGTCCGGGCGACATCGTCACCACCATGAGCGGCCAGACCGTCGAGATCCTCAACACCGACGCCGAGGGCCGCCTGGTGCTGTGTGATGCACTGACCTACGTCGAGCGCTTCAAGCCGCAGTCCGTGGTGGACATCGCCACCCTGACCGGCGCCTGCATCGTCGCCCTGGGCTCCAACACCTCGGGTCTGATGGGCAACAACGACGCGCTGATCAAGCAACTGCTCAAGGCCGGTGAAGTCGCCGACGACCGCGCCTGGCAGCTGCCGCTGTTCGACGAATACCAGGAGCAGCTCGACAGCCCCTTCGCCGACATCGCCAACATCGGCGGACCGAAGGCCGGCACCATCACCGCCGGCTGCTTCCTGTCGCGCTTCGCCAAGAAATTCCACTGGGCGCACCTGGACATCGCCGGCACCGCCTGGATCAGCGGTGGCAAGGACAAGGGCGCCACCGGCCGCCCGGTTCCGCTGCTGACCCAGTACCTGCTGGACCGCGTGAAGTAACGGAGTAAGACAGCCATGTTTTTTGGAACCCAAAGCGTCGCGAGTGCCGCTCGGGCAAGGCGAATGCCTGCGCAAAGGCGCAGTTTACGTTTTGTAAATGAGCAATTTGCGCAGGTTTTCAACGCAGCATGAGCAAACGCAGCAGCTTTGGGGCCAAAAAATGACGCGCGTGGATTTCTACGTTATCCCCAGCGCCGATCCCGACGCACGCCTGACCATCGCCTGCCGCCTCGCCGAAAAGGCCTGGCGGCAAGGCATGCGCATCTTCGTGCTGTGCAGCGACGAGGCCCAGCGCGATGCGCTGGACGCCCGGCTGTGGAACTTCCGCGGCGAAACCTTCATCCCACACAACGCGGTGGAAGAAGACGCCGACTCGCCGATCGTGCTGGCCCTCGGTGAGCCGCCGGAAAGCCACCGGGACCTGCTGATCAACCTGACCCTGGCCATTCCCGCCTTCGTCGACCGCTTCAACCGGGTCGCCGAGCTGGTGATCGAGGAACCGGCGATTCGTCAGGCCGCGCGGGAGAATTTCCGTCGCTACCGCGAGCAGGGCTATCCTTTGCAGGACCACCGCCTGCCGCGCCCTTGAGAGCGTCTCAGCCAAGACCATGGACAACCGCAAGCCCCCGCACGACCCCGACCACCTGCTGGAAGACCTGAAGACCATCCAGGACCTGCTGGACGAGTCGGGCGCCGAGCCGCCCCTGCTGACCGAATCCTTCGAGCCGGACAACATCCCGCTGCTCTCCGATGTCGTTGCGCCAGCCCATCAGCCGCCGGCGCCTTCCGTCGCCCAGTCCTCGGCGCCCCAGGTCTCCCCAGCGGCCAGCGAACTGAACCGCCTGGACCTGGAACTGCGCGCCGCGGCCCAGCTGATCCTGCAGGACGTGCTGGACGACTTCGCCCCGCAGATCGAAGCCGAACTGCAACGCCGCCTCGAAGCACGGATGCAGCGCCTGCTGGCCCAGCGCAAGACCTGATTTCGCGTCCTGCGTACACAGGAACGCCGGCGTCAACGCCATGCGCGCAATCGCGGGCATGGCGCGCTCCTGCGGGTGAGCATCAGCGCGACCACCATCAGCAAGCCCCCGGTGGCCTGAACTCCCCGCCTCCCGTTATACTCAGCGGTTTTCCGTCTAGCCTTATCAGGGTCCCGCCGCGCTCATGGACAAGACCTACCAGCCCCACGCCATCGAATCCCACTGGTACCCCCTGTGGGAGAAAGAGAACTACTTCGCCCCGCAAGGTTCCGGCGAGCCTTACACCATCATGATCCCGCCGCCGAACGTCACCGGCAGCCTGCACATGGGCCACGGCTTCAACAACGCCATCATGGACGCGCTGATCCGCTACCGCCGCATGCAGGGCCGCAACACCCTGTGGCAGCCGGGCACCGACCACGCCGGCATCGCCACCCAGATGGTGGTGGAGCGCCAGCTGGCCGCGCAGGGCATCGCCCGTCATGACCTGGGTCGCGAGAAGTTCCTGGAGAAGGTCTGGGAATGGAAAGACCAGTCCGGCGGCACCATCACCCGCCAGATTCGCCGCCTCGGCTCCTCGGTGGACTGGTCGCGCGAGCGCTTCACCATGGACGATGGCCTGTCCAATGCCGTGAAGGAAGCCTTCGTGCGCCTGCACGAGGATGGCCTGATCTACCGCGGCAAGCGCCTGGTCAACTGGGACACCAAGTTCCACACCGCCATTTCCGACCTCGAAGTGGAGAACCACGACGAGAAGGGCCACCTCTGGCACCTGCGCTACCCGCTCGCCGACGGCAACAAGACCGCCGACGGCAAGGACCACCTGGTCGTCGCCACCACCCGTCCGGAAACCGTGCTGGGTGACAGCGCCGTCGCCGTACACCCGGAAGACGAGCGCTACGCCGCGCTGATCGGCACCTTCATCGACCTGCCGCTGGTGGGCCGGCGCATCCCGATCATCGCCGACGACTACGTCGACCGCGAGTTCGGCACCGGCTGCGTGAAGATCACCCCTGCCCACGACTTCAACGACTATGAAGTCGGCAAGCGCCACGACCTGCCGCTGATCAACATCTTCGACAAGGACGCCGCGATCCTCGCCACCGCCCAGGTGTTCAAGCTCGACGGCAGCGTCAACCCCGACCTCGACGCCAGCCTGCCTGCCGCGTACGCCGGTCTCGACCGCTTCGTCGCGCGCAAGCAGATCGTCGCCGACTTCGAGGCCGCCGGCCTGCTGGAGAAGATCGACGACCACGCGCTGAAAGTGCCCAAGGGCGACCGCTCCGGCACCGTCATCGAGCCGTGGCTGACCGACCAGTGGTACGTCTCCACCAAGCCGCTGGCCGAGCCCGCCATCGCCGCCGTGGAAGACGGCCGCATCCAGTTCGTGCCCAAGCAGTACGAAAACATGTACTTCAGCTGGATGCGCGACATCCAGGACTGGTGCATCAGCCGTCAGCTGTGGTGGGGCCACCGCATCCCGGCCTGGTACGACGATGCCGGCAACGTCTACGTCGGCCGCAACGAGGCCGAAGTGCGCGCCAAGCACAACCTGGGCGACGCCAACCTGCGCCAGGACGAAGACGTACTGGACACCTGGTTCAGCTCGGGCCTGTGGACCTTCTCCACCCTCGGCTGGCCGGAACAGACCGAATACCTGAAGACCTTCCACCCCACCGACGTGCTGGTGACCGGCTTCGACATCATCTTCTTCTGGGTGGCGCGCATGATCATGCTGACCATGCACCTGATCAAGAATGGCGATGGCACCGCGCAGATCCCGTTCAAGACCGTCTACGTCCATGGTCTGGTGCGCGATGGCCAGGGCCAGAAGATGTCCAAGTCCAAGGGCAACGTGCTCGACCCGCTGGATATCGTCGACGGCATCACCCTCGACGAGCTGCTGGAGAAACGCACCAGCGGCATGATGCAGCCCAAGCTCGCCGAGAAGATCGCCAAGCAGACCAAGGCCGAGTTCCCCGAAGGCATCGCCAGCTACGGCACCGACGCCCTGCGCTTCACCTTCTGCTCGCTGGCATCCACCGGTCGTGACATCAAGTTCGACATGGGCCGCGTCGAGGGCTACCGCAACTTCTGCAACAAGCTGTGGAACGCCGCCAATTTCGTCATCGAGAACACCGATGGCAAGGACACCGGCGTGAACGGCGAGCCGGTCGAGCTGTCCTCGGTGGACCGCTGGATCATCTCCGCCCTGCAGCGCACCGAGATCGAAGTCGCGCGCCAGCTGGACGCCTTCCGCTTCGACCTGGCCACCCAGGCTCTCTACGAGTTCATCTGGGACGAGTACTGCGCCTGGTACCTGGAACTGGTCAAGCCGGTGCTGTGGGACGAGAACGCGCCGATCGAGCGTCAGCGCGGCACCCGTCGCACCCTGGCTCGCGTGCTGGAAACCGCACTGCGCCTGGCGCACCCGTTCATGCCGTTCATCACCGAGGAAATCTGGCAGCGCATCAAGACCGCCGCTGGCAAGAGCGGTGACACCCTGATGCTGCAACCCTGGCCGATCGCCGACGAGGCGAAGATCGACGACGCCGCCGAAGGCGACATCGAGTGGGTCAAGGCGCTGATGCTGGGCATCCGCCAGATCCGAGGCGAGATGAACATCTCCATGGCCAAGCGCATCGACCTGGTGCTGAACAACGCCTCGCCTGAAGACCACCGTCGCCTGGCCGACAACGAGCCGCTGCTGATGAAGCTCGCCAAGCTCGAGACCATCCGCGTGCTGGACGAAGGCGAAGAGCCGCCGATGTCCGCCACCGCGCTGGTCGGCGACCTGCAGGTGCTGGTGCCGATGGCCGGCCTGATCGACAAGGCCGCCGAGATGGCGCGCCTGGACAAGGAAATCCAGCGCCTGGAAGGCGAAGTCAAACGCGTGGGCGGCAAGCTGTCCAACGAAGGCTTCGTCGCCAAGGCCCCGCCGGAAGTGATCGAGAAGGAACGCGCCAAGCTGGCCGAGGCCGAGCAGGCCGTGACCAACCTGATCCAGCAGCGCGAGAAGATCGCCAGTCTGTAAGCGTCACCACAAGGCCCGCCCCGTGCGGGCCTTGTGCATTTTCAGGGAAGGACCATGACCCTCTCGCTGCGCTTCGAATCCACCCTGCGCGCCGATGCCGAACTGGCCTGGCGCTGGATCACCGACGTGCGCTGCCTGCGCGACGAGATGCGCCCGCTGCTGTGGATGAGCATCCCCCGCGGCATCAACAACCTTGAAGACCTGCAGATCGTGCCTGGCCAGCCGCTGTTCACCAGCTGGCTCTGGCTGCTGGGCGTGATTCCGCTGGGCACCTCGCGCCTCACCCTGCGTGAACTGCGCAGCGGCGAAGGCTTCATCGAGGAATCACCCATGACCGGCATGCGCCTGTGGCGCCACGAGCGCACCCTGGAACCCTGCGCCCAGGGCACCCGGGTAGTGGACCAGCTCACCGTCGAACCGCTGTTTGGCGCCCCGCTGGTGAAACTCTTCCTGCGCCTGTTCTTCGCCGGACGTCATCGCGCCCTGCGCCGTCGCGCGGCCCGACTGCCGTAAGGCGGCGGAGGCAGGGGCGGATGGCGCGCCTGCGCCACCCGCCACTACGACTCAGTACACCGTACCCACCGGATAGACGTAGGCGTTCACGTCATAGAACGGCGTGCGCTGGTAGAACCACTGCAGGCGCGCGTGGGCGTCCTTGGCGAAGGCCTTGTCATCCTTGAGCTTCTTCTCGAACTCGGCCGCAAGCTTCGGGTCCTCGGCGAGCATCTTGCGCGCCATCGGCTCCATCACGTACTCCTCCGGCTCCTCGGCCACCACCAGGGTCGAGTTGAAGAAGCCCCAGGACCAGAACGAGTCCGGGCTCTCCGCCGTCAGCAGGTTGACCGCCAAAACGCCCAGCGGCTGGTTGGTGTCGATCACCACCGAGCCCGCCGGGTAGGTCTGCAGGCGCTGGAACGGCTTGCCGACGCCGCTGACCAGCAGGTGCCCCTCGTACCCGGGAATCTCGTTGCTGGCAGCGCGGTCCGGCTCGAATCCACCGGCCAGCTTGATGTCGTCCATGCGGTACAGCGTGACCTCGATGGGCGTGGCCTTGTCCAGCGTCTTCATCTGAATGCCGTGAGACTTCAGGCGCGCGATCACCTCACTCCACTGCACCGGCACCACGTACTGCTTCGGCCGCTTCACCACCAGGTCGGGCACCGAGTTGTCGGTGATCGGCACGTTCAGTTGCTTGGGCTTGTTGCTCCAGACGATGGTTTTCTTGCCGGTGATCGGCGACTCCTCATAGCGATAATCACCCACGGTGAACGGCGTGTGCTGCGGATCGCCCGGCTTCCAGGTGAGGATCACCTCCTTCTGCGCCGCCAGCCGCTCGCGATCCTTGCCAATCGCCTGCTTCAGCGAATCGGCGTTGTCGCCGATCACCTGGAACATCGCCTTGAGCATCACATAATTGCCCAGCACCTGGGTTTCATACGGATGCAGCGCGTGCTGCTCGATGAGGATCGACGGCACATTGCGGATATCGCCGTACTGGTTGGAGAAACGCGCCAGGTCGGTGCGGTACGGGTAGTAGCCCTGGGTCGGGTCCTGGTTGTCGTTGAAGCTGATGCACTCGTGGACCACGTGCCCGTCGCCTTCCAGCTCCTTGTAGACCGGCGGCCGCATGACCTTGTCCATCCACTCGCTGGAGGCCGGCGACCAGCCGTTGCCGTTATGGCAATACGAGCTGTCGTAGGGATACATGGCGCCGTCGGTGGAGTGGGTGTCGGCAAAGAAGCTCAGGTCGTACTGGTTGAATACCGAGGCGACGTTGCGGATTTCCGCGCTGTCGAGCTTGGTGAAGTCGCGGTTGAGGTTGTAGTTCAGGCCGTTCACACGCCAGCCGGTGACCTCCGGGCCGTTCTGGTTGATCCGCCCGTAGGGGCTGCGGCGCAGGTCACCGTCGATGTTCACGGTGGGGATGAAGAGGATGTTGACCTTGTCCAGCAGCCCCGCCAGCGGCTTGTCGCCAGTGGTCATGTCGCGCAGCAGCATGAACATGGCGTCCTTGCCGTTGGCCTCGCCGGGGTGGATTTCGGCCTCGACGAAGATCGTCGGCCTGCCGGACTGGTTCAGCCCGGCCGGCGACTTGTCCGCCTCGCGGCTGGCGGTCACCAGCAGCATCGGCTCGCCGGTGGCGCTGTTCTCAGGCAGGTCGCTCAGGGTAATGGCGCCGCCGGAGGCATCCGCCAGCTTCTGCAGCCAGGCGCGGGTCTGATGGTAATCGGAGGTTTCCTTGAAGCCGCTGGATTCGGCCAGGGTGATCAACGGGTTGTCCGATTTGGCGATGTACCTCGTACTGGTCAGCTTCTGCTCGAACATCGCGGGCAGGATGCGGGTCTTGGCGGCGGCGCCATAGCCGCTGGCGTCGATATACCCCGGCGCCGACGGCAGGGCGGCATACAGGGGCAGGCTGGAGGTGGCGAACAGGCCGGCGAGCAGGGCTCGGGCGGACGAGAGGTGGTACATGGGAGGCTCTCCTTCTGCAGCAAAACGTCCTGCGGGCGCGGGGGCGCCCGTGCATCAACCATAGTCAACCGCTGGAAAATGCCAGCGCGGTTCGTCGTCGCGCCCGCTCTGGCGTGCGTCATTCGATCCGGATGCGATGCATTCCAGGGAGGAATGACCTTGCGAAGAATGCTCGCTTGGATCACCGCGGCAGTTCACCGAAGATCAGCGCACCGCTGCGCCCTGCTCCCCTGCCAAGGAACCCCACGCCCATGTCCGATACTCCGGCCCGCAACGGCGGCCAGATCCTCGTCGATACCCTGTTGCACCACGCGGTGGATACCGTCTACTGCATCCCCGGCGAAAGTTACCTGCCGGTACTCGACGCCCTGCACGATGCGACCAGCATCCAGACCCTCGTCACCCGCCACGAAGGCGCCGCCTCGAACATGGCCGACGCCTACGGCAAGCTCACCGGCCGCCCCGGCATCTGCTTCGTCACCCGCGGACCGGGCGCGACCCACGCGGCCAACGGCGTGCACACGGCGATGCAGGATTCGACGCCGATGATCCTCTTCATCGGCCAGGTGGAGAGTGCGTTCAAGGGCCGCGAAGCCTTCCAGGAAGTGGACTACCGGCAGATGTTCGGCGGCCTGGCCAAGTGGGCCACCGAGGTCGACGACATCCGCCGCCTGCCCGAGATCATTGCCCGCGCCTTCCGCGTCGCCCAGTCCGGGCGCCCCGGCCCAGTAGTCATCGGCCTGCCGGAGGAAGTGCTGTTTGGCACGGCGCAAGTCGCTGACGTGCAGCCGGCGCCGATTACCCGCGCCGCTCCGAGCGCCGACGCACTGGCCGAACTGCGCGAGCGCCTCGCCCGGGCGAAACGTCCGCTGCTGATCGTCGGCGGCACCGGCTGGACGCCGGAGGCCTGCGCGCAAGTGCGCGCCTTCGCCCGCACCAACCGCCTGCCGCTGGTGGCCTCGTTCCGCCGCCAGGACCTGATCGATAACCGTGACGAGCAGTACGCCGGCCAGCTCGGCTTCGGCGCCTCGCCCAAGCTCACGGCACGCGTGCAGGAAGCCGACCTGCTGCTGGTACTCGGCTCGCGCCTGAGCGAAACGCCCACCGCCGGCTACAGCCTGATCCAGAGCCCGCGCCCGCTGCAGGACATGATCCACGTCTACGCCGACGCCAGCGAGCTGGGCCGCGTCTACCAGGCGGACCAGAGCATCCTGGCCGGCATGCCGGAAATCGCCGCTGCCCTTGCGGGCCTCGCGCCGCTCGCCGAGACACCCTGGGCCGAATGGACCGCCGCTGCCCGCGCCGATTACCTGGGCTACATCGCGCCGCCGAAACACGCAGAACCGCTGCAGGGCGTGGATCTCGCGCAGGTCGTCCAGTACCTGAACGAAACGCTGCCCGACGACGCCGTGATCAGCAATGGCGCCGGCAACTATGCCGTCTGGGTGCACCGCTTCTACCGCTATCGCTCGCCGCGCAGCCAACTCGCCCCCACCAACGGCGCGATGGGCTACGGCTTCCCTGCCGCCATCGCCGCCAAGCTGCGCGATCCGCAGCGCAGCGTGGTGTGCTTCGCCGGCGACGGCTGCTTCATGATGTACCCGCAGGAGCTGGCGACCGCCGTGCAGTACGGCGCGGCGCTGACCGTCATCGTGGTCAACAACGGCATGCTCGGCACCATCCGCATGCACCAGGAGCGCGAATACCCAGGGCGCATCAGTGGGACCGAGCTGCGCAACCCGGACTTCGTCGCCCTCGCCCAAGCCTTCGGCGCCCATGGCGAGCGGGTCGAGCGCACCGAGGATTTCGCCGCCGCCTTCGAGCGTGCCCAGGCCAGCGGCAGGCCCGCACTGATCGAACTGCGCACCGACCCACTGCAGATCACCCCGGCCGCGCGGCTGACCTGACGACCTTTTGCTTCACACGCGGCATGGCAGGCTTCGCTAAGCTGCACCGGGTCAAGGCATTGCGCCCGCACGAGCGGGCACAATGGCGCCCGGGAATTCGCTAGGGAAGCGCATGAGTCTGCAACTGATCTGGGTCCTCGCCCTGCTCGCCACTGCCGTCGGGCTGTTCGTCATCAACCGTCCGCGCATGGACGTGGTCGCCCTGCTGGTGATGGTCGCCCTGCCGCTGTCGGGCGTGCTCAGCGTGCAGGAATCGCTGGCCGGCTTCGCCGATCCCAACGTCATCCTGATTGCCGCGCTGTTCGTCATCGGCGAAGGCCTGGTGCGCACCGGCGTGGCCTACCGCATCGGCGAATGGCTGACGCGCCGCGCCGGGGCCAGCGAGACGCGCCTGCTGGTGCTGCTGATGCTGGCCGTAGCCGGGCTCGGCTCGGTGATGAGCTCCACCGGCGTGGTCGCCATCTTCATTCCCGTGGTGCTGAGCATCGCCGCGCGCCTGCACGTATCACCGCGCCGGCTGATGATGCCGCTGAGCTTCGCCGGGCTGATCAGCGGCATGCTCACCCTGGTCGCCACCGCGCCCAACGTGGTGATTCACAGCGAACTGGTGCGCGAGGGTTCGAAGGGCTTCGGTTTCTTCAGCTTCACGCCATTTGGCCTGGTCGTGCTGGTGCTCGGCGTTGGCTACATGTTGGCAGCGCGCCGCTGGCTGGGGGATGACGATGGTGACGAGGGACAGAGCGTCAAGCGCCGCACCCTGGGCGACCTGATCCGCGATTACCAGCTCGCCGGCCGTGAACGCCGCCTGCGTATCCGCCCCGACTCGCAGCTGGTGGGCAGGAGTCTGGGTGACATCGAACTGCGCGCCCGCGCCGGTACCAACGTGGTGGCGATCGAGCGCATGGTGCACTTCCGCCTGAAGATACTCAGCCCCAGCGCCAACATCGTCCTGCACGCCGGCGATGTGCTGCTGGTGGATATCTACGGCGAGCGCAGCGACCTGCTGGGCATGTACCACGAGTTCGGCCTGGAGCCGCTGAGCCTGCAGGGCGACTACTTCACCGAACGCGCCCACGAAGTCGGCATGGCCGAAGTGACCCTGCCGCCGGAATCCGCCCTGCTCGGCAAGAGCGTGCTGGACCTGGAGTTCCGCAGCCAGTTCGGCCTCAACGTGGTCGGCCTGCGACGCAACCGCGAGGCGATGGTGGAAGGTCTGCTGGAGGCCAAGCTGAAGGTCGGCGACACCCTGCTGGTGATCGGCGGCTGGAAGGAGATCCGCCAGCTGCAGGCGCGCGCCCGCGACTTCCTCGTACTGAGCCTGCCCGCCGAGGTGGACGAGGCCGCTCCCGCCGCCAGCCAGGCACCCCACGCGCTGTTCAGCCTGGCGGTGATGGTGATCCTGATGGTCAGCGGCCTGGTGCCCAACGTCATGGCCGCCCTGATCGCCTGCCTGCTGATGGGCTCGTTCCGCTGTATCGACATGGACAGCGCCTACCGCTCCATCCACTGGCAGAGCCTGCTGCTGATCGTCGGCATGCTGCCCTTCGCCCTCGCGCTGCAGAAGACCGGCGGCATCACCCTGGCGGTCAACGGCCTGGTCGGCGCCCTGGGCGGGGCCGGGCCCTACGCCATCCTTGCCAGCCTGTTCGTGCTGACCGCGGTGATCGGCCTGTTCATCTCCAACACCGCCACCGCCGTGCTCATGGCACCGGTGGCCATCGCCACGGCCAAGGCCCTTGGCGCCTCCCCCGAAGCCTTCGCGATGATCGTCGCGCTGGCTGCCTCGGCCGCCTTCATGACGCCGATTTCCTCGCCGGTGAACACCCTGGTGCTGGGCCCGGGGCGCTATCGCTTCGCCGATTTCGTCAAGGTTGGCGTACCCTTCACGATTCTGGTGATGATCGTCAGCGTTGTGCTGGTACCCTGGCTGCTGCCGTTGTAGCCAGCCACGACACGATCACCACAGGATCACCAAGGAAACATCTCGATGGAAGTGAGCAAGACCAAAAGCAGTTTCTACCGCCGTCTCTATGTGGCCTGGCTGATCGACAGCGGCACCGCCACCAGCGTCCCGGCGCTGATGGAGGCCACCGGCATGCCCCGGCGCACCGCCCAGGACACCCTCGCCGCGCTGGCCGACCTGGACATCGACTGCGCCTTCGAGCAGCACGATGGCGAGCGCAACAACGCCGGCCACTACCGCATCCGCGACTGGGGCGCCATCGATCCGCGCTGGATTGCCGCGCACCTGCGGACGATCAAGGATATCCTGCAGTACCCCTGAGCCCGCCCGTATGCTTGCCGTCCCACCTGCCCTCTGGCGCTTTCGCCGACTGATCCTGCTACTCGCCTTCGCCGTGGTGCTGGTGCTGCTCTACCGCGCCAGCGGGCTGCACGAGGAGTTCAGCCTCGACTACCTGCGCCGCGAGCTGACCGACAACCGCCTGCGCGGCCTGCTGCTGTTCGTCGGCCTGTTCGCCCTGGGCAACCTGCTGCACATCCCCGGCCTGCTGTTCCTCGCCGCCGCCGTGCTGGCCATGGGCAAACTGTGGGGCGGGCTGATCACCTATTGCGCGGCGGTCTTCTCCTGCGGCTTTACCTTCCTGGTCGTGCGCGCCGTCGGCGGCAATGGCCTGCGCCTGCTGAATAACCGGCTGACCCGCGCGGTGTTCAGCCACCTCGACCAGCGCCCGAGCAGCAGCGTATTCCTGCTGCGCCACGCCTTCATCACCTCGCCGACGCTGAACTACAGCCTCGCGCTGTCGGGCATCGGTTTCTGGCCCTACATGCTCGGCACCCTGCTCGGCCTGCCGGTTCCGCTGCTGCTCTGCTGCCTGCTGTTCGACCGCCTGGGCAACGTGCTGCTCGGCTGAAGCGCGCAACTGTGGGAAAATCGCCCACCGCCTCCCAGCCCCGCGCGCCCTCATGTCGAAAGCCCCCAGACCGCCCAAACGCCCCGCCGCCCAGGCAAAGCCTGCCCACCCCCTGCGCGATCCTGCCGCCAAGCGGCCGAACCTGCTGCACCCGCGCAACCGCCACCAGGGGCACTACGACTTCCCGGCGCTGATCGAGGGCTGCCCGGAGCTGGGCCGTTTCGTCATCACCAATCCCTATGGCAAGCCGAGCATCGACTTCGCCAGCCCCGAGGCGGTGCGCGTGTTCAACCGCGCGCTGCTGAAAGCGCAGTACGGCATCGGCCAGTGGGACATTCCCGACGGCTTTCTCTGCCCGCCAATACCCGGCCGGGCGGACTACGTGCATTACCTGGCCGATCTGCTCGCCGAAGAGAACGCTGGCAGCGTGCCCCGCGGGCCTGAAGTGCGCGTGCTGGACATCGGTGTCGGCGCCAACTGCATCTATCCGCTGATCGGTCACCGCGACTACGGCTGGCGCTTCCTCGGCTCGGACATCGAGCCGGCCGCCCTGGCCTCCGCCCACGCCATCGTCCATGGCAATCCGGGCCTGGGCGACGCCATTGAATTGCGCCAGCAGCACGATCCGAAGCACATTTTCCGCGGCCTGCTCGGCGCCGATGAGCGCTTCGACGCGACGCTGTGCAACCCGCCCTTCCATTCATCGCCCGAGGAAGCCAGCAGCGGCAGCCGGCGCAAATGGAAAAATCTCGGCAAGCTCGACCCGTCGCGCCAGCTGCCCACGCTGAATTTCGGCGGGCAGAGCAACGAGCTGTGGTGCGAAGGCGGCGAGATCGCCTTCCTGCGCAAGCTCGCGGCGGAAAGCGCGGACGTCGGCCAGCAGGTGCGCTGGTTCAGCTCGCTGGTGTCCAAGGCCGGCAACCTCGACGACTTCCGTCGCGCCCTGAAGAAGGCCGGCGCCATTTCCATCCGCACCGTGGACATGGCCCAGGGGCAGAAGCAGAGTCGCTTCGTCGCCTGGACCTTCCTCGAGCCGGAACACCGTCGCCGCTGACTCAGGCCTCGGCGGCGAGCACCGGCGCCCGTTCCCGGCCCAGCAGCAGGAACACCAGGCCGGCGACCACGAACGTCACCCCGGCCAATAGCTCCAGTACCCGGCTGAACACCGCCACGTAATCGCTGCGCAGTTGCACCGGCGCCAGCTGCGGCAACTGCTCGACCACTGCCGCCAGGTTGCCGATGGCGAGCTGGTTGGCGCTCATCAGGCGATCCGCTGTGGCCAGCCCCACCGGCTCCAGCTGCGCGGCGATCAGCGTCGCCAGCAACGCCCCGACCACGGCGATGGCCACCGCATCGGCGGACACCCGCACCGTGTTGAAAATGCCCGTCGCCATGCCTGCACGCTCGCGCTCCACCACGCTGACCGCCAGGCCATCCATCAACCCCCATGGCAGGCCAATGCCGATACCGATCACCAGCAGCGGTACATCTGGCGCTATGCCGGTCTCCAGGTTGCGCGCCAGCCAGAGCAGCCCGCCCGCCACGATCAGCAGGCCGATCGCCGAGAGACTGCCGGCGCTGACATGCTTCGCCAGCATGGCCGCCAGGAAGGGCACCACCAGCAGCGGTGCCGATAGCGCCAGCATGGTCCAACCGGCCTGCAGCGCGCCCTGTCCCTCGATGCCGATGAAGCGCCCCGGCAACAGCACGATCAGCACCACATAGGCGAACGCCGGCGACGCCCCCAGCAGCTGCACGCCGACGAAGCGCCACTGGCTGAACAGCGACAGGTCCAGCAATGGCCGCTCGACACGGCGCTCGACCGCAACGAACACCCCCAGCAAGACGACGCTCAGCCCCAGCACGGCGACGACCACAACGCTCGCCCAGCCCTGCTCCGGCGCCAGCAGCAGGCCATAGGTGAACAGGCTGAGGGCGGCGGTGAAGCTCAACGCGCCGGGCCAGTCCAGGCCGCGCGCCTGCGGGTCGCGGGTCTCGCGGCAGAAGCGCACGACTACCGGCACCGAGGCCAGCGCGCACACCGCCGGCACCAGGAACACCCAGCGCCAACCCGGCCCGTCGGTCAGCCAACCAGCGAGCAACGGGCCGAATGCCAGGCCGACGCCGAAAGTTGTTCCCAGCAAGCTGAACACCCGCGTGCGGATGGGCCCGTCGAACTCCTGCGCCAGCGCCGCCATGGCGGCGGCGAACGCAGCCGAGCCACCCGCGCCCTGCAGCAGGCGCAGCACGTCGATGGCTGCGACCGAGCCGGCCAGCGGAATCGCCAGGGTGGTCACGCAGAACAGCGCCAGGCCGACCAGCCAGATGCGCTTGCGGCCATACACGTCCGCCAGGCTGCCGGCTGCCATCATCGCCGCGCCGTAGGCCAGCACGTAGCCGTTGACGATCCAGTTCAGCGCCACCGCCGAGCCGCCCAGCTCGTGGGCGATGGCCGGCAACACCACGGCCGGGCCGGTGAAGCACAGGGGAATCAGCACGGCGGTCAGGCTGGCCGCCAGCAACAGGAGCCAGCGCGAGACGTCAGGCCGGTTTTCGGGAGTGTCGTGGGAAAGGGTCATGGTGGGTCCGCAAGGAGTCGAAGAAGACCCACCGCACGCTAATCAACCCGGCATTACGGAAAAACAGGCTAGGATTCCGAACAAAACGGACATCGATGTCCGCAATCGATCACCGACCGCGCGGCACAATAGCGGCCCGCACGCACGGAACCCCCACCATGGACAGCCTCAACGGCCTGCGCGTCTTCCTCCAGGTCGCCGACTCCCTGAGCTTCGCCCAGGCCGCGCGCCTGCTCGGTCTCTCCGCCTCCGCGGTGGGCAAGAGCATCGCCCGCCTGGAAGAGCGCCTGGGGGTGCGCCTGTTCCACCGCAGTACCCGCAGCCTCAGCCTCTCCAACGAAGGCCAGCTGTTCCTCGAACGCTGCCGACGCATTCTCGACGAGCTGGAGGCGGCGGAGCAGGAGCTGGCGCTGTCCACTCAACAGGCGCGCGGCCGCCTGAAGATCAGCATGCCGCTGGTGGCCGGACTCCTGCCGCAGGTGCTGCCGGAGTTCCTCCGCTGCTACCCGCGCATTCAGCTGGACATCGACTTCACCGACCGCCTGGTGGACGTCATCGAGGAAGGTTTCGACCTCGTGGTACGCGGCGGCGAGCTGCGCGACTCGCGGCTCAAGGCGCGCAAGCTGGGCGACTTCAGCCTGCTGCTGGTGGCCGCCCCCGGCTACCTGCGCCAGTACGGCGCGCCGCGGCGACCGGCAGACCTCAGCCAGCACCTGTGCCTGCACTATCGCTACCCCAGCAGCGGGCTGGTGCAGCGCTGGCCGCTGAAGCTTGCCCCCGGCGAAGCAGAGCCACGCCTGGACGGCGGGCTGATCTGCAACACCGCCGACATGCTGATCAATGTCGCCAGCCAGGGCATGGGCATCGCCTGCCTGCCGGATTTCGCCGTGCGCGGTGCGCTGAGCGATGGCAGGTTGGTGCAGGTACTGGCTGAGCACACCGTGCACCAGGGCAGCTTCCACGCACTGTGGCCCGCGGGCCGGCGCATGCCGCTGAAGCTGCGGGTATTCCTCGATTTCCTCGGCGACCGCCTGTTCGTCACCCGTTGAGAGCGGGCTTGGAGATTACTCAGCGGATGAACTGCATGCTGATCTCGCGGAAGACGTCCGTCCCCGCGCGCGCCATCCACTCGAAGGCGACCATCTCCCGCGAAACGATCACCGCGCCGGCCTGACGCATCCTCGCCAGCGCCAGCGCCTTGTCCTGTTGGCGTCGCGAGCCGACGGCGTCCTCCACCACGAACACCTCGCGATCCTCCGCCAGCAGGCCGAGCACTGTCTGCAGTACGCAGACATGCGCCTCGGTGCCGCAGACCACGACCTGCCGGCGATCCCCACCGGGCATCTGCAGCAGCCCGGGATCGGTGACGGCAGAGAAGGCGATCTTCTCCAGCACCTCGCCTTCGGCCAGTTCATCGCGCAGCACCGGCAGCGTCGGGCCGAGCCCCTTCGGATACTGCTCGGTGGCCAGCACCGGAACGCCCAGCCGACGTGCGATAGCCAGCAGCCAGGCGCTATGCTCGAGCACCGCCTCGTTGTCGTGAATGGCCGGGAACAGGCGTTCCTGGATGTCGATGATCAGCAGGGTCGAGGCCTGGGCGCGCAGCAGCATCGGGAAGTCCTCCTTGCGTTCGAACATGGAAATTCAAGCCCGAGTTGTGGTCCCGCGGCGGCGCACTGTCAACCGCCATCGCACCATTGGCCACTTGGCAGGCGGCGCGCCAGCACGCACCCTATGCGTCGCCAGAACAACACAACAACGAGCCTGGGAGACAGGGAACATGGGCAAGAGCATCAGCATCGCCGCGCGTGACGGCAGTGGCAGCTTCAGCGGTTATCTCGCGGTACCGGCCAGCGGGCACGGCCCTGGCGTGGTGATCGGCCAGGAGATCTTCGGCGTCAACGCCAACATGCGCAGCATCGCCGACAGCTACGCCGAGGAAGGCTACGTCGCCCTGGTGCCCGACCTGTTCTGGCGCCTGCAGCCGAACCTGGAACTGGGCTACAGCGAGGCCGAGTTCGGCCAGGCCATCGGCCTGTTCCAGCGCTTCGACGTGGACAAGGGCGTGGATGACATCGCCGCTGCCCTGGATGCCCTGCGCGCTCTGCCGGAGGTCGAGGACCGCGGCATCGGCTACGTCGGCTTCTGCCTGGGCGGCAAGCTCGCCTATCTCACCGCCGCGCGCACCGACGCCGCCTGCTCGATCGGCTACTACGGCATGGGCATCGAACAGTTGCTGGACGAGGCACCGAACATCAAGGGCCGCCTGGTGCTGCACTTCGCCGAACAGGACGTGTACTGCGACGCCAACGCCCGCGCCGCCATCGGCGAGGTCCTCGGCAAGCTGCCGAAGGCGGAGATCTACACCTATCCCGGCGTCGACCACGCCTTTGCCCGCCCCAACGGCATGCACTTCGACAAACCGGCGGCGCTGATGGCCCACGAGCGCAGCATCGGCGCGCTCAAACGCGAGATCGGCCCGGAGTTCGACCTGTCGCAGCTGTGGGAAGACCACATCCATCACGAGTTCGCCGCCCGCGACGTGCCCGCCACCATGGCGACCATGGTCGCCCAGCCCTACGTCAACCACATCCCGACCATGACCGGCGGCGTCGGCCAGGACGAACTGGCACGCTTCTATCGCAACCACTTCGTCCATGGCAACCCGCCGGACATGAAGCTGGTGCCGATCTCCCGCACCGTCGGTGCGCTGCAGGTGGTGGACGAGTTCGTCATGTGCTTCACCCACACCAGCGAGATCGACTGGATGCTCCCCGGCGTGCCGCCCACCGGCAAGTACGTGGAGATCCCCATGCTCGGCGTGATCCGCTTCCGTGGCGACAAGCTGTGCCACGAACACATCTACTGGGACCAGGCGAGCGTGCTGGTGCAGATCGGCCTGCTCGACCCGGCCGGGCTGCCGGTGGCCGGCGTGGAGACGGCGAAGAAGCTGCTCGACGAGAGCCTGGTCTCCAACACCCTGATGAACAAATGGAAGGACAGCGAAGGCCGCTGATCGGCCCCGCTCAACCCAAGGAGCACCCGATGTACCCCATAGGGAAATGGACCTGCGTGGCGCTGCTGGCCTTGCTGGCCGGCGGCGGCGGCGCAGCGGAACGAGCCGCACAGCCGTGCACTGACGCCACCATGCAAACACTGGCCGGACTGCTCGGCCAGCAAGGCTGGCAGACACCGGAGTCCGGGGCCGCAACGCCCGTGGTGGCCGCTGCCTGCAAGCCCTGGCCGGACGACCCGACGCTGCAGGTGGTCGCCGTCGCCTACAGCGCAGCGGGCGACCAGGCGGAGCCGGGCGAGCGCAACCTCAACCTGCTGGTCGGCCAGCTCGACACCGGCAGCGGCAAACTGGTGACGCGCACGGATGACAGCATCGGCGAGGACGCCATGGTGGAGATCGCCAGCTCCAGCCTGTGGCTCGACACCGCCCGCTATCGCCTGGCACCTGGTGTGCGCGGCTTCGGCCTGATCATCGGCAGCGTGGCGCGTGGCGCGAGCTGCCCGGATGCCTGGTCCTATGACGACTTCAGCCTCTACGCGCCGCAGGGCGACCAGCTCAAGCAGGTGTTCCGCACCTACCTGCGGCAGTGGACGACGCTGGAAGGCGTGGTCTGCGGCGGCGCCGACAAGCTGGTCATCGAGCGTTCGCAGCTCACCCTGGCGATGGGCAAGGACACTCACCATGGCTTCGCGGACCTGATCGTCAGCTCGACGGTGCAGCGCGAGCATGAAGGCGACAACGTCGGTGCACCGAAGACTGTGCGCACCACGGTCAGCTATGACGGCACACGCTATCCGTTCGAGGAGTTCTCCACCTTCTGGCAAAGCCAACCGCCCGGCGCGCAGTAATGAAAAAGGCCCCTCGCGGGGCCTTTTTGATTTCCGGCACCCGAATCAGTGGCCGGTGTTGTCACCGCGGCGGCTGGTCTCGAAGAGGAACCAGGTGCGCTGCTCGGTTTCGTCGATCCAGTTCTCGATCAGGCTGGCGGTGGCGATGTCGTGGTACTCGTCGCACAGATCATGGACCTCGCGCATGTAGGAGGTCAGCGATTTGTTGTCCTCCTGCAACTCGGCCAGCATGTCCAGCGGCTGGACGAACTCGGCATCGTTGTCGAGGATGCGTTTGTCACGAGCAATGTGGCCGATGGAGCGGATGGTGTTGCCACCGATCTTGCGGGTGCGTTCAGCAATCGCGTCGGTCATCGCAAAGATTTCGGTGGCATGGTCGTCCAGCAGCAAGTGGTAGTCGCGGAAGTGCGGACCGCTCACGTGCCAGTGGAAGTTCTTGGTCTTCAGGTACAGCGCGAAGACATCCGCCAGCAGGCGATTGAGCGCGGCCGACAGATCACGGGTGGCGTTCTTGCTCAGGTCCGACGGCGTGGCCAGGGCGGGGGCGCGGCGCGGCGCGGCCTTGGCGGCGGCCGGTTTGGCAGCGGAAGCCTTTGCGGCGGGCTTTGCCGCTGCCGTTTTGGCGACTGCGGGTTTGCTGGCCGCGGCAGGTTTTGCGGCAGGTTTGCTGGCCGCTTTCGCAGCCGGCTTCGCGGCGGGTTTAGCCGCTGCGGGTTTCTTCGGAGCCGATGCGGATTGCTTCATCACAAATCACCTCTACGAAAGATCACGATACCTGTGGATGCCGACCCAGGCGGGAACGGCTGACTTACGCGGTCTTGAGCCTATCTCGCCTGACGTCGATTGCAAGTTGACCGCAGTACCGCACTCACGTTCCGACTGATGTGGGTCAATCGTCGAGGGGCTTGCGGAAGAACACGACACGCTCGGTTTCGACGAATCCCAGGGCGCGATGCAAGGCGTGGCTGACAGTGTTGTCGAGCGCGGCATCGGAGGCGAAATCCACGCAGCCACGCGCACGGCCCCAGGCCTGTAGCGCGCGCACCAGAGCCCGCGCCACGCCTCGCCGACGGGCGCCCCCACGCACGTAGATGCCTTCGAGAAACAGCACGGGCGACCCTCGCGTGCCATTCACGTAGTCGCTGCGCACCGAGGCTTCCGCGAGGCCCAGCGCCCTGCCCTGCTCATCACGGGCCAACCACGCACCGAAGCGTTGCGGGTGCGCGAGAATGTCGCGCGCCTCCTCGAAGAACTCTTCGGCGTGATCGCCAGGCCAGAGTTGCAGGCGCAGGTCGACCCAGTCGGCCAGATCGCTCTCGACGCAATGCAGTACCGACATGTCCATCAGGCTTTCTCCGGCTCGACACGCTCAGGGTTGAAACGGAAGCGCGCGTCGAGCTGGCTGTAACCCATGCCAACGCCCTTGTGCACCTTGAGCTGCACGGGAATGCGCTCCTTCAGCGCCTCGACGTGGCTGATCACGCCGATGGTCTTGCCCGTGGCATTGAGGCTGTCGAGGGCATCGAGCGCGACCTCCAGGGTCTCGCCATCGAGGGTGCCGAAACCTTCGTCGAGGAACAGCGAGTCGATGCTGGTCTTGTGGCTGACCAGGTCCGACAGCGCCAGCGCGAGCGCCAGGCTGACCAGGAAGCTCTCGCCGCCCGACAGCGTCTTGCAGTCGCGCGCGGTGTCGCCCTGCCAGGTATCCACCACTTCCAGCTCCAGCTCGCCGTTGCTGCGTCGCGCCAGCTGGTAGCGCCCATGCAGGCGCTGCAACTGGCGGTTGGCGAGGTGCACCAGGTGATCGAGGGTCAGCCCCTGGGCGAAGCGTCGGTAGCGCGCGCCATCGGAGGCGCCGATCAGGCTGTTGAGACGCTGCCAGAGGTCGTGTTCTTCCTCTTGCCGGGCGATTTCCGCGAACAGGCTCTGCTGGCTCGCACGACGGTTGTCGTCGCCCTGCAGTTGGGCGCGGATCTCGCCCTGGCGCTGACCAAGTTCGCGCAGTTGCGTGGCGAGCACCTGCAACTGCTGGTCGAGTTCTTCCAAGGCTTGCTCGTCGTGGGGCTCGGCCTGCAAGCGCTCGACATCCTGAGCCGCGGCCGTGCGCAAGGTAACGGCTTCGGTGATGGCCGTTTCCAGGCGCTGGCGCAGCTGGCTGAGTTCGGTGCGCTGGGCATCGTCCAGCAGCGCAGCGAGGTAAGTCGCCTCATCGGCGAAGGGGCTCGCCGCCAGCGCCTGCTGCCAGCTCCCCAGATGCTCCGCGAGGCGTGCCTGCTCCTGTTCCAGGCGCTCCACCAGCGATTGCTCGCGGCCTTGCAAGGCATCGGCTTGGCGTTGGGCGGCAGCCAGTTGTTCCTCGGCCTGCGCCAACGCCTGTTGCGGTGCCGCATGAATAAGCAGCGCCTGACGCGTATCAAAACCGGCAACCTGCCAGCGCTGCTGCCATTGCGCGGCGATTTGCTGCGCCGCACGAGCAGCCTGTTCGGCATCTCGCTCGGCCGCTGCCAGTTCCTGGCTGCGCTGCTGGTCCTGCTGCCATTGCTGCCACTCTGCGGTGCGCTCGGCCAGCCAGTGCTCGCCGTCTTCCGGCATCTCGTAACCCAGCTCGCCCAGCGCAGTGGCCAGCGCCTGATCCTGCTGCTGCAGGTCTGCGCGCTGAGTGGCGAGTTGCTGCGCACGCTCTTCCTGGCGTTGGCGCTCATGGGTCTGCTGCTGGTCGAACAGCGCCAGTTGCTGAGCGGCCTCGGCATGGTCGCGTTCGGCGCGTTGACGTTGCTGTTGCGCCTGCTCGAGCTGGGCCCTGTGTTCGTCCAGTGCCTTGAGTTGCTGCTGCAAGGCGGCCAGCGACGTCTCATGGCGATCGCGCTCGGCGGCGAGCTGCTGCTCATCCTCCAGCGCGACGCCCTGCGCTTCACACTGTTGCTGCCACGCCTGCTGATGCTGCACTTCTGCGGCCTGGGCTTCGTCCAGCTGACGCTGCCCCTGCTGCAGTTGCGCATCGAGCTCAGCCAGCTCGCCGCGCAGGGCAATACCCTGGCTTTCCAGCTCGGCCAATTGCTGGCGCGCCTGCTCCAGCGCCGTCTGCGTGGAAGACACATCCAGTGCCTGGTAAGCCGCGATAGCCGGGTGCTCCGGCGAGCCGCACAGCGGGCAGGCCTCGCCGGGCTGCAACTGCGCACGCAGGTGCTCCAACTGGTGGATGCGCTGCTCCTGCTGCAGGAGTCTTTCCTTGTCGGCGACCTGTTGCTTGGTCGCCTGATAGCGCTCGCGCAGCGCGACGATGGCCGTGTCGCGCTCGGCCCTGCGCTGGCGCAACGAGTTCAGCTCCGGCTGCCAGCGCGCCAGTTGTGCGGCAGCCTGGGCGCGGACCTGGGCCAGTTGTTCCAGACGGTCGAGCCCGCGGCTGTGCCGTTGCGCCTGCTGCAGGCGCTCGCGCAGCTCACCCTCGGTAGCGCCACCCAGCAACGCATCGAGCTGTTGCTGATGCTGTTTCTCCTGCGTGCCCGCCGAATCGAATTGCTGCTGCATGAAGGCGACGTTGCCCTGCAGGGTCTGCCGCTGCGCCGTCGCGGCCTGCAACGCCTGATCGGCCACCTGCGCCTGCCGCTGCAGGTCGGCAATGGACTGGGCAAGCCGCGAGCGCTGGGCAAACTGCGCGCGCCAGCCACCGAGCAGTTCGCCCAGCTTCGCTCGCTGCGGATGCTGCGCAAGGCGAGCCTGCAACTCCTGCTGCTGGTCGCTGACGGCCTTGCGCTCGCGCTCGCGTGCAGCCTGCGCCTGCTGAGCGTACTGGTTCGCCGCCCACAGAGCCTGGGCGACCTCATCACGGCTGGATACCTGCTGCCTGCGATTATCCTCCAGCGCTGCACGGCCCTGTTCGACACTCTCGTGACTGCCGCGCCAGGTCTGGAACAACGGTTGCAGGCGAGCAGCGGGCTCACTCTCCGCCAGGCGTTTGAGGTCGGGTTGCGCCTGTTCCAGCCCCTGCCGTGCATCGGACTCTTTCACAGCGGCCTGCTCGACCTGCTGCTGCGCACGGGTCAGGTCCTCGCGCCAGCGGCGCTGCGCCTGAACGGCCGCGTGCTGTGCCTGCAAGGCCGTTTCCTGCACGGAGGCATCGCGGCCCTGCTGTTCCAGTTCGCCGCGCTGTTCAGCGCTGAGTAGTTCGACGCCATCGGCACGGGCGCGCAACTGGTCCAGCACGCCACGCACGTCGCGGGTGCGCTCGAATACGCGCTGGGAAATCAGTCCGTAGATTTCCGTGCCGGTGAGTTCCTCCAGCAGCTCCGCGCGCTGGTTGGCGTTGGCTTCGAGGAAGGCTGCAAAGCCCCCCTGAGCCAGCAGCATGGATTTGGTGAAACGTTCGAAGTCGAGGCCCGTTAGCGTCTCGGTCTGCTTGAGCTTGTCGTTGATCTTGTCGGTGAGAATTTCCCCCTCGCCGGTGGTGCGGTCGATACGCACCAGCTCCACCTTCGGCGCCTGCAACGCCCCCTCGGCCTTGTCGCGAGCGCGGCGCTGGCTCCAGAAGGCACGGTAGGCCTGGCCCTTCACCTCGAACTCCACCTCGGCCAAGCAGTCTGCAGTGTGCCGAGTCATCAGCTCGTTGCCGCTCTGCGACAACACGCTCATGCGCGGCGTGCGGTGGTACAGCGCCAGGCAGATGGCATCGAGCAGCGTGGTCTTGCCCGCCCCGGTGGGCCCGGTAATGGCGAACAGGCCGTTGCCGGCGAAGGGTTCGGCAGTAAAGTCTATCTTCCACTCGCCCTTGAGCGAGTTGAGGTTCTTCAGGCGCAGGCTGAGGATTCTCATGGGCGCTCCTCCTGCAGCTCGGCGACGACTTCCCGGTAGAGCCCGGTCAGGCGCTCGCGCAGCGGCGCCTCCAGGTCCTCGGCATCCAGGCGCTGGCGGAACACGTCCTCGGGGCTGAGTTCGTCGAGGGTTTCCTTGCTCTCATTGAACAGCGCCGCCTGCGCAGTGCCGCGCTCGCGGCGGGTACGCAGGACGAGCACCGGCAGCGCCTCGCAGAGCTTCTCGACGCGCAGTTGGATGTCGGTCAGGTAGTCGTCGGTATGCACCATCACTTCCAGCCAGACTGGCTGTTCCACGCTGCCTTCGCGGGCGACGCGGGCCAGTTCGGCGGGCAGCTCGGCGAGGCTGCCGGACACCGATTTCAACGGCTGGAAGCGCGGCACCGGCAGCGCCGTGACGCTGCGCAGACCGCTGTCGTCCAGGTCCACCAGCAGCACCTCCTTGCCCTGGGTCGCTTCGTCGAAGCTCAGCGCGATGGGCGAACCGCAGTAGCGGATGTGCGCCAGGCCGCCGACCTTCTGCGGCCGGTGGATATGACCGAGGGCGATGTAGTCCGCGGCCGGGAAAGCGCTGGTGGGAAAGGCCTCCAGGGTGCCGACGTAGATTTCCCGAACCGACTCGCTGGCGCTCGCACCGACGGTGGTGAGATGGCCCGTGGCGATGATCGGCAGGTGCCGGCCGAGAACTTCGCGCTGCGCCTCGGCGCGCTCGAACAGCTCGCGATAATGCGCCTGGATCGCCTGCTGCAGGGCCAGTTGCTTGTCCTGCGCGCTCTGTCCGGCCTGGCTGGTGAGCACGTCGCGCGGGCGGATGAAGGGGATCGCGCAGAGGATGGCACCGGGTTGGCCGTCACGTTGCGGCAGCACCAGCAACTGGCGGTCGAGGTCGGTGCCGACGGCGGCGATCACCTGGGTATCGAGGCAGGCCAGCAGGTCGCGGGACTCCTCCAGCATCGCCACCGAGTCGTGGTTGCCACCCAGCACCACCAGGCGCGCGCCGGTGTCGCGCAGCTCGACGATGAAGCGGTTGTACTGCTCGCGGGCATAGCTGGGCGGCGCGCCGGTGTCGAACACGTCGCCGGCGATGATCACCGCGTCCACGGCCTGCTCGCGCACCTGTTCGACCAGCCAGGCACAGAACGCCTGGTGTTCGGCCTCGCGGCTCTTGCCCATGAAATGCTGGCCCAGGTGCCAGTCGGAGGTATGGAGAATGCGCATGCCGTGAAGTCCGCAGCCGTGTTTCGAAGGTTTCGGATGATAGCGGCTTCCGCCTTCGCGATGGCGGATTCGCCGGCTGCCCTCGCCCAGGCTGGCTATCTTTTCAGGACAGCACCTCGCCACAAGGATTCCCCATGCAACGCCTTCTGAACATGCTCAAGGACCTCGCCATCCTGGTGCGCGCCAACCTCTGGCTGGTGCCGGTGCTGGCCGCGCTGGTCGCTGCGGTCTTCTATTTCGTCGCTCCGCCGCCGCCGATGAGCGCGACCCTGGCCACTGGCGCGCCGGGGGGCGGCTACGCGGTGTTCGGCCAGCGACTGAAAGAGGAACTGGCCAAGCAGGGCTTCGACCTGCAACTGGTGCGCACCGCCGGCTCCCGGGACAACCTCGGCAAGCTGCTGGACGGCAAGAGCGGCGTGGACCTGGCGCTGGTGCAGAGCGGCCAGGAACAGCAACTGGCTCCCAAGCAGCGCGAGCATCTGCAAACCCTCGGCGCCGTCTTCCAGGAGCCGCTGTGGCTATTCCAGCGTCGCGAGGCGAAGATCGACCGCCTGGCCGACCTGCTCGCTCTGCGCGTGGCCATTGGCGGTGCCGGCAGCGGTACCGAGGCGGTGACCGAGGCCATCCTCAAGGCCAACGAGATCGCCACCGAGCCACTGCCGGCCGGCTGGCAGGCGCGCGGCGGCAACGCGGTGGCCAACGAACTGCTGGCCGGCGAGCTGGACGCCGCCTTCTTCGTCGGGCCGGCGGAGAACCCGCTGATCCAGCGCCTGGCTGCCAGCCCCGACCTCACGCTCACCGGGTTTCGCCGCGCCCACGCCTACGAGGCGCGGATTCCCTTCCTCAAGCGCGTGGAGGTCAGCGAGGGCCTGCTGAACCTGGTGCAGAACGTGCCGAACCAGGACCTGGCCACCCTCTCGCCGGTCGCCACCCTGGTGGTCAACGGCGACTTCCACCCGGCGCTCACCCCGCTGATCCTCGAGGCCGCGCGCACGGTGATGAAGAGCGGCACCCTGCTCGATGCGGCCGGCGCCTTCCCCAGCGCCGAGCCGCGCACCCTGGCCCTGCAGGAAGACGCCGAGCGCTACTACAAGAGCGGCCCGCCGCTGCTGCAGCGCTTCCTGCCATTCCGCATCGCGTCGCTGGCGGATCGCTACATCATCCTGCTGATCCCCTTCATCGCCATCCTCATCCCGTTGCTCAAGTCCATCGGCCCGCTGTACCGCTGGCGCATCCGTGCACGCATCTACCGCTGGTACCGCTACCTGCGCGAGATCGACCGTCGCCTGGACGAGCGCACCGGCAGCGCCGAGCTGAGCACGGAGATCGAGCGCCTGGAGCAACTGGAGGCCGAGCTGGCCAAGGTCGAGGTGCCACTGTCCTACTACAACGAGCTGTACGAGCTGCACCTGCACCTGAACTACGTGATCCGCCGCCTCCGCCAGCTGCGCCGCAACCGCCGCGAGCGCGACGAAGGGCTGGTGCCGTCCGCGGACTGATCGGCGTCGCGCATCCCGGCGCCGGGTCGGGTAAACTCTGGCGTTTTCCAATCCGCCCGCCCCGCCGCCGCATCGATGCGCGCGGCGCCGCCGGCACTGAATTTCCGGGTCCGCCATGCCGATTCGTCACGCCATCGTCCACCTGATCGACAAGAAGCCCGACGGCAACCCCGCGACGCTGCACGCGCGCGACGCCGAGCTGGGCGACTCCCAGGCCATCGAGAACCTGATGGCCGACCTCAACGAAAGCTACAACGCCAAGCCGAACAAGGCCTGGGGCCTGTTCCAGGGCGAGTCCGGCGCGTATCCGTTCAGCGGCTGGCTGACCGAGTACCTGGACGGCGGCAAGGATTTCGTCGGCTTCTCCAAGCAGGCGGTGGAGCACCTGAAGACGCTGATGGAAGAGTCCAATCTCTCCACCGGTGGCCACGTGCTGTTCTGCCATTACCAGCAGGGCATGACCGACTACCTGTCCATTGCCCTGCTGCACCACAGCGAAGGTGTGGCGGTCACCGAGGCACTGGAAGTCACCCCGTCGCGCCACCTGGACCTGGGCCAGCTGCACATGGCCGCGCGGATCAACATCTCCGAGTGGCAGAACAACAAGACGTCCAAGCAGTACATCTCGTTCATCAAGGGCAAGGGCGGCAAGAAGGTCTCGGACTACTTCCGCGACTTCATCGGCTGCACCGAGGGCGTCGACGGCCCGAGCGAGACCCGCACCCTGCTCAAGGCCTTCAGCGACTTCGTGGAAAGCGAAGACCTGCCCGAAGAACAGGCCCGCGAGAAGACCGACGTGCTGGTGGACTACGCCACCAGCCAGGCCAAGATCGGCGAGCCGATGGCCCTGGACGCACTCTCCGAGCTGATGGACGACCAGGCGCCGCGCGCCTTCTACGACTACATCCGCAACAAGGACTACGGCCTGTCGCCGGAAATCCCGGCGGACAAGCGTACCCTCAACCAGTTCCGCCGCTTCACCGGCCGTGCCGAGGGGCTGTCGATCAGCTTCGAGGCGCACCTGCTGGGCAGCAAGGTGGAGTACGACGAGGCGCGCGACATGCTGATCATCCGCGGCTTGCCCACGCAGTTGCAGGACCAGCTCAAGCGCCGCAAGGACTGAAGTCCGCCGCTGACGAAAAAGCCCATCTCGCGATGGGCTTTTTTGTGCCTGTAGATTTTCCCCCGGGCTGTTCGCGAGCAAGCTCGCTCCTAGGAAAAGCGCATCGAGTCGGCCGGCAATCCGTCGGAGCGAGCTTGCTCGCGCGCCCCCATTGCAGAGGACTCAGCAGGCCCAGTCGATCTTCATGTCGCGGAAATCCAACTGGGCGTTGCCGCTGCCAAAGTTGTAGCCGCCCAGGTATTCCTCGAAGCCGATGTAGTACGCGCTGACGTCCGGCATGCCCTGCACCGGGCGCATGGTGCCGCCGATGTGGTTGGGCTGGTGGCCCTGGCTCCAAGGGTGTTCGCGGTAATTGTCGCGATGGATGTCGTTGTTTTCCCAGTAGTAGAACGGCTGGTAGTCGGTCTCGCCGTACTCGTCGGGTGTGATCCCGGCGTTAGGGTCACTGGCGCGCGGCGTCCAACGCAGCAGGTAGCGCACGTCCAGCCCCGGCTGGGGAATCCCGCCGAACAGGCCGAACAGGTAGTCACCTTCCTTCAGGGTGGTATCGAAAGTGCTGGCCGAGCCCGCCCCCAGCCATTGGGGTGCGGCAGTCTGCGCCAGCAGCGGATTACCGGCCGGCAGTTGCGGCGGCAGGCAGGCTGCGCCGTTGAATTCGGCGTCGGTCAGCAGGATTACCGCATAGGCGCCACCCAGGATGTCTTCCATGCGATGCAGGCGCGGGTGACTGGCGCGGCCAGCCTGCCAGAACGGCAGCAGGTGCGGGTCGGCCGGCGGCTGCTCGCCCGGCGAAACGACCTGTTCGGCGATGCCGTCCACCGTGCTCGGACCACCGTCGTTCTGGTCCGGCGACAGCGAGAAGAAGCTCAGCGCGACGATCTCCGGACCATGCACCCGATAATCCTCGGGCAGGCGCAGGGTGAAGCCGTGCATCAGCGGGTAGCCGGTGTCCGGGTCCAGCGGCCACTGCTCGGGCGTGATGCCCGGCGGCAGGCCGAAGCACCAACCCTGGAGCTCCTCCCCGGCGGCAGGCGTGGCATGTTTCAGCAGTTCGATATCGTAGGCGTGCATGCGCGGCGTCCTGTGTCATGCAATGAGGGTCGTGCGACGAGCTGTGGACGATAGCCCCCCGAGCCAGACGCCTCAAGCGACCGCCGCACAGTCTTCCGACAAAGCGCCACGGAGCCGGCGTGGCGCGGCTGCTAGAGTCAGATCAGGCGCCTCTCGCTCGCGGTGGCCGCCATGTCCGCCTTGCACACCGTCACTGCTGCTGTGTTCGCGCTCTCCGGGCATTCCCGGGTGCACTGCTCGTGCTTCGCGCTGCTGTTGCTGCTCTGCGCCCGCCTCGCCTGCGCCGACCCCACGCCCCCGCCACTCACGCAAAATGTCGCGCGCTTCGTGTTGGCCAACGCGGAATTCAGCGTGATGCACGAGATGGGACATGTCCTGATCGCGGAGTACGACCTGCCGGTGCTCGGGCGCGAGGAGGACGCCGCGGACCAGATCGGCTTCATCCTGCTGTTCCGCCTCTATGCCCGGCTGCCGCGTGACGAAGTGGACGCGCGCCTGCTGGACATCGCCGACTACTGGCGGCTGGAGTGGCAGACGCCCAAGCCGGCGCCGGACCAGGTGCTGGCCTGGGACAGTCACCCGCTGGACGAACAGCGCTACTACAACATCGCCTGCCTGCTCTACGGCAGCGACATGACGCGCCTGGACTGGCTGCCGCCGCTCACTGGCCTGCCCTACGAGCGGGCGATCTACTGCGACCAGGAGTTTCGCCAGGCAAGCAAGGCCGTGGAGTGGATTCGCCACCAGCGACACACGGCCTCGATCCAGCACCACGCGGCCTGGCACCTGACCTGGGACACGCCCTCGGTGAACCGCGAAGCGGCGGAGCCGCTGATCGCCCTGCTGCGCGACGGCGACCACCTGCAACGGATGGTCAACGACGTCTTTCGACTGTTCCGCCTGCCGCGCCCGCTGAACCTGCGGATGGTCAGTTGTGGCGCGCCGGACGCCTGGTACAACAGCAACAGCGGGGAACTGGCGCTGTGCTATGAGCGCCTGCAGCACTTCCGTGAAATGGCCGAGGACCTGCCACGCCTGCGTACTCCGGTGACGCGGCAGTGCCCTGGCCCGGCCGGACTCAGGCCGGGCGGATGCTGAAGCCGATGCGCGGGAAGTGCACGTGGACGGTCCCGGCGCGCGGGTCTTCGCGACGCAGGATCAGGCTTTCCAGCCCGGCGTGCAGCAGCTCGCCTTCCACCGGGTCGCAGCCGTAGTCGGTGGCGGCGATCACCACGCGCTGTCCGCCCTTGAAGCCATTGGGGTCGACGAAGCTCTCCTCGGGCAGTGCGGCCGGCTGGCTGTCGTGGGCCACGGCGATGGCCTGCTCCGCGCTCATCTC
Organism: Pseudomonas sp. BB438; assembly: GCF_057180225.1. Classification (NCBI taxonomy): domain Bacteria; kingdom Pseudomonadati; phylum Pseudomonadota; class Gammaproteobacteria; order Pseudomonadales; family Pseudomonadaceae; genus Pseudomonas; species Pseudomonas sp. BB438. Next base: position 5,235,567 of record NZ_CM170001.1, read on the forward strand.
GCTGGGCGCGCCGTGGCCGAAGCCCAGCACGCGGCCGAGCCAGGCGGCAACCGAGGGGTAATCGTCCACCAGTGGTGCAGTGACCGGCGTGCCCTTGAGGAACCACAGGCAGTGAGCCAGGGAGAAATCGGCAATGGACGGCTCGCCGAACAGGAAGTCGCCGTCCTCGCGGGCCAGTTGTTCCTCGACGCGGGCCATGAAGGCAGGCCACTGGTGCTTGGCCTGCTCGGCCGGCAGCTTGCTGGCGGTGCCGCCGCTGAACAGCTGGCTGCGGTCGGCGACAAAGGCCTGGAGGAACTGCGGCGGCAGCTTGCCGAAGCGCATGGCGATGGATTCAGGCTGGAACACCAGGCTGACGGCGTGCTGGAAGATCACCGAGTCGACCCACAGGGCGAAACTCGACGAGGTGAATTCGTGGCCTTCGGGAAACAGCGCCGGTACGGCCTTTTCCTGTTCCAGGCGGCGGGCGATCAATGCGGTGTCGCAGTAGATGTCGGCACCGACCTGCAGCACAGGAGTCTTGCGGTAGCCGCCGGTGAGGGCCATGAGGTCCGGCTTGGGCATCAGTGGCGGGATGGTCACCGAATGCCAGGACAGCTGCTTGAAGCCCAGCATCAGACGCGCCTTCTCGGCGAAGGGCGAAGTCGGGTAGTGGTGCAGGATCAGCTCGGACATGGGGGGCTCCAGCGGCCGGAAGGTGGTCCGGCAGCTTAACCCGTACGTAGGACGAGTCCTACCTCATCCCTCGGATGGGACGACATCCACGGCGCTGATAGTGAAGGGGTTGGCCAGCACCAGGCGTTCCTTGGCTTTCTTGGTCAGCGCCTTGATCGCGCGCTCCCGGCGCAACGCATCGCCCTTGCCGGGGCAGGCCTCGACATAGACCAGCGCCTGGGCCGGGCTGGAATGGAAGAAGCGCGCGCCCTTGCCCGTACGGTGGGTCTCGAAACGCCGTTGCGCGTCATCGCTGATGCCACAGTAGAGCGCGCCGTTCTCGGCGCGCACCAGGTAGACGAACCAGGGTTTGGGCTCGGCGGCGGTCACGACGCCCAGACTCGCGCCTGCATGCGATCGCAGTATGCGACCAGGCGCTCGTAGCTGCGCGCCATGTCGTTGAGCGGTGTTTCCAGGGTGCTGAGGATCAGGTTGGCCAGCACGCCATAGGTGGCGGCGTCGGCACTGCACGGCTGGGCGCCGCCGAAGTACGGCAGGTCGCCAAGCATGCCGTCCAGGGCTTCGAGGTCGTCGCGGGCGAAGCTCAGCAGCTCCTCGCGGCTGTGACGCAGCAGGCCGCGGCCCTTGAGGTCGCCACGAATCTTGCGCTGCAGCATCACGCCCACCACTGGCCGCAGCGGTGCGGGAATACCGCGGAACATCACGTCCTTCACCTGCTGGAAGCCCTGCTCGTCGAGCCAGCGGAAGTACACCAGCAGCGGCACCAGGTGCTCATCGCACAGGCGGGTGATCGACACCGCCCAGCCACGGCCACGCGCGTCGAGGCCGGCATCGAGATCGAACTCGTAGTACTGCTGCAGGGTGCGCATGATGATCGCCGTGTCGGCGATGGGTTTGCCATCCAGCGTAATGAACGGCAGCTTGCCCTTGGGCCCCTTGCGCGGGTCCGTCACAGGCTTGACCTGATACTCCAGCCCGGCAAGGCGGAGGAAGGTCTCCAGCTTCAGGCAGAAGGGGCTGACGTTGGGTACGTTGAAGGCGGGCGGGAACTGGAAAAGTGTGATCATGGCGGCGTCCGGCTCTCAGTCGCCTGTCATTTAAGCCTATCCAGCCGCCGCGGGCGAGCCCGGAAGCCTGCTCTCAGGCCTTTCCCGCCCGTTGTGCACGGTACGCGGCAAGGCCCTTGGCGGCCTGCGCGCGGATCGCACCCTGCACCGGCGGTGCCCAGCCCAGCAGGGTTCCCTTGGCGCCGAGCGCCTGGCGCGACCACGTCCACAGGTCGAAGCTGTCCACGTGCCGGCTGATCAATCCATCGTGGAAATGGAAGTGTGCCTGGATGTGATTGATCACTTTGCGTCCCGTCTGGGTGAAGGTGTAGGACGCCACCCAGCGCACCGAACCCCGCGTCTCGTCGGCCTCGACGCCTTCATAGGTCAGCGAGAAATCCTGGGCGCGAGCGGTGAGCATGCGCCACATGTCGCCAGCCTCGGCACCACGCAGGTCGGTGAAGACCGGGTCGCTGAACTGCACATCGGCGCTGTAGCAGGCGGCCATGGCCTCGCCGTCGCGGCGCTGGAAGGCCTGGTAGAAACGTTCGATCAGTTGGGCGTTGGGGTGGGCCATGGCGGGACTCGTGTCGAGAGAATGCAGGCAGTATCGGGGTGGGTTCGACTGGACACGATTGGCAATATCGACAACATTATGATCAATAGCGCCACCTCTATCGACAGAGCAAAGCGAGACGCCATGTTCAGGATAGCCCTGTTCGTCTGCCCGCAAACCCTGTGTTCCAGTCTTGGTCTGGCCATGGACAGTTTCCACCTCGCCAATCGCCTGGCCGGCGAACGGCGCTTCGAGGTGCTGCGGGTCAGCGCCGACGGCGCGCCAGTGGCACTCCCCTTCGGCCGCGTGGAAGTGGAAGGCGGGCTCGATCTTGCCGCGCGCTGCAACCTGCTGCTCATTCCCGCCACCGGCGCCGACATCGACGCCACCTTCGCCGCCAACCAGCCCCTGCTTGCCTGGCTGCGCCATGCGCCAGCCAACGTGCAGCTCGGCAGTCTGTGCAGCAGCGCGTTCCTGCTGGCGGAAGCCGGCGTGCTGGACGGCCACCGCGCCACCACGCACTGGGCGCTGGAAACTGCATTCCGCAAACGCTATCCCCAGGTACGGCTGGATATCGACGCCCTGTGCACCGACGACAACGGCCGGCTCTGCTCCGGCGGCGCCCAGGCCGGGCTGGACCTGTGCCTGTACCTGATCGAGCGCCATGCGGGCGCGGCACTCGCGCGACGCGCGGCGGCGACCCTGGTGTTCGAGCACGGGCGCGGCCGCCAGCGGCGCTTCACGCCGCTGCTGCCCGACCCGCTGCCCGCCGGCTCCCCCCTGGAGCCGCTGCTGGCCTGGCTGGAAGACAACTACGCGCAGCCCTTCGACCTCGCCACGCTCGCACAGCGCGTGCACTGCTCCACGCGCACGCTGTTGCGGCGCTTTCGCGAGCAGGTGGGGATGTCGCCGAACGATTACGTGCAACGCCTGCGCATCGCCTCGGCACAGGAGGCACTGGGCGATCCGGGACGCTCGCTGGAGCGCATCGCCAGCGATGTCGGCTACGCCGACCGGGCGAGCTTCGCGCGATTGTTCAAGCAGGTGTGCGGAGAGACGCCGGGGGCATATCGGCAGCGGCTGATGGGGCGTCAGGCCTGACGCCAGGCAGATGACGGAATACCGGCAGGAACGGGCAGACCCGTTCCTGCGAAGTGGGCTAGTTGAACCACTCCATCGCCGTGCGCCACACGCAGACACCGACGAAGTAGGCCGACGCCACGAACCAGAGGCCAAGCAGCCAGGGCTGGTCCACCGGATGCTGGAGGATCAGCAACGCGCTGCTGAGCAGCCAGACGAAGGTCACGGCGATGTTCAGCGGCATGAACTGGCGCACGCGGAAGGGGTGCAGGAACTTCATGCGGGTGAGGGTCAGCGCGGCCAGTACCAGCACGGTGACGAAGCTCACCCAGGGATGCGGGTCGAGCACGAAGAAGTACACTGCCACCACGTTCCAGGCGGCCGGGAAGCCGACGAAGTAGTTGTCCTTGCTCTTCATGTTGACGTTGCAGAAACAGAACAGCGAGGACACCAGGATCACGCCCACCGCCAGCAGCTCGGTATGCACCGGCAGCGGCACGTAGCGGTAGATGAAGATCGCGGGGATGAAGACGTAGGTGAGGTAGTCGATCACCAGGTCGAGGGTCGAACCATCGAAGTGCGGCAGCACCGCCTTGACGTCGAACTTGCGCGCCAGGGTGCCGTCGAGACCATCCACCAGCAGCGCCACACCCAGCCAAAGCAGGCAGGCCTGGGGCCTGTTGTCGACCAGCGCGAGGAGCGCCAGCAGCGCGAGAATGACACCGCTCGAGGTCACCGCGTGGGCGCCCCAGGCCTTGGCTTTGCTGAGGTTCAATGGCGATAGGATCAGGTTCACGTCGGCTCTCTTCCTTTGGACGGCGGATGCAGGGGAGCTACTTCAAACGGTAGCCCATCCCTGACAAACCACTGCACATGGGAACACCGACCCGACGGCCGAGTTCAGCCGGTTTGTCGAGAGTCGCACCGTGTTGCGGTGGAAGCGCCAGCATACGCCGTTGCGGCGTGCGCTTGCCATCGAGGGAGACGAGCGTTGCAGGCGATGGCCACGGCCCTCTCCCGATGGAGAAGGCCGGGGTGGGACATCAGTGCAGGATCTGGCTGAGGAACAGCTTGGTGCGGTCCGATTGCGGGTTGTCGAAGAACTGGTCCGGCGGCGCCTGTTCGACGATCTCACCCTTGTCCATGAAGATCACCCGGTTCGCCACGGTGCGGGCAAAGCCCATCTCGTGGGTCACGCAGAGCATCGTCATGCCGCTCTGCGCCAGGCCGATCATGGTGTCGAGCACTTCCTTGACCATTTCCGGGTCGAGTGCCGAGGTGGGCTCATCGAACAGCATGATCTTGGGCTTCATGCACAGCGCACGGGCGATCGCCACGCGCTGCTGCTGGCCGCCGGAGAGCTGGCCGGGGAACTTGTTCGCCTGCTCCGGGATGCGCACGCGCTCCAGGTAATGCATGGCGACTTCCTCGGCCTGGCGCTTGGGCATCTTGCGTACCCACATCGGCGCCAGGATGCAGTTCTGCAGCACGGTCAGGTGCGGGAACAGGTTGAAGTGCTGGAACACCATGCCGACTTCGCTGCGGATCGCCTCGATCTGCTTGAGGTCGTTGGTCAGTTCGGTGCCGTCGACCACGATGCTGCCCTGCTGGTGTTCCTCCAGGCGGTTGATGCAGCGGATGGTGGTGGACTTGCCCGAACCGGATGGCCCGCAGAGCACGATGCGCTCGCCCTGCTTGACCTCCAGGTTGATGTCCTTGAGCACGTGGAACTGGCCGTACCACTTGTTCACGCCCTTCATGGTGATCATCACGTGATCGCCGATGGCCGGCTGTGCGGTCTTTTGGGTGGCTTCAGACATGACGATTCACTCCTAACGCTTGTGGCCGGTGTCCAGCTTGTGCTCCAGGTGCATGGAGTAGCGGGACATGCCGAAACAGAAGATCCAGTAGACGACCGCGGCGAACACATAGCCTTCGGTGGCCATGCCCAGCCAGGCCGGGTCTGCGGTGGCGCGCTTGATGCTGTTCAGGAAGTCGAACAGGCCGATGATGATCACCAGGCTGGTGTCCTTGAACAGCGCGATGAAGGTGTTGACGATGCCGGGGATGACCAGCTTGAGCGCCTGCGGCAGGATCACCAGGCCCATGGTCCGCCAGTAGCCCAGGCCCATGGCGGCTGCGGCTTCGTACTGGCCCTTGGGAATGGCCTGCATGCCACCGCGCACCACCTCGGCGATGTAGGCGGCCTCGAACAGCACCACCATCACCATCGCGCGCAGCAGCTTGTCGAGGTTCATCCCCTCGGGCAGGAACAGCGGCAGCATCACCGAGGACATGAACAGCACGGTGATCAGCGGTACACCACGCCAGAACTCGATGGTGGTGACGCAGATGACCTTGATCGCCGGCATTTTCGAACGCCGCCCGAGCGCCAGCAGGATCCCCAGCGGCATCGCCCCGCAGATGCCGACCGCGGCGATCACCACGGTGAGCATCAGGCCGCCCCAGGCGCTGGTCGGCACGGTTTCCAGGCCGAGGAAGCCGCCATGCAGCAGCCAGTAGGCCACGATCGGCAGCGCGACGAGGAAGCACAAACCGTACTTCACCTTGTAGGCGAAGCGCTTGAGGAACAGCGGCGCCGCGCCGAACACCACGAACAGCACGGTGAGGTCCACGCGCCAGCGCAGTTCCTCGGGGTAGAAGCCGTACATGAACTGGCCGAAGCGCGAGCCGATGAACACCCAGCAGGCGCCCTCGCGGGAGCAGTCGGCGCGGGTGGTGCCGGTCCAGTCGGCCTTGATGATCGCCCACTCCAGCAGCGGCGGCAGGATCAGCCAGACCAGGTAGATGCCAACCAGCGTCAGCACGGTGTTGAACCAGCTGGAGAACAGGTTGCCGCGCAGCCAGGCGAGCACGCCCACGCTGCGCGCCGGTGGCGGCAGGTCGGGCTTGAAGGTATGAGTAGTCATGACAGTCCCCTCACCGCTCGACCAGCGCGATGTGCTTGTTGTACCAGTTCATCAGCAGCGAAATGCTGATGCTGATGGCCAGGTACACGCTCATGGTGATAGCCATGGTCTCGATGGCCTGGCCGGTCTGGTTGAGCACCGTGCCGGCGAACAGCGAGACCATGTCCGGGTAGCCGATGGCGGCGGCCAGCGAAGAGTTCTTCGCCAGGTTCAGGTACTGGCTGGTCAGCGGCGGAATGATCACCCGCAGTGCCTGCGGAATGATCACCAGGCGCAGGGTCTGCCCCGGACGCAGGCCCAGGGACCCGGCAGCCTCGGTCTGGCCGTGGCTGACGGCCTGGATGCCGGCGCGCACCGTCTCGCCGATGAAGGCGGCGGTGTAGACCGACAGCGCGAGGACGATGGACACCAGCTCCGGGATCACCACCCAGCCGCCGCGGAAGTTGAAGCCCTGCAGCACCGGCACGTCCCAGTGGAACGGCGCGCCGGCCACCAGCGACACCAGCCCCGGCAGCACCACCAGCAATGCCAGGCCACTGAGGAACACCGGGAAGGCCTTGCCGGTGGCATGGCGGCGGGCCTTGGCCCACTTCCAGATCACCGCCCAGCCGACCAGCGCCAGGATCACCGCGACGATGAACGGGCCGAGGCCGTCGGCGGCGATCGGCGCGGGCATCTGCAGGCCGCGGTTGTTGATGAAGAACAGGTCGCCGAAGCTGAGGCTCTGCCGCGGGTTCGGCAGCGGGCCGAGCACGGCGAAGTACCAGAAGAAGATCTGCAGCAGCGGCGGGATGTTGCGGAAGGTCTCGATGTACAAGGTCGCCAGCTTGCGGATCAGCCAGTTGGGCGACAGCCGCGCCACCCCGAGGATGAAGCCCAGAACGGTGGCGAAGAAGATGCCCACCACCGTGACCAGCAGCGTGTTCAGCAGGCCGACCAGGAACACCCGTCCGTAAGTGTCGCTTTCGCTGTAGTCGATCAGGTGCTGGGAGATGCCGAAGCCGGCGCTGTGGTCGAGGAAGCCGAAACCGGACTGGATGCCGCGGTGGGCGAGGTTGGTCTGGGTGTTGTCGAAGAGGAACCAGCCGACCGCCACGACGACGACGACGGCGATGACCTGGAATGCCCAGCCGCGCACGACGGGATCGTTGAGCGATACCCCCCGCGGACGCTGGGCCTTGACGGAATTCTGCATGTAAGCCCTCTCGGAAGCGCGCCGGGCGCCCACGGGCCAAGCCCGTGACCACCCGGAGGCTTCACGTCGTTCGAAACAGTCCGGCGCCCACACTCCGGGCGCCGGAGCGGGTCAGGTCAGCGCACCGGCGGTGCGTACTGCAGACCACCCTTGTTCCACTGGGCGTTGAGGCCACGCTTGATCTTCAGGTCGCTGCCGTCGCCGACGTTGCGGTCGAAGATCTCGCCGTAGTTACCCACTTGCTTGACGATCTGCACCGCCCAGTCCTTGGGCAGCTTGAGGTCCTTGCCGTAGTCACCCTCGGCGCCGAGCAGACGCGCGACGTCCGGGTTCTTGGTGCTCTTGGCCTGTTCCTCGACGTTCTTCGAGTTGATGCCCAGTTCCTCGGCGTTGAGCATCGCGAAGAGCGTCCAGCGAGCGATGTCGAACCACTCCTCGTCACCCTGGCGCACGGCCGGGCCAAGGGGTTCCTTGGAGATCACTTCGGGCAGTACCACGTAGTCGTCCGGCGCGGCCAGCTTGATGCGCTGGGCGTAGAGCTGCGACTGGTCGGAGGTCAGCACGTCGCAACGGCCGGACTCCAGGGACTTGGCGCTCTCGTCGGAGGTGTCGTAGGTGATCGGGGTGTACTTGAGGTTGTTGGAGCGGAAGTAGTCGGACAGGTTGAGCTCGGTGGTGGTGCCGGCCTGGATGCACACGGTGGCGCCATCGAGTTCCTTGGCGCTGGAGACGCCGAGCTTCTTGTTCACCAGGAAGCCCTGGCCGTCGTAGTAGGTCACGCCGATGAAGTTCAGGCCCATCGCGCTGTCGCGGGAACTGGTCCAGGTGGTGTTGCGCGAGAGGATGTCGATCTCGCCGGACTGCAGCGCGGTGAAGCGCTCCTTGGCGGTCAGCGGGCTGTACTTGACCTTGGTCGAGTCGCCGAACACGGCCGCCGCCACGGCGCGGCAGACGTCCACGTCGATGCCCTTGTACTGGCCCTTGGCGTCGGCATACGAGAAGCCGGGAAGACCGTCACTGATACCGCACTGCACGTAGCCTTTCTTCTTCACTGCATCCAGGGTGGCGCCAGCGTGGGCGAGCCCGCTGATGCCAAACACAGCGGCGGTGGTCAGCACTGCCAGGGTGGATTTCACCATCTTCATCGATCTTCTCCGTTGCTTTTTTAGTGTTTTGGAGTCCCGGTTCCACCGCCGTACCCTCGTGAGGCACCAGCAAGACAACAAACGGGATGGAGACCTGAAGGTGAGTCTAGACGGCTTGCGAAAAACCTTCGGAAGCCGCGAACACACCTTCGAGCGCGCAGGTGGTGCGCGCTGGAACGGGTCATCAAGGGATCATTGCGTGAAGGCGAAGGCCCGCCGTGCCGACTGTTGACCGCAGCCGACGCGGCGGGCCCTGAAGCAGCCCAAGGCTTTCGCGGCGCCACTTCCGGTACAGCTTTCCGGATGGGGTCGGTAGAGTGTTACCGGAAGTGGGGCCGCACAGCCTGCCAGTAGCGATAGCAAGGCGCGTACCAGCCTGTGGACCTTCGTGCAATTTTGTGCAGTCAAGTCCCACAAGTTATGGCCATGCGACATCTTCTTGCATGCCCAACCCACACCATCCGACCCGCGGCGCCCCTTCCTAGAGCGCCTGCCCCATCCTGGAGCCTCCATGACCCAGCCCCTGATCCTCGAACCCAGCCAGAGCGTCGATTCCTGCGTCATTTGGTTGCACGGCCTGGGCGCCGACCGTTACGACTTCGAGCCGGTAGCACAGATGCTGCAGCGCAGCTTCACCTCGACGCGCTTCATCCTGCCCCAGGCGCCGACCCGCCCGGTCACCGTGTTCAACGGCATGCCCGCGCCCAGCTGGTACGACATCCTCGCCATGGCCCCGGCCCGCGCCATCGACGAAGCGCAGCTGGACGCCTCGGCCGACAGCGTGATCGCGCTGATCCAGGGACAGATCGCCCAGGGCATCGCCCCTCGGCGCATCATCCTGGCCGGTTTCTCCCAGGGCGGCGCCGTGGTGCTGCACACCGGCTACCTGCGCTGGGACGGTGAGCTGGGCGGGGTCATGGCGCTCTCCACCTATGGCCCGACATTCAGCGACGACATAAGCCTGCCGGCTACAAAAAGACAACTGTCCGCACTTTGCCTGCATGGCACTTTCGATGACGTGGTGCTGCCCGCCATGGGCCGCGCCGCGTACGACTTCCTGCAGGCCAACGAGGTGCCCGCCCAGTGGCGCACCTACCCGATGAGCCACGAAGTGAGCAACGAGGAACTTGGCGATATCGGCGCCTGGCTGCGGGAGCGCCTGTGATCCCCTGACCCTGCGGAGAACAAGAAGAAGCATGAACGCCCCGATCAGCAGCCTGCGTGACGTCGAAGCCCTGGAACAGGTCCCCCTGCAGGACCGCGACCTGCCACCCAACACCTATGAACTGCTGCGCCGCTCGGCCCAGCAGTTCGGCCCGTCCACCGCCCTGAGCTGCCTGCTGCAGGGCTCGGCGGCGGAGGAGCCGATACGGGTGAGTTACGCGGAGCTGTTCGCCCGCGTCACCCAGGCAGCCAACGCCTTCCACCGCCTGGGCGTGCGACCGGGCACCGCGGTGTCGTTCCTGCTTCCCAACCTGCCGCAGACCCACTATGTGATCTGGGGCGGCGAGGCGGCGGGAATCGTCAACGCGATCAACCCGCTGCTCGACCCCGAGCACATCGCCGAGCTGGTACGCGCCGCCGACTCGCGCGTGCTGGTGACGCTGGCCCCCTTCCCCGGTACCGACCAGTGGGACAAGGTCGCCGGCCTGCGCGAGCACCTGCCGGACCTCAATGCCATCGTCACCGTCGATATCGCCAACCTGCTGCCCGAACCGCAGCGCTCGGCGATCCAGGCCGCTCGCGGCGCGCTGCCCGAGGGCGTGCTGGACTTCGACGAGCTGCTCGCCCGGTGCCCGGCGGACCACCTGGAAAGCGGCCGGGTGATCGGCCCGGACGAAGTCGCCTCCTACTTCCACACCGGCGGCACCACCGGCACGCCCAAGCTCGCCCCGCACAGCCATTTCAACGAAGTGGCGATGGCCGAGATCATGGGGCTGAACGCCGACTACGACGGCCACGACGTGCTGCTCTGCGGCCTGCCGCTGTTCCACGTCAACGGCGTGATGGTCACCGGGCTTGCGCCCTTCATGCGCGGCGGCGAAGTGTTGCTGGCCGGCCCGCAGGGCTATCGCAATCCGACGCTGATCCAGGACTTCTGGAAACTGGTGGAGCGCTACAAGGTCACCAGCTTCAGCGGCGTGCCGACCATCTACGCCGCCCTGCTGCAGGTGCCCAGCGAGGGCCGCGACCTCTCCAGCCTGCGTTTCGCCCTGTGCGGCGCCGCGCCGATGCCGGTGGAGCTGATTCGCCAGTTCGAGGCGAAGACCGGTCTGACGGTCATCGAAGGCTACGGCATGACCGAAGGCACCTGCGGCACCAGTTGCAACCCCCGCGGCGGCGAACGCCGGCCCGGCTCCATCGGCCTGCGCCTGCCCTATTGCGAGCTCAAGTCAGTGATCCTGGGCGGTGACGGCCAGTACCTGCGCGATGCCGCGGTGGACGAGATCGGCAACATCTGCCTGCGCGGCCCGACCGTGTTCAAGGGTTACCTGCAGGCCAGCAAGAACAAGGACATCTGGGTCGACGGCGACTGGTTCAACACCGGCGACCTCGGCCGCATCGACGCTGACGGCTACATCTGGCTCACCGGCCGCAGCAAGGACCTGATCATCCGCGGCGGCCACAACATCGACCCGCAGATGATCGAGGAAGCCCTGCACCGCCATCCCGCCGTGGCCATGGCCGCCGCCGTCGGCAAGCCGTGCCTGAAGGCCGGCGAGTTGCCGGTGGTGTACATCCAGCTCAAGCCGGGCATGCAGGCGAGCGAGGCAGAACTGCTGGCGCACGCCGCGCAGCATGTCCCCGAGCGCGCAGCGGTACCCAAGGATGTCTGGCTACTGGACGCCATCCCGGTCACCGCGGTGGGCAAGACCTTCAAACCGGCATTGCGACTGGACGCCATTCGTCGCGTGTTCGAAGACGAGACCCGGCACCTGTCCCCAGCGCCGCGCATCGAGGTGATCGCCGATGACCGCCACGGGCAAAAGGCACGTCTTTTCGTCGGCGGCCTCGACCTAGACTCGCGCGCCGCACTGGCCGATCGCCTGGGCGGTTATGCGGTGCACGTGGAGCTACTGGAAAGCTGATGAAACACCCGGCCGACCGCCGGTCGGCCGGGCCAGGGACCGAATTGCCAGTAGTCAAATCTGACTAATACTGATGGCTCAATGTGCGAAGAGGACTACAGGGAGAGTCAGTCGTGCACATCATCAGTCGCCACTCAATCCTCGCTGCGCCATGAAAGCGGCGCAGTGGAACGAGGACATTCGTCAGCTTCAGCATCTGCGGCTATTCCAGAACGTGGCCGCGGCCAACCTGCAGCAATTGCTCAAGGATTTCCGCGCCTGCGAACTGGAGCGCGGGGAAATCCTGCTGTCGCCGTTCAACCGCAACCACTTCCTTTATATGGTTCTGTCCGGGCACCTGACGGTGTACCTGGGCTCGCTGGACAACCAGCCAGTGAGCACGCTGCACCCGGGCGACTGCGCGGGCGAGATCAGCTTCATCGACAGCGACCACCCTTCGGCTTACGTCGTCGCCAGTGAGCCGACCACCGTGCTGCGCCTGCACCGCGAAGCGCTGATCGGCCTGTTCGAGCATTCCCCGCAGGTCATGCAGAACCTTCTGACGGTGCTTTGTGAAAAGGTTCGCGAAGGTAACCGGATCATTCTCGACACCGAGCAGAACGCCAACATCGACACCCTCACCGGTCTGTTCAACCGTCGCTGGCTGGAGCACATCTACGACCGCGAGAGCACGCGTTGCGCCTTCAACGGACAGCCCATGTGCATGCTCATGCTCGATGTCGACCACTTCAAGAATTACAACGACGAGCACGGCCACCTGGCTGGCGACTACGCGCTGTGCCTGGTCGCGCACACCCTGCGCAGCCAGCTGCGGCCCAAGGACAGCATGGCGCGATATGGCGGCGAGGAGTTCGTCATCCTCCTGCCGGAGATCGCCATCGAGGAGGCCCGGCGCATCGGCAACCGCCTGCGCCAGAGCCTGGAGCAGGTCACCTCCTTCTATTCACCGGTGGGCGTGTTGCCCGGCGTCACGGTGTCTCTCGGACTCGCCGAGATGGACATTCAGGAAAACCTGCCCAGCCTGATTCTGCGCGCCGACGGCGCCCTCTACCAGGCCAAGCAGAAGGGCCGCAATTGCCTCTGCGGCTGAGCCCGCTTCCCTTCACCGTCCCTTCTGTTAGATTGCGCCCCGCTAAAGAACGAATAACAACAAAGCTGGGAAGCTGACATGCGCAAACTGCTGATCGTCCTGCTCGTCCTGCTGGCCGTTGGCCTGGGGATCTTCTTCAATCTTCCGGGCTATATGGACCGGAAGATGAACACCGTGGTCAGCCCGCCGCCCTACCCCGCCTCGCCCGAAGCCCAGGCGCTGCACCGGACCCTGTTCGTCGCCGACCTGCACGACGACGCCCTGCTCTGGGACCGCAACCTGCTGGATCGCCACGACCACGGCCACACCGACGTGCCGCGCCTGCTCGAAGGCCACGTCGGCCTGCAGGTGTTCTCCACCGTCACCAAGACCCCGCGCGGCCTGAACTACGAAAGCAACGCCGCCGACAGTGACAACATCACCCCGCTGGTCATCGCCCAGCGCTGGCCGGCGCGCACCTGGAACAGCCTGCTCGAACGCGCGCTCTACCAGGGCGAGCTGCTGGACAAGGCCGCCGCCGACAGCCAGGGCAAGCTCACCCTGATCCGCAGCCGCGACGATCTCACCCGCTACCTCGCCGCCTGGCAGAAGGATCCGAACCGCCTCGCCGGCGTGCTCGCCACCGAAGGCCTGCATCCGCTGGAAGGCAAGCTGGAAAACATCGACCGCATGTATGACGCCGGCTTCCGCATCATGGGCCTGACCCACTTCTTCGATAACGAAGTCGGCGGCTCCGCCCATGGTCTGAAGAAAGGCGGGCTGACCGAGTTCGGCCGCGAGGTCATCCCGCGCCTGGAAGAGCGGAAGATGCTGATCGACCTGGCCCATGCCTCGCGTCCGCTGATCGACGACGTGCTGGCCATCGCCAAACGGCCGGTGATCGTCTCCCACACCGGCGTCGCCGGCACCTGCCCCGGCCCGCGCAACCTGACCGACGCCCACCTGCGCGGCATCGCCCGTACCGGCGGGGTGATCGGCATCGGCTACTGGGACGGCGCCGTCTGCGAGACATCCGTGGACGCCATCGTCAAGGCCATGCGTTACGCCGCCGACAAGGTTGGCGTCGAGCACCTGGCGCTGGGCTCGGACTTCGACGGCGCGGTGAACGCGCCCTTCGACACCACCGGCCTGGCGCAACTGACCCAGGGCCTGGCCAAGGCCGGCTTCAGCGACCGGGACATCGCCGCGATCATGGGCGGCAACGTGCGCCGGCTGCTGCTGGAGAACCTTCCGTAGCCCACGTCAATAGGCAGAATGCCCGTGGCACTTCGCCCTGCGGGCATCTTGCATTACACTGGCGGCCGTTCATTCCTTAACCAGTACGAGACCAACGTGCTCAAAGCACTCAAGAAAATCTTCAGCAAGGGTGATGGCGAGCAGCCCGTCGCCACGCCGGCAGCCCCCGCTCCCGCTGCCCCCCAGCCCGCCCAGAGCGGTGAAAAGCGTCCGCGCAAACCGCGCAATCCGCGCTCCGAAGGCGACGCCTCCGAGAAGCCGGCCCGCGGTCCGAAGAGCGACAAACCCCGCGCAGAGCGTTCCGACAAAGGCGAACGCGGCGAGAAACGCGAGCACACTCCGAAGCAGGAGCACGCCAAGGCCGAAGGCACCGACAAGCCCCGCGAGCCCCGTGCCGACAAGCCCCGCCGTGAGCGCAAGCCGCGTCCGCCGGTGGTGGACAACTGGAAGCTGGAAGACTTCGTGGTCGAGCCGGCCGAAGGCAAGACCCGTTTCCACGACTTCAACCTCGACCCGCGTCTGATGCATGCCATCCATGACCTGGGCTTCCCCTACTGCACACCGATCCAGGCGCAGGTGCTCGGCTTCACGCTCCGCGGCCAGGATGCCATCGGCCGCGCCCAGACCGGCACCGGCAAGACTGCGGCGTTCCTTATCTCGATCATCACCCAGCTGCTGCAGACCCCGCCGCCGAAAGAGCGCTACATGGGCGAGCCGCGTGCGCTGATCATCGCGCCGACCCGCGAGCTGGTGGTGCAGATCGCCAAGGACGCCGTCGGCCTGGCCAAGTACACCGGCCTGAACGTCATGAGCTTCGTCGGCGGCATGGACTTCGACAAGCAGCTCAAGACCCTGGAATCGCGCTTCTGCGACATCCTGGTCGCCACCCCGGGCCGCCTGCTGGACTTCAACCAGCGCGGCGAGGTGCACCTGGACATGGTCGAGGTGATGGTCCTGGACGAAGCCGACCGCATGCTCGACATGGGCTTCATCCCGCAGGTCCGCCAGATCATCCGCCAGACCCCGTACAAGGGCGAGCGTCAGACCCTGCTGTTCTCCGCCACCTTCACCGACGACGTGATGAACCTGGCCAAGCAGTGGACCGTCGACCCGGCCATCGTCGAGATCGAGCCCGAGAACGTCGCCAGCGATACCGTCGAGCAGCACGTCTATGCCGTTGCCGGCAGCGACAAGTACAAGCTGCTGTACAACCTGATCGCGCAGAACAACTGGGAACGCGTGATGGTCTTCGCCAACCGCAAGGACGAGGTACGCCGCATCGAGGAACGCCTGACCAAGGACGGCATCAGCGCCGCCCAGATGTCCGGCGACGTGCCGCAGCACAAGCGCATCAAGGTTCTGGAAGGCTTCCGTGAAGGCAAGATCCGCGTGCTGGTCGCCACCGACGTTGCCGGCCGCGGCATCCACGTCGACGGCATCAGCCATGTGATCAATTTCACCCTGCCCGAAGATCCGGACGACTACGTGCACCGCATCGGCCGCACCGGTCGCGCCGGCACCACCGGCACCTCGATCAGCTTCGCCGGCGAGGACGATGCCTTCGCCCTGCCGCCGATCGAAGAATTGCTGGGCCGCAAGATCAACTGCGAAATGCCGCCGACCGAACTGCTCAAGCCGGTCCCGCGCAAGCACTGATCGCCGGTCTGCACCAGAAAAAGGCGAAGCCACCCGGCTTCGCCTTTTTTTATTTCTGCCGGAATGTTTCCCGTGAGCGTTACGTCCGGTGACGCCCCCGCCCCTCCCTCCTGAAAACCCGCGCTTATCCCCATGCCAGAGCGCCGCGTTTTTCCCGCCGGACCCGCTGGGACGACCGTACGGCATTCCGCGCAAACAATGGCACCGCGCCATCTCCTAGCGAAATCAGCCCCGCCCCGGCCATTTCCGCTCAGATTTATTTACAGACGTAAAAAAATTCGCACGCTTCTTGCAAAGCACGCGAGAACAATTCCAAGAACTCGTCGGAATCCTCCCATGCCCTTGCGCGCCAAACTTGCTCTGAGTTTCCTCTCGGTCGGCCTCATTCCTGTGCTGGTGATGGCCGTCGTGGTCTACCTCCAGGCCAGCCGAGCCCTCGAAGAACAAAGCCTGAACGCCCTGGAGGCGGTCGCCAGTATCAAGCAGCGGCAACTGATGGATGCCTGGAAAGCCCGTAACGACCAGCTCAGCAGCCTTGCCACCAACCTGGGCAGCAACTACGCCGGGCTGGACAGCGAGTCCCTGGTGACCACCGCCAACTACGACCGTCCGGTGTTCGAGAACTTCATCAAGACCTTTGGCTACCGCGAACTGCGCCTGGTCGCCGGTGACGGCAAGGTCGTGTTCAGCCTCGGCCGTGGCGTCGACTACCAGCAGAACATCGGTGATCCGCAATGGCGCGACACGCCGTTCGGCACCTTCATCCGCACTGCGCTGGACAGCGGCAAGGCCAGCATCAGCGACCTGGAGCAGGCGCCAAACGACCAGCAACCGGTGCAATGGCTGGCCGCCCCGATCAAGGACAACGGCAAGCTGCAACTGTTGCTGGTGCTGGAATTGCCGCTGGCAGCGCTCAACGAAGTGATGCAGAACCGCCAGGGCCTGGGTGACGACGGCGAGACCTACCTGGTCGGCGGTGACGGCAGCCTGCGCTCGGATTCGGTGCGTTTTGCCGATCATCACGTGCGCCGCGACAAGGAAAGCCCCGTCGCCCTGCCAGGCCAAGCCATCGAGAAAGCCCTGGCCGGCGAACAGGGTCGTCTTTCCGAGGCGGGCCTGAGCAACGAGCCGGCGCTCAAGTCGTTCGTCCCGCTGAACCTGGACGGCCTGCACTGGGCGCTCGTGGCGGAGATGGACCAGGCCCAGGCCTTCGCCCCGGTGCGCAAGCTGATGTGGCAGATCCTCGTGCTCGGGCTGCTGACCCTGGTCGGCGTCGCCGCCGGCACCTGGCTGGTCAGCCGCAGCGTGATGCGTCCGCTGGGCGGCGAGCCGGCCAGCATGGCCGCACTGGCCCAGCGCCTGGCCAGCGGCGAGCTGCGCCTGAGTGACGACGCCAGTGCCAGCAGCGGCCTGATGCAGGCCCTGCGCGAGATGACCACGGCCTGGCGCCAGGTGGTCGAGCGCCTGCGACAGGCCAGTGAGGCCGTGGGCGACGCCAGCGGCGACATCCTCGATGCCGCCGGACGTACCAGTAACCACCTCGACCAGCAACAGGAAGCACTGGAGATGGTCGTCAGCGCCGTCGACCAGATGGCCGCCACCGTGCAGGAGATCGCCGGCAGCGCCAGCCGCAGCGCCGACGGCAGCGCCGCCGCGCGCGAGGCGTTCGTCGCCATGCAGGGCACCCTGCAGCACATGATCGGTCGCCAGGACCAACTGCTGGTCGGCTTGCGCCAGGCCGACGGCGTGGTGCAGACCCTGGCCGGCGAGAGCCAGCAGATCGGCTCGGTGCTGGACGTGATCCGCTCGATCGCCGAACAGACCAACCTGCTCGCCCTCAACGCCGCCATCGAAGCCGCCCGCGCCGGCGAAGCGGGCCGTGGTTTCGCCGTGGTCGCCGACGAGGTGCGCAGCCTCGCCCAGCGCACCCGCAGCGCCACCGACGAGATCGTCGCCATCGTCGGCAGCCTGGGCGACTCGTCCGTCCAGGCGCAGTCGAGCATGAGCGGCGCCAGCGAACAGGCGCACACTCTGGAGCAGGATACCCAGGCCGTGCTGGAAGCCCTCGGCGCGCTGGACGACTCGCTACAGGGCGTGCACGCCATGGCCTTCCAGATCGCCGCCGCCGCCGAACAGCAGGCCGCCACGACCCAGGAGGTGAACCAGCACATGCACCGCCTCAGCGACATGACCGTGGAGAACCGCAAGACCGCCGCGCACACCCGCGATTGCGGCGAGCACCTGCGCCGCGTGGCCGGCAGCCAGGAAGAACTGGTGGCGCAATTCAAGCTGTGAGCCTTCAGTCGGGGTTCACCCTGTAGGAGCGGGCTTGCTCGCGAACGCGGTCCGCCGGTCATTCCGGTACCATGCGGTTCGCGAGCCAGCTCGCTCCTGCGACAACCGCCCACCCGACCGCGTGCCCTTGCCGATCAAGACAACTGAGTCCAGAATGGAAAAATAAATCCACATCTGGAGTCTCGCCATGTCCGCCGCCACGCCTCTCACCCTCAACCAGGCCGACGCCGAACGCCTGCTGGAACAGGTCGACGTACTCCAGGCGATGCGCGACATGTTCGTCGAGCTGGCGAGCGGCAGCGCCGTGCAGCCCGCGCAGCAACTGGTGGAATTCCCCAACGGCGGCGGCGACTTCATCAACTACCTCGGCGTACTGGCCTCGCAGAAGGTCTACGGCGTGAAGACCTCGCCGTACATCGTGCGCCAACCCAAGTCGCTGGTCACCGCCTGGAGCCTGCTGATGTCCATGGAGAGCGGCCAGCCGCTGCTGCTGTGCGACGCCGGCAGCCTGACCACCGCGCGCACCGCCGCCACCACCGCCCTGGCCGTTCAGGAGCTGGCCCGCCCGGACGCCAAGCGCCTGGCCATCGTCGGCAGCGGCCCGGTCGCCCGTGCGCACCTGCGCTACGTCGCCGGCCTGCGCGACTGGCAGAGCATCCGCGTCTACTCGCCGAACCTGAATGCCGGCGTGCTGGCCCAGTTCGGTGCCATCGATGCCCGCGCGGAACCCGCCACCAGTGTCGAAGCCGCCGTGGCCGACGCCGACGTGGTGCTGCTGTGCACCTCCTCGGGCACCCCGGTGCTCGATCCGGCGATCCTCGGCAAGCCCGCGCTGATCACCTCCATCAGCACCAACGTCGCCCGCGCTCACGAAGTGCCGCCGCAATCGCTGGCGCAGATGGACGTGTACTGCGATTACCGCGCCACCACGCCGGCTGCCGCCGGCGAGATGCGTCTGGCCCGCGAGGAGCACGGCTGGGACGGCACCCTGCGCGGCGACCTGCCGGAGCTGGTCAGCGGCCAGGCCGCCAAACCGGACTACCAGCGCCACGCCTTCTTCCGCTCCATCGGCCTGGGCCTGGAAGACGTCGCGCTGGCCAATGCGCTCTACCATCTCCAACGCAAGCACGCCTGAGCCGGAGACGAACATGATCGAAGTCGACTTCCTCATCATCGGCGGCGGTATCGCCGGCGCTTCCACCGGTTACTTCCTCTCCCGCCACGGCAAGGTCGCCGTGCTGGAGCGCGAGTCCCACGCCGGCTACCACTCCACCGGCCGCTCGGCGGCGCTCTACACCGTCGCCTACGGCACGCCGCAGGTGCGGGCGCTGACCGCTGCCAGCCGCGACTTCTTCGACAACCCGCCCGAGGGCTTCGTCGAACACCCGATCCTCACCCCGCGCGGCGAAATGACCGTGGACTTCGAAGGCAACCCGGAAGAACTCCGGCGCCAGTACGACAGCGCCCTCGCCAGCGTGCCGGACATGCGCCTGCTCGATGCTGACGAAGCCTGCGCCATCGTGCCGGTGCTGCGCCGCGAGAAAGTCCATGGCGCGATGCTCGACCCCAGCGCCGCCGACATCGACACCGACGGCTTGCTGCAGGGCTACCTGCGCGGCATCCGGCGCAACGGCGGCAGCGTCCAGCTGGACAGCGAAGCCCTGGAAATCAAGCGCATCGACGGTGCCTGGGAAGTCCGCTGCGCGCAGCAGACGTTCCGCGCACCGGTGCTGGTCAATGCCGCCGGCAGCTGGGCCGACAAGGTCGCCGAACGGGCCGGCGCCGCGCCCCTGGGCCTGACGCCCAAGCGCCGCGCCGCCTTCCTGTTCAGCCCGCCGGAGGGCGTGGACAGCCACGTCTGGCCGGTGCTGGTGAGCCTGGACGAATCCTTCTACTTCAAACCCGACGCCGGCATGCTGCTCGGCTCGCCGGCCAACGCCGACCCGGTGGAGCCCCACGACGTGCAGCCCGAAGAGCTGGATATCGCGATGGGCATCTACCAGATCGAGGAACACACCACGCTGAGCATCCGCCGCCCGAGCCACACGTGGGCAGGCCTGCGCTCGTTCTTCGCCGACGGTGACCTGGTGTCCGGCTATGACCCGACCACACCCGGCCTGTACTGGGTCGCCGGCCAGGGCGGCTATGGCATCCAGACCTCGGCGGCAATGGGCGAGGCCAGCGCCGCGCTGATCCGCCATGAAGCGCTGCCCGAGCACCTGGCCCGCCACGGCCTGACTGCCGAGATGCTCTCGCCGGCGCGCCTGCTGGCCAAGTGAGCCGCCGACCGTGACAGCCCGCGGGCGCTTGCGGCACACTCGCCAGCGCCCGCTCCATCGCCCGCCTCCTTGCCTTCGAGAGCCTTGCCCATGACCGCCGCTGATCCGCTGGACAACTACAAGGCCATCGCCGACGCCATCGCCGCGCTGTTCTTCCCCCACGCCGAAGTGGTCATCCACGACCTGCGCAACCAGCGCGTGGCCTATCTGGCGAACAACATCTCCAAGCGCGAGATCGGCGACGACTCGGCGCTGGAGGACATGCTCGAAGGCGGCCATGACGAACGCAACATCGGCCCCTACGAGAAGCTCAACTGGGACGGCCAGAAGATCCGCTCCATCAGCACCGTGCTGCGCGACGGCAAGGGCGAGCCGCTGGCGGTACTGTGCATCAACCTCAACATCACCCTGTTCGAGACCGCCAAGGCGGCGCTCGACCTGTTCCTCTCCTCCAGCAAGGTCATCCCGCAACCGGACGCGCTGTTCCGCGACGACTGGCAGGAACGCATCAACACCTTCCTGCATGGCTGGCTGCAACAGCGCCAGCTGAGCCTCTCCACCCTCAGCCGCGACCACAAGCGCGAGCTGGTCCTGGCGCTGCATGCCGAGGGCGCGTTCAAGGGCAAGAGCGCAGCAAACTATGTGGCCAACGTGCTGAACATGGGCCGGGCGACGGTGTACAAGCACCTGAAGGAGTTGAAGGAAGAGGTCTGAGCCGGCTCCTTCCCGCGTTTTTCGCTCGCGAACCTCACTTTGGCTTTGGCTTTGGCTTTTAAAAACCTTCCAGAGAAACGTCCGCACACGCCGAATGCCCCGTTCAGGAGGCCTCGTTGAAGCGGAGTTTCAGGGGTTGAGCGACATGGATGTCGCGAGAGCGGCGATGGGCCAGGGATGGCCCTTCGCCGCGTGCCCCTGAAACTTCGATTCAACGAGGGTATTTTTCGCCCCAAGCGAAAAACCGGATGTCCGGGGCAAGCCCTTTGGTTACTTTCTGGCGTTTGAGAAAGTGACTCGCCCGAGGGGGCGAAACAAGAAGTAACTGAACACGCCAAAGCGGCGCAAAAATGCCCAAGCCAACCAGCGCATAGCCAGCATGGGTATCGCAAGCTCGCGGAACGCCGCCCGCCCCATCCTGCGCAAGCATTCATCGGTAGGGACGGCAGAGTGCAGTTCGCGAGCAAGCTCGCTCCTACGAAAAGCAAAAAGGCCGCCCGAAGGCGGCCTTTTCCATGGCTCGGCGGAGGATCAATCGCCGTAGATATCGCTCTTGAAGTACTTGCCTTCGATTGCCTTGTACTTGCCATTGGCGCGCAGTGCGTCGATGGCGGCGTTGAGCTGGCCGACCAGCTCGGTATTGCCCTTGCGCACCGCGATACCGGCGCCCTCGCCGAAGTATTTCGGATCCTTGAACTCCGGACCGATAAAGGCGAAGCCCTTGCCGCGCGGGGTTTCCAGGAAGCCGATCTCCAGCGGGATGGAGTCGGCGAAGGTACCGTCCAGGCGACCCGCCAGCAGGTCCAGGTAGATTTCGTCCTGGCTGGTGTAGCGCACCACGTTGGCGCCGGCCTTGCCCAGTACCTCGGTGGCGAAACGGTCGGCAGTGGAGCCGCGCTGCACGCCGATGTTCCTGCCCTTGAGCTGGCTGAATTGCTCGTCCAGCGGCGAGCCTTCCTTCATCACCAGGCGACCCGGGGTGAAGTAGTACTTGTGGGTGAAGTCCACCGAGTGCTTGCGCTCTTCGGTGATGGTGATGGAGGACAACGCGGCGTCGATCTTGCGCACCTTCAGCGAGGGGATCAGGCCGTCGTACTCCTGCTCGACCCACTGGCACTTGCGCTTCATCTCTTCGCACAGCGCGTTGCCGATGTCGTAGTCGAAGCCGGCGATGCCGCCTTCCGGGGTCTTGTAGGCGAAGGGCGGGTAGGCCGCCTCGATGCCGATGCGCAGCGGCTTGTCGTCGGCATGGGAGAAGGTGGCGAAGGCAGCCAGCATCAGGCTGCCCAGCAGGGCTTTGCGATTCATCGATGAACTCCATTGTGTGGTCGCCGGGGGCGAGCGCCGGCCGGTACGTCTGGGCAGTGAGTACGGCGTGTCTTGGTTCGTCCAGGGGCGCGACGCGGAAGCTCGCAGCGGCATTGCCTTGCCCTGACCCAGGCGAACGACTTCTTGTTCTGGCTTGTTCTGGTCCGTCCACGCGCGGGCGCGCGTAAACATAAAATCCAATCTGGACTAAAAAGTACACAACGTCAATCGCCCTGCGACCGCGCGGCACACTCCCCTCCGCGCCCCTCTCGCCACTCCTTCGGAGGAATGTCGCCTGCCGGGCTCGCGCCTTAGTCTGGAAGCGTTCCGAAGCAATCCAGGGAGGATTCGAAACGACTCTTTCGCAGGATGCACCGTAGCTTCCACGGTTATACCTTTGGCAGATGCCCGAAGCCCCCGCGAAACGCTCATGTCGCAGGGGCTTTTTTATGCCTGACTAGTGTTGTGCCCAAGCAACCCGCGACCGACCTGCAGGAGCGCGCCATGCGCGCGATCGCGGGCATGGCCCGCTCCTGCAAGTGGGCGCTCGGAGTCTCTTGTTCGCTCCGGGGAATGTTCAGGAACGCAAGGCAAGAGGCGGGCACAAGGCCCGCCGAGGGAGGTCGGTTTCAGCCGCCGCTGAGGTTCATGAAGCGCAGCACCTGCACGTCGCCGACGGTGAACTCGTGGCGCGCCGGCTTGCGCTGCAAGGCGCCGCGCAGGGCGTCAAGGATGGGTTCATCGTGGATCGGATGACGACGCAGCAGGCCGCGCAGGTCCAGGGAGTTCTCGTGGCCCAGGCACAGCAGCAGGCGGCCCTCGGCAGTCAGGCGCAGGCGATTGCAGGTGGCGCAGAAGTTGTGCGAATGCGGCGAGATGAAGCCGATCCGCGTGCCCGGATGCTGCGCCAGGCGTACATAGCGCGCCGGGCCGCCGCTGTGTTCGGCGCTGTCCAGCAGTTCGTGGTGCTCGGCGATCAGTGCGCGAACCTCGTCGCTGGAACAGAAGCTTTCCTCGCGCTCGCGACCGACCTGGCCCAGGGGCATTTCCTCGATGAAGCTGATGTCCAGCCCATGGGCAATAGCGTAGTCCACCAGTGCCGGTACTTCGTCGGCGTTGCGGCCCTTCATCACCACACAATTCAACTTGATGTGCTCGAAACCGGCTTGCTGGGCGGCGTCGATACCACGCAGCACCTGATCCAGGCGCCCGGTGCGGGTGATGGCGGCGAAGCGTTGCGCATCCAGGGTGTCGAGGCTGATGTTGAGGCGGGAAAGGCCAGCCGCCTTCAGATCGCCAGCCAGCCGGGCGAGCTGCGAGCCGTTGCTGGTCATGCACAGTTCGCGCAGGCCGGGCAGCGCCGCGAGGCGTTCGCAGAGGTGGACGATGCCGGGCCGTACCAGCGGTTCGCCGCCGGTGAGGCGCAGCTTCTTCACGCCGCGTTCGACGAAGAGCCGCGCCACGCGCTCGATCTCTTCCAGGGTGAGCACCTGCTGGCGTGGCAGGAAGCGCATGTTCTCCGACATGCAGTAGACGCAGCGGAAGTCGCAGCGGTCGGTTACGGACAGGCGCAGGTAGTCGATCTTGCGACCCTGGCCGTCGATCCATTCGGACATCTGATAGTGCTCCATGGCAGATCGGAGTTGGGCGTTCCCTCTCCCCCGCCCTCTCCCTGAAGGGAGAGGGAGCTGTCCGTGCCGGCTGACACCAATATTTCATCCTGCACCGGACGGTCCCCTCTCCCTTTAGGGAGAGGGTTAGGGAGAGGGGCTCTGGCTCTACTGCACCAGCGGCGACTCTGCTCCGTCGAAGACAAAGCCATCGATCCGCGCTTCACCGGCCAATACGCTGATGTACTGGCTGACCGCACGCTGCAGCACCTGGGCGCGCAGGTAGGCGGCGATGCGCGGGCGCGCCTCGGTGAAGTCCAGCGGCTCGCCGCCATCGCGCTCGATCAGCTCGACCACATGCAGGCCGTAGCGACTTTCCAGCGGATGGCCGAGCAGGCCGGGTTGCTGTTGCAGCAGGCGTTTCTCGAACTCGGGGACGGTCTGCCCCGGTTCGATCCAGCCCAGATCACCGCCGTCATCCTTGGACGGGCAGTCGGAGAAGCGCATGGCCTTCTCGGCGAAACGCTCGGGATGTTCACGCAGCTCGGCCAGCAGTTCCTCGGCCTGTTCGCGGGCCTTGGCGCGGCCTTCCAGGTCGTCCGGCGCGCAACCCAGCAGCACGTGGCGCAGGTGCATGCGCCAGGGCGCGGTCAAACGGGTGGGGTTGGCTGCGTACCATTGGCGGCAACTGGCCTCATCGGCTTCGGGTACGCCGACTTCGCGGTCGATCAGGGCACGGATGCGCGCCTCTTCCAGTGCCTCGCCCTCTTCCGCGTCGGCTTCAAGGCCCAGCGCGTCGGCGCGCTGCACCAGCAGTTGCCGCACCACCAGCGCGCGGCAGGCGGAGTACAGGGCTTCGGCATGGCTGGCGGCGGGGTGGTATTGCAGCTCGCGGGCCAGTTCGTCCTCGTCGATGGCGACGCCATTGACGGAGATGGCAGGCAGGTCGACGTGTTCGACCTTGGCTTCGTAGTGGGAGCAACTCATTTCGCTTACCTCCGGTAACCCTCTCCCCTGCCCGCTCCCTGAAGGGAGAGGGGGAAGAGCTTCAGGTGGGGCGGACGGCGCGCCAGCGTCATCCGCCGCTTCTTCACGCTGCGCGACGCTTGGTACGGACGACCTGGTAACGGCGGCCGAAGTACCACACCGGAGCGCTGACGATGTGCACCAGACGGGTGAAGGGGAACAGCACGAACAGGGTCAGGCCGAGGGTCACGTGCAGCTTGTAGACCAGCGATACCGGGGCGATGGCTTCGGCGGCGGCCAGCGGCTGGAAGGTGACGATGGACTGCGCCCAGTTGGCGAGCATGACCATCACCGAACCGTCCAAGTGATGGGTGGAGGCGACGATGGTGGACAGGCCGAGGATCAACTGGACGTAGAGCACCAGCAGGATCATCAGGTCCGACGCGTTGCCGGTGGCCCGCACGCGCTCATTGGTCAGGCGGCGCAGGATCAGGCCGGTCAGGCCGATGAAGCAGAGGATGCCGAAGAAGCCGCCGGAGACCATTGCCAGCAGTTGCTTCTGCTCGGTGCTGATCAGATGCTCGTAGACCGCATGCGGGGTCAGCAGGCCAACGAAGTGACCGGCGAGGATGAACAGCACACCGACATGGAACAGGTTGCTGTACACGCGCATGCCCTTCTTGCTCAGCATCTGGCTGGAGCCGGCTTTCCAGGTGTATTGCGAGAGGTCGAAGCGCGCCCAGCTGCCGATCAGGCAGATAGCGAGCGCGACGTAGGGGTAGATCCCGAACGCTAGAAGATCGAGGGACATGTTCAGACTCCTTCTCTGGCCGCCCGGTACTGCATCTGCGGCACCGGCTGGGCGACCCACTGCATGGGTTGTTCGGCGGCGTTGGAGACGCGCCGGGCGCTGGTGGACGGGCAACCGACGGCGGGCTCGGTAAAACTCACCGGGGTTTCCTCCCAGGCCTTGTCGATGGCTTCCAGGCTGTCGTCGCGCACTTCCTGCTCGCGGTCGCGCTTGAGCGTGCCGAGGTCAGGCTGCTCGCCGGACAGCTCCAGCAGGCTATTGAAGATCGCCGCGTAGCTGCTGCCGCGCTCTTCCAGGCGCAGGGCGATCAGCGCGAGGATGTGCGCGACGTCGGCCAGGCCGGCGCGGGCGGACTCGGCGTCCTGCAGGGCAAGGAACTCCAGGTACAGCGGCAGGTAGTCCGGCAGCTCGTTGACGTCGATGACCAGGCCCGCCTGGGTGTAGCGGGCCATCAGGTCGACCATCGCCTGGCCACGGTCACGGCTTTCGCCGTGCACGTGTTCGAACAGCAGCAGCGAGACCGAGCGACCACGCTCGAACAGCCCGTCGTAACGGGCCTGGACATCGAGGATGTCGCCCTTGCACAGCTCGTTGAGCAGCGCGGCGAGGCCGTCGCGCTGTTTTTCCGAGAGGTCGCAGGTACGGATCAGGGCGTGCAGCGCCAGGCTTTCCTCGCGCAGTTCGACGCGCGGGTAATCCAGCATCAGCGCACTGAGCTTGAGCAGTTGGCTGTGAGTGTCCATCGCTGTCACTCCTGTATCTGCACGGTCTGGATGACGTTGCGCTTGTCCACGGCCTTGCCGCCGAACAGGTTGACGCCAGAATTGCTGCCAGAGCTGCCGGAGCAACCGTTACCGAAGCTGAAGCCGCAACCCGAGCGCTCGGCGAAGGCATCCGACAGCGCCTCCTCGCGGTGCGCGGTGGGGATGACGAAGCGGTCTTCGTAGTTGGCGATCGCCAGGTAGCGGTACATCTCTTCCACCTGGTTCACGGTCAGGCCGACCTTTTTCAGCACCTCCAGGTCCTGCTTGCCTTCCACGTGCTCGGCACGCTTGTAGGCGCGCATCGCCAGCAGGCGCTTGAGAGCCAGCAATACTGGCGCGGTGTCGCCGGCGGTCAGCAGGTTGGCCAGGTACTGCACGGGAATGCGCAGGGACTCGACATCCGGGATCACCCCGTCGCTGCCGATGTGGCCTTCGGAGGCGGCGTTCTGGATCGGCGACAGCGGCGGCACGTACCAGACCATCGGCAACGTGCGGTATTCCGGGTGCAGCGGCAGGGCCAGCTTCCAGTCCATGGCCAGCTTGTACACCGGCGACTTCTGTGCGGACTCGATGACGCTGTCCGGTACGCCGTCCTTGCGGGCCTGCTCGATCACTTTCGGGTCGAACGGATCGAGGAAGATCTCCAGCTGCTTCTGGTACAGCTCGCGCTCGTTCTCGCAGGTGGCCACTTCGTGGATGCGGTCGGCGTCATACAGCAGCACGCCGAGGTAGCGGATACGGCCCACACAGGTTTCCGAGCAGACGGTCGGCTGGCCGGCCTCGATGCGCGGATAGCAGAAGATGCACTTCTCGGATTTGCCGCTCTTCCAGTTGAAGTAGATCTTCTTGTACGGGCAGCCGCTGATGCACATGCGCCAGCCACGGCACTTGTCCTGGTCGATCAGGACGATGCCGTCTTCCTCGCGCTTGTAGATCGCGCCGCTCGGGCACGAGGCCACGCACGCCGGGTTCAGACAGTGCTCGCACAGGCGCGGCAGGTACATCATGAAGGTGTTTTCGTACTCGCCGTAGATGTCCGCCTGGACCTGGTCGAAGTTCTTGTCCTTGCGACGCTTGGCGAATTCGGTGCCGAGGATTTCTTCCCAGTTCGGGCCCCACTCGATCTTCTGCATGCGCTGGCCGGAGACCAGCGAGCGCGGGCGGGCGACCGGCTGATGCTGGGCCTTGGGCGCGGTGTGCAGGTGCTGGTAGTCGAAATCGAAGGGCTCGTAGTAGTCATCGATTTCCGGCAGGTCCGGGTTGGCGAAGATGTTCGCCAGCACGCGGAACTTGCCGCCGATGCGCGGGACGATGGAGCCGTCGGCGTTACGCTTCCAGCCGCCCTTCCACTTCTCCTGGTTCTCCCACTCTTTCGGGTAACCGATGCCGGGCTTGGTTTCGACGTTGTTGAACCAGGCGTACTCGACGCCTTCGCGGCTGGTCCAGACGTTCTTGCAGGTGATCGAGCAGGTGTGGCAGCCGATGCATTTGTCGAGGTTCAGCACCATGCCGACTTGCGAACGAATTTTCATGGCAGTAATCCTCAAATGTCCTGGGGCAGCGGTTGCGGCAGAGCGTCACCGCCCAGTCCGCCCTGCTCCGGCTCGTCGAGCCAGTCGACCTTGTTCATCTTGCGCACCACGACGAACTCGTCGCGGTTGCAGCCGACCGTGCCGTAGTAGTTGAAGCCCCACGCCTGCTGGGCGTAGCCGCCGATCATGTGGGTGGGCTTGAGGACCACACGGGTCACCGAGTTGTGGTGGCCGCCGCGGGTGCCGGTGGTCTCGCTGCCCGGCAGGTTCACGATGCGCTCCTGGGCGTGGTACATCATCACCATGCCGTCCTTCACGCGCTGGCTGACCACTGCGCGGCAGGTCGCGGCGCCGTTGGCGTTGAAGACTTCGCACCAGTCGTTGTCCTCGATGCCGGCGCGTTTCGCGTCGTTCTCGCTCATCCAGATGATCGGGCCACCGCGCGACAGGGTGAGCATCAGCAGGTTGTCGCTGTAGGTGGAGTGGATGCCCCACTTCTGGTGCGGGGTGATCCAGTTCAGGGTGATTTCGGTGTGGCCGTTGGGCTTCTTGTTGAACAGCTTGTCGGTGCTGCGGGTGTTGACCGGCGGCCGGTAGCTGACGAAGCCTTCGCCGAAGGCCTGCATCCAGGGGTGATCCTGATAGAACTGCTGGCGACCGGTGAGGGTGCGCCACGGGATCATCTCGTGGACGTTGGTGTAGCCGGCGTTGTAGCTCACGTGTTCGTCTTCCAGGCCCGACCAGGTGGGGCTGGAAATGATCTTGCGCGGCTGCGCCTGGACGTCGCGGAAGCGGATCTTTTCTTCTTCCTTGGGCAGCGCCAGGTGGGTGTGGTCGCGGCCGGTGAACTTCGACAGCGCTTCCCAGGCCTTCACGGCGACCTGGCCGTTGGTTTCCGGCGCCAGCGCGAGGATCACCTCGGCGGCGTCGATGGCGCTCTCGATGCGCGGACGGCCTTGGCTGATACCGGTCTCGGTGACCTTGTGGTTGAGCTCGCCCAGCAGCTTGATCTCCTTGTCGGTGTTCCAGCCGATTCCCTTGCCACCGTTGCCGAGCTTGTCCAGCAGCGGGCCGAGGGAGGTGAACTTCTTGTAGGTGTTCGGATAGTCACGCTCGACCACGTGCAGGGTCGGCATGGTCCGGCCGGGAACCGGTTCGCACTCGCCCTTCTTCCAGTCGCTGCCGCCGAACGGCTGCGCGAGTTCGTTGGCGGTGTCGTGCAGCAGCGGCACGGTGACCAGGTCCTTCTCCACGCCCAGGTGACCGACGGAGACCTCGGAGAACTTCCTGGCGATCGCCTTGTAGATCTCCCAGTCGCTCTTGGCTTCCCAGGCCGGGTCGGTGGCGGCCGACAGCGGGTGGATGAAGGGGTGCATGTCGGAGGTGTTGAGGTCGTCCTTCTCGTACCAGGTAGCGGTCGGCAGGACGATGTCCGAGTACATGCAGGTGGAAGACATGCGGAAGTCGAGGGTGGTGACCAGGTCCAGCTTGCCTTCGGCGCCTTCGTCGACCCAGTCGACTTCGCCCGGGCAGGGACCGCCGGCCTTGCCGAGGTCGTCGTTCATCACGCCGTTCTTCGCGCCCAGCAGGTACTTGAGCATGTACTCGTGGCCCTTGCCCGAGGAGCCGAGCAGGTTGGAGCGCCAGATGAACAGGTTGCGCGGGAAGTTCTGCGGATCATCCGGCTGCTCGCTGGCGATGCGCAGGTTGCCGGCCTTGAGTTCGCGGACCACGTAGTCCTGCACCGGGATGCCAGCACGTTCTGCATCGGCGGCGATGTGCAGCGGGTTGCGGTTGAGCTGCGGGGCGGACGGCAGCCAGCCCATGCGTTCGGCGCGGATGTTGTAGTCCAGCGCGTGCTCGGGGAACTGCCTGGTGTCGGCCAGCGGCGAGAGGACTTCGTGCATCGAGATCTTCTCGTGGCGCCACTGCGAGCTGTGCAGGTAGAAGAAGCTGGTGCCGTTCATCTGCCGCGGCGGACGGCTCCAGTCGGTGCCGAACGCCAGCGGGACCCAGCCGGTCTGCGGACGGAGTTTCTCCTGGCCGACGTAGTGTGCCCAGCCGCCACCGCTCTGGCCGATGCAGCCGCACATCATCAGCATGTTGATGACCGCGCGGTAGTTCATGTCCATGTGGTACCAGTGGTTCATCGCGGCGCCGATGATGACCATGGCCTTGCCGTGGGTCTTGTCGGCGCTGTCGGCGAACTCGCGGGCCACCTGGATGGCGCGGGCGGCCGGTACGCCGGTGATGCGGGCCTGCCAGGCCGGGGTGTAGGGCACGTCGGCGTCAGTGTAGGAAGCGGCCACGTTGCCGCCGCCCAGGCCACGGTCGACGCTGTAGTTGGCCATCTGCAGGTCATACACGGTGGCGACGCGCAGGGTCTGGCCATCGGCGCCGGTCACTTCGCGGAACGGCACGCGGCGCACCAGCACCTCGTCGTTGTCCACGCCCTTGAAGTGCGGGTGGTCCTGGCCGGCGAAGTACGGGAAGCCCACGTCGCAGGCCTTTTCCGGACCGTCGATCAGGGACAGGGCCAGGCGGGTTTCACGCTTCTCGCCGCCTTCGGTTTCCTCGATGTTCCACTTGCCCGACTCGCCCCAGCGGTAGCCGATGGCGCCGGTGGGCGACACCAGCTCGCCGGAGATTTCGTCCAGGCCGATGGTCTTCCACTCGGGGTTGTTGTCCTGCCCGAGGTTGTTCGCCAGGTCCGCCGCGCGCAGGTAGCGGGTCGGCTTGAGCACGCCGTCGGTGTGCGGCTCGAGCAGCACCAGCATCGGCATGTCGGTGTACTGGCGGCAGTAGTCGACGAAGTAGGCGCTGGGCTTCTCGAGGTGGAATTCCTTGAGGATGACGTGACCAAAAGCCATGCCCAGCGCGGCGTCGGTGCCCTGCTTGGGGTTGAGCCAGAGGTCGGTGAGCTTGGCCACTTCGGAGTAGTCCGGGGTGACGGCCACGGTCTTGGTGCCCTTGTAGCGAACTTCGGTGAAGAAGTGCGCATCAGGGGTACGGGTCTGCGGGACGTTGGAGCCCCAGGCGATGATGTAGCTGGAGTTGTACCAATCGGCCGATTCCGGCACGTCGGTCTGCTCGCCCCAGATTTGCGGGCTGGCCGGCGGCAGGTCGCAGTACCAGTCGTAGAAGGACAGGCACACGCCGCCGATCAGCGACAGGTAACGGGCACCGGCGGCATAGCTGACCATGGACATGGCCGGGATCGGCGAGAAGCCGATGACGCGGTCCGGGCCGTAGGTCTTGGCGGTGTAGACGTTGGCGGCGGCGATGATCTCGGTGACTTCGTTCCAGCTCGAGCGGATGAAGCCGCCCAGGCCGCGCTCGCTCTTGTAGCTCTTCGCCTTGGCCGAGTCTTCGACGATGCTGGCCCAGGCGTCCACCGGATCGTTGTGGGTGGCGCGGGCTTCACGCCAGAGCTTGAGCAGCGGCTTGCGCACCTTGGGGTACTTCAGGCGGTTGGCGCTGTACATGTACCAGGAGTAGCTGGCGCCACGGGGGCAGCCGCGCGGCTCGTGGTTGGGCAGGTCGGGACGGGTGCGCGGGTAGTCGGTCTGCTGGGTTTCCCAGGTGATCAGGCCGTTCTTCACGTAGATCTTCCAGGAGCACGAACCGGTGCAGTTCACCCCGTGGGTAGAGCGAACGATCTTGTCGTGCTGCCAGCGCTGCCGGTAGCTGTTTTCCCAGGCACGGCTTTCGTTGGTGACCTCGCCATGACCATCGGCGAATTCACCCTGCTTCTTCTTGAAGAATTGCAGGCGGTCGAGCAGGTAACTCATCTGTATCTCCTCACCCGGTCTGCGCCGGGCGTTCAAACGCTGATCAAGCTCGCGGAACGGTTTGGCGGCGGGCGCACGGCGCGCCCGCCACAGCAATCAGCAGGGGCTCTCGGCTCCCTTGCGGGCGTACCACCACCAGGTGGCGACGATGCAGCTCAGGTAGTACGCGACGAACACATAGAGGGCGCCTTCGGCGCTGCCGGTCATGGCCAGCGAGGTGCCGAACGCCTTGGGAATGAAGAAGCCACCGAAGGCGCCAATGGCGGCGGAGAAACCGATCACCGCGGCCGACTCCATGCTGGCGTTCTTGGCGGCCTGGGCTTCGGTATGACCGCCCTGCTTCAGGCGCACGGCCCACTCGTTGCGGAAGATCACCGGGATCATGCGGAAGGTGCTGCCGTTGCCGATGCCGGCGAAGAAGAACAGTGCGATGAACGAACCGAGGAAGCCGAAGAAGCTGCCGGCACCATTCGCGCCGGGCAGGAAGCTGATCACTGCGAACACGCCGGCGATCATCGCTGCGTAGTTCCACAGGGTGATGCGCGCGCCGCCGAACTTGTCCGCCAGCCAGCCACCCAGTGGCCGACTCAGGGCACCCACCAGCGGGCCGAGGAAGGCGTACTGCAGCGGGTTGATGTCCGGGAACTGGGTCTTGCTGAGCATGGCGAAGCCGGCGGAGAAGCCGATGAACGAGCCGAAGGTGGCCACGTACAGCCAGCACATCAGCCAGTTGTGCTTGCGCGTGAAAATCACCGACTGGTCGCGGAACGAGGCCTTGGCATCAGCGATGTCGTTCATGCCGAACCAGGCGGCCACCGAGACCACGGCGATGAAGGGCACCCAGATCCAGCCGGCGTTCTGCAGCCACAGGCGGGTGCCGTCGGACAGGGTTTCCGGCTCGCCGCCGAAGGCGCCGAACAGGCCACCGGCCACCGCCAGCGGTACGGCGAACTGCATCACCGAGACGCCCAGGTTGCCCAGGCCGGCGTTCAGGCCCAGCGCAGTCCCCTGGGAGTTCTTCGGGTAGAAGAAGCTGATGTTGGACATGCTGGAGGCGAAGTTGCCGCCGCCGAAGCCGCACAGCAGGGCGATGATGGCGAACACCCAGTACGGCGTGGTCGGGTCCTGTACGGCGAAGCCCAGCCACAGGCAGGGGATCAGCAGGGAGGCGGTGGACAGCGCAGTCCAGCGACGGCCGCCGAACACCGGCACCATGAAGGAGTAGAACACCCGCAAGGTGGCACCGGAGATCGACGGCAGCGCGGCGAGCAGGAACAGTTGTTCGTTGCTGAAGCTGAAACCGGCAGCGTTCAGGCGCACGGTGACGGTGCTCCAGATCATCCACACGGCGAAGGCCAGCAGCAACGCGGGAATCGAGATCCACAGGTTGCGCGCGGCAATGCGCTTGCCCGACTGGGCCCAGAACTCCGGGTCCTCCGGGCGCCAGTCGATCAGCAGCGGACCGCTGGCGGCTTTGAGTTGAGTGTTGATCATGCCCATGACGGCACTACCTCAGGAATGGCTGGATGGAAAGGGAGAGGCGTCGACATCGGCCGCTCGGGCCTGGCCGTCGAGGCGCTGTTGCTGCTTGATCGCGTAGTGCATCCAGACCATGCAGATCACGGTCAGGCCGAACAGCAACATGAAGCAGGAAGAGCGCACGCCGATGTGATCGGCGGCGTAGCCGAACAGGATCGGCAGGCAGAAGCCGCCCAGGCCGCCAATGACCCCGACCATGCCGCCGACGGTGCCCATGTTCTGCGGGTAGTAGTCGTGGATGATCCGGTACACGCTGGCCTTGCCGAAGCCCTGGGCGATGCCCACGACGAACACCAGGAAGGTGAACAGCCAGACGTTCAGGCCGATGCCGAGGCTGACGTCACCCTGGATGCCGTGGATGGTCATGGTGGTCGGCGGGTAGGACAGGAAGAACAGGCAGACCAGGCAGATCCAGAACACGCCCCAGTTCACCGAGCGGGCGCCGTAGTGGTCGCTGAACCAGCCGCCCAGGGCACGGATCAGGCCCGACGGCAGGGTGAACAGCATGGTGATGAAGGACGCGGTGCGAAGGTCCAGGCCGTACTCGGCGATGTAGTACTTGGGCAGCCACAAGGCCAGGGCGACAAAGCCGCCGAAGACGAAGAAGTAGTAGAGGCCGAAGCGCCATACACGCAGCTCGCCCAGCGGCGCCAGCTGCTTGGCCAGGGTCGGGCGCGGACGGCTCGGGGCGGCGTCGCCACCCTGGGTGTGGGCCGGATCGGTCCAGGTGCAGAACCAGAACAGCAGCGCGGTCACCAGCATGGCCACCGAGTAGATCTGCGGGACCATCCGCCAGCCGAAGGCGACCACGATCATCGGCGCCACCAGGTTGGTGATTGCCGCGCCCGCGTTGCCGGCGCCGAAGATGCCCATGGCGGTGCCCTGGCGTTCCTTCTCGAACCACGACGAGGTGTAGGCGATGCCCACGGCGAAGGAGCCACCGGCCAGGCCGACGAACAGACCGAGCACCAGGTAGTGCCAGTAGAGCGTGGCGAACGCCAGGCCGTAGATCGGGATGGCCAC
Source organism: Pseudomonas sp. BB438 (assembly GCF_057180225.1). Taxonomy (NCBI): domain Bacteria; kingdom Pseudomonadati; phylum Pseudomonadota; class Gammaproteobacteria; order Pseudomonadales; family Pseudomonadaceae; genus Pseudomonas; species Pseudomonas sp. BB438. The sequence goes on from NZ_CM170001.1 coordinate 5,269,897, forward strand.
CAGCAGCATGTGGATGAAGAACACGATGCGCCCGCCGAAGCGGTCGGTGATCAACCCCAGGGGCAGGCGTACCAGCGAACCGGTGAGGATCGGCAGGGCGACCATCAGACCGAACTGCGCCTCGGACAGGCCCAGCTCTTCCTTGATGCGGATACCGATGATCGAAAACATCGTCCAGACCGCGAAGTTCACGGCGAACGCCAGTGTGCTCATGCCGAGCACGGAGTACTGTTTCTGACGGTGGGACAACATGGCTATGCTCACTTCCAGACGGCCTTTGCCCGCACGTTAGGTAAGGAGTAGTTGCCTTCTCTTGATCGTCATCAATGAGCCAACGGGCGATTCATGAGCAGATGCGCGCCGCTACCTCCTAGTGGGTATCACTGAAACGAATGCTTAACGCATTGTTTTTAAAGGCATTTTCAATGAACGCACAGCAGCCTGCCGCCCCCTCTTCCAGCGACCGACTCTTTGTGGGTAGCCCACCCGCCGGACGCCCTTCGCTGCGCAAATCCATCGTCGTGCGCTTCGGCTGCTACCTCACGCTGCTGGTCTCACTGGCCCTGGCCGGGATGTTCAGCGCCCTGCTGTTCGCCGACTACTCGCACCAGGACGCCGCCGTGATCAACCAGGCCGGCTCCCTGCGCATGCTCACCTACCGCCTCGCGCTGGACCCGTCGCCGATCAACCGCCAGGCCCTGCAAGCGACCCTCGCAGCCCGCCTGGACAACGACGAGATCACTCGCCTGCTGCGTCGCTCGGGCCCCGACGCGCCCATCCAGCAGCAGCACGACCAGTTGCGTCAGGAGTTGCAGAATCTCGACCTCTCCGAAGCGCCGGCGCTGAGCACGCTGGACACCTTCGTCGGGCACATCGACGGCTTCGTCGGCACCCTGCAGCGCAATGCCGAGTACCGCTCGCAGATGCTCAGCACCGTGCAGGGCCTGTGCCTGTTCCTCAGCCTGCTGGTGGTGTTCATCAGCCTCTACGATCTGAGCTACCACGTCGTCGGTCCGCTGCGTGAACTCACCACCACCGCCCGGCGCCTCGGCGAAGGCGACCTCGATGCGCGGGTCAGCAGCAGCGGCGAGGACGAGCTGAGCCAGCTGGGCGAGCGCTTCAACCAGATGGCCGAGGAACTGCAGGCCAGCTACCGCGAGCTGGAAGCGCGGGTGGAAGACAAGACACGCGACCTGACCAACAGCCACCAACGCCTGGAACTGCTCTACGACAGCGCCCGCCGCCTTGGCCAGGATCCCTACGACGAACGCTCGCTGCAGCCGCTGCTGAACCAGCTCGAACGGGTACTGCAGGCCGGCAAGGTGACCCTCTGTCTGAACAAGGACGGCGTCGAGCGCGCCTATACCTCGCTGACCACCGACGGCGTCACCGGCGCCTTCTGCCTGCAGGGCAATTGCGGTGACTGCCGCGCCCAGGCCGATCACTGCAACAATCCGATCCGCGGTATCAACCCGTTGCTGATGCAGCCGCTGTCCATCGGCGAACACCGCTTCGGCGAGCTGTTCATCGAGACCCCCGATGGTCATCTGGAAGACTGGCAGCAGCAGTTCGTCGAAGGTTTCTGCGACAACATCGCGCGTACCTTCGCCCTGTCCCTGCAGCAGGAACAGGAGAACCGCCTGGCGCTATTCGCCGAGCGCAGCACCATCGCCCGCGAGCTGCACGATTCGCTGGCGCAGTCGCTGTCCTACCTGAAGATCCAGGTCAGCCGCCTGGCCACCCTGCTCAAGCGCGACGTGCCGCCCGAGAAGATCGACGAGACCCTGGGCGAGCTGCGCGAAGGTCTCAACAGCGCCTACCGCCAGCTGCGCGAACTGCTCACGACCTTCCGCCTGAGCCTGGAGCAGTCCAGCCTCGAGGCAGCGCTGGTGAAGACTGTGGAAGAGTTCGGCGAGCGTGGCGATCTTTCCATCGAGCTGGACAACCGCCTGGCGCACATCCCGCTCAACCCCAACGAGGAAATCCACATCCTGCAGATCGTCCGCGAGGCGCTGTCCAATGTGGTTCGGCACGCCCAGGCGCATCACGCGAAGGTCACCCTGCTCGAGGATGCCGACGATCAGGTGTGCATCACCGTGGACGACGATGGCGTGGGCTTTGACCCAGCGCAGAGCCGCAACGGGCACTATGGACTTAGCATCATGCGGGAGCGCAGCCAGACCCTGGAAGCCACCTTCGCCATCGCCCCGCGCGAGCCGCAGGGCACACGGGTCAGCGTGCGCTTCACCCACAAACCCCTGTCGCAGTACCCGGAGACCCACCCATGACGGCCACCCCCACCGATGACCGCGCGCGCATCCTGCTCGTCGACGACCACCCGATGATGCGCAAGGGTGTGGTCCAGCTGCTGGAGTTCGAGGACGACCTGGAGGTGGTGGGCGAAGCCGGCAGCGGCGAGGAAGCGTTGCGCATGGCGGCAGAGCTGGAGCCGGACATGATCCTGCTCGACCTCAACATGAAGGGCATGACCGGCCTGGACACCCTGCGCGCCATGCGCGAAAACGGCGAGGACGCGCGCATCGTGGTGTTCACCGTCTCCGACGACCGCAACGACGTGATCAACGTACTGCGCGCAGGCGCCGACGGCTACCTGCTCAAGGACATGGAACCCGAACGCCTGCTGGAACACATTCGCCAGGCCGCCACCGGACAGCTGACCATCAGCCCGCAGCTGACCCAGGTGCTGGCCCAGGCCCTGCGCGGCGACGACCGCCCCAAGGGCATCGAGGAGCTCACCGACCGCGAGCGGCAGATCCTCCGCCAGCTTTCCCACGGTTACAGCAACAAGATGATCGCGCGCAAACTCGACATCACCGAAGGCACCGTGAAGGTCCACGTGAAGCGCGTGCTGCACAAGCTGGGCATGCGCTCGCGCGTCGAGGCGGCGGTCTGGGCGGTGGAGAACCACCTCGTCTGATCGCCTGCGACGGCGAATCAAGCGTTCCGCTGTATTCGCCCTACCTACCAGGTAGTAGTCCACCCGCCAACTTGATTCAGATCATGTCGCGACAGCACACGGCAGCAGGACACTGCAGGACTCACCCTGGAGGTCCCCATGCCGCCCTCGCCGCACCTGCCCCTCGTCTACTCGTGTTCCGGCTGCTCCAACCTCGCGCAGCTGGCCAATGATCTCGCCCTGCGCCTGGACCGTGACGGCCTCGCGGAGATGTCCTGCATCGCCGGCGTGGGTGGCGACGTACCGGCGCTGGTGAAGAAGGCCTGCTCCGGGCGCCCGATCGTTGCCGTGGACGGCTGCCACCTGCACTGCGTGCAGAACTGCCTGGCGCGCCACGGGGTGAAGGCCGAGCACGAGATCACCCTGACTGAATACGGCCTGAAGAAACGCTACGGCCAGGATGCGCCGGTGCAGGACTTCGAGATGCTCTACGAGGAACTGCAGTTCCTCGTGCGCACCCCGGCCTGAGACTCAGGCGTTCTCCTGCACCACCCGGCTGGCCCGGCGCATGGCGCTCCACAGCCAGGTCGGCAGGCTATCCGGGTCGAGGCTGTCGATCAGGTTCTTCACCGCCAGCCCCAGTTCGGTATCGCCCTCGATCACCAGGCGGCGACGGAAGAACAGCGTATCCGGGTCTTCCTGCCGGCCCGCGAGCAACAGGAAGTCGCGCCAGCTGCCGCGGATGATCACGCTGGGCCTGCAAGCCTCGGCGAAACGCAGGCCATCACGGCCGCGCGTGAGGCTCCAGCCCAGGTCGAGGTCGCTCACTTCCAGGCGCAGCCAGTGACCGTCGAGGATATCGAAGGCACCGTCCGCCAGCGGCTCGGCGAACAGGCGGTTGGCGGCGCGCTGCAACACCGCGCGCTGCAGCCCCGACGGGACGCGCGCGGCCAGCGGCAGGAGACGGTCGGCGGCGCGCAGGGCGCCGGATTCGAGTGTCAGCACAGGTTCACCTCATCGCTGCGCAGCATGCCCGGGCGGCCATGCCAGTATCCGTTGCAACCCGCCACCGCCAGCGGCGGCGTGGCGCCCTGGCGTACCCGGTCGAACGCCTGAATGACGTCCACCATGCCTTCGGCGCGGGGGCTCAGGCGTAGCAGATCGGCGCCACAGTCACGCAGCGAGGCATAGTCCGCCAGCAGGTTGCTGGCCTCGCCGGACATCGTCTGGATGCCGTTGAGGGTGAACAGAAGCATCCCTTCCTGGCTGCGCATCGACAGGCCCTCCGCGTAGTTCATGCAGCAGAACTGGCAGTCGTCCTTGGGCCGGTTCTCTGCCCGCGCGGTGAAGCAGCGCGCCGAATAGGCCAGCGGCAGATGGCCGTAGGCGAACACCTCGGTTTCCACATCGTTGATGCCCAACTCGCGGACTTGTTCGATCACTGCGTGAATCTGCTCGCCGGAGCATTCCACCGGCGGCACCCAGCGGCGCAGGCCAGCCGCGTGCAGCTCCGCCAGCGTGTGACCGTTGTAGACATTGAGCGCCGACCCACCGACGAATTCGACGCCAAGACCGGAAAGTATCTGCACCGCGCCCATGTCGCTGGCCTCGACGCGCAAATCGCCGTTCGCACACAGCCGGCGCAGCGCCGACAACTCGGAAGCCGCCTCGATCAGAGCCAACCCGGAAATCAGGATTTCCGCCCCGCTCTGCTGCTGCAGCTCGCGCCCCAGGCCCAGCCAGTTGTCCAGCGACAGGGCGCGACGCTTGGAGCAGACGGTCTCGCCGATGGTGATCGCGTCCAGCGGCTGATCGGCCATCTGCGCGTAAAAATCCAGGAGTGTCCGGCGGTCCCAGTAGAACAGCACCGGGCCTAAGCTGAGTTTCATCACCACACCCTCACTGCCAGGAACGATGGTAGGCACCCAGGGTTGTCTGGTGGCCTTCGGAAAGCTTGTCCAGGGCGTCCTGCCACTGCGTCAGCGCGCGGTAGTTCTCGGGGGCTCGCTGCCACGCATCCAGCGCCTGCCGCCAGACCCGGGTGACCTGCTCGACATAGGCCGGACTGCGCTGCCGGCCCTCGATCTTCACCGCCGCCACGCCGACTTCGGCCAGCTGCGGGATCAGGTCGAGGGTATTCAGGCTGGTGGGCTCCTCCAGGGCGTGGAAGCGCTCGCCGTTGACCACGAAGCGCCCCTTGCACAGGGTCGGGTAGCCGGCCGGCTCATCTGGCGCATAGCGGTCGATCAGCACATCGTTCAGGCGCGAGGTCAGCCCTTCGGGCTCCTCGGTCCAGCGCACCGCCTTGGCCGGCGAGCAGACGCCACAGAGATTCGGCGACTCGCCGGTGACATAGGACGACAGATGGCAGCGCCCCTCGGCCATGATGCACAGGCTGCCGAAGGCGAAGACTTCGATGGGCACCGGACTGTTCGCCGCCACCTGGCGCACCTGCGCCAGCGACAGCACGCGCGGCAGCACGGCGCGGCGGATGCCGTAGCGCTCGTGGTAGAACGACAGCGCCGCCACGTTGGTGGCAGAGCCTTGCACCGAAAGGTGCAGCGCGAGATTCGGGTGGCGCCTGGCGGCGTAGCCGAGCACCGCGCAGTCGGCGGCGATCAGCGCATCCACGCCGAGATCGGCGGCGTGGTCCACGGCCCGCTGCCAGCGGGCCCAGCCGGCCGCGCCGGGGTAGGTGTTGACCGCCACGTACAGCTGCTTGCCGGCGCTGTGGATAAGTTCCACACCCTGGCGCAACTGGCGGTCATCGAGGTTGAGGCCGGCGAAGTGCCGGGCATTGGTGTCGTCGCGAAAGCCGACGTAGATCGCGTCGGCGCCCTCGCGCAGGGCCGATTTCAAGGCGGGCAGACTCCCCGCCGGGCAGACCAGTTGCATGCTTCCCCCGGGCTATGCGGAGGCTGCCGGCCCCCGCCGGCAGCCGGGAACGGCGTCAGGCGCCGAGTTCGCTGAAAGACAGGAATGGCAGCGGCTCACCGGCGCGCAGGGTGCGCCCGGCCTCCACCACCGCCAGGCCATCGGCCGAGCTCGCCGCGCGCAGCATGGCCGAACCCTGCTGCGGATGCAGGCAGATGCGTGCCACGCCGGTGCTGTCCAGCTCCAGGCGCGCACGCAGGTACTGCCGGCGCGAATTGGCCGTGGGCCAATCGAAGCCCGCCGGCAACGTGACCGGCAAGGTGTCGGCCGTGCTGCGCCCCTGGGCACGCCAGAGGAATGGTCGCGCCACCACCAGTGCGGTCACCAGCGCAGCGGCAGGGTTGCCTGGCAGGCCGATCCACGGCTTGCCCGAGATACTGCCGAACGCCAGCGGCTTGCCCGGCTGCATCTTCAGCTTCCACAGATGCAGCTCGCCCAGCTCGCGAATCGCCTGTTTGAGGTAGTCGCGATCACCCACCGACACCCCGCCACTGGTGATCAGTACGTCCCATTCGGACGCGGCGAGGCTCAACGCGTCGCGGCTGGCCGACAGGGTGTCGGCCAGCACGCCGTAGTCGTGTACCTCGATGCCCCAGCCACGCAGCAGTGCGCCGACGCTGAAGCGGTTGGCGTTGTAGATCTGCCCTGGCTCCAGCGGCTCGCCCGGCTCGCGCAACTCGTCGCCGCTGCTCAGCAGGCAGACGCGTAGCGGCCGGTACACGTTGACGCGGTCCAGGCCGACGCTGGCGAGCAGGCCAAGGTCCTGGGCGCGCAGTGTCTTCCCGGCGCTGAGCAGGGCATCGCCTTCGCGAAGCTCTTCACCACGACGGCGCACATGGCTGCCATGGGCGACCGCGGGCACCTGCAGCCAGTCGCCATCGACCGTGCAGTCTTCCTGGGCAATCACGCTGTCCGCCCCTGGCGGCAACGGCGCGCCGGTGAAGATGCGCAGGGCCTGGCCGGTGTGCAATTCGACCTGGGCGGTCTCGCCGGCGGCGATGGTGCCGGCAATCGTCAACCGAGCCCCGGCGACGGTATCAGCGCTGCGCAGGGCAAAGCCGTCCATCGCGCTGTTGTCCCACAGCGGCAGGTCGATCGGTGAGTGAACGTCCTTGGCGAGAATACGACCCAGGGCATTCTCCAGGTCGACGCGCACGGTCGGCGGCGCCGCAGGAACGAACGCCATCAGCGCAGCGATGGCCTCGTCCACCGGGCGCAGGCCGGAGCCGGAACAACCGCAGCCGTTCACGAGCGTGTACCGCAGGCCAGCACCGGGCGCTCGGGCAGGCGCTTGAGATGAGGGACGAAATTGCAGGGTTGGGTGCGGCTGTCGAGCTGCTGCACGAGGATCTTTTCCCAGGCGGTCAGGCAGGCGCCGGTGGAGCCGGGCAGGCAGCAGATCAGCGTGCCGTTGGTGATGCCGGCGATGGCGCGGGACTGGAGGGTGGAGGTGCCGATTTCCTCGCGGGAAATCTGCCGGAACAGTTCGCCAAAGCCATCCACGGTGCGCTCGAGCAACGGCGCGACGGCTTGCGGGGTGTTGTCGCGGGCGGTAAAGCCGGTGCCACCGGTGATCAGGCCGACCTGGACCTTGGGGTCGGCGATCCAGGCGGAAACCACGGCGCGGATCTGGTAGATGTCGTCGATCACCAACCGGCGCTCGGCGAGGGCGTGGCCGGCGCGCTGCAGCGAGGTCACGAGGGCCTGGCCGGAGGTGTCGTTGTGCAGGCTGCGGGTATCGCTGACGGTGAGGACCGCGATTTCCAGCGGCAGGAAATCCGGGGTGCTGAGATGGCTCATGAGGGGCTCTCCATGACGGAGCAAAAAGGCTGGCGCCAGCCTGCGCCCCTTCCCCTCTACCGCCCATTCCTCCTAGGAGGTACTGCCCCGGCGCGAGCGGGGCATCGGAGTCAATCTGCAGGAGCGCGCCATGCGTGCGATCGCGGGCATGGCGCCCTCCGACCGGGAAACTCTGCTGCCAGGCGGATCAGCTCTTCCAGCGGTCAGCAGCGGCCTGGTCGCTGCAGCGGCCTTCGACCCAGCGCGGGCCTTCGGTGGTGTCTTCCTTCTTCCAGAACGGCGCGCGGGTCTTCAGGTAGTCCATGACGAAGTTGCAGGCGTCGAACGCGGCCTGGCGGTGGGCGCTGGCGGCGCCGACGAAGACGATGGGCTCGCCCGGTTCCAGGCGGCCGATGCGGTGGAGGATTTCCAGGCGCAGCAGTGGCCAGCGCTCATTGGCCTCGACCTCGATCTTCGCCAGCGCCTTCTCGGTCATGCCGGCGTAATGCTCGAGGAACATGCCACCCACTTCGCGACCGTCGTTGAAGTCGCGCACGTAGCCGACGAAACCGACCACTGCGCCGACGCCGACGTTGGCGGCGTGCATCGCGTTGAGTTCAGCACCCGGATCGAACGCCGCCGGCTGGACGCGGATCGCCATGGGCTCAGCCTCCGGTGACGGTGGGGAAGAACGCCACCTCGTCGCCGTCGGCGAGGGGCTCGCCCAGGGAGCACAGCTCCTGGTTGCGCGCGCACATCAGGTTCTGTTCGCCGAGCACGTCCCAGGCGCCGCCGCGCTCCAGCAGCAGGCGCCGCAGGTCGTCGAGGCTGGCCAGGGACGGGCTCCAGTTAAGCTGCTCGCCGTCCAGGCCGAGGGCTTCGCGGTAGCGAGCGAAGTACTGCACGCGGATCATGGGGTGTCTCCCGCTACGCCATCGGTAGCAACGTAATGACCGCTCTTGCCGCCGAGCTTCTCCAGCACGCGCACGCTGTCGATGGTCATGCCGCGATCCACGGCCTTGCACATGTCGTAGATGGTCAGCGCGGCGACGCTGGCGGCGGTCAGCGCTTCCATCTCCACACCGGTCTGCCCGGCCAGCTTGCAGCGGGCGACGATGTGCACGGTGTCCTCGCCTTCGGCGGCCAGCTCGACCTTGACGCTGGTGAGCAGCAGCGGGTGGCACAGCGGGATCAGGTCATGGGTCTTCTTCGCCGCCTGGATACCGGCGATGCGCGCCACGGCGAACACGTCACCCTTGGGGTGACCGCCGTCCTGGATCAGCTGCAGGGTGGCCGGGAGCATACGCACCCGGGCTTCGGCCACGGCCTCACGGGATGTCACGGCTTTTTCGGTGACATCGACCATGTTGGCGCGGCCCTGGGAATCGAGATGGGTCAGCACGGCTGGGAACTCTCCGGTGGATCAGGGGAACAGTGTACTCCCGGTACGCGCGGCCTGCGGAGCTGCGGACGGCGCGTTGGGGGGAGGATTGTATACAAGAAGAGGTACGAGCGGTGTGCCCGAAGCCTGGCCGGGTTCGCGCGCAAGCGCGCTCCTGCAGGTTCTGCGTTCGAGGTGATCATCGGTGCTGCTGGCTGCTCGCGAACAACCTCGAACAGAAAGAACAGGCCCGCCGGGGGGCGGGCCTGGATTGCGTTACATGTGGGCTTCGGCGAACTCCGCCAGCACCGAGCGCGGCACCCCTTGCAGGGTCACGTGTACGCCGTGGGGGAAGTCCTTGAAGCGTTCAGTCAGGTAAGTCAGGCCGGAGCTGGTGGCCGACAGGTAGGGAGTGTCGATCTGCGCCAGGTTGCCCAGGCAGACCACCTTCGAACCGTTGCCCGCGCGGGTGATGATGGTCTTCATCTGGTGCGGGGTGAGGTTCTGGCATTCGTCGATCAGGATCAGGCTCTGCTGGAAGCTGCGGCCGCGGATGTAGTTCAGCGATTTGAACTGCAGCGGCACCTTGCTGAGGATGTAGTCGACGCTGCCATGGGTGCACTCATCGTCCGAATGCAGCGCTTCGAGGTTGTCGGTGATTGCGCCGAGCCAGGGCTCCATCTTCTCCGCCTCGGTACCGGGCAGGAAGCCGATGTCCTCGTCCAGGCCCTGCACACTGCGCGTCGCGATGATGCGTTTGTAGCGCTTGGTGACCATGGTCTGCTCGATGGCGGCAGCCAGGGCAAGGATGGTCTTGCCCGAGCCAGCGGCGCCGGACAGGTTGACCAGGTGGATGTCCGGGTCCAGCAACGCGTACAGCGCCAGCGACTGGTACACATCGCGCGGACGCAGGCCCCAGGCTTCCTGGTGCAGCAGCGGCTCCTGGTGCAGGTCGAGGATGGTCAGCTCGTCCTGATCGATGCCCTTGATCCAGCCGACGAAGCCCTGCTCATCGACGATGAACTCGTTGATGTGCACCGCCGGCAGGTTGTCGGTGAGTTGCACGCGGTGCCAGGTGCGCCCATGGTCCTGGCGGGTCTCCACCTTGCTGACGCGGTCCCAGAACGATCCGCTCAGCGAGTGGTAGCCGCGCGACAGCAGGTTGATGTCATCGACCAGCTGGTCGGTGTGGTAGTCCTCGGCGAATACCCCACAGGCACGCGCCTTCAGGCGCATGTTGATGTCCTTGGTGACCAGCACCACGCGCTTGCTGCTATGGCGACTCTTCAGCTCCACCAGCTGGTTGATGATCTTGTTGTCGTTGAGGTGCTCGGGCAGCCAGGTGATCGGCTCGGCGCGCTTGCTCATGAGGATCGACAGGCTGCCGCACGGCCCGCTCTTGCCGCGCTGGATGGGCACGCCATCCTCTACCTGCTCGGGCGAGGCCTCGCCCAGTACCTGGTCGATGAGGCGGATCGCCTGACGGCATTCCGCAGCCACGGTGTGTTTGCCGGTCTTGAGCTTGTCCAGTTCCTCCAGCACCGTCATCGGGATCGCGACGTGGTGCTCCTGGAAATTCAGCAAGGCGTTGGGATCGTGGATCAGGACGTTGGTGTCGAGGACGTACAGGGTAGGCTGGGTGGGGCGGGAGCGTCCGTGGTCATCCATACGCGGGTCACCTCTTGTGGGAGCGTTCGACGGAATGCCTTTACAGCGCTCCGCCGTGCGGTGAGCCACCTGCTCTCGAGACGTAGGCTCGAGGGCACTGCAACAAGAGACGGGCCGGGCCGGGGCCGCCACCTGTCTGCAGGGTTCGGCGGTCTACGTCTCAACAAATACAGGAAAAAACATGACGATAAAAAGTCTTTTTCCTTCCTAAGAAGGTTTTTTTCGTCGTACGACGAAATACCTTGGCGACGGCCCCGGACAGCGCTAGTTTTAGGGGTCCCACCTCCCGCGATTCCTCGCCTTTCCCTCGACGGATCAGTCCCTTAGACCCGCACCGCGTCTACCCCGGTCACCCGCGCCGAAGGCCGCCCTCTTCCGCCAACCGCTACCGATGTCGATCCCGCACCTGGCTTGGCACTAATCGCCTCCATAGGTGGAGCCAACGCCCGCGACTCCTTACAATCGCCGCTCGCTTGTAGGAGACCGCACGATGCTGATGGTGATTTCGCCCGCCAAGACCCTGGACTACGACACCGCGCCGGTGACGCCGCGCTTCACCCTGCCCGAGCACCTGGACGATGCCCAGGCGCTGATCGGCATCCTGCGGGAACTGGCCCCGGCACAGATCGCCGAATTGATGCACCTGTCGGACAAGCTGGCCGGGCTGAACGCCGCGCGCTTCGGCAGCTGGCACCCGGACTTCACGCCCGCCAACGCCAAGCAGGCGCTGCTGGCCTTCAAGGGTGACGTCTACACCGGCATGCAGGCCGAGGATTTCAGCGAAGACGACTTCGACTTCGCCCAGCGCCACCTGCGCATGCTCTCCGGCCTTTACGGTGTGCTGCGCCCGCTGGACCTGATGCAGCCGTACCGCCTGGAAATGGGCACCAGGCTGGCCAACGCCCGTGGCAAGGACCTCTACGCCTTCTGGGGCGAGCGCATCAGCGGCTGGCTGAACGAATCCCTGGTCGAGCAGGACGACGACGTCCTGCTGAACCTGGCCTCCAACGAGTACTTCGGCGCGGTAAAGCGCAAGGCCCTGAACGCACGGGTGATCGACACCGAGTTCAAGGACCTGAAGAACGGCCAGTACAAGATCATCAGCTTCTACGCCAAGAAGGCCCGCGGGATGATGGCGCGCTACGTGATCAAGGAGCGCCTGACCCACCCCGAGGGCCTGAAGGACTTCAACTACGCGGGTTATGCGTACAGTGCCGAGCACTCCAAGGCCGATCAACTGGTATTCCTGCGCGACCACGCTGACGACTGATTCGCGTTCTGCTGCACCAAACGGGAGCCCTGGGGCTCCCGTTTTCATTTGCGCGCAGAACCTGCAGGAACGCCCAGTGGGCGTGATCGTGGTCATGCCCGGCTCCCACAGGGAGCGGGCGCGTTGGGCAGTTCGCGAGCAAGCTCGCGCCTACGAAGAAGCCCATCTCCGTCAACCTGCAACACCGAAGCGGGTGCAACCGCCGGCTCTGCCGACGGTTCGCGGGCATGGCCCGCTCCTACTGCAGGCGCCCAGCGCAAATTGCCGCCCCCGCTTCCCTTCTATTTCGCCCCCCGAATCGCCCCTGATTCCAACTGGCCTGTAAGCCATTGACCATACGAGCGCACATCCGGAGGGGGCGAAACTGTACGTTTTCTGTCCAAAACACCCCTTAAAAACCCTACAGTGAAAAAGGTCAAAATGACCGTTCGTCTGCTTCAGGATTAATCGTGAGAAATTTTTTCGACCCGCCAGACAGGTCGAATGGATGGAAATCGTCCTGATTCGCTACCCGACTTGTAGTCCATTCGCCATTACCAGCATTTGGCCATGACATGCATTTCACGATTGCACTTTGCAAGAGGGAAAGCTGAACCGGAGCTGAACGAATGTGTTGACGACGATAGCCGGTCGTTTTTAACGAAAAATTCAATGGAACTTTCCCCGACGTTGCACTTTGCATTAGGTAAAACACCAAAGCTTTTGCCACCACTGCAGCATCAGGTGATATCAAATGGATATTTCAAATAATTTCAGAGACGAGATGGGCGGAAGGAACTAACCGACTTTCGGATAAATCCTATTTGCGCAACGACCATCGATGGCCACGCAACAGTGCCGTGATGGACGGTGGAAGTTTTAGTTCCAAGGTTATTCCGATTGACTCTCGCCAATCCTTAACCAGAACTGCAACCACATGAAATAACTGAACTTTTCAGATGACGAGGCAATCATCTAACCAGACTGGAGCACGCCAGGCGGAGAATGCACCAACTTTGCAATCCGCCTGAAACATAACAGGGCAAACATTCTTAGTTTGCTCCAAGACTGTGCTCGAAAGTTTAGCACTCGATTCCCATGCCTGCCTGGAAGGAAGTACGGAGATCACTTCAACAGTGAACTCCGGGGGTTCTTGCAACCTTTAAAAACGCCCGACAGGGCAACTTTAAACAGCTCGACCATTGAAGAGGTGAATGCGATGCGTATCAGCATCTTTGGTCTTGGGTATGTTGGCGCAGTATGTGCCGGCTGCCTGTCCGCACGAGGCCATGAAGTCGTTGGGGTGGACGTGTCCACCACCAAGATCGACCTGATCAACAACGGGAAATCGCCCATCGTCGAGCCGGGCCTGGAGCCTCTGCTGGAGCAGGGCATCCGCACCGGCCGCCTATCGGGCACCACCGACTTCAAGAAGGCCGTACTGGATACCGACGTGTCGTTCATCTGCGTCGGCACCCCGAGCAAGAAGAACGGCGACCTCGACCTGGGCTACATCGAGTCCGTCTGCCGTGAAATCGGCTACGCCATCCGCGAGAAGAAAGAACGCCACACCGTGGTCGTGCGCAGCACCGTGCTGCCGGGCACCGTGAACAACGTGGTGATCCCGATCATCGAAGACTGCTCGGGCAAGAAGGCCGGCGCCGACTTCGGCGTGGGCACCAACCCGGAGTTCCTGCGCGAATCCACCGCGATCAAGGACTACGACTTCCCGCCGATGACCGTCATCGGCGAGCTGGACAGCCAGACCGGCGACCTGCTGGAAGAGATCTACCGCGAGCTGGACGCGCCGATCATCCGCAAGACCATCGAGGTCGCCGAGATGATCAAGTACACCTGCAACGTCTGGCACGCCGCCAAGGTCACCTTCGCCAACGAGATCGGCAACATCGCCAAGGCCGTCGGCGTCGATGGCCGCGAGGTGATGGACGTGATCTGCCAGGACCGCAAGCTGAACCTGTCGCGCTACTACATGAAACCCGGCTTCGCCTTCGGCGGCTCCTGCCTGCCCAAGGACGTGCGCGCCCTCACCTACCGCGCCAGCCAGCTGGACATCGAGCACCCGATGCTCGGCTCGATCATGCGCAGCAACCAGCACCAGGTGCAGAAGGCCTTCGACATCATCGCCGCCCATGGCAGCCGCAAGGTCGGCCTGCTCGGCCTGTCGTTCAAGTCCGGCACCGACGACCTGCGTGAAAGCCCGCTGGTGGAACTGGCCGAGATGCTCATCGGCAAGGGCTACGAGCTGCAGATCTTCGACCGCAACGTCGAGTACGCCCGCGTCCATGGCGCGAACAAGGAGTACATCGAATCGAAGATCCCGCATGTCTCCTCGCTGCTGGTCTCGGACCTGGATGCGGTCGTGAAGTCCTCCGACGTGCTGGTGCTGGGCAACGGTGACGAGCTGTTCGTCGACGTGGTGAAACAGGCGCCGCAAGGCAAGAAGGTGGTCGACCTGATCGGCTTCATGCCGAGCACCACAGACGACCGCGCCGAAGGCATCTGCTGGTAACTGGGTTTCGATCGGCTGCGCGTCGGCCCGGTGTCGGTGGAGAGGAACCCGGAAATGCTCATTCACTTCAGTGCACTCCGCTTCCTCGTCCCTCTCCGCCTAACCGGACTCTAGCTCGCTCAATCGAATCCATGCCTTCAGACCGCAAATGCGCCGGTCACCGGCCCGCCCAGGCGGGCCGGTGACCAAGCCCCACCAAACGGATAGACGACGATGGAAACCTACAAACGAGTGATCGGTGAAGCCACCGGCTGGCTGGTCTTTCTCAGCCTGCTGATGCTGCTGGCGCTGCTCGTGCCACCGACCGTATTCGACGCCGAATCCAAGGACTTCCTGCTGCTGATCGGCGCAGTCGGTATCTGGCGCTATTCCATGGGCGGCCTGCACTTCCTGCGCGGCATGCTGTTCCTCTACGTGGTCTACCCGCACTACCGCCGCAAGATGCGCAAGCTCGGCGAGGCGGCAGACCCGTCCCACGTGTACCTGATGGTCACCAGTTTCCGCATCGACGCGCTGACCACCTCGATGGTCTATCGCTCGGTCATCGAAGAAGCCATTGCCTGCGGCTACCCCACCACCGTGGTGTGCTCCATCGTCGAGATGTCCGACGAGGTGCTGATCAAGCAGCAGTGGCAGAAGCTCAACCCGCCGGACCACGTGAAACTCGACTTCGTGCGCATCCCCGGTACCGGCAAGCGTGACGGCCTGGCCCACGGCTTCCGCGCCATCTCCCGCCACCTGCCGGACGAACACGCCGTGGTCGCGGTGATCGATGGCGACACCGTGCTCGAGCCCGGCGTGGTGAAGAAGACCGTGCCCTGGTTCAAGCTCTTCCCCAACGTCGGCGGCCTGACCACCAACGAATTCTGCGAAGTGCAGGGCAGCTACGTGATGAGCGAATGGCACAAGCTGCGCTTCGCCCAGCGCCACATCAACATGTGCTCCATGGCCCTGTCCAAGCGCGTGTTGACCATGACCGGGCGCATGTCGGTGTTCCGCGCCGCCGTGGTCACCGACCCGGACTTCATCACCGACGTGGAAAGCGACCACCTGGACCACTGGCGCCTGGGCCGCTTCCAGTTCCTCACCGGTGACGACAAGTCCAGCTGGTACAGCCTGATGCGCCTGGGCTATGACACCTTCTACGTGCCGGACGCGGCGATCAACACGGTCGAGCACCCGCCGGAGAAGAGCTTCATCAAGGCCAGCCGCAAGCTGATGTTCCGCTGGTACGGCAACAACCTGCGGCAGAACTCCCGCGCCCTGGCCCTGGGTCCGCAACGCCTGGGATGGTTCACCAGCGTGGTGCTGTTCGACCAGCGCCTGTCGATGTGGACCTGCCTGCTCGGCCTGGTCGCCGCGATCATCGCCAGCATCAAGTACAGCATCGCCTTCCTGCTCATCTACCTGCTGTGGATCGGTATCACCCGCCTCGTGCTGACCCTGCTGCTGTCGCTGTCGGGCCACCACATCGGGCCGGCCTACCCCGCCATCCTTTATTACAACCAGATCGTCGGTGCCCTGGTGAAGATCTACGTGTTCTTCCGCCTCGACCAGCAGTCGTGGACCCGCCAGAACACCAAGCTCGACCGCGGACTGGCCAGCTTCCAGCGCTGGTTCAACACCTGGTCCTCGCGCGCCATGACCTTTTCCGCGGCCAGCGTTTTCGTCGCCGTACTGCTGACCATCGTCTGACCCGACTCCCAACTTAGCTACGAACAGGACTCGACCTCATGAATACCGCCGTCAACGTCAATGTCGTGCATGAATCCGAAGCCCAGCGCCAGCACGCCCGGGTCAAGCTGCCCGCCCGTATCCGCTTCATCGGATCCCACCGCGAAGGCGTCGATGCGCGCCTGCTGGACCTGTCCGCCGGCGGCTTCGCGTTCACTTCAGCGAACAACTCCCCGGTGCAGGTCGGCGACCTGCACAAGGGCAAGCTGCTGTTCCAGATCGACAGCATCAGCTTCTCGCTGGAAGTGGAATTCCAGGTGCGCTCCTATGACCGCGAGACCAGCCGCGTCGGCTGCGAATTCCAGCACCTGAAGCCGCGCGAGATCGCCGCCCTGCGCTACCTGATCACCTCCTACCTGGCCGGTGAAGTGGTGAGCGTCGGCGATATGCTCAACACCCTGCAGCGCGAGAACTTCACCAAGGCCCGCAAGCACGCTGCCGGCTCCGGCGGCATGGGCTTCTTCGGCCGCTTCCGCGCGGTCACCGTGAGCACCGCGATCTTCGTGGTCGGCGTCGGCGCCTTCGCGGTAATCCTCAACCAGATCTACAACCTGTACTTCGTCACCCATGCCGATTCCGGCGTGGTCAGCGTGGCCAACCAGCAGATCACCATGCCCCGCGAAGGCACCGTGGAAAGCCTGGTGGAGCCGGGCGCGGAAGTCGCCAAGGGCGCACCGATCGCCTCCTTCTCCGCCAACCTGCTGGACCTGCTCAAGGGCAACCTGACCGAAGAACAGCTCAACCCGAGCAACATCGAGAAGCTCTTCGGCCACCAGATGAAGGGCACCCTCACCAGCCCCTGCGACTGCCGCGTGGTGGAGCAGCGCGTCGCCAACGGCCAGTTCGCCAACAAGGGCGACGTGATCTTCACCCTGACCCCGCGCGACAGCACCGCCACCGTCGAAGCCCGCTTCCCCTACCGCAACGCCGCCGAGCTTTCTCCCGGCACCCACGTGAACTTCCAGGTCGCCGGCGACAGCGAAGTGCGCGGCGGCCGCATCCTGCGCACCGCGCCGGTGGACGGTGACCTGTCCTCGGAAATCCGTGTGCAGATCACCCCCGACCAGCCGCTCGACAGCCAGATGGCAGGCCGCCCGACTGAAGTCAGCATCGGCGGCCTGCCGGGCCGCACCCTGCTGAACAAGGCGATGGCCCTGGCCACTGCCCGCTAAGAGGACCGCCCGCATGAATCGACCTGTCTCACGACTTGCCCCTCACCTAGCCTTGGCGCTGGCCATCGGCGCAGCTGCCGGATGCGCCGGCCTGCCCGATCAGCGCCTGGCCCAGGAGGCCCTGGAGCGCGGCGACATGGCCACGGCCCAGGCCAACTTCCAGGCCCTGGCCACCATGGGTTACGCCGACGCACAGGTCGGACTGGCCGACATGCAGGCCGCCACCGGCGACCCCGACGAGCAGGCCCGCGCCGAGAAGCTCTACCGCGAAGCCGCCGAGAGTTCGCCGCGCGCCCGCGCTCGCCTGGGCAAGTGGCTGGCGGCCAAGCCCGGCGGCACCGATGCCGAGCACCGCGAAGCCGAGCAACTGCTGACCCGCGCCTTCAACGAAGGCGAGGACAGCGCACTGGTGCCGCTGATCGTCCTCTACCTGCAGTACCCGCAAGCCTGGCCGAACGTGAACCCGCAGCAGCGTATCGACCAGTGGCGCACCCAGGGCCTGCCGCAGGCGGACCTGGCGCAGATCATCCTGTACCGCACCCAGGGCACCTACGACCAGCACCTGGGCGAAGTCGAACAGGTCTGCCAGCGCTGGCTGAGCCGCATGGACGTGTGCTGGATGGAACTGGCCACCGTGTACCAGAAGCAGGGCAACGCAGAGAAGCAGAAAGCCCACCTCGAAGCGCTCAAGGCAGGCTGGAAGGCCGGCCGCGTGCCCTCCGAGCGCGTCGAGTCGGTGGCCGGCGTGCTGGCCGACCCGAACATCGGCACCGCCGACCCGCAGGCCGCGCAGGCGCTGCTCAACGAAATCGCACCGACCTACCCGGCCGCCTGGGTCAGCCTGGCCAAGCTGCAATACGACAACCCCGACCTGGGCGACCTGGACCAGATGCTCGACTACCTGAAGAAGGCCCAGGACGCCGCGCAGCCCCGCGCCGAGCTGCTGCTCGGGCGCCTCTACTACGACGGCAAGTGGGCCCCGCAGGAGCCGCAGAAAGCCGAACAGCACCTGCTCAAGGCCGCCGCCACCGAACCCCAGGCGCATTACTACCTCGGCCAGATCTACCGCCGCGGCTTCCTTGGCCAGGTTTACCCGCAGAAAGCCGTGGATCACCTGATCATCGCCGCCCGCGCCGGCCAGGCCAGCGCCGACATGGCCCTCGCCCAGCTCTATTCGCAGGGTCGCGGTATCCGCCCGAACCTGGTCAATGCCTACGTCTTCGGCGAGCTCGCGCAGCGCCAGCAGGTGCCCACCGCCAGCGACCTGATGGCACAGATCGAACCGCAGATCCAGCCGGCCGACCGCAGTGCGGCCCAGCAGTTGCTCAAGCGTGAAGAACAGGCTCGCGGCGCCAACTGGCAAGCCACCGTCAGCCTTCTGCAGAACAACCAGGAACAAGAAAATCTATGAAGCGCACCGACCCGATGACCACCCCGCTGTTTGTTCTCGTCGATGGAGTTCAGCCGCGCGCTCTGGCTTCCGCTGTCCGCCGCGCCCGCCTGTTCCCCGCCATGCTCGGCGTTGGCCTGAGCCTCGCCGGCACCCTGTTCGGCAGCCTCGCCCACGCCGCCGAAGAGCCGCCGAAGAACTTCGGCATCGACATCAAGGTGACCGCCGAATCCGAGGACGACCGCGACCTGGGCACCGCCCGCGGCGGCGACCTCAACGGCATCGGCCTCGACCTGCGCCCCTGGGCATTCGGCCAATGGGGCGACTGGAGCGCCTACGTGATGGGCCAGGCGGTCGCCGCCACCGACACCATCCAGACCGACACCCTGCAGAACGACGACGTCAACACCGGCAACCGCAGCAGCAGCGACAACAAGCGCGAGCCCGACGACGCCTACCTCGCCCTGCGCGAGTTCTGGGTCGACTACGCCGGCCTCACCCAGTACCCCGGCGAGCACCTGCGCTTCGGTCGCCAGCGCCTGCGCGAAGACAGCGGCATGTGGCAGGACACCAATATCGAAGCCCTGAACTGGACCTTCGACACCACCCTGCTGCGCGCCCACCTCGGCGCCGCTCAGCGCTTCTCCGACTACCGCACCGACATCACCGACCTGGCACCGGAAGACAAGGACCGCACCCACGTCTTCGGCGACATCTCCACGCAGTGGATGCCGCAACACTGGGTCGGCCTGCGCGTGCACCATTCCGATGACAGCGGCAGCCTGCCGGACCCGGGCGACACCGTCGACTCGTTGGACAAGCGCTCCACCGGCGACCTCACCTGGGTCGGCATCGAGGCCAACGGCGACGGCTACAACTGGCGCTCGCAGATGCCCATCAACTACTGGGCCAGCGCCACCTGGCTGACCGGCAACCGCGACCGCCTGACCACCGCCCCGGTGAATGGCGAACGCATCGCCACCGGCAAGCAGAGCGGCGACGTGGACGCCTACGGCGCCGACCTGGGCCTGCGCTGGAACATCGACGAGCAATGGCGCGTCGGCGGTGCCTATGCCCGCGGCAGTGGCGGCGGCAAGAACGGCGAAGACCAGTTCGAACAGACGGGACTGGAGAGCAACCGCTCCAACTTCACCGGCACCCGTGCCCGCGCGCACCGTTTCGGCGAAGCCTTCCGCGGTGAGCTGTCGAACCTTGAAGCCGCCACGCTGTTCGGCTCCTGGCAGCTGCGCGACGACTATGACGCCAGCGTCATCTACAACAAGTTCCGCCGCGTGGACAGCGACTCGGACATCGGCAACAGCGGCATCACCGCTCCGCTGGTCAACGACTCCAAGGACATCGGCCAGGAAGTCGACCTCGTCGTCACCAAGTACTTCAAGCAGGGCCTGCTGCCGGCGTCCATGAGCCAGGCGATCGACGAGCCGTCGGCGCTGATCCGCTTCCGTGGCGGCGTGTTCAAGCCCGGCGATGCCTACGGCAGCCACGTCGACTCGACCATGCACCACGCCTTCGTCGACGTGATCTGGCACTTCTGAGGACTGTAGCGATGACCCTCCACCCGATTCCCAGACCTGCCTTGCGCCGCCCCCGCTGCGTGGCCGGGTATCCGGTGGAGGCCCGCGCGCAAGGAGACACGGCCATGAACCGCCACCCGATACACGCCCTGCCGCTGACCGCACTGCTGCTCGGCGGCCTGCTCAGCGCCGGCGCACCAGCCTGGGCGGCGCAGCCCGCGGCCAAGGCCGAAGTCAGCACGGCCCTTGCGAAGAAGGCCGAGGCCGCGAAAGCCTCAGCCGGCAAGACCGTCGAGGGCGAAAAGGTACCGACAGAAGAACCGGGCCACACCCAGACGCTGAAGGAATCCGGCAATTACACCGTGACCGCGGCTCCGAGCGAGCCGCTGCACCTGGAGCCGCCCAAGCTGCCCGACCTCTCCGGCTACACCCCCGAGGCGGTGGAGAAGAAGATCGTGCGCAACAAGCGCGGCAAGGTGCATATCGAGCGCATGGTCCAACAGCAGCCGCTGAAGGAATTCACCGGCGGCAAGAACCGTCTCGCCGAATGGGTGAAGCGACAACGCCAGATGCCCCAGGCGATCTTCATCGACGCTGGCTACGTCAACCTCGCGGAGCTGGTCGGCAAGCTGCCGAAAACCGCGCTGGAACAGACCGAGCCGGGCGTCTACATCGCGCGTCTGCCCATCGTGGTCAGCCAAGGCGCGACCCTGGAGATCGATGGCAAGGTCAAG
The DNA here is from genome assembly GCF_057180225.1 of Pseudomonas sp. BB438. Taxonomy (NCBI): domain Bacteria; kingdom Pseudomonadati; phylum Pseudomonadota; class Gammaproteobacteria; order Pseudomonadales; family Pseudomonadaceae; genus Pseudomonas; species Pseudomonas sp. BB438. Next base: position 5,290,920 of record NZ_CM170001.1, read on the forward strand.
GAACTGCGCCTGTCCCAGGACCGCGGTTCGTTCCTGGTCAACGATGGCAAGCTGTTCGTGCGTGACACCAAGGTCACCGCCTGGAATGAGGCGAAGAACCAGCCGGCCTGGTTCAGGGAGCCCAACGAGTTCCGCCCCTTCCTGATCTCCTGGGGCGGCGCCGAGGCCTACCTGGTGAACAGCCACTTCACCAGCTTCGGCTACAACGCCTCAAAGGCCTACGGCATCTCCATCTCGCAGTACAGCCCCGGCATGGACAAGACCATGAAGCGCCCGCGGCCCCAGGGCTGGGTGCTCAACTCCACCTTTGAGGACGCCTGGTACGGCTTCTACTGCTATGAAGCGGACGACCTGGTGGTGCGCGGCAACACCTACAAGAACAACGTCATCTACGGCATCGACCCGCACGACCGTTCGCACCGCCTGATCATCGCCGAGAACACCGTCTACGGGACCAGGAAGAAGCACGGCATCATCGTCTCCCGTGAGGTCAACGACAGCTGGATCATCCACAACAAGACCTACGACAACCACCTCTCCGGGATCGTCCTCGACCGTAATTCCGAGCGCAACCTGGTCGCCTACAACGAGGTGTACCGCAACCACTCCGACGGCATCACGCTCTACGAGTCGGGCGACAACCTCATCTACGGCAACCAGGTGCTGGCCAACCAGCGCCACGGCATCCGCGTGCGCAACAGCGTGAACATCCGCCTGTACGAGAACCTCGCGGCCGGCAACAAGCTGATCGGCGTCTACGGCCACATCAAGGACCTCTCCGACACCGACCGCAACATCGACCTCGACCCCTTCGATACCAAGGTCTCGCTGATCGTGGTCGGCGGCAAGCTGGCCGGCAACGGCTCCGGCCCGCTGTCGGTGGATTCGCCGCTATCGCTGGAGCTCTACAAGGTGGCCATGCTCGGCCCGACCAAATCTTCCGGCATCTCCTTCAACGGCGTGCTCGGCGAGAAGCAGGACCAGATCCTGGACCTGCTGGTGCGCCAGCAACGCGCGGTGCTGATCGACCCCGTCGAAAGCCAGGCCGAACTGCAGAACTGAGGACCGACACATGAACAAACTGACCACCAACCTGCTGCGCCTGTCGGGCCTCACCGCCGCCCTGCTGCTCGCTCACCAGGCCGGCGCCGCCGACGCGCCGAGCTACTCCGCGCAGCCGGCCGCCGGGCTGTGCCCCACGGCTTCCAACGAAGCGGCCTACAACACCAAGTACCTGGGTTTCTTCACCCACCTGGTACCGGCCCAGGAAGACTGGCTGTTCCGTACCACCTACGACCTGCGCACCGACTTCGGCACCAGCGCCGAAGGCTGGCGCGAGCTCAAGCAACTGCGCGACGAGCTCAAGCGCAAGGGCATCGATCTCGTCGTGGTCTATCAGCCCACGCGTGGCCTGGTGAACCGCGAGAAGCTCAACCCGCAGGAGAAGGCCAGCTTCAACTACGAGCTGGCGAAGCAGAACTACCAGGCGACCATCGCCCAGTTCCGCAAGGCCGGCATCTACACCCCGGACTTCTCTCCGCTGTTCGACGAGAAGGAAGAGCACCCGTACTACTTCAAGGGTGACCACCACTGGACGCCCTACGGCGCGATGCGCAGCGCGAAGATCGTGGCCGAAACCCTGAAGGAAATCCCCGCCTACAACGACATTCCGAAGAAGGAATTCGAGAGCAAGCGCGTGGGCCTGCTGTCCAAGCTGGGCACCTTCCACAAGGCCGCCGCGCAACTGTGCGGCAGCAGCTATGCGCCGCAGTACGTCGACCGCTTCGAGACCGAGCCGGTGGGCGATTCCGGCGGCGGCGACCTGTTCGGTGAAGGCGGCGATGCCCAGGTCGCGCTGGTGGGCACCTCCAACAGTGGCCCGGCATACAACTTCGCCGGCTTCCTGGAGCAGTACGGCAAGGTCGACATCCTCAACAACGCCGTGTCCGGGGGCGGCTTCGACAGCTCCCTGCTGGCCTACATGACCAGCAAGGAATTCCACGACAAGCCGCCAAAGATCCTCATCTGGGAATTCGCCACCCACTACGACATGGCGCAGAAGAGTTTCTACCGCCAGGCCATGCCGCTGGTGGACAACGGCTGCGCCGACGGCAAGCCGGCCATCAGCCGCAAGGTCAAGCTGCACGCCGGCAGCAACGAAGTGCTGCTCAACAGCGGCGCCCTGCCGATCCGCTCGGGCAGCTACACCGCCGACGTCACCTATTCCGACCCCGGCATCCACGAACTCAAGAACACCATCTGGTACATGAACGGCCGCCGCGAGCAGCTGAAGATCGAGCAGTCCAAGGCCGTGGATACCGGCGGACGCTACGTCTTCGAACTGCGCAACGACGAGGACTGGTCGAACCAGCAGTTCCTCTCCCTGGAAATCGAGGCGCCGGACGACATGCCGGCGGGCCTGGAAGTCGAGGCCAAGCTCTGTCAGACGCCCAAAGCCAAGTCGGCCGACGTGGCCGCCAACTAGGAGCCTGTTCAGGATCTCGCCGGGCACCGCCCAGGCAGACATCGAACAGGCTCAGACGCGAGGGAGTGAATTCCATGCCAAGCCTACGCAAGATCAAGACCCCCGTGGTCGCCCGCATCGGCCTGACCGTCGCGGTGCTCGGCGCCCTGTTCGGTGGCGAGACCACCACCTATGCCGCCGACCTGATGCCACCGCCGGGCTACTTCTCCGCCGTCGGCGACAAGGGCAGCAAGAAGGACGCCGACAGCTGCCCGACGCCGCCCACGCCCTACACCGGCAGCCTGCAGTTCACCAGCAAGTACAAGGGCTCTGACTCGGCGCGCTCGACCCTGAACGTGGACGCGGAAAAAGAGTTCCGCACCCAGATCAAGGACATCACCGACATGGAGCGCGGCGCCACCAAGCTCATCACCCAATACATGCGCAGCGGCAACAAGGGCGACCTGGACTGCGCGATGAACTGGCTGGACAGCTGGGCCAAGGCCGGCGCCCTGGAGAGCAGCGACTTCAACCACACCGGCAAGTCGATGCGCAAATGGGCGCTGGGCAGCCTCTCGTCCTCCTACATGCGCCTGAAGTTCTCCAGCAGCCGCCCGCTGGCGGCCTACGGCGAGCAGTCGAAAGAGATCGAGAACTGGTTCAGCACCCTGGGCAGCCAGGTGGTGCGCGACTGGAGCGACCTGCCGCTGAAGAAGATCAACAACCACTCCTACTGGGCCGCCTGGTCAGTGATGTCCACCGCCGTGGTGACCAACCGCCGCGACCTGTTCGACTGGTCGGTGCAGGAGTTCAAGGTCGCCGCCAACCAGGTGGACAACGACGGTTACCTGCCCAACGAACTCAAGCGCCGTCAGCGCGCCCTGTCGTACCACAACTACTCGCTGCCGCCGCTGACCATGATCGCCGCCTTCGCCCAGGTGAACGGCGTCGACCTGCGCCAGGAGAACAACGGCGCCCTGCAGCGCCTGGCCAACCGCGTGATGCAAGGCGTGGACGACCAGGACGCATTCGACGAGAAGACCGGCAACGACCAGGACATGGCCGACCTGAAGGAGAACAGCAAGTTCGCCTGGCTGGAACCCTACTGCGCGCTCTACAGCTGCGCGCCCAAGACCCAGGACTGGAAGAAGAAGATGGAGCCGTTCAACAGCTTCCGCCTGGGGGGTGAAGTGACCAAGGTTTTCAACCGTCAGGGGGCTGGGAGCTGAGGCCTTCGGGCAAGAGCCCCTCTCCCTGACCCTGGCTGCGCGCCCCGCTCCGAAGGGAGAGGGGACTGAGCGGCAGCAAGCGGAACACCGAGCCAATCGGCAGCTCCGGACGGCTCCCTCTCCCTTCAGGGAGAGGGCTGGGGAGAGGGCAATGCCCCCGCTCCAAAGCAACAGCAACACCACCCGACCCGCGCAACAAAGACGCGGGCGGGCGCAACAGATTGAGCACCACATGGGGAGGAATTGGCGGGTTGCCCCGGCCTTTCCTCAGGGCGTCGCGAAGACGCCGGAAGGTCCGGAGCCACTCAAGGTTTGAAGCTCCAGAGAGAGACGCGGAATGGTCTTTTCTTCCAACGTGTTCCTGTTCCTGTTCCTGCCGGTCTTCCTCGGCCTGTACTACCTGAGCGGGAACCGCTACCGGAACCTTCTGTTGCTGGTCGCCAGCTACATCTTCTACGCCTGGTGGCGGGTGGACTTCCTCCTGCTGTTCGCCGGCGTCACCGTGTTCAACTACTGGATCGGCCTGCGCGTCGGCGCCGCCGGCGTGCGCACCAGGGCCGCCCAGCGCTGGCTGATCCTCGGCGTGGTGGTCGACCTCTGCGTGCTGGGCTACTTCAAGTACGCCAACTTCGGTGTGGAGAGCCTCAACGAGATCATCACCTCGCTGGGCATGCAGCCCTTCGTGCTGACCCACATCCTGCTGCCGATCGGCATCAGCTTCTACACCTTCGAATCGATCAGCTACATCATCGACGTGTACCGCGGCGACACCCCGGCCACGCACAACCTGATCGACTTCGCAGCGTTCGTGGCGATCTTTCCGCACCTGATCGCGGGCCCTGTGCTGCGCTTCAAGGACCTGGTCGACCAGTTCAACCACCGCACCCACACCGTCGACAAGTTCGCCGAAGGCTGTACCCGCTTCATGCAGGGCTTCGTCAAGAAGGTGTTCATCGCCGACACCCTGGCGGCGGTGGCCGACCATTGTTTCGCCCTGCAGGACCCGACCACGGGCGACGCCTGGCTCGGTGCGCTGGCCTACACCGCGCAGCTGTACTTCGACTTCTCCGGCTACAGCGACATGGCCATCGGCCTCGGCCTGATGATGGGCTTCCGCTTCATGGAGAACTTCAACCAGCCCTACATCAGCCAGTCCATCACCGAGTTCTGGCGGCGCTGGCACATCAGCCTGTCCACCTGGCTGCGCGACTACCTGTACATCAGCCTGGGCGGCAACCGCGGCACCACCTTCCAGACCTACCGCAACCTGATCCTCACCATGCTGCTGGGCGGCCTGTGGCACGGCGCCAACGTCACCTACATCATCTGGGGCGCCTGGCATGGCGTGTGGCTGGCCATCGAGCGCGCCCTGGGCGTGAACGCCGCGCCGCGCGTGCTCAATCCGCTGAAGTGGGTATTCACCTTCCTGCTGGTGATCGTCGGCTGGGTGATCTTCCGCGCCGAGAACCTGCACGTGGCCTGGCGCATGTACGAAGCCATGTTCAGCTTCGGTGACTGGAAACTGTCCGAGCTCAACCGCGCCAGTCTCACCGGCCTGCAGGTCGGCACCCTGGTCATCGCCTACCTCGTGCTCGCCTTCTTCGGCCTGCGCCAGTTCTACAACCAACCGCTGCAGAGCAAGGCGCCCAAGGCCGCCGCGAAGACCGAGCAGGTCGACGCCGACGGCCCCGCCAGCGCCCAGCCGCGCACCCCGGCCATGGCCCAGCAGGACCCGGCGGCCATCGCCTATTCGCCCAGCGGCGCCGCCGTCTACCAGCAGCACTGGATGACCCAGCTGCCGGTGCTGGCCACCCGCGTCGCCCTGCTCCTGCTGTTCGCCGCCTCGGTGCTCAAGCTCTCGGCGCAGAGCTACTCGCCGTTCCTCTACTTCCAGTTCTGAACGAGGCCGGATCATGCAAACGACCACTCAACCCAAGATCAGCAAACCCCTGCAGTACGCCTACATCGCCGCCTTCGGCGGCATGCTGCTGGGCCTGGCCGGCTGGTCGCTGAAGGCCTTCCCCAGCTTCTCCGCCGCCGACGGCACCACCGTGCTCAACGGCAAGCTGGCCCACGCCTTCGAAGGCCACTACGACGACGAATTCCCCATCAAGCGTTTGGGCACCAACCTCTGGGCCGCACTGGACTACACCGTCTTTGATGAAGGCCGCCCCGGCGTGGTGATCGGCAAGGACGGCTGGCTGTTCACCGATGAAGAGTTCAAGCCCGCGCCGACGCAGCAGCAGCTCGACGACAACTGGGCGCTGGTGCGTGGCGTGCAGCAGGAGCTGGAGCGCCGCGGCGTGAAGCTGGTGCTGGCCATTATTCCGGCCAAGACCCGCCTCTATCCCGAATACATCGGCAAGGAGCAGCCGGCCGCCCTGCACGCCTCGCTCTACACCGACTTCCTGCAGCGCGCCCGCCAGGCCGGCATGGCCGCGCCCGAGCTGCTGGAGACGATGGAAAAGGCCAAGGACAACGGCCAGGTCTTCCTGCGCACCGACACCCACTGGACCCCGCTGGGCGCCGAAGCCGTGGCCCAGCGCCTGGGCGAAAGCATCCGCGCAGGCCAGGGCGCCGACCTGCCGACCCAGAGCTTCGTCACCGAGGCCGGCAAGAGCGGCGCGCACAAGGGCGACCTGCTGACCTTCCTGCCGCTGGACCCGCTGTTCACCAACCTGCTGCCCGAAGAAGACCAGTTGCAGCAGCGCCAGACCCACCCGGCCGAGGAGGCCGCCGCCAGCGCCGACAGCAGCGGCGGTGGCGACCTGTTCGGCGACAGCGCCCAGCCGCAGGTCGCCCTGGTCGGCACCAGCTACAGCGCCAACCCGCGCTGGAACTTCGCCGGCGCCCTCAAGCAGGCGCTCTCGGCGGATGTCATCAACTACGCCAAGGAGGGCAAGGGTCCCCTGGAGCCGATGCTCGAGCTCCTGCAGGACGAAGGCTTCAAGAAGGCGCCAGCCAAGCTGCTGGTCTGGGAATTCCCCGAACGCTACCTGCCGATGCACAGCGACCTGAGCCAGTTCAACCCGGACTGGGTGGCGCAGCTGCGTGCGGACGGTAACCGCGACGAACGCCTGGCCTCCAACCAGCCAGCCGCTCACTGATCCACAGCACCCACGGCGCACCGAGCGCTGAACGGGGCACCACCCGTGCCCACAAGAGAGAAGACGGAGGTACACCCCATGAACCGACTGAGCATCAACCGACTGAGCATTCGCACCCTGAAGTCGTCCGCCCTCGCCCTCGCCCTGGGCGCCGCCTCCTTCGGCGCCTTCGCCGGTGGTGAAGGCGCACTGTACGGCCCGCAGGCGCCCAAGGGCTCCACCTTCGTACGGGCCTACAACGCCGGCAGCGGCGAGCTGTCCGTCAGCGTCGGCAATGCCACCCTCAACGACATCTCGCCGCTGGGTTCCAGCGACTTCAAGTTCCTGCCGCCGGGTAACTACACCGCCAAGGTCGGCTCCCAGAGCCTGCCGGTGAAACTCGATCCGGATGCCTACTACACCCTCGTCAGCCAGCCCGGCGGCCAGCCGCGCCTGGTGCCCGAGCCGCCGTTCAAGAACAAGCAGAAGGCCCTCGTCCGCGTGCAGAACCTCAGCGGCAAGGCCCTCACCCTGAAGACCGCAGACGGCAAGACCGAAGTGGTCAGCAACGTCGCCCCGCAAAGCCACGGTGACCGCGAGATCAACCCGGTGAAAGTGAACCTGGCGCTGTTCGACGGCGCGAAGAAGGTCAGCGACCTCAAGCCCGTCACCCTCGAGCGCGGCGAAGTGGTCTGCCTGTACGTCACCGGCGACAGCGGCAAGCTGAACCCGGTGTGGGTCAAGCGTCCGGTGAAGGCGGACTGAAGTCTTGATGCGGATGGCGCGCTTCGTACTGGGGGCGAATCCCGCCCCTCTCCCCCGCCCTCTCCCTGAACGGAGAGGGAGCCATCAGTGCGAACGAAAAGCTCAGTACTACCCGGCGAGCGGGGATGCCCCGCTTCGCTCCGAACAGTCCCCTCTCCCTTCAGGGAGAGGGCTAGGGAGAGGGCGCTGTGCAACCACTCCCAAGCCAAACAACAAGACCGGCCCCGCACCGGCAGAAGAACCCGTGCGCCGTAACGACGGCATGCACAGGAGAGGTCACCCAAACCGCACGCCGGACCGCATGACGTGGTCCGGCCAACAGAACGCAAACGCTTTAGGAGAAAATCGATGATCCCAGTAATCCTTTCCGGTGGTAGCGGCTCGCGACTCTGGCCTCTTTCGCGCAAACAGTATCCCAAGCAGTTCCTGGCCCTGACCGGCGAACACACCCTGTTCCAGCAGACCCTCGAGCGCCTGGTGTTCGAAGGCATGGAGCCGCCGGTGGTGGTGAGCAACCAGGAACACCGTTTCATCGTCCAGGAACAGCTCGAAGCGCTGAACCTGAAGACCCAGTCGATCCTCCTCGAACCCTTCGGCCGCAACACCGCCCCGGCAGTCGCCATCGCCGCCATGAAGCTCTTGTCCGAAGGCCGTGACGAACTCCTGCTGATCCTCCCGGCCGATCACGTGATCGACGACCAACGCGCCTTCCAGCGCGCCCTGGCACTGGCCACCAACGCCGCCGAGAAGGGCGAGATGGTGCTCTTCGGCATCCCCGCCGACCGCCCGGAAACCGGCTACGGCTACATCAAGTCCGGTGACGAGCGTGGCCTGCCGGACGGCGTCATCCGCGTCGAACGCTTCGTCGAGAAACCCGATGAGGCCCGTGCCCAGCAGTTCGTCGAGGAAGGCGGCTACTTCTGGAACAGCGGCATGTTCCTGTTCCGCGCCAGCCGCTTCCTGGAAGAGCTGAAAAAGCACGACGCCGACATCTACGACACCTGCCTGCTCGCTCTGGAGCGCAGCCAGCACGACGGCGACCTGATCAACATCGACGCCGCCACCTTCGAGTGCTGCCCGGACAACTCCATCGACTACGCCGTGATGGAAAAGACCCGCCGCGCCTGCGTGGTCCCCCTGGCCGCCGGCTGGAACGACGTGGGTAGCTGGTCGTCGATCTGGGAAGTCCACGACAAGGACGCCGACGGCAACGTCACCATGGGCGATGTCGTGGTCCACGACAGCCACAACTGCCTGGTGCACGGCAACGGCAAGCTGGTCTCCGTGGTCGGCCTGGAAGACATCGTGGTGGTCGAGACCAAGGACGCCATGATGATCGCCCACAAGGACCGCGTGCAGGACGTCAAGAAAGTGGTCAACCAACTCGACGCCGCCGGCCGCAGCGAGACGCAGAACCACTGCCAGGTCTACCGTCCGTGGGGCTCCTACGACTCGGTGGACATGGGTGGCCGCTTCCAGGTCAAGCACATCACCGTCAAACCCGGCGCGCGCCTGTCGCTGCAGATGCACCACCACCGCGCCGAGCACTGGATCGTCGTCTCCGGCACCGCCCAGGTGACCTGTGACGACAAGACCTTCCTGCTCACCGAAAACCAATCCACCTACATCCCGATCGCGTCGGTCCACCGCCTGGCCAACCCGGGCAAGATCCCGCTGGAGATCATCGAAGTGCAATCGGGCAGCTACCTGGGCGAAGACGACATCGAGCGTCTTGAAGACGTCTACGGCCGCACCACGGAGAACGTGGAAGTACAGGCCGTGGTTCGCTAAGCCCCGGGACCTGGCGCTTTCCCCCCATCGGCGCCAATGCCCCCGCACCTTTCGGTGCGGGGGCTTTTTTATGGGAGGTTGACGAGCAAGTTCGCCCACGCCCGCGCCACATCAACCCGCCCCACTCCGCCGCCTGCTAAGGTAATGCTCAATATCCCCGCGGAGCGCTCCATGCTGTACGGCATCCTGCTGATCGTCACCTGGATCATCCTGCTGATCCGCTACCCCTCCCGCGCCCTGCCGATCTCTGGCGCCGGCCTGGTCGGGCTGGCCTCGGTAATCGCCATCGCCATCTGGCAGGACAACAGCGACGCCCGCCAACTGCAGCACCTGGAACTGCGCATCGCCTACCAGCCCGACCAGTGCCAACCCGGCCGCCCGCTGGCCGTCAGCCTGAAGAACGGCGCCTCCCGCCCGTTGCTGGAACTGCGCTGGAAAGTCGCCGCCTACCGCCCAGGCGACACCACCGATCTTGCCGAGAACCTCTACGAGGCCCCGCGCTACCGCGGTCCCGGCGCCCTGCTCGCCGGCGACAGCTGGAGCGACTGCCTGCCGCTGCCGCCCCTGCGCCCCGGCTACCGCGCCAGCACCCTCGAGTTCCGCGCCGAGCGGGTAAGCGGCCGCTTCGGTAACTGATTCACCTGCCCCGCACATTCCGGTACGGTAGTCCGCGCTAACAGCCCAAAGGACTGCCCGACCATGCCCCAGCCCGTCGCCCTCATCACCGGATGCTCCAGCGGTATCGGCCGCGCCCTTGCCGATGCATTCCAATCCGCCGGCTATCAGGTCTGGGCCACCGCGCGCCGCGATGAAGACGTCGCCGCCCTCGGCCAGGCGGGCTTGCGTGGCGTACTGCTGGACGTCAACGACGAGCCCGCCGTCGAGCGCCTCGCCGAACTGCTGCAGCGCGAGGCCGGCGGCCTGGATGTGCTGATCAACAACGCCGGCTACGGCGCCATGGGCCCGCTGCTGGATGGCGGCAGCCAGGCGATACGCCGGCAGTTCGAAACCAACGTGTTCGCGGTCGTCGGCGTTACCCGCGCCCTGTTCCCGGCGTTGCGCGCGCGGCGGGGGCTGGTGGTGAACATCGGCAGCGTGTCCGGTGTACTGGTCACACCGTTCGCCGGCGCCTACTGCGCGTCGAAAGCCGCCGTGCATGCGCTGAACGATGCCCTGCGCCTGGAGCTGGCGCCCTTCGGTATCGAGGTGATGGAAGTGCAGCCCGGCGCCATCGCCTCCAAATTCGGCGCCAATGCCACCCGCGAGATGGCGGCGGTGGTCAGCGAGGATTCCGCCTGGTGGCCACTGCGCACGTTCATCCAGGCACGCGCCGCCGCCTCCCAGGACAAGCCCACCCCAGCCAGCGAGTTCGCCCGCGACCTGCTGGCCGCCGCGCAGAAATCACCACGTCCACGCCTGGTGCGCATCGGCAACGGCAGCCGTGCCCTGCCCCTGCTCTCGCGCTGGCTGCCCACCGGACTGCTGGACAAGGTGCTGAAGAAACGCTTCGGCCTCGACGGGCCACTCTGATGACATACCCGGTCCGCTACCTCGCCCTCGCCGGCATCCTCGCGGCCTTCTTCCTCAACGTGGTGGCGCGCGGATTGCTGCGGGTCGGTGGCGTGCCGGCGACGTTGCTGGTAGCGGCGGTGATCGCCGCCGCCATGGCCTTCTGGTTCGCCCGCCGGCACAAGCGCCTGGCCGGAACCGGTGAGCTCTGGCGCCTGACCGCCCTGTACGGCGGTGGGCTGGCGGTGCTCTACGCGCTGCTGGTCGGCATGGCCGCGTGGAAGAACACCCCGAGCCCGGCGGCGCTGCTGATCTACGCCCTCAACTACCTGTGCTATCCGCTCTGCGTCTGGTGGTTCTTCCGCCCGGGCGTGCTGGTGCGCTTCCTCCCTGCCGACAGCCGCTGAGGAGACTTCACGCTTTCTTCACGTGCTTTTCATCCAGGCACAACCGGCCTCCGTCTAAGGTGACGCGGACCTTAGAGGAGTCCCCATGTCCCTGCCCAACATCCTTCGTGGCGCCATCGCCGCCGCCCTGCTGACCTTCGGCCCGCTTGCCCTGGCCGCCGGCGAGACCCCGGCCGACTGGGCCAAACCGGTGGACAAGTCGTTCAACCTCTACCAGATGTCCCCGACGCTCTACCGCAGCGCCCTGCCCGGCAAGGATGACCTGTCCGAGCTGCAACGCCTGCAGGTGAAGACCGTGGTGAGCTTCATCAAGGACGACGACCGCGAGTGGATCGGCCAGCAGAACATCGAAGCGGTGAGTTTCCCGACCCACGCCGACCGCGTCGACGACGCCGATGTGCTGAAGGTTCTGCGCATCCTGCAGAGCGCCGAGCAGAACGGCCCGGTGCTGATGCACTGCAAACACGGGCGTGACCGCACCGGCCTGTTCGCCGCCATGTACCGTACGGTGATTCAGGGCTGGAGCAAGGAAGACGCGCTCAAGGAAATGGTCGAAGGCGGCTACGGCACCGAAGACGACATGACCGACGCCATCGCCTACGTACAGAAAGCCGACATCGCCAAGCTGCAACAGGCCCTGGCCAGCGGCGAATGCAGCACCTCGGCCTTCGCCGGCTGCCAGCTCAAGGGCTGGCTGGCGGACACCTTCGGCGAGGAGCGGCCGCCGCATCCGGCGCACTGATCGGCGCGTCTGTCACACCGAAACGGCGAGAGTGCGCTAACGTGGGCGCACTCCCACCGTTCAACAGGCACGCCATGACTGCTTCCCGCTTCAGCGCCGTCACCCATACCCGCTACATCGACCACGCCGGCCTGGACGACTTCTGCGCCAGCTACGACGGTTTCCTGCTCGATCTCTGGGGCGTACTGATCGACGGCGTGGACGTCTTCCCCGGCGCCCTTGACTGGCTCGCCCGCCGCGCCGCCGAAGGCAAGCCGGTATGGTTCCTGAGCAACGCCTCGCGCAGCGTCCCGGAAATGGCCGACACCCTGGTGCGCCTGGGCGTCTCCCGCGAGCTTTTCGCCGGCATCACCACCTCCGGCCAACTGGCCATCGACGCCTTCACCCATGAGCGCGAGTTCCAGCGCGGCGGCATCTACACCGTCGGCGTGGGCGACGCACTGACCACCTGGCCAGCGGAAATCCGCGAGCGCTTCTGCGACGACATCCATGCCGCGTCGCTGATCCTGGGTGTCGGCAGCTTCCCGCAGGACGAACTGGAAGCGCGCTTTGCTCCGCTGCGCGGCGCCACCGACAAGCCGTTCCTCTGCGCCAACCCGGACCGCGTGGTGGTCTCCGGCGGCCAGACGGTATTCGGCGCCGGCCGCCTGGCCGAGGCCTTCGCCGAGGAAGGCGGCAAGGTTCACTGGTACGGCAAGCCCGATCCGTCGGCGTTCCGCATCGCCCAGCGGCAGCTGGAGGCGCGCGGCGCGAAGCACATCCTGTTCGTCGGCGACTCGCTGGTGACCGATGTCCCCGGCGCCCTGGCCGCCCGCATCGACACCCTCTGGCTGGCGTCCACCGGCATCCACCGCCAGGCGCTGGGCGTTCCGTTCAACGGCGAACTGGACCCGGAGAAGACCAACGCACTGCTCGATGGCTACCCAATTCGTCCGCACTTTGCCGCGCCAGGGCTGGTCTGAGTTCAGGACATCCACCTGAGCTTGAGCGCCCATGAACGAACTGATCGACCAGCTGCAATGGCCAGCCATGCTGGTGACCGTCCTCGCCGCCTGGCTGGTGGGCTCGCGCGACCGCAAACGGCGCAAGGTGGGCTTCTGGGTATTCCTCGCCAGCAATGCGCTGTGGATCGCCTGGGGGATTCCGGCCAAGGCCTATGCGCTGGTGCTGCTGCAGCTGTGCCTGGCGGCGATGAACATCCGCGGCAGCTACAAGAACCGCCGACAGGAGCAGGCCGAAGGATAACTGTAGGAGCGAGCTTTCTCGCGAGCCGCAAGGCAGTGGAGCTGGGCGGTTCGCGAGCACGCTCGCTCCTACCAGGGCACCCACCTCGCACGACCGGTAATTCGTCGGGCGCATAACCCGGAACGAGTTATCCGCCCTACGCAGTCGTGGGAGCGCGCGATGCGAGATTGCGGGCAAAGCCCCACTGCGACGAATCCGCAAACGAAAACGGGAGCCGAAGCTCCCGTTTTCATTCACTGGATCAGATCACTGCGCCGCGGCGGCTGCACCGTCGGAGTGCTCCGCGTGGCGGCTCTGCGGATTGACGATCACGGTTGCAGTGATGCCCGCCGCCAGCAGGACACCCTCTGGCACGTCATCGATATGGATACGCACCGGCACGCGCTGGGCCAGGCGCACCCAGTTGAAGGTCGGGTTGACGTCGGCCACCAGTTCGCGGCTTTCCGGGTTGTCGCGGTCGTAGATGGCGCGGGCGATGCTCTCGACGTGGCCCTTCAGGCGCTCGCCGCTCATCAGTTGCAGTTCGGCCGGATCACCGACGCGGATGTGCGGCAGCTTGGTTTCTTCGAAGTAGCCATAGATCCAGTAGGAGTTCTCGTCGACCACGGCCATTTTCGCTTCGCCCACACGGGCGTAGTCGCCACGGTGCACGTTGAGGTTGGTCACGTAACCGTCGACCGAGGCGCGTACCTGGGTGCGTTCCAGGTTCAGCTTGGCGGCGTCCAGCGCGGCCAGCGCCTGCTGGTAGTCGGCCTCGGACGCGGCGGCGGTGTTGCTGGCGTCGTCCAGGCTCTCGCGGGAGACGACTTCCTCGTCCATGGCGCGGCGGCGCTTGGCGTTGAGCAGGCGCATCTGCAGGGTAGCCTTGCGCGAATCGACCAGGGCCTGGGCCTGCTTCACGGCGATCTGGTAGTGGTCCGGGTCGATCTGCATCAGCAGGTCGCCCTTCTTCACCTGCTGGTTGTCGCGCACCGGCACGTCGACCACCACGCCGGAGACATCGGCGGCGACGTTGATGATGTCGGCGCGCACCCGGCCGTCGCGGGTCCAGGGCGTATCCATGTAGTTCACCCAGAGGGCGCGGCCGATCAACGCGGCGACCGCCAGGATGATCAAGGTCGCCAACAGGCTGATGATGGATTTGAGAGTCATGGGTGCACGCTCGTTACTTATAGATGGTGAGGGACAGGCCGCCGAACAGGCAGGCGAACAGGCACACGCGGAACAACGCCGGGTGCCAGGTGAAGCGGTACAGGCCGATGGAGGCGAAGATGCGGTCGATGCCCCAGCAGATCAGCGCGGCAACGAGGAACATCAGGGTCAGGGTCGGCATGTAGACCCCGTGGAACGCGATCTCGCGGGGCAGGTCAGGCAACATGGGTCGATCTTCCAGAAGAGGTTTCGTCATCGCGCAGCGGTGACTGCGGGTCAAGCAGGCTGCTGCGGATGAAGTGCAGGTAGCTGAGCACGCGGCGCAGCGGCGAGCTTTCGAAGTCCGGAGCACGTGGTTCGTCGGTGATCTTCACGCAGTCGATGGCCTGCTCGACAGCGGCCAGGGCGCGCTCGCGGTTGGCTTCGCAGGGCTTGACGAACAGGCGGATCAGCGCGCGGCCCATGGCGCGGATAGACTGCCGCCAGGGCGTCGACTCGGCGTAGCAGGGCTCGCTCGGCAGGTTGTCCTGCTCGACGCGCAACTCGATGATCGAATGGCCGATTTCCAGCACCACGAAAGTCCAGCGCAGCAGGCGGCGTTGCATCTGCGGGCTGCGCGCGGCGACGCCGTAGGCCTGGTTGAGCAGGTCGCGGGTGCCGCTCTCGAAGGACGAGACGAGACCGTCGAGCTTGCCACTGATGGCTTCCACCACGCGCAGGCGCAGGTCCTTCTCCAGGCGGCGCCACAGCCAGGCGCTGGTCGGCGGCATGATCACCGCGGCGACCACGGCGGCCAGGCTCTGCGACAGCACCAGGGCGATGTACTCGTTGAGCATGCGGCCCGGATCGTAGACGGTAAGGTTCGCCGGGATCGCGCCGAAGCTGAAGAACACCAGCAGGCCCAGGCCGTAGCCGGCGTACTTGGGCTTGATCGAGAAGAACGCGCCCACCGCGAACACCGGCGCCAGGGCGAAGGCCAGCAGCGGGAAACCGTCCAGGTGCGGGAACACGAAGAAGGTTTCGGAGAAGCCCAGGATGGCGGCGAAGAAGGTGCCCACGGCCATCTGCATGGCCATCTTCGCCGGGTCCGGCGCGGCCGATACCAGTGCGGCGACGGCGGCGGCGTTGAGCACGAAGGTGCTGCCACTGGGCCAGGCGGTCTCGATCCAGAAGAGGCCGAACACCAGCACCATCAGCGCGGTGCGCCCGCCAGCGACCAGCGAGGCGACCAGGTTGGCCTTGGGCGAGAAGCCGTGCTTCCAGTTCTCCCGCTCGTGCTTGTGCGCGGCCAGGGAGGCGTGGGTCAGGGCGTAGTTGTACAGGTCGTCGGCCAGGCGGTAGAGCAGCTCGCCGGCGGTGTTGTAGTCCAGCAGCGCGGACGGATCGTCCTGCTCCTCCAGCAGTTGCGCACGACCGGCGCGGATGCGCTGCATCATTCGCGTGCGGTGGCTTTCCAGCTGCGCGGCGAGGCGTTCGGCGTCGCGGTCGGTGACCGACTGCCCGCGCCAGGGCGCGAGCACCTGGGCCAGCTCATCCAGGCACGGCTGCAGCGCGCGCAGCACGGCCTCGGCCTCCTGCGTACGCAAGCGCGAGAGCAGCTGGTGCAGCGCGTGGTAGCGGGTGGTGAGGACCATGAATTCGTTGTTCAGGCGCGACAGGCGGCCGGAACGCAGGCGCATGTGCGGGTCTTCGAAACGGGTGACGCTGCGCAGCGCTTCCAGGCCGACGGCCTGGGAGGCGAAGGCCACGTTGGCGGCCTCGAATTTCGGCCGCTCGCCGCCGCCCAGGTTGTCCAGGACGAAGCCGGCAAAGGCGCCGAAGCGCTGGTACAGCGCGCTGCGCATGGCCGTGCTGGAGGTCTGCGGGAACAGCGTGGCGCTGACCACCATGGAGCAGAGGATGCCGAGGCTGATTTCCAGCACACGCCAGATGGCCGACATGAACGCGGCTTCCGGGTGCACGGTTGCAGGCAGGCCGATCAGCGTGGCGGTGTAACCGGCCAGCACGCAGGCGTAGGAGCGGAAGTCGCGGTAGCGCGCGGCACCCACGGTGCACAGGCCGATCCACAGTGCCGAGACGAGCAGGAACAGCTCGCGCTGCTGGGCGAAGATGGCGATCAGCGCGACCATCACGGAGAGCCCGACCAGGCTGCCGAGAATCCGGTAGAAGCTCTTGGCGAACACCTGGCCGCTCTGCGGCTGCATGACGATGAACACGGTGATGGTCGCCGTGCTTGGCTGCGGCAGTTCCAGGCGCATCGCCAGCCACAGGGTCAGCAGCGCGGCGAGCAGCACCTTGGCGATATAGATCCAGGTGACGCCGTCACTGCGTCCCCACTCCAGCAGCGCGCGACGCAGGGCGTCGAGCGGCGCCAGCTGGCGGGTGGCGGTGCTGCCGTTGAAGGAATCGCCGGCCATCTCAGCGCTCGCTGGCCGCGCGGACGTCGACGGTCTCGGGAACCATCTTCGCCTCTTTCGGGCCTTCCTGCTTGTCCATCAGGCCGCCGCCCAGGGCGACGACGAGGCCGGCATGGGTGGCCAGGCGCGCGGCGCGAACCTGCTGCTCCACCAGCTGCTGCTGGAACAGGCGGGTCTGTGCGTTGAGCACATTGAGGTAGTCGGTCAGGCCGCCGCGGTACGCCTTGGTGGCGATGTCGTAGGTGCGCTGGGCCGAGGCCACGGACTTGGCGGCGAAGCCTTCCTGCAGCTCCATGGAGTGCATGCGGATCAGCTGGTCGGAGATGCCCTTGAGGGCGTTGACCAGGGTCTGGTTGTACTGCGCCACGGCGGCGTCGTAGCCGGCGGATTCCTGGCTCAGCTGCGAGCGGCGACGACCGCCGTCGAAGATCGGCAGGGAGATGGCCGGGCCGACGCCATAGGTGAATTTCTCGGCATTGAGGAATTCCAGCACGCCGCCACCGACAGCGCTGTAGCCGATGCTCGCGACCAGGTCGACGTTGGGGTAGAACTCGGCGCGGGCGACGTCCACGCCCTTGGCTTGCGCAGCGACCTTCCAGCGGCTGGCGACCACGTCCGGGCGGTGACCGAGCAGTTCCATCGGCAGCTTGCTGGGCAGGCCAGGACCTTCGGCGAGCTTCAGGCTCGGACGCTGGATCGACACGCCGGCGCCGGGGCCCTTGCCGGCCAGGGCGGCGATCTGGTTGCGGGTGAGCTGGATTTCCTCGTCCACCGCTTCGATCTTGCGCTCGGTTTCCGGCAGCGGGACTTCCGCCTGGCTGACTTCGAAATGTGTGCCGATGCCGCCGTCGAGACGACGCTGGGCCAGAGCCAGGATGCCCTGTTGCTGCGCCAGCATGGCCTTGCCGATGTCCAGCTTGGCGTACTGCAGCGACAGCTGGATATAGGCGCGGACGATGTTGCTCTCCAGCTCCAGCTGGGCCATGCGCGCCTCGGCGGCGGTCATCTTGGCGATGTTGACGTAGCGCTCGGTGTTGCTGCGCTCGCGGCCCCAGAGGTCCAGCGAGTAGCTGAAGCCCAGGGCGGCGTTGTTGTTGAAGGTGGTGCTGTCGGCCAGGTCGCCCGGACCGTAGAAGTAGTCGGTCGGCCAGCGATGGCGGGTCAGCGACGCGTCCACGCCGATCTGCGGCGACTCGGCGGATTCGGCGATGCCGGCCATGGCCATGGCCATGCGCACCCGTGCCTCGGCCTGGGCCAGGGTCGGGCTGCCCTCCAGCGCGGTCTGCACCCAGGCATTCAACTGCGGATCACCATAGGCGCGCCACCACTGCTCGGCTGGCCAGCCAGCTTCCTGGTTGGCGTGCGCGATGGCGGCGTCGGTGGCCAGCTCGGTATCGCCCAGGCGCTGTTCCTGCGGGGCGATGCCGTTGGTGCTGATACATCCGGCGATTGTTGAAAAAATGACAAAGGAGCCGACGAACGTCAGTCCTTTCATGAGGTGACGCGACACGGTGGAGGTCCTGGAAGTGGTCTAGCTTTTCAGCGTGGGGCTTTTAAGCGTGGAGATGCCGGCAAAGCCAATGGCGGCGATTGAATTCTAGGGATGGGGAAGGGAACGGATAAGCCGGCTGATTTGTGATTGTTTATTACCGATAATGAAACAATGTGTGTCGCCATCCATGTGACAATAGACCGCCCCCGCTCTGCTCCGCGCATTGCCCCCCATCAAGGACATGCCGCCGGCGACGGCGTATCGCTTCATTGGCGTCGCCACCCGGGACAGACGCCCCACTGACGAGGCCCCAATGGACACACTGCAGACCATGCGCGCGTTCGCCTGTGTCGCGGAAACCGGCAGTTTCACCGCCGCCGCACAGCAGCTGAACACCACCACCGCCTACGTTTCCCGCGCAGTCGCCAATCTGGAGTCCCATCTGCGGACCCGCCTGCTCAACCGCACCACCCGTCGGATCGCCCTCACCGAGGCCGGGCAGCGCTACCTGCTGCGCTGCGAACAGATCCTCGCCTATGTCGAGGAAGCCGAGGCCGAGGCCAGCGACGCCCA
Source organism: Pseudomonas sp. BB438 (assembly GCF_057180225.1). Taxonomy (NCBI): domain Bacteria; kingdom Pseudomonadati; phylum Pseudomonadota; class Gammaproteobacteria; order Pseudomonadales; family Pseudomonadaceae; genus Pseudomonas; species Pseudomonas sp. BB438. The sequence continues at coordinate 5,309,792 of NZ_CM170001.1, forward strand.
TGCCCGGCCTGCCGGCCGCCTGCGCGTGCACTCGATGACCGGCATCGGCCAGCACTATGTGATCCGTGCCATCGCCAACTACCGTCAGTTGCACCCGGACGTGACCTTCGAGCTGACCATGGCCAACCGCGTGCCGGACCTCCTCGACGAGGGGTTCGACGTGGCCATCGTGGTCGCTTCCGAACTGCCCGACTCGGGCCTGGTGTCCCAGCGCATCGGCGAGACCTACAGCATTCTCTGCGCATCGCCCGACTACCTGGCGCGGCGCGGCACGCCGAAAACGCCGACGGAGCTGATGGAGCACGACTGCCTGCGCCTGATCAGCCCGGTGCTGCCGCTGGACAAGTGGCTGTTCGACGGCCCCAACGGCCAGGAAATGATTACCCTCGGCCCTTCGCCCTTCCAGGTGAACGTCGGCGACGCGATGACCGAGGCTATCGGCTCAGGCATGGGTATCAGCGCCCTGCCCGTGTACTCGGCCATCGACGGCCTGCGCGACGGCTCGCTGGTGCGCGTGCTGCCGCACTACAAGCTGCAGATCCTCAACGTCTACGCGCTGTATCCCTCGCGCCAATACCTGGACGCAAAGATCAAGACCTGGGTAGCGTATCTGCGAGAAAATCTCCCCGGTGTGCTCCAGGCCGATGGCGCCGGGCTCGCCGATGTGGGACCCTGACGATCCTTTCGTCGTGTTTCGCGGGCAAGCTCACTGTGTAACTCCCTACCCCGGTGTTCAGTGAGCTTGCCCGCGAACCCATCTTCTTCCCTGCTCCAGACTCACCTTTACCTGTAGGAGCGAGCCACGTTCGATAATCGCCCGGCGCGCACGCACGCCTTGCGCCGCTCTGGCGCGGCAATGGTAGGGTTAAGGCCCCTCCGCTTCCCCGCCGTCCGAGAGCCATGAAAAAGAACGTCTTCGTCTTCAGCCGCCTAGCCGCGGAACACCTCGACCGCCTGCGCAGCCAGTTCAACGTCACCGTCCTCGACCCCAAGCAGGGCGACGTCGACGCGCAGCTGGCCGCCGCCCTGCCGACCACCCACGGCATGATCGGCGTCGGCCGCCCGCTGGGCGAGAAACAACTGGCCCAGGCTACCCAGCTGGAGGTCATCTCCAGCGTCTCGGTCGGCTACGACAACTACGACCTGAGCTACCTGAACCAGCGCGGCATCCCGCTGACCAACACCCCGGACGTGCTCACCGAAACCACCGCCGATCTCGGCTTCGCGCTGATCATGGCGGCCGCCCGGCGTACCGCCGAGCTGGACGCCTGGACCAAGGCCGGCCAGTGGAAGCGCACCGTGGACGCCCAGCAGTTCGGCGTCGACGTGCACGGCAAGAAGCTCGGCATCCTCGGCCTGGGCCGCATCGGCGCAGCCATCGCCCGTCGCGGCCACTTCGGCTTCAACATGGACATCCTCTACCACGGCAACAGCCGCAAGCCGGAGTTGGAACAGCAGTTCGGCGCGCGTTTCTGCGACTTCGACGAACTGCTGGGCGAGGCGGATTTCGTCTGCGTGGTGGTGCCGCTGTCGGACAAGACCCGCAAGCTGATCGGCAAGCGCGAGCTGGAACTGATGAAGCCCACCGGCATCCTGGTGAACATCGCCCGTGGCCAGGTGATCGACGAAGCCGCGCTGGTGGAAGCGCTGCAGGAGAGACGCATCCTCGCCGCCGGCCTGGACGTCTACGAGAAGGAACCGCTGGCCGAATCGCCGCTGTTCGCCCTGCCCAGCGCCGTGACCCTGCCGCACATCGGCTCGGCTACCCACGAGACGCGCCAGGCCATGGCCGAGTGCGCGCTGGACAACTTCGAAGCCGCCCTGCGTGGTGAGCGGCCGAAGAACCTGGTCAATCCGCAGGTGTGGAAGGCCTGATATGTAACCTGTAGAAGCGTGCCATGCGCGCGATCGCGGGCATGGCCCGCTCCCTACAGGAGGATTCCTGCGCCGACCGATGTCACGCCCGCGCCGGCTGCAACACCGGCCTGGGCTTGCGAAATACCAGCACGTTGCCGGCCATCACCAGGCCCAGCCCGGCCAGCGCCGGCAGGCTCCACTGGTAACCTTCGGCGAACGCCGAGACGTTCAGCGCCACCACTGGGAACAGCACCGTGCAGTACGCCGCACGCTCCGGCCCCATGCGCCCGACCAGCGTCAGGTAAGCGGTGAAGCCGATCACCGAGCCCGGGATCGCCAGGTACAGCAGCGACCCGACGTACTGCGCGCTGCTGTCGAAGGTCATCGGCACACCCTGAACCAGACAGATCGCCAACAGGATCAGCGACCCATAGAGCATGCCCCAGGCGTTGGTCGACAACGGCCGCAGCCCGGCCTTCTGTTGCAGGCTCGAGAGCAGGTTGCCGGCCGAGAAGCACAGTGTGCCGAGCAGCGCCAGGCCGAGCCCGTAGAAGGTTTCCCGCGTGGCCTGGTGCCCGGACAGCTCCGGCCAGAACAGCAGCGCCAGCCCGGCCAAACCGAACGCCCCACCGCCCAGCACGTTGGGCGCGATGCGCTGGCCGAAGAAGATCCGCGCGTTCAGCGCATTCCACAGCGTCGCGGTGGAGAACACCACGGCGACCAGCCCGCTGGGGATCCACTGGCTGGCGGTGTAGAAGCACAGGAAGTTCACGCAGAACAGGCACACCCCCTGGGCGAAACAGATCGCCTGCCCGCGCCGTCCCAGCGGCTGCAGCCGCCGCGACACCAGCAGCAGGGCAAACAGCACCAGCGCCGCCAGGCTGAAGCGGTAGGCGATGGAGAGGGGAATGGCGACCACGCCGACCTGCAGCTTGATGGCGATCCAGGTCGTGCCCCAGATGAGCACAGTGAGCAGGTAGAGCGAGAGGTTCATGGTGGTCTCCGAAAATCCTACGGAAACAGTCTCGTGCCCGCCCCCGGTGCCGGCTTGCAGATTCTTGCGCTTATTGCGACAACCGGGCTGGCAAGGCGCGCACGCGCGGGTAGAGTTGAAGGCAACAGAGGACCATCCATGTCAGCCATTTCGCAGCTCGAAGTCTTCCAGTCGATGAACGCCTCGCCCAACGCCCGCCTGGAGCGTTGCGCGGAGCTGGGCGACGGGCTGTCCGCGGCGATCTGGAGCAACAGCCACGACGCCCGCGACTACCATGCGCCGAGCCACCACACGCTGTCCTGCTACCTGAACGACGGCACCGGCACCTTCCGCCGCGGCTCACCCGGCACCACTGGCGCCCCGGACAAGCTCTGCGTGATGCCGGCCGGCGCCGAGTCGGCGTGGATCGTCAACGGCGACATCCGCCTCGCGCATCTCTACATCGGCCAGGAGCAGTTCTCCCTCGGCTGCATCCGCCTGCTCGATCGCGAGCCGCGCGAACTGCAACTGCACGAACGCACCTTCCTCGACGACCCGCAGCAGGCCGCACGCTTTCGCCAGTTGGTGAAGCTGGACTGGCACGAGCCGGGCGAGCGCATCCGCACCAGCACGCTGGCCCATGACCTGATCGACCACCTGCTGCTGAACCAGGTCGGCCTGCGCGAAGGGTTGAAGCTCAAGGGCGGGCTGGCCCCGACCATGCGCCGCCGCATCGCCGACTACATCGAGCAGCGCCTGGACCAGCCGCTGTCACTGGGTGAACTGGCGATGCAGACGGCGCTGTCGGAATACCACTTCGCGCGGATGTTCCGCGAAAGCTTCGGCATGCCCCCGCACCAGTACGTTCTGGCCCGCCGGGTGGCACTGGCGCAACGCCTGCTGCGCGATACCCGCCAACCGCTCAGCCAGGTCGCCCTCGCCTGCGGGTTCTCCAGCGCCAGCCATTTCGCCAACCGTTTCAGGTCAGTGGTGGGCGGGACGCCGGGGGAGTATCGGCAGGCGTTCGAGGAGTAAGCCTCCGACCGTGTACCTGCCGGTACACGGCTAGCCGGCGAGGCCCGCTCCTACAGGTAGAGTCCTGCGCTGCCCGCCAGCGAAGAGGCCGGGCCAGTGTCACACCGGCGATCCATTGAGCCTCGCACTCTGGTGTAGGAGCGGGCCATGCCCGCGATTCGCCGGCAAGGCCGGTGTCAGCCCAGCACCGCCAGCACGCCCCCGATCACCGGCATTGCCGCTGCGGTCGGCAACGCCCAGCGTGGCCGCCAGGCCAGCAGCAGGACGAGCACGGCGCACGCGATCATCAGCAGGCACGCCCAATAGACGATGCCCAGTTCGACTCCCATGCGGTGAATCGAATAGGCCAGCGCCAGCGCGCCATCCACCAGCGCAACGACGCGCAGCAGGCGCACACGGGACTGCGATGGCGCACTGCCAAACAGATCACGGTGATGGCGAGACAGCGACAGACAGGCAGCCGCCAGCGCCAGCAGGTTGAGACCGAACACCAGCAGCATCAGGCGTACTCCTCCTCGTGACGAGCACGACGCACACGAGCCGGCTCGGCGCGCTCCTGCCCCAGACGCCAGCCAAGAAAGGCGCACAGGCCGCCGATCAGCAGCAGGCCGAGATCGATACCGACCATCATCCAGTCGCCATGGGCAAAATGCGTCGTCACCCGGCCCGGCTCAGGGCCGAACAGGCTCAACACCGGCAGCAGCAGGGCCAGCGCTGCCAGCGCGACAAACTGCTCGCGGGCCATGGCGCGACTGCCACGGCGCAGCAGTGCGTGAGCCAGCGCCAGCAGCCAGATCACCACGAAGGCGGTGGCTTCCCAGCGGGTACGCTGGAGCAGGTCGGCCGGCAACAGACGCGACGCACCCAGCAGGCCAAGCGAGGCAATCGGCAAACCGCCGCAGACGGCGCCGTTGAGCGTGCGCACCAGCGCAATGCCACGGTGGCCGCGCACTTCACGCTTGCTGACCCACACCTGCAGGCCGCCGAAGACCATCACGCATCCCACCAGACCAAGCATGAAATACATCACCCGCAGCAGGTCGTTGCCGAACTGCGCCATGTGCAGGCCGGTCAGCCACGCGTAGGTCTTGTAGCCCGGCTGGTAGGGCTTCTGCAGATGAATCAGCGCGCCGCTGCCGGAGTCGAAGGAGACGGTGCGCTGGTCGTTGACCATGCTCTTGTCCACCGCCTTGCGGATCTGCACCATCGCCGCCGCATCGCCCGGATTCTCGATGTTGATCCAGCCCACCTGGCTATCGTCGCCCCAGGCTTCGCGAGCCTTGAGGATCATGTTGTCGATGGACTTGGTCGCCTTGGCCGGCTTGCCCAGCGCCTCGCGCTCGAACGCGCCCTGCACGTCATGGAAAAAGTGCTCCATGTCGTTCTTGTAGGCCACCTTGATGCCGGCGGTCATATAGAAGGTGATGAAGATCGCCAGGCCCGTGTAGGCCATCAACAGGTGAAACGGCAGGCCGAGCACCCCCAGCACGTTGTGCGCATCCAGCCAGGCACGCTGCCTGGCGGCCTTCGGGCGGAGGGTGAAGAAGTCCTTGAAGATGCGCCGGTGGACGATCACGCCGCTGACCAGAGCCACCAGCATGAACACGCCAGCCACGCCGACCACGTAGAGGCCGATCATTCCACCGTGCAGTTCGTAGTGCAGTTCCAGGAAGAAGTTGCCGCCGACGGTCTTGGGCAGCACCTCGCCGCTCTGGGCGTCCACCAGGAAGGACTGGAATGCGCTGAAGTCCGCCGGTTCCCAGCCGGCAGTCCAGTACGGCATACGCTCGGTAGGCGGGTGCATCCAGTAGCCGTGGGCCTTGGGTGCACGTTCGACGAGCAGCTCGCGCACCTGGTCGGCACCGACCTTGACCTCTTCCAGCTTGTGCAGCTGCGGGGTCATCCAGCGAGTGAGTTCCTTGTCGAACACCGCGACGGTGCCGGAGAACAGCACGACGAAGAGAATCCAGCTGACCAGCAGCCCGCTCCAGGTGTGCAGGCCGGACATCGACTGACGCAGGCTCATGGGCGCACTCCGTAGCCGGTCGGCAGGAAAGCCGCGGCGCCGAGCACGACACTCACCGCCACCGGCAGCCAGACGGCGCGCCACGGGCTCTTCGCGCCGAACGCATAGAGGATCGCCGCGACCCAGACGATGAAGCAGGCCAGGCTCGAGAGCGATACACGGTCAGGCCGCGACATCGGCAGGTAGACGCTGAGAAAGGCGGTGGCGGTATAGGCCAGGGCATAGCCGCCGACCACGGCACTGAGGATGCGGGCGGCAACGGCGCCGGCTTGGGCTGCGCTCATGCGTCGGCTCTCGAATGGGACGGGCGCGGGGAAACGCACATCGAACTGAATCCTGCGAGGCGCCCCAGGTCATTCCCGGCACGCGATTGAAAAGCGGAATTATATGATATTGGTTCTCAATTGAAAGAACCCCGTGCCGCCCTTTGTGAGTATCTGTGTCGAACGTTCGCTGAACGGCCGCGCCCGCCGGGCTCCGCCGGCTGCTCCGCCGGCTGCTTCAACGGTCGATGCAAACGCCTCCCTGGCGGGACCGACGTGATCGGCCACCAGGGAGGTCGGTCTTACCAGCGGTAGGTCGCGGTGCCGGTCACGATCCGGCCATTGCCGTAAATGCAGCGGGTGGCGTCGTAGCAGCCGGCGATGTACTCGCGGTCGGTGAGGTTGTTGGCGTTGACTGCGAAACGCCAGGGACCGGTCTCGTAATGCACGGCGGCATCGAGCAGCGTGTAGCTGGGTACGTTCAGCGAGTTGTCCGGGGCTCCCGGGTTGCGGCCGTTGTAGCGCACGCCACCACCGAAGCCGAAGCCTTTCAGCTCGCCATCGCGCAAGGTGTAGTCAGCCCAGAGCGAGGCCAGGTTGCGCGGCGTGGGAATGCTGATCGGCGTCTTGCCGTCGCTCTCGTCATTGGCCTTGGTGATCTTCACGTCCTGGTAGGTATAGGTGGCAATGAGGTTCAACTCGTCGCTCAGACTGGCCACGCCTTCCAGTTCCAGGCCACGCGAGCGCACCTCGCCGGTCTGCACGCTGCTGTTGGGATGGGTCGGGTCCGGGTCAAGGGTCAGCACGTCACGCTGGGTGATCTCGAAGACGGCGGCGGTGACCGAGCTGTCCGAGCCCTTGGGCTGGAACTTGACGCCGACCTCGTACTGCTTGGCCTTGGTCGGGTCGAACGGTTTTCCCTCGTAGTCAGTGCCGGCATTGGGCGTGAAGCCCTCGCTGTAGCTGAAGTACGGCGCCAGGCCGTTATCCGCGAGGTAGACCAGCCCTACCCGTCCGCTGAAGGCTTCATCCTTCTGGCTGGCGTGGGTGCTGCCTGCCGTGCTGCTGTTGTCGGTGGTCGAGCCAGCCCAGTCATAGCGCCCGCCCAGGGACAACACCCAGTGTTCATCGAAGTGCAACTGGTCCTGCAAGTAGACGCCGGTCTGACGCTGGGTCTGGTCGGTGTAGGTCCAGTCATCGGCCGTGAAGGCGGACTTATCCACAGGGCCATAGGACGGGCCGCCGTACAGGTCCAGCGGCGTGGTCATGATGTACGCCTGCGGGTCCTCGGTTTTCTGCCGCTGCCAGTCCAGTCCCAGCAGCAGGGTGTGGCGCAGCCAGCCGGTGCTGAAGTCGGCCTGGGCCTGGTTGTCCAGGGTCCAGCGCTCGTAGGTGGGATTCTCGATGCCGGCGAAACGCAGCAAGGTGCGGTCATCGCCGCCCTCCATGCCCCAATAGCCGGTAGTGCCGGCGCCATAGACCATGTTGTCGTTCAGATCGAGATGGGCATAGCGCAGGTTCTGGCGGACCTGCCAGACATCGTTCAGGCGGGTCTCGAACTCGTAGCCCAGGCCGTACTGGGTTTTCTCGTACCTGGAGAAGTGTTCGTCACCGGTGAAGTAGTCGCGACGGATCTTGCCGTAGGCGCTGCGGGTCAGGGCGCCATTGGCCGGCAGGAAATTGTCCTGGGCGTTGGTGTCATCCTTCAGGTAACTCGCCATGACCGTCAGGTGGGTGTCTTCATCCGGCTGCCAGGTGAGCGACGGCGCCAGGGCGAGGCGCTTGTCCTCCCACGGCGTATCGCGGATGTCGCCTTCGTGTCCGACCAGCACCACGCGATAGCTCCACACCCCCGCCTCATCCAGCGGGCCCGTGCTGTCGAGCCCCAGCTGCTTGCGCGCATCCGTGCCGTACTGCACCTGGATTTCGTGGCTGGCGACGCTGCTCGGGCGTTTGGACACCTGGTTGATCACGCCACCGGGGTCACCCTGGCCGTAGAGCACGCCAGCCGGGCCACGGAGTACTTCGACACGCTCCAGCATGTAGGGGTCGACCATCCAGCTGGCGAGGTTGATGGTGCTGGGCAGTTGCAGGCCATCCTGATAGGTGGTCGGCGAGAACCCGCGGATCACGGTGTACCAGTCGGAACGGTTGTTCGAACCGTAGGACGACACGCCCGGCGTGTAGCGCAAGGCTTCGTTCACCGATTGCACGCCCTGGGCCTCCATGCGATCGCGGGTCACCACCGAGATCGATTGCGGCGTCTCGTGGATCGGCGTGTCGGTCTTGGTCGCGGTGACGCTGCGCTTGGCCACGTAGCCCTGCACCGGCCCTTTCGGGTCTTCGGCGGCCTGCCCGGTGATGGTCTGCGCCTTCATCTCCAGCGCACCCTCGGTGGCACTGCGCTGCAGGCGGAAGCTGCCGTCATCGCTGGCTTCCGCGGCCAGCCCGCTGCCCGAGAGCAGCACGGCAAAGCCGGACGCCACCGAGTATTCTCCGGTGATACCTGCACTGCTCAGACCGCGGGTCAACGCCGGATCGAAGCTGAGCAGCACACCAGCCTGTCGGGCATAGGCATTCAGCGCATCCTCCAGGCTGCCCGCGGGCACACTGAAGTGCTGCGCGGCCGGTGCGGCAATGACGGTGGAAGCCGGCAACAACGGCAGGCTCGCGGCCAGGCCGAGAGCGGCGATGCGCAGGGCACTGGCCAGGGGGCGCAGGCGCGCGGAGGGGACGGCAGGCATGACATTTCCTTGTGCAAAGAAGCGGGACTGCACAGAGGCCGCACGACGAAGGAAAACCTGCAGACCGATCGGTAATTATTTTTTTCAGCGCCTGCGCACCGCTTCCATTGCCCGCTCCAGCCCTTCGAATACCCGGGGCGACAGGCACTGGGCGACGTTGAAGCGCAGGTAGCCGGCGGCGCTCTGGCTCAGGCTGAAAACGTTGCCCGGCGCCAGCACCAGGTTGTCCGCCAGGGCCGCCCGCGACACCTCGGCCGCATCCAGTTCGCCCGGCAGGCGGGCCCAGACGAACACCCCGCCACGCGGCTCCAGCCAGGGCTGGATATCCAGCCCGCGCAGGCGCAGCAGCGTCTCGCCCATGGCATCGGCCAGGCGGCCGCGCAGACTGTCGAGGTGGCGCCGGTAGCTGCCTTTGCGCAGCAACTCGAAAAGCATCTCGGCGCTGAACGGGCTGTTGCCGAAACTGGTCGCCAGCTTCAGGTCCACCAGGCGTTCGCACCACTCCGGCTGCGTGGCGATGTAGCCGCAGCGCACCGAAGCCGACAGCGTCTTGGAGAAACTGCCGACCTGGATCACTCGCTCCAGCCCGTCGAACGCCGACAGGCGCGGCGCGCTCTCGTGCTCGAAGTCGCCGAAGATGTCGTCTTCGACGATCAGCAGGTCATGGGCCTCGGCCAGCTTGAGCAGGCGATGCGCAACCAGCGGCGAGAGCACTGCGCCAGTGGGGTTATGGAAGGCCGAGTTGGTGATGTACAGGCGCGGCCGGTGCTGCTCCAGCAGGCTCGCCATGGCGACCACGTCCGGGCCGGTCGGCGTATAGGGCACACCCACCACCTGCACGCGGTGCGCCCGCAGCAGGGCCTGGAAGTTGAAGTAGCCGGGGTCGTCCACCAGCACGCAATCGCCCGGCTCGAGCAGGAAGCGACAGATCAGGTCGATCGCCTGGGTACCGCTGTCGGTGAGTACCACCTGTTGCGGGCCGACCGGCACGCCGTAGTCCGCCAGTCGGCGTGCGAGCTGTTCGCGCAGACCGGCATGGCCGTATGGGCGACCGTATTCCAGCAGGCTCGATTGTGGCGCGCGGGCGATCTGCCGGAGCGCGCGGCGCAGTTCGTCCTCGGGCAGCCAGGACGGAGGCAGCCAGCCGCAGCCGGGCTTGAGCGAGGTGTCCGCGGCTTCCAGCGACTGCCGGGAGATCCACAACGGATCGATGCTGCGATCCAGCGTCGGGCCGACATCCGCCAAGGACAACGGCGGCGCATGGCCGGCGACGTAGAAACCGGAGCCCCGGCGCGCGGCAATCACGCCATCGGCCGCCAGCCGGTCGTAGGCTTCCACGACGGTGGTCTTGGACACCTCCAGTTGCTCAGCCAGCTGGCGAATCGACGGCAGCCGCTCCCCCGGAACCAGCGCCCGCGCAGACAGACGCTCGCGCACGTGCTGCATCACCGAATCGACCCGCGTGCTCCTTGGCCTGCCCATGCTGCCCTCGCCCTGATTTGTACCCCTATAATTTACGGACAGTTTGCGCAAATTGTACCTTTCTGTCACTGGCCGCCCGGCAGCTCCGCGCGCATCCTGCACGCTCGCTCTCCTGCCGGATGTTCACCATGAACAACACCCACACCCTCACCACGAACAGCAACCTCAGCGGCTGGCTCAGTGGCTTTCTCGGCGTGCTCATCTTCAGCGGCTCGCTGCCGGCCACACGGGTGGCGGTGGCCGACTTTGACCCGACCTTTCTCACCCTGGCCCGCGCCAGCATCGCCGGCCTGCTGGCAGCAGCGATCCTCCTGCTGCTGCGGCAGAAGCTGCCGGCGCGCAAGGACCTGATCCCCCTGCTGGTGGTCGCCGGTGGCGTGGTGGTGGGCTTCCCGCTGCTCACCGCGCTGGCGCTCAAGCACGTCAACTCGGCCCACGCCATCGTCTTCGTCGGCTTGCTGCCGCTGGCCACCGCGCTGTTCGGCGTGATGCGCGCCGGCGAGCAACCGCGCCCGGCGTTCTGGATCTGCTCCGGGCTGGGCAGCGCCGTGGTCGCCGGCTTCGCCCTGTCGCAGAGCGGCGCGGGCAACGTCACCGGCGACCTGCTGATGCTGGCGGCCGTGGCGGTCTGCGGGCTGGGCTATGCCGAAGGCGGGCGGATTGCACGGCACCTGGGCAGTTGGCAGGTGATCTGCTGGGTGCTGGTGCTGTCCCTGCCGCTGATGCTGCCGCTGGCCTGGTACACCCAGCCGGCAACCTTCAGCGGCGCCAGCTGGCCGGCCTGGCTGAGCCTGGGCTACGTGTCGCTGTTCAGCATGCTGATCGGTTTCTTCTTCTGGTACCACGGCCTGGCCACCGGCGGCATCGCCGCGGTCGGTCAGCTGCAACTGCTGCAGCCGTTCTTCGGCCTGGCGCTGGCCGGCCTGCTGCTGCACGAGCAGATCAGCCCGCTGATGGCCGGCGCCACCGTCGCCGTGGTGCTGTGCGTAGCGGGGGCCAAACGCTTCGCCCGCTGACCGCCGGTTTCCTTCCGCGTCCCGCCCGGGAAAAATCGGGGTATCATCGGGCGTTTGCGTACTCGGCTGGACTGCCGGAAGGACACTCGGATGAAGCCACCCGCCGACTCTCCACTGCCTGCCGTGGAGCGCGACGAACTCGCGCCCCGGCCCCGGCTGACCCTGGGCAGCCACGTGCACAGCGGCTTCGACCTGCGCAGCGGACGCATGCAGAACATCTCCCGGCACCGCGCCGCGCTGGCGTTCCTGTATGGCGACATGCCGGTCTCGGGCAGCGTGACTGCACGTTCGGGCCGCGAGATCCGGGTATTCCGCGATGACCAGATCGTCCGTGTCAGCCGCGAGCTGGAACTGGAACACGCCTGGCGCCTGGACCTGCGCGAGCTGGGCTTCAAGCCGGCGATGCGCCGCAGCGACGCGCTGGAGGACAGCGCCGGGGAAATGTTCGAACTGCCCGACGACAGCGCCTGGCAGGCGTTCATGCGCGAAGGCCTGCCACAACTGCGCGAACAGGGCTGGGAAATCGACATCCGCCCCGAATTCGTCTTCGACCTCACGCCGGTGGAGAACTGGTACGCCGAGATCGAGGAAACCGACGACCGCCAGTGGTTCGACCTGGAACTGGGCATCGAGGTGGAAGGCCGGCGCATCAGCCTGCTGCCGGCGCTGATCGAGTTGATCCGACGCATGCCGGCGCTGCTCGACCCGGTCGCCCTCGCCCGCCACGCCGACGATGAACAACTGGTGTTGCGCCTGGACGCCGGGCGCAACCCGATCCACACCTGGCAGACTGCCTCTGACCGCCCGCTGCGTGTCTCGCTTCCGTTCGGCAAGCTCAAGCCGATGCTGGGCACGCTGTCCGAGTTCTACATCGGCGAACAGCCGCCGGTACGCCGCCTGCGCATGGGCGCGCCAGATGCCGCGCGCCTCACCGAGCTGGAAGAGCTGCCGCTGACCTGGCAGGGCGGCGAGCAGCTGCGCGAGATCGCCCACCGCCTGCGCGACTACCGCGCCCTGCCGGCGCAGATTCCCAGCGGGCTCAACGCCGAGCTGCGGGCCTACCAGCACGAGGGCCTGAGCTGGATGCAGACCCTGCGCGAAGTCGACGCCAGCGGCATCCTCGCCGACGACATGGGCCTGGGCAAGACGCTGCAATCCCTCGCTCACGTCCTGCTGGAAAAGCAGGCCGGCCGCCTGACCAGCCCGGCGCTGGTGATCATGCCCACCAGCCTGATCCCCAACTGGCTGGATGAGGCCGAGCGCTTCACCCCGGATCTGCGCGTGCTCGCCCTGCACGGCGCCGGGCGGCGCAAGGCATTCGCGAAGATCGCCGAGCACGACCTGATCCTCACCACCTACGCCCTGTTGCCGCGCGATGCCGAGAAGCTTGGCCAGCACGAGTACCACCTGCTGATCCTCGACGAGGCGCAGAACATCAAGAACGCCAGCACCAAGGCCGCCCAGGCCGCGCGTCATTTGCGCGCCCGCCATCGGCTGTGCCTGACCGGCACGCCGCTGGAAAATCACCTGGGCGAGCTGTGGTCGCTGTTCCACTTCCTGCTGCCGGGCTGGCTGGGCGATGCACGGCAGTTCGCCACCGACTACCGCACGCCCATCGAGCGCCACGGCGACCAGGGCCGTCTGGCGCACCTGGCCGCGCGCATTCGCCCCTTCCTGTTGCGCCGTACCAAGGAACAGGTGGCCTCGGAGCTGCCGCCCAAGAGCGAATTCATCCAGCACATCGAACTCAGCGAGGCGCAGCGCGACCTCTATGAAACCGTGCGCCTGGCGCTGGACCGCAAAGTCCGCGACGAGATTGCCCGCCGCGGCCTGGCGCGCAGCCGCATCATCATCCTCGAGGCGCTGCTCAAGCTGCGCCAGGTCTGCTGCGACATCCGCCTGGTGAACAAGGAAGCCCCGCCGTCCACCGGCAAATCCGCGCGCGCGGTGACGTCGGGCAAGCTGGTCTACCTGCTCGACATGCTCGAAGAACTGCTCGCCGAGGGCCGGCGCGTGCTGGTGTTCTCGCAGTTCACCTCGATGCTCGCGCTGATCGGCGAGGCCCTGGCCGAACGCAACCTGGAATACGCGCTGCTGACCGGCGACACCCGCGACCGCCGTGCACCGGTGAAGGACTTCCAGGAAGGCCGCGTACCGCTGTTCCTGATCAGCCTGAAGGCCGGCGGTGTCGGACTGAACCTCACCGCCGCCGACACCGTGATCCACTACGACCCCTGGTGGAACCCGGCCGCCGAGAACCAGGCCAGCGACCGTGCCTACCGCATCGGCCAGGACAAGCCGGTGTTCGTCTACAAGCTGATCGCCCGTGGCACGGTAGAAGAGAAGATCCAGTTACTGCAGCGCGACAAGGCCGCCCTGGCCGCCGGCATCCTCGAAGGCTCCGGCACCGACTGGCAACTGGACGACGCGGATATCGACGCACTGTTTGCGCCGTTGCCCAAGGCAGTCTGAGCGGCCCCAACGGGCCTCGCGAGCGCGCCTGCTGACCGCGGAAGCGGATCAGGCCGCCGGCACCAGCGTCACCCACCAGCGCGTGCGGTACTGCGCGCGCACCGGCAGGCTGCGCTGCAGCGCGGCAACGGCCTGCTCTGGCTGATCCAGCGGGAACACCCCGGAAATGGCCAGGTCCGCCACCGCCGGATCGCAACGCAGCACACCGGAACGGTAGCGCGCCAACTCGGCGCACAGGCGGCCGAGTGCCCATTGCCGTGCCACCAGGTACCCTTCGCTCCAGGCCAGCGAGTCGACGTCCAGCGCCGTCTCGCCATACAGACCCTTGCGGTCGAAACGCACCTGGCGGCCAGCCTGGATCACCCCGGCGGACTCCGTGCGCAGGGCCGGCGTCACGGCTACCGCACCCTCCTGTACCGACAAGCGTGCATCACTGCCATCCAGGCGTACGGCGAAGCGCGTGCCCAGCGCCTGCAGACGCCCCAGCGGCGTATCGACCCAGAAGGTGCGGCCGGCGCTGTCCGGGGCGGTCTGTACGAGCATCTCGCCGCTGTACAGGCGCACACGGCGTGCGTGGGTGTCGTAGGCGACATCCACGGCACTGTCGGTATTGAGTTGCAGCCAGCCGCCATCAGGCAACGCGATACGACGGCGCTCGCCCACCGACGTGCGCTGCTGCGCCAGCCAGGGCGAATCGCGCAGCCCCAGGCTACCACTGCCCACCACCGCCGCCGTGCCGGCGAGCAGGAGCAGGCTCTTCAGTGCGCGACGCCGCGCGGGATCGGTCGCCGCCTGGCGCAGCGAATGACTGGCGAGGTTCGGGGCGATGCCCCCCAGGCGGCCATCGAAGATTTCCAGGCGCTGCCAGGCTTGCTCGTGGCTGGGGTCGGACGCACGCCATTGCTGGCAGGCGGCGAGTTCGTCGGCAGCGGCCAATCCCGAGGCCAGCCGCACGCGCCAGCCGATGGCCTGCTCCACTACCGCGTGGTCCAGACGCTGAGACGCGTCCATCGTGCCGAGTCGGTTCATGCGTAGAGCGCCTGGTAGCAATGGCCGAAGGCCTGGGTCATGTACTGCTGCACCGAGCTGAGCGAAACGCCCAGGCGCTCAGCGATCTGTGGATACGTCAGGCCGTCCAGCTGCGACAGGAGAAAGGCACTGCGCACCACCGGACGCAGGCCATCCAGCAGGCGATCGATTTCCATCAGGGTCTCCAGCACGATGGCCCGCTCCTCGGCGGACGGCGCTTCAGCCTCGGGCTGCTGGGCGAGGCTGTCGAGCCAGGCGCGCTCCAGGGTCTGGCGACGGAAATGGTCGATCATCAGCCCGCGCGCAACCGCCGCGAGGAAGGCTCGTGGCTCGCGCAGGCCCTTGAGCTCCTGGCGGCCGAGCAAGCGCACGAAGGTATCCTGCGCAAGGTCTGCGGCCTGCTGCCGGCACTCCAGGCGACGATAGAGCCAGCCAAGCAGCCAGGAGTGATGGCCGACATAGAGTTCGCCGATCTGCGAATGGTGAGTAGCCGACGTCACGAGTGCCCCCTGCGCGCGAACGCCAAGCATCGAGGTGCAAGTGTAACAACACCTCAAATGCGAAAACTTATCATTTGCGCAAAGATGCCACGAGCACGCCATCACGGCAAGCGCCGTGTGCGTGGAGGTGACGATGGGCTGGCTCGGCGGCCTGCTATCGGCAACCGGCAGGAGCGGTCAGCGCATCCCCCAGCCATGGCTGACCAGCACCGACTGTCCGGTGAGTGCAGCCGAGGGGAAGCTGGCAAGGAACAGCACCGTCTGCGCGACGTCCTCCACCGTGGTGAATTCGCCGTCCACCGTCCCGCCGAGCATGACCTGCCTCACCACCGCTTCCTCGCTGATGCCCAGCTCCTTCGCTTGCTCGGGAATCTGTTTCTCCACCAGCGGTGTCCGCACGAAGCCGGGGCAGACCACGTGAGAGCGCACGCCATGGGGCCCGCCCTCCTTCGCCAGGGTTCGGGCCAACCCGAGCAGACCGTGCTTGGCGGTGACGTATGCGGACTTGAGAGGCGAGGCCTCATGGGAATGCACCGACCCCATGTAGATCACCACACCGCCGCGCCCGGCCGGGTACATGTGGCGCAACGCGGCTCGGGTCGTGAGGAACGCGCCGTCGAGGTGGATGGCGAGCATCTTCTTCCAGTCGGCGAATGCGAAGTCCTGCAGCGGGTTGACGATCTGGATGCCGGCGTTGGAGACCAAGATGTCGAGGCTGCCCAAAGTGGCAACCGCTCCCTCGACACCGCTGTCCACGGCCTGCTCGTCGGTGACATCCATGGCCACTGCCAGCGCCTTGCCACCCGTTGCTTCGATCTCCTGCACCACAGACTGGGCGGCATCGTGCTGCAGGTCGGCGATCACCACCGCTGCCCCCGCGTCGGCCAGTGTCAGGGCAATCTGCTTGCCGATACCGCTCGCCGCGCCCGTGACCAGCGCGACCTTGCCATTGAGTGCATTCATCAGAGAGCTCCCGGGAAAGATGGAACTCTCACTCTAGACCGTCCGCCGTCACCAGCCCTTGAGCTGATCCCAGCGCCAGTTGCGGTACTGGTAGATCAGCGTGCCCAGCAGCCCGTAGGCGGCCGCCATGGCGAAGAGGATGAGGATGCGGTCGGCCACGGCTGACAGTGGCAGGTTCATCTGGTTCATCTCCACCACGGCGCGAATTGCCCAGGTGGACGGGATCGCGTCGGCCAGCAATTGCACCCACTGGGGCATCGCCTGGGGCGGCCAGGTGAAACCGGCCATGTAGAACAACGGCAGGGTGATGAAGGTCATGGTCAGGTAGACCGCCTCTTCCGAGGGCAGAACCTCGGCGATGAACTCGCTCATGGCGATCACCGCCAGCAGGAAGGGTAGCACCAGGCCCATCAGCATGAAGAACGAGGCCGTCTGCCGGTAACCCATGATCCATGGCCAGATCACGTAGAAGAGCATTGCCAGCACCGTCCAGATCAACAACTGCGCGGCGTAGCGGCCAAAGCGCGTGGAGGTTGGCTGGCGCAGCGAGCGCGGGGTGCCGCCGCGCAGGTTGAGGTTCACCCGTGTGCAGGACAGCAGCAGGCTGTGCTGCAGGATCAGCGTCACCAGACCGGGCAGGACAATGGCAGCAAAGCTGGTGCCGGGGTTGAACAGATCGGTCAGTTGGCCGATGGCCGGTTGCAGCAGGACATTCGCCTGCACCTCGGAGAAGCCACCGCGCATCAGCCGCTCTCGGTTGTAGCGCAGCGTGAGTTCGTTGTAGGTGGCATTGATGTCCTGCTGAATCTGTCCGTTGGCCATGCGGTTGGTGGCATCGCCAAAGATTGGCACGGTAACCGACTCGCCACGCAGCACACGCTTCTCGAAGTCCACGGGAATCACCACGATGCCGAACAGCTCGCGCCAGGCCAGGTCGTGCTGTGCCTCGGGCAACTGGTCATAACCTACCGTGGCGATCTTCGGCGCGGCGTCGAGCAGGCGCACCAGTTCGCGGGACACCGCGCTGTGGTCCATGTCGATCACCGCCACCGGCAGGTCGTCCATCGTGCGGTGAACGTAGGGCAAGGTGGTGAGCGCCACGGAGAGCACCATCAGCAGCCACAGCGGCTTGCCGAGCATGTTCTTCAGGGACTGGCGGAAGACATTCCAGAAATTCTCCATGACGAATCCTTACGCCGGGCTCAGGTCGAGGCGCCGACGCAGGCGCATCTTGGCGATCATGTAGGCGATCAGTGGGTAGAGCAGCAGCTTGCAGCAGGTGTACAGGCCGGACTCGGCCGGGGCTCTGCGCAGGAACTGGTCGAACAGGCCATGCAGGGTGTGGGTCAGCGGCTCGGCCTCGGAGATGATCCGGGCGATCTGTGGCATCGCCAGCTCCGGCAGCAGCACGCCGGAGTAGGTCTGTGCCACGCCGATCAACAGACCGATCAGCGAGTAGGCACTGAAGCGGTTGGCGGTGAAGATGAACAGCATCAGCCCCACGCTCTGCGCCGCCGCCACGTAGCAGACGGTGATCGCCAGCATCCACCAGGGGTTGCCGTTGATCCGCGCCCCATTGAGCTCTACCAGCAGGAATAGCTCGACCATCAGCAGTGCGCTGAACAGCAGCGTATAGGGCGCCATCTTGCCCAGCAGCCGCGCGCCGAGGGCCTGGGCCCGCAAGATATGCGGCGAGGACGCCCGTAGCTCCGGCGCTTCGCGGGCCAGTACGTGCACCGTGGCGACGATCACGAACAATTGCAGCAGGTGGACGATGGCGGCGAACTGCTGGAAGTAGATGTAGTTGCCGCTGGCATTGAACAGGCTTTCGTAGGACACCGCGACGCTGGCGAGCGCCGGCATCGCACGGTCCATGCCCGTGGCCAGGCGCGGGCGCAGTTCGGTGTTGACCGCACTCATCAGACCGCTGAAATCCTGGGTCGAGTAGAAGCCGGCCGAGTAGAACAGCGAGTTGTAGTAGAGCTCGGCGACGGGCTGGCGTCCGGACAGCGCGTCCGCCTCGAAGTCGCGGGGGATGTAGAGCAGCGCGTAGTCGTCGGCCATGCGCAGCCGGCGCAGGCCTTCCTGCAGGCCGCCGCCGAGCACCTCGACCTTGGCGTGGGAGCCGGCGTCCAGCTCGCGGACGATACGCCTCGACAGGCTGCTGTGGTCGGCGTCGACCACCGCCACCGGCATGTCCAGCAGCGTTCCCGCCTGGTACACGCCACTGATCACCACGAACAGCAGCAGCGGCCACAGCCAGCCAAGCCAGTGGATGGTCCAACTGCGCAGGGCAACCCGCGTTTCGCTGCCGAAAGCCTGGGCGAAACGCAGCAGGTTGCGTCTTACTGCTTCCACTGCCACAGCGCGCTCATACCAGGACGCAGGCCTTGTACGGGTTGATCCGGATACAGGCGCACCTCGAAGGTTTTCAGGTCGAAGTCTCCGGTGGCGCGGGTCGCGCGCTTGGTGGCGAAGTCGCCGAGCGGTGCAATGTACGCAACCCGGGACCTGACCTCGATCCCCTTGAGCGCCGGAACCTGGATGGCCACCTCGTCGCCCTTCTTCACCTCGGCCAGAATGTCTTCGCGCAGGTTGAACACGAAGTAGCTGTCGGACAGCCTGACCAACGTCAGCAACGGGCTATAGGCATTGACCAGCTCGCCCTGCTCCGCCGGGATCGGCCCAACCTCGCCATCCACCGGCGCGACCACGTTGAGGTCGTCGGTCTGCGCCTGCAGTTCGAGAATCTGAGCATCGGCGCGGCGCACGGCCGCCTGCAGTGCCTGGCGGCGCTCCTCGCGATCGCCCTGGTTACCCTGGTCAAGATTGGCCTGGGCCTCGGCGACGCGGTTGCGAGCCACGTCGCGGCCCCGACGGGACAGGTCCATCTGGGCCTGGGAGACGAAACCGCGACCGGCCAGTTCCTCGTTGCGCTGGTACTCGAGTTCGGCGTTGCGCAGCTCGGCCTGGGCCTGGGACAGGCTGGCTTGCAGAGCGCGCAGGGTTTCCTCGCGGGTCCCGTGGAGGGATTCGTCGAGATTGGCCTGCACCTGGTTACGCGCGGCGCGCAGCGAATCCAGCTGGGCCTGCAGTTCCGGGCTGCTGAGCGAGATCAGCAGTTGGCCCTGTTTCACGTCGTCGCCGCGCCGCACGTGCAGCGTTTCGACCCGGCCCTTGGCCTTGGACGCGACGATGACGTTGGTGGCGTCCGCCTCCCCCTGCAGCAGCAGCGGCTGGGTGTGCAGCCGCAGATAGAGCGTGATGGCGATGATCACCAGGATCAGCAGAGGAGCGAACAGTTTCCATCCCTTCATGGAGCGGTCTTCTCAGGCAGCGGATGCACCGATGGTAGTGCATCCGCCGGCCAAGCGGCGGCTCTGGATCAAAGCGGATGGGCGATCAGCGCTCGTCGTCGCTGATCAGGTCACGCTCGCCGCTGCGTTGCGGCGAACTCGGCGAGGGAAAGCGCGACGACGCATAACGCACCACCAGGATCGCCAGGGCGAGCAGCAACAGCGCCACCGAGACCAGGATGATGCCGTCGTCGGGCACGTGGTTGTGCTGGATGTCGGCGATCATCAGGCGGGTCAGCGCAGTCATCGCCACGTAGATCAGGAAGCGCACCGGCATGTGATTGGTCTTGAAGTAGATGCCGACCATGGCACCCAGTTCGAGGTAGATGAACAGCAGCAGGATGTCATCGATGCTCGCGTGGCCCTTGCCGACCATTTCGCCGAACGCCACCGCCGCCGACCAGAACACCGTGCCGCCGATGGCGAACAGCGCCAGGTAGTGGAATCCCTCCACCAGCAGGTTGCCCAGGGATTCGGCGCAGCCGTGCATCCGCTCGCTCAGGCGCTCGGCCCAGTTCTGTTTCATTCGTCGCTTCTCCGCAATACAAGGCTTGGTTGGCGTGAAGCCTGCAAGGGCTACGCCATTGATCTTGCGCAGTCATGGCACAGATGGGCTGCGCGAATATGACTGCGAACTTTTTCGGCCGGTCCCGAGTCCATTCAGGGGCATGCCACAGAACAGGCAGGAACGAGTGATGGAAAGTCCCTTTCAGACGCTGACCGACGCCTTCCAGGAACAGTACCGCGTCAACTTCAGCCTTGAACGGCCCGACGGTAGCATCGTACTGACCCTCTCCACCGAGGCTGGGGTGGCCGCGCGCCGCCTGATCCGCAACACCCAGTTGCAGGACCCGGAACAGCTGGAACGCTTCATCCAGAGCATCCGCTTCGGCATCGCCATCGAGCAAGGCGGCACGGCGCCACAGTTGCTGGCTGCCATGACGCGTGGCGCAAACGGCCTGCCGATCGCGTCCTGACGCGTCACCCCGCCAGAAACCCTTCCTACAGAGCTATCTGACTGACGATTCATTGCGCCCGTCACCTCGCTCCACCGCGCGCGCCTAAAGGGCGCGCGCACTGCTTTGGGCCGCCGCCGATAGTGGCCAGATACAGGCACTTCCTACGACTGCGTCTACGCTGCTGGCAATGATTCGCTCAGCCGCAGTAGCATTGCGCGATCATTTTACTGTATAAATAAACAGTTATTTCTTACTCCCAATCAAAAGAAGGCTTACGAGGTGATGAATGGCCGTCGAAGTGGTGTACCGCAGCAGCCGCGATCCGGAGCGCCTGTTCATGGATAAGGCAGAAGCCGACCGGCATGACAAGATGCTGGAGCTGGCGGAAACGCTGGCCGACGTGCTGCAGAAGGCGGTGCCTTCGCTCAAGGAGGATCAGGTCGAGGAGATCGGCATCTTCATGGCCAGGAACCGCGACGCCTTCGCTCGCGCCTTCAAGAACCAGCCCGACGCACTGAGCGAGATCTTCAGCGAATCCGCTGCCGAGGAATGAGTCGGCGTGAGCCCTTCAGGAGCGTGCCGACAAGGCCCACTCCTGCACGGTGTCTGATCAATGGCCTGAATATTCGCCGTAGAGGATCCGCTCGGCGAGCTTGTCAGCCACCCGCGCCGGCGACAGGTGATCGGCCTGGGCGTGGGCGTAGACTTCGGTCAGACGCTCGGCGATGCGTGACAGATGTGCCGTGATGACCGGCAGGGTCTCGCCCTGGTGTTGCAGGGCGACGTAGATCAACCCGCCGGAATTGATCACGTAATCAGGCGCGTAAAGGATGCCCCGCCCCTCCAGCTCGTCGGCGACATCCGCATGCGCCAGTTGATTGTTCGCCGCCCCGGCCACGGCGGCACAGCGCAGATGGCCTACCACATGTGACGTCAGCACGCCGCCCAACCCACAGGGCGCAAGGATGTCGCACGGCGTGGTCAGCAGCGCCTCGTTGGGCACCGGCCGGGCACCCAGTTGCTCCACCGCGAGTTGCACCTTGCCCGCGTCGATATCACTGACCAACAGTTCAGCGCCCGCCGCCGACAGATGCTCGGCCAGCGCATACCCGACGTTACCCAGCCCCTGAATCGCTACACGCAGACCATCGAGGTCATCGCTGCCCAGGCGCGCCTGGGCGCTGGCGCGGATACCCGCGAAGACTCCCAGCGCCGTGTGCGGAGAAGGATCGCCACCGCTGGTGGTGCTGGTGACATGACGGGTGAACTGGGCGATGCAGTCCATGTCGGCGCTGGAGGTGCCGCTGTCCACCGCGGTGACGTAGGCACCGCCAAGCGTATCGATCATTCGGCCGAAGGCTTCGAACAACTCGCCACGATTCTTCACGTGCGCGGCACGCAGGATCACCGCCTTGCCACCACCCTGACGCAGGCCGGCCAGGGCGGCCTTGTAGCTCATGCCCTGGGCCAGGCGTGCGGCGTCGCGCAGTGCAGCATCGTCGCTGGGATATGGCAGGTAACGGCAGCCTCCCAGTGCAGGCCCGAGCCGGGAGTTGTGGATGGCGATGATGGCCTTGAGTCCCGTGGCCGGGTCCTGAAAGAGATGCAGCGACTCGAGCCGGGTGGCTTCCATCATGTCGAACATGGCGGCGCTCCCTTGCTGGTAATGAACGGCGTTCCGAAAGCGTGCTCTTCCAGTATAGGCAGCCGCTGTCACATCACCTTCACGGGCGACGACCGCGCCACTGGACGAGTGCCTCGCGCTCCGGTTACAACCGCAGGGTCAGCCGGAGAACGCCATGGACCCGCGTCAAGCCTGCCTTGCCTGTCTTGCCCAGGACCCGCCCGCCCTGTTCGAGGCGGCGCTGTGGATCGCCGTCGAGCACGAACCGCACCTGCCGCCCGATCAGGCGCTGCGGCTGTTCGATGCGCTCGCGCACCAGGTTGCAGTGGCGCTGCCGCAGGGCACCGGCGATGCGGAGCGTGCACAGTTCCTGCTGCGGCGACTGAGCGAACTGGGTTTCGCCGAAGACGATGAATACCCACTGCACCCACGCGCCGCCCTGCTTCCCCAGGTGTTGCAGCGCCGCCACGGCCAGCCGCTGTCACTGGCGCTGATCGCCCTGGAGATGGCAAGGCGCAACGGCATCGTTCTGGTGGGGGTGAATTTCCCCGGACGCTTCCTGCTGCGCGTACCCGGCGCCGACCACCTGCTCGATCCGGCTACCGGCCGCCGCCTCTATACCCGCGACTGCCGCGACCTGTTGGCACGTCAACTGGGCGCCACTGTCGAACTGTCCGCCGAGCACCTGCGTGTGGCCAGCGCTGCCGAGATGCTGCAGCGGCTGTCACGCAATCTTCGTCAGTTGCACCTGGCCGCCGGTGAACCACTGGCGGCGCTGCGGGATGCCCAACGCGTGCTCGAACTCGGACCGCCCAGCGCCAGCGATCACCTCGCCCGAGCCGATCTCTATCACGTTCTGGATTGTCCACAGGCCGAACGCTACGACCTGGAGCGCGCCATGCTGCTCAGCGACGATGCTGCCGAGCAGATGCGCCTGGCCCAGCGCCTGGCCGAGATCACCATGCCGCCCAAGGCGCTGCACTAGCGCCACGGGACTTCTCCAGGTTCAGACCTTCAGCAGCCCCAGCTCCTTCGCTCGGGCCACCGCCTGGGTGCGTCGCTCCACGCCGAGCTTGCCGTTGATCCGCCGGGCGTGCGTCTTCACCGTGTGCAGGGAAATGTAGAGACGCTCGCCGATCTCCAGGTTCGAGCAGCCGCGGGCAATCAGTTCCAGCACCGAGAGCTCGCGCAGGCTGAGCAGGTTGTGCGGGGCCATCTCGCCCGCATGGGGACGCAGGCCGAACAGGCCGGGCTGGCGGCGCTGGGTTTCGCGCAGGGTGGAGAGCAGACTGAAGCGCTGGGCCAGGGCGACGCCTTCGTCCAGCGCACCGCGCGCGTCATCCAGGTTGCCGGCGATGAAGTGCGCCTCGGCCAGGGCCAGCCAGACATCGCAGGCCAGGGTATTGCGTCCCTCTCGCAACAGGTCCGGCAGCATCGCCAGAAGACGCCGCACGGCGGTGTCCAGGTCGCCGTCATAGAGTTCGGCCAGGGCCAGATGGTGCTCGACGCGCAGGATCTGGTCAGGCGCCGCGGCGGGCGGGCTGAGCTGGTCGGCGCGGTAACGCGAGGCGACCCGCTGGAGGATTTCCCGCGCCGATCCCGCGCGGTGCTGCCGCAGGTGAAGGGCACCGCTGGCGAGCAATAGCGGGCCGCGATAGATCGGCTCCGGCACGTGCTGCAGCTGCATGAGCCGCTCGACCTCCAGCAGACGGCTGAAAGCGCCATCGGTGTCACCGTCCAGCGCGTCCAGCCAGGCCAGGCCGGTGAAGCCATAGATCAGGCTCGGGTCGTGGCTGCGGCGGGTTTCGTTCAGGCCGGCGATGAACAGCTCACGAGCCTCCTCGTCACGTCCCTGGCGCAGGCACAGCCAGCCACGCCGAAGCGCGACACGTCCGGCCATGGCGTTGCAGGTGATGCGCATCTCGTCGAGGTATTCCTGAACCCGAGCCAGCAGCGCGTCGGCGCGTTGCAGTTCGCCGCGCTGTTCAAGCCACTGCGCACGGTCCAGCTCCAGCAGCGCTTCGAAGGTGGTGCTGCCTTGCAGACGCGCGCGCCGAAGCGCCTCACGGTTGATCAGTCGGGCTTCGGCCAGGCGTCCCTCGGCCTGGGCCTGCTGGGTCAGCGCGGACAGGCAGATCAGCGTCTGCGACCACGCCTCCTCCGGCAGGTACTGCAAGGCCTCGCGCAACTGCTCGCGGGCGCCGGGCAGGCCACGCGCGTGGGTGAGCATGCCGTTGAGGCCTTGCCACTGGGCGATCAGTGCGCGCTGCCGGTGTTCGCCGGGCATCGGCAGGAAGCGGTCGAAACCGGTCAATAGCGCTTCCACGTCGTCCAGGCGACCGACGAAGAGGAGGGTCCAGGCGTTGAGGATGAGCAGGCGCGGCGTGCTGCACAGCAGTTCGGCGGGTAGCGACTCGCGCAGTTGCAGCACGCGCTCGACATTGCGCCCGTGCAGCAGTTGCTCCTCGGTCAGGCGTTGCAGCAGGCTGGCAGAAACATCCGGCTGCTCGGCGTACAGCGAGTGCTCGAAGGCCGAGTGGATTTCCCCGCACTGGGTGAACCACTGGCAGGCGCGTCGGTGCAGGGTCGCCGCCGGCCAGCGCGACAGGCTCGCCAGCGCCGCCGCGACCATGGGCGCCACCTGGAACCAGTGCTGGGTGTTGTCCACCGGCTCGATCAGCACGCCCCAGGCCTGCAGGCCATCCAGACCCAGACCGGGTTCGTCGAACAGGTAATCGCAGAGCTCGCGATTGAAGCGGGCGATCTGCGCCAGGCCGCAGAGTGTTTCCGCCAGTTCTGCGGGCAGGCTCGCCAGGACTTCGCGCTGCAGGTAGTCCTGCAACAGGCCATTGCCGGTCTCGGCGACCTGGGTGGCACAGGGTGCGATGGGTTCAGCCCCCAGGCTGAGCAGGCGCAGGCGCACGCCGGCGAACCAGCCATGGGTCGCCTCCTGCAGCGCCTGGCGCTGGGCTTGCGGCCATTCCAGGCCGGCGGCCTGCAGGTACGCGTCGAGCTCGCACTGGGTC
Source organism: Pseudomonas sp. BB438 (assembly GCF_057180225.1). Taxonomy (NCBI): domain Bacteria; kingdom Pseudomonadati; phylum Pseudomonadota; class Gammaproteobacteria; order Pseudomonadales; family Pseudomonadaceae; genus Pseudomonas; species Pseudomonas sp. BB438. The sequence continues at coordinate 5,335,117 of NZ_CM170001.1, forward strand.
AACGCCAGAGTGCTGGCGCCCAGTTCCAGCAGTTCGCCTTCGAGCAGCAGGCGGGTGAGGTTGCAGGCCGGGCGGCGACGGCTGGTCAGCCACCAGCCGATCTGCGGCGACGCCACGGCGAGCAGGCGGTCGAAGCAGTCGTCGAGGGCGGGATCGGGTGCGCGTGGGTAGTCATCGAGCATCAGCCAGACCGGCTCGCTGGCACTCTCCAGCCAGGCCGCCAGTGCCGCCTCACCGGACCAGGGCACGCCCAGGGCCTCGCCCAAGCGCTCGCAGAACTGCTCGGGCTCCAGCGCCCGGCCGCCCAGTGCGAGCCAGACCACACGGGTACCGGTGGGCGCCAGGCGTGCGCACTCGCTTATCAGCACCGTCTTGCCGCAACCGGGCGGCGCCACCAGCAGACGCAGGCGGCATTCGGTGAGGCTCAGGCTGGCGTGCAGCCGTTCGCGGGGCAGGTGCTGGCGGGGCAGGCGAGGCAGCGCCGCACCGTGCTCTGTAAGACTGCGCAGGGCGATTGTCGACATGGGCTTCTTCCGGCCATTTGCAGGCCAGACTATGCCCGTGCGCAGAGCGGGCAAAGGACCATCAGCCAGACTCATGGGACGGTATAGCGCAGACCGCCCTCAGGCCCGGCGTAGAGGTTGCGACGCATTGCAGGCGGGAAAAAAGAAATCCGGCATCCACCAGGGATGCCGGGGCCAAGGAGCGGGTGTTGCTTCAGCGGACGCCGGTGTTGCGCAGTGCCGCCGGGGTGAAGTCAGCCATGCTGGCCTTCTGACCGAACTGGTAGCCGCGCTTCTCTTCGTTGTTCAGGCCGAAGGTCACGTAGCGGCCTGCGAGGATGTCGTACAGCGACTCGGCAGCGTAACCGGTGGCCAGTTCGGAATAGAAGGTCATCTCGTGGCCTTCGCCGACGCGCCACAGTTGACCGCGACCGTCGTACAGCTCGGAGACCGCAATCTGCCAGCTGTCCTCGTCGAGGTAGAAGTGGCGCTGGCCGTAGATGTTGCGCTCGCCGGACTTCAGGGTACCCACGACTTCCCACACGCGGTGCAGTTCGTAACGGGTCAGGTCCTGGTTGATGTGGCCCGGCTTGACGATGTCGTCGTACTTGAGCTCCGGGGAGTTCAGGCGGTAACTGTTATACGGGATGTACATCTCGCGCTTGCCCACCAGTTTCCAGTCGTAACGATCCGGGGCGCCGGAGAACATGTCGTAGTTGTCCGAGGTCCGCAGGCCGTCCGAAGCAGTGCCCGGACCGTCGTACGCTACCTGCGGGGCACGGCGCACACGGCGCTGGCCGGCGTTGTAGATCCACGCCAGGCGCGGCTCCTTCACCTGGTCCAGGGTCTCGTGCACCAGCAGGACGTTACCGGCCAGGCGCGCCGGGGCGGTTACCTGCTGCTTGAAGTAGGTGAGGATGTTGCCGGTCTTACTGGCATCCTGGTCACCCATGTTCTGCGGCACCGCGATCGATTCCTCGAAGCGGATCGGCGTGTAGCTGCCGTTGGTCTGCGGTACGACCTGCACCACCGAGCGGGAGATGTTGCCGCCGTGGTAGCGGGTCAGGTGGTTCCACAGCGCCTGTACGCCATTCTTGGGCAACGGGAAGGCGTAGTAGCGGCTCTTCTCGAAGTTCTCCAGGCCATTGCCGTCGTTGATCGGCTGGACGAACTCGGCGCTACGCTTGATGGCGGCGTAGATGTCGTCGGGCAGCGCGAAGGTGCGGTGAGTCTTGTACACCGGGATCTTGTAGGTATCCGGGTAGCGCTTGAACATCGCCAACTGGCCGGCGGAGAGCTTTTCCTTGTACTGGTCGGCGTTCTGCGCGGTGATGGTGAACAGCGGCTTCTCGTCGGCGAACGGATTGGAAAGGAAGCCCTTGGCGTCCAGCTTGCCGGCGGTGCGGGAGATCCCGCCGGTCCAGGCCGGGATGCTGCCGTCGGCGTTGCCTTCCTTCTGCGAGCCCATCGGCGTCAGGCTGGTACCCAGCTTGGCCACTTCGTCGGCGGACACCGCCGCCATCACGCCGCAGGACAGCAGGCTCAGGGCCAGTGCGCCGCATTGGAGGATTCTTGTCGTTCTCATGTCGATTCCTTGAGCAGGCAGGTCAGAAGTTCACGCCGAAGCTGAGCGAAACGAAGTCACGATCGACGATGGTGTTGTAGTCGCCGCCGAAGAAGTTCGTGTAGTTCAGGCTCGCGGTGTAGGTGTTCTGGTAGTCCGCATCGATACCGACGCTGGCGGCCTTGCTGCCTTCGTTGAAGACCGGGCCATAGCCATGCACGTCGTGGGACCAGGCAACGTTCGGCTTGAGGTTCACCCCGGCGAAGACGTTGTTGTAATCCCAGATGGCGCGGGCGCGGTAACCCCAGGAAGACGAGGTGTAGAAGCCACCGTCACCGTACTCGGCATCCGCCGTGGCGTTCTCCGGCACGCCGTAGACCGAGTCCCGGCCATAGCGCTCGCCGACCTTGTTGGTCATGCCGCCGACGTAGGTCACGCCGACTTCGCCCACCAGGGTCAGGCGGTCTGCGCCCATGGTCTGGTCGAAGAAGTGGGTGAAGGTGGTCTGCGCCTGGGTCACTTCCTTGCGGATGTAGCCATGGTTGACCTGGTTGGCCTGCGCCAGCGCACCGGCCACGCCGCCCGTGGCGAACCCGCCGGCCACGGTGGTGGCGAGCAACGGTGTCAGGTCGGTGGTGTTGAGTTGCAGCGGCATGTTCGGCCGGTAGCTGATCTCGCCGTTCCACGCGGTGCCGGTGGGCAGGGTGGTGGAGAAGCTCAGCCCATACAGGCGGATGTCCTCGGGGTATTCGAGGAAGTAGCTGCCGCGGCCGAGCAGGATCGGCTGGGCCAGTGCCGAGGCGCCGGCTCCGATGGCGCGCAGGGCATTGCCGATGTCGGCGGTGCCGGCGTTCTGCATGCTCACGATGGGCGTGCGGCTGTGGTAGTTCATGGCGTAGGCGCCATATTCCACGTCGTCGCCCAGCCAGCGCAGCGCCAGGCCCCACTGGCCGGAGTCGCGGGCATCGCGGTCGGCGCCGCGCGGCACCATCAGGCCTTCGGGAGTGACAGTGACGTTCAGCGAGTTGAGCAGTGCCTTGGTCGCCGGTGCGTTCAGTGCATTGACGGTGGCCGGATCGAGAATGTTGTAGTTGGTCTTGCAACCGTCGGCGGCGACGTCGGTGGTCGAGAAGAAGGTGCCGCAGTTATCCAGTACCGTCTGGTCCCACTCCAGCTGGTAGAAGCCTTCCACGGACAGCGAATCGGTCACGCTCTGGGACAGATAGAGCATGTTCACCGGGATCAGGCCTTCCTTGATTTCCGAACCGGGACGACGGAAGGCGGAGACGTCGATGGGGTTGATGGTGTTGATGCTGTTGCCGATGAAGGTGCTTTCACCCCAGCTCACCACCTGTTTGCCCAGGCGCACGGTGCCCGGCAGGTCGGCGATGGAATAGTTGTAGTAGCCGAAGGCATCCAGCAACTGGGCGCCGGAAGACTTGGCGCCTTCCTTGCGGCCATCGTCGGAAATCTGCTTCCAGTCGGTGCTCTCGTCCTTCAGGCGGAAGTCGTACCAGTACTTGCCTCGGGTGAACACGCCGAAGTCCCCGTACTTCAGCTCCAGGTCGTGGATGCCCTTGAAGATCTTCGAGAAGGTGTCCCCCTTGCGGAAGTTCAGCCGGCCATCGTCGTTGGTCTGGGTCATGCCGTGGCCGCCGTTGGCGGCGCCGATCAGATCCTGCTTCGGACTCTGGGTACTCCAGCTGGCCCCCACGGACAGGCTGGAATCGAACTGCCCTTCAATCTCCCCGATGTTGAAATTGACTGCTTGAGCCTGGGTGGCGCATCCCAGGGCGACAGCGGTGGCAAGAAGTTGCGGTTGGAAGAATCCGCGCCTTGTTTTTGTTGTCATGCGGCTCTCCTGACGGTGTCTAGGTGGCTACACCCTACTGAGCGTCCTGACGGGGAGTAAGCGCTCCAAGGTGGTATTTGGCGTGTCGCCCGAAAGAGTGAATCCCCCCTCTGGCATGCGTCATTGCGCGCGATATTGGTGCAGGCGATGACGGATCATCGAGACGATGGATAGTACGGAGCGGTCGGCAGAACGATTACCACTACCGCAGCGGCGCGGTCTGGGGCATCCTTAGCCGCCTATGCAAGCCATCGACCAACGCCCGACCGACAGTCACCTGACCGAGCAGACCCGCGAGGTGGTGCTGCGCTATCACCAGTGCTGGAAGCATCGCGACCTCGAAGCGGTGCTCGCGCTGTATCACCCGCAGGTGCAGTACAACGATTTCTTCCAGAACCGCACCCTGGGTTACGCCGATCTGCGCGACTATGTGCGGGGCACCATGCCCAGCCGCCCGGAAGAGTTCCTCGACCACATCGACCGCATCCGCGTGGATGGCGATACCGCCTTCATCCAGTACCGCATCGCGGTGACCCTGAGCGGCCGGCTGGCGACCTTCCATTCCAGCGAGGCCATCACCGTGCGTGACGGCCTGATCTGGCGCATCAACGAATACGCCTCGGTGGTGCGCGAAGGGGGCGAAAACCGCCCGCAGGCCATCGACCCGCGTCCGGCCACCAGCCGCCTGGGCCTCTCGCCGCGCCAGCTCAGCCAGTTGGCCAGCGACCTGGAAGACTATTTCAGCAAGAGCCAGCCGTACCTCGCGCCGGACCTGGACCTGACCCAGGTCGCCACCGCCACCGGCTACACGCGCAACCAGATTTCCTACCTGCTCAACCAGGTGATGGGCCTGAGCTTCTACCAGTACGTCAACCAGACGCGCCTGACCCACCTGCTCAGCCAACTGCGTCCGCCGCTGCCGTCACGCATCGACGAGCTCGCCTTCTCCGCCGGCTTCAACTCGCTCTCGGCCTTCTATCGCTGCTTCCGCCAGCAGACCGGCCAGTCTCCCCGCGAGTACCTGAAGCGCCTGCGCGAGGAACAGCAGGAGACCTGATGCGCCCCTGCCGGCGGGTACGCGAGCAATCCTCGCGTACCCGCGCGCACGACAGAACCCCGCGCCAAATCTAGGCTTGCCGACATTCCCCCTTCTTCCTTTTGGAGTCGTCTATGTCGGCATGGCGTCATATCAGTCTGTGGATGAACCAGCTGGACGATGATCTCGTCCCGCGGCCATCCCTGCAGGGCACCCTGGACGTCGATGTGGCCATCGCCGGCGCCGGTTACACCGGCCTGTGGACCGCCTACTACCTGAAGCTGCGCGCACCGCAGCTGAAGATCGCCATCGTCGAGGCCGAGACTGCCGGCTTCGGCGCCTCGGGCCGCAACGGCGGCTGGCTGATGGGTAACATGCTCGGCGAAGACCGCCTGCTCGCCGGCCTGTCGCCCGAGCAGCGCCGCGCGTCCTACGACCTGCTGCACGACATTCCCGATGAAGTAGCCCGCGTGCTCGATCGCGAAGGCATCGACTGTGACTACCGCAAGGCCGGCGTGCTCTACACCGCCGCACGCTACCCGGAGCAGGAAACCCGCCTGCGCGAGTACCTCGCCCACCTGCACGCCGAAGGCCTGACCGAGGACGATTACCGCTGGCTGAGCAAGAGCGAGCTGGACGAGCAGCTGCGCATTCCCAGCGCGCTGGGCGCCATCCACACCCCGCACTGCGCCACCATCGATCCGGCCAAGCTGGTCCGTGGCCTGGCCCGCGCCGTGGAACGCCAGGGCACGCAGATTTTCGAGAAGAGCCGCGTCACCCACTGGGCACCCGGCCTGCTGCGCACCGGCGAGGGCGAGCTGAAGGCACACTGGGTCGTGCCGGCCATCGAAGGCTACGCCGCCGACCTGCCGCCGCTGGGCAACTACCAGCTCCCGGTACAGAGCCTGCTGGTAGCCACCGAGCCACTGCCCGAATCGGTATGGGCCGAGATCGGCCTCGACAAGGGCCAGGCCTTCAGCGAATTCAGCCGCCAGGTCACCTACGGCCAGCGCACCCCGGACAACCGCCTGGCCTTCGGCGCCCGCGGCGGCTATCGCTTCGGCGGCAAGCTGCGTAACGACTTCAGCCTGACCGAGGATGAAGTCGGCCTGCGCCGCTACCTGTTCAGCGAACTGTTCCCGCAACTGAAGGACGTGCGCATCACCCACACCTGGGGCGGCAACCTGGGCATGTCGCGACGCTTCCACCCGCACATGCTGATCGACCGTCGCAACGGCATCGCCCTGGCCGGCGGCTACGGCGGCGAAGGTGTCGGTGCCACCAACCTGGGCGGCCGCACCCTCGCCGACCTGATCCTCGGCCAGGACAGTGCCCTCACCCGCCAACCGTGGGTCATCGATGACCGCAGCGTGCAGGACGGACTGCGTGGCTGGGAGCCCGAACCCTGCCGCTGGCTGGGCTACAACGCCATCATCCGCAGCTTCGTGCACGAGGACGATGTGCTGGCCAATCCGCACAGCGCGCCCTGGCGCCGTCGGTTGGCCGAGAAGGTCGCCGCCAGCATGGAAAACCTGATGACCTGGAAGGTCGGCTGATTCGCCGGCCCCTGGATAGAAAGCAGAACAGAGCCCCCACTGGAGCCCCGTATGAAACTGACCCACCTGAAGAACACCCTGCACGCCGAGCTCGGTGAAGCCAATCCGGTAGCCGTGCCATTGGGCGAACCGATCTCCGAGACCCGCGTGGAAGCCATCGAGCGCACCGACCGCGTGGAAACCGGCATCTGGGAATGCACCCCCGGTCGCTGGCGCCGCCAGATCGTCGAGCAGGAGTTCTGCCACTTCATCTCCGGCCGCGGCACCTTCACCCCGGACGGTGGCGAGCCGATCGCCTTCCAGGCCGGCGACGCCTTCCTGCTGCCGCAGAACAGCCTGGGCATCTGGGACATCCAGGAAACCGTGCGCAAGACCTACGTGATCATCGAACGCGATTGATGACGGTGGCGGAGGCGAAAAGCCTCCGCCTTTCTGCCTAGAAGCGACCGTGCCGCCCCTCCCCGCCTGCAAACCGCTTTGCCCCATTCACCGTCTCGCCGCTTTCGATCACCGCCATCCCGCCCTGGAATTCGTTGGCCAGCGCCACGTCGAACGACAGGTTCCACTGCGCGAAGACACTGTCACGATCGGCCAGCATGCAGCGCTGTGGAAACTCGGCGATCTCCCGCGCCAGTTCCTCGGCTGACTCCAGCGCCTGCCCGCTGGGCACCATGCGATTGGCCAGCCCCATGGCAAGCGCCTCCTGCGCACCGACCGGGCGGCCGGTGAGAATCAGGTCCAGCGCCCTGCCCTGGCCAACGATGCGCGGCAAGCGCACCGTGCCGCCATCGATCAGCGGCACGCCGAAGCGCCGGCAGAACACCCCGCACACCGCGTCCTCGGCCATCACCCGCAGGTCCGCCAGCAGCGCCAGCTCCAGGCCGCCGGCTACGGCGTAGCCTTCGATGGCGGCGATCAGCGGCTTGGACAGTTGCATGCGGCTCGGGCCCATCGGCCCGTCCCCTTCCATTTCCAGGCGATTGCGCCGATCCCCATCCTCCGCCACCGCCGCCAGGTCGGCGCCCGCGCAGAAGGTCCCGCCGGCGCCGGTGAGCACGGCGACACGGGCGTCCTCGTCCTGCTCGAAGTCACGCAGAGCATCGGCGAGCGCCTGGGCGGTCGGCAGGTCCACGGCGTTACGTACCGCAGGGCGGGCAATGACCAGGGTGGTCACCGCGCCGTTCTTCTGGATTATCACGCTCATGGCGAACTCCTCGGGCCGGGAAGCGGAAAAGCAAAGGGCCGGCATTGAGCCGGCCCTTTCACCTTACTGCGTTCGCCGCCGCGGAACAGCCCTGCTGGCTGTTCCGCCGGTCAGGCTGGCCGGATCAACCGGTGTATTTCTGCAGGTTCGCCATCATCTCGCGCAGCGCTTCGACGTTGTCTTTCGGGTGCACGGCATTCTCGAAATCGCAGATCTGCGCGAAGTTGGCGGCCACGTCCTCGACGCTGAAGCCCTCGCGCGGATCGAAACCCACGCCCAGGCTGCGCTCCCAGCGCACCTTGCCGATCCAGCCGCCGCCCACCTCGAACAGGCCCGACGTCTCCTGGCAGGCTTCGCTGCCCAGGTACACGACCAGCGGACTGACCAGCTCAGGCTTGAGTGCCTCGAACACCTGCGGCGGAATCAGGCCTTCGGTCATGCGGGTACCGCCGGTAGGGGCGATGGCGTTGACGAAGATATTGTTCTTGCGGCCTTCGATGGCCAGGTTGCGGGTCAGGCCATAGAGGCCCAGCTTGGCCATGCCGTAGTTGCTCTGACCGAAGTTGCCGTAGATGCCGGAGGTGGACGAGGTGAAGATCACCCGGCCGTAGCCCTGCTCGCGCATGAACGGCCAGGCGGCGCGGGTCACCTTGTAGGCGCCCTCGACATGGACCTTGTAGACCAGGTCCCAATCGGCGTCTTCCATCTTGTGGAAGGTCTTGTCGCGCAGGATGCCGGCGTTGTTCACCACCACATCGATGCGACCGAATTCCTCGACGGCCTGGCGGACGATCTTCTCGCCGTCGGTCACCGAGTCATGGTTGGCGATGGCGGTGCCGCCCGCTTCACGGATTTCCGCGACCACGCGGTCGGCGGCCGAGGCGTTGGCGCCTTCGCCATGGGTGCTGCCGCCCAGGTCGTTCACCACCACCTTGGCGCCGTGCTTGGCGAACAGCAGGGCGTGGGCGCGGCCGATACCGCCACCGGCTCCGGTAACGATCACGACTTTTCCGTCGAAACGCAGGGCATCACTCATGATTGGGGCTCCAGGCAGGATGGTTTTTCCCGGAGTGTCCGGCAGTCACGATCCGGTCACAACCAAGACGACCGAGGCGAATGGTGTCCGATAAGGCCAGGGGATGATCCGTCAGCGCATCGGCAGGTTCAGATCGCCGCGGGGGCCCAGCTTGAACAGCCACCAGTCGTACTCGCTCCAGAACAGCAGCAGGCCGACGGCCGGGAGCAACGCCAGCGAGCCCAGGGCTGCCGGCAACCAGCTCTGGGTAATCCAGGCGCAATAGCCGCCGGCCGCGAAGACACCGGCCAGCAGCACCAGCAGGAGAATGGCGACGGCGGCAAAGTCCCGGCGCAGGTACAGCAGCGCCCGGTACAGCCAAGAACCTTGCGGCTGGCGGACGGGAATGACGGATCTGAGTGACATGGCGACGGCCTCCGGCCAGGAAAAACCGGGGACGCTACCGCTGCCACTCAGGGCCGATCCATCAGGCAGTTCCGAAACTGCACGCGGATCGGTCCGTACCTACGGCGCGCGCTCCTGCCGGAACGCCAGGTAGTGCTGGAGCACCTGCTCCGGTGCCTCAACCTGCGGGTAGTGGCCGATGCCGGGCAGTTCGACGGTATCCGGTTGCGGGATCAGCTCCCGGTAGCGAACCACCATGTGCGCGCCGGAGATGGGGTCTTCCGGCCCGTCGATCAGCCGTAGCGGCACCGCCGTGCGCTGCATCGCACCGACCCAGCGTTCGCGGTGCTCCCGACGGTCGAGAATGTAATGGATCAGCCGGTGCATGACGCGCGGCCCGTCGTTGTGGCGGATCAGCTCCCAGAAGGCATCGAGCTCCGCTTCGGACGGCTGGGTGTGCGGGCCGAACACCTTGGCGAAGTTCTGCGCCAGGCGCTTGCGGTCGAACAGCCGGCCGAACAGCGAGCCGAACGGGCTGAGCAGGAGCTTCTGCGAGAGCACCGCGCGGTGGGTCTCCGGGAATAGCCCGCCATTGAGGAAGACCAACGACACCAGCGGAAAATCGCCTTCCTCGTGCCGCACCAGCAGTTCCTGGCCGACGCTGTTGCCGTAGTCATGCACCAGCAGGTGCACAGGCTCGTGCACGCCCAGGTGCTGGAGCAGCGCCTGCTGCAGGTCGGCCTGCTCGAGGATGCGGTAGTCATGCCCCTTGGGTTTGGCGGAATCGCCGAAGCCGAGCATGTCGCAGGCGATGACCCGGTAGCGCTCGGCCAACGGCTGCCAGAGGGTGTGCCAGTCCCAGGAAGCGGTGGGGAAACCGTGGACCAACAGCAGCGGAGCGCCACTGCCGGCGCTCCAGTAGCGGATCGGCAGGCCACGGAAGATGAAGTCGCTGCCCTGCGCGCGCCAGTCGCGCAGGGCGATGCCGGGCAGCGCCATCAGTCGCGGTAGCCGGGGTTCTGCAGGTCCAGCTTGCGCAGCAGCGCCGGCCACGCCAGCGCGCCACCCATGCCCTGCTTGCTCTTGGTCACGGCCGCGGCCATGGCGCGGGCGCCATCGAGGATCGGCTGCGGGATCAGGATCAGCTCGGCGCCGCCGCCCTGGGCCAGCACCTGGATCTCGCAGGCGCGCTGCAGGGTGAACATCATCAGGAAGGTGTCGGCGATGGTCGCGGAGCAGGTCAGCAGCCCATGGTTGGGCAGGATCATGAAGTTGGCTTCGCCCAGGTCCGCCTGCAAGCGCGCCTTCTCGTCATGGTTCAGCGCCACCCCTTCGTAGCCGTGATAGGCCAGGCTGGAGAGGACGAACAGCGACTGCTGGGAGATCGGCAGGAGGCCCTGCTTCTGCGCGGACACGGCAATGCCGGCGGCGGTGTGGGTGTGCAGCACGCAGGCCACGTCGTGGCGTACGTCATGGATGGCGCTGTGGATGGTGTAGCCGGCCGGGTTGATGTCGTAGGGGCTGTCCATCAGCTTCTTGCCAGAGGCATCCACTTTCACCAGGCTCGACGCGGTGATCTCGTGGAACATCATGCCGTAGGGGTTGATCAGGAAGTCCTCGGTGCCGGGGACCTTGGCCGAGATGTGGGTGAAGATCAGGTCGTCCCAACCCTGCAGGGCAATCAGCCGGTAGCAGGCAGCGAGGTCGACGCGGGTCTGCCATTCGGCGGCGGAGACCTGGTCCTTGACGTTCACGGTGGGCAGCGGGTGAGCGGCGTGCATGGGCGGTAGCCTCTTCGTTGTTGTTGTTCGATGGCGCAGTCTAGTCAGCGCAGCGGCGCAGCGACTGTCACGGAACTGACAGTTGCCTCTGGCAACGTCTGGCGAATGTTCCCCTATAAGCGCAAGCCGATAATTCGCCTTGCGTCAGCAGTTTCCCCACCTATAGTGGCGTTAGTCGCTGCCGGCGGCGCTCAATCAACCTGCGTCCCGTGACCCCCTCCAAAAGCGCTATCCAGACAGTGCGGCAGCCAGTTCGCGCGTCAGGGCTGGCGGAAGCGTGCCCGATTTCCATCCCTGCCCCCAGCGCCCTTTCGGGCGTCCCGCTTCACCTGGAAACATTTCGCAATATCTTTCGCACTATTCCTGACCAGCACCATTTCCACGCAGTACCCGGGAGTCGGGAGGAGACTCCAGTTCGGCCAACGAGGCAGCCGACGTGAAACGAACCGCCATCATGCAACCCTATTTCTTTCCGTACCTGGGCTACTTCAGCCTGATCAAGCACACCGACCTGTTCGTCCTGTTCGACACCGTGCAGTACATCCACCACGGCTGGATCGAGCGCAACCGAATCCTCAAACATCAGGGCGGCTGGTCGTACATCCGCGTGCCGCGGATCAAGCACCACCGCCATGCGCTGATCAAGGATGTGCGCCTGGACAACCGCCAGGACTGGCGGCGCAGCCTGTTCTCGCAACTGGATGTGTATCGCAAGATCGCGCCGTACTACCGCGACGTGCGGGAGATGATCGCCGCTTCGCTGGATCACCCCTTCGACGACATCGTCTCGGTGAACAAGACCACCCTGGAGGCGACCTGCGCCTACCTGGGCTTCCCGCGCAAGATGCCGGTGCTCTCGCGCATGGAGTTACCGATCGAAAAACCGCACGCGCCCGATGAGTGGGCGCTGAACATCTGCAAGGCCCTGGGCGGCGTGGAGGAGTACTGGAACCCGCCGGGCGGGCAGAGCTTCTTCGATCGCAGCAAGTACAACGATGCCGGACTCACACTGCGCTTCCAGGAGCCCCGGCTGTCACCCTATGACCAGAAGCGCCCGACCTTCGAGGCGGGTTTGTCGATCATCGACGTGATGATGTTCAACTCCCCCGCCGACACCTCGCGCATGCTCGATGCGTATGAGCTGAGCTGATCCCCCCTTACAGGCACCAGGCCAGGACCGGCGCCAGCAGCAGGTTGAACAGCCCGGTCAGGACCATCAGCAGACCAGCCGCCGAGCCCTCCTCGCCACCGAACTCGTACGCCCGGCTGGTGCCCGCACCGTGGGCACCGACGCCCAGCAACGCGCCGCGGGCCAGGGCGGAGCGCAGGTGCAGCATCTTCATCAGCACACCACCGATCAGTGCCCCGAAGACCCCGGTAATCATCACGAAGGCGGCGGTCAGCGCCGGCACGCCCCCCAGGTCGTGGGACATTTCCATGGCGAACGGCGTGGTGATCGAACGCGGAATCAGCGACAGCGTCACCTGCCCGTCCAGCGCCAGCGCGTGGGCCAGCGCCCAGGAACTGCCGATCGCCATGGTCGATCCGGCCAGCATGCCGGTCAGCAGCGCCGGCCAGTGGCGGGCGAGCAAGGCGCGCTGCTGCCAGATCGGGATGGCGAAGGCCACGGTGGCCGGGCCGAGCAGCGCCACCAGCCAACTGGTATCACGCGCGTAGTCGGCATAGCGGGCCTGCATCGGGATCGCCAGGGCGAACAGCAGCACCGGGACGAAGACGATGGGCGACAGCCAATACTGCTGGAAACGGCGGTAGAGGGTACGGCTGAGCAGGTAGCCGCCGAGGGTGACGACCAACCAGAACAGGGCTTGCTTATCGAGGCTCATGGCGCGATCTCCAGCGGCACATCCACTCCACTGCCAGGGCGGTGGACAGCATCACCATCACGGTACTGGCGGTGATCACCAGCAGAATCTTCCAGCCCTCGCTGCGCAGCAGCGGGCCATAGTCCAGCAGGCTCATCAGCGCGGGGATGAAGAACAGCAGCATCTCCGCCAGCAGCAGGCCGGCGCCGCCCTGCAGCAGGGCCGGGCGGATCGCCCCACAGGCGAACAGCACCAGCAGCATGGCCAGCCCGATCACCCCGCCCGGCAGGGGCAGGCCGGTGAGCGTGGCAATCCAGCCGCCGATCCACCAGAAGGCCACGAGGACGGCGAGTTCGACAATCAGGCGGGCGGCGCGGCGGAACATGGCGGCGATCTCGATGCGTTGAGCGGATGAAGAAATCGGTTGGGAATGGCGCAAAGCCTACTCCCGCGCCTATCATCCCCAAAGCGAATAGATCGAATCGGAGCCATTCCAGAATGGAATTCAAGCAGCTGCGCACCTTTGCCGAAGTCGTGCGCCACGGTAGTTTCACCCAGGCGGCGGTATACCTGAACGCCAGCCAGTCGGCGGTAAGCAAGCAGGTTGCCCAACTGGAGCAGAGCCTGCGCGTGCAACTGCTGGAGCGCAGCGGGCCGCACATTCGCCTCACCGCCGCCGGCGAGGTGGTGCTGCGCCGTGCCGAAGACATGTTGCGCCTGCGCCGCGAGCTGCACACCGAGCTGGACGATCTCACCCATCTGCACCGCGGTGAGCTGCGCCTTGGCCTGCCACTGCTGGGCGCCGACGCGTTGTTCGCCGGGCGCTTCGCCGAGTACCGGCGGCGCTACCCGAACATCGACGTGCACCTGATCGAAGGCGGCAGCAAGACCATGGAGGAGATGGTTTACAGCGGCGAACTGGAGCTGGGCGGGGGCCTGACGCCGGACGACCCAGGATTCGACTGGCAGCCCTTCTGCAACGAACCGCTGGACGTGCTGCTGCCCGCCGCGCACCTACTGGCCGGGCGCGAAAGCCTGGAACTGGCAGAACTCTCCGACACGCCCTTCCTGCTCTACCAGCAGAGTTTCACCCTCAACGACCGCCTGCTGCGTGCCTGCCGCGAGGCCGGCTTCGAACCGAAGGAAGGCGGCCGCAGCGGCCAGGCGGACTTCCTCGGCGCACTGGTTGCCGCCGGGCAAGGCGCGGTGCTGCTGCCGCGGGTGGTGGCGAAGGACCTGGAGCGACCGGGGCTGGTCCGCGTGCTGCTGAGCCAGCCGGACCTGCGCTGGGACATCAGTTTCATCTGGCGCCGCGAGGCCTACCTGTCGAATGCGGCGAAGGCCTGGCTGGCGCTGATGGTCGAGATGCCGCTGCACCCGTCAAACGGTAACGCAGCACGCTCGCAGGACGGCTAGAGCGCCGCGAATCCCATCCTACGAACCCGAATCCTCCGCCGAGAAATCGAAGATCTCGAAGACGAACACGCCCGCCCGCTCGTTGGGCAGCTCGCCCTCGACACGCCCGTCAGGCTGCTGCACCACCGTCATGCCCTCGGGCACCGTCTCGCCCCCCTTGCGTTGCGCCGCCTTGCCGTTTACCGGCGTGAACAGCCAGGCGCCTGGTGAGCGGTCGCGCAGGGTGCGGTTGACCGACTGCAATTGGGTCCCGGCGGGATAGCGCATCTCGCCCAGGGTGAAATCCCGTGCCAGCTTGGCGCTCTCGAAGCCGAACAGCTTGCGCTCGCGGTCCAGCAGCAGGGTGACGCCGGACAGCGGCAGCGGGCCCAGTTGCAGCGGTGCATGCACATCGATGCGCCACACGTTTGCGTCACGCAGGCCGTCACCGTAGGTGGTGGTGTAGCGCATCAGTTCACTGCCCGGCGGGATGTCCAGGCCGGCCACGCGATTGCCTTCCGCCAGCAGGCAACCGCGCAGCTCACTCTGGGTCTGCGCCCGTACCGCTACCCTCACCGCCTTGTCCGCATTGCAGCGCCAGCCGTCCACGCTGACCGGCTGGGCGACGCGCAACTCGAAGACGGGCAGCTCCACCGAACTGCCCGGCGGCGCCTGGTCATCCCAGGTGGAACTGAAGCGTACGGAAAGCGCGGGAATCCCGTGGATCACGGTCGGTACTGGAAACTCGGCCTCCTCGGCGTCCTGCTGTTCGTGGGAGCTGGGCAACGACAGGCGCGTGCCGCCTGGCAGGTTGAGGCCACGGATGCGCGCAGGCTCGGTGAGCGTCGGGTGGCGAGCCGCCTCTTCCTGCTGCACGTCCTCGCCGACGACATGCCAGACGTAGGCCAGGTAGGCCTGTGGAACACACAGCACCAGCAGCACGACCAGCAGGCTCCAGGAGACGACACGATGCTGCCCCCACCACTGGCGCGCGGAGCGGAAGATAGCCAGCACCAGCAGCCACAGCAGCAGCGCCAGGGCCGCGAGGGAGGAAATACCCAGCACGACCAGGAAGGCCGTGGAAAACAGCGGCACCGGAATCATCTGAACCCCCTCAGATCAGATCGGCGAACTCGTCCTTCAGGCGCGGCCAATCCTGCTGCGCCTCCCTATCGTCCGACAGCAGGCGGAAGCCGGCGAACTCGAATGCGGGGGACACCGTGCAGCCCACCAGCACGTAATCCCCCAGGCAACGCGCGGCCTGCCAGGCGTGGGCGGGGACTGCGCGTTGCGGCAGGCTGCCCTCACCCACCGGGCCGAGGAGGTCACGACGCACGTCGGCATCCGGCCGCTCGGCGACCAGCAACTCCAGCGCGCTACCCTCGTGGAAATGCCAGAGCTCGTCGGCGTCAACGCAATGCCAGCGGCTGACGGTGCCGGCGGGCAGCAGGAAGAGAATGGCCGACGACTGCGGCCGGCCATCAGCGCCCGTCAAGCTGGACTCGAACACGCGCCGGTAGAAACCGCCCTCGGGATGCGGAGCGAGATCCAGCGTGTCGATCAGATAGCGGGCGCGGGAATGCATCAGGCCTTCAGCGCGGCGATGAAGTCGGCCAGCCACGGCTCGGCGTCGGTTTCCTGATCCACCGTCTCGCTGCCGTCCAGGCGCAACATCGGCACTACTTCCTGCACGCCCAGCTCGAGGAACAGTTCGCGCACCTGCTCGCCACCGCCGCAGTAGGTATCGCCATAGCTGGAATCGCCCAGCGCCAGCACGGCGCCCGGACGACCGCGCCAGTCCGCAGGCAGGCGGTCGCGGATGGCATGGAACAGCGGCTGGAAGCTGTCGGGCAGGTCTCCCATGCCGGTCGTGGCAGTGACCACCAGGAAGGCCTCGGGAGCGAATTCGAGCATGGCGTCCAGGGTGGCGCGCGGGTCGTACCAGGCGTCGAAGCCGGCCGCTTCGAGCAGGCGCTTGGCGTGACGCGCGACTTCTTCGGCGGTGCCGTAGACCGAACCGGACACAATGGCGACTTTCATGTTCACTCCCACAAGGCAAGACAAGGCCGCCCATTATGCCCCATCCGTGCCGCACCGCGCCGGGGCTGGTATAGTTTTGCCCTACCCGGCCGCTAGGACATTGTCCGCCGCGGCGCTTCCCCAGTGGACTTTCGCGAGGCGCGCATGGGCCAGACCCCAGCCCCCATCCTGATCACCGGCGCCAGCCAGCGCATCGGCCTGCACTGTGCGAAACGCCTGCTGCAGGACGGCCAGCCGGTCATCGTGACCTATCGCCAGGAAAAGCCCGGCATTACCGAGCTGCGCGAACTGGGCGCTACCTGCCTGCACGCCGAACTGGCCGATGAAGCCGGCATCCTTGCCTTCATCGACGAGCTGAAGTCCCATACCGATCGCCTGCGCGCCATCCTCCACAACGCCTCGGCGTGGATCGGCGACACGCCCGGCGAGGAAGCCCAGGCCTTCGAGTCGCTGTTCCGCCTGCACATGCTTGCGCCCTACCTGATCAACCTGCGTTGTGCAGATATGCTCGAGCGCGACGCCGCCGAGCGGGGTGCCCCGGCGGACATCATCCACCTCTCCGACGACGTCGCCCGCAAGGGCAGCGCCAACCGCATCGCCTACTGCGCCAGCAAGGCCGGCCTGGACAACCTCACCCTGTCCTTCGCCGCCAGTCTCGCGCCGCGCATCAAAGTCAACGGCATCGCGCCGGCACTGATCCTGTTCAACGAAGGCGACGACAACGCCTACCGCGCCCGCACCCTGGCGAAATCCGCCATGGGCATCGAGCCCGGCCCGGACGTGATCTACCAGAGCGTGCGCTACCTGCTCGACAGCCCCTACGTGACCGGAACCACCCTGACCGTCAACGGCGGCCGGCACGTCAAATGACCCGCCCGGCGCGGGCGCGAGGAACTCCCACCATGATCGAAGACATGTCTCACCACTACCGTGAGATTCTCCTGGGGGTCGGCGAAGATCCGACCCGCGAAGGCCTGCTGGACACCCCCAAGCGCGCGGCCAAGGCCATGCAGTACCTCTGCCACGGCTACGGCCAGACGCTGGACGAGATCGTCAACGGCGCGCTGTTCGCCTCGGACAATGACGAGATGGTCATCGTCAAGGACATCGAGCTCTATTCGCTGTGCGAGCATCACCTGCTGCCCTTCATCGGCAAGGCCCATGTGGCGTACATTCCCACCGGCAAGGTGCTGGGCCTGTCGAAGGTGGCGCGCATCGTCGACATGTTCGCGCGCCGCCTGCAGATCCAGGAGAGCCTGACCCGGCAGATCGCCGAAGCGGTCCAGCAGGTCACCCACGCTGCCGGTGTTGCAGTGGTGATCGAAGCGCAGCACATGTGCATGATGATGCGCGGCGTGGAGAAGCAGAACTCGGTGATGAACACCTCGGTCATGCTCGGCGCCTTCCGCGCATCCACCAATACCCGCCAGGAATTCCTGCAACTGATCGGACGGAGCAAGTGAAATGACACAACTGCAGCCGGGCATGGCGCGGATACGGGTCAAGGACCTGCGCGTGCGCACCTATATCGGCATCAAGGAAGAGGAAATCCTCAACAAGCAGGATGTGCTGATCAACCTCACCATCCTCTATCCCGCCGCCGACGCCGTGCAGGTCAACGATATCGAGCACGCGCTGAACTACCGCACCATCACCAAGGCGATCATCGCCCACGTCGAGGAGAACCGCTTCGCCCTGCTCGAGCGCCTGACCCAGGAACTGCTCGACCTGGTCATGGCCAACCCGGCGGTGCATTACGCCGAGGTGGAAGTCGACAAGCCCCACGCCCTGCGCTTCGCCGAGTCGGTGTCCATCGCCCTGGCTGCGCAGCGCTGAATCATCGCCTTTACATTGCACGCCCGTGCCAGTCGGCCAACGGGCGTTGCTGGCAGATCGCCCGCCTCTTAGAATCTCGCCAGCCCCGCCATGCGCCTCTGTTGCGCCTTAGTTGAGAGACACGCCATGACCGAGCCGATGAACCTGACCGACGAACAGCGCACCGAACTGGAAGCCGCCGCGTTCCGCACCCTGGTGCAGCACCTGCGTACCCGCAAGGATGTGCAGAACATCGATCTGATGAATCTTGCCGGGTTCTGCCGCAATTGCCTGTCCAAGTGGTACAAGGCCGCGGCGGACGATATGGGCCTGGCAGTCAGCCCGGACCAGGCCCGCGAAGAGATCTACGGCATGCCTTACGCCGAATGGAAGGCCAAGTACCAGACGGAAGCCTCGCCCGATCAACAGGCGGCCTTCGATACCGCGAAGAAACACTAAGAGTTTGCCTTGATGACCCTCAACGATTTCCGCTCGCGCCTGCGCAGCGATCAGCACCTGTTCACCGATACGCTGGCGTACATCGCCGAGCACTACAGCTATACCCCCAGCGCCTTCACCAACGGCAGCGTGGAAAACCCCGCCGGGCAGAACGAAGGTTCCTGCAAGACCCTGGGTTTCGCGATCCTCGAAGGCCTCAGCGAGGAAGAGTCGCTGCTGGCGTTCGGCGAGCACTACCGCGCCGTGCGTGAGAACCCTGAAGGCACCGACCACGCCAATATCCGAGCGCTGCAGAGCACTGGCCTGGCCGGCGTCAACTTCGAGCGCCAGCCGCTGTCGCGCCGCGGTTGAAGCTCTCCGGCCAGATGAAAAGCCCCGCTGATGCGGGGCTTTTTCTTGGGTGAATGGTTTGCAGGAGCGGACCCTGTCCGCCAACCGCCAGCCAAAAGACTCCGGATAGAAAAAGGCCCCGCAAGCGGGGCCCCTTCCTGCACGCCGGCTCTTCGGGCCGTTACAGGGAGTCCAGGTAACGCTCCACATCCAGGGCGGCCATGCAGCCGGCACCGGCGGAGGTGATCGCCTGGCGGTAGACGTGGTCGGCCACGTCGCCGGCGGCGAATACACCAGGAATGGTAGTCGCTGTGGCATTGCCGTCACGGCCGCCGTTCACCACCAGGTAACCGTCCTTCAGCGCCAGTTGGCCCTCGAACAGGGAGGTGTTGGGTGTGTGGCCGATGGCGACGAACAGGCCGTCCACCGCAAGCTCGGACGACTCGCCATCGTTGTGGCGCAGGCGCACACCGATGACGCCCATGTCGCCGCCGAGCACCTCTTCCACCTGGGCATTCAGGCGCAGCTCGATCTTCCCTTCGGCAATCCGTGCGCGCAGCTTGTCCTGCAGGATCTTCTCGGCGCGGAAATTCTCGCGACGGTGCACCAGGGTCACCTTGCTAGCGATGTTGGCCAGGTACAGCGCCTCTTCGACGGCGGTGTTGCCGCCGCCCACGACCGCGACCTCGCGGTTGCGGTAGAAGAAGCCGTCACAGGTAGCGCAGGCGGATACGCCCTTGCCCATGAAGGTCTCCTCCGAGGGGAGACCCAGGTAACGCGCGCTGGCGCCGGTGGCGATGATCAGCGCGTCGGCGGTGTAGGTACCGCTGTCGCCCTTGAGCACGAACGGCTTGCCAGCCAGGTCCACGGCATGAATATGGTCGAAGACGATCTCGGTCTCGAAGCGCTCGGCGTGCTCCTGCATGCGCTGCATCAGCGCCGGGCCGGTCAGGCCATGGGGATCGCCCGGCCAGTTGTCGACCTCGGTGGTGGTGGTCAGCTGGCCGCCGGCCTGCATGCCGGTGATCAGCAGCGGCTTGAGATTGGCGCGCGCGGCGTAGACCGCAGCGCTATAGCCCGCCGGCCCGGAACCCAGGATGATGACGCGCGCGTGACGATCGGACATGACACAGCCTCCAGTACTCAGGTGGGGTGAGTTGGGCAGAAGAAAAGGGAGCTGCCAAAGCACCAGGGGGAAGGTTGGGAGAGCGGCAGCTCCACGTAAAAGATTGTCTTGCGCGGACCGCATGGCCTGGAGACGGAGGACTATGCGGTGTGACCTGAGTCACGGATCGCATTGTCCCGCAGAACTCCAGGAAACCCTTGAGATAAGTCAGGGATTTCC
Source organism: Pseudomonas sp. BB438 (assembly GCF_057180225.1). Classification (NCBI taxonomy): domain Bacteria; kingdom Pseudomonadati; phylum Pseudomonadota; class Gammaproteobacteria; order Pseudomonadales; family Pseudomonadaceae; genus Pseudomonas; species Pseudomonas sp. BB438. The sequence continues at coordinate 5,355,240 of NZ_CM170001.1, forward strand.
GCAGTCGACCTTGGCGCCTTGAGATAAGTCAGGGAGGCCCGAATCGACCCTCGAACTCGTTCTAGAACACATGGCGCGCAGCTTACCGCCGCCGCCGCGTCCTGCTGAAATGCCCAATATCAATGCCCCTCATAGGCTGCCCCTATGTGGCGGGCACCTGCTGCCTGGATGGCTAGACTCAAGTAAACCCAAGGTCACCCGTACCACCATGAACCTTCGCGCCCGCCTGCTTTGGCTGTGCCTGCCCCTGTTCACCGCGAGCCTCGCAGGGGTCTGGCTGCTGTCGGACATGATCCTGCTCGACCGCTTCGACCGCGGGGACCGCCAGCGCCTCGCCGACGAGGTCCGCATCGTCCACAACCGCATCGCCTACGAAAAACAGCGCAACCTCGACATCGTCCACAGCTACGCCTGGTGGGACGCCAGCTACCAGTTCATGCGCCTGCCACAGGCGCGCTTCGTCGAGGACAACCTGGACCAGGACCTGCTCGGCATCCTCGGCTTCGACTACGTGCTCTACGTCGACCGCGACGGGCACATCCTTGCCCAACAATGGAAGCTCGAGGAACTGGCCTCGCGCTTCCCCGGCCAGGCAATCCCCGACGCTGCCAGGCTGCGCGAGGGCATCCTGCGCACGGCGCTGGACCTGGGCGCGTTGCAGGTCGAAGGCGATCCGCGCCACAGCCTCGATCAGTTACTGCAGATCGAAGGCATTCCCCAACTGCTGCTCAGCTATCCGATCAGCAATACCTCGGGCACCGCCGAGCCGGCTGGCGCAGTCATCGCCGGCGTGCTGCTGGACAACGCGCGCATGTCCAACCTGCAGACACAGATGGGCGCCAGCCTGCGCCTGGTTCAGGACAAGGTTCAGGGCAATGACTGGCGCACCCTGAACATCCCCACCGGCCGCGGCGCCACATTGCTCAGCCCACGGCGCCTGCTGGACGAGAACAGCCAGCAGATGTCGCTGCTCTACCTCGACTCACACGGCACGCCGCAACTGCGCCTGGAACTGACGAGCCCACGGCCGCTGTACCAGCAGGGGCAGCAGTCGGTGCGCCTGTTCCTCTACCTGACCCTGGCCCTGCTGGGCACAGCCACCGTGCTTGCCTACGTGGCCCTGGAGTTCCGCATCATCCGCCGCGTCACCACCATGAACCGCGAAGTCGCGGTCATCGGCCAGGACCCCATGCCGTCGCGCCTGAGCCCCCAGGGATCTGACGAGCTGGGCCAACTGGCCAGCGAGATGAACCGCATGCTCGACCGTCTCGAACAGAGCGAGGCGCGCGACCGGGCGATCCTCGACGCGATCCGCGACGGGTTCTTCGAGATGGATACCCGCGGCATCATCCGCACCCTCAACCCGGCACTGTGCCGGATGCTCGGCTACGACGCCGATCAGCTCAGCGGCCAGCACTTCAGCATCCTGTTGCTGGAGGAAGACCTGCAGCGCGCCCAGAGCCTCTACCGACAGGCCCGCGACGATGAACAGGAAACCACCTTCTCCGCGCCCTTCAAGCGCCGGGACGGCCGCCTGGTCAGCTGCGAAACGCGGCTCTCGGCCATCCGCGACGCCCAGGGTGCGTTCCTGGGTTTCCGCGGCATCCTGCGCGACATCAGCGACCAGGTGGCCTACCAGAAGCAGCTCATCGACCTGGCTTACCGCGACACCCTCACCGGCCTGGGCAACCGCAAGGCCTTCAACGAACAACTGCCGCGAGCCATTGCCCACTGCAACCGTGCCGCCCTGCTGTACATCGACCTGGACCGCTTCAAGCAGGTCAACGACCGCTTCGGCCACGCCACCGGCGATGCCCTGCTCAGCACCGTCGGCGAACGCATGCGCGGCAGCCTGCGCCAGCCGGACCAGGCCTTCCGCCTGGGCGGCGACGAATTCGCCGTGTTGCTGGAAAACGTCGAACCGGAACAGGCCGATGCCCTGGGCATGCGCCTGCTCGCCGTGCTCGGCGCGGAGTACCACGTCGGCGGCCAGGTGATCGACTTCGTCACCCCCAGCATCGGCATCGCCTTCTACCCGCAGGATGCCGCCGACGCCGACGCCCTCACCCGCGCCGCCGATATCGCCATGTACCAGGCCAAGCAGGAGCGCAATCGCTGCTACCGCTACACGGCCGCCTGACGGAACACATACCCGGCAAAACAGACGGCTCGCCGGCCGTTTACCGGGTCTGCTAAGGTCGCAGGCGGTTCACCCCTGGAGAAGCCAATGTCCACCCTGAGCGGCCCGCAATACCTCAGCGAAGGCCTGAAACTGATGATGCGCCCCGGCCTGCGGCTGTTCGTGCTGCTGCCCCTGAGCATCAACATCCTGCTGTTCGTCGGCCTGATCGGCTTCGCCATCAACCAGTTCAGCCACTGGGTCGACTGGCTGATGCCCAGCCTGCCGGACTGGCTCAGCTTCCTGCAGTTCATCCTCTGGCCACTGTTCGTGGCGCTGGTACTGCTGATCGTGTTCTTCACCTTCACCCTGCTCGCCAACCTGATCGCCGCGCCCTTCAACGGCTTCCTCGCGGAGAAGGTCGAAGTGGTCGTGCGCGGCACCGACGACTTCCCCGCCTTCAGCTGGGCCGAGCTCATGGCCATGGTGCCGCGCACCATCGGCCGTGAGCTGCGCAAACTCGGCTACTTCCTGCCGCGCGCCATCGCGCTGTTCATCCTCAGCCTGATCCCCGGCCTGAACCTGATCGCCACCCCGCTGTGGTTGCTGTTCGGCGTCTGGATGATGGCCGTGCAGTACATCGACTACCCGGCGGACAACCACAAGCTGGGCTGGAACGAGATGCTCGCCTGGCTGCGCAGCAAGCGCTGGGCGTGCATGGGCTTCGGTGGCATCACCTACCTGGCGCTGCTGATCCCGGTGGTCAACCTGGTCGCCATGCCCGCCGCCGTGGCCGGCGCCGTGCTGTTCTGGGTGCGCGAAGGCGGAGACAAGGCGCTGGTGAATTAGTACCTCGCCGCTGCTGGGCACCTGTCACCTATCGATCATCGCATTGTCATCGGCGCGCCACCGCGCGCCGGGACACTGCGAGCATGACCACGACTCCCCTGCGCATTGCGCTGATCAGCGAAACCTTTCCGCCGGAAATCAACGGCGTCGCCAACACCCTGGGCCGGCTGGCTTCGGGGCTGTTGCGCCTCGGACACCAGATCCAGATCGTGCGCCCGCGCCAGCAGGGCGACGAAGGCCGTCACAGCGACGGCGAGCTGGTGCTGACTCGTGGCTGGCCGCTGCCCGGCTACCCCGGCCTGCAATGGGGCCAGTCGTGCCTGCACAAGCTGCTGCGCCACTGGAAGAGCATCCGCCCGGATGTGCTGTACATCGCCACCGAAGGCCCGCTTGGCCTTGCCGCGCTTCGCGCCGCGCGGCGGTTGCGGATCCCGGTGATCAGCGGCTTCCACACGAACTTCCAGCAGTACAGCGCACACTATGGCTTCGGCCCGCTGATGCGCCTGGTGACGCTGTACCTGCGCTGGTTCCACAACCGCACCCAGCAGACCCTGGTCCCCAGCGCCAGCCAGTCCATGGAGCTGCAACGACGCGGTTTCGAGCGCCTCGCGCAACTTGCGCGCGGCGTCGACAGCAAACTGTTCAACCCCGCGCGGCGCGACGAGGCCTTGCGCCGCGAATGGGGCCTGGGTGAGCGCGACATCGCCGTGCTGCACGTCGGCCGGCTGGCGGCGGAGAAAAACCTGCCATTGCTGGGCAGCAGCTTCCGCGCGCTGTGCGCTGCGCACCCGCAGCTCAAGCTGCGCCTGGTGATCGTCGGCGACGGCCCGCAGCGCGCGCACCTGCAGAAGGAGTTGCCCGAAGCGGTGTTCTGCGGCCTGCAACGCGGCGAAGAACTGGCCCGGCACTACGCCAGCGGCGACCTGTTCCTCTTCCCCAGCCTGTCGGAAACCTTCGGCAACGTGGTGCTCGAAGCGCTGGCTTCAGGGCTGGCAGTGGTGGCGTTCGACCAGGCGGCGGCCGGCCAGCACATTCGCCACGGGCACAACGGCGTGCTCGGCGTACCGGGCGAGAACCAGAGTTTCTTCGAGGCGGCGAGCTGGCTGCTGAGCGACCCCGAGCGCCTGCGCCGGGTGCGCCTCAACGCGCGTCACCACGCCATCCATCAGGCGTGGGACACGGTGGTCGAGCGCTTCGAAGGGTATCTGCAGGAAGCCTGTCGCACGGCCCTGCCGGGAAAGCATCCCGGGCTGGGCCATGCCGAGGTACACAAGTAGGAATCAGGCGAAGGGCTTGGGCTCGGCAGCGAAGGACAGGCTCATGGCGCCAGCGCCCAGGTTGATGCCGCCGGTGGGGCTGAGCATCGCGAGGTGCACCTGCACGCCCTTGGCCTGGCAGGCGGCCTCCAGCGCCGCGAAACCGGGCAGGTCGCGCAGGGCGGAAGGGTCGCCCGCATAGCTCAGGCACATCTGCGGCGCCAGCAACTCGCCCGCCTCGACCCGCGCACGGGCGAAGTTGAGCAGGCGTTCGGCGGACTTCTCGTAGTTCGGCGACACCGATACCGGCTTGTCTTCACCCTGCACCAGGCTCAGCACCGGCTTCATGTCGAGCATCGATCCGAGGCCGAGGAAGGCGCCACGCAGGCGGTCGCCGATGCTGCTGCGGTCGCCCTTCTGGAAGCCACGGCGGCGGATGTGGCCCAGGTCGCTGGCGACCAGGAAGGTGTTCATCTGCTGGCTGAGCTGCTCCAGGCGGGTGCGCACGGCATTGGGATGCTGGTCTTCGCCGAGCAGGCGCACGCCTTCGGCGGCGAGCACGGCGAGGCCGGCGAACACGGTCTGGCTGTCGATCACCCGCAACGCGAACGGGCCGGCGATGCCAGCGGAAGCACGACGCTCCTTGTAGCTTTGCAGCAGGCTGAAGGACGCCTGGGTCGCGTGCTCGAAGATCGGGCTGCGCTGGCTGGTCACGGTCAGGCAGATCACGTAGTCGAAATCGGTGACCAGCTTTTCCAGGAACCAGTCATGGGTCTGCGCCGGCGTCAGCGGTTCGCTGCCGTCCTCGGGGCCGACCTTGGGCAGGTCCTGGGAATAGAATGTGAGGGTGGTGTCGGGATCGCGATCATCGACGATGCGGCGGTCGCCCACGCGGATACCGATGGGCAGGACGCGAATGTTATGGGCAGCAAGGAATTCGGGGGGAAGGTCGCAGGTTGCATCGACTACCAAGCCGATCCGCATGACTTACTCCTATGGCCGTCTCCCGGCCTATTGTTGTGTGAACGCCGTCATACTCTGCCCGTTTCAGACCGGGAAGTCAGCATACGGAAAGGTGGGTCTCGGAAAAGATTTGTAAACGCCTAGGACGGTGCTTTCAGACCATTCAGATAATCAATACTCCACCATAATCGAGACGCATCTGTAGGAGCGAGCTTGCTCGCGAACATCGCCCGCGGGGAGGTCGATTCGCGAGCAAGAGCTGGGCGCCCCCTTGGTCCTGTGAAAAGCAAAAAAGCCCCTGGCACCGTGAGTGCCAGGGGCTTTTCGCATTTGCTCGCGGATCAGGCCAGCGATGTCAGCGCGTCGCGGCTGAAGGGCTTGATGTCCTCCAGGCGGCCATCACGGACTTTCACCGCCCATTCCGGGTCCACCAGCAGCGCGCGGCCGACGGCCACCAGGTCGAACTCATCCTTGTTCAGGCGCTCCAGCAGGCCGTCGATGCCCGAGGGCTGGGCGACCTCCTCGGTGTTGCCGAAGAAGGCCAGGAACTCGCTGCCATCCAGACCGACGTTACCGACGGTGATGGTCGGCTTGCCGGTGAGCTGGCGGGTCCAGCCGGCGAGGTTGAGATCGGAGCCTTCGAATTCCGGAATCCAGAAGCGGCGGGTCGAGCAGTGGAAGATGTCCACGCCGGCATCCGACAGCGGCTTGAGGAAGGCCTCCAGCTCTTCGGCGGTCTCCACCAGGCGGGCGCTGTAGTCCTGCTGCTTCCATTGGGAGAAGCGGAAGATGATCGGGTAGTCGGGGCCAACGGCCGCGCGCACGGCCTGGATCAGCTCGATGGCGAAGCGCGAACGGTTGGCCAGGCTGCCACCGTACTCGTCGGTGCGCTTGTTGCTGCCATTCCAGAAGAACTGGTCGATCAGGTAGCCGTGGGCGCCGTGGATTTCCACGCCGTCCATGCCGATGGCCTTGGCATCGCGAGCAGCCTGGGCAAAGGCAGCGATGACGTCCTGGATGTCCTCTTTGGTCATCTCATGGACCAGCACGGTGCCGTCCTTTTCCTTGCCGCTGGGGCCGTAGCCCGGAACGCTGGCATCCGGCTCGGTGCCCAGTCGGCGCACGGCGCCAACGTGCCACAGCTGCGGGACGATCCTGCCGCCTTCGGCGTGCACGGCGTCGACCACCTGCTTCCAACCGGCCAGGGCGTCTTCGCCGTAGAAGCGCGGCACGTTCGGGTAGCCGTTGGCGGCCTTGTGGTTGACCGTGGTGCCTTCGGTGACGATCAGGCCAACACCGGCGGCAGCGCGGCGACGGTAGTACTCGACCACCTGGGCGTGGGGTACGCCGCCCGGGGTGAAGTTGCGGGTCATCGGCGCCATCACGATGCGCGTGGGCAGTTCCAGGCTGCCCAGGCGGAAGGGCGAGAACAGAGTGTCTACGGATGCGGTCATTGAAGTCTCCATGACGACCAGGCGACCGGTCGTCTCGTTCTTTGGTGAAGAGTTGAGAGAAGGGGTGATGACTCAGGCAGTTCAGGCCTGAAGCAGGTGCTCCAGGCGTTCGATAAAGTGTTCCACCGGCTTGAGCGAGGCGCTGACTTTCATCCGTGCCAGCACACCCTGCCAGGCATTGCCGATGAACTCGGCCAGGGATTCGGCACTCTCGGATGCGGGCAGTTCGCCGGCGCGCTGGGCATCGGCCAGGCAGCCAGCCAGGGTGTCGATAGACTGCTGCAGGATGCCGTCGACGCGCTCGGCGATGGCCGGCGACAGCTCGGCCATCTCGAAGCTCAGGCTGCCGATGAAGCAGTGGTATTCGAGCTTCTCCTGCCTGGCGAAGTGCGCCAGGAGTTCGCGGTAATAGGTGAGGATGCGTGCACGCGGGCCGAGCGCAGGGTTGCGCAGCGCCTCGGCGTAACGGGCCAGGCGCGGCGCGTACAGATGCTCCAGTGCCTGCAGGGCAAAGTCTTCCTTGCTCTCGAAGTAGTGATAGAAGGAGCCCTTGGGGATGCCGGCGGCCTGGACGATGTCCTGCACGCCGGTGCCGTGGTAGCCGCTGCGGGTCATCGCCAGGGAGCCCTTGGCGAGGATCAGGTCGCGCTTGTCGAGTCGGATACTGTTCATGGGCGCAAGAATATGACCGGTCGTCTCGCTTTCTCCAGCACCATTGATCGTAGTGATTTTGCGTCAAAAGCGGTCAGCGAACTGCCTGGCTTTCCAGCAACTCCGCCACGCCCTCCCGCAGCAATCCGCGCAGGCGGTCCACCACCGCTTCCGGTTCAGCCTCGCTGCGGTGCAGGCATAACCCCAGCGGCGCCATCGCCGGCAGCCCGACGCGTTCTGCATCCAGCCGATGCACGCTGGCCGGCAGACCGATCGGCGTGCGCAGGCCAACGCCCAGCCCTGCGCCAACCGCCGCCCAGATGCCGGACAACCCGGCGCTGGTGAACGCCACGCGCCAGGCGATGCCGGCGCGATCCAGCGCGGCCGTCGCCGCGCTGCGCAGCAGACATGGCGCTTCCAGCATCACCAGCGGCAGCGGCTCCGAACCGTGAGACAATGCCGCCCCCGGCGCGCCGATCCAGCACTGCTCCACCGCGCCGATACGTTCCATGTGCGGCGTGCGTTCGCCGGTTTCCCAGGCCAGCGCGAGGTCCAGTTCGCCGGTGCGCACGCCCTCGATGAGCTGCTGATTGCGTGCCGTGCGCACCTCGATACGGACCCGGGGATGGGCCCGGGCGAAGCGCGCCAGCACGGCGGGCAGCAGCGTTTCACCGAAGTCCTCCTGCAAGCCGAGGCGAACCCGGCCTTCCAGCGAGCCGCCGCGCAAGGCACCGGCGGCTTCGTCGTTCAGCTCCAGCAGCCGGCGGGCGTAGGCCAGCAGCGTCTCGCCCGCCTCGGTCAGCGCCATGCCACGCCCTTCACGGCGCAGCACCGGCGTGCCGGCCTGCTCTTCGAGCTTCTTCAACTGCGCGCTGACGGCGGAGGTGGAGCGTCCCAGGCGATCCGCCGCGCGGGCGAAGCTGCCCAGCTCGATGCCGGTGACGAAGGTACGCAACACGTCCAGGTCGAAGTTGATGCGAGCCATGGCAACCATCCTGTTTAATCGAACTAACGATCAAATATTTCCCGATTTTCCGGATCAACTTGCCGAGCTAGCCTGATCACGTCAATCACTCACCGAGGAACGGCGCCATGCCTACCGTCCGCATCTCCCTGCTCAAGGGCAAGCAACCCGAGTACCTGCGTGAGCTCGCCAATACCGTCTACGACGCGATGCACGAGGCCTTCAACGTGCCGGAGGGCGACCAGTTCGTGATGATCCACCAGCACGAGGCGGAAGAGTTCATCTTCAACCGCCACTACCTCGGCGGGCCCCGCAGTGATGACTTCGTGCTGGTCGCCATCACCATTGGCCGCCCGCGCGACGCACAGACCAAGCAGGCGCTCTACCGCCGCTTGAACGTGCTGCTGGGCAAACGGCTGGGCATCGCCAGCGAGGATGTCATGGTGCAGATCACCACCAGCGAGGCCGATGACTGGTCCTTTGGCGGCGGGCGCATGGGCGTGCTGACGCGCCCGGACGCAGTCAGTGCCAGCTGACGCGCTGCTCCAGCGGGAAGCGCAGGCGCGGGTTGTAAACGCCATTGTCGGCAGCCCGCCCGGCGGCCAGCAGCATGATCGGCACCGCGCGACGGGGAATCGGCAGCACCTTGCGCAGCCGCACCTCGTCGAAGCCCTCCATGGGGCAGGTGGCGTAGCCGTGGCTCTGCAACGCGAGCATCAGGTTCTGCGCCGCCAGCGCGGTGGACTTCACCGCCCACAGGCGCATCTCGGCGTGGCTGTTGGGTTGGCGCATCAACGCCCGGCGGCGGCCCACCACCGCATAGAGCGCGCGCTTGAACAGCCCGCGCAGGCCGAGCACGCCCTGGTTGTACTGGAAGGGCGCGGTGCGTTCATAGAAGTCGCGCACCTTCTCCGGCACCTGCGGCTCGGGCCACTGTTCAAGGATCGCCGAGCAGGACTCGCGCCAGGTGTCCGGCCGCGCCAGCACCGCGATCAGCACCGGCGCGGTGCGCGCTGCGTTCTGGCCCAGGCACACCGGCGCCAGCTTGCGCCGTAGCTCGGCATCGCGGATCACCTGGAAGCTCCACGGCTGCAGGTTGCAGGCATTGGGCGCCAGCACCGCCTGTTCCAGGCAGTCGCGCAATACGGCATCCGACACCGGCTCATCGAGGAAGCGGCGCACCGCGCGGCGCTGTTCGATCAGCGCGCGCAAGGCATCGGGCGTAGCGGGCAGGCAGGCGGACTCGGCGGCGAAACGGCTCATGGCAGGCTCCGGAAGCAGGTCGCCCGATTAAGCCGCCAGCGCCTGCGCGCAGCAAGACGACGGGAAGAAATGCCGGCGGGATTGGCGCATGCGCCCTCTCCCGCCGGGAAGGATCAGGCGCCCAGCGCCTTCTCGATAGCGTGGATCAGCGCCGGATCATCCGGGGCCGTGCGCGGACTGAATCGGGCGAGCACGCGGCCATCCGGGCCGAGGAGGAACTTCTCGAAGTTCCAGGTGATGTCGCCGGGGAACTCGGCGCCCTCGCCCGCCAGCAGGCGATACAGGGGATGACGCTCGTTGCCGTTGACCTCGAGCTTGCTCGACATGGGGAAACTGACCCCGTAGTTGAGCGAGCAGAACGACTGGATCTCGGATTCGCTGCCCGGCTCCTGCCCGGCGAACTGGTTGCATGGCAGGCCCAGCACCACGAACCCCTGATCCTTGTATTGCTGGTAGAGCTTCTCCAGACCGGCGTACTGCGGAGTCAGGCCGCATTTCGAAGCGACGTTGACCACCAGCACGACCTTGCCCTTGAGCGGGGCCAGCGGCAGATCCTGGCCGTCGAGACCATGCAGCGTCAGATCGTGAAAAGCGCTCATTGCTTGCTCCTTGAAGAGGTAGGCACGAAGTGCCCGCGCAGGGAGCGGACAACGCGTCCGTCGTGCTGCGCAATCCCAGTCGATACGGGAAAAATGCCCTGGCATTCTTTGCAGTTACAGCGACTTGCATGAGAAAGGCGCCCGAAGGCGCCTCTCACGATTGAGCGTAGCAGCTCAATGATGGCTGCACCCGGTCGATGGCGACCGGATGACGGCAATCAGTGGTGGTGACCACCTTCGCCATGGACGTGGCCATGGGCGACTTCTTCAGCCGAAGCGTCGCGGATGTCGACCACTTTCACCTTGAAGTTCAGGCGCTGGCCGGCCAGCGGGTGGTTGCCGTCGACGATCACGTCGTCACCGTCGATGTCGCGGATGGTGACGATCTGCATGCCGCCGTCCGGTGCGGAGGCGTGGAACTGCATGCCGACTTCCAGCTCATCCACGCCTTCGAACATTTCGCGGGTCAGGGTGGCGACCAGCTCGGCACTGTACTCGCCGTAGGCATCGGCCGGCTCGACGGTCACGTCCAGTTCGTCACCGACCTGCTTGCCTTCCAGGGCCTTTTCCAGGCCGCCGATGATGTTGTGGGCACCGTGCAGGTAGACCAGCGGGGCGCCGCCGGCGGAGCTGTCGATGACCTCACCCGCGTCGTTGGTCAGGGTATAGTCGATGGAAACCGCCTTGTTGGCCGCGATCTGCATGGTTCGAAACCTATCTGATATAGAAGTTGAGCGCGTCAGTTTACGCGGCGACGCCCCCGAATGCGACCCGAAGACGGACGGACGGGGTGACGCGGCCCCGCCGCGCCTGCTTGACTTTCATCAGGACGAAGACGGCCACTGGGTGGCAGTCTTGTCCTGCGGCCACACCCTGCACCTGCGCCACCAGCCGCCCTGGCAGTCGCGGCCCTGGGTGCTGGACCCACAGCAGCGCATGGCGCAGATCGGCCGCTTGTTCCCCTGCGGCTGGTGCGCCAAGGAATCCGACAGCAACAAGGAGTAGGCATGCCGGCTCGCAATATCCTGGTGATCAACTGCGGCAGTTCTTCGATCAAGTTCGCCCTGGTTCGAGAGGGGCGCGAGGACTTCATCCTCCACGGCCTGGCCGAGCGCCTGGGCTCGAACGGCGCCAGCCTGCGCTGGCAGGGCGAATCCGACGACCAGCCGCAGACCCTCGAGCTGCCCGGCGCCGACCACAAGGCCGCCCTGGCCCGCCTGCTGCCGCTGGTGGCGCAAGCCGCGCAGGGCGAGCTGCACGCCATCGGCCACCGGGTGGTACACGGCGGAGAGCGCTTCACCCAGGCCTCCCGCCTGACCGATGAGGTGCTCAGCGCCATCCGCGAGACCTCGCCCCTGGCGCCATTGCACAACCCAGCCAACCTGGTGGGCATCGACGCCGCCATGGCGCTCTACCCGGACCTGCCGCATATCGCCGTGTTCGACACCGCCTTCCACCAGAGCCTGCCCGAGCGTGCCTACCGCTACGCCATCCCCGAGCCGCTGTACCGCGAGCAGCACGTGCGCCGCTATGGCTTCCACGGCACCAGCCACCGCTACGTCAGCCACCAGGCAGCCCAGATGAGCGGGCTGGCGGTGGGTGACAGCTACTGGCTGTCGGCGCACCTGGGCAACGGCAGTTCCACCTGCGCCATCGCCAACGGACAGAGCCGCGACACCAGCATGGGCCTGACCCCGCTGGAGGGCCTGATGATGGGCACCCGCTCCGGCGACGTCGACCCGAACCTGCACAGCCACCTGGCGCGCACCCTGGGATGGAGCCTGGAGAAGATCGACCACATGCTCAACCATGACAGCGGCCTGCTTGGCCTGTCAGGGCTCTCCAACGACATGCGCACGCTGGAGCATGCCCGCGAGCAGGGCCACGCCAATGCGGCGCTGGCCATCGAAGTATTCTGTTACCGATTGGCCAAGTCCCTCGCCTCCCTGACCTGTGCGCTGCCGCGGCTGGACGGCATCATCTTCACCGGGGGCATCGGCGAGAACTCCGCGCTGGTACGCAACCTCACGGTCAAGCACCTGCATGTGCTCAACCTGGAGCTCGATGGCGAGGCCAACGCCCGCTGCGTGCGCGGCGTCGGCGGACCGATCCACCTGCCCGGCCATCCCCGCGTGCTGGTGATCCCCACCAACGAGGAAAAGCAGATCGCACTCGACACCCTGGCGGTGCTCGACTGAAGATTCATGGAACCTGATCGACGGCGCGGCCCCACAAGGGCGGCGCCTTCTCCCGCACGGCTTAAGGAGCCCGGATGCACACCTTCTTCCTCGCACCGACCGGTTTCGGTGTCGGCCTGACGTCCACCAGCCTGGGCCTGATACGCGCCCTGCAACGCGCCGGCTTGAAAGTCGGCTTCTTCAAGCCCATCGCCCAACCCCACGCCGGAGACGACGGCCCGGAGCGCTCCAGTGAACTGGTCGCGCGCACCCATGGCCTCAACGCCCCCACCCCACTGTCGCTGGCCAAGGTCGAGCGCATGCTCGGCGACGGCCTGCTCGACGAACTGCTCGAGGACATCGTCGGCCTGTACAACCGCGCCGCGGTGGACAAGGACGTGATGATCGTCGAGGGCATGGTACCGACCAAGCACGCCAGCTACGCCGCCCGCATCAACGGCCACCTGGCGCGCAGCGTCGATGCCGAGGTGATCCTTGTCTCCGCCCCGGACAACGAGACGGTGAGTGAGCTGTCCGACCGCATCGAAATCCTCGCCCAGCTGTTCGGTGGCCCCCGCGACCCGCACCTGGCCGGCCTGATCGTGAACAAAGTACGCGGCGGCGAGAGCGACGACATGCCGCGCGACGCCGCCGAGGCTGCTCGCCTGTTCGGCAAACGCCTGAAGGAGCATTCCCCGCTGCTGCGCGACGGCGACGTGCGCCTGCTCGGCTGCATTCCCTGGCAGGACGAGATGAACGCCCCGCGCACCCGCGACGTGGCCGACCTGCTCGACGCCAGCGTGCTCAACGCCGGCGACTACGAACAACGCCGTGTGCAGAAGATCATCCTCTGCGCGCCCTCGGCGCCGAACACCGTGCACCTGCTCAAGCCCGGCGTACTGGTGGTGGTGCCGGGCGACCGTGACGACATCATCCTCGCCGCCTGTCTGGCCGCCATGAACGGCGTGCCGCTGGCCGGCCTGCTGTTGTGCTCGGGCCTGATGCCGGACGCGCGGATCATGGAACTGTGCCGCAGCGCTCTGCAGAGCGGCCTGCCGGTGCTGACGGTGAAGACCGGCTCCTTCGACACCGCCGGCGACCTGTCGCGGATGAACAAGGAAATCCCGGTGGACGACCGCGAACGCGCCGAGCGCGTCACCGAGTTCGTCGCCGGCCACATCGATTTCGAATGGCTGAAGGATCGCTGCGGCTCGCCCCACGAACTACGCCTGTCGCCACCGGTGTTCCGCTACCAGCTCACCCAGCGCGCCAACCGCGCGGACAAGCGCATCGTCCTGCCCGAAGGCAGCGAACCACGCACCGTGCAGGCTGCCGCCATCTGCCACGCCCGTGGCATCGCCCGCTGCGTGCTCCTGGCCAAGCCCGACGACGTGCAGGCCGTGGCACAGATGCTGGGCATCGTGCTGCCCGAGGATCTGGAGATCGTTGACCCGGACCTGGTGCGCAGCCGCTACGTCGAGCCCATGGTCGAACTGCGCAAGGGCAAGAGCCTGAACGCACCGATGGCCGAGCAGCAGTTGGAAGACAACGTGGTGCTGGGCACCATGATGCTCGCCCTGGACGAGGTGGACGGCCTGGTCTCCGGCGCCATCCACACCACGGCCAACACCATCCGCCCGGCCCTGCAGCTGATCAAGACGGCGCCCGGCTACAACCTGGTGTCCTCGGTGTTCTTCATGCTGCTGCCCGACCAGGTGGTGGTCTATGGCGACTGCGCGGTGAATCCCGATCCTTCGGCCAGTGACCTGGCGGAAATCGCCCTGCAGAGTGCCGCCTCGGCTCAGGCGTTCGGCATCACCCCGCGGGTGGCGATGATCAGTTACTCCACCGGCGAGTCCGGAACCGGCGCAGATGTCGAGAAAGTCCGCGAAGCTACGCGCATCGCGCGGGAAAAACGCCCCGATCTGTTGATTGACGGTCCCTTGCAGTATGATGCCGCCGCCATCGCCAGCGTGGGCCGCCTGAAGGCCCCCGAGAGCCAGGTGGCAGGACGCGCCAATGTGTTCGTGTTCCCCGACCTCAATACCGGGAACACCACCTACAAGGCGGTCCAGCGCAGCGCAGACTGCGTCAGCATCGGACCGATGCTGCAGGGCCTGCGCAAACCGGTGAACGACCTGTCGCGCGGCGCGCTGGTGGACGACATCGTCTACACCATCGCGCTGACGGCGATCCAGGCGGACAGCGGCAAGGACGGCTGATAACCCCGGCACGAGGGATGTGTGCCTACGAACGCATCACGCGCCCGGCTGACCGGGCGCCTACGTACAAGGACCATTCCTCGATGTTGAGTTTCCTCCCGCACACGCTGCGCGGCATCCTCGCCACCCTGATCCTGGTGACCAGCACGCTGTGCTGGTGCATTCCGCTGCTGGGCATGTCCATCGTCAAGCTGCTGCTGCCCTTCGCCGGCGCGCAGCAGGTGTGCAGCAAGATCATGAGCCTGATCGCCGAAGGCTGGATCGCCTGCAACAAGGGCTGGATGAACCTGGTCCGCCGCACCGGCTGGAACGTGCAGGGCCTGCAGGGCCTGGAGTACGACCACTCCTACCTGGTGACCAGCAACCACCAGAGCTGGGTGGACATCCTCGTCCTGCAGTACCAGCTCAACCGCCGCATCCCGTTGCTGCGCTTCTTCCTCAAGCAGGAGCTGATCTGGGTCCCGGTGATCGGCCTGTGCTGGTGGGCGCTCGATTTCCCCTTCATGAAGCGCTACACCAAGGCCTACCTGGCCAAGCACCCGGAAAAGAAAGGCAAGGACCTGGAAACCACCCGCAAGGCGTGCGCCAAGTTCAGCCGCATCCCGGTGGCGATCTTCAACTTCCTCGAAGGCACCCGCTTCACCCAGGCCAAGCATGACGAGCAGGCCTCGCCGTTCCAGCACCTGCTCAAGCCCAAGGCCGGCGGCATCGCCTTCGTCCTCGACGCCATGGGCGAGCAATTGCGCACCCTGGTGAACGTCACCATCCACTACCCCGATGGCCGCCCGACCTTCTGGTGCCTGCTGTCCGGCCGCCTGCGCTCGGTGGTGGTGCGCTTCGAGGAAATGGAGATCCCTCGCCAGTTCGTCGGCAAGAGCTACGACCAGGACAAGGGCTACCGCGCCGAGTTCCAGTTGTGGGTCAACCAGCTGTGGGAGCGTAAGGACCAGTTGCTGGCCCAGTTGCATCGCGAATTCCCCGCCGCCAAGTCCTGACGCCGTCGCAGGCCTGCCTGGCGTGCCTGTGACGCAGCAACGAAAAAGCCCGCCGACTGGCGGGCTTTTTCATGGGTGAAGCTTACTGCTGGTACTGCTGGGTCTGAGCGCCCGGCAGCGCCTTCAGGTTCACTTCCACGCGGCGGTTCTGCGCGCGGCCATTGACGTCGGCGTTGGACGCGACCGGCTGGTCCGGCCCCATACCACGGGTGCTGACACGGGATGCATCGACGCCCTGGGAAGTCAGGTAGCTGGCCACCGATTGCGCACGACGCTGGGACAGGTCCATGTTGTGCTGGCGGCTGCCGGTGCTGTCGGTGTAGCCAACGATCTCGATGCTGTTCTGGTTGAACTCCTTGAAGGAGTTGGCCAGGTTGTTCAGCGGGGTGTAGAAGGACGGCGCGATGTTCGCCGAATCGGTGGCGAAGGTGATGTTGCCCGGCATGATCAGCTTGATGTCATCGCCCTGGCGCTCGACCTGCACACCGGTACCCTGCATCTGTTGACGCAGCTTGGCTTCCTGCTTGTCGGCATAGTAGCCGTAGCCCGCGGCAGCGGCGCCCACGGCGGCGGCGCCGATCATCGCGCCCTTGCCACGGTTGTTGTGGTTGATCGCGGCGCCGGCCACAGCGCCGGCCAGCGCGCCCAGGCCACCGTACTTGACGGTCTTGCTCACGCCACCTTCGGGCGGAGCCTGAGTGTTGGGATCATAGGGATTCTGGGAGGCGCAACCGGCCATGAGGGCAAAGGCGGTAGCAGCCGCGACCATGGACAGACTACGTGCGGTGAACATGCGGATGACTCCTCGAAGAGCGACACACCCATTAGTGGGCGGCAGATTAGAGCTTAGGTCGTGCAAATAATTCCGTAGCAACCTTAAGCACGGATGAAGGGGTTCTCCCGCATCTCGTCACCCAGGTTGGTATCCGGGCCATGGCCCGTGACCACGGTTGCTTCTTCGTCCAGCGAATACAGGCGATCACGGATCGAACGCTCAATGGTGGCGTAATCGCCACCCCACAGATCGGTGCGGCCGATGCTGCGGCGGAACAGCGTGTCGCCGGCGATCAGCAGCTTGTCCCTGGGGAACCAGAAGCTCATCGAACCCGGCGTGTGCCCCGGTGTGTGCAGCGCGACGCCGCAGCCGCAGGCCAATTCCTCGTCGTCGGCCAGCCACTGGTCCGGCGAGGGCACAGGCGTATAGGGAACGCCGAACATGCGGCACTGCATCTCCAGGTTATCCCAGAGGAACTGGTCATCCTTGTGCAGGTGCAGGGTTGCGCCGGTCTTCTCCTTCATCTGCCCGGAGGCGAGGAAGTGATCCAGGTGCGCATGGGTATGGATGATGCTCACCACCTTCAACCCCAGTGCATCAAGGCGCTGCAGGATGAGTTCGTGGTTGCCGCCCGGGTCGACGACGATGGCCTTCTTCGTCAACGGGTCGCCGATGATGGTGCAGTTGCACTGCAAGGGGCCGACGGGGAAGGTTTCGCGGATGAGTGCGGGCTGTTCGCTCATCGAAGACTCGCTCGGTTGCTGAAGAACACGGCGCACATTTTCGCCCATTCCACCGCCCGGTGGCGAGCCGCACGGGTCCAGGATTCAACTCCCCTGGCGGTAGTCCGTCGGGAGCTTGCCAGTCCACTTGCGGAACGCCCGGCGGAAGTTCGACGGGTCGTTGAAGCCCAGCAGCAGCGCGATCTCGTAGAGCGGCAGGTGGGTCGTGGTGAGGTATTGCAGCGCCAGGCGCTTGCGCACGTCGTCGAGGACTTCCTGGTAGGTGGTCCCCAGGTTCGACAGATGTCGACGCAGACTCCGGCCGCTGGTGTGCAGGTCGGCGGCCACGCTTTCCAGGTCGGGGAATTCGCCGGGACGCGCCAGCAGCAAGCGGCGGATGCGGGTCAGCAGGCCCTCCTGCACGTCCAGCGTGGCCAGCAGCGCCTCGCACTGCTGCTCGCACATCTGCACCGTGGCGGGGTTGGCCAGGGCCATCGGCCGCGCCAGGTAGTCGCTGGGCAGGCCGATGAAATGGAACGGCTGGTCGAACAGTACCTCGCAGCCAAATACCTCGGCGTAGCGCTTGGCATAGGCCGGCTCGGCATGGGCGAAGCCGACGCTGACCCCCTGCAACGACTCGCCCACCAGGAAGCGGGCGATGGTGTGCAGGCTGGTCATCAGGCCCTCGGCGGCGAAGCGACTGGTGGGGCCCAGGGGAATCGACTCGCTGGCGCGCAGGTAGGACACACCGCCGTCTTCCACCATCTCCAGGTCATAGGCCAGGCCGAGCACGCGGTAGTACTTCAGGGCGAAGGCAATGGCGCGCCCGAGGTTGGCGCTGGACAGCACCGCATAGCCAAGGATGCCATGGGTCGAGACATTCAGCCGCTGCCCGAGCAGCAGGCCGAAGGCTGGCTCGTTGCAGTGCAGCAGCGCGGTACTGGAAAGCTGGTGGAAGTCGATGAAGGACAGGCGGCCGTTGGGGCTCTGCAGCACCTCGGGGCGCACGCGAGCCAGTTCGAACAGGCGCGTGCGCGGCACGCCCAGCTCTTCGGCGAGATCGAGAAGTGCCTGCGCATAGGCGACCGGCACCAGTTCGGCGGTGAAGTTGAGCGGTTGTTTCATCATTCTTCTTATCGTGACCGCTGGCCGGATATGACCGGAAAGTTGGCAGACAATAACCTTGTGACGCTTTCCCTACAAGCCCAGAGTAATGACCATGGACAACCACAACAATGGAGCCGCCATGGCCAGCACCACCCCCGCAGGACTGGAGATCAAGCCCCGGCACATGGACTTCGATCTGCCCGATCCGCTGCCGCGTCACTGGCACGGCGGAGACGCCTTCAAATCCCACCTGTTCGATGCCATGTCGGTGCTCTTCCCCGACGGCGAACGCTTCTTCATCGACTCGGTGCGGCAGTTCCGCGACCAGATCACCGACCCGGTGCTCAAGGAGCAGATCCGCGGCTTCATCGGCCAGGAAGGCCACCACAGCCGCGAGCACCTGACCTACAGCCAGCGCCTGCGCGACCAGGGCTACGACATCACCGCCATCGAGAAGCGCGCCCAGGCACGCATTCGCTTTACCCAGAAGAAATTCCCGGCCAAGCGCCAACTGGCCGCGACCGCCGCGCTGGAGCACATCACCGCGATCATGGCCAACGGGCTGCTGACCGACCCGCGCACCATGGAAGGCGCCGACCCGGTGATGCAGCGTCTGTGGCGCTGGCACGCGCTGGAGGAAACCGAGCACAAGGCAGTGGCCTTCGACGTCTACAACCAGGTCTGCGGCAGTCGCAAGCTGCTGCGCCGGGCGATGCGCATGGCGACCTTCTTCTTCGTGCTGGATACCTTCCGCGGGCTGGTGCACATGCTCAAGGTGGACGGCCTGCTGTGGAACTGGCGCGTCTGGCGCGACGGTATCCAGTGGACCTGGGGCAAGCACGGCGTGTTCCGCCCGCTGCTGCGCGAATACATGGACTTCTTCAAGTCCGACTTCCACCCCTGGCAGCACAACAACCTCGACGTGCTGTACGAGGTGCGCAAGGAGTACGACGCGCAGCCACTGGCCCACGCGGGCTGATTCGTCCAGCGCATCGAGCACCGCCCCGCCTTGCCGGGGCGGTGTCGTTTCCAGTGCTGGCCGCGGACTCCCCCGTAGGAAAAGCGCTTGGGCAGAAGGAAAAAGCCCGGCACATGGCCGGGCTTTTCATTGAGCGATCAACAGTCAGGCGTGCAGAAAGCGCAGCGCATCCGCTGCCGACTCCTCGGGGATCTCTTCCATCGGGATATGCCCCACCCCCGGATAGACCTTCACTTCGATCCCCGGCACGTCACGCTGCCACATCGGCACGTGGCGCGGCGAGATCCAGCGGTCGCGCTCGCCCCACATCAGCAGTGTCGGCACCTTCAGCGCAGCCACACGATTGGGCGTGGTGGGCAGTTCCTCGCGGTTGGCCTTCACCAGCACGCGGAAGATGTCGATCATCGCGCGGCGATTGCCCGGTCGGCGGCTAATGTCGTAGTAGCGGTCGATCACGCCCGGCTTGATCTTGCGCGCATCGCCGTAGACTTCCTTGATGCCCTGGGCCACCAGCGCACGCGGCATCCACATCGGCATCATGATGCCGGCACCGGGCAGCACCGCGCTGGCGATCATCAGCGGGACCTTCTGCATGTAGTAGCCGGCCGGGTCGATCAGGATCAGCCGCTCGACGCGATGGGCGTTGACCAGCGCGTAGTTCCAGGCGATGTAGCCGCCCAGGGAGTTACCGGCGATGGAGACGTGCTTGAGGTCCAGGCGGTCGAGGAACATGCCGAACACCTTCACCAGGCGCTCGCCATCGTACTCGCGGTCCTGGCCACCGCCGGTGAGGCCGAAGCCGGGCACATCCAGGCGGATGATGCGGAAGTGCTCGGACAGCTCGGCAACCCAGCCATCCCAGGTGTGCAGTGAGGCCATCACCCCATGGACCAACACCAGTACCGGCTTGTCCGGATTGCCTTCGTCGCGGTAGTGGATGTCGAAACCATCGACGTGGATGAACGTCGAACCGGACTCCGGCGAAGCGTAGCGTGCCTTCAGCGCGGCCAGCGGCAGCGGGCCGAAACCGTAGCGGGCCAGGCCCTCGGCCAGCGGCGGTTGCACAGACAATGTGGCGGTCATGGACGAGTGACTCCCGTGCTTGTTGTTCTGAAGCCCGAATCACACCACAGCGTCCACGTCGCCGCGCCCAACCTAGGTAGTGTCGAGGCTCGCGACGGGATGACGCAGGCCTCTCACCCCGCTAACCTAGCCCGACCCGCCCTCGCGCAAGGAAAGCCCGTTCGTGCCGATCTTCACTCGCCGTTCGCTGTGGCCGCTGGCCGTCCTGATGCTGCTCGTGTGCCGCCCCGCCCTGTCCGCCGATCTGTACTACCTGGGCCAGAAGATTCCCGACATCCAGCGCAACTGGACCAGCGCCGACTACCAGGTGCTGATCGACGCGCTGAAGAAGATCGACGAGACCCAGGCCAACGGCCTGCCCCGGCGCAGCGGCGAGTTCACCGGGCCGATTTACCAGCGCATGGTCAGCGAGGAGAACTTCCGCCCGCAGCTGAACATCTACGCGCCACTGGAGCTGCGGCAGAACGAGGCACGCGAGGTGCTGTTCAAGCTCAAGGAGCTGATGCGCCTGTACTTCAACTTCCGCGCCGCCAAGCAGCCCTACGGCGCCGAGGCACTGGGCCTGATGAGCTACTCGCTGCGCGAACAGGCGATCCTGTTCAACCTGACGGTGGAGTTCTGGATGACCCTGGCGCAGAGCGAACAGCGCAATCCGGTACGCCTGCAGGGCATGCAGGAAGCCAAGGCGGCGGCCTCGATGCTGACCAGCAGCGCGCTGGACTACCTCGGCCTCACCGCGCAGTTCGACCGCCAGGACCTGGTGCTCTACAGCGCCGAGCTGGCCAAGCAGTTGCCCGAACTGTTCATCCACCTGCCGCCAGAAGTGCGCGTGCAATTGCTGATGCGCGTGGATGAGCTGGCGCAGAAACATGCCTACCCGGACGTCCGCGAAAACATGCGCGACCTGCTGCCGGTGCTGCAGGCGATCCAGGCGGATGTGCAGAAGCAGCTGGCCGCCCCGGCCAAGGGACAACCCGCGCCCAGGGGGCTGGACCTGAGTGCACCGCCGGAGGCGGAGAAGAAGAAGGGGATGTGAGGCTCGTCAGCGGGTAATTGGAACGCTGATGCCAGTGCAGCATCGGTGTACGCGGTTTGACGCCATCTCCCCAGCCCTGGCTGCGCGCCCCGCTCCGAAGGGAGAGGGGGCCGTTCGGTGCATTCCGGATAGCAGGAGTCAGCCGGCAGCGGTGCGGAGCATCCTTGATACGCCGGGTCCGGCCCTCGCCACGGACCAGTCCCCTCTCCCGCTTGCGGGGGAGGGCTAGGGAGGGGGGAGCACGGTCGGCCGATAAGCCGAAATCAAAGACCTGCGCCAATACTTTCTAGCGCAACAACCCCATCTCCTTAGCTCGCGCCACCGCCTGGGTGCGGCGCTCGACGCCGAGCTTGTCGTTGATGTGCCGGGCGTGGCTCTTCACGGTGTGCAGGGAGATGAACAGGCGCTCGCTGATTTCCTGGTTCGAGCAGCCCTGGGCGATCAGTTCCAGCACCGCCAGTTCCCGGCCGCTCAGGCAATCCGTAAGTGCCGCACCGCGTTCCGGCGGGGCCGGCAAGCGCTCACGCAGGGCCTCGATGACGGGCGACGAGGCCCGGACCGCCAATTGCTCGCGCAACCACTCCGAATGCTGCAGCAGCACCTCATGCAGCGGGATCAGCAGCCCGACGGCCAACCCATTGAGGCATTCGCCCAGCTCGAAGGAAGCCGCGTCCTCGCGCCCATCCTGCAGCAGCAGGGCGACCAGTTGCCCCTGGGCGAATCGAGCCTGCAACTGCGCGCCACCTTGCAGGGCGCCGCTGGCCACCGCACGCAA
The DNA here is from genome assembly GCF_057180225.1 of Pseudomonas sp. BB438. Taxonomy (NCBI): domain Bacteria; kingdom Pseudomonadati; phylum Pseudomonadota; class Gammaproteobacteria; order Pseudomonadales; family Pseudomonadaceae; genus Pseudomonas; species Pseudomonas sp. BB438. Next base: position 5,377,229 of record NZ_CM170001.1, read on the forward strand.
CCGCGCCTCGGCGTCCGCCACGCGGCCTTCACGGCGCTCCAGCTGGGACTGGAGCATCTCCACGTTGCGCGGCAGCTGTGGCGAGCATTCCGGCGGAGTGGCCGGCTCGTCGCCGGTGTAGGTATCGCGCAGACGCTCCAGCCAGGCGGTGGCCAGTTCAACCTGGCCCTGGCCGAGCCAAAGTTCGCACTTGATCAGGGTGATCGCCGACAGGTAGTAGACCGGCGGAACGTCCCAGACGTGCATCATCCGCTCGACCTCGGCGAGGTGGGCGAAGGCGCGAGTGTAGTTGCCCAGCCGCCCTTCCAGGCTGGCCAGCACACAGAAGCCGATTACCAGGCTGATGTCGCGGCAGGCGCGGGCTTCCTCGATGCCGGCCTTCAGGTATTTGCGCGCCTCGTCCGGCTGCAGCGCGAGGCTGCGCAGGTAACCCTGGTAGAGCATCAGTCGGCCGCGAACCGCGTAGCGACGCTGGGAGGACAGGCCGGACAGCCGCGCCAGCCCCTGGCGCACTTCTTCTTCCGCACGCAGTACCTCGCCACGCGCCTGCAGCACGCGGGCACGGTCGTAATGCACCATGGCCTCGAACAGCGGATTGCCGAATCGCTGCGCCAGTTCCAGGGCTTCCCGGTTGAGCCCGCGAGCACGCCACAGATCGTCGCGCACGATGGCCAGGTTGCTCAGGGTCGACAGGCACAGCAGGCGCGGACCGAAGCGCTCCGGGCCCAGGCCGTGCATGGCCTCCTCGCAGTGCCGCTCGGCTGCTTCGATCTCGCCACGGCCACGGGCGATCACGCCCGCCAGCGCCTGCCACTGCGCGAGCAGGTCGCGCTGGGTGGTGGCATCGGCGGCGGGCAGGAAGCGCGACAGCTGCGCCGCCAGCTCCTCGGCCGCGTCCAGCTGGCAGGCCAGCGCCAGCGCCCAGCTGTACAACACGATCAGGCGCGGCGTGCTGGCCAGCAGGCTGTCGGGCAGGTCCATCTTCCAGCGCAGCAGCGTGGCAACGTTCTGCTCGGCCAGCAGCTGTTCTTCGGACAGGCTCTGCACCAGGCTCGCCGCAACTTCCGGGTGACCGGCGCGCAGGGCCTGCTCCACCGCGTCGTCGAACAGCCCCTGGGCGCTGAACCAGCGGCAGGCCCGCAGGTGCAGTGCGGCGGCCGATGGACCGGAACCGGGCAGCGGCCGCGCCAGCAACAGGTCGGAGAACAGGTGGTGATAGCGGAACCATTGCCCTTGCTCGTCCAGCGGCACCAGGAAGACCTGGTGCTGCTGCAGGTGCCGCAGGATGGCGGCGCTGTCGTGCGCATCGCGCAGCGCGTCGCACAGCTCGGCCGAGAAGCGTTCGAAGCGCGCGGTCTGGGCCAGGAACACCTGGACCTCCGGCGACTGCTTGTCGATCACCTCTTCCAGCAAGTAGTCGCGGATCAGTTCCTCGGCACCATGCACGGAGAGGTCCGGCGCATTGGCTGCCAGTTCATCGCCATGGGCCAGCAGCCAAAGGCGCAGTCCGGCGATCCAGCCTTCGCTGCGCTCGACCAGGTTGTCCAGGGCGTTGTCATCCAGCTGCGCACCGTTGGCGCTGACCAGTTGCGCGGTTTCCTCGACGGTCAGGCGCAGGTCCTGTTCGGTGAACTCCAGCAGTTGCCGCGACAGGCGCAGGCGTGCCAGGTGCCAGTCTGGCCGCTGGCGGCTGGTGACCAGCACGACCAGGCCGGCGGGCTGGTGATTGAGGAGGAACTGCAGGCAGCGGTCGAGCACCGCGCCCTGGGCCAGGTGGTAGTCGTCCAGTACCAGCAGGAGCGGACGGTCGACGGACAGGCTGTCCACCAGCTCATCGAGCAGGTCATCGAGCCAGGCTTCGAAGGCAAAGGGCTGGTGGCGCTGGCGCATCTTCAGCAGGGCCAGGGCTTCTTCGCCGAGCGTGGGAAAATGCAGGCGCAGACCTTCGAGGAGGCGTTCGAGGAAACGCCCGGGGTCGCTGTCCCTTGCACTGAGTCCCAGCCACAGGCTGCGCCACTGGCTTTCCAGCGTCTGGCAGAACTCGATGGCCAGCGAGCTCTTGCCGAACCCGGCCGGTGCAGACACCAGTATCAGCCGACCCTCCAACCCTCCCGCCATGCGCTGGCACAAGCGCGAACGGGCGACGTGGCCATGCGGCAGCGGCGGCCGGAAAAAGCGACTTCCGGCCGTACTGGGGGGAACATCGGTCAGTCTTGGCAGAGTCGAGAAGTCGGTCATCGGCCTGGCTCTTGCTCTAGCTCTTATAGCGGTCAATGAAGGTCACACTGTGGACGGAGCCTAGCCCCTTGCGGGCGGTAATTGAAGCCGATTTTGTTACCTCTGCTCACAAGATGACTGGAAGGCATCCGACATTCCGCCCTCCATTCATCTGACAGATGATTCGCCATAAAAAAACCGGCCCGAAGGCCGGTCTTTTCTCACCGCGGAACCACCCGTGGGGATCGGGGGATCAGCGCACGCCTTCCTGGCGAAGCGCTGCCGGGGTGAAGTCGCTTTCCGAAGCGCTGTAGTTGAAGTCGTAGGCGGATTTCTCCTCGTTCTTCAGACCCAGCACCAGGTAACGACCGGACAGCAGGTCATACAGGGTTTCCGCGGTGTACCACGGTACCTGGTAGTTGTAGTAGTACTGGTTGAACGCCTCGGCCACGCGCCACAGGGTGCCGCGACCGTCGTAGTGGTCGATCGCCACGGCTTGCCAGGTGTCCTCGTCGATGTAGAAGTCACGCTTGGCGTAGATATGGCGCTCGCCCGGCTTCAGGGTCGCCACCACGTGCCAGACGCGGTGCAGTTCGTAGCGCGCCAGGTCCTGGTTCAGGTGGCCGGGCTTGATGATGTCCGCGTACTTCAGCTTCGGATCATCCATCTTGTAGTTGTTGTACGGGATGTACAGCTCCTGCTTGCCCACCAGTTTCCAGTCGTAGCGGTCCGGCGCACCGTTGTACATGTCCAGGTTGTCGGACGTACGCAGGCCGTCGGCGGCAGTACCCGGACCGTCGTAGGACACCTGCGGAGCGCGGCGCACGCGGCGCTGACCGGCGTTATAGAGCCACGCCAGGCGCGGTTCCTTCACCTGGTCGAGGGTCTCGTGCACCAGCAGCACGTTGCCGGCCAGGCGAGCCGGGGCGGTCACACGCTGCTTGAAGTAGAACAGCACGTTGCTCGGCTTGCTGGCGTCGTAGTCCTTCAGGTCGGTACGGAAGACGAATTCGTCCTGGAAGTACACCAGCGAGTAGGAACCGTTGACCTGCGGCGTGGCCTGGGTCACCAGACGACGGACGTGGCCGCCGCGGTAGCGGGTGATGTGGTTCCAGATGACCTCCAGGCCATCCTTCGGAATCGGGAACGGGTTGGCTACCTGGAAGTTCTCCAGGCCGTTACCGCCCTGCAGCAGCTTGGTGGTGGTGGCGTTCTTCTTGGTCGCCTCCAGCACGTTTTCCGGCACGGTGGCAGTACGGTGCGACGGGTACACCGGCATCTTGTAGGTGTCGGGGTAACGTTTGAACATGGCTTGCTGGCCGGGGGTCAGCTTGTCCTTGTACTGGTCCATGTTCTGCGCGGTGATGGTGAACAGCGGCTTCTCGCTGGCGAATGGATCGCTGAGAAAGCCCTTGCTGTCGGCAGAGCCGGCGTTCTTGGGCAGGCCGCCGGTCCAGGCCGGGATGCTGCCGTCGGCATTGCCGGCCTTCTCCGCGCCCATCGGGGTCAGGCTGGTGCCCAGCTTGGCCGCTTCGTCGGCAGAGACGGCCGCCATCACCTGGGAGGCAATGAGGCTGAGCGCCAGGGCACCCGTGTGCAGCAGGATCTTTGTTGTTCTCATTCGTTTATCGTCCTCGTTGAGTCTTTGCCCACCGTGATGGCCGCTCTTGCCGGGATGCCCTGAAAGAACGGTTCACGGGTCTTGTCTGCTGCTCGCGCGGCCGGGTCACCCGACCGCGCGGATGGCCCGCCGCGAGGGCGGGCCGCTTGCCGGTTGAACGGCCGGCTTAGAAGGTCACACCGAAGCTCAGGCTGACGAAATCACGATCCTCAACGGTCGAGTACTTGCCGTCGAAGTAGTTGGTGTAGGCCAGGCTTGCGGTGTAGGTGTTCAGGTAGTCGGCATCCAGACCGAGGCTGACGGCCTTGCGGCCTTCCTCGAAGTTGCCACCGGGGCCGGGAGAGTAGCCGTCGACGTCGTGGGACCAGGCCACGTTGGGCTTGAGATTCACGCCGGCGAAGACGTCGTTGTAGTCCCAGATGGCGCGAACGCGATAGCCCCAGGAGTCAGCAGTGGTGAAGCCATCGCTTTCACAGTTGCGGCTGACGTTGTTCTTCGGACCATTGGCACCCAGGGTGGCATTATTGAGCACCTGGCAGGTATTGAGCGCGCCGGTGGCCGGCAGGGGGCCGGGGCCGAATACCGGGTCACGGCCGTAGCGCGCGTCGCTCTGGCTCTCCAGCCCGCCGACGTGGGTCCAGCCCACCTCGCCCACCAGGGTCAAACGCTCGGCGCCCATGACCTGGTCGAAGAAGTGCGTGAAGGTGGTTTGCAGCTGGGTGATTTCCTTGCGGGTATAGCCGTGCAGATCGGTGTCCGGTGAACCTTCAAGGACCGATGCGTTGCCATACAGGCCACCCAGCGGTACAACGCCGGCAAACAGGATGTCAGTGGTGTTGAGCTGTACCGGTGCGTTCGGGCGGTAGCTGATCTCTCCCTGCCAGGCGGTGCCGGTGGGCAGCGTGGTTGAGAAGCTCAGGCCGTAGAGGCGGATGTCCTCGGGGTACTCGACGAAATAGGACGAGTTGCCCGCTACCAGCAGCGGCGCGAACGCAGCCAGCGGCCCCGAGAGACTGCGGGCCAGATTGTAAGTGGACTGGGAAGCACCACGGCCACTGAAAATCGGCAGGCGGCTGTGGTAGTTCATGTAGTAGCCGCCGAACTCGGTGTTCAGGCTGTCAGCGAAGTACTTCATCGACAAGCCATACTGGCCACTGTCGCGAGCATCACGATCAGGGCCGCGGCGAACCAGTGCGCCTTCGTTGTCGATGTCGACACCGAACTGACGTGCCAGGGCTACGTTGGCTGCCCCCAGAGTCTGGGCGCTGCTCAGTACGCGGAGGTTGTTGTTACAACCGTCGGCAATGACATCGGGTTGGGAGAAGAAGGTGCCGCAATTGTCGACGACCGTCTGGTCCCACTCCAGCTGGTAGAAGCCTTCGGCGGAGAGATTCTCGGTGAGGTTCTGCGACAGATAGAACATGTTCACCGGCACCAGGGCTTCCTTGATCTCGGAACCCGGGCGACGGAAGGCAGTCACGTCGAACGGGTTGATCACACTGATGCCGTTCTGGATGAAGGTGCTCTCGCCCCAGTTCACCACCTGCTTGCCCAGGCGCACGGTGCCCGGCAGCTCGCCGATGCTGTAGTTGTGGTAGATGAAGGCGTCGAGCAGCTCAGCGCCGGATGCCTGCGCGGCTTCCTTGCGGTTATGGTCGGATAGCGGCTTGAACTCGGTGCTCTCGTCCTTCTGTTCGAAGTCGTACCAGTATTTGCCGCGCAGGAACACACCGGTGTCCTGGTACTTCAACTCGAGGTCGTGGATGCCCTTGAAGATCTTAGAAAAGGTCTTGCCGGCCTTGTAGTTCAGGTGGCCATCGTCAGAGGTCTGGGACAGGCCTTTGCCGCCGTTGTTGGAACCTATGAGGTTGCTGCTTGGATTCTGCGTCGACCAGCTGGCCCCCACGGACAGCGTCGAGTCGAACGAACCTTCGATTTCCCCGATGTTGAAGCTGACGGCGGATGCCGGAGCCGCCAGTGAAGAGGCCAGGCTGACCGCCAGCGGCAACCGTGCCAGGCGCCAGATATGTTGCATGGTTTTCATCGACGCTACTCCATGTGTGTTTTTTGTTATGAGTAGTGGCGAATATATCCAGCGGCTTACACCGCTTGATCGCTCGAAAGTGTGATTTCTCCTACAGAAGCCCTGACTAGACGCTTGCGCAGGCCCCCAGCCTGCGCCATCACTGGGCTGCGCGTGCCAAGCGCTTGCTTGGCACGACCACCCGAAAACCGTGACTTGCCGGTCGTCGGTCACACCGTGGAGAGGAAAGCGCTGCCGGCTTCCTGCCATTGGGCGATGTCTACCCGGATACGCTTCTTGTCGAGCTTGCCGACGCTGGTCTTGGGAACTTCAGTAACAATGGCAATCTGCGAGGGAATCGCCCACTTGTTGATGTGGCCCTGCTCAACGAAAGGCTTGAGGTGCTCCTTCAATCCCTTGGCATCCAGCGCCAGACCATCACGCAGCACCAGCAGGGCGAACGGCCGTTCACCCCATTGCGGGTCCGGTACGCCGACTACCGCCACCTCGCGCACTGCCGGATGACGACTGATGAGGTCTTCCAGCTCCAGGGACGACAGCCACTCGCCGCCGGTCTTGATCACGTCCTTGATACGGTCGCGGATATCGATGAAGCCCATGCCGTCGAGGGTCGCCACGTCTCCGGTGTGCATCCAGCCGCCGACCCAGAGCTCCTCGCTCTTTTGCGGTTCCTGGAAATACCCCTGGGTCAGCCAGGGCGAGCGCAGCACGAGTTCGCCCTGGGATTCGCCATCGGCCGGGAGGAACTGGCCGTGCTCGTCCATGATCGCCGCTTCCACCAGCGGTACCGGCACGCCGGCCTTGATGCGGTAGGTGGTGCGCTCGTCCTCGCTGCCGGCGCACAGCTCCTGGTTGAGGTAGCCACAGGAGATCAGCGGGCAGGTCTCGGACATGCCGTAGGCCGCGGTGAGCTGGATGCCGCGCGCCTTGGCGGCGTCGTACAGCGCGTGGTTCAGGGCGCTGCCGCCGATGATGATCTTCAGCCCGCCGAAGTCGTGGTCCTTGGCGCCGGCAGCATTGAGCATCATCTGCAGAATGGTCGGCACGCAGTGGGAGAAGGTCACCTTCTCCTCGCGGATCAGCGTGCACAGCAGCTCCGGTTCGTAACGCCCCGGATACACCTGCTTCACACCGAGCATGGTCGCCACGTAGGGCACGCCCCAGGCGTGGACGTGGAACATCGGGGTGATCGGCATGTAGACGTCGTTGGTGCCCATCAGGCGGATGCTGTCCAGGCTGCCGATGGTCGCGGCCATCGCCAGGGTGTGCAGCACCAGCTGGCGGTGGGTGAAGTACACACCCTTGGGGTTACCGGTGGTGCCGGTGGTGTAGAAGGTGGTTGCCACCGAGTTCTCGTCGAAGTCGGGGAAGGCGTAGCGCGGGCTGGCGGCGGCCAGCAGCGTCTCGTATTCGCCGACGCAGCTGGGCAGCGTGCAGGTCTTGTCGGCCCCGTCGGTGATCAGCAGGGTCTTTTCCACCGTGGTCAGTTGCCCGGCGATGCCCTGGTAGAGCGCGGCGAACTCGCTGTTGACCAGCACGAAGCGGTCGTCGGCGTGGTTCATGGTGTAGAGGATCTGTTCCGGCGAGAGGCGGATATTGATGGTGTGCAGCACCGCGCCGATCATCGGGATGGCGAACATGCACTCCAGGTAACGGTGGCTGTCCCAGTCCATCACCGCCACGGTGTCACCGGCCTTCACGCCGGCCTCGGTCAGCACGTTGGCCAGCCGCGCGACGCGCTCGTTGAAGGTGGCATAGCTGTAACGCACGGTGTCGCGGTAGACGATTTCCCGGCCTTTCTCGTAACGGCTGCCCGACAGCAGCAGGCTCTTGATCAACAGCGGGTACTGGTAGGCGTTCTGTGCAGCGGGGATGACGCGGGTTTTCAGCATGGCGTACGCACTCTCAAGGCTGGATCTCATCAGGATGAGACCGACTCTAGAGCGCTCGGTGTGTCCATTCATCAGTCAAAAGAGTGATTTGCCGATGACTCTTTGGCGACATCCGGTCACGCGGTAGAATCCTGACGCCCGGTCGTTCACGGCCGGTACCCCGATAGCGCATCACAACAAGAGCGAAGAGGTTAGATTCATGTCCGAGATCGTCATCGTCAGCGGCGCCCGTACTCCCATGGGCGGCTTCCAGGGCAGCCTGTCCGGCGTTTCCGCCGTCGAGCTGGGCGCCATCGCCATCCGCGAAGCCATTTCCCGTGCCGGCATCCAGCCCGAGGACGTGCAGGAAGTGATCATGGGCAACGTACTGCCCGCCGGTCTGAAACAGGGCCCGGCCCGCCAGGCGTCGTTGAACGCCGGCCTGCCCGCCGCGACCGGCTGCACCACCATCAACAAGCTCTGCGGCTCGGGCATGAAGGCCGTGATGCTGGCCCACGACCTGCTCAAGGCCGGCAGCAACAGCGTGATGGTCGCCGGCGGCATGGAAAGCATGTCCAACGCCCCCTACGTCATCGAGAAGGCCCGCACCGGCCTGCGCATGGGCCACGGCGAGATCAAGGACCACATGTTCCTCGACGGCCTGGAAGATGCCCGCACCGGCCGCCTGATGGGCTCCTTCGCCCAGGAAACCGCCGACCAGTACAACGTCACCCGCGAAGAGATGGATGCCTACGCCATCGAGTCGCTCAAGCGTGCCCAGGCCGCAATCAAGGACGGTTCGCTGGACTCGGAAATCGTTCCGGTCACCGTCACCACCCGCAAGGGCGAGACCGTGGTGAAGGACGACGAGCAGCCGCTGACCGCCAACCTGGACAAGATCCCCGGCCTGCGCCCGGCCTTCCGCAAGGACGGCACCATCACCGCCGCCAACGCCAGCTCCATCTCCGACGGTGCCTCCGCACTGGTCCTGATGACCGCAGAGGAAGCCGCTCGCCGTGGCCTGAAGCCGCTGGCGAAGATCGTCGCCCACGCCACCCAGAGCCAGGACCCGGCCGAGTTCACCCTGGCCCCGATCGGCGCCATGACCAACCTGTTCAAGAAGGCCGGCTGGAGCAAGGACGACGTTGATCTGTTCGAAATCAACGAAGCCTTCGCCATGGTCACCATGCTCGCCATGCGCGAACACGGCCTGGATCACGCCAAGGTCAACGTCTACGGCGGCGCCTGCGCCCAGGGCCACCCGGTCGGCTCCACCGGCTCGCGCATCATCGTCACCCTGATCAACGCCCTGCAGAAGAAGGGTGGCAAGCGCGGCGTAGCCTCCCTGTGCATCGGCGGCGGCGAAGCCACCGCGGTGGCCATCGAGCTGATCTGATCCTCGATCAGGCAGGAAAAAGGGGCGCCTCGGCGCCCCTTTTCATTTCACTCGAACCGCGACTCAGCGCAACTCGGTGAAGGCCAGCTTGATACCCAGCCCCACCAGCACCACGCCCATCATCCGGTCGAACCAGTGGCCCATGCGCGCGAAGCCGGCACGCACGCGCTGCTGGCTGAACAGCAGCGCCACCAGGCAGAACCAGGCGGCAGTGGCGCAGGCCAGGTACACGCCATACCCCGCCTGCACCAGCAGCGGCGTGTGCGGGTTGATCACCACGGTGAACAGCGAGAGGAAGAACAGCGTGGCCTTGGGATTCAGACCGTTGGTCACGAAGCCGGCGACATAGGCGCCACGTGGCGTGCGAGCGGCCGGCGGCGCAATGGTTTCAGCCGTCGCCGGATCGGCCGGGCGCGCCCGCAGCGCCTTGAAGCCGATGTACAGCAGGTAGGCCGCGGCCAGCCACTTCAGCGCGTTGAACAGCACGATGGACTGCGACACGATCAGGCCGATACCGAGCAGCGAATAGGTGACGTGCAGGAAGATCGCACTGCCCACGCCCAGCGCCGTCCAGGTGCCGGCGCGGCGACCGTGGGTCACGCTCTCGCGCACCACCACGGCGAAATCCGGGCCAGGGCTGGCCACCGCCAGCAGGTGAATGAACGCCACCGTGAGAAATTCCGCCCAGTACATCACGCCTCCGCAGAGCCTTGGAAAAACAGTTAGGCTGACCACCTTACGTCACGCCGAATCACTGCAAAAGGTACAGCTGCCCATGAACAGCGCTCGCGCCGTCTTCCTCGACCACGCCTCACTCGACCTCGGGGACCTTGATCTCGCGCCGCTGCGCGCGCCGTTCGGCGAACTGGTCCTGCACGGGCGCAGCGATACGCAGCAGGTGGCCGAACGACTGCAGGGCGCGCAAGTGGCGATCAGCAACAAGGTGCGCATCGGCGCCGACGTGTTCGACCAGTGCCCGGACCTCAGGCTGATCCTGGTGGCCGCCACCGGCACCAACAACGTCGACCTCGACGCCGCGCGCCGGCATGGCGTGACCGTGAGCAACTGCCAGGGCTACGGTACTCCGTCGGTGGCCCAGCACACCCTGATGCTGCTCCTCGCGCTGGCCACCCGCCTGCCGGACTACCAGGCAGCGATCCGCGAAGGCCGCTGGCAGAAGGCAACGCAGTTCTGCCTGCTGGACTTCCCCATCGTCGAACTGGAAGGCAAGACCCTCGGCCTGCTCGGCCACGGCGAACTGGGTGGCGCCGTCGCGAAGCTGGCCGAGGCATTCGGCATGCGCGTGCTGCTCGGCGCCCTGCCCGGCCGGCCGGCCCGTACCGACCGGCTGGCGCTGGACGACCTGCTGCCGCAGGTCGATGCCCTGACCCTGCACTGCCCGCTGACCGATGCCACACGCAACCTCATCGGCCAGCGCGAACTGAACCTGATGAAACCTGGCGCCTTTCTCATCAACACCGCACGCGGTGGTCTGGTGGACGAACAGGCGCTGGCCGACACCCTGCGCCGCGGCCATCTGGGCGGCGCGGCCTTCGACGTACTCAGCGTCGAGCCCCCCAAAGACGGTAACCCGCTGCTGGCCGGCGATATCCCGCGCTTCATTCTTACCCCGCACAGCGCCTGGGGCGCACGTGAGGCCCGGCAGCGCATCGTCGGCCAGTTGAGCGAGAACGCCACCGGCTTCTTCGCCGGCGAGCCGCGCCGGGTGGTCGCAGCATGAGCCTGCATCTGGTTTGCGGCGACGGCGCCGCCGAAGCCCTGCACCGGGCCGTCGAAGAGGGCGTGCTGACCGAGAAGAAGATCCGCGTGATGCCGGACGACCTCGCAGTCGGCCCACTGAGTGATGTCGATAATCCGCCCTGCCAGCAACGCGCCGCGTTCTGGCATGCGCTGGGTGGCGAGGCCCTGCGGGAACGGGAAATCGCTATCGAGATGGCCACCGAGGTGAACTGGCTACGCAGCCCGGACGTCACGTCCGTCACCCTCTGGCATGGCGACAGTGCCAGCGAGCAACTGCTGCTGCGCAGGGTCTGTGCGCTGTTGCCGGCCAATGTCACCCTGCGCAGTGTCGGTGCCGGTAGCGGCCAGTGCCGCAGCGAGGACCGCCACGCCATCGCCATGCTCAAACCCGTCGAACTGGCCAACGCCCTGGCCGCCAGCCACGAACTGGACGCCGCCGAACGCCAGCGCCTGGGCGCGGACTGGCAACGCGCCCAAGCTGAAAACACCGAGTTGCGCCTGTGGCTGGATGGCCAACTGAGCGGCACCGGCTACGCGCACATCGACCGCATCCTGCTGGACAGCGCCAGCGAATCCTGGCGCCCGGTGCAGTCGCTGATCGGCCCCACCATGGCCTACGTCGACGGCCTGTTCGTCAGCGACCTGCTGGCTGCCTGGCGCCTGCGCGAACAGGTGGCGGCGGGAGCGCTGGAATTGCGGGGCGACGACTTCTGGAAGAACGGCGAGGTGCGGCTCGCCTAGGCTCGGCCGCGGCAGCCCTGCTAAACTCGCGCCCTTTTTTCGAGGAGGCCGCATGTCCAACGCCCCCACCAGTGAAGTGCTGCTGCGCCAGATCGAGCGCTTCCAGGGCCGCGTCCTGCTCGCCGGCCTGCCCGCCGATGCCCTGCTCGGCGACCTGTCACAGGCCCAGGGCTGGAGCTGGCACGCGGGCGAAGCTCGCCAGCTCGAAGGCCGCTATCCCGGCCGCTGCCACTTCGGCGCCACGCCTCCCGAAGGCGTCTTCGACGCGGCCGTGCTGTTCCTGCCCAAATCCCGCGAGCTGACCGATTACCTGCTCGCCGCGCTGGCCAGTTGCGTGCCGGACGGCGAGCTGTACCTGGTCGGCGAGAAACGCGCCGGCGTCGAGCGCGCCAGCAAGCAGCTCGACGAATTCGGCCGCGCCAGCAAGCTGGACAGCGCCCGCCACTGCCAGCTGTGGCACACGCACATCGACGGCGCGTCGGTTGCGCCTGACTTGCACACCCTCGCGCAACGCTACGAACTGCCGCTGGCCGACGGCCCGTTGCAGGTCATCACCCTGCCCGGCGTGTTCAGCCACGGCCGCCTGGATCGCGGCAGTGCGTTGTTGCTGGAGCACCTGGACAAGCTGCCGACCGGTCATGTTCTGGACTTCGGCTGCGGCGCCGGCGTGCTCGGCGCCACGCTCAAGCGACGTTATCCCCAGAGCCAGCTGACCCTGCTGGACGTCGACGCCTTCGCCATCGAAAGCAGCCGCCTGACCCTGGCCGCCAATGGCCTGGAAGGCGAGGTGATCTCCGGCGACGGCATCGACGCCGCGCCGCAGGACCTCGCCGCCATCGTCAGCAATCCGCCCTTCCACCAGGGCGTGCACACCAGCTACGCGGCCACCGAGAACCTGCTGCGCCAGTCGGCACGCCACCTGTCGTCCGCTGGAGAGCTGCGCCTGGTGGCCAACAGCTTCCTGAAATACCCGCCGCTGATCGAACAGCACCTGGGCCCCTGCCGCACCCTGGCCGAGGCCGACGGCTTCCGTATCTACAGCGCCCGGCGCTGATCCCAGGCTCGCACTACACTCCACCGAGCCTGCCCGGATCGGCGCACCGCCGCTCGCCCTGAACTATCGAGGACACCGTGAATCGCAGAATCAAAGATGACGTCGAACTGACCTTCGCCATGGGGCCGAAAGAGAAGCCGCATCACCTCAAGCGCTCTCTGAAACCACGCCACCTGAACATGATCGCCATCGGCGGTTCCATCGGCACCGGGTTGTTCGTCGCCTCCGGCAGCACCATCGCCACCGCCGGCCCCGGCGGCGCGCTGCTGGCCTATGCGCTGATCGGGTTGATGGTGTTCTTCCTCATGACCAGCCTCGGCGAGTTGGCGGCCTATATTCCCGACTCCGGCTCGTTCTGCACTTATGGCAGCCGTTTCATCGACGATGGCTTCGGTTTCGCCATGGGCTGGAACTACTGGTACAACTGGGCGGTGACCATCGCCGCCGAGCTGGTAGCGGCGCAACTGGTGATGAAATTCTGGTTCCCGGAAGTCTCGGGCATGTACTGGAGCGCCGGCTTCCTCGGCATCATGTTCATGCTCAACTTCTTCTCGGTGAAGGGCTTCGGCGAGAGCGAGTTCTGGTTCGCACTGATCAAGGTGGTGGCCGTGGTGGTCTTCATCGGCATCGGCCTGGCCAGCATCATCGGCATCATGCATGGCATCGACAGCCCCGGTTTCAGCAACTTCACCACCGGCGATGCCCCCTTCGTCGGCGGCTTGCAGGCGATGATCGGGGTGGCAATGATCGCCGGGTTCTCGTTCCAGGGCACCGAGCTGATCGGCGTCGCCGCCGGTGAGTCGGAGAATCCGCAGAAGTCGATTCCCATCGCCATCCGCCAGGTGTTCTGGCGAATCCTGATGTTCTACATCCTGTCGATCTTCGTCATCGGCATGCTGATCCCCTACACCGATCCGAACCTGCTCAAGACCGACAGCAGCGACATCAGCACCTCGCCCTTCACCCTGCTGTTCGAGCGCGCCGGCCTCGCCGCTGCGGCCGGCGTGATGAACGCGGTCATCCTCTCGGCGATCCTCTCCGCCGGCAACTCGGGCATGTACGCCTCGACCCGGATGCTCTACACCATGGCCACCCAGGGCAAGGCGCCACGCCTGTTCACCCAGGTCTCCGAGAGTGGCGTACCGCGCTACGCCCTCTATGCCACCACGCTGATCGGCGCGCTGTGCTTCCTCACCAGCTTCATCGGCGACAAGACCGTCTACACCTGGCTGCTCAACGCCTCGGGCATGTGCGGCTTCATCGTCTGGCTGGGCATCGCGGTGTCGCACTACCGCTTCCGCAAGGGCTTCGTCCTGCAGGGCGGCAACCTCAACGACCTGCCCTACCGCGCCAAGTGGTTCCCCCTGGGCCCGCTGTTCGCCTTCGTGCTCTGCCTGATCATCACCCTGGGCCAGAACTACCAGGCCTTCGTCGGCGAGCACGTGGACTGGGCCGGGCTGGTCGCCACCTACATCACCATTCCGCTGTTCCTGGCGATCTGGCTGGGCTACCGGCTCAAGAACGGCACACGCTTCATCCGCTATGACGAGATGGATATCCGCCCGAAAACCGACTGACTCTACGGGCAGCTTGCCCAAGTCCTGCGACTTGGGCAGAATGCGCCCCGTCCTAGGGGAGTAGTCTCCCGCGAGCAACCGGCTCGCCCGGTACGCGTCAACACACTTGGTCCGCAGACCATGGCGCGTACGATCCAGGCCTGCAGCGTTCAGGCCGGGGTTTGACAAGACCTATGACACGAGCAACCTGACCCGGGGCGGGCAGGTGGCGCGTGTCATGGTGATTAGTCGACCCGCCCCTTAGGAAGCCTGATGGAATCCCTCTTCGTCCCAACCCTGATCGTTGCCCTCGCGGAAATCGGCGACAAGACGCAACTGCTCGCGCTCGTCCTCGCCGCGCGTTTCCGCAAGCCCTGGCCGATCATCGCCGGGATCATCGCCGCCACCCTCGCCAACCACTTCGCCGCCGGCGCCGTCGGCAGCTGGGTCGCCTCGTTCTTCTCGGAAAGCACGCTGAGCTGGGTGCTGGCCGTGTGCTTCCTGGCCGTCGCCGCCTGGACCCTGGTCCCGGACAAGCTCGATGACGACGAAGAAGGTTCGCTGAAGAAGTTCGGCCCGTTCCTCACTACCCTGATCGCCTTCTTCCTCGCCGAGATGGGCGACAAGACCCAGGTCGCTACGGTGATGCTGGCCGCGCAGTACCCGCACTTCTGGCTGGTGGTCATCGGCACCACCCTGGGCATGCTGATCGCCAATGTGCCCGTGGTACTGGCCGGCAACTTCGCCGCTGAGCGCCTGCCGCTGAACCTGATCCGCCGCCTGGCCGCCGCCGCCTTCGCCATCCTCGGCCTGGCTGCCGTGTACCACGCGCTGAAACTCTCCGGGGTATTCTGACCGGCAGCTTTTCGCGGGGAGGCTGGCGCGCCGGCCAATGCCTGTGTTTCGCCAGCGATACACAGTGGTGATTCCGCCTCCCCCGACAAAGGATGTCGTCATGCCGGAAAAAGACCTCAAGAAGATCGCCCGCCATCACATCGATCTCGCCTGGAACAAGGGACTCCTGGCGCTGGTGGAGCAGTTGCACAGCCCCGACTTCATCTACAAGAGCGCCTTCACCGCGCAGCCGCTGGACAACGCCGGTTACCGTGCACTGGTGGAAGAGATCCGCGGTGGCATGGAGGACCTCGAGGTGGCCGTGGAGGAATGCATCCGCGAGGGCAACAAGGTCTTTACCTGGAGCACCCTGATGGGCAGCATCGCCCGCCCGGTGCTGGGTTATCCGGTCAGCGACCGCATAGTCAGCATCTCGGCCATGGGCTTCTGGGTGTTCAACAGCCAGGGCCAGCTGCAGGAGCTGTGCACGCTGTTCGACATGGAGAGCTTCCGCGCGCAGATGGGGTTGCCCAACCGGCCTTTCGCCGAAAAGGCGCTCCCCTGACAACGAAAAAGCCCGGCATCCGCCGGGCTTTTTTCTGTCTGCTTGTCACCTTTTCCCGAGACCTGCCGGAGCGCGCCAGGCGCTCCATCGCGGGCATGGCCGGCCCCGACAGTGGCCAGATCTCAGAGGTAATCGTTGGCGTGGAACCAGGAAATGGCCCGCTCCAACGTATCTTCCAGCGGCACGTGGGACTCGAAGCCCAGCTCCTCGCGGGCCTTGCGCCCGTCGAGGAACTGTCCGCCCGCCATGACCTCGATGGCCGTGTCGTCCAGCAGCGGCATCTTGCCCGTCAGCCGGTAGCGCCAGCGACCCAGCGTCGCCAGCGCGCGAGCGCGGTGCAGCGGCATCGGTGTCGGTGCGGGCTTGCCCAGCAGCTTGGCAATGGTCGACGTCAGTGCGCCCATCTCGATGTTGTGGCCGGTGAGCAGGTATCGCTCCCCGACCCGACCACGCTCCAAGGCCATGAGCAGACCACGCCCGGCCTCGGAGGCATCGATGACGTTCCGCCGGCCCGGCACGTAATGCAGCATCTCGTCACGGCCGATGGCGGTGATCAGCCGTCCGGTGGTCGGACCGATGTCAAGCTCGCCCAGCACCATGCCGGGAATGCCAATGACCACCGGCAGCCCGCCACGGGCCTGCTCGCGCGCCTGTTCGTCCAGCGCCCACTTGCACATCACATAGGCGCTCTTGCCGGTGGGCAGCCCTTCGTAGAACAACCCTTCATGCCCCGGCAGCCCTTGCGGGTGCGAGGGCATGGCGAAGGCCGAGCCGACGTAGAGGATGCGCGGCACTTTCGCCTGCAGGCAGGCGGCGTAGAAATGATTGGTCAGGTCCAGCGCGCTGGCGACCTCCTCCTGCCAGCGACGCGGGCGCACCGGGTAGTAGCCGGCGCTGAAGATCACCGCGTCCAGCCCGCTGAGCGCGCGGGCCATGCCCTGGTGATCGAAGAGTTCGGCTACCCGGCACTCAGGCTCGAGATAGGCCAGGCGCTGGATCTGCGACGAGGGTCGGTGGATCAGCACCAACTGGTGACCGGCCGCCTTGATCGCACGGGCGGCATGGTGGCCCAGGAGCCCGGTGGCTCCGAGTACAGCGATTTTCACGGGTGCTCCCTGTTCACTGGGTAAAGCGGCGCAACCTTACGCCGCTTCTGGCCGTTCGAGAGAATCACGAACCACTGCATCACAAACGACTGTTCAATGGGTCTTGGCCTGCTCGTAGAGCGGCATGACCTTCGGGATGGCGGCCTGCAGGTTGGCCATCCGCGTACTGTCCGCCGGGTGAGTGCTGAGGATTTCCGGCGGGGCTTCACCGTTCGACGCCTGTCCCATCTTCTGCCACAGGCTCATCGCGGCGTTGGGGTTATAACCGGCTCGCGCCGCCAATTCCAGGCCGATCAGGTCAGCTTCGTTTTCATTCTGCCGACTGTTGGGCAGCGTCAGGCTGTATTCGACCACCTGATGGGCCATGTCCACGCTGCTTTGGCCCAGTCCCAGCAGCGCCCCACCGATGCCCAGCCCCATCTGCTCCGCGTAGGCGCGGGACATGGCTTCACGACCGTGCTCGCGCAGGGCGTGGGCGATCTCGTGGCCCATCACCGCCGCCAGTTCGTCGTCGGTGAGCTTGAGCTGATCGATCAGCCCGGTGTAGACGATGATCTTGCCGCCCGGACCGCAGTTGGCGTTGAGCTCATCGCTCTTGATCACGTTGACCTCCCACTGCCAGGACGGCGCATCGGCACGGAAGGCGCCGGTCTGCGGAATCAGCCGGGCGGCGATGGCCTTCACGCGCTTGGCGTCGTTGCTGCTGTCGTCCAGCTTGCCTGCCTTGGAGGCTTCACCGAGGGTCTGCTGGTAGGACTGCGCGTACATCTGGTCGACCTGGGCGCTGGACAGCATGCTGAACATGCTTTGCTTGCGATCAACACCGACAACGCCGCCACTGGTGGTGTTCACCTGCTGGCAAGCGGTCAGCATCAGCGCGGCGGCCAGGCCGGCGATACGGAAAACTCTGGGCATGTTGCTCTCCCGAAACAATGCAATCTCCCACGGACAGCGCGCATGGTAGGCCCGCCTCCGGTGCCCGGCAACTGGCAGGAAACAGCCGGTGCAGCAGTGACTTATGAATCCGGCCCGGCTCACAGAAGGGAGCCCTGGAGCGCGTGTCGTGGTGCAGGCGATGCGAGCCATCGCGCCTGCGATCCACGCCCGCAACAGAGCCGCAGCAGGCGCCCATACACTGCTGAATGAAGCAGTCACGGGAACGCACGGCGCGGCCAGATAATTTCACTTTGACATCACATGCTAGACCTCCCGGTCAGCGCCGACAATCCTGCGACAAGCGGCCAACAGCCGCGTTACAACCCATTACAACGGCTGCCCTAAGGAATTTCCCAGGCCCTGCCGATACAGATAGACACGCAGACCTCTGGCGCATTCCGGGTACCCGTATGAAATTCAAGTCGATCCAGTTTTCCGTGGTGGCGCTGGCCGGTGCCAGCGTTCTGGCAGTGGTCGTTGCGCTGGTGCTGTACGCGCTGTTCGCCGGCTCGCGGACCCAGGCCCTGGTGCAGGAGCGGACACAGTCACTGCTCGAACAGGTGATCAACGAGCGCCTGGTCGCCCTGGCGCGGGGGCAGGTCGCGCAGATCCAGCGCGAACTGGAATACCCCCTGACCGTCGCCCGCGACCTCGCCAATACCAACGCCCTGCTGGACGAGACCGACGCCAACGGCCAGCCACTGCTGGGCATTGGCCGTGCCGGCATGTCCAACCTGCTGCGCCAGACCGTGGCGCAGAACCCCAAGCTGCTCGACGCCTTCGCCGGCTGGGAACCCAACGCCTTCGCTGGCAACGACTCCCAGTACGCCGGCCTGCCCGGCTACGACGCCAGCGGCCGCTTCATGCCCTGGTGGTACCGCAAGGACGGCGACCTGACCGTAGAGGCCATGGGCGACACCCTGGAAAGCCAGAAGATGCAGCCCACCGGCGTGCGCGAAGGCGAGTACTACCTGTGCCCGAAAGAGAAGCACCAGCCCTGCATCATCGACCCGGCGCCCTATGAAATGGGCGGCAAGATGGTGCTGATGTCCTCGTTCAACGCGCCGATCATGGTCAAGGGCCAGTTCAAGGGCACTGTCGGCGTGGACCTGTCGCTGGACTTCATCCAGGATCTGCTCAAGACCGCCGACAGCCAGCTCTACGACGGTGCCGGTGAAATGGCGCTGATCTCCACCAACGGCCGTCTGGTCGCCTACACCAAGGACCCGGCCAAGCTCGGCGAATCCGCCAGCAGCGTGCTCGACGCCAATGAAGTGGCCAACCTGGCCAAGCTCACCCTCGACCAGCCGCTGACCTCGGTGGACAAGGAGCACGGCCACATCGAGCTGTTCCTGCCCTTCACCATCGCCGACTCCGGCGCGCGCTGGACGCTGATGCTGCAACTGCCGCAGGAAGCCGTACTCGGCGACCTGAACCAATTGCAGAGCGACCTGAAAGCGCAGCGCGACAGCGACACCCTGGGCATGACCCTGGTCGGTCTGATCATCGCCGCCATTGGCCTTGCGGTGATCTGGCTGGTCGGCCACGGTATCGCTCGCCCGCTGCGCCAACTGGTCGGGATGCTCGACGACATCGCCCAGGGCGAAGGCGACCTGACCCGCCGCCTGAGCAGCGACCGCGCCGACGAACTGGGCTCCATCGCCAAGGGCTTCAACACCTTCCTCGGCAAGCTGCAGGGCATGATCGGTCAGGTGGTGACCTCGGTGCAGCATGTCAGCGATTCGTCCGAGCACACCGCCGATATCGCCATCCGCACCAACCAGGGCGTACAGAAGCAACTGGCGGAAATCGAACTGGTGGCCACCGCCGTCCATGAGATGACCGCCACCGCGCAGGACGTGGCGCGCAATGCCACCCACGCCGCGGAAGCGGCCAACCACGCCGACCAGGCCGCCCACCACGGCAAGCGCATCGTCGAGAGCAGCTCCACGGCGATCCAGGCGCTGGCCAGCGAAATCGGCCGCGCCGTGGGTGTGGTGCAGTCGCTGGCCCGCGACAGCGAGAACATCAACGCGATCCTGGTAGCCATCCGCGGCATCGCCGAACAGACCAACCTGCTGGCGCTCAACGCCGCCATCGAGGCCGCCCGCGCTGGCGAGCAAGGCCGCGGCTTCGCGGTGGTCGCCGACGAAGTGCGCAACCTGGCGCAGAAGACTCAGCAGGCCACCGAGGAAATCCAGTCGATGATCCAGCAACTGCAGAACGGCACCCGCGAAGTGGTGCAGGTGATGCAGCAGAGCCAGGACAAGACCGAGGACAGCGTGCGCCATGCCGGCGAGGCGGCCCAGGCGCTGGAGTCGATCACCCAGGCGGTGTCGGTGATCAACGACATGAACACCCAGATCGCCAGCGCCGCCGAAGAACAGAGCGCGGTAGCCGAGGACATCAACCGCAACGTCAGCAACATCGGCATGGTTGCCAACCAGGTGGCCGGCGGCGCCGACGAGGCCTCCCAGGCCAGCGCCGAGCTGACCAAGCTGGCCGAGCAGCAACGCAGGCTGGTGAATCAGTTCAAGGTGTAAGCAACATCGGCAGGATGCTTCCTGCTCCTGTAGAAGCGAGCTTGCTCGCGAACCACCCCCGCAGCAGGAGGCTCCCTCTCCCCCGCCCTCTCCCTGAAGGGAGAGGGGGCTGTACGTGCCGGCTGAAGACTCGGGATCATCCGGCACCGTTCTATCCGCTCACCCTGAAAAGGAGAGGCAGCAATCCAGCCGGCTGACGCCAAGGTTTCATCCTGCGCCGAACGGTCCCCTCTCCCTTCAGGGAGAGGGTTAGGGAGAGGGCAAACCCAGGCTCGGAGCGTCAGGCAGATTTCACGCCGGCGTCAGGCACTCCGGCCCGTTGCAGGTCGGATCATTGATGAAATTCGCCAGCGCCTGTTCCCGTAGCCGTGCCTGGGGCAACTGCAGCAGCTCCATCAGTCGCGCGGCGGGCGTCTCGTTCGACAGCCACTGCGCCTGTTCCTGCGCATCGAGGATCAGCGGTCGGCGCATGTCGCCCGCCGCCTGGGTCAGCATCGCCACGCTGTAATAGGTGTGGCCTTCCACCGGATACGCCTCCCACACCCCCGCGAAGCAGATCAGTCCGCCACCGGAAACCCAGTGCGGACGCTTGCGCACGCCGCGCCACTCGTAGAAGCCGTTGGCCGGCAGCAGGCAGCGACGCTGGGCAAAGGCATCACGGAACATCGGCTGTTCGGCGATGGTTTCCGTGCGGGCATGGGCGGGGGTGCGCGACAGGTCCTTCAGCCAGGCCGGCGTCAGTCCCCAGCGCGCGAGCTCGGCATGGCGTATGCCATTCTCCTCGCGCAACATCAGCACGCGGGCGCCAGGCGAGACGCTCCACTGCGGCTGCAGGTCGGCCGGGAAGCCGGCGTTCTCGGCAAGCTCGCGGTTCCAGCGGAACAGGGCATAGCGGCTGGTCATCGGGACTCGTTGAAGGGATTCAGCAAAGCAGGACGCCGGGGCCGCCCTCGTGATCGTCGGCGCCGCCCGGCAGGGGTTGCGCGGCATTGTACGCGGCGATCAGCTCGCGCGCCTGCTCGGCCACGTCGTCCTCCACCCACAGGTGCAGCAGGCCCATGCCCGGCAGCTCGCCGATGCCGCCAACCAAGTGGCGTCCGCCCAGGTGCGACGAAATGCCTTCGTTGGCCAGCATGCCGCCCAACAGTTCGGCTTCGATCAGGTCGGCAGGTTCGTAGATTCGCTGCATCAATCGTCCTCGCGCTGGACTTCCAGAGACCATTCCACCCCATCGGTGTGGAGCTGGAACAGGATCGGCCGGCAACACACCAGGCAATCTTCATAGTAGCTCTGGTCGCCCCCGGAGAGGTCGAGCACGGCCTCGGCCGGCTCGCCGCAATAGGGGCAGGAATAGGCCTGACTTTCGAGCATCGCTGGTTCCCCCGTGACTTCCGTTTATAATCGCGCGGTCTTTTTGGGTGCCCGCCTGGCCGGTGAGCCGGCGGCATACCCTTCCGGACCGTCTACTTCGCGGTCCGCTTCCCCAAAATTCATAGAGAGCATGATGGGCGAGTTCGAAGCCATCCGACCGTACAACGACGCCGAAGTCCCGGCTGTCCTGCAGCGCCTGCTGAGCGATGACGCCTTCCTCGGCGCGCTGGCGCGTTACCGTTTCCCGCGTCTGTCCGGTCCGTTCGGCTGGCTGCTCAGACCTCTTATAGCCCATCGGCTGGCCCGCGAAGTCACCGGCATCCGCAGCGTCGTCGCGCTGCAGGACAAGTTCGAGCCTTACGTCGACCGGACCATCGAGCACGCCACCGACGGTGTCACCTACTCGGGCGTCGAGCGGCTGAAGTCCGGCCGTGCCTACCTGTTCATCGCCAACCACCGCGACATCGTGATGGACCCGGCCTTCTGCAACTACGCCATCTTCCACGCGAAGCTGCCGACGCCGCGTATCGCCATCGGCGACAACCTGCTGCAGAAGCCATTCGTCAGCGACCTGATGCGCCTGAACAAGAGCTTCATCGTGCACCGCTCCATCAGCGGTCGCCGCGAGAAGCTGGCGGCGTACCAGAACCTGTCCGCCTACATCAATCACTCGATCTGCCAGGACGTCCAGTCGATCTGGATCGCCCAGGCCGAGGGCCGTGCCAAGGACGGTAACGACCGCACCGATTCGGCGATCCTCAAGATGTTCCACATGAGCCGCAAGGACGAGTTGTTCGCCGAGGTGATCCGCCAGTTGCACCTGATTCCGGTGTCGATCAGCTACGAATACGACCCCTGCGATGCCGCCAAGGCCCGCGAGCTGTTCACTCGCGCGACCACCGGCGAGTACAGGAAGGCGCCGGGCGAGGACGACCGCAGCATCGTCCAGGGCATCACCGGCTACAAGGGCCGGGTGCACATCAACTTCGGCGAGGAGATCACCGGCGACTTCGCCGACGCCAAGCAGCTCGCCGCCGAGCTGGACCGGCAGATCCTCGGCAACTACCGGCTGTTCCCGGTGCACTACCTCGCCTACGAGGCCTCCGAGCTGCGCGACGCCGCGCTGAACGTGCCCCGCGCCGAGACCCTGTTCAAGGCCGAGGAACTGCAGCGCGCGCGCACCGAATGGGAGCGTCGCCTGGGCGAATGCCCCGTCGAGCAGCGCGGCCATCTGATCCTGCAGTACGCCAACCCGGTGCTGAACCAGTACCGGCTCAAGCAGCCGGCATGAAAAAAGGCGCCCTCGGGCGCCTTTTTCTTCTCGTCAGTTACTGGCCGAGCTGCGTGCTATACCAGCTCACCGCCATGGCGAGCGCCATGCAGGCGAAACCGAAACGGTAGAAGAAGCGGTTCATCCGCGCGGTCGGCTCGATGCTGTCCAGCGGCACCGGCGCCATTTCGCTCTCGGCGGCCAGGCGCGCCAGGGCGAGGCGTTCGCGGCGACGGGTCGCCAGCAGCAGCCAGCCGCCGGCCAGGGCGAAGAACAGGGCCAGGTCGTTCACGATACGACCGGGGTGGGCCTGGAAAAGACTCCAGAGCGCCTGCAGCGACATCACAACCTCCGCTTCAGAACTGCACGCCATCGACTTCGAAGCAAAGCGGGGCCAGTCTGGACGAACGGGCATGGCCCGTCATGGATGAGAAACAATCGACGCGCATTTTATCCGCTGGCCCGCCATCGCAGCCAGCGCGCAACGCTTATTTACGACGAGCGTAAGAATTATCGAGAAACGGTCTAAGACCTCTCCCGCGCCCTGGCACGGTGCTGGCTTGAACGAATTCTGCCAATCCGGTCTTTCGCCAAGGAGATTCGCCATGCTCGACATCATCCCCCACGAAAATGCCTACCTGATCGAACACCTCGAAGAAATCGAAGCCGTGGTCGTCGAACTCTCGTTCAACGTCCAGGACGACCATTGGCTGGTCTACACCCAGGCCTGCGGCCACGAGCACCTGGACCTGCCGGAAACCGACGAGCGCATGCGTTCGTTCGAGGTCGACCCGTACCGCCAGGCTGCCTGATCGCTGCGCTTCAGGCGCCCATGAAAAAGCCCGGCATTGGCCGGGCTTTTTCATGTCCGAACAGATTGATCAGCGCTGGTTCAGCGTCTGGCCGATGGTCGGGTCCTTGAACACGCGGGTCAGCGCGTCGCTGAGCACATCGCTCACCAGCTTGGTGTTGGTCGCCTGGTTGGGCGCCATGCCGAAACGCTGGTTGGTCGAGGCGCCGTAGCGGCCGCTGTAGCGACGGGTGCCGCTCTGCACGTCGGCGCGGAAGGTCGCACCGATGTCGGCCTCGGTGACGTACATGCCCTCCTTGGGCGACTGGTACTTCAGCTCGGCCAGGGTCAGGGTCAGTTGCGGTGCGTTGTAGGCGTTGGCCGACGGGGTGAAGCCCAGCAGGCGCACGGCGGTCTCAGCCTGCAGCTGCAGCTTGGGGATCACGTCCTCGCTGCGCACGGTCAGCTGGCTGGTCTCCGAATACAGGCCACCGCGGGTACCCAGCGCGGTGCTCGGGCGACCGTCGACGACTTTCACCACCACCGGCTGGCCCTGGCCAACGGCGGCGACCGGTCCCTTGAACTCGGGAGTCGGGTTGAGTTGTTGCGGGCTGAGTGCGCAGCCGGTCAAGGTCAGGCTGGCGGCAGCGATAACGCCGAGCAACAGGCGAGGCAGCATGCTCATCTCTCCATGGGGTAAGCGATGGCCGGCAGTATACCGGCGGGCAGCGCGGTCAGATAGCGCTTGGCCATTGGACGCGGAACCCGTTCTCAGGGTTCCCTGTACGCGCGTCGATCGGCCGCCTTGACCCAGCCGAAGGCAAGACGAGCCGGGACGGGGCACAAATGAGGAATCAAGGGGTACACACTAGGAAAAAAGTCTAAGGTGCAGAGCTTTTTTCTCTGTTTCGCCGTTATAATCGCCCCCCGATTATAAGGACGCCTCCTGGTCGGGCCCCGCACGATGCCGACACACCGTGTCTCGCCTCTGCCACCCCTCAAAGAGAGTCGCCACTCGCCTCGGTCACTGGCCGTCGCGCTTTGTACGTTCGTTGCGCAGAACTTGGCAAGGATGCAGCCGCCCCCTCCGCACGGAGACCGGACCGGCCCGCGACGACGATCCCCTTTGAGCTTCACGCCTCCAAAAGAGCGTGATCGAAGGTTTTTCACTACTTCACGAGAGTGTGGCGAGCAATGAAGAGTTTTGCGTTGGTAGCACCATTGACGTCTGACCCCGCAGCACTGAATCGCTTTTTCGGCACCGGAAGCCGCGCCTGAGGGCCACTTTCGGATGCACTTGCGGATGAATTCGTCCGCCGTGGACTGCCGAGAAGGTGCGCATTCCCCCTCCTCCGATCCCGGCCCGAGACATTCCGTGAAAGGTCCTTTGCGACCTGAGAAGAATTCGGACATGCGGCTATCGCGCAACGAGCGCAGAGCCCAAGTCACAACTGGCTGCTGATAGTTTTGGAGACGCGTTAATGGCGCAGAACGAAATCGAATCGATGGACGTGCTGCTGGTCGGCGCCGGCATCATGAGCGCAACCCTGGCTGTCCTGCTCAAGGAAGTCGACCCGGGCGTCAAGCTCGAGATCGTCGAACTGCAGGAATCCGGAGCCATCGAGAGTTCCAACCCATGGAACAACGCCGGCACCGGTCACGCCGGCCTCTGCGAGCTGAACTACACCCCGCAGGCGGCTGACGGCTCGATCGACATCAAGAAGGCGGTGAACATCAACGCCCAGTTCGAGGTGTCCAAGCAGTTCTGGGCCTACCTGACCGGGAAGGACGCCTTCGGCGCGCCGCGCAACTTCATCAACCCCGTTCCGCACATGAGCTTCGTGCGTGGCAAGGACATTCCGTTCCTGAAGAAGCGCCATGAGCTGCTCAGCCAGCACCACGCCTTTTCCTCGATGGAATACACCGAGGACCGCGCGAAGATCGCCGAGTGGGCACCGCTGACCATTCCCGGCCGCCCGGCCGACGAGCAGGTCGCGATGACCCGCGTGGAGAGCGGTACCGACGTCAACTTCGGCGCCCTGACCAACCAGCTGCTGGGCTACCTCTCCAGCCGCGAAGGCAGTGAAGTCCGCTACTTCCAGAAGGTCGTGGGCCTCGAGCGCTCCGGCGACGGCTGGCTGGTGGACATCAAGAACACCCAGACCGGCGATTCGCGCAAGGTGAAGGCGAAGTTCGTCTTCCTCGGCGCTGGCGGCGGCGCGCTGCCGCTGCTGCAGATGTCCGGCATTCCGGAAAGCAAGGGCTTCGGCGGCTTCCCGGTGAGCGGCCAATGGCTGCGTTGCGACAACCCGGAAGTGGTCAAGCACCACCAGGCCAAGGTCTACAGCCAGGCCGAAGTGGGTGCCCCGCCGATGTCCGTGCCGCACCTGGACACCCGTGTGGTCGAGGGCAAGACCTCGCTGCTGTTCGGCCCGTATGCCGGCTTCTCCACCAAGTTCCTGCGCCACGGTTCGTTCCTCGACCTGCCGCTCTCGGTGCGCACCAGCAACCTGCTGCCGATGCTCGCCGTGGCCCGCGACAACATGGACCTCACCCGCTACCTGGTGAAGGAAGTCATGCAGTCGATGGACCAGCGCATCGAAGCCCTGCGCAAGTTCTACCCGGAACTGAACCCGGCCGACTGGCGCCTCGAAACCGCTGGCCAGCGCGTGCAGATCATCAAGAAGGACCCGAAGAAAGGCGGCATCCTGCAGTTCGGTACCGAACTGGTGGCGGCCCAGGACGGCAGCATCGCTGCCCTGCTCGGCGCCTCCCCGGGCGCATCGGTCACCGTCTCGATCATGCTGGGCCTGCTGGAGCGCTGCTTCCCCGAGCGCTACCAGTCGGCCGAGTGGACCGCGAAGCTCAAGGAGATCTTCCCGGCCCGCGAGAAGCAGCTGGAAACCGACGCCGCGGTGTACCGCGAAGTCAACCAGATGACCGCCGACCGTCTGCAGATCGTCGCCGCGTCCTGAGTGCTGCTGCACTCATGAAAAAGCCCGCCATTCGGCGGGCTTTTTCGTTTCTGCTTGCACTCCAGGTGCCGGGCTCAGTGGCAGCTGACCATCCAGCCGACGCCGAAGCGGTCGGTGAGCATGCCAAAGCGCTGGGCCCAGAAGGTTTTCTCCAGCGGCATCTCCACCCGCCCTTCCTCTGCCAGGGCGGCGAACGCCTGTTCCGCCGCCACCACGCTGCGCAGCGTCAGGTGCAGGGAGAATCCATTGAATGCAGCATTGTGCTCGCCGCGACCGTCGGACACGAAGATCTCCGTCTCGCCGATCTGCAGGCTGGCGTGCATCACCTTGTCCAGCCAGCCATCGGGCACGGGTGCGGGTCCAGGCGCCTCCTCGTAGCGCATCAATGCCCCGAGCTGGGCGCCCACCGCGCGTTGGTAGAAGGCAATGGCCTCATCGGCGCGACCATGAAAAAACAGATAGGGCTGTACATGCACGGCTTCGTCCTCGCCTTGTCGTTATCGTTCTGCAGAGAAGTCTAGGCGGGATTGCGCAGCGGGCTCTGTTCGCGAGCAAGCTCGCTGCTACGAAAGGCGGGCTCACCCTGTAGGAGCGAACTTGCTCGCGAACCGCCCTGAACGAAAAAGTTTCGTAGGATGAGTGGAGCGCAGCGATACCCATGCGGTCCGCGCCTCGAGAGCGATGGATATCGCTGCGCTCCACGCCATCCTACTTCGAGTTTCCCTGCTTAACTCGCGCACGAAAAAGCCCGCACAAGGCGGGCTTTTCAGCGACTCGCGGCGATCAGCCGCGGGCAGCCTTGATCACGTCGATGTACGGCTCGGCCTGGCGCTGATCCTGGATCAGGGCGACGAAGTCCTGGCCCTGGGCGTCCTTGGCGGACAGGTCGTAGCCGGCTTCGACGAAGAAGCGAACGAAGCGCTCGAAGTCGTCGATGCGCAGGCCGCGGTAGGCCTTGACCAGCTTGTGCAGGGACGCCGGAGTGTCGTCGGCCGGTTCCACGTCGAGGAACAGCTTGATGGCGTCGTCGTTGATCTCTTCGCCAATCACCTGCTTCTTGTCTTTACGCATCGCTCGCTTCTCTCTACGGCTGTCTCGGGGATCGCGGCCGGCAACGGCTCAGGCCGGGCACCACGGGTCGCGCAGTTTAACCCTGCGCAGGGCGAGGCTCAACGCGCACGCACCGCACCGGTGTGCAGGTCGGCCCAGATATGGCCGTTGCCGTAGGTGAGGAACTGCACGTAGACGGTGCCATTGCGCAGCAGGTCGAGCAGCTGGGGATAAGCCGCCTGCGGGTAATACAGGCTGAGCACGCGGGTCTTCTCGTCGTAGGCGGGCTTCTTCAGGCTCTTGCCTTCAGCGTCGAAACTGATCACAACCTGGCTGATCTGCGCGCCCTTGCTCAGCGGCTTGCCCTTGAGGCGCAGCAGCGACGGCGTAGTGATCGGGATCGGCTGCTGGTTGGACTGGCGCTGGTTGCCCAACACCACGCTGTATTCGGTGACCTGCAGCAGTTGCTGCTGCTCCGGCTCGCCCTGGCGCAGGCCGGCGTCGTCCGGTGGCAGGAACTGGCTGTGCATCGGCGCGGCAATGGCCATCCCGGCCGCGCCGAGAGGAAGGCAGAACAACAGCGCCAGCACGGCGCCCGGCATGCGAACGGACATCATCACCTCCGCGGGACAGGGCCGAGCACTCTAGCACGGGCCCGAAGCGCCACGACAGGCGCTCATGGCAAGCACCGCGATACATTGATAGTCTTCGAAACAACACCCCTCAAACATCGTCATTCGCAGATCGAAAACCGCCATGCTGCACAACGTCTCCGACCTCGACCTTCGCCTGCTGCGCATCTTCGCCTGCGTGGTGCGCTGCGGCGGTTTTTCCGCCGCGCAGGGCGAGCTGGGCATGGGTCAGTCGACGATCAGCACCCACATCGCCAGTCTGGAGACACGCCTGGGCTACCGCCTGTGCGAACGCGGCAAGAGCGGCTTTCGCCTGACCGAGAAAGGCGAGCGGGTATTGGACTACGCGCAGAACCTGTTCGCCGCGCTGGGCGACTTCCGCGATCAGGTACAGTCCCTGGCCGGACGCCTGGTCGGCGAGTTGCACCTGGGCCTGGCCGACAACATCGCCACCCTGCCCGATGCCCGCATCCACCACACGCTGGCGCGCTTCAACCGCCGCGACCAGGACGTGCGTCTGCACGTCCTCATCGAATCGTCCAGCGAGCTGGAGCGCCTGGTGCTCAGCGGCCGCCTGCACCTGGCCATCGCCTGCTTCAGCCGGCGCCTGCCGAACCTGCGCTACCAGCCGCTGTACCACGAGCGGGTAGCGGTGTTCTGCGGGCGCGAGCATCCCCTGTTCGACAAGGAGCTGAAGGACGCTGGCGAACTGGAAAGCTGCGATTGGATTCAGCACGGTTACGCGGTGGCGGATGTGCAGCTGCCGGCCGACCCGCAACGCAGCACGGCCTTCGCCCAGCACATGGAAGCAGTGCTGCACGCCGTGCGCGCCGGCACGCACCTGGGCTATCTGCCCACGCACTTTGCCGAGCGCTGGGTGGAACGGGGCGAGATGCGTGCGCTGCTGCCGGACAGCCTCGGCTACGGCATCACCCACAGCCTGGTGGTGCGCGACGAGCCGGGCCACAACGAGGCGCTCCAGGCGCTGGTCGAGGACCTTTGCCTGGAGCACGGGGTGGCAGCAATCAGCGCGGCGCGGTGATGTGCTTGATGTCGAAGAACGCCGACAGGCCCCACGGACCCAGCTCGCGGCCGATGCCACTGCGCTTGCCGCCGCCCCAGGAGGTCTGCGGGAACACCACTTGCGGCGAGTTCAGCCAGACGTTGCCAGCCTCCAGGCGCTCGGCGACGCGCTGGGCACGCTCGAGGTCGGCGCTGCACACCGTGGCAGCCAGGGCGAAATCGTTGTCGTTGGCCTGACGCAGGGCGTCTGCTTCGTCGCCGAAAGTGCGGACACACAGCACCGGGCCGAAGATCTCCTCCCGCCACAGGCGGCTGTCCGCCGGCACATCGGTGTACACGGTCGGCTGGATGAACCAGCCCTCGGCCGCTTCGCCGCCCGTCAGGCAGGCCAGGCCTTCATCGCGGGCCACGGCGAAGTAGTCGAGTACCTTGCGGTACTGCGCTTCGCTGGTCATCGGGCCCATGTCGGTCTCGCCTTGCAGCGAATCACCGACGCGCAGGCCTTCCACCGCAACCTTCAGCTTCGCCAGCAGCGGTTCGGCGATGGATTCCTGCACCAGCAGGCGGGAGGTAGCGGAGCACATCTGCCCGGCGTTCCAGTAGATGCCGGCGATGATCCACTGCACGGCCTCGTCGAGGTCGCAATCCGCGAAGACCAGGATCGGCGACTTGCCGCCCAGCTCCAGGCCCACCGGCAAGGTGCGCGCCGCAGCGGCTTCCATCACCTTGCGGCCAACGACGTTGCTGCCGGTGAAGGACAGCTTGGCGATGCCCGGATGGCTGCACAGTGCGGCGCCCGCATCGGCCAGGCCCGGCACCAGGTTCAGCACGCCGGCCGGCAGACCGATGGCGTCGGCGATCTCGCCCAGCACCAGCTCGATCAGCGGAGTGATCTCCGATGGCTTGAGCACCACGGTGCAGCCCGCAGCCAGTGCCGGCGCGACCTTCCAGGCGCTGGTCACCAGCGGGAAGTTCCACGGCACGATCAGGCCGACCACGCCGATGGGCTCGAAGCGGGTCTGCGAGCGGTAGCCGGCGTCCGGCAGGGCCACTTCGGCGTTCTGCCGGGCGTCCAGCTGGTCGGCCAGTTCGGCGTAGTAGGCGAAGGTGGCGATGGCGTCGCCGATATCGATTTCCGCTTCCAGGCGCGGCTTGCCGCTGGCCTGCATCTGCAGGGTGATCAGCGCTTCACGGCGAGCGTCGAGCTGCTCCGCGAAGGCGCGCAGGTAGCCGGCGCGCTGGGCGGCGCTGGTCAGTTTCCAGTCGGCGAAGGCGCGCGTGGCGGCAGCGACGGCGCGCTCCACGTCGGACACACCGGCGCAGGCGACTTCCGGCAGCGCTTCACGGGTGGCGGGGGCGGTCGGGCGCAGGACGGCGCCGCTGTCGGCGGCCTGCCATTGGCCATCGATATAAAGGAGACGGGACATGCGAACCTCAGGCGGTTGTCGTGTGAGGCTCGCAGGATAGGCGGGGCATGCATCGGCAAAAATGCGAGTCACCCCATGCATGCATCGACATCTATCAATGTGTCGGTGCGGGGCGCGCCCATCGGGCGCGACCACGAGTCAGGCCGGGAACTGCGAACGCATCCAGGCCAGGTACTCGGCAGCACCCGCCTCGCCTTCGCGTGGCGCCCACTGCCCGCGCTCGTCCTCGTCCAGCGGCACGAAGGGGCCGGCCTTGGCTTCGAACATGATGCTGTCCGGTTCCAGCGCCACGATGGCGTGGAAGGTGCCCGGTGGCAGGTCAGCCCCGACGCACTCGCCCCCCGCGCGCAGCACGCGGGTCGACAGCAGCTCGCCATTGTCGGAAAAGATCAGCAGGCCCAGCGCCCCCTTCACCACCAGCAGGCTTTCGGCCTTGTCCGGGTGGCGATGGCAGTGCGGCGGGATATAGCTGTCGGGCTGCAGCGCATTGAGCAGGCGGTGGCAGGGCTCGGTCTGCTCATGGAAGTTGTGGTTCTGTCGGCGCCGTGGGCTGGCGGCGGCACGGGCCGCGACCTCGTCGAACAGTGCGCTGTCGAGAAAACGCGGCCCGCTCATCGTCAGAGACCTTTTACGGCGAAGATGCCGGCGGCGTTGCGCCAGTAGCCCTTGTAGTCCATGCCGTAACCGAAGATGTAGCGGTCGATGCAGGACAGGCCCACGTAGTCGGCCTTCAGGTCCGGACGGGCCTTGCGGTCGTGGTCCTTGTCGATCAGCACGGCGGTGTGCACGCGCTTGGCGCCGGCATGCTTGCAGAAGTCGATGATCGCCGAGAGGGTGTGCCCTTCGTCGAGGATGTCGTCGATGATCAGCACTTCGCGGTCGATGAAGGAGATTTCCGGCTTGGCCTTCCAGAACAGCTCGCCACCGGTGGTCTCGTTGCGGTAACGGGTCGCATGCAGGTAGGACGCTTCCAGCGGGAAATTCAGCAGCGGGAGCAGCTTGCCGGAGAAGATCAGGCCGCCGTTCATCACGCAGAACACCACCGGGTTGGACTCGGCCAGGGAGCCGTTGATGGCCTCGGCCACACGGGCGATGGCGGTCTCTACCTCGGCGTTGGTGTACAGGCAGTCGGCTTCGGCCATGACTTGGCGGATGTGCGCGAGATCGACGGACATGGGGGTTCTCCCGTGAAAAAGTGCGCAAAGGTACCTATCGGCGTGCCACGGAGCAAGGGTCAACGGACGAATGTCGCCGACAATCGTGGCCCAAGGTAGCTAGGATGCATTACGCTACCGCAATTTTTTTGCCAGCCCGTCCGGAGAACCCGTCCATGCCCGTCCTCGAGATTCGCCATCCCCTGATCCGCCACAAGATCGGACTGATGCGCCGTCACGATATCAGTACCAAGAACTTCCGCGAGCTGGCCCAGGAAGTGGGCGCCCTGCTGACCTACGAGGCGACCAAGGACCTGCCGCTGGAGAATTACGAGATCGAAGGCTGGGCCGGCCCCGTGCAGGTCGAGAAGATCGCCGGCAAGAAGATCACCGTGGTGCCGATCCTGCGCGCCGGCATCGGCATGCTCGACGGCGTGCTCAGCCTGATCCCGGGCGCCAAGGTCAGCGCCGTGGGCGTGGCGCGCAACGAGGAAACCCTCGAAGCGCACACCTACCTGGAAAAGCTCGCGCCGGACATCGCCGAGCGCCGCTCGCTGATCATCGACCCGATGCTGGCCACCGGCGGCTCCATGGTCGCCACCATCAACCTGCTCAAGAAAGCCGGCAGCAAGGACATTCGCGCCATGGTGCTGGTCGCCGCACCCGAGGGGATCAAGGCAGTCAACGATGCGCATCCGGACGTGCTCATCTATACCGCCTCCATCGACCAGTGCCTGAACGAGAACGGCTACATCATGCCGGGCCTGGGCGATGCCGGTGACAAGATCTTCGGCACCAAGCAGAAGGAAACCTGATAGATGGCCGATGAATTCAACGAACCGCTGTGGCGCCAGATCATCTCTGGCGCGCAGATGCTCTTCGTGGCCTTCGGCGCGCTGGTGCTGATGCCGCTGATCACCGGCCTGGACCCGAACGTCGCGCTGTTCACCGCCGGCTTCGGCACCCTGATGTTCCAGATCGTCACCGGCCGCCAGGTACCGGTGTTCCTCGCTTCGAGCTTCGCCTTCATCACCCCGATCATTCTCGCCAAGGGCCAGTTCGGCCTGGCGGCGACCATGGGCGGCGTGGTGGCGGCCGGCTTCGTCTACACCTTCCTGGGCCTGGCGGTGAAGGTCAAGGGCACCGGCTTCATCGACCGCCTGCTGCCGCCGGTGGTCATTGGCCCGGTGATCATCTCGATCGGCCTGGCCATGGCGCCGATCGCCGCCAACATGGCGATGGGCAAGGCCGGTGACGGTGCCGAGCTGATCCCGTACAAGACCGCCATGTTCATCTCCATGCCGGCGCTGCTGACCACCCTGATCGTCGCCGTGTTCGGCAAGGGCATGCTGCGCCTCGTGCCGATCATCGCCGGCGTACTGGTGGGCTACGGACTGTCCTTTGCCTTCGGCGTGGTCGACGTGGCGAAGATCGTCGCTGCCCCCTGGCTGGAGCTGCCGAAGTTCACCGCCCCGGAATTCAACTGGCAGGCCATCCTGTTCATCGTTCCGGTGGCGCTGGCCCCGGCCATCGAACACATCGGCGGCGTCATCGCCGTAGGCGGTGTGACCGGCAAGAACTACCTCAAGACCCCGGGCCTGCACCGCACCCTGCTGGGCGACGGCATCGCCACCTCCACCGCAGGCCTGTTCGGCGGGCCGCCGAACACCACCTACGCGGAGGTGACCGGCGCGGTGATGCTGACCAAGAACTACAACCCGAAGATCATGACCTGGGCAGCGGTGTTCGCCATCGGTCTGGCCTTCATCGGCAAGTTCGGCGCCATCCTGCAGAGCATCCCGGTGCCGGTCATGGGCGGTATCCTCTGCCTGCTGTTCGGCACGATTGCCTCGGTGGGCATGAACACCCTGATCCGCCACAAGGTCGACCTGTCCCAGGCGCGCAACCTGTGCATCGTCTCGGTCACCCTGGTATTCGGCATCGGCGGCGTACTGATCGGCACCGGCACCGGTCCGGATGACTTCGGCCTGAAGGGCATCGCCCTGTGCGCCATCGTCGCGATCCTGCTGAACCTGATCCTGCCCGGCGAGGAAGGCTGGGAAAACAAGGCGCTGGAACAAGGCGCCGGCGACTCCGCGGCCGACAAGCCCGCCGAGTGAGCACCAAGGCGCCGTCTCACGGCGGCGCCTGTGCCCACACAAAGTCAGGCGAACGCAGCATGCCGATCACGGTCCACTCTGCATGACAGTTCGATCCCGACAGGAGGCATTCCCTATCCGTTTCGCCTCGATGACTTCGCCGCTCCCCGCACAGGTACGCCCGTGAGCCGTGCCGCGTGGTTGCTGCTCGGCCTGATCGGCGCCTCGCTGATCCCGCTCGCCCTGGGCGGCCGGGAGATGCTCGAGCACGTCCTTGCCTTCCCCCTCGACCAGTTGCTGATGATGTTCGGCATGATCTGCCTGTGCTGGCTGATCAACGCGCAGAAGCTGCGCGTGCTGCTCAACGGCCGCGCCGGCGAAATCGGCAAGGTACGTTCGGTGGGCATCATCATGGCCTCGGAGTTCGCCTTCTACGCCACTCCCGGCGGCACCGGCGGCCCACTGACCCTGATGGCCCTGCTGGCACGCCACGGCATGCGCCCGGCGCACAGCAGCGCGATCTTCGCCGTGGACCAGTTGAGCGACCTGCTGTTCTTCCTCTGCGCGCTCGCGGCGGTACTGGTGTGGGCGCTGTCCCACAGCGTCAGCCCGAACCTGGAGACGTCGCTGATCACCAGCGGCGCGCTGCTGGGCGGGATCTTCTTTGCCGTGGTACTGCTGGCGCGCTTCCAGCGCCGGGTGATCAGGGCTAACGGCCGGCTGCTCGAGCGTCTGGGGATGAAAGCGCGCACACGCCTGCACTGGGCGCGCAAATGCCTGCACTTCCGCGACACCCTGGTGAGCTGCCTGCGCCAGCCCAAGCGCCGGCTGCTGCTGATCTTCTTCTTCACCTGCTGTCACTGGATCCTGCGCTTCTCGGTGCTCTATATCACCTTGAAGGCACTGGGCGTGGATCTGCACTGGGCCTGGGCCTTCCTGATCCAGCTGCTGTCGCTGGCCGCCGGCCTCGCCACGCTGCTGCCCGGTGGCGCCGGTGGTACGGAGCTGACCAGCGCCGCTCTGCTCGCCCCACTGGTGGGCAAGTCCACGGCGGCCGCGGCCATCCTGATCTGGCGCGTGGTGACCTACTACTTCTACCTGGTGATGGGCGCGCCGGTATTCGCCCTGATGGCGGGCCGACCGCTGCTGCGCAAGCTGATGGGGCTGCGGGAAAGCGCCTGAGGATCAGTCGCCGGAAGGCGTATCGTCGTCAGAAGGCACGTCGGGCTTGAGCGAATCCCAGAGTTCGGCGGCGCCGGGAAACTCGGTGCCGTCCTCGTCGCTCAAGGCATCGGGGTCGTAGCGGCTGGTACAGCCTTCGCCCAGGGTGGGCGGCGGGTTTGCAGTGCCGGGATTCTTCGGGTCGCTCATGGTGTCTCTCCGTTTGGCGCAGCGCCCGCCACCAGCTGGCGGCGGGAGCATGCGGAGTACACAGTCGGGAACGAGACCGCGTGGATCAGTCGAACACCACGGTCTTGTTGTCGTGCACCAGCACGCGGTCTTCCAGGTGGTAGCGCAGGCCGCGGGCCAGCACCAGCTTCTCCACGTCCTTGCCCAGGCGCACCAGGTCCTCGATGTTGTCGCGGTGGCTGATGCGCACCACGTCCTGCTCGATGATCGGGCCGGCGTCCAGTTCCTCGGTCACGTAGTGGCAGGTCGCGCCGATCAGCTTCACGCCGCGCAGCGATGCCTGGTGGTAGGGCTTGGCACCGACGAAGGACGGCAGGAAGCTGTGGTGGATGTTGATCACCTGATGGCGGTACTTCTGGCACAGGTCCGGCGGCAGGATCTGCATGTAGCGCGCCAGCACCACGTTGTCGGCCTGGTGTTCGTCGATCAGGCGCGAGACCTGCTCGAAGGCCGGCTGCTTGTTCTTCGGGTCCACCGGGACATGGAAATACGGAATGCCGTGCCACTCCACCATGCTGCGCAGGTCATCGTGGTTGGCGATCACGCAGGGAATCTCGCAGTCCAGCTCGCCGCTGTGCCAGCGGTGCAGCAGGTCGGCCAGGCAGTGCGATTCGCGGCTGGCCATCAGTACGACGCGCTTCTTCACCGAGGAGTCGGTGATGCGCCACTCCATGGAGAACTCGCGGGCGATCGGTGCGAAAGCCTGGCGGAAACCGTCGATGTCGAACGGCAGGGAGTCAGCGCGAATCTCGTGCCGCATGAAGAACCAGCCGTTGTCGTTGTCGGAATGGTGACTGGCCTCGGTGATCCAGCCGTTGTAAGTGGCCAGGAAATTACTCACCTTGGCGACGATGCCGACCCCGTCGGGGCAGGCGATCACCAATCGGAAAGTGCGCATGGGTGTACTCCAGATATCGCAAAGGCCGCCATTCTAGCGGCTGCCGGGGAAAAGATCAGCCATTGCCGCGGCAGGCCGACGAGAGCCAGTACGGTGCACTGCGAGTGCATCGTTTAATTACTACCGAATGAATTAGTTAAATAAGTCGGCAATAGCCGACAAAACTTTCTCCAAGCATTTACTTGAACAACTTCGCTGACTATTATGTCTGCTACAAACTTTCCGCCAACGCTGGACCCAGAACAAGGTACCCAACATGTCGCTGATCAACGAGTACCGCGCTACCGAAGAAGCCATCAAGGAACTTCAGGAGCGCCTGAAATCCCTGGAGCAGGACGACAAGCTGAAGAAAGAGCTTGAGTTCGAAGAGAAACTTCGCGCGCTGATGGGCAACTATGGCAAATCCCTGCGCGACGTCATCGCCCTGCTCGATCCGGACGCGAAGCTGAGCAAATCGCCGCGCGCCGCTAAAGCCACCGTGAGCAAGCGCGCTCGCAAGGTCAAGCAATACAAGAACCCGCACACTGGTGAAGTCATCGAAACCAAGGGCGGCAACCACAAGACGCTCAAGGAATGGAAAGCCAAGTGGGGCGCCGAAGCCGTTGAAGGCTGGGCCACGCTGCTGGGCTGAGCCTTGCGGACATAAAAAACGCCAGCAGATGCTGGCGTTTTTTATTGCCTGCGGGAAAGTACGGCGCGCTACAGGCCATAGCGCGCGCGCAGCACCTGCGCATACTTCTCCCACTCTTGCAGCACCTGGCGTCCGGCTGCCGTGGCATTGACCAACTGTTCGTTCATTGCCGCGGCAAAGTTATCCAGCGTATTCGGTGCGCCCCACTCGGCCCGACTCAGGCGTGCACGGCAGAAGTCCTGCCATTGTTGCTGTTCCGTGGCATTCAAAGTTTCCGGGAAATTGCGTGCCCGATAACGGAAGAGAAGTTCCGGAAGTCGCGCATCGTCGAACGGCCATTGCTCTTTCGCCAGCCGCGCCGGATCGGCCTGGCGTACCTGCTCGCACAACCTGCGATCACGGTCGCCGATAAATCCGTCATACAACTGCTGCTCGGGATCTTCACTGCCGGCGAAACTTTCCTCGGTATACAGGGGCGCAAGTTTGTCCTGCCAGATCGCCTTCGCTTGTGTCAGCGTTTGCGCGGCAGCGAGGCAGGCATTGAGATCCAGCCCGACGCGTTCGCGATCCTGCGGGCGCAAGACGGACAAGGGCGCCACCACCGGGCATTTGTTGATGTGCAACAGCTTCAGCGGCACCGGCAGTTCACCTTCGGCCAGTTCGTCACGGCGCGTATACAGGCGCTTGCGCAGGATTTCCGCATCCAGCTCCAGCAACGGCGATACATCGGCCGCCAGGTCGCAGACGATCAGCGCGTTGCGATTGCGCGGGTGCCAGCCCAGCGGCAGCACCACCGAGAGATAGTGGCGCGCACCGGAGAACATGCCGGAGATGTGCACCATCGGCTGCAGCACCCGCACCTGGTCGAGCACGCCCTGCTTGCCACGCAGGCGGTAGAGGTAGTCGTAGAGCTTGGGCTGGCGGTCGCGCACCAGTCGTGCCAGGGCGATGGTGGCGCGCACGTCGGAAAGCGCATCGTGAGCCTGGCCATGGTCGATGCCGTTGGCCGCGGTGAGGCGCTCGAGCTTGAGACTGACCACGCCGTCCTGCTCCGGCCAGACGATGCCTTCCGGACGCAGGGCATAGGCAGTGCGCACCATATCGATCAGGTCCCAGCGGCTGTTGCCGCCCTGCCATTCGCGGGCGTAGGGATCGAAGAAGTTGCGATACAGGCTGTAGCGCGTCACTTCGTCGTCGAAGCGCAGGGTGTTGTACCCCGCCGCACAGGTGCCCGGCTGAGCCAGCTCGGCATGCAGACGGGTCATGAATTCCGCTTCGCCCAGGCCACGCTCTTCCAGGCGTTGCGGGGTGATGCCAGTGACCAGGCAGGCAGCCGGGTGCGGAAGAATGTCGTCACTGGGCCGGCAATAGAGATTCAGCGAGTCGCCGATCTCATTGAGGTTCTCGTCCGTGCGAATGCCGGCCACCTGCAGCGGACGGTCGCTGCGCGGGTTGATGCCGGTGGTTTCGTAGTCGTACCAGAAGATGCTGGCGTTCATCGTTTTTCCTTGCCTGCAAGCGAGTGCGTCGCAGTCTAACAGTGCTGCCTGCCACACTTCCAAGACGCCTCGCTGGCACCTAGCCAGCCCTCGCCTTTATGATGTGCGCCGCAAGGACACCCCACTGGAAAGGACTTTCCTCATGCAAGACATCGCTGCACAAAACCCCTACAGCGCTCCCCAGAGCAATCTCGAACCGGCCGCCTCGCACGGCACCGTTCCTTCCATCGCCGAAGCACTGACCCGCGGCTACGACTTCAGCATCGGCGATCTGCTGGGCGAAGCCTGGGGTCGCACCAAAGGCACCAAAGGCCTGATCATCGGCGGCTTCGTGGTGTTCTATGCGGCGGTCTTCGCCCTGGTCAATCTGCTCAGCCTGTTCCTCACCGTCGTCGGTGTCGCCGGCATTGCCGGAATGGGCCTGCTCGGCGACAGCGAGGCCGCTGGCGGCATGGCAGTCGGGGCGCTGGTCGCGTTCTTCATCGGCTCCATCGTCCTGAGCTTCGTCGCCACCGCCGTGTGCTACCCGCTGCTGGCGGGCGTGAACATGCTCGGCATCCGCCGCGCCGCCGACCAGCCGCTGCGCTTCAACGAAGTCTTCAGCCACTTCGGCCGCACCTTCCAGGTCGTGGTTTGCGTGCTGCTGAGCACCGTGCTGATCAGCATCGGCTACTTCCTCTTCGTGCTGCCGGGTATCTACCTGAGCATCGCCTACATGCTCGCCGTGCCGCTGGTGGTCGAGCGTGGCCTGTCGCCCTGGGCGGCCATGGAAGTCTCGCGCAAGGCCATCACCCAGCACTGGTTCAAGGTCTTCGGCCTGCTGCTGGTGTTCGGCGTCCTGTTCATGCTCAGCGGCCTGACCCTCGGCATCGCCCTGATCTGGGTGATGCCGTGGCTGATCGTTGCCATCGGCGTGCTGTACCGCACCATCTTCGGCGTGCTGCCCGCCAAGGCGTGATATCGGCTGGGAGTGGCGTCCGGCGCCACTTCCGGGTTTTCGAGGCGACCTGCATCGAGTGTCGCCGGCACCACCGGCATTAGCCTGCCTTACCCCTCCCGCGCCGTTACCGATGCGCGCCCAAGGAGCACAACCATGACTACCGATACTTCCTCCAATCCCTTCGCACCACCCACCAGCCCGCTGCAGGACCCCATCGCCAAAGGCACAGTGCCGAGCATCGAGGAGGCGCTCGCACGCGGTTACGACTTCTCCATCGAAGGCCTGATCAAGGATGCCTGGCAGCGTGTCAACGGCACCAAGGGGCCGATTATCCTCGGCTTCATCGTCTACATGGTCATCGTGCAGGTCATCAGCTTTGTCCTGGGCCTGGTGCTGGGCCTCGGCTTTGCCGCCAGCGGCGCCGAAGCCGGCTTCGGCATGGCCATTCTGCAACTGGTAGTGGGCATAGTGGCGGCCGCGGTCGGCTACCCGTTCCTCGCCGGGATCAACATGCTCGGCATCCGCCGCGCCGCCGACCAGCCCGTCTCGTTCAACGAGATGTTCGGCCACTTCGGCCTCTTCGTGCCGCTGTTCATCACCGGCCTGGTGATGACCCTGCTGGTCTATCTCGGTGTGCTGATCCTGGTGCTGCCCGGCATCTACCTGAGCATCGCCTACATCCTGGCGATCCCGCTGGTGGTGGAGCGCAAGCTGAGCCCCTGGCAGGCGCTGGAGGCTTCGCGCAAGGCGATCACCCAGCACTGGTTCAAGGTCTTCGGACTGTTCCTGGTACTTGGCGTGATCCTGATCCTCAGCGCCATTCCGCTGGGCATCGGCCTGATCTGGACACTGCCGCTGTCGATCATTGCCATCGGCGTGCTGTACCGCACCATCTTCGGCGTGCTGCCGCCGGCCAAGTGATCAAATCGGCCTGAGCCTGCCCGCGCGGTTGCCTCGTCGCACCGCGCTGGCTAGCATCTGGCTCCTACGTCATCGACAGCGGTTTCCCTTGAGCCCAGCAGCCCCTCATTCCAACGCGTCTCCCCACGCGCCCGTCCTGGACACCCGCTACCACGTGGAGACCCCGGAAGGCATCGACCTGCTGCTGCGTCCTGCCGGTGTCGTCCCCCGCGCCCTCGCCTACCTGATCGACCTGGGGATTCGCATCCTGCTGATGGTGGCGCTGTTCATGCTGCTGGCCTTTCTCGGCGAGCTGGGAACCGGGCTGGGGCTGATCCTCACCTTCGTCATGACCTGGTGGTACATGGTGCTCTTCGAAGTGCTCAACCAGGGCCGCTCGCCCGGCAAGCAGATGATGGGCCTGCGCGTGGTGCACGACGACGGCACGCCGATCGGCTGGTCCGCCTCGCTGCTGCGCAACCTGCTGCGCTTCGTTGACATCCTGCCCTTCGCCTACACGCTCGGGCTGCTCAGTTGCCTGTCCAACTCCGGGTTCAAGCGCCTGGGCGATCTCGCCGCGGGCACCCTGGTGATCTATCGCGATCCGCCACCGACCCGCCCGCAGGTGCCGGAGACCACGCCCGAACTCGCACCCTGGCCCCTGAGCCTGGAAGAACAGCGCGCGCTGATGAGCTTCGCCGAACGCGGCACGCAGCTGTCGGCCGCGCGCCGAGAGGAGCTGGCCGGCATCCTCGCGCCCCCCCTGGGCATCGCGCCCGATCACGCAGAGGCACGCCTGAACCGCATCGCCAGCGGCCTGCTCGGCAATGGGGCGGGCCACGCATGAAGCAGGCCTTCTTCGAACAACGCCACCAGAGCAGCTGGAAGCGCTTCGCCAAACGCCTGGAGCTGCTGGAAAGCGGCAAGCGCCAGGAACCGAGCGAGAAGCCCGAGGAGTTCGCCGCCGATTACCGGCGCATCTGCCAGCAGCTCGCCCTGGCCCAGGAGCGCGGCTACAGCAGCCACCTGATCGACCAGCTGCAGCAGCTCGCCATGCGCGGGCACCAGCAGTTCTACCGCCACCGCAGCCACCTGGGCGCCCGCATCCTCGGCTTCCTGGTCGCCGGCTTCCCGCGCCTGGTGCGCGAGGAGTGGCGCTGCATCGCGATCGCCAGCCTGCTGTTCTACGGCAGCCTGCTGCTGATGGGCGTGCTGGTCTATCACTTCCCCGACCTGGTCTACAGCGTCATGGCGCCGGAGCGGGTTTCCGACATGGAATCGATGTACTCGCCGGACACCACGCGCCTGGGCACGCGCGATGCCGGCGATGACTGGCAGATGTTCGGCCACTACATCATGAACAACATCGGCATCGCCTTTCAGACGTTCGCCAGTGGCCTGCTGTTCTGCGTCGGCAGCCTGTTCTTCCTGCTGTTCAACGGCGTGATCATCGGCACGGTCGCCGGCCACCTGACCCAGGTCGGCTACATCGAGACGTTCTGGTCCTTCGTCATCGGCCACGGCGCCTTCGAACTGACCGCCATCACCTTCGCCGGTGGCGCCGGCCTCAAGCTTGGCTGGGCGCTGCTCTCCCCTGGCCGCCTGAGCCGCCTGGAATCCCTGCGCCAGGCCGCCGCCCGCGCCGTGCAATTGATCGGCGGAGTGATCCTGATGCTGTTGATCGCCGCCTTCGTCGAAGGCTATTGGTCCTCCGTCACGCACTTCTCGGCGAACGTGAAGTACATCGTCGGCGCCTGCCTGTGGTTGCTGGTGGCAAGCTACTTCCTCCTGGCTGGACGGAGCCGCCATGCGCCTGACTGACGCCAGCGTCACCATTCGCCCGCGCAGCGCCTGGGAGGCGCTGGACCTGGGCATCCTCCTCGCGCGGCGTCACGCCGGCGTGCTGATGGCCAGCTGGGCAATCGTCACCCTGCCAGTGTTCGTGCTGCTGTCCGTGCTGCTGTGGAACTACTCCAGCTGGGCGATCCTCATCTTCTGGTGGCTCAAGCCCGCCTTCGAGCGCCTGCCGCTGTACATCCTGTCGCGCGCGCTGTTCGGCGACACACCGACGCTCAAGGAAGCGCTGAAGGCCTTCCCTGGCCTGCTCAAGTCGCAACTGCTGCCCAGCCTGCTCTGGCGTCGCCTGAGCCCGACCCGCAGCTTCGACCTGCCGGTGCTGCAACTGGAAGGTCTCAAGGGCCAGGCGCGCAGCCAGCGCCTGGTCGTGCTCGGCCAGCGCAATGCCGGCGGCGCCACCTGGCTGACCATCGTCGGCATGCACTTCGAACTGGCGCTGTGGCTGGGCCTGACCACGCTGATGTACCTGATGCTGCCGACCCAGTGGGTCGAAGATTGGGAATGGAAGTCGCTGATCAGCGCTGCGCAAGGCGACTGGGCATGGCTGGAGCACATCAGCAACTTCATCTACGCGCTGCTGTTGATCGTCTGGGAGCCGGTGTACGTCGCCTGCGGCTTCACCCTCTACCTCAACCGTCGCACCGAACTGGAAGCCTGGGACGTCGAACTGGTGTTCCGCCGCCTGCGCCAGCGCCTGATCGGCAGCGCCTATGCCCTGCTGCTGGTGCTCACCGGCGCCGTTGCGCTGCTGCCAGCCGACAACGCCCTGGCGGCCGGAGGCGCCAGCCACAGCTGCCCGTTGCCCGACCAGAACCCCGATGGTCCGGAAGGCGCCCGACTGACCCAGCAGAAGCTCAACAGCGAGGACTCACGAAACGCCGCGGAGAAAATCCTCGCCGCACCGCCCTTCAGGAACAGTGAGAAAGTCACCGGTTGGCGTCTGAGCGAAGACAGGAAAGACCCCAAGCCAACGGACCCGGACGAAGCCAAGCGCCTGAAGAGCTTCTTCGACGCGCTGGGTGACTGGAAAGCGTTCAAGTTCGCCGCACAGGGCGTTGAAGTGCTGCTCTGGGGGCTGCTGTTCACCGCCATCGCCCTGGTCATCTGGCGCTACCGCGAATGGCTGCGGCTGTTTGTCGGCCGCATCGGCCTGCCACAGAAGCCGCACCGCGAAGCCCCCAGCGTGCTGTTCGGACTGGAGCTGGCGCCGGAAACCCTGCCCAGCGACGTCGCCAGCGAAGCCGAGCGCCTGTGGGACGAGCAGCCACGCGCCGCACTCGGCCTGCTCTATCGCGCCCTGCTCAGCCGTCTGCTGCATGACTTCCGCGTGCCGCTGCGCGAATCGACCACCGAAGGTGAAGTTCTGGTGCGCGTGGCCGACCTCAACGATCCGCCGCTGGACAACTTCGCCCGCAGCCTGACCCAACAGTGGCAGGCGCTCGCATACGGACACCGCGCCCCCCAGCCCCAGCTCAAGCAACAACTGTGTGGCGAGTGGCGCCAGCTGTTCGGCAACGAGGTACGGGCATGAAGCGCGGCAACCTCGCCTTGCTGGTACTGCTGGTGCTGCTCGTACTCGGCGGCGTCGGCTACTACCTGTACCGCCATCTCGAGCCCTACACCGAAACCGTCGAGCACGGGCCGTCGCCCGAGGCGCGCGCCAACCCCTATCTCGCTGCCGAGAGCTACCTGCGTGCCCGCGGCATCCACGTCACCACCGCCCGCGGCATGGAAGTACTGGACAAGCTGCCGAGCAAGGGCCAGACCCTGATCCTGCTGGGCACCCGCGAGAACGTGACGCCGGCGCAGAACGCCCGCCTGCTCGACTGGGCCAATCGCGGCGGCCATCTCATCGTCACGGCCGAAAGCCTGTGGGATGAAGACGAAGGCAAGAGCGGCGACCAACTGTTGGATCAACTCGGCGTGCAGCAATTCCTCACCGCCGACCTGAAGGACAAGGACGAGAAATCCGCCCCGTCCGACAAGGAAGCCGCCGCCCCTTCCGACGATCAGGCGCAGGACACCCCGGCCAGACCGGAGGTGGAGGAGGACCACCCGGACCAGGCCTCCAGCGCCGACGGCAACGACGCGGCAGAGGCCGATCCCTACCCGAACCTGACCAAGCTCTACCTGGAGAACGAGAAGGCACCGGCGTACATCGACTTCGACACCGACTACCACCTGTTCGACTCCAAGAACCTCGCCTACGCCTGGGCCAACAGCGGCGACTCCACCCACCTGTTGCAGCTGCAGCAGGGCCAGGGACTGATCACCGTGCTCACCGACAACTGGATCTGGCAGAACGGCGAGCTCGACGCCTACGACAACGCCTGGCTGCTCTGGTACCTGACCCAGGACAGCGCCGTCACCCTGGTCTACCGTGCCGACGGCACCAGTCTCATGACCCTGCTGATGCGATACTTCCCGCAGGCATTGCTGGCCGCAGTCCTGCTGCTGGTGCTAGTGCTCTGGCGCAACGGCCTGCGCCAAGGCCCGCTGCAACCCAATCCGGACCGCAGCCGTCGGCAACTGGAAGAACACCTGCGCGCCAGCGCCGACTTCATCCTCCGCCAGCGCGGCCAGCTCGCCCTGCTGCAGGGCCTGCAACGTGACGTGATGCGCCGGGCGCGGCAGCGCCAGCCCGGCTTCGACCGCCTGCCAGTCGCCGAACAATGGCAAGCTCTGGGCCGCATGACGCGCATGTCGGTCAGCGCCATCAGCCAGGCCATGCGCCCCTACCCG
This sequence comes from Pseudomonas sp. BB438, assembly GCF_057180225.1. Lineage (NCBI taxonomy): Bacteria > Pseudomonadati > Pseudomonadota > Gammaproteobacteria > Pseudomonadales > Pseudomonadaceae > Pseudomonas > Pseudomonas sp. BB438. The sequence continues at coordinate 5,422,142 of NZ_CM170001.1, forward strand.
CAACAGCGCATGGCCGTCGCCGAATTCACCCGCCAGGTCGCGCACCTGCAAAGCCTCAGGAATGCCCTATGAGCGAACAGACGCCTGAACCGTCCAGCACCAACGCCCCCAACGCCGCCGCCCAGCGCCAGCGCGCCAGCCAGCTGGCCCAGGCGCTGCGCCACGAACTGCAGAAAGCCCTGATCGGCCAGCAGGCCGTGATCGATGACGTGCTCACCGCCCTGCTCGCCGGCGGCCACGTGCTCATCGAAGGTGTTCCCGGTCTGGGCAAGACCCTGCTGGTGCGCGCCCTCGCCCGCTGCTTCGACGGTGGCTTCGCGCGCATCCAGTTCACCCCCGACCTGATGCCCAGCGACGTCACCGGCCACGCCGTGTACGACCTGGCCACCGAGCAGTTCAAGCTGCGCAAGGGCCCGGTGTTCACCCACCTGCTGCTGGCGGACGAGATCAACCGGGCTCCCGCCAAGACCCAGGCCGCCCTGCTGGAAGTGATGCAGGAGCGCCAGGTCACCCTTGAAGGTCGTGCCCTGGCAGTACCGCAGCCGTTCATGGTGCTGGCGACGCAGAACCCCATCGAACAGGAAGGCACCTACCCGCTGCCTGAAGCCGAGCTCGATCGCTTCATGCTCAAGCTGCGCATCGACTATCCGCTGGAGGCCGAGGAGCAGACCCTGGTGCGTCAGGTCACCCGCTCCGCACGCAGTGACATGCTCGACGTAGCGCCGATGCGTGCCCTGCTCAAGGACAAGGACGTGCTGGCCCTGCAGAAGATCGCCGCCGACCTGCCCATCGATGACCAGGTACTCGACTACGCCGTACGCATCGCCCGCACCACCCGCAACTGGCCGGGCCTGGCGCTGGGTGCCGGGCCTCGCGCATCCATCGCCCTGGTGCGTTGCGCCCGCGCCCGCGCGCTGCTGCGCAGCGGTGACTTCGTGGTCCCGGACGACGTGAAAGGCAGCGCCCTGGCGGTGCTGCGCCACCGCGTGCGCCTGTCGCCGGAACTGGAAATCGAAGGCCTGTCGGTGGACCAGGTGCTCCAGCAACTGCTCGACCAGGTACCGGCGCCGCGCGTATGAAGCCATCGCGCGCGCTCCTCGCGCTGCTCGGCGTCCTGCTGGCGATCGCCATCGCACTGGGCGCGGCGCAGGCACTGGACTCGGGTTCGGCGCTGCTCGGCCGCCTCTGGTGGGGCGCTCTCTGCGCACTGGTCCTGCTGGCGCTGGCCGATGCCCTCTGGCTGCGCCGCACGCCCTCGCCCGAGCTGAAGCGCCAACTGAGCGGCAACCTGCCGCTGGGTCGCTGGAGCGAAGTGCGTCTGCAATTCCACCATCGCTATCCCCAACCACAACGCATGACGGTATTCGACCACCTGCCCAGCGGCATGGACTTCGAGTACCTGCCGCAGACCGTGGAGCTGCATCCGGGCGAGCAGACTGAAGTGGGCTACCGTGTGCGCCCGCTGTCCCGTGGTCACTTCATTTTCCAGCGCTGCGAGATCGAGCTGTCCAGCCCGCTGCGCCTGTGGAAGGGCCGGCGCTACCTGGAGCAGCACGACGAAACCCGCGTCTACCCGGACTTCGCCCGCCTCTACGGCGCCGAGCTGATGGCCGTGGACCACTGGCTCAACCGCATTGGCGTGCGCTCTGGTCAACGGCGCGGGTTGGGACTGGACTTCCATCAGCTGCGCGAATTCCGCGATGGCGACACCCTCCGGCAGATCGACTGGAAGGCTACCGCGCGCAAGCGCACGCCGATTGCCCGCGAGTACCAGGACGAACGCGATCAGCAGATTCTCTTCCTGCTCGATTGCGGCCGGCGCATGCGCAGCCACGACGGCGACCTCTCCCACTTCGACCACTCGCTCAACGCCAGCCTGCTGCTGGCCTATGTCGCCCTGCGCCAGGGTGACGCGGTAGGCCTGATGACCTTCGCTGGCGACCAGCCGCGCCATCTGCCGCCGGCCAAGGGCAGCGCGCAGCTCACCGCGTTGCTCAACGGTGTCTACGACCTGCGCAGCAGCCAGCGCCCGGCGGACTTCCCCGCCGCCGTGCAGGCCGTGCTCACGCGCCAGCGTCGCCGCGCGCTGGTGGTGATAGTGACCAACCTGCGCGACGAGGATGACGAGGAACTGGTGGCGGCGGTGAAGCGTCTCGGCCGCCAGCACCGCGTACTGGTCGCGAGCCTGCGCGAGGAAGTGCTGGACCGCCTGCGCCAGTCGCCCGTGGAAGGTTTCGAGGATGCGCTGGCGTATTGCGGCGCGGTGGATTACCTGAACGCGCGCGCCGGTTTGCACGAGAAACTGCTGGCCCACGGCGTGCCGGTGCTCGACACGCGGCCGAGCCAGCTGGGGCCGGAACTGATCAGCCGTTACCTGGGCTGGAAGAAGGCTGGCGCGCTGTAACCTGACGCCACAACCGGACGCCATCTCCCTGGCGTCCCCCACCGCACAGATCGGTCAGCGCGTCCTGCGCTTCAGACCGACTCCACCTGCCGGCGAAAACTGAAATAACGGCGCAGCGCGTCGACCAGCTCGACGTACTCCATCGGCGGCGCCGCCAGGCTGAAACCCGAGTCGTAATTGCCCGGATTGACGTCCTCGCGGCACCACTGGCAGGTGGCGGCAAACTCGATCAGTTGCAGCTTGCCGTCATGCCCGGGGATCTTCAGGCGCATTTCGAAACGGCCACCCACCAGCATCGGTAGCTGGCTGATCAGCAACAGCCCGTCCAGCGACACGTTGCCCAGGAAGCCCATCGGTTTGTCGGTGATGCTGTTGAACACCTTCAGGTAGTAGGGCAGCTGATGGCGCTCGATATGTCGTTGATGACGCATAATGGCGTTTCGCTATGAAATATCGTCCAGTATGACGATGCCGCCCCGGCAGGGCCAGTCCTAACGACAACCTTCCGCCAGCCGTGCGCTAAGCGCCTGACGAGCGGCGTCGAGCTGTGCATCGCTGTAGTAAGTCCTTTCACCACTGCTGCCCTGCGTGAAGTACCGCCCGCCATGACTGAGCGAATCCAGGTCATGGCGCCACTTCGCGCACTGCTGGTCCAGCTTGGCCTGCTGCTCCGCCGCCTGGCTCTGGGCGGCAGCGCTTTCATCTCGACGCGCGTCGTAGAAGCGGCGGGTACGTTCCTCCCGCTCGCGGGTCGCCGCGTCACGCTCGACTACCTGCGGCTTGACCTCGACGCGTTGCGCCCCAGGCGGTGGTGTCTCGCTGAAGTGCACCTTTCCCTGAGCGTCGGTCCAGCGGTAGATATCCGCCGAAGCCAGCAGGGGGAAACACCAGGCGCAGAGCCACAGGGCGCGCATTCGTACCTCCTTGCATGAAGCACTCAAGAGATTAGCCAGCTATGGGCTGCGCTCAAGTCGGCCTGCGACCGCCGGTCAGGGCGTCCGTCAAGGCGTGGGCGTGTCGAGTCGCAGGTCGTTGGGCAGGCGGCCGTTCAAGCGCAGCGTTTCCAGCCGCGCCTTGGCCCGGTAAGCATACTCGCTGGTGGGGTAGCGGGCGATGATGAACTGGTAGGTCTGCGCCGCGTCGACGTAGAACTTCTCACGCTCCAGGCACTGGCCCCGCAGCATCGACACTTCCGGCTGGATCCAGGGGCGCGCGCGGGCCTTGCGCTCGGTCTCCGACAGCTCCAGCTGCACGCGCTGGCAGTCACCGTTCTTGTACGCGCGGTAGGCGTTGTTCAGGTGATAGTTCATCGACCAGCTGGTGCAGCCGGTAACACTCAGCGCCAGCAGCGCGAGGAAAAGGGTTCGCATGGGCATATCCTCCGTTGGGAAGTGTATCGGCCCGTCTTGGCCGTACTGTAGCCCGCCACTAGACTCACGTGGACTTCGCCCTGGCGCAAAGGAGCTGCCATGCGTTTCGCCTACGTCCTGCCGTTCGCCGTGCTGCTGCCCTGGCTCGCTGCCTGCGCCCCCACCACGCCGCTGTTCGTCGCGCAGATCACCACCGGCGAGGTAGCCGAGTACAAGCAGCTCAAGAACAAGCGCATGACCGCCGCCGTGGAAGAGGAAGGCGACCTGCTCACCTACAGCGCCCAGGCCATCCGCGACGGCAAGAGTGCCGACGCCGAGAAACTCTATCTGACCGGCTACGACAACACCCGCTACAGCCCGGAGGTGCGCGCCATCGCGCTGTACCAGATCGGCCTGGTCTACATGAGTCGCTACAACGACCAGCGCGACGATGCGAAGGCGCTGGACTACTTCCAGCGCATCGACCGCGAGTTCCCCGGCACCAAGGCCGCCGAGCACGCCGACGCCCGCGAGCTGATCATCCGCCAGCGCGCCAAGGACCCGGTGCAGAAGACCGCCAAGCAACTGCTGGCTGACTGGCAACCGCAATACAACCTCGACCTGAACAAACCGACCCTCGATCCGGACATGACCCTGCTGTCGCGCCGCGCCGTGCTCAAGGACCGCGTCGACGAGGCCGCGCAACTCTACCTGCTGGGCGCCAACGATCCGGCCATTCCACCGGACATCCGCGAGAAAGCGCTGTACCAGCTGGGCCTGATGTACATGGCCCCGGACAACCCGCACCCGGATCGAGAGAAGGCCATCGCCTACCTGCGCCGCCAGCTCGCCGAATTCCCCAACGGCGAACTGGCCGACAAGGGCGCCCGCCACCTGGACCGCGCGCTGAACCAGACCTCGCCGCGCAGCTGACGGCAGCTCCCGCTCTCTCGCTGAGCCACATCAAGGCGCGTGGCGGGCGCCAGTGTCTACGCTTGCTCTGCATTGAGCGCAGAGCAATCGAGGACTCCGCCATGAAGCTGCAGCACCTGCTCGTCATCATCGACCCGACCCGCGAGGACCAGCCCGCGCTCACCCGCGCCCGCTGGATCGCCCAGCGCTGCGGCGCACGCCTGGAGCTGCTGGCCTGTGTGTACAACGCGGCGCTGGACAACGCCCTGCTGCTGGAGCGCGGCGACCTCGACGCCGCCCAGCGCAACCTGCTGGACGAGTGCCTGGGCTGGCTGCAACAGCTTGCCGAGCCACTGCGCGAAACCGGGCTGGATGTGGACTGCCAGGTGCGCTGGGGTAAATCCCTGCACCATCAGATCGTCCTCCATTGCGAGCAGACCACGCCAGACCTGGTCCTCAAGTCCGCACACCACCACAACCTGCTCAAGCGCCTGTTCCTCACCAACAACGACTGGCAGCTGATCCGCCACTGCCCGCAGCCGCTGTGGCTGGTGCAGCACGGCGAGTGGACCGGCAGGCACCTGCTGGCTGCCGTCGACCCACTGCATGCCGGCGACGCTCCGGCCGCGCTGGACCACCGGCTGATCACGGTGGCCCGCGAACTGGAGCAGCGCCTGCAACTCGACGCCCACTACCTGCACGCCTACATGGCCCTGCCCCACACCCTGGCATTCAATGCCGAGTTGCTGGCCGACTACGATAACTACGTGCGGCGCACCGAAGCCCACCACCGCGAGGCCTTCGAGGCCCTGCTGGGGCACTACCCGGGGATCGACCGCCAGCGTACCCGGCTGGCCCAGGGTTTCGCCGAGGAAGCGATTCCGGCCTACGTGAAGGAGCACGCCATCGACCTGCTGCTGATGGGCGCCGTCGCCCGTGGGCAGATCGACAACGTGCTGATCGGCCAGACCGCCGAGCGGGTCTTCGAGGAAGTCGAATGCGATCTGCTGGTGATCCGGCCTCGCGCCTGAGAGAGCCACCTAAAAGAGTCACCTGAAAGAGAGTAAGATGGCGCCCTGGCCGTCCCGGACCCGCTCCGGCGACCGCCTGACCGCTGCTTTCCCCTAGGAGTCCCGCATGTCCCTTCGCCGCACCAAGATCGTCGCCACCCTCGGCCCAGCCAGCAATTCCCCGGAAGTCCTGGAACAGCTGATCCTCGCCGGGATCGACGTCGCCCGCCTGAACTTCTCCCACGGCACTCCCGACGAACACCGCGCCCGCGCCCAACTGGTGCGCGACATCGCCGCCAAGCATGGTCGCTTCGTAGCGCTGCTGGGCGACCTGCAGGGTCCGAAGATCCGTATCGCCAAGTTCGCCAACAAGCGCATTGAACTGGCAGTCGGCGACACCTTCCGCTTCTCCACCAGCCACCCGCGCACCGACGGCAACCAGCAGGTCGTGGGCATCGACTACCCGGACCTGGTCAAGGATTGCGGCATCGGTGACGAGCTGCTGCTGGACGATGGCCGTGTGGTGATGGTCGTGAAGGAAGTGAAAGCGGACGAACTGGTCTGCGAAGTACTGATCGGCGGCCCGCTGTCCGACCACAAGGGCATCAACCGCCGTGGTGGCGGCCTCACTGCGCCGGCCCTGACCGAGAAGGACAAGGCCGACATCAAGCTGGCCGCGAGCATGGACCTGGACTACGTCGCCGTGTCCTTCCCGCGTGACGCCAAGGACATGGAATACGCCCGCAGCCTGCTCACCGAAGCCGGCGGCACCGCCTGGCTGGTGGCCAAGATCGAACGCGCCGAAGCCGTGGCCGACGACGAAGCACTCGACGGCCTGATCCGCGCCAGCGACGCCGTGATGGTGGCCCGTGGCGACCTCGGCGTGGAAATCGGTGACGCCGAGCTGGTAGGCATCCAGAAGAAGATCATTCTGCACGCACGCCGCTACAACAAGGCAGTGATCACTGCGACCCAGATGATGGAGTCGATGATCCACAACCCGATGCCGACCCGCGCGGAAGTCTCCGACGTGGCCAACGCCGTGCTCGACTACACCGACGCCGTGATGCTCTCGGCCGAATCCGCCGCTGGCGAATACCCGGTGGAAGCGGTCAAGGCCATGGCACGCATCTGCGCCGGCGCCGAGAAGCACCCGACCACCAAGAAGTCCAGCCACCGTATCGGCCAGACCTTCGAGCGCTGCGACGAGAGCATCGCCCTGGCGGCCATGTACACCGCGAACCACTTCCCCGGCATCAAGGCGATCATCTGCCTGACCGAAAGCGGCTACACCCCGCTGATCATGTCGCGCATCCGCTCCTCGGTACCGATCTTCGCCTACTCCCCGCACCGCGAAACCCAGGCCCGCGTGGCGCTGTTCCGTGGCGTGGAGACCATCCCGTTCGACCCGGCAGCCCTGCCACCGGAGCGCGTCAGCCAGGAAGCCGTCGACGCGCTGCTGCAGCGTGGCGTGGTGACCAAGGGTGACTGGGTGATCCTGACCAAGGGCGACAGCTACACCGCCCAGGGCGGCACCAACACCATGAAGGTGCTGCACGTCGGCGACCTGCTGGTCTGATCCTGTTGCGAAGGCTCTTTATTGAGCGAGAAAGGCCGCCCTCGGGCGGCCTTTTCCTTTTGCGGTTGCTCAAAGGGCAACCAATCGGCTCAAAGCCTGTCGCCATGCGGCTTCGGCACCTTGGCCCCAAGCTTATCCACAGCACCTTCCACACCTTATGTGGGCAACCTGCGGACCATTGCTCAAATACCGTTCAATCCCCTGCAGGCCACGGCTGGCGTGGTACGGCTGGGTTGCCCCAGAGGTTATCCACAGCGCGCTCCACAGATTGTGTGGGCAACCTCTGCGCAGGAGCGGTGGCATCGGACTCCCCTCTAGGAGCGGCCGTGCCCGCGACCGTGCGCATGGCGCACTCCTACAGTGAGCATTGCGTCAGGGCACGCGCCCCGACCAAGACAACCCGCGAATTACAGGAACTTGGAGAAATCCGGCTGGCGACGCTGGGTGAAGGCGCTCAGCGCTTCGTGGGCTTCCGGCGAATGCAGGCGCTGCACGAAGTGCTGGCCCTCCTCCGCCACCACGCGACGCAGTTCCTCGATAAAGGGGGCCTTCAGCAGTCGCTTGCTCAGGGCCACGGCGGCCGGCGGCAGCTGCTGGAACGCCTGGCAGATTTCGCGGGCGCGCTCCAGCGCAGCCGCACCATCCTCCAGGGCCTCGTTGGCGATGCCGTAGGCTACGGCCTGCTCGCCGGTGAACCCTTCGCCACGCAGTAGCAGGCTGGAGGCCTTTACCGGGCCGACCAGGCGAGGCACCAGGAAGCTGGAGCCGAACTCCGGGCACAGGCCCAGGTTGACGAAGGGCATCTTCAGCTTGGCACCCTTGGCGATGAACACCTGGTCGCAATGCAGCAGCAGCGTGGTGCCGATGCCCACGGCGGGGCCGGCGACGGCAGCAACCACCGGCTTGGTGAACTCCATCAGCGCGCGCATGAAGCGGAATACCGCGCTGTCCGGGCCGCTCGGTGGCTCCTGGAGGAAGTCGACGATGTCATTGCCGCTGGTGAAACACTCGGCATTGCCGGTGATCAGCACCACGCGCACCGAACGATCCTCCTGCGCCGCCTCCAGGGCATCGGCGAGACCCGCGTACATGGTGCGGGTCAGCGCGTTCATCTTGTCCGGACGGTTCAGGCGCAGGGTCAGCAGGCCCTCTTCGCGCTCGACGAGAATCTGTTCGCTCATGGCAATTCCTTGTTCTTATTGAAGGGAGAGGACCGGTTCAGAGCCTTTTCAACACCTCGCGAGCGTGAGCAGAACAAGGCGGGAGCAGGCTGAAAAAGCGGAGTTTACATCGTGTAAATGAGCATTTTTCAGCCTGATTCAAACGCAGTTATACCGACGCGCAGCAGGTGTTGAACGGGCTCTCAGGCGTGGGGCAGGTACAAGTCGGCCAGCGTCTGGCCACGGGGCACGCCGCAGAGGTAGAGGCGGCGGGCGAAGGCATCGACGATGGCTGGATGGCCGCAGAGTAAGGCGAGGGTTCGCCGCGAAACAAGCCGGAGTTGCGCCAAAACCGCGGCCGACTCGGCCGCGGTCATCAGTGTCACGTCCAGCTCCGGATGGCTGGCGGCCAGGGATTGCAGGGGGTCGGCCAGATAATGGCCAGCGTGGTCATGGGCCTGGTGAATGACGCGGATCGGCCCGCTGTGATGCTGCCGCAGCGCTTCGCGCAGCACGCCCCAGAGTGGCGCCATGCCGGTGCCGGACGCCATCAGCAGTAGTGGCCGCTCGTGCCATTCCGGGTCGTAGTGCAGCGCGCCGCCGCGCAGCTCGCCCAGACGCAAGCCGTCGCCCACCTTCAGTTGGCGGGCGCAATCGACGAAGGCGCCACGCTCGCGGCAGTCGATATGGAATTCCAGCCACGGGTCGAGACCCGGCACACTGGCCAGGGAATAGGGCCGCGCGACGCCCTCGGTGCTCCAGAGGATCAGGTGCTGCCCGGCGCGGTAGCGCAATGGACGTTGCGGGGTCAGGCGCAGGCGCAGGACGTCCGCTGCCAACCAGTCCAGTTCGGTCACGGTGGCGGGCAGGCCGTCACGCTGCGGGTCGAAGGTGTCCACCCGGAGGTCTTCGATTACCCGGCACTGGCAGGACAAGCGCCAGCCCTCGGCGCGCCGCTCGGCGTCCAGGGCATCGGGCAAGGCGTCCTGCACCTCGCCGCCCGTACAGCGCACCAGGCAGGCATGACAGCTGCCGGCGCGGCAGCTGAAGGGCACGGCGATGCCGGCCCCGCGCAGGGCATCGAGCAGGTTGACTCCGGGGCTTACCGAAAAGCGTTGCGATCCGGCCTGTATGTCAGGCACGCGTCCACTCCCATGCGGCATCGCAGCGGTTACGTCCGCTGCGTTTCGCACGGTAGAGCGCCTGGTCAGCCCGTTGCAAGGCCTCGTCGAGATCGTCGTTGGCCTCGAGCAGGGTCATCCCCGCCGACAGGCTCAGGGTTTCGATATTCACGCCCACCGGCTCCGCCGCCGAATAGGCCATCCGCAGGCGTTCGCAGCAGGTGGTCAGGCGGTCGGCATCGGCGTCGGGCAGCAGCAGGACGAACTCCTCGCCACCGTAGCGCGCCAGCACGTCGCCCTCGCGCAGGCAGGCCCGCGCCACGGCAGCGAAGGTCTGCAGGACCCGGTCACCGGCGGCGTGGCCGTGGACATCGTTGATGCGCTTGAAGTGGTCCAGGTCGATCAGCGCCAGACCATGGCGCTGTCCCGGGCGCATCTCTTCCAGCGCGCGGCCAGCCAAACGCAGGAAGTGCCGGCGGTTGAACAGCCCAGTGAGTTCGTCGGTCGCCACCAGGTCCTCGAGTTGACGCATCATCCCGCGCAGGGTGTCCTGGTGTGCCTGCAGCGCGTAGCGGCGCTGGCGCATGCGTTGGCGCAGCGACTGCACATAGCCGGCGAACAGGCTCAGCCAGGTGAGCACGATGAACAGCACCAGCAGCTGCAACACGGCCTGGGCCGGCAGTTGCAGGCGTTGCTGGAACGCTTCGTGGAGGTTGAGCCCGGCAAACGCGATGAAGGCCAACGCGGCGCAACGGGCGAAAACCCGCGGCTGCAACTGGAACACGCCGAACAGCAGGATCAGCACGTAGAGCACCATCAGCGTGCCGCGCGCGGTATCGACGTTGGCCAGGAACAGGGTGTGCCAGACCACCGCCACCAGTACCTGCGGCTCGGTCATGCTCGGGTCGGTGAAACGCTGGTTGCGCCCGGTGAGGAACAGCCAGGCGAACACCAGTTGGCTGCCCGCGACCAGCAGTGTGCAGGTCAGGGCAAAGCTGACGGGGGCGCGGTAGAACTCGCCGAACACGGCCAACCACAACAACAGAAGCGCCAGCGCATAGGTCCCGAGGGCCATGCCGAATCGCCTGATGAGTAGTTTTTGTAAGGCGTGCTGCTTCAGAGGTGGTTTCAGCGTGCTCATGGGGCTCCGTCCCGTAATGGCACCTGGCCTTCACTCTACTATCAAAGCGCCCCAGTGCCTAGCCGATCGGAATGTGGGCGATGACAGACCATCTGGGACCAAGGTCGGATCGCTGGCGGGTGCGCGACCAGAGGGCGCAGCGGTATACTACGGCGCCTTTTTTCGCCGCAGCCGTGTCGGCGAATTCCCGTTGTGACAGGCTCCACGCCTGTACTACCCGCCTGAAGAGGACCGTGCTCCATGGCCGTGATCAAGCAAGACGACCTGATCCAGAGCGTCGCCGATGCCCTGCAGTTCATCTCCTACTACCACCCGGTTGATTTCATCCAGGCCATGCATGAGGCCTACCTGCGCGAAGAATCGCCGGCTGCCCGGGACTCGATGGCGCAGATCCTGATCAACTCGCGCATGTGCGCCACCGGCCACCGCCCGATCTGCCAGGACACCGGTATCGTCACCGTATTCGTCCGCGTCGGCATGGACGTGAGCTGGGCAGGCGCCACCATGAGCGTCGACGACATGATCAACGAAGGCGTACGTCGCGCCTACAACCTGCCGGAGAACGTCCTGCGCGCCTCCATCCTGGCCGACCCGGCCGGTGCGCGTAAGAACACCAAGGACAACACCCCGGCGGTGATCCACTATTCCATCGTCCCGGGCAACACCGTGGAAGTGGACGTCGCGGCCAAGGGCGGCGGCTCCGAGAACAAGTCGAAGATGGCCATGCTCAACCCGTCCGACTCCATCGTCGACTGGGTGCTGAAGACCGTTCCGACCATGGGCGCCGGCTGGTGCCCGCCGGGCATGCTCGGCATCGGCATCGGCGGTACCGCGGAGAAGGCCGCAGTGATGGCGAAGGAAGTCCTGATGGACGAGATCGACATCCACGAACTGAAGGCCCGCGGCCCGCAGAACAAGATTGAGGAAATGCGCCTCGAGCTGTTCGAGAAGGTCAACCAGCTGGGCATCGGCGCCCAGGGCCTGGGCGGTCTGACCACCGTGCTCGACGTGAAGATCATGGACTACCCGACCCACGCAGCGTCCCTGCCGGTCTGCATGATCCCCAACTGCGCCGCCACCCGTCACGCACACTTCGTGCTCGACGGTTCCGGGCCGGCCGAACTGGAAGCGCCGTCCCTGGACGCCTATCCGGAAATCGTCTGGGAAGCCGGCCCGTCCGCGCGCCGCGTCAACCTCGACAGCATCACTCCGGAAGAAGTACAGAGCTGGAAACCGGGCGAAACCATCCTGCTCAACGGCAAGATGCTCACCGGCCGCGACGCTGCGCACAAGCGCATGGTCGACATGCTGAACAAGGGCGAAGCGCTGCCGGTGGACCTCAAGGGTCGCTTCATCTACTACGTCGGCCCGGTTGATCCGGTCGGTGACGAAGTGGTTGGCCCGGCTGGTCCGACCACCGCGACCCGCATGGACAAATTCACCCGCCAGATCCTCGAGCAGACCGGTCTGCTGGGCATGATCGGCAAGTCCGAACGCGGCCCCATTGCCATCGAAGCGATCAAGGACAACAAGGCCGTCTACCTGATGGCCGTCGGCGGCGCTGCCTACCTGGTCGCCCAGGCGATCAAGAAGTCCAAGGTCCTCGCCTTCGCCGAACTGGGCATGGAAGCGATCTACGAGTTCGAAGTGAAGGACATGCCGGTGACCGTAGCGGTCGACACCAATGGCGAGTCGGTGCACATTACCGGCCCGGCCATCTGGCAGAAGAAGATCGCCGAGAACCTGGCGGTGGAAGTGCAGTAATCACTGCATGACCGCTCCCTGAAAAAGCCCGGCCATGTGCCGGGCTTTTTCATGCCTGCGATTCAGGTCCTGCCAATCAGGCGCTGCGCGATACCCGGTTCAGCTCGACGACATTGTCGCGGCGCTGGGCGAGGAAGCGCGTGCAGCTCACCCGCAGGAAGGAGGCGAAGTTCACCACCTCCCCGCGGTAGTCCATCACCTCGTCGTAGAGCTTGGCGATCAGCTGGTTGGTGGTCATGCCATCCACCTCGGCGATCTCGCGCAGGATGTCCCAGAACTGGTTTTCCAGACGCAGGGTGGTAACCACGCCACGGATGCGCAGCGAGCGGGAGCGCGATTCGTAGAGAATCGGGTCGGCCTTTACATAGAGTTCGCACATGGATGGCTTCTCCAGCGTCGAGGTCGGGCCAGTTTACAAGCTGATCCTGGTGCCCAGCACGTCGAGGAACTTCGCCAGCCACGCCGGATGCGCCGGCCAGGCGGGGGCGGTGACCAGGTTACCGTCGACATGGGCGGCATCCACCGGGATATCCACGTACTCGCCACCAGCCAGCGTCACTTCCGGGCCGCAGGCCGGATAGGCACTGCAGGCACGGCTCTTGAGCACGCCGGCAGCAGCCAGCAGCTGGGCACCATGGCAGACGGCGGCGATGGGCTTCTTCGCAGCGTCGAAAGCCTTCACCAGTTCGATCACCTTGGCATTCAGGCGCAGGTACTCCGGCGCGCGGCCGCCAGGGATCAGCAGTGCGTCGTAGTCCTCGGCGCGCACATCGGCGAAGTTGGCGTTGAGGGCGAAGTTGTGACCGGGCTTCTCGCTGTAGGTCTGGTCGCCTTCGAAATCGTGGATGGCGGTACGGATGCTCTGGCCGGCCTTCTTATCCGGGCAGACAGCATGGACGGTGTGCCCGACCATCAGCAGCGCCTGGAACGGCACCATGGTTTCGTAGTCTTCGGCGTAGTCGCCGACCAGCATCAGGATCTTCTTCGCGGCCATCTCTCGGGCTCCTTTCGGCTAAGGCCCGCAGACGACGGCGGGCGACCCGGTCAGATTAGCCAGCGGCGCAGAAAGCGGGTAATAGGCCGTTACTACATGCCCATCCGTTGCCAGAACCCCGGTCCTTCGACCTCCTTGCCGCTGGCCGCAATGCTCACCGGCTCCTGCACCTGCCGCGTGGCGGGGATCTCACGCGAGCCGAGTTCCTTGCCCACCAGTTGCAGCGGGCCAGCGCCCTGCCCGGCGGTGTGTTCGTACTTGGGCGGAGTGTGGGTCTCGTCGTAGCGCAGGTAGTAGACCTCGCCGGCGCGGGCTTCCAGGGTAAAGCCGGCGATCAGGGTGAAGTCCAGGCTGCCGCCGGCGAAGAAGGTCCAGAAGCTGCCCAGCAGCGGCCGGCGCATCTGCAGGGGATAGCTACCCGGCGCGAAATGCAGGGCGAAGTAGCCATTGCTCGGCAGGCTGCCGATCAGCTCGTTGTTGAGGAACAGCCCCGGCGCTTCCAATTCCTCGTCGGACCACTGGTTCTGTGGCCGGTAGAGGTAAACCGTGGCCTGCTGCGAATCTGCCGGCAGCGCGCCGAACGGGGGCCCGTCCACCGCACCGAAGAACGCGCCGGGCGAACTGCAGCCGGCCAGCATCAGGAGAAAGGCGCACAGGGCCAATCGGAGCATGGACAGTCCCTCTTATGGTTATGCCCGGAGCATACCCACCGCGCCAGGGCTTGCCACCCGTCGAAAGTCCGGGTCGACGAGTTCACAGAGGCGCCCAGTGGTTGCCATTCATCTCGACAGCGGCTACGTCGCTCGCTACCGCATCGACGGTGAAATCCTGGTGATCCTCGCGATCCGCCACCAGCGCGAAGCCGGTTACTGAACCCGAGTCAGCTCAGCTCCTTGAGCCAAAGCATCATCGATTTGGCCGTCTCCCGCTGCGCACCGATATCGCACCAACGGTATTCGGTCTGCAGGGAGGGTTGCGGAGTGAAGCCACACTGCAGCCAGAAGGCGTCCGGCGAACGGTAGCTGGTAGGACGAGCGGCATCCTCCGGCGGCCGCCGAAGAGCGCAGAAAGCCGCCCAATCGAAGCGCCCCAACCTCCGCGCAAAGCGCTCGCGCTCCTCGAAGAAGCGCCGGTCGAGATCGGCGCTGCGGTACTCCGGCAGAACCATCGACTCGCCGAAATAGAAGATTCGTTCCGGGTTCCAGCCCTGCGCCAAGAACGGCTGCTGGAAAGCCTCGGCCTCGTCCAGCAGCGGCAGCCCGGTCGAAGCGCCCACGACCCGGCCCTCATCGGTCACCAGTACGCACAGGCTCCAGGCCGAGCGCACGTGGCTGTCGAGGTACCCGGCTTCGTATTCCGGGCTGCCGTCGTAGAGGTAGGGATACTCGCGGAACACAGTGATGCGCAGGCGTGCCAGCTCATCGATGAACGGGCGCAAGGCGTCACCGCTAAGTAGGCGGATTTCGACGGGCATGGTGGTTTTCTTCCGCAAAGGGCCGCGGCGGCGGCGCTGCAGAAAACCTAGCACGGGCAGCGCAGGTCGGCAGAAGCGGGTGAGGGGCGGCGCAGCATCTGGTTCGCGGACAAGCTCGCTCCTGCGGAGAGCGCGAACTGTAAGAGCGAGCTGGCTCGCGAACGGCCCAAGGGTAGATTACGACTCGGTCACCACCCGCCGCCGCGTGGTCGGCGGCGATGGCGGCGCCGGCAGCAGATGCCGCACCAGCCATTTGCGCACCGGCACCACACAGCGTTCCTGCACCAGCACGCAACTGGTGACCATGAACAGCAGGAACAGCGGGTACAACCACAGCGACAGCTGCTGGTGGGTCGCGGCTTCCACGCAATAGGCCCAGTCGTCCAGACAGTCGCCCGGTGCGCGGATCAGTTTCTCGGTGCGCGAGAACAGCGTGAACAACGGCACGTGCAGCGCGAACAACGACAGCGAAGCCGCCCCCAGGCGTGGCGACCAATGGCGCACCAGGTGGTTCTGCGGATCGCGCGGCAAGGCGCTCATGCACACCAGCACCAACTGCGCCGGCAGCAGCAGCCCGTTGTGCAGCAGGAAGTACCAGTACTTGGCGCCGTGGGTGTAGAGGTAATCGGCGACGAGGAAGTTCGCCAACACGAAAGCCCCCATGACCACCAGCATCCCGCGGCCCGGCAGGCGACCGGCGTCCTTGTACTCGCGGAACAGCCCGTAGGCGAGGATGCCGCTGAGGAACTCCGGCAAACGCAGCAGCGGGTTGCGGTGCAGCAGGCCGGTCCACGGCATGCCGTACTGCTCGCTGGCGACCACCAGGATTGGCGGGATCAGGTAGAGAATCCACAGAGCCAGCAGCCAGCGCCATTTGTTCTGCAGACGCGCCAGGCGCGGCGCGACGAAGGGGAAGCAGAGGTAGAAGAAGAACAGCGTCGACAACGACCAGAGCGGTGCATTGAAGGTCAGGTAATACGGGTTCCACGCCTGCAGCATGGTGAGCTGGAGGATGCTGTTGAACAGCAGCTCGCGGTCGCTCATCCAGTGGTGGAACAGCTCCGGCTGCAGCCGGCCGATGGCTTCGTTGGTGTCATAGATGACGAAGCGCGGCGTCGCCTGGTCCAGGTCCGGGCCGATGCCCAGCCCGCTCACCACCAGCAGCACGGCGATGGTCAGCAGGATCGAGAAGATGTGCAGCGGGTAGAGGTTGGACAGGCGCTTGGTGAAGAAGCTGCGCGGGCTTTCGCGCAGTTGCCCGTCGGTGACGTAGACGTGGCAGAGCAGGAAGCCGGACAGCACGAAGAAGGTGCTGGTGGCGAAGAAGCCGAGGGCAGTCAGGTCATCAAGGCCGGCGAACTTCTGTTCCGCCGGATAGCTGTGCAGGGTGTGGTAGATCACCACGTAGAGCCCCATCAGGAAGCGCAGCCACTCCAGCCCGATGAAACGCTCCTTTTTTTGTACGGTGTCCACGCTTCTCTCCTCCCGACTAGACGAACAACTGCAACGTCAGCGGCGGCGGTCGAGGAAGTTCACCACCAGCCGGTCCAGCGAGCCCCACAGGCGCTCGCGCAGGCGTTTCCACCAGGGGCGCGCACGCCAGAAATCCAGGTCGATCTCGCGGCTCTGCGCGAAATCAGCGGCCAGGCAGTCGGCCACCGCTGCGGTAAATGCCGGATCGAACGCTTCTACATTGGCCTCCAGATTGAAGCGAAGGTTCCAATGATCGAAGTTGCACGAGCCGACACTGACCCAGTCATCCACCAGCGCCATCTTCAGATGAAGGAAGCGCGGCTGATACTCGAAGATCTTCACCCCGGCGCGTAACAGGCTCGGGTAATAGCGCTGACCAGCGTAGCGCACCGGCGCGTGATCGGTCAGGCGTCCGGTGAGCAGCAGCCGCACGTCCACACCGCGCTGGGCCGCCTTGCGCAGGGCGCGGCGGACCTTCCAGGTCGGCAGGAAGTAGGGCGTCGCCAGCCAGACGCGCTGGTGCGCGCCGCGCAGCGAACGCACCAGCGCCTGGAGGATGTCGCGGTGCTGGCCGGCGTCGGCGTAGGCTACGCGGGCCAGGCCCTCACCGTAATGAGGGAGGGGCGGCAGGCGGGTCAGCAGGACTTCCTCTCGGGGCTTCCACGCCCGAACACCGAGGCAGGCGTTCCATTGCCGCTCGAACAGACGCTGCCAGTCGGCGACGATGTGGCCGGTCATCTCCACCATCACTTCGTGCCAGTCGCTGCGATTCTCCCGCGCGGACCAGAACTCGTCGGTCGCGCCGGTGCCGCCGACATAGGCAATGCGCTCGTCCACCAGCAGCAGCTTGCGGTGGTCGCGGTACAGGTTGCGGATGCCGGCCTTCCAGTTCAGCGGGTTGTAGTAGCGCAACTCGCCGCCCGCCTCGACCAGTTGCCGCGTCCAGGCGCTGGACAGCTTCAGGCTGCCGAACGCGTCGAACAGGCAGCGCACCTTCACGCCGCGCCCAAGAGCGGCGAGCAGGCGGTCCAGCAGTGCCTCGGCACAGCTGCCGCTTTCGACCAGGTAGAGTTCGAGTTCGATCTGCCGCTCGGCACTGTCGATGCTGGCGAACATGCGCGGGAAGAAGCGCACGCCATCGCAGAGCAGGGCGAAACGGTTACCCGTCCGCCAGGGGAAGATCGGGCCGCTCACCGCGAGGCGAAGATCAGCACGGCGCCCACCGGCACCGACAGGCCGATGCTTTTCAGCCCGGCCAGTTTGCGCAGCTGTGCCACGCCCGGCGCGAGGCCGAAATCGGCGGCATTGATCACCAGCGGCGACAGGGTCACCACCTGGAAGCGGTGCTCATCGAGGCGGGTGATCAGCACGTCGGTGCGGTAGTCCTTCGCCTGGCCGTTCAGTTCCAGACGCAATGGCAGGCGTGTCTCCAACTGCACGCCGCTGGCGAGATCCGTGATGGGTCGCAGGTCGATGCGCGACGTGACCCGCGCCTCGGGGAATTTCTCGGTGTCGAACAACTGGTCGCGCAGGCGCTCATCGCGCAGCGGTATGCCGGTGCTCACCGAATCCATCTCGATGCGCAGCTCCACCTGCCCCTGCTCCTCCACCTTGCCGTGCATCACCAGGAAGCGGTTCACCTCGGCGATATCGGCGTTCTTGGTGGTGATGAAGGTCAACCGCGAGGACTCGTAGTCGAGGTACCAGGCAGCCTGGGCGGAAGCGGCGAAACAGGCCGCGACGAGGAAAGCGAACAACGAGCGCATGAAATCCCTTACATGAAAAACGGATGGATCAGCGGCCAACGATAGCGGCCCGCCGTCGGCTTGCAAACCGGCCGACCGGCGAGCCCATTGGGCACGCCGTGGCGCCAATGGTTCAGTCGGCCAGCAGCGCGGGAATTCCGCCGACCAGCGCATCGATGGCGCAGCGGATCTTCGACGGCATGTAACGGGTCTTCGGCCACACGGCGTGGATTTCCAGCGGCGGCAGGTTGCAGCGCCCCGTCACCACGACCAGTTCGCCCAGCTTGACGTGCCGCGCCAGCAGCCAGGACGGCAGGCGCGCCAGGCCGAAGCCGGCCACGGCGGCGGCGGTGATGGCCTGCAGGTCATCCATGCTCAGTTGCGGGTCGATGTCGATGCGCTTGGCCTGGCCATCCTCGTCGCGCAGGTCCCAGGGCGAGGTGACCCCCGCAACCGAGTAGCTGATGGCCGAATGGCCGGCAAGGTCGTCCAGATTCCCGGGCAAGCCGTGTTCGGCGATGTACGAAGGCGCGGCGCCAATGCTGGTGTATTGCACGCCCAGCTTGCGCGCGGCGAGGGTGGCGCTGTCGCCGAGAGGACCGATACGCACGGCGAGGTCGAAGCCCTCTTCCACGAGGTCCACACGACGATCGGTGAAGGACAGATCGATCTTCAGCGACGGGTACTGCCGCGCGAGCCCCAGCATGAGCGGCACCACGCAGAGGTGGCCGAAGGAGATCGGCACGCTGATCCGCAGGCGTCCGCGTGGCTCCAGCCGCCCGCCCTCCAGCGCGATGTGTGCGGCATCCAGTTCAGCCAAGGCGCGCACGCAGCTGTCGTAGAACACCTGGCCGTCATCGGTGAGGTTCTGGCTGCGCGTGGTGCGCTGCAGCAGGCGCACGCCGAGGCGCGCCTCCAGCCGGGCAATCGCCTTGCCCACGGCCGAGCGCGTGAGGTTCAGGCGCTCCGCGGCAAGGGCGAAGCTGCCGGCGTCCACCACCTGGACAAAGGTGGCGATGCCATCGAGTCGGTCATCCATTAGGCGGCCCGTTTGAATCCTGGAAAGACTCAATGATGGGACGAAATGGAGCCAATGGGGAACCCTGTTCTTCTCGACAATGATCGCTCGGAACCCGGAGCCCCACTCATGACTGCCCTCCACCGCCCCACAAGCGTCAATCCCAGAAACCTCATCGCCCTGGCAGCGGTGTGCCTGTCCTCGATGATGTTCGGCCTGGAAATCTCCAGCGTGCCGGCCAGCCTCCCCGCCCTGGAGCGCGTGCTGCACGGCGACTTCCAGGACCTGCAGTGGGTGATGAACGCCTACACCATCGCCGTCACCAGCGTATTGATGGCCGCTGGCACCCTCGCCGACCGCTTCGGCCGCAAGCGCCTGTTCGTGATCAGCCTGGCGCTGTTCGGCCTGACCTCGCTGCTCTGCGGGCTGGCGGCCGACATGCCGACCATGATCGCCGGGCGTTTCCTGCAAGGCGCGGCGGGCGGCGTCATGCTGATCTGCCAGGTGGCCGTATTGACCAGTCAGTTCAGCGACCCGGCCGAGCGCGTACGCGCCTTCGCCGCCTGGGGCGTGGTGTTCGGCATCGGCCTGGGCTTCGGCCCGATCGTCGGCAGTGCCATCGTCGCGTTGGCCAGTTGGCAGTGGGTGTTCCTGGTGCATGGCCCGCTCGCCCTGCTCACCCTCGCGCTGGCGCAGTACGGCGCGGTGGAGTCGCGCGACCCGGACGCCGAACGGCTCGACCTCGGCGGCATGCTGACGCTGTCGCTGGCAGTGCTCGGGACGGTGTTCTACATCACCCAGGGCGCCGACATGGGCTTCGCCAGTCCGGCGGCGCTGGCGATCCTGCTGCTCAGCCTCGCGAGCCTGGCAGCCTTCGTCCTGATCGAGCGCCGCGTCGCCCATCCGATGTTCGACTTCTCGGTGCTGCGTATCCGCGCGTTCTCCGGCGCGATGTTCGCCTCGGCCGGAATGAACGTGAGCTTCTGGCCACTGATGATCTACCTGCCGGTCTACTACCACGGCGTGCTCGGCTACGACGACGTGAAGGCCGGCTGGTCGCTGCTCGCCTACACCTTGCCGACACTGGTGGTGCCGCCGATTGCCGAGCGACTGGCGCATCGTTTCCAGCCGGGCTGGGTGATCCCCGGCGGCATGTTCGTGATCGGCGCCGGCTTCTTCCTGATGCTCTGGGGAAGCGCCGTGGACCATGCCAGCTGGCTGACCCTGCTGCCTGGCTGTGTGCTCGCCGGCATCGGCCTGGGCCTGACCAACACCACGGTAACCAATACCTCCACCGCCGCCGTGCCCGCCGCCCGCGCCGGCATGGCCTCGGGCATCGACATGAGCGCACGGATGATTTCCCTGGCGATCAACATCGCGGTGATGGGGCTGATCCTGCTCTCCGGCGTCGCCGCTGCGCTGCACGGCGTGGACGGCGGCGAGAAGCTGCAACTGGCGGCCAGCATCGCCAGCGGCCGGCTGGGTGCGGACGACCCGGACGGCGCCCGCGCGGCTCTGGCTCAGGGGTTCGGCAGGGTGCTCGGCTACGGCGGGATCAGCGCCTGGCTATTCGCGGCGGGCAGCTTCCTGACCTTCGGCGCGCATCGCGCGACGCGACCTAGACTGGAGACTGTCCAATCCTGAATGACAGGAGAGTCGCCATGAAAACCATCCTGCTGCTCACCTTCGTGCTCATCAGCGCCACCAGTTGCAGCGTGGGCTCCGGCTTCCGCTTCCAGCCCGACATGCCCGCCATCGCGGTGCGTACGTAAAGCCGTTCGTTTTCGCAGTGGACAGCGTGCCGTGCGGTTCGCGAGCAAGCTCGCTCCTACGAAGAGCCCACGGCTCTGGCTCTGGCTATTTGAAGGCTTCCAGAGAAGTATCCGCGCACTCCGAACGGCCCCGTTCAGGAGGCCTCGTTGAAGCGGAGTTTCAGGGGGCGAGCGGCATGGATGCCGCGAGAGCTGCGATGGGCCAGGGACGGCCCTTCGCAGCGTGCCCCTGAAACTTCGCTTCAACGAGGGAATTTTTCGCCTAAGCGAAAAACCGGATGTCCGGGGCAAGCCCTTTGGTTACTTTCTGGCGTTTGAGAAAGTAACTCGCCCGAGGGGGCGAAACACAGAGTCCGCGCGCACGCCGAAGCGGCGCAGGAACACCCCAACCGAAGCAGCAGGCCCGCAGCACCGGAGCCGAAGCACGCGTCGACCCTGTCGACGGATAGCGGGCATAGCCCGCTCCTACAGGTCCATGGCGCAAGCATCACGGCGCCTGCTTGATCACCTGACTGAACCCCAGCACCGCGAATACCGGCACCTCGGGGGTAATGGAGGGGACGTTGGCGACGTCCTTGAGCGGCTCCAGCTTTTCTTCCAGGTCGAAGTCGATCAGCTTGAGCACCAGCGGCTCCATGGTCGTGACTTCGATGCGGCTCTCGCTGGGGCGGCTGACCAGCACCTCGGACTTGAGGCGGCGCTGCTGGCCGTGCAGGTCGAGGTTGAAGTCCACGGTTTCCTGGCGCGACTGGCCGACCTGCAGGTCGTCGTAACGGCTGAGGTCCAGCTGGCTGCTGATGATCGCCTCGGGGAAGCGTTCGATCTCGAAGAAGGCGTTGCGCATGCGCTCGTCGCGCAGCGCCAGGCCGCTGTCGATGGACTCCAGCGGCACCACCACGCGGACCGCGCCCTTGTCGTCGATCTGCCCGGAGAGGCGGTCGAAGCGCTGCACCTCCGCCATCTTGCCGCGCTTGACCGAGACGAAGCTGATCCGCGAGGTGTCGCCGTCCAGTTGCCATTCGGCCAAGGCCAGAGGGCTGGCGAGCACCAGCAACGCGCACACAGCTGCTGTTACAAAAGAATGCATTGGTCCTCCGAAGCGGGTCGCCCCGCTCCGTGGAACGCGCCCGTCAGAACGTGATTACGATCTCGCGAGCTAGAGCAGAACAAGGCAAAAACAGGTGAGGATGCGCAGTCTACAAGCGGTAAATGAGCAGTCCGAGCCTGTTTTTAACGCCGTTCTGCCGGCGCGCAGCAGATCGTAATCGCGTTCTCAGTGGTTGCCCGATTTGGGCAATTCATCCGCTTGGGGCATCAGTTGGCATCCTTCGCGCGCACCGAGCCAGGCGGCTGTCTGCGTACTGCCAAGGCCGCGGGCGGTCACCCGCTTGCGCGCTTCGTCGTCGAGGAAGGCGCTGGTCGGCACGTACTGCTTGGTATAGGCCCGGCAATAGTCCGCCGAGTTCCCCATAACGTAGCGGCAGGAGCAGTACTCCTTGGCGGTATAGGCGCCAATGATGCCGGGGAAGGCGGCAAGGTGGACGCGGTTCTGCCAGATCACCGCGGCCAGCGCGATGAGCAGCAGGGCGAGAACGCTGAGGATCGGATGGCGACGAATCATGGCTGCACCTCCCCATGGGCGAAGGCCGCCTGGGCAAGCTTGAGGAAGGTGTCGTGCTGGTAGCTGCCATCACGGTCGTCGGCGTAGCGGACGATCACCAGTTTCTGCTCGGGGATCACGTACAGCGCCTGGCCCCAGTGGCCGAGGGCGGCGAAGGTGTCCTCGGGCGCATCCGGCCAGGGCGCTGGCGCGCCGGTTACCGGGCGGTTGAGCCACCACTGGCCACCGGGTACCGCCTCATTGGGTTTCTTCGGATCAGGCTGGTACTCCGGGAACGGCGCCAGGACGAACCTCATCCAGTCCTGCGGCAGCAACTGGCGGTCCTTCCAGCGCCCGCCACGCTCCATCAGCAGGCCGATGCGCGCCAGGTCACGAGCAGTCATGTAGGCGTAGGAGGAGCCGACGAAGGTGCCACTGGCGTCGCGCTCCCACACGGCGGACTGGATACCCAGCGGCTCGAACAATGCGGTCCAGGGGTAGTTCGCGTAGTCCTTGCCGACCATCTGCTTGAGCGTGGCGGAGAGCACGTTGCTGTCACCGCTGGAATAGCGGAAGCGCTTGCCCGGCTCGGCGTCGGCCGGAAAGCCGGCGGTGAACCTGGCCATGTCGTCGCGGCCACGGGTATAGAGCATTGCCACCACCGAGGAGCGCACCGGCGCGTACTCGTACTCTTCCTGCCAGGCCAGGCCCGAGGCCCAGTGCAGCAGGTCGCGCATCCTGATATCGGGGTGGTCGGCGAAGGCCGGGTAATGCGTGGCGACCGGGTCGTCGAGCTGGAACTTGCCCTCGCCAAAGGCCACGCCGAGGACGCTGGCCATGACGCTCTTGCTCATCGACCAGGCCAGGTGCGGCGTCTCGGCACGGGTCGGACCGGCGTAGCGCTCGTAGATCAGCTGGCCATCGCGGATGACGACCACAGCATCAGTACGCACGCCCTTGCGGGTACCGTCATCACGGGTGGGAAAGGCATAGTTTTCGAAGGCTTCGACAGCAGCGCCGCTGGGCGCGGCGCCGTGGGGCCAGTCGGCCTCGGGCCAGCTTTCGGCACCGTGGGCGTGGCTGCTGAGCAGGCAGGTGGCCAGCGCCAGCGCGCGCAGCGCTGGGCGGAAGGGGGCAAAGGGCATCGGCGGGCCTCTTGTTATCAGGTCGGCCCGCACCCTAGCACGGTGAAGATGACGGATTAAGCGCCGATCGTGCCGTAATCAAGGACGATTGGCGCAATCGGTCAGCGTGGTTCTGGTTAGCGAGGCACCTGATAGTCGTCCGGCCCCATGAGGTCCATGCCACATTGCAGGTCGGCGATCCAGTCCAGGAAGGCGCCGATCATGGCCTTGCCCACGAACGGCCGGCCGTGCTGCGGAACGATCATCTCGATGTCCAGGCGGCGAACCATGTTGGCCCACAGGCGACCGACCTTGTTCGACGCCATGTAGCGGCGGTGGAAGCCCTCCATGTGCGGCACGTGGGCGGCGAAGTCCTGCACCGGGCTGGCGTCATCCACCAGGGACGCGCCCATGTCGCCGGAGAAGAGGATCTTGCTGACCGGGTCGTAGACCTGGAAGTTGCCCACCGAGTGGAGGAAGTGCGCGGGGATCATCTTCAGCTGGCAACGACCCAGTTGCACCGATTCGCCACGGTCCGGCAGCGGGATGACGCGGTCATAGGTGGAGATGCCGTGGCTGACCGCCAGGTAGCTGGCCGTGAGGTGCGGCAGGAAGCGCGCCCAGAGCTTGGAGCAGATGACCTTGGCGCGGGTGTGCAGCAGCCATTTGTCGAGGGCGGCGATGATGTCCGGGTCCTGGTGCGAGGCGAAGATGTAGTCCAGGTCCTGCAGCGGGAACAGCTTGGAGAGTTCCAGGGACAGCGGGGTGTAGGTCAGGTCGCCGCCCGGATCGAGCAACAGGCGCTTGTCGTGGTCAACGATGAGGAACTGGTTGGATTGCACACCATCGCCACTGACCAGATCGTCGAAACACAGGCATTGGTGTTTACCGTCGTCGAACAGCACGATGGGTTCGCGTCGCATGAGGGGATTTCCTAAAGCAGTGGGAGGGAAAACAGTGGGCAGCCCTGCGGAAATTTCTAGGTATCTCAGAAGCTTCTGTAAGGCTAACGTCCCCTCCCTCCGCCCTCACTGACGTGGGTCAAGGCCCATTGCCACCCTCGCCTTCTCCAGGCGTTTGGCCCGTGCGGCGCCAGCGATGGCGAGCACGCCCTTGTCGCGTTTCCACATCGCGGCCAGCTCCGCAGCACCGGTAGCGAACGCGGCATCCAGTGCGGCAGCGAGGCCTTCGAACTGGCTGAACACACCAGCCAGCAGCACGTGGGTTTCCGGCTGCGAGGCAGGTTGTCGGCTGACTTCCGCGCAACCGGCCAGTACGCCGATGAGGCGCAGGTTCAGCTCCGCCGACCACCGCTGCTCCACGGCCAGTCCGTAGAGCCAGGCGCAGACCGCCGCCAGCACATGGGTGTCCTCCAGGGTACGGAAGGGTTTGCTGTAGGCGTCCCAGCCATCGCCGGGCAGGCGCTCGCAGTGGGCGCCGTCGAGCAGCAGGCGGGCGTGGGGGATGTCGGGCATCAGCGGCAGGGCCGGCAGTGCCTCCAGCTTCGCCCCGGGGGCACCCGCTTGCACCACGGTCATGGCGATGCGCGGGGACTCACCCTCCTCCTCGTCACGTGCGGCGACCAGCCACCAGGCGGCGCTGTCGGCGGCGGTGGCGAAGTCCTTGCGGCCGTGCAGCACTAGGCCGTCGAGGCGGGTCTGCAAGTCGGCGGGGCGCACGCTTTTCTTCTCGGTCACGCACAGCGCGCCGAGGCTGCGCGGAGCGGCCGGCCAGAGGGCGCGCAGGGCTGCCTGGTAACCGGCGAGGAACGCCAGCCCCGGCGACGTCGCCAGACGACCGCCGAGTACCGCCAGTTCGAAGCTGCCGGCGCACGCTGCGCGAGCGAGCAGTTCGGCATACCAGTCGTCCAGAGCCAGGCCGGGCGGCAGTCGGTCCTGCGGGCCGAGCAGGCATTTCCAGGGCATCACGGCACTCCTTCCTTCGAGGTCGTTGTTCTTGTCATACAAGCATCACCGCACCGTCATGGGCGTGACACCGGTCATTCCTAGCCTGAGCTTGCACAACAAAGCCGACCGGCCGCAACCCGCATGGCCGGTTCACGGAGGCACTCGCATGAGTCAGATCGCCCTCTCCTGTGACACCCCGGCAGAACGCCGTCTCAAGGCCGTGCGTCTGCGCGGCGCCCGCGCCCTGCGTGAAGCCCAGGCCCTGCGTTACCGCGTGTTCAGCAGCGAATTCGACGCCCAGCTCAACGGTGCCGACCAGGGCCTGGACATGGACGACTACGACCGCCATTGCGCTCACATCGGCGTGCGCGACCTGAACACCGGCGCGCTGGTGGCCACCACCCGCCTGCTCGACCACCGCGCCGCACAGCGACTGGGCCGCTTCTACAGCGAAGAGGAATTCGCCCTCGACGGCCTGGATAACCTGCAGGGCCCGGTGCTGGAGATCGGCCGTACCTGCGTCGACCCGGACTACCGCAATGGCGGCACCATCGCCGTGCTCTGGAGCGAGCTGGCCGAAGTCCTCAACGAAGGCGGCTACCGCTACCTGATGGGCTGCGCCAGCATCCCCATGCGCGACGGCGGCATCCAGGCCCGCGCCGTGATGCAGCGCCTGCGCGACCGCTACCTGTGCCAGCAGAACCTGCGCGCCGAGCCGAAGACCCCGCTGCCGCCCATGGACGTGCCGGACAACCTCACCGCCGAGCTGCCGCCGCTGCTCAAGGCCTACATGCGCCTGGGCGCGAAGATCTGCGGCGAGCCCTGCTGGGACCCGGACTTCGGCGTTGCCGACGTGTTCATCCTGCTCAAGCGCGACGAGCTCTGCCCGCGCTACGCCCGTCACTTCAAGGCCGCGGTCTGATGCGCCGCCTACGCGCCTGGCTGCGCGTCGCCCGCCTGCTGTCATTGCTGCTGGTGGGCCTCGCGCTGGCCAGCTTCGTCAGCCTGCTGGAGCGCCTGCCCGGCGACCGGATGCCCGTGCGCCAGCGCCTGACGCGCTGGTTCCTGGCGCGCCTGTCCGCCGCCCTGCCCTTCGAACTGCAGGTGCACGGCGAATTGCCCCGACAGCCGATGCTGTGGGTCTCCAACCATGTGTCCTGGGTCGATATTCCACTGCTGGGCGGGCTGCTGCCGCTGACCTTCCTGTCCAAGGCGGAAGTGCGCCAATGGCCGGTGGCCGGCTGGTTGGCAGAGAAAGCCGGGACGCTGTTCATCCGCCGTGGCTCGGGCGACGCGCGGATGATCAATGCGCAGTTGGCCACGCACCTGTCGCGCGGCCGTTCGCTGCTGGTCTTCCCCGAAGGCACCACCACCGACGGCCAGGGCCTGCGCACCTTCCACGGTCGGCTGATGGCCAGTGCCATCGAAGCCGGCGTGCCGGTGCAGCCGGTGGCCCTGCGTTATCGCCGCAACGGCCAGGCGTGCGAGCTGGCGCCGTTCATTGGTGACGATGATCTGGTCAGCCATCTGATGCGCCTGTTCGACAACGATCGGGGTGTCGTGGAAGTCCACCTGCTGCCGGCACTCTCCAGCGCCCATCAGGACCGCAACCTGCTCGCCAGGCAGGCACATGCCGCGATCCACGCAGTGGTGTGTGACGTTCAGGAAGAGTCGGCCGTGGCGGCCTGAGGCCTGCCAGGAAAGCGGAAGGGAAGAAGGTTTGGAGCCCGCCGTAACCTACGGCCGACGGGTTCCCACTCTGACGAAACGGCTTTCAAACTGCGCCGGGCGGCACCCTCGAGCTGCCCGACGCAACCTGAAAACAGTCTCCAGGCGCCGAAGGCTCACGCCTCCGGCGGCACGACCAGGATGTCACAATCCAGTTCGCGCAGAGCGTAGTCGGCAACACTGCCGATCAGGGCACGCTTGATCCCGCCCATACCCCGAGTACCCATGACCAGCAGATCGGGCCGATGCTTGTCGACCATCCGCTGCAACACGTTGCCCGGCAGCCCGACGGCCACCAGTTGTTCGTCGACGCGTTCCTCCAGGTGGTGCTCGTGGAGGAACTTCTTCAGATCATCCACCGCCTGGCGCGACTCGCTGCCGACGAATTCGTCGATACGCTCCTCGCTCACCCCGGAGTACTGCATCATGCCCTTGGCCAGCGGGCTGAAGGCGTAAACGCCCCGGCGCACAGCGCCCTCGAGCAGGCCCAGCTCATCGGCCACTTCCACCGCGTGGGCAGAGGCGGGCGAGGTATCGAGGGCGATCAGCAGGTCGCGGTACTGGCCGCCGGCCGGCTGGTTGACCACCAGCACCGGCAGCTGCCCGGCGCGCAGCACTCGTTCGACCGTGGTGCCGACGAAGATGTCGCGCAGCACGCTCTTGCGGTGCGCGCCCATCACCAGCATTTCGCAGTTCAGTTTCTTCGCCGCGGCGAGGATCTGCTGATTCGGATCGCCGCGCTCCACCAACAGTTTCGGGCAGGTGCCGCCCAGCTCGGTGAGTTCCACCAGCCGTGCCTCGAGCATCAGGCGCACCTGGGTGACTTCCTGTTCGACCAGCGCCGAGGGCTGGTCTTCATCGACCACGTAGAGCACGGTCCAGGGGCAGGCGTAGCGCTTGGCGAGCGCTGCCGCACGGTGCAAAGCCTTTTCGGAACGGCCGGACAGATCCGTTGCGACCATTAACGACTTCATCATGCTGCTCCTCTCGTCGTCCTTCAGATGTGTCTATTGCACACGCGATGGGCCGTCGGGCGGTTGACACATATCAAGTCAGGTCGGACCGTCCATCGAATTCGGCAGATTTCTGACAAACGCCTGCAGTTCGGGATAGAACTCACGGAAATCGCTGCTCAACGGCTCGTACAGCCGATCCAGCTCGTCCCAGGCGCCGTCCAACAGGGACGGCCGGGACAGGCGACGGGACATCCCGACCACCACGTCCTGCAGCACCTCGAACTCCCGATAACTGCCGAGCCAGTCCTGCGCGGCCATGCGCGGTGCAATACGCGCCAGACGCTCCGGCAGGCCGGGCGTGCGGCCCAGTACACCGTAGACCCGTTGGGTGAAGTGCTCCAGCGGTTCGCCGGAGAAACGCTCCCAGTCGCGGGCCAGGCAGTGGTCGAAGAACACGTCGAGAAGCACGCCAGCCATGCGTCGGCGCTCGCTGGGGAAGCGCGCCTTGGCACTGTGTATCAAGGCGTGACTGTCGGTGAAGGCATCGATGCGCCGGTGCAGGCGGATGCCGGCTTCGATCTCGGCGGGCCACTGGCCGGCAAGCGGCCCCTTGACGAAGTCGCCATAGAGGCTGCCGAGCAGTTGGGCGGGCCGATCGCCGCCCAGGTGAAGGTGCGCGAGGTAGTTCATGGGCAGAGAGTAGCGCGGGTGGTCAGCGGCTACTATCACGGGTGTCGATCATTACTATCGCCCCAAACGAATTCATATCGCTTTTGACCGATATATAGTTCGTCCCAACGCGATATACCGATGTGCCCCATGACTGAACAACCCACTCTCGATCCTGGTATCGACCTCGACGAAATCTTCAAGGCCCTGGCCCACCCGGTGCGGCGCGACATGCTGCACTGGCTCAAGGACCCTGAGCAGTTCTTCGTCGAGCAGGAGCACCAATCCTTCGAGATCGGCGTCTGCGCCGGCAAGTTCGACCAGCGCACCGATCTATCGCAATCCACCGTCTCCGCGCATCTGGCCACCCTCCAGCGCGCGGGCCTGGTGACCAGTCGAAAAGTCGGCCAGTGGAACTTCTTCAAACGCAATGAAGACACCATCCAGGCCTTTGTTCGCCACCTGAGCGAAGCGCTGTAACAAACCCGCTCAGAATCTCGCGAGCTAGAGCAGAGCAAGGCGAAAACAGACGAGGAAGCGCAGTTTACAAGCGGTAAATGAGCATTCCGAGTCTGCTTTCAACGCAGCGATGCCGACGCGCAGCAGATTCATGACGGGTTTGACCGGCTACTGCCAGCCAGAACAATTTCTACTTCCAGGAGCAGGCGCATGCCCACTTCGCTTCTCGTCCTCGCTTTGTCCGCGTTTGCCATCGGCACCACGGAATTCGTGATCATGGGCCTGCTGCCCGAGGTCGCCGGCGATCTCTCCGTGACCATTCCCGCCGCCGGCTGGCTGGTCAGCGGCTACGCCTTCAGCGTCGCCATCGGCGCGCCGATCATGGCCCTGCTCACCGCCCGCCTGCCGCGCAAGACCGCGTTGCTGATGCTCATGGGCATCTTCATCCTCGGCAACCTGCTCTGTGCGGTAGCCGCCAACTACGGCCTGCTGATGCTGGCGCGAATCATCACCGCCCTGTGCCACGGCGCGTTCTTCGGCATCGGCTCGGTGGTCGCCGCCAGCCTCGTGCCGGCCAACCGCAAGGCATCCGCCGTCGCCCTGATGTTCACCGGGCTGACCCTGGCCAACGTGCTCGGCGTACCGGCCGGCACCGCGCTGGGGCAGATCGCCGGCTGGCGCTCGCCGTTCTGGGCAGTGACGCTGATTGGCGTCTTCGCGTTGATCGGCCTGTGGAGCGTGCTGCCGAAGAAGCACGACGAAGAAGCCGTGGACATGCGCAAGGAAGTCGCCGCGCTGCGCAACGGCCCGCTGTGGCTGGCGCTGGGCACCACCGTGCTGTTCTCGGCCGCCGTCTTCGCCCTGTTCACCTACGTCGCGCCGCTGCTGGGCGAAATCACCCAGGTCTCTCCGCGTGGCATCACCTGGAGCCTGGTGCTGATCGGCCTCGGCCTGACCCTGGGCAACATCCTCGGCGGCCGCCTCGCCGACTGGCGCCTGGGCACCACCCTGGCCGGCGTGTTCGCCACCATGGCGGTGGTTTCCACCGTCCTGAGCTGGACCAGCGCCTCGCTGATCCCCGCCGAGATCACCCTGTTCATCTGGGCCGCCGCGGCCTTCGCCGCAGTGCCCGCCCTGCAGGTCAACGTGGTGCGCGTCGGCGGCGCCGCACCGAACCTCGTCGCCACCCTGAACATCGGCGCCTTCAACGTCGGCAACGCCATCGGCGCCTGGGTCGGCGGCAGCGTCATCGACCACGGCCTGGGCCTGACCCGCGTGCCCCTGGCCGGCGCCGTGCTCTCCGTACTCGCGCTGATCGCGGTGATGATCGCCTTCAGCGGCAAGCCCAACCAGACCCAAACCGTCCTCGACTGATCCTCCACCCTCACGCCCCGGAGTAACGCAATGACCACGCTTTTCGACCCCATCGTCATCGGTGACCTGGAACTGCCCAACCGCATCATCATGGCCCCGCTGACCCGCTGCCGCGCTGACGAAGGCCGCGTGCCCAACGCGCTGATGGCCGAGTACTACACCCAGCGCGCCGACGCCGGCCTGATCCTCAGCGAGGCCACCTCGGTGACTCCGATGGGCGTCGGCTACCCGGACACCCCCGGCATCTGGTCCGACGATCAGGTGCGCGGCTGGACCAACATCACCAAGGCCGTGCACGCCAACGGCGGTCGCATCATGCTGCAGCTGTGGCACGTGGGCCGCGTTTCCGACCCGCTGTACCTGAACGGTGAACTGCCGGTAGCGCCGAGCGCCCTCAAGCCGGCCGGCCACGTCAGCCTGGTGCGTCCGATCAAGGAATTCGTCACCCCGCGCGCCCTGGAAACCGAAGAAATCGCCGACATCGTCGAGGCCTACCGCGTCGGTGCCGAGAACGCCAAGGCCGCCGGTTTCGATGGCGTGGAAGTACACGGCGCCAACGGCTACCTGCTCGACCAGTTCCTGCAGAGCAGCACCAACCAGCGCACCGACCAGTACGGTGGCTCGGTGGAAAACCGCGCGCGTCTGCTGCTGGAAGTCACCGATGCCGTGATCGGCGTCTGGGGTGCCGGCCGCGTCGGCGTGCACCTGGCTCCGCGCATGGACTCCCATGACATGGGCGACGCCGACCCGCTGGCCACCTTCGGCTACGTAGCCCGCGAGCTGGGCAAGCGCGGCGTGGCGTTCATCTGCACCCGCGAGAAGGCCGGCGATGACAGCATCGGCCCGAAACTGAAGGAAATCTTCGGTGGCGTGTACATCGCCAACGAGCGCTTCACCAAGGACACCGCCAACGAGTGGCTGGAAAGCGGCAAGGCCGACGCAGTCGCCTTCGGCATCCCATTCATCGCCAACCCGGACCTGGTGACCCGCCTGCAGAAAGGCGCCGCCTGGAACGAGCCGCACCCGGAGACCTTCTACGGCAAGGGCCCGGTCGGTTACCTGGACTACCCGCGCCTGTAAGGGTCGGTACCCACGCCAACGAAAAGGGCGCCGTCCTGCGAAGGCGCCCTTTTTCTTTTCCGCGCACGGCAACAACCCTGCGTAGGAGCTCTTTGCAGGATGGCGTCAGGGCGTGAGCCAGCGCAACGGCGCAACAGTGCTTCTGGACGACAACCGATACCCTGTCGTCGCACACCGCGTCGATTCCGTACACCCCTTGCAACTCCCGCAGGCCGCCGGTTCGGGCGCGATCTTTTCCACCACGCCCATCGCCAGCAGCCGTTCCAGCAGTGCTTCGAGCAACGCCTTCGAGGCACCCAGACGCAGGGCCAGGGTCGGCACATCCGCCTCGCCCATCTCGCCGAGCAGGTTGCGTACAGAGATCGCCGTGGCCATCAGTGGCAGCTCCCCGCCGGGGCCGGGCGCAGTTCACGCTCGCCCTCCAGTTCCAGGCCACGCCGACCGACCCAGCGCAGGATCAGGAACAGCACCAGGTTGAACGCCAGCACCAGACCGATGGCCACGGCGCTGTACTGCGGGTGCAGGGCGAAGCTGAAGACCTGGTAGCAGAGGGTAGCCAGCGAGTAGGCCACGTTGAGGCCCCAGAACACCGAGAAGGTCATCCAGCCGCGACCGCTCTCGCGGGTCAGGGCGCCGAGGGTCGCCACGCAGGGCACATAGAGCAGCACGAAGACCAGGTAGGCGTAGGCGGCCAGGGGGCTGCCGAACTTGGCGGCGAAGGTACCCATGGAGCCCTCTTCCATCTCGCCGTCGGCCATGCTCGCGGCCACCGGGTTGGCCAGCACGCTGAGGCTGAAGGCGTCGCGCAGGCCAGCCAGCGTATCCGCGCCGGCCTGTTTCAGCTGGCCCCAGAGGTCGTAGCCGTCGGCATCGAAGGCTTCGCCCTGGATATGCTCGGCGGTGTACAGGGTGTTCAACGTGCCGACCACCACTTCCTTGGCCAGTGCGCCGGTGACCAGGCCGACCGTGGCCTGCCAGTTGTCCTCGTGCACGCCCATGGGTTTGAGCAGCGGCGTGACCTGGTGGCTGAGGCTGGCCAGCGCCGAGTCGGCGATGTCGCCCTGCACCGGACGGCCGTCGAGGGTGACGCTGTTGAGACCGCCGATCACCAGGCTGACCAGGATGATCACAGTCCCCGCGCGGACCACGAAGGCACGCAGGCGCATCCAGGTCTGCAGCAACAGGCTGCGCAGGTGCGGTACGTGGTACAGCGGCAGCTCCATGACGAACGGCGAGGCCTCTCCGCGCATCAGCGTGTGCTTGAGCAGCAGGCCGGTGAGCACCGCGACGACGATACCCAGCAGGTACAGCGAGAAGATCGCCAGCGCGCCGTTCTGGCCGAAGAAGGCCGCGGCGAACACGGCGAAGATCGCCAGCCGCGCACCGCACGACATGAACGGCGCCATCATCGAGGTCATCAGGCGCTCGCGCGGGTTATCCAGGGTGCGGGTGCCCATGATCGACGGCACGTTGCAGCCGAAGCCGACGATCAGCGGAACGAAGGATTTGCCCGGCAGGCCGAGGGCCTGCATCAGTCGGTCCATGACGAAGGCGGCGCGGGCCATGTAGCCGGAGTCTTCGAGCAACGCGAGGAAGAGGTACATCAGGCCGATCTGCGGGATCAGCGGCAGCACCGCGTTGATGCCGCCGCCCAGGCCCTGGGCCAGCAGTGCGGTCAGCCAGTCCGGCGCGCCGGTGCGGGCGCCCAGCCACTGGATGCCATCGATGAAAAGGGCCGACGAGCCCTGGTCGAAGATCGGCTGCAGCGCACCGCCCAGGGTGATGGCGAAGAAGAACATCAGGTACATCACGACGAGGAACACCGGGATGCCCAGCCAGCGGTTCAGCGCGATGCTGTCGAGCATCTGCGTCAGACGATGCGGCGCGGCCTCGCGATGGTTGCTGGCGCGTTCGCAGAGTTCGCCGATCAGCCGGTAGCGCGCGTCCACCAGCAGCAGCTCCGGGTCCTCGCCGCAGGCGCAGCGAATCGCGTCGCGCGCGGCCAGCAGACTTGTCGGGTCGAGCTTGAGCTGACGGGCGCTGTGCAGGTCGCCTTCCAGCGCCAGCAGGGCCATCCAGGCCTGGGTCGGCGGTGCATCGGCAGGCAACAACTGGGTGACGGCATTGCGCAGGGCGGGCGGATACGGCACCTGCAGCGGCGACTGGTCGACCAGGCCGTCGATGGCGTCCTTCAGCGCATCGATGCCTTCGCCGCGGGTCGACACCAGCGGCACCACCGGGCAACCCAGCTCCTGCGCCAGCGCCTCGCGGTCGATGTTCAGGCCCTGGGTGCGGGCGATGTCGAGCATGTTCAGCGCCACCACGCAGGGCAGGCCCATCTCGCGCAGTTGCACGGTGAGGTAGAGGTTGCGCTCCAGGTTGGTGGCGTCCACCACATTGACCAGTACGTCCACTTCGCCATCGACGATGCAGCGCCGGGCGATCTGCTCGTCCAGCGAGGCCTGGGTCGACAGCGTGGTCAGCGAATAGGTGCCCGGCAGGTCCACCAGGCGCACGGTGTGGCACGCGGTGCGGAAGCTGCCCTCCTTGCGCTCCACCGTAACCCCGGCCCAGTTGCCGACGCGCTGGCGTGAACCGGTGAGCTGGTTGAACAGGGTGGTCTTGCCCGCGTTGGGGTTGCCGATCAGGCCGATGCGCAGTTCGTCCATGGTGGATCAGTCCTGCGCTTCGAGCTGGAGGAAGGCCAAGTCGCGGCGGCGCAGCACCAGACTGCACTGGCGGGTATCCACCTGCACCGGATCGCCCAGCGGTGCCACGCGGCGCACCTTCAATTCGGCGCCGGGCAGGAGCCCCATGGAGAACAGGCGCTGGCGGAAGGCGGCGCCGATCCCGGGCTGGTAACCGGCGATGCGGTAACGGCGTTGCGCTTGAAGATCGTGCATGGGAAGCCTCCGGGCGAATGATCGAACAAGGGGAGAATCAGAATGACTCTCATTTGTTAGCGATTATTCGCCTCGACGCCGCCCCTGAAACTGATTCAAGACAAGAATTGCCGTGACTACCCCGAAAGAGGGATGGCCAACAAAAAGCCCCCGGACCTGTCGGTGCGGGGGCTTTTCGCCTGCAGGACGATCAGCGGGTGCTGAGCTGCTGCTGAAGGTTCTGCACCTGCTGCTGCAGGGTATTGATGTTGCGCATCACCTGGATGCGGAACACGTCGAACTCCTTGGTATCGCTGCTGGCCTGGCCCTGGCGACCGTCGACCTCGGCGCGCAGCAGCATCAGGTCATCCTGGACGCTCTTGATCGCCTGGCTCTGGTTGCCCTGTTTCTTCAGGTTGGCGATCTCGGTGTTCAGCGCCTGGATCTGCTGGTTGGCGCTGGCGAGGTCGGCCTGCACGTTCTTGAACTTGGCCTGCTCGTCAGTGATGGACTTGAGCTTGACGTCGAGCTGCTGCATCAGCAGCGCGGCACTCTCCTGCTGGGCCTTGAGGTCGGCGCTGACCTGCGCCAGGCGCTTGCCCTGGGCGCCGTCGAACTCCGACAGGGATGCCTGCTGCATCTTGGCCTGCTCGGCCAGGCGTCCCTGCAACTGCTTGACCTGCAGTTTCAGCGCTTCGCGATCACTCAGACCGTTGGATTCGTTGGCAACGAACTTCCCACGGATATCGTCCAGGCGACCGGCGGCTTCCTCGCTGATCTTGGCGAAGCTTTCCTGGGTCGCGATCAGTTGCTGCTCCATCAGCAGCAGTTGCTGGTGGCTCCACCAGCCCACGCCGGCCAGCGCGATGGCCATGGCTGCGACCAGCGCCCACAGCGCCCCGGTACCGCCGCCGCGCCTGACCGGCTGGCGCGCAGGACGGCCATCGGGCTCGACCACGCGGCGCGGGTGATGACCGAACTCGTCGCGATCCGCGGCGTCGGTGGACAGATGGGGCACATCATCGAATTCGTCGAACGTGTCGTTACGCATGGAATGAACCTGTGGGGATAAAGCGGCGTGTTGCCTGCGCAGGGCGCAGTATATCCGTTCGCATGACTCCGAGAGCAGCGTGCCATCACAGGGCGTCGCGCACCTCGTCGGCGCACAGAAGACACGTGACGGAGGTCGCAGTTCCCCAGGCGATCCGCCAATAGTGGCTTTGCGACATCGTGGCACGCCCCTTGCTCCTGCTCCCGTTACTTGGCGCCGCTTTGGCGCCCTTCGCGGGGAGGAAGTCGGGTGATTGAACTCAACAAGGCCATCCTGGATTGCATGCGCGAACTGCGCCGCCGTCTGCGTGAAGAACAGGCACTGGCAATCCAGTACCAGCAGAGCGACGCCATCGAGCGAATGCTGCGCGCCTGTGCCGACTCCGCGCGGGAGGAGACCCGCCAGCTGGGCGAGCGTCTCAGCGCGCTGAGCGGCGTGACGCTGCCCCGTGTGGTGCAGGAGCCGAGCTTCCTGCCGATGCAGGGCGGCGGCGACCAGCAGTACTCCGGCCCGCTGCGGGGCGGTGCCCGCGCACCGCGCTAGACAGTTTCCCTTGTAGGAGCGAGCTTGCTCGCGAACCGCATGGCAGCGGAGCTCGGGCTGTTCGCGAGCAAGGACTAGACGTCCCCCTCGATCCTACGAAGAGCCTTTACGCACCGCGCAACCGCCACCAGTCGCAGAACTCGTCCAGCGCATCCCACAGGCTGTTCTGCGGGTCGTAGTCGAGGTACTGGCGGGCGCGGGAGATGTCCAGGGAGAAGTCCTTGGCCATCACCGCCATCCCCAGGCGGTGCAGAGTCGGCTCCGGACGGCCGGGGAGGAGCTTGCACACGCCCTCGTTGATCAGCGCCAGGTTGTAGGCCAGCCCGTAGGGCATGTGTCGCTCCACCGGCGGCATGTCCAGCCTGCGCAGCACGTAGTTCACCACGTCCCACAGCGGCAGCGGCTGGCCGTTGCTGATGTTGTAGGCCTGGCCGAGCGCCTCCTCACCGGCCATCAGGCTGGCGAACAGGGCGTCGTTGAGGTTCTGGATGCTGGTGAAGTCGACCTTGTTCAGGCCCTGGCCGATGATGCGCAGGCGTCCCTTGCGGTGCGCGGCGATCATCCGCGGGAAGATGCTGGTGTCGCCGGCGCCGGTGACGAAGCGCGGGCGCAGCGCCAGCACCTCCAGGCCGAACTCCTGGGCGCCGAGGGCGACCAGCTCGGACTGGTACTTGGTCGAGCCGTAGTGGTTGGCGAAACGCCTGGGCACCTGCTGCTCGGTAATGCCGACGTGCGACTGGCCATCGAAGTAGATCGACGGCGACGACAGGTGCACCAGCCGGCGCACCCTCTGCTTGAGGCAGGCTTCGACCACCGACTCGGTCATGGTCACGTTGGCCTGGTGGAAATACGCCTGGCTGCCCCACACACCTACCGCGCCAGCGCAATGCACCACGGCATCGACGCCGCTGCACAGTGCGCGGACCAGCGCCGGGTCCGACAGGTCGCCGGCCATGAACTCGGCCCCGCGCGCCACCAGCGGTTGCAGCGCCTGCTCGCGACGTCCGTTCACCCGAACCGCCAGTCCCTGCTCCAGGGCGAAACGGGCGAATCGCCCGCCAATGAACCCACTGGCTCCGGTGACCAGAATCTTCATGCACGCCACTCCCGTTCTTATAGTCCGGCGACTCTAACAGGCGCCGCACCGTACTACTCTGGCCTTGCACGCCAGAAACGAATCCTTGCAGACCGCAGCGCCGCGCCAGGGTTGCACGACTTGAGATCGGCGACAGCCACCGGGCAGTTGCGACTACCCTTGATGCACTCTTCGCTTTCTCTCGAGGCTGCATCATGAGCAAGACGCACTGGATGATCTATGGCGCCAACGGCTACACCGGCCGGCTGGTGGCCGAACAGGCGCAGCGCGAGGGTCTGAAACCGATCCTCGGCGGCCGCAACCCCGCCAACCTGCATGCACTGGGCAGCTCACTGGGGCTGGAATGCCGGGTCTTCGACCTGACCGACAGCGCCGCCGCCCTGGCCGCGCTGGAGGATGTTGCCGTCGTCGCCAACTGCGCCGGTCCCTTTTCTGCCACCGCCGCGCCGATGATCGAAGCCTGCATCGCCAGCGGCGCCCATTACGTGGATATCACCGGGGAGATCTCCGTCTTCGAATACGCCCATGGCCTGGACGAAGTGGCGCGCACGGCGGGCGTGGTGATCTGCCCCGGTGTCGGCTTCGATGTGATCCCCACCGATTGCGTCGCCGCCAGCCTGAAGGAGGCCATGCCCGATGCCACGCAACTGGCGCTGGGCTTCGACAGCGGCAGCGGCCTCTCGCCGGGCACCGCCAAGACCACCGTGGAAGGCCTCAAGCTGGGCGGCAAGGTGCGTGAGGCCGGGCGCCTGCGCGACGTGCCGCTGGGCTACAAGCGCCGTGACATCGACTTCGGCCGGGGCCTCAAGCATGCGGTGACCATTCCCTGGGGCGACGTGGCGACGGCCTACTACTCCACCGGCATCGGCGATATCGAGGTCTACCTGCCAGTGCCGCCGGCCGCCGCCCTCGGCATGCGCGTGATGGACAGCTTTCGCCCGCTGCTGGGCCGCGACCGCGTACAGGACTGGCTCAAGGAGCAGGTCGACAAGCGCGTCCAGGGCCCCGACGAGCTGGCGCGCAGCAAGCTGCGCACCTGGGTCTGGGGCGAGGTGCGCAACGCCCGCGGCGAGCGCCGCACCGCACGGCTGGAAACTGCCAACGGCTACGACGTGACCCTCCATGGCGTGCTCTTCGCGGTGCGCCAGCTGCTGGCCAACCCGAACACGGTCGGCTACTTCACCCCGTCGAAACTCTTCGGCGCGCGCTGCATCGAGCAGTTGCCGGGCAGCGGCAGCATCGTCATTCGCGACTGATCGGCACCATCAGGCCCGGCGCTTTCGCCAGCAGGTGCCGGGTCAGCGCGGCGAGCAATTCGCCGCCGTTGCGCCAGTGGTGCCAGTAAAGCGGCACGTCGATCACCTGCCCAGGCAGCATGTCCACCAACTCGCCGCGTTCCAGTTCACCGCGCACCTGCTGCTCGGGCACCAGGCCCCAGCCGAGGCCGCCGCTGGTCATGCGCACGAAGCCTTCGGAAGACGGGCACAGGTGGTAGCTGAAGTGGCCGTCGACGCCCAGTTCCTTCAGGTAGCGGTGCTGCAATTGGTCGTCCGGGCC
The DNA here is from genome assembly GCF_057180225.1 of Pseudomonas sp. BB438. NCBI lineage: Bacteria > Pseudomonadati > Pseudomonadota > Gammaproteobacteria > Pseudomonadales > Pseudomonadaceae > Pseudomonas > Pseudomonas sp. BB438. The sequence goes on from NZ_CM170001.1 coordinate 5,461,084, forward strand.
GTAGACGATCGCCGGCGCGCGGACGAGCCCGGCAGGCGTCACGCCTTTGGGAAAGTGCCGGGCGATGAACGCCGGGCTGGCCAGCCCGCGATAGCGCATGGCGCCCAGCGGCTCGCAACGCCCTCCAGCCACCGGGCGCGGGCTGGCGCAGACGCAGCCGGCTACCTCGCCCGCGCGCATGCGCTTGAGCCCGACTTCCTGGTCCTCGACCACCAGGTCCAGCAGCACGTGGCGCTCGCCGCAGAAATCGCCGACCGCCTGCGCCCACCAGGTCGCCAGACTGTCGGCGTTTAGCGCCAGGCGCAAACGCTCGGGCGCCGCGCCGTCATCCAGTGCGGGTACCCATTGCTGCAGGTCGCCCTCCAACAGGCGCACCTGCTGCACATGGTTGAGCAGGCGCTGGCCCAGATCGGTCGGCTGAGGCCGTGCCGCGCGTACCAGCACCGGCTGGCCGACCCGCGCTTCAAGCAGCTTGATGCGCTGGGAAATGGCCGACTGCGACAGCCCCAGCACCTGGGCGCCGCGTTCGAAACCACCCTGCTCCACCACGGCGGCCAGGGCAGCGAGCAGCTTGTAGTCGAACATGATCAGTTTCCCTAATGAGATATCAGCAGTATTGGTTTTTCTTATACCGCTCAACCGCGGACAATCGCCAGCATTCCCACTTTTCATGGACGGCCCACCATGGCTGGCGAAACCTCCCTGGCCGCGCTGCTGCGCGACATGACCCCGGTGCTCAACGACGGCGAGTACGTGTTCTGCACTCTCCCCGACGGCCAGCTCCCGGCCGGCCTCCAGCCGCTGGGCAGCTTCCGCGAGCGCGAAGGGCTGACACTGATCCTGTCGCGCGCCGAAGCCGAACAGGCCGGGCTGTCCTTCGACTACGTCGCCGCCTGGCTGACCCTGGAAGTGCACTCGGCGCTGCAGGCGGTCGGCCTCACCGCCGCGGTGGCCGGCGCGTTGGCCAAGGCCGGGATCAGCTGCAACGTGGTCGCCGCCTGGTACCACGACCATCTGTTCGTCGCCCATGCCGACGGCCCGCACGCGCTGGAAACGCTGCGCGCACTCGCACTGAACCCGGAGGCCTGAGCCATGTGGCAGAGCTACCTCAACGGCGTGCTGGTCGCCGCCGGCCTGATCATCGCCATTGGCGCGCAGAACGCCTTCGTCCTCGCCCAGAGCCTGCGCCGCGAGCATCACCTGTCGGTGGCGGCGCTGTGTGTGCTGTGCGACGCCATCCTGGTCAGCGCCGGCGTGTTCGGACTGGCCAAGGTCCTCGCCGAGAATCCGACGCTGCTGGCCATCGCCCGCTGGGGCGGCGTCACCTTCCTGGTGTGGTACGGCCTCAAGGCGCTGCGTCGTGCAGTCGCACCCGAAGCCCTGGCCGATGCCCAGGAAACCGGCCCGCGTTCACGCCGTACCGTGCTGATGGCCGCGCTGGCGGTGACCCTGCTCAACCCCCACGTCTACCTCGACACCGTGCTGCTGATCGGCTCCCTCGGTGCCCAGCAGACGGCGCCCGGCGCCTATGCCATGGGCGCGGCCAGCGCCTCGCTGCTGTGGTTCTTCACCCTGGCCTTCGGCGCCGCGTGGCTTGCGCCGTGGCTGGCTCGACCGGCTACCTGGCGCCTGGTGGACCTGATGGTCGCGGTGATGATGCTGGGTATGGCCGCACAACTGGTGTTCGCCAACTGATCTCCGGCCCGCCGACGGAAGCTTTTCGAACGACGTTCCGTCATCCCGGTCTGTGCATAGTGAGCGTCGCGCTCCGGCGCAAGCCGCTGTGCAGGGCCTTTGCCCTTACAGTTGCTGCGTGGATATGCCGCAGGTCGGGTGCTATGATCGGTCCTTCGCGGCGCCGGCAGGCTCTGAGCCTTCCGGACGCAACTGGCGCGCTGCCTGTCCCTTGATGGGGCGCATTGCAGCTACGCCCGGATGCCGCGACACACATCGAACCGGCCCCGTGTACCGGTCGCGCGCACGTCGCGCTAGCCCAGACTGAGTGAGATAGGAGAGAGACCATGGCTTTCGAATTGCCGCCGCTGCCTTACGCGAAGAACGCCCTTGAGCCGCACATTTCCGCGGAAACCCTGGAATTCCACCACGACAAGCACCACAACACCTACGTCGTGAACCTGAACAACCTGGTTCCGGGTACCGAGTTCGAAGGCAAGAGCCTGGAAGACATCGTCAAGACCTCTTCCGGCGGCATCTTCAACAACGCCGCCCAGGTGTGGAACCACACCTTCTACTGGAACTGCCTGAGCCCCAACGGCGGTGGCCAGCCCACCGGTGCCCTGGCTGACGCCATCAACGCTGCCTTCGGTTCCTTCGACAAGTTCAAGGAAGAGTTCAGCAAGACCTCCATCGGCACCTTCGGCTCCGGCTGGGGCTGGCTGGTGAAGAAGGCTGACGGTTCCCTGGCCCTGGCCAGCACCATCGGCGCCGGCTGCCCGCTGACCAGCGGCGACACCCCGCTGCTGACCTGCGACGTCTGGGAACACGCCTACTACATCGACTACCGCAACCTGCGTCCGAAGTACGTCGAGGCGTTCTGGAACCTGGTCAACTGGGACTTCGTGGCTGAGCAGTTCGCAGCCTGAATGTACCCTGCTTGATACGAAAACCCGGCCTCGCGCCGGGTTTTTTCGTATGGGGCGCGTAACACCTTCGTGTCAGCTAACCTGAAAGGCCGGTACAGTCACGAAACAGAACGATGGCCCTTTGACGTCATTGCGCCAATTGCCAATACTCAGCCCCAGTCGTTCGCCCCTGGCGAGAAACAAGGAACGCCCTTGAAACTGGATCCCCGGCACAGCCTCTCCCTCAAGCTGCTGCGAATGGTATTGCTCGCGGCCCTCGTGGTCGGGGTGGTACTCAGCTGTGCCCAGATCGTCTATGACGCCCACAAGGCGCGCCAGGCCGTACACAACGATGCCCAGCGCATCCTGGCGATGGTCCGCGATCCGTCCACCCAGGCCGTCTACAGCCTCGACCGCGACATGGCGATGCAGGTCCTCGAAGGCCTGTTCCAGCACGAAGCCGTCCGCTACGCCGCGATTGGCCATCCCGACGAACCCATGCTCGCGGAGAAATCCCGCCCGCTGCTGGAGTCCGGCACCCGCTGGATGACCGACCCGATCCTCGGCGCCGAGCAGAACTACTCCATCCGCCTCGCCGGCCGCGGCGGCTCCAACGAGTACTACGGCGACCTGAAGATCACCCTCGACACCGCCCCCTACGGCGACGACTTCGTCGCCACTTCGGTGATCATCTTCATTTCCGGCATCCTGCGCGCCATGGCCCTGAGCCTGGTGCTGTTCATGGTCTACCACTGGCTGCTGACCAAGCCGCTGTCGAAGATCATCGAGCACCTGGCCTCGATCAACCCGGACCGTCCCAGCCAGCACAAGCTGCCGATGCCCGACGGCCACGAGAAGGACGAGCTGGGCCTGTGGGTGAATACCGCCAACCAGTTGCTGGCCTCCATCGAGCGCAACGGCCATTTGCGCCGGGAGGCCGAAGACAGCCTGCTGCGCATCTCGCAGTACGACTTCCTCACCGGCCTGCCCAACCGCAAGCTGCTGCAACAGCGCCTCGACCAGATCCTCGAGGGCGCCTCACGCCTGCAGCGCCGCGTCGCCGTGCTCTGCCTGGGCCTGGATGACTTCAAGGGCATCAACGAGCAGTACAGCTATCAATTCGGCGACCAATTGCTGATCGCCCTCGCGGACCGCCTGCGCACCCGCAGCGCACACCTGGGTGCCCTGGCGCGGCTGGGCGGCGACCAGTTCGCCCTGGTCCAGGCCGACATCGAGCAGCCCTACGAAGCGGCGGAACTGGCCCAGCAGATTCTCGACGACCTGGAAGCGCCCTTCGAGCTGGACCAGCACCTGGTGCACCTGCGCGCCACCATCGGCATCACGCTGTTCCCCGAGGACGGCGAGACCACCGAGAAGCTGCTGCAGAAAGCCGAGCAGACCATGACTCTGGCCAAGAGCCGCTCGCGCAACCGTTACCAGTTCTACATCGCCAGCGTCGACAGCGAGATGCGTCGACGCCGCGAGCTGGAGAAAGACCTGCGCGAAGCCCTGGCGCGCAACGAGCTGCACCTGGTTTATCAACCGCAAGTGGATTACCGCGATCACCGCGTGGTCGGCGTCGAAGCGTTGCTGCGCTGGCAGCACCCGACCCAGGGCTGGGTCGCGCCGGACCTCTTCATCCCGCTGGCGGAGCAGAACGGCAGTATCTTCAGCATCGGCGAATGGGTACTCGACCAGTCCTGCCGCCAACTGCGCGAATGGCACGACCAGGGCTTCGACGACCTGCGCCTGGCGGTCAACCTGTCCACTGTGCAGCTACGCCACAACGCCCTGCCGCGGGTGGTCAGCAACCTGCTGCAGATGCACCGCCTGCCACCGCGCTCGCTGGAACTGGAAGTCACCGAGACCGGCCTGATGGAGGACATTTCCACCGCCGCCCAGCACCTGCTCAGCCTGCGTCGTGCCGGCGCCCTGATCGCCATCGACGACTTCGGCACCGGCTACTCTTCGCTGAGCTACCTGAAGAGCCTGCCGCTGGACAAGATCAAGATCGACAAGAGCTTCGTTCAGGACCTGCTGCTGGACGACGACGACGCCACCATCGTTCGCGCCATCATCCAGCTGGGCAAGAGCCTGGGCATGCAGGTGATCGCCGAGGGCGTGGAGACGGTCGAGCAGGAGGCCTACATCATCGCCCAGGGCTGCCATGAAGGTCAGGGCTACCTCTACAGCAAGCCGCTGCCGGCGCGCGAGCTGACCCTCTACCTCAAGCAGGCGCGACGCCTGGCCGAAGCGGCCGGCGGCAATTCCAACGGGTCCGTCGAGCGGCATTGAGCTTCGCCCTTTTCGGATACTCCCTCGCGCGTCCTATCCCTCTCCCCCGCCCTCTCCCTGAAGGGAGAGGGCGCTATCCCTGCCGGCTGACGCCACCACTTCATCCTGCACCGACCGGTCCCCTCTCCCTTCGAGCGGGGCGCGTAGCCAGGGTCAGGGAGAGGGAAAACCCGGCACAGACTTTCAAAAGACGAGCGTAACTCTCGCAGCCAATCCCTTCTGCCGGCGCCATGCAGGCCCCGCGATCGTCCGACGCCAGCGATCTCTCTTTTCAAAAATGCAAATCTTTCGCATTATGTTGCGGATTTTCTTGCGCAGTCCTTTTTACGTGCGCCTCCTCTCCATGCAAAGGAACCCGTCATGACTCGTATGCCCTGGGCCACTGCCAGCCTGCTCGCCATCGCCATTTCCCTCGCCGGCTGCGGCGATGACAAGAAAGCCGAAGCCCCCGCCGCCACTCCGGCTGCCAGCACCCAGAGCACGGCCCCGGCAGCGGCCGCCAAGGTCGACGAGGCCGCGGTCAAGGCCGTGGTGAAGAACTACCTGGACATCGCCGAAGCCACCTACGGCGACGCCCTGACCACCGCCAAGGCCCTGCAGACTGCCGTCGACGCGCTGATCGCCAAGCCCAGCGAAGAGACCCTGAAGGCCGCCCGCGCCGCCTGGATCGCGTCCCGCCCGTCCTACTCGCAAAGCGAAGCCTTCCGCTTCGGCAACTCGATCATCGACGACTGGGAAGGCGCGGTTAACGCCTGGCCCCTGGACGAAGGCCTGATCGACTACGTCGCCAAGGACTACCAGCACGCCGAAGGCAACGCCGGCGCCACCGCCAACATCATCGCCAATACCGAGATCCAGGTCGGCGAAGACAAGATCGACGTCAAGGAAATCACCGGCGAGAAGCTCAAGGGCCTGAACGAGCTGGGCGGTTCCGAAGCCAACGTCGCCACCGGCTACCACGCCATCGAATTCCTGCTCTGGGGCCAGGACCTGAACGGCACCGGCCCGGGCGCTGGCGATCGCAAGTACACCGACTACGCCCAGGGCAAGGACTGCACCAACGGTCACTGCGACCGCCGCGCCGCCTACCTGAAGGCCGTCACCGACCTGCTGGTCTCCGACCTGGAAGAAATGCACGGCAACTTCAAGGCCGGCGTTGCCAACAACTACCGCGCCAAGGTCGAGGCCGACACCGCCGAGAACAACCTGCGCAAGATGTTCTTCGGCATGGGCTCCCTGTCCCTGGGCGAGCTGGCCGGCGAGCGCATGAAGGTCGCGCTGGAAGCCAACTCCACCGAAGACGAGCACGACTGCTTCAGCGACAACACCCACAACACCCTGTTCTTCAACGCCAAGAGCATTCGCAACATCTACACCGGCGAATACAAGCGCACCGACGGCAGCGTCGTTAAAGGCCCGAGCCTGTCCGACCTGGTCGCCAAGGCGGATGCCGCGGCCGACGCCGACCTGAAGGCCGATCTGGCCAACACCGAAGCCAAGATGCAGGTCATCGTCGACCGTGCCGAGAAGGACGGTGTGCACTTCGACCAGATGATCGCCCCGGACGACAAGGACGATCAGCAGAAGATCCGCGACGCCATCGCTTCGCTGGTCAAGCAGACCGGCGCCATCGAAAAGGCCGCCACCGCGGTCGGCGTGCAGGACCTGAAGCCGGACAACGCTGACCACCAGTTCTGATCAGCCTGTCCTGACGATTGAAGGCGCTGCGGCTCCACGCCGCAGCCACCTGCAAGCCCCAGCAAAGCCCCGCACCGCGGGGCTTTGTCATTTCCGGGCGACAAAAGAAGTCGTTCGCAAATACAAATTTTTCATATTTGCATTTGACACCCCTGCTACCATGGCGCGCTGCCATATACCGCCCTGGAACCCCCGCCAATGCTCCACCGCCGTACCGCCCTGCGCCTCGTGCCGCTGCTGTCTGCCCTCGCCCTTGCCGCGTGCAAGCCGGAGACCTCCCAGCACGCCGTGGCCGAGCCTGGCGAAGCACTGTCCGGCGGCGCAGCCACGGTGAAACAGAGCGACCGCAACGCCTATTCCATGCCCTCGGGCAATCTCACGCCGAGTCGTCGCCTGGACTTCGCCGTGGGCAACAGCTTCTTCCGCAACCCGTGGGTGATCGCACCGACCACCACCACCGCGCGCGACGGCCTCGGCCCGCTGTTCAACACCAACGCCTGCCAGAACTGCCACATCAAGGACGGCCGCGGCCATCCGCCAGAGCTGAATGACGTCAACGCCGTGTCGATGCTGGTGCGTCTGTCGATCCCCGCCGGCTCCGCCGACGTCGAAACCATCAAGCGCCTGGGCGTGGTGCCCGAGCCGGTGTACGGCGGCCAGTTCCAGGACTCGGCCATCCCCGGCGTCGCGCCCGAAGGCAAGGTGCGCGTGGAGTACGACGCCGTGCCGGTGACCTTCAAGGACGGCACCGTGATCGAGCTGCGCAAGCCGAAACTGCGCATCAGCGACCTGGGCTACGGCCCGATGCACAAGGACACGATGTTCTCCGCCCGTATCGCCCCGCCGATGATCGGCCTGGGCCTGCTGGAGTCCATCAGCGAGTCGGACATCCTCGCCAACGCCGAGCGCCAGGCCAAGGGCGGCGATGGCGTCCGTGGCCGACCGAATCGCGTCTGGGACGACGAGAAACAAGCCACCGTCCTCGGCCGCTTCGGCTGGAAGGCCGGGCAGCCCAATGTCGCCCAGCAGAACGCCCACGCCTTCTCCGGCGACATGGGCCTGACCAGCGATCTGCTGCCCCACGACGACTGCACCCCGGCACAGGTCGACTGTTTGAACGCCGTTGACGGCGGCAAGCCGGAAGTCAGCCAGCACATCTTCAACCAGGTCGCCTTCTACGCCCGCAACCTCGCGGTGCCGGCACGGCGCAAGGTCGACGATCCGCAGGTGCTCACCGGCAAGGGCCTGTTCTTCGATTCCGGTTGCGCCAGCTGCCACACCCCCAAGTTCACCACCGGCGCCAACGCCGCCGAGCCGGAACTGGCCAACCAGGTCATCCGCCCTTACAGCGACCTGTTGCTGCATGACATGGGCGATGGACTGGCGGACAATCGCCCGGAATTTCTTGCCAGCGGCCGTGACTGGCGCACGGCGCCGCTGTGGGGCATCGGCCTGACCGAGACGGTCAACGGCCACACCCAGTTCCTGCACGACGGCCGCGCCCGCAACCTGCTCGAAGCCGTGCTCTGGCACGGCGGCGAAGCCGAAGCGGCCAAGCAACGCGTACTGAATTTCGACGCCGGGCAGCGCGATGCCCTGCTGGCGTTCCTGAACTCACTCTAAGGAGCCGAGCCCACCATGTTCCGCCCCCGACTGCTGATCACCAGCCTCGCCATCGCCCTGGGCGCCTGCTCGCCCACCGACCCGCAGGCCACCACCAGCGCCACGCTGGCCCAGCAGGTGATCCTGCCGACCTACAGCCGCTGGGTCGATGCCGACCGTGCGCTGGCCGCCAGCGCACTGGCCTACTGCCAGGGCAAGGAAGACCTGACCAAGGCCCGCGCCGACTTCATGGCCGCGCAGAAGGCCTGGGCCGAGCTGCAACCACTGCTGGTCGGCCCGCTGGCCGAGGGCAACCGTTCCTGGCAGGTACAGTTCTGGCCGGACAAGAAGAACCTCGTGGCCCGCCAGGTCGAGCAGTTGCTCAACAGCGGCAACGCGATTTCCCCGGCGACCCTGGATAAGTCCAGCGTCGTGGTGCAGGGCCTGACCGCCTACGAATACATCCTCTACGACGCCAGGATCGACCTCGCCAACGCCGAGACCAAGGCGCGCTACTGCCCGCTGCTGGAGGCCATCGGCGCACACCAGCAGGCGCTGGCGGAGAACATCCTGGCGCAGTGGAAGCAGGACGGCGGCATGCTCGCCCAACTCTCCAAGTTCCCCAACGAGCGCTACGCCGATGCCCACGAGGCCATCGCCGAGCTGCTGCGCGTACAGGTCACCGCGCTGGACATGCTGAAGAAGAAGCTCGGCACCCCGCTGGGCCGCCAGAGCAAGGGCATCCCGCAGCCGTTCCAGGCCGAAGGCTGGCGCAGCGACGCTTCCCTGGCGAGCCTGGATTCCAGCCTCACCGGCGCCCAGGCGCTGTGGGACGGCACCGACAAGAAGGGTCTGCGCGCCCTCCTGCCGGCCGAACAGAAAGAGCTGGCCGGCAAGATCGACGCGGCTTACGCCGACGTCCATGGCAAGCTCAAGGCGATCAACCAGCCCCTCAGCGAACTGCTCAAGGACGACGCCGGCCTCAAGCAACTGAACGAGCTGTACGACAGCCTCAACGTCGTCCACCGCCTGCACGAAGGCGACTTGGCCAAGGCGCTCGGCGTGCAGCTGGGGTTCAACGCCAACGACGGGGATTGATTCGATCTGCTGCGCGTCAGCCATGCGTCGTTGGAAAGGTGCGTCGGATTGCTCATTGGCTAGAGCCAACTCCGCATCCGCCGCACCTACCCGCCTAGCCTGGCTCTAGCTCGCAAGATCGACGGGAAGCAAGAAGTGAAAGAGGTGAACGCCATGTTGCGACGTCACGTGATCGGCCTGGGCAGCCTGCTGCTCGGCGCCCTGACCTTCGGCGGCTGGACGCTGTCACGCAAGGGCAAGGAGCCCCTGGTGCTGTCTGCCCGTGACGACGCGGATGGCAAGCACTACGCCGTGGGCTATCGGCTGGACGGCAGTTGCGCCTTCGCCACCGAGGTCGGCCTGCGCTGCCACGACGTGGTACAGCACCCCAGCCTGCCGCTGGCGCTGTTCGTCGCCCGCCGCCCGGGCCGGCAGAGCTACCTGATCGACCTGAACGACGGCCGCCTGCTGCAGACCCTCGACTCGCAGGCCGACCGCCATTTCTACGGCCACGGCGTGTGGCACAAGGACGGCGAGTGGCTCTACGCCACCGAGAACGACACCACCGATCCGGGCCGCGGCCTGCTCGGCGTGTACCGCTTCGACGGTGAGCGCCTGAGCCACACCGGCGAGGTCTCCACTCACGGCCTCGGCCCGCACCAGGTGTCCTGGATGCCCGATGGCGAAACCCTGGTGGTGGCCAACGGTGGCATTCGCACCGAAGCCGAAAGCCGCGTGGAGATGAACCTCGACGCCATGGAACCGAGCCTGGTGCTGATGCAGCGCGACGGCACGTTGCTCTCCAAGGAAACCCTGCCGCAACAGATGAACAGCGTGCGCCACCTGGCCATCGCTGCAGACGGCACGATCGTCGCGGGCCAGCAGTACATGGGCGATTCCCACGACCGTGCCGACCTGCTCGCCATCAAACGTCCCGGCGAAGCCTTCCAGGCCTTCCCGCTGGCCGACGAGCAACGCCTGGCGATGACCCAGTACACCGCCAGCGTCGCCGTGCACAACGACCTGCGCCTGGTCGCCCTGACCGCCCCGCGCGGCAACCGCTTCTTCATCTGGGACCTGGATACCGGTGCCGTGCGCCTGGACGCCCCCCTGCCCGACTGCGCCGGTGTCGGCGCGGTGAAGGACGGCTTTGTCGTCACCTCCGGCCAGGGCCGCTGCCGCGTCTACGACTGCCGCAACGAGCGCATCACCGGCACGCCCCTGGAGCTGCCCCCGGCCTTCTGGGACAACCACCTGCACCTGGCCTGAGGCATTTGCCGGTTGCACACCGGTTTCCCTTGCAGGAGCGGGTCATGCCTGCGACCGCGCGCATGATCCGCTCCTGGCAGCCTGTTCCATCGTTCACCCGCCCCTCCAGAACGCCCGTACCAGAGCAGTTGCTCACGGCTACCACTCGTCTGCTCGGGCTCACGAACGCACCCACGAAGCCGATGCAAAGGCTGACCGATTCCCACCCTGCGTCTTAGAGGCGTAAACACGATGTCCCCCAACACTTCCTTGCGTACCCAGATCCTTTCGCTGCTGGGCGGCAGCCTGCTGCTCGTGCTGCTGATCGCCCTGGCCTGCTTCCATTTCCTCTCCGACAGCGTCAGCGCCTACCAGCGCCTGCTGGACGGCCCGCTGCGCTCCTCACAACTGGTCGACCAGGCCAACCTGGCCTTCAAGGTTCAGGTGCAGGAATGGAAGAACGTCCTCCTGCGTGGCCAGCAACCGGCCGAGCTGAACAAGTACTGGGGCCAGTTCGAGGACCAGGAACGTGCCGTGCAGGAGGTGCTCGGCCGCCTGGAACAGAACGCCAGCGACGACCCGCAGCTCAAGTCCCAGGTCACCCGCCTGCGCGACGAACACCGCCAGCTCGGCCAGGCCTACCGCAAGGGCCGCGACGCCTACCTGGCCGCCGGCAGCGACCCGCGTGCCGGTGACGCCGCGGTGAAAGGCATCGACCGCGCCGCCAGCGAGCAGATGGCCGCGCTGGTGGACAGCCTGCACCGCGACGCCCAGGAAGAAGCCCAGAACATTTCCGCCAGCGCCAACAGCACCGCCATCAGCGGCAGCCTGATCCTGCTGATCTCCGGCCTCTTCCTGGGACTGCTCAGCCTGTGGCTGGTCAACCGCAATCTGATCGGCCCGATCGCCCGCCTGATCGAGCACATCGCCCAGCTCAGCGAAGGCAACTTCGGCGAGCGCGTGGATGCGACCCGCCGTGACGAACTGGGCCGCCTGGCCCGCGCCGCCAACACCCTGCGCGACTTCCTGGCCGAGACCTTCACCCGTCTCAAGCACAGCACCACCGAACTGGACACCGCCAGCGGCGAATTGAATGCCATTGCCACCCTGATGGCCGAAGGCACCCGCGAGCAGTTCTCGCGCACCGACCAGGTGGCCACGGCGATGCACGAGATGTCCGCCACCGCCCAGGAAGTCGCCCGCCACGCCTCTGACGCTGCACGCGCCGCCGACGACGCCGACCAGCACGCGCAAGAGGGCGGCGAGGTGATGAAGACCACCATCGTCACCATCACCGAGATGAGCAACGAGATCGCCAACACCGCCGAGGTCATCCGCCGCCTGGAAAGCGACAGCGGGCGCATCGGCAAGGTGCTCGAAGTGATCCGTGGCATCGCCGACCAGACCAACCTGCTGGCCCTCAACGCCGCCATCGAGGCCGCCCGTGCCGGTGAAGCCGGCCGTGGTTTCGCCGTGGTCGCCGACGAAGTCCGCACCCTGGCGCAGCGCACCGCCGAGTCCACCGCCGAGATCCACCAGATCATCGACACCGTGCAGACCGGTTCGGTCAACGCCCTGCGCGCGATCGAGAGCGGCCAGACCCGCAGCGAACAGGGCGTGGAGCGCGTCACCCAGGCCGGCGAAGTGCTGCGCAGCATCACCCATGCCGTGGAGGCGATCCGCGACATGAACCGGCAGATCGCCACCGCCGCCGAGGAACAGACCTCGGTCGCCGAGGACATCTCGCGCAACCTCACCGAGATCACCGCCATCGGCGCCACCAACGAGGAAAACGTGGTCCGCACCCAGGGCGCCAGCCGCCACCTGCACGGCCTCTCCGGCGAGCTCGCCGACGTCACCCGCAAGCTCAGCGCCTGACCCGCGTCGGCCACACGGATGTGGCTCTCTTCACTGCCCCTCTGCCGCCCCCATTCAGCGCACATTTTCCGCAAACAACCTTACTTTTCGTGCGAAACCTCTTGTAATCGCAGCCCTTTGACTATCCATCGTTTCAGGCATAAGGTGCGCAATTCCGCCCCGCAATGGGGCGTCCCCCGTATCGGCTTCAACGCCTGATCGATATCTGCGCGAACGGAAGGCCGCCCGGCAATTCATGGGCGAGCGATCGCGCCCGATTGCTGCCAGGCACGTACCAAGGAACAGGAAGATGTTGCGCCGCATGCTGATCATGCTGGGCGTAGTTGCCGTCATCGTTGCGGTGCTCGCCGGCTCGAAATACCTCTCCATCAAGAAACAGATCGCCATGTTCTCGGCACCGCGTCCGCCGGTGAGTGTGAACGCAACACAGGCCGAGGAGCGTGACTGGCAGAGCCGCCTGCAGGCCATCGGGACCCTGCGCGCCATCCAGGGCGTGACCCTGACTGCCGAGGTGTCCGGGACCGTCAGCGCGGTGCAGTTCGTCTCCGGCGACAAGGTCAAGGTCGGCCAGCCGGTGGTGCAGCTCGAATCCGACGTCGAACAGGCCACCCTGCGTACCGCCGAGGCGGACCTCGGGCTGGCCCAGGTGGAGTACGAGCGCGGCAAGAGCCTGGTGGGCCGCCAGGCCATCTCCAAGAGCGAGTACGACCGTCTCGCCGCCCAGTTGAACCGCTCCACCGCCACCGTCGCCCAGTTGCGCGCCGCGCTGGCGAAAAAACGCATCCTCGCGCCCTTCTCCGGCACCATCGGCATCCGCCAGGTGGATGTTGGCGATTACGTATCCCCCGGCACCGAGATCGTCACCCTGCAGGACCTCTCGACCCTGCAGGTGGATTTCTTCCTGCCCGAGCAGGATTTCCCGCTGCTCAAGCGCGGGCAGAAAGTCGTGGTGCGCGTGGCGGCCTATCCGGGCCAGACCTTCGACGCGCAGATCGATGCCATCAGCCCCCGCGTGGACAACCAGACGCGCAACCTGCTGGTCCGCGCCAGCATGGCCAACCCCGACGGCAGGCTGCTGCCGGGCATGTTCGCCAACCTGGAAGTGCAACTGCCGGACAGCGCGCCGCGCATCGTGGTCCCCGAGACCGCCGTGGCCTTCACCCTGTATGGCAACTCGGTGTACGTCGTGGTGCCGCAAAAGAAGAAGGCTGACGACAAGGACGCCGACGTGGCCAGCACCAGTCAGACCAAGGTCACGGAGGCTTCGCAGCAGAAGCTCGAAGTCGAACGCCGCTTCGTGAAGACCGGCGAACGCCGCGAAGGCAGCGTAGTGATCCTCGAGGGCCTGAAGGCCGGCGAAGAAGTGGTGACCTCCGGCCAGCTCAAGCTGGACAACGGCACCGCCGTGGCCATCGTCAAGGACCCGCAGTAATCGCATAGCAGTGCCCTCGCCCCCGGCGAGGGCAACCAGAGACAACCGCTCTGCCCGGATTTCGCGAGCATCTCGCCATACCGCTCCAACGCCGCATGGCCGACGCGCAGCAGATCCAACCAGGAAGGATTGAGAGCATGTTTACCGATCCATTCATCCGCCGCCCCGTGCTGGCGACCGTGGTCAGCCTGCTGATCGTCCTGCTCGGCATGCAGGCCTTCAGCAAGCTGGTGATCCGCGAATATCCGCAGATGGAAAACGCGCTGATCACCGTCACCACCTTCTATGCCGGCGCCAACGCCGAAACCATCCAGGGCTACATCACCCAGCCGCTGCAGCAGAGCCTCGCCAGCGCCGAAGGCATCGACTACATGACCTCGGTGAGCCGGCAGAACTACTCGGTGATCTCGATCTACGCGCACATCGGCGCCAACTCCGATCGCCTGGTCACCGAGCTGCTGTCGAAGATCGGCGAGGTGAAGACCCAGCTGCCGCCCGACGCGGAAGACCCGGTGCTGGACAAGGAAGCGGCCGACGCCTCGGCGCTGATGTACATCAGCTTCTTCAGCGAGCAGATGAACAACCCGCAGATCACCGACTATCTGTCGCGGGTGATCCAGCCCAAGCTCGCCACCCTGCCGGGTATCGCCGAAGCGGAGATCCTTGGCAACCAGGTCTTCGCCATGCGCCTGTGGCTCGACCCGGTGAAGATGGCCGCCTACGGCGTCACTGCCGGCGACGTGGCCAGCGCGGTGCGCGAGTACAACTTCCTCTCCGCCGCCGGTGAGGTGAAGGGCGAGCTGGTGGTCACCTCGGTGAACGCCTCCACCGACCTGAAGTCCCCGGAAGCCTTCGCCGCCATCCCGCTGAAGACAGCGGGCGACCGCCGCGTCCTGATGGGCGACGTGGCGCGCATCGAACTGGGCGCGGCGAGCTACGACGCGGTCAGCTCGTTCAACGGTATCCCGTCGGTGTACATCGGCATCAAGGGCACGCCCAGTTCCAACCCGCTGGACGTAATCAAGGAAGTCCGCGCCAAGATGCCGGAGCTGGAAGAACAGCTGCCGCCGGGGCTGAAGGTGTCCATCGCCTACGACGCCACACGCTTCATCCAGGCCTCCATCGACGAAGTGGTGAAGACCCTGGGCGAGGCGATCCTGATCGTCATCGTGGTGGTGTTCCTGTTCCTCGGCGCGTTCCGTTCGGTGATCATCCCGGTGGTGACCATCCCGCTGTCGATGATCGGCGTGCTGTTCTTCATGCAGATGATGGGCTACTCGATCAACCTGCTGACGCTGCTGGCGATGGTGCTCGCCATCGGCCTGGTGGTGGACGACGCCATCGTGGTGGTGGAGAACATCCATCGCCACATCGAGGAGGGCAAGTCGCCGTTCCAGGGCGCCATCGAGGGCGCACGGGAAATCGCCGTGCCGGTGGTGACCATGACCATCACCCTGGCGGCGGTGTACGCCCCCATCGGCTTCCTCAGCGGCCTCACCGGCGCGCTGTTCAAGGAGTTCGCCTTCACCCTGGCCGGCGCGGTGATCATTTCCGGCATCGTCGCCCTGACCCTGTCGCCGATGATGTGCTCGCGCCTGCTGCGCCATGACGAGAACCCCAGCGGCCTGGCCCATCGCCTGGACCTGATCTTCGAAGGCCTGAAGGTGCGCTACCAGCGCGCCCTGCACGGCACGCTGAACAGTCGGCCGGTAGTGATCGTCTTCGCCCTGCTGGTGCTGGCGATCATCCCGCTGCTGATGATGTTCACCCACAAGGAACTGGCGCCGGAGGAAGACCAGGGGATCGTCTTCATCATGGCCAACGCGCCGCAGACCGCGAACCTGGACTACCTGTCGAAGTACACCGCGGAGTTCGAGGGCATCTTCCGTAAATTCCCCGAGTACTATTCGGCGTTCCAGATCAACGGCTACAACGGCGTGCAGACCGGCATCGGCGGCATGCTGCTCAAGCCCTGGGACGAGCGCCAGCGCAGCCAGATGGAACTGCTGCACGCGGTGCAGGGCGAGCTGGACAAGATTCCCGGCCTGCAGATCTTCGGCTTCAACCTGCCGTCACTGCCGGGCACCGGCGAGGGCCTGCCGTTCCAGTTCGTGATCAATACCGCCAGCGACTACCAGTCGCTGCTGCAGGTCGCCGAGCGAGTGAAGAAGCGTGCCGAGGAATCAGGCAAGTTCGCCTTCCTCGACCTCGACCTGGCCTTCGACAAGCCCGAACTGGTGGTCGACATCGACCGCGCCAAGGCGGCGCAGATGGGTGTCAGCATGCAGGACCTGGGCGTATCCCTCGGCGCGCTGCTGGGCGAAGGCGAGATCAATCGCTTCACCATCGACGGGCGCAGCTACAAGGTGATCGCCCAGGTCGAGCGCGCCTACCGCGACAACCCGGGCTGGCTGAACAACTACTACGTGAAGAGCCAGAGCGGCCAGCTGATCTCGCTGTCCACCCTGGTGACCTTCCACGAGCGCGCGCGCCCGCGCCAGCTCAACCAGTTCCAGCAGCTGAACTCGGCGATCATTTCCGGCGTGCCGATGGTCAGCATGGGCGAAGCCATCGACACCGTGCGCGGCATCGCCGAACAGGAATCGCCGCGCGGCTTCTCCTTCGACTACGCCGGCGCCTCGCGGCAGTTCGTGCAGGAAGGCAGCGCGCTGATGATCACCTTCGCCCTGGCGCTGGCGGTGATCTTCCTGGTGCTGGCGGCGCAGTTCGAGAGCTTCCGCGATCCGCTGGTGATCATGGTGACCGTGCCGCTGTCGATCTGCGGCGCGCTGATTCCGCTGTTCCTCGGCCTGTCGAGCCTGAACATCTATACGCAGGTGGGGCTGGTGACGCTGATCGGGCTGATCAGCAAGCACGGCATCCTCATCGTCGAGTTCGCCAACCAGCTGCGCCATGAGCGCGGGCTGTCGGTGCGCGACGCGGTGGAAGAAGCTGCCGCGATTCGCCTGCGCCCGGTGCTGATGACCACCGCGGCCATGGTGCTCGGCGTGATCCCGCTGCTGCTCGCCACCGGTGCCGGCGCGGTGAGCCGCTTCGACATCGGCGTGGTGATCGCCACCGGCATGAGCGTGGGCACGCTGTTCACCCTGTTCGTGCTGCCCTGCGTGTACACGCTCCTGGCCAGGCCGGACAAGAAGCCCGCCGAAGCTGGCGCGCCTGCCACCGCGCACTGAACGGAAAAGCCCCGCATCAGCGGGGTTTTTTTCTGCCTGGGAGTGCTGGAACCCCTTCCCCTCTGT
This sequence comes from Pseudomonas sp. BB438, assembly GCF_057180225.1. Classification (NCBI taxonomy): domain Bacteria; kingdom Pseudomonadati; phylum Pseudomonadota; class Gammaproteobacteria; order Pseudomonadales; family Pseudomonadaceae; genus Pseudomonas; species Pseudomonas sp. BB438. The sequence continues at coordinate 5,478,156 of NZ_CM170001.1, forward strand.
TGCGGCGAGCTTGCTCGCGAACTGCCTGATGCCCATTCGTCAGGCAAACCCGTGTTCGCGAGCAAGCTCGCTCCTACAAAAGCAGCCGTTGCCGAACGCCCTTGCCGGGGAGCACCTGTCGTCACCTGACAGACCATTCATACGCGCATTTCGACCGCCTACTCCTTTATCTCAGCCTTGATACACAGCCTCTAAATTCCCCATACACGCATCGCGTATCCCTGCGCGCCATTCGCCGGGAATCTCCGGCTCAACGTCGGGGCCCGCCATGCCGGCACATACTCCCAGTCCAGGCTTCACCCTGGTCGAACTGATGGTCACCCTGGCCGTCCTGGCCATCCTCTCGACCCTGGCCGCGCCGATGTTTGGCGACCTCATCCAGCGCAACAAGGTCGACGCCGTCAGCGGCGAGCTGACCCACCTGCTGCAGTACGCCCGCAGCGAGGCCATCACCCGCGCCAGCGCCGTGACGGTCAGCCCCAGCGATGGCAACTGGGTCGGCGCGCTGAACGTCGCCACCAGCAGCGAGACCCTGCGCAAGTACGGCAGCGAAGGCATCACGGGTGGCAGTGCGGTCACCGCGACCGGCAGCGCCACCAGCCTCACCTTCCGCGCCGCCGGCATGCTCAATGGCGCCGCACAGACCATCCGCCTGTGCCCTGTCAGTGGCACCAGCAATGGGCGCCTGCTGAGCATCTCCGCCAGCGGGCAGATCACCAGCACCACCACGGCGTGCTCCTCATGAAACGCAATCATCGCGGCTTCAGCCTGCTGGAAGTGCTGATCAGCCTGCTGCTGGTCAGCGTTGGCGCCCTGGGCATGGCGGCGCTGCAGGGCAAGAGCCTGCGCTACACCCAGGACGCCGTGCAGCGCAACGAGGCGATCATGCTCGCCCAGCAACTGCTCGAACAGATGCGCAGCAACCCCAAGGATGCCCTGAGCGCCACCCACGAGTTCAGCAGCAGTTCGGCCTACTACAAGGTCGCCGGCACTGCGTTCAGCAGCACCTCGCGCAGTGATTGCGCCACCCGAGCACGCGGCGATGGTGGCAGCGACGTGGCCAAGGCCGACCTCGCCTGCTGGCTGCAAGTGGTGCAGGCGACGCTGCCGGTGACCAGCTCGATCCTCAGCGCCAACTTCACCATCTGTCCCAGTCAGGCCGACGGCGCGTGCAGCAACAACGCCAGTTCTGCCGTGCTGATCCAGCTGGCCTGGAGCGATCCCAGCGGCCAGTGCGACAACAACCTGTGCATCTACCGCCTGCGCGGCGAACTCTGAGGTCCGGCATGTCCGCAAGCACATTCCCCACGCAGGGCCGCCCTGCACGCCAGGCAGGCCTGTCACTGGTCGAGCTGATGGTCGCCCTGGCCATCGGCAGCCTGCTGATCCTTGGCGCCACGGACCTGTACATCAAGAACAAGGCGCACTTCCAGTTCCAGCAGGGGCAACTGGGCAATCAGGAAAACGCGCGCTTTACGCTCCTGCTGCTGGACCAGCAACTGGCCCGTACCGGCTACCGCTACCTGCCCCAGGACAGCCTGCAAGTCGCCTTCCCGGCACTGGCCAGCAGCAACGGCTGCCCGGCGTTCACGGCCGGCCAGACCTACCAGGCCAGCAGTGACGGCAAGGGCATCTGCCTGCGCTACCAGGGCGCCAGCGACAGCACCACCGAAGTCGCCGGCTCCAACGGCAACCAGTACGACTGCCTGGGCGCGTTCGTCCCGCGCGGCGCGCGCGTCCTCACCCGCATCAGCTATGTCGCCGGCAGCACGCCGGCGGACGGCACCCTGACCTGCACGGCCCAGGGCGCCAGCGAGCAGGCGCTGATCAAGGGAGTCTCGGGGTTTGTCCTGTTCGCCCTGCCCGGCAGCAGCGATGACAGCCAGGCGGTCAGCTACGCCGCGCTGCTCGCCACCGGCGCGTCGACCCGCGGCGGCATGAGCAGCGACATCGCCAGCCGCTGGAAAACCCTCAGCGGCGCCACCCTCAGTGAAAACACCGCCTACGTCTACCAGATCGCCCAAGGCAGCGTGACGCTGCGGAACCTGATGCCATGAGCCCACGACACAGCCGCCGCGCGCAACGCGGCGCCACCCTGATCATCGCCCTGGTGATGCTGCTGCTCGGCACCCTGATCGCCCTGAGCAGCATGCGCGGCACCACCACCGAGACACGCCTCATCGGCAACCTCAGCGAGCAGCAGCATTCGCGTGCTGCCGCCGAATCGGCGCTGCGCGAGGGTGAGCGCCGACTGGCCGCGCAGACCAGCCTGGACCAGGGTTCGGCGAACTGCGCCACCAGCATCGGGCAGCACGCCAACCTGTGCATCCTGGCCAGCGACACGTATTCCTCCAACGGCAAGGCCAGCGCCGACTGGTGGAGCAGCGACGCCACCTCCATCAGTTACCTGGGCATGGACGGCAGCTCCACCTTCAACCCGCTGCCGCGCTGGAACACCGCCTACATCGCCTTCGACCCGGCTGACTCCAACGGCAACGTGCAGATCACCGACCCCGACGAGCGCTCCCAGGGGCGCGGGCCTCACTACTACCGGGTGAGCGCTGCCGCCCGGGCCGACGGGCAGCGTCTGATGAGCGTGCTGCAGACCGTCACCATCCGCCGTTACTACTGAGGAGCCCGACGTGAGCCGACGTCCTGCCCAGCCCTTCCTGCTGTTCCTGTTCGGCGGCCTGTTGCTGGCCACTGCGCTGCCCACCGATGCCGCGACACTGACCCTGAGCCAGCAGCCGCTGTTCCTCACCGAGGGCGTGGCGCCGAACATCATGGTGACCATCGACAACTCCAACAGCATGCGCTGGAGCTTCGCTCCCGATGGCATGAACCCCACCACCGGCGCCACCTACAACGGCTACAGCGCCGATCAGGTGCGCACCAGCCGACGGGCCAAGTCGTCCACCTTCAACCCGCTGTACTACAACCCCAACGTCACCTATCAGGCCCCGTACAACGTCCTCTACAGCAACGCCGTCACCACCTACACGCCGCTGACCACCAGCTTCACCGCGGCCTATGTGAACGGCTTCAAGAGCGCCAAGGGCAGCCTCGACCTGAGCACGGCGTACAAGGTCTCCTGGGAGTACGACACCGCGCGGGCGACCACTGACAGCACCTACTGGACCTACACCGGCTACACGTCCTACAGCAGTCCGGACAAGGTCTATTACCTGGCGGCGAACCCCTCCTCGGATTTCAGTTCGAGTAGCAGCACCTCCAGCTCCAGCAGCTCCACCAGCGTCAGCGGCTCGACCACCTCCACCGGCAAGTCGGCGTCACTGACCGGCGGCGGCACCTACACGGTCACCGCCAAGACCAGCAGTACCTGCACCGCGACCATCACCAACCCGAAATCCAGCACCGGCGCGACCACCACCAACAGCGACGGCAGCACCTCCAGCACCACCACCGCCGTCAGCTACTCGAGCCCCAGTTGCGTCTACACCAGCAGCAACAAGACCTACACGGTGACCTCCACCGCGACCACCACCCTGACCACCACCACTACCTACCCGGACCGCACCAAGGCGGCAGTGCCGGCGTACTACTACGTCTACAACACCGCGCTCAGCGGCTGCAGCAGCAACGTCAACGACGACAACTGCTACAAGCTGGTGACGGTGTCCTCCACCTCCGGCGTCAACGGCAGCGACGAACGGCAGAACTTCGCCAACTGGTACAGCTTCTACCGCAACCGCGAACTGGCGACCCAGTCTGGCGCCAACCTCGCCTTCGTCTCGCTGCCGGAGAACGCCCGCCTGAGTTGGCAGGCCCTGGGTACCAGCGATACCTGCATCACCAGCAGTGCCTACCAGACGAGCTACAACTGCCGCGGCCTGAGCAACACCAGCACCAGCTACTACGACAACCGCCTCGGCACCTTCTCCGGCGCGCACCGGGCCAAGTTCTTCGAATGGCTGGGGGACATCTACTTCAACCAGGGCACCCCGCTGCTGGACGCCGTCGACCGCGTCGGCTCGCTGCTCAGCGTCACCGGCAAGTACAGTCCCTACGCCTACTCCATCGGCAGCAGCGAAACCCCGTTGTACAGCTGCCGGGCGAGCTACAGCATCACCCTCACCGACGGCATCTGGAACACCGCCGGCAGCCACGGCGACTGGGACAGCACCGGCCGCACCCTGCCCGACGGCCAGACCTACAGTGCACGCGCTCCATACAAGGACAGCGCCTCCAACACCCTCGCCGACCTGGCGTTCAAGTACTGGGCCACCGACGCCCAGCCGAACATCGCCAACAACGTCAGCCCCTACATCGCCGAGAGCAACAGCAACGCCACCATCCAGTACTGGAACCCGAAGAACGATCCGGCGACCTGGCAGCACATGGTCAGCTACTTCGTCGGCCTGGGCCTGACCACCAGCCTGACCAATCCCGCCTGGGGCGGCGACACCTACTCCGGCGACTACAGCAAGCTCGCCGCCGGCACCCTGAGCTGGCCGGCTGCCTCCTCGGGCAGCGCCAACAACGTCTACGACCTGTGGCACGCGGCGATCGACTCCCGTGGCGAATTCTTCAGCGTCGACTCGCCCGATGACCTGGTCTCGGCCCTGCAGAACGTGGTCAACCGCATCTCCCAACGCGAAGACTCCGGCGCCGCGCCGGCACTGGTCAGCTCACCGCTGCTCAATTCCGACAGCAGCACCGCCGACAGCGAGCTGTACAGCTACACCCCGAAGTTCGCCAGCACCGACTGGAGCGGCGACCTGATCAAGTACCTGCAGAACACCGCCAACGGCAGCCAGACTTCTGTGTGGAGCGCCCAGGACGTGATGGACAGCACCTACGGCAGCGGCAACAGCGCCTGGTCCACGCGCACCGTGAAGATGGCCGGCAGCACCGCCGGCACACTCAAGGACTTCACCTGGAGCAACCTCAGCAGCGCCCAGCAGACCACCCTCAACAAGACCCTCGCCAGCGTCACCGACAGCAATGGCGAGAAGCGCGTGGCCTACCTGCGTGGCGACCGCAGCAACGAAGGCACCCTGTTCCGCACCCGCAGCACCGTACTGGGCGACATCATCGATTCCTCGCCCGTACTGGTCGGCCCGCCCAGCCGCCTGGCCTCGCTGATGAACGCCACCATCAGCAGCACCGATACCTCCTACACCACCTTCAAGAGCACCTGGAGCGCACGCCCCACGCGGCTCTATGTCGGCGCCAACGACGGCATGCTGCATGCCTTCGATGCGGACGGTAAGGAGGTCTTCGCCTACATGCCCAGCGCGGTGATCAGCAACCTCTACAAGCTGACCGACAGCGACTACACCAGCGCCACCCACCAGTACTACGTGGACGGCTCGCCGGTCACTGCCGACGTCTACTACGACAACGCCTGGCACACCGTGCTGGTCGGCACCCTGCGGGGCGGCGGCCGCGCGCTGTTCGCCCTGGACATCACCGACCCGGCCAACATCAAGCTGCTCTGGGAGAAGAGCTACAGCGACAGCGACTACAGCGAACTGGGCTTCACCTACTCGCGGCCGACCATCAGCCTGCTGCACAACGGCACCTGGGCGGTGATCCTGGGCAACGGCTACAACGGCGCCAACGACAAGGCCGTGCTCTACCTGATGAACGTCAAGGACGGCAGCCTGATCAAGGCCCTCACCGCCAGCGACGGCAAGACCACCGCCAATGGCCTGGCCACTCCGCGCGCCGCCGACATCAATGGCGACCTGATCACCGACTACATCTACGCCGGCGATCTGCATGGCAACCTCTGGCGCTTCGACCTGACCAGCTCAGGCAGCCTGACCTCCAGCACCACCGCCAGCAGCTTCCGCGTCGGTTTCGGTGGCTCGCCGCTGTACAGCGCGACCACCACCGCCGGCCAGGCACAGCCGATTACCAGCGCGCCATACCTGGTCAAGCACAGCTCCGGTACCGGCTACCTGGTGATCTTCGGCACCGGCAAGTACATCGAGTCCGACGATGCCGATCCCAACACCACGCAGGTCATGGGGCTCTACGGCATCTGGGACCGGCAGACTGCCGGCGAGGCGGCCACCACCACACCGACGCTCAGCCGCAGCAAGCTGCAGCAGCAGACCATTACGCAAAGCGACGTCACCACATCCTTCGACAACAGCGGCACGGCGGTGACCCAGACGGTCCGCACCGTCAGCGACAACGCCGTGACCTGGTACGACAGCAGCGGGAACGTGTCGACGTACGGCTGGTACCTGGACCTGCCAGCCACCGGTGAAATGGTCGTCAACAACCCCTACGCCACCTCCGGCGTGCTGCTCGCCAGCACCCTGACGCCCAACGAAGACCCCTGCGCCGACGGCGTCACCACCTGGCTGATGGCGCTCGATCCCTACAGCGGCGGGGCGACCGAGTTCGCCACGCTGGACCTGAACAACGACGGCGTGGTCGACGACAAGGACCTCTACAACGGCGGTGTCGTCTCCGCGGTACAGATGTCCGGCCTCAAGGGCGGCTTCACCGTCGGCAGCACCAGCGCCAGCAGCAGCAACATCAACGCCTGCGGCAGCGATGGCTGCGTGAGCGTGGCAACCAGCGGTTCCAGTTCCGGACGGCAGAACTGGCTGAACATCAAGGAACAGGAATGAACAGGCAGTACCGACAAGAAGGCTTCACCCTGCTGGAAGTCATGATCGTGACGGTGATCGTGGCGATCCTCGCCACCATCGCCTACCCCGGCTACCAGGAGTACGTACTGCGCGGCAAACGTGCCGAAGGCCAGGCCCTGCTCAACCAGGCGGCCTCGCAGGAGGAGCGCTGGTACGCGCTCAATTCGGCGTCCGGCTACATCACCGACCAGGCTTCGGTAGCAAAACTGAACCTGACCGGCACCAGCGGCAGCACCGTGACCTCGTCCACCGGACTCTACACCCTGACCGTCGGCGGAGGCAGCAGTGACGGCGGCTACACGCTGACGGCCAACCCGACCTTCACCGACAGCAAGTGTACCCGCCTCACCCTGACGGCCCAGGGGGTGAAGGGCAGTAGCGGGACCGGCAGCGTGAGTGATTGCTGGCGCTGAGGCGCGACAGGTCTCCTGATCGTCCGAGCGGTGATGAGTCCGCTCCGACATCTGGCCGTCAAGGCTCGGGAATAGAAAACGCCATCAGCCGATACCCGTCCGCCGTGCGAATGAAATCGAAGCTGGCGTGCTTGTCCGGCTCGAACGATCCCAGTTGCCAGTGCTCCATGGCTGACATCCTGGGTGTCTGCCACTGGGCGAACTCACCGCAGTTGTCGAAGTACTGCGGGTCGCGCTCGGGCTCGAAGGGCCAACCCATGTCGTCCTGGTGCACGCCATAGCCCGCGGAAACGCGCAGGGCTTCGAGCCGCTTGCGCAGTGTCGCGCCTTGTCGACGCAGTACGTCGTCCGCTGCAGCCGCCTGCCAGTCATCCAGTGGCTCGCCCCCCTGCCCGCTCCAGATCCGTGGATAGCTGTGGGCCTTCAGCGACGCCTCATCGAGGTGCGGCAGGAACTCGTCCCTGAACCAGAGGGCGAAGTCCTTCTCGATGTCGACGAAGCTGAGATAACGACCATCAACCCCCTTGAAGGAAACGCGGCGCGGATCGCTGGATGGCTGCTCGCTCACCTGTCGCGTGAACCAGTCCAGCGATCCGGCACGGGTGCTCTCGACGTTCTCCACCAGCGTCCTGCCGTGGCGGTCGAGCAGCACGTCCTTACCACCGCTCCAGCCCTTGTGCTCGCACTGCTCCAGGCTCACCCCCGGATCGGCGCAGTTGCGCGTGGCGCCCTTCAGCGCCACGACCATGCCGTTGCGCATGGCCGTCGCGTCGCTCAGCTCGGCCGGGATCAGCACTTGGCCATTGCCGTCGAGGAAGCCGACCTTGTCACGCTGGCGGTCACGGAAGCGGATGCTGTTCTCGCTCTCACAGATCGGTGCATTGTCGAAGAAATACACCGAGTCCGGCGCAACCTGCCGGCCATCACGCAACAGGTAATAGCTGCGGTAACCGTCGGCCGTTTCCTCTCCCGTGGCGATGATGTGTTCGAAGCGCCGAGCCAGGGTGAGCATCGGACTGAGCGTCGGCGGGACCTTCACGCCGCCCTGTACATCCTTGAAGCCGATGAGGTCGTTCTGGGTGAACGCCACCCAGGGTTCCTCCGCCGCTGCCGTCGCGCTCAGCGCCAGCAGACCCACGGCAGCCAGCCCCCGGCCAAAACCCTTTGCATCCATGCTGGAAACCTCCCTTCGCATGCGTGTCCTGCCGCATTGTGCCACGGACAAAGAAAAGCCCCCGCGCATCGCTGCACGGGGGCTCGATTTTACGAAGGTGATGTCAGGCGGGCTGACGTTGCATCGCACCGCTTTCGCTCTCGCCCTTCAGGCTCCAGCTCTTGAGGTGCTCCAGGCTCGCGCGGTAGGGCTTGAGACCATTGGCCAGCAGCAGCGCGCCAGCGACCAGCGCCACGACGCTGACGATCAGCAGCGAGTAGCGCAGCGCCATGTCGTCGGCGAACACGTAGTCGGTCACCAGGGCGATGGCGGTCGGGCCGATACCCAGGCCCAGCAGCGTGACCACGAACAGATAGATGGCCGAGGCCTGGCCGCGCATGGAGTTGGGCATGATTTCCTGGATCGCCGCCGGGGCGACACCAAAGGGCATGCTGAGGAAGAACACGATGGGCGCCATCATCGCCGCCGCCGCGTTGCCGCTGTCCAGCAGCGGATAGACCAGGCTCAGCGGAATCGCCAGGCAGGCGGCCAGCAGGCCCACGCGCATGTTCGCATCGGTGCGACCGCGCTTGGCCCAGTAGTCGGCCAGGCGGCCACCGCAGACGATGCCCAGGCAGCCGAACACGGCGACGATGCTGCCGTACACCACGCCCACATGGCCGGCATCCCAGCCGTAGGTGCGGACGAAGAAGGTCGGCACCCAGGCGCCGCTGCCGTAGCTGGCGAAGGAGATGCAGGCGAAGCCGAAGTTGTGGCACAGCACGGTCTTGCGGTTGGCGCGCAGGTAGGCGCCCACCTCGCTCATCGGCACTACTACGCCGGCGCCGACGCCACGACGGGTCGGTTCCTTCACCGCGAGCATCAGCAGGGTGAAGAGCACGCCCGCGGCGCCGAGGATCAGGAAGATCAGTTGCCAGGGGCGCACTTCGCCGAGGACCGGCAGGTGCACATCGCCCTGGGCCGACGCGAACTTGATCACCAGCCCGCCGAGCAGGAAGGCCAGCCCCGAGCCGAGGTAGATGCCCATCGAGTAAACGCTGATGGCGGTGGCACGACGCTGGGCCGGGAAGCTGTCGGCGATCAGCGAATAGGCCGCCGGCGACAACGCCGCCTCGCCCACGCCGACACCCACGCGGAACAGCAGGAAGTGCCAGTACTGCTTGGCCAGGCCGCAGGCGGCGGTCATGGCGCTCCAGATCAAAACGCCGACGGTGATCAGCCCGCGGCGGCTTCGGCTGTCGGCCATGCGCCCGAGGGGGATGCCACACAGGGTGTAGAACAGTGCGAAGGACAGGCCCATCAGCAGGCTCATCTGCGTGTCGCTGATCTCCAGATCGCGGCGGATGGGGCCGACCAGCAGGTTGAGAATCTGTCGGTCGATGAAGGAAAGCACGTAGGCGACCATGAGGATCGCAACCGTGGACCAGGCCACGGCACTGGAGGGGTAGCCGTTATTGTTGTTCATGCCGGGCTCCTGAAACGCCGCCAATCGCGGCGAAGGCGAAGGGGAGAGTCCGCAGAGTAGGCATTGCGAACGCGTCGCGCGCGCACTATCAAATCTCTGAATGCGCACGTCGGCCGTTGGCTGATGAATGGGTAGTCAGGGATCGGACGCCAGGTTTCGCCGTTCCCCCGGCAGGAGCAGGCTCGGTCCCAAGAAGCCCCAGGCGTCGCGGTAGGGCGCACCACCCCTGGGGTGATTTTCGCCCTGAAGAGCGGCGTTCAGATTGCCGTGGGTGTCCGCTCGCACAGCTTCGCCAGCGCTCGCGCCCACAGTTCCTGGTCGTTCAGGCAAGGCACCAGCACCAGTTCCTCGCCACCCGCTGCGCGGAACTGCTCGTTGCCGCGCTGACCGATCTCCTCCAGTGTCTCGATACAATCGGCGACGAAGGCCGGGCACATCACCAGCAGGCGCTTCACGCCCTGCCTGCCGAGCTTGTCCAGCTGCGCCTCGGTGTAGGGTTCGATCCACTTGTTGCGGCCCAGGCGCGACTGGAAGGATACCGACCAGCGTCCATCTTCGAGGCCGGCGCCAGCGGCAAAATCCTCTGCCGTGCGCAGGCACTGGCTGCGGTAGCAGACGGCCATGACGTCCTCGTGCACGCCGCGGCTGGAACTGGCGGTGAGGTCGTGGCGCTTGTCCTTCACCAGCTTGCGGATGTGCGACTCGGGCAGGCCGTGGAAACTCAGCAGCAGGTGATCGTAGGGTTGTTCCAGATAGGGCTTCACGCTGTCCACCAGCGCCTGGCGGTACTCGGGCTCGGCGTAGAACGGCGGCAGCACCTTCAGCTCCAGCGCGAGGTTATGCTCGCGCATCACCCGGCGAGCTTCCTCGATGGCGGTGGTGGTGGTGCTGTCGGCGAACTGCGGGTACAGCGGCGCAAAGGTCACCTGGGAAATGCCCTGCTGGCTCAGGCGCAGCAGCGCCTTCTCGATGGACGGCTCGCCATAGCGCATCCCCAGCTCCACCGGGCCATGCGGCCAGAACGGCCGGACAGCCTCCTGCAGACGACGGCTCAGCACGACCAGCGGCGAACCCTCGTCCCACCAGATCGATGCATAGGCATGGGCGGACTCTTCCGGCCGCTTGCGCAGCACCAGCGACACCAGCAACCGGCGGATCGGCCAGGGCAGGTCGATGACGTAAGGGTCCATGAGGAACTGATCGAGGTAGCGGCGCACGTCCTCGACCTGGGTGGAGGCCGGTGATCCCAGGTTGACCAGCAGGAGGGCGTTTTGGGTCATGCAGTGTCCTTAAACCGGTACGGTAGGAGGTCGTCGTGCGGGCTGCGCAGTGTACACGCAGCCCGCGCCATCAAGGTCAGCCCGAGCCTGTTTCCAGGCTGTCGCCGATGTCGCAGGGGCTCAGTGGCTTTCCTGCAGCACGTCGGCCAACGCTTCCTTGAGCTCGGGGAAGCGGAATTCGAATCCGGCGTCCAGCAGCCGGCGCGGCACGATGCGCTGGCCCCCCAGCAGCAGGATCGACATCTCGCCCAGCAGCAGGCGCAGGGCGAAACCCGGCATGGGCATCAACGTCGGCCGGTGCAGCACCTGGCCCAGTTCCTGGGTGAAGTCGCGGTTACGCACTGGCTGTGGCGCGCACGCATTATAGGGACCGGCTGCGTCCTCCTTGCGCAAAAGAAAATCGATCAGGACGATCTGATCGTCGATATGGACCCAGGACATCCATTGCCGACCGTCCCCCAGCCGCCCGCCGGCACCCAGGCGGAATGGCGGCAACAAACGCTTGAGGAAACCGCCCTCGGGCGCCAGCACCAACCCGGTACGCACCAGTACCACGCGGATACCCAGGGCTTCGGCCTCCCGGGCGATCTGCTCCCAGGCCAGGCACAGTTCGCTGGCGAAATCCTCTCCCGCCGCGGCGCTGTTCTCTTCCAGCGGACGCTCGCCGGCGTTGCCGTACCAGCCCACCGCCGAGCCGTTGATCAGCACTGCCGGGCGCTGGCTACGCCCCTCCAGCCAGGTCACCAGGCGCTCGGTCAGGCGCACCCGGCTGTCCCACAACAGAGCCTTGCGCCGGGCACTCCAGGGCTTGTCGGCGATGGGCTCGCCGGCCAGGTTGACCACCGCATCCAGCGGACCATCACCATAGGCCTCGAAGTCGCCGATGCCTCGCACCGTCTCGCCGCACAGCGACGCGACGCGCTGTGGCTGGCGGCTCAGCACGGTGAGCTGATGCCCTTCGGCGCTCCACTGACGGCAGAGGCGGCGGCCGATCAGGCCGGTGCCGCCGGTCAAGAGAATATGCATGGCGAACTCCTTGTTGGGCTGTTCCACCTTCCATCAGTCTGGACGAGAGGGAGGCGATTGCGTTGACACTCCCTCTGCAGCGAGGTCTACGCTGTAAGTGCCGGAACCAACGCCGGGCTCATTCCTGAATGAACCGATGCGGCGCCGAAGGTTCCGATGATCGGACTCCTATCGTTGACGAGCGAGAACAGCTGAAAGGCAATTGTACAGATATTTTAATTTGTACAAGAATACCTCGCTCGTTACGCTGAAAGACACAGACTACGAGGCATGTCATGAGCGCCCCCATTGCCATCATCGGCACCGGAATCGCCGGACTCTCGGCCGCCCACGCCCTGCGCGATGCCGGACAAATCGTCCAGCTATTCGACAAGGGCCACGGCAGCGGCGGCCGGATGGCCAGCAAGCGCAGCGAAGCCGGCGCCCTGGACCTCGGCGCGCAGTACTTCACCGCCCGCGACCGGCGGTTTCTCGACGCCATCCAGAAGTGGCGCGAGCACGGTTGGGTCGCCGAATGGGACCCCGCCCTCTACCAGTACCGCGACGGCGAACTGAGCCCTTCTCCCGACGAACAGCCGCGCTGGGTCGGCACCCCGCGCATGAGTGCCATCACCCGCGCGCTGCTGCAGGACCAGGTCGTCACCTTCACCTGCCGCATCACCGAGGTGTACCGCGGCGAAGAGCACTGGCACCTGCAGGACTCCGAGGGTCAGACCCACGGCCCCTTCAGCCGCGTACTGGTCGCCACGCCCGCGCCCCAGGCAGCTGCGCTGCTCGCCAGCGCGCCGAAACTGGCGGCCGCCGCCGCGAGCATTCCCATGGAGCCGACCTGGGCCGTCGCCCTGGCCTTCCGCGAACCGCTGGATACGCCGGTTCAGGGCTGCTTCGTGCATGAAGGCCCGCTGTCCTGGCTGGCCAGCAACCACTCCAAGCCAGGCCGCGACGAACAACTGGACACCTGGGTGCTGCATGCCGCCAGCGGCTGGAGCAAGCAGCATATCGACCTGCCCAAGGAAAGCGTGATCGAGCACCTGCGCGGCGCCTTCGCCGAGCTGATCGGTTGCGCCGTCCACGCCCCCGACTTCGCCCTGGCCCACCGCTGGCTCTACGCCCGGCCCATGGAAGCCCACCAGTTCGGCGCCCTCGCCGATGCAGACCTGGGCATCTACGCCTGCGGCGACTGGTGCCTTTCCGGTCGCGTCGAAGGCGCCTGGCTGAGCGGCCTGGAAGCCGCCCGCCGCCTGCTCGAACACCTCTGATCCGCGCCTGAATCACTCGCCCTCTTCCCACGGGAGAGGGCAGCGGCCGTCCTTCGTCTTGCGCCGAAACCCTGTACAAGTCTTTGCACTTGTACACCCCTGCGCCTATCCTTATCGATAGTTGTACAAAATAACAACCCTTGTACAAGAAATCGGTAGCCGTCATGCCCAATTCCTCTCCCCGCCCCAAGCTCGCCATCAGCGCCTGTCTACTCGGTGAACCGGTGCGCTACAACGGCGGACACAAGGCCTCGCGTCTGTGCCTGGACGTGCTCAGCCGCCACTTCGACTTCGTCCCGGTGTGCCCCGAAGTCGCCATCGGCCTGGGCATCCCGCGCCCGACCCTGCGCCTGGTCGGCGATCACGACGACCCGCGCGCACTGATCCTGCGCGAAGGCGGCCGTGACGTCAGCGACGCCCTGCGCGATTACGGTCGGCAGCAGGCCGGGACGCTGCCGGACATCTGCGGCTACATCTTCATGCAACAATCGCCCTCCTGTGGCCTGCAGCGGGTAAAGCTGTATCGATCAGACGGCCAGTTGCGTCCGCCAGGCGTGCGTGGGCTCTACGCGGAGACATTCTGCACCGCGCGCCCGGAACTGCCGGCCGAAGAGGAAGGCCGGCTCAACGACCCGGTGATCCGCGAGAATTTTCTCACCCGCGTGTACGCCTACGCCGCCTGGCAGCGCCTCTGCGAGGAAGGCCTGACACGTCACGCGGTGATCGGTTTCCACTCGCGCTACAAGTACCAGTTGATGGCGCATAACCCGCGCCAGTACGGCGCCCTCGGCCAACGCCTGGCGAAGATCGGCGAACAAGCGCTGGAAGCGTTCGCCCCGGGCTACTTCCGCGACTTCATGCAGGCACTCGGCACCTGCGCCACCCGCGGCACACACAGCAACGTCCTGCAACACCTGGCGGGCTACCTCAAGCGTGACCTGCCATCGTCCGAGAAAGCCGAGATGCAAAGGCTGATCGACCAGTACCGCGAAGGCGTGATCCCGCTGGTCGTGCCGCTGACACTGCTCAAGCATTACTTCCGCCTGCACCCGCACCCCTACATCGACGCCCAGGCCTACCTGCAACCGCACCCCGAGGAGCTGAGCCTGCGCAATGCCATCTGACGTACCGACAGGATGCCCATGAATCCCGACCACCCCCACCGAGAATCGGACGATGACTACCGTCAGGCCCTGGCCGAGGGCTGGCTGCCGATCCGCGAAGTTTCCCGGCGCACCGGCGTCAACCCGGTCACCCTGCGCGCCTGGGAGCGTCGCTATGGCCTGGTCGTGCCGCAGCGCACCCCCAAGGGCCACCGCCTCTACTCCGAAGCGCAGATCGCGCGCATCCAGGCCATCCTCACCTGGCTCGGCCGGGGCGTGGCGGTAGGCAAGATCCGCGCGCTGCTCGACGAGGGCACGCCTGCTGCAGTGGAAACCATCGCCTCGCCCTGGGACGACCTGCGCCAGCAGTGCATCGCCGCCATCGGCCGAATCAACGAGCGCCAGCTGGACGAGCTGTTCAATGGCGCGCTGGCGATCTACCCCGCGCAAACGCTCTGCGAACAACTGATGTTGCCCCTGCTGGACGAGCTGGAGCGGCGCTGGCAGGGCCAGTTCGGGGCGCAGCTGGAGCGGGTGTTCTTCCATACCTGGCTGCGCACCAAGTTCGGCACCCGCCTCTACCACCACAACCGCCAGCAACGCGGTGCCCCCCTGCTGCTGGTGAACCAGTCCGGCCTGCCGCTGGAGCCGGGGTTATGGCTCACCGCCTGGCTGGCCAGCAGCGCCGGCTGCCCGCTGGACCTCTTCGACTCGCCCTTGCCGCCGGGCGAACTGGCGCTGGCGGTGGAGCGCCTGCAGCCGCGCGCCGTGCTGCTCTACTCCAGCCGCACGCTGAACCTGCTGCAACTGCCCCGGCAGCTCGCCGGCGTCGACTGTCCGCGCCTGCTGGCAGGGCCCGCCACCGCCATCCATCCCGATGCGCTGCAGGAGCTGGCCATCGCCGAGCCACCGCTGCACCTGGCCAGCGGTCCGGTCGCCGCGTTCGAACTGCTGCGTGAGCTGCACCTGCTCAACGGGGAGGCCCCATGAAGCGCCAACTCGTCTGGCTACGCACCGACCTGCGCCTGCGCGACAACAGCGCCCTGCACGCCGCCGCCGAGCGCGGCCCGGTGATCGTCCTGTTCCTGCTCAGCCCCGACCAGTGGCAGCGCCACGATGACGCGCCGTGCAAGGTCGACTTCTGGCTACGCAACCTGCACGAGCTGCGCGCAGGCCTGGACAAGCTGCACATCCCGCTGCTGATCCGCACGGCGAACCACTGGGACGAGGCGCCGAACGTCATCAGCCTGTTGTGCCAGGAACTGGACATCGAGACGGTCCACGTCAATGAGGAATACGGCATCAACGAAGCCGCCCGCGACGCGGCCGTGGAACAGGCGCTGGAGGACGACGGCATCCACCTGCGCAGCCACCTCGACCAGCTGTTCTTCGCTCCCGGCACCCTCCTCACCAAGGGCGGCACCTGCTTCCAGGTCTACAGCCAGTTCCGCAAGGTCTGCTACGAACGCCTGAACCTCGGCGTTCCCAGCCTCGTGCCTACGCCCCGCGCGCAGCAGGAACTGCATATCGCCAGCGACGAGGTCCCGGGACAGGTGGAAGGGTTCGAAACGCCGCCGACTTCGCTGCGCAAGGAATGGCCAGCCGGGGAAGAAGCGGCCCGCGAACGCCTGGAACTGTTCACCGACGAAATCCTCAGGACTTACCAGGAAAGCCGCGATATTCCTGCGCGCGACGGCACCAGCCGCCTCTCGCCCTACCTGGCCGCCGGCGTGCTGTCTCCCCGGCAATGCCTGCATGCGGCGCTGGCAAACAACCATGGCGAGTTCGAGACCGGCAACAGCGGCGCGGTCAGTTGGATCAACGAGCTGCTCTGGCGCGAGTTCTACAAGCACATCCTGGTGGGCTTCCCCCGCGTCAGCCGACACCGCGCCTTCCGCGAGGACACCGAGAGGCTGCGATGGCGCCGTAGCCAGAAGGACCTGGAGGCCTGGCAGCAGGGTCGCACGGGCTTTCCCATCATCGACGCCGCCATGCGCCAGCTGCTCGCGACCGGCTGGATGCACAACCGCCTGCGCATGGTGGTGGCGATGTTCCTTACCAAGAACCTGCTGATCGACTGGCGCGAAGGCGAACGTTGGTTCATGCGCCACCTGATCGACGGCGACCTGGCGGCGAACAACGGCGGCTGGCAATGGAGCGCCTCCACCGGCACCGATGCAGCGCCCTACTTCCGCATCTTCAATCCGATCTCGCAGTCCGAACGCTTCGATCCGGAGGGTCGCTTCATTCGTCGCTGGGTGCCGGAGCTGTCCGGTGTGGAGGGCAAGGCGGTGCACGATCCGTCCAGGCTCGGGCTATTCGGCGTAGCGGATTATCCACAGCCGATGTGCGATCTCTCCGCAACTCGCGAGCGCGCGCTGGAGGCCTTCAAGAGCCTTTCCGCCTCGCACTGACGCCTTCCTGGATATCGCGCTAGACGTGCCGTATCCCCCTCTCCTTTCAGGGGGGCAGGGAGAGAATCGACGCTACGGGACTTCAGGAAACGGCAGCCCCTCCTCAAATCCAGGCGCGCACAAAAAAGCCGGGCGCAAGGCCCGGCTTTCCTTGTCAGCGATCTGTTACAGCGGATGCGTGTAATAGAGGCTGTAGGATTCGATACCGTCATTCGGCTGGCTGATGCCGGCGTTGGAGTAGTGGATGGCTCGCACACCCAGGGCCTGGCCTTCACCGAAGCGCAGGCCGACGCCCAGGCGATCCTCGAAGTTGAAGGCGCCGCCCAGGTTCTGGTCGCCGACGCGGGAACCGCTGAAGACGGCGACACCGATGCCTGCCTCGACGAAGGGTTTGACCTGCGCGCCGGAGAACTCGTAGACGAAGACCGGACTGAAGGAGAGCGAGTGTCGGCCGCTGGCTTCGTCACCACCTTCCCAGTAGGTGTAGCCGGCGTCCCAGTAGCCGGTCAGGCGCCCGGTGGAGCTTTCCCACCAGCTCTTGTCCCAGTCGAAACCCAGGCCCAGGCGGTAGGTCATGGTGTTCTGCCCTGTTACGCCGACGGCGCCGGTCAGGCCAGCGGCCTGTGCGGAAACCAGATGCCCCAGTGTCATAGCTGCCACGGCGGCGAGCGAGAGTAGTTTCTTCATCGAAACATCCTTTATTAGAAAGCTGAATGAAAAATCCCCGCGAATAGCCAGCAATTATAAGGCCGTTTGTCAGTATTTGCTGACAGACCAAAGTGGATAGCTGGCTATTTTTTCGATCAGCCCGGGAAGAAACGGACAGGGTCGTCGGTTCCCCACAGCACCGGTAGTACGCGTTCAAGTCCTTCGACTGCACCGCTGGTCCAGAGATCAGTTTTTTTTGCGTCCCCTTCTGCCAGCATCCTCCGCGCCTGCAGCAGGCGTTCGAGCTGGCGGGCTACCGCAGCGCCGGTATCGATCAGCGAGACATCCGCCGGCACCAGCTCACGCAGCAGCGGGCGCAGGAACGGGTAATGGGTGCAACCCAGGATCAACGTGTCACATCCCTCCGCCAGGAGTGGCGCCACGTAGCCTTGCAGCAGTTCGCGGGTCTGCGGGCCGTCCAGGTCGCCCAACTCGATGCGCTCCACCAGCCCCGGACAAGGCTGGGTGATGACACGGACGTCGCTGGCAAAGCGATCCAGCAACGCGGCGAACCGAGCGCTTTTCAAGGTACCGGTGGTGGCGAGCACGCCGACCACACCGCTGCGAGTCGCCTCGGCGGCAGGCTTCACCGCCGGCTCCATGGCCACGATGGGCAACTGTGGATAACGTTCGCGCAGGTCCGCGGCGGCAGCGGCAGTGGCGGTGTTGCAGGCCAGCACCAGCGCCTTGGCGCCACGGGACAGGAGGAAGTCGGCAATGGCACGGCAACGCGCGCGGATGTATTCGGGGGTCTTCTCGCCGTAGGGCACGTGGCCGCAGTCGGCGAGGTAGATCAGGGATTCATGGGGAAGCCGCGCCCGGATTTCGTGAAGGACGCTGAGCCCGCCCACACCAGAGTCGAATACGCCGATCGGCGCGGCATCAGCCATGCGCGGCTCCGCACACGGCACACTGCGGATCGCGCTTGACCCGCAACTCACGGAAGCGTGTGCCGAGGGCATCGATCAACAGCAGGCGGCCCACCAGCGGCTCGCCGAAACCGGCCAGCAGCTTCAGCGCCTCCAGCGCCTGCAGGCTGCCCACCAGCCCCACCAGCGGGCCGACCACGCCGGCCTCGCTGCAGGTCAGTTCAGCTTCGCTACCGTGGCCATACAGGCAGTGGTAGCAGGGGCTCTCCGCTCGGCGCGGGTCGAACACCGAGAGCTGCCCTTCCAGGCGAATGGCAGCCCCACTCACCAGTGGCTTCCTCGCGGCGACGCAAGCAGCGTTGACGGCCTCGCGGGTGCCGAAGTTGTCGCAGCAATCCAGCACCAGGTCGACATCTGCCACGGCGGCGTCGAGGGAATCGGCGTCCAGCGCCTGGCGATGGGCGACCAGCTTCACGTCCGGATTCAGCGCGGTCAGGCGGGCGATGGCGGAGTCCACCTTGCCCACACCGACGCTGTCGGTACCGTGGATGATCTGCCGCTGCAGGTTGGTCAGGTCGACCGTGTCGAAGTCCGCCAGGTGCAGCTCGCCGACGCCGGCCGCAGCCAGGTACAGCGCCACCGGGGCACCGAGGCCACCGAGGCCGACGATCAGCACGCGGCTGTCCTTCAGGCGCAGTTGCCCGTCCACGTCGATCTGCGACAGGAGGATCTGCCGGCTGTAACGCAGCAGTTCGTTGTCGCTCAGCATGTCCAGCGCCCCAGGCTGATGCGCTCGTGGCCGCCCAGGTCACGGCGGCTTTCCACGGCGCTGAAACCGCGGGTGAGCAGCAGGTCGCGCACGGCGTCAGGCTGGTCGAAGCCGTGTTCGAGCATCAGCCAGCCGCCGTTTTCCAGGTGGCTGGGCGCCTGGTCGATGATCAGGCGGATGTCATCCAGCCCGTCCGGCCCGGAGACCAGCGCGCTCGACGGCTCGAAGCGCACGTCGCCCTGCCTGAGGTGCGGATCGGCGCTGGGAATGTAGGGCGGGTTGCTGACGATCAGCGAGAAGCGTTCATCGGCCACCGCAGAGAACCAGTGGCTCGGCTGGAAGGCCACGTTGGTCAGGCGCAGGCGCTCGCGGTTGCGCTCGGCCAGGGCCACGGCCTCGGGAATCCGGTCGACGCCCAGCACCTGCCAGCTCAGGCGTTCGCACGCCAGGGCGAGGGCGATGGCGCCGGTGCCAGTACCCAGGTCGAGCACGCGCGACGGCGAGGCCGGCAGCAGCGCCAGCGCCGTCTCCACCAGCAGCTCGGTGTCCGGACGCGGAATCAGCGTGTGCGGCGCGACCTCCAGATCCAGGCTCCAGAAGCCCTGACGGCCGAGGATGTAGGCCACCGGCTCACCGGCCACGCGGCGGGCCAGGTAGCGGTCATAGAGGTCGTGGGCCTCACGGCTGACCACGCGCTCGGGCCAGGTGCGCAGGAAACTGCGCGGTTTGCCCAACGCGGCGGCGAGCAGCAGCTCGGCATCCAGACGCGCGCTGGGCGAGTCCGGCAGTCGTGCCTCGTTGAGCAGGGTCATGATGGTTGCCATGGTCTGTCGCTCTCTCAGTCGCCCGCTCGTTCAATCACCCGCACTTTCAATCACCCAGTGCGGCCAGCTGGTCGGCCTGGAACTCTTGCAGTAGCGGCTCGATGACCTGCTCCACCGCGCCCTCCATGACCTCGCCCAGAGAATAGAGGGTGAGGTTGATGCGGTGGTCGGTCACCCGGCCCTGGGGAAAATTGTAGGTGCGGATGCGCTCGGAACGATCGCCCGAACCGACCAGCAGCTTGCGCGTGCTGGCGATCGCCTGCTGGGCCGCGGCCTGCTGCTGGTCGTTGAGTTTGGCTGCCAGCCACGCCATGGCCTTGGCGCGGTTCTTGTGCTGCGAGCGCTCTTCCTGACACTCGACCACGATGCCCGACGGGATGTGCGTGATGCGCACCGCCGAGTCGGTCTTGTTCACGTGCTGGCCGCCGGCGCCGGAGGAGCGGTACGTGTCCACGCGCAGGTCGGCCGGGTTGATCTCGATGGCCGCCTGCTCGTCCGGCTCGGGCAACACTGCCACGGTGCACGCCGAGGTATGGATGCGGCCCTGGGATTCGGTGGCCGGCACACGTTGCACGCGGTGGGCGCCGGACTCGAACTTGAGCTTGGCGTAGACGCTCTCGCCCTCGACCCGGGCGATCACCTCTTTATAGCCGCCGTGCTCGCCCTCGTTCTCGGACATGATTTCCACGCGCCAGCCCTGCTTCTCGGCATAACGCGAATACATGCGGAACAGGTCGCCGGAGAAGATCGCTGCCTCGTCGCCGCCAGTGCCCGCGCGGATTTCCAGGAAGACGTTGCGGCTGTCGTTGGGGTCCTTGGGCAGCAGCATGCGCTGCAGACGATCCTCAAGGCCGACCAGCGCGATCTTCGCCTCGGCCACCTCCTCCTCGGCCATCGCGCGCAGGTCCGGGTCGCTGTCCTTGAGCAGCGCCTGGGCGCCCTCGAGATCGGACTGGACCTTGCGGAACTCGCGGAAGGCAAGGATGACCGGCTCCACCTCCGCATATTCACGGGAGTAAGCGCGGAACTTGGTCTGGTCGCTGATGACCTCGGCGTCGCCCAGCAGAGCAGTCAGCTCCTCGTAGCGGTCGCTGAGGATGTCCAGCTTTTTCAGGAGGGACGCTTTCATCGCTTGTCAGTGCCCTCCTCGAGGGCGAACAGTTCCTGCGCGACGGCCAGCGCATCGATGCGGCCCTCGGCGGAGAGTTTCTTCATCTGCACGCTGGGCGCATGCAGCAATTTATTGGTCAGGCCACGGCTGAGCTGGGCAATGACTTCCATCGGGTCGGCGCCGTTGGCCAGCAGACGCTGAGCCTTCTGGGTTTCCTCATCGCGCAGGCGCTCGGCCTGTTGGCGGTAGGCACGCAGTACGTCGACCGCGGCCAGCTCGCGCAGGCGCAGCATGAATTCGTGCACGCCATCGCCCACCAGCTCCTCGGCGGCCTGGGCAGCGCCCTGGCGGCTCTTGAGGTTCTCGGCGACCACTTCGTGCAGATCGTCGACGCTATACAGGTAGACGTCTTCCAGTTCGCCGACTTCCGGCTCGATATCACGCGGGACGGCGATGTCGACCATGAACATCGGCTTGTGCCGCCGCTGCTTCAGCGCTCGCTCCACCGCCCCCTTGCCGAGGATCGGCAACTGGCTGGCAGTGGAACTGATGACGATGTCGCTGTTGACCAGCTCGTCCGGCATGTCCGCCAGCAGGATGGCGCGGGCACCGAACTGCTCGGCCAGCAGGCTGGCGCGCTCCAGCGTGCGGTTGGCGACCACGATGCGCTTCACGCCCTGCTCGTGCAGGTGGCGGGCGACCAGGGTGATGGTCTCGCCGGCGCCGATCAGCAGGGCCTGGCTGCGGCTCAGGTCACTGAATATCTGACGGGCCAGGCTGACCGCGGCAAACGCTACGGAAACCGGGTTCTCGCCGATGGCGGTATCGGTGCGCACGGTCTTGGCGGTGCTGAAGGTGGCCTGGAACAGGCGCCCCAGCATCGGCCCGACGGTCCCGGCCTCGCGAGCCACGGCGTACGCGGACTTCATCTGCCCGAGGATCTGCGGTTCGCCCAGCACCATGGAGTCCAGACCCGCGGCGACGCGCATCATGTGGCGCACGGCTTCTTCGTCCTGATGGACATAAGCGCAGGCACGAAGATCATCGATCCCCAGGTTGTGGTAATCGGCCAGCCAGGCCAGCACGTCGCCGGCGTCCGGATGCTCGATCTCCAGGTAGAGTTCGCTGCGGTTGCAGGTGGAGAGGATCGCGGCTTCACGGCTGGAAGTCAGCCTGCACAGCAGCTGCAGGGCCTCGACCATCTGCTCGGGAGTAAAAGCCACGCGCTCGCGGACGGCCACGGACGCGGTCTTGTGGTTGATGCCGAGGGCAATGAAGGCCATGCAGAATCGCTGAGCTGATCGGAAAGCCCGCAATTGTCCTACTTAGCCTTGTGAAGGACAACCACCCGCGACGGATCGCACACTGCAAATCGTATACAGGCCCGTTACGGGCGCTTGCCCATGGGATTGGCACTTTCCTTATGTCATGATGGTCCCATTTCGCAGGTCAGGCCCTCGTCCTTCCTCTATGAACAAGTCTCTTGCGCTGCTGACTGCTCTGCTGCTGCTCGGCGGCTGCCAGTCTCTTACACACAAAAATTCCGACAGTGCTTCCGTGGAGAAGGACAAGGCCGCGGCTGCTCAGAAAGATCAGAAGTACGGCTCCTTCAGCGAAGACACCCTGTTCTCGCTGCTGACCGCCGAGATTGCCGGGCAGCGCAACCGCTTCGACATCGCCCTCGCCAATTACGTCGAGCAGGCCAAGGAGACCCGTGATCCGGGCGTCGCCGAACGCGCCTTCCGCATCGCCGAATACCTGGGCGCCGACCAGGAAGCCCTGGACACCTCGCTGATCTGGGCCAAGGCCGCGCCGGACAATCTCGACGCCCAGCGCGCCGCTGCCATCCAGCTGGCACGTACCGGCCAGTACGACGAATCCATGGTGTACATGGAGAAAGTCCTCAACGGCCAGGGCGACACCCATTTCGACTTCCTCGCGCTGTCCGCCGCCGAGACCGACCCCGATACCCGCGCCGGCCTGCTGCAGAGCTTCGACCGCCTGTTGAAGAAGTACCCGGACAACGGCCAGCTGCTCTTCGGCAAGGCCCTGCTGCTGCAACAGGACGGCCGCCCGCAGGAAGCCCTGCATCTGCTGGAGGACAATTCCGCCAGCAAGCACGATGTCGCTCCACTGCTGCTGCGCGCCCGCCTGCTGCAGAGCATGAAGCGCAGCGATGAGGCGTTGCCGCTGCTCAAGGCCGGAATCAAGGAACACCCGGACGACAAGCGCGTCCACCTCGCCTACGCCCGCCTGCTGGTGGAGCAGAACCGCCTGGAAGACGCCAAGGCCGAGTTCTCCGCCTTGGTCGAGCAGTTCCCCGATGACGACGACCTGCGCTTCTCTCTGGCGCTGGTCTGCCTCGAAGCCCAGGCCTGGGACGAGGCCAAGGTCTACCTGCAGGAGCTGGTCGAGCGCGACAGCCATGTCGACTCCGCCCACTTCAACCTGGGTCGCCTGGCCGAGGAGCAGAAGGACCCGGAAACCGCCCTCAAGGAATACGCCCTGGTCGGCCCGGGAAACGACTTCCTCCCCGCCCAGTTGCGCTCGACCGAGATCCTGCTGGACCAGAAGCGCTATGACGATGCCGCGCGCCGCCTCGCCGAAACCCGCGACCGCCAACCGGACTACGCCATCCAGCTGTACCTGATCGAGGCCGAGGGCCTGTCCAACCGCGACCAGGTGGACCGGGCCTGGGCCGTCATCCAGCAGGGCCTCAAGCAGTTCCCGGATGATCTCAACCTGCTCTACACCCGCTCCATGCTCGCCGAGAAACGCAACGATCTGGCACAGATGGAACAGGACCTGCGGCTGATCATCCAGCGCGAGCCGGACAACGCCATGGCGCTCAACGCGCTGGGCTACACCCTGGCCGATCGCACGACCCGCTACAGCGAAGCCCGCGACCTGATCCAGAAGGCCCACTCGCTGAACCCGGACGACCCCGCGATCCTCGACAGCCTGGGCTGGGTGAATTACCGCCTGGGCAACCTCAGCGAAGCGGAAACCTACCTGCGCAAGGCGCTGGAACGCTTCCCCGACCACGAAGTGGCCGCGCACCTGGGCGAAGTGCTCTGGGCCCAGGGCAAGCAGAGCGAAGCCCGCAAGGTCTGGGCCACCGCCCTGCAGAGCCAGCCCGACAGCGCCGTCCTGCGCGACACCATGCTGCGCCTGACCGGCTCCGGAACCCTCTGATTTATGCGTTTACGTCACCTGATCGGCGCCGCCGCGCTTGCCCTGCTCGCCGGCTGCTCCAGCTTCGGCACCCACGAAGCCCTGGAAGGCCAGGGCAACGCCAGCGCCTGGAATGCCCACAAGGCGCGCATCGCCACCCTCGACGGCTGGCAGATCGATGGCAAGGTCGGCATCCGCGCCCCCAAGGACTCCGGCAGCGGCACCCTGTTCTGGCTGCAACGCCAGGACTACTACGATATCCGCCTGTCCGGCCCGCTCGGCCGCGGCGCCGCCCGCCTGACCGGGCGCGAAGGCGCGGTGACCCTGGAAGTCGCCGGGCAAGGCCGCTACGAAGCCGCCTCCCCCGAAGAACTGCTGGAACAGCAGATGGGCTGGCGCCTGCCGGTCTCCCATCTGCTCTGGTGGATTCGCGGCCTGCCCGCGCCGGACAGCAAGAGCCGCCTGACCCTGGACGGCGACAGCCATCTGGCCAAGCTGCAACAGGACGGCTGGGACGTGGAATATACCCGCTACAGCGAGCAGGACGGCTACTGGCTGCCCGAACGCCTGAAGCTGCACGGCCAGGACCTGGACGTCACCCTGGTGGTGAAATCCTGGCAGCCGCGCCAACTCGGCGCCGGCCAGCAGTGACGCCATGCAGGACCGCCTGACCCTGCCGGCACCGGCCAAGCTCAACCTGTTCCTGCACATCACCGGTCGCCGCGCCGACGGCTACCACGAACTGCAGACCCTCTTCCAATTCCTCGACCACGGCGACGAGCTGCAATTCGCCGTGCGAGAGGACGGCGATATCCGCCTGAATACCGAGATTGACGGCGTTCCCCACGACAGCAACCTGATCGTCAAAGCGGCACACCGCCTGCAGGAACAATCAGGCGCCACGCTGGGCGCCGACATCTGGCTGGACAAGCGGCTCCCCATGGGCGGCGGGATCGGCGGGGGCAGCTCCGAC
Organism: Pseudomonas sp. BB438; assembly: GCF_057180225.1. Taxonomy (NCBI): domain Bacteria; kingdom Pseudomonadati; phylum Pseudomonadota; class Gammaproteobacteria; order Pseudomonadales; family Pseudomonadaceae; genus Pseudomonas; species Pseudomonas sp. BB438. The sequence continues at coordinate 5,503,350 of NZ_CM170001.1, forward strand.
GCGGCAACCACCCTGCTCGCGCTCAACCACCTGTGGCAACTGGGCTGGGACGAAGACCGCCTTGCCGCACTGGGCCTGAGCCTGGGTGCGGACATACCGGTGTTCGTGCGCGGCCGGGCTGCCTTTGCTGAAGGCGTCGGCGAGCGACTCACGCCCGTGGAACTCGACGAACCCTGGTTCCTCGTCGTCGTGCCGCAAGTCTTTGTCTCCACAGCAGAAGTTTTCTCCGATCCCGAGTTGACACGGGATACTCCGCCCATTAAAGTTCGCAGCCTTCTCGGGGTGGACGGTCATAACGACTGCCAGCCGGTCGTCGAGAAGCGTTACCCGGATGTACGTAACGCACTGATCCAGCTAGGTAAATTTACCGAAGCGAGATTGACCGGCACCGGAGCTTGTGTATTTGGGAGCTTCCCAAACAAGGGCGATGCTGATAAAGTTCGCCGCCAACTTCCGGCCACTCTGCCAAGTTTTGTTGCACAGGGGCGTAACATCTCGATGTTGCGCCGAACGCTGCAAAATCTGGACTGAGAAGAAAGCAATGTAATCGGTTGTACGATACAGGGGCGTCGCCAAGCGGTAAGGCAGCAGGTTTTGATCCTGCCATGCGTTGGTTCGAATCCAGCCGCCCCTGCCATTAACCCACAGGGTTTACGTACAGCATCAACGAACACATTGCTCCGCAAGTTGTAAGCTACAGGGGCGTCGCCAAGCGGTAAGGCAGCAGGTTTTGATCCTGCCATGCGTTGGTTCGAATCCAGCCGCCCCTGCCATTTTTCTTCTGGCTCAACCGGGCCTACCCTCAAGCCGACACAGGTACCGCAGCGTGTCCAAAATGATGGTTTTCACGGGGAACGCCAACCCCGATCTGGCACGCCGTGTCGTACGGCAGCTGCACATCCCCCTCGGTGACGTTTCTGTCGGTAAATTCTCCGACGGCGAAATCAGCGTTGAGATCAACGAAAACGTTCGTGGTAAGGACGTCTTCCTGATTCAACCGACCTGCGCACCGACCAACGACAACCTGATGGAACTGGTAGTGATGGCCGATGCCTTCCGCCGCTCCTCGGCGACTCGTATCACGGCCGTCATCCCCTACTTCGGTTATGCCCGCCAGGATCGCCGCCCGCGTTCCGCCCGCGTGGCCATCAGCGCCAAAGTCGTTGCCGACATGCTGACTGTCGTAGGCGTCAACCGCGTTCTCACCGTTGACCTGCACGCCGACCAGATCCAGGGCTTCTTCGATATCCCCGTCGACAACATCTACGGCTCGCCCGTACTGGTCGACGACATCGAAGACCAGCGCTTCGAGAACCTGATGATCGTCTCCCCGGACATCGGCGGTGTGGTGCGTGCTCGCGCCGTCGCCAAATCCCTGGGTGTCGACCTGGCCATCATCGACAAACGTCGCCCGAAGGCCAACCAGTCCGAAGTCATGCACATCATCGGTGATGTCGAAGGCCGTACCTGCGTGCTGGTCGACGACATGGTCGATACCGCGGGCACCCTCGGCCACGCCGCCAAGGCTCTGAAAGAGCACGGCGCCGCCAAGGTCATCGCCTACTGCACCCACCCGGTGCTGTCCGGCCGCGCCATCGAGAACATCGAGAATTCCGTACTGGACGAGCTGGTGGTGACCAACACCATCCCGCTGTCCGCTGCTGCACAAGCCTGTGGCCGCATCCGCCAGCTGGACATCGCTCCAGTTGTCGCCGAGGCCATGCGCCGCATCAGCAATGAAGAATCGATCAGCGCCATGTTCCGCTAAGGCGGAACAGCGCTGACGTAAAGCGCCCCATCACGTCGACGGGGCATCAGCAAAATCGCCCGAACGCTGGTCGCAAGCGTCCGGGCGATCTTGTCATTTTGGAGAGTGTGAAATGGTTGATTTTGTACTGAATGCACAAGAGCGTTCCGACCTGGGGAAAGGTGCGAGCCGCCGCCTGCGTCGTAACGCCGGCCTGATCCCGGCCGTGGTCTACGGTGGCGAGAAAGCGCCGCAATCCCTGACCCTGGAACTGCGTGAAATTTCCAAGCTGCTGGAAAACGAGGCTGCCTTCAGCCACGTGATTACCCTGAACGTCGGTTCCGCCAAGGAAACCGTACTGATCAAGGCCCTGCAGCGTCACCCGTCCAAGGGTTTCGTCATGCACGCTGACTTCCAGCGCGTCGTTGCCGGCCAGAAACTGTCCGCTCACGTACCGCTGCACTTCATCAACGAAGCCACTGCTGTTGGCGTCAAGGTTGGTGGCGGCGAGATCTCCCACGTGATCGCTGAAGTCGAAGTTTCCTGCCTGCCGAAAGACCTGCCGGAATTCATCGAAGTCGACCTGGCCAAAGTCGAACTGGGCCAGATCGTTCACCTGTCCGACCTGAAACTGCCGAAAGGCGTAGAGCTGGTGCAACTGGCCCATGGTAACGACCTGGCCGTCGCCAACATCCACGCTTCCCGCGTAGTGAAAGAAGAAGGTGAAGGCGAAGCTGCTGCCGAGTAATCGCGCGCACCATTGCCTTTAAGGAAGGGGCCCCCGTCGTGACTGCCGTACAACTGATCGTTGGCCTGGGAAATCCAGGCCCTGAATACGACCAGACCCGGCATAACGCGGGGGCCCTTTTCGTTGAGCGACTGGCGGACGCGCAGCGCGCAAACCTGTCTCTCGACAAGAAATACTTCGGTCTGGTCGGCAAGTTCAGCCACAAGGGCCGCGACGTTCGTCTGCTCATCCCCACCACCTACATGAACCGCAGCGGCCAGGCCGTGGCGGCGCTCGCCGGATTCTTCCGCATTCCGGTCGAAGCCATCCTGGTGGCCCACGACGAACTCGACATGCCACCCGGCGTCGCCAAGCTCAAGAAGGGCGGCGGACACGGCGGGCACAACGGACTGCGCGACATCATCGCCCAGCTCGGCAACCAGAACGATTTCCATCGCCTGCGGCTTGGCATCGGCCATCCGGGGCACAGCAGCCTGGTCTCCGGCTTCGTCCTCGGCCGCGCCCCGCGCTCCGAGCAGGAATTGCTCGACACCAGCATCGACTCCGCCCTTGGCGTGCTGCCGGAAATGCTCGACGGGGACTGGACCCGCGCGATGCAGAAGCTGCACAGCCAGAAGGCCTGATCACACCTCAATTTCCGCCACTTGGCGCGAGGGACCTAGCATGGGATTCAATTGCGGCATCGTAGGCCTGCCCAACGTCGGCAAGTCCACCCTGTTCAACGCCCTGACCAAATCCGGCATCGCGGCGGAAAACTTCCCCTTCTGCACCATCGAGCCGAACAGCGGCATCGTACCGATGCCCGACGCCCGCCTCGATGCGCTGGCCGAGATCGTCAAGCCCGAGCGTGTGATCCCGACCACCATGGAGTTTGTCGACATCGCCGGCCTGGTCGCAGGCGCGTCCAAGGGTGAAGGCCTGGGCAACAAGTTCCTCGCCAACATCCGCGAGACCGACGCCATCGCCCATGTCGTGCGCTGTTTCGAAGACGAGAATGTCATCCACGTCTCCAACAGCGTCGACCCCAAGCGTGACATCGAGATCATCGACCTTGAGCTGATCTTCGCCGACCTCGACAGCTGCGAGAAGCAACTGCAGAAGGTCGCGCGCAACGCCAAGGGCGGCGACAAGGACGCTCTGGTCCAGAAAGCCCTGCTGGAAAAGCTCATCCCCCACTTCACCGAAGGCAAACCTGCCCGCTCGCTGATGAAAAACATGGGCGATGACGAGAAGCGCGTCGTGCGCGGCTTCCACCTGCTGACCAGCAAGCCGGTCATGTACATCGCCAACGTCGCCGAAGACGGCTTCGAGAGCAACCCGCACCTGGACGTCGTCCGTGCCATCGCCGAAGAAGAAGGCGCCATGGTCGTACCGGTGTGCAACAAGATCGAAGCCGAGATCGCCGAACTGGACGATGGCGAAGAGAAGGACATGTTCCTCGAATCCCTCGGCCTCGAAGAGCCTGGCCTGAACCGTGTGATCCGCGCCGGCTACGAACTGCTGCACCTGCAGACCTACTTCACCGCTGGCGTGAAGGAAGTCCGCGCCTGGACCGTCCGCGTCGGCGCCACCGCCCCGCAGGCCGCCGCCGTGATCCACACCGACTTCGAAAAAGGCTTCATCCGCGCCGAAGTCGTCGCCTACGACGACTTCATCCAGTTCAAAGGCGAACAGGGCGCGAAGGAAGCCGGCAAATGGCGCCTGGAAGGCAAGGAATACATCGTCAAGGACGGCGACGTGATGCACTTCCGCTTCAACGTCTAAGCGCCAGCGATACCCTAAAAGCCCCGGCCACCCGCCGGGGCTTTTTTCTAGGGCGCCCTACCCCGCCGCTCATCGCGAAAATCCCGCCCGACCGGCTAAACGATTGATAGATCAGAAAAATATTCAAGAAAAGGGGTTGACACCCCCCCTCGATCTGCGGAAAATGCGCGCCACTCGGCTACATAGCTCAGTCGGTTAGAGCGCAGCATTCATAATGCTGATGTCCCAGGTTCAAGTCCCGGTGTAGCCACCATACAAAACAAAGGGTTAGCGCAAGCTAACCCTTTTTTGTTTTGGCCGGCAGACTACAAACCGACTACATCCCGTCTACCGCCAAGTCAGAGCCGCTTCTTCGCTGCCGAATAAGCTTCCCCGCGCTCCCTCTTCCCTGCCGCAATCACTTCGATCACCAGTTGCCCGTCGTCCACTCTGTAGACGAGCCGGTAGCCGACGTCCTTCAGCTTGATCTTGTAGCAGTCCTTCATGCCGGACAGCTTGTCCTTCTCAACCCTGGGGTTGATGAGGCGCTCTGCTAGCTTCTTCCTGAAGGAGTCGCGGATCGGGATCGGTAGCTTCAGCCACTCCTTCTCCGCGCTGTCCTTGATTCTCAGCTTGTACTTCAGTGGCTCACTTGCTGATCTAGAGGTCATCCAACGTAATTTCCCGCGATGGCTCGTCGCTACGTTCCCTAACGATTCTTGCCAGGAAGGCATCGTCCAATGCTTCCAGCATTTGTTCGTACACATCCGGCGGCACTGCATAGAATGCCGGCGCGTTGCGATTAAGGATCACGACGGGTTTACCGTGCCCGGCCTCAATGGTTCCCATTGGGTCTTTCTTCAGCTCGGTGATGGAGGCTGCTACGTCCGCTAAAACGGCGTGTGCCATATAAACTCCTGAGCGCTACAACGCTCACTCTTGTCACAAACGAGCATCCAAATTAGCACCTTTAAAGACACTTTTGAATAGACTCTTATCAGCTCTCCGTGGAGTCGATACCACCAACAGCAGCAAAGCGCGCATGAATGCGGCTGCCAAGCCCATCGCCCCACTCTCTCGCCCAAGAGTCCAGCTTTTCGAGCTGCGCTCTCGGTGATAGGCGCATAGCCGACTCCAGATGCCCCGGCGACAAGTGCGCATACCGCATGGTCATCGTGATCGAGGAATGCCCCAGGATCCGCTGAAGCGTGAGGATGTCCCCTCCTCCCATCATGTAATGGCTCGCGAAGGTGTGACGGAGGATATGGGTCAGTTGCCCCGGCGTATCGAACCCACAGCGCTCATAGGCGCAACGGAAGGCAGCACGGCAGGACATGAAAAGGCGGCCAGTTCCGGGTATGCCCACCTTGAACATCAGCTGCTCCAGCTCAGCCGGGATCGGCACTGAGCGGCTTTGGTCCGGTGGTAGTTGACCTTTCCCCCATGCACGGCCCCACGGGCGATGCTCTCGGCCTCTTCCCAGCGGGCACCTGTAGCGAGGCACAGGAGAGCGACCGGGTACGTGTGGTTGTTCATGCTGGCCTTACACTCCTCGAGGAGTTGGGCGACCTGATCCAGGGAGAGGAACGTCAGCTCGACCTGATCGGTCTTGATCTGCCGGACATTGGCGAGTGGGTTTGCCTTGTGCCAGGAACCGAGGCGGATAAGCTCGGAGAAGATGGCCGACAGGTAGCGTTGCTCGTGGTTGCCGCTGATCTGGCGAACACGCCGGGACCGACAATGCATGCGGTCCACGAAGTCCACGGGTGGGGTCCAGCCCTGCACGTCCAGGGCGATGTGGACGGCGCACTGGTTCACTTCGCAGGCCGAGAGCACGCCAGCGGCGAGATCATCCATTACGCCTTGCAGGATCTTCGGATCGGCACCATCCAGGGCGTGTGGCGATACTTCAATCTTGAGGTGCGGGCCGATGTTCTCCAGCTTCACGTTGTGGTTCTTGATCAGCAGGATCAGCCCCATGTCGGCATTCTGCAGGCGGTACTGGTAGCCCGAGTCCCGACCGATACGGCCCTTGGCCCACTTGTAGCCGGCGAAGTTGACGAGATCCTCGGGCTCATCGAACAGCGCCACCACTTCCGGGCGAATCATGCCGTTGTACAGCTGCCGCACGGTATCGACGCCACAGCGCAGCAGGCGCACACCCGACAGGTCGGCGAATCTGCCGTTGCTCGGGTCCATGAAAATCCGTCCTTCGGACGACTCATAAAAATCCCCGGTCTCCTTGAGGATCAGGCGGAGGGGGTGAACTGCCTTTTTCATTCTTTCGTACCTTCAATGAGGTTTATTGAGGTGCTTACTCGTTAGCTATCCGACGTGTTACAGGGTCGTCGGCCGCGCCTTCGGCCTACCGCTCGTGCCTGGCGCTCCCGGCCGGCGGCGCGGCTCGCCGACTCAAAACGGGAACGCCGCCACTGGCTGCATCACCTGCAGGGCGGTGAGAAAGCCGAGCGCATACGCGAGTGCGAGCAGCCCAAGGGCGTTGATCAGGCCGTGCAGGGTCATTGGGTCCTCCAGGGGCGTGCGGGGTATTCGGAGTCGGGGACGATGGTGAGGTTGGGTTGTGCAGGGGCTGGGGGTGCGGTAGCGGCCATTGCGGGCGCTGTGGCAGGCATCTGCGCCGGCCTGGGAAAGGCCCCGGCGCACACGATGGTTTCGTGGTACTCGCCGTATGTGAGTTCGGCGACGCATTCGGAGCGGGCCTTTACGCCGTAGCCGGACTCGCCCATCTGCCATGAGTTGAGCATCAGTCGCCGCCCTTCTGAGTCAGTGATGACGAACATGTACATCTCGCGCTGCATGCCCTTCACCAGCCCTTTCACGCGGGCCGCCACGGCGATCTGCCGGCCCGCGAAGGGATGCTCAGCTAGTGGAAGAGTCGGAACACCTGATTGGCCAAGAACAGCACCAGCATAAAGAGCGCGATTCGCAGCAACAGGCGCTTGAGCAGGTACAGCAGGCCCTTGAGGATGAGCCGAGCCAGCCGGCTGAGGATCGGCTGGATCAGGCTTTTGCTGAGCCCCGCCACCGACGACCTTGAGAGGTCCCATATAGCTGACAAAGCCAATAGTGCCGGCCAGCAGTGCCAGTAGAAGAACCAACTTAGGCGACCGGAAGAGACTCTTGCCGGCTTTGGTGTCCTGGGTCTTGCCGGTGGCGGTGGACTGGTAGAGGCGGAAGGTCTGCTTTTTGATTCGCTTGTATTCGACGATGGTGCCGTCAGCGGGTGGTCGGTTGAGCTGGGCGTCATGCTGGGCCTCCTTGTACCGGCCGGGGATGCCGATGACGGCGAGGTTGGAATGCTTGTAGGCCATCTCGCAGGTCATACGGATGTCGTCGCGGATGTAGCTGATGTTCGGCGTAGTCAGGACGATGTCCCAGTTGAAGTGGCGGTGCCGGGTCCAGGCATCCAGCCAGCCCATGGGCCGATCCGCTTCGTGTGCTGCCTCGGGGCCGCCGGGGAAGTCGAACTTCTCTAGGTCACGCTCGCGCCAGGACTTGGGGAACAGCAGCTGGGTTTCGTCGAAGATCAGGAACGCGCCCCGCGGTGCCCACTGAAACCACGTGCGCATCTTTTCGAGGTCGGCCAGCGACTCCAGATCGAGGTTGATGATCTGCGCGGTGTTGGGCAGATCGGGGAACACGGTGTAGGCCCGTTCCAGGGTGAAACCCCGGACGTTGGTGATGATGACGCGGCCGTCCTTGAGCGCAGGGACGGCATCGTCCTGAATCGCGCCGGAGGTTTTGTACGAGCCGTTCGGGCCGTGGTGAATCTTGATCGACATGACTCACCTCCCTATGAACGGAACGAAGCGCATACAGAAGCGCGTGGCCAGGGCGGAGAACATGATGTTCAGGGCCTGCGGTACGCCGAGGAACTGCAGCGCCGCCGCCAGCGGACCGGGGAGCGTGGCGTACATGGAGCGGACCATGTTGGAGACGCCGAGGCTGTCGATCAGCTCGCGGGCGACGGTGTAGCTGACATCGAGCAGGAAGAGGAACGACTGGAGCGCGCTGTACATGGCCCACTGGGTGGCGACCACGAAGCCGTCCTTGATGAAGTCGTAAATCCCTTGCGTGAGGAAGTCCCAGATCCACTGGAGGAACAGGACGATTTGGTCAAAGAAGCTGGATAGCCATTCCATGATGGTCACTCCTTCAGAATGACGAACGCCGCCAACACCGATGCCATGAACATCAGCGCGTAGCGCAGGTAGGAGAGCTTTTCCTCGTACTCGGTGAAGCAGAGGCTGACGGTCTTTTTCCAGACCACGAAGGTGTCGCAGGGGAGCTTGCCGCCGCCTTCGCCAAGGTTCAGATCGAACACACCCTTCAGCTGGTCGGCGTTCTCTTTGATCTTCTCGGAGAACTCCTTTTTGGCTTCCTCGACCTTGCCGGACCATGTCTCCAGGGCTTCGTCCCAGCTACCTTGCTTGGGCTGTACAAGGGATTCTTTGGGGCCGTCGCCGCCGTTGGTGCCGCCATCCCCGCCGCCCGTGCCACCACCCGTTGAGCCACCGCCGTCGCCGTTGCCCGTGCCCGGACCGGTGCCGCCGTCGCCGCCATCACCGCCGCCGGTATTGCCGCCGGGGTTGTCGGGGTTTTCGTTACCGCCGCCCGTGGTGGGGAAGCAGGCGGTGCCGGACCACGAATAGCCATCCGGGCATTTGTCGTCGGGGTCGATATCGGGAGGAGTGGTTTGCGCGCCAGTGCAGCCGACCGTGCCGTTGGCGGTCTTCTCGCACTTGAACTGCTTGGCGAGCTGGTCGAGGTAGTCCTGCAACTGCTGGTCAGGGTTGTCCGGGTTATCCGACATGTCGTCGTTGCCGACCGGGTTCATATCGACGGTGCAGACGTTGTCGTTGCAGTTCTCTGGCGAGCCGGGTTCGTAGATGCAGCCGTCTTTGATTTCCGGATCGAGGTCGAGCACCGCGCCGCCATCGGTGAAGACGAACTGCACGGCTTTGGTGTACTTGTCGCGGGTCTTGCACTCGGCGTCGCTCGGGCGCTGGATCTCGCAGGCAGCGGTTGCCGGGTTGTACTCACTGCCCTGAGCGCAGCCATCACCTACGCGGGTCAAACCCTGCGAGGCAGCAACCGTTGTGCTGGGCCAGGCCACCGAGAAGTTACAGGAGGCTTTGTCTGCACCCACCATGACATAGCCGGAGTAACTGACTGGCCAAGGTTGAAAAGCAGGGTAGCGCCGCAGCACGCGTGATTTATCTGCACAGCGACCATCTAGATACCCCGCGACTGGCGACCTCAGAGACTCGGGATCTTGTTTGGCAGTGGCAGTCCGATGCCTTCGGAAACGGCGTGCCGAATCAGGATCCACTGGGGAGCGGGCAACAGACGGTAGTGAATCTGCGCTTTCCAGGGCAGTACTTCGACTCAGAAAGTGGCCTGCACTATAACTATTTCCGAGATTACGACCCAGACACTGGTCGGTACGTTGAATCTGACCCAGTTGGCCTCGACGCAGGCCTGAACACCTACGGCTATGTCTCAGCCAATCCCAATACACGCATCGACCTCTTTGGCCTCCGAGGCGCTTCGATTGGGGGCTTCGGCGGCACTGTCGCAATCGGTGCTGCTGTCGGCTCCTCCGGCGCCTATATTTCTTTCCAAGGCCAATCGGGAAGCGAAGCGGAAAACAACGGCACACTGGATCGCTCCCGCCTAACACGCGAGCAGCTTCACGAAACCTCCCGCCAGCGAGCCGAGAGAGGTCGGCAAACTACACCAAACCCGGTGTCGCATGAGGAAGAAGCAGAAATCTTGCGAATCCCTGCTGACGCCCCTCCCCCAGGCAATGATCGCTGCGCAGTCCTTGCTGAGATTATTCGCAAGCTTCGTGAGACGATCCAGTGGCGTAAGGGAGACCTAAATCCCGCAGAAAGCGGCACGAGCAATTATGTGAACCACGTAAAACGAATTAAAATTTTGTCGGATAAGCTGGAGAAATTTGAAAATCTTTATCGCCAATGGTGTGGAGATCCCTCGCAATGCCGTTAGAAAGTGACTTTGGAGTGAGAGACAGCGAAGCTGCTGGCTGGATCGATGGCATGCTATTCGCGCTGACTCGATTCGGTGCGGACCCGCAACGCCACTCTGCCAATGCGCAGCTTTGCAATCTAGAAGAAAACGATCTTGCCGGATCCTTTGTGAGGCTAAATGCCACTGATGAAGCATTGTCAGAGATCCCGCTGATGTCGTTCAGAAACGTAATCAAGAGCGAAAATAGCTCTGTGCTCAGCGATGCACTAAAACAGCTTTTCTCTAAATCCATCCCTGTCTCAAACCAGAACGGTCAAGACAATGTCGGATTAGCAGTCTGGTATATCATGGAAGCGGTCACCGAACTGACCGAAGGTAGTGCTGATTATTTTGTTGGCGACCTTGAAATAGAAAGTCAAAAGGGAAAATGCTTCTTGGTACGCTGCAAGACAGGCTTCCTGGCTATCCGTGTCTTGGGTCTTGAGGAATAGCCAGACTATTGATGGAGTGATGTTTCGGAGTAAAGCTCTGCCAAGCCGTATCAGGGGGAAACCCCTGATACGCGCGGTGTAATCTATCGCAACTTTGGGTTTCCGCCCCCAAAGTGCATAGCAATCTCAGACTTATCAATACATCTTGATAGCGGTACTACTCCGTCCCTAGCTGAGGGGGCAATGAGTTCCGCAACTAGTGCTCATTTACTAGCGTGATTCTGGCTTGTGCAATCGGTGAAAGTCGCATAGCCGACTCCAAATGCCCCGGCGATAGGTGCGCATACCGCATCGTGATCGTGATCGTGATCGTGATCGTGATCGTGATCGAAGAATGCCCGAGGATCCGCTGAAGCGTGAGGATGTCCCCTCCTCCCATCATGTAATGACTCGCGAAGGTGTGGCGGAGGATGTGGGTCAGCTGGCCGGGTGTATCGAATCCACAGCGCTCATAGGCGCAGCGAAAGGCGGCACGGCACGACATGAATAGGCGGCCGGTTCCTGGCATGCCCACCGTGAACATCAGTTGCTCCAGCTCGGCCGGAATCGGTACTGAACGGCTCTGCCGGTTCTTGGTTCGGTGGTAGTGGACCTTTCCCCCATGCACAGCCCCACGGGCGATGCTCTCGGCCTCTTCCCAGCGGGCACCTGTAGCGAGACACAGGAGAGTGACCGGGTACGTGTGGTTGTTCGTGCTGGCCTTGCACTCCTCGAGGAGCTTGGCGACCTGATCCAGGGTGAGGAAGGTCAGCTCGACCTGATCGGTCTTGATCTGCCGGACGTTGGCCAGCGGGTTGGCCTTGTGCCAAGAGCCGAGGTGGATCAGCTCGGAGAAGATCACCGACAGGTAGCCACGCCACCTATTCCGAATGCAGTCCGTTTTCTTCTGTCTGCGAAAAACAGGCTTGTCGCTTTATTCGGTCTTCTCGACCAACTCAATCGAATCATTCCTCGCGTCATTCACCCGCAACGACACTCGATGCCCCGCAAAGTCTTGCCGCGCATGGTGAATCAAATCGCGCAGCGCATCATTGCGGGTAGCGGTGGATAACCATTCCCCGAAGTTCTCCGGTGCCAGCACCACAGGCATGCGATGGTGGATTGGCTCGATGCTCGGCGCGGCAGGTTTGGTTAGCAGGGCGCAGGAAAGAAGGGAGTCTCCCTGTGGGGTTATCCACAGGGAGTAAAGACCGGCGATGGCAATGATGGGGTCGGTTGGGCAGTGGATGAAGTACGGCTGGTGGACCTGCCGGCCGGCAGGGTTGCGCGCGGATTCCTTCTCGTTCCACTCGTACCAGCCCAGCGCGGGCATCAGGCAGCGGGTGCTGCCCAGGGCCTGACGCCAAAGGGGTTTACTAGCAGCCTCCTCACTGCGGGCGTTGAAGGAATGGCGCGGCGGCGTGGGCTCCTTCCACCAGGTCGGGATCAGGCCCCAGCGCGCCGGCAGCAGTTCGAGCTGGCCACCTTCATCCTGCCGCAGGATGGGCACGGTCATGGTCGGGGCGACGTTGTAGCAAGCCTCCAGCCAGCGCGGCGGCGTGCGCGCGCCGAGGTGCCAATAGCGTTCGATGGCAGCCTCTTCAGGGCTGACGTAACGTCCGCACATGCCGGACACCTAGGGGAGAGTGGTCTTCTGAGCTTAGTTCGCCGGTAGGCCCGGAAATATCATTGCGCCGAACGGAACTGGCCGATGTGCTTGGCGGCAATGTCGATCAGAAACCACAACGACAGCGGTGCGCCGATGAACAGGAAAGGAATCATCAGGAACAGACCGTGGCCGACCCAGGCGGTGATATCCGTGCCCGCCGCCAGGCAATCGTGCAGGTACTTCGCCCCACCCTGGCAGTTGGCGTGGGCATAACCCCAGGAGCCCAGTTGCCAGCCGACACCGGTATAGGCTGCCGGTACGACGGCGAACAGATAACGCACTGGCCAGGTGAGACGTGAAGCCTGCCTGAACAGCAGCATCGGCGGAACGAAGAGTGCCAGGGCGAGTATCAGCAGCGTCATGCGCGCTCAGTGATGCCTTGAAGGATAGAGAACGCTAGCACCGCTGAGCGTACTTGGCGATGCGATGTTTAGCCCAGCCGCTCCAATACGCCCCGCCCAATCACGCGCGTCGTCTCGCTCCCGAAATCCACACTTCCCTCCTCGTGCAAGAATGCATCCACCGCCCCATCGATCCGCTCCGCCAGCTCCGGCAGTTGCCAGTAATGCCGCAACAGCATTCCGGCGCTGAGGATCGCTGCGAGCGGGTTGGCACGGCCACTGCCAACGATATCGGGAGCGCTGCCGTGAACAGGCTCGGCCAGGGCGATGCCGGCGCCGAGGTTGATCGAGGGCGCCAGGCCGAGGCCACCACCCCAGTGGCTGGCGAGGTCGGAGAGGATGTCGCCGAAGAGGTTGGTGGTGACGATCAAATCGAAGGCTTCCGGGCGCTCGACCAGTTGCAGGGCGGCAACGTCGACCAGGCGCTCGTCGAGCACGTCGCTCCAGCCATCTTCGGCCAGCCGGTCGCGGCAGGTGTCGCGGAACAGGCCACAGGTGAGCGGCAGGACGTTGGCCTTGTGCACGAGGGTGATGCGTCGGGCGCTACGCAGGCGGGCCAGCTCTGCCGCGCCAGCGGCAAGGCGTTCACAGGCAGGGCGGCTGATGACTCGCTCCGCGATGGCGACGCCTTCGGCTTCCCAATGCTCACGGCCGCTGTACAGGCCTTCGCTGTTTTCCCGGAGGACCAGCAGATCGATGCCGGCGCGGGGCGAGACCACCGGGCGCGAGCGCACGGGTCGCAGGTTGAGGTTCAGCGCCAGCGCCTGGCGCAGGCTGAGGATGGCGCTGCGATAGCCCTCGACCCTGTGGCTGGGCGAGGAAACCGCGCCGAACAGCCCGGCACCACAGGCGCGCAGGCGTTCGAAGGTCCCGTCGGGAACGGAAGTGCTGTGGCGCTGGAAGCAATCCCAACCGGCTTCGGCTTCCTCTACCTGCAGGTCGGGCAGCAGGCGTTGCAGCACCTCCACCGCGACGGGCACCACCTCTCGGCCGATGCCATCACCGGGGATGACACACAGGCGCCGGCTCAAGGCTGGCCGAGCGGGCGCAGGCGGTATTGCGGCGGCAGTTGGTCGAGGCCGCTGACGGTGACGTTGAGGTCCTTCCAGATGCCGTCCTTGATGCCGTAGATGCAGCCGTGCACGGAGATCTTCTGGCCACGGTGCCAGGCGTTCTGGACGATGCTGGTGTGGCTGACGTTGGCGACCTGCTGGATGACGTTGAGCTCGCAGAGGCGATCGACGCGCTCCTCTTCTTTCTCGAACTGCGCGAGATGGTCGCGGTATTCGTAGGCGAGGTCGCGGATGGTGCGCAGCCAGCCGTCGATCAGGCCGAGCTGGGTGTGGTGCAGGGCGGCACGCACGCCACCGCAGCCGTAGTGGCCGGTGACCAGGATGTGCTTCACCTTGAGCACGTCGACGGCGAACTGGATGACCGACAGGCAGTTGAGGTCGGTGTGCAGTACGACGTTGGCGACGTTACGGTGGACGAACAGATCGCCGGGCAGCAGGCCGACGATCTGGTTGGACGGCACGCGTGCATCGGAACAGCCAATCCACAGGTAGTCGGGGGTCTGCTGGCGGGCCAGTTTGGCGAAGAAGTCGGGGTCTTCCTGCTTGATGGCTTCGGCCCAGCGGGCGTTGTTGTCGAACAGCTCCTGCAGATCGCTCATGTCCGGCTCCTCATCATTTGGCTGGCGGCACCTTACGCAGCGCGGGCACGGCTGACAAGCCGCATCAGCGCACAGCGTTCAACCGCCACCAGCGCGGCGGGCGCGGAGCCTGCTGCAGCGCCAATTGGTGCCAGGCGTCGTGCCAGGCTTGGCCCTCGGCGGCGAGGCGCGACCAATCCAGCGTGCGCCGATCCAGCGCACTGAGCAACTCGGTTTCCAGCCAACCGTGGCCGGCGCGCAGTGCATCGGCAAACCCGGGATCGGCCAGGGCGCGCTGGTGCACGGTTTCGAAGCGCCACCAGAGCGAATTCTCCACGGCGTCACTTTCGCGGCTTAGCAGCCCTTCCCCGGCGCGCTCCTCGAAGCCCAGCGGCTGGAATATCGACAGGCACGGTGCGGAAGTCCCCGTGGCAGCCAGCCGAGGGGACCCGCCGTCGAGCCGAGCGATGAGGCTGGCGGTGGTTTGCGAGGGACGCCAGAAGCTGCCGGCGTGCAGGCAGATCTGCCGGTTGTCATGCAAGTTGAAGCGATGACCTCGATGCCCGTGGCTGCGCAGGGCGACCACCAGCGCCAGCCAGTCGACCTGGGCCGGGCAGTGGGCAAGGAAGTCTTCGTTGAGCTGGCGGCGCTGGTGGGCGCCAGCCACCCAGGGCAACACGCGGCCGTCGAAAGCGCGGGCGAAGTGGAAGTCGCCGCGTCCATTCCAGCAACCGAAGCGGCGCGCCTGGGTTTCCAGGTTGGGGCTGGCGAGGTCGTACTCGTGGCCGAGGCTCAGGGCGTTGGAGATGGCCCAGCGCCCGACCTTCTTCGCCGCCCACAGGCGCCCGGCGGTTTCCAGCACCCAGGCTTCGTCGCGATCGGCGATCAGGTAGCTGTTGTCGTAGCGCATGCGCTTGTTGCGGTAGCCGGCCGGGCCGCCCTGGCCGTGGCGCTCCAGCAACTCGGTGATCACAGCCAGGGCCTCACGGGCGCTGCCGCCGCGCTCCAGCCCCAGGCGCAGCAGGTCCATACCGAGCAGGGCCTCACCGTCGCGCTGGGTTAGCCGGGTGAACACGGCTTCGTTGCCGATGGCCACGCCCTGGTCGTTGACGCCCATCTCGGCGCCCCACAGCCAGGCCGGCTGGCTGAGGATCACGCCATGGCGGTTGGCAGTCTGGGGGATCTGCAGGTAGCTGGTGCGCACCGAGGCCGCGCTGTCGCCACGCACGGCGTCCAGGCGGATCAGGCGTTGCGCTTCGGCGGGCTCGCGGTCACTGTTCTTGGCGAACCAGGTGGCCCCACCGCTACGCAATACCAAGGTGTCGCACATAGTCTTCCTCCCCGTGATCTTCCCGCGCACCGAGCACTTCCCGCGCGGCGCGCTCCCCAGCCTCCACGGCCCCGTCGAAATAGCCCATCCAGCGCGTCGCCGTTTCGGTGCCGGCGAAGTGCAGGCGCCCGTAGGGTTCACGCAGGCGCGCCGCGCCGCTGCTCCACAGCCCCGGCGGGAATAACGCGGCATAGCAGCCCCGCGCGAAGGGTTCCTCGGCCCAGGACTTGTCCACGTAATCCATCGGCTGGAGTGCCTGTTCACCGAAATAGCGGGCGAAGCAGTCGAGTACCTGGCCGCGGCGGTCGCCGGCGGGGCGGGCATTCCATTGCCGCGCCTCGTCGCCTTCGATGAAGCCCAGCAGCACACCGCGCCCGGAGTCGGGGACGCTGTTGTCGAAGGTCAGGCGTACCGGGCCGGTCTCGCTGGTGGCCTGGCCGGAAAGGCCCTTGTCGCGCCAGAAGGGGGTGTCGTAGAGCGCCATGCACTTGATCACCGCGCCTTGGGGCAGCCGTTGCAGGAGCTGGTCGCGCCAACTGGGCAGCAGCGGTTCCTGGGTGATGCGCAGCAGCTGGGTCGGCGGGATGGCGAAAATGACGTGACTGGCCTGGTGCGTGCCGCGGTCGGTCACCAGTTCGACGCGGCTGCCGTCCTGGCGCACGGCGCGCACTGGCTCGCCGGTGTGGACGTCCCCCAGGCGTTCGGCCAGAGCCTCGCTGATTCGCTGGGAGCCGCCGAGGATGCGGTCCTGCTGTGCGCCGCCGTCGACGCCGAGAATGGTGTCGAGGTTGGTGCCGCCATGGATATAGAAGAGGACATGGAGGAACGAGAGGTCATGGGGGCTGGCGGCGAACACCGCGCCACACATCAGCTCGAAGACTTTGCGCCCGGTCGCGGTACGCACGTTGCGCCGCAGCCATTCGGCGAAGGTGAGGCTATCCCATTGGGGCGCCTTGGGGTGCAGGCTGGGATCGCCCAGGGGAATTTCCCGGGCCATGCGATCCAGGCGAACATGGGCCTGAAGGACATCGATCAGAACGTGAGGGGGAAACTTCGGAATGGTGCCGCGATAAGGCCTGAGTCTGCCGCCGAACAGCGTGAGGTTATCGCCCCGGCTCCATTGCGGGTAGGTCGACAGGTTGAGCTCGGCCAGCAGGGACAGAATGCGCTCCTGGGTCGGGCCGACCCACTGGCCGCCCACCTCGACCACTTCGCCGCTGGCAAAGCGATGGTTGAGGGTACGCCCACCGACGCGTTTGTTGGCTTCGATCACTTTGACCCGCCGCCCGGCTTGCGCCAGACGCCAGGCCGCGGTCAGCCCCGAAATACCGGCGCCCACCACGATCACATCGCTGCGATTCATGTTTGCGACCTTATGTTCTTGTTGTTATTGGTCTTAAGGGTAAGCCAGGAATCGCCCTCGGAAAAACCCGATCAGCAGGAAATTTCTCAATATTTGTGGGGAAATCGAGGCGTCAGAAGTTCCTGCAAGGAGCAAACCTGTAGGAGCTGGCCATACCCACGATTGCGAACATGGCCTACTCCTGCACGTTAGCGTCGACGGCGACGTCAGGCAGGTTGGTCAGTCAACCAGCGTGCAGGCCATCACCAGGGCGTCTTCACGGCCACCGACTGCCGGGTAGTAATCACGGCGGCGGCCGATTTCGTTGAAGCCATAGCGCTCGTAGAGGCGATAGGCGGGCCCGTTGGAAGCGCGGACCTCCAGGAAGCACTCCACGCCGCCCCGTTCGTGGGCACGCTTCATCAGGTGCTCCAGCAGCGCCAGGCCCAGGCCGCGCCCCTGGCTTTCCGGCTTGACGGTGATGTTGAGCAGGTGCGCTTCATCGAGGATCAGTTGGATCACGCCGTGGCCGACCTGCTGGGAGCCTTCGAACATCACCCAGCATTCGTAGCTCTTCAGGCCGTCGGCGAAGGTGCCGCGCGTCCAGGGGTGGCTGAAGGCGGCGTATTCGATCTTGAGTACAGCATCGAGGTCCGCCTCGGTCATCGGGCGGAAAGAAACGGCGTCGCTCATGCAGGTGTCTGACTCATCCAGCGTTGCCGCACACGGCGCATGGCGCGCCAGAGATCGGCTTTCAATGTAGGTTCTTCGGCCAGGCGCTCCAGGCCCGGCAGTGCCCAGGCGACGCCCAGGCCTTCGACCTGCAGTTCGCGCAGCAGGGATTCTTCATCGCCTTCGCCGGCGAAGCGCACGGCCGGCATGCCAACCAGCCACAGGCAGGCGCACGGAGCGCCCTCCTCCAGCCGCGCGGCAACGAAGCCCTGGACGAACTCGCGGGCGGCGTGCGGGCCCTGGTCCATGTTGCCGCGGGAGAACAGCGGCCAGCGCACCGGTTCGCCCATCAGTTGCGGGCTGTCCGGCAGGCCGGCGGCGCGCAGCAGGTCTTTCAGCAGCAGGTAGGCCGGATCACGACTGGCCAGCGGCTCGCCGGTGGGCAGCTCGACCAGCAGGATGCATTCGCCGGCGCGCAACAGTTGCAGCGCAAAGCGCGGCGGTGGGGCGACGGGCGCTCGAACGACCGGTTCGGCGTCCGCCTCGGCCGTCGCGTCGGCTTTGACTGGAGCGGCCGGCTTGGCCTGGGTGCCGACCTTGGGCAGCAGGCGCGCGGCGATGGAACCGGGCTCCCCGGCCGTGACCGGCGCTGCCGCGGGAACAGCGGCAGGAGCGGCCGCCTCGCGCGCCGCAGCGGCGGGCGCAGCAGTCACGGGCTCGGCAACGACGACGGGCGCGGGCGTTTCCAGCAACCCAGGGCGCGACGGGGCGGCGAACGGCAGCACCACGCGCGGCAGCCAACTGGCGACCTGCATGGCGCCTAGGTAGGCGCGGCGACGGGCTTCTTCGATCAAGGGGCGTTTACCTGTGGGTGGTGCCTGCTGGTGCAGGCCGACACGACGAGGCGGGATTGTCGCGTGAAACGCGCCGGGGGGAAAGGCCGGCGGGCGGAGAGCCCGCCGCTTCGCTTACGGCGTACCGAAGACGTAGACGTTGCCGGTGAGCTTGACCGCGCCCGTAGCCTGGTAGGTGAGCAGGTTGGTCTGTTGCAGGCCGCTGCCCGAGACCTTGCCCTGGTTGGCGCCGCCCAGGGTGAACTGCAGGTTGGTGGCGCTGGCGTTGGTCAGGCCGACCTTCATGGCCTGGCGGTTGAACAATGCGCCATCGCCATTGAAGCCGTTGTTGATGGTCACCATGTCGATGGACATGCCGTCGAAACTGAAGCTGCCCTTGATGTTGTCGAGCACGATGTAGCCGGTGCTGTTGAGCGGCTGGATCGCCAGGCGAGCACCGCAGCCGCCCGTACAACGGGTATCGGCGGTGTTGGCGGCGAGGTTGAAGTTGACGCTCAGGCTGACGCCATCCTGGCCGCTGACGTCGGCCATTTCGCTGTCGTCCAGGCCACGCATCTCTGCGTGGGCGCAGGCAGCAATCATCAGGCACAGAGGGGCCAGGAGTCGGCTCGAAAGACGTGTTGTGTTCACGGCGAGTCTCCTCATGGGCTAGCGTGGCAGGTTCACGGTGCGAACGTTCAGGTAGTCGATGCGCAGGCCACGAATGGCCTGGGAACCGACGTCGGTACCGCTGATATTCAGGTTGCCGATGCTGATATTGCTCTTCTGCACGTTCTGGTAGAAGGCCTCGTGGTTGGCCCAGGTGACGCCCGGCGCGCTGAGCACCAGGTCACCGTTGCTGGCCACCGAGAGCGTCGCCGGCTGGTAATTGGCGTCGCCCAGGTTGAGGTCGAAGTAGACGTTCTTGGCCACCACCTTGTTGGTGTCGGCGCAATTCTCGCAGCCGGCAATGATCAGTTTGTCAGCGTACATCTGCAGGCTCATGGACGCCTTCAACCCGGCGGCGTCGCCCCATAGGTTGAGGTAGGAGCCGTTGAGGGTGAAGTTCTCCAGCGCAATGGAGAAGAAGTCGGTACGGGTAGTGGTAGCTCCAGCACTGCCGTTGCTGTTGTAGGCGGTGCTGGGCAAGGTGAACTTGGTGGCGATGCCGATATCCAGGCCCTGGATGCGGGTGCCGGAGGAATTCTGCATCGCGCCGGCCACCAGTTGAACGGTGGAGACGTTCTTCTCGGTTCGAGAAATGGTGCCGCTGACGCAGGTGGTGGCGCTGCCGCCTTGCGCGCCGCAGAGCTGGACGAACTTGTCGTAGTCGCTGGCGCGCTGGCTCAGGGTGACGCCGTTGCGACTGACGTTCCAGGCGGCGCTGAGGTTCTGCTGCGCGGCGGTGAGATCCTGGGTGCTGGAGTCGTAGGTATCCACCGAGGCGTTGTAGTTCTTCACCGCGGTGTTGTTGTTACAGGCGGCGAGGATGCCGCAATCGTATTTGGTCCCCAGCGACGGGCGATCCACGCACCACAGTCCGCAGACCTGCGCGGGTGCGGCGTTGTAGCGGGTGTTCATGCTGTTGTAGTTGGTCTTCTGCGTCGCTTGCGCCGTGTCTACCTGCGCCTCGCGCTGGTTGACCACCACCATGTCGGCGTCGATGCCGCTCTTGAGCGTCACCATGTTGTTCGAATAAGTGGTCAGCAGCGTGTCACGCTGGGTCTTCAGTGCGCTGAGCTCACCGTTGATCTTGGTGGTCGCCTGGTTCGGGTTGGTGCAGCCAGCGTCGCCATACAGGCAGCCCTGGTAGTAGGACCAGAGGCCGAATTTGTGGGTGTCGTTGATCGGGTCGGTCCAGGTCGGCGTCATCAGTTGCAGCGCTTCCTGGTTGGCCGGGATGTTCAGCCCCGCCTTGTACTTCACCGGGCCGAGGGTGAAGGGGTGCATTGGCGTCCCCAGGTAAGCCTTGGTGTCCAGGGTACCGCGCTGGCTGCCCGCACCTTTGATGTAGGCGCCGGTGATGTCCACCTGAACGTCCTGGTTGGCGCTGTTCTTGACGCCGGTGATCTTCGACGTGGCAGTCGCCTGGTCGTAGCTGAAGCCATCGATGAAGAAGCCCAGGCCCGCACCGCTGACCTCTTCCAACTGATCGTCATCCAGTGCCTTCATGCCCAGCGCCGGCAGACTCACCAGGCTACCGGCGAGGCAGGCAAATACCGCTGCGCGCCATCCCATGTCAGCAACCCGCCGCTTGCGAACCCATGCAGGTGGACTGCCGGGGCAGGCCGCGCAGGGCGTCGTAGAGGTTGATCAGGATGGGGTAGACCGCGTCCGCGCCGCTGCCCACCTTGGGAAAGTTGGCGAAGGCGCCGGACTGGGTGTTGACGAAATTGCCGGCGTTGGCCAGGTCCTGCCAGGGCACATTCTGGTTCTGCAGGGAGAAGAAGATGCCCTGCGCACCGGTATTGATGTCGGTGGAGCCCGGCTTGCCGATGTAGATGGTCTTGTAGTTGGTCAGATCGAAGCAGGTCGTCAGGCCCAGCGCCTGGCAGTTGTTGGTGGTCGACAGGGTTGGAATCAGCGAGGCGATCAGACCGCCGGCGTCCGAGTGCAGCGAATCGCCCTTGGCAATACCGATCTGTTCGGCACGGTTGATCGGCTGGCCGTTGATGGTGGCCTCGCCGGTGCCGGCCTTGAGCAACACCACGTCGGCGTAAACCGGGGTATCGCCGGCCACGGCCAGTGCCAGGCAGTTGATGATGTTCGGGCAGCCATTGCGGGTGTAGTAGTCGTAGGCGATGGAGGCCGGACCGTAGATCTGTCCCTGCAGGTTGCCGGTGATCGACAGGATGTCGCCGGAGAGATCGCCCTGTGCCTTGCCGAAGCCGACCCGCGCGCCCACCAGTTGGCGCACGCCGTTGTTGGTCTGGAAGGCGAACTCGACGTAGGGGTCGCGGATCTGGAACGGCACCACCTTGGCATCCGGGGTGTTGGCGTTGTCCACCCGGCCCAGGGCGAAGTTGTTGATCAGGATGTCCGCCGGCTGGCCGGACACGGTGGTCGAGCCGGTGCGGCTGTAGTTGCCCAGGCTCAACTGGTCGATGTTGGTCAGCAGGCTGACGTCAGCGCCGAAATTGAGCCGGGTGTACTGGTAGTTCTGGTAGGTGGAGGCGTCGACGGTGAGCATCGCGCCCTGGCCGGAGATGGCGGACAGCTCTTCATCGTCCATCGACTGCATGCGCGCCTGGGCGGAGAAAGCCAGCAGGCCGCCACAGAGCAAGGCAAGGGCACGCACGAGCGGACCGGAGGACTGACGCATGGCACTCTCCTTTCCTGGCTCCCTGTTCGCGGGGGCCTTTTGTTATTCGTCGGGCGTATCGGTTCAGGACACAGGTCGAGACTCGGCGCCGTGATGCCACTATAGGAACTCACCCGCGACGGCGGGCCGACCCATAGTCGAGTTAATCGCTCCGAACGATAGACGAGGAAAGGAAAGTCCGGGCCGGGTTGTTACCCATCGTCACACCCGGGTGACAGTTTCGAGCGGCCCGGGGCTCACTGGTGGCGGAACAGACCGATCAGGTGCTCGGCGATCGCGCCCTTGATGGCGTCGAGGTTCAGCCGCGAATGAGCCTGCAGCTTGGCGGTGTTCAGGCGGTGCAGGTGCAGCGACGGCATGCGCGCCTCGTACTCGCGCAGGTCACCCTTCACCAGCACCGGCAGGAAGATGTCCCCCCGCATGCGGTAACGGTTGATCAGCAGCTTCAGGCCATCCTGGAACGGCATTTCGCGCGACGCCACCAGGCGGTGCTCGCCGGGGATCTTCAGGTACAGCCCGCTGTAGCCCATGGTCTCGCCGGGCAGGATATGGATGCCGGTAGGCTCCACCGCGTCGCCGGGGATGTCGTGGAAGGTGTCGAACCAGGCCTGTTCGTCCGGGAGGATGGTGATGCCGCCTTCCTGGTTCTCGGGAATCACGAAGCTGTAGTTGCTGTAGAGCTTCTCGACGTACGACGAGTAGATGCACAAGCGATTCTCGAAGCGCTGCAGGAAGGCAATGGCTTCGTTGCGATCGGTAATCGCATCCAGGTCCCAGTCAAGGTCGTTCTGGCGTTCCAGTTCGGCCCAGCGGGCTTTGGCGAGTGCGGCGTCGTAGGTCATCGGTGTCAATCAGA
Organism: Pseudomonas sp. BB438; assembly: GCF_057180225.1. NCBI lineage: Bacteria > Pseudomonadati > Pseudomonadota > Gammaproteobacteria > Pseudomonadales > Pseudomonadaceae > Pseudomonas > Pseudomonas sp. BB438. The sequence continues at coordinate 5,526,149 of NZ_CM170001.1, forward strand.
CTCTGATATCTAGGTCTCTGATAAAGACTTTGGCAAAAAACTTGCCAGAAAATTCAGCCATTTAGGCCTGTTTTTTCGTGAGATGCGTCACACGGGCGCTGCTGGTGCAGTCGCAAACTGACGCGTTTCGTCACCCTGTCGGCCTGGGGTAGGCCTTTGCAGTACAATCGCTCCCTTTGTTCATTCCGGGCCCAACCAAGCCGATGATCGACCCACGACGCGTACTACGCGCCCTTGCCGAACACTGGGTGCTGCTCGAACCGCTGTGCGAGCGCTTCGACGCCGGCACCCTGAGCCTGGTGGAGCTGCGCATCCAGCTCACCAGCCAGTTGCCCGACAGTACCCCGGTGGACATCACCGCCCTGCTCGACCAGTGGGTACGCCTGGACATCCTCGTCCCGGTGGCGAAGAGCCCCAACCGCTTCGAGCTGAATGCGCAGATCCACGACTTCCTCGCCTACCTGCGGCAGGAACACCGGCTGGGCCTGTGCCTGGAGATCGAAGCCTACCTGCGTCACCTGGAGCGGCTCGCCGGCTACATCCGCGAGGCATTCGAGGCGCGCGACGGCAACGACCTGGCCCGCCAGCTGCGCCTGCTCGACATGCGCGTGCGCGACGTGCTGAAGAAGCTCGCCAACGACGAACAGGCGCTGGTCGCCGTGGCCGAACGGGCCAAGACCCAGAACCGGCAGATTCCGCTTCGCCAGCGCTACGCGGAAGTCCTGGCGACCTGGGACGAGTACGTCGAGCCGATGATCCAGCTGGTCTCCGCCGACGGCGCCTTCGAACAGGGCGTGCACCGCGTGGAGCAGGTGCTGCTGCGCCTGCTCAGCGAACAGGCGCGCCTCGGCCAGCTGGTGGACGACGACCAGTTGCTGCGCACCCACGCACGCATCCTGGAAATGCAGACCACCGCCCAGCTCACCCTGCGCCGCGCCCGCGAACTGCTGCTGCCGCTGCGTGAAGAAGCGCGTCGGCACAACGCGATCACCCGTGGCGCCGCCCTGGCGCTGTCGGTCATCCGCCGCAAGGGCATCGACGCCGTGCCGCAAGCGGCGCTGCCGATGTTCACCCGGCCGCAGAGCAACTTCCTCGGCACCGCGTCGCAGGTCGAGAGCTACGTCTTCGCCCTCGCCAGCTTCCAGCCCAAACCGGCGCACTTCCCCAAGGCCAGCGGCAATCGCAAGAGCGACGGCCCGCAGCGCTCGCCGCGCACCGCACGGGAAATGCTCGACCGCTGCCAGGCTGCGCTGCCACTGCCGGACCTCATGCAGTGGTTACTGGAACAGGAGCCCGAAGGCGCGACCGATGAGCTGCTCTACTGGTTCTCGCGCCTGTCGCGCGACGCCCGCTTTCAGCGCGACCGCCTCGATCGCCGCCAATACGACACTCTCCAGCACAGCGTCAGCCTGTGCTCCTTCGCCCTGATCGCCGGCCCGACCGCTGGCAAGGACAGCAAGAGCGAATCGCATGCAGATTAATCTCACCGAAATGACCCAGCTCGCGCCGATCTTCCGCGAGCTGTTCAAGGGCTTCCACATCAGCCGCCGCGACCCGGAGCTCTACAGCCAGCTGTCCAACCAGCAGGACGCCTACCGCGCGCTGTTCCGCAGCCTGGGCTACGAGCTAGTCTGCGATACCCGCGGCTTCTATTACTTCGTTCCCGAGCAGATCGGCGCCCAGGTGAACAAGACCGCCCAGCGCCTGGCGCTGTTCACCTTCATTCTCGTCGAGCACCTGGCCGATCAGGGCCGGGATCCGCTGGCAGTCCTCGATGGCGGCAGCATCGGCCGCGACGAACTGCCGCCGCTGCTGGAGAAGTACCGCGACCTGTTCCTGCAGGCCGAGGTAACGACCCAGGAAGAGCTGGAAGAGAAGGTCATGCGCCGCCTCACCCAGCTCGGCTTCGCCGCCGAGGACAACGGCGTGTACCGCTTCCTGCCACCGATCCACCGCTTCCTCGACGTCTGCCTGTCGGTCCAGCAGGACCGCGACCTGGCCAGCAACCTGCACGCCAGCGAAATGCAGTTCACCGCCCCCACGCTGATGGAGGAGGACGACGAGCCGGTGGTCATCCTGGAGTCCTACGCCGACGAACCGGCTGCCGACGGCGAAGAGGCCATCGTGGTGATCGACGAACCGGTCGCCCATGCGGAAGCTGAGGTTGCCGAAGAAGAGAGCGAAGAAGACGCCCTCGCCCGCGCCATCGCCGAAGAACAGGAGGCCCAGGCATGACCCAGGAACGCTACGGCATCCGCCGCTTCGCACTGCTCAACACCGCCGGCTACAGCCTCGGCATCTTCCCGCTGGAACAGCCGCTGTCGGTGTACGGCGCGAATAACCTCGGCAAGTCGGCGTCGATCAATGCGCTGCAGTTCCCGATCCTCGCGCGCATGTCCGACATGAGCTTCGGCAAGTACAGCCTGGAAGCCTCGCGCAAGTTCTACTTCGCCACCGACACCAGCTACATCCTCGTCGAGCTCGACCTGCCCAACGGCCGCCATGTGATCGGCGTCGGCGGCCGCGGTCCGGGCGGCGGCTTCGGCCACCAGTTCTTCGCCTATCAGGGCGAGCTGGACCTGGAGCACTACCAGAAGAACGGCACCTGCCTGCGCCTGCGCGAGCTGTACGCCAATCTGGAGCGCGAGGGCATCAAGTCCTATGAACTCAAGCCCGACGAGCTGCGTCGCCTGCTGGTTGGCGGTCACACCTCGATCCCGCTGGACCTCACGCTGATCCCGCTGCGCTCCACCAGTGAACAGAGTCTGAAGACCTTCCGCTCGCTGTTCATCAACCTGCTGCACATGCGCGAGATCACCGCCGCCAAGCTCAAGCAGCTGTTCCTCGATGCCTTCGAGCACAGCCTGCGCTCGGGCAGCGTCGACTACATCGCCGCCTGCGAAGAAGCCTTCCGCGATGTGCGCCGCATGGAGGGCGACTACCAGGCCCTGGTCGCTGCAGGCCCGCTGGTCGAGGCCCTGGCCAACGGCGTGCAGCAGCGCGAACTGCTGCGCGGCAAGATGCACCGCCTCTCGCCGCTGCTGGATAACCTGCTGGGCACCTGGGAAGACTATTCCGGCGCGCGCAAGGAAGAGCTGGTCATCCAGGCCGAGCACTACCGCCGCGAGCAGGACGGCCTGCAGAACGAACAGCGTGGCAGCACCGCCGAACTGATGCGCCTGGAGCGCGAGATCAGCGAAATCCAGCGCTGGATGGGCGAACTGGCCGTGCTGAAAAACCGCTTCGCGCTGGTCGACGACGTCAAGGTGCTGGAGCAGCAGCTGCTCGCCGCCAAGGACGCCCATGACGAACTGGCCGGCGCCCTGGCGCATTCCCGTCAGTTCTCCAGCGAAGACCTGGAAGAGCGCCTGCGCGACCTGGAGAAGCGCCTGAAAGGCGTTCGCCAGCAGCTCGAGCACGCCGACAACAACAGCTATGCCCGCCTGCGCGAGGAGTTCTCCCAGCAGGACGTGGAGCGCCTGATGCGCCTGTTCAACGGCGCGCTGTTCAGCCTGCCGCTGGGCGAGAAAGGCGTGGACCTGGACGAGGCCGGCCAGTGGGTCGGCAGCGTCGAGAAAATCCTCGACGCCTTCAAGGGCGAGCGCTTCGAAGTGCCCGGCCTGTCCATCGATATCTCCACCATCGAGCCGCCAGCCCTGCAGGCCCTGGCTGACCGCGCCGCCCTGCGCGACCAGAAGGAGCGCCTGGAGAAGGAGCTCAAGCAGCTCAAGACCCAGCAGGCTGTCGCCGCTGACCGCAACGCCAGCAAGGCGCAGGCGGACAAGCTGTACCAGGACGTGCTCGACGCGCAAAAGGCACTGGAAGACTTCCGCCGCAGCCAGACCCTGAACGCAGAGGAACCGGGCAAGCTGGAACAGCTTGCCCAGCTGGAAGCCACCCAGGACGAACTCAAGCGCTCTGCCGACGCCTTCACCGAACGCGTCCAGCAGCTCTCCGCCAAGCTGCAACTGATCGGCCGCCAACTGGCCGATATGGAAGCCAAGCAGCGTACCCTCGACGACGCCCTGCGCCGTCGCCAGCTGCTGCCGGCCAACCTGCCCTTCGGCATCCCGTTCATGGATCCGGTCGACGACTCCATGGACAACCTGCTGCCGCTGCTCAACGACTACCAGGACACCTGGCAGTCGCTGCAGCGCGTGGACGGCCAGATCGAGGCGCTGTACGCCCAGGTGCGCCTGAAGGGTGTCGCCAAGTTCGACAGCGAGGATGATCCGGAGCGTCGCCTGCAGTTGCTCATCAACGCCTACGCGCACCGTACTGACGAAGCCATGACCCTGGCCAAGGCGCGCCGTGCGGCGGTCACCGACATCGCCCGTACCCTGCGCAACATCCGCAGCGACTACGACAATCTGGAACACCAGCTGGCGCTGTTCAACCGCGAGATCAACAAGCGCCAAGTGTCGAACCTGCAAAGCTTCCGCATCGTGCTGGCGCCGAACAAGGACGCGCTCAAGCACATCGATCAGATCATCCACAGCGCCGGCCAGTACGAAGAGGGCGAGAACCTCTCCGTCTTCGACCTGACCCAGAGCGCCGAACAGGATGCGAAGAACGAAGAAGCCAAGGACTACCTGTCGCGCCTGGTGGCGGCGAACAACAACCAACTGGGCCTGAAGGACCTGTTCGAGCTGGCGTTCGAGATCACCAAGATGGGCGGCCAGCCGATCATGCACACCGACATCGACGGTGCGGCATCCAACGGCACCACCATGACCATCAAGGCGCTGACCAACATGTACCTGTTGTTGCACCTGATGGACCGCGAGCAGGCCGGCCGTGTGCGCCTGCCCTACTACCTCGACGAGGCGGCGGACATCGACGAACGCAACCAGTCGGCCCTGCTGGAGACCAGCCTGCAGCTGGGCTTCGTGCCGATCCTGGCGAGCGTGAAGCCGCAGGTCTCGGCCCAGGTGGCCATCGACCTGGAAGGCGGCAGCGGCCCCAACGGTATCTACATCGACGAAGCGGACTGGAAGTACATCCGTCGCCGGGATACCGAAAAAGCCGCGCACAACGACGTGGAGGCCAGCGCCGAGCCGGCGTGATGCTTGTGGCGTTGAAGAAAAGCCCCGCATTGCGGGGCTTTTTCTTTTCCGGGCTGGCACACCACCGAGAGGGCACGCTCTACCCGAGAATGAAAAAGGGCCGCCAGCGCAGCCCTTTTTCTATTCGGTGTTAACTCACTGCGCCCTGCCCAGCGGAATCTTCGGCGCCCAGTCCAACCATTCGTCGTTGGCCTCGTCGAACAGCGCGAAGGTCTGACCTGGCTTGGCCGGCGCGCCCATCTCGGCATTGTTCGGCGTGGCGAAGGCGACGCCGCCGGCCAGGATGGTCTCCATCGACTCCGTGCGTACCTTCACCCCCTTGAACAGGCCGGCATCCACACCGAAGCCGCTGGTGTTCCAGAAGCGGCTACCCGTGCGTACCAGGGTTGCGTAGCGCGGCTCGATCAGGATGTGGATCAGCACGCGATCAGCCGTCTCGCCCAGCTCGAAGGACGTCACCTTGCCGACCTGCACCTCGCGGTAGGTCACCGGCACGCCGGTCTTGAGCGAACCACGACGGGCCGCGCTCAGGGTCAGGCGCAGGCCGTCGGCGTCCAGCAGCCGATTGGGCTCGCCGTCCAGCAGGCTGAAGCTGGTCTGCTCCTGGCCAGGCTTGGGCGCCGGCAGCACCTCGATGTATTGACCGCTGACGATGGTGCCCAGGTTGCTGACACCAGACAGGCCAACCTGCGGTCCCACGACCCAGAAGCGGCTGCCCTGGCGGGCGATACGATCGCCTCCACGGGTGAGGCGTGCTTTCAGCTGGACGCTCTGCAGGTCCTTGCTCAGCTCGACCTGTTCGACGCGACCGACTTCCAGGCCCTTGTAGCGCAGGACGGTACCTTCCTTCAGGCCATCGGCAGTATCGGCACGCAACTCGATCATCTGCCCCTTGAGGTGCGCGTCGTCCTCGCTGTCGAAGAGTGCGAAGCGGCGCACCTTGGTCACCGCCGGGGCCTTGGGATCGGGCGTGTCGAAGGCGATACCGCCAGCGAGCAGCGTCTGCAGCGACTCGCTCTTCAGCTTGATGCCGTCCAGGCCGCCACTGATGGTCACGCCGCTGATATTCCAGAACCGCGACGATGTATTCACCAGATTGGCGTACTCGGGCTCGATGTGCACACCGATGATCAGTCGCGATGGATCGCGACGAGACAGCTGGTAGCTCTGTACGCTGCCGACCTTCATCTGGCGGTAGAGAATCGGCGTGCCGACCTCCAGCGAGCCCAACTGGTTTGTCGTCAGCACCAGGTGCAACCCAGGTGAGTCCAGATTCAGCGGTGGCGCCTTCGGCCGGATAACAAAGTCTCGCGTGGGTTCGCCACCACTGGCGAAACGCACGTTGAGGTAGTTGCCCTTCACCAGCGCCTCAAGGCCCGTGATACCGGCCAGGGAAATACTCGGCTTGACCATCCAGAACTCGGTCTTGCTGTTGAGGAACTCTTCGGTGCGCGGGTCCATGGACAGCGTCGCCGTCGCGCCGTTGAAGTCCTTGTCCATGTCGATGCTCTTGACCGTGCCGACCTCGACGCCGTTGTACATCACCGGCGTGCTGCCCGGCGTGAGCCCGCTGACGTCGCTGACCTTCACCTTGACGCTGAGCCCGGCCTGCGCGGCGTCGAAATCCTCATACAGGCGGAATGGCTTGGTCGGATCGGTGGGAGGGCTGTCCGGATAGTTGTCCGGGGTGGAGAATGCGATGCCGCCGGCGGCGATACTCGCCAGGGACTCGGTGCGCAGCTTCAGGCCACTGAGGCTGCCGGAAAGGGTGATGCCGCTGGCATTCCAGAAACGCGTATGTTTGCGCACCAGGTTGGCGTAGGCCGGCTCGATATGGACTTTCACCTCGATGGTCTTCTGGTCTTCGGCCAATTGGTAGCTCTTCACCTGGCCTACCTGGATCTGCCGGTAATAGATCGGACTGCCCTGCTCCAGGGAGCCCAGCCGTTCGGCCTTCAAGGTCAGGTGCAGGCCTGGCAGGCTATCCGAGAGCGGCGGCGGCTCCTTCAAGGCGGTGAACTCGTGCTGTTGCTCACCCTTCACCGGGTCGACCGCGATGTAGTTGCCCGAGACCAGCGTTTCCAGCCCGGTCACGCCCGCGATAGACACGCGCGGTTTGACCAGCCAGAAGCGGGTGCTTTTGCTCAGGTATTCGGCCGCCTCCTTGCGCATCTCGACCACCGCCGTGACGCCCATGTTGGGCTTGTTCACATGCAGGTCGACGACCTTGCCGACACCGATGCCCTTGAAGACCACCTCGGTCTTGTTGGCCTGGATACCCTCGCCGCTCTCGAACTGGATCTGGATCATGATCCCCGCCTGGTCGTAGGCGCGCCATGCCAGCCAGGCACCAATCGCCAATGCGATCAGCGGCAGGATCCAGATAGCCGACCAGTTGGTGGTCTTTCGCATCTTGGGTGTGGGGAGGTCACTCATCGTTTTCTTCCGCGTCCGTGTTATCCCAGATCAGCCGGGGATCGAAAGTCACAGCAGCCAGCATGGTGAGGACCACCACACTGGCGAAGGCCGCCGCACCGAGGTTAGCCTCTATGCTCGCCAGGTTGCCGAAATTCACCAGTGTCACCAGGATCGCGATGACGAAGATGTCGAGCATCGACCACCGGCCGATCCACTCGATGAAGCGGTACATCAGGTTCCGTTGCAGGGCGGAAAGCGGCTGGTGCCGCTGAACCGAATAGAGCAGCAGGGCAATGCCGATCAGCTTGAAGGTCGGCACCACGATACTGGCGATGAACACGACGGCAGCGATGGGAATCATGTCCGCGTTGATGAGCTCGACCACGCCCTCCATGATCGTCGCCGGCATACCGTTACCGAGGAAGTTCACTGTCATGATCGGCAGCAGGTTGGCGGGGATATAGAGAATCGCGGCGGTGATCAGCAACGCCCAGGTGCGGACAATGCTGTTGGGCCGGCGTTCGTGCACCACCGCGCCGCAACGGCTGCAATGGGTCTCGTCATCGTCCTCGCGGCGGTTGAGATGGTGGCATTCGCCGCACACCAGGATTCCCGCGTCAATGGCCCGCATCGTCGAACTCCCCTGACAATTCGCTCCAGACCTGATGGTGGGACATAGTGACCTCCAGCCAGACCTGGGTGAACAGGAGGCCGATGAAACAGGCAAGGCCGACGCTGACATGCAACTCCGCCATGCCAATCAGTTTGACGATGGATACGAGGATACCCATCAGGTACACCTCGAGCATTCCCCACTCGCGCAGGTGCTGGTAGCCGCGCAGCAGCAGCATGCCGTGCTCACGCAACGACCTGTAGCGAATGGATATCAGCACGAACAGCTGGCAGAGCAGCTTGAGCAGCGGAATCACCATGCTGCAGAGGAACACCAGGACAGCGACGCCCGCCATGTTCGAGCGGTACAGCCCGATCACACCGCTCCAGACGGTATCCATGCTGGTCTGGCCGAGGATGGTGATGTGCATGATCGGCAGGAAGTTTGCAGGGATGTACAGGATCAACGCCGTCAGCACCAATGCCAGGGCGCGGCGGACCATGTGGGGACGATGGATCTCCAGTTCATATCCGCAACGCGGACAGACGGATCGGTGCCCGAGGGGAACGGGCTCGCGACGCATCAGCAGGTCGCACTCGTGGCAAGCCATCAGCTCGTCCAGAGGCAGGTCCTGCAAGGCAGGTCCTTCGATATCGGACATGTAGGAACTCAGCAAAAATTTGAAGCTATTGTAGACGACGCCACTGCCTGTCCGGAGCCCGTAGCCCGTCTCAAATATCGTGGAGAAACCTGTCAGCCATGCCCCTTGCCGCGGGAACGGACATCCTGGTGAATTTCAACTGCAGCCGCCGCCGGGACATTTCGCGCGCAAAAGCAAAACCCCCGGCCAGCGAAGCTGACCAGGGGTCTTGGGATAGGAGCTTGACGATGACCTACTCTCACATGGAGAAACTCCACACTACCATCGGCGATGCGTCGTTTCACTACTGAGTTCGGGATGGGATCAGGTGGTTCCAACGCTCTATGGTCGTCAAGCAATTCTTTCGGATGCTCGTTGCAGGTGCACACGCTCATCCAGATTCAGGTATGTGACAGGTAATTTGCGGTTCACACGAACTTTCGGTTCGTTACGTCTTCACCGTACAACACGCAAATTGTTTGGGTGTTATATGGTCAAGCCTCACGGGCAATTAGTATCGGTTAGCTCAACGCCTCACAGCGCTTACACACCCGACCTATCAACGTCGTAGTCTTCGACGGCCCTTCAGGGGAATCAAGTTCCCAGTGAGATCTCATCTTGAGGCTAGTTTCCCGCTTAGATGCTTTCAGCGGTTATCTATTCCGAACATAGCTACCCGGCAATGCCACTGGCGTGACAACCGGAACACCAGAGGTTCGTCCACTCCGGTCCTCTCGTACTAGGAGCAGCCCCTCTCAAATCTCAAACGTCCACGGCAGATAGGGACCGAACTGTCTCACGACGTTCTAAACCCAGCTCGCGTACCACTTTAAATGGCGAACAGCCATACCCTTGGGACCGGCTTCAGCCCCAGGATGTGATGAGCCGACATCGAGGTGCCAAACACCGCCGTCGATATGAACTCTTGGGCGGTATCAGCCTGTTATCCCCGGAGTACCTTTTATCCGTTGAGCGATGGCCCTTCCATACAGAACCACCGGATCACTAAGACCTACTTTCGTACCTGCTCGACGTGTCTGTCTCGCAGTCAAGCGCGCTTTTGCCTTTATACTCTACGACCGATTTCCGACCGGTCTGAGCGCACCTTCGTACTCCTCCGTTACTCTTTAGGAGGAGACCGCCCCAGTCAAACTGCCCACCATACACTGTCCTCGATCCGGATAACGGACCAGAGTTAGAACCTCAAGCATGCCAGGGTGGTATTTCAAGGATGGCTCCACGCAGACTGGCGTCCACGCTTCAAAGCCTCCCACCTATCCTACACAAGCAGGCTCAAAGTCCAGTGCAAAGCTACAGTAAAGGTTCACGGGGTCTTTCCGTCTAGCCGCGGATACACTGCATCTTCACAGCGATTTCAATTTCACTGAGTCTCGGGTGGAGACAGCGCCGCCATCGTTACGCCATTCGTGCAGGTCGGAACTTACCCGACAAGGAATTTCGCTACCTTAGGACCGTTATAGTTACGGCCGCCGTTTACCGGGGCTTCGATCAAGAGCTTCGCTTTCGCTAACCCCATCAATTAACCTTCCGGCACCGGGCAGGCGTCACACCCTATACGTCCACTTTCGTGTTTGCAGAGTGCTGTGTTTTTAATAAACAGTCGCAGCGGCCTGGTATCTTCGACCGGCATGGGCTTACGGAGTAAATCCTTAACCCTCGCCGGCGCACCTTCTCCCGAAGTTACGGTGCCATTTTGCCTAGTTCCTTCACCCGAGTTCTCTCAAGCGCCTTGGTATTCTCTACCCAACCACCTGTGTCGGTTTGGGGTACGGTTCCTAGTTACCTGAAGCTTAGAAGCTTTTCCTGGAAGCATGGCATCAACCACTTCATCATCTAAAAGATGACTCGTCATCAGCTCTCGGCATTAAGATCCCGGATTTACCTAAGATCTCTGCCTACCACCTTAAACTTGGACAACCAACGCCAAGCTGGCCTAGCCTTCTCCGTCCCTCCATCGCAGTAACTAGAAGTACAGGAATATTAACCTGTTTCCCATCGACTACGCTCTTCAGCCTCGCCTTAGGGACCGACTAACCCTGCGTCGATTAACGTTGCGCAGGAACCCTTGGTCTTTCGGCGTGGGAGTTTTTCACTCCCATTGTCGTTACTCATGTCAGCATTCGCACTTCTGATACCTCCAGCAAGCTTCTCAACTCACCTTCACAGGCTTACAGAACGCTCCTCTACCGCACATCTTGCGATGCACCCGTAGCTTCGGTGTATGGTTTGAGCCCCGTTACATCTTCCGCGCAGGCCGACTCGACTAGTGAGCTATTACGCTTTCTTTAAAGGGTGGCTGCTTCTAAGCCAACCTCCTAGCTGTCTAAGCCTTCCCACATCGTTTACCACTTAACCATAACTTTGGGACCTTAGCTGACGGTCTGGGTTGTTTCCCTTTTCACGACGGACGTTAGCACCCGCCGTGTGTCTCCCACGCTGACACTTCCAGGTATTCGGAGTTTGCATCGGTTTGGTAAGTCGGGATGACCCCCTAGCCGAAACAGTGCTCTACCCCCTGGAGTGATACGTGAGGCGCTACCTAAATAGCTTTCGAGGAGAACCAGCTATCTCCGAGCTTGATTAGCCTTTCACTCCGATCCACAAGTCATCCCCTACCTTTTCAACGGGAGTGGGTTCGGTCCTCCAGTCAGTGTTACCTAACCTTCAACCTGCTCATGGATAGATCGCCCGGTTTCGGGTCTATACCCAGCGACTAAAACGCCCTATTAAGACTCGCTTTCGCTACGCCTTCCCTATACGGTTAAGCTCGCCACTGAATATAAGTCGCTGACCCATTATACAAAAGGTACGCAGTCACCTAACAAGTAGGCTCCCACTGCTTGTACGCATACGGTTTCAGGTTCTATTTCACTCCCCTCTCCGGGGTTCTTTTCGCCTTTCCCTCACGGTACTGGTTCACTATCGGTCAGTCAGTAGTATTTAGCCTTGGAGGATGGTCCCCCCATATTCAGACAAAGTTTCTCGTGCTCCGTCCTACTCGATTTCACTTCAAAGAACCTTTCACATACGGGGCTATCACCCACTATGGCCGCACTTTCCAGAGCGTTCTGTTAGATTCAAAGAAGCTTAAGGGCTAATCCCCGTTCGCTCGCCACTACTAAGGGAATCTCGGTTGATTTCTTTTCCTCAGGGTACTTAGATGTTTCAGTTCCCCTGGTTCGCCTCTTACACCTATGTATTCAGTGCAAGATACCCGAGTTATCTCGGGTGGGTTTCCCCATTCAGAGATCTCCGGATCAAAGTCTGTTTGCCGACTCCCCGAAGCTTATCGCAGGCTACCACGTCTTTCATCGCCTCTGACTGCCAAGGCATCCACCGTATGCGCTTCTTCACTTGACCATATAACCCCAAGCAATCTGGTTATTGTCTCGAACGTGAAGACGACATTCGCCGAAAATTCGCGCTTGAACTCGCAAATTTTACCTTGACTTGAATAATCACCAGTGAAAGAGATTATTCAGTCTACTTCTATCACATACCCAAATTTTTAAAGAACAGTTCTGGCACAAAGACCAGACATCAATGTTCGTTCAACCTGAACATTCATGTCTGAGCTTTCGACGATTAATGGTGGAGCCAAGGAGGATCGAACTCCTGACCTCCTGCGTGCAAAGCAGGCGCTCTCCCAGCTGAGCTATGGCCCCATCGGATCAGCAGCACACCACAACAATTGGTGGGTCTGGGCAGATTCGAACTGCCGACCTCACCCTTATCAGGGGTGCGCTCTAACCAACTGAGCTACAGACCCAATCGTCTAACCAGTGAATCAAGCAATTCGTGTGGGAGCTTATGAAGAAGCTGAGATCTTCGATTAAGGAGGTGATCCAGCCGCAGGTTCCCCTACGGCTACCTTGTTACGACTTCACCCCAGTCATGAATCACTCCGTGGTAACCGTCCCCCTTGCGGTTAGACTAGCTACTTCTGGAGCAACCCACTCCCATGGTGTGACGGGCGGTGTGTACAAGGCCCGGGAACGTATTCACCGTGACATTCTGATTCACGATTACTAGCGATTCCGACTTCACGCAGTCGAGTTGCAGACTGCGATCCGGACTACGATCGGTTTTATGGGATTAGCTCCACCTCGCGGCTTGGCAACCCTCTGTACCGACCATTGTAGCACGTGTGTAGCCCTGGCCGTAAGGGCCATGATGACTTGACGTCATCCCCACCTTCCTCCGGTTTGTCACCGGCAGTCTCCTTAGAGTGCCCACCATAACGTGCTGGTAACTAAGGACAAGGGTTGCGCTCGTTACGGGACTTAACCCAACATCTCACGACACGAGCTGACGACAGCCATGCAGCACCTGTGTTCCGATTCCCGAAGGCACTCTCGCATCTCTGCAAGATTCCGGACATGTCAAGGCCAGGTAAGGTTCTTCGCGTTGCTTCGAATTAAACCACATGCTCCACCGCTTGTGCGGGCCCCCGTCAATTCATTTGAGTTTTAACCTTGCGGCCGTACTCCCCAGGCGGTCGACTTATCGCGTTAGCTGCGCCACTAAGATCTCAAGGATCCCAACGGCTAGTCGACATCGTTTACGGCGTGGACTACCAGGGTATCTAATCCTGTTTGCTCCCCACGCTTTCGCACCTCAGTGTCAGTATCAGTCCAGGTGGTCGCCTTCGCCACTGGTGTTCCTTCCTATATCTACGCATTTCACCGCTACACAGGAAATTCCACCACCCTCTACCGTACTCTAGTCAGGCAGTTATGGATGCAGTTCCCAGGTTGAGCCCGGGGATTTCACATCCATCTTACCAAACCACCTACGCGCGCTTTACGCCCAGTAATTCCGATTAACGCTTGCACCCTTCGTATTACCGCGGCTGCTGGCACGAAGTTAGCCGGTGCTTATTCTGTTGGTAACGTCAAAACAGCAAGGTATTAACTTACTGCCCTTCCTCCCAACTTAAAGTGCTTTACAATCCGAAGACCTTCTTCACACACGCGGCATGGCTGGATCAGGCTTTCGCCCATTGTCCAATATTCCCCACTGCTGCCTCCCGTAGGAGTCTGGACCGTGTCTCAGTTCCAGTGTGACTGATCATCCTCTCAGACCAGTTACGGATCGTCGCCTTGGTAGGCCTTTACCCCACCAACTAGCTAATCCGACCTAGGCTCATCTGATAGCGCAAGGCCCGAAGGTCCCCTGCTTTCTCCCGTAGGACGTATGCGGTATTAGCGTTCCTTTCGAAACGTTGTCCCCCACTACCAGGCAGATTCCTAGGCATTACTCACCCGTCCGCCGCTGAATCATGGAGCAAGCTCCACTCATCCGCTCGACTTGCATGTGTTAGGCCTGCCGCCAGCGTTCAATCTGAGCCATGATCAAACTCTTCAGTTCAATACTGCTTGGGTTTTGAGAAAACCCTAAACTTGGCTCAGCAATCGCATGCTCTATTTAAAGAGCTAAAACTCTCGAATTCACGAGTGTTACTTGCGTTGCTGATAATCAGTCGATCATCAGTCTTACATCACAAGCACCCACACGAATTGCTTGATTCAACTTGTTAAAGAGCAGTTGGTTAAGGCTTTCGTCTCAACCGAGGCGCACATTCTACGCTAACCTCATCTTTCGTCAAGCTTTATTTTTCGAAAATTTCTTTTCTACTCAATCGCTTGTGCCTCAGCGAAGGAAACCTTCTCATCAGCGGGAGGCGCATTCTACAGCGATCGAACTCACTGTCAAGCACCTCGGTGATCTTCTTTTCAGCGAGCCACCAAAGCGACTGACGAAAGCGACAAGTGAATCACCTGCCTGACCACCACTCTCAACTTAAGACCTCTGTAAGTACTTGATTTTCAAGTTCTTTCAGCGCTTCGTCGCTGGGAGTGGTGCGCATTATAGGGAGTTTAAATCGGCCGTCAACGACTAATTTAAACTTTCTTCAGTTAGCCGCCAGGCGGCCCCGCAGCAACGGCAAACGACGCGCCACAGGCGGAGCCCGCAGCAACATCAGGAGCAGCCCTATGGCGGCATAGATCACCCAGCGCTCCAGATCGGACCGCACGACCCACAGCATATGCAGCAATCCCAGACCGAGGATGACATATATCAGGCGATGCAGTTTCTTCCAGCCGCCCCCCAACCTGCGCATGCTGTAGCGGTTGGACGTGATCGCCAGTGAGAGCAAGCCAAGGAAGGCAACGAACCCGACAATGATGTAGGGCCGCTTTCGCAACTCGACAGTCAACTGCGCCCAGTCCAGCCCCAGGATGAACATGGCATAGGCACTCAGGTGCAGCACTATATAGGTGAAGCACCACAACCCCAGTTGGCGACGCACCTGAACCCAACCACCCCAGCGAGTGATCTTCTGTAGCGGCGTCATCGCCAGGGTAATGAGCAGCAGGACGAGCCCGCCCTGCCCTAACCGGTCAACCAATGCCTTGCCCGGATCCGGACCGAGGTCAAAGATCCATGCCTGGTACAACCAATAGAGCGGTAACACCAAAGCGGCCAGGAACACCCCGGCCCGCCAGAGCGGATAGCGCATCAGTAATCCTTCCTCAGATCCATGCCTGCATAGAGCGACGCAACTTCGTCGGCGTAGCCGTTAAACATGAGAGTAGGACGAACATTAGGGCTGAATAGCCCACTGGGCAGTCGACGCTCACGCGCCTGGCTCCAGCGAGGGTGGTCCACCGTCGGATTCACGTTGGCAAAGAAGCCGTACTCATCCGCAGCCAGGCTCTGCCAGGTAGTCTTCGGCTGCTCCTCGACGAAGCTGATCCGAACAATGGATTTGGCGCCTTTGAAGCCATATTTCCACGGCACAACCAGACGAAGCGGCGCACCGTTCTGGTTTGCCAGCACTCGCCCATACATGCCGACTGCCAGTATCGCCAATGGGTGCATTGCCTCATCCATGCGCAACCCTTCTACATAGGGCCAGTCAATCAAGGCGAAATTGGATTGCACACCCGGCATGGCCTTGCGATCCACCAGCGTTTCGAAGCGCACGAACTTCGCCTTGCTGGTCGGCTCTACCCGCTTGATCAACTCCGAGATCGGAAAGCCGATCCACGGAATGACCATCGACCAGGCCTCAACACAACGCAGCCGGTAGACGCGCTCCTCCAACTGGTAGGGTTTGATGAAATCCTCCAGCGCATATTTGCCAGGCTTGCTCACCTCCCCATCGATTACCACTGACCACGGCTCGGTCTTCAGGGCGCCGGCATTCGCAGCGGGATCCCCTTTGTCCGGGCCGAACTCATAGAAGTTGTTGTAGGTGGTCGCATCCTTGAACGGCGTGATGGCCTCATCTTTCACCGTCACCGCATCCCAGCGGGTAGCAGACAGCTTTTCGGCGAACCAGGAAGGCGCGGCAGCTTCGGCGACATCGGCATAGCGACCACTCTCGGCAAAGCCCAGCCGGGGCAAGCCGGAGAGTGCGGCAGCCGCCATCGCACCGCCGAGGAAGTGGCGACGGGAGAGATAGAGGGATTCAGGAGTGACTTCCGATTCGTGGCAATCGGAAAGACAGGACGACTTGATCAGCATGACGGGCTCCGCAACGGCTGGCTGTATGCGCCAGTAGACTGCGGAGCCCGCTGGAAATTACACGACAGGCGGCTGCTTGCGACGGCGCAATTGCAACAAGTATTGCACCGGGCCGGAGGTGGCGTATGCAAGGAACAGCAGGAGCAGGATGCGCGGCGGGTCGGTGAAGACCACGGCGAATGCCAGCACCACCACCAGGATCGCCATGAACGGCACGCGGCCGCGCAGGTCGAGATCCTTGAAGCTGTAGTACTTGATGTTGCTGACCATCAGCATGCCGGCGGCAGCGACCATCAGAGCAACCAGCAGGGAAACCTTGGCGCCCTGCACGTCGAAGTCGGCGAACGCCCACACCGTACCGGCAACCAATGCCGCGGCAGCCGGACTGGCCAGACCAATGAAGTAGCGCTTGTCGGCCTTGCCCACCTGGGTATTGAAGCGGGCCAGACGCAGAGCGGCACCCGCCACATAGATGAAGGCAACCATCCAGCCGACCTTGCCCAGGCTGCTCAGCGCCCACTCGAAGGCAACCAGCGCCGGCGCGACGCCGAAGGCGACCATGTCGGACAGCGAGTCGTACTCGGCGCCGAAGGCACTCTGGGTATTGGTCAGGCGGGCCACACGACCATCGAGGCCGTCGAGGACCATGGCGACGAAAATGGCGATAGCGGCGTTGGAGAAGTCGCCGTTCATGGCATTGATGATGGCGTAGAGGCCGGTGAACAGTGCCGCGGTGGTGAACAGGTTGGGCAGCAGGTAGATGCCGCGATGTCGAACCTTGCGACCTTCGGCATCATGGCCTTCTTCGATGTGCTCATCGATGGGCAGCAGACTTTCTTCGGTGTCGGAAGCCTTGTTGGGCTCCTCGTGACCTTCACTCATGGACGATTCCTTGAGAACTCGTTGAGGCTGAGATTCGTCGGGGCACGCTACTGCGCAGACTCACCCGACGCCCCCGCTTTATACCAGATCACCGCCCCTAAACGAAAAAACGCGGCAAGCGCCGCGTTTCTTCGTTCGTCGAAATGACCTTAGTTCTTGGTCTTGTCGACGATCTTGTTGGCAGCGATCCACGGCATCATGGCGCGCAGCTGCTCGCCGATGACTTCGATGCCGTGAGCGGCGTTGTTACGGCGCTTGGCGGTCATCGACGGGTAGTTGGTGGCGCCTTCGGAGATGAACATCTTGGCGTACTCACCGTCCTGGATGCGCTTCAGAGCATTGCGCATGGCCTGACGGGATTCCGCGTTGATGACTTCCGGACCGGTCACGTACTCGCCGTATTCGGCGTTGTTCGAGATCGAGTAGTTCATGTTGGCGATGCCGCCTTCGTACATGAGGTCAACGATCAGCTTCAGTTCGTGCAGGCACTCGAAGTAGGCCATTTCCGGAGCGTAGCCGGCTTCAACCAGGGTTTCGAAACCGGCCTTCACCAGCTCGACACAACCGCCGCACAGAACAGCCTGCTCGCCGAACAGGTCGGTTTCGGTTTCGTCCTTGAAGGTGGTTTCAATGATGCCGGTACGGCCGCCGCCGACGCCGCAGGCGTAGGACAGCGCGACGTTCTTGGCATTGCCCGAAGCGTCCTGGTAGATGGCGATCAGGTCAGGGATGCCGCCGCCCTTGACGAACTCGGAGCGCACGGTGTGGCCCGGGGCTTTCGGCGCGATCATGATCACGTCGAGGTCAGCGCGCGGAACGACCTGGTTGTAGTGGATGGAGAAGCCGTGAGCGAAGGCCAGGGTAGCGCCCTTCTTCAGGTTCGGCTCGATCTCGTCCTTGTACAGGCGGCCCTGGAACTCGTCCGGGGTCAGGATCATGACCAGGTCGGCAGCGGCAACGGCTTCAGCCACTTCAGCGACTTTCAGGCCGTGGTTCTGAGCCTTGGCAACGGAAGAAGAACCCGCACGCAGGCCGACGGTGACGTCGACGCCGGAGTCTTTCAGGTTGCAGGCGTGGGCGTGACCCTGGGAACCGTAACCGATGATGGCAACTTTCTTGCCCTGAACGATGGAGAGGTCACAGTCTTTATCGTAGAAAACGCGCATTTGGGTAATCCCCTGTCAGTTGGCCTCGTGGGCCGTATTTCAAATCAGATGCTGAGAGTCTTGTCGCCACGGGCAATGCCGGTGACGCCACTGCGGACAACTTCGAGGATCGACGCGGTGCCGATGGCCTGGATGAAGCTGTCCAGCTTGTCGCTGGTGCCGGCCAGCTGCACGGTGTAGACGCTGCTGGTGACGTCGACGATCTGCCCGCGGAAGATGTCGGTGGTGCGCTTGACCTCGGCGCGCTGGGCGCCGGTAGCCTTCACTTTCACCAGCATCAACTCGCGCTCGATGTGCGCGCTCTCCGAGAGGTTCACCAGTTTTACCACCTCGATGAGCTTGTTGAGGTTCTTGGTGATCTGCTCGATGACTTCATCCTGACCGGCGGTGGTCAGGGTCAGGCGCGACAGCGTCGGGTCCTCGGTCGGGGCGACGGTCAGGCTTTCGATGTTGTAGTTGCGCTGGGAGAACAGGCCGACAACGCGGGAGAGCGCGCCGGGTTCGTTTTCCAGCAGCAGGGAAATGATGTGTCGCATGATCAGGTACGCTCCGTCTTGCTCAGCCACATGTCGCGCATCGCACCACCGCGGATCTGCATCGGGTAGACGTGCTCGCTGGTATCGACCTGGATGTCGAGGAAGACCAGGCGATTCTTCATCGCGAAGGCTTCTTCCATCATCGGCTTCAGGTCCTTCAGGTCGGTGATGCGCATGCCGACGTGGCCATACGCTTCAGCCAACTTGACGAAGTCCGGCAGCGATTCCATGTAGGAGTGCGAATAGCGGCTGTTGTACTGCATGTCCTGCCATTGGCGGACCATGCCCAGCGCACCGTTGTTCAGGTTGACGATCTTCACCGGCAGGTCGTACTGCAGGCAGGTGGACAGCTCCTGGATGTTCATCTGGATGCTGCCTTCACCGGTCACGCAGGCGACGTCGGCTTCGGGGAAGTTCAGCTTCACGCCCATGGCGGCCGGGAAGCCAAAACCCATGGTGCCCAGGCCACCGGAGTTGATCCAGCGGTTGGGCTTGTTGAAGCGGTAGTACTGCGCCGCGAACATCTGGTGCTGACCCACGTCGGAAGCGACGAAGGCATCACCGTGAGTGACTTCGCAGAGAGTCTCGATCACGGTCTGCGGCTTGATGATGCTGCCGTCGCCCATGTTGTACGGGAACAGGCCGCGGGTGCCTCGCCATTCCTCGATCTGCTTCCACCAGGCAGCCTGGGCTTCCTTGTTCGGGGTCTCGCCGATTTCCTTGAGGATCGCGACCATTTCGGTCAGGACGCTATCCACCGGGCCAACGATCGGGATGTCAGCCTTCACGGTCTTGGAGATCGAGGCCGGGTCGATGTCGACGTGGATGATCTTGGCGTTCGGGCAGAACTTGGCGGCGGTCTCGCCGTTGATCACGCGATCGTCGAAACGCGCGCCGACAGCGAAGATCACGTCAGCGTGGTGCATCGCGAGGTTCGCGGTGTAGCTGCCGTGCATGCCGAGCATGCCGACGAACTGGCGATCGGTACCCGGATAGCCACCCAAACCCATCAGGGTATTGGTCACCGGCACATTGAGCATGCGCGCGACTTCCGTCAGCGGCTCGGCGGCATTGCCCATGATCACGCCACCACCGGCGTAGATGATCGGGCGCTTGGCGGCCAGCATCATCTCTGCTGCCTTGCGGATCTGGCCGGAGTGGCCACGGACCGCCGGGCTGTAGGAGCGCAGCTTCACCTTCTTCGGGTAGTTGTATTCGAACTTCTGGGTCGGATCGCCCATGTCCTTCGGGATATCGATCACCACCGGGCCAGGACGCCCGGACTGGGCGATATAGAAGGCCTTCTTGATGACCTCTGGGATTTCCGACGGGTGCTTGATGATGAAGCTGTGCTTCACGATCGGGCGGGAGATACCGACCATGTCGGTTTCCTGGAACGCGTCGGTGCCGACCATGTTGCTCGCCACCTGGCCGGAGATCACCACCATCGGGATGGAGTCCATGTAGGCAGTGGCGATGCCGGTAACGGCGTTGGTCGCGCCGGGACCGGAGGTCACCAGCACCACGCCAGGTTTGCCGGTGGCACGCGCATAGCCGTCGGCCATGTGGGTAGCGGCCTGCTCGTGGCGAACCAGAATATGGGTCACTTCGTTCTCTTTGAAGAGAGCGTCGTAGATATGCAGGAGGGCACCGCCCGGGTACCCGTAGATGTACTTAACGCCTTCGTCACGCAGGGAGCGGACGACCATTTCAGCGCCGGATAAAAGTTCCACGTTGTCACCTCTAGAACGCTATATACGGAAACCCCCAACGTGGGGGACCGACTTGGATGGCTGCCCGGCAGACATGGGCGAATGTAATCGCCGGCTACGTCGACTGCCGATTGAGCAGAACCTGGAGACACTCCTGTTTGTGTTACGGAGAGCCTCCACCCAGCGCGAGGTAACGCGAAACAGGGTGAAACTTTGCGGCGCGGGTAGCACCTCTTGTCTGCCGAGTAAAACCAGCTTGCGGCCGGCCCACTGCAGCGAACCTTGGATTCTTCTGAAACGAAGCGGCCAAGTCAAGCCATATATGGCTTTGAATGAAGCCGGGATGTGAACTTTCTCAGAGTGAATAAGCGCACGTTTTGGTTATAGTTACCGACAGACTCCGCATCCCAAGGATCGACAACGCATGCGACGGACGATTTTCATGGGCAGCCTGCTGCTCGCACTGGCCCCGACCGTGATGGCCGCGCAGGTCTACAAATGGGTCGACGCCCAGGGCATCACCCACTTCGGCGCCCAGCCGCCGGAAGGCACTGACGCCGCCGCCGTCAACACCAATACTGCCCCGCCCAAGGCCAGCAACTTCCCGCCACCCGCTGCCGCCAAGCCGGCGCTACCACCCAGCACGGACGAGAAGCAGAAGGCTGCCGACGAGAAAGTGCGCCAGGAAGTGGCGCAGCAGGAGGCCGAGCGCGTTCAGCAATGCGACAAGCTGCGCACCGACCTGGCCCAGCTGAAGAACAACCCGCGCATCCGGGTGGACGACGGTAATGGCGATCTGCGGCGGATCACCGAAGAAGAACGCCAGGGGCGGATCGCCACCAGCGAGAAGAGCCTGCGCGAAAACTGCAACTGACGCCCCTCAGGGCGTCGGGCTGATCAGTTGATCGAAGGCGCCAAGGGCATCCAGCAGCGCTGTCACTCGCGCGCCCTCACTGGCGTAAGCCATTTCCGCGATGGCGCGGATGCCCGAGGCACTGGGCAGGTCCGCGCCACTCTCGATGATCAGTTTCATCCGTGGCAGGAAGATCCACTGCAGCCACTCCTCGAGCGCCAGCGTATCCACGCAGAACGGCTCGACGCTGGAAAGCCTGTCCGTCGACGGGCTTTCACTTCCCCACAGTCCGATCGCACGCATCTCCCGCTCGATCAGCAGCAGTTGATCCGCAACGGCCAGCACACGTGCGTCCATTACAGGGTCACCTTGGCTTTCTGACGTGCTTCGGCGGCACCGGCTGCATTGCCCTGCTGGTCACGGCACTTGGCGATCAGGTCCCACAGGCTGGCCTGCATGGTCGGGCGACCGTTGGCCAGCGACAGGCCGCGCAGCGCCACCTGTTCGGCTTGCGCGGCATCGCCCTGAGCCAGGCGAACCTGGGCCAGCTTGTAGAGCACCTGCGGCTCGCGCGGAGCGATGCGCTGGGCGCGCTCCAGGCTGGCGGCAGCGCCATTCAGGTCACCGCCACCCTGCTGTTGCGAGGCGGAGGTCAGCAGCGCCAGCACCGGACCATCCAGTTGCTCGTCCGCCGACAGGCCGGCGTTGCTCGACGGAATCCCGGACGGCCCCTGGTAGGTACTGCCCTGGCTCGCCGGGGCGGCCTGCTGGTTCTGGTACACCGGCTGCTGGTAGGTCTGCGACTGGAACCCACCATTAGACGTGATGCCGCCACTGGTGGAGATCGGCTGTTGCGACGAGTAGGTCGAGCCGGTAGCGCCCGGCGCCGAGGTCATCGGCGTCGTACTGATCGGCGCGGCGCCCGTCTGCGCCGGGAAGGTCTGAATCGGTGCCATACCGGCATCCTGCGGGACCATCACGGTCACACCGGAATCACCCTGCGGGATGCTCTGGCCCGCGCCAGCACGAACCGGCGCCTGCGTATTGCTGCCGGCGCGGCCGACACGCTCCGAGTTGGAGACGGAGGTACCGGAGTCCTGCACGGGAATCGCACCGTGCTGCGGAGACGCACAACCGGACAGAAGCGCCAGAGTCGCCGACGCTGCAAACCAAGCTTTTCTCACTGCCAATCCTCTTGCATCAGTTCAACCAGCCGCGCACCCAGTCCATGACTTCGCCGGCCGGCGTCTGGTTTCCGCAACCCGCGCCGGGCGCAGGTTCGCTTCCTCGAATATAAGGCATCTGCACCGCACCGGGGCAGTTGGCATCAGTGCCCTGCCCGGTATGCGGATCGACCCAGGCCTGCACGACGTTATCCGGCATCGGCATATCCAGCGGCGCGGGATTGGCCTTGCGCATGAAGCTGGTCCAGATCTGCAGTGCGCCGGTCGCGCCGGTCAGCGGCGTCTTGCCGTTATCGTCGCGACCGATCCAGACCACCGCCAGCAGGTCCTGACCGAAACCGGAGAACCAGCTGTCGCGGGAGTCGTTGGTGGTGCCAGTCTTGCCCGCCAAGGTCAGGGACGCCGGCAGCTGGTTGTACACCGAACGCCCGGTACCCTCGCGCATTACGCGTTGCATCGCGCTCTGGAGCAGGTAGATGGAGCCGGGATCGAAACGCTGCTCGACCTGGAACGGATAACGCTTGAGCGGCTGTCCGTCGGCGGCCAGTACACTGCGGATACTCCGCAGCGGGGTATTGAAGCCGCCGCTGGCGATGGTCTGGTACATGGTCGCAACCTGCATCGGGCTCAGCGCACCCGCACCCAGCAGCATCGACGGATAGGCCGGCCAGTTCGGCGACACACCCAGGCGCTCCAGGGTCTTCAGCACGTTCGGCACGCCCAGGTCGAGGCCCAGCCTGGCCGTGGACAGGTTCAGCGAACGGGCCAGCCCCTGATAGAGGAAGATCGTACCGTTGGCCGTGCCTTCGTAGTTCTTCGGCGTCCATACCTGGCCATCCTTGCCCTTCACCTGGAACGGCTCGTCCTGGATATAGCTGGTCAGGGTGTACTGGCTTGGACGCTCCAGCGCTGTCAGATAGACCGCGGGCTTGACCAGCGAACCGATCGGACGCACCGCATCGACGGCGCGGTTGAAGCCAGCGAAACGCGGGTCACGGCTGCCGAGCAGCGCCTGGATCTCACCGGTTTCGGGGTTGGTCACGACCATCGCAGTTTCGGTCTCGGCGACACCCTTGCGGCCCTCGAGGCGCTTGAAGGTTTCGCTGACGGCAGACTCTGCCTTCATCTGCAGGATCGGGTCGAAGCTGGTAAAAATGCGCAGACCCTCCTCAGTCAGGTCCTCGTCGCGGTAATCCTCGCGCAACTGGCGCTTCACCAGGTCGAGGAACGCCGGGTAGGAGCTGTTGGCCATGCTGCCCTGACGGGTCACGCCCAGCGGCGCCTGTTTGGCGGCCGCCGCTTCATCGGCAGTGATCACGCCCTGCTCGGCGAGCACGTCGAGCACCACGTTACGGCGCTCCAGTGCGCGCTCCGGGTTGCGGCGCGGGTTGTAATAGGACGGCCCCTTCACCATGCCGACCAGCAGCGCCACTTGCGGCAGCTTGAGCTCCGACAGCGGCTGGCTGAAGAAGTACTGGCTGGCGAGGCCGAAACCGTTCACCGAGCGCTGACCATCCTGGCCGAGGAACACCTCGTTGAGGTAACCCTCGAGGATTTCGCGCTTGTCGTAATGCAGCTCCAGCAACACCGCCATCATCGCTTCGGTGAGCTTGCGCGACAGGCTGCGCTCGTTGGTCAGGAAGAAATTCTTCACCAACTGCTGGGTCAGGGTACTGCCACCCTGGCGCAACTGGCCCGCACTGGCGTTGACCCAGACGGCGCGGGCGATCGACTTGATCGAAACCCCATGGTGAGTCCAGAAGTCGCGGTCTTCCACGGCGACCAGGGTATCGATCAGGTATGGCGGCACCTGGTCGAGTTTGATCAGGATGCGGTCTTCGTTGTGCGCCGGGTACAGGCCACCGATCAGCAGCGGCTCCATGCGCGCAACAGCCAGGTCGCCGCCGTTGGCACGGCTCAGCCCGGCCACGTAGTCGCCGGAGAAGCGCACGCGAATCCGCTGCGCGGGCTCGGCGCCTTCGTAGAACTGGAAACCGCGGGTATTGAGGTCGACGGCATTGCCGGACACCGCGACAGCGCCAGGCCCTGCGACCGAGGCTTCACGGCGATAGCCCAGGGCATCCAGCTCGCGCAGGAAGTCGTCCTTGCCCAGCTTCAGGCCGACGAACAGTTCCAGCGGCCGGGCGTATACCTTGGCGGGAATGGTCCAGCGCTTGCCGGAGAACTTCTCCTGCACAACCGCATCGAGGTACACGGCAAAACCGGCCAGCACCACCACGCCAACCAGACCGAGCTTGAGAGCCCAGCCCAGCCACTTGCGCATGGCAGGCGACGATTTGCCGCTTTTTTTACGGGATTTGGAAGATCGGGGACGCGTCATGGCGGCGCATTATACGTACTTTATCCACAGGAGACAGACGCCGCTCCAGCGGCATCCGGGCTGATGCGAACTGCCGCGCATCTCACGAATCAGGCAGTCGCCGAGCTATGACCCCACGATGGCCATTTGGTTGCCGGCCGGCTGCGGAGTTTGCACCCGCCGACCCAGCCGCCATAATGCCTGCCTTCAGAAATTCGATCGGAAAGGACATCACGTGAGCCAGACTCTACTCGCAGCCCTGCAGAATCCCGCCCTCTTCCCCCATCCGGTCGAAGGGTTCCGGGTCATCGAAACCCACATTTCCTGGGTGCTGCTCACTGGCTCCTACGTCTACAAGATCAAGAAGCCGGTGAACTTCGGCTTCCTCGACTTCACCGACCTCGCCAAGCGCAAGCACTTCTGCGAAGAAGAACTGCGCCTGAACCAGCGCCTCACCGACGGCCTGTACCTCGACGTGATCGCCATCACCGGCAGCGAGTCCGCTCCGCAGCTCAACGGCGAGGGCCCGGCCATCGAGTACATGCTCCAGTGCCGTGAATTCCCGCAGAGCCAGCTGCTCAGCGAAGTACAGGCCCGTGGCGAACTCAGCGCCGAGCACATCGACGGCCTGGCCAAGCAGATCGCCGACTTCCACCTGCGCACCCCGGTCGTCGCCACCGAGCACCCGCTGGGCACACCGGAAGCCTGCATGGCACCGGTGCGTCAGAACTTCGAGCAGATCCGCCCGATGCTCTCCGACAAGGCCGACCTGCAACAGCTCGACGCCCTGGAAGCGTGGGCCGAGTCCAGCTTCGAGCGCCTGCACAGCGTGTTCGAGCAACGCAAGGCGAACGGCTTCATCCGCGAGTGCCACGGTGACATTCACCTGGGTAATGCCGCGATCATCGACGGCACGGTCGTGCTCTTCGACTGCATCGAGTTCAACGAACCGTTCCGCTTCACCGACGTCACTGCCGACTACGCCTTCCTCGCCATGGACCTGGAAGACCGTGGCCTGAAGTGCCTGTCGCGACGTTTCGTCAGCCAGTACCTGGAATACACCGGCGACTACCAGTCCCTGGCCCTGCTGAACTTCTACAAGGCCTACCGCGCCCTGGTCCGCGCCAAGATCGCGCTGTTCAGCCTGGCTCACCAGACCGATGCCGTGCAGAAGGCCGCGACCCTGCGCCAGTACCGCAATTACGCCAACCTGGCGGAAAGCTACAGCGCCATTCCGTCGCGCTTCCTGGCCGTCACCGTCGGCGTGTCCGCCGTCGGCAAGAGCCAGGTCGCGCTGCGCCTCGTGGAAGCGCTCGGCGCCGTTCGCCTGCGCTCGGACGTAGAGCGCAAGCGCCTGTTCGGCGAGCAGGATCCCGAGCAGCAAGGCCAGCTCAAGGAAGGCATCTATGACGCCGACGCCACCCTCGCCACCTACCAGCGCCTGAACGAACTGGCGGTCGACATCCTCCGCGCCGGCTACCCGGTCGTGCTGGACGCCACCTTCCTCAAGCGCGAGCAGCGCGCCGCGGCCTGGGAGATCGCCGAAGAAACCGGCGTGCCCTTCCTGATCCTCGACTGCCACGCACCGGATGCCGTGATCGCCGGCTGGCTGGCTCAGCGCCAGAGCGAAGGCAAAGACCCTTCCGACGCAACCCTGGAAGTGCTCCAGGCACAGCAGGCCAACCGCGATGCCATCAGCGCCGAGGAGCAGCAGCACAGCAAGCGCGTCGATACGCCGGACGCCGCCAGCCTCGATGCCCTGGTCGCCAGCATCCGCCAGCGCCTGCCGGGCCTCTGATCCCCGCCTGCCGGCCGGAAATCGCCCCAAACGGCGGCTTCCGGCCGATAGTCAGGCCGCACAGCCCGCCGCAAACGACGACATCGTCCTGCCCCGCATTCTCGACGATGTCACAAAGCCACGTTTTTCCCAGTCACCGCTACACTTCCCTCTGAGTGTCCGGCCGCTACGAGCAGTTCTCGGCCCCTTCAAGACCTGACACCCATCGCGCCCATCGCAAGGACAGACGATGAACGACGAACTGCTGCACCTGAAGAACCTCGGCAAGACCTCCGCCCAATGGCTGCATGCCGTGGGCATTCACAGCGCCAGCGACCTGCGCCGCCTGGGGGCGGTTGGCGCCTACCGGGCCGTGCGCGCCCGCGGCTTCCGCGCGTCGAAAGTGCTGCTCTATGCCATCGAGGGCGCGCTGCTGGATGTGCACTGGAATGACCTTCCGCCCGCGCATAAGGCCGCTCTTCTTGGCGAGCTTGAGACATTTCCTGCACGTAACAAGAGCTAGCTCACAAGCTCTGTGTGAAAATGTTTACGCAAGGTGCCTGTCCGCTTATGGTTTCAGGGCCCTTCGTGCGCCCTCGACCGTCGCCATATCAAGGAATTACGGCCATGTACCTACTCGGTGAACAACCTGCTTACGCCGATCGACTAATCAATCGCCTGCAGGGCATTCCGGCGCAATTGCTTGCCGGCCTGGAACCCGCCGGCGAAGCCATTCGCCTGGAGCGTTCCGACGACCTCGAAGGCGAGCTGCCCGGCAAGCACCTGTTCCTCATCGAAAACGGACTGGTCCACGCGCTGGTGGACGAGCGCCCGCTGTTCTATCTGCAGGAAGGCGACCTCGTCGGCCTGCGCCAGGGTATCGAGCTTCCGCCCTGCCGCTACGTCAGCGAAGAGCCGCTGTGCCTGATCCCTTATTCGCGCAGCGAAGTGTTCCGGCATATCCACAGCAACGAGCAGCGCCAGGAGCAGTTCCTGCACTACCTGATCGGGCACACCGCGCTGTTGTCGGATGCCCTGGCGCACCTCAAGCAACCGGAGATTCGACCGGCCACCGGCTTCCAGCACTTCGCTGCAGGCGCCCAGCTGATCCAGCAGGGTGACGACGCCGAGCACGTATTCATCATCATCGAGGGCCACGCCGAAGCGTTCGTCGACGGTCAGAAGGTCGGTGATGTGCAGAAGGATGAAATCTTCGGCGCCATGGCCGTGTTCACCCGCGAGAAACGCAGCGCCTCGGTGATTGCCAGCGAGCCGTGCACGGTGATGGTGATCCCGAAGGACCAGTTCCTCAGCCTGATGCAGAGCAACCCGCGCATCGCCCACAGCCTCATCGAAGGCATGGCACGACGCATCGACCTGCTGAACAAGGAAGTGACCCAGCTGCGCCTGCAACGCCAGGCCGACTGATCCGCTTTCCCGCGAAAAGCCCGGCCCAGCGCCGGGCTTTTTCGTTTGCGCTGACGGTGCTTCGCAGGCGAGAAAAAATTCGCAGAAAAGAGGTTGACTCTCAAATGATAATGATTATTATTGAGTCATCTGGTCGCGAGGCCAGATCGATAACCTCAAGAGACCACGCAGTCGGACTCTTCAGATTATCTCCTCATCAGGCTAATCACGGTTTCGACCCGGCACTTTGCCGGGTCTTTTTTTGCCTCGATTTTTTCCTTCGCACCCCGCTTTCCTGGCCAGCGAAAAAACTTCGGCTCATTCGAAGAAAAGGTGTTGACTCTCAAATGATAATGGTTATTATTACAACCACTGGCTGCGAGGCCAGTTGGATAAGCTAGAGAGACCACGCAGTCGGGCTCTTCAGATTATCTCCTCATCAGGCTAATCACGGTTTGGACCCGGCACTTTGCCGGGTCTTTTTTTGCCCGCGACTTCTGCTGCAGCCTCCTGGTGCGCCAATGAAAAAGGGCCTTTCGGCCCTTTCACATCTTGCCACGCATCTGCGCGCAGTAATCGGTCGGTGGTTGTGCCGGCGTGTACCACGCATAGTCGGCCTGAGCCGGCGCGACAGCCTTGCCGACCTCCACCAGCATCACCACCTCGAGCCCTTGCGCGCCCCCTATGTCCTTCAGGTGCAATGGAACGCCCAGGTCTCGCCGTGCGTGGAAGCCGCCGGCAATCAGCACCGAAGGTTCAGGCGCCGCCTTGAAGCGTTCGGCCATGCGTCGGTCTCGTTGCTGTTGCACCGCGAGCATCGCCGGCAGCTGACTGTCCGGCAGCAGGCCACAGTGGGAATCACGGATATCCTCCAACAGCGCGTCTCGCACGGCAGCTGCCGTCGAGGCCGTACCTTGCAGCTCGGGCTTGCTCCGATAGATGTCCATGATCTCGCTGCGATCCAGATTGGCCGCCAACAAGGGCGCCGGCTGCTTCAGCAGCCAGGTCAGCAGCGGGCCGTACTGCGACCAGTCCCAACCTGCCTGCCAATGCAGCGCGCCGATCAGGTCGGTAGGCAACGCGCCACTAGCCGCAGCAGCCTGGGTTGCAGTCACCGCATCCTGCTGGTCGGGGTTGAGCATCTCCAGCAACACGCTGCCAGTCGGACGGCGCTCGGCCAGGGCACGCACCAGCCAAAGCTCGAGCGCATGGTGATCGGGGTTATCGTGCTGTTCGCCGACGATCACCCGCGGCGCGACGGCGAGACGGTCGAGCAATTGCGCCGGCGAAAGCTGTTCGCCGCTGCGCAGGTCGCGGATCACGCCCAGATCGACGCTGTCGCGCCCCTCCGGACTCTGCCAGACAGGCAGCGTCGGAGCCGCAACCTGGCTCTGGCAGGCAGCGAGCAATGCCAGAAACGGAACGAGCAGGACTTTTTTCATGGCGACTCCTTTCAGCGCGCGATGATCAGCGGATGACCGCGCTCCGGATGCTCCTGCACCAGCACATCGAGGCCGAAGACGGTGCGCAGCGGCTCGGCCTGTAACACCTCGCGGGGCGTGCCGAGCAGATGCGCGCGCGACGCGTGCAGTAACAGCAGACGATCACAGTATCGCGCCGCGAGGTTCAGGTCGTGCAGGATGACCAGCACCGCTGCGCCACGCCCGGCAAAATCACGCACGGCCTGCAGAGTGGTGTGCTGGTGCAGCGGATCGAGCGCCGACGTCGGCTCGTCCAGAAGCAACACTTGCTCCGGTCCGCCGGGCCAGAGCTGTGCCAATACCCGCGCGAGATGCACCCGCTGGCGTTCGCCGCCGGACAGCGCGAGGTAACTG
Organism: Pseudomonas sp. BB438; assembly: GCF_057180225.1. Taxonomy (NCBI): domain Bacteria; kingdom Pseudomonadati; phylum Pseudomonadota; class Gammaproteobacteria; order Pseudomonadales; family Pseudomonadaceae; genus Pseudomonas; species Pseudomonas sp. BB438. Next base: position 5,556,112 of record NZ_CM170001.1, read on the forward strand.
CGCCCCGCCAGGTGCGAGGCGTCGGCGGCAGCCATGGCGTCACGGATGATTTCCTCGTCGCGCTGACGACCACTGTCGTGGGGCAATCGCCCGAAACCCACCACCGCCTCGACGGGAAACGCAAAATTCAGCGAAGACGATTGGGGCAATACGGCCAGCCGGCGAGCGCGTTCGTTGCCCTGCCAGGACGCCAGCGGTCGACCGTCGAGGCTTACCGAACCACCGGCCAACGGCAGCTCGCCGTTCATGGCCCCGAGCAGCGTGCTCTTGCCCGCACCGTTCGGGCCCAGCACCCCGAGCACTTCGCCCGGCTGCAGCGTCAGGCTCACCTCCTGCAGGACGGTCTGGGCGCCGCGCCTCACCAGCAGCTTGTCTGCGCACAGCATCAGGAACGCCCCCGGATCAGCAGGTAGAGGAAGAACGGCGCGCCAATCAGCGCGGTGACGATACCGATCGGCAGCTCCGCCGGCGCCAGCGCCAGCCGTGCGATCAGGTCGGCGAGCAACAGGAGAATCGCGCCACCGAACATTGAGGCGGGCAGCAGCACACGGTGATCCGGGCCGACGATCAGGCGCAGCAGGTGCGGCACCACCAGGCCGATGAAGCCGATCATCCCGGCGGCAGCCACGGCGGCCCCCACGCCCAGCGCGGTGCAGAGGATCAGTTCGACTTTCAGCCGCTCGACATCGAAGCCCAGGTGACGCGCTTCGGATTCGCCCAGCAGCAATGCATTCAACGCATTCACCCGGCGCGGCAGCCAACATGCCACGAGCAGGGTGATCAGCAGCAGCGGCCACAGTCGCGGATAGCTCGCGCCGTTGAGGCTGCCGAGGTTCCAGAAGGTCAGCGTGCGCAGCGTGGCGTCGTCGGCGAGGTAGGTGAACAGGCCGATCAGCGCGCCCGCCAGCGCCGTCAGCGCAATGCCGGCCAGCAGCATGGTCGCTACGCTGGTCTGGCCATTGTGGCGCCCCAGGCGATAGACCAGCGCCGTGACCAGCAGCCCGCCGGCAAAGGCGCACGCGGACAGCAGATAAGGTGCGAAGGCCTCGGGCAGTCCACCGATGGACGCGCCGAAGACGATGGCAATCGCGGCGCCCAGCGCGGCACCACTGGAGACGCCGATCAGGCCCGGATCGGCCAGCGGATTGCGGAACAGCCCCTGCATCGCTACGCCAGCGAGCGCCAGCACGCTGCCGGTTGCGAGGCCGAGCAAGGTACGCGGCAGACGAATCTGCCCGACGATCAGTTCGGCCTGGCCAAGGCCATCGGCGGCCACCGGCAGGCCAGCCATGTGCGCCAGCGCGCGCAGGGTGTCGCCCAGCGGCAGGCTCACCGGCCCGAGAGCCAGTGAGAGCCAGACGACCAGCAGCAGAAGGAAACCGAGTGACAGGAACAGCGGTCGAGCGGTAACGATCCGGGTCAAGGACGACTTTCCGTGTTCAGGGCCTGCGCGGAAGGATAAAAGGCTCGGGAGAGGCTAGCCAGTCCGTCAGGGATTCGCGGTCCGAGGCCACCCACCAGCAGGGTCGGATCGAGCACCAGCACGCGGCCCTCACGCAGTGCGCTGGTGGCAGCCAGGCCAGGGTTCTGCTGGGTCAGCGCGGCACGGGCCTTGTCGCCTTCCAGGGCACGGTCGCTGAGCACCACCACCTGTGGGTTCAGCGCAGTGAGCGCTTCGGTCGATAACGTCTTGTAACCAGTATGCGTCGCCAGGTTGCGGCCGCCAGCGTGCTGGATCAGCCAGTCGCCGGAGGTGTCCTGCCCGGCCACCAGCAGGTTGCCGCCGGCATGCCCGACCAGCAGGACGACGCCGGGCACAGCCTGTGCGGACTGGGCGCTCGTCACCCAGGCACCCTGCGCCGCAAGGCGTGCGTCGAAGTCCGCCTCGACCTGCTTCGCCTTGTCCGGCGCACCGAGCAGTTCGCCCAGTCGCTGAATGGTGTCGTGCACGGTCTTTTCGTCAGCCTTGGCGGAGAGCGTCTCGATTCGCACGCCAGCAGCACGCAGTTGTTGCAGCACCGGTGGCGGCCCCATCTCTTCACTGCCCAGCAGGATGTCCGGCCTCAAGGCAAGGATGCCTTCGGCGGCGAGTTGCCGCTGGTAGCCGATCTTCGGCAGCGCATGAAGGGATGCCGGGTGCAGGCTGGTGGTGTCGACGCCTACCAGTTTGCTTTCGCCGCCCAGGGCGACGACCCATTCGCTCAGCGATCCACCGGCGCTCACCCAGCGCTGCGGCAGCGAATCGGCCAGCGCGCTGGTGGCCGTCAGGCAGAGACCAGCGAGCAGCGCACGGGCAGTCATGGAAGTCTTCATGAGTCGATCCTCAGAGCGCCGGAAAGGATTCGGCAAGCTCGCGCCAGCCCTGCAGCTCCGGCACTCCAGGCTTGCGCGCGCCGAACACCTGCAGTACCAGCTCGCCAGTGGCGTCGAAGGCTTCCCAACTGGTGATCACGCCGTCGCTGCTGGGCTTGCGCACGCGCCACAGCTCGACCACGCCTGGCGTCTTCAGGTGCAGGTTGAACAGCGGGTCGAGGACGTTGAACCAGTCGTCCATCCACGTGAGGTTCTCCACGGTGCCGGTGTGGATCTGGATGCAGTGGGCATTGCCGACGAAGAGCATGATCGGCAATTGAGTAGCCCCGGCCGCCTCCAGCAGGCGCGGCAGTTCCGCGGTGGCCAGCGGCTCGGCCCATTCGCGACCGGCCAGGCGCAGCGCCTGGGTACGCTGGACCTTGTGCTGCTTGAGCAAGGCGAAGAAGTGGTGGGTATCTTTCAACGCGGCCCAGCCCTCTCGCAATGCGGCTACATCGATCTCGCCATCGGCCAGCGCGGCGGCCCTGGGCTCCAGCGGGGCCAAATCGAGCTCGGCGCGCTGCTCGACTGCGGTGAAGCGGCGCACCAGCGGCTCCCAGGCAGCAGGATCGCTGTGCTCGGTGAGGAAGACCTTGTGTACCGCAGTGCCCTGGCGGTCGAAAATCTGAATGCTGCGCTGGATGCCGCGGGCGGTCTCCTCGCTGATCGCAAAGGCGCTGGCCCAGCCACCGAGGAACAGCCGCAGGTCGACGTCCGGGGACACCACCAGGCCCATCTGGCCATTGGCGGACACGGTCACGTCGCGATACGGCCCCTTGCGCTCGTGCACGCAATGTTCGTTGCGAGTCAGCGCCATGATCTGGCCCAGCTCGCCCAGTGCCGGCAGCAGCCCGGCCCAGTCGGTACGCAGGCGCACGGCATCCACGCCCAGACGGCTGGCCGTCAGTGCGGCTTCGCTCACGGCCAGGTGTTGCGCGGCATCGCGGGCGCGCAGGCGCGGTTTCTCGGCGCGCAGGGCTTGCCAGGCGCGGTACAGCTCGGAGGCCGGCGCAGTCAGGGTCGTCATCGCAGAATTCCTCATTCGAAAGGTGGCCAGCCGCTAGGCGGCAGCATGGACGAACCTTGCCACAGGAAATCCAGGAAATCTATTTGATAATTATTTGCATTAGATTGCAGAGAGGCTTAAGGTCGGCGCCGATTTCGCCGGCAAGCCAGCGCCGATCACCCTCTTCAGCACACGGAAGTGCACCCTCTTCCGGTGTCAGCATCCCCGCGCGGATAATGCCTGTCTCCTGATACCGCACCTGGATGGAAAGACCCCGGATGATCCTGCTCTGCGCCCCGCACGACCTGGCCGAAGGCCAGAGCCGGGGCTTCAAGGCCGCTGGCCTGAACCTCTTCGCCGTGCGCCGCCAGGGCCGCGTCTACGCCTACCACAACCGTTGCCCGCACCGGGAGATCCCGTTGGGCTACGACGCCGAGCAGTACCTGGATTCCAGCGGCCGCCTGTTGCAGTGCGGCCACCATGGCGCCCTGTTCCTGATCGAGACCGGTGAGTGCATCCAGGGGCCATGCCTGGGGGATGCGCTGGAGGCATTGCCCTGCCGGGAGGACGAGCAGGGCATCTGGCTGGAAATGTAGGAGCGGGCCCGTGGGCCACTCCTACAACAACACCTTCAACGGCCGCTCCAGACGAATCTCCCGGGTATCGATCCGCGCTCCATACGCCAGCACTTCCACGCCAGCGTTGCGTGCCTCAGCGAGTGCCGAGGCGTAAGCCGGGTCGATTTCCATGGCCGGCCGCACCGCCTCGATATCCGAGAGATTCACTGCGTACAGCAGCACCGCACGCATGCCCTCGCGCGCCAGCGTCGCCAGCTCGCGCAGGTGCTTGGCCCCACGCAGGGTGACGGCATCGGGGAAAGCGGCGACCGTGGTGCCGTCGAAGCCCAGCGTCACGCTCTTCACCTCCACGAACACCGGCTGGCTGGCGTACATCAGGCGGAAGTCCGCGCGACTCTTCTCCTGCCCGTAGGCCACTTCTCGGCGTAGTTCGTCGAAGCCCGCCAGCTCGGTCACCGTGCCAGCCAGCAGCGCCTCCTCCACCAGCCGGTTGGCGCGTCCGGTGTTCACGCAGGCCAGCCGGCCCTGCGGGGTTTCCACCAGTTCCCAGGTGCCCGGCAGCTTGCGCTGGGGATCGTCGGAGCGGCTGAACCAGACGCGGCAACCTTCGCTCATGCAGTTGAGCATCGAGCCCGTGTTCGGGCAGTGGATGGTGAGTTGCTCGCCGCTGACGGTCGCGATGTCCGCCAGGAAGCGCTTGTAGCGTTTGATCAGGCGCGCCTCGATCAGCGCCGGCTCGAAGCGCATCAGGGCCGCCAGGTCTTCAGGCCGCGGGCGATACGCTCCACCGCCTGCTGCAGGCGTTCGACGCTCTGGGTGTAGGCAAAGCGCACGTGGTGCGACGCCTGGTAACGCCCGAAGTCAATGCCGGGCGTGAAGGCGACGTGCTCGGTCTCGATGAAGTGCTGGCAGAAGGCGAAGGCGTCGCCACCGAAGGCACTGATATCCGCGTACAGATAAAAGGCACCCTCCGGCTCCACGGCAATTCCGAAGCCCAACTCGCGCAACACCGGCAGCAGGTAGTCGCGGCGACGGCGGAACGCTTCGCGGCGCTCTTCGAGGATCGCCAGAGTCGCCGGCTCGAAACAGGCCAGCGCGGCATGCTGGGCCATGCTCGGCGCACTGATATAAAGGTTCTGCGCCAACTTCTCCAACTCGCCCACCGCTTCCTGCGGCGCCACCAGCCAGCCCAGGCGCCAGCCGGTCATGCCGAAATATTTGGAGAAACTGTTGAGGACAAAGGCGTCGTCATCCACCTCCAGCACGCTGGGCGCATCCACGCCATAGGTCAGGCCGTGGTAGATCTCGTCCACCACCAGATGACCGCCGCGCGCCTTCAGGGTGGAGGACAGCGCCGCGAGTTCATCCTTGTGCAACAGGGTGCCCGTAGGATTCGCCGGCGAAGCGGCCAGAGCGCCTACACTGTCTTGATCCCAGTGCCGCTCGATGAGCGCCGGTGTGAGCTGGTAGCGGCTCTCCGGGCCAACCGGCACCAATTGCGCGGCGCCCTCCACCAGGCGCAGGAAGTGGCGATTGCACGGGTAGCCCGGATCGGCCAGCAGCCAGTGCTTGCCCGGGTCCACCAGCAGGCTGCTGGCGAGCAGCAGGGCGCCGGAACCGCCGGGCGTGACGAGAATGCGTTGCGGATCGATCGACAGGCCATAGCGCTGGGCATAGAAGCCGGCGATGGCCTCGCGCAAGGCCGGCAGGCCACGTGCGGCGGTATAGCGCGTGTGACCATTTGCCAGGGCCTTCTGCCCAGCCTCGACAATGGGCGCGGCAGTTGTGAAGTCCGGCTCGCCGATTTCCAGGTGGATGACGTCGTGGCCCGCGGCCTGCAGCTCGTTGGCCCGCGCCAGCAGCGCCATGACGTGGAAGGGTTCGATGGCGCGACTGCGCGCACTGAAGGTGATGGCCATGGAATATTCCGAACTTTGCGACAGAGCCGGGATTCTAACAGGCCACTGATGAATACTGGGGCGCCCGCGCAGAGACGGCGCGGCGCCCGGGAACTTGCAGGCTTCGTCTGGCAAACGCCAGCGATCCTGCGACGGTTTGCCGGCAAACCCACTGGCCGTGACTGGCGGGTCGGCAAGCTGGCGATCAGGTATGTGCGGGCACTGCCAGGCTCGACAACCGGGAGTAGCGTCCCGGTAATCGTTCTGGTAAGTTCGCCCGCTTGCGAGCGCGGGGCCGGCGGTGCCGGAGAGGGACCATCCGCGAGAGGATTAGCGAGAGTGAGAGGCGGTCATCCATGCCCACCAAAGCAAAACAACAGAGCAGCCAACTGATTCGTGGCTTCGAGCCCTACCAGGAAACCAAGGGCGAGGAGTACATGAGTGATCGCATGCGCGCGCACTTCACCTCCATCCTCAACAAATGGAAAGTTGAGCTGATGGAAGAAGTGGACCGCACGGTGCACCACATGCAGGACGAAGCGGCGAACTTCCCGGACCCGGCCGACCGTGCCAGCCAGGAAGAAGAGTTCAGCCTCGAGCTGCGCGCCCGCGACCGCGAGCGCAAGCTGATCAAGAAGATCGACGAGACCCTGCAACTGATCGAAGACAACGATTACGGCTGGTGCGATTCCTGCGGCGTCGAGATCGGCATCCGCCGTCTGGAAGCCCGCCCCACCGCCACCCTGTGCATCGACTGCAAGACCCTGGCGGAAATCAAGGAAAAGCAGCTGGGCTCCTGAGCCTGGTTGATCCCGAACGGGGCGCTGCGGCGCCCCGTTTCGTTTCCGTGCCCTATAGATGGTTTTCCAGCAGAGAGCCTCCATGCCCGCCTCCCGCTACGTCGGCCGCTTCGCCCCCACGCCCAGCGGCTACCTGCACTTCGGGTCACTGGTAGCGGCCGTCGCGTCCTACCTGGATGCGCGCGCCGTCGGTGGAACGTGGCTGGTGCGCATGGAAGACCTCGACCCGCCACGCGAAATGCCCGGCGCCCAGGCCGCCATCCTGGAGACCCTCGAACGCTACGGCTTCGAATGGGACGGCCCGGTGGAACGCCAGAGCGATCGTGGCGACGTCTACGCAGCCCAGGTCGAGCAATGGCTGCGCAGCGGCCTGGCCTATGCCTGCACCTGCTCGCGCAAGCAACTCGAAGGCAGCAACGGCATCTACCCCGGCACCTGCCGCAACGCCCAGCACGACTGGCACGGTGACGTCGCCATCCGCATCCGCGTGCCGGAGCTGGACTACCGCTTCACCGACCGCCTGCAGGGCGAGTTCCACCAGCACCTCGGGCGCGAAGTGGGCGACTTCATCATCCGCCGCCGCGACGGGCTGTTCGCCTATCAACTGGCTGTAGTGCTGGACGACGCCTGGCAGGGTGTAACCGACATCGTTCGCGGCGCCGACCTGCTCGACAACACGCCTCGCCAGCTCTACCTGCAGGAACTGCTGGGCATCGCCGCGCCGCGTTACCTGCACGTGCCGCTGATCATCCAGCCCGACGGCCACAAGCTCGGCAAGTCCTACCGCTCGCCGCCGCTGGATGCCGCCCAGGCCGCCCCGCTGCTGGTGCGCGCACTGAAGGCGCTGGGCCAGATGCCTCCCGCCGACCTGCTGCAGGCCACGCCACACGAGGCGCTCGCCTGGGGCATCGCGCACTGGGATGCCACTGCCATCCCCCACAGCCTGACGCTGGAAGACGCGCAGCTCTAGACTTGTACCCGTCCCCACCGGCGGCCGGCTTGCCGGCGACTGTGCGCACAGGTAGCCTGCCCGCCGAACCAAGAGAGAGACGACATGTACATCTACCGACTGGTGTTGCTCCTGGTCGTGGGCATCTACCTGTTCTCGCCGGCCATCATGGACTGGTGGATCGATCCCCACGGCGCCTGGTACCGCCCGTATCTGCTGTGGCTGATCCTGATCGTCGTCACCTTCATCCTGCAGAGCCAGCGCGATGCTGACGAGCTTTAGCCTCACCCAGCTGATTCTGATCAGCGCCTCCTACCTGATGGTCCTGTTCGGCGTCGCCTGGATTACCGAGCGCGGCTTCATTCCCCGCCGGCTGGTGCGCCACCCACTCATCTACACCCTGTCACTGGGCGTGTACGCGAGCGCCTGGGCCTTCTATGGCACCGTCGGGCTGGCCTACCAGTACGGCTACGGCTTCCTGGCGATCTACCTGGGTGTCTCCGGCGCCTTTCTGCTCGCCCCCGTGTTGCTCTACCCGATCCTGCGCATCACGCGGGCCTACCAGTTGTCCTCGCTGGCCGACCTGTTCGCCTTCCGCTTCCGCAGCACCTGGGCAGGCGCGCTGACCACCCTGTTCATGCTGATCGGCGTGCTGCCGATGCTGGCATTGCAGATCCAGGCGGTGACCGACTCGATCAGCATCCTCACCCGCGAATCCGAGCCCAACCGGGCGGCGCTGGCGTTCTGCGCGCTGATCACGCTGTTCGCCATCCTCTTCGGCGCGCGCCACATCGCCACCCGCGAGCGACATGAGGGACTGGTGATGGCGATCGCCTTCGAATCGCTGGTAAAGCTTATCGCGCTCTGCTCCATCGGCCTGTTCGCCCTCTACGGCGTGTTCGGCGGGCCGGACGGCCTGGAAGTCTGGCTGCTGCAGAACCAGGAAGCCCTGAGCACCCTGCACACTCCGCTGGCCGAAGGGCCCTGGCGCACGCTGCTGCTGGTGTTCTTCGCCGCGGCCATCGTGATGCCGCACATGTTCCACATGACCTTCACCGAGAACCTCAACCCGCGCTCGCTGCTCAGCGCCAGCTGGGGCCTGCCGCTGTTCCTCCTGCCGATGAGCCTGGCGGTGCCACCGATCCTCTGGGCCGGCCTGCACCTGGGCGCCTCGACCAACCCGGAATACTTCACCCTCGGCCTGGGCATCTCGGTGGACAGCCCGGCGCTGGCGCTGACCGCCTTCGTCGGCGGCATCTCCGCCGCCAGCGGCCTGATCATCGTGATGACCCTGGCGCTCTCCGGCATGGTGCTCAACCACCTGGTGCTGCCGCTCTACCAGCCGCCGGCCGAAGGCAACATCTACCGCTGGCTGAAGTGGACCCGTCGCGCGCTGATCGCCGCCATCATCATGGCCGGCTATGCCTTCTACCTGGTGCTGGGCGCCGAGCAGGACCTGTCCAACCTGGGCATCGTCTCCTTCGTCGCCACCCTGCAGTTCCTCCCCGGCGCGCTGGCCGTGCTCTACTGGCCGACCGCCAACCGCCGCGGCTTCATCGCCGGCCTGGTCGCGGGCATGCTGGTGTGGGGCGCGACCATGCTCACCCCGCTGGTCGCGAACATGCAGAGCATTTACCTGCCGCTGTTCAATTCGCTCTACGTGCTCGACGACACCACGTGGCACCTCGCAGCACTGGCCTCGCTGGCAGCCAACGTACTGGTGTTCACCCTGGTCTCGCTGTTCACCGAAGCCAGCGATGAAGAAAAGGGCGCCGCCGAAGCCTGCGCCGTGGATAACGTCCGCCGCCCACAGCGCCGCGAACTGATCGCCGTGTCCCCGCAGGAATTCGCCAGTCAGCTGGCCAAGCCGCTGGGTGCGAAGACTGCCCAGCGCGAAGTGGAACAGGCCCTGCGCGACCTGCACCTGCCGTTCGACGAGCGCCGCCCCTATGCCCTGCGCCGCCTGCGTGACCGCATCGAGGCGAACCTCTCCGGCCTGATGGGCCCGAGCGTGGCGCAGGACATGGTGGAAACCTTCCTGCCCTACAAGGCCAGCAGCGAGGCTTACGTCACCGAGGACATCCACTTCATCGAGAGCCGCCTGGAGGATTACCACTCCCGGCTTACCGGCCTGGCCGCCGAACTCGATACCCTGCGTCGCTATCACCGCCAGACCCTGCAGGACCTGCCGATGGGCGTCTGCTCGCTGGCCAAGGACCAGGAAATCCTCATGTGGAACCGCGCCATCGAGGAACTCACCGGGGTCAGCGCACAGCGCGTGGTCGGCTCGCGCCTGGCCGCCCTGCCCGAACCGTGGCGCGGGCTGCTGGAAGGCTTCATCGACGCGCCCGACGAGCACCTGCACAAGCAGCGCCTGTCCATCGAAGGCCAGACCCGCTGGCTGAACCTGCACAAGGCGGCGATCGAGGAGCCGCTCGCGCCCGGTAACAGCGGCCTGGTGTTGCTGGTCGAAGACCTCACCGAAACCCAGTCGCTGGAAGACAAGCTGATCCACTCCGAGCGCCTGGCCTCCATCGGCCGCCTGGCCGCCGGGGTCGCCCACGAGATCGGCAACCCCATTACCGGCATTGCCTGCCTGGCGCAGAACCTGCGGGAAGAACGCGAAGGCGATGGCGAGCTGACCGAGATCAGCGGACAGATCCTCGAGCAGACCAAGCGGGTGTCGCGCATCGTGCAGTCGCTGATGAGCTTCGCCCACGCCGGTGGCAAACAGGTTGCAGCAGAGCCGGTGTGCCTGGCGGACGTCGCACAGGAAGCCATCGGCCTGCTGTCGCTGAACAAGCGCAGCGTCGACGTGCAGTTCTTCAACCTGTGCGATCCGGAACACTGGGTGGAAGGCGACTCCCAGCGCCTGGCGCAGGTTCTGATCAACCTGCTGTCCAACGCCCGCGACGCGTCTCCGCCCAATGGCGCGATCCGCGTGCGCACCGAAGCGTCCGAGCAGACCATCGACCTGATCGTCGAGGACGAAGGCAGCGGAATACCCAAGTCGATCATCGACCGCCTGTTCGAGCCGTTCTTCACCACCAAGGACCCGGGCAAAGGAACCGGCCTGGGGCTCGCTCTGGTCTATTCGATCGTGGAAGAGCATTATGGGCAAATCACCATAGACAGCCCGGCTGACCCCGAACGCGAATGCGGAACCCGCATCAGCGTCACCTTGCCGCGGCATCCTGGCCCGACGGCCGAGCAGTAAACGAGCACGTCGAGAGAGCTGAATACATGGCACATATCCTCATCGTCGAAGACGAAACCATCATCCGTTCCGCCCTGCGACGATTGCTCGAGCGGAACCAGTACCAGGTCAGCGAGGCCGGTTCGGTGCAGGAGGCCCAGGAGCGCTACAGCATCCCCTCCTTCGACATGATCGTCAGCGACCTGCGCCTGCCCGGCGCGCCCGGTACCGAGCTGATCAAGCTGGCCCAGGGCACCCCGGTGCTGATCATGACCAGCTACGCCAGCCTGCGCTCGGCGGTGGACTCGATGAAGATGGGCGCGGTGGACTACATCGCCAAGCCATTCGACCATGACGAAATGCTCCAGGCCGTGGCGCGCATCCTCAAGGATCGCCAGGAGAACCGTAACGCTCCTGCCGAAACCCGCGGTAACGCCAAGGCTGCGGAGCGCAGTAGCGGTAACACCGCCGCCGCGGACGGCGAGATCGGCATCATCGGTTCCTGCCCGCCGATGCAGGAGCTGTACACCAAGATCCGCAAGGTCGCGCCCACCGACTCCAATGTGCTGATCCAGGGTGAGTCCGGCACTGGCAAGGAACTGGTCGCCCGCGCGCTGCACAACCTGTCCAGGCGCACCAAGGCGCCACTGATCTCGGTGAACTGCGCGGCGATCCCGGAAACCCTGATCGAATCCGAACTGTTCGGCCACGAGAAAGGCGCCTTCACCGGCGCCAGCGCGGGCCGTGCGGGGCTGGTCGAAGCCGCCGATGGCGGCACGCTGTTCCTCGACGAGATCGGCGAACTGCCGCTCGAGGCCCAGGCGCGCCTGCTGCGCGTGCTGCAGGAAGGCGAGATCCGCCGCGTCGGCTCGGTGCAATCGCAGAAGGTCGATGTACGCTTGATCGCCGCGACCCACCGCGACCTGAAGATGCTGGCCAAGACCGGCCAGTTCCGCGAAGACCTCTATTACCGCCTGCACGTCATCTCGCTGAAACTGCCGCCGCTGCGCGAGCGTGGCGCGGACGTGATGGAAATCGCGCGCTCCTTCCTGGCGCGCCAGTGCTCCCAGATGGGGCGCCCGGCACTGACCTTCTCCCACGAAGCCGAACAGGCCATCCGTCACTACCCATGGCCGGGTAACGTACGAGAGCTGGAAAACGCCATCGAGCGCGCCGTGATCCTCAGCGAAGGCCAGGAAATCCCCGCCGACCTGCTGGGCATCGACATCGAGCTGGATGACCTGGAAGACGACTTCGGCGATGACGGCGACCTGCGCTCGAGCAACGGCAGCGCCAGCAACCACGAGCCCACCGAGGACCTGTCGCTGGAGGATTACTTCCAGCACTTCGTCCTCGAGCATCAGGACCACATGACCGAGACCGAGCTGGCCCGCAAGCTGGGGATCAGCCGCAAATGCCTGTGGGAACGCCGCCAGCGCCTGGGCATCCCGCGTCGCAAATCCGGCGCATCGGCCGACTCGTAACACCCTTCACACTGTTACCGGAGACATGCTCCGTAACAAAAGCCGGGTTCATCGGTAACGGAAACCCGGCTTTTTTGTGCCTGCCGCCCGAGGGCAAATCCTCGCAAGCCCTTGAAAAATAAGGAATCGCAAAAGTTGGCACGGCATCTGCTTTGTTATTGGCACAACAACAATAACAAGCACGACCACTCACAATAAAAACAAGACGAAACGACTCCAGCACAACAAAAACAAGATCGCGGAGGCGCAGCTAACTGATTCTTTTGGAGAAGGGTAGCCGTCGGGAGAAGTCCCGCAACCAGTCAAGAAGAATAAAACTGTCTTGAGACAGCACGCAAAACTGGTTGGATCGAAAGATCATTGCTCACTCAGCGACCAAAGCAATCCGTTTGCTATTGAAACCTTCCATGTGTGGAAGGTTCCCCGAAGCAGATAGCTTCGAGGGTCGGGTCTACAAACAAAAACAACAAGCCCGGTAATCATAATAAAAACAAAGCACGCACCTATTTGGGGGGGAGCTTCGGCTCCCCCAGTAGCTTTCGCTACACTCTCTCCCCTTCTCCCCGCAAGTCCCATTCTTCAGTTTTCTTCATCATCCCACCCCACGATGCTAGAATCGCCGCGGCACAGACGGCAGTCGATTTGCTGCCAATTGTTTCCAGGCGACTGCAGACACCCGCTATCCTCCAGGAAACGCCGAGAACACGCGGCTTGCCGAGACCTGCGAATGCCATCCATACACCTATTCCCGATAGTGCACACATGCTGAAGAAGCTGATCCAGTCCATCCGATCCCCACTGCGCCGTCCGCGCGCCGTCCGCACTACTCCGGAAGTCGTTGGCAATCATCAGCACTCGCTGCGGCGGGAACAGTTCAGCAGGAACGCGGTGAACGTCGTGGAGCGACTGACCAAGGCCGGCTACCAGGCCTACATCGTCGGCGGTGGCGTTCGCGATCCGCTGCTGGGCATTCCGCCCAAGGACTTCGACGTGGCCACCAGCGCCACTCCCGAGCAGGTGCGCGCCGAATTCCGCAACGCGCGGGTGATTGGCCGTCGCTTCAAGCTCGTGCATGTGCATTTTGGCCGCGAGATCATCGAGGTCGCCACCTTCCGTGCCAACCATCCGGTCAGCGAAGACGATGCCGACAGCGCCCACGCCTCCCGCAACGAGGCTGGCCGCATCCTGCGTGACAACGTCTACGGCACCCTAGAAGACGACGCCCAGCGCCGCGACTTCACCATCAACGCCCTGTATTTCGACGTTACCGGCGAGCGGATCCTCGATTACGCCCACGGCGTGCGGGATATCCGCAACCGCCTGATCCGTCTGATCGGCGATCCGGAGCAGCGTTACCAGGAAGACCCGGTGCGCATGCTGCGAGCCGTGCGCTTCGCCGCCAAGCTGGACTTCGAGATCGAGAAGCACAGCGCCGAACCGATCCGCCGCCTGGCGCCGCTGCTCAACGAGATTCCCTCTGCGCGCCTGTTCGACGAAGTGCTCAAGCTGTTCCTCAGCGGCAAGGCCGAGCGCACCTTCGAACTGCTCAACGAGTACGGCCTGTTCGCCCCGCTGTTCCCGGCGAGCGCCAAGGCGCTGAAGGAAGACCCCGAATACGCCGGCAAGCTGATGCGCCAGGCCCTGGCCAACACCGACGAGCGCATCCGCCTGGGCAAGCCGGTCACCCCGGCCTTCCTGTTCGCTGCACTGCTCTGGCCGGCCCTGCCCGCTCGCGCGATGAAGCTGCAGGACCGCGGCATGCCGCCGATCCCTGCGATGCAGGAAGCCGCCCACGAGCTGATCCTCGAGCAGTGTCGCCGCACCGCGGTGCCCAAGCGCTTCACCATCCCGATCCGCGAGATCTGGGACATGCAGGAGCGCCTGCCGCGCCGCCAGGGCAAGAAGGCCGACCTGTTGCTGGAGAACCCGCGCTTCCGCGCCGGCTACGACTTCCTCCTCCTGCGCGAGAGCGCTGGCGAGGAAACCGGCGGTCTGGGCGACTGGTGGACCGACTACCAGGAAGCCAGCGACGGTGAGCGCCGCGGCATGATCCGCAACCTCTCCAGCCAGCAGGAAGACGGTGGCGCTGCACCGCGCAAACGCCGTCGTGGCGGCAACAATCGCCGTCGCCGCGGCCCGCGCACCGAAGGCGCCAGCAGCGAATGAGCGAGCGCGTGTACATCGGGCTCGGCAGCAACCTCGCCGAGCCGCGCCAACAGCTGGAAGCCGCACTGAAGGCGCTGTCGCAGATTCCCTCCACCAAGGTCGCGGTAGTCTCCCCGCTCTACGCCAGCGACCCGCTCGGCCCACCGGACCAGCCGCGCTATGTCAACGCCGTGGCCGCACTGGATACCGACCTCGAACCGCTCGCCCTGCTGGACGCCCTGCAGGCCATCGAGCTGGAGCAGGGCCGCGTGCGCAAGGACGAGCGCTGGGGGCCGCGCACCCTGGACCTCGACATCCTGCTGTTCGGCGAGCGCCTGATCGACGAGCCTCGCCTGACCGTGCCGCATTACCACCTGCACGCCCGCGCCTTTGTGCTCTATCCGCTGGCGGACCTTGCTCCGCACCTGCGCTTCCCCGATGGGCGCACGATGTCCGAGCTGCTTGCCGCCTGTCCGTTCAGCGGTCTCGAACGCCTGTCCTGAGCCATGCTGCGCCCGAGGCGAAGGGCGCACTGGCAGTAACGCCGTAACAGTCCGGTAACACCTGCAATTGACTTAGCCTTTTTCGATCCGGACTATAGGGCCCCGTTTGCCCCTGCCCGGCGCAGAACCGAGGACACTTTCATGCCTGATGTCACCCTGACCACCCTGCAAGGTCTCAAGCAAAGCGGCGAGAAGATCGCGATGCTGACCTCCTACGATGCCACTTTCGCTCACACCGCGAGTCTTGCCGGTGCCGAAATGCTGCTGATCGGTGACTCCCTGGGTATGGTGCTGCAAGGTCATGACAGCACCCTGCCGGTGACCGTGGAAGACATGGCCTACCACACCGCCGCGGTGAAGCGCGGTAACAAGGGCGCGCTAATCGTCACCGACCTGCCGTTCGAATCCGGCACCTCATTGGATCAGTTGCTGCGCGACTCGGTGAAGGTCATGCAGGCCGGCGCCCACATGGTCAAGCTCGAAGGTGGCGCCTGGCTCGCCGAACCGATTATCCGCCTGGCCCAACTGGGCATCCCGGTATGCGCGCATCTGGGCCTCACCCCGCAGGCGGTCAACCTGTTCGGCGGCTTCAAGGTCCAGGGGCGCCAGGAGGCCCAGGCGCGCCAACTGCGCGCCGACGCCATCGCCCTGGAACAGGCCGGTGCCGCCGTGCTGCTGCTGGAATGCGTACCGTCCGCGCTGGCGAAGGAAATCACCGAAGCGGTGAAAATCCCGGTCATTGGCATCGGCGCCGGTGCAGGCACCGACGGCCAGGTCCTGGTCATGCACGACATGCTCGGCCTGTCGCTGTCCGGTCGTTCGCCGAAGTTCGTGAAGAACTTCCTCGAAGGCCAGCCCGACATCCAGTCCGCCTTCGCCGCCTACGTGAAGGCAGTCAAGGACGGCACCTTTCCCGGCCCGGAGCACGGTTTCGCCTGATGAATACAGTCAAGACAGTCCGCGAGCTGCGCGCCGCCGTGGCCCGCGCCCGTAGCGACGGCAAGCGCATCGCGCTGGTGCCGACCATGGGCAACCTCCACGCCGGCCATGCCGCGCTGGTGACCAAAGCCAGCCAGCGCGCCGACTTCGTGGTGGCGAGCATCTTCGTCAACCCGCTGCAGTTCGGCCCCAGCGAAGACCTGGACAAGTACCCGCGCACCCTTGCGGCGGACCAGGAAAAGCTGCTCAGCGCCGGCTGCCACCTGCTGTTCGCGCCCACCGTGGACGAGATGTACCCCGACGGCATGGAAGGCCAGACCAAACTGCACGTTACCGGTGTCTCCGAAGGCCTCTGTGGTGGCAGCCGCCCGGGCCACTTCGACGGCGTGGCAACGGTGGTCTGCAAGCTGTTCAACATGGTCCAGCCCGACATGGCGCTGTTCGGCGAGAAGGACTTCCAGCAGTTGGCGGTGATTCGCAAGCTGGTGCGCGACCTGAACCTGCCGATCCAGATCTTCGGCGAGCCCACCGTGCGCGCCGAGGACGGCCTGGCGCTGTCGTCGCGCAACGGTTACCTCACGCAAGAGCAACGCTCCGTGGCGCCGGTCCTGCAGCGCACCCTGAAGCAGTTGGCCGAGCGTATCCGCCAGGGCGAACGCGACTTCCCCGCGCTCCTGGCCGAGGGCCGCCAGCAGATCGAGGCAGCCGGTCTGCGCATCGATTACCTTGAGGCGCGCGAGTCCGCCGGTCTTCACCCGGCCACCGCACAGGACCATCAGTTGGTCATCCTGGTTGCCGCCTTCCTGGGCACCACCCGGCTGATCGACAACCTCACGGTCCACGTCGACTGATTCCCCGCCCGACACCCGTTTCTTCGCCTCAAGACCGCGCCAACCGTGGCCTTGAGCGACTTCGGGTGCTCCGGCATACTCGCCCCGCTCTCCTCGTCCAGAAGAAAAACAGGAGCCACGTCATGCAGAGCATCATGCTCAAAGCCAAACTGCACCGCGCCGAAGTCACCCACGCGGTGCTCGACTACGAGGGCTCCTGCGCCATCGACGGCGAATGGCTCGATCTCGCCGGCATCCGCGAGTACGAACAGATCCAGATCTACAACGTCGACAATGGTGAACGCTTCACCACCTACGCCATTCGCGGCGAGGAAGGTTCGCGGATGATTTCCGTCAACGGCGCCGCCGCCCACAAGGCCAAGGTGGGTGACCGGGTGATCATCTGCGCGTACGCTCAGTTCAGCGACGCCGAGCTGGAAGACTACAAGCCGCGCATGCTGTACATGGCGCCGGGCAACGAACTCAGCCACACCAGCAACGCCATCCCGGTTCAGCTCGCCTGAGCCGGTGGGAAAGCCCGGCCCTCCCCAGGCCTTCCCAGGTTCCAAGCCTCGTTCACCCACGCACGTCTTACCCGAAGGTACGTCATGGAACACCACCTCACTCCGCTGGATGCCACCCAACTGGCGAGCTGGCAGGCATTGGCAGCCCACCGCCAGGAACTGCAGAACTTCACCATGCGCGAGGCATTCGCCGAGGACCCCGAGCGCTTCAAGCGCTTCTCCCTCAGCGCCTGCGGCCTGTTCCTCGATTTCTCGAAGAACCTGATCCGCCAGGACACCCTCGACCTGCTGGTGAAACTCGCGGAAGAGGCGAAGTTGGGCGAAGCCATCCAGTCGATGTTCCGCGGCGACGTGATCAATGCCTCCGAGCGCCGCCCGGTGCTGCACACCGCCCTGCGCCGCCCGATCGGCGACAAGGTCATGGTGGATGGCAAGGACGTGATGCCGGAAGTACACCGCGTACTGCACCAGATGACCGAGCTCGTCGCCGCCGTGCATAACGGCCTGTGGCGCGGCTACACCGAGAAACCGATCACCGACGTGGTGAACATCGGTATTGGTGGTTCCTTCCTCGGCCCGCAGCTGGTTTCCGAAGCGCTGCTGCCGTTCGCCCAGAAAGGCGTGCGCTGCCATTACCTGGCGAACATCGACGGCAGCGAATTCCGAGAGATGACCGCCAAGCTCAATGCCGAGACCACGCTGTTCATCGTCTCGTCGAAGTCTTTCGGCACCCTGGAAACCCTGAAGAATGCCCAGGCCGCCCGCGCCTGGTACCTGGCCCAGGGCGGCAGCGAGGCGGAGCTGTACCGCCACTTCATCGCCGTATCCAGCAACAAGGAAGCCGCGTCGGCCTTCGGTATCCGCCCCGAGAACGTCTTCCCCATGTGGGATTGGGTGGGCGGCCGTTATTCCCTGTGGTCGGCCATCGGCCTGCCGATCGCCATGTCGGTGGGTATCAACAACTTCAAGGAGCTGCTGTCCGGCGCCTACAGCATGGACCAGCACTTCCTGACCTCGCCGTTCGAGAAGAACATCCCGGTGCTGCTGGGCCTGCTCGGCGTGTGGTACGGCGACTTCTGGGGCGCTCGCAGCCACGCGATCCTGCCGTACGACTACTACTTGCGGAACATCACCGATCACCTGCAGCAGCTGGACATGGAGTCCAACGGCAAGAGCGTGCGCCAGGACGGCACGCCGGTGTCCGCCGGCACCGGCCCGGTGATCTGGGGTGGCGTGGGCTGTAACGGCCAGCATGCGTATCACCAGCTGCTGCACCAGGGCACCCACCTGATCCCGGCGGACTTCATCGTCCCGGTTTCCAGCTACAACCCGGTCGCCGATCACCACCAGTGGCTGTACGCCAACTGCCTGTCGCAGAGCCAGGCGCTGATGGTCGGCAAGAGCCGCGCCGAGGCCGAGGCCGAGCTGCGCGCCAAGGGCGTGGACGAAGCCGAGGTGCAGCGCCTGGCGCCGCACAAGGTGATCCCGGGCAACCGCCCGAGCAACACCCTGGTACTGGAGCGCATCAGCGCTCGCCGCCTGGGCGCGCTGATCGCCATGTACGAGCACAAGGTCTATGTGCAGAGCATCCTCTGGGGCATCAACGCCTTCGACCAGTGGGGCGTGGAGCTGGGCAAGGACCTGGGCAAGGCCGTCTACGGCCGCCTGGTCGGCAGCGAGGAGAGCGCTGCCGAGGACGGTTCCACCCAGGGCCTCATCGACTTCTTCCGCGGTCGTCACCGCGGCTGATGGCGAAAGCGGACGGATACGCGCCGGCGTATCCGTCCGCGTCCTAACGGCAGAAGCGCTGCCGAAATTCCCCAGGGGTGACGCCCAGCGCCTGCACGAAGGCGCGCCGCAAGTTGTACTCGTTGCCAAAGCCCGCATGCTGGGCCACGCGCTTGAGCGACGACTCTCCCGCCTCCAGCAACTGGCTGGCCTTCTCCAGGCGTAACTGCAGCAGCAGCTTCGCCGGCGTTACGCCCATTTCCGCCAGACAATGCCGGTGCAGGGTGCGCGTGGACATGGCCATCTGCACCGCCATTTCCTCCACATCCAGCGCATGCGCCAGCCGCTCGCGCAGCCACGCCACCAGGCGCTCCATCTGCCCGCCCTGTGGCGCCTGCTGCGCCAGCAGCTCGGCACTGAACTGGCGCTGCCCGCCAGGCCGGCGCAGGTACATCACCAACCCACGGGCGACCCGCAGCGACAGGTCACGACCGTGGTCGTCCTCCACCAGGCTCAGGCACAGGTCCATGCCGGCGGTCACACCCGCGGAGCTGTAGAGCGTCGCGTCGCGCACGAACAGGGCATCCTGCAACACCTGCAGTCGCGGGAACAGGCGCTGCAACAGCTCGGCGTAACGCCAATGGGTCACCACCGGGCGCCCGTCCAGCAGCCCCGCCTGCGCCAGCAGGAAGGCACCCGTGCACACCGATCCACAGCGTGCAGCGTGAGGGGCCGCCTGCGTCAGCCAGCGCGCGACGTCGCCTTTCTGCAGGGCAGCCTGCACACCAAAGCCACCGGCAACCAGCACCGTGCAGCCGGCCACGTCCGGAGGATCAGGCAACACCCTGGTCGCAAGCTCCAGCCCGGAGCTGGAGCGCGCCATCCCGCCCTCCGGCGAGATCGCCTCAAGGCGGTAAGCCGGCCTGGAGGCAAGCGGCAGATGCTCGTCCACCGCGGCGAAGACATCTGCGGGGCCAGTGGCATCGAGCAACTGGAAATCCGGAAAGACCAGCAGGAAAACGCGGTGGGGAGCATTCATCGAGGATGAGTTCGAGGCGGGCGATTGGCAGATATTCATTCATCCGCGTCAGAAGCGACAGCGCTATCGCTGGCAGCCTGGAAATCCCCGTCCGGAGCCCCCCATGCGCCCACTCCTGCTGTTCCTCATGCTGTTGCTCTCCAGCAGCGTCACCCTGGCCGACGAAGAGAGCCTCCCGCCCTATCAGCCCCGTTTCGGTCGCGAGCGTCCGGTCATTGCCGTGGTCGCCCAGAACCGCATGACCGAACTGGTGGACTACATCGTTCCCCTGGGCGTACTGCGACGCTCCGGGGCGGCCGATGTGTTGGCACTGGCGACCAGTCCAGGCCCCGCGCAACTAATGCCGGCCCTGCGCATCCAGCCGCAAGCCACGCTGGAGCAATTCACGAAGCGCTATCCACAGGGCGCGGACTACCTGCTCGTGCCCGCCGTGCACGACAGCAAGGACCCCGCCCTGCTCGCCTTCATTCAGGCGCAAGCTGAACAGGGCGCAACCATCGTCGGCATCTGCGATGGCGTACTGGTGCTGGGCAACGCCGGGCTGCTGCACGGGAGGCGCGCCACCGGCCACTGGTATTCGCGCGAGCAACGCCTGAACGACTATCCCGACACCCGCTGGGAGGAGAATCGCCGCTACGTGGCAGACGGTACGGTGATCACCACCTCCGGTGTTACCGCCGCGCTGCCGGTATCAGTCGCCCTGGTCGAAGCCATCGCGGGGAGGACCCGCGCCACAGCCCTGGCCCGGGAATTCGGGGTCGAGGATTGGTCGCCCCGCCACGACAGCCAGCGTTTCACCCTCGGCGCTGGCGGTTACCTGACCGCCACCGGCAATTACCTCGCCCTCTGGGGTCACGAAACCTTCAGCACGCCCCTGGAGCCAGGATTCGACGAAGTCAGCCTGGCACTGAGCGTCGACGCCTGGGCGCGCACCTTCCGTACCGACGTTCGGGGGAGCGCCGCTCATCCTGTTACCAGCGCCGGGGGCCTGCTGTTCCTGCCGGAGCAGACGGAGGCCCCGCCCCTGCCAGGAGGGCCTGGCGCCACGGCGATCCAGCGGCTCGACGGCACACTGGACGCGATCGCCCAGCGCTACGGCGACTCGACCCGGAGACTGGTCGCCGCACAGCTCGAATACACCGAGCCTGAACGATCCAGCCACCCGGCACGTCGAAACAACATGGACAACCCTTGAACCCGCCAAGCCTTGGATGCACCCTTGAGGGCATCTCGGCTAAACAACAACAAGGATTCCCCATGCATGAGATCAGCCTTCACCCCGTGCCGGAGGCCGTGCGCAAGCGTGCCTATCTCGACAAAGACGCTTATCAGCGCCTCTACCAGCAGTCGGTAGACGACCCGGAAGCCTTCTGGGGCGAGCAGGCCACCGCCTTCCTCGACTGGTTCAAGCCCTGGCACTCGGTGCACCACGGCGACCTCGCCAAAGGCCAGGCGACCTGGTTCAAGGGCGGCCAGCTCAACGTTACCTACAACTGTATCGACCGCCACCTGGAACAGCGCGGAGAGCAGGTCGCGATCATCTGGGAAGGCGACAACCCGGCCGAATCCGCCAACATCACCTACCGCAAGCTGCACAGCCACGTCTGCCGCCTGGCCAACGTGCTCAAGAGCCGCGGCGTGGAGAAAGGCGACCGGGTCTGCATCTACATGCCGATGATCCCCGAAGCGGCCTACGCCATGCTGGCCTGCGCGCGGATCGGTGCGATCCACTCGGTGGTGTTTGGCGGCTTCTCCCCAGACGCCCTGCGCGACCGCATCAACGATGCCGACTGCCGCGCCGTGATCACCGCCGACGAAGGCGTGCGCGGCGGCAAGTACATCCCGCTGAAGAAGAACGTGGAAAAGGCCCTCGCGGACTGCCCGAAGGTCTCCACCGTCGTCGTCGTCGAGCGCACCCAAGGCGAGATCCCGTGGGTCGAAGGGCGCGATATCTGGTACCACGAGGCCCTGCGCGGAGCCAGCGAGGACTGCGCGCCGGAACCGATGGATGCCGAGGACCCGCTGTTCATCCTCTACACCTCCGGCTCCACCGGCAAACCCAAGGGCGTGCTGCACACCACCGGCGGCTACCTGCTGGGCGCGGCGATGACCCACAAGTACGTGTTCGACTACCACGACGGCGACATCTACTGGTGCACGGCGGATGTGGGCTGGGTCACCGGCCACAGCTACATCGTCTACGGCCCGCTCGCCAATGGCGCGACCACCCTGATGTTCGAAGGCGTGCCGAACTATCCGGACGCCTCGCGCTTCTGGCAGGTGATCGACAAGCACCAGGTGAACATCTTCTACACCGCGCCGACTGCCATCCGCGCACTGATGCGCGAAGGCGACGCACCGGTGCGCAAGACCCAGCGCAGCAGCCTGCGCCTGCTCGGTTCGGTGGGCGAACCGATCAACCCGGAAGCCTGGGAGTGGTACTACGAAGTGGTGGGCGAGAAGCGCTGCCCGATCGTCGATACCTGGTGGCAGACCGAAACCGGCAGCATCCTGATCACCCCGCTGCCCGGCGCCACCGATCTCAAGCCGGGTTCTGCGACCCGTCCTTTCTTCGGCGTACAGCCAGTACTGCTGGACGAGCAGGGCAAGGAAATCACCGGTCCCGGCTCCGGCGTACTGGCGGTCAAGGCCAGCTGGCCGAGCCAGATCCGCAGCGTCTACGGCGACCACCAACGGATGATCGATACCTACTTCAAGCCCTACCCCGGCTACTACTTCACCGGTGACGGCGCTCGCCGCGACGAGGACGGCTACTACTGGATCACCGGCCGCGTGGACGACGTGATCAACGTCTCCGGCCACCGCATCGGCACCGCCGAGGTGGAGAGCGCACTGGTGCTGCACGACTCGGTCGCCGAGGCCGCGGTGGTCGGCTACCCGCACGACCTCAAGGGCCAAGGCATCTACGCCTTCGTCACCCCCATGAACGGCATCGAGCCCAGTGACACCCTCAAGCAGGAATTGCTCGCGCTGGTGAGCAAGGAAATCGGCAGCTTCGCCAAGCCGGAAATGCTGCAATGGGCACCCGGCCTGCCCAAGACCCGCTCGGGCAAGATCATGCGGCGCATCCTCCGCAAGATCGCCTGCAACGAGCTGGAAAACCTTGGCGACACCTCGACCCTGGCCGACCCCAGCGTCGTTCAGGAGCTGATCGACAACCGCCTCAACCGTTGATGTGCGCTACAGGCCACGGGTGCAAAGATGCTAGGTTTGGAGAACAGACCTGTCGTCCTTGCCCCGAGGCCTGTTCGCCGCAATGGAAACCGTTCGCCGTCATATTGAAAGCCAGGTACTCAGCCTGACCGGCCTCGCCTTGGGCGGGGTTGACTTCGAGTCGCCCAAGGGCGACCCCGGCCTGTTCGGGCCCGACTCCGTGTGTTGGAAAGTCCACGGTGACTTCAGCTCGATGCTCATCGGCGGCATCAGCGCCCTGCTCCTGCAGATGTTGCACCCCGCCGCACTGGGCGGCGTTTGGGATCACTCCAACTTCCGCGCCGACATGCTCGGCCGCCTGCGTCGCACCGGGCAGTTCATCTCCGCGACGACCTATGGCTCGAGCAGCGATGCCCAGAAGCTGATCGAGCGCGTGCGGCGCATCCATGAGAGCGTCCACGGCACCTTGCCCGATGGCACGACCTACGCCGCCAGCGATCCGGACCTGCTGACCTGGGTGCACGTCGCTGAAGTGAGCTGCTTCCTCGCCTCGCACCTGCGCTACCTGAACCCGAATCTCTCCGGGGAAGAACAGGACCGTTACTACGACGAGATCGCCCTTATCGCCGAGCGTCTCGGAGCACACAACGTGCCGCGCTCGCGGGCCGAGGTCGCGGAGTTCCTGCAACGCATGCGCCCGCAGCTGCGCTACGACGAGCGCACCCGCGAAGTGGTTAGCGTACTGTTCAACGCGCCTGCGCCGAGCTTCCTCGCCAAACCATTCGGCATGCTGATGATGCGCGCCGGCATCGACCTGCTGCCGGACTGGGCCGCGGACCAGCTCGGCCTGAGCCTGGGCAGCCTGCAGCGTCAGTTGATCCGCTCCAGCGTCCGGCGCAGCGTGCCGTTGCTGCGCTGGGCGGTGCGCAACGGATCACTGCACCGCGCACGCCGCCGAATGGGGCTGCCACCGCTGCGCTGAAACGTGACTACCCGGTTCGGAGGGTGGTGAGCCGGCGGCGAGCGTGCAACCATGGCCCTTCGCTGCGGCCACGCCGCCCCCGTCAGAGGATTCGTGTCATGCAAGAAGTCGTCATCGTCGCTGCCACCCGTACCGCTATCGGCAGCTTCCAGGGTTCGCTTTCCGCACTGCCGGCCCATGAGCTGGGCGCCGCGGTCATCCGCAGCCTGCTGCAACAGACCGGCCTCGACCCGGCCCGGGTCGACGAAGTGATCCTCGGCCAGACGCTGACCGCCGGCGCCGGCCAGAACCCGGCACGCCAGGCATCGATCGCCGCCGGCCTGCCCAACAGCGTACCGGCCATGACCGTGAACAAGGTCTGCGGCTCAGGCCTCAAGGCGCTGCACCTCGCCACCCAGGCGATCCGCTGCGGCGACGCCGACGTCATCATCGCCGGCGGCCAGGAAAGCATGAGCCTGGCCCCCTACGTCATGCCCGGCGCCCGTACCGGCCTGCGCATGGGCCACGCCAAGCTGATCGACAGCATGATCCAGGACGGCCTCTGGGACGCCTTCAACGACTACCACATGGGCATCACCGCCGAGAACCTGGTGGAGAAGTACGGCCTCAGCCGCGAAGAGCAGGACGCCTTTGCTGCCGAATCCCAACGCAAGGCCACCGAAGCCATCGAGGCGGGCCGCTTCAAGGCAGAGATCACCGCTATCGAGATTCCCCAGCGCAAGGGCGACCCCCTGCGCTTCGACACCGATGAGCAACCGCGCGCCGGCACAACCGCCGAGTCCCTGGCCAAGCTCAAGCCGGCGTTCAAGAAAGACGGCAGCGTTACTGCGGGCAATGCCTCCACGCTCAACGACGGTGCCGCTGCTGTATTACTGATGAGCGCCACCAAGGCCGCCGAACTCGGTCTGCCCGTGCTAGCCCGTATCGCCGCCTATGCCAACGCGGGTGTCGACCCAGCCATCATGGGCATTGGCCCGGTCTCGGCCACCCGCCGCTGCCTGGAGAAGGCCGGCTGGCAACTCGCCGACCTGGACCTGATCGAGGCCAACGAAGCCTTCGCCGCCCAGGCCCTCTCGGTGGGCAAGGAGTTGGGCTGGGATGCCTCGAAGGTGAACGTGAACGGCGGCGCCATCGCCCTCGGCCACCCGATCGGCGCGTCGGGCTGCCGCGTGCTGGTCACCCTGCTCCACGAGATGCTTCGCCGTAATGCGAAAAAAGGCCTCGCGACGCTCTGCATCGGGGGTGGACAAGGCGTGGCACTAGCACTGCAGCGCTGATAGCCGCCAACTTGCTGCGCAGAACTCATTCTGCGCAGCAAGTCCTGCGCCCACTTTCACGCAGCAACTCCCCGCCTATTTGACTCCCTGCACGCTTTCAATCCTGCGAATCGGAATATTCCGAAGGCGCTTGAACAACTGGTCTATCTTCAAGATCAATGCGCGCAAATCTTTTGGACTCAGGAGTCAACCATGAAGAAGCGTGTGGTGCTGGTCGAGGATCACCCCGCGATGCGCCTCGCCATTCGCTCGCTGCTCGAACAGGACACGCAGTTCGAAGTCGTGCAGGAAGCGGCCGATGGCCACGGGGGCCTGGACGCCGTGCGCAAGCTGCGCCCGGATCTCGTGGTGCTGGACCTCAACCTGCCGGGTATGGACGGTCTCGACCTGCTGGCACGCCTTCACCTGTTCGACGAAAACATTCGCCTGCTGGTCTTGAGCTCACAGGATGAACGTCTGTATTCGGCCAAGGTCGAAGCCGCGGGCGCGCATGGCTTCGTCAGCAAGAACAAGGACACCAGTGCCATCCTCAACGCCGCACGCATGCTGATCTCCGGTTATCGCTGCTTCCCGGAGAAGGTCATGGGCATCGACAAGAGCACCGATCCGGTGGGCAGCCTGACCCCCCGCGAACTGGTGGTGTTGCGCAGCCTGGTGAGGGGCATGAGCAACAAGGACATCGCCGAAGAGCTCTTCCTCAGCCAGAAGACCGTCAGCACCTACAAGACCCGCATTCTTGAGAAGCTGAACCTGGAAAGCCTCGTGGATCTCGTGGAGTTCGCCCGCACCCACCGCCTGAACGATTGACAGACATCACTGAAAACCGCGTCCGAAGGCGACTTTCGAATCGAAGAATCACACCCGTGCCATACTGAAGCGGCACGTCACGACGGAAACGACTCTCGCCATGCCCAAAGGATTGAAGCGCGCCATCGGCGCGGTTGTGATACTGGTTCTCCTCTACTGCCTGCTGGGATTCCTGATCATTCCCGGTGTCGGCCTGCGTGTCGCCAACCAGCAACTGGCCAACTATTCGACCGTGCCCGCACGGCTGGAGCGCATCGAATTCAACCCGTTCAGCCTGGAACTCACCCTCTGGGGGCTGCACCTTGGGCAGGATGGACAGGAGCAGGTACGTTTTCGTCGCCTGTACGCCAACCTTGAACTCGACAGCCTGTGGCAACGCCGCCTGCACCTTGCCGATGTCGAACTGGACGCCCCGCACACCGAACTGCTCTTCGCCGAGAACGGCACGCTCAATCTGGCCAAGTTGTTCAAGCTGCCTCCCAGCGCGCCCGCTCCCGCACAGGAAGAACCGAGCAAGCCCTTCCCATTGCGCATCGACCGTATCCGCCTGGCTGAGGGCAGCCTGCACTTCCTTGACCGTCGCCCGAGCGAGCCGGTCGAGTTCGTCTTCGACCCCATGGGCTTCGAGCTGCACAACCTCAGCACATTGCCCGACGATGGCGCTGAAATGACCCTGGTTGCCACCGGCCCGCATGGCGGAAAGCTCGACTGGAAGGGCGACCTGAGCATCGTTCCCTTCACCTCCAGGGGCAGCTTCACCCTGGAAGGTGTGCCGCTGAAAGCCTGGTGGCCCTATGTGCGGGACAACGCTCCACTGAATCTGAACAACGGCATCCTCAGCGTCGCGTCCGACTACCACCTGGACCTGTCGAAGGGGACACAACTGCTGCTGGACAAGACAGCCCTCCAGCTACGTGACTTCGACCTCAGCTCCCCTGATGGCAAGCCGCTGGCCAAGCTCGCCACTCTGGATGTCGCCGAAACCACCCTCGACCTCGTCAAGCAGGAAGTGGTGGTCGGCCAGATCCGCAGCCAGGGTCTGGAAGCCTGGGCCGCCCGGGAGAAGGACGGCCAACTGGACTGGCAGAAACTCTTTGCCAACTTCAAACCCTACAAGCGCCCCGAAGAACCCTCGCCCCAGGCGCAGGCAGCCCCCGAACCCGCCCCTGGCGAAACCTCCAGCTCCGGGAACTCGGCGGATCCCGCCAAGCAACAGCAGGC
Organism: Pseudomonas sp. BB438; assembly: GCF_057180225.1. Lineage (NCBI taxonomy): Bacteria > Pseudomonadati > Pseudomonadota > Gammaproteobacteria > Pseudomonadales > Pseudomonadaceae > Pseudomonas > Pseudomonas sp. BB438. The sequence goes on from NZ_CM170001.1 coordinate 5,583,544, forward strand.
CGCCACCGACACACCACCCACCAAGCCGACCGAGCCGAACGGCACTGCCCAGGCACAACCCCCCACAGCACACGTCACGCCCACGGACGAGACAAAACCGGTCGAGACAAGCAGGAACACACAGACCGCCGAAGCCGCCCAGGCGCCGGCCGAGCCGGCGAAGACATGGCACGTCATCCTGCGTGACACCCAGTTGCGCGGCTACAAGGCCCACCTGGCGGATCGCGCGCCGGGCAAACCGGTCAACCTCGAAGTCGGCCCGCTGGATCTCGACCTGCAGAATCTCGACAGCGGCCTCACCGCGCCGCTGCAACTCAAGCTCAAGACCGGCCTCGGCCCACGCGGGCAGATCGAAGCCAGCGGCCAGGTCATCCCCAACCCGGTCAGCGCGAAGCTGAAGGTCTCGACCCGCGATATCGACCTGCGAGTCGCCCAGGCCTACCTCGATCCCTTCATCCGTCTGGAGCTGCGCAGCGGCCTGCTCTCCAGCGACCTGGATGTCGACCTCAAGAGCACCGATCCGCTTGCCTTCAGCGTCAATGGCAGCGCCCAGGTGACCCAGTTGCATACCCTGGACACCATCAAGAGCCGCGACTTCGTCAAATGGACCAAGCTGACCCTCGACGGCCTGGCCTACAAACACGGCGACAGCCTGGTCATCCAGACCGTGTCGCTGGAAGAGCCCTACGCGCGCTTCATCATCAACGAAGACCGCTCCACCAACGTCAGCGAGCTGATCATCCCGCAGCCGGAGTCCGCGTCCTCAGCCGCCAGCAAAAGCAGCAATTCGGGCAACGGCAAGCCCATGGGCATACGCATCGGCGGCGTGAAGATCAACAACGGCTCGGCCAATTTCGCCGACCTGACCCTGCGACCGGACTTCGCCACCGCGATCCAGCAACTGGGCGGGGAGATCGGCACCATCGACAACCGCAACCCGACGCCCGCTTCGGTGGACGTGAAGGGCAAGGTCGACAAGTACGCGCCGGTGACCATCAAGGGCAGCCTCAATCCCTTCTCGCCGCTGGAGAAGCTGGATATCGCCACCAGCTTCAAGCGCGTCGAGCTGACCACCCTGACCCCCTATTCCGGCAAGTTCGCCGGCTACCGTATCCGCAAGGGCCGGCTCAACCTCGACCTGCACTACCAGATCACTCAGGGCAAGCTCAAAGCCGACAACAAGGTACTGGTGGAGCACCTGCAACTGGGCGAGAAGGTCGATAGCCCCGACGCGGTGGACCTGCCGGTGAAACTGGCGATCGCCCTGCTCAAGGATGCCAATGGCAACATCGATATCCAGTTGCCGGTGGAAGGCGACCTGAACAACCCGCAGTTCAGCGTCATGCCCATCGTCTGGCAGACCCTGCGCAACCTGGTGGTGCGCGCGGTGCAGGCGCCGTTCAACTTCATTGCCGGCCTGGCTGGCGGCTCCGGCGGCCCGGACCTGAGCAACGTGACCTTCGCCGCCGGGTCCAGCGAGCTGGACGCTACCGCCCAGGGCAACCTGGACAAGCTGGCCGAAGCGCTCAAGCAACGCCCGGCACTGAAGCTGGAAGTCGAGGGTGTCGCCGCAGCCGCCAGCGACGGTCCGTTGCTGGCCGACAAGCGCCTGAAGCAGGAATACCAGAAGAACTACTACAGCATGTTGCAGCGGCGCGGCGACAAGGTGCCCAGCGACGCCAGCCAGCTGGAGGTTCCGGAAGACCTGCAGCCGATCCTGCTCGAGGGTGTCTACCGCGCACGTCTGAAGAAGCAGCCGCCTGCGGAGTGGCAGCAACTCAGCAAGGACGAGCGCTCGGCGAAAATGCGCCAGGCGGTGCTGGACTCCTGGAGCGACAGCCAGCTGCTGCTGCGCAAGCTCGGTCAGGAGCGCGCGACCCAGATCAAGGACTACCTGGTCGCCAAAGGTGGCCTGGGTGACGACCGCATCTACCTCATCGACGTCAGCTTCGGCGAAGCGGAGAATGGTGGAGCTGTGGCCACTCAGCTGCACCTTGATAGCGAATAAGGAGTCGTTCGATGAAAGCCCTGACCTGGCTGTCCTGCGCCCTGCTGCTTTGCGCGGCGGGCGCCCAGGCGGAAAGCATGCGTTGCGGCAGCGCGCTGATCAATGCCGGCGACCGAGCATGGGAAGTCGAACAGAAGTGCGGCGCGCCGGATCACCGTGACGAGGTCGGCTACACCCTGGGCGGCTATGATCGCCGCGAGTACCGGGTCGAAGAATGGGTCTACGGCCCACGCAATGGCACCAGCTACATCCTCACTTTCGAAGCCAACAAGCTCAAAAGCATCGAGTTCAAACGCAATTGAAGACGCCCCTCGTACTGCGCCTGGCGGCGTTCATGCTGCCACTCACGCTCATCGCCATCGACGCTCAGGCCGCCAGCCTGCGTTGCAACAGCAAGCTGATCAGCACCGGTGATGCCACCAGCGATGTGCTCGGCCGCTGCGGCGAGCCGGTCAGCCGTTCGTTCCTGGGCTACAAGCAGGTACCTGGCCCCCGTTACGGCCAGTCCATGGAAGTCGCCGTGGAAGAATGGATCTACGGTCCCTGGAGCGGCATGCTGTATTTCGTCCGCTTCGAAGGCAACCGTTTGAGCGACATCCAGAGCAAGCGCGCCGGCAACTGACAGGGCTGGCGGCATGGTGCTAGTCTCGCCGCCACTCACGCATTCACGCCATCAGGGCCAAGGATCGGTCGCCATGGTCATCGTCCCCGCCGAGCACCCGCTGGACTGGAAAAAACCTCCGGTCATCACGCTGCTGCTGATCGCTCTCAACGTACTGATCTACTTCGGCTACCAAGGCGGCGATAGCACCCGTCGCGAAGACGCCGTACGCCTCTACCTCGCCCAGGACCTGCTCAGCCACGAGCGGTCGCTGTTCAGCGCTTCGCTGGAGCGCCGCGACCGGCTGGAGGCCGACCAGCAGCGGGCACTCGAAGCCCTGCCCCGCCAGCAACTGGCCTGGCTGGTGCTCTCGGACCTGGAGTTCGGCCACGAGCTTCGCGCGCTGCCCGCCTTCCAGCAGGACGCTGCCTGGCAGGCGTCACGCCTGACGGCCGAAGCGGCCCGTGACCAGACCAGCAGCCTGCGCTTTGGCTTCATCCCCGAGCGCTTCACCGTCCAGGGCCTGTTCGGTTCGATGTTCCTCCACGGCAGCTTCTGGCACCTGGCCGGCAACATGGTGTTCCTGTTCATCTTCGGCTTCGCCCTGGAGGCGGCGCTGGGGCGCACCATGTACCTCGGCCTCTACCTGTTCAGCGGCCTGTGCTCGGGGCTGCTGTGGTGGGCGCTCGACCCCTCCTGGATCCCGGGGATCGGCGCCTCGGGCGCCATCTCCGGCCTGATGGGCATGTACATCGGCGTCTACGGTCTGCGCCGCATCCAGTTCTTCTACTGGCTCGGACCACTGATCGGCTACCTCAAGGCGCCGGCGCTGTGGATCCTGCCACTATGGCTGGGCAAGGAACTGTTCGGGCTGATCCGCGCCGCTGACCATGTGAACTACTACGCACACATCGGCGGGCTGGTGTCCGGCTTCCTCGCCGTCTGGCTGCCGCGCAAGCTGGGGCGGATGCCGGTGGACGAGGCGTACCTGGCAAAGGAAGACCCGGATGCGCCGTTCAAGCGCGCCCTGGCGGCCCTCGACGAGTTGATTGGCCGCTTTGCCCTGGATCAGGCCGCTGCACGCGGACCGCAACTGCTGCAGCAGTTTCCCGGCCGTCCCGTGCTGGTCGAGCGCCTGTACGGGGTAGCCAAGGGGCGGCAGGACCGGGCGCTGATGAGCGAAACCCTCAAGCAGCTCTTCGCCTTGCCGCCCTCTCCCGCCGCCGACGCCCTGTTGCGTCGGCTCGCCGAGGAAAGCGCTGCGAGCGATGCAGGCCTGCTCGGGCACCCAGCGATCCAGTTGCACCTGCTGCGCAAACTGCTGCAACGCAACGAAACCGGGCAAGCCCTGCACAGCTGGCGCCGCCTGACACGCTCCGGCCAACTGCCCGAACAACTGCCTGGCCTGACCCTGCAACTGGCCAAGCAGATGGGCCAGAAAGGTGATCTGCAGGCGGTACGCGAGCTTTCGCGCTTCCTTCGCCAGCACTACCCGGAAGCCGATCCGACGCGTCAATTGACGATCTACCAGCAGCACCTCGCGCCCTGACGCCAAAACAAAAGCCCCGCCGGCGAACCGGCGGGGCCTGGACCATCCCTGTGTCTGGGCGCTACAGGCGGCTGCTGAAATCGCGGACTTCCTCTTCCGCTTTTTCGCGAGTCCAGCCGTAGCGCTCCTGCAGTTTGCCTACCAGGTACTCGGCATGTCCGTCTGCCGCCTGCAGGTCGTCGTCAGTGAGCTTGCCCCACTTTTCCTTGAGCGAGCCGGAAAGCTGCTTCCACTTGCCTTTGATGACGTCAGTGTTCATGGCGATCCTCCTCTGGAAGATTGGATGGGGGAAAGGACTCGCGCCCTTATTCGACCGATTTCAGGCCGTCAGCGGACACCGCGGTCACGCCCTTGATGCCTTTGGCGGTCTTGATGGCGAGTTCTTTCTCGGCATCGGATTTGACGTTGCCGGACAGCGACACCACACCCTTGTTGGTTTCGACCTTGATGTTGGTACCGCTGATGTCCTTGTCAGCGATCAGGCTGGACTTCACCTTGCTGGTGATCCAGGTGTCGGAAACCGCCTCTTCAGTCTTCTGAACTGTATCGTTGGCGGCCAGGGTCGTCGGCTGGGCGAACACCGAGTTGGCGAACGAGAAGCTCAGGGCGGTTGCAGTGGCAGCGGCAAGAGCCAGTTTGTTGAAACGTTTCATGGCGGTTTCTCCTGAATTATTGGAAAACTGCGACCGTGCCTGGCAGCAGTTGCACAAGGAATATCGCAAGCCCTGTGCCAGTTTTTCCAACTCACAAAAAACCTTCTAAATCAACAACTTACAAAGTTCACGCAAAAGCGGAGCGGTTGCAGTTTGCATAAACTGCCGCTGCGCTTCATGCAATCTGCATGACCTTCAGCCGGATTTCTTGCCCAGCTTCGCCAGGACGGATTCGAGCTGCACTACCTCGCCCATATGCTCGAAGGTGGGATAACGCTGGCGGATGAAAGCCAGCAACTGCTGCGCCGGGTCGACCTGACCCAGCTCCTCGGAAAACGCCCGCGCGGCCATCAGATAGGCGCGCGGAATGCCGGGATAATCCGGGAAGCGCTTGTGCAGATTGCGCAGCAGGCTCAGCCCCTCGCGGGCCTTGTGGCGCTCGATCAACACCTCGGCGATGCGTTCGCAGACGCCCGGGTCTTCCGGCAGATAATCGGCCTGCAGCTGCCGCGCATTGAGAAAGGCGCTGGCGGCCAGGTGCGGATTGAGGCGGCTTGCCAGGCCCAGGTAATGCGGCAGGTGATTCAGGCACTCGGCGCGATCGTTCAGGGCAAACAACAACTGGTGATAGCGTTCATTGAGCTTGAGGTCCTGTCGACCTTCACGCAGCGCGGCGACAAGGATCTCCAGCGCAGCGCCCGTCTGTCCTTCCTTGACCCGCACCTCCGCCTCGGCCAGCGCCTTGCGGCGGTGCCATTCCGGCGCGGCGAAGCCAGCCGGGGCGTCGTCACCGGCAGATGCGTAGCCCAGTTCGCCCTGATACTGGAAGACGGCATAGCCCATCATGGCGCACATCACCACGCTGAAGTAGCCGGTCAGCCCGGCGACCACAGGCACCATCACCACCCGCGGCAGGCCGTGGGACAGCAGCCAGCCGACGTAGGTCGGCGACTGCCAGAGGATGAACAGAAACACGCAGAGGATCAGGTAACGCCAGCCCATCGCCGCGATCACCTGCCCCACTTCACCGGGGCTGAGCGCCGCGCCCAGGCTCTTGTCCAGGGACAGGCGGATGATGCTCGCCGGCAACACCAGCATCAGGCCGATGTTGGCCGCCCAGTAGATCGCCTCGCTGTGGAAGTCGGCCGCGAGCCAGAGCAGTATCAACGCGATCAGAAACACCGCGAGTTGCTGGAAGAAGGTCCTCAGGCTATCGACGCTGAAAGCCTCCAGTAGCCCCGGGGCGTCCTGGCCGCCGAAGCTCGCCGCCTCGATCACGCTGTGCAGGTACTTGGTCGCCACGCTGAGCAGCGCAATCCAAAGCAGGAAGATCGCCGGCATGAACACGCAGGCCAACGCCAACAGCGCGCAGAAAGCCAGCGGCCCAGCCTGGAATCCATAGGCGAAGAATTTCGGCAGGCGCTCCCAGAAGGGTTGCGCAGTATTGGCCGCGCCAAGAAAGCGCAGATGGCCACGGCACAGCGGACACGACGGCGCGTACTCCGGCGCGTCGGCATTGAGGGGAATGCAACAGTCGCCGTAATGACGCTCGCACGGCTGGCAATGCCAGGTCGCGGGCTGGGCACTGTGGTAATGACAGTAACGCTTGTCCATCTCGAGGCATCCTTGGAGCGAGATCGGCGAATAGCGCATTCTCAAGGCAAAAAAAGAGGGCCCGCAAGGGGCCCTCTTTCATTTCACCGTGTGCTTACACGCCAGAGGCTTCAGCAGCGGCTACGTCCTTGATGGACAGCTTGATGCGGCCACGGTTGTCCACGTCGAGAACCAGGACCTTGACTTCCTGGCCTTCCTGCAGAACGTCGGTGACCTTGTCGATGCGCTTGTCGCTGATCTGCGAGATGTGCACCAGACCATCCTTGCCCGGCAGGATGTTGACGAAGGCGCCGAAGTCCACGATGCGCTCGACCTTGCCGACGTAGATCTTGCCGATCTCGGCTTCCGCGGTGATGCCCAGGACGCGCTGCTTGGCGGCCTCGGCAGCTTCCTTGGTTTCGCCGTAGATCTTCACGCTGCCATCGTCCTCGATGTCGATCGAGGCCTTGGTCTCTTCGCAGATGCTGCGAATGGTGGCGCCGCCCTTGCCGATGACGTCGCGGATCTTGTCGGTGTCGATCTTCATCTGGATCATGGTCGGAGCATTTTCCGACAGCTCGGCGCGCGGAGCGGCGATGATCTGGTTCATCTGGCCGAGGATGTTCAGGCGAGCTTCCAGGGCCTGGCCCAGGGCGATCTCCATGATCTCTTCGGTGATGCCGTTGATCTTGATGTCCATCTGCAGAGCGGTAACGCCCTTGTCGGTACCGGCAACCTTGAAGTCCATGTCGCCCAGGTGGTCTTCGTCACCCAGGATGTCGGTCAGGATGGCGAACTTGTCACCTTCCTTCACCAGGCCCATGGCGATACCGGCAACCGGCGCCTTGACCGGAACACCGGCGTCCATCAGGGCCAGGGAAGCACCGCAAACGGAGGCCATGGAGCTGGAACCGTTGGACTCGGTGATCTCGGAAACGACGCGGATGGTGTAGGGGAACTCGTCCTGGGTCGGCAGCATGGCAGCGACGCTGCGACGGGCCAGACGGCCGTGGCCGATTTCACGACGGCCAGCGCTGCCCATGCGGCCACACTCGCCTACCGAGAACGGCGGGAAGTTGTAGTGCAGCATGAAGGGGTCTTTGCGCTCGCCTTCGAGGGTGTCGAGCAGCTGCGCGTCACGGGCGGTGCCGAGGGTGGCAACGACCAGGGCCTGGGTTTCGCCACGGGTGAAGAGTGCCGAGCCGTGGGTCTTGCCCAGTACGCCGACTTCGATCTTCAGCGGGCGAACGGTGCGGGTGTCGCGGCCGTCGATACGCGGCTTGCCGTTGACGATGTTTTCGCGAACGGTGCGGTATTCCAGCAGGCCGAAGGCTTCCTTGACCTCACCGGCGGCGAACTGGCCTTCGCCTTCGCCGGCGAACTTGGCGACGACCTGCTCGCGCAGGGCGTCCAGGGCCGCGTAACGGTCCTGCTTGACGGTAACGGTGTAGGCCTCGGAGATGGAAGCACCGAAGTCAGCCTTGATGGCGTTGACCAGGGCGGTGTTTTCGACCGGGGCGGTCCAGTTCCAGCTCGGCTTGCCGGCTTCGGTGGCCAGTTCGGCAACGGCGCGGATGACGGCCTGGAATTCTTCGTGGGCGAACAGAACGGCGCCCAGCATCTGGTCTTCGGTCAGCTCGTCGGCTTCGGATTCAACCATCAGCACGGCGTCGGAGGTACCGGCCACGACCATGTCGAGGCTGGAGCTCTGCTGCTGCTCGTAGGTCGGGTTGAGGATGTAGCCGATTTCCGGGTGGAAGCCAACGCGGGCAGCACCGATCGGGCCGGCGAACGGAATGCCGGAGATCGCCAGGGCGGCGGACGTGCCGATCATGGCAGCGATGTCCGGATCGGACTTCTTGTTGGTGGAAACGACGGTGCAGACGACCTGCACTTCGTTCATGAAGCCTTCCGGGAACAGCGGGCGGATCGGGCGGTCGATCAGGCGCGAGGTCAGGGTTTCCTTCTCGGAAGGACGGCCTTCACGCTTGAAGAAGCCACCGGGGATGCGACCTGCTGCGTAGGTCTTCTCCTGATAGTGCACGGAGAGCGGGAAGAAGCTCTTGCTTGGGTCGGCCTGCTTGGCGCCGACGACGGTGCAGAGCACGGTGACGTCGTCCATGGTGACCAGGACAGCACCGGTGGCCTGGCGGGCGATGCGGCCAGTCTCGAGGGTTACGGTCGACTGACCGAACTGGAATTTCTTGATTACCGGGTTCACGGTTTCTCTACCTTCTCTTTAGTTGCCTTGGGGGAAATGGTGGAAATGCCGGGAGTCGGACCCGAATTCATTCCCTATAAAAGCGAGAAAGCCGGGAGCCGAAGCCGATGAGCGGTTTGCACCGCCCATCGACTCCGGACTCCCAGCTTCCCACTTCAGGCTTGCCGTCTTAGCGACGCAGGCCCAGGCGACCGATCAGGGCGCTGTAACGAGAGGTGTCCTTGCTCTTCAGGTAGTCCAGCAGCTTACGACGCTGGTTAACCATACGGATCAGGCCACGACGGGAGTGGTGGTCTTTGCCGTTGGCCTTGAAGTGGTCCTGCAGCTTGTTGATGTTGGCGGACAGCAGTGCAACCTGCACTTCCGGGGAACCGGTGTCGCCTTCAGCTTGCTTGTACTCGTTAACGATCTGGGCTTTTTCTTGGACGCTCAGTGCCATGATGGGGCTTCCTCTGAGGTAACAGGCCAGGGACTTCTCCCTGTGTTCATAGTAAGAGGAGTGACCGTGCCTGCTGACAGCCACCCTCGGTTTCGGCCTTAAGACCGAATCAGTCGACGCGGCGCCAGGCGCCCGTCTTCGACCACTTCACCGATACCAATGAAACGGCCTTCGTGATCTTGCACCCGCAGCATGCCGAACTTCGGCATCTCGGGAGCGCGCACCGGCTGACCATGCAGCCAGTAATAGGCGCTGTGCTCGGACAACTGCAGCAGCGGCCAGTGCTCCAGGCCGGCATCCACCGGCAGCAGGAAGCGGTCGAGGGCTTCGTTGCCACCCTCGGCGTGGGCTTTCTCGAGCTCCTCCAGCGTCACCGACTGGTTCAGCTGGAACGGTCCGGCCTGTGTCCGGCGCAGGACGGCGACGTGTGCGCCACATCCGAGTTCGCGGCCAAGGTCTTCGACCAGGGTGCGAATGTAGGTACCCTTGCTGCAGGAAACGGCCAGCGTCGCACACGGCGACTCGAACGCGAGCATTTCCAGGCGCGCAATAGTAACAGAACGCGCCTCGCGCTCCACTACCTCTCCTGCACGGGCCAGCTTGTAAAGCGGCTGGCCGTCCTTCTTCAGCGCCGAGTACATCGGCGGCACCTGCTCTATGTCGCCGCGGAAGCGCGGCAGCAGGGCCTCGATGGCTTCCCGACCAATGGTTACGTCATGCTGCTCGACCACCTCACCCTCGGCATCGCCGGTGGTGGTGGTGACGCCAAGTTGGGCCACGGTCTCGTACGCCTTGTCGGCATCGAGCAGGTACTGGGAAAACTTGGTCGCCTCGCCGAAGCACAGCGGCAGCACGCCGGTAGCCAGCGGATCGAGGCTGCCGGTGTGGCCGGCCTTCTCGGCGTTGAGCAGCCAGCGCACCTTCTGCAGGGCCTGGTTGGAGCTCATGCCACGGGGCTTGTCGAGAATCAGCACACCGTTGACCGCACGGCGAATGCGTTTCACCTGGGCCACGCGTTACTCCTCGGAATCGCCGCCGCGACGATCGGCAGCTACAGCACGCTCGATCAGCGCCGACAGCTCGGCACCACGGCGGATGCTGGCGTCGTAGCTGAAGTGCAGTTGCGGTACGGTGCGCAGCTTCATCGCCTTGCCCAGCTGCATGCGCAGGAAACCCGCGGCATCGTTGAGGATGCTGGTGTTCTGCTTCACCACCTCGGCGTTGTCGTCCTGCCCCATCACGGTGACGTACACCTTGGCATGGGACAGATCACGGGCCACATCGACACCGGTGATGGTCACCAGGCCGAGACGCGGGTCCTTGATTTCACGCTGGATCAGCAGCGCCAGTTCGCGCTGCATCTGGTCGCCGATACGCTGGGTACGGCTGTAGTCTTTGGCCATTTTTCTAACCTGCTTACCCGAGCCGCGAGGCTCCGGCATCTATTACGGGTTTGAATTCGACCGGATGGCTGGGCGGGAAGCCGAAGACAGTGCTCCAGCACGGCAAGGCTTCCCAACGACGCCATACGATTGAAGGCGAATCCGTATAAGCGGCAAACGCCCGGGACAGCTGAATAGCCGGCCCGGGCGCTGCATTCACGCTCGAATACCCTTACAGAGTACGAGCGACTTCGACCTTCTCGAACACTTCGATCTTGTCGCCGACGCGGACGTCGTTGTAGCTCTTCACGCCGATACCGCACTCCATGCCGGCACGCACTTCCGAGACGTCATCCTTGAAGCGACGCAGGGATTCCAGCTCGCCTTCGAAGATGACCACGTCGTCGCGCAGGACACGGATCGGGCGGTTGCGGTGCACCAGACCCTCGGTGACCATGCAGCCAGCGACCGCGCCGAACTTCGGCGAGCGGAACACGTCACGCACTTCGGCGATACCCAGGATGTTCTCGCGAACATCGCTGCCGAGCATGCCGGTCAGGGCTTTCTTGACGTCTTCGATGATGTCGTAGATCACGTTGTAGTAACGCATGTCGAGGCCTTCGGACTCGACGATCTTGCGCGCACCCGCGTCGGCACGGACGTTGAAGCCGAACAGCACCGCGTTGGAGGCCAGCGCCAGGTTGGCATCGGATTCGGTGATACCACCGACACCGCCGCCGACCACGCGAACCTGCACTTCGTCGTTGCCCAGGCCGCTGAGCGAGCCCTGCAGGGCCTCCAGCGAACCACGGACATCGGACTTGAGCACGATGTTGAGGGTCTTCTTCTCTTCCTGGCCCATGTTCTCGAAGATGTTTTCCAGCTTGCCGGCGTGGGCACGGGCCAGTTTCACTTCGCGGAACTTGCCCTGACGGAACAGCGCGACTTCGCGGGCCTTCTTCTCGTCGGCAACCACGGTCATCTCGTCGCCGGCATCCGGGGTGCCATCCAGGCCGAGGATCTCGACCGGAATGGACGGACCGGCTTCCTTGATCGGCTTGCCGTTCTCGTCGAGCATCGCACGGACACGGCCGTAGTTGACGCCGACCAGGACCATGTCGCCCTGACGCAGGGTGCCGTCCTGGACCAGCACGGTGGCTACCGGGCCGCGGCCCTTGTCCAGACGCGACTCGACCACCACACCACGGCCCGGAGCCGACGGAGTGGCTTTGAGCTCGAGTACTTCAGCCTGCAGCAGTACGGCTTCGAGCAGTTCGTCGACACCGGTACCCATCTTGGCGGATACGTGGACGAAGGGAGCGTCGCCACCCCACTCTTCCGGGATCACATCCAGAGCGGCCAGGCCGTTCTTGATGTTGTCCGGGTTGGCGTCCGGCTTGTCGATCTTGTTCACCGCGACCACGATCGGCACGCCAGCCGCTTTCGCGTGCTGAACAGCTTCCTGGGTCTGCGGCATCACGCCGTCATCTGCCGCCACCACAAGGATGACGATGTCGGTCGCCTGGGCACCACGAGCACGCATCGCGGTGAACGCGGCGTGGCCGGGGGTATCGAGGAAGGTGACCATGCCGCGGTCGGTTTCCACGTGATAGGCGCCGATGTGCTGGGTAATGCCGCCGGCTTCGCCAGCTGCCACCTTGGCACGACGGATGTAGTCGAGCAGCGAGGTCTTGCCGTGGTCGACGTGACCCATCACGGTCACGACCGGCGCGCGGGAAACCGCCTCACCTTCGAACTTCAGCGATTCGGCCAGTTGCTCTTCCAGTGCGTTCTCGCTGACCAGCTTGACTTTGTGGCCGAGTTCTTCGGCGATCAGCTGCGCGGTTTCCTGGTCGAGTACCTGGTTGATGGTCACCGGGGTGCCCATCTTGAACATGAACTTGACGACCTCGGCTCCCTTCACCGACATCTGGGCAGCAAGATCGCCCACGGTGATGGTTTCGCCGATATTCACTTCACGCACAATCGGTCCTGTCGGGCTCTGGAACCCGTGCTGGTTACGCTTCTTCAGCTTGCCCTTGCCGCGGCCACCGCCACGACGGCCAAAGCTGTCGTCGTCGTCGCCACCACCACTGCGCACAACACGCGGCGCGGTGGTCTTTTCCTTTTCCTTGATCGACGGGCGATGCTGGGCATGCTTGCGATCACGGCGCTCGTCCTCGTCATCACGCTTGGGCGCACGACGCACTTCGTCCTTCTTGCGATCGTCCGCAGCAGGAGCGGCAGCTGCCGGAGCTGCCGGAGCAGCAACCGGCGCGGCAGCCCGCGGCGCTTCGGCAGCAGCAGCAGCCGGAGCAGCAGCGGCACTGGTGGCCTGGCGAGCGGCGTCCGCCTGACGGCGAGCCTCTTCCGCAGCGGCGCGCTGACGAGCTTCTTCCTCGGCCTTCAGACGCGCAGCTTCTTCAGCGGCACGCTGCTCTTCCAGCTCGCGCTGGCGCTCGGCCTCGAGCTCTTCAGGATCGCGTTTGACGTAGGTCTTCTTCTTGCGAACCTCGACGCTGACGGTCTTGCTGCCAGCAACACGAATGGTCGAGGTGGTCTTGCGTTGCAGGGTGATCTTGCGCGGCTCATCCGCGCGATCACCGTGACTGCCTTTCAAGTGGGCCAGCAGCGCCTGTTTCTCACTGTCGGTCACTACCTGGTCGGCGTTGTTATGCGGCAGACCTGCTTCGCGCATCTGCAGCAGCAGGCGCTCTACCGGCGTATCGACCGTCTTGGCCAGTTCTTTCACCGTGACTTGCGTCATGCACTTCTCTCCTCAGGCCGCGAATGCTTACTCGAACCAATGGGCCCGGGCGGCCATGATCAACTTGCCGGCACGCTCTTCGTCCATGCCGTCGATGTCGAGCAGATCGTCAATGGATTGCTCGGCAAGATCTTCACGGGTGGTTACGCCACGCAGTGCCAGGTCCACGGCCAGCTCTTTGGTCATACCATCGAGGCTGAGCAGGTCTTCGGCAGGTTGTGCGTCGGCGAGTTTCTCTTCAGTGGCGATGGCTTTGGTCAGCAGGCGATCCTTGGCACGCGAGCGCAGCTCGTTGACGATGTCCTCGTCGAAGCCGTCGATGCTGAGCATCTCTTCCATCGGTACGTAGGCAATCTCTTCCAGGGTGGTGAAACCTTCTTCCACCAGAACCTGGGCGAGTTCTTCATCGACATCCAGCTCGTCGACGAAGCGCTGCAGGATGTCGCCAGTTTCAGCCTGCTGTTTGGCCTGGATATCGGCCTCGGTCATCACGTTCAGGGTCCAGCCGGTAAGCTGGCTGGCCAGACGGACGTTCTGACCACTGCGGCCGATGGCCTGTGCCAGGTTGTCCTCGGCGACGGCGATATCCATGGTATGGGTATCTTCGTCGACGATGATCGCTGCCACTTCGGCCGGAGCCATGGCGTTGATCACGAACTGCGCGGGGTTGTCGTCCCACAGGACGATGTCCACGCGCTCGCCGCCCAGTTCGCCGGAGACGGCCTGGACGCGGGAACCACGCATACCGATGCAGGCGCCCTGCGGATCGATACGCTTGTCCTTGGAGCGAACGGCGATCTTGGCACGCGAACCCGGGTCACGGGCGGCGGCCATCACGTCGATCAGTTGCTCGGCGATTTCCGGTACTTCGATGCGGAACAACTCGATCAGCATTTCCGGCGCAGTACGCGACAGGATCAGCTGAGGGCCGCGGTTCTCGCTGCGGATTTCCTTCAGCAGGGCACGCACGCGGGTGCCGACGCGGAAGGTTTCACGCGGGATGATCTGGTCGCGGGCCAGCAACGCTTCGGCGTTGTTGCCCAGGTCCACGATCACGTTGTCGCGGGTGACCTTCTTGACGGTGCCGGAGATGATCTCGTTGACCTTCTCGCGGTAGGCATCGACCACCTGGGCACGCTCCGCTTCGCGGACCTTCTGCACGATGACCTGCTTCGCAGTCTGTGCGGCGATGCGGCCAAACTCGATGGATTCGATCTTCTCTTCGATGACCTCGCCGGCCTTCATGCCGGGGTGCTCTTCCTGCACGTCTTCGACGGTCAGTTCCGATGCCGGGTTGGAGTAGTCCTCGTCTTCGACGATGGTCCAGCGACGGAAGGTTTCGTAGTTGCCGTTGGCGCGGTTGATTTCCACGCGCAGGTCAACTTCGTCCTCGAAACGCTTTTTGGTCGCAGTCGCCAGAGCCAGCTCCAGCGCTTCAAAAATCACGCCAGGCGGTACACCCTTCTCGTTGGATACCGACTCAACAACCAGCAGTACTTCTTTGCTCATCGTACGCCTCGCCTTTCAATCCATTGGAATCCGCGCTCTGGCGGCTCACTCAAATCGGGGAATGATGTTGGCCTTGTCGATCGAGTCGACCGGCAGCAGGTATTCGTGGTCGTCCACGAGGACCACCACATCCTGCTCCTCCACACCACGGAGAATGCCCTGGAAATTGCGACGCCGTTCGAAGGGCGTACGCAGCTTGATCTTCACCTGCTCGCCGACATAGCGGGCGAACTGTTCGAGTGTGAAGAGCGGCCGATCCATACCGGGCGACGACACCTCCAGGGTGTACTCGCCACTGATCGGGTCTTCCACGTCGAGAATGCCACTGACCTGACGACTGACGATTTCACAGTCATCGATCAGGATGCCTTCCGCACGATCGATATAAACCCGGAGCAGGGAATGGCGACCTTGGGAAATGAACTCCAGGCCCCAGCACTCATAGCCGAGCGCTTCTACTACAGGGGCCAACAAGGCCTGCAACTGTTCTAGCTTGCTCGACACCTGATCGCCTCGCGTATGCTGTAGAAACAAAAAATGGGCGAAACGCCCATCCCTTAAGGACCGCCCTGATCTGGCGGCGCGGACTGTCCAGCTAGCAAAAAGCCCCTTAAAAGGGGCTCTGCCAAACTGGTTGCGGGAGCTGGATTTGAACCAACGACCTTCGGGTTATGAGCCCGACGAGCTACCAGACTGCTCCATCCCGCGTCAAAGCTGGTGCGAAATTATACGGTCGAGCCCCTTGAAGGTCAACCGAAACTCCGAAACGACAAGGCCCGCATTGCGGGCCTTTTCGTATATGGTACCGAGGAGGGGACTCGAACCCCTACAGCCTATGGCCACTACCACCTCAAGGTAGCGTGTCTACCAATTCCACCACCTCGGCAAAAACTCTTGCCTGCTTACTTCTGCTCAGGAGCTGCCGGAACGTCGCCGTTACCGCCTGCAGGGGCTTGAGGCTGCCCTTGCGCGCCCGGCACATCACTCGCTGCCGGAGCTTGATCCTGCCTTTGCTCCATCACTGCCGGGTCAGGAAGCCCAGCGTGACGAATTATATCAGCTTTTTCTTTAGCAAAATACGCTAAACCCAAGCTAGTAATAAAAAAAACTGCAGCCAGCACCGCGGTGAAGCGGCTCAGGAAGGTAGCAGAACCCTGGCTACCAAAAACAGTACCCGAAGCGCCAGCACCAAACGACGCACCAGCGTCGGCACCCTTGCCTTGCTGAAGCAGGACCAGCACAACCAGACCCAGCGCCATCAGCAGGTGAATCACGATTACAACTGTTTCCAGCATCTTCAGTTTCCTGCGGCGCGACAGATCGCACCGAACTCATCTGCATTCAGGGAAGCTCCACCAATGAGCCCCCCATCGATATCCGGCATGCCGAAAAGTTCGACAGCGTTGGCGGCCTTGACACTGCCGCCGTACAGGAGACGAAGGCTGCGGGCCACCTCTGCGTTTTCCGCCGAGATCTGCGCGCGAATCGCCGCATGTACTTCCTGGGCCTGCTCGGGAGAAGCGGTCAGCCCCGTCCCAATCGCCCACACCGGCTCGTAAGCCACAACGGCGCGGGAGAAAGCCCCGACACCGAGATCCTCGATCACCGAGCCCAACTGGCGCCCGACAACCTCAAGAGTCTTGCCCGCCTCTCGCTGCTCGCGGGTCTCGCCCACGCACAGGATTGGAACCAGGCCACACGATTGAACCGCCGCAAACTTGCGACTGATCACCCCATCGCTTTCGCCCAGGATCAGGCGACGCTCGGAATGACCCACCAGCACCAGGGAGCAGCTCGCATCCGCCAACTGGCTGGCTGCGACTTCGCCCGTGAGGGCACCCTGCATCGGCTCAACCGCGCAATTCTGCGCACCGACGGCAACCGCCTTTCCATCCAGACCTTGAACGACCTGATTGATGTACAGACAGGGCGGGAACACCGCCACATCGACACCCGTTGGAAGAGCCAGTTGACGCAGGCCTTTGATCAGCTCCGTTACGCTGGAGCGGGTACCGTGCATTTTCCAATTACCGGCCACCAAGGGTCGACGCATGCTGTACCTCGCTGAGCAAAGTGGGCGCAGATATTACTCGACGCTTTTGGAACTGACAAGAGAAATCAAGCACATACCTCGGTAACGACTTTTGCCAGCTGTTCGGCATAAGCGCGTACGCGTGCTTCCTCGTCACCCTCGACCATGACCCGCACCAAGGGTTCGGTGCCGGACTTGCGCAACAGGACGCGGCCGCGGCCGGCCATTTCCTCGGTCACCTTGGCACAGGCCTCCTTCACCGCCGGATGCTCCAGCGGATCGACCCCACCGCCGGCAAAACGCACGTTGATCAGCACCTGCGGACACTTGCGTATGCCCATCCGCGCCTCGGCCAGGTTCTGTCCGCGCGCTTTCAGCGCCATCAGCACCTGCAGGGCCGCGATAATCGCATCGCCCGTGGTGGTGTGCTGGTAACAGACGACATGGCCGGAGTTCTCACCACCTAGCTGCCACTTGCGCGACTGCAGTTCGGACATCACATAGCGATCGCCCACCTTCGCGCGAGCGAACGGGATATGCAGCTCCTGCAACGCCAACTCGAGGCCAAGGTTGCTCATCAGTGTCCCGACCACGCCGCCATGCAGCTTGCCGCGATCCAGCATGTCACGGGCGATGAGATAGAGAATCTCGTCACCATCGACGATGGTACCGGTATGGTCGACCATCATCACCCGGTCGCCATCACCATCGAAGGCGATACCGATATCCGCGTGATTGGCCAGCACGGCTTCCTGAAGCGCCCCCATGTGGGTGGAACCGCACTTGTCGTTGATATTCAGGCCATTGGGCTCGGCGCCAATGACGAAGACTTCGGCGCCCAGCTCACGAAATACATTGGGAGCGATCTTGTAGGTCGCACCGTGAGCGCAGTCCAAGGCAATACGCAGACCTGCGAAACTGGTGTTCGACGGCACGCTGCTCTTGCAGAACTCAATGTAGCGACCAGCGGCGTCATTGATGCGCGACACCTTGCCCAGGCGGGCCGACTCGACCACGGTCATCGGCGCATCGAGGAGCTCCTCGATGATCAGCTCCACTTCGTCCGGCAACTTGGTGCCCTGACCGGAAAAGAACTTGATGCCATTGTCGTCGTGCGGATTGTGCGAAGCACTGATGACGATGCCGGCCTCGGCATGGAAGGTACGGGTCAGGTAGGCAATGCCTGGCGTCGGCATCGGGCCGAGCAGCAGCACGTCGGCTCCCGCGGCAGACAAGCCTGCCTCCAGCGCCGATTCGAACATGTAGCCGGAAATCCGGGTGTCCTTGCCCACCAGCACGCGGCACTTGCCCTGCTGACGGAAGGCCATACCCACTGCCCAGCCCAGCTTGAGCACGAAGTCCGGCGTGATCGGCGGCGTGCCGACGCGCCCGCGGATTCCATCGGTACCAAAATACTTCCTGCTCATGCGGGCATCTCCTCTTCCGTTGCACTTTGCACTGCGTGAATCATTCGAACGACATCCACCGTCTCGGCGACATCGTGGACGCGGATGATACTGGCCCCCTTGGCTACCGCGAGGGCCGCAAGCGCCAGACTGCCATAGAGACGCTCACCCACCTCACGGCCGAGCGCACGCCCGACCATGCTCTTGCGTGAGACACCGACCAACAGCGGGCACCCGATTTCCATCAACCGCTCCATCTGACGGAACAGGTTCAGGTTGTGGCCCTGCGTCTTGGCAAAACCGAAACCGGGATCGATCACGACCCGTTCCCTTGGGATACCTGCAGCCTCGCATACCGCAATGCGTTCCTCGAGGAAGCCGCGGACCTCCTGAAAGATATCCGGGTAACGGGGATCGTCCTGCATATTCCCCGGCTCGCCGCGCATGTGCATCAGGCACACCGGCAGACCGGTATCCACGGCTGCATCCAGGGCGCCGTCACGCAAAAGGGAACGCACATCGTTGATCAGTCCGGCGCCAAGGCGCGCGGTCTCGCGCATCACGGCCGGGGTGGAGGTATCCACGGAGATCACCACGTCCAGCTCTCGGGCAATGATCTCGACCACCGGTGCGACGCGCTCCAGCTCCTCGGTGGGCGATACCACGCGAGCGCCGGGACGGGTCGACTCACCGCCGATATCGATCAGCGTGGCGCCGGCCGCGAC
The DNA here is from genome assembly GCF_057180225.1 of Pseudomonas sp. BB438. Classification (NCBI taxonomy): domain Bacteria; kingdom Pseudomonadati; phylum Pseudomonadota; class Gammaproteobacteria; order Pseudomonadales; family Pseudomonadaceae; genus Pseudomonas; species Pseudomonas sp. BB438. Next base: position 5,602,429 of record NZ_CM170001.1, read on the forward strand.
CATATCTGCCGCATGGCGCAATGCAGCATCGTGCCGGTTGAAGCGGCCACCATCGGAGAAGGAGTCGGGAGTCACATTGAGGATGCCCATGACGTGCGGGCGGCGTAAATCAAGAACCCGGTTGCCGCAAGGCAACCGGGTCGGGTGGTACAACGAACTCATTCAGTAGTCTCAGTGTTCGCCGGCGGGGCCGCCAATCGGGTTTTCCTGGCGACCTTCGTCGCGAGGAGAGGCAGCATTACCGGAAGAGCCGGAGTTGCCACCCTGCCAGTCACGTGGCTCGCGCGGGGTACGGCCAGCCATGATGTCATCGATCTGGTCGGCGTCGATGGTTTCGTACTTCATCAGTGCGTCGGCCATCATGTCGAGCTTGTCGCGATTCTCTTCCAGCAGGCGCTTGGCGGTGCCATAGCAGTCGTCGATGATCCGGCGAACTTCCTGGTCGATCAGCTTGGCGGTCTCACCCGAGATGTTCGAGTGCTGGCCACCGGCGCTACGACCGAGGAACACCTCGCCCTCCTCTTCCGCGTACATCAGCGGACCGAGCTTCTCGGACAGACCCCACTTGGTCACCATGTTCCGCGCCAACTGGGTGGCACGCATGATGTCGTTCGAAGCACCCGTGGTAACACCCTCGAAGCCCAGAGTCATTTCTTCGGCGATACGGCCGCCGAAGAGCGAGCAGATCTGGCTTTCCAGGGCACGCTTGGACAGGCTGTAGCGGTCTTCTTCCGGCAGGAACATGGTCACGCCCAAGGCGCGGCCGCGCGGAATGATGGAAACCTTGTAGACCGGGTCGTGCTCCGGCACCAGGCGGCCAACGATGGCATGGCCGGCTTCGTGGAACGCGGTGTTCTTCTTCTCCTTCTCGGACATGACCATGGTCTTGCGCTCGGCGCCCATCATGATCTTGTCCTTGGCCAGCTCGAACTCGCGCATGTCGACGATGCGCTTGTTGGCGCGGGCGGCGAACAGCGAAGCTTCGTTGACCAGGTTGGCCAGGTCCGCACCGGAGAAGCCCGGAGTACCGCGCGCGATCACAGCCGGATCGACGTTGTCGCCCAGCGGGACCTTGCGCATGTGCACTTTCAGAATCTGTTCACGACCACGGATGTCTGGCAGGCCGACCACCACCTGGCGGTCGAAGCGGCCAGGGCGCAGCAGTGCGGGGTCGAGCACATCCGGACGGTTGGTCGCGGCGATGACGATGATGCCGTCATTCATTTCGAAGCCGTCCATCTCCACCAGCAACTGGTTAAGGGTCTGCTCGCGCTCGTCGTGACCGCCGCCCAGGCCGGCACCACGGTGGCGACCAACCGCATCGATCTCGTCGATGAAGATGATACAGGGTGCGTGTTTCTTGGCCTGATCGAACATATCGCGCACGCGGGAGGCGCCCACGCCGACGAACATTTCCACGAAGTCTGAACCGGAAATGGTGAAGAACGGCACCTTGGCTTCGCCGGCGATCGCCTTGGCGAGCAGAGTCTTACCGGTACCAGGCGGGCCAACCATCAGCACGCCGCGCGGAATGCGACCGCCAAGGCGCTGGAACTTGCCCGGATCGCGGAGGAATTCCACCAGCTCGCTGACTTCTTCCTTGGCCTCGTCGCAGCCGGCGACGTCGGCGAAGGTAGTCTTCACCTGGTCTTCCGACAACAGGCGGGCCTTGCTCTTGCCGAAGCTCATCGGCCCGCCGCGACCACCGCCGCCGCCCTGCATCTGGCGCATGAAGAACATGAAGACCGCGATGATCACCAGGATCGGGAAGCTCGCGACCAGCAGTTGAGTCCAGATGCTCTGCTGCTCAGGCTGCTTGCCTTCGACGACCACGTTGTTATTCACCAGGTCACCGATCAGACCGTTGTCCTGGATCGCGGGGCGGATGGTCTTGAAGGTGTCACCATCCTGGCGCTTGCCGGTGATGACATAGCCGTCGACGGTTACGCGCTCGACCTTGCCGTCCTTCACCTGCTGAATGAAGTCGGAATAGTTGAGCGTCTGCGGCTCGCTCGGGCTGGAGAAGTTGTTCATCACGGTGACGAGTACCGCCGCGATGATCAGCCACAGAATCAGGTTCTTTGCCATGTCGTTCAATTGACTACCCTCTGAAGCCGGCTCCGCCCTGGAAACCGCTTCTCACGACGGCCAGACTCCTTCCGGCCAAAATTACTACACAACGCCCGCCGCCAGGCAGGCGCCGTCTGTAACCCTTTATGAACCCCGGCTTTCACCGGTACAAGCAAAACCTGCAAGGCATAGACCAATAGCCGGCCCAATCATTCCAGTCTAGGCGCCGCGAAAGCCTCGCGCGAGCAGATACTGCTCCCGCGAACGGTCGCGGGACGACAGCGGCTTGCGCATCTGCACCTTCTCGAAGTTCTCGCGAACCATCCTGTGGTAAGCGTCGAAACCCTCACCCTGGAAAATCTTGATCAGGAAATCGCCCCCTGGACGCAGCACGCGAGTGCACAGATCCAGGGCCAGCTCGCACAGGAACATCGCACGAGGCATGTCCACAGCGGGCAATCCACTCATATTGGGGGCCATATCGGAAATCACAAGGTCTACCGGGTTTTCTCCGATGGCCTCGAGCAGTTGGGCGAAGACCTCGTCCTCGGTGAAGTCGCCCTGGATAAAGGTGACATCCGGGATGCTGTCCATCGGCAGGATATCCGACGCGATCAGGGTGCCCTTGTCGCCGATCACCCGACTGGTGACCTGCGACCAGCCGCCCGGCGCCGCGCCGAGGTCGACCACGGTCATGCCGGGACGCAGGATGCGATCCTTCTCCTGGATTTCCAGCAGTTTGTAGCTGGCACGCGAGCGATAGCCGTCGCGCTGTGCCATCTTCACGTAAGGATCGTCGAAATGTTCTTTCAGCCAGCGATGGCTAGTCTTGGAACGGGCCACGTATTACCTCGTCTGAGCGGCATCCCGGTGTAACCGAAACTCGGGTAGAATATCCGCCTTTTTCCCAGGGGTCAGATTATGGCGCTCTCTCAGGAGCAGAAAAAGCAGTTCAAATCTATCGGGCATCACCTGAAACCCGTATTGACCGTTGCTGAAAACGGTCTATCGGAGGGTGTAATGGCCGAACTTGAGCGCGCGCTCAACGATCATGAACTGATCAAGGTGCAGTTCCGTGTCACCGAACGCGACGACCGTCGCGCGCTGATCGACGAACTTTGCCAGAACGGCAGCTGCGAACTGGTTCAGACCATCGGCAAGATGGCGCTGATCTATCGTCGCAACCCCAAGCCGAACAAGAACCTGTCGAACATCAGCCGCTTCAGCGGTCTCTGACAGTCAAGACCGGCAGTGCGGAGCCGGCAAGGCTCCGCCGCGTCAGCTCCGCTCATCCCGCCTCGGCGCCGGCTGCAGCACCAGCAGCAGACCGCACAGCGCCACCACCAGGTAATTGAACAGCAGCCAGCGCTGAGCATCCGGCGCGAGGTGGCGCACAACGAAATAAGCCGCCGCCATCACCAGCACGGTGAGCAGCAGTTGCCCCCGCGTTTCACGGGTGAAGGCAGCGAACCCGCGCGCCTGCCAGAGCACCAGGGCCTGGAGCAGCACGCAGAACCCGGCAAACCCCAGGAGCAGCGGTTTCAGGCCGTCAGCGACGGTCTCCACCAGGAGCGGGGCCAGACCGATCTTGTCCAGCGCCGGCAACACCACGAACTGAAGCAGCCAGAGGCCGCCGACCCAGAATGTCTGGGCCAGCAGCCAACTGATGGTGCCTGCGCTCAGGGATTGTCGATCAGGCGTGGCGGACTTCAACGATCTCGTACTCGACGTCGCCGCCCGGGGTCTTGACCAGAACGGCGTCGCCCTCGGTCTTGCCGATCAGCGCGCGGGCGATCGGCGAGTTGACCGAGATCTTGCTGTTCTTGATGTCCGCCTCGTCGTCACCGACGATCTGGTAGGTCACGGTCTCGTCGGTCTCGACGTTGGCGATATCGACGGTGGTACCGAAGATCACCTTGCCGCTATGCGGAATGGTGGTCACGTCGATGATCTGCGCGTTGGACAGCTTGGCCTCGATGTCGCGAATGCGAGCTTCGGACATGCCCTGCTGTTCACGGGCCGCGTGGTACTCGGCGTTCTCCTTGAGGTCGCCCAGCTCACGCGCTTCGGCGATGGCCTGGGTGATCTGCGGGCGCAGAACGGTCTTCAGGTATTTCAGTTCTTCTTCCAGGGCGCGGGCGCCCTGGACGGTCATTGGAAATTTGCTCATGCGTTGATTCCTGCATGGAGATCCTGCAGACGGCGAACGGTCTTCTCGGGACCGAACTTGAGCGCCTCGCAGATCGCCTGCCCCGCCGCAATGGTGGTGGTGCAGTAGATCTTGTGCTGCAGGGCGTTACGACGGATGGAGTAAGAGTCAGCGATGGACTGGCGACCTTCGGTGGTGTTGATGATCAGGGTGACTTCGTCATTCTTGATCATGTCGACCACATGAGGACGGCCCTCGGTCACCTTGTTCACGCGACGCACCGGCAGACCGGCGGCCTCGATCACCTTGGCGGTACCGGCAGTGGCGACCACCTCGAAGCCCAGCGCAACCAGATCGCGAGCGACCTGAACGGCCTGCGGCTTGTCATCCTCGCGGACGCTGATGAAGGCGCAACCGGCGTTCGGCAGGATTTCGCTGGCACCCAGCTGGGCCTTGGCGAATGCCTCACCGAAGCTGTCGCCGACACCCATCACCTCGCCAGTGGACTTCATCTCTGGGCCGAGGATCGGGTCGACGCCCGGGAACTTGGCGAACGGGAACACCGCTTCCTTGACGCTATAGTACGGCGGGATCACCTCTTCGGTGAAGCCGACTTCGGCCAGGGACTTGCCAGCCATGACGCGGGCAGCAACCTTGGCCAGCGACTCGCCGATGCACTTGGACACGAACGGCACGGTACGGGACGCGCGCGGGTTCACCTCGATCACGTAGATGTCTTCGCCCTGCACGGCCATCTGCACGTTCATCAGGCCGACCACGCCGAGCTCCAGGGCCATCTTCTTGACCTGCTCGCGGATCTCGTCCTGGATGTGCTGCGGCAGCGAGTACGGCGGCAGCGAGCAGGCGGAGTCACCGGAGTGCACGCCAGCCTGTTCGATGTGCTGCATGATCGCGCCAATCACCACGGTCTCGCCGTCGCACACCGCATCGATGTCGACTTCGATGGCGCAGTTCAGGAAGCGGTCCAGCAGCACCGGGCTGTCGTTGGAGACTTTCACCGCTTCGCGCATGTAGCGCTTGAGCTCTTCTTCCTGGTAGACGATTTCCATTGCACGGCCGCCCAGTACGTAGGACGGGCGCACCACCATCGGGTAGCCGATGTTCTTCGCCAGTTCCAGGGCCTGGTCTTCGCTACGCGCGGTGGCGTTGGCCGGCTGGCGCAGGTTCAGGCGCTGGACCATCTGCTGGAAGCGCTCGCGGTCTTCGGCGCGGTCGATGGCGTCCGGGCTGGTCCCGATGATCGGCACGCCAGCTTCTTCCAGGGCGCGGCAGAGCTTCAGCGGGGTCTGGCCGCCGTACTGCACGATGACACCCTTGGGCTGCTCGACGCGGACGATTTCCAGCACGTCTTCCAGGGTCACCGGCTCGAAGTACAGGCGATCCGACGTGTCGTAGTCAGTGGAGACGGTCTCCGGGTTGCAGTTGACCATGATGGTCTCGTAACCGTCTTCACGCATGGCCAGCGCGGCGTGTACGCAGCAGTAGTCGAACTCGATGCCCTGGCCGATGCGGTTCGGACCGCCGCCCAGGATCATGATCTTGTCGCGAGACGACGGATTGGCTTCGCACTCTTCCTCGTAGGTCGAGTACATGTAGGCGGTGTCGGTGGCGAATTCGGCGGCGCAGGTGTCCACGCGCTTGTACACCGGCAGCACCTTGAGCTTGTGGCGATGGTTGCGCAGGTTCTTCTCGGTCACGCCCAGCAGGGTGGCCAGGCGGGCGTCGGAGAAGCCCTTGCGCTTGAGCTTGTACATCAGCTCGCGGTCGATGGCGGACAGGCCCAGGGTCTTGACCCGCTCTTCGTCCTTGACCAGGTCTTCGATCTGCACCAGGAACCACTCGTCGATACGGGTCAGGTCGAAGACTTCGGCGATGCTCTTGCCGGCGCGGAAGGCATCGGCGACGTACCAGATGCGGTCGGCATTGGGCACGGTCAGCTCGCGCTTGAGAATGCTCTCGGCTTCCGGGTTGCTCAGATCGAGCTTCGGATCGAAACCGGTGGCGCCGACTTCCAGGCCACGCAGGGCCTTCTGCACGGACTCCTGGAAGGTACGGCCGATGGCCATGACTTCACCCACGGACTTCATCTGGGTGGTCAGGCGGGCGTCGGCTTTCGGGAACTTCTCGAAGGCGAAACGCGGGATCTTGGTGACGACGTAGTCGATGGCCGGCTCGAAGGACGCCGGGGTGCGGCCGCCGGTGATGTCGTTCTGCAGCTCGTCGAGGGTGTAGCCGACGGCCAGCTTGGCGGCGATCTTGGCGATCGGGAAGCCGGTCGCCTTGGAAGCCAACGCCGAGGAACGCGATACACGCGGGTTCATCTCGATCACGACCATGCGGCCGGTGTTCGGGCAGATGCCGAACTGCACGTTCGAGCCGCCGGTCTCCACGCCGATCTCGCGCAGCACCGCCAGGGAGGCATTGCGCATGATCTGGTATTCCTTGTCGGTCAGGGTCTGCGCCGGCGCGACGGTGATCGAGTCACCGGTGTGCACGCCCATCGGGTCGAAGTTCTCGATGGCGCAGACGATGATGCAGTTGTCCTTCTTGTCGCGGACAACCTCCATCTCGTATTCCTTCCAGCCGATCAGCGATTCGTCGATCAGCAGCTCGTTGGTCGGCGACAGGTCCAGACCACGGGTGCAGATTTCCTCGAATTCTTCGCGATTGTAGGCGATGCCGCCGCCGGTGCCGCCCATGGTGAAGGACGGGCGAATGATGCACGGGAAGTTGACCTTCTCCAGCACGCCGTAGGCTTCTTCCATGCTGTGGGCGATGCCCGAGCGCGGGCAGGCCAGGCCGATGTCGCGCATGGCCTTGTCGAAGCGCGAACGGTCTTCGGCCTTGTCGATGGTGTCGGCGTTGGCGCCGATCATTTCCACGCCGAACTGCTCGAGCACGCCGTGGCGCTCCAGGTCCAGGGCGCAGTTCAGAGCGGTCTGGCCACCCATGGTCGGCAGCAGCGCGTCAGGGCGCTCCTTCTCGATGATCTTGGCGACGGTCTGCCACTTGATCGGCTCGATGTAGGTGGCGTCGGCCATGGCCGGGTCGGTCATGATGGTGGCCGGGTTGGAGTTCACCAGGATGACTCGGAAGCCTTCTTCCTTCAGGGCCTTGCAGGCCTGTGCGCCGGAGTAGTCGAACTCACAGGCCTGGCCGATGACGATCGGGCCGGCGCCGAGGATCAGGATGCTCTTGATGTCTGTACGCTTGGGCATGGGACTCTCGTTGCAATATTCAGGAAAGGGTTGCGCTGGCCAGCTTCACGCCAAAGCCGACGAACAGGGCGCCGACGCCGCTCGAGGCGCCGGCAGCCAGCCGTTGCCGCCGACGGAACCAGGCCGCCAGACGCACACCGGAGAAAATCAGGAAACTCAGGTACAGGGCACTGATGATCTCGAGGATCGTGCCCAGCACCAGGAACGACAGGCCGGGGTAGGCGTAACCCGGGTCGACGAACTGGATGAAGAAGGAAATGAAGAAGAGGATCGCCTTGGGATTGGACAGGCTCAGCAGCAGCGCCTTGCGGAACGGCTGGTTGACGTCCACTTCCCTGGCCGGCGCGGCGGCGGCATCCAGCGGGTGGCGCAGCTTCTGCCAGCCCCCGCGGAGCATGCCAATACCCAGATAGAACAGGTAGGCGGCGCCGACGTACTTCAGGCCCAGGAACAGCATCGGCTCGGCCTTGAGGACCGAGGCAATACCCAGCGCCGACAGGAACATCAGGATCGCGTCGCCCAGGAACACCGCGCTCGCCGCCCGGTAGCCCGAGGCCACACCGCGCTGGGCGGCAGTGGCAAGGACGAACAATGAGTTCGGCCCCGGCAGCAGGACGATGAACAACGTCCCCAGGACGTAGGTCCAGAGGTCGGTGATTCCCAGGGTCGGCATCATCTTCTTCTACCTCTTCCAGCTCGGACTCAGCGGCGCTCGGCCATCGCCGCGATGAAGCGGTCGAACAGCGGAGCCACGTCGTGCGGACCGGGGCTGGCTTCCGGGTGCCCCTGGAAGCTGAAGGCCACCTTGTCAGTGCGCTCGATACCCTGCAGGGTGCCATCGAACAGCGACTTGTGGGTGGCGCGCAGATTGGCCGGCATGCTGCCTTCATCGACCGCGAAGCCATGGTTCTGGCTGGTGATCATCACTACGCCCGAATCCAGGTCCTGCACCGGGTGGTTGGCACCGTGGTGGCCGTGGCCCATCTTCAGGGTCTTGGCGCCGGAGGCCAGGGCCAGCAGTTGGTGACCGAGGCAGATGCCGAATACCGGGATCTCGGTATCGAGGAACTCGCGGATGGCCTGGATGGCGTAGTCGCACGGCTCCGGGTCGCCAGGGCCGTTGGAAAGGAAGATGCCGTCCGGATTCAGGGCAAGCACTTCGCTGGCCGGCGTCTGCGCCGGCACGACGGTCAGGCGGCAACCGCGAGCGACCAGCATGCGCAGGATGTTCAGCTTCACGCCGAAATCGTAGGCCACCACGTGGTACGGCAGGTCAGCGGCGGCGATGTCCGGGTGGCTGTCGGTTTCCAGATTCCACACGCTGGAGCGCCACTCGTAGCGCTCGGTCGAGGAAACGACTTTCGCCAGGTCCATGCCCTTCAGGCCCGGGAAGCCGCGAGCCAGTTCGAGGGCTTTTTCCTCGGTGGCGTCGTCGCCCACCAGGATGCAGCCGTTCTGCGAACCCTTCTCGCGCAGGATGCGGGTCAGGCGGCGAGTATCGATGCCGGCGATGGCAACGGTGCCGTTCTCTTTCAAGTAGTCCGGCAGGGACTGCTTGTCGCGCCAACTGCTGGACAGCAGCGGCAGGTCACGGATGATCAGGCCGGCGGCCCAGACCTTGTTCGACTCGGCGTCTTCCGGCGTGGTGCCGGTGTTGCCGATGTGCGGGTAGGTCAGGGTGACGATCTGTTGGGCGTAGGAAGGATCGGTGAGGATTTCCTGGTAGCCGGTCATGGCGGTGTTGAACACCACCTCTCCGACGGTCTGGCCGTCGGCGCCGATGGCTTCACCGCGAAAAACGCTGCCGTCGGCAAGTGCAAGTATGGCTGGCTTAGTCAAGAAGACCTCCCGTAGTTCAAGCCTGGCTGGGCGTGCGCAGATTGTAAAAAAGCGGGATGACATCAGAAGAAGTCATCCCGCTTTTTATGTGATTCATGCTGCGCTGCTTTTAGTGGACACACTAAAGCTGTAGTTTACAGAAATGCGACATCATGGTCCACCTTTTGCACGACGTACGGCCATACCCCTCAGCGCAGGCCGAGAACGTCCTGCATGTCGTAGAGGCCGTTGGCCTGCCCCTCCAGCCACTGCGCGGCACGCACGGCGCCCCGGGCGAAGGTCATGCGGCTCGAGGCCTTGTGGGTGATCTCCACGCGCTCGCCATCAGCCGCGAACAGCACGGTGTGATCGCCCACCACGTCGCCCGCACGCACGGTGGCGAAACCGATGGTCTCGCGCGGACGCGCACCGGTCTGCCCTTCGCGGCCGTAAACGGCCACTTTCTCCAGATCACGACCCAGCGCATTGGCGACTACTTCACCCATGCGCAGCGCAGTACCGGACGGCGCGTCGACCTTGTGGCGGTGGTGCGCTTCGAGAATCTCGATGTCCACATCGTCACCCAGCACACGGGCGGCGGTATCAAGCAGCTTCAGGCACAGGTTCACGCCAACGCTGTAGTTGGCTGCGAAGACAATCGGGATATCCTTCGCCGCCTCGCTCAACAGCTCCTTCTCCGCCGCGGAGAAGCCGGTGGTACCGATGACCATGGCCTTGCCAGCCTTGCGGCAGACTTCAAGGTTCTTCAGGGTCACGGTGGGGTGGGTGAAGTCGATCAGCACGTCGAATTCGTCGACCACCTTGGCCAGGTCGCCCGACAGCGGCACACCGATGCGGCCCAGGCCGGCCAGCTCGCCTGCGTCAGCGCCCACCAGGGTGCTGTCCGGTCGATCCACCGCTGCGGTCAGACCCGCACTGCCGTTGGTCTGCTGGACCGCCTCGATCAGGGTCTTGCCCATGCGCCCGGCGGCGCCCATTACGGCTATACGTCGCATATAAAACAGCTCCAAAGCTAAAAAGCCCCGAACGATTCGCACCGCCGGGGCCTTGCATCATAGATCGTCGAAGAAGCGCTTCATGCCTTCGAACCAGCCACTGGCCTTGGGCGAGTGGGAAGAGTTGCCCTGCAGGGTGTTGCGGAACTCTTCGAGCAGCTCGCGCTGACGCTTGTCCAGGTTGACCGGTGTTTCCACGACAACGCGGCACATCAGGTCGCCCGCACCACCGCCGCGCACCGGGGCAACCCCTTTGCCGCGCAGACGGAACAGCTTGCCGGTCTGAGTACCCTCGGGAATCTTCAACTTCACGCGGCCATCCAGGGTCGGCACTTCCAGCTCACCACCGAGCGCTGCGTCGGCAAAGCTGATCGGCACTTCGCAATACAGGTGCTTGCCGTCGCGCTGGAAGATGTCGTGCTCGCGCACGTTCACCACCACGTACAAATCGCCCGCCGGGCCACCATGGGCGCCGGCTTCGCCTTCGCCGGTCAAGCGGATGCGGTCACCGGTATCGACACCGGCCGGCACCTTCACCGACAGGGTCTTGTGCTCTTCCACGCGCCCCTGGCCATGGCAGGAGCCACAGGGGTCGGTGATCATCTTGCCGCTGCCATGGCAACGCGGGCAGGTCTGCTGCACCGAGAAGAAGCCCTGCTGCATGCGCACCTGACCGATACCACCACACGTGGTACAGGTGACCGGTGTGGTGCCGGGCTTGGCGCCACTGCCGCTGCAGGTCTTGCAGCCGACCAGGGTGGGAACACGGATGGTCACGGTGGTGCCGCGTACCGCGTCTTCCAGGTCCAGGTCGAGGGTGTAGCGCAGGTCCGCACCGCGCGCCGGGCCGCCGCGGGAGCCGCCGCGACCACCGCCGCCACCGAAGAAGTCACTGAAGACATCACCAAAGATGTCCGAGAAGCTCGCGCCACCGAAACCGGCACCGCCGCCACCCATCTGCGGGTCCACACCGGCATGGCCGTACTGGTCATAGGCCGCGCGCTTGCTGGCGTCGGACAGGACCTCGTACGCCTCGTTGGCCTCCTTGAATTTATCCTCGGCCTCCTTGTCGCCGGGATTGCGGTCCGGGTGGAACTTCATGGCGAGCCGGCGATAGGCCTTCTTCAGGTCCGCTTCGCTGGCGCCGCGTTCAACACCCAGTACCTCGTAAAAATCACGTTTGGCCATAACTTTCCTGCACTCTAAAAACCGTTCCCCCAGACACGCCAACGCGGGAGCAAGCCCCCGCGTGACGTTTCATGCGCACCGACACGCTGGTCGGTGCGCCGGAGCGGAAGCAAGCACGCGGCTTACTTGTTCTCCTTGACCTCTTCGAACTCGGCGTCGACGACATCGTCGCCAGCCTTGTCGTCTGCGGCCTCGCCCTGAGCGGCAGCACCCGGCTGCGGCTGTTCGGCGTACATCTTCTGCGCCAGCGGAGTGGAGGCCTGGGACAGCGCGTTCATCTTCGCTTCGATCTCAGCCTTGTCGTCGCCCTTGACGGCAACTTCCAGTTCGCCCAGCGCTTTCTCGATGGCAGCTTTCTCCTCGGCGGTGGCTTTGTCGCCAGCCTCGGTGACCATCTTGCGAGTCGCGTGGACCAGCGCATCACCCTGATTGCGGGCAGCGGCCAGTTCCTCGAACTTACGGTCTTCCTCGGCATTCGCCTCGGCATCGCGGACCATCTGCTGGATCTCGTCTTCGGACAGACCCGAGGAAGCCTTGATCACGATGGACTGCTGCTTGCCGGTGGCCTTGTCCTTCGCGCCGACGTGCAGGATGCCGTTGGCGTCGATGTCGAAGGTCACTTCGATCTGCGGCACACCGCGTGGAGCAGGCGGGATGTCGGCCAGGTCAAACTTGCCCAGCGACTTGTTCTGCGCGGCTTGCTTGCGCTCGCCCTGCAGCACATGGATGGTCACGGCGCCCTGGTTGTCATCGGCAGTGGAGAACACCTGCGACTTCTTGGTCGGGATGGTGGTGTTCTTATCGATCAGCGCGGTCATCACGCCACCGAGGGTTTCGATACCCAGGGTCAGCGGGGTGACGTCGAGCAGCAGCACGTCCTTCACGTCGCCGGCCAGAACGGCGCCCTGGATGGCAGCCCCCATGGCAACGGCTTCGTCCGGGTTGACGTCCTTGCGCGCTTCCTTGCCGAAGAACTCGGCAACGGTCTTCTGCACCAGCGGCATACGGGTCTGGCCGCCGACCAGGATCACTTCGTCGATCTTCGAGACGTCGAGGCCCGCGTCTTTCAGCGCCACGCGGCACGGCTCGATGGTGCGAGTGACCAGGTCTTCCACCAAGGATTCCAGCTTGGCGCGGGAAACCTTGACGTTCAGGTGCTTCGGACCGGAGGCGTCAGCGGTGACGTACGGCAGGTTGACGTCGGTCTGCTGGGTCGAGGACAGCTCGATCTTGGCCTTCTCGGCAGCCTCCTTCAGGCGCTGCATGGCCAGCGGGTCGCCCTTGAGGTCCATGCCGGACTCTTTCTTGAACTCTTCGACGAGGTAGTCGATCAGGCGCAGGTCGAAGTCTTCACCACCCAGGAAGGTGTCGCCGTTGGTGGCCAGCACTTCGAATTGGTGCTCGCCATCAACTTCGGCGATTTCGATCACGGAAACGTCGAAGGTGCCGCCGCCCAGGTCGTAGACGATGATGGTGTGATCGCCCTTGGCCTTGTCCAGGCCATAGGCCAGCGCAGCTGCGGTCGGCTCGTTGATGATGCGCTTGACGTCCAGACCGGCAATGCGACCAGCGTCCTTGGTGGCCTGACGCTGACTGTCGTTGAAGTAGGCCGGAACGGTGATGACCGCTTCGGTGACCGGCTCGCCCAGGTAGTCCTCGGCGGTCTTCTTCATCTTCTTCAGGACTTCGGCGGAGACCTGCGGCGGAGCCATCTTCTCGCCCTTGGCTTCGACCCATGCGTCGCCATTGTCAGCCTTGACGATCTTGTAAGGCACCATCTTGATGTCTTTCTGTACGACGTCTTCTTCGAAGCGACGGCCGATCAGGCGCTTCACCGCGTACAGGGTGTTGGTCGGGTTGGTCACGGCCTGGCGCTTCGCCGGCTGACCGACCAGGATTTCGCCGTCGTTGGCATAGCCGATGATCGACGGGGTAGTGCGAGCGCCTTCGGCGTTCTCGATGACCTTGACGTTACCGTTCTCCAGGATGGACACACAGGAGTTGGTGGTCCCCAGGTCGATACCAATGATTTTGCCCATAGTTCACTCTCCAGAAATTAGATTCCGCGCTGACCCTGTTGCGGGTCTTTGGCTCGGTTGATTACCCAGATGGGGACCGGGTGGTGGATTTCAAGCCTTCTCGTCGATCGAAGGCGGAGTTTGTTCCGGTGCCTTGCTGACCACGACCATGGCCGGACGCAGCAGGCGACCGTTGAGCAGGTAACCCTTCTGGAACACCTTGACCACGCTGCCCGGCTCGAGACGAATGCTCTCCTCCATGGCCATGGCCTGGTGATGTTCAGGATTGAACGGCTCGCCGTGCGGGTCGACCGGCTCGAGGTTGTAGCGCTTCAGGGTGTCGTGGAACATCTTCAGCGTCAGCTCGATGCCTTCGCGCATCGGCTTGATCACGTCATCTTCCGGGTTCGACATCTCCAGCGCGCGCTCGAGGGTATCGACGATCGGCAGCAGGTCGCCGGCGAATTTCTCCAGGGCGAATTTGTGCGCCTTCTCCACGTCCTGCTCGGCACGGCGGCGGACGTTCTGCAGTTCGGCGACGGCGCGCAGGCTCTGGTCCTTCGCCGCGGCTACCTGTTCTTCCAGCTCCAGCACGCGGGCGTTCAGGTCCCCGGTAGCGCCGGTTTCCGGCTGCTCATTGAACTGGGAATCCTGAGTCTGTTGTTCGTCAGACATGCCACTCTCCTAAAAAAGAAAATAAGCCTTTGAAAACAAAGCGAACCCAATGGCCCGCGGCTCTGCCGTGTATATGGGGCGGAAATCCTCGAGTTCAAGGGCCCCACTTCAGGGACACGCATGGTCGATGAGAGGAAATTGCCAGCGGCCGAAAATACTGTATAAATAACCAGACATTTCTGCGGAGCCGCCACCCATGCTGGTTCATCTGTCTGTGCACAACTACGCCATCGTCGAGCACCTCGATCTCGAGCTCACCGCCGGCATGACCGTGATCACCGGCGAAACCGGTGCCGGCAAGTCGATCATGCTCGACGCCCTCGGCCTCGCGCTCGGCGATCGCGCCGATAGCGGCGTGGTACGCCCCGGCTCCGACAAGGCAGACATTCTCGCCAGCTTCGATGTCAGCGCGATTGCCGAGGCCCGCGACTGGCTCGCCGAGCGCGACCTGGAACAAGACGGCCCCTGCATCCTGCGCCGGGTGATCACCGCCGAAGGTCGCTCCCGTGCCTACATCAACGGTACGCCCTGCCCGCTGGGCGATCTCAAACACCTGGGCGAGCTGCTGATCGACATTCACAGCCAACACGAACACCAATCGCTGCTCAAGGCCGACACCCACCGCCGCCTGCTCGACGAATTCGCCGGCAGCCAGGACTTGGCGCGCCAAGTGCAGCTCGCTGCGCAGCGCTGGAAGCAGACCCGCCAGGAGCTGGACCGCCTGTCGCGCAATGGCGACGAACAGCGGGCCCGCCACCAACTGCTCAGCTACCAGCTGGAAGAGCTGGAAAACCTTGGCCTCGGCGACAACGAGCTGGAGTCACTGGAAGCCGAGCACAAGACCCAGAGCAACGCCGGCAGCCTGATCGCCGCCTGCCGACAGGTCGTCGAACTGTGCAGCGAAAGCGATGCCGGCAATGTGCTGTCGGCGCTGACCTCCAGCCTCAACCGGCTCACTGCCTTCCAGAGCCAGCCAGCCGCACTGGGCGAAGCGGTGAACCTGCTATCCAGCGCGCAAATCCAGGTGGAAGAAGCCATCGGCGAACTGAACCGCTTCGTCGACCACTTCGACGCCGACCCCCTGCGGCTTCAACAACTGGAAGAACGCATGGACGCCATCTATAGCCTCGCGCGCAAGCACCGCGTGCAGCCCCATGAACTGCAGGACCTGCAGCAGCGCCTGCTGGACGAACTGGAAGCGCTGAACGCCGATGACGAAGCCGTGGAGCGCCTGGGCGACGAGCTGTCCGCATATGCCCGCCACTATCAGGAAAAGGCCGGCGAGCTCAGCCGCATCCGCCAGGACGCCGCCCCCAGGCTCGCCAAGGCCGTGGAAGTGGAAATGCAGCGCCTGGGTATGCCCGGCGGGCGCTTCGCCATCGAACTACGCCAGTCCAGCCCTGACGAGCCACAGGTCAATGGCCTGGAGCAGCTGGAGTTCCTGGTCAGCGCCAACCCTGGCCAACCCATGAAGGGCCTGGCGAAGGTCGCCTCGGGCGGCGAACTGTCGCGTATCAGCCTGGCGATCCAGGTGATCACCGCGCAGACGTCGCGCATCCCGACCCTGGTCTTCGACGAAGTGGACGTCGGCATCGGCGGCCCCACCGCCGAAGTGGTCGGCCAATTGCTGCGCCGCCTCGGCGATCGCGGCCAGGTGCTGACCGTCACCCACCTGCCACAGGTCGCCGCGCAGGGCCACCAGCACCTCTTCGTGCACAAGGATCGCGACACCAGCGAAACCCGCACCGCCGTGGCCAACCTGAAGAAGGCTGAACGCATCGAGGAAATCGCCCGCATGCTCGGCGGCGTAGACCTGACCAAGGAATCCCTGGCCCACGCCCGCAAGATGGTGGATTCCGCGGTCCAAAGCTGATGTTGGAGTGAGCTTGCTGGCGAACGGAGCTTTCCGGCAGCACCGGATTTGCGCGGTTTCGCGAGCAGGCTCGCTCCTACGAAAAGCCCAAAGCCACACAAACGAAAACGGCGACCCGAGGGTCGCCGTTTCTGCATCTGCGTACGCTTACTTCTTCTTGCGCACGTAGAGCACCAGATTGTGATCGACGAGCTCGAAGCCGCGCTCGCGAACGATCTCCTTCTGGCGTTTCTCGATTTCCGCGTCCATGAACTCGATGACTTCGCCGGTATCGACGCAGACCATGTGGTCATGGTGACCGCTATCGGCCAGTTCGAAGACGGCATGGCCGCCGTCGAAGTTGTGGCGCACCACCAGGCCGGCGGCTTCGAACTGGGTCAGGACGCGGTAGACGGTGGCCAGACCGACGTCTTCACCCGCCTCCATCAGCGCTTTGTAAACATCCTCTGCGCTCATGTGGCGCTGCTCGGCGGAATCGAGCATCTGGAGGATCTTGACGCGCGGCAGTGTGACCTTCAGTCCGGCTTTGCGCAGTTCGCTATTTTCAACCATGTGTGCTTTCTCGGCGCGGAATGCTTCGCAGCATCTCTCAATACAGGTATGATCGGGATTTCGTCGCTCAGCCAAGATAGTGGAAGTCACCCCTTGATGCAAAACGCCAAGCTCATGCTGACCAGTCTCGCTTTCGGGCTGGGACTCGCCGCACTCGCCGGTTGCTCGTTCCCGGGGGTCTACAAGATCGACATCCAGCAGGGCAACGTTGTAACGCAGGACATGATAGACCAGTTGAAGCCCGGAATGACCCGGCGCCAAGTGCGGTTTATCATGGGCAACCCCCTGATCGTTGACACGTTCCACCCCAATCGCTGGGACTATCTCTACAGCATCCAGCCCGGCGGCGGTCAGCGCCAGCAGGAGCGCATGAGCCTGTACTTCGGCGAAAACGATCAGTTGATCGGCCTGAACGGTGACTTCATGCCCGGCGTCAGCCGCGACGAATCCATCCTCGGCAAGGAAGGCACTCCGGCTACCACGCCGTCGCAGCCAACCCAGCAGCAGCCCGAACAGCCCAAGGAAGAACCGGCCAAGCCCGGCTCCGTGGAAGAGCAGATCCAGAAGGAAGTCGACCAGGTCGAAACCGTACCGATTCCGACTCCGGAACCGCTGGACAAGAATCCGCAGTAAGGGATTCGCGCCAACGAAAAAGCCCGGCCGATGCCGGGCTTTTTGTTGCCTGCGATTTCACCCGGAAGAATCAGCCGCGCGCAGCCTTGGCTCTCGCCGCACGCTGCTTGCGCACCTCCTTGGGATCGGCGATCAGCGGCCGGTAGATCTCCACCCGTTCACCCTCATTCAGCACACGCTGCTCGGGATTTACCACCGTCTTGCCGAAGATGCCCAGCGGACAACGCTGCACCTCCAGGCCAGGAAACTGCGTGGCGATACCCGACAGCAGCACTGCCTCGCGCATTCGTGTACCGCGGGGAACGCTCAGGCGCAGCAGCAACTGCCTGTCCGGCAACGCGTAGACGACTTCGATGGCGATGCTGGCTGACTCAGCCATGCAATTGCTTGGCGCGCTGGCAGAAGGCATCGACCATGGTATTTGCCGCCTGGGTGAACAGCGGGCCGAGCGTGGCTTTCACCAGCGCGCCGGCATAGTCGAAGGTCAGGTCGAGGGAAATCTTGCAGGCCTTGTCACCCAGGGCCTTGAAGGTCCACACGCCGTGCAACTGGGAGAACGGCCCTTCCACGAGATTCATCTCGATGCTCTGCCCCGGGACCAGCACGTTACGGGTGGTGAAGCACTGGGTAATGCTGCCCTTGGCCACGGTCAGCTCGGCGCGCATGGCGGTATCGCTCTCCTCCAGCACGGTGGAGGCGGAACACCAGGGCAGGAACTCCGGGTAGCGCGCCACATCGTTGACCAGGTCGTACAGCGCCTTCGCCGGATAGGGCAGCAGGGCCGAACGCTGGATATGCGTGCTCATAGACGTCTCGCTTGGTTGTGGGGCATTTCATACGCCCGCCGCTCAAAAAAACAGCGCGCATTGTCCGAGATTAGCCACACACCCTCAAGCTTGCATGCCGTCGCACACCGTCCCGATAGCGGCGCGACGACCGAATCCCTATAATGCGCGGCCTATGGCTAAACAGAAGAAACACCCTTCGGGGACCATCGCGCAGAACAAGAAGGCTCTGCACGACTACTTCATCGAGCAGCGCTTCGAGGCGGGCGTCGCCCTGGCCGGCTGGGAAGTGAAAAGCCTGCGCGCCGGCAAGGCGCAACTGGTGGACAGCTACGTGCTGCTCAAGGATGGCGAAGCCTGGCTGCTCGGCAGCCACATCACGCCACTGACCACTGCCAGCACCCACGTCATTGCCGACCCGGTGCGCACGCGCAAGTTGCTGCTGCACAAGCGCGAGCTGGGCAAGCTGTTCGGTGCCGTGCAACAGAAAGGCTACGCCTGCGTCGCGCTGTCGATGTACTGGAAGAAGCACCTGATCAAGTGCGAGATCGCACTGGCCAAGGGCAAGAAAGAGTACGACAAGCGCGGCACCGAGAAGGAGCGTGACTCCGACCGGGAAATCCAGCGCGCCATCCGTCACGGCAAGGACGACTGACTCCTGTCGCGCCCTCCTGCGAGGGCGCGTTACCGATCAGGCGTCCACCGCCCCCTGGCGTCGCTGCGCACGTTGCAGGCGCAGCTCTTTCGCCTGCACCTCGGCCAGCACTTCCTGCACGTAGTCGATATGCCGCTGGGAAATCTCCCGCGCCGCTTCCGCGTGCCCGCCGATAATCGCCTCGTACAACTCGCGGTGCTGACGCATCAGCTGCTCGCGGGTTTCGTCACGCTGCGCATACATCCCGCCGATGTTGGTCACCACGTTGCGCTTGAGCAGGTCGAACAGGCCGCGAATGGTGTGCAGCAGCACGGCATTGTGACTGGCCTCGGCGATAGCCAGGTGGAAGGCTGCATCCGCCGCCCCCTCCTCCGCGCGACTGACCTTGCCGACACGCTGATAGCAATCCTGTAGCGCATCGAAAGCCTGCGTCAGGCGCTGGTGGTCCACCTCGGTCGCGCGCTGCGCGGCGTAGTAGGCGCAGGAGCCCTCCAGGGTGTGGCGAAACTCCAGCAGGTCGCGCTGCGCCTCTGGATTACTTTCCAGCAGGTGCAGCAGCGGATCGCTGAACATCGATCCCAGCCCTTCGCTGACATAGTTGCCGCCGCCCTGGCGACTGACCAGCAATCCCTTGGCCCCGAGCTTCTGGATCGCCTCGCGCAGTGATGGCCGCGACACGCCGAACTGCTCGGCCAGCACGCGCTCGGCCGGCAGCCGTTCGCCAGCCTTGAGGGTGCCCTCGAGAATCATAGCCTCCAGCCGCTCGACGATGTCGTCCGACAGACGGCGTTGCTTGACCTGACCAAAACCCATGCTGGTGAACCCCCTCGATATCGCACTCAAGGCCGCGATCTGCGCAGCGCGCGGCAGCCTAACCAGTGCGGTGGCCGGCAACAAGAACGGCCAGCACCCAATGCACCCTCGACAAAAGTCGCAAGGCCGCAAATTGACACGCCGCCAGCAGGGCTTTTACCCTGAGCGCTCGGACGTGTAAATTGGTCATACCAATTTACCAGATTCCGGATTGCACGACAACACGTGCACGAAAAACAACAAGCCGCGATCAGTCGACCGTCTGCCCAGCGCGCCACAAGCGCATCGGAATCGCCCGACCGGCAACCAGGCCCTCCACCCAAAAACAATTAGGGAGCCAATCAGATGCAAACCTGGCAGCAGATCTACACCCCGCTCGGCAGCCTCGGCCTGTCCGCGCTGGTCGCCGTCATTCCGATCGTGTTCTTCTTCCTCGCCCTCGCTGTGTTCCGTCTCAAGGGCCACGTCGCTGGCAGCATCACCCTCGCCCTCTCGATCATCATCGCCATCGCCGCCTTCGGCATGCCCGCCGACATGGCCATCGCCGCCGCCGGCTATGGCTTCGCCTACGGCCTGTGGCCGATCGCCTGGATCATCGTGGCGGCGGTATTCCTCTACAAACTCACGGTCAAGAGTGGCCAGTTCGAAGTGATCCGCAGCTCGGTGCTGTCGATCACCGGCGACCAGCGCCTGCAGGTGCTGCTGATCGGCTTCTCCTTCGGCGCCTTCCTCGAAGGTGCGGCGGGCTTCGGCGCACCGGTGGCGATCACCGCCGCCCTGCTGGTCGGCCTGGGCTTCAACCCGCTGTATGCGGCAGGCCTCTGCCTGATCGCCAACACCGCGCCGGTAGCCTTCGGCGCCCTGGGCATTCCGATCATCGTGGCGGGCCAGGTCACCGGCATCGACGCCTTCAAGATCGGCGCGATGACCGGCCGCCAGCTGCCATTCCTGTCCATCCTCGTGCCGTTCTGGCTGGTGTTCATGATGGACGGCGTGAAAGGCGTGAAGGAAACCTGGCCGGCCGCACTGGTCGCCGGCGGCAGCTTCGCCATCACCCAGTACTTCACCTCCAACTTCATCGGGCCGGAATTGCCGGACATCACCTCCGCCCTGGTCAGCCTGATTTCCCTGACCCTGTTCCTCAAGGTCTGGCAGCCGGCCGCAGAGCGTGACGTGGTCGCCACTGCCGGCGGCGCCGCCGTCCTGGGCGGCAATGCCCCGCGCAGCGCCGAACCGACGCCTTACAGCTTCGGCGAGATCCTCAAGGCCTGGTCGCCCTTCCTGGTGCTGACCGTGCTGGTCACCATCTGGACCCTGAAGCCATTCAAGGCGCTCTTCGCACCGGGCGGCGCGCTGTACAGCCTGGTATTCAACTTCGCCATCCCGCACCTGGACCAACTGGTTGTGAAGACCGCCCCCATCGTCGCCAACCCGACGCCGATCGCCGCCGTGTTCAAGCTGGACCCGGTCTCGGCCACCGGCACCGCGATCTTCCTCTCCGCCGTGGTGTCGATGTTCGTCCTGCGCATCAGCGCGAAAACTGGTCTGACCACCTTCAAGGAGACCCTGGTCGAGCTGAAATGGCCGATCCTCTCCATCGGCATGGTCCTGGCCTTCGCCTTCGTCACCAACTACTCGGGCATGTCCACCACCCTGGCGCTGGTCCTGGCCGGCACCGGCGCGGCGTTCCCGTTCTTCTCGCCGTTCCTCGGCTGGCTGGGCGTGTTCCTGACTGGCTCGGACACCTCCTCAAACGCCCTGTTCAGCTCGCTGCAGTCCACTACCGCGCACCAGATCGGGGTCAACGACACCCTGCTGGTGGCCGCCAACACCAGCGGCGGCGTGACCGGCAAGATGATCTCGCCGCAGTCCATCGCCGTGGCCTGCGCCGCGACCGGCATGGTCGGCAAGGAGTCCGATCTGTTCCGCTTCACCCTCAAGCACAGCCTGATGTTCGCCGCCCTGGTGGGCCTGATCACCCTGGCCCAGGCCTACATTTTCACCGGCATGCTGGTGCACTAAGGCAAGACCCGACTCCGCGCCTCGGCGCGGAGATCCGTCCAAAGCAGCTAAGGTCTTTCGAGGTCACCCGCGCCAGCGCAGCGGCCTCGACAAGCCCCTCAACGATGAGACGCCCATGATCATCTCTGCCTCTACCGACTACCGCGCCGCGGCCCAACGCAAGCTGCCGCCGTTCCTCTTCCACTATGCCGACGGCGGCGCCTACGCCGAGCGCACCCTGCGCAACAACGTCGACGACCTGGCCAGCATCGCCCTGCGCCAGCGCGTGCTGAAGAACATGTCCGAGCTGAGCCTGGAGACGAAGCTGTTCGACGAGACGTTGAGCATGCCCATCGCCCTGGCCCCCGTCGGCCTGACCGGCATGTACGCCCGGCGCGGCGAAGTACAGGCAGCCCGCGCGGCCGCCGCGAAAGGCATCCCGTTCACTATGTCCACGGTGTCGGTCTGCCCCATCGAGGAAGTCGCCCCGGCCATCGACCGGCCCATGTGGTTCCAGCTCTATGTGCTGAAGGACCGCGGCTTCATGCGCAATGCCCTCGAGCGCGCCAAGGCAGCGGGCGTGAAGACCCTGGTGTTCACCGTCGACATGCCGGTGCCCGGCGCGCGCTACCGTGACGCCCACTCCGGCATGAGCGGCCCGAACGCGCCACTGCGTCGCGTCTGGCAGGCCATGACCCACCCGTCCTGGGCCTTCGATGTCGGCCTGCTGGGTAAACCCCACGACCTGGGCAACATCTCCAAGTACCGCGGCAACCCCACCGGCCTTGCGGACTACATTGGCTGGCTGGGTGCCAACTTCGATCCGTCGATCTCCTGGAAGGACCTCGAATGGATCCGCGAATTCTGGGACGGCCCGATGATCATCAAGGGCATCCTCGATCCGGAAGACGCCAGGGATGCGGTGAAGTTCGGCGCCGACGGCATCGTCGTCTCCAACCATGGCGGCCGCCAGCTCGACGGCGTGCTCTCCAGCGCCCGCGCGCTGCCGGCCATTGCCGACGCGGTGAAGGGCGACCTGAAGATCCTCGCCGACTCCGGCATCCGCAACGGCCTGGACGTGGTGCGCATGATCGCCCTGGGCGCGGACACCGTGCTCATCGGCCGCGCCTTCCTCTACGCCCTGGCGACTCACGGCGAAGCTGGCGTGAAGAACCTGCTGGACCTGTTCGAGAAGGAAATGCGCGTAGCCATGGTGCTCACCGGCGCCAAGACCATCGGCGAGATCACCCGTGACTCGCTGGTGCGCGAACTGGGCGCCTGACCGGCACCCACACGAAATACAGCCTGATTGACCGGGGCACGCGGCGCGCCAGACGCCGCGGCCCCGCGAGGAGATTGCATGAGCCTGCCCGCCGCGTTCCTGGACACGGTAGAACACCTGATCCCCCGCGAACGCCGCTTCGACGACCCGCTCTCGACTCTGGCCTTCGGTACCGACGCCAGCTTCTACCGACTGATCCCCAAGCTGGTGATCCGTGTCGAGAGCGAAGACGAAGTTGCCACCCTGCTCAAGGCCGCCCACTCCAACCAGGTGGCGGTGACCTTCCGCGCCGCGGGCACCAGCCTTTCCGGCCAGGCCGTGAGCGACTCGGTGCTGCTGGTGCTGGGTGACAACTGGAACGGTCGCGACATCCGCGACGGCGGCACGCAGATCCGCCTGCAGCCCGGCGTCATCGGCGCCCAGGCCAACGCCTGGCTGGCGCCGTTCGGCCGCAAGATCGGCCCTGACCCGGCATCGATCAACGCCTGCAAGATCGGCGGCATCGTCGCTAACAACGCCAGCGGCATGTGCTGCGGCACCGCGCAGAACAGCTACCACACCCTGGCCGGCATGCGCCTGCTGCTGGCCGATGGCACTCTGCTGGACAGCGAGTTGCCCGAGAGCATCGCCGCCTTCCGCGACAGCCATGGCGCACTGCTCGAACAACTCGCCGAACTGGGCCGTCAGACCCGTGCCAACCCCGACCTGGCCACGAAGATCCGCCACAAGTACCGGCTGAAGAACACCACCGGCCTATCCTTGAATGCCCTGGTCGACTACGACGAGCCACTGGATATCCTCACCCACCTGATGGTCGGCTCCGAGGGCACCCTGGGCTTCATCAGCGCGGTGACCTACGACACCGTGCCCGATCACCCGCACAAGGCCAGCGCACTGATCGTTTTCCCTGATGTGGAGACCTGCTGCAAGGCCGTGCCCGTGCTCAAGCAGCAGCCGGTGTCCGCCGTGGAGTTGCTCGACCGCCGCAGCCTGCGCTCGGTGGAGAACATGCAGGGTATGCCGGAGTGGGTGAAAAGCCTCTCTGAAAGCGCCTGCGCACTGCTCATCGAATCCCGCGCGGCGACGCAGTCGCTGCTGCACGAACAGCTCGCGCAGATCAGCGCCTCCATCGCCGACTTTCCAGTGGAGAAGCAGGTCGACTTCAGCGAAGACCCGGTCGTCTACAACCAGCTCTGGCGCATCCGCAAGGACACCTTCCCGGCTGTCGGTGCGGTGCGCGAGACCGGCACCACGGTGATCATCGAGGACGTCACCTTCCCTGTCGAACAGCTGGCCGAAGGCGTCAATCGCCTGATCGCGCTGTTCGACAAGCACGGCTACGACGAGGCCATCCTGTTCGGCCACGCGCTGGAAGGGAACCTGCACTTCGTCTTCACCCAGGGCTTCGAATCGCCTGAGCAGATCGCGCGCTACTCGGCCTTCATGGACGACGTCGCACACCTGGTCGCGGTGGAATACGGCGGCTCGCTCAAGGCCGAGCACGGCACCGGACGCAACATGGCGCCCTTCGTCGAGCTGGAATGGGGCCATGACGCCTACCAGCTGATGTGGCAGTTGAAGCGCCTGCTCGACCCCACCGGCATCCTCAACCCTGGCGTGGTGCTGACCGACGACCCGCAACTGCACCTGAAGAACCTCAAGCCGCTGCCGGCCGCCGACGAGATCGTCGACAAGTGCATCGAATGTGGCTTCTGCGAGCCGGTCTGCCCGTCCAGGGGGCTGACCCTCAGCCCCCGCCAACGCATCGTCATGTGGCGCGACATCCAGGCCAAGCGCCGCGCCGGCATCGACACCACGCAGCTCGAGCGCGACTACCAGTACCAGGGTATCGACACCTGCGCCGCCACCGGCCTGTGCGCCCAGCGCTGCCCGGTGAACATCAACACCGGTGAGCTGATCAGGAAGCTGCGCGGCGAACAAGCGCGCCACGCCGGCACCGCCACCTGGCTGGCGCGCAATTTCGCCACGGCCCTCAAGGGCGCGACGTTCATGCTGCATGCTGCCAACGGTGCGCGCATGCTGCTCGGCGCACCGCGCCTGGCTCGCCTCAGCACCTCCATCAGCCACGCCAGCAAGGGCCGTGTGCCACAGTGGACGCCCGCCATGCCGCAGCCGGTGCGCCTCACTGCCGCCTCGCAGCCGGTGGATAACGGCAAGCCACGCGTCGTCTACCTCACCGCCTGCGTGTCCCGCGCCATGGGCCCGGCGGCGGCGGACGAAGAGCAGATGCCGCTGATCGACAAGACCCGCCAACTGCTGGAGAAAGCCGGCTACCAGGTAGTCTTCCCGGACAACGCCGACAACCTCTGCTGCGGCCAGCCGTTCGCCTCCAAGGGCTACCGGCAGCAAGCCGACGCCAAGCGTGACGAACTGCTTGCCGAACTGCTGCGCGCCAGCCGTGGCGGTCTCGACCCGATCTACTGCGACACCAGCCCCTGCACCCTGCGCCTGGTACAGGAACTGGCGGACGACCGGCTGAAGATCTACGACCCGGTGAAGTTCATTCGCACGCACCTGGTCGAGCGCCTGGACTTTCAGCCGCAGGACAAGCCGGTGGCCGTCCACGTCACCTGCAGCACTCAGCACCTGGGCGAAAGCCAGGCGCTGATCGACCTGGTCAGACGCTGCACCCGCGACGTGGTGATTCCCGAGGGCATCCACTGCTGCGGCTTCGCTGGCGACAAGGGCTTCACCACGCCCGAGCTGAACGCGCACTCGCTGCGCACGCTCAAGGACGCGGTAAAGGACTGCGAGGAAGGCGTCTCGACCAGCCGCACCTGCGAAATCGGCCTGTCCGCCCATGGCGGCATCGACTATCGCGGCGTGGTCTATCTGGTGGATCGCGTCACCCGCGCGCGCCCGTCCAGCGCGTCCTGAGCCCAGGCGAGCGGCCTTGCCTTGCTCGCGAACCGCCTGACACCGCCACTCCCGGTCGAGGCGTTCGCGAGCACCTCCCGTCTTGCCGCCTTAACACCCCGTTAAGCGATCGCTGCCACCCTCTGCCCTAACCGGAGCACGCCAGCTATCCTGCTGCACACGGACGGACGAGGGGATCGACATGAGAATCCTGTTGGCAGAAGACGACCAGCTGCTGGGCGACGGTATCCGCTCGGGGCTCGGCCTGGAAGGCGACACCGTTGACTGGGTGAGCGATGGCGTGGCGGCAGACCAGGCGCTGGCCACCGATGAGTTCGACCTGCTGGTCCTTGACCTCGGCCTGCCGCGCAAGGACGGCCTGGAAGTGCTGCGCGGCCTGCGCCGACGCGGCGACCTCACCCCGGTACTGATCCTCACCGCGCGCGACAAGGTCGCCGACCGCGTGGCCGGCCTCGACGCGGGCGCCGACGACTACCTGACCAAACCCTTCGACCTCGACGAACTGCTCGCCCGCGTCCGTGCCCTCACCCGCCGCCACACCGGCCGCGCCGCGCCGCTGCTGCAGCACGGCGAACTGGCCCTGGACCCAGCCACCCACCAGGTCAGCCTGTCCGGCTCCCCGGTGGATCTCGCCCCGCGCGAATACGCGCTGCTGCGCCTGCTGCTGGAACAACGCGGCAAGGTGCTGTCCCGTGCCCGCCTGGTGGAAGCCCTCTACGGTTGGGATGGCGACCTGGAAAGCAACGCCATCGAGGTCCACATCCACCACCTGCGGCGCAAGCTGGGCAACAGCCTGATCCGCACCGTGCGCGGCATCGGCTACGGTATCGACCGCCCCGACGGCGCTGCCCGCACTTGAGCAGCACAGCGCGTCGCGCCGGCTCCATCAGCCGCCGCCTGCTGCTGACACTGATCGGCGGCGTCACCCTGCTCTGGCTGGTCGCCGGCCTGTTCACCTACCACCTGACGCGCGAACAGGTGAACCGCCTCTACGACCAGGACATGATCGACTTCGGCCAGGCCGCGCTGAGCCTGGTGGATGTCGCCGACGCCATCGACCCACAGTCCAGCGATGCCATGGAGATCCTCGCGCGCAGCCGCAAGGCCATCGAAGGACTGCCGCTGATTCGCCGCGAGGCCACGCTCGGCTATGCCGTCTGGTACCGCGGCCAGCCGCTGCTGGCCACCCACAGGCCGCCCAAAGGGATCGAAGCGCAGCCGCCGGGCTTCTCCGACCTGCTCGCCGGCGGGGTCAACTGGCGTGTACTGCAGATGGCCACGTCAGGCCCCGACGAAGTGCGCATCTGGGTCTTCGAAGACCTGCATTACCGCCATAAGACCCTGCACCTGCTGCTGTTCAGCGCCCTCTTCCCGTTGCTGCTGGCCCTCCCGCTGTTCGGCGTGCTGGTCTGGTTCGGCGTGCGCCAGGGCCTGGCGCCATTGCGCAGCCTGATCGAGCAGGTACACCAGCGCAGCGCCCACAGCCTGCACCCACTGGCCCTGAGCCGCGCACCGGTGGAAGTGCACAGTCTGGTCAACGAGCTGAACCTGCTGCTGGAGCGCCTGAATTCGGCGATGGAGGCCGAGCGGCGATTGACCAGCGACGCCGCCCACGAGATCCGCACCCCCTTGGCCAGCCTGCGTACCCATGCCCAGGTGGCATTGCGCTCTTCCGACCCCGCTGCCCACGCCCACGGGCTGCAGCAGGTCAGCCGCAGCGTCGAGCGTATCAGCGCGCTGATGGAGCAGATCCTCCTGTTGGCCCGACTGGACGCCGAAGAGCTGCACGAAATCTTCGCCCCGGTGGACCTGCGCCTGCTGGCCGAAGACGCCATCGCCGACCTCGCGCCGCAGGCCATCGACAAGCAGATCGAACTCACCCTCGATAGTCAGGAAGCCACCCTGCCGGGTGTCGCCGCATGGCTCGGACTGATGTTCACCAACCTGGTCGGCAATGCCCTGCGCTACACGCCAGACGGCGGGCGCGTGGCTGTCAGCCTGGAGAGCAGCGACGATCACCTGACCCTCTGGGTACGCGACAGCGGCCCCGGTGTGGCGCCGGCCGAGCAGGCGGCGATCTTCACCCGCTTCTACCGCAGCCCCAGCGTCTCCAGCAGCAACGGCAGCGGCCTCGGCCTGCCCATCGTCAAGCGCATCGTGGAAATCCACCACGGACGCATCTCCCTGCATGACGGCCTGGACGGCGCGGGCCTGGGGGTCTGCGTCGAGCTTCCGACGACCACTGGGCACATACTCTGAACCCCGGCTGACACATCGCAGTCCACCCTGTACGGCCCGCTCGATCGGTCCGCGACAACGGTCAAGTTGACAGGAGTACTGCGATGAAACGTGCCGCCCTACTCATCACCGCCGCGCTGCTGGCGTCGCCGGCTTTCGCCGCCGACCTGTGCAGCGACAACCTGCAGAAAATCGACGACGCAGTGAAAACCACCACCAACAACACCCAGGCGCAGGAGCAGGCCATGCGCCTGCAGGAAAAAGCCGCCCAGGCACAGACCGACGGCAATACCAAGGCCTGCATCGCGCAGACCGAGAAGGCCCTGCAACTGCTGAAGAAACACAGCGGTGACGGCGGAGCCAACGGATGATGCCGTTCGCGGTGGCCGGTCGCCTGGCCGGCTGCCGCTCATAAGGCCCGCGAAGCTATCGCCATTCGCAACCCCGCACTTCATGCCCCGACGCACTCACCCGCCTAAGATGGTGCGATTCCCGATCACAAGAATCACAACGGAATCGCCATGCCAGTCACCCGCCTGCTTATCGCCAACCGCGGCGAGATCGCTATTCGCATTGCCCGTGCCGCCGCCGAGCTGGGCATCCAGACGCTGGCCATCTACGCCGAGGACGACGCCACCTCGCTGCACACGCGCCAGGCCGACCTGGCTCAGGCCCTGAAAGGACGCGGCGCAAGCGCCTATCTGGATCAGCAGCAGATCGTCGAGATCGCCCGGGCTCATGGCTGTGATGCAGTGCATCCGGGCTATGGCTTTCTTTCCGAGAACGCCGGGTTCGCCCGTCGCTGCGAGGCGGCTGGCCTGACCTTCGTCGGCCCCACGGCAGAGGTGCTCGACGCGTTCGGCGACAAGGCCCGCGCCCGCGACCTCGCCCGTGACCACGGTGTGGCACTGGCGGCCGGCAGCAATCGCGCCACGTCGCTGGAGGATGCCGAGCGCTTCTTCCGCGAACTGCCCGCTGGCGCCGGCATGATGATCAAGGCCCTCGCTGGCGGTGGCGGGCGCGGCATGCGCGCGGTTAGCAGCGTCGAGGACATCGCCGATGCCTACGCCCGCTGCCAGGCTGAAGCCCGAGCGGCCTTCGGCGATGACCGGCTCTACGTGGAGCGCCTGATCCAGCGCGCCCGGCACATCGAAGTCCAGGTGATCGGCGACGGCCGTGTCGTCAGCCACCTGTGGGAGCGCGACTGTACGCTGCAGCGACGCAACCAGAAGCTGCTGGAAATCGCTCCGAGCCCCAACCTGCACCCACGCCTGCGCGGTGCCATCCTCGCCGCCGCCGTGCGCCTGGCCGAAGCCGTGCACTACCGCGGCCTGGGGACCTTCGAGTTCCTGTTGGACGAGGACAGCGGCGACTTCGTCTTCATGGAAGCCAATCCGCGCCTGCAGGTGGAGCACACCATCACCGAAGCGGTGACCGGTATCGACCTGGTGCAGGCCCAGCTACGCATTGCCGCGGGTGCCAGCCTTGCCGAGCTGAACCTGACCCAGGCCGAGATTCCCGCGCCGCGCGGCCACGCCCTGCAACTGCGGATCAACCTGGAAAGTCTCGCCAGCGACGGCACGCCCCACCTCGCCTGCGGCACCTTGAGCGCCTACGAACCGCCCAGCGGCCCCGGCCTGCGCGTGGACGGCTACGGCTACGCCGGCTACCGCAACAGCGCCGGCTACGACTCGCTGCTGGCCAAGCTGATCGTCCACGGCAACGGCGGTTATCCACAGCTGGTGCAGCGTGCCTACCGTGCGCTCTGCGAGTTCCGTCTCGAAGGTGTGGCAAGCAACATCCCGCTGCTGCTCAACCTGCTACGCCAGAGCGCGGTGGCGGACAACCAGGTCACCACCCGCTACATCGAAGAGCACCTGCCCGCCCTGCTCGACGCGCAGGAGCACGCGCACCGCTTCTTCAGCCATGTCGGCGTCGCGCCGGGAACCCAGCGCAGCCGCGAAGCACCCGCCGGCTGCATCCCGCTCGCCACGCCCAGCGCTGGCGTGCTGGTCAGCCTGAATGTCGCGGTGGGTGATGCCGTCGCCCAGGGCCAGACCATCGCCGTGGTCGAGGCGATGAAGATGGAGTTCGAGGTCAAGGCCAGCGCCAGTGGCTTCGTCCACAGCGTCGCCGCCACGCCCGGCGTCAGCCTTGGCGAAGGCGACGCACTGCTGTTCGTCGAGCCGGCAGACATCCAGGCACAGGACCGGGAAAACAGCGCCGCTATCGATCTCGACGCCATCCGCGCCGACCTCGCCGAAGTCCTGGAACGCCACGCCATCGGACTCGACGAACGCCGTCCGGATGCCGTCGCCAAACGCCACAGGATCGGCAAGCGCACGATCCGCGAGAACCTCGCCGACCTGCTCGATGACGGTAGCTTCATCGAATACGGCGCCCTGGCCATCGCCGCCCAGCGTCGCCGGCGCAGC
The DNA here is from genome assembly GCF_057180225.1 of Pseudomonas sp. BB438. Lineage (NCBI taxonomy): Bacteria > Pseudomonadati > Pseudomonadota > Gammaproteobacteria > Pseudomonadales > Pseudomonadaceae > Pseudomonas > Pseudomonas sp. BB438. Next base: position 5,632,767 of record NZ_CM170001.1, read on the forward strand.
GTCGAGGAGCTGATCGCCAGCAGCCCTGCCGACGGTCTGGTCAGCGGCCTGGGCAGCGTCAACGCCGCGCAGTTCGGCGACGAGAAAGCCCGCTGCCTGGTACTGGCCTACGACTACACGGTATTCGCCGGCACCCAGGGCGTGATGAACCACAAGAAGACCGACCGCATGCTGCACCTCGCCGAGCAATGGCGCATTCCGCTGGTGCTCTACGCGGAGGGCGGCGGTGGGCGTCCGGGCGACACCGACTTCGTCGGCGTGGCCGGGCTGGACAACATGAGCTTCGTCGGCCTGGCGCGGCTCTCCGGGCTGGTGCCCCTGGTAGGCGTGGTCTCCGGCCGCTGCTTCGCCGGCAACGCCGCGCTGCTCGGCTGCTGCGACGTGATCATCGCCACGCGCGATACCAGCCTGGGGATGGCGGGGCCGGCAATGATCGAGGGCGGTGGCCTGGGCAAGTTCGCCCCCGAGGAAGTCGGCCCCAGCGACGTACAGAGCGCCAATGGCGTGATCGACGTGCTGGTGGAGGACGAAACCGAAGCCACCCGAATCGCCCGCCAGTACCTCGCCTACTTCCAGGGCGACACCGCCGACTGGCAGTGCGCCGACCAGCGCCTGCTGCGCCACGCGGTGCCGGAGAACCGCCTGCGCGTCTACGACATCCGCCAGGTCATCGAGCAACTCGCCGACAGCGGTTCGGTATTGGAGCTGCGCCGCCACTTCGCGGCCGGCATGATCACCGCGCTGGTGCGCATCGAAGGCAAGCCCTTCGGCCTGATCGCCAACAACCCCATGCACCTGGGTGGCGCCATCGACGCAGAGGCCGGCGACAAGGCTGCGCGCTTCATGCAGCTGTGCGACGCCTTCGACCTGCCGATCATCTCGCTGTGCGACACCCCCGGCTTCATGGTCGGCCCGGCGGCGGAGAAGACCGGCACAGTGCGCCACGTCTCGCGCATGTTCGTCACTGCCGCCAGCCTCACCGTGCCCTTCTTCACCGTGGTGCTGCGCAAGGGCTACGGCCTGGGCGCGCAGGCCATGGCCGCCGGCAGCTTCCACGCCGCGCTGTTCACCGTGGCCTGGCCCAGCGGCGAGTTCGGCGCCATGGGCCTGGAGGGCGCGATCCGTCTCGGCTACGCCAAGGAGCTGGCCGCCGTGGAAGACCCGCCGGAACGGCAGAAGCTGTTCGACAAGCTGGTCGCCGCGGCCTACCGCAATGGCAAGGGGCTGAACATGGCGAGCTACCTGGAGATCGACGACGTCATCGACCCTGCCGATACCCGCCGCTGGCTGCTGCGCGGCCTGGCGTCGACGCCGAAGCCCGCAGCGCGCGAGGGGAAAAAGCGGCCGCTGATCGATACCTGGTAACCCATGGGTTGAGCTGCTCGCCCGATCCGCTAGAATGCGCGGCGTCATTGGGGAGTAGCCGACCGTTCGACGAACGGGGGCGACGTCAACACACTTGGCCCAAATCCATTGACGATCGTGCGAGCTAGAGCAGAACCAGGCGAGAGAGACTGACAAAGCGGAGTTTACGAATGTAAATGAGCAGTTATCAGTCGTTCTCAACGAGGTTCTGCCGACGCGCAGCAGATCGTAGAGGGATTTCAGGCCATGGCGTCGCCAGCAACTTAGCCTGGCAAGACCTTTGACCACGTGATCTCCGCAACGGCCGGGGAGATGCGTGGTCATGGGTACTGAAACCGGCCGGGAGCTTCACCGTGATGCACCATCCCACTCCTCGCTCCACCCGACTGGAGCCGCGCGCATGCTGACTTTCATCCTCGAACTGCTCGGCATGCTGCTGGTGATCCTCATCGCCGCCGAACTCTTCACCAATGCGCTGGAACACTTCGGCGAACGTCTGGGGATTTCCGAAGGCGTCACCGGCTCGCTGTTCGCCGCCATCGGTACGGCCCTGCCGGAAACGCTGATCCCGCTGCTGGCCCTGTTCGCCGGCACCAGCAACGTCAGCCTCAACGAGGAAGTCGGCGTCGGCGCCATTCTCGGCGCACCGCTGATGCTCTCCACCCTGTCCACCTGCCTGATGGCGATCGCGGCCTGGCGCGCTCGCGGCCTGTTCGGACGCATCCGCCCCGAACGTACCGGCCTTCAGCGCGACCTGAACTTCTTCCTGGTCGCCTTCTGCTTCGCCACCATCGCCATGTTCGTGCCTGCCGAACTGCAATCGGTACGGATCGCCCTCAGCGTGCTGCTGGTGCTCACCTACGTTGGCTACATCACCCTGACCCTGCGCGCGTCACAAGGCCTGGTGGAAGACGGCCACGGCACCGAAGCCGATCACCACATGTACCTGTCACGCATCGGCCTGCCGACCAACCTAGCCACCATCCTGCTGCAACTCCTGCTGGGCCTCGCGTTGCTAATTCTGGGCGCCAAGGGCTTCATCCATGGCGTGGAAGGCCTGTCGCACCTTCTCGGTATTTCCGCGCTGCTGCTGTCGCTGCTGATCATCCCCATCGCCACCGAACTGCCCGAGAAGATCAATAGCATCCTCTGGGTGCGTCGCGGCAAGGACACCCTGGCCTTCGGCAACATCAGCGGCGCCATGGTCTTCCAGGGCACCCTGCTGCCTGCCATCGGCATCCTCCTCACGCCCTGGCAGCCACGCATCGAGGTGCTCACCGGCGTACTGGTGACCCTCGGCGCCGCGCTCTGGCTGCGGATCAACGCCCAGCGCGGCGGCGGCCTGCCGATCTGGGTGCTGATGCTCAACGGCGTGCTGTACGCCGCCTATCTGGGTATCACCCTGTCGCGCTGACGCAGACGGCTCATTGCCTACACTGACAGTCCGGGCTGCCGTTTCGGCGGCAGCCGCACGACTAGCGATACGCCGAAGGAGTGAGCATGAAAATCCTGGTAGTCCTGACCTCCCACGACCAGCTCGGCAGCACCGGCAAGAAAACCGGCTTCTGGCTTGAGGAGTTCGCCGCGCCCTACTACGTGTTCAAGGATGCCGGTGCCAGCCTGACCCTGGCCTCGCCCAAGGGCGGCCAGCCGCCGCTCGATCCCAAGAGCGACGAGGAAGACGCCCAGACACCGGCCACACGCCGCTTCCGCCAGGACAGCGATGCACAGGCCGCGTTGGCCAATACCGTGAAGCTCAGCGACGTGAAGGCTGACGACTACGATGCCGTGTTCTACCCCGGTGGCCATGGCCCGCTCTGGGACCTGGCCGAGGACCGCACCTCGGTGGCGCTGATCGAAGCCTTCCATTCCAGCGGCAAGACCGTCTCCGCCGTCTGCCACGCCCCGGCTGTCTTCCGTCACCCGCGCGGGCTCGACGGCAGGCCACTGGTGCAGGGCCGGCACGTCACCGGTTTCTCCAACAGCGAGGAAGACGCCGTCGGCCTCACCGACGTGGTGCCCTTCCTCGTCCAGGACATGCTCAAGGCCAACGGTGCCCGCTACAGCAAAGGCCCGGACTGGCAGAGCCACGTCGAGGTGGACCGCGGGCTGATCACCGGGCAGAACCCCGCTTCCTCCGAGGCCGTGGCCGAAGCCGTGCTGAAATTCCTGGCCTGACAACACCTTGCGCCGCCCCGGGTGGCTATCGGGGCGGCTTTCCCGTAGAATGGCCAACGACCTTTCAAGGTTTTGGGGCCGATTAGGATTCGACGCCGGTAACAAAACTCGAGGGGCATGCCGAGTAGGTGACAGTTCTCGTAAATCAGCTGCCACAACTTTATAGTTGCCAACGACGACAACTACGCCCTAGCAGCCTAAGTGCCGCTAGCAGACCCTAGGGGATGCCTGTAAACCCGACGATTAGGTCTGTCATATAGAACAGGATCGCCGCCAAGTTCGCTGTAGACGTAACGGCTAAAACTCATACAGCTCGCTCCAAGCGCCCTGCCACTCGGGCCGCGAGGAGTTAACCTAATAGAGATGGCTAAGCATGTAGAACCGACAGCGGAGAACTGGCGGACGGGGGTTCAAATCCCCCCGGCTCCACCACATCCAAAGAAAAAGGCGCTGAGCCTCAAGCCCAGCGCCTTTTTTCTTGCCCGCGATGTGCCTAGAGCGTCAGAAAGCCCAGCCGCGGCATCAGTGGTTCCACCTGTTCCTCCACCACCACTTCCACGCAAGGCTTGCGCAGGCGCAGTCGTTCGGCGTTGCACAGCAGTGGGCCGTCTTCATCCTCGGCGCCGAAAGGGTCGTCGATCAGCACCCCCTTGATCAGGCCCTGTCGAAACAGCTCGCGAATGGCGAAGAGGTTCGCTTCGCGCGGGCCGGTGAGCTCGGCGATGGATTTGACGTCGTGTTCCGTGAGTTGGCTTAGCACAGCGTTCAGCTGGGCTTGGGAAGGCTTGAAACTCATGGGTACTCCGGGCGCAGCGGGGGCAAGCGTAACTATTGGCAGGAAATGTTATCGCTGGATTAACGGCCTGACAGACTGACGCCAGTCAATCTGTCAGGAGAGTCTGCTGATTCAGTCGCGGGAGACTCCCAGTTCCAGCAGGGCAAGGCGCTCTTCCAGAGCAGCGATGCGGGCTTCCAGCTCGACCAGGCGCCCTTCGTCGTGGCCGCCGCCGTCGCCACGCTCGCTGGAGGCGCGGCTACCACTGGCGGCGATGGCGGCTTCACGGTCTTCCTCGGTGCCAAGCAGGTGCATGTAGCGGTCTTCACGCTGGCCGCTCAGGCGCTCCAGTTGAAGGGCCATGCCGCGGCCGGCGAGACGTTCGAGCTGGTGGCGAACTTCCTCGGTGTCGTCGAAGTCGTGCATGCGCTGGCTGCGGGTCAGCAGTTCATTGAGCGTCTGCGGACCGCGCAGGAACAACAGGCCAAGCAGGATGACCTGCGGCTTGATCAGCTCCAGCGCCTTGTCCAGCCGCTGCTCCCAGCGGTCGGCACGGCTGCCCATGACCAGGCGCGTCATCTCGCGTCCTTCCAGATGGCGCAGGGACTGGCCGACCTGCCCCGGAGTGAGGTTCATCACTGGGTCGCGACTGGTCTTCTGGTTGCACGCAGTGACCAGTGCGTTGAGGGTCAGCGGGTAGGCTTCGGGGGTAGTGAGCTGCTTTTCGATCAGGCACCCGAGAACGCGGGCATCCACCGCACTCAGGGGTTCGAAGTCGGAGAGGGTGTCGAGCGACTGGCTCATGGCGGTATCCGTCGATGAGGGAACCGCCCTAGCCTAGCCGTTTACGCAGCGTTTGGCAGCCTCAGGCAGCGCCGGCAAGACGGCGGTTCAGTGGTCGTTCAATGACCGCCCAGTGCGAGAACGACGCCGCCAGCTCCTGCTCGCGTCCCTGCGCATCACGTCCCAGCGTGCGCCGGGCGAGGTCGCCGGTGAACCAGTTGGCGGTATTGGCTGCGACAACGCGCCCTTCGCCGTTGACCACCAGGGCTTCATGGCCCATCTGCATCAGGCTGCCCAGCAACACACCCTCGAACTCGTGCAGCGCGATATCCGCGGCAGCCACGCCGATGAAACGGCCGTCCACCTGGATCGGGACGGAGAAGGCGAGGATGTACAGGTCGGTGCCGTAGAGGTCGACGAAGGGCCCGACCACCGAGGGCTGGCCGCTGGCGCGCGGGCGGGAGAACCAGGGCATGTTGAGGTAGTTGTAGAAACTCTCGCTGCGCCGGTTGAAGTTCAGGCTCATGGGCACGACCTTGTCGCCGCGACCGTGGTACCACCACTCCAGGTACATCTCCTGGTCGGCCAGCTCACCCGGCTCGATCACCACGCCGGTGCCGTGCAGGCGCGTACCGTCATCAGTGAGGTCGTGCTGGATGCGCGGGCGCAAGGCACCGAGATCCCTGGAGGATGGGCGCTTGCCCTCCTGCGCCAGCTCGCGCCAGATCGCCACGACGTCACCAGCCAGCTCGTCGAGGCGCTGGAAAACGTTACGGATGGAAGCGTCGATGCGCTGGGCGCAGCGCTGGAGTTCATCCGTGGGGTGTTCGCTGGACATGACCGGGGCCTCGCTGTTCTTGTTATCGCGCAGCCCAGAGGGGATCTGCGGAGTCGGTACGGTGAGTCGTTGCGCGCGCCTTTCCAGGCGCGTCGGGAAAGCAGCAAGCGCTGTGCCAGTCAGCCGTCGTCGTCGGCGAGCAGGCTCAGACGCAGGTTGATCAACCGCTTGATGCCACGGGTGACGTGGGCCTCGGCCAGCGCGCCGGCAAGGTTAGCGTCACCTGCGCTGATCGCTTCGAGAATGGCGCGGTGCTCCAGTTCGATGGCCGCCGCCCCGGGGAAACCGTCCACCGGCAGCCACAGCCATTCACCGATTTCCGCCTGCAGGCGAGTTTCCGCATGGGTGAGGCGCACGGACTGGGCGGCGACGGCGATCTCAATATGGAAGCGCGCATCGGCGCGGCGCTGTTCCTGCCGGGTGGTGGCACTCGCCAACGCATCGAGGTACTGGGCGATGCGCGCCTGCTCATCGGACGTGGAGCGCTGCGCGGCCAGGCGCGCGGCGGCACCGGCGATGGCGACGTGCTCGTCGCCCAGGTCGCGCAGCTCCAGCGCACTCATCTGGCGCAGTTGCCCCAACAGGGCATCCTCGGAGGTGTGCTGCGGCGAGCAGACGAAACTGCCGCCATTACGCCCGCGCCGGGTCTCGATCACGCCACGTTCGCGCAGCTCCGCCAGGGCATCGCGCAGGGTCACGGTGGCGACGCCGAACTGCATCGCCAGCTCGCTTTCGCTGGGCAGTTGCTCGCCTTCGGCGTAGAGGCCGAGGTCGACCATTTCCACCAGCCGGCGCGCGACTTCCTCGGTGCGCCCTTCCTGACGCAGGCGCATGAAACTGGCGGGGCGGACTTTCCTGAATTCATTCATAGGCAGCAATGCGCGGGGCGCGGACGCTTCCTGCGCGGAATGTTCCTGTTCTGGCGTTGATGGCGAAGTCTACCGGCAAGCCCGGATGCGGCTCCGCGCAAAACTATGTCTCCATATTTTTAAATCGCTTTCCGGACTTTCAGCAAGGTCTTTTGCCACGAAAATCCCTTCCAGAGGCTCATTTTTCGACCTGTATTGGCAACTGCAAAAACATAAGATATGGTTTCAAATGTATTTGCCAGCGACGGTCCGCAGGCCGTCTCCGCCAACAACAGCAAGAACGAGGAGCGATACGCATGAGCCAGCCAACCCGCGCCGAATGGGAAGCCCGCGCCAAGACCCTGAAAATCGAGGGTCGCGCCTTCATCCAGGGCGAGTACCTTGCCGCCGCCTCCGGCGAAACCTTCGACTGCATCAGCCCGGTCGATGGCCGCCTGCTGGCCAAGGTTGCCAGCTGCGACGCCGCCGATGCCGAGCGCGCCGTACAGAGCGCCCGCACCACCTTCGATTCCGGCGTCTGGTCGCGTGAAGCACCGGCTACCCGCAAGGCCGTGATGATCCGCTTCGCCGGACTGCTGGAAGAACACGCCGAAGAGCTGGCGCTGCTGGAAACCCTGGACATGGGCAAGCCCATCGGCGACTCGCTGAACGTCGACCTGCCGGGCGCCGCCGACTCCCTGCGCTGGAGCGGCGAGGCCATCGACAAGGTCTACGACGAAGTGGCCGCCACTTCCCACGACCAGCTTGGCCTGGTTACCCGCGAGCCGGTCGGCGTGGTCGCCGCCATCGTGCCGTGGAACTTCCCGCTGATGATGGCCGCCTGGAAGCTCGGCCCGGCACTGGCCACCGGCAACTCGGTGATCCTCAAGCCCTCCGAGCGCTCGCCGCTGACCGCCATCCGCATCGCCCAGCTGGCCATCGAAGCCGGCATTCCTGCTGGCGTGCTGAACGTGCTGCCAGGCTATGGCCACACCGTCGGCAAGGCCCTGGCGCTGCACATGGACGTCGACACCGCGGTGTTCACCGGCTCCACCAGGATCGCCAAGCAACTGATGGTCTACGCCGGTGAATCGAACATGAAGCGCGTCTGGCTGGAAGCCGGCGGCAAGAGCCCGAACATTGTCTTCGAGGACGCGCCGGACCTGCAGGCCGCCGCTGAATCCGCCGCCGCGGCCATCGCCTTCAACCAGGGTGAAGTGTGCACCGCCGGCTCGCGCCTGCTGGTGCAGAAGTCGATCAAGGCGAAATTCCTGCCGCTGGTGGTCGAGGCCCTCAAGGGCTGGAAAGCCGGCCATCCGCTGGACCCGGAAACCAACGTCGGCGCGCTGGTCGACGGGCGCCAGCTGGAGCAGGTGCTGGGCTACATCCAGGCCGGCCAGGACGAAGGCGCGAAGATCCTCACCGGCGGCAAACGCGTGCTGGAGGAAACCGGCGGCACCTATGTCGAGCCGACCCTGTTCGACGGCGTCAGCAACGCGATGAAGATCGCCCGCGAGGAGATCTTCGGCCCGGTGCTCTCGGTCATCGAGTTCGAAGACGCCGAGGAAGCCATCCGCATCGCCAACGACACCCCGTACGGGCTGGCGGCGGCGGTCTGGACCCGCGACATCTCCAAGGCCCACCTCACCGCCCGCGCCCTGCGCGCGGGCAGCGTGTGGGTGAACATGTACGACGGCGGCGACATGACCGCGCCCTTCGGCGGCTTCAAGCAGTCGGGCAACGGCCGTGACAAGTCGCTGCACGCCTTCGACAAGTACACAGAGCTGAAGGCGACCTGGATCAAGCTGTAACCCGATCCGGCACACGAGAGGTTTGGAGCAACACGGCGCGCGGCTGAACCCGCGCGCCGAACAATAACAACAACGCTTTCCGTTGCACCCGATTGGCTGCCGACGCGAAAACCTCAGACAGGACACCCACGATGAACAGCTCGATCCAGCCCCTGGACCGCGACGCGGAACAACTCCGCGCGCTGGGCTACACCTCCAACTTCGAACGCAGCATGACCCTGTGGCAGAACTTCGCCCTGGGCTTCACCTACCTCTCGCCGGTGGTCGGCGTGTACACCCTGTTCGGCCTGTGCCTGGCCGCCGGCGGCCCGCCGATGTTCTGGTCCTACCTGCTGGTGGGCATCGGGCAGATGCTGGTGTGCCTGATCTTCTGCGAAGTGGTGTCGCAGTTCCCCATCTCCGGCGGCGTCTATCCCTGGGCCCGGCGCCTGGTGGGCAAGCGCTGGGCCTGGATGGTCGGCTGGATCTACTCGGTGTCGCTGTGCGTGACCATCGCCGCCGTCGCCCTGGGCGCAGGCCCGTACATCGCCACGCTGCTCGGCTTCGAGTCCACCCCGGTGACCAACACCCTCGTTGCCCTGGCGCTGACGGTGATCGCCACCCTGCTCAACCTCTCCGGCACCAAGCTGCTGGCGCGCGTGGCGATGTTCGGCTTCATCTGCGAACTGCTAGGTGCACTGGTGATCGGCACCTACCTGCTGATCTTCGAGCGTCACCAGCCGTTCTCGGTGCTGTTCAACACCTTCGACATCCGTATCGACGGCAGCTACTGGCCAGCCTTCCTTACCGCCTCGCTGGCCGGCATGTTCCTCTATTACGGCTTCGAGGCCTGCGGTGACGTCGCCGAGGAAACCCCGAACCCCAGCCGTCGTATTCCCAAGGCCATGCGCATGACCATCTGGATCGGCGGCGGCGCGGCCATCTTCGCGGCCCTGGCGCTGATCCTCGCGGTACCGGACATGGGCGCGGTGATCTCCGGCGCAGATAAAGACCCGATGACCACCATCCTCGACAACGCCTTCGGCGTGACCGGCGCGCGCCTGGTGATGGCGGTGATCATCGTCTCCTTCATCTCCTGCGTACTCAGCCTGCAGGCTGCCGCCAGCCGCCTGCTGTACTCCTACGCCCGCGACGAGATGGTGATGGGCAGCGGTGTGCTCAAGCGCCTGTCGCCCAACACCCACGTGCCGGTGGCCGCGCTGATCGCCTGCGGCGTGATCCCGTCGGTGATCGTCTGCGCCGGCTTCTACCTGCAGAACGCCATCGCCATGGTGGTGAGCTTCGCCGCCATCGGTATCTATCTGTCGTTCCAGATGATCGTCGCCGGGGCCCTGTTCGCCCGCCTGCGTGGCTGGAAGCCAAGCGGCGCCTTCACCCTGGGCAACTGGGGCTGGATCGTGAACATCCTGGCGCTGACCTACGGCGTGCTGGCGATCATCAACATGTCCTGGCCACGCACGCCGGATGCGCCCTGGTACCTGAACTACGGGATCATCCTGGTCGGCGGCATCGTGATCGTCCTGGGCCTGGCCTACATGACCCTGTTCCGCCCGTACGACAAGGGCACCGCGCCCCACGGGGATGCGTGGAAGCTGCATCAGCAATAAGCGTTCGACGTGAAACGAAAACGCCCGGCAGGATGCCGGGCGCTTTTTCTTTGGAGGCTCTTGTAGGAGCGGCCCCATCAGGCCAGTTCTTGGGATTGAACCCAGAGGCGTTCGCCCGCACCCGGCGCCTCCATCCACTGCTTCAACGACCGCGTCGGCAGATCGAAATACTCCCGCGTGCGCGCATAACCATGCCCGCCCATGCGGCCGATGGCGTCGAGGCCGAGCTGGTCGATGTAGAGCGTGGCCGGATCGATCAGGTCGTCGCGCACGTGGGCCATCAGCACTTCACCGAGGATGATCTCCCGCGACTGGCCGATGGACAGTGCCATCATCCGCCGGCACTCCAGCGCCACCGGCGCCTCGCCGATGCGCGGGCAGCCGACGCGGGTGCCGGGGATGGCAGTGAGCCCGGCAGCGACCAGTTCGTCGAAGCCCGGCTCGAACGGCACGGCGCAGACGTTCATCGCCTCCACCAGCACGTCGGACACGATGTTCACGGTGAATTCCTGGTTCTGCCGGATGTTCAGCGTGGTGTCCTTGGGGCTGAGGTCGCTGTAGTTCTCCACGCCCAGGGCGAGAATCGGTGGATCGGCCGAGAGGGCGTTGAAGAAGCTGAAGGGCGCGGCGTTTGCGCGCCCATCCGCGTCGACGGTGGTGACCAGGGCGATGGGCCGAGGAACCACGCTGCCGATGAGGATCTTGTATTTCTCGCGGGCGGAGAGCTGCTGGAAATCGAAGCTGAGCATGCGGTGATCCTTCACGGGGCCGTTGGTGCGTGCGTATCGAACAGCGGTGCGTCGGCGCTGTACGAATCGGCAAAGGGAATCGCGGAGCGGAACAGCGTGCGCCACGGCGGATTGCCAAAGGCGCGCTCGGCGTGGTGCTGCATCTGCTTCTGGAACAGCGCGTCAGCGCGACGCTGCAGGTCGGTGTAATCGACACCGATCACCTGGCCGCCCTGCATCACGCTGCGGCCGTCGATGAAGCTGGCGACGCAGTCGTCGCCACGGCCGGCGGTGAACAGGTTCTTCAGCGGGTCGAAGAACGGGCCCTGGTGGAAGTCGCCAAGGCGGAACACGGTGATGTCCGCGCGGGCGCCGACAGCAAGACGGCCGAGGTCGTCGCGGCCCAGCGCCTGGGCGCCGCCGAGGGTGGCGGCGTTGTAAAGGTCGAGCATGCGCGTGTGTTCGGCATCGCCCTCCTTTACTCGCGCAATGTTCAGACCCTGGCGCAGGTTGTCGAGCATGTCTGCCGGGAAGGTGTCGGTGCCCATGGCGAGGTTGATACCGCGAGCGTGGTAGGCGCCGAACGAATCCAGCGCGTCGCCTTCACGGGCGAACACCACCGGACAGTGCACCAGGCTCGCGCCGGTATCCGCCAGACGCTGCAGCTCGTGCTCGCCGCTGTGCAGGATGCCGTGGGGCAGCACGCTGCGCGGGTTGAGCAGGCCGTAGCGGTCGAGCCACTGCAGCGAGGAGGTGTCGCGCAGACGGCGCACCAGTTCCACCTCGTACCGCGACTGGCAGCAGTGCAGGCGCAGCGGTGCGTTCAGTTCTCGCTGCACGGCTGCGGTGCGCTCCAGCAGCGCGGGCGTACAGGTTTCGATGCGATCCGGCAGCAACGCACCGCGCACCAGGCCGCCGTGGGCGCCGTCGAAGTCGCGGAAGAAGCGCTCGGCCTCCTTCAGTCCGGCGAGTCCGGCGGCTTCGTCCCAGTGCTGCGCAGGGCTGCCGTCGACGCGCGCGTAGGTCATGCCGCTCATGTAGCAAGGGCCGAGGTAGGTGCGCAGACCAAGCTCGCCGGAAAGCGCGGCGACCCCGGCGAATTCGTCGTAGTGCTCGGCCCAGCGCCGGTAATACATCGAGGTGATCGGCATGGCAGTGGTGATGCCGTTGCGGATCAGCTGGGTGAAGGCGTAGCGGTACTTGAACAGCTCCTCGTCGGGGCTGTAGCACTCGTTCGGCCCGGCGCGCAGATAGTCTTCGGACCAGACGCGGCCCATGTTCCATTCGGCGCCGTTGTCCAGGGTAAGCACCGTGGAGTCGAGGTCGCCGAGGGCGTCGAGGTCGATGAAGCCGGGGCCGATCAGTGCGTGGCCATAGTCGATCCACTGGCTGACTTCGCCAGGGAAACCCCGACCGACAAAGACAATGTTCCCGCCCTCGAACACCACGTCGGCGTGGCGCCAGAGCACGTGCTGCGTGCCGTCGAAGCCCACCACGAAGCTGGCTTTCAGGCCGATACGGGGCGCACTCACAGACGCGACTCCACGAGGCGGCCCTGCTCGGCGATCAGCTTGCCGGCCTTGAACACCTGGCGCTGCGCCGGGCGCGCAACCACGGCCTCACCGAGGGTCTCGACCGGCAGCAGTAGGAAGTCCGCTGGCGCGCCGACCTCGATGCGCGCCGGCTCGCGACCCAACGCGCGGACACCGTTGTCGGTGGCGGCGGCGAAGGCGGCGGCAAGGTCATCGTCCTTGCACAGGTCGAAGCGGAAAGCGAGGAGCATGGCGCGCTCGAGCATGTCGCCGTTGCCCATGGGCGACCAGGCATCACGGATGCCGTCGCTGCCCAGGCACAGGTTCACACCAGTTTCGCGCAGGGCGAGGAACGGCGGCACCGGGGTGTCGGCCGGGGCGGAGCTCATCAGGGAAATACCCAGTTCGGAGAGCCGCTCGGCCAGCGGCTCGACCTGCTCCCAGGGCGCCATGCCCAGGCAGTAGGCGTGGCTGATCATCACCTTGCCCTGCAGGCCGTGGCGCTCGGTGTAGTCGGCGATGCGGGCAATCTGCCAGAGACCCAGCTCGCCCTTGTCATGCAGGTGGATATCCACGCCGCGACCGAACTCCACGGCCAGGCCGAAGACGATATCGAGCTGGGCGATGGGATCGTCGTCGATGCCACAGGGGTCGAGACCACCGACGTTTTCCACACCCAGCGCCAGCGCCTCGCGCATCAGCTCGGCGGTGCCGGGACGGCTGACCAGGCCGGTCTGCGGGAAGACCACGAACTGCATGTCGATCAGGTCGGCGTAGCGTTCGCGCAGTGCCTGCATGGCGACCACGTGGCGCAGGCCCAGCTCGGGGTCGATGTCCACGTGGCAGCGGAAGGTCAGTGAGCCCCGGGCAATGCACTGTTCCAGCAGCGCGCCGGCACGGGCGGCAATAGGTGCCTCGATCTCGCGCAGCACGCGTCGCTCGTTGGCGATGTAGTCCTTGAGCGTGGGGCCTGCACTGTTGGGGCGCCAGGGTTGGCCCCAGAGGGTCTTGTCCAGGTGGCAATGGCTTTCCACCAGCGGCGGCAGCAGGAGCTGGCCGGCGCCCTCGATGTCGCCGGTCTGCGGCGCGGTGTTGCTGGCCGGACGGCGCTCGGCGATGCGACCGTCACGGATGAGAAAGTCTTCCGCCGCATTGCCCAGCGGACGGATGTTGCGCAGCCAGTAGCTGTCGGTCATGGGGACCTCGAATCCAGAGAAGAACGTAGGGCGATTAACTGCTTGCAGTTATCCGCCGAGGAACTCGCCGACGCGAGCTCCGGGCTAAACCTTGTAGGAGCGAGCTTGCTCGCGATCGGATTACGGCTTAGCGCCGGCGTCATGCGGTTCGCGAGCAAGGACTAGGCGTCACCCTCGGTCCTACGAAGAGCAGCCCGGCGCGAAGCCGGGCCAGATCATCAGCCCTTGAGCTTGGACCAGATGCGGTCCTGCAGCTCGCGGGACTTGTTGCTGCATTCCTTTTCCAGGCGCAGGCGCTGCGCGTATTCCTCGGGCATGTTGATGGCATCCATCACCTTCCACTTGGCGTCGAGCAACTGGTCGGTCTGGATGCCGTTGGAATAGGCGATGGCGTTGGTCACCGCGGCGGCGTTCTCCGGCTTCATCATCCAGTTGATGAACACCTTGGCGTTCTCCGGGTGCGGCGCGCTTTTCGGCACGGCGAAGTTGTCCTGGAAGGACGCCACGCCTTCGCGCGGGTAGACGTACTTGATGGTGCTCTTCTGCAGGGTGGCGCGCGCGGTGGAGCCGTTCCAGTTCTGCATCAGCACCACTTCGCCGGAGGCCATGCGGTCCACGGTGTTGTCCGAGCTGTACATCTTCAGGAAGGGCTTCTGCTTCTGCAGCAACTCGAGGATCTTCTTGGCGTCCTGCGGGTTCTCCGTGCACTCGTCGAGGTTCAGGTAGTGCGCGGCGGCGTTGATCAGGCTGCTCGGGGTATCCAGCGCGGCGACCTGACCCTGCAGCTCCGGACGCGGTTCGAAGAACTCCTTCCAGGAGTCATCCAGCTTGCCGCCCGGCACCCGCGCACTGTCGTAGGAGAAACCCGTGGTGCCCCACAGGTAGGGCGCCGAGTACTTGCGACCGGGGTCGAAGCCCGGATCGCGGAACGCCGGCTTGACGAACTGGAAGTTGGCGAGCGTGGGCGTGTCGATCTCCAGCAGCAGGTCCTGGTGGATCAGCGTCTGCATGATCGAGTGCGACGGCACGATCACGTCGTACGCCGCGCCGCCGGCCTGCAGCTTGGCCAACAGGGTTTCGTTGCTGTCGTAGCCGTCCATGGTGACCTTGATGCCGGTCTCCTTCTCGAACTTGGCCAGCAGCTCCACCGGGTAGTAGTCGGTCCAGTTGTAGAAGAACAGCTGCTTGGGCTCCTCGGCCTGGGCGGCGCCCGCAGCCAGCAGAGCGAGGGACAAACCGGCGAGGCCGTGACGCAGGGCATTCAACTTCATGTTGCGCTCCGAAACGAAAGGTCAGAAAACGAAAGGTCGGCAGTCTTGATCAGGCGTCCGGCTTGCCGCGCTGGCCGAGCCAGTACGACAGCACCACGAGGACGATGGAAATCACCAGCATGAGGGTCGAGATAGCGTTGATCTCGGGTGTCACCCCGGCCTTGATGGCCGAGAAGATGTAGACCGGCAGCGTCGTCGAGCCAGGGCCGGCGACGAAGAAGGTCATGATGAAGTCGTCGAGGCTGACCACGAACGCCAGGACCGCGCCGGACAGCACCGCCGGCCACAGCAGCGGCAGGGTCACCCGGCGGAACACCTGGTAGGGGCTGGCGTAGAGGTCGCCGGCGGCTTCCAGCAGGCTCTTGTCCAGGTCGTTCAGGCGCGCGCGGATCGGCAGGTAGGCGAATGGAATGCAGAAGCCGACGTGGGCGACGATCACCGTCATCAGGCCCAGTTTGATCCCCAGCGACATGAACAGCAGCAGCGTGGCCACCGCGATGACGATCTCCGGCAGGATCAGCGGCAGGTTGATGCCGCCCTCCACCAGCCGTCGCCCATAGAACGGCCGCGAGGTCGCCAGCGCTGCCGCCAGGGCGATCGACGTGGACAGCACGGTGGCGAAACCGGCCACCACCAGCGAGTTGAAGGCCGCCGCCTGGATCGACGGGTTGGCGACGATCTTGCCGTACCAGGCGAAGGAGAATTCGGTCCACACCGTGGCCGAGCGGTTGGCGTTGAAGCTGTAGCCGATCAGCACGAAGATCGGCAGGTACAGGTAGGCCAGGACCAGCAGGCTGGTTTCGCGGGTGCCGGGCAGTTTCTTCAGGTGCTGGGCGATCATGCGTTGGCTCCTCCCAGGTGGATGGCCTTGGCGGCGCGGCGGCTATACAGGGCGAACGCGATCAGTGCGAGCAGCATGATCGCCAGCAGCAGGAACGACAGCGAACCGCCCAGGGGCCAGTTGCGCGCGGTGCCGAACTGCTGCTGGATCAGGTTGCCGATCATCAGCGTCTTGCCGCCACCGAGGATCGCCGGGGTGATGAAGGCGCCCAGGCTCGGTACGAACACCAGCAGGGAGCCGGCGATCACGCCGGGCATGGACAGCGGCAGGATTACCCGCTGCAGCGCCTTCCAGCGGTTGGCACCGAGGTCGTAGGCGGCCTCGACGAGGCGCCAGTCGAGTTTCTCCAGGGTCGAGTAGATCGGCAGGATCATGAACGGCAGGAAGCTGTAGACCAGGCCAACGCAGACCGCGAAATCGTTGTACAGCAGGGTGATGCCGCCGGCCTGGGGGAACAGCGCGTTGACCGACTGGGCGATCCAGCCGTGCTCGCGCAGAATGATCAGCCAGGCGTAGTTGCGGATCAGCAGGTTGGTCCAGAACGGGATGGTGATCAGCAGTACCATCAGGTTGCGCGAACGCTCGCTCAGGCTGGTCATCCACAGTGCCACCGGGAAGCCGAACAGGAAGCACAGCAGCGTGGTGCCGCCGGCCTGGAACAGCGAGCGCAACAGCGCCTGGGCGTAGACCCAGTTCAGCTCCAGGTTGCCGTCGAAGTCTTCCTGGAAGAACAGCTGCACGTAGCTCTGGATCTGCCAGTCGGCGTGCCAGTCGACACCGCCGTAGAGGTTGCGCGGCAGCAGGCTGATGTAACCCATGATCGCCAGCGGGATGGCGATCAGCCCGAGCAGCGTCAGCGCCACGGGGCTGAGCAGCAACAGGCGTCGGGTAGTGGGCGACTCCTTCATGCTCAGGCCTCCATCAGCAGGCAGGCCTGGGGCGGCAGGTGCACCGCCACGGCTTCGCCGACGTCACGGGCGCGGCCGCCCTCGTTGCTCTCGCGCAGGGTGATCTGCGAGGCATCGGGCAGGCGGCAGCGGTACAACGTGGCGGTGCCGACGTACATCACCGTCTCGATCACCGCGCGCAGGTGATGCGGCTGCGACGGGTCGACCAGCTTCGAGCGCTCCGGGCGGAAGGCCAGTTGCACGCTGGCGCTGCTCAGGCCGGCCGGCAGTTCGCAGGGGATTTCCGCCGCCATGGCGTTGGGGTGGAAGCCACCCTGGCGCATCTGCCCGGGGAGGAAGTTGATGTCGCCGATGAACTGCGCGACGAAGCGATGCGTCGGGCGTTCGTAGATCTCGTTGGGCGTGCCGATCTGCATGATGTTGCCGTGGGACATCACGGCGATGCGGTCGGACAGGGTCAGCGCTTCTTCCTGGTCGTGGGTGACGAAGATGAAGGTGATGCCCGCCTCTTCCTGCACCCGCTTGAGCTCGACCTGCATCTCCTTGCGCAGCTTCAGGTCCAGCGCGGACAGCGGTTCGTCGAGCAGCAGTACCGAGGGTTTTGGCGCCAGCGCGCGGGCCAGGGCCACACGCTGCTGCTGGCCGCCGGAAAGCTCGGCCGGCTTGCGTCGTGCCAGGTGTTCCATCTGCACCAGCGCGAGCATTTCCTTCACCCGGCCGGGAATGTCGCCGCGCGCCAGGCCCTGCATTTCCAGGCCAAAGGCGATGTTCTCGCTCACCGACATGTGCGGGAACAGGGCGTAGCTCTGGAACACGGTGTTGATGCGGCGGCGGTAAGGCGGCAGGTCGTTGACCCGCTCGCCGCCGACGAGGATGTCGCCGGAGGTGACGTTCTCGAAGCCGGCGATGCTGCGCAGCAGCGTGGTCTTACCGCAGCCGGAAGGCCCCAGCAAGGTAAAGAACTCGTTATGGGCAATGTCGACCGACACTTCGTTGAGGGCGGGAGCGACGTTCGGGTCATCGGTGTAGCGCTTGCTGACCCGACGCACCTCGACTGACGACGAGTGATTCATTTTGGTGCATTCCTCTTGTTTTTGTATGCAATATTTGAATGCAATCTAGAAATAGCGGATGTATTTTTCTTCTGCAACTGGTTTTGCACGGACGGTTTTGCGGCATCCTTTGACGGGTCAAGCAAGAGGCGGAGTCGCTCATGACGGATAAGCACCCCGAGTCCACGGTGGAACGCGTCTACCAAGGGGTTTACGAGGCGATCAGCAAGCGCAGCCTGCGCCCGGGCATGAAGCTCGGCGAGGCGGCTTTGGCGGATCTGTTCAAGGTCAGCCGCACATCGGTGCGCGCGGCGCTGAAACATCTGGAAGCGGATGGGCTGGTATCCAGCGCGCTCAACAAGGGTGCGTGGGTGTCATTGCCCAGCGACGAGGAGATCCGCTCGCTGTTCGAAACGCGGCGGCTGATCGAGATCGGCATCGTCAGCGAACTCTGCCGCCGCGCGGACAGCGCGATCATCCAGGACCTGCGCGACCATGTGGCGCTGGAAGAGGCGACCCACGACCACGACCACGCACGGTTCGTCCACCTGCTGGGCGAGTTTCACCTGAAGCTCGCGGCAGCGCTGAACAACCCGGTGCTGCTGGACTTCTTCCGCAAGCTGATCGAGCGCGCCTCGCTCTACGCCACCACCCTGGACGACGACCAGCACGAGACCTGCCGCGGCAACGAACACCAGCGGCTGATCGAGTACATCGAGTCGGGCAACCAGGCGGCGGCGATCGAATTGACCTGCATGCACCTGAACGCGATCGAACAGGCGATTCTCAAGGCGGCGGGGAACCTGAAGGCGGATTACCACCCGCTCAAGCACCTGATAGGCGGCTGAAGCCGCGCTGGCAGGTTTTTGTAGGAGCGAGCTTGCTCGCGAACAGAGGTTCCCGGCCTGCGCCAACTGTCAACGCTTGCGCCGAACAATCCCCTCTCCCTTCAGGGGGAGGGCTAGGGAGGGGGAACTCAGCCGAAACTCCGAAGCTGGCGCTGACCCCGTAGCCCTCTCCCCAACCCTCTCCCTGAAGGGAGAGGGGGCCGTCCGAAGTGGCGGCTGATTCCGGTGTCACCTGGGGCCACGGTTCGCGAGCAAGCTCGCTCCTACAGAGAGCAAAACGCCCGGCACTGGCCGGGCGTTTTCACTCAGGCAGTCGGGCCGCCGGTGATGCGATCGAAGCCCTGGCGGATCTCGTCCTCCGGCAGGTTGTCGCCGATGAAGACGATCACGCTCTCGCGCTGCTCGTTGCCCTTCCACGGCGTATCCCAATCGAAGCCATACAGGCGCAGCACGCCCTGGAACACCAGGCGGCGTTCCTCACCGGCGATGTTCAGCACGCCCTTGTAGCGCAGCAGCGAGTTGCCGTGCCATTGCAGCAGGTCGTCCATGAATTCGCTGAGGCGTTCGATATCCAGCGGGTTGTCGCTGCGCAGCACCAGGGTAGTGATGCGGTCGATGGTGTCCGACGCGGGGCGTAGGGGGCGCAGCAACGGGCGCAGGCCAACATCGGCATTGAGGTTGAAGCCGCGCACGTCGAGCAGGCGCTCCAACTCGATAGCGCCGTGCTCGACCGCATGGATTTCGGCACGACGGTTGATGCGCTGCAGGCGCTCCACCAGCGCTTCGTACTGCGCCGGCGATACGAGGTCACGCTTGCTCACCAGGATGCGGTCGCCGAAACCGACCTGGGCCTGGGCGATGGCTTCCTGCAGGTGGCGCTCGGCGTTGGCGGCATCCACCAGGGTGATGATGCCGTCGAGCAGGTAGCGCTCGCGCAGCGTCTCATCGACGAAGAAGGTCTGCGCCACTGGAGCCGGATCGGCCAGGCCGGTGCACTCGATCACCACGCGGTCGAAGTCCAGCTCGCCGCTGTCGCGGCGCTCCAGCAGCACGTAGAGCGCTCGCTCCAGGTCGCTATTGATGGTGCAGCAGACGCAGCCGTTGGACAGCGTCGTCACCTGCACGGCCTCGTCGCCGAGCAATTGAGCGTCGATGGGCGTCTCACTGAACTCGTTCTCGATTACGGCGATCTTCAGGCCATGTTCGGCCTTGAGAATGTGCTTGAGCAGAGTGGTCTTGCCAGCCCCGAGGAAGCCGGTGAGGACGGTCACCGGAATCTGCGGCGCGTTTGCGGAATCGGTCATGGAAACATCCAGGCAATCAGAATGGAAAACGGGCAGAAATGAAAACGGGCCGCGATCGCTCGCGGCCCGCACCACTGCCTGTGAAACGTCGGCGAGGCTGGCCACGCAGCATCGGCCACGCAGCCAGTTTCATCGCATCAACAGCAGCGGATCGGCCTCCCCTTGCCGCCACCGTAGCGCGCCTCCTGGCGCTCGCGGAAGAACTCCTCGTAGGTCATCGGAGTCTTGTCCGGGTGCTTGTTCTGCATGTGCTGAACGTAGGTGTCGTAATCGGGCATGCCGACCAGCATGCGGGCGGCCTGCCCGAGGTACTTACCCATGCGGCTGAGGTCGTTGAACATGATGCTCCTCCGTCAGGCGTCCGGGATCGGCTGGAACGGCGCTTCCTTGTCGGTGCGCTCCTTCTTGGTCCAAGCGCTGGCGCCTACCTTGATCGCGTACACCAGCACGCTGAACACCACCAGCAGGAACAGCACGGTGAGGCCGGCGTTGATGTAGGCGTTCATCATCACGTGCTGCATCTGGCCGATGTCCTTGGCCGGGGCGATGATCTGCCCGGCGTCCAGGCCGGCGGAGTATTTCTTGCCCAGGGCAATGAAGCCCACGGCCGGGTTGCTGTCGAACAGCTTGATCAGGCCGGCAGTGGTGGTGCAGATCAGCAGCCAGGCGGCCGGCAGGGCGGTCACCCAGACGTACTGCTGGCGCTTCATCTTGATCAGCACGACGGTGGAGAGCATCAGCGCGATGCCGGCAAGCATCTGGTTGGAGATGCCGAACAGCGGCCACAGCGTGTTGATACCACCCAGCGGATCGACCACGCCCTGGTACAGCAGCCAGCCCCACAGCGCGACGCAGCCGCCGGTGCCGATGATGTTGGCGGTCCAGGATTCGGTTTTCTTCAGCGCCGGGACGAAGTTGCCCAGCAGGTCCTGCAGCATGAAGCGCCCGGCACGGGTGCCGGCGTCCACTGCGGTGAGGATGAACAGCGCCTCGAAGAGAATCGCGAAGTGGTACCAGAAGGCCATGGTGTTCTCACCCGGCAGCACCTGGTGAAGGATGTGCGCGATGCCCACGGCGAGGGTCGGTGCACCACCGGCACGGGCCAGGATGGTGGTCTCGCCGATGTCCTTGGCGGTCTGGGTCAGAATCTCCGGGGTGATGGTGAAGCCCCAGCTGCTGACGGTCTGGGCCACTGCGGTGACGTCGGTACCGACCACGGCCGGCGGGCTGTTCATGGCGAAGTAGATGCCCGGCTCGATGACCGAGGCGGCGACCATCGCCATGATCGCCACGAAGGACTCCATCAGCATGCCGCCGTAGCCGATGTAGCGGGCGTCAGGCTCGCGGTTGAGCAGCTTGGGCGTGGTGCCCGAGGAGATCAGCGCGTGGAAGCCGGAAACGGCACCACAGGCGATGGTGATGAACAGGAACGGGAACAGACCGCCCTTCCACACCGGGCCGGTGCCATCGGTGAACTGGGTCAGGGCCGGCATCTTCAGCTCCGGCGAGACGATCACGATGCCGATGGCCAGGGCGATGATGGTGCCGATCTTGAGGAAGGTCGACAGGTAGTCACGCGGCGCCAGCAGCAGCCACACCGGCAGAACCGAGGCAATTGCACCGTAGGCGATCAGCATCCAGACGATCTGCACGCCATGGAAGGTGAACACCGGGGCCCACTCGGGGCTGGCGGCGATCTGCCCGCCGAGCCAGATGGAGCCCAGCAGCAGCACGATACCGACCACGGAAATCTCGCCGATGCGGCCCGGGCGGATATAGCGCATGTACACGCCCATGAACAGCGCGATCGGGATGGTCGCCAGCACGGTGAACATGCCCCACGGGCTTTCGGCCAGGGCCTTCACCACGATGAGCGCAAGCACTGCGAGGATGATGATCATGATCAGGAACGCGCCGAACAGAGCGATGGTCCCCGCCACCTGCCCCATTTCCTCGCGGACCAGTTCACCCAGGGAACGCCCGTTGCGGCGGCTGGAGATGAACAGGACCATGAAATCCTGCACGGCGCCGGCCAGCACCACGCCGGCGATCAGCCAGAGCGTGCCGGGCAGGTAGCCCATCTGCGCGGCAAGCACGGGACCGACCAGTGGGCCGGCGCCGGCGATGGCGGCGAAGTGGTGACCGAAGAGGATGTGCTTGTTGGTCGGGACGTAGTCCAGGCCGTCGTTGTTGAGGACCGCGGGGGTCGCTCGGTTGGGGTCCAGCTGCATCACCTTGGTGGCGATGAACAGGCTGTAGTAGCGGTAGGCGACCAGGTAGATGGCAACCGCCGCAACGACGATCCACAGTGCGTTGATGGCTTCGCCGCGACGTAGTGCCACGACTCCCAAGGCAAATGCACCGACTATCGCCACCGCCAGCCAGGCGAGATGACGTAGCAGGCTGTTGTTATTGTTCATAGCGAGGCTTCCGACAGTTTGAAGGCGAGAATTCGCAGAAAAATTCTAGTCTTTTCCAGCGACCCATTCATACGACCTTAGTCTAGAGCGGTTACGCGCTTATTGCCGGAGGTCAAGGCGCTCGACCGCCGGGTCAGGAAAAGAAAAGGCCCGCCTGAGGCGGGCCTTTTGCGGCGTACCGGTCGATCAGGCAGGCTGCTTGGCATACTGCGCCAGCGTCTGGTCGCGGCTCATCACCGCCAGGGTGTTGTTCAGCACCTGCTCACCGGTGGTGTCCTGCGAGGTGAAGATCTCGTTGAAGTGCTGCTGGGTGACCTGGGCGAAATGCGCGCGGTCCTGGGTCGGGATGCCAAGCAGTACGGCGTAGGCGTCCAGTGCCTCGCCGTGCCCCTGGGCCATGTTCTCGGCGATGTTGTCGAGCATGCCGTTCATGGCGAAGATCGAGCGGCCGCCGTAGGAGATGCGCTGGCTGGCGTCGCAGCCGTTGGTGCCGGAGGTCAGGCCGAACGTGGCGTTGCCCGAGGTGCCGTTGGTGGTGGTGGCCAGCAGGTGCGGGAACAGGCCGCGCTGCCCTTCGAAGGCCATGTTGCCCCAGCCGCAGCCCTTCCCGCTCTGACCGGCTTCATCCGCGTGCGCTGCCAGGCTGGCGGCGCTGATAACCCCAAAGATCAGACCCTTGATGAGTTTCTTGTCCATGCTCTGCACTCCGCAGTTGTAGTGGTTTAACGCACATGGAGCTTTGGCGAGGGTCCGCAGGCTGTCAAACCGGTGCGCGCCGTGTCTGACGGACGAAACATCGGCGACTGGCGTGCGACGCGTCGACAATGGCTTGCGTCTATAGTGAGGCGATGCAGAAACGGCCGGAGAGCCACGACAATGACTGACGATCACGACGAGCGCCGGCGCTTCCAGCGCATCGCCTTCGACGCCGGCACGGAGATCAGCCAGGGCGACCTGCGCTGGAAGGTGACGCTGCTGGACCTGTCCCTGCAGGGCCTGCTGGTGCAGCGACCGGAACACTGGAGCATCGCCGCTGGCGAGCCGGTGCAGGTACGCATCTACCTGGGCTTCGACGTCAACGTCTATATGGAGGCCGACCTCGCCTGGGAGCGCGAAGGCTTGCTGGGTTTCAACTGCCGGCACATCGACCTGGACTCCATCAGTCACCTGAGGCGTCTGGTGGAGCTGAACCTGGGCGACGAATCACTGCTGGAGCGGGAACTGACCCTACTCAGCGAACACTGAGCCCCCTGCAGGAACGCCCCATGGGCGCGACCGCGGGCATGAGCTGCGCCTGCAGGGGCGCGATTCATTCGAACAACGCATCCAGCGCCTGCTCCAGGCGCGTTACCGCGATGACCTGAAGGCCCGGCGGCGACTCCTTCGGCGCGTTGCCCTTGGGCACGATGGCGCGCTTGAAGCCGTGCTTGGCCGCTTCCTTCAGACGCTCCTGGCCGCTGGGCACCGGGCGCACCTCGCCGGACAGGCCGACCTCGCCGAACACCAGCAACTGGTGATCCAGCGGCCGGTTGCGCAGGCTGGACATCACGGCCGCCATCAGCGCCAGGTCGGACGCCGTTTCCAGAACCTTCACACCACCGACGACGTTGAGGAACACATCCTGGTCGTAGGTCGGGATGCCGCCGTGGCGGTGCAGTACCGCCAGCAGCATGGCCAGTCGGTTCTGGTCCAGGCCCAGGGTCACGCGGCGCGGGTTGGCCAGGTGGCTGGTGTCCACCAGCGCCTGCACCTCTACGAGCATCGGCCGCGAGCCTTCCCAGGTGGCCATGACCACGCTGCCCGGCACCGATTCCTGGGCGCGGGTGAGGAAGATCGCCGACGGGTTGGAAACCTCCTTCAGCCCGCGGTCGGTCATGGCGAACACGCCCAATTCGTTCACCGCGCCGAAGCGGTTCTTCACCGCCCGCAGCAGGCGCAGGCGGCCGTCGGATTCGCCCTCGAAATACAGCACGGTATCGACCATGTGCTCGAGCACGCGCGGGCCGGCCAGCGAACCTTCCTTGGTGACGTGGCCGACCAGGAAGATCGCCGTGCCGCTCTGCTTGGCGAAACGCACCAGCAACGCCGCGCTCTCGCGCACCTGGGCGACACCGCCAGGGGCCGATTGCAGTTGTTCCGTGAAGATGGTCTGGATCGAGTCAATCACCATCACCTTCGGCTGCTCCTGGCGCGCCGTGGCGATGATGGTCTCGATGCAGGTCTCGGTCATGACCTTGAGCTTGTCCTCGGGCAAGCCCAGGCGACGGGCGCGCATGGCGACCTGCTGCTGGGATTCCTCGCCGGTGACATAGAGCGCGGGAAGGCGCGTGGCGATATTGCAGAGGGTCTGCAGGAGGATGGTGGACTTGCCGATACCGGGATCGCCGCCGATCAGCACCACCGAGCCGTCGACCAGGCCGCCGCCCAGAGCGCGGTCCAGTTCCGCCGAGGCGGTGGAGAAGCGTGGCATTTCCTCGACGCTGACTTCGGCGAGGGTCTTGATGTTGGCCTGCTGGCCTGCCCAGCCGCCACGGCCGGACGAGCTGCTGCCCGAACCGCCGGTGGGCGTGGTGTCGATGACGGTCTCGACCAGCGTGTTCCAGGCGCCGCAATCCGGGCACTGGCCGGCCCATTTCGGGTAGGTGGCGCCGCACTCGGTGCAGCCGTACATGCGCTTGGCCTTGGCCATGAGGGACTTCCGTCGAATGCAAAGTCCGCATCATAGCCAATCAGGCCAGGCGCTTCAGAACCAATTTACGGTCCCGCGAGCGAGAGCAGCATACAGCGAAATGGTTCGAGGGAACGGTGTTTAAACACCGCCCATGAACATCCCGAGATCGATTTCAGCGACGGTCGGCAGGCTGTGGACAGGTGTTTAGCCCGCCAGGCGGCGGTACTGACTTTCCATATCGTGCTTGAGGCTCTCGCGGCGCATCAGCAGCGAAGCCAGGGTGCAGTCGGGGCGCTCGAGGCCCTCCTCCACACGACCAATGCGCTGGTCCAGCAGCTCGTACTGCAGCTTCAGACGGACCAGACGTTCCTGGGCGCGCAGGGTTTCGGCGTTTCGTTTGGAGAGCGTGGTGACGGACTTGCCAAAGGACGAAATGGCTTTACGCATGGCGGTGGCACCGGTTGGAAAGAGATGACGGGAGCCTACGCCTCGCTCCGCCCCACACCCTTGACTCTGGTCAAGCTCAACCGGATCGCTTGAGCAGGTCGGAAATCTCGTCTTTCAGCGCCACACGTTGCAGTTTGAGGGAGTTGAGTGCGAGGTCGTCCATTGCCTGGCGGCCGTCCTCGATGTCGTAGATCTTCCTGTCCAGCTCCTCATAGCTGGCAGCCATGCGGGTGAAGTTCGCGTCCTTCCCGTGCAACCGGGCCATCAGGGCCTTCTGGTCGGGGAATTCGCGGGACAGGGGATGATGCTCGAGCGGCATGGCGGGCCTCCTTCTATGGATGGATTGCCCGATAAGCCTAGACCACGCCGCGACACCGCCCACCGCCGCCGGTCATTCCAGTGGAATTGCCCCACTGCGGGGTGTTCAGACGACGACGGGCCGCTAAACTGCGCCTGTCCCCTCTATCTTGCGTAACAAGGAGTCTGTGCATGAGTCTGCTCAACGAATTCAAGGCCTTCGCCGTCAAGGGCAACGTGGTCGACATGGCCGTGGGTATCATCATCGGCGCCGCGTTCGGCAAGATCGTCTCGTCCTTCGTCGGCGACGTGATCATGCCGCCCATCGGCCTGCTGATCGGTGGCGTGGACTTTTCCGACCTGGCGATCACGCTCAAGGCCGCTGAAGGCCAGACACCGGCGGTGGTCCTGGCCTACGGCAAGTTCATTCAGACCTGCCTGGATTTCCTCATCGTCGCCTTCGCCATCTTCATGGGCGTGAAGGCCATCAACAAGCTCAAGCGCGAAGAGGCCGTGGAGCCCAGCGCCCCGCCGGTACCTAGCGCTGAAGAAACCCTTTTGACCGAAATCCGCGACCTGCTCAAGCAGCAGAACAACCGCGTTCCCTGAGCAGATCGCTGATCGGTCCGGGCGCCGGCCCTTCTGGCGTCAGGCCGGCGGCGTCAGCAACACTCGGCCGATGCGCCGCTCGCTGACCTCCGTCACCTCCAGGCGCCAGCCGCCCAGTTCCAGCGTGTCACCCTTGGCCGGCAATCGGCCAAGGTGCTTGAGCGCCAGCCCGCCAAGGGTCTGGTACTCCGCCGTCGGGCGGGCATGGAAGCCGACCCGTTCGGCCAGCGCCGACAGCGTCACGGCGCCGTCCACGCGGTAGGCGCCCTCCTCGGCTTCGATGTCCGTACCGGACACCTCGCTGGCGTCCGGCAGTTCACCGGCAATGGCCTCCAGTACATCGGTCATGCTCAGCATGCCCTCGAAGCCACCGAACTCGTTGACCACGAACGCCAGGTGGGTCGAGGCCTCGCGCATCTGCTCCAGCGCGCCCAGCACCGTGCTGCTGTCCGGCAGGCTCAGCGGCTCGCGCAGCAGCGGCAGGATGTCCAGCTCGCGGCCCTGCAGCAGGGCGGAGAACAGCTCCTTCTTGTGCACGTAGCCCAGCGGCTCGTCGATGTTTCCGTCGCGGATCACCAGCAGGCGCGAGTATGGCGACTCCAGCAGCGCACGGCGGATGTTCTCCGGGTTGTCGGCCACGTCCACGCGGTGCACGCGCTGGCGGTCGATCATCACGGCCTTCACCGGACGCTCGGCCAACCCCAGCACGCCGCTGATCATTACGCGCTCGCGGCGGTGGAACGGCGCTTCGCCGCCATCGTCCGGGCCCACCAGGTCGGCGATTTCCTCGCCCACCTCGTCGGCCTCCACCTTGCCGCCCATCAGGCGCAGCACCGCGTGAGCGGTGCGCTGACGCAGGCCACGCTGGCCGCGCAGGCTCTTCTGGCGCTTCCAGCGCACCAGTTGGTTGGCCATCTCGATCAGCAGGCTGAAGCCGATGGCGGCATACAGGTAGCCTTTCGGGATATGGAAGCCCAGGCCTTCGGCGGTCAGGCTGAAGCCGATCATCAGCAGGAAGCCCAGGCACAGCATGATCACCGTCGGGTGTTCGTTGACGAAGCGGGTCAGCGGTTTGCTGGCCACCATCATCAGGCCGATGGAGAAGATGACCGCGATCATCATCACTTCCAGCTGCTCGACCATGCCCACGGCGGTAATCACCGCGTCGAGAGAGAACACCGCGTCCAGCACCACGATCTGCGCGACCACCGGCCAGAAGGCAGCGTAGACACGCTTACCGTTGGAGGTATGCACGCGGCCTTCCAGGCGTTCATGCAGCTCCAGCGTCGCCTTGAACAGCAGGAACAGGCCACCGAACAGCATGATCAGGTCGCGGCCGGAGAAGGTCTTGCCGAAGACGTCGATCAACGGCTCGGTGAGCGTGACCAGCCAGGAAATGCTCGCCAGCAGGCCCAGGCGCATCAGCAGCGCCAGCGACAGGCCGATCAGCCGCGCGCGGTCGCGCAGGTGCGGGGGCAGCTTGTCCGCGAGGATTGCGATGAAGACCAGGTTATCGATGCCGAGCACCAGCTCAAGCAGGATCAGGGTGAGCAGGCCGAGCCAGGCCGTGGGGTCCATCAACCATTCCATGTCGAACCACCTCGCTGGGCGCGCAACAGGGCAGGCTGGGAAGGCTTATCCGCGAACGCGGGTGCCGGGGGAGGTTCGCCGAACGCCGGCTCTACTGAGGTAGGAACCGGGGCCGGCGTTGTACTTTGACTGTCCATAAGGTCCGAAAAAAGGGAAACGGACGCTCATCCTAAGGGCAAAGGCGCGACGCCCTAAGGGGACAATCTTTTCAAAATCTATCGAGCCGGGCTTACCAATAGTTTTCCACGGCGATCTGGCCGGGCTTGCGCGTCAGCGCCAGGCTCATGCCACGGGCCTTCAGCACGGCACGGGTGTCCTCGATCATCTGCGGGTTGCCACAGAGCATCACCCGCGAATGTTCGGGCGTGAGTTCCAGACCGGCGGCACGTTCCAGCTCGCCGTTCTCGATCAGCGTGGTGATACGCGCATTGAGGCAACCGGGCACCTGCTCGCGGGTGACCACCGGGATGAACTGCAGCTTGTGGAAGTGCTCGGCCAGGTGTTCCATCGACCCCAGGCTGGCGATCAGCTCGCGGTAGGCCAGCTCCTTTTCCTCGCGGGCGCTGTAGACCAGCTTGATGGTCTCGAAACGCTCCCATACGTCGAAGTCCTGCAGGATCGACAGGAAGGGCGCGAGCCCGGTGCCGGTGGCCAGCAACCAGAGGTCGCGGCCGTCGGGGAAGCGGTCGAGGGTGAGGAAGCCGAAGGCCTGGCGATCCACCAGCAACTGGTCGCCGACGCGCAGGCGGCTGAGCTCGCTGGTGAATTCACCGCCGGGAACGACGATGGAGAAGAACTCGAGGAACTCGTCATGGGGCGCCGAGACCATCGAGTAGGCGCGCCAGACGATGCTGCCGCTGGGCTTGTACACGCCCAGGCGGGCGAACTGCCCGGCGCGGAAGCGGTAGCCGCTGTCGCGGGTGGTGCGCAGGGTGAACAGGCTCGGGGTGAGCGTCTGCACCTCCACCAGGGTCTGGCGGGTAAACTTCTCTTCGCTGGCGGTCATCGTCCGCTCCTTTCTCAAGAACGGCCCATTTTCCCGTATTCCCGGCGCAAGAAACACCCGCAAGGCTTGTGGCTATCCGGGGAGATCGCCACAAGCCTGCTCTGGATCAGTCTCTGCCGATCAGTGCTTGCGGTTCACCACCTG
Source organism: Pseudomonas sp. BB438 (assembly GCF_057180225.1). Classification (NCBI taxonomy): domain Bacteria; kingdom Pseudomonadati; phylum Pseudomonadota; class Gammaproteobacteria; order Pseudomonadales; family Pseudomonadaceae; genus Pseudomonas; species Pseudomonas sp. BB438. The sequence continues at coordinate 5,661,836 of NZ_CM170001.1, forward strand.
GGCGGCGCGTATCACGTCGGTGCCGATCTCGCCTTCGAACTGCTTCCACAGCGGCTCCATGGCGGTGCGCCACACCTCGCGCTCGGCCGGGGTCAGGGCGACGATACGTGTCTTGCCGTTGGCGACCACGTGCTCGCGCTCCTTCTGGTTCAGCGCCTCGGCGTCCTTGTTCACCTCGACGGTGACTTCTTCGATGATGCTCTCCAGCTGGGTGCGCACCGGGTACGGCATGCTGTTCCAGAACTTCTGGTTGCTGATCACCATGTAGCTGAGCACACCGTGGTTAGTCTCGGTGATGAACGGCTGGGCGCTGTCGAGCTTCTGGCTGCCGATGTTCGACCAGGTGTTCTCGGTGCCCTGCACCTTGCCATCCTGCAGCGCCTTGAGGGTCTCGGCGAAGGGCATCTTCACCGCGGTGGCGTCGAGCAGGCCGAACTGCGCGGTGATCACCGAAGACGGCTGGATACGGAAGGCCAGGCCCTTGGCATCGGCCGGGGCACGCAGCTCGCGGTTGGCGGAAAGCTGCTTCATGCCATTGTTCCAGTAGGCCAGGCCGTAGATCCCCGAACGCGCCATGGAGTGCAGCAGCTCGCGGCTCTTGTCGCGCTTCTGGAAGCGCTTCACCGCCTCCAGGTCGTCGAACAGGAACGGCAGGTCGAACACTTCCAGCTGCTTGGTGTAGCCCTCGAACTTCGACAGCGATGGCGCCAGCATCTGTACCTTGCCGTCCTGCAGCGCCTGCAGTTCATCGGCATCGCCGAACAGCGTGGAGTTGGGGAACACCTCGACCTTCACCTGGCCGCCCAGGCGCTCTTCCACCAGCTTCTTGAACAGCAGCGCGCCACGGCCCTTGGGCGTGTCGTCGGCGACAACGTGGGAGAACTTGATCACGATCGGCTCGTCGGCAAATGCCGGTTGAGCCACGAGGAAAAGGGCGGACAGAGCCACCCCGAGCAACGACTTGTACATCGACATCCTTATGCAATGGCAATAGCCCGGCGCGCGAACGACTGTCGCGTGTCGAGGATTCGTGAAGACTTGGAAGGGTGGCCGTCGGTCGGCGGAGCGCTGCTCCGGGATCGGGCCCTACCGGGTCGCATGGACCGCCCGGTTATTATTGGGAAGCCGCCACGCAGACGAAGGCGGGGCGGATAGGTCATAATTTTTCGGTATAACGCTGGCTCGCACAAGCTGTTGCGAGTCAACCACGTCTCATTTTGATGACAAACTCGTTGCAATCAGCCGTATCTCATTGCCAACGAAGCAGCACTTCTATCTCAGTCATTTCCGTCGTTTCGAGAGCCCCATGCCCGTCCTCGCCAGCCCCTTCGCCCAGCTCGACCTGGTCCGCCACCCCGAACAGCGCGAAGACCCGCTGCTGGCCTTCGATGCGGCCGACGAGTACCTGCTCACGCATCTCCACGAACAAGGCGTCGGCGCGGACAGCCGCGTGCTGGTGCTCAATGACAGTTTCGGCGCCCTCGCGGCCAGCCTCGCGCCCCATGTGCGTCTGACCAGCAGCGGCGACTCGCACCTGGGCTTCATCGCCCTGCAGCGCAACCTCGAGCGCAACGGTCTGAGCGACGCGCCACTGACCTTTGTCCCCGCCAGCGACATCCCGCAAGGTCCGGTCGACCACGTGCTGGTGCGCGTACCCAAGACCCTCGCGCTGCTGGAGGAACAGCTGATCCGTCTGCACGGCCAGCTCGCGCCCGGCGCCCAGGTGGTCGCCGCCGGCATGATCAAGCACCTGCCCCGCGCCGCCGGCGACCTGCTGGAAAAGTACATCGGCCCGATGCAGGCTTCGCTCGCTGTGAAGAAAGCCCGTCTGCTGGTAGCGACAGCCGAGGAACGCCCCGCAACCGCCTCTCCGTACCCCAGCCGCTACCGCCTGGACAAACCCGCGCTGACGCTGCTGAACCACGCCAACGTGTTCTGTCGTGAAGGCCTGGACATCGGCACCCGTGCGTTCCTCCCGCACCTGCCGCAAGTGCATCACGCCGTGCGCGCGGCGGACCTGGGCTGCGGTAACGGCGTGCTCGGCATAGCCTTCGCCCTGCTCAACCCGCAGGCCGAGCTGACGCTGGTCGACGAGTCGTACATGGCCGTGCAGTCCGCGCGGGAAAACTGGCAGGCCGCCCTGGGCGACCGCCCGGTGACCATCCACCCCGACGACGGCCTCGCCAGCCAGCCCGCCGACTCCCTCGACCTGATCCTGTGCAACCCGCCCTTCCACCAGCAGCAGGTGATCGGCGACGTCCTCGCCTGGCGCATGTTCCAGCAGGCCCGCGCCGCGCTGGTCACCGGTGGCGAACTGTGGATCGTCGGCAACCGCCACCTGGGCTACCACGCCAAGCTCAAGCGCCTGTTCCGTGGTGTCGACCAAGTGGCGGCAAATCCGAAATTCGTGGTGCTGAAAGCGACCAAATAAGCTGCCGGGATTGCTCCGGCCGGCGCGCCGGAGCAGCATGGATCGCCCCCTCCCGGACGCGCGCCATGACCGCACAAGAAACCGCCCTCCTCCCGCCCGAACTGATCCGCACCGCCGACGGCGTCGATCTCGCCCTGCGCCGCGCAGGCCCGGCGGACGGCGTGCCGGTGGTGCTGACCCACGGCACCTTCTCCAACCACCGCAGCTGCCTGGGGCTGGCCAACTACCTGGGTAGCCAGGGCTTCGCCTGCTGGCTGTTCGACTGGCGCGGACACGGCGACAGCGGGCGCAACGATTTCCGCCACAGCTTCGACGACGTGGCCGAGCAGGACGTGCCGGCGATCCTCGATGCCGTGAGCCAGCGCACCGGACAAACCGCGCTGCACTGGATCGGCCACTCCGGTGGCGGGCTGATCGTCTCGATGTGGGCGGCGCGCCATCCCGAACTGGCGCAGCGGCGGTTGCGCTCGCTGGTGCTGATGGGTTCGCAGGCGACTGCAGCCGGCGTCAGCCCGCAGCACTGGCTGATGCTCCAGGCATTCGACTGGATGCTGCGCTGGCGGCGCATCGCGCCCAGCCGGGCGAAAAGCGTCGGGCCCGAGGCGGAGAGCGCACGCCTGATGCGCCAGTGGTGCCAGTGGAACTTCCGTCGGCGTTTCGATTCGCTGGATGGCTTCGACTATCTGGCCGCGCTGGGCGGCGTCAAGCTGCCCGTGCTCGGTGTGGCGGGCAGTGGCGATACCTTCATCGCCCCGGTCGCGGGGTGCGAGGCGCTGGTGAAGGCTTTCGGCGGAGCAGAGGCGAAGCTGGAGCTGTTCGGGCTGGCGACCGGCGCGCGGGAGGATTACAGCCACAACCGACTGCTGCTGTCGCGCAATGCCAGTCTGGAAGTCTGGCCGCGGATTGCGCAGTGGCTGGCGCAGCGCTAAACCGCATGATCCGGCGCCGCCGAGGTTCGCGAGCAAGCTCGCTCCTACAGTTTGGCGCCGGCGTTTCCCCTGTAGGAGCGAGCTTGCTCGCGGACCCGGTCAGGAGCGCAAGGCGTCCGGCGTGTCGACATCACGGAGCACGCCCGCATCGGCGACTTCCAGGGTGACGCAAAGATCGCGGTTCGCCTGAACAACAGCGCGTGCGCCTTCATCGCCGGTGAGTTGTGTCAGCGCCGGCCAGAAATCGCGGCCGAACAGCACGGGGTGCCCGCGCTGGCCGTCGAAAATCGGAAAAAGAATGCTCGAAGCGCTGGCTGCGTCGCTCAGCGCACGCAGGGTCTCAGGAGCGATCCACGGCATGTCGCCCAGCAGGATAGCCACCGCCTGCGCTGGAGAGTCGATCAGCGAAGCCGCGCCGGCCGCCAGGCTGTGCCCCATGCCGAGCGCCGCCTCCGGGCTGTGGATAACGCGGCAGCCGGCGGGCAGGCCGAACTCCTCCGCACGCTCGCCGTCCCGCAGCACTACCCGGACTTCATCGAACACCGCCAGCGCACGTTCGACGCTGTGCGCCAGCAGGCTGCGCCCATCCGGCAGGCTCGCGCGGCGCTTGTCCGCGCCGAAGCGCGACCCCTGGCCGGCGGCCAGGACCAGCGCCACGACTGTCACAGCGCCTCGCGGGCGATGCCGCTGCGCGTGCGCAGAATGTCAGCGAGCACGGCCAGGGCGATTTCCGCCGGGGTCTTGCTGCCCAGGTTGAGGCCGATGGGCGCGTGGATCCTTGCCAGCTCGGTCTCGCCCAGTCCACCGACGCGGTGCAGGCGCTCGCGGCGCTTCTCGGAGGTGGTGCGCGAGCCCATCACGCCGATGTAGAAGGCGTCGGTGCGCACGGCTTCGAGCATCGCCAGGTCGTCGATCTTCGGGTCGTGCGTCAGAGCGACCACAGCGGTATCCGCATGGCAGCCCCCGTTGGCGATGAAGATCGACGGCAGCTCGCGACGGATTTCGATGCCATCCAGCACCACGCCATCCAGCGCCTCTTCGCGGGGATCGCAGAGGATCACCTCGAAGCCCAGGCCCTTGCCGAATTCCGCGCAGAAATGCGCGACGCTGGAGTAGCCCGCCAGCAGCAAGCGCTGCGCAGCACCGACGCGCAGCAGCACGCGGTGATCTTCACGCTCGACCCGCGGGCCGTGCTCGTGGTCATCGCTCAGGCGGCGGCTGCCGTCCTGAAGGTTCACTTCGCGCAGCAGGCGGCGCTGGCCAAGCAGCGCCGATTCCAGTTCGCGCAGGTGGGCCTGTACGTCGCAATCGGGCGCGAGGTTCTCCACCAGCACGTCGAGGATGCCGCCACAGGGCAGGCGGATGTTGCTGCGGGTATCGCTTCCGTCGCCATAGCGTACGACGACGACCGGCTCGCTGAATTCGCCCTCGGCGACGCGTTCGAGGAAGTCATCCTCGACGCAACCGCCGGACAGCGAGCCCACCCACTGGCCGCTGGCGTTGACCGCCAGCAGCGAGCCCGGCGCGCGGGGCGCCGAGCCGTAAGTGAAGAGCACGCTGCACAGCCACACGCGCTGGCCGGCGTTGGACCACTGGAGCGCCTGCCGGACTACTTGCAGATCGAGATGCTGCACGACTCACTCCGCCTTGAGTTGAGCGACCTGTTGTACGCCCATGTCGCCCGGCAAGCCACCCCAGGCCTGGCGCAGGTAGTTGATCAGGTCGGTGAGCTGCGCGTCATTGAGCTTGTCGGCAAAGCCCGGCATCGGCTGCATGCGCTCGAAACCGGTGAACTGCTGCTCGCGGATGCCCTCGACGATGACCTTGGCCAGGTTGCGCGAGTCGGCCAGGCGCAGGGTGGTGTTGCCCTGCATGGCCACGGCGATATGCGGCTTGCCCTCGCCGTCGTTGCCGTGACAGCCGGCGCAGACGTTGAGGTACTGCTGGCGGCCGCGCTTGGCGCTGTCGCTGAGCTGGTCCTCGGCGACGGCCTTGACGACCTTGGCCTGCGGCGGCTGTTCGCCGAGCAGGTAGGTGGACATGGCGGCCAGGTCCTCGTCACCCAGGTGCTGGGTGCTCAGGTGCATTACCGGGAACATCTCGTTGAACATGCTGCCCTGGGGGCTCATGCCGTGCTTGAGGAAGCCGGTGAGGTCGGCGCTGGTCCAGCCACGCTCGGCCAGATCCTGGGCCAGCAGGCTCGGCGCGCTGTAGCCGTTGAGCAGGCCGCCGGTGAGGCGCTTGTCCTGCTCCAGAGCACCGATCTGGTTGCGCGGGGTGTGGCACTCGCCGCAGTGGCCGAGCACTTCCACCAGGTACTGCCCGCGCTTGTAGGCGTCGCTCTTGCCCTCGGTGTTTTCCAGTTGGACGCTCTTGCCGTAGAGCATGTTCCAGCCGCTCAGGCCCAGGCGCACATTGAACGGGAAGCTCAGGCTGGTTTCCGGCGCGGCGCGGTGCACCGGCGTCTGGCTCATCAGGTAGGCGTAGAGGGCATCGCTGTCCTCGCGCTTGATGAGGTGGTACGAGGTATAGGGCATCGCCGGGTAGAGGTTGGCGCCGTCCTTGCGCTTGCCCTCGGTGAGCGCGGCGAAGAACTCATCGGCGCTGTAGTTGCCGATGCCGAAGTCCTTGTCCGGGGTGATGTTGCTGCCGTAGATGGTGCCGAACGGTGACTGGATCGGCAGACCGCCGGCGAACGGCGCGCCGCCCTCCGCGGTGTGGCAGGCCATGCAGTCGGCGGCGCGGGAGACGTACTCGCCGCGCTTGATCAGCTCCTGGTCGGCCGCCTGGGCGCTGACCGCAAGGCCAAGGCTGGCAGCCAGCGCGAGGCCGGAAAGAATACGCTGCATGCTTAGCCCTCCCTGACCAGGCCGAGATCGGTCAGCACTTCGCGGGTGGCGTCGTAGTAACGCACGTACCCGGTGCAGCGACAGATGTGGTGGCCGAGGCTCGCCTCGATGGTCGATTCCAGTTCGCTCTTCTTCAGCGGCTGGCGCTGGGCCTTCTCCACCAGCACGGTGGCGGCGTTGACGAAGCCCGGTGCGCAGTAGCTGCACTGAAAGGCGAAGCGGTCGACGAACTTCTGCTGGATCGGGTTCAGTTCCTTCACCGAACCGTCTTCCTCGCGCTTGGCGTGGCCCTCGATGGTGCGCACTTTCTTGCCTTCGAAGTAGTGCGCGCCGGTGATGCAGGTGCGCACTTCCTCGCTGGTGCCGTCGGGATTGTCGACGATCACCACGCAGGCGTGGCAGATGCCCTGGCCGCAGCCCAGGCGCGAACCGGTGAGGTTCTGGTATTCGTGCAGGTAGTCGATCATCGGCAGGTCCTCGGGAACCTCGACCGGACCGACGGTTTGACCATTCAAGGTCAGGTTGAGCGGACGGTTAGCCATGGAGGGCCTCCTTGATGCGAGCGGGGGTGATGGGCAGGTCGCGGACGCGCTTGCCGATGGCGTGGGCCACGGCGTTGCCGATGGCGCCAACCACCGGGATCATCACCACTTCGGCGATGCCCTTGGACGGGTCGCTGGGCGAGAGCGGCGGAAGGATTTCCGAGCTCTGCTGCCAGACGGCCACGTCTTTCGCCTTCGGGAGACGGTAGCGGTTGAAGTTCCAGTCGCCCTCGCCCGGGCCACCCTCGTACAGCGGCATGTCTTCCAGCAGCGCATGGCCGATGCCCATGGCGGTGCCGCCCTCGATCTGGCCTTTCACCAGTTCCGGCACCAGCACGCGGCCGCACTCGATCCAGCTGTGGTGGTTGAGCACGGTGACGTCGCCGTTGCCCTTGTTCACCTTCAGCTCGACGATGGTCGCCACCGGGCTGTAGTAGGTCACGGCGGCGTTGTTCAGCTGCACCGGTGGATAGGCCACGTTCTGGCGATCCAGCAGGTGGAAACCGGCGCTGCTCATCTGCGCTTTCTTCACACCCGGCGCGCCGTCACCGTATTTCACGGCCAGGGCGTCCAGCGGCAGGCGGTCGCGCACGCCGTCGATGACGAAGTCGCACTCCGCCCAGCTCCAGCGGTTGAAGCCGTGGACGGTGGCACCGGTGACCAGGCCCTTCTCGTGGGCGACCTGGGCCAGTTCGGCGAACGACAGCGGCTCCAGGCCGTTGGCGGTGAGCTTACCATCGACCCAGTGGGCGTCTTCGCGGCGCACCACCAGCGGGTTGGCCGCACCGTTGAACGGGCCACGACGCCAGATTTCCAGGGCCGCCGGCCACAGGCCGTGGTTGAACAGCACGCGCGCCGCTTCACGGGTGGCGTGGCTGAAGTAGTAGGCCGAGTTGGTCGCCGACGATGCCGAAGCGTACTTGCCGACCCAGCGCGGGTTGCGCAGCTTCTCGTCCTGGGTGGGCTGGCTCATGGTGTAGGGGTCTTCGCCGCTGAGCAGCTGAAGCTCCGGCCACTCGGTCTCGGCGGTCTTCATCTCGTCCGCCGGCTTGCCGAGGAAATCGGCCGCCACCAGTGCCTGGGACGTGGACATGCCAGTGCCGATCTCGATGCCGATATGGCGCATGTGCACCTTGCCCTGCGCATCGAACTCGATGCTCGCCATGGGCGCTTCGGAGCCGGTGCCGAAGTCCTTCTGGCAGATGGCGAAGCCAACGCCGTACCAGTGGTCCGGGTCCTTGGCGTCCATCTCTTTCTTGCGCGCGTCGCGGGTTTTCCACCATTCGTGGGCGGCGGCCTTGTCGAGGATCTCGTGCAGGCGCAGGGCACCGGCGGGGATCGCGCCCTGGGTGTTCTTCATGCCCGATTTCAGCGCGTTGACCCGGCGCAGCTCGATGGCGTCGACGCCCAGGCGGCCGGCGATCTCGTCCACCATCATCTCGGTGGCGGCCATGCTCTGCAGGGTCCCGTAACCACGCATGGAACCGGCCTCGACGGCGCGGGAGTGGTAGGCAGTCACCTGCAGGTCGTTCTGCGGCATGTAGTAGATCGACTGCGCGGCGGTGGCGCCCACGGCGGCCACGGACGGGCTGTAGTTGATGCGGCCGCCGCCGTCCACGCTCATCTCGGTGCGGAAGATCTTGAAGGTCATGTCCTTCTTGTCCACCGCCAGTTGGTAGCGAATGTCGAACGGGTGGCGCTTGATGCCGCTCTGGAACTGCTCGTAGCGGTCATTGGCCAGGCGCACCGGCACACCGTTGCCGTACAGCGCAGCCAGGGCCGCGTAGTAGACGAAGATGTTGTGGTCCTTGGAGCCGTAACCCACGGTGTAGCCGGGGTGCATGTTCAGCTTGGCCAGGCCGAAGCGCGACGGGGCGATCATGTGCGCCGTCTCGTAGGCAGCCTCGAAGGGGCACTGGGTGGCCACCACGAAGTGCAGGGTCTTGCTCGCCGGGTCGTACCAGCCGTTGCCGTTGTCCGGCTCCAGGGCGGCCGGCTCGATGGACGGGGTCTTGTAGCGCTCGTCGAAGACCAGCCAGTTCTCCGGCGGGTTGTCGATCTGGTCCTTGATCTTCTGCGCGTAGAACAGGCCCTGCTCCGTGAGGTCACCGTGCTGGTTGGGTTGCTGGTTCCACACCGGTTTGCGCTCTCGGATCATCGGGAAGAGGATCGAGTCCTTGAGGCTGGAAAACTCGTCCGGATCGGCCGAGGTCGCGCCGCCGACACGCACGTAGCGGAAGCTGCCGTAGGGATCGCCCTGGTACAACGGAGCCTGGGCGCCGTAGCGGATCGCCTTGTCGTTGAACTTCATCTTCAGCTTGGCCTGACGAAAGCGCTCGAAGTCGTTCCAGATCAGGATGGCCACCGGGTGGCCGATGAACATCGGCACCTTGCCGCGCGGCAGCAGCGGGTCCGGGGCGTGGGCTTCGGGGAAGACGATGCCGTCCTTCTCCAGGTCCTCGGCGGTGACGATGCGGTCGGGCTGCAGGTCGGCCCCCAGCCAGGCGAGGTCGATACCGTCGAAGATGCGGTCGGCCTTGATGGTCTTGAGCAGCATGGCGTGGCCCTGCTGCTGCGGCCAGCCGGGCATGTCCCTGGAGCGGATGTCGCGGGCGAACACCTTGTTGCCGCAGACCTTGGACAGCGCGTCATTACGGAAACGCGCCTTGCCGTCATGGCCCATCCACTGCTGGGGGGAGACGGTGACGGTGTTTTCCATCAGGGCAGCGAAAGCCCGGCTGCCGAGCGGCGCCATGGTCACGCTGACACCGGCAATCAGCCCGCCTTGCAGGAAGGCGCGCCGGGAAATATCACGGTTGGACATGGTTCATCCTCTGGACGGTGAAGGCCCGCCCATGTCGTTTTTTCGGTGCTGGAGAGAGTTCGGAGGCCGCGGAATCGCGGGCGTCTCGGAGGTGGCGCCGGAGGAAGGATCCTGCAGTAAAACCTGACTCTTCTGTCAACTTTAACGCACCTCAATAGTGCGAAGCAAAGTCAATCGGGCAGCTTGTCGCGGAGATGAAAATTTTAGTCGAGGGGTATCGACTATTCGCCAATAGCGCCAATCACCGGCGACAAGCGGAAAAGTGTTACGCCGTGCTACGCTGCGCGACCCTTGCTTAGCCCCCTAACGAACAGCCGAACATGACCGCCGAAGCCACGTCCTTGCTGCGTCACCGCCCCTTCCTTGCCTTCTGGCTGGCACGCGTCTGCACCGCCAGCGCCTTCCAGATGATCACCGTGGCCATCGGCTGGCACATCTACGAGCTGACCCACAACGTGCTCGACCTGGGCCTGGTCGGACTGGTGGAGTTCACCCCGCGCGTACTGTTCATGCTGCACACCGGCCACGTCGCCGACCGCTACGACCGGCGGCGCATCGCCTCGCTCTGCCAGATCGGCCAGGGCCTGATCGCCGTGGCGCTGGTGATCGGTGCCAGCACCGACAACGTGACCCGCGAGATGATCTTCGTGATGGCCTTCCTGCTCGGCACCGCACGAGCCTTCGAGATGCCGACCACCCAGGCGCTGCTGCCGAATATCGTGCCCACCGCGCTGTTCCCCCGCGCCGTGGCGGCGTCCGCCTCGGCCATGCAGGCGGCGACCATCGCGGCGCCGGCCTTCGGTGGCTTCCTCTATGCCTTCGGCGCCTTCTGGGTCTATACGCCGACCGCCGTGCTGTACTTCATCGCCTGCACCCTGGTGCTCACCCTGCCCAAACGCCAGGCGCCCGCCGCCCAGGGCAAGGCGACCCTGGAATCGCTGCTCGCCGGCATCCGCTTCATCCGCAGTCGCCCGGACATCTTCGGCGCCATCTCGCTGGACCTGTTCGCCGTGCTGCTGGGCGGCGCCACCGCACTGCTGCCGGTGTTCGCCAAGGACATCCTGCTGACCGGCCCCTGGGGCCTGGGCCTGCTGCGCTCGGCCCCGGCGGTGGGCGCGCTGCTGATGTCGTTCTGGCTGGCGCGCTTCCCCATCGAGCGCAACGTCGGGCGGATCATGTTCCTCGCCGTCGGCATCTTCGGCGTGGCCACCATCGCCTTCGGCCTGTCGACCTCGTTCTGGTTCTCCCTCGCGGTGCTGGTGGTGCTGGGCGCGGCGGACATGATCAGCATGGTCATCCGCGGCGCCTTCGTGCAGCTGGAAACCCCGGACGAGATGCGTGGCCGGGTCAGCGCGGTGAACGGCCTGTTCATCGGTGCCTCGAACCAGTTGGGCGAGTTCGAGTCCGGGCTCACCGCCCACTGGCTCGGCACCGTGCCTGCCGTGGTGCTCGGCGGGGTCGGCACGCTGGTGGTCACCGGCGTGTGGATGAAGCTGTTCCCGTCCCTGGCCAGGCGCGACAAGCTGCACTGACTGGCCCGCTGCTACAAAAAACAATCCCGAATCCGGACAAAAAAATCCCCCGCTGGAAGCACCGGCGAGGGATGTGGGAACGGGCGCCGCGAACGGCGCCCGGATGGGATCGAATAGGGGAAACTAGTGCGGCGTGCCCAGCCCGGCGGCACTCATGAACAGGCGCATCAGCCAGGCTGCCACGCCGAGGCCGGCGACGCTCAGTACCCAGATCAGCACCAGCCAGCCCAGTCGCTTGCGCAGCGGCGCCTTCTCCTGCGCTTCGTGAGTCATGCTCCGCACCTCTAGTGGTAGCCGTCGCCGTGCTTCACCTTGCCGCGGAACACGTAGTAGCTCCACGCGGTGTAGACGAGGATGAACGGGATGATGAACAGCGCGCCCACCAGCATGAAGCCCAGGCTCTGCGGCGGTGCCGCGGCGTCCCAGATCGACATCGACGGCGGGATGATGTTCGGCCACAGACTGATGCCCAGCCCGCTGTAGCCCAGGAAGATCAGCGCCAGGGTCAGCAGGAACGGCTTCACGTGGTCGTTGCGCGCCACCGACCGCAGCAGGCTGTAGAAGGTCAGCAGCACCAGCAGCGGCACCGGCAGGAACCAGAACAGGTTCGGCAGGCTGAACCAGCGCTGAGCGATCTCGGCGTGGGCCAGCGGGGTCCACAGGCTGACGATACCGATCACCGCCAACAGGACCAGCGCCAGCGGCTTGGCCAGGTCATGCATGCGTTCCTGCAGGCGGCCTTCGGTCTTCATGATCAGCCAGGTGCAGCCCAGCAGGCTGTAGGCGACCACCAGGCCGAGGCCACAGAACAACGGGAACGGCGCCAGCCAGTCCAGCGCGCCGCCGGCGAAGGCGCGGTTTTCCACCGGGATGCCCTCGATGAAGGCGCCCAGCGCCACGCCCTGGAAGAAGGTCGCCACCAGCGAGCCGACGATGAACGACTTGTCCCACAAGTGACGTTTGTTGGCCCGCGCCTTGAAACGGAACTCGAAGGCCACGCCGCGGAAGATCAGCCCCACCAGCATCAGGATCAGCGGCAGGTAAAGCGCCGACAACACGGCCGAATAGGCCACCGGGAAGGCGCCGAACAATGCCGCGCCGCCCAGTACCAGCCAGGTCTCGTTGCCGTCCCAGACTGGCGCGACGGTGTTCATCATCACGTCGCGGTCGCCCTCGTCCTTGAAGAACGGATAGAGCATGCCGATGCCCAGGTCGAACCCGTCCATCACCACGTACATCATGATCCCGAAGATGATGATGATCGCCCAGATCAGCGGAAGATCGATGCCCATGACTCAGTTCCTCCCTTCCAGGCTGTCGCTGTCGCCGTCATCGAGGCCCTCTTCGGCCGCCGACAGCGGCCGTGCCGGAGTACGTTTCTGCCCGGCGCCGCCGTGGCTGGTTTCGCGGCCTTCGTGGGTGACCGGGCCCTTGCGCACCAGGCGCATCATGTAGCCGATGCCCACGCCGAACAGGCTGAAGTACACCAGCACGAACATCACCAGGGTCAGGCTCATCTGCGTGACGCTGTGGTTGGACACGGCATCGGCGGTACGCATCAGCCCGTACACGACCCAGGGCTGGCGACCAATCTCGGTGGTGAACCAGCCGGCGAGAATTGCGATCAGGCCGGACGGCCCCATCCACAGCACCAGATGGAGGAAGGCGCGGTTCTCGAACAGGCGCTTGCGCCAGCGCAGCCAGACGCTCCACAAGCCCACCAGGATCATCAGCAGGCCCAGGCCGACCATGATCCGGAACGACCAGAAGATGACGGTGGAGTTGGGCCGGTCGGCCTTGGGGAAGTCTTTCAGCGCCGGGATCGGCTCGGTCAGGCTGTGGTTCAGGATCAGGCTGCCGAGTACCGGGATCTCGACCTTGAAGCGGGTTTCCTCACGCTCCATGTCCGGCCAGCCGACCAGGATCAGCGGGGTCGGGCCGCCTTCGCTGTTGTCCCAGTGGCCTTCGATGGCGGCGATCTTCGCCGGCTGGTGCTTGAGCGTGTTCAGACCGTGAGCGTCACCCACCATGGCCTGGATGGGCGCGACGATCAGCGCCATCCACATGGCCATCGAGAGCATCTTGCGGATCGCCGGGTTGTCGCGGCCGCGCAGCAGATGCCAGGCCGCCGAGGCGCCGACGAAGAAGGCGGTGGCGACGAACGAGGCGATCGCCATGTGCAGCAGGCGATAGGGGAAGGACGGGTTGAAGATGATCGCCAGCCAGTTCACCGGGACCACCACGCCGTTGACGATCTCATGGCCTTGTGGCGTCTGCATCCAGCTGTTGGAGGCGAGGATCCAGAAGGTGGAGATCAGCGTGCCGATCGCCACCATCACCGTGGCGAAGAAGTGCAGGCCCGGGCCGACGCGGTGCCAGCCGAAGAGCATGACGCCGAGGAAGCCGGCTTCCAGGAAGAACGCCGTGAGCACCTCGTAGGTCAGCAGCGGGCCGGTGACGCTCCCGGCGAAGGCCGAGAACGCGCTCCAGTTGGTGCCGAACTGGTAGGCCATGACGAGTCCGGAGACCACGCCCATGCCGAAGTTGACGGCGAAGATCTTCGACCAGAAGTGATAGAGGTCGCGGTAGACCTCCTCATGGGTCTTCAGCCACAGGCCTTCGAGCACCGCCAGGTAGCTGGCGAGGCCAATGGTGATGGCAGGGAAGATGATGTGGAACGACACGGTAAAGGCGAACTGGATCCGGGCCAGGTCGAGCGCCTCTAATCCGAACATGGCTATTCCTCTTCAGGCTGACGCCCGCCACACGGCTGGCTAGGCACCTTGCCTTGCGCATGCGCAGGGCGTTCTTGCGTGATGTCTGTCTCTCTCATGACTCAGTTTCGAGCCACCGATCTGGCGTCGGTTCGGGTTCTTTTCGCCGCTCAATCAGAATGGGCCACCATCCGCATTGACGCCGCTCAAGAAACTGTATTGATCTTACGCGCCCACCCGGCGCGGACTGGAGTGGTGGTTTGCCGCGCGACGGGGTGTCGCGCGACAGCTTGTCTCAGGCCGGGACCGCCTCACCATATGAACAAAATCGAATATGAAAATGAAAAATTAATATTTTATTGGAATAAAAGGAGCGGGTAACTTTCGCTGCAACCGCTGCCGAGTGAGCCGCGGAAAAAGAATCCACCGCCCGTACGAAGGCCCCATCCCGGCCGGCCCGGACGTCAGCGGTCATCTGCCCCACAAGGACACTGCAATGAAAAAGCTGCTGCTTCTGACCGCCCTCGCCACTGCCTTCACCACGTCCGCCTTCGCCAACGAAAAGCTGGTCGTCGCCGCCACCCCTATCCCCCACGCCGAGATCCTCGAGCTGATCAAGCCGACCCTGGCCAAGGAAGGCGTGGACCTGGAGATCAAGGTCTTCACCGACTACGTGCAGCCCAACGTGCAGGTCGCCGAGAAGCGCCTGGACGCCAACTACTTCCAGACCAAGCCGTACCTGGACAACTTCAACAAGGGCAAGGGCACCAACCTGGTCACCGTGACCGGCGTGCACGTCGAGCCCTTCGGCGGCTACTCGAAAAAGTACAAGTCCATCGACCAGCTACCTGACGGCGCTACCGTCGCCATCCCCAACGAAGGCAGCAACAGCGGCCGCGCCCTGCTCCTGCTGCAGAAGGCCGGCGTGATCAAGCTCAAGGACCCGAGCAACGCCCTGGCCACCCCGAAAGACATCGCCGAGAACCCCAAGCACCTGAAGTTCAAGGAGCTGGAATCGGCCCTGCTGCCACGCGTGCTGGATCAGGTCGACCTGGACCTGATCAACACCAACTACGCGCTGGAGGCCAAGCTCAACCCGGTGAAGGACGCGCTGATCCTCGAAGACCGCAACTCGCCCTACGTGAACTACCTGGTGGCGCGTCCGGACAACAAGGACAGCGACGCCCTGAAGAAACTCTCCGCCGCCCTGACCAGCCCGGACGTCAAAGCCTTCATCGAGAAGAAGTACAACGGCGCCGTGGTGCCCGCCTTCTGATCCGTCGCCCGGCCGCTGGCCGGGCGCAACGACTCCCACGCTGGGCGCGCCTTGTGCGCACCCGCTTCGACGCCGGTGGGCAGGTTCCACCGGCGTTTTTCTTAGAGCGTGTTTACGATCTCGCGAGCCACAGCAGAACAAGGCAAAAACAGGCGAGGATGCGCAGTTTACGAGTTGTAAATGAGCAATCCGAGCCTGTCTTTAACGCTGTGATGCCGACGCGCAGCAGATCGTAAACGGGCTCTCTCCAAAGGACTTGCCATGAGCGACCACGCCAAAGGCCCCTCCACCCGCGCTGTCCATGCCGGCCACGATGCCGACCGACGCATGGTCACCCGCGCCAAGAGCCAGCCGATCTACCAGAGTTCGGTGTTCGTCTACGACTCCCTGGAGCAGGTCGACGACTTCCTCGCCGGCAACCCCGACAACTACATGTACACGCGCATCGGCAACCCCAACCACAGCGCCGTGGAAGAGCTGCTGCGCGAGCTGGAAGGTGGCGAGGACGCGCTGTTCTCCGCCTCCGGCATGGCCGCCATTTCCGCCGCACTGCTGGGTGTGCTCAGCGCCGGCGATCACCTGATCGCCAGCCGCGAGCTGTACGGCACCACCCAGAGCCTGATCGAGAAGGAGCTGACGCGCTTCGGCATCGCCTCCACTCTGCTCGACCTCAACGACCTGGCCGCGGTGGAAGCGGCAATCACCCCGAGCACCCGGTTGATCTACACCGAGACTGCCTCCAACCCGCTGGTGCGCATCAGCAACATTCCTGCGCTGGCCGAGCTTGCCCACCGCCGCGGCCTCCGGCTGCTGGTGGACAACACCTTCCTCTCGCCGGTGCTCTACCAGCCGCTGCGCGATGGCGCCGACCTGGTGATCCATAGCACCACCAAGTACCTCAATGGCCACAGCGACGCCATGGGCGGCGCGCTGGTCGGCGACGCGCAGTGGATCGCCGCCGCAAGGCGCTTCCAGATCAACGCCGGCGGCAGCGCCAGCCCGTTCGAGAGCTGGCTCAACTTTCGCGGTGCGAAGACCCTGGCCCTGCGCATGAAGGCCCACTCGCAGAACGCCCAGGCACTGGCCGAAGCCCTCGAAGCGCATCCGCAGGTCGCCCGCGTGTTCTACCCCGGCCTGTCCTCGCACCCGGACTTCGAGCTGGCGCAGCGGCTGTTCCGCAAGGGCTATTCGGGCATGTTGAGCTTCACCCTCAAGGGCGGCCTCGACCAGGTCGACACATTGATCGGCGCACTGCAACTGGCCGCCTTCGCCCCGTCGCTGGCCGGCGTCGCCAGCAGCATCACCCACCCCGGCAAGACCTCGCACCGCGCGCTGTCCGCCGAGGCCCTGACCGCGCTGGACATCCACGACGGCACCATCCGTGTGTCGGTGGGCATCGAGGACAGCGAGGACATCGTCCGTGACTTCCTGCAGGCGCTGGACGCGCTGTAGAAGCAGAAGGAGAAAGACCATGAATGCACCCCACGCGCCGCTTCCGCTGCTGACCTTCCCCGACGCCGACAAGAGCCCGCTGAGCATCCGCGCCAAGGCGCTGGTGTTCTTCGACCCGCGCTCCCACGAAGTGCGTGACGAGGTGGAGCGCCTGGCGCCGTTGCCGCAGCCGGTGCTGATCCACGGCGAGACCGGCACCGGCAAGGAGCTGCTGGCCCGCCACATCCACCGCGCCAGCGAGCGTCCGGGCCTGTTCGTCGCGGTCAGCTGCAGCGCATTGAGCCGCAACTACGCCGACGCCGAGCTGTTCGGCTACGCGCCGGGCGCGCACAACGGCCCGGTGGGCAGCCGCGCCGGCTGGTTCGGCTCGGCCAACGGCGGCACCCTGTACCTGGACGAAATCGCCGACTTGCCGCTGTCGCTGCAGCAGAAACTGTTGCGCGTACTGCAGGAACGCGAAGTGCTGCGTGTCGGCGCGCGGGAGCCGGTGCCGGTGGACGTGCGCCTGGTCGCTGCCACCAGTATCGACCTGGGCCAAGCGGTGAAGGCCGGGAAATTCCTCGAAGGCCTGCAGCAGTACCTGCACGACGGCAACCTCACGCTGCCGCCGCTGCGCGAACGCATCGGCGATATCCAGCCGCTGGCCGAGTACTTCCTCGGCGTGCACGCGCAGCGCCTGGAACTGCCGGTGCCAGAGATCGCCAGCGACACCCAGCGAGCACTGGAAGGCTATTCGTGGCCGGGGAACATCCGCGAGCTGGAGAACGTCATCCACTTTGCCCTGCTGGTCAGTCCGGACGAGGAGATTCGCCCGGAGCACCTGAACTTCTCAGGGGGTGTCACGGGACCGGGCAGCGTGGCCAGAACGGGCGGGGAAGCGGAGGTGAACGAAGCGTCACTGGAGCATCTGGTGCGCCAGCCCGGCGTCGAGGCGCAACTGCGTGCGCTGCTGCAACGCCTGGAGCACGAGCGCGGCTGATGCCGCGCTGTAGTCGCCAGTGCGACCCGAAGGGCCGCGCACGGGCGACGGCATGCTACGAAGTGGGGTCTTACTTGGTAGCGGTGTTGGAGTGAGCAACCACCGGCGTGCACGACGGATTGGTCAGCTTGGCCGGATCGGTCAGCAGGCCCGGCATCATGCGCGAGGTGCAGTTGAACACGCGGCCTTTGGTGGTGGTGGCGACGTAGGAGAGTTCCTGGGCGCCCAGGGCGTCCGGCTGACCGGCCTTGACGTCGCTGACGACCAGCTCGTCGGAGGAAGCCAGACCGATCATCTGGGCGGTGGCGGCTTGCAGCGGAACGATGGCCTGGTTGGTGGTCATGGTCTGGCAGCCAGCCAGCGAAGCGAAGAGTGCAGTGGCAACGGCGATACGTTTGAAGTCCATCTCGAGATGCTCCCTGAATTGGTGGTTTTTTATCCTGCCGGGGGAGACTAACGGAATCAGCAAGTCAATCGCCATAGTCGTTTCACATGTTTTTCACGAAAAGTTGCACACTCGTTCAAGCTTTCAAGCTCAAACCCGCTCTACTCCGGGAATTGTGCTAAGCGAGAGCCTGTTTCACGTCCCTGACAGCCGTTTATCGCGTCAACGCCAGGAACCGCGCTGAACCGTTTCACCTTTGGCGACGAATGGTCGCAGTGAAAGGCCTCGCCGACCTGCAGGTCGGCAGGAGGGAATCCTGAGCAAGAAGTCAAAATCAGGGCTATTCACCAGCGATATCAAACAAAGCAGTCTCATCGACCAGACCAATACCGCTCATCAAGACCATTCACTTCTTTTCGTCACAATCTTCAGGGAAAATGGCTATCAGGCGGTCGGGACCCATTTTCCCCGGCGCCATTGGAGACTATCGTGACCAGCTTTGCCGCTCTTGCTAACTTCTTCGCCGCCACCGCTTTCCTGACCGCGCCCGCGAAGGCCGACCCGGAACGCCGTGAGATCCGTGAGGCGAAAAAGAACCGTCGCAAGTAAAGCAGTACCCGCTTCGCTCGGCCCTCGACCTGGGCCGGCGGCGGGACCACCGGTCCCGCCGATTGGCCTTTTCGGGCTCAATCGTGTTTTCATTGAATGCTTGTTCAAGGAAAATTTCGAGGGACCCCGCCCGTTTTGTCCGTTGCACAATCCTCCCCGTCCGTAACACCCTCGCCGTCCATGCGCATGAACCCACCGGTCTTCTACGGTGCGGCCGCGCTGATCCTGCTCTTCGCCCTGATCGTCATCAGCCAGCCCCAACGGGCCGGTGAGTGGCTGCTCGCCGCACAGTCCTGGGCCGCCGACAGCGTCGGCTGGTACTACCTGCTGGCGATGACGCTGTACCTGATCTTCGTGGTGGTCACCGCGCTTTCCGGCTACGGAAAGATCAAGCTCGGTGCCGACCACGACGAGCCGGAATTCAGCTACCTGTCCTGGGCCGGCATGCTGTTCGCCGCCGGCATCAGCATCACCCTGTTCTTCTTCTGCGTGTCCGAGCCGCTGACCCACTTCGCCCAGCCGCCGCAAGGCGAAGCCGGCACCCCGGAAGCGGCGCGCCAGGCCATGCAGCTGCTGTTCCTGCACTGGGGCCTGCATGGCTGGGGCGTGTTCGCCCTGGTGGCGATGGCGCTGGCCTACTTCGCCTACCGTCACAACCTGCCGCTGGCGCTGCGCTCGGCGCTGTACCCGCTGATCGGCAAGCGCATCAACGGCCCGATCGGCTACACCGTGGACTGCTTCGGCATCATCGCCACGGTGTTCGGCCTGGGCGCGGACATGGGCTTCGGCGTACTCCAACTCAACGCCGGCCTGGACTTCCTGTTCGGCGTCGCCCACAGCCATCCGGTGCAGATGACGCTCATCGCGCTGATGATGGGCGCGGCCATCCTGGTCGCCGTGTCCGGCGTGGACAAGGGCATCCGCCTGCTGTCCGATATCAACATGCTGCTGGCCTGCGCGCTGCTGCTCTTCGTGCTGTTCGCCGGCCCTACGCAACACCTGCTCAACACCCTGGTGCAGAACATCGGCGACTACCTCGGCGCCCTGCCGACCAAGAGCTTCGACCTCTACGCCTACGGCAAGGATGGCAGCGACTGGCTGGGTGGCTGGACGGTGTTCTACTGGGCCTGGTGGATCGCCTGGGCGCCCTTCGTCGGCCTGTTCATCGCACGTATTTCCCGCGGGCGGACAATCCGCGAGTTCGTCTTCGGCGTGCTGTTCATCCCCCTGGGCTTCACGCTGGCGTGGATGTCGATCTTCGGTAACAGCGCCCTGGACCAGGTGCTCAACCATGGCTTCAGCGAACTGGGCCGCGTGGCCATCGCCGATCCGTCCATGGCGCTCTACCAGATGCTGCAGAACTACCCGGCCAGTCGGGTGGTGATCGCGGTGACGGTGCTGGTCAGCTTCGTGTTCTTCGTCACCTCGGCGGACTCCGGCACCGTGGTGCTCTCCACCCTCTCCGCCCACGGCGGCAGCGCCGACGACGACGGGCCGAAGTGGCTGCGGGTGTTCTGGGGCGTGGCCACTGCGCTGGTCACCGGCGGCCTGCTGTTCGCCGGCAGCATCGATGCGCTGAAGTCAGCGGTGGTACTGACCTCGCTGCCCTTCTCGCTGATCCTGCTGCTGATGATGTGGGGCCTGCACAAGGCGTTCTACCTGGAATCCCAGCGTCAGCGCGCACGCACTCACTCGCTGGCGCCGCCGCCTTCGGCCAAGCCCGGCGGCTGGAAACGGCGCATTTCCCAGGCGGTGCATTTCCCCACCCGCGACGAGGTGTACCGCTACATGGTCGACGTGGTCAGCCCGGCGATCGCAGAGGTGTCCGAGGTGTTCCGCGAGAAGGGCCTGCAGGTGGATTCCGACCTGGACCTGAGCAACCTGGAGATCGGCCTGGAGATCGGCCACGGCGCGCAGCATCCGTTCCTCTACCAGGTGTCGATGCGCGGCTACTTCACCCCGTCCTTCGCCCGCGCCGGCATGGGCGGCCTGCACCTGAAGAATCGCCGGTACTTCCGCGCCGAGGTGCACCTGTCCGAAGGCAGCCAGGACTACGACCTGATGGGCTACAGCAAGGAGCAGATCATCAACGACATGCTCGACCAGTACGAGCGGCACCTCCAGTTCCTGCACCTGGTGCGCTGAGTCCGTGAACCGACGAAAAAGGCGCCTGCAGGCGCCTTTTTCACATCACTGCGGAGGATCAGCCGCGGGTGCCGCCCAGCACCTTGCGGTAGAACAGCACGCAGATCGCCACGAAGACCACCAGGCCCAGCCACTGCGCGGTCTCCTCGAAACTCCCGCCGACCAGGGCCAGGGGCGAGGCAGACCCCGTGGCGCCGATGATCGCGGCGAGCAGAATGCCCATCAGGCTCTCCCCGACGATCAGGCCGGAGGCTAGCAGCACGCCGCGGCGCTTGGGCTCGTCGGAGAACGTCTCCACGTCCTTGCCGGCCGCCAGCGCGCGCTTGGCCAGGGCGGTTTCCAGCAGCCAGCCGATCACCGCGCCGACCACCAGGGTCATGCCGATGGTCGGCGGCAGGTAGATGCCCAGGCCCACGGCGAGTACCGGCAGGCTGGCCTTGCCGGTACGGCGCAGCAGCACGTCGACCAGGATCAGCGCGATACCCAGCGCGACGCCGATCAGGATCATGTTCCAGTTCAGCGCGTTGTGGAAAATCCCGCTGGCAATCGCCGTCATCAGCGTCGCCTGCGGCGCGGCCAGCGCGGCGTTCGGGTCCATGCCCTCGCGGGGCAGCGCACCGGTGAAGCCGTAGGCGTTGAACAGCAGTTCCAGCACCGGCGGGATCACCAGGGCGCCCACCAGGCAGCCGACGATCAGAGCCACCTGCTGGCGCCACGGAGTCGCGCCGACCAGGTAACCGGTCTTCAGGTCCTGCAGGTTGTCATTGGAAATCGCCGCGATGGCGATCACCACCGAGGTGGTGAACAGCGCCAGGGCGATGGCCAGCTTGCCGCCCTGCTGATCGAGGAAGCCGGCTTCCAGCGAGCCGACGCCGAGGATCAGCAGCGAGACCAGGATCACCGCGATGATGCCGATGCCGGAGATCGGGCTGCTCGAGGAGCCGACCAGGCCAGCCATGTAGCCGCAGGCCGCGGCGATCAGGAAGCCGAAAAAGAAGGCGAAGATCACGCAGACCGCCACCAGGCCCCAGAAGCCGACGCCGTGCAGGTCCGGCGCCGCCTCGCCGAGGAAGTAGGAAAACACCACGAACAGCGCCACCAGCAGGACACCAGCAATGGCGACGATCCACTTCGCCGACAGGTCCTGCTCGGTGCGCAGGTCGCTCACTTCCCCACGCCCGCGCACGGCGCTCAGCGATGACCAGACGCCCTGGACCATGGGTTTGAACAGGGTCGCCAGGGTCCACAGGGCGGCAATGCCGATGGTGCCGGCGCCGAGAAAGCGCACCTGGGTGCTCCACAGCTTGGTGGCCAGCTCCGGCAGGCTCTGTCCGGCGGCCAGCACGCTGTTCACCGAGAGTAACGGCACGGCCACGCCCCAGGCGATGACCACGCCGATCAGGATGGCGATGCCGGCGGTGATGCCCATCAGGTAGCCCGCGCCCACCAGCGCCAGGGAGAAGCCGGTGGACAGGCGAAACGCTGCCTGCCCGGCCGTGATCCAGAAGCTGAAGCCCTCGGCGAGCACCTTGAAGCCGCTGCTGAGCAGGCTGAACGCGGCGGCGACCACGCCACCGGCGAGGATGTCACGCAGGCCCGGAGCGCCCGCTTTCGCCGGCTTGCCGGCCTTTTCCTCTGCCTCATCCTGGCTACCGACGCGGAGGATTTCCGCCGCGGCCACGCCTTCGGGGTACGGCAGATTGCTCTGCACCACCATCACCCGGCGCAGCGGGATGGTGTAGAGCACGCCGAGGATGCCGCCGATGGAGCAGATGGCGGCGGTCTGCCAGAACGGGAAACCGCTCCAGTAACCGATCATCAGCAGGCCGGGCAGGATGAAGATGATCGAGGACAGGGTGCCGGCCGCCGAGGCCTGGGTCTGCACCATGTTGTTCTCGAGGATGTTGGAGCCGGAGAAGTAGCGCAGCACGGCCATGGAAATGACCGCCGCGGGAATCGACGAGGCGAAGGTCAGGCCGACCTTGAGGCCGAGATAGACGTTGGAAGCGGTGAACACCACGGTGATCAGCGCGCCGAGGATCAGGCCGCGAACCGTCAGCTCGGCGAGGTTGGACTCGTCGGGAATCCGTTCTTGCATGGAGGCAATCTCTTTATGAAGCGAAACTGCCAAAGCGTAGGACAGTGAGCCATCCACCGCGACCCAGAATGGCGACGAATGCGGTCTGCGGTGCGGCTTTGTTGCCGCAAGTCACGGGGATGGCGGGATATTTCGAGCCGAACCCGGCGCCCGGCATCCCTGTAGGAACGAGGGGGCGCCTAGCTCTTGCTCGCGAACGCGCTCACCCATGAAATCGGCGTTATGCGGTTCGCGAGCAAGCTCGCTCCCACACACCCTTCCTCGGGCCTGTAGGGCGGAGTCCTCAGAACGGCTTGTCGCCGAGGATGGTCGCGCGGTGCATCACCCGGCGCTGCGGACGGTAGTCGTCCACCGCGTAATGCTGGGTCACACGGTTATCCCAGAAGGCCACGTCGTTCTCCTTCCAGCGCCAGCGCACCGTGAACTCCGGGCGGGCAAAATGGGCGAACAGCAGGTCGAGGATGGCGCGGCTTTCCGCCGGCTCCAGCTCGTTGATGCGGGTGGTGAATCCGTCGCTGACGAACAGCGCCTTGCGCCCGGTGACCGGGTGCGTGCGAATCACCGGATGGCTGCGCGGCGGGTTCTTCTTGCGCGCTTCCTCCAGCCGCGCCAGGTCCGCGTCAGTGGCACCGAAGCGCTCCTGGGGGAAGGACTTGCTGATGTCGTGGGTTGCGGTGAGGCCGTCGAGCAAGCGCTGCAACGGTTTCGACAGTGCCTCGAACGCCGCGATGCCACTGGCCCACAGGGTGTCGCCGCCGTAAGGCGGCAGCTGCTTGGCGGCCAGCACGGCGCCCAGCGCCGGTGTCTCGAGGAAGGTCACGTCGGTGTGCCAGATGGCGTTGTCGCGCACGTCGGTGACGGCGGTGTCGAGGACGATGACTTCACGTTGTTCGGGCGAGCTGGGGTAGATCGGGTGGATGTGCAGGTCGCCGAAGCGCGCGGCGAAGTTGGCCTGCTGGCCCGGCGTCAGTGGCTGGTCGCGGAAGAACAGCACCTGGTGATCGAGCAGGGCCTGCTCGATCTGGCGCTGTGCCGTGTCATCCAGCGGGTCGGCCAGGCGCACGCCGGACACGACGGCGCCGAGGGCCGGGCTGATGGGTTCGATGCTCAGGGTGGTCATGTTCGTGTTCTCTCGTGAGGTTCACGGGGAAAGGCGCCCTCTCCCCAACCCTCTCCCTGAAGGGAGAGGGGGCTTGTTCGGTGTATTCGGAAAGGGCAGTCAACCCCTTCTGCCGCGCAGACTCATCCATGAGGCAGAGGTATCGAAGCCACTCAGGACAGTCACCTCTCCCGCTTGCGGGAGAGGGTTAGGGAGAGGGGCCTTTGGCTCTCGGTTGCATTACTCCCAGGAAGCGAAGCGCTTCTGCAGCCAGCGCAGCCCCAGCTCGAAGCTCAGCGCGATGGCGGCGATCAGCAGGATCCCCAGCACCACCACGTCGGTGGCGAGGAACTGCGCGGCGGACTGCACCATGAAGCCCAGGCCTCGGTTGGCGGCGATCAGCTCGGCGGCGACCAGGGTCGACCAGCCCACGCCCAGGGCGATGCGCAGGCCGGTCAGCACGTCCGGCAGTGCGCTGGGCAGGATCACGTGGCGCACCACCTGCAAGCGGCTGGCGCCCAGGCAGCGCACGGCCTGGATACGCGACTTGTCCACGCGGCGCACGCCGGCAGCGGTGGCGATCAGCAGCGGTGCGAACAGCGCGAGGTAGATCAGCAGCACCTTGGACAGCTCGCCAATGCCGAACCAGATGACGATCAGCGGCAGGTAGGCCAGCGGCGGTACCGGGCGGTAGAACTCCACCAGCGGGTCGAAGGCCGCGCCCACCAGCGGGTTGAGGCCCATGAGGATGCCCAGAGGAATGGCCGTCAGCACGGCCGCGCCCAGCGCCAGCAGCACGCGGAGCAGGCTGGTGCCGACGTGCTGCCACAGCGACGCATCGACGTAGCCCTCGGCGAGCAGGCGCTGGAAGGCTTCCACCAGTTGCTCCGGCGCAGGCAGGAACAGGGTGTCGACCCAGCCCAGGTGCGTGGCCAGCCACCAGAGCACGAAGATCGAGCCGACGCTGCCGGCGGCCGCCCAGCGGCGGTAATCGCGCGGCATGCTGCGGGCATTCGGTACGGCGCTCGGGAGTTTGGCGGCGAGGGTATCAGTGGGCATGCTCGGCCTCCGGTTCTTCCAAAAACTCATCGAGAAGGAGTTGGCGCAGGCGCGCGAATTCCGGGTCGGACTTGATCGAGCGTACCGGCTCGCCGGCGGCGTAGCGGCGGGCGAAGTCAAGCGGCAGGCGCTTGACGATGCGCGCCGGCGGGCCGTCCATCACCACCAGGTCGGTGGCGAGGAACAGCGCTTCATCGACGCTGTGGGTAATCAGGAACAGGCCCTTGCCGGTCTTGCGCCACAGGTCGAGGGTCAGGACTTGCATGCGCTCGCGGGTCAGCGCATCGAGGGCGCCAAAGGGTTCGTCGAGCAGCAGGAAGTCCGGCTCCACCGCCAGCGCGCGGGCCAGGCCCAGGCGCTGTCGCTGGCCACCGGAAAGCTGCGAAATGCGGTAGTCCGCATGCTCGCCCAGGCCAACCAGCTTGAGGACTTCATGGGCGCGGGCATGGCGCTCGGCAGCCCCGATACCGCGGATGCGCAGGCCCAGCGCGACGTTGTCCAGCGCGCTCAGCCAGGGCATCAGCGCGTCGTCCTGGAACACGACGCCGCGCTCGCCGCCGGGACCGCTGAGGGTACGGCCATCGATCTGCACGCGGCCGCTGTCCGGCGCCTGGAAGCCCGCCAGCACGTTGAGCAGGCTGGATTTGCCACAACCCGACGGGCCGAGCACCACCAGGGATTCGCCCTTGGCCAGACTGAGAGTGAGGTCCTGCAGCACGACGCGCTCGCGTCCGCGCTGCTGGAAAGTGAGGCTGACCACCTCGGCCGTCAGACGGCTCATGTTCTGCCCTCCGTAGGGTGAGAAGAAATGCGGATCGGTGCCAGCCGTAGGATGGGTGGAGCCTGCGATACCCATCCTACGGAGCAGCCGGGACTCAGCGCTGCCCGACCTGCACGCTCTCCGCCTGGCGCACGTACTCGGCGCTGACGTAGGGCGAGTAGTCCTTGAGCACCGAAGGCACGCGCTTCTGTTCTTTCAGGAAGGCGGCGGTGCCGGCGATGTCCTTGGCGGTGCCGCCACCCAGCAGGGCTGACGACAGCTGCGCCTGAGATTCGGGGAAGGCGGAGCCAGCCAGCAGCTCGGGCACATCCTTGGGATCGGCGCCGGTCAGCTTGGCGATCTTCTTCACCTGCTCGGAATCGGCGGTCCACTGCGCCTTGTGGGCGTTGTAATCGGCGAAGGAGTCCAGGCTCACGCGGGCGAACTTGGCGATGACGTCCGGGTGTTTCTCGGCGAAGTCCTTGCGGGCCACCCAGACCTCGAAGGTCGGCGCGCCCCACTGGCCGACTTCAGCAGCATCGGTCAGCACCTTGCCGGACTTCTTGATCTCGCCCAGCGCAGGCGACCAGACGAAGGCGCCATCGATGTCGCCACGGCGCCAGGCGGCGGCGATCTCGGTGGGATTGAGGTTGACGATCTTCACCTTGGCCGGGTCGATCTTCCAGTGCTTGAGCGCGCCCAGCAGGCTGTAGTGCGAGGTGGACACGAAGGGCGTGGCGATGGTCTTGCCGATCAGGTCCTCGGGCTTGTCGATCTTGCTGCCGTTACGCACCACCAGGGCCTCGGCGGCATTGATCTGAGCGGAGACGATGAAGGCCACGATCGGCAGACCGCGGGAGGTGGCGGCGGCCAGCGGGCTGGAGCCGAGGTTGCCGAGCTGCACGTCCCCCGAGGCGATGGCGGCGACAACTTCCGGGCCGCTGTTGAAGCGACGCCAGTCGAGCTTCTCGCCGATGACCTTCTCGTAGGTGCCATCGGCCTGCGGAACCTTGGTCGGATCAATGCCGGTCTGGTAGCCCAGGACGATGTCGGCGAACGCAGCGCTCTGGAAGGACAGGGCAGCCGCAACAGCGACGCCGGCCACGGCACGGCGTACGAAACGAGGTGTGTTCATGGTGTTTCCTCTGAAGGTAACGGCGGTGCCGGCCTCACAGAGGGGACGGACCACGGGACGGGATTCGGTGGGGATAAACCTGGTGTTGAAATCGGGTCCGGTGGTCCGGTAGAGCTAGATTACCGATATAAAAAACTTCGAATAAATACTTTTTAGTTCTTAACTTATGAGCGCCAGCGCTTGTCTCGATTCGGCTACAGGCCCCGTGGTACGGCGCCTCAGATCGCTCCGGCGAACACACGGGCGCGCGTCCCTTCCTGGCGCAAGCCAACCTGCACGGCCTGCTGCGCCACTGCCGAGGTTTCCGCCACCAGCGTGGCCAGCGCGGCGCTGCGACTGAAACTCAGCGCATTGCCCGCCGCCAGCGCGGACTCGAAGGCTACCGCCGACTGGTCGGAGAGCCGCAGCCCCAGTGCCAGCAGACGCTGCAGCTCCCCTGCTGCCGCCCGCGCCGGCAGGCGCTCGAAGGCCTGCACGGCAAGGCCCAGGGCAATGTTCGCCTGCAGCAGCGCAGAAAGGCTGCCGCGCAATTGAGCACGAGGCGTCCAGGGAAGGCCGGGCGGCAGCAGGATGTCTTCGGGGTGCAGGCGCACTTCGTGGCAGCGCAGCAGGCCGCCACCATTGGGCTCGAAACGGTCCAGGCCGTTGCGATCCGCCGGCAGCACAGCGATCAGCAACCCCTCGCTCTGTGCGTGGCGCGCGGAAATCAGCAACCAGTCCACCGCCTCGGCACCGAAGCAATCGTGGCGCCCGCCCTGCAGGAGAAAACCACCGCGCCGGTGCTCACGCGCCAGCAGCCGGTGCTCCTGGTGATCCACCGCCTCGCCCCATAGCCATTCCCGCTCGACACTGAGCGGCAGCAGGCGCTCGCGCTGCTCGGCGCTCCCCAGCAGCAGCACACTGGCGAGTTGCAGGTGATGCAGCGCGAACAGGCGCGCCAGGGTGCCGTCACGTTCGGAGAGATCGCGCAGGGTCTGCAGCACCTCGTCCCAGCCCGCGCCGCGGCCGCCGTACTCACGCGGCACCGACAGGGTGAGCAGGCTGGACACGCGCAGGGCGTCGCTCCAGCGCTGGATGGGAGGCAGCTGGGAAAGAGAGGAAAGCGGCACCACCAGGCTCATGCACACCTCGGATCGAAGGCTGGATCAGTGGCCTGGGCGTATGGCGCGCGGGTGTACTGAAAGGAAAGAAGAACGGCCCCCGAATGGAGGCCGTTTCATACCCTAGCGAATCGCGCGGAGCGCGCGAAATAACCTTTCGGGCTTAGCTCATGCCGCGAGTCAGACGGCTTCCTTGCGTCGCCACTGCGGCAGGCCGATCAGCACCACAGCGCTGATGATCACCGCCATCGCCAGGGACTCCGCGAGGCCGATGTGCTCGCCAGCGAATACCACGCCAAGCATCACCGCCACCGCAGGATTCACGTAGGCGTAGCTGGTGGCAGCTGCCGGACGCACGTTGGCCAGCAGATACATGTAGGCACTGAAGGCGATGATCGAACCGAACACCACCAGGTAGGCCAGGGCGCCCCAGCCGGCGGCAGTCGGCATCTGCTCCATGCGCTCACCGCCGAGGACGCTGCCCAGCAGCAGCACGCCGCCGCCCACCAGCATCTCTACCGCGCTGGCCATGGCGCCGCCGGGCAGGTCCAGGCGCCGGCTCCACACCGAGCCGAAGGCCCAGGCCGCCGCAGCGAAGAGGATCAGAGCCGCGCCCGCCGGGCTGCCCTGCAGGTTCGAGCCGAGGTTGAGCAGCACGATGCCGAACAGCCCCAGGGCGATACCGGCCCATTCCAGTGCGTTGGTGCGGTTGCCGAAGAAGCGCCCGAACACCAGGGTGAACAGCGGCACGGTCGCCACCGCCAGCGCCGCCACGCCCGAGGCCACGCCCCAGTGCTCGGCCACCGTCACCCCGCCGTTGCCGCAGCTGAGCAGGAGGATGCCGATGGCGCCCGCCGACAGCCATTGCTTGAGCGTCGGCATCGGCGCTCCGCGCGACAGCATCCAGACGAACAGGATGGTCCCGGCGATGACGAAGCGGCAGCCGGCCATCAGCATCGGCGGCCAGGACTCGACACCGATGCGGATCACCAGGTAGGTCGATCCCCAGATGAAGTAGAGAGCGAAGAAGGCAGCAATCAGGGTCAGTGAGACGCGGGCTCTGGGCATGGGCATCGTGGTCATGGACGGGGGCTCGACAAGGCAGGCAGAGCGCTTCATTTTATGCAGGTCGCCCGCCCCGGATAAGGCACAGACAACGCCATTACGGGCATAACACTTTTCATTCGATGGATTTTCTCGTCACATTCCGTCGATTCAAAATCGGAGCAAGACCATGGACAAATACGACCGCGCCCTGCTCGCCGCACTGCTGGAGGACGGCCGCATGTCCTTTGCCGAACTGGCCCGGCGGATCAACCTGTCGCCGCCGGCCGTCGCCGACCGCGTGGCGCGCCTGGAAGCCGATGGGGTGATCACCGGCTACCACGCCAGCGTAGACCTGTCGAAGATGGGGCGGTCGATCCAGTGCCTGATCGAGATGCGCCTGAACGACCACCGCAGCAAGAGCATGCTCGACCCGCTGCTGGAGATCCCGCAGATCATCGATTGCTACCGCATCACCGGCGAGGCCTGCGTGATGCTCAAGGTGGCAGTCAGTTGCACCCAGGAGCTGGAGGAGCTGATCGACCGACTCGCCCAGTTCGGCACCAGCAAGACCTCTCTGGTGCTCTCCACGCCCTTCTCGCGGCGCGTGCATCCGGGAATGTTGCAGGGTGGTTGAAGCGCACATCTAGAAGGAAATTGCGGTGCGTCGCTGGTGCAACGCTCTCGTAGGATGGGTGGAGCTTGCGATACCCATCAGCAACTCCTGACTGCCTTCGATGGGTATCGCTTCGCTCCACGCCATCCTACAAACAGTTGTTCGTCATGCAGAAAAAAAAGGCGGCGCCGCTCGCGCGGTGCCGCCTGAAGTCACGGAGTTGCTACATCGTGGAACCGAAAACATCGGTCCCGGTGTATTGGATTATCGTTCGATGATCGCGGTCACACCCTGACCACCTGCCGCACACACCGAGATCAATCCACGTCCCTTGCCAGCAGCGTCCAGCAGCTTGGCCAGGTTGGCGACGATGCGCCCACCGGTGGCGGCAAACGGGTGACCGGCGGCCAGCGAGCTGCCCTTGACGTTCAGCTTGCTGCGGTCGATGGAGCCCAGCGGCGCGTCGAGGCCCAGGCGGGTCTTGCAGTACTCCGCGTCTTCCCATGCCTTGAGGGTGCACAGCACCTGGGCCGCAAAGGCTTCGTGGATTTCGTAGAAATCGAAGTCCTGCAGGGTCAGTCCATTGCGTGCCAGCAGGCGCGGCACGGCGTAGACCGGCGCCATCAGCAGCCCCTCGTGACCGCCGACGAAGTCCACTGCCGCCGCTTCGCCGTCCTTGAAGTAGGCCAGGATCGGCAGGCCGCGCGCCTTCGCCCACTCCTCGCTGGCCAGCAGCACCACCGAGGCACCGTCGGTCAGAGGCGTTGAATTGGCTGCCGTCAGCGTGCCGCGCGAGCCGCGCTCGAACACCGGCTTGAGCGTGCCGATCTTCTCCAGGTTGATGTCCGGGCGCAGGTTCTGGTCGCGCACCAGGCCGCGGAACGGCGTCATCAGGTCGTTCTGCCAGCCCTCGTCGTACGCGGCCGCCAGCTTGTGGTGGCTCTCGAAGGCGAGCTTGTCCTGCTCGTCGCGCGGGATGGCCCAGGTCTGCGCCATCAGCTCGCAGTGTTCGCCCATCGACAGCCCGGTACGCGGCTCGCCGTTCTTCGGGATGTGCGGCATCAGGTGGCGCGGGCGGATCTTCAGCAGGCTCCTGATCTTCTCGCCGTTGGACTTGCCGCGGTTGGCCTCCAGCAAAATCTTGCGCAGCCCTTCGTTGACACCGATGGGCGCGTCGGAGGTGGTGTCCACGCCACCGGCGATGCCGCAGTCAATCTGCCCGAGGGCGATCTTGTTGGCCACCAGGATTGCCGCTTCCAGGCCGGTACCGCAGGCCTGCTGGATGTCGTGGGCCGGGGTTTCCGGCGCCAGGCGCGTGCCCAGCACGCACTCGCGGGTCAGGTTGAAATCGCGCGAATGCTTGAGCACAGCGCCGGCGACCACCTCGCCCAGGCGCTCGCCGTGCAGCTTGTAGCGCTCGATCAGCCCGTCCAGCGCGGAGGTCAGCATCTCCTGGTTGCTCGCCGTGGCATACACGGTGTTGGAGCGGGCGAAGGGAATACGGTTGCCGCCGACGATGGCGACCCGGCGCAATTGGGTCATGCAGAGCTCCTGGTTAGATGAGCGATAAAGTGCGGTCAAGGCTAACCTTAGCCGCTTGTGTCGCATTGGCCGCCCCGCCGTTGCGCAGGTCAGCGCGGTCAATTGCGTCGAACCCGCCGCTGCGTAGAGTGGTCAGCACTTTGAGAACCTGTGCAGGAGCCCGTTCCATGACCGATCGCTACATCGCCTTCGCCAACTCCAATGTCGGCCGCCGCCTGGTCGGAGCCCTCGGCCTGCCCGCGCCGGTTCGCCTGGAGCGCTGGAGCGCCGGGCGCACGCGGCCGGTGGACGGTGCGCTGCTGCTCGGTGGTGAAGGCAACCTGAACGAGGCGGTGCTGCCGTTCGCCGAGCGCCTGACCGATGCCGTGTTCTCCTTCAACGAAGGCCAGTACGGGCTGCCGCGCTGGACCGCCGAGCACGGGCCGAAGCTCAAGGCGATCGTCTTCGATGCCAGCGGCCTGAACCGTTTCGAGCAGACCCTCGAGTTGCGTACGTTCTTCCAGGGCGCCCTCAAGGGCCTGGACAAATGCCCGCACGTGGTGATCCTCGGCCGCGCGCCGGAATCGGTGAAGGACCCGATCGCCGCCAGCGTGCAGCGTAGCCTGGAAGGCTTCAGCCGCTCGCTGGGCAAGGAAATCCGCCGCGGCGGCAACGTGCAGCTGGTGTATGTCGGCAAGGGCGCCGAGGACCAGCTCGAAGGCGCGCTGCGCTTCTTCCTTTCGCCCAAGAGCGCCTATGTGTCCGGGCAGGTGGTGCGCCTATCCGCCTATGACAAGCAGGTGCAAGACTGGAGCCGTCCGCTGGTGGGCAAGCGCGCGCTGGTGACCGGCGCCGCCCGTGGCATCGGTGCAGCCATTGCCGAGACCCTCGCCCGTGACGGTGCCGAGGTGGTGCTGCTGGACGTGCCGCCGGCCAAGGAGTCCCTCGACGCCCTCGCGGCGCGCCTGGGCGGCCGTGGCGTGGCGCTGGACATCTGCGCCGCCGATGCCGGTGCGCAACTGGTGGCAGCCCTGCCGGACGGCGTCGACATCGTGGTGCACAATGCCGGCATCACCCGCGACAAGACCGTCGCCAAGATGAGCGAAGCCTTCTGGAACTCGGTGATCGACGTGAACCTCAGGGCCCCGCAGGTGCTGACCCAGGCACTGCTGGACGCCGGCAAGCTGCACGATGACGGCCGCGTGGTGCTGCTCGCGTCCATCAGCGGCATCGCCGGCAACATGGGCCAGACCAACTATGCGGTGAGCAAGGCCGGCCTGATCGGCCTGGCGCAGGCCTGGGCGCCGGCACTGGGCAAGAAGGGCATCAGCATCAACGCGGTGGCACCGGGCTTCATCGAGACCCAGATGACCGCCGCCATCCCGCTGACCATCCGCGAGGCCGGCCGGCGCATGAACTCCATGGGCCAGGGCGGCCTGCCGCAGGACGTCGCCGAAACCGTGGCCTGGTTCGCCCAGCCGGGTTCGGGCGCGGTGAGCGGGCAGGTGCTGCGGGTTTGTGGACAGAGTTTGCTGGGGGCGTGATCGCGTTTCTCGGTAGGGAAGCTGTCTCTCTGAGAGTCCCTACCTGGGCGCGCCCTCTCCCTAACCCTCTCCCTGAAGGGAGAGGGGACTTGTGCAGTGTCAGGCGAACTTCCGTGCTAGCCGAAAACGCCGAACGGCCCCCTCCCCCTTCGGAGCGGAGAGCAGCCAGCGTCGTAGGGTGGATAACCCGGCGCCGATTGCCTCGCGCCAGATAACGCTGGCGCGTTATGCGCCCTACGATCTGGGGATCTGATGGCGTTACCCCTGTAGTAGCAACGGTCTTTCTCTGACAGACCGTGCCTCAGATTCCCCTCTCCCTAACCCTGGCTGCGCGCTCCGCTCCGAAGGGAGAGAGGACTGTGCAGTGTCAGGAAAACTTCCGTGCTAGCCGCAAACGCCGAACGGCTCCCTCTCCCTTCAGGGAGAGGGCGGGGGAGAGGGTTAGCGGGCGCAGTCGTAGGGCGCAAAACCCGGAACGGGTTATCCGCCGATTGCCTCGCGGCGGATAACGCTGGCGCGTTATGCGCCCTACGATCCGGCGCGAGCGGTGAGCAGCGCGCCTGACGATGTCCGCAAACCGGCCGCAGGCCGGCCATTGGCCAAGGGCTATGAACTACCCCCGCGCCGCCACCAGCTCACGAAACTCCTCCGCACTCACCCGGTGATCGCCATCGCGGTCCGCCCGCACGATCAACGCGGGCTCCTGGGTCATGAACTCCGCCTGGCTGACCTTGCCGTCGCCATCCTGGTCCGGCCAGGCGATGGCGGTGGGGGAAACGTGCACGCTGGGGTTGGGCGGGGTCACTTCTTCGCGGGTGAGCAGACCATCCTGGTTGCGATCCAGGCGGTGGAACATGCGTACGCGCATGGCGGACAGGTCATCGGCTTCGATAAAGCCGCTGCCATCGCGGTCCAGGCGGGAGAACGCCGTCTCGCCCATCTCCCCCGCCACGGCGTGCTGAAGGCTCAGCAGCAGGACGGTGGACAACAGCAGGGTCTGGCGGATTCGGCTTTGCATCGGGCGCACCTTGGCGGCAATTGACCGGCAAAGCCTATCCAGAGGTGGGCTCGAAACGGTTCGATCACTCCGCCGGCGGCTGAGGGCGGCCACGCCGGCGAAACTCCACCGGGGTCTCGCCGACCCAGCGCTTGAAGGCGCGGTAGAAGGTGCTCGGCTCGGAGAAGCCGGTGCGCTCGACGATCACCTCGATGCGCTCGTCGGTCTTGAGCAGCAGTTCCTTGGCCAGGCGGCAGCGGTAGTCGGTGACCAGGTCGTTGAAGCGCACCCCGGCCATGGCCAGGCGTTCGCGCAGGCGGCGGGCCGGCATGTCGAGTCGGGCGGCAACCTGCTCCAGTGTCGCGCCACCATCCACCAGCAATACGCCGATCAGCTCGCGCACCTTGCGCACCAGGTCCAGCCGCTCCACTTCCGCCAGTTGCCGGCGCGCCAGGGACTCATGCATGCGCAGCAGTTCCGGCGCGGCATGGCGCGAGGGTTTTTCCAGCACCTCAGCGTCGAATACCAGGGCATAGCGATCAGCGCCCAGCACTGCAGGACAGCCGTAGACCTCGCGGTAACGCTCGGCGGGCGCGCCTACCTCGTGCATCAGCTGCACTTCGCGGGGCTTGAAGTCGCCCTCGGTAAGGGCATGGAACAGACGCACCACCGCGCCAGCGAGCATCTCGGGGAAATGCCGGTTGGTCCCGGCGGTATGGCCGAGCAGCAATACGGCCTTGTCGCCTTCCACTTCCAGGCGCGCGTTGAGGGTGTCGGAGAGCAGGCGCACGTAACGCAGGGCGTGGCGCAGGCCCTCGCCGAAAGTCGCACTGGAGAGGAACAGGTATTCCAGCAGCAGGCCGTGGAATGCAGGCAGATGGCCGGCCAGGTAGAGCCCGACGTGCTCTTCGCCGCACTCTTGCGCGGCAGCCTTCCAGAACAGGTTCTGTGCGCTGTGGGGGAATCGCCCGGCAGGCAGGCTGCCGGCAGGCAGGCCAACGCGAGCCAGCACGCGGTCGGGGTCGGTTCCGCTGGCGCGCAGGGCGTCGATCACCGGGCGCATCAGCGCCACATCGTCGGTCAGATCACGCATGGTGTTTTTTCTAGTTATCCATGAGGCGGGCCCATCTTAGGCAGCTTTCCTATTGCCTCTCAAGAGAATCAGGAATCAACCTGGGGGAAATATCCGAGCAATCGGACGGTCACATTGACTTGCCTGCCGCGCGCCGCGTTGCCACGGCCAATGCCCGCGTCTGATCGGCGGCTAAGCTGAATGAATGCCCCTCAGGAGATACCCGATGCCCCGCGATTGGCTTGACCTGTCCGCCCCACCCGCCCTTACCGGCCTGTTTGCCCGCGCCGCCGTGCGCCGCGGTGTGCGTGGCCGCAGCCTGCCGACACGCGGCCTGCGCTGCCCGGTGACGGTCGACCCGAAGCATCTGGAGCGCTATCGCAAGGTCTGCGGCTTCGCCGACAACCACCTGCTTCCGCCCACTTACCCGCACATCCTCGCGTTCGGCCTGCAGATGGGCCTGCTGACCGACGCACGCTTCCCCTTCCCGCTGCTGGGCCTGGTGCACCTGGAAAACCGTATCAGCGTGTTGCGCCCGCTCGGCGGCCTGGGACCGTTCAACGTCAGCGTGCGGGTGGACGACCTCCAGCCCCACGAAAAGGGCGTGACCTTCAGCATCATCACCCAGCTGCACGACCAACTCGGGCTGCTCTGGGAGGGTGACAGTCGCATCCTGTTCCGCGGCATGCGCCTGGACGGCACGCCGCCGGCGCGCGAGGAAGTGGCCGAGCTGCCGCTGGAGCAGATCGACGTCTGGAACTGCCCGGCGGACATCGGCCGGCGCTACGCCCGGGTGGCCGGCGACTACAACCCGATCCACCTTTCCGCGGCCAGCGCCAAGCTGTTCGGCTTCCCCCGCGCCATCGCCCATGGCCTGTGGAACAAGGCGCGCAGCCTGGCCGCGCTGGGCGAGCACCTGCCGAAGGCCGGCTACCGGGTCGAGGTGCGCTTCCAGAAGCCGGTGCTGCTGCCGTCGCAGGTCAACCTGCTGGCCAGCGAGCCGGCGCCTTCCGGACAATTCAGCCTGCGCGGCAAGGATGGCCTGCCACACATGGCCGGCCACTGGAGTCCACTGGACGTTTGAGGCGCCAGGCTTGAAGCTATGGGGCTGACGTTGGAGCCCCATCTGCATGAACCTCGAAGCCATCACCGCGCGCCTGCACGCCATCCGCGACCACAACGACTGGAGTCGCTTCCACAGCCCGAAGAACCTGGCCATGGCCGCCAGCGTGGAAATGGCCGAGCTGGTGGAAATCTTCCAGTGGCTGCGCGAGGACGAATCGCGCCAGCTGCCACCGGAAAAGCTCGCACACGCCGGGCAGGAAGTCGGTGACATCGTCCTCTACCTGCTGCTGATGTGCGCGGAGCTGGGCATCGACATGAACCAGGCGGTGCTCGCCAAGCTGGCCGACAGCGAACGTCGCTTCATCGAGGGGGGCGCCAAGTGAGCGATTCCCCGAAGACCGGCGACCGTCATTTCGACGAACTGGCCACGCGCTTTGCCGAGAAGATCTACGGCGGCGCCAAGGGCGCGATCCGCCTCGCCGTGCTCCAGGCCGACCTCGCCGAAGCCCTCCCCGACCGCCGGCTGCGCGTACTGGATATCGGCGCCGGCCTGGGCCACATGTCGCTGTGGCTGGCCGGGCGTGGTCATGACGTCACCCTTGCCGAACCCGCCGCGCCGATGCTCGACGGCGCACGCCAGCGCTTCGAGGAAGCCGGCCTGCACGCCACCTTCATCGAGGCGCCCTGGCAGGACCTGCTCGGACAGCTCGACGAGCCTTATGACCTGGTGATCTGCCACGCCGTGCTGGAATGGCTGGCCGAGCCGCTGGCGATCCTGCCTGTGCTGCACCAGCTGACCCGCGCCGACGGCTGGCTGTCCCTGGCCTTCTACAACCGCGATGCGCTGATCTACCGCAACCTGCTCAAGGGTCATTTCCGCAAACTGCGCAAGAACCGCTTCTCCGGCGAAGGGCAGAGCCTGACGCCACAGGAACCGCTCGACCCGCGCGTGCTCGAAGCCGCCATGGCCGGGCACTGGAACATCGAGGCACGCAGCGGCGTGCGAGTGTTCCATGACTACATGCCGGTAGAGTTCCAGCACAAGGCCGAGCCGCTCGACCTGGTAGAGATGGAACTGCAATACCGTCGACATCCCGCCTTCGCCGGGCTGGGTCGTTACCTGCACTGGCTGTGCCGACCAC
Organism: Pseudomonas sp. BB438; assembly: GCF_057180225.1. Taxonomy (NCBI): domain Bacteria; kingdom Pseudomonadati; phylum Pseudomonadota; class Gammaproteobacteria; order Pseudomonadales; family Pseudomonadaceae; genus Pseudomonas; species Pseudomonas sp. BB438. Next base: position 5,698,755 of record NZ_CM170001.1, read on the forward strand.
AGGATTAGGTGCATAGTCTTGCCAGCGCACGCCAATTGAAGTGAGCGTGCGGGAGTCCGTCATGCCGCGTTACCTGTTGATCCTGCCACTGTCCGCCGCCCTGGCTGCGTGCCAGAGCCAGAACCCCTACACCGCTGCCTCACTGCCGATGCCCCCTGCCCCCGCATCGGCGGCCAGCCCGGGCCTCGATCCCGGCAGCTATCCGGCCACGCCGCTGGATTACGGGCGCTATCGCTCGTGGAGTTGGGTGGACGGCACCGGTTTCGGTGGCCCACTGCAGGACGCCGTCAGCGAAGCGCTCGACCAGCGCGGCCTGCGTCCGGCGCGCGCGACGGCCCCGGCGGACCTGACCGTCAGCGCCCACCTCTCCAGCGAGCAGCGCACCCGTCAGACCACCGACTACTACAATGGCGGTTACTACGGCGGCTATGGTCGCTGGAACGATCCGTGGTACGGCGGCTACGGCGCTTCCTACCCTGTCACCCGTACCTACGTGGTCACCGTCAGCGTGGTGCGTATCGCCCTGTTCGACGCCCATAGCCACCAGCAAATCTGGAGCGGCAGCGCCGAGTACGAAGACGGTAGCAACCAGAACGACCAGGCACGTGCGCTGCGCGAGGCCGCGCGCAAGGCCATGGACGGCTACCCGCCGGGTTGATCGTCGGCTGGCCGGAAATATTGCCGCCTCGACATCTCCTGCGACCTTGTGCGGCCCTTCTGCCGCTTGCCTTTGCGCGGACTCTGCGCTTGGATGAAAGCTCTGTCAGGAGTAACCCGACCATGATCCGCCGTTTGCTGCTCTTGGGCCTGATGCTTGGCCTGGCCGCCTGTGAAACCACCAGCGTCAGCCGCGACTACGACACCACCCGCGACTTCGCCCGCTACATGACCTGGAGCTGGGCACAGCCGGCCTTCGAGTACCGCCCGGATGACCCGCGCATCAAGAGCGACCTTACTGAACAGCGCATCAGCGACGCGGTGGCCGGCGAGTTCGACCGACGCGGCCTGCGCCAGGCGCAGGGTGGCAATCCCGGCGACGTGAAGCTGCGCGCCTACCTGATCGTCGACCAGCGCCAGGACCAGGTCACCACCTACACCGGCGGTTACTGGGGCGGTTACTGGGGTGGCTACTGGGGCCCGCCGCCCATGGCCGAGAGCCGCACCGTAACCTACAAGGTCGCGACCATCCAGGTCGACATGTTCGATGGCAAGGACGGCAAGCTGGTCTGGCGTGGCAGCGGCGAACAGATCATGCGCAGCAGCCCGCCGACGCCCGCCGAACGTGAAGCGGCGATCCGCGAGACGGTGCAGAAGATCATCGCCCAGTACCCGCCGCACTGACATCGGATGAACGCGTGAACCCACCTGCCCTGCACCATCGCCCCGCCCTCGCCGACGACCTCGGCGAGGTGGTGAGCTTCCCCCGGGACGCTGACGAACTCTTCTACTGTTACCCCAAGGCCAGCTGGCCGCTGAGCATCGGCCAACTGGCCGCCGCCATGGCCGAACGGCGCGGCAGCACAGTGGCGCTGCTCGATGGCCGCGTCGCCGGCTTCGCCAACTTCTATCAGTGGCAGCCCAACGAGTTCTGCGCGCTGGGCAACATGATGGTCGCGCCCTGGGCACGGCAGCATGGGGTGGCGCAATACCTGATCTCGGTCATGGAGAGTCTCGCCCGGGACCAGTACAAGGCGCAGGTCATGAAGTGTCCTGCTTCAACGCCAACGCCGCTGGCCTGCTGCTTTACGCACGGCTGGGCTACGCGCCGCAGGGCATCGTCGAGCGCGTCGATCCGCAGGGCCGTCGCGTCGCCCTGGTCCAACTGGAGAAAGCCCTTGTCCACGCCTGAGCCCCAGCGTGTGCTGATCATCGTCAGCAGCGGCCCGAGTACCCCGGCACGCTGCGCCGCGCCCTTCTACACCGCCACACTGCTGGCATGCATGGATGCGAAGGTCACCCTGTTCCTCAGCGGCGAGGGCACGCGCCTGGCCTTCCAGGACATCGCCGACACGCTCTACGCCGCCGACGATGGCGAGCCCGTCAGCCACTTCATCCAGCAGGCCAAGGAAGCCGGCGCACGCCTGCTGATGTGCCGCGCACCGGGCGTGGCCATCGATGAAAGCCGGCTGATAGAGGAGGTCGACGAGATCGCCAGCGGTGGCGAGCTGGCGCGCATGATCCTCGAATACGACCGGGTGCTGACGCTGTGAAGCTGCACGGCCTGGAGTTCCCCGACGAGTTGCTCTACGCCCCCGAGTACAACCTCTGGCTCCGCGAGGAAGCCAGCGGCGCCATCACCCTTGGCCTCACCGCTTACGGTTGCGCGGTCTACGGGCAGATCTTCGCCTTCACGCCCAAGCGCGATGGCTGGCACATCGACTGCGACCGCAGCTTCGGCGTGGTGGAATTCGCCAAGGCCGCCTCCTCGGCGCGAAGCCCGCTGGACGGCACCCTCCTCGCCAGCAACGAAGCCGTGGTACGCCGCCCCGGGCTGATCAACCTGGACTGCTATGGCGAAGGCTGGATGGTGCGCCTGAAGCCGGACGACTGGTCCGCGGCCCGTGGCCGCTTCCTGCACGGCGACGCCGCGCTGGACGCCTTCGCCCGGCGCATGCAGCTGGACGATTTCGACCCCGATGACGACGGGGTCCAGGCACTGCGCCCGTGAACCACCCGAGCAGGTGCCTCGCACTCCTGCTCTGCCTGCTTGCCAGCGCATCCGCACATGCCGACCAACCGACGCAGGACGGCTTCGTCTACCTCGACCAGGTGCTGAAATCGGCGCGCTATGACGTGCGCTACGCCGGCGTCGACAACTTCGTCGGCAGGCCCATCGACGGCTACCGGAAGGCGCGAATCATCCTCACCCGCGAGGCTGCCACCACCTTGGCTGCAGTGGAAAAAGACGTGGCACTGAGCGGCCTGGCACTGAAGATCTTCGATGGCTATCGCCCACAGCGTGCGGTGAATGACTTTCGCCGCTGGGCCGCCGACCCGCAGGATGTCCGGCAGAAGGCCCGCTACTACCCGCAGCTGGACAAGCCCGCACTCTTCCGCGACGGCTACATCGCCAAGCACTCCGGGCACTCGCGCGGCAGCACCGTCGACCTCACGCTGGTGGACTCGAAATCCGGGGAAGAGCTGGACATGGGCAGCCCGTTCGACTTCTTCGGACCCATCTCCCATCACGGCACCGCCTTGATCAGCGTGCAGCAGACACGCAACCGCGAAACCCTGCGCCAGGCCATGTTGCGGCATGGCTTCGAACCGTACAGCGCCGAGTGGTGGCACTACACCCTGAAGGCTGAGCCTTACCCGACGACCTACTTCGACTTTCCGGTGCAATGAAGGACAGCGGCCGTCCCTGGCCGTAGTGGATCAGTTGTCCTGCTGGGCGTTCTTGTGCGCAGGCCTGGTCGAGGAGATCGCCGTCGCCTTCGCCTTGCCGTGGGTATCCTTGGAGTGCGCCACGGCGGAGGTCGCCTGGCCGTGACCCTTGCTGTCATTCTTCTCGGTGCCGTAGTGGTTGCCACTCAGGCCATGATCACGGGTGGCCTTGCCAGCATGCTCGCCGCCATCGTTTGCGCCATTGCCGTTGCTGCCATGGTTGCCGCCAGCGCTCCCGCTGCTCGCGCCATTACCACCGCCACTACCGTTGCCATTGCCGCCGCCGTTTCCACCGCCATTGCCACCCCCATGACCACCGCCGTCACCTTTGGCATAGACCGAGCCGATCGGCGAGAGGTCGGCAGGCAGCAAGGCTGTCATGCCGAGCGCGAATGCACAGGCTACTGCAACAACCAGGGACTTTTTCATCGTGTCATCGCCTCCATGGGCGGGCTTAGGATATTCCTATGACCCTGCGGCAGGGCCCGCTGTTCGCGGGCTGCCGACGAAATACCCGCACGCGGGTACCCATTGAGCCGCTGCCGCGCACCCGCCCTAAGGACTACGCTGAGCACTACAGGACGCTTAATGAGGAGGCAACCCGGATATGTCCAGATTCAATACCCTGCTGGCGGTAGTCGTCGGCTTCACCGTGCTGGGCAGCAGCCCCTTCCTGATGGCCGATCCGGGCAAGAGCAAAGGACACGACAAGGGCGGCCAGCACGGCAATCAGGGCAACAACTGGCAAGGCGGCCCGAGCATCGACATCGGCGGCGTTCAGATTATCCTCAACGACAACCGCAGCTACTGGAGCCCCGGCGCCGCGCTACCGCCGGGCATCCGGAAAAACCTCGCCCGCGGCAAGCCGCTGCCACCAGGCATCGCCAAGAAGCTCGACGGCCGCCTGACGGGCCGACTTCCCCACTACGACGGTTATGAGTGGCAGCAAGCCGGCACCGACCTGCTGCTGGTGACCATCGCCACCGGCGTCATCTACGAAGTACTGCAGAACGTACTGGATTGACAGGACCGACCTGCAGGAGCGGGCCATACCCGCCCCCACGGCCCCCCTGCAGGATCACCCGGAACTCCGGCGTCAGAATCATCCTCCAACCCTCGCCCCCATCACCGCACCGCTGGAGTTCCCGCATGCCCCCGCAAGCTCCCGAATTCGACGGCGAACGCTGGAGCAACGCCGAACAGGACCGAATCGACGTCGTCCCTGCCGATCCCCACTGGCCCCAACGCTTCACCGAGGAAGCCGACGCCATTGCCCATGTCACCGACCTCCCCGGCCTCTGCATCGAACACATCGGCAGCACCGCCGTGCCGGGGCTGGACGCCAAGCCGATCATCGACATCCTCCTGCTGCTGCCGCCGGAGAGCGACCCACACCAGTTGATCGAACCGCTGCAAAGCCTCGGCTACCAGTACTGGGCAGAAAACCCCGACACCTCGCGGATGTTCTTCGTCAAAGGCATGCCACCGCAAGGCAACGGGCGTACCCACCACGTCCACGTCATGGGCCTGGGCGAGGCCTCGCGCCGCCTGCTGTTCCGCGACTGGCTGCGCAGCCACCCTGAAGACGCCGAACTCTACGCGCAGGTGAAGCGCGAACTGGCGAAGCGTTTTCCGACCGACCGCGACGCCTATACCGATGGCAAGGACCAGGTCGTCGCGCAGATACTCGGTCGCGCACTCAACCCGCCGGACCACCATCGCGACCGCGAAGGCGACACAGCCCGCGCCGGCGAAGTGCAGGGCCCTGACAGCCACTGAGGGAGGTGTTAATCAGTCGTTAATCCACCCGGCCGAAGCTCGTGACTCCCCTTCAGGAGAAAGTCCCATGCTCAAGCTCTCCGTGGTCACCTTCGCCTGCTTCACCCTCGTCGGCTGCGCCGATTCCCCGCACTTCAGCCACTTCAGCGCCATTGAGTCCCCCGTGCGCGAATCCTTCGGCGAAGACAACCTCGAACGCCAGCCCACCCGCGTGCGCCTGCAGAGCGACGACTACTCGGCGCAGCAACAGCGGATGATGTGGGGCCAGTGACCCCGCAGCCTCGGCAGACCGCGCCTGCGGCTGCCGATTGCGCTATAACGGGTGTTCTCCAAGCCACAGGAATGGACGCCATGGCCTTCGACTGGCACAGCGACCCGATCACCCGGCAGACCCCGCTCGATGCCCACTACCGCAACACGCAGAACGTCCGCCGCTTCATGACCCTGCACTGCGGCGACGACTTCCACTTCGACCGCGACTTCATGGCCTGGATACGCAACGGCGCGCCGGCTGACATGGGGGCGGTGGTGGATGAGTGGCGGCGCCGCCGCGGTGAGCCCTGAAGGCAACGCCCTGGAGTCAACGACCCAGCCACAGCGTGAACTGGCCATCCCGCACCGCCAGCGCCTGCCGCACCACGCTGTAGCGCAGCGGCAACACACCGCCGGTGCTGACCTTCAGGCGCTCAGCCAGCGACAGCACTTCCTCGAAGGAAGCTTCCGGCAGGTACTTGTTGATGGAAAAACTGTCGCGACCGATGAGCACCTGCACTGCATAGACGTCCTGCCCGATCGGGTCATAGGCCAGCAGCCCCTGCACCTCGACGCCAGCCGCCAGCCGGAACAGCGCCCTCACCAGCAGCAGAGAGTCACCGGGCGCCACCTCCGCCGACGTCGTCAGCGGCACCAGAAAAGCGTCCTCGCGCATACCATCCTGCCAGCGCCACAGGTCGCTCAGCTCCAGATGCTCTTCGGTAAACAGGTCCAGTCTGACCATGGCGCCCCTCCAGCCGGTTCCTCACGATCAGCTTAGCCAGCCGAGCGGGCACGGTCAGGGGAGATATCGACAGGAGAGGAATTGGCGGAAGGCAGTGAGAGTCGAACTCACCCAGGAACGGCTGCCGTCCCCCACCGGGTTTGAAGCCCGGCCACGCCACCGGGCGTGATTGCCTTCCCTGGTCAGAAGCCGGCTGCGGGGGCAGCGGCGAAAGCGGGAGCCCGGATGTTGCCACTATTGGCATGCCAGATGCCAGCGTAGCGATGCCGCAGTGCGCGGCGTGTCGCCTGGCGGATCTCACGCGCTTGGACGATGGCATCTTGGCCAAACAACATCAAAAGGCCATTTAAACGCCATAAAAAGGCGGCGAACTGGCTGCCTGTGCTCTAACCTCGCTAACAGTGACTCAGGGAGCTCCACGGCATGAAGCCCACTCTACCCATCCTCGATATTTCCCCACACCAGGGAATCGGACCGGTCTGTCTTGGCGACTCGCGTTGCGTGGCGCGGGATGCGCTCGCCGCCATCGGTTTCCCGCTGGAATCGTCCAACGGGCCGACGGACTACTTCGGCCAAGCGGCGATCCAGACCGAGTGCGACGAGCAGGGCCTCGTCTGGTTCATCGGGCTGTCCCAGAGCGAGCAGTACCTCGCGCGTTATCAGGGCGTGGATGTCTTTGCGCTGGCGGCCGCCGAGTTGTTCTCGCTGATCGCGTCGGCGGACGACTCCGGCGCGCACGAATACACCGATAGCGAGTACCTGTTTCCGGGGCAGATCATCACGTTGTGGGATGCCGACGAGCAGTATGACCGCCAAGGCAACGAGATGCGCCCGGTCTGGGCTCAGGTGGGCATCGGCAACCCCGCTTACGTCGAGGCCGTCTCGGCCCTCTGATCCATGAGCGGACTTTGTCGCGCCGGGCGCTCTATGCTTGTCCCGCACGCTGACAAGGGAATTCCATGCTGAACGCAAAACTCACCAGGGCGCTGCTCTGGCTCGCCATTATCATCCTCGCCATCGCCGTACTGGCGCTGGGGCTGCGGGTCGCCGCGCTGCGCAACATCCCGCCGCTGGAACCCTGGCACACCTGGGTGCCGGACGATCTGCACAGCAGCGAGATCGACCGCCTGGACTGGGCCGGCTACCTTGCCGCCGAAGAGAGGCTGATGCAGGCGATGCGCAAGGAGATGGCCGCCAGCCTGCAGCCCTTCGAGCGTGTCGCCTATAACCGCTACTTCGACCGAAGCGAGGTCTACCCCGGCCACTTCGCCACCGACTGGAACCGCTCTTACGCGATGCGCCCAAGCGGAGAGGTGCGCGGCGCGGCGGTGCTGCTGCACGGGCTGACTGATTCGCCCTACAGCCTGCGCCACCTGGGCGAACACCTTCGCCAACAGGGATTCGTGATCATTGCCATCCGCATGCCGGGCCACGGCACGGTGCCGGCAGGACTCACCGACGCCGACTGGGAAGACTGGATGGCCGCCACCCGGCTGGCTGTGCGCGAAGCCTCTGCGCAAGTCCCCAAGGGCGCGCCGCTCTTGCTGGTGGGCTTTTCCAATGGTGGCGCGCTGGCGATGAAATACAGCCTGGACGCGCTGGACGACCCGAGCCTCGCAATGCCGAAGCAGGTGGTGCTGATCTCGCCGATGATCGGCGTCACCCGCTACGCCCAGTTTGCCGGGCTGGCGGGCCTGCCGGCGCTGCTACCAGCCTTCGCCAAGGCGGCCTGGCTGAGCGTGCTGCCGGAGTTCAACCCGTTCAAGTACAACTCCTTCCCCATTGCTGCGGCACGCCAGACGGTGGAGCTGACCGACGCGGTGCAAGTCAGCCTGGAAAGCGCCAGCCGCAGCGGAAGCCTCGCGCGCCTGCCACCGGTTCTCACGTTCCAGTCCCTTGCCGACAGCACCGTCAGCACCCCAGCGGTCATCAGCAACCTGTACGACCGCCTGCCGGACAATGGCAGCCAACTGGTACTGTTCGACCTCAACCGATCGCTGAACTACGGACCGTTGCTGCGCCCCGAAATGGCCAGCCTCGGCGACCGTCTGCTGCCGGAGCGCGAGCGCAACTATGACCTGACGGTGATCTCCAACAGTCCCCGCTCCAGCCAGACCTCAGCCCTGCACACGCCGGCCCACAGCGAGCGACAGGAGAGCCAGCCACTGACGGCAAGCTACCCACCCGACCTGTTCTCCCTGTCCCACGTGGCGTTGCCCTTCCCGCCCACTGACGCACTCTATGGCCAACAGCCGGAGCCGGGCGAAGACTTCGGCATCCACCTGGGCACCCTCACGCCTCGCGGCGAGCGCGGCGTGCTGATCGTCGGGCTGGATCTTTTCCAGCGGGTGACGTCCAACCCGTTCTACGACTACCTCGTGCAACGGGTCGACCAGGTGTTACCGCAACGCTAACGCCTGCCCAGATCGAGGACGACGGCGATCAGGGTGACCGCGATGAACAGCAGAATCAGCCACGAGCTCATTGGACCCACTCCCCGGTAGTGAACAGGACTATCGAAGGGCACAGCGAGGTAGAGTTCAGAAATTCTCGTCAGCGGTCTGCGCCAACGCCGAATCTTCTCTGATCCGTCGTTCATTGCCGAAGCGCCGGGTGAAGCCGATGCGGTCGAAGTACTCCAGCAGTTGGATGCAGCGCTTGCGGCCAATGCCGATCCGGTCACGGAAGGTAGCGGCGCGGATGATGCCGGTTTCGTCGCGAAGATGCAGGGCGTGGCTGGCAAGCTGGCGCAGGGTCTGTTCGGGATAGAACAGGTCCTTCACCACCTGATGCAGCTGACCCAGGCGCGCGAGCTTGCGTAGCAGCAGGCGCACGTCGCCTTCCTCCGCGCCCAGCTCACGGGCGAGGTCACGTACCCAGGGCGGGTCGAAGGCGCCGGTCAGCAGCAACGGCCACAGGCGTTCGCGCAGCATTTCGTCAGCTTCGCCCAACTGCACGCGGTGATCGGGCACGTGCAGCCAGGGACCGCTGCTGTCCACGTGCCCGGTCGTCAGCAGGCTTTCCAGCAAGGCGATGAAGACCGGTCGCTCCAATGACGAGAAGGCGTAGCGCCGCAGGCGGTCGCGGTCGGGACCGAGCTCATCGGGGGCTTCAGCATGGAAGCGTCGCAGGGCATCGAGCAATTGCTGTTGCAGCGCCGACCAGCGCTCGGCAGCGAACAGCCGCGCACCGAGCCGGGTGTTGATCTCCACCAGTTCAGCGGGCAACTGCCAGCCGTCACGCGGGCGATTGAACTGGCGCGCCAGCAGCGCAGGATCGAGGCCGTTGCTGGCATGCGCCAACAACGTCGGCAAGGCACTTTCGAGACCGGCGCCCTGCAGGGTGCGCAGCTGCTCCAGGCGCTCCGGACTGCGCCGGTTGCGCGCGGGAGCGAACGGATCGAGCACGCGACCACCGCCAAGGGTTCGTTGCGCGGACTGGTCACGCAGCACGAGGTAGTCGCCGTGCACGGCATGAATGGGCGCATTCAGCACCAGTTGCGCGAAGGCTCGCTCACCGGGTTGCAGGCGCTCGCCTTCGAGCAGCGCGACACGGCCGGTGACGTCCTGCGCGCCGAGGTGCACATGCACTGGCGTCCAGTGGGCGAAGGCGCGGGTTTCGCCGGGCAGCAGGTTCAGGTCGATATCGATGCGCGTGGTAGGCGCATGGAGTTCGGCCGCGATCAGCCAGTCGCCCCGGTGAATCTGGTCGAGATTGAGGCGTTCGCCAGCGATGTTCACCGCCACGCGCTGGCCGGCGTGGGCCTGCTGTGCTTCGCGGTTCTGTGCGTGCAGGCCGCGCACTCGAATTCGGCGGCCAGCGTTGCCGAGCAGCAATTCGTCACCGACATTCACGCTGCCGGCAAAGGCCGTCCCGGTGACGACGACACCAGCGCCGCTGACGCTGAAGGCGCGGTCCACCGCCAGGCGGAAGCCACCGGTTGCGGCGCGTGCGCGGGTGTCACGTGCCGCGTCGGCAAGTGCTCCGCGCAACGCCTCGATCCCCTCGCCGCTGACACTGGACACCGGAAGGATCATCGCACCGGCAAGCGGACCGCTCGCCAACAGTTCGTGAACGTCTGTGGTGACCTGTTCAACGCGCTCACGCGCTACACGATCAGCCTTGGTCAGCGCAACGATGGCGCGGCGGACACCAAGCAGTTGGACGATGGCGAGGTGCTCGCGGGTCTGCGGCATCAGGCCGTCGTCGGCGGCTACCACCAGCAGCACCAGGTCGATACCGCTGGCGCCGGCAAGCATGTTGTGGATGAAGCGCTCGTGGCCCGGCACGTCAATGAAGCCGGTGAGCGCGCCGTCACCCAGATCCGCATAGACATAGCCGAGGTCGATGGTGATACCACGCTCGCGCTCCGCCGGGCGTCGGTCGCCCTCGATGCCAGTAAGGGCACGCAGCAGCGACGTCTTGCCGTGATCGATATGACCGGCGGTTCCGACGATCACGCGTCGTCCTCGGCCAGCAGCGGCAGTTGCGCGACGAAGCCCGGCTCGTCGTCGAGTTGGCGCAGGTCGAGCCAGAGGGCATCGTCATCGATGCGGCCGAGCACCGGGATCGGAAGGCAGCGCAGGCGCTCCTCCAGGTCCAGCAGCGCGCGGCCACGCTGGCGTTTGGGCTGGTTCGGGCGCAGGCACAGCGCGGCGCTGGGCAGGCGCGCGACCGGCTGGGCACCGCTGCCGATCATGCCCAGGGCATCCACGGCGCTGACGCTCCAGCCCTTGCCCAGCAGCGCAGCCAGGGCAGGCGCCAGGCACTGGGCCTGGACGCGGATATCGGCTTGCGGACGGCTGAGCAGACGCAGGCTGGTGAGGCGTTCGGCGAGGCGATCCGGATCGCGGTAGAGATTGAGTACGGCTTCCAGCGCGGCGAGGGTCAGCTTGTCCACCCGCAGCGCGCGCTTGAGCGGGTTTTTCTTGATCCGTCCGATCAGTTCCTTGCTGCCGAGGATCAGTCCGGCCTGCGGGCCACCGAGCAATTTGTCACCACTGAAGGTGACGATATCGGCACCGTCGCGCAGCGCTTCCTGCACCGTCGGTTCCTTGGGCAGGCCCCAGCGGGTGAGATCGACCAGGGTGCCGCTGCCCAGGTCTTCCAGCAGCGGCAAGCCATGGGCGTGGGCGATCTGCGCCAGTTGCGGGGTGGCGACGCTGGCGGTGAAGCCCTGCACGCTGTAGTTGCTGGTGTGCACCCGCATCAGCAGGCCGGAGCGCGGGCCGATGACGGCTTCGTAATCCTTGGCGTGGGTGCGGTTGGTGGTGCCGACTTCGACCAGTTTCACACCCGCGCGGGACATGATGTCGGGGATGCGGAAGGCACCACCGATCTCGATCAGTTCGCCGCGGGAGATGATCCCTTCCTTGCGCGCGCCCAGGCTGTTGAGCGCCAGCAGCACGGCAGCTGCATTGTTGTTGACCACGGTGACGGCTTCGGCGCCAGTCAACTCGCGGATCAGCCCGGTGATGAGGTCATCACGGTCACCCCGCTTGCCGGTGGCGAGATCGAACTCGAGGTTGAGCGGATAACGCGCGGCCAGCGTGATCGCTTCGATGGCTTCCTCGGGCAGCAAGGCGCGACCGAGGTTGGTGTGCAGCACGGTGCCGGTGAGATTGAACACACGGCGCACGCGGCTGGCGTGGTGTGCGGCGAGGCGTTCTCCCGCGCGGCCGGCGAGCACGGACTCCTCCAACTCGACAGCGGCCAGTTGGCCGTGGCGGGCGGGCTCACGCAACTCGTCGAGCAGGTCGCGCAGGGTCTTGAGCAGGGCCTCGCGGCCATAGCGTTGCTGCAGCGGCTGGCAGGCCGGGCTGCGCAGCAGCCGGTCAACGGAGGGCAAACGTACCGAGGTCATGGACGAACCTTCTGCTAGGAACAATGTGCTGGAGGCGATGGCTGGGATCAGTCTAGAAGACCGATGCCCAGGTGGAAGCTATGCCTTTGCAGGATGCGGTGGAGCGCAGCGATATCCATCACGCCCTGTGCGGCGGCAGCATGGGTATCGCTGCACTCCACCCACCCTACGAAGAGCCGCCGGGTGCGAGCAGCAGGTTCGGCGCGGTGCGCAGGTAGCCGTCCTCGGCGAGGCGGATATCCAGCGCGAGGCTGGCCAGGTCGTCCGCCTGGGCCTCGGCGTGCTTGTCGTGCTGCAGGTAGAACTGCTTGAGGTAGGACTGGCAGCCGGGGCAGGTTTCGGCCTTGAGTGGCGCCTGGTCGCTGGCGACGCCTTCGCGCTGCAGCGAGTAGTAGGCCAGGCCCTTGCTCTCGGTGCAGTGGCTGCATTTCACGCGCACGTAGTGCCATTCGCAGGAGCACAGCGAGCAGGACAGGTAGCGCAGCCCGGCATGCTTGCCCTGGCTGCGGATCATCCCTGCCACCGGGGGGGCGCCGCAGGCCGGGCAGAGGGTCTGGCTGTCGGTCTCCGCCAGGGTGTCGTCGGGCAGTTGCAGCAGCCACTGGCTGAAGGCGACCTGGAGCACGGCGCCGAGAAAGGGCACCAGCGCCGGCGGCAGCAGATCGAACTGACCGTTGAGCAGGCCCAGGGCCCAGGCCTTGCGCTGGCCGGAGTCGGCGATGCGCAGGGTCTTCAGCGCTTCGACGACTGCCGGGTTGGCGGTGAGCTCGTAAGCCTCGAGGAAGGCGTCCAGCAGCGGCAGCCACGCCCCCTCACGCACCAGCACTTCATAGGCCAGCGGCGGCATGCGGTGCTCGCGGCTGCGCGCCAGCGCGGCGGCGTCCGGTGAAGGCAGGAACAGCTTGCGATCGAGCAGCGTCTGCTGCGTTTCACAGACACCGGCGATCAGTTCGAGGTAGCCCTGCAGCGGATTGCCCGGCGCCAGTTCGCGCAGGCGCGCGGCGCGGCGGGAAAACAGATCGGGGGACGGCAGGTTGAACAGCGGGGGGATGTTGGCGGCAGCTTCGATCTGCCCGGGTTCGAGAATTCGGCCTGACACGCAGGACTCCTTGTTGGGTTCGGAGCGGGGCCTGAACGCCCCACTCCCTGGCCCTCTCCCTGAAGGGAGTGGGAACTGTCTGTGCCGGCTGACACACAGGTGTCAGCCGGCGATTACGTCGGGCGTCAGTGACCCTTGCCCTTGTCCACGTCTTTCAGCCAGGCGGCGTGGTGCTTGCGCGCCCAGCCGCGGCTGACCCAGCCGTAGAGCATCGCGCCCATCGAGCCCTTCACCCAGAGTCCGGCGTAGATGTGCACCAGGATGCTGCAGATGAGCACAAAGGCAGCGAAGGCATGCAGCAGCGAAGCGATGCGGATGAGGTCGATGCCGAAGAAGTGGCTGAAGTACGCGCGCCACATCACGAAACCGGTCACCAGCAGCACCAGCATGCACAGCAGCAGGGTCCAGAACAGCAGCTTCTGTCCAGCGTTGTAGCGGCCGACTTCCGGGAGGTTTTCCTCGCGGTTGATCACCACGTCGCGCCATTGCTTGAGCCACTGCACGTCGCGCTTCTCCACCAGGTTGTGGTGGGCGAAGCGGATCACCAGGCCGAGGAAGAACAGGAACATCGCCACCCCGAGAAAGGGATGGAGGATGCGCGTCCACGGTCCGCCACCGAAGAGGTTGGTCAGCCAGAACATGGCCGGGTGGAACAGCGCCAGCCCTGAGAGGCCGGCAAGGAAGAACAGAATGGCCACCATCCAGTGGTTGCTCCGTTCGTTGGCGTTGTAGCGTTGTATGTCTTTTTTCATGCTCGGCTCCTGGGAGAGCTTGCAAGCACCCTCTCCCCAGCCCTGGCTGCGCGCCCCGCTCCGCAGGGAGAGGGGGCAGTTCGGGAAGAAAGGTCAGCGTGGAGTACGCGGATCATAGTCATGCACCGAAGGGTCGACCTTGTGCACCTGCGCCTGCGGGTCAGGTCCGTCTTCCTCATCCTCCTCGACCCGGTTGGGGCCGATGCGGGTGTAGTGGAAGAACCCGGCCAGCACCACGCCCGCCATGGCCAGCAGGCCCAGCGGTTTGGTGAGGCCTTTCCACAGGCTGACCATCGGGCTGATCGCAGGCTTGTCGGGCAGGCCGGCGTACAGCGAGGGCTGGTCGTTGTGGTGCAGCACGTACATCACGTGCGTGCCGCCCACGCCTTGCGGGTCATACAGGCCGGCGTTCTCGAAGCCGCGGGACTTGAGGTCTTCGATGCGCTCGGCGGCGTGCTCCTTCATGTCCTCCTTGGTGCCGAAGACGATGGCGCCGGTCGGGCAGGTCTTCACGCAGGCCGGCTCCATGCCTACCGCCACGCGGTCGGAACACAGGGTGCACTTGTACGCCTTGTGATCCTTCTGCGAGATGCGCGGGATGTTGAACGGGCAGCCGGTGATGCAGTAGCCACAGCCGATGCAGTGGTCCTGGTTGAAGTCGACGATGCCGTTGGCGTACTTCACGATCGCGCCAGGACTCGGGCAGGCCTTCAGGCAGCCGGGTTCCTCGCAGTGCATGCAGCCGTCCTTGCGGATCAGCCATTCCAGGTTGCCGGCCGGATTCTCATGCTCGGTGAAGCGCATGACCGTCCAGGACTGGTCCGTGAGGTCGATCGGGTTGTCATAGGTACCGTGGTTGTGGCCCACCTCGTCGCGCAGCTCGTTCCATTCCGAGCAGGCGACCTGGCAGGCCTTGCAGCCGATGCACTTGGACACGTCGATCAGCTTGGCCACTTCCTGCTCATGCCGCACCGAGGGTGACGGCAAGGTCGTGGCGGAGCGGGCGTAGATGTCTTGACTACTCATGCGTCACCTCACGCCTTTTCCACGTTGACGAGGAAGGACTTGAACTCCGGCGTCTGCGTGTTCCCATCGCCCACGAAGGGGGTCAGGGTGTTGGTCAGGTAGCCGTTGCGCGCCACACCCGAGAACCCCCAGTGCAGGGGAATGCCCACGTGGTGCACGGTCTTGCCGTTGACCTGCAGCGGACGGATGCGCTTGGTCACCACCGCCACCGCCTTGATGTATCCGCGGTTGGAGGAGACCTTCACGCGGTCGCCAGCCTTGATGCCGAGTTCCTTGGCCAGCGCCTCGCCGATCTCGACGAACTGTTCCGGCTGGACGATGGCATTCAGGCGGCAATGCTTGGTCCAGAAGTGGAAGTGTTCGGTAAGCCGGTAGGTCGTCGCGGCGTAGGGGAACTCGTCCGCCTTGCCGAACAGCTCCATGTCGTTCTTGAACACCCGCGCCGCCGGGCTGCTGATCGCCTGCGGGTTCTTGTGCAGCGGGTTGATGCCAATCGGCGTCTCGAACGGTTCATAGTGCTCGGGGAACGGGCCCTCGGCCATCTTGTCGACGGCGAAGAAACGCGCCACGCCTTCGGGGTTCATGATGAACGGATTCATCCCGGCCTCCGGTGCCGAATCGGCCTTGAAGTCAGGGATGTCGGTGCCGCCCCAGGCCTTGCCGTTCCACCACACCAGACGCTTCTTCACCGGATCCCACGGCTTGCCGCTGACGTCAGCCGAGGCGCGGTTGTAGAGAATGCGCCGGTTGGCCGGCCAGGCCCAGGCCCAACCCAGGGTCTGCCCCATGGCGTATGGGTCGCTGTTGTCGCGGCGGGCCATCTGGTTGCCCGTCTGCGTCCAGGAGCCGGCGAAGATCCAGCAGCCGCTGGCGGTACTGCCGTCGTCGCGCAGCAGCGCGAAGGCCGGGAGCTGCTCGCCGGCTTTCGCCAGGACCATGCCGTTGTTAGGGTCGACGAGATCGGTCAGAGCCTTGCCGTTGTACTCCTTGGCCACCTCTTCCGGCGTGGGTTCGTCAGGCGTCAGGTACGGCCAGTCGAGCCCCAGGATCGGGTCGGGGAAGGCGCCGCCATCCTTGCGATAAGCCGCCTGCAGGCGATGCAGCAGGCCACTCATGATGGCGATGTCGGTACGCGCTTCACCCGGCGGCTCGGCGCCCTTCCAGTGCCATTGCAGCCAGCGCCCGGAGTTGACGATGGAGCCGTCCTCCTCGGCGAAGCAGCTGGTGGGCAGGCGGAACACCGTGGTCTGGATGGCCTTGCTGTCGACCTCGTTGAACTCGCCGGCATTGCGCCAGAACTCGGAGGTCTCGGTGGCCAGCGGGTCCATCACGACCATCCACTTCAGCTTGGACAGCGCAGCGCTGACCTTGGCCTTGTTGGGGAAGGAGGCGATGGGGTTGAAGCCCTGGCAGAAGTAACCGTTGACCTTGCCCTGGTACATCATGTCGAAGTAGCGCAGCACGTCGTAGCCGGCGCCCGGCATGTCCAGCTTCGGCAGCCAGTCGTAGCACCAGTTGTTTTCCTTGGTCGCCGACTTGCCGAACCAGGCCTTCATCAGGCTGACGTGGAATTTCGGGTAGTTCTGCCAGTAGGACAACTGCCCCGGGCGCAACGGTTTGCTGGTGCGCTTGGTGATGAAGGCGTTGTAGTCCTGCTCCGCGTCCATCCCCAAGGTCAGGTAGCCGGGCAGCGAGTTGGACAGCAGCCCCAGGTCGGTCAGGCCCTGGATGTTGGAGTGACCGCGCAGGGCGTTCATGCCGCCGCCGGGCATGCCGATGTTGCCCAGCAGCAGCTGGACCATCGCGCCGGTGCGGATCATCTGCGCGCCCACCGAGTGCTGGGTCCAGCCCAGGGCGTACATGATGGTCATGACCTTGGTCGGCGCCGCGGTGGTGGATATCTCCTCCCACACCTTGAGCATCATGTCCTTGGGCGTGCCGCAGATGTTGCTCACCACGTCCGGCGTATAGCGGCTGTAGTGCTGCTTCATCAGGTTGAACACGCAGCGCGGGTGCGTCAGGGTCGGGTCGACCTTGGCGAAACCGTCCTCGCCCAGCTCGTACTGCCAGGAGGACTTGTCCGGGTAGGTGCGCTTCTCCGCGTCGTAGCCGTTGAACAGCCCGTCGTCGAAGCCGAAGCCTTCCTTCACGATGAAGGAGACGTCGGTGTAGTTGTGCACGTATTCCTTCTGGTACTTGTCGTTTTCCAGCAGGTAGTTGATCAGACCGCCGAGGAAGGCGATATCCGTGCCGGTGCGGATGGGCGCGTAGTAGTCGGCCACCGACGCAGAACGGGTGAATCTCGGGTCGACCACCAGCAGGCGCGCCTTGTTGTGCGCCTTGGCTTCGGTCACCCACTTGAAGCCGCACGGGTGCGCTTCAGCGGCGTTTCCGCCCATGATCAGAATCAGATCGGCATTCTTGATGTCGGTCCAATGGTTGGTCATGGCTCCACGGCCGAACGTCGGGGCAAGACTTGCCACCGTCGGGCCGTGTCAGACACGCGCTTGGTTGTCGAACGCCAGTACGCCGAGGGAACGCACCACCTTGTGGGTGATGTAGCCCGCTTCGTTGGAGGACGCCGACGCGGCCAGGAAGCCGGTGGTCAGCCAGCGGTTCACCGTCTGGCCCTGGGCGTTCTTCTCGATGAAGTTGGCGTCGCGGTCTTCCTTCACCAGCTTGGCGATGCGATCCAGCGCCTCGTCCCAGCCGATGCGCTTCCATTCAGAGGAGCCGGCTTCGCGAACCTGCGGGTACTTCAGGCGGTTGGGACTGTGGACGAAGTCCAGCAGGCCGGCGCCTTTGGGGCAGAGCGTGCCGCGGTTGACCGGGTGATCGGAATCACCCTCGATATGGATGATGTTCTGCGCCACGTTCTTCGCGGCATCACCCTGGCTGTACATGAGGATGCCGCAGCCTACCGAGCAATAGGGGCAGGTGTTTCGGGTCTCGACGGTGCGCGCAAGCTTGAAGTGGCGGATCTGGTCGGCGAATGCATCCGGGGGTGCCATCCCGAGTGCCGCCAGGCTGGATCCTCCAAGGCCCACGGCGCAGACCTTGAAAAATTGCCGACGGTTCATATCCATCGTGCGTCTCCTGATCAGGCAGCGTACGTCCGGTGCATGGCCGGACCCTTGCTGCTTAAAAGATAGCCAAGCGGGCGCAATGCGCCAGCTTTGAGCGGGGCAGACCTTGCACGCCGGGAATCAGCGGCGCATTGACGCGCGTCAGTCCGTCACTCAGAACGGACTGCTGAGTACCCCTAAATGGGCAATAGGCGGGTAGGCGCAGGAGATACTGTCGCCGTCGGGCCGGCAGGAGGATGGCTGTCGATCCGGCTGGAGGGATTCGTGCAGCCCGAGCAGGGCCACGCCGATGAGGACAGCGAGCAGGTAATGGCGCGCATGTCTTGTTCTTATCGCTTTCATGACGACCTCCGTCACTTCAGCCTGCGATCGGGGCACGAGGCCCTGCCATAAGGTTCAGTCTGGAAGCTCTGGCGCACCTGTCAACCGAAGCGCTTGACCGAAATGCCCGAACGGCACGGCAGCCGGGCCGTTAACCGACCCACTGCCGCCCCATTAGGGTGGCAGGACCTGATTGTCCAAGAGCGCTTCCATGTCGTCCGCCGCCTCGCCCTACCCTCACCTGCTTGCCCCGCTCGACCTGGGCTCCATCCAGCTGCGCAACCGCGTGGTCATGGGCTCGATGCACACCGGGCTGGAAGACCGCCTGTGGGACTTCGGCAAGCTCGCCGCCTACTACCGCGAGCGGGCGCGCGGCGGCGTCGGGCTGATCATTACCGGCGGTTTTGCGCCCAACCGCGAGGGCTGGTTGCTGCCACTGGGCAGCAGCCTCACCAGCGGCCTGCAGGTGCCAGCGCACCGCCGCCTGACCCAGGCGGTACACCGCGAAGGCGGGCGCATCCTGCTGCAGATACTCCACGCCGGGCGCTACGGCTATCACCCCCTGGTGGTCTCGGCCTCACCGGTGAAGTCGCCGATCAGCTGGTTCGCCCCGCGCGAGCTGTCCGAGCGCGGCATCCTGCGCACCATTGCTGCCTTCGTGCGCTGCGCGAAGCTTGCCCACGCCGCCGGCTACGACGGCGTGGAGATCATGGGCAGCGAGGGCTACCTGCTGAACCAGTTCCTCTGCCCGCGCACCAACCAGCGTGAAGACCGCTGGGGCGGCGACCTGGGCAACCGCATGCGCCTGCCGCTGGAGATCGTTCGCCGTACCCGCCGTGCGCTGGGCGAGCGCTTCGTCATCAGCTATCGCCTGTCGCTGCTCGACCTGGTGGAGGGCGGCAACGACTGGGACGAGGTGCGCACCGTTGCCCGAGCCCTCGAAGGCGCCGGTATCGATCTGCTCAACACCGGCGTCGGCTGGCACGAATCGCGGGTGCCGACCATCGTCACCTCGGTACCGCGGGCGGCCTTCGCCGACGTGACCGCGCGCCTGCGCCACGAACTGCGCGTGCCGGTGATCGCCAGCAACCGTATCAACACGCCGGAGGTCGCCGAGCAACTGCTCGCCGACGGTCACGCCGATCTCGTTTCGATGGCCCGACCGCTGCTGGCCGACCCGCAATTCGTGGAGAAAGCCGCCACCGGCCGCGCCGCGTCGATCAACACCTGCATTGCCTGCAACCAGGCCTGCCTGGACCACGCCTTCGCCAACCGCCGCGCCAGCTGCCTGGTCAACCCGCGTGCGGCATTCGAGACCGAACTGCGCTACCGCAAGGCACGCGTGCACAAGCGCATCGCGGTGATCGGCGCAGGGCCGGCAGGGCTGTCCGCCGCCTGCGTCGCCGCCGAGCGCGGCCACCGGGTGACGCTGTTCGAAGCCACCGGGGAAATCGGCGGACAGTTCAACCTGGCCAAGCGCGTGCCGGGCAAGGAGGAGTTCCACGAGACGCTGCGCTACTTCGCCGTGCGCCTGAGCGAGCTGGGCGTCGAGGTGCAGTTGGGCCGTCGCATCCAGCGTGGCGAACTGCGCGGCGAATACGACGAGGTCATCGTCGCCACCGGCATCCGGCCGCGCACGCCGTCGATTGCCGGAATCGGCCACGCCAAGGTGCTCAGCTACCTCGACGTGCTGCGTGGCGCGCCGGTGGGCGGGAAGGTCGCGCTGATCGGCGCGGGCGGCATCGGCTTCGACGTCGCCAGCTTCCTGCTGACCGAGCGCGACGGCCCGCAACCGTTGGGCGAGTGGCTCGGCCAGTGGGGCATCGACCTGGACAATGCGACGCCAGGCGGACTGATCCCCCCGGTCGCCAGCGCACCACCTCGCCAGCTCTGGCTACTGCAACGCAAGGCCGGCCAACCCGGCGCCGGGCTGGGCAAGACCAGCGGCTGGGTGCACCGCGCGCATCTCAAGCACCACGGCGTGCGAATGCTCGGCGGCGTGGAGTACCTGCGCATCGACGACGACGGCCTGCATGTGCGCATCGATGGCCGGGAGCAATGCCTGGCCGTGGACAACGTGGTGATCTGCGCCGGGCAGGAGCCGCTGCTGGAGCTGCAGCCGACGCTGGCCGCGGAGAACCTGCGCTACCACGTCATCGGCGGCGCCAACGTGGCGCGGGAGCTGGATGCCAAGCGTGCGATTCGCGAGGGCGCGGAGCTGGCGGCGCGGTTGTAGCGACGTCATTCATGATGTTTCGCCGAGGCCGGAGTTCACTCCTCCGTCCGTGCCAGCGGAACACGTGGCGCACATGCTCTAGGAGCGGTCCGTGCCGCGATCCCGGGCATGGCCCGTTCCCACAGGAGAAGTGCGATATCACGACTCCAGCAGCACCTTGATCGCCTGCAGGTCGCGTTCCACCCACTGCGCATCGCGCTCGAAAGTCGCGTCGTCCATCTGCGGCTGGCGCAACAGAGTGAGTTGCAGCTCGCAGCCATCGCCATTGGCGATCAGCCGCAGCGGAATATGGATGGCTGGCGCCTGCTCGGGCAGCACGTCATGGTCGAGCACGCCGAACGCGTTGCGTGGCGAGAAGCGCACGCGCAGCGGGCCCTGTGGCGTCTGCGCCAGCCAAAGTTCCCCCTCCAGCGGCTCGATCGCGCTGCACAGGCCGGACGCCCAGCGCGGGAAGTTCTTCGGGTCGGCGAGGAAGTCGTAGGCCGCGTCGCGCGGCCGTTCGATACGGACGCTCAGCACGCGGGAAGCGCGGGTGGCCATGATCAGGACCTCCATCGGGACAGGAGCGATGCTCCGGTCTGGTGCATACTACGCGGCCAACCCCTCTCGATCGACCGCAGGCCAGTCCTCCGCTGCCCTGCTTTCTGAGCATTTCCGGAGTTTTCCATGCCTACGCCGCCCTGGTGGTTGTTCGTCCTTCCGCTGATCGCCGGCGCCTGCCTGCCGCTGCAAGCCGGCATCAACGGCCAGTTGGCCAAACAGGTGTCCAGCGTGCTTGCCGCCGCGCTGATTTCCTTCTTCGTCGGCATGCTGGGTCTGCTCGCGCTGACCCTGGCCAACCGGGAATTCCCCAGCCTCGCGGCGATGCGCGGGATGCCCTGGTGGCAGTGGTGCGGGGGATTCCTGGGGATGTTCTTCATCTTCATCGCCGCCTTCGCCGCACCGCGCGTCGGCGCGCTGATGTTCATGGTGCTGGTGCTCGCCGGCCAACTGGGCATGGCGCTGGCGCTCGACCACTTTGGCTGGGCCGGTTTCAAGGAAGCGCCGGTGAGCACCCTGAAGATCGCCGGCATGGCCGCCATCGCCGTTGGCATCTGGATGATCCGCAAGGGCTGAACCCCGTCCGTCTACGCTGAGCACGGATGGCTCACCCGCAGGAGATTTTCATGACTGATATCCAGGTGGTCCTGGTCGACGAACACGACAACCCGACCGGCACAATGGAGAAGCACGAGGCCCATCATCTCGGCGTGCGCCACCGCGCCATCTCCGTCTACCTGTTCAACCACGCCGGCGAACTGCTGCTGCAGCGCCGCGCGGCGGGCAAGTACCACTGCGGCGGACTGTGGAGCAACACCTGCTGCGGCCATCCCTACCCGGACGAGTCCGCACTGCACGCCGCCGAGCGCCGCCTGCGCGAGGAGATGGGTGTAGAGTGCGCGCTGCACAAGCTGTTCGAGTTCAGCTACCGACTGGACCTGGCCAACGGGATGACCGAACACGAATACGGTCACCTGTTCGGCGCCGTCGACGAACAACTGCCGCGGCCCGACCCGCTTGAAGCCGACGACTTCCGCTACATCGCCCTGGCCGAGCTGGAAGCCGAGATGGCGGCGCAGCCGCAGCGTTTCACACCCTGGTTCCTGATCTGCTACCCGACCTTCAAGGACTACCTGCACGCCAAGGGTGGAGTCGCTGCCCTCGCAGCTCGTTGAGCGCTTCCCTTCCCGGCTCAGCTCGTCGGTTCCCTGCGGGTCGTCGTCGAAAGCCCGCGCAATTCTGCGCGCCGGCCACTATGATGCGCGCCTTCGCGCCACCGCACTGACTTGCCGCCATGAGAAAACCACCACTGATCGCCAACGCCGAACTGGACCGCCTGGAAACCTGGGCCAAGTACACGTCGGGCCTGTGCAAGGACTGCAACGCCACCTGCTGCACCATGCCGGCGGAAGTGAACGTCAACGACCTGATCCGTATCGGCGTCGTCGACGAATTCGAGCGCGACGAGCCGGCGAAGAACATCGCCAAGCGCCTGCTGAAGGAAGGCGTCGTCGAGCGCTTCAACCAGAAGAGCGGCATCTTCACCCTGACCCGCACCAGCAACGGCGACTGCTACTTCCTCGACCGCAAGACCCGCCTGTGCACCGTCTACACCAAGCGCCCGGACACCTGCCGCAACCACCCGCAGGTCGGCCCGCGCCCCGGTTATTGCGCCTACCGCAAGAAAACGGCCTGATCACCACCGCCTGAAGCCAGGGGCCCCCGGCTCGCTATACTGCGCGCCAGCTCAGGAGCCCCTCATGAATTCCCTGCTCGAAGCCTGGCGGCATTCGCCGACCCACCATCGTGTCTGGGCGCTTGCCGCGCCGATGATCCTCTCCAACGTTTCCGTGCCACTGGTCACCCTGGTGGACAGCGCAGTGATCGGCCACCTGCCGCATGCCCACCAGTTGGGTGCGGTGGCGGTCGGCGGCGGGCTCTATACCCTGCTGGTCGGTGTGCTGGGTTTCCTGCGCATGGGCACCACGGGATTCGCCGCCCAGGCCGCCGGGCGTGACGATGGCGGGGCCCTGCGGCGGATTCTCGGCCAGGGCCTGCTGCTCGCCCTCGGCCTGGCGCTGCTGCTCGGCCTGCTGGCGGTACCGTTGACCGGCCCGGCGCTGGCGTTGATGCGCCCGTCCGCCGCGCTGGATGCGCTGGCGCGCGAGTTCTTCCACATCCGCCTGTTCGGCCTGCCGGCGGCGCTGTCCACCTACGCGCTGGTCGGCTGGTTCCTCGGCACGCAGAACGCCCGCGCGCCGCTGGCGATCCTGCTGACCACCAACCTCATCAACATCGTGCTCAGCCTGTGGTTCGTGCTGGGGCTGGGCTGGGGCGTGGCCGGCGCGGCGAAGGCTGCGGTGACCGCCGAATGGGGCGGCGCCCTGCTCGGCCTGGCGCTGACCCGTGGCTCGCTCAGGCGCTTCCCCGGTATGCCGGACTGGTCGCGCCTGCGCGCCTGGGCCAGCTGGCGGCCGCTGCTGATGGTCAACCGTGACATCTTCATCCGTAGTCTGGCGCTGCAGGGCGTGTTCTTCCTGCTCACGGTGCAGGGCACGCGCCTGGGCGACGCCACGGTGGCGGCCAACGCATTGCTGCTCAACGGACTCATGGTCACCGCCTACGCCCTCGACGGCCTGGCCCACGCCGTCGAGGCGCTGTGCGGCCATGCCATTGGCGGCCGCGACCGCACCGCCCTGCGCCGTTCGCTGGTGGTCACCTGCGGCTGGTCGCTGATCGCCAGCCTGCTGTTCGTCGCCTTCTTCACCGTCTTCGGACACCTGTTCATCGCCCTGCAGAGCGATATCCCGGACGTCCGCGCCACCGCCGATCGGTATCTGCCCTACCTCGCCTGCCTGCCGCTGATCGGCATGTGGAGCTACCTGCTCGACGGCCTGTTCATCGGCGCCACGCGCGCCCGCGAGATGCGCAACGCCATGCTGCTTGCCTGCGCAGCCAGCCTGCCGCTGGGCCTGGCGCTGCAAGGCTGGGGAAATCACGGTTTGTGGCTAACCTTCCTATGCTTCATGTTGCTGCGCGGCGTGATCCTCGCAGCCTATGCCTGGCGCCTGACGCGCCAGGACGCGTGGCAGGCGCCTGCCAGCCCCTGACCTGTTGAGGAGACTCCATGCCGGCTTGTCCCATTCCCGTTGACGAATCCCAGCGTCAGCAGACCCTGGATGAGATGAACCTGCTCGACACCCCGGCCGAGCACTACCTGGATACCCTGGTCCGGCTGACCCAGGACCTGGTGCGGGTGGACACCGTGCTGATCAGCCTGATCGATCAGGATCGACAGTGGTTCAAGGCCCGCATCGGCCTGGACGCCAGCGAGACCAAGCGCGACGTGTCCTTCTGCGGCTACGCGATTCTCGGCGAGGACACCCTGCTGGTGCCCGACGCCACGCTCGACGAGCGCTTCGCCGACAACCCGCTGGTCCTCGGCCCACCCTATATCCGCTTCTACGCCGGACGCCCCTTGCGCGCCGGCAACGGCCAGGCGATCGGCACCCTGTGCATGATCGACCCGCGCCCGCGCGGCATGACGGCGGCGCAACAGGCCAATTTCCGCGACCTCGCCACCCTCGCCGAGGGCTACCTGCAACTGCGCAGTCTGATCCAGAGCACCCGCGACCTGCGCGTGGAGATGGACCGCGAACAGCGCAAGGCCCTGCTCGATCCGCTGACCCAGCTGTGGAACCGTGGCGGACTGCTCACCTTCCAGGACCGCGAATGCCGGTTGGCGCGGGAAAGCCAGGCACAACTGGGCGTGCTCTACGCGGACCTCGACCACTTCAAGGCAGTCAACGACCAGCACGGCCACGCCGCCGGTGACCAGGTGCTCTGCGAATGCGCCCGGCGCCTGCGCGCCGCGCTGCGGCCGGACGACCTGCTGGTGCGCCAGGGAGGGGAGGAATTCGTCGCGCTACTCAAGGTGAAGGATGGCGAGGAACTGCAGCGTGTCGCTGAGCGCGTGCGCGAGCTGATCGGTCACGAGCCGGTACAGCTCCCCGGCGGACCGCTGCCGGTCAGCCTGAGCATCGGCTGTACCCTGCTGGCGGGAGAAGAACACATCGACCAGGCGCTGGAACGCGCCGACATCGCGCTCTACAGTGCCAAGCAGGCCGGGCGCAACCGAGTGAACTTCAGCGCACCGCCGGCCCCAGCCTGATCAGAAGAAAGGCCCCAGAAGAGGACCCACTCATGGCCCAAGCCATCGCCGCGTACCTGCACTACCTGTCGATTTTCATCCTGTTCGCCCTGCTGGTGCTGGAGCACCAGCTGTTCCGCCTGCCGCTGGACCTGTCGCGGGCGCGCAGCCTGGTGATCGTCGACCTGGCCTACGGCACCTGCGCCGGTGTGGTGCTGCTGACGGGCGCGGCACGGGTCGTCTGGTTCGCCAAGGGGCCGGAGTACTACCTGCACAACAGCCTGTTCCACGCCAAGATCGGCCTGTTCGTGCTGGTGGCCCTGCTATCGATCCTGCCAACCATGACCTTCCTCAACTGGCGCAACGAGCTCAAGGCCGGGCGCGTTCCGATGCCGAGCGAGCGCCAAGCCAGGCTGGTGATCATGACCCTCCGCATCGAACTGCTGGCGCTGATGATCCTGCCGCTTCTGGCGACCCTGATGGCACGCGGCTTCGGGATGATCGGCTGAGCGAGCGGGCGATACCGTTCCGCGCTATTGGCCGACAATCACTGTCCAGGGACGCTGGGCACCAGCAACTGGGCCAGCCGGCTGCGCAGCACGCCCACCTCCAGCCCCTGCCCTGACAGACGAAAGCGCTCGCGCAGCACCGACAGCAGCTCATCCGCGCTGACAATGCTGCGCTGCTCGACTTCGCCTTCCACGCTGCGCCGGGTGAACTGCCCGTTGAGCAGTGACAGCCGCGCGCCCTCCTCGCTGAGCGCAACCCGTAGCGAATGACGGAACACACTCTGCGGAAAGGTCGAGGTGTACCAGTTGCGCATGCCGTAGTCGGCCCAGTGCTGCGGCTCCAGGGTGAAGCGGTACAGCGTCTGCCAGCCGGACGCCGAGCGTGTCGCCATCTCCAGTTCATCGTCGAGGGCGCCGGCGATGCGCCAGCCGCCGGGCAGTGCTTCATTCACGCGCAGCGGCAGAGCCCTGGGCGAGGCAGGGCCGCCGAAGCCGATGTCCACCAGATGCGCTCCGTCGGGCAGATCGACCCGCAGCAGCAGGTGCGTCTGCGGTGTCAGCGGCGCATCCGCCGGCAGCCCCCAGCGCACCCGCGCCACCAGCAGCGTCACCCGGTAGCCAAGGCTGCTCAGCAGGCGGGCGAACAGGCTGTTCAGCTCGAAGCAGTAGCCGCCCCGACGCCCCTCGACGACCTTGGCGAACACCGCGTCCGGCTCGATCAGGATGGGTTTGTCCAGCAGCACATCGAGGTTCTCGAAGGGCAGGTGATGCAGCGCCGCGACGATCAGCCGGTCGAGGTTCTCCAGCGTCGGGGCCGGGCGCACCGCCGACAGGCCCAGGCGCGCCAGGGTCGCCTCGAGTTGGGTCGCACTGAAGGGGGTGAGCGGGGTCATGCGAGTCTCCTTTCGCGAAGCTCAATGGCTGTGGTCGGCAGCCGGTTCAGGGATGACCAGCGGGCCGCACTTATCGTCGCTGACGATCACCGCCAGCAGGCGCGCGGGTTCGCTGGCACTGGGATTCTCGGCGAACAGGTGCAGCTCGCGGCTGGGCTCGAACCAGGTCTGGCCCGCAGCGTAGGTCTGTGCCGGCAGGCCCTGCATCTGCGAGCGGACCTGTCCGCTGAGCACGATGGCGGTCACCGCGCCGGGATGGCGGTGCGCCGGGGTGAAACCGTTGGGCGGAAAATCCACCTGCAGCGTGGTCACGACCTTGCCGGGCATGTCGGCCAGCGGCTCGCAGGACAGGCGCGTCACCTGCGTGGCCGGCCGCACGCCGGCCGGATGTCCGACGTGGCTGTCGGCAAGGCTCACCAGCGGCCTCGACCAGGGCTGCCAGAGCAGCGCGCCAGCGGCGATAGCCGCCGCGACCGCCAGCCCGGTGCACGCGTCACGCCCCAGCACGAGGTTCACGCTGTCGCTCCCGCCAGGCGGAAGCCCGGCTGCCAGCCGAGGCGGTGGCGGGCCTTGGCCGAGCTGACGTCAAGGTCCTGCTCCGTCACGTTGTAGGCTCCGTGCGCGCCCCACTCCAGCGCCAGCAGCGCGGCACGGGCGGCATCATCGACGTGTACCGACAGGCGCGGGTCAGGCGTTTCGGTGCCGGTACCAGGTCCGTAGAGCCGGCCGTAGCGCAGCACGATGCCTTCCATCGGCCGCGCGCCGAGTACCGCGTCTTCCAGCGCCACCACACCGCCAACGCTGACGGCGCGCGGGCCTTCTGCGCCACGATCCAGTGGCTGCTCTTCGTGCAGCGGCAACTCACCCGGCGCGTAGGCCCAGGCAATGCTCTGCGCGACCAGGCGCTCGACACCGGCCGCACGGGCAGCAGCGACCAGGTTGGCGGTGCCCTCACGGCGGACACGGGCGTTGCGCGGCAGGGCGGCGGGCATCAACGCGGGGTCGAGGCCGGCGGGCAGGTCGGTGAGCTGATGGATCACCCAGCGCGGCTGGAATGCCTGAACGGCGGCATGCAAGGCCTGCGCGTCATAGACGTCCAGCACCAGCGCCTGGGCCCCGGCTGCCTGGAGAGCGGCCGCACGTTCCTTGCTGCGACTGATCGCCAGCACCTGATAGCCGCGCTCCAGCAGCATCGGCAGCAGGCGCTGGCCGATGGCGCCGCTGGCACCGGCAAAGAAGACTTTCATGCACATGGGAGACCTCAGATCGGGCAGTGGGGACATGTCGCCACACTAGTGAAGCGATGCCCCATCCCACAGAGCCAAGATCATTCGGAACGACTGGGACATGATGCCCCAACCTTGATCCATGTCCGCGCAATGTCACGCTCATCGTCTATAACAAACGGCTCAATACCCCGATCCTGAGGAGTCGCCATGAGCCAAGTCTTCGATGTTGCCGTTGTCGTCGGCAGCCTGCGCAAGGAATCCCTGAACCGCAAGATCGCCAAGGCATTCGCCGAACTGGCGCCGGCCAACCTGAAACTGACCATCGTGGAGATCGGCGACCTGCCGCTGTACAACGAAGAGCTCGACGTGGGCACGCCGCCCGCGAGCTATACCGCCTTCCGCGAGCGCATCGCCAGCGCGGACGCGGTGCTCTTCGTCACACCGGAATACAACCGCTCGGTTCCCGGCGTACTGAAGAACGCCATCGACGTCGGCTCGCGCCCTTATGGCAAGAGCGCGTGGAACGCCAAGCCCTGCGCCGTGGTGAGTGCCTCGCCGGGTGCCATCGGCGGCTTCGGCGCCAACCACCACCTGCGCCAGTCGCTGGTATTCCTCAACATGCCCGTGCTGCAGCAGCCTGAAGCCTACCTGGGCGGTGCGGGCAGCTTCTTCGACGAAGCCGGCAAGCTGTCCGAGAAGACGCAACCCTTCCTGAAGAGCATCATCGATGCCTTCTCCGCCTGGATCGTGCAGAACCAGCCGCGCTGATCGACACACGCGCCGGCTTCGGCCGGCGCCTGTTCATCACTCCTCGAGCAATCGCGCCAGGCGCTGGCGCAGGTAGCGGTTCTCCGCCCGCAACTCGTCCACCTCGTCCAGCAGCCGCAGCGCCAGGGCAATGCCCGGCCAGTCCAGCTCGAACTCGCGGCGCAGGCGCACCGCGCGGCGCACGACGCTGACCGCCTGGTAGTCGAAGACCCAATGCCCGGCGCGCTGTTCGCGGGGCTCCACGATACCCACCTCGACGATCTCGACGAGCACGTCGCGGGGGAGGTTCACCGACTGGCAGAGCTCGTCGAGGTCCACCAGCATCACTGTCGTCGTCATGCGCGTTTACCCCAATCGGCACGCGGGTCGAAGGCCGCCTTGGCAGCCAGTTCTTCCCAGAGTTTGCGGGTCGCTTCGTCCGCCGTCTTCGGCATCACCACCTTGAGCACGGCGTAGAGATCGCCGGCGGCGCTATCGCCCTTGTTCGGCAGGCCCTTGCCCTTGATGCGCAGGCGCTGCCCGGCCTGGCTGTTGGCCGGGATTCCGAGGTTGATCCGCCCGCCCAGCGTGGGCACTTCCACCTTGGCGCCGAGCGCGGCTTCCCAGGGGGCCACCGGCACGGTGACGATGAGGTCGCGGCCATCGACGTCGAAGACCGGGTGCGGCACCAGGCGGATCGCCAGGTACAGGTCGCCCGCCGGCCCACCGTTGATACCCGGCGCGCCCTGCCCCTTGAGGCGGATGCGTTCGCCGTCGGCGGTGCCTACGGGGATCTTCACGTTCAACGTCTTGTTCTGCGGCGGCAGCTTGCGACCGTACTCGTCGTAGCTGGGCAGGCTGAAGCTGATCGGCCGGCTGTCCCCGGACAGGGTTTCCTCGAGGAACAGCGGGACTTCCATCTCCACGTCCTGGCCACGGTGGGCCTGCGGCTGGCGCGCGCCACCGAAACCGCCGGCGCGGCCGCCGAAAATCTGCTCGAAGAAGTCGCTGAAGTCCTGCTCATGCCCCGGCGGGGGGCCGTCGAAACCGCCGCGCGGCTGCCAGCCGGGCGGCGCCTCGAACTGCGGCCCCTGCGGGCCGTAGCGGCGCAGCTCATCGTACTCGGCGCGTTTCTCCGGGCTCTTCAGCACTTCATAGGCCTCGGAGACATCCTTGAATTTGGCCTCGGCATCCGGCTCCTTGCTGACGTCCGGATGGTACTTGCGCGCGAGCTTGCGGTAGGCGGTCTTGATCGCCTTCTCGTCGGCGTCGGGTTCGACCCCAAGCGCCGCGTAGTAGTCCTTGAATTCCATCGGTAACGGTCACTCCTCACATGCGTTGGACCTGTCGGCGCCTGGTACACGGGGAATTTGCGCGGGCAGCCGAAGCCGCTGCGCGCACTGCGAGGCGAACAGGTGGAAAAAAGCGGGTCTGGAAACACAGATGGAGTCGCGACACCTGCTTTTCAACACTGCCTGCAAGCCTAGACGCTGATCCTGCATCGGCGCTGGCGCGACGACTTGATACCGGGCATGGCATAGTCAGACTCCGCATTTCCAGGCGATTACTCCAGGCCATGAACCTCCCTCTCGATGCGTTGCGCCAGCCACTGGACCCAAGCCATGGCCTGCCGATCTACCGCCAGCTGTACGAGCGCATCCGCGACGCCATCACCCGCGGCGCACTGCGCCCAGGCGAGCGGGTGCCGCCAGTGCGCGGGCTCGCTGGCGAACTGGGGGTGGCGCGCGGGACCGTGGAGCTGGCCTACCAGTTGCTGACCAGCGAGGGCTACCTGCTGGCGCGCGGGCCGGCGGGCACCGTGGTGTCGCCGCAGTTGGCCGGGCGCACCGCCGGCGCCCCACCCATGGTTGCCACGCCGGCTACCGTGGAGCGCGCCCTGCCCGGTCTGATTGCCCACGGCCCGACCCTGCGACCGTTCCAGCTCGGCGTGCCGGCGTTGGATGCCTTTCCCCGCGCTCTCTGGGCACGCCTGTGTGCGCGTCGCCTGCGCCAGCAGAACGGCGCCATGCTGGCCTACCCGGAACCCTGCGGTTACGGGCCGTTGCGCGAAGCCGTCGCCGGCTACCTGGGGATTTCCCGAGGCATCGCCTGCGACCCGGCGCAGGTATTCATCTGCGCCGGTTACCAGGGCGCCCTGGACCTGATCAGCCGCACCCTGCTCGAACCCGGGCAGCGCTTCTGGCACGAAGACCCCGGCTATCCGCGCGGCCGCGAACTACTGCGTCGGGCCGGCGGCGTACCGGTGCCCGTCGCGGTGGACGCCGATGGCCTGC
Organism: Pseudomonas sp. BB438; assembly: GCF_057180225.1. Taxonomy (NCBI): domain Bacteria; kingdom Pseudomonadati; phylum Pseudomonadota; class Gammaproteobacteria; order Pseudomonadales; family Pseudomonadaceae; genus Pseudomonas; species Pseudomonas sp. BB438. The sequence continues at coordinate 5,729,663 of NZ_CM170001.1, forward strand.
GCGTGGAAAACGGCATCGCCCGGGCACCGGATGCACGCTTCGCCCTGGTCACACCGTCGCAGCAAAGCCCCACCGGCATCGCCCTCAGCCTGCCGCGCCGCCTGGCCCTGCTCGACTGGGCGGCCAGCAGCGGCGCGTGGATCGTCGAGGACGACTACGACAGCGAGTACCGCTACGCCGGCTTCCCGCTGCCGGCGCTGAAAAGCCTCGACCGTGCCGGCCGCGTGCTCTACACCGGCACCTTCAGCAAGGTGCTCTACCCCGCGCTGCGCCTGGGCTATCTGGTCGTACCGGCGGAGTTGGTGGAAGACTTCGTGCGCGCCCAGCAGGTATTCCCTTCCGGTTGCGCGGAACTGCTGCAGGCAACCCTCTGCGACTTCATGCAGGAGGGCCATTTCGCCCGTCACCTCAAGCGCACCCGCACGCTCTACGCCCAGCGCCGCCAGTGGCTGCGCAGTGCACTGGAGGATCGCCTCGGCGAGCGCCTGCGCTTCGCCGACACGCCCGGCGGCCTGCACCTGATCGGCGCGCTGGACCAGGATGACCTCGCCGTCGCCCGCCGCGCCCACGCCGAAGGGCTCGGCCTGCAGGCGCTGAACGCCTGGTGCGTGGAAGCCCGGCACGAGCCGGCGCTGATCATGAGCTTCACCAATATCACCGACGAGCAGCTTGCCAGGCGCCTGGCACAGCGGCTGGCGCCGTTGCTGGGCTGAGATCGGGCCAGGGTCGGTCAATACCTCCGATGGCAAAAATTGACTGGCGCCCATCGTTGACCGAGGTCAATTTCCCTACCGGCGATGCCGTTAGATTCCCACAACATCTTGTTGTCTTGAATAACTCGAGACACAGCATGTTGTGGAATCAAGCCAATGCCCTTGACACGCACCGCCCCCCTTCACGCCAGCCTGCGCAAGCGAAATGGCAGCGCAGCAGCCTTCGATCCGAGCAAGATCGAGCGCGCCATTGCCGCCGCCGGCGAGGCCAGCGGCGAGTTCACCGCGTCCCACGCCGAGGAGCTGACCCGCCGCGTGCTGGCACGCCTGCCCGCCCAGAACAACCTCGACGTGGAGCAGGTGCAGGACGTGGTCGAGCGCGCCCTGATGGAAGCCGGTCACTACCCCACCGCACGCGCCTACATCGTCTACCGCGAACGCCACGGCCGCCTGCGCCGCGAGCGCAAGACGCTGGTGGATGTCGCCGCGTCGATGAACGAGTACCTGTCGCGCGAAGACTGGCGGGTGCGCGCCAATGCCAACCAGGGCTACTCCCTGGGCGGGCTGATCCTCAACGTGTCCGGCAAGGTCACCGCCAACTACTGGCTGGACGAGGTCTACAGCGAAGGCATCGCCGTCGCTCACCGCGAGGCCGACCTGCACATCCACGACCTCGACATGCTCGCCGGCTACTGCGCCGGCTGGTCGCTGCGCACGCTGCTCAGCGAGGGTCTCAACGGCGTGCCGGGCCGGGTCGAAGCCGGGCCGCCGAAGCACCTGTCCAGCGCGCTGGGGCAGATGGTCAACTTCCTCGGCACCCTGCAGAACGAGTGGGCCGGCGCCCAGGCCTTCAGCTCCTTCGACACCTACCTGGCGCCCTACGTACGCAAGGACAACCTGAGTTATCAACAGGTACGCCAGGCGCTGCAGGAGTTCATCTACAACCTCAACGTGCCCTCGCGCTGGGGCACCCAGACGCCCTTCACCAACCTGACCTTCGACTGGGTCTGTCCGGAAGACCTGCGCGAGCAGATCCCCTACGTCGGCGGCGTGGAAATGCCCTTCGCCTACGGCGAGCTGCAGGCCGAGATGGACCTGATCAACCGCGCCTACATCGAGGTGATGCAGGCAGGCGACGCCCACGGCCGGGTGTTCACCTTCCCGATCCCGACCTACAACATCACCCATGATTTCCCCTGGGACAGCGACAACGCCACGCGCCTCTTCGAGATGACCGCGTGCTACGGCCTGCCTTACTTCCAGAACTTCCTCAACTCGGACATGCAGCCCAACCAGGTGCGCTCCATGTGCTGCCGCCTGCAACTGGACGTGCGCGAGTTGCTCAAGCGCGGCAACGGCCTGTTCGGCTCGGCGGAGCAGACGGGTTCGCTGGGCGTGGTGACGATCAACTGCGCGCGCCTGGGTTACCTTCATCGCGGCGACGCTGCCGCCCTCTACGCCCGACTCGACTACCTGCTGGAGCTGGCCTTCGACAGCCTGGAGGTCAAGCGCAAGGTCATCCAGCAGCACATGGACGCCGGGCTCTACCCCTACACCCAGCGCTACCTGGGCACCCTGCGCAACCACTTCTCCACCATCGGCGTGAACGGCCTGCACGAGATGCTGCGCAATTTCACCGATGACCGCGACGGCCTGCACACCGAGGTCGGCCGGCAGATGGCGCTGGAACTGCTGGACCATGTACGGGCGCGGCTGGTGCGCTTCCAGGAGGACAGCGGCCATCTCTACAACCTCGAAGCCACGCCGGCCGAAGGCACCACCTACCGCTTCGCCCGCGAGGACCGGAAGCGCCACCCGGACGTGCTCCAGGCCGGCACGCCGGACGCACCCTACTACACCAACTCCTCGCAACTGCCGGTGGGCCTCACCGACGATCCGTTCGAGGCGCTGGAACTGCAGGACGCCCTGCAGTGCAAGTACACCGGCGGCACCGTGCTGCATCTGTACATGGCCGAGCGCATCTCCAGCGCCGAGGCCTGCAAGACCCTGGTACGCACCGCCCTCGGGCGCTTCCGCCTGCCCTACCTGACGGTGACGCCGACCTTCTCCATCTGCCCGGTCCACGGCTACCTCGCCGGCGAACACGAGTTCTGCCCCCGATGCGACGAAGCCGCGCTGCAGAAAGCCGCGCCCACGAGCTGTGGTGGCTGTGGCGGCTGATTCCCCTTTCACTTTCATCCACGCAAAAGGAGCACGACCGATGTCCGCAAGCCAACTGCCCGAAAGCCAACGCCAACGCTGCGAGGTTTGGACCCGCGTGATGGGCTATCACCGCCCGGTGACGGCGTTCAACGCCGGCAAGCAATCCGAGCACCGCGAGCGCCGTCACTTCCGCGAGACGCGATGAGCACCAGGCTCAGGGTCGGGGGCCTGGTGCCCCTGACCACCCTCGATTACCCCGGCCTGCTCGCCTGCGTGCTGTTCTGCCAGGGCTGCGCGTGGCGCTGTCGCTACTGCCACAACCCGGAGCTGATTCGCCCGCGTGGCGAGTCGGAGATCCCCTGGGACGTCATCCTGGCATTCCTCCGGCGACGGCAGGGCCTGCTGCAGGCGGTGGTGTTCAGCGGCGGTGAGGCGACGCTGCAGAACGCATTGCCGGGGGCCATGGCCGGCGTACGCGAGCTGGGTTTCCGTGCCGGGCTGCACAGCGCCGGTATCCGCCCGGAAGCCTTCGCCCGCGCACTGCCCCATGCCGACTGGGTCGGCTTCGACGTGAAGGGGCTGGCCGAGGGCATGGACGCCATCACCGGCGTGAAGCGCAGCGGCCTGGCCAACTGGCGCAGCCTGGAGCTGTTGCTGGAAAGCGGCGCGGAGCATGAGTGCCGCACCACCGTGCACTGGCAGTTGTTCGACCTGGAGCGCCTGCGCCGACTGGCCACGACATTGCGCGGGATGGGGGTGGACAACTTCGTGGTGCAACTGGCACGCAGCGGGCGCCAGCTCGATCCCGAGCTGATCGCCACGCCGGCGCCCCACGGCGCACCTGATCTCTGGCGAGAGCTGCACGCGCTGTTCCCGAGTTTCGAATTGCGCGACGCCTGAACGCCCGCGCTCCTACTATTCAACTCCGCCCCAAGCGCTCGCTCCTACGAAAAGCAAAAAGCCCCGCCGAAGCGGGGCTTTTCATTTAAGCAGACTGCCAGCCCATCAGGACGACAGGTAGGCCGAGCGGGTCAGGCCCAGGCGCAGCGCGTCGAGGAACTGCGTCCGCTCGCGTGCGGTGAGCTTGGCCCCGGCGACCTTGTCGCGGTAGTGGGTCATCAGCTCCTCGGGCGACAGGTGCACGTAGCGCAGCATGTCCTCGATGGTGTCGTGGGTCTCGATGCCGGCGTGGTAGTAGCTACCGTCGGCATTCTGGTAGACGTTCACCGAGTCGGTGTCACCGAACAGGTTGTGCATGTCGCCGAGGATTTCCTGGTACGCGCCGACCAGGAAGGTGCCGATCAGGTAGTCCTCGCCTTCCTTCACATCGTGCACCGGCATGCTGGTCTCGATGCTCTGCTCGTCGACGTACTGGGTGATCTTGCCGTCGGAGTCACAGGTCAGGTCCTGCAGCACCGCGCGACGGGTCGGCTCCTCGTCCAGGCGGTGGATCGGCAGGATCGGCAGCACCTGGCCGATGGCCCAGGTATCGGGCAGGCTCTGGAACACCGAGAAGTTGCAGATGTACTTGTCGGCCAGCTTGTCGTTCAGCTCGTCGAGCACCTGGCGGTGCGAGCGCTGGTGTGCCTTGAGCTGGTTGTGCAGGCGACGGCAGATGGCGAAGTAGCACTGCTCGGCCAGGGCTTTCTGCGCCAGGCTGATCTTGCCCTCGGCGTATTGCGAGGCCGCGTCGCTCATGTAATGGGTGGCGCGCCAGTAGGTCTCGGTGACCATCTCGGCATCGGTCGGGCCGAGCAGGTCGGCCAGCCACTGGACGATTTCCGGCTGTTCGGCCAGGTCGGTGATCGTCGGCACCTCGTCGTTGTGACGCTCGACGTCGGTGACCTGGGTGATCAGCACGGCATGGTGCGCCGTCAGCGCACGGCCACTCTCGGAGAAGATGTGCGGATGCGGCAGGCCCTGCGCGTCGCAGAACTCCTTGAGCATGCCGACCACCACACCGGCGTAGTCGTCGATGTCGTAGTTGATCGAGCTGGCGTTGCGCGAGTGGGTGCCGTCGTAGTCCACGCCGAGGCCGCCGCCGACGTCCACGTGGTCCACCGGCAGGCCGAGGGCGCGCAGTTCGCCGTAGTAGCGGATGGCTTCCTTGAAGCCATGCTGGTAGTCGGCCAGGTTGGCGATCTGCGACCCCATGTGGAAGTGCAGCAGGCGCACGCCCTGGTCCAGCCCGGCGGCGCGGAAGCGGTCGACCACCGACAGCAGCTGCGCGGCGGACAGGCCGAACTTGGCCTTTTCGCCACCAGTGTCCGCCCACTTGGAGGACGCCAGCGAGGACAGGCGCACGCGCAGGCCGACCTGGGGCAGCACACCCACGATGGCGGCCTCCTCGATCACCAGCTGCACCTCGGATTCCTTCTCGATCACGATGAACACGTTGTGGCCGAGCTTCTGCCCCATCAGCGCCAGCTTGATGAACTCGCGGTCCTTGTAGCCGTTGCAGACGATGGTGCCGCCCTTCGGCGCCAGCGCCAGCACGGCCATCAGCTCGGGCTTGGAGCCGGCTTCCAGGCCGATGGAGACGTTCTGGGTGGCGATGATGCTTTCCACCACCGCTTCCTGCTGGTTCACCTTGATCGGATACAGCGCGGTGTAGCGGCTGCTGTACTCCAGGCGCTCGATGTTGGCGTCGAAGGCGCCGGTGAGCTTGCGCACGCGGTCCTGGAGGATGTCCGGGAAACGCACCAGCAGCGGCAGCGACAGGCCCGCCTCACGCAGCTGCTCGACCAGCGCATGCAGATCGATCGGCTGGGCATCGGCGCCCTGCGGGCGAACTTCCACGTTACCGGCGTCGTTGAGGGCGTAATAGCCCGCACCCCAGTGGCGAATTCCGTAGATGCTGCGGCTGTCAGCCACGGTCCAGTTGCTGCCGTCGTCTTTGCGGGTCCGTCTAGCGGCCATGCGTGGTGGTCTCCTCAAATAGCGCGAAAGTGTGCTGGCGCCCGCCCGGCATGCGGGTGAGTCGTCAAAGCCCGGTGGTGTAAACCTAGCCGGACCTCGTGACGTTGCCGTGTTGACCGCCGGTGTTGGCGGTAAGTTTAGGAAAATCCGACGACGCGCCCGGGGCGCACCGATAAATCTCCCATCTAGGGAAAGGGCTTGCCGGCCATGCGCGGGACGCACATCGCCTGGAACCCGTTCTCGACAGGGGAGAGTCGCGTGCCCCTTCAGGCAAGCAGCAGGGCGGTTCAGCCGCCGGATTTCTTCGCCTTGAGGCCGCGTCTGGTCAGCTCTTCGAGCAGCAGGTCGACGTGGTCGCCCTGGATCTCGATGATGCCGTCCTTCAACGCGCCACCCGTGCCGCAACGCTTCTTCAGCGCGGTGGCCAGGTCCTTCAGCGCATCGGCCGCCAGCGGCACGCCGGTCACCGTGGTCACGGTCTTGCCACCGCGGCCCTTGGTTTCACGACGCACACGAGCGATGCCATCGCCGGCCGGAATCTCGGCCTGCTTGCAGATGCACGCGCCAATGGGCTGATTGCAGTCCGGGCAGTGCCGGCCGGCATCAGTGGAGTAGACGAGCCCGCCAAGGGCGGACAGGGAGGATGCTTTCTTGACCACCGGGCTTATCCCCAGGATTGGCCTCTACGACACTGCTCATGGTCGGCTGCGCGTCGGCGGACCAGCGATGGAAACCGTCTCGGGGTGCTCATTTACTGACGTAAACTCCGCGCCCTCGCCGCTTTCCGCCTTGTTCCGCTCTAGCTCGCCGCCCCTGAACCGGTCTTTCCGGGCCAGGTCAACGAATGGCCGGCTGGCGCCGACCGCGACGCCCCACTCAGGCAGGGGCTGCGCAATTCCCGGTGGAGGACCCTGCCGGAAAGGTCGCGCAATTTAGCAGCATTGAAGGCAAATGCTAAGAGCGAAAATGCGTCATTGATCGGCGGTTTGGCGACATGCCGGCGCAGCAGGGTTGTTGCAGGAGCGAGCTTGCTCGCGAACAAAGCCCCACTGCGGAGCCCTTCGCGAGCAAGCTCGCTCCTACGAAGAGCAGCCCGCCGCGGGTTAAAGCGTCAGAAACTGACCAGGTACTTGCGCAGCGCCGCCAGCGAGTCCGGGCAATACAGCGTGCCCGTCTTGGCCTCCGCCAGCGCCTGGTGCGGGTCGATGAATTTCGCTTCCAGCACCTCTTCCGGCTGCAACCGCAGTGGCGCATCGGATACGGCGGAAAACACCGCGCACCACAGGCGATTGTCCGGCTGGTCGAAGAAGAAGGTGCCGTGGGCGCGCAGCGGGGCGCCGGCGATGCCCAGTTCCTCTTCAAGTTCACGGGCAGCGGACTCGGCGTAGCTCTCGTCCGCCTGCACCATGCCGCCGGCTGCCGGGTCCCAGTAGCCAGGGTAGACCGCCTTGCTCAGGGTGCGGCGGTGCACGCACAGCTCGCCGGCAGAGTTGAACAGCAGGATGAAGGTGCCACGGCCGATCAGCCCGCGCGCGCGCAGCTCGGCGCGCGGCAGGCTGCCCAGCAACTGGTCGTCTTCGTCGACCCAGGCGATCTTCTCGGCGTCCGAAGCCGCCCGGTGGGCGGCTTCCTTGTCGCTGATGCCGGTCATCGATCAGCCCTGGGCCAGCAGTTGGCGCAAGTCGATGATCGCGGCGTTGGCGCGGGAGATGTAGTTGGCCATCACCAGCGAGTGGTTGGCCAGCACGCCGAAGCCGCTGCCGTTGAGGACCATCGGGCTCCACAGCGGCGCCTCGGCGGCCTCCAGCTCGCGGATGATCTGACGCACGCTGACGGTAGCGTTCTTCTTCGCCAGCACGTCGGCGAAGTCCACCTCGATGGCACGCAGGATGTGCGACAGCGCCCAGGCCTGGCCACGCGCCTCGTAGAACACGTTGTCGATCTGCAGCCAGGGGGTTTCCTGCAACACTTCCTCGACTTCCGGCGCCTGGCCCGGGGTGACCGGTTTGAGCGGGGTGATGTTGGTGTTCAGCTTGACCCGGCCAACGCTGGCCGAGAGGCGCTGGGACAGCGAGCCCAGGCGGGTGGAGACATCACCCAGCCAGTTGTTCAGGCTGTCGGCGCGGGCGTAGAACTGCGCACCGGCCGGATCGGCGGAGAGACGGGCGAGGTAGCGGTCCAGCGACTTGATACCCTCGGCGTACTCCGACTCGGAGGACGGCAGCGCCCAGCTCTTGTTGTCGAAGTTGAACCGCGGCTCGGCGCGCGCCAGGTCGGCATCCTCAGTGGACTGCGACTGGGAGCGGGCGAAGTCCTTGCGCAGCGCGCGCGACAGGTCGCGCACCTGGACCAGCGCGCCGTATTCCCAACTGGGGATGTTGTCCAGCCAGATACCCGGCGGGAAGATATCGTTGGACAGGTAGCCACCCGGCTTGTTGAGCAGCGTGGCAACCACTTCCTTGAGGGTTTCCACCGTGGTGTAGCCCACCACCATCTGACGACCGGCGCGCTCGGCGGCGGCCTGGGCATTCTGCTGCACGGGGAAGAGGTCCGGCTCCTGGCTCCAGTACCAGCCGATCGCCCCGCAGATCACCACATAGACACCCAGCAGGCCGCCCAGTACGCGACCCAGCCAGGGGCCGCCGAAATAGGCGCGAGCGTTGTCTACCGTGTCATCCACGCGATCACGCACGGAGCCGCGTTTCTTCCAGTTCCACATGGCAAGTTCCTTGATGTCCCGAATTCGAAGATAGCTTGGACCCGCAACCGGCCCCAGGGTGCCGGGATTTTAGGTCCACCGGCGCAAGCATGCCGCACGGCGGCAGGTCAGCGCAGCCTACCCTGCGCATGGTGCTAGGTAATGGTGCGAATTACAAAGCTTCGGATGTTTGACCGAAGGCACTGTTATTGCCACCAAGGATTGGTAGCATAGGGCCATCAGTGTGTATCACGGCGGAAACAACTTCGCCCCGCAGGCCGCCGGTACGGCTCTATAAAGAAGCGCGCGATGACCGAGCTCGACGATCCATCCCTCGACCGCCTCAAGCATCACTTCGCCCAGCGGGTGATTCACCAGGCTCGTCACCTGCTGGAAGTCTGGCAGCGCCTGTCGCGGTCGGAGTGGAACAGCGCGGGGATGGCCGAGCTGGCCGAGGCCTGCCTGCGCCTGCAGCGCTACGCCGAGCGCTTCGAGCAGGCGGAGCACGCCGACCTGGCCAAGGCCATCGACCAGTGCCTGCGCGCCGTGCAGGGCAACCGCGGGCGTCTCTCCAGCGAACTGATCACCGAGCTGAACCACCTGATGCAGCGCCTGTCGCGCACCGGCCTGCGCCATGGCGACCAGTTCGAGCAGACCCACCTGCCGCCGCTGCGCAAACCCGTCTACCTGGCCCTGCAGGACCTGGAGCGTGCCGAGCGCCTCGCCCAGCAGCTGGAGTTCTTCGGCATGGCCGCGCAGCCCTGCGAGCACGCCAATGCCTTCCGCGCCGCCATGGCCGACCGCCATCCGGCCGCCATCGTCATGGAAATCGACTTCGCCAACGGCCAGGGCCTGGCGCTGGCCGACGAAGCCCAGGCGGGTCTCAAGCAGAAGCTGCCGGTGCTGTTCTTCAGCCATGAGGAAACCGATACGCCGACCCGACTGGCGGCTGCCCGGGCTGGCGGCCAGGATTTCTTCAGCGGCGCGCTGGACGCCTCCGGCCTGCTGGAAAAGATCGAGACGCTGACCCGCGTGGCGCACTACGAGCCGTTCCGCGTGCTGATCGTCGACGACTCCCGCGCCCAGGCCGCGCACACCGAGATGGTCCTCAACAGCGCCGGCATCGTCACCCGCGCGCTCACCGCGCCGCTGTCGGTGATGGCCGAACTGGCCGAGTTCCAGCCGGACCTGATCATCCTCGACATGTACATGCCCGAGTGCCTGGGCACCGAGCTGGCCAAGGTCATCCGCCAGCACGAGCGCTATGTCAGCGTGCCGATCATCTACCTGTCCGCCGAAGACGATCTGGACAAGCAGCTCGACGCCATGAGCGAGGGCGGCGACGACTTCCTCACCAAGCCGATCAAGCCGCGCCACCTGATCGCTACCGTGCGCAACCGCGCCGCCCGCGCGCGCAGCCTCAAGGCACGAATGGTCCGCGACAGCCTGACCGGCCTGTACAACCACACCCACACCCTGCAGTTGCTCGACGACGCGCGCTTTCGTGCCCGTCGCGAGGAGCGCCCGCTGACCTTCGCGATGCTCGACATCGACCACTTCAAGCGGGTCAACGACACCTACGGGCACCCCATGGGCGACCGCGTGATCAAGAGCCTCGCGCTGTTCCTCAAGCAGCGCCTGCGCAAGACCGATCACATCGGCCGCTACGGCGGCGAAGAGTTCGCCGTGGTGCTGCCGGACACCGACGCCGTGGCCGCGCGCAAAGTGCTGGAGGAGATACGCCAGCGTTTCGCCGAGATTCACTACCCCGCGCAACCCCACGACCTCTCCTGCACCTTCAGTTGCGGCATCGCCGAACTGGGCGAGGACATGGACATCAAGACCCTCGCCAAACAGGCGGACGAGGCGCTGTACACCGCCAAGCACGGCGGCCGCAACCGCGTCGAGGTCTACAAGTAACTCCTCCGCCGCTCCGGCGCGGCGCTCTGCTGCGCTGTTTTCCGACCGAATGCTGGCACCGTGTCATCAGCCAGTAACGAAACTGCAATAGGTTCAGGGCTCGCCGTTTTTCGCTGTCGGTCGAGACCTGCCATGCGCCTCAAGCTGCTCACCAACCTCAACACCTTCCTGCTCCTGCTCGTGTGCCTCGCGCTGGGCGCCACCCTGTGGTGGTCGCAACGCGCCCTGGAGCGCCCCTTCACGTTGATGGACCGTTACCTGGAACTCTCCCAGGGCTTCGAGCGCAAGGTCGCGCAGAACATCCAGGCGTACCTCGCCAGCGGTGACGCGCTCAAGCAGAAGGCCGCCCAGCAGGGACTGGACGAGTTGGCCGAGGAGCTGCCGCAACTGCCGGACCGCCTCAGCCAACTGCTCGGCCAGAGCCTCGACGAACTGCGCCAGTTCAGCGGCAACCAGTTGCTGGCTGCCGGCAAACTCGCCGGCGACCCGCAGGGTCTGCTGCTGCAGGCCGAGCGTGATCTGCTCGCCGCGCTCGACCAGCTGGGCACCTATGCCGACGCCAGCCAGAACCCCGCCGCCAGCGAATACCGCACCCCGCTGCTGCAGGCCGGCCTGCACCTGACCCGCCTGGCCCACGCCCGCGCCAAACTCGTGGAAAGCGGCAACCCAGCGCTGGCCGAGGACATCCAGCGCGAGCTGGACACCCTGCGCCAACTGGCCGAACGCATCGACGCCCTGCCGTTGCTCGGCGTACTGGAGCAGCAGGCCTCCGCTTCCGACGACTTCGCCGCGATGATGGGGCTGGAATCCCAGCCGGCTGCCGAGGCACAGAGCGAGGACCGCGGTGTCACCCTCAAGCGCGAGCTCGCCAGCGTGCTGCGCCGCTACCCCGACGAACTGAACCGCACCCGCCAGCTGATCGCCCAGCGCCAGGAACTGGCCAATGCCACCGCCCAGCGCGTGGGTGCCGTGCAGCAGGCCCTGGCGACCCTGGAGCCGCAGGTCCGCGAGGAGCGCTCGAAGATCCAGGCACAGGTGCGCGTCATCCAGGGCGCGCTGATCGCCCTGATCCTCGCCACCGCGCTGCTCATCGATACCCTGCAACGTCGCCTGGCGCGCGTGCTCGGCCAACTGGTGCCGGCGCTCTCGACCTGGGCACGCGGCGACTTCGCCCAGCCCATCGCCCTGGACACGCGCACCCGCGACCTGGTGGAACTGCAGGAATCGCTGAACCGTCTGCGCGATTTCCTGGGCACCCTGGTTGGCACCATCCACCAGCGGGCCGAGGAGGTGGCCGGCAGCAGCCGTGCCCTGGCCGAGCTCAGCGGCGGCCTGCACGCCGGCGCCGAACGCCAGGCCAGCGACACCGGGGAAATCCGCGACGCGCTGGGCAACATGGAAGCGGCGATCCAGCAGGTGGCCGGCGACGCCAGTCAGGCCGCCTCGGCCAGCCACGCAGCCGGCATGGCGGTCGAGCAGGGCCAGCAGGTCATCGGCAACAGCCTAAACGGCATGCGCGCCCTGGTCGACGAAGTGCAGAGCAACGCCCAGGCCATCGAGAACCTGGCGGAAGAGTCGGCCACCATCGCCAATGTGCTGGGGGTGATCCGCTCCATCGCCGAGCAGACCAACCTGCTGGCGCTGAACGCCGCCATCGAGGCCGCACGGGCCGGCGAACAGGGCCGCGGCTTTGCGGTGGTCGCCGAGGAAGTGCGCTCACTGGCCCTGCGCACCGCCGGCGCCACCGAGGAAATCCAGCAGCTCACCGCCCGCCTGCAACAGGCCGCCCGGCAGTCGGTGGACGCCATGCGCAGCCAGGTCGAGCATGCGGAGATCACTGCCAACCAGGCCGGCGCCGCCGAGGGCGCACTGGACGAAGTGGTCGGCGCCATCCGCACCATCGCCAGCATGGCCGAACGTATCGCCGAAAGCTCAGCCCACCAGAGCGGCGCGGTCAGCGAGATCCGCTCCCACAGCGAACGCATCCACGCACTGGGCAGCGAGAACCTGCGCCTGATCGGCCAGGGCCGCAGCCAGGGCGAGCAGTTGCAGGAACTGGGCGGCGCGCTGCACACCGCCGTCAGGGCTTTCCGCGTGTAACTGAGCAAACCTGCAGGAGCGGACCATGCGCGCGATCACGGGCATGACCCGCTCCTGCAGGGGAACAGCGGCGGTCAACCGCTACCAACGTCGTCCAGGAAAGGCTTAACGCTCGCCCAGCTTGTGCCGCGCGGCGTACAGGCAAACCATCTCCATCGCCAGGGTCGCACCGGCCAGGGCAGTGATCTCCGCGCTGTCGTAGGGCGGCGCGACTTCCACCACGTCCATCCCCACCAGGTTGATGCCCCTCAGCGCGCGGAGGATTTCCAGTGCCTGATGCGAACTCAGCCCGCCGCAGACCGGCGTACCGGTCCCCGGCGCGAAGGCAGGGTCGAGGCAGTCGATGTCGAAGGTCAGGTACACCGGGTTGTCGCCGACCCGCGCGCGGATGCGCTCGGCGATGGCCTGCGGCGTCTGGCGGTGCACCTCGCGGGCGTCCAGTACCTGAAACCCCATGACGTCATCATTGGTGGTGCGCAGGCCGACCTGCACCGAGCGCGCCGGGTCGACCAGCCCCTCGCGCGCGGCGTGGTAGAACATGGTGCCGTGATCGATACGCTGGCAATCCTCGTCCGGCCAGGTGTCGCTGTGGGCGTCGAAGTGGATCAGCGACAGCGGGCCGTGCTTCTTCGCGTGGGCCTTGAGCAGCGGGTAGCTGATGAAGTGGTCGCCGCCCAGGGTCAGCAGTGCACAGCCGGCATCGAGAATACGCGCGGCGTGGGCTTCGATGACGTCCGGGGTTCCCTGCGGCACGCCGTGGTCGAAGGCGCAATCGCCGTAATCGATCACGGCCAGGTGGTCGAAGGGATCGAACTCCCAGGGGAAATGCCGCGCCCAGGCCATCTGCACCGAGGCGGCGCGGATCGCGCGCGGCCCGAAGCGGCTGCCGGGGCGGTTGGTGGTAGCGGTGTCGAAGGGCACGCCGCTGACCACCAGGTCGACGCCGCGCAGGTCGCGACTGTAGCGGCGGCGCATGAAGCTGGTGACGCCGGCGTAGGTGGATTCGGCAGCGGTGCCATAGAGGCTGTCGCGGGTAATGGCCTGGTCGTTGTCCTGGGCGATGTCCATGGTGTCCTCATCGATGTCTTTGTGGTGTTGTCGTGATGGTTCGGTTTCTGCACGACCACCCTCTCCCTAACCCTCTCCCTGAAGGGAGAGGGGACTGATCGGCATCAGGCGGAACGCCGTGTCTGCCGACCACTCCGAGCGGCTCCCTCTCCCTTTAGGGAGAGGGCGGGGGAGAGGGAGTCCCAGGCACTCAACTACGTAGGGCGCATAACCTGGAACAGGTTATGCGCCGGCCCTGGCTCGGCTCGGCGGATAACGCTGGCGCGTTATGCGCCCTACGAAAGCCCGCGGTTTCCTTAGCTACGGGTCCGGAACGCCGACCACAGCCGGGTGCGCTCGCGCTGCTGCTTCAAGGTCAGCAACTGTTCGCCGAACAGCTTCTGGCGCATGGCCGGCGCCGGGTAGATGTCCGGGTCGCCCGCGACATCGGCATTCAGCAACGGTGTGGCCTTGAGGTTGGCGTTGGCGAAGTACAGGGTGTTGGTCAGCTCGGCGATGGACTCCGGGCGCAGCATGAAGTCGATGAAGGCGCGCGCTTCCTGCGGGTGCGGCGCGTCCACCGGGATGGCCATGGTGTCGAACCAGATGAGCGTGCCTTCCTTCGGAATCCGGTAGATCACTTCGAACGGCTTGTTCGCCTGCCTGGCCTGGGCGGCGCCCATCAGCGCGTCGCCGGTGTAGGTCAGGGCGACGCACAGCGTGCCGTTGGCCAGGTCGTTGATGTGCTTGCCGCTGGCGATGTAGCGCACGTTGGGCTGCAGCTTCTCCAGCAACTGGCGAACCTCGGCCAGATCGGCCGCGTCGGTGCTGTAGGGCGACTTGCCCAGGTAATTCAGTGCCACGCTGATGACTTCCTGCGGCGAGTCGATCAGCGAGATGCCGCAGTCGGCCAGGCGGCTGGCGTACTCGGGTTTGAACAGCAGGTCGAGGCTGTCCAGCGGTGCGTTGGGGAGGCGTTTGAGCACCGCGTCCTTGTTGATCGCCAGGCCCACGGTGCCCCAGGTGTAGGGCACGCCGAAACGGTTGCCGGGATCGATGGCGGCCAGCTTGGCCAGCAGTTCCGGGTCGAGGTTGGCGACGTTCTTCAGTTGCGCGTCGTCCACCGGCTGCACCGCCTTGGCCTGGATAGCGCGGGCCAGTCCGCTGCTGGCGGGGAACACAACGTCGTAGCCGCTGCGGCCGGTCATCAGCTTGCTGTCGAGCACCTCGGCGCTGTCGAAGGTGTCGTATTTGACGCGGATACCGGTTTCCTTCTGAAACCGCTGCAGGGCGTCCGCGCCGACGTAATCCGCCCAGTTATAGAGGTTGAGCACCCGCTCCTGCGCCTGCAGGGGCACAGCCAGCGCCACGGCCAGCGCCGCGAGAGTCGCCCGGAAGAACACACGCATGATCATCGCCTCGGAGTTGTTGTGGTTATGGGGCGAGCATGGGGCGGGCTTTACTTTGTAAAAATACAAAGTTAATTACTTTGGCATTTCCCCATGACAATGTTTGGAGAAGGCCATGCTCAGCCAATTGCGCGACCTCGACCTGCAACTGCTGCGGCTGTTCGTCACCGTGGTGGAATGCGGCGGCTTCAGCGCCGCGCAGGGCGAACTGGGTCTGAGCCAGCCGAGCATCAGCATCCAGATGGCCAAGCTCGAGACGCGGCTGGGCTATCGATTGTGCGAACGCGGCAAGGGGGGCTTCCGCCTGACGCCCAAGGGCGAGCACCTGCTGCAGGCGACGCGGCGGCTGTTCCTGTCCATCGAGGACTTCCGTGACGAAGCGCGCGGCGTGGCGGACAAACTGCTCGGCGAGGTACGCATTGGCCTGTCGGAAAGCCTGGAGGAGAGCGTGCTGGCGCGGCTGTCCGACGCCATCCGGCGTTTCCGCCAGCGCAACGAGGCGGTCACCCTGGACCTGCTCACCGCCACGCCCGCCGAACTGGAACGCCTGTTGCTGCAGGATCGCCTGCACCTGGCAGTCGGCTACTTCGCTGGCACCCAGGCCGCGCTGGAGCACACTAGCGTGTTCATCGAGCCGCAGGGGCTCTATTGCGGCGCCGGCCATCCGGCGTTCAAGGAAAAGAAACCGACCCGCGGCTCCCTCGCCGACGCCGACCAGGTGCTGCACCCCTACCGCTTCATCGCTGCCGACGAACCGCTGCAGACCAGCCGCAGCAGCGCGCGCTGCGAGCAGGTGGACGGCAGCCTGGCATTCATTCTTTCCGGCGCGCACATCGGCTACCTGCCCAGGCATGTCGCCCAGCCCTGGATCGAGCGCGGTCAACTGCGCGAGCTGCTGGCGGACGAGCTGGGCTTCGACGTGGACTTCAGCCTCACTCGCCACCGCGGCCGCCACCCCGGCGACGCCGAGCAGGCCTTCGTCGACGACCTGCTGGCCGCCTTTGGCCAGCGCGCGGCCGATTGACGCAGCGGCGCTGGGGGAACCGAGACTCGCGGGCGCAGTCCCACAACGTCTATCACGTCTTGTGACAGCTGATCCGGCAACGCCTCGGGCCGTGCCGGAAGCTTTCCGCTATCATGCCCGCCACCTGTGTGCCCGCCCACTACGTAGTCCGCGAGATGTCCATGCGCCGCCTGCTCACTCTGCTCCTGCTCCTCGTCGCCCTGCCCGCCTCTGCCGGCCTGTTCGACAAACCCGCCGACAAGGGCGGCTTCGCCGTCGGGCAACCGGCCAAGGGCGACTTCCTGCCGGTGGCCGAGGCCTTCCGCGTCAGCGTCGAGGACAGCGACAGCCAGCAAGTGAAGCTGCGCTTCATCAATGCCGACGGCTACTACCTTTACCAGCACCGTTTCAGCTTCAAGGTCGAGCCCGCCGACAGCGGCGTGAGCGTCGGCGAGGTGAAGCTGCCACCGGGCAAACAGCACCACGACGATTACTTCGGCGACACCGTCGTCTACTACGCCATCACCGACATCGACGTACCGCTGGTCAACCCGCAGCACAAGCCCTTCACCCTCGTCGTCAGCTACCAGGGCTGCGCCGACAAAGGCCTGTGCTACGCGCCGGAAACCACCCGCCTGCAGATCGCCGACGGGCAGGCCGCCAGCGTCGTGACCGGCTCCGCACCCTCCGCCACTGCCACGTCCGCCGCCTCGGGCAACCCGCTGGCCAGCCTGCTGGGCGACCATGAGCCGGGCAAGATCAAGAAGCTCGGCCGTGCGCTGGTGATCTTCTTCCTGCTGGGCCTGGCGCTGACCTTCACGCCGTGCGTGCTGCCGATGCTGCCGATCCTCTCCGGGGTCGTGCTGCGCGGTCGCCCGGGCGGCATGCGCGGCCTCGCCCTGTCGCTCGCCTATGTGCTGCCGATGGCGGCCTGCTACGCGGTGCTCGGCACCCTGATGGGCCTGTTCGGCGCCAAGCTCAACCTGCAGGCGATGCTGCAGTCGCCCTGGGTGCTGATCCCCTTCGCAGCCTTCTTCGTAGTCTTCGCCATCGCCATGTTCGGCGCCTTCGAGCTGCGCCTGCCGGGCTTCCTGCGCGAGCGCCTGGACAACATGGCCAACAACACGCGCGGCGGCTCCATCGCCGGCGCAGCGACCCTGGGCGTGCTCTCCAGCCTGCTGGTGTCGCCCTGCGTCACCGCCCCGCTGGCCGGCCTGCTGCTCTATATCAGCAGCACCGGTGATGCAGTCGGCGGCGGCCTGCTGCTGTTCTCCCTGGGCCTGGGCATGGGAACACCGCTGGTGATCTTCGCCGTTGGCGGCGGCGCCTTGCTGCCCAAGAGCGGCGCCTGGATGAACGGCGTGCGCAACGTCTTCGGCGTCATGCTGCTGGCCGTGGCCATCTGGATGCTCGACCGCCTCGTCTCCGGGCCGGTTTCGCTGACGCTCTGGGGCACCCTGGCCGGCGGCGTCGCCCTGGCCATTGGCACCCTCGAACTGGGGCCGAAGAAGCCCCTGCAGCGCCTCGGTCAGTTGTTCGGCCTGATGCTGCTGGTCTACGCCGTGGCCGCCTGGACCGGCGCCCTGCGCGGCGAATCCGACCCGCTGCACCCGCTGGGTCGCAGTACCCCAGGCCTGCACGCCGGCCCGCCGACGACCACTCCCGGCGACTGGCAGAACATCACCACCCCGGCGCAGCTCAACGCAGCCCTGGCCAGCGCCCAGGCCGCCGGTCGCCCGGTGCTGCTGGACTGGTACGCCGACTGGTGCATCAGCTGCAAGATCATTGAGCGCCAGGTGCTGCCCGCCCCGGAAGTCCAGTCGCAGCTGCCCGGCTTCGTCCTGCTGCGCTTCGACATGACCGCCAGCACCCAGGAGCAGCGCGCCCTGCTCGATCGCTACAACCTGTTCGGCCCGCCCGCGCTGCTGTTCTTCTCGGCAAAAGGCGACGAATGGAGCGACCTGCGCATCATCGGCGAAACCGACGCCGTCACCCTCGCCGACCGCCTCAATCAGGCGGGAAAGCGCTCCTGACCCCAGATTGACTGCAACGGTTTTGCCGTAATCGGCTGGCAACATGCTGACATCTACGGCAAAACCGGCATGACTGGACAGTCACGCCAGCTTTCCGGCATAGTCCCGCCCTATCTTTTCCCGCCAAGAACAAGGACTACCGCATCCAGATGGCGACCTTACTGGTACTGCACGGGCCCAACCTCAATCTGCTGGGCACCCGCGAGCCCGACAAATACGGCTCCGTCACCCTCGAGCAGATCAACCAGGACCTGGAGCGCCGCGCCCGCGAGGCCGGCCACCACCTGATGTACCTGCAGAGCAACGCCGAGTACGAACTGATCGACCGGATCCACGCCGCGCGCAACGAAGGCGTCGACTTCATCCTGATCAATCCGGCCGCGTTCACGCATACAAGTGTCGCGCTACGTGACGCATTGCTCGCAGTGAGCATCCCATTCATCGAAGTGCACCTCTCCAACGTGCACAAACGTGAACCTTTCCGGCATCACTCCTATTTTTCCGACGTGGCGGTAGGGGTGATCTGCGGTCTGGGCGCCACAGGCTACCGCCTGGCCCTGGAATCCGCCCTCGAACAACTTGAACGCCCGTGACCTCACCTGGGAGAGCGAACACTGATGGACATCCGTAAAGTCAAGAAACTGATCGAACTGCTCGAAGAATCCGGTATCGACGAACTGGAGATCAAAGAGGGCGAAGAATCCGTACGCATCAGCCGTCACAGCAAGACCGCCGCCCAGCCGATCTACGCTGCCGCCCCGGCCTACGCTCCGGCGCCGGCCGCTGCTCCGGTCGCCGCCGCAGCCGCTGCCGCGCCGGCCGCTGAAGCCGCCCCGGCTGCCCAGAACCTCGCTGGCGCCGTGCGCTCGCCGATGGTTGGCACCTTCTACCGCGCTGCCTCGCCGACCTCCGCCAACTTCGTCGAAGTCGGCCAGAGCGTGAAGAAAGGCGACATCCTCTGCATCGTCGAAGCCATGAAGATGATGAACCACATCGAGGCCGAGACCAGCGGCGTGATCGGTCAGATCCTCGTGGAGAACGGCCAGCCGGTCGAGTTCGACCAGCCCCTGTTCACCATCGTTTAAACCGCGGGGAACCTGCGATGTTGGAAAAAGTACTGATCGCCAACCGCGGCGAAATCGCGCTGCGCATCCTGCGCGCGTGCAAGGAGCTGGGCATCAAGACGGTGGCCGTGCACTCGACCGCCGACCGCGAGCTGATGCACCTGTCGCTGGCCGACGAAGCGGTCTGCATCGGTCCGGCCCCGGCTGCGCAGTCCTACCTGCACATCCCGGCGATCATCGCCGCGGCCGAGGTCACCGGTGCCGTGGGCATCCACCCCGGCTACGGCTTCCTCGCCGAGAACGCCGACTTCGCCGAGCAGGTCGAGCGCTCGGGCTTCACCTTCATCGGCCCGAGCGCCGACGTCATCCGCCTGATGGGTGACAAGGTGTCCGCCAAGGACGCCATGAAGAAAGCCGGCGTGCCGACCGTACCGGGCTCCGACGGCCCACTGCCCGAAGACGAAGAAACCGCGCTGGCCATCGCCCGCGAGGTCGGCTACCCGGTGATCATCAAGGCCGCCGGTGGTGGTGGTGGTCGCGGCATGCGCGTCGTGCACCACGAGGAAGACCTGATCAAGTCCGCCAAGCTGACCCGCACCGAAGCGGGCGCGGCCTTCGGCAACTCGATGGTCTACCTGGAGAAATTCCTGACCAACCCGCGTCACGTGGAAGTCCAGGTGCTCTCCGACGGCCAGGGCAACGCCATCCACCTGGGCGACCGCGACTGCTCCCTGCAGCGTCGTCACCAGAAGGTCCTGGAAGAAGCACCAGCACCGGGCATCGACGAGAAGGCTCGCGCCGAAGTGCTGGCGCGCTGCGTCCAGGCCTGCGTGGAAATCGGCTACCGTGGCGCCGGCACCTTCGAGTTCCTCTACGAGAACGGCCGCTTCTACTTCATCGAGATGAACACCCGCGTCCAGGTGGAGCATCCGGTGTCGGAGATGGTCACTGGCATCGACATCGTCAAGGAGATGCTCAGCATCGCCTCGGGCAATAAGCTGTCGATCAAGCAGGAAGACGTGGTCATCCGTGGCCATGCGCTGGAATGCCGGATCAACGCCGAAGACCCGAAGACCTTCATGCCGAGCCCCGGCAAGGTGAAGCACTTCCACGCACCGGGCGGCAACGGCGTGCGTGTGGATTCGCACCTGTACAGCGGCTACGCCGTACCGCCGAACTACGATTCGCTGGTGGGCAAGATCATCACCTACGGCAAGGACCGCGATGAAGCCATGGCGCGCATGCGTAATGCGCTGGACGAGCTGATCGTCGATGGCATCAAGACCAACACCGAGCTGCACAAGGAGCTGGTCCGCGACAAGGAGTTCTGCAAGGGTGGCGTGAACATCCACTACCTGGAGAAGAAGCTGGGCATGGACAAGCACTGAGTCCTGCCTTGCCTCGCTCCAGCACAAGGGCTGCCTCCGGGCGGCCCTTGTGCTTTGTGGCACGCTGGTGCGGCGCGGTGCCGTGCAGTAAGCTTGCCGCCTTTATCGGCGGGCCGCCCAGGCGGTCCGTTGTCTTTTCCAGCGCCATCCCAGCACGATCGAGGTACCGCCCCATGCCCTGGCTTCAAGTCCGACTCGCCATCACCCCGGATCAGGCGGAAACCTACGAAGATGCGCTGCTGGAAGTGGGTGCCGTTTCCGTGACCTTCATGGACGCCGAAGACCAGCCGATCTTCGAGCCGGACCTGGGCACCACGCCACTGTGGAGCCATACCCACCTGCTCGCGCTGTTCGAGGCCGACACCGACGAAGCCTCGCTGGTCGCCCACTTGTCCCTCCTCACCGGCGGCGAGCTGCCACAGCACCAGATCGAGCGTATCGAGGACCAGGACTGGGAACGCAGCTGGATGGACAACTTCAAGCCGATGCGTTTTGGCCGCCGCCTGTGGATCGTTCCCAGCTGGCACGACGCACCAGAGCCCCAAGCGGTCAACCTGCTGCTTGACCCGGGCCTGGCCTTCGGCACCGGCACCCACCCGACCACCGCCCTGTGCCTGGAATGGCTGGACGGCCAGGCGCTGGTCGGCAAGCAGGTGCTGGACTTCGGCTGCGGCTCCGGCATCCTCGCCATCGCCGCGCTGCTGCTGGGCGCGGAGCAGGCGGTCGGCACCGACATCGACCCGCAGGCGCTGGAAGCCTCCCGCGACAATGCCTCGCGCAATGGCATCGACCCGGCGAAATTCCCTGTCTATCTGCCCGCCGATCTGCCGAAAGAACCGGCGGATGTCCTGGTGGCGAACATTCTGGCCGGTCCGCTGGTCACATTGGCAGAGCAGCTCACCGGGCTGGTGAAGTCCGGCGGCTTGCTGGCCCTCTCGGGCATCCTCGCCGAACAGGCCGAGGAAGTGCGTGCAGCCTACGAAGGCGCCTTCGACCTCGACCCGACCGCCGAGCGCGATGGCTGGATCCGCATCAGCGGCCGCCGCCGCTGAGTGCCCGCCGCACGGGGCTTGAGTTAGACTAACTGCCAGATTTTTCCGCCGGACCGCCGCATGAGCGACAGCTTCATCACCCAGTGCCCCCATTGCCAGACCCGTTTCCGCGTCAACGCGGCGCAACTGGGCGCGGCCAGCGGTGCTGTGCGCTGCGGAACCTGCCTGAAAGTCTTCAGCGCGCCGCAGAACATGGTGGACGAGCCTCCCCAGGCGCCGGCACCGACCGTCGCTCCGGCACGGCCCGTGGAGGCTCCCCAAACGCCCCCTGCGCCGGAGCCAGTCGTTCAAGCCGCACCGGCGAAAGCCCCGGAGCCGGTCGCCGCGGCACCCGCTCCCGCGCCGACCGTCAACACCGTTGCGCCTGAAAAGCCCGTCACGCCGAGCGCTCCCGGCACCGCCACGCTCGGCTGGCCACTGGCGCCCCATGCCGCACGCCACTCCAGCGATGTCGCGGAAAAGCCCGCCATCGCCGAAGCAAAGGTGGAAGCGAAACCCGCGCCGCTTGCCGAGCCCGCCCCGGTCATCGCCGCGGCCACGGTGATCGCGCCGGCAGCGACCGTGACCCGCGAGCCTGCCAAGCCCGCCCCTGCGCCGTCGAAAAAGGACGAGACGCTGTGGATCCACGACGATCTCGATCTGGACAGCCTCAACCTCGACGAGGAGCTGGCCAAGCTCGATGAGTTCGAGCTGTCCCAGGAGTTCCTCAGCATCGAGCGCGCGCCGCGCCCCAGCGAAGCCCTGCAGACCCGCCAGGAAGAGAAGCGCGACCCGCACGACGAGCGCTGGGCCGAAGCCCTGCTGGAAGAGGAACAACGTGGCGCCAGCCGTGCTTCCCGCCAGGAACCCAGCCTCGGCCAACTGCCCGCCGACGAGCGCGAGACGCCGCCCGCCAGCGCGCGCCGGGTGGCCGACAAGGAATCCGGGCCAGACGAGACTGAGGAAGAGCCGGAGCACGAACCGCGTCTCGACCCGGCGCCGCTAAGCGCCGAAACCGATGACGAAGCGCTCCCCGCCTTCAGCGCACGCCGCGATGACGACGAGCCCGGCACGGACGACGAGGACGACGAACCGCAGACCGAGCAACGTGGAGAAAGTCGCCGCGCGGAACCTGGCCTGGGCAACGACGGCCTGAGCGATCTCAGCGACGAGCCGCTGCAACTCGACTGGCAGAAGCCGAAAAGCCGCTGGGGCCGGCGCCTGTTCTGGCTGTTGCTGGTGCTGCTGGCCCTGGCCGGTCTCGCCGGCCAGTACATCGCCTATCACTTCGACGAACTGGCCCGCCAGGACCAGTACCGCCCCTGGTTCGCCCAGGCCTGCCCGGAACTGGGCTGCACCCTGCCCTCCAAGGTCGACGTGGAGCAGATCCGCAGCAGCAACCTGGTGGTGCGCAGCCACCCGGACTTCAGCGGCGCACTGGTGGTGGACGCGATCATCTACAACCGCGCCAACTTCTCCCAGCCTTTCCCGCTGCTGGAGATGCGCTTCGCCGACCTGAACGGCCAGCTGATCGCCAGCCGCCGCTTCAAGCCCAGCGAGTACCTTTCGGGCGAACTTGCCGGACAGAGCGAGATGCCGCCGCAGACACCGATCCACATCTCCCTGGACATCCTCGACCCGGGCCCCAAAGCGGTGAACTACAGCCTGAGCTTCCACTCGCCGGAATAACCCGGCCGGTAGCTCAAAGCGCCTGAGAACGCCAGTTCCGCTCGTCTTCCAACCTGGGGTACTAAGCCCGGGATTGTTCAGAATTTATCCAAAATCGCCTTTATCCGGTCATCGAGAGCGGGTATCATGCCCTCCCTTTTTTGCTAGCACCGGTGGCAGGCCCCGACAGCATCCGCGAGTCTCGTAACACGCGGCGTCTCGGTGTTCCCGCCCCATTGACCATGGAAAACCAGTCGGTGGTACGCATCGGCTCCTACACACTGCCCAACAGACTGATCCTGGCCCCGATGGCCGGCGTCACCGATCGTCCGTTCCGCCAGCTGTGCCGCCGCCTCGGCGCCGGCATGGTGGTATCGGAGATGGTCACCAGTGACGTTCGCCTGTGGAACAGCCGCAAGTCGCGCCTGCGCCTGCAGCACGACCACGAGGATCAGCCACGCTCGGTGCAGATCGCCGGCGGCGACCCGCAGATGCTCGCGGAAGCCGCACGGTGCAACGTGGAGCTCGGCGCCCAGATCATCGACATCAACATGGGGTGTCCGGCAAAGAAGGTGTGCAACAAGGCCGCAGGCTCCGCGCTGATGAAGGATGAACGGCTGGTGGCCGACATCCTCGAGGCGGTGGTCGCGGCGGTAGAGGTTCCCGTCACCCTGAAGATTCGCACCGGTTGGGACCGGTCGAACAAGAACGGTGTGACGGTGGCGCGGATCGCCGAGCAGTCGGGCATCCAGGCGCTGGCGGTACACGGCAGGACCCGTGCCGACCTCTACACCGGCGAGGCGGAGTACGAAACCATCGCAGCGATCAAGCAGGCGGTTTCGATTCCGGTCTTCGCCAATGGTGATATCGATTCACCGCGCAAGGCACGGCAGGTGTTCGAGCAGACGGGCGTGGACGCCTTGCTGATCGGCCGCGCCGCCCAGGGTAATCCCTGGATCTTCCGCGAGATCGATCATTACCTGAGCACCGGCGAGCTGTTGCCGGCGCCGAGTCTGCACGAGGTACAGAGCATCCTGCTCGAGCACCTCGCTGCATTGCATGCGTTTTATGGGGAGGAAATGGGTGTGCGAATTGCCCGCAAGCATGTGGGCTGGTACCTCGCAACCCTACCGGGAGCGGCGGAGTTCCGTTCCCAGTTCAATCGTTTGCAGGACACGGATGCACAGAGCGCCAGCGTCAGGCAGTTCTTCGCCGAGCGCCACAATAACGGAGAAGGGGTGGCCGCATGACAACGATGACCGAGACATTAGTGAGTGGAATGACACCCGTGAGCGACAACGCCAACCTTAAACAGCACCTGACCACTCCGACGCAGGAGGGTCAGACCCTCCGCGACAGCGTGGAAAAGGCACTGCACAACTATTTCGCCCATCTCGAAGGGCAGCCGGTCACGGACGTGTACAACATGGTGCTCTGCGAAGTCGAAGCACCGCTGCTGGAAACCGTCATGAACCACGTGAAGGGTAACCAGACCAAAGCCTCCGAACTGCTGGGGCTGAACCGCGGAACCCTGCGCAAGAAACTCAAGCAGTACGATCTTCTCTGACAGGTGGCAGGCGCGGGCCCGCGACCTGAAGGTCAGCCGGGCCCACGCCTGACACGCGAAAAGCCCGAAGCCTTTGTGGAAGCCGTTATGACCGACCAAACCACCCGCCTGCCCGTCCGCCGTGCGCTGATCAGCGTTTCCGACAAGACCGGCGTCGTCGATTTCGCCCGTGAGCTGGCTGCCCTTGGCGTGGAGATTCTTTCCACCGGCGGCACCTACAAGCTGCTCAAGGACAACGCCATCGCCGCCGTGGAAGTGGCCGACTACACCGGCTTCCCGGAGATGATGGACGGCCGCGTGAAGACCCTGCACCCGAAGATCCATGGTGGCATCCTCGGCCGCCGCGACCTCGACGGCGCAGTCATGGAAGAGCACGGTATCAAGCCGATCGACCTGGTGGCGGTCAACCTGTACCCATTCGAAGCGACCGTGGCCAAGGCCGACTGCGACCTGCCGACCGCCATCGAGAACATCGACATCGGCGGCCCGACCATGGTCCGCAGCGCGGCGAAGAACCACAAGGACGTTGCCATCGTGGTCAACGCCGGTGACTACGCCAGCATCGTCAGCGCCCTGAAAGCCGGCGGCCTGACCTACGCCCAGCGCTTCGACCTGGCCCTGAAGGCCTTCGAGCACACCTCGGCCTACGACGGCATGATCGCCAACTACCTGGGCACCATCGACCAGGCGCGCGACACCCTGTCCACCGACGATCGCGGCGCCTTCCCGCGCACCTTCAACAGCCAGTTCATCAAGGCGCAGGAAATGCGCTACGGCGAGAACCCGCACCAGAGCGCGGCCTTCTACGTCGAGGCGAAGAAAGGCGAGGCCAGCGTCTCCACCGCCATCCAGCTGCAAGGCAAGGAGCTGTCGTTCAACAACGTGGCCGACACCGACGCCGCGCTGGAGTGCGTGAAGAGCTTCGTCAAGCCGGCCTGCGTCATCGTCAAGCACGCCAACCCGTGCGGCGTGGCCGTGGTTCCGGAAAACGAAGGCGGCATCCGCAAGGCCTACGACCTGGCCTACGCCACCGATACCGAGTCGGCCTTCGGCGGCATCATCGCCTTCAACCGTGAGCTGGACGGCGAAACCGCCCAGGCCATCGTCGAGCGCCAGTTCGTCGAAGTCATCATCGCACCGAAAATCTCCGAAGCCGCACGTGCCGTGGTAGCCGCCAAGGCCAACGTACGCCTGCTGGAGTGCGGCGAGTGGCCGGCCGAGCGTGCGCCGGGCTGGGACTTCAAGCGCGTCAACGGCGGCCTGCTGGTGCAGAGCCGCGACATCGGCATGATCACCGCCAATGACCTGAAGATCGTCACCCAGCGCGCGCCGAGCGAGCAGGAAATCCACGACCTGATCTTCGCCTGGAAAGTCGCCAAGTTCGTCAAGTCCAACGCCATCGTCTACGCCAAGGCGCGCCAGACCGTCGGTGTCGGCGCCGGCCAGATGAGCCGCGTGAACTCCGCGCGCATCGCCGCCATCAAGGCCGAGCATGCCGGCCTGGAAGTGAAAGGTGCGGTGATGGCTTCCGACGCCTTCTTCCCGTTCCGCGACGGCATCGACAATGCCGCCAAGGCCGGCATCACTGCGGTGATCCAGCCAGGTGGTTCGATGCGTGACAACGAAGTGGTCGCCGCAGCCGACGAGGCCGGCATCGCCATGGTGTTCACCGGCATGCGCCACTTCCGCCACTAAGTGGTAAGGACGCACTCGGACTCGCATCTGCGGCGTTGCCCGGCCCTTCCCCCATGCTCATTGCCAGAAGGCAACTCCGCTGGGTGAAGGGCCGGGCGCCTTGCATCTACGAGCCTGATTGCGCCCCTTGAGATTGGTTCGTGAAGAGCGGACTGATCGTGAGAATTCGTAGGTTGGGTGGAGCGAAGCGATACCCGACAATCCGGCCAAGCCGGAACTGTTCAGGAGAACTCCAATGAACGTACTCATCATCGGTAGCGGCGGTCGCGAGCACGCGCTGGCCTGGAAGGTCGCGCAGGATTCGCGCGTACAGAAGGTCTTCGTCGCACCGGGCAACGCCGGCACCGCGACCGAGGCCAAGTGCGAGAACGTCGCCATCGACGTGCTGGCCCTGGAAGCGCTGGCCGACTTCGCCGCGAAGAACGTGCAGCTGACCATCGTCGGCCCCGAAGCCCCTCTGGTCAAAGGCGTGGTCGACCTGTTCCGCTCGCGCGGCCTGGACATCTTCGGCCCCACCGCTGGCGCGGCCCAACTGGAAGGCTCCAAGGCCTTCACCAAGGACTTCCTCGCGCGCCACAGGATTCCCACCGCCGACTACCAGAACTTCACCGAAGTCGAGCCGGCGCTGGCCTACCTGAAAGAGAAAGGCGCGCCCATCGTGATCAAGGCCGACGGCCTGGCCGCGGGCAAGGGCGTGATCGTCGCCATGACCCTGGCCGAAGCCGAGGACGCCGTGCGCGACATGCTCGCCGGCAACGCCTTCGGTGACGCCGGTTCGCGCGTGGTGATCGAAGAGTTCCTCGACGGCGAGGAAGCCAGCTTCATCGTCATGGTCGACGGCCAGAACGTGCTGCCCATGGCCACCAGCCAGGACCACAAGCGCGTCGGCGACGCCGACACCGGCCCGAACACCGGCGGCATGGGCGCATACTCGCCCGCTCCGGTCGTGACTGCCGACGTGCATCAGCGCGTGATGGACGAAGTGATCTATCCGACCGTGCGCGGCATGGCCGAGGAAGGCAACGTCTACACCGGTTTCCTCTATGCCGGCCTGATGATCGACAAGAGCGGTGCGCCCAAGGTCATCGAGTTCAACTGCCGCTTCGGCGACCCGGAAACCCAGCCGATCATGGTCCGCCTGGAATCGTCGCTGGTCCTGCTGGTCGAGGCCGCCCTGGCCAAGGCCCTGGACAAGGTCGAAGCCACCTGGGACCCGCGTCCCACCGTGGGCGTCGTGATCGCCGCTGGCGGCTACCCGGGCGACTACGCCAAGGGGGACGTCATCGAGGGCCTCGACGATGCCGCCAAGCTCGACGGCAAGGTGTTCCACGCCGGCACCGCGCTCAAGGACGGCCAGATCGTCACCGCAGGCGGGCGCGTACTGTGCGCCACGGCCATCGGCCCGACCGTCTCCTCCGCCCAGGAGCAGGCTTACCGTCTGGCAGAGAAGATCCGCTGGAACGGCAGCTTCTACCGCAAGGACATCGGCTACCGCGCCATCGCTCGCGAACGCGGCGAGGACTGACCCGACGGGCGGAGGCGTCCCCCGCCGGACGCCTTCTCCCCACCGTCCTGGCGTGCCCGGGTGGATTACGGCCTTCAGCACACTTGGCTATAATCCGCCCACTCACTACCGAAGGGACTTCGCCGTGCGTCGGCTCTGGACTGCCACAGGACTCCTCGTCAGCTTGCTGCTGGCCGCTCTGGTCTGTCTCCCGACCTACGCGGCAAGCCAGGATCCCGGCTGGTCCCAGCTCCACGACAGCGACGCTCGCCTGCAACTGCAGGACGTGATTTCCCCCCGCTACCGCACCCTCTTCAGCCCCCTCGACATCAGCGACCTGCATGCCCCCGCCGGCCCCGGCGCAACCTGGCTGCACTTCCGCCTGCCTGCCAACGACGAGCCCCAGCAGTTGCGCCTGTTCGCACCGAGCCTGGACAGTTTCGAGATGTTCATCCTCGACGGGCAGAAAGTGCTCGAGCAGAAGAGCGCCGGCAACCTCTCCCCGGTGCAGCGTCCGCTGCTCAGTAGCGACCTGGTGATCCCGCTGCGCACCGCCGCCGAGCCGCTGGACCTTTACCTGCGCCTCGCCTCGACGATGCCGCTGCGGCCGAACATCAGCATCGAGGCCGCCGGCCAGCCGAGCAATGACCAGCGCCCGCTGCACTTCGGTGTGCTGATCGGCTGCCTGGCCATGCTGTTGATCTACAACCTCGTGCGCTTCGCCTACACCCGCGTTGCCAGCGGCCTGTGGCTGGCCGGCGTGCACGTCAGCCTGTTGCTGGCCTGCCTTAACCTGTTCGGTCTGCTCAGCCCCTGGTACGGCAGCAACCAGTCGCTTCAACCGATGGCCGCTCTGGCCTGCCTGGTCGTAACGCTGTTCTGCGCACTGGGCTACACCGCGAGCTTCTTCCGTGACCTCACCCCGCGCCTGCCGCTCAAGCGCCTGTTGCTGGGCGGCACCGCCGGGTTGGTGCTGCTGGGCGTCGCGCTCAACCTGGTGCTCGGCCTGTCGATCAGCAGCCTGGTGTACGGGATGATCACGCTGGTGACTCTGGGCATGCTCGGCGTGGCGGTCTACTACTGGATCCACGCCTACCGGCCGGCACGCCTGTTCGCCATCGGCATGGGGCTCTTCGTGGTGATCTGGTGCCTGTGCCTGCCATCGCTGCTGGGCTACGCGGCGACCCGCGCGGAATGGCTGGGCAGCGGCCTGCTGAGCCTCTCCGCGGTGGTCGGGTTCCTGCTCAGCCTGGCCCTCGCAGAGCGCCAGCGGAAAATCCAGAACGATCAGTTCGCCGCCAGCCGCCAGCGCGCCGCCAACGTCGCCGAACTGAAGGCCAAGGGCGACTTCCTGGCGAAGATCAGCCACGAGATCCGCACCCCCATGAACGGCGTGCTGGGCATGACCGAGCTGCTGCTCGGCACCCCACTGTCGGCCAAGCAGCGCGATTACGTGCAGACCATCCACAGCGCGGGCAACGAGTTGCTCTCGCTGATCAACGAGATCCTCGACATCTCCAAGCTGGAGTCCGGGCAAATCGAGCTGGACGAGGTGCAGTTCGATCTCGGTGCGTTGATCGAGGACTGCCTGGCGATCTTCCGCGCCAAGGCCGAACAGCAGAAAGTCGAGCTGATCAGCTTCACCCAGCCGCAGGTGCCGCGCATCGTCAGCGGCGACCCGACGCGCCTGCGCCAGGCCGTCCTGAGCCTGCTGGACAACGCGTTCAAGCAGACCGACGAGGGCGAAATCCTCCTCGTCGTCGCGCTGGACGGCCCAGCAGATCGCCCGCGCCTGCGCATCGCCGTGCAGGACAGCGGCCGCCCATTGGATGCCGCCGACCGCCAGGCCCTGCTCACCGCCGAACTGCACAGCCGTGACTTCCTCTCCGCTACCCGCATGAGCAGCCGCCTCGGCCTGATCATCGCGCGCCAACTGATCCGCCTGATGTCCGGCGACTTTGGAATAGAAAGCGGGGTCGAGAGCGGCAACAGCACCGAAGGCGCGGGCAACCTGCTGTGGCTCAGCCTGCCGCTGGACCCGCAACAGATCGACCAGGCCGGCGCCGACCTCGACAGCCCGCTGCAGGGTGCACGCCTGCTGGTGGTGGACGACAACCAGACCTGCCGCAAGGTGGTGGTGCAGCAGTGCAGCGCCTGGGGCATGAACGTCAGCGCGGTGTCCTCGGGCAAGGAAGCATTGGCCCAGCTGCGCACCAAGGCGCACCTGCGCGAGTACTTCGACGTGGTCCTGCTGGACCAGGACATGCCCGGCATGACCGGCATGCAGCTGGCCACCAAGATCCAGGAAGACCCGAACCTCAACCACGACATCCTGCTGATCATGCTCACCGGCATCAGCAACGCACCGAGCAAGATCATCGCCCGCAACGCCGGGATCAAGCGCATCCTCGCCAAGCCGGTGGCCGGCTATACGCTCAAGGCGACCCTCGCCGAAGAGCTGTCGCAGCGCGGCCCCAGCGGCGTGAGCAACTACCTCTCGCCGGCCAGCGAGCCCGCCTCGAACGTCCCTCCCAGCGACTTCCGCATTCTCGTCGCCGAGGACAACAGCATCTCCACCAAGGTCATCCGTGGCATGCTGAGCAAGCTCAACCTGCAGCCCGATACTGCCAGCAACGGCGAGGAAGCCCTGGCCGCGATGAAATCCACCCAGTACGACCTGGTGCTGATGGACTGCGAGATGCCGGTGCTCGACGGCTTCTCCGCCACCGAACGCCTGCGCGCCTGGGAGGCCAGCGAACACCGCCCGCACACCCCGGTGGTGGCGCTCACCGCGCACATCCTCAGCGAACACAAGGAACGCGCGCGGCTGGTCGGCATGGACGGTCACATGGCCAAGCCGGTGGAGCTGTCGCAACTGCGTGAGCTGGTCGCCTACTGGGTCGGCGAGCGCGATCGCCGTCTGCGCCAGCAGAGCGACGCCTTACCCTCCTGAGCCTTGATGAGCGATCCGGACGACACCAACTCCATGGGCGAAAGGGAACACGCCGAGTACATCGACGACGTCATGATCGACTTCAGCCAGAGCGGCTACTGGCGAATCAAACTGTTCCAGGCGCAATACGGCGAGAAGTTTCTCATCAGCCACGGATACCCCGGGACAATTCCTGAACCTCTTCGGGAAGCCTTCCGTAAACACGATCCGCGGTACTACGTTTCCAAAGTGGCAGACTGCCCTGACAAGTTTCTTGAAGGGTCCGTCATCTTCAAGTTCGAAGCAGCGGAGCATCCGCCCCTGGTCCGCTACTCCGGCAATTTCCGCACCCGCTCCGATAGCTTGCACTGACGCGAATGCGTTCTGGCATTTGCCCCGCCGCAATGCCATCGGCTTCCCCACCCGCTATGCTTTGCCCTGCCGCGCCCTCTCAATCCGGACGAGTCGTTCCCATGCAAGTGATGTTCAGCGTGTACCTGAAGATGCTGGTGCTCTACAGCCCGTTCTTCGTGCTCTCCTGCTTCATCAGCCTGAACCGCGGCTTCGCTCCCCGCGACCGCAAGCACATGGCCTGGCGCGTGGCCCTGGCGGCGCTGATCGCCAGCGTGCTGCTGTACCTGTTCGGACGCTACATCTTCACTCTGTTCGGCATCACCGCCGATGCGTTCCGTATCGGCGCGGGCAGCGTGCTGTTCATCTCCGCCCTGGGCATGGCGCAGGGACGTTCGGCGGTGCAGGCGGACAACGTGCAGCAGGACGTCACCATCGTCCCGCTGACCATTCCCATCACCGTCGGCCCCGGCACCATCGGTGCGCTGCTGGTGATGGGCGTGAACCAAGACTGGGAACACAAGTTCCTCGCGCTGGCCGCGATCTTCCTGGCCTGCCTGACGGTAGGCATCACTCTCTACCTCTCCGACAAGATCGAGAAGATCCTCGGCGAACAGGGCCTGATGATCGTCAGCCGGCTGATGGGCCTGTTCGTCTGCGCCCTCGCCGCGCAGATCATCATGACCGGCGTGCGCGGCTACTTCCTCCCGCAATGACGCGCTCCTTTGGGGAGCGCCGCGCACCAAAGGACGTTCGGCGCACCAAAGCTGCGCACTGAAAAACCTCACCATTACGACAGAAAATCGCGTGCAGCCCATCTGCGCCAAGGCTTTTGCCTGTTTGGCACGGATGCTGCGATGGCAGCTTCGATCCCGCTCGGGGATCGCCCCATTTCCCGGGAAGCTGCCGCGCCGGCAACTCCCCGCCCCTGGATAGCCAAGGAGGCTGCCGCGATGAAACGTCGTCCGCTGTTGAAAAGTACGCTGGCCATGAGCGCCCTGCTGCTCACCGGTCTGTTCCCGTTCAGCTCCCAGGCCGCCGAGACCATCAAGGTCGGCATCCTGCATTCGCTGTCCGGCACCATGGCGATCTCCGAGACCTCGCTCAAGGACATGGCGCTGATGACCATCGACGAGATCAACGCCAAGGGCGGGGTGAACGGCAAGCAACTCGAGGCGGTGGTGGTCGACCCGGCCTCCAACTGGCCGCTGTTCGCCGAGAAGGCGCGCCAGCTGCTCACCCAGGACAAGGTCGCGGTGGTCTTCGGCTGCTGGACCAGCGTGTCGCGCAAGTCCGTACTGCCGGTATTCGAGGAGCTCAACGGCCTGTTGTTCTACCCGGTGCAGTACGAGGGTGAGGAAATGTCGCCCAACGTCTTCTACACCGGCGCCGCGCCGAACCAGCAGGCGATCCCGGCGGTGGAATACCTGATGAGCGAGGACGGCGGCGCCGCCAAGCGTTTCTTCCTGCTGGGCACCGACTACGTCTACCCGCGCACCACCAACAAGATCCTGCGCGCCTTCCTGCACAGCAAGGGCGTGGCCGACAAGGACATCCAGGAGGTCTACACGCCGTTCGGCCACAGCGACTACCAGACCATCGTCGCCGACATCAAGAAATTCTCCGCAGGCGGCAAGACCGCGGTGATCTCCACCGTCAACGGCGACTCCAACGTGCCCTTCTACAAGGAGCTGGCCAACCAGGGCCTGGAAGCCACCGAGGTGCCGGTGGTGGCCTTCTCCGTGGGCGAAGAGGAGCTGCGCGGTATCGACACCAAGCCGCTGGTGGGCAACCTCGCCGCGTGGAACTACTTCGAATCGGTGAAGAACCCGGAGAACACCAAGTTCGTCGCGGACTGGAAGGCCTACGCCAAGGCCAAGAACCTGCCCAACTACAGCACGGCGGTGACCAACGACCCGATGGAGGCCACCTACGTCGGCATCCACATGTGGGCGCAGGCCGCGCAGAAGGCCGGTACCACCGACGTCGACAAGGTCCGCGAGGCCATGGGCGGGCAGACCTTCAAGGCGCCGTCGGGCTTCACCCTGACCATGGACAAGACCAACCACCACCTGCACAAGCCGGTGATGATCGGCGAGATCGAGGACAACGGTCAGTTCAACGTCGTCTGGAAGACCCCCGAGCCGATCCGCGCCCAGCCGTGGAGCCCGTTCATTCCGGGCAACGACAAGAAGCCGGACTACGCGGTGCGCAG
Organism: Pseudomonas sp. BB438; assembly: GCF_057180225.1. Taxonomy (NCBI): domain Bacteria; kingdom Pseudomonadati; phylum Pseudomonadota; class Gammaproteobacteria; order Pseudomonadales; family Pseudomonadaceae; genus Pseudomonas; species Pseudomonas sp. BB438. Next base: position 5,763,083 of record NZ_CM170001.1, read on the forward strand.
TAACTGATCCGGAGCGGGCCGAAAGCCCCTCTCCCCAACCCTCTCCCCGAACGGAGAGGGGACCGTATGGCGCAAGATCAAGCCAAGGCGTCAGCCGGCTCGGACAGTTCTCTCCCGGACGGGAGAACGGCAGTCAGATGCAGGCTGAAGCCAGACGTATCTGGCGGCACGGACAGCTCCCTCTCCCTTCAGGGAGAGGGCTGGGGAGAGGGCGCATCCGCCCACACCCGCCTCTCAGGGAAAACCGCCATGCCCACTGCCTTGCTCCACCTGCTCCGCCTCTGCGCCCTCGCGCTGGCCATGCTGCTGCCGCAGTTCGCCTTCGCCAGCTCCGCGCAGGACTTCGCCGGCGCCGACAATGACGCCCGCGCCAGATTGCTCGAGCAATGGGCCGCGGCGCCTGATGCCGACCGCCTGCCACTGCTCGACGCCATCCAGTCCGGCCGCCTCGCGGTCGATGCCCAGGGTCGCGCCTTCCTGCTCGGTGACGATGGGCAGTATCACCCCGCCGACGGTGGCGCTGCGCCGGTCGGCGAGCCCGACAAGCTGCGCCTGAACAACCGACTGCGCGGCCTGGTGAACACCGCCATGGCCAGCCACCAATTGGTCGCCGACAGCGCCGAGGTGCGCCTGGAAGCCGCGCGCCAGTTGCAGAAGAGCGCTCGCCCGGCGCAACGCACACTGCTCGAATACCGCCTCAACGAAGAGTCCGACGACGAGGTCAAGGCCGCCCTGCAACTGGCCCTGGCCAACCTGCAACTGGCCGACCCGGCTCCAGCGGTGCGCCTCTCCGCCGTGCGCCTGCTGGGCGAATCCGGCGATCCGCAGGCGCGCACCCGCCTGGAGAACCTGCTCGATCCCGCCGTCGAGCCGGACGATGCCGTACGCACCGCCGCCGCCACCAGCCTTGGTCAGGTCAAGCGCCGGCTATTGATGGGCGACCTGTTCGGTCAAGCCTTCAGCGGCCTGTCGCTGGGCTCGATCCTGTTGCTCGCCGCCCTGGGCCTGGCGATCACCTACGGCCTGCTCGGGGTGATCAACATGGCCCACGGCGAAATGCTGATGCTCGGCGCCTACTCCACCTACGTGGTGCAGTCGCTCTGCCAGCGCTTCGCACCCGGCCTGCTGGAGCTGTACCCGCTGCTCGCGTTGCCGGTGGCCTTCCTGGTCACCGCGTGTATCGGCATGGCGCTGGAGCGCACGGTGATCCGCCATCTCTACGGGCGCCCGCTGGAAACCCTGCTCGCCACCTGGGGCATCAGCCTGGTGCTGATCCAGCTGGTACGCGTGCTGTTCGGCGCGCAGAACGTCGAGGTCGCCAACCCGGCGTGGCTGTCCGGCGGCATCCAGGTGCTGCCCAACCTCGTGCTGCCGTGGAACCGCATCGTCATCATCGGCTTCGCGCTGTTCGTGCTGGCCCTCACCTGGCTGCTGCTCAATCGCACGCGGCTGGGCCTGAACGTCCGCGCCGTCACCCAGAACCGCAACATGGCCGCCTGCTGCGGCGTGCCCACCGGCCGCGTGGACATGCTCGCCTTCGGCCTCGGCTCGGGCATCGCCGGCCTGGGAGGCGTGGCGCTGTCGCAGGTCGGCAACGTCGGCCCCGACCTGGGCCAGAGCTACATCATCGACTCCTTCCTGGTGGTGGTGCTCGGCGGGGTCGGGCAGCTCGCCGGCAGCGTGTTCGCCGCCTTCGGCCTGGGCGTGGCGAACAAGATCCTCGAACCGCAGATCGGCGCGGTGCTGGGCAAGATCCTGATCCTCGCGCTGATCATCCTGTTCATCCAGAAACGTCCGCAGGGGCTCTTCGCTCTGAAAGGGAGGGTCATCGATTGAACCAGCCACTCACCGTGACGGCCGCGCAGAAGGCCGGCCCGACACTCACCGCCAGCCTCGTCGGCATGGCGCTCGTCGCCCTGCTGATCCTGCCGCTGCTGCACCTGCTGCCGGAAAGCCATGCGCTGCACCTGTCCGCCTACGGTCTGACGCTGACCGGCAAGATCCTCTGCTACGCCATCGTCGCGCTGGCGCTGGACCTGGTCTGGGGCTACGCCGGCCTGCTGTCGCTGGGTCACGGGCTGTTCTTCGCCCTGGGCGGCTACGCCATGGGCATGTACCTGATGCGCGAAGCGGCCGGCGACCAGCTGCCCGCGTTCATGACCTTCCTCTCCTGGACCGAACTGCCCTGGTACTGGGCCGGCACCCAGCACTTCCTCTGGGCGCTGTGCCTGGTGGTGCTGGCGCCCGGCCTGCTGGCCCTGGTGTTCGGCTTCTTCGCCTTCCGCTCGCGGATCAAGGGCGTGTACTTCTCGATCATGACCCAGGCGCTGACCTTCGCCGGCATGCTGCTGTTCTTCCGCAACGAGACGGGCTTCGGCGGCAACAACGGCTTCACCAATTTCCGCAGCATCCTGGGCTTCTCCATCACCGCACCGGGCACCCGCGTGGCGCTGTTCATCGCCATCGTCCTGCTGCTGGCGGCGAGCCTGGCCATCGGCTTCGCCCTGGCGCGCAGCAAGTTCGGCCGGGTGCTCACCGCCCTGCGCGATGCCGAGAATCGCCTGATGTTCTGCGGCTACGACCCGCGCGGCTACAAGCTGTTCGTCTGGACCCTCTCCGCGGTGCTCTGCGGCCTGGCCGGCGCCCTGTTCGTGCCGCTGGTAGGCATCATCAACCCCAGCGAGATGTCGCCGACCAACTCCATCGAGGCCGCTGTGTGGGTCGCCCTCGGCGGGCGCGGCACGCTGATCGGCCCGCTGCTCGGTGCAGGCGTGGTGAACGGCGCGAAGAGCTGGTTCACCGTGGCCTTCCCCGAGTACTGGCTGTTCTTCCTCGGCGCGCTGTTCATCGTCGTCACCCTGTACCTGCCGCGCGGCATCCTCGGCCTGATCAAGCGGGAGAAAGAGCAATGAGAGCGGTCCCCCACCTGATGCTGGAACCGGCTTACGACCCCAACCGCGATCCGGGCGCAAGCCGCGATGCCATCGGCATTGGTGCAAGCGCCAGCGGCCCGCTGGACGTGCGCCACGGCACCATCCTCACCTTGGAAGACATCAACGTCAGCTTCGACGGCTTCCGTGCCCTGCGCGACCTCACGCTGTACATCGGCGTGGGTGAACTGCGCTGCATCATCGGCCCCAACGGCGCCGGCAAGACCACGCTGATGGACGTGATCACCGGCAAGACCCGCCCGGACAACGGCAAGGCCTACTTCGGCGAAACCCTCGACCTCACCCGCATGAGCGAGGTGGAGATCGCTCAGGCCGGTATCGGTCGCAAGTTCCAGAAGCCCACGGTGTTCGAAGCACTCTCGGTGTTCGAGAACCTGGAGCTCGCGCAGAAGGCCGACAAGTCGGTATGGGCCAGCCTTCGCGCGAAGCTCTCCGGCGAGCAGAAGGACCGCATCGAGGCAGTACTCACCACCATCCGCCTGCGCGAGTCGCGCAACCGGCCCGCCGGGCTGCTTTCCCACGGGCAGAAGCAATTCCTGGAGATCGGCATGCTGCTGGTGCAGGAGCCGCAATTGCTGTTGCTGGACGAACCAGTGGCGGGCATGACCGACGCCGAGACCGAGTTCACCGCCGAGCTGTTCAAGTCTCTCGCCGGGAAACACTCACTGATGGTGGTGGAGCACGACATGGGCTTCGTCGGCAGCATCGCTGACCACGTCAGCGTGCTGCACCAGGGCCACGTTCTGGCCGAAGGCTCGCTGGAAGACGTGCAGGCGAACGAGCAGGTGATCGAAGTCTATCTCGGCCGCTAGTGCTGAATCGGCCGTACTCGCACCCGCCTCTACACGGCGAGCTCACGACGACTACAACGGTGCTCTCACGGCAGAGAGCCGAGGAACCAATCCATGCTGCAAGTCGACAAGCTCCACCAGTACTACGGCGGCAGCCACATCCTGCGTGGCCTGTCGTTCGACGCGAAGATCGGCGAGGTCACCTGCCTGCTGGGGCGCAACGGCGTCGGCAAGACCACCCTGCTGCGCTGCCTGATGGGCCTGGTGCCGGCCAAGGACGGCAAGGTCAGCTGGGAGGGCAAGCCTATCACCGGTTTCAAGCCACACCAGCGCGTGCACGCCGGCATTGCCTATGTACCCCAGGGGCGGGAAATCTTTCCGCGCCTGACGGTGGAGGAAAACCTGCTGATGGGCCTGTCGCGTTTCAGTGCGAAAGAAGCCAGGACCGTGCCCGAGTTCATCTACGAGCTGTTCCCGGTGCTCCGGGAGATGAAGCAGCGTCGTGGCGGCGACCTCTCCGGCGGCCAACAGCAACAGCTCGCCATCGGCCGCGCCCTGGCCAGCCGCCCGCGCCTGCTGATCCTCGACGAGCCCACCGAAGGCATCCAGCCCTCGGTGATCAAGGAGATCGGTGCGGTCATCAGGAAGCTCGCCGAACGCGGCGACATGGCCATCCTGCTGGTGGAGCAGTTCTACGATTTCGCCGCCGACCTGGCCGACCAGTACCTGGTGATGTCTCGGGGCGAGATCGTCCAGCAGGGCCGGGGCGCAGACATGGAACGCGATGGCGTGCGGGGGTTGGTGGCGATCTGAGACGACCTGTCACTGGCGGACGGCGGCGGCGGGTGGCAAGCTGGCAGGCCCCGTCATCGTTTCTCCTGGAGCCTGCCATGCCGATCACCCTGCGCCCCGCCGTCAACGACGACGCCGGATTCGCCGCGGTCTGCGTGGCGGCAGCCTATGCCCAGTGGATTCCCAAGCTGGGCCGCAAGCCGGGTCCGATGCTCGACGACTACCACGCGATCATCGCCGAGGACCGCGTGCTGATCGCCGAGCAGGACGGCGCGCCGGTCGGCCTGCTGGTGATGCGCGAGACTGACGAGGGCTTCCTGCTCGACAACATCGCCGTGCTGCCCGAGTGCGCAGGCCAAGGCATCGGCCGCGTGCTGCTGGTGCAGGCCGAGGAAGCTGCCGTGCAACTGGGCTACCAGTCGCTGTACCTCTACACCAACGAACGCATGGTGGAGAACATCGAGCTGTACGCGAAGAACGGCTACCAGGAATACGCGCGCCGGCTGGAGAACGGCTTCCGCCGGGTGTACATGCGCAAGCAGCTGGGCTGACGGATCCTGCGGCCTGGCGCTTCCTCCTGGCGCCAAGTCAACATGAACGCCCTGTGGGAGCGCGCCGTGCGCGCGATCGCGGGCATGGCTCGCTTCTGCAGCAAACCTTCGCACCAATGCAGTGCGCAGACTGCCGTGATGCACCGCAACTGCGCCCTTACCTGACCGATCGGACAACCCCCGTCTCGTTTGAAACCTCCGCCCGCTGCGCCTTGCAGCGCGATCAGAAGCCCTCGCGCACTATCCTGGCGCATCCCGGCACGCTGATTGCTCTGTCCTGAGCATCCCTGGTTTCGCAGCTGCCCATGAACGCACCGGCCACCCTCTTCCACCCCGCCTGGCACGCCGAACTGGAGCTGGCCTACGCCCGCATCGGCGACAGCACACGACCGGTGACCCGCCGTCACCTGGGGCCGCTGCGCGTGCAGAAGCACCTCTATGCCGAAGGCCCTGAAGTCTGCCAGCACATCATCGTGCACCCACCCGGCGGCATCGCCGGCGGCGACACCCTGACACTGGATATCCACGCGGGCGCGGACAGCTGGGCGCAACTGACCAGCCCCGGCGCGGCCAAGTGGTACCGCGCCAACTGCCCGGCGAAACAGCACCTGGACATCCGCGTCGGCCCCGGTGCCACGCTGGAATGGCTGCCGCAGGAAACCATCGTCTATTCCGGCGCGCAGACTGAACTGGCCACGCGCATCGACCTCGAAGCCGACGCCCGGCTGTTCTACTGGGATGTGGTCGCTCTCGGCCGCCCGGCCAGTGGCGAGCGCTTCAACGATGGCCACTTCTCCGCCGCCCTGGACATCCACCGCGATGGCCAGCGCCTGTGGCACGAACGCCAGCGCGTGGAGGGCAACGACCGCCTGCTCGACTCGCCCATCGGCCTTGCCAGCCACCCGGTGATGGCGACGCTGATCGCCAGCGGGCAGATCGACGCGGCACTGCTCGAAGCCTGCCGTGCCGTCCCCTGCCAGGGGCGCGGCAACCTCACCCAACTGCCTGGCCTGGTGGTCGCCCGCTGCCTCACCCAGGAGGCGCTGCACGCCCGCGCCTGGCTCATCGAACTCTGGCGCCGGCTGCGACCCGCGCTGCTCGGCCGCGAGGCCGTTTCTCCCCGAATCTGGAGCACCTGAGATGGACCTGACCCCTCGCGAGAAGGACAAGCTGCTGATCTTCACCGCCGGCCTGGTCGCCGAGCGCCGCCTCGCCCGCGGTGTAAGACTCAACTACCCGGAGGCCGTGGCGCTGATCTCCGCCGCGCTGCTCGAAGGCGCGCGGGATGGCCAGACGGTCGCCGACCTGATGCACTACGGCACCACGTTGCTGAACCGTGAACAGGTGATGGAAGGCGTGCCGGAAATGATCCCGGAAATCCAGGTGGAAGCCACCTTCCCGGACGGCACCAAGTTAGTCACCGTTCACCAGCCCATCGCCTGAGAAATCACTCAATGCCTACTGCGCTTGCGCAGGCGACGTTGCTCGCCGACTCGGTCTGCTCATTTACAGTCGTAAACTCCGCGACCTCGTCGACGAGCGCCTTGCCTGCACTGCGCTCGCTACGGCCTTGAGCGATTTCTGACAGAGAGGAACCACCATGCTCATCCGCGACGCCAGCCAAGCCGACCTCGGCAGTCTGCGCGACATCTACAACGACGCCGTGCTCAACACCACCGCCATCTGGAACGAGGTCGCCATCGACCTGGAGAACCGTCACGCCTGGCTGGAACTGCGCGCCCAGCAGGGCTTCCCGGTGCTGGTCGCCGAGTACGGCGGCGAGGTGGTGGGCTACGCCAGCTACGGCCCGTGGCGCGCCTTCGACGGCTTCCGCGAGACAGTCGAACACTCGGTCTACGTGCGCGCCGACCAGCGCGGCAAGGGCCTCGGCCCACTGCTGATGCAGGCGCTGATCGAGCGCGCCCGCACCCAGGGCCTGCACGTGATGGTCGCGGCCATCGAGAGCGGCAACACGGCGTCGATCCGCCTCCACGAACGCCTGGGATTCATCACCAGCGGGCAGATGCCGCAGGTGGGCCAGAAGTTCGGCCGCTGGCTGGACCTGACGTTCATGCAACTGATCCTCGACCCACGGAGCTCCCCATGATCCCTGGCGAATACGACATCCAGCCCGGCGAGATCGAACTCAACGCCGGCCGCCGCACGCTCAGCCTGACGGTGGCCAACAGCGGTGACCGGCCGATCCAGGTCGGCTCGCACTACCACTTCTTCGAGACCAACGACGCGCTGCTGTTCGACCGTGACGCCGCACGCGGCATGCGCCTGAACATCCCGGCAGGCACCGCGGTGCGCTTCGAGCCGGGGCAGAGCCGCGACGTGGAACTGGTCGAACTGGCGGGCGAGCGGAAGGTTTATGGATTTGCGGGGCGAGTGATGGGCGCGTTGTGACCGCCATGCCAGCTAGAGCCCCCTCTCCCTAACCCTCTCCCTGAAGGGAGAGGGGACCGTTCGGAGCATGGTGAAACCTTAACCTCAGCCGGCACGGACAGCTCCCTCTCCCTTCAGGGAGAGGGCGGGGGAGAGGGCACGGTTGAACGCCCAGCCAGAATTCCCGGAAGACTGAAAGATCCAGGCTGCCAAGGAGCCCCAATGAAGATCAGCAGACAAGCCTACGCCGACATGTTCGGCCCCACCGTTGGCGACCGCGTGCGCCTGGCCGATACCGGCCTGTGGATCGAGGTGGAGCAGGACTTCACCGTCTACGGCGAGGAAGTGAAGTTCGGCGGCGGCAAGGTCATCCGTGACGGCATGGGCCAGGGCCAGCGCTGCGCCGCCGAGGTCGTCGACACGGTGATCACCAACGCGCTGATCCTCGACCACTGGGGCATCGTCAAGGCCGACGTGGGCCTCAAGCACGGGCGCATTGCCGCCATCGGCAAGGCCGGCAACCCGGACATCCAGCCCGGCGTCACCATCGCCCTGGGCGCCAGCACCGAAGTGATGGCCGGCGAAGGCATGATCCTCACCGCCGGCGGCATCGACACGCACATCCACTTCATCTGCCCACAACAGATCGAAGAGGCGCTGATGAGCGGAGTGACCACCATGATCGGCGGCGGCACCGGGCCGGCCACCGGCACCAACGCCACCACCTGCACCTCCGGTCCGTGGCACATGGCGCGCATGCTACAGGCGGCCGATGCCTTCCCGATGAACATCGGCTTCACCGGCAAGGGCAACGCCAGCCTGCCGCTGCCCCTGGAAGAGCAGGTGCGCGCCGGCGCCATCGGCCTGAAGCTGCACGAGGACTGGGGCACCACTCCGGCCGCCATCGACAACTGCCTCTCGGTGGCCGACCGCCTGGATGTCCAGGTGGCCATCCACACCGACACGCTCAACGAGTCAGGCTTCGTCGAAACCACGCTGGCCGCCTTCAAGGGCCGCACCATCCACACCTACCACACCGAAGGCGCCGGCGGCGGCCACGCGCCGGACATCATCAAGGCCTGCGGCTTCGCCAACGTGCTGCCCAGCTCGACCAACCCCACCCGCCCCTTCACCCGCAACACCATCGACGAGCACCTGGACATGCTCATGGTCTGCCATCACCTGGACCCGAGCATCGCCGAGGACGTGGCCTTCGCCGAGTCGCGCATCCGCCGCGAGACCATCGCCGCCGAGGACATCCTCCACGATCTGGGTGCCTTCAGCATGATCAGCTCCGACAGCCAGGCCATGGGCCGCGTCGGCGAAGTGATCACGCGAACCTGGCAGACCGCCGACAAGATGAAAAAGCAGCGCGGCGCACTGGACGGCGACGGCGCGCGCAACGACAACTTCCGCGCGAAACGCTACATCGCCAAGTACACCATCAACCCGGCAATCACCCATGGCGTCGCCCATGAAGTGGGCAGCATCGAAGTGGGCAAACTGGCCGACCTGGTGCTCTGGCGCCCGGCCTTCTTCGGCGTGAAGCCGAGTCTTATCTTGAAGGGTGGGGCCATCGCCGCGAGCCTGATGGGCGACGCCAATGCCTCGATCCCGACGCCACAGCCGGTGCACTACCGGCCGATGTTCGCCAGCTTCGGCGGCAGCCGCCATACCACCTGCCTGACCTTCATCAGCCAAGCCGCGTTCGACCTCGGCGTGCACCACGAACTGGGCCTGCACAAGGCCATCGGCGTGGTGAAGGGCTGCCGCGGCGTGCAGAAAACCGACCTGATCCACAACGCGTACCTGCCGCACATCGAGGTCGATGCGCAAAACTACCAGGTGCGCGCGGACGGGCAACTGCTGTGGTGCGAACCGGCTGACGTGCTGCCAATGGCGCAGCGCTACTTCCTGTTCTGACAGGCTCCGTCCCGGCACGAACCACACCTGCTACGCGACGCATTGCCAGTCCCGTTCTCTCGTTTCCGCTGATGCGCGCGAGCTGAACCAGTAAGTACCGCTGCACCATTGCGGACCGGCGCGCAATGCCCGGTCCGGCTTCCGCACTTGCCATAAATCAAGCTTTTCCCGATCCCCTACCCCGCCTTACGCCGATTGAGATTCGTCTTATTCGGCTGTCTGAACGCACGCTGAACAATGTGTCCACTGATCCAGCAAAGCCCTTACCGGCCGCGGATCCGGCGTGGCGCACAAGCTCGCGACCATGCCTCCACACACTGTCCAGCGAATCAGGAAACGATCCGGATACCTCCCCTCCGGAAGACCCGCCAGGAAAGGCCCAAGGCGCTGGGAATCCGCCCCGCATCGCCCTCTGGCGGCGGGTGCAAGGAGGTTTGCAATGCGCTTCAAGAAAACCCTTCTGGCCACGCATGTGGCACTGGCCGTCGCCCTCTTCGGGCAGAGCCAGGCTGCTCTGGCTGGTTGCACTACGACAGACACATCCATCTCCTGCGATGCAACCATCTACGACGCTCCGGCTGCCGGGACGACCAGCCTGGTCATCAATACCGGCACTACCGAGGGCAAGCTGGCACCTATGCAAGGTTTCGGCATCTACGGTAACAACTCCGGAACCCGGTTCAACCTGAGCGAAGCGACTACGTCCATCACCACCGGCGGCAGCAAGGCCGATGCCATTCAGGTGAATAACGGCACCAACCATATGACCTTCGGCCAGCTCAACATCGTCACGACCGGCTCCTCCGCCGACGGCATCAACGTGACGCGCAACACCAATGGATCGAGCGTGACCGTCGGCGACAATGCAGTGATTACCACTCAGGGCATGGGGGTGAGGGCGAACTCCTCGCCTGCTGCTGGCTATACCAACAGCATCGTCGTCGGCGATGGGGCGACCATTACCAGTGCAGGCAACGGCGCCAACACCGAGCTCAGCCTGGGATCGACGGTCTATGAATACGGCGACGGCTATGCCGTCTATGCGGGCAACACCAACACCAAGGCCCTGGGCGGCGCGTCGGTGACCATTGGCGACAACAGCGTCATTACCTCGACTGGCAAGGACGCTCATGCGGTCTTCGCCAACAAGGGCGGTGTGATCACTCTGGGCAGCACCACCATCAGCACCATCAACGCCACCGAGGCGACCAAGGGCAACGGGTACGGCATCTATGCCGAAGCGGGCGCCTATGGCGATGGGACGCGGGGCAGTCAGGTCTATCTGCTGGGTGACACCCAAGTCACGGTCAAGGACGGCAACTACGCGATCTACGCCAAGGGCGCCGACTCCAGCGTCACGTCCGACAGCGCCAGGGTCTATGTCCTCGACAGCAACGCTGACGCGAACACAGCCAACCGCAAGGGCGTAGCCCTCTTTGCCCAGAACCAGGGCAAGCTGGACCTGAAAATGGCCGCCGGTTCCTACTTCAACGGCACCACCAGCACCGCCACTGACGGGGTGATTGACCTCGCCATGGACGGCGCCTCCAGTCACTGGTTCATGACCGGCAACTCCAATCTCACCAATCTGGCACTCACCGACGGCGCGCAACTGGTGTACGACCGCCACGACGAGCATGGCGCCTACACCTACAAGACGCTGACCGTGGACGGTGATTTCACCGGTGGCGGTCACCTGGTGATGAACACCTACCTGGGCAACGACACCTCGGAAACCGACAAGCTCGCCATCACCGGCAGTACTTCGGGCGAGACCCGCGTCACCGTCAACAACACCGAAGGTCCCGGCGACGAGACCCTGGAAGGCATCCAGATGATCACTGTCGGCGGCACTTCGGCCGGCGAGTTCAAGTCCGACCGGGTGACCGAGGGCGGCTACGAGTACGTGCTGCGCCGTGGCGGCAGCTTCGTCGGCTCGACCGGCGCGAACAGCGACTGGTACCTGACCTCCTACAAGCCGACCGAGCCCGAACCGGAAGATCCGGACCCGATCGATCCGGGCCCCGGTCCTGGCCCCGATCCGGAGCCGGAAGATCCGGATCCCATCGATCCGGGCCCTGGCCCCGTCGATCCGACGCCCGTGCCGCCGGTTCCTCGCGACGACGACCGTGTGCGCCAGCCCGAAGGCGCCAGCTATACCGCCAACATGGCGGCAGCCAACACGATGTTCCTGCACCGCCTGCATGACCGAACCGGCAACCTGACCTACGTCGATCCGGACACCGGCAAGGAAGTCACTTCGATGCTGTGGATGCGCAACGTCGATGGTTCCAGCCGCTGGGAAGACAGCACCGGACAGCTGAAGACCGAGTCCAACCGCTACGTACTGCAACTGGGCAGTGACCTGTACCGCAAGCAGACCGACAACGGCGACTGGGTCGTCGGTGTGATGGCTGGCTACGCCAACGGCAACTCGACCAGCAAGTCGCGCATCACCGGCTACCGCTCGCGGGGCGAGATCGACGGCTACAGCCTGGGCGTCTATGGCACCTGGTACGAGAACAAGGACGACGAGAACGGCGCCTATGTCGACAGCTGGGTACTGTGGAACGACTTCGACGCACAGGTGAAAGGCGAGCAACTGGCCAAGGAGAAATACGACGCCAAGGGCATCACCGCGTCCATCGAGGCGGGCAAGACCTTCACCATGGCGAAGACCGAGAGCGCCACCTACTACGTACAGCCCCAGGCGCAGGTCGTCTACATGGGCGTGAAGGCCGACAGCCACCGCGAGGCCAACGGCACCAGGGTTACCAGCCAGGGCGACGGCAACATCATGACCCGGCTGGGCGCCCGGGCCGCCGTACGCAGCAACCAGGCCGGTGGCTTCGCCAACACCTACGGCGTGGAGCCGTACGTGGAAACCAACTGGATCCACAACACCGACGACTTCGGCGCGAAGATGGGCAACACCAAGTTCGAGATGGACGGTGCCAGCGACATCTTCGAAGTGAAACTCGGCGCCACCAGCAAGGTGAACAGCCGCGTCAACGTCTGGGGTGAAGTGGGCAAGCAATACGGCGACAACGGCTACCGCGACCAGGCGGTGACGCTGGGGCTGAAAGTCAACTTCTGACCTCGCCGTGAACAAGGCCGCCGCACACACTGTGCGGCGGCCTTTTGCAGTCCCTGTGGAGCGCGCCATGCGCGCGAGGTGGGGCATGGCCCGCTCCGGCAGGGAGACGCCTGCGCCCCTCCGAAAGCCTGACAATTCGATCAACTTTTCCCTGGCACACCGGTCAGCCACCCTGAGCTGCTATGCTCTGCAGCTCAAAGAAAAAGGTGGACCCGCGATGACGGCGATGACGTCGCAACCGAACGAACGCCCGGGCATCTCGCCCGCTCTGGCCGCACTGCGCGCCGCCACCCAGGCCTTGCATGCCGACCTTGACAGCCGCTCCCCGCTCACCACCGCGCTGACTCACACCGACTACCTCAACCACGCCGCCCGCGTACTGGGCTGGATGCGCCCGCTGGAGCAGGCGCTCTGGCCGCTCTGGCCGGACCACGAGGATGCCCTTCAGCGTCGCGGCAAGAGCCAGTGGCTGGAAGCCGACCTGCTGGCCGGCGAGCATTTCACCGACGCGCTACCCGACTGCCCCACCGCACCAGTGCCGAACAGCGTCGCCGAAGCCCTTGGCATCGCCTACGTGGCTGAAGGCGCAACCCTCGGCGGACGGGTGCTCTACAAACGTCTCAAGGCACCGCTCGAGCCACTGCCCCTGCGCTGGCTGCAAGGCTACGGCGAGCACACTGGCGAGCGTTGGGGCGCGTTCCAGCGCCTGCTGGCCGAGCATGTCACCTCGGACGAAGACATCGCCCGCGCCCAGGACGCCGCCGTGCGCGCCTTCACCTCGTTTCGCGACTGGGTGCTCGAGGCTGCTCCCAAGCGGACAGTCCCGGCATGAGCGATCAGACGGTCACCCTCGCCAACTGCGAGGACGAACCCATCCATGTGCCGGGGGCGATCCAGCCCCACGGCGCCCTGATTGCCGTCGACGCTGAGGGTCTCGTACTCGGCTTCAGTGACAACCTCGGCACCCTGCTGGGTATTGCTCCGACGCTGGGCGAGCCGCTGGCGGAGGCGGATGTCGGCCCCAGCGTGCTGGCGATGCTCGGCGAAGGACTGGCTGAGGAAGGCCCGTGGATCAACAGCGTGGAAACGCGGATCAACCGGCGTTTTTTCGATGTGATCGGCCACAGCCATGATGGCGTGCGCTACCTGGAGTTCGAACGACGCGCCGCCGGTACCGCCTCCTTCACCACCTTCGCCCTCAACGCCCAGCGCCTGGTCAGCCAGCTGCAACTGCGCAACGACGTGGACAGCCTGCTGGTCAGCGTGACCGAGGAAGTGCGGCGAATGACCGGCTACGACCGCGTCATGGCCTACCGCTTCAATGAAGACGACTCCGGTGAAGTGGTCGCCGAATCCCGCCGCGAGGACCTGGAAAGCTACCTCGGCCAACGCTATCCGGCCTCGGACATTCCCGCCCAGGCCCGACGTCTGTACCTGCAGAACCCGGTGCGGCTGATCGGCGACGCGGCGTACCAGCCGGTGGCCGTGCGCCCCGCCCTGAACCCGCACAGCGGCAAGCCCTTCGACCTGAGCTTCAGCACCCTGCGCAGCGTTTCGCCGATCCATTGCGAGTACCTCGCCAACATGGGCGTGCGCGCGTCGATGAGCATTTCCATCGTGGTGGGTGGGCGGCTGTGGGGGCTGTTCTCCTGCCACCACATGAGCCCGAAGGTGGTGCCCTACCCGATTCGCATGTCCTTCCAGGTGTTCTCCCAGGTGTGCAGCGCCATGGTCGAGCGCCTGGAACAGAGCCGCATCAGCGAGCTGCTGCGCCAGGCCTCCGAGCGCCAGCAGGCGCTGCTGCGTCGCACCCGCGACTCCGACGACCTGCTCAGCGCGTTGTCGCGCCCCGACGCCAACGTCGCCGACCTGCTGCCGTGCGATGGCGCGGTGGTGATGCTCGGCGGGCGTGCCAGCAGTATCGGAGGAGATTTCGAAGACCTGGCGGTCGCCATGGTCGCCCAGTTGCAGCAGAACGAAGAGCTGGATCTGTTCCACAGCGATCGACGCCCGGAGCTGCCCGACGGCCCGCACGACCCGCGCTATTGCGGCGTCATGGCGATCCGTTTCCATCGCCAGGAGTCTGGCTGGATCGTCTGGCTGCGCCTGGAGCAGGTGCACCGCATCCGTTGGGGCGGCAAGCCGGAAAAGATCGTCAAGACCGGCCCCTCGGGCCCACGCCTGACCCCGCGGGGCTCGTTCGAGGCCTGGGAGGAAGTGGTGCGCGGTCGCTCGATGCCCTGGACCGGCATCGACCTGAACATCGCCGAGAAGCTGCGCACCGAACTGGTGGAGCTGTGCCTGAACCGCGCCGGCGAGATCGACCGCATGCGCCAGCGCCTGATCGCCGTCCTCGGCCACGACCTGCGCAACCCACTGCAATCGATCTCCATGGCGGCGGCGATGCTCTCCTCCAGCGACGTGCGCAATGCCGAACTGCGCCAGCACATCACCTATTCCAGCAGCCGCATGGAACGGCTGATCAGCCAGATCCTGGAGATGAGCCGGCTGCAGAGTGGCGCGGGAATGACCGTGAAACCGGTAACGGCCGATCTCTCGCGGCTGGTCCGTGACATCGTCCAGGAAACCGACGTGGCCTATCCCGGCCTGTCCATCGAAACCGCCATCGAGGACGGCGTGCAGGCGCAGGTCGATCCGGACCGCTACCTGCAGGTGGTGGCCAACCTGCTGAGCAATGCCCGCCACCATGGCCGCCCCGGCCGCCCGGTGCTGGTGGAACTGCGCCGGCACGGCGAGCTGGCGCGGCTGAGCCTCCTCAACGAAGCGGAAGCGCTGGACGAAGCGCGCCTGCCCCATCTCTTCGAGCCATTCAAGCAGGACGCTGGCGGCCATGGCCGCAACAAGAGCGGGCTGGGCATCGGCCTGTACATCTCACAGGCCATCGTCAGCGCCCACGGCGGCCGTATCGACGTGGAGCAGGCCGACGGCATCATCACCTTCAGCGTGCTGGTGCCGCTCACGCCATCGGGCTGACGCCGAGCGGACTTGCAGGTGCGTGATCGCGGGCATCGCCTGCTCCTGCAGGAGAACCCCGATCCGCACAAACGCAAACGGCGCCCCCGGGGCGCCATTTTCATGCCGACAACAGGTTCAGCGCAGCTGGCTGTCCTTGCTGCCACGGCGGTTGTATCCGGCGTAGGCCGCCTGCTCCTTGTCGTGCTCGGCCTGGCAGGTCACGCACAGGCGCACACCGGGAATCGCCTTGCGCCGCGCCTCGGGTATCGGCGCATCGCACTCCTCGCAGTGGGTCAGGCTCTCGCCCTTGGGCATCTGGTTGCGCGCCCGTGCGATGGCATCCTCGATGGTGCTGTCGATCTGCTCCTGAACCGCCCCGTCGTTTGCCCAGCCGCTGGCCATGGCGACCTCCGTCGATTGATCATTCTTCATACCGATATGAAGGGTGTCGGAAACAATTGCAAGGGGCCGTCGATCTGAGGCAAAAGCGGCGCATTACGCCAGCATTATCAGATTCACCTTACAGGCAGAGCGGAGCATGAAACCGAGAATGGCGGCCCTCCACGTCATCCAAGGAACCCATCATGCGATTCGTTTACGCACTGTTCGCCGGTCTGATGCTGACGGGGGCGCTGTCCGGCCCCGTGTCCGCTACCGAGGCCAGCGCCCGCCAGACCGATCCGCTGTTGCAGGATATCGAGCGCTATCTGCTGCTTTATGCAGCCACCGGCGACGATCGCTTTCTGACTCGCCTGGACAGCCTTGGCGTGGTGTTCGAAAGCCAGCTTGGCGAGCAGAAACAAGCCAGGACGCTGAAGGACATCTGGCAACTGCACCAGCAGACACTGAGCAAGGTGCGCGACGCGTACAGCAAGAAGGACGTCGATCTGAAAGAAGCGCTGCAGCAGACGCAGGAGGTCGCCGATCTGTTCGACAGCTTCCTGGGGAATACGTCGGACAGCGCACCGTCGATACGCGGAGAACTGCGCGAACTGGCGTTGCTGGAAGCCCGCAAGGCCAACCGCAAGCTACTGGGCGAGCCGTCCACGGCGCAGAGCGAGCGCATCGAAGCGCTGTGTGCCAGCCTGCAGTCCCACCTTGAGGCCTTGCCGGACAATCCCGCGCGCGACAGCCTGATGGCGCACTGGACATTCCTGCGCAAGAGCCAGGCGGCCGGTGGCACCCTGCTCTACCCGTTCAACGCGCAGATCGAGTACCTCAGCAGCCATCTGCCCCAACGTTGAGCGGGGAACGGAAGGAGTCTTACTCCTTCACTTCCATGTATTCGCGCGCCCAGATCTGGTACTCCTCGGGCAGCGTGTATTTCTTGGCCAGTTC
Organism: Pseudomonas sp. BB438; assembly: GCF_057180225.1. Taxonomy (NCBI): domain Bacteria; kingdom Pseudomonadati; phylum Pseudomonadota; class Gammaproteobacteria; order Pseudomonadales; family Pseudomonadaceae; genus Pseudomonas; species Pseudomonas sp. BB438. The sequence continues at coordinate 5,779,890 of NZ_CM170001.1, forward strand.
CGAGGCGGTCAGGTCGGAGGCGTGCACGCCGCGCTGCTCGCGCAGGCAGTCGTAGGTCGCCTTGATCGCCGCGAAGTAGGCGGCGTGACCGTCGACCACGATGCGCACGCCCAGCTCGGCCAGACGCGCGTCGTCGCGCAGCTCCGGGTTGCCGTAGGACACCAGCATCAGCGGCACGGACAGGTGGCGGGAGATGGATTCCAGGTGGTCGAAGTCGCGAATGCCGACCATGCAGATGCCGTCTGCGCCGGCAGCCTGGTAGGCCAGGGTACGGCGGATCACATCGTCCACTTCGAGCACTTCGGCGTTGGTGCGGGCGATGATCGCCATTTCCGGGTCGATGCGCGCTTCCAGCGCCGCGCGGATCTTGCCGACACCTTCCTCGACCGGGATCAGGTCGGTGGACTTGCGGCCGAACTGCGCCGGCAGCAGGGTGTCCTCGATGGTCAGCGCGGCAACGCCGGCACGTTCCAGCTCGACGATGGTGCGCATGGTGTTCAGCGCGTTGCCGTAGCCGTGGTCGGCATCGGCGATCACCGGCAGGCGGGCGACGCGGCCGATGCGGGTGGCCTGCTCGGTGAATTCGCTCAGGGTAATCAGCGCGAAGTCAGGCGCCGCCAGAACTTGTAGTGAAGCTACAGAACCACCCAGGATGCCCACTTCGAAACCCAGGTCGCCGGCGATGCGCGCCGACATGGGATCGAACACCGACGCGGTGTGATAGCAGGCTGAAGAATTCAGTAAGGCGCGGAAATCCTTGCGCAATTCGTGGAAGGAGGCTCTGTGCATGGTGGGATCCAACTGCGTGTACGGGGTGGGAGAACGGAAATCAGATAGTGGAAAACTCTTGTAGGAAAACTACAGGAACACAATGTAGCAAAACTACAAGCTACTCCCCAAGCCCTCTTTGCCACCATCGCTTCCCGACGGATACCCTGAATTTCGCCGAGTACTCGCGTACACTGCGCGGCCGTTTTTTCTCCGGACACCTTGCACCATGTTCCCGACCTCCGCGTCCCGCGCCCTGGGCATCGACTTCGGCACCTCCAACTCCACCGTCGGCTGGTGGCGCCCGGACACCGAGCCGCTGATCGCCCTGGAAGACGACAAGATCACCCTGCCCTCGGTGATCTTCTTCAACGTCGAGGAACGCCGTCCGGTCTACGGCCGCCTGGCTCTGCACGAATACCTGGAAGGCTACGAAGGTCGTCTGATGCGCTCGCTGAAAAGCCTGCTGGGTTCATCGCTGCTCAAAAGCGAGACCACCGTGCTGGGCAGCGCCATGCCATTCAAGGACCTGCTGGGCCTGTTCATCGGCGAGCTGAAGAAGCGGGCCGAGAGCGTCGCCGGGCGCGAATTCGAATCCGTGGTGCTGGGCCGCCCGGTGTTCTTCGTCGATGACGATCCCAAGGCCGACCAGGACGCCCAGGACACCCTCGTCGCCGTGGCGCAGAAGCTCGGCTTCAAGGACGTCTCCTTCCAGTACGAACCCCTCGCCGCGGCCTTCGACTACGAGCGCAGCATCGCGCGCGAGGAGCTGGTGCTGATCGTCGACATCGGCGGTGGTACCTCGGACTTCTCGCTGGTGCGGCTGTCTCCGGAGCGCCGCGAAGTCGCCGACCGCCAGAGCGATATCCTCGCCACCGGCGGCGTGCACATCGGCGGTACCGATTTCGACAAGCAGCTGAGCATCCAGGGCGTGATGCCGCTGTTCGGCTATGGCAGCAAGATGAAGAGCGATGCCTTCATGCCGACCAGCTACCACCTCAACCTCGCCACCTGGCACACCATCAACGCGGTGTACGCACAGAAGTCCCAGCTGGCGCTGCAGAACATGCGCTACGACATCGTCGATGCCACCGGTATCGATCGCCTGTTCAAGCTCATCGAGCAGCGCGCCGGCCACTGGCTGGCGATGCAGGTGGAAGCGAGCAAGATCGAGCTGTCCGACGCCGATCGCCGCGACATCGACCTCGCTCGTGTCGAGGCCGGCCTGGTCGCCGAGCTGAGCCGTGAACTGTTCGAAGGCGCCATCGCCCCGCTGCTGGAGCGCGTGCGTGGCAGCATCACCGAGCTGCTGAGCTCGGCCGACGTGGACCCGGCGCGGGTCGATACCGTGTTCTTCACCGGTGGTTCCTCCGGCGTACCGGCACTGCGCCAGAGCGTGGCCGCCATGCTGCCCAATGCCCGCCACGTCGACGGCGACCGCTTCGGCGGGATCGGCAACGGCCTGGCCATCGAGGCGATGAAGCGCTACGGCTGAGCAGCCGCTCACTGACGGCGATGCCGCCGTGCGCTAGTGTGGTGGCAATACCTTTCGCGCCCGGAGCCCGCCATGCGCACCGTTCAACTGACCAGCCTGCTGCTTGTGACCGCCACGCTCTCCGCCTGCGGCCTGGGCGAAACCGCTGCCACCGCGGCCACCACTGCCAATCTGCAGGCCCAGCAGGCGCAACAGGCCCAACAGCAGATGCAGCAGCTCAAGCAGCAGATCGATGCCGCCAATGTGCAGAACCAACAGCGCCTGGACGACGCCCTGAAAGACGCCCAGTAACCCCGCCCCCGCAGATTTCTTGAACGCCGGAAGATGACCTAGGCTCCAACTTGAGCGAGTGAGTTGCTCAACCAAGGAGAACACCATGTACAAGCGATCACTGCTGGCGCTGATGGTACTGGCCTCGGTGGCGGGCTGCGCGTCCACCAAGGTGCAGAACCCGGTCAACTACATCACCTTCCGCGACCAGCCGCTGGTGCGCAACGTCGAGAAGGGGATGAGCCAGGAACAAGTCCTGAAGATCGGCGGTACGCCGTCGTCGACCCAGAAACGCCTGATGAAGCCGGGCAGCTGCAACAGCTACATCCTCAGCAAGGATGGCCAGCAGCAACCGTTCTACGTGAGCTTCGACGGCAGCGGCCAGGTGGACGGCTCGGGCTTCATGACCTGCTCGGAGCTGGACCGCCACGAACGCGACTACCAGCCGTGACGGCTTCGCTGGTGTGACGACAAGGCCCTCGCCCCATGGCGGGGGCCTTTTCATTCGGCACGCCGCCACGCCCGGCCCGGGATATTCTCGTCGCACGCTGGCCGTCTATCATCCCTGCAGCCACCCCAGGAGCCGACCATGAAATACCGCATCATCGAACTGCCCGCCTTCCACGTGGTGGGCATGGACTACCGCGGCAGCGCGCCGGGCGACAGCATCGGCCAGCTGTGGCAGCGCTTCCTGCCACGCGAGAACGAAGTCGCCGCGAGCGCGAACGACAATACCGCCTACGGCGTCTGCACCCAGCTGCCGGGCGGCGAATTCCACTACATCGCCGGCCTGCCGGTGGAGCCCGGCGCAGCCGTGCCCGAGGGCATGACGAGCGTCGAGGTGCCCGCGCAGAAGTACGCGGTGTTTACCCATATCGGCCCGGTCACCGCCATCGCCGACAGCTTCCAGGCCATCTACTCCAGCCTGCTGGCCCGCCACGGTCTGGAGCCGAAGAAAGGCGTGGACCTGGAACGCTACACCGAGCGCTTCCTCGGCCCGCAGGACCCGGCCTCGGAAACCGATCTCTACGTGCCGATCTATTAATCCGGCATCGCCCGCAGGAGCGCGCCATGCGCACCATCGCGGACATGGCCCGCTCCTGCAGGGAGCTCATTTGCCTTTCGCGGGCGCTTTCGACGGCTGCTTCATCTGCTCCAGCAGGGCGGTGCACTGGTTGTCGTCCTGCTTGCTCGGTGCAACGAGGGCGAGCAGCGCCGCAGCCGGGGCCACCGCCACGCCGAGGGCGACCATCCCCGCGCCGCGCGCCGCCAACGGCAACACATGGACGCCAGCCTTCGGGTTCTTGAAAGTGCCCTGCACATAGAGCGGCGAGCGCAGGGAGAAAATTCGCACGCCCTTGCTCTGCGGCGTAATGTCCAGGTCCAGTTGTTCGGTGGCGAAGTTGGCCGTGCCATCCACCGTGATGATCGCGTTCTCGGTATCGAAGGCGAACACCCTCGGCTTGGCCAGGCCATTGGAGATCCCCACGTCGGCGGCCGCGCAGTTGATCTTCACCTCGTCGTCACCGAACAGCTTGTTCACTACATAGTTGCCCACGTTGAGGCCGGCGATCTCCATCAGGCTGCGACTGATGCGGCCGTCGTTGATCAGCAGTTTCATCTCGCCGTTGGCGCCGGCCAGGATGGTCGCCACCGAGTTGCCGGTGCCGGTCAGGGCCGCGTCGCCATTGAGCTCACCGAAGCTGGACTGCATCGGCGCAAAGCTGGGGAACAGCTCCTTGAGCTTGAAGCTGCGCGCCTGCAACTGGACCTTGCTCTGCAGCGGCGTCTTGCCGCCGTCCAGGCGGATGTGCGAATCCAGCGTGCCGCCAGCCACGCCGAATCGCAGCGGCTCCAGGGTCAGCAGGCCGTCGTTGAGCACCAGGTGGGTATACAGGTCGCTGATCGGCAGTTTGTCGCTGTGGACGATGCGCTTGCCGGCGAACTCCACGTCAGCGTCCATCGCGCGCCAGCGGTCAGTGCGGAACGCTTCCACCGGCAGCACCTTGTCCGCCGGCTGGCGGGTGCTCTGGCCCCGCGCCTGCTTCTCCTTGTTGGAGTCGGCGCCGATCAGCGGGCCGAGGTCAGCCATGCGCAGCTGGTCCGAGCGCAACGTGCCGGAGAGCTTGGGCCGCGGTTGGCGGTTGACGAAGACGAGATCGCCATGCAGATCGCTGTCACCCACCTTGCCGTTGAAATTCTCGTAGTGGAATTGCGCGCCGGCCGAATCGTGCAGCTCGGCCTTCAGGCGGCCATCGGTCTCATAGGCCGGCGTATCGGGCAGGGTCACGCCAGTGAGCGGGAACAGGTTGGCCATGCTGGTGCCGGCCAGCTTCAGTCGCAGGTCCAGCGCACCGAGGTTCAGCGGGTCGATCAGCGTGCCGACGATGCTCGCCCGGGTGCTGCCGGCAGACACGTCAGCCTGCACCGGGAAAGGCTTGCCCGCATCCTGCAGCGCCAGCATGCCGCCCACCTTGCCCGCGCCAGTCAGCGGCAGGCCCTTGTACTGGCCCTTGAGCTTCCAGCCGAACACATAGTCCTGGGTCTCGGCCTTGTCGCCGCCGGCCAGCGCCTTGCCCGCCAGTTCGCCGAAGGGCACCGGCTTGCCGAGCGGGTCCACCAGCAGCTCCAGGCGAGTCTTCAGGCTCTGGTCATCGAGGGTGACACTGCCCTTGTCGAATCCGATCTCGCCGATGTCCAGCGTCCACGACGACTGCTCGGGCGGCGCGTCGGGGTCTTCCTCCTTCTTCGGCAGCTCGAAGGTCCAGGTGGCCCGACCGTCGGCCAGGCGGAGCAGGTCCGCACTCGGACGGGTCAGGACGATCTGCGGGATGTTCACGGTCTGCCACAGCAGCGGCAGCGGGGCGAGCCGGAACTCGACTTTCTCCAGACTGGCAAAGTTGGGCGAATGCGTCTTGCCGGCCGCCCAGTCAGGGTTGCCCAAAGTGATGTCGGCGGCACTGACATGCGGCCACGGTACATAGGCCCGCCAGCCACCCTCCGCCGGTTCCGTGCGCCAGAACACCTGCAGGTCGCCGTTGATGGCGAAGGCGCGTCCCAGTTCGGCCGAGACCTTCTCGTTGATCGTAGGCTTCACCCGGTTCCAGTCGAAGGTGGCGATGAACACCACCAGCGCGGCGATCACCGCGATGAAACCGGTGAAGCTCCAGAGGCAGATTCGTTTCCCGCGCGTCATACCTGAACTCCCTGCTTGCCGCGTCGGTGGAAGCAGCGACGTCCCCACGTCGCTGCCGGTATCAAAGGCCGCCTGAGCATGCCGGCCCGGCATTCTCCCTTGGCCTGTCGTGTTGGACCAGCATAGCGAGATGATGGCTCCCGCAATCTGCGCGGCAATTCGTTGCAGCGAGCCGGCCGGGCAAAAAAACCAAACTTTCCCCGGCACCAGCCACTCACAGCCTTGTGACCCGAACCGTGCCGCGCGCCACCGCAGCGCCGGCCTGTCACCTGGCCCGCCGTTAAGGAGAGATTTGATGAACCAGGCACCATTGACCGACGTCCAGACCCTGCGCCAACGGGCGCGCCGCAATATCGAAGAAGGCGCGGTGACCGAGGGCTACCATGCCGACCGCAAGACCGTGCTACGTCTGCTCAACGAGTCGCTGGCCACTGAACTGGTCTGCTACCTGCGCTACAAGCGCCACTACTTCATGGCGACGGGCCTGAAGGCCAGCGTCGCCGCCGCCGAGTTCCTCGAACACGCCACCCAGGAACTGCAGCACGCCGACCAGCTGGCCGAGCGCATCATGCAGCTGGGCGGCGAGCCGGATTTCGACCCGCACGGGCTGACCGAGCGCTCCCACGCCGAGTACGTAGCCGGCGCCAACCTGCGCGAGATGATCACCGAGAACCTGGTCGCCGAACGCATCGCCATCGACAGCTACCGCGAGATCGTCGTCTACCTGGGTGACGACGATCCGACCACGCGCCGCCTCTTCGAGGAGATCCTCGCCCAGGAAGAAGAACACGCCGATGACATGGCAGACCTGCTCCAGGACCTCAAGTAACGTCCCCTCATCCCCGCTCGTTCGCCCTCGTCGATACCCGGCCGCGGCCGGGTATCGCGCACCTGGCACCAGCATTCACTGGAAAGCCCCGTCCCAGAGCCGTTGCGTCATTCCCACCCCTAAATAGATCGACTAATCAGATACTAGCAATCACACCGATAACGCCCATCGAAGGCATTGATATAAGTCATTTTTAACAGCTAACTATTTGATTTTAAATACAGTATTTAACAATCATCGGCATCGATAGCGACTATCTCCCAGCATCGTTTTCCAATCGATAATCCAGAACAGATACTGAGTCCGTGTCCAACGAACTCCCCACTCTTTCTGGAGCCGCATCATGAAACGCACCCTCGTACTTGGCTTTGCCCTCTCCGTACTTGCTGCCAATGCCGCTTTCGCCGGCTCCCAGCAGGAATCCCCTGTGATCAATGCCAGCCAGACCCAGATCCTGGTTCAGGACGGCGCCGAACGCAGCCTGGGTCAGCAGCAGAAACAACTCGACGCGGCCAAGGCCCGTATCGCCGAAAACGGTTCCAGCCAGTCGGTCGATCGCCTGATCCAGAAAATGAACGTGGCCGAGAATGGCTCCAGCCAGTCCGTTGATCGTCTGCACCAGCAAATGAACGTCGCCGAGAATGGTTCGAGCAAATCGGTTGATCGCCTGCACCGGGAAATGAACGTCGCCGAGAACGGCTCCAGCCAGACTGTTGACCGCCTGCACAAGCAACTGGGCGTCGCGGAAAACGGTTCGAGCAAAACCATCGACCGTCTGCACAGCGAGATGAGCGTTGCCGAGAACGGCTCCAGCAAATCGGTTGATCGCCTGCACCAGGAAATGAATGTCGCCGAGAACGGCTCCAGCCAGACCGTTGACCGCCTGCACAAGCAATTGGGCGTCGCTGAAAACGGTTCGAGCAAAACCATCGACCGCCTGCACGACGAGATGAGCGTTGCTGAAAACGGTTCCGAGCACACCGTCGACCAGTTGCACGGCAACATGGTGGCCGAATCCGGTGGCGACACTGTCTTCAACGCCCACCTGAAGGCGTAACGCTCCAGGCAGTACACCGCAAGGTGCGAGAAAAGCCCGGCCTCGCCGGGCTTTCTTATCGATCCAGCCCCGCGACAACCCACCTTCGATTAAAGGCCAGTCGTGTTTTGTAACGGCGTCTTGCCTGAAACCAACTGAAACACGCCCTTCAATGCCGCCCTAGAGCGGTTTTCGTCGTTCCATCATTGACGGCGATAGTAGAAATTAGCCGGCTAAATCATCGACATCACTGATGCTCTGTATTACCAGGCATCGTTTTTAAATCGATTTATCCGAAGGGAAAATAACCCCGTAGCCAGAACATACCGCCCCCCTTCGGAGCCTGTGAACATGAAAACCAAGATCGCCCTCAGCCTTGCACTCACTTCCCTGATGTCCGCCAGCGCCGTCTTCGCCGCCCCGGCCATCCTCAACAACGGCCCCCGCAGCACCGAGCAACTGCAGCAGCAGAGTGCGGAAGCCCGTGTTGCCGACAACGGCTCCGATCGCACCATCGACCGCCTGCACAAGCAGATGAACGATGCCCGCGTTGCCGACAACGGCTCCGAGCGCACCATCGATCGCCTGCACAAGCAGATGAACGACGCCCGGGTCGCCGACAACGGCTCCGAGCGCACCATCGACCGCCTGCACAAGCAGATGGATGGCGCCCGCGTAGCCGAGAACGGCTCCGAGCACACCATCGACAAACTGCACAGCAACATGGTCGCCGAATCCGGTGGTGACACTGTGTTCGATGCCCATCTGAAGCGTGTTTCCTGATCGGCGTGAACTACGCCGAACAGGCGAAAGAAAAGCCCGGCATCTGCCGGGCTTTCTCATTTCCGCGCTAGCGACACAGGATCAGTGCTTCGTCTCGCCCGCATCCGGCTCGCCATCGGAGCGGCCAATGGTCGCTGGCGCTTCCACCACCAGTTCTTCCGGCACCTCATCGACGCGCGGGTCCAGCGCGGCGGCCATCGGGCTGACGGTATCCGGCATGGCGACGTGGTGCAGCGGCGCTTCATCGACGCGGTGCACACCAGTGACGCGCTTGGGCTGCACCCAGAAGATCAGGATCAGCGCATAAGCCGAGACCAGCATGTAGAACATGCCCGGACCGAAGTGGCGCATCATCGCGCCGGCGAACAGCGGGCCGATGCAGGCGCCGACGCCGTAGGTCGTCAGCAGCATCGCCGACAGCGCCACCCGGCGGGATTGCTCGACATGGTCGTTGCCCAAGGCCACGGCCAACGGATAGAGGGTGAACAGCAGCATGCCGGTGACGAAACCGTTCACCAGCAGCAGCGTATAGGGCAGCTCGATCAGCCCCCACATCGGCACCGCCGCCAGGCACAGCAGCAAGGCGTTGGCGCGGATCAGCCAGCTGCGGTTGACCCGGTCCGACAGCCAGCCCAGCGGCCATTGCGCGCAGAAGCCGGCGACGATGCACATGCCAACGAAGAAGCTCGACTGCGCGGTGTCCAGGCCATTGCGCGCCGCATACACCGGCGCCAGGCCGTAGAACGCGCCGACCATCAGGCCGGCGACGAAGATGGTGCCCAGCGACTGCGGCACGCGCTTCCAGAAGAAACCGATCTCCAGCGGCGCCGACACCAGCTTGGCCGGGTGGACGCGGCGGGTCAGCGCCAGCGGAATCAGACAGGACGAGAAGCACATGGCGACCAGCAGCAGCGGCTTGTAATCCAGCGCCGGGCTCAGCGCGAGCAGGCCCTGGCCGACGACCAGGCCGGCATCCACCGCCACCATGTAGCCGGCGAACACCTTGCCGCGCTGGTGCCCTTCGGCCTGCTCATTGAGCCAGCTCTCGATCACCATGTACTGGTTCATCATCACCGCGCCCATGACGAAACGCAGGACGATCCAGACCTCCAGCTGCGAGACCAACGCGTGGATCAGCACGATCACCGTCGCCATCCCCGCGCAGGCCACGTAGGAACGGATGTGGCCGAAACCGGCGATCAGCTTGTGGCCGAACTTGCCGCCGCAGACCAGGCCGAAGTAGTACGCCGCCATCAGGCCACCGACCCAGAGGTCGCTGACGCCTTCCTGGGTCAGGCGCAGGCCCATGTAGGTGGTGAATAGCCCGGAGCCGGCGAGCATCAGCAGCGTGGCGGTATAGAGCGCGGGGAACGTGACGAGCGGGCTGAACATGGCGAGTCCGGCAGGCAGAGGAGGAAGGTGGGGGTTACGGCAAGGTTAGCCGTCCGCACATCGGACAGCGGTCGCGCGGCAAAGATCACATGGTTTGCGGCCGGTGCGCATTATGGCTGGCGGCCAGCGCGCCGGCTATCGGACCAATGCCCGCGCGAATGCCTGAAACCATCCCTGTGGACGCACGTCCAACACAGTACGTACCCGGAGAATCGCCATGCCGCTCCAGGACCTGAAACCCTTTCTGCTCTGCTCCACGCTGATCAACTACGCCATCCTGCTGGTCTGGTTCGCCGCCTTCACCTTCGCCCACGACGTCGTCTACCGCCTGCATCGCCGCTGGTTCGATCTGCCGGTTGAGACATTCGATGCGATTCATTACGGCGGCATGGCGGCCTACAAGATTGGCGTCCTGCTGCTCAACCTCGCGCCGCTGCTGGCGCTGTGCATGCTTTCCTGAATCGCTGCGCCACCGGTGCGACATCATGACCGCCGATCGGAAAGCAACTTATTGAAATTTATTGGAAATACTTCGGTCGTAGGGTGCACGCAGTTTTCAGGAGAACTCACCGTGCACCACGCAACCCGCAGCCTGCGAAAGACTCTTGACGCCGTCGCCGCCAACAACGAGGCCACGGCCCTGGAAGTCATGCGGGCCGTCGAACAGGTTCAGGATGACCTGCTCCGACAGAAGCTGCTCAAGTCCATCCACCATCTCAACCAGGACGCCGCCGACCTGCGCGCCCTGCGTGAAGAGGTTGCCTCGCCGTTGACCCGCCGCGCCTGATTCGGCTCAGGCGATCGCCGGCTGCGTCGGCCGGCGATGGACCCAGATGCGCTTGAGCACCGTGGCGAACTGAGCCGACAGGCGGCCGCTGTTGTAGGTCTGGCCGTAGCGCGCGGCAATCGCCTGCACGTCCTTCGACAGCTGCGCATAGCGGCGCGCCGGCAGGTCCGGATAGAGGTGGTGCTCGATCTGGTGACTGAGGTTGCCGGTGAGGATGTGGAACAGCGGACCACCTTCCAGGTTGCTCGACCCACGCAGCTGGCGCAGGTACCAGTGGCCGCGCGTTTCGCCTTGCAGCACTTCGGGCGGGAAGACTGCCGCCTTCTCGGTGAAGTGGCCGCAGAAGATCACGGTGAAGGTCCACAGGTTGCGCATCAGGTTGGCGATGACGTTGCCCAGCAGCACGGCAGCGAACGAGCCGGTGAACAGGCCGAGCAACGGAAACACGACGTAATCCTTCACCCACTGGCGCCCGACCTTGGCATTGAACTGGCGCAGCAGCGGACGCAGCTCTTCCTTGCTCATCCGGCCCTTCACGTACTTGTCCAGGCGCAGATGCTGGATCGCCACGGCGTACTGGAACAGCAGCGCCTGGATCGTCACCCACAGCGGCTGCCAGCGGTAGAACGGCTTCCACTTCTGCTCGGGGAACAGCCGCACCACGCCGTAGCCCACGTCGTCGTCCATACCCAGCACGTTGGTGTAGGTGTGGTGCACGTGGTTGTGCGTGTGCCGCCAGAAGTCCGACGGGCCGACGATGTCCCACTCGTAGTTCTGCCCGGAAAACTCCGGATCGTTCATCCAGTCGTACTGGCCATGCATGACGTTATGGCCGAGTTCCATGTTCTCCAGAATCTTGCCCAGGCCGAGCAGGAAGGTGCCCAGCAGCCAGGTCGGCGGGAACCAGCCGGCCATCAGCAGCACCCGACCGCTCCAGCAGCAGAAGCGCACCGCCGCACGGATACGGCGGATGTAGCGGGCGTCTTGTTCGCCCAGGTCGTGCAGGGTGCGCTGGCGCAGGCCGTCCAGTTCGGCACCGAAGGCCGCCAGCTCGGCGGCGCTGAGGTCGCGATCTTCGCGCATGGACATTCTCCTGATGATCAGAGATCGACGGTCAGGTCGCCCTGGGGCGCGCTGACACAGATGCGGATGGGCTGCCCCGGTTCGCTGAACAGCTCGCCGCTGCGCAGGTCGCGCACGCAGCCGCTGACCAGCGTGCAGGTACAACGGGTACACACGCCCTGCCGGCAACCGTGCACCGGGCGCAGGCCGTGGGATTCAGCCTGCTCCAGCAGGCTGCGGCGGCTGTCGCCGGCCACCTGCAGCGCACTGCGGGCGAAGCGCAGGCTGACCGCTTTTGTTGGCTCGCCGTCGTCCCTGGCGGGCGGGCTGAAGCTTTCCACCTGCAGGCTGCGACTGCTCGATTCGAGCACCTGGCGCACCGTTTCGACGAAGCCGCCGGGGCCGCAGGCCAGCACATGGCGAGCGGCCAGGCCGGCCACGTGATCACGCTGGAAGCGCCCGGACAGCTCGCCGTCCAGCGCAGCATCGCCACTCAGCGCCCAGCGCAGTTCGAGATTGGGGTATTGCCGCGCCAGCGCTTCCAGCCCGACGACGAAAGCCTTCTGGCCGCGCTCGCGGACATAGTGCAGCAGCGTCACCGGGCCGCCGTAGCCACGGGCGAGCGCCTCGCGCAACAGGCCGAGCAAGGGCGTCAGGCCACTGCCCGCAGCCAGCAGCAACACGCCCTGATCGTCAGCCGGCCAGGCCAGGTCGCCGTCTGGCTGGCCCAGTTCCAGCACGTCACCGACACACAGCTGCTGCAGCAGGAAGGACGAGATCCGCCCACCCGGTTGCAGCTTCACGGCGAATTCCAGGCAGCCGTCCGCGGCAACGCGGGTCAGGCTGTAGCTGCGACTGTGGCGCACACCGTCGCGCTCGACGAACAGCTGCAGGTGCTGGCCGGCGCGCGCACCACGCCAGTGGGCATTGGGGCGCAGGCGCAGTTCGAGCATGTCGTCCGCCACCCATTGCCGTGCCTCGACCCGCGCGAACACGCGTCGTAGCGACCAGCCACGGTTGCAGGCGCGCAACACGGCATCGACGTCCGACTCGCGCAGCCACTGGCCACGCACCAGGGCACGCAGCGGTGACAGCAACGGCGAGATGAAGCGCAGGCCGGCGAAAGGAAGCAGGGACATGGATAAATACCAAACAGTAAACACGTGTTCACTTAAAATCTCATGAGCAGGAGATTTCAGTCAACACTCGTTCACTATTCACTTCAGGAACTTCCCCTGCGCCGACCGGCATTTGCTAGAGTGCCTGCGCCTTCGCCTTGGATAGCCCAGTCGTATGTCCACTCCCCGCGCCGAACAGAAACAACAGACCCGCCTGGCCTTGATGGATGCCGCGCGCAGCCTGATGGACAGCGGCCGCGGCTTCGGCACTCTGAGCCTGCGGGAAGTGGCGAAGACAGCGGGAATCGTGCCGGCGGGCTTCTATCGGCACTTCACCGACATGGACCAGCTCGGCCTCGCCCTGGTTGCCGATGTCGACGAGACCTTCCGCGAAACCCTCCGCGTGGTGCGCCGCAACGAGTTCGAGCTGGGCGGCGTGATCGAGGCCTCGGTCCGCATCTTCCTCGACGCCGTCACCGCCAATCGCACCCAGTTCCTCTTCCTCGCCCGCGAGCAGTACGGCGGTTCACACCCGATCCGCCAGGCCGTGGGCGCTCTGCGCCAGCGCATCACCGACGATCTGGCCGCCGACCTTGCGCTGCTCAACAAGCTGCCGCACCTCACCGCCCAGGACATCGACGTGATCGCCGACCTCGTGGTGAAGACGGTGTTCGCGACCCTGCCCGAACTGATCGACCCGCCCGCCGACAGCCTGCCGACGCACCTGTCGCCCCAGGCCAAGATCACCCAGCAGCTGCGCTTCATCATGATCGGCGCCAAGCACTGGACGGGAATCGGCTCGCGCCCCTGAGCCGCTCGCACGCGCTCGCCCATTACCTGTAGGAGCGAGCTTGCTCGCGAACCAGCTCCGCCGCGGACGCTGTTCGCGAGCAATAACGTCGGCGCCCCCTCGCTCCTACGAAAGCACTTACGCCCCGCCTTGGTGCGCACCGTTTTCGTGCGCACCATCCTTGCGCGCACGCACCATTCCTGATCGCGCGGACAAGCGCTACAGCCCGCGTCAGCGCTGACGCGGGCCCGCACTGGCAAGCCCCTTGCTGTAGCACCGCCATTGCGACTGCCGGACACTGCCATGCTGGTCATCCATCAACGAATCGAACCCCGCGAGCACTGGGACGCCGAGCTGCGCCTGAACTACGAGGCGCGCAGCAAGAGCCGCCTGCGCTGCTTCACCCGCACCGGTGAAGACGTCGGCCTGTTCCTCGAACGCGGCCAGTCGCCGCTGACCGATGGCGAATGCCTGCTGGCCAACGACGGCCGCGTGGTGCGCGTCTGCGCGGCGCCGGAAAAGTTGCTCCACGTCACCTGCGCCAACGCCCGCGAGCTGAACCGCGCGGCGTATCACCTGGGTAACCGCCATGTCGCCCTGCAGGTGGGCGACGGCTGGCTGCGCCTGCTCGACGACTATGTGCTCAAGGCCATGCTCGACCAGCTCGGCGCCACGGTAGAGGCCATCGAAGCGCCCTTCCAGCCGGAACATGGCGCCTACGGCGGCGGCCACCACCACTCGCACCACGGCGAGGAACAGTTCAACTACGCGCCGAAGCTGCATCAGTTCGGAGTACGCCGGTGAACACACTCTGGGCGCTGTTGCGCCTGGCCAGCCCACAGCTGCCCATCGGCGGCTACAGCTACTCCCAGGGCTTGGAGAGCGCCATCGACCAGGGCCAGGTGAAGGACGCCGACGGCGCTCGCACCTGGCTTGCCGATCAGTTGCACCTGAACCTTGCGCGCTTCGAGGGCCCGCTGCTGGCCCAGCTGCTACGCGCTGCGCACACAGCGGACTGGGACACCCTGCGCGACGCCGCCGAGCGCCATCGCGCCAGCCGCGAGACTCGCGAGCTGGGCCTGGAGAACCGGCAAATGGGCTTCTCCCTCGGCCAGTTGCTCGAAGCGCTGCCCGAGCTGGACGAACCCGCCCGCGCCTGGCTCGCCGAGCAAGCCGAGCCCTCCTTCGCCGCCGCCTGGGCGCTGGCCGCCCGTGCCTGGGGGCTCTCCCCCGAGCAGGCTCTCGGCGCCTGGCTGTGGAGCTGGCTGGAGAACCAGTTGGCGGTGCTGATGAAGGCCCTGCCGCTGGGCCAGTTGGCCGCGCAGAAGCTCACCTCGCACTTGCTTCCCGACCTCGACGCCGCCTGCCGGGCCGCGCTGCAGAACGATCCCCGCGGCGGCGCGCCCTTCGGGCTCGCGCTGGCCTGCATGGCCCATGAAACCCAATACAGCCGTCTGTTCCGCTCCTAGGAGAACTGCCATGAACTCTCAACCTCTTCGCGTCGGCATCGGCGGCCCGGTGGGCTCCGGCAAGACCGCACTGACCCTGGCGCTGTGCCGCGCCCTGCGTCAGCGCTACAACATCGCCGTGGTCACCAACGACATCTACACCCAGGAGGACGCGCAGTTCCTGGTGCGCAACGAAGCGCTGGAGCCGGAGCGGATCATCGGCGTGGAAACCGGCGGCTGCCCGCACACGGCGATCCGCGAAGACGCCTCGATCAACCTCGAGGCCGTGGACCAGCTCAACCGCCGCTTCCCCGGCCTCGACCTGATCCTGGTGGAGTCCGGCGGCGACAACCTCTCGGCCACCTTCAGCCCCGAGCTGTCGGACCTGACCCTGTACGTGATCGACGTGTCCGCCGGCGACAAGATCCCGCGCAAGGGCGGGCCGGGCATCTGCAAGTCCGACCTGCTGGTGATCAACAAGATCGACCTCGCCCCGCTGGTGGGCGCCTCACTGGACGTCATGGACCAGGACGCCTCGCGCATGCGCGGCGACAAGCCCTTCGTCTTCAGCAACCAGAAGACCGGCCAGGGCCTGGCCGAGATCATCACCTTCATCGAGCGCCAGGGCCTGCTGACGGCGGCCTGACGCCTTCTTCGCGGCCGCGGATGCCGGCCGCCCATGACAAGAACCAGGGAGTTTTCCATGCCGCTACGCAAAGCCTTCTACAGCCTGGCGCTGTTCCTCACCCCCGCCGTGGCCTTCGCCCATCCGGGCCACGGCGACCACGGCCTGATCGCCGGCATCGCCCACCCGGTCACCGGTCTCGACCACCTGCTGGCGATGCTCGCCGTCGGCCTCTGGGCCGCACAGCAGAAGGGCGCGGCGAGGCTGGCGCTGCCGTGCACCTTCGTCGTGACCATGCTGATCGGCGGACTACTGGGCTTCGAGGGACTGGAGATGCCGTTCATGGAGACCGGCATCGCCGCCTCCGTGCTGGCGCTGGGCCTGTGCGTCGCGCTGGCGGTGCGTCCACCGCTGTTCCTGGCGATCGGTGCGACTGCCCTGTTCGCCTTCGCCCATGGCGTAGCCCACGGACTGGAGCTGCCGGACCTGAGCAGTCCGTGGCTGTATGCCGCCGGCTTCGTCGGCGCGACGGCATCATTGCATGCAGCGGGTTACGGGATCGTTCGCGCGCTGCCGCAGGCGGCTGCACCGCTGGTGCGCTTCGCCGGTGTGGCGTCGGCGGGTGCCGGCGCCTGGCTGCTCGCCGGCTGAGGCTCCTGCCTGAAACTCTGCGCGGACCCTGCCCCTCTCCCTGAAGGAAGAGGGCGCTATCCGAGCCGGCTGACGCCATGTTTCAAGCTGCACCGAAGGGTCCCTCTCCCTTCGGAGCGGGGCGCGCAGCCAGGGTTAGGGGGAGAACGGACGTTACCCTTTGCGATGCACCGCAAACCCCGCCCATGCCTGGCTCACCGGCATGATCTCCAGGGTGTTGATGTTGATGTGCGGCGGCTGGTTCATGATCCAGTGAATGGTCTCGGCGATGTCCGCGGACTGGATCGGCTCGGCACCCGCATAGGTCTTTTCGTACTTCGCCTGGTCGCCGCCGAAGCGCACCAGGGAGAACTCGCTCTCGCACATGCCCGGCTCGAGGTTGGTGACACGCACGCCGGTACCCTGCAGGTCGCAGCGCAGGTTCAGCGAGAACTGCTCGACGAAGGCCTTGGTCGCGCCGTACACATGACCGCCCGGATAGGGCCAGTGGCCGGCCACCGACCCCAGGTTGAGAATGCTCGCGCCCGGACCGTGGGCGATCAGACGAGGCAGCAGCAGGCGGGTGGCGTACATCAGGCCCTTGATGTTGGTGTCGACCATGGTGTCCCAGTCATCCAGCTCGCACTCCTGCGCCGGGTCGGTGCCGAGAGCGAGGCCGGCGTTGTTGATCAGGCCACGCAGCTTGGCGAACTTTTCCGGCAGGCTGTCCACGGCAGCAGTCATCGCCGCGCGGTCGCGCACGTCGAGCACCAGCGGCAGCACCTCGGTCTCGGCGGAAAGCTCCTGGGCCAGCGCGTTCAGGCGCCCCTCGCGGCGGCCCGTGATCACCAGCGACCAGCCATCACGGGCGAAACGCCGCGCACAGGCTTCGCCGAAGCCGGATGTGGCACCGGTAATGAACAGAGTGGGAGTGGTCATCACTGAAATCCTCTTTCTACGTGCGTGGTGCTGGGCGCCGCCTCGCCGGTGCAGGCCGGAGATTCGTGCCGAGCGCGTTCTTGTCGGTCAGCCGAGCATAACAGCCCGCACCTGCCGCATTGCGTTACAGCCGCACTGGATAAAACCCGAACAGCCGTCTGAAAGCCCCATGGCTACGGGCCTGCCGCGCGTTGCGCCCACCTTTTCCACAGGCTGCTCCACGGATTCTGTGGGCAAGCGGAATGCCGCTTTTCCCCTGGACGATTTTCGAGCGCCCCGCCGCATGCCCCGCCGCCGCTGCGCTGGAGAAGTTCTTCCCAAGGTTATCCACAGGTCTTTCAACGGCTGACGGGGACAACTATCGGAGGCGCGGAACTTTTCCGCGAAGCCGTACCTGTCCATCCATACAGGGGTTGCAAGAAGATCGAGCAGAAATCGACCGCCTCGGGCGGCACCTGCTGCCATGGGGCCTGGCGAGGTTCTCCCAGACGTTATCCACAGGCTCGCCCACAGATTCCCTGGATTAATTCACGGAAAGCAGCAGGCGCGCGGCGATCAGGTCTTCCAGTGCATAACCGACGGATTTGAACAGGGTGATCTCGCTGTCGTCCTGACGTGCGCCACGACCGTGAAGGAGGTCAGCCAACTGGCAGTCGATAGCCGTCTCATCGATCACGCCTTCGCCCATCGGGATCAGCAGGTCGCCCGCCTCTTCCAGCGCGCCTTCGCGGGTATCGACCACGATGCGAGCACGGCGCACCGCTTCGCTGTCGGTCTCGCGCATGGACGGCAAAAAGGCGCCGACCAGGTCGAGGTGGCAGCCCGAGCGCAGCCAGGCACCGTGGACGATGGGCTCGCGGGAGGTGGTGACGCAACTGATGCAGTCCGCCGCCGCGACGCCACCGCGCAGATCGGCGCAGGCGTGGACGGGATAGCCTTCGTCCTGCAGTTGCTTCACCAGCGCATTCACCTTGTCTTCCTGGCGTCCCCAGAGGGCAATGTCCTCGTACGCGCGCACCGAGCAGTGGGCGCGGACCATGTGCGGTGCCAGGGTGCCGCTGCCGACCACCAGCAGCCGCCGCGCATCGCGGCGCACCAGGTAATCGGCGGCCAGCGCGGAGGTGCAGGCGGTGCGCCGGGCAGTCATTTCCGAGGCTTCGAGCATCGCCAGCGGGCGGCCGGTTTCGCCGTCGAACAGGCAGAACAGTGCGGCCACTGCCGGCAGGTTCTTCTCACCGTTGCCGGGGAACACGGTGACCAGCTTTACGCCGATGTCCTGCCCAGGCCGCCATACCGGCATGGTCAGCAGCGAAGCGTTGCCGGGCAGTTCATGACAGCCCCGCACGGGCGCCTGGCAGTCGCCAGCCAGGCCGATGCGCAGGGCTTCGATCAGTTGGGGATAACCCAGGCGTTCGGCGACGTCGGCGTTGGTGAGGAATTTAAGGTCGTGCATGGAGACCTCGTACGCAGATTGAAAGCCCCTCTCCCCCGCCCTCTCCCTGAAGGGAGAGGGAGCCGTCCGGCGTTTTCGGCTAGCACGGAAGCTCGCCTGACACTGAACAGTCCCCTCTCCCTTCAGGGAGAGGGTTAGGGAGAGGGCGGGAGGCGAACAGAACAAGCCCCGCTGCGGAGATGTTCGCGAGCAAGGACTAGGCGTCCCCCTCGGTCCTACGAAGAGCACAAGGTGTCAGTGCCCGCCCAGATACGCGTTGCGAACCTCCTGGTTACCCAGCAGCTCGGCGCCGGTGCCACTCAGGCGAATCTCGCCGTTGACCATCACGTAACCACGGTCGGAGAGCTTCAGTGCGTGGTTGGCGTTCTGCTCGACGAGGAACAGCGTCATCCCGCTCTTTGCCAGCTCGCGCAGGGTCTGGAAGATCTGCTTGACCACGATGGGCGCCAGGCCCAGCGAGGGCTCGTCGAGCAGCAGCAGCTTGGGCCGGCTCATCAGCGCACGGGCGATGGCAAGCATCTGCTGCTCGCCGCCGGACATGGTCATGGCGCGCTGGTTGCGCCGTTCCTTCAGCCGCGGGAAGAGGTCGAACATGCGCTGCATGTCTTCCTGAGCATGCTCCATGCCGACGGGGATGGTGCCCATCAGCAGGTTCTCCTCCACCGTCATGTCGGGGAACACGCGACGTCCTTCCGGCGACTGTGCGATGCCGTTGGAGGCCACGTAGTGCGCGGACTTGTGGCGGATGTCCTGGCCCTTGTAGAGGATCGCGCCGCTGGCCGCGCGCGGCTGGCCGAAGATCGACATCAGCAGCGTCGACTTGCCCGCGCCATTGGCGCCGATCAGCGCCACGGTCTCCCCTTCGTTGACAGTCAGCGAGACTTTCTTCAGCGCCTGGATCGGCCCGTAGAACACATCGACCTCACGGAATTCCAACATCGGCGCCGTCATGCCAGCTCCTCTTCGTCTGCGCCGAGATAGGCGGCGATCACTTTCTCGTTGTGGCGGATCTCGTCCGGTGCGCCACGGGCGATGACCACGCCGTGGTCGAGGACGATGATGTGGTCGGAGATGTTCATCACCATGCCCATGTCGTGCTCGATCAGCAGGACGGTGATGCCGTGGTGGTCGCGCAGGTAGCGCACGATGCGTGCCAGCGCCTGGGTTTCGGCCGGGTTGAGGCCGGCGGCGGGTTCGTCGAGGCAGATCAGCTCGGGCCGCGTGCACATGGCGCGGGCGATTTCCAGGCGGCGCTGTTGCCCGTAGGACATCTCGCCTGCCAGGCGGTTGGCGCAGTCCACCAGGTCGACGACTTCCAGCCAGTAGAAGGCGTGGTCCAGCGCCTCGCTTTCCGCACGGCGGTAGCCGGGAGTGTTGAGCACGCCGGCGATGAGGTTGCGGTTGACGAACATGTGCTGGGCCACCAGCAGGTTCTCCACCACCGACATCTCGCGGAACAGCCGGATATTCTGGAAGGTGCGCGCAAGACCGGCGCGGTTCACCAGGTGGGTGCCGCCGAACATCTTGTAGTAGAGGCGGTTGCCGAACTGCGCCGGGTTGACGAAGTCGCCGCCCTGGAACGGCTGGCCGAGCACCTTGATGACGTCGGTGGTGCCGCCCTGGGTGTTGAGCAGGATGTTGCCGCCGGTGGCCTTGTAGAAGCCGGTGAGGCAGTTGAACACCGTGGTCTTGCCGGCGCCGTTGGGGCCGATCAGCGCGGTGATCGAGCCGCGCTCCACGTCGAGGTTGACGTCGTTGAGCGCCTTGATGCCGCCGAAGTGCATCATCAGGTGCTCGACGCTGAGGATCTTGTCACCACTCATGGCGCCACCCCCTTGCGTACGGCGAAGCCCGAGCGGCTGATGCGGATCAGCCCGCGCGGACGCCAGATCATCATCAGCACCATGAGGATGCCGAACAGCAGCACGCGGTAGTCGGCGAAGCTGCGCAGCAGTTCCGGCGCCACGGTGAGGACGAAGGCGGCGATCACCACGCCCACCGTCGAGCCCATGCCGCCCAGCACCACGATGGCGAGGATCAGCGCCGACTCGAAGAAGGTGAAGGACGACGGGTTGACGAAGCCCTGGTAACTGGCGAAGAACACGCCGGCGAGGCCTGCGGTGGAAGCACCGAGCATGAACGCCGAGAGCTTCACCAGCACGTGGTTCAGGCCCATGGCGCGGCAGGCGATCTCGTCCTCGCGCAGCGCTTCCCAGGCGCGACCGACCGGCATGCGGGTCAACCGGTGCTTGATGTAGAGCACCAGCATGACGACCAGGAACAGCACGATGTAGATGAACAGGAACTTGAAGTTCTGGTTGTAATCGATGCCGAGGAACTCGTGGATCGGCGTGCCGCCCTCCTTCGCCCGGCGACCGAACTCGAGGCCGAAGAAGGTCGGCGACGGCACCGGCATGCCGTTCGGGCCGCCGGTGAAGGACAGCCAGTTGTTGAGGATCAGGCGGATGATTTCGCCGAAGCCCAGCGTCACGATGGCCAGGTAGTCACCGTGCATCCGCAACACCGGGAAGCCCAGCAGCGCCCCCGCCAGTGCGGCGACGATGGCCGCCAGCGGCAACACCGTCCAGAAACCCAGCCCCAGGTACTGGTAGCCCAGCGCGAGGCCGTAGGCACCGATGGCGTAGAAGGCCACGTAGCCCAGGTCCAGCAGGCCGGCGAGTCCCACGACGATGTTCAAGCCCAGCCCCAGCAGCACGTAGATCAGCCCGAGGATGATCACGGTGAGCAGGTACTTGCTGGCGAAGAACGGGAAGATCACCGCGGCCACGACGACGATCGGGACGATCCAGCGCAGGCGCGTCTTGTAGCCCGGCGGCAGGACGCTGATGCCCGAGTCGGAACTCTCGAAGCGGTCCATGATGCGCAGGCCGGCCGGTGTCTGCAGGTAGAGGCTGAGCAGCAGGCGGCCGAGCATCACCGCGCCGATCATCCAGGCCAGGCGGATAGGTTCGAGCTTGAAGCTGTAGCCGTCGAGCACCACGCCGACGATCGGGCCGAAGACGATCAGGGCGATCAGCCCTGCGAGCACGGTGTCGACGAGGCTCTTCTTGATATCGATGCGCGCGGTCTTGGGCGCGGCTGAAGTCTGGGTCACGGACGTCATGCTTACACCTTCGATACCTGGGGACGACCCAGGAGCCCTTGCGGTCGGAAGATCAGGATGGTCACCAGCAGGCCGAAGGCGAACACGTCCTTGAAGTCGGTGTTCACCATGCCCGAGAACTGCGCCTCGGCCACGCCCAGGATCAGCCCGCCGAGCATGGCGCCGGGCAGCGAGCCGATGCCGCCGAGTACCGCGGCGGTGAATGCCTTGATGCCGATGATGAAGCCCGCGTAGAAGTCGAAGGTGCCGTAGTTCATGGTGATCAGCACGCCGGCCAGCGCGGCCATGGCGGCGCCGATGACGAACACGTAGGAGATTACCCGGTCAGTGTTGATCCCCAGGATCGAGGCCATCTTGCGATCCTGCTGGGTGGCGCGGCACATGCGCCCGAGCTTGGTGTACTGGATCACGTAGGTCAGCACGGCCATGCCGACGAACGCGGCGATGAGGATGAACACCTTGGTGTAGGTGAGCTGCACGAAGCCTTCGCCGATGTGGAACTTGAAGGCGCCGTCGAGCAGGGTCGGCACGCCTTGCTGGCGCGGGCCCTGGGCCAGCTGTACGTAGTTCTGCAGGATCAGCGACATGCCGATGGCGGAAATCAACGGGGCCAGGCGCGTGGAATTGCGCAGCGGCTTGTAGGCGATGCGCTCGATCACCCAGCCGTAGACGCCGGTGACGAAGATGGTGAAGACCAGGGTGCCGAGTATCAGCAGCGGGAACGACTGCAGGCCGAAAAAGGCGAGCAACGCCAGGGCCACTGCGGAGAGATAGGCGGAGATCATGTACACCTCGCCGTGGGCGAAGTTGATCATGCCGATGATGCCGTAGACCATCGTGTAGCCGATGGCGATCAGGCCGTAGACCGACCCCAGGGTCAGCCCGTTGATCATTTGCTGGAGGAAGATACCGTCCACGATTGAGTACTCGCGCAAGCTGGGCAGGAAAGGCTGACGGCTCGCGCAATGACCGGCTCGTGACCGGCTGTGCGCGTTTCATCGACCTGCGGGAAAGCCGGCGCCGCGGGTAGCGGCGCCGGCCGGTCAGGCGTGGTTCGCGGTTATTTCTTGAACGCGTCGAGCTGGTGGTACTTGCCCTTGTCGTCCCACTCGTAGACCACGTAGTCGGAGACTTTCAGGTCGCCCTTCTTGTCCCATTCCTTCTTGCCCATCACGGTCTGCACCGGATTGGCCTTCAGCCAGGCGCTGGCCTTGGCCGGGTCGGTCTTGCCCGCGCCGTTGAAGGCAGCGGCCAGGGCCTGCACCGAGGAGTAGGCGTAGAGGGTGTAACCCTCGGGCTCGAAGCCGTTGGCGCGGAATTTCTCCACCACAGCCTTGCCGTCCGGGATCAGGCGCGGGTCGGCGCCGAAGGTCATCAGCACACCCTTGACGTACTGCGGGCCGCCAGCGGTGGTGACCAGTTCGTCGGTGACGATGCCGTCGTCGGACATGAACTTGGCGGTCAGGCCCTGCTCACGCATCTGGCGCACCAGCGGGCCGGCTTCCGGGTGCAGGCCGCCGAAGTAGACGACTTCTGCGCCCGAGGCGCGGATCTTGGTGACCAGGGCGTTGAAGTCCTTCTCGCCACGGGTCAGGCCTTCGTACAGCACTTCCTTCACGCCACGCTTGTTCAACTGCGCCTTGGTGGCGTCCGCCAGCCCCTGGCCGTAGGTGTCCTTGTCGTGGATCACCGCGACCTTCTTGGCCTTCAGCACGTCGACGATGTAGTCGCCAGCGACCACGCCCTGCTGGTCGTCGCGACCGCACATGCGGAACATGCCGGAAAGGCCGCGTTCAGTAACCTGCGGGTTGGTGGAACCGGGGGTGATGGCGATGATGCCGGCCTCGTCGTAGACCTCCGAGGCGGGAATGGTGGAGGAGGAGCAGAAGTGGCCGACGACGGCGACCGCCTTGTCCTGATCGACCAGACGGTTGGCCACGGCCACGGCCTGCTTCGGTTCGCAGGCGTCGTCCGCCTTCACCAGCTTGATCTTCTCGCCATTGATACCACCGGCGGCGTTGATGTCCTCCGCGGCCTGGCTAGCCCCACGCCAGTACTGCTCACCGAACGAGGCGTTGGCCCCGGTATGCGGACCTGCGACCCCGATAACAACATCGGCCTGTACTACGGAAGACATGCCCAGCGCGGTGGTTACCGCCAGAGCCAGAAAGCCTTTTCTGAAAATCTTCTGCGACATGGAGTTTTGCTCCTGAGGGTTTTTGTAATGGCGCGTTGTGTTTCTTGTTGGCGATTTCTCGTAGAGCGATTCAGCGACTTAGCGAGCAATCAACAGCAAGCGGCGTGCCATTCGTTTTTGTTATTAACCAAGTCCTACAGCAAAAACAGTCCGAGCTGGCAGACATCGGGTGCTAGACACGTGCAACCCATTGAAAGCCGAAGGTGCAACCAGGCAAGCAGACAGGTGCAACTCACCTCCCCGTGGGCTGACTTTTTCCAGCCACCACAGGCGCAACCCCAACCGTAACCATCGCTGTCACCGAACTGCACATCCGCGGTGCAGACCCGTCGGGGTAACGCACCATAAGAGGCTAGACCAAAGTGCAGCGAGCGTGGGTAGGTCAAACCGGGGCGGCCCTCGCCCCGCCTTGAGCACCGTCAGATCACCACCCGCAGGCATTGCCCGGCGTGGTAGAGGGAGAAGCCGGCTTCGTACAGACAGCTGCGCAGGCCCACCGCGGAGATTTCCTCCATGGGCCTGAGCGGCATCGGCAGGGCACTGGCGTCACCGTCCAGCAGGAAGTCGGCGAAGGCCTTGCCCACCACCGTGCCGGTGGTGACGCCACGGCCGTTGTAGCCGCTCATGGCGACCAGCCCCGGCGCCGGCTCGAACAGGCGCATGAGGTGGTCGGGGGTGAAGTCGATGCAACCGGTCCAGGTGAACTCCCAGTCCACCTTGCCCAGCTTCGGGAAGTAGTGCTGCTGGATGCGGTCTGCCCAGCTTTTCAGGAACCAGGCCGGCTTGCCGGTGCCCTTGCCGAGGCTGCCGAGCAGCAGGCGACCGTCGGCGTCGCGGCGGATGCTACTGAGCACCTGGCGGGTATCCCAGGATCCCTGCCCGCCCGGAAGGATGCGCGCAGCTTCCGCACCTTCCAGCGGGCGCGACGCAACCTGGTAGTAGTAGCCGGGGAAGAAGGTGCGACGCAGTTGGGTCCACTCGCCTTCGGTATAGGCGCTGGACGCGATCACGACCTGCTCGGCAGTCACCACGCCGCCGGCGGTGATCACGTTCCACGCGTTGCCCACGCGCACCAGGCCGACCACCGGGGAATGGTGGTACAGCTCGCCGCCCAGCCCGACGACCGCACGCGCGAGGCCACTGACGTAGGCCATGGGGTTGAGCGTGCCGGCGCGGCGGTCCAGCAGCGCACCGGCGATCTTGTCGGTGCCGCAGGCCTGCTCGCAGTCGGCGCCGGTGAGCAGCTCCACCGGAGCGCCACGGCGGCTCCACTGCTCGCAGCGGCTGCGCAGGTCGGCCAGGCCACGGGCGTTGTGCGCCATGTGCAGCGTGCCTTCGCGGCGCGCCTGGCAATCGATGCCGTAGGTGTCGATCAGGGAGAACACCAGCGACGGTGCGTTGCCGAGCATGCGGTTGACCCGCTGCCCGACCTCCGCGCCCATGCCCGCCTCGATCTCGTCCGGGGGAATCCACAGGCCGGCGTTGACCAGCCCGACGTTGCGCCCCGATCCACCATGCCCGGTGATGTGGGCCTCCAGCACGCAGACCGTCTGGTCCCGCTCCAGCAGATGCAGTGCGGCGGACAGGCCGGTAAAGCCCGCGCCGATGACACACACGTCGACCTTGCGATCCCCGCGCAGCTCCGGAGCTTCCGGGCGGTCGGGAGTCAGGTGTTCCCACAGACACTCTTGGCGAAGCGACATCCAGCGATCCTTCTACGCGAACCTTTGTGAATGACTCAGTACAGCGCCCCTGTGGGCTCGTTTCTGCTGGGAAAACTCGGTGCCTGCGGCTCCCTCTCCCTAACCCTCTCCCTGAAGGGAGAGGGGACCGTTCCGTGCAGGTTGAAACCACAGCGTCAGCCGGCACGGACAGCTCCCTCGCCCTTCAGGGAGAGGGCGGGGGAGAGGGTTACGCCTGACTCCGAAATCCAGCGGAAGAACCCCAAGACGAAGCCTCAATCGAAGACTATGCCCTGCGCCAGCGGCAGTTCCCGCGAGTAGTTCACGGTGTTGGTCTGCCGGCGCATGTAGCCCTTCCAGGCGTCGGAGCCGGATTCGCGGCCGCCGCCGGTTTCCTTCTCACCGCCGAAGGCGCCGCCGATCTCCGCGCCGCTGGGGCCGATGTTGACGTTGGCGATGCCGCAGTCGCTGCCCACCGCCGAGATGAAGGCTTCCGCCTCGCGCAGGTCGGTGGTGAAGATGCACGACGACAGGCCCTGGGGCACGCCATTGTTCAGCGCCACCGCGTCGTTGAAATCCTTGTAGGGCACCACGTAGAGGATCGGCGCGAAGGTCTCGCTGCGCACCACGTCGCTCTGCTCGGGCATCTCGACGATGGCCGGCGACACGTAGTAGGCCTCGGGGAACTGGTCGGCCAGTTGGCGCTCGCCGCCGAACACCACGCCGCCCTCGCCGCGCGCCTGCTCCAGTGCGCCCTGCATGGCCAGGAAGCTGCGCTCGTCGATCAGCGGGCCGACCAGGTTGCCTTCCAGCGGATGGCCAATGCGCACCTTGGCGTAGGCGGTCTTCAGGCGGCTGACGAACTCGTCCTTCACCGATTCGTGGGCGATCAGCCGGCGCAAGGTGGTGCAGCGCTGCCCGGCGGTGCCGACGGCGCTGAACAGCACGGCGCGCACAGCCATGTCGAGGTCGGCGCTGGGCGCCAGGACCATCGCGTTGTTGCCACCCAGTTCGAGAATACTGCGACCGAAGCGGGCCGCCACGCGCGGGCCGACTTCACGGCCCATGCGGGTGCTGCCGGTGGCGCTGACCAGGGCGACGCGCACGTCGTCCACCAGCGCTTCGCCCGCGCTGCGATCACCGATCACCACCTGGCTCAGATGCGCCGGGGCGTCCCCGAACGTGCTCAGCGCGCGCTCGAACAGCGCCTGGCAGGCCAGCGCGGTGAGCGGCGTCTTTTCCGAGGGCTTCCACACCACCGAGTTGCCGCAGACCAGCGCCAGCGCAGTGTTCCAGGACCAGACGGCGACCGGGAAGTTGAAGGCGCTGATGACGCCGACCACGCCCAGCGGATGCCAGGTCTCGCGCATGTGGTGGCCGGGGCGCTCGGAGGCGATGGTCAGGCCGTAGAGCTGGCGCGACAGGCCGACGGCGAAGTCACAGATGTCGATCATCTCCTGCACTTCGCCCAGGCCTTCCTGGGTGATCTTGCCGGCTTCCCACGACACCAGTTCGCCAAGGGCCGCCTTGCTCGCCCGCAGTTCCTCGCCGAACAGGCGCACCAGCTCGCCACGACGCGGCGCCGGCACCTTGCGCCAGGCATCGAAGGCGTGGGCGGCTCGGCCGATCTTCTGCTCCACCTCGGCGGCGCTTTCCAGGCGCACTGCGCCCAGGCGGCTGCCGTCGATGGGAGAGTGGATGACCTGATCGCCACCGGTAACCAGGCGGGCGTCGACGCCGAGGGATTCGAGCAGTGCGGAAATCATGCGGACTCCAGTTCTTTTCAGATGACCTGACGGAATGCCAGCAGTAATAAACGGCTTGCCGAGGCACAACAAACGACGTTTCCTATGCACATCATTCCGTAAATTCATGAACTGCCCGCCATGCTGAGCAAACGCCATCTGCCGTCCATGACCGCCCTGCAATGCTTCGAAGCGGTGGCGCGGCACCTGAGTTTCACCCGCGCCTCCGAAGAGCTGAACCTGACCCAGAGCGCGGTCAGCAAGCAGGTGGCGCAGTTGGAGGAAATGCTCCAGCACCTGCTGTTCCGCCGCGTGCGCCGCCGCCTGCAGCTGACCCCGGCGGGCGACCTGTACCTGGTGGAGGTGCGCAAGATCCTCACGCAGGTGGCGATGTCCACCCACTACCTGCTGTCCTACGGCGGCGAGACCGAGGTGCTGCGCGTCGCGACGCCGCCGACCTTCGGCGCACGCTGGCTGATCCCGCGGCTGAACGGCTGGCGTCACCGCCACCCGAACATCCACCTGGACCTGCGCCAGGAACTGGAGCCCGGCGACCTGCTGCAATCGCGCTGCGACATTGCCTTCTTCTTTGGCGCCGGCACCCTGCCCGGCGCGGAATGCGTGGCGCTGTTCGGCGAGGAGATGGTGCCGGTGTGCTCGCCGACGATCCTCCCGGCGCAGCCACTGACCGACCCGACCCAGCTGGCGGACCTGGTCCTGCTGCAGAACGCCACGCGCCAGGAAGCCTGGCACGAGTGGTTCCTCAGCCTCGGCCAGCACAGCGAGCACAGCTACCACGGGCCGCGCTTCGACACCTTCTACATGTGCATCCGCGCAGCGCAAGCCGGCTGCGGCGTGGCGCTGCTGCCGCGGTTCCTGGTGGAAGAAGAACTGAACGAAGGCAAGCTGGTGATCGCCTGGCAGCACGGCCTGCAGAGCCGCAGTGGCTACTACCTGGCATTCCCCGAGCATGCGGCGGCGGTGCCCAAGGTCAGGGCGTTCGTGGAGTGGATCGGGGAGCGGATGGAGGGCTAGTGCCGGGCGCTCAGACCAACAAACTCCGATCAAACACGAACGCCCCATCCCCCTGCGGCGTAAAGCGCAGCACATGCTGCGGCCGGCCCATCGGCGGCTGGTGACGTTCACCGGTGTCTTCCACCCACCCCGCCGCCTTCATCCGCTCCAGTCGTCCGCGCAGGCTGGAATGCTGGATTTCCTCGCCGATGGACCACTCGAAGGCCTTCAGCGCCTCCGCCACGGTAAAGCGCTCCGGCAACAGGTGCAGCGGCAGCGCGCTGTACACCGACTTGCCCGCGAGCCGCTCGCAGGCCTGCTGCACCAGTTGGGTGTGGTCGAACGGCAGGGCAAAGCGTTCCCCACGCACGGCCTCCAGCGGCACGAAGTCCAGGTCATCGGCCGCCAGCTCGGTATCCGCGGCCACCAGCACCAGATAGAACACGCTCAGCGACCAGCCCCGTGGGTCGCGCACCGCGTTGCCCACGGTCGCCACCTGTTCCATGTACGCCGGCTTCACCCGCGCCTTCTCACGCAGCGCGCGCAGGGCCGCATCGTCCAGGCCATGGTCGGCGCAACGGCCGTTGATCAGCACGCCGGGCAGCGCCCACTGCCCCTCGAACGGCGCCTGGGCGCGGCGGATCAGCAGCAACTCCAGGCCACGCTCGGGATGCAGGCGCAGCGCCACGATATCCACGGTGGCCAGCACTTCAGCGCTATTCATCGATGCTCCTCGAATACGGTCCGGGCTAGAGAGGTCCTGCGACTTATTTCACCATGTACAGAAAGCATCTTCCACCTCAGAGCAATTTTCATCTTTCTGCTTGACGACTTATTTCACGTCGTGAATTATGTAGTCACGACAGATCACCCACGGTCAAGCGGAGGCCTCCATGAACCTGATCGCCAGCTTCGATGTAGACGCCCAGAAAAGCTTCACCCCGCTCTGCCCCAACGAGCTGCCGGTGCCCGGCGGTGACGCCATCGGCGGAGCCCTCAACCTGATGGCCGAGCGTGCCAGCCTGCGCCTGGGCAGCAAGGACGCCCACAGCCCGCAAGCGCCCTGGGTGGTGAGCGAGCCGGCACAGATGCTGCAACCGCTTGCCCTGCCCAATGCCGACCTCACCTGGGTCAGCCACTGCGTGCCAGGCACGCCGGGCTTCGAGCTGCTGGACGAGCTGCCCAGGCCGATGGACTACGACTTCTTCATCTGGAAGGGCGTGGAACCTGACCTGCACCCCTACGGTGCGTGCTACCACGACCTGGCGGAACGGCGCAGCACCGGGGTGATCGAATACCTGCGGCAGAACGCGGTCAGCCATGTGCTGGTGGGCGGCCTGGCGCTGGATTACTGCGTGAAGACCACCGCGCTGCAACTGCGCCGTGCCGGCTTCCAGGTACTGCTGTACCTGCCCGCCTGCCGCGCCATCGCGGAGGACACCGCGAAAGCCGCCTGCAACGAGATGCTCAGTGCCGGGGTGGTCCTCTGCGCCAACGAGAACGAACTGGACGAGGCCCTGTGGGGCATCAGGGAGAATTGATCATGGCCGAGAGCGTATTTGCCGAGAGCATCGTGCAGAACCTGCTGGACACCGACTTCTACAAGCTGACGATGATGCAGGCGGTGCTGCACAACTACCCGAACGCCGAAGTGGAGTGGGAATTCCGCTGCCGCAACACCGAGGACCTGCGCCCGTACCTGGCGGAAATCCGCTACCAGATAGAGCGCCTGGCCGAGCTGGAAACCACGCCCGACCAACTGGCCTTCCTCGAACGCATCCCGTTCATCAAGCCGGACTTCATCCGCTTCCTCAGCCTGTTCCGCTTCAACCTGCGCTACGTGCACACCAGTATCGAGGACGGCCAGTTGGCCATCCGCCTGCGCGGGCCCTGGCTGCACGTGATCCTCTTCGAGGTGCCGCTGCTGGCCATCGTCAGCGAAGTGCGCAACCGCTATCGCTACCGCGAGGTGGTGCTGGAGCAGGTCGGCGAGCAGCTCTACCGCAAGCTCGACTGGCTCGCCGGCAATGCCAGCGAGGAGGAACTCAGGGAATTCCAGGTGGCCGATTTCGGTACCCGCCGGCGCTTCTCCTACCGCACCCAGGAAGAGGTCGTGCACATCCTCAAGCGCGACTTCCCTGGCCGCTTCGTCGGCACCAGCAATGTGCACCTGGCCCGCGAGTTCGAGGTGAAGCCCATCGGCACCATGGCCCATGAATGGTTGATGGCGCACCAGCAACTCGGCCCGCGGCTGATCGACAGCCAGATCGCCGCGCTGGACTGCTGGGTACGCGAATACCGCGGCCAGCTGGGCATTGCGCTGACCGACTGCATTACCATGGACGCCTTCCTGAGCGACTTCGACCTGTACTTCGCCAAGCTCTTCGATGGCCTGCGCCACGACTCGGGCGACCCGCTGGCCTGGGCCGAGAAGGCCATCGCCCACTACCGCCGCCTGGGAATCGACCCGATGACCAAGACCCTGGTGTTCTCCGACGGCCTCGACATGCCCAAGGCGTTGCAGCTCTTCCGCGCATTGCGTGGCAAGATCAACACCAGCTTCGGTATCGGTACCAACCTGACCTGCGACATCCCCGGCGTGGAACCGATGAACATCGTGATCAAGATGACGGCCTGCAACGGCCATCCGGTGGCGAAGATTTCCGATACCCCGGGCAAGACCCAATGCCGCGACGAGAATTTCGTCACTTACCTGCGCCACGTGTTCAAGGTGCCGGAGTAACCCCTTTTCCGCTTTCCACAGGAGCCCCCAGATGAAAGACAGACAGGCCGCCATCGCCAGAGAACTCAACGTGCAGCCGCCCTTCCAGTCCGATGCCGAACTGCAGGCCGAGATCCAGCGGCGCGTACGCTTCATCCAGGACTGCCTGAAGGGTTCGGGGATGAAGACCCTGGTCCTGGGCATCAGCGGTGGCGTCGACTCGCTGACTGCCGGCATGCTCTGCCAGCGCGCCGTGGAAGGCCTGCGCGCCGAGACTGGTAACCAGGACTACCGCTTCCTCGCCGTGCGCCTGCCGTACAACGTGCAGGGCGACGAGCAGGACGCGCAGGACTCGGTGGACGTCATCGCCCCCGACGAACGCCACACCGTGAACATCGGCCCGGCCGTGCAAGCGTTGGCCGCCGAGACCCAGGCGCTGGAAGGCCTGGCTCCGGCCACCCGCGACTTCGCCCTGGGCAACACCAAGGCACGCATCCGCATGGTCGCCCAATACACCATCGCCAACGCCCGCGCCGGCCTGGTGGTCGGCACCGACCACGCCGCGGAAGCGGTGATGGGCTTCTTCACCAAGTTCGGTGACGGCGCCTGCGACCTCGCCCCGCTCACCGGCCTGGTGAAGCACCAGGTGCGCAGCATTGCCCGCAGCCTCGGCGCGCCGGAGCATCTGGTGGAGAAGGTGCCGACCGCCGACCTCGAGGATCTCGCTCCCGGCAAGCCGGACGAGCACGCCCACGGTGTGACCTACAAGGAAATCGACGCCTTCCTGCACGGCCAGGATGTCGGCCAGGAAGCCTTCGACATCATCGTCCGCACCTTCGAGAAGACCCGCCACAAGCGCGCGCTGCCCACCGCGCCGTAAATGACCGGCAGTCGTTGGCGCGGGAGAGGTCCCGCGCCAATGCTCAAGGCTTCAGTGCTGAGGAATGACGTAGCGCCAGATGGCGACGAAATGCAGCAGGCTGCCGGCGATCACGAACAGGTGCCAGATGCCATGCCAGTGGCGGAACCGGCTATCGAAGGCGAAGAAGATGATGCCGATGGTGTAGAAGGCCCCGCCGCCCACCAGCCAGGCGAATCCCGCGCCGCCCAGCGCCCGATACAGTGGACCGACCGCGATCAGCACGATCCAGCCCATCACCGCGTAGATGATGATCGACAGCACCCGCGCCTCGGAGCGCGGCTTGATCTCCTGCAGCATGCCAATCACCGCCATCGACCAGACGATGCCGAACAGCGTCCAGCCCCAGGGTCCCTTCAGTGTCACCAGGCAGAACGGCGTATAGCTCCCGGCGATCAGCAGGTAGATCGAGAGGTGGTCGAGCTTGCGCAGGATGACCTTCGCCCGTCCCTGCACGCTGTGATAGAGCGTGGAGATGCTGTAGAGCAGGGTCAGCGTCGTGCCATACACCGCCACGCTGACGATGCGCAGCGGCTCACCCACCAGGCTGGTGGCCACCAGCAGCCAGATGCCGCCCACCAGCGCCAGCACGGCGCCGATCAGGTGGGTCCAGGCGTTGAAGCGTTCACCGTG
This sequence comes from Pseudomonas sp. BB438, assembly GCF_057180225.1. Taxonomy (NCBI): domain Bacteria; kingdom Pseudomonadati; phylum Pseudomonadota; class Gammaproteobacteria; order Pseudomonadales; family Pseudomonadaceae; genus Pseudomonas; species Pseudomonas sp. BB438. The sequence continues at coordinate 5,812,547 of NZ_CM170001.1, forward strand.
GTACATGCGTCCCCCCTTCGATTTCAACCACGCAACACCTGACTCCCATTTATGAAATAAAAACCGTGAAATAAAAAGCCCGACCAAGGGTCGGGCTTTCTCGATCAGCCAACTTTCGAAGAAAGCCGGATCACTTCACCGCCAGGGTGCCCTTCATCATGGCCGAGTGGCCCGGGAAGGAGCAGAAGAAGGCGTATTCATCGCCAGCCTTCAGCTTGGACACATCAAAGGTCACCGAATCCTTCTCGCCGGAGCCGATGATCTTGGTGTGGGCGATCACGCGGGTGTCGCCGTCCTTGATGTAGTTCTTGTCCAGACCGGCGGCCATGCCGTCGGTCACCACGCCCTGCATGTCGGCGGCGGTGGTCAGGACCCAGTTATGGCCCATGACATTCTTCGGCAGGCTGCCCGGGTGGGACAGGTTCACAGTGAAGGTCTTGCAGCTCTTGTCCACCGTGATGGCGTTGGTGCTGAACTGCATCTGGTCGTTGCCCTGGATGTCCACGGAGCATTCGGCGGCCAGCAGCGGGGCACTGAACAGGCCAAGCAGGGATACAGCGGCGAGTTTACGGAACATGACATGCCTCCTAGGCAGGTTGGGCGGAGAATCCTGAAGGGGAAGACTGCCCGAACGCGATCGGGGTTCCCCTGATTTGCATCAATGGCCATCGGCCACGAGCCAAGCTTCGAACTGTCTATCAGGTCGATCAGCAGGATCAACGAGGCAGAACAGCGCACCCCGCCTAGCATAGACGCCATCCCCCGCCCCCACAGGAGTTCGCGTCATGCACCGTCTTCCGCTGTTACAAAGCCCGCTGCTGCAGAATCTGCTGGCCTGCTACGCACTCAGCGCCTCCGCCGGCGGTGGCCAGTACGACTGAAATCGGCTTGGTGGCTCCCCTCGCAGCCGGTAACCTGACGGCCTGCAAAACGAGGCCAGAGAATCGAGGAGAGCACTCCATGACCTTGCGTTCCATCTGCGTATTCTGCGGCGCCAGCCCCGGCGCCACCCCGATCTACCAGGAAGCCGCCGAAGCCCTCGGCCGCCACCTCGCCGAGAATGGCATCCAGCTGGTCTACGGCGGCGGTGCAGTCGGCCTGATGGGCATGGTCGCCAACGCCGCGCTGGCTGCCGGCGGCGAAGTCATCGGCATCATCCCGCAGAGCCTGAAGGATGCCGAGGTCGGCCACAGAGGCCTGACACGCCTGGAAGTGGTGGACGGCATGCACGCGCGCAAGGCCCGCATGGCCGAGCTGAGCGATGCCTTCATCGCCCTGCCGGGCGGTCTCGGCACCCTGGAAGAACTCTTCGAAGTCTGGACCTGGGGCCAGTTGGGCTACCACGCCAAGCCGCTGGGCCTGCTCGAAGTGAACGGCTTCTTCGACCCGCTGCTGACCTTCCTCGACCACCTGGTGCAGGAGCGCTTCGTGCGCCAGCCACACCGCGACATGCTGCAGCGCGCCGCCTCGCCTGCCGATCTGGTCGACGCCCTGGCCGCCTGGAAGCCCCTGGCCGCGCCCAAGTGGGTGGACCGTACGCCGACCTGACTGCGCCTACCAGCAGCGCTCCAGGGCCGCGCCACGGAGCCCGCTGCTGGACAGCGTCAGCACCCCGCAGGCATCCCGCGCCATCGCTCCGACCGGCTCCGCCTGCAGGGTGTATCCCGACTCGTCCGGACCACTGGCAAAACCCAGGCGGTAAAACGCCTTTCCTGCCTCTCGCGGTGACTGGTCGAACGGCAGTGTTGCACCGCTGTAGGTACCACGACTCGTGTAGAAGCGCTCCAGCGACTGCGCCAGCGTCACCAGTGAGGTCTGCGCATCGACCCGCCGCACCCGCTGGAGATGCTCCTGGTACGCGGGCACGGCGATCCCCAGCAGGATGCCAATCACTGCCAGGCAAACCAGCAGCTCCATCAGCGTAAAACCGCCAACCCCTTCGCTCATCGTTTTCATCTCAACGAGACTCCCACCAGGCTTTGCGCCCGCTGTCGCGAGCCAGATCGACCTGCCCACCGTTCTGTGGGCGGCCATCCTGGTCCACACCCAGGAACCGCAGGGCGCCATGCGGGTCGGGCTGGAGCAGCACGCCACTGGCCTGCTGCACGGCGTCACTGCCCGTCAGGTCAGCGTTTGGCAGGCCGCCTGCCAACGGCCCGCCACCGTGCAGGTCCAGCACGATCGAACCGTGCACGAGCGGATCACTGCAGGGGTCGACTCCCGGCGCGATCAGGTTGAACAGCACGAACTTCCCGTCACGTATCTGCGGCTGCTCCACCACCCGTGAGCCATCCGCTGGCAGGTCCAGATACCAGCCACGGGCGCCGGCCATGTCGGCACCGGACGACACCGGCCGAAGGCTGGACCGCCCGGCGAACGCCTGCCCCTCATCGAGCACGCCGTACAGGCTGTCGCTGTGTGGCAAAGGCTCGTCGTCACCTACGCGGTAGAAGCGACCGGTGCCGAACAACACCCGCACCAGACCACTGCGGTCCAGCGCTGCCGCCACCGGCGCACTGATCACCTGCGGGCCCCCCGTAGGCACCTGCGCGCGGAACAGCGGCTTACCGGCCAGTGACGCGGGAATTGCCGAGTGATCCCCCTCGTCACCTGCCAGATCGACACGCCAGAGTTGGCCAAGGCTATCGCCCACGTAGAGGCGGTTGGCGGTGATATCGCCGTTGCTGCTGATCGCGGTCACCGGCCCCAGGTCGCCAGCGTCGGGCAGACGAATTCGCTTGAGTACGGCGCCATCCGCTGCATCGAGCAGCCAGATATCTCCGCCCCGGCGCTCAGGGTCTTTCGCTCCCGAGGAAACCGCCACCACGAACCGTCCCGAGCCCAGGGCCATGAGGGCTGGCCGCCCCAGCGTGTAGCCAAGATCGGGATGGCTGAACTCCCAGAGCACGCTATCGGGCTGCATACGCTCGGGGTCGGTGATGTCCAGGGCAAACAGGCTGTTGCCACCGGCGCCTGTGCCGCCGACCAGCAGGGTCCGCCATTGCTCGCCGATCCAGGCATTGCCCACCGTCGGCGATCCATCGACATGGAAGCGATGGCTGTAACCGGGATCGGCCAACTCGCGAAGCTGGCCCAGCACTGCCGACGGTACATAGGCGAACAGCTCCCGCCCATCGCGCGCATCGAAACCATGCAGCATGCCGTCGTTGGCGCCCACTGCCACCAACGGGGCGCGCTGCTGGTAGAACGCGCTGGCAAGGAACTCCCGGTAGCGGCTGCCCAGAGGCTCCGGCAGCCCGCCGTAGGGCTGCGGGTCGTGCCAGGAATAGACCGGCCGCGAGCCGACGATATCGCCCAGCCGACTGGCCCGCTGGCGATACGGCAGGCCGCTGCCCGGCTCGCGCCGCTCCTGCAGGCGCGAACCGCGCAGGTAATCCAGCAGCGCAGCGCCCGACTCGGTACCCAGCCTGCGGCGCTGTTCGTCATCCAGGCTATTCCAGGTAAAGTGCAGGCCTTCGCGGGCGACTATCGTCCCTTCGGTACCTGCCGTGGCTGGCCGCACAGTGAGGATGTTCCGCCCGGCCAGCTGCGCTTCGCTCAGCTCGTCCAACTGCTGTGCCGCGGACCACTGCGGCTGGTGCTCCCCTTCGCGCCACAGCTGCAGGTCTCCGCTCCAGCGCCGCTCCTCCAGCAGGGCGCTGAACCACTCGCCCGGCTGAGGGCCGGTGCTGAAATTTCCGATACTCCTCGGCTCATCGTCGACCGCCTGGGCGAACACCTGTGCCAGCGCATCGAGGAGCTTGCCGGGAGCAGTGAGCCGCAGCAGGTTGTCCGGCCAACCATCTGCGCCCTTCCACCAGCTTTCCGGCAGCGGCGAGGTGCGCACAAAGGAATAGCCGCGCGGGACCGCAAAGCCGCCGTATTGAGTCGCCAGCCAGAGCGCGCCGCCGTGCTCGGTCACCTCGCGGGAAGACGCCAGCCAGTGTGTGGAAGCGTGCTGTCGGCCGGGCAGATCCGGGCGCACGTCGCGCACATGGGCGTCATAGGCCAGTCCCGCCAGCGCCTGCGACGCGGCGGAGCCCGCACCACCCTGCATGGCCGCCACCAGCTGCGTCGCCCGGGCCACGTCTGGATCGCCGAGGTGCAACAGGCTCGCGCCAGCCTCGCCCTCACCCGGGCCACCGATCCCGAGCACGGCATTACGCTGGCAGGCATAGGTGAGTGGATCGTCCCTGCTGGCTGGGTCAGCACTGGCGCCGGGATGCCGCAGGTAGCTCGTGGCGGCCAGGAGCAGTTCACCGGCATCGTCGAACGAGCGTGGCTGGCCCTCGTCGAATCGGTGGAGCTGGGCGATCACGCCTGTCGGCCGGTCGATGAACACGCCAGTCTGCGCCGACCACTCCTTCAGCGGGTTGTCCCGCCCATCGTCCCGCCACGGCCCGATAACGGTCAGCGGTACGCGCAACCCAACACCCGTTCCCTGTTCGTCCCGCCCGAAGACACTGAAGCGCAAGCGCCCGGCGAATTGCTGCAGCAGTCCCTCGGGCTTGTAGTGATCCCCGTAGCGCCGGCAGTTGCCCTCCAACAGACCGGGCACACAGACCTGTACGCGCACGACGAGCCGATAGGTCACCGCTGGCAGCAACGGCTCACCGGGCAGGAGTGCCTGCGGCGCGCCGGGAAAGTCCGGACTGCGACTCAGCAACAGGCTGCGCTCCTGTCCCCCGGCGCGCAGATGCAGTGCCGTACCAGAGAATGGCGTGGCACCCGCAATGGCATCGAGCGGCAGGGCCCGATCCGGAAAGGCATCATCCCGCGCCTGGTTCTTTCCTTTCTGCAGCACCGTCAGTCCGGCGCTATCGAAGAAGCGATCGCCACCGGTCAGCACCGCGCGATAGACATCGATGGCTTGCGCTGTTGCCCAGTTGAGAAAGTTGCCACTCCACACGTGCTGACAGACATGGGCCAGCGCCGGCCCGACGGGCTGGAAAAATCGCTCCGTCTCAGCCTCACCAACGCGGTAGGCGTAGCACTTGTCCGGGTCGAAGTAGCCGAAATATTGCTCGCCGCTGACGTAGACGGGGCTCGGATTGGCAGCCGCCGCCGTTGCCGAATGCGCCGAAGAAGGCAACAGCAGGAGATTGCCCGGAGCGCCGCTGGCGATCTGTAGCGGGATCTGGCTCACCGGCGCAGCCAACAGCGGGCCCGCCAGGGTGACGCTCACCATCAGGGAACAGAATCTTCCGAGCCTCACCACCACCTCCTTGCCCGTCTGCTAACGGATGAAATAGATGCTGTTCAAGCGAACGCTCGACACCGGCTCTCCGGACGGCTGACGGCGTGCGCCGTAGCCGGTGGCCTGCACCTCGACAGCCACGCCGATGGCGGTACCGCCTGCGCCGACTTCCAACCCCTGGCTGGCCAGCAAGCGCAGAAAGCGCAGCCGGTACGCCGGCGGCGCGGCCCCGTCCGGGAAACCACTCGCCGTGCCGCGATGGTCGTAGGCCGCCGCCTCGGGCCCGTTGCGCCGATGGATGTCCAGTGCAGCCTGCTCACCCTCGCGCAGCGCCGCTTCCGCGGTCTGGAAGGCCATCTGCCGATCGCGCAGGTTGCCGGCCATGCGCTCCTCCAACTGCACCATGCGCATGCCCGCCAGACCGATCACGGTGAGCAGCAACAGCATGGCCAGCGAGACCAGCAGTACCGCACCGCGCTCTGGGCAATGACGCCTCGGCAAGCTCCCGGTCATGGCGCCGGATTGCGCAATGCGATGGTGCTGCCCATGACCATGCGCAAGCGATGCTCTGCGTTCGGCGCCAGGACGCGACCGTCGAACGCCAGCGACCTAGGCACTTCGTCGACCTCGCGTGCCTGACTCTGCAGCAACAGGCTGACGCGTACCGAGCGCACCCGACGCCAGTCACCGGCGGCCATCTCCCGAGCCGCCTTGTATGTCCCCACTACCTCGCTGCCCGCCCCTGCCACGCCGTAGCGCAGGCTCATCCCGGCGACGCCACTCACCAGTTCGCTGGTCTGCGCAACGCCAGTGGTCTCGCTGTTATCGGTGACGAACAATCCTGGTGTCCCGTCCACGCCCCGGCCGATCCAGTAAATGGCGTAGCGGTATGGAAAGGCGCGGGTCGCCGATGCCAGCAAATGATCCAGTGAGCGGCCGGCGAGCAAATTTGTCGCGCTTCCGCCATTGCGTATCAGCACGCAGGACTGCTGATCGCCAAGCAAATAGAAGGCTCCGGCCACCGCACCTGCCGAGGAGAGGAGCAGCGCGTTGCCCGCGATCGAGCGAGTCTCGAGAGCCGGGTCGGACGCATAGCGCAACAGCACGGCATCCGTGTTCGCCAGGCGGCCGGACGGCACCCAGGCAGCGGCTGGCATACCAGCGCCGAACCCCTCGATCGCGGATCTTTCCATGGCGTACTGCGCTGCCTCGGAGCCGCTGGCGTTGACCAGCCCTCCCGGACAGGCGCCGGTGAAGCCCGCGCTGCGCAGGTCCTGCGCCATGGCCTGCAGCGCAAAGCGTCCGCTCTCCTGGACTTCCGCCAGGGCGATGCCGGCCTGGTAGCTACGCTTGCTGCCGAGAACGACCTGAACCACGCCCGCCAGAAGCAGCAGGCCGAGGGCCATGGCTACCAGCAACTCGACCAGGGAAACGCCTCGCTGGCGCATGTCAGAGCCCCGCTCGGTAGGTGAAGGTTTGCCAGGCATCGTCAGACGTTTCCAGGTGATCGCGCGCTCGTCGATCGCTCCAGCGCACAGCGATCACCGCGCGGTACAGCTCGCCGCTGCGGACCACCTGCACGGCCCCGCTGCCGGTTCCGCCAAGCGTCTCGCAGACACTGGCCAGCCATTGGCTGAGGTCGATCTGTGCGCGCGTCGTGCCGCCAGCCTGCGGGCAGCCCGCGTCCGTCTCGGTGAAGCTCGCGTCGTAGGCGCCCGCACGGGACGCATCGGGATTGGCGCGCAGCAGATCGGCCATCTCGCCGGCCAGCCAGGACGCCTGGGAGCGCTGCAGCGCGCTGTGACCGGCGCTGATGCCGACGCTCTGCAGCCCAGCCAGGCCCAGCAAGCCTATGCCGAGAATCAGCATCGAGACCAGCACTTCCACCAGGGTGAATCCGTCGCTTCGCCTGCAGCCCGCCATGTGCTTCGCCTCGCCGATGAGGAAGGGACCTCAAGGGTGCGAGCCACATCACAAGGCAGTCAGCCAGACCGCTGCCCGGCGATCGAAAGGAAAAATCCGCCTGCAACTCGGGATCCGGCTAGCGACTAGGAAGGCGTCCGAAGTACCGCACCACTTGTCCAAGCCGTCGAACCATCGGTCGCGGCCCAAGGGTTCGGCGCGGGTAAGGAAAAGGCCACCGAGCGGTGGCCTTTTGCGAGCAGTAAACCGTCAGCTGGTCGACGACTGCTGGACGATCACCGTCTGCGCCGGCATCGGTGCCGGGAAGTCGGTGCCCAGGGCTTCCTTGATGGTGCGGTTGGTATCGAAATAGACCTGCCAGTAGGCGTCGTTGTGGCAGTACGGGCGCACTGCGAGCACCGGACCGACGAGGTTGAACTCGAGGATTTCCACGTCCACCGGCGGGTCGCTCAGTACGTTGGGGATCGCCGCGATGCGCTGCTTGAGCACGGCGGCGGCGGCCTGCCAGTCGGCAGCACCGGACAGCTGAGCCTTGAGCTCGACGCGGCGGTAGGGGTTGTGGGTGTAGTTCTGGATGGTGTCGCTGAAGATCTTGTTGTTGCCCACCAGGGTCAGGACATTGTCCGGGGTGTTGATGGCGGTGGCGAACAGGCCGATCTCCTTCACGGTGCCGGTCACACCACCGGCGGTGACGAAGTCGCCGACCTTGAACGGTCGCAGCACGATGATGAAGCCACCGGCCGCAAGGTTCGCCAGCAGGCCCGACCAGGCCATGCCGATGGCCAGGCCGATGGCGGCGATCAGTGCGGCGAGGCTGGTGGTCTGCACGCCGAAGTAGCCGAGGATGCCGACGACCAGGAGGATGTTCAGGGTGACGGTGATGAAGGAGCCGACATAGCGCAGGACCGTGGGGTCGACGCTCTGTCGCGCCAGCGCCTTCTCCACCAACCCGACGGCAAAGCCGATCAGCCAGCGGCCGAGCACCCAGAAGAGGATGGCTACGATGATCTTCACACCGAACGCGAGCGCGTACTGCGAAACCGTCGCCCACAGTGCGTTGATCTTCTCCGTACCCACGTTGATGATGTTTGTATCTTCCATGGAAGCGCACCTGCGAGAGAAAGGGACCAGATGAACGCTAGCACGGCCCCAGCCGTTTGCTCGTCGCAGCGCGCAGCCCAGAGCCCTGGCGGGCTCCGGGGCTCATGGCACTAGCAATCGCCAGAGAGCGAGGCGATCCAGCGATTGAGCATTTCCAGCCCTTCGCGGTGCACCAGGGTACGACCCAGTTCCGGCATCATGTCGCCCGGCTTGTCGCTGCCTACCCGGTAGCTGAGGACTGACTTGTCCGGGCTGCCGGGGTGGATGTCTTCCAGACGACCGCCAGTGCCGCCACCCGCTGCCACCGGCGGCTTGCAGATGCCATAGGCGATGGAGACCGGCGTGTGCGGATCGAGGTACAGGCCCGAGGTACGCGCCGCACCCTTGGGGTTATGGCAGTGCGAGCAGTTGGCGTCGAGGTAGCTGCGCGCCTGCTTCTCCAGGTCCTCACCGGCGCGCGGATGCCCCCACAGCGCGTTCTGCGGCACCTGCGCCAGCGCCGGCAGGCCCTTGAGGAAGCCGCGCGCCTGCCAGTGCTGCAGCTGGTTCTCACTGCCGCCTTCGTAGGCGAAGTCCTTGTTCAGGTGCCGTGCCTTGGGTCCCAGCGGGGCGATACCGCCGCCCTTCTGCTCGGCATGGCATTCGGAGCACTGGTTGGCGTCAGGCACCATGTAGGTGAAGGCGGTCTTCTTGCCGTCCGCAGCCGTCAGCTCCAGTGATGGGCTGTCGCCGGCGAGCTCCAGGGTCGCTTCGCTCTGATCGGCATTCCACACGTAGGGCAGCGCCGCCCATCCATCCTTCTGCCGCACCAGCACGCGGGTTTCCACCAGGCGCACCCTGGCCATGTCGAGCCCGTCCTTTGGATCACGATCGTCCTGGCTGTTCTGCAGCAGGTTGCCCTGGGCGTCCCTGGGGTAATAGAAGGTCTTGGTCAGCACCGTGCCGACGGGGTAGTCGAAGCGGTCCTCGGCGTACTGCGCCGCCTGTCCTTCAGGCATCCACACGGTGCGCAACTTGTGCGCGTAGTCGGTGAACAGCGGGGTGTTCAGGTCATAGGGCAACACTTCGGCGGACGGCGTCAGGTGGCCGTCCGCCAGGTGCAGCATGCCCCAGCCGCTGAGCTTTTCCGGGTAGTCGTCGCCTTCGGGCTGATAACGCGGCTTGCTCTCCTGCCCGCACCCGGCCACCGCAGTGACCAGGGCGAGCGACAACAGGAACGAAGCGGGTTTCATCATGCTTTGTTGCCCTTGTCACCCAGGCCGGCCTGTTCGATCTTCGGCAGCGGCTTGAGCTTGCACTGGTGCGAACTCATGTCGGTGCTGATGTTCTTGTAGCCGTGGGGGCCGTCGACGTTGACGATGCCGGCGGTGCCATTGTCGATGCAGATGGCCAGGGCTTCGGGCAGCTTGCCGTCGACCAGTTTCTTCTCGTTGAAATAGCCGTCCCAGAGGATGTCCGGCAGACGTCCGGTGAGGCCGAACTTGGCGACTTTCAGCGCCTTCAACTCCAGATGGTCGGGGCTGTCGCCGCCAGGGCCGAAGGTGTTGCCGTGGATGAAGATGCCTTCGGGATACGGGTCGAAGTTGGGCTGCGTGGCCTTCTCGGAATAGTTGGTACTGAAGTAGCTGCTGATGATGACGTTGGCGGTTTTGTGATTGCCGATCTTGTTGTTGAAGATCTCCACGTCGTCGTTGGAGTTCACCACCACGCCCGAGCCCGCCGGCACGCTGGCGACCGGCGTGCCCTTGTGGCCGAAGTTCTCGTGATTGTTGCCCTGCACATCGTTGTCGAAGACGCGAGTGCCGCGCCCTGGCTGCTGCAGGTTGGGCATGTTGAAGACGAGGATGCCGCCGGTGTTGTCGGTAGCGACGTTGTTGTAGACGTCGGCGCCGATGGTGTTCTCGATCTCGATGCCGGCGACGTTGCGCTCGGCGCGGTTGTTGCGCACCACCACGTTGCGCGACTGGCCGACATAGATGCCCGAGTCGGAGGCGCCGATGGCGACGTTGCCTTCGAGCAGGGTGTTCTCGGTCTGCACGGGATAGATGCCGTAGCCGCCGTTCTCGGTGGATGCCCCGTTGGTCCATTCGGTTCGGATGTTGCGGATGACGATGTTCTTGCCGCCGATGACCTTCAGGCCGTCACCCTTGGTGTCCTCGATGGCGAGGTTCTCCAGGGTGAAGTCGGACGCGTCGACGAACAGCCCTTCCGCGCCGGCCTTCTGGTTCTTGAAGCTGAGGATGGTCTTGTCCATGCCGGCGCCGCGGATAGTCACGCCGTCCACCTTCAGGCTCAGACTGCGGTCCAGGTGGTAGGTACCGGCGGGAATGTCGATGACGTCGCCGGCCTTAGCCTTGATCAGGCGTGCCTGCAGGTCCTTCTGGAAATCGGTGCTGACGGCGGCGGTGGGCTTGTCGCCTTCGCCGCAAGCGGCCAGGGCAACGGAGAATGCGAGGAGGGAAAGAGTAGCGAGGCGCATGGCGGGCTCCGGTCTTGTTCTTATGATATGGAACTATCGTACCAAATAACCCCGAGAATACTCCTACATCCCGCGCCACGCCAGCCCTTCAGACGCATCGCACTTTGATTGATTGACGTCACTATTCCGCAGTGGCGGATCGGGATGATCTGCGCTTCCACCCCGAAGGAGTGCACGGATGAGCTTCATGCCCTGGAACGACGAGTTCGTGATCGGAATCGAGCGGATCGATGAACAGCACCGCTGGCTGGTCGACCTCACCAATGCGCTGTACGACAGCCTGAACGGCCCGGATGGCGAGGGCCAACCCATCGGCGAGCTGCTGGAGCAACTGGTGGAGTACACGATGAATCACTTCATCGTCGAGGAAGTGCTGTTCCAGCGCCTGGGCTACCCGGAGGAAGAGGCGCACCGGGCCGAACACGATCGCTTCAACCGGCAGATCATCGATCTGCTGTACCGCCACGAGGACGGCGAGGCGGTCTCGGTCGAGGCCTTGGAATTGCTCAAGGCCTGGCTGATCCACCACATCCTGAAGGTGGACAAGGCCTACGTGAGCTTCTTTCGCGAAAAAGGCGTGACCGCTTAGCGGGCACGCCTTTCTTCGACACTCAACGCAACGCGATCAGCGCGGGATGTTCGGCTGGCGCTTGGTGGTGCGCTTCTTGCCCTTGGCGTAGCCGGTGGCCTTGCCTTCCTCAGCCTTGTTCCACGGCTTGGAGCCATTGCTGGCGCGCGGCGGCAGGCCGGTGTGCTGGGTCAGCAACGGCTTGCCGGTCTTCTTGCTGCCGGCCGGGGTCGAGTTCTTGCGACGCGCGCTCTGGTACTCGTCGGTCTGCGGCTGGTAGGTCGGGATCAGGTGGTGCTTGCCGTTGCCGATCAGGTCGGCGCGGCCCATGCGCTCCAGCGCCTCACGCAGCATCGGCCAGCCCTTCGGGTCGTGGTAGCGCAGGAAGGCCTTGTGCAGGCGGCGCTGCTGGTCGCTCTTTACGATGGTCACGCCGTCGCTCTTGTACGTCACCTTGCGCAGCGGGTTCTTGCCCGAGTGGTACATGGCGGTCGCGCTGGCCATGGGCGAGGGATAGAACGCCTGCACCTGGTCCGCGCGGAAGCCGTTGCGCTTGAGCCACAGGGCGAGGTTCATCATGTCCTCGTCAGTGGTGCCCGGGTGCGCGGCGATGAAGTACGGGATCAGGTACTGCTCCTTGCCCGCCTCCTTGGAGAACTTCTCGAACATGCGCTTGAAGGCGTCGTAGGTGCCGATGCCCGGCTTCATCATCTTCGACAGCGGGCCTTCCTCGGTGTGCTCCGGGGCAATCTTCAGGTAGCCGCCGACGTGGTGCGTCACCAGCTCCTTGACGTACTCGGGCGACTCCACGGCGAGGTCGTAGCGCAGGCCGGAAGCGATCAGGATCTTCTTCACGCCCGGCAGCGCGCGGGCCTTGCGGTACAGCTCGATGAGCGAGGAGTGATCGGTGTTGAGGTTCTCGCAGATACCCGGCCACACGCAGGACGGCTTGCGGCAGTGACGCTCGATCTCCGGGTCCTTGCAGGCGATGCGGTACATGTTGGCGGTCGGCCCTCCGAGGTCGGAGACGACGCCGGTGAAGCCCGGCACCTTCTTCATTTCCTCGATCTCGGCGAGGATCGACTCGTGGGAACGGTTCTGGATGATCCTCCCCTCGTGCTCGGTGATCGAGCAGAAGGTGCAGCCACCGAAGCAGCCACGCATGATGTTCACCGAGAAACGGATCATCTCGTAGGCCGGGATCTTCTCCTTGCCATACGCCGGGTGCGGCACGCGCGCATAGGGCATGCCGAACACGTAGTCCATTTCCTCGGTGCTCATCGGGATGGGCGGCGGGTTGAACCACACGTCCACCTCGCCATGCTTCTGCACCAGGGCGCGGGCGTTGCCGGGGTTGGTCTCCAGGTGCAGCACGCGGTTGGCGTGGGCGTAGAGCACCGCATCGCTGCGCACCTTCTCGAACGACGGCAGGCGGATCACCGTGCGCTCGCGCTCCAGGCGCGGGTGTGCCAACAGCTGCACGACCTTGGCTTCGTTCGGGTCTTCCTGCTCGCCCTTCTCCTGCTCGATGGCGCAGGCGGCGGTGTCCTGGGTGTTCACGTACGGGTTGATGATCTTGTCGACCTTGCCCGGACGGTCGATGCGGGTGGAGTCCACCTCGAACCAGCCCTCGGGGGTGTCGCGGCGCACGAAGGCAGTGCCGCGCACGTCGGTGATCTGCTCGACCGATTGGCCGGCGGCGAGGCGCTGGGCGATCTCCACCACGGCACGCTCGGCGTTGCCGTACAGCAGGATGTCGGCGGTGGCGTCCATCAGGATGGAGCGGCGCACCTTGTCCTGCCAGTAGTCGTAGTGGGCGATGCGGCGCAGGGAGGCCTCAATGCCGCCGAGCACCACCGGCGTGTCGCTGTAGGCTTCCTTGCAGCGCTGGCTGTAGACCAGGCTGGCGCGGTCCGGACGCTTGCCCGCCAGGCCGCCCGGCGTGTAGGCGTCATCGCTGCGGATCTTCTTGTCCGCGGTGTAGCGGTTGATCATCGAGTCCATGTTGCCCGCCGCCACACCGAAGAACAGGTTCGGCTGGCCGAGCTTCATGAAGTCGTCCTTCGAGCGCCAGTCCGGCTGGGCAATGATGCCCACGCGGAAACCCTGGGCCTCCAGCAGGCGGCCGATGATAGCCATGCCGAACGACGGATGGTCGACGTAGGCATCCCCGGTGACGATGATGATGTCGCAGGAATCCCAGCCCAGCTGATCCATCTCTTCCTTGCTCATGGGCAGGAACGGCGCCGGGCCGAAACACTCGGCCCAGAACTTGGGATAGTCGAACAACGGCTTGGCGGCTTGCATCACGGGCACCGGGGTATCTCTGAGTAGGTATCGCGGAAAAACGCGGGCGCGGAATATAGCACAAAAAGTGTACAAATCCGACCAGCGCGCTCAGATTTAACTGGGATTCAGCCGATGATTTAACCGGCCTGCGGTAGATTGCCAATGCCATCATCTGGCTATACTTCAGCCACTATCCGCAGTACGCCTGGCCATCCCGCCCAGGCCAGGGAGTGCCTGTCGTGCGTCGTGCCTTCGTGCTGTTGCTTACCCTGCTGTTCTGCCATACGGCGCTCGCCTTCGAACTGGACGACAAGGCCAGCGGCGCGTGGCTCAACGATCACCTCGAACTGCTACAGGAACGTGACGGCCCGCTGTCGCTGGAAGCCGTGCAGGCCAGCCGCGATTTCATCCCGGCCAACGGCCGCACCAGCGTCGGCCAGAGCCCCGACGGCTGGTGGCTGCGCCTGGACCTCGACCGCCGCACCACCCCGCTCGGCGGTTGGTGGCTGGAGGTGGACGCGGTCAATCTGAAGGACCTGCGCCTCTACGTACCCGACGAACGGGGCATCTACCGGGAAACGCTATCCGGCGAGGCTGTTCCCTTCGCCCAGGGCCGCGACCGCGACTACCGCCGCCCGGTCTTCCACCTGCCCGACGGCAGCGGCCCGGTGCGCATCTATGCCCGCGTCTACGATCCGGCCGGCAACTCCTTCCCGCTGCGCGTCTGGTCACTGAACGACCTGCAGGACCATCGCGCCGATACCAGCCTGCTCCTCGGCTTCATCTACGGCCTGATTGCCGCCCTGCTGCTGTACAACCTGTTCATCCTGCTGACACTGCGCGACCCGGCGTACTTCTGGTACGTACTGACCACCGCCAGCGCACTGCTGTTCAGCCTGGGCATGAGCGGCCACGGCTTCGAGTACTTCTGGCCCGATCACCCGGTGCCCTGGTGGCTCGACCGCATCACCCTGCCCTCGCTCTGGGGTCTGTGCGTTCACCGCTTCACCATCACCCTGCTGCAGACCCGCCGCCATGTGCGCTGGTCGCACTGGCTGCTAAACCTGAACTGCGCGCTGTACGTGCTGACCATCGTCCTCGGCGCGCTGCACCTGCGCGGTGTGGCGGGCTGGATGCTGGTGACGATTACCCTGATCGGCGTGCCGGCCGCCCTCGGCGGCGCCCTGGTGCGCTGGCGTCAGGGCTCGTTCCCGGCTTTCCTCTACCTGCTCGGCTTCGGCCTGGTGCTGACCAGTGTGAGCATCTCGGTGCTGCGCGCCACTGGTGTGGTGCAGCCCTCGCCGCTGACCTCGTACATCTTCCCCATCGCCGTGGCCATGGAGTCGGTGCTGTTCTCCTTCGCCCTCACCTCGCGCATCCAGGGTCTGAAGCGCGAGCGCGCCCAGGCCCTGGAACAGGCGGACCGGGAAAAGAGCGCGCGCCTGACGCTCATGCAGAGCGCCCAGCAGGACCTGGCGACTGCCGTCGCCGAGCGCACTGCCGAGCTGACCCAGAGCAACCAGCTCCTGCGCGAGCGCGAAGTGCAGCTGCAGCACGCCGCGCACTACGACCCGCTGACCGGCCTGCCGAACCGCCGCTACCTGGTGGAGCACGCCGAGCACGCCCTGGCCAACGCCCAGCAGAACGGCGAGACGCTGGCACTGATGCTGATCGACCTCGACCACTTCAAGCCGATCAACGACAGCCACGGTCATGACGCCGGCGACTTCATGCTGCAGAACGTCGGCAACCGCCTGCGCCAGTGCGTACGCGGCAGCGACTGCGTGGCGCGCCTGGGCGGCGATGAATTCGCAGCGCTGATCTCGGGGCCGGACGCCGAGGGGCACGCCAGGGAGATCGCCTGCCGCATCCTCAACGAGCTGTCACGCCCGGTAAAGTTCGAGAACCTGGAACTGCGCGTCACGCCGAGTATCGGCGTGGCCATCTACCCCAGCCACGCGATGCAGTTCAGCAAGCTCTACAAGGCTGCCGACCAGGCACTCTATGAAGTAAAGGGCAATGGCCGGGCAAGCTACATGATGGCCAGCGAGACCGGCGGTGAGACCAGCGATCTCTGGCAGGAGAGCGAATGGCTGGGAAGCGAAGACCGCGCCTGATCAGTTGCGGTAGCGGCGCGGCACACGGGCAGTGACCTTGGTCAGCAGCTCGTAGCCGATGGTCCCGGCGTGGGCCGCCACTTCGTCAACCGGCAGGTTGGCGCCCCACAGCTCGACGCGGTCGCCCACGACCGCGCTGGGCAGGTCGGTCAGGTCCACCGCCAGCATGTCCATCGACACACGCCCGGCCAGCGCCGCGCGCTGGCCATCCACCAGCACCGGCGTGCCGCTCGGTGCGTGGCGCGGATAGCCATCGGCGTAGCCACAGCTCACCGTACCGATACGCGACGGCCGCTCAGCCACCCAGGTCGCGCCGTAACCGACGCTCTCCCCCACAGCCACCTCGCGCACGGCGATCAATTGCGCCTCCAGACTCATCGCCGGGCGCAGGCTCAGCTCGGCGGCGCCGATGTCGGCGAACGGCGTTGCGCCATAGAGCATGATGCCGGGACGAATCCAGTCCATATGAGCGGCAGGAATGGTCAACACGGCGGCAGAATTGGCCAGCGAACGCAGGTCGAAATCCAGGTCCAGCACACTGAGGAAACAGGCCACCTGGTCTTCGGTCAGCTCGTCACCGCGCAGGTCGGCATTGGCGAAGTGGCTCATGAGGTTCAGCTCGGCCACCTGCGGCGCCTGGCGCAGGCGCGGATGCCAGTCGCGCAGCGCCTCGGGCGAGAATCCGAGGCGGTGCATGCCGGTATCCAGCTTGAGCCACACATTGAGCGCGCTGGGCAGCTGGGCAGAGAGCAGCGCCGCGGCCTGCTCGGGCCCCTGCACCGCCACGTCCAGGCGCAGCTGGGCGGCGATCAGGTATTCCGCCGGCTCGAAGCAGCCCTCCAGCAGCAGGATGCGGGCGCCGGCATGCAGCGCGCGCACCTCGGCAGCCTCTTCCAGACAGGCCACGGCAAAGCCGTCGGCCTCATCGTGCAGGCAGCTCACCACTTCCCGCGCCCCATGCCCGTAGGCGTTCGCCTTGACCACCGCGAAGGCTTCGCGCCCGGGCGCGCAGCGCTTGGCGACGGCGTAGTTGTGGCGAATGGCGGCTAGATCGACGTGAGCGACGAGCGGGCGCATGGCGGCCTCTGCAATGAAAACGGGCGCCTATCTTAAGGCGCCCGTCGGTCACGCGGAATGCGGCATCGTTACTCGTCTTCGAAGTTGTACATGCCGGGGGCGAGGTTCTCGAAGCGACTGTAGCGGCCGAGGAAGGCGACGCGCACCGTGCCGATGGGACCGTTACGCTGCTTGCCGAGGATGATCTCGGCGACACCCTTGAACTCGGTCTCCGGGTGATACACCTCATCGCGGTAGACGAACATGATCACGTCGGCGTCCTGCTCGATCGCTCCGGATTCCCGCAGGTCGGAGTTCACCGGACGCTTGTTGGGGCGCTGCTCCAGCGAACGGTTGAGCTGCGAGAGCGCGACGACCGGACAGTTGAATTCCTTCGCCAGTGCCTTGAGCGAGCGGGAAATCTCGGAAATCTCGTTGGTCCGGTTATCGCCGGCGGAACCGGGAATCTGCATCAGCTGCAGGTAGTCCACCATGATCAGGCCGATCTCGCCGTGCTCACGGGCCAGACGGCGGGTGCGAGCGCGCATTTCCGAGGGGGAAATGCCGGCAGTGTCGTCGATGAACAGCTTGCGGTCGCTGAGCAGGTTCACCGCCGAGGTCAACCGCGGCCAATCTTCGTCGTCCAGCTTGCCGGTACGCACCTTGGTCTGGTCGATGCGGCCGAGCGAAGCGAGCATACGCATCACGATGGAGTCGGAAGGCATCTCGAGGGAGTACACCAGGATCGCCTTGTCGCTACGCATCAGGGCGTTCTCCACCAGGTTCATGGCGAAGGTGGTCTTACCCATCGACGGACGGCCAGCAACGATGATCAGGTCGGATGGCTGCAGGCCACTGGTCTTCTCGTCGAGATCGGTGAAGCCAGTGGTGATACCGGTCAGCGCATCCGAAGTGTTGAACAGGTGATCGATACGGTCGATGGTCTTGGCCAGGATGTCACCGATGCCCACCGGACCGCCGGTCTTGGGGCGCGCTTCGGCGATCTCGAAAATCTTGCGCTCGGCTTCGTCGAGCACTTCGTTGGCGCTGCGCCCTTCGGGGTTGAAAGCGCTGTCAGCGATGTCACTGCTGATGCCGATCAACTGCCGCAGCGTGGCACGCTCGCGGATGATGCCCGCATACGCCTTGATGTTCGCCACCGAGGGTGTGTTCTTCGCCAGCTCGGCAAGGTAGGCCAGACCGCCGACCTGGGACAGCTGGCCTTCGCGCTCGAGCTGTTCGGAGAGGGTCACCACGTCGATCGGCTGGTTGGCTTCGGCGAGCTTGTAGACGGCGCGGAAGATCAGGCGATGGTCATGGCGGTAGAAGTCGCCATCGGACACGGCGTCGGAGACGCGTTCCCATGCGTTGTTGTCGAGCATCAGGCCACCCAGCACTGCCTGTTCGGCTTCGATCGAGTGCGGCGGCACCTTGAGGGAAGCGGTCTGCAGGTCGTATTGCTCGGGAATGGTGATGTCGTTCATGGGTTCTTCGTGTTGGCTCTTCACAGGAGAGAATCAAACGGCGGAAAAAACAAAGGGCACGGACCGAGGATCGGCACCGTGCCCATTGTTATTGGACAGATTCACCCAGGCAAGCTGTGTGAATCGTCCTAGCGACGAATCGCTTACTCGGCGACTACAACCACGTGCAGGGTTGCATCAACATCCATGTGCAGTTGCACTTCGATGTTGTATTCGCCTACAGCGCGCAGGGCGCCGTCGGGCAGGCGAACTTCGCTCTTTTCCAGCGGGTAGCCGGCAGCCGAAACGGCGTCGGCGATGTCGCGGGTGCCGATCGAACCGAACAGCTTGCCTTCGTCGCCAGCGTGGGCGCCGATGGTCACGATCAGTTCGGCCAGTTGGGCAGCACGAGCTTCAGCAGCGGCTTTTTTCTCAGCAGCGGCTTTTTCCAGCTCTGCACGGCGCTCTTCGAAAGCAGCGACGTTGGCAGCGGTGGCAGCGGTGGCTTTGCCCTGCGGCAGCAGGTAGTTACGAGCGTAACCGCCCTTTACGTTCAGCTTGTCGCCCAGGTTGCCCAGTTTGGCGATCTTTTCCAGCAGGATGACTTCCATTTGAGTCTTACCTCTTAACTTTTAACCTTCACCGTTCGCAGCTTTCTGGCGCTTGGCCAGGCGACCGCGAAAATCAAACAGACTGTCGACTACGGCGACAAGACAGATCACATTGCCCAGTACGAATACCAGCAGGTACAGCGGTGCCAGCCAGAAGCCCGGGAGCCTCTTCAGCGCGGCCAGGCCGTGCCCCAGTGCGATCCCGGCAAACAGCAGCGGAATCATGCACAGCGGCGCCAGCATGGTGGCCGCGGGACCTGCGAAGGGCAGCGCCACAACGCCGACCAGCAGCGCTACAGCCGTGCCCGGCGACAGGCGCAGTGCGCGGAACTCGCGGCCGAACCCTTCCGGGTTGAACAGTACTGCTTGCCAATAACGCGCCAGCATCAGGCACAACAGGCTGATCGCCTGCAGCGAGGCTGCCATCAGGCCGGTGATGGTCGGGACCATCTCCGCCTGCAGGGCGGCCATCTGTTCCGGCGAAAGCTTGGCTTCGGCCAGAACCTGCGGCAGTGCCTTGCCGAATGCATCGGCAAGACCAGCGACCAACCCGGCCGACACCGTGCTGAGCAGCAGCACGAACACCGCACCGAGCACAACGCTCGCCAGCATCACCTGGTTCCAGGACACCCTGCTGCGCAGAACCTGCGCCAGCACGGCACTACCCACCAGGACCAGACTCACGCTGGGGTCACCCAGGTACCACCAGGCCAGTGCCGGAAGCAGCGCCCAGGCCAGGATGCCAAAGGCATCGCCGGCGCCACGGCGCAACAGCACCAGACTGCCTGCTGCGGCACCGAGCCAGAACAACGGCTGCAGTACCGCGGCTGCGACGACCACCAGGGTCGCCTGCATGCGGCCTCGCATGACAAATTCAGCCAATGCGCGCATGCGATCTATCCATCAATTCCAGTCGACTGCCCGATCAACGGCCGTGGCTGTCGGTGTAGGGAAGCAGGGCCAGGTAACGGGCGCGCTTGATAGCGGTCGCCAGCTGACGCTGGTACTTGGCTTTGGTGCCGGTGATACGGCTCGGAACGATCTTGCCGGTTTCGGAAACGTAGGCCTTCAGGGTGTTCAGATCTTTGTAATCGATCTCTTTCACGCCTTCAGCGGTGAAACGGCAGAACTTACGACGACGGAAGAAACGTGCCATGTGTGTGGCTCCTCAATACTGGTCCGGGATTACTCGTCAGCGCTGTCGCGGCTATCTTCGCCGTCAGCGGACTCGCCCTCGTTCGATTCGGGACGCTCACGGCGCTCGCGGCGCTCGTTGCGGCTCTCTTCGGCCTTCAGCATTTCGGACTGGCCGGTAACGGCTTCGTCGCGACGGATGACCATGTTACGGATCACGGCGTCGTTGTAACGGAAGTTGTCTTCCATTTCTGCCAGGGCCTTGGCGGTGCACTCGACGTTCATCAGAACGTAGTGAGCCTTGTGCACGTTGTTGATGGCGTAAGCCAGCTGACGACGGCCCCAGTCTTCCAGACGGTGGACTTTGCCGCCGTCTTCTTCGATGGCCTTGGTGTAACGCTCGACCATGCCACCGACTTGTTCGCTCTGGTCCGGGTGAACCAGGAACACGATTTCGTAATGACGCATAAATGCTCCTTACGGATTGCAGCCTGCCGACAAAGCGGTCAGACAAGGAGTGAATGATTTTTTCCTTGCCGCTCGGAAGCACGCGCGAACGCCTGCCCGGACGACAAGGGCCGACATTCTAGAGAAGCGTGCCGGGTGGCGCAAGGAAAACTGGTGAAACTTTGAACAGCGCGAGGCGGCATGAGCCGCCTCGCGTGGGGACGTCAGGCGCCGGCCTTGAGCTGGCGCTGGCGGACGATCTCGAAGAGGCAGACACCGGTAGCCACGGAGACGTTCAGGCTGCTGACGCTGCCTTGCATCGGCAGCTTGGCCAGGTAGTCACAGTGATCGCGGGTCAGACGGCGCATCCCCTTGCCCTCGGCGCCCATCACCAGCACGGTCGGCCCGGTGAGGTCGAGTTCATAGAGCATCTGGGTCGCCTCGCCAGCGGTGCCGACGATCCACAGGCCGCGCTGCTGGAGTTTTTCCAGGGTGCGCGCAAGGTTGGTCACCGCCACCAACGGGATGACTTCGGCGGCGCCGCAGGCCACTTTACGCACGGTAGCGTTAAGGGTGGCGGACTTGTCCTTCGGCACGATGACCGCCAGCGCGCCCGCCGCATCGGCGGTACGCAGGCAGGCGCCGAGGTTGTGCGGGTCGGTCACGCCGTCCAGTACCAGCAGCAGCGCCGGACCGGTGGAGCGCTCCAACAGCTCCTCCAGCATGTTCTCGCCCCACACCTGGCTGGGGCTGACTTCGGCGACCACGCCCTGGTGCACGCCCTCGGCCCACTCATCCAGTTCCTTGCGGTCGCGCGTACCTACAGGCACGCGCGCCTGGCCGGCCAGATCGACCAGCGCCTGAACGCGCGGATCCTGGCGGCCCTCAGCTAGCCACAACTGTTTGACCCGCTTGGGGTGATGACGCAGCAACGCCTCTACGGCATGGACCCCGTAGACCTTTTCCCACTGACTCATTTCTTCGCCTTACGCTTGCTGGCCGGCGCGCCGCCAGTAGCACCCGACTTGGGCGCGGCAGAGCCCTTGCGGTGCTTGGTCGACTTGCCAGACCGGGCTTTCTGTTTCGACGGATTGCGCGGCTTGCCCGCGACGGGTGCGCCCTTGCCTTTGCCGGCCGCCGGCTTGTTGCCGCCGACCTTGGCCTCCTCGAGCAACGCCTTCTTCACTTCGCGACTCTTGCGTACATCGGTGTTACCGAGCATTTCCTCGGCCTTGGCGAGCATTTCCGGGGCGACCGACGGCAGGGCCTGAACCACGCCGACCTTGCGCTTGCGTGGCTGCACGGCAACGTCCGGAGCGAGATACGGATCGTCCGCCACCGCACGAGGCGCCCTGGTCGGCTTGTCTTTTGCCGTCACGCCCCCGGGCACCTTGCCTTTGGCCGCCTTGCCTTTGGCCGCCCTACCCTTGGCGACCGGCTCAGTCTTCTCACCACGCTTCTTGCGGCCGATGGGCGCGCTGAGCACGTTGTCGGAGAGCTCGAAGTCGATCTTGCGCTCATCCAGGTCGACGCGCGCCACCACGACTTCCACGGTGTCACCCAGGCGGAAGCTGCGGCCGGTACGCTCGCCGCTCAGGCGGTGATGCACGGCATCGAAGTGGTAGTAGTCACCGGGCAGCGCGGTGACGTGCACCAGGCCTTCTACATAGATATCGCTCAGTTCGACGAAGATGCCGAAACCGGTCACCGCGGTGATCACGCCGGGGAAGGTCTCGCCCACGCGCTCACGCATGAACTCGCACTTCAGCCAGTTGGTGACGTCGCGGGTTGCTTCATCGGCACGACGCTCGGTCATCGAGCACTGCTCGCCCAACTGGGCCAGGCGGGCTTCGTCGTACGGATAGATACGCGCCTTGGGCATGCTCGCAGCGCCGACGCGCTGCACATGCTCCGACGCCGCCTTGGAGCGGATCAGGCCACGAATGGCGCGATGGGTCAGCAAGTCCGGATAGCGGCGGATCGGCGAGGTGAAGTGGGTGTATGCCTCGTAGTTCAAGCCGAAGTGCCCGGCGTTCTCGGGGCTGTACACCGCCTGGCTCAGGGAGCGCAGCATCACGGTCTGGATCAGTTGCAGGTCCGGACGGCCCTGGATGGACTCCAGCAGCTTCTGGTAGTCCGCCGGAGTCGGATCGCCCTTGCCGCGATAGAGAGTCAGGCCCAGTTCACCGAGGAATTGACGCAGGTTGTTCAGCTTCTCCTGCGGCGGACCATCGTGAACGCGGTACAGCGCTGGGATGCCGTGCTTCTCGAGGAATTTGGCGGTGGCAACGTTGGCCGCCAGCATGCACTCCTCGATCAGCTTGTGCGCATCGTTGCGCTGAGTCGGGCGGATCTCCGAGATCTTGCGGTCCGCGCCGAAGACAATGCGGGTTTCCTGGGTCTCGAAATCGATTGCACCGCGGACGTGGCGCGCGCCGACGAGGACCTTGTACAGGTCATACAGCGTATTGAGGTGCGGCACCACCGCCGGCAACTGCTCCTTCAGGCGCTGGCCTTCAGGGCTGTCAGGAGTTTCCAGGTACTGGCTGACCTTGGTATAGGTCAGCCGCGCGTGGGAATGAATGACCGCCTCATAGAACTGGTAGTCAGTCATCTTTCCGGCCTTCGAGAGGTTCATCTCGCAGACCATGGCCAGGCGATCGACCAGCGGATTCAGGGAGCACAAGCCGTTGGAGAGGATTTCCGGCAGCATCGGGATGACGCGCTCGGGGAAGTACACCGAGTTACCGCGCTTGGCCGCCTCTTCATCCAGGGCCGAACCGACCTTCACATAATGAGAGACGTCGGCGATGGCGACGAACAACTTCCAGCCGCCCCCCTTGCGCTTCTCGGCATAGACCGCGTCGTCGAAGTCGCGGGCGTCCTCGCCGTCGATGGTGACAAAAGGCAGGGCGCGCAGGTCGACGCGCTTTTCCTTGTCCTTCTCCAGCACTTCGGGCTTGAGCTTGGCCGCTTCCTTCTCCACGGCTTCGGGCCAGGTGTGAGGAATGTCATAGCTGCGCAGCGCGACTTCGATTTCCATGCCCGGCGCCATGTAGTCGCCGAGCACTTCCACCACTTCGCCCTGGGCCTGGCGATGCACGCTCGGCCAGACGTCGATGCGCACCTGGACGAACTGGTTGTGCTTCGCCTTGCCGGCCTTGCCCGGGGGGATCAGCACTTCCTGCTGGATCTTCGGGTTGTCTGCCACGACCGTGCCGATGCCGCTCTCGTCGAAGTAGCGACCGACGATGGTCTCGTGGGCGCGCTCGACCACTTCGACGATCGCACCTTCGCGGCGACCACGGCGGTCAAAGCCGGACACACGCGCCAGGGCGCGGTCGCCGTCGAATACCAGGCGCATCTGCGTCGGACTGAGGAACAGGTCGTCGCTGCCGTCATCGGGGATCAGGAAACCGAAGCCGTCGCGGTGGCCGGCGATGCGGCCGAGGATCAGGTCGAGCTTGTCCACCGGCGCGTAGGCGCCACGGCGGGTATAGATAAGCTGGCCGTCGCGCTCCATGGCACGCAGTCGGCGGCGCAGCGCTTCTTCCGGCTCTTCGCCGGAGAGGCCGAGCTCATCCATCAATTGGGAACGCGTCGCGGGCGCGCCGCGTTCGGCGAGATGCGCCAGGATGAGTTCACGGCTAGGGATGGGGTTGTCGTATTTTTCCGCCTCGCGGGCGGCCTCGGGATCGAGGTTTTGCCAATCGGCCATTAAAGTGCGGTCACCTTATATATAGGGATATGGATCGCCATGTGCTTATTGAAGCGCGAAACCCGCCCGTCGGTCAGCTTCGGGCAAGAATAAATTTTTTATCGCATCAGGGGTTTACAAGCGAAAACGCTCTCCGTATAGTTCGCGCCCACAGCGTCAGACAGATGTTGTAACACGGAAACGATGAGCAATCATCGACTCCAGTGCCCAGGTGGCGGAATTGGTAGACGCACTAGGTTCAGGTCCTAGCGGTGGCAACACCGTGGAAGTTCGAGTCTTCTCCTGGGCACCACTTATTCAAGGGTAAAGTCAGTCCTTTATTGGCTTTATCGGACGGGTTCGGAACCCTGATAACCGAACAATAGACCGTCAGATGCAACCAAGGGTTGCATCACCGCAAGACGATGAGCGATCATCGCACCCCATGCTGAAAAGCATGCCCAGGTGGCGGAATTGGTAGACGCACTAGGTTCAGGTCCTAGCGGTGGCAACACCGTGGAAGTTCGAGTCTTCTCCTGGGCACCATCTTCAAACGAAAAAGCCGAGCCATGCTCGGCTTTTTCGTTTTCGGCTTTCCGAGTCATCTGGAGCTGAGCGCCGCAGCGCCCGCCCCACACCATCACGCCTTGAACTGCCCCAGACTGGCGCGCAGTTGACCGGCCAACCCATCGAGCACCCGCCCACTGCTGGCGGTCGCACTGACCGCTTCCGCAGCTCGACTTGCCTCGGCATGGATCACTTCGACCCGCCCGCGCACCGCCGCAGCGCCAGCCGCCTGCTGCTGGGCCGAATGCGTTGCCGCTTCGATAGCGCCATGCACTTCCTCCACGGCGCTCTGCACTTCGCGTTGCAGCCGCTCACTGTCCTGCAGCGCAGCCAGCCCCTGCACCGCCTGCTCGCGCGCCTGACCAATGGCGGAGACGGCCTCACGAGCGCCTTCCTGCAACGCGCCGATGTGTGACTGGATATCACCAGTTGATTGCTGGGTCTTGCTGGCCAGTGCACGCACCTCGTCGGCTACCACGGCAAATCCGCGTCCGCTTTCGCCGGCGCGCGCCGCTTCGATGGCCGCGTTCAGTGCCAGCAGGTTGGTCTGCTCGGCGATGCCATGGATTACCGAGAGCACCACTTCGATCTGCTCACTCTGCCGCGCCAGGCGCTCGATGACGCCGGCGCCATTCTGCACGCGGGACTCCAGGGTTGCGATCAGGCCACCCACCTTGCGGGCAATGGCTGCATTGTCCTGCGCCGCCTTGCGGATTTCCCCCACCCGCGCCAGAGCCGCCTGCATGGAGCGGCTTTCCATTTCTGCTTCCGCGGCCATGCCGGAGAGTGCCTCCAGACTGCCGGCCACTTCGTTGTGCTGCCGATCCGCCGCCGCCTCGGCACTGGCACTGCGGCCGGCCAACGCGGCGATCTCGTTGCCAGTCTGCCGTGCCACCAGCCCCGCCTCGCGCACGATAGGCTGAAGCTTGTCGACAAAGCGATTCACTGCGGCTGCCATTTCACCCAGCTCATCGCGACTGTCCAACCGCACGCGACGGGTGAGGTCGCCCTCCCCGGCAGCCAGGTCGTTCAACGCATCGATCAGCAGGCGCAGGCGATTCACCACACGACGACCCAGTACGATCGCCAGGCATAACAGGACACCAAGCCCCACCAGCAGAAGCCCCATACCGATGCGCCAACGCAGCGTTCCTGCCGCCTCTTCGATGGAGACTTTCGCACCTTGACTCATCGCGTCGGCCGCCTGCTTCGCCGACTGCAGGCGCGCCGTGAGCGCTTTGGTGCTATCGGCAGCCGCACCAGTGAGACTGTCACCCACCAACTGATCACCGCTGGCAACCAGGGCGGAGAAGCGCTGATCCAGCGCGGCGATCTGCTTCTCGATGGCATCGGTGGAAACCCCCAGGCGTACCGTACCGATGACGACACCGTTAGGACTGATCGGCGCCTCGACGAGGAATACCGAGGCGTCATGACTTGCCGCTTCGAGTACCTTGTCCAGGGCGCGCTCACCCTTGCCTTTCGCCAGCAGCGCCTGGACCCGCGGATCCTCGCGATTGAGATAGCGGGTCAGGTGCTGACCCTGAGGATCGTCATAGACCACGAAGAGCACGTTCGGATTGGCCTGGGCTCGCCGAGCGTAGTCAGATAGCAGCGGGACGTCGTTATCCCACATGGCCTTGGGTGCGACGGCAGCGAGCAGCTGCGCCAATTCGGTGGCGGACTGGCGCAGGCTCTGCTCCAGTCCTTCGCGCAACTGGCCCTGCTCTTCCTCCAGGCGCGCCGAAAGCGCCGCGCCCAGACGCTCACGGGTGCGCACGGAAAGATCGTTCAGCCCGGTGGTGACCTCCTTGCCAGCCTGCCCCAACTCGCCCGCCAGGCGTAGCGATTCGTCACCCAGGTGCGCACTCAGGTCAGCAACCAGGCCATCAACGGTGCTACGGGTCAGCCAGAGGGCGACTGCCAGTTGTACCAGCAGCGCGATCCCAAGGGCGATAAAAGCAGGGCGCAGCAGGCGGCTGCGCAGGAGCGACAGGACGGCGGACACGGCGGGCTTCCTCCGGACGTAACGGATGTCTGGCGCGAAGTGCGCCGTTCCGTTTCACCAGCAAAGCGCGTGCCGCCGCGCAGATTCGAACCCCGGAAACGACAACGGGCCGCATGAGCGGCCCGTTGCAGTACACAGCTGAGGATCAGCCGAATGGATGGCGCAGGACGATGGTCTCTGCACGGTCCGGGCCGGTGGAGATGATGTCGATGGGCGCACCGACCAGCGCCTCGATGCGCTTGATGTAAGCGCGCGCATTGGCCGGCAGGCCTTCCAGGCTCTGTACGCCGACGGTGGACTCGCTCCAGCCCGGCAGGTCCTCGTAGATCGGCTGCAGGCCGATGTAGCTGTCGGCGTCGGTCGGGGCGTCGGTCAGCAATTCGCCGGCGGCGTTCTTGTAACCGGTGCAGATACGCACGGTTTCCAGGCCGTCGAGAACGTCCAGCTTGGTCAGGCAGAGGCCCGACAGGCTGTTGATCTCAATGGCACGACGCAGGATGACGGCATCGAACCAGCCACAACGACGGGCACGCCCGGTAGTGGCGCCGAACTCGTGGCCCACCTTGGCCAGACGCGCACCGACCTCATCGAACAGCTCGGTCGGGAACGGACCGGAACCCACGCGAGTGGTGTAGGCCTTGGTGATACCCAGGATGTAATCCAGGTACAGCGGACCAAAGCCCGAACCGGTAGCAGTGCCGCCAGCGGTGGTGTTGGAGCTGGTAACGAACGGGTAGGTGCCATGGTCGATGTCCAGCAGCGAGCCCTGGGCGCCTTCGAACATGATGTTCTCGTCGGCGCGGCGCAGATCGTGCAGCGTCGAAGTCACGTCGGTCATCAGCGGACGCAGCTCTTCGGCATAGGCCATGCACTCGTCGAGCGTCTTCTGGAAGTCGACGGCCGGCTCCTTGTAATAGTTCTGCAGGACGAAGTTGTGGTAGTCCAGCAGCTCGCCCAGCTTGGCGGCAAAGCGCTCGCGATGGAACAGATCCCCCACGCGCAGGCCACGACGGGCCACCTTGTCTTCGTATGCCGGGCCAATGCCACGACCGGTGGTACCGATCTTCGCGTCGCCGCGAGCCTTCTCGCGCGCCTGGTCCAGCGCCACGTGGAAGGACAGGATCAGCGGGCAGGACGGGCTGATGCGCAGGCGTTCGCGCACCGGTACGCCCTTCTCCTCCAGCTTGGCGATCTCGCGCATCAGCGCGTCGGGCGCCAGCACCACGCCGTTGCCGATCAGGCACTGCACGCCTTCGCGCAGGATGCCCGACGGAATCAGGTGCAGTACGGTCTTCTCGCCAGCGACCACCAGGGTATGACCGGCGTTGTGGCCGCCCTGGTAACGCACCACGGCAGCAGCCTGGTCGGTCAGCAGGTCGACGATCTTGCCTTTGCCCTCATCACCCCACTGGGTGCCCAGGACTACGACATTCTTACCCATAACTCTTGTCCCCATCGTGGATGTTCGGTGCCGGCCGCGGCCGGCAGAAACTCGAAGTGACGCGCCTCAGAGCGCAGCCACCTGCCAATTGCCATCGCGAACCAGCAATTGCTGATCGCAGCCCGCTTCGGAGGCCGAAGCCGCATCCTGCCCGGGCAGCGCCTGCACCACGCGCACGCCCTGACGGCGCAACTGCTGCACCGCCTGCCACAAGCCAGCCCCATCGGCCGGCGCCCAAACTCCGGTGCGCGGCTCATCGAGCTGGGCGCGGCCGAGAGTGACCAGGGTCTTGAGGTCGGTAGAGAAACCAGTGGCCGGACGCGCACGGCCGAAGTCAGCACCGATGTCGTCGTAACGGCCGCCCTGAGCGATGGACTCGCCAACCCCAGGCACGAACGCGGCGAATACCACACCCGTGTGATAGTGATAGCCGCGCAGCTCGCCAAGATCGAAGTACAGCGGCAACTGCGGGAAACGCGCGGCCAGCGAATCGGCGATTGCGGTGAGGTCGGACAGCGCCGCCTGCACATTGGCCGGAGCGCCTGCAAGCACGTCACGCGCCTGATCCAGCACAACACGACTACCGCACAGTTCGGCGAGCGCGCGAAGCATGCCGGCGAGCTCGCCCGGCAGACCTTCGGTCAATGCCGCAACTTCGTCCACGGCCTTGCGCTGCAGGGCATCGAACAGCAGTTGCTCGACTTCGCCGGACAGCCCGGCAGCCTGGGCCAGACCACGGTAGATACCGACGTGACCGAGATCCATGTGCACATCGGGCACCTGGGCCATCTCGAGCATATCGAGCAGCAGACTGATGACTTCGACGTCGCCAGCCGAGCCGGTATCGCCGTAAAGCTCGGCACCCAGCTGGATCGGGCTGCGCGACGTGGCCAGCGCACGCGGGCGGGCATGCAGCACGCTGCCGGCATAGCACAGGCGGTTCGGGCCTTCGCGACGCAGGCTGTGGGCGTCCATGCGCGCCACTTGCGGCGTGATGTCCGCACGGAACCCCATCAGGCGGCCGGAAGCCGGATCAGTGACCTTGAAGGTACGCAGGTCCAGATCCTGGCCGGCGCCAGTCAGCAGGGATTCCAGGTATTCGATATGCGGGGTAACGACGAACTCGTAACCCCAGCGCTGGAACAGATCCAGCACCTGACGACGGGCTGCTTCAACGCGCGCCGCCTCCGGTGGCAGCACTTCCTCGATCCCATCTGGCAGCAGCCAGCGGTCTACCGTTGCCATCTCGCCTCTCCCCTTTCAGCCGGGCGGCACTTCAATGAATGCAGTAAAGAAGGACGGTGCCGAGCAGCATGCTGCCCAGCCCGATGAGTCTCAGACTGCGGTCGCCAAGGCGCCCGAGCCCGCTCACGGCGTCGCGCCAACCACGCGGATACAGGAATGGAAGGATGCCTTCCAGCACCAGCAACAGACAGAACGCCGTGCCGAATTCCTGCCACATGGCTCTCGTACATCATTCTCGCGGACGCAAAAAAGCCGGGATTTCCCGGCTGACCCATGATAACACGATTTCTCCGGCGGGCGCTGCCGCCCGCCGGAGAGTTTGACTCAGGGTTTAGCTTTTTCCAGATAGCGGAAGAACTCGTTGCTCGGATCGAGCACCAGCACGTCCTTCTTGTCTGCAAAGCTTTCGCGGTAAGCCTTGAGGCTGCGCGTGAAGGCGTAGAACTCCGGATCGGCGGTATAGGCCTTGGCATAGATCGCCGCGGCCTTGGCATCGCCGTCACCGCGGGTCTCTTCCGACTCGCGATACGCCTCGGCCAGCAGAACACGGCGCTGACGATCGGCATCCGCACGGATACCTTCGGCCAGCTCGCGACCCTTGGCGCGGTGCTCACGGGCTTCCCGCTCGCGCTCGGTACTCATGCGCTCGAACACGCTGCGGTTGACTTCCTTGGGCAGATCGATGGCCTTGACGCGAACGTCGACCACCTCGATACCCAACTCCTTCTGCGCCATGCGGTTCAGCGAAGCGGTGATATCACCCATCAGGGCATCACGCTCACCCGACACCACCTCGTGCAGGGTGCGCTTGCCGAACTGGTCACGCAGCCCCGCCTCCAGGCGACGGGACAGACGCTCGTCGGCGATCTGCTTCATGCCCGAAGTCGCGGTGTAGAAGCGCTCGGCATCGGAGACGCGCCACTTGGCGTAGGCGTCGACCATTACCGCTTTCTTCTCCAGCGTCAGGAAGCGCTGGGTCGGCGAATCCAGGGTCAGCAGTCGGCCGTCGAACTTGCGCACCGTGTTGACGTACGGAATCTTGAAGTGCAGGCCGGGCTTCACATCCGGCTCGACCACGCGACCGAAGCGCAGCAGAACGGCGCGCTCGGTCTGCTGCACCACGTAGACGCTGCTCCAGACGGCAACCGCAACCACCACACCCGCGATGAGGGCGATCAGGGACTTGTTACTCATCAGCGGCTCTCCCGGGTACGCGTGTCACGCTGCTGCAGGTCGTTGGCGACCCGCGAACCGATATCCGGCGCGCTGCTGCTCGCGCTGGGCGCGCTGCCTGGAGCTGCCGAACCACGGCCATCCATCATCTTGTCCAGCGGCAGGTAGATCAGGTTGTTCTGACCTTGCTGACCGGTCACCAGCACCTTGCTGGTCTGGCTCAGGACATCCTGCATGGTGTCCAGGTACAGACGCTGACGGGTGACTTCCGGAGCCTTGTGGTACTCGCCGGCCAGCTTGGCGAAGCGATCAGCCTCACCTTGCGCTCGGGAAACCACCTCATCACGGTAACCGTTGGCTTCTTCGATAATGCGCTGCGCCTGACCGCGGGCTTCGGGCACCACGCCATTGGCGTAGGCTTCGGCCTGGTTCTTCTCGCGCTGTTCGTCCTCGCGGGCACGGATCACGTCGTCGAACGCTTCCTGTACTTCACGCGGTGCAGCGGCGCTTTGGATGTTCACCTGGGTCACCGTGATACCGGTCTTGTAGGTATCAAGGAAACGTTGCAGGCGATCACGCACCTCGGTGGCCATCTGCTCGCGGCCCTCGGTGAGGATCTTGTCCATGGTGGTGGACCCGGCCACGTGGCGCAGGGCGCTCTCGGTGGCGTGCTGCAGACTCACTTCCGGTTGGTCGACATTGAGAACGAAGTCCTTCAGATCGCTGACCTTGTATTGCACGGTCAGCGGAACCTCGACGATGTTCTCGTCCTCGGTGAGCATCTGACCCTGCTTGCTGTAGGCACGCTCGCGGGTGACGTTCTCCTGGAACTTCTTGTCGATCGGCGGGAAGTAGATGTTCAGGCCGGGGCCCACGGTGTCGTGGTACTGGCCGAAGCGCAGGATCACCGCCTGCTCCTGCTCGTCCACCACGTAGATGGCGTTGTACAGCCACAGCACGGCGAGAATCGCCAGACCGATGCCAAACAGACCGAGGCTACCGCCCCGACCACCGCCGCCACCGCCCGAACCACTGCCGCGCTTGGGTTTGCCAAAAATTCCGTTCAGGCTGTCTTGCAGCTTGCGGAAGGCCTCATCCAGATCAGGCGGGCCCTGGCGACCACCACCACGGCGTCCACCCCAGGGGTCCTGGTCGTTCTTGTTCGAGTTGTCACCCGGCTCATTCCAAGCCATAGCGCTCTCCATCTGATAACGCGAAAACGCGCCTACGGCGCGCCCACCTATGCTACCGAATGCCCTTTACCCTGCCAAAAGCAGCGTGCCGGGCTTTATTGCAAAGTGTGTTGCGCAATGAACTCCGCCGGCTGCCAGCCTTCGCGGCTCACCATGCGGTTCAACTCGACACGCGGCAGGCGGACCTGCAAAACGGCGCGTCCCTGTTCGTCGTGATTCTCGGACTGTACCGCACCCAGCTCGAAGAACTGAGCCCGAAGTCGTCCCAGGCGCTGCGGGAGGCACAGCGTTCCAACGAACATGTCCTCCCCCAGCAGTTCGGCGATCGCCTGCTCCAGCAGTTCCAGCCCGCGCGATTCCCGTGCCGACAGCCAGACGCGTACCGGCTTGCCCAACTCATCGCGCTGGATCATCGGCTGAATGTCCGGTAGCAGGTCGATCTTGTTGTACACCTCGAGCATCGGCAACTCGTTCGCACCGATCTCCTTCAGTACCGCCAGCACCTGTTCCATTTGTGCGTCACGATCCGGCTCATGGGAGTCGATCACATGCAGCAGCAAGTCGGAGTTGCTGGATTCTTCCAAGGTAGCTCGAAACGCCTCCACCAGCTTGTGGGGCAGGTGGCGAATGAAACCGACAGTGTCGGCCAGCACGATCGGGCCGACGTCATCCAGTTCGAGACGGCGCAGGGTCGGGTCGAGGGTGGCGAACAACTGATCGGCCGCATAGACCTCGGAAGTGGTCAGCGCATTGAACAGCGTAGACTTGCCGGCGTTGGTGTAGCCCACCAGCGAAACCGCTGGAATCTCCGCACGGCGACGACCACGGCGAGCCTGCTCGCGCTGGCTGCGGACCTTCTCCAGGCGTGACTTGATCTGGCGGATGCGCCCACGCAGCAGGCGGCGGTCGGTTTCCAGCTGGGTTTCACCCGGGCCTCGCAGGCCGATACCGCCTTTCTGGCGTTCAAGGTGAGTCCAGCCACGCACCAGGCGCGTGCTCATGTGTTCCAGCTGAGCGAGCTCCACCTGCAGCTTGCCCTCGTGGGTACGAGCGCGCTGGGCGAAGATATCGAGGATCAGACCCGTGCGATCGAGCACGCGACATTCGAGCGCTCGCTCGAGGTTGCGCTCCTGGCTCGGCGTGAGGGTGTGATTGAAGATGATCAGCTCGACCTTCTCGGCGTGGACGAGGTCGTGCAACTCTTCGACCTTGCCGCTGCCGATCAGGTACTTGGCCGAGGGCTGGTGGCGCGAAATACTGACGAAAGCAACTGATTCCGCGCCTGCCGAACGGGCCAGTTCCTGGAATTCCTGCGGGTCTTCGCGCGCCTCGGGGTCCTGACCTTCCAGATGGACCAGAATGGCCCGTTCCCCACCACCCGGGCGCTCAAAGAACAAGGCGGACTCCCGTCAAACGTTGCCCGGCTCGGCCGGTTGATCACCAGTGGGCAGGCGCACGGGGCGGCTGGGGACCACGGTGGAAATAGCGTGCTTGTAGACCATCTGGCTGACAGTGTTCTTCAGCAGGATGACGAACTGGTCGAAGGATTCGATCTGACCCTGCAGCTTGATGCCGTTGACCAGGTAGATGGAAACCGGAACGCGTTCTTTGCGCAGGGTATTGAGGTAAGGGTCTTGTAGCGAATGCCCTTTTGACATATGCCGCACTCCTTGTAAGGGTAAAAAACTGATTTAGTAATAGTCGTATTTGGCTTAACGCCGTCCTGAACCCCAAGGATAGACGGCCGGAATTAAGGTCTCGAGCCTATATGGAGACCGCCTCAAAGTATTTCAAGGCACGCGGCAAATTGTCGCTTGCCTGACTGTCCAACCAGTGTAGATCGCTCCAGCTACGGAGCCAGGTGAACTGGCGCTTGGCCAGCTGCCGCGTGGCAATAACGCCGCGCTCCACCATCTCAGCGTAGGACAGTTTGCCCTCGAGGTAATCCCATACCTGTCGGTAACCCACCGCTCTTATGGACGGCAGCCCCACATGCAAGTCATTCCTTGCGCGGAGGCGTTCGACCTCGGCGATGAAGCCCTGTTCCAGCATCTGGTCAAAACGTTGCGCGATACGCTCATGCAACACCTGGCGCTGCAGAGGCGCGATCGCCAGATGGGCAACAGTATACGGCAATTGTCCACTGCCTTGCGCGCCGAGACCCGCATTTTCACTCGCCTGACGAAGGCGGTGTGCAGTCATGGACATACCGCTGACACGGAAGACTTCGAGGGCTCGAACGAGTCGCTGCGGATCGTTCGGATGGATACGCGCGGCCGATTCCGGATCGACACGAGCCAGCTCCTCATGCAGAGCACCCCAGCCCTCGGCGGTGGCCCAGGCTTCCAACTCGGCACGCACGGCAGGATCAGCACTGGGCATATCGGCCAAGCCTTCGAGCAATGCCTTGAAATACAACATGGTGCCGCCGACCAGCAGCGGGATTTTCCCGGCCGCGGTGATCTCGGCCATGGCCGCCAGGGCGTCGGTGCGGAATTCCGCTGCCGAATAGGCCTCGCTGGGGTCACGGATGTCGATGAGGCGGTGTGGGAACGCCTCCAGCACCTCGCGGGACGGCTTGGCAGTGCCAATGTCCATGCCGCGGTAGATCAGTGCCGAATCCACGCTGATCAGCTCTACCGGCAGAAGACGCGCCAACGCCAGCGCCAGGTCGGTCTTGCCGGCGGCGGTGGGGCCCATGAGGAATATCGCAGGAGGCAGGGACATCGGGGACTCGTTAATACGCACTGCGGGTCATTGCGAGCGGCGGAATCAATTGGAGCGCAGTTTACTGCACTTTTCTGAACGCAAGCTTACGAAAAATCAGCGCCCGCGCAGGAACAACTTGTCCAGTTCGTCGAGTCCCAGTTGGGTCCAGGTCGGCCGACCATGGTTGCACTGGCCGCTGCGTTCGGTCACTTCCATGTCGCGCAGAAGGCCGTTCATCTCCGGCAGCGTCAGGCGGCGGTTGGCACGCACGGCGCCGTGGCAGGCCATGGTGCCGAGCAGCTCGTTGAGATGCGCCTGGATGCGGTCGCTGGTGCCATATTCCAGCAGGTCGGCGAGCACATCACGCACCAGCTGGGTGGCCTCGGCCTGCTTGAGCAGCGCGGGAATCTGACGGATCGCCAGGGTTTCCGGGCCGAGCCGCTGCAGCTCGAAGCCGAGCCGGGAGAACCAGGCCCCATGCTCTTCCGCGCAGTCCGCCTCGCGCTCGCTGACAGCGATGGATTCGGGTACAAGCAGCGGCTGGCCACGCAGGCCTTCACTGGCCATGGCGGTCTTCAGGCGCTCGTACATGATGCGCTCGTGGGCGGCGTGCATATCCACCAGCACCAGGCCATGGGCGTTCTCCGAAAGGATGTAGATCCCCTTGAGTTGCGCCAGGGCATAGCCCAGCGGCGGCACGTCCTGGCTGCTTTCCGGGAGCGCCTGGGGCGCCTGATCGGGCAGTGGGGCGAAATAGGCCTTGTAGGCGCCCTGGGCCTCCTGGATCGGCGGCATCTCCGGGCGGGTCGGCTGGTAGCTATAGCCACCACCGGCACCGCCGGAAGGCGGGCTCGGCTGCCAGGCGCGGGCGGCGACCGGAGCCTCCAGCACAGTCTCGGACAGGCGCATCTCGCCCTGCGGACCGAACTCACCGGCTTCCGGGCCGGTCGGGCGCGGCACGGTCAGGGTGGTTGCCCCCGGCGGCGCCAACTGGTCATCCGGGCGCACTTCCGCCAGCGCCCGGTGCAAGGTGCCATAAAGGAAGTCGTGGACCATGCGGCTGTCACGGAAGCGCACTTCATGCTTGGTCGGATGGACGTTGACGTCCACCACTGACGGATCGACCTCGAAGAACAGCACGAAGGTCGGATGACGGCCGTTGTACAGCACGTCGCGGTAGGCCTGGCGCACTGCGTGGGCGACCAGCTTGTCGCGCACCATCCGGCCGTTGACATAGAAGTACTGCAGGTCCGGCTGACTGCGGGAGAAGGTCGGCAGGCCAACCCAGCCCCACAGATGCAGGCCATTGCGCTCCACCTCGATGGGCATTGCCTGCTCGAGGAAGCCGGAGCTGCACACGGCGCCCACGCGGCGGGCGCGGGAGGCTTCGTCCTTCGCCTCATGCAGCGAGAGGATGGTCTTGCCGTTGTGGCGCAGGTGGAACGCCACGTCGAAGCGGGCCAGCGCCAGACGCTTGATGACTTCCTGCAGGTGATCGAATTCGGTCTTCTCGGCACGCAGGAACTTGCGGCGCGCCGGGGTGTTGAAGAACAGGTCGCGCACTTCGATGCTGGTGCCCACCGGATGAGCCGCCGGCTTCACGGTGGATTCCATGTCGCGGCCTTCGACTTCCACCTGCCAGGCCTGGTCGGCGTCGGCAGTGCGCGAGGTCAGAGTCAGGCGCGAGACGGAGCTGATCGAGGCCAGCGCTTCGCCACGGAAGCCCAGGCTCATCACGCGTTCCAGGTCTTCCAGCTCTCGGATCTTGCTGGTGGCGTGGCGCGCCAGGGCCAGCGGCAGGTCGTCTGCCGGAATGCCGCTGCCATCGTCACGCACGCGCAGCAGCTTGACGCCGCCCTGCTCGACCTCGATGTCGATGCGCTTGGCACCGGCGTCCAGGCAGTTTTCCAGCAGTTCCTTGATGACCGATGCAGGTCGCTCGACCACTTCGCCGGCAGCGATCTGGTTCGCCAGCCGCGGAGTCAGCAGCTGGATACGGCGAGCGTCAGTCATTGTTGAGACGCCAGGGAGGTGCCCGGAATCTTCAGCACCTGACCGATCTTCAGCTCGTCGCTCTTGAGCGAGTTGGCGCTGCGGATCGAGGCGGTGCTGACGTCAAAGCGGCTGGCCACCATCGCCAGGCTGTCACCACTGCGCACGACATACTCTCGCGGCCCGGATGCCAACTGGCCACCGTCACGCAGCGAGGCAATGTAGGTGCCCGGTGGCGGCGTCTGCACGAAGTACTGGCGAACGCCACTGGCGATGGAACGCGCCAGCGCCTGCTGGTGCGAGCCGCTGGCCAGCTTGGCGGATTCGTTCGGGTTGGAGATGAAGCCGGTTTCCACCAGGATCGACGGAATGTCCGGGGACTTCAGCACCATGAAACCGGCCTGTTCCACACGGCGCTTGTGCAGCGGGGTAACGCGGCCGACGCTGGTCAGCACCTTGTGGCCGACGTCCAGGCTGGAGGACATGGTGGCGGTCATCGACAGATCGAGCAGCACGCCGGCGAGCATCTTGTCCTTGTCGTCGAGGTTCACGCCGCCGTCACCGCCGATGAGGTCGGAACGGTTCTCCGTGTCAGCCAGCCAGCGCGCGGTCTCGGAGGTAGCCCCGCGATCGGACAGCGCGAACACCGAAGCACCGAACGCGCTACGGCTGGGCGCGGCGTCCGCATGGATGGAGACGAACAGGTCCGCGCCCTTCTTGCGGGCGATCACGGTGCGGTTGCGCAGCGGGATGAAGTAGTCGCCGGTCCGCGTCAGTTCGGCGCGGAAGCCTTTCATCTGGTTGATCTGGCGCTGAAGTTCGCGAGCAATCGACAGGGTGATGTTCTTCTCATGCAGGCCGTTCGGGCCGAGCGCGCCAGGGTCTTCGCCGCCGTGGCCGGCGTCGATGGCGATCACGATGTCGCGCTTGCCTCCCGTGCTGGGCGCAGGAATCTTGGTGACCGACTGCGCGGGGCTGACCGGCGTGGCGGGCACGCTGGGGGTCGGGGTCGCGGGGACATCCGGAGCGATATCGGCACCCTGGTCATAGAGATCGACGACCAGGCGGTTGCCGTACTGCTGGTTCGGCGGCAGCACGAAGCTCTTGGGCGTGACCGCATTTTTCAGGTCCAGCACCAGGCGCAGGTCGGTCGGCGAGCGCTGAGCAGAGCGCATCGCGGTGATCGGGGTATTGCCGAGCTTGAGCTTGTCGAGGGCGGCGGACATCTGCGCGCCGTTGATGTCGACGACGATGCGGTTGGGCGCACTCAGGGTGAACAGACTGTGCTGCACGGGGCCGGACAGATCGAACACCAGGCGTGTGTTGTCCGGCGCGCGCCAGATGCGCACGCTCTTGATTTGCGTGGCGGCAGAAACCTCGCCGACAAAGAATGCCAGCAGAACGGACACCCCGATAAACAACGCCCGAAGGCGCAACCCCCAACCCATCTTTTTTCTATGCTCCCGTGGCCAGGGCGGCACACCAGGCTTCGCCCCGTGTTCCGTGCGGGTCGAGGCGCAGCATGCGTCCGCCCGCATGCGGAACAATGGTAATGTCCATGTCGGCCTTTGGCAAAATGCCTTTGCCCCGCTCCGCCCACTCGATCAGGCACAACGCGTCGCCCTCGAAGTAATCGCGGATGCCGAGGAACTCCAGCTCCTCCGGATCGGCGAGCCGGTAGAGGTCAAAGTGGAAGGCGCGCAGATCGCCGATTTCGTAGGGCTCGACCAGGGTGAAGGTCGGGCTTTTCACCGATCCGCCATGGCCCAATCCCCGCAGGATGCCGCGCGACAGCGTGGTCTTGCCCGCCCCCAGGTCCCCATGCAGGTAAATTACGCCGTGCCCGCCGGTCGCATCGGCAACCCGGCGACCGAGATCGACCATGGCCTCTTCGCCATCGGCGAACAGATTCAGTTCAGGCATGGGGACAACTCCTCGAGCAGCTGACGAACGGCGGGAATCAGATCAGCGGCAGCCAGGCCACGACCTTGCGCACCAAGCGACTCGCCGGCGCGTGCGTGCAGCCAGACCGCCAGGCACGCGGCATCGAAATCAGACAGCCCCTGCGCCAGCAACGCGCCGAGGATGCCGGATAGCACATCGCCCAGCCCGGCGCCCGCCATGGCTGGATGCCCGTGGTTGCACAGCGCGAGTCGGCCATCCGGGGCGGCGATCAGGCTACCGACGCCCTTGAGCACGACCACCGCCTGATAACGCTGCGCCAGCGCGTGGGCCGCTTTCGGCCGGTCCGTCTGGACCTCGGCGGTGGAAATACCCAGCAGGCGCGCCGCCTCGGCGGGATGGGGCGTGATCACCCAACCGCCGGACGGACGCGTCACCCGACCTTCGGCCAGCAGATTCAGCGCATCAGCGTCCCACACCTGTCGACGTTGCAGGCTCGCGGCGGCGCTGACCAGCACACGCCCCCAGGCTTCACGGCCGACACCGGGGCCGACCACCAGCACGTCGGCGCGCTCGGCCAGGCGCAGCAGCTCGGCGGACGAGGAGACACCGCGCGCCATCAGCTCAGGTCGGCGAGCCAGCGCAGCGGCTACGTGGGCGGCACGGGTCGCCAGGGAAACCAGCCCGGCGCCACAGCGCAGTGCGCTCTCGGCGGCCAGCAGCACGGCGCCGCCCATGCCGGTATCGCCGCCGATCACCAGCGTGTGGCCGAACAAGCCCTTGTGCGCCGCCTTCGGCCGTACAGCCAGGCGAGCCAGCGATGCCGGAGCGAGGCGGCGCGCCACGCCATGTTCGAGAAGCAGTGCAGGGTCGGCATCGAGCCCGTCGAACACCAGCTCGCCGCACTGATCGGGGCCATTGCCGGTGAACAGGCCGAGCTTGAGGCCGATGAAGGTCACGGTCAGATCGGCTTTCACCGCACAGCCCAGCACGTGCCCGGTATCGGCACTGAGACCGGAAGGGATATCCACGGCCAGGACCGGCAGGCCGCTGGCATTGATCGAGGCGATGGCCGAGGCGCAAGGCTCACGCACCTCGCCACCCAGGCCGGTGCCCAGCAGCGCATCGACCAGCACGCCGCGCAGTTCGGCGCGCTCGCTCCAGGCTTCGATATCCACGCCGACGGAGCGTGCCTCGCCATGAGCCGAGGCGGCATCGCCGGACAGGCGGGAGGCATCGCCCACCGCCAGCACGCGCACGCGCCAGCCGGCACGCAAGGCCAGAGCGGCGATCAGGTAACCGTCACCTGCGTTGTTGCCGTGACCGGCCAGCACGGTGATCTCGCCCGCATCCGGCCACTGCCGGCGCAGGGCTCGCCAGGCGGCATGGGCAGCACGGCGCATCAGCTCGAAGCCGGGCGTGCCGGCGGCGATCAGGCGTGCGTCGAGGTCGCGCACTTGCTGGGCGCTATAGAGGTTCAGGGGCAGTTCGTGGTGGGCAGTCATCGCGACTCCGGGCGGCAGAATGTGTCGCCTTGGCGTGCGGACGGGCCGACGCCGGCAAGGTCTGGCAGAATTATACGCACCCGGACTTCGCTTTCTCGCCTTCCATGCACGATTCCACACTCGACTATGCCGACCTCGCCCTCTCCATCAAGGCCTGGGGGCGCGAACTCGGCTTCCAGCAAGTCGGCATCAGCGGGCTCGACCTCGAAGCCCACGGCGAGCACCTGCAGCGCTGGCTGGACGCCGGCTACCATGGCGAGATGGAGTACATGGGCGCCCACGGCAGCAAGCGCTGGCGACCGGACGAACTGGTACCCGGCACCTTGCGGGTAATCTCGCTGCGCATGGATTACCTGCCCGGCGACACCCGCATGGCGCAAGTGCTGGGCGATGCCGAGAAGGCCTATGTCTCGCGCTACGCCCTGGGCCGCGACTACCACAAGCTGATCCGCAAGCGCCTGCAACAACTGGCCGAACGTATCCAGCAGCGGGTCGGGCCGTTCGGCTTCCGCGCCTTCGTCGACAGCGCGCCGGTGCTGGAGAAGGCCATCGCCGAGCAGTCGGGCCTGGGCTGGATCGGCAAGAACACCCTAGTGCTCAACCGCAAGGCCGGCAGCTATTTCTTCCTCGGCGAACTGTTCACCGACCTGCCGCTGCCGGTGGATGCACCGCACGGCACGGAGCACTGTGGCCGCTGCTCGGCCTGCCTGGACATCTGCCCGACGGCCGCCTTCGTGGCGCCCTATGTGCTGGATGCGCGGCGCTGCATTTCCTACCTGACCATCGAGCTGAAAGGCTCGATTCCCCAAGACCTGCGTCCGCTGATCGGCAACCGGGTATTCGGCTGCGACGACTGCCAGATGGTCTGCCCGTGGAATCGCTTCGCCCGCGCTACCGACCAGGGCGACTTCCAGCCGCGCCATAGCCTCGACAACGCCGCGCTGGCAGAACTGTTCCTGTGGACGGAAGACGAGTTCCTCAGCCGCACCGAAGGCTCGCCACTGCGGCGCGCCGGCTACGAACGCTGGCTGCGCAACCTCGCCGTGGGGCTGGGCAATGCGCCGTCAACCATCCCGGTGATCGAGGCGCTGCGCGCGCGGCGGGAGTTCCCGTCGGAACTGGTGCGCGAGCATGTGGAGTGGGCGCTGGCGCGCCACAACGCCGAAATCTGAAGCTTTTCGTAGGAGCGAGCGTGCTCGCGAACAGCCCCGCAACAGGTTTTTTTCGCGAGCAAGCTCGCTCCTGCAAGAGCAGAAGCGCGCCGCCTACACCTTGATGAAATGCTCGCGGTAGTAGCGCAGTTCGGCGATGGACTCGCGAATGTCGTCCAGGGCCAGGTGGGTATTGCCCTTCTTGAAGCCGTCACGCACCGACGGCGCCCAGCGCGCGGCCAGCTCCTTGAGGGTCGAGACGTCCAGGTTGCGGTAGTGGAAGTAGCCTTCCAGCTTCGGCATGTGGCGGTAGAGGAAGCGGCGGTCCTGGCAGATGCTGTTGCCGCAGATCGGCGAGCTGCGCTTGGGCACCCACTTCTCCAGGAAGGCGATGGTCATCGCCTCGGCTTCGGCAGCCGAGATGGTACTTTCACGCACACGCTGGGTCAGGCCGGACTGGCCGTGCTGGCGGGTGTTCCACTCGTCCATGCCGGCGAGCAGCGCCTCGCTCTGGTGCACGGCGATCACCGGGCCTTCCTCGAGGATGTTCAGGTCACTGTCGGTGACGATGGTCGCCATCTCGATGATGACGTCCTTGTCCGGGTCCAGCCCGGTCATTTCCAGGTCGATCCAGATCAGGTTCTGCGGGTTCTGCATGATGGGGCTCCTCAGCTCAGCCCTCTAGTTTAGCGGGAAGCACGCCACCGCATGCTAAACTCCGCCGCGATTTTCCCTGTGGATACCCTATGGCCAAGCGTCACCTCACCCGCCGGCAGAGCTGGCGGATCGAAAAAGTCCAGGAAGAACGTGCTGCCCGCGCGGCGAAGCGCGAGTCGCGCGCCCTGGAAGAACTGGAAGGCGGCGACCTCGGCCCGGAACAGACCGGCCAGGTGATCGCGCACTTCGGTGTGCAGGTGGAAGTCGAGGGCCAGGAAGGCGATGCCGCCGGCCAGGTTTTCCGCTGCCACCTGCGCGCCAACCTGCCGCCGCTGGTCACTGGCGACCAGGTGGTCTGGCGCCCCGGCAACCAGGGTATTGGCGTGATCGTCGCGCAATTGCCGCGAACTTCCGAGCTACGCCGCCCGGACATGCGCGGCGTGCTCAAGCCGGTGGCGGCCAACGTCGACCGCATCGTGATCGTCTTCGCACCTCGCCCGGAGCCCCACGCCAACCTGATCGACCGCTACCTGGTAGCCGCCGAGCACGCCGGCATCAAGCCGTTGCTGCTGCTGAACAAGGCCGACCTGATCGACGAAGAGAATGCCCCATTCCTCGACGCGCTGCTGAACACCTACCGCGAACTGGGCTACCCGCTGCTGGAGGTCTCGGCCGCCAACGGCCTGGCGCTGGACGCCCTGCGTGCCGCGCTGAACGAGCACGTCAGCGTGTTCGTCGGCCAGTCGGGCGTGGGCAAGTCGTCGCTGGTGAACGCCCTGCTGCCGGGCGTCGACACCCGCGTCGGCGACCTCTCGGAAGTCACCGGCAAGGGCACCCACACCACCACCACCGCGCGGCTGTTCCACTTCCCCGCTGGCGGCGACCTGATCGA
This sequence comes from Pseudomonas sp. BB438, assembly GCF_057180225.1. Taxonomy (NCBI): domain Bacteria; kingdom Pseudomonadati; phylum Pseudomonadota; class Gammaproteobacteria; order Pseudomonadales; family Pseudomonadaceae; genus Pseudomonas; species Pseudomonas sp. BB438. The sequence continues at coordinate 5,855,064 of NZ_CM170001.1, forward strand.
CTCCCCCGGCATCCGCGAATTCGGCCTCGGTCATGTCAGCCGCGATGACGTGGAAGCGGGCTTCATCGAATTCCACGACCTGCTCGGTCACTGCCGCTTCCGCGACTGCAAGCACGACCGCGAACCAGGCTGCGCACTGCTCAAGGCGCTGGAGGACGGGCGTATCTCGCCGCAGCGGATGGCCAGCTACCGGCACATCCTCGCCAGCCTGCCGGAAGACGAGTACTAGCCCGCTCCTGCAAAAAGTCCGCTGCGCGCACATCCCAGCAGGACGCATGACGTCTCTGGCGTTATCCGCCGCCGGCGTGAGCGATGAACTGGCGGATACAGCAGTCCCCCTTATCCGCCCTGCATGACAAAGGCCAGCTGATCAGTTGGCCTTTAGCGTGTGTCACTGCTGTTTGTTCAGCTCATCGAGCTTCAGCGTGCCGCCGTCGTCGAACAGGTTGAGCTTCTGTTTGAGCTGGTCGGCCGGCAGCGGGTCGCCCTGCCCATTCGCCGGCCTGGCAGGGGCGACACCCGGAGCAACCGGCGCGGCTGCGCCCCCCGGCGCCCCTGGCTCAGCAGGAGCCGCGCCAGCGGCAGGCTTGTCGGCGCCGCCATCCTGCCCCTCGATGGCGCGCTGGGCCTTCTTGGTCAGGACGATGATGTCGATGCGGCGGTTCACCGGGTTGAGCGGCTTGTCGCGGTCGAACAACGCGGACGAGGCGTAGCCCACCACGCGGGCAATCTGGTCTTCCGGGTAGCCGCCGGCTTCCAGCGTGCGACGCGCCGCGTTGGCGCGGTTCGCCGAGAGTTCCCAGTTGCCGAAGTCGCCATTGCCAGCGTAGGGCTTGGCGTCGGTGTGGCCACTGATGCTGATCTTGTTCGGCACCTGCTGGATGGTCTCGGCCAGCGCCAGCAGGATGTCCTCGAAGTACGGCTGCAGGCGCGCACTGCCCAGGTCGAACATCGGCCGGTTGTCCGAGTCGACGATCTGGATACGCAGACCGTCCTGGGTGATCTCGAAGAGGATCTGATCCTTGAAGCGCTTCAGGGTCGGATTCTCGTCGACCTTGTTCTGCAGCTCCTGCAACAGCAGCTCCAGGCGCTCCTTCTCCATCTGCTCGGCGACGTCCTGGGCCTGCTGCTCGTTGATCTTGGCGTTCTCGTCCGGGTTGATGCGCGTTTCATCGGCATCCGGCTGGGCCTGAATCTGCGGGTTCAGGGTCTTGTCCGGCGCCGGCGTCGGCGTGCCGCCCAGGTCGATGACGTAGGGGCTGGCGCTCTCGGTGAAACCGATGGGGTCCTGGAAGTAGCCGGAGATGGCCTTCTTCTGCTCGGGCGTGGCCGACGACAGCAGCCAGAGCACGAGGAAGAACGCCATCATGGCGGTAGCGAAGTCGGCGAAGGCGATCTTCCAGCCACCGCCATGATGGCCGGCGGCATAGCGCTTGACGCGCTTGACGATGATCGGCTGATTGTTATCCATGCGTCAGACGACCTATCAGCGACCGCGAACGGCCTGCTCCAACTCGCTGAAGCTCGGGCGGTGCGCCGGCAGCAATACCTTGCGGCCGAACTCGACAGCCAGCGACGGCGGCATGCCGGAGGCGGACGCCACCAGACAGGCCTTGATCGACTCGTACAGGTTCAGCTCTTCCTTGGCGTCGTGCTCCAGGGCGTTGGCCAGCGGGCCGACGAAACCGTAGGCGGCGAGAATACCGAGGAAGGTACCCACCAGCGCCGCGGCGACGTGGTGGCCGATCTCGGCCTGGCTGCCCTGGCCGAGCAGGGACATGGTGATCACGATACCCAGTACCGCGGCGACGATACCGAAGCCCGGCAAGCCGTCGGCGACGCGGGTCACGGCGTGGGACGGGTGTTCGAGCTCTTCCTTCAGGCTGCCCAGCTCCATGTCGAACAGACCTTCCAGTTCGTGGGGCGCCATGTTGCCGGAGGACATGATGCGCAGGTAGTCGCAGACGTACGCCGTCATGCGTTCGTCCTTGAGCACCGCCGGGTACTTGCTGAAGATCGGGCTGGCAGCCGGATCCTCGACGTCGGCCTCGATGGCCATCATGCCTTCGCGGCGGCTCTTGTTGAGCACCTCGTAGAGCATGCCCAGTACTTCCAGATAGAAGGTGTGGGTGAAACGGTTGCCGAACATTTTCGGCGCCTTCTTCAGCACGGTCATGAAGGTGCTGCCGGGGTTGGCCTGGAGGAACGCACCGAGCGCGGCGCCGCCGATGATCAGCACTTCGAACGGCTGGATGATGGCCGCGATCTTGCCGCCGGAGAGCATGAAGCCCCCGATGACACTGCCGAGGATGACGATGATGCCGATGATTTTTGCCATGAGGACCGGACTGAAACTGTGGACAAATTGAGAGGCACGAATCCCGCCTCCCTGTTGTTATCGGAGATTTCGGGCAAGACTATAGGCCGAAAACACTAAAAACCAGTTCGGCGCCTCACGCATGTCCAAGCAAGTGCTTCATCCAGAGCGTCTCAAGGCCTGGCTCAACCAGCTGGACGATCTGCCTTTGCCCGTTCCGCTGGAACAGCGCGATGACATTCGCCGGGCGCTGAACGACAGCCGGCGCTCGATCCGGGACATTTCCGAACTCCTGCAGGACGCACCGACACTGGCGTTCGCCATCCTGCGCGAAGCCAACCGCGCGCAGAGCGCACGGGACAACCCGGCGGAAAGCCTGGAAGTCGCCCTCAACCGCCTGGGTCTGGCCCGCGCCACCCAGTTACTCGAGCGCCTGCCGGCCATCCCCGAGGCACAGATGCCGCGCGCGCTGAGCCAACTGCTGCTGATCAGCCGCCATGCCATGCAGCAGGCCAGCGGCCTGTTCGCCAACCGCCTGGCGCGGCTCTGGCAGGAAATCCACTGGGGCAGCCTGTTCACCCTGGCGCCGCTGTGGGCGCTGGCCACGGCCAGGCCGGAACTGATCGAAGCCTGGCAGCGCCAGGTCTACGGCCTGGGCCGCTGCAGCAGCGAAGTCGAAGAAGAATTGCTCGGCACTCGCCTGCTACCGCTGTGCCGAGCGCTGGCCGAACAATGGCGGCTGCCCGACTGGGTCGGCCAGGGCTACACCCTGCTCAGCGACGACAAGCGGCTGCTGGTGCGCGCCCTCCACGTTGCCCATACCGAACACGAGCCGCTGGGCCAGCAGCAGCTTCTGGACGCCGACCCGGAACTGCAACGCTGGCTGACTCGCCCGGCGAACACCATCCTGCTCGCCAACAGCCTGGCCATGGCCGCGCACCAGTCCTGGGGGGGCGTGCACATGCTGCGCTGGCAGCGATTGACGAGCCTTTACCTGCAGATGCCACTGGAGGAATTGCAGCAGACCGTCCACGGCCTCGCCGCACAGAGCGCTCGCCGCCACGCGCGCCCGCTGCTCTGGCACCCGGCCGAAGCGCTGCTCTGGCCCTGGGATGCGCGCCGCTGGCTGAACGGCCCGAGGGCCGAGGAGCCGGCCAAGGCACCGGACACACTGGCGGAATGGCGCCAGCACTGCACCCGCCTGATGCAGACGCCCAGTCCATTCGGCAACGCCGTGCAACTGCTCGACTGTGCCAGCGCCGCCCTGCAGGCCTGCGGACTGCAACGCGGCCTCATCCTGCTGACCGACAAGGGCGGCAGTTGGCTGCAGGCACGGCGGCACTTCGGCCTGGACGGCGAGATCGGCGACTTCAAGCTGGAAGTCGCCGCGAGCCCAGTGCTGCGTAAACTCCTGCAACAACCCGGTCAATTGCGCCTGAGTCCGGCCAACATGGCGGAATTCTCGGCACTGATTCCCGGCGCGCTGAAAGCGCTGCTCCCCAGCGAACACCTGCTGCTGCGCTCGCTGGGCAACGGCGCGCGGGTGGTCATGCTGGTGGTCTGCGACCGCCACGGCCAGCCCCTGGCGGACCTGCACGCCCAGGCCTTCGGCCGCACCGTGCAATGCATCGAGCACGCGGTGAAGCAGATGGCGCGGGGCGCCTGATCCGGAAAGGTTTGCGCCCCGCCGCGTCCCCTTTAAACTAATCGCCCTCACGGGGTAGCCCAGGGCGCGAGCTCACGTTGCCTCCCCCACTGCTCTCGCCGGGAGACTCCGACATGTCCGCCTTCTCCGCCCTGCCCCTGGTGATCGAACCGGCTGACCTCGCCAGCCGCCTCGATGCCCCCGAACTGATCCTGGTCGACCTGACCAGCGCTGCACGCTACGCCGAAGGCCACATCCCCGGCGCCCGCTTCGTCGCCCCCGCGCGCACCCAGCTGGGCGGCACGCCGGCGCCGGGCCTGCTGCCAGCCAAGGCCGACCTGGAAGCGCTGTTCGGCGAACTTGGCCACACCCCCGATGCCGTCTACGTGGTCTACGACGACGAAGGCGGCGGCTGGGCCGGCCGCTTCATCTGGCTGCTGGACGTGATCGGCCACGGCAAGTACCACTACGTCGACGGCGGCCTGCACGCCTGGCTCGCCGACGGCCTGCCGCTGAGCGAAGACATCCCCGCGCCCGCCGGCGGCCCGCTGCCGTTGACCCTGCACGACGGACCCACCGCCACCCGCGAATACCTGCAGAGCCGCCTGGGCGCCGCCGACCTGGCCGTCTGGGATGCTCGCAATCCCAGCGAATACAGCGGCCAGAAAGTCCTCGCCGCCAAGGCCGGCCACGTGCCCGGCGCCGTCAATTTCGAATGGACCGCCGGCATGGACCCGGCCCGCGCCTTGCGCATCCGTACCGATATGCCGCAGATCCTCAAGGACCTGGGCATCACCCCGGACAAGGAAGTGATCACCCACTGCCAGACCCACCACCGCTCCGGCTTCACCTATCTGGTGGCCAAGGCCCTCGGCTATCCGCGGGTCAAGGGCTATGCCGGTTCCTGGTCGGAATGGGGCAACCATCCCGACACCCCCGTAGAGGTTTAAGGAATGTCGTTCAAAGATCGTCTGTTCATCCTCGCCCAGTACCTGCTGCCGCATCACCTGCTGTCGCGCCTGATCGGCTGCGCCGCAGAATGCCGTGCGCCCTGGTTCAAGGACCGCCTGATCCCCTGGTTCGCCCGCCGCTACCGGGTGGACATGCGCGAAGCCCAGGTCGAGGACCTGAGCGCCTATGAGCATTTCAACGCCTTCTTCACCCGCGCCCTGAAAGACGGTGCGCGCCCGCTGGACGAAACCGAAGGCGCGGTCCTCTGCCCCGCCGACGGCGCCATCAGCCAGCTCGGCCCGATCGAGCACGGCCGCGTGTTCCAGGCCAAGGGCCACAGCTACAGCCTGATGGAACTGCTGGGCGGCGATGCCGAGCGCGCCGCGCCCTTCATGGGCGGCGAGTTCGCCACTGTCTACCTGTCGCCCAAGGACTACCACCGTGTGCACATGCCGCTGGCCGGCACCCTGCGCGAGATGGTCTACGTGCCGGGTCGCCTGTTCTCGGTGAACCAACTGACCGCCGAGCAGGTGCCGGAACTCTTCGCCCGCAACGAACGCGTGGTGTGCATCTTCGACACCGAGCGCGGCCCGATGGCGGTGGTTCTGGTAGGAGCGATGATCGTTGCCTCCATCGAAACCGTCTGGGCCGGCCTGGTCACGCCGCCCAAGCGCGAGCTGAAGTCCTTCTCCTACGACGAAGCCGCCCGTGCGCCGATCCACCTGGAGAAAGGCGCCGAACTGGGCCGCTTCAAACTGGGCTCCACCGCCATCGTGCTGTTCGGCCCCGAGCAGGTCAGCTGGGCGGAAAACCTCGCCGCCACCAGCGCCGTGCGCATGGGCGAGCGCCTGGGTGGCGCGCGCCAGGGCTGACACCCATTCTTATAAGGCGGGTGGCCAACGAGCCGCCCGCCAGCGCTTTTGCCTCACCGTGCCAATTCCCTGCCATGAAACCTTTCCTGCATCTCCTGGGCTGGCGGGCCAACGCCACCAGCCATCTTGAAAAATGGCTCTCCGCAATCGGAGCGCTGTGCGGTATCGCCGCCATCTATGCCGTCACCCACTGGGTCTTGCCCGGCGAAGCGGCCGTCTGGGTCGTGGCCTCGATGGGCGCCAGCGCCGTGCTGCTGTTCGCCGTGCCCCACGGCGCGCTGTCGCAGCCCTGGGCGGTGCTCGGCGGCCAGGTGCTCTCGGCCATCGTCGGAGTGATCTGCCAGAAGCTCTTCGCGGACCAGCCCTTCACGCCCGCCCTTGCCGTGGGCGCGGCCATCCTGGTCATGCACTACGCGCGCTGCATCCACCCTCCGGGCGGCGCGACGGCGCTGGCCGCGGTCTCCGGCGGCCCAGCCGTGACCGCGCTGGGCTTCCACTACGTGCTCAGCCCGGTGCTGCTCAACGTGGTGCTGATCCTCGCCGTCGCCGTGCTCTTCAACGGCCTGTTCGCCTGGCGCCGCTACCCCGCGCCGCTGGCGCGCCTGCCAGGCTCACCGAAGCTGCCGACCGGCCCGTCTCCGGAAGACCTCTATCACGCGCTGCGCAAGATGGATTCCTTCATCGACGTGCAGTTCGACGACCTGCTGAAGATCCTCCAACTGGCCCAGGAGCACGCCCAGGCGCAGCACCTGGCACCGGACGACATCCTGCTGGGCGCCAGCTACAGCAACGCCCTGAGCGGCGACGCCTGGGCCGTGCGCCAGGTGATTGACGACCACCCGGACAAGCGCGGTCGCCAGGACCAATTGGTCTACAAGGTGGTTGCCGGCGCCGGCAAGGGCAACACCGGCGTCTGCCGCCGCCAGGACCTGCTCGACTGGGCCGCGCACCCGGTGATCGCCCAGGGCGACGGCTGGGTGCGCAGCAATGCGCAGGACTCGGCTAAGGACGCCCTGCAACGCCAGATCAAAGGCGAAACGCCGCAGCCGTGACCTGTCCGCGCACCATCCGGGCGATGGGCTGCGGTGGGCGACGGATGCTGCTAGAGTTCGGAAAAAGCCGACCGTTATGACCAACCGGCTCGCCCCACGAGCCGGATTGTGGAGAAACCATTCCCACCATGGACAACAGTCCCCAGCAGTTTCTACGCGTCCCCACCCCGACGCACGAGAGCCTGAGCTTCTGCAACGCCAACACGCGTGAGCTGAAAAACTGGCTGGATCACCTGCCCAAGGCCAACCTCGGGGAAACAGCCCGCCAGCTCTACCAGGGCCTGATCGAACTCAACCAGCTCAAGCTGCCGGTCGAGACGCGCCTGCAATTGCTGGAACTGTTCCGCCCGGAAGTCCATTTCGTCTGCCATAACCTCGAACGGCACTTCCTCAATCAGTCCATCGTCCTGGACGAGCGTCCGCGCAAGGTCGCCAACCTCTGCCAGGCCCTGCAGAACCACCTGGCCATCGGCTACAAGCTGATCGTCGTGCGCGAAGCCTCGCGCTTCACCCGCGAACGCGCCCAGGTGATGACCGCCGCCATCCAGCGCGCCATCCGCAGTCTCTGCGGCCCACTGGTGCGTGCCTCGCAGCTGTACTGCCCGGTACCGGAAAACCTCTGGCTGGAACTTCACCAGCTTTACCAGCTGGCTCGTCAGCACGGCCTGCAGCACACACCGGTACGCGATGCGCTGGCACGCCAGGCCCAGGGACTGTCAGTGGAGCACGCCTACCTGGTCGCGCTGATGCTCGGCTCCGCGCGCTGCAACCAGATGCGCCAGAACAACATCGCCCGCGTAGCCGAAGTCCTCGAAGGCTGGGCGGCGCAGGTCAAGGTGCAGGCCGCCGACGCCCCGTCCACCCTGTTCGTGGTGGTCCCGCAGGTGGATGGCCCGCCGCGCTACCGTACGCTGTTCAAGGAAAGCGATCTCGGAGGCGCCCTGGGCATCGACCCACAACCGCTGGTGGACGCGATCCGCGAGTACCTTCTGCTGCCACCAGAGAACCGCGCGCAGGCCCGTCTGAAAGTCCCCGAGGGCGTCAGCGTCGACCTGCTGCAACACCTCGCCGCCGCCTGGGGGGACATCGCCGAGCGCACCTTCCACCGCACGCCCGGCCAGGGCCAACTGACCCTGTGCATCGGCATGAGCGCCCTGCACTACTTCCTCGCCGGACGCAGAAGCTTCAACGACGTGCTGAAGATCCAGGTGCAGGAGCAGGTACCGACCTTCAAGACCGAGGTGAAGGACGCCTGGTCCAGTGCCTTCGACGCGCAGAAGGTCAACGACTGGCAGCCCGGCATGCCGCTGGAGGAAATCGAATACACCGCGCCGCGTTCCGCCGACGATACCGGCCTCGGCCTGGCGGCGGAGTCCCCGCGCGACGATTACCCCGTGTTCACCCTGAACATCGTCAACCACAGCCCTGGCGGTTATTGCCTGACCTGGCCAAAAGACATTCCCAGCCAGTTGCAGGCCGGCGAGCTGCTCGGCATCCAGGATACTCCGGAGCACAGCTGGAGCGTCGCCGTGGTGCGCTGGATTCGCCAGGTTCGTGGCGGCGGCACGCAGATGGGCATCGAACTGATCGCCCCGCTTGCCCAGCCCTGCGGCCTGCAACTGCTGCGCAAGACCGAACAGGGCAGCCAGTACCTGCGCGCCCTGCTGCTCCCGGAGATCGCCGCGATCTCCCGCCCAGCCACTGTCATCACCCCGCGCCTGCCCTTCCAGGAAGGCAACCGGGTACAGCTCAATCTGCATGGCGACGAGCGCCGTGCCACCCTGACACGCAAGGTCACCGCCACCGCCAGCTTCACCCAGTTCGAATACCAGGCACAGGATGCAGCCGGCACACCGAGCGATAAACCCATCACAGCCCCGAACGCTCGCGGGGCTGGCGGGGAGGAAGACTTTGACTCGCTGTGGAAGTCTCTGTAGATTCCGGAGACTTCCCTTTCGTCGCCTTTTTGCTGCCGTCCAGCGCGGTATAAGCAACCTTCCTCATGGCCAATGAAAAGAAAACTATCCGCCTGCTGATCCTGGAAGACTCGCAGAATGAAGCCGAGCGCCTGGTCAGCCTGTTCCGCAATGCGGGTCGCGCGACCCGCGTCCATCGCATTACCTCCAGCGAAGACCTGACGGAAATCCTGCCCCAGGGCTGGGACCTGCTGATCGCCGCCCCCGAAGCCGAGGCACTGGACCCGAGCGAAGCGCTGGGCGCCATCCGCCGCCAGGCCAAGGACATCCCTTTCATCCAGTTGGTGAGCGGCAACGACTCCGACGCCGTGACCGAGGCGCTGGCCCTCGGCGCCCAGGACGCCCTGCCGCAAGGCGAGGACGAGCGCCTGATCCTGGTAGCCAACCGCGAACTGGCCAACCTAGAGGAGCGTCGCGCCCGCCGCTCTGCCGAAGTCGCCCTGCGCGAAGCGGAAAAGCGCTGCCAGTTGTTGCTGGACAGCTCGGTGGATGCCATCACTTACGTCCACGATGGCATGCACATCTACGCCAACCGCGCCTACGTCGGGCTGTTTGGCTACGAGGACGCCGAAGAACTGGAGGGCATGCCGATGATCGACCTGATCGCCGGCAGTGACCAGGCCAACTTCAAGGACTTCCTCAAGGGTTATCAGACCACCGAAGACAACGCCGACCTGGCCTGTAGCGGCATCCGCAGCGATGGCCAGGCCTTTGCCGCGCGCATGACGTTCTCGCCGGCCACCTATGACGGCGAGCCGTGCATCCAGGTGGTGATCCGCGCCGAGAGCGACAATGCCCAGCTAGAGGAAAAACTCCGCGAGGTCAGTAGCCAGGACCTGGTGACCGGCCTGTACAACCGCGCCCACTTCCTCGACCTGATGGACAGCGCCGTGGAGCGCGCGGTGACCGCTGGCCAGCCGGCCACCTTCGCCTACATGCAGCTCGACCGCGCCCAGGCCCTGCAGCTCGACCTCGGCGTCGCCAGCATCGACCTGCTGCTGGCAGACCTGGGCAACCTGCTGCGCGGGCAGTTCCCCGAGCCGGCCCAGTTAGCGCGCCTGAGCGACGACGTATTCGCCGTGCTGCTGCCGGGGGAGACACCGGAACATTCCACGCCGCGCTTCACTTCGCTGCTGAAGAAGATCGAAGCCCACCTGTTCGACATCCATGGCCGCACTGCACAGGTCACCCTGTCCATCGGCACCGCTGGGCTGGACGAGAAAACCACCCGCGCCCAGGAGGTCATCGAACGCGCCCACCGCGGCGCCGACGAAGTCGCGCAGAAAGACGGCAATGGCCTGAAGGTCTTCAACCCGGCCGATGAACTGGCCGCCGCAGCCTACCGTGGCGATGTCACCGCCATCATTCGCCAGGCGCTGGAGCAGAACAGCTTCCGCCTGCTGTTCCAACCGATCATCAGCCTGCGCGGCGACACCCACGAACACTACGAGGTGCTGCTGCGCCTGCTCAATCCGCAAGGCGAGGAAGTGCCGCCGGCAGACTTCCTCAACGCGGCAAAGGCCAGCGGCCTGGCCGAGAAGATCGACCGCTGGGTGCTGCTCAATTCCGTCAAGCTGCTCTCCGAGCACCGCGCCAAGGGCCACGAGACCAAGCTCTTCGTGCACCTGTCCGGCCCCAGCCTGCAGGACCCCGAACTGCTGCCGTGGCTGAGCGTGGCGCTGAAGGCCTCGCGCCTGCCAGCCGACGCACTGATCATCCAGATCAGCGAACCGGACGCCATCGCCTACCTGCGCCAGGCCAAGGCACTGAGCCACGGCCTCGCCGAGCTGCACTGCCAGATCGCGCTGTGCCAGTTCGGCTGCGCCTTGAATCCGTTCAATACGCTCAAGCACATGAACGTCGACTTCGTGAAGGTCGATGGCTCTTACGTGCAGGACCTGAACGTCCCGGAGAATCAGGAAAACCTGAAGACCCTGATGGCCAGCCTCCATGCCCAGGCCAAGCTGACCATCGTGCCCATGGTGGAAAGTGCCACTGCCCTCGCCACCCTGTGGCAGGCCGGCGCCAACTACATCCAGGGCCGCTACCTGCAGGGCCCGAGCCAGGCGATGGATTACGACTTCGCCTCGGACGAGTGATCGGCTCCGCCAACAAAAAAGCCGCCCTACAGGGCGGCTTTTTCTTTGCATCGACGAATCAGCGTTCGTCAGGCGCCTTCGCGATCGCGGAAGCCGAGCAGGTACAGGATGCCGTCCAGCCCCAGGGTGGAGATCGCCTGCTTGGCCGACTGCTTGACCAGCGGCTTGGCGCGGAACGCCACGCCCAGACCGGCCAGCCCCAGCATCGGCAGGTCGTTGGCGCCGTCACCCACGGCGATGGTCTGTTCCAGTTGCAGACCTTCCTTCGCCGCCAGTTCACGCAGCAGGTCAGCCTTGCGCTGGGCGTCGACGATCGGCTCGATGGCCACACCGGTCAGCTTGCCGTCGACGATCTGCAGCTCATTGGCGAACACGTAGTCGATGCCGAGCTTCGCCTGCAGCTGCTTGGCGAAATAGCTGAAGCCGCCGGAAAGAATGGCGGTCTTGTAGCCCAGACGCTTGAGCTCGGCGAACAGGGTCTCGGCGCCTTCGGTCAGGCGCAGCGAGGCGCCGATCTCCTCCAGCACACCCTCGGACAGCCCCTGCAGCAGCGCCAGGCGCTCCTTGAAGCTGGCACGGAAATCCAGCTCGCCGCGCATGGCGCGCTCGGTGATCTCGGAGACCTGCTCGCCGACCCCGGCCGCCTTGGCCAGCTCGTCGATCACCTCAGCCTCGATCAGCGTCGAATCCATGTCGAACACCGCCAGGCGACGGTTGCGACGGAACACCGAGTCCTGCTGGAAGGCGATATCGACGTTCAGCTCCTGGGCCACGCTGAGGAACTCGGCGCGCAGGGCCGCCGGATCGGCAGGCTCGCCGCGCACGGAGAACTCGATGCAGCCCTTGCCCTGGTCAGCCGGCATGTCCAGCGGCATACGCCCGGACAGGCGGTCGATCTGGTCGATGTTCAGGCCGTACTTGGCAGTGATCGAGCTGACCCGCTGCAGCTGTTCGGCGCTCACCCGGCGCGTCAGCAGGGTGACGATGTGGCGAGGCTTGCCCTGGCCACCGACCCACTGCCGGTAATCGTCTTCGGACACCGGCGTGAAGCGCACCTGCTGGTCGAGCTTGTAGGCCGTGAACAGCACGTCCTTGAGCACCGACGAAGCCTGCTCGTTGTCCGGGATTTCCACCAGGATGCCGAAGGACAGGGTGTCGTGGATCACCGCCTGGCCGATGTCGAGGATGTTCACGCCACCCTGCGCCAGGACGCCGGTAATGGCCGCGGTGAGGCCGGGGCGGTCTTCCCCGGTGATATTGATCAGGACGATCTCGCGCAAGGCGCTGTCTCCGCCATGGAAAAAAGGCGGTCATTCTACCTGCTTTCACTGTCCACGGATGCTCCGCTCACCCGCCCGCCCCCTGTTCAGGATGCGGCACCGCCGATCGGAATGCAGGGCTGATCGATACAACGCGCCGACTTTCGCCGCCTTGACAGCACCCGCGGCGCTTTGCCCCTCAGTAGGGCCTCGTTATACTGCCCGGCATCTGCCCTAAAGAAGACCGAGCCCGCTGTGACCCGGCCCACCTCCGTCAAGCCCGACAATTTCTTCCTGCTGCTCTTCCACGCCCTGCGCCAGCGCCGCGTGCCGATCGCTTTGCGGATCGCCATCCACAGTCTGCTGCTGGTGGCTGCTGCCCTGGTGATCTACGCCTGGGTGATGGGCATGCAGTTCAAGCAGGCCATGCAGCAGCAGGCCGATGCCCTCGGCCAGAGCCTGACCACGCAGACCGCGCAGTCGGCCACTGAGCTGCTGGTGTCCAACGACATCCTCAGCCTCAACGTACTGCTCAACAACCTGACGAAGAACCCACTGGTCGCCCACGCGGCGATCTACAGCGTGGACAACCGCATCCTCGCCGAGTCCGGCACACGCCCCAAGCAGGGCCTGTTGGGTGACGCCGAAGGCCTGTACTCCACACCCATCACCTTCCAGGAAGTGATCGCCGGCCACCTGCGCATCAGCCTCGACATGCACCAGTTCGAGCAACCGATGACCGTCAGCCTGCAGAGCATGGGCCTGATCAGCCTGATCCTGCTGCTGCTCACCCTGACCTTCGGCCTGCGCCTGGGCCGGCAGATTTCCACACCGCTGTTACAGCTTCGTGTCTGGCTCCGCGATCCGGATGATCCCGCCCCGGGCGCCGGCCTGCAGAACGAGATCGGCGACCTCGCGCGCCAGCTGCAATCGCGCCTGGTTCCGGAGAAACCGCCGGCTCCTGCGCCGGTGGTCAGCGCCCCCGCGCCGCGCCCGAAAGCGCCGGCCAAGGCCGGCAAGCCCGCTGCCAGGGAGCCGGTGCTGGAAGCCAGCGGTGCCGCTGACGAACACGAGTTCGACGAGAACATCTTCTCCGACGACGAACTGCTCGCTCCCGCCGCACGCCGCAAGGTCGATGCCGAGGCCGACGATGACTTCCCCGAGGAAGAGTTTGAAGCCGTGGCGGAAGACGACGTCGAAGACGAGATCGGCGTCGAGGAAGAACCCGAAGCCGAGCCGGAGCCGATCTCCGCCGGCACCAGCGCCGTGCTGGCCGTGCAGCTGGGCGCCCAGGAGCAACTGCGCCGTCTGCCGCGTGCCCGCCTGGTCGACCTGCTGGAACGCTACCGCGACTGCCTGGAACAGGCCGCGCGCCTGTACAAGGGCACGCTCTACACCCTCAGCGACGGCGGCAGCCTGATCCTCTTCCACAGCCGTGACCAGGATGAGGAGTTCCTCACCAACGCACTGTGCTGCGGCGAGCTGATGCGCGCTCTGGGCCATGCCCTGCAGATCGAAGTGGCCGACAGCGGCATTACATTGCAGTTGCAACTGGGCCTGGTACTCGGCGAGGACGTCGCCGACCTGGAGCAGACCGAGCTGCTGCAGGATGCCTCTGCCCAGGACGCCCTGGCCCTCAGCCAGCACAGCCGCAACCTGCTGCTGGTGGAGAAGTCCATCGGCGACGACGAGAAGGTCCGCGAACGGGCACGCATTCGCCCCATCGCCAGCCCGGAAAACGCCTGCTGCGTGGAATGGCTGAAGGAACCCTACCCGTCGATGCTGGAGCGCCAGCTCTCGCGCATGCGCGCCCTGCGCACCACCTGACCCCCAATAGAAAGAGAGGGGGCCAGCCGGCCCCTCGTGGAACGGATTCCATGACCACCCTCATCACCCACCCCCTGCCAGCGCTGGCCGTAGGCCTGGCGCTTGGCTCGCGCTGTCTCCCGCCACGCCTGATGCTGGCCGGCATGATCGCCGCCTGCCTGCCCGACCTCGACGTGGTCGCCTTCAAGCTGGGCATCGCCTACCACGACGCTTTCGGTCATCGAGGGTTCAGCCACTCCCTGCTGTTCGCCGCGTGCATGGGCCTGCTCGGCGCGCTGTGCTGTCGCCTGCTGGGCAGCGGCCCGCTGAAGGCCGGACTGTGGCTAGGCCTGGCGACCGCTTCGCATAGCGTGCTGGATGCAATGACCGACGGTGGCCTGGGGGTTGCCTGGTTCTGGCCCTGGAGCGATCAGCGCTACTTCCTGCCGCTGCACCCCATCGAGGTCTCTCCGATCGGCCTGTCACGCTTCTTCAGCCCACGAGGGCTGGAGGTGCTGGTCTCCGAGGCGCGCTGGGTATGGCTACCCTGCCTGGCCGTGGCATTGGCCGGCATCGGCCTGCGCCGCCTGCTTGATCGCAACGACTGACGCGCAGTGATGCGGTGTCAGTGCCTGCCCAACTGTGCGTGAAGTTGCTCGAGCAACGGCGCCTGCTGGCTCTGCAAGGGAAGCTCGGCACTGTAGCCCTGGAAGCTGCTGAACCGCGCCTGGTAATCCAGCTCGACCTCGAAGCGGTTGTCCCAGCCGGGTGAATCCTCCGGCATCAACTGGTCGCAATCACGCATCGCCTCCAAGGACTCGCAGGGCTTGTAGGCCTGCGGATAGACCTGGCGCTTCCACAGCACCCAGGGCGACAGGGACAACCCGGCCAGGCTGTTGCGTCCCAGGTCCAGTTCCAGCAACTGCATCAGGCCGTTGCCCCCCAGATACTGGTGCTGGTAGTCGACCATCACCATGTCCACGCTGTGGCCCCGGTCATTGACCATCCGGGTGTGCGCAGCACCGTCGGAGTGGGCATTGAGCGTGAGGAAAATCTGGTCGTTGCGACGGATCAGGCGATCCCACAGCAACCTGCCGCTGGAGTTCTCCTCGCGGGACAGCTCCGCGACGCCGACGTCGCTGCGCCGCAGGATGCTGTGGGAGGCGAGGATCACCGGCACATGGGGATGCTCGTCGATGACGCTCTGCGCCCATGCCAGGGTCGCCTCGGAGGGGTTCCAGTCCAGCGCCAGCAGGAGGAAGGACTGCCCGTAGCGCTGGAACAGGTGCACCTGGCTCAGGCCCCTCGGATCGCTACCGACATACGTGCTCTGCCAGGCCGCGCGCTCGGGCCCGAAGTGGTCACCGAAGCGGTCGAGGAACGACCGACGATCATCGCTGCTGGCTTCGTCGTGCACGTCACGCTCGCCGGTGGCGATGCTATAGGGGACGCCACGCTCTTCCAGTGTCCGCATGGCCCCGCTGGCGGTTTGCCACTGGGCGGCAACACCGGCGTTTTCAACGACGTCGCCCAGATGGACCACCATCGGCACCTGCAGCGCCTCGGCATACTTGGCCAGCCAGAAGGTCTGGGCGAAGAATGCCAGCGCCGGTTGGTACGGCAGTCCTGGGAAGCGCTGCTCG
This sequence comes from Pseudomonas sp. BB438, assembly GCF_057180225.1. Taxonomy (NCBI): domain Bacteria; kingdom Pseudomonadati; phylum Pseudomonadota; class Gammaproteobacteria; order Pseudomonadales; family Pseudomonadaceae; genus Pseudomonas; species Pseudomonas sp. BB438. The sequence goes on from NZ_CM170001.1 coordinate 5,870,684, forward strand.
CTGCGGAACAGGGGGCGTCTGCGGTGGTTGTTCTCCGCGTAGAACTGGGTGTCCGGCAATAGCGGCAATACAAAGCTGCCGCCGCCAGGCGCGATCTCCAAGGGCGGTAGCGGGTGCTGGCGGAAGAACGCCTGATCCCGCTCCACCACATCCTGGGTGTCGGAATCACCGCAGCCGCCCAGCAACAGGCAGCAGGCCAACAGGGAGGTCAGTGCTTTCATCACGGTCTGGAGCCCGCTCCCGGGAGCCGCAGCAGGCGGTAGCTGTCATTGTCGAAGCGGCCCTCGAACAACGTCTGCGCGGCCGCTGGCAGAGCCGCCCTGACACGTTCGGCATCGCGCACCTGGATCATCAGGTAGAACGGGCCAGGCTGCGCCACGAATGCCTCGGGACGATCGGCGAACAACGGCTGCAGGTCCCGGTCGAGGTTGACCATCAGCTTGATCGCCCGCGCATCCGGCGCCATGCCATAAAGCACCAGCGGCGCGGGTTGTGCGTCCAACTGGCGGACCAGCTCGCGGGAGAATGCCTGGCTGTCGTACAGGCGATGCTCCACCGGTTCGAAGACCAGGATGTAGCTCGCCCACAGCGCCAGCGCTGCCCCGAGGGACAATGCCGCCGGCTGCCGCCAGCGCAGCGCGCCCAGTACCAGTAGCGCGGCGAGCGCCACGATGGCGGTCGGCAGGCGCCAGCCCAGGGCTGCGAGTTCCTGCGGGTAGCGCTTCCAGGCCAGCCACAAGCCGGCCAGCAACAGAGCCGGCAACGCCAGCCACAGCACCCGAAGCAGGCCGCGGAGCACCTGCGCCAGTCGACTGCCGGCGACCATGAAGGGATAGCCCGCGACAATGGCCGCCAGCGGCGCCAGGGCAATGATGTAGCGGGCCTTCTTGGCCTGCGGCACGGACAGGCCCGCCATCACCACCAGCGCGGCCAGGGCACAGCCAGCCACCAGCCGGAATGCCGGCTCGCGGCGTCGCTGCCAGACCAGCGCCAGTGCCGGCAGCGCCAGCGGGAAGGCCAGGGCGTAGTTGCCCAGCGAGCTGCGGAAGTAATACAGCGCATCGCTGGACCCGGCGGAGCCGTCCAGGCGGCCGATCACCTGCATCCGCAGGACGTCTTGCACGAAGACCTCGCCGCCAGCGGCGCGAGCCAGGCCAATCAGGGCGAACACGCAGAGGATCAGCAGCGCCAGCGCACTCGCCGAAAAGGCAAACAGCGGTTTCCAGCGCCGGTCCAGCAACAACTGGCTGCACACCATGCCCGCCGGCACCACCAGTCCCAGCGGGCCGCGCAGCGCGAAGCCGGCAAGCAGCAGGGGCAGCAGACGCAGCAGCAAACCCGCCACGCCATGGCGCTCGGCGTGGAATGCGACGTAGAAGGCCAGCAGACCGACGGCAGCGACCATCAGGTCAAGGGAGACCGCACGGGTTTCGCTGACGAACGTGGCCGTCAGCAGCAGCATGGCCACGCTGATCAGTGCCCAGGAGCGGGAGAACGGCGCCACCAGACGGAACACCACACCGGTGCAGATCGCCGCCGCCAGCGCGGTGGGCAGCCAGGCGGTCAGCTCCGTGACCCGCCCGGCCGGCAGCGACAGCAGGTAGGTCAGGAAGGTCGAGGTAGCCGGGTAATCCGGATAGGGGGCGCCGTAGGTGGTCGGGAACCAACTCGGCCCATGGCGCAGCATCTCGCGCGCGAACAGCACGAAGCGCGAGTCGAAGCCGACAAAGGCGTCGCCCTGCACGCCGAGCAGGAACAGCACCAGCGCCGCCAGCATCACGCAAAACGTCTGACGACTCAGGGCAGGATCCGCCTGAACACCGGGAATGTTGGGAAGTGACGACACGCGAGAGTCTCTCGCAGGTTCCGCACGGAAAACGTCCGTGCGCCAATAACCTGCACAAGCGCCCGTAGATACCACAGGAGCCGTCAAGAAGATGTCAAAACAGGCCACGGCAGAAGCAAAACGGCCCGCAAAGCTATGCCTTGCGGACCGTCCGTATTGCGATCGCCCAGGTCCACCTAGAAGCGATAGACCTCGACATCGGTGCGGATCGGCACCACCAGCGGGATTTTCGGCCCCTCTTCCTTGGGCTTGGCGACCTGCTCGGTGTTGGCCACCGCCGGCTTGCGCACGGGCGCAGCCTGTTGCTCGGCGACCGCCGCGGCAACAGGTCGCACGTCACGGGCCAGCTGCACGGACAGCTTGCGCAGCAGATCGCCCTGCGCACGAACCTGATCCTGCACGCTACCCGAATGCGCTTCTTCCTCACGGAAGACGCGGCTGTCACGCAGCTCGCCCTTTTGGTCGAGCAGACGCCAGCGCGCCTCCAGCACCGCCGGCTCCTTGGGGCCGGAGTCCAGGCGGCTGATGGTCAGCATGACCTGTACCTGCGGCGTGAAGCCCGGTTTCTCCGGGAACAGCGCCAGGCGGGTGCTATCCAGCTCGCCGGACAGCAGGCGCATCAGCTGTTGACTGACGTTGGTCTCCAGGCTGCCGGCCCAGCGGGCCTCGGTGGAGAGGTTGAGGATTCCGTCAGCCTGGCGCTGGACCATGGTCTCGCGCTTCAGGTAATCGGCCAGGGATACCGGACCGAGGAGCACAGCGACGCCGTTGTCCCGCTCCGGAACCGGAACGGGACCTGCATCCAGCTGGTACAGCTGGGTGGGGCGATTCACCGTACACCCCGCCAGTCCCAGGAGACTGGCGAGGGAAAGATAGGCCAAGACGCGCAAAGCGCTCATCTGGATCACCGTCATTCGCCGAAATTCGGCGCTACTTCCAACAAAACGAATATGACTTCAGGCAACGCGCAAAGGCGCCGGTTACCCAAAGGGACGTATCATCCCTTAACCGGCGCCTCAGCTCCAGAGGCAGAGTGTATCGAGCCGCGTTTCAATCCTGAGACAGCGATTCTACCAGCAAGGCATCCACTCGCTGAAAACCGCGCGGCAGTTTGTTGCCCCGACGGCCCCGCTCGCCCTTGTAGTGCTCCAGGTCGTCGCCCTTGAGCGAGAGCGTCCGCTTGCCGGCCTGCAGCGCCAGGGTTGCACCCGTCGGCAGAACGGCGAGGTCGGTGAGGTACTCCTCGCGGCTCGCCACGCGGTCGCCCGGCACACTGATGATCTTGTTGCCCTTGCCCTTCGCCAGCTGCGGCAGGTCGGACACCTTGAACAGCAGCAGACGGCCTTCGGTGGTGACGGCGGCGATCCAGTCCTGCTCGACGTCGGCGACCGGTCGCGGCGCCATTACCAGTGCGCCGTTGGGCAGGCTGAGCAGGGCCTTGCCGGCCTTGTTCTTGGCCTGCATGTCCTCGCCCTTGGCGACGAAACCGTAGCCAGCGTCGGAGGCCAATACATAAAGAGCATTATCCTCCGGCAGCAGCACGCGATCGAAGGATGCGCCTGGTGGCGGGGTCAGGCGGCCGGTGAGCGGCTCGCCCTGGCCGCGGGCGGACGGCAGGCTGTGGGCGGCCAGCGAGTAGCTGCGGCCGGTGGAATCGATGAACACCGCGTACTGGTTCGAGCGGCCCGGCGCGGCCGCCTTGAAGCCGTCGCCGGCCTTGTACGACAAACCGGTGGCATCGATGTCGTGGCCCTTGGCGCAGCGCACCCAGCCCTTCTCGGACAGCACCACGGTCACCGGCTCGGTCGGCATCAGCTCGGTTTCCGACAGTGCGCGGGCCTCGGCGCGGGCGACAATGGGCGAGCGACGGTCGTCGCCATAGGTTTCGGCGTCGGCAACCAGCTCATCGCGCACCAGCTTGCGCAGCTTGGCGTTGGAACCCAGGATCGCCAGCAGCCTGGCGCGCTCCTTGGCCAACTCGTCCTGCTCGCCGCGGATCTTCATCTCTTCCAGGCGCGCCAGCTGACGCAGGCGGGTGTCGAGGATGTAGTCGGCCTGCAGCTCGGAGAGTTCGAAGCGCTGCATCAGGACCGGCTTGGGCTGGTCCTCGGTGCGGATGATGTGGATGACCTCGTCGAGGTTGAGGAAGGCGACCAGCAAACCTTCCAACAGGTGCAGGCGCTTCTCGACCTTGTCCAGGCGGAACTGCAGGCGACGGCGCACGGTGTCGGTGCGGTAGGTCAGCCACTCGCTCAGTACCTGACGCAGGTCCTTGACCTGAGGTTTGCCGTCCAGACCGATGACGTTCATGTTCACCCGGTACGAGCTTTCCAGGTCGGTGGTGGCGAACAGGTGGGTCATCAGCTCTTCGGCGTCCACTCGGTTGGAGCGCGGGATGATGACGATGCGGGTCGGGTTCTCGTGATCCGACTCGTCGCGCAGGTCGGCCACCATCGGCAGCTTCTTGGCCTGCATTTGCCCTGCGATCTGTTCCAGCACCTTGGCCCCGGAGACCTGGTGCGGCAGCGCGGTGACCACGATGTCTCCGTCCTCGACGCGGTACACGGCGCGCATGCGCACCGAGCCGCGGCCGGTTTCGTAGATCTTCTGCAGGTCGCCGCGCGGGGTGATGATTTCCGCTTCGGTGGGGAAATCCGGCCCCGGGACGAAATCGATCAGGTCGGCGACGGTGGAGCCCGGATTGTCCAGCAGGTGCACGCAGGCGGCGGCCACTTCGCGCAGGTTGTGCGGCGGAATGTCGGTGGCCATGCCCACGGCGATGCCCGTGGTGCCGTTGAGCAGCAAGTTGGGCAGGCGCGCCGGCAGCACGGCCGGCTCGTCCAGGGTGCCGTCGAAGTTCGGTACCCAGTCCGCGGTGCCCTGGCCGAGCTCCGACAGCAGGGTCTCGGCGTAGCGCGACAGACGGGCTTCGGTGTATCGCATGGCGGCGAAGGACTTGGGATCGTCCGGCGCCCCCCAGTTGCCCTGTCCATCCACCAGCGGGTAGCGGTAGGAGAACGGCTGGGCCATCAGCACCATGGCCTCGTAGCACGCCGAGTCGCCGTGGGGGTGGTACTTGCCCAGTACGTCACCGACGGTACGCGCCGATTTCTTGTGCTTGGCGTCCGCGTCCAGGCCCAGTTCGCTCATGGCGTAGACGATACGCCGCTGCACGGGCTTCAGGCCGTCGCCGATGTGTGGCAGGGCGCGGTCCATGATCACGTACATGGAGTAGTTCAGGTAAGCCTGTTCGGTGAAGTCGGCCAGTGACCGGCGCTCCACGCCCTCCAGACTCAGATCGAGGGTTTCGCTCATGCGTGCCTCACGGGGTAGATCGCTGGCGCAGCACCAGAGTGCCGTCCTGCTGGGTGAAATCCAGTTGTCTGAGTGCGCTCATGCCGAGCAGCACCTCGTCGCCTTCCATGCCCGGCGCGATCAACGCCGGCACATCGGTCAGGCGGATGTCGCCAAGCTGCAGGCTGGGCAGGCGCGTGCGCCAGCCCTGACTGCGGCCGTTGGCGGTGTCCAGGGTCACCGGCAAGCCACGCGGCAGGCCGAGGCGGTCGGCCAGGCGTTGCGGCAGAGCCACCTGGGTGGCGCCGGTGTCGAGCATGAAGGTCACCGTCTCGCCGCCGATCCGGCCATCCACTACGTAGTGGCCGGCACGATTGCCGATCAGCCGCACTTCCACGTACCCCTCGCCACGGGTCGACTGCGGCTGTGGATTGGGATTGTGCTGACGGGTTTCCCAGGCGCCGAAATAGTGGGTGGCCAGCAGGATGCCCGCGCCCCAGGCGAGGAACATCATGACCTTGCCAACTCGCTTGCCCGGCACCGCGTCGCTCATTTACCACCAAGCCAGCCACCGGCCGGCGCCGCGAAGCGCAGCACGTAGGGGCGTCCGTCGCCATCGGCGCGCGCATGATCGCCGTTGTCCAGTCCGATCCAGGCCCCCTGGTCGTCAAGGATCAGCGCCTCGGCCACACCGTACGGCAGGTCATAGCGGCGCTCCGGAGCCAGTGCACCGGCGGCGAAGGACCAGCACAGCTCCTGCGCACCGGTCTTGGCATCGCGGCGGCAGATCTGGTGCGCCAGACGCTCGAGGGTAAACAGCTTGTCCTTGTATAGCGCCAGGTCGGAAAAGTCGATCGGCAGCGCGCGATCCCCCCCTAGCTCCGGCGGCGGCAGCGCAGTACCACCCTCACTGAGCATCACGCAGTTGCCTTCGCACTTCCAGGTGCCGTTCTCGTTGCGCACCTTGAGCAGTCCACGGCGCTGACGCTCGGCGGCCAGCCACAACTGCTTGCCATCGGCGCTGACGGCGATGCCCTCGTAGAGCGCATTGAATTCCATCAGCAGGCCGCTGGCACGCGCCTGGCGCAGCAGGCTCTGCGGCAAGGGCAGCCAGCTCGGCTCGCCGACGGCAGGCAGCAGCAGCACTGCGGCATACCCTTCGCTGACCACATAGCGGTTGCCCGCCTGATCACAGCTGATGCCTTCGAAGTCCATGGCACCGCCGCGCAGCAGGCCGCCGATGCTGACTCGCGCACGAGTACCCCAGGACAGGCCGCTTTCCGGCGCGCCTGGCACCACGAAGGGTTCGGCGGTGGCTTGCCAGGCCTTGCCCGGCGTCTCGTCGATCAGCAGCCGATAGAGGCGGTCGTCGTCGCGGTCGGACACGGTCCACATCTCGTTGCCGCACAGCGCGAGGCCGGACAGGTTGCCACTGGGCATCCCTTCCACCGGGTGTTCGGCGACGAACTGCAACGAAGCCGCCGCCATGGGTGCAGCAGCCGGTGCAGCCGTCCTCGGCGACTCCGCTGCCGGTTGGGCGGCGACCGCGAGGCCGGCGAACAGGCCGAGAGAGGCCAGCAACCAGCGCATCAGGCGAAGTCCGCCAGGTTGCCCTTGGTTTCCAGCCAGGATTTGCGGTCGCTGGCGCGCTTCTTGGCCAGCAGCATATCCATGATTTCCACGGTGCTCTCGGCGTCTTCCAGGGTCAGCTGGACCAGACGGCGGGTATTCGGGTCCATGGTGGTTTCACGCAGCTGCGGCGGGTTCATCTCGCCCAGGCCCTTGAATCGCGTGACCTGCGGCTTGCCACGGCGCTTCTCCGCCGCCAGGCGGTCGAGGATGCCGTCGCGCTCGGCCTCGTCCAGGGCATAGAAGACCTCCTTGCCCAGGTCGATACGGAACAGCGGCGGCATGGCGACGTAGACGTGGCCGGCTTCCACCAGCGGGCGGAAGTGGCGGACGAACAGTGCGCACAGCAGGGTGGCGATGTGCAGGCCGTCGGAGTCGGCGTCGGCGAGGATGCAGATCTTGCCGTAACGCAACTGGCTGAGGTCGGCCGCGCCCGGGTCGACGCCGATGGCCACGGCGATGTCGTGGACTTCCTGGCTGGCGAGGACCTCGCCGCCATCCACTTCCCAGGTGTTCAGGATCTTGCCGCGCAGCGGCATGATCGCCTGGAATTCCTTGTCCCGCGCCTGCTTGGCCGAGCCGCCGGCGGAGTCACCTTCCACCAGGAACAACTCGGCACGCATCGGGTCCTGCCCTGCGCAGTCGGCCAGCTTGCCGGGCAGCGCCGGGCCCTGGGTAACCTTCTTGCGCTCGACCTTCTTGCCCGCCTTGAGGCGGCGGCCGGCATTGCTGATGGCCAGCTCGGCCAGTTGCAGCCCCAACTCGGGGTGCGCATTGAGCCATAGGCTGAAGGCATCCTTGACCACGCCAGAGACGAACGCGGCGGCCTCGCGGGATGACAGGCGCTCCTTGGTCTGACCGGAGAACTGCGGCTCCTGCATCTTCATCGAGAGCACGAAGGCGATGCGCTCCCAGACGTCTTCCGGCGCCAGCTTCACGCCGCGCGGCAGCAGGTTGCGGAACTCGCAGAACTCGCGCATCGCGTCCAGCAGGCCCTGGCGCAGGCCGTTGACGTGGGTGCCGCCCTGCGCCGTGGGAATCAGGTTGACGTAGCTTTCCTGCAGCGACTCGCCACCTTCGGGCAGCCACAGCAGGGCCCAGTCCACCGCTTCCTTGTTGCCGGCCAGCGCGCCGCAGAAGGGCTCGTCGGGCAGGCGGACGTTCTCGGAAACCGAGTCGACCAGGTAGGAACGCAGGCCGTCCTCGTAGTGCCACTCGATACGCTCGCCGGTGGACTTGTCCTCGAAGGTGACCAGCAGGCCCGGGCACAGCACGGCCTTGGCCTTGAGCACGTGCTTCAGGCGGCTGACGGAGAACTTGTGCGAGTCGAAATACTTGGCGTCCGGCCAGAAGTGCACGCTGGTACCGGTGTTGCGCTTGCCGACGGTGCCGATCACTTCCAGGTCGCTGGACTTGAAGCCGTCGGCGAAGGTCATGCGGTATTCGTTGCCGTCGCGCTTGACCCGCACCTCGACCAGGGTCGACAGCGCGTTCACCACCGAGATGCCCACGCCGTGCAGGCCGCCGGAGAACTGGTAGTTCTTGTTGGAGAACTTGCCGCCGGCGTGCAGCTTGGTGAGGATCAGCTCGACGCCAGGCACGCCCTCTTCAGGGTGAATGTCGACCGGCATGCCGCGACCATCGTCGATGACTTCCAGCGAGTTGTCCTCGTGGAGAATCACCTGCACGCTCTTGGCATGGCCGGCGAGGGCTTCGTCGACGCTGTTGTCGATCACTTCCTGGGCCAGGTGGTTGGGCCGCGAGGTGTCGGTGTACATGCCCGGGCGCTTGCGCACCGGGTCGAGGCCGGAGAGAACCTCGATGGCGTCTGCGTTATAGGCGTTCTGCTGGGCCATGGGGTTCCTGCTTAATCAGTCGAAGAAGTGATGGCTTCAAAGTCGGAGAAATTCACGTCGCGCCACTGGCTGGAAGGCACCCCGGCAAAAGCCAGGAGCGCCGGCAGATGGCTGACGAAGCGCTGGAAGCCGTGGTCGCCGCCGGACTCGATGCGCAGCGCAGCCGCCCGGTAATAACGCTCGGCAGCGCGGTAGTCGAGGGTTTCGTCGGCGGTCTGCAGCCACACCTGGTAGCGCGAGGCGTCGGTGGGCGCGGGGACTTCCAGTTCCGCCAGGGCGGCGACGTGATCCAGGGTCAGTTCCCAGGTTTCGCCGCTGTAATAGTTGGTCTGCGGGCCGAGCTGGCCGTCGAACAGCCGGTGCGGCGCCACGGCAGGGTTGATCAGCACAGCCTTGAGGCCATGGCGCTCGGCCAGGTACGTCGCGTAGTAACCGCCCAGGGAACTGCCGATCAGCAATGGCTGACCCAGTTCGGCGACGGCGGACTCGAGCTGCGCCATGGCCTGGCGCGGGTGATGGTGCAGCGCAGGGACGCGCAGCTGATCGGCCAGTCCCAAGCGCTCCATGGCGGCCGTGAACTGGCGCGCCTTCTGCGAGCCGGGCGAACTGTTGAATCCGTGGATATAGAGGAATGCGGTCATGGGCCGGGAGGCTACAAGCTGCAAGCGGCATGCCGCAAGTGGGTCAGCGTCGCAAGGCGTTCGAAGCGTGACCGATCAATAACCCTTGATGCTGTAGTCGACTTCGAACTCGATGTCGGTCACCCGTGAAACGCCGGTTTCCACCCGACCATCGGGCAGCAGGCGCAGCCAGCGGTAGCCCGGCGCAGGACTGTCGACACAGAAGTCCTCGCTGCCCGGCGTGAACTGCACACAGGTGGACGGCGAGGCCAGCAGGCGCACATCGCCGCGCATCCGGTCGATCTCCTGGTGCACATGCCCCCAGAGCAGGCAGCGCACGTTCGGATGTCGGTCGAGCACGGCAAACAGCCGCTCCGGGTTGTAGATGCCAATACGGTCCATCCACTGGCTACCAATGGGCACCGGATGATGGTGGAAGCTGATCAGCAGGTGCTTGTCGGGCGCGGCCTGGATGGCACGCTCCAGCAAGTGGATCTGCTCGACGGTCATTTGCCCCGGCACCGCCCCGGGAATGGTGGAGTCCAGCAGGATCACCCGCCAGGCGCCGAGGTCGATCACCGGTTCGAGCAGGTCGGTGCCGGCAGCGGCTTCGCGCATCGGCCCCATCTCGTCGTGATTGCCGGGGAACCAGCGGATCGGCGCAGTGATCGACGAAGTAATGGCGCGGAAACGCTCGTAGGACTCGACCGAGCCATCCTGGGAGAGGTCACCCGTGGCGAGTGCCAGGTCGATCACCGGTTGTTCCTCGCCCACCAGGCGTACCACCTGGCTCAGGCTGTCGGCCGTATCCATGCCCAGCAGCCGGCCATTCTCTTCGGCGAACAGGTGACTGTCGGAAAGCTGGACGACCAGGACGGAATCGGAAGCGGTGGGCTGGGGCAATGCGCCTTCTCCTGTGAGGCGGGCGTGCGGGGATTCGTGACGAAGTATGGTGACAGGCGCCCCCCTGAGCAAACCGGGAAAGCGTCACAGATCACAGTTAGGGACACGAGTGTGCGATGGGCGGGCAGGATAACATGGCACAGACATGCCATTTCGCCATCATCGCAATTTCAGCGCTGCAGCACCGGTTCCAGTTCATGCCCGCAGGACAGGCAGTGGCTCAGCCATTCGCCGAGGAACTGGTTGAGCTGGTTCTTCTCATCCGGCTGGTGCATGGCCTGGTTCGGATAGGGGTAGATCGCCAGCAGGCGACGGGCCTGCTCGGCGCCGACCACCTCGGCCATGCGCGCATCGTGGTACACCCGTACTTCCAGCTTCGGCGCCGGCAGCCAGGGCAGGCCCAGCTCCTGGCGCACCTGCAGCACGGTGGTGTAGGGGCAGGCTTCGATCACATCCAGCGCCAGCACGCCGAGCAGCCGCTCGCCTTCGCTGAGCGCGACGCGGCGCGAGACCTGGGTCTCGCGCATCTCCGGCAACAGGCGCATCAGGCGCAAGTAGTTCGCCTCGCAGGTCGCCTGCAGACCCGCCAGGTCGACGCGATAGCGCTCGCGCAGCAGATTCACACCCATAACCCCCTTACCTCGGCGCGATTCAGCGCCAGCCATTGCAGGGCGAGCATGCTCGCCGCGTTGTTGATACGGCCGTCACGCACGGCCTGCAATGCTTCTTCGAACGGCATGACGTGGACGCGGATGTCCTCGCCCTCCTCCTCCAGCCCGTGGACACCTGATGCGTTGCTGCTGTCGCAGCGGCCGACGAACAGGTGCACCAGCTCGTTGCTGCCGCCGGGCGACGGCAGGTACTGGGCGATCGGCCACAGCGCGCCGAGGGTCAGGCCGGCCTCTTCCACCGCTTCGCGGCGGGCGACTTCCTCGGGCTCCTCGTCCTTGTCGATCAGCCCGGCGACCAGCTCCATCAGCCAGGGGTTGACCCCGGCATCCATGGCGCCCACGCGGAACTGCTCGATCAGCACCACTTCGTCGCGCTGCGGATCGTAGGGCAGCACGCACACGGCATCGTGGCGCACGAACAGCTCGCGAGTCAGCAGCGGGCCCATGCCGCCGGCGAACTGGCGGTGCCGCAGGCGCAGGCGGTCGACCTTGTAGAAACCCTTGAAGCACTGCTCGCGCTCCTGGATTTCGATGTCCTGGGGACCTGGTTTGAACGTTTCCGACATCCCGTTCTACTCACTGTGCGTTGAACTTCGCGCCATCCTATCGCGCCGCCGAGGGCGACGCAGCCTCTTTCGCCCGCAAGCGGACAGCCAGGCTGACTGTGACCGTCGCACGCAGCCGTGGTTCTCAAAGTGGTTCATAATCTGCCGCCGAACCGGCAGCGCCGACGGCGGTCGAACCACTCCATTGCCGGCGAACGTCAACGACAAGGATTCCCATGCGACTTCTGAAACTTGCCGCCCTGGGCAGCATCTGCCTGTTACTGGGGGCGTGCCAGGGTCTGTTCAAGCCCTCGCTCGACGAGCCGCTTCCCGCGCAACACACCGCGTTCGAACATCCGAGGCCGGGTTGTCAGGGCGAGCAATGCCCGCTGTTCAACCTCGATACCGTCAGCTTCGACGACGAACCGGCGCTCAATGATGCGATCAACACCCAGTTGCTCCAGCTGGCCCGCGACGGCGAAGGTGCGGCACCCGCCAGCCTGGATGTCTACGAGAAACGCTTCCTCGATTCGGCACAGCCCGGCTGGAGCTCCTACCTGCAAGCGAAGATCCGCGAACAGCATGACGGTCTGGTGATCATCGAGCTGTCCAGCTATCGCTTCACCGGTGGCGAGTACGGCCAGCCTGGCCGCGCGTTCATCAATTATGATCGACGGATCCACAAGGTGCTCACCCTGCAGGACATTCTCCTGCCCGGCCAGGAGGACAACTTCTGGAAAGTGGCGCGCATGGCGCACCAGGCGTGGATCCTGCAGAACAAGCTGGACGAGCAGGACCCGAACTTCTCGAAGAACTGGCCGTTCCAGCCGACCGAGCACTTCGCCCTGACCTTCGGCGCGATGACGCTCAAGTACGACATCGACCGCATCGCCCCACATTCGGTCGGGCATCCGGAGCTGAAGATTCCGTATCCGCGCCTGAACGGCATCGTGAAGACCTACTACTTCCCGGGGCGTGGGGCGCAGTAAGCCCCGAGCCACCGGCACGTCATCGCGGACATGGCGCGCTCCTACCGGTTGGTATTCGTGTAGGAGCGGGCGATGTCCGCGCGGCACATCACGCCGAAGCCGACAGCTTCATGCCGACCCGCCCCAGCAACAACTGCAGCACACCCGCCACCACCAGCGCCGGCAGCGTCGCGCCCAGATCAGGCTGGTAGTTCGCCAGCAGGTGATACACCACGACACCACCGCCCCAGGCGATCAGCGAACCCCAGCGCAGGCCATGGGGAATTGCGGCCGGCGCGCGGCGGCGCAGGACGAAGTGGTCGATCAGCACCACGCCGAATAGCGGAGCGAACACCGAGCCGATCAGCAGCAGGAAGTTCTGGTACTGCGCAAGCGGCGCGAACCAGGCGATCAGGGTGCAGATCACGCCGATGGCCAGGGCCAGCAATTCGACCTTCAACGGCAGCAGGATGCCGCTGGAAACCGCCGCCGAGTGGATGTCGGCGAAGGCCTTTTCCGACTCGTCCAGCAGGATCAGCAGCAGCGGAATGCCCATCCCGGCGCCGGCCAGCGCCAGCAGCAGCGCATTGGCGTCGCTGCCCTGGGCGAACGCCAGGGTGTAGGCCACGCCCAGCCCCATCAGCCAGAAGCAGCCGATGAAGAAGCCCAGCGCCGCGCCGGTGAAGGTGTGCGCGGCGCGCTTGCCAAAGCGCGAGTAGTCGGCGATCAGCGGCAGCCAGGACAGCGGCATGGCGATGGCGATGTCGAAGCCCACGGCGAACGACAGCGAACCGTCGCCGGCCTTGGCCCAGAGCGCGGCCAGGTCGGCGCGCCTGAACAGGTCGAAGGTCAGCCAGATGCATGCGGCGAGCAATAGCCAGATACCCCAGCGGCGCAGCACGCGGCGCACGAAGGCGAGCGGTCCGGCGACCGCCAGCAGCGTCGCCAGCGCGCCGAACACCAGGGTCCAGAGGGCCGGGTTGGTCCACAGGCTGCTTTCGCCGAAGGCACGGCTCGCCAGCAGGCTGGCGGCATCGCGCATGACGATGATCTCGAAGGCGCCCCAGCCAATCAGTTGCATCAGGTTGAGCAGCGCCGGCAGCGCGGCGCCGTGGCTGCCCAGGCTCAGCTTGAGCGAGGCCATGGCGGACAGGCCGGTGTCGGTGCCGATCACCCCGGCGCTGGCCAGCAACAGCACGCCGACCAGGGTGCCGAGCAGGATCGCGCCGAACGCGCCGGCCAGGCCCAGGCCCGGTGCCAGCAAGGCGCCGGTCTGCAGCACCATCAGGCCGATGCCCAGGGAGAACCAGAGGGAGAACAGGTCGCGCAGGCCGAGCACGCGCTGGGCGCTGCCCACGGCGGAAGTCGGTGAATAGTCGATGGCGGTAGTGGTCACGATGCGTGCAGGGCTCGAAGGTTGGATTGGATTTTGTTGTTTTTCGTAGGAGCAAGCTTGCTCGCTCCTACAAGTCTGCCCACCCTTTTCGTCAAGGGTGAGCACGACCGGTCACACCTGCTTGTAGATCACCGAGCCTTCGTCCTTGAAGCGCGCAGCCTGCTCCTGGAAGCCGGCCTCGATGGCCTTCTGCTCATCGGTCAGGCCGTTTTCCTTGGCGTAGTCGCGAACTTCCTGGGTGATCTTCATGGAACAGAATTTCGGCCCGCACATGGAGCAGAAGTGCGCCACCTTCGCCGAGTCCTTGGGCAAGGTCTCGTCGTGGAAGGCGCGTGCGGTGTCCGGGTCCAGGCCGAGGTTGAACTGGTCTTCCCAGCGGAACTCGAAGCGCGCCTTGGACAGCGCATTGTCGCGGATCTGCGCGCCCGGATGCCCCTTGGCGAGGTCGGCGGCGTGTGCGGCGATCTTGTAGGTGATGATGCCGGTCTTCACGTCATCCTTGTTCGGCAGGCCCAGGTGCTCCTTGGGCGTGACGTAGCAGAGCATGGCGCAGCCGAACCAGCCGATCATCGCCGCGCCGATGCCCGAGGTGATGTGGTCGTAGCCCGGCGCGATGTCGGTAGTCAGCGGGCCGAGGGTGTAGAACGGTGCCTCGTCGCAGCATTCCAGCTGCTTGTCCATGTTCTCCTTGATCAGGTGCATCGGCACGTGGCCGGGACCTTCGATCAGCACCTGGACGTCATGTTTCCAGGCGATGCGAGTCAGCTCGCCAAGGGTTTCCAGCTCGCCGAACTGCGCGGCGTCGTTGGCGTCGGCCACCGAGCCCGGACGCAGGCCGTCGCCCAGCGAGAAGCTGACGTCGTAGGCCTTCATGATCTGGCAGATTTCCTCGAAGTGGGTGTAGAGGAAATTCTCCTGGTGATGGGCCAGGCACCACTTGGCCATGATCGAGCCGCCGCGCGAAACGATGCCGGTGACGCGCTTGGCGGTCAGCGGCACGTAGCGCAGCAGCACGCCCGCGTGGATGGTGAAGTAGTCCACGCCCTGCTCAGCCTGTTCGATCAGGGTGTCGCGGAAGATTTCCCAGGTCAGGTCCTCGGCGACGCCGTTGACCTTCTCCAGCGCCTGGTAGATCGGCACGGTGCCAATCGGTACCGGGCTGTTGCGCAGGATCCACTCGCGGGTTTCGTGGATGTGCTTGCCGGTGGACAGGTCCATCACCGTGTCGGCGCCCCAGCGGATGCCCCAGGTGAGCTTCTCGACTTCTTCCTCGATGGAGGAGCCCAGCGCGCTGTTGCCGATGTTGCCGTTGACCTTCACCAGGAAGTTGCGGCCGATGATCATCGGTTCCAGTTCGGTGTGGTTGATGTTCGCCGGGATGATCGCGCGGCCGCGGGCCACTTCGTCACGGACGAACTCGGGGGTGATGTCCTTCGGAATGCTGGCACCGAAGCTCTGCCCCGGATGCTGGGCGTCGAGCAGGCCGGCGGCGCGGGCTTCCTGCAGCTTCATGTTCTCGCGGATGGCGATGTATTCCATCTCCGGCGTGATGATGCCCTGGCGTGCGTAGTGCATCTGCGTGACATTGCGGCCGGCCTTGGCGCGGCGCGGAGTGCGCACGTGGGCGAAGCGCAGGGCGTCGAGGCTGGCATCGGCCAGGCGCGACTGGCCGAACTCGGAGGTCAGGCCCGGGAGGATTTCGGTGTCGCCGCGCTCGTCGATCCAGCGCGAACGCACGTCCGGCAGGCCCTTGCGCAGGTCGATGCGGACATCCGGGTCGGTGTAGGGGCCGGAGGTGTCATAGACCATCACCGGAGCGTTCTTCTCGCCGCCGAAGGCGGTCGGGGTGTCGGCAAGGGAGATTTCCCGCACGGGGACGCGGATATCCGGGCGCGAGCCGGTCAGGTAGACCTTCTTCGAATTCGGAAAGGGCTGGGTCGACTGGCGGTCCAGCTGTTCAAGGCGGGTGACGTTGTTCTTCTGGGTGCTCATCCTGGCTCTCCTGGGGTTGATTGCCGGGGAGAACCTGGGACGAGAGGAGCTGCTGGCTGCAGCGAAGGGACGCATCCCGGAGAGGGCTGGGGCCGGGGCGGAATGCGCCGCGGGATGCGTACTTCTTGTTCCCTACGCGGGTGCTAACCCGATCAGGTTCAACGGGATCCGGAACTATCCGATCTCAGCCCCTCGCAATGGGGCACCCCGACAAGAACGCCCGCAGTCTAATCAAGTGCGCACGGATTAGCCAACGCCACCCGGCCGAAAACGCGCAATTGCCTACACGCAGCTACACTCCTGCCTCGGAAGGCTCGTACGAACGTGCCTTGACCGCCACCGGCGGCGACCGTAGCCTTGCCCCACCTCGCATCACTTTCCAGGATGAACGAATGCTGCGCAGACTCTCTCTGGCTGTCGCTGTAGCCGCAACGACAGGCTTTGCCTGGGCTGCTCAGCCCGCTCCGGCCGCACCTTCTCTGCCCACCAAGACGGACCTGATCAGCGTCTATAAAGATGCCGTCGACAACAACGCCGACCTCGCTGCTGCCCAGGCCGACTACATGGCGCGCAAGGAAGCCGTGCCCCAGGCGCGCTCCGGCTTGCTGCCGCAGATCAACGCCGGCGCCAGCACCGGATCGACCCGCACCTCGCTGGACACCCCCAGCGCTACGCTGAACCGCAACACCCAGCTGGTGCAGGCCACCCTGAGCCAGCCGCTGTTCCGCGCGGATCGCTGGTTCCAGCTCAAGGCCGCGGAAAACACCACCGAACAGGCCCAGCTGGAATTCTCCGCGACCCAGCAGCAACTGATCCTGCAGACCGCCCAGACCTACTTCGGCGTGCTCCGCGCCCAGGACAACCTGGCCGCCAGCAAGGCTGAGGAAGCAGCGTTCAAGCGCCAGCTCGACCAGTCCAACGAACGCTTCGACGTCGGCCTCTCCGACAAGACCGACGTGCTCGAATCCCAGGCCAGCTACGACACCGCGCGGGCCAACCGCCTGGTGGCCGAACAGCAGGTGGATAACGCCTTCCAGGCCCTGGTCACCCTGACCAACCGCGAGTACAGCGCCATCGAGGGCATCCTCCACTCGCTGCCGGTCGTCGCGCCGATCCCCAACGACGCCAAGGCCTGGGTGGATACCTCGGTACAGCAGAACCTGCGCCTGCAGGCCAGCAATTACGCGGTGGATGCCGCCGAAGAGACCTTGCGCCAGCGCAAGGCCGGTCACCTGCCGACCGTCGACGCCGTTGCCCAATACCAGAAAGGTGACAACGATGCCCTGGGTTTCACCAACAGCGGCGGCCCGGACCCGTACACCCCGCACTACGGCAAGTGGGTGGACCAGAGCAGCATCGGCCTGCAGCTGAACGTGCCGATCTACAGCGGCGGCCTGACCAGCTCCCAGGTTCGCGAGGCCTACCAGCGCCTGAACCAGAGCGAGCAGCTGCGTGAAAGCCAGCGCCGCCAGGTGGTGCAGGACGCCCGCAACCAGCACCGCGCGGTGAACACCGACGTGGAGCAGGTTAAAGCGCGTCGCCAGGCGATCATTTCCAACCAGAGCTCGCTGGAAGCCACCGAGATCGGCTACCAGGTCGGTACCCGAAATGTCGTCGACGTACTGGACGCCCAGCGTTCGCTGTACAACTCGGTGCGCGACTACAACAACACCCGCTACGACTACATCCTCGACAACCTGAGTCTCAAGCAGACCGCCGGCACCCTCGCGCCGAGCGACCTGGAGGCTTTGAGCAGCTACCTGAAGCCGGACTACAACCCGGACAAGGACTTCCTGCCGCCGGACCTGGCCAAGGCGGCCGAGGCGCAACTCAAGGCTGGCGCGAAGTACTGATCCAGTTCCATGAAAAAGCCCCGCATCGCGGGGCTTTTTTTTGCCGGACAATCGCCCTGGCATTGATCGCAGAAGCGGACTGAAACGACGGCGCCGGTCAGTCACGATACCCTGGCGATACACGGTCCAGCATGCGCAGCAATGCCGACCACGCCAGATCGTAACCATCCGGGTCGCTCAGCTCGCCTTCCGCCAGCGGCCGCGCCGGGGCGTTGAATTGTTGTTCGGTGTGACGGCACACCTCGTCCGGCGGAATCACCAGCTCGCCGCCCGCCTGGGCCGCCAACTGGATATCGCAGGCCTTCTCCAGGTAGTACATGCGCAGGAACGCCTGCTGCACCGTCTGGCCCACGGTCAACAGCCCGTGGTTGCGCAGCATCAGGCCGTAATGGTCGCCCAGGTCACGCACCAGGCGCTCCTGCTCGTCCATCGACAGCGCTATGCCTTCGTAGTCGTGGTAGCCAATACGGCCGTAGAACTCCAGGGATATCTGGTTCAGCGGCAGCAATCCGCACGCCTGCGCCGCCACCGCACAACCCGCGCGGGTGTGGGTGTGCAGCACGCATTGCGCATCCTCGCGGGCGCCATGAATGGCGCTGTGGATCACGAAGCCGGCCGGGTTGACCTTGTACGGCGACGGCTCCACGGCATGACCGGAGAGATCGATCTTCACCAGGCTGGAAGCGGTGATCTCGTCGAACATCAGCCCGTACGGATTGATCAGGAAATGGTGTTCGGGACCAGGAATGCGCACCGAGATATGGGTGAAGATCAGGTCGGTCATGCGGTAGTGCGCGATCAGGCGATAACAGGCCGCCAGCTCCTCGCGCAGCTTCCACTCCTCGGGCGAACAGGTGGCGCGGCTGGGCGCCTGCAGCGACGTCATGGTGCACTTCTCCTCAAGGCAAAAGGACGCCGGGGCACAAGCCCCGGCGTCATGGTCATTGCGCGGCCCAGGCGTTGAAGCGCTCTTCCAGCTCCTCGCCGTGGTCAACCCAGAACTCGTCGTCCATCGCCAGGCCCTGGGGCAGGTTCTGCGTCGAGGTCGGCACCCAGCCCGCCAGGTCGGCCGGCAGGCGCTCGGCGGCCTGCGTGTTGGTCGGACCATACGCAATGTGCTTCACGTAGTCGACTTGCGCATCGGCGCCATTGGCGAAGGCGATGAAACGCTTGGCCGCATCGACGTGCTGCGAGCCCTTGATGATCGCCCAGTAGTCCATGCCGTACAGGCTGCCCGGCCAGACCAGCCGCAGGTTGCGCCCGGCCTTGAAGGCGTCGGCGATGCGTCCGGTGTAGGTGGTAGTCATCACCACGTCACCGGCGGCCAGCCACTGCGGCGGCTGCGCGCCGGCCTCCCACCACTGCACGTAGGGCTTGATCTGGTCGAGCTTGGCGAAGGCGCGGTCGACGCCGGCCTGGGTGCCCAGCTCCTTGTAGACGTCCGCAGGCTTCACGCCATCGGCCATCAGTGCGAACTCCAGGTTGTAGATGGCGCGCTTGCGCAGGCCGCGCTTGCCAGGGAATTTCTTCACGTCCCAGAAATCCGCCCAGGACTGCGGCGCCGGCTTGAGTTTGTCGGCGTCGTAGGCGATGGCCACGCCCCAGACCAGGGCGGCGGAACCGCAGTCCTTGGCGGCGTTGGGGATCAGTTGGTCCTTGTTGCCGATCTGCTGCCAGTCCAGTGGCACGAACAGGCCTTCGTCACAGCCACGGGCCAGGTCCGGGCCTTCGATCTGCACCACGTCCCAGTCGGCATGACCGGTGTCGGCCATCACCTTGATGCGCGCCATTTCGCCGTTGTACTCGGTCTGGGTCACACCGACCCCGGACTGCTTGCTGAAGGGCTGGAAGAAGGCCGCATCCTGGGCCTTCTGGCCGGCGCCGCCGTAACCGACCACCACCATGTTCTCGGCGGCCTGCGCCGTGCCGCCGCAAAGCCCGAGGGCGAGCAGCAGCGGTTGTACGGCTTTCATTCGAAAAGTCATCAGGCATACCCCATGTCGTGAGAGACCACGCGCGTAGCCGCAATGGCTGCGCGCACGCTGGACGGGTGCGCCGGCACAACGATGCAAGGAAGGCAAGGCAGTAGGAAATCATTGGCCTGCGGGGGGACCCGCAATGCGAGGGGGGACCGTGCTGGACGGTTCATGCGCCTCTCCTCTTGTAGTTGTTGTGGAGCACGTCGCGGTGCGCCCGAGACATCTCGGGCCGGAATGAAACTACTCAGTCATCTTTAAAAAAACAAGTTGATTTTTTACTGAAGGTAAATTTCCATAGCTGGAACTTAAACAACATTTTCCATCCAGGAGAAGCCACCGTGTCCCAGGTTCGCCACTTCCAGCAATCCGCCCTGCAGTTCCAGTCCTACGGTGGACAAGACATCGAACGCGCCGCCATCTGCCGGCTGATCGGCCCGGCGGACAGCCAGACCATGGGCGCGGGCCTGGCCCGTTTCGACGGCGTCTCCATCGAATGGACGGTGCTGTACGACGAGCTGATCGTGGTACTCGAAGGCAATTTCCGCCTGCGCTTGACCGACCAGGTGATCGACGCCAAGCCGGGCGACGTGATCTGGGTCCCCGAGCGCACGCCGCTGGCCTACGAAGGCGAGAAGGCCTGCGTGTTCTACGCCCTGTATCCGGTGGACTGGCAGGCACGCAATGCCTAGTTGATCGACCGGCTGCGCGTCGGCGGAACTGCGTTGGAAACCGGCTCGGCATGCTCATTTACTGGAGTAAACTCCGCTGCCTCACCGGTTTCCGCCTTGTTCCGCTCTAGCTCGCGCGGTCGATGTTCAGTGCTGAAATAGACAACAAGAATCCGGAGTTGCCCGATGAGCCAGTTTCCCCACCTGTTCAGCCCCCTGCGCCTCCGCGGCAAGGCGCTGAAGAACCGCATCATGTCCACCGGGCACGACACTTCGATGCCCACCGACAACCTGGTCAACGACCAACTGGTGGCCTACCACACCGCCCGCGCCAAGGGCGGCGTCGGCCTGATCGTGCTGCAGGTCGCCGGCGTACACGACAGCGCCCGCTACACCTCCCACGTGCTGATGGCCACCGACGACGCGTGCATCCCCGGCTACCGGCGCATCGCCGAGGCGTGCCACGCCGAAGGCACCGTGGTGCTGTCCCAGGTCTTCCACCCCGGCCGCGAGATCATGGAATCCAGCGACGGCCTGCTGGCCGTGGCCTACGCCCCGTCCGCCTCGCCCAACGAACGCTTCCGGGTGATGCCCCGCGAGCTGAGCCAGGCAATGATCGACGAGATCGTCCAGGGCTACGCCGACGCCGCACGCCGCCTGCACACCGCCGGCATCGACGGCGTGGAAGTGGTCGCCAGCCACGGCTACCTGCCGGCGCAGTTCCTCAACCCCCGAGTGAACCGCCGCAGCGACGGCTACAACGGCGACCTCGACGCCCGCCTGCGCTTCACCCGCGAAGTGATCGCCGCCGTGCGCGCCGCCACCGACGAAGACTTCATCATCGGCCTGCGCATCTCCGCCGACGAACGCGATCCGGAAGGGCTCACCGAAGACGAATCTCTGCAGGGCGTGAAGGGCCTGCAGGACTCGCTGGACTACGTGCACATCGTCGCCGGCACCTCGGCATCGCTGGGCGGCGCCATCCACATCGTCCCGCCCATGGCCATCGAAGCGGCCTACCTGGCCAACGAGGCCGGTACCTTCAAGCGCAACCTGGACATCCCGCTGTTCGTCACCGGGCGCATCAACCAGCCGCAGGAAGCCGAGCTGATCGTCGCCCGCGGCCAGGCCGACGTCTGCGGCATGACCCGCGCGCTGATCTGCGACCCGCAGATGCCGAGCAAGACCGAAAGCGGCCACGTCGAGGACGTGCGCGCCTGCATTGCGTGCAACCAGGCCTGCATCGGGCACTTCCACCGCGGCTACCCGATCTCCTGCATCCAGCACCCGGAAACCGGCCGCGAGCTGATCTACGCCGAACGCACGATGACCACCCAGCGCAAGCGCGTGCTGGTGGTCGGCGGCGGGCCGGCGGGCATGAAGGCCGCTGCCGTCGCGGCCCAGCGTGGCCACGAGGTCACCCTTTGCGAAGCCAGTGCCCAGCTCGGCGGCCAGCTCAACCTCGCCCAACTGCTGCCGCGACGCGCGGAGTTCGGTGGCGCCTCCACCAACCTGCAACGCGAGATGCAACTGGCCGGCGTCGAAGTACGCCGTAACACCCGCGTCGATCGCGCCCTGGTCGAGCAGGAGCGCCCCGATGTGGTGATTGTGGCCACCGGCGCGAAACCCTATCGCCCGCCCTACGAGGAAGCCGGCGAACTGCAGGTGGTGGACGCCTGGCAGGTGCTGCGCGGCGAAGTGAAGCTGGGCCGCTCGGTGCTGGTCACCGACTGGCGCGCCGACTGGATCGCCCCCGGCATCGCCGAGCGCCTGGTGCGCGACGGCCACCAGGTGCACCTGGCGGTGAATGGCACCCATGCCGGCGAGAGCCTGCCGCTCTACGTCCGCGACCACATGGCCGGCGAACTGCATCGCCTGGGCATCACCATCACCCCTTACGCCCGTCTGTACGGCGTCGACGACAGCACCGTCTACCTGCAGCACACCGCCAGCGGCGAGCCGATGCTGGTGGAAAACATCGACACCCTGGTGCTCTGCCAGGGCCACCAGCCGGTGGACGAACTGGCCGACGAGATCGCCGACCTCGCCGAAGTCCGCCGCATCGGCGACTGCCTGGCGCCGCGCACGGCAGAAGAAGCGATCTACGAAGGGCTCAAGGCGGGTTGGGCAATCTGAGCCAGCTTGAGTCCTGGGGACGGATCAATCCGTCCCCAGCGCCAATCAACCAGGATTGCGCTCTAGAATGGCCACTCTGCAGCCAATCGTTGAAGCCATGAACCCAGGTCTCGCCAAACTCGTCGCCGACTATCAGCGCGCCGTACACCAGGCAGTGGCGCTGCTCGAACAATCGGCCATCGCTCGCCCCGCCAGTAATCGAGAATGGGCATTTCTCGACATTCCCCACCGGGGAACACTCAAAGACGGTGTGCACTACTTCAAGCATGGCTACGGCTGCGCCGTCCACCTGCCTGACGGAACCGTGGACTTCGACTTTGGCGCCAAGGGTGAAATCGACGGGTTCGACTTCTGGCGTCTGGCGGGCTTCGCGGAAGCGAAGCTACCCGACTATGGTTTTGCCGACGAAGATGCCCTCAAGGAGTGCTTCAACCAAGAGGTCGAAGCAGGAACGCTGCGCTACTCCGGCTACATCCTCTACTACCTTGTGCGTTTTGAGCCGAACTGCGCGCAACGATGAATCGACGCATTGTTTAGAATGCCCCACGACGCCACTCGCCAGGACCCCCTTCGCATGAGCCGCAAAGCCCCGCAGGAAGCCCCCGCCAACGCCGAAGCGCAGTTTCTCGGCACCCGCATCCGCGGCCTGCGCAAGCGGCGTGGCATGACGCTGGCGGAGCTGGCCGAGCAGAGTGGGCTGACCGCCGGCTACATCAGCCAGCTGGAACGCAACCTCGCCTACCCGTCGATCCCGGCGCTGTTCAATATCGCGCGCAGCCTGGGCGTGACCATCCAGTGGTTCTTCGCCAGCGAAGTGCAGGTCGACCCGGCCGACGCCGGCTACGTGGTGCGGCGCAACGCCCGCACCAGCGTGCATTACGAGGATGGCATCGTCGACGAACTGCTCAGCCCGCAACCCAGCCGCCAGCTGGAAATCCTCCACTCGCGATTTCCGCCGGGCACTTACAGCCAGCAGAGTTACAGCCATGACGGCGAGGAAGCCGGCTACCTGCTCAGCGGCACCTTCGAACTCTGGGTGGGCGAGCGCCATTTCGTGCTCAATGAAGGCGACAGCTTCAGCTACTCCAGCCAGGAGCCGCACCGCTACGGCAACCCCGGCGAGGTGGATGCCGTGGTGCTCTGGGTGATTACGCCGCCGACTTTCTGATCAGCCGCCCGAGGCCATCCAGCAGGCGCGCCAGCGCGCCCTGGTTGGCCTTCATCACGCCCAACGCGGCGTCGGCCATGCGCTTGGCGCTCGCCGGTTCGTCCCACAGGGCCGTCACGGCCACTGCCAGAGACGGCGCATCGGCCACCTCGCGCAGCGCGCCGACCTCGCGCAGCTGCGCGGCAATCTCCAGGAAGTTGAACAGGTGCGGACCGGACAGCACCGGCTTGCCCAGCGCCGCCGGCTCCAGCAGGTTGTGCCCGCCGTTGGGCACCAGGCTGCCGCCGACGAAGGCGACATCGGCCAGCGCATAGAGGAACAGCAATTCGCCCATGGTGTCGCCCAGCAGCACCTGGGTATCCGCCGTGACCCGCTCGCCGGCGGATCGGCGCAGAGTGCGGAAGCCTTCGCGGGAGCAGAGATCGAACATCGGACCGAAGCGCTCCGGGTGGCGCGGCACCAGGATCAGCAGCGCCTCCGGGTGTTTCTCCAGCAACTGGCGGTGAGCGGCGAGGACGATCTCGTCCTCCCCCGCATGGGTGCTGGCGGCGATCCAGATCGGCCGCTGTTGTGCCTGCCACTGGGCGCGCAGGTCATCGGCGCGCGCCAGCAGTTCGGGATCGATGGTCAGGTCGAACTTGATCGAGCCAGTGACGCTCACGCAGTCCGGACGCGCGCCCAACTGACGGAAGCGCTCGGCTTCGGCCTCGGTCTGCACGGCGATCCAGCTCATCTCTTCCAGCATCGGCCGGGTCAGCCCGGCAAAGCGCGCATAGCCACGCGCCGAACGTTCGGATAACCGCGCATTGGCCAGCGCCACCGGAATACCGCGCTTGGCGCACTGGTGGATATGGTTTGGCCACAGCTCGGTTTCCATGATCACGCCCAGCACCGGCCGCGCACGTTCGAGGAAGCGCGCGGCCGCCCAGGGCAGGTCGTACGGCAGGTAGCAGTGCTGCACCTGGTCGCCGAACATCGCGCGAATACGCTCGGAGCCGGTGGGCGTCATGCAGGTGACGGTGATCGGCAGATCGGGATGGCGCTGCATCAGCGCGCGAATCATCGGCGCGGCGGCGATGCTCTCGCCCACCGACACCGCGTGCACCCAGATGCCGCCGGGCTTGAGCGCCGGCAGGCCGAGGGCGAAGCGCTCGCCGACGCGCTGGGCGTAGGCCGGCGCCTTGCGCGAACGCAGGAACAGGCGCAGCGCGACCAGCGGCAGGCCCAGGTGAAACAGCAGGGTATAGAGGGTACGGTTCATGGCGGCGGAGAGTAGCAAATTAGGGGACTTGGCCGCCGCACAATCCTGACTGGGGCACCGCTCCTACGAAGAGCCGGTCACACCGGCGAGGCAAGATGCTCGGCGAAACACTCGCCCAGCCAATTGGCCGCCGGCCCCAGCGGCTCGTCGCGGCGCCACACCAGCTCCACCACCAGCGGTGGCGGCGTCCAGTCGCTGGCCAGCTCCACCAGCAGCGGCTGGTACGCCGGATACTGCGCCACGTGGGTCGGCAGCCACGCCCAGCCGAGGTCGCGCATCAGCAGTTCGGCCATGGCGTAGAAGCTGTCGGCGCGCCACACCAGCGGGCTGATCTGCTCGCCGCCGGGGTAGTGGCTGTCCTGCGGGGCCATCAGCAACTGGCGATGCCTCGCCAGCTCGCGGCGGTCCGCGTAGTCCAGCCTCGCCAACTCATGCCCGGCCCCGCACACGGTCACCATCTCGATGGTGCCCAGGCGCTGCCGTTCGAGCTCCGGCGGCATGCCCTCGTGATGGAACAGCAGGCCGAGGTCCGCCCGGCGCTCCAGCAGCTTGCGCGCCACGTCGCCCTGGGCACTGCTGGACAGCTGCACCTCTACCGTGGGGAACTCCTGCGCCAGCGCCTGCAGGCCGGAGAGTACCGGCTGGTAAGGCATCGCCTCGTCCTGCGCCAGCCGCAACAAAGGCTCTGTGCCACGCACCAGCGACAGCGCCCGGCTCTCCAGCCGCTCGCACTGGCGCAGTACTTCGCGCGCCTCGTCCAGCAGCGCACGCCCCTCGACCGTCAGCACCGGCTGGCGGCCGCTGCTGCGCTCGAACAGGGTCACGCCCAGGTCGCTCTCCAGCAGCGCGATGGATGAGCTCACGGCCGACTGCACACGCTGGAGCTGTCGCGCCGCCGCCGAGAAGGACGATTGATCGGCGACGCTGACGAAGAGTCGCAACTGATCCAGGTTCCACTGCATGCGCTTTCTCCGCAGCCTATCTCCAATTCAGATAGGTAATGACTTTATCCCATCATCCGGGAGACTAGAATGGCCGGCAGATTCGAACGTCAGCTGCGTGTCGCTCATACCGAGCGGCGTGTCGTTCCGGGGAGCACCCACCATGCCCGGTTATCTCTACCTCGCCATCGCCATCGTCGCCGAAGTCATCGCCACCGCCTCGTTGAAGTCGGTGAAAGGCCTGTCGACGCCCCTTCCGCTGGTGCTGGTGATCGTCGGCTACGCCATTTCCTTCTGGATGCTCACCCTGGTGGTACGCAGCATCCCGGTGGGCATCGCCTATGCCATCTGGGCGGGGCTTGGCATCGTGCTGGTCAGCATTGCGGCCCTCGTGCTTTACCAGCAGAAGCTGGATACCGCGGCCCTGTTCGGCATGGGCCTGATCGTCAGCGGCGTAGTGGTGATCCAGTTGTTCTCCGGCAACGCCGGCCATTGAGCCGCCCTGTCCGCATTCTGCAGGAGCGAGCGTGCTCGCGAACCAGTCCCCGCCACGCAAGGCGTTCGCGAGCAAGCTCGCGCCTGCAAAAGCAGCCTGAGCCAACGGGCGTTTGCCACCGCCCTCTAGCGTTATACTGCGCGCTTCGTTTTTCCCTTCGAGGCGCCTTCATGTCCGAATCCCTGAGCACCGACATCCTCATCGTCGGCGGCGGCATCGCCGGTCTCTGGCTCAATGCCCGCCTGCGGCGCGCCGGCTTTTCCACCGTGCTGGTGGAGAACACCGCGCTGGGTGGCGTACAGAGCATGCGCTCGCAGGGGATCATCCATGGTGGCACCAAGTACGCCCTGCATGGCGCGCTGACCGGCGCCTCGGAAGCCATCGCCGACATGCCGGCCCTGTGGCGCGACTGCCTGGCCGGCACCGGCGAAGTGGACCTGCGCGGCGTGCGCGTGCTCTCCGACGCTCATTACCTGTGGTCGCCCGGTGGCCTGGCCGGCAACCTCACCAGTTTCTTCGCCAGCAAGGCGGTGCGCAGCCGCGTCGCCCAGGTGAAGGGCGCCGACCTGCCGCCAGCCCTGCAGGACAAGGCGTTCAAGGGCAAGGCCTACCGACTCACCGAGCTGGTGCTGGACGTGCCCAGCCTAGTCGCGCGCCTGGCCGAACTGGCCGGTGACGGCCTGCTGGCCGGCGAACGCATCGAAGCCCTGCGCGAGGGCGACACGCTGGTCGGCCTGCGCGTGGACGGCCGCGAGATTCGCGCCCAGCGCGTGGTGCTCAGCGCCGGCGCCGGCAACGAGGCGCTGCTGCGCGAACTGGGCCTGCAGCGCCCGGAGATGCAGCGGCGCCCGCTGCACATGGTGCTGGTCACCGCGCCGACGCTGAAACCCCTGTACGCCCATTGCCTCGGCGGCGGTCCGAAGCCCCGCGTCACCGTCACCACCCACCCGCTGAGCAACGGCGACTGGGTCTGGTACCTGGGCGGCGACATTGCCGAAGCCGGTGGCGTAGCGCGCAACGAGGCCGAGCAGATCGCCGAGGCTCAGCACGAGCTGCACAAGCTGGTGCCCTGGATCGACCTCTCCGCCGCGCGCTGGGCGACCCTGCGCGTCGACCGCGCCGAGCCCTCGCAGAACAACCTGCTGCGCCCGGACAGCGCCTTCCTCGCCGAGGACGGCGCGCTGCTGGTCGGCTGGCCGACCAAGCTGGCCCTTGCGCCGAACTTCGCCGACCGCGTGCTGGAGTCCCTGGACAAGAGCGGTATCCGTCCCCAGGCGAACGCCGCGCAGCCGGACCTGCCGCGCCCGGCCATGGCACGCCCGGTCTGGGAGGAACTGTTCGGATGAAGACCCTGCATCACCTGCATCGCCCGCTGGGCAGCACCGGTCTGAATGTCTCGCCGTTGGGCCTGGGCACCGTGAAGCTCGGCCGCGACCAGGGCGTGAAGTACCCCGAAGGCTTCCGCATTCCCGATGACCGCGAGGCTGCCGACCTGATCGCGCTGGCCCGCGAGCTGGGAATCAACCTGATCGACACCGCGCCGGCCTATGGTCGCAGCGAGGAGCGCCTCGGCCCGCTGCTGCGCGGCCAGCGCGACCAGTGGGTGATCGTCAGCAAGACCGGCGAGGAGTTCGTCGGCGGCCAGTCGCAGTTCGACTTCAGCGCCGCCCACACTCGCCGATCGGTCGAGCGCAGCCTGCGGCGCCTGGAGACCGACTACATCGACCTGGTGCTGGTGCATTCCGACGGCAACGACCTGGACATCCTGCGCGGCACCGAGGTTTACGCGACCCTGCAGCGCCTGAAGGACGAAGGGCTGATCCGCGGTTTCGGCTTTTCCGGCAAGACCGCCGACGGCGGCCTGCTGGCCCTGGAGCGCGGCGACTGCGCGATGGTCACCTACAACCTCAACGAGCAGGCGGAAAAGCCGGTGATCGACCACGCCCAGGCCCATGGCCGCGGCATCCTGATCAAGAAGGCCCTGGCCAGTGGCCACGCCACCCTCGCCTCCGGCGTCGACCCGGTACGCGCCAGTTTCGAGCTGGTGCTGGGCCATCCGGGCGTCGCCAGCGCCATCGTCGGCACCATCAATCCACTGCATCTCGCGCACAACGTGAACATCGCCGCCGAGGTCCTCGACCGCTGATCGGCGGTCATGTGGATGACGTATTCCTGTGCCATGCTCCAACTCCCTCGGCAAAAAACCGTGGGCACAGAAACTGTCGCCAGCCGGCGATTCCCACGCAAAAGCCTCGGAATCGCCAAGCCTTTCAGGGAAAAATCCGGAAATCCTTTTGGTTTTCGATGACACCAGGACTGGTGTCAGGCTGTCTAGGTTGTAGCGACCCCGTCAATGAACGATCGGCCGGACCGTCCCCACCAGACGGTCAGCGTTTGCGTCGGCGTCGCCCGCTCTTCCGTCACGGGAGAAGGACGCGCCAGCGCAACCCGGCGCCTTGTACGACCAGGCCCTGTCAGACCAGGCCCTGCAAGAAAAGGAAGCCCACATGCCCCGTACGCTCGCCCGCAAGGACCCGACCGCCTTCAAGACCCTGCCGCTGCTGGTGGAAGCCAGCGCAGAAAGCCTCGCCTACCAGACCCTCGGCAAACCCCTGAACTTCGCCCAGGTGCTGGAAAAGCGCCGCCCCATCGAGATCAACGCCACCGAGCGCTTCGTCACCGAACTGGCCAACCTCGGCGTGTCGGTGCGACTGACCCTGAACTACCAGGGGCGCGACCACTGGATCCTGGTCCGCCA
This sequence comes from Pseudomonas sp. BB438, assembly GCF_057180225.1. Taxonomy (NCBI): domain Bacteria; kingdom Pseudomonadati; phylum Pseudomonadota; class Gammaproteobacteria; order Pseudomonadales; family Pseudomonadaceae; genus Pseudomonas; species Pseudomonas sp. BB438. Next base: position 5,899,664 of record NZ_CM170001.1, read on the forward strand.
GCGCCGGGTGGACCGTGGCGACACGGTACTCAAGCTGATTTCCGGTTACGTACCCGCCCACGAACTGAACCTGCCGCTGCTCACCGCGATCCAGGAAGTGGCTGAGGAATGTCTGGTGGAAACCGCCGACGGTTGGCTCGGCGGACGCTTTGGCGATACCTGGCTGCCGACGCCCTACGAGGGCATCCTGCGCTACCGCGAGAGCAGCCACTTCTCCCTCACCCCGCTGTCCGGTGCCTCGCGCCCGGTGCAGGCCGGCGCGCTGCGCCTGCTGGAGCGCCCGCAAGCCTACGTGCATCTGCCGACGGCCTCGCTGCAACTGGTCTATGACCTGCGCATGGAGCTGCCCAAGGATGCCCGCGAGGTCAGCCTGTTCCATGTCGACGAGAAACTCGAAAGCGGCCCGCTGGTGGCGCGGCTGGACCGCCGTCGCCCGGACATCTACCTGCTGCCGCTGGACCACGGCCAGCCGACTGGCGAGCTGTTCACCCTGAGCAAGGGCGAGCTGTGCAAGGCGAGCACCCGCGGCCTGTGGCTGTCGGAGAGCTTCGCCGAGCAGGATGGCTGGCTTGTACGCGAGGAACGTATCCGCTTCCGCGACTGGATGGAGCAGTGGCCGCCCGCCGCCGGCAATGCCGGCAGCGGGCGGCGCACGGCCTGATTCCACCCACATGAACCGGCCGACCTGACGGCCGGTTCGCGCGCACGGCCCGCTCCTGCACGAGCAGGTTCTCCCTGCAGGAGCGGGCCATACCCGCAAGCCCGTTCATTTGAGCTGACTGGAACTCTTGCCCAGCAGCCGCCGCGCCACAATCAGCAACTGGATCTGCTGGGTACCTTCGAAGATGTCGAGGATCTTCGAGTCCCGTGCCCATTTCTCCAGCAATTCCTCTTCCCCATAGCCCAGCGCACCGGCCAGCTCGACGCATTTCAGCGTCACCTCGTTGGCCACTCGTCCGGCCTTGGCCTTGGCAATGGAGGCCTCCTTGGAGTTGGGCTGACGATTGTCGGCCATCCAGGCAGCCTTCAGGGTCAGCAGGCGTGCCGCTTCCCATTCGGCTTCCAGGCGGTACAACGTCGCCTCGGCATGGCTGGCGCTGAGCAACGGCTGGCGATAGTCGAAGCGGCAGCCGGCCTTCTTCAGCAGCTCGCGGGTGCGGTCCAGCGAGGCCTTGGCGACGCCGATGGCCATGGCGGCCACCAGTGGGCGGGTGTTGTCGAAGGTCTCCATCACCCCGGCAAAACCTTTCTGCACGTCGATCTCGGCGTTGCCCAGCAGGTTGGCAGCCGGTACGCGGCAGTCGCTGAAGCTGATGGAGGCCGTGTCGGACGCCTTGATGCCGAGTTTCTTCTCCAGGCGGGTGACAGTCATGCCCGGCGTGCCCTTCTCCACCACGAAGGACTTGATCGCCGCGCGGCCCAGGCTCTTGTCCAGCGTCGCCCAGACCACCACCGCGTCGGCGCGAGCGCCGGAGGTGACGAAGATCTTCTCGCCATTGAGCAGGTAGTGATCGCCATCGCGGGTGGCGGTGGTGCGAATCGCTGCCGAGTCCGAGCCACAACCCGGCTCGGTGATGGCCATGGCCGCCCAGGTGCCGGAGAAACGCTTGAGCTGCTCCTCGTTGGCGACCGCGGCGATGGCGGCGTTACCCAGACCCTGGCGCGGCATGGCCAGCAGGAGCCCGGTATCACCCCAGCACATTTCCATCACGCCCAGGCAGGCCGAAAGGTTGCCGCCATTCTTCACGCCCTCCTCCGCGCCGGCCTTGCGCTTGCTGGCGGAGGTGGCGCCCACGGCGTCCGGCGAGCCGGCGTTCATGCCGTCCAGCAGCGCGGCCAGCAAGTCCAGCTCCTTGGGATAGGCGTGCTCGGCCTTGTCGTACTTGCGCGAAATCGGTCGCAGGTAGTTCTCCGCCACCTGGCGGGCCTGGTTCTGCAAGGTGCGGAATTTCTTTGGCGTCTCGAGGTACATGGAAAGCTCCTTACAGGTGCAGGCCGCCGGCCATCAGGCTGACGGCGCGCAGGTCGCGGTACCAGCGTTCGGCGGGGTGTTCCTGGGTGAAACCGTGGCCGCCGAGCAGTTGCACCGCGTCGGTGCCGATCTTCATCGCCTTCTCGGCGCAGAGCAGCTTCGCCAGGTAGGCCTCGCGATGGAACGCCTGACCACGCTCGGCCAGTGCGCAGGCGCGCCAGACCATCAGACGCATGGCATCCAGCTCGACGGCGATGTCCGCGACCATGAAGGCCACGCCCTGGCGATGGCTGATCGGCTCGCCGAAGGCTTCGCGCTCGTTGCAATACGTGATCACGTAATCCAGCGCGGCCTGCCCGGTGCCGACGGCCAGCGCACACCAGGCCAGCGCGGTGGAGTCGAGAAAGGCCTGGTAGTCGAAGCGCTCCGCCGCCAGTCGCTGTTCGGCCGGAACCTTCACGCCCTTGAAGCGAACCCGCGCGGTGCCGGTGGCCTTCAGGCCCATGGCCGGTTCGGCGCGCACCTCGACCCCCTTGGCGCGGGTGTCGATGAGGAACAGCGCCGGCCCCTCGCCGGCGTCCGCCGCAACAATCAGTTTCTGCGCATCCACGCCGCGCACGACCAGGCACTTCTCGCCGGACAGCGTGTAGCTCGAACCACGCTTGCGCGCCTTGGTGGACAGGCACTGCGGATCGGCCAGCAGTTGCGGTTCATTCACCGCAATGGCGATCAGCGGCGCGGCTTCTTCGGCGACGAAAGCCGGCAACCAGCGCGCCTGCTGCTCCGGCGAGGCCCAGCGGCGGATGCAGTTGGCCGCCGACAACGGCACCAGCAGCGCCGCGGCCAGGCTCAGGTCACCACGAGCGAGGGACTCGGCGATCAACGCGTTGGTCACGACGGTGCGTTCGCCGGCCATGCCGCCGTGTACTTCGCTGACACCGTAGTGGGTGAGGCCCAGTTCCTGCGCCTGGGCCAGGAGTTCCAGGCTCAGGTTGGCCTTGGCGTCGGACTCATGGGCGGCCGGACGCAAGACCTCCGCGGCGAAGCCTTCGAGCATCTCCACGAGCATCTGCTGCTCGTCGGACAGGGACAGGTCGAACAGCCCGTCCGGATCAGCCTTGCGTGGCGTCTTGGGTTGCTTGACCGCACGCTCGCTGGCCAGCCGGAAGCCGGTGCGGCTGCCGCTGTAGAGGAGTCTTTCGAAAGGCTTGCGCAGCTTGAGTCGGTCCGGCCAGTCGGCCTGGGCGACACGGTTCAGTACGGCCAGGGCACGGCCCTGCACGTCGGTGGTCATGGCATCTCGCTCCGCGGAGGGTGGATGCCCCGATCATGCGCTTCAAAATGCCGCAGGGACCATGACCGCTTTGCCGCCGCCCACTGGCACAGCGGTCAGTGCGCAGCCACAAAAAAAAGGCGCTACCCGGTAGCGCCCTTCTTGCGACGAAACGGATCAGCCCTGGTGGCGGATCTTCTCGACGATGGCGGTGGTGGAACTGTTCTCCACCAGCCCCAGCACGCGGACTTCACCGCCGTAGGCCTTGACGATGTCGGCACCGACCACCTGCTCGACCCCGTAGTCGCCGCCTTTCACCAGCACGTCCGGGCGCACTTCGGTGAGCAGGCGCTCGGGCGTGTCTTCGGCAAAGCTGACGACCCAATCCACCGCCCCCAGACCAGCGAGCACGGCCATGCGCCGGTCGACGCTGTTGATCGGGCGACCGGGACCCTTGAGGCGGGTCACCGAGGCGTCGTCGTTGGTGGCGACGATCAGGCGGTCGCCCTGGGCGCGCGCCTGCTCCAGGTAGGTCACGTGGCCGGCGTGGAGGATGTCGAAGCAGCCGTTGGTGAAGACGATCTTCTCGCCATGGGCGCGGGCGTCCTCGATGGCCAGCAGCAACTGTTCGAGGCTCAGCACGCCCCGCTCGGAGCCCTGCTCGCGCTGTACGGCGCGGCGTAGTTCCGGGGCGCTGATGGCGGCGGTGCCGAGCTTGCCGACGACGATGCCGGCAGCCAGGTTGGCCAGGGCCACGGCCTGCGGCAGGTCCTCACCGGCAGCGATGGCGCCGGCCAGGGTGGAAATCACGGTGTCGCCGGCGCCGGTGACGTCGAACACTTCGCGGGCACGGGCCGGCAGGTGCAGGGCACTGTGGCCGGGGCGCAGCAGGGTCATGCCGTGTTCACCACGGGTCACCAGCAACGCGCCGAGCTCCAGCTCGGTCATCAGTTGCTGGCCCTTGGCGACCAGATCGGCTTCGTCGGTGCAGCGACCGACGATGGCTTCGAATTCGGAGAGGTTCGGGGTGATCAGGCTGGCGCCGCGGTAGATGGCGAAGTCCTTGCCCTTGGGATCGGCCAGCACCGGGATACCGCGCTTGCGGGCGGCCTGGATCAGTTGCTGGTGGTTCTTCAGCGCGCCCTTGCCGTAGTCGGAGAGCACCAGCACGCGGACCTGGTCCAGCAGCGCCTCGACGTCGGCGGACAGGGCCACCGCGTCGGTGCGGAAGGCTTCCTCGAAGTCCACGCGCAGCAGTTGCTGATGACGGCTCATGACCCGCAGCTTGACGATGGTCGGCTGGCCGGCGATGCGCTGGAAGCGGGTGGTCACGCCCACTGCCTGGAGGCTGTCGCTCAGGCTGTCGGCGGCCTCGTCGACGCCGGTGACGCCGACCAGGAAGGCCGGGGCACCGAGGGCGGCCAGGTTCAGCGCGACGTTGGCGGCGCCACCGGGGCGGTCCTCATGCTGCTCGACCCGCACCACGGGCACCGGCGCCTCGGGCGAGATGCGCGAGGTCGCGCCGTGCCAGTAGCGGTCGAGCATCACGTCGCCTACCACCAGCACGGGGGCCTGATCGAATCGGGGCATGGTCAATTTCATGGGAACTCCGCAGGTCGAAATCGCCGCGGATAATACCATAGCCGCCCAGTGCGACTTGCGCCGAACACCGGGCGGTCGCGGCAATGGCTACGGGACTTTGCGTACCCAGAACAGCTCGTGGCGGCGCACCGCCTTGCGGAAGAACTCGTCGTCGCCGGTGACCGGCCACTGGCGCCCGGCGAGCACGCGCTGGATCAGTCGGCGCAGACGTTTCTTGCCGGTCAGCGGGGTCTGCAGATCGTGCTGCAGGGCCAGAGCCTGCGCCTTGTCGACGCGGGTCGCGGCGTCCAGCACCGGGCTCCACAGCGGGTCGGCCGGCAGCGGCTCGATGCAGGGCGGAAGCGCGATACCGCCGTCGGCCGGGCCCATGGGCCAGCGGTCGTTGTCGTGCAGGTGATTGGCGTAGAGCAGCAGCGTCTGCGGCTTCCAGCCGCTGCGCTCGATCGCCTCCAGCGTCGCACGGGTGGCGTGCACGTGGTCGGCGTGGGGGTCCAGCTCCGGGTGCGCGGTGAGGATCACTTCCGGGCGGATGCGTTCGATCAGCGCGGTGAGATCGGCCACCAGATTCAGCCAGGTCGGCGCACCGTCACTGTCGCCCGGCAGCTCGAACGGATTGAAGCCGCGCACGCTGCGGATATCGATCTCGCCCGATTCCTTCGAGCCGAAGGCCTGGCTCGGCTCGGCCGCCATGGCGGGCAGCTGCAGGCAGTAGTAGCCCAGCTGCACGCAGCGCTCGGCGGGCACGCCGCCCCAGAGCGGCGCGGCAATGCTGTCCCAGGTACGCAGACGGCCCTTGAGCCGGGCGGCTTCGGCCTTTCCCAGCCCGAGACGCTCGTAGTGCTCGGCCTCGATCTCGCCCTGGGTCAACGTGACGATCCAGGCGTCAGGGCAACGACTGTACTGACCGAAGGCAGCCAGCTCGGCGTCGTCCGAATGGGGCGCGATGATCAGCAGGCGCTGCTGGGCGTAGTCCGGATTGTGGAAGGCGTGCAGGACACCCTGCTGCGCCAGCCGGCAGTGGCGACTGCGGATGCGCAACTGGCCTGAGCGCAAAGCGTCGCCCTGGCCGGAGAGGTTGATGTAGCGCTTGCCGCTGACACCGCGCTCGAAGTCCTGGCGATCATTCTCGGCGCCTTCGACCAGCACCTGCGGGTCAAGCCAGCGGCCGAGCAGCGAGGCCTTGACCTCGATCTCCAGCACCAGGGTTTCCTCGTCCTGCGGCAGCGCCCCTGTGGCAACGTGGAGGCCGTGAGGGCCGAGGGACACGGGCAAGGCCACGGAGCCCGCCGGGAAGTCGTAGCGATAATCGTCGCGCGGCGAGTAGAACAGGTGATCGGCAAACCAGGCTTCGTGGGCGATCCAGCCGAGGACCACAGCCAGCGGCACGCTCCACCAGGGCGCGAAGACGCCCAGCAGGATCAGCGCCAGCAGCGCGACGAGCAGGACCGCACGCTTCTTGCGGCGATGCTGTTTGAGCAGTTGCTGTTTACGCCCGGTCATGGTGATTCTCCGTTGATCCTGATCGCGGACGCAGTCCGCTCCTGCACAGCGGCCAGGACGCCGGCGCAGCTACCTGGGATGGGACTGAGGTCAGACCTGGAACACCGGCACGCGATGGCACCAGCGATCCTTGTACTCGCGGTCGGCGCGACCGAAGGAATAGCGCAGCGGCTTGCCCAGTGCATCGGCCTCGGCCCAGGCTTCCTGAGTATTGACGAAGCTGAGCACGCTGCCGGGACTGAAGTCGCGGTTTTCCGGCGCGACTCCCCCGTTGATGTACTCCACGCTGACCCATTTCGGCGCTTCGACCCGGTAGAGAATCTGGATCGCCACCGGCTCGCCATCCAGGCGCACCAGGGAACCGCGCATGAACTCGCGCATCAGGGAGAAGACTTCGGCCAGACGCGCCTTGCCCGGCACCTCGAATTCCCAGCGACGCTGGAACAGGTCGGCATAAATGCGCGCCTGCTCGTCGGGGCTCAGCTCGCTCATGGGCTGCAGCACGCCACCCGCTTCTTCGAGCAGGCGCTGCTCACGGCGCTGGTTGTAGCGGAACTTCTTCGAGAAGTCGGCCGGCGCGCGGTTCATCGCCAGCTGTTCCGGCTGCTCGCGGGCGTCACTGACCTGCTCGCGGTTCAGCTCGGAGAGGTAGCGCACCTGGTGGCGCAGCTCGATGCGCGCGCCCTCGGCGATCGGCAGGATGATCTCGGCGTTGCCCAGGTCGAACAGCGCCTTCTTGCCCTCGCGCTTGAGCACGTCCTTGGAGAGCGCCAGGTTGCGCCCCCAGGTCGGAACGGCAGCGCGCAGTTCGTCGCCGTCGAACCAGCCCAGGTAGCGCACCGGGATGCCCGCCAGATGCGCGAGCCGCTCGACGACATCCGGATGAGTGGCAACGCTGCCACCGAAGCGTTGCCAGGCGGCGGCATAGTCGGCCGCCGCGATGGGCGTCCAGCCGCGCTCACGGAAGACTCGGAGACGGTTCAGCATGCCGGAGTGGTCCGCACCTGCGTCATACCGGTTGCTCGACCGGAGCTTCTTCGGTCCCGTCGATCGGGTCGTCGGCGAACTGGCGGGCGTGCAGACGGGCGTAGTAGCCGTTCTGCGCGATCAGTTCGTCGTGGGAGCCGCGCTCGACGATGTGCCCCTGGTCCATCACCAGGATCAGGTCCGCCGCCTCGATGGTGCTCAGGCGGTGGGCGATGACCAGGGTGGTGCGGCCTTCCATGACCTTCTCCAGGGCCGCCTGGATGTGCCGCTCGGACTCGGTGTCCAGCGCCGAGGTGGCCTCGTCGAGGATCAGTACCGGCGCGTCCTTGAGCAGCGCACGGGCAATCGCCAGGCGCTGACGCTGGCCGCCGGAGAGCATCACGCCGTTCTCGCCGACTTCGGTGTCGAAGCCCTCGGGCAGGCGGTCGATGAACTCGCGGGCGAAGGCGTCATCGGCTGCCTTCTCCACCGCTTCGCGCGGTTTGCTGGCGAGATCGCCATAGGCGATGTTGTTCAGCACGCTGTCGTTGAACAGGTTGACCTGCTGGGTCACCAGCGCGATGTGTTTGCGCAGGTTGGTCAGCTTGTAGTCTTCAACGTCAGTGCCGTCGAGCAGGATCTGTCCCTCGCTATGGTCGTAGAAGCGCGGAATCAGGTTGGCCAGGGTCGACTTGCCGCTGCCGGAGCGGCCGACCAGCGCCACCATCTGGCCCGGTTCGACGCTGAAGTTCAGATCGTTGAGGACCCTCTTCTCGGTGCCCGGATAGGTAAAGCTGAGGTTCTTCACCTGCAGGCGACCTTTGACGCGATCCTGCTCCAGGGTGCCATTATCTACCTCGGGCGTCTCGTCGAGCTGCTCGAAGATGCTCTCTGCGCCAGCTACGCCTTTTTGAATGGTGGAGCTGACTTCAGACAGCTGACGAATCGGCTTGGGTAGCAGGCCGGCCATGGAGATGTACGCGACCAGGTCACCGACCGTGGCGTCGCCACGCAACAGCAACACGAAGTAGAGCAACACCGCCATCGCACTGTAGATCACCAACTGCAGCATCGGCGTGTAGATCGCCGATGTCTTGTTCATGCGCAGGTTCTTCTTGGTGTTTTCACTGGTAACGTGCTGGAAACGCTGGCGCTCGTAGGTTTCGCCGCCAAAGCTGCGGACTACGCGATAGCCCTGAATGGTCTCGGAAGACACATGAGTCACGTCGCCCATCGCCACTTGGATCTTCTTGCTCTGCTTGCGGAATTTGCGGCTGGCGCTGGTCACCATGACGGCAATGATCGGCAGGATCGCCAACATCACCAGCGTCAGTTTCCAGTTCATCCAAAGAAGCGAGAGGAACAGGAACACCACGGTCATACCCTCGCGAATCACCACCTTGATAGCATCTGTGGCGGCGCCAGTGACCATGGTCACGTTGAAGGTGATGCGCGAGATCAGGTGGCCGGAGTTGTTGCTGTCGAAATAGCGATTGGGCAGCGTCAGCAGATTGTTGAACAGGGCAATGCGCAGATCCTGCACCAGCCCCAGCGAAACCTTGGCGATGAAATAGTTGCCCAGGAAGGAACCGATGCCTTGCCAGACGGCGATCAGCACCACCAGCAACGGGACCGCGTAGAGCAGCGAAAGGTCGCGCAGCCAGGTCCAGGGGGCGTTGGGGAACAGCTTGGCATCCGGATGGGCAAGGCCGTCTACGAAATACTTGAGGATGCCCGCCAGCATCGGTTGGGTCGCGGCGAAGATCAGGAAGCCGACGATACTGAGCAGGAACATCCCGATGTACGGGCGCACATAGGTCAGTAGTCGGAAGTAGATCTTCAGGCTCGAAGGCGCCTGGGGTTCTTTACCGGACATGGAGGAATCGCACGATTAAAAGGTCGACGATTATAACACAGCGCTCTCGTTTGCCCGGCAGCTGGGCTACTATAGCCGGCTACCGTTCAGAGACCTGTTATGCAAGACCTCGCTCTCTCCGCCTACGAATCGCTGCGCGCCGGCGCCCAGGTGCTGGAAGCCGACAAGCATGGCGACAAGGTCCTGCGTCTGGCCGATGGCAACTTCCTGAAACTGTTCCGACGCAAGCGACTGATCTCCTCGGCAGCGCTGTATCCCTATGCACAACGCTTCGCCGACAACACCCAGGCTCTGCAGAAACTGGCCATACCCTGCCCACGGATAATCGGCGTCTACCGCATTCCCGGGATCGCCCGCGACGCCGTGCACTACCACCCGCTGCCCGGCCTGACCCTGCGCCAACTGATCAGTGCGGATCAGACCCATGAACGGTTACGCCTGGAGCTCGGCTCGCTCATCGCCAGGCTGCATGATTGCGGGGTGTACTTCCGCTCGCTGCACCTGGGCAACGTCGTGCAGACCCCTGCAGGCGAACTGGGCCTGATCGACATTGCGGACATGAAGACCCAGCGCCGTGCCTTGAGCCGACTGCAGCGCAAACGCAACTTCGCCCACATGCTGCGCTACACACAGGACCGCGCCTGGCTGCTGGCAGACGCTGGCGCACAGCTTTGCCAGGGCTATCGACAAGCCAGTTCGATGTCCTGGCCACCCGGCTCCCTGGAAAAAACACTGCAGCAACCCTAGATCAGGGCTGCTGCACACCTGTCCGGCGCAGGACCACGTAGGTCTCACCCTTGCGGTTCTGGAACTGCGCGAGCGGTACCAGCCCCTGGTTCTCCAGCACGGGTAGTTGCTGCTCGGCCTTGCGCTTGAGGTCCAGGACGAAATACTCGTAGGCATCCTTGCCCGTCCGCGCCAGCGCGTGGTCGCGGTCCAGGCTCTCTCTGCCGTATCCCCAGCCTGCGTAGTAACTCACCCGATTGTCGTCCTGATACACATTCGCCGACTTCGGCAGATGTTCTCCCACCCACTGCCCGGCATCGCGCAGATGCGTCTTGGGCGCCGATAACGACACCACATTCGCGAGAGCCATCACCACCAGGATCGCCACCAAGACACTGCGGACGCGCGGCCAGCGCTGGCTGATCAGTTCAAGCCCCCAGGCAACCCGAGGCAACAGCAGAAAGCCGGCGAATGCCACGTACCGACTCGACAGGAACAGATGGCTCAGTGCGAAAACCAACAACAGGACAATGTAGCCCAGGGCTGCGATATCCAGCAGTAACCAGCGGTTTTCCCGAGCTCGCCATTGCGCGACAGCGCCCACGAACAGCGGCAGCACCAGGGCTCCGAAAGCACCGAGAACCTTGCTTGCCACGTAACACAGCAGGCCGAAGAGAATGATCTGCGGAGCACTGTCGCGGGCATACTCGAAGGGCATCGCCTGCGCCACGCCGTCAGCGAATGCGTAGAAATTCCGCAGGACGCTCGGCAGGTCCAGATAGTCGACCAAGTCGGCTACCCGCCCCTGGGGCAACAGACCGTGGCGAGCTGCCCACAGCGTCGCGCCAGCCGCTGTACCGAGCAGAACCACAACAATGGCCAGCTGCACGCTACGACGCAGGGGGCTGCCACGAGCGCCCAGCACCTCCATTAGCGGCAAGATCAACAGTAGGTAGACCGCCTCAAACCGAAACGCCGCCGCCAGGATGATGGCCACGCAGGCCAGCAGCAGACTGACTGGACGACGCTGCAGCAACCAGCTCTGCATGTAGCACAAGGCGAAGAGGGAGAACGCCCAGAAACCATTCTCGCGCAGGATGTCGCCGCGATAGTCATTGAACGCCGGCACCGCGAGCACGGCGAGGCTGGCCCAGGGCAAGGATTCCGGACGGAGTCGGCGGATCAGTTCGACACAGGCGACGCAGGCCAGCGCCGTGAGCAGTTCGCAGAATACCCGTGCAAGCAGTTCGAAGCTCAGGCCCGTGACCTGGCTCGCCGTACCCAGCGCGATGGAGAACCAGGGCCAGTCAAAGCGCTGCAATGCACCGGAAATACCCTGATGCTGATAGATGCCCGCAAGATCCATGTACAGCGCCGCATCACGACCGATGATCGGGTTGCAGAAGGATGCAATCAATGACAAAACGAGGCTGGCAAGGAAAACGTACCACAGCAGCTTTCCTTCACTGGCTGCGGAAAAAATCGAACGCCCGACTGCATGACTTCTCATGAAACCCTTCATCTCGGATATGAATCACCAGAACGCAGCATTCAGCAGTTTCCTGCTCAAAGAATCAACCCGGAACAAGCACTCTTCCTTGCCTCAGATGTCGAAACGGCGCTGAACGCAGGTTTTCCAGGGCGAAATTCCACGACCGGCTCTGGCCGTCTGTAGAACCTTGGATACAAGTCTTTCAACAGGATACTATTCGTCGCCCCGGAACGACTTGTGCAGTTGCACTCGCGTCGAGTCATCCCGGGCCCAAGCAGGCACAAGCCGCTGCGACTTAACCTGAATTTGCTGTGACGAACGCCCCAAAGCAGATCGCAGCCTCGCATATTCTGATGCCAGCTAGTGGATGGACAGCTACGCAATGACGCTCTTCTCATGACAGCAAGACCACTGATCAGCGTTGTAATTCCCGCGTACAACTATGCGCACGTGCTTCGACGCGCCGTCGAATCCGTCGCAACTCAATTGGATGAGTACAGCGAGCTACTGATCATCGATGACGGTTCGTCGGACGGTACGCCAGCCCTGATCGACGCCCTTCATCATCAGTTCGGCAACTTCCGCAGTCTGCGCAAGGAAAACGGCGGCCTCGCCACCGTGCGCAACCGCGGAATCACCGAAACCCGGGGAGACTATCTGATCTTCCTGGACGCCGACGATGAAATGACCCCTGGAGCCCTGACCGCCGCACGCCAGCACATCGAGCAGCATCCGCACAGTCGCATGGTGATTGGCGGCTACCTGGCTAAGACCTGTGACCGAACGGTCGAACGAACGCCTCAGGCGCTGCCTCGGACACCACTGGAAAGGGTGCGCGGCTACCTGATCGACAAGAACATCAACCTTTCCAATGGCGCCTGTGTCATGCACCGGGAAGTGTTCGAGCGCGGCCTGTACCCGGAGAACTTCCGCAATGCCGAGGACATCCCGGTGTTTGTACAAGTGCTCGCCAGCTATCCCTGCACCATTCTTGAAAAACCCCTGGCGACCATCCACCGCCACGATGACAGCTTGCGTCACCAGTTCCATTACTCGAAGGAAATCGGGGTAGAGTTGGTCGAGGAAGTTTTCCGACGCCTGGATGGCGACTGGCAGCGACTGAGCAAGGCCTATTACACGCAGCGCTGCTTGTCGCTGTTCCGCGAAGCCTACCTGACGGACGACGACCTTTCGGCCAAGCACTTCTTCCGCATGGCCCTGAAACGCGATTGGCGCGTCATCTTCAAGTTGTCCTACACCCGCAAGGCACTGCGGCTCTGGCTCAATATAAAACGCAGGAAAAAGGTCGCCAGGTAATTTCTTGCGACCCGCTCGGCCCAGGCCACCGGCAGGCTGCCCGCCCTGCCGGGGCCTTCGCCGGAAAACCTAGAGAATGCCGTACCTGTCCAACCAGGTGCGCAGCTGCGCGCCCTTGTGGAAATAGCGATTCTCTCGCTTGCCCATCGAGCGCTTCGACGAGAACGGCTCCTCCGCGAACTGCCCGTCGATGCGCACCCGGGACGCGGTGGTATCCATCAGGCAGACCCGCGCACCGTGACGTTGCAGGGCGAACTTCAGCAGCCGTTCGGAGTGGAGCGAGCGACCGGTCGCATCGCAGAAGTCCAGCATCGCCTCAGCCCTGCAGCCGTAGGCCCGGTATGCCTCGCGTCCGCAGATGGCAAAACGATCATTGAGACCGCCCCACCATTGCCAGTTCGGCACATAGACATTCCTGCGTCGCCGCTCCGGGTGGGCGAACACATACCCCGGCAACGGATCATGGAAGAAGATATCCGGGCGGACGTACACCACGAAGTCCGGGTCAGCCGGAGCCAGCAGCGACGTCACCTGGTGCAGGGAATTGAGCTGGTGGACCAGATTGCGGATCGAGCGAAAATCGTCTTTCCAGGTGTCCCCGCGCTGCTTGATTGCTTCGAGACTCCAACGTTCGAGACAGAGCTCCGGCTCTTCGATCAGGCCGGTCATGCCTTGGAAAGGGGTGAAATTCTCTTCGCCGAGCACCCCGGCCTCACCAGAGCGCGGGTTTAAGACCTGGCGCAGCCGATAGAGATGGTAGAAGCAGGACACCTGCGCGTCGGCGGGAAACGCCTGCAGGATGTTGCGCTGGATCTGGGGGAAACAGAGCTCGGAATTGCGCGGAATACCGAAGAAGGCAACGGCGATCTTCACGGTGCGACACCGGCGACAAGGCTCAACTGATAGCCGCTCATTTCCCTTTCTTCCCTCCGAAACGCCAAGGCCACCACCGGCGCTTGCCGGCGCTTTCCAGTGCAATTACACGCACACGGGATGAGTGCATCCAGGCGCGCTCGTAGTCCCATGCATGCCCTTTCCACAGGGTTCCCGCTTCGTTGGAAAATCCCAGGGCGAGCAGCTCGTAGGTATAACCCGGCCTGTCCAGCAGCCAGTCGAATACCACCATGGCATTGAAGCCGGTGGAGGGGCCGGCGAACGGCTTGCCGCTGGGACGTATGCGGGGATAGTCCAGCAGCGTCGGTAGCGGGATACGATCCTCGTAGACCGCCACACGGGGCAGCGCAGACATCGGGTTGACTACGCCCACCAATAGGGTGAAGCAGCGCTCCGGCGATTGCTCGTACAGCCTCGTGATGCAGGGACGGCAGGGCAATCCGAAGAAGTGGAAGTCCTGCCCATGATAGCCATGGACGAAAAGATTGATCGTCTCGGCGCTCAGCAATTCGGCTTTGACGGCGGTATTGAAGCTCACCACGACATCGCGAGGGCCAAGCGCCAGGGCGTCGAAATCCGCAGCACTGATCGCCGGGTTGTTCGCCACCAGGATGACTCGCTCGGCGCAGGCGAGCAGAGCCCTGAGCTCCGGCGGCAGATTGTCTTCCACCCACAGCGCAGTCCGGCGAATCTGGTTCACGGTTTCCCCTGGGCTGCAGCGCCACGGGGCGGATAATGCATCGACGTCATATCAGTCCACCCGGAAACCATACCGCACGCCAGCCCACCAACGGGTCAATGCACCGGGCATCGTCCAGCCCCGCATGGGCTCCGCAATGGCAGCCGCCAGGTCCTTGCCGACCCGGGCAAAGGTGTAGCGCTCCTCGACGAATGCCTGGCCAGCCTGGGCAATTCGCCGCGCCAGTTCAGGATCGGCCTGAAGCTGCCGGATCCTCTCCACAGCCTCGTCGACCGAGCGATAGAACACCACGTTGCGCATATCCTCGAAGCCCAGCAGGCGATCCTCCTCCCCCTGGCTCCATGCCAGCAGAACGCAGCCGCAGGCCATGGCCTCGAAATTCTTGATCATGAATTCGCCCATGCCGATATCGGCGCTGACGAAGATCGCAATGCGGTTGAGGGTCTCCAGGTACTCTGCCCCCGACGCGGTGCGAGTGATGAGCATCGGCACGCGCTCAGCAATGCGTTCCAGCATGTCCTTGCGCTGGCTGTACTCGCTGCTCTTCAGGCTGCCAAGGAAGCCGACCGGGATATCACGCTCGCTGCCGATGTTGCGCAGCATCTCCTCGTCATATCCCTTGGAGACGAATCGCACATCGATGCCTTCGCCCGCCAGGTGCTGGGCAACCAGCGCCCCCGACACGAGGATGCGCGCTCCCGGTAGCCTGTGCAGCAGTGCCGAATACTTGCCCCGATACTTACTACCGGGCATGTAGTTCTGGTAGGCGTCGTGTTCGAGGATCACTAGGTGGGGCAAACTGCGCAACACGGCGAGCTGCGGCGCCAGGCGCTTGAGGCGCGAGAAGATCACGATTCGGTTGAAACGACGAAAATCGGCAGCGATGAGGTAGGGGCCCAGGTTCATCTGCTGCGCCTTGCTCAGGCGATGAATCTCGCACTCGGAGCAATTGCTCTGGATGACCTCATAAAGACGATCGAGGATGACCCTCTGCTCGTCCATCACCATCAACATCACTTTCACGACGTGTCTTCCCGACATGGAAGCCGGCCCCTGGCGGAGCCGGCTGGAAACAACCTGGCGGACTCAGTCGGCCTGGCTGGCGGCGGTGCCGTCCTTGACCACCAGGATGTCCTGCATGATCAGGTACTGCAGGTCGGAGCCGTAGAACATGTTCAGCGCATCGGTCGGCGAGCAGATCATCGGCTCGCCACGGCGGTTCAGCGAGGTGTTGAGCGCCACGCCGTTGCCGGTGAGCTTCTCCAGCTCCTTCATCATGTCGTAGTAGCGCGGGTTGAACTCGCGCTTGAGGACCTGCGCACGCGAGGTGCCGTCCTCGTGGACAACTTCCGGCACGCGGGTTTTCCACTCCTCGTTGACTTCGAAGGTGAACGTCATGAACGGCGCCGGGTGGTCGATCTTGAACATCTGCGGGCCGACGGTATCGAGCATCGACGGGCAGAAGGGCCTCCAGCGCTCGCGGAACTTGATCTGCGCGTTGATGCGGTCGGCCACGCCGGCGATGCTCGGGCAGCCAATGATGGAACGACCGCCCAGGGCGCGCGGGCCGAACTCCATGCGGCCCTGGAACCAGGCCACCGGGTTGCCTTCGACCAGCACCTTGGCGATGTGCTCGGGGACGTTATCGATCTTGCGCCACTGCGGCTTGGCCTCATGGCGGGCGCAGGCGGCAATAACGTCTTCGTTGCTGTATTCCGGGCCGAGATAGACGTGTTCCATCTTCTCGACCGGCACGCCACGCTCCCAGGACACGTACGCCGCCGCGCCGACCGCGGTGCCGGCGTCGCTGGCCGCGGGCTGTACGTACAGCTCCTTGACCTCGGGACGGGCGATGATCTTCTGGTTGAGCTTGACGTTCAACGCGCAGCCGCCGGCGAAGGCGACCTTGCCGGTCTCGCGGATGATGTCGCCCAGGTAGTAATCCATCATCTCCAGCGCCAGCTTCTCGAACAGGGCCTGGATGCTGGCGGCATAGTGGATGTAGGGATCGTCGGCGATGTCGCCTTCACGCTTCGGACCAAGCCATTCGATCAGCTTGGGCGAGAAGTAGTAGCCCTTGCCCTTTTCCTTGTAGCGACGGAAACCGATGACGTTGGCGTAGTCGGTATTGATGATCAGCTCGCCATTCTCGAACTTGGCCAGGCGGGAGAAATCGTACTTGCTGGCATCGCCGTAGGGCGCCATGCCCATGACCTTGAACTCGCCATCGAGCATGTCGAAGCCCAGGTACTCGGTAATCGCGCCATACAGGCCACCCAGGGAGTCCGGATCGTAGAACTCCTTGATCTTATGGATCTTGCCGTTCTCGCCGTAGCCGAAGAAGGTGGTGGCGTACTCGCCCTTGCCGTCGATCCCGAGGATCGCCGTCTTCTCCTTGAAACCTGAGCAGTGGTAGGCACTCGAGGCATGGGCCAGGTGGTGCTCGACCGGCTGGATCCTGGTCTTCTTCAGGTCGAAGCCCAGCTGCTGCAGGCACCACTGGATGCGCTTGTAGTAGCGGTGGTAGCGGCGGTTGCCGAGCAGGATCGCGTCCAGCGCGCGGTCGGGCGCGTAGGCGTAGCGCTTGGCGTAGTGCCAGCGGGCCTTGTCGAAGATGCTGATGGGGGCGAACGGAATGGCCACCACGTCAACGTCGGACGGCTTGATCCCGGCCTGTTCCAGGCAGAACTTGGCCGACTCGTAGGGCATGCGGTTCTTCGCGTGCTTGTCGCGGACGAAGCGCTCTTCTTCGACGGCCGCGACCAGCTTGCCGTCGATGTACAGGGCGGCGGAAGGGTCATGGCTTACGGCGCCGGACAGGCCGAGGATGGTCAATGCCACAGGGTCTAGCCTCTTTCATCTGGGCGGGTGCCAGGCACCCGCGGTAAACGTTCGTCGAGCAGCTTGTGCAGTGCGCTGCCCTCTGGCCAGTTGCGCAGGAAGCGCGCACGGTCACGGGCATAGGCGCGGGCGAAGCTCGCTTCTCGCGAGTGGCGTTGCATGGCATCGAGGTCGATCAACGACCACTGCCCGCCTTCGCCCTGCTCCTGCCAGAACAGGTTGTGCCCCTTCAGGTCGCCATGGCTGATGCGCTCCCGCACCAGCGCCGCGAACAGTCTGTCCAGGGCTGCAAGGTCTGTTTCCGGCGGCAGGCCGCCCCCCTCCGGATGGTCCAGGTAGGGTTTGAAACGGGCGATTATATCCTGACCGGCCAGGTAATCGGTAATCAGGAAGGCCGGGCCGCGCAGCCACAGCCAGCGGCGCTCGATGACCGCCAGCGGACGCGGGGTGGCGATGCCGAGGAAGTCCAGGCGGTTGCCCTCGCGCCACGCCCCCCAGGCACGGCTGGGACGCCAGAAGCGCTTGAACCAGTGCAGCAGGTTCTTGATGTTGTAGCGCTTGACCACCAGCGGCCGGCCATCGAGCTCCACCCGAGCGACTGTCGCGGCACCGCCGGTCTTGTAGAGGTGCCCCCTGGCGATGAAGGTGTCGGGGTCGGCCAGCACTGGCTGCAGGCCCTCTTCCTGCTCGCGGCGCACCGCGCGCAGACCGAACGGCCCCTTGAACACGCTGAACAGGCTGCAGTCGCGGGCGATCTTCTTCATCAGGTCACCGACGCGCCAGCGCCGAACCCTGGCGATTTCCTTCTGCAAGGCCTCCAGCGGCAGCGCGTGCTCGCCATTGGCCAGCAGATAGTGGATCAGCAGCTCTTCGAGATAGGGATCGAGACTGGCCGGCAGCTGGGCGAAGAACACACCGAGGTTTTCCAGCACATGCTTGCGCGACAGCGGCTGGCCGGGGGTTTCCGCGCGGATGCCGGCGCCGTCGATGAGGTACAGCTTGCCGGCGTGGCGCAGCAGGTTGTCCAGGTGCAGGTCTTCCTGCCAGAGGCCCTTGGCGTGCAACTGGGCGATGGCGCTCAGCGCTTCGGCGATGACCGCGGTCTGGCCGTCGGACAGCAGCGGCTCGCCTTCCACGGCACGCCAGGCATCCCAGAGGCTCTGGGCATGATCGAGGAACTCGAAGAGCAGCCAGCCACCCTCGCCGTCCTTCAGCCCATCGGCCAGCAGCGCCGGCGTGGTCAGGCCCTGCTCGGCGAGAAGGCGCACCCCCTCGCGCTCGCGCTGGAAATGCCGCGCAGCCTTGCCGCCGACCAGCAGCTTGGCCAGCACCGGGCGGCCCCGCCAATTGGCAGCACCGACGTAGCGCTGGCCAGGCAATACCCGCAACAGGCTGTCCAGGCGCAGTTCGGCCGGGCCGGCGCCGTCCTCCAGTTCGATACGCAGCGGCAGCGCCGGCGCACGGCCGGCATCGCGCAGGGCGGACAGCCTCATGCGCGGTTTTCCTTTTTCTTGCGGCGCGCGCCCAGGCGGCGATACCAGTCGTCGACTTCGGGCCCGGTGGACGAGGTGCCCAGGTAGGCCGCCAGCAGATTGCGCACGTCGGTCTCGTTCCAGTCCGGCGCGCGGCGCAGCAGCGGCTCGAGGTCACGCACGCGGTCACGCTGGCCAAACCACAGCGGACGGGTCTTCTCGAGGTCGATCAGGGCCGCCTCGAAGGCATCGTCGGTTTCGCGCAGGAAGATGTGCTTGGGATAGAAGCAGCCGTGCATCTGCCCGGCTTCGTGCAAGCGACGGGCAAGCATGCCACAGGCGCGCAGGATCGCCTGGCGGCGTTCGGCCGGCAGGCTCGACCAGCCCTGCAGCAGGCTGTCCAGGGCACGCCAGCCGTCCAGGGCACGGGTCATCAGGATCGCCCGACGTTCGCCGCCCACTTGCCGCGCACCGAAGAAGGCTGCCTGCATCGAGGGGATACCCAGTTGGTGGTAACGCTGGATATTACGGAACTCGCGGCTGAAGGTCGGCTCGCCCAGCGGGCGTTTCAGGCTGCGGGTCAGGTGGTTGCTCTGGCGCTTGAGGTAGTAGGCGGTGCCGTCGAGCTCCAGGCGATAGACGCTGCTCCAGCCCCCACGCTCGGTGTTGGGCTCGTCGACAGCCACCAACTCCAGGTCCCACAGGGCGTCGAAATCGGCCAGGGCCTTGCTTTCCAGCAGGGCCTGGTCGTCGCTGGCGATGAAGTCCTTCACTCGCGTCCCTCGAAGAAATGAACGATGTGGCGGATGCGCTTCTTGTCCGATGCATTCAGGCGTTCGCGCCGACGGTACAGGAGATAGAAGCGCAGGCGCTGGGTGGCGGACAGCTGGCGCTTGGCGACCTTGTCCAGCGTCGCCAGATCCTTGGTGATCCGGTAGCGCAGCATGAAGCCGATCCAGAAGTCGCCGATCGGACAGTCGATGAAGTACACCGTGCCCTCCCCGTCGACCAGGATGTTGCGCCACTTCAGGTCGTTGTGGGTGAAGTGGTGGTCATGCATGGTCCGGGTATAGCTGGCCAACTGACGCATGACGTGCTCGACCCAGGCGCGATCCTTCAGGCGCGGATCCTTCTGCTTGGCCAGCGCATGCAGGTCCTCGGTGCCAACCAGCTCGCGGGTGATGATCGCACCGCGGGAGAAACCGCCGTGCTCCCGCTCCAGGCCGTAGCCCACCACCTTCGCCGTGGGAATGCCCCACTTGGCGAACTGCTTGAGGTTCTGCCACTCGGCCTTCACCCGGGGGCGTGGCAGGAAGCGGCGAAAGCCCTTGCCCGGCTTGCGGTAGCGCTTGACGTAGTAACGCACGCCCTCGCGCTCCACGCGCACGACGTCGGACATCGCATCCTTGGTGATGCGCTCGCCTTCCAGGGCGAACACGGCATCCAGGCTGCCGAAATCGGCGGCGAGATGCTGGTAGTCGGCTTCGAGTACCCAGCCGGCCATCAGAGCAGGTCTCCGTAACGTTGTTTGCGGTCGTAGAGCTTGGCTGCCTTGCGTTCCATCCACGCCAGCAGCGCGGCTTCCTCTCGGAGGATGTCACGCAGCGGACGCTGGAAGTAACCGCGCAGGAAGCGCAATTTGTCGCGGCGCGTAAGGCCGATGTCCAGCGCGGAGAAGTACAGCGCCGCCAGGTCCTTGTCGCGCCAGCGGCGTGGCGTGGCGTCACGGGTCTGGGCGCGGTGCAGGTCGATCACCGACAGGCGCAGGTCGTCGGCGCTGATCGGGCAATCGGTGTGCAGCAGGAAGTGGCAGATGTAGCAGTCGCGGTGGTTGACCCCGGCGCGGTGCATGGTGCCAACCATCTTCGCCACCTCGGCAATCAGCGCGCGCTTCAGGCGCGGCTCCGGCGGGGTCTGCAGCCAATCCAGCGAGAGGACTTCCAGGTCGGTGGTGGGCGCCAGCTCTTCGGTGATGATGAAGGAATGCTGCGCGGCCGGATTACCGCCGCGCTCGCCATAGGCCACCGAGGTCATGGTCGCCACGCCAGCCTGGTGCAGGCGCTCCAGGGCACGCTGTTCCTGGCCGGCGCCGAGCACGGGGAGCTTGGCGCTGAACAGGTTCTTGACGATTTCGCCCCAGCCGATGCCGCGGTGGATCTTGACGAAATAGCCGCGTCCCTCGACCTCGGTGCGCAGTGTGCGGCGACCTTCCAGCTCGCGATAGACCTTGCCCTGCAAGCGTTCGACTTCGACGAACGGGTCCTTGCCAGCCCATAGGCGCTTGAATGGCTCGTGCAGTTCGAGCTTCATGCGCGCTCCCGCAGGATCAGGTCGGCAGCGTGCTGCGGCATGCTGTAGAGGTCGGCGGTGTCGGCGAAGGCCAGGCCATTGCGCCCCCACTCCACGCGGGCCGCATCGTCTTCGAGCATCTGCTGGAGCATCGTATTCAGGCGATCCTGCTCGAACGGCGACGGCACCACGCGACCGGCCTGCGCCTCGTCGATGTAGTGGGCGTAGCCGCAGACGTCGGTGACCAGCACCGGCAGGCCGGCCACCAGCGCCTCGAGCAGCACGGTACCGGTGTTTTCGTTGTAGGCCGGGTGGATCAGCAGGTCGGCGCCGAGCAGGAAGCGCGGTATGTCGCTGCGGCCCTTGAGGATCTGCACATTGTCCGACAGACCCAGTGCCTTCACCTGCAGCAGGAACGGCTTGGGATCATCCTGGCCGATGGCGATCAGCCGGGTGCGCTTGCGCAACGGGCGCGGCAGTGCGGCCAGCGCCTTGAGGCTGCGGTCCAGGCCCTTGGTCTTGAAGCCGGAGCCAATCTGCACCAGCAGCAGGTCATCGTCACCCAGCTTGAACTCGCGGCGGAACTCGGCGCGGATTTCGCCCGCATTGGCGGGTGCACGACGATCCTGGGCGATGCCCGGCGGCAGCAGGTGGAATCGCGCCTCCGGGGTGCGGTAATGCTTGATGAACAGCGGTTGCTGCACCTCGGAGATCATCAGGATCTCGGTTTTGGACTCCGGCGCGAACACGGCGCGCTCGTAGTCGGCGAAGTGCTTGTAGCGGCCCCAGCGACGGTAGAAGGAATTGCGCAGGGTCTGCGCCTTGTCCTCGAAGCAGCCGTCGGCGGCGTAGTACACATCCAGGCCCGGCATCTTGTTGAAGCCGATCACCCGATCCACAGGAGCGCGCGCGAGGTCGGCGGCCAGCCAGGCGCTGAATTTTTCGTTGCGGCGATGGTTGAACAGCGACTTCACCGGTGCCACGCGCACGTCGAAGCCGGGCGGAACCTCGCCTTCCCAGATCGGCGTGTAGACGCGAATGGAATGACCGCGCTGCTGGCACTCCAGGGCGATACGCATGAAGTCGCGCTGCAATCCGCCGAACGGGAAGTATTTGTACAGGACGAATGCCAGGGTCATCGAAGCGTCTCCGGGGCCAGCAGCAGTGCCTCCAGCTGGGTCGACACACGCTGGGGATTCAGGCGCGTGAAGCACAGAGGCTGTTCATGCCGCAGGTCGAACTGGCGCTTGTCTTCGGCCGTCGGCTGGTAGGTGCAGTTCTTCTGCAGGCACGGTGCACACGCGGGCCAATCGCTGGCCAGGTGCACTTGCGAACGCCCGTAGGCGCCGGTGAGTCCCGGGTTGGTCGGGCCGAACAACGAGAGCGTCGGCACGTCCAGGGCGGCGGCCAGGTGCCCGAGGCCGGTGTCGACCGCCACACAGGCAGACGCGCCGGCCAGAACCTTGGCCATGCCTGCGAGGCTTAATCTGGGGAGTACCGAGGCGTTTTCCAAGCCCTCGGCCAGGCGCTCGGCGCGTTGCCGCTCGGCCTCGTTGCCCCAGGGCAGGCGGACTTTCCAGCCGCGCTCGCCCATGCGCTGGGCCAGTTCGCGCCAGTAGACCTCGGGCCAGTGCTTGGTCACCCAGGTGGTGCCGTGCAGGAACACCAGGTAAGGCTCGGCCTCCACCGCATCCAGCAGGCGGTTGCGGTCCAGGCCGTAGTCACCGGTCTTGGCCGGCAGCGGGTAGTCCAGCGCCTGGGCAAACAACTGGCGCACGCGCTCGACGGCGTGCTGTCCCCAGGCGACCGAATAGGTACGGTTATAGAAGCGACTGGCGGACGGCTCGCGGGCCGACACCTTGTCCAGCCCGGCAATCGGCGTCCGGCGGCGTGTGTAGCGGGTCAGCCAGGCGCTCTTGAGCAGGCCCTGGGCATCGATCACCAGGTCGTAGTCGACCTCCTTCAGGCGGCGTTTGAAGCGGCTCCACTCGCCACTCCTGATCGTCTGCCAGAGGTTCTTGCGCCAGCGGCGGATCGCCACCGGGATCACCTGGGCCACAGCAGGATGCCAGGCAGGGATCTCGGCGAAGCCTTCTTCCACCACCCAGTCGAACTGGATGCCGGGAATGGCGCGGGCGGCGTCGGTCAACGCCGGCAAGGTATGGATGACATCGCCCAGGGACGAGGTCTTGATCAGCAGGACCCTCATTCAGCGCTTTCCACATCCACCGGGTCGGCGACCAGTCGGTCCAGCGCTTCGAGCACCGGGCGCGGCTTCAGCTCGCGCAGGCAGTTGTAATGGCCGAAGCGGCACACACGATCGAAGCAGGGGCTGCACTCCAGGCCGAGGCGAACGATCTCCACCTGATCGGCCAGCGGCGGGGTGAACTGCGGCGACGTGGAGCCGTAGACCGCCACCAGCGGGCGATTCAGCGCGGCCGCCACGTGCATCAGGCCGGAATCGTTGGTGACCACGGCGCTGGCACAGGACATCAGGTCGATGGCCTCGGCCAGGGCGGTCTCGCCGGCCAGGTTGACCGACTCTTCGCGCAGGCCGGGGATCAGGCGCATGCGGATGTCTTCACCGCCGGGGTGATCGTTCTTCGAGCCGAATATCCACACCTGCCAGCCCGCGCGGATCTTCACTTCCGCGACCTTGGCGTAGTACTCGGCCGGCCAGCGCTTGGCCTCGCCGAACTCGGCGCCGGGGCACAGCGCCAGCACCGGGCGATCCAGGCTCAGGCCGAACTTGGCCAGCGCGGCCTCGCGGCTCTGCGGGTCGATGGATAGACGCGGCTGCGGATACGGTTGCGGCAGTTCGGCGCCCGGCTCATAGGCCAGGGCCATGAAGCGCTCGATCATCAGCGGGTAGCGCTCTTTATCCAGCGCCCGGATGTCGTTGAGCAGGCCGTAGCGCATTTCGCCCTTCCAGCCGGTGCGCTTGGGGATATCGGCGAAATACGGCACCAGCGCCGACTTGAGCGAGTTGGGCAGGAGGATCGCCTGGTCGTACTGGCCCTTGAGGGTCTTGCCGATGCGCCGGCGCGCGGCGATGTCCAGCACGCCATGGCCGAGCGGGAAGCTCAGGGCCTGGCGCACTTCGGGCATGCGTTCGAGGATCGGCCGGCTCCAGTCGGGCGCCAGCACGTCGATCACGCAGTCCGGATGCCGCTGCTTCAGACACTGGAAGAGTGTCTGCGCCATCACCATGTCGCCCACCCAGGAGGGGCCTACGATCAGAATTCTCATGCCTTTTCCAGAAACGACCGGGGAGGCTCTCGCCTCCCCGTACTCCATTCATCCCGCCGTGCGGCGCGCGCCCTCACGGTTGGGTGCCGAGCATCGAATGCCGGCAGTCTAGCCCAGCGAGCCTTGCGGCCGGGCGGATTTCGTCACTCCCTGTGACCTGGCGCAATGGCATCATGCGCCCCATTCCTGACATCTATACGGCTGCGCAAGCAACCGACAGCGCGGCCCGCTCCGGCGATCATCATCCCGCCGGATGCTGGCTACTTCATGGGAAATCGCAGCGAATCAGGTCAGCTCGAAGGCCTTCCACATCTGCATCACCATGCGACGTTCCGCATGGAAGTGATCGCCGCTCACCACGCCCGGCTGCTTCTGCAGGGACAATCGGTGTGCCGCTGCCCGGTAGGCCTTGTAGGCATCCTGCAGCTTCAGGACATCCTCGCCGGACATCAACCCGACCCGCTCCAGCGCTTCCAGAATGCGGATATTGTCGGTGAACTCCACCAGCTCCGGGTGCTGCCACGACCAGGCCAGGGCCGCGTATTGCACCATAAATTCGATATCGACGATACCACCGGCATCCTGCTTGAGATCGAACGGGGCCGCGGCCTCGAAGGCATTCGGCGCGGTGCCGGCGGCCGTGCTCGGGGTACCGAGGTTGTCGCGCATCTTGGCGCGCATCTCACTGACCTCCTTGCGCAACTCGGCCAAGTCGCGCTGCTGGCCCAGCACCTTCGCGCGGATCGCCTCGAAGGCGACCGCCACCCGCTTGCAGCCGGCCAGTACGCGGGCGCGCACCAGCGCCTGGTGCTCCCAGGTCCAGGCTTCGCCCAGCTGATAGGCCTCGAAGGCGTGCAGCGAACTGACCAGCAGGCCGGACGCGCCACTCGGGCGCAGGCGCATGTCCACCTCGTAGAGCATGCCCGAGGGCGTCTGCGCGGTGAGGAAGTGAATGATCTTCTGCCCCAGGCGCGTATAGAACTGCGCCCCATCGATGGGCTTGGCGCCGTCGGTCTCGCTTTGCGGGTCGCCGTCATGGATGAACACCAGGTCCAGGTCCGAGCCGTGCCCCAACTCCAGGCCGCCGGACTTGCCGTAGCCGATGATGATGAAATCCGGATCGCAGGGCGTGCCGTCGGCGCGCGTCGGCCGGCCGTGGCGCTGCACCAGCTGATCCCAGGTCAGGCTCAGCACCTGCTCGAGGATCGCCTCAGCCAGCCAGGTCAGGTAGTCGCTGACCTTCATCAGCGGCAGGGTGCCGGCGATCTCCGAGGCGACGACACGCAGGGCATGGGCCAGTTTGAAGTGACGCAGGGTTTCCATCTGCTGTTCGAGGTCGTCCTCGGGGATGCGCATCAGCCGCTCGCGCAACTCGGCGCCCAGTTCGGCGGCCTGTGGCGGTCGGAACAACCGCCCTTCATTCAACAGCTCATCGAGCAGGATCGGGAAGCGGGCGATCTGCTCGGCCACCATCGGACTGGCCGCGCAGAGCGTCAGCAGGCGCTCCAGCGCACCGGGGTTCTCGGTGAGCAGCACGAGGTAAGCCGAGCGCCGCGCCACCGCCTCGATCAACGGCAGCACACGCTCCAGCAGCACATCCGCCGGACCGCGCTCGGCGATCATGTTCAGCAGACGCGGCATGAAGGCATCGAGCCGCTCGCGCCCCAGGCGCTGCATGGCACGCACCTGCGGACCGTTGCGCAGGTCGGTCAGGCGCTTCCAGGCAGCCGCCGGCTGGGCGAACCCGGCATCGGCGAACTGCCGGCAGGCGGACTCCTCGTCCACCGCCTCTTCCCACAACGGAATCCACTCGCCACCGATGGTGGTATCGACCTGGCCTTCTTCATCCTCGTCCGGGTCGGCGATGACCTGGCGGAAATGCCAGTCGATGCGGTCGCGCCATTGATTGGTGGCCTGGTGGAAGGCCGACCAGTTGGCGAAGCCCATGATGAAGGCGACACGGATACGCTCGAACTCGTCCTCCGGCAGCATCTGCGTCTGGCGGTCGGCAATGGCCTGCAGAGCATGCTCGGCGTAGCGCAGGAACTCGTAGCCCTCGCGCAACTCGGCGACCACCTGCGGCGGCAGGTAACCCTGCCCTTCGAGAATCGCCAGCACCCGCAGCAGCGGTCGCTGCTGCAGGCTGAGGTCACGGCCGCCGTGGATCAACTGGAAGGCCTGGGCAATGAACTCCACCTCGCGGATGCCGCCGGCGCCCAGCTTGATGTTCTCGCTCATGCCCTTGCGCCGGACTTCCTGCTGGATCAGCTGCTTCATGGTGCGCAGCGCCTCGATGGCGGAGAAGTCCAGGTAGCGGCGGTAGACGAACGGACGCAGCAATTCGAGCAGGCGCTGGCCGGCGTCCTGATCACCGCCGACCACGCGCGCCTTGATCATCGCGTAGCGTTCCCAGTCGCGCCCCTGGTCCTGGTAGTACTGCTCCAGCGCAGCGAAGCTGTGCACCAGCGGGCCGCTGGAGCCGTAGGGACGCAGGCGCATGTCGACGCGGAAGGCGAAGCCCTCGACGGTGATCGCGTCCAGCGACTTGATCAGCTTCTGCCCCAGGCGGGTGAAGAACTCCTGGTTATCCAGCGCGCGCTTGGCGCCCTGGGTTTCGCCGCCCTCGGGGTAGCCGAAGATCAGGTCGATGTCCGAAGACAGGTTCAGCTCGCCGGCCCCCAGCTTGCCCATGCCCAGCACGATCATCTTCTGCGGCAGGCCCGAGCGGTTGCCGATGGGCACGCCGAACTGCTGGCAATGGCGCTGGTAGAGCCAGGCCAGGGACTGGTCGATGCAGGCGTCGGCGAGGTCCGACAGGTCACGGCAGGTGCCGGCAAGGTCGCTGCGGCGGGTCAGGTCGCGCCAGATGATGCGCACCTGCTGACGCCGGCGGAAACGACGCAGGCGGCGGCCCAGTTCGTCCTCGTCAGCGCAATCGATCAGCAGTGCCTCCAGTTGCGCGCCCATTTCGCCGGGCTGCAGGGCACGCTCGAGCTCCCCGGTCGCGGCCAGCGCCAATAGAAAGGCAGGATCGCGCTGGACCTGCTCGGCGACGAAATCACTGCCGGCAGTGACGCGGGCGAAATCGGCATGCCGCTCGTCGGACCAGGCATCGAAGCTGGCGATCTGATCGGGGGACAACGCGGCAATGGCAGTGCGGAAATTCTGCTCAGCCCGCTCGGCAAGGGGCTTGAGGGTAGCCGGCAAAGCGGCCAGGGACGGCAGGCTCATGGTCTATCCTGAGTGGTCGGCGAGGCGCCGGCATTCCTGTCTTTTCGCGCCCCTGTAGTTTTACTACTAACTTTTTCTGGCGGAGGGATGTATCCGCTGGCGATTTGTAGTAAAACTACAACCCGCCGGGCGTACCCCCGGAGCACTTCCAAGAATTCGCCGCGTCGCCCACGAGGTTGGCGCAGCTGTCGGCAACGATCTACTGGCTTCCGATTCTGGAAGCCTTTCCGCCCTGGAGCAAGCCATGCAAGACCTCGATCCCGTCGAAACCCAGGAATGGCTGGACGCCCTGGAATCGGTCCTGGACCGTGAAGGTGAAGACCGCGCCCATTACCTGATGACCCGTATGGGCGAGCTGGCCAGCCGGTCCGGCACCCAACTGCCCTACGCGATCACCACGCCGTATCGCAACAGCATTCCGGTCACCCACGAAGCCCGCATGCCCGGCGACCTGTTCATGGAACGCCGCATCCGCTCCCTGGTGCGCTGGAACGCCCTGGCGATGGTGATGAAGGCCAACAAGAACGACCCGGATCTGGGTGGCCACATCTCCTCCTTCGCCTCCTCGGCGACCCTGTATGACGTTGGCTTCAACTACTTCTTCCAGGCCCCGACCGACGAGCACGGCGGCGACCTGGTGTTCTTCCAGGGCCACGCCTCCCCCGGCGTCTACGCCCGCGCCTTCCTCGAAGGCCGCATCAGCGAAGACCAGCTGAACAACTTCCGCCAGGAAGTGGACGGCAACGGCCTGTCTTCCTACCCGCACCCCTGGCTGATGCCGGACTTCTGGCAGTTTCCGACCGTCTCCATGGGTCTGGGCCCGATCCAGGCGATCTACCAGGCCCGCTTCATGAAGTACCTGGAAAGCCGCGGCTTCATTCCCGCCGGC
The DNA here is from genome assembly GCF_057180225.1 of Pseudomonas sp. BB438. NCBI lineage: Bacteria > Pseudomonadati > Pseudomonadota > Gammaproteobacteria > Pseudomonadales > Pseudomonadaceae > Pseudomonas > Pseudomonas sp. BB438. The sequence continues at coordinate 5,927,953 of NZ_CM170001.1, forward strand.
AAGCAGAAGGTCTGGTGCTTCATGGGCGACGGCGAGTGCGACGAGCCCGAATCCCTGGGCGCGATCTCCCTGGCCGGCCGCGAGAAGCTGGACAACCTGATCTTCGTCATCAACTGCAACCTGCAGCGCCTCGATGGCCCGGTTCGCGGCAACGGCAAGATCATCCAGGAACTCGAAGGCGTGTTCCGTGGCGCCGAGTGGAACGTCAACAAGGTGGTCTGGGGTCGCTTCTGGGACCCGCTGTTCGCCAAGGACACCGCCGGCCTGCTGCAGCAGCGCATGGACGAGGTCATCGACGGCGAGTACCAGAACTACAAGGCCAAGGACGGCGCCTACGTGCGTGAGCACTTCTTCGGTGCGCGTCCGGAGCTGCTGGAGATGGTCAAGGACCTCTCCGACGAAGAAATCTGGAAGCTCAACCGTGGCGGCCACGACCCCTACAAGGTCTATGCGGCCTACCACCAGGCGGTCAACCACAAGGGCCAGCCGACCGTCATCCTGGCCAAGACCATCAAGGGCTACGGCACCGGTTCCGGCGAAGCGAAGAACATCGCGCACAACGTCAAGAAGGTCGACGTCGAGTCCCTGAAGTCGTTCCGCGACAAGTTCGACATCCCGATCAAGGATGCCGACCTGGAAAACCTGCCGTTCTACCGCCCCGAGGAAGGCAGCGCCGAAGCCAAGTACCTGGCTTCCCGCCGTGCCGCACTGGGCGGCGTGATGCCGGTTCGCCGCGAGAAGAGCTTCCAGGTCCCGGTTCCCCCGCTGGAAACCCTCAAGGCCATGCTCGACGGCTCGGGCGACCGCGAAATCTCCACCACCATGGCCTTCGTGCGGATCATCTCGCAGCTGGTCAAGGACAAGGAACTCGGCCCGCGCATCGTCCCGATCGTGCCGGACGAAGCCCGTACCTTCGGTATGGAAGGCATGTTCCGCCAGCTGGGCATCTACTCCTCCGTCGGCCAGCTGTACGAGCCGGTCGATAAAGACCAGGTGATGTTCTACCGCGAGGACAAGAAAGGTCAGATCCTCGAGGAAGGCATCAACGAAGCCGGCGCCATGTCCAGCTGGATCGCCGCGGGTACCTCGTACTCCACGCACAACCAGCCGATGCTGCCGTTCTACATCTTCTATTCGATGTTCGGCTTCCAGCGTATCGGCGACCTGGCCTGGGCCGCTGGCGACAGCCGCGCACACGGTTTCCTGATCGGCGGCACCGCCGGCCGTACCACCCTGAACGGTGAAGGCCTGCAGCACGAGGACGGTCACAGCCACCTGCTGGCGGCGACCATCCCGAACTGCCGCACCTACGATCCGACCTATGCGTACGAGCTGGCGGTGATCATCCGCGAAGGCTCGCGCCAGATGATCGAAGAGCAGCAGGACATCTTCTATTACATCACCGTGATGAACGAGAACTACGTCCAGCCGGCCATGCCCAAGGGCGCCGAGGAAGGCATCATCAAGGGCATGTACCTGCTCGATGAGGACAAGAAGGCCGCCGCGCACCACGTGCAGCTGCTGGGCTCGGGCACCATCCTGCGCGAAGTCGAAGCCGCCGCGAAGATCCTGCGCGAAGACTTCGGCATCGGCGCCGACGTCTGGTCGGTACCGAGCTTCAACGAACTGCGCCGCGACGGCCTCGCCGTTGAGCGCTGGAACCGCCTGCACCCGGGTCAGAAGCCCAAGCAGAGCTACGTCGAAGAGTGCCTGTCCGGCCGCAAGGGCCCGGTCATCGCTTCCACCGACTACATGAAGCTCTACGCCGAGCAGATCCGCCAGTGGGTTCCGAGCAAGGAGTTCAAGGTCCTGGGCACCGACGGCTTCGGCCGCAGCGACAGCCGCCGCAAGCTGCGCGACTTCTTCGAAGTGGACCGTCACTGGGTCGTTCTGGCCGCGCTGGAAGCCCTGGCTGATCGTGGCGATATCGAACCCAAGGTCGTGGCGGAAGCCATCGCCAAGTTCGGCATCAACCCCGAAAAACGTAACCCGCTGGACTGCTGAGGAGAGGCACGATGAGCGAACTGATTCGTGTACCCGACATCGGCAATGGCCAGGGTGAAGTCATCGAACTGCTGGTCAAGGTCGGCGATACCGTCGAGGCCGACCAGAGCCTGCTGACCCTGGAATCCGACAAGGCCAGCATGGAAATCCCCTCGCCGAAAGCTGGCGTGGTGAAGAGCCTGAAGGTCAAGGTGGGCGACACCCTGAAGGAAGGCGACGAGATCCTCGAGCTGGAAGTCGAGGGTGGTTCGGCTGCCGCCGAAGCGCCCAAAGCCGAAGCGCAGGCCCCGGCCGCCGAGGCGCCGAAGGCAGAGGCTCCGGCGCCGGCTGCCGCGCCTGCTGCCGCCAGCGTCCAGGACATCCATGTCCCGGACATCGGCTCGGCCGGCAAGGCCAACGTCATCGAAGTCATGGTGAAAGCCGGCGACACGGTCGAAGCCGACCAGTCGCTGATCACCCTGGAGTCGGACAAGGCCAGCATGGAAATCCCCTCGCCGGCCTCCGGCGTGGTGGAAAGCGTGTCGATCAAGATCGGTGACGAAGTCGGCACCGGCGACCTGATCCTCAAGCTCAAGGTCGCGGGCGCTGCTGCCCCGGCGGCCGCAGAAGCTCCGGCGGCTGCTCCGGCGCCAGCCGCTGCCGCTCCTGCCGCCGCTCCGGCACCGGCTGCCGCGGCTCCGGCCAAGGCTCCGGAAGCGGCCCCGGTGGGCGCACCCAGCCGCGACGGCACCAAGGTCCACGCAGGCCCTGCGGTGCGCATGGTCGCCCGCGAGTTCGGCGTCGAGCTGGCTGAAGTGAAAGGCACCGGTCCCAAGGGCCGTATCCTCAAGGAAGACGTACAGGCGTTCGTCAAGGAACAGCTGCAACGCGCCAAATCCGGCGCGCCGGCTGGCGCCACGGGTGGTGCGGGCATCCCGCCGATCCCGGAAGTCGACTTCAGCAAGTTCGGCGAAGTGGAAGAAGTGGCCATGACCCGCCTGATGCAGGTCGGCGCCGCCAACCTGCACCGCAGCTGGCTGAACGTGCCGCACGTGACCCAGTTCGACTCGGCCGACATCACCGAGATGGAAGCCTTCCGCGTGGCCCAGAAGGCCGTTGCGGAGAAGGCTGGCGTCAAGCTGACCGTGCTACCGATCCTGCTGAAGGCCTGTGCCCACCTGCTCAAGGAAATGCCGGACTTCAACAGCTCCCTGGCCCCCAGCGGCAAGGCACTGATCCGCAAGAAGTACGTGAACATCGGCTTCGCCGTGGACACGCCGGACGGCCTGCTGGTCCCAGTGATCAAGAACGTCGACCAGAAGAGCCTCCTGCAGCTCGCCGCCGAAGCCGCCGAACTGGCCGAGAAAGCGCGCACCAAGAAGCTCTCCGCCGACGCCATGCAGGGCGCCTGCTTCACCATCTCCAGTCTCGGCCACATTGGCGGCACCGGCTTCACGCCGATCGTCAACGCGCCGGAAGTGGCGATCCTGGGTGTCAGCAAGGCGACCATGCAGCCGGTCTGGGACGGCAAGGCCTTCCAGCCGCGCCTGATGCTGCCGCTGTCGCTGTCCTACGATCACCGCGTGATCAACGGGGCGGCCGCCGCACGCTACACCAAGCGTCTGTCCGACCTGCTGGGTGATATCCGCACCCTGCTGCTGTAAGTGTTGCAAAGGGCCGGTCGCATCCGGCCCTTCCTCTCGACGAGCACGCCACGCTCGTACTCTCCAGCCCTGCCGGATGGCGGGGCTTCTTTTTGCCGGACAGGCGGTCACGCCAGGCTCCTGCCCCAGGTTCAACTTCCCAGTGTGACGGCCGATACAGTCTTGGCTTGTCATGGCCCCGTGCCTCATGCAAATCTTGCCAACGCCCATAGAAGTCGGGCGAGGCCATGTACCTCGCCCAGCACCCTGGAAATCCACCGCGCATGAAGAGCCATCCCGATGCCGCCAGCCGTCAGGCGGCCGAGGTTGTCACGCAGCTTCCCGTCCCTTCGAGGCTCGGGATGCTGCGCTTCGAGCGTTTGAATGAACCCAGCTGGACACTTCTGTTCCTGGACCCTGGCTGCGAACGCCAGATCGGCGTACCGGCCCAGGACCTCTGCGGCATACTCGACGCCCCCTACGCCAGCCTGATGGAGCCCGAAGCGCGCCATCGCCTGCATGAGCAAGTACAACAGCAACTGCTCAAGGACGGCCGCTACCGGGTGCGCTACCTGCTCCACTCGCCGCGCGGCACGCTGAACGTGCTGGAGGTCGGCGAAGCCTTCCAGCAGCACGGCCGCCAATTGCTCCACGGCTACCTGCTGCAGGACGAGAGCGACGAGCAGAGCACCGAGCTGGACCCGCGCCTGCTGGACCTGGAAGCCCAGAATATCCGCCTGAAGATGTCGCTGGAGATGTACCAGCGCTCCCAGGACGAACACCTGCAGCATCTGGTACGCTCGCGCACCCAGCAGAACCTGATCGTGCGCCTGGCGCGGCACCGCTACCTGTCCAGCGACCCGCTGCTCGAAGCCGCCCAGTTGATCGCCCAGGCCGCCTGCGAGGCTTACGACGTGGCCCGTGCCGGCATCTGGCGCCTGCACCCGGACCATCGCCTGGAAGCGGTCACCATCTACCGCCGCGACACCGACCAGTACGAGAAGCCGCAGGACATCGACGCCAGCCACTTCCCCAATTACCTCGACGCGGTGCACAGCGGCCGCGCCATCGACGCCCACAACGCCCAGCAGGACCCGCGCACCCAGGAGCTGGCCAAGCGTTACCTGCGACCGCAGGGCATCAGCGCCATGCTCGACGCCACCATCCGCGTCGGCGGCGAAGTAGTCGGCGTGCTCTGCCTGGAACACGTCGGCGAAGTCCGCATGTGGCAGAGCGACGAGATCGCCTTCGCCGGCGAGCTGGCCGACCAGTACGCCCAGGTCCTGATGAACCACGAACGGCGCAACGTCTCCAGCGCGCTGCACCTGTTCCAGCGCGCCGTCGAGCAGAGTGCCAGCGCCTTCCTGCTGATCGACCGCGACGGCCTGGTGGAGTACGTCAACCCGAGCTTCACCGCGATCACCCAATACGGCGCCGACGAAGTGCGTGGCCGCCGCCTGCCGGAACTGCCGGCACTGGCCAACCTCAGCGAGCTGCTGTTCGACGCCCGCTCCACCCTCGTCACGCAGAACAGCTGGCAGGGCGAGTTCCGCAGCCGACGCAAGAACCTCGAGCCTTACTGGGGCCAGCTGTCGCTGTCCAAGGTCTACGACGACAAGGGCGAGCTGACCCACTACATCGGCATCTACGAAGACATCACCCATAGCAAGCTGGCCCAGCAGCACATCGAGAAGCTCGCCTACCGCGACAACCTCACCGGCCTGGCCAACCGGCACTTCTTCATCAATGCCCTGGAGGAACGCCTGCAGGTGGGCAGCGAGCACTCGCTGAGCCTGCTGCTGGTGGACATCGACAACTTCAAGCGGATCAACGACAGCCTCGGGCACCAGACCGGCGACAAGCTGCTGGCCAACCTCGCCCGGCGCCTGCGCAGCAGCCTGAGCGACAGCGCCACCCTGGCGCGCTTCGCCAGCAACGAATTCGCCGTGCTGCTGGAGGAGTCCGTGGCCGGCCGTGGCGAGAAGGTCGCCGCTCAGATCCTCGACGTGCTCGACAAGCCGCTGTTCGTCGACAACCAGTTGATCAGCATCACCGGTTCCGTGGGCATCGCCTACGCGCCGCAGCACGGACAGGACCCGCAGACCTTGATGAAGCACGCGGGTCTCGCGCTGCACAAGGCCAAGGCCAACGGCAAGCACCAGGTGCAGACTTTCACCGAGGCGATGACCGCCGAGGCCAGCTACAAGTTGTTCGTCGAGAGCAACCTGCGCCGCGCCCTGGTACAGGACGAACTCGCCGTGCACTACCAGCCCAAGCTGTGCCTGCGCAGTGGCGCGCTGCTCGGCCTGGAAGCCCTGCTGCGCTGGCAGCACCCGGAAAAGGGCATGATCCGCCCGGACCAGTTCATCAGCGTCGCCGAGGAAACCGGCCTGATCATCCCCATCGGCAAATGGGTGATCCGCCAGGCCTGCCGCCAGGTGCGCGAGCTGGCCGCCAAGGGGCTGGGCGAATTGCACATGGCGATCAACCTGTCGCCCAAGCAGTTCAGCGACCCGGACCTGGTCGGCTCCATCGCCGCGATTCTCCACGAGGAAAGCATCCCGGCCAGCCAACTGGAGCTGGAGCTCACCGAAAGCCTGCTGCTGGACGCTACCGACGACACCCGCCAGCAGTTGGAGCGCCTGAAGAACCTCGGCCTGACCCTGGCCATGGACGACTTCGGTACCGGCTACTCGTCGCTGAGCTACCTGAAGAAATTCCCCATCGACGTGATCAAGATCGACCGCAGCTTCATCAAGGACATCCCGGACAATCAGGACGACATGGAAATCACCTCCGCGGTGATCGCCATGGCCCACAACCTCAAGCTGCAGGTGGTCGCCGAAGGCGTCGAGACCGCCGCCCAACTGGCCTTCCTGCGGCGCAACCGCTGCGACATCGGCCAGGGCTACCTGTTCGACAAGCCCATCCCCAGCCACGACCTCTCCTCCAGCCTGCAGCGCTACCCCTGCCGCCCACACTGAGTCGCTCTGGCACGGCGTGCCCGCAGCCAAACCCGCGAATCCGCTCAAACATCCCGCAAAGTGAATCAAACGCTGTAATCTTCGGCGAGTACCCGAGTCTATTGCCGCCCCTGTTCAGAGGAGACGAATGCCATGACCCTGCGCTCGCAAATACTTGCCCACAAGCTGGAACTGCCCAGCTCCGCCCAGGCCCTGCCGGGGCGCGAAAGCCCGATGCCGGTGCCCGAAGCGCATTACGTCAATGGCCGCCCGCTGACTGCGCCCTTCCCCGCCGGCGTGCAGCAGATCGTTGTCGGCCTGGGCTGTTTCTGGGGCGCGGAGCGGCGTTTCTGGCAACAACCGGGCGTGTGGGTCACCGCGGTGGGCTACGCCGGCGGTTTCACGCCGAACCCGACCTACGACGAGGTCTGCTCCGGCCTGACCGGCCACAGCGAAGTGGTGCTGGTGGCGTACGACCCGCGTGAAACCAGCATCGAGGCACTGCTGAAGGTGTTCTGGGAATCCCACGACCCGACCCAGGGCATGCGCCAGGGCAACGACACCGGCACCCAGTACCGCTCGGCGATCTACTGGTTCGACCAGGCGCAGAAAGCCGCCATCGACGCCAGTCGCGCGGCCTTCCAGAAGGAACTCAGCGCCAAGGGCTACGGCGAGATCACCACGGAAATCCGCGAGGTGCCTCCGTTCTACTACGCCGAGGCCTATCACCAGCAATACCTGGCGAAGAACCCCAACGGCTACTGCGGCCTGGGCGGCACCGGCGTCTGCCTGCCGGCGTGAAGCGGGCGCCGTGCGGGCGCAAATACGGGGATGACCCGCTGTCACAGGGAGCGCTATATCTCCCCACGGCGCAGGAGCGGACTCCGGCCGCGACAGGCCCGCTCCGCACCACCGCTCGGCACCACGAAAAAGCCCCGGCATTGCCGGGGCTTTTTTCATTCAGCGATCAGCCAGTCCACCTGGCTGCTGCCTTCGCTCTGCGCCAGCGTCTCAACCAGCCACGGCAACAGCCCGCGCAGCTCTTCGTCCAGCGGCCACGGCGGATTGGCGATGACCAGTCCGGAACCGTTCAGGCGATCGGCGGAGTCCGCCGGATGCACGCACAGCTCGACGCGGAGCAGCTTCGGCGCCGAGGTCTTCTCCAGACGCTGGTAGAAACGCTTGAGCTGGCGACGGTCCTTGATCGGGTACCAGATGGCGACCACGGTCTGGCGCATGCGGCCGATGGCTTCGTCCAGCGCGGTCACGCAGCGCTCGAGATCGTCCGGCTGCTCGAAGGGCGGGTCGATCAGCAGCACGCCCCGCTTCTCTGCCACCGGCAGCAAGGCCCGCGGCAACAGCCAGCCGTCACCCTGGTGCACCGAGATGCGCCGCTCGCCGGCCATGTTGGCCTTGAGCAGGCGGCCGTCCTCGGGGTGCAGTTCGTTGAGCATCAGCCGATCCTGCGGACGAGTCAGGCGACGCGCCAGCTCCGGCGAGCCGGGATAGAACGCCAGGCCACCATCGGGATTCAGTGCGCCCACGACGCTCAGATAATCCTGCAGCAGCTCGGGCAGGTCATCGCGCTCGAACAGACGACCGATGCCCGCCTCCCACTCACCGGTACGGCTGGCTTCGTCGCCCAGCAGGTCGTACAGGCCGATGCCCGAATGGCTGTCGAGGTAGGCAAAAGGTGTGTCCTTGCGCGCCATGAGCGCGAAGATTCGGGCGAGGACGATGTGTTTCAGCACGTCGGCGTGGTTGCCGGCGTGGTAGGCGTGGCGGTAGTTCATAGGTGGCGGACTCCTCAAGGCGCGCAGTTTAGGTCCTGCGGTGTGTGCGGTGCGAGTCCGCTGTCGCCGGAGCCAGCCGGGAGTCCGGGCGTTTTAGCCCTTTATCACGCTCATGGATGATTCTGTGCTTGCTTCATTCACCAGACTAGACTGCGGCGATTCCCACGGAGGTCGATCCATGTCCGAGACCCTGCTCAGCTCCCGCAACCTCGCTTTCGAACTCTACGAAGTGCTCGACGCCGAGGCCCTGACCCAGCGTGAACGCTTCGCCGACCACAACCGCGAGACCTTCGACGCCGCCCTGGGCACCGCTCGCGGCATCGCCGAGGAGCTGTTCGCCCCGCACAACCGCAAGAACGACGAGAACGAACCGCAGTACGTCGATGGCGGCGCAGTGCTCATCCCGGAAGTGAAACCGGCGGTGGACGCCTTCAACGAAGCCGGCTTCCAGAACGCCTCGCGCAGCTTCGAACAGGGCGGCATGCAGTTGCCGCACCTGCTGTCGCGCGCCTGCTTCGCGCACTTCCAGTCGGCCAACATCGCCACCTCGTCCTACCCGATGCTGAGCATGGGCGCCAGCCACCTGATCGAGACCTTCGGCAGCGACGAGCAGAAACGCCTGTTCCTGCAGCCGATGATCGAAGGCCGCTGGTTCGGCACCATGGCCCTGACCGAACCCCACGCCGGCTCGTCCCTGGCCGACATCCGCACCCGCGCGGAACCGGCCGCCGACGGCAGCTACCGGATCAAGGGCAACAAGATCTTCATCTCCGGCGGCGATCACCCACTGTCGGACAACATCGTGCACATGGTGCTGGCCAAGCTGCCGGACGCACCGGCTGGCGTGAAGGGCATCAGCCTGTTCATCGTGCCGAAGTTCCTGGTCAACGACGACGGTTCCCTCGGCGCGCGCAACGACGTGACGCTGGCGGGCCTGTTCCACAAGATGGGCTGGCGCGGCACCACCTCCACCGCACTGAACTTCGGCGACAAGGGTGAGTGCGTCGGCTACCTGGTCGGCAAACCGCACCACGGCCTGGCCTACATGTTCCAGATGATGAACGAGGCCCGCATTGGCGTGGGCATGGGCGCCATCATGCTCGGCTACGCCGGCTACCTGTATTCCCTGGAGTACGCCCGCGAGCGCCCGCAGGGTCGCCCGGTGGACGCCAAGGACCCGACCTCCGCCCCGGTGTCGATCATCCAGCACACCGACGTGCGTCGCATGCTGCTGACCCAGAAGGCCTACGTCGAAGGCGCCTTCGACCTCGGTCTCTATGCCGCGCGCCTGGTGGATGACTGCGAAACGCTGCCCACCGAGGACGAGCGCAAGCAGGCCCACGAACTGCTCGACCTGCTCACCCCGATCGTCAAATCCTGGCCCTCGGAGTTCTGCCTGAAGGCCAACGAACTGGCAATCCAGATCCTCGGCGGTCATGGCTACACCCGCGAGTATCCGGTGGAGCAGTACTACCGCGACAACCGCCTGAACCCGATCCACGAAGGCACCCACGGCATCCAGTCCCTGGACCTGCTTGGCCGCAAGCTGGCGCAGAACAATGGCGCCGGCCTCAAGCAGCTGACCCGCCTGATCAACCAGTGCTGCGAGCGCGCCAGCGCGCACCCGTCGCTGGACAAGCTGCGCGAACCGCTGGAGCAGCTGATGGCGCGCCTGTCCGCGACCACCCTGAGCCTGCTTGGCGACCTGATGCAGGGCCGCGTGGCCCAGGGCCTGGCCAACTCCGCGCTGTACCTGAAGGTCTTCGGCCACGCCGTGATCGGCTGGCGCTGGCTGGAGCAGGCCATCCGCGCCGAGGAGGGCCTGGCCCGTGGCGAGGCATCCGATGTCGACTTCTACCGCGGCAAGCTGCAGGCAGCGCGCTACTTCCTGACCTGGGAAGTGCCGTCCTGCCACCACGACCTGGCGCTGCTCGAAGGCCGCGACGATACCTGTTCCACCATGCAGGACGCCTGGTTCTAGGCCCCTGCATGCCCCTTGTGCCCCGGTCACGTCCGGGGCTTTTTTATGCCTGCGGAACGACCGCCCAGGCGGCGGAGCCGCTGGCTGGTCGGCGCGCCACCCTGGAGCATGATCCCCAGGCCTGCCCGAAAGCCGCCCAACCCGCAGCAAACGAGACCCGCGGCCGAGGGTCCATCGACCAGAACTCACCGAGCCGGGTTCCCGCCTGGACTGCCGTCGGGTCCCGGCCCGAAAGCGCCGCCGAACGGTCCTCAACAAACCTTTGACAGCCTTGTAAATCCGCAGGTTAGAATCGATTGGCATGCGGCCTGCATCCTGATCCTTGCGTAGCGTCGCCACTCCCCCATTCCCCAGGAGGTCGACACCTTGGATGCCGTGGCCATCAACAGCTATTTCCTGATTGCAGCTGTGCTGATCGGCATGAGCATCCTGGTCAGTTCGCTGTCCTCGCGCCTGGGCATACCGATCCTGGTGATCTTCCTCGCCGTGGGCATGATCGCGGGCACCGACGGCCCCGGCGGCATCGGTTTCTCGAACTACCCCATGGCCTACCTGGTGGGCAACCTGGCGCTGGCGGTGATCCTGCTGGACGGCGGCTTGCGCACACGGGTCTCGAGCTTCCGCGTGGCCCTCTGGCCGGCGCTGTCGCTGGCCACCGCCGGGGTGCTGATCACCGCCGGGCTGACCGGCATCGCCGCCGCCTGGCTGTTCAAGCTGAGCTGGATGGAGGGCCTGCTGATCGGCGCCATCGTCGGCTCTACCGACGCCGCGGCGGTGTTCTCGCTGCTGGGCGGCAAGGGCCTGAACGAGCGGGTCACCGCAACCCTGGAAATCGAATCGGGCAGCAACGACCCCATGGCGGTGTTCCTCACCGTCACCCTGATCGACATGCTCGCCCACGGCGAGAGCGGCCTGTCCTGGAGCTTCCTCTGGCACTTCCTGCGTGAGTTCGGCATCGGCTCCCTACTGGGCCTCGCCGGCGGCTGGCTGCTGCTGCAGGTGATCAACCGCATCCACCTGGCCAACGGTCTCTACCCGCTGCTGGCGATCAGCGGCGGCCTGCTGATCTTCGCCCTGGCCAACGCCGTGCACGGCAGCGGCATCCTCGCCATCTACCTGTGCGGCCTGGTGCTGGGCAACCAACCGATCCGCTCGCGCCACGGCATCATGCACATGCTGGACGGCATGGCCTGGCTGGCGCAGATCGGCATGTTCCTGGTGCTGGGCCTGCTGGTCACGCCCCACGACCTCTGGCCCATCGCCCTGCCCGCCCTTGGCCTTGCGCTGTGGATGATCCTTTTCGCCCGCCCGCTGTCGGTGCTGGTCGGCCTGTTCCCGTTCCGTGCCTTCCATGGCCGCGAGAAGGCCTTCATCGCCTGGGTCGGCCTGCGCGGCGCGGTGCCGATCATTCTTGCGGTGTTCCCGCTGATGGCCGGCCTTCCCAACGCGCAACTGTTCTTCAACGTGGCCTTCTTCATCGTGCTGGTTTCGCTGCTGGTGCAAGGCACCAGCCTGCCCTGGGCCGCCAAGCTGTTGCGCGTGGTGGTGCCGCCGGACCCGGCACCGATCTCCCGCGCCGGCCTGGAAGTCCACCCGACCAGCGAGTGGGAGCTGTTCGTCTACCACCTGAGCAAGGAGAAGTGGTGCATCGGCGCCGCCCTGCGCGAGCTGAAGATGCCCGAGGGCACCCGTATCGCCGCGCTGTTCCGCGGTACCCAGCTGCTCCACCCGTCCGGCAGCACCATCCTCGAGGCCGACGACATCCTCTGCGTGATCGGCCACGAGCATGACCTTTCGCCGCTGGGCAAACTGTTCAGCCAGGCCCCGGACCGCGGCCTGAGCGCGCGCTTCTTCGGCGACTTCGTGCTCGAAGGCGACGCGCAGCTCTCCGCCGTGGCCTCGCTCTACGGCCTGAAGCTCGACGGGGTGGACGGGGAGCAGCACCTGGGCCGCTTTATCGCCCACGAGATCGGCGGCCAGGCGATCATCGGCGACCAGGTGGAATGGAACGGCCTGACCTGGACCGTCGCCGCCCTGGACGGGAACAAGATCCGCAAGGTCGGGGTCAAATTTCCCGAAGGTCGCCCCGGTCCCGGGCTCTTCCTCTGACCGCCCACCGGCGCCCGCTTGCGGGTGCCGGCCTGCCAGAACTACCCTCACTCCACTTTTTTGCACGAGCCGCTGAACGCGACCATGTCATTCCTGCTGCGTACCCTTCTGACCGTCGTCCTCCTGGGCGGCTCGCTCACCGGCCTGCCTGCGCTGGCCGCCGACTCCACCCCGCCCAGCGTCGACCAGGTGCAGCAGAGCCTCGACGGCCTGGCTGACCGCAAGCTGTCGGACGCCGAGGCCAAGCCGATCAAGGCCAGCCTGGAAAACACCCTCAAGCTGCTGGCCGCCAAGGCCGACAGCGAGAAGCAACTGAGCGAGCTCAACGCCCGCCTGGCCGATGCGCCCAAGCTGATCAGCGAGAACCAGAAGGCCCTCACCCGCCTCAAGGGCAGCAGCGACAAGCCGGCCGCCCAGCGCTACGGCGGCTACAACGCCACCCAACTGGAAATGCTCCTCAACGAGCAATCCACCCAGCTGGCCGCCTGGCAGAAAGAGATGATCGACGCCAAGAGCGAGATCCTCACCGCGCAGACTCGCCCCGAGCGCGCCCAGGCCGACCTGAGCAAGAACCAGACCCGCCTGCTGGACATCAACACCGCCCTCAAGGCTGGCAAGGAAGGCGCCAAGCCCCTGCCTGACGAGCGCCGCAACGAGCTGCTGGCGGAGCAGGCCGCGCTGATCGCGCAGAACCTGCTGCTGCGCAAGCAGCTGGCCGGGAACAACCTGCTGCTCGACCTCGCTTCTAGCCAGCGCGATCTGCTGGCCGAGCGTATCGGCCGCGAGGAGCGCGAAACCCTCGAACTGCAGGCGATGATCAGCGACAAGCGCCGCGAGCAGTCGGAGAAGACCGTGGCCGAACTGTCCAAGGACGCCGACCAGGCCGCCGGCACCGACAGCCTGCTGAGCCACGAGAACGCCGCCAACCTCAAGCTCTCCGACTACCTGCTGCGCACCACCGACCGCCTCAACACCCTGACCCGGCGCAACCTCGAAGCCAAGCAGCAGCTGGACAACCTGACCCAGGGCGAACAAGCCCTGGACGAGCAGATCAACGTGCTGCGCGGCAGCCTGCTGTTGTCGAAGATCCTCTACCAGCAGAAGCAGTCGCTGCCGGTGATCAAGACCGACCAGGACCTTGCCGACGAGATCGCCGACCTGCGCCTGTACCAGTTCGAGCTGAACCAGAAGCGCGACGAGATCAACAACACCCAGGTCTACATCGACAACCTGCTCGCCCAGCAATCGCAGGAAAGCGTCACCCCGCAGTTGCGCAAGGACCTCTCCGAGCTGGTGGATACCCGCCTGGAACTGATGGAGCGCCTGAACCACGAACTGAACGCGCTGCTCAACGAAGCCATCACCCTGCAGCTGAACCAGAAGCAGCTCAAGGAAACCAGCAGCAGCCTGCGCGCGACCCTCGACGAGCAGATGTTCTGGATTCCCAGCAACCGCCCGCTGGACCTGTCCTGGTTCAAGATGACCCCGACCCTGCTGCACCACCAGTTGGCCGAAGTGCCCTGGGGCTCGGGCGTAAAGGAGCTGGGCGAAGGCCTGATCGACCGGCCCTTCCTGTTCCTGCCGCTGCTCCTGCTGGTCGCCGCCTTGCTGTGGAAGCGCCGGTTCCTCTACGACAAGCTGGAATCGCTGAACGACGACATCGGCCACTTCAAACGTGACAGCCAGGCCCACACCCCGCTGGCCCTGCTGCTCGCCGTGCTGCTCGCCCTGCCCGGTACCCTCGCCCTGGCCATCGCCGGTCTCGCCCTGCTGCTCGACGCCCGTGGCCAGAACGCCACCCTGGGCAGCGCGCTGCTGGAGATGGCGCAGGTCTGGCTGGTGTTCTACACCGCGCACCGTATCCTGCGGCCGGGCGGCATCGCCGAGCGGCATTTCCACTGGAGCCAGCCGCAGGTGCAGTTCCTCGGCAAACTGATGCGCCGACTGGGCCTGGTGGTGATGTCGCTGGTGGCCGTCGTGACCGTCGCCGAGCACTCCCCGGCCTCGCTGGCCGACGACGTGATCGGTATCGCCGTGGTGCTGTTCGGCTATGGCGCGATGACCTGGCTGCTCGCCCAACTGCTGTTCAACAGCCCGTCCAGCGAGCGCCCGTCGATGATCAAGATGATCGTCGGCCTGCTGTTCACCGCCCTGCCCGTGGCACTGTTCCTGGCGGTCGGCTTCGGCTACTACTACACCGCACTCAAGCTCACCGACCGGCTGATCGACACCCTGTTCCTGCTGATGTTCTGGATGGTGGTGGAAGCCACCTTCGTCCGCGGCATGGGCGTCGCTGCCCGCCGCCTGGCCTACCAGCGTGCGCTGTCGAAGCGGCAGAACGCGCCCAAGGAAGGCATCGAAGGCACCGAGGTAGTCGAAGAGCCGACCCTGGGCATCGAGCAGATCAACGACCAGTCGATGCGACTGATCCGCCTGGGCCTGCTGATCGGCTTCGTGGTCACCCTGTACTGGGTCTGGGCCGACCTGATCAGCGTCGTCTCCTACCTCGACAACGTGACCCTCTACCAGTACACCAGCGGCACCGGCGACGCGGCGTCGACCACGCCGATCAGCCTGAGCGACTTCCTCATGGCCCTGGTGATCGCCGCCGTGACCGTGGCCCTGGCGCGCAACTTGCCCGGCCTGTTGGAAGTGCTGGTGCTGCAGCGCCTGACCCTGGCCCAGGGCAGCGCCTACGCCATCACCACCCTGCTCTCCTACGCGATCAGCGGCATCGGCATCGTCAGCGCCCTGTCCACCCTCGGGGTGAGCTGGGACAAGCTGCAATGGCTGGTGGCCGCGCTGTCGGTCGGCCTGGGTTTCGGCCTGCAGGCGATCTTCTCCAACTTCGTCTCCGGCCTGATCATCCTCTTCGAACGCCCGGTGCGGATCGGCGACGTGGTGACCATCGGCACGCTGTCCGGCACCGTCAGCCGGATTCGCATCCGTGCCACCACCATCACCGACTTCGACCGCAAGGAAATCATCGTTCCGAACCAGACCTTCATCACCGGTCAGCTGGTGAACTGGTCGCTGAGCGATACCGTGACGCGGGTGACCATCAAGATCGGCCTGGCCTACGAGAGCGACCTGCCACTTGCGCGCAAGATCATGCTCGACGCTGCCCACGCCAACACCCGCATCCTGCGCGACCCGGACCCGGTGGTGTACTTCACCACGATCAGCGCCAGCACCTTCGACTACGAACTGCGCTTCCACGTGCGCGAGCTGGGCGACCGCAACCCGGCGGTGGACGAGACCCTCACGCGCATCGCCCTGGCCTTCCGCGAGGCCGGCATCGACATGGCGTTCAACCAGGTCGACGTGTTCCTGAAGAACTTCCAGGGCCAGGAAGCCCAGGTCATCGTCGGCCAGCAACAACCCGCCGCCACGCCGGTGAAGATCAGCGGCCCCCAGGCAACCGACAAGCCCAACGGCGACAAGGCCTGAGGGTGGACGCCTTCGGACAAGTCCGAGCACAATGCTCGGACTTGTCCGGAGTTAGATTGTGAAAAAGCTCGACGAACTGACCTTCGATAATCGCTTCGCCCGCCTGGGCGACGCGTTTTCCACCCAGGTCCTGCCCGATCCCATCGCCGACCCGCGCCTGGTCGTCGTCAGCCCCGCCGCCATGGCCCTGCTCGATCTCGACCCGAGCGAGGCGGATAACCCGCTGTTCGCGGAAATCTTCGCCGGCCACAAGCTCTGGGAAGAGGCGGACCCGCGCGCCATGGTCTATTCCGGGCACCAGTTCGGCGCCTACAACCCACGCCTGGGCGATGGCCGCGGCCTGCTGCTGGGCGAAGTGGTGAACGAGGCCGGCGAGCACTGGGACCTGCACCTCAAGGGCGCCGGGCAGACGCCCTACTCGCGCATGGGCGACGGTCGCGCGGTGCTGCGCTCGTCGATCCGCGAATTCCTCGCCAGCGAATACCTCGCCGCCCTGGGCATCCCCAGCAGCCGCGCGCTGTGCGTCACCGGCTCCAGCACCACGGTATGGCGCGAGTCGAAGGAGACCGGCGCCATGCTGCTGCGCCTGGCGCCCAGCCACGTGCGCTTCGGCCACTTCGAGTACTTCTACTACACCAAGCAGGAAGAACAGCTGCGCACCCTCGCCGAATTTGTCCTGCAGTCCTATTACCCGCACTGCCTGGCCGACGAGAAGCCCTACCTGGCGTTCTTCCGCGAAGTCGTCGAGCGCAACGCCGAGATGATCGCCTACTGGCAGGCCTACGGCTTCTGCCACGGCGTGATGAACACCGACAACATGTCGATCCTCGGCATCACCTTCGACTACGGCCCCTACGCCTTCCTCGACGACTTCGACGCCAACCACATCTGCAATCACTCCGACGACACCGGCCGCTACTCCTTCAGCAACCAGGTACCCATCGCCCACTGGAACCTCGCCGCGCTCGGCCAGGCGCTGACGCCCTTCGTCGAGGTGGACGACCTGCGCGCCACGCTGGATCTGTTCCTGCCGCTCTACCAGGCCAGCTACCTGGACCTGATGCGTCGCCGCCTCGGCCTCACCACCGCCGACGACGGCGACCTGGAACTCGTCCAGCGCCTGTTGCAGACCATGCAGAAGGGCGCGGTGGACTATTCACTGTTTTTCCGCCGCCTCGGCGACCAGGCACCCGAGCAGGCACTGGCCCTGGTGCGCGAAGACTTCGTCGACCTCACCGGCTTCGACGCCTGGGCCACCGACTACCAGGCCCGCGTAGCGCGGGAAAGCGGCAGCCAGGACGAGCGCCGCATGCGCATGCACGCGGTCAACCCGCTCTACGTGCTGCGCAACTACCTCGCCCAGGAAGCCATCAGCGCTGCCGAACAGGGCGATTTCAGCGTGGTGCGCCGCCTGCATAAGGTACTCAGCCGGCCCTTCGACGAGCAGCCGGATGCCGAAGCCTTCACCCGCCGACCGCCGGACTGGGGCAAGCACCTGGAGATCAGTTGCTCGTCCTGAGCCGGTTATAAGCTCAGCGAAAAGCGATCTAGCGAGGCCCAGGGCACATTGCTCCCGGTCATTGACCGCGGCCGGGCCTCGCTCGCATCCTCGAGGCTTTCTGCCACAAGGACGCTCGAACAATGAAACCGGAAACCCTGGCCATCCACGCCGGCTACAGCCCCGACCCGACTACCAAGGCCGTGGCCGTACCGATCTACCAGACCAGCTCCTACGCCTTCGACGACACCCAGCACGGTGCCGATCTGTTCGACCTGAAGGTCGCCGGCAACATCTACACGCGCATCATGAACCCCACCAACGCAGTGCTCGAGGAGCGCGTAGCCGCCCTGGAAGGTGGCGTTGCAGCGCTGGCCGTGGCTTCCGGCATGGCCGCCATCACCTACGCCATCCAGACCGTCGCCGAGGCCGGTGACAACATCGTCTCGGTGGCCAAGCTCTACGGCGGCACCTACAACCTGTTCGCCCACACCCTGCCACGCTTCGGCATCCAGACCCGCTTCGCGCCGCACGATGATATCGCCGCCCTCGAAGCACTGATCGACGAGCGCACCAAGGCGGTCTTCTGCGAATCCATCGGCAACCCGGCGGGCAACATCGTCGATCTTCAGGCCCTGGCCGATGCCGTGCACCGCCATGGCGTACCACTGATCGTCGACAACACCGTCGCCACCCCGATCCTCTGCCGCCCGTTCGAACACGGCGCGGACATCGTGGTGCATTCGCTGACCAAGTACATCGGCGGCCACGGCACCAGCATCGGCGGCATCGTCGTCGACTCCGGCAAATTCCCCTGGGCCGACAACAAGGCGCGCTTCCCGCTGCTCAACACGCCGGACCCGTCCTACCACGGCGTCACCTACACCGAAGCCTTCGGCCCTGCCGCCTTCATCGGCCGCTGCCGCGTCGTGCCACTGCGCAACACCGGCGCCGCGCTCTCCCCGTTCAATGCCTTCCTCATCCTGCAGGGCCTGGAAACCCTCGCCCTGCGCATGGAGCGTCACTGCGAGAACGCCGTGAAAGTCGCGCAGTACCTGCAGGACCACCCGCAGGTCAGCTGGGTGAAGTACGCAGGCCTGGCCGATCACCCCGAGCAGGAACTGGCGCTGCGCTACATGGGCGGCAAGCCCGCGTCGATCCTCTCGTTCGGCATCAAGGGCGGGCAGGAAGCGGGGGCCCGCTTCATCGACGCACTCCAGCTGGTGGTGCGCCTGGTGAACATCGGCGACGCCAAGTCCCTGGCCTGCCACCCGGCCTCCACCACCCACCGCCAGCTCAACGACGAAGAGCTGGAGAAGGCCGGCGTACCGCGCGACATGGTGCGCCTGTCCATCGGTATCGAGCACATCGACGACATCCTCGCCGATCTTGCGCAGGCGCTGGACGCCGCCAGGGCCTGACCCGCGACACTCAGCGAGGCACCCCAGGTGCCTCGCACGTCCTCTCATGAACAGCCGCTGACGCATCGCCATCATATCCCGGTGCCATCATCGTGCAGACGATGGCCTCACCATTCCGTACAATGTCGTCGCTGCCTGCTCCCCGGGCAACCGCGCGACCGCGCCACCTGATACGCCAGCGAAAAGGGAATTGCGCGGCCGCCTTCCGCCTCCCTTCCCCCGTCATCCGCACTCCGACCCGCCTTCCGGCGCTGGCGGGTGGGTAACTTTTTTCGCACGCCACCATCGGGTTCTGTCCAAGCCTGCCGATAGTGCAGGGACGTGGTTCGCCACCCTGGCCCCCAATAAGAACAATCTCCGAACGGCCTGACTTCACACCACCCTTCATGGAGATCGTCAATGAATAGCTGGATATCCAACCTGAGTGTGAACCTCAAGTTGGCCCTGGGCTTCGGCCTCGTGCTCGCCTTCACCGCCATCCTCGCCGTTGTCAGCTGGGTCGGCCTTGGCTCGCTGATCGACCGCAGCAACTGGATGAGCGACATCACCGAGCTGAACTCGCGCCTCACCAAGCTGCGCATCACCCGCCTGCAATACATGATTGCCGACGGCGCCGAGCAGGAAGCCGCCACTGTCATGAGCACCCTGGCCGACTTCAAGGCGCAACAGCAGAAGCTGCGAGCCTCCTTCGTCAGCCCGGACAACGTGCGCATGCTGGACCAGCTCGGGGGCATCATCGGTGACTACGAAAAGTCCCTGGCCGCCATGCGCGCCGGCTACCAGAGTGCCGGCAACACCCGCCGCCTGCTGCAGGACAACGCCGCCCGCGCCACCGAACTGACCGCACAGATCCAGCAGGACATCCTCAAGGCCCCGGCCGACGAAGAGCGCGCCACCCGCTTCCAGGCCATCACCGGCACCCGCGAGGACCTGCTGCAGGCCCGCTACGACGTACGCGACTACCTCGCCACCGCCCTCACCAGCAACGGTGACGGCGTGACGCGCGGCCTCGACGAAAGCATCGCCGGCCTGCCGGCCCTGGAAAGCGTACTCGGCGTCGCCGAAGCGCCGTACGTCCAGCAGCTTGGCACCGCCCTGCGTACCTACCGCGACGCCGTCGTCACGCTGCGCCAGAACATGGCCGCCATCGTCCAGGCGCGCAAGGAAATGACCGCGCAGGGCCAGGATATCGTCAAGATCAGCGAAAATCTGTACCAACTGCAGCTGGATCGCCGCGATATCGAAAGCGCCAAAGCCCGCAGCCTGCAAACCCTCGTGACCCTGCTCGCACTGGTGCTGGGCAGCATCGCCGCGCTGATCATCACCCGCCAGATCACCCGCCCGCTGCACGACACCATGGCCGTGGTCGACCGCATCGCCGCCGGCGACCTGTCGCAGACCATCCAGGTCAGCCGCCGCGACGAACTGGGCCGCCTGCAGCAGAGCATGCAGCGCATGAGCCAGAGCCTGCGCGAACTGATCGGCGGCATCCGCGACGGCGTCACCCAGATCGCCAGCGCCGCCGAGGAGCTCTCCGCCGTCACCGAGCAGACCAGCGCCGGCGCCAACACCCAGAAGGTCGAGACCGACCAGGTCGCCACCGCCATGCACGAGATGTCCGCCACCGTGCAGGAAGTCGCGCGCAACGCCGAGCAGGCCTCCCAGGCCGCTTCCGCCGCCGACCACCAGGCCCAGGACGGCGACCGCGTGGTGAACAAGGCCGTCGAGCAGATCGAGCGCCTGGCCGAGGAAGTCGAACGCTCCGCCGACGCCATGCAGCGCCTGGAGCAGGAAAGCGAGAAGATCGGCAAGGTCATGGACGTGATCAAGTCGGTGGCCGAGCAGACCAACCTGCTGGCCCTCAACGCCGCCATCGAAGCCGCCCGCGCCGGCGAGGCGGGTCGTGGTTTCGCCGTGGTCGCCGACGAAGTACGCGGCCTGGCCCAGCGCACCCAGCAGTCCACCGAAGAGATCGAAGCCCTGGTCGCCGGCCTGCAGAGCGGCACCCGCCAGGTCTCCAGCGTCATGCTCGGCAGCCGCGAACTCACCGCCAGCAGCGTCGCCCTGAGCCGCCAGGCCGGCGAATCCCTCGGCGAGATCACCCGCACCGTCTCCAACATCCAGGCGATGAACCAGCAGATCGCCACCGCCGCCGAGGAACAGAGCGCCGTGGCCGAGGAAATCAGCCGCAGCGTCGTCAACGTCCGCGACGTCTCCGAACAGACCGCTTCGGCCAACGAGGAAGTCGCGGCCTCCAGCGTCGAACTGGCGCGCCTGGGCGGGCAGTTGCAGACGCTGGTGAGTCACTTCCGCGTGTAATGCTCATGGGCCGACGCCCCACGTCGGCCCATCTTCGGAAAAGCACGCAACGCACCGTTGAGATTCGCCCGCCGCGGCTCCATCTTTGCTGTATCGCCTTTGGAGCCCCACCATGTCCGACTCCCTGATCATCCCCTGCCCCAGTTGCAACGGCCTGAACCGCGTTCCTGCCACGCGTCTGGGCGACTCGCCCAGTTGCGGGCGCTGTCAGTCGCCAATCGTGCTGGATACGCCCTTCGACCTCGACGAGGCCGGTTTTGCCGCCCAGGCCAAGGGCGACCTGCCGTTGCTGGTCGACGTCTGGGCCGACTGGTGCGGGCCGTGCAAGGGCTTTGCACCGGTGTTCGAACAGGCCGCCGCGCGTCTGTCGGGCAAGGTGCGCCTGGCCAAGCTGGACAGTGACGCCAACCCGAACCTGTCCGCCCGCCTGGGGATTCGCTCGATTCCCAGCCTGATCCTGCTGCGCAATGGCCAGGAAGTGGCGCGCCAGAGCGGTGCGATGCCGCTGCCGCAACTGCTGGACTGGCTGTCCCGCCAGGGCATCTGAGGGCGAGCGTTTCGGTCAATCGGTGCGGTCATTGCCAGACCGCACACGCGGGCTAGGCTTGGGCAAAAAAACGCGGAGCGCGCCCATGCCCTACCCCGAAGAGTTCATCCGTCAGCTCACCGAAGAGCACATTGCGTTCGTCAAGCGCACCGGCCTCAAGGCCGAGGTGCTGGAGCCGGGCCACGTGCGCCTGCGCATGCCGCTCAAGGGCAACGAGAACCACATCCACAACATGTACGCCGGGGCGCTGTTCACCGTGGCCGAGCTGCCCGGCGGCGTGCTGATGCTGACCAGCTTCGACGCCCGGCGCTTCTACCCCATCGTCAAGGAAGCCGGCCTGCGCTTCCTGCGCCCGGCCGCCAGTGACGTCACGGTCGATGCGCGGCTCAGTGAGGAAGAAATCCAGCGCATCGGCGAGGAAGCCACGCACCAGGGCAAGGCGGAATTCGTCCTCGATCTGCAATTGAAGGACGCCGAAGGCAACGTCGTCGCCGAAAGCCACGCCATCTATCAGCTGCGCAGCCGCTGAATCCGGGCCATTGCCCTGCATCAAGGTGAAATTTCCTACGTGGCGCGACAGTGGAAGCGCCACAGAGGGAACCCACCATGTACCGGAACCTGCTCGTCGCCCACGACCTCAGTGTCGAGGCGGACATCGCGGTGCGTCGCGCCGCCCAGCTTGCCCGCCAGCACGGCGCCAGCGTCACGCTGCTGCACGTCATCGAGGAATTCTTCCCCGACCGCATGATGGCCACGGTCCGCGAAGCCGCTGAAGTCGCGCTGCGCGACGCGGCGCGCGCCAGTGGCATCACCGACTACCACCTGGTGATTCGCCAGGGCCGCGCGGCGAATACCGTCACCCAGGCGGTACAGGAACTGAATGCCGACCTCCTGGTGATCGGGGCGCACCACCAGCAGGTGCTGGAGCGCTTCGACGGCACCACCCTGGAGCGCATCGCCCGCCATTGCCGCGCACCGATCCTGCTGGCCGTGGACGAGTCCGCCACGCCGTACGCGAAGGCGCTTTCCGGGCTGGACCTGTCACATTGCTCCTGCCAGGCCTGGCGTGCCGGCTACCGGCTGCTCACGCCCGAAGCCGAGCTGCTGGCGCTCAACGCCTACCAGCCTGGCAAGAAGGCCGGCCGCGCCGACAGCCACTTGGACACCCAGCGCGAACTGCTGCGGCAGGCGCTGCAGGATGAGCGCGCGCAGGTGCCTGCGGCGGGACCACAGTTGCTGTGTGCGGTGCAGCAGGGGACGCCCCAGCAGGCGCTGGAGACGGCATTGCGGGAATGGACACCGGACCTGCTGGTGCTTGGCAGCCGCAGCCGCGGTGCCATCGAGCAGGCCATGCTGGGCAGCTCGACGCGCTACTTCCTGCGTCGGCCGCCCTGCGATGTGCTGATCAGCCAGTAACCGCTCAGGCTTCCAGCAGGTTGTGCAGTTCGACGAACTGCTGGGTCAGCTTGTGCCGGGGTTCGAAGAAAATCAGCGGGGTGCAGGCCTGGTGCGACTCGCGCATCTTCACCGAGCTCATCAGGTACACCGGCAGCACCGGCAGTTCCTCTTCCACCAGTTCATCCAGCAGCTGCTGCGGCAGGGTCGCGCGCGGCTGGAACTGGTTGACCACGATGCCTTCGACTTCCAGATCCTCGTTGTGGTCCTCCTTCAGTTCCTCGATCTCCTGCAGCAGGCCGTAGAGTGCCTGGCGGGAAAAACTATCGCAGTCGAAGGGAATCAGGCAGCGATCAGCAGCGATCAGCGCGGAAACCGTATAGAAGTTCAGTGCTGGCGGCGTATCCAGGTAGATGCGATCGTAGTCGTCGGCCAGTTCGTCGAGCAGTTTGCGCAGCTTGTTGATCTTGTGCTTCTGCTCGAGCTTGGGCTGCAGGTCGGCCAGTTCGGGACTGGCGGTGACGATATGCAGGTTGTCAAACGGCGTCTCGTAGATGTCGACCTTGCCCTTGCGGCTGAATGGTCCGGACGAGAGCGTCTGCTTGAAGAAGTCGGCGATGCCCACCGGGAGATCCTCGCCGGTCAGGCCGGTGAGGTAGTGGGTGGAGTTGGCCTGGGCATCGAGGTCCACCAACAAGGTGCGGTAGCCCTCCGCTGCGCTCACTGCCGCCAGGTTGCAGGCGATGCTGGACTTGCCGACCCCGCCCTTCTGATTGAACACCACACGCCGCATGAGCCGTCCCTCCAGGAACCAATCGAGTGCCGATGGATTCTATGCAAAGCCCATGACAAGGGCGAGCGCGGCAGCCCGGTATATTTGCCCCGGCTCAGCGCGCGCCGTGTTGGGCCTTCACTTCCTCGGTCACCAGGTCGAAGAACGACTGCGCCAGGCGTGACGTCTCGTTGCGCCGCCGCACCAGCCACACCGAGCTGGTAGCGCCCGGATCGCTCAGGGTGCGGTAGACCACGCCGTCCACCCGCGTACGGCGGAACGAGGCCGGCAACATCGATACGCCCAACCCCGCGGCGACCAGGCCGATGATGGTCATCGCCTCGCCCGCTTCCTGGGCGATGCGCGGGCTGAAGCCGGCCTGTCGCGACAGCGCCATCAGTTGGCTGTAGAGCCCCGTGCCATAACTGCGCGGGAAGAATACGAAAGGCTCGTCCGCCAGTTGGGCGAACTCCAGGCCCTCCTGGCTGGCCTGCGCCAACGGGTGATCGGCGCGCAGCACCGCCACCAGTGGTTCGCTGAACAGCTCCACGGCCTCCAGGGTTTCCGGCAATGGAATCGGGCGGATCAGACCGACCTGCACGCGCTCTTCCAGCAGTGCCTGTACCGCCTGGCCGCTGCTCAGCTCCTGCAGATCCAGGTGCACATCCGGGTAGGCCTGGCGAAACGCCAGGATGGCCCGCGGGATACTGGAGGTGAAAGGCGCCGACGCGGTGAAGCCCACCTTCAGCTCGCCAATTTCGCCCTGGTGCGCCCGCCGTGCCAGCAGCACCGCGCGATCCACCTGCTGGAGCACCTGCCGGGCCTCGTCGAGAAGCAGCTTGCCGGCCTCGGTGAGCGCCACGCGGCGGTTGGTACGTTCCAGGAGGCGCGCACCGATCTCCTCTTCAAGCGCCTGGATCTGCTGGCTCAGCGGTGGTTGGGAAATACCCAGCTGTTCGGCGGCACGCCCGAAGTGCAGTTCCTCCGCCACAGCGATGAAATAACGCAGGTGACGCAGCTCCATTCCGCCTCCCCAAACAATGATTCGAAAAACAACTCAAACGTGTCGATTAATATATTGGAAATAATAAAGCTCGCTCCTTATCCTTTCCACACAAGCCCAATAACGACTACCAACCTGCTCCTTGCCTGGCCGCGCGGGCTCTTGCCGCCATTCCAGGCCCTCTGCTGTCATCTACCTGAGGTGTGTCGTGAGTCAACCTGCCCTGCGGGCTTTGCGGGAAGAACATCCCATGGCGGCCGCGCCGTCTGTCGTACAAGAACCGGTAGCTGCTAACGACCCGGCCGATCTGCTGGACGCGGCGCGCGAAGCCAACGGCGACGTGGTGCACGTCGTCGAAGACATCGAAACCTACATCGAGAAAGGCACCCCGGAATTCATGCGTACCTCGCTGGCGCTGTTCTCCGGCGGCTTCGCCACCTTCGCCCTGCTCTACTGCGTGCAACCGATGATGCCGGTGCTGTCCAAGGCCTTCAGCCTGACTGCCGCGCAGAGCAGCCTGGTGCTGTCGATCTCCACCATCACCATGGCCTTCGGCCTGCTGGTCACCGGTCCGATCTCCGACGCCATCGGGCGCAAGTCGATCATGGTCGCCTCGCTGGTCCTCGCCGCGCTGTTCACCCTTGGCAGCTCGCTCATGCCGACGTGGCACGGCGTCCTGGCCATGCGCGCACTGCTCGGCCTGTCGCTCAGCGGCCTGGCGGCAGTGGGAATGACCTACCTCTCCGAAGAGATCCACCCGCAGCACATCGGGCTGTCCATGGGGCTGTACATCGGCGGCAATGCCATCGGCGGCATGAGCGGCCGGTTGATCAGCGGCGTGCTGGTGGACTACGTCAATTGGCACGTGGCGCTGGCCACCCTGGGCGTGCTCGCCCTGGCCGCTGCGCTGCTGTTCTGGCGCATCCTGCCCGAGTCGAAGAACTTCCGTCCGGCACCGCTCAAGCCGCGCCGGCTCATCGAAGGGTTTACCGGGCACTTCCGCGACGCCGGCCTGCCGTGGCTGTTCCTCGAGGCGTTCCTGCTGATGGGCGCCTTCGTCACCCTGTTCAATTACATCGGCTATCGCCTGCTGGCCGAGCCCTACCACCTGAGCCAGGCCATCGTCGGCGTGCTCTCGGTGGTCTACCTGTCGGGCATCTACAGCTCCGCCTGGGTCGGCTCCCTGGCCGACCGCCTGGGCCGGCGCAAGGTGCTCTGGGCGATGATCGCGCTGATGCTCGGTGGCGTACTGATCACCCTGCTACAACCGCTGGCCCTGGTGCTGGTCGGTCTGCTGGTGTTCACCTTCGGCTTCTTTGGCGCGCACTCGGTGGCCAGCAGCTGGATTGGACGCCGCGCCCTGAAAGCCAAGGGCCAGGCGTCGTCGCTGTACCTGTTCAGCTACTACGTCGGCTCCAGCGTCGCCGGTACCGCCGGCGGGGTGTTCTGGCACCACTACGGCTGGAATGGCGTCGGCCTGTTCATTGCCAGCCTGCTGGGGATCGCCGTGCTGGTGGCGCTGCACCTGGCTCGCCTGCCAGTGTTACCGCGCGACCTTCCCACCCTCAACAAGGCTGGGTAGTTTCTACACAAACGACACTTTACTTATCTATAAACGACATGGAACGGTCGTACAAAGACATTGATGTCGTTTTCAGGAATGCCTTTCCGGCGGGCCTTGTAGCGAATCACCTCAATCTACGACTTAAGTCGTAACAGAATGTGGCGCGATCCTTGCGTTCACTTTCTTGAACGACTTGTTGGAATCCTGAAACGGACCTCGACTCCCGCAGTACGCAATTCCCTCCGTAGTTGTAGGTAAAGCATGAGCAGCACCCCAACCTCCGGGCTCTCCCAGGGCCTGCAAAATCGTCACGTCACGATGCTTTCGATCGCTGGTGCCATTGGCGCAGGCCTGTTCGTAGGCTCCGGCCACGCCATTGCCGAAGCCGGCCCGGCCGTCATGATTTCCTATCTGGTCGCCGGCCTGCTGGTGGTCCTGGTGATGCGCATGCTGGCCGAAATGGCCGTCGCGCAGCCGGACAGCGGCTCCTTCTCCACCTACGCCGACCGCTCGATCGGTCACTGGGCCGGTTTCACCATCGGCTGGCTGTACTGGTGGTTCTGGGTCCTGGTGATCCCGCTGGAGGCCAACGCCGCCGCCGCGATCATCCACGCCTGGTTCCCCGGCGCGCCAATCTGGATCCTGGCCTTCCTGATCACTTCCGCACTGACCGCGACCAACCTGTTCAGCGTGAAGAACTACGGTGAGTTCGAGTTCTGGCTGGCACTGATCAAGGTCGTCTCGATCATCGCCTTCCTGGTACTGGGTTGCGCGGCCATCTTCGGCTTCTCGCCCAACAGCGAAGTCTCCGGCATCGGCCACCTGACCAGCGAAGGCTTCCTGCCCAAGGGCTGGGGCGCCGTGCTCGCCGCGCTGCTGACCACCATGTTCTCCTTCATGGGTTCGGAAATCGTCACCATCGCCGCCACCGAGTCCAAGGACCCGGAGCAGCAGATCACCCGCGCCACCAACTCGGTGATCTGGCGTATCGCGCTGTTCTACCTGCTGTCGATCCTGATCGTGGTCTGCCTGGTGCCGTGGAACGACCCGCGCCTGGTGAGCATGGGCTCCTACCAGACCGTGCTGGAACACCTGCACATCCCGTACGCCAAGCTGATCGTCGATATCATCGTGCTGGTCTCGGTGACCAGTTGCCTGAATTCGGCGCTCTACACCGCTTCGCGCATGATGTACTCCCTGAGCAAGCGCGGTGACGCACCGAAGATCGCCCAGGTGACCAGCGCCAGCCGCACCCCGGTCTACGCCGTGCTGCTGTCCACCGCCATGGCCTTCCTCTGCACCTTCGCCAACTACCTGGCCCCGGCCGAGGTGTTCAACTTCCTGCTGGCCAGCTCCGGCGCCATCGCCCTGCTGGTGTATCTGGTGATCGCCATGTCGCAACTGCGCATGCGCAAGAAGCTGCTCGCCCAGGGCCATGAGCTGAAGCTGAAGATGTGGCTGTTCCCCTGGCTGACCTGGGCGGTGATCCTCTTCATCGTCGGCGCCCTGGTGATCATGCTGATCCGCCCGGATCACCGCATGGAAGTGGTCGCCACCACCCTGCTGACCGTCGTGGTGGTCTGCTCGGGCCTGCTGGTATCCAACCGCCGCAAATCCCAGCGCGCCGCCGGCCTGGTGGGCGACGCGGCGTAATGCTCTGATGGGGCTTGATGCTCCATGAGGGAACGAAAAGCCCCGCTGCAGAGCGGGGCTTTTTTCATTGCGTCGTGGAACGTCGTGCCGTTCAGGCCGATCGCGGACAGAGTCCGCTCCTACGCCCATATCTGCATTCATACGGGGCATGACCTGCTTCTGCAGAGGACGGTCGGCACCAAGCAGTTCGCGAGCAAGCGTCTACGAAGAGCCAATGCCTCGCCCGCCCCTGGCTTGGGCTTTGGCTCTTGAGGACTTCGAGAGAAACATCCGCACACGCCGACTGCCCCGTTCAGGAGGCCTCGTTGAAGCGGAGTTTCAGGGGTTGAGCGACATGGATGTCGCGAGAGCGTTGTCGGGCCAAGGATGGCCCGTCAACGCGTGCCCCTGAAACTGCGGTTCAATGAGGGTATTTTTCGCCCCAAGCGAAAAACCGGGTATCCGGGGCAAGACCTTTGCCTCCTTTGGGGGGCGGCCATCCGTCGTTTGCCAAAGGAGGTCGCCCGAGGGGGCGAAACACAAAGTCCGTGCGCACGCCGATGCGGCGCAGAAACACCCAAGCCTAAGCAACAATCCCCAAACAAAGGGACCAGGGCAGGCGCCGGCCCTGCCGGCGGATCGCGGGCAGGGCCCGTTCCTACAGGCAGCCACAAAAAAGCCCCGCGGATGCGGGGCTTTTCAGTGAAGCATCAGGCTCAGTGATACTGCGCCGACAACTCGTGCACCGCCTCGAAGAAGGCGCCGGCATGGGTCGGGTCGACTTCCGGGGTGATGCCATGACCCAGGTTGAACACATGGCCATTGCCGTTACCGAAGGCACCGAGGATGCGCGCCACTTCGGCGCGGATGGCTTCGGGCTTGGCGTAGAGCACCGCCGGATCCATGTTGCCCTGCAGGGCAACCTTGTCGCCGACGCGGGCGCGGGCGCTGCCGATGTCGCAGGTCCAGTCCAGGCCCAGCGCTTCAGCGCCGGTATTGGCCATGGATTCCAGCCACAGGCCACCGCCCTTGGTGAAGAGGATCACCGGCACGCGGCGACCGTCGTGCTCGCGGATCAGGCCGTCGACGATCTTCTGCATGTAGGCCAGGGAGAACTCCTGGTACGCCGCCGCCGACAGTGCGCCGCCCCAGGAATCGAAGATCTGCACCGCCTGGGCGCCGGCGAGGATCTGGCCGTTGAGGTAGCTGGTGACCGACTGCGCCAGCTTGTCCAGCAGCGCGTGCAGGGCCTGCGGGTTGTCGTAGAGCA
Source organism: Pseudomonas sp. BB438 (assembly GCF_057180225.1). Classification (NCBI taxonomy): domain Bacteria; kingdom Pseudomonadati; phylum Pseudomonadota; class Gammaproteobacteria; order Pseudomonadales; family Pseudomonadaceae; genus Pseudomonas; species Pseudomonas sp. BB438. The sequence continues at coordinate 5,957,296 of NZ_CM170001.1, forward strand.
TCGCCTTGGTCTTGCGGAAGTCGCGGCTGGAACCGCCTTCCACCATGTAGGTGGCCAGGGTCCAGGGGCTGCCGGAGAAGCCGATCAGCGGCACACGGCCGTTCAGCTCGCGGCGGATGGTACGCACGGCGTCCATCACGTAGCCCAGGTCCTTCTCCGGATCAGGGATCGGCAAGGCGTCGATGTCAGCCTGGGTGCTCACCACCTTCTTGAAACGCGGGCCTTCGCCGGTCTCGAAGTACAGGCCCTGGCCCATGGCGTCGGGGATGGTGAGGATGTCGGAGAAGAGGATCGCCGCGTCCAGCTGCGGGTAGCGGTCCAGCGGCTGCAGGGTCACTTCGCAGGCCATCTGCGGGTTCATGCACAGGCTCATGAAGTCACCGGCCTTGGCGCGGGTGGCGCGGTACTCCGGCAGGTAGCGGCCGGCCTGGCGCATCATCCAGACCGGGGTGACATCGACGGGCTGCTTGAGCAGGGCGCGGAGGAAGCGATCGTTCTTCAGGGCAGTCATAACGGCATCCGGAAAAAAAGTGCGGGCATTTTCGCAAAGCCCAAAAGAAAAGGCACGGCGGGTGCCGTGCCTTTTGTCCATCGCGACAGTTTGTCGCGTTTAATCAGCAGCTTCTTCGTAACCCGAGTGCCTAATAAACGGAACGAGGGCTTTACCGACATACACCCCACCCACGATAAACATGATGTTAAAGGGCCAAGATGTATTTCCGAAAACGTCTACCGCTAATCCAGCCAATCCAAGTGCGCAAACGACAATCAAGGAAAAAATGGAAATTCCGCGAAAGAAGGGACTGTTGTCGATAAATCGGTACGATTTACCTTGCCAAATCTGTCCGATCAACCACCCGGAATATGCAGTTATAACGCCAAGTGTGTACCCGTTTAGGGCCTCTGCAATTAATGGATAGCCATGGGATTTTGCTAACTTTGACCACTGAAAAGTGGAAAGCCAAAACAACCCGCCCCAGAAAAAAACGGGAGCGACCCAAGACGGAAGAGTCTTTGCCAACTTAAACCCCCAGGTAGTCGAGGATGCCTTCAGCCGCAGTGCGTCCTTCGAAGATCGCGGTCACCACCAGGTCGGAACCACGGACCATGTCGCCACCGGCGAAGATCTTCGGGTTGCTGGTCTGGTGCTTGAACTGCGAAGCAGCCGGAGCGATGACGCGGCCCTGGCTGTCGATTTCCACCTGGTGCTGGTCGAACCACGGCGCCGGGCTCGGACGGAAGCCGAAGGCGATCAGCACGGCTTCCGCCGGAATGATCTCCTCGGAGCCCGGAATCGGCTCGGGGCTGCGACGGCCACGGGCGTCCGGCTCGCCGAGACGGGTCTCGACCACCTTCACGCCTTCCACCTTGTCCTCGCCGACAATGGCGATGGGCTGGCGGTTGAAGAGGAACTTCACGCCTTCTTCCTTGGCGTTCTTCACCTCTTTGCGCGAGCCGGGCATGTTCTCTTCGTCACGGCGGTAGGCGCAGGTCACGCTCTTGGCGCCCTGGCGGATAGAGGTGCGATTGCAGTCCATCGCGGTGTCGCCACCGCCCAGTACCACGACGCGCTTGCCCTTCATGTCGACGAAGTCTTCCGGCGACTTCTCGAAGCCCAGGTTGCGGTTCACGTTGGCGATCAGGAAGTCCAGCGCATCGTGCACGCCGGGCAGGTCCTCGCCGGGGAAGCCGCCTTTCATGTAGGTGTAGGTGCCCATGCCCATGAACACGGCATCGTACTCATCGAGCAGTTGCTGCAGGGTCACATCCTTGCCGATCTCGGTGTTCAGGCGGAACTCGATACCCATGCCGGTGAAGACTTCGCGACGGCGCGAAAGCACCTGCTTCTCCAGCTTGAACTCGGGGATGCCGAAGGTCAGCAGGCCACCGATTTCGGGATTCTTGTCGAACACCACCGGGGTCACGCCGTTGCGCACCAGCACGTCGGCGCAGCCCAGGCCTGCCGGGCCCGCGCCGATCACGGCGACGCGCTTGCCGGTGGGTTTGACCTTGGACATGTCCGGGCGCCAGCCCATGGCGAAGGCAGTGTCGGTGATGTACTTCTCCACCGAACCGATGGTCACTGCGCCGAAGCCGTCGTTCAGGGTGCAGGCGCCTTCGCACAGGCGGTCCTGCGGGCACACCCGGCCGCAGACTTCCGGCAAAGTGTTGGTCTGGTGGGACAGTTCGGCGGCAGCGAGGATGTTGCCTTCGGAGACCAGCTTCAACCAGTTGGGGATGAAGTTGTGGACCGGACACTTCCACTCGCAGTACGGGTTGCCGCAGCCCAGGCAGCGGTGGGCCTGGTCAGCCGCCTGTTGCGGCTTGAACAGGTCGTAGATTTCCACGAACTCGCGCTTGCGCTGGCGAAGAAGCTTCTTCTTCGGATCCTTGCGCCCGACTTCGATGAACTGGAAGTCATTGTTAAGACGTTCAGACATTTTCAGACCTCATCAAACTTCAGGCGCTTATTGCGGGTTGGCACGAGTGCTGGTCAGCAGGGAGCCGAGGCTTGCGGCCTTCGGTTTCACCAGCCAGAACCGACGCAGGTAGTCGTCGAGGTTCTCCAGCAGATGTGCGCCCCACTCACTCGCCGTTTCCGCCACGTACTCGACCAGCACCTTGCGCAGGTGGCTGCGCTGGGCCTCCATCGCTTCACCGCTGATCCGCTGGATTTCCACCAGCTCATGGTTCACGCGGTCAACGAAGGTGTTGTCCAGGTCGAGGACATAAGCGAAGCCACCGGTCATGCCGGAGCCGAAGTTGTAGCCGGTCTTGCCCAGAACGCAGATGAAGCCACCGGTCATGTATTCGCAGCAGTGGTCACCGGTACCTTCTACGACAGCATGGGCGCCGGAGTTGCGCACGCCGAAGCGCTCGCCCGCGGTGCCGGCGGCGAACAGCTTGCCGCCGGTGGCGCCGTAGAGGCAGGTGTTACCGACGATGGCCGACTCCTGCGACTTGAACGGGCTGCCCTTGGGCGGGGTGATGACCAGCTTGCCGCCGGTCATGCCCTTGCCGACGTAGTCGTTGGCGTCGCCTTCCAGGTACAGGTGCAGGCCGCCGGCGTTCCACACGCCGAAACTCTGGCCCGCGGTGCCCTTGAAGCGGAAGGTGATCGGCGCCTTGGCCATGCCCTGGTTGCCGTGGACCTTGGCAATCTCGCCGGAAATCCGTGCGCCGATCGAACGGTCGCAGTTGCAGATGTCCAGCTCGTACTCGCCGCCCCTGGCGCCTTCGATGGCAGCGCGGGCGAGGTCAACCATTTTCTCGGCCAGCAGGCCCTGGTCGAACGGCGGGTTCTTCTCGACTTCGCAGAATTGCGGCTTCTCGGCCGGAATCAGGTCGCTGCCCAGCAGCGGCGTGAGATCGAGGTTGCCCTGCTTGGGCGTTTCGCCCGGCAGGATTTCCAGCAGGTCGGTGCGGCCGATCAGTTCTTCCAGGCTGCGCACGCCGAGCTTGGCCAGCCACTCGCGGGTCTCGCTGGCGATGAAGGTGAAGAAATTCACCACCATGTCCACGGTGCCGATGAAGTGGTCCTTGCGCAGCTTGTCGTTCTGGGTAGCGACGCCGGTGGCGCAGTTGTTCAGGTGGCAGATGCGCAGGTACTTGCAGCCCAGGGCGATCATCGGCGCAGTGCCGAAGCCGAAGCTCTCGGCGCCGAGGATAGCCGCCTTGATGACGTCCAGGCCGGTCTTCAGGCCGCCGTCGGTCTGCACGCGGACCTTGCCGCGCAGGTCGTTGCCGCGCAGGGTCTGGTGCGCCTCGGCGAGGCCCAGTTCCCACGGGGAACCGGCGTACTTGATGGAAGTGATCGGCGAAGCGCCGGTACCGCCGTCATAGCCGGAGATGGTGATCAGGTCAGCGTAGGCCTTGGCCACGCCGGCAGCGATGGTGCCGACACCCGGCTCGGAAACCAGCTTCACCGATACCAGCGCCTGCGGGTTGACCTGCTTGAGGTCGAAGATCAGCTGGGCGAGGTCTTCGATGGAGTAGATGTCGTGGTGCGGTGGCGGCGAGATCAGGGTCACACCGGGCACGGCATAGCGCAGGCGTGCGATCAGGCCGTTGACCTTGCCGCCGGGCAGCTGGCCGCCCTCGCCGGGCTTGGCGCCCTGGGCCACCTTGATCTGCAGGACTTCGGCATTGACCAGGTATTCCGGGGTCACGCCAAAGCGGCCGGTCGCCACCTGCTTGATCTTCGAGCTGCGCAGCGTGCCGTAGCGCGCGGGGTCTTCGCCACCCTCACCGGAGTTGGAGCGGCCGCCCAGGCGGTTCATGGCTTCGGCCAGGGCCTCGTGGGCCTCCGGCGACAGCGCACCGAGGGAAATGCCGGCGGCGTCGAAGCGTTTGAAGATCGACTCCAGCGGCTCGATCTCGTCCAGGCTCAACGGCTGCTCGGCAGTCTTCACCTTGAGCAGGTCGCGCAGCATGGACACCGGACGCTGGTCGACCAGCGCGGTGTATTCCTTGAACCTGGCGTAGTCGCCCTGCTGCACGGCAGCCTGCAGGGTGTTCACCACGTCCGGGTTGTAGGCGTGGTACTCGCCGCCGTAGACGAACTTCAGCAGGCCACCCTGCTGGATCGCCTTGCGGTTGTTCCAGGCTTCGTTGGCCAGCAGCTTCTGCTCGTTCTCGATGTCGATGAAGCGCGCGCCCTGGATGCGGCTCGGAGTGCCCGGGAAGCACAGGCCAGTCACTTCGTCGGACAGGCCGATGGCTTCGAACAGCTGGGCGCCACGGTAGGAGGCGATGGTGGAGATGCCCATCTTCGAGAGGATCTTCAACATCCCCTTGGAGATGCCCTTGCGGTAGTACTTGAAGACCTCGTAGAGGTCGCCCAGCACTTCGCCGGTGCGGATCAGGTCGGCCAGCACCTCGTACGCGAGGAACGGGTAGACCGCGGACGCACCGAAGCCCACCAGCACGGCGAAGTGGTGCGGGTCGCGAGCAGTGGCGGTTTCCACCAGGATGTTGGAATCACAGCGCAGCCCCGTCTGCACCAGGCGGTGGTGCACGGCGCCGACGGCCAGGGCCGCATGCACCGGCAGCTTGCCGGGAGCGATGTGCCGATCGGAGAGCACCAGCAGCACCTTGCCGGCACGCACGGCTTCCTCGGCCTGGTCGGCGATGTTGCGCACGGCCGTTTCGAGGCCGACGGACTCATCGTAGTTCAGGTCGATGTGGTGCAGGTCGAAGCCCGGACGCTCCAGGTTCATCAGAGTCCGCCACTTGGCCGGGGAAATCACCGGGGTGGTCAGGATCGCCTGGTTGGCGTGGTGCGGGGACTCTTCGAAAATGTTCTGCTCGATGCCCAGACAGGTTTCCAGGGACATCACGATCGCTTCGCGCAGCGGGTCGATCGGCGGGTTGGTAACCTGCGCGAAGACCTGGCGGAAGTAGTCATAGGGCGAGCGGATACGCTTGGAGAGCACCGCCATCGGGGTGTCGTCGCCCATCGAGCCGACCGCTTCCTGGCCCTGCTCGGCGAGCGGGCGCAGGACCTGGTCACGCTCCTCGAAGGTGACCTGGAACATCTTCATGTACTGCTTGAGCTGGTCGCCGTCGTAGCTGGCCACGCCCTGGTCGTCGTCCAGGGTTGCCTGGATGCGCAGCGCGCTCTGGCGCAGCCACTGCTTGTACGGGTGGCGCGACTTCAGACGGTTGTCGATGTCCTCGGTCTGCAACAGCTGGCCGGTCTCGGTGTCCACCGCGAGGATCTGGCCCGGGCCGACACGGCCCTTGGCGATGACGTCCTCCGGCTTGTAGTCCCACACGCCGATTTCCGAAGCGAGGGTGATGTAGCCGTTCTTGGTGGTGACCCAGCGCGAAGGGCGCAGGCCGTTGCGGTCGAGCAGGCAGACAGCGTAGCGGCCGTCGGTCAGCACGACGCCGGCGGGGCCGTCCCACGGCTCCATGTGCAGCGAGTTGAATTCATAGAACGCGCGCAGGTCGGCGTCCATGGTCTCGACGTTCTGCCAGGCCGGCGGAATGATCATGCGCAGGCCGCGGAACATGTCCATGCCACCGGTGACCATCAGCTCGAGCATGTTGTCCATGCTGGAGGAGTCGGACCCCACGCGGTTGACCAGCGGGCCGAGCTCGTCCAGGTCCGGCATCCACTCGTTGGCGAACTTGGCGCGACGGGCCTGGGCCCAGTTGCGGTTGCCGGTGATGGTGTTGATCTCACCGTTGTGCGCCAGCAGGCGGAACGGCTGGGCCAGCGGCCATTTCGGCAGGGTGTTGGTCGAGAAGCGCTGGTGGAAGACGCAGATGGCGGTCTTCAGGCGCTCGTCGGAGAGGTCCGGATAGAAGGCGGCGAGGTCCGCCGGCATCATCAGGCCCTTATAGATGATGGTCTTGTGCGAGAAGCTGCAGATGTAATGGTCGGCGTCCTCGGCATTGGCCACGGAGGAGCGGCGACGGGAGCTGAACAGCTTGACCGCGAATTCCTGGTCGGACAGGCCTTCACCGCCGATGAACACCTGCTCGATCTGCGGCAGGCGCTCCAGCGCCAGGCGACCCAGGACGCTGGTGTCGATCGGCACCTTGCGCCAGCCGACCAGCTTCAGTCCGGCGCGCTCGATTTCGCGATTCATGTTCGCGCGAGCGGCTTCGGCTTTCACCGGATCCTGGTTGAAGAAGACCATGCCCACGGCGTACTGGGCGGGCAGTTCGGTCGCGAAGGACTCCTTGGCCACGGCGCGCAGGAACTGGTCAGGCTTCTGGATCAGCAGCCCACAGCCGTCCCCGGTTTTCCCGTCCGCGTTGATCCCACCTCGGTGGGTCATGCAGGTCAGTGCTTCGATGGCGGTTTGCAGAAGTTCGTGGCTTGCCTCGCCCGTCATATGGGCGATCAGACCGAATCCGCAGTTATCCTTGAACGTCTCAGGATGGTACAGACCTGCTTTCATAGGGAACTCTCACCGGCAAAACTTTTATAAATTCCAGGGTCTGCTGACGTTTCGCCATCGCCCTGTTTCGCCGTGCAGGCTCGTTTCCCGCGCACCCCAAAGGCACGGGCCGCATCTATCGTGCAGCGCCGCTCTAGCCCCTGGTTCACCTGGAATGACCGTTCCGCGCGAGGTGCCACGTCTTACCCAACGTAGCGGCGGTTCCGATCCTGGCCATGACGAAACGTCAGCAGACCCTCTTCAAGCACTTCGCCTCTCTACTCGCTCAAGCGGCAAGTTTCCGATAGGCAAAGGGAGGTCATTGTACACATGGGGAAAGCGACGTCACTGTTTTTTTTGACGCACTACTGACACCCGATGTCGCATTTTTATAAGAACTCAGCAAAAGACACAAGCCAATAAAAAGCCGAGCCCCAGGGTATGGGGCTCGGCTTTTTCATTATTGCGACAGTGCGACCGTTCAGCGCGCCCCGGCGATATCCTGCTGGATGCTGGAGAACGGACGAGCCCAGGGCTTGGAGGCCTGGATCTTCGCCGGCAGCTTCTTGATCGCCGCCTGCGCGGAGGCGCGGTCGGCGAAACTGCCGTAGGTCACGACATAGAACGGCTTGCCCTGCAGGTTCTTGCGGAAGTAACGGTACTCGCCGCCGCCCTGCTGGCTGATGAAGGCCTTGGCGCTGGCTTCGGAGCCGGTGCCGAGCACTTGAACGGAGTAGCGCGAACCGGCCTGGGACTGGTACCAGCTGCTGCCACCGGCACTACCGGTTGCTGCGACGGGCTTGCTGGCGGCGGTCGCGGGCTTGGCACTGGCGACGGTGGTCGCGGGCTTGGTCGCAGCCGGCTTGGCAGCCTGTGCGGGCTTGGCCGGTGCGGTGGCGGCAGGCTTGACCGGCTCCGGACGCGGTGCGGCCGCTGGAGTCGGGGCCGGCTGGATGGCAGCCTGTTGCTGGGCCGGAGCCGGCGGCACAGGGTTCAGCGGTTTCGGGCCATTGTTCGCCAGCGGGGTTACCGGCGGCGCGGTGGTGGTCACAGTCGGTGGAATGGCCGCCGACGGCATGGCACCTTCGTCAGCACCTTCCTGGCCGCCGGCCTGGGCCATGGGCTCACGGATGACCGGCTGGCTTTCGCCAACCAGCGGCAACGGCAGCGGCTGATTGGAGCCGGCAAACTCCACCGACGGACCACTGCCCTGGGCATCCGGCTGCGGCTGGGCGTTCGGCTGCGGAGCGGCAGCACCACCCAGCGGCAGTTGCGACGACGTCTGCGCAGCGGTGTTGCTCGCAGTCTCCGGCTTGGTGGTCTTGCCCTGCATGAACCAGGCAGCGATGACACCAATGGCGACCACACCGAGGATCGCCATGTGCTTCTTCGGCAGCTTGAAGCCGGTACCGGCCGCTTTGCGCTCGCCGCTGCGATCAGCCAGCATCGCTTCGATCATCGCGTCGCGGGCGGTCTGGTTGATCGTGCCCGGCCAGCCACCGGATTGCTCGTGGATATCGGCCAGCAGGTCGGCGGAGATCAGCTCGATACCCTGCCCTGCGCCTTCAAGACGCTGTGCCAGGTACTCGCGCGTCTCTTCCTCGCTGTAGGGCTGCAGCTCGATGGCGTGGAAGCGCTCCTCACCTTCGGACAGCACTTCGAGACGCGACAGCAGCTCGGGCTCGCCAAACAGGAAGACATGCAGGCGCGCTTCGGAATTGCCAGCCGCCAGCAGCAGGAGAACCTCAAGAGCGTCATCGCGCAGTTGTTCGGCGTCGTCCACCAGCAGGTAGACGTCCTGGCCGGTAATCGCCAACTGGGCAACCTTGGCAAGGATTGCCTCGATGCTGGTCTGGGTGATGCCCAGGCCTTGCGCGAGCTGGCGCAGCAGGGTGGCTTCGTCGGTCACCGAGCGACCGGAAATCACCACACTGGAGACGGCGTCCTTGTTGGTGCTCGCCACCAGGGCCTGGCGCAGCAGGGTCTTGCCGCTGCCCAGCGGCCCGGTGACGGCCAGCAGCAGGTGGCTGTAGCGCGCCAGGTGGTGCAGCTGGCCCAGTACGGGCTTGCGCTGCGCCGGGAAGAACTTGAAGCCCGGAACCCGCGGTGCGAACGGATCGTGGCTGAACTGGTAGTGGGCCAGGAAGGCCTCATCGGCATGCAAGCTGGACATGGGACCTCAGTGTTCTCCTGCCTGACCGACCAGTGCCTGGTAGTCAGCGCGCAGTGTTTCTTCCAGAATCTCACGGGGGAATTCGGCGGTGACGACCGCGCCCCCCAGCCCTTGGAGCAATACCAGACGCAGACGGCCATCAAGCACTTTCTTGTCGACAGCCATGTGCTCGAGAAAATGCTCGGCATTCATTTCCTGCGGCGGGACCACCGGCAGCTTGGCCGCGGCCAGCAGTCGGATGCCGCGGTCGAGCTCGGCGCTTGTCAGCCATCCCAGCCGATGCGACATCTCAAGTGCCATCACGGTTCCCGCACCCACGGCTTCGCCGTGCAGCCAGACGCCATACCCCATGTGAGTCTCGATGGCGTGGCCGAAGGTGTGCCCCAGGTTGAGGGTCGCGCGGACACCGGTTTCCTTCTCGTCAGCACCCACTACACGCGCCTTGGCCGCGCAGGAGCGCTCGATGGCCTCGGTCAGTGCCACCGGCTCCAGCGCCAGCAGGTCGTCCATGTGCGCTTCCAGCCAGGTGAGGAAAGGCTCGTCGCAGATGAAACCGTACTTGATCACTTCGGCCAGGCCCGCCGACAGCTCGCGCGGCGGCAGGGTCTTCAGGGTTGCGGTATCGATGACCACGGCTTGGGGCTGGTAGAACGCCCCGATCATGTTCTTGCCCAGCGGGTGGTTGATGCCGGTCTTACCGCCGACCGAGGAGTCCACCTGGGACAGCAGGGTGGTCGGCACTTGGATGAAGTCGACACCGCGCTGGTAGCAGGCCGCCGCGAAACCGGTCATGTCGCCGATAACGCCGCCGCCCAGAGCGATCAGGGTAGTCTTGCGATCATGGCGTGCAGTCAGCAGGCCATCGAAGATCAGTTGCAGGGTTTCCCACTGCTTGTAGGCTTCGCCGTCGGGGAGCACGACCGTGGTGACCTTGTAGCCTGCCAGGGTCTTCTGCAGTCGATCCAGGTACAGCGGCGCGATGGTTTCATTGGTGACGATGGCTACCTGACGGCCGCGAATATGCGGCTCGAAGTAGCGCGGATCATCCAGCAGCCCATCACCGATATAGATCGGGTAGCTGCGATCGGCCAGATCGACGTTGAGTGTGCGCATGAAACCCCCAGGCAATAAAGGGGACTAGGATACCGCAGATTGCAGCGCCGTTAATGGCGCTCCAACTCACGCAGACGCTCCATGATCTCCAGGACGACCAGGCGCGGAGGCCGCTCGTCGGTTTCGATGATCACGTCGGCAATTTCGCGATAGAGCGGATCGCGCATCTGCATGAGATCACGAAGGATCTGGTCCGGATTGGGCTTCTGCAGCAACGGGCGATTCTTGTCACGGGCGGTGCGAGATATCTGCTGCTCGACTGATGCGTGCAGGTAGATCACCTTGCCGCCGCTTTTGAGAATCAGGCGATTGGCGTCGCGCATGACCGCGCCGCCACCCGTGGCAATGACCATGCCCCCTTCATCGCACAGCTCGGCCAGCATCGCTTGCTCACGCTCACGGAAGCCAGCCTCGCCCTCGACATCGAATATCCAGGGGATGTTGGCTCCGCAGCGTTGCTCGATTTCTTTATCCGAATCTTTGAAGACGAGGTGAAGTTCTTTGGCGAGAAGACGCCCGATGGTGCTTTTACCAGCGCCCATCGGGCCAACCAGAATCAAATTGGACACGACATTGATCAACGGCCGACTGCAATGGCCTGATTATTCATGATCCGCGGGGTAAGGAAAACCAGCAGCTCATTCTTACTGTCGGTCACATAGTCGTTCTTGAACAGGCGGCCGATCATCGGCACGTCGCCCAGGAACGGCACCTTGGCCGTGGACTTGGTCTGGGTGTTGGAGAACACGCCACCGATCACGATGGTTTCGCCATCGTTGACCAGCACTTTCGCATTCACCTCGTTCTTCTTGATCGGCGGTACGCCGTTCAGGGCGTTGGCGTAGTCCGGCTCGTCCTTGTTGACCTTCACTTCCATGATGATGCGATTGTCAGGAGTGATCTGCGGGGTCACTTCCAGAGACAGTGCTGCCTCCTTGAAGGACACCGAGGTCGCGCCGCTGGAGCTGGCTTCCTGGTAAGGAATCTCCGAACCCTTCAGGATCTTCGCGGTTTCCTTGTCCGAGGTGACGACCTTCGGCTGGGAGACCACTTCACCGTTACCGGTCTTCTCCATGGCATTGAGCTGGAGATCCAGGATGGTGTTGTTGGTGGTGAAGCCGATGCTGATACCCGAGGTCGGGGTCGCATTCGAGGTTCCCAGGTCGACGAAGGTGTTGCCGGTGCTGTTGGTGCCGCCGGAAACGTCGAAGTTGCCGTGCCCGGAGAGCGAACCGCTCCAGTTCACGCCCAGCTCCTTGGTGTAATCAACGTTGGCTTCGACGATGCGCGCCTCGATCATCACCTGGCGAACCGGGATATCCAGCTGGGCGACGATGCGGCGCAGCTCGTCCAGGCGATCCTGGGTCTGGTAGGCAATGATGCTGTTGGTGCGGTCATCCACGGTGATCGAACCGCGGTTCTCGCCCTGGGCACCGGCAGCAGCCCCCGGAGCGCCAGCACTGCTGGTAACAGAACTGAACAGCTTGGCGATGTCCGACGCCTTGGCGTAGTTCACCTGGATCAGCTCACGACGCAGTGGAGCCAGCTCGGAGATCTGCTTCTGTGCTTCCAGCTCCTGTCGCTCGCGAGCCGCGATCTCGTCAGCCGGCGCGACCAGCAACACGTTGCCGACCTTGCGCTTGTCGAGCCCCTTGGTCTTGAGTACCAGATCCAGCGCCTGATCCCACGGCACGTTCTGCAGGCGCAGGGTAATGTTGCCCTGCACGGTGTCCGATGCCACGAGGTTCAGGTCGGTGAAGTCGGCGATCAACTGCAGCACCGAGCGCACATCGATATCCTGGAAGTTCAGCGACAGTTTTTCACCGGTGTAGGCGAAGCTGTCCTTCTTGCGCTTCTCGGCATCATCCTGACTCAGCGGCTTGATGCTGACCGTCATGCGGTTGTCGGTCTGGTAGACGAGGTAGTCGTACAACCCGGTCGGCTCGATGGTGATACTGGCCTTGTCACCTACCGCGGACGCATTGACGAGCTGTACGGGGGTGGCGAAGTCCTTCACGTCCAGACGGACACGCAGGTTGTCCGGCAGTTGGGTGCGCGGGAAGTCCAGGCGAATCTTGCCGCCCTGTTCCTGAATGTCAGGGCTGACGGTCGGATCGGACAGGTCGATCACGACATTGCCTTCGCCCTGCTCGCCGCGCTGGAAGTCGATGTTGCGAATCGCCTTGCCGGCAGGAATGTAAGGCTTGGGCTGCGCAGGCCTGGCAGCCGGAGCAGAAGCCGGCGAGGCGGAGGCATAGGAACTGGAAGTCGCTCCGTTGCCACCGACCACGACGTACAGGTTCGTGCCGTCCGCGCGGGTGGTGTAGGGCACCAGGGTGGCCAGGTTGACGATCAGGCGCGTACGGTCCTTCGCCTCGACCACGGTCAGGCTACGGGCATTACCCACACCCAGCTCGCGATTCTTGCTGCCCAGCTTGTTCTGCACGCCCGGCAGGTCCAGCGCGATGCGCGCCGGCTGCTCGATGGTATAGCCACGCGGCGCGGCCACCGGCTCGTCGAAGCCCAACTTGAGCTCCACACGATCACCCGGCAGTGCCGCCACGTCGACGCTCTGCAGGTTCGCCGCCAGCAGGGCCGGCGCGAATACGGCCGCGAGCACGGAAATGCCCAGGCGGGAAAGCTTTCTATTCATCGTCTGAATCCGTCGTGCAGACTGCTGTTTGTTATCCATGTTCATCCCCGCCCTTAGGAGCGTTCCTTGAGAGTCAGGCTGCGCGGACGCTCCAGCCAGCCACCCTCACCATCAGGAACGATTTCAATCACGTCGATCTTGGCTTCGCTGATCGCAACAATCTTGCCGTCGTTGCGGCCGAGATAGTCACCCACTCGCACCCGGTGCACCCCTCCTGCACCTTTGACGAGCGCGAATACCTGGCTGTCTTTTGCCAGCGTGCCGACCATTTCGAAGGTTTCGATGTTGAAGCCCTCGAGGAACTGCTTGACCCGCGTCTCGTCGGGCTTGATGACCTTGTTGCCCTTCTGCTTGACCGCCAGGTCGATCTTGACCGGCGGCTGGAACGGGCTGCGCAAGGATGCCGCACTGTAGGTGAACGCCTCATATGCCTGGAACTTGGGCAGCGGCTCGATCGTTCCTTTCGGGCGAGCACGGACCTCGTCCATGTAGCTCTGCAAGTCAGCGAAATCACTTCCCGAACCACAACCGTTCAGGGTCAGGAGCAGGAAACTGCAAATGATCAGGCGCCCCCTCATTTCTTCGCTCCCGCAGCCGGGGCAGTAACCTTCACGCCCTTGTCGTTGTACCGGTAGGTCTTCGCCAGGATGCTCATACGCAGCTTGGAAGTGCTGTCAGAGCTTGCCGGCTTGATGTCGAAGTCATGCAGCGTCACGATCCGCGGCAGACTGGACACACCGCTGACGAAGGTCGCCAGGTCGTGGTAACCACCGACGACACTGATCTGGATCGGCAACTCGATGTAGAACTGCTGAGTGACTTCCGGGAGCAGCTTGATCTCTTCGAACTCGAGGCCGCTACCCAGACCGGTACGGGTAATATCTTCCAGCAGACCAGGCACTTCAGTATCGCTTGGCAACTGACGCAGCAGCGCGCCGAAGGAGTCTTCCATCTCCTTCATCTGCACCTTGTAGGCTTCGAGGTTCGCCGCCTGGAAGGCCTTGGTCGCGAACTGCTGCTTGAGGGTCTGCTCTTCTTCGCGGTTACGGTCGAGCTGCTCCTGCAGGTCCTTCAGGTGGAAGTTGTAACCAAGCGCCAGAACCACTGCCATCAGCAGAATGCAGGCGATGACCTTGACGGCTGCCGGCCAGGAACCAAGGTTATTCACATCAAGATCGTTGATATCGATCTTGCGCAAGCTCTCCAGAGAACTGGCCAGACTCATTTCTTGGCTCCTTGCAGGGTACTCGTCTTGTCCTGCTCCTCACTGCCGGGCTGGGTCTGCTGCACCGTCAACTGGAAGACGTTCGCCTGATCCAGAGCACCCTGGGTGATAGCCTTCACCTCGGTCAGGTTCGGGGCGGTCAGCCAATCCGAAGAATCCAGGTTGCGCATGAGGTTGGAGACGCGGTTGTTGGACTCGGCCGCGCCAGAGATGGCGATGGATTTACCAGTCATCTTCAACTCGGTGAAGAACACCCCATCAGGCAAGGTGCGGACCAACTGGTCGAACACTCGACCGATGATCGGACGGTTACCCTGCAGGTCCTGAATGATCTTCATCCGTTCCAGCAATTGCTGGCGACGGGTCTTCAGCTCGCTGATCTCCTTGATGCGCGCATCCAGCACGGAGATTTCCTTGCGCAGGAAATCGTTGCGCGCAGTCTGGTTCTCGATGGCCGAGTTGAAGTACTGGTCACCCAGGAAAACGATCGCCCCGGAGGCCACCAGGACAGCACCCAGGATCACCAGGAAGCGCTGCTTGCGCTCCTCGCGCAGCTGCTCCCGCCACGGCAATAGGTTGATGCGTGCCATCAGTCGAAACTCCTCATCGCCAGACCGCAGGCAATCATCAGCGCGGGCGCATCGCTGGCCAGCGCACCGGCGTTGACCTTGCCGCTCAGCACCATGTCGGCGAACGGGTTGGCCACCAGGGTCGGAGTACCGATCTTCTGCTGGATCAGGCGATCCAGGTCCGGGATGGACGCAGTGCCACCCGCCAGCAGGATGTAGTCCACATCGTTGAACTGTCCGGCTGCGAAGAAGAACTGCAGCGACCGGGATACCTGCTGAACCACGGCATCCTTGAACGGCTGCAGCACCTCGCTGTCATAGTCATCCGGAAGGCCGCCCTGCTTCTTGGCAAGACCCGCTTCCTCGACCGACAGACCATAACGACGCTGGATTTCCTCGGTAAGTTGACGCCCGCCGAAGAGCTGCTCGCGCGTATAGATGGTGCGACCGTGGTGCAGGACGCTCAGCGTCGTCATGGTGGCGCCGATATCGACGACCGCAACTGTGAGCTCGTCGGCATTGCCGCCCAACTGGTCACCGAGCAGACTGAACGCCCGCTCCAGCGCGTAGGCTTCGACGTCGACGACCTTGGCCGTCAGGCCCGCAAGCGCCAGCGCGGCTTCGCGCACCTCGACGTTCTCCTTCCGACAGGCGGCGAGAAGAACATCGACGCGATCCGCATTACGCGCGGACGTGCCCTGCACCTCGAAGTCGATCGCAACCTCTTCGAGGGGATAGGGGATGTACTGGTCGGCTTCGATCTTGAGCTGATTCTCCAGCTCGTCGTCCGAGAGGCCGCCGTCCATCTCGATGGTTTTGGTGATGACCGCCGAGCCGGCAACCGCGACCGCAGACGTCTTCACAGCGGTCCGCGCCTTGGCGACCACACGTGACAACGCCTGGCCGACACCCTCCAGCTCAGCGATGTTCTTTTCTACCACTGCATTGGGCGGGAGCGGCTCGACAGCGTAGGCCTCTACCTTGTAGCGGCCTCCAGAGCGGCTCAATTCGAGAAGTTTGACCGAAGTCGAACTGATGTCTATCCCCAGCAGCGTGTTCGCTTTCTTATTGAAGAGCCCTAGCACGACTGATTTCCTATCAGCATCCGAGACTTACGGACGATTTATGTTTTTCCACATTAGATACCAGACTTGACAGCTTCGCAAATGGCTCGCCAGCAAAAAAACTGCTTATAATGTGATCAGCTTTTCCCTTTTTACCGCGCCATCCGCTTAACTCTTTCTTTTCTCTGGAAATCCAAGACCTTCCGATGCGCCTGCTGAAGTTTCTGTGGTGGACTTGCGTCACCATTATTTGTGGATTGCTGCTCAGTTTCAGCGGCGCCTATCTGTACCTCAGCCCCAACCTTCCGTCCGTGGAAGCCTTGCGCAACGTGCGGTTGCAGATGCCGTTGCGCGTGTACAGTGCTGATAACAAATTGATAGCAGAGTTTGGCGAGATGCGCCGAACGCCGATTCGATTTGCCGAAATCCCCCCGGATTTCACCCACGCACTGTTATCGGCTGAAGATGACAATTTCGCCAACCATTATGGCGTGGACGTCAAAAGTCTGATGCGTGCTGCCGCGCAATTATTGAAGACCGGGCACATCCAGACTGGCGGCAGCACTATCACCATGCAGGTGGCGAAGAACTACTTCCTCACCAACGAGCGCAGTTTCTCCCGCAAGATCAACGAGATACTGCTCGCCCTGCAGATCGAGCGCTCGCTCACCAAAGACGAGATCCTCGAGCTTTACGTCAACAAGATCTACCTGGGCAACCGTGCCTATGGGGTCGAAGCTGCCGCGCAGGTCTATTACGGGAAGTCCATCAAGGACCTGAGCCTGGCGCAGATGGCGATGATCGCCGGCCTGCCCAAGGCCCCGTCACGCTACAACCCGCTGGCCAATGCTGCGCGGAGCCTGGAGCGACGCAACTGGATTCTGGAGCGCATGCTCAAGCTGGGCTTCATCGACCAGCCGCGCTACCAGGCCGCCATCCAGGAGCCGGTCGGCGCGTCCTACCACGTCCAGACGCCGGAACTGGCTGCCCCGTACATCGCCGAGATGGCCCGCGCCGAACTGGTCGGCCGCTTCGGTGGCGATGCCTACACCGAGGGCTACCGCGTCTACACCACGGTCCGCAGCGACCTCCAGGAAGACGCCAACACCGCCCTGCGCGAAGGCCTGCAGGAATACGACCAGCGCCATGGCTACCGCGGCCCCGAAACCCGCCTGCCCGGCAAGACCCGCGATGCCTGGCGCCAGGCAATTGCCCAGCAGCGCCCACTGGGAGGCCTCGAGCCAGCCATCGTCACCCAGGTCGAAAAGAGCGGTGCCATGGTCATGACCCGCGACGGCAAGGAAGAAGCCCTCGGCTGGGACGGCATGAAATGGGCCCGCCCCTACCTGAGCAACAACAGCATGGGCCGCATGCCCAGCCAACCCAGTGATGTGGTGCAGGCTGGCGATGTGATCCGCGTGCAGCGCAAGGATGACGGATCGCTGCGCCTGACCCAGGTGCCGGCCGCACAGAGCGCGCTGGTGTCGCTGAACCCGCAGGATGGCGCAATCATGGCTCTGGTCGGCGGGTTCTCCTTCGAGCAGAGCAACTACAACCGCGCCACCCAGGCGCGCCGCCAACCCGGCTCCAGCTTCAAGCCGTTCATCTACAGCTGCGCCCTGGACAACGGTTTCACCGCCGCCTCGCTGATCAACGACGCCCCGGTGGTGTTCTACGACGAGTACCTGGACAAGGTCTGGCGTCCGAAGAATGACACCAACACCTTCCTCGGCCCGATCCCCATGCGCGAAGCGCTCTACAAGTCGCGCAACATGGTGTCGATCCGCATCCTGCAGGCTCTGGGCGTGGACCGCGCACGCAACTGCATCAGCAAGTTCGGCCTGAACAAGGACGACTTGCCGCCAAACCTGTCCATGGCCTTGGGCACCGCAACCCTGACGCCGATGGAAATCGCCGGCGCCTGGACCGTCTTCGCCAACGGCGGCTTCAAGGTCGCGCCCTACGTCGTCCAGCGCATCGAAAGCCGCGACGGGCAACTGCTGTACCAGGCCAACCCGCCGAGCATTCCGCACGACGAGGAGCAAGCCCAGCCCCAGCCGCAACCGACCGCGACTGACGCCTTCGGCAACGACGACCCAAGCAAGGCCAAGACCACCATCGAGCCGGCGGCCGCCGAGCGCGTGATCGACGCCCGCACCGCGTACATCATGACCAGCATGCTGCAGGACGTGATCAAGCGCGGGACCGGCCGACGCGCCCTGGCGCTCAAGCGCGATGACCTGGCGGGCAAGACCGGCACCACCAACGACTCGAAGGACGCCTGGTTCTCGGGCTTCAACGCCGACTTCATGACCACCGTCTGGGTCGGCTTCGACCAGCCGGAAAGCCTGGGCCGCGCCGAATACGGCGGCAACGTCGCCCTGCCGATCTGGATGCGCTACATGGGTGCGGCACTCAAGGACAAGCCATCGCATGTGCTGCCCGAGCCACCCGGTCTGGTCAGCCTGCGTATCGACCCGGTCACCGGCCGCGCAGCGCCTCCAGGCACTCCGGGCGCGTACTTCGAACTGTTCAAGAACGAGGACACGCCGCCGTCGATGAACGAACTGGCCCCCGGCAGCGCGCCTGGCAGCGGCATGCCAGCGGACGAAGAAGCACCAATCGACCTGTTCTGACAGAAAGGCCCCTCCCCGGAGGGGCCTTCTCATTTTCGGGAATGATTCCCGACAAAAACATGGAAATTAGCTAAAGCATTGATTAATCTGACGTTTGCAGCGGTGAACAACCCCAGGCGACCGACCCCATCCGGCGCGTCAGGGGCTTCCCGCAGCAACGTCCTCAGGAGCTCCCGATGCCGCGCACCCTGCTTGGCTGGCTGTTCTGCCTGATCGCCCTTCTGCTTGGCACCCCGCTGCTGCGCCTGCTCGCACGCCCCCGCTCGCTCGAACTCACTCCCGATCTCGTCTATCTCGACCAACTGCTCGCCGTGCTGATCGCCAGCGCTGGCCTGGCGGGGCTGCTGATCGCCTTCCTGCTGCATCTCGCGGGACGGGTGCTGGTCGCGCTCGCGCTGCTCACGCCCGCCATCGCGTTGTGTGCATGGCACCTCACCCACACGCACCTCGGTCCGGTTTCGCCCACGCCCGAACAATACGAATGGCTGCTGGCAGGCCTGGCAATCTATGCACTGCTGCTGACGGGAATCAATTGGTTCAATCGGCGGGAGAACGGCCCCTACGCGTCACTCCGCTACCTGGGACTGGCGCTGCTGCTCCCCTGGTTTGCAGGGCTGTTCTACCTCGGACGGCTTTACTACTGAGGCAGGTCGCGCCAGGTCAGGTAGACACGCAGGTCGAACTCCAGTTGGTGATAGCCGGGCAGCATGTGCTCGCAGAGCTGGTAGAAGGCCTTGCTATGGTCGCGCTCCTTCAGGTGCGCCAGCTCGTGCACGACGATCATCTGCAGGAACTCGGGGGCCGCCTCCTTGAACAGTGAGGCGACGCGAATTTCCTTCTTCGCCTTGAGCTTGCCGCCCTGCACGCGCGAGATCGCCGTGTTCAGGCCCAGTGCACGCTGCACGACGTCCAGCTTGTTGTCATAGAGCACCTTGTCCACCGCCGGCGCGGTGCGCATGTACTGCTGCTTGAGGTCCATCGCATAGCCGTACAGCGCCTTGTCGCTCTGCACGTCGTGGCGACCGGGGTAGCGGCGCTCCAGGTACTGACCAAGGCGGTCCTGCTCGATAAGCTGGCGCACCTGGTCCTGGAGCTGGAGCGGATAGGCCTGGAGATAGCGAAGGGGCTGCATGAGGGAGCGACTGGTGGAGGAAACAGCCGCCAGTCTACCGCATTCCCCGCTCAGGCCAGCGCACGGGTGCTGTAGGCCTCGGTACGGTAGGGGAAGGCGACTTCGCTGCGCCCCTTCAGCGCCGGATGCGTGGCAATCAGCTCATGCAATTGTTCGGCGACACGTTGCTTCTTCTCGTCGGGCAGTGCCGCGATGAAGCTCACCGAGAGTGTACGCGCGACGATGACCTGCTCCGGCGGGCCGACGTGCTGGTAACTGAACTCGCGCAGGCGCAGGTCCTCGAAACGCGACCCGGCAAAGGCGCGACGCCACAGGCCGGTATGGAAGCGCGGCGTGCTTCCCTCGTAGCGCTCAAGGATACGCGTCACCTGGGCAACCCAGTCGACCCGCTCGTCACGCACGTTCCAGACCAGCCCCAGGTGGCCGCCAGGTCGTAGCACGCGATGGATGTCCTCCAGCGCCCGCTCGTCAGCGAACCAGTGAAACGCCTGGGCGCAGGTCAGCGCGTCGACGCTTTCCGCTGCCAGCGGGATTGCCTGGGCCGTGCCGCTCAGCACTTTCACGGCTGAAAGCGAGGCACTGAGCTGCTCGCGCATCGCCGCGACCGGCTCGATCGCAGTGACCTGCGCCCCGGTGCGCAGCAGCAACGAGGTGAACTTCCCGGTGCCCGCACCGAGATCGACGACATCCTTGCCAGCACCGATCTCCAGCGCTTCACCCAGCCACCCCAGCAGCTCGTCCGGATAATCCGGACGCCCGTGGGCATAGGCCTTCGCCTCACGGGAAAAACCTTCCTGCGCACTGCCATGTACATCCGTCATCGTGCCTCCAGAGCCCGCCCAGCCCGAGCACCAGTGCTCAGAGGAACCGGCAGGCCTTGCTGTCGAGTTTGCTCTTGCCATCCAGGTAACTACGGTAGCAGCTGAGCAGACTCGATTCCTTGATACGGCAGCGCTTCTGCCGGCATTCGCTGGCGAATTCGAAGCGGCCGCCATCCGGGTCGGCGAGCTGGATGCGGATCGCCGGCCAGCCCTTTTTCGGTGCCTTCTCCGGCGTACTGAGCACGCGGTTCTCGTGCACCACCAGGGCGGCACCCGCCTCTGCATAGTCGAAGACGAACAGCAGGGTGCGTGACGTCTTCAGCGTGCACTCCTGGTGGGTCAGGCAGTTCTGCGCCTCCACCGGCAGGTCCATCGGCGGCTGGGGCGACGGCGCGACTGGCTGGGCCGGGCGTTGCGAGCAGCCAGCGAGCAGCGCCAGCAGCAGGATGGAAAGCAAGGCACGCAGCATCGGCGACTTCCTTTGGGCGGATACGAAAGAGCCCCGCAGGGCGGGGCTCTTCAGCTCTTCTGAATCAGAGCAGGCCGGAGCGGGATCAGTTGACCTTCGACACCAGCTCACCCTTGGCGTAACGCTGGAACATGCCTTCCAGGGAGATCGGCTTGATCTTCGAGGCATGACCGGCGGTGCCGAAGGCTTCGTAGCGAGCGATGCAGATATCACGCATGGCGACGATGGTCTTGGCGAAGAACTTGCGCGGGTCGAACTCGCTCGGCTGCTCGGCCATCATGCGGCGGATGGCACCGGTGGACGCCAGGCGCAGGTCGGTGTCGATGTTGACCTTGCGCACCCCGTGCTTGATGCCTTCGACGATTTCCTCAACCGGCACGCCGTAGGTTTCCTTGATGTCGCCGCCAAACTCGTTGATCACCTTCAGCCACTCTTGCGGCACCGAGGAGGAACCGTGCATCACCAGGTGGGTGTTGGGGATGCGCTTGTGGATTTCCTTGATGCGCTCGATGGAAAGCACGTCACCGGTCGGCGGCTTGGTGAACTTGTAGGCGCCGTGGCTGGTGCCAATGGCGATGGCCAGGGCGTCGACCTGTGTCTTCTTGACGAAGTCGGCGGCCTCTTCCGGGTCGGTCAGCAGCTGGCTGTGGTCCAGCACGCCTTCGGCGCCCACGCCGTCTTCTTCGCCGGCCATGCCGGTTTCCAGGGAACCCAGGCAACCCAGCTCACCTTCCACGGACACGCCGCAAGCGTGAGCGAAGGCAACGGTCTGCTGGGTAACGCGGACGTTGTACTCGTAGTCGGCCGGGGTCTTGCCGTCTTCCTTCAGCGAGCCGTCCATCATGACGGAGGAGAAGCCCAGCTGGATGGAGCGCTGGCAGACGTCAGGGCTGGTGCCGTGGTCCTGGTGCATGCACACCGGGATATGCGGGAATTCTTCGATGGCCGCGAGGATCAGGTGGCGCAGAAAGGGCGCACCGGCGTATTTGCGGGCACCGGCGGAGGCCTGCACGATCACCGGGGAGTCGGTCTTGTCGGCCGCTTCCATGATGGCGCGCATCTGCTCGAGGTTGTTGACGTTGAAAGCCGGAACGCCGTAGCCGAACTCGGCGGCGTGGTCCAGCAGTTGGCGCATGCTGATGAGTGCCATGGTCTTCGCTTCTCCAGAAGTCAGGCTCGGTTACACGAGCCTCTTAACTACATGTTTGGAAGCCTGCCGCAGGGGCAGGCCGTGTTCAAGTCTTCCGGCGCGCGCCGGACAATCGGCGCTCAGCGCGCCTTGCAACCACGGCCGATCAGGTCGTTGCTCTCGACCCAGTAAACCAGGCCCTGGTCGCCTTTGATGCTCAAGCCGATCAGCCCGTCGCTATAGAAAGCGCCGGAGCCGCCAGGTTCCTCTTCCAGATGATGGACCACGTCGTCCGCACCCAGCTTCAGGTCGACCACCGTTTTGCTGGGATCGACATAGCGCCACCGTACCTCGGCCTCGCTGTCGCAGACCCAGTGGTTCCAGCCGCCGTCCCCAGCAGACTTGCCGCCTGTCGAGTGACTGGAACAACCCGCCACCAGCAAAAGCGCCAGGACCGGGACGATATAACGCAGCATCGGGCGACTCTCCTTCGGGCGGACGCGCCGCCGGATATCCAATGCGCCAGATTGCCCGTCCTGCCGCAGGAACGCCAGCACCGCCTGCACTCGGGCCCAGGCGGTGCTGTCAGGTCGTGATCCCGACCTCGGGGCGCCGCCTCAGGGGCAGTTCACCGGTTTCTGGCCGGGGGTTGGATCGCCGCTGCTCTGGCTCTCCACCCGCTCGCGATTCTGGTCAGAGGGCACCATGACCGCGGGCGGGCTCATCACTTCACAGGTGCTGGGCGTTCCGCCACTTCCGGCACAACCCACCAGCACGAGGCAAAACGACAGCAGAGGGGTGACAGCTCGCATAACCGTTCTCCTTGGCATCCGTACAAGGCTTGTGACCCGAGTATGCCGGAGAGGTTTGCTTTACTGTCGCCCGCCCGCGCCGCCAGGATCAGGCCTTGGCGCGCTGTTCCAGTACTTCCACGGCCGGCAGGACCTTGCCCTCAACGAACTCGAGGAAGGCGCCACCACCGGTGGAAATGTAGGAGATCTGCTCGCCGATGCCGTACTTGTCGATGGCCGCCAGGGTGTCGCCACCCCCGGCGATGCTGAAGGCGGTGCCTTCGGCGATGGCCTTGGCCAGGGTCCTGGTGCCTTCGCCGAACTGGTCGAACTCGAACACGCCGACCGGGCCGTTCCACAGGATGGTCTTGGAGGTCTTCAGCAGTTCGGCGAACTGGGCAGCGGTCTTCGGGCCAATGTCCAGGATCATGTCGTCATCGGCCACGTCAGCGATGTCCTTGACGGTGGCGACGGCGGTCTCGGCGAACTCCTTGGCGACGACCACGTCCACCGGCAGCGGCACGCTGACTTTGGCCGCAATGGCCTTGGCGGTATCGACCAGATCGGCCTCGTACAGCGACTTGCCGACCTTGTGGCCCGCCGCGGCGAGGAAGGTGTTGGCGATGCCGCCGCCGACGATCAACTGGTCGCAGATCTGCGCCAGGCTGTTCAGCACGTCAAGCTTGGTGGAGACCTTGGAGCCGGCGACGATGGCAGCCATCGGGCGGGCCGGATTGCCCAGGGCCTTGCCCAGCGCTTCCAGTTCGGCGGCCAGCAGCGGGCCGGCCGCAGCGACCTTGGCGAACTTGGCCACGCCGTGGGTCGAACCCTCGGCGCGGTGGGCGGTGCCGAATGCGTCCATGACGAACACGTCGCACAGGGCGGCGTATTGCCGAGCCAACTCGTCGGCGTTCTTCTTCTCGCCCTTGTTGAAGCGCACGTTCTCGAACAGCACGACCTCACCCGGCTTCACCTCGACACCGTCCAGGTAGTCCTTGACCAGCGGCACGGCACGCCCCAGGGCCTTGGACAGGTAGTCGGCGACCGGCTGCAGGCTGTTCTCCGCGGAGAACTCGCCTTCGGTCGGACGGCCCAGGTGCGAGCAGACCATCACCGCCGCGCCCTTCTCCAGGGCCAGCTTGATGGTCGGCAGCGAGGCCAGGATGCGCGCGTCGCTCTTGACCACACCGTCCTTCACCGGAACGTTGAGGTCTTCGCGGATCAGTACGCGCTTACCTTGGAGGTCGAGGTCGGTCATCTTCAACACGGTCATGACAGTCAGTCCTGTTGGGGCTGTTTGATTAACGTTCGGTAGCGGCGACACGCAGGAAGTGCCCTGCAGTGTCGAGCATGCGGTTGGCGAACCCCCACTCGTTGTCGAACCAGGCCAGCACGTTTACCAGGCGGGGGCCGGAAACGCGGGTCTGGCTGCCATCGACGATGGCCGAGTGCGGGTCGTGGTTGAAATCGCAACTGGCGTGGGGCAGCTCGGTGTACGCCAGCAGGCCTTTCAGCGGGCCTTCGGTGGCGGCCTGGCGCAGCACGCGGTTGATCTCTTCGGCAGACGTGTCGCGAGAGACCTGCAAGGTGATGTCCAGAGCCGAGACGTTCACCGTCGGCACCCGAATGGCTTTGGCCTGGATTCGCCCAGCGAGTTCCGGCAGCAGGCGCTCGATGCCGCGCGCCAGCCCCGTGGACACCGGGATCACCGACTGGAAGGCCGAACGCGTGCGGCGCAGGTCTTCATGGTGGTACGCGTCGATCACCGGCTGGTCGTTCATCGCCGAGTGGATGGTGGTGATCGAGACGTACTCGATACCCACCGCCTCGTTCAGCAGCTTGAGCAGCGGCACGCTGCAGTTGGTGGTGCAGGAGGCGTTGGACACCAGCGTCTCGGCGCCGGAGAGGCCCTGCTGGTTGATGCCGAAGACCACGGTGGCGTCGATGTCCGCCTCGCTGGCCATCGGCTGGGAGAACAGCACCCGCGGCGCACCTGCACCGAGGAAGCGCTGACCGTCGGCGCGGGTGTTGTAGACACCGGAGCATTCCAGCACCAGGTCGATGTCCAGGGCGCGCCAGTCGATCGCCTCGGGTTCGGCTTCACGGAACACCCTCACGCAGTCGCCGCCTACATGCAGGCAACCGTCGTCCACGCTCACCTCGCCGGGGAAGCGGCCGTGGGTGGAGTCGAAGCGGGTCAGGTATTCCAGGCTGGCCAGGTCCGCCAGGTCGTTCAGCGCGACGATGGAGAAATCAGCCTTGGCGCCGCGTTCGTGCAGGGCACGGAACACGCAGCGGCCGATACGGCCGTAGCCGTTGAGGGCAACTCGGTAAGGGCGCTTGGACATTGTTATCCCTTGGTGATCGCTGCCGGGGCGCGAGACGCCCCGGCAGGCTCAGGCGCTCGTCAGGCTTCGAGCAGCTCGGCGGCGACTTCCAGCACGTTCTCGACGGTGAAGCCGAAGTGCTCGAACAGCGCCGGGGCCGGGGCCGACTCACCGAAGGTAGTCATGCCAATGACGCGCCCCTCGAGGCCGACGTATTTGTACCAGTAGTCAGCGTGGGCAGCTTCGATGGCGATGCGCGCGCCGACTTGAACCGGCAGTACGGCCTGCTTGTAGCCAGCGTCCTGCTGGTCGAAGACACTGGTGGACGGCATGGACACGACGCGCACCTTGCGGCCTTCGGCGCTGAGCTTGTCGAACGCCTGCACGGCCAGGCCGACTTCGGAGCCGGTGGCGATCAGGATCAGTTCCGGCTCGCCATCGCAGTCCTTCAGCACGTAGGCACCACGGGCCACGTCGGCCAGCTGGGCGGCGTCGCGCGGCTGGTGCGGCAGGTTCTGGCGGCTGAAGATCAGCGCGGACGGTCCGTCGGCACGCTCGATGGCGTACTTCCAGGCCACCGCGGACTCCACGGCATCCGCCGGGCGCCAGGTGTCCAGGTTCGGGGTCAGACGCAGGCTGGCGAGTTGCTCGATCGGCTGGTGGGTCGGACCGTCTTCGCCCAGACCGATGGAGTCGTGGGTGAACACGTACAGCACGCGCTGCTTCATCAGGGCGGACATGCGCACTGCGTTGCGGGCGTATTCCATGAAGATCAGGAAGGTCGCGCCATAGGGAATGAAGCCGCCGTGCAGGGCCACGCCATTCATGATGGCGCTCATGCCGAACTCGCGCACACCGTAGAACAGATAGTTGCCGTTGGCGTCGTCGGCGCTCACACCCTTGCAGCCCTTCCACAGGGTCAGGTTGGAACCGGCGAGGTCGGCGGAGCCGCCCAGCAGTTCCGGCAGCAGCGGGCCGAAGGCGTTCAGGGCATTCTGACTGGCCTTGCGGCTGGCGATGGTTTCGCCTTTCAGGGCGACGTCGGCGACATAGGCAGCGGCCTTTTCGGCGAAGTCGGCTGGCAGCTCACCGGCAACGCGGCGCTCGAACTCGGCGGCCAGTTCCGGGTGCGCGGCCTGGTAGGCGGCGAAGCGCTTGTTCCACTCGGCCTCACGGGTGGCGCCGGTGTCCTTGGCGCTCCACTCGGCGTAGATGTCGGCAGGAACCTCGAACGGCGCGTGGTTCCAGCCGAGCGCGGCGCGGGTGGCGGCCACTTCGTCGACGCCCAGGGCGGCGCCGTGGCTTTCTTCCTTGCCCTGCTTGTTCGGCGAGCCGAAGCCGATGATGGTCTTGCAGCAGATCAGGGTCGGCGCGTCGCTCTTGCGGGCAGTCTCGATGGCAGTCCTGATTTCGTCGGCGTCATGGCCGTCAACGTTGCGGATCACCTGCCAGCCGTAGGCTTCGAAACGCTTTGGGGTGTCGTCGGTGAACCAGCCGTGGACTTCGCCATCGATGGAGATGCCGTTGTCGTCGTAGAAGGCGACCAGCTTGTTCAGGCGCAGGGTGCCGGCCAGCGAGGCGACTTCATGGGAGATGCCCTCCATCATGCAGCCGTCGCCCAGGAAGGCGTAGGTGTAGTGATCGACGATGCTGTGGCCGTCGCGGTTGAACTGTGCAGCCAGCACCTTCTCGGCCAGCGCCATGCCCACGGCATTGGCGATACCCTGGCCCAGCGGGCCGGTGGTGGTCTCGACACCAGCGGTGTAGCCGTACTCCGGGTGGCCCGGGGTGCGCGAATGCATCTGGCGGAAATTCTTCAGGTCATCGACGGTGACGTCGTAGCCGGTGAGGTGCAGCAGCGAGTAGATCAGCATCGAACCGTGACCGTTGGACAGCACGAAGCGGTCACGGTCAGCCCACTGCGGGTTGCTCGGATTGTGCTTGAGGAAGTCGCGCCAGAGGACTTCGGCGATATCCGCCATGCCCATGGGGGCGCCGGGATGGCCGCTGTTGGCTTTCTGCACGGCATCCATGCTCAGTGCGCGGATGGCGTTGGCTCGCTCACGACGGCTGGGCATCGCTAATCTCCTGCGGGGGCTGCTTCGAAAGATCGAAGGGAATGAAAAAAGGCCGGTATTTTCGCCCAGCCGGGCCCTGCGGGGCAATGACAGATCGGCAGATGCCTGATGCAAGGCACGCCCGGACGTAGCCCGGCTGGTCAAAAACCACTCATCCGCCAATATCAAAACTTTTTGATACAGCTCTTGCCCACCCCGAAAGCCACGACTAGACTGCGCGACCTATGAGTCTGCGCCTGCCCGAAATCCGCCACGACGATTGCGACCAGCTGGCTGCCCTGTGCAAGGCCGGCGGCGATCCGCTACGGCTGAACGTCCTGCGGGTGCTGGCCAACGACTCCTTCGGCGTGCTGGAGCTGGCGCATATCTTCGGTGTCCGCCAGTCGGGCATGAGCCACCACCTGAAGGTGCTGGCCCAGGCCGGCCTGGTCGCCACCCGCCGCGAAGGCAACGCGATCTTCTATCGCCGCGCCCTGCCGCAGGGCGAAAGCCTGGGTGGCACGCTGCACGGAGCACTGCTCGAAGAGGTCGACGAACTGGCACTGGCCGATGACGTCAGCGCCCGTATCGACGGCGTCCACGCCCAGCGCGCCGCCGTCAGCCGTGACTACTTCGCGCGCAGCGCGGAGAAGTTCCAGGCGACCCAGGACCTGATCGCAGGACTGCCGCAATACCGCGAAAGCGTACTGGCGCTGCTCGATGCACTGAGCTTCGCCCCCAGCGCCACGGCGCTGGAAGTCGGGCCCGGCGACGGTGGATTCCTTCCCGAACTGGCCCGGCGTTTCGATCAGGTCACGGCGCTGGACAACAGCGAGACCATGCTCGAGATGGCGCGGCAACGCTGCGCCAGCGAAGGTTTGACCAATGTCCGGCTGCGGCTGGGCGACGCCTTGCAGGACGTCAACGACGCGGCGGACTGCGTGGTGCTGAACATGGTGCTGCACCACTTCGCCGCGCCGGCGGAGGCCGTGAAGCAGCTGGCGCACCTGGTGAAACCCGGAGGCAGCCTGCTGGTGACCGAACTCTGCAGCCACGACCAGAGCTGGGCCCGCGAGGCCTGTGGTGATCTCTGGCTGGGGTTCGAACAGGAAGACCTGGCCCTCTGGGCCGACGCCGCCGGGCTCGCGTCCGGCGAAAGTGTGTACATCGGTTTACGTAATGGCTTTCAGATCCAGGTGCGGCACTTCGCCAAACCGGATTCGCGAAGCGTCCTCACCCACCGGTAAATGATAGGAACCGTTAGATGAGCGAATACTCTGTTTTCACCTCCGAATCCGTCTCCGAAGGCCATCCGGACAAGATCGCGGACCAGATTTCCGATGCGGTGCTCGACGCCATCATCGCCAAGGACAAATACGCCCGCGTGGCCTGCGAAACCCTGGTGAAGACCGGTGTCGCGATCATCGCCGGTGAAGTCACCACCTCCGCCTGGGTCGACCTGGAAGAGCTGGTGCGCAAGGTCATCATCGACATCGGCTACAACAGCTCCGACGTCGGCTTCGACGGCGCCACCTGCGGCGTGCTGAACATCATCGGCAAGCAGTCGGTGGACATCAACCAGGGCGTCGACCGCGCCAAGCCGGAAGACCAGGGCGCTGGCGACCAGGGCCTGATGTTCGGCTACGCCAGCAACGAAACCGATGTACTGATGCCCGCACCGATCTGCTTCTCCCACCGTCTGGTGGAGCGCCAGGCCGAGGCTCGCAAGTCCGGCCTGCTGCCGTGGCTGCGCCCGGACGCCAAGTCCCAGGTCACCTGCCGCTACGAGAACGGCAAGGTCGTCGGCATCGACGCCATCGTGCTGTCCACCCAGCACAACCCGGAAGTCAGCTACAAGGACCTGCGTGAAGGCGTGATGGAGCTGATCATCAAGCAGGTGCTGCCGGCCGAACTGCTTCACAAGGACACCCAGTTCCACATCAACCCGACCGGCAACTTCGTGATCGGCGGCCCGGTGGGCGACTGCGGCCTGACCGGCCGCAAGATCATCGTCGACTCCTATGGCGGCATGGCCCGTCACGGTGGTGGCGCGTTCTCCGGCAAGGACCCGTCCAAGGTCGACCGCTCCGCTGCCTACGCCGGCCGCTACGTGGCCAAGAACATCGTTGCCGCCGGCCTGGCCGAGCGTTGCGAGATCCAGGTGTCCTACGCCATCGGCGTGGCCCAGCCGACCTCCATCTCGATCAACACCTTCGGCACCGGCAAGATCAGCGATGACAAGATCATCCAGCTGGTCCGCGAGCACTTCGACCTGCGTCCGTACGCGATCACCAAGATGCTCGACCTGCTGCACCCCATGTACCAGCCGACCGCGGCCTACGGCCACTTCGGTCGCAACCCGTTCGAAATGACCTACGGTGACGACACCTTCACCGCCTTCACCTGGGAGCGCACCGACAAGGCCGCCGCCCTGCGTGACGCCGCCGGCCTGTAAGATCCGGTAGCAGGAAAAGCCCCGCCTCGGCGGGGCTTTTTTGTTTCCGGTCTCCCACAGCCCGATCCGAAGAATCCACTCCCATCCGGGCATCGACCACCGCTTTGCGTCCCTAGCCTTGCAGGTTTCCGCTGCACGGACACTCGCCATGCCTCGCCCAGTCCTCGCGTTTCTGTTGTGCCTTCCCCTCCTCGTCCAGGCCTGCCCTGACTGGCCGCCCGAGCAGGCGCCCCGGCAGATCGAGGCGCTGCGCACGCAGCTCGCGCGCTGGGACGACGCCTACCACCGGGACGGCCAGTCCCCCGTCGCCGACGAGCTCTACGACCAGGCCCGCGAACGCCTCCGGCAGTGGCAGGCCTGCTTCCCGCACGTCCGCACCGAACCCGAGGCACCACTGGCCAGCAGCACCGGGGAGATCCGCCATCCGTTCGCCCACACCGGTCTCGACAAGCTTCCCGATGCCGCGGCCGTAAGCCACTGGCTGAGCCACCGCGACGACCTCTGGGTGCAGCCCAAGGTCGACGGCGTGGCGGTCACGCTGATCTACCACAACGGCCGCTTCGTGCAGGCGATCAGTCGCGGTGACGGCAGCGCCGGTCAGGACTGGACCGCCAACGCGCGGCAGATTGCGGCCATCCCCGGACAACTGCCCGGCGAGCGCGGCCAACTGGTGCTGCAGGGCGAGCTGTACTGGCGCCTGCCGCACCACGTGCAGGCCACCCAGGGTGGTGCCGGTGCCCGCGGCAAGGTCGCCGGGCTGATGGCGCGCAAGACACTGGGCGAGGACGGGGCGCAGATAGGGCTGTTCGTCTGGGAACTGCCCGAGGGTCCGCTGGAGATGCCGCTGCGCCTGGCGCGCCTGCGCCAGTTGGGATTCGGTGACAGCGCCGACCTGACCGAAGCGGTGGCGAGCCAATCCGAGATCGAGGCCTGGCGCACACGCTGGTACCGCCAGCCACTGCCTTTTGCCAGCGACGGCATCGTCATTCGCCAGGGCCGCCGCCCACCGGGCGGAGCGTGGAGCGCACAGACACCGGGCTGGGCAGTGGCCTGGAAGTACCCGCATCAGCAGGCGCTGGCCGACGTCCGGCGCGTGGAATTCAAGGTAGGGCGCAGCGGGCGAGTGACGCCCGTGCTGCATCTCGCGCCAGTGGAACTGGACGGGCGGACCATCCAGCGCGTTGGCGCCGGCTCGCTCAAACGCTGGCGAAGCCTCGATGTCCGCCCGGGTGATCAGGTCGCCATCGCCCTCGCCGGCCTGACGATCCCACGACTGGATGGCGTGGTCTGGCGCTCACCGACTCGCCCCGAGGTGAGCGCTCCCGTAGACGGACAGTACGACGCCCTGTCCTGCTGGCAACCGGCGGAAGGCTGCACGGAGCAGTTCCTCGCCCGCCTGGAGTGGCTGGGCGGCAAGAATGGACTGGGACTTTCCGGCGTCGGGCCAGGAACCTGGAGGCGCCTGCATGAGGCCGGATTGCTGCCGGGCATGCTCGACTGGATGAGACTGACGCCGGAGCAACTGGGGAAGGTGCCCGGCCTCGCCGAGCGCAGCGCGAGCAGTCTGTACCAACAGTTCCAGCTCGCTCGCCAGCGCTCATTCGCGACCTGGTTGCGCGCACTCGGTGCCCCCTCTCCGAACCACCACCCAGCCGGTGAAGAATGGCCAGCCCTGGCCGCTCGCAGCGCGGCTCAATGGCTGGAGCAACCGGGCATCGGCAAGGTTCGCGCGAAGCAGTTGGAAGACTTCTTCAAGGCACCGGAGGTCGTGCAGTTGCGCGATCAACTGCACGACATCGGCGTCGCCGGTTTCTAAGCGCGTCAGCGCATCTGGAAGGCTTCCTGGTGGAAGCGGCCGCTCGGCATCCCCTGGCGGCGCAGGTCGCGACGCAGCAACTCGGCCAGCGCTTGCGGCCCGCAGAACCAGACACTCGGCCAGCGCCCCTGCGCACCGGGCTGCAGCCCCAGGTCGCTCGCCTGCAGGTAGCCTTCGCTTTCGCTGTAGTGCACACGCAAGTCGATGCGCGGCAGTTGTGCGCACAACTCGCGCAGGCGGCCCGCGTAGATGGCATCGGAGGGCGAACGCACGCAATACAGCAGCGTCACGTCCGGGCAGTCATCCGGCCGCGCCTGGAGCGACTCGAGCCAGGCCAGGAACGGCGTAATGCCGATACCACCGGCGATCCACACCTGCCGCTCGCCCTTGTCGCGGCGGAAGTCGAAGCGCCCGTAGGGGCCCTCCACCTTCACCGGGTCGCCGACGCTCAGACTGTCCTGCAGGCGTTGCGTGTAATCGCCCAGCGCCTTGATGCTGAAACGCACCTCGCCATTGCCCAGGTCACCGCTGGAGAGGGTGAAGGGATGCTGCCCCTCCAGGCGATCACAGGTCAGGAAGGCGAACTGGCCAGCACGATGCTGCCAGCGCCCCTGCAGCTTGCAGGTCACTTCCAGCATGCGTTCGCCGGGACGCTCGATCGCCACCACGACGCCATCGTGGGTACGCCGGCGACCGATCTGCCCGGCCAGCGACCAGAGCGCACAGAGGCTGCCCACTGCAGCGCACAGCGCCACCAGCCAGCCGATTGGCTGCAACCAGTAACCCGCCGGGGCCAGCACCACAGCGTGGAATGCCAGCACCAGATAGACCACTGCGAGGGTTTTGTGGACGTAGCGCCACACGTGATACGGGAAGCGTTGCCAGAGCGTGATGACCAGCATTGCCGCCAGCAGCCAGGCTGACCACTCGCCCAGGTCCTTGGCCGAGCCGCGGAACACGTCGAGGAAGGTTTCCACTCGGGGCCCCTTGGCCGGCTTGGCGATGAACTCGGCGAGCAACGGGCCGCCCAGCTCCATCAGGTAGTGCAGCAGGCCCAGCACGATGGCCAGGATGCCCGCCCACTTGTGCGCCCGGTACATGCGGTCGAGGCCGTCCAGCGGCTTTTCCAGCCATACCGGACGCACTGCCAGCAGCATGATCAGCGACATCAGCGCAAAGGACGCGACACCGGTAAAGAGAATGGCCTGCTTGCGCACGACCCAGATGTCCAGCGTTGCCGGCGGGTCGACGAACAGTGCCAGGCCAAAGGTGGCCGCGACGGCCAGAAGTACGATCCAGATGAGTTTCATGAGTCCTCCTTGGGGCGCCAAAGCAGCAAGCCCAAGCGGAAGCTGAAGGATTCTTCTGAATTATCCCTTAATAATGAAAGGTCTTTAGGTAGGCATCGGCAATGCCATGACCCATGTCAAACGCAACGTCCTTCGTTATGCTCGGCACCTTCCTACAGCTCCGTTAAATCCCATGCGCCTGCGAGTCCTCTCCGACCTTCACCACGAGCACTTCCCCACTGGCCGCCGCGAACTGCCGCCGGCCCCTGCGGACGTCGTCGTGCTGGCCGGGGACATTCACGAGCATCTGCAGGGTCTGCACTGGGCCCGCGAAGAATTTCCTGACAGCGAGGTCATCTATGTCGCCGGCAATCACGAGTTCTACCACTCCGACCTGCCGGACCTGACCCAGGCCATGCGCAACCTGGCCCGTGCGCTGGATATCCACTTCCTCGAAAAGGACGCGGTTGTCCTCGGCGGCGTGCGTTTCCTCGGCGCTACCCTCTGGACCGACTTCCAGCTCTACGGCACGCGCGCTGAGGCGCTGGCGAAGGAGCAGGCCCGACTGCTGATGCCGGACTTCAGCACCATCGACCATTTCACCCAGCCCTTCACCCCGGAGATGAGCCAGGCATTCTGCCGTGCCACCTGCGAGTGGCTGGACGCGGAACTGGGACAACCCTTCGCTGGCCGGACGGTGATCGTCACCCATCACGCCCCCAGCGCGCGCTCCATCCCGGCCGAATACGTCGGCGATGCGCTGTCGCCCGCCTTCGCCTCGAACCTGGAAGACCTCGCCGAGCGCTGCGACCTGTGGATCCACGGACATGTCCACGAGTGCCTGGACTACCGCATCGGCAACGCCCGCATCATCGCCAACCCCGGCGCTTATCCGGGCGAGGACAGCGGTTTCGATCCTCGCCGGGTGATCGACCTCTAACGTGCCGGCTCGTTGCGCGCCAACTCGCTGAAGAACCGCCAGATCTCGCCGGGCCCGTCCAGCTCCGGATCGGCCTGGCCAAGCAGTCGCGGCGGCCGATAGAGCGGCTGCGAAACGAGGTGCCCGCCGCCGAATACCGTCACCAGCTCCACAGGCGGGCCACCACCATTGTCCCAGCGCTGCCGCTGCGTCCATACAGGGCCCGGCTGGGTCAGCCTGTCCACATCCGGCTCGCCGCCCTGGCCATTGCGTCGCGCCAGCGCGAGGGCCGAATCCTCGGCGGAGAGCACGTTGCCGCGATCACCGAAGCCGAACAGCGTGACCCGACCGCCCGCATAGGGATTGACAGGATCTCGCGTACCGTTCATCAGCAGCGCGGCCCTGGGTTGTTCGGCTGGACGACAGGCATCGTTGTCGGCGCTGGGCAGGCTCGCAGCCACGGCAGCGACGCCCTCGACCTTGTCCGGCGCTTCGGCAGCCAGCCGCAGGGCCATCTGTCCCCCATTGGAGTAGCCGGTGACGAACACCCGTGCAGGATCGACGCCGCGTTCGCGCAGCAGGCCGTCGATCATCCGGGAGAGGAAGCCGACGTCGTCGATGTCGAGACGCCGAGCGCTGTAGGACGCGGCGCGCCGACAGTCATTCCAGTGCCCTTCGAAACCGTCGGGGTAGAGCACCAGGAAGCCCTCGCGATCCGCCAGGGCATCGAAGCGGTAGCCCGTGTCGCGGCGCATGCGCTCGCCATTGCTCTGCGAGCTGTGCAACACCACCAGGAGCGCGGGGCGCTCGGCCAGTTTCCGTGGCACATAGAGCACATAGCTGCGCCGCCGCTCGCCCTGGCGCAGCGATGCGTCCTCGCTGCTGCCAGTGAGTACCGGCTGCTGAAGCAGCTCACCGGGCACGTACCACCAGCCACCTACCAGCAGCACCAGCACCAGCAGCGCGATGAGCACCTGAACGATCCGCATCGCCACCCGCATA
Organism: Pseudomonas sp. BB438; assembly: GCF_057180225.1. NCBI lineage: Bacteria > Pseudomonadati > Pseudomonadota > Gammaproteobacteria > Pseudomonadales > Pseudomonadaceae > Pseudomonas > Pseudomonas sp. BB438. Next base: position 5,991,829 of record NZ_CM170001.1, read on the forward strand.
CCGCACCTCCTTGCCCGCGCGACGGGCCCTGGCAGCCCCGGTCTTGTCCTGAGACAGCCCCTGCCCTCTTCGTCCATGGCAAACTCCGACCGTTGACTGCAACGTCATAGTGTTTGGTAACCAAGGATTCCGAAAATGTTCCGAAGCTCTGCCCTGATGGCCGCCGTTCTCGCTCTCGGCTGCGCCAGCCCACTGCTTGCCGCCGAGGCGACCCAGCAACCGCTGACCGGCTGCGCTGCCAAGCGCGCTGCCATCGAAACCCAGCTCGAACAAGCCAAGGCCCAGGGCAACGTCCACCGCATCGCCGGCCTGCAGACCGCGCTGGAGAAGGTGAAAACCTACTGCACCGACGCCAGCCTCAGCCAGGAGCGCAAGCAGAACGTGCTGGACGCGGAGAAGGAAGTCGCCCAGCGCGAGAAGGACCTGCGCAAGGCGATGAACAAGGGTGACGCGCAGAAGATCGAGAAGCGCAAGGACAAGCTGGCTGAAGCCCGCGCCGAACTGGAGCAGGCCAAGCGCGAGCTGGAGGAATAGTACCGCGGGCCGCCCTGCGGCGGGACCACGGACAGCGTCCGCCTTCGCTCTGTGATTAGAGCGCGCGGAATTTCTTGTGGCAGGCTTCGCAGGCGTCTTCTACCGCAGCAAAGTCCTTGCGCACACCCTCAGGCGTCGGCGCGGCGTTGCGGGTGTTCTCACCCAGGGTACGAACGGCCTGCTCGAAGGTCTTGGCGTCGGCCTGGAACTCCAGCTGGCGCTGCCAGATATCCGCCTTGGCGCGGGTTTCGTCGCTTTCCACCTTGTCCGCCGGCGGCTGGGTGGTGGGGAAATACTGCCAGGGCTTGTCGGCCAGTTCGCCGAGCTTGGTCGAGTTCGCGCGGAACTTGTCTGCGTCGAAGGGTATCCGTCCGCGCAGCATGCCGCCCATGTCTTCGCTGGTCTTGAGCATCTCCTTGAACACCGCCTGGCGCTTGTACTCCGGCGAATTGGGGTCCAGGCGATGGCAACCGGCGAGCGCCGCGCCAGCGAGCAGCAGAACGAGCAGGGTCTTCAACTTCATGGGGGACTCTTGTAGGACGGCCAGACACGGAAGCGCCGGATTATCCGCCCCGATTTCCGAATGTTCCAGACCACGCCCAAGCAGCTGCGGCCATCCGCCGCAGCCGTGTACCTTTCGTTCAGCGGCCGTTCAGGCGCCCACAGGTCAGGCCGAAACGACGAAGATCGCGATGATCAGGCCCATGCCGAGGAACCACGCCAGCGAACGCAGGAGCGCGAGATCAGCGATGTAGAAGATCAGGTAGAGCAGGCGGCTGGTGACCCAGGCAATGGCCAGGCGGTCGATGGTGGCGGGCTCAGCGTTGTTCACGACGTAGGCGATGATCACCGCCGCGGCAAAGGCCGGGGTCACCTCGAAGCTGTTCATCTGGAAGGCGTTGGCGCGCTTGCGATAGCCCTCCAGGGTGGCGAGGAAGGTTCGCGGGTCGTGGTTCTGCCGGGGGCCGAAGCCGCCACCGGTGAACTTGGCGATGCTGGTGCCGACGTAGGGCAGGAAGATCGCGATCAGGACGCACCAGAAGGCAATGGGCATGGCAGATGTCTCGTCGAGGGGAAAGCGCGCAGCTTAGGTGATCGCAGCGCGCCGCGTCCTTGACCGGCTTGGCGAAGCGCTTCGTAGCGCGAGCCAATCCTCAGAGCTTCATCACCAGCATACCGGCCAGCACCAGGCTGCACGCGGCCAGGCGCGGCAAGCCGAAGGGCTCCTTGAGGAAGCGCATGCCGAACAGCACCACCAGCAGCACGCTGGTCTCGCGCAGGGCAGCAGCCTCGGCGATAGAGCCCAGTTGCATGGCCCAGAGCACCAGCCCATAGCTGAGCAGTACGCAGAAACCGACGCTGAGGCCGAGCTTCCAGTCGTTGATCCAGAATTTGGCGAAGGCGCGAGTCCGCCCCACCAGCGCCACCAATGGGAACGGCAGGCCGGACAGCAGTGACAGCCAGACCAGGTAGTCCAGCGGCCTGGGCCAGAGCTTCAGCGCATTGCCGTCGGTCCAGGTGTAGCTGCCGATGCACACGCCCATCAGCAGCACAGTGGGATAGGCGATCCACGGCAGCTTCGACCCACCGCCGCCCTTGAGCAGGAACAGCATGCCGACCGGGATCAGCAGGATGCCGAGGATCTGCTTGTCGGTCAGGTGCTCGCCACCGAAGGTCAGGGTCAGCGCCAGCACCACCAGCGGCGACAGCCCGCGCATCAGCGGATAGACCAGCCCCAGGTCACCGACCTTGTAGGCCTGGATCAGCAGCACCCGGTAGACCAGCTGCAGCGAAACGGCGGCCAGCAGCCAGGGCCAGACCTCGGCGGGAGGGATCTCGATCCAGGGCAACAGGGCCAGTCCGGCCGTCAGGCCGACCATGTCCATGCAGGCGACCACCAGCAGGCGGTCGTTGCTGAACTTGACGAGGGTATTCCAGGTGGCGTGCAGCAGGGCGGCCAGCAGCACCAGGGTAGTGGCGAGCACGAAAACGAACTCCTGGTATAGACCAGCGCAATTCTACCCCGAGCCACCCCATGACCGACAAGCACCGGCTGATTCGGATAATTTTCGCGCGCCCTTCAGGGGGGAAGTGGCCTAGACTGGGCCTTTTCGCCAGCACGAGCGCCTGCCATGCAACGCCTGTTCAAATTCCTGACCGCTTACATCCTCGTCTCTCTCCTCTCCGGCTGCGGCTACAACGCCATGCAGGCCGGCGACGAACAGGTGAAGGCCGCCTGGTCCGAAGTGCTGAACCAATACCAGCGCCGCGCCGATCTGATTCCCAACCTGGTCAGCACCGTGAAGGGCTACGCCTCCCATGAGGCCAGTGTGCTCACCCAGGTGACCGAGGCCCGCGCCAAGGTCGGCAGCACCACGCTCAATGCCGACCAGCTCGGCGACGAGGCTGCCGTGAAGCGCTTCCAGCAAGCCCAGGGCGAGCTCAGCTCGGCGCTCTCGCGCCTGCTGGTGGTCACCGAGAACTACCCGCAGCTCAAGGCTGATGGCCTGTTCAAGGATCTTCTGACCCAGCTCGAAGGCACCGAAAACCGCATCACCGTTGCCCGTGGCCGCTACGTGAAGGCCGTGCAGGAGTACAACGTGATGATTCGTCAGTTCCCGCAGGTGATCACCGCGAAGATATTCGGCTACCAACCCAAGGCCAACTTCAGCGTCGAGAACGAAGCCGCTATCTCCACCGCGCCTAAAGTGGACTTCGGCAACGCGCCGGCGCAGCCCGCGCAATGACCCTGCCGCGCTGGCTGCTGGCCGCCCTGCTGCTGTGCTGGGCGGCTCTGCTGCAGGCGGCGCCGGTCGCCATCCCGCCGCTCAGCGCCCGCGTCACCGACCTCACCCAGACCCTCGACGGCGGCCAGCGCGCGCAGCTGGAAAGCCAGCTCGCCGGCCTCGAACAGCGCAAGGGCGCGCAAATCGCCGTACTGATGATCGCCACTACGGGCGAGGACAGCATCGAGGACTACGCCGTGCGCGCCTTCGAGCAATGGAAGCTCGGCCGCAAGGGGGTGGACGATGGTGTGCTGCTGGTGGTCGCCAAGAATGATCGCGCGCTGCGCATCGAGGTCGGCTACGGCCTGGAAGGCACCATCACCGACGTGCAGGCCGGGCGCATCATCCGCGACACCATAGTCCCGCACTTCAAGACCGGGGATTTCGCTACGGGCATCCAGGCTGGCGTGGACAGCCTGATCGCCCTGATCGAACCACCGGCCACAGCCGCACAGCAGGACAGCGAACCAGACCTCCTGCCGCAAACGGGGCCAGTGACGCGCTACAGCGACGCCTATTCCAACCGCAACGCCAGCACCACCGGGGAAATCCCGCCCGCACGCCTGCTCGGCCTGCTCGTCCTGCTGGTCGGCGTACCGCTGCTGTGCCTGCTATTCCCGGTGCAATGGCTGCGCCAGCGCAGCATGGGCCGCTACCTGCTGTGCAGCGCCCTGGTCGGCGGCGTGGCGTCGCTCGTCCTGCTGTTCAGCGAAGCCAATCCCGACGCCCTGCAGCAGCAGGTGATCGGTTCCTTTTCGATCCCGCTGGTGCTGTACATCTTCTTCCTGCCGCCGATGTGGCTGACCTCCGGCGTGCTGCAGCTGCTGCTGATGATCATCAGCTCGATCGGCCGCGGTGGCGGCGGTCGTGGTGGCGGTGGCGGCGGAGGCTTCCGTGGTGGCGGCGGCTCCAGCGGCGGCGGCGGTGCCTCCGGCCGCTGGTAACCCGGTATGGCGCTGAGGATCAGAGGGCAGCGATGCCCTGCTCTTCTTCGCGGATCGAGCGCAGCACCTGGCGCTGCAGGTCGATGAACTCGGCGCTGGCGGCCATGTCCTCGTGGCGCGGGCGGCCGAGTTTCACGTCGAAGGTGGTCTTGATCCGCCCCGGACCCAGGCCCATCACTACGATGCGGTCAGACAGGTAGACCGCCTCCTCCACATCGTGGGTGACGAACATCACCGTCAGCCGGTGGGTTTCCCAGATGCGCGTGAGCAACTCCTGCATCTGGTGGCGGGTCATCGCATCCAGCGCACCGAAGGGCTCGTCCATCAGCAGGATCTTCGGACGGTAGGACAGCGCCCGGGCGATCGCCACGCGCTGCTTCATGCCGCCGGACAGCTCGTTCGGATAGGCCTCGGCGAACGTCGCCAGCTTCACCAGTTCCAGGTGCTCGTCGGCGATCTCGCGGCATTGCGCACGGGACAGGCCGGCCGCCTTGAGGGCGAACTCGACATTCTGCCGCGCGGTGAGCCAGGGCAGCAGGGTGTAGGACTGGAACACCACGCCACGGTCCAGGCCCGGCCCGGTGACCGGCACGCCGTCCACCTTCACGCTGCCGCTGTCGAACTCTTCCAGGCCGGCGGCGATCGACAGCAGCGTGCTCTTGCCGCAGCCCGAGGTGCCGACGATGGAAACGAACTCGTTGTCCGCCAGTGTCAGGTCGATATTGCGCAGCACCTCGCGGCGCTCCTTGCCGACTGCAAAGCTCTTGTGCAGGCCGGAGATTTCCAGGGTCGCCATCAGCTGCGTCTCCGGTTGTAGCGAAACAGGACCTTCTCGCCAGCGCGCATGGCCTGGTCGGTGACCAGACCGAGGAAGCCGAGCAGGAGGATGTAGCCGATGATGGTGTCGGTCTGGAAGAAGCGCTGGGATACGGTGATGCGGTAGCCCAGGCCCGAGGTCGCCGCCACCAGTTCGGCCAGCACCAGCCAGGTCCAGGCCCAGCCGAGGCTGATCCGCAGAGCGTCCCAGATGCCCGGCAGCGCGCTGGGCAGGACGATCTTCAGGAGAATGCGGCGGTCCGGCATGCCGAGCGTTCGACCGAGGCCGACGAAGTCCGCCGGCACGCGCTTGATGGCGTCCATCACCATCAGCACCTGCTGGAAGAAGGTGCCGATCCAGATGATGAGGAATTTCTGGAAGTCGCTGGTACCGGCCCAGAGGATGGTCAACGGCACGAAGGCCACCACAGGCATGTAGCGCACGAAGTCCACCAGCGGCTCGGTGGCGGCTTTCCAGAAGCCGTAGCAGCCGGCGAACACGCCGATCACGATGGACATCGCCGAGGACACCAGGAAGGCCACGGCGATGCGGTACACGCTGACCTTCAGGTCCGACCACAGGGTGCCGTCGGCGGCCAGCTTGAGCATGCGCGCCCAGACGTCGCCGGGTGCCGGCAGGAATATCTTCGGTACCGCTCCGCTAGCGCCGGCCAGCCACCAGAGCAGCGCCAGCAGGACGAACACGGCGCCGCCGATGAGCAGGAAATGGCGCTGTGCGATCGGCTTGCCGATGGTGAACAGCGGGTTGGATTGTCGGGCTTTCATGTCGGGCTCGTCGAACGGAGAACGACGCGCGCCGGCTCAGGGCCGGCGCACGCCGTGTCGCAAAAGATCACATCAGAGAGTCAGAGCGCCTCGACGAAGCGCGCGTCGATGGCCTGCGCCGGGGTGACCGGCTGCTGCAGGATGCCGGCTTCGCTGGCGGCCTTCTGGATGTGCTCGAAGGAGCCTTTCTGGAAGGCGCCTTTCAGCTCCGCCTGGTTTTCCTTCACCGAGTAGAAGTGCACGCCATCGAACGCGCTGGCCAGCTCGGACTCGTCGGCGCCCACGCCCTTGGCGATGGCGGCGCGGCCTTCGGCATTCTTCTCGTTGTAGTGCTTGAGACCGGCTTCCCAGCTTTTGATCAGCGCCAGTACCTGGCCGGGACGCTCCTTCAGGACCTCGTCGCGCACCACGAACACGTCGCTGATGATGCCCGGGTCATCCGAGCCCTTGTACAGCAGGTTGACCTTGGGGTTCTGCTGCTTGGCGGCGGACAGGTAGGGTTCGTAGGTCACGGCAGCCGGGACTTGCCCGGCGATCAGCGCGCTGCCGGCGTTGGCCGCTGGCATCGGCACCGGCTGCACGTCGGCGATGGTCAGGCCGGCCTTGCGCAGGGCGCTGTGCAGGAGGATGTCGCTGGTGGTGCCTTCTTCGTAGGCGACCTGCTTGCCCTTGAGGTCGGCCAGGGTCTTGATCGACGGATCGACGATCAGCGCATCGGCGCTGGTGCTCTGGTCCAGCAGCAGGACGATCTTCACCGGCAGGCCGGCGGCGACCATGGCCATGGCGGTGTGGGTGGCGAGGTTGCCGCCATCGATCTGGCCGCTGGCCAGGGCGGCGTTCATGTCCTTGTCTTCGGTGAAGTTGACCAGTTCGACCTGCTCCAGGCCGTTGGCCTTGAAGGCGCCGGCCTGTTCGGCGACGTACCACTGGCCGTAGCCCAGCCAGGGCTGCATGCCCATCTTGAAGGTGCCGGCCTCTGGCTTGGCGTCGGCCTTGAGCGGCGCGGCGTGCGCGGCGCCGGCCAGCAGCAGGCTGGCGCAGGTAGCCACGGCCAGTTGGCGCAGCGCGGATGCGAAGGTGGTGTGCATGGTCTCTCCCCGGTCATTGTTTTGCAGACGCACTCCAGTGAATGCGTGCAGCTGGATCGGCGGGGAGCTGGCGTCGGCCCATGCCCGCCGTGGGCGGGCACAGGCTCACACTCAATCGACGCAAATGCAAAGGTTTTCGCCGCGGTTCGGCTTGGCTCCGGGCACGCTGGCAATCACCTGCACAAATCAGCCATCAGGGCTGGGGAATGGCGTCGTCCTTGAACTGGTCCTTGATGTAGAGGATCTCGGTGCGGCCGTGCGGCGCCGGCTGGCCGTCCGGGCCGATGTTGACGAAGACCATCTTGTCGACCGTGAGGATGCTCTTGCGGGTGATCTTGTTACGCACTTCGCAGGTCAGGGTGATCGAGGTGCGGCCGAACTCGGTGGCGGTGATGCCCAGCTCGATGATGTCGCCCTGGCGCGCGGAACTGACGAAGTTGATCTCGGAGATGAACTTGGTGACCACGCGCTGGTTGCCCAGCTGGACGATGGCGTAGATCGCCGCCTCTTCGTCGATCCACTTCAGAAGACTGCCGCCGAACAGGGTGCCGTTCGGGTTGAGGTCTTCAGGCTTGACCCATTTGCGGGTATGGAAATTCATGGAAGCTCCTTCTTGGGAGGTTGCGCCTCGTGAGCGCGATGACGGGGAAAGCCCCGCCGGCTATGCAAGTCTGGACTCGGCCGGCACCAGGCACCTTGCCATGACTCAGCCGAGCCCGGCTTCGGCGCGATACTTGGCAGCCTCATCCACCAGCCAGTCGCGGAAGGCACCCAGCGTCGCCGATTCCACCTTGCGTTCGGGAATCATCAGGTAATAGGCATTTTCGCTCAAATAGGCATGTTGCATCGGCACGATCAGCCTGCCGTCGGCCAGCTCCTGCTGGATCAGCATCGGCGGAATCAGCGCCACGCCCATGCCGTGCATCGCCGCCTGGGCGAGCATGGAAAACAGCTCGTAGCGCGTGCCGCTCATGTCGTGCGCCACGCTCATGCCCAGCGAGCCGAACCACTGGCGCCAGGCGTAGGGCCGGGTGGTCTGCTGCATCAGCGGCAACTCGGCGATCTGCGCCGCGGAGAGCTCCCTCCGCCCACCCAACAGCTCGGGGTTGCACACCGGCACCGGGTTCTCGTGCATGAGGAAGTTGGCGACCGTACCGGACCACACGCCATCGCCGAAATACAGCGCGGCGTCGAACTCGGTGTCGGCGAAGAGGAAAGGCCGTGTGCGGTTGGTCAGGTTGACCGTCACTTCCGGATGCAGGCGCTTGAAGTCTTTCAGCCGCGGCAGCAGCCACTGGGTGGCGAAGGTCGGTACTACTGCCAGCTCCAGCGTGCCGCCGCCCTGCTGGCCCATCACCGCCAGCGTGTCGCGCTCCACCGCGTCCAGGCGCTGGGCCACACGGCGACTGTAGTTGAGCCCCGCCTCGGTCAGTTTCACACCGCGCCGAGAGCGGCGAAACAGCTCGACGCCAAGGAAGTCTTCCAGCGTGGCGATCTGTCGGCAGATCGCGCTCTGGGTCAGCGACAGTTCGTCGGCGGCCTTGGTGAAACTCTCGTGACGGGCGGCGGACTCGAACGCAACCAACGCCGCGGTGGTCGGGATCTTGCGTCGCATCGAATGCCTCTTCGGAATATCGTGATGCGCAGAACTCGCCAGGAACGCCCGAGATAGAGGCAGTACCAGCAAGATTCCGCATCAACCATGCGATTACGGAGTGACAAAATAGCACAACAGCGTGCGAATTAGTCGGTTGCCCGGCTTCCCGACGGCTGACTAGGATGACCGACACCGAGCCCGCCTAGACTTGAGCGGGTCTTTCACTGTCTGCGTTAGAGGTTTCTCCATGGCGACCAAAGCAAGCTTCAACTGGGAAGATCCGCTGCTGCTGGATCAGCAACTCACCGAAGAAGAGCGCATGGTGCGCGACAGCGCCCAGCAGTTCGCCCAGGACAAGCTGGCCCCGCGCGTGCTGGAAGCCTTCCGCCATGAGCAGACCGACCCGGCGATCTTCCGCGAGATGGGCGAAACCGGCCTGCTCGGCGCGACCATCCCCGAACAGTACGGCGGCAGCGGCCTGAACTACGTGTGCTACGGCCTGATTGCCCGTGAAGTCGAGCGCATCGACTCCGGCTACCGCTCGATGATGAGCGTGCAGTCCTCCCTGGTGATGGTGCCGATCAACGAATTCGGCAATGAAGCCACCAAGCAGAAGTACCTGCCGAAACTGGCCAGCGGCGAATACATCGGCTGCTTCGGCCTGACCGAGCCGGACCACGGCTCCGACCCGGGCTCGATGATCACCCGCGCCAAGAAAGTCGACGGTGGCTACCGCCTGACCGGCGCCAAGATGTGGATCACCAACAGCCCGATCGCCGACGTCTTCGTGGTCTGGGCCAAGGATGACGAAGGCCAGATCCGCGGCTTCGTCCTGGAAAAAGGCTGGGAAGGCCTGTCCGCCCCGGCGATCCACGGCAAGGTCGGCCTGCGCGCCTCGATCACCGGCGAGATCGTGATGAACAACGTGTTCTGCCCGGAAGAGAACGCCTTCCCGGACGTGCGCGGCCTGCGCGGCCCGTTCACGTGCCTGAACTCCGCCCGCTACGGCATCTCCTGGGGCGCCCTGGGTGCCGCCGAAGCCTGCTGGCACACCGCTCGCCAGTACACCCTGGACCGCAAGCAGTTCGGCCGCCCGCTGGCCGCCAACCAGCTGATCCAGAAGAAACTGGCCGACATGCAGACCGACATCACCCTCGCCCTGCAAGGCTGCCTGCGCCTGGGCCGGATGAAGGACGAAGGCACCGCCGCCGTCGAAATCACCTCGATCATGAAGCGCAACAGCTGCGGCAAGGCCCTGGACATCGCCCGCCTGGCCCGCGACATGCTCGGCGGCAACGGCATCTCCGACGAGTTCGGCGTTGCCCGCCATCTGGTCAACCTGGAAGTGGTGAACACCTACGAAGGTACCCACGACGTCCACGCGCTGATCCTCGGCCGCGCCCAGACCGGCATCCAGGCGTTCTTCTAAGCGCCTCGCGCCAACCGGCTCCTGCCTGGAGCCGGACTGGCGCCCGATTTACCTCTCGCCCGAGAGGCCCCGGGGAGGACCGTGGAGTCCCCGCACTGCGCCCTCCCCGCCCCTATTCAAGCTGCAGGTGATTGCATGTCCGGCGCCCTTTCGCACATCCGTGTCCTCGACCTCTCCCGCGTTCTCGCCGGCCCCTGGGCCGGGCAGATCCTCGCCGACCTCGGCGCGGAAGTGATCAAGATCGAGCGTCCCGGCAGCGGCGACGACACCCGCGCCTGGGGCCCGCCGTTCCTGAAGGATGCAGACGGCCGCGACACCAGCGAAGCGGCGTATTACCTGTCGGCGAACCGCAACAAGAAATCCCTGACCATCGACTTCACCCAGCCCGAGGGCCAGCGCCTGGTACGCGAACTCGCCGCCAAGGCCGACATCGTGCTGGAGAATTTCAAGGTCGGCGGGCTCAAGGCCTACGGCCTGGACTACGAGTCGCTGAAAGCGCTGAATCCGAAGCTGATCTATTGCTCGATCACCGGCTTCGGCCAGTTCGGTCCCTACGCCAAGCGCGCCGGCTACGACTTCATGATCCAGGGCCTGGGCGGCCTGATGAGCCTGACCGGGCGTTCCGACGCCGAGGAAGGCGCAGGCCCCGTGAAGGTCGGCGTAGCACTGACCGACATCCTCACCGGCCTGTATTCGTCTACCGCGATCCTTGCCGCACTCGCCCACCGTGACGTCAGCGGCATCGGCCAGCACATCGACATGGCGCTGCTGGACGTGCAGGTCGCCTGCCTCGCCAACCAGACCCTGAACTACCTGACCACCGGCAACCCGCCGCGTCGCCTGGGCAACGCGCACCCGAACATCGTGCCGTACCAGGACTTCCCGACTGCCGATGGCGACTTCATTCTCACCGTCGGCAACGACGGCCAGTTCCGCAAGTTCGCCGAACTGGCGGGCCACCCGGAATGGGCCACCGACGAACGCTTCGCCACCAACAAGGCGCGCGTGGCGCACCGCGACGTGCTGATACCGCTGATCCGCCAGTCCACCGTGATGCGCACCACCGCCGAGTGGATCGCCGTGCTGGAGCAGGCCAGCGTGCCCTGCGGCCCGATCAACGACCTGGCGCAGGTCTTCGCCGATCCGCAGGTGATCGCCCGCGGCCTGCGCGTGGACCTGCCGCATCCGCTGGGCGGCAGCGTGCCGCAGGTGGCCAGCCCGATCCGCCTGTCCGAGACGCCCGTGGAATACCGCAACGCCCCGCCTACCCTCGGCCAGCACACCCAGGAAATCCTCGAAGGCGTGCTCGGCCTGGACCAGGCCGCGATCGGCAAACTGCGCGACGACGGCGTCATCTAAGCCTCCTGACAACCGGCACCCGCGCCCTGCGGGTGCCCAACGATCCCCGCAACGACGCCCGCGCCAGGGTTTTCACGGCCCCTGGCGCGGGCGCGACGGGGATCCCGGTCGCAATCTAGTGCGCGAACGCGACCAAAAGCCTTTGGCTTGTCATGCGCCATGGCTATAATCCGCAGGCTTCACTAACGGCCGGCGTTGTCCGGTCGTTCCCGCCACCCGTCCGAGGGGCGCTGCAGCAGGTCGATTCGCTTCGGCTTGTCAGGCTCGGATGGGGCGCGTCACGGTCGGCATCGCCGATCGCCAAACGCATCAACGGCGCCCATTCGCAGACAACGAATGGAGAGTTACAGCATGAGCGCTGTCTTGACGCCTGCCGGTTTCACCGACTACAAGGTCGCCGACATTTCCCTGGCCGCCTGGGGCCGCCGCGAGCTGATCATCGCCGAGTCCGAAATGCCGGCACTGATGGGCCTGCGCCGCAAGTACGCCGCCAGCCAGCCGCTGAAAGGCGCGAAGATCCTCGGCTGCATCCACATGACCATCCAGACCGGCGTCCTCATCGAGACGCTGACCGCGCTGGGCGCGGAAGTCCGCTGGTCGTCCTGCAACATCTTCTCCACCCAGGACCAGGCCGCTGCCGCCATCGCCGCCGCCGGCATCCCGGTGTTCGCCTGGAAAGGCGAGACCGAGCAGGAGTACGAGTGGTGCATCGAGCAGACCATCCTGAAGGATGGCCAGCCGTGGGACGCCAACATGGTGCTGGACGACGGTGGTGACCTGACCGAGATTCTGCACAAGAAGTACCCGCAGATGCTCGAGCGCATCCACGGCGTCACTGAAGAAACCACCACCGGTGTGCACCGCCTGCTCGACATGCTCAAGGCCGGCACCCTGAAAGTCCCGGCGATCAACGTCAACGACGCTGTGACCAAGAGCAAGAACGACAACAAGTACGGCTGCCGCCACAGCCTGAACGACGCCATCAAGCGCGGCACCGACCACCTGCTGTCGGGCAAGCAGGCCCTGGTGATCGGCTACGGCGACGTGGGCAAGGGCTCCGCCCAGTCCCTGCGTCAGGAAGGCATGATCGTGAAGGTCTCGGAAATCGACCCGATCTGTGCCATGCAGGCCTGCATGGACGGCTTCGAGCTGGTATCCCCGTACAAGAACGGCCTGAACGATGGCACCGAAGCCAGCGTTGATGCCGCTCTGCTGGGCAAGATCGACCTGATCGTCACCACCACCGGCAACGTCAACGTCTGCGACGCCGGCATGCTGAAAGCCCTGAAGAAGCGCGCCGTGGTGTGCAACATCGGTCACTTCGACAACGAGATCGACACGGCCTTCATGCGCAAGACCTGGGCCTGGGAAGAGGTGAAGCCGCAGGTGCACAAGATCCACCGCACCGGCGCTGGCGATTTCGATCCGGCCAACGACGACTACCTGATCCTGCTGGCCGAAGGCCGCCTGGTGAACCTGGGCAACGCTACCGGCCACCCGAGCCGCATCATGGACGGCTCCTTCGCCAACCAGGTGCTGGCGCAGATCTTCCTGTTCGAGCAGAAGTACGCTGACCTCTCCGCCGAGAAGAAAGCCGAACGCCTGACCGTCGAAGTCCTGCCGAAGAAACTGGACGAAGAAGTGGCTCTGGAGATGGTGAAAGGCTTCGGTGGCGTCGTCACCCAGCTGACCCCGAAACAGGCCGAGTACATCGGCGTGACCGTGGAAGGCCCGTTCAAGCCGGACACCTACCGCTACTGATGTGCCAGGGGGCAGACGAGCAATCGTCTGCCCTCTTTGCTATCCGGACGACCACCGCATGGACCTGCAGGACAGCTACAACCAGGCCTGGCTCTTCGCCGCCGGCGCACATGCCGGGCAGACCCTGACCGCCTCGACGCTGCCCTACGCGGTCCACCTGGCGATGGTGGCCAATGAAGTGATGGCGGCCGACCGCGAAGCGCCCATCGAGCGCCTGGCGGAAGCCGTCCAGATTGCCCTGCTGCACGACGTGCTCGAAGACACCCCGGTGCCCTTCGAGGAGCTGCAGATGCGTTTCGGCGGATTCGTCGCCGACGGCGCCCAGCGCCTGAGCAAGGTGGTGAATGGCGAGAAGTTGCCGTTCGATATCTACCTCGAAAGGCTGGCGACCGGCGCGCCGCAGTATGCGATCGTCAAGCTGTGCGACCGGATAACCAACCTGCAGCCGCCACCCTCGACCTGGGCGCGGAGCAAGATCGCCGAATACCATGCTCAGTCGCAGCGCATCCTGGCCGCCCTCGGCCACGCGCACGAGCCCAGTGCCGAGCGACTGCGCACGAAGATAGACAACTACCGCCGTTACTTCTGAAGTCGACGGCACATGCCGGCAGCCACGCAATGACGCGGCGCCGAAGGAACGACCATGAGTCAGAAAGAACGCCGTTTCAGCTTCGAGTTCTTCCCCGCCAAGACCGAAGCCGGCCATGAAAAACTGCTGGCCAGCGCGCGCCAGCTGGCCGCGAAAAAGCCCGACTTCTTCTCCTGCACCTACGGTGCCGGCGGCTCCACGCGCGACCGTACCCTGACCACCGTGCTGCAGCTGGACGGTGACGTGCAGGTGCCGACTGCACCGCACCTGTCCTGCGTCGGCGACACCAAGCCCGAGCTGCGCGCCCTGCTGGCCCACTACAAGGATGCCGGCATCCGCCGCATCGTCGCCCTGCGCGGCGACCTGCCTTCGGGCATGGGCATGGCCAGCGGCGAGCTGCGCTACGCCAACGAACTGGTGGAATTCATCCGCGCCGAAACCGGCGATCACTTCCACATCGAAGTTGCCGCCTATCCGGAAGTTCACCCGCAAGCGCGTAATTTCGAGGATGATTTGGCGAATTTCGTGCGCAAGGTCAAAGCCGGCGCCGACTCTGCCATCACACAATACTTCTTCAACGCCGACAGCTACTTCCATTTTGTCGAGCGTGCGGAGAAACTCGGTGTCAGCATCCCGGTCGTACCGGGTATCATGCCGATCACCAACTACACCAAACTGGCACGCTTCTCCGACGCCTGTGGCGCGGAAATCCCCCGCTGGATTCGCAAGCAGCTGGAAGCCTACGGCGACGATATCGCCAGCATCCAGGCCTTTGGTGAGCAGGTCATCACCGACATGTGCGAACGCCTCCTTGAAGGTGGCGCACCCGGTCTGCATTTCTACACCCTGAACCAGGCTGAACCCAGCCTGGCGCTCTGGAACAACCTCAAGCTCCCCCGCTGAGGATCATTGCTCCGGGCTTACCGTCCGCGATCCCGGCCAGCGCAACGCCGGCGCATCGTGGACGGGGTGCTTCCAGCCATCGGCTGAGCGCTCGCCCCGAGCTTGAAATCACGCGCCCTCGAGCCGGCAGGTCGCCGGCCTACAGGAACCCCGCATGTCCTTTTCCTCCCTCGGTCTCTCCGAGGCCCTGGCAGGCGCCGTTGAAGCCGCCGGCTACGCGCGCCCCACTCCCGTTCAGGAACGCGCCATCCCCGCCGTACTGCAAGGTCGTGACCTCATGGTTGCCGCCCAGACCGGCACCGGCAAGACCGGCGGCTTCGCCCTCCCGGTACTCGAGCGCCTGTTCCCCGAAGGCCACCCCGACCGCGAACACCGCCATGGCCCGCGCCAGGCCCGCGTCCTGGTACTGACTCCGACCCGCGAGCTGGCCGCCCAGGTGCATGACAGCTTCAAGGTCTACGCCCGCGACCTGCCCCTGAAGAGCGCCTGCATCTTCGGCGGCGTCGGCATGAATCCGCAGGTCCAGGCGATGTCCAAGGGCGTCGATGTCCTGGTTGCCTGCCCCGGCCGCCTGCTCGACCTGATCGGACAGGGCAGTGTCGATCTCTCCCGTGTGGAAATCCTCGTCCTTGATGAAGCCGACCGCATGCTCGACATGGGCTTCATCCACGACGTGAAGAAGGTCCTCGCGAAGCTGCCGGCCAAGCGCCAGAACCTGCTGTTCTCGGCGACCTTCTCGAAAGACATCATCGACCTCACCAACAAGCTCCTGCACAACCCGGAGCGCATCGAGGTCACCCCGCCGAACACCACCGTCGAGCGTATCGAACAGCGCGTGTTCCGTATTCCGTCCGTGCAGAAGCGCGCCCTGCTCGCGCACCTGGTGACCATGGGTGCCTGGGAACAGGTGCTGGTGTTCACCCGCACCAAGCACGGCGCCAACCGCCTCGCCGAATACCTGACCAAGCACGGCCTGCCGGCCGCCGCGATCCACGGCAACAAGAGCCAGAACGCGCGCACCAAGGCCCTGGCCGACTTCAAGGCCAACGACGTGCGCATCCTGGTCGCCACCGACATCGCTGCCCGCGGCCTGGACATCGACCAGTTGCCCCACGTGGTCAACTACGAGTTGCCCAACGTCGAGGAAGACTACGTCCACCGCATCGGCCGCACCGGCCGTGCCGGTCGCACCGGTGAGGCCATCTCGCTGGTCGCCCCGGACGAGGACAAGCTGCTCAAGGCCATCGAGCGCCTGACCAAGCAGCGCATCCCCGATGGCGACATGCTGGGCTTCGACCCCGACACCGTGCTGCCGGAAGTCCAGCAGGCCGAGTCGAAGGAAGCCCCCCAGCGCCAGCCGCGCAAGGACAAGGCCAAGCGCGGTGAGCGCAAGGACCGCAACAACGATAAACCGCAGCAGGCCCGAAGCGAGGAGCAGCAGAACGCCGCCCCTGCCACTGAAGGCGAATCTGCGGACGGCGACAAGCCTGCCGGCAAGCGCCGCCGCCGCGGCGGTCGCGGCAAGAAGAAGGGCGATGGCCAGGGCGGCGACGCTCAGCCGAATGCCAACGCTCAGCCACGTGAGCCGCGCGAGCCCCGACAACCGCGCCAGTCCCGCCAGCAGGACCAGCAGGGTCAGGGCCGCCAGCAGCAGCCCAAGCCGACACGCGCGCCGAAAGCCGTCGATGGAAATCGCGATCCGGAAGAATTCCTTGACGACGACTTCGACAACTTCGGCAACCGCGCCGATTACGTCAGCCCCTACCCGGACAAGGACCAGCAACGCGGCCAGCGCCGCCGTGGCGGTCAGGGTCAGAACCAGCAGGGCCAGCAGCGCGCTCGCGGCCAGGGTGGCCAGGGCAGCGGCCAAGGTCAGAATCGCAGCCAAGGTCAAGGCCGCGCCGCCAAGAAGCCGAATGGCGGCGGCCGCACTCAGGGCCAAGGGCAGGGCGCCAACGGCCAGGGCAAGCAGGGCCAGCGCAAGCGCGGTGGCAAGGCTCCGGCTTCGCGCATGAACGACGCCCCGCTGCGCGAGCCGAGCGAGTACGGCGCCGCCAAGCCGACCCGCCAGCCGGTGGTGATCAACAAGCGCGACCTGGTCCGCACCGACCGCTTCCCGACGCCGGAGCAGCTGGAAGAGCTGGAACCGCGCCGCAAGACCGAGCGTCCCGCGCTGCTGACCCGCAACCGCGAGTGATGCTGTAGAGAAAACCGCCCTCCGGGGCGGTTTCTTTTTGCCTGGGCTGTGCAGGATTGCCGTCTAGTGCCGCGCTCCTACTGAATCAAGGGCACAAAAAAGCCGCCCGAAGGCGGCTTCTTCAGCGAGGCAGCAACCTCACAGCACTTGGCGCAGGAACGACTGCGCACGAGCATCCTTCGGCTGCGCGAAGAACGCCGCAGGGGCGGCGTCTTCCAGCAGCTTGCCATGATCGAAGAACAGCACGCGATCGGCCACTTCACGGGCAAAGCCCATTTCGTGGGTCACGCAAACCATGGTCATGCCTTCCAGAGCCAGGGTCTTCATCACGTCCAGCACCTCGCCGACCATCTCCGGGTCGAGCGCCGAGGTGGGCTCGTCGAACAGCATCACCTTCGGCTCCATGCACAACGCACGGGCAATCGCCACGCGCTGCTGCTGGCCGCCGGAGAGGCGCGACGGGTACTCGTTGGCCTTCTGACCAATACCGACCTTCTCCAGCAACGCACGGGCCTTGGCCTCGCGCTCGGCCTTGCCGCGTTTGCGCACGACTTTTTGCGCGAGGCACAGGTTCTCCAGCACGGTCATGTGCGGGAACAGGTTGAAGTGCTGGAACACCATACCGACTTCGCGGCGGTAGGCGTTGATGTCGGTCTTCGGGTTGGCGAGGTCGACGCCGTCGATGCTCACCGAGCCGGAGTCGAACTCCTCCAGGCCATTCAGGCAGCGCAGGAAGGTGGACTTGCCCGAGCCGGACGGCCCGATCACCACCACCACCTCGCCCTTGGCGACGCCGGTGGTGACGTCATCCACCGCGCGCACGACCTGCCCGCGCGTATCGAAGACCTTGGTCAGGTTACGGACTTCAATCACTTTGACCGAGCCTCCGCTCCAGGCGCCCCGCAATATGCGACAGCGGCAGGTTGATCACGAGATAAAGGGCAGCGACGCAGAACCAGATCTCGAAGGTGGAGAACGAGGTGGTGATCGCCTCGCGGCCACTCTTGGTCAGTTCGGTGATGGCGATCACCGAGACCAGGGAAGTGTCCTTGACCAGGCTGATGAACTGCCCGGCCAGCGGCGGCAATACGCGCTTGAAGGCCTGCGGCAGAATCACGTGGCGCATCGACTGCGCGGCGTTCAGGCCCAGGGAGCGCGCGGCTTCATCCTGGCCACGCGCGATGGACTGCACACCCGCACGAACGATTTCGGCCACGTAGGCGCCAGTGAACAGCGCCAGCGCCGCGACGCCTGCGAACTCGCGGGAGAGGTTCAGCACGGTGCCGATGAAGAAGTAGAAGATGAAGATCTGTACCAGCAGCGGCGTGCCACGTACCAGTTCGACATAGAGAGTCGACAGGTCATGCAGCGTAGGATTCTTCGACAGGCGACAGAGGCCGGTGAAGAGGCCGATGACCAGGCCCAGCGCGCCGGAAACGAAGGAGATCCACAGCGTGGTCCACAGGCCCCAGGCCAGCGGGCCGGCCGCCCAGTGGCGGGTCGCGCCGACCACATCGCCCTCGGCGACATCGTCGTTCTCGGAGAACTGGAGGCTGTCGGCGGCCACGGTCAGCACCTGTTGCTTGCCGTCTTCGTCTACCAGGGTGACGCGGGCATTACCGCCCTGATCCTCGATCTTCTCCACCCGCGAAATGACGTCCGCACGCAGGGGTTCTTCGGCCTGGTAGGCGAAGTACTGCGGGACGCGATTCCAGCGCCACTCGTAGGAGATCAGCGATGTGGAGTACCAGAGGGCCAGGCCGATCAACAGGAGGATCAGTCCGGTCAGCCCGTGCCAGGGCCAGGTTGCGCGTTTCGTTCTAGCCACGAATCTCTACCGTGAAAATGCGAACGCGCAGGCTCAGGGCCTGCGCGTCGGGTCAACCAGCGTCAGACGTGGATTATTCCATGTCCTTGAGCCAGTCGGTGTTCTTGAACCACTTGTCGTGCAGACGATCATAGGTGCCGTCTTCACGGATCTGCTCGAGGAAGTTGTTGATGAAGTTGATCGAGTCGTAGTCGCCCTTCTTCAGACCGAAGGCCAGCGGCTCGTAGGTGAACGGCTGGTCCAGATGTACCAGCTTGCCGGCGCCGAACTTGCTCACGCCAACGACGTTGTACGGCGAGTCGTAGATGAAGGCGTCGGCCTTGCCGTTGACCACGTCCATGACCGCTTCCGGCTCGTTGTCGAAGCCGTGGTACTGAGCCTTGGACAGCTGCTTCTTGGCAACGAACTCGCCCGTGGTACCGATCTTGGAGGTAATGCGGTATTTGGCATCGTTCAGGTCCTTGTAGGACTTGATCTCGCCTTGCAGCTCCTTGCGGATCAGCAGCGTCTGACCGACCACGATGAAGGGATCGGAGAAGTTGACGCGCAGGTTGCGCTCCTGGGTCAGGGTCATGCCCGAGCCGATCATGTCGAACTTGTCGGTCAGCAGCGCCGGGATGATACCGTCATAGGCAGTGGAGACCAGCTCCAGCTTGACGTTCATGGACTTGGCCATGGCCTTGAGCAGGTCCACTTCGAAGCCAACGATCTGACCGCGCTTGTTGGTCATCTCGAACGGCATGTAGGTCGGGTCCATGCCCACGCGCAGGGTGCCGCGCTTGGCCGCTTCATCGATGGCGCCGGCCTGAGCCGCGCTCACGCTGACCAGGGCGCAGACGCCCATCACCAGCGATGCCAGGTACTTTTTCATCCCCATACTCCCAAGCAAGTGAAAGAACGTGTTGTTTTTTCCAGCGATCGAACCAGGCGCACCAAGGCATGCCGTGCGCGCAAAGGGTGCGAAGCGTACCCCATGCGGCGGATATCTCAATCTTTTCTGGATAGCTGGCGCAGGGTACCAGCAGCGGTGCGCGGGGAAAACAGGCTAAACCGCCACGTCTCCCCATCCCGAGCGGGATGGGGAGACGCCGGATCAGGATTGCGCGGCGGGCAGCGCCATGGCGCCCTGCTCCGCGACCGGCGCCAGGGGTACGGCCGGCGCATGGGCATCGGCCTTCAGCGATTGCCGCCAGGGGCCGATCCACTGTTCCTTGTCGCCCTGCCAGAGCGCCAGGTGCAGGCGCGACAACGCCACCGGGTCGCTCAGCAGCGCCAGGCGGCGGTTGCCGTCGAGCTGCTCGGGACCGGCTTCCAGCGCCTTCTCGACCAGCGCGGTGCGGGTCGCTTCGATGGCGGCGGACTGGCCGTGGCGGGCAGTCCCCATGGCGCAGGCCAGAGCGTTCAGCACCGGGTCGACGGCGGAACGGACGAAACCGTCCTTCAGCGCCTGCCAGCGGTTCTGGTAGGTGTACTCGTCGGTGGCACGCAGCTCGCGGGGCGTGTCGTATTCCTCGGGGATGAGGAAGAGCTTCTCGTCGCGCGAGGCGAGGCCCAGCTTCACCCGGCTGCTGATCACCGAGACCGGGATCGACAGCATCAGGGCGCCGACGATAGGCGACAGCCACCACAGGAAGCGCGGGTTCAGCCATGCCACCAGCAGCGCCCAGCACAGGCCCAGCAGGGTCTGCAGACCGTGGCGACGAATCGCCTCGCTCCACGGGGTGTCGTCGTCGTCACGCTGCGGCGACTTCCACTGGGCCTCCCAGCCGAGGAACGCGGCCAGCACGAAGCGGGTGTGGAAGAGCATGCGTACCGGGGCGAGCAGCACCGAGAAGAACATCTCCAGGAGCATGCTCAGGGTCACCTTGATCACGCCGCCGTAGCTCTTGGCGCCCTTGGCCCAGATCAGCATGACGCTGAGCAGCTTGGGCAGGAACAGCAGGGTCAGGGTGGTGGAGAACAGGGCGATGGCCTTCTCCGGGTGCCACTGCGGCCAGATCGGGAACAGCTGGCGTGGTTCCAGGAAGTACTGCGGCTCCATCAACTGGTGCACCGCCAGCAGCGCGGTGGACAGCACCAGGAAGAAGAACCACAGCGGCGCCGACAGGTAGGACATCACGCCGGTGAGGAACACCGCGCGGTGTACCGGGTGCATGCCCTTGACCAGGAACAGGCGGAAGTTCATCAGGTTGCCGTGGCACCAGCGGCGGTCACGCTTGAGCTCGTCCAGCAGGTTGGGCGGCAATTCCTCGTAGCTGCCTTCCAGGTCGTAGGCGATCCACACGCCCCAGCCGGCGCGGCGCATCAGCGCGGCTTCGACGAAGTCGTGGGAGAGGATCGCACCAGCGAAGGACCCCTTGCCCGGCAGCGGCGCCAGGGCGCAGTGCTCGATGAAGGGTTTCACCCGGATGATCGCGTTGTGGCCCCAGTAGTGGGACTCACCGAGCTGCCAGAAGTGCAGGCCGGCGGTGAACAGCGGGCCGTACACGCGAGTAGCGAACTGCTGCATGCGTGCATAGAGCGTATCCATGCCCGACGCCTTGGGCGCGGTCTGGATGATGCCGGCCTCGGGATTGGCCTCCATCAGGCGCACCAGCTTGGTCAGGCAGTCGCCGCTCATCACGCTGTCGGCGTCCATGACGACCATGTACTTGTACTGGCCGCCCCAGCGACGGCAGAAGTCGTCGATATTGCCGCTCTTGCGCTTCACCCGGCGCCGGCGGCGACGGTAGAAGATGCGACCGAAGCCCAAGGCTTCCTTGCACAGCTCGATCCAGGCCTTTTCTTCGGCCATGGCGATATCGGGCTGATTGGTGTCGCTGAGCACGAAGAAGTCGAAGCGATCCAGCTCGCCGCTGGCCGCCACCGACTCGTAGGTCGCCCGCAGGCCGGCGAAGACGCGCGGAACGTCCTCGTTGCAGATCGGCATGACAATCGCAGTGCGCGCGTCGGCGGCGATCGGCTCACTGCCGGCACTGCTGCCGGAGATACGGTAGCGATCGCGACCGGTGAGCAGCTCCCAGAAGCCCATCAGGGCCGTCCAGAAACCTGCCGAGACCCAGCAGAAGAGGATGGCGAAGAGGGCCAGCACGCCGAACTGGATAACGTAGGGCAGCACCTGCTCCAGGGTCTGCAGGAAGGTCTGGCGGTTGATCTCTTCGAGGTCGACGAAGGCCCAGCCCTGGTAGGGCAGGATGCCTTTCATGTAGTAGGTGGCGACGCTGGTCTGGCCGAGCATGAGCAGGACCAGGATGAACCGACGCAACGAGCCGACCCGCTGCCAGCGCGCCCTGGGCAGGTCGCGCAAAGGCTTGGAGGGGTTGCTGCGTCCAGTCAGGCGACGCCAGCCGCGCATGATCGGGTTGGTGCGCCAGGGTTCGGGAATCACCTTGGTGCGCTGGATCGGCGGCGCGGCCTTGAGGTAGGTGCGGCCGTTGTCATCCATACCCAGCATCTGGGCGTCGTCGAGGTCCGGCCCGTAGCCATGGCGCAGACGCGCACCGACCGAGGCCAGCGCAGCATCGTTACCCTGGACATCGCCAGCGAGCTGCTCGTGCAGCTCGCTGATGGAACCGGCCTGGGCCAGCTGCTCACGCTCCTGCGCCGAAAGGGGCAGGTGCGCGAGGTAGTCGGCCACCGGCGCGGTGGTAGCGGAGGAGTTATTCATCGGCAGGCAGCTGGTAGCTCCAGGTTTCGGAAATGGTCTGGCCACCGTTCACCAGCGCAGCACGCATCTCCGTCGGCTTCTTCGGATCCTTGACCTTGATCCGCAGGGTCAGACGCCAGCCCTGGGTCACCGCGTTGTAGCGCAGGCTGTTTTCCTTCACCTCGGCGTTGTCGTCGGTGCTCACCTGGGTGGTCACCGGCGCATCGCCTGCCAGCGCCTTCAGGGTCGGGCCGACAAAATCGACGACCAGGGCCACGCTGCCGTCAGGCTGGCGGATCAGGTTCTTCTGCTTCACGTCGCCGACCGAGCGCAGGGTCTGCTTGACCCAGGCATTCTTGGCGTCGTGCAGAGCGTCCTCGTCCTTGGTCCAGCGCATGCGGTAGGCGAAGTCCAGCGGCTCGCCGGCTTCCGGACGCTTCTCGGGGTTCCAGAAGGCCACGATATTGTCGTTGGTCTCGTCCGGGGTCGGGATCTCCACCAGCTCGATGGTGCCCTTGCCCCAGTCACCCTGCGGCTCGACCCAGGCGGACGGACGCAGATCGTAGCGGTCGTCCAGGTCTTCGTAGCGGGAGAACTCGCGACCGCGCTGCAGCAGGCCGAAACCACGTGGGTTCTCGACGCTGTACGCGCTGACGGACAGGTGTTTCGGGTTGTTCAGCGGGCGCCAGATCCACTCGTCGTTGCCAGCATGAATCTGCAGGCCGGTGGAGTCATGCAGTTCCGGACGGAAGTTGTGTTCCGGCGAAGGCTGGTTGGAGCCGAACAGGAACATGCTGGTCAGCGGTGCCAGTCCCAGCTTGGTCACCTTGTCGCGCAGGTACACGCGGGCCTTCACATCGACCACGGTGTCATTGCCCGGACGAATGGTGAAGCGGTACGCGCCAGTCGCACGGGGCGAATCCAGCAGCGCGAAGATCACCAGGTGCTTGTCCTTGGGCTTGGGCTTTTCGATCCAGAACTCGCGGAAGCGCGGGAATTCCTCACCCGACGGAAGCGCGGTGTCCAGCGCCAGGCCGCGTGCGGACAGCCCCCACCATTGATCCTTGCCGATGATGCGGAAGTAACTCGCACCCAGGAAGGTGGCGATTTCGTCCTGCTTGTCGGGGGCATTGACCGGATACAGCAGGCGGAAGCCCGCGTAGCCCAGGTCCTTGGTGGCATTGGCGTCGAACTTCAGCGAACCAAAGTCGAAACGGGAAGGATCGTACTTGATTTCCTTGACGTCGGTCGCCGTGACCTCGTTGATCTTCACCGGGGTGTCGAAGTGCATGCCCTGGTGATAGAAGCTGATCTTGAAGGGGGTTTTCTCGTCGGCCCAGTAGGCCTTCTCGTTGCGGAAGCGGATCTGCTGGTAATCGGCGAATTTCATTTCGCTGAATTCCGATGGCAGGTTGCTCGTCGGTGCGCTGTACTTCTCAGCAGCCAGCGCCTTGGCCTGTTCGCCAACGTCGTCGAGGTTGAAGGCCCAGGCGTGGGTTGCGCTCAACGCCAGCAGGGCGGAGCCGACCAGTCCGCGAAGGATGTGGCGCGAAAGCGGTTGTTGAACGGAACGGAAAATCACGAGTCCCCCTCGTCCGTGAACACAAAACGATTAAAGCCAGCAAAGGCGATGCCAATCTGCTGGCGATTGAATTCCGACCCCGGTGAGCCTGAATGATTCCCCGCTTTTTTCCAGGGGTACTTCGAGCTCCCGGAGGCGCATTGTTCTAAGTGCATAAGCCCTAACCATCATCCCACGGCGATATGACAAGCTGCCGCGCGTTCAAGCCTCCAGTAGAAAGGTCACCGGACCATCATTGACCAGGTGGACCTGCATGTTGGCGCCAAAACGGCCAGTGGCGACCAGCGGATGACGCTCCCGCGCCTGTTCCACCAGCAGATCGAACAACGCGGCGCCCTTTTCAGGTGGCGCCGCGCTGGAAAAACTCGGCCGCAGCCCCTTTCGGGTATCCGCGGCCAGGGTGAACTGCGACACCAGCAGCAGGCCGCCACCAACGTCGCTCAATGAAAGGTTCATTTTACCTTCATCGTCGCCAAACACTCGATAGTTAAGCAGCTTGTGCAACAAACGGTTCACCGACGCCTCATCATCCTGGGGTTCGACCCCCACCAGGACCAGCAGGCCGTGATCGATGGCACCGACAATTTCGCCCTCGACCTCGACACGCGCGCCACGCACCCGCTGGATCAGCCCCTTCATTCAGCCTCCGGCGGCAGGTTCAGCAGGCGCCGGCCTATCTCATTGGTGGCGCGTACCAGCGCATCGGTGATACCCGGCTCGCCGGCCACATGGCCGGCGTCGCGGACGATCTGCAACTCGCTGTTCGGCCAGGCCTTGTGCAGCGCCCAGGCGTTGTCCAGCGGGCAGACGACATCGTAGCGGCCGTGGACGATCACGCCCGGCAGATGGGCGATCTTGTGCATGTCGCGCAGCAACTGATCAGGCTCGAGGAAGCCATCGTTGACGAAGTAGTGGTTCTCGATGCGGGCGATGGACAGCGAGCGGTGCGGGTCGGCGAAGCGATCCACCACCGCCGGATTCGGCCGCAGCGTGGCCGTGCGCCCTTCCCAGGTGGACCAGGCGCGTGCGGCGTGCATCTGGGCGATCTGGTCCGGACCGGTCAGGCGGCGATGGAAGGCGTGCAGCAGGTCGTCGTGCTCATCGGCAGGAATCGGCGCCAGGTAGTCTTCCCAGTAGTCGGGGAACAGGCGGCTCGCGCCTTCCTGGTAGAACCAGCGGATCTCCTGCGGACGGCAGAGGAAGATGCCGCGCACGATCAGCGCCAGCACCCGCTCGGGATGGGTCTGGGCGTAGGCCAGCGACAGGGTCGAGCCCCAGGAGCCGCCGAACAGCACCCATTTGTCGATGCCGAGGTGTTCGCGGATGCGTTCGATATCCTGGATCAGATGCCAGGTGGTGTTGTTCTCCAGGCTCGCGTAGGGCGTGGAGCGGCCACAGCCGCGCTGGTCGAAGGTAACGATGCGGTAGATATTCGGATCGAAGAAGCGCCGCGACATGGCATCGCAACCGGAGCCCGGGCCACCATGGATGAACAGAACCGGCAATCCGTCGGGCGTGCCACTCTCGTCCACATAGAGGACGTGCGGCTCCTCGACGGCCAGTTCATGGCGGGCGTAAGGCTTGATTTCCGGATACAAAGTTTGCATGGCTCGCTCCTGGATCAGTGCGTACGGTCGCTCCGGACCAGTAACCATCCTAGGGCCTGTCGCCTACTTATAGAAAGTCGCGTTGCCGCAGCGTGACTTCCATCGAAAGTCTTCGGCCCCCACGGTGTCGGGCATGATACTCGGGCCAGCGAAAAACCCATAAGGGAGTTAGTGAGCCATGCCACGGAAGTTGTTTCTTTCTCTATTTCTGATCCTGCTCGCGCTGAGCGGCTGCGGACGGGACGACCCGCGCGCGCAACTCGATGCCGCGGTCAAGCAGCTGCAAGACAACCTCGAAGCCAAGAATAGCGGGGCTGTGATCGACCAGCTCGCCGGCGATTTCCGCGCGAATGGCGAGTTCGACCGCGACTGGGCCAAGCGCACCATGACGCTGATGTTCCTGCGCCACCAGCAGGTCAAGGTGATCCTGCTCAGCAGCGAGAGCCGCATCGACCCGACCTATGCCAATCGCGGCCACACCGACGCGCAGGTCGCCCTCACCGGTGCCGAGAACCTCATCCCCGACAGTGCCGGGCACTACTCCGTGAAGCTGGAATGGTGGCGTGACGGCGCCGAGTGGAAACTGGCGAGGCTCGACTGGCAATGACCACTCCCCTGCAACACCGTATCCGCGCCGCCGGCCTGCTGGTACGCAACGACGAAATCCTGCTGGTGCGTCACGAGGTCGGTGGTGACGTGTACTGGATTCCGCCAGGTGGCGGCTTCGAGTCGGACAAGGACGACTCCACCCGCGACACGGTGCGCCGCGAATGCCGAGAGGAAACCGGGCTGGCGGTGGAGGTTGGCCCACTGGTCTACGTGCGCGAATTCGCCGAGCCGGTGGCCGGGCGCTTCCACATGGAACTGTTCTACCGCGTGGACGCCTGGGACGGCCGGGTCAGCCTGGACAACCTGCGCGGCCTGGGCGGCGACGAGTTCGATATCCGCGAGGTCGCCTGGGTACCGCGCGCGCAACTGCCGCGCCTGCCCTCCTTCTACCCCGCCGAATTGCTCGACGACGTCTGGGAACGCCTGGCCGAGGCGCAGCCGCTGATCCGCCACCTCGGCCTGCAGCGCTAGCGGCGTTACTGCACCGGCTCGCTGGTGGGCTTGGCGATGATCGCCTGCAACTCGGCGGTCATGGGGAATTCCAGGTTGAGGTTCTTCGGCGGGATCGGCTGCTCGAACCAGCGCCGGTAGATGCTCTTGATCTCGCCGGAGGCGTACAGGTCGGCGAGCGCCTGGTTGACCAGCGCGAGGAACTGCGGATCGTCCTTGCGCACCATGCAGGCATAGATTTCCCGCGATTGCGGCTCGCCCACCACCACCCACTGGTGCGGATCACGGGCCTTGGCCTTCTCGCCGTAGAGCAGGGCGTCGTCCATGTAGAAGGCCACCGCGCGGCCGGACTGCAGCATGAGGAAGGCTTCGCCGTGGTCCTTGGCGCTGACCACATTCATGCCCAGCTTGTGTTCGGCGTTGTAGGCCTTGAGGTAGCGCTCGTTGGTGGTCCCGGCGGTGGTCACCACATTCTTGCCCTTGAGGTCGGGGAAACCCTGGATGCCACTGTCTTTGGCGGTCAGCAGTTGACCCTTCACATAGATGAAGCCGTAGGAAAAGGCGACCTGCTTCAGGCGCTCGGCGGTGACACCGGTGGAGCCGCACTCCAGGTCGACCGTGCCGTTCTGCACCAGCGGGATACGTGTCTGCGAAGTCACCAGGTTGTACTTCACCTTGAGGTCCGGCTTGTCGAGCTTCTGCCTGATGCGCTCGACCACCTTGCCGGCCAGGTCCACCGAGTAACCCATGGGCTGGCCGCTGTTGTCGCCCAGGTAGGAGAATGGCACCGAGGCATCGCGATAACCCAGGGTAATGGTGCCGCGCTCGGCCACCTTCTTCAGCGTGCCATCCAGCGCTTCGTTCGCCTGCGCCAGCGCGCAGACCAGGCTGGACGCCGCCAGCATTGCCAGTGCGAGTCGTTTCATCGTTTCGATCCCTCTTGTTGTTGTGAGTCGGGTTGAGGTTCAGGGCCGCGCGGCGATCACCGTGATTTCCACCAACACAGACGGCCGCGCCAGCAGCGCCTGCACCGTGGTGCGGGTCGGCGCGCAGCCTTCCGGCAGCCAGGCGGACCAGACGCCGTTCATGGCGTCGAAGTCGCTGGCGATGTCCTTCAGGTAGATCGTGGCGCTCAAGATGCTCGCCTTGTCGCTGCCGGCCTCGGCCAGCAGCGCGTCGATCTTCGCCAGCACTTCGCGAGTCTGGCCCTGGATGTCGGTGACTTGGCCGGGCACCTGCCCGGAGAGGAACACCAGCGAGCCGAAGACCATAGCGCCGGAGAGGCGGTCGTTGGTGGCGATGCGGGTGAGTTGCATGGTGAGTCTCCAAATCCGAAGGAATCAGCCGGCCAACCGCTCGGGCGTGAGGCCACTGGTGTCGATATCCGGGCGGCGCCCGGCGATCTGCGCGGCGACCAGTTGTCCACTGCCGCAGGCCAGGGTGAAGCCCAACGCGCCGTGGCCAAGATTCAGCCACAGTCCACGCGGCCCGGAGGCACCCACCAATGGCACGCCGGTAGGCGTGGCCGGGCGCATGCCGGCCCATTCGATAGTCGCGCCGTAGTCGCAGGCATCCGGCAGGGTATCCATCGCCTGCTGGCGGATCAGCGCCAGCCGCTTGGGCTCCAGGCGCGGGTCGAAGCCGACGATGTCGACCATGGCGGCGATGCGCAGGCGGTCGCCGATGCGGGCGTAAACCACCTTGCGGTCGTAGTCGGTGAGGCTAACGTCCGGTGCTTGGTCGCCGGGGCGGATCGGCGTGGTCAGGCTGTAGCCCTTGAGCGGATAGAGTGGCAGGCGCGGCCCGCCCGGCAGCAACGCGGCGCTGCGATAGCCGGCGGCGAGGACGACGTGATCGGCTTCGAACGTCTGGCCACCCGCCTCTACACCGGCCACGGTGCCATTGCGCAGGACCAACCTCGATGCTGGATGTCCGTAGACGAGTCGGCAACGGCCGGACGCCTGGAGCCGCTCGGCCAGTCGCTGGCAGAACAGGAAGCAATCGGCGACCTCTTCGTCCGGCGTATGGATGCCACCGACAAAGGGCGCGCGCTCCAGCGCCGGGTCCAGCTCGCGGCACTGCTTCGCCGAGAGCACGAATTGCGCGGAAGGATCGGACAGGTTCTGCCGTGCGCCACGGAAACTGCTCTCATCGCGGAAGGCCACCAGCTTGCCGTTGCGCCGCCAGTCGAAGCCGTCCAGCCCATCCTCGCGCCACTGCGCCAGCGTGCCCTGGCTGAACAGGGCGAGACGCAGCAGGTGTTTCGCATTGGCCTGGTTCACCGAGCGCCGGCAGGCCGCCGTGAACTGCAGCAGCCAGCGCCACTGCGCCGGGTCCAGGCGCGGGCGCAGACGCAACGGCGAGTCCCCGCGCAGCAGCCAGCCCAACGCCTGCTGCGGCATACCCGCATCGGCCAGCGGCGCGACGTAGCGGTAGGACAACTGGCCGCCGTTGGCGAAGCTGGTTTCCAGCCCGGCCGCATCCCGCGCCTCCAGCACGGTGACGTCGAATCCTTCGAGGACTAGCGCCTGGGCGGTGGCCAGTCCGACCACGCCCGCGCCGATGATGCAAACCCGTTGTGCCATTGCTCTCTCGCTGCCCATCGATTTCAGGCCTCGACCTTAGGGCGGGATGACAGGCGGCGAACAATGAATAAACATAGGCAACCCATAAACCAGGGTTATACCTTGGCGAATCCGCTGACGGAGGCAAGCCATGCGCCTGCGCCATATCGAAGTGTTCCAGGCCATCCGCGAGACCGGCTCGGTCAGCGGCGCCGCGCATTTGCTGCACGTCTCCCAGCCGGCAGTGACCAAGGTGCTGCAGCACGCCGAGCAGCAGCTGGGCTTCCCGCTTTTCCTGCGCGTGCGCGGCAAGCTGCAGGCGACCCCCGAAGCGCTGGAGCTGGAGCGCGAAGTCGCCAAGGTCACGGAAAGCCTGCAGGGCGTGCGTCGACTGGCGCAGAGCCTGCGCGGCCAGCCGGAGAACCGCCTGCGCGTGGGCGCCACGCCGGCCATGGCGCTGTCGCTGCTGCCGCCGGTGATCCGTGAATGGACCGACCGCTACCCGCAGAGCAGCTGCGAGCTGGCCACCCAGCACTCCCGCGAGCTGGTGCAGAACCTGCTGATGCGCGAACTCGACCTGGCGCTCACCCTGCAGCAGACCGACCACCCCGGCCTGCGCTCGCAGCCCATTGCCAGCGGCCCGCTGGTGGCCTTGGCGCCAAGCGGGCACTGGCCGGAAGATCGTTTAGGTCAACCTCTGATGCTGGACGAACTGGCCGGCGAGCCGATGATCGGGCTGTCCACGTCCGATCCGCTGTCGGCGCGCCTGGAAAGCCATTTGGCGAACGTCGAACCGCCGCCACGCGTGCGCATTTCAGTACAGACCTACGCACTGGCGCGCACACTGGTGGAGGCCGGGACGGGATTGGCGCTGGTCGACCCCTTCACGGCACTCGGCGCGGACAAGCAACTCACCGAGTTGCGCCCGCTATCGCCGTCGGTCAGGGTGACGCTCTATGCCCTCACCCGCGCCGACGAAACGCCGCCGCATACCCAGGCGTTGTTGCTGGAGATGCTGGTGCGGCATGCCGAAGGGCAACTGGCGCAGCACCGCTTCGAATAATAAACCGCCGTTAATCAACATTTCGAAATAACGAACTTGCCACAAAATAGAAATTACTTAAAAACAACCCCAAAATGGAGACTTCCACTAGAAAAATAGTCTCCCAACACATCAGATGACATACTAAATTCCGGATGAATAAAATTCACCAAAAAAGCCGCAGCCAGCATTACAGCAGAAAAACCTCCTGCAGCAAAAAAATCATTCCAACACGACGACCAACCTTAAAAACCCTTACTAAAACCTCAAGAACACTTAACACAGAAAAGCTTAAAATAATGTAGAACAACATACAAACGAACATACCTGGAATATATACAGCCCTAGCCAATGAACTGCTTCCATCTCCATGCCAAAACACTGGAAATCCATATACCTTTCCATAAATCTCTCCAGAGAAATACCTATCCACCTCCAAACTAAATGCTGAGAATAAAATTAGAAAAACAAACAGAAGCCCAAAAAACCTTATCACTTCCCCTTTTCCTTCTTCTGTTCCCTTATAGCATGGTCCGGACACCAGTAAAACGCACACGCCAGAGAAAATAGCTAACTACCTTTTCTCACGACCAAGCTCTAAGAGAAAACCATTCAACTCACTAGACTTATAGAAATTAATACACCGCCCAAAAATTGCATTGTAAGGAGGAGGGTCAAGCTCAGAATCTATGGGTAAATTTTCAGTATAAAACTTACCTGTATTTCTCTCTATAAAATCAATCAACCTCATGCTCCTCTGAGGATCTAGCGTTTGCTGCACACGAGTGTAATCTCTAAGAGCTTTAGTCTTATAAACCCCGAGCCTCTCATAGTTACTATTCAAACACACCTTCAAAGCAAATTCACGCTGCGTAATTGTGTACCCCTCCCCCAAGAAATTCTCAGGATGTGGTACTTTCTGCGCATCCAATGAAACCGCTCCCTTATGGTCTGCCGTCACTTCAATAGCAAGAGCCGAGAAAGACCAAAACAGCATCACGTATCCAGCCAGAAATCCTGTTCTCATTTGAGTTCCCAAAAGGTGGTTTTTACAGTTTGCGCTGGTGGTCGACCAGATACCTCCCTATACAGCCAAAAATAATACTCTAGTGACCGAGGATTATTGTGATCACCAGGACCAACATAAACGAGACTACTACCATCCCATAGAGTAAAGTGCCCAGATGCATCTCGCCATCCCGTCACATCAAAAACTATAACCCCCTTTTTTCCGAAGATTTTATTTATCATCCCATCATAGGCATCTTGTACTCTCTCGTCGACAGAGTCTTGCGTGAGAGTTTTAATTGGCTTGGAAGTATGTTCAAAATCCCCGCCTTTGAAACGATCTCTCAGATACTGCTTTAAGTCCTTTACTCTTATCCAGTAATTAAAGCCATCTTCTCCCACCACTGTTCCGCCGGTCGAATATGCCTTCGGCAACCGAACACCACTCCTATTCAATGCATACGACATTCTCACAGCGCACGTATTTGCCCAATCGCTAGGATTTTCTTCCACTAACTTTACCAACCGCCTTGAAATTAGCGGATAAAAATCTGAACTAACAGTCTCCTCTCCTTTGTAGTTGCCACTCATATCCCTCCATGACGGCCTGTTCGGTTTAACGCCAGCAGTTACATCTCCGGCCCGCGCGACTATCGATACCATATCCAAGATATCCTTATCACTTAAGGTTTAAAGTTTTATCCTTAAATACATTTCGAAAAATCATCTCTCCCTTTGAATCAACCACCCCAACCAACTCAAGCCACTGATTATCACTCATCAAGGCATCACCATCGGAGTAACCAATATTCACACCAATACTTTCCCCTGGCTTATAGTTTTCAGTTTCCACATGAATATTCAGGTCCACGTAATGCCTCGAGGGCCCATCCAGACGATTGAAACTCTCGCCGTACGACCAGTAGATTTTGGTAATTCTTTTATCAGGGTCATCTTCGGCAGGCTGACCTGAACTAATTGATGCAGTACCGGCCGTGGTGGAACCCTGAGCCATGGGAGCGCTGTTGGTGTATTGAGTAGCAGAGCCATACACCACATGGTTCGGGCAACGGCAGAGCACCTTGTCGCCAGTAGCTACATAAGGCTGAGCCTCAAACCAATCATCCGCCGTGCCATAGATGGGAAAGGCGTTATTACATTTGCTACACCAGGCAAGATCGCCCCGCTGCGCGATGGGTTTATTACCCTCGAGCCAGGTGGAAGTGGCACTGATGATTTTCCCGAACGTCGTAATATCGCCCAGGCAAGCCAAAGCCCTCATTCGCTATCTCCCTGTTGTATTTCATGTCGACGGCGCCATACCGAAGGTCTGAAAACTAACAGCGGAGCCAGATGCTCTGGTCGCCAGGAGAATGAATCGGACTTTTCCAGCGTAACTTACGGAAAGGGAAAGCCAACGAAGCGGTAGAACCAACAACCAGACGCAGAATAGTTGGACTTGTCAGCCAGGAATGAGAAGACAGCCCCCTGCCGCACCGGGGAAGCGTCGCCGGGATGCGTGGTCCGGCGGCGCCGCGCCGAGAAGCCCCGGCGCGGCAGGAGGCTGCGTAAAACTCAGCGGCCGTAGCGCTCGCGGCCCCAGGCTATGAAGGTTTCCAGCATCTTGCGGAGCACCTGGGCGGTGGGCGCGGCGAGGTCTTCGCGGTAGTCGAAGGGCGCCTGCTCGTCCATGTAGTTGCACTGGGCGAGTTCCAGTTGCACGGCATGGACGTTGTCCTGCGGCTGGCCGTAGTGGCGGGTGATGTGTCCTCCCTTGAAGCGGCCGTTGAGGATGTGCCGATAGGCCGGGGCGTCGGCGCAGACGGCGACCAGTCGCTCGGCCACTTCCGCATCGCAGCTCGCGCCGCTGTGGGTGCCGATGTTGAAGTCCGGCAGCGTGCCGTCGAACAGGTGCGGGATCACCGAGCGGATCGAGTGGGCATCCCACAGCAGCGCGTAGCCGAACTCGGCCTTCAGGCGCGCCAGCTCGTCGGCCAGGGTGCGGTGGTACGGCGTCCAGACATCGGCGAGGTAACGCGCGCGCTCCTCGGGCGACGGCGTCTGGCCGTCCTTGAACAGCGGGCGGCCGTCGAACAGGGTGTCCGGATAGAGGCCGGTGGTGGCGGTGCTGTACAGCGGCTTGTCGTCGGCCGGGCGGTTGAGGTCGATGACGTAGCGCGAGTAGCCGGCGGCCAGGGTGCTAGCGCCCAGCTCCTCGGCGAAGGTGTAGAGCCGCGGGATGTGCCAGTCGGTATCGTCCAGCCCGCGGGCCTCGTCGACCAGGCCGTTTTCCACGACTGGGGTCAGGCGGGTGCCGGGGTGCGGCATGCTGATCAGCAGGGGCACGCGGCCGCGTTTGAATTCGAGAACGTTATCCATGGGTAGTTATCTCCACACCAAGCGAGATGAGTTCATTGTCGAACTGAATGTCGGAGCCAATGCTTTCCCCTCTCCCCAACCCTGGCTGCGCGCCCCGCTCCGAAGGGAGAGGGGGCTATCCGTGCCGACTGAAGCTGAGGTTTCAACCTGCGCCGAACGGTCCCCTCTCCCGCTTGCGGGAGAGGGTTAGGGAGAGGGGCCTTTGCTCTTGGTTTCGCAGCGGGGCTGTTCGCGAGCAAGCTCGCTCCTGCAAAAAGCGAGAAAAGCGAATTCACAGCTCTTCGCCGTGGCGAATCACGCGCTTGGGCAGGTCGCCGCCGAGCCAGTAGGCGAGTTCGG
Organism: Pseudomonas sp. BB438; assembly: GCF_057180225.1. Lineage (NCBI taxonomy): Bacteria > Pseudomonadati > Pseudomonadota > Gammaproteobacteria > Pseudomonadales > Pseudomonadaceae > Pseudomonas > Pseudomonas sp. BB438. The sequence continues at coordinate 6,025,672 of NZ_CM170001.1, forward strand.
CGGGACGCTGGATGTCCCAGGCGATGAAGTCGGCGACCTTGCCAGTCTCGAGGCTGCCGTGACTGTCGGCCAAGCCCAATGCTCGCGCGGCGTTGAGGGTGACGCCGGCGAGGGCCTCTTCCGGGGTCAGGCGGAAGGCGGTGCAGGCCATGTTCAGCATCAGGCGCAGGGACAGCGCCGGCGAGGTGCCGGGGTTGAGGTCGCTGGCGATGGCGATGTTCACGCCGTGCTTGCGCAGGGCGTCCATCGGCGGCAGCTGGGTTTCGCGCAGGACGAAGAAGGCACCCGGCAGCAGCACGGCGACGGTGCCGGCCTCAGCCATGGCGATGGCGTCGCTCTCGTCCATGAATTCGAGGTGATCGGCCGACAGCGCGCCGTAGCGCGCGGCCAGGGTGGAGCCGTGCAGCGAGGACAATTGCTCGGCATGCAGCTTCACCGGCAGGCCCAGGCGCTGTGCCGCCTGGAACACCCGCTCGACCTGCGCCGGGGAGAACGCCAGGTGCTCGCAGAACGCGTCCACGGCATCCACCAGCCCCTCTTCGGCCAGCGCCGGGAGGATGCGCGTGCAGACCTGCTCGATGTAGTCGTCGGCGCGGCCGGCGTATTCCGGCGGCAGGGCGTGGGCGGACAGGCAGGTGGTGCGCACCGTCACCGGCAGTTCCTGCTCCAGGCGGCGGGCCACGCGCAGCATGCGCCGCTCGCTGTCCAGGTCCAGGCCATAGCCGGACTTCACTTCAATCACAGTCACGCCATCAGCCAGCAGCGGGCGGGCGCGCTTGATCGCGCTGGCCAGCAGTTCGTCCTCGCTGGCCTCGCGGGTGGCGCGCACGGTGCTGGCGATGCCGCCGCCGGCCGCGGCGATCTCGGCATAGCTGACGCCGTTCAGGCGCTGCTCGAATTCGCCGCTGCGGTCGCCGCCGAACACCAGGTGGGTATGGCAGTCGAGGAAGCCGGGCGTGACCCAGGCGCCGCCCAGGTCGGTGCTCTGCACCGGGCGCTCGGGCAGCTCGGCGCGCGGGCCGATCCAGACAATGTGCTTGCCCTCGGTGATGATCGCGGCGTCCTCGATGATCGAGTAGCGCCCGTCCTTCATGGTCGCGGCGTGGCAGTGTTGCCAGAGGTGTTTCATTGCAGTCTCCCGATGCTCGCGCCGATGCTGTGCAAGACCGCCGGGTTGGCCAGCAGCTCAGCGGCGAGGGCAATGTCCGGCGCGAGCCAGCGGTCGCTGTCATAGGCCGGTACCTGCTCGCGCAGCAGGCTCCAGGCGCAGTCGGTGCCAGCGCCGAAGCGCTGCGGCTTGAGGAATTCGAAGGCCTGGGCGGCCAGCAGGTATTCGATGGCGAGGATGCGCCGGCTATTGTCCAGGGCACGGCCGAGCTTGAGCGCGGCACTGGTGCCCAGGCTCAGGTGATCTTCCTGCAAGCCGGAGGTAACGAAGTTGTCCAGTACGGCGGGCTGCGCCAGTTGACGGTTCTCACCGGCCAGGGAGGCAGCAACGTACTGGGCGATCATCATCCCCGAATTGACGCCCGGCTGGCTCACCAGGAAGGCCGGCAGGCCGCTGACCAGCGGATTCACCAGACGGTCCAGGCGGCGCTCGGAGACGCCGCCCAGCTCCGCCACCGCGATCGCCAGCAGGTCGGCAGCCATGGCCACGGATTCGCCGTGGGGGTTGGCCTGGGACACCACCCGGTAGTCGTCCGGCGTGCCCAGCACCAGTGGGTTGTCGGTGGCGGAGTTGAGTTCGGTCTCGATCTGCCTCGCCGCGTGCTCCAGCTGGTCGCGGCAGGCGCCGTGAATCTGCGGCATGGAGCGGATGCTCAGGGCGTCCTGGGTACGGATGCCCTTGCTGGCGGCGATCACTTCGCTGCCTTCGAGCAGCGCGCGCAGGTTGGCGCCGACCTTCTGCATGCCCGGGTGCGGCTTGAGCGCGATGATCTCGGCGTCGAAGGCATCGATCTGCCCGCGCAGGGCTTCGAAGCTCATGGCACCGATCACGTCGGCCCACTGCGCGAGGCGGGTCGCCTCGTCGAGGGCGAGGCAACTCAGGCCGGTCATGCACGGGGTGCCGTTGACCAGGCAGAGCCCGTCCTTGGCGCCCAGTTGCACCGGCTCCAGGCCTTCGGCGGCCAGCGCGCGGGCCGCGGGTACGACTTCGCCGCGATAGCTCACCTCACCGATGCCCAGCAATGCCACACCGACATGGGCCATGTGGGTCAGGTAGCCCACCGAGCCCTGGGACGGTACGCGGGGGGTGATGCCATGGTTGAGCAGCGCCAGCAGCGATTCCACCACGCGGCGGTGCAGGCCGGACTTGCCGTGGCTGTAGTTGGCGATGGCGGCGGCGATGATCGCGCGAGTCTGTTCGTCCTTGAGCGGCTCGCCCACACCGCAGGCATGACTGAGCAGGGTGTTGCGCGACAGCTGCGCCAGTTGCTCGCCCTGCAGCACCACGTTGCACAGCGCGCCCAGGCCGGTGCTGATGCCATAGGCCCGTTCACCTCGGCTGACGATGCGCTCGACGATGCCGTGGGCGTTGTCGATGCGTGCCCAGGCCGCCGGCGCCAGTTGCAGGCGCGCCCCCTGGCGCGCCACCGCGACCAGGTCCTGCCAGCGCAGCAGGCCGTTGCCGAAGGTGATGATGGAAGCGGACGACATGCGGAACTCCTGTAGGCGGGGAAGCCCCCTTCCCCGCCGGTGAATGACGTTAGATCGCCGCGACGCGGCGCTGGACGAAGCGGTCGACGTACTCGTCGGCGGGCTTGTGCAGGATGTCGGTCGGCGCGCCGACCTGGATCAGTTGGCCGTCCTTGAGGATGGCGATGCGGTTGCCGATGCGCACCGCTTCATCGAGGTCGTGGGTGATGAAGACGATGGTCTTGTGCAGGGTTTTCTGCAGCTCCAGCAACTGGTCCTGCATGTCCGCGCGGATCAGCGGGTCGAGGGCGCTGAAGGCTTCGTCCATGAGGATGATGTCCGTGTCGGCGGCCAGTGCACGGGCCAGCCCGACACGCTGGCGCATGCCGCCGGAGAGCTGGTGCGGGTAGGACTTCTCGTAGCCCTTCAGGCCCACGGTATTGATCCAGTGCAGCGCGCGCTCCTGGCACAGCGCCTTGCTCTCGCCACGAATCTTCAGGCCGTAGGCGACGTTGTCGAGCACGCTCTTGTGCGGCAGCAGGCCGAAGCTCTGGAACACCATGCTGATCTTGCGCCGGCGGAAGTTTTCCAGCGCGGCGGCGTCATAGGCGAGCACGTCCTCGCCATCCACCAGGATCTGCCCGCTGGTGGGGTCGATCAGGCGGTTGAAGTGGCGCACCAGGGTCGACTTGCCCGAACCGGACAGGCCCATGATGACGAAGATTTCCCCGGCCTCGATGGACAGCGAGAGGTCGTTGACGCCGACCACGCAATCGGTGGCGGCGAGTACCTCGGCCTTGCTCTTGCCCTGGCGGATCATGGCCAGCGCGGTGTCGGCCTTGGCGCCGAAGATCTTGTAGACGTTCTTGACCTGGATCTTGCTCATTTGCTGGCCTCATGGTGGCGCGAGCGGCCGTAAGCCTGGGTGATGCGGTCGATGACCACGGCGAGGATGACGATGGCGAGCCCCGCCTCCAGGCCCTTGCCGACGTTGAGCGTCTGGATGCCCACCAGGACGTCCTCACCCAGGCCGCGGGCGCCGATCATCGAGGCGATGACCACCATCGACAGCGCCATCATGGTGGTCTGGTTGATGCCGGCCATGATGCTCGGCAGCGCCAGCGGCAGCTGCACGCCGAACAGTTGCTGGCGGCGGTTGGCGCCAAAGGCAGTGATGGCTTCCATCACTTCGCGATCGACCTGGCGAATCCCCAGGTCGGTCAGGCGGATCAACGGCGGCGCGGCATAGATCACGGTGGCGAAGATCGCCGGTACCTTGCCCAGGCCGAACAGCATCAGTACCGGGATCAGGTACACGAAGCTGGGCATGGTCTGCATGATGTCCAGCATCGGCAGCAGCACGGCGCGGAAGCGGTCGCTGCGTGCGGCGACGATGCCCAGCGGGATGCCGATCAGCACCGAGATGAGGGTGGCGACCATCATCAGCGCGAGGGTCTGCATCAGCTTGTCCCACAGGCCCACGGCGCCCACCAGGAACAGCAGGCCAACGATGACCACGGTCGGCAGGATGCGCCGGGTGGCGTGCCAGGCGATACCGGCGACGATGGCCAGCATCAGCCACCAGGGCGTGGCCCGCAGCACGCTCTCCAGGTTGACGATGGCCCACAGCAGGGTGTCGGAGATGTGGCGGAACACGTCGCCGTAGTTGGTGACCAGGGCATCGACCCAACCGTTGACCCAGTCGGCGATGGAGAAGGTGAAGCGTTCGGGAAACATGGCACGTACTCGTCAGGAGTGGGCATCACCGGGGACGCTGGGCATCCCCGGAATCGGCGGCGTCAGAGCGCGGCCTGGACCTTCTTCGCAGCGTCCTCGCTGACCCAGGTGGTCCACACCTCCGGGTGCTCCTTGAGGAAGGCCTTGGCCAGTTGCTCGGAGGTCAGTTTCTCCTTGGCCATCTTCGCCAGGTTCTGGTTCAGTAGGTCGATCGGCAGGTTGACCTTCTCCAGCACGGCCACCAGTTCCGGGGCCTGGTCGTGGAAGGCCCTGGACAGGCCGACCTGGATCTTCACGTCCTTGTTCACGCCTGGCTCATCCAGCTTCACCAGGTCGGCCTGGCCCATCAGCGGCGTCGGCGACCAGTAATAGAAGAGGATGGGCTCCTTGCGCTTGTAGCTCGACAGCACGGCGGCATCCAGGGCCGGGCCGGTGCCGGGACGGAAGTTGGTGTATTTGTCCTCGAGGCCGTACTTCTTCAGCATCTCGGAGTTCTCCAGCTCGCAGGTCCAGCCGGCGGGGCAGTTGTAGAAGCGGCCCTTGCCCGGCTCTTCCGGATCGCGGAACAGCTCGGCGTACTGGCCCAGGTCAGTCACGGCCTTCAGGTTCGGCGCCTTGGCTTCGATGTTGCGTGCCTTGTCGCCTTCGATCACGAAGCGCGGCACGTACCAGCCTTCGGTCGCGCCGACGATGGGCGCGCCCACACCGACCACCTTGTTGGCGGCGGCGGCCTTGTTCCAGGCATCGCTGCGGCCGACCCACTCTTCACTGAAGATCTGGATGTCGTTGTTCGCCAGCGCCTGCTCCATGGTGATGGAGTTGCCCGGCAGGCTGTCGGTGTCACAGCCGTAGCCGCTCTTCAGGATGATCTGCATGAGGTCGGTGAGCAGCATGCCGCTCTCCCAGTTCAGCCCGGCGAATTTCACCGGCTTGCCACTCTCGCACCAGCCGGCAGCCTGGGCCGAAGCCAGGTTGCCGCCCAGCAGTCCGGCGGACAGGAACAGGCCCAGCAGCGTCTTCTTGGTGTTGTTCATCTGATGCTCCTAAACGTGAATGAGGTTGGGGCAGAGCAAGGACCGCGCCTGCTTGTGGCTGCGCGGCCAGGCCGGTCTGTTCAGGTGCGGGCCGGCAGGATCAGCCGGTCCGGTACTGCCCGCGTGACACGCCGGGCGACCAGGTAATAGAGAACGGCCGGAACCACGAGGCCGATGATCCAGGAGATATCCACGCCACCCAGGGCGTCCACCAGCGGGCCGGTGTAGAACTTGGTGGAGATGAAGGGCAGCTGCACCAGCACGCCGATCACGTAGACGCTGATGCCGGGAAGGTTCCAGCGGCCGTAGCGGCCCTCCGGGTCGGCCAGCGCCGGCACGTCGTAGTGCTCACGGGTGATGCAGTAGTAGTCCACCAGGTTGACCGCGCTCCACGGGGTGAAGAAGGCCAGCAGGAAGAGAATGAAGGACTTGAATGCGCCGAGGAACGAATGCTGGCCGAGCAGTGCGATCAGCGTCGCGGCGCCGACGATCAGCAGGACGAAGACCAGGCGCTGCACACGGCTCACTTCCAGGTGGCCACGGAAGCCGCTGATCACGGTGGCGATGCACATGAAGCTGCCGTAGGAGTTCAGCGTGGAGATGGTGATCTTGCCGAAGGCGATGCTGAAGTACAGCAGCGCGGCCACGGCGCCGCTCCCGCTCAGCCCGACGATGTAGGCCACTTCATGCCCGGCGAACTGGCCGTTGGCCCCGGCGGCGGCGAACACGCCGAAGATCATCGCCACCTGCGCGCCGATCACCGAACCGGCGCCCACGGCGAGGAAGGTCTTCAGCGAGGACGTCCTGCTCGGCAGGTAGCGCGAATAGTCGGCGACGTAGGGACCGAAGGCGATCTGCCAGGAGGCGGCCAGCGACACCGCGAGCAGGAAGCTGCTCCAGCTGAAGTGGCGGATCTGCAGCAGCGCGCCGACATCGCTCTGGCTCATCAGGCGGCTGAACAGGTAGACGAAGGCGATCACCCCGATGACGCTGGCGATGCGGCCGATCAGGTGGATCACCCGGTAGCCGAGTACGGTCACCAGCACGATGACGCTGGCGAACATCAGGATGCCGACGCTGTCGCTGACACCGAACAGTTGCCCCAGCGCCTGGCCGGACAGCACGGTGCCGGTGGCGGTGAAGCCCAGGTACATCAGGCACACCAGCACGATCGGAATGGCCGCGCCATAGACGCCGAACTGCACGCGGCTGGAGATCATCTGCGGCAGGCCGAGCTTGGGCCCTTGCGCGGCGTGCAGCGCCATGACGCCGCCGCCCAGCAACTGACCGATGAGCAGGCCGATCAGCGACCAGAACACATCGCCGCCCAGCACCACGGCCAGGGCGCCCGTGACGATGGCGGTGATCTGCAGGTTGGCCCCCAGCCACAGGGTGAACTGACTGTAGAGCCTGCCGTGGCGCTCGGCCTCGGGGATGTAGTTGATCGAACGCACCTCGATCAGGGGTTTGGAGCTTTCACTGGCCTGGGACATCGTTATTGTTCTCCCGAAGGGATTTCTTGTCTGTCGATGCACTGCTGCTTCACGGACCGGGCCGCCGCACCACGCCGTGCGGCGGCCCCCTCCCTGGTCCTGATTGGCTGCTGCCGGATTATTTCCCGGTGATCATCGGCAGGTTCAGGCCCTGCTCCTTGGCGCAATCAATCGCGATCTGATAACCGGCGTCGGCATGGCGCATCACGCCGGTCCCTGGGTCGTTGGTCAGCACGCGGGCGATGCGCGCCGCGGCTTCGTCGGTACCGTCGCAGACGATCACCATGCCCGAGTGCTGGGAGAAGCCCATGCCCACGCCGCCGCCGTGGTGCAGCGACACCCAGGTGGCACCGCTGGCGGTGTTCAGCAGGGCGTTGAGCAGCGGCCAGTCGGACACGGCGTCGGAGCCGTCGCGCATGGCTTCGGTCTCGCGGTTCGGGCTGGACACCGAGCCGGAGTCGAGGTGGTCGCGGCCGATCACGATCGGCGCCTTCAGCTCGCCGCTGCGCACCATCTCGTTGAACGCCAGGCCCAGCTTGGCGCGCTGGCCCAGGCCGACCCAGCAGATGCGCGCCGGCAGGCCCTGGAAGCTGATGCGCTCCTTGGCCATGTCCAGCCAGCGGTGCAGGTGGGCATCATCGGGGATCAGTTCCTTCACCTTGGCGTCGGTCTTGTAGATGTCCTCGGCGTCGCCCGACAGCGCGGCCCAGCGGAACGGACCGACACCACGGCAGAACAGCGGGCGGATATAGGCCGGGACGAAGCCGGGGAAGTCGAAGGCGTTGGACACGCCCTCTTCCTTGGCCATCTGGCGGATGTTGTTGCCGTAGTCGAAGGTCGGGATGCCCTGCTTCTGGAATTCCAGCATGGCGTTGACGTGCACGGCCATGGACTGCTTGGCGGCTTTCACCACGGCAGCTGGCTCGGTCTGCGCGCGGTCACGGTACTGCTCCCAGGTCCAGCCAGCCGGCAGGTAGCCGTTGAGCGGGTCGTGGGCGGAGGTCTGGTCGGTGACCATGTCCGGGCGCACGCCGCGCTTGAGCAGTTCCGGGAGGATTTCCGCGGCGTTGCCCAGCAAGGCGATGGAGATGGCCTTGCCTTCGGCGGTGTACCGGGCGATACGCGCCAGGGCGTCGTCGAGGTCCTTGGCCTGCTCATCGACATAGCGGCTGGCGAGGCGGAAGTCGATGCGGCTCTGCTGGCACTCGATGTTCAGCGAGCAGGCGCCGGCCAGGGTCGCGGCCAGCGGCTGGGCGCCGCCCATGCCGCCCAGGCCGGCGGTGAGAACCCAGCGGCCCTTGAGGTTGCCGTCGTAGTGCTGACGGCCGGCCTCGACGAAGGTTTCGTAGGTGCCCTGGACGATGCCCTGGCTGCCGATGTAGATCCAGGAACCGGCGGTCATCTGGCCGTACATGGCCAGGCCCTTGGCATCCAGTTCGTTGAAGTGCTCCCAGTTGGCCCAGTGCGGCACCAGGTTGGAGTTGGCGATCAGCACGCGCGGAGCGTTGGCGTGGGTCTTGAAGACGCCGACCGGCTTGCCGGACTGTACCAGCAGGGTCTCGTCTTCATTCAGTTCCTTCAGGGTCTCGACGATCTTGTCGTAGCACTCCCAGTTGCGCGCAGCGCGGCCGATGCCGCCGTACACCACCAGTTCCTTCGGGTTCTCGGCGACTTCCGGGTCGAGGTTATTCATCAGCATGCGCAGCGGCGCTTCGGTCAGCCAGCTCTTGGCGTTCAGTTGGGTGCCGCGCGGGGCACGGATTTCGACGTCGCGGAATTTGGTCACGGAAGGCTCCTTCGCTTGCTCGGATCGATAAGCCGGTGAGGGCTTGGCGGTTCGTTCGATGGTCTCGAAGGGCTCGAAACCATCATGTCTATGCTTGTATGTACAAGTATAAGCAAAGCGAGGGCCAATATTGGCTGGCGAGCCGTTCGGCCAGTCGGCCACTTGCTTCATCTTATTGATTTATAAGATATAAAAAGTGGAAGCTGGGATTCGTGAAAGGCTGTTAGCCATTGCCGTCTTTCAGACAATTGCACCAGAAGAAGGCTTCGCTGCACCGTTTCGTTGCGTTCGGTAACACCGCACGCTACCAAGGCACACAGGTTGTATAGACAAGCGTATCGGCGCGAGATTGGGGTGCAGCGTCCCCCGGATAAACCCTCTCCCCCGCCCTCTCCCTGAAGGGAGAGGGAGCTATCCGTGACGACTGACGCTGAGGTTTCACCCTTCACCGAACGGTCCCCTCTCCCTTCAGGGAGAGGGTTAGGGAGAGGGAACGCCCAGCACCATCAACTTCACCTAGGCACCCGCTCACTTCAACGCCGCATCGAGCCTCGCCGCCGCGTCCGCCGACACCCACCTCGTCCACAGCTCGCGGTGCTCACGGAAGAATTTCGCCCGCACCTCCGCCACGTCCCGGTGGTGCTCAGCCATGTCCGCCAGCAGCGCGTTGAACAGCGGCAGTGGCAGATCGACCTTCTCGAATACCTGCACCAAAGCCGGCGCCTTGTCATGGAACTCGCGGGACACACCGATGCTGATCTTCGCCGGCAGCGAGCGCGAGCCCTTGGGAGTGGGGTTGTTCGGGTCGGTCAGGGTCTTCCAGGCCGCCTCATCGAACGGCGGCTCCTCCAGCTGCACCAGCTTGAAACGTCCCAGCAGTGGCGTCGGCGCCCAGTAATAGAAGAGTACCGGCCGGCCCTGGGCGATGGCCGAGCTGATCGCCGCGTCCAGTGCAGGGCCGGCCCCCGTGCGGAAGTTCACGTAGCTGCTCTCCAGCCCATAGGCCTTGAGCTTCTGCGTGTTGACGATCTCGCAGGTCCAGCCGGTGGGGCAGTTGTAGAAGCGGCCCTTGCCCGGTTCCTCGTCATCCTTGAACAGCGTCTTGTACCTGGGCAGGTCGCTGACGGACTTCAGGTCCGGCGCGGAGGCCTTGATGCCCCGTTTGGCATCACCGTGCACCACGTAATCAGGCACCCACCAGCCTTCATTGGCGCCCTTCACCGTCTCGCCCACGGAGAACACCTGGCCGGCCTTCTCCGCCTGCTGCCAGACGGTACTGCGCCCGGCCCACTGCTCGCCGGTGACCTGGATATCGTTCTGCTTCAGCGCGTTCTCCATGGTCACGGTGTTACCCGGCACGGCGTCGGTCTCACAGCCGTAACCCTTCTCCAGGATGAAGCGCAGCATCTCGGTGGTGAACATGCCGCTCTCCCAGTTCAGCCCGGCGAATACCACAGGTTTCGGATAAGGGCAGCCGGCGGCAAGGGTTTGCGCGCAGAGCCCGAAGGCCAGCAGCAGGGCGAACAGGCAACGGGGGGCGGACATGGGCGTCTCCGGGGCGCGTTGATGTCCCATTGGGTGTAGCCGCCGATCCACGATTTGCCCACGACCACCGGACTGGAAATGCCACCGGCGGTGACATTCACTTTCATCTGAATCGCTTCACAACGCGGCTGTCGACGCGGGGCCGGGCCCTGGCGCGCCATGGCACAGCGATTGCTATACCTGTATATACAGGAACAATCAACGGTAACACTTCACCGCTCCCAGGATGCCGACATGCCCGAAACCCTGCTCCTGACGCCCGGCCAGTTCGACCTTGACCAGCTGCGCGCCATCTACCAGCACCAACCCGACCTGCAGCTCGCGGACCAATGCCGCGAAGCCATTCTGCGCAGCGCGCAGACCGTCAGCCAGATCATCGCCGACCAGCGCACGGTCTACGGCATCAACACCGGCTTCGGCCTGCTGGCGCGCACCTCCATCGCCGACGATCAGCTTGCCACCCTGCAGCGCAACCTGATCCTCTCCCACTGCACCGGCACCGGCCCGCTGCTGGACGACGCCAGCGTGGCACTGATCATGGCGCTGAAGATCGGCTCCCTGGCGCGCGGCTTCTCCGGCGTCGGCCTGCCGGTGATCGAGACACTGCTCAGGCTGTACCGCGCGCGGGTCTACCCGTGCATCCCGTCGCAGGGCTCGGTGGGCGCCTCGGGCGACCTCGCGCCCCTGGCGCACCTGTCCTCGACCCTGCTCGGTGTCGGCCAGGTGCGCCATGAAGGGCGCATTCTCGAAGCCGCCGAGGGCCTCGCCATCGCCGGCGCCGAGCCGCTGGTGCTGGGGCCCAAGGAAGGCCTGGCGCTGATCAACGGCACCCAGGTATCCACCGCGCTGGCCCTGCGCGGGCTGTTCGCGGCGGAAAAGCTGTTCATCTCGGCGGTGGTCGCCGGCAGCCTGACGGTTGAAGCGCTGAAGGGTTCGTTCGTCCCCTTCGATGCGCGGATCCAGGAAGTGCGCGGCCAACCGGGGCAGATTGCGGTCGCCGCGCTGTACCGGGAGCTGCTGCACGACAGCCCGATCAACCAGTCGCACATCGACTGCAAGCGCGTGCAGGACCCGTACTCGCTGCGCTGCCAGCCGCAGGTGATGGGCGCCTGCCTGGATCACCTGCGCTTCTCTGCCGGGGTTTTCCTGCGCTAGGCCAATGCCGTTTCCGACAACCCGCTGGTGTTCAGCGCTGACGGCGATGTGCTGTCAGGCGGTAACTTCCATGCCGAGCCGGTAGCCATGGCCTCGGACGTGCTGGCGCTGGCGATCGCCGAGATCGGCGCGCTGTCCGAGCGGCGCATCGCCCAGCTGGTGGACCCGGCGATGTCCGGGCTGCCGGCCTTCCTGGTCAAGGAAGGTGGGCTGAACTCCGGGTTCATGATCGCCCAGGTCACCTCGGCGGCGCTGGCCTCGGAAAACAAGACCTGGGCCCACCCGGCCTCGGTGGACAGCCTGCCAACCTCGGCGAACCAGGAAGACCATGTCTCCATGGCCACCTTCGCCGCGCGCCGCCTGCAGGATATGGCGGCCAACAGCGCCGGGGTGGTCGCCATCGAACTGCTCGCCGCCGCTCAGGGCGTGGACTTCCACGCGCCGCTGCAGAGCTCGCCGCAGCTGCAGGAAGTGCGCACGCTGATCCGCAGCCAGGTGCCGCATTACGAGCAGGACCGCTACTTCGCCCCTGACATCGCTGCTGCGCGGGCGTGGGTGGAGGACGGGGTGATGAGTCGGTGGATCGGCTATTCGCGGTTGTATGCCTGACCTGACGTCGATGGCCCGTTGCGCCATAGCGGGCGTGGCCCGCGAACAGCGCCTGTAAGGTGCTTTTTCCGGGCCGTGGAATAGTTGATGGGTATCGCTTCGCTCCACGCCATCCTACAAATGCAAAGGGCGCCTCCCGGCGCCCTTTCTGTTCAGCGTGCTTCGAGTTCGATCACGCAGATATCCGCATTGCCCGACACTGTCAGCCGCCACTCACGCAACGCGCCGTCGCCTTCGGCAACCAGCATGTCATGCAGTCCCAGCACGCCACTGGCCGCGCCGTTCAGGCTGGCGTGGATGCCCTCGCCCGCGCTGAACAGCAACACCGTCGATGCACTACTGAAGAAGTGCGCCGCGCCGTCGAGCTTCAGCCATTGCAGGCGCGCCCGGTAACGGCTCGGCGAATAGATCAGGTTGAAGTCGCGGATCGCGCCGCCCAGCAGCGTGCAATCCACCGCGCTGGCGCCATCGAAGGCGAAGGCGTCGAGTGCGCGCAGGTCGCGGGAAGAGTCGCCATCCACATTCAGGCGCATGCCCTGGCCTTCCAGCACGCTGATGATGCGCTGATAACCGGTGAACGCGGAGAACGGTCCTGGCGCGCCGACGTCGGCGATGGACACACGCCAGCCGAAGCCTTCCAGGCCGTTGCCGGCGTCGCGGACAATTTCGCGGGTGGTGCCCGCGCCGTTCTTCCAGGGCATCGCCGGGTAGTCGGCGGCGCGCAGCAATCTGATTGCAGTCATGAACTGAAACGTCCTTCCAGGCGGTAGCGCGAGCCCGGGTACAGCAGGCGCGCGCTGGTGACGGTATTGCGCCCGGACCAGGTGCGCCGGCGGATCAGCAGGCACGGCTCGTGGCGGTCGACGGAGAGCAGCTTGCATTCCTCGGGGCTGGGCAGCACCGCCTCGACGACGTGCTCACCCTCGCTCAGCGGCGCGACTTGGGTCAGGTAGGCGAACGGCGTCTGCCCGGTGAAATCCTGCTTCAGGTAATCCGGCGCCACGGCCGCGTTGACGTAGCGGTCCTCGATCTGCACCGGGATATCGTTTTCGTAGTGCACGATGATCGAGTGGAAGATGCGCTGGCCCTCGCGCACGTCCAGCGCCAGGGCGCGCTCGGCACTGGCGAGCTCCTCCAGCAGGCTGATCACCACGAGATGATGCTTGTGGCCGCGGGCGGTGATTTCCTCGGCGATGTTCTGCACCTGAAACAGCGCCGACTGGCCCTTGGGCTCGGCGACGAAAGTGCCCACGCCCTGCATGCGCACCAGCAGCCCGTCGGCAGTGAGCTCGCGCAGCGCGCGGTTGATGGTCATGCGGCTGACGCCCAATTCGGCGACCAGCTCCGCTTCGGACGGCACGCGATGGTGCGGCGGCCAGGTACCGGACTGGATTTGCTGGATGATCATCTGCTTGACGCGGGCATACAGCGGCGCGGGAATTTCCCCCATCTGCGCGGCGAGCGACGAACCCTCGGCGGGCGGGGTAGGCGTGGGCGATGCGGGCACGGGAAACTCCTTGTCGTGGCGACGGTACTCATTTTTGAGCGCGACTGCGGTCTGACTCCGGCATGTACCGGATTCGACCCGTGCATACAAGTCCTGAGACGACCGTCGGGTGCCTGGCAGTTTACGGTCTCGGCAAACGTCTGTATATGTATATACAAATTCCAAGAAACCTGCGAGGAGCCGCGCATGTCCGTCCTGTTCGCCGAATCCGCCCTGCTGCCCTCCGGCTGGGCGCGCCATGTCCGCCTCGAGATCGATGCCAACGGTCTGTTCACCGCGATCACCCCGGACGCCAGCGCAGAGGGCGCAGAACGGACTTCCGGGCCAGTGCTGGCAGGCATGCCGAACCTGCATTCGCACGCCTTCCAGCGCGCCATGGCGGGCCTGGCGGAAGTCGCCGGCAACCCCAACGACAGTTTCTGGACCTGGCGCGACCTGATGTACCGCCTGGTCGGCCGCCTCTCGCCCGAGCAGGTCGGGATCATCGCCCGCCAGCTCTACATCGAGATGCTCAAGGCCGGTTACACCGGCGTCGCCGAATTCCACTACGTGCACCACGACGTCGATGGCAAGCCTTACGCCAACCCGGCGGAGCTTGCCCTGCGCGTCAGCCAGGCGGCGACGGACGCCGGCATCGGTCTGACCCTGCTGCCGGTGCTCTACTCCCATGCCGGTTTCGGCGGCCAGGCCCCCAGCGAAGGCCAGCGCCGCTTCATCAACAGCACGGAAAACTACCTGAAGCTGATCGATGGCCTGCGCGGGCACCTGGCGACGCAGCCGCAGCAGGGCCTCGGCCTGTGCTTCCACTCCCTGCGCGCCGTGACGCCGCAGCAGATCAGCGAGGTGCTGGGCGCCGACTCCAGCGGTTGCCCGGTGCACATCCACATTGCCGAGCAGCAGAAGGAAGTCGACGACTGCCTGGCCTGGAGCGGTCGCCGTCCGCTGCAATGGCTGTACGAAAACATCGCGGTGGACGAACGCTGGTGCCTGGTGCATGCCACCCACGCGGAACCCGATGAAGTGACGGCCATGGCCCGCAGCGGCGCGGTGGCTGGCCTCTGCCTGACCACCGAGGCGAACCTGGGCGACGGCATCTTCCCGGCCGTGGACTACCTCGCCCAGCACGGCCGTTTCGGCATCGGCTCCGATAGCCATGTCTCGCTCAGCGTGGTCGAGGAACTGCGCTGGCTGGAATATGGCCAGCGCCTGCGTGACCAGCGGCGCAACCGCCTCTACGGGCAGGACCAGCCAATGGTCGGTCGCACCCTGTTCGACGCGGCACTGGCCGGCGGCGCCCAGGCCCTCGGCCAGCCCACGGGTGGCCTGGCGGTGGGCAAGCGCGCCGACCTGCTGGTACTCGATGGCGGCGATCCTTACCTGCAGACCGCCCGTGGCGACGCCATCCTCAACCGCTGGCTGTTTGCCGGCGGTGATCGGCAGGTTCGCGATGTGATGGTGGGCGGCCAGTGGCGCGTGCGCAACGGCAAGCATGCGCTGGAAGAACAGAGCTCCCGTGCGTTCGCTGGCGTGCTCCGCGAGCTGCTGGACTGAAATAACCTAGCAGGAGCGAGCGCTCGCAACATGCCCCATGAAAAAACGCCCCTCGGGGCGTTTTTTCGTCAGGGCGCGGAGGAGGTTTCCCCGGCTCGCCAGATCAGGTCGTCGGTCTGGTAACCGCGCTCGTGCGCCAGCTCCAGCAGTTTCATGCGGGTAGCGTCCGGCACCACCGGCTGGCGCGAGAGCAGCCAGAGGTACTCACGATTGGGATTGCCCACCAGCGCGGTCTGGTAGTCGTCGTCGACGTAGAGCACCCAGTAGTCGCCCTTGGCGAGGGCGGGGAAGATCCGCGAGAAGGTGTTGTCGAAACGCACCCAGAGCTTGTCGGTACGGCCCGGCACCTGCGCTTCGGCGCGGCCGGTCGCCTGGTCCCACTGGCCATCCTTCGTCAGGCAGCGATTGGTCACCGCGATGCTGGCGTCGGCCTGCAGTCGGTAATGGGCTTCGGATTGCACGCACTGGCGCTGGAAGAACATCGGCTTGCGCCCCAGTTCGTACCAGGTGCCCTCGTAGCGCTTGAGATCGACCTGCACGGTCTGCGGCGGTTGCTGGGTGGAACCGGCGCAGCCGCTCAGCACGAGGAGGCAGACCAGCCAGGTGATGGATCGACGCATTCGCTTCTCCTTGGCTGCCTGCCCTGCCAGGGCAGCAGTTACTTCAGGCCCTGGGCGGAGAACAGCAGCACTTTGTCGCCAGCGTACTGGATACTGATGAAGGCCTTGTCGTCACCCCAGGTGCAGCTGGAAACGCCCAGTGCGCCGGAACATTCGGCAGGCTTGCCGAGCAGGTCCTCGACTTCGGCCTTGGTCATGCCGGTTTTGATCTTGGAATAGTTCTCCTGGTTCACTTTGCTGCAAGCAGCCAGGACGACACAGAACGCGACGAGCACGAGGCGGCGGAAGGACATCGACAACTCCATTGTTTGGGGGGCAGGCCAACAAGCTTGGCACAGGGCGACCGATTCGGCCGCCGGGTTGGAGTCAGAAACGTGAGCCAGGTTCCGTGAGGAACTGCGCTTCTTCAGCCGTGGACTCACGCCCCAGGATGAGGTTGCGGTGGGGGAAGCGACCGAAGCGCTCGATCACCACCTGATGCTTGCGCGCGTAGGCAAGGTAGCCGGCGAACAGCACTTTTTCGCTGTCGCTGGATTCAGCCTGGAGTGCTTCGTACAGGCGCACCGCCTCGTTCTGGCAGGCCAGGTCTTCGGCATGCTCCAGGACGATGTAGACGAACACCCGCTCGATGCGCGGCAGCTGGCGGTCAAAACCGGCCTCCAGACCCTGGCGCACCAGTTGCTGGGCGCGGGCGTCACCGGCGTAGGCGCGCGGGGTATCGCGGAAGACCATGCGCGGCAGCTGGTCCAGCAGCAGGATCAGCGCCAGCCAGCTCTGCGGCTCGCGCTCCCACTCCTGCAGGGCACCGTCCAGGGCCTGGCGCACCAGGCCGCCGAAACGGTTTTCAGAGTCCACGTCCTGGCAGGCGCTCTTGCCGAACCACAGCGCATTGCGCTGGGCGGCGACTTCGCTGGCATCCAGCGCGCTGCCGAACCACCAGTCCAGCAGCGCTTGCCAGGGCGCGGTAGCCATCAGCCTTCCTGATGGTAGGCGGTGGCGCGCTCGACTTCCTCCTTGGAGCCCAGGAACACCGCAACGCGCTGGTGCAGGTTCTCCGGCTGGATGTCGAGGATGCGCTGGTGGCCGTTGGTGGCGGCGCCACCGGCCTGCTCGATGATGAAGGACATCGGGTTGGCTTCGTACATCAGGCGCAGCTTGCCGGGCTTCTCCGGCTCACGGGAGTCGCGCGGGTACATGAAGACGCCACCGCGGGTCAGGATGCGGTGCACGTCGGCCACCATGGAGGCGATCCAACGCATGTTGTAGTTCTTGCCCAGCGGGCCTTCCTTGCCTGCCAGCAGTTCGCTGACGTAGCGCTTCACCGGGGCTTCCCAGTGGCGCTCGTTGGACATGTTGATGGCGAATTCGGCGGTGCTGGTGGGAACGGTGATGTTCTCGTGGGTCAGCACGAAGCTACCCAGCTCGCGGTCCAGGGTGAAGCCCTTCACACCGTTGCCGAGGGTCAGGATCAGCATGGTCTGCGGACCGTAGATGGCGTAGCCGGCGGCAACCTGGGTGGTACCCGGCTGGAGGAAGGCTTCCTCGCGCAGACTGTCGTTCTGGCTCAGGTCCTCCTGCGGGCAGCGCAGCACGGAGAAGATGGTGCCGACCGAGACGTTGACGTCGATGTTGGAGGAGCCGTCCAGCGGATCGAAGACCAGCAGGTAGGCGCCCTTGGGGTACTTGCCCGGAATCTGATAGGGATGGTCCATTTCCTCGGACGCCATGCCGGCCAGATTGCCGGCCCATTCGTTGGCTTCCAGGAGGATCTCGTTGGAGATCACGTCCAGCTTCTTCTGCACTTCACCCTGCACGTTCTCGGTACCCATGCTGCCTAGAACGCCGCCCAGGGCGCCCTTGGAGACGGCATGGCTGATTTCCTTGCAGGCGCGCGCTACTACCTCGACGAGGAAGCGCAGGTCGGCCGGGGTGTTGTGACTGCGGGTCTGCTCGATCAGGTAGCGGCTCAGGGTAACGCGGGACATGGAAGGCTCCGGGGGAGAAGGTAGAAAAAATCAGGGCGCATTCTAGCGTGGAAACGTCCGCGACGCCTCCTTGCGCGGAGGCTCGCCGAATGCTTGGAGCCCATTACGCACGGGCAGTTCCCAACGCCAATCAGGCCCCGCGACCTTCGGCCGCGCGGCGTGCAGTCCACTGCTAAAGCAGGCGGGGTAACGGCCGCAACCAACCGTCACCCCGCCACGCTCGCCTCAGACGATCAGAAGTCCAGGCTCAGCGCCAGGTTCACGCCCTGGGCCAGGTCGTCGCTGCTGCGGTGCGCGCTGTAGCCGCCGCGCAGCGACAGCTCCGGGGTCAGCTTCTGGGCGAAGCCGATGGTGGCACGCTGCAGGTGGCTCTGCGGGGTGTAGCCCTGCAGGCTGAAGCCGACGTCCGGCAGGCTGGTGAAGTTCATCCCGATGTTCTGGGTGTCGTCGGCGTATTCGCGCTCCACGGCAACCTCGCCGAACAGCTGGGTTTCCTGGGACAGGTCCAGCTTGCCCTGCAGGCCGACGCCAAGACGGCGGGAGTAGCGGTTCTGCTCGTCATAGGCCAGCGCGGTGGAGCGGCCGCTGCCCTCTTCGTAGCCATCCACTTTCACCCGTGCCCAGTCGGCGCTGACGAAGGGCGACAGGTGCCAGTTCTCGCCGCCCTGGGCGATGTCGTAGCCCAGGCGTCCGCTGAAGGCCAGCAGGTTGCCGTCGGTATCGGCCTTCTCCTCGACCTCGTGGTTGATGATGGAGAACTTGCGGTTCGCATCGTCGAAGTCGAGCTTGCCGCCAGTCACCGAAGCATCGGCCCACCAACGGTTCTGCTGGAACTGCACGAACAGGCTGCCCAGGTAGCTGTTGAGCCTGTAGTCGGAGTCATCCGCGCCCAGTTCCAGTTTCTGCCGGTAGAAGCCGAGGGAGCCGCCGACGCGCCAGGCATCGTCGAGGCGGTAGCTGGTGCCCAGAGTCAGGTTGGCGCCGTAGCCGGATCCATCGGCCGCGCTGTCCTGGTCGTCGTAGTCCAGGTGCTGCGCACCGCCGGTGACGAAGCCGCGCCATTGGCCAGTGCCCTGCCAGTTCTCCCAGTCCGCCAGCCATTGGCTGCGCAGTTGGTCCTGGTAGGCGTTGTAGGTGCCCAGAGCCATCTCCGGCAGCAGGGTCGCTTCCCACGGAGCGGAGAGCACCGAGTAGGCGTAGTCGGCAATCAGCGTCTGGCCGGCGATGGTCGGGTGCACGCCGTCGTTGAAGATCAGCTTGGTCGGATCAGGGCTGCTGCCGTGGCGGCCGTAGACGGCGTTCTCCGGGCAGCTGTTGCCGCTGAAGCAAGTGCCGACCAGATTCTGGCCGGTGGCCAGGCCGTAGGCGCCCGGGTTGGCCAGCACTTCCTTGAACATCGCCGGGATGTTCAGCGGGATGACGTTGGCATTGGAGGCGGCCAACTGGCTGACCAGTTCTTCGTTGAAGATGCCCGACAGCTGGGTCCCGATACCCTGCAGCGCGGTGCCATTGGTGGCCGGCGTCTGGCCCAGGTCAGGCAGCAGCCAGACCATGATGTAGCGCGCCCCGGCGTTGTGCAGCGCATCCACGCTATCCACCAGTCGGCCGGCAGCGGCACGGGCAGTGGGATCGTTGGTAATGCGCAACTGGAGGAAGTCGTTGCCGCCCCCGGTGAGGTAGTACAGCGCGTTCGGGTCGGCGCGGTTGTTCACCAGATAGCCGTCGCGGGTACGGCTGTCGGCGCCGGCAGTGACCGTCGAGCCACCGGCAGCGGTGATGGAGTCGTAGATCTGGTCGGTGCGGTAGCCGCCGACCGCCCAGTTGTTGCCGTCCACGGTACCGGGGACCAGCGAGGTCGAAGGGTTCAGGTCGGCGGCATTGATGCCCAGCTTGCCGCCCAGGATCATCGGTGCAGTGGGGCCGAAGATCTCGCCACTCCCATCGAGATAGGTGGGGCCGACACGGTTGGTGAAGCGGGTGCTGGCGCCAGCGGGGCCGCCGGCATCGGGGAATTGCCCCGAGTCGCTCAGGCTGTCGCCGAAGACGACCAGGGTGGAATACGGCGAAGGGGCTGCGGAGGCCTGCGCGGCAATCGCCATGACGCACGCGGCCGCCAGCGGGGTGAGCGCCTTTCTGATCATTCTGCTACTCCATGCTTGTTGTTATTCGGGCAATCAGAACAACCAAGACAGTATCAGAATTTCTACAGGCGACACCCCTATCTTGCGGCGATCCGCGTCGATCAGCTCGCCTGGCGGTTGCTTCGCAGCAGGCTCAGCGCCATCAGCGCAAGCAGGCCCACACCCGCCAGCAACAGCGCCCACAAGCCATAGCGTTTCCAGTGGGTATCGGCTTTCGCTGCATTGGCCGGCAATTGTGTCGACGGTGCCTGCAGAGTGCCCTTGAGCCGGGCCTCGCCCATGCTCGCCAGGCGCTTGGGTTCGTAGCCGGGCACCAAGGTACCCAGCGGCAGGCTGCCATCAGTGACCGAACCGCTGCCCACTGCCAGTTCGTAGGGTGCGCCACCGCGGGCGAGGAACACCAACTCGCTGGCCCGCACGCCGACGCTCAGGTGCGCCGTCGAGCCACCCAGACCGCCCCCGCGCGAATCCACCTGCAGGCGCAGCTGGCCCAGCGTGGTGCCGGGCAGCTCCAGCTCTTCCTGGGTGATTTCACCGCCCTGCCCTGGCAGGCGATACAGCACCCCGCGCGCCAGCGGGGCCCACTGGACGTTGCCGTCGTGGCGACCGGAAATCACCACCGGCGCCAGGGTATTGGCCTGCTGCAGCGGAATCCGCACACGTTCCACCGGCAGCGCCAGCGGCAGGTTCCAGCTGAAATCCCCGTTGTTGTCGGCCTGGGCCGCCAAGGGTTCGGACCAGAGCATCGGCACCGGGCCGCTACTGCTGCGGCTGCCACTGAGCGTGGCGCCGACCAGCTGCGCCGCCTGCTCGGGCGACTCCCACCACAGGCGCAGGTAGCGCGCCGCCTCGCCGGGCAGAGCGATGTCGTTCTGCTCGATGCGCTGGCCGTTGAAGTCGAGCCGCGCCAGTTGCCCTTCGCCCAGGGAACGCCAGTGTTCCAGATCATCGCTGGCCTCGATGCGCAGGCGCTGGAAGCCGTCGCTGTCGGCGGTCCAGTCCAGTTGCAGGCGGTCCAGCGGCAGGTCACCGGAGCCAGTCTCCAGCAACCAGCCGCGCAGCACCTGGGTCTTGTCCTGCGTCGGCGCGGTGGGGGTGATTTCCAGGATGGTGCCCGTGGTGCTGCGGACGATCTTCAGGTTGTCGCCGGCCGCGCTCCCCGACGCCCCGCGCAACGGGAAAATGCGCGCCTGCACTTCGCTGCGCACTTCCTTCTCGCTGGCCGAGCTGGTGCGCAGGCTGTAGGGCAGCGCCTCGCCTTCGGCGTTGAAGATCCGCACATCGCGCAGGTCGCCATGGCGCGCGGCGAACAGCACGTCGATGGGCAATTGCACGCGGTACCAAGGGCCATCGCCGGAGACCTCCAGCGGCACACGGTTGATGAAATCCGCCGGAGTCGGCGCGGCACTGGCGTGACCGCCCAGCAGGCAGGCGCCGGTGAGCAGTACGAGGGTATTCAGCTTCATGCGGAGGGTTGCTCCTGTTGCGATGACTCTTCGGGCTCGGCGCGCCGTGGCGGCAGCGGCGCGAAGTAGCCGACGATCAGCATCAGCACGCCGACGCCAATGAAGGAAATGATGCGCTCCAGGCTGCCACCGCTGGCGCGGTCGACGAGGAACAGCTTGATCACCACGACCACCAGCAGCACCGCACCGACCAACCAGAAGTCGCGGCGGCCGCGCAGGTGCCCGGCGATCATCAGGCCCAGGGCGATCAGCGCCCAGACGATGGACAGCCCGG
The DNA here is from genome assembly GCF_057180225.1 of Pseudomonas sp. BB438. NCBI lineage: Bacteria > Pseudomonadati > Pseudomonadota > Gammaproteobacteria > Pseudomonadales > Pseudomonadaceae > Pseudomonas > Pseudomonas sp. BB438. Next base: position 6,047,212 of record NZ_CM170001.1, read on the forward strand.
CCTGCACCAGCATGGACTGGCTCAGTGCGTCGGACTCGAACGGCACGCCGCCCCAGTGATGCGCCGTGCGGCACACCGCCATGGTCAGCAGGGCGAACAGCGAAGCCCCGAGCACCGCCTGCACCGGCAGGCGCAGGGTCGACTCCGCCACGCCCAGTTGCGGCAGGCCCAGGCGCGTCCACTGGAAGATCGCCGCGAGCACGATCAGCATGCCCAGCTCCAGCGGGTTCACCAGCGGCAGGTAAGGCAGCGGATCGGCCGCGCCATTGCTGAACAGGTTGACCAGCCAGAACCAGCCCAGCAGCGCCAGGGCAACGGGCGCGGCGGCAATGGCACGGTACTCGCGCTCGAAGGCCGCCACCGGCCACGGCAGACGGGCGACGCCGCCCATGAGGATCAGGAACAGGCTCGGCACCAGCGCCCAGCCCAGCCAGCGCCACGCGTTGTAATGCTCGGCCAGGGCGAAGAACAGGTAGCGCAGCTCCAGTGCCAGCACCCCAAGGATCAGCCAGCAGCCCAGCACATGGGCCGCCCGTGCACCGAGGCGCGGCAGCAGTGCGTCGAGACGGCGCAGCACAAGGAAGTGAACGACGAACACCGCCAGCCAGCCGAGCCAGCCCAGCTCTGCCAACGGGTGGTATTGCAGGTTCCAGGCACTGGCCAGCGCGACCAGCGCAACCGGCACCAGCGCCAGGCACAGCAGCGCCAGCGCGCGCCACTGCTCGCGGCGCGCCAGCAGCGACCAGAGGCCGACGCTGACCGCTGCCACCAGCAGCGCCACATGCTCACGCATCTCGCTGGGTACAAAGCGGGCAATTTCCCAGACAGCGGTCAGCGCCCACCAGCCAGCGCCCCACACCAGCAGCAGTTGCGACAGCTGCTCCAGACCAAGGCCGCCCAGCGCCAGGTTGCGCTCGCGCTCGCTGGACCGGTGCAGGCGCCAGGCGCCGATCATCGCGGCCAGCGCCAGCACTGCCGGCGTCCAGAAGCCCATATGCGCCAGCGGTTTCAGCCCCTCGCTGGGCAGATCGCCGAACAACGCCGAGCCGCCAAGCAGGAAGGCACCCGCACCAACCACCTGCAGCGCCAGGCCGAAGACAAAGGCGGCGCGCTGCTGCAATTGCAGGCTCAGCCAGAGGATCAGCAGGCCGCTGCCGGCCCAGACGGCGGCGGCGGTCTGCCACGGCAGCACGAACAGCACGGCGAGGTTGATGAAGGCCAGCCCGAGCAGCAGGACGATGCTCAGACCGAGCATCAACCGGCGGTCGTCACGCACCAGCGGATCCCGCGCGGCGATCAGCATGCCGGCGATCAGCGCCAGGCCGACCAGCGAGGCCGTCACCAGCCCGCGCCAGCCGGAACCGAGCACGCCACTGCCCTCCTGCGCGCCGTGCAGATGCAGGAGGAACACCGCCCCGCCCAGCAACTGCACCGCGAAGGCGCAGGCCAGGAATGTCCGCGAGCGCAGGCGCAGCGCAGCGAACAGGGTGGCCAGCCCAGCCACGGCCCAGGTCATGGCCGTGCCGTCCGCGCCCATCAGCAGTGGCGCGATCAGGTAGAGGAAGCCCAGCCCGAATACGGCCAGTACCGGGCGAACGTTCGGCTCCCAACTGCGCAGGACCTGTGGATCCGCGTTGCGCAGATTCCAGAAGCTGAACAGCAGGGCCACGCCGAGCATCAGCGCGCCCAGCGGCGCACCGTCGAGCAGCGTCAGCGACTGCGGGTCATCATGCAAACCGTCAAGAAACGCCAGTGCTGCACCGATCTGCAACAGCAGGGCGAAGATGCGTGCCAGCGGCCGCTGCTGGCGCAAACCGAGCCAGAAGATGCCGGCGCCTTCCACCGCCCAGGCGGCGGAAGTCCAGCGTGCGTCCAGGCCCAGCGGGATCGCCAGGGTGCCGAACACCACGCCCAGCGCCAGGCAGGTTTCCACCAGCAGCAGCGCGCGGCCGGCGGTGCGCCCGGCCAGCAGGCGGGCGAGGACCATGTAGAACAGCCCCAGCGCCAGCGCGCTGAACGCTGCGCCGAATTCGAGGTGCTGGACGATCGCGTACTGCAGGCCGAACCCCACCAGCGGCGTGCCGAACAGCACGGTGCCGTCGACGTAGTCGGTCTGCCGCGCCGACCAGCGCAGCAGCGCTTCGCGGGAATCGTCCTCCGGCGCGCCCGCGGCCTCGCGCAGGCGACGACGGGCAAACAGCAGGCCGATGGCGACGTAGGTGAGGAAGAACAGGATCAGGAAGGGCTCTGTGGTGGCGAACAACTCCGGCTTGTACGAGCGCAGTCCCCAGGCCAGGCCGATGCCGAAGGTGCCGAAGAAGCCGATCAGGTTGAGCATCCGCCACGCCTTGAACCAGGCGATGGCGAAGATACCGGCGTTGAGCAGGGCAAAGTAGCTGAACAGCGCGACATGGCTGCCACCACCGGTGGATGCCAGGATCGGCGCGGCGAAGCCGCCCAGCGCGGCGGCTGCGGCGAGGCCCAGGGCGTCCTGCAAAATCGCGAGGATCGCCGAGAACAGGGTGACCGCCACCAGCAGGACGAAGCCGGCCTTCGGGTCGATCAACACGTCGCCATGGTTCATCGCCGGGTACAGCTTGATGCTGGCGAACACCGTCAGGTAGAGCACGGCCACGCCGGCCCCCTGGAGAATCAGCGCGTAGGCCGGTCGCCGATGGCGCAGCCACCAGCCCAGCCCGAGCAGCGCCAATGCAGCGGCGGCGGTGCCGATATACGGCCCCTGCGGCGGCATGGTCATGCCTTCGGTGGCGTAGCGCAGCAGGAAGGCCAGGCCGAGGAACAGCAGCACGACCCCGACACGCAGCACGGTGTTGCCGCCCAGCAGCCAGTCGCGGGCGGCGCCGAAGGCGCGGTCGAACAACGACGGAACGGGCGGAACCGGCGGCAGCGGCGGCGCGGCAGGAGCTGGCGGCGCCTGAACCTCGGGCTCGTCGACGCGAGCATGGGCAGCAGGCTTCTGCATCGGCTCGAGCACCAGGTCCGACCACTCGACGGGCGCGTCCACCCGCGCGGCGGCCGCTGGTGCGGGCGCCAGCGTATCGGCCGGCAGTTCTATGCTCCAGTCCAGCTCAGTGGCGGCAGCTCCGCTGGCGGCGACATCGACCTCGGGCTCGACCTGGACCTCGACCTCGACCGGCGCTACCGGCATCTCGGGCGCGACATACTCGACGCTCGCCGGCGGCGCTTGCCCGGCGGAACCGCGCTCCACCTGGAGCAGCCGCTCGTAGAGTACCTTGGTGCCCTGGTCGAAGCGCTCGCCGAAGGCCTTCAGCTCACCGCGAAGGCTGGCGTTCTCCCGCTTCAGGCTGTGCAGCGCAAAGGTCTGTCCCAGCGCGAGACCCACCACCGCGCCCAATACAGCGCCGGTGATCGACTCGCCCGCAGCGGCGCCGAAGACCAGGCCGACCAGCATGAAAATCCATTGCATGCTTTCGAATCCTTGAGGTTCTGTTCGAATCCATCCCGAACCGGACGGTAACGCCCGGGAAGCTGAGTATATCGGCACGGCTCCCTGGCCTGCGTCCACTAACTCTCAGCTTCATCGAATCAGACGTCACGACACAGCCTTTCGGCCACGCAGAAACGAAAAAGCCGGGCAGATGCCCGGCTTTTCCTTGCTACCCGTTGAATCAGACCTTGGCGCGCTCGTAGCGCTTGCGGTCGTTCTCGTTGAGCAGTTTCTTGCGCAGACGGATCGACTTCGGCGTCACTTCCACCAGCTCGTCATCGGCGATGAATTCCAGCGCCTGCTCCAGGGTGAAGCGGATCGGCGGAACCAGGGCGATGACTTCGTCCTTGCCCGAAGCGCGCATGTTGTCGAGCTTCTTGCCCTTGGTGGGGTTGATCACCAGATCGTTGTCACGGCTGTTGATGCCGGCCAGCTGGCCTTCGTAGATCTCGTCGCCTGGGCCGAGGAACAGCTTGCCGCGGCTCTGCAGGGTTTCCAGCGAGTAGGTCAGCGCGGTGCCGGTGGCCATGGAGACCAGTACGCCGTTCTGACGGTTGGTCACTTCGCCGGCCTTGATCGGGCCGTAGTGGCTGAAGGTCGAGGTCAGGATGCCGGTGCCCGAGGTCAGGGTCAGGAAGTTGTTACGGAAGCCGATCAGACCACGCGCCGGGATGGTGTATTCCAGGCGCACGCGGCCCTTGCCGTCGGGGATCATGTTGGTCAGATCGCCCTTGCGCAGGCCCATCTGCTCCATCACCGAGCCCTGGTGCTGCTCTTCGATGTCGATGGTGACGTTCTCGTACGGCTCCTGCTTCTCGCCTTCGGCGGTCTCGATGATGACCACTTCCGGACGGCCTACGGCCAGCTCGAAGCCTTCACGGCGCATGGTCTCGATCAGTACCGAGAGGTGCAGTTCGCCACGGCCGGAGACCTTGAACTTCTCCGGGGAGTCGCCTTGCTCGACGCGCAGGGCCACGTTGTGCAGCAGTTCCTTGTCCAGACGGTCCTTGATGTTGCGGCTGGTGACGAACTTGCCTTCTTTACCGGCGAACGGCGAGTCGTTGACCTGGAAGGTCATGCTCACGGTCGGCTGGTCGACGGTCAGCGGCGGGCGCGCTTCGACGTTCTGCGGGTCGCACAGGGTGTCGGAGATGTACAGCTCGTCCATGCCCGAGACGCAGACGATGTCGCCGGCTTCGGCTTCAGCGACTTCGACCCGCTGCAGGCCGGAGTGACCCATGATCTTCAGGATACGGCCGTTGCGCTTGGTGCCGTCGTCGCTGATGGCCACGACCGGGGTGTTGGTCTTGACCTTGCCGCGGGCGATACGGCCGATGCCGATCACGCCGAGGAAACTGTTGTAGTCCAGCTGGGAAATCTGCATCTGGAACGGGCCGTCGACGTCGACTTTCGGCGCCGGGACGTGGTCGATGATCGCCTGGAACAGCGCGTCCATGTTGTCGTCCATCTTCTCGTGGTCCATGCCGGCGATGCCATTCAAGGCACTGGCGTAGACGATCGGGAAGTCCAGCTGCTCGTCGGTGGCGCCGAGGTTGTCGAACAGGTCGAAGATCTGATCGATGACCCAGTCAGGACGCGCGCCCGGACGGTCGATCTTGTTCACCACGACGATCGGACGCAGGCCGGCCTTGAATGCCTTCTGGGTCACGAAGCGGGTTTGCGGCATCGGGCCGTCCTGGGCGTCGACCACCAGCAGCACGGAGTCGACCATCGACATCACGCGCTCTACCTCACCGCCGAAGTCGGCGTGGCCGGGGGTGTCGACGATGTTGATGCTGTAGTCGTTCCATTTCAGGGCGGTGTTCTTCGCCAGAATGGTGATGCCACGCTCTTTTTCCTGGTCGTTGGAGTCCATCACGCGCTCGTTTTCCGCTTCTTTGCGGTCGAGGGTGCCGGACAGGCGCAGGAGCTTGTCCACGAGGGTGGTCTTGCCATGGTCGACGTGGGCGATGATGGCGATGTTGCGCAGTTTTTCGATCACAGTGTCAGTCTCGATAGTGAATCTTCGGCTGCCGTTCTCGGCAGCGGGGGCCGGGCCTTGGCGCGGCGGTGCAAAAGGTCAGGGCGTGAGCCTACGCACCGAATGTGTCGGGAGGTCGGTGGCGGATGCTGCCGCCGAACAGTCCGGGCTGGCGGCGCTGGTCCGCGCCTTTATTGCGGACGGTAAACACGCACATTGGTGTGCCCTTCGTTGACCAGGTGGTGGGCGTGCAGGCGACTCATCACGCCCTTGTCGCAATACAGGAGGTACTGGCGGTTGGGGTCCAGTTCCTTGAACTTGCTGTTGATCGCGTAGAACGGCATCGGCAGCACTTCGATGCCGTCGATGACCAGCGGTTCATCTTCCTGGGCATCGGGATGACGGATGTCCACCACGATCTGGCCGGCCAGCACGTCGTCGACCATTTCCACGGCCAGATCCTTGCCCAGCTCGTCGATCACGCGGTCGACGGTCATCTGGGTGGAGCGCTCCAGGGCGCGGTCGAGCACGGCCATGTCGAACTTGGTTTCTTCGTGGTCGACGCGGTACGGCTTGGCCTGGGTGGTCGGGTTCACCGAGATCACCCCACAGTATTCCGGCATGTGCTTGGCGAACTCGGCGGTGCCGATCTTCGTGGCGGTGTCGATGATGTCCTGCTTGTGGCTGACGATCAGCGGGCGCAGGACCAGGGTGTCGGTCACCCGGTCGATCACCGAGAGGTTCGGCAGGGTCTGGCTGGACACCTGGGAAATCGCCTCGCCGGTCACCAGCGCGTCGATCTCCAGGCGCTCGGCCACACGGCTGGCGGCACGCAGCATCATGCGCTTCAGGGTCACGCCCATGTAGCTGTCATCGACCTTGGTGAGGATCTCGCCGACCACTTCCTCGAAGGGCACGCTGACGAACAGCACGCGCTGGGAACTGCCGTACTTCTTCCACAGGTAGTGCGCGACTTCCATCACGCCCAGTTCGTGGGCGCGGCCACCGAGGTTGAAGAACACGAAGTGACTGATCATGCCGCGGCGCATCATCTGGTAGGCCGCCACGGTGGAGTCGAAACCACCGGACATCAGCACCAGCACCTGCTCCAGCGCACCCAGCGGGTAGCCACCAAGGCCGTCGTGCTGGGCATGGATCACGTAAAGGCGGTCATGGCGGATTTCCACGCGCACTTCCACTTCCGGGTTCTTCAGCGAGACGCCTGCCGCACCGCAGTGCTGACGCAGGCCGCCGCCGACGTAACGTTCCACATCTATAGAGGTGAACGGGTGCTTGCCGGCGCGCTTGCAGCGCATGGAAAAGATCTTGCCCGGCAGCTTGTCGCCAAAGTGCGCCTTGCACTTCTCGAGAATGTCGTCGAAATCGCCTAGCGGGTACTCGTGCACCTCCAGGAAGTGACCGATGCCCGGCGTGCAGGTCAGGCGCTCGATCATCTCGCGCAGGGCCTTGGGATCGGTGACCCTGGTCTCGACCTCGAGGTTGTCCCATTCGCCTTCGACCAGCAGCTCAGGGTCGAGGTCGCGGAGCACCGTGCGAATGTTCTTCGCCAGCTGGCGGATGAAGCGCTTGCGCACCGGCCGGCTCTTGATGGTGATTTCCTGGAAGACCTTGACGATGAGTTTCATGCGAACCGGGCGATTGCCATGGGACTGAAAAAAAGGGGCGGAATTATATCCGAAATTGCTCAAGACTTGAGCAGAAATCGGAGACTTTCTTTTTGGTGCACCAAAATGGACGGGCGCACCACGACAAGGCACCGAAACGGTGCACAATTATCGTGCATTTGTCTGGACCGGCCGCTGAAAGCCCGGAAATCAGGGCATCTGCCCATTTACGGGCACTGGCACGCAACTTGCTCTCTTGTGAGGCAGGTTGCCCTGGCGGAGTATTCCGGCCGGCATCACCCGATACTGGGGCACAAAAAAGCTCCCAGCTCTAATCCCTCCTGGAGGACAGCATGTCGTACAAGTCGCAACAACTGATCAAAGATCATGACGTGAAGTGGGTTGACCTGCGCTTCACCGATACCAAAGGCAAGCAGCAGCACGTCACCATGCCCGCCCGCGACGCGCTGGACGACGAGTTCTTCGAAGCCGGCAAGATGTTCGATGGTTCCTCCATCGAAGGCTGGAAGGGCATCGAAGCCTCCGACATGATCCTGCTCCCGGACGACAGCACCGCCGTGCTCGACCCGTTCACCGAAGAGCCGACCCTGATCATCGTTTGCGACATCATCGAGCCGAGCACCATGCAAGGCTACGAGCGCGACCCGCGCAACATTGCCAAGCGTGCCGAGGAATACCTGAAGTCCACCGGTATCGGTGACACCGTATTCGTTGGCCCGGAGCCGGAGTTCTTCATCTTCGACGAAGTGAAGTTCAAGTCCGACATCTCCGGCTCGATGTTCAAGATCTTCTCCGAGCAGGCTTCCTGGAACACCGACGCTGACATCGAGACCGGCAACAAAGGTCACCGTCCGGGCGTCAAGGGCGGCTACTTCCCGGTACCGCCGGTCGACCACGACCACGAAATCCGTACCGCCATGTGCAACGCCCTGGAGGAAATGGGCCTGGTCGTGGAAGTTCACCACCACGAAGTGGCCACCGCCGGCCAGAACGAGATCGGTGTGAAGTTCAACACCCTCGTTGCCAAGGCTGACGAAGTCCAGACCCTGAAGTACTGCGTCCACAACGTTGCCGACGCCTACGGCAAGACCGTGACCTTCATGCCGAAGCCGCTGTACGGCGACAACGGTTCGGGCATGCACGTTCACATGTCCATCTCCAAGGATGGCAAGAACACCTTCGCTGGCGAAGGTTATGCCGGCCTGTCCGATACCGCCCTGTACTTCATCGGCGGCATCATCAAGCACGGCAAGGCCCTGAACGGCTTCACCAACCCGGCCACCAACTCCTACAAGCGTCTGGTTCCGGGCTTCGAAGCCCCGGTCATGCTGGCCTACTCGGCCCGTAACCGCTCCGCCTCGATCCGTATCCCGTACGTCTCCAGCCCGAAAGCCCGCCGTATCGAAGCGCGCTTCCCGGACCCGGCTGCCAACCCCTACCTGTGCTTCGCCGCGCTGCTGATGGCGGGCCTGGACGGCATCCAGAACAAGATTCACCCCGGCGACGCCGCCGACAAGAACCTGTACGACCTGCCGCCGGAAGAAGCGAAGGAAATCCCGCAGGTTTGCGGCAGCCTGAAAGAGGCGCTGGAAGAACTCGACAAGGGCCGCGCGTTCCTGACCAAGGGCGGCGTGTTCACCGACGAGTTCATCGATGCCTACATCGAGCTGAAGTCGGAAGAAGAAATCAAGGTGCGCACCTTCGTGCACCCGCTGGAATACGACCTGTACTACAGCGTCTGATCCACGAATACCTATAAATAGCGACAGCATTAAGGCCTCCTTCGGGAGGCCTTTTTTATGCCCTCGGGAAAGCACACAGGCACTTTTGCAGGAGCGCGCCATGTGCGCGATCGCGGACATGGCCCGCTCCTACAGGTGAGCGCTGCGTCACGGCAGGAGCGAGCTTGCTCGCGAACCGCTCAACACCGGAGCAGCCGAATATCCCGTTCGCCAGCAAGCTCGATCCTACGAAGAGCCGCCGCGAAGCAGGATCAGATTCCGCCGTCCGCCGGCACACCCTGCTCTTCGTCATCCTCGCGGCGCGCCTTGCGCATGCGCGAGAGCTGCACGTTCAGGCGCGGCATGGAGAGCTCCAGCCCGGCCTTGTCGAGCTTCTGCCGCAGGCGCAGGTTGAAGGCGCGCTGCACCTCCCACTGGCGGATCGGCGCGGTCTTGAAGCGGAAGCGCAGGATCGCCTGGCCGGCGTCGAAGCTCTCGATGCCCTGGATTTCCAGCGGGGACCAGATGGCGCGATTGATGGTGCGGTCGCCTCGCAACTCGCCGGAGACTTCCTTGACCAGCGCGAGCGCGTCGTCGATGGGCATGCTCGCCGGCACCGGCCAGCGGAACATGGCATAGCCGAACTGCCGCGAGTAGTTCTTGATGCTCTTGATCTCGCTGAACGGGATGGTATGCACCACGCCGTCCAGGTCGCGCAGGCGCACGGTACGGATGGTCAGTCCTTCCACCGTGCCGAGGTGGCCGCCGACGTCGACGTAGTCGTCGATGGACAGCGAGTCCTCGATGATGATGAACAGGCCGGTGATCAGGTCCGCCACCAGCGATTGCGCACCGAAGCCGATAGCCAGACCGATCACACCGGCACCGGCGAGCAGCGGTGTGACGTTCATGCCCATGTTGGCCAGCGCGACGATCAAGGCGATCACCGCAATAGTCACGAACAGTACGTTGCGAATCAGCGGCAACATGGTCAGCGCGCGGGCGTTGGCGCTCTTCTTGCCGCCCAGGCCAAGGCTGTGCTGCACGGCAGTGTCGGTGAGAATCCAGACCAGCCAGGCAACCAGCAGGGTGGTGCCGAAGCTGAACAGCTTGAGGCTGATCTGCGAACCATCGCCTTCGGCGAAGCGAATCAGCGACATGCCCCAGACACGCAGGCCGATCTCCAGGAAGAACAGCAGGCTGGCGATGTGCAGCAGGGTGTAGCCGAAGCTCTGCAACTGCTCGATATACGGCGCGTGGCGACGCGCGCCGCGCCGGGCCGAACGCAGGTGCGCACGACGGATCAGGCCATTGACGGTCATCGCCACCACCGCCACGGCGGCGCAGACCAGCGCACGGCGCAGGGCGTAGCTGCTGTCGCCGGCGGTGACAACGGTGGCGAACAGCGAGATGCCCACCAGTACCAGCACGGGCAGGAACCAGATCGAGCCGATCAGCTCCACCAGGTCGCTCAGGCCGCGGCGCTTCAGGCGACGCTCCAGCGGCTGGTTGCGGATCAGGTGGGCGATGGGGCGACGGAACTGCAGGACGAACAGCGCGGTGAGCAGCGCTGCACAGATGTTCGCCACGGAGCCGACGAACAGCGAGATGTTCATGCCCAGGCTCTCGATGACGCGCGGGTCATGCATCACTTCGCCCAGCGCCGCGAGGCTGCCGATCAGCCAGAGCGGGCGGAAGGCGCGGCGGCGCAGGATATCCAGCGCGCGCATGCGGTGCGGGCCGCTGAGCAGTGACAGGGAGATCACACATAGCGCGGAGAACAGCGTGCCGCACACCAGAGTGTAGGCGATCACCATCGCCACCAGCTTGCCGAGCGAGCTGGGCAGCACCACGGACAGGTAGACAGTGATCAGGAAGGCCACCAGCCAGGGGCCGAGCTTGCGCAGGGCGAATAGCAGCAGGTCGCGCGTCTTGGGGTGCTGCGGCAGTTCGTCTTCCAGGCCGAAGCGCTGGCGCATTCGCCCGGCGATCCAGCGCAGGCCAAGAGCGACGCAGGCCCAGATGAGGATGACCAGGGCGAAATCGAGGATCATCCCCGGCCATTCCGCCAACGATGGCGTGCGTGCATCCAGTTCGAAGCCGGCGCCCTGGAACAACTCGGACCAGCGTACCAGCGGGCTGTTGGCGCCCTCGAACTGCTTCTCCAGGCTGCCGAGCGTATCGCCGATCAGCCCCAGAACGCCGCCCTGTTCTTCGGCGCCTTTCTGCGTGGCGTCGCGCAACTGCTTGAGCTTCTTCAGCAGGTCGGCGCGCTGCTGGTCGCTCTCCAGGGTCTTGATCACCTGGTTCAGCGATTGCTCCAGCTGGGCGTCGCTCACCTTCGCCTCGCCACTGCCCGTCACCCCGGCCAGCGGCCCGGGAAGCGCCGCGAGCGCGGGCCCGGCGACGGACAAGCCGAGACCCAGGCAGCACAGCAGCAGCCACTGACGAAGCAGGTAACGAATCGGACTCACAGGCATACCCCACAACGATGGAAAATGACGCACGCCCGCATCATACAGACGCCCGCGACAGGCTCGGACCCGCCTTGCACGAGAAAGGTCCTTCGACGAGCAGCAGCGCACAACGCGCGGCGCCCTGCTGAAAGACAATAGGCAACTTGCCAGCCGCCGTCGGCAGTGCAAGGCTTGGCAAGACCATCCGGAGATTCCTCATGCGCCTGATCCTTACCGCCCTGCTGCTCGCCGCCGCATTGCCAGCCAGCGCGCAGATCTACAAGTACACCGACGCCAACGGCAAGACGGTATTCACCAACCAGCCGCCGACCAATGTCGACGCCAAGCCGGTGGAGCTGCCGCCAACCAACACCGTCGGCCCGCAGGCGCCGGTCGCCGCCCCCGCCGACAGCGGCACCGTGAACCAGGCCAGCAATGCCTATGCGATTCTTGCCCTGAGCAACCTGCCGGACGACGAATCGCTGCGGCAGAACAACGGTACCTTTGTCGTCAATGTCGTGGTGCAGCCGGCCCTGGCTGGCGGCCATCAGCTGCAACTGGTGCTCGACGGCCAGCCTTACGGCGCACCGACCAGCAGCACCAGCATCGGCCTGCAGAGCCTCGACCGTGGCGACCACACCCTGGCCGTCCAGGTGCTGCAGGGCAGCCGCGTGATCCAGACCAGCGCCCCGGTGAGCTTCACCCTGCAGCGCATCAGCACCCACAGCCCGCAGCGACCCAAGGTCCAGCCCAGGGCGGGCGGCTGACGATGCGCCACCTGGTCATTTTCCTGCTGTCGGCGCTGTGCTGCCTGTCGGCCAGCGCCGAGGTCTATACCTACATCGACAAGGAAGGCAACCGCGTCTTCACCGACCAGCCGCCGCGTGGCAACGCGCAGAAGCTGCAGCTGGCGCCGATCAATTCCCAGCCCGGCTCGCCCAATGGCGTGCGCATGCCCCCGCCGCTCTACGCGCCGGCCACTCCCGCGCTGCCGCCCGGCCCGCCGGCCTACCAGCTGCTGCGGATCATCGTGCCCGAGCCTGACGCCACCGTGCGGGCCAATGACGGCGCACTGATCGTCTCCGCCACCAGCGATCCAGCGCTCCTGCCCGGCCATCTCTACCGCCTGCTGCTGGATGGCAAGCCCGTCGGCGAGCCCGGCCGCAGCCCGGTGTTCCCGCTGAACAACATCGACCGCGGGACTCACCTGCTGTCAGTGGAGATCATCGATACCCTCGGCCGCACCATCGAGCAGACGCCTAGCCAGCCGTTCCACATGTTCCGCGTGTCCGTGGCCTCATCGACCCATCTGGACACCGCCCAGCCGCTCAGCGCCGACCGTCGCTGAGCACGGCGTGCGGCTGACCCAATATGCACCATATCGGTGCACATGCCTGCACCACTTTCTATACTCTCCCCATTTCGGGTCACTTCTGCTGACCGGATCGGCTGCCTGCGCACCGCAAATCAGCGCGATGCCGCGAAATACGCGTCTTTTCAGGGCCTGGTTTGCTTTTTGCATTTTCCCGCACAGTCTTGGGACATCTCTTACGCCATGCCTACAGAAACCCAGCTCCGCCTGTTGCTCGACAACCTCACCACGGCGGTGATCCTGCTCAACGCCGAGCTGCGCCTGGAGTACATGAACCCGGCGGCGGAAATGCTGCTGGCGGTCAGTGGCCAGCGAAGCCATGGGCAGTTCATCAGCGAGCTGTTCACCGAATCGCCCGAGGCGCTGCAGTCGCTGCGCCAGGCGGTGGAAGAGGCGCACCCCTTCACCAAGCGCGAAGCGACCCTGACGTCGCTGACCGGCCAGACCATCACCGTGGACTACGCGGTCACGCCGATCCTCGATCGCCGCGATACGTTGCTGTTGCTGGAAGTCCACCCGCGCGACCGACTGCTGCGGATCACCAAGGAAGAGGCGCAGCTGTCCAAGCAGGAAACCACCAAGCTGCTGGTGCGCGGCCTGGCCCACGAGATCAAGAATCCGCTGGGCGGCATTCGCGGCGCAGCGCAGTTGCTGTCCCGCGAGCTGCCGGAAGAGTCGCTCAAGGACTACACCAACGTCATCATCGAAGAGGCCGATCGCCTGCGGAACCTGGTGGATCGCATGCTCGGCTCGAACAAGCTGCCGCAGCTTTCGGTGACCAACGTCCACGAAGTGCTGGAGCGCGTCTGCAGCCTGGTAGAGGCCGAGACCCAGGGCACCATTCCGCTGGTGCGCGACTATGACCCGAGCATCCCCGACCTGCTGATCGACCGCGAGCAGATGATCCAGGCGGTGCTCAACATCGTGCGCAACGCCATGCAGGCGATTGCCGCGCAGAACGAACTCAAGCTGGGGCGCATCACCCTGCGCACTCGCACCCTGCGCCAGTTCACCATCGGCCACACGCGCCATCGCCTGGTCTGCAAGGTGGAGATCATCGACAACGGCCCGGGCATCCCGGCTGAACTGCAGGACACCATCTTCTATCCCATGGTCAGCGGCCGCGCCGACGGCACCGGCCTGGGCCTCGCCATCACCCAGAACATCATCAGCCAGCACCAGGGCTTGATCGAATGCGACAGCCATCCGGGCCACACCGTATTCAGTCTGTTCCTGCCCCTGGAACAAGGAGTCCATTGACCATGAGCCGATCAGAGACCGTCTGGATCGTCGACGACGACCGCTCCATCCGCTGGGTACTGGAAAAAGCCCTGCAGCAGGAAGGCATGACCACCGTCAGCTTCGACAGCGCCGACAGCGTGATGAGCCGCCTGGGCCGGCAACAACCGGACGTGATCATCTCCGACATCCGCATGCCCGGTTCCAGCGGCCTGGACCTGCTCGCGCAGATCCGCGAAGTGCATCCGCGCCTGCCGGTGATCATCATGACCGCGCACTCGGACCTGGACAGCGCGGTGGCCTCCTACCAGGGCGGTGCCTTCGAATACCTGCCCAAGCCCTTCGACGTCGACGAAGCCGTCTCCCTGGTCAAGCGCGCCAACCAGCACGCCCAGGAACAGCAGGGACTGGAAGCGCCAGCCAACCAGACGCGCACGCCGGAGATCATCGGCGAGGCGCCGGCGATGCAGGAGGTGTTCCGCGCCATCGGCCGCCTCTCGCACTCCAACATCACCGTGCTGATCAACGGCGAGTCGGGTACCGGTAAAGAGTTGGTCGCCCACGCCTTGCACCGCCACAGCCCGCGCGCAGCCTCGCCGTTCATCGCGCTGAACATGGCGGCGATTCCGAAGGACCTGATGGAATCCGAGCTGTTCGGCCATGAAAAAGGCGCCTTCACCGGCGCGGCCAACCAGCGTCGCGGCCGCTTCGAACAGGCCGATGGCGGCTCGCTGTTCCTCGACGAGATCGGCGACATGCCCGCCGACACCCAGACTCGCCTGCTGCGCGTACTGGCCGACGGCGAGTTCTATCGCGTGGGCGGCCACACCCCGGTGAAAGTGGACGTGAGGATCATCGCGGCGACCCACCAGAACCTGGAGAATCTGGTGCGCGAGGGCAAGTTCCGCGAGGACCTGTTCCACCGCCTGAACGTCATCCGCGTGCATATCCCGCGCCTGGCCGACCGTCGCGAGGACATCCCCGCGCTGGCCCGGCACTTCCTCTCCCGCGCCGCGCAGGAGCTGGCGGTGGAGCCCAAGCTGCTCAAGCCGGAAACCGAGGAATACCTGAAGAACCTCGGCTGGCCGGGCAACGTGCGCCAGCTGGAAAACACCTGCCGCTGGATCACCGTCATGGCCTCGGGCCGCGAGGTGCACATCGACGACCTGCCGCCGGAGCTGATGACCCAGCCGCAGGACAGCTTGCCGGCTGCCAACTGGGAACAGGCCCTGCGCCACTGGGCCGACCAGGCACTGGCGCGCGGCCAGTCCAACCTGCTGGACACCGCCGTGCCGGCCTTCGAGCGGATCATGATCGAGACGGCGCTCAAGCACACCGCCGGCCGCCGCCGCGATGCCGCTGTGCTGCTGGGCTGGGGCCGCAATACCCTGACCCGCAAGATCAAGGAACTGGGCATGAAGATCGACGGCCCGGACGAGGATGGCGAGGACTGACGTCCTTCCCATGGAAAAGGGGCCGCAAGGCCCCTTTTTCTTGCCTCACGCTTAACCGACACCGGACGCGCCCTGGCTCGACGTCCTCGAGGCACGGTCACATGCCCGCAACATCTATCCCCAAAACCTGTGGATAACACTGTGCACGGAACGGGGAAGGAACGTGCTACAGCCCAGAGCACGCGCGGTCTAGGGGTTTGCGTGGTTTCTGTGCAGGAATTTTCGGCTTGCCCACATCCACTGTGCGCCCGCCTGTGGATAAGCTTGGGGCAAGCCGCTGCGCTCCCCGCCCGGCGCGGGTTTGCGCGGATCGATCAGAAAATGCTCAGTCCATGGCAAAGCCGTGCTGGCGCCAGGCTTCGTAGACGGTCACAGCCACCGTGTTGGAGAGGTTCAGGCTGCGGCAGCCCGGACGCATCGGCAGGCGCACGCGCTGCTCGGGCGGCAGGGCGTCACGCACCTCTTCCGGCAGGCCGCGGCTTTCCGGACCGAACAGGAACGCGTCACCGCGCGCGTAGACCACTTCGTGGAACGGTTGCGAGCCCTTGGTGGTGAAGGCGAACAAGCGCGGCTGCCCGAGCTGCTCCAGACACTCCTCGAGGCTCGCATAGCGGCGCACGCTGGCGTACTCGTGGTAATCCAGCCCGGCGCGGCGCAGGCGCTTGTCGTCCAGCTCGAAGCCCAACGGCTCGATCAGGTGCAGGCTACAGCCCGCATTGGCACACAGCCTGATAATGTTGCCGGTGTTTGGGGGGATTTCCGGTTGAAAAAGGATTACGTGGAACATGCAGCGCTCCGAACCTGAGAACGGCGGGCATTCTACCCCCGCGAAGGAGCAAATGCGGCCCAGGCCCTGGCTGAAGGTGATGGTTTCGCTGAGCGTGCTCGGCCTGCTGGTGGGCCTGATGCTTGGCCGGCTGGTCAGCCCGCCGCACGAAGGCCCTGCGCAGATACTCGACGTAGAGCCTGCGCCGGACGGTCTGGTGATCATTCTCGATGCCCAGCCTGCAGTGCGCGCCGGCCAGCTGGACGGTGCCCTGGCTGTGCAGATCGACGCCAACGGCAAGCCCCAGCAGGGCCAGTTGCGGATCGGCAAGGCGCCGGTGCGCTGGAAGCTGGAGCCACGGGAGAATGGAGTTCTGCTGACGCTGCTCTCGACCCGACGACTCACGGGGACCTGGGACAGCACCGAGGTTGAGGGCCATTGGCGCCTGACCGTCAACGCCCAGCCCGAATAAAAGCGGGGTTTTCCCGGCCTGCCTGGTCCGGGGCCCCGAAGCGGGAAGCGAGTCCTCCGGAGAGAGGATCGCGGCATAAAAGAGGGGTTTACCCGGCCTGCCTGTACCAGGACCCCTAACGGGTGCGCGGCGCGCCGTGGCGCGCCCGCGGGCATAAAAAGAGGGCTTTCCCGGCCTGCCTGTACCAGGACCCCCGAACCGGCTACGACGGCCACCGCTTCGGGCGGCACGCTCGCAAGATGTAAAAGAGGGGTTCCCCAGCCTGCCTGTACCGAGGCCCCTGAAATCGCTGTTATCAGGGCTACTGCAGAGGACGTGCCAAGATTGCTCGCAGAGCATTACGCCCCACTACCGGGTTGCTCTCTGGCTGGCTGAAAGCCCCGGAATCAGAGGCTTGCGGGGATACCCCCAAGTCCTCATACCAGCGCCCGCCGGTGTTCACACCGGAATTCCAGGGTCTCCCCGCCGCGCCGCGCCCTGCGCCCTGCTAGTGCGCATGCACCAAACTTGAACGCCGCCCGGCTGCCGGCACGTGTCCGCAGGCATGGCCCCACGGAGGCCAGCACCGAACGCCGGGCAAAGAAAAAGGCGCCCGAAGGCGCCTTTGTCATGCGGCATCAGTGATTACTGAGCCGGAATCTCGCCGGAAGCCTGCATGCGGGCGATTTCCTGCGCGTACAGCGCATCGAAGTTCACCGGGGACAGCATCAGCGCCGGGAAGGAACCGCGGACAACCAGGCTGTCCAGGGTTTCGCGCGCGTACGGGAAGAGGATGTTCGGGCAGAAGGCGCCCAGGGTGTGGCTCATGCTGGATGCGTCCAGACCCTTGATGAGGAAGATACCGGCCTGCTGGACTTCCACGATGAAGGCGGTTTCTTCGTTGTTCTTCACAGTGACCGACACGGTCAGGACCACTTCGTAGAAGTCGCCGTCTAGCTGCTTCTGACGGGTGTTGAGGTCCATGCTGATCGCCGGCTGCCACTCCTGACGGAAGATTTCCGGAGCCTTGGGGGCCTCGAAGGAGAGGTCACGCACATAGATGCGCTGCAGCGAGAACTGCGGGTTGTTGTCTTGCTCGGCTGCGCCGTTGCTGGCTTGTTCAGTCATTTCGGAACCTTCTTGTGCATCGTTTCAGAATGAGGGATCACGCCGAGAGCAGCGTATCCAGCTTGCCCGCGCGTTCCAGCGCGTAAAGATCGTCGCAGCCGCCGATATGGGTTCCGTCGATCCAGATCTGCGGCACCGAAGTGCGACCTGCCTTGCTGGCCATCTCGGCACGCACACCAGGCTTGCCGTCGACGGAGATCTCCTCGTAGGCGACTCCCTTCTTGTCCAGCAGGGCCTTGGCGCGAATGCAATAGGGGCACCACGCGCTGGTGTAGATCAAGATCGACGACATCTCACTTCACCAGGGGCAGGTTGTCGCCACGCCAGCTGCCGATGCCACCGGAGAGCTTGGCGGCGTTGTAGCCGGCCTTCTGCAGCACGCTGCACCAGGTGCCCGAATGCTGGCCCATGCCATCGACCACGATGATGGTCTTGGCCTTGTGTTTGTCCAGCTCGCTGAGGCGGGCGTTCAGTTTGTCGGCCGGGATGTTCAGCGCGCCAACGATGTGGCCGGTGGCGAACTCCTTGGTCGGGCGGATATCCAGCACGACGGCCTGCTCGGCGTTGACCATGGCGGTCAGTTCGCGGGTGGACAGCGCGCGGCCGCCCTTGCGCATTTCGTGCAGGGCCAGCAGCACCAGCAGGATGACCAGGGCACCGACCAGCAGGTAGTGGTGGGTGGCGAATTCGATCAGACGAGGAAGAAACGAAGACATGCGCAGGACATCCAGACGTAAAAATGCCGGCCAGTATACACGCGCGTATCTGACGGCTGAACCCTGCCGCTCATGGCGTCTGTCGGCACCAATCGGTAAAATGTCGGTCCTTTTCTGACCCCTATTCTCGGAAAGAGCCGTACCTATGACTGCAACGCGCAAACCGCTGGTCCTGATCATTCTGGACGGCTTCGGCCATAGCGATAGCCCTGAATTCAACGCCATCTACGCCGCGAAGAAGCCCAATTGGGACCGCCTGCTGGCCAGCCAGCCGCACGGCCTGATCTCCGGCTCGGGGATGGACGTCGGCCTGCCCGACGGCCAGATGGGCAACTCCGAGGTGGGCCACATGAACCTGGGCGCCGGCCGCGTCGTCTACCAGGACTTCACCCGCGTCACCAAGGCCATCCGCGACGGCGAGTTCTTCCAGAACCCGGTGCTGACCGCTGCGGTCGACAAGGCCGCCGGTGCCGGCAAGGCCGTGCACATCCTCGGTCTGCTCTCCGATGGCGGCGTGCACAGCCACCAGGACCACCTGATCGCGATGGCCGAACTGGCCGCCCAGCGTGGCGCCGAGAGGATCTACCTGCACGCCTTCCTCGACGGCCGCGACACCCCGCCCAAGAGCGCCGAGCCGTCGCTGAAGCTGCTCGACGACGCCTTCGCCCGCATCGGCAAGGGCCGTACCGCCAGCATCATCGGCCGCTACTTCGCCATGGACCGCGACAATCGCTGGGACCGCGTCGAAGCCGCCTACAACCTGATCACCGACGGCACCGCCGAATTCGCCGCCGACACCGCCGTGGGCGCGCTGAATGCCGCCTATGAGCGCGGCGAGAGCGACGAATTCGTCAAGGCCACCCGCATCGGCGAGCAGGTGCGCGTGGAGGACGGCGACGCCGTGGTGTTCATGAACTTCCGCGCCGACCGCGCCCGCGAGCTGTCGCGCGCCTTCGTCGAGCCGGGCTTCAAGGAATTCCCGCGCCAGCGCGAACTGCACCTGGCCGACTACGTGATGCTGACCCAGTACGCGGCGAGCATCCCCGCGCCCAGCGCGTTCAAACCCGAATCCCTGGACAACGTCCTGGGCGAATACCTGGCCAAGAACGGCAAGACCCAGCTGCGTATCGCCGAGACCGAGAAGTACGCCCACGTGACCTTCTTCTTCTCCGGCGGCCGCGAGGAGCCGTTCGAAGGCGAAGAACGCATCCTCATCCCGTCGCCCAAGGTCGCCACCTATGACCTGCAGCCGGAGATGAGCGCCCCGGAAGTCACCGACAAGATCGTCGATGCCATCGCGCACCAGCGTTTCGACGTGATCATCGTCAACTACGCAAACGGCGACATGGTTGGCCACACCGGCGTGTTCGAGGCGGCGGTGAAAGCCGTCGAGTGCCTGGATACCTGCATCGGTCGGATCGTCGAGGCGCTGGACAAGGTCGGTGGCGAAGCCCTGATCACCGCCGACCACGGCAATGTCGAGCAGATGGAAGACGCGATGACCGGCCAGGCGCACACCGCGCACACCTGCGAGCCGGTGCCCTTCGTCTACGTCGGCAAGCGTAATGTCAGCATCCGCGAGGGTGGCGTGCTCGCCGACGTGGCCCCGACCCTGTTGAATCTGATGGGCCTGGAGCAGCCGAAAGAGATGACCGGCCAATCGATCGTCACCCTTCTTTAAGGACGAACTTTCGGCGGGAACGTGAGCCATCTCCCGTCGGTCAGAGCAAACGCCCCACGCCATGCGGCCTGGGGCGTTTTTTTTAGCGCCCACCACGGGCATACTAGCTCGGTCCAGAATCCAGGTGCCCGCCACCCAATGCCTCGCGCCCTCCTCCCGCTGCTGCTGATCTGCCTCCTGAGCCCGCTCGCGGTCATTGCCGACGAACGCGCCGACGCCCAACGTCAGCTGGAGCAGACGCAGAAAGACATCAACGAGCTGAAAAAGAACCTGAAGAACATCCAGGACGAGAAGTCCGGGGTGCAGAAGCAGCTCAAGTCCACCGAAACCCAGATGGGCGACCTGGAAAAGCAGATCAAGCAGATCCAGGACGAGATGAAGAAGAACGAGGAAGAGCTGCAGCGCCTCGACGGGGAGAAAAAAAAACTCCAGGGCGCACGCCTTGAGCAGCAGCGCCTGATCGCCATCCAGGCGCGCGCCGCCTACCAGAGCGGCCGCCAGGAATACCTCAAGCTGCTGCTGAACCAGGAGCACCCCGAGAAGTTCAGCCGCACCCTCACCTACTACGACTACATCAACAAGGCGCGCCTGGAACAGCTCTCGGCCTTCAACGAGACCCTGCGCCAGCTGAGCAACGTCGAGCAGGAAATCACCTCGCAGAAGGACGAGCAGGTCGCCCAGCAGAGCGCCCTCGAAGCCCGCCGCCAGGAACTGGCCGACGCCCGCAAGGCGCGCCAGGAGACGTTGGCCAAGCTCAACAGCGACCTGAAGGATGGCAGCAGCAAGCTCAAGGATCGCGAGCAGAGCCAGGAAGACCTGAACAAGGTCCTCAAGACTATCGAGGAAACCCTCGCCCGCCAGGCCCGCGAAGCCGAGGAAGCGCGCCAGCGCGCCCTGGCCGCCGAGCGCGAGCGGGTCAAACGCGAGCAGGAACTGGCCAGCCGCGGCGAGAAACCCGACACACCGTCCAGGCGCCCCGATTACAGCGGCCCGCTGGTGTCCAGCGGCGCGGGCTTCGGCGGCGCTTTCGCCGCCACCAAGGGCAAGCTGCCCTGGCCGGTGGATGGCCGCGTGCTGGCGCGCTATGGCAGCCCGCGTGGCGACGACCCCCGCGCTACCTGGGATGGCGTCCTGATCGGCGCCTCCGCCGGCAGCACCGTGCGCGCGGTGCACGGCGGCCGCGTGGTGTTCGCTGACTGGCTGCGCGGCTCAGGCCTGTTGGTCATTCTCGACCACGGTGGTGGCTACCTCAGCCTTTATGGGCATAATCAAAGTCTTCTGAAGGACGCCGGCGATACCGTCAAAGCGGGCGATCCCATTGCAACCGTGGGAGCCAGCGGGGGTCAGAGTACCCCGGCGGTGTATTTTGCCATTCGCCATCAGGGCCGCCCGGCGGACCCTTCGACCTGGTGTCGCACGCAAGGATAAGCGGCGTACACGCATTAGGAGCCAAACATGTCGCAAGCTTTCCGTCTCTCTACCCTGGCCCTGGCCTTGCTGCTTGGCGTCGGTGCGGTCCAGGCCGCCGACGCGCCAGCCGCATCTCCCGCGGCCAACGGCAAGGAGGCTCCGCTGCCGCTCGACGAGCTGCGCACCTTTGCCGAGGTCCTGGACCGGGTGAAGGCGGCCTACGTGGAGCCGGTGGACGACAAGACGCTGTTGGAGAATGCCATCAAGGGCATGCTCAGCAACCTCGACCCGCACTCGGCCTACCTCGGTCCGGAAGAGTTCGCCGAGTTGCAGGAAAGCACCAGCGGCGAGTTCGGCGGCCTCGGCATCGAGGTCGGCAGCGAGGATGGCTTCGTCAAGGTGATCTCGCCGATCGACGACACCCCGGCTGCCAGCGCCGGCATCCAGCCAGGCGACCTGATCGTCAAGATCGACGGCAAGCCGACCAAGGGCCAGGCCATGAACGAGGCGGTGGACAGCATGCGCGGCAAGGCCGGCTCGCCGATCACCCTGACCATCGTGCGCGGTGGCGGCAAGCCGTTCGACATCACCCTCAAGCGCGCTGTCATCAAGGTCAAGAGCGTCAAGAGCCAGATGCTCGAACCGGGCTACGGCTACCTGCGCATCACGCAGTTCCAGGTGAACAGTGGCGAGGAGACCGTCAAGGCGCTGTCTAAGCTGCGTAACGACAACAAGGGCAAGCTCAAGGGCCTGGTGCTGGACCTGCGCAACAACCCGGGCGGCGTGCTGCAGTCGGCAGTGGAAGTGGCCGATGCCTTCCTCACCAAGGGGCTGATCGTCTACACCAAGGGCCGCATCCCGAATTCCGAGCTGCGCTTCTCCGCCGACCCGGCCGACCCGAGCGACGGCGTACCGCTGGTCGTGCTGATCAACGGCGGCAGCGCCTCGGCGGCGGAAATCGTCGCCGGCGCCCTGCAGGACCAGAAGCGCGCCATCCTCATGGGCACCGACAGCTTCGGCAAGGGCTCGGTGCAGACCGTGCTGCCGCTGAACAACGACCGCGCCCTGAAGCTCACCACCGCGCTGTACTACACCCCCAACGGCCGCTCCATCCAGGCCCAGGGCATCACCCCGGACATCGAGGTGGAGCGCGCCAAGGTGACCCGCGAGCAGAGCGACTTCGACGGCTTCAAGGAAGCCGACCTGCAAGGTCATCTGGCCAACGGCAATGGCGGCCAGGACCGTCCGACCACCGCCGGCAAACCCCCGGTGGATCGCCCGCAGGATGGCGACTACCAGCTCAGCCAAGCCCTCAGCCTGCTGAAAGGACTCAGCGTCAGCCGCGGCAGCAACTGATCGATGCGCCCGGCCCGGCTGCTGTTCGGCCTGTGCCTGGGCGCGCTGCTGTGCCTGCCGGTGGCCGCCGCACCCCGGCCGGATAGCAGCAAGCCACTGGTCACCATCGTCATCGACGACCTCGGGCAAAACCTGGCGCGCGATCGCCAGGTGCTCGACATTTCCCCCTCCATCGCCCTGGCGATCATTCCCGACACGCCCCACGCGGCAGAACTGGCGCGCGAGGCACACCATCTCGGGCGTACCGTGATGCTGCACATGCCGATGGACCCGGCGGGCGGTGACTACGCCTGGCGCCCGGAACTGACCGAGGAAGAGCGCGCCCGCCGTCTCGACGCTGCGCTGGCGAAAGTGCCCTACGTGCAGGGCGTGAACAACCACGAAGGCAGCCGCATGACCGCCGACCGCCCGGCCATGGCCTGGCTGGCCGCGGAACTGCAGCGGCGCCACCTGTTCCTGCTCGACAGCCGGACCAGCGCCGCCACGGTGGCCGCTGCCGAGGCGCAGAAGATCGGTCTCGCCAGCCTGTCGCGGGACGTGTTCCTCGACGACGATCCGAGCGAAGCGGCAGTGATGGAGCAGATGCAGCGCGGCCTGAATCTGGCACGAAAACAGGGCACGGTCGTGATGATCGGCCACCCGAAGCCGGCCACGCTGGCGGTGCTCAGGCGCGTTCTACCGACACTCAAGGCCCAGGGGTTCGAACTGGTGCAGCCGCCCTTGATGATCGCCGAGCGCGGCAACCGCGCCATGGCGGGGCATGGGCGGGACGGGGTTTATCGCTGATTCAGCGGTCGGCGGGCGCGGAACCTGGGGCTCGCACGAATAGCCCCCTATCCCTTCGGAGCGGGGCGCGCAGCCAGGGCGGGGGAGAGGGCAACCCTTAACGCCGGCGTTGCCTGCTAGCCCCTCTCCCCAACCCTCTCCCTGAAGGGAGAGGGAGGCAATCGGAGTGAGGCGCAGCATCGTCGTCAACCGGCAAGGCTGAGCGTCTGACGCTTACAAGTAGTTATTCGTCGCCTGCTCGATGAAGCCATCGGCACGCATTTCATCCAGCGCCTTCTGCAGCTTCGCCACCACCTCGTCCGGGGTGTCCTTGTTGATCGCCAGGTACAGCTGGGCCTCGTTGAAGCGCAGCACGGTCTGCAGGCCCGACACGCCCTCCTGCTTGGCCAGGTAGCGGCCGACCGGATCGGTGGTGGCCCACAGGTCGATCTCGCCGGTGGTCAGCTTCTTCACGTTTTCCTGATCGCGCAGCGCGTTGAGCACCGGGATGCCCTGGCTTTCCAGGTTCTGGCTGACGGCGTCGTTCTTGTAGGCGCCGAGCTTGTACTTGGCGGCGTCCTTGAGGTCCTTCACCTTGATCGAGCTGCCCGGCGGCGCCAGCAGCACCCAACTGGTCTTGGCAATCGGGCCGACCCACTTGAACAGCGGCACGCGTTCAGGGGTGTAGGTGGTGGAGAACAGCCCGTAGTCCGGCTTGTCGAGGGCCAGCTTGTACAGGCGGTCCCAGGGGAAACGCAGGCTCAGGCTGTACTGGATGCCGGCACGCCTGAACATCTCGCGGACGATATCGGCGCTGATACCGTCGATTCCCTCGTCGCGGGCGAAGTTCTTGTCGTCCACCGCCATGTTGAAGGGCGGGAAGTTCTCGGTGAGCAGCACCATCTTGTAATCGGTGGGCAACTCGGCGCGGGCCGTGGAGGCCCCCAACAACAGACCCACGGTCAGGGTCTTGATCAGGACTTTCAGCATGGTCATACCGCTCGCTTGGTTATCGTTATTGGGCTTGCGGCATCCCTGCAGGGGGGACGGAATACTTCGCTCGTCTGCCTTCCGTGGCAAAACCGGCGCCGAGGGATGTCGGCGCCAAACACAAAGGCCGGCGAGTGGCCGGCCTTCGGGTGTTACAGATAGCTGTTGAGCACGTCGTCGACGAAGCCTTCGGAGCGCATCTTGTCCAGCGCTGCCTGCAGCTTCTGCACCACGGCATCCGGGGTCTCGCGGTTCAGGGCGAGGAACAGCTGATCACTGTTGAAGCGCAGCACGGTCTTCAGGCCGGTGACGCCGACCTGCTTGGCCAGGTAGCGGCCCGCCGGGTCGCCGCTCGCCCACAAGTCGATCGAGCCGTCCTGCAGCTTGCCGGCGTTTTCCTGGTCGCGCAGCGCCAGCACCGGCTCGAAGCCATGCTCGGCGAGATAATCAGCCATGGCGTCGCCCTTGTAGGCACCGACGCGGTACTTCTTGGCTTCATCCAGGTTGTTCAGGCTGATTTTACTGTCGGCCCTGGCCAGCAGGACCCAGTCGTCGGGGCCGATCGGGCCGACCCACTTGAACTGGCTCTCGCGCTCGGGCAGGCGCGCGGTGACGAACACCCCGTAGCCGGGCTTCTCCAGTGCCAGCTTGTAGATACGGTCCCAGGGGAAGCGCAGGGTCAGGCTGTACTGGACACCGGCACGCTTGAACATCTCCTTGACGATATCCACGGCGATGCCATCGATGCTGTCTTCCTGGGCGAAGTTCTTGCCGTTGATAGCCATGTTGTAGGGAGGGAAGTTCTCGGTGAGCAGCACCACGCTGTAGTCCGAAGAATCCGTTTCAGCCTGTGCCGCGCTGGCCAGAAGCAGGCCGCAGCCTAGCCATGCGAGCAGAATGCGCTTCAGCATCGAGATATTTCCTGCATATGACATTTCTGAGAAGGCGCAGAGCTTACTCGGAGAATTGACGTCAATAAACCCTATGAATATGGCGATGGGACATAGATACGCCAGTACATCGGTTTAAAAACGCCAGTACCTTGACTTGGGAACGCCATTACCTTGACCGAAGCCTTTAGCTAGCAAGCTTCGTGCGCAGGAAGGGCATGCGTCCACCGGACGCAGGGGCAGGATGACTCAGTGTAGAGCCAGCGGGCCGGGAGAACCCCGGCCCGGAAGGGATCAGCGCACGACGATGCCGCGGCTGGCCAGATAGGCCTTCGCTTCCGGCACGCTGTACTCGCCGAAGTGGAAGATGCTCGCCGCGAGGACCGCGTCGGCCTTGCCCTCGATGATGCCGGCAGCCAGGTGTTCCAGATTGCCGACACCGCCGGATGCGATCACCGGCACGCCCACGGCCTCGCTGATGGCGCGGGTTACGCCCAGGTCGTAGCCGCTCTTCACGCCGTCCTGGTCCATGCTGGTCAGCAGGATTTCACCGGCGCCCAGGCCTTCCATCTTCCTCGCCCATTCGACCGCATCGAGCCCGGTGGGCTTGCGGCCACCGTGGGTGAAGATTTCCCAGCGCGGGGTTTCACCGGGGCCCGAGACTTTCTTGGCGTCGATGGCGACTACGATGCACTGCGAGCCGAAGCGCGCAGCGGCTTCGCCGACGAATTCCGGCGTGAACACCGCGGCGGTGTTGATCGAGACCTTGTCCGCACCGGCATTGAGCAGGTTGCGGATGTCCTGCACCGTCCTGACGCCGCCGCCCACGGTCAGCGGGATGAACACCTGGCTGGCCATGCGCTCGACGGTATGCAAGGTGGTGTCGCGGCCATCGACGCTGGCGGTGATGTCGAGGAAGGTGATCTCGTCCGCGCCCTGCTCGTCGTAGCGGCGGGCAATTTCCACCGGGTCGCCGGCGTCGCGGATGTTCTCGAACTTGACGCCCTTCACCACGCGGCCGTTGTCCACGTCGAGGCAGGGAATGATGCGTTTAGCCAGTGCCATAGCAATGCTCTCGTCGGATGGGTGGAGCGCAGCGATACCCGTGCTGCCGGACCACCCCAGGTCCTCAGGGCCGGGCCATGCCGTTTCGCGGCATGCCCAGCCTGCGTTCAGCTCAGCCCTTGAAGGCGTCGCACAGTGCCTGGGCCTCGGCGACGTCCAGGGTGCCTTCGTAGATCGCGCGGCCGGTGATGGCGCCGACGATGCCCGGGGTGCGGGCGTCCAGCAGCTTCTGGATGTCACCCAGGTTGTGGATGCCGCCCGACGCGATCACCGGGATGCGTGTGGCGTTGGCCAGAGCCGCCGTGGCTTCGACGTTGCAGCCCTGCATCATGCCGTCCTTCGCGATGTCGGTGTAGACGATCGCCGAGACACCATCGGCCTCGAAACGCTTGGCCAGGTCGATGACCTGTACCGAGCTCACTTCCGCCCAGCCGTCGGTGGCGACGAAGCCGTCTTTCGCGTCCAGGCCAACGATGACCTTGCCCGGGAATGCCTTGCATGCTTCGGCGACGAATTCCGGCTGCTTGACTGCCTTGGTACCGATGATCACGTAGCTGACGCCGGCACGGACATAGTGCTCGATGGTGTCCAGCGAACGGATGCCGCCGCCGATCTGGATCGGCAGGTTCGGGTAGCGCTTGGCGATGGCAGTAACCACGTCACCGTTGACCGGCTGGCCTTCGAAGGCGCCGTTCAGGTCGACCAGGTGCAGACGACGGCAGCCGCCCTCCACCCACTTGGCGGCCATGGACACCGGGTCGTCGGAGAAGACCGTGGCATCTTCCATCAGGCCCTGGCGCAAGCGCACGCAGGCGCCGTCTTTCAGATCGATTGCGGGGATGATCAGCATGGGTTGAACCTGCTCGAATCCAAAGATGAATGGGGTCGGGTCAGCTCTTCTCGAGCGCCCACAAGTCGCTTTCGATGCTCTCGAACCGGTCTTTCAGGTGAGATTGCACGTCGAAGATCGCCTTGTTGTAGAACAGCGGGCCGAACTCGCGCAGGAAGAAGTCCAGCGCCTCTTCGGCCTCGAAGGAACCGACGTCCAGCTCGAAGCGATCTTCGAGGAAACGCTGGATCGCCCGCGCCGCGCTCTGGCGCTGGGCGCCATCGAGCTCGAGGATCGTAGGCTTGTCCTTCTGGCGGGCCATGGCTTACCAGCGCCCGTCCCAGGCGGCGAAGTTCTGCAGCAGCTGCAGGCCGTGGGTATGGCTCTTCTCCGGGTGGAACTGCACGGCGAAGCGCGAGCCGTCAGCCAGGGCGGCGGCGAAATCGACGCCGTAATGGCCGCGACCGACCACCTGACGCGGGTTACCGGCCTGGATGTAATAGCTGTGCACGAAGTAGAAGCGTGCGCGGTCCGGGATGTCGTGCCACAGCGGGTGATCCACGCTCTGCGCCACTTCGTTCCAGCCCATGTGCGGCACCTTCAGGTGCTCGCCGTCCTCGTGCAGGTCCTTGCCGAAGAAACGCACCTTGCCGGGGAACAGGCCGATGCAGTCGACGCCGTCGTTCTCTTCGCTGTGCTCCAGCAGCGCCTGCATGCCGACGCAGATGCCGAGGAACGGGCGGTCCTGGCTGACCTCGCGCACCAGGCTGTCGAAGCCCAGGCGCTTGATCTCGGCCATGCAATCGCGGATCGCGCCGACGCCGGGGAACACCACGCGGTCCGCCTCACGGATCACGTTGGCATCGCTGGTCACCAGCACCCGGCCGGCGCCCACGCGCTCAAGCGCCTTGGCCACCGAGTGCAGGTTACCCATGCCGTAGTCGATGACGGCTACCGTCTGCATTACAGGCACCCTTTGGTGGACGGCATCTGGCCGGCCATGCGCTCGTCCAGCTCGATGGCCATGCGCAGCGCGCGGCCGAAGGCCTTGAACACCGTCTCGATCTGGTGGTGGGTGTTGTGCCCACGCAGATTGTCGATGTGCAGGGTGACGTTGGCGTGATTGACGAAGCCCTGGAAGAACTCCATGAACAGGTCGACATCGAAGCCACCGACGCTGGCGCGGGTGAACGGCACGTGCATCTGCAGGCCGGGACGGCCAGAGAAGTCGATGACCACGCGCGACAGCGCTTCGTCCAGCGGCACGTAGGCGTGGCCGTAGCGGCGAATGCCTTTCTTGTCGCCGATGGCCTTGGCGAAGGCCTGGCCGAGGGTGATGCCGATGTCTTCGACGGTATGGTGGTCGTCGATATGCAGGTCGCCCTTGCACTCTATGTCCAGGTCGATCAGGCCGTGGCGGGCGATCTGGTCCATCATGTGCTCGAGGAAGGGAACCCCGGTATCGAAGCGGGCCTTGCCCGTTCCATCCAGGTCGATGGAAACCTTGATCTGGGTTTCCAGGGTGTCGCGCGCGACGGATGCCTTGCGTTCGGCCATCACCAGCTCCACAGCTAACACTGCACGTAATTATAAGAAGGGGCGGCATTATAGGCGCGCCGGGCGCTGCGCGGCTATGGGCGGTGGTCGGCGCTGGCCGATAGTCCTACACTGCGCGGCTCGCCTTTCGAGGATTGCCCATGCCCGTCGTCGTCCAGCACCTGACCCAGCCCAGCGACCAGGACCGCCAGGACCTGCTGAAGATCTACGCCGACGCGCCACACTGGCTGCTGGCGCCCTTCGCCGACGCCCAGGAGCTGGTCACCCGCGGGCTCGCCGAAGGCCGGCTGTTCACCGGACGCTTCAACGACCGCCTGCTGGGCGCCGCCTGGATCGAGCGTGACAGCGACACCTGGCGGCTTTCCCGACTGTGCGTGCGCCAGGTCACCCGCCACCGCGGCGTCGCCCGGCGACTGCTGGAAGAGGCGCAGCGCCTGGCCGTCCTGCAGGGCGCCGCGCTGCGCCTGAACGCACCGGATGGCCAGCCCGACGCCAAGCGTTTTGCCGAGCACCTGGGCCTGACGCTGGAGCCCGCCTGAACCCCGAGCGCACAAGGAGACGTGCCATGCCATTCGATTCCACCGAACGCGACGCCCTGCTCGCCCTGAGAGGAGTCGGCCCCACCGTGCTGCAACGCCTGGAACAGATGGGCCTGGACAGCTTCGCCCGGCTGCGTGAAGCCAGCACCGAGGACATCCTCCAGCACGGCGCCGCGCTGACCGGCAGCCGTTGCTGGAAGAACAGCCCGCAGGCCCGCGCAACGATCGACGCCGTTCTGCGGCGCTCGCAGCAGGACTGAGCGCGCGAGGGAACCGCGCGGCGAGTCCCCGTTCAAACCCCGCAATACCCGAACCCGCCTTTCCGGGCTGGGGCGCTCCCGTGTCATTGGTATACTTTCCCGCTACTCCACTCGCCGCCTGAACAAGGACCCGTCCATGAAAGCGTTCGGCAAAATCATCGGCATCATTGCCCTGGTCCTGCTGCTGCTCATCGTCGCCGCCGGCTTCGTGCTGACCCATTTCTTCGATCCGAACGACTACAAGGACGAGATCCGCCAGCTCGCCCGGGACAAGGCCAACCTCGAACTGAACCTCAAGGGCGATATCGGCTGGAGCCTGTTCCCCTGGCTGGGCCTGGAGCTGCACGACACCAGCGTGGCCAGCCTGCAAGCCCCGGACAAACCCTTCGCCGATGCGCAATTGCTGGCGATGTCCGTTCGCGTGCTGCCCCTGCTGCGCAAGCAGGTGCAGATGAGCGACATCCGCGTCGAAGGACTGACCCTCACCCTGAACAAGGACAAGAATGGCGCCGGCAACTGGGAGAGCATCGGCAAGCCCGTCCAGCCTGCCACGCCCGCCAACGGCACGACACCGGCCGCCCAATCGGCACCCAGCGAACCGGCCAAGCCCGCCGCCAGCGAAGGCCACCAGGCGATGAAGCTGGACATCGACAGCCTGAGCGTGAAGAACGCCCGCATCGACTACGCCGACGCCCAGAGCGGCAAGAACTACAGTGTCGAAGGCATAGAGCTGAGCACCGGCGCCATCCGCGAAGGCAGCAACATCCCGGTGAAGCTCAGCGCCTACCTGGGCACCAACCAGCCGGTGATCCGCGCGCGCACCGAACTGACCGGCAACCTGCGCTTCGACCGCGCGCTCAAGCGCTACCAGCTCGAAGACGCCAAGCTGTCCGGTGAGGTCTCCGGCGATCCGTTCCAGGGCAAGACCGCCAACTACAGCGCCCAGGGCCAGCTGGTACTCGACCAGGCCGCTCAGGTCGCCGAATGGAACGGCCTGAAAGTCACCGTCAACCAGATGCGCGCGCTCGGCGAACTCAAGGCGCGCGAGTTGGACAAGGATCCCAAGTTCGACGGCGGCCTGTCGCTGGCGCCCTTCAACCTGCGCGAATTCCTCGAAGGCATCGGCCAGACCCTGCCGGAAATGGCCGACACCACCACCCTTACCAAGCTGGAGCTGGCCACTCGCGTGAGCGGCACCCGCAACAGCCTGACCCTGGGCGACATCAACCTGAAGCTGGACGACAGCGCCTTCAGCGGCAATCTCGGCATCGCCGACTTCGCCAAGCAGGCGATCCGTGCCCAACTGTCCGGCGACAGGCTGAACCTCGACCGCTACCTGCCGGCCAAGGTCAAGAAAGCCCAGGACGCCGCCAACAGCGCGCGCAAGGCGGAAGTCGCGAACACCGAACAGAGCGCCATCAAGGGTGACACCCCGCTGCCCAACCAACCGACCCAGCAGGCCTGGAGCGACGCACCGCTGCTGCCCATCGGCCGCCTGCGCACGCTGGACCTGGACGCCAACCTCAACCTTGGCCAACTGACCCTGGACAAGCTACCCATCGAGAACGCCGTGCTCAAGCTGCGCGGCCAGGGCGGTCTGCTCAACCTCGACGACCTGCGTGGCGAACTCTATGACGGCAAGTTCAACGCCACCGCCACCCTCGACGTACGCCAGGACGTACCGACCCTGACGGCGAAGAAACACATCGCCGACGTGCCGGTGGAGCGCCTGCTCGAGTCCCAGGGCCAGAAGCCGCCAGTGAAGGGCCTGCTGGACCTGGACGCCGACATCACCACCCAGGGCAATAGTCAGAAGGCCTGGATCGACAACCTCAACGGCACCGCGCGCTTCGTCCTGACCCAGGGCGTGCTGCTCAATGCCAACCTCGAACAGCAGCTGTGCCAGGGCATCGCCACCCTCAACCGCAAGTCGTTGACCGCCGACCATGGCGGCAAGGACACCCCGTTCCGCGAACTGCAGGGCAACCTGGTGTTCAAGAATGGCGTGGCCAGCAACCCCGACCTCAAGGCCAGCATCCCCGGCCTGACCGTCAAGGCCAACGGCGATCTCGACCTGCGCGTGCTGGGCATGGACTACCGCGTCGGCGTGACCATCGAAGGCGACAAGAGCGACATGCCCGACCCCGCCTGCGAAGTGAACAAGCGCTACGTCGGCATCGAATGGCCGCTGCGCTGCCGCGGCCCGCTGGAACTGGGCGCCAAGGCCTGCCGCCTGGACAAGGACGGCATCGGCAAGATCGCCGCACGTTTGGCCGGGGACCGGCTGAACCAGAAACTCGAAGAGAAGCTCGGCGACAAGGTCAGTCCCGAACTCAAAGACGCACTCAAAGGGCTGTTCAAGAAGTGACCCCAGAAAGCTTCAATTCGGCCGTGCTCGACTGGTTCGACACGCACGGCCGCCATGACCTGCCCTGGCAGCAGAACATCACGCCCTACCGGGTGTGGGTATCGGAAATCATGCTGCAGCAGACCCAGGTCAGCACCGTGATGGGCTACTACGACCGCTTCATGACGGCATTGCCAACGGTCGCAGACCTCGCCAGCGCAGCGGAAGACGAAGTGCTGCACCTGTGGACGGGCCTGGGCTATTACACCCGCGCCCGCAACCTGCACAAGACCGCCAAGACGGTGATGGAACAGCATGGCGGCGAGTTCCCTCGCGACGTCGAACAGCTCGCCGAGCTGCCCGGCATCGGCCGTTCCACCGCCGGCGCCATCGCCAGCATCTCCATGGGCTTGCGCGCGCCGATCCTCGACGGCAACGTCAAGCGCGTGCTGGCGCGCTATATCGCCTGCGACGGCTACCCGGGCGAGCCCAAGGTCGCCAGGCAGTTGTGGGACGCCGCCGAGCGCTTCACGCCGCAGGAGCGGGTCAACCACTACACCCAGGCGATGATGGACCTGGGTGCCACCCTCTGCACCCGCAGCAAGCCGAGCTGCCTGCTCTGCCCGCTGCGCGAGGGCTGTCGCGCGCACTTCCTCGGCCGCGAGACCGACTTCCCGGTGTCCAAGCCGCGCAAGGCGCTGCCGCAGAAGCGCACATTGATGCCGATCCTGGCCAACCGCGAGGGCGACATCCTGCTCTATCGCCGTCCGTCTACCGGCCTCTGGGGCGGTCTCTGGAGCTTCCCCGAACTGGACGACCTGGCCGCCCTCGACCCGCTGGCCCGGCGCCACGCCCTGCGCCTGGGCGAACGCCGCGAGCTGCCCGGCCTGACCCACACCTTCAGCCACTTCCAGCTGGCCATCGAGCCCTGGCTGGTGCGCGTCGAGGACGCAGCCCCCGCCGTGGCCGAGGCCGATTGGCTCTGGTATAACCTCGCCACCCCGCCGCGGCTCGGCCTTGCCGCCCCGGTGAAGAAGCTGCTCAAACGAGCCGCCGACGTGTTGAACGCAGGAGAAATGTCATGACCCGACTGGTGATGTGCCGCAAATACAAAGAAGAGCTGCCCGGCCTCGATCGCGCACCCTATCCCGGAGCCAAGGGCCAGGACATCTACGAGCACGTCTCGAAGAAGGCCTGGGACGAATGGCAGAAGCACCAGACCATGCTGATCAACGAGCGTCGCCTGAACATGATGAATGCCGAGGATCGCAAGTTCCTCACTGCCGAAATGGACAAGTACCTGTCCGGCGAGGAATACGCGCAGGCCGAGGGCTACGTCCCGCCCAGCGCGTAAGCTTCGGTATTATTTGAAAAATTTTTCGCGGCACGCTTGACACCCTTTCCGAAAACCCTTTTAATGCGCGCCACGTTGCCCAGGTAGCTCAGTTGGTAGAGCAGGGGATTGAAAATCCCCGTGTCGGCGGTTCGATTCCGTCCCTGGGCACCAAGCCTTCCGAAAGCCCCTGAAATCTCGCGATTTCAGGGGCTTTTTCGTTTCCGCCAATACAAGCCGGCACAAGTCACTCCCCCGCCCCCGCCGGCTCCCCCGATTCGTATCGAATGTTTGCCTGACTTCAGTGTCTACTGGCACATAGCACACCGATCTTTCAGAATCATGACCATCCGGGCGATTTTCACAGATCAGTGAGATACCCTCCGGGATTCGACGTTCGTAGCGGAGTGACTGTGCGCAAACTCATTAGCTGGTGGAATTCACGGGGCAACCTGGTTTCCCTCTCTGCTCTTTTCCTGCTGATTCCTCTGATCGGCCGCTACAGCCTTGGCTGGGGCACACCGCTGGGTTACCTGTCGGACCTCGCACTGGGCACCCTGCTCGTCATCGCACTGCACAATCGCCGGCTGTTCATCGCCATACCCGTGATGCTGATCTGGGCTCTCTCGGTGATCGGCACCGCCGAGCTGGTCAGCGCCGTGGGCCGAATGCCCGCGCCGGAAGACCTGCACTTCCTCGCCGACCCGACCTTCGTCGCCAACTCGACCGAAGGCGGCGGCCTCAACCACCTGCACCTGGCGATCCTCATCGGCGTCGCCATCCTGCTCTGTGCACTGCTCTGGCGCCGCCGCGAAGCGTCACTGCCGCGTTATGCCTATGTGGTGCCGGCGGCACTGCTGGCCGCCCACGCGGGCGTGCAGTACTTCCAACCCAGCGATGCGGAGATGTGGAAGCAGTTCAACCTGCCGCACCAGCTAGTCTCCCGCGCCGTCACTGGAGGCGAGATGGCCTACCAGGATTGGCGCGATCGTGGCTTGCCGGAAGTCCGCCCGGACGTCACCGGCCTGACCCAGCATGATCTCAACGGCACACCGCTGCTGGCCGGCCGCGGCCAGGCGAAGAACGTGCTGATCATCGCCATGGAAGGTATCCCGGGCGCCTACGTGGCCACCAACCGCGCCGCGCTGAGCAGCAGCTACGAAGAATCGATGATGCCGCGCCTGAGCACCTGGGCCGAGCGCGCCATGACCACCCCGGATTACGTGGTGCACAGCCACCAGACGATCCGCGGCCTCTACGCCATGCTTTGCGGCGACTACAGCAAGCTGGACAACGGCACGCCCAAGGGCGTCGAGCTGCTGGGCAACCCGACCCGCGCCGCCGAATGCCTTCCGGCACAGATGCACCAGGCCGGCTTCAGCACCCACTTCCTGCAGGGCGCAGGCCTGCGCTTCATGGCCAAGGACAAGGTCATGCCCGCCATGGGCTTCGACAAGACCCTGGGCCGCGACTGGTTCAAGAAGCAGCCCTATCTCGAATTCGCCTGGGGCATGGATGACAAGGCCTTCTTCGAAGGTGCGCTGGACTACCTCGGCCAGTTGCGCCAGAAGAAGCAGCCCTGGATGCTCACGCTGCTCACCGTCGGCACCCACCAGCCGTATTCGGCCACGCCGGAATACCTCGCCAAATACCCGACACCGCGCCAGGCAGCGGTCGCCTACCTCGACGACGCCGTCGATGCCTTCCTCAAGGGCCTGGAAGAGAAAGGCGTGCTCAAGGACACCCTGGTGATCGTGACCTCCGACGAATCCCACGGCATCGACAACGTGCGCCTTGCCTCGGCCTGGGGCCTGAACCTCATCCTTGCACCGGAACAGGCCGCGCTGCCGCCGGTGAAGGCTGGCGTCTACGGCCACGTCGACCTGGAATCCTCGGTCCTCGACTACTTCGCCATCAAGGCGCCGCAGGACATCGCCGGCCGTTCACTGTTCCGCGAATACACCACCGGCCGCGAAATGGTGTCGTTCACCAACGGCATGCAGCGCTACCACGATGGCAAGGGCAACTTCACCGAGTGCGACTTCCAGCAGGTCTGCCGGCGCTACCAGAGTGATGGCTTCATCGCCGACACCGCCAAGTTCGTCGGGCGCTTCAGCGGCCGCGATGCCCGCCTGATGACCGCGCGCGCGGACATCCTCGACCAGTCGGTGACCAAGGCGCAGTCGGCCCGCGAATATCAGTTTGCGACCAAGGAGCGCATCCGCCTGAAGCCGCAGATCGATAACGAGTACACCGACAACCTGATCGGCGCCCAGTACCTGGAATTCCCGGCCAACACCCACACCACCGTGAGCCTGAAAATCCGCGCCATCCAGATGGACGCCAATGGGGCGAAAGTGACACTCAAGACGCGCTCCTTCGAAAAACCGGTCCCCATCGAGATGCCGGAGTTCCCGCTGGTGAAACGCAACCAGCCGCTG
This sequence comes from Pseudomonas sp. BB438, assembly GCF_057180225.1. Taxonomy (NCBI): domain Bacteria; kingdom Pseudomonadati; phylum Pseudomonadota; class Gammaproteobacteria; order Pseudomonadales; family Pseudomonadaceae; genus Pseudomonas; species Pseudomonas sp. BB438. The sequence goes on from NZ_CM170001.1 coordinate 6,083,074, forward strand.
GAAGTGACCTTCGGCTTCGACAACGAGGAAGCACGCAAGGCGTTTTCCTTCCACTTGCTCGCCGAGGGCAAGGGCGTCATCGAGATCACCGACTTCCACGTGCTGACCCAACCGCGCAAGTCGACGATCAACGCCACCGAAGCTGGCGGTACCAGCCTGGCCGACGCCAAACCTCTGCCGATCCCGCGCCTGTCCGGACACCCGAACCTGATGGCTAGCCAGCCACCGGAATCCCAGGACGACATCACCCCCGCCGAAGCGATCGAAGATCCGAGCCCGCAACTGCGGCAGATGATGCAGTGATGCCAACCGGCGGCCCCAGGGCCGCCGGACTTTTACTGGCCGGTCTAAACTGGCACTATCCCGCCCCCTCGCCATCCGCCGACGCCCTCATCCGGCGCAGCTAGTTCAGCCCAGGCGACAACGCCGAGCGGCAATGCGACAACTTGCCACTACAGCGGACGAGCGCGGCAGATGGGCGCTTGGCGCACCCCGGAGTGCGTGTTAGGTTGCCCCTCGCCAGGATGGCCCCGATTCTGCAGTGACCTGCTGCGAAAGCGTCCGAATAACAATAGAGGAGCCCCCTATGGCCACGGCCATACCCGCACTGGAAATCCGTAACCTGCACAAGCGTTACGGTGACCTGGAAGTGCTCAAAGGCATTTCCCTGACCGCCCGCGACGGCGATGTGATTTCCATTCTCGGCTCCTCCGGTTCCGGTAAATCCACGTTCCTGCGCTGCATCAACCTGCTCGAGAACCCGCACCAGGGCCAGATTCTGGTCGCCGGTGAAGAACTCAAGCTGAAGAAGACCAAGGACGGCTCGCTGGTCGCCTCGGACAACAAGCAGATCAACCGCCTGCGCAGCGAACTGGGCTTCGTCTTCCAGAACTTCAACCTCTGGCCGCACATGAGCATCCTCGACAACATCATCGAGGCCCCGCGTCGCGTGCTGGGCAAGACCCGCGCCGAAGCGACCGAGATCGCCGAGGCCCTGCTGGCCAAGGTTGGCATCTCCGACAAGCGCCACAGCTTCCCCGCGCAGCTTTCCGGCGGTCAGCAGCAACGCGCCGCCATCGCCCGTACCCTGGCGATGCAACCGAAGGTCATCCTCTTCGACGAACCGACGTCGGCACTGGACCCGGAAATGGTCCAGGAAGTGCTTAACGTTATCCGCGCGCTTGCCGACGAGGGTCGCACCATGCTGCTGGTGACCCATGAAATGAACTTTGCCCGCCAGGTATCCAGCGAGGTGGTGTTCCTCCACCAGGGCCTGGTAGAAGAGCAGGGACCGCCGCAGCAGGTATTTGACAACCCGCAATCGGCACGCTGTAAACAATTCATGTCCAGCCACCGCTAACGGAGCATCACTGCATGAACAACTATAAGAAGATCGTTCTGGCTATCGCGGCCACCTTCGCACTGGGGAGCCAGGCCATCGCCGCAGACAAACTGCGCATCGGCACCGAAGGCGCCTACCCGCCCTTCAACGGTATCGACGCCAGCGGCCAGGTCGTCGGTTTCGATATCGAGATCGGCAAGGCGCTGTGCGCCAAGATGAAGACCGAGTGCGACGTCGTCACCTCCGACTGGGACGGCATCATCCCGGCCCTGAACGCGAAGAAGTTCGACTTCATCGTCGCTTCCATGTCGATCACCGACGAACGCAAGCAGGCGGTTGATTTCACCAACCCCTATTACACCAACAAGCTGCAGTTCGTGGCGCCGAAGTCGACCGACTTCAAGACCGACAAGGGCTACCTGAAGGGCAAGGTGATCGGTGCACAGCGCGCGACCATCGCCGGCACCTGGCTTGAGGACAACATGTCCGACACCGTCACCATCAAGCTCTACGACACCCAGGAAAACGCCTACCTCGACCTGTCCTCGGGCCGCCTCGACGGCGTACTGGCCGACAAGTTCGTGCAGTACGACTGGCTGAAGAGCGACGCCGGCAAGGACTTCGAGTTCAAGGGCGAGCCGGTGTTCGACAACGACAAGATCGGCATCGCCGTGCGCAAGGGCGACCCCCTGCGCGACAAGCTGAACGCCGCTCTGAAGGAAATCGTCGACGACGGTACCTACAAGAAGATCAACGACAAGTACTTCCCCTTCAGCATCTACTGATGCACGTGCCGCGCCGCCCTCGCCGGGCGGCGCGCGCCTTCAGGCGTGACTCCCCATGATTTTCGACCTGCACGGCTTTGGCGATCAGCTGGTCGCCGGCACCTGGATGACGCTCAAGCTTTCGCTCGCCTCAGTCTGTCTGGGACTGATCCTGGGCCTGCTCGGCGCCGTCGCCAAGACCTCGAAGAACGGCTTCCTGCGCATGCTCGGCGGCTTCTACACCACCGTGGTGCGCGGCGTACCCGAGACACTCTGGGTATTGATGATCTACCTGGGCACGGTAACCGGCCTGAACGCCCTGGGCGGCCTGTTCGGCTACCCGGAATTCGCACTCTCGCCCTTCGCCGCAGGCACCTGTGCACTGGGTCTGTGCTTTGGCGCCTACGCCACCGAAGTCTTCCGCGGTGCACTGCTGGCCATCCCCAAGGGCCACCGCGAGGCAGGCCAGGCACTGGGGCTCTCCGCACCGCGCATCTTCTGGCGCGTCGTCCTGCCGCAAGTGTGGCGTGTGGCGCTGCCGGGACTGGGCAACCTCTACCTGATCCTGCTGAAGGACACTGCCCTGGTTTCCCTCATCAGCCTCGACGAAATCATGCGCAAGGCAGGTATCGCGTCGAACGCGACCAAGGAGCCTTTCACCTTCTACATGGCCGCCGCGCTGATCTACCTCGGACTGACCGTGTTCATCATGGCCGTCCTGCACTTCCTTGAACGCCGCGCAAGCCAGGGCTTCGTGAGGAACGAGCTATGACCGACTTCGAGCTGATCCTCAAATGGCTGCCCAAGATGCTCCAGGGCGCGCAGTTGACCCTCGAACTGCTTGCCATCGCAGTGGTGGCCGGCCTGGTCCTCGCACTGCCCATCGGCATCGCCCGCGCCTCGCGCCACTGGTACGTGCGGGCAGTGCCCTATGCCTACGTCTTCTTTTTCCGCGGCACTCCGCTGCTTCTGCAACTGGCGCTGGTCTACTACGGCCTGGCGCAGTTCGATAGCGTGCGCCAGGGCCCGCTGTGGCCGTATCTGCGTGATCCGTACTGGTGCGCACTGCTGGCCATGACCCTGCACACCGCAGCCTACATCGCCGAGATCCTGCGCGGTGCCATCCACGCCATCCCGGTGGGGGAAGTGGAGGCCGCCCGCGCGCTGGGCATGTCCCGTCGCCAGACACTGTTCCACATCATCCTGCCGCGCGCCGCGCGCATCGCGCTGCCGGCCTACAGCAATGAAGTGATCCTCATGCTCAAGGCCAGCGCTGTGGTGTACACCGTGACCCTGTTCGACATCATGGGCATGACCCGCACCATCATCGCGCGCACCTACGAGGCCATGCTGTTCTTCTGCCTTGCCGGCCTGTTCTACCTGGTCATCACCCTGGTGCTGACTCGCCTCTTCCGCCTGCTGGAACACTGGCTGAAGGTGGACTCCATGCAAGGCCGCTGACCGGTGCGCCAGTCGCCCACGGGGCCGCTATAATGCGTGCCCCGTGATTTTCCTCGCTTCGCATCGTGCTCCCGAACGCCCCACTCCTGACCGGCCCCAACCTCCTCCAGCGCTTCCTGGCACTGGATGGCTTCCTGCTGGAACACCAGATGCTCTGGCGGCCCAAACCCTTCACGGCGCTGGAGCTGCCCTGGGAGCGCGACCACCCCGAACTGGCCGCCTGGCTGCGTAGCCGAAGCCTTGACGACGCCGACGCGGCACACAACGCACCCGAGCGACTCGACGCCCCCGCGCCCTTCCCAGCCCTGGCTGCCAGGGCAGCGCAGCTGTCCATCGTCGGTGTACTGCCGGCCACACCGATCGGCAAGCTGCCGAACCTGCTGACCGTCGATGTTCCCGGTCGCAAATGGCAACAGATCGAAGCCTTCGCCAGCCGCCTGGATTTCGCCGAGGCGCCACAGCAGTGGCTCGACTGGTGCGCCGGAAAAGGCCATCTGGGCCGCCTGCTGGCCCGCGACGGCAAGCCGCTGCTGAGCCTGGAGTTCGACGGCGCACTGGTGAAGGACGGCCAACGCCTGAGTGACCGGCTTCAGCTTCAGGCCCGACATTGCCAGCAGGATGTGCTGGCAGCGGACGCCCATGAGCACCTGCAAGCCGGCCACACCGCCGTCGCCCTGCACGCTTGCGGCGACCTGCATGTACGCCTGCTGCAGTTGGCCAGCACCCAAGGATGTCGCCAGCTCGCGGTGGCGCCCTGCTGCTACAACCGCATCGCCAGCGATCACTACCAGCCGCTTTCGCACATTGCGCAGCGCTCCAACCTCGTACTCTCCCGGGACGACCTGCGCCTGCCACTGGCCGAAACCGTGACAGCCGGCGCCCGCGTGCGCCGACAGCGCGACACCTCGATGGCCCGGCGACTGGCATTCGACCAGCTGCAACGGCAAATCCGCGACAGCGCTGAGTATCTTCCCCTCCCCTCCGTAGCGCCGACCTGGCTGGACAAGCCATTCGCCGACTACTGCCGCGACCTCGCTGCGCTCAAGGGGCTGGCCCTTCCCGCCGACGTCGATTGGCAGCAACTGGAAGCCAGGGGTTGGCAACGCCTGGCCCAGGTTCGCAATCTCGAACTGGTGCGCGGACTGTTCCGTCGCCCCATGGAGCTCTGGTTACTGCTCGACCGCGCGTTATTCCTCGAGGAACAGGGCTATCGCGCCACCCTGGGCGCCTTTTGCGCCACCCGGATGACACCTCGCAACCTGCTGTTGCTGGCCGAACGCACCTGAGACGGGCGTTCCAGCGCTTCGCCCACAGAGCCTGTGGATAACTCTGTTCGTAACCCTGGAAAAACACGCCCTTCCCTACCATCCAGACCGTCTCGGCACGATCTGCTCACTTTCTGATCACTCAAACTTAATCTTTAAAAAACAATCAGTTACGTGACTTCGTGATTGATATCACACCTCATATGCGATTTTCGCTCTAGATCGACGTCCGTTGTGCATAAAGGTCCGGAAGGTCGTAGGAAATCTGCCATACCTGTTGCCTTTCCTGCTCCAATAACGCTTCGTCGAACGGATTGTTGCGCAATCGCGACAATCGAGTCTTTGTCAATTACTGCCTAGGCAGTATCATTTCGAAACATTTCACTGCCTAAGCAGCTATCTGTTTTGACATGAATCATTACAACGTCGCGGATTTTCCGTTCAAAGGCTCCATTGGTCAGTTGCTGGGCGCGACGGCGATCCTCAAGGACCGCCTGATGGACAAGCATCTCGCCCACCTGGACATCACCGCCGCGCAGTTCAAGGTGCTCTTCTTCGTTGGCCAGGGTCGCGCCAACACGCCAGCCGAGCTGTGCCGCGAGTTGTCCATCGACAGCGGATCCATGACCCGCATGCTCGATCGCCTCGCACGCAAGGACCTGCTGCTCCGCGAGCCCTGCCAGAACGACCGACGCAGTGTGCGTCTGAGCCTCAGCCCGGCCGGACAGGCGGTGAACGACGAGGCTCCGAGCATCGCCGCCGCCGCCATGAACGAGCTGGTCGGCGGCCTCTCCCGCGACGAACTGCAGACTCTTACCGGCCTGCTCGACAAGATCCTGCGCGCCCACGGCGCCGCGGCGCACTGCGCGGCGCAGGAGAAATGACGATGAACCACCTCCGCATCGCCCTGCTGCCGGCCACCGTGTTCGCCGCTGCGCTGGGACTCTCCGGCTGCGTCAGCTATTCGGGCCTGGATACCAGCGCTAAGGCCGTCGATCCCGCCAGCCTGAAGGCCGGCGTCAGCCTCGACGGCACCCCGCTTTCCCCCGCCGCCTGGCCCAACGAACACTGGTGGACCAGCCTGGGCGACCCGCAGCTGGACAACCTGATCGGCGAGGCCCTGCGTGGCACCCCGGACCTGGATATCGCCAGCGCCCGCGCCCGCCAGGCCATCGCCGCCGCCCAGGCCCAGGACGCCGCTCGCCTGCCCAGCGTGAAGGGCACCGCCAGCTACGCCGGCATCCGCGCACCGGAAAGCGTCCTGCCGGCGCCGACTGGCGGCCGCTACTCGGCGGTGAAGTACCTGTCGATGAGCTTCAGCTACGACCTCGACCTCTGGGGCGGCCAGCGCGATGCCTGGGAAGCCGCCCTCGGCCAGGCCAACGCCGCCGAAGTCGACCGCCAGGCGGCTGCCATCACCCTCTCGACCAATGTCGCCCGCGCGTATAGCGAGCTGGCCCATGCCTTCGTCGCCCGCGACCTGGCCCAGGACGAACTGGATCGTTCGCAGCATCTCTTCCAGCTCAGCCAGAAACGCATGGACGCCGGCCTCGACAGCAAGGTCCAGTTGCAGCAGACGCAGTCCCAGGTCGCCAGCGCCAAGCAGCAACTGGCCGCCGCGGAACAGGAGATCGCCAGCGACCGTATCGCCCTCGCCGTCCTCCTCGGCCAGGGCCCGGATCGCGGCCAGGACCTGCAACGTCCGCAGGTCCTCAAGCCCGGCGCGCTGAGCCTGCCGTCGAACCTGCCGGCCGAGCTGCTGGGCCGCCGCCCGGACATCGTCGCCGCACGGTGGCGGGTCGAGGCCGCGTCGAAAAGCATCGATTCGGCGAAGACCGAGTTCTATCCCAACGTGAACCTGGGGGCGATGGTCGGTCTTGCCGCCCTGCATACCAGCGACGTGCTGAAGGCACCGAGCCGGTTCTTCCAGATCGCCCCGGCGATTTCCCTGCCGATCTTCGACGGCGGCCGCTTGCGCGCCAACCTCGCAGGAAAGGACGCCGACTACGACCTGGCCGTCGCCCAGTACAACAAGACCCTGGTCAACGCCCTCGGCGAGGTCACCGACGATCTCGGAAAGCTGCGCTCCCTGGAGCAGCAGATCAATGACCAGCGCGATGCCCGTGACATCGCCAAATCCAACTTCGACCTGGCCATGCGCCGTTACGGCGAAGGTGTCGGCAACTACCTCGACGCCCTCAGCGTGCAGCAACAGCTGCTCCTCGCCGAACGCCAGCTGGCCAGCCTGGACGCCCAGCGCATCGACCTCTCGGTGCAACTGGTCCAGGCCCTGGGCGGTGGCTACCAGCCCGACACCACTTCCACTTCCGCCCCGCTCGCCCAGGCGAACGCGGCCGCCGCGCACTGAACGAGGCACCTGACATGAGCACCGCGACCCAAGACACCCCGAACAGCAACCCCAAGCGCAAGCGCTGGCTGCTGATCCTGCTCGCCGTCGTCATCCTGGCCGGCCTCGCCAGCGTCGCCTGGGAAGTCGTCTACGGCCGCTGGCACGAAGACACCGACGATGCCTACGTGAACGGCAACGTCGTGCAGATCACCCCGCAGATCACCGGCACCGTGGTCAGCATCGGCGCCGATGACGGCGACCTGGTACAGAAAGGCCAGGTACTGGTGAAGTTCGACCCCAGCGATGCCGACATCGCCCTGCAACAGGCCGAAGCCAACCTCGCGCGCACCGTGCGCCAGGTGCGCGGTCTGTTCAGCAACGTCGATGGCTACAAGGCCGACGTGGCCGCGAAGAAGGTCGCCCTGGCCAAGGCCGAGGCCGACTTCAAGCGCCGCCAGAACCTCGCCAACGACGGCGCCATCTCCCAGGAAGAACTGGCCCACGCCCGCGACGCCCTGGACACCGCGCGCAGCTCGCTGACCAATTCCGAGCAGCAGCTGGACACCAACCGCGCGCTGGTGGACGACACCGTGATCGCCTCGCACCCGGACGTCAAAGCCGCCGCCGCCAAACTGCGCCAGGCCTACCTGGACGACGCCCGCGCGGTGATCATCGCGCCGGTTACCGGCTACGTCGCCAAGCGCACCGTGCAGGTCGGCCAGCGTGTGCAGCCGGGTGCCGCGTTGATGGCGGTGATCCCGCTGGACCAGGTGTGGATCGACGCCAATTTCAAGGAAACCCAACTCAAGCACATGCGCATCGGCCAGCCGGTAGAAATCCGCTCCGACCTCTACGGCAGCGAAGTGAAGTACTCCGGCACCGTAGACAGCCTCGGCGTCGGCACCGGCAGCGCCTTCTCCCTGCTGCCGGCGCAGAACGCCACCGGCAACTGGATCAAGATCGTCCAGCGCGTGCCGGTACGTATCCGCATCAACGCCGAGGAACTGGCGAAGAACCCGCTACGCATCGGTCTGTCCATGGACGTCAACGTCAGCCTGCACGACCAGAGCGGCCCGGCGCTGGCCCAGCAACCGCCGCACGAAGCGGTGTTCTCCACGGACGTGTACCAGGAACAACTGGCTTCGGCGGACCAACTGATCGAGAAGCTGATCCAGGCCAACCTGGCCGACGCCAACCACAGCACCGCGCAGCGCTGATCCGACCGCCGTCATGAGCCAGCCCAACAGCAGCAGTTTCAGCCCACCCAGCCTGGTCATGGCCACCATTGGCCTGTCACTGGCGACCTTCATGCAGGTGCTGGACACCACCATCGCCAACGTCGCCCTGCCGACCATCTCCGGCAACCTCGGGGTGAGTTCCGAGCAAGGCACCTGGGTCATCACCTCCTTCGCGGTAAGCAACGCCATCGCCCTGCCGCTCACCGGCTGGCTCAGCCGCAAGGTCGGCGAGGTGCGCCTGTTCATCGCCGCCACCCTGCTCTTCGTGATCGCCTCGTTCCTCTGCGGCGTCGCCCAGCAGATGGGCATGCTGGTGGGCTTCCGTGCCATCCAGGGCTTCGTCGCCGGGCCGCTCTACCCGATCACCCAGACCCTGTTGATCTCCATCTATCCCCCGGCAAAAAGGGGGATGGCACTGGCACTGCTGGCGATGGTCACGGTGGTGGCGCCCATCGCCGGGCCCATCCTCGGCGGCTGGATCACCGACAGCTACAGCTGGCCGTGGATCTTCTTCATCAACGTACCCATCGGCCTGTTCGCCGCGATGGTCGTCTACCAGCAGCTGCGCGCCCGCCCGGTGGTGATCAAGCACGCGCCCATGGACTACATGGGGCTGGCGATGCTGGTGATTGGCGTCGGTGCCCTGCAGATCGTCCTCGACAAAGGCAACGACCTGGACTGGTTCGAGTCCGGCTTCATCATCGGCGGCACGGTGATCGCCGTGATTGCCCTGGCGGTCTTCGTGATCTGGGAGCTGACCGACAAGCACCCGATCGTCAACCTGCGACTGTTCGTGCACCGAAACTTCACGGTGGGCACCCTCGCACTGGTCGGTGGCTATGCCGGCTTCTTCGGCATGAACCTGCTGCTGCCGCAGTGGCTGCAGACGCAGATGGGCTACACCGCGACGTGGGCGGGCCTGGCAGCGGCACCGATCGGTATCCTGCCGGTATTTCTATCGCCACTCGTCGGACGCTACGCGAACCATTTCGATCTTCGCCTGCTTGCCGGCCTGGCCTTCCTGGCAATGGCGGCGACCTGCTTCATGCGCGCCGACTTCACCACCGAAGTCGACTACCTGCACATCGCCCTGGTGCAGATGTTCATGGGCCTGGGCGTGGCGTTCTTCTTCATGCCGATCCTGAGCATCCTGCTCTCCGACCTGCCACCGGACCAGATCGCCGACGGCTCGGGCCTGGCGACCTTCCTGCGGACCCTGGCCGGCAGCTTTGCCGCATCCCTCACCACCTGGATCTGGAACCGCCGCGCGACCATGCACCACGCCTACCTGACCGAGAACCTCAGCCAGTACGACCCGGCCACCCGCGCCACCGTCGAGCAACTGGGCGGCCCCGGCCAGCACAGCGCAGCACTGCTGGAACGCATGGTGGAAAGCCAGGCCTACATGATCAGCACCATCGACTACTTCACCCTCCTCGGCTGGCTGTTCCTCGCCATGCTGGTGGTCATCTGCCTGGCCAAGCCCCCCTTCGGCGCCAAGCCCGGCGCAGCGGCTGCAGGAGGACACTGACAGAAACTGCGGATCATTCTGACAAATCAGTGGTTTACACACCGGTCGCCGTGGCTATAATGGCGCCCCTCCTTGCCGGTATAGCTCAGCTGGTAGAGCAACTGACTTGTAATCAGTAGGTCCCGGGTTCGACTCCTGGTGCCGGCACCATCTTCAAAAAAGGCTCGCAGTCAAGCGGGCCTTTTTCTTTTTCCGCCTCAGAATCAAGACGACATCAGTTCGCCATCTCTGTACGCGGAACAGGAATTTCCCCTACGCTGCAGGGAACGCGCGGCGCAGCTAGATGTCGAAGCGAGCTCACGCGGCCCCCTCAAATTGATTCCTAGTCGACACTATGAGTCTCACGCCTCATTGTGTATCTTTCGCAGCGCCTGAGATTCGGGGAATGCGATCCGTCGAGCAGCTGAATCGGGCAAGCGCGCTGCTTAGGACGAATTTATTCAAAGGACACGATCGATGCTGATCCCTGTGATCATATGCGGCGGCGCTGGTAGCCGGCTCTGGCCAGTATCCCGGGAGGCTCATCCGAAGCCTTTCATGGCGCTGCCCGATGGGCAGAACCTGTTGCAGAAGACCCTGCTTCGAGCGGCTGACCTGGACGGCGTGACTGAAGTCATGACCGTCACCAACCGCGAGCTGTTCTTCAAGACCGAAGACGAGTACCGAAAGCTCGACTCCAAAGCCAGTTGCCTCAGCTACGTACTGGAGCCTTTTGGGCGGAACACAGCGGCGGCAGTCATTTCGGCAGCCTTGCAACTGGAGCAGACCCACGGCCCTGATGTCGTGATGCTGGTTCTTCCCGCCGACCACCTGATCCAGCGCACGGATGCCTTTGCCGACGCAGTGGCGCGAGCCTCCCAGCTCGCCTCTCAAGGCTGGCTGGTCACTTTCGGAATCCAGCCGCAGTATCCGGAGACCGGCTTCGGCTACATCGAATGCGACAGCGTCGCGCTCGACGGCGGCCTGCAAGTCAAGCGATTCGTGGAGAAGCCCACCCAGGAGAAGGCTGAGGAGTATCTCGCTGCCGGCAACTACTTCTGGAACTCGGGGATGTTCTGCTTCCGGGTCGGCACCCTGATCGCCGAAATGAAGACCCATGCCCCCGAGATTCACGATTCCGTAGCCCTGACCATTGCCGATTCCCGTCTCTCGGCCGGGGCGGACCACCGCTGCCTGACCCTCGATTCGCAGGCGTTCGGCAAGGTTCCGGACATATCGATCGACTACGCGCTGATGGAGCGCTCGCTCAAGGTTGCCACCGTGCCCTGCGATCTTGGCTGGAGCGATATCGGCTCGTGGAACGCACTCAGCGAGCTGACCCCCGAGAACGAAGAGGGCAACCGTCTCGAGGGCGAGGTACTGGTCCACAGCGCACATCACAACTATGTGCATAGCCCTGAGCGACTGGCTGCTCTGGTGGGCGTGCAGGACCTGATCGTGGTCGACACACCCGACGCCCTGCTTATCGCCCACAAGGACCACACTCAGGACGTCAAGCAGATCGTCGCCCAACTGAAGAAGAACGGGCACAGCACCCGCCTGCTGCACCGCACCGTTCATCGCCCCTGGGGTACCTACACAACCCTCGAGGAAGGTCACCGCTTCAAGATCAAGCGGATCGTGGTGAAGCCGGGCGCATCGCTTTCCCTGCAGCTGCACCACCATCGAAGCGAGCACTGGATCGTCGTCACCGGCATGGCGAAGGTCGTCAATGGTGAGAAGACCATGCTTTTGAACAGCAACGAGTCGACCTTCATCCCGGCGGGCCATCAGCATCGGCTGGAAAACCCCGGCGTCATCGACCTGGTGCTCATTGAAGTCCAGAGCGGCGACTACCTGGGCGAGGACGATATCGTCCGACTCAGTGACAAGTACGGGCGCGTCGATGTCTGAAGTTCCCCATCACTCGACACGCTTCAGCATTGTCATACCCACGTACAACTCGGCACCGACACTGGCGCGGACTCTTGAATCGGTGCGCGATCAGGGCTGGCCGAATGTCGAGGTGCTGATCATCGATGGAGCCTCCAAGGATACTACCGTGGAGGTTGCGCGGTCCTTTCAGGATCTCGAGCTGAAGGTCGTCAGCGAGCCCGACAAAGGCATCTACGATGCGATCAACAAGGGTGTAGCGCTGGCAACCGGCGACCTGATCTGCGTCATCGGTTCGGATGACCGACTGGCCGAAGGCGCCCTGAAAGCCGTCCATGATGCCTGGATCGACGCAGGTACCGACATGGTAGCCGGCAAGGCACTGCTGGAAGCGCCGGACGGGACCTCCAGCCTTCGCGTCGACGAAGCGTACGGCCCGGGCGCCCTGGTAAGCGGTATCCCATTCTGCCATAACAGCCTGTACGTGACGCCCGAAGCCTACCGCAACGTCGGGCAGTACAACCTGGACTACAAGATCTGCGCCGATGCCGAATGGGTACACCGCTCCATTCGGGCCGGCTGCACCTGTGCACGAGTCGAGCCCGCCCTGGTCCACTTCAGCCTGAACGGTACCTCCTCGACCAACGATGATCTCATCATGGCCGAGACCTACGCCGTGGTGGCAGGCAACTTTCCCGGGACCAGCCCGGAGGACGCCGAAATCCTCTTCAAGGCAGTTCGTCGGTGGACTGACGACAGCCAGGTATCCGCAGTCCTGAGCCGGTATCCTTCGGACACCCTGCTGGCCGAAGCCGTTGCGGCTGGACTACACCCGACCTCGAGCGCTGCGGCCAACCCACCTGTACAGGCGCAGCACCTGAGCAACTCACTCACGGCAAGGGCGCTGCGCAAGATCCAACGCCTTTTCCGCTCCCGACTCGCCAACGATTAAACATGTCGATTTCATTCATTATTCCTGCGTACAACGCCCAGGCGAGCCTGAGAAAGTGCCTGGACTCGATCCTGCGCCAGCCGTATTACGAATACGAGATCATTGTCGTCAACGACGGCTCCAGCGATGACACTCAACAGATCATCGAGGAGTATCAGCGCCTGGATAGCCGCATCAAGGCGCTCCACCAGAAGAACTCCGGGCAGGGAGCGGCACGAGCCAACGGCCTGGAACTGGCCACCGGCGACTACGTCTGGTTCGTCGACAGCGACGACTGGCTGCTGCCGACCGTTCTCCCCCGACTGAGCCGGATCCTGTCGCAGGAAGACCCGGATGTCCTGGTTGCCAACTTCGAATTCACGTTCGACGATCAGCCCGCAGCCCCCTCGAGCCTGGTGCCTCCGCATCTGGCAGGGCAGTCGCTTTACCCACTGGAAAGCGCCGGAACCTTTGCGGCGATATCCTGCTGGAACACGCCCCCCTGGCGTCTGATCTCCCGGCGCAGCCACCTGGTGCAGCACGGCATCACCTTTGCGAAAGGCGTGTTCTATGAAGATCACCCATTCGCCATTCACCTGATGCTGACCGCCCAGCGCGTCTATATCGACGGCAGCATCAGTTACGGCTACTACCAGCGCGCAAACTCGACCACCAAGACCAATGATCAGAAAGCCCTCGACTTCCTGACAGTCCGCAAGTTGTGCCTGGAGCTTTTCAAGAGCTTCGACCAGTACGAAGCCCTCGCGCCCATAGTTGCCGGCTACATCCTGCCCGCCAACTTCTTCTCCGCACACGTGTCTGAGCCCTACCAGCGAGAGTTCATCGAGCGGTTGAATGCGGACATGACGCCCGAGGATCTCGCTTTCGGTGAGAAACATGGTGACTGGGCGACCCAGCTGTTCGCCAAGGCAGTGCGCAGCAAGGATCCATCGATCATCAATCGCACGCTGAATGCCCAGCGCATTCGCGCCAAGTACAGCCGAGCCGGCGCCAAGCGCTTCATCGGCAGAATCAAGAACGCCATTACGCGCCGGATCGTGGCCCGCCTGTTGCGCCTGAAGCAGTTCATGCTCAATCCCACGCGCCATGTGGGCATCGATGCCAGCGGGCATCGCTTCCTGCAGGCCGGCATTGGCACTCGGATTGAACCGATCTACATCGATGTCAGGGTGAAGATCGAAAACAGGCCGTACGTCCACGTCGGCGAATACAGCCATGTGGGCGGCACTTATGTATTCGAGCGGGGAATTGGCTCCGTCACCATCGGCGACAAGAGTTCGATCGGGAGCGGCTGCAAGTTCATCTGCGCGCAGGAAGACGGGATCCACATCGGCAACAACGTGATGCTGTCCTGGGACTGCACCCTCATGGACTCCAATGCACACTCGCTGGATCCGGACATCCGCGCCAACGATGCCTATGACTGGAAAGCCGGCGTCGACGCGGGCCGCATGGGCGCGTACAAGGACTGGTCCCAGGTTGCTTCCGGGCCGATCCATATCGAAGACAACGTCTGGGTTGGATTCGAATGCGCGATTCTCAAAGGCGTGCGCATCGGCAAGGGGGCCGTCATCGGCGCCCGCTCGATGGTTACCCGTGATGTGGCACCGTATTGCGTCTTCGCCGGCTCCCCTGCGCGATTCGTCAGTTTCGTGCCCAAGGAGCGCTGGACCTGGGAAGAAATCATTCATGCATCCCAGGGCAATCCCGCGCTTGATTCGGTACTCCGAGACGCTTATCTGCACCGCGATCTGATGGGCTCCCTGCGTCGTTTCATGGCCACCGAAGAGTTCCTGCATACGCTTGAAGAGTTCCGGGCCGCGAATCCCAATGCCCGCTCGATCCTGGACATCGGCGGCGCCGGTGGCGTCATGGCGGTGGCCTTTGCGCTGTCCGGCTACGAGGTGACGCTGGCAGAGCCCTCACCGGATGACATCGTGGGCACCGAAGCCGCCAGAAAGCTGCTCGCACTGGCAGCCGAGGAACTGGACGCCTCCGTCGCGAGCCGGCTGAAGATCGTGCAGCAACCCGTCGAGTTGCTGTCCATGAGCGATCAGTTCGATATCGTCTATTGCCGGCAGGTCGTGCACCACTTCAGAGATCCAGTAGTCGCGCTGAAAAAGATCCGCAGCCTCATGAAAGATGACGGTTCTGCCTTCTTCGTACGCGAGCACGTGATCTTCGATGAGGCAGACATGCAGTTCTTCCTGGAGAACCATCCCTTCCACCGGTATACGCATGGCGAGAACGCCTATCGGAGCGAGGAGTACTGTGACTTCATCAACGAAGCCGACATGACCCTGATCCGGGAGTACAAGTTCGCGGAGAGCCCGATCAACTACTTCCCCCACTCCGAACACACCATTGCCAGCGTCAATGAGCGGCAGATAGCGGGACGTCCGTACACCTACGTAGCCCAGAAGAAGAAGGTCGCGGCATGAAAGTTCTAGTTCTCGGCGTTCACGGCTTCATTGGACGCCACATCGCCACGTTGCTGGGGCAACACGGCCACGAAATCGTCGGTGCGGACATCCCCCTGGCCGGGCGCACCGACTGCCTGAACATCCATCCGGAGACGCCGGATTTCGAAGCGCTGTTCCAGCAGGTACAGCCCGATGCCTGCATCAATTGCACAGGGGCGGCCAGCGTCCCGGAATCGTTCGCCAATCCGCTGCACGACTACACCCTGAACACCGTCCGAATTGCCCAGACGCTTGAAGCGATTCGCAAGGTCTCGGCCCACACCCGATTCATTCACTTCTCCAGTGCGGCCGTCTACGGCAATCCGTCCACGACCCTGCCGATTCAGGAGAGCGATGCTCTCAGCCCCCTGTCACCATACGGATGGCACAAGCGCAGCGCGGAAGAAATGTGCCTGGAGTACGCCCAGCTGTTCGGTACGCAATCCATTTCATTGCGTGTCTTCTCGGCTTACGGACCACACCTCAGGAAGCAGCTGTTCTGGGACATCTACCAGAAATCGCTGCACCAGCCTCGCATCGAGCTCTTCGGCACCGGCCGCGAGACCCGCGACTTCATCTATGTCGCTGATATCGCCCATGCACTCAATGTGCTTCTGCATCGGGGAGACTTCGACGGACGCGCCGTCAACGTGGCCAGCGGTACCGCCTCCACGATCAAGACTGCCGCCACCACGCTGCTCGACGCACTCGGGGTGGAAAAAGACGTCGTGTTCACTGGCAACGAGCGGACCGGCGACCCGAGCTACTGGCAGGCCGATGTTTCCTACCTTCGCAGCCTTGGCTTCACGCCCCAGTACGAACTGCAGAGCGGCCTTGGTCATGTGGCCAACTGGCTGAAAACCCTCTGACCCGCGAATCGCCGGAGATTAACTGTTGAAACGCCCCGTCATCGGAATCCCTTTCAACTATGACGAAAGCTGGATTGGTGGAACGTATTACATCAAGAATCTGGTCAGCTCCCTGAACCTGATCGCTCCCGCCAAGCAACCGGATGTCTGGATCATCAGCCATTCGGAAACGTCATTCGAGTTCATTCAGAAAGAGACGGGATATCCGCGTCTCAACTGGATCAAGCCCGGGCAGATCGATGGCATAGACGGCGGTATTTCCCGCAAGGCGAAACTGTTGTCCTGGCTGACCCCGCGTTTCTGGAAGCGGCAGCTCAACTTCGACCTGATCTTCCCCTACCCGATCGATACCCGGCTGCAGCAGACCGCCTGCTGGATACCTGACTTCCAGGACAAGCGGCTCCCGGAATTTTTCAGCACGGACGAGCTCAAGGCACGCGAAGCGCAGCATCGATCCTACTTCAATGATTTTCGGCACATCGTCTTCAGCAGCAAAGCCGCCCGAACCGACTTCGAAGAGTTCTATCCCGAAGCGGATGTCCAGAAGTACGTCGTTCACTTCGCTACGTTCGAACCCATGCAGCCAGACCTGGCACCCGCAGACGTACTGAACCGATACCAGCTGCCGGAACACTTCTTCTACTGCCCGAACCAGTTCTGGATCCACAAGAACCACGAGACCGTGATTGATGCAGTGAAAATACTGAAGGATCGCGGAGTCGAGGTCGTAGTGGCATTTTCGGGCAAGGAGCACGACCACCGCGCACCGGACCACTCCGACAAGCTCCGCAACAAGGTTGCGCAGTCGGGTCTGAGCGAGAATGTCCGCTTCCTCGGCTTCATCCCGCGGGAAGATCAGATGGTTATCTTCCGCCACGCGACCTGCATCGTGCAGCCTTCCCTGTTCGAAGGCTGGTCGACAGTGATCGAAGACGCCAAGTCGGTGTCACAGTATGTGATCGCCTCGCGCCTGCCCGCGAATGTGGAGCAGGCAGAAGAAAACATCGAGTTCTTCGATGCGACCGACTCCGCCGCGCTTGCTGCGCTGCTGGAGAAATACGCGAAGGCGCCGCCTGCTCGCAAGGCGCTTGACTACGGAAAATACCAGCAGGAGTTCGCCGACTCGTTCATGGGCGTCGTTCACTCCGTTATGAATACTCCCAAACCCTAAGGGCCAGATCGTGGGTACAGGACTCGTCAGCGGCATTCGATCAATCGTGGGCAACCGGGGACTCATCGTGCAGATGACTCGCCGCGATATTTCCATGCGCTACAAGAACTCCCTTCTTGGCAGCCTGTGGATGATCGGCCAACCGCTGCTGCAACTACTGCTCTACGGATTTGTGTTTCAGGTCGTACTGCGCTCCCGATGGGGCATCCAGACGCCCGACGGCCGCGACGTGCCCTTCGGGCTGCTGCTGTTCTGCGGCATCCTGCTGCACAGCCTGATCGCCGATACCCTGGTCCGCGCGCCGTCGCTGATCGTCAGCAACACATCCTATGTAAAGCGGGTCATCTTCCCACTGGAAATCCTTCCACTGGTGGGCGCTGCCGGGACCGCGGTCGGCGTGATCTTCGGCATTGGCATCCTGCTGGCCGGCACACTCTATTACTCGGGAACCCTGCCATTGCACGCGCTCTGGCTACCCGTTCCCCTGCTCCTGCTCTTTGTACTCACCGCAGGACTGGGCTGGCTGTTGTCCGCCGTCGGCGTCTTCTTCCGGGACTTGCCGCAACTGACAACCAGCTTGGCGACCATCATGCTGTTCACCGCCCCCATCTGCTATCCGGCGGAAATGGTCCCCCAGCAATTCCGCTGGCTGCTCAACATCAACCCACTCACGATCCCGGTGGAGACAGTTCGCACACTGATCTTCTCCCACAACGACATGGATTGGTCGGCGCTGGGCGTCTACGCGATCGTAGCGGCTGCCATCGCGGCCTTTGGCTACGTTGTCTTCCACAGAATGCGCCCAGGATTCGCCGATGTGCTCTGACCACACCATCAGCGTCGATAATGTTTCGAAGCAGTACGACCTGTACAAGAGCCCGCTGCAACGCGTGCGCGGCCTGCTGCTCGGTCGGCGGCAGAAGCAGGAAACCTTCACGGCGCTCAAGCCCCTGTCGCTGAAAATCAGAAGAGGGAGTTTCTTCGGCATCATTGGCCAGAACGGCAGTGGCAAGTCCACCCTGTTGCAGATAATCAGCGGCATCCTGCAGCCCTCCAGCGGGCACGTCACCGTTTACGGTCGCATTGCCGCCCTGCTCGAGTTGGGGGCGGGCTTCAACCCCGAGTTCACCGGCCGTGAAAACGCCCGGCTGAATGCCCAGATCCTCGGCGTTTCGGGCAAGGACTTTGATCGCATCCTGCCGGAGATCGAAGCTTTCGCGGACATTGGCGAGTTCATCGACTCACCGGTAAAGACCTACTCGAGCGGCATGTTCGTAAGGTTGGCATTCGCTGTTCAGGCCTGCATCGATCCGGACGTTCTGATCGTCGACGAAGCCCTCGCCGTGGGTGACATCTTCTTCCGGCTCAAATGCTACGAGCGCCTAGAGCGGCTTCGCCAGCGCGGCTGTACCGTCATTCTGGTAACGCACAGCATGGATGACGTGATGCATTACTGCGATGAAGTACTCCTGCTGCATCACGGCAATGTGGTCTACCAGGGTGATGCCACCGAGGCGATCAACCGCTACTACGCCTTGGGCCACATCAACGCCAAGAAGATGCTCAGTGACGACGCGCGCCGACTGAACGAGAGCGCTTCACACCTGGACGACTCCCCGCAGGAATTCAGCGATGAGCAGTTCCGTTGGCCTGAAAGCGCCGGCATGGACATGACTGACCGCGAGCAGACGGGTGACGGTTTGGTGCAATGCACTCGCATGGCCATCACCGACGAGTTCGACGACACCCGCCAGGTCTTCAGGCAATTCGAGAAATTGCGCATCTACGCCGAATTCGTGGTCCACGAAGCGCTCGAGACGCCCGTTATCGGATTTGTCCTCAGGACCGATCGCGGCGTGGTGATTCATGGCAGGAACTCGGGGCAGTGCGCTACGCCTGTCCCGTCGCGACTGGAAAAAGGCAGCACGGTACGCGCCTCCTTCGATATCCCCCTGGCATTCGCTACCGGCGAATACGCACTGGATATCGGCTTCGCGACCTGGCCCAGGGCGCTTCATCGCAACCTCGAGAACTCCTCGATGGCGGAGATCGAGTCTACTTCGTCGCGCCACTGCGTCATCACCAACGCCTCCAGTTTCTCCATCGTTCCACAAGGCCACATGGGCTTCCAGGCGCAGCCCTTCTATGGGATGGCTGGCGTGGACTCCAGCGCCAGAATCTGCACGGAAAGCTGAGAGAATCGATGTCCCAGTCCCTATCTCTCGGCACGCGCCTGCGAATCCTGCTCGGCATCAAACTTGGCGTGCTCGAGCAGGGTAGCCAGCGATTCCAACTGACCGAAACACTGGAACTGCCATCCAGCACCGGGCAAGTTCCGCCTCGAATTTCGATAGTGACCCCGTCATTCAATCAGGGGCGCTTCATCGCAAGCACTATTAGAAGTGTTCTATCGCAAGGCTATTCCAATCTTGAATATATAGTTCAGGACAATCAGTCGACCGACTGCACGCTGGATGTGCTCCGGGCTGAGAACTCCCCTGACTTCCACTACTTCATCGAAAAGGATAGCGGGCAGGCAGATGCCATAAACCGGGGCTTCTCCCGATGCAATGGTGAGATCATGGCATTCTTGAATTCCGACGACATTCTGCTCCCGGGAACACTGGCGTATGTGGCCCGCTTGTTCCAGGAGAACCCGGAAATCGATGCCGTTTATGGAAACCGCGTTCTGATTGACACCGAAGACAATATCGTCGGTCGCTGGATATTGCCCAGACATGATGGCGAACTGATGCGGCACATCGACTATATCCCGCAGGAAACCTTGTTCTGGCGAAGAGACCTGTGGGCGCGCTCCGGTGCTCGACTGGATGATAAACTGGCGTTTGCCCTCGACTGGGACCTCCTCCTGAGATTCCTCGACTGCGGCGCACGTTTTTCCCATATCCCCCACTTCCTGGGTGGGTTCCGTATCCACCAGGATCAGAAAACCAGCAGCGAGTACGGAAGCAATGGTGTTCGCGAAATGAAGCGGATTCGGAGCCGACATGCCCCTACGCTTCTTTCGAGAGCTCAGATGCCGTTCAGGCATTTCATCTTTCTGCTCAAGCACATTCAAGAAGACAAAAGGCTTTCAGCCTTTCTGAAGGCCGCAAGCAAGTAAATGGAGAACATCATGAAAGTAGCCCTGATCACGGGAGTCACCGGCCAAGACGGCGCCTATCTCGCTGAATTGCTGCTTAGCAAGGGATATGAGGTCCACGGCATCAAGCGTCGTACGTCGCTGTTCAATACCGACCGTATTGACCACCTTTATCAGGACCCGCACGTCAAGAACCGGAACTTCATTCTCCATCACGGTGATCTGACCGACTCGACCAGCCTGATCCGCATTATCCAGCAGGTGAAGCCGGACGAGATCTACAACCTCGCCGCCCAGTCTCACGTCGCCGTCAGCTTCGAAGAGCCGGAATACACCGCGAACTCCGACGCCCTCGGTGCCCTGCGTATTCTGGAAGCCATCCGGATCCTCGGCCTGGAGAAGAAAACCCGCTTCTATCAAGCCTCCACGTCCGAACTCTACGGCCTGGTACAGGAAATTCCGCAACGCGAAACCACGCCGTTCTACCCGCGCAGCCCCTACGCGGTGGCCAAGTTGTACGCTTACTGGATCACCGTGAACTATCGCGAGTCCTATGGCATGTATGCCTGCAACGGCATCCTGTTCAACCACGAGTCGCCGATTCGCGGCGAAACATTCGTGACCCGCAAGATCACCCGTGCGCTCGCCCGTATCAAGCTCGGCCTGCAGGACTGCCTGTACCTGGGCAACATGGACGCCAAGCGCGACTGGGGTCATGCCCGTGACTACGTCGAAATGCAGTGGCTGATGCTGCAACAGGAAAAGCCGGAAGATTTCGTGATCGCGACCGGCATCCAGTACAGCGTTCGCGACTTCGTCAATGCCGCGGCCAAGGAGCTTGAGCTCAGCATCACCTGGAAAGGTGAAGGCGTCGACGAGAAGGGCTACGGCGAGAAAGGCAACTGCATCGTCGCCGTGGACCCGCGCTACTTCCGCCCTGCCGAGGTAGAGACGCTCCTGGGCGATGCTTCCAATGCGAAGAACAAGCTCGGCTGGACCCCGAAGACCACCTTCCAGGAACTGGTCACCGAAATGGTCCGGGAAGACCTCAAATCGGCCGAGCGCGATGAGTTGGTCAAGCGTCACGGCTACAGCGCGTTCAACTACCACGAGTAACGATGAACATGCCACACACTGAAAAAGTCTATGTGGCGGGGCATCGCGGGATGGTGGGCTCTGCCATCCTGCGCGAGCTCCGGAGCCGCGGTTACGAGAACATCGTGACCCGGGACCGTCAGGGACTCGACCTGTGCGATCAGCGCCAGGTCGAGCAGTTCTTTGCCGACGAGAAGCCCCAGCAGGTCTATCTCGCTGCCGCGAAGGTGGGTGGCATTCATGCCAACAACACCTACCCGGCAAGCTTCATTTATGAAAACCTCATGATTGAAGCCAATATCATTCACTCGGCCTGGAAGCACGGCGTCGAGCGCCTGCTGTTCCTGGGCTCCAGCTGCATCTATCCAAGGCTGGCACCTCAGCCCATGAGTGAACACGCACTGCTCACCGGGACGCTCGAGTCCACCAATGAGCCCTATGCGATTGCCAAGATTGCCGGGATCAAGTTGTGCGAATCGTACAATCGCCAGTACGGCTGCGACTTCCGCAGCGTCATGCCGACCAATCTCTATGGTCCGGGCGACAATTATCACGGCGAGAACAGCCACGTCATCCCTGCTCTGATTCGGCGCTTCCACGAAGCCAAGCTGGCCAACGCCCCCGCTGTCAGCATTTGGGGAAGCGGCACTCCGCGCCGGGAGTTCCTCTATGTGGACGACATGGCCAAGGCATCCGTGCATGTCATGGAACTGGGACTGGAAGCCTATCAGCAGGTCACGCAGCCGACCCTTTCGCACATCAATGTCGGCTATGGTTCTGACCTGAGCATCCTGGAACTCGCTCAATTGGTCGCGCAGACCGTCGGCTATACCGGTTCGATACAGGTTGACCCGACCAAGCCTGATGGCACTCCGCAGAAGCTGATGAACATCGAGCGCCTGAAGGCAATGGGCTGGGCTCCTCAAACCAGCTTGGCAGAAGGCCTTCAGCAGGCCTACATCGACTTCCAGCAAAGCACGAGAATCTAGTTTGAGCGCTCCTCTGGTCACTGTCGCGGTCCCCTCGTTCAATCAAGGGAAATACCTCGAAGCAGCACTTTCCTCAATCTTTGGAAACACGACCAAGATGGAGGTATATGTAGCGGACGCTGCATCTACCGACAATTCGGTGGATATCATCAAAGCCTGGGAGCCAAGGCTCGCGGGCTGGCGCAGCCATCCTGACGCAGGACAGGCCGCGGCGATCAATGAGTCCATCGCCAAAGGGAGCGCTCCCTATGTTTGCTGGCTGAACAGCGATGATCTGTTCGAACCGTGTGGCCTGGACAAACTGGTACATACCCTTGAAGCATCACCGACCGCCCCATTCGCCTATGCCAGGGCATGGAATCTGAAAGAGTCGGATGGCAGCAGCTCGCCGGTATGGACCCAACCGTTCACGGAGCGCCGCCTGGCGCTTCGCTGCATCGTTTCACAGCCTGCGACACTGATTCGCCGCAGTGCATGGGAGGCGATAGGTGGCCTTGATGCATCCCTGCACATGGCCATGGACTACGATCTCTGGTGGCGTCTTTACAAACATGGCGGCCAACCGGTTTTCCTGGAAGATTTCGTGGCCACCAACCGAGAGCATTCCGAAACCAAGACAAGCACTCAACGAAGTGCCCACTATCGGGAAGCCATGGCAGTCGTCGCCAAATACCATGGAAAAGTGCCCCTCAAGTGGTGGGCCTACCAGCCGTATGCTGTTTGGTTCAAGACGCTCAGGAATCGTCTTGAGAAAAGACAATGAAGGTATTGCACTTTTACAAGACCTATTACCCCGAAACCTTTGGGGGAGTAGAGCAAGTCATCTTTCAGATCTGCGAGGGCGTGCACGCTCGAGGCGTTGAAAGTACCGTGCTGTCCACAACGAGTGGAGAAGGAGTTTCCCAAAGAGTTGGCCAGCACAACGCAGTTTCTGTGAAAAAGAACTTCGAACTGCTTTCAACGCCTTTCTCGACAGCGGCCATTTCGATGCTGAAGAGCCTTTCGAAGGAAGTTGACGTCATCCACTATCATTACCCATGGCCATTCATGGACATGGCACACATCATTGCAAGAATAGACAATCCCAGCGTTGTGACCTATCATTCTGACGTCGTCAGACAAAAAACAGCAATGAAGATCTATTCGCCTCTGATGCATCGTTTCCTTGGTTCCGTCGATAGAATAGTCGCGACCTCGCCGAACTATATTCAGAGCAGCCCTATACTTCGCCAGTACGCCGAAAAGACCGAAATAATCCCTATCGGCCTGGACGAGAATACATATACAAAACCTGAGCCGGGAACATTCCAAGCGTGGAGGGCCAGGTTTCCAAAACCCTTCTTCCTGTTTGTAGGCGTCCTCCGCTACTACAAAGGCCTCGACACGCTGCTGCAGGCATGTGAAAAGTTGCCCTACCCCGTGGTTATCGTAGGTTCCGGCCCAGAGGAAGCGAGGCTTCGGCAAACCGCACTGCAGTGTGGCCTCGACAACATTCACTTTCTCGGTGCGCTACCGGACGCAGACAAGGTTGCGCTCCTTCAGCTTTGCCAGGCCGCCGTATTCCCCTCGCACCTGCGCTCAGAGGCGTTCGGTATATCCTTGCTGGAAGCTGCGATGTATGGGAAGCCTCTTATTTCGTGCGAAATAGGAACTGGCACAACCTATATAAATATACATGGCGAGACTGGTCTGGTGATACCGCCGGGCTCACCAACTGAATTGAACCATGCCATGAAATGGTTCATAGAAAACCCGGAGTCAGCCAACGCGATGGGTAGAAACGCCCGAGAACGCTACCAGCGACTATTCCGCGCAACCGATATGTCAGAAAAATACTACATGCTCTACAACAAAGTAATGGAAAATAAAAATGCTTGATCTTCATCGCAAGCTGGAGCTGGGCGGAGGAGCCATTCTTGCTCTTTTCATTATTTTCCTTGCTTTATCCCTATGCACCAGGATCGACATATCTTTATTTGACGAGAGCATATATCTATCGCAAGGCCTCGGACAACTTCCAAGCTTCAGCCAGTATGAAAGATCCCCGCTCTATTCCCTTTACCACTACTTAGTGAGCCTGAAGATTTCGGACCCACTAAATCTTTACATAATCGGACCTGCACTAAACATCACCCTGAGCGTCGGATTGCTGCTGCTTGCCACATACAAACTGACGCGCTCACTCTCATACTGCACTCTAGTTTTCATCTTCTTGATCAGCAGCAACCTGATCGAAGTCTGGCCCTACATCAGCTTCCTGGCTATCTCCCTAATATCCATCGGAGCAATGCTCACTTACACCAGAGGCTCAACCCTTGACGCCTGCAGCATTTCCGCACTGATATTCTTTCTTCTTTGCTTTATCAGGCCAGAGTTTGTAATAAGCTTTTACGCGTCCCTATTCCTTACCATGCTCCTGGCTGCAAATCAGCTCAGGATCGCATTAAAAGGTGACCTCCTCGACCAGCTTTCCCTCTTGCGAACAAGTGTATTTTCTCTGGCAGCACTGATCGCTCTTTCTGTGATATCGAGCTTTCCGGTACTGAGTTCGGGCGGCCGTTCATTCCTTGCATTTGGCCAGCATTATGCTTTGAGAAAATTCGAATCGGGACAGACCAACGTTGACCCCTGGCTGAACTGGCTCAGCATCCTCCACAAGGATGCACCGGATACGAATAGTATATCCGACATGCTCAGGCACTACCCGAGAGTCCTGATAGATCATATCCTAGCCAATGCACGCGACTTCCTGACCAGCATTTCAAATATTTTCTCCTCACCATTTTCCCAAGGAACAATCGCGGCTGCAATTTTAGCTTTCGCCCTACTCATGCTAGCGAAAAATATTCTCACTCGCCACAACTCAGAAAAAATCCTTAGGGAGGCCAGAAGTAGAAAAGGGGTTGTTATATTCCTCATATTAGCCAGTGCACCTCCGCTGATTTCCACTTTCTCAATATACCCAAGAGCTCATTACACTCTTATCATATTCTGCTGTTGCTCATTGTTGTTGGCGACTCTGCTGACCAGTGAACGCCTGGCCAACACCCCGATCACCTCGTTTTCACTTCTAATTTCACTTTACCTTCTGATCCCCTCCCCTGCTGCTCATGACCGGGTAAATTTCTCTTCGATCCTGGATATTCGCAACAGCACGACCATACAAAAGATGCTGGAAGTGGATGGAGGTTGGTGTATCTATCTTTCCTGCCAGTTCATATTCGCCAGCGACATTCCAGCAGACACAAGTGCGGCTCAATACATCGAGCAAAAAGGAATTGATGCTGTGATGGTATCTCCCAGGATGAAGGAATACGCTAAAGGTCTCAGCGACAAAAGCTTGCAGAGCTTCCTGGACTCAGCGGTGCAAAACGGGTGGAGGCCCATTCCGCTCAGGAACGGCGCAACGCTGCTCAAGCGGATCTAATTCGCGGCCTAGGTGGCCTGAACATTAGTTCAGGCCAATATATCCTCACTGAAACCCCCAACACAGTGCCAAAAACAGATGTTCTCCTCATAAACAAATACTACTCCCCATCCACGGGTGGTATCGAGACAGCCGTAAAGCAGTACGCACACTGGTATACCGAACAAGGGTATCGGGTAGTGGTATTGTGCTGTGCGAGCGAAAGAGCAGCTCGTTCTCGAATGGAGCAGATTGACGGAGTCACAGTGCTACGCGTTGCATCCTTGGGAAACCTGCTGTCAGTCCCGCTGAGTCCCACTTTCTTTTGGCACTTTGCTCTTCTCGCTGCACAATCGAGGATTCTCCACCTCAATCTCCAGTTCCCCTTGGCCAGCATCGCCTTGTGGATGACTAGAAAGTTGATCAAGGGAAAAATTGTCGTCAGCTATCACTGCGATGTCTATCGCCAGCGGCACCTCAAGAAGTTCACCTATCTATTTGATCGCTATGCCGCACGCCAGGCCGATCTTCTGCTCAGTGGAAGCCCTGCATTAAAAGAACGCTCCGAAGTGCTTGGCAATATTGGCCGCGAAGTCGAAGTGCTGCCGTACACTGCGAATCTCTTACATGTAGAGCATTGCCTGGCCCACTCGCCCAAGGCACTGCTGCCCGAAAGCTTCATCCGCGAAGGCTACTGCGTATTCTTCGGCCGCCTGGTGAGCTACAAAGGGTCCGAATCACTGGAAATGGCGTTCCGACTGCTCATGGAGCGTAAAGAACAGGTCAATCTCCTGGTCTTCGGCAGGGGGCCTGAAGCACATCGATTCATCAGCCTCGCCAAAGACTACCCAGCGCGGGTGCACTACATCAGTACCTTCGTCAGCGAAGTCGACAAGTACCACCTGATCCGCTACGCCAAGATATTCCTGTTCCCCTCCGTGTACTACTCGGAAGCCTTCGGCATCGCCCAACTGGATGCAATGGCGTGCGCCAGGCCGATCATCAACTGCTGGCTGCAGACCGGTGTAAACTGGGTCGCCCCCGATGGCGAGGCTGCGGTCACAATAGAGGCGGGTAATCCCGGCAAGCTGGCCGAGGCGATCATCGCCCTGCAGAACGACCCGGAGCGGCTCGCGGCGCTGGGGAATGGCGGGCTGCAGCGCTGCAGATCGATCTTCTCCGAAGACAAGGTGCGGGCTCGCTTCATCGAGCTGATCAGCCAGTTCTGATGCGGACGCAGGAGTCGCAGGAGGATGGCTGAGGTCCAGCGAATCGACCGCAGGGAAACTGACTGGCCGGTCATTCCGCAGCAGGGTTGCCCAGGCGCGTCCTAGACACTTATTCTGGGTCATATAAGCGATAAATAATTAATAAGAAGCAGGGGATGCCGCTTTGGAAAGACAGCATTCAGCTCTTGCCGTGCCTTGTACAAGCCTCAACCGCCCGGCCACGGTCGCCATACTGCTGTCCACCTTCAACGGAGTTGCCTACCTCCGTGAACAGTTGGATTCCTTGATTGCCCAGACCTTCCAGGACTGGGTGATCCATGCTTCGGACGACGGCTCCAGCGATGCCACGCTGGGCGTCTTGCAGGAATACCAGTGTCAACTGGGTAGTGAGCGTCTGCAGATCCACGCGGGCCCTCGCCAAGGATTCGCCGCCAACTTCCTCTCCCTGATCAGGCGCGCCAGCGACCAGGCCGAGTACTTCGCATTCTGCGACCAGGACGACCTGTGGGAGCCGGAAAAGCTTGAGCGTGGACTTGCCTGGGCAGCTTCGCACCCTGCCGGCCTTCCTCTGCTGTATTGCTCTCGTACGCGGTTGATCGACGCCAACGGCCAAGGTATAGGCTTTTCGCCGTTGTTCCGACGGGCCCCCAGCTTCGCCAATGCCCTCGTGCAGAGCATCGCCGGCGGCAACACCATGCTCTTCAATGTCACCACCGCGCGCTTGCTCCGCATGACGCCCACGCATATCCCGATCATTTCCCACGACTGGTGGGCGTACATCATCGTGACCGGGTGCGGTGGCCGCGTGAATTACGATGCACACCCGGCGATCAACTACCGCCAACACGGCAATAACCTGATAGGCTCGAACTCGAGCGTCAGGGACCGGTTTGTCCGTCTCCAACGCATGCTGAAAGGAACGTTCCGACACTGGAACGACGTGAACCTTGAGGCCGTCTCCCATTTCAGGGAGCACCTGACCCACGAGAACCAGCAGATCCTCGAGTTGTTCGGCAGTGCGCGCCGTGCGCCGCTGCATCGCAAGCTGTCGCTGATCAGTCAGTCAGGGGTTTATCGACAAACGCTTCCCGGCAACCTCGGACTGGTTGCCGCATCGCTTATTCAGAGGCTGTGACCCAATGACGATCCTCGTAACCGGCAGCGCCGGCTTCATCGGCTCCAACTTCGTGCTCGACTGGCTGGGGATACACAACGAAACCGTCGTCAGCCTGGACAAGCTGACCTATGCCGGCAATCGCGACAACCTGGCGAGCCTGGAGGGAGACGAGCGCCATCATTTCGTGCACGGCGACATCGGCGATACGCAGTTGGTGGCGTCCCTGCTGCAGCAGCTCCAGCCAAGGGCCGTGCTGAACTTCGCCGCCGAGTCCCACGTGGATCGCTCGATTCTCGGCCCAGAAGACTTCATCCAGACCAACGTGGTGGGAACCTTCCACCTGCTCGAAGCCGTGCGCGCCTACTGGGGTGCGCTGGACGAGCAGCGCAAGAGCGAATTTCGCTTCCTCCATGTATCCACCGACGAGGTTTATGGCTCCCTGGAGGCAGACGCTCCGGCGTTCACCGAACAGCACCCCTACCAACCCAACAGTCCGTACTCGGCATCCAAGGCGGCGTCCGACCATCTGGTGCGCGCCTACCATCACACCTACGGCTTGCCGGTGCTGACCACCAATTGCTCGAACAACTACGGCCCGTACCACTTCCCCGAGAAGCTGATCCCGCTGATAATCCGCAATGCACTGGCCGGCGAAACACTGCCGATCTACGGTGATGGCCAGCAGATCCGCGACTGGCTGTACGTCAAGGATCACTGCAGCGCCATTCGCCGCGTGCTGGAGGCGGGCCAGGTGGGCGAGACATACAACGTCGGTGGCTGGAACGAAAAAGCCAACCTGGACGTCGTACACCGCATCTGCGACACGCTCGATCAGGAAGCCCCACGCACAGATGGCCGCAGTTACCGCGAGCAGATCAGCTTCGTGAAGGATCGCCCCGGCCACGACCGCCGCTATGCCATCGATGCCTCCCGCCTGGAACGCGAACTGGGCTGGAAGCCGGCCGAGACATTCGAAACCGGAATTGCCAAGACCGTGCGCTGGTACTTGGACAACCAGGCCTGGGTCGAGAACGTCGCCAGCGGTGCCTATCGGGAGTGGCTGAGCCAGCAGTACGCATGAACGATATCCTGATCCTGGGCGCCAACGGCCAGGTCGGCTGGGAGCTCCAGCGCTCGCTGGCTCCTCTTGGCCAACTGGTCGCCTGCGACCGCCAACGCGGCAATCTGGAAGACCTCGAGGGCCTGCAAGCCCTGATCCGGGAGCTGCGGCCCCGCATCATCGTCAATGCCGCCGCCTACACGGCCGTGGACAAGGCTGAAGCCGACCCGGAGCGCGCGCATCGCGTGAACGCCGAGGCCGTCTGCCTGCTCGCCAAACTGGCCGGCGAGCTGGATGCCTGGCTGGTGCACTATTCCACGGACTATGTCTTCGACGGCAAGGGCGAACACCCATTCCGCGAGGAACACCCGACCGCACCGCTCAATGCCTATGGGCGGACCAAGCTGGCCGGCGAGCAGGCGATTCGCGAAAGCGGCTGTCGCCACTTCATCTTCCGCACGAGCTGGGTCTACGCGGCTCGTGGCGCCAACTTCGCCAAGACGATGCTGCGTCTGGCGGCCGACCGTGACGAACTGCGCGTCGTCGCCGACCAGGTTGGTGCGCCGACCAGTGCCGAACTGATTGCCGATGTGACAGCCCAGGCGCTCTCTACCCTGCGCCAGCATCCGCAGGCAGAGCAACTGACGGGGATTTATCACCTGGCCGCGGGGGGCGAAACCAGCTGGCACGGTTTCGCTCGCTTTGTCATCGCGGAAGCAGCGAACTTGGGCATGTCCCTGCGCACGCCCGCGGTGCGGGTACTGCCGATTACCACGCAGGAATATCCGCTGCCTGCCGTCCGGCCTGCGAACTCCAGGCTCGACACGACCCGACTCAGAGAGACTTTCGGCCTCACCTTGCCGGACTGGCAGTTCCACGTCCGGCGCATGCTGGTCGAACTGATTGGAAACAAGGCTACATGAAACGCAAAGGCATCATTCTCGCCGGCGGCTCCGGCACCCGGCTGCATCCGGCCACGCTGTCGGTATCCAAGCAATTGCTGCCGGTCTACGACAAGCCGATGATCTACTACCCGCTGAGCACTCTGATGCTCGCGGGCATCCGGGAAATCCTGATCATCTCCACCCCCCAGGACACGCCGCGCTTCCAGCAATTGCTGGGCGATGGCAAACGCTGGGGGGTGGAGTTGCAGTACGCGGTACAGGAATCTCCCGACGGCCTCGCGCAGGCCTTCCTGATCGGCGAGGAGTTCATCGGTGACAACCTCAGCGCCCTGGTACTCGGCGACAACATCTACCACGGCCATGACTTCCAGGAACTACTGGTCAGCGCCATGCAGCGCGACAGCGGCGCCAGCGTGTTCGCCTACCACGTCCACGACCCGGAGCGTTATGGCGTCGTGGAGTTCGACAGCCAGGGCAAGGCGATCAGCCTGGAAGAAAAACCAGCCGTTCCCAAGTCCAACTACGCAGTGACCGGCCTGTATTTCTACGACAAGCACGTGGTCGAGATCGCCAAGAGCATTCGCCCCTCGGCACGTGGCGAGCTAGAGATCACCGACGTCAACCGCGCCTACCTGGAGCGGGGCGAGTTGTCGGTCGAGATCATGGGCCGCGGCTATGCCTGGCTCGACACCGGCACTCACGAATCGCTTCTGGAAGCCAGCCAGTTCATTGCCACCCTGGAGAATCGCCAGGGCCTCAAGGTCGCCTGCCCTGAGGAAATCGCCTTCCGCCAGGGCTGGATCAGCGCCGAGGAGCTGCAACGCCTGGCCGCGCCGCTCGCCAAGAGCGGGTATGGCCTTTACCTCCAACGCCTTCTGACGCAAACGGTCTACTGATGAAATTCACTCCGCTGGCGATTCCCGATGTACTGCTGCTGGAACCACAGGTTTTTGGCGACAGCCGCGGCTTTTTCTTCGAGAGCTTCAACCAAAGGAAATTCGAGCAGGCCGTGGGGCACCCGGTCGAGTTCGTCCAGGACAACCACTCTCGCTCCGCCCGCAATGTCCTGCGCGGCCTGCACTACCAGATTCGCCAGGCGCAGGGGAAACTCGTCCGTGTGGTCCAGGGGGAAGTGTTTGACGTAGCCATCGACCTGCGCCGTGGCTCTCCCACATTCGGTCGCTGGGTCGGACAAATGTTGAGCGCCGAGAACAAGCTGCAGATGTGGATTCCGGAGGGCTTCGCCCATGGCTTCGTCGTCACCAGCGAAAGCGCCGAATTCCTCTACAAGACCACCGATTTCTGGGCTCCCGAGCATGAGCGCTGCATCGCGTGGAATGACCCCGTACTGGCGATCGAGTGGCCATTGCAGGGCGAGCCAGAGCTGTCCGGCAAGGACCGCCAGGGCCTCGCACTCGGAGAGGCCGAGCTCTTCTCGTGACCGACGGCCGCCTGCCTGAGGTGGCCAAGATCGACCATAACTACAAGAACGTCGGAGATTCAGTGTGCAAGAACGTCAACGAGCCATAGTCGTTCTCGGCATGCACCGCAGCGGTACCAGTGCGATTGCCAGGGGGCTCACGACACTGGGCGTGGAGTTGGGCGATAACCTGATGCCGGCGGCGCAGAGCAATAATGAGCGCGGCTTCTGGGAAGATCAGGAAATCGTCGACATCAACACCGATGTCCTCGAGGAGCTCGGACACACCTGGCACTCGCTCAAACCATTGAGCGCGGAGAGGCTCGCCAGCTTCGACGGTTCCGCACTGCAGAAGCGCGCGCTGGATTACCTTCGCGAGTTCTTTTCCCAAGCGCCGGTATTCGGCCTGAAGGACCCGCGCATCTCGCTGCTGCTGCCCTTCTGGCTGCGCGTCTTCGAGTTGGCCGGTATCGAACCGGCCTTCATCCTCAGTCTGCGCCACCCCCTGAGCGTGGCCAGCTCGCTGCATAAACGCGACGGTTTCAGCGAAGCCAAGGGGCTTTACCTCTGGCTCGACTACATGCTGCAGGGGCTGCTGCACAGCCGCGGCCAGCAGGCCACCGTACTCAGCTATGACCGCCTGATGAGTGCGCCGGCCGAGCAGATACGGCGACTGGCCACGCAGCTGAACCTGCCGGCTCCTGCGCAATCGGAACTCAGCGAGTACATCGAGAAGTTCCTCAGCGCCGATCTGCAGCACAGCCGCTTCTCCCGTGACGGTAATGAGCTGGTCGAGCGTGCTCCTGAAGAAGTCGTCGAATGCTTCGAATTGCTGCATCGCCTGGCCGCCGACGAACTGGCCCTCGGCAGCCCCGAAGCCATGCTGCAGATCGAGCGGCTGAGTGAGCATTGCCGAACCTTACGCCCCACACTGGAGGCCCTGCACCAGCAGGACTGCCTGCACCTCGCGGCGCTCCAGGAATCGCGGGCCACCATCGACAGCCTGCAATTTGTGATTGCCAAACAGAATCTTGAGCTGGAAGACGCGCAACAGCGGCTGAATGATATTGCCCGCCTCACCGCCAACCTGGAACACAGTGAATCGCTCCTGGCCAGCGCCCGCGGCTCGCTGGACGAGATTCAGCGCTCGGTTTCCTGGACGCTGACCAAGCCCGTGCGTTTCGCCTCGCGCATGGCCCGCGGCCGACGCGGGGAAGCGCTGGTCAGCCTGCGCAACTACCTGCATCAGATCGGGCGCTCGATCTACTGGCGCATCCCGGCCGCGCAGCGCGAAAGGCTACTGCTGACTGCCTACCGCCGCTTCGGCTTCGCGTTCCAGGGCCTGGGCCATTACGAGCGCTGGAAGCGCCAGCTCGACCAGCAGGCGCAGCCGCCGGCACACTGGCCCACCGAGCTGACGGATATCTATCAGGTCGCTCCGTGCGAGGCGCTGGATGGCCGCATCGCCATCCACCTGCACATGTACTACTGCGATCTGGCCGAGGAATTCCGCGGCTACCTGAGCCACATGCCGTTCCCCTACGACCTGTACGTTTCGGTCAAGGACGAGGTGGGGCTGCGGGCCTGCAAAGCGACGTTCGCCAACCTGCCCCACCAGGGCTCCCTGCAGGTCGAGATCGTCCCCAACCGTGGCCGGGACATCGCTCCCATGTTCTGCCAGTTTGGCGAAGCACTAAAGCAGTACGACTATCTGCTGCACCTGCACAGCAAGAAATCGCTATTCAACAACGGTGCCACCGATGGCTGGCGCGAGTACCTGTGCCAGAGCCTGGCCGGCAGCGAGCGGCAGATCCGCGCGATCTTCAAGTTGTTGTCGTCGCGCCAGGCCGGCATCGTCTATCCACAGAATTTCGAACGCCTCCACTACGTGGCCAACACCTGGCTGGCCAACCGCGCCATGGGCCACCAATGGTGCCAGCGCCTGGGCATCACCGACATTCCAGAGAGCTATTTCCACTTCCCCGCCGGCAGCATGTTCTGGGCCTCCCGGCAGGCACTGGCACCGCTGTTCGAGGCCGGTATCACCCTGGAAGACTTCGCCGAGGAGGCCGGCCAGACCGACGGTACCTTCGCCCATTGCCTGGAACGCCTGCTGGTACTCACCAGCCGGAGCCAGGGACTGCCGCCCGCCATCCTGCGCTGCCAGCACACCAACTCCTGGTCGGCCTGGCGCTTCGACAACTACTTGGCGCGCAGCGAACAGGACCTGCAACGACAGGTAGCCAACCCGAACATCAAGACAGTCGCATTCGACATCTTCGACACCCTGCTGCTGCGTCCGCTGCTCGACCCGGAATCGATCAAGCGCCTGACCGCCCAGCGCGTGGACAAGGGCACGGCGGAAAAGTACCTGCGCTACCGAGCCATCGCCGAAGCTCGCGCCCGCGAGAAAGCCGGCCGCGACATCACCACCGCGGAAATCTTCGACGAACTGGGCCGCCTGGCCGGCATCGAGAAAGGTACCCTCCTGGCCCTGCGCCAGCGCGAGGAGGAGACCGAATTCGCCTGTGTCACTCCGCGCGCCGACAGTATCGCACTGCTGCGCTATGCCAAGCGCCTGGGCAAACGCGTCGTGCTGCTCAGCGACATGTTCCTGCCACAGCCGGTGATCACCGCCATGCTGCAGAAGTCCGGCATCCTGCAGTGGGACAAGCTGTACATCTCCGGAGAAGTCGGGGTGCGCAAGGATACCGGGCAGCTCTACGAACTGGCCCTGCGCCAGGAGCAGTTGCTGCCGGAGCAGATGCTCATGATTGGCGACAACGAGCGCTCCGATGTACAGATACCTGGCGACATGGGCCTGGACCTGCTGCACGTGCTCAAACCGGTAGACCTCGCGCGCGGCCTGCCGCACTGGAGCCGCCTGGTGGAAAGCATCCGGGGTCGTGACGACCTCAGCGCCGAACTGGCCCTGGGTTTGCTGCTGCGCCGCAACTTCGCCAAGATCGCCTTCGGCACCTTCCGCCCAGCGGCCTTCTCCCAGGGCTCAGCCGAGCTGCTAGGCTACAACGTGGTCGGACCGCTGCTCACCCATTTCGTGACCTGGCTACGCGAGCGTGCCGAGCGCGATGGCACCGACCGCCTCTACTTCCTCTCCCGCGAAGGCAAGCTGCTCAAGGCGGCCTTCGATCTGTGGGAGGAACGCGAGCCTGGCACGGCGTCAGCACATTACCTCGTGCTGTCGCGCCGGGCAGTCAGCGTTCCGCGCCTGGGTGATTTCGACGACATTCTGACCCTCGCCCGGCCCAACTACTTCGCCGGTACTCTGGAGAATCTGCTCGCCGCTCGCTTCGGTGTCGTTCTCGACGACGCCGAGCTGCGCGACCTGGAAGCACGAGGCCTGTGGAGTGTCCGGCGGTTGCTCGATATCGGCAACAACGACGTCAGCCAGATCGAGCCGGTACTGCGCCATCTGATGCCCCGCATTATCGCCCAGGCCGAACTCGAGGCCCCGGCACTGCAACGCTATCTGGAGGAATCCGGGCTGACCGGCGAAGGCAAACTGGCTGTCGTCGATGTCGGCTATTCCGGCACCATCCAGCGCCACCTGAACGCCTGGCTGGAAAGACCGATCAACGGCTACTACATGGTCACCGACGAACTGGTCGATACTTTCGCCGGTCACTACGAAGTCTTCGCCGACGGATGCTTCTCCGACCGCGTATCCCGTGCTAGCCGTGGCAACTGCTGCCTGTTCGACCAGAACTTCCTGCTCGAGCAACTGCTCAGCGCCGACGACGCCCAGGTCAACCATTACCAGTTGGAAGCCGATGGCAGCCTGCTTGCCCGGTTCCAAGAGCTGGGCGAAGAAGAGTTGGCCGCGCGGGATATCCGCCAGCAGATCCAGGGCGGAGCGCTGGCGTACCTGCGGGACGTACTGGACATCCGAGCGACCCTGCACGCGGACTTCCTGCCGCCGCGCGACCTGGCCAAGGACATCTGGTCGACCTTCAGCGTCAGCCCCGACGACGAGGAGCGTAAGCTGCTCAAGCAACTGGTGCTGGACGACCACTATTGCGGCCGCGGACTGGTCAGTTGAGCGAGCCAGAAAGGAACCCATACAGAACATGAGCACCAATGAAAATATCCGCTGGCACACTGGCCGCCTGAGCAGCGACGAACGTGCCACCCGCATGCGCCAGCAGCCAGCGACCCTATGGCTCACCGGGCTCAGCGGCTCGGGCAAGTCGACCCTGGCCTTCGCCCTGGAGTACACCCTGCACGAACTGGGCTACTCCGCCGTGGTGCTCGACGGCGACAACGTCCGCCACGGCCTGTGCAAGGACCTGGGCTTCAGCCACGAGGACCGCACCGAGAACATCCGCCGCGTAGCCGAAGTGGCCAACCTGATGAACGATGCCGGGCTGATCGTCATCACCTCGTTCATCTCGCCCTTCCGCCGGGACCGCGAGCAGGCGCGCCAGATCATCGGCGAGGAGCGCTTCCGCGAGATCCACCTGAGCACCGACCTGAGTGTATGTGAAGAGCGCGACCCCAAAGGGCTCTACAAGAAGGCACGGGCCGGCAAGCTACCTGACTTCACCGGTATCGGCTCGCCCTACGAAGCGCCGCTGGCCCCCTTCGAGCGGATCGACACCGATCGCCTGAGTCTGGAGGAGAGCGTCGCCCGGCTGATGAAACTACTGCAACTGCAGCCCATCGTGAGCTGATCGGTGTAGCATCGGCGGCGGAAACAACCGCATGCGATGTACGCCGCCTTGAACCCACATCTGACCCGCTGGCAATCGCTGGCTCTGCTGGCGCTGCTGCTCGCTCCGCTGCTCTGGCCGTTGCACTACGTCGCCCAACGCTACTACAGCGAGCAACTCGCCGAGCAGAATCAGCAGACCCTCGACCTCTACGTCGCCAACCTGCTCGGCACCCTTCGCCGCTACGAGGACTTGCCGCCAATCCTCGGCGAGCTGCCAACCCTACGCGCCGCGCTGCAGGCGCCCGAGAACCTCGCCGCACAGAACGCCGCCAACCTTGAACTGCAACGCATCCGCGGACGCACCGGGGCGGACGTCATCTACCTGATCCAGGCGGATGGCATGACCCACGCCGCCTCCAACTGGGACCAGCCAGACAGTTTCGTCGGTCGCAACTTCGCCTTCCGCCCCTATTACAAGGAAGCGACGCAAGGCCGGCAAGGGCGCTTCTTCGGTCTGGGTACCACGTCCAAGCGCCGGGGCTATTACTTCGCCAGTGATGTCCGCGACGGCGGCAAGCTGCTGGGCGTGCTGGTGGTAAAGGTCGACCTCGAACACATGGAGCAGCTCTGGGGCAATACGCCGGAGCAGCTGCTGGTGATGGATTCCAACGGCGTCGTCATCCTGTCCTCCAGTAACGCGTGGCGATTCCATACCGCCAAGGAACTCTCACCCGCCAAGCAACGCGAGATCGCCGAGAATATTCCCTACCCGGTGCTGCACCCCGCACCACTGAAGATCGACCAGCGCCGATGGATCAGCCAGAGCCGTCTCCTTCCAGAGACCGGCTGGACAGTCAGCATCTATACCCCCCGTACCCAGGTCGATGCCCCCGTACGCAGTGTCGTATTGATCGGCGCAGCGACCCTCGTGGCGCTCCTTCTGCTGCTGTCCCTGCTGACCATCAGCCGCCGCCATTACCTGGAACGCATCGCCCTCGAAGCCCAGGCCAAGCATGAGCTGGAGCTGCGCGTGCAGGAGCGCACCCAGGAACTGGAAGGCGCAAACACCCGCCTGCAAGAGGAAGTCAGCAACCGCGAGCAGGCACAGCGCGAGCTGATGCACGCCCAGGATGAAGTGGTGCAGGCCGGCAAGCTCACTGCCCTGGGCACCATGTCCGCGAGCATCAGCCACGAGCTCAATCAACCCCTGGCAGCGATCCGCAGCTATGCCGACAACGCCCGTGTGCTGCTCGACCACGAGCGCTACAGCGACGCCCGCGGCAACCTCGAACAAATCGGTGAACTGACCGGCCGCATGGCTTCAATCATCGGCCACCTCAAGGCCTACGCGCGCGGCGCCAGGCGAGCACCGGAAAACGTTGCGCTGCAACCGGCGATCAACGATGTCCTGGCCCTGGTGGCACAACGGCGCCAGGCAATGAACGTGGAACTGCTGCGCGACCTTCCGGATGCGGCTATCTGGGTGCAGGCTGGTGAGACGCGGCTGCGGCAGATCCTGTCCAATCTGATCTCCAACGCCCTCGACGCCCTGACCGAGAAAGGCCTGCCCAGGCGCATCTGGCTGACCGCCGAGCAAACGCCAGAGCGCATTATCCTGTCCCTGCGCGACAACGGCCCCGGCTTCTCCGAAGAAGCCCTGACCCATGCCCGTGAACCCTTCTTCACCACCAAGACCAGCGCGAAAGGCCTGGGCCTGGGCCTCGCGATCTGCGACACCCTTCTACGCACGCTGGGCGGCCACCTCGAATTGGGCAATCACCCCGAGGGCGGTGCTCTCGTACAATTGCACCTGCTGCCGGGGATTCCCGGCGTAACCCTGACACCGCAAGAGGAAACCCGCGCATGAGCTCGGCCGAGCCTTTCGACGCCACTACGCAGGTCCTGCTGATCGATGACGATGCGCACCTGCGCCAGGCGCTCTGCCAGACACTCGACCTGGCCGGATTCAAAGTCGTCGCGCTGGGCGATGCTCGGCAGATCGATCCGCAACAGGCGCGTGACTGGCCAGGCGTGATCGTCAGCGACATCCGCATGCCCGGCATCGACGGTCTGCAGTTGCTGGATCAACTGCACGCGCAGGACTCCGAGCTGCCGGTCATCCTGGTCACCGGCCATGGCGACGTGCCACTCGCGGTCAAGGCCATGCGCTCGGGCGCCTATGACTTTCTCGAAAAGCCCTTTCCCAGCGATGCGCTGCTGGACAGCGTGCGCCGCGCGCTGGACGTGCGCCGGCTGGTGCTGGAGAACCGCAGCCTGCGCCTGGCCCTGACCGAGCAGAAGGAGGTGCGTGGCCGGCTGGTCGGCCAGTCCGCACCGATGCAACGCCTGCAGCAGCAGGTCGCCTCGCTCGCGGCGATCCAGGCCGACGTGCTGGTCCTGGGGGAAACCGGCTCGGGCAAGGAAGTGGTCGCCCGCGCCCTGCATGACCTGTCGAGCCGTCGCAACGGTCCCTTTGTGGCCATCAACGCCGGTGCGCTGGCCGAATCGGTGGTCGAGAGCGAACTGTTCGGCCACGAACAAGGCGCCTTCACCGGCGCGCAGAAGCGCCGTATCGGCAAGTTCGAATTCGCCAACGGTGGCACCCTGTTCCTCGACGAGATCGAGAGCATGAGCCTGGACGTGCAAGTAAAGCTGCTGCGCCTGCTGCAGGAGCGCACCGTCGAGCGCCTGGGCTCCAACCAGCTCATCCCGCTGGATATCCGCATCATCGCCGCCACCAAGGAAGACCTGCGCCTGGCCTCGGATGAAGGCCGCTTCCGCGCCGACCTCTATTACCGCCTCAACGTTGCCAGCCTGCGCATCCCTCCGCTGCGCGAGCGCGGCGACGACATCCTGCTGCTGTTCCAGCACTTCGCCGAACGCGGCGCCGAACGCCACGGCCTGACGGCCCGCCCACTGGATTCCGCGCAGCGTGCGCAACTGCTGGCCCATGGCTGGCCAGGCAACGTGCGCGAGTTGCAGAACGCCGCGGAGCGCTACGCGCTGGGCCTGGACCTGGGCCTGGACGACCGTCACGGCCACGCCACGACAGCAGCCCCCGGGGCCGGGCTGAATGAGCAGGTGGAATCCTTCGAGCGCTCATTGATCGCTGCCGAGATGAGCCGATCGCACAACTCGCTGCGCAGCCTTGCCGAAGCGCTGGGCCTTCCTCGCAAGACGCTGCACGACAAGTTGCGCAAGCATGGGCTGCTGTTTGCCGGCAGTGGCGGAAATTCCGCCGACGACCGCGACGTTTGAGCAAAAATCCGCCGATGATCTCGACTGCTACGAAGGGTGAACTGCGCGGCAGAGCGCCCTGACGTAGTCTTCCGCCCTGGCACACACCTTGCTCTGCGACACAGGTGCGATTGCCTTGTGCATCCCATCTCGCGGCGTGCGCGCCACGCCGCGCCCGCCGGGCCACAAACCCGGCGGTGTCCTTCGGCTAACTTGCCATCTCGCGCCTTCGACTCGCAGGGCGCATCGCCGGGTGCAGTGATCCTGCCCCGGCCAATTCCCTCCTACTACGTCATCGTTCAGGACTTTCCTACATAGCGATACCGCGCCTGCTCCTACCTGAGAATCAGGCGCAACCGCGCGCCCCGCTTGGCTCTGCCCATTCGACTGCCATTCTGCGGTCATGAAACCGCGCTCAAATCTTCACGAAATCCCCTCTAAATCGGGCGCTAATGCAAAACCTCTCCTATGGTTTATGCGGGGCGGGCAGAGCAGGAAGTACTGCCCAATACATTGGATAGCAAGCTATTGACCTGAATCAGGGGCGTCCCCCGGGGACAGGCGCCTAATAGCCTCACTCTCCAACTTCCTATAGGGAGATTCTTAAATGTCGCAAGAAAGCAGCCAAAAACTACGACTCGGCGCGCTGACAGCGCTGGTCGTAGGATCCATGATCGGCGGGGGCATTTTCTCCCTGCCACAAAACATGGCGGCCAGTGCGGATGTCGGCGCCATTCTCATCGGTTGGGGCATCACCGCAGTCGGTATGCTGACCCTGGCATTTGTCTTCCAGACCC
This sequence comes from Pseudomonas sp. BB438, assembly GCF_057180225.1. Taxonomy (NCBI): domain Bacteria; kingdom Pseudomonadati; phylum Pseudomonadota; class Gammaproteobacteria; order Pseudomonadales; family Pseudomonadaceae; genus Pseudomonas; species Pseudomonas sp. BB438. The sequence goes on from NZ_CM170001.1 coordinate 6,123,381, forward strand.
TGGCCAACCGCAAGCCCCAACTCGACGGCGGTGTGTACGCCTACGCGAAGGCTGGCTTCGGTGACTACATGGGCTTCTCCTCGGCCTGGGGTTACTGGATCAGCGCCTGGCTCGGCAACGTCGGTTACTTCCTCCTGCTGTTCAGCACCCTGGGTTACTTCTTCCCGATCTTCGGCAAGGGCGACACCGTCGCGGCAATCGTCTGCGCGTCGGTCCTGCTCTGGGCCCTGCATTTCCTGGTACTGCGCGGGATCAAGGAAGCAGCGTTCATCAACACCATCACCACGGTGGCGAAGATCGTCCCGCTGTTCCTGTTCATCCTGATCTGCCTGTTCGCCTTCAAGCTGGACATCTTCACCGCTGACATCTGGGGCAAGAGCAACCCTGATCTGGGCAGCGTGATGAACCAGGTGCGCAACATGATGCTGGTCACCGTGTGGGTGTTTATCGGTATCGAGGGCGCGAGCATCTTCTCGTCCCGTGCGGAAAAACGCTCGGACGTCGGTAAGGCCACCGTGATCGGCTTCATCACCGTCCTGCTGCTGCTGGTGCTGGTGAACGTTCTGTCCATGGGCGTGATGACCCAACCCGAACTGGCCAAGCTGCAGAACCCGTCGATGGCGCTGGTGCTGGAGCACGTGGTCGGTCACTGGGGTGCAGTGCTTATCAGCGTCGGCCTGCTGATCTCCCTGCTGGGTGCCCTGCTGTCCTGGGTCCTGCTGTGCGCCGAGATCATGTTCGCCGCCGCCAAGGACCACACCATGCCGGAGTTCCTCCGCAAGGAGAACGCCAACCAGGTGCCGGCCAACGCGCTCTGGCTGACCAACATCTGCGTACAGGTCTTCCTGGTCGTCGTCTTCTTCACCTCGGGTGATCCGGATGGCATGGACCCGTACACCAAGATGCTGCTGCTGGCGACCTCGATGATCCTGATCCCGTACTTCTGGTCCGCCGCCTACGGCCTGCTGCTGGCGGTCAAGGGCGAGACCTACGAGAACGATGCGGGCGAGCGCAGCAAGGACCTGATCATCGCCGGTATCTCGGTTATCTATGCCATCTGGCTGATCTACGCCGGCGGCCTGAAGTACCTGCTGTTGTCGGCGCTGCTGTACGCGCCGGGGGTAATCCTCTTCGCAAAGGCGAAACGTGAAGTGGGCCAACCCATCTTCACCAACATCGAGAAGCTGATCTTCGCTGGCGTTGTCATCGGCGCCCTGATAGCGGCGTACGGCCTCTACGACGGCTTCCTCACTCTGTAACTCCTGGAGACATCTCATGAGCACGGAAAAAACCAAACTTGGCGTCCACTCTGAAGCTGGCAAACTACGCAAAGTGATGGTCTGCTCGCCCGGACTCGCCCACCAACGCCTGACCCCGAGCAACTGCGACGAGTTGCTGTTCGACGACGTTATCTGGGTGAACCAGGCGAAGCGTGACCACTTCGACTTCGTCACCAAGATGCGCGAGCGCGGCATCGACGTCCTGGAAATGCACAACCTGCTGACCGAGACCGTCCAGAACCCCGAAGCCCTCAAGTGGATACTCGACCGCAAGCTCACCGCCGACAGCGTAGGCGTGGGCCTGACCGAAGAACTGCGTGGCTGGCTCGAAAGCCTGGAGCCGCGCAAGCTGGCCGAGTTCCTGATTGGTGGCGTGACCGCTGACGATATCCCGGAAAGCGAAGGTTCCAAGCCGCTGAAAATGTTCCGCGACTACCTGGGCCACTCCAGCTTCCTGCTGCCGCCGCTGCCCAACACCCAGTTCACCCGTGACACCACTTGCTGGATCTACGGTGGCGTGACCCTGAACCCGATGTACTGGCCGGCGCGACGTCAGGAAACCCTGCTGACCACTGCGATCTACAAGTTCCACCCGGAATTCACCAACGCCGAATTCGAAATCTGGTACGGCGACCCGGACAAGGACCACGGCTCCTCCACCCTCGAAGGTGGCGACGTAATGCCCATCGGCAATGGCGTCGTACTGATCGGCATGGGTGAGCGTACTTCCCGCCAGGCCATCGGCCAGGTTGCCCAGAACCTGTTCGCCAAAGGTGCGGTGGAGAAAGTCATCGTCGCGGGCCTGCCGAAATCCCGCGCTGCAATGCACCTGGACACCGTGTTCAGCTTCTGCGACCGCGACTTGGTGACTGTCTTCCCGGAAGTGGTGAAAGAGATCGTTCCCTTCACCCTGCGTCCGGACGAGAAGAGCCCCTACGGCATCAACATCCATCGCGAGGAGAAGGACTTCATCACCGTCGTCGGCGAAGCCCTGAACCTGAAGAAACTGCGCGTCGTCGAGACCGGCGGCAACAGCTTCGCCGCCGAACGCGAGCAGTGGGACGACGGCAACAACGTGGTCTGCCTGGAACCGGGCGTGGTCGTTGGTTATGACCGCAACACCTACACCAACACCCTGCTGCGCAAGGCCGGTGTGGAAGTCATCACCATCAGCGCCGGCGAACTGGGCCGGGGCCGTGGCGGCGGTCACTGCATGACCTGCCCGATCATCCGCGACCCGATCGATTATTGATCCGCGGTCACGCCACGAACGCGACTACCTCCAACAGAGCGCATTGATCTGAAAAAGGCGGCCCTAGCCGGGGCCGCCTGCCCCGCCAGCCACGAGCTGTACTGACGAGGCCTAGCTTTCCATCCCACAAGGAGAACGAACATGGCTTTCAATATGCACAACCGCAACCTGCTCAGCCTGATGCACCACAGCACCCGCGAGTTGCGCTATCTGCTCGACCTGTCCCGCGACCTGAAACGCGCCAAGTACACCGGTACCGAGCAGCAACACCTGAAAGGCAACAACATTGCGCTGATCTTCGAAAAGACCTCGACCCGCACCCGCTGCGCCTTCGAAGTCGCCGCCTACGACCAGGGCGCCAACGTCACCTACATCGATCCGAACTCCTCGCAGATCGGCCATAAGGAATCGATGAAGGACACCGCCCGCGTACTGGGCCGCATGTACGACGCCATCGAGTACCGTGGTTTCAAGCAGGAGATCGTCGAAGAGCTGGCCAAGTACGCCGGCGTCCCGGTATTCAACGGCCTCACCGACGAGTACCACCCGACCCAGATGCTGGCCGACGTGCTGACCATGCGCGAACACAGCGACAAGCCCCTGCACGAGATCAGCTACGCCTACCTGGGCGACGCCCGCAACAACATGGGTAACTCCCTGTTGCTGATCGGTGCCAAGCTGGGCATGGACGTACGTATCGCCGCACCGAAGGAGCTGTGGCCGACCGACGAACATGTCGCTGCCTGCAAGAAATTCGCCGAAGAAAGCGGTGCCCGCCTCACCATCACCGAAGACCCGAAAGAAGCCGTCAAGGGCGTGGACTTTATCCACACCGACGTCTGGGTTTCCATGGGTGAGCCGGTGGAAGCCTGGGGCGAACGCATCAACGAGCTGCTGCCCTACCAGGTCAACATGGAAATGATGAAGGCCGCCGGCAACCCGCGCGTGAAGTTCATGCACTGCCTGCCCGCCTTCCACAACAGCGAGACCAAGGTCGGCAAGGAAATCGCCGCCAAGTACCCGAACCTGAAGAACGGCATCGAAGTGACCGAAGACGTCTTCGAATCCCCGTACAACATTGCCTTCGAGCAAGCGGAAAACCGCATGCACACCATCAAGGCAATCCTCGTTTCGACCCTCGCCGACATGTAATGCCGGGCCGCCCCGGGGCCGCGCTCAAGCGCTGGTCCCGGGCGCGTTTCCACTCTTTCGGAGGAAATGAATATGCGTATCGTCGTCGCATTGGGCGGCAATGCCCTGCTGCGTCGTGGCGAGCCCATGACTGCCGACAACCAGCGCACCAACGTACGGATCGCTGCCGAACAGATTGCCAAGGTTGCCCCGGGCAACGAGCTGGTGATCGCCCACGGCAACGGCCCGCAGGTCGGCCTGCTGGCCCTGCAGGGCGCGGCCTACGAGAAGGTCAGCCCCTATCCGCTGGACGTTCTCGGCGCCGAGACCGAAGGCATGATCGGCTACATGATCGAACAGGAGATGGGTAACCTGCTGCCGTTCGAAGTACCGTTCGCCACCCTGCTGACCCAGGTCGAGGTCGATTCCAAGGACCCAGCCTTCAAGAACCCCACCAAGCCCATCGGCCCGGTCTACTCCAAGGAAGAGGCAGAAGCCCTCGCCAAGGAGAAAGGCTGGAGCATCGCCCCGGACGGTGACAAGTTCCGCCGCGTCGTGGCCAGCCCGCGTCCGAAGCGCATCTTCGAGATCCGCCCGGTCAAGTGGCTGCTGGAGAAAGGCACCATCGTCATCTGCGCGGGCGGCGGCGGTATCCCGACCATGTACGACGAATCGGGCAAGAAACTCTCCGGCGTCGAAGCGGTGATCGACAAGGATCTCTGCTCCTCCCTGCTGGCCCAGGAACTGTCGGCCGACATCCTGATCATCGCCACGGACGTGGACGCGGCCTACATCGACTGGGGCAAACCGACCCAGAAGGCCATCGCCCAGGCCCATCCGGACGAACTGGAACGCCTTGGCTTCGCCGCCGGCTCCATGGGCCCGAAAGTCCAGGCTGCCATGGAGTTCGCCCGCAACACCGGCAAGGACGCGGTGATCGGCTCCTTGGAAAACATCGTCGCCATCACCCAGGGCAAGTCCGGCACCCGTGTCAGCACCAAAAAAGCTGGCATCGAGTACCGCTGAGCCCTGTTCTCAGCAGAGGCAATATCGAAACGGGAGCCCTTCAGGGCTCCCGTTTTCGTTCAGAGCCCCTGCACGATCTGCCCGGAAACTCGTCGCCTTCTTCCGACAAATCCTGGCGCGAGCGTGACTCGGCGGTCATCATCCTCGTCAGCTAAAGCATTCCGAATCACTAGAAGCCACCGCCTGGCTTTGTGCCACCGGGCCGCCCCTGCATGGGCAGACCTCGTCCGGCGCGCAAGACGCACTTGCTGAAGGAGTTTCCGAGAGATGTCTCGACTACCGGTCATCGTTGGTTTTGGTGGATATAACGCGGCTGGCCGCAGTTCCTTCCACCATGGGTTCCGCCGTACCGTCCTCGAATCCATGGAGCCCACCGCCCGCCAGGAAACCCTCGCCGGCCTCGCGGTGATGATGAAACTGGTCAAGGTCGTTGAAGGCCGGTACCAGGACGCCGACGGCAACAGCCTCGATCTGGCGGCCATCGAGCAGCGCTTCGAGCAGCAGATTCGCCAGTCCACCCTGATTCGCCGCATCGAGCTGCAGTACCTCGACGTCGACGCCGCGCACTGCCACAAGAGCCTGACCATCAGCGCCGCCGGCAGCCCGGTGACCTTCACCACCCTGCGCAAGCAACTGCCCGAGCCGCTTCCGGCCAACTGGTCGGTGGAAGAGCTTGAAGGCGGCGAAGTCCGCGTCACCCTGCATGACAGCTGCGAGTTCAAGGTCGACAGCTACCGCGCACTGCCGGTCAAATCCGCCGGCCAACTGCCCACCGGCTTCGAGCCGAGCGAGTTGTACAACTCGCGCTTCCACCCGCGCGGCCTGCAGATGTCCGTGGTCGCGGCGACCGACGCGGTGCGTTCCACCGGTCTCGACTGGCAGACCATCTGCAACGCCGTACAGCCTGACGAAATCGCCGTGTTCTCCAGCAGCATCATGAGCCAGTTGGACGAGAACGGCTTCGGCGGTCTGCTGCAATCGCGCCTGCGCGGCCACCGCGTGTCGGCCAAGCAGTTGCCGCTAGGCTTCAACAGCATGCCCACCGACTTCATCAACGCCTACGTGCTGGGCAGCGTCGGCATGACCGGCAGCGTCACCGGCGCCTGTGCCACCTTCCTGTACAACCTGCAGAAAGGCATCGACGTCATCACCACCGGCCAGGCCCGCGTGGCGATTGTCGGCAACGCCGAAGCACCCATCACCTCGGAAATCATCGAGGGCTATGCCGCCATGGGCGCGCTGGCCACCGAAGAAGGACTGCGTCACATCGAAGGTCGTGACGACGTCGATTTCCGCCGCGCCAGCCGTCCGTTCGGCGACAACTGCGGCTTCTCCCTGGCCGAGTCCGCACAGTACGTGGTGCTGATGGACGACGCCCTGGCCCTGGAGCTGGGCGCCGATATCCACGGCTCGGTACCGGACGTGTTCATCAACGCCGACGGCTTCAAGAAATCCATCTCCGCACCCGGTCCGGGCAACTACCTGACCATGGCCAAGGCCGTGGCCGCCGCCGCGCAGATCGTCGGCGAGAAGAGCGTGCGCCAGCACAGCTTCGTCCACGCGCACGGCTCCAGCACCCCGGCCAACCGCGTCACCGAATCGGAAATCCTCGACCGCGTCGCCACCGCCTTTGGCATCGACGGCTGGCCAATCGCCGCCGTGAAGGCCTTCGTCGGCCACTCGCTGGCCACCGCCAGCGCCGACCAGTTGATCTCCGCCCTCGGCACCTTCCGCTACGGCGTCATCCCTGGCATCAAGACCGTGGACACGTTCGCCGACGACGTCTTCAAGGACCACATTGCGCTGTCCAACAGCGATGTGCGCCGCGACGACCTCGAAGTTTGCTTCATCAACTCCAAGGGTTTCGGCGGCAACAACGCCACCGGCGTGCTGTTGTCCCCGGCCATCACCGAGAAGATGCTGCGCAAGCGTCATGGCGACGCCGCCTTCGCCGACTACCAGGCCCGCCGCGAAACCACCCGCGCGGCTGCCCGGCAGTATGACGAAGCCGCCACCCAGGGCCGCTTCGACATCATCTACAACTTCGGCAACGACATGATCGACGAGCAGGCCATCGAGATCAGCGACCAGGGCATCCAGGTTCCCGGCTTCAGCCAGACCATTGCCTACAAGAAGGACGCTCGCTTCAGCGACATGATCGACTGATCATCGACGCTGGATGAAAAAGCCGGGCATCTGCCCGGCTTTTTTCCGCTCCAACCATTCACTGCGTGCCTGGCACGCTCGCTCCTGCGAAGAGCCAACGCGGCGGTCAGTAGGTCCCCTGCCCCACGCCCAGCTCGAGAATGCTGCTCTTCAGGTTCTCGAAGTCGTACTCGGTCAGCCCGACGTAATCCAGCACCACCGCACGCACGCTCTCCCACTCGTGGTCTTCGTCCTGGTTGCCCAGCACGCGGTAGGAACCGCAGATGTGCTCGGCCATCTTCAGGATCGCCAGCAGGTTCTTCAGCTGGGTATCGCGGGAGTTGTCGTCACTGAAGATCGACAGCGCGTTGTGATGGTTCGCAATGGCCTCGCAGACGTGCTCGGGCAAACGCCAGGAGCGCGCGGTGAAGTAGCCGACCACTGCATGGTTGGTATTCAGCACGCGGTTCTCGGTGTCCACCACGCGGCGTTCGTCGCTCGCGCTGGCGTAGGCCTCCTCCAGCACCGACATGTAGTGCGGGAAGCGCTTGAGCATCAGCGGGATACCGCAGTTGTGGAACAGGCCCAGCGCGTAGGCCTCGTCCACTGACTCGTAGCCGATGCGCTTGGCCAGGGTCAGGCAGCTCATGGCCACGTCCTGCGCGGTGTCCCAGAAACGGTTGAGGGTGACGATGGTGGCGTCGCTCATCTCCCCCTTGATCGACTGGGCGTTGATCAGGTTGATCACCGAGCGACTGCCGAGCAGGTTCACCGCACGCTGGATCGAGGTGATGCGGTTGGCCAGGCCGAAGAACGGCGAATTCACCAGCTTCAGCAGCGCGCCGGACAAGCCCGGGTCCTGGCTGATCAGCTTGGCGATCGCCTTCAGGTCCGGGTTGGGCATGAACTGCTCCATCTGCAGGTCAACCATGATCTGCGGCTGCGGCGGCACGCTGATGCCCTGCAGGGCCTGACGGATCTGTTCGGCGGAAAGTTCTTGGGACATGGGGCGCGCTGGGAAAGTTGACGGGGTGCACAGTTTACCTAGAGCCGAGGCGTCTGGAACTGCATCTTTCGATGGATCCTTCATCGGCAGCGCCCGCGGAACCTTTATGGCGCTCGAGCTCTCCCCGAGGCGACCAAAAGCGCACGCGCCCTGCTCCGGCGGCGCACGTCGCTGCGCTATAATCCCGCTCTTTTGCCGGAGCCCTTCCCCATGACCCTGCCCAGCCTGCGTCTGAAAGCCAACGCCGAGCGCCGCCTGCGCGCCGGCCACCTGTGGGTCTACAGCAACGAGGTGGACGTCGCCGCCACCCCGCTGAACGGATTCGGCGCCGGCGAGCAGGCCATCCTCGAAATGGCCAACGGCAAGCCGCTGGGCATTGTCGCGATGAGCCCGAACAACCTCATCTGCGCCCGCCTGATTTCCCGCGATACCAAGCACGTTCTCGACAAGTCGCTGCTGGTTCACCGCCTGAACGTGGCTCTTAGCCTGCGCGACCGCCTGTTCGACAAACCCTTCTACCGCCTGGTCTACGGCGATTCCGACCTGCTGCCAGGCCTGGTCGTGGACCGTTTCGGCGACGTGCTGGTGGTCCAGCTCGCCTCGGCGACCATGGAGAAGCACCGCGACGACGTGCTCGCCGCCCTGCTCCAGGTACTCAAGCCCGCCGCCGTGCTGTGGAAGAACGACTCCAGCGCCCGTGACGCCGAAGGCTTGGAGCGCTACGTCGCCAACGCCTACGGCGAAGTCCCGGAATGGGTCGCCCTGGAAGAGAACGGGGTGAAGTTCGAAGCCCCGGTGCTGGCCGGCCAGAAGACCGGCTGGTTCTATGACCACCGCATGAACCGCGCCCGCCTGCAGCCCTTCGTGCAGGGCAAGCGCGTGCTCGACCTGTTCAGCTACATCGGCGGCTGGGGCATCCAGGCCGCGGCCTTCGGTGCCAGCGACGTGATGTGCGTGGACGCCTCCGGCTTCGCCCTCGACGGCGTGGAGCGCAACGCCGCCCTGAACGGCGTGGCCGAGAAGGTCGCCTGTGTCGAAGGTGATGTGTTCGAAGCCCTGCGCGAGCTGAAGGCTTCCGACGAGCGCTTCGACGTGATCGTTGCCGACCCGCCGGCCTTCATCAAGCGCAAGAAGGATCTGAAGAACGGCGAGGCCGCCTACCGTCGCCTCAACGAACAGGCCATGCGCCTGCTGTCCAAGGACGGCATCCTGGTCAGCGCCTCCTGCTCCATGCACCTGCCCGAGGACGACCTGCAGAACATCCTGCTGGGCAGCGCCCGCCACCTGGACCGCAACATCCAGCTGCTCGAACGCGGTGGCCAGGGCCCGGACCACCCGGTTCACCTGGCAATCCCGGAAACCCGCTACATCAAGAGCCTGACCGTCCGCCTGCTGCCCAACGGCTGAAACGCCAGACAGCGTTAGACATCGGGGCGCCTTCGGACGGGAAGCGCCCCGTTTTTCATTTCATCGGCATCAGCGAATCCGCCTCGCTGAGCGCCGCATTCCCGGTCTTGCGCTCGAACAGGCAAAGCTCCCGACCCGGTTTGCCCTTCATATGCTTCTGAGCATAGGTACCCCCGATCATCAGCGCCGTGTAGCCCACGCTGTCATCGAACAGCACCGGCGAGCCCAGCACTTTCTTGTTCTGCAGGTGGCTCAGCGCCAGGCAGGTCTCGCGCTGCAGCTTGTCCTGCGCCTGCCAGGCCTCATCGGACGAGGCCTGCGCGCTACCGGCGAAGAGTGCGGCGAGCAGGACGATGCGAGTGACTTTCATGGAGTTGCTCCTTCAACGAACGGGACCGAAAAGCGACTGAGGCCATTCTGACCACGCCTGGGCGGCGAAAGTCTATGACCTGTACCGACCACCAGCCTTTCCCTGGCAGCAAGGGCCGGCGTAGAATCCGGGCATTCCTGCCATTTATCCCCCGGCGGGCCTGTGAGCCCCGGCCGAGCAGGCGGTGACCCCGCCGCGCCCCGCGCCGACCTCGCCCATGCAAGGCCATCTGCTGTTTGCATCCGGTGCGTACCGCGCTCACGATACGACTTAGAGTTTGCTCAAGGTCTCGCCGGCCAGCGCTACCCGCTGTACGCCGCCGCACAGAAGACCCGGATCGACTCCCACCGCGACCTGATGCGCAGGATACCGTCATGCCCGATTACCGCTCGAAAACCTCCACCCACGGCCGCAATATGGCCGGCGCCCGCGCCCTGTGGCGCGCCACCGGGATGAAGGACGAAGACTTCAAGAAGCCGATCATCGCCATCGCCAACTCCTTCACCCAGTTCGTGCCCGGCCACGTGCACCTGAAGGACCTGGGCCAGCTGGTCGCCCGCGAGATCGAGAAACACGGCGGCGTCGCCAAGGAATTCAACACCATCGCCGTGGACGACGGCATCGCCATGGGCCACGACGGCATGCTCTATTCCCTGCCGTCGCGCGAGATCATCGCCGACTCCGTGGAGTACATGGTCAACGCCCACTGCGCCGACGCCATCGTCTGCATCTCCAACTGCGACAAGATCACCCCCGGCATGCTGATGGCCGCCCTGCGCCTGAACATCCCGGTGGTGTTCGTTTCCGGTGGCCCGATGGAAGCCGGCAAGACCAAGCTGGCCAGCCACGGCCTGGACCTGGTCGACGCCATGGTCGTTGCCGCTGACGACTCCTGCTCCGACGAGAAAGTCGCCGAGTACGAGCGCAGCGCCTGCCCGACCTGCGGTTCCTGCTCCGGCATGTTCACCGCCAACTCGATGAACTGCCTGACCGAAGCCCTGGGCCTGTCCCTGCCGGGTAACGGTTCGACCCTGGCCACCCACGCCGACCGCGAGCAGCTGTTCCTGCGCGCCGGCCGCCTGGCCGTCGAGCTGTGCCAGCGCTACTACGGCGAAGGCGACGAGTCCGTGCTGCCGCGCAATGTCGCCAGCTTCAAGGCGTTCGAGAACGCCATGACCCTGGACATCGCCATGGGCGGTTCGACCAACACCATCCTGCACCTGCTGGCCGCCGCCCAGGAGGCGGAGATCGCCTTCGACCTGCGCGACATCGATCGCCTGTCGCGCAAGGTGCCGCAGCTGTGCAAGGTTGCACCGAACATCCAGAAGTACCACATGGAAGACGTGCACCGCGCCGGTGGCATCTTTTCCATCCTCGGCGAGCTGGCCCGTGGCGGCCTGCTGCACACCGACGTGCCGACCGTGCACAGCCCGAGCATGGCCGACGCCATCGCCGAGTGGGACATCACCCAGACCCAGGACGAGAAGGTCCACACCTTCTTCAAGGCAGGCCCCGCCGGCATCCCCACGCAAGTGGCGTTCAGCCAGAGCACCCGCTGGGACACCCTTGACGCTGACCGCGCCGAAGGCTGCATCCGCAGCGTCGAGCACGCCTACTCCCAGGAAGGTGGTCTGGCCGTGCTGTACGGCAACATCGCCCTCGACGGCTGCGTGGTGAAGACCGCTGGCGTGGACGAATCCATCCACGTGTTCGAAGGCCGCGCGAAGATCTTCGAAAGCCAGGACGGCGCCGTGAAGGGCATCCTCGCCGACGAAGTGAAGCCGGGCGATATCGTGATCATCCGCTACGAAGGCCCGAAAGGCGGCCCGGGCATGCAGGAAATGCTGTACCCGACCAGCTACCTGAAATCCAAGGGACTGGGCAAGGCCTGCGCCCTGCTCACCGACGGCCGCTTCTCCGGCGGCACCTCGGGCCTGTCCATCGGCCACGCCTCGCCGGAAGCCGCCGCTGGCGGCGCCATCGGCCTGGTGCAGGACGGCGACAAGGTACTGATCGATATCCCCAACCGCAGCATCAACCTGCTGGTCAGCGATGAAGAACTGGCCACCCGCCGCGCCGAGCAGGACAAGAAGGGCTGGAAGCCGGCTCAACCCCGCGCGCGCAAGGTGAGCACCGCGCTGAAGGCCTACGCCCTGCTGGCCACCAGCGCCGACAAGGGTGCGGTGCGCAACAAGGCGCTGCTGGACGGCTGAGTCTGGTAGAACCATGAAAAAGCCCGGCGAATGCCGGGCTTTTTTATTCAAACCGCATCAGAGTCAGGCGCACCCCCCAGTCCCCGGTTTTATACCGCGCTCCACATCACAGATGGTGCCCGACACTTCCCAGATCAGATTCGCCTTGGCGCCATCCTTGGGCTGCATTTCCAGATCGAGCTCAATGCCGTTGCTGTCAGTTGCCTTGGTCGTAACCTTGATGAGGCCGTCCTTCACCGAATAGCCGCCCTTGATGTTGTTGGTCTCATCGAAATCCGCGGGAATCCCGTAAGCACCGGCGTCACACCCACTCGTCATCCCAATCTCCGCAATGCACAGGCTGACTGCCGTCTTGACGCTGGATATCTCTGCCATCGCCGCTGCCGCCTTCGAGCGCGAGGAGTAGTCCGAATACATCGGCAACGACACCGAAGCCAGAATCCCGATGATTGCCACGACGATCATCAACTCGATCAGGGTGAAGCCTTGTTGTTTGCCCATCTTCGTATCCCTCTGGATAGAGCCGGAAGCCCGAATGGCCCCGGATGCCTCCCAGTGAAGCCGCGCCAGCGGGCGCGCACATTCAGACGCATCCGCGCATCCTGTTGAAAATTCGGCCGTTTTTTCCCAGACCGAAAGCCTCCGGGGTGCCGCCGTACAGAAGTGTCGTAGGAACTTGGGCTTCCCCATTCATCCCGACTTGCCTCATGGCACTGTGCGATCCCGCCACAGGCCAGTAAAATCGCGCTCTTTTTTCCCGGACCGCCGCCCATGAGCTCCCTCGAGAATCCGTCCGCCGCCAAGGACCAGCCCGATCTGGTCTACGGCCTGGAAGACCGCCCCGCTCTGCCCATCGCCCTGCTGGCTGCGCTGCAGCATCTGCTGGCGATCATCGTGCCCATCGTCACCCCCGGCCTGCTGATCTGTCAGGCGCTGGGCGTGTCGCCGCGCGACACCAACCTGATCGTGTCGATGTCGCTGGTGATCTCCGGCATCGCCACCTTCGTCCAGTGCAAGCGCTTCGGGCCATTCGGCGCAGGCCTGCTGATCGTCCAGGGCACCAGCTTCAACTTCGTCGGCCCGCTGATCGCTGGCGGTGCGCTGATGGTGAAGAACGGCACCCCGGTGGAAGCGGTGATGGCGGCCATCTTCGGCGTGGTCATGGCCGGTTCCTTCGTGGAGATGGGCGTGTCGCGCATCCTGCCGTTCGTGAAGCGCCTGATCACCCCGCTGGTCACCGGCATCGTGGTGCTGATGATCGGCCTCACCCTGATCAAGGTCGGCCTGATCAGCATGGGCGGCGGCTTCTCGGCCATGGCCAACGGCACCTTCGCCAACGGCGAGAACCTGATGCTGTCGGGCCTGGTGCTGGCGATCATCGTCATCCTCAACCGCATCCCGGTGGTGTGGATGCGCAGCGGCGCCATCGTCATCGCCCTGGCCGTGGGCTACGCACTGGCCGGCTACCTGGGCCGCCTGGACTTCACCGGCATGCACGAAGCGCCGGCCTTCCAGGTGCCGGTGCCGCTGCACTTCGGCCTGGGCTTCTCCTGGAGCCTGTTCATCCCGATGCTGGTGATCTACCTGGTGACCTCGCTGGAAGCCATCGGTGACGTCACCGCCACCAGCAAGATTTCCCAGCAGCCGGTCGAAGGCCCGCTGTGGATGCAACGGATCAAGGGCGGCGTACTGGTGAACGGCGCGAACTCGCTGCTGGCCGGCCTGTTCAACACCTTCCCGAGCTCTGTGTTCGCGCAGAACAACGGCGTGATCCAGCTGACCGGCGTCGCCAGCCGCCACGTCGGCCTGTGGATCGCCGCGATGCTCATCGTGCTGGGCCTGTTCCCCAGCGTCGCCGGGGTGATCCAGGCCGTGCCCGAGCCGGTGCTCGGTGGGGCAGTGATGGTGATGTTCGGCGCGGTCGCCGCCTCGGGCATCAATATTCTCGCCGGCACCCACCTGGACCGCCGCGCGCTGCTGATCATCGCCGTCAGCCTGGCGCTGGGCCTGGGCATTTCCCAGGTGCCGGAGTTCCTCGCACACATGCCCCACGCGATCCGCAACGTGCTGGAGTCCGGCGTGGCCACCGGCGGCATCTGCGCCCTGCTGCTGAACTGGTTCCTGCCCGAGTCCGACGTCGCCAAGGCCTCGCACAACGGCTGATCCGTCACGACGCCACCTCCGGGTGGCGTCGTCGTTTATGCTCCCTGGCATGAACACTTCCCTGCGCATCGGCGTCATCGCCGACACCCATGGCCTGCTGCGCCCCGAGGCGCTGGCGGCGCTGCAAGGCTGCCAGCGCATCCTGCACCTGGGCGACATCGGCCCCGCCTCACTGCTCGATCTGCTACGCGAACTGGCGCCGCTGGACGTTGTGCGCGGCAACAACGACACCGACGACTGGGCCGCTGCGCTGCCGGAAACACTGCTGCTGGAACTGGGCGGGCTGCGGCTCTACCTGATCCACGACCTCAAGCAGTTGGCCATCGATCCCGTCGCCGAAGGTATCGACGTCGTGCTGACCGGGCATTCGCACAAGCCGCTGCACGAGGTGCGCGACGGGGTGCTCTACCTGAATCCGGGCAGCGCCGGGCCGCGGCGGTTCAAGTTGCCGATTGCGCTGGCGATTATGGAGATCATCGACGGGCGACCACGGGTGGAGATGGTTTCGCTCGTCTGAGCGCCCCCGTCGCCGGTGCCTACGGTTCGAGCAACTGGATCGCCAACTGCGCCACCGCTTCCTGCCGCTCGGTCTTTTCGCCGCGCCGCTTGCCATTGAGGCTCGACCACTCCGGGTGCGCCCGCGCCTTGCGTAGCGCCTCGGGCAACTTGCCTTCGCGCCACTGCTTGTCTTCGGGCGACTGCACCTGGATCACCTCGACGGCCGCGTGCCCGCGGGTCTGCAGCGCCGCCAGCAGCTGCCGTTGGCGCAGCGCCAGCAAGCGCAGCACGCTGTCGTCCACCGACAGCTCGCGGCTGCCCTTGAGCTTGCCCAACAGGCGCTGGCCGTAGTGGCCGACGGTCTGCCAGGCTCCACCGGCGATGGCGCCCAGCGCGGTGGCCGCGCCCAGGGTCAGGCCACCGACCAGCAGGTCGATCCCCGCCCCCGCCGCTGCGCCGGCCGCGACACCGCCGCCCAGGCGAATGCCCAGTTGCCGCAGGGTCTCCGGGTTGAACAGGTCATCGCCCCAGCGGCCATCCAACAGCGGCAGGTCGGCAGCACGGGCGTCGTCCTTGCGGAACGCATAGAGGCTGAGCAGCGCCTTTACGCAGGTGTCTTCGCGCTTGCGCACCTGGTTGCGCAGCGTCTCGGTGGCCGCTCGAACGGCACTGTCGCCAGCGGGCACCAACTGGCGGCAGGCGGCGACGTCCACCAGCAGTTCGGCAATCAGTCGTGCCCCGGCTTCGCGGCGGGCGATGGCCTGAGCTTCGTGATCGGCGACCAGGCGGTCCAGCTGCGGGCGCGCACGCTCCAGCAGCAGCGCCAGGCTTTCGTAGAGACGGCGCTCGCCATCCAGCGGCGGCGCCACGCTGTCGAAACGCACCAGCGCGTGCAGGCCGAGACGGGACAGCGCCTCGCGCCACTGCTCTTCGCGGTGCTGCGGGCTGGCGACGAAGTTGAGTACCGGCAACAACGGCCGCGCGCAGGCGGCGAGCACGGCCAGTTCGTCACGGTACTTGGCCAGCACCGGTTCGCGCGCGTCGATCACGTAGAGGCCGGCGTCGGAAGCCAGCAACTGGCGCAGCACCTTGGCTTCCTGCTCGAAGCGGCCACGGGCTTCGCTGCCGTCGAGGAAGCGCCGCAGCTTCTCCGGGCCGTCCAGGCGCTCACCCGGGCGCTCCAGCCCATCGAGAAAGTCGCGCAGGGCAATGGCATCCTCCAGGCCGGGCGTGTCATACAACTCCAGCAGCGGCTCGCCGTCCACCGACAGCCGCGCGCCTTCCACATGCCGCGTAGTGCTGGGGCGATGGGACACTTCACCGAAACCCACATCGCGGGTCAGGGTGCGCAGCAAGGAGGTCTTGCCGACGTTGGTGTGGCCAACCACGGCGAATTTCAGCGCATCAGTCATGCCCGGTCTCCAACCAGCCCAGGGGCGATGCCGAGGTGTGCGGCAATTGCAGGCGCTCGATACCCGCGTGCCAGTCGCCCAGGCGCTCGGCGTCCAGCGCTTCGCCGGCCGGCGCCTGCAGCAGCCAGACGCGGGTAGCGGCGGCACAGCGCGAGAGCTCGGCGATCAGCGCCAGGGTGCCACGATCCGGCGAGCGACGCGGGTCGCAGGCGATCACCAGGCGCGCCGGCGGGTAGCGGGTGAGTTGTTCCAGCAGGCGGCGGCGCTGGGCGCCGTCGTCGAGGTCGCCGGCATTGGCGATACCTTGCGCCAGTTTCGGCGGCCAGTTGGGCCGGTCGAGCAGTTCGATGGACACCAGCACGGCACCGTCGGCAGTGGTCGCCGGGGCCTGCGCCTGCGGCTCGATCAGTTCATCGGGCGCGGCATCGCTGACGCCCAGGCGCTCGCTGGCCGGCATCAGGCGCTCGCGCAGCAGGGCGTAGCCGGGCAGCGAGACATCCAGCGCCAACTGCGCACGCCCGCGCGTCCAGCGCCACAGGCAGAGCAGCCAGAGCGCGCCGCGCAGCAGCACGCCATACACCAGCAGGATGCCCACCAGCCAGCCGGCCCAGGCGTGGCGCGCATTCTCGCTGGCCACCAGGGCATCGCCGCTGGCGCGCACCAGCTCCGAGTCCGGCTGGGGGAAGCCGAGCAGCGACGGCAACGCGCCAAGGCCGTGGGTCAGGGCGATGAAGGTGTCGCCGCCGAGGATGGTGGTCTCCCAGACGAAGCCGTAGCGCCGCGTCGCCAGCAGCGCCAGCATCACGCCCAGCGCGCTGGTCAGGGCAACGAGCCAGAGGCCATGGACCAGCAGGCCGAGTGCCCAGCGTGTGAGTTTCTGGCGGTCCAGCAGCACCAGCAGCGCGGGCGCCAATTGCGCAGCGTGGGCGTCACGGGCGAACTTGCCGCTCAGCCACAACCACAGGCGGCCAAGCGCACCGGCGGCCTCGCCGCCAGCGAAGAAGGTCAGGCCCCAGCCCGTCAGGGTGATCAGGTGCAGGCCGAGCAGGCTGGCGAGGGCCCAGAACACGTTGACCGGGCGCACGCCATCGCCGAGGGCGGCGAAGGCCAGGCCGCCGCCGCTGAACACTGCCAGCGCCAGCAGCAGGTAGAGCGCCAGGCGCGAGCCCTGCACCCAGGTGCGCAGGGCGGCGCGCTGGCCGTCACGCTCGGCGAGCAGTAGCGCGCGGCGTTGCAGGCGCCGGGCGAGATCGCCGCCGCTGACGATGGCGCGCCGGTTGGCTTCGCTGTCTTCCAGGGGGCCGACCTGTTCCTCGCGCAGGCGCACGGCCTCGCACAGCCACAGGGATTCGAGGGCGGAAGCGGGGGTTTCGCTCACGGGGTCTCCGACAGTCGGTACTCGGCACCAAGGATAACCGCTGCTCGCCGCCGCGTCCCGGCACCGCCGGTAACACCCGGTGGCGTCAACCAAACCAAGGGGGGGCTCTCGGCGTGCCCGCCCAGCCTCACACTCGGAAAAAACAACAAGAATGAGGCCTCGCCATGCTGCGCTCGATGCTCAGTGCCTTGCCCCTGCTGCTGGCCGCCGCCACCGCGGTTGCCGTGGAAACACCGCCGGTGCGCCCCTCCGACTGGGGCCCGGACACCCCGCTGATGCAGGCGGTGCCACCGCGCGTACTGGATGCCAACGTCAGCGCCCGGCAGTCCGACAGCAACACCTCGCAACTGTGGATCAGCCACACCGACTTCCGCCTGCACGACGACATCGGTTTCTTCATCCGCAAGATGCTGATCCAGATGAGCCCGGTCGCCGGAGCCAGCACGCCGCTGATGCTGGATGACCCGAAGTCCATGGTCGCGCGCATCCAGGCCGGGGACATCTTCGTCGCTGACGCGACCCTCGCCAGCCTGCTCAACGAGGAGCTGCGCAACGCCAATGCGCCAGTGCGCAATCTGAAACTCAGTACCCGCGCCAACGGCCAGGAAGTCCACGGCGAGCTGCTGCGCAAGGGCCGCTGGCGGCCGCTGCGGATGGTCACCGGGATCGAGCAGGCCGGGCCGCTGAAGGTGGCGCTGGTACCGCAGCGAATCTTCGTCGACAACGTGGACGTCACGCCGTCGCTAACTGCCGCCTCCATCGAGATGTCCGAGGTGCTGCAATTGCACACCGCGCACATGCAGCTGATCGGCAACCGCATCCTGGTCGACCTCGACGGCCTGTTCCCGCCGCCGCGCCTGGACTTCAGCGTGAGCAGCCTGAAGCTCGCCGACGGCGGCATGGACCTGTTGCTGGGCAGCGACCTGGCCGAGCTGAAGTGGCCGCCGCTCAAGGCACCGCAGAGCTACATGTTCATTGAGGGCGGCGACATCAAGATGGCGCGGACCATCCTGGTGAAAGCCTACGCGCTGTTCACCAGCCTGAGCCCCGACGCGCCGCTGCTGTTCAACCTCTACGACTACCGCCGCCAGCTGCAGTACGGCGAAATCCGCCTGCGCGAAGACGGCATGGTGCACATCGCCGTCTCGCCGGTTAAAGCACCCGCTCCGGAGGAGAAAGCCCTATGAAAACCCTCCTCGCTTCCCTGCTCTGCCTCGCGCTGGCCGGCCAGGCCGCGGCCGAGAGCGCCATCGACAAGCAGCAGCGCGAACTGGGCGTGCTGCGCCAGGGCTGGTTCCAGCAGACGCCGCCGGCGCCGGATTTCAAGGCCAGCCGGCCGGGCGGGCTGCGTGACTCCGGCCAGGACGGCGTGGGCATCCTGCTGAACAACGTGGACATGTACTTCCAGGGCGACATCGGCTTCCACAGCCCGCAGCTCAAGGGCTGGCTGGTGCCGCTCAAGGCCGGCGAACCGATCGACTTCGACCGCCCGCAGGATATGCGCATCAATGTCTCCGAGGGCGAGGTGATCCTCAGCCCCGAGCAGCTCGCCAACCTGTTCAACCAGCACATCCTCGCCTACCCGGAGACCATGCTGCGCGACTTCACGCTGGGCATCGAAGGCGACCGCCTGCAGGTCTCCGGCGAAGTGCAGCCGCTGGGTGTCGGGCCTTGGCTGCCGCTGCGACTCTCCGGCACGGTGAAACTCGACGGCGACAACCTCGACTACCAGCCCGACAGCGTGAAGGTGCTCGGCGTGCCCAGCTACGGCGCCATGAGTCTGGTCGGCCTGCGCCTGGACTCACTGGTGACCCTGGAACGCCCCGGCGCGGTGCTGCAGGACAACGTGATGCACCTGAACTACCACCAGGTCTTCCCGCTGGTGGGCATCGACGGCCACGTCGAGTCCACCTGGCTGGACGCCAAGGGCCTGCACCTGAAGTTCGCGCCGACCGAAGGCGCCGCCGCGCTGGCCTTCGATCCCCCGCGCCAGGCCGGGCAGTCCTACATCTGGCTGCAATCGGGCGACCTGAAGATCTTCGAAATCCTCATCACCTATTCCCAGGTGCTGCTCAAGGCCGAGCGCCCGGACCAGACCCTGGCCTTCAACCTCAAGGACTATCGCAAGGTGCTGGCTACCGGCATCACCCAGGTCAACGAAGACGGCACCTTCTTCATGCGCGTTCCGCCACCCGCCGGCCCCGCCGACGGCGAGCGGCTGGTATCCTCTGGCAACGGGAGTCCCCGCTGATGTTCACCACTGGAGTCGAGATGGCCCAACTGCCCCTGGCGATGATCGCCGCCCTTGCCGAGAACCGCGTGATCGGCGTCGACAACCGCCTGCCCTGGCACCTGCCGCAGGACCTCAAGCACTTCAAGGCCATGACCCTGGGCAAACCGGTGATCATGGGCCGCAAGACCTGGGATTCGCTGGGCCGCCCGTTGCCGGGCCGGCTGAACATCGTGGTCACCCGCCAGGCGGGCCTCACGCTCGACGGTGCGGAAGTCTTCACCAGCCTCGACGCCGCCCTGGAGCGCGCCGAGCAGTGGGCCCAGGAAGAGGAAGCCGACGAGCTGATGCTGATCGGTGGGGCGCAGCTCTACAGCGAAGCCCTGGGCCGCGCCGACCGCCTTTACCTGACCCGTGTGGGCCTTAGCCCGGCGGGCGACGCACACTTCCCGGAAGTGAACGAAAGCCAGTGGCACCTGGCGTCGAGCATCGAGCATGGCGCGGAAGGCGAAACGCCGGCCTATGCGTTCGAGGTATGGGAGCGGGCTTGAGTCCCGAGCTGCGCAACGAAAAACGCCGCCCCGGTCACCCGGCGCGGCGTTTTTGCTTACCGGCACGTCAGAACGCAAAGTGCTCCGCGTCCAGCGCCATCAGGCAGTCCGCGCCGCCCAGCAGGGCCTCGCGGTGCATGCTGGCACGCGGCAGGATGCGCTTGACGTAGAACTCGGCGCTGGCGAGCTTGGCGCGGTAGAAGTCCGCGTCGCCCTCGCCGGCCGCCAGCTTCGCCTGGGCCACGCCAGCGGCTTGGAGCCAGAGACCGCCCAGCAGCACGTAGGAGCAGTACTGCAGGAAGTCCACCGAGGTGGCGCCGATTTCCTGCGGGTCGCGCTGGCAGGCGGCGATCACTTCGCTGGTGAGGCTGCGCCATTCCAGCAGGCGTTGCCGGACGGTCTCCGCGAGATCAGCCAGTTCAGTGCGCGCGCCGACGCTTTCGCAGACCGCCGCCAGTTCGCCGATCAGCGTGTTCAGCTCCGCACCGCCATCGCCCAGCAGCTTGCGGCGGATCAGGTCGAGCGCCTGGATGCCGTTGGTGCCTTCGTAGATCTGGGTGATGCGGCTGTCGCGCATCAGCTGTTCCATGCCCCACTCACGAATGTAGCCGTGGCCGCCGTAGACCTGTACGCCGAGGCTGGAGACCTCCTGGCCGACGTCGGTGAAGAACGACTTCACGATGGGAATCAGCAGCGCCGCGCGCTTGCTCGCCGCCTTGCGAGCCTCGGCCTCGGGATGGCCGTGCTCCAGGTCCAGCTCGCGGGCGCAGAGCGCCGACACCATCCGACAGCCCTCGGTGAGGGTCTTCTGGGTCAGCAGCATGCGCCGCACGTCCGGGTGGACGATGATCGGGTCGGCAGCCTTGGTCGGCTCCGCAGCACCGGTCAGCGCACGCGATTGCAGGCGCTCGCGGGCATAGGCCAGCGCGCCCTGGCAGGAACGCTCGGCGATGCCCAGGCCCTGCAGGCCGACCTGGAAGCGCGCGTCGTTCATCATGGTGAACATGCAGGCCAGGCCCTGGTTGGCCTGGCCGATCAGCCAGCCGGTGGCGCCGTCGAAGTTCATCACGCAGGTGGACGCGCCCTTGATGCCCATCTTGTGCTCGATGGCACCGCAGCTCAGCGCGTTGCGCGCGCCTGGCGTGCCGTCGGCGTTGGCGATGAACTTGGGCACCAGGAACAGGCTGATGCCCTTCACCCCGGCCGGCGCGTCGGGCAGGCGCGCGAGCACCAGATGGACGATGTTCTCGGAGAGGTCCTGCTCGCCGCCGCTGATGAAGATCTTGCTGCCGCTGACACGGTAGCTGCCGTCCGCCTGCGGTTCGGCGCGGGTGCGCAGCAGCGCGAGGTCGGTGCCGGCCTGCGGCTCGGTGAGGCACATGGTGCCGGTCCACACACCGCTGACCATCTTCGCCAGGTAGTCGCGCTGCAGCTCCGGTGCGCCATGCTTGTACAACGCCAGCACCGCCCCTTCGGTAAGGCCGGAGTAGACGCGGAAGGACAGCGAAGCGGCCATCAGCATTTCGTGGAAACTGGCCGAGACCATCTGCGGGAAACCCTGGCCGCCGAACTCGGTCGGCCCGGTCATGCTCGCCCAGCCGTTGTCGCAGTACTGCCGGTAGGCCTCGCGGAAGCCGTCCGGCGTGGTGACGTCGCCATTGAGCAGGGTTGCGCCCTGCTCGTCGCTGTTGCGGTTCAGCGGCGCGACCACTTCGCCGGTGTAGCGCGCGCCTTCTTCCAGCACGCCGTCGATCAGCTCGCGATCCAGACCGTTACCCAGCAGCTCGCAATGGGCGCTGACGTCGAACAGCTCGTGGAGGACGAAGCGCATGTCGCGCAGGGGTGCCTGGTAACTCATGCGAAGGGCTCCTGTTTCACGTCGGCGAAGCGGCCATTGGCGGCGGCCAGGCGCTCGATCAGCGCGGCCGGCTGCCAGTGCGCGCCGTGCTCGCCGGCCAGGTCACGCAGGCGTGCCAGCACACTTTGCAGGCCCTGGGCGTCGGCCCAGGCCATTGGGCCGGACTTGTCCTTCGGGAAGCCATAACCATTGAGGTAAACGGTGTCGATGTCGGCACTGGTGGAAGCGATGCCTTCGTCGAGGATCTTCGCGCCTTCGTTGACCAGCGCCAGCAGGCAGCGCTCGAGGATTTCCTCGGCGCCGATGTCGCGGCGGGCGTAGCCCAGGCGCTCGGACTCGCGCAGCACCAGGGCGTCGACTTCCGGGTCGTGCTCGGCCTGGCGGCTGCCCGGCTCGTAGTGATAGAAGCCGTTGCCGGACTTCTGGCCGAAGCGGCCCATTTCGCACAGGCGGTTGTCCACCTGCACGGTCGGTGCGTCCTGGCCCTTGCCGGCCAGCTCGCGGGCGCGCCATTCGAGGTCGATACCGACCACGTCGAACATGCGGAACGGCCCCATGGCGAAACCGAAGCCCTGGATCGCCGCGTCCACCTGGTGCGGCAACGAACCTTCGAGGATCAGCCGGCGCGATTCCTGGACGTACTTCTCCAGCATGCGGTTGCCGATGAAGCCATGGCAGTTGCCGGCCACTACGCTGACCTTGCCCATGCGCTCGCCCAGCTCCAGCGCCGCGTCGAGCACGGCGGGAGCCGTCTTCGCCCCGCGCACGATCTCCAGCAGCTTCATGATGTGCGCCGGGCTGAAGAAATGCAGGCCGAGCACCCGCGACGGCCGCGAGGTCACCGCGGCGATGGCGTCGACGTCCAGGTAGGAGGTATTGGACGCCAGGATCGCCGAGGGTTTCAGCGCCGCATCCAGCTCGCGGAAGATCGACTGCTTGAGCTCCAGGTTCTCGTACACCGCCTCGATCACCAGGTCCACCTCGCGGATCGCCGTGTAGTTCGCCGCCTGGGAGATGCGCGCACGACGACGGGCGGCTTCGCCCTCGTCGATGCGGCCCTGGCGCACGTTGTGGGCGTAGGTGTCGGCCACGGCGCCCAGGGCCTGGGTGAGCATCTGCGGGTTGTTGTCCAGCCACAGGACCTGCACGCCGGCGTTCGCCAGGCACATGGCAATGCCCCGGCCCATGGTGCCGGCGCCAATGACGGCAGCGCTGGCGATGCGGATGTTCTGGCTCATGTTGTTCCTCTTGTCAGCCTGAAACGCTCGTTTGAAGACCACTCACCTTAGGGAAGGCGGTACTATTTTTGAAATTTTGAGTTGTGATAAGTGGAATTCAGCCAGTGAATATGACCACCTTCGACCTCAACCTGCTGCGTGTACTGGACGCCCTGCTACGCGAGCGCAACGTCTCGCGCGCGGCGGAGCGCCTGTCGTTGAGCCAGCCAGCGGTGAGCAACGCGCTGAACCGCCTGCGCGAGCTGCTCGATGATCCGCTGCTGGTGCGCGTGGGCCGGGCGATGCAACCGACGCCACGGGCGCTGGAGCTGGAAGCGCCGATCCGCGACGCCCTGCAGCGCATCGGCCAGAGCCTGGCCGGCGGCGACATCTTCGACCCGGCGCGCAGCCGCCAGCGTTTCACCCTGGCGCTGACCGACTATGTGGAAGCGCTGTGCATGCCGCACCTGCTCGAAAGTCTGGGGAGCGCGGCGCCGGGCATGGGCCTGACCATCCAGCACCTGACGCCGACGCTGCCGGCCGAGGCGCTGGACAAGGGCAATCTCGACCTGGTGCTGGGCCGCTTCGAAGAGTTGCCGACGCGCTTCCAGCGTCGGCCCTGGGCGAGTGAAACGCTGCGCCTTCTGGCCCGGCGCGGGCATCCGCAGGTGGATGGTGGGATCGATCTCGAGACCTTCCTCGGCCAGCGGCACCTGTGGGTGTCCGGAGGGCAGACCAAGGGCATGGTCGACCAGTGGCTCGCCAGCCAGGGACTGAAACGGCAGATTGCCTACACAACGCCCAACTACCTGCAGGCGGCGCATCTGGTGGCGACGACAGATTTGCTGACGGTGCTGCCGACGCGACTGGCCGCGTATTTCGCGCAGCTGCTGCCGTTGCAGGTGCTGGAGCTGCCATTCGACGTGGGACAGTTCCATCTGGAGCTGGTCTATCTCGCCCAGCGCGAGCGGGATGCGGCATTGCAGTGGCTGGTGGGGCGGATCGTGGAGGCGGCGCCTGACTAACAGGAAGCACTACGTAGGATGGCGTGGAGCGAAGCGATACCCATCCGACGAGGAGCAGGAAAGAAAAACGCGCCCGGAGGCGCGTTTCATCGGGCTCAGAAGCGATCGCGAATGATCGTCTCGTCCAGCGGCAGGCGGCCGATGCGCGGCTTGGCTTCCACCGCCTGCTTGCCCACGGCGATCATCAGGCCGATCACATGGTTGGCCGGCAGGTTGATCAGCTTGCCCACGGCATCGAAGTCGAAGCCTACCATCGGCACACTGTCCAGGCCGCGGCCACGGGCGGCGAGCATCAGGGTCTGGGCCACCAGGCCGCTGCTGCGCATGGCCTCGTCGCGCTGGGTCTGCGGCTTGTCACGGTAGTAGCCGTCGATGGCGCCAACCATGTAGTTCTTCACCTCGACCGGGGCGCCGTCCCACACGCGCTCGGCGTTCTTCTCCCAGCTGTCGACCTGCGCGCAGACGATCACCAGCATCGAGGCCTCGGTCATCTGCACCTGGTTCCAGCCGGCTTCGCGGATCTGCGCGCGCAGTTGCGGATCGCTGACTTCCACCAGGCGCACGTGCTGCAGGTTGAAGGAGGTGGGAGCAAGCAGCGCCTGTTGCAGCAGGTCGTCCTTCTCCTCGCGGCTCATCACATAGGAAGTGTCGAAACCCCGAATGGAACGGCGGCTGCGGATGGCGTCTTCGATCAGCATGGAAAATCCTCTGGCTGGCATGGGCGGGAATGGCGCGCATGGTAATCCCAGAGACCGCCCCGTTGCAGAGCGGCGTATCGATAATGTCTATCCAGACCGTCGATGGAACGGCGCCCGCCACCTCGGGCGCCGTCGCGGCGATCAGCTCTCCAGCGCTTCCACCGGTGCCGCCGTGGCCTGGCGCTGCTTGGGCGAAGTGAAGCTCAGGTAGCCGTCCTCGACCTTGCCGAAGCGCAGCAGTGCAAGGTCCAGCGCGTAGTTCTGGTAGAGCTTCCACGGGGTGCGGTCGCCCTGCTTGGGCATGCGGTCGGCGGCGCGCTGGATGTAGCCGGAGTTGAGGTTGAGGAAGGGTTCTTCCTTCACCGACCCATCGGTCTGGCGCGGCGTGCACTGGCGCATGCTGATGGCGTCGAGGTGGTTGATCAGGCGGCAGAAGTACTCGCTGGAGAGGTCGGCCTTGAGCGTCCAGCTGGCGTTGGTGTAGCCGACGATGGCGGCAAGGTTGGGCAGGTCGCGCAGCATGATGCCGCGGTAGCCCATGCTCTGGGTGACGTCGAAGGGCTTGCCGTCGATGGCCAGCTCGGCACCGCCGAACATCACCAGGTCCAGCCCGGTGGCGGTGACGATCACGTCCGCTTCCAGCAGCTGCCCGGACGTGAGCAGGATGCCCTTCTCGGTGAAGCGCTCGATGTGGTCGGTGACCACCGAGGCGCGGCCCTGGCGCAGTGCCTTGAACAGGTCCCCGTCGGGCACGCAGCAGACGCGCTCGTCCCACGGCTTGTAGCGCGGGCTGAAGTGGCGCATGTCGAAATCCTTGCCCAGCTGCAGGTTGGCCAGCTTGAGCATGAGCTTGCGCACCGCGCCGGGGAACGCCTTGGAAGCCATGAAGAAGATCATCTGCATGGTCACATTGCGCGCCCGTGCCTGGCGATACACCCACTTCTCGGGCAGGAAATGGCGCAGGAAGTTGGAAATCGGGTCCTTCGCCGGCAGGGTGATCACATACGACGGCGAGCGCTGCAGCATGGTGACGTGGGCGGCCCTGTCGGTCAGCGAGGGAATCAGCGTGACGGCGGTGGCGCCGCTGCCGATCACGACGATGCGCTTGCCGCTGTAGTCGAAGTTTTCCGGCCACCGCTGCGGGTGGATGACCTCCCCGGTGAAGCTCTCGCGCCCGGCGAAGTCCGGGGTATAGCCGGCCTCGTAGCGGTAATAGCCGGTGCACATGAAGAGGAACTGCGCGCTCATGCGCACCGGTTCAGCCTCGTCGCCGCGCTGCACGAGGAGGTTCCAGCGCGCGCTGGCGCTGTCCCAGTCGGCCTTGAGCACGCGATGGCGGTAGCGGACCTTGTCCTCGACGCGGTACTCGCGGGCGGTCTCACGGATGTAGTTGAGGATCGACGGGCCGTCTGCGATGGCCTTGGGGTCGGTCCAGGGCTTGAAGTTGTAGCCCAGGGTGTACATGTCCGAGTCGGAGCGGATGCCCGGGTAGCGGAACAGGTCCCAGGTGCCGCCCATGGCCTCGCGGCCTTCGAGGATGGCGTAGGACTTGCCGGGGCACTGCTTCTGCAAGTGGCAGGCGGCGCCGATGCCGGACAGGCCGGCGCCGATGATCAGAACATCCAGATGCTCGGTGGACATGCGATGGGCTCCTTGTTACCGCTCCCTGAGAGTCTAGGCGGGAATGCGTCCCGTCACCCTACAAGGAGCCCAGTCGGGGTCACGCCGACCTTTAGTCGTGCGTGGCGCCGACGCGATCACAGCTGCGCCTGCACCCAGTCACGGACCTGGGCGTAGGGATAATCCTCCAGCGACGCATAGCCCGGCAGGGTGCGCGCACGCAAGCGGGTGAAGGCCGGCACGCTGATGCCGCAGAGGAAACGCGTCACGCAGTCGGCGCTGGGTTCCAGGCCGCGGGCGCTGCGGTACTTCTCCAGGAAGGCGGCGCAGCGATTGTGCAGCGACTGGCCATCCAGCGGCGGCAGCGCGGGAGGTTCCGGCAACCGGGCGACGTGGCCGGCGCAGACCGAGCAGTGCCCGCACTGGCGCGGCGCCTGCTGATCGCCGAAATATTGGGCCAGACGCCAGCTCAGGCACTCCGTGCTGCCCAGCAGTTCGAGCATGGCGCCGATGCGGGCGATCTCGCTGCCCTCGTGGCGCTTGAAGTAGCGGTGCAGTTCCTCGCTCAACTCCACTGCATCGAAGGACGCGTCGCGCACCGAGTAAACCTCGGTCATCTGCTTGCTCTCCAGCTCCATCCAGCCGCGCTCCTGGAAATAGTCCAGCGCCTTCACTACCCGCGCGCGCTCGGCGCCGTGGCGGCTGTAGAGGGTGTCGAAGTCCAGGGTCGCCCAGGTCCGTGCCCGTGCCGAGGAAGTGAGGATGGCCTCGACGAACTGCCGCCGCTCGCCTTCGAAATGATTGAGCAGCTCGGCGGAATCGATATTCAGTTTGTAACGATATTCGGCGAAGTAGGCGAAACGCGGCGCGATGATGCCGCGCAGTTCCAGCTGCACCAGCAGCGTTTTCAGCGGCAGCTGGCGGATGTTGGACTGGTCCGACAGCGGCACCAGCAGGGTTTCCCACTGGCCATTCGGTGCTTGCCGGATTTCCTCCAGGACAGTGCGGATGCCGTCGCGCTCGGGGGTGTCGCCGTAGACGAAGTTCTCCAGCACGTTGAGGCTGTCGCGGTTGGCCAGCACCAGGCATTCCGAGCGCTGGCCGTCGCGCCCGGCGCGGCCGATTTCCTGGCTGTAGTTCTCCAGCGACTTGGGCAAGTCGTAGTGCACCACCTGACGGATGTTGCTCTTGTCGATGCCCATGCCGAAGGCGATGGTGGCAACGACGCAATTGAGCGTGCCGTCCATGAAGCGGCGCTGAATGCCCTCGCGCTCCGGGTGCTCCATCCCCGCGTGGTAAGCGCAGGCGGGAATGCCGCGCTCGGCCAGATGCGCGGCGACCTCCTCGGCGGTCTTCTGCTGGGTGACGTAGACGATGGCCGGCTGCCCGGCGCGCTCGCCCAGCCATTGCACCAGCCGCGCGCGGCGGGCAGCGCTGGCCACCGGCTCCACCTGCAGGTCGAGGTTGGCGCGGTAGAAGCCGGTGGTGACCACGTCGGATTCGGCGATGGCGAACTTGGCGCGCATGTCGGCGATCACCGCCGGTGTCGCCGTAGCGGTGAGCAGCAGCACCTGGGGAATGCGGAACTGCTTCTGGTAGTCCGGCAGCTTCAGGTAGTCGGGGCGGAAATTGTGGCCCCATTCGGAAATGCAGTGCGCCTCGTCCACCACCAGCAGGGAAATAGGCACCTCGCTGATGAAGTGGCGGAAGCGCTCGTTCTTCAGGCGCTCCACCGAGATCATCAGCACCTTCAGCTCGCCACTGCGCGCGCGGGCCATGGTCTGAGCGGTCTGCTCACGGCTCTGCGCCGAATCGATGCTGGCGGCGGGGATGCCGTGGCGGGAAAGAAAGGCGAGCTGGTCCTGCATCAGCGCCAGCAGCGGCGAGACCACCAGAGTCAGGTGCGGCAGCAGCAACGCTGGCAACTGGTAGCACAGCGACTTGCCCGAGCCGGTAGGAAAGATCGCGGCCGCCGAGCGCCCGGCCAGCACTGCGCTGACCGCCGCTTCCTGACCGGGACGAAACTGGCGGAAGCCGAAGACGCGTTCAAGGGTGTCGTGCATGAGGAT
This sequence comes from Pseudomonas sp. BB438, assembly GCF_057180225.1. NCBI lineage: Bacteria > Pseudomonadati > Pseudomonadota > Gammaproteobacteria > Pseudomonadales > Pseudomonadaceae > Pseudomonas > Pseudomonas sp. BB438. The sequence continues at coordinate 6,151,930 of NZ_CM170001.1, forward strand.
AACTCCTTTCATGGGCGTCTACCCAGCCTACGAAGCGCTTGTGTAGGAGCGCGCTTGCCCGAGCGGCGATTCGGGCCGTTCGGGGCACAACAGGTACGCCACCCTTGTAGGAGCGGGCCATGCCGCGATCACGCGCACGGCGCGCTCCTACAGTGAACGGACAGCGCAAATGAAAAAGCCGCCCGAAGGCGGCTCTTTCCAGAACGGGCTCGCTTACAGCTGCGGGCCGGCGTTCTTGATGGCGTCGCTCACGTCGAACTTCTTGAAGTTGTCGATGAACTTGGTCGCCAGGCCCTTGGCCGCTTCGTCGTAGGCAGCCTTGTCTTCCCAGGTGTTGCGCGGGTTGAGCAGGACAGTCTCGACGCCCGGAACGGCCTTGGGCACATCCAGGTTGATGATGTCCAGGTGCTCGGTCTCGGCGCCGATCAGAGCACCGCTCTGGATGGCGGCGATCACGCCACGGGTGGTCGGGATGTTGAAGCGCTTGCCGACGCCGTAGCCACCACCGGTCCAGCCGGTGTTGACCAGGTAGACTTTCGAGCCGAAGGCCTTGATGCGCTTGATCAGCAACTCGGCGTAGACGCCGGCCGGACGCGGGAAGAACGGTGCGCCGAAGCAGGTGGAGAAGGTCGACTTGATGCCGCCGCCCGAACCCATTTCGGTGGAACCAACCAGTGCGGTGTAGCCGGACAGGAAGTGATAGGCCGCCTGCTCGTTGTTCAGGATCGATACCGGCGGCAGAACGCCGGTCAGGTCGCAGGTCAGGAAGATAACAGCGTTCGGCTCGCCGCCGAGGTTGTGCTCGGAACGCTTCTCGACGTTCTCCAGCGGGTAGGCCGCGCGGGAGTTCTGGGTCAGGCTGTCATCGGCATAGTTGGGGGTACGGTTTTCGTCGAGGACGACGTTTTCCAGCACGGCGCCGAACTTGATGGCTTTCCAGATGACCGGCTCGTTCTTCTCGGACAGATCGATGCACTTGGCGTAGCAGCCGCCTTCGATGTTGAAGACAACGCCTTCGCCCCAGCCGTGCTCGTCATCGCCGATCAGGTAACGGCTTTCGTCGGCGGACAGGGTGGTCTTGCCGGTGCCCGACAAACCGAAGAACAGGGTGACGTCGCCCGCTTCGCCGATGTTGGCGGCGCAATGCATCGGCAGGACGTCTTTTTCCGGCAGCAGGTAGTTCTGCACGCCGAACATGGCCTTCTTCATTTCACCGGCGTAGCGCATGCCGGCGATCAGCACCTTCTTCTGGGCGAAGTTGAGGATCACGCAGCCATCGGAGTTGGTGCCGTCACGCTCGGGCACGCACTCGAAGTTGGCGACGTTGAGGACCTGCCACTCTTCGCGGCCGGCCGGGTTGTACTGCTCGGGCTCGATGAACAGCGCGCGGCCGAACAGGTTCTGCCAGGCAGTGGCAGTGGTCATCTTCACGGCCAGGTAGTGGTCGTGGGCCGAACCTACATGGACGTGGGAAACGAAATGGTCCTGGGCGTTATTGAAGGCCTGGACACGGTCCCACAGGGCATCGAACTTGTCGGCCGGGAACGGACGGTTGATGGCGCCCCAAGCGATGGAATCCTTGCTGCCCGGCTCTTCGACGATGAAACGGTCGGCAGGCGAGCGGCCGGTGCGGTGGCCGGTTTTCACCACCAGCGAGCCGTTGTCGGCGAGTTCGCCTTCGCCGCGGCGAATGGCTTCTTCAACCAGTTGGGCAACGCTGATATCGGTGTAAACGGCTTTATTGGCTTGCGTCATGTGGGTCCCCGTCGGCCGAAGCCGAGTCCTCCAAACATTGCGTAGTGACTTCTGATTCCCACTACCGCGGAAAAAAGTCGCGGGATTATGCCAGAAAAGAACTGTTCTCGTGCAGCCTCTGATCTGGCGAGAGCGCCATTGGTTCGGCTATCGGACAGATAGAAACGGTCAATGGCGGGTTTCTGACGGTGTATGACTGCCACCGCCCGAGAACAACTGGGCGACATCGGAACCGTCGAAACGGTAGCGCTCGTTGCAGAACTGGCAGTCGATGACGATCTCGCCATTTTCCTCGGCCAGCAGGCGCTCGGCGTCTTCCTGCCCAAGACTGACCAGTGCATTGGCCGAGCGTTCCCGCGAGCAACTGCAGTGGAACACCAGCGGCTGCGGCTCGAACAGGCGTACATCGTCTTCGTGGTACAGGCGGTGCAGCACGGTGGCGTTGTCCAGCCCCAGCAGTTCCTCGGCGGTGAGCGTGTCGGCCAGGGTGGTGACATGCTGCCAGCTGGCTTCCCGCGACTCAGCGTCGCGCTGACGGTCGGCCGGCAGTTGCTGCAGCAGCAGGCCACGGGCACGGCGGCTGTCGGCGTTGAGCCAGAAGCGGGTCGGCAGCTGCTCGGACGTGGCGAAGTAGGTCGACAGGCAGTCGGCCAGGCTCGCGCCTTCCAGTGGCACGATGCCCTGGTAGCGCTTGCCGTTCTTCGGATCGACGGTGAGGGTCAGCACACCGTCAGGCATCAGCTCGGGCAGACCTGCCGCATCGCCGATGGCCGCCGCGTCGTAACGGGCCAGGCCGCGCACTTCGCGATCGCTGGAGCACTCCACCATCAGCAATGGCACCGCGCCACTGGAACGCGCCTGCAACACCAGCAGGCCGTCGAACTTCAAGGTACCGCACAGGAGTGCGGCGGCGGCTAGCATTTCTCCGAGCAACTGGGCGACCGGCTGCGGATAGGGGTGCTTGGCCAGCACTTCGGCGTAGCTGCGGTCGAGCTCCACCAGCTCACCGCGGACATCAGTGTTGTCGAACAGGAAACGCTGACTTTGATCGATCTGGGACATGCTTTGCACAACGCTGCGATAGGCACAAATAAATGACAAGTTGATGGCAAAGGCCTATAAAGCGCGCTTTGCAGCACCCACCCATACTCGAGTGGTTCCGTAAGGGGGTAACGATTTTATGGACAAAACCACGCCGTTCCAAGCCACCTGGTCCTGGAAGCCCTTCATCGCCTGCCACCTGATGGCGCTAGCCCTGCTTCTGCTATGGCTCTGGGAGCCGACACGCAGCGCGATGAACCTGTTCGATTTCAGCCTCTTCAGCCTGCTCAACCAGCCGCTGGCGAGCAATGAAGCCTGGCGCCTGTCCTGGGCAGTGGCGAGCACCCGGCCGTTCGACCTGTTGGTCGGCGTCATCCTGCTGCTCCTGCTGATCCGCGGCGACTGGATCTTCAAGGCGACCCAGGCCCGCGCGGCGACCTTCGGCTTTCTATGCGCGGCCATCGTCCTCGTGGTGGTGCGCATCCTCTACGCCAAGATCGCCCACAAGCTGGGTTGGCAGCATGCGAGCATCTCTGCCGTAGCGCCGGATGCCGTGCGCCTGGAAAACTACTTCCCGCAGTGGCAGAACACGGCCTTCGAGGTGAAGGACGAGTCGGCCCGCAGCTTCCCTGGCGACCACGCCTCGGTGCTGCTGATCTGGGCGCTGTTCCTGACCCTGTTCGCTCGCACCGCCCTGCAATGGGTGGTGATCTGGGGCCTGGCGCTGCTGTTCATGCTGCCGCGCCTGGTCGCCGGCGCGCACTGGGGCCAGGACGACTACATCGGCGGCGTGCAGATGGCGCTGGTGGCCCTGGCCTGGAGCTGCTTCACCCCCTTCGCCGCCGTCGGCAGCGCTGCCCTGGTGCGCTGGACCGACCCGCTGTTCCGCGTGGCTGCGAAAGTCCCGCTGGTCAACCGCCTGAGCGTCATCGCGGCCTGACCTCCGCCCGATCACGGCGAGGCGCCCGTCGCCCTCGCCGTTCGATCACTCCTGGTCGCGGAAGCTGAACAGCTGGCGGCGCTGCTTCTTGGTCGGCCGGCCGTCGGTCTGCACGCCCAGCGCGCCGGCCTTGCGCATTGCCGAGGCCTGCTCGCGGCGTTCCACACTGTCAGTCGTTTCCTCATACAGCAGCTGCGCCTCGGGCGCGCCGCGGCGCACCATGGACAACGCCTTCACCACCACGGTGCGTTCGTCGAAGCCGGTGCGGATCACGTATTCCTCACCCACCTTCGGCTCCTTGCCCGGCTTGCAGCGCTCACCCCGGCAATGCACCTTGCCGCCGTCGATGGCTTCCTTGGCCAGGGAACGGGTCTTGTAGAAGCGCGCCGCCCACAGCCACTTGTCCAGGCGGATCCTGTCGTCGTCTTTTTCGCTCACTTCACAACCTCGTCATGCGGGTCTGAGAGTGTACCCCGCGCCCCGCTGGCGGGGCACAACCGGCCTGACTAGAATGCCGGCAAACGCCGGGGGCACTTGATTTGAAGACATTCGACCACCTGTCGGTCATTGGTTTGCGCGAATGGATCGCCTTGCCTGAGCTGGGCATGGTCGGCCTGCGCGCGAAGATCGACACCGGCGCCAGCACGTCCAGCCTGCATGCCAGCGACATCGTGCCGTTCCAGCGCGGCGGTCAGGACTGGGTACGCTTCGTCGCCCACCTGGGTACCCAGGTGCAGCGCCGTCATCGCTGCGAGGCGCCGGTGGTGACGATGAAAACCATCAAGAGCTCCAACGGCCAGGCCCAGACCCGCTATGTGATCCGCACCCTGCTGGCCCTGGGCGACCGCGCCTGGTCGGTGGAATTTACCCTGGCCTGCCGCAAGACCATGCGCTACCGCGTGCTGCTTGGCTCCAAGGCCCTGGTGCAGGGTCAGCTGGTGGTCAACCCGGGCCTCACCTACGTGCAAGACAAACCCCTCATCATGGTTCCCGCCACCCTTCCAGGTGATCAATGAAAATTGCTGTGCTGTCGCGCAATCCGCGCCTGTATTCCACCCGTCGGCTGGTGGAGGCCGGGCAGCAACGCGGCCACGAAATGGTGGTGATCGACACCCTCCGCGCCTACATGAACATCGCCAGCCACAAGCCGCAGATCCATTACCGCGGCAAGCCGCTGGAAGATTTCGACGCGGTGATCCCGCGCATCGGCGCCTCGGTGACCTTCTATGGCTGCGCCGTGCTGCGCCAGTTCGAGATGATGGGGGTGTTCCCGCTCAACGAATCGGTAGCCATCGCCCGCTCCCGCGACAAGCTGCGTTCGCTGCAACTGCTCTCGCGCAAGGGTATCGGCCTGCCGGTGACCGGCTTCGCCCACTCCCCCGACGACGTGCCGGACCTGATCGAAATGGTCGGCGGCGCGCCACTGGTGATCAAGCTGCTGGAAGGCACCCAGGGCATCGGCGTAGTCCTCTGCGAGACGGAGAAGGCCGCCGAGTCCGTGCTGGAGGCCTTCATGGGGCTCAAGCACAACATCATGGTGCAGGAGTACATCAAGGAAGCTGGCGGCGCTGACATCCGCTGCTTCGTGGTCGGCGACAAGGTCATCGCCTCGATGAAGCGCCAGGCCGCGGCCGGCGAGTTCCGCTCCAACCTGCACCGCGGCGGCAGCGCCAGCCTGATCAAGATCACCCCGGAGGAACGCATGACTGCTATCCGCGCCGCCAAGGTGATGGGCCTGCACGTCGCCGGCGTGGATATCCTGCGCTCCAACCATGGGCCGCTGGTCATGGAGGTGAACTCCTCGCCGGGCCTGGAGGGCATCGAGACCACCACCGGCAAGGACATCGCCGGTGTGATCATCGAGTACCTGGAGAAGAATGGCGGGCCGCACCTGGCGCGGACCAAAGGCAAGGGGTGAACCAAGCTCTTGCTATCCATAGGAGCGAGCTTGCTCACGAATCGCCCCACTCCAAACGGCGGATAAAGCGTCCCGCTTTATTCGCCCTACGGGAGCGAGCCTCCTGTCTGCGTTGCCAGGCTGAACCCTTCGCGAGCAAGCTCGCTCCTACAGGCTCCTCCCACCGCTATCGGATGCACTCATGCCCGCCTCACGCCCCCACGCCGAACTCACCTGGTCGCCCATGGAAGGCCGCATTGCGCTGGTCGCTCCGGCCTCGGCGATTGCCGACGAGGTGCTGGAGGCCACCCTGCGCCAACTGGAAGTCCAGGGCATCGATTACCACCTGGGCGAGCACGCCGGCGCGCGCTACCGCTACCTGGCCGGCACGCCGGAGCAACGCCTGGAGGACTTCCACGCCGCCTTCGAGCTGGACGACGTCAGCGCCGTCTGGTGCCTGCGTGGCGGCTACGGCTGTGGGCAACTCATTGCGCAGCTGGACTGGCAGCGCCTCAAGGCCGCCTCGCCGCGCCCGCTGATCGGCTTCTCGGATATCTCCATCCTGCTCAGCGCCTTCCACCGCCACGGCCTGCCGGCGATCCACGGCATGGTCGCCACCGGGCTGGGCCTGCAACCGCTGAGCGCCCCCAGCGAGCAGCGTGAGCGCCTGGCGTCGCTGGCCTCGATCAGCCACGTGCTGGCCGGCGGCCCCGGCAAGCTCACAGTGCAGCATCTGGCCGGGCTGAAGACGGCTGTAGAAGGCGAGTTGATCGGCGGCAACCTCACCGCACTGGCCTGCATGGCCGGCACCTCAGGTGCGCTGTATGTGCCGGACGGCGCGATCCTGATCCTCGAGGATGTCGGCGAACCTTACTACCGCCTGGAGCGCAGCCTCTGGCAACTGCTGAACAGTCTGAACGGCGCGCGCCTGGGCGCCATCTGCCTCGGCACCTTCACAGACTGCCCGCGCAAGGGCGTGGCCCACAGCCTGGAAGAAATCTTCGCCGAGTACGCCGCGCCACTGGGCGTGCCGCTCTACCACGGCCTGCCCAGCGGTCACGGCGCGCACAACCGCGCCTGGCCTTATGGGCGGCGGGCAGCGCTGGCAGGTAAATCCCTGCGCTGGGATTAGCGTTTGTTCACGATCTCGCGAGCTAGAGCAGAACAAGGCGGGGGACAGCTGAGAAAGCGGAGTTGACTGCAGTCAATGAGCCCTTCCCGGGGCTGGCCTCACCGCGATTATGCCGACGCGCAGCAGGCCGCAAGCAGGCTCTTAATGAGCGTCGCGCGGAAGCAGCAGCCCCAACGGCAGGCAGACGCGTGCTTCCACGCCTCCCCCCTCACGATTGCGCAGCTCGATGCTGCCGCCGTGCTGCTCGGCGATGCGCTTGACGATGGCCAGGCCCAGGCCGGTCCCCTTGCCGCCCCGCGCTTTGTCACCGCGGAAGAAGGGGTTGAAGATGTTCTCCAGCTCCTGCGGATCGACGCCCGCACCACGGTCCAGCACGCTGAGCACCACATAGGGCGCCCCGCCGCCGCCGGCGACATGGGCCGCCACTTCGACCTTGCCGCCGCCGTGGTTCAGGCCGTTCTCGATCAGGTTGCCGAGCAGGCGCTTGATCGACACCCGACGGAAGCGGAACAGCGGTAGCGTTTCCAGGCACAGACGCACGCGGTTGCCAGTCTGATTGAAGGCGTCAGCCACTTCACGGATCAGGTCGGCGAGATCGCCTTCCTCCACCGGCTCGTCGCGACCATCGCGGATGAAGGCGAGGAACTGGTCGAGGATGGCGTCCATGTCCTCGATGTCACGGACCATGTCCTCGACCATTTCGCGGTCGCTGTCGGGCATCAGCTCGAGGGACAGGCGCAGGCGGGTCAACGGCGTGCGCAGGTCGTGGGAGACACCGGCCAGCATCAGCTCACGCTCGCGCCCGGCCTGCTCGACGTCGTCGGCCATCTGGTTGAAGGCGCGGTACACCTCGGCCATCTCGCTGGGGGTCTCCTGCCCCAGCGGCAGGCGCACACTGCGCCCCTTGCCGAACTCGCGGGAGGCGAAGACCAGGCGCTTGAGCGGCTGGCTGAGTTGCCGCACGAAGATCCAGGCTGCCGCGGTGGACAGCAGGCCGATGCCGAGGAACCAGCCCAGCACGCTCCAGATCTGCTGGCCGCGCAGCGGGTGCGGGTAAAGCGGTACGCCGATCCAGCCGTCACCCAGGGTCGGCGCACGCACCCAGAGCATCGATGGATGGTGGATGCGCAGGCGCGTCTCGGTATCGATGCCCAGCTCCATACGCATCTGCCGCTGGAAGATTTCCGTGTACGGCCAGTGCACTTCCTCCGGCTGCCCCTGCTCGTGGGGCGCCCACTTCAGCCCGGCGGACTGGGCGATGGCCTCGCGCGATTTTTCGTCCGCCGCCCAGTAGGCGCGTACGGTCAGCGCGGCACCGTGGCTGTACTGGCGGTCCACCAGCATGTCTTCGTTCATCAGCAGGTACACCAGGGTCAGCGCCTTGGAGAACAGCACGACGATGAGCACCAGCCAGAGGGTGCGGGCGAAGAAGCTTTGCGGGAACCAGAGGGGTGTTTTCAAGAGAGCGTTACCAGGAAGCACTGACCGTAGCAGGAGAGGTGTCCGCCTCATGAACACCAAGCGAGCCGGCAGAGCCCCTCTCCCTAACCCTCTCCCTGAAGGGAGAGGGGACTGGATCGGCACCGGCTGAAATTGATGCGTCAGCCGGCACGGATAGCTCCCTCTCCCTTCAGGAAGAGGGCGGGGGAGAGGGAACCGGCGTTACGCCGCATCCATCGCCCCGAAAAGCTGAATCACTTGCGCGCCGCGCCATCCGGCACGAACACATAGCCCACGCCCCAGACGGTCTGGATGTAACGCGGTTTCGACGGATCGGGCTCGATCAGCCGGCGCAGGCGGGAAATCTGCACGTCGATGGAGCGTTCCAGGGCATCCCACTCGCGACCGCGGGCCAGGTTCATCAGCTTGTCGCGGGTCAGCGGCTCGCGGGCGTGCTGCACCAAAGCCTTTAGCACGGCGAACTCACCGGTGGTGAGCATGTGCACTTCGTCGCCCTTCTTCAGCTCGCGGGTGGCCAGGTGCAGCTCGTAGTCGCCGAAGGTGACGATCTCGTCCTCGCCTGCCGGCGCGCCCGGCACCAGCGGCGCCTGGCGGCGCAGCACGGCCTTGATGCGTGCCAGCAGCTCGCGCGGATTGAAGGGTTTGGCCAGGTAATCATCGGCGCCCTGTTCCAGGCCGGAAATGCGGCTGGACTCGTCGCCCTTGGCGGTGAGCATGATGATCGGGATCTGGTTGTTCGACTCGCGCAGGCGCTTGCACGCGGACAGGCCATCCTCGCCGGGCATCATCAGGTCCAGCACCACCAGCTGGAACAGCTCGCGGGCCAGCAGGCGATCCATCTGCTCGGTATTTTCGACGGCGCGGACACGGTAACCCTGCTCGTCGAGGAAGCGTTCCAGCAGACGGCGCAGACGTGCGTCGTCATCGACCACGAGGATCTTTTCGCCTTCCGGCAGGGTGGCAGCGTTGCTCATGGAAACTCCCAGAATCTGATTCGGCGGGCATTATCGCCCAGCAGCCGCGCATCACGGCCTGTCCATTGTTAGCAGATTTTTCCCCGACCAGTCGCCCACCGGGTGAAATTGTCGCGGGTATAATGCGGCGCTTTTGCGGCGGGGCGTTGTCACAGAGCCTGTCCGAAGGCTGGGGTCTTCGGTCCGGACGCTCTGTTATGAGCCTGCTTCATGATCTCGCGAGCTAGAGCTGCCCTCAACGCAGTGATGCCGACGCGCAGCAGATCATGCGCCCCGTAATTCGATTGTTTTGTCAGGTGGATTCATGGACAGCATCAACACCCGTATCGCCGAAGAGCTTTCCGCACTGCCCTCCGGCCGCGTTCAACCGCAGCAAGTCGCCGCTGCCGTCGCCCTGCTCGATGAAGGCTCCACCGTCCCCTTCATCGCCCGTTACCGAAAAGAAGTCACCGGCAGCCTGGACGACACCCAGCTGCGCATGCTCGAAGAGCGCCTGCGCTACCTGCGTGAACTGGAAGACCGCCGTGGCGCGATCCTCGCCAGCATCGAGGAGCAGGGCAAGCTGACCCCGGAACTGGCCCGCGAGATCAAGCTCGCCGACGCCAAGACCCGCCTCGAAGACCTCTACCTGCCGTACAAGCAGAAGCGCCGCACCAAGGGCCAGATCGCCCTGGAAGCCGGCCTCGGCGAGCTGGCCGACGCATTGTTCAACGACCCGAGCCTGACGCCGGAAACCGAGGCCGCGCGCTTCGTCGATGCCGAGAAAGGTTTCGCCGACACCCGCGCCGTACTCGAAGGCGCCAAGTACATCCTGATGGAGCGCTTCGCCGAGGACGCCACCCTGCTGGATCGCCTGCGCGGCTTCCTCAAGGACAACGCCACCCTCACCGCGCGCCTGGTGCCGGGCAAGGAAACCGACGGCGCCAAGTTCAGCGACTACTTCGAACACGACGAGCCGCTGAAGAGCACCCCGTCGCACCGCGCGCTGGCGATCTTCCGTGGCCGCAACGAAGGCGTGCTGAGCGTTGCTCTGAAGGTCGGCGAAGAGCTGCCGGGCACCTCGCACCCGTGCGAAGTCATGATCGGCGAGCGCTTCGGCATCTCCAACCAGGGCCGTGCCGCCGACAAGTGGCTGTCCGAAGTGGTGCGCTGGACCTGGAAGGTCAAGCTTTACACCCACCTGGAAACCGACCTGCTGGGCGAGCTGCGCGACGGCGCCGATGCCGAGGCGATCAACGTCTTCGCGCGCAACCTGCACGACCTGCTGCTGGCCGCCCCCGCCGGCCCGCGCGCTACCCTGGGCCTGGACCCGGGCCTGCGCACCGGCGTGAAAGTCGCCGTGGTCGATGCCACCGGCAAGCTGCTGGACACCGCCACCGTCTACCCGCACGTGCCGAAGAACCAGTGGGACCAGACCATCGCCGTGCTCGCTGCACTGTGCGCCAAGCACCAGGTGGAGCTGATCGCCATCGGCAACGGCACCGCCAGCCGCGAGACCGACAAGCTGGCCGCCGAGCTGATCAAGAAATACCCGGCGCTCAAGTGCACCAAGATCATGGTCAGCGAGGCCGGGGCCTCGGTGTATTCGGCCTCGGAGCTGGCCGCCAGGGAATTCCCGGAGCTGGACGTGTCGCTGCGCGGCGCCGTTTCCATCGCTCGTCGCCTGCAGGACCCGCTGGCCGAGTTGGTGAAGATCGAGCCGAAATCCATCGGCGTCGGCCAGTACCAGCACGACGTGTCCCAGCTGCAGCTCGCGCGCAGCCTGGACGCGGTAGTGGAAGACTGCGTGAACGCCGTCGGCGTGGACGTGAACACCGCCTCCGCCGCACTGCTGGCGCGCATCTCCGGCCTCAATAGCACCCTGGCGCAGAACATCGTCGCGCACCGTGACGCCAACGGCGCCTTCCGCACCCGTGACGACCTGCGCAAGGTCAGCCGCCTGGGCGACAAGACCTTCGAGCAGGCCGCCGGCTTCCTCCGCGTGATGAACGGCGACAACCCGCTGGACGCCTCCGCGGTGCACCCGGAAACCTACCCGCTGGTGCAGCGCATCGCCGCCGACACCGGCCGCGATGTGCGCTCGCTGATTGGCGACTCGGGCTTCCTCAAGCGCCTGGACCCGAAGAAATTCACCGACGAGCAGTTCGGCCTGCCCACCGTCACCGACATCCTCAAGGAACTGGACAAGCCCGGCCGCGACCCGCGCCCGGAGTTCAAGACCGCCGAGTTCCAGGAAGGCGTCGAGAGCCTGAAGGACCTCAAGCCCGGCATGGTCCTGGAGGGCGTGGTGACCAACGTCACCAACTTCGGCGCCTTCGTCGACATCGGCGTCCACCAGGACGGCCTGGTGCACATCTCCGCGCTGTCGGAGAAGTTCGTCAAGGACCCGTACGAGGTGGTCAAGGCCGGTGACATCGTCAAGGTGAAGGTCATGGAAGTGGACATCCCGCGCAACCGCGTCGGCCTGTCCATGCGCATGAGCGACACCCCCGGCGAGAAAGTCGACGGCCCGCGCGGCGGCGGTCGTCCCGGCAACGGTGCGCCGCGTGGTGAGCGCAGCGCCGCTCCGCGCCAGCAGGAGCAGGCTCCGGCGAACAACGCCATGGCCTCGCTGTTCGCCAACGCCAAGCAACTGAAGAAGAAGTAAGGAAGGTCCATGAGTGAAATGCCCGCCCGCGAGCTGATGATCAGCCGCTTCAGCGAAACCATCGGCGTACAGCCGATCCGTGTCGCTGATGGCGAAGCCGAGGTGCTGCTGCCAATGGCCGAGCACCTGCGCAATCGCGGCAACGTCATGCACGGTGGCGCGCTCTTCACGCTGATGGACATGACCATGGGCCTGGCCTGCTCCAGCGCCCATGGTTTCGACCGGCAGAGTGTCACCCTGGAATGCAAGATCAACTACATCCGCGCCGTCGCCGAGGGCGAGGTGCGCTGTGTGGCAAAAGTCCTGCACGCCGGGCGCCGCTCGCTGGTGGTCGAGGCCGACATCCACCAGGGCGACAAGCTGGTCGCCAAGGGACAAGGCACCTTCGCCCAGCTGTAATTGGCGCCGCGACAACTGACCTATGCTGTACGCCGGAGCCCCGGATTTGCGGGCGCCGGCACAGCGCCTCGACAAAGCCAGGCGACCACGCCGGTTGTTCTCCCCTTGTAGACCGTCCAGTCCACCCCCATAGTGGGGCGATTGCCGTGTGAAGGACCTCCAACTTGAGCGACCAACTCTCCCGCCGCCTGGCCCTGCTTGGCGATGCCGCCAACCTGTCCCTGCTCACCCAGTGCCTGCACGGTATCGAGCGCGAATGCCTGCGCGTCGATGAACGCGGCAAGCTCGCCCTGACCCCGCACCCGCGCGCGCTGGGCTCGGCGCTGACCAACCCGCAGATCACCACGGACTACTCCGAGTCGCTGCTGGAGTTCATCACCCCGACCTCCACCAGTGTCGAAGAGACCCTGCACGAACTGGGCGAAATCCACCGTTTCGCCAGCGGCAAGCTCGACGGCGAATACCTGTGGAGCCCGTCCATGCCCTGCGAGCTGCCGGATGAAGAGACCATCCCGATCGCCCGCTACGGGAGTTCGCACATCGGCCGCCTGAAGTACGTCTACCGCAAGGGCCTGGCCCTGCGCTACGGCAAGACCATGCAGTGCATCGCCGGCATCCACTACAACTTCTCCCTGCCCGAAGGCATCTGGGAGCTGCTGCGCCAGGAAGAAGGCAGCGAGAAGAGCGCGCGGGACTTCCAGTCGCACCGCTACATCGCGATGATCCGCAACTTCCGCCGCTACAGCTGGCTGCTGATGTACCTGTTCGGCGCCTCGCCGGCGCTGGACGCCGGCTTCCTGCGCGGTCGCCCGCACGGTCTGGACGCCTTCGACGAGCACACCCTCTACCTGCCCTACGCCACCAGCCTGCGGATGAGCGACCTGGGCTACCAGAACAACGCCCAGGCCGGCCTGACGCCCTGCTACAACGATCTGGACAGCTACATCGACAGCCTGCGCCGCGCCGTCAGTACGCCGTATGCGCCGTACGAGAAGATCGGCACCAAGGTCGACGGCGAGTGGGTGCAGCTCAACACCAACATCCTGCAGATCGAGAACGAGTACTACTCGAGCATCCGCCCGAAACGCGTCACCTACACCGGCGAGCGCCCGATCCAGGCGCTGATGGCCCGCGGCGTGCAGTACGTCGAGGCGCGCTGCCTGGACATCAACCCGTTCCTGCCGCTGGGCATCGACGTCACCGAAGCACGCTTCCTCGACGCCTTCCTGCTCTACTGCGCGCTGTCCGACAGCCCGCCGCTGGGCGGTTGCGAGTGCGGCTCGGCCACCAGCAACTTCCTGAAAGTGGTCAAGGAAGGTCGCCGTCCCGGCCTGAAACTGGAACGCGGCGGCCAGCAGATCGAAATGAAGGGCTGGGCCGACGCCCTGCTCGACGCCATCGCGCCGATCATCGACCTGCTCGACCGTGCCAACGGCAGTAACCTGCACGCCCAGAGCCTGGCCGAGCAGCGCGCCAAGGTCGCCGATGCCGACCTGACGCCGTCGGCAAAAGTCCTGGCGGAAATGCGCGAACGCGGCGAGAGCTTCGAAGCCTTCGCCCTGCGCCACAGCCGCCAGCATGCCGAAATGCTGCAGAGCGAGCCGCTGTCCGCTGAAGAGCAGGCACGTTTCGAAGGCATGGCCAGCCAATCCCTGGCCGAACAGGCGGAGCTGGAGAAGCAGCCCGAGGGCGATTTCGACACCTTCGTCGCCGCTTACCAGGCGAGCATCCTCGGCCTGATCAGCGTCTGAGACAGCACCGCGGCGACCTCGGTCGCCGCGGTGTCATTCAGAGGGTCTTCTCGAAGACCTGGGAGTTTCGCTGGTAGTTGTACAGCGACGCCCGCGCCGCCGGCAGGCGCTCCACGCTGCTGGGCTGGAAGCCGCGCTCGCGGAACCAGTGGGCAGTCCGCGTAGTGAGGACATAAAGGGTCTTCAGACCCAGGTTGCGCGCGCGCTGTTCAATGCGCTCCAGCAGGTCGTCGCCGCGTCCGCCGTGGCGGTACTCCGGGTTCACCGCCAGGCACGCCAGCTCGCCGGAATCGGAATCGGCGATGGGATACAGCGCCGCGCAGGCGATGATCAGCCCCTCGCGCTCGACGATGCTGAACTGCTCGATCTCGCGCTCCAGCACTTCACGGGAGCGGCGCACCAGGATGCCCTGCTCTTCCAGCGGACGGATCAGTTCCAGCAGTCCACCGACATCCTCGATCCCCGCTTCGCGCAGTTGCTCGAATTGCTCCTGGGCCACCAGGGTGCCGTTGCCGGTGCGGGTGAACAGCTCGCTGAGCAGCGAGCCGTCCTCGGTGTAGCTGACGATGTGGCTGCGCCGCACGCCCGCCCGGCAGGCCTGGGCGGCAGCATCCAGCAGCTCGCCCTGGTAACTCGACCCGAGGCGTTCCAGATGCGCCGGAACCTGCTGCGGCCGCAGCTCGCGCACCAGCTTGCCGGCATCATCCATCAGGCCGCGCTCGGCGCCGTAGAGGATCAGCTTGTCCGCGCCCAGGTCGATGGCCGCGCGCATGGCAACGTCCTCGCAGGCGAGGTTGAAGATCTCCCCGGTGGGCGAATAGCCCAGCGGCGAGAGCAGCACGATGCTGCGCTCGTCGAGCTGACGATTGATGCCCTTGCGGTCGATCCGCCGCACTTCGCCGGTATGGTGGTAGTCGATGCCGTCGACCACGCCGATCGGCCGCGCGGTGACGAAGTTGCCGGCGGTCACGCGCAGGCGCGAGCCCTGCATGGGCGAGGCGGCCATGTCCATGGACAGGCGTGCTTCGATGGAAATGCGCAGGCTGCCGACAGCATCGATCACGCAGTCCAGAGTCGGTGCGTCGGTGACGCGCAGGCCGCGGTGGAAGCGCGGCGCCAGCCCATGGGACGCCAGGCGCGCCTCGATCTGCGGGCGCGAACCGTGCACCAGCACCAGGCGCACGCCCAGGCTGTGCAGCAGCACCAGGTCGTGAACGATATTGCCGAAATTGGGGTCTTCGACGCCCTCGCCGGGAAGCATCACCACGAAGGTGCAGTCCCGGTGGGAGTTGATGTAGGGCGAAGCGTGGCGCAGCCAGTTGACGTAGTCGTGCATTGCTTGAAAAGCCTGTCGTTCGAGTGGGCGGAAATCTGTCGGATGCGGCCGGAGCACGGCCAGGGGCGGCGCGGTTATCGTCGTCGCAGGAACATCGACAGGTTTCTCCTCTTGGGTAGGTCAGGCCCGCTACAGGGGCGCTCTACAGGCAACTCTTCATCAACAGTGTTGCGGGCCGGCGTACGGGCTGCTCGTCATCAACTGCCTTTCATAGACAGTAATGACGGATCAGTCCGCGCAGCAGTTCCACGGTGGGCTCGATGCGGTCGAGCTCGAGGTGTTCGTCCGGCTGGTGGGCGCAGGCAATGTCGCCGGGGCCCAGCACCAGCGTCTGGCAGCCGAGCTGCTGAAGATACGGTGCTTCGGTGCCAAAGGCTACCGCTTCCGCCGCATGCCCGGTCAGACTTTCGGCCAGTCGCACCAGCTCGCTCTGCGCCGGCTCCTCGAAGGGCGGCACGGCCGGGAACAGCGGTGCGTAGTCGATCTTCACCCCGTGACGTTCGGCGACAGGCTTGAGCCGCTCGCGGATGGCCTGGCGCAGAGCCTCCGGCGCCATGCCCGGCAACGGGCGCAGGTCGAATTCCAGGGCACACTGGCCGCAGATGCGGTTGGGGTTGTCACCGCCATGGATGCAGCCAAGGTTGAGCGTCGGCTGCGGCACGCTGAACTGCGGATTGCTGAACGCCGTCTGCCACTGGCTGCGCAGTCCCTGCAATTCCCCCATCACCGCCTGCATCGCCTCCAGCGCGCTGCGCCCCAGGCTCGGATCGGAGGAATGGCCGCTCTGCCCAAGGATGTCGATGCGCTCCATCATCACGCCCTTGTGCAGGCGGATCGGCTTGAGGTTGGTCGGCTCGCCGATCACTGCTGCACGGCCCAGCGGTCGCCCTGCCTCAGCCAGGGCGCGGGCGCCGGCCATGGAGCTTTCCTCGTCGCAGGTGGCGAGGATGATCAGCGGCTGCTTGAAGGGCTGCTCCAGCAGGGGCAAAAGGGCTTCGATGGCGAGCGCGAAGAACCCCTTCATGTCGCAGGAGCCCAGGCCGAACCAGCGCCCGTCGCGCTCGGTCAGCCCCAGCGGGTCGCTTTTCCACAAGGCCTCGTCGAAGGGCACGGTGTCGGTGTGCCCGGCCAGCACCAGGCCGCCGGGGCCAGCGCCCAGGGTGGCGACCAGGTTGAACTTGCCCGGCGACACCGGTTGCATCTCGCAGGCAAAGCCCAGGTCCACCAGCCAGTTGCCCAGCAACTCGACCACCGGGCGGTTGGACTGGTCCAGCGCGGGCTGGGTGCAACTGACCGACGGGATCGCGATCAGCTCGGCGAAGCGTTGTTTCAGCGGCGGCAACGGCATGGCGTTCTCCAGAAGATGGACTCCACTATGGACCATGCGGCGATGCGGTAAAACCTCGCGGCGCCCGGCAGGAACGCCGAAGTCCTGTAAACTGCATGACTTTGAAGTCTTTTTCGCGCCCGTCGTTCCGTCCCTCCTGCAACAGGTCGGAAATCCCGGCGCGGCCGCTCTGAACCGGACCCCCGCCATGCAGAAAGAAACCGAAATCAAACTGCGCGCCAGCCGCGAGACCCTCGAAGCCCTGCGCGAGCATCCCGCGCTGAAGAAGCGCAACAAATCCGGCTGGGAGCCCCGCGAGCTGTTCAACCAGTACTACGACACCCCGGCCCGCGACCTGGCCCGCGCCCGTGTGGCGCTGCGCATGCGCAAGGACGGCGAGCAATTCATCCAGACCCTGAAGACCCGCGGCCAGAGCGTGGCGGGCCTGTCCGAGCGCAATGAGTGGGACTGGTACCTTGAGAAGAACAAGCTCGACCTGAAGAAGCTCGACGACCAGTGCTGGCCGGCCGCCCTCGCCGATCTGGACAAGAAGAGCCTGAAGCCGATCTTCAGCACCGACTTCACCCGCCAGCGCGCCGAGATCGCCTGGGGCCGCGGCAAGGCCAAGGTGGTGATCGAGGCCGCCCTGGACCTGGGCAAGGTCGTCGCCGGCAAGCAGGAAGAGGAAATCTGCGAGCTGGAACTGGAACTGCGCCAGGGCGAGCCCGACGCGCTGCTGGACCTGGCCATCGAACTGGCCGCGGACCTGGCGCTGATGCCCTGCGACATCAGCAAGGCCGAGCGCGGCTATCGTCTGTTCGACCCGGCCAGCTACAGCATCCAGCCCGACACCCAGAAACTGCTGCATGAAACCCCGCTGGACGGTGCCTTCGCCGCCCTGTCCTGGGCACTGCTGGGCAGCAGCCAGCGCCTGGCCGAGCAATACCGCTTCAACGGCCACTGGAGCCTGCTGGAAAGCTGGCTGCAGCAGTTGGTCGACCTGCGCGCGCTGCTCGGCAGCCTCGGCCAGGCCGTCCCGCGTGCCACCACCCGCGAGCTGCGCGCCGCCCTCGACGCACTGCTCGCCGACTGGCTGCCGCGTATCGAACAGGGCCGCGATGACGAGAGCGTTCGCCAGCAGATGCCGTCCACCTTCCGCGAGGAACTGGCCAACGTTCGCTGGGGTCAGTTCTCCCTGAGCACCTCACGCTGGCTGCTGGGCAAGGCCTGGACCCTGGAGCGCAACGAACGCGCCAATCGCCTGGGCGGCTCCGCCGTCGGCAAGTGGCTGCAGCGCAGCCTGGCCGAGGAAGCCCAGGCCATGCCGCTGCAACGCGCCCAGCAACTGCCCGAGGTACTCGCCGACCAACTGCCACGCCTGCAGCGCATGCTGGTCTGGCTGCGCCTGGCGCGCAGCGTGCTGGAGCTGCCGGAGACCGATCGCCTGTACGGCGAACTGGCCAAGCTGCAGGAGCTGCTCGTCACTCCCGGCGCCGAGGGGCGCCTGGATGCCCTCGCGGCCCAGGCCCATACTGTGCTGACCCTCAAGCCGTGGAAGGCGCTTTTGAAATAAGCTGGCCCGGCATTGCTGCGGGCCTGTGACCCGCCACTGGAAGTAGGGAGTCCGCATGTCCGTCTTTGCCCCATCCGCCCAGGATCGTCCACTCGACCTGGGCGACATCCTGCGCGAGCTGGTCACCCAGGGCCGCGTCGCCCAGGATGACGCCGAGCAGTGCCTGGCGATTCGCCGCAGCGCCGTGAAGAACCAGCAGCACCCGCTGGAGTTCCTCGCCGCGCAGCAGGTCGAGGATCGCCAGCGGCCGGGGCGCAAGCTGGACCTGGACACGCTGGTGAAATGGCTGGCCGATTACTCCGGGCAGCCCTACCTGCGCATCGACCCGCTGAAGATCGATGTCGCCTCGGTCACGCCGCTGATGTCCTATGCCTTCGCCCAGCGCCACCAGATCCTCGCGGTCGCCGTGGCGCCGGACGAAGTCACCATCGCCAGCGCGCAACCCTTCGTGCATGGCTGGGAGAGCAACCTCACCCACGTCCTCAAACGCCCGATCAAGCGCGTGGTGGCCAACCCCGCGGATATCCAGCGCTTCACCGTGGAGTTCTACCGCCTGGCCAAGTCAGTGACTGGCGCCAGCTCACAGGACCAGAAGATCAGCGGTATTGGCAACTTCGAGCAATTGCTCAACCTGGGCGCCACCGACCAGGAGCCCGATGCCAATGACGCCCACATCGTTACCATCGTCGACTGGCTGTTCCAGTACGCCTTTCAGCAGCGTGCCAGCGATATCCACATCGAGCCGCGCCGCGAACAGGGCACCGTGCGCTTCCGCATCGACGGCGTGCTGCACAACGTCTACCAGTTCCCGCCACAGGTCAGCATGGCCGTGGTCAGCCGCCTGAAGACCCTGGGCCGGATGAACGTCGCCGAGAAACGCAAGCCACAGGACGGCCGGGTGAAGACCAAGACCCCGGACGGTGCCGAGGTGGAGTTGCGCCTGTCGACGCTGCCCACGGCGTTCGGCGAGAAGATGGTGATGCGGATCTTCGACCCCGAGGTGCTGCTCAAGAGCTTCGACCAGTTGGGCTTCTCCCCCGACGACCTGCGCCGCTGGGAAAGCATGACCAGCCAGCCCAACGGCATCATCCTGGTCACCGGCCCCACCGGCTCGGGCAAGACCACCACGCTCTATACCACGCTCAAGCAACTGGCGACCGACGAGGTGAACCTCTGCACCATCGAGGACCCGATCGAGATGATCGAACCCTCATTCAACCAGATGCAGGTGCAGCACAACATCGACCTGACCTTCGCCAGCGGCGTGCGCGCCCTGCTGCGTCAGGACCCGGACATCATCATGGTCGGCGAGATCCGCGACCTGGAGACCGCCGAGATGGCGATCCAGGCGGCGCTGACCGGGCACCTGGTGCTATCCACCCTGCACACCAACGACTCGCCCACCGCGATCACCCGCCTGCTCGAACTGGGCGTGCCCTACTACCTGATTCGTGCCACCGTGCTCGGCGTCATGGCCCAGCGCCTGGTGCGGACCCTGTGCCCGCACTGCAAGGCACCGATGGAACTGCACGAGGAAGACTGGCAGGAAGTCACCCGTCCGTGGAATGCCCCGCTGCCCACCGGTGCGCACCAGGCCGTCGGTTGCCTGGAGTGCCGCGACACCGGCTACCGCGGGCGCGCCGGGGTCTACGAGATCATGCTGCTGAGCGAATCGCTGAAGGAGCTGATCACCGCCGACACCGACCTCATCCCGCTGCGCCGCCAGGCCTTCAAGGAAGGCATGCGCAGCCTGCGCCTGTCCGGCGCACAGAAGGTCGCCGGCGGCCTGACGACCATCGAGGAAGTCATGCGGGTCACCCCGCAGAGCGAACAGAAGTAAGCCGCCCGTCAGGCGTCTGAGGAAAACTCCCCTGGCGCCTGCTGCACTTTCCTGCATGCCTGCCTGGCGTGCCGGTTACACTCGATTCCTCACGATCTACGCCAGATCTTTTATCCAAGCAGACAAGGAGTCCCTCGCATGGAAATCGGCAGTGTTGCCCTGCTGTTCGTCATCCTCGCCATCGTCATCGTCCTCATGGGGTTCAAGGTCGTGCCCCAGGGCTACGAATGGACCATCGAGCGCTTCGGTCGCTACACCGTCACGCTCAAGCCGGGCCTGAGCATCATCATCCCGGTGGTGGACCGCGTCGGCCAGAAGATCAACATGATGGAACGCGTGCTCGACGTGCCGCCGCAGGAGGCGATCAGCGCCGACAATGCCATCGTGCAGATCGACGCCGTGTGCTTCTTCCAGGTGGTCGACGCGGCGCGCGCCGCCTATGAAGTGAGCGGGCTGGAAAACGCCGTGCGCAACCTGGTGATGACCAACATCCGCACTGTGCTCGGCTCCATGGAGCTGGACCACATGCTCAGCCAGCGCGACGCGATCAACGAGCGCCTGCTGCGTACCGTCGACGAAGCCACCGCCCCCTGGGGCCTGAAGGTCACCCGCATCGAGATCAAGGACATCAGCCCGCCGGCCGACCTGGTGGAAGCCATGGCCAGCCAGATGAAGGCAGAGCGCCTCAAGCGCGCGCAGATCCTCGAGGCCGAGGGCCGCCGCGCTGCGGAAATCCTTACCGCCGAAGGCAAGAAGCAGGCACAGATCCTCGAGGCCGAAGGCCTGCGCCAATCGGCGTTCCTCGAATCCGAAGCCCGCGAGCGCCAGGCCGAAGCCGAAGCCAAGGCGACCCAGGTAGTCTCCGAGGCCATCGCCAGCGGCAACGTGCAGGCGATCAACTACTTCGTCGCGCAGAAGTACGTCGACGCCCTCGGCCAACTGGCCAGCTCGAACAACAGCAAGATCGTGATGATGCCGCTGGAGGCCAGCCAGGTGATCGGCGCGGTCGGCGGCATCGGCGAGATCGTCAAAGCGACATTCGGCGACACCAAGGGCCATCGCTGATGATGGGCTTCCTGGAGCACCTGGGCTTCTGGGACTGGCTGGCGCTGGGCATCGTCCTGCTGATCCTGGAAATTTTCGGCGCCGGCGGCTACCTGCTGTGGATCGGCATCGCCGCCGCGCTGACCGGCGTGCTGGCGTTCCTGCTGCCAGGACTGGACTGGACCTGGCAGTGCCTGGCCTTCGGCGTCCTGGCGATCCTCACCGCGCTGTACTGGTGGAACCACCAGCGCCTGAACAAGCGCGAAGCACAGCCGTCCAGCCTCAACCGTCGCGGCAGCGAACTGGTCGGCCGGCAGTTCGCCCTGCATGACGCCATCGTCGGCGGGCGCGGCAAGATCCGTGTCGGCGACAGCGTGTGGCTGGTCGGCGGGCCGGACCTGCCCGTCGGCACGCAGGTGCGTGTGACCGGTCAGGACGGAGTCCTGCTGCTGGTGGAACCCATCTGACCACTGAAGGGCCGGCGCGACGGCTCCTGTGCCTTGCGCGCGATCGCGGGCATGGCCCGCTCCTACAAGGTGCATAGGCCAGTAACCCCAATGAAAAAGCCCGCCAATCGGCGGGCTTTTTCATTCAGGCGAAACTCAGCTTGCGGCCGGCTGCGCCGGGGCACGGCGGTAGGCCCAGACCATCAGCGCAATGCCGCCCAGGACCATCGGCACACACAGCACCTGGCCCATGGTCAGCCAGCCCCAGGCCAGGTAGCCCAACTGGGCATCCGGCACGCGGACGAACTCGACGATGAAGCGGAAGATGCCATAACACAGCACGAACAGGCCGGACACCGAGGCGGTCGGACGCGGCTTGCGGGTGAACAGCCAGAGCACGACGAACAGCGCCACGCCTTCCAGCGCGAACTGATACAGCTGCGACGGGTGACGCGGTTCCGGGCCACCGGTGGGGAAGATCATCGCCCAGGGCACGTCGGTCACCTTGCCCCACAGCTCGCCGTTGATGAAGTTGCCGATACGCCCGGCGCCCAGTCCGATCGGCACCAGTGGCGCGATCAGGTCCATCAGCTGGAAGAAGCTCTTGTTGTTGCGCTTGCCGAACCACCAGGTGGCCAGCATCACGCCGATCAGACCGCCATGGAACGACATGCCGCCCTTCCAGACTTCGAAGATCAGCGTCGGGTTGGCGATGTACTCGTCCAGGTTGTAGAACAGCACGTAGCCCAGGCGTCCGCCCAGGACCACGCCACACGCCACCCAGAAGACCAGGTCGGAGAGTTTCTCCTTGGTCCAGGTCGGATCGAAATCCTTCAGCTTGCGCGACGCCAGCAGCCAGGCGCCGCCGATGCCGATCAGGTACATCAGGCCGTACCAGTGGATTTTCAGCGGCCCGAGCGATACGGCAACCGGGTCGATCTGTGGATAAGGCAGCATCCGCTTCTCCTAGCAGGAACTCAGATCAGGAAACTCAAGCCCACGCAGAACAGCAGCAGGGCGAACAAACGCTTGAGCACCAGGGGTGGCAGGCGATGCGCGAGCCGCGCCCCGATGCGGGCAAAGAACATGCTGGTGACGGCAATGCCCACCAGCGCCGGCAGGTAGACGAAGCCCAGGCTCATCTCCGGCAGCTTGTCGTTGTGCCAGCCGACGACCATGAAGGATATCGCGCCGGCAATGGCGATCGGCAGGCCGCACGCCGAGGAAGTCGCAACCGCCTGTTGCATGGAGACGCCACGCCAGGTCAGGAAAGGCACGGTCAGCGAGCCGCCGCCGATGCCGAAAATGGCGGAAGCCCAGCCCACCACCCCGCCCGCCACGCCCAGGCCGAAGCGCCCCGGCAGGTTGCGCGCGCCCCTGGGCTGCAGGCCCAGCAGCATCTGGATCGACACCAGGATGGCGAAGGTGCCGATGATTTTCTGCAACACCGGGCCCTGGATCTTGGAGGCGGTGATCGCGCCCAGCGCGCTGCCAACCAGGATGCCGACGGTCATCCAGGCGAATACCGGCCAGCGCACCGCGCCGCGACGATGGTGCTCGAGGATCGAATTGATCGAAGTGAAGACGATGGTCGCCAACGAGGTGCCGACCGCCATCTGGGTCAGCACGTCCGGCGAGAAACCATGGGCACCGAAACTGAACACCAGGGCCGGGACAATGATCAACCCGCCGCCGACGCCGAACAGGCCGGCGAGCACGCCAGCACAGGCGCCAAGCACCAGGTAGAGCACGAACTCCATGGGCGACCTCGGGCAACAAAGCGGGCATGGTAGCCGAAGGTTCCCGGGCACTCCAGCCACTCCGGGACATCGGCGGATGTTGATAGACTGCCGGAACACCACGGAGTTCGCCCCATGTGCCTGATCGTCTTCGCCTGGCGCCCCGGCCACGCCACGCCACTGATCGTCGCGGCCAACCGCGATGAGTTCTACGCCCGCCCAACGCTGCCGATGGCCGCCTGGAAGGAGTTCCCTGGCCTGTACGCCGGCCGCGACCTGGAGGCCGGCGGCACCTGGCTGGGCGTGGCGCCGGATGGCCGTTTCGCTGCCCTGACCAACGTGCGCGACCCCGGCCAGCCGGTGGGGCCGCGCTCCCGCGGCGAGCTGGTGGCGGCCTTCCTCCAGGGCCGGCAGTCACCGCTGGAGTACTTGCAACAGGTCGCCCGCCGCGCGACGGATTACAGCGGCTTCAATCTGCTGGTGGGCGATGGCGCACAGCTCTGCTACTTCAATCCTCGCGTCGGTCCGCCGGTAGCGGTGGCGCCGGGTGTGCACGGCCTGTCCAACGCCGCGCTGAACACACCCTGGCCCAAGCTGCTGAATGCCCGTAGCGGACTGGAAGCTGTATTGCAAAGGCCGGACACCGACTCGCTGGTCGCCCTGCTGCGCGACAGCCGCCAGCCCGGTGATGCCGAGCTGCCGGAAACCGGTGTGGGCCTTGCCACCGAGCGCCTGCTCTCCAGCGTCTTCATCGCCAGCCCGACCTACGGCACCCGCGCCAGCACCGCGCTGATCGTCCATGCGGACGGCCGCCGCGAGTTGCTCGAGCACAGCTTCGGGCCCAGCGGCGCACGTCTGGGTGAGGTCAGCCTGATCGTCTAGCAGACCACGATGCAGTCGCGCTGGCGCTTGGCGCGGTAAAGCGCATCATCCAGCCGGCGCATCATCGCCATCAGGTCTTCTCCGGCCTGCATCTGCGTCACCGAGAAGCTGGCGGTGAGCTGTGTCGGCAGCGAGACGTCCGCCCGGCGCAGACTCAGGCGCAGCCGTTCGGCGAGTTCCCGCGCGGCTTCCGCGGTCGTTTCCGGCAGCAGCACGATGAACTCCTCGCCGCCCCAACGGGCGAAGCAATCCTCTTCGCGCAGACGCCGCCGAACCACCTCGGCCACCGCCACCAGCACGCGGTCGCCAGCCTGGTGGCCGAGGCTGTCGTTGATACGCTTGAAGTGATCGAGGTCGAACATCATCAGCGAGCAGCCGTGGCCGTGACGCTGCAGGCGTTGCCACTCGGCATGCAGCTGCTGCTCGAAACGTCGGCGATTGGCAATCTGCGTCAGCGGATCGATCTCGGAGAGGCGCAAGGCGACGGCGGCCTGTTCGGCCAGTGCCTGGTTGGCCTGGCGCAGCGCTTCGGTGCGTGCGTGCACCAGCAGCTCCAGGCTCAGGTTGAGCTGGTGCAACTCGTGGTTCTTTTCCTGCAGCGCCAGCTCCGCCAGCTTGCGCTCGTGGATATTGCGGTGGGCGCCGATCATCCGTGTTGGCTTGCCGTCCCTGTCAAACTCGAAAAAGCGTCCATGGTCGCTGACCCACAGGTAACTGCCGTCCAGGCAGCGGCAGCGGTATTCCTCGCGGTAGACGCCGCTACGCCCCTGCACGTAGGCATCGAAGGCGAACATGACCCGGCCGAAATCCTCGGGATGGATGATCTCGTGCCAGGTCGCGACGTTCTCCGGAAGGCTATCGGGGTCATAGCCGAGCATGGCGTACCAGCCCGGGCTGCGGGTGACGTGGTTGGTGCGGATGTCCCAGTCCCAGATGCCGTCGCTGACGATGCTCAGCGCGTAGCGCAAGGTGCGGGCGCTGGTATCACCCTCCGTGCAAGGCGTGACGTCGAGCTCTTCCATAAGCTTCGTCCCGGCCGGTTGCCGGCCCAGTCGTCTTCGAGCCTCCCGGAAATGCACGGCTCCGGAAGGCGTTGTTCGCCAGCGTCAGGCCTGGATGGTTGCCGCCGGGTTGATCACGCGGCCCAGGCCCAGGTTACGCAGGGCCAGGTGCAGCGAACTGTGGATAACCTGCGGGTTGTCGAAGGTCATCAGTTGACCGAGCAGTTCACGGGCCTTGGACAGGGTCATCTGGCGCAGCAGCCATTTCACCTTGGGCAGGTTGGTGGCGTTCATCGACAGCGAGTCGAAGCCCATGGCCATCAGCAGCACGGCCGCTGCCGGATCGCCGGCCATTTCGCCGCAGATGCTCACCGGCTTGCCTTCGGCGTGGGAATCATCGACCACCTTCTTCAGCGCCTGCAGCACGGCCGGGTGCAGGTAGTCGTAGAGGTCGGCGACGCGCGGGTTGTTGCGGTCCACCGCCAGCAGGTACTGGGTCAGGTCGTTGGAGCCGACCGAGAGGAAGTCCACCTGGCGCGCCAGCTCGCGCGTCTGGTACACCGCCGCGGGGATCTCCACCATCATGCCGATCGGCGGCATGGGGATGTCCACGCCCTCATCGCGCACTTCACCCCAGGCGCGATGGATCAGGTGCAGCGCCTCTTCCAGCTCGTGGGTGCCGGAAATCATCGGCAGCAGGATACGCAGGTTATCCAGGCCTTCACTGGCCTTGAGCATGGCGCGCGTCTGCACCAGGAAGATTTCCGGGTGGTCGAGGGTGACGCGGATGCCGCGCCAGCCGAGGAACGGGTTGTCTTCCTTGATCGGAAAGTAGGACAGCGCCTTGTCGCCACCGATGTCCAGGGTGCGCATGGTCACCGGTAGCGGGTGGAAGGCGGAGAGCTGCTCACGGTAGATGGCGAGCTGTTCCTTCTCGCTGGGGAAGCGGTCGTTGATCATGAACGGGACTTCGGTGCGGTACAGGCCGACACCTTCGGCGCCGCGCTCCTGGGCGCGCGCCACGTCCGCCAGCAGGCCGGTGTTGACCCACAGCGGCATGCGATGACCGTCCAGCGTCTCGCAGGGCAGCTCGCGCAGCGCAGCCAGGCCCTTGCTCAATTCCTTCTCTTCGGCAACCACTTCGCCGTACTGCTTGACCAGCTGCGGCGATGGGTTCGTGTAGATCTCGCCGTGGTAGCCGTCGACGATCAGGTCGATGCCGTCGACCTTGGAATACGGCAGGTCGACCGCGCCCATGACCGTCGGGATACCCATGGCGCGGGCGAGGATGGCAACGTGGGAGTTGCCCGAGCCGAGCACCGAGATCAGGCCCACCAGCTTGCCTTCGGGCACCTCGCCGAGCATCGCCGGCGACAGCTCCTCGCTGACGATGATGGTCTGGTCGGGGTAGGTCAGCGATTGCTTACGCTCTTCCTGCAGGTACGCCAGGATGCGTCGGCCGATGTCCTTGACGTCCGAGGCGCGCTCGCGCAGGTAGGCGTCGTCCATCAGCTCGAAGCGCTGCACGTGCTCCATGACCACCTGGCGCAGGGCGCCCTGCGCCCACTGGCCGGTGCGGATGATGCGCTTGACCTCGAGGCCGATGGAAGCGTCGTCGAGCATCATCAGGTAGACGTCGAACAGCGCCCGCTCTTCCTTGCGCAGCTGGGTGGCCAGCTTGCTGGAGAGGTTGCGCATGTCCTCGCGGACCGATTCCAGCGCCTGCTTGAAGCGCTCGACCTCGGCCTCGACGTCGTCGATGGGTTTGTCCGGGACGACTTCCAGGTCGGCCGGCGGCAGCACCACCACGGCCTTGCCAACGGCCACGCCAGGGGCGCCGGGGACGCCGACGAACTTGGCTTCGCTGATGCCCTTGCCCATCTTGCCCAAGCCGCGGATCGAGCCGGTGGCCTCGGCGTGGGCGATAACACCGGCGAGCTGCGCGCTCATGGTGACGAGGAAGGCTTCCTCGCCTTCGTCGAACTGGCGCTTCTCCTTCTGCTGTACGACCAGAACGCCCATCACCCGACGGTGGTGGATGATCGGTGCGCCGAGGAAGGAGGCGTAGCGCTCCTCGCCGGTCTCGGCGAAGTAGCGGTAACGCGGGTGTTCGGAGGCGTTCTCGAGGTTCAGCGGCTCCTCACGGGTGCCGACCAGGCCGACCAGGCCCTCGTTGGGCGCCATGCTGACCTTGCCGATGGAACGCTTGTTCAGGCCTTCGGTGGCCATCAGCACGAAGCGGTTGCTCTCCGGGTCGAGCAGGTAGACCGAGCACACCTGGGTGCCCATCGCCTCCTTCACGCGCTGCACGATGATGCCCAGCGCCGCCTTGAGGTCCTTGGCGGAGTTCACTTCCTGGACGATCTTACGCAGCGTGTTGAGCATGGCGAGGGGGTCTAACTCCTTGAACTTCGTGCTAGTCGCGCGCCAGCAGGCGCGGTGCCAATTCCTTCAGTGCCCGGCGGTAGACCTCGCGCTTGAAGGTCACGACCTGGCCCAGCGGGTACCAGTAGCTCACCCATTTCCAGCCGTCGAACTCGGGCTTGCCGGTGACGTCCATGCGCACCCGGCTTTCCTCGCCGGTCAGGCGCAGCAGGAACCACTTCTGTTTCTGTCCGATACACAGCGGCTGGCTGTTGGTGCGCACCAGGCGTTGCGGCAGGCGGTAACGCAGCCAGCCCCGGGTACAGGCCAGGATCTTGACGTCCTGCTCTTCCAGGCCGACTTCTTCGTTCAGTTCGCGGTACAGCGCTTCCTCAGGGGTTTCGCGGGCGTTGATGCCGCCCTGGGGAAATTGCCAGGCTTCCTGGTTGATACGCCGTGCCCACAGTACCTGTCCGACATCGTTGCAAAGGATGATGCCGACATTGGGGCGAAAACCATCGGGATCGATCACGGCGGTACATCCTCGAAATCGCGTGTGCCCGCATTGTTCCACAAAGCTTGTGACAGCGGCAACGCGGGCTGCGGCGTCCTGTGCTGGGTGGGCAAAAGCCGTTACTCTAGGCGACTTTTCCGTATTGGCAACTGGCGGTAATCCATCGTGCGACTGGCTCTCTTCGATCTCGACAACACCCTCCTGGCCGGCGACAGCGACCACAGCTGGGGCGAATGGCTGTGCCAGCGCGGACTGGTCGATGCCGGCGAGTACCAGGCGCGCAATGATGCCTTCTATGCCGACTACATGGCCGGCACCCTCGACGTGTTCGCCTACCAGGCCTTCACCCAGGCGATCCTGGGCCGCAACAGCCTCGACCAGCTGGACACCTGGCACCGCCAGTTCATGCAGGACGTCATCGAGCCCATCGTCCTGGCCAAGGGCGAGGCCCTGCTGGCCGAGCATCGCGCCGCGGGCGACAAGCTGGTGATCATCACCGCCACCAACCGCTTCGTCACCGGCCCGATCGCCGCCCGCCTGGGCGTGGAAACGCTGATCGCCACCGAGTGCGAGATGCTCGATGGCCTCTACACCGGCCGCACCTGCGACGTACCCTGCTTCCAGGGCGGCAAGGTGACCCGCCTCAACCGCTGGCTCGGAGAGACCGGCCTGACGCTGGACGACGCCTACTTCTACAGCGACTCGCGCAACGACCTGCCGCTGCTGGAGTTGGTGGCCAACCCGGTGGCGGTGGACCCCGACGACACCCTGCGCGCCACCGCCACCGAGCGCGGCTGGCCGGTGATCAGCCTGCGCTGAGCACGCATCAATACGCGCTGAGGGCTCATCTGCCTGCGCTGAAGGCTCAGAAGTCCTTGTTGACCATCAGATAGAAGATCGCCAGGAAGGCCAGGAACGCCGGCCAGCCCAGGGCGAACCACCAGCGCATATAGAGGAAGGCTCGCGGCGGCAACGCGGCGCCTTCCCGGTGCGCCGCCTCGGCCATGTCGCGCACGCGGATCTGCAGCCACACCACCGGCAGCCAGCAGACGCCCGCGAACACGTAGAGCGCCAGGCTCCACAGCAGCCAGCCCGAATCCAGCGGCCAGCCGGCCATGTGGGCCATGGCGATGCCGCTCAGCGGCTGGAATACCGCCGTGGTGGCGATGAACAGCCAGTCGGCGGTGACCAGGTGGCGGAAGGTGATGCGGATGGCTTCCAGGTTGCCACTGCGCCAGGCACGCCAGCTGTAATAGGCCGAGCCCAGGCCGGTGCCGAACAGCAGCGTGGAAGACAGGATGTGCAGGGTCTTGAGCAGCAGGTAGAGGTTCACGCGGCGGGCATCACACCGGCTTGCTGATCATCAGCACCAGAATGGCGATCACGCACAGCAGCGCGAGCGCGAAGAAGGCCAGGCCGAACTTCCACTGCCGCGACGCGCCGGCTGCAATCGGCTCGCCGCTGCCCTGCGCCACCAGCGCCAGGTCACGGATGCGCCACAGGCGGGTGGTGAACAGCAGCCAAAAGATCGTCGCGACGATCAGCAGACAGGCGCTGCCCAGCAGCCAGGTCTGTCCCAGCGGCCAGCCGACGGTCTGCACCATGCGGTAGCCGGTGACCGGCAGGCTGGCGACGCTGCCGGCCACCAGCACCCAACCGATCAGGCCGATGCGCTGCAGCGCCTTGGCGATCACCCCGGCGTCGCCCCCACGCCAGCTGCGCCAGCCGTACCAGGCCAGGCCGATAATGGCCAGGAACGGCAGCACCGCAGCGATGCCGTGGAGGATGCGGAAGGTCTGCAGGCTTTCCATTTCAATTCCCTGTGAAGAAGGCGGCGTTCCGACAAGCCTAGCAGCAGACGCAGCGTCCCTGCCTGTTCCTCAGCCGAGGAACAGGCGGTAGGCCGGGTTGTCGGTCTCGTCCCAGTAGGGGTAGCCAATCTCTTCCAGCGCCGCCGCCACCAGGTGGCGTTCGTCTTCCGGCACCTGCAGGCCCGCCACCACGCGACCATCGGCCGCGCCGTGGTTGCGGTAATGGAACAGGGTGATGTTCCAGCGTCCGCCCAGACGATTGAGGAAGTTGAACAGCGCGCCGGGGCGTTCGGGGAACTCGAAGCGGAACACCTGCTCGCCGGAGACGCGCGGCGAATGGCCGCCGACCATGTGACGGATGTGCAGTTTGGCCAGTTCGTTGTCGGTCAGGTCCAGCACCGGGAAACCCTGGTCCTTCAGCTGCTGCACCAGTGCCTCGCGCGGGTCGTTCTCCGGGTGCGTCTGCACGCCGACGAAGATGTGCGCTTCGCTGTCGGTGTTGTAGCGGTAGTTGAACTCGGTGATCTGGCGCTTGCCGATGGCCTCGCAGAAGGCCTTGAAGCTGCCTGGACGCTCCGGGATGGTCACCGCGATGATCGCTTCGCGCTTCTCGCCCAGCTCCGCGCGCTCGGCCACGTGGCGCAGACGGTCAAAGTTGATGTTGGCGCCCGAGTCGATGGCGACCAGGGTCTCGCCCTTCACGCCTTCGCGCTCGACGTACTTCTTGATCCCGGCCACCGCCAGCGCGCCGGCCGGCTCGGTGATCGAACGGGTGTCGTCGTAGATGTCCTTGATCGCCGCGCAGATCTCGTCGGTGCTGACGGTGATCACTTCATCGACATGGTCCTTGCACAGCTCGAAGTTGTGCTTGCCGATCTGCGCCACGGCGACACCGTCGGCGAACAGCCCGACCTGGCCGAGCACCACGCGCTCGCCGGCAGCCTTGGCGGCCTGCAGGCAGTTGGAGTCGTCCGGCTCGACGCCGATGACCTTGATCTCCGGGCGCAGGTACTTCACGTAGGCGGCGATGCCGGCGATCAGGCCGCCGCCGCCGACGGGCACGAAGATCGCGTCGATGCGGCCCGGGTTCTGACGGAGGATTTCCATGGCCACGGTGCCCTGGCCGGCGATCACGTCCGGATCGTCGTAGGGGTGGATGTAGACGTAGCCTTTCTCTTCCACCAGCTTCAGCGAGTGCGCCAGGGCATCGGGGAAGGCATCGCCGTGCAGCACGGCCTTGCCGCCCCGGGCACGCACGCCCTGGACCTTCAGCTCCGGCGTGGTGCGCGGCATCACGATGGTGGCCTTGATCCCCAGCTCGCGGGCGGCCAGCGCCACGCCCTGGGCATGGTTGCCGGCGGAAGCGGTGACGACGCCGCGGGCGAGTTCTTCCGGGCTCAGCTGCGCCAGCTTGTTGTAGGCGCCGCGAATCTTGAAGGAGAACACCGGCTGCAGGTCTTCGCGTTTCAGCAGAATCTGGTTGCCCAGGCGCTCGGAGAGCTGGCGGGCGGGCTGCAGGGGCGTTTCCACGGCAACGTCGTAGACACGCGAGGTGAGGATCTTCTTGACGTAGTGTTCGAGCATCGGAAGGGCTATATCGGCGGCTTTTCGAGGAACCGCGAGTCTACTCCAGCGGGCGCGGCGCGGGCCACCGAACAATCCGCGCGCAGATGACCATAACAGTTGCCCGGCGGCGCAACACCGGTGTGCCCCAGGCCGCTATAATCCGCCTTCTCGAACTTTCTCCGGCGCCCTTGCGCCCTTCCAGGTAAGAAGACCCTTCGCCATGAACCAGGATCAGCTCAAGCAGGCTGTGGCCCAGGCCGCCGTCGATCACATCCTTCCGCACCTCGACAGCAAGAGCATTGTCGGCGTGGGTACCGGCTCCACCGCCAACTTCTTCATCGACCTGCTGGCCAAGCACAAGGCCGAGTTCGACGGCGCCGTAGCCAGCTCCGAAGCCACCGCCCAGCGCCTGAAGGGCCACGGCATTCCGGTCTACGACCTGAACACCGTCAGCGAGCTGGAGTTCTACGTGGATGGCGCCGACGAGACCAACGAGCGCCTGGAGCTGATCAAGGGCGGCGGTGCCGCCCTGACCCGCGAGAAGATCGTCGCCGCAGTCGCCAAGCAGTTCATCTGCATCGCCGACGCCAGCAAGCGGGTGCCGATTCTCGGCGGCTTCCCGCTGCCGGTGGAAGTCATTCCCATGGCCCGCAGCCACGTGGCGCGCCAACTGGTGAAACTGGGCGGCGACCCGGTGTACCGCGAGGGCGTGCTGACCGACAACGGCAACATCATCCTCGACGTGCACAACCTGCGCATCGACAGCCCGGTGCAGCTGGAAGAAGCGATCAACAACATTGTCGGCGTGGTCACCAACGGCCTGTTCGCCGCGCGCCCGGCCGACCTGTTGCTGCTGGGTACCGCTGATGGCGTGAAGACCCTCAAGCTCTGATCCCGCCAGGCGCCATCCGCCGGATGGCGCCTTCCAGAGCGCCTGCTGCCGTCTACGCTGGGATGACCCACCCGCCCTGACGGAGACGCAGCATGGCCGCCAAGTACCATCTGAAGAAGGCCAGTGATGGCCAGTTCCTCTTCAACCTGCACGCCAGCAATGGCGAGATCGTCCTGACCAGCGAGCGCTACAAGGCCAAGACCTCGGCCGTGGACGGCATCGAGTCGGTGCGCAGGAACGCCCAGCGCGAAGGCGCCTTCGAGATCAAGGTCGCCAGCAACGGCAAGCACTACTTCGTGCTCAACGCCACCAACGGCCAGGTCGTCGGACAGAGCCAGATGTACGCCAGCAAGGCCACCGCCGATGCCGGCGTGGCGGCAGTGAAGCGCTATGCGGCGGACGCTCCGATCAGCGACGACACCTGATCGCGCACCGTTTCGGTGAGCACAACCGCGAACCCGAACCCAGGGACGGTCGCGCGGCCGGCCGTGTATCAGTATTGTTACAGAGGCGCGACACCCTCGGTCACTGAGGCGTCAAATTGCGCCCGTCTCCGGCGAATCGGTCCACATCCTGCTTTCCTCCGGCGCACGCATCGAAGACCGATGCGAGTCCAATCGACACAGAGGAAAGTGCCGTGTTCAAACCCTTAGCCGTTGCGGCCAGCCTGAGCTGCGCTGCGCTGGCAACCGACACCAGCGCCTACGAATACGGGGAGTATGCCGGGGACACCCTCGACACCCTGATCAACGACTACCCCGGCCGGTATCGCGGCACCGCCAGCTTCGCCGGCGCCACCGCGCTGATGCAGTCGCGCCTGGGCTTCGGCTATCAGACGCAGATCCAGGACTTCACCTGGGCCGGCAATCGCAACTCGCAGAACGTCATTGCCAGCGCGCCGGGCAGCAGCGGCCAGTACGTGGTGCTCGGCGCCCACTACGACACCTACTACGGCCGCCCGACCCTGCAGGGCCTGGACGACAACGGCTCGGGTGCCGCCGTGCTGACCGAGATCGCGCGCAACCTGGGCGGCATCGCCCTGGAGAACGGCCTGGAAGTGGTCGGCTTCGGCGCCGAGGAGGAAGGCCTGCGTGGCTCGCGGGCCTATGTCGCCTCGCTCAGCGACGAGCAGCGCAGCAACCTGCTGGGGATGATCAACCTCGACAGCCTGATCACCGGCGACAGGATGTACGCCCACGCCGGCTTCAACAGCGTCGACAATCCCGCGCTGGGCGCCTACCGCGACCAGCTCCTGCGCATTGCCCGGGAGCTGAAGGTCCCGTTGTTCACCAACCCCGGCCTGAACGAGGAATATCCCGCCGGCACCGGCTGCTGCAGCGACGGCGAAAGCTTCGAGGGACTGAACGTCCCGGTACTGTTCATCGAGGCCACCAACTGGGAACTCGGTGACCTGGACGGCTACGAGCAGACCGACAATCCCGCCATCCCCGGCGGCGCGACCTGGCACAACCCCGCGCTGGACAATGAACAGGTGCTCACCGACGCCTTCGGCCAGGCGCGTATCGACCAGCGCCTGCGCGACTTCTCGCGCCTGCTGACCCGCCTGGTGCTGGAACTGACCAACGCCGATCTGCTCGCTTCCACCGCCTCCGGCGGCGCGATGGCACGGCAGATGGAAGACCAGCTGCAGCGCCAGCACCTGGCCCTGACTCGTCTGCATGAGCGCCGCTGGCTGACGCTGCTGGGCAGCTCGCGCCCGGTCGGCAGTTTCGACGGCGCGGTCGGCGTGGAAGGTGAAACCACGCCCGAGAGCGGCTTCGACATGCCCGGCGACCCGCGCTCGCACCGTGCCGGGGT
The DNA here is from genome assembly GCF_057180225.1 of Pseudomonas sp. BB438. Classification (NCBI taxonomy): domain Bacteria; kingdom Pseudomonadati; phylum Pseudomonadota; class Gammaproteobacteria; order Pseudomonadales; family Pseudomonadaceae; genus Pseudomonas; species Pseudomonas sp. BB438. The sequence continues at coordinate 6,186,080 of NZ_CM170001.1, forward strand.
GAACCTGCTGGGCGACTACCGCGCCAGCGAAGCAGTGACCGTCGGCGGCAGCCTGAGCTTCCAGCGAAGCCGTGACAACCTGGACCACAGCGCCCGCCTGGAAGCGGAAACCTGGCAATTGGGCCTCTACGGCCTGTTCAACGATGGCGGACCGGCCTGGCTGGGCGGCGAACTGAGCGCCGGCTATGCCGACTTCGACAGCAAGCGCTCGGTGTACCTGAAAGCGAAGAACGGCCCGGTGCTGCTCGACCAGCGCATCGACGGCGACACCAACGCCTGGTTCTGGGGCGCGCGGGTCGAGGGCGGCTACGACCTCGACATCGCCGGCATAAAGACCGGGCCGCAGGGCGGGCTGGACTTCGTGCACTATCGCATCGATGACTTCAACGAAGACGACAACCTGCGTACCGCGCTGGGTTATGAGAAGCAGGACTACGACTCGGTCGAGGCCAGCCTGGGCTGGGGCCTTCGCGGGGAACTGCCGCTGGGCAACCACATGGCCGTGCAGCCCTACGCCAGCGTGCGCTGGGTGAAGGAACTGGCCGACGGCCGTCTGGACGATATCGCCCTGACCGCCCTGGGCGACGGCCGTACCCGCGTTGCCGACCTGGGCAACGTGGACAAGGACTTCGGCCGTGCCCAGGCCGGGGCTTTACTGGCGGTCACCGAGCAGTTGGGCGTCTTCGCCGAAGCCAACACGCGCTTCGCCCACAGCGAAGGCAGCCAGGCCTCCTACTCCCTCGGCGTGCAGTGGCAGTTCTGATCGCAGGCAAGCGAGGTGCCCTCAGGGCGCCTCGCGCTTCTTGAACACGTAGAAGAGATTGGGTTCGCTGACCAGGTACAACGCGCCCTGGTCGTCCATGGCGATGCCTTCGGCCTGCGGCACGCTGCGCCGCAGCCCCTGCATACCCCGCAGCAGCGACAGCGAGCTGACCGGTTCGCCATCGGCGCTCAGCTCCAGCACCAGCCGCGATTCGTCGGAGAGGGCCAGCAGGTGCCCGCTGCGCTCGTCGTACTGCAGGCTGGAAAGATCGCGGACGAAGAGGTTGCGGTTGTGCTTGAGGTCTTCCACCACGTGCACCGCGAAGGGCTGCTGCGACTGCTCGTAGGGGAACCCCCGCACCTCGTAGATGTGCACGGGATTACGCTCCTTGGCGACGAACAGGCGCTTGCCCACCGAGTCATAGGCCAGCCCCTCGAACCCGCTGTTGCCGCCGCGCCCCAGGGCCAGGGAGAGTTGCTGGGCGTCGTCGGCGTGCAGCTCCTTCGTGTCGTCACGCAGTTCCACCCGCAGCAAGCGCTGGTGGGTTTCGTCACTGATCACGTAGACATTGCGGCTGATGTACTCGATGGCCTCCGTGTCGCCGAAGCCGTGCAGCGCGACCCTGCGCAGCACCGTGCCTTCCAGCGACAACTCGACCAGCTCGTTGCGCTTGTTGGTCACGGTGAAGAGGGTCTGCCGGTCCGGGTCGTAGGTCAGCGCCGAGACATTCTCGTCCAGCCCCTCGATTGGCTGCGCCTCCAGTACCACGCGATAGTCGGGCAACCAGATGGACTTCTCCTGCCACTCGGCAGCGTGGCGCCATTCGTTGAGCTTGAACCAGGCACGTTCGTAGACCCGGAAGCTCTGGCCCAGCGCCAGCAGCGACGCCAGGGCGAGCAACGCCAGCAGCAGGATCAGACGGCGGGGCTTGAGCAGACGGCGCATGGAGGTCTCAGGGGAGTTGGCGTGGCAGATTGGCAGCAGCGGCTGAAGCCTACCTTAATGGCGGCGTAGGAGTTTTCCGCAAGCTAGAGTCAGTTAAGCGCAAGACTCATCGACCGTTGCGAAAGGTAATCCGATGGCCGTGTCCCTGCTTCCCGAACAACGCCAGCAAGCCACACTGCACACCGTGGTCCTGGCGACCGAGGTGCTCCATCACGCCGGCGTACCACGACCGAAGCTGCTGGAAGGCAGCGGCATCGGCGAGGCGGACCTGCTGACGCCGGAGAAGCTGATCACCCACGCACAGGAGCTGCGGGTGTTCGCCAACGCCCTGAACTGCCACCACGACCCGGCGCTGGGCCTCTACCTTGGCCTGCGCATGCACGTCTCGGCCTACGGGATTCTGGGTTACAGCATGCTCGCCAGCCGCACCCTGCGCGATGCGCTGCACCTGGCGCTGTCCTTTCCCGAACTGCTTGGCACTTACTTCCGCCTGGCGCTGACAGCACAGGGCGACGAGGTTCATCTGACCGCCGACGGCTACCGCTACGCACCCGAGCTCACGGTGTTCAACACCGAGCTGTGCCTGACATCGCTGCTGACGGTGATCCGCGACCTGCTCGGCGAATCGGTGCGACCGCGTCGGTTGCTGCTGGCCTATCGGCCGCCCTTGCATGCCGAGACCTACACCGAGCGCCTGGGCTGCCCGGTGGACTTCGGCGCCCCCACCAGCGCGCTGTGCTTCAGCCCGGCACTGCTGGACCGCCCGCTGCCACTGGCCGACCCGGTCAGCTGCCACAATGGCGTGCAGCAGTGCCTGCGCATGAGCGCCATGCTCACCGCTCGCGGCGATGTGATCGACCAGTTGCGCCAGCACCTGGCAAGCCACCTGCCGGACACCGCCAATCTGGACACCGTGGCGCGCCACCTGCACCGCTCCACCCGCACCCTGCGGCGCCACCTGCAGCAGCAGAACACCAGTTATCAACAGGTGCTCGACGAGGTGCGCTTCGACCGTGCGCGGCAACTGCTCAAGGACACCGACTTGCCGATCTACCTGATCGCCGAGCAGTTGGGCTACAGCGAGACCGCCAGCTTCCGCCACGCCTTCCAGCGCTGGAGCGGAGCGAGCCCGAGCCTGTATCGCGGTTGATCTCTCCCTGCTGGAACTGGCCATGCGCGTGATCGCGCGCATGCCGCGCTCCTACACGGAGTTCCGTCGCCTGACCGATTCGCGATCAGGCTCGCTCCTATAAAAAGCCTGAGAAACGACACCCCGCTGGCGCCCGAAATCCAGCAGGGCAGAGCGGATTTTCAACTTGGCCTGATTTATCCCTTATTGGCCTGATCTATCGTTCTGCGTATCCCGGCGCTTGGTCATTATCAATCCGCAGCTAGGTGAAACGGTCCTAGAAACCGTAAAACCTCAACAATAACAACTGCTTAACTGCATGGTACCAGCATGACCAGCGCGATCACCATCGAGCGGATATGCATGGAGTTCGGTACACCCGGACAAGGCCTCAAGGCCCTGGACGACGTGTCACTGGAAATCCGCGCCAACGAGTTCTTCACCCTCCTCGGCCCTTCGGGCTGCGGCAAGACCACCTTGCTGCGACTGATCGCCGGGTTCGAACAACCCTCCTCCGGCAGCATTCGCCTCTACGGCGACGCGATGGAAGGCCTTCCGCCCTTCCGCCGCCCGGTCAATACCGTCTTCCAGAGCTACGCCCTGTTTCCCCACATGACCGTGGCGGAGAACATCGCCTTCGGCCTGGAAATGCAGGGCAAGCAGCGCAGCGACATCGATGCCACCGTGCAGAAGATGCTCGAACTGGTGCGCCTGCCTGACGTCGGCAAGCGTCGCGCCGACCAGCTTTCCGGCGGCCAGCAACAGCGCATCGCCCTGGCCCGCGCCCTGGCCAGCCGGCCCAAGGTACTGCTGCTCGACGAATCGCTGTCCGCGCTGGACCTGAAGCTGCGCAAGGAAATGCAGATCGAACTCAAGCGCCTGCAGCACGAGACCGGCATCACCTTCATCTTCGTCACCCACGACCAGGAAGAAGCCCTGACCATGTCCGACCGCATCGCAGTGATGAGTCGCGGCAAGGTCATGCAGATCGGTACGCCCACCGAAATCTACGAGGCGCCGGTCAACCGCCTGGTGGCCGACTTCATCGGCGAGACCAACTTCCTCGAGGGTGAATCCAGCGGTGACAGCGTGCGCCTGGCCGACGGCCAGACGTTACCGGCCGCCACGACCCTGCCCGGCAAGGTGACCCTGGCGATTCGCCCGGAGCGCACCGAACTCGCGCAGGACGGCCAGCTCGAAGGCGTGGTCGAGAACATCGTCTACGTCGGCACCGATACCGTGTACCACCTCAACGTCGCCGGTCAGGGCGGCTTCCGGGTCCGTCAGCAGAACCGCGACGGCGCCCTTTCCACCCACGCGCCCGGCGCGCGGGTGCGGGTCCGCGTTCCCGCCACCGCCATCCGGGTGCTGGCCGAATGAGTACACTGCGCGCACAAGCGGAACGAAAGTCGCTGTTCAATCGCCTGGCCCTGACCAGCCCGGCGATGATCATGCTGGTGGTGTTCCTCGTCCTGCCGCTGGGCATCATGTTCGCCGTGTCGATCCAGGCACCGGGCGACTACGGCGGCGTGAAATGGGGCCAGCACACCGTCGAGGCCTACATCAACTTCCTCTGGGAACGCGACCTGGACGACAGCCTGGCGTTCAACGCCGACTACCTGGGCATCTTCCAGCGCTCGTTCTGGCTGTCGATCCTGACCACCCTGGGCTGCGTGCTGATCGGCTTCCCTACCGCGCTCTATCTGGCGCTACAGGACGAACGCCGACGCAACCTGCTGCTGTTCCTGGTCACGGTGCCGTTCTGGACCAACCTGCTGGTGCGGGTCTACGCCTGGATGCTGCTGCTGCGCAACGGCGGATTGATCGACGAGGGCCTGCACGGACTGGGCTTTTCCAATGCGTCGCTGGGCATCCTCTACACCGATAACGCGGTGATCATCGGCCTGCTCTACACCTACCTGCCGTTCATGGTCCTGCCCATCTACACCAGCCTGGAGAAGATGGACTGGCGACTGGTGGAAGCCGCCTTCGACCTGGGCGCCAACCGCTGGAAGGCCCTCAAGCGGATCATCATCCCGCTGGCCATGCCCGGCATCGTCGCCGGCTGCATCCTGGTGTTCATCCCGTCGCTGGGCAGCTACATCATTCCCGAGCTGCTCGGGGGCGGTAAGTCGCTGATGATCGGCAACCTGATCCAGCTGCAGTTCGGCACGGCGCACAACTGGCCGTTCGGCGCAGCGCTGTCCTTCGCCCTGCTGGCCTTCGTGCTGCTGGCGATGATGATCTACAGCATGCGGTTCAAACAGGGCGCGTCGGGAGGTCATCCATGAAGTCGGCCAACCCGCTCTGGCGGTTCACCGGGGTCCGGCCCGCCGCCTGGCTGTTCTTCGCCTTCCTCTACATCCCGATCTTCGTGCTGGTGGTGCTGAGCTTCAACAGCGGCCAGTCGGCGACGCTGTGGGAAAGCTTCAGCCTGAAATGGTATGCCGTGGTCGCGGACGACCCGGAAATCCTTCGCGCCGCGAAGAACTCGCTGATCGTTGCCACCCTGGCCACCGTCGTCGCCACCACCCTGGCCACGCTCGCCGCGCTGGGCATGCGCGGTCGCTCGTTCCGCGGGCAGACGCTGATGAGTGGCGTGCTGGGCCTGCCGCTGCTGGTGCCGGAGATCGTCACCGCAGTGGCGACCCTGATGTTCTTCGCCTTCATCGGTCTGAAGCTGTCGCTGTTCACCATCCTGCTGGCGCACATCGTGTTCTGTATTCCCTTCGCCTACCTGCCGATCCGCGCCCGCCTCGAAGGCATGGACCCCAGGCTGGCCGAAGCGGCGGCGGACCTCTACGCCTCGCCGTGGAAGACCTTCTGGAAAGTGACCTTCCCACTGCTGACACCGGGGATCGTGTCGGGGGCGATGCTGGCATTCATCATCTCCATGGACGACTTCGTCATCACCTACTTCGTCGCCGGCGCCGGGGCCACCACCCTGCCGGTGTACATCTTCAGCTCCATCCGAATGGGGATTTCCCCGAAGATCAACGCCATATCTTCAATAATACTGTTGATTTCCATCGCGTTCGTTGCGTTGTCGTACTACGTCGGCCAGCGTCGCCGCTGACCTCCTGCCGCCAATCAAAACAACATTGCAAGGAGCTTCACCGATGAAATTCCGCCGTACCCCCATCGCCCGCGCGCTTGTCGCCGCCAGCTTGCTGCTGGCCGGCAGCGCCCATGCCGACGGCACCCTGCACTTCGCCAACTGGTCCGACTATTTCCCGCCGGAACTGCTGAAGAAGTTCGAGAAGGACACCGGCATCCACGCCACCCTGGATTCCTACGACAGCAACGAGACCCTGCTGGCCAAGCTCAAGGCCGGCGGCGGCGCCTACGACGTGGTCGTACCGTCGGACAGCTTCATCGAAATCTTCGTCAAGGAAGGCCTGCTGCAGAAGCTCGACAAGTCGCAGCTGCCGAACCTGGCGAACCTCAAGGACAAGTTCAAGACCCTGACCTACGACCCGGGCCATGATTACTCCGTGCCCTACCTGTGGGGCACCACCGGCTACAGCTACGACAGCGCCAAGGTGCCGGGCGGCAAGCTGGATGAAAGCTGGAAGCCGTTCTTCGAGCCGCCGGCCGAGCTGAAAGGCAAGGTGGTGGCGCTCAACTCCATCGAAGAGCTGTATGCCCCGGCGTCCTACTACCTGGGCATCGACGAGTGCACCGAGGACCCGAAAGAGGCAGCGAAGATCCAGGACCTGCTGCTCAAGCAGAAACCGATGCTGGCCATGTACAACAGCGACGGCACCATCGAACGCATGGCCGCCGGCGAAGTCTCCATGCACCAGCAATGGAACGGCGCCTTCCACCGCGCCCACGCCCAGCGCGCCAGCCTGGTCTACGTCTATCCCAAGGAAGGCGTACGCCTGTTCATCGACAACCTGACCATTCCCAAGGATGCCACCAACATCAAGGAGGCCCATGCCTTCCTGAACTGGATGATGCAGCCGGAAAACATTGCCCTGGCCTCCAACTTCGCCAAGTACAACAACGCGATCGAAGGCTCGGACAAGTACATGGACAAGGAGCTGTTCGACGACCCGGCGATCAACACCCCGGCAGACAAGCTGGATCGCCTGAAGCCCTTCAAGCTCTGCTCGCCCAAAGCCCTGCAGCTGCGCTCCAAGGTCTGGACCAAGCTGAAGAAATGACCCACAGGTCACCCGGCGCGGCGGTGCGCGCCGGGTGATCCTGACAACCAATTTGGCCATTTCGATCCCTTTTTGACCCTTTGCAGGGTTCTGCCCGACACCCTCGGTTGCTAGAGTCGGGCGGCTCGCGCAGGGAGCGGCTGGAAAGGCGGCCAGCCCTTGCACCATCACAGGTGGCGCAAGGATTTCCCGAGGGAACGCGAGCGCGTTATCCACAAGAACAAATGCCCCGAGAACGCCCATGACCAGCTTTTGCGTCACCCTGCAGCACACACCCTCATTCCTCGCGCGTCGTCAGCGCTGCGGCTGAGCCGTAACCCGACGACATCAGGACGGCCACCGAACGCCGCCCGCAAGCCATCATAAAAATCGCGAGGATCTCCCAATGGCCAGCCAACACAGCGCCAGCACTGCGCACACTTCACAGAGCACCCAACAGGGCACCCCGGCCAGCGCCGACGCCCGCCTGAAACGCGTCCTGGGCCTGCCCGCCCTGGTCTTCTTCGGCCTCGTCTACATGGTCCCGCTGACCATGTTCACCACCTACGGCGTGGTCACCGAGATGACCGGCGGCCGCACCGCGACCGCTTACCTGATCACCCTGCTGGCGATGCTCTTCACCGCGGCGTCCTACAGCTTCATGGTGCGCAAGTACCCGATTTCCGGCTCCGCGTACTCCTATACCAGCCTGAGCTTCGGCCCGGTGGTCGGCTTCCTGTCCGGCTGGTCGCTGCTGCTCGATTACCTGTTCCTGCCGATGATCAACTACCTGCTCATCGGCCTGTTCATGAACATTGCCTTCCCGGAAATCCCGGCCTGGATCTTCGTGGTCGCCTCCATCGCTCTGGTCACCGTGCTCAACGTGGTCGGCATCAGCCAGGTCGCCGGCATGAGCAACGTCATCGTCGGCGCGCAACTGGTGTTCATCGCCGTCTTCGTGGTCATGTCGATCAAGACCCTGGCCGGTGGCGCTGCGATCGACTTCAGCCTGCCCTTCGTCGGCGACGGCACCCAGCCCGGCTTTGCCCCGCTGATGGCCGGAGCCGCAGTGCTGTGCCTGTCGTTCCTGGGCTTCGACGCGGTCTCGACCATGGCCGAGGAAACCCGCGACGCCCGCCGCGACATTCCCCGCGCGATCATCATCACCACCGTCATCGCCGGCCTGATGTTCACCCTGCTGGCGATCATCAGTCAGCTGGTATTCCCCGGCAGCGTGTTCCAGAACGCCGACTCGGCAGCCAACGAAGTGATGCTCAAGGCCGGCGGCCAGTTCCTCGGCAACTTCTTCACCTCCGCCTACATCGCCGGCTGCATCGGTTCGGCCCTGGCCTCCCAGGCCTCGGTGTCGCGCATCATCTTCACCATGGGCCGTGACGGCATCCTGCCGCGCAGCCTGTTCGGCGTCCTCCATGCACGCTTCCAGACCCCGGTCGTGGCGATCCTGGTGGTCTCCGCGATCTCGCTGCTGGCGGTGGTGCTGGACCTGACCACCCTCGCCTCGATGATCAGCTTCGGCGCGCTGGTGGCCTTCTCCGTGGTCAACCTGGCGGTGATCCGCACCTACCTCGGCGTCGAGCGCCGTCGCGGTGCGAAGGACATCCTGGTGTACGGGGCGATCCCCTTCATCGGCCTGTGCCTGACCCTGTGGCTGTGGACCAGCCTCTCGCAACTGACGCTGGTCGTCGGCCTGAGCTGGTTCGCGGTCGGCTTCGCTTACCTGGCGGTGCACACCGGCGGCTTCCGTCGCAAGGCACCGAGTGTCAATTTCGAGGAAAACGCCTGACGGCAGAGCTATCCAGAACCCAACGGGCGCCCGGAGGCGCCCTCAGGAGCGCGTGATGTTGACGATCTATACCGACGACCATCGCTTGCACCACGGTCAGCACGAGCTGATCGGCGGCCAGTTCACCCCCTGCTTTGAAAAGCCCAGCCGCGCCGACATGGTGCTGGACCGGGCCAAGGCGGTGAAACTGGGCGACATCCAGGCCCCGCGGGACTTCGGCCTGGACCCCATCCTGAGGGTGCACAGCGAGGGCTTCGTGCGGTTCCTGCAACATGCCTGGCGTGACTGGCTGGCCACCGGCCGGACCCACGACATGCTGCCGATCTGCTGGCCGACCCGCCGCCTGCGGCAGAAGGAGCCGGACAGCATCGACGGCCGCCTGGGCTACTACAGCCTGGATGCCGGCGCGCCGATCACCGCCGGCACCTGGCAGGCGGTGCTCAGCTCGGTGAACGTGGCGATGACCGGCCAGGCCGAGCTGGCCAAGGGCGCGCGCTCGGTATTCTCCCTGTGCCGCCCGCCGGGTCACCACGCCTCGGCGGACTTCATGGGTGGCTACTGCTTCTTCAACAACGCGGCCATCGCTGCCCAGTCGATCCTCGACCAGGGCGCCAACCGCGTGGCCATCCTCGACGTCGACTACCACCACGGCAACGGCACCCAGGACATCTTCTACGACCGCGCCGATGTGCTGTTCACCTCGATCCACGGTGATCCACGCTTCGAGTACCCCTACTTCCTCGGCTACGCCGACGAGAAGGGCCAGGGCGTGGGTGAAGGCTTCAACTTCAACTACCCGCTGGCTTCGGGCAGCGACTGGTCGGTTTGGAGCCTGGCGCTGCAGGCGGCGATCCGGCAGATCTCGGCGTACAAGCCGGACGTGCTGATCGTGTCGCTGGGCGTGGACACCTACAAGGAAGACCCGATCTCCCAGTTCAAGCTGGACAGCCCGGACTACCTGCGCATGGGCGAAGCCATCGGCAAGCTCGGCCTGCCGACCCTGTTCGTCATGGAAGGCGGCTACGCGGTGGAAGAAATCGGCATCAACGCGATCAACGTGCTGCAGGGCTTCGAAAGCATCGGGTGATACCGATACCGCTCCTGCGCAAAGCCGAAAACAAAAAAGCCGCACCGGAGTTTCCGGCGCGGCTTTTTCATTGAAGCGGGCTTACTGGATGATCTCGACGCGATCCACGTCGATATCGGTGGCCTTCTGCTTGTGGTGGTCGACCTCACCGGTCAGGCGCACCTTGGTGTTCTCGGAGACCGAGGCACCGGCCGGCCAGTCGTCATGATCGATCTCGACCTGGATGCTGCCGGTCGCATCCTTGAACTCGTAATGCTCACCACGAATGCGCTTGGTAATCACGCCTTCCAGCACCACCGGGGTGTCGTCGGCGGCAGACTGCGCCTGCTTGACCGTGGTGACCTGCGCGGCGGCAGCAACGGGCTTGGCATCGCTGCCCGGGCCGGTGTAACCGGCGGCCAAAGTGATGGTGGAGAACAGGCCAGCGGCAGCGATCAGGGGGAGATGACGAAGTTTCATGGAAGAGCCTCCTGCGGCGTTTTCGATGGGTTCAGCTTAGGGCCGGCGGCTGAAACCAGCCTGAATCCGGACTTAACCCAACCTTAAAGCCATCGAACGCCCACTCCCCCGACCCAGGTCAATCCGCCTTGGCCGGCTCGCGCTTGAACACATAGAACAGGTCAGGCTCGCTGACCATGTAGATAGTGCCCTGCTCGTCGATGGCCACGCCTTCCGCACGCGGAATCCTCTCGTGCAGGCCATTCAGGCCCCCCAGCAGGCTGATGAAGCTGATCGGCTCGCCCTTCTCGTCCAGCTCCAGCAGCAGGTGCGACTCCGCCGACAGCACCAGGGTGTGCCCGGTACGCGGATCGATGCTCAGCGCCGAGACGTTGGTCATCAACAAGTCACTGGGCAGCGGTTGCAGCGCACCGTTAAGGCTCGGGCCGCCATCGCTGGTGAGACTGAACAGCGCCAGCGGATCGCGCTCCTGCCCCAGCACCAGGCGATGCTGGCGCGGGTCCCAGGCAATGCCCTCGATGCCCTTGTTCTTCTTGCCCCGCGGCCCGAGATCGAAGCTGGAGAGCTTCTCGGTGCTCAACTCACGGGTCTGCGGGTCGACGTGGAAGATGGTCAGGGAATTCTTGCGCTCGTCGGTCACCGCCACGTTGCCGCCCTCGAGCACCGCCACGCCCTCGGGATTGGACATGCCCAGCAGCGGTATCACCCGCAGCACATCGCCGGTCAGCGACAGCTCGGCCAGCAGCGGCTTCTTGCCAGTCACGGTGAACAGGGTGCGGGTCACCGGGTTGTAGGCGAGGTCGGAGGTCTCCTGCCCCTCGATACCGCCCTTGAGCGGCTTGGCCTGGATCACCGCGGTATAGCCGGGCAACCAGATGCTCTCGGCGCGCGCCTGGGCGCTGGTGTCCTGCTCGCGCAACCAGAGACGGGCGCGATCATCCCAGTGGAAGCGGGAAACCAGATAGGCGAGTACCACCAGGGCGAACGCAATGGCCAGCAGCAGCCAGCGAGGACGAAGGACGGACATGGTCATGACGACTCTTGTTGATCAGCACGGGCAAGGCGCCCCGCCATAAGACGAAGGCCGCACAATCGGCGGCCTTCGGCGGGACAACGGTGTTAAAGCACGCGGCTTTCGAATCGGCTGGCGCCGGGAAGTTCCAGCACCACGTCACTGCCGCTCTTGAGCGGGCCGACACCGACCGGCGTTCCGGTGGACACCACATCGCCCGGCTGCAGCGAGAAGTGACCGCAGATGTGCTGGATCAGCGGCACGATGGGGTTGAGCATGTCGCGGCTGTTGCCGTCCTGGCGAACTTCACCGTCGATCACCAGGCGGATGCCGATATCGGTCGGGTCCGGGAAGTGGTCGGCGCTGACGAAGGGCGCCAGCACGAAGGCGCCATCGAAGGACTTGGCCAGCTCCCAGGGCAGGCCCTTTTCCTTCAGCTTGGCCTGCACGTCGCGCAGGGTCAGGTCCAATGCCGGGGCGTAGCCGGAAATGGCATCCAGCACTTCCTCGGCGCTCGGCTTGCGCGACAACGGCTTGCCGATCAGCACGGCGATTTCTGCCTCGTAGTGCACCGAGCCACGGTCTTCCGGGATGGCGAAGCCGCCGGCATGGGAAACGGTGCAGGAGCCCGGCTTGATGAACAGCAGCGGCTCGGTCGGTACCGGGTTGTTCAGCTCCTTGGCGTGCTCCGCGTAGTTGCGGCCGACACAGACCACCTTGCCCAGGGTGAAATGGATCGGGGTGCCATCGACGTACTGATGCTGGTAACTCATGACCGACTCCTGAACGCATGGAAGAGATGATCCGCGCGGGGCTCGTGGTCCCGCGCGGTTGCCCGCATCCTTGCCGGCGCACGCGCCACGTCCCGTGGCGCTGACGTGCGAAGGGCCGGCCCCTCTAGCCAAAGAGCCGGCCCTTCTGGATACACAGTCTGTTTACGCTCCCGCAGCTCTGCCGACGCGCGGCAGATCGCAAGCAGGCCCTGGCGGCTTATTCGGCGAAGATCTTGCCGGGGTTCATGATCCCGTTCGGGTCGAACACCGCCTTGACCGCCTTCATGTAGCCGATTTCAGCCTCGGAGCGAGAGTAACCCAGGTAATCACGCTTGGTCATGCCCACGCCGTGCTCGGCCGAGATGGAGCCGTTGTACTTCTGCACAGTCTCGAAGACCCACTTGTTGACGGTCGCGCACTTGGCGAAGAACTCGTCCTTGGTCAGGCTCTCGGGCTTGAGGATATTCAGGTGCAGGTTGCCGTCGCCGATGTGGCCGAACCAGACGACCTCGAAGTCGGGGTAGTTGGCCGCGACGATGTCATCGATGTCCTTGAGGAAGGCCGGAACCTTGCCGACGGTGACGGAGATATCGTTCTTGTAGGGCGTCCAGTGGGAGATGGTCTCGGAGATGTACTCGCGCAGCTTCCACAGGTTCTGCAGCTGCTGTTCGCTCTGGCTCATCACGCCATCGAGGACCCAGCCCTGCTCTACACAATGTTCGAAGGTGGCCAGCGCCTCGTTGGCCACTTCCTCGGTGCTCGCCTCGAATTCCAGCAGGGCATAGAACGGGCAGTCGGTCTCGAAGGCCGGCGGCACGTCGCCACGGGCCATGATCTTGGCCAGGGCCTTGTCGGAGAAGAACTCGAAGGCGGTCAGGTCCAGCTTGTTCTGGAAGGCGTGCAGCACCGGCATGATCGAGTCGAAGTCCGGGGTGCCGAGGACCATCGCGGTGAGGTTCTTCGGCTGGCGCTCCAGGCGCATGGTGGCCTCGACCACGAAGCCCAGGGTGCCTTCGGCGCCGATGAACAGCTGGCGCAGGTCGTAGCCGGTGGCGTTCTTGATCAGGTCCTTGTTCAGCTCCAGCAAGTCACCCTTGCCGGTGACGACCTTCATGCCGGCTACCCAGTTGCGGGTCATGCCGTAGCGAATGACCTTGATCCCGCCGGCATTGGTGCCGATATTGCCGCCAATCTGACTGGAGCCCGACGACGCGAAGTCCACCGGATAGTACAGGCCGTGCTCTTCGGCGAAGGTCTGCAGCTGCTTGGTGATCACGCCCGGCTGACAGACCACGGTGCGGTCGAATTCGTTGAACGCCAGCACCTTGTTCATGTAGTCGAAGGCCACGACCACTTCGCCGTTGGCGGCGACGGCGGCGGCGGAGAGACCGGTACGGCCGCCCGAGGGCACCAGCGCGACCTTGTGCTCATTGGCCCAGCGGACAATGGCCTGAACCTGCTCGGTGCTCTTGGGGAAGGCGATCGCCAGGGGCGCCGGGGCGAAATGCTTGGTCCAATCCTTGCCGTAGGTGTCGAGGGAATCGGCGTCTGTCAGCAGCTTCCCGGCATCCAGCAGGGGCTTGAGCGATTCGATCAGGGCGTCGCGGGTCATTGGAGGAACTCTCAAATGGTTCATGGTCGTCCTGAGAACAGCTCAGGTCGCAACCGGGCAAGGAAAAGGGAGAACATGCTAGCATACGCACCCCACGCAGATCGCCACCTGGCGCCAAGCTTGGCACCGGCCGGTCAGGCCTGAGCTGTTCAATTTCTCGCCACATCCCGGGACTACAGGTTCAAAGCAGATGAGCAAGACTTCTCTCGACAAGAGCAAGATCAAATTCCTTCTCCTTGAAGGCGTACACCAGAACGCCGTCGACACCCTCAAGGCGGCCGGCTACTCCAACATCGAGTACCTCAAGACCGCCCTGTCCGGTGACGAGCTGAAGGAAAAGATTGCCGATGCACACTTCATCGGTATCCGCTCCCGCACCCAGCTGACCGAAGAAGTCTTCGACGCTGCCAAGAAGCTGATCGCCGTCGGCTGCTTCTGCATCGGTACCAACCAGGTCGACCTGAACGCAGCCCGCGAACGCGGCATCGCCGTGTTCAACGCGCCCTACTCCAATACCCGTTCGGTTGCCGAACTGGTGCTGGCCGAGGCCATCCTGCTGCTGCGCGGCATCCCGGAGAAGAACGCCTCCTGCCACCGCGGCGGCTGGATCAAGTCCGCGGCCAACTCGTTCGAGATCCGCGGCAAGAAGCTGGGCATCGTCGGCTACGGCTCGATCGGCACCCAGCTCTCGGTCCTGGCCGAAGCCCTGGGCATGCAGGTGTTCTTCTACGACGTCGTGACCAAGCTGCCGCTGGGTAACGCCCAGCAGGTCGGCAACCTGCACGAGCTGCTCGGCATGTCCGACATCGTCTCGCTGCACGTGCCGGAACTGCCGTCCACCCAGTGGATGATCGGCGAGAAGGAAATCCGCGCCATCAAGAAAGGCGGCATCCTGATCAACGCCGCCCGTGGCACCGTGGTCGAGCTGGACCACTTGGCCGCAGCGATCAAGGACGAGCACCTGATCGGCGCCGCCATCGACGTGTTCCCGGTCGAGCCCAAGTCCAACGACGACGAGTTCGAAAGCCCGCTGCGTGGCCTGGATCGCGTGATCCTGACCCCGCACATCGGCGGCTCCACCGCCGAAGCCCAGGCCAACATCGGCCTGGAAGTGGCCGAAAAGCTGGTCAAGTACAGCGACAACGGCACCTCGGTGTCCTCGGTCAACTTCCCGGAAGTTGCCCTGCCGTCGCACCCGGGCAAGCACCGCCTGCTGCACATCCACGCCAACATTCCGGGTGTGATGAGCGAGATCAACAAGGTGTTCGCCGACAACGGCATCAACATCTCCGGCCAGTACCTGCAGACCAACGACAAGGTCGGCTACGTGGTGATCGACGTCGACGCCGAGTACTCGGACCTGGCGCTGGAGAAGCTGCAGCACGTGAACGGCACCATCCGCAGCCGCGTTCTCTTCTAAGCGCAGCCCGGTGGCATGAAAAAAGGAGGCCTAGGCCTCCTTTTTTCATGCCCGCGAAACGATCACTTCACGTTGACGGTGATCTGCTGCGACTCCACCGGCGGGTCGAAGGGCACGTGGTTCTTGTCGCCCACCAGCAACTGCAGGGTGTGCTTGCCCGGCGGCAGGGTCACCTGGGTTTCGGTCTGGCCCTTGCCGAAGTGCTTGATCTGGTCGGTCATCGGCAGCGGCAGGTTCATCGCCGGTTGCTCCTTGAGGTCGATCAGCAGGTGGTGGTGGCCGGTCGCAGGCGAATCCACGCCCGCCGGCGCGACGCCCATGCCCTTGAGGCCAAACTTGACGGTGAAGGTCTTGTCCACCGTGGCGCCGTCAGCGGGCTCGATGAAGTAGACCTTGGCGCCTTCCGGGGCCGGGGTGCGCGGAACTTCCGCCGCGATGGCGGAAGTACCGGCAAGCAGCGCGACAAGGCCGAGGCAAGGCAGCATGGTTCTCATGTTCTTCTCCTTCTGCATGACAATCGCAACGGCGAAGGGCTCGCTCAGGCCCGCACCTTTGCGCATGGAACGCACAAGCATAGGCGCCAGGGCGCGAGGCTCAAGGAAAATAGTGCGTCTTCGAGTGTCGGCGGCCGCTCTAGCCTCCAGCTTCCAGCCCGGCCAGGCAGACCGCGGCGGCGTCCAGCTCTTCTTCGCTGAACACCAGCACCCCCATGCGTTTGAGGGCAGCGGCGGTGACACCCTCGCCAGCAACCTTCTGGCCGCTGAAGCTGCCGTCGTAGTTTTCGCGGTTGCCGCAGGATGGGCTGCGCGCCTTGAGCACCGCCAGGCGGATGTCGTGGCGACGCACCAGCGCCATGGCCTCCTCGGCGCCCAGCAGGAAGGCATCGCTGACGTCCTCGCCGTCCACCGTCATTACCGGGCGCGCGCGCTCCAGCACGGCCATGCCCTGGCCACCGGGGATTTCCGCCGGGGCGCGAGGCGTCGGCAGGCCACCGGCGACTTCCGGGCACAGCGCGACCACCCGCCCCTGGTCAAGCCAGCGCGATAGCAGGTCGAACGGCCCGTGCGCACCGCCGTCGTAGCGGACGCGATGGCCAAGCAGGCAGCGGCTGACGAGAACCTTCTGCATAGGCGAATCACTCCCTTTGGGAAGGGGACAGACTAGCCGCTCGCCGTTTTCCGGTCACGCCGGGTAACGCAACTTTCATCGCAGCGTATGTCGCAACAGGTTTCCGGCCCGCCGAAAGTCGGGTCCTTGAGCGGCGCGCCGGTCGTCGGCACTCACCCGAGCACAACCTTCGACGGGAACAGCCGTCCGGCACTGGCTGCGCGGCAGGCGGCCACCCAGACTCGCGCATCGGCCAATCGCCATGGAGCCCCGTCATGCCTCGTTTCCTCCTCTGCACCGCCACCGTCGCCGCGCTGTCCTACCTGCCCTTCGCCTTCGCCGAGCTCGAGGCCCTGGACAACGAACACCTGGACGCCGTCACCGGCCAGGATGGAATCAGCATCCGCGCCGACGTGCTGGCCCACATGGACAGCATGGCGTGGAAGGACGACGGTGGCAGCGTGTCCCTGCGCAACGTGTTCATCGACAACGGCTGCGTGAGCGCCGGCGACTGCCCCGACGGTCGCGGCGGCAGCCTGCCCTACGGGGCTGCGCAACTGGGCCTGAGCCTGCCGATCTTCGGCATCGAGCAGCCGACCCTGCAGGTCGACGTGGTGCAGGGCGCCGGCGGTCAGCAGCAACTGGCCCTGACCCTCCCCGATCTCACCACCATCAACCAGCAACTCAACGCCAGCGGGCTGCCGTCACAGACCATCCGCCTGCGGGTGGCCGGCGATCTCTACGTGGGTGGCGGAAAGCTGGGGAGCATCGAAGTGCGCGACATCCAGGACATCAGCGGCACCCTCAAGATCTGGGGCCACTGATCCCGCGCCACTCAGAGCAGCGCGTCACCACGGCGACGGAACCAACCGGTGAGCGACAGACGGTCATGACTGGCCGGCAGCACCTCGTGGGGGAACTCGCCGGAGAGGAACACCACCAGTCGGCCGGCCAGCGGCGACAGGTCCAGCGTCCGCTCGTCGGCGAAGTACATCCGCAGTTCGCCGCCCTGCGTCACTGGCCAGTCGCGGTTGAGGTACAAGACCGCGGAGATGGCGCGCCGATCATCGTCACGGAAGCGGTCCAGGTGCTTCTGGTAGAACGCTCCCGGCGGATAGAGCGCGAAGTGCCCTTCGAAGTCCTCCAGGCCCAGGAAGAGCGCGCGATTGATCTGCAGGCGTAGCGCGTCCAGCGCCCCCAGGTAGAGGTCGCAGGCCGCGGACTGGCCAGGCTCGATCCACTGGATGCGGTCACCGCGGATGCCTTCGCGCACGGCCTGCCCATCGCCCCGGCCGATGGCGGCAGCGGCCAGCTTGCCGGCCGCGTCGCGGGCACGGCACTCCGTCGCCAGCTGGGCGATCAGGGCATCGGGAAGGAAGGCGTCCTGCTGCGACCAGCCTTGGTCGGCGAGGTCATCCACGATGCGGTGCAGGACGGGAGAATCGGCGTCGAAATACATCGCGCATTGTAACGTCCAGCGCCAGTGGCTCGACAAGCGGGGCAAGCCTTGCCGACAATAGCCCCCGGCGAGCGAACCCTGCCGCCCAAAAGGAGTTGCAATGCGCGTACTGCTGGCCCTCACCCTTCTTGTACTGGGCATGCCTGCCCTGGCTGACAACTACCAGCGCCTGTACCAGGCCGCGGGATGGCCGGAACAGCGAGCGCACTTCAATGACGCCCTGCACGCTGCGCAGAAGCGCTACCAGGGCAACCTGCCACCGGCGCTGTACCAGACGCTGGTGGACAACAGCAACCAACGCTTCGCCCCTGCCGATATTGACCAGCGCGCCCTCAACGGTTTGCGCCAGAACCTGCCCGACAGCGCGGCGGCGGTGAACTTCTTCGAATCCCCGCTGGGCCGCAAGGTCGCCGGGGCCGAAACCCTGGCGACTCGCAGCGACCAGTTGCAGAAATACGCCAACGGCCTGCCGCGCCAGCAGGCCAGTGATGCCCGCAAGCAGATCGTCCATCGCCTGAGCCAGATTCTGCCGGCCCGCGAAGCCGGCGCCGAAGTCAGCCTGGCCCTGGCCAGCGTGGCTGCCGACAGCCTCAGCCAGATGCTCCCCGGCCTGCTCGGTGGTGGCACCACCCAGGGCATGCTCGAAGGCCAGCGGCAGAAGTTGATGAGCCAGATCGGCGCTGATCTCGACAACACCCTGCTGTATGTCTACCGCGGACTGACCGATGCCGAACTGGGCCAGTTTGCCGACTTCAGCGAATCGCCGGCCGGCCGCGACTACTACCGCGCCGCCCTGGCCGCTCTCAAGGCTGGCCTGGCTGCACCGTCCGACGGGCAGTGATCGGATTAGACCGACACGGCTTGCGGACCACTCCGAGCAGCGCGCCTCCTAGAATGCCACCCGCTGCACAGAGGGTGGCGCCTGAGGAGCATGGCGCAGGGAGTGAAGGACACACCCTCGACTACAGCGAGACCCTTTCCCGCACGTCCCCGGCTACGCCATCCGCTCGCTGAGAAAATCGAAGTAACGCCGGCGCAGCGTCTCGCTTTCGTTTGCCAGGTGGTGCCGCGCGCCGGTGAGCAGCAGGCACTCGATCTTCTCGAACTTGTCTTCCAGCACCTTCAGGTTGTAGCGCCAGTCCACCGTCTCGTCGGCATCGCCCTGCACCACCAAAAGGCTCTGCGCGCCATGGCCGGCTGCCTCGATGCGCGGAATCCACCGCGCCAGCGCGCCGACCCAGGCCGTGGGCAGGATCTTCGGCTGCAACGGATCGCGGTCGCGCAGGAAGGCGAGGAATTCGGCGTCGCTGGAGTTCTCGCTGAAGCGCCGCGGAATCGAGTCCACGAAAGGCCGCAGCATCTGGTAGCTGAATTTCGACCAGCCCCAGGCGCGCGGCCGCACCAGCGGCGCGAGGAGAATGGTGCGACCGAGCTCCGGACGCGGCTCGCCCGTGAGCAGGTAGTCCAGCAGGATCGCCCCACCGGTACTCTGTCCGCAGAGGTGCCAGGGTTGCGGCAGGTCCAGCGCCTGGGCCTGTCCCAGCAGCGCACCGAGCACCACCTGGTACTCGGCGAAATCCCCGATGCTCGCGGCAGCGCCACCGGAGAGGCCGTGCCCCGGCAGGTCGCAGGCCAGCACGGCGAAGCCCATGCCCAGCGCCCAGTCGATCACGTGGCGGTACAGGCCCATGTGGTCGTAGTAGCCATGCAGCAGGACGACCGTCCCGCGCGCCAGCGCCGGCCGCCAGTACTGAGCGGCAATCTGGTAGCCGCCGGCCTCGAAGGTCCCCAGCCGGGTCTGCAAGCCCGGATGCCGCGAGTGCAGGTCCAGGCCGTAGAAGTGCTGGTACAACGCGATGCCGACCTCGTTCGCTTCTGCGGTCAGAGGTCGCAGCAGGGTACGCAGCAGATCGGGCTGGAAGGCTTCAGGCATGGGCTTTTCGCTTCTGGCAGGCGGGTGACGAAGGGCGCGAGTGCAGCAGCGGGATATTCTGCCGCGCCCGCGCCCGTGGCAAGCTTGTCGGCTATCTTACCGACTCCGTCACTGGTCGCTGCCATGTCCTCACGTCGAAAACCGCTGCTCACCTGGCTGATCGCCGCCCTCTGCCTGGGCGCGCTGCTGGCCACCTACTGGTGGTACGAGAACCGCTTCATCCGGCCGTTCAGCCATCAGCCGCAGCTGTTTTCCGGAGATCACCTGATGCTGCCCGCGCAACTGGCCGGTCCCGGCAAGATCCGCCTGGTGCATTTCTGGGACCCGGCCTGCCCGTGCAACGTCGGCAACCAGCAGCACCTCGCCGAGCTGATCCAGCGCTTCGGCCCGCAGGGCGTGGAATTTTTCGCGGTGCAGAAGCCCGGCACCCGCGGCCACCTGCCCGACACCCTGAAATCGATGCGTGCGCTGGACTCGCTGCCCGGCGCCGAGCAGTTGCCGGCGAGCCCCGCCGTGGCGATCTGGAATGCTCAGGGTCAACTCGCCTACTTCGGCCCCTACAGCGAAGGCGCGGTGTGCACCTCGGGCAACAGCTTCATCGAACCGATCCTCGACGCCCTGGTACAGGGACGCCCGGTCAACGCGACCCACACCCTGGCGGTGGGCTGCTATTGCCCCTGGGATGGCGCAAAGCACTGAGCCGCATCAACGAAGCCGATGGCCAATCCATGACTACACTTGGTTCGCCGGCCCATGAAGGGCCGATCGCCACCAAGGAGCTTTCCGCATGCGTCTTCCTTCCGCCCTCGCCTTCTGCGCCGCTCTCTCCGCCGGGATTGCCCTGCCCCTGGCCGCCCACGCCGAAGATGCCCCCAACAGCAAACAGGTGATGGAGCAGCACAAGCAGGCCATCAACAATCGCATCGCCGACATCGACTACAAGCGCAAGCGCATCGTCGAAGCCAACATGAAGCTCACCCCGCAGGAAACCGAGAAGTTCTGGCCGATCTACAACAGCTACCGCACCGAAGCCGACAAGCTGAGCAAGCAGACCCTGGCGATCATCATCGACTACGCCAACAGCTATAACACCGGCTCGGTGAGCAACGACGACGCGGCCAAGCTGCAGAAGCAGGTACTGGAGCTGCAGGACGACCGCCAGGAACTGAAGGAGAAGTACCTCAAGCGCATCGCCAAGGAAGTCTCGCCGCAGCGCGCCCTGCGCTTCCTGCAGGTCGAGGATCAGCTCGACGCGATGGCGCTACTGGAAGTCAGCCGCGAAATCCCGCTGGCCGAGTAACCGTCAGCCTTCGGTGCCGCCCTGCAGGCGCTGGCGATAGCGCTCCGGCGGCACCGAATACCAGCGCCTGAACGCACGATAGAACGGCGACAGCTCGGCAAAACCACAGGCCCGCGCCACCTCGCGGATCGCCACGCCCTGCTCCAGCAGCTGCGCCGCACGCTGTCGACGCACCTCTTCCCGCACTTCCCTGAACGTCTGCGCGCGGCTCGCCAGGTTGCGCTGCAGCAGCCCGGGGCGCACGCCCAGTTCACGGGCACAACTTTGCAGGGTGCACGCCTCCTCCCCCAGGCGAATGGCGATCAGGTAGCGCAGACGATTGAGCAGGTCGTTCTCGTCCAGGGTCCCGAGTTGCTCGCGCGCATGCGCGGTGAGCAGACGGTGCAACACCGGATTACTCGTCCGCGACGGCCGGGCCAGCAAGGCTGCGTCGAACAGCAACGCGTCGTTGGGCTTGCCGAAGCTCGGCGTCAGTCCGAACAGCCGCCGGTGCTCGCTCAATCGACGTGGTTGGGGATGGCGGAACTCGATGGCCTGGACCCGGAATTCATCGTCGGTGATCAGCGCCAGCAGCTTGAGGAACAGCAGCATCAGGCATTCCATCTGCTGGCGCAGGTTGCTGCTGCCCAGGTAGTTGAGGTCGAGGATCAGCCGCACCTGCTCGCCCTCCTCGCGCATCTGCGCTGCGAAGCCCCCGGAGAGAATGTGCTGGAAGCGCAGGAAGCTGTGCAGCGCCTCGCGCAGGTCCGCGCTGGCCATCAGCAGGTAGCCGACCACGTCCAGCAGGCGCGGCCTCATCGCCTCGCCCAGGTGCAGGCCGATGTCGTCATCGCCGGTGATGTCGTCCAGGGTCGTCCAGAACAAGGGGGCGTCGTCGTGCACCAGGCGGCCGCTCTGCGCCGGCGGCGGCAGGCGGACCTTCTGCAGGGCCTGGCGGTAGATGTCGGTCGGGTCGAAGCCCAGCACCGAGAGTGCCTCGTACAACTGGCGGCGCAGGGTAGCGGACTGGGTCAGCGCCGGTGTGGCGGGGAAATTCAGCTCGGGGTCGGCCATGATCACTCCTCTGATTGACCGGAGAATTTCAGTCGCGAGACATTTGGTCAATGAGCGACGAGCGGCATCCACTGCAGAATCGCTGCATAACAACAAGGAGTTGCCGCATGAAACGCACTTTGACTGTCCTCGCTGTCGTCATCGCCGCTGCAACGGCCGGTGCTGGCTGGTACCTGCACGGCAAGCAGCCGGTACGCGACGGACAACTGCCCCTGGCCGGCCTTGCCAGCGAAGTCACGGTTCGCTACGACGAGCGTGGCGTTCCCCACATCAAGGCAGGCAGCGAGGAGGACATGTACCGGGCGATCGGTTACGTCCACGCCCAGGACCGACTGTTCCAGATGGAAATCCTGCGACGCCTGTCCCGCGGCGAGCTGGCCGAGGTGCTCGGACCCAAGCTGGTGGACACCGACCGCATGTTCCGCAGCCTGCGCATCCGCGACCACGCTGCCGACTACGTGGCCAGGCAGGACAGGAACTCTCCGGCCTGGAAGGCGCTGGTCGCCTACCTCGATGGCGTCAACCAGTTCCAGGACAGCCACCCGCGCCCGGTGGAGTTCGACATCCTCGGCATCCCCAAGCGTCCCTTCACGCCCGAAGACACCGTCAGCGTCGCCGGCTACATGGCCTACAGCTTCGCCGCCGCCTTCCGCACCGAGCCGGTACTGACCTACGTGCGCGACGAACTGGGCGCGGACTACCTGAAAGTCTTCGACCTCGACTGGCACCCCGAAGGCGTGATGACGCCCAAGGCGCTGGCCGCCGCCGACTGGCAGGACCTGAGCGCCATTGCCAGCCTGAGCCACGCCGCGCTGGAGAAAGCCGGCCTTCCGCAGTTCGAGGGCAGCAACGCCTGGGCCGTCTCCGGCAGCCGCACGAAGAGCGGCAAGCCGCTGCTGGCCGGCGACCCGCACATCCGCTTCGCCGTTCCGGCGGTGTGGTACGAGATGCAGGCCAGCGCGCCGGGCTTCGAGCTCTACGGTCACTACCAGGCGCTCAACCCCTTCGCCTCGCTCGGCCATAACCTGCAGTTCGGCTGGAGCCTGACCATGTTCCAGAACGACGACGTCGATCTGGTCGCCGAGAAGGTCAACCCGGACAACCCCAACCAGGTCTGGTACCACGGCCAGTGGACCGACCTGAAAATCGAGGAACAGAGCATTGCGGTGAAAGGCGAAGCGCCGGTGAAGATCACCCTGCGCAGCTCGCCCCACGGCCCGCTGGTCAACGATGCGCTGGGCACCGCCGCGGGCAAGACCCCGGTGGCCATGTGGTGGGCCTTCCTGGAAACCCAGAACCCGATCCTCGACGCCTTCTACGAGCTGAACCGCGCCGATACTCTGGTCAAGGCGCGCACCGCGGCCTCGAAGATCCAGTCGCCGGGCCTCAACGTGGTCTGGGCCAACGCCCGCGGCGACATCGGCTGGTGGGCCTCGGCGCAACTGCCGGTGCGGCCGGACGGGGTCAACCCGAATTTCCTCCTCGACGGCGCCAGCGGCCAGGCCGACAAGTCCGGCTTCTACCCCTTCAGCGAGAACCCGCAGGAAGAGAACCCGGCACGTGGCTACATCGTCTCCGCCAACTTCCAGCCGGTCCCGGCCAATGGTCGTCCGGTGCCGGGCTACTACAACCTGCCCGATCGCGGTCAGCAGCTGAACAAGCGCCTCTCCGACGACTCGGTGAAATGGGACCTGCAGAACAGCCAATCGCTGCAGCTGGACACGTCCACCGGCTACGGCCCGCGTTTCCTCAAACCGCTGCTGCCGATCCTGCGTGAAGCCGCGGCGACGGACGAAGAGAAGGCATTGGTGGAGGGCCTGGCCAACTGGCAGGGCGACCACCCGCTGGATTCGGTGACCGCCACGGTGTTCAACCAGTTCCTCTACCAGGTGGCCGACGGCGCCATGCGTGACGAAATGGGTGATGCCTTCTTCGACAACCTGCTGTCCACCCGCGTGCTCGACGTGGCCCTGCCGCGCCTGACTGCTGACGAGCACTCGCCGTGGTGGGACAACCGCAAGACGCCGCAGCAGGAAACCCGCGCCGATATCGTCAAGGCGGCCTGGAAGGACAGCCTGGCGCACCTGCGCGCAACACTCGGCCAGGACTCGCAGCACTGGCAGTGGGGCAAGGCGCACACCCTCACCCATGGCCACCCGCTGGGCCAGCAGAAACCGCTGGACCGCCTCTTCAACGTCGGCCCGTTCGCAGCGCCAGGTGGCCACGAGGTACCGAACAACCTGTCCGCCCGCGTCGGACCGGCGCCCTGGCAGGTGATCTACGGCCCATCCACTCGTCGCCTGATCGACTTCGCCGACCCGGCCCACAGCCTGGGCATCAACCCGGTGGGCCAGAGCGGCGTGCCCTTCGACAAGCACTACGACGACCAGGCCGAGGCCTACATCGAGGGCCAATACCTGCCGCAGCACTATGACGAGAACGAGGTGAAGGCCAATACCAAAGGCATCCTGCGGCTGATCCCCATCCGTCGCTGACTTCTTTCGGCAAGTGTTGTCCAGAAATGAAAAACCCCGCTCCTGCGGGGTTTTTCATTGGTGCGGTGTAGAGAGTGTTGCGGGAGATGCCGAAGCTCCCTGGCGCTTTATTTCCCCAAGGGATAACGATCGGGGTGTTGTATTGGGCGCCGTCTCCCGCACGGAGTGCCATAAGGCGTCACTGGAAGTTTGCCGGCGACGCGGCCCGGTCCTGGTTCGGGGGGTGACCGGACAGCGCATCCGAACACTTCAAGCGTAGTTCGCAATCGGCCGGGAGCGAGCCCTTCCGACCCACGGATTTTTCCGATAAGTCCCGATTTTCCAAGCACTTCGGAATAACGTGTGGACAAAAAAAACACGGGCCACCCGAAGGTGGCCCGTGGTTCGACAATCGCCGGATACGACCGGCCGACAAGACGGCGTCAGGCGGTGGCTGTCGAACCCTTCTGCCAATCGGTCGCGTTGGACTCCATGGCTTCCTGGATCGCACGCTTGCGACGTTCCTCGGCCTGACGGGTGAAGTACCAGGCGAAGAAGGTGAACAGCGAAACGGTCAGCAGGATCAGGCTGGCGACGGCGTTGATCTCCGGCTTCACGCCAAGGCGCACGGCGGAGAACACTTCCATCGGCAGGGTGGTGGAGCCAGGACCGGACACGAAGCTGGCCAGCACCAGGTCATCCAGCGACAACGCGAAGGACATCATGCCGCCCGCCGCCAGCGACGGAGCGATCATCGGGATGGTGATCAGCATGAACACTTTCCAGGGCTTGGCGCCCAGGTCCATGGCCGCTTCCTCGATGGACAGGTCCAGCTCACGCAGGCGCGCCGACACTACCACCGCCACGTAGGACGAGCAGAAGCTGGTGTGGGCGATCCAGATGGTCACGATGCCGCGTTCCTGCGGCCAGCCGATCAGCTGGGCCATGGCGACGAACAGCAACAGCAGCGACAGACCGGTGATCACCTCGGGCATGACCAGCGGCGCGGTCACCATGCCGCCGAACAGCGTACGGCCACGGAAGCGCGGGATGCGGGTCAGCACGAAGGCCGCCAGGGTACCCAGGGCCACCGAGGAGATCGCGGTGTAGCAGGCGATCTCCAGCGAGCGGAACACCGAACCGACCAGTTGCTGGTTGTCCAGCAGGCCGACGTACCACTTGACCGACCAGCCGCCCCACACGGTCACCAGCTTGGAGCCGTTGAACGAGTAGATGACCAGGATGATCATCGGCACGTAGATGAAGAGCAGGCCCAACACCAGCATGATGTTGGAGAACGACCAACGCTTGTTCATACCTTGCCCTCCAGCTCTTTCGCCTGGTTCTTGTTGAACAGGATGATGGGCACGATCAGGATCGCCAGCATCACCACGGCGAGGGCAGACGCCACCGGCCAGTCACGGTTGTTGAAGAATTCCTGCCACAGCACCTTGCCGATCATCAGCGTCTCGGGGCCGCCGAGCAGCTCCGGGATCACGAACTCGCCCACCGCTGGGATGAACACGAGCATGCAGCCGGCGATGATGCCGTTCTTGGACAGCGGGACGGTGATCTTCCAGAAGCTGGTGAAGCTGCGCGCGCCAAGGTCGGAGGCGGCTTCCAGCAGGCTCATGTCGTGCTTCACCAGGTTGGCGTAGAGCGGCATGACCATGAAGGGCAGGTACGAGTAGACGATACCGATGTACACCGCGAAGTTGGTGTTCAGGATCGTCAGCGGCTCGTTGATGATGCCCAGCCACATCAGGAAGCTGTTGAGCAGGCCGTTGTTGGAGAGGATGCCCATCCAGGCGTACACACGGATCAGGATCGCCGTCCAGGTCGGCATCATGATCAGCAGCAGCAGGACGGTCTGCATTTCCTTGCTGGCGCGGGCGATGGCATAGGCCATCGGGTATCCGATAAGCAGGCACAGGAAGGTGCTGATCGCCGCCATCTTCAGCGAGCCCAGGTAGGCATCGATGTAGAGCGGGTCGTCCGTCAGCATCAGGTAATTGCCCAGGTTCAGCACGACCTGGAGCGTCTGGTCGGCGTACTGGAACACTTCGGTGTATGGCGGAATCGCCACGTCCGCTGCTGCCAGGCTGATCTTCAGCACGATGGCGAAGGGCAGCAGGAAGAACAGGAACAGCCAGAAGAACGGCACACCGATCACGGCATGCCGGCCATTCGGCAGGCGTTTCATGAGCGATTTGCTGATGTTCATGATTGCAGTACCACACCGCTGTCGTCGTACCAGCTGATGTAAACCGGCTGGTCCCAGGTCGGGCGCGCCACGTGGCGCTCGGCGTTGGCCATGAAGGCCTGGACGATGAAACCGGAAGTCAGCTTGATGTAGTACACCGAGTGACCGCCCAGGTAGGCGATGTCATGGACGGTGCCCTGGGCGACGTTGAAGCCTTCGTGCTCGAGGTTTTCCGGCTTCTGCGCGCTGACCATGACCTTTTCCGGGCGCAGCGCGTAGGTGATGCGCTTGTTCTCGGCACGGGTACTGATGCCGTGGCCGATGTAGATCGGGTTTTCCAGCTGCGGGCAGTCGATCACTGCGTGGTCCTGCAGGTCCTGGACGATCTCGCCGTCGAACAGGTTGACGTTGCCGATGAACTCGCAGATGAGGCGGCTGGCCGGCGTCTCGTAGATGTCCATCGGACTGCCGATCTGCTCGATGCAACCCAGGTGCATGATGGCGATGCGCTGGGCCATGGTCATGGCCTCTTCCTGGTCGTGGGTCACCATCACGCAGGTCACGCCCACGCGCTCGATGATCTCCACCAGTTCCAGCTGCATCTGCGAACGCAGTTTCTTGTCCAGCGCGCCCATGGGTTCGTCGAGCAGCAGCAGCTTCGGACGCTTGGCCAGCGAACGGGCCAGGGCCACGCGCTGACGCTGGCCGCCAGAGAGCTGGTGCGGCTTGCGCTTGGCGTACTGGGTCATCTGCACGAGCTTGAGCATCTCGTCGACGATCTTGTCGATCTCGTCCTTGGGCAGGCCGTCCTGCTTCAGACCGAAGGCGATGTTCTGCGCCACGCTCATGTGGGGGAACAGGGCGTACGACTGGAACATCATGTTGATCGGCCGCTCATAGGGCGGCAGGTCGGTAATGTCCTGGCCATCGAGGAAGATGCGACCTTCAGTGGGACGCTCGAAACCAGCCAGCATGCGAAGCAGGGTCGACTTGCCCGAACCCGATCCACCGAGCAGGGCGAAGATTTCGCCTTTCTTGATGTCCAGGGACACGCTGTCCACAGCCAGCGTTTCATCGAACTGCTTGCTGACCCGGTCGATTTTTACCAGAACCTCTTTAGGCTTCTGGTCGCCACTCAAGGCTTTCTTGTAGGCACCGGAGGCTATTGCCATTACCACAACTCCCAAATCATAGAGGCCCGGCCCCCGCGGCCGGGCATGCTTGGTATTACTCAGGGCTGGCGCAGTTTACGTGCGCCGCAGAGCCTTTCGAGAAGCCCTACGACGCTCCGTGCCCGCGCGGACGGATGGGGGGAAATCCGCCTTACTTGCCCGATTTGATCTTGGTCCAGGAACGGGTCATGAGGCGCAGGATCTTCGGCGGCAGCTCATGCTGCACGAAGAGTTTGTCGAGAACCTCCTGGGATGGGTACACCTCAGGATTGTTGCGCACGGACTCATCCATGAATTCGCCAGCCTTGGGGTTCGGGTTGGCGTAGCCGACGTAATCGCTGACCTTGGCGATCACTTCGGGTTTGAGCAGGTAGTTGATGAACGCGTGGGCCGCCTTCGGGTTGGAGGCATCCTTCGGCACGGCGAGGATGTCGAACCAGAGGTTGGCGCCTTCCTTGGGAATGGCGTAGGCGATGTTGACGCCCTTGCCGGCTTCCTTGGCGCGGTTGGCGGCCTGGAATACGTCACCGGAGAAACCGGCCGCGACGCAGATGTTGCCGTTGGCCAGGTCGGAAATGTACTTGGAGGAGTGGAAGTAGGTGACGTACGGACGCACCTTCATCAGCTTGTCCTCCACCTTCTTGTAGTCGTCCGGGTTGGTGCTGTTGGGGTCCAGCCCCAGGTACTTGAGCACGGCCGGCATCATTTCATCGCCCGAATCGAGGAAGGCGACGCCGCACTGACTGAGCTTCTTCATGTTCTCGGGCTCGAAGAGGACGGCCCACGAATCGATCGTGTCGACACCCAGCACGGCCTTGACCTTCTCGACGTTGTAGCCGATGCCGTTGGTGCCCCACAGATACGGCACGCCGTACTGGTTGCCCGGGTCGTTGGCCTCGAGCTGCTTCATCAGATGCGGGTCGAGGTTCGACCAGTTCGGCAGTTGGCTCTTGTCCAACTTCTGGAACGCACCGGCCTTGATCTGGCGACCGAGGAAGTGGTTGGACGGCACGACCACGTCATAGCCGGTGCGACCGGCCAGCAGCTTGCCTTCCAGGGTTTCGTTGGAGTCGAAGACGTCGTACACCGGCTTGATACCGGTTTCCTTCTCGAAATCGGCGAGGGTGGTTTCACCGATGTAGTCCGACCAGTTGTAGATATGGACGGTCTGCTGCGCCTGTGCCAGCGAAGTCAGGCCGAAGACGGAGACTGCAGCGATCAGGGTTCTGCGGAAGGGAATGCGCACACGTGAGTCCTCTCGTTGTTTTTAACTACTTCTGTCGGTTGCTGCCGGGGTTACGACGGCCAGTCCGTGGATAGCGCCGAACCCTTGAACAGCACGAGAGCGCCGGGGGCTTGCGCAGACATTCCACCGATGGAAGCTGTGTGTTGCTGCCGGTGGCGGTGAGGGAGCGCACTCCCCCACCGCTGTCCCGGACCATCCGCTGCCGCGCCAGGCGGCAGCGACTACCCGATTACTTGCCGGACTTGATGGTGGTCCAGCTGCGGGTCATCAGACGCTGGGTCTTCGCCGGCAGATCCGGGAAGGCGTACAGCTTCTTCATGGTTTCCGGAGTCGGATACACGCCCGGGTCGTTACGAATGGCCTCGTTCACCATCGGCGTCGCCGCGGCGTTGCCGTTCGGGAACTGCACGACGTTGGTGATCTCGGACATGACGGCCGGCTCGAGCAGGAAGTTGATCCACTTCAGCGCGGCTTCCTGGTTCTCGGCATCCTTCGGAATGGCGACGGTGTCGAAGAACGCGCCAGCACCTTCCTTCGGAATGTTGTACTTCACAGTGACCTTGTTCTTGGCTTCTTCAGCGCGGGACTTGGCCTGGTACACGTCGCCCGAGTAACCGACGGCCACGCAGATGTTGCCGTTGGCGATGTCGGAGATGTACTTGGAGGAGTGGAAGTAGGAGATGTACGGGCGAATCTTCAGGAACAGCGCTTCGGCTTCCTTCAGCTCTTTCGGGTCCTGGCTATCGGGCTTGTAGCCCAGGTAGTGCAGGGCGGCCGGGAGCATTTCGGTCGGCGAATCGAGGAAGCTCACGCCGCAGGCCTTCAGCTTCTGGATGTTTTCCGGCTTGAACACGAGGTCCCAGGAGTCGACAGGAGCGTTGTCGCCCAGTGCGGCCTTGACCTTGTCCGGGTTGTAGCCCAGACCGATGGTGCCCCACATGTAGGGGATCGCGTACTGGTTGCCCGGGTCGCTGATCTCCAGGGTCTTCATGATGTCCGGGTTCAGGTTCTTCCAGTTCGGCAGCTTGGACTTGTCCAGCGGCTGGTAGACGCCAGCCTTGATCTGCTTGGCCAGGAAGGAGTTGGACGGTACCACGATGTCATAACCCGACTTGCCGGCCAGCAGCTTGGCTTCCAGCACTTCGTTGCTGTCGTAGACGTCGTAGACGACCTTGATTCCGGTTTCCTTGGTGAACTTGTCGACCGTGTCCGGTGCGATGTAGTCCGACCAGTTGTAGACGTGCAGCACCTTGTTATCTGCCTGCGCCATACCAGCCACAGCGCCTGCCAGCGTTACAGCGAGCAGGGATTTGCCGAAGGTCTTGAACATGCGGGTAGCTCCGTTTGTTTTTTTGATGTTCCGGGTGGCGTGGACATCTCCTTCCGTCACCACCCGGTGAGCCTGGCCAACGCACAGGCGCAGTCTGTCAAAGGTCCGGTGAAAGACTCAAGACAGAACGGCTGCGGCGGTTTGATCGAGGCACTTGCGCGCCAGGGTGATCAGGTCATCGATCTGCGATTTCTCGATCACCAGCGGCGGCGAAATAATCATAGTGTCTCCCACCGCGCGCATGATCAGACCGTTGCGGAAGCAGTGCTCGCGGCACAGCATCCCGACGCCCTTGCCTTCGAAGCGCTCGCGGGTCTTCTTGTTCTTCACCAGCTCCAGTGCTGCCACCAGGCCTACCCCGCGGGCTTCGCCTACCAGGGGATGGTCGGCCAGCTCTTGCCAGCGCTGCTGCAAATACGGTGCCGTTTCGTTCTTCACACGCTCGACAATCTTCTCTTCACGCAGGATGCGGATGTTCTCCAGCGCCACCGCAGCGGCTACCGGGTGACCAGAGTAAGTGAAGCCGTGGTAGAACTCCCCACCCTCATTCAGGGTATGGACGATCTCGTCGCGAACGATCACACCGCCCATGGGGATGTAGCCGGAGGTCAGGCCCTTGGCGATCGGCATCAGGTCCGGGGCGTTGCCGAAGTACTGGCTGCCGAACCATTCGCCGGTACGACCGAAACCGCAGATGACTTCGTCGGCGATGAACAGGATGTCGTACTTGGCGAGGATCTCGCGGATCTTCGGCCAGTAGGACTTCGGCGGAACGATTACACCGCCCGCGCCCTGCAGGGGCTCGGCAATGAAGGCGGCGACCTTGTCTTCGCCGACTTCGAGAATCTTCTTCTCCAGCTGTTCGGCAGCCCAGACGCCGAATTCTTCCGGGTCCATGTCGCCGCCTTCGCCGAACCAGTAAGGCTGGGCGATGTGCTCGATACCCGGGATCGGCAGGTCGCCCTGCTCGTGCAGCGCTTTCATGCCGCCCAGGCTGACGCCGGCGACGGTGGAGCCGTGGTAGCCGTTCCAGCGGCCGATGACCACTTTCTTCTGCGGCTGGCCCTTGATGCTCCAGTAGTGGCGGACCATGCGCAGCACGGTGTCGTTGGACTCCGAGCCCGAGCCGGTGAAGAACACGTGGTTCATGCCTTCCGGGGCGATGTCGGCGATGGCCTTGGACAGCTCCAGGACCGGCGGGTGGGCGGTCTGGAAGAACAGGTTGTAATAGGGCAGTTCCTGCATCTGCTTGTACGCGGCTTCAGCAAGCTCCTTGCGACCGTAGCCGACGTTCACGCACCACAGGCCAGCCATGCCGTCGAGGATCTTGTTGCCCTCGCTGTCCCACAGGTACACGCCTTCGGCCTTGGTGATGATGCGCGCGCCCTTCTCGTTCAGCTGCTTGTAGTCGGTGAACGGAGCCAGGTGGTGATCTCGGCTGAGCGCCTGCCAGTGTTGGGTGTTGGCGCTGGTCTGGTTAGTCATCTTGATAAAACCTCTTCTCTAAGAAACACGGGGCCCGGCCACGCGCCGGCCCCCACGCCGATCAGACAGAAAGCAGGAGGAATTCGCGCTCCCAGGAACTGATTACTCGCTTGAAGTTCTCGTGCTCGGCGCGCTTCACCGCGACGTAGCCCCGAATGAACTTGTCACCCAGGTATTTCTCCAGGGTCTTGCTGCTTTCCATGCACTCCAGTGCGGCCTCGATGGTCAGCGGCAGGCGCAGGTTACGCCGTTCATAGCCACGCCCCTTGACCTGGGCACTGGGTTTGAGACCTTCAACCATGCCGATGTAACCGCACAGCAGGCTGGCGGCCAGGGCCAGGTACGGGTTGGCGTCGGCACCGGCCAGG
Source organism: Pseudomonas sp. BB438 (assembly GCF_057180225.1). Classification (NCBI taxonomy): domain Bacteria; kingdom Pseudomonadati; phylum Pseudomonadota; class Gammaproteobacteria; order Pseudomonadales; family Pseudomonadaceae; genus Pseudomonas; species Pseudomonas sp. BB438. The sequence goes on from NZ_CM170001.1 coordinate 6,218,362, forward strand.
CGGTTCTCCACGCGGCGGTTGTCCGGGGTGGAATCCGGTACGCGCAGTCCCACGGTGCGATTCTCTTCACCCCATTCCACGTTCACCGGCGCCGAGGTATCGGGCAGGAAGCGGCGGAACGAGTTGACGTTCGGGGCGAACAGCGGGAGCGCCTCCGGGATCAGCTTCTGCAGACCGCCGATATGGTGCAGGAACAGCTCGCTCATGCTGCCGTCGGCGTTGGAGAAAATGTTCTTCCCGGTCTTGATGTCGACGATGCTCTGGTGCAGGTGCATCGCACTGCCCGGCTCACCGGTCATCGGCTTGGCCATGAAGGTCGCGGCCACGTTGTGCTTGAGGGCCGCCTCGCGCATGGTGCGCTTGAACACCACGATCTGGTCGGCCAGGTCCAGGGCATCGCCATGACGGAAGTTGATTTCCATCTGCGCGGTGCCTTCTTCATGGATCAGGGTGTCCAGATCCAGGCCTTGCAGCTCGCACCAGTCGTACATGTCCTCGAACAGCGGGTCGAATTCGTTCGCCGCGTCGATGGAGAAGGACTGGCGACCGGTCTCCTGGCGGCCGGAACGGCCGATCGGCGCCTGCAGCGGGTAGTCGGGGTCGTCGCTGCGCTTGGTCAGGTAGAACTCCATCTCCGGCGCGACGATGGGCCTCCAGCCCTTGTCGGCGTAGAGCTTCAGGACGCGCTTGAGCACGTTGCGCGGCGACAGCTCGATGGGGTTGCCCAGCTTGTCGTAGGTGTCGTGGATGACCATCGCAGTCGGCTCGATGGCCCAGGGAACGAGGAACACGGCATTCTCGTCCGGGCGGCAGACCATATCGATGTCGGCCGGGTCCAGCAGGTCGTAATAGATGTCGTCCTCGACGTAATCACCGGTCACGGTCTGCAGGAGAACGCTCTCCGGCAGGCGCATGCCCTTCTCGTTGAGGAATTTCGCGGTCGGCGCGATCTTGCCCCGGGCAATCCCGGTCAGGTCGGCGATCATGCATTCCACTTCAGTGATCTTGCGTTCCTTCAACCAGCCACTGAGCTGGTCTAACGTGCTAGTCATAAAGACCTCAGGGTTTGAGAGTCCGGCCCCAACGCCGGACTCAGCGGTTCCCCGCCCTCTTGCTGCAGGCTTTGCCGAATGCCTGGAAGATAGCGAGATAGTTGGGGTTCGTTTCGACCTGCCATTCCGGGTGCCACTGCACCCCGACGGCAAAGGCCGCACCTTCGACGGAGAAGGCTTCAACCAACCCGTCAGGCGCCAGAGCTTCCACACGAAGGCCGGGCGCCAGACGATCAACGCCCTGGCCGTGAATAGAGTTGACCTGGAACTGCGAGGGTAGCCCGATACCGGCGAATACGCCGCCCGGCTGCACATCGACGACGTGCCGCAGACCATACTGGATTTCGATCGGCTCACCGGCGGGTTCGCGGTGGTCCATGAGACCTTCGACCTCATGCACCTTCTGGTGCAGCGAACCGCCGAAGGCAACGTTCATTTCCTGGAAGCCGCGGCAGATACCCAGCACCGGAATCCCGGCCGCGACGGCGCGGCGAATCAGCGGCAGCGTCGTGCTGTCGCGCTCGGGATCATGAGGGGTGCCTGCAATGCTGGCTGAGCCACTATAATGATGGGGCTCGACGTTCGACGCCGAGCCTGTGAACAGCAGGCCGTCGAACGCGGCCAACATGTCTTCCTGGTCGATGGCATCGCCCAGGGAGGGAATGATCAAAGGAATGCCCGAGGCCCCGGAGATCAGCGCTCTGAGGTATTTGTCGCCAGCAACATGGTAGGGTTTGGAACCGATCTGCTTGAGGCAGGCGGACACGCCGATTAACGGCAGGCGAGACATGGGACACCCGTGTTTGTAAGTGTTATGGGCTTGAGGCCGAGCTTAGCCTTGTTCATTTTTTTACACAATAGCCATGTAAAAAATCAAACACGCCCCACTGAACAGCCCGCCAGCAATGGCTCTCCGCGTATCAAAAGCGGCTCGAAACGCCCCAAAAACGGCCCATCACAACCGATGCGCCCCAACTTGGTGCGACATTGACAACCCTTGCCAATTCGGATTGACTCACACCTCAGCTTTCGAATGATTGAAATTTTTAACAATAAAGGTGTGACATCATGTCGGTACCCCAGAGTGCCGTGTCGCTCGAAGAAGCGAGTGAGTTCCTGAAGGAACACCCCGAGGTCCAGTTCGTCGACCTCCTTATTGCAGACATGAATGGTGTGGTCCGCGGCAAGCGCATCGAACGCACCAACCTGCCCAAGGTCTATGAGAAGGGCATCAATCTCCCCGCCTCTCTCTTCGCGCTCGACATCACCGGCTCGACCGTAGAAAGCACCGGCCTCGGCCTGGACATTGGCGACGCGGATCGCGTCTGTTTCCCCATCCCCAACACCCTCTCCATGGAGCCCTGGCAGAAGCGCCCGACCGCGCAGCTGCTGATGACCATGCACGAGATGGAAGAGCGCACGCCGTTCTTCGCCGACCCGCGTGAAGTGCTGCGCCAGGTCGTGCAGAAGTTCACCGACATCGGCCTGACCATCGTCGCGGCCTTCGAGCTCGAGTTCTACCTGATCGACCAGGAGAACGTGAACGGCCGCCCGCAACCGCCGCGCTCGCCGATCTCCGGCAAACGCCCGCAATCGGTCCAGGTCTACTCCATCGACGACCTCGACGAGTATGCCGACTGCCTGCAGGACATCATCGACGGCGCCCGCGCCCAGGGCATTCCGGCCGACGCCATCGTCAAGGAAAGCGCCCCGGCCCAGTTCGAAGTCAACATGCACCACGTTGACGACGCCCTGAAGGCCTGTGACTACGCGGTCCTGCTCAAGCGCCTGATCAAGAACGTCGCCTACGACCACGAGATGGACTCGACCTTCATGGCCAAGCCCTACCCGGGCCAGGCAGGCAACGGTCTGCACGTCCACGTCTCGCTGCTCGACAAGGACGGCAAGAACATCTTCACCAGCGAGGATCCCGAGCAGAACGCCGCGTTGCGCCACGCGATCGGCGGTGTGCTCGAGACCCTGCCGGCGTCGATGGCGTTCCTTTGCCCGAACGTCAACTCGTACCGCCGTTTCGGTTCGGCCTTCTTTGTGCCGAACGCACCGAGCTGGGGCCTGGACAACCGCACCGTCGCCCTGCGCGTGCCGACCGGCGCACCGGAAGCGGTGCGACTGGAACACCGCGTCGCCGGCGCCGATGCCAACCCGTACCTGCTGCTCGCGGCCGTGCTGGCCGGCGTCCACCACGGCCTGACCAACAAGGTCGAGCCGGGCGCGCCGATCGAAGGCAATGCCTACGAGCAGCTGGAGCAGAGCTTGCCGAACAACCTGCGCGATGCACTGCGCGAGCTGGACGACAGCGACGTGATGAACAAGTACATCAGCCCCGAGTACATCGACATCTTCGTCGCGTGCAAGGAGCATGAGATGCAGGAGTTCGAGTATTCGATCTCCGACCTCGAGTACAACTGGTACTTGCACACCGTATAAGTGGTAAACGAAACGCCGGCCCTCGTGCCGGCGTTTCCTTGTGCCTCTGGCACACCCGGGGAACTGCGACATCGCAACGGCGAGGAGGGGCGCCCGGGCGAGTCACATCCGTCGTTCCTTCCTGCCCGCGATGTCTCCATCCGCCCGCCTGGGCGCCATCGCGTCTGTCGTGTCTTTGCTGTTGCGCTTTCGAGCGGCTGATGAATGCCGCATCCGCTGATTACGTGGTTCATTCAGGGAGATCGCCAATGCCACGCCTGTACGCCTTGATTCTGATGCTGTTGTGCCCGCTGTCCGCCTGGGCCGACCAGGTCATCCGCGTCTACAACTGGAACGACTACATAGCTCCCGAAGTGCTCAAGGACTTCGAGAAGGACACCGGCATCCGGGTCGAGTACACGACCTACAGCACTGCCGAAGAGGTCAAGAAAGCCCTGGAGAGCGGTGAGAAATTCGACGTCGCCGTGCCTTCGCACAACGACCTGCCGGCCCTGATCCGTGACAAGCGCATCCAGGCACTGGACTTCTCCAAACTGCCCAACCGCAGCCACCTCGACACCCAGCTGCTGAGCAAGCTGGCCGCCGTCGACCCCAACAACCAGCACGCCGTGCCCTACCTGTGGGGCGCCGTCGGCCTGGCGATCAACGAACCCGAAGCGGAGAAGGCCTACGGCGGCAAGCTGCCCGACAGCTGGAGCATCCTGTTCGACCCGCAGCAGAGCCAGCGCCTGAAGGCCTGCGGCATGAGCCTGCTGGACGCGCCGGACGAAGCCTTCTCGGTGCTGATGAATTACCAGGGCCGCAACTTCGCCCGCAGCGCGCCGTCGCAGATTCGCCGCGCCGGCGAAGTACTCGCCGAGCTGCGCCCGAACCTGCGCTACATCGACAGCGAGCGCTACATCCAGGACCTCAATGCCGGCAAGCTGTGCGTCGCCATGGCCTGGGTCGGCGATGCGCTGGGCGCGGCCAACGCCGGCCAGCCGGTGCGTTTCGTGGTGCCGCAGGAAGGCTCGGTGCTGTTCATCGACAACCTGGTGGTCCCCACTGCCGCCGAACACCCGGACCTGGCGCTCAAGTTCATCGACTACCTCATGCAACCCAAGGTCGCCGCGCAGATCACCGCCGCCACCCTCTACCCCAACGGCAACAAGGACTCCGCGCCGTTCCTCGATGCCACCCTGCGCGACCAGCCGGGCCTGTACCCGGACCAGGAGACCAAGCGCCGCCTGTTCGCCCTGGAAACCGCGCCGGAGAAGACCGCCCCCGTGATCACCGAGGTCTGGGACAAACTGCGCGACGGCGGCAGCTGACTTGCCGAGCACCCCGGAGCTGGCGTCCAATAGCCGCCCAGCTCCGGAGGTCGTCATGCCTGTTCCCTCGCCCACCCGCAAGCCCCGCGCCAGCAGCCAGGCACGCATCGCCGTGATCCTCGAGGCGGCCCGCGCCCTGCTGGCCGAGAGTGGCGCGGCGGGCCTGTCGATCTACGCGGTGGCCGAGCGTGCGGGCATCCCGCCCTCTTCCGTCTATCACTTCTTCCCCAGCGTGCCAGCCCTGCTGCAGGGCCTGACCAGCGATGTCCACGCCGCCTTCCGCGCCTGCCTGGAACAGCCCGTCGACCATGCCACCTTGCGCGACTGGCGCGACCTCGCACGGAAGGTCGAGCAACGCACGCTCGCCGTGTACGCCGAGGACGCCGCGGCGCGCCAGCTGATCCTTGCCAGCCACGGCCTCGCCGAAGTCACCCAGGCCGACAGCCAGCATGACGTGCAGCTCGGTCAGGCCATGCGCGCGCTGTTCGATCGCCACTTCGAGTTGCCGCCGCTGCCGCAGGACATCGAAGTCTTCAGCCTGGCCATCGAGCTGGGCGACCGCGTCTACGCGCTCTCCGTGCAGCGCCACGGGCGGATTACCGAGCGTCTGGCCGAGGAAGGCATGCGGGTCATCGATGCCTACCTGTCGCTGTACCTGCCGCCCTGCCTGCCGAAACGCCTTTCGCCCCTGGAATAATCGATTTTTATCCGATAAACATCGGGATTATCGGGCGGAATTTTTCAAAATCCCCCTTCATAAATCGATTTTTATCGGATATAAATCCACGCATTCCCGGTACCGGCCTATACTGGCCGCTCACGGCAAGCGAGGGCGTCGCCCTCTCGAATGACTCAACCCAGGATCGCCCCATGACTACGTTGACCAGCACTCCACGCGCCGATGGCTTCCGCATGCCGGCGGAATGGGAACCTCACACCCAGACCTGGATGGTCTGGCCCGAGCGTCCGGACAACTGGCGCCTGGGCGGCAAGCCCGCGCAGGCGGCATTCAGCGCCGTGGCGCGCGCCATTGCCCGCTTCGAGCCGGTGACCATCGGCGTGTCCGCCGGTCAGTACGAGAATGCCCGCGCCCAGTTGGCCGACGCCGCCAACATCCGGGTGGTGGAAATCAGCAACGACGATGCCTGGGTGCGCGATACCGGCCCGACCTTCGTCACCAACGACCAGGGCGACGTGCGCGGCGTGGACTGGACCTTCAACGCCTGGGGTGGCCTGGAAGGCGGCCTGTACTTCCCCTGGCACCGCGACGACCAGGTGGCGAGCAAGATCCTCGGTATCGAGCGCAGCGACGGCTACCGCACCGAAGGCTTCGTGCTGGAAGGCGGCTCCATCCACGTGGACGGCGAAGGCACCGTGATCACCACCGAGGAGTGCTTGCTCAACCACAACCGCAACCCGCACATGAGCCGCGAAGAGATCGAAGCCGTGCTGCGCGAACACCTGGCCATCGACACCGTGATCTGGCTGCCGGATGGGCTGTTCAACGACGAGACCGACGGCCACGTCGACAACTTCTGCTGCTATGTGCGCCCGGGCGAAGTGCTGCTGGCCTGGACCGATGACCAGAACGACCCGAACTACGAGCGCTGCCAGGCCGCCCTGCGCGTGCTGGAAACCGCCCGTGACGCCAAGGGCCGCCAACTGACCGTGCACAAGATCGTTATCCCCGGCCCGATCCATGCGACCGACGCCGAGTGCGAGGGCATCGACCTGGTGATCGGCACCCAGCCGCGCGATCCGTCGATCCGCCTGGCCGGCTCCTACGTGAACTTCCTGATCGTCAACGGCGGCATCATCGCCCCGCGCTTCGACGACCCGGCGGACGCCGAGGCAGAGGCCACCCTCAAGCGCATCTTCCCCGAGCATGAAGTGGTGATGGTGCCGGGCCGCGAGATCCTCCTGGGCGGCGGCAATATCCACTGCATTACCCAGCAGCAGCCGGCGCCGCAGAAGCGCTGATACGCTGACTCGCTGAAAGAAAAAGGCCGTCGCTCCCACCGGAGCGACGGCCTTTTTCATTGGCAGAAGAGTGCCTCCGCAGGGGATCCTGCTCGCGAACGGCTTCGCAGCGGGGATCGTTTGCGAGCAAGCTCGCTCCTACCCACAGCAACGTCCGAAGGTGTGGGGCCGTCATGAAAAAGCCGCCGTCTCTTGCGAGAGCGGCGGCTTTTCTTGAGCCCGCGAGGATTACAGCAGCGGAATGGTGTAGCTGACGATCAGGCGGTTCTCGTCCTGGTCGCGCTGGGCCGCGGTGCCCGAGCCGCTGACCGGCAGGCCGCTGCGCAGGGCGGCGTTCTTCCAGGTGAAGCCCAGGCCCTTGAGGGTGCCGTCCGGAATGACATAAGCCAGGGAGATATCACGCTCCCACTCGCTCTTGTCGCCGTACTTGGTGTCGATGTTGTCGCCGTGCAGGTACAGGGTCTGGAAGGTCAGGCCCGGAAGGCCGGCCTTGGCGAAGTCGTAGCCGTAGCGGACCTGCCAGGTACGTTCGCCGGCACGCTGGAACTTGCCGATCTGCACGTCGGTGATCAGGTAGGCGGTCGAACCCTCGCCATCGCCCCGGTTGAGGAACGGGAAGTCACTGTCGCCGTTGAGCACCTGGTAGCCGGCGCCGAAGCTATGGCCGCTGACGGAATAGGTGAAGAGACCGCTGAACGCGCGGTTGTCCACTTCACCCTTGGTCACACCATTGCCGTAGTAGCCGCTGCTGACATAGCCATCGGCACGGCCGGTGGAGCTGCCGTTCTTGCCGTCGGAGCTGCTGTCGAAGGCGCGCAGGTCGGTCTTCAGGACGCCCGGGCCGATGGCCCAGTTGTGCTGCAGGCCCAGGAAGTGCTGCTGGTAGAAGTCGGTGAGCTGACCGTAGTAGTACTGCAGGGTCAGGTCCTTGTTCAGCTTGTAGTCGCCACCGGCGTAGTAGAACTTGTTGCTGTCGCGCGAACTGGCGGAGCTGCCGTTGGCACCGGCAATGCTCAGGCTGCGGTTGTCGGTGGAGTTACGGCCCTTGGAGTGCTCCAGCTGACCGGCAGTCAGGGTGAAGTCTTTCAGGTCGGTGGAGGTGACCTGGCCGCCTTCGAAGGTGACCGGCAGCAGACGACCGTCGTTGTAGGTCACGACCGGCAGCTTGGGCTGCAGGGTGCCGTAACGGAATTCGGTGTTGGACACCTTGGCCTTGGCGGTCAGGCCCAGGCTGCTGAAATCATCCACCGCGTCGCCGTGGCTATCCGACGGGAAGACGGTGCCGCCGCGCTGCGAGGAGGACTCATAGTGAGTGCCGCCGCCGCTATCGAGCTTCACACCCAGCAGGCCCAGGGCATCGACGCCAAAGCCCACGGTGCCTTCGGTGAAGCCGGAGGTGTAGTTGAGCAGGAAACCCTGGCCCCACTCTTCCTGCTTGCTCGGATTGGCAGTGCCGTTGCGGTTGTCGGTGTTGATGTAGAAATTGCGCAGGGTCAGGTTGGCCTTGCTGTCTTCGATGAACCCACCGGCGACGGCAGATTGCGCGAGGCCCGCGGCAGCGATGGCGAGCGCGAGGCTCGATTGCGTGAGAGTGCGGCTTTTCATTGGAATTTCCCCATTTTATTGATCTTGGAAACACGCCATTCGCAACAACGACTGGCTCCCCCGGGAGTCCGACCGAATGGCAGGCAGCGGCCACGGCGTGGCAGGCACGGCGGGCATGCAGGATTCGTGGGTTGTTTCGACGCCCCGCTACACGGGAACGAAGCGCAGGCAGACAGACAGGGAGACGGCAGAAGATGGGAAGGGCATGGATCGATTCTCGTGTCTTGTTGTTGTGGCGATGCACTGGGCATTCGCCACCTGACAAGGCAATCCCCAGGCCAACCGGCCTGCCTTGTCCGACACTCCCGTTTTTCCGGCCTTCGACTCGATCTTCGAGCCTTTCCCCAGGGCCGGATCAGCGGAAAACCGCCATCTCATCACTCCCGACTGGCGGTTAACCGCCACCCTCTTCCGCTCCGCCCGTAACAACTCGCGGCAACGCAGGGCAACGATAAAAGAACCTTCATAAATCCAAAAAGAATTAATTATTAATATGTAATTTCTTTATGGAATATATGATACGCCGCTGCCGAGCGCCCGGCACTTCGCCTCTGGTGGTACGCCGCACGGCAATTCCGGTGTAGGTGTCGCCCGTTTCACCGGCTCCGGGCAAAAAAAACCCGCCGGCGCTGCAACGCGGGCGGGTTCGGGGTCTGGTGCTAGGGGAAGACCCCAAAAGGAATGCGGCGGTCAGCCCGCCCAAGGAGTGGCGCGTCCCTGCACCCGAGGGCGCAATGTTGGCGCCCCTCGGGTGATGGGTCGATTCCGGTGCTCCGCCAACAGCTGTGGGAATATTCCCCAAGCCGATGGCGGTGACGGATAGTCCGGGGCACACCGGGCCGATATCCGGTACCGCTGTGCGATCAGCGACCGCCGACGGCAGCGCTGGTGCTGACGATGTTGGCCGATGGCAGCAACTGGCTGATGAAACGGTTCCAGCGAGTGATGTTGGCCGGGCCGATGAACACCACATCCTGAGGCTGCATGGCGAATTCCTTGGCCAGCGCATAGGCAGTCGGCCGCTTGGCCTCCAGATGGAACACCTGTGCCTGGAAGGTACTCGGCGCGCTGCCGGCAACCGCGTCGGGCGTGCCGCGGATCACGTAGACCGAGTCGCCGTCGGAGGTCTCCGGAGCCAGGCCGCCGGCATTGCCGAGCACTTCCAGCAGCGACAGGCCGGTAGTGCGGTAGGTGACTACCTGCGGACGTTCCACTTCACCGACCACATAGACTTTCTTGCGGTCGTTGTACGGCAGGTGGATCTGGTCGCCGTTCTTCAGGTAGATGCCGGTCAGGGTCGAACCGGCGCGGTTCAGTGCATCGACGTCGAGTACGTACTCGCGGCCATCACGCTTGAGCGTCAGACCGGACAGGTCCGCCTCGCCGGTGATCACGCCGGCCTTGCTAACCGCCTGCACCAGCGTGGTCGGTGTGTTGTTCAGCTCGACCTGCCCGCCGTTCTGGAAGGCTCCGGAGAGCACCACGTGCTGGCTGGCGTAGCGCAGCACGGTGACATCCACCTGCGGTTCGACGATGCCCTTTTTCGCCAGCCGGCTGGCGAGACTGGTACGCAGCTGCGCCGGGGTCTGCCCCTCGGCGCGCACGACGCCGGCGTAGGGGAAGAAGATGTTGCCGTCGGCGCCTACCACGCGACCGTTGGCCTCCATCTGCTGGGTGGAGCCGGGGCTGGTCAGTTCCGGGTGATCCCAGACGGTCACCAGCAGCACATCGCCGCCGCCGATGACGTAGTCCTCCTGGGGCGGGCGGTAGTTGAGCAACTCAGCCGGCACACCGGGTTTGGCGGCGAACGCGGCCTCCTGGCGTTGCAGCACCTGGGGCGTGATGGGCACGAGGGTGATGTTCATCCCCTCTTTCTGTGCTTCGCGTTGGATATCGGAATCCGTCAGATGCTGACCGGGGGAGAACACGCAGCCTTGTAGCGCCAGACTGCCGACCACAAAGCTGAAAGCGAGCAGGTTTTTCATGGCAATCCTTCCTTGAAGCGAGTGTGGAAACTCAATAGGCATTGCGGTGTACGAAACCCTTGAACAGGGTCAGCAAGACAATCTTCAGGTCCCACCAGACGGACCAGTTCTCGATGTAGTCCAGATCGAACTCGATGCGTTTCTGCATCTTTTCCAGGGTGTCGGTTTCGCCGCGCCAACCGTTCACCTGGGCCCAGCCGGTGATGCCCGGCTTGACCTTGTGACGCAGCATGTAGCGGCTGACCTGACGCCGGTATTGCTCGTTGTGCGCCACGGCGTGGGGGCGAGGACCGACCACTGACATGTCGCCGAGCAAGACATTGAAGAACTGTGGCAATTCATCCAGCGAGGTGCGCCGCAGGAAGGCACCCAGCGGAGTGATGCGGCAATCGTCGCGCGAGGCCTGGGTGACGGCGGCGCCGTCTTCCATGACCGTCATGCTGCGGAACTTCCAGACGCGGATGGGCCGGCCATCCATGCCGTAGCGGGTCTGCCGGAACAGCACCGGGCCGCGCGAGGTGAGCTTCACGGCGACCGCGATGAACAGCATCGGGACGGCGATCAGCAACAGGATCAGCGAGGCCAGCACCACGTCCTCGATACGCTTGAGCACGACGTTGGGGCCGTCCATGGGCGTGTCGAAGATGCTGATGGTGGCCAGCCCGTTGATGCTCTCGCTACGGGCATGCAGCAGATCGAACATGAACAGGTCGGGAATCAGGTAGACCGATACCGTGGTGTCGGACAGCTCGCGGATCAGTTCGTTGAGCAGCGGCTCGCGGGACAGCGGCAGGGTCAGGTAGACCTTGTCGACCTGCCCCGAGCGGGCAGCCTCGATCAGCGCCAGACGGTCGCCCTTCACCGGTACCCGTTCGCCCAGCTCCATCTGCTGCGGGCGGTCGTCGTAGAAGCCGACCAGGCGCAGGCCCATCCAGGGAGCGGCCAGGATGGTCTCGGCCAGGCGCGCGCCGACTTCGCCGGTGCCGTAGATCGCCACGTTGCGGCTGTTGAAGCCGTGGCGGCGGGCGACGCGCAGCAGCATGCGGATCGCCAGGCGGTAGCCGCACATGATCAGCAGGGCCACGCCGAACCAGGCCAGGCGCCGGGGCTCTTCCAGCTCCACGTGGCGCAGGGAGATGTCCATCAGCAGCACGGCGAAGAACGCCAGCGACCAGTACAGGGTGACGCTCAGCGATTCGCGCAACAGCGACTCGCCGCGCCAGGAGCCATAGAGCTGGTTCAGCTCGCCAAGCCAGTGGAACAGCATCACGCACAGCAGCACCGAGACCCAGAGCTGTGCGTCCAGCACACCGTTTCCAGAGCTGAGCAGTACGGCTCCGGTGAGTACGATCACTAGGATGTCGCTCAGGCGATGCGCCAGCGATATCAGCGACTGGTGCGCGCGTAGAATTCCTTTCGTCTTGTTGGGCATGATGACCTCACGATTACCGACGTCGCTCCTGACGCCGCTGCATCGTTATCGCAATCCGTTGGGTGGACGCAGGTCCGGCGACCCCACAGCGCAGTGCCTGCAAGCTCGCCGGGTGCGGATTCACTGTCGCTTGTCCAGCAGCAGTTGCTGCAGGTAGCGGCCGTAGCCGGTCTTGCTCAGGCGCTCGGCCTGCAGGGCCAGCAGCGTTTCGCTGAGCCAGCCCTGCTGGAAGGCGATTTCCTCCAGGCAGGCAACCTTCAGGCCCTGACGCTCTTCGATGGTCTGCACGAAATGCCCGGCCTCCATCAGCGACTCGTGGGTGCCGGTATCCAGCCAGGCGAATCCGCGGCCGAGCAGGCTCACGTGCAGCTCGCCGAGCTCCAGATAGAGGTTGTTGATGTCGGTGATTTCCAACTCGCCGCGGGCGGAAGGGCGAATCCGGCGGGCCATCTCCACCACGCGGTTGTCGTAGAAATAGAGACCGGTGACGGCATAGTTCGAACGCGGCACCCGCGGTTTTTCCTCGATGGACAGCACGTGCCCTTCACCGTCGAACTCGACCACGCCGAAGCGCGCCGGGTCGGCCACCTGGTAGCCGAACACGGTAGCGCCGGAGGGCCGCGCAGCGGCCTCGCGCAGGGTTTCGGTAAAGCCCTGGCCGTAGAAGATGTTGTCGCCCAGCACCAGACAGACCGAGTCATCGCCAATGAACTCGGCGCCGATCAGGAAGGCCTGTGCCAGACCATCCGGAGACGGCTGCACGGCGTACTGCAGGCGCACCCCGAACTGTTCGCCGTCGCCGAGCAGGGCGCGGAAGTTCGGCAGGTCGCCGGGCGTGCAGATCAGCAGGATCTCGTCGATGCCGGCGAGCATCAGCACCGACAGCGGGTAGTACACCATCGGCTTGTCGTAGATCGGCAGCAGCTGCTTGGACACGCCGAGGGTGATGGGATGCAGGCGGGTACCGGAGCCGCCGGCGAGGATGATGCCTTTCATGATCTGCCTCCTTGCTTGGCGATCTGTTTGGCGTCGAAGCGCGCCGGGTAGTCCGAGCGCTCCATCAGAAAGGTGTCGATCAGGCTGGAAAGCCGCAGCGCGGAAATGTCCCAGGAGTAGCGCAGGACGTTCTCCTGACCCTGCCGGCGCAGTTGCTGGCGAAGCGTGTGATCGAGCAGCACGCGACGCAGTGCTGCGGCGATACCGGGCGGATCGAGGGGATCGAAATACAGCACCGAGTTGCCCAGCACTTCCGGAATCGAGGCGCTTCTGGCTGCCACCACCGGGCAGCCACAGGCCTGTGCTTCCAGTGGCGGGATGCCAAAGCCTTCGTACAGCGAGGGAAAGGCGAAGACGGCCGCGTTGCGGTATTGCTCGATCAGTTGGTCGTCGTCCAGCCGTCCCAGCCAGCGCACCCGGTCGCCCTGCCCGCTCTGCTGCAACGGCGCGTCGACGAAGCTGCGGTGGGCAGCGCCGACGATGCGCAGCTCCACGTCCAGGTCCCCCAGCAGACGGAAGGCCTCGATCAGCCGGGCGAAGTTCTTGTGTGCAGCCGGCGACGACACCGCGAGCACATAGGGACGCTCGGGCGCGGCGGGCTCCAGGCCGGTGCAGAATTCGGCGGACACGGCATTGGCGATGACGTGGATGCCCTTGGGGTCGATGCCGTAGTGCGAGGCGATCTCCTGGCGGGAGAACTCGCTGACCGTGACCTGCGCCAGCGAGCGCCGCAGCATCAGCGGGATCATCAGGCGGTACAGCGCGCGGAACTTCCAGGAGAAGCTTTCCGGATGGCGCACGTAGGTGATGTCGTGGTGCGCCACCACCTGCCGCGAATACGAAAGCGGCGCCGTGCTGCACAGCGAGACCAGCAACGGTCGCCCGTGACGGGCCAGCCACAGCGGCAGGTCGACCTGTTCCCAGCGATGGCCGCCGCTGCGACCGATCTGCTCGACATTGAGCTGCTGGGCGATCTCCGGCCGGAGGATGTCCCCGGGCGGCGCCACGAAGTGCAGGTCGCTGCGCAGACGTGCCAGCGACAGCGAGATCTGCTCGGCGAAGCGCTGCACACCGCTCAGTTGCTGGGTGAGGAAACGCGCGTTGATCACGATCATGATGGGTCCTCCGCGAGAAGGTCAGCGCAATGACAACTGCGGCGCCGACGCGCTGCGCACCAGGGTGGGCGACTCGTCGAGGCGGATGCTGGCCTGGCAATCACCGCCGCCTTCGGGGCACTGCCAGGGCACCGGCCGGCCCTCGCGGCGGGCGATACCGTCGACGGCGTCGAGGCGCCAGAGGGTGTCGCTGCTGCCGGGCTTGCTGGTGATGTTCAGGGTCTGCTCGCGGCCCAGCGTCCAGGCCACCAGGATTTCCTCGCTGGCCTTGGCGAAGCGCAGCAGATAGACGTTCGGGTCCTGGTTCGGTACGCGGCCGACGAAGCGGTAGCGGCCAATGATGTCGGCGATGCTGGCCATGGCGTGGTAGGCCGGCTTGGGCTCGCCGCTGGCGGTGAGCAGGCCGAAGTTGTGCTCCATGTCCGTGCGGTCGATACCGTCGTCCACCAGGTCGTACCACCAGGCGCCCTTCACGTTCGGCAGGCTGCGTACGAGCACGTAGGCGCGGGCCAGGTAGGCGGCCTGGCGCTCACGGCTGATACCGCAATCACCGTCGTGGGCCGGCCAGCTGAACTCGGTGAAGTACAGCGGCACCGGCTTGCCGGCGGCGTTCTCCAGCTTCTGGTTCACGCCCTGGAACCAGTTCAGCCAGGCCTCTGGGGTGGACATCTCGCGCTCGCAGTACACCGACGGGTGCAGAGAGATGCCGTCGGCCACATCCAGCACGCCGCCCGCGGCGATGCGCTCGGCGAAGCCCTGGCGAATGCCCTTGAGGGTGACGGCGCCGGCGAGCACCTTGGCCTGCGGGTCTTCCTCGCGGATCACCTTGGCGGCCGCGCGCACCAGGGTCAGGTAGTCGTCGCTGAAGTCCTTGTCGGTAGCGTTTTCCGAGTCCCACTCGTTCCACACTTCATAGAAGTCGACCTGCCCCCTGAAGCTGCGGACCAGGTAGCGCACGTAGCGCAGATAGCCAGCACGGGACGTGTCGTCGCGCGGCTTGGCGTTGCCGTAGAACTGGTTTTCGTTGCCCAGGATCAGCAACGTGCTGATGCCCAGGCTGCGGGTGCTGCGCAATTGCGCGCGCCACGCGGCATCGATGGACAGCACGCCGCGCTCGCGCTCGACGCTGGACCAGTAGGCGTCATCGCGGAACGACAGGATGCCGGCCTCGCGGGCCAGGCGGTTGATGCCGTCCCGGTTGCCCGAACGGATGTTCTGGTGGGTACTGGCGCCGACGATGAATTCCGGCGCACCGAGATTTTCCACCGGCGCTTCCTTGGCGAGGCTGCTCGGCGACTGCAGCAGGCCGCCGATCAGCACTGCACAGGCCAGCAGGCTGAGCATGCCGCCCTGCAGGCGCAGGGTGCGGGGTGCCGGGTGCGGCGCTGTTTCGCCCGGCAGGCGCAGGGCGCGCCCGATGGCCAGGCCGAGGAACAGGCTGGGTATCGGTGATTCGAGCACGTCACTGGTCCAGGCGATGAGCAGGATGCAGTAGGCAATCCCGAGCAGCGCACGGGCCTCGCGGCCGGGCTGGCGCTGCAGGCGCATCAGCATCGGCACCGCCAGCAGGTAGAGGGCGACACCGGCGACGCCGAACAGGCACCAGAGGTAGAGCAGCGAGTTGTCCGCCACCGCCAGTTGCTCGACGCCGAAGATCGGGAAGGCCGCGTAGGCGCTACCGGTCATGCCCAGCCCGGCGCCGGTGTAGATCCAGCCGTTGTAGTCCATCACCTTGATCAGGTTCGGCCAGGTGTTGACCAGGCGATCCACCATCGAGCCCATCAGGTTGTCGTCGGTGGCCGTGGCCAGGTACGGATCGATGTGGCCGTACAGGCCGTACAACGGCAGCGCCAGCGCGCCGAGCACCACCAGCAGAGCGGCCAGCAGGAACAGCAGGCGCTGGCGGCTGATGCTCATCACCATCAGGGCGAAGAAGAAGGCACCGGCGGAGGATTTGTTGGTGGTCAGCACGATGCCCACCAGCGCCACCAGGTAGATCAGCCCGCGCACCGGCAGCACCAGGCGGAACGACCCCAGGTACAGGCTGAATACCGCCAGCATCATCGCCAGGCTGGAAGACATCCGCGAGAAGCCGGCAATGCGGTCCAGCCCGTAGGCGCTCCAGGAGCGGTTGCCGCTGATCTCCACGCCGCCCATGGAGTAGGTGTACCCCTTCCACGGCACATTGATGGTGAGGTCCAGCGCGATGCCGGCCAGGGAGGCGAGCAGGCAGAAGAAGATGATCCAGCCCACCGCCTTGCGGTGCATCTCCAGGTACTGGCCGCAGAGCAGGCCGAACAGCAGCGGCGCGTAGATGAAGACCGAGAAGAAGCCGCTCTGGAATTCGGCGCCATGCAGCCGGCCGAGCAGCAGCGAGGCTGCCGCGAGGATCAGCAGCAGCCACAGGCCGCGCTGCTGCGGGCGGGTGAACAGCTCCCAGCCCACCGCGACGATGCAGGCCACCTTGGGCAGGTAGACGATGGCCGACAGGCCGGCCTGATCGGTGTAGAAGCGCAGCGCACCGTTGAAGGTCTCCACCAGCAGCAACGCCACCAGCACTCCGAGCGCCAGCAACGAGCGGTCGAAGGTCACGCGGCGGTCGAGCTCAAAGCGTGGATACGGGGATTGCAGTTCCATGCTGGACTCCGCGGGTAAGCAGGGTGTGGCGCAGGATGGCTTCGTATTCGTCGAGCATCCGTTCCACGCTGAGCATCGGGGCGACGACGTCGCGGGCGCGCGAGGCCAGGCACTGGCGCAGCGCCGGGTCGCGCACCAGGCGCTGGATGGCATCGCCCAGCGAGGCGGGCTGGTCGGGTACGCAGAGCAGGCCGTTGATTCCGTCCTGGACGATCTCCGTCAGCCCGCCCATGCGCGAGGCGATCACCGGCAGGTGGTGGGCGCAGGCTTCCAGCGCCACCAGGCCGAAGGATTCAGGCGACAGGCTGGGGACCACGGCGACGTCGATTTCACCGAAGAACTCGGCCGCCTTGCGGTAGCCGACGAAGTGCACGCGCTGCGGGTCGGCGGAGGACTTCAGCTGGTTCACGTAGGCCGCGTCGCCGCGTCCGGCGATCAGCAGCGAGGCATCCTCGCCGCGTGCCTGGAATTGCTCGATCAGCCACTCCACGCCCTTGTTCGGGGTCAGCGCGCCGATGAAACCGAAGCGCAGTGGACGGTGCCCGCTTGCCGGCAGCGACAGGGGCACCTCGTCCATCGGCGAGCCGTTGTAGACCACGTGGTTCTGGCTGCCGATGAAGTACCCGGCATCGAGCAGTGCGTTGAGCTGGTAGCGGCTGACACCGACGACCGCATCGACCTCGCTCGACGCCGCGGCGTGGGAACGACGCAGCAGCGCACAAGGCGCGCATTGCTGCTCGCAGTGGCGCCCCTTGTGGAAGCGCACGCCACGCGGGCAGGTCAGGTACTGGTCGTGGAGAACCTGCACGACAGGCAGGCCGGCGGTGCGGATGGCATCCCAGGCCGAAATCGACCAGCCCGAAAGGTTGTGGCAGACCACGACGTCCGGCTCGACGTCTTCCAGCACCTTGGCCAGCACCGCGCGCATGCTGCGGTTGTAGCGATCCAGGCCATGCCAGGCGAGGCGTTTCAACGGACCGTGGTTCTTCTCGTCGAACGGCCAGTAGAGATTGCGCAGACCGGCACGCAGCACCGGCACGCCATTCAGCGTCTCGCGCTGCAGGCCCGACTCCGGCCCGGTGCAGAGCACCTGCACCTCATGGCCCCGGGCGCGAAGACCCTCGGCCATGTGCTGCAGCATGACTTCCGCCCCGCCACCGACGTGCGGGGCGTAGAGGGTGTTGAGCAGCAGCAGTCTCATAGCGGGTAGGCCCGGTTCATGCCCAGGGCGCCGGCCTCGCCGTCACGGATCGCCTGCAGCAGCAGCGCCAGGCGGCTGGAACGGCCATGGCGGCGGGCGAAGAAGTGCAGCAGGCGGATGAACACCCAGCGGTTGAAGCGGTACATCAGCGGCGAGGTGACCCACAGGTTCTTGTCGAACCAGGCCTGGTTACGCGCGGCGTAATAGGCACGCAGGTCGGAGTTGCCGAGCAGGTAGGTCTCGTAGATGTTGGAGGTGCGCTCCTTGATGTTCCAGGAACTCTCCAGATCGTCCAGGCCCGCCTCGGGGACCAGGTAGAGGTGACCGCCAAGGGCGCCGATGCGGAAGGTGTATTCGGTGTCGTCGGCATAGAGCACCAGGTCGCGACGTGGCAGACCGATGCGGCGGAACAGGTCGGCATGGCCGAGCAGCCCGCCGTAATAGGCGAACGGCAGCTCCAGCAGCGGCTGCGCCGGGCGCGGCCGGGGTTTGCCCCAGGGCGTGCGGCGCCAGAGCTTGTAGGGCAGCTGGTGCACGTGGAAACCGAAATAGCTGGAGCGTGGCGGCGCAATGAAGCGGGTCGGCACGCCGGAGGCGACATCGGCCTGGTGGCTTGGCCGGAAACCCAGCACGGCGGTGTTATCGGTGCCGTGGCGCAGGGCGCAATCGATCAGACGCTGCTTGAGCAGCGGGAAGGAGCCCGGCGTCGGCGCGTTGTCGTCATCCATCAGCCAGATGAAGTCGCAGCCGGTGTTCAGCGCAGCCTCGATGCCCACGGCGTAGCCATTGGCCGAGCCGGTGTTGCTGTCCAGCTCGATCAGCTGCACGCGGTTGGGCCAAAGCCTGAGCAACTGGTCCAATTCGGCCACCGAAGCATTGCTGACGACGATGGCGCGGGTGATGTCCTTCTCGCGGAAGGCACGGGCCAGGAGCTCTTGCAGATACTGCAGGCGGTCGCCATAGGTCAGCGTCACCAGCACGGTCGATCCATTCATCTCGCCACTCCTCCTTTATCGGTCGCGCCTCAGGCGCGCCAGCCGTCGTTGCCGCCCACCGCCGAGAGCTGGCTGAGCGGGACCCGGACGCGTTGCTCGCGTTGCAGCAGGTTGAGCAGGATCAGCGCGCGCTCGGTACCGTCGTCGCAGAGGAAGATGGCTTCCACCTCGCATTCGCCGGCGCATTTCACGCGCACCACCTGGCCCTCGTGAAAGCCGCTGGTGGACCGCTCGGGCATGGCTGCCAGGCGCTGGCGGATGCCCTCCACCAGGTCGTCGGCCACCGCCAGCGGCTGGGCGCCGAAGCTGACGATGCGGGCCACGCCGCGGGTGGAGCGGATCGGAAACCAGTTGTCGTGCTGCTGATCGAGGCGGATGAACAGGTAGCCGGGGAACAGCGGCTGCGAGCGGCTGCCCTGCATCACCACCGGTCGGTAGCAGGAGAAGCCCTGGCGCCCCAGGTTTTCTTCGGCGCGCGGCTCCTGGTGCGGTTTGGTCTGGATCAGGTACCAGCGGTACTGCGCAGCACCCAGGTCCACGCTGACGACGGAGTTCATGATTCGTACTCCCCAAGAAGGTCGGACGAGGGAGCGGAACGCTCCAGGGTGTAGCGGCCCAGCAACCGCTGCATCTCGTCCGGCGGGTTGAACATCAGCACGTCGATGATCGACAGGCTGGGGACGAAGTCAGGACTGAACTGCGGGTAGCTCAGCGGGTCCATGCGCAGGAACTGCAGCTCCAGGCCGTGGGCCTCGAACACATCGGGTGAGTACAGGTGCCGCCCGCCCTCCGGGTTGAGGTAGATATCGCCACCGTGCTGCTTCACCGCCTCGATCAGGCGCTGGTCGCGACCGACGTTCTCGGCCAGCTCCAGGTCGGAGATCCGCGCCATGGGCGTATCGATCCCCAGGTAGTGGCAGATGCGCCGGATCGAGTGCTCGGCGAAGTGCGACAGGTTGCGCTCGGGGTGCTCGAGGATTTCCTCCAGCAGCGGCATTACCTGCTCGTAGCATGGCGCCCTGTGGTAGGCATGGCGGATGGTGTTCAGCAGCCGCCGGTTGTTCAGGTACATCTCCTCGCTCAGCCGGCGCTCGTTGATCGCCTGGGTCTGCGCGCCCTGTTCCAGCGGGAAGCTGAACTGCCAGATCTTCCCGCCGACCAGCAGGCGATTGCGGTTGATCCAGCCGCGCCGGGTGTATTGCAGGCTGTCGCCAAGAATGAACAGGCTGCTCGCGGCGATCAGCTGGAAGTACCCCAGGTAGGGGAACAGGTACGGCTGCATGAGGCTGACGATGTGGACCATGGCTGCATCCCTTCCCTAAGTTCCCATTCAGTCCTTGGCGTCGTAGCGGTAGGCGTAGGCGCCATAGTCGTATGCCGCCGTCGACGCCTTGCGCTTCACCCCGTTGAGGATCGCGCCCTGCAGGTGGATGCCGCTCTGCCCCAGGCGCCGCCGCGCGGTGTCGATCTCGCTCGCCGGACTCTGGCCGAAGCGGGTCACCAGCAGGCAGATACCGCATAGCCGGCCGACCAGAGCGGCATCGGTCACCGCCAGCACGGGCGGGGTGTCGACGATCACCAGGTCGTACATCGCCGACGCGTCGCGCAGCAGCTGGGCGAAGTTGTCATGCATCAGCAGCTCCGAAGGGTTGGGCGCTGCGAAGCCGCAGGAGATGAAGTCCAGTTCCGGCACCTCGGTGGGCAGGATCACTTCGCTCAGCGGACGGTGCGAACTCAGCGCATCGGACAGCCCATGGCGCGGCGTCAGGCCGAACACCCGGTGCAGGTAGCCCTTGCGCATGTCGGCGTCGATCAGCAGGGTCCGCAGCCCCGATTGCGCGACGATGGCCGCGAGGTTGCTGGAGACGAACGACTTGCCGGCGCCCGGTGCCGGACTGGTGAGCATCACCACGTTGTTGCGCGCTTCGAGCAGGGCGAAATGCAGGTTGGTGCGCAGGCTTCGGATCGCCTCGTTGGCCAGGTCGCCTGGCGCGGACGCCGCGAGCAGCTTGGGCGTGTGTCCGATAATGTCGCTCTTGCGCTCCTTCTCCAGGCGCTCCTGCTGCCGCGAATAGGGAATCGCGGCGAGCACCGAGAGGCCCAGTTGCTCGATCGCCTCGGGATTCTCGACGCCACGGTAGAAGGCCTGGCGAAGGAACAGGACACCGAGGGCGACGCAGAAGCCGAGCAGGGTGGCAAGCAGCACGATGACCTTGCGCATCGGCTTGGCCGGCTGCTCGACATTGGCCTGGGCGGTGTCGATCACCCGCACGTTGCCGATGGTGCCGGCACGGATGATGTCCTGCTCCTGGGCCTTGTTCAGCAGGCTGGTATAGGTCTGCCGGGTGACCTGCATGTCACGGGACAGGCGCAGCAGTTCCTGCTGGGTCGCCGGCAGGGTCTGGATGCGTTTCTGCAGTTGGGCCTTGCGGTCCTCCAGGCTGCCGACCTGCTTGAGCAGGGCCTGGTAGGTCGGGTGCGCCGGGGTATACAGGCGGTCGTACTCGTCACGCTTGAGGCGGAGCTCGGACAGCTGATTGTCGATACCCACCACCTGGTCCAGCACGCCACGGGTCTCGACGCTGATGTCGGCAGACTTGGCAGTGGTCTGGTAGGCGTTGTAGGCCGCCTCGGCCTTTTCCAGGTCCAGGCGCACCACCGGCAGCTGCGAGCGCAGGAACTGCAGGCGCTGCGATGCTTCGGCGGAACTGCGCTCGACGTTCTGCAGCACGTAGAGGTGGCTGATCCTGTCGAGGATGCGGTCGGCCTGCTGCGGGTTCGGATCTTCCAGGGTCATGTAGATGATCCCCGAGTCCTTGCCCGCCTCGACCACCTTGAGCAGCTTCTGGTAGTTCAGCGTGGTGGTGAGCAGACGGTTCTTCGCGACGATGAACTCGGTGCCCGGGCGCGCCACCAGCTCATCCACTTCGATGCTGAACCCCTTTTCCAGGGCCGGCTTCTTCAGCTCGCCGCGCAGGATCAGCTGGTCGTCGGCATTGAGCAGGTGATAGGCATCACCACCATCGGCCACCAGGGTCAGCGGCTCACCCAGGTATTCATCCGGCACGTCGAGGGAGAACATCTTGATCTGCTCGCCGCCCCAGCCGTAGGAGCCCAGCCCCAGCAGCGGCGCGGCCACGGTCTGCCCGGCCTCGGGCTTGTAGCGTCGCGCCAGGTAATCACCAATGAGCGGCAGGCGCTTGGGTTTCGCGACGATGTCCAGCTTCAGCAGCTCGACCGCCTTGCCGAGCACCGCGCGGGATTTCAGCAGCTCGATCTCGGTGGCCGCGATGGACACCGAGTCGGGGCGGTTGATCACCTCCGGCGTGCCGTTCAGGCCGTTCTTCTTCTGCTCGATCTGGATCATCGCGCCGGAGACGTAGATCGGCGTTGCGACCACCGCATAGAAGAGCCCGAGCGCCGCGAACAGCGCGGTGATCGAGAGGAGCATCTTCTTGTGGTCGAACAGCAGGCGCAACAGGCCGGCAACGTCGATGCGGGTGTCCTGGAGCGTCTCCAGGGACGAGCGGGGCATGACACTCATGGACTTCCATCCTCCATTGAGGTGGTGCAGCTCAGCGGGCCTGAATCGGGTTCAGCCGCTTGAGCAGGTTGGCACCGTGGTTGCCGATCAACAGCAGGAACGCCTGCACCTTGCGCATGGGCGAAATGGCCGCCATGGACAGCCGGCAGACCTGCATCAGGAAGTACTCGTTGAGTTCCTGATTGCCCAGGCGCTGGTAGTAGCGAGACAGGCAGTAGTACGTGTGCAGGGTCATCTGCTGCTGCACGCGATCGGCCTGCATGGAGAAGATCCCGCCCTTGTGCACGCGGTACGCGGCCGGGCGGATTTCCTCGATGAAGCGGCCCTTGCCGAAGGCCCCCAGCAGCGACCACCAGCACAGGTCGACCATGCGCGTGGTGCGCAGCTCCTCGGGCATCTCGGTGAGGACGTTGCGGAAACAGGTGGTGAGGGTCGAGATCGGCCGGGCCTTCTGCAGGTCCAGGCGGCTGGCGTCACGACGGTACTTGCCGTTGAGCTGGCGGGGCTTGATCACGCCATCCTCGTTGTAGGTGTAGGCGTCGTGGTAGGTGATCACGTAGTCCGGGTTCTTCTCCAGGAAGTCGACCTGGATCTGCAGCTTGCGTGGGTCGGTCCAGAAGTCATCGCCTTCGCAGTAGGCGATGTAGCGTCCCCGGCACTTTCGGAACACCGGAAGACCGTGGGAAACCCCCTTGGAATACTGGTTTTCCTTGTGGAAGATCGGTTTGATGATGTGCGGGTAGCGCGCCGCGTAATCGGCGATCAGCTCGCTGGTACCGTCGTTGGAGGCGTCATCGTTGACCAGTACTTCGAAGCGGAAATCGGTGATTTGCTCAAGGAAGCTGTCCAGCGTGCGGCCGATGTAGTTCACCTGGTTGTAGGCCAGGCAGACGATGCTCAGAAGCGGCTTGGGGTCTTCCGGCCAGTTGGAGAGGATCTGCAGCTCGGAGCGGATATCCATGTCTAGACACTCGGCTTGTGGGACGGTTTGAACAGGCGCAGCAAAGCCGGGGCAGAGCCCGCGCCCACGAGGAACAGGGTGATAAGGCCGCACACGGCCAGCGCCGCCAGCAGCCACAGGCGCTCGCCGGAGCGGGCCAGCAGCGCGTAGACGGGCTCGCTGAGCAGCAGGCCGGCAGCGCTGAGGGCAGCGATCTGCAGGGTGTCGCGCATCCATGCGCCATGCAGGCCGGGAGCGAAGGTGCGATGCACGATCGCCGGCCAGATCAGGAACGACACCAGGCGCAGACCGAACCAGCACATCGCCACGCCAAGCACGCCGTAGAGGTAGGCGCTGGCGATCACCAGGGGCACGGTCACCACGGCGGAGACGACGCTGTACCAGACGTGCATGCGCAGCAGGCCGTGGGCGTATTGCAGGTAGAACTGGAAGCTGGCCACCGCCAGCAGGCCTGAGCCGAGTACGTACCAGGCGAGGATCGGCCGGCACCAACTGGCGGCCACGGCATCGCCGCTCCAGGCCAGAACCAGGTCATGACCATGAGCGGCGATTACCGCGACCATCGGGAACAGCAGCACGCAGACGAACCGGTTCGCCTTGAGATAGAGCTGCTGCATGTCTTCGTGGCGCTCTTCGGCGACCAGCACGGTCATGCGCGGCAGCAGGGACTGCGCCAGCGGATTGACCAGCGTGAGAATGCCGCCAGCGATGAGCGCCACCAGGGAGAAGTAACCGTACTGCTGCAATGGCAGCAGGTTCGACAGCAGGACCTTGTCCAGTTGGGTGAGCACGATCCACAGGCAAGAGGTGAAGGACATGCCCAGGGCGAAGGGCAGCACCGGGCGCACGGTGTCCCAGCAGAAGCGAGTCAGCAGGCGCACGTCCATCCACAGGTAGGCCTTTCCGCCCAGCAGCAATGCCTCGATCAGCGACACCACCACCTGGAACTGGAAGAACACCAGCGGGTCCTGGCTGACCTGCGCCACCAGCAGCAGGCCGCCGAAGTAGCGCAGGGTGGTGATGAACACGTTCACCGCGTTGATGAATGCGTGCAGCTCCTGCCCCTGCAGCGCACTGCGGTACAGGGTGGCGTAGAGCCGCAGCGCCACGAGCAGGCCCATCAGGCTGATGCACTGCGCCACCAGCTCGGGCGAGAGCTGCTGCACGTTGAGCCAGCGCCCCGCGATCCAGGTACTGCCGCCCCATACAGCCAGGCTGCTGAGGAAGGTCAGCGGCAGCAGGATCAGCTCGAAGGAGCGCAGCAGGCGGGCCTGGCCCTGGTCCTCGCCACTGGCGCCACGCCCGTGGGCGACCTGGCGCACCAGCGCCGGCGACAGCCCCATATCCAGCAGCAGCAACCAGCTCTGCAGCACCGCGAAGAAGCCGATCAGGCCATAGGCCTCGGCCCCGAGGTGGCCGAGGTAGAACGGCTGGATCAGGATGCCGATGACGATGGCGTACGCCTGCCCTGCGTAATTGATCAGGGTGTTGCGGACCATCGACAGCGAACGTGCGGTGCGCATGATCGTCCCCTTACACCGCGACGGCGACGCGGCCGCTTTCCAGCAGCAGCACTTCGATCACCGCGCGCTGTATCTCCTGGGGTAGACCTGGGTACAACGGCAGGCAGAGGATGCGCTGGCTCAGCGCGCGGGACAGAACCTGCGGCTCCTGCGGGGCGAGGTAATCGAGGGTGTCCAGCGACGGGTAGAAGTAGCGGCGCGGGTTGACCCCGATCTCGTTCAGTGCGCTACGCACGCGCAACACCTGGGCTTCGTCGCGCAGGCCGATGGGGTAGTAGCTGTTGTTCAGCCGGGCGTAGCTCTCGCTGACCTGCAGGTCGTAGTAGCCGCTGAGCGCGGCGGTGTAGCGGGCGGCAATCTCCTCGCGCTGGGCAAGGATGCTGTCGATGTCGTCGAGCACGCACAGGCCCATGGCAGCGGAGAACTCGTTGAGCTTGGCATTGATCCCCAGACCGACGATCTGGTCGACGCCGGCGATACCGAAGTTGCACATCAGGCGGATCTGCCTGGCCAGTTCGTCATCCGAGGTGACGATGGCGCCACCCTCGATGGTGTGGAACAGCTTGGTGGCGTGGAAGCTCAGGGTGGTGGCGTCACCCCAGGCCAGCACCGAGCGGTCGCGGTAGCGCGAACCGAAGGCGTGGGCGCCGTCGTAGATCACTTTCAACTGGTTGCGCTGGGCCACCGCCTGAATCTCCTCCACCGCACACGGATTACCAAACACGTGGGTGGCGACGATGGCGGTGGTATCCGGCGCAAGGCTGGCTTCGATGCGCGCAGGGTCGAGGTTCCAGGTCCGCGCGTCGATGTCGGCGAAGCGCGGGCGGATGCTCTCCCACTGCAGCGTGCTGCTGGTGGCAACGAAGCTGAAGGGGGTGGTGACGGCACTGCCGGTCACGCCCAGGGCCCGGTAGGCCACCTGCAGGGCGATGGTGCCGTTGTTGGTGAGAATCACATGGCGAACGCCGAAGTAGTCCTGCAGGCGCTCCTCCAGTTCGGTCGCAAAGGGGCCATGGTTGGTGATCCAGCCGGAGGCATAGATCTGTTCCACGTAGCCCTTGAACTTGTCCAGGTTGCCCAGGTACGTCTTGGTCACATTGATCACGGTCGCATCCCTCAGTGGATGGAAAGTCCGTTAGCTGGCGGATTCGGAAGCGGCGCAGGTACCGCTCAACCCAGCGCCGACAGCGCGAAGGGCGCATCGTCGATCCGGGTGTCCATGGATTCCGCGGCTGCCGGCGCGCGACGCGCCAGGTGCTCCTGCAGGGCCTCGATGACCCGGCCACTGGCATCGTGGTGGAACTGCCAGACGCCGTAGATGCGGCTGTCGAAGGAGCGCTCGCTGCCCAGCATCGGGTTGGCCGCCAGGCCCGAGCCCAGGCCGAAGCTGTACAGGCCGGGAATCGGCTGGCCGGTGTGGTCACGCAGGCAACCGGCGGCGTCGGAATCCAGCCCGCCCTTGCTCTCGCGCACCTGCAGGAGCTCGCCGTTGGCACGACGCAGCGCCGGCAGGCACGGCTGGTAGCCGATGGCCTGGACGATCACGCCGTCCTCGCTGCAGCACTGCTCCAGGCGTTTGCGCACCACAGGCGAACGGTCATCCAGGCGCAGCAGCTCGACCTTCACCCGGGTGCCGCTGACCACACCGTTGGAAAGCACGTCGGTGCCGACCTGGTGGGCGCGATAACGCAGGCCGCCGGAACGGTTGACCCGGCCGGAAACCGGGCAGACATCCATGCCCTCGTCCACCCCGTAACCGGCCGCGCGGGCCTCCTCGACACTCTCGAAGAAGAGGCGGATCGGCGCGCGGTGCAACAGGGTGATCTGCTCCAGCCCCAGGCAATCCAGGGCGCAGGCCAGGTTGTCGAGGATCGAGAAGGCGCTGTGTGAACCACCGACCACCGTGAAGCGGCTGCCCGGGGTGACACGATCGCCGAACAGCTCCACCAGTTCGGCAGGGTTCAGGCTCAGCAGCGCATCGGAGGAGTAGACCGTGGGGCCGTCGTGGGAGAGCTGCAGGTCCTGCTCGGCCAGGCTCCAGTTCAAATACTCGCGGTTCTGCCGGCCGCCCAGGTTCATCACCAGGGCGCCGGCATCGATCTGCCCGGTGTGGGAGCCGCTGCGCAGCGCCAGCTGGAAGCTGCCGTCGTCCTGCGCGGTGATCTTCTCGATGCGCGTACCCAGCGCCACTTCGACACCCAGGTGTTCGGTGACGTGACGCATGAAGAGCGTCGAGGCATGCGCCAGCAACTCGCCTACCTGGGTGAGCATCGGCGCGCCGTGGGGATCGTTCTGCAGGGCGCGGAACGCCGGGGAATGTGCCAGCGGCGCGAAGAGCGGCAACAGCGCCGGATCACGCAGGCAGTCGAGGAACACATCGCCCACCGAGTTGGCGGTGATGTGATAGTCCCCCAGCCGGCCGCGGCCGACCGCCAATGCAGCATCCACGACCAACAGCCCCTCACGGGCGAGGTTCGCCAGCGCACCGGTCTTGTAGGCGTTGAACAGGAAACCCATCCCTGCTGGGCCGGCGCCGCCGACCACACAGGCATAGTTGGAACGAAGCGATTGCTCGGCCATCAGCCTTGACTCCCAGCGCGGCGTGGCGCGCGGCTCTCGTGATACCGGCACTGTCGGCCGGCAAGGTCGCGGCGCTCGCGTCGGAATTCCGTCATTCGCGGCGCAGCCGCTTCCGCGCGCCCCTTCGTCGGGAAGGTCGCGGGCGTCAATCCGGAATTGAAAGCGAACACCTGCAGAAGCACTTCGGCAGTGGGCCAAAGTTGCTGTTTCAGGCATGAAACAAATAGCGTCTGGCGCGGCCCCGGTTCAGCGCCAAGTTCATGTTTGTTACACCTCGAAGTGCCGGCATAACAAAATTTCGAACTAAGAGCCTGAGCCCGTCTAAACTTTTTATTAGCGCCATGAAGACTGGCGCCAAACTTACAGAGTTTCATAAGAGAGACACTTCCAGCGGGGGAAGCACTGCTCTTCTTCTTTGACAGAACACTGTTCGAAGTTCCGTCGTTATCCATTTCTCCAGCGGCCATCGTCACTCACTCCAGTCCAGGAGATGCTCTAAGCCGGGCCATTGGCAAAATTCGAAGACAAGGCTACCGCCCGAGTTCGAATGACCCGATTCGATTAACGACAATCAACTGTTCGTCCCTGGAGTGGCCGTTATTTTTCGCTGGGCAAAGCTACCGCCCTTCGGCCAAGTTCCGAAAATCTGGAAAAACAAAAGCAAAAATCTATCGCGCTTCCGCAGTCAGGTGCTGACGGAAGTTGTCAGGCAGCGATAGAAAGTGACAGGAAGAAGAGGTGGCAGAATCTTCCATGACACACTGCTCGTGCGACTGCTCCCTGAGGTGTCTCATCCAGACACCACACGATATTGCTATGTGAATAGTAATAGTGGGGGGGGTGAATGCATGTCAACGTAGGAAGCGATCCTACGTCAGGATTCCGACAAAAGGCAAATCATGCTTTTTAAGTCATTGATTTATAAGGCGCCATAAACATGTCACGGGCATTTTGACAGCATCCTCATACCGCCACGGATCTACGACGAAGGTATTAGTCGAATGGCGTTAATGTCGTCGGCGCAACGCTCGGGAGTGTTTCATCCCTGAACTATGCGGTCCTTGCCGGTGCGCTTTGCCTGATACAGGGCCGCGTCGGCTCGGCTGTAGAGCGCGGAAAGATTCTGGTCATCAGGCTGTAACAGCGTCAGCCCCTGGCTGATGGTGACGCTGAAGAAATGCTCGGCCTCGTTGAAGCGCAGACGCTGGACTTCGCGCTGCAGGCGTTCGCCGATCTGCCGCGCCATGTTCTCGTCGCAACCAGGCAGCAGCACGGCGAACTCCTCGCCGCCGATACGACCGAACAGGTCACCACGGCGCAACGCGCCGGCACCGCTCTGGGCAATGCGCTGCAGTACCACGTCGCCAACCTGATGGCCGTAGACGTCGTTGATCTTCTTGAAGTCGTCCACGTCCAGCAGCAGGAAGGCCAGCGGCGTGGAGGTGGCCTTGCAATCGCGGAAGGCCTGCTCGGCACTGTCGAAGAAGTAGCGGCGGTTGCTGCTCTGGGTCAGCACGTCAGTGGTGGCCAGGCGGTGCAGCTCGGTCTCCAGATGCTTCTTGTCGGTGATGTCCTCGGCGATACCGACGATCATCAGCGGCAGTCCGGCCTCGCTGTGCTGGCTGACGAAGCACTTGTCGCTGAGCCAGCGCACTTCCCCATCCGCCCGCAGGATGCGGTATTCGCGCTGCTCGATGGCGCCGCGTTCCAGCACTTCCTGCAGGGTGCTCTGGGCGTACTCCAGGTCATCGGGGTAGATGCAGTTGCGCCACTCGTTGTAGTCCGCCAGCACCAGCGCGGCAGGGCGGCCGAAGATGCGCTCGTACGCCGGACTCACGTAGACCATGCGCTGCGCCTGCCAATCGAAGGCCCAGAGTACCGAGTTCACGCTCGCCAGCAGGGCACTGAAGAGCTGTTCGCGCTCTTTCAGGCGCGTCACCTCGGCGCGACTGTGCAGCAGTGCCAGCAAAGCCTCTTCCTGATCGGCCGGCAATTTATTCTCATCCATGTATCAGCATCCTCCCGCTCATTGACCGGGGCTATGACCGCAAACTACGCCAGGCTGCTGCAAATTAAACGAAAAGCCCGCCGAACGGCGGGCTTTTCTGAGACGCATCTCTCAACGTCCTAGGACGTTTCCGCTAATCAGACGGCAGGGCGCAGGGAGTAGGTCTTCAACTGCTCGGCGAACTCGCGCAGGGACTGGATGCCGCTGGCCTCCGCCTCGTGCACCCACTGCTTGATCGCGGCGAGCATGTCATGGCCGTTGGCGCTGGTTTTCACCCAGATCTGCTGCAGGGCCAGGCGCTTCTCGTAGATCACCTGCAGGGACTGGCTTTGCGCGAGCAGGTCCTGGATGCGCGCATGGTGGCGGTCTTCCAGCAGGCTGGTTTCACGCGACAGCAGGCGCTTGGCGCGGCGGAACAGGTGGCGCACCGACTCGTCCGCCTTGGCCAGCTCCTGCTTCACCAGCGGACCGATCACCAGCTTGCGGTACTGGGCCATGATCTGGAAACGGTTGTTGAGGATGGCCATGGCGGTGTCCATGTCCAGGCTGCCCTTGCCTTCGACGCGATGGGCGATGGGCGCCACGCGGGCGACCCTGGCCAGGCGCAGGAAGCAGAACACCTTGATCCAGGCCCAACCCAGGTCGAACTCCCACTTCTTCACCGACAGCTTCGCCGAGTTCGGGTAGGTGTGGTGGTTGTTGTGCAGTTCTTCACCGCCGATCAGGATGCCCCAGGGCACCAGATTGGTAGCGGCGTCACGGCATTCGAAGTTGCGGTAGCCGACGGCGTGGCCAAGGCCGTTGATGACGCCGGCGGCCCACACGGGGATCCACATCATCTGCACGGCCCAGACGGTCATGCCGAGCACACCGAACAGGGCGAGGTCGATGATCGCCATCAGCACGATGCCGCCAATGGGGTAGCGCGAGTAGACGTTACGCTCGATCCAGTCTTCCGGGCAGTTCTTGCCGTAGATACGCAGGGTGTCGGCGTTCTCCGCCTCCTTGCGATACAGCTCGGCGCCGGTGCGCAACACGGTGCCCAGGCCCTTGTACACCGGGCTGTGCGGGTCGTCGGCGGTTTCGCACTTGGCGTGGTGCTTGCGGTGGATGGCGGTCCACTCGCGGGTGTTCATGGCAGTGGTCATCCACAGCCAGAACCGGAAGAAATGCTGCAACGCCGGATGCAGGTCGAGCGCCCGGTGTGCCGAATAGCGGTGCAGATAGACAGTGACGCTGACGATGGTGATGTGCGTCAGGACCAGAGTGACCGCCACCAATTGCCACGGCGACAGGTCAAGGAAACCGTTGTACCACATAGGCGATACTGTACCTCGGAAGGGGTGTGGACTACGTCCTGCGGAACAGGGACAGCCCGCATTATCACCAAGCGGGTCCGGATTACCATCCGGTCTTTTAGATACGAACGCGGCCAAGTGGCCGTCATTTATACTGCGCAGCCAATAAATCCAACCCACTACCGCATGAATCCACGCCTCAGCGCCCTGCGCATCAGTTTCCTGTATCTGGTCGTCGCCACCCTCTGGGTCTGGCTGGGTGACCAATGGTTACAAAATGTCCTGCTCGACCCCGCCTCACTGGCGCGAGCGCTGGTGCTGAAAAAATACGTGTTTCTCGCGATCACCTTCCTGCTGCTGTTTTTCCTGCTCTGGCGGCACTTTCGCCAGCAGTACGCCGCCTTCGCCGCGCTCGCCGACAAGGAACAACGCCTGAGCCGCGCCTTCGCGGTAGTCGAGGACGGTATTTGGGACTGGGACCTGGAAACCCAGCGCGTCTACTACTCGCCGGGCTATGCGAACCTGATCGGCCTGCCGCTGGAACACCTGAGCGATGACCTGCTGCTCTGGGAACACCGTCTGCACCCGGACGACCGCGCACGCATCCTGGCCCTGCACCAGGACTGCATCCAGGGCTTGCGCACGCGTCTTGAATGCGTCTACCGCATTCGCCATGCCGACGGCAGCTACCGCTGGGTTCGCAGCAGCGGCCGTCTGACCCGCGCCGAAGACGGCCGCCCCCTGCGCCTCACCGGCGTCAACCGCGACATCACCCACCAGCGCAGCAACGAAGATCACCTGCGCCAGGCCGCTGCGGTGTTCGAAGCGACCCAGGAAGGCCTGCTGGTGACCGACGCACGCGGGGTGATCGTGCACATCAACCCATCTTTCACGCGCATCACCGGCTATACCGCCGAGGACGTGCTCGGCGGCCAGCCATCGCTGCTCAAGTCCGGTCGCCAGGATGCCGTCTTCTACCAGCACATGTGGGCCGCCCTGGATGAGCATGGCGTGTGGAGCGGTGAGATCTGGAACCGCCGCAAGAGCGGCGAGGTGTACCCGCAGTGGCAGCACATCCGCGCCGTGCGCAATGACGAGGGCGAACTGACCCACTACGTCGCGGTGTTCTCCGACCTCAGCAGCCTCAAGCGCTCGCAGCACGAACTGGACTTCCTCGCCCACCACGACCCGCTCACCGGCCTGCCCAACCGCCTGCTGCTGCGCGAGCGCATCGAGCAGGCGCTGGCCCGCGCCGAGCGCGAACAGGGCGGCGGCGCACTGCTGAGCATCGACCTCGATCACTTCAAGCACATCAACGACAGCCTCGGCCACAACATCGGCGACCTGCTGATCCGCGCTGTGGCCGAACGCCTGGAGCAGTGCCTGGACGAGCGTTGCTCCCTGGCGCGCCTGGGTGGCGACGAGTTCGCCGTAGTCCTCGAAAGCCAGCAACCTCATCACGCCAGCAGCCTCGCCCAGCGCCTGCTGGAAGCGATGAGTGCGCCCTTCGAGATCAACGAGCAGATCATCTACATATCGGTGAGCCTGGGCGTCAGCCTGTTCCCCGAGGACGCGCGCAACGTCGATCTCCTGCTGCAGCACGCTGACGCCGCGCTGTTCCAGGCCAAGGCCAGCGGGCGCAATCTCTACGCCTTCTATACCCCCGAACTGACCGCCCGCGCGCGCTCCCACGTACAGGTGGAATCGGCGCTACGCCACGCACTGGATCATGACGAGCTGCGCCTGTATTTCCAGCCGGTGCACGACCTGGCCACAGGCCGCATGGTCGGCGTCGAATCGCTGGTGCGCTGGCAGCACCCGCAACAGGGCCTGATCGCTCCCGGCGAGTTCATCCCCGTCGCCGAGGAAAGCGGACTGATCACCGCCATCGACACCTGGGTGCTGGATCAGGCCTGCCGCCAAATGCGCCAGTGGCTGGATGCGGGCATCGGCCTGGACTTCATCGCGGTCAATGTCTCCAGCCGGCTGTTCGGCCGCGGCGGTCTCGAAGAGCGCGTGGCCCTGGCTCTGGAGCAGAGCGGCCTGGAGCCGCATCACCTGGAGCTGGAAGTCACCGAAAGCGCGGTGATGGAAAACTTCGACCAGGCCCTGGAGCTGCTTTGCCAGCTGCGCCTGCTGGGCGTGCACCTGGCCATCGACGACTTCGGCACCGGTTATTCCTCGCTGATGCGCCTCAAGCGCATGCCGGTGCACAAGCTGAAGATCGACCAGGGCTTCGTCGCCGGCCTGCCGGACGAATCCGAAGACGCCGCCATCGCCTGCGCGGTGATTGCCCTGGGCCAGAGCATGGGCCTGCAGGTGGTCGCCGAAGGCATCGAGCGGCCCGATCAGGCCGCCTTCCTCCTCACCCACGCCTGCAATTTTGGCCAGGGGTACTGGTATGGCGCCCCACAGCCGGCCGATATCCTGAGGCCACAACTGCCTCGCAGTACCGCGTGAATCCACGCTAAAAACTTTCGGATATATAAAAATTCTTAAACAGTATTTTTAAGAATATCCAGCTCCTGCCTAAGATGCGCTCACACCGCACGCGCCGTTGGTGAATCGGCCGGTGGTCAACCCATTAGGAGCAGATACCCATGAGCGCAACCCTCCGTAGCCTGGACGGCCAGGACGAAGCCAACATCCTGCGCGAAGTGCAGAGCGCCCTGCGTGGCCTGCGTTTCGGCGCCGTCGAGATCACCGTGCACAACGGCCAGGTCGTGCAGATCGAGCGCAAGGAAAAATTCCGCCTGCAGCAGAGCCCCGGCAAACCCGCCTGAGCCCCCGGACCTCAAAGCAGCGAACACGACTGGACCCCCGGAGCGTCGCCATGACCGACCTGCCCCACCGGTACTGCAGCAGCCAGCCACGAATGCGTGGCTGAGATCGCCCCCCGAAAGACCCTGCCCAACAAACATAAAGAACTGCATTTTTTTCAGGAGCTGCACATGTCCATCCGCCGTTTCGCCCTGGCCGCCCTCGCCAGCGCCCTCATCGCCGGCCCCGTATCCGCCGCGACCCAACTGCTCAACGTTTCCTACGACCCGACCCGCGAGCTGTACCAGGCCTACAACGCCGCCTTCATCAAGCACTGGAAGGCCCAGGGCGGCGACGACCTGACCGTGCAGCAATCCCACGGTGGCTCGGGCAAGCAGGCCCGCGCCGTGATCGACGGCCTGAAGGCCGATGTGGTGACCCTGGCCCTGGCCGGCGACATCGACGAACTGAACAAGCTGGGCAAGCTGCTGCCCGCCGACTGGCAGGCCCGCCTGCCGGACAACAGCACCCCCTACACCTCGACCATCGTGTTCCTGGTGCGCAAGGGCAACCCGAAAGGCATCAAGGACTGGGGCGACCTGACCAAGCAGGGCGTGGAAGTCATCACCCCGAACCCGAAGACATCCGGTGGCGCCCGCTGGAACTTCCTCGCCGCCTGGGCCTGGGCGAAGAAGCAGTACGGTAGCGACGAGAAAGCCCAGGAATACGTGCAGAACCTGTACAAGCACGTTCCGGTTCTGGACACTGGCGCCCGCGGTTCGACCATCACCTTCGTCAACAACAACATTGGCGACGTGCTGCTGGCCTGGGAAAACGAAGCCTTCCTGGCCAAGAAGGAACAGGGTGGCGAGAACTTCGAGATCGTCGTTCCGTCCGTGTCGATCCTGGCCGAGCCGCCGGTGGCCGTGGTCGACAAGACCGTCGACAAGAAAGGCACCCGCAAGGTCGCCGAGGAATACCTGAAATACCTGTACAGCGAAGAAGGCCAGCGCATCGCCGCGCAGAACTTCTACCGCCCGCGTAATGCGAAGGTCGCTGCCGAGTTCGCCAACCAGTTCCCGAAACTGAACCTGGTGACCATCGACAAGGACTTCGGCGGCTGGAAAGAAGCCCAGCCCAAGTTCTTCAACGACGGCGGCATCTTCGACAAGATCTACCAGGCGCAGTGATGCGCCACCCGCCCGGCCTTGCGCCGGGCGTCCCGATCCACGCGGGCCGGTGCACAGCCCGCTTGGAAGGAAAACCCCCGCCCCATGGCGGGGGCACAGAACCTGTTTACGATCTTCCGAGCTAGGGCAGGACAAGGCGAAAACAGACGAGGAAGCGCAGTTTACGAGCTGTAAATGAGCATTCCGAGCCTGTTTTCAACGCAGTCATGCCGACGCGCAGCAGATCGTAATCAGGTTCTCAACGCGTTCACGAGAAAGGACAGACAATGTCGCGACGCATCTCCCCGGTCATACCCGGCTTCGGGCTGACTCTGGGCTACACCCTGGTGTATCTCAGCCTGTTGGTGCTGATTCCGCTGGGGGCCATGTTCCTCAAGACGACCCAGCTCTCCTGGGATCAGTTCTGGACCATCATCACCGCACCGCGCGTCATCGCCGCGCTCAAGCTGAGCTTCGGCACCGCGCTGATCGCCGCCCTGATCAATGGCGTGATCGGCACCCTGCTGGCCTGGGTGCTGGTGCGCTACCGCTTCCCGGGACGCAAGATCATCGACGCGATGATCGACCTGCCCTTCGCCCTCCCCACCGCCGTCGCCGGTATCGCGCTCACGGCGCTGTACGCGCCCAACGGTCTGGTCGGCCGCTTCGCCACCGAGATCGGCCTGAAGATCGCGTACACCCCGCTGGGCATCACCCTGGCGTTGACCTTCGTGGTCCTGCCCTTCGTCGTGCGCACGGTGCAGCCGGTGCTGGCGGACATCCCGCGTGAAGTGGAAGAAGCCGCCGCCTGCCTGGGCGCCAAGCCGTTGCAGGTGTTCCGCCACGTGCTGCTGCCGGCGCTGCTGCCGGCCTGGCTGACCGGCTTCGCCCTGGCCTTCGCCCGCGGCGTCGGCGAGTACGGCTCGGTGATCTTCATCGCCGGCAACATGCCGATGAAGACCGAGATCCTGCCGCTGCTGATCATGGTCAAGCTGGACCAGTACGACTACACCGGCGCCACCGCCATCGGCGTGCTGATGCTGGTCGTCGCCTTCGTCCTGCTGCTGCTGATCAACCTGCTGCAACGCCGCATCGAAACGCCTTGAGGAGCGCGCCATGAGTACCGCAAGCCTTTCCGCCGCGGCCGCTGCCAACGCGGCTCGCCGAGGTAATGTGTGGGGCCGCCGCGCCCTGATCGCGCTGGCCTGGCTGGCCTTCGCCCTGTTCCTGCTGCTGCCGCTGTTCGTGGTGCTGAGCGAGGCGCTGAAGCAGGGCTTCGGCACCTTCTTCGAAGCCATCCTGGAACCCGACGCGCTCGCCGCACTGAAGCTGACGCTGATCGCCGTGGGCATTTCGGTGCCGCTGAACCTGGTGTTCGGCGTCGCCGCTGCCTGGTGCGTGACCAAGTTCGAGTTCCCCGGCAAGAGCATCCTGGTGACCCTGATCGACCTGCCGTTCTCGGTCTCGCCGGTAATCGCCGGCCTGATCTACGTGTTGCTGTTCGGCGCCCAGGGCTACTTCGGCCAGTGGCTGTCGGACCACGACATCCAGATCGTCTTCGCCGTGCCCGGCATCGTCCTGGCCACCATTTTCGTCACCTTCCCCTTCGTCGCCCGCGAACTGATCCCGCTGATGCAGGAACAGGGCACGCAGGAAGAGGAAGCCGCGCGCCTGCTCGGCGCCAACGGCTGGCAGATGTTCTGGCACGTCACCCTGCCGAACATCAAATGGGGCCTGATCTACGGCGTGGTGCTCTGCACTGCGCGGGCCATGGGTGAGTTCGGCGCGGTGTCGGTGGTTTCCGGGCACATCCGCGGCGTCACCAACACCCTGCCGCTGCACGTCGAAATCCTCTACAACGAATACAACCACGTCGCCGCTTTCAGCGTCGCCACCCTGCTGCTGCTGATGGCCCTGGTCATCCTGCTGCTCAAGCAGTGGAGCGAGTCCCGCCTGACCCGCGCCAAAGTCAAAGCTGACGATGAATAAGTGAGAGCCACGCCATGAGCATCGAGATCCGTAACGTCAGCAAGAACTTCAACGCCTTCAAGGCACTCAACGACATCAACCTCGACATTCACAGCGGCGAGCTGGTCGCCCTGCTCGGCCCGTCCGGCTGCGGCAAGACCACCCTGCTGCGCATCATCGCCGGCCTGGAAACCCCGGACGCCGGCAACATCGTGTTCCACGGCGAGGATGTATCGCAGCACGACGTGCGCGATCGCAATGTCGGCTTCGTGTTCCAGCACTACGCGCTGTTCCGCCACATGACGGTGTTCGACAACGTCGCCTTCGGCCTGCGCATGAAGCCGAAGAAGGAACGCCCGAGCGAGTCGCGCATCGCCGAGAAGGTCCATGAACTGCTGAACATGGTGCAGCTGGATTGGCTGTCCGACCGCTACCCGGAACAGCTCTCCGGCGGTCAGCGCCAGCGTATCGCCCTGGCCCGCGCCCTGGCGGTGGAACCCAAGATCCTGCTGCTCGACGAACCCTTCGGCGCCCTCGACGCCAAGGTGCGCAAGGAACTGCGCCGCTGGTTGGCGCGCCTGCACGAGGAGATCAACCTGACCTCCGTGTTCGTCACCCACGACCAGGAGGAAGCGATGGAAGTCGCCGACCGCATCGTGGTGATGAACAAAGGCGTGATCGAGCAGATCGGCTCGCCGGGCGAGGTCTACGAGAACCCGGCCAGCGACTTCGTCTACCACTTCCTCGGTGACTCCAACCGCCTGCACATCGGCGGTGACGAGCATGTGCTGTTCCGTCCGCACGAGGTTTCGCTGTCGCGTTCGGAAGTTGCCGAGCACCGCGCCGCCGAGGTCCGCGACATCCGTCCGCTGGGCGCGATCACCCGCGTGACGCTCAAGGTCGACGGCCAGGAGGAGCTGATCGAGGCCGAAGTGGTGAAAGACCACGACAGCCTGACCGGCCTTGCCCGTGGCGAGACGCTGTACTTCAAGCCGAAGGCCTACCAGCCGGTGGCGAATATCTGATCCGGCGGCCTTCCGCCCCATGTTCCTGCGCGGGGGCTTGCCCTCTCCCTTCAGGGAGAGGGGACCGTTCGGAGTGAGATGCGTCCACAGAGCCCGCCGGACAAATTGGGGGCAGGGAGCAGTATTCTCTCAGCCGGCACGGATGGCTTCCTCTCCCTTCAGGGAGAGGGCTGGGGAGAGGGCCTGCGCTTTCCCCTGACTGCCAAACCCTCGTATCCTGCCGACCCTGCTTTCAACAAGGCCCGGCCATGTTCGACGCCCTCCCCCAGCACCTCGAACTGATCGTCCTCACCTTCCTCCTCGCCGGCCTGGTGAAAGGCGTGGTGGGGCTCGGCCTGCCCACGGTCGCCGTCGGGCTGCTCGGGCTGGTGATGCCGCCCATGCAGGCCGCCGCGATCCTCGTCGTCCCCTCCACCGTGACCAACGTCTGGCAGCTCGCCGCCGGGCCGCGCTTCCTCGGGCTGCTCAAGCGCCTGTGGGGCATGCTCGCCGGTATCGTTGTCGGCACCCTCGTGGTGGGCTGGCTGCTGGCTGGGCGCAACTGGCCGGCGGCCACACCGCTGCTGGGCGTGGCACTGATCCTCTATGCACTGCTGGGGCTGTCGAACAAGCGCTTCAGCGTGGCGCCACGGCACGAGCGCTGGCTGTCGCCACTGATCGGCGCGATCACCGGCGGCGTCACTGCCGTGACCGGCGTCTTCGTGATTCCCGCCGTACCGTTCCTGCAAGCGCTGGGCCTGGAGAAGGACGATCTGGTGCAGGCGCTGGGGCTGTCCTTCACCGTCTCGACGCTGGCCCTGGCGATCACCCTCAGCCAGCACGGTTCGCTGCTGCAGGCGGATGTGCTGGGCCTGTCCCTGCTCGCGCTGTTGCCGGCCCTGGCGGGTATGTACCTGGGCACCTGGCTGCGCTCGCGGATCAGCCCATTGGCGTTCCGCCGCTGCTTCTTCGGCGGGTTGCTACTGCTCGGCGCAGATTTGGCAATTCGCGGTCTTTAACCTGTAGCAGCGCGCCGCTCTTTCAGACAAACACCCTGGGCGCGATCGCGGGCTTGTTCCGCTCCTACAGCTCAGTGCTCTCGTCCAGATGGCGCAGCAGGAAGTCCCGGCTCGACTCGATGATCGCCTTCTGGGTCTTCTCGCTGGCGACCATTCGCGCCACCACCAGCGCGCCGACGCACTGTGCCAGCAGCGCCCAGGCATCTTCGTGCGAGCCCAGCGCCTCGGCCCAGGCCTGCTGCAACTCCACCAGCGCATCTTCGGCACTCTGCCGCACGGACTCGTCGGCGCGGGCGATCTCCGCGCCCAGCGCCGGGATCGCGCAGCCGGCGCTGGCGTCCTGCACGTGGCTGACGCTCAGGTAGCGCTTCAGGCCGCGCTCCAGGCGGGCACGATCCAGCACCTTGCCCTTGGCGGCCAGGCGCTCGACGCTCTGGTGCAGTTCGCGTTCGACGATGGCGGCGAACAGCTCGTCCTTCGACCCGAAGTGGTTGTAGAACGCCCCGCCGGACAAGCCCACCGCCTTCATCAGCGCGTCCACGCCGCTGGTGGCGAAGCCGCCCTGCTTGGCGAGCGCGCCGCTGCTGTCGAGCAGGCGCTGGCGGGTTTCTTCCTTGTGGGTGGCTGAGTAGCGCATCGGGGCGACTCCGTCGAAGCGGTTGACGATGTCTCGCAGATTAACATAACGTTCGTTTACCTAACGACCGTTTACCCACTTTCGCGCCAACCGCAGAGGAAACGAGAATGTCGAACAAGAAAGTCGTCCTGGTCATCGGCGCCGGCGATGCCACCGGCGGCGCCATCGCCCGCCGCTTCGCCCGCGAAGGCTACGTCGCCTGCGTCACCCGGCGCTCGGCGGACAAGCTGCAACCACTGGTGGATCAGATCCGTGCAGACGGGGGCGAGGCCCACGGTTTCGCCTCCGACGCACGCAAGGAAGAGGCGGTGATCGAGCTGGTCGAAACCATCGAGCGCGACATCGGCCCCATCGAAGCCTTTGTCTTCAATATCGGCGCCAACGTGCCCTGCAGCATCCTCGACGAGACCGCGCGCAAGTACTTCAAGATCTGGGAAATGGCCTGCTTCTCCGGCTTCCTCACCGGCCGCGAAGTGGCCAGGCGCATGGTCAAGCGCCAGCGCGGCACGATCCTCTTCACCGGCGCCACCGCCGGCCTGCGCGGGGCCTCGGGCTTCGCCGCCTTCGCCGGAGCCAAGCACGGCATCCGCGCCCTGGCCCAGAGCATGGCCCGCGAGCTGGGACCGATGGGCCTGCACGTCGCCCATGTGGTGGTGGACGGCGCGATCGACACCGAGTTCATCCGCGAGACGT
The DNA here is from genome assembly GCF_057180225.1 of Pseudomonas sp. BB438. Classification (NCBI taxonomy): domain Bacteria; kingdom Pseudomonadati; phylum Pseudomonadota; class Gammaproteobacteria; order Pseudomonadales; family Pseudomonadaceae; genus Pseudomonas; species Pseudomonas sp. BB438. The sequence goes on from NZ_CM170001.1 coordinate 6,258,282, forward strand.
TCCCCGAGCGTTACGCACTGAAGGACCAGGACGGCATCCTCGCCCCCGAGCATATCGCCGACAGCTACTGGTACCTGCACTCCCAGCCACGCGATGCCTGGACCTTCGAACTCGACCTGCGCCCGTGGATCGAGCGCTGGTGATCCGCCCACAACGACAACAAGAAAGAGAGCCACTCATGAGCAAGAGCGTCGAGTTCTACTTCGATTTCGGCAGCCCGACTTCCTACCTCGCCTACACCCAGCTGCCGGCGATCTGCGCCGAGGCCGGTGCAGCGCTGGTCTATCGCCCCGTGCTGCTGGGCGGTGTGTTCCAGGCTACCGGCAATGCATCGCCCATCGCCATTCCGGCCAAGGGTCGCTATACCCTGGTCGACATGACCCGCTTCGCCCGCCGCTACGGCGTGCCGATGAAAATGAACCCGCACTTCCCGATCAATACCCTCACCCTGATGCGCGCCGCCACCGGCATGCAGCTGCGCCAGCCGGAGCGCTTCGAGGCGCTGCTGGCCTGCGTGTTCAAGGGCATGTGGGTGGACGCACTGAACCTCGGTGATCCGGCGGTACTCGGCCCGTTGCTGGCCGAGGCGGGGTTCGATCCGCAGGCGCTGCTGGCACTGACCGCCGAGCAGGCGGTGAAGGACGCGCTGAAGGCCAACACCGAGGCAGCGATCAAGCGCGGGATGTTCGGCGCACCGACGATGTTCGTCGGCGACGAGATGTTCTTCGGCCAGGATCGCCTCGACTTCGTTCGCGAGGCGTTGGCATAAATCGGTTCGCATCCTGCAGAGCCGCTGCCGAGCACCCATCCTACCAATCATCATCGGCGAAGCCCGGCGTAAAGCGTTCGCGAGCAAGCTCGCTCCTACAGGTCAGCGCCGGAGTGCTCTTCGTAGGAGCGAGCTTGCTCGCGAACATCACAGCGCCAGAGTCTCCGACCGGCGCAGCCCGAAGAACTCAAGCTCCGCCAGCAGCAGGACCACCAGCGCCTGGCCGATGACGAAGGCGTAACCGAGGGCGGTCGGCTGCACATAGCCGGTCACCAGCAGGGCGACGCTCTCCACCACCCACAGCGCGTTCAAGGCGATCACCGCCCAGACTCCGGTGCGCGACAGCACGGTCTGGTTGCTCATCCAGTAGAGCACCAGCGCCAGCGGCAACAATACGATCCCCGCGACCAGCAGCAGGACGAAGGGCAGACCGAACAGCTCACCCAGCGGCTGCGCGGCCAGGGCCATCAGCAGGCCCAGGGCGCCACCGGCGAGGGCATCGACTTTCAGGGTGAGGCGAAGCAGCGGGGAGGATTGCAGCAGAGTCATGGCGAAGCTCCTTCAGGTATCGCCACCGGTTGGCGGCGTGTGGCTGAAGAATCCGCCCGAGACGTAGGGGCGTCGATTACCTGCCAGGTAATGGCCGCTCCGTGACGACAGGTCTATCGTTCGATGCCATGACCCGCACTGCCATGAACGGTCCAGCGATGAACAGTCCCGCCCAGAACACCCCGGCCCACCCCGTCGGCGCCCTGCTCCGCCAATGGCGCCAGCGCCGCCGGCTCAGCCAGCTCGACCTCGCCTGCGACGCGGAGATTTCCACGCGCCACCTGAGCTTCGTCGAAACCGGTCGAGCCCTTCCCAGCCGCGAGATGCTCCTGCACCTGGCCGAACAACTGGACATCCCGCTGCGCGAACGCAACCGCCTGCTCAGCGCTGCGGGCTACGCCCCGGTGTATTCGGAGAAGGGGCTGGATGACCCTGCGCTGACCGTGGCCCGGCAGGCCATCGACCAGTTGCTCAAGGCCCACGAGCCGAACCCGGCGATGGTGGTGGATCGCCATTGGAACCTGCTGGCCTCCAACCGCACGGTGGATATCTTCCTGATCGGCGTCGATCCGGAACTGCTGCAACCGCCGATCAACGTGCTGCGCATGAGCCTGCACCCCAAGGGGCTGGCACCGCGCATCCTCAATCTCGGCCCCTGGAAGGCACATGTGGTGGAGCGCCTGCAGCGCGACTTCGAGGCCAGCGGCGATCCCGCGCTGGCGGCGCTGCGTGACGAGGTGGCGGCATATCCGGCACCGCCCTACGACGAGGCGGCCAGCGGCGACATGGTGCTGATCCCCGTGCAGTTACAGACGGAGCTGGGCGTGTGCAGCCTGATCGGCACCATCACGGTGTTCGGTACGCCTGTGGACGTGACGCTGTCGGAGCTGGCCCTGGAAACCTTCTTCCCGGCCGACCCCGACAGCGCCCGCATCCTGCGCCAGCTCAGCGGCAGCGACTGAGTCGAATCAGGCGGTCGCCTTCTTCTCGCGGATGCAGGTGGGGCCGGCGCGCTCTTCCACGGCGTGGCGCACGTCGTCGCGCAGGCCGAGCAGGAAGGCCGCTTCGGCGGCGACGAACAGCGGGCCGACGATCAGCCCGGTCAGGTCATCGACGAACGCGGGCTTGCGGCCCTCGTACCAATGGCCGACGAACTGGATGATCCAGCCCACCACGAACAGGCCGATGCCCCAGGTGAGCCAGTACGCCGTCGTGCCGGCAGCCAGCGCCGCGCCGATCCACAGCGACAAAGCCAGCAGCGCAGTCATCAACAGGCCGAAGCGCAGGTCCAGGCGCAGGTAGAAGACCACCGAGGCCAGCGCCAGCAACATGGCGGGCGAGACCAGCAGGCCGGCCAGCTCGACGCCGGGACGCGACAGCAGGGTGGCGATGGCCAGCACGATCATCGGGATCCCGATGAAATGGCTGACGATGTTCCGCCGGTCACGGTGGTAGGCGGCATATTGGGCAAGATGATCGACCAGAGTTTTCATTGTTGTTCTCCCGCAAGGTACTGGCATGATGGCGATCTGTGCCCTGCCACTCTGTCAGCTAGCCGACACTGCCCATGACCGACGCCAAGCCCTACCTCGCCTGCCTGCACGATGGCCGCTGGTTCCAGACCCTCCCCGAGGGCCTGCGCCAGGCGCTGTGCGACGCCGCCGTGGTGCGCCGCCTGCCCGCCGGCCAGCGCCTGTTCGCCCGCGGCGATGCGCCGTGCGGCCTGTATTGCGTGGTGGAAGGCGCGATGCGCGTCAGCGTGGTCGGCGAGACCGGCAAGGAAGCGTTGCTGGCGCTGGTGGAGGCGCCCAACTGGTTCGGCGAGATCTGCCTGTTCGACGGCCAGCCGCGCACCCACGACGCCTACGCGGAGGGCGCCACCGTGCTCCTGCAGGTGCCCCTGGCCCCGCTGCAGGCGCTGCTGGCGCAGCACCCGGAATACTGGCGCGACTTTGCCCTGCTGATGAGCCACAAGCTGCGCATCACCTTCGCCGTGCTGGAGGAACTGTCGCTGCTGCCCGCCGCGCCGCGCCTGGCCCGGCGCCTGCTGATGATCGCCGAGGGCTACGGCGAGTCGGCTACCGCCAAACGCGAACTGCACCTGCCCCAGGAGCAACTGGCGGCAATGCTCTCGCTGTCGCGGCAGACCACCAACCAGATCCTCAAAGACCTTGAGTCCCAAGGCATCGTACGGCTGAGCTATGGCGGCATCGAGATCCTCGACCGCGAGCGGCTGCGTCTGGCTGCGCACGCTTGATCCTGTCCTGTCGCGTCTAGAACAAAAGCCAGGCGAGTCTCGACACGCTTCGATGGCCGCGCACACTATCGCCCCGCTCTAATGCGTCCGCCGCCGCGCTGACTCCGACAGCCCGCGCCAGAGCGGCACCCGAATCCACCGCAAGACAGCAAGGCGGCTGGCGCCCTCGCGCCAGCCGCAAGGGAATCCTATGCGCCTTTCGAAACTCCTCTGGGCCCTCGCCCTGACCGCGCCGGCCCTGGCGATGGCCGACGACCGCGGCCTCTACGTCGGGGGCGGCGTCACCCGCCTCGAGATCGACGACCGCTCCTTCGATGACCACGACAACAGCTACAAGCTGTACGCCGGCTACCGCTTCAACAATTACCTGTCCCTGGAAGGCGCGGTGGTCGACTTCGGTGATATGAGCGACGGCAAGAAGCACTTCGACGGCCAATCCCTGCAGGCCAACGTCCACCTGGGCTTCCCCATCGGCCAGCGCATCCGCCTGTACGGCATCGCCGGCGTACACGCCTGGCACGCCGATGACGACACCGCCGGCAAGTCCGACGACGTGGACGCGCTCTACGGCTTCGGTGGCGAGATGGACGTGATCGGTGGCCTGGGCGTGCGCCTGGAGCAGGAATACCTGGACGTCGGCGACATCGATCTCGACCAGACCACCTTGTCAGCTTACTGGCGCTTCTGACGTCGGCCAGCTCCCCTCAAGCCCGGCGGAAGGTCCGGCTCTCTCCCCAGAGCAGGTCCTCCCCCTCCTGACCTTCCGCCGGCACCTCCTCCCGTACCAGGCAGCTCCGCGCCCCCGGCATCACCTGCGCAAATCACTCTTTCGGTCGGTTGCAGCGGCCTCGTTCGCGGCTAGCCTTGGGATAGCTGCGTTTCTGGCGCCAGAAAGACACACACCCGGCGATTCGCGCGGCTCACAATAACAATAAGGACGCCCCCGCCATGTTCGATATCGTTCGTGGGTTCATGCTGTGCTGTTTCGGACTCTTCGCCCTCGCCGCCCAGGCCAACCTGCCCAGCGAGGAACTGCAGTTGCAGACCCTGCAGGTCTACACCTGCCGCACGATCAACAGCCTGTTGCTGCTGCGCGGCGAAGGCTTCCAGGAAAACCACGCCGCCCAGCTGGAGAAGGACCTGGCTACGCTGGACAACGCCGTCAAGGGCTACCCCAAGGCAGATGATGCGCTGCGCAAGGCCCACGTCGAGTTCGTTACCCAGATTCGCAACGGCGTTTCCTACGGCCCCAAGGAAGACGACCTGCCGTGGCGCTACAACCAGGAGCTGAGCCGCGCCCTGCGCGAGTTGCTGACCCAGATTGAACGCTTCGTTCCCGCCAGCGCCGATCCCAGACAGATTCCGTTATGGGAACTGCCGGTGCGTGTCGAGTACCTGGCCACCCAATACCTGGGGCGTGCCTACATCAGCGGTCTGGAGCTGGCCCGCGAGCAGCCCCAGGAATACCTCGGCCAGGATGAAAGCGTGCTGGTACCGCTGCTGACCCAGCGCATCGAACAGTTGCCTGACAGCGACGCGACCAAGAAGCTGCGCACCCGCTGGGAATACCTGAGCAAGGCACTGCTGGACATGAACAGCAAAAGCAACTCTGGCGTCAGCGCCTCCGGCCGGCCCTGGGCGCCGATCATCGTCGAGCGCAACGCCCGGGCCGTCTCCGGCCAGCTCATGCTGCTCAGTCAGCAGTAAGGCCTCAGGCAGGAATCGCCTCCGGCTCGCACTCCACCGCTGGCGCGGCGGGCGTGCTGTCTGCAGTTGCGGGCGCCTGCATCTCGTCGCGATCCAGGTCGGCGGCGCGGCCGACCAGCAGCGGATCCGCAGGGTGGGCAATCTTCTCGTCCTTGCCCGGGTAGTCCAGCGTATGCAGGAAGTGTCGCAGGCAATTGAGGCGCGCACGCTTCTTGTCGTCGGACTTCACCACCACCCAGGGAGCATCCGCGGTGTCGGTGTGGAAGAACATCGCTTCCTTGGCCTGGGTGTAGTCGTCCCAGCGGTCCAGCGACTGGATGTCGATGGGCGACAGCTTCCAGTGCTTGAGCGGGTCGTCACGCCGCGAGACGAAGCGGCGCAGCTGTTCCTCGCGGCTCACCGAGAACCAGTACTTGAAGACCAGGATGCCGTTGCGCACCAGCATCCGCTCCAGCTCCGGCGTCTGCTGCATGAACTCCAGGTACTGGCGCGGCGAGCAGAAGCCCATCACCCGCTCGACGCCGGCGCGGTTGTACCAGGAGCGGTCGAAGAAAACGATCTCGCCCGCCGTTGGCAGGTGCTGGATATACCGCTGGAAGTACCACTGGCCCCGCTCGGCGTCGCTGGGCTTTTCCAGGGCGATGACCCGAGCGCCGCGCGGGTTGAGGTGTTCCATGAAGCGCTTGATCGTGCCGCCCTTGCCCGCGGCGTCCCGCCCCTCGAACAGTACGACGATGCGCTGCCCGGTTTCCTTCACCCAGCTTTGCACCTTGAGCAATTCGACCTGCAACTGCTCCTTGAGGTGCTCGTATTCGCGGCGCTGCAGACGCTTGCGATAGGGGTAACTGGCAGGCAGACCGGCGGAACCGGAATCCTCGTTCGTGCCGCGCGGCGCCATGGCGACTTTCAGGGCTACCGGACCGTGGCTCTGGGCGAGGATATTCTCGCCACCCTGGGTGGGAGCCGCATCGGCAACGGCGATGGCAGGGGCTGCGAGCAGTTTGGGGTCGGGACTGGGCATGGTCTCCTCCTGTGAGACGGTGATCGACGAAGGGGTTCCCCCCACTCTGCGCACCCCTGCACCACGCCCTTTTGACCGACATCAATACCCCTGTCGGGATAGCACCAACGAAATTTCGGAAAGTCGCGAAGCTGCTTTACAGCCAGCCTTTGTACTTGAACCAGTAGTAGGGAATGATCGCCGAGACCACCATCGCCACCAGCGCCATCGGGTAGCCCTCTGCCCAGGCCAGCTCCGGCATGTGGGTGAAGTTCATGCCGTACACGGTGCCGACCAGTGTCGGCGGCAGGAACAGCACGGCGGCGATGGAGAACACCTTGATGATGCTGTTCTGCTCGATGTTGATCAGGCCCAGGGTGGCATCGAGCAGGAAGGTGATTTCACCAGCCATCTTCGACTGATACTCGCTGAGCGAACGCACGTCACGCTCCACCGACTTCATGCCCAGCTTCACGTCGTCGCTGATCCAGCCGTTGCTGCCCTGGCGGAAGTAGGCCAGTGGCCGGCTGATGCTCAGCAGGCTCTCGTTGAGCTTGGACAGCAGCGAGTTGCCTCGCCCCAGTTGCTTGACGATCTCTTGCAGGTCGGCCTTGCCGCCGCTGGCCTGGCCTTCCCGGAAGATGCCGTTGGACAACGTGTCGAGCTGCTGCTGTACCGTCTCCAGCACGTCGGCGATGCGGTCCACCACGCTGTCCATCAACGTCACGAACAACTGGTCGCTGCGTCCCTCGCAGCCGCCGCGCTGGGTGCGCGATTCGAAGGCGCGGAAGGCCAGCAGATCGGTGTAGCGCACCGTCACCAGCCAGTTCGGGGTCAGCACGCAGGTGACTTCCGAAGCGTTCGGCTTGTGCTCGCGGATACCGCCCACCACGGTGGTGGTCATGTACAACGCGCCCTTGCTCTCGTAGAAACGCGAGGAGTCCTCGATCTCGGCCATCTCCTCGCGGGTCGGCACATCGACCTCGATGATCGACTCGAGCAACTGCTCTTCTTCCGCCGTGGGCTGGAACAGGTCGATCCACAGCGTGTCCTTGGGCATGCCGTGGCATTCATTGCCGTTGTGGCGTACCAGGCGGTCGCCGACGAGGGTGTAATAGGTGATCATGTCGCCCGACAATCCTTTTACGCACCTGAAGTTGCCCCGCAGGTTGGCCAACTTCCCGGCGCTTCACAAGCCCATCGGAGCATCCCGTGATGAGCGAGCAAGACGATAGCGAAGAGTCCTTCGCCGAAGACACCCTGATCCAGGCCATCGAGAACCAGATCGAAAGCGAGAGCCCGGCAGCCGCCCGCGCGGTGTTCAACAAGCTGACGCTGGTCGGCTACGAGCGCGAGGACGCCCTGCACCTGATGGCCCTGGTGCTCGCCCACGAGATCGAAGCGATGCTGGCCGAGGACCGCCCGTTCAACGGCGAATGGTACGAACAGGCCCTGCGCGCGCTGCCCACCCTGCCCGACGGCACCATTGCCGAATGAGACAGCGGCACAACAGCGCTTGCCGAACCGGTCGGACTTGAGACTACACTGAAGCCTCATTGACCATCGGGAGTTAGAAGAATGGCTTTCACCAAAGAAATGGTTGAGGAACTGGACCTGCTGGCTTTGTATGACCTGGAGAACAGCCAGGCCGGGTTGAAAGTGCATCATGACGCTTCCGCCGAGGCCGTTGCGGCCGCAGGCCGGCTCCATGCCAAGGGCCTGATCGACAAACAGGACGGCGGTTATCTCACCAGCCTGGGTCTGGACGCCGCGGAGCACGCCCAGGTCCTGCTCGGCATCCTGCGCAGCTGACCTCAAGTTCCCCCGCGAGCGGGCGATAAACTGGCACACTTCCGAGCGCCGCATGCCCTGATGCGGCGCCGCTGGCCAGACAGCAGTACGCCATGACGCTCACTCACGAGATCCGCCCGGACATCGACGACGGCATCGACCGAAAGGTACTGACGCAGTTGCGTCAACGTTTCCTGAAGGTCAATGCCGCGCGTCTGCAACGGGCCAGCGACGCGCTGTCCACCCGCCAGCAACTCGTCCTGAAGCTGCTGCCGTTGCTGCTGGACGTGAACCACCCGCTGCTGCCCGGCTACGTCTCGGCCAGCACCCCCGCCGGTCTGTCGAATTTCGTCCCGGACGACGAGATCCTCGCCGAAGCGCAGCGCCTGACCCGCTCCTTCAGCTACAAGACCCGCCGGGGCAATCCGCCGCTGCCGATCCACGGGCTCTTCCTGATGGGCAGCCTGGGCACCGTCGCCCAGGCCGAGCAGAGCGACCTGGACCTCTGGGTCTGCCATGCCTCCGACCTCGATGAACGCGAGGTCGCCGAACTGCGCCGCAAGTGCGAGCTGCTCGAGCAATGGGCCGCGACCCAGGGCGCCGAGGTCCACTGCTTCCTGGTCGATCCGCAGCATTACACCCAGGGGGCCCGCGAGGCCCGACTGACTTCCGACGACTGCGGCACCAGCCAGCACTACCTGCTGCTGGACGAGTTCTACCGCACCGCCATCTGGCTCGGCGGCCGCACTCCGCTGTGGTGGCTGGTGCCGGTCTACGAAGAAAGCCGCTACGCCGAGTACTGCCAGACACTGCTGAGCAAGCGTTTCATCCGTGCCGACGACGTACTCGACCTCGGCCACCTGGCGCGCATTCCGCCGGGCGAATTCATCGGCGCCGGCATGTGGCAACTGTTCAAGGGCATCGAGTCGCCCTACAAGTCGGTGCTCAAGCTGCTGCTCACCGAGGTCTACGCCAGCGAACACCCGCAGGTCTCCTGTCTCAGCCTGCGCTACAAGCAGGCGATCTACGCCGGGCAGCTGGACGTCGAGGAGCTGGACCCCTATGTCATGCTCTACCGGCGGCTGGAGGAGTACCTCACCGCGCGCGGCGAAACGGAACGCCTGGACCTGATCCGCCGCTGCCTGTACCTGAAGGTCGGCAAGAAACTCAGCCGTCCGCCGCGCCAGGGCCATAAAAGCTGGCAGCGCAAGGTGATGGAGCGGGTCTCCGCCCCCTGGAAGTGGGACAGCCGCGCCTATGCCCAGCTCGACAGCCGCAGCCAGTGGAAAGTACGCCAGGTACTCCTGGAGCGCCGCGCGCTGGTCAACGAGCTGACCCACAGCTACCGCTTCCTCTCGCAGTTCGCCCGGCTGCAGCACGCCGCCAGCGGCATCAATCCGCGGGACATGGGCATCCTCGGCCGGCGCCTGTATGCCGCCTTCGAGCGCAAGGCCGGCAAGGTCGAGTTCATCAACCCGGGCATCGCCCCGGACATGGCCGAAGACATCCTCACGCTCGCCCAGTTGCCGGGTGGTGATGCCGGAAAACCGCCGTACTGGGCACTCTTCGGCGGTAACCTGTCACTGCAGGAAATGGCCGACTTTGCCCCGCTGCGCCGCGCCCGCGACCTCGTGGAACTACTCGCCTGGAGCCACCGCAACGGCGTGATCGACGCGACCACACGGCTCTCTCTGCAGCCGGGCAGCAGCGACCTGACCGAATTCGAACTGCAGAACCTGCTGGGCTGCCTGCAGCAGGCTGTCCCGCTGCCGCTCAACGAAGTGCCGGAAAGCGCCCTGCTGCGCAGCGCGGTGCCATCGCAGGTATTGCTGCTGGTCAACGCCGGCGTCGACCCGCTGCGCCAGCACAGCCAGATGAACGTGCACATGACCACCGAGCGCACCGACTCGCTCGGCTATTCCGGCGTGCGCGACAACCTGGTGCTGACCCTCGACCAGATCACCCTGAACAGCTGGAACGAGCTGCTGGTCAGCCGCTACTCCGGTCCTCACGCGCTGCTCGACTGCCTCCGCGAGTTCCTCAATACGTTGCCCACCGATGCCCCGCCGCCGCGCCTGCTGGTGCGCTGCTTCTGCCGCAACCGCGCCACGGCCATCGCCCAGCGCGTGGAGGATCTGTTCCGCGATGCCCACGCGCAACTCTCCAGCGGCAAGGGCGGGCGCTACCTGCTGCAGGTGCGCCAGCATTTCCACCTGCTGCACCTGGTGCCCGGCAGCGTCAGTCATCGGGTGATCGAGGGGTTGCCGGCACTGGTCGAGCACCTGGGCGATACCCAGGACGACAGCGGCTTCCTGCAACTGGACCGGCACGCACTGGAAGGTGACGACCTCGCCCTGATCCTGCCGCTGGGCCGCGCCAACACTGTGCAGGTGTTCTACCGCCTGGACCAAGGCAGCGCCGAAATCACCATCCTCGACGAGCGCAACGCCCTCTGGCGCCGCCGCCAGGAGTACGACACGGAAGAAGGCCTGCTCCTGCCGCTGCAGCGCTTCCTGCAATCCGTGCAGTACCGCCGCAATGCCGTGATCTCGCTACTGGAGGTCCAGGGCCCGGTCGGGGCGGACATCCTCTTCTACGAAGTGGTGACCAACGGCCACCAGCGCGCGCAGCGCATCGAGCGGCGCAACGCACCACAGCCGCTGGAAGCCCTGCCGTTCTACAACGTGCAGGCCATCGTCGAACCCGGCGAGGGCCAACGCGCGCGCACCACGCTGTTCTGCAACCACCGCGAGTTCTCGGAGCTGGAGTTCGGCAGCGAGCTGTTCCAGGCCGTGGCCCGGCATATCCTCGACCGTCGACGCGGACAGGAGCGCTACCCCTGCTACATCACCGACCTGGACCTGTCGGCCATGCGTGAAGGCGGGGAGCTGCAGACGGTACATTTCCTGCGTTACAAGCAGAGCCTGGAGCAGGCTCTGAACCGGGCGCTGGCCGAAGCCTGAACGGCTCGACCGGGCACCCGGGGAGAGAGGTCCCCGACGGGGAACTCAGCGATCGAAATCGCCGGCCGCTTCCGGCTGGTATTCCACTTCCAGCAGAGTCAGCTTCAGCGTCTTGCCGCTGGGCGCCGGCCAGTCGATGGTCTGCCCGGTGGTGAGGCCGAGCAGCGCAGTGCCCACCGGGGCGAGGATCGAGACCTTGCCCTCACCCTTCATGTCGGTCGGGTAGGCCAGGGTCAGGTGGTACTCCTTGCCGCTGCCTTCCTCGCGGCAACGCACCGTGGAGTTCATCGTGACCACGCCCGGCGGAATCTCGTCGTGGCCGACCACCGTGGCGCGGGCCAGTTCGGCCTCCAGCGCCTCGGCCGCGGGGCCGTACTCATCCAGGCTGTCGAGCATGCGCTCCAGACGTTGCAGGTCGAGTCGAGTAACGGTGATGGGTGTCGTGGTCATGATGGTTGGCAGTCTCCTTACAGGAGAGCCCCGGACGCTCACGCGTTCGGGGCCCTGGGTGTTCTGGCAGTAAAGACGTTCGGGGAACGAACGCGCAGTGAAATCCGAAAAAAGAAAAACCCCGCCCTAAGGCGGGGTTTTCCCGGACACTAACACAGCACAGAAAATAAGCAACACCGAGCGGTCACCACTTCGGACAGTGGTTGTTTCGGCGCTTTTCGCAGTCCGCCAGGATCGCCAGGCGCCGCTCGCCGTCAGCTTCGTTCCACTCCAGGATCTCCTCCAGCGTGCGCCCGCAGCCGACGCAGATGTCCGCATCGTCCAGGCAGCAGCGCCGGCAGCAGGGCGAGGCGACGCTCGCCGGCGGGTCAGATGCCGGGGAAGTCGACATCCTCACCTGCCTGTTCCAGCGTGGCGCGGTTGAGCAGTTCACCCAGCGGTTCACGGGTGCTGTCGCAGATCCACAGCGAGCCGGATTCGTCATAGTCGAAGTGGAAGCCGCCGGAGCGCGCCGCCACCCACAGCTGGCGCAGCGCCGGCTGGCGGCTGAGGATCAGTTGGGTGCCGTTCTCGAAGCGCACGGTCAGCACGCCGCTGGAGTTCTCCAGGTCCACGTCCAGGTCGCTGTCGTCGAAGGCGTCCTCCACCGTTACCTGTACGGCGTCCACCAGGTCATGGAAGCGGGCTTCGCTCAAAGTGCTCATGCATCGTCCTCGGGATCAGTCAAAGGCACCAGTTTACGCCGGTATTCGCCCAGACTCTGCCCCGTCCAGCGACGGAATGCGCGGGCGAGCGAGCCGGCCTCGCTGAAGCCCAGCAGGTAGGCGATGTCGGCGGTATCCAGCGCCGGGTCGCGCAGGTAGTGCAGCACCAGTTGCTGGCGGGTTTCATCCACCAACTGGCTGAACGACAGGCCGGTGTCGCGCAGCCGGCGCTGCAGCGTGCGCGGACTCAGCGCCAGTGTCTGCGACAGGCGTTCCAGGTCAGCACCCTGCTCCGGCAACTGGCGCGCCAGCTCCAGGCGCGCGCGGTCGAGCACGGTGTCGCCCCTGTTGATTTCCACCAGCAGGCGCTCGGCGTAGGCGTCCAGGGTGCGTTGCACCTGAGCGTCGGCCTGGCCGAGCGGCAGCGCCAGCAGACGCCTGGGGAAGACCAGGGCGTTGTCGGACTGATCGAACAGCACCGGGCAGCGGAAGATGCGTTCGTGCTCGCGGATGTCCGCCGGGGCGCTGTGGCTGAAGCGCACTTCGAACGGCGGCTCGTCCACGCCGCTGACCCAATGGCCGAAGCTGACCCAACCGGCCAGCGTCTCCTCGCTCATCTGCCGTTGCTGTTGCGGCAGCAGCGGCTCCCAGCTGTGCTTCACCAGCGCCTCGCACCCCGCGCGCGGCGGCTCGTCGGCCAACTCGACGCGACCGAGATTCCCCACCAGCGAGGCATAGCGTGCCTGGCGATGCAGGGCGTCGGAGAGCGTCGCGCAGCTCATGATCAGGTAACCCAGCACACCGTAGTAACCGGGGCGCACCGCCTCGCCCAGGTGCAAGCCGAGGTTGTCGTCACCGCTCAGGCGCACGCCGGCACCGACCAGCTCCAGGTACGCGCTGGCAGCGATGCGCTGATCACGCTGAGCGAGGATCGACGGTTCCAGGTGCACCGTCGCCAGCAACTGCGCCGGCTCCACGCCCTGGCGCTGCAGGTGCTCCACGAGGCCCTGCAGGTAGGCCACCGACACCGAACTGGGCAGGGGATCGCGATAGTCCATGGGGCTTTCCGTTTTTTCCCGGCATCCTACCCGGAAGGCCCGCCGGGCGGGAGTCCGCTTGAATAGGCAAGCCGGCGGGGGGTCGGTATACTCCGGACCCATTGACGCTTTATTACAAGGATTCCGCCATGAAGCGACTGCTGCTTCCCTTCGTCGCGCTCGCCGTCTTCACTGCCGCGCTGGCCGGCTGCGGCCAGAAAGGCCCGCTGTACCTGCCGGACGACCAGAAGGCCAAGAGCGAACACAGCAAGGACCGCTACGGTCTCTGAGGGCGTTTCCCATGGACGCCTTCAACGTCCGCGACGGGCAGCTGTTCGCGGGGGCCGCGCCGTATCCGCCGGTCGCCGCACGCGTCGGCACGCCGGCCTCCGCAAGGGGCGACTGCTCCGCCCGGCCGCACAGCCCCGCTCCGGAAGAAGGTGACCTGCTGGCCGTCCGCTCGGCCGGCGCCTATGGTTTCGTCATGAATTCCAACTACAACACCCGGTGCCGCGCCGCTGAGGTGCTGGCGGATGGCTCAGCCACGCAGGCGTTGCGTCGCCGCGAGACACGACACGAGCTGTTCGCCGGCGAAAGCCTGCTGCCGGACTGAGGCCGAGACGACGATGCTTCTGCGCTTTACCAAGATGCATGGGCTGGGCAATGACTTCATGGTCCTGGACCTGGTCAGCCAGCACGCTCATGTGCAACCACGCCATGTGAAACAGTGGGGCGACCGCAATTTCGGGGTCGGTTTCGATCAGTTGCTGATCGTAGAGCCACCAGGCACCCCGGACGCGGATTTCCGCTACCGCATCTTCAACTGCGACGGCACCGAGGTCGAACAGTGCGGCAATGGCGCGCGCTGCTTCGCCCGCTTCGTGGTCGACAAGCGCCTGACCGCGAAGAAGACCATCCGCGTGGAAACCAAGGGCGGCATGCTCGAACTGACCCTCACCAACGATGGCCAGGTCACCGTGGATATGGGCCCGCCGCGTCTGCAACCCGAGCAGGTGCCGTTCCAGGCCGACGCCGAAGCGCTGAGCTACCCGATCGAAGTGGATGGCCAGCAGTACGAACTGGCAGCCATTTCCATGGGCAACCCACACGGCGTGCTGCGCGTGGATGACGTGGACAGCGCACCGGTGCGTACCCTGGGGCCTAAACTCGAGATCCACGAAAGCTTCCCGCAGAAGGCCAACATCGGCTTCCTGCAGATCGTCAATCCGCACCAGGTACGCCTGCGCGTCTGGGAACGCGGCGCCGGCGAGACGCTGGCCTGCGGCACCGGCGCCTGCGCCGCCGCGGTCGCTGGCATCCGCCAGGGTTGGCTGCAATCGCCGGTGCAGATCGACCTTCCCGGCGGACGGTTGTCCATCGAGTGGGCAGGACCGGGTCAGCCCGTTATGATGACCGGGCCCGCGGTGCGGGTGTTCGAAGGCCAGGTACGTCTATAAAGCCTGTTCAAGGTCTTGCCGAGCGTAGCTCAAACAAGGCGGGAACAGGCGAGAAAGCGCAGTTTACGCAGAGTAGATGAGCATTTTGAGCCTGATTCCAACGCCGTATGAGCAACGCGCAGGCAGACATTGGACAGGCGCTGAACCGGGACGCTTATGACCGATATTCCCCAGGACCCCACCGTTACGCTCGAAGCCGAACAGGTCGCCGACTATCTTCGCCGGCACCCTGAATTCTTCGTCGATCATGACGAGCTGATCCCGGAGATGCGCATTCCGCACCAGCCGGGCGATGCCGTGTCGCTGGTGGAGCGCCAGGTGCGCCTGCTGCGCGAGCGCAACATCGAGATGCGCCATCGGCTGTCACAACTGATGGATGTGGCCCGCGACAATGACCGCCTGTTCGACAAGACCCGCCGCCTGGTGCTCGACCTGCTCGACGCCACCAGCCTCGAGGAAATCGTCAGCACCGTCGAAGACAGTCTGCGCCACGAATTCCTCGTGCCCTACGTCAGCCTGATCCTGTTCAGCGACAACAACCTCCCGGTGGGCCGCTCGGTGAGCAGCGCCGAGGCACACCAGGCCATTGGCGGCCTGCTGTCGGGCGGCAAGACCGTCTGCGGCGTGCTGCGCCCCCACGAACTGGCCTTCCTGTTCTGCGAAAGCGAACGCGAGCAGGTCGGCTCCGCCGCCGTGGTGCCGCTGACCTTCCAGGGCCTGCACGGCGTACTGGCGATCGGCAGCCCCGACCCGCAGCACTACAAGAGCTCGCTGGGCACCCTGTTCCTGGGCTACGTCGCCGAAGTCCTTGCACGGACCCTGCCGCGCTTCTCCACCCCCCTGCGCTCGGTACGCTGATTCCGGCAGCCCGGGCCGTTACCGCTGGGAGCTGATCGCTTGTCGCTCGAAGCCGATCTGGATGCCTACCTGGAACACCTGCGCAGCGAACGCCAGGTGTCCGTCCATACCCTCGACGGCTACCGCCGCGACCTGATGCGCCTCGCCGCACTCTGCGAAACGTCCTCGTTCCACGAATGGCCTGCGCTGCAGGTACGCGACCTGCGCCTGTTCGTCGCCCGCCTGCACCAGCAAGGTCTCTCCAGCCGCAGCCTGGCGCGCCTGCTGTCGGCTACCCGCGGCCTGTACCAGTACCTGATCCGCGAAGGCCGCTGCCGGCACAACCCTGCCGACGGCCTGTCCGCACCCAAGGGTGCGCGCAAGCTGCCACGCACGCTGGATACCGACCGCACCGCGCAATTGCTCGACGGCGGTGTCGAGGACGACTTCATCGCCCGCCGCGACCAGGCGTTGCTGGAGCTGTTCTATTCCTCGGGCCTGCGCCTCTCCGAACTGGTCGGCCTCGACCTGGAGTGGCTCGACCTCAAGGAGGGCCTGGTACGCGTGCACGGCAAGGGCAACAAGGTGCGCGAATTGCCGGTTGGCCGCGCTGCGCGCCAGGCCATCGAAGCCTGGCTGCCGCTGCGTGCCCTGGTCTCGCCGCAGGACAACGCCGTGTTCATCGGCCGCAGCGGCAAGCGCCTGACGCCCCGCGCCATCCAGCTGCGCGTGCGCGAAGCCGGCGTGCGCGAACTGGGTCAGCACCTGCATCCGCACATGCTGCGGCACTCCTTCGCCAGCCATATGCTGGAGTCGTCCCAGGACCTGCGCGCGGTACAGGAGCTGCTCGGCCACGCCGACATCGCCACCACGCAGATTTACACCCACCTGGACTTCCAACACCTCGCCTCGGTCTACGACCAGGCGCACCCACGGGCACGCCGTAAACCCGGAGCAGAAGAATGAGTATCCGTCTGGTCACCTTCGACCTCGATGACACGCTGTGGGACGTCGCCCCGGTGATGAACAGCGCGGAGGCGACCCTGCGCGACTGGCTGGCAGTGAATGCCACGCAGTTGGGCCCGGTGCCCATCGAACACCTGTGGGCGATTCGCTCGCGGCTGATGGAGCAGGACCCGATGCTTCGCCACCGCCTGAGCGAACTGCGCCGGCGCATCCTGTTCCACGCTCTGCTCGACGCCGGTTATCCACAGCCCGAGGCCAGCGACCTCGCCGAGGCCGGCTTCCAGACCTTCCTCCATGCGCGGCACCAGGTGGCGTTGTTCCCCGAGGTGCATCCGACCCTGGAGCAACTGGCCAACCGCTTCATCCTCGGCGTGCTCACCAACGGCAATGCCGATGTTCGCCGCCTGGGGTTGGCCGACTATTTCCAGTTCGCCCTCTGCGCGGAAGAGCTGGGTGTCGGCAAGCCCGACCCGCACCCCTTCCGGGAAGCGCTCAAGCGTGGCGGCGTGGCAGCGGAAAACGCCGTGCACATCGGCGATCATCCCAGCGATGACATTGCAGGCGCGCGCCGCGCGGGCATGAAGGCGATCTGGTTCAACCCGACGCGCAAGGCGTGGGAGGGCGAAGAAGCGCCCAGCGCGATCATCCACAACCTGGCCGAGTTGCCGGGTGTCCTGTCCAGGCTCTGACGTCGACGATCCGTTGCAGCAGCGCGCGCTGCTGCAGGATGCTCATCGGAAAGCGTTGAAGCCGCGCAACGATCGGACATGAAAAAGCCCCGCCGCACCTCACGGAGCGGCGGGGCTCTTCGTATCGCGTCAGATATCAGATAGGGCGGCTGCCGTATTTGCTATCCGGCTTCTTGGGCGGGTCGGCCACGACGTTCGGCTCGATCTCCTGCACCTTGCCGCCACGATTGAGGAACTCCTCCATCGCACGGGCCAGTGCGTCACGATCCTTCTGCTTGGCTTCGACCGAGGGCAGTTCCTCTTCTTCGGCTGCGGCCTTGGCTTTCTTGCCACCGCCCTTGGAAGAAGGGGCTTCATCCCCATCGCCGCTGTCTGCTTCGGCGTCGCTGTCGTCAGCTGCGGCGAGCTCCTCGCCATCATCCTCGTCAGCGCCGTCCAGCTCGTCCTGTTCCAGTTCTTCGTCGCTCATTGTTCAACCTCTGTGGTGCTGCAAAGCACGTTAGTTATAGCCCAGCTGCGCGCTTTGACGAACGCCGCCGGAAAAAATTCATATAAGCTCGCCCTGCCAGGTCGCCACGACTCTGCGCGGGCCGCCGTGGTCGCGATGCTCGCCCAGATAGATACCCTGCCAGGTGCCCATTGCCAAGCCTCCCTTCTGTATCGGCAGCGTCAGCTGACAGCCCAGCAGGCTCGACTTGAAATGCGCCGGAAGGTCATCCGGACCTTCGTAGTCATGTTCATAGCCGCTCTCCCCCTGAGGCACCAGGCGATCGAAGAATCGCTCGAAATCGCGGCGCACTGAGGGATCGGCATTCTCGTTGACCGTCAGCGAGGCGGAAGTGTGCTGCAGCAGCAGGTGCAGCAGGCCGATCCGGCACGCCGACAGCTCCGGCAGCGCGGCCAGGATCTCGTCGGTGACCAGGTGGAAACCTCGCGGGCGAGGGCGCAGGGTGATGGTCTTCTGCTGCCACATGGCGGGCAATCCTTCCGTCGCTAACGGTGATGCGCGCGCATTCTAGCGTGCTGCCAAAAAAAACAAAGGGCGCCCGAGGGCGCCCTTCGTCGAACTTGCACGAACCCTTACAGGTTGTAGCCGCGCTCGTTGTGCAGGGAGAGGTCCAGACCTACGGTTTCCTCTTCCTCGGTGACCCGCAGGCCCATGACCAGGTCCAGGACCTTGAGGATCACGAAGCTGACGATACCGGTGTAGACGATGGTGAAGGCCACGCCCTTGAACTGGGTGAACAGCTGCGCGCCGATATCGGTCACGGTGCCGAAGCCGCCCAGGGCCGGTGCTGCGAACACGCCGGTGAGCAGGGCGCCGACGATACCGCCGACCGCATGCACGCCGAAGGCGTCCAGGGAGTCGTCGTAGCCAACGGCACGTTTGAGGCTGGTGGCGGCGAAGAAGCAGATCACGCCGGCAGCCAGGCCGATCACGATGGCACCCATCGGGCCGCAGGTACCGGCAGCCGGGGTGATGGCGACCAGGCCGGCCACCACACCGGAAGCGATGCCCAGGGCGCTCGGCTTACCGTGGGTGATCCACTCGGCGAACATCCAGCCCAGGGCAGCGGCAGCGGTGGCGATCTGGGTAACCAGCATGGCCATGCCGGCAGTGCCGTTGGCAGCCGCCGCGGAGCCGGCGTTGAAGCCGAACCAGCCTACCCAAAGCAGGGCGGCGCCGATCAGGGTGTAACCCAGGTTGTGCGGAGCCATGGCTGCGGTCGGATAGCCCTTGCGCTTGCCCAGCACGATGCACGCCACCAGGCCAGCGATACCGGCGTTGATGTGCACCACGGTGCCACCGGCGAAGTCCAGCACGCCCCAGTCCCACAGCAGGCCGCCGTCACCGCTCCAGACCATGTGGGCGATCGGTGCGTAGACCAGGGTGAACCACAGCGCGGTGAAGATCAGCATGGCGGAGAACTTCATGCGCTCGGCGAAGGCGCCGACGATCAGGGCCGGGGTGATGATCGCGAAGGTCATCTGGAACATCACGAAGATGCTTTCCGGGAACAGCGCGGCGGCGGACGTCAGACCGCTGGAGGTCAGGCCGCTGAGGAAGGCCTTGTCGAGGCCGCCGACGAAGGAGGCGAAGTTGATCACGCCCTTTTCCATGCCGACGGTATCGAAGGCCAGGCTGTAGCCGTAGACAACCCAGAGGATGCTGATCAGTGCGGTAATCGCGAAGCACTGCATCATGATCGACAGGACGTTCTTGGCACGCACCATGCCGCCGTAGAACAGCGCCAGGCCGGGGATGGTCATCAGCAGCACCAGGGCACTGGAAATCAGCATCCAGGCGGTGTCACCGCTGTTCAGGACGGGGGCCGCAGCCTCGTCGGCCAAGGCCAGACCGGGCATTGCGAGGGGCAATAGGGCACCTAGCCCTGCGTATTTGCGCAGAGTCATTGTTGTTTCTCCTGGGGCGTGGGGTTCGGTGTGGGCTTGGCTTAGATCGCGTCGGTGCCGGTTTCGCCGGTACGGATACGAATGGCCTGTTCCAGATTTACGACAAAGATCTTGCCGTCACCGATCTTCCCGGTGTTGGCGGCCTTGGTGATGGCTTCGATAACACGATCCAGCTGGTCATCGGCGATGGCGACGTCGATCTTCACCTTCGGCAGGAAATCGACAACGTACTCCGCGCCACGGTACAGCTCGGTGTGTCCCTTCTGCCGGCCGAAGCCTTTGACTTCGGTCACAGTGATGCCCTGCACGCCGATCTCGGACAGCGACTCACGAACGTCGTCCAGCTTGAACGGCTTGATGATGGCTGTGACTAGCTTCATGTAACTCTCTCCCGTGTTTTGGTGGACCCGCCCCAGGAAGAACGAACCCGGAGACAAGTCTAAGCGCAGTGTCTGGCTTTTGTAATGCGCCGGCCGCCCTACCTCAGCACTCCGACTGCCGTGATCGAAGCGATCCACCGCCTCGCCTGCCGCACCGGAACTGCATCGGTGCACGCCATATCAGCCCCAAAGCATGAAGCTTGCCAGTTCGTGGAAATCCCCGTCGCATCAGGCACTTGGCCTGAAACCGGGTTTTCTGGCGATTCGCCAGCGCGCCGCTGGCGCACCGAAAGCGCGCACGGCAAGCGGGCACACTGCTCAAAAAGCGTGCAACCCCAAGCGCCGCAGCCAGTGCTGGCTGCGTGATAGACTGCGCTCTGATTCAATCCGGAACCCATGAACCATGCTGCCGCCCAAAGCCTTCCTCGATGCCATCAGCCAACAAGCCGGACGCCTGTTCGGTGGCGAATCGCCCCTGCCGAAGGCCGAGCTGGAAGCCCAGTTCAAGGTTCTGATGCAGAGCGCCTTCAGCAAGCTCGACCTGGTCAGCCGCGACGAATTCGACAGCCAGATGGTCGTGCTCGCCCGCACCCGCGCCCGCCTCGAGGCGCTGGAAGCCAAGGTCGCGGAGATGGAAGCCAAGCTCTCGCCCGCCGACACCGCCGCCCCCGCCTCCGAGCAGTAGGTTCCGCCTGGCGGGCGGCATGCGATCCAGGAGTGATCCATGTCCCTCGCCATCGTCCATAGCCGTGCCCAGGTCGGCGTGGAAGCGCCCGGCGTCACCGTCGAGGCGCACCTCGCCAACGGCCTGCCGTCGCTGACCCTGGTCGGTCTGCCCGAAGGTGCCGTAAAAGAAAGCAAGGACCGCGTCCGCAGCGCCCTGCTCAACGCCGGCTTCGACTTCCCCAGCAGACGAATTACGCTCAATCTCGCCCCGGCCGACTTGCCCAAGGACGGCGGGCGTTTCGACCTGGCCATCGCCCTGGGCATCCTCGCCGCCAGCGGCCAGTTGGCCGATGCCGCCGGGCTCGATGGACTCGAATGCCTCGGCGAACTGGCGCTTTCCGGCACGTTGCGGCCGGTCCCTGGCGTCCTGCCCGCCGCCCTCGCCGCCCGCGCTGCCGGGCGCGCCCTGGTGGTGCCGATGGAGAACGCCGAAGAAGCGAGCCTGGCCAGCGGCCTGACCGTCTATGCGGTCGGCCACCTGCTGGAGCTGGTCGCGCACTTCAGTGGTCAGGAACGCCTGCGCCCCTACGAGGCCAATGGCCTGTTGCGTGCCACACCGCCCTATCCCGATCTCGCCGAAGTACAGGGCCAGACCGCCGCCAAGCGCGCCCTGCTCGTCGCCGCCGCCGGCGCGCACAACCTGCTGTTCAGCGGGCCTCCCGGCACCGGCAAGACGCTGCTCGCCAGCCGCCTGCCCGGCCTGATGCCGCCGTTGGATGAAAACGAGGCGCTGCAGGTGGCCGCGATCCATTCCGTCGCCGGGCGCGGGCCGCTGACCCACTGGCCACAGCGCCCGTTCCGCCAGCCGCACCACACCGCCTCCGCACCGGCGTTGGTCGGTGGTGGCAGCCGCCCGCAACCCGGAGAAATCACTCTGGCGCACGAAGGGGTGCTGTTCCTGGATGAACTACCGGAATTCGATCGAAAGGTTCTGGAGGTCTTGCGCGAGCCACTCGAGGGCGGCGAAATCGTCATCGCCCGCGCCAATGGCCGCGTACGCTTTCCCGCGCGATTCCAACTGGTCGCCGCGATGAACCCCTGCCCCTGTGGCTACCTGGGTGACCCGAGCGGCCGTTGCCGCTGCTCGCCGGAGCAGGTCCAGCGCTACCGCGCCAAGCTGTCCGGGCCGCTGTTGGACCGCATCGACCTGCACCTCACCGTCAGCCGCGAAAGCACCAGCCTCGCCCCCTGCGGACCGAGCACCGGCAGCGCCGAGCTGGCCACGCAGGTCGCCGCCGCCCGCCAGCGCCAGCTCACGCGCCAGGGGTGCGCGAACGCCTTTCTGACGCTGAAGAAGATGCACCAATATTGTGCACTGACTCCGGAAGACCAGGCCTGGCTGGAAAAGGCCGGCGAGCGCCTGAACCTGTCACTGCGTGCCCTGCACCGGATTCTCAAGGTCGCGCGTACCCTCGCTGACCTGCAGCAGGCGGACGCTATCGCCCGCCCCCACCTGGCCGAAGCGTTGCAGTACCGAGCGGGGCACTAGCCGGGCCGGTCCTGCGCCACGGCGAGGAGGTTCAGCTCGACCGTCGCGTTCTTCGGCAACTGGTAAACGCCGACCGATGTGCGCGTGTGTACGCCGGCGGTCCCCAGCACGTCGTACAGCACGGCCGAAGCGCCGTCGGCCACTTCGCTCTGCTGCGTGAAATGCTCCGCCGACTGCACGAACACGTTGAGCTGCAGCACCTTGCGCACGTGATCGAGGTCGCCCAATGCCTGCCACAGCAGCGCCAACGCCCGCATCACGCAGACCTTCGCCGCCAGTTGGGCGTCAGCCAGCGACACCTCGCTGCCCGCTCGGCCAGTGACGACCACCACATCGCCCACCCGTGGAATCTGCCCACTCAGGTGCACCTGGTTGCCGTCGATAAGGAAAGGCACATAGTTGCCGCCGATCTTCATTTCACCGCTGAAGTCATAGCCGAGTTCGGCGGCAATCCGTTCGAACGCCGCAGCGCGCGTCTCGCTCATGAATACTCCCCGTTGATCGATGTCTGATCAGCAACGCCAGAACGGCCGCATCGCTTCCAGCTTGGCCTGCTCGCGGCTGATGCCGATGTCGCGCAGCTGCGCGTCGCTGAGCTCGAGCAGTTGCTTGCGGGTGCGCACCCGGCGCCAGAACTGCTGCCAGCGGCTCTCCTGAATGCCGCGCGGGGCTTCTCGCACGCCGGGCATCTCCAGCAGTTCCTGTTGGTAAAGGGTCAGGCGCACATCGCTCAGGCCGTTCATTCGTCGCTACTCCAACGGTTTCCTCACACGCGGAACTAGCGTGGCGAATCGGGAGAAATCATTACAGATTCAACGGAACGAAGTTTTTTCCATACAGAGGTCAACCAAATCCGTCTGAATGGCGTATTTTCTCCCTATCTGTACTGCATCACGCCGAATCAGCCCGGCACGGGAGATCTGTCATGAAACGCTACGCGCAGTTGGCCGCCACCCTCGGCGAACGCATCGAACAGGGCCTGTACCGCCCAGGGGACCGCCTGCCCTCGGTACGCGCGCTGAGCGAGGAGCACGGCGTCAGCATCAGCACCGTGCAGCAGGCCTACCGCGTGCTGGAGGATTCCGGGCTGGTGGAGCCCCGGCCGAAGTCCGGCTACTTCGTGCCGGAGCGCCGCGAGCTGCCGCCGATGCCGGCCATGACCCGCCCGGCGCAACGGCCGGTGGAGGTCTCGCAGTGGGATCAGGTGCTGGAACAGGTGCGCCGCGCGCCGGGCGGTGATTTCGTCCAGCTCGGGCGCGGCACACCGGACATCGCCAGCCCTTCGCTCAAGCCACTGCAGCGGGCGATGGTGCACGCCGCGCGGCGGACTGACCTGCAGAGCCTGGGCTACGAGGGCATCCAGGGTTCGCTGCCACTGCGCGAACAGATCGCGCGCCTGATGCTCGACTCCGGCTGCCAGGTGCCGCCCAGCGAGATCGTCATCACCACCGGCTGCCAGGAGGCGCTGGCCATTACCCTGCGCGCCATCTGCGAGCCGGGCGACATCATCGCCATCGACTCGCCGAGCTTCCACGGCGCCATGCAGGCGCTCAAGGCGTACGGCCTGAAGGCGCTGGAAATTCCCACCGATCCCAGCAATGGCATCAGCCTGGAAGCGCTGGAACTGGCCATGGAACAGTGGCCGGTTAAGCTGATCCTGCTCACGCCCAACTGCAACAATCCGCTGGGCTACATCATGCCCGACGCCCGCAAGCGCGCCCTGCTGACCCTCGCTGCGCGCTACGACGTGCCGATCCTCGAGGACGACGTCTACGGCGAACTGGCCTACGCCTATCCGCGCCCGCGCAGCATCAAGTCCTTCGACACCGACGACCGCGTGCTGCTGGCCAGCTCGTTCTCCAAGACCGTGGCACCCGGCCTGCGCACCGGCTGGGTAGTGCCGGGGCGGTACCTGGACCGCATCCTCCACTTCAAGTACATCGCCAGCGGCACCTGCGCGCCGCAACCGCAGATGGCGCTGGCCGAGTTCGTCGGTGGCGGCCACTACGAGCCGCACATCCGCCGCATGCGCGCGCAGTACCAGCGCCACCGCGACCTGATGAC
Organism: Pseudomonas sp. BB438; assembly: GCF_057180225.1. Taxonomy (NCBI): domain Bacteria; kingdom Pseudomonadati; phylum Pseudomonadota; class Gammaproteobacteria; order Pseudomonadales; family Pseudomonadaceae; genus Pseudomonas; species Pseudomonas sp. BB438. The sequence continues at coordinate 6,282,532 of NZ_CM170001.1, forward strand.
CGAATGGGTCGGCCGCTACTTCCCCGAAGGGGCGCGGGTCACCCGGCCGCGTGGAGGCTTCATGCTCTGGGTCGAGTTCGACCCGCTGTTCGACAGCGTGCGGCTGAACCAGGAGCTGCGGCGCGACAACGTGCAGGTGGCGGCGGGCAACATCTTTTCGGCCTCGGGCAAGTACCGCAATTGCATCCGCATGAACTACTCCAACCGCGAGCTGCCGGTGATCGAAGACGCCGTGCGCAAGGTCGGTGCCTGCGCCCGGCGGCTGACCGCCGAGTTGCGCGAGCAGCAGGCCGAGCCGCTGCCGGCCTGACGCGAAACATTTATCCACAGCCCGGCGCTGCCGCGCGGCAGCGCCCTGCTGTACCTTGGTTTCCTTTTGCCAGGCACCCGTCTTGACCAGTCTCACCCTTGGCTCGCTGGCCATTCCCCTCCCCCACGTGCTGCTTTACCTCGGCTTCTTCGGCGCCCTGCTGGCCGGCTGGCTGGCCGGGCGAAAACGCGGCGCCAATCCCGAAGGCGCGCTGTTCGCCATGCTCCTCGGCGGTCTGCTGGTGGCGCGACTGGCCTTCGTTGCGCGCTACGTCGAGCAGTACGCAGCGACACCGCTGAGCATCGTGGATATCCGCGACGGCGGCTTTCTTGGGTTACCGGGCGTGATCGCCGCCGCACTGATCGGCGCAGTGCTGGCCTGGCGCAGAACGGAGCTGCGCCGCCCGCTGGCGGTCGCCGCAGTGGTTGGCGTGTGCCTGTGGGGTGGCGGCAAGGCCGTGACCTCGGCGCTGGACCGCAGCCAGCAGATTCCCGAACTCACGGTGATGGACCTGCGCGGCAGTGCCGTGGACCTGCGCGCACTGGATGGCCGACCCATGGTGGTCAACCTCTGGGCTACCTGGTGCCCGCCGTGCCGGCGTGAAATGCCGGTGCTGGAGGCCGCGCAGAAGCAACGCAGCGACGTACGCTTCCTGCTGGTCAACCAGGGCGAGAATGCCGAAGCCGTGCAGCGCTTCCTGCGCGACCAGGGCCTGAGCGACACGGCAGTGCTGCTCGACAGCGGCAACCGCCTCGGCCAGGCCACCGGTTCCTACGGCATGCCCACCACACTGTTCTACGACGCCCACGGCCGCCTGAAGCACAGCCAGATGGGCGAGCTGTCGGCCGCCAGCCTGGAGTACGGGCTGGGCCAGCTCAAGGACTGACCCACCGGTCGCCTCAGCGGAAGCGCCCGACTTCGTCGCGCAGGCCGGCCGCCAGGCTGTCCAGCTCACGCACGGTCTGCGCCAGATCGGCCACCACCTGACGCTGTTCGCTGTTGGCCTGGGCGATGCCCTGCAGGTTGCTGCTGAGCAGGGTCGCCGTGCGGCTCTGTTCCTGGGTCGCGGTGGTGATGGCGGCGAACTGCTCGCCCGCCGCGCTGCTCTGCTGGGAGATTTCCGCCAGGGCGGCCGCGACCTTCTCGTTCAGCGTCAACCCGTGCTGCATCAGCTGGCTGCCCTGCTCGATGGTCTCGATGGCGCTACCGGTGTCCTGCTGAATGGCGCCGATCATCTGCGAGATTTCCGTAGTCGCGGCCTGGGTACGCGCCGCCAGACTGCGCACCTCGTCTGCGACGACCGCGAAACCACGCCCCTGCTCGCCGGCACGGGCAGCCTCGATGGCGGCGTTGAGCGCCAGCAGGTTGGTCTGCTCGGCAATCGAAGTGATCACCCCGACGATGCTTCCGATCTCCTGGGAGCGCGCGCCGAGGCGGTTCACCCGCTCCACGGTCTGTTGCAGCGCCTCGGCGATCTGCGCCAGCGAGGCGGAGGCATCGTCCATGGAGTGCAGGCCGATGCGCGTCTGCTTGGTGTTCTCGCTGGCCATGTGCTCGGTGCTGCGCATGTTGTCGGCAATGTCCATCGAGGTGGCGCTGAACTCTTCCACCGCGCCGGCCATGCTGTTGATCTCGCCGGACTGCTGCTCCATGCCGGCGTAGGCGCCGCTGGAAAGCCCCGACAGCGAACGCGAGCAATGCCCCACTTCCTCTGCCGCGCCGCGCACCCGCGCGACCATGCTGGAGAGTGCCTCGCCCATCTGGTTGAAGCTGCGCGCCAGATCGCCGATCTCGTCACGGCTGGAAACCGATAGGCGAGCACCCAGATCACCCGCGCCCAGCGCATGGGCCTGGCGCACCAGGTCGCCCAGCGGACGCAGGCGGCGACGCAGCAACCAGGTGGTGGCGATCACCGCCAGCAGCATGGCGATCAGGCTGCCCATGGCCAGTTGACCGCCAACGCGCCAGGTCACCGCGCGGATCTCGTCCTTCGGCATGCTTGCGACGACAGTCCAGGGACCGCCGACGAAGGGCTGCGCCACGCTGTAGAAGTCGTCCTGCCCGTCGCTCCAGAAGCGGCCGCGGCCGGGGTTGTCCAGCAGGGTGGCAAGGCTGTCGGCAGCACGCTCGGGGTTACGCGCACCAGCCGGCGGTACCAGCCAGTGGTGCTGTTCGTCCAGCAGCGCCAGAGAGCCGCCCTGGCCGAGGCGGAAGCGGCCGAGGTTGTCGAACTGGCGCTTCTGCGCGTCGGTGTAGTCGAAGCCGACGAACAGCACGGCGATCACCCGCCCGCTGCCGTCGCGCACCGGGGTGTACTGGGTCATGTAGTAGCGGTCGAACAGCAGCGCGCGGCCGACGTAACTTTCGCCGCGCATCAGCAGCGGATAGGCCGGGCTGTTGTGGTCGAGCACCGTGCCCATGGCGCGGCTGCCGTCCTGCTTCATCAGCGAAGTGGTGATGCGCACGAAGTCCTCGCCATCGCGTACGAACACGGTGGCGACGCCGGCGGTGAGCTGGCGGAATTCATCGACCAGGGTGAAGTCGCCGTTCAGGCGGGTGTCGCCCAGGTACAGCGCCGGGGCTTGCAATGCGGCAACCGGCACGCGCTCGTCCGCGCGTGCTTTCAGCCCGGCAGCGAAGCGCTGCTCGAACAGGCCGGCGAGGCGCTGGGTGCTCTCGCGCAGCGTGCCGTGGAAGGTTTCCAGCTGGTCCGCCAGCAGGCGCGCCTCGCTGGCGAGGTGTTCTTCGCGGGTGGTCAGGGTAGCGCTGTCCAGCGAGCGCAAGGCAAACAGCGTGCTGCCGCTGATCAACAGGATCAGGAGCACGGCCAGGGCCATCGCCAACTGCAGGGCGATGCGGGATCGGGGTTGGTTCATGTTCGGGTTCTGCACGCAACGGCTGGCCGTCGCCCGTTGTTCGAGGAGCGGCCTGCTTCGGTTCGAGGGGAGTGCCGACGTGGTTCGCCGGTCTGCACAGGCTATCGGCGGGACGCGAGAATACTTGAGTCATTCACCCGGAATTAGCGTGGGGCGGGGGCTCCGGTCCGGGCAACGGCGCTCACCTGTAGGAGCGCGCCCTGCGCGCGATCGCGGGCATGGCCCGCTCCTACAGTGTGAGTCCGGAGTCAGTCCGCAGGATGACAGGGAGCGCAACCTACGAAGACCAGACGCTGCGGCTTACTGGATCTCCTCCGGGGTGACGATCACCCAGTTCTTGTCGGCGGTGACTGGCTGGCCGAGCTTGGCCTGGGCCTCGGCATTCTTCTTGATCATGCCGTTGAGCTGGTCCATGTACTTGGCCTTGCGGTTGATCCACAGGTGCACGCCGTTCTCGGCGGTGCCGTTGAACAGCATGTAGCCATCGCTGCTGGGGGTGTCGCCGCCAACCAGGATGGGCTTCTTCCACTGGTCGATGTAGGTGAGGATCGCCGCCTGCTTGCCGGCCATCCAGGTCGCCGGGGTCCACAGGTAGGGGGTGATTTCCAAGTCCTGGTTGGCCTTGGGATCGTACTTGCCTTCGGCGATCTGCTTGCGTGCGGTGGTCAGGGCGCCGCTCTGGCGGTCCTTGAGCAGGGTGGTGACGCCGATGACGTTCTCCGGCTTCACGTTGTAGCCGTACTTCGGATCGCTGGCGACCATGCGCACCAGTTCTTCATGGGCAGCGGTCATCACGTAGACCTCGATGCCGTTCTCCATCAGCTTGTTGTACAGCTCCTGCTGACCGGTGAAGACCTTGGGCGGGTTGATCTCGATCGTCTTGACCACGTCGCCTTCGTAGTAGGTGCTGGGCACCGGCTTGCCGTAGGCCATCAGCTCGTCGACGTAGCCCTTGAGCTCCTTGAGGGTGAAACCGGAGAACACCTGGGCGACCCAGGGGTAGCAGACCAGGTCGTCGACTTCGCAGAGGCGGTAGTAGTAGCTGTTGAGGCTTTCCTTGTGGCCGTTGACGTCCTTGAAGGGGATGAGCTTCAGCGAGGGGTCGAGCTTCTCGCGGGTCAGCACGCCTTTCATTTCGAGGAAGGGCAGCAGCGACTCCTCGAGGTCATAGCGGTAGCTGGTGTTGTCCATGTCGAAGACCGCGAAGGCGCCCTTGTTGGCGTTGGCGGCGATCAGGGCGTCGAGCTGCTTGGCGGCCGGCGCGGGCCAGTGTTTCAGTTCGGTGGCGGCGAACGAGGTGCTGGCGAGGCCGGCCAGGATCAGGCCGGCGAGCAAGGTGCGCATGGGCTTCATGGAATTCCCCCGAGTGGTCTTATGGGTATGGGGAAGGTCCGACACGGGCCTTCACTGGACTAGTCCAGCAGTGACCCTAGCAAAGCCCTGTTTCAGCTCTGCGACGGCAGCGACGTGAATCGTCGCGAGGGCGGCAGGACGTATCCATCCGCGCCACGAGGGTTTTCCGACAGCGACGGCTGGTCTAGTTCACCGCACGACGCAGGCGACCGGGGGCTTCGCCGTAGACTTCCTTGAACTTCTTGGTGAAGGACGCCTGGGACTGGTAGCCGACCTGGCTGGCGATGGCGATCAGGCTCAACTGCGAGTCGCTCAGCAGGCGGTACGCCAGCTCCATGCGGACGCGGGTCAGCAGCACCCAGGGCGACTCGCCGGCCACCTGGGTGAACTGGCGGGTGAACGTGGCGCGGGACATGTTCGCGCGCTCGGCCAGCGCCTCGATCGTCCATTCATGGCCGGGATCCTCCAGCATTGCCTGCCAGGCGCGGCCCAGGCGTTTGTCGCCGAGCAACGCCAGCGTGCCGCTGGCGGGCGCGTGTTCGTGCAGGTAGACGCGCAGGATTAGGGTAAACAACGCCGAGGACAGCGCGTCCACCAGGAAGCGCGCGCCAGCCTGGTTGCCGTCCGCTTCGGCGCGCAGCAACCCGACCAGCGCGGCCACGGAATCGCCCAGGCCATTGGCCTGGCAGGACACTTTCAGGAAGGCCGGCAAGGCCCCCATCAGCAGCGAACCGCGCCGGTAATGAAAACTGCCGCAGAGCATGTCCAGCTCGCCGCCTCCCGCGCCGAGGCGATGCACCGGCAACAGGCCTTCTTCGCGGATGTCCGGGGCCTGCGCCGCCACGCGCGCCCCCTGGCTGCGCAACAGGTGCGCAGCGCCAGCGGGCAGGAGCAGCACCTCGCCGGCCTCCAGCGGCAGGACCTGTCCGTCCGGCATTTCCGCCTGACAGCTGCCGGACAGCACGATGTGGTACTGCGCGGTGCCGTCCGGCAACGGCTCATGGTCCAGCGCCCAACTGCCGAGGAACCGGCAGCGCAGGTCGAGGCTGCCGCGCAGACTGGCGAGCTGGATCAGGCGATCGATGGCGTTCATGGCATTCCAGGCGACGGAAGTGGCTGACAGATTATCCACGGCAATGATTCATTCGAAGTACTCCACCGGCGGCAATTGCATAGCCTGCATCTCCGCCTGCAGGAAGTCGCGCAACCGGCGCAGCCGCTCCTGGTGCCGACGCGCACGGGGCCAGACCAGGTAGTAACTCTCACCGCTGGCCACCGCACTGGGCCAGGGCAATGCCAGGCGGCCCTGGTTGGCATCCTCGGCGACCATCACCAGGTCGCCGATGGATACCCCATAGCCGCGGGCGGCCGCCACGATGCCCAGCTCCAGCGTGTCGAACACCTGCCCGCCCTTGAGCGATACCCGCTCGCCCAGATCCATGCGCTGCAGCCAGCGCCGCCAGTCCCGGCGGTCGGGCGTCGGGTGCAACAGCTCCGCGCCGGCCAGTCGCTCGGCGTCCCACGGCCCATCCGCCAACAGCTCCGGCGCGCCGACCGGAATCAACCATTCGGGAAACAGCAGGGTGGCTTCCCAGTCCGGCGGGAAATGCCCGGCGCTGAGCAACACCGCGCAATCGAAGGGCTCATGGACAAAGTCCACACGGTCCACGTCCATCCAGGCGCTGGTCAGCTGCACCTCGATATCGCTGTGCTGCATGCGAAACTTGCTCAGCCGCGCCAGCAGCCAGCGCATGGTCAGGGTCGAGGGCGCCTTCAGGCGCAGCACACCCTCCTCCGCACGCAAGGTGGCACAAGCACGCTCCAGCGCATCGAAGCCATCGCGCACGCCGGGCAGCAGCAGCCGCGCTGTTTCGGTCAGCTCCAGCTGGCGACCGCGACGCTGAAACAGGCGGCAGGCGAAGTGTTCTTCCAGGGTCTTGATGTGCCGGCTGACCGCGCTCTGGGTGATCGCCAGCTCCTCCGCGGCGCGAGTGAAGGACGCATGGCGGGCGGCGGCCTCGAAGGCACGCAGGGCATAGAGGGGCGGCAACTGGCGGTTCATGGCGGACTCCCAGGCATTCATGCATGAGTATGACTCATGCAAGGCATCGCATTTTTCCTTTTGTGCCCGCATCCGTAGCGGCCGGAGAATGGGCGACTCCCTATCGATGCGGCAACGGCCGCTTGCTGAGCCTGACTCATGAAACGCCTGTACCGTGACGAACTTGCCGCCATCCTTCGCCTCGCCGGCCCGCTGATCGCCGCGCAGCTGGCCTACGTGGCGATGGTGTTCACCGACACCGTGATGATGGGCAAGCTCGGCCGAGAGGCCCTGGCCAGCGGCGGACTGGGGGCGTCCACCTATGCGCTGGTGTCGACGTTCTGCGTCGGCGTAGTGGCGGCTACCGGCAACCTGGTGGCGATCCGGCATGGTGCGAAGGACGCGCACGGCGTGGTGCAGGCGACCCAGGCCGGCCTGTGGATCGGCGGCGCACTGGCCCTGCTGGCAGGCCTGCTGCTGTGGAATCTCGGGCCCATCCTGGTCGCCTTCGGCCAGGCACCGGCAACGGTCGCCGGCACCATGAGTTTTCTGCACAGCATCGTCTTCGCCCTGCCCGGCTACATGGCCTTCATGGTGCTACGGGGCTTTACCAGCGCCATCGAGCGTCCCGGCCCGGTCATGGCCATCAGCCTGATCGGTGCGCTGGCCAACTTCGCCCTCAACTACGCCTTCATCGAAGGTCTGTTCGGCCTGCCGCGCCTGGGGTTGGCGGGGATCGGCATGGTCACCGCGGTGGTGATGAACGCGCTGCCGGTGATCTTCGCCCTGTACCTGCGCTGGCACCGGGCCTACGCGCCCTATCCGTTGCTGGCCGGACTGTCGAAGCCGGACGTCAAGGTGATCGGCGAGTCCCTGCGCCTGGGCATTTCCATCGGCGGCACCTACGCGGTGGAGTCGGGCATGTTCACCGTGGCGACCCTGTGCATGGGCGTGATCGGCAGTACCGCGCTGGCGGCGCACCAGATCGCCATCCAGTCGGTGTACGTGGCCTTCATGGTGCCCATGGGGATTTCCTACGCGGTGACCTTCCGCATCGGCCAGCACTACGGCGCCGGCCGGCTGGTCGAGGCACGTCGCGCCGGGCGGCTGGGCATCGGCTTCGGCGCCAGCTGCATGTTCGCCTTCGCCGCGCTGTTCTGGCTGGCGCCGGAGGTGGTCATCGGGCTGTTCATCGACCACAACGACCCGGCCAACCGCGAGGTGGTGCACCTGGCTGTCAGCCTGCTGGCCATCGCCGCATGGTTCGAGCTGTTCGATGGCACCCAGTGCATCGCCATGGGCGCGATCCGCGGCCTGAAGGATGCGCGCACGACCTTCCTCGTCGGCTTGGCCGGCTACTGGCTGGTGGGCGTGCCGATGGCGCTGCTGCTGACCTTCCCGCTGGGCTGGGGGCCGAGCGGCGTGTGGTGGGGGTTGGCGTCCGGGCTGGCCTGCGCGGCCATCGGCCTGACCCTGGCCTTCGAGGCGAAGACCGCGCGCCTGTTGTACCCGCACACCAGCGGCGCGGCCCTGGCTGTGCCAGCTGACCGCTAGTTGACCGAGTCCTGCAGACGCAGCGCGCGGTTGGCGCCAAATACCAGGAAGCGCGCGAGCTCCGCGAGTGGCAGCGGGCGGCTGATCCAGTAGCCCTGCACCTGGTCGCAACCGAACAGACGCAGTTCATCCTGCTGGGCAGCGGTCTCGACACCCTCGGCGACCACTTCCAGGTTCAGGTTGTGCGCCAGGTTGATCATCGCCCGCACCAGTTGCAGGTTCTCCGTGCGTTCGTGCATCCCGCCGACGAAGCTCTTGTCGATCTTCAGCAGAGTGATCGGCAGGCTGCTCAGGTGCACGAAGGACGAGAAACCGGTGCCGAAGTCGTCCAGCGAGAAGCGCACACCCAGCCGCCCGAGGGCTTGCATGGTCTGCAGGACCTGGTCGCTGCGGCGCATGACGGCGGTTTCGGTGAGTTCGAATTCCAGCCACTGGGCGTCGACACCGCGCTCGCGGATCAGGCGCTCCAGGGTGGGCAGCAGTTGGCTGTCCTGGAACTGGCGGAACGACAGGTTCACCGCCATGTGCAGCGGCGGCAGTCCGCGCCCGCGCAGCCACTGCATGTCGCGCAGGGCGCGGGAGATGACCCAGTAGCCCAGCGGCACGATCAGCCCGCTTTCCTCGGCCAGCGGCACGAAGTCGCCCGGCGTCAGCAGGCCGCGCTCGGGGTGGCGCCAGCGCACCAGGGCTTCGAGGCCGACAATCTGCCCGTTGTGCAGGTCCAGGCGCGGCTGGTAGTGCAACTCCAGTTCGTCGCGGCGCAGCGCCCGGCGCAGTTCGCTTTCCAGGTCGGCGAGGCTGCGGGCGCCACGATTGATACGCTCGTCGAAGACGTGGAAGGTGCAACCCTGGCGCGATTTGGCCTGCTGCATGGCGATATGCGCGTGCCACAGCAGCGGGTCGGCGGCCTCCCCGGCGCGGGCATGGGCCACGCCCAGGCTGCAGCCCAGCAGCAGGCTTTCGCCTTCAACCCAGTAGGGCTCGCCGAGGGATTCGACGATCAGCTCGGCAATCTTCTCCACCCGCGCCGGATCGCGGCGGGTATCCAGCAGCAGGGCGAATTCGTCGCTGCCCAGGCGGGCAATGTCGTCACCGCTGTCCAGGTGCGCCTTCAGACGCGCCACCACCTGCAGGATCAGGCGGTCGCCGGCCTGGTGGCCGAGTGCGTCGTTGACGTGGCGGAAGTTGTCCAGATCCAGGTGACCCAGCGCCAGGCCACGTCCGTCGCTCTCGCTGAGACGGGCGGCGAGCAGGGTCTGGAAGCCCTGGCGGTTGGCGATGCCGGTCAGCGGATCCTGCTCGGCCAGGGTCTGCAGGGTGTTCTGCAGCGACGTGCGCTCACGCACATAGCGCAGGGTACGACGCAGGACTTCGACCGTGAGGGACTCGGCAACCAGGTAGTCGGCAACGCCGACCGGCTCCTCCGCGGGCTCGCGCTCCAGCAGCAGGATCAGCGGCAGGTGGCACTGGTGGGCGGAGGGCAATTTGCCGGGCGTGGCCAGCACCAGACCGACCTGATCTTCGTCGAACAGGCTGCTGGCGGCCTGCCAGGACGGGGCCGTGATCAGCGAATAGCCCTGCCCCAACGCGGCCAGATGCCCGCGCAGTAGCTGGGCCCACTGCGGCGCTTCCGCCAGCAGGAGCAGGCGCGTTGGTTCGACCGACGCTGCCAAGCGACCCCCATGTATCTCTAAAAAGGGGAGAAACGCCAGGCACCATCCGTGCGCCCACTTCTCCCGGTTTTGAAGCAACGTCCTCCGGACATCCCACGGATGTAGACGAAACCTCAGAGAAACTCTTAAGAGTTTTCTTCAAGTATTGCTGTCACAAGCCTAATACATGTACAGATTTATCCAAAACACATAAGTACGATCGTGTCACAGATCGCCGCTATTCCGAGCGGCACCCCGGCGCCAGGCGCGGCCTGCTAGAATACGCGCCCGCTCCACTACAGACCCCCGCCTTTCATGTCCCGACTCAATCCCCGGCAGCAAGAGGCCGTGAACTACGTCGGCGGCCCGCTCCTGGTGCTGGCCGGCGCCGGCTCCGGCAAGACCAGCGTGATCACCCGCAAGATCGCCTATCTGGTGCAGCAGTGCGGCATCCGCGCCCAGTACATCGTCGCCGTGACCTTCACCAACAAGGCCGCCCGCGAGATGAAGGAGCGAGTCAGCACGCTGCTGCGCCCCGGCGAGGGCAAGGGCCTGACCGTCTCGACCTTCCACAACCTGGGCCTGAACATCATCCGCAAGGAACACGCGGCCCTGGGCTACAAGCCCGGCTTCTCGATCTTCGACGAGAGCGATGTGAAGGCGCTGATGACCGACATCATGCAGAAGGAGTACTCCGGCGATGACGGTCTGGACGAGATCAAGGGCCTGATCGGCAGCTGGAAGAACGACCTGATCCTTCCGGAAGAAGCGCTGGAAAAGGCGCGCAATCCCAAGGAACAGACCGCCGCGATGGTCTACCTGCACTACCAGCGCACGCTCAAGGCATACAACGCGGTGGACTTCGACGACCTCATCCTGCAGCCGGTGAAGCTGTTCCAGGAGCACCCGGAGATCCTCGACAAGTGGCGCAACCGCGTGCGCTACATGCTGGTGGACGAATACCAGGACACCAACGCCAGCCAGTACCTGCTGGTGAAGATGCTGGTGCAGCAGCGTGCACACTTCACCGTGGTGGGCGACGACGACCAGTCGATCTACGCCTGGCGCGGTGCGCGTCCGGAAAACCTGATGCAGCTCAAGGAAGACTTCCCGTCGCTGAAGGTGGTGATGCTGGAGCAGAACTACCGCTCCACCAGCCGCATCCTCAAATGCGCCAACATCCTCATCGCCAACAATCCCCACGTGTTCGAGAAGCAGCTGTGGAGCGAGATGGGCGAAGGCGACCCGATCCGGGTGATCCGTTGCCGCAACGAGGAATCCGAGGCCGAACGGGTGGCCATGGAAATCCTCACTATCCACTTGAAGACGCAGCGGCCCTACAGCGAATTCGCCATCCTCTACCGGGGCAACTACCAGGCGAAGCTGATCGAACTGAAGCTTCAGCACCACCAGATTCCCTATCACCTGTCCGGCGGCACCAGCTTCTTCGGGCGCCAGGAAGTGAAGGACCTGATGTCCTACTTCCGCCTGCTGGTGAACCCGGACGATGACAACGCCTTCCTCCGGGTGATCAACGTGCCGCGCCGCGAGATCGGCTCCACCACCCTGGAAAAACTCGGCAACTATGCCACCGAGCGCGGCTGCTCGATGTTCAACGCCTCCGGCGAGCTCGGCCTGTCCGAACACCTGGACGCCCGCTACATCGAGCGCCTGCAGCGCTTCAAGCGCTTCATCGACAAGGTCCGCGAGCAGTGCGCCGGCAGCGACCCGATCGGTGCGCTGCGCAGCATGGTGATGGACATCGACTACGAGAACTGGCTGCGGCAGAACGCGTCCAGCGACAAGGTCGCCGACTTCCGCATGGGCAACGTTTGGTTCCTCATCGAAGCGCTGAAGAACACCCTGGAACGCGATGAAGAAGGCGACATGACCATCGAGCAGGCCATCGCCAAGCTGGTGCTGCGCGACATGCTCGAGCGCCAGCAGGAAGAGGAAGAAGGCGCCGATGGCGTGCAGATGATGACCCTGCATGCCTCCAAGGGCCTGGAATTCCCCTACGTGTTCATTCTCGGCGTGGAAGAGGAAATCCTCCCGCACCGCTCCAGCATCGAGGCCGACACCATCGAGGAAGAGCGGCGCCTGGCCTACGTAGGCATCACCCGGGCGAAGAAGAACCTGGCGATGACCTTCGCCGCCAAGCGCAAGCAGTACGGCGAGATCATTGACTGCTCGCCCAGCCGCTTCCTCGACGAACTGCCGCCCGAGGATCTGGTCTGGGAAGGTCAGGAAGACGCGCCGCAGGAGGTCAAGGTGGCCAAGGGCAACTCGGCCCTGGCGGATATCCGGGCGATGCTCAAGCGCTGATATCTGTCGGAACCCCCTGATCGACCGCGGGAGCACCCTCTTCCTGAAGGGAGAGGGCAAACGCACGCACGGCGTTCCCGACAGAAGACTGCCCTCCTCCATCCATCGAAAAACTGTCCACCTGATCAGCAATTGCATTGGTCGGAACGTCGCGCAGATGGCCAATGGCGTTGTAGAATTACGCGCTTCATCAGCGACAGCCGCTCCGGAAGCACCCCCCGTGAACACTCTCAAAGACAAAATTCGCAGCGAAGGCATTGTTCTTTCCGAACAGGTCCTCAAGGTAGACGCCTTCCTCAACCACCAGATCGACCCGGCGCTGATGAAGTTGATCGGCCACGAGTTCGCCGAACGCTTCAAGAACCAGGGCATCACCAAGATCGTCACCATCGAGGCTTCGGGCATTGCCCCGGCCGTCATGGCTGGCCTCGAGCTGGGTATTCCGGTGATCTTCGCCCGCAAGTTCCAGTCGCTGACGCTGAAGAACGACCTGCTGATCTCCAAGGTCTTCTCCTTCACCAAGCAGACCGAAAGCACCATCGCCATTTCCGCCAAGCACCTGACCGCCGCCGACCACGTGCTGGTGGTGGACGACTTCCTCGCCAACGGTCATGCCGCCAAGGCGCTGATCGACCTGATCCAGCAAGCGGGCGCCAGCGTCGCCGGTCTGGGCATCGTCATCGAGAAGTCCTTCCAGGAAGGCCGCGCCCTGCTGGAAAGCGAAGGCTACCGCGTGGAATCCCTGGCTCGCGTGAAGTCCCTGGCCAACGGTCAGGTCGAGTTCCTCGAGGACTGATCCAGCGCGATTCACGAAAAAGGCGGGCGCCGACAGGGCCCGCCTTTTTTCATTCTCGCGATGTGGGACCTCCCTTTGGGAGCGGGCCACGCCCGCTCCTACAGGTTTTCCCCGCTCGCTTTCAGTCCGGCCAGCACCAGGCGCTGGTACAGTTCCTCGCGCAACCCTTCCGGCTTTGCCAAGCCCATCCGCTCCAGATGTTCCGGGAAAGCCTCCGGCTCTGGCGCATCCAGGGTCGCCTTGCCCAGTTCGAGTATTTCGCTCAGGCGCAGCTTGCTCTTCAGCCAGCCGAGCGCTCGCAGCAGGTCGCGCTCATGCTCGGTGAAGTCGCAGCCCAACGGGAACTCCGGCAGCAACGTGCGCAACCCCTGGGTCGCCTTGCGCAGGCGTTCCGGCGTGTTGTTGCGGTAACGCTCGTCCAGTTGGAAGTCCTTCGGCAGCTTGCCGGCCTCCTGCGCCTGGACGATCAACGCATCCTGGAACCGCGAATCGGCGATGGCCAGCATCGCGGCGATCACCTCGGCGTCACTGCGGCCGCGCAGGTCGGCGACGCCGTACTCGGTCACCACCATGTCGCGCAGGTGCCGGGGAATGGTGGTGTGGCCGTAGCTCCAGACGATGTTGGAGCTCAGCTCGCCCTCGGATTCGCGCCAACTGCGCAGCATCAGGATCGAACGCCCGCCGTCCAGTTCATGGGCCTGGGCGACGAAGTTGTACTGCCCACCGACGCCACTGAGTACCCGGCCATCCTCCAGTTGGTCGGCCACGCCGGCACCCAGCAGGGTGACGGTGAAGGCACTGTTGAGGAAGCGCGCATCGCGGCGCTGCTCACGCTTGAGCGCTTCGTCGCGGTACAGGTTGTTGACGAAGCCGATCCCGGTCATGCCGATCCCGGCCAGTTCATCACGAGGCATCTCGCGCAGGCGCCGGTAGAACGCCTGCGGACCGAGGAAGAAACCGCCATGCAGCCAGACGCCGGGCTCGCTGGCGGGCGAGCCCGGACGCGCCGCGACCCGTCGGCTCAATACGCCTGCCTCGGCCAGCGCCAGCAACCCGGGAACGAACATTTCACTGCAGCCGTAAAGACCCTGCTCGAACACGCCGAGGCCGCCGTCGCGCTCGATCAGCCCGGCGTGGCGGTCGGTGGAGTCGAGGCTATCGAGCAGCGCGCGGTAACCGTGGTTGTCGCGCTGGCGGGTGAGCAGCGCCGACGTCAGGGCGTCGCCCATGGAGCCGATGCCGACCTGCAGGGTACCGCCGTCACGCACCAGGGCGCTGGCGTGCAGGCCGATGCAGTGGTCCTGCAGGCCCACCGGCAGGTTGGGTGTGGAAAACAGCGTGCTGTTGTCGCCCGGCGCGTCCACCAGCAGGTCGAAGAACTCCTCGTCCACCTCGGCGTCGCCGGGCATGTAGGGCAACTGGTCGTGGACCACGCCGACGATGACGATGGTCTCGCCTGCCGCGCGGCGGCGCTGCAGCATCGGCAACAGGTCGAGGGTGACGTCCGGATTGCAGGCCAGGCTCAGCTTGCCCGGCCGGGAAGGGTCGCGAGCCACCAACTGGGCGACGGCGTTGACGCCCTTGGCGTTGATATCGCGCGCCACGTGGCTGTAGTTGCAGCTGATGTAGTTCTGCTGCGCCGCTGCACTGTCAAGCAGGCTGCCGGGCTGCAGGTAGAACTCCTCGACGCGGATGTTCTCCGGCAGGCTGCCGCTGCGCAGGTCGTGCAGGTAGTCCAGCTCGGGATAGTCGCCATAGATGCGCTCGACGAAGGGTTCGAGGAAGCGCCGTTGCAGCTCGCCGCCTGCTTGCGGGCGTCCCAGCGACAAGGCGGTGTAGAGCGTCAGCTGCCGGCGAGGGTTCTCGCGGATGTGCCGGTACAGCGCATTGGCCAGCTGGTTGGGCTTGCCCAGCCCGAGCGGCAGGCCGAGGCGGATATGCCCCTGCAAGCGCTCAAGCAGGTGTTCGACGGCGGTTTCGATCGAGCAGGATTGCACCGGGCTTCCCTCCTGGTTCAGTTCGACGACAGGAGTTTGGACCGGCTTTACGCAAGAGTTGCTCCCGCGACTCACGAGGAGACAAATCGCGGACATGAAAAAGCCGCCCTCGGGCGGCTTTTTCGCACAGCTCGGCTGTTACAGGCCGGACATGTGGTGAATCGCAGCTTTCAGCTCGTCATCGGAGCAATCAGCGCAGGTGCCCTTGGGCGGCATGGCGTTGATACCCGAGATGGCCTTGGCCAGCAGGCCGTCGAGGCCGCCCTGCTCTTTCGCACGCTTGCCCCACTCGGCCTTGTCGCCGACTTTCGGCGCGCCCAGCAGGCCGCTGCCGTGGCAGTTGGTGCAGACCTTGCCGACAATCTCTTCGCCCGAACGCGGAGCACCGCCACCACCGGCAGCTGCTACGGCGCCAACGCCCTCGCATTCCTTGCCCTGGACGCAGACTTTGCCGACAGGTTCGAGACGCTTGGCAATGGCGTCATCGTTGGTCGCGGCCTGAACGCTCACTGCCCACAGGGCCAGTACGGCAGCTTGGGCTGCCAGGATTTTTCTAATCAGGTTCACCCTTTCACCCTCATCGTGGCTTATCACGCCCGGTCGCGGTATGCAGTCACAGTCTCGGGCCGCGCGAGCGGGCGCAAGTATAACGGCAAAGGCGGCGAGCTCGAAACAATTGCACCCTCTAGTGGGGCCTTGCGGCATTAGGTCGCAGCGGGTCTGGCCGGTCCTACCGGCTGTTCAAAAATTTGCCGGTGTCGTCGCGCTGATCAGCCGCGCCGGGGCTTCGAACGGGTTGCGGAAGCGGTGCGGCTTGGTGCTGTCGAAATAGTAGCTGTCACCGCATTCGAGAACGAAGGTCTCGTCGCCGACGGTCAGTTCCAGGCGGCCTTCGACCAGCACGCCGGTCTCTTCGCCTTCGTGGGCGTACATGTCGTCACCGGTATCGGAGCCCGGCGGATAGGTCTCGTCGAGCAGCGTGATGGCGCGGCTGGGATAGTCCTTGCCGATCAGCTTCATGATGATCGAGCCGCTGGACAGGTCGCTGAGTTCGTCTGCCTTGTAGACCACAGGAGTGTTGCTGCTCTGTTCCAGATCGAGGGAAAAGAACTCGACCAGGGACATCGGAATACCACCCAGCACTTTCTTGAGCGAGCTGATGGAGGGGCTGACGCTGTTCTTCTCGATCATCGAGATTGTGCTGTTGGTCACACCCGCCCGTTTGGCGAGTTCGCGCTGGGACAAACCTTTGAGCTTACGGATGGCTTGCAGACGAGCACCGACGTCCAAGGGTGGGGTCCTCCTTATTCTTGTATCAGGCAGGCTCACGAACCTGACTTTGATCTGCTGCGCGTCGGCATCACTGCGTTGAAAGCGCCTTCGGGATGCTCATTTACTGGCGTAAATTCCGCGCCCTCAGCCGCTTTCGCCTTGTTCTGCTCTAGCTCGCGAGATCAAAAACAGGCTCTGAAAGGCAGAACCCGCAACGGCTTGAGCCGAGCGGGTTCCAAGTGCCACGTATCATGGCAACACCGTTCAGTATTTACAACAGATCGCCCGCCGATCCTGCGCAAACTTTACGGGCGGTATCCGTCACTCGCCGCTATAGACCCGCGGGACGCGCTTGAGGTTGCAGAACAGCTGATAAGGGATGCTGCCGCACAGGGAGGCCAGTTGGCTGGCGGGGATATTCGGGCCCCAGAGTTCGACGCGGCTGCCCAGGCCCGCGCTCGGCAAGTCGGTCAGGTCCACGGTGAGCATGTCCATGGACACGCGGCCGATGATGCGGCTGGGCTTGCCGTCGATGAACACCGGCGTGCCGTCCGGCGCGTGGCGCGGATAGCCGTCGGCATACCCCATGGCGACCACGCCGACACGCACCGGGCGGTCGGCGATGAAACGTGCGCCATAGCCCACCGGCTCGCCGGCCGGCAGTTCGCGGATGCTGATGACCTGGGACTCCAGGGTCATCACCGGGCGCAGTTGGTCGGCCAGCGGGTGCGCCTGTTCGAAGGGGGTGGCGCCGTAGAGCATGATGCCGGGGCGCACCCAGTCGCTGGGCACCTCGGACCAGCCGAGAATGCCGGGAGAATTGCGCAGGCTGATTTCGTGACCCTGGCCCGCGGCTTCGCGCACGGCTTGGAAGGCCGCGACCTGCTCCTCGGTGCGCGGGCAGTCCAGCTCGTCGGCGCGGGAGAAGTGGCTCATCAGCACGACCTTGGCCACGTGCGGCAGCGCCTTCAGGCGTGCCAGCGCGGCGGCGTAGTCCTGCGGGAAGAAGCCGACGCGGTGCATGCCCGAGTCCATCTTCAGCCAGACGGTCAGCGGCTTGCTCGGACGGGCGCGCTCGATGGCTTCCAGCTGCCAGGCCGAGTGCACCACGCACCCGAAGTCGTGGGCGTCGATCAGCTCCAGTTCGCTGGATTCGAAGAAGCCTTCGAGCAGCAGGATCGGCGCGCGGATGCCGGCTTCGCGCAGCTCCAGCGCTTCCTCGATGCAGGCCACGGCGAAACCGTCGGCCTCGCCTTCCAGTGCGCGGGCGCAGACCACCGCGCCATGCCCGTAGGCATCGGCCTTGACCACCGCCAGCGCTCGGGCGCCGGTGACTTCACGGGCCAGGCGGTAGTTGTGGCGCAGGGCGGCGAGATCGATCAGGGCACGGGCGGGACGCATGGCGAGGCTCTCTTTTTATCAATGTGGTACGAAACTGCAGACGAAAAAAACCCGGCGCTCCGGCCGGGCCACGCAAAACGATCAGGGCAGTGCGGCGACGATGGAGACTTCGACGAGGATCTCCGGGTAACACAGCGCTGCCTGGACGGTGGCGCGCGCCGGAGCGCAGCCCTGCGGGACCCACTGGTCCCAGACGCCGTTCATGCCGGCGAAGTCGGCGGCGACGTCCTTCAGGTAGATGGTTGCCGAGAGGACACGCGACTTGTCGGTGCCGGCTTCCTCGAGCAGGCGCTCGACGCTGGCGAGGACTTCACGGGTCTGTTGCTCGACGCCGGCGGAGAGATCGTCTGCCACCTGGCCGGCAAGGTACGCCGTGCCGTTGTGGACGACGACCTGGCTCATCCGCTGATTAGTGTGCAGGCGCAGGATGGCCATCATGGGCCTCCGAGGCAGAGCCGTAGCGGGAAATGTCCAGACCTTCGGTGCTGATCTGCGGACGCTTCTTGGCCATCAGATCGGCGAGGTAGCGACCCGAGCCACACGCCATGGTCCAGCCCAGGGTGCCGT
Source organism: Pseudomonas sp. BB438 (assembly GCF_057180225.1). Classification (NCBI taxonomy): domain Bacteria; kingdom Pseudomonadati; phylum Pseudomonadota; class Gammaproteobacteria; order Pseudomonadales; family Pseudomonadaceae; genus Pseudomonas; species Pseudomonas sp. BB438. Next base: position 6,300,676 of record NZ_CM170001.1, read on the forward strand.
GGCCGGTATTGAGGAACAGGTTGCGGTAGCGGGTGGCGCCAACGATCGGGGTGCCGTCCGGGGTGGCCGGGCGCAGGCCGGTCCAGAACTCCGCCTGGCTGACGTCGCCGCCTTCCGGGTAGAGGTCGGTAGTGATCATTTCCAGGGTGGCGCGTCGACGCGGGTTCAGCGACAGGTCAAAGCCGGCGATTTCCGCCATGCCGCCCACGCGGATGCGCTGATCGAAGCGGGTGATCGCGACCTTGTAGGTCTCGTCGAGAATGGTCGAGGTCGGCGCCATGTCCGGGTTGGTGATCGGCACGGTCAGCGAGTAGCCCTTGAGCGGGTAGACCGGAGCATCGATGCCCAGCGGCTTGAGCATCTGCGGCGAGTAGCTGCCCAGCGCCAGCACGTAGCGGTCGGCGGTAACCAGTTGGCCATCGACCCAGACGCCGTTGATGCGGTCACCGGCGAAGTCCAGCCGCTGGATGTCCTGGCCGAAGCGGAATTCCACGCCCAGGGCCTTGGCCATCTCGGCCAGCTTGGTGGTGAACATCTGGCAGTCGCCGGTCTGGTCGTTGGGCAGGCGCAGGGCGCCGACCAGCTTGTCGGCGACCTTGGCCAGGGCAGGTTCGACGCGGGCGATGCCGGCGCGGTCGAGCACTTCATAGGGAACGCCGGTGCTTTCCAGGACGGCGATGTCCTTGGCAGCGGAGTCCAGCTGCGCCTGGGTACGGAACAGCTGGGTGGTGCCCAGGGAGCGGCCTTCGTAGGTGATGCCGGTCTCGGCGCGCAGTTCGTCGAGGCAGTCGCGGCTGTACTCGGACAGGCGAACCATGCGCTCCTTGTTCACTGCGTAGCTCTTGGCGTTGCAGTTGCGCAGCATCTGCCACATCCAGCTGTACTGGCTGGGATCGCCGGTCAGCTTGATGGCCAGGGGCGCGTGGGTCTGCATCAGCCATTTCATGGCCTTGAGCGGGATGCCCGGGGCGGCCCAGGGCGAGGCGTAGCCAGGGGAAACCTGGCCGGCGTTGGCGAAGCTGGTTTCCAGGGCCGGGCCGGGCTGGCGGTCGACGACGACCACCTCGAAGCCGGCACGGGCGAGATAGTAAGCACTGGCGGTACCGATCACACCGCTGCCAAGCACCAGAACGCGCATCTTTGCCTCCTACGTCGCGCCAGGGGCGCGGACGTTTCTTATTCTGAACGTAGATGCGCGCAGTATAGGAAGTCAGGCTCAGCGATATTCACTGATTGCGATACGGTATTTGACGAAAATTCCTGGCTTAAGTCGCTTTCACGGAGGGACATCCACCAGGATTACAGCATTTTCACCCGAGACCGGATGGTCGAGGATCTGGCGAAGTTTTCACCAGACCCAGAGGAAATAGCGAACAGCGCGGGATTGGCCAGAACTTCTCGCGCCGGACCGTTCTCCAGCGGGAATTACCTGCTTCCACCGCCGTCCCCCGGACTCGCCGCCGAACGCGGCGACGAGCAGGGAAATCCCCTTGGCGCGCTTATTTGCGCACCCACTGGCCGTTGACCTGCACGTACTGCCCCGGGGGCGTGCGCTCGATGGCCTTCTTGCCGGCCAGGGATTCCACGTCCTTGAGGGTGGCGCCACTCTGGCTGGCGACCTTCTGGTACTCGGCGCGGCGCGCGGCGTTGATCTGCGCGGCGACGTCGGCGGCATCACCGCCGTTCTTCACGACGCCCAGGTAGCCGTCGGGCTGCTCGCCGACCAGCCCCTGGGACTTGGCGCCGCCCAGGGCGGACATCGCCTGCTCCAGGCTCATGGCCATGACCGGCAGGCTCAGGCAGAGGGCGACCAGCGCGACGCCCAGTTTGCGGTGCAATCTCATGCAAAGGCTCCTTCTCAGAACAGGCCACTGTTCTCGTTGATGATGCCGTCGAGCGCCTTGTCGACCTTGATATAGATCTCGTGCTCGATCTTCACGTTGAGGTTGATGTTGATCGGCTCCTTGGGCGCCGCCAGCTGCACGGTGGGCGTGCAGCCCTGAGCAAGGCCTGCCAGGAGCAATAGGGCGAATAGGGCGCGGAGGCGCATTTCAGGTTCTCCTTGCGGTCATGGCGCGGCGGCCGGGTCGTTGCGCAGGCGGTCCTGCACGCGCTTGCGGATGGTATCGCTGACCCGGTCGCTCAGTTGCAGGCTGGTGAGCAGTTTGGGCACGTTCTCCTCCAGGTTGACGTTGAGGTTGATCGGCCGCCCCTGCTCCAACTCAGGATTGCGCCCGCTCAGGCTCAGGGCGAGGAGCAGCGTGCCGGATTCATCATAATCCACGCGGCTGCTCAGCTTGTCGTAGCGGAAGTCGTCGATGGCGGTAGCCACCAGTTGCATGGCCGGATTGCTCTGGCCGAGCGACTGGATCTTCGGCGAGCGGAACTGCAGGACGCCCGGTTCACGCGCCGCCACTTCGCCATTGCGGATCACCAGCTTGCCCTCGTGCAGGCCCAGCGGCAGGTTGCCGTCGATGATCCCGTTGCCGGACAGCCCTTCCGCCGGATAGGCCGCGAGGATCGCCTCCAGCGCCAGCCCTTCCAGCCTGAGGGTAAGACCCTGGCCCAGCGCGGAAAGATCCACGGCTCCGGCCGGCAGCCAGGCGCGGCCCTTGAACAGCCCGAGCTCCGCCTGCTGCCAGTCGACACGCCCCGCCAGCGGCGCGGACAGCGAAGCCGTGTAATGGCCCTGCAGGGACAGCGGACCGAGGGTCACGCCGGGGTTGAGCGAAGTGACTTTTACCTGTGGCAACTGCAGCTCCATCTGCGAACCTTTCAGGGCGAACTTCGCCTGCAGGTCGAGGCCATGGACTTCGCTGCGATCGTAGACACCCTCCAGCCCGCTGCCGCGCAGGTTCAGGTCGAGGCTTTGCGGCGCGCTGCCCGGCGGCAGGTGCCAGTTCAGATCGAAGCTGGCCTTGCCATTGTTCAGACTGAGCAGACCGGGCCAATCGCCGAGGGATTTTTCCAGGGGGTTGCCGGTGCGCAGAAAGAACTCCGGCTGCCGCGCCGCCAGGGCCACGCCCTGTTTCGCCGAGTGGTTCAGCTCCACTTCGGCATTCAGTCCGCCGCTGTTCAGCAAGCGCCCCTTGAACTGCTGGGCGTCGAGACTCGCCGCGAGTGTGCCCACGGCATTCCAGGGCAGCGGTTTGACGTGGGGTTGGCGCAGCTCGCCGACGGCCAGCTTCAGGGGGGCGTTGAGCTGCAGGGTGGCCGGCGTGTCGCTGGCGTACCCCAGGTTCAGTGCACCTTTACCCAGCGTGGCGGCCAGCTTGTTGGCCCTCAGCGACTGCGGGCCGGCCAGCGTGCCAACCTGCAACTGCGCGCCGTCGGCCAGGTTGAAACTCGCCGACTGCTGATCGATCCGACCGTCGAAACGCAGGTCGACGCGGCTGTTGTCACCGCGCAGGCCGGCGATTTCCAGGTGCGGAACCTTGCCCTCCAGCCGCGAATCACTCAGTTGCAGCGCCAGTGGGGTCGTCTCCAGCAGAGCCACGCGGGAGCGCAGACGCAGGTCGGCAGCGCCCACCGCACGCAGGTCGGCGCGCACACTACCGACTTCTTCCTCCACGCCCGGCTCCAGGTGCAGCGTCAGGCGCGCCGGGCGCAGGCCGACCGGCAGCGCTTGCAGCCAGTCGCCATACAGATCGGAAAGGCGCAGGTCGCCGCTGACCACCGACGGTCGCCAACCGACCTCGGTCGCACCGGCGATCAGCCGCAGGTCGCCCTGCAGGCTGCCAAACCCGGGAAGTGGCCAGGGCTGCGGCAACTGCAGGGAGAGGTCGATACTGCCACGGCCATCACGCAGGCCGGGCCAGTCCGGCCAGGCGGCGTCGCCGGCCAGTTGGGTGTCCCAGCTCAGGCGCAAGCGCCCGGCTTCGGGGACCGGCAACGGCAGGTTCGGGGTCGGCAACCACATGCCGAGCCAGTTGCGGACTGCCTGCACCGGCGGCACGGCGGGACTGAAGAGACTGCCACTGAGCTGGCGGCTGACGGGCGCCCAAGTGGAGTCCAGGGAAAGCAGTTGCTGGTTGTCCAGGTAACTGTCGAGTTGCAGGCGCCACTGGCCACTGCCAGGTTGCAGCAGTCCGTTGAACGCCAGCTGCTGGCCACCCTGGCGCAGCTCGCCGCCCAGCGCGGCGGCGCCTCCCGGGATCTGCTGCCAGTGCGCGCTGCCGTTGAACGTGCAGCGTTGTTCGCGGGCGCAGGGTAGCTCGACGACGACCCGCTCCAGCGCCAGTCGTCCCGGCAGCAGCGCCAGCCAGCGGTTGAGCTCGGTGATATCCGGCAGCGCGGTTGCTGCTTCCGGCACGCCCTTTCCCGGCCACTGGCGCAGGTCGAGGCTGCCGGCTGCCAATTCCCTGAGGCGCCAGCGGCCGTCTTCGTGCTCGGGCCAGCCGACACGCAGGCCCTGCAACTGCACGGTCAACCGCGAACCGTCCGGCGTCCGGCGTTGCAGCGCCAGGCGCCCCAGCGTCAGCCCCTGGCGCGACACACCCAGGCCCTGCAATTGCTCGACGCTCACCCCGGCATTCGCCAGTACGCGCGGAACGGCCAGCCACATCGCACCGGCCGCCGCTGCCAGGAGCAGCAACAGCAGCAGGAGAACGGTGCGCAGGCGAGGAAGCGACATGCAAAAGCCTCAGCGAAAAACGGCCGGATTCGACCGGGAAGGACAGGGCATTGGCCTACAGGCTGGCCGTCCGACGCGGGAAGTTCAAGGGATGCCAGTGATATTCCCTGCACAACAGACTATATTGCCGACATTCCCCCATGCTCATTGTTCGACCTCAGAGTCCTTCCCATGAGAACCCAGCACCAAAGCCGCCGCGAACTGGACAAGATCGACCGCAACATCCTGCGCATCCTGCAGGAGGAAGGTCGCATCTCCTTCACCGAACTGGGCGAGCGCGTCGGCCTCTCCACCACGCCGTGCACCGAGCGCGTCCGCCGGCTGGAGCGCGAAGGGATCATCATGGGCTACAACGCCCGACTGAACCCGCAGTACCTCAAGGCCAGCCTGCTGGTGTTCGTCGAGATCAGCCTGGACTACAAGTCCGGCGACACCTTCGAGGACTTCCGCCGCTCGGTGCTCAAGCTGCCGCACGTGCTCGAGTGTCACCTGGTGTCGGGCCACTTCGACTACCTGGTAAAAGCGCGCATCTCGGAGATGGCCTCCTACCGCAAGCTGCTGGGCGACATCCTGCTCAAGCTGCCCCACGTGCGTGAATCCAAGAGCTACATCGTGATGGAAGAGGTGAAGGAAAGCCTCACCCTGCCCATCCCGGACTGAGAAGCGGGCTGATTCCCCGCCGTTCGCGGCACGCTCAACAGATTTATTTACGACTTCCCGGCGCTTTTTGCAGCCAGGCTATTGGCTGCGCGGGAAGTCGGCGTTTATCCTGCGTAAAATTTTAACAACACAAAAATCAGGATATCGCACATGAACGCCCGCGTTCACCAGCCGGTGCACACCGACCGCCACGCCCCGTCCTACTACGCCGCGAGCGTCAATCGCCGCCTCGAAGTACCGCCCCTGACCGGCGAGGAAAGGGCCGATGTGTGCGTCATCGGTGGGGGCTTCTCCGGGCTGAACACGGCCATCGAGCTGGCCGAGCGCGGGCTCTCGGTAATCCTGCTGGAAGCCCACCAGATCGGCTGGGGCGCCAGCGGCCGCAACGGTGGCCAACTGATCCGCGGCGTCGGCCATGGCCTGGAGCAGTTCGAGCCAGTGATCGGCAGCGATGGCGTCCACGCCATGAAGCTGATGGGGCTGGAGGCCGTGGAGATCGTCCGCCGCCGCGTCGAGCAGTATGCCATCGACTGCGACCTGACCTGGGGCTACTGCGACCTGGCCAACAAGCCCTCCGACGTCGAAGGTTTCCAGGAAGATCTCGACGAGCTGAAAAGCCTCGGCTACCGCCATGAGCTGCGTATGGTGCCGAAAGAGGACATGCGCTCCATCGTCGGCTCCGACCAGTACGTCGGCGGCATGGTCGACATGGGCTCGGGCCACCTGCATCCGCTCAACCTCGCCCTCGGCGAAGCCGCCGCGGCGCAGAGCCTGGGCGTGAAGCTGTTCGAAAACTCCGCCGTCACCGGCATCGACTACGGCAGCGAAGTGCGCGTGCGCACCGCCAAGGGCAGCGTACGCGCCAGGACCCTGGTGATTGCCTGCAACGCCTACCAGAACGGCCTGAACCACTATCTCGACGGCAAGGTGCTGCCAGCCGGCAGCTACGTGATCGCCACCGAACCGCTGTCCGCCGAACAGGCCCACGCCCTGCTGCCGCAGAACATGGCGGTGTGTGACCAGCGCGTGGCGCTGGACTACTACCGGCTCTCCGCCGACAACCGTCTGCTGTTCGGCGGCGCCTGCCACTACTCCGGTCGCGATCCGGCGGACATCGCCGCCTACATGCGCCCGAAGATGCTCAAGGTGTTTCCGCACCTGGACAACGTGCGCATTGATTACCAGTGGGGCGGCATGATCGGCATCGGCGCCAACCGCCTGCCGCAGATCGGCCGCCTGCCCGACCAGAACAACGTGTACTTCGCCCAGGCGTATGCCGGCCACGGCGTGAATGCCACGCACCTGGCCGGCAAGCTGCTCGCCGAAGCCATCACCAGCCAGCAGGGCAGCGGCTTCGAGCTGTTCGCCAAGGTCCCGCACATCACCTTCCCCGGTGGCAAGCTGCTGCGCTCGCCGCTGCTGGCCCTGGGCATGGCCTGGTACCGCTTCAAGGAAACCCTCGGCAGCTGACCGCCGCTGCGATCCAGCAGCTAGAATCTTCCGCAGCCCGTCACCGGCGGGCTTGTCGGAGACGCCTCTTTGCTTCCACGCCTGATACTGCTGATCCTCCTGACCCTGGGTGGCTGCGCCAGTGCGCCGCCGCCCGAGCCTTCGCACGTGCTGTCGGTGCAGGGTACCCGGCTGGACAACCAGATCAGCGAACAGGCCGCGGCCCATCCCGGCCAATCCGGCTTCCACCTGCTCGCCTCGAGTGTCGACGCCTTCCTCGCCCGCGCCGAACTGATCCGCAAGGCTCAGCGCAGCATTGACCTGCAGTACTACATCGTCCACGACGGACTCACCACCCGCGCACTGATCCGTGAGCTGATCAGGGCCGCGGATCGCGGCGTGCGCGTGCGCATCCTGATCGACGACACCAGCAGCGACGGCTGGGACTACGAACTGGGCACCCTCGCCGCCCACCCGAATATCCAGGTGCGCCTGTTCAACCCGCTGCACCTGGGCCGCAGCACCGGTGTCACACGCAACCTAGGCCGTCTGTTCAACCTGTCCGAACAGCATCGGCGGATGCACAACAAGCTGCTGCTGGCCGACAACAGCGTGGCCATCGTCGGCGGCCGCAACCTGGGCGACGAGTACTTCGACGCCAAGGCCGAGATGAACTTCAGCGACCTCGACCTGATGGGCGTCGGCCCGGTGGCGCAGTCGCTGGGGCAGAGTTTCGACCAGTACTGGAACAGCCGCATCAGCCGCCCCATCGAAGACTACCTGTGGGGCGACCCCGACCTCGATGAGCTCAACCGCATGCGCCGCACGCTGGACCGCTATCTGGCGAAAGAACGGGTGAAAAGCTCCAGCTATATCGCGCGGCTCAACCGCAGCAGCGACCGTCCGCACCTGCAGAACTGGCTGGACGACCTGGTCTGGGCACCGGGCAAGGCCGTCTGGGATACCCCGCTGAAAGTGCTCGACCAGGGCGACCCGCAATCGGAACACCTGCTCAGCACGCAGCTGCAGCCGCTGTTCGATGGGGTCTCGAAAGAGTTGATCCTGGTCTCGGCCTATTTCGTGCCGACCAGCGCCGGCGTCGAGTACCTGACCCAGCGCGCCGATCACGGCGTCAGCGTGCGCCTGCTGACCAATTCACTGGAGGCGACCGACGTGCCGGCCGTGCACGCCGGCTACGCACCCTATCGACTTGAGTTGCTGGAGCACGGGGTGAAGCTCTACGAGCTGCGCGCCGATCCGGACCAGCGCCTGTCCGGCGCGCCCTGGATGGTGCGCGGGTCCAGCAGCGCCAGCCTGCACAGCAAGGCCGCGGTGTTCGACCAGCAGAAGGTGTTCGTCGGCTCGCTGAACTTCGACCCGCGCTCGGTGCTGTGGAACACCGAGGTCGGCATCATCGTCGACAGCCCGGAACTGGCGGACCAGGTACGCCGCCTGGCGCTGGCGAGCATGTCGCCCAGCGTCAGTTACCAGGTGAAGATCGCCCCGGACAGCGACCCGCCCAAGCTGGTCTGGATCGAGGAGCGCGGCGGCAGGCTGGTGGCGCTGGACCGTGAGCCAGGCAACGCCTGGCGCCGGCTGAACGCGTGGATCGCCGGCGCCATCGGGCTGGAGAAGATGCTCTAGGAGCGCTCCTGCTGCAGCTCCGCGTCGGTCGTCTTCATCACCGGGGGCAGGCCGCGGTAGGACACCAGCACCACGAAGCCGGCGGCTCCCAACGCCATTACCAGCGGCAGCGCATGACCGCTGATCCACTGGCTGGCCGCACCGGTGGCCAGTGGCCCGATCAGGCAACCGATGCCCCAGAGCTGGGCGATGTGCGCATTGGCGCGGACCAGCGCATCGTCGCGGTAGCGCTCGCCGATGAGGATCAGCGACAGAGTGAACAGCCCGCCCGCACTGGCGCCGAACAGCACCAGCACCGGCCAGATGGCGGTGTGATGCAGCAGCAGCGGCATGGCCAGACTGCTGAGCAACAACACGATGCCGCAGCCCTTGAACAGGGTCTCCCGCGAGATGCGGTCGGCCAGCCAGCCGATGGGCAGTTGCAGTAGCGCGTCGCCCACCACCACGGTGCTGACCATCGCCAGCGCCACGGCCTGGGTGAAGCCCTGCTGCACGCCATACACCGGCAGCAGGGTCAGTATCATCGCCTCGAAGCCGGCAAACAGCACCACCGCCCAGGCGATCGCCGGGAGCTGGCCGCAGAAGGCAAACAGTCCACGCCCGTTGGCGCTGTTCGGATCGACCCTGGGGGCACCGGTACGCCCCAGCAGCAGCAGGGAGCCGCCCACCAGCAGGCAGACGCTGAACCAGAATCCACGGTTGTCCGTGGTGCCGATGAAGGTCAGCAGGACTGGTCCGGACAGCTGGCTCAGCGCATAACCGGTGCCATACAGCGCGACCAGTCGGCCGCGCCATTTCTCGATGGCCAACTGGTTGATCCAGCTTTCGCCGAGGATGAACACGACGGTCAGTTGCACGCCGATCAGCAGGCGCAGGAATAGCCAGATCGGGTAGCTCTGCAACAGCGCGAGCAGGCCGACCGAGAAGGCTCCGGAAATCAGGCAAATGCGCATCAGGCGTGGCGTGCCGACCCGCGCAGCCAGCCGACCGGCGATCATCGAGCCCAGCAGCACGCCCACCGCCGGGGTGGACGCCATGACGCCAATGGCGAAGCTGCCGTAGCCCCAGCCTTCCAGGCGCAACGAGACCAGCGGCATGGTCAGGCCCAGGGCCAGGCCGATGCTGATCACGGCAGCACACACGGCAAAATACGGTCCCCAACGCATTGTCTTTCTCCCGTTCCATCCGGAGCGCACGCCAGGCGCGAGGGTGCCCGATGCGCAATGCACAGCGGCCGGGCTTCCCTGAAGGAAACCCGGCCGCGGTGTAGCTCTGTGTCAGAGCCGGCCCCTGGATCGGGGCCGACCTGCTTCAGGTCTGGATTACAGCTTGATCCAGGTGGCCTTCAGCTCGGTGTATTTATCAAAGGCGTGCAGCGACTTGTCGCGGCCGTTGCCGGACTGCTTGAAGCCACCGAACGGAGCGGTCATGTCACCGCCGTCGTACTGGTTCACCCACACGCTGCCGGCGCGCAGCGCCTTGGCAGTCAGGTGGGCCTTGGACAGATCGCTGGTCCACACCGCGGCGGCCAGGCCGTACGGTGTGTCGTTGGCGATGCGGACGGCTTCTTCGGCATCGGTGAACTCGATGACCGACAGCACCGGGCCGAAGATCTCTTCACGGGCGATGCGCATGGCATTGGTCACGCCGTCGAAGATGGTCGGCTCGACGTAGGTACCGCCAGTCTCTTCCAGGGTGCGCTTGCCGCCGGCGACCAGCTTGGCACCGTCGTCGTGGCCAGCCTGGATGTAGCTCAGCACGTTGTTCATCTGGGTGGTGTCGACGAGCGCACCAACGTTGGTTTCCGGGTCCAGCGGGTTGCCCGGCTTCCAGGCCTTGATGGCCTCGACGACCATCGGCACGAATTCGGCCTTGATCGACTTCTCCACCAGCAGGCGCGAACCAGCGGTGCAAACTTCGCCCTGGTTGAAGGCGATGGCGCTGGCGGCGGCCTCGGCAGCGGCTTTCAGGTCCGGAGCGTCAGCGAAGACGATGTTCGGGCTCTTGCCGCCGGCTTCCAGCCAGACGCGCTTCATGTTGGATTCGCCCGCGTAGATCATCAGCTGCTTGGCGATCTTGGTCGAACCGGTGAACACCAGGGTATCGACGTCCATGTGCAGGGCCAGGGCCTTGCCTACGGTGTGGCCGAAGCCCGGCAGGACGTTGAACACGCCTTTCGGAATGCCGGCCTCGATGGCCAGCTGGGCGATGCGGATGCCGGTCAGCGGGGACTTCTCGGAGGGCTTGAGGATCACCGAGTTACCGGTGGACAGCGCCGGGCCGAGTTTCCAGCAGGTCATCAGCAGCGGGAAGTTCCACGGAACGATGGCGGCGACGACGCCGACCGGCTCGCGGGTGACCAGGCCCAGTTCGTTGTGGGCGGTGGCGGCGACTTCGTCGTAGATCTTGTCGATCGCTTCACCGCTCCAGCGCAGGCTGTTGGCGGCGCTGGACACGTCGATGCTCAGCGAGTCGCTGATCGGCTTGCCCATGTCGAGGGTTTCCAGCAGGGCCAGTTCCTCGGCGTTCTCCAGCAGCAGTTCGGAGAAACGGATCATGACCTTCTTGCGCTTGGCCGGGGCGAGGCGCGACCAGACGCCGGAATCGAACGCAGCACGGGCAACCTGCACGGCACTCTCGGCATCGGCCAGATCGCAACTGGCGACCTTGGCCAGGAAGCGACCATCCACAGGGCTGATGCAATCGAAGGTGGCGCCGGATGCGGCGTCGACGTACTCACCGTTGACGAAGGCGCGGCCTTCGATCTTCAGGTCCTTGGCGCGAGCTTCCCAATCGGCGCGAGTGAGGGTACCCATGACAACGTGTCCTCTTATTAATGTACTTATCAGGTGCAGGCGCCCGGCGGGCGCACTGTCAAAAATTCCGCAAGGCGGAGCGAACGCATGCTGTTCGCCACCCTAAACCTGCGGCAGTCAATTTTCAATATTTTTTACACTAAGCGGCCAAATGGCCTTGTCACGTTCGTTTTATTAAACATAGACTGCCCTGATTCGTCGGCTGATGGTTTTCCGACAGCCGCTTCGGAGTAAATATCCAACAGCGCTGCGCGTGCCCGCACGCACTCTCGCCAACAACTCTAAAGAACCGAGACCGCCATGAACGTCGAGCAGATCGTCGATTTCGCCCAGGCCACCACCGCCCCCGAACACTACCGCCCCGCTCCGGACCGCATCATCAAGGGCGACCCGGCACAGAACGTGCGCAACCACTACGCCAGCGACTGCGGCCAGTTCAACGTAGGCATCTGGGAAGGCGAACCGGGCCACTGGAACGTCAGCTACACCGAGCATGAATACTGCGAGATCCTTCAGGGCGTATCGGTGATCCGCGATGCCAACGGCGGCGCCAAGACCGTGCGGGTCGGGGACCGCTTCGTGATCCCGGCCGGCTTCAGCGGCACCTGGGAAGTACTGGAACCCTGCCGCAAGGTCTATGTGATCTTCGAGCAGAAGGCCTGATCGCCCGAACATGAAAAAGCCCGCCAATCGGCGGGCTTTTTTTCGCCTGCAATCTTCGAACGGAAAAATCGCGGGCAAGAAAAAACCCGCCATGAGGGCGGGTTTCTTCACAAGGGCGAAGATCAATTACTTGATCTTGGCTTCCTTGTAGACCACGTGCTTGCGAACAACCGGATCGTATTTCTTGATCTCGATTTTCTCAGGCTTGGTACGCTTGTTCTTGTCGGTGGTGTAGAAGTGGCCGGTACCGGCGCTGGACACCAAACGGATCAGTTCGCGCATGACTGCAGCTCCTTAGAATTTTTCGCCGCGGGCGCGCAGGTCGTTCAGAACGGCCTCGATGCCACGCTTGTCGATGATACGCATGCCTTTGGCGGAAACGCGCAGACGCACGAAGCGCTTCTCGGATTCAACCCAGAAACGGTGGTGCTGCAGGTTCGGCAGGAAACGGCGGCGGGTTTTGTTGTGTGCGTGGGAAATGTTGTTCCCGGTAACCGGACCCTTACCGGTCACTTGGCAAACTCTCGACATGGCTCAGCCCTCTGTAAACCACATGCCAAACCCGGCATGGGTTGGCTGCTTAACTCAATAGGATTCTCAGTTTCACCGGGGTCTTAACTGCCGCTTCGCCGCAATCAGGTCGCAGGATCAGGCAGGGCCCCAGAAAAGAGCGCAGCTTTATATCAGAAAGTCACTTCCAGCTGCAAGGGAAAGCATGACTCGAAAAAGCCAACGCCAGCCCCCGTGGGCCGCGGCACTGGTGCCGTTCGTCGCTTGTCATCGTTGTGAGGGCCGACGGCTTGGTCTAGGGTAGCTCCTTCGAGGCTGCCATCAGCCTTGCATGACCCGCCCAGCCTTGCGGATGGGCATCTTGCCAGCTCACACGGAGTTCGTCATGCGTCTCGCCCTTCTTGCTCTCCTTCTTTCCCCTGCCCTCGCCAGCGCCGCCTCGCTGAGCGTGTGCACCGAAGCCAGCCCTGAAGGCTTCGACGTAGTCCAGTACAACTCGCTGACCACCACCAACGCCTCGGCCGACGTGCTGATGAACCGCCTGGTGGACTTCGACGCCGCCCGTGGCGAAGTGGTGCCGAGCCTGGCCGAGAGCTGGCAGGTGTCCGACGACGGTCTGACCTACGATTTCCAGCTGCGCGACGGCGTGGTCTTCCACCACACCGACTACTTCAAGCCCAGCCGCACGCTGAGCGCCGACGACGTGGTATTCAGCTTCCAGCGCATGCTCGACCCGACCCAGCCCTGGCACAAGGTCGCGCAGAGCGGCTTTCCCCACGCCCAGTCGATGCAGCTGCCGAGTCTGGTCAAGGCCGTGGAGAAGGTCGACGCCCAGCACGTGCGCTTCAGCCTCAACCACCCGGACGCCACCTTCCTGGCGATGCTCAGCATGGGCTTCGCCTCCATCTATTCCGCCGAGTACGCCGACCAGTTGATGAAGGCCGGCACCCCGGAGAAACTCAACGCCCAGCCGATCGGTACCGGGCCCTTCGTCTTCAAGCGCTTCCAGAAGGACGCCGTGGTGCGCTACAGCGCCAATGCCGAGTACTTCGGCGGCAAGCCGGCGGTGGATAACCTGGTGTTCGCCATCACCCCGGATGCCAGCGTACGCCTGCAGAAGCTCAAGCGCGGGGAATGCCAGATCGCCCTGTCGCCCAAGCCATTGGACGTCGAGGCCGCGCAGAAGAGCGCCGAGCTCAAGGTCGAGCAGACCCCGGCCTTCATGACCGCGTTCGTCGGCATCAACAGCCAGCACCCGCCGCTGGACAACGCCAAGGTGCGCCAGGCGATCAACCTCGCCTTCGACAAGGGCACCTACCTCAAGAGCGTGTTCGCCGGCAGCGCCACTGCCGCCGACGGCGTCTATCCGCCCAACACCTGGAGCTACGCCAAGGACATTCCCGGCTACCCGCGCGACCTGGACAAGGCCCGCGCGCTGCTGGCCGAGGCCGGGCACAAGGACGGTTTCAAGACCACCATCTGGACCCGTCCCTCCGGCAGCCTGCTCAACCCCAACCCCAGTGTCGGCGCACAGCTGCTGCAGGCGGACCTGGCGCAGATCGGCATCCAGGCCGAAATCCGCGTGATCGAATGGGGCGAACTGATCCGCCGCGCCAAGGCCGGCGAGCATGACCTGCTGTTCATGGGCTGGGCTGGCGACAACGGCGACCCGGACAACTTTCTCACCCCGCAATTCTCCTGCGCCAGCGTCAAGTCCGGGCTGAACTTCGCGCGCTACTGCGACGCCAAGCTCGACGGCCTGATCAGCCAGGGCAAGGCAGTGGCCGACCAGCGCAAGCGCAGCGAGCTGTACCACCAGGCCCAGCAGATCATCCACGACCAGGCCCTGTGGCTGCCGCTGGCGCACCCGACCGCCTCGGTGCTGACCCGCCAGAACGTCAAGGGCTATGTGGCGAACCCCTTCGGCCGCCAGGACTACTCGAAGGTGCAGCTCTGAACGGCGAACTGCTCGACCATCTGCTGCGGGAGTTCCAGTTCGCCGAGCGGCACTCGCTGACCCTGCGGGCATCGCCCGGCCAGGTGCTGGACGCTGTGGGCCAACTCACCGCCGAGCACGACCCGCTGGTGCAGCGTTTCCTGCAGATCCGCGAGGCGCCGGCCAGGCTGGCCCTGCGCCTGGGTCTGCGCAACGCTCTGGAGGACCGCCCGCGCTTCGGCCTGCATGAGTTCACCCTGCTCGGCCGCAACGCCGACCGCGAGCTCGCCTACGGGCTGATCGGACGTTTCTGGCGCAGCGACTTCGGCCTGCGCCCGTGCGCCGATGGCGACGCCTTCCGACGCTTTGCCGAGCCCGGCACCGCGCGGCTGGTGCTGCATTTCTCCTGCGAGCAGGCGGAGAAGGAGGGCTTCACCCTCCTCCGCACGGAAACCCGCGTGCACTGCCCGGACCGCCGCAGCCGCCTGCTGTTCACGCCGTACTGGCTGGCCATCCGTCCGGTCAGCGGGCTGATCCGCCGACGCCTGCTGCGCGACATCCAGCGCCGCCTCTCAGACCATCCCCAGCTCGGCCATTGACTGCGGCTCGCCGTCACCGACGATGAAGTGATCCAGCACGCGCACGTCGATCAGCGCCAGCGCCTCGACGATGCGCTGGGTCAGCAGGTGATCCGAGCGGCTCGGCTCGCACACGCCGGAAGGATGGTTGTGCGCCAGGATCAGCGCAGCGGCGTTGTGCGCCAGGGCGCGCTTGACGATCTGCCGGGGATAGACGCTGGCGCTGTCGATCGAACCATGGAACAACACCTCGAACTCCAGCACCCGGTGGCGGTTGTCCATGAACAGACAGGCGAAGACCTCGTGGGGCTCATGGCGCAGCCGCGCCTTGAGGAAGTTGCGCACCGCCTGCGGGCTCTCCAGCGCTGGGCCACGATCCATGTCCTCGGCCAGGTGCCGACGCCCCATTTCCAGCACCGCCTGGAGCTGGGCGAACTTCGCCGGGCCAAGGCCGTGGTGACGGCAGAAAGCGTCGAGATCAGCTTCCAGCAGCGCACGTAGGCTGCCGAACTCCACCAGCAGCCGGCGCGCCAGGTCGACGGCGCTGCACCCGGCCACTCCGGTGCGCAGGAAGATGGCAAGCAACTCGGCGTCACTCAGGCTTGCTGCGCCCCGCTCGAGGAGTTTCTCCCGAGGGCGCTCCGCCGCCGGCCAGTCAAGAATTCTCACACCGCCTCCCAGTCAGGACCGCCCGCTGTTCCGCTGCGGGCGCTGTGCTATCTTAGCCCCCTCGCTTCGCGCAGCCGGGGGCCTGGGGAGGCGTCGTCGGCTTCAGCGCGCGTCATCCATTTCCGTATTTAAGGCTGGCCTATGCAGCGGCTCTATCGTAAACGCATCGTGCTGGGCGTCGGCGGCGGTATCGCCGCCTACAAGAGCGCCGAACTGGTCCGCCGGTTGCGCGATCAGGGCGCCGAGGTGCGTGTCGTGATGACCCAGGGCGGCCGCGAGTTCATCACGCCGCTCACGCTTCAGGCGCTGTCCGGCCACCCGGTGCACCTGGATCTGCTCGACCCCGCCGCCGAAGCGGCCATGGGGCATATCGAACTGGCCCGCTGGGCCGACCTCGTGCTGATTGCCCCCACCACCGCCGATCTGATGGCGCGCCTGGCCCAGGGCGTCGCCAACGATCTGCTGACCACCCTGGTGCTCGCCACCGACGCGCAGGTTGCGCTCGCCCCGGCGATGAACCAGGCCATGTGGCGCGACCCGGCTACCCAGGTGAATGCCGAGCTGCTGCGTTCGCGCGGCCTGCACTTCTTCGGCCCCGCCGCCGGAAGCCAGGCCTGCGGCGACGTCGGCCCCGGACGCATGCTCGAAGCCGAGGAACTGGCACAACTGGCCGCCGACTGCTTCGAGTTCAAGGCCCTGACCGGCCAGCACATCCTGATCACGGCAGGCCCTACCCAGGAAAACATCGACCCGGTGCGCTACATCACCAATCACAGCTCCGGGAAGATGGGTTTCGCCCTCGCCGAGGCGGCCGCCGAAGCCGGCGCCCGCGTGACCCTGGTGACCGGCCCGGTGCACCTGCCGACCCCGGACCGGGTGAGCCGCGTCGACGTGGTCAGCGCCCGCGACATGCTCGGCGCGTGCGAAGCGGCAATGCCGGCGGACATCCTGATCGCTTCCGCCGCCGTGGCCGACTACCGCCCGGAACTGGTCGCCACACAGAAGCTCAAGAAGGACCCCACCAAGGGTGACGGATTGCTCTTGCAGCTGGTGCGCAATCCCGACATTCTCGCCACCCTCTCGCTGCGCAATGACCGGCCCTTCAGCGTCGGCTTCGCCGCGGAGACCGAGAACCTGCTCGAGTACGCCTCGCGCAAGCTCAAGGACAAGAATCTCGATCTGATCGTCGCCAATGACGTCGCCAATCCGTCCATCGGCTTCAATAGTGAAGAGAACGCCATCACGGTCATCGACCGCGAATTGCACAAGACTGCGTTCGCCCAGACCAGCAAGGGCAAGATTGCCCGCCAGCTGATCGCCTTCATCGCCGAACGCATCAATCAACACTGAGAACTCAATGCATTCCCTGCAAGCCAAGATCCTCGATCCCCGCCTGGGCAGCGACTTCCCGCTGCCGCAGTACGCCACCCCGGGTTCCGCCGGCCTCGACCTGCGTGCCATGCTCAAGGACGACTGCGTCCTCGAGCCGGGCCAGACCGTGCTGATCCCCACCGGCCTGTCGATCTACATCGCCGATCCCGGCCTGGCGGCACTGGTCCTGCCGCGTTCCGGCCTGGGCCACAAGCACGGCATCGTGCTGGGCAACCTGGTCGGCCTGATCGATTCGGACTACCAGGGCGAGCTGATGGTGTCCTGCTGGAACCGCGGCGAGACGGCATTCAGGATCGCCATCGGCGAGCGCATCGCCCAACTGGTGCTGGTGCCGGTGGTACAGGCGCATTTCGAGCTGGTCGAGACGTTCGACGAAAGCCAGCGCGGTGCCGGTGGCTTCGGTCATTCCGGCAGCCATTGACCCTTTCCCTTTTCAGGATGAATCGCCGAGGAGACGTTGCATGAAACTTTTCCAACGCACTGCCAAGGACAGCGCTGATCTGCCGGAACTCGTACCGGCGGAGAAGCCCGCCAAGGGACCGGCCGCCAAGGTCGATCTGAAACCCCTGCTGCCCGCCGTCGTTCTCACCGTCGGCGGCGTGGCCGCGGCTGGCGCACTGCTGTGGTTCAGCCTGTTCGGTCAGGCGGACAAGACCCATGTGGCCCAACTCAGCAGCGCCTGGTCGGAAAGCCAGGCCGGCGCGCTGCGCCAGTCCCTCAGCCTGCTGACGGCGGACAGCCGCGCCATGGCGAGCGACCCGCAATTGCTCCCGGCCCTGCAGAGCAATGACCCGACGCGCATCGCCGCGCTGGAGAAGACGCTGACCCAGGGCCACCTGGACGCGCTGGTGGACGTTCACCTGAACGCCAACGGCCAGGCCGTGCAGGACGCCTCCCGTCCCGGTCCGCTGAACTATGCCGCGCTGGACATGCTGCACCGCGTCGAGAGCGGCCAGGCCGTCGCCCCGGAAGCCTACAAGGTCGGCACCCGCTGGCTGGTGTACAGCCCTACCGCCCTGCGTGCAGCGGACAACTCGATCCAGGGTTCGCTGCTGCTGGTGGTCGACCTGCAGCGACTGCTCGGCAGCCTGCCGCCGATGTCCGCCGATATCGGACAGCTACAGCTGTCCCAGCAGTTCGGCAACTCGCCGGCACAGGTCCTGCTGCAGCGCGGCCAGGCTGGTGATGCCGCGCCGATCAATACGTCCAGCGGCAATCCGAACTGGAAGCTGACCTTCATCCCCGGCCCGACCATCACCGACCCGCTGTACTCGCTGCCCCTGCTCGGCATTGCTGCACTGTTCGCGCTGGTGGGTGGCCTGCTTGGCCTCTACTTTGCGCAGAGTTCAATGCAGCGCCGCGTCAGCAAGGACGCCCAGGCCCTGGGGCAGTTCATTCAGGAACTCGCCGGCCAACGCACTGCCAAAGCTCCTGAGCTGAGCCTGCCGAGCCTGCAGGCACTGGCCCAGGCGCTGGCCCGCCAGCCGCGCCGCAAGACCGAAACACCCAGCGCCAGCACGCCCGCCGCGCCTGCAGCCCCCGTTCAGCCGACTCCGGCTGTCGTCGCTGCCAGCGCCCCAGCAGCTGGTGCCGAAACGCCATTGGTCGATCCGCTATTCCAGAACACCGATATTCTGGACATCGACATTCTTGATGAAGACCAGGATCTCCTGGGATTGGAGCAAACATCCGCTATGAGCACGCCAAAAGCCCCGCAATTGCCCGCCAGCATCTTCCGCGCCTACGACATCCGTGGCGTGGTCGGTGACACCCTGACCGCCGAGACCGCCTACTGGGTCGGCCGCGCGATCGGTTCCGAAAGCCTGGCGCGCGGCGAGCCGTGCGTCTCCGTGGGCCGCGATGGCCGCCTGTCCGGCCCTGAGCTGGTGCAGCAACTGATCCAGGGCCTGGTCGATTGCGGTTGCCAGGTCACCGACATCGGCATGGTGCCGACGCCGGTCCTGTACTACGCAGCCAACGTCCTGGAAGGCAAGTCGGGCGTGATGCTCACCGGCAGCCACAACCCGCCGGACTACAACGGCTTCAAGATCGTTGTCGCCGGTGAGACCCTGGCCAACGAACAGATCCAGGCCCTGCGCGAGCGCATCCAGAACGACGACCTCGCCTCCGGTGTGGGCAGCGTGCAGCAGGTCGACATCCTGCCGCGCTACTTCCAGCAGATCCGCGACGACATCGCCCTGGCCAAGCCGCTGAAGGTGGTGGTGGACTGCGGCAACGGCGTGGCCGGCGTGATCGCTCCACAGCTGATCGAAGCCCTGGGCTGCACCGTGATCCCGCTGTACTGCGACGTCGACGGCACCTTCCCCAACCACCACCCGGATCCGGGCAAGCCCGAGAACCTGGAAGACCTGATCGCCAAGGTGAAAGAGACCGGCGCCGACCTCGGCCTGGCCTTCGACGGCGATGGCGACCGCGTGGGCGTGGTGACCAACGAAGGTACCATCATCTACCCCGACCGCCTGCTGATGCTGTTCGCCAAGGACGTGGTATCGCGCAACCCCGGCGCCGACATCATCTTCGACGTCAAATGCACCCGTCGCCTGATCTCCCTGATCAGCGGCTATGGCGGCCGCCCGGTGATGTGGAAGACCGGTCACTCGCTGATCAAGAAGAAGATGAAGGAAACCGGCGCCCTGCTCGCCGGCGAGATGAGCGGCCACATCTTCTTCAAGGAACGCTGGTATGGCTTCGACGACGGCATCTACAGCGCCGCGCGTCTGCTGGAAATCATCAGCCTGGACAAGCGCGATGCCGAGCGCGTGTTCTCCGCGTTCCCGATGGATATTTCCACCCCGGAAATCAACATCACCGTCACCGACGAGGGCAAGTTCGCTCTGATCGAGGCGCTGCAGGCCCGTGGCCAGTGGGGTGAAGCCAACCTCACCACACTCGACGGCGTGCGTGTGGATTACCCCAAAGGCTGGGGCCTGGTTCGCGCGTCCAACACCACGCCGGTGCTGGTCCTGCGCTTCGAGGCGGATTCCCAGGACGAACTGGAGCGCATCAAGGACGTGTTCCGTACCCAGCTGAAAGCGGTCGATCCCGCCCTCAGCCTGCCATTTTGACCTCTATGCTGGAGCCCACCATGACCCAGAGCCGCGATGACGCCGCCCAGGTTGCCCGCGTCCTTGCCGAAGCCCTGCCCTACATCCGCCGCTTCGTCGGCAAGACGCTGGTGATCAAGTACGGCGGCAACGCCATGGAGACGGACGAGCTGAAGAACAGCTTCGCCCGCGACGTGGTGCTGATGAAAGCCGTCGGCATCAACCCGGTGGTGGTCCATGGTGGCGGCCCGCAGATCGGCGACCTGCTCAGCCGCCTGTCGATCGAGAGCCACTTCATCGATGGCATGCGCGTTACCGACGCGCAGACCATGGACGTGGTGGAGATGGTCCTCGGTGGCCAGGTGAACAAGGACATCGTCAACCTGATCAACCGTCACGGCGGCAGCGCCATCGGCCTGACCGGCAAGGACGCCGAGCTGATCCGCGCGAAGAAGCTCACCGTCACCCGCCAGACGCCGGAGATGACCAAGCCGGAAATCATCGACATCGGCCATGTGGGCGAAGTCACCGGGGTCAACGTCGAGCTGCTGAACATGCTGGTCCAGGGCGACTTCATCCCGGTCATCGCGCCGATCGGCGTCGGCGCCAACGGCGAGTCGTACAACATCAACGCTGACCTGGTGGCCGGCAAGGTGGCCGAGGCGCTGAAGGCCGAGAAGCTGATGCTGCTCACCAACATCGCCGGCCTCATGGACAAGCAGGGCCAGGTCCTCACCGGCCTGACCACCGAGCAGGTCAACGAGCTGATCGCCGACGGCACCATCTACGGCGGCATGCTGCCGAAGATCCGTTGCGCCCTCGAAGCGGTGCAGGGTGGCGTGACCAGCGCGCACATCATCGATGGTCGTGTGCCCAACGCCGTGCTGCTGGAGATCTTCACCGACAGCGGTGTCGGCACGCTGATCACCAACCGCAAGCAGCGCTGATCGAAAACGACACCCGCCTGGAGCGATCCACGCGGGTGTTTTTTTGCCTGTTCGAGGCTGCTTCGGCCTCAGGGACGTCCTGACTCGAACAGGTCTTCAGGAGGTTGTCCGACATGGCCGCGTCCCCCGTTTCCCGCAATGACTTCAGCTTCTTCCACGGCCTGCGCGTGCGCTGGTCGGAGGTCGACCCGCAAGGCATCGTCTTCAACGGCAACTACCTGACCTACGCCGACGTCGCCACGACCGAGTACTACCGCCACCTGGGCGTGAACTATCCGGCCGACCTGCTGCGTGGCGGCGGCGACCTGTTCGCGGTGAAGACCACCCTGGAATATCTCGCACCGGCACGCTTCGACGACTGGCTGGAAATGGGCGTGCGCGCCAGTCGGCTCGGCCGCAGCAGCCTGACCTTCCAGGTAGCGATCTGGTGTGATGAAACCCTGCTGACACTGGGGGAACTGATCTACGCCTACGCCGGCGAAGACCGAACGAGCCAGCCACTGCCGGACTGGCTGCGCGGGAAGATCAACGAGTTCGAGCGCGTCTCGCCTCAGCAGTAAGGGCTGCAGCCATAGGCGCGGCGAATGTCAGCCTCAGTTACCGCCAGAAATCTGGGCGAAACGCGCCCGGTCGGCGGCGAAGCTGTCCTGCGCCTGGGAGCGCAGTTGCTGGTAACGGGCAATGTCCTGCTGCAGGCGCTGCTCGTCGCTGCGCAGATTGTCCAGTTGCTCGACCAGTTCGGCCGGCACCTGGCGCCCGGCGCGCTCCTGGTCGGCAGCGCGGGCCTGCAGGCCGGCCTGCTGCATCTTCAGGGACTGCAGGTTGCCCTTGGCCACACTGGACAACCCATCGAGCTCGGCCAGCTTGCGGTCACGAGCACGATCAACATCGTCCACGCTGGTGTACAGGCGCATGAGTTGCTGGTCTGAACTGGCACGGGCAGCGTCGGCCTTGCGCTGCTCGATCTCGGCGGCGGTCGGTGCCGGCGGCACTTCGCGGATGACCCGCCCCTGATCGTTCAGCACCTGGTAGCCCTTGCCGATGTATTGCGGCGGTACACCCAGGCGATCGATGACAGTGATGCCCCGGTCATCCACGTACCGGTACATCTCCACCTGGCCGCTCGGCTGACCGGCAGCCAGCGCCTGGTCGGCGAGCATGGCTCCCAGAAGCCCCATCAACACCCTGTAGCGGAAAGCACCCTGCTTGGCCATGCCCGACACCCTTGTTCCGGTTAGATACCGTACTGCGCTCGATAGGCCTCGACTGCCGCGAGATGCTGCTTGAGCTGCCCATCACCAGCCAGATATTCCAGCACTTGCTCCAGCGAGACAATGCTCACGACCGGAATCGAAAAGTCCCGTTCGACTTCCTGGATCGCCGACAGTTCGCCCTTGCCACGCTCCTGGCGGTTCAGCGCGATCAGCACGCCGGCGGCCTGGGCCCCCTGGGCGTCGATGATCTGCATGACCTCGCGGATCGCGGTGCCGGCGGTGATCACGTCATCGATGATCAGCGCGCGACCGGTCAGCGGTGCGCCGACCAGCGTGCCACCTTCGCCGTGGTCCTTGGCTTCCTTGCGGTTGAAGCACCAGGGCAGGTCGCGGCCATGCTGTTCCGCCAGTGCAATGGCTGTAGCGGCCGCCAACGGAATTCCTTTATAGGCCGGGCCGAACAACACGTCGAAAGGTATGCCGCTGTCGACCACGGCGCTGGCGTAGAAACGACCCAGCTGGGACAGCGCAACGCCGGTATTGAACAGGCCTGCATTGAAGAAGTACGGACTGGTGCGCCCGGACTTGAGGGTGAATTCGCCGAAGCGAAGAACGCCGCGCTCGATAGCGAAGCGGATGAAATCGCGCTGATATGGCTGCATGGGAGAGAACCGGCCGGTATGAATTTAGCTAAACCGTTTGAGCTCGGGTATCATACACACACGTGATTTTGGGGGCCATTTATGCGGATCATCAGTGTGAACGTGAATGGTATTCAGGCTGCAGCCGAGCGTGGATTGCTCAGTTGGCTGCAAGCCCAGAATGCCGACGTGATCTGCTTGCAGGATACCCGCGCCTCCGCTTTCGATCTGGATGACCCATCCTACCAACTGGATGGCTACTTCCTGTACGCCTGCGATGCCGAAGTGCCCAGTCAGGGTGGCGTCGCACTCTATAGTCGTCTGCAACCCAAGGCTGTCATAAGCGGTCTGGGTTTCGAGATGGCCGATCGTTACGGGCGCTACCTGCAAGCCGATTTCGATAAGGTGAGTATCGCCACTCTCCTGCTGCCTACCGGGCAGGAAGGGGATGAGAACCTGAACCACAAGTTCAAGTTCATGGACGATTTCGCCCAGTACATGAACAAGCAGCGCCGCAAGCGCCGCGAATACATCTATTGCAGCTCGCTCTACGTTGCGCACCAGAAGCTGGACGTGAAGAACTGGCGCGAATGCCAGCAATCTCCGGGCTTCATGGCGCCGGAGCGCGGCTGGATGGATGAGATCTTCGGCACCATGGGCTATGTCGACGCCCTGCGCGAGGTCAACCGCGAAGGCGACCAGTACAGCTGGTGGCCGGACAGCGAACAGGCCGAGCTGCTCAACCTGGGCTGGCGCTTCGACTATCAGATCCTCACGCCGGGTCTGCGCCGCTTCGTGCGCAGCGCCAAGCTGCCGCGCCAGCCGCGCTTCTCCCAGCATGCGCCGCTGATCGTGGACTACGACTGGACCCTGAGCATCTGAGTCCTGTCGCCCCGCCGCCAGGCGGACAGAAAAAAGCCGGCTCCAAGCCGGCTTTTTCGTACCTGGAATTCGTCGCCTACTTGATCGGGCGCCAGGTGAAGGGATAGCGGTAATCCAGCCCTTCGTTGGCCTTGATCCCGGCGATGATGGTGAGCACCAGCGCGCCGATGCTCACCAGTCCCAGCAGGAAGAAGCCGATCACCACCAGCATCAGCAGGAAGCTGACCACCACCGCAAGGCTCACGGTGATCTGGAAGTTCAGCGCTTCCTTGCCCTGGCGATCCACGAACGGGTCCGATTCACGCTTGATCTGCCAGACGATCAGCGGCCCGAGCAGGTTGCCGAAGGGAAAGATGAAGCCGAGGAAGGCGGCGAAGTGACAGAACATCGCCCACTGACGGGCTTCCTGGCTCGGCTGAACCTGCTGTACCGGTACTTCGTCGCTCATCCTTTCGCTCCTTGCACGTGAAGATCAGGCGGACTCACCGCCTGTCGGGTCAGTCCGCCAGCGCAGCGCGCTGCAGTTCGAACAGTTCGCGCAGCCCCTGCTGCGCCAGTTCCAGCATGGCATTCAGCTCGGCCGGCTGGAAGGGCGCGCCCTCGGCGGTACCCTGGACTTCGATGAAGCCGCCGGCATCGGTCATGACCACGTTCAGGTCGGTCTCGGCGGCGGAGTCTTCCAGGTAGTCCAGGTCCAGCACCGGCTCGCCCTGGTACATGCCCACGGAAACCGCGGCGACCATCTGCTTGAGCGGGTTGCCCTTGAGTGCACCGCGCTTCTTCAGAACGGCCAGGGCATCGATCAGCGCCACGGTGGCGCCGGTGATGGACGCCGTGCGGGTGCCGCCGTCGGCCTGGATCACATCGCAGTCGATGTACAGGGTGTTCTCGCCCAGCTTGCTCAGGTCCAGCGCGGCGCGCAGGGAGCGGCCGATCAGGCGCTGGATTTCCAGGGTACGGCCACCCTGCTTGCCGCGCGCGGCTTCACGCTGGTTACGCTCGCCGGTCGAGCGCGGCAGCATGCCGTACTCGGCGGTCAGCCAGCCCTGGCCCTGGCCCTTGAGGAAGCGCGGCACACCGGATTCGGCGCTGACGGTGCAGATCACCTTGGTGTCGCCGAACTCGACCAGCACGGAGCCCTCGGCGTGCTTGGTGTAATGGCGGGTGATACGGATCGGGCGCAGTTGGTCGGCGGCGCGGCCACTGGGACGGTTCATGGAGGCATCCTGTACAGATTACTGGCGGGGGAATGTCCGCCATTATAGAGGCCAGCGGACGGGTGCAACCACCGCCAGCGTGCTGCGGCGCGCCACGCTGGGGTACAATTACCGGTTTCCGACGACCTGTCGGCCGTTTTCCAAGCCCTTTAGAGAGGTGACTCCATGGTCCACAGCATGACCGCCTTCGCCCGCGTCGAGAGCGCCAGCGCCCATGGAACCCTCAGCTGGGAGCTGCGCTCGGTCAACCACCGTTACCTGGAGCCCAACCTGCGCCTGCCCGAAGCCTTCCGCGACCTCGAAGGCGCGGTGCGCGAGGCCCTGCGCCAGGGCCTGTCGCGCGGCAAGGTGGAGTGCACCCTGCGCTTCAACGAGGAAAACGCCGGCAAGGCGCTGCAGGTCGACCGCGAGCGCGCCGCGCAGCTGGTCACCGCCGCCGAAACCGTCGCCGGCCTGATCCAGAATCCCGCCCCGCTGGACCCGCTGGCCGTGCTGGCCTGGCCGGGCGTGCTGGTAGGCGATGCCGCCGACCCGCAGGCGCTCAACGCCAGCGCGCTGGCCGCCTTCACCCAGGCCCTCGACGAGCTCAAGGCCGGCCGTGCCCGCGAAGGCGCCGAGCTTTCGAAGATCATCGACGATCGCCTGACGGCCATGCAGGAAGACGTGGCCAACCTGCGCCAGCTGGTGCCGGAAATGCTCGCCAACCAACGCCAGAAAGTGCTCGACCGTTTCACCGAGATGAAAGCCGAGCTCGACCCGCAGCGCCTGGAGCAGGAAATGGTCCTGCTGGCGCAGAAGAGCGACGTCGCCGAAGAGCTGGATCGCCTGACCACCCATGTCACCGAAGTACGCCGCGTGCTCAAGGCCGGTGGCGCCGCCGGTCGGCGCCTGGACTTCCTGATGCAGGAACTCAACCGCGAGGCCAACACGCTGGGCTCGAAGGCGTTCGACCCGCGCTCCACCCAGGCAGCGGTCAACCTCAAGGTCCTGATCGAGCAGATGCGCGAGCAGGTCCAGAATATCGAGTAAGCCGGACGCTTCCGGCTTCAACACCCGTCAACCGCAACTCCAGGAAAGCGCCATGTCCGGCACCCTCTACATCGTTTCCGCGCCGTCGGGCGCCGGCAAGACCAGCCTGGTCAAGGCCCTGCTCGACGCCATGCCCAGCGTGCGCGTCTCCGTCTCCCACACCACCCGCGGCATGCGTCCGGGCGAGGTGGACGGGGTGAACTACCACTTCGTCGGTCACGACACGTTCCGCGCCATGCTCGAGCGCAACGAGTTCCTCGAGCACGCGCAGGTCTTCGACAACCTCTACGGCACCTCCCAGCGCTGGGTCGAGAAGACCCTCGCCGAAGGCAACGACCTGATCCTGGAGATCGACTGGCAGGGCGCGCAGCAGGTACGCCGGCTGATGCCCCAGGCGCAGTCGATCTTCATCCTGCCGCCGACCCAGGAGGCCCTGCGCCAGCGCCTGACCAATCGCGGCCAGGACAGCGACGAGGTAATCGAGCGGCGCATGCAGGAAGCCGTCAGCGAAATGAGCCACTATGTGGAATATGATCACCTGGTGATCAACGACGATTTCGCCCACGCGCTGGAAGATCTCAAGGCGATCTTCCGCGCTCGCCAGCTGCGCCAGGATGCCCAGCAGCAACGCCACACCGAGCTGCTGCAACGCCTGTTGGCCTGACGCCGCCGAGAGAAGGCACTTCCATAAAGATTGGCGATTTTTTAGACTATCCAGTCCGCCCGGTATTTCTCCGGGTCTCCATTTGCGTAATGAGGAACACCATGGCCCGCGTCACCGTTGAAGACTGCCTGGACAACGTCGATAACCGTTTCGAGCTGGTCATGCTCGCCACCAAGCGTTCGCGCCAGCTGGCCACCGGCGGCAAAGAGCCGAAGGTACCGTGGGAAAACGACAAGCCCACCGTGGTCGCCCTGCGCGAAATCGCCTCGGGCCTGGTGGATGCTGACATCGTTCAGCAGGAGGACGTGGTTGAAGAAGAGCCGCTGTTCGCTGCTTTTGAAGACGAGGCCAACAACGAGGCCCTGTAAGTCGATGTCCGGCCGACGAATCGGCACACCGCGACATGCAGCTCGGCAGGGGGTGAACCCATGCCGAGCATAGACGCCTTCGCCGACCGGCTGTCGAGCTATCTGGGCCCGGATCAGGTCAACCTGGTCCGCCGTGCCTACTACTACGCCGAGCAGGCCCACGACGGGCAGCGCCGCCGCAGCGGCGAGGCCTACGTCACCCACCCGCTCGCCGTCGCCAACATTCTCGCCGACATGCACATGGACCATCAGAGCCTGATGGCGGCCATGCTGCACGACGTGATCGAGGACACCGGCATCGCCAAGGAAGCGCTCACCGCGCAGTTCGGCGAGACCGTCTCGGAACTCGTGGACGGGGTCAGCAAGCTGACCCAGATGAACTTCGAGTCCAAGGCCGAGGCGCAGGCCGAGAACTTCCAGAAGATGGCCATGGCCATGGCACGCGACATCCGCGTGATCCTGGTGAAGCTGGCTGACCGCCTGCACAACATGCGCACCCTGGAAGTGCTGTCCGGCGAGAAGCGCCGGCGCATCGCCAAGGAAACCCTGGAAATCTACGCGCCCATCGCCAACCGGCTGGGCATGCACAGCATGCGCGTGGAATTCGAGGACCTGGGCTTCAAGGCCATGCACCCGATGCGCTCCGAGCGCATCCGCCAGGCGGTGAAGAAGGCCCGGGGCAATCGCCGCGAGATCGTCGGCAAGATCCAGGAATCGCTGGTCAACTGCCTTGCCCGCGAAGGCATGGAAGGCCAGGTCCTGGGCCGCGAGAAGCACCTGTTCAGCATCTACAAGAAGATGCGCGGCAAGCGCAAGGCGTTCAACGAAATCATGGACGTCTACGCCTTCCGCATCATCGTCGACAAGGTCGACACCTGCTACCGTGTGCTGGGCGCCGTCCACAACCTGTACAAGCCATTCCCCGGTCGCTTCAAGGATTACATCGCGATCCCCAAGGCCAACGGCTACCAGTCGTTGCACACCACGCTGTTCGGCATGCACGGCGTGCCCATCGAGATCCAGATCCGCACCCGCGAGATGGAAGAGATGGCCAACCACGGCATCGCCGCGCACTGGCTGTACAAGTCCAGCGAAGAGGAAGCGCAGAAGGGCACCCACGCCCGCGCACGCCAGTGGGTGAAGGGCATCCTCGAACTGCAGCAGCGCGCCGGCAATTCGCTGGAATTCATCGAAAACGTGAAGATCGACCTGTTCCCGGACGAGGTCTACGTCTTCACGCCCAAGGGCCGCATCATGGAGCTGCCCAAGGGCTCCACGGCCGTCGACTTCGCCTACGCGGTGCACACCGACGTCGGCAACAGCTGTATCGCCTGCCGCATCAACCGCCGCCTGGCGCCACTGTCCGAACCGCTGCAGAGCGGCGCGACGGTGGAAATCGTCACCGCGCCGGGTACCCGGCCGAACCCGGCCTGGCTCAACTTCGTGGTCACCGGCAAGGCGCGCACGCACATCCGCCACGCGCTCAAGCTGCAGCGCCGCTCCGAGTCGATCAACCTCGGCGAGCGCCTGCTGAACAAGACCCTCGCCGGCTTCGACAGTCACCTGGAGAAGATCCCGCAGGAACGCATCCAGGGTGTGCTCAACGAATACCGCATGGAAGTTTTCGAGGACCTGCTCGAAGAGATCGGACTGGGCAACCGCATGGCCTACGTGGTCGCGCGCCGCCTGCTGTCCAGCGAAGGCGAACAGGCCCCCAGCGCCGAAGGGCCGTTGGCGATCCGCGGGACCGAAGGCCTGGTGCTCAGCTACGCCAAGTGCTGCACGCCGATCCCCGGCGACCCGATCGTCGGTCACCTGTCCGCCGGCAAGGGCATGGTGGTGCACCTGGAGAACTGCCGGAACATCAGCGAAATTCGCCACAATCCGGAAAAGTGCATCCAGCTCAGTTGGGCCAAGGATGTCACCGGCGAATTCAACGTCGAACTGCGCGTCGAGCTGGAACACCAGCGCGGCCTGATCGCCCTGCTGGCGACCAGCGTCAACGCCGCCGACGGCAACATCGAGAAGATCAGCATGGACGAGCGCGACGGTCGCATCAGCGTGGTCCAGCTCGTCGTCAGCGTGCATGACCGTGTGCACCTGGCCCGCGTCATCAAGAAGCTGCGTGCGCTCAAGGGCGTGATCCGCATCACCCGCATGCGCAGCTGATCCCACCCCAAGGAGTCGACATGACCAAGACCGTTATCCATACCGACAAAGCCCCGGCCGCCATCGGTACCTACTCCCAGGCCATCAAGGCTGGCAACACCGTCTATGTCTCCGGTCAGATCCCGCTGGACCCGAAAACCATGGAACTGGTCGAGGGCTTCGAAGAACAGACCGTCCAGGTCTTCGAGAACCTGAAAGCCGTCATCGAAGCGTCCGGCGGCTACCTGCACGACGTCGCCAAGCTGAACATCTTCCTCACCGACCTGTCGCACTTCGCCAAGGTCAACGAGATCATGGGCAAGTACTTCGTCCAGCCCTACCCGGCCCGCGCCGCCATCGGCGTCGCCGCCCTGCCGAAGGGCGCCCAGGTCGAGATGGACGCCATCGTCGTCCTGGAGTAAGCGTTACGTGATTCCTACGGGGCCCCAGCGGCCCCGTTCTCTTGTCTGCAAGGAGCAAACATGCGTCGCGCCCTGATCCTGAGCGCCCTGATCGGCCTGCTCACCGGCTGCGCCGGCACCCCGTCCGACCCTTCCGGTGTCTGGGTCAACCAGGCCGCCATCGATGCCGCCGGCAAGGGTGGCAAGCTGCGCGAGGCGCTGCTGGCCTACGGCCCGAACCTGGAATGGAAACTGGACACCAAGACCCACCAGGCCACTTTCAGCAACGGCTTCGAACTGGGCGAAGGCCAGTTGACCCAGACCGATCCCAAGCACTACCGCGTCGAGTTCTACGGCAGCAACCAGGAGTCCCTGGAGCTGGACGGCAAGGAACTGGTGCAGGTGGGTAGCGACAACTGGCCCGAGCAGCGCTTCCTGCGCCCCAAGGAGCAGGCTGCGGCTCAAGGCCCGGCCGGCAGCACCTTCGAGAATGCCCTGTACGCGGCCTACCTCAAGGGCACCTGGATCATCGAGGAAGGCGAAGGCAAGGGCAGCAAAGTCACGTTCGCCCCCAACGGCAGCCTCGACGGCATGCCCGGCTTCGATCGCTACGCGCTGTGCCTGGCTGGCGACTGCGCGGCCATGAGCGGCGACAACGACAGCATCTGGCTGCAACAGGGCCAGCAAGGCCGCGAGTATCTGTTCGAGCGTGACGGCGACAAACTGGAGCTGTTCGAGGCGGTGAACCGCGCCCAGGCCGACGAAATGCCGAGCTACGCGCCCGGCAACAAGGTCTGGGCCCTGGAGCGCGACTGATCCGCTCGAGCGGGCTGGCCGGCTCGATTGAGTGTGGTCAGCGCAGCCCGCTCCACAACAGCCAGCCCCCCAGCGCCAGCAGCAGGCCACCGCAGAGCCGATCCAGCGCCGTGACCCGGCGCTTGAGCCAGCCGCGCCAGCGCGGGCGATCCAGCAGGCGCACCAGCAACAGGTCCCACAGCAGCACCACCGCGCCCATCCACAGCACGCAGATACCCAGCGCCCAGCTCGGCAAGTGGAACTGCCCGAGCACGCCGAACAGCCCGGTGTAGAAGATCGGCAGCTTGGGATTCAGGCTGCTGGCGAGCAGTCCCTCGCGCAGGCCCCGGAGGAATCCTCCGCTGCGCTGCTGGCCCAGATCCGTGGGAATATCCAGTTCTCGCCGCGCCAGCAACGCCTGCGTGCCGAGCCAGGCGAAGTAGGCGCCGCCCAGCAACTGCACCACTCGCAGCCCGTGGCTCGCCACATCCGGCAGCAGGCCAAGGACAAACAGCACCAGCAGCATGCTCGCCAGGTTGGCCAGGGCGATGCCCGCCGCACAGCCATCGGCATGACGCCGACCACGCAGCAGCGCGGCACGGATCAGCAGGAAGAAGTCCGGCCCTGGCGACAGCAGGGCAGCGAAGTGGGTGCTGGCGACCAGCGCAAAGGCAGCGAACATGGCGATCTCCCGAATAGCGGCGTCGCGCAGTCTGGAGAGACCGGCCGGCGGCAGTCTTGGAAGAAAGTCAGGTGCGCGTGGCGCGCAGGAAGTGTCCGGGCGTGACGCCGGTGAAGCGGCGGAAGGTGCCGGAGAAATGCGCCTGATCGTAGAAGCCCAGGGCCAGTGCGACGTCCAGAGGCTTCTGGCCAGCGACCAGCAAGCGCTTGGCCTCGCGGATCCGACGCTGCAGCAGGTAGGTATGCGGCGGCACACCGTAGGCGGTGCGAAAGGCTTCGATCAGGTGGCGCGGATGGCGCTGCAGCAGCATGGCCAGCTCATCGAGGCTGACCGCCTCGTGGTAATGCGCCTCCAGGTAGTCGCGCAGCCTGGCGGTGACGCTGCCATCGCGCGACGCCGAGGCAGCCGGGCGCATGCCGCCGTGGCGGACGAAGACCAGTTCCAGCAGCGCCAACAGCTCGCTTTCCAGCGCCAGCGCATCGTTGCGCTCGAACTCCGTGGCGACACGCCGCAGCGCGTCCGCCACCTGCCCGTCATCGTTCGGATTGAGTGCCTGGAAACCGCGCGGCAGCTGCTTGCGGCCAAGCAGCGGCAGCAGCCGCGACTCCTCGATATAGAGCATCCGATAGACCAGCCGCTCGGATTCGGCGTTGCCGGTGTGCGGCTCCTCCGGGTTCATCAGCGACAGGGTGCCGGCCGGCAGCACATGGTGCGCACCGCGGCACTGGTAACCGCCCGCGCCCTGGAGAATGGCGCCGATGGCGAAGGCATCGTGGCTGTGACGTCCGAACGGCTGGCCGGAGAAGTCCGCATGGAACAACTCCACCCCCGGTAACCAGGGGCGCGCCAGCAGCCGGTTGGCGTCCATCTCAGTCCTGTTTTCCGGCGAGGATGGCCGCGTAGCCTTCACGGAAGCTCGGATAGCGCGGCTCCCAGCCCAGCGCGCGGGCGCGCGCGTTGCTGCAGCGCTTGCTGCCGGCGCGGCGTACGGTCTGCTCGTCAGCCCAATGGGTGACACCCAGTTGCTCGCGCAGCCAGCCGACTACCTCATGCAGCGCCGCAGGGTCGTTGTCGACGCCGATGTAGCAGTCGTCCAGCGCGACCCCGCTGCGGTCGGCCTCCAGCAGCGTGGCAAGCAGGCCAGCAGCATCCTCGGCATGGATGCGGTTGGCGTACAGCGGCGGCTCGCTGGCCACGCGATAGCCTTCGCGCACCTGCTTGAGCAGCCATTCGCGTCCGGGACCGTAGATGCCGGTGAGGCGCACGATGCTGGCGGGAATGCCGCTCTGCAGCGCCACCTGCTCAGCTTCGAGCATCACGCTGCCGGAATAACTCCGAGCTTCGGCGGGCGCGGTCTCGTCGATCCACTCACCATCGCGCTGGGCGTACACACCGCTGCTGGAGACGAACACCAGGCGCTTGGGCACCTGCCCACGCTGCTGCAGCCAGCCGAGGGTGTTGCGCAGGCCTTCGACGTAGGCTGCACGGTAGCCGGCTTCGTCGTGCTGGGTTGCGGCGGCGCAGAACACCAGGTAGTCCAGCGTGCCCACCGGCCAGGTATCCGGACACTCGAGCTGGCCAAGGTCACCGGCCACCGGCAGCACGTCCAGCGGCAGCGCGGCAACGTTGCGGCGCAGGCCATGGACGCGCCAGTCACGCGCGGCCAGTTGGCGTCCCAGGCGGCTGCCGACGTCGCCGCAACCGACGATCATCAGACTGGGAAAGGTGCTCTTGCTCATGCTTGGCTCCGCGAATCAAAGCTCGGCAGTTTAGCGCGGTTGGTTCGCGGCGGTGCAGCCGCTATGCTTGGGCCACCTCAACGGACTTAGTCGCCATGACCCTTACCGAACTGCGCTACATCGTCACGCTTGCCCAGGAGCAACACTTCGGCCGCGCCGCAGAGCGCTGCCACGTCAGCCAGCCGACCCTGTCGGTGGGCGTGAAGAAGCTGGAAGACGAACTCGGCGTACTGATCTTCGAGCGCAGCAAGAGTGCGGTGCGCCTGACCCCGGTCGGCGAAGGCATCGTGGCGCAGGCGCAGAAGGTGCTGGAGCAGGCCCAGGGCATCCGCGAGCTGGCCCAGGCCGGCAAGAACCAGCTGACCTCGCCGCTCAAGGTCGGCGCCATCTACACCATCGGCCCGTACCTGTTCCCGCACCTGATTCCGCAGCTGCACCGGGTCGCCCCGCAGATGCCGCTGTACATCGAGGAAAACTTCACCCACATCCTGCGCGACAAGCTGCGCACCGGCGAGCTGGATGCAATCATCATCGCCCTGCCGTTCCAGGAAGCCGACGTGCTGACCCTGCAGCTGTTCGACGAGCCCTTCTACGTGCTGATGCCGGCGGACCACCCCTGGACCGCGAAGAAGACCATCGAACCGGAGCTGCTCAACGACAAGAGCCTGTTGCTGCTCGGCGAGGGCCACTGCTTCCGCGACCAGGTGCTCGAAGCCTGCCCGACCACCCACAAGGGCGGCGAGAACAAGCACACCACGGTGGAATCCAGCTCGCTGGAAACCATCCGCCACATGGTCGCCTCCGGCCTGGGCGTATCGGTGCTGCCGTTCTCCGCCGTGGACAGCCATCACTATGCGCCGGGCGTGCTGGAAGTGCGCCCGTTCAGCGCGCCGGTCCCCTTCCGCACCGTCGCCATCGCCTGGCGCGCCAGCTTCCCGCGGCCGCGCGCCATCGAGGTGCTGGCCGACTCGATCCGCCTGTGCTCGGTCGCCAAGCCGACCGTCAAGGGTGAAGCCGAGCCGGCATGACCGATCTGTCGAACGTCCCGGTCACCGCGCTCAAGGGCGTGGGCGCCGCACTGGAAGAGAAACTCGCGAAAGTCGGCCTGGAGAACCTCCAGGACATCCTCTTCCACCTGCCGCTGCGCTACCAGGACCGCACCCGCATCACCCCCATCGGCGCACTGCGCCCGGGACAGGACGCGGTGGTCGAAGGCGTCGTGTCGGGCGCCGACGTGGTGATGGGTAAGCGCCGCAGCCTGCTGGTGCGCCTGCAGGACGGCACCGGCACCCTGAGCCTGCGCTTCTACCACTTCAGCCAGGCACAGAAGGAAAACCTCAAGCGCGGCACGCACCTGCGTTGCTACGGCGAGGCACGCCCCGGCGCTTCCGGCCTGGAGATCTACCATCCCGAGTACCGCTCGCTCACCGATGCCGCTGCGGCGCCGGTGGAGCAGACGCTCACGCCGATCTACCCGACCACCGAAGGCCTCACCCAGCAGCGCCTGCGCCAGCTCAGCGAGCAGACGTTGCAGCGCCTGGGCCCGTCGAGCCTGCCCGACTGGCTGCCGGCGGAACTGGCCCGCGACTACCGCCTGGGCCCGCTGGACGAGGCCATCCGCTACCTGCACCGGCCGCCGCCGGACGCCGACCTGGAAGAACTCGCCGAAGGCCGTCACTGGGCCCAGCACCGCCTCGCCTTCGAGGAGCTGCTGACCCATCAGCTGTCGCTGCAACGCCTGCGCGAGAGCGTACGCTCCCAGGCCGCGCCGCAATTGCCGCCAGCCAAGCGCCTGCCGGCGCTGTACCTGAAGAACCTCGGCTTCACGCCCACCGGCGCGCAACAGCGCGTCGGCGCGGAAATCGCCTACGACCTCGCCCAGCCCGAACCCATGCTGCGCCTGGTGCAGGGCGATGTCGGCGCCGGCAAGACCGTGGTCGCCGCCCTCGCCGCCCTGCAGGCGCTGGAAGCCGGCTACCAGGTGGCGTTGATGGCGCCCACCGAGATTCTCGCCGAGCAGCACTTCCTCAACTTCACCAAATGGCTGCAGCCGCTGGGCATCGAGGTCGCCTGGCTGGCCGGCAAGCTCAAGGGCAAGGCCCGCGCCAGCGCGCTGGAGCAGATCGCCGGCGGCGCACCGATGATCGTCGGCACCCACGCACTGTTCCAGGACGAAGTGAAGTTCAAGCGCCTGGCCCTGGTGATCATCGACGAACAGCACCGCTTCGGCGTGCAACAGCGCCTCGCCCTGCGCCAGAAAGGCGTCGACGGCCGGCTCTGCCCGCACCAGTTGATCATGACTGCCACGCCCATCCCGCGAACCCTGGCGATGAGCGCCTATGCCGACCTGGACACCTCGATCCTCGACGAACTGCCGCCCGGCCGCACGCCGGTGAACACCGTGCTGGTAGCCGACAGCCGCCGCATCGAAGTGATCGAGCGGGTGCGCGCGGCCTGTGCAGAAGGTCGTCAGGCCTACTGGGTATGCACACTGATCGAGGAATCCGAGGAGCTGACCTGTCAGGCCGCGGAAACCACCTACGAGGAGCTCTCCTCGGCGCTGGGCGAACTGCGCGTGGGCCTGATCCACGGACGCATGAAGCCGGCGGACAAGGCCGTCGTCATGGAGGCCTTCAAGGAAGGCATGCTGCAACTGCTGGTCGCCACCACGGTGATCGAAGTCGGCGTGGACGTGCCCAACGCCAGCCTGATGATCATCGAAAACCCCGAGCGCCTGGGCCTGGCCCAACTGCACCAGCTACGCGGCCGCGTCGGCCGGGGCAGCGCGGCAAGCCACTGCGTGCTGCTCTACCACCCGCCACTGTCGCAGATCGGCCGCGAGCGCCTGGGGATCATGCGAGAGACCTGCGATGGCTTCGTGATCGCCGAGAAGGACCTGGAGCTGCGCGGCCCCGGCGAAATGCTCGGCACCCGCCAGACCGGGCTGCTGCAGTTCAAGGTCGCCGACCTGATGCGCGACGCCGACCTGCTGCCGGCGGTGCGCGATGCCGCCCAGGCCCTGCTGGCGCACTGGCCGCAATCGGTCAGCCCGTTGCTGGCACGTTGGCTACGGCACGGCCAGCAATACGGACAAGTGTGATCTATTTCACTCTCATCGGTCAGTTGACTGCTCGGTCACGCTGACTGCGTGGTTATACTCCGACCCAGCCGTTGATAACCGGATCACATTCATGAGCGACGCCGCACGCGCCCCATCCGACTCCTCGCAGGCCCCCGAGGTCATCCTGCAGCTGCTCGCCAAGCTGGGCATTCCGTCTCGCGAAGTCTGCGACGCCACTACGCATCCGGCCGCACGCCGGGTGCAGGCCAGCCTGCTGGAAGATGCCGTTGGCACCCTGCTGGTGTTGTTCCCGCAGAGCCAGCTGCTGGACCTGAATCGCCTGGCCGAACTCACCGGCCGCAAGCTGGTGGCGGTCAAGCCCGATCGCCTGGAGCGCATGCTCGGCAAGCACCAGCTCGGTCGCCTGCCCGCGCTGCCGCCGCTGACCAGCTCGCCCTGCCTGTATGACGAACGCCTGCTTCAGGAACCCCAGCTGCTGATCGAGTCCGGCGCGGCAGGCACGCTGCTGGAGATTCCCACCACGTCATTCCGCAGCCTGCTGGAGAAA
Organism: Pseudomonas sp. BB438; assembly: GCF_057180225.1. Lineage (NCBI taxonomy): Bacteria > Pseudomonadati > Pseudomonadota > Gammaproteobacteria > Pseudomonadales > Pseudomonadaceae > Pseudomonas > Pseudomonas sp. BB438. Next base: position 6,337,047 of record NZ_CM170001.1, read on the forward strand.
GCCAGCGCGGCGCGCTTCGGCGTGGCACTGGAATCGATCCGGCCGAACCTCGATCGCCCGGACGACGACCGCAAGGAAATCACCCAGGCCGTGCAGGCGTTCACCGCCCGCCGCATCCAGCAGCGCCTGGAAGAGACCATCGAGATTCCGCCGCTGCCGGAAACCGCGCAGAAGATCATCAAGCTGCGTGTCGATCCCAATGCCACGGTGGACGACATCACCGGCGTGGTGGAGACCGACCCGGCACTGGCCGCGCAGGTCGTCAGCTGGGCAGCGTCGCCCTACTACGCCGCGCCCGGCAAGATCCGCTCGGTGGAAGATGCCATCGTCCGCGTGCTGGGCTTCGACCTGGTGATCAACCTGGCCCTGGGCCTGGCCCTGGGCAAGACCCTTAGCCTGCCCAAGGATCAACCGCAGCACGCCACGCCCTACTGGCACCAGGCGATCTACACCGCCGCGGTGATCGAGGGCCTGACCCGCGCCGTGCCGCGCGCCGAGCGCCCGGAAGCCGGCCTGACCTACCTGGGCGGCCTGCTGCACAGCATCGGCTACCTGGTCCTGGCGCACATCTTCCCGCCGCACTTCTCGCTGATCTGCCGGCACCTGGAGGTCAACCCGCACGTCGAGCACAACCTCGTCGAGCAGCACCTGCTGGGCATCACCCGCGAGCAGATCGGCGCCTGGTTGATGCGCACCTGGGACATGCCGGAAGAGATCTACACCGCGCTGCGCTTCCAGCACGACCCGTCGTACGCCGGCGACTGCTCGGCCTATGCCAACCTGGTCTGCCTGGCGACCCGCCTGCTGCGCAACCATGGCATCGGCAGCGGCCCGGAGACCGACATTCCGCAGGACCTGCTGGACCGCCTGGATATCCCGCGCGAGAAGGCCGAGGATGCCGTGCGCAAGGTACTCGACGCCGAAGCGGTGCTGCGCGAGCTGGCCAGCCAGTTCAATCCCGCGCACTGAATCGTCGCGATGCAGACATGAAAAAGGCCCCGTCAGGGGCCTTTTTTCTGTCCGCCGACAGCGCCTCAGGCGGCTTTCTTGTCGCTGCCCGCTGCGGCCTTCCTCTTCGGCTTCAGATACTTCACCAGGCCCTGGAACCAGATCACCAGGCCGGGGTTTCCCTGGATCTGGATATCCTTGTTCTGGATACCCTGCATGAACGCGAGCTGCGGGTTCTTCGAGGTCATGGTGGCGAAGCCGTAGGCGCCATCCTTGAAGCCCAGCGCGAAGGCGGGCTGCGGGTGGGTACCGCGTCGGGCGGTGACCTTGAGGTCCTTGACGATGTAGTGACGGGCGACCTTGCCGTCGAGGGTGTGGAGCTGGAACACCAGGTCCTTGCCTTCGAGCTGCTTCTGGAACGCCGGGTTTTCGCGGCTGGCCTTGGCCATCAGGCGACCGAGCATCCACAGGAGTAGACGGAATTTCATGCACAAACCTCGACGTTCGAGACAATAGTCTGCGCATTGTAGCCAGTTTGAAAACGGACTACATCCGGTCTTTTGGAGGGATTATGTAACTGGAGGAGGCAACCCGGAGCCGCTCTGGCTCCGGGTCAGACGCGATCAGTTGACGGCGTCTTTCAGCGCCTTGCCCGGTTTGAAGGCAACGGTGTTGCTGGCTTTGATCTTGACCGGCTGGCCGGTTTGCGGGTTCTTGCCGGTACGGGCGCCACGGTGGCGCTGAACGAAGGTACCGAAACCGACAAGGGTAACGCTGTCCTTGCGGTTGAGCGCGCCAGTGATTTCATCCAGCAGCGCGTTCAGCACCTTGTTGGCTTGTTCTTTGGTGAGGTCGGCCTTCTCGGCGATCGCGGCGGCGAGTTCTGGTTTACGCATAAATGCCTCTTTGACGGTTTGTTGTTGTTGTGTCCGTGCTGTCTTCCCAACAGCGCCCAAGGCACCGCAGGCTTGCCTTACAGGCTCTAGGCTGCGGCAGACGGGGGGAGAATGGCACGCCGTCGGCTGGTACGCCAGTATCGTCTGACAATTTGCGGGCCCTTTCCCAAGGCAAAAACGCCATTGGCGACGCCTGTCACGCCAGTAGTGCGGGCAACTCCTTGTTCAGGGAGAGTTTTTCGCTCACGGCGGCCCCGGTAAGGGCATATCCGAGCAATCGACCGGCGGTATCCCGGCACAGCACCTTGAGGTCCGGGCCAGAGCCTTCCACCCGCCATTCGCCCTCGCTGCCACGCGGTGGCGGCGACACCACCAGCGGGCACACCGGTGTCTTGACGGTCACTGGCATGGCGCCATAGGCCACCGACGTCGGTTTGCCGGCCAGGGTCTGCGCCAGCGCACGGGCGCAGGACATCAGCGGCATCACATAAAGCAGGTTGAGGCCGTCGACTTCGGCGCAGTCGCCCAAGGCGTAGATGTTCGCGTGGGAGGTGCGCAATTCGCGGTTGACCATCACGCCGCGGTTGATATCCAGGCCGGCGGCGGCGGCCAGGTCGATGCGCGGACGCAGGCCGACAGCGGAAACGACGAGGTCGCAGGTAATCACCTGGCCATTGGAGAGGTGCGCTTCCAGGGCATCGCCCGCGCGCACCAGGCTGTTCAGCACCGGGCCGAGGTGAAAGCGCACGCCGAGGCCTTCCAGCCCCTGCTGCACCGCCTGGGCGGCAGCCGGATGGAGCAGGCCGGGCATGACCTGCTCGCAGGGCGCCACCACGTCGATCTGGTAGCCGCCGCTGGAGAGGTCGTTGGCAAATTCGCAACCGATCAGGCCGGCGCCCAGCAGCAGCACGCGGCGCTTGCCCGCCGCGGCGCTGCGGAAGCGCGCATAGTCTTCGAGGTCGTTGATCGGGAAGATCAGGTCCTGGGCGTCGCCCTGGACCGGTACGCGAATGGTTTCGGCGCCCCAGGCCAGCACCAGGTCGCGGTAGTGGATTGCTTCCTCGCCGATCCAGATGCGGCGGTGGCCCGGGTCGATACCGGTGACCCGGGTATGGGTGAGGATGCGCGCCTTGAGCTGGTCGGCCATGGCGCCGGCTTCGGCCATGGCCAGGCCGTCGGCGTCCTTGTCCTTGGAGAAGCCGGTGGAGAGCATCGGCTTGGAGTAGGAGCGGCCGTCGTCGGCGGTGATCAGCAGCAGCGGTGTCTCGCTGTCCAGCTTGCGCCACTCGCGGGCCAGGTTGTAGCCAGCCAGACCCGTTCCGATGATCACCAACGGTGCGTTGTCGCTCATTACTCTCTTACCTCAAGATTCGCCATTCGATAAAGACGACACGGCGGCCGTGGGGCCGCCGCAGGAATTCGTTCTGGCAGGGGCTTACGAGATTTCGATCATCTCGAAGTCGATCTTGCCCACGCCGCAGTCCGGGCAGACCCAGTCCGCCGGGATGTCTTCCCAGCGCGTGCCGGGATCAATGCCCTCGTCCGGCAGGCCCAGTGCCTCGTCGTAGATGAAGCCACAGACCACGCATTGCCATTTGCGCATCAGCCAAGCCCTCCTGCGATTGCCGGTGAAGCTAACGTATCGGCGCGCTCCGGCCAACGGCGGGCGCGACGCCGGGCTCCGTCAGCAGGGTCAACCCGGCGCACGTCCAGTCTACCGCGTCAGGCGCGTGCTTGCCGGAGCCGAAAACGCAGACGGCGGCCCGAAGGCCGCCGTCGCGGGAATACAGCCTGGCGGGATCAGCCGATCTCGATCATCTCGAAGTCCAGCTTGCCGACGCCGCAATCCGGGCACAGCCAGTCTGCCGGCACGTCTTCCCAGCGGGTGCCCGCGGCAATGCCCTCTTCCGGCCAACCCTGGGTCTCGTCATAGATCAGGCCACACACCACGCACTGCCACTTCTTCATCAGCAATCACCCTCATGTTCTTGTCGCTTGGACGTCAGTGCATCCAATGTTCGGCTTTGTACTGGCGATGCGCGTGCGGCGCAAGCCCCTGCAAACCAGCCGGTCGCCGGCCAACCCTTTGATGGGGTTTGGCGTAATGCACTCTTGCAGACAACGCAATCGGCCACGCAAAGGCGCCATGTTAAGCTGCCGCGTCCCTGGCCAACCGCAGTCGAACCCGTGCCCGAAGCCGCCCTGATCCACCCGCCCCGCTGGCTCACCGCCGCCCAGTTGCATCCCGCGCCGACCCCAGCGGTCCAGGACTGGCTGTTCGATGAAGGCTCGCTGACGCGCCGGCTGACCGCCCTCTCCGCCGACCATTTCGCCGTGCAGCCGCTGGCCGAAGGCTGGCATCGCCTGCGCACCGACGAGTGCGCCGCGCTGGGCGTACCGGACGGCAGCCAGGGCTGGGTGCGCGAGGTGTACCTGAAAGGCCACGGCACGCCGTGGGTGTTCGCCCGCAGCGTGGCCGCGCGCTCGGCGCTGGAAGGCTCCGGATTCGACCTGCGCCTGCTCGGCACCCGCTCCCTGGGTGAGCTGCTGTTCAGCGACCGCGCCTTCCAGCGCGGACCCATCGAAGTCTGCCGCTACCCGGCCGCCAGCCTGCCGGTCGAGGTGCGTGCCGAACGCCTGTGGGGCCGCCGCTCCTGCTTCAGCCGCGACGGCCTGGGCGTGCTGGTCGCCGAAGTATTCCTGCCGACCCTCTGGCACCGCGTGGAACAACAGCCCGTATAATTCCCGGATCGTTTTCCGGAGGCCGCCATGTTCGTCGCCCTGATCAAACCCCTTGCCCGCCTGCACCCCCGCGCCTGGGACTTCATCCAGCTGACGCGCATGGACAAGCCGATCGGCATCTACCTGCTGCTCTGGCCGACGCTGTGGGCGCTGTGGATGGCCAGCGGTGGCGTACCGAGCGTGAAGAACCTGGTGATCTTCGTCCTCGGCACCGTGCTGATGCGCATGGCCGGCTGCGTGATCAACGACTTCGCCGACCGCAAGCTCGACGGCCACGTCGAGCGCACCAAGGCACGCCCGCTGGCGACCGGCAAGATCACCGTGCGCGAGGCGTGGATCGCATTCTTCACGCTGCTGGGGCTGAGCTTCCTGCTGGTACTGTGCACCAACGCGCAGACCATCTGGCTGTCCTTCGGCGGCGCGGCGGTAGCGGCGCTGTATCCCTTCATGAAGCGCTACACCTACTACCCGCAAGTGGTGCTCGGCGCGGCGTTTTCCTGGGGTATCCCGATGGCCTTCACCGCAGCGAGCGGCACCCTGCCGGCGGTGGCCTGGCTACTGTTCTTCGCCAACGTGCTGTGGACGGTCGCGTACGACACCTACTACGCGATGACCGACCGCGAAGACGACCTGAAGATGGGCATGAAGTCCACGGCGATCCTTTTCGGCGACGCCGATCGGGTGATCAACCTGAGCCTGCAGGGCCTGATGCTCCTGCTGCTGATCCTGGCCGGCAACAAGCTGGGCATGCACCTGGCGTACTACCTGGGTCTGGCCGTGGCGGCAGGCTGCTTCGCCTGGCAGTTCCACTCGACCCGCGATCGCGAGCCGATGAAATGCTTCAAGGCCTTCCTGCACAATCACTGGGCGGGGCTGGCAATCTTCGTCGGCACCGTCGCGGATTTCGCCCTGCGCTGATCGACAACCTCCCTGTAGGAGCGAGCAAGCTCGCTCCTACGCAAAGCCGTTAAGGCTTGGCCATGTGCCAGACGCCCATCTTGCCGTCGCCGGCCATGTCGCCGGCCTTCTTGTCCTGCACGAAGGTGTACAGCGGCTTGCCCTTGTAGGCCCACTGCACGGTGCCGTCATCACGCTTGATCAGGGTCCAGTCGCCCGTTGCCTTGGCGTCGGCCGAGGCCATCAGCGGCGGCCAGTTCTGCGCACAGCCGCCGTTGCAGGCCGACTTGCCGCCACCGTCCTTGTCGAAGGTGTAGAGGGTCATGCCCTTGGCATCGACCAGCATGCCGTTCTTCTCCAGGCCGGGCGCCGCTGCCAGGGCGGCCATAGCCGGCAGCATCAGGCCCAGTGCCAGGGCCGGGAATAGCAGTTTCATAACGCTTCTCCTCTGGTGAGGTGGAAACGGCGCGAGCATCGGCGCAACGGCAGGCGGGATTGCAGGCAGGGCCGGCCAGGGCGACGTGGCGAACACACTCACTACCGTCATCGCAGGACTCCGGCGCCGGGCGCCGGACGCACCGCCGACCGGGCCGGCGCGTTCCGCTTGTGCCGCGCGGCAAACGCACGGCGCCACCCTCAGCATAGACGAGCGCTCTGGGACGAGGCTCGACTAACATCCGGGTGTCACATTCATGAAATATTTCCGTTATCTAATGCGGCGCATTACAGAAATTCTGAGGCCTCAGCATGGTTGGCAAGACAATCCTCATCGTCGATGACGAAGCTCCGATCCGGGAAATGATCGCCGTGGCCCTGGAGATGGCTGGCTACGAATGTCTCGAAGCCGACAGCGCCCAGACAGCTCACGCGGTGATCGTCGATCGCAAGCCGGACCTGATCCTGCTCGACTGGATGCTGCCGGGCACCTCCGGCATCGAGCTGGCCCGCCGCCTGAAGCGCGACGAGCTGACCTCGGCGATCCCGATCATCATGCTCACCGCCAAGGGCGAAGAGGACAACAAGATCCAGGGTCTGGAAGTCGGCGCGGATGACTACATCACCAAGCCCTTCTCTCCCCGCGAACTGGTCGCCCGCCTGAAGGCCGTGCTGCGTCGCACCGGTGCCGGCGACAGCGAGACGCCGATCGAAGTCGGCGGCCTGATGCTCGACCCGATCAGCCACCGCGTGACCATCGACGGCAAGCCCGCCGAGATGGGCCCCACCGAATACCGCCTGCTGCAGTTCTTCATGACCCACCAGGAGCGCGCCTACACCCGTGGCCAGCTGCTGGACCAGGTCTGGGGCGGCAACGTCTACGTCGAGGAGCGTACCGTCGACGTGCACATCCGCCGTCTGCGCAAGGCGCTGGGTGAGGTATACGAAAATCTGGTTCAGACCGTACGCGGCACCGGGTATCGTTTCTCGACCAAAAGCTGACCGGGTCGCTGACTCGCCGGGCACAAGGAACGGAATGTCGTGACCCAGAACTGGAGTGGCGTGCTGATACGCCACCTGCTGCTAGTCGTAGCCGCCGGCGCGTTGCTCGGCCTGATCACCGGTCAGTACGGCTGGGCCATCGCCGTGGCGCTGGGCGCCTACCTCGTCTGGTCGACCTGGCAACTGCTGCGCCTGCACAAGTGGCTGAAGAACCACCAGCCCGATGAGGCTCCGCCGGATGGCTACGGCCTGTGGGGCGAGGTGTTCGACAGCATCTACCACCTGCAGCGGCGCAATCAGAAGGCGCGCGGGCGCCTGCAGGCGGTGATCGACCGCATGCAGGAATCCACCGCGGCGCTGCGCGACGGCATGATCCTGCTCGACCGCGACGGCAACCTGGAGTGGTGGAACCAGTCCGCCGAGCGGCTGCTGGGCCTGAAGAGCCCACAGGACGGTGGCCAGCCGGTGACCAACCTGGTCCGCCACCCGCGCTTCAAGGAATACTTCGAGGGCGAGGACTACCGCGAGCCGCTGGAGCTCTCCTCGCCGATCAACGACAACCTGCGCCTGCAGTTCCACATCACCCTCTACGGCGCCGGCGAGCACCTGATGCTGGTGCGCGACGTGACCCGTGTCCATCAGCTGGAGCAGATGCGCAAGGACTTCGTCGCCAATGTCTCCCACGAGCTGCGCACACCGCTGACGGTGATCGCCGGCTACCTGGAGACGCTGCTGGACAACGTCGAGGACGTGAACCCGCGCTGGACCCGCGCGTTGCAGCAGATGCAGCAGCAGGCCGGGCGCATGCAGAACCTGCTCAACGACCTGCTCCTGCTGGCCAAGCTGGAAGCCACCGACTACCCGGCGGACAACAAGCCGGTGGCGGTGGACCTGATGTTGCTGTCGATCCGCAACGACGCCCAGGCGCTGTCCGGCGCGCGCGGGCATCGCATCAGCCTGGAGGCCGATTCGAAGGTGAAGCTCAAGGGCAGCGAGGCCGAACTGCGCAGCGCATTCTCCAACCTGGTGTTCAACGCCGTGAAGTACACCCCCGACGAAGGCGAAATCCGCATCCGCTGGTGGGCCGACGAACAGGGCGCACACCTGGCCGTGCAGGACAGCGGCATCGGCATCGATCCCAAGCACCTGCCGCGCCTGACCGAGCGTTTCTACCGCGTCGACTCCAGCCGCAACGCCAGCACCGGCGGCACCGGCCTGGGCCTGGCCATCGTCAAGCACGTGCTGTTGCGCCACCGCGGCACCCTGGACATCAGCAGCGTGCCGGGCAAGGGCAGCAGCTTCACCTGCCACTTCCCGCCACAGCAGGTCGAGAGCCGTGCGTGACGGCGCTCGACATCGACTCCATTGCAGACGGGCTTGCCAGCCAGGCCCCACGAACCGCATTCTTGTCCGTCCATTCTTGAACCAACAGAACCATGGACCCTTCCCCTAGTAGCAACTTCCTCACCTATTTCGCCGATTTCGGCCTGATCCTGTTCGCCCTGTTCCTCGTCGTGCTCAACGGTTTCTTCGTGGCCGCCGAGTTCGCCATGGTCAAGCTGCGCTCGACCCGCGTGGAGACCATCGCCAACCAGTACGGCTGGCGTGGCACCATCCTGCGCAAGGTGCACAACCAGCTCGACGCCTACCTCTCCGCCTGCCAGCTGGGCATCACCCTCGCCTCCCTGGGGCTGGGCTGGGTCGGCGAGCCGGCCTTCGCCGAATTGCTCGAGCCGCTGCTGGCCGCCGTCGGCGTGCACTCCGAGGAAGTCATCCGCGGCGTGTCGTTCTTCACCGCATTCTTCATCATCTCCTACCTGCACATCGTGGTCGGCGAGCTGGCGCCCAAGTCCTGGGCGATCCGCAAGCCGGAGCTGCTGTCGCTGTGGACCGCGGTGCCGCTGTACCTGTTCTACTGGGCGATGTACCCGGCCATCTGGCTGCTCAACGCCAGTGCCAACACCATCCTCAAGTTCGCCGGGCAAGGCGAGCCGGGCCCGCATCACGAGCATCACTACAGCCGTGACGAGCTCAAGCTGATCCTGCACTCCAGCCGTGCCCACGACCCCAGCGACCAGGGCATGCGCGTACTGGCCTCGGCGGTGGAACTGGGCGAACTGGAAGTGGTGGACTGGGCCAACTCCCGCGAAGACCTGGTCTATCTGGAGCGTAACGCGCCGCTGGACGACATCCTCGCCACCATCCGCCGCCACAAGTACAGCCGCTACCCGGTGTACGACACCGAGAAAGGCGAATTCATCGGCCTGCTGCACATCAAGGACCTGCTGCTGGCCCTGGCCACGCTGGACAGCCTGCCGGAGTCGTTCGACCTCGACGAGCTGACCCACCCGCTGGAGAAGGTCACCAAGCACCTGCCGCTGGCCCGCCTGCTGGAACAGTTCCGCCAGGGCGGCGCGCACTTCGCGCTGGTCGAGGAAGCCGACCACAAGGTCGTCGGCTACCTGACCATGGAAGACGTGCTGGAAGTGCTGGTCGGCGATATCCAGGATGAACACCGCAAGGCCGAGCGCGGCATCGTCGCCTACCAACCCGGCAAGCTGCTGGTGCGCGGCGATACCCCGCTGTTCAAGCTGGAGCGCCTGCTGGGCCTGGACCTGGACCACGTCGAGGCAGATACCCTCGCCGGCCTGGTCTACGACACCCTGAAGCGCGTGCCGGAAGAAGAGGAAGTGCTGGATACCGAAGGCCTGCGCATCATCGTGAAGAAGATGAAAGGCCCGAAGATCGTCCTCGCCAAGGTCGTGAAGCTCGACTGAGCGGCGCGCCCCCTGAGTGAAGAAGGCTGCCCTCGGGCAGCCTTTTTTGTGGGCGTCGATCACTTGTAGGCGCTTTGAGTGTCAGTTGCCCTTCACCACCGCGAAATTCGGCAACGTATCCACCGGCTGGGAGAAGTCGTAGGGGATCGACTCCAGCGCCAGCCCGACGTTGCGCTGCACCACGAAGTGCAGGTGCGGCCCGCTGCTGTTGCCGGTATTGCCCGACCGTGCCAGCGGTGTCCCGGTGCCGACACGCTGGCCTTCGTGGACCAGCACCGAGCCGCGCATCAGGTGCAGGTATACGCCCATGGTGCCGTCGTCATGCAGCACCCGCACGAAGTTGCCGGAAGGGTTCTTGCCCCGTCCATCCTGACCGTTCTCGACCTTCACCACCGTACCGCCGCGCGCCGCGATGATCGGCGTGCCCACCGGCATGGCAATGTCCATGGCGTAGCGGCCCTTGGGCGTGAAGTGGCTGTAGCGGCCGTTGGCACCCTGGGTCAGGCGGAACGGTCCGCCGGTCCACGGCAGCGCGTACTGGTACGACAGCGGTGTCGGCCGCGGATCGCCCAGCGCATAGCGCAGCTTGGGCTTGTAGCGCAGCGGCTTGGCGGGATCGAGCGGCGTCAGGGTGGCGAGGCGAATCGCGCTGCGCGGCGGCAGCACCCAGCGGATCGGCCGCTCCGGCACCCCCACGGCGTTCTGCGCGCCCGTCACGCTCAGCTCGACTTCCACCGGCGCATAGAGGTCGTTGCGGACCTGCAGCGTTTCGCCGCCGGCGTGCTTCTTCGTCTCCAGCTTCACCTGCTCTTCCAGGTGCTCGACCATGCGATCGCGGAAAACGAACACAGCCGCACCCGCCACGGCCTTGTCCGTGTAGGTGACCACGCCGTTGGCGTCGGTGTACTTGTAGATGGTCACGGCCGAAGCCGTCCCGGAGGCGGCCAAGAGACCGCACAGGAGGATACTGCGCCCTAGCATGTCGACTCTGGTTATAGGTATGGCGACGCTGGCAAGACTAGCAGCGTCGCGCCCGCGTCGCGACCTGCCGCCGGTCGGCCTGTGAAACAGTCCCACTTGCCGGCGGGAGGATTTGTAACCGGATCAGGCGCCGGGCACGTAGTGCTTCTGTGAGCTGCCGCGGGCGATCAGGCGCGACAGGTAGTCGAGCTTCTGCGGGTCACGGTCGACGAAGCGGAAGGTCAGCTGCAGCCACTCGCTGTCCGGCTTGGGCTCCAGCGCGGCCACCGCGTGCAGGTAGCCGTTGAGGCGGGCGACGTCGCTGTCCTCCTCCAGGTCCAGCACGGCGCTTTCCAGCACCTGTGGCAGCGGCGTGCCGCGCTTCACCACCAGCAGCGCTTCCTTGAGGCTGAGCGCCTTGATCACGCAGGGCAGGCTCGCCGATGGCAGACGCAGTTGACCCTGTTGGCCCTTGGCGCCGCTACGGGCGGCAGGAGCGGCCGCCGCCGGGGCCGGGGCAGCCGGGCGCGATACGGCGGGAGCGGCTGCAGGGCGGACCACCTCGGCCTTGCCGCCGGTAAGGGCCGCCAGCGAATCGTTGGGCATCGAGCCGACCAGGCTGCGCTGCGGCGCCTGGGCCGCCAGCGCTTCCAGCTTGCCGGCACGCGACAGCGCCTTCTTCACCTTGCTCACCAACTGGTCATTGGAGAACGGCTTGCCGATGAAGTCGGAGACGCCGGCCTGGATGGCCTGCACCACGTTGTCCTTGTCACCACGGCTGGTGACCATGATGAAGGGTGTGGTCTTCAGGCTGTCCTGCTCGCGGCACCAGGTGAGCAGCTCGATACCCGACATCTCGGGCATTTCCCAGTCACACAGGATCAGGTCCACGGGCTGGCGTGCGAGGAACTGCTGCGCCTTGCGACCGTTCACCGCCTCTTCGATCTGCAGACCGGGGAAATGGTCCCGCAGTCCCTTCTTCACCAGGTCACGGATGAACGGAGCATCATCCACGACCAGCACACTGACCTTGCCCATCGGCATCTCCCGAAAACGATAGGGCGAAGGATAGCCTTGCCGGGTGGCTACATGCCATTGGTGCAGGACCGCTCGGCCATAAAATGACGAACCCGGCGCAAGGCCGGGTTCGTTTTGGTACGGGCGTGTGGCTTATTCGGCCTTGTCGGCCTTGCCCGCGGTGCCCTGCACTTCTTCCTTCATGCGGGTCAGGCCAATGTGGCGGACATCGGTGCCACGCACCAGGTAGATCACCAGCTCGGCGATGTTGCGCGCGTGGTCGCCGATACGCTCCAGCGAACGCAGTGCCCAGATGACGTTGAGCACCCGGGAGATGGCCCGAGGGTCTTCCATCATGTAGGTGACCAGCTCGCGCAGGGCAGTCTTGTACTCGCGGTCGACGGTCTTGTCGTACTGCGCGACCGACAGGGCGAGATCGGCGTCGAAGCGAGCGAAGGCATCCAGCGCCTCCTGCACCATCTTGCGCACCTGGTTGCCGATGTGGCGCACCTCCACATAACCGCGCGGCGATTCGCCTTCCTCGCACAGCTGGATGGCGCGGCGGGCGATCTTCGAGGCTTCGTCGCCGATGCGTTCGAGGTCGATCACCGACTTGGAGATGCTGATGATCAGACGCAGGTCGGAGGCGGCCGGCTGGCGGCGGGCGAGGATGCGCAGGCATTCCTCGTCGATGTTGCGCTCCATCTGGTTGATCTGGTCGTCGATCTCGCGCACCTGCTGAGCCAGGCCCGAGTCGGCGTCGATCAGCGCGTTGACCGCGTCGTTGACCTGCTTCTCCACCAGGCCGCCCATGGCCAGCAGATGGCTGCGCACATCTTCCAGCTCGGCATTGAACTGCTGCGAGATGTGATGGGTGAGGCTTTCTTTGTTGATCATGTTCGCTCCGCGAAAGCCGCTGGCGCCGGGCCGCTGGCTTGTAATGTTCTCCGGGAAGTTCTACCGCGCACGCAATACCGCGAAACTAGCCGTAGCGACCGGTGATGTAGTCTTCGGTCTGCTTCTTGGCCGGGTTGGTGAACAGGGTATCGGTGTCGCCGAACTCGATCAGCTTGCCCATGTACATGAACGCGGTGTAGTCGGAAACCCGCGCGGCCTGCTGCATGTTGTGGGTCACGATGACGATGGTGAACTTGGATTTCAGCTCGTAGATCAGCTCTTCGATCTTCAAGGTGGAGATCGGATCCAGTGCCGAGCACGGTTCGTCGAGGAGCAGGACTTCCGGCTCCACGGCGATGGTGCGGGCAATGACCAGACGCTGCTGCTGGCCACCGGAGAGACCGAGGGCGGACTCGTGCAGGCGGTCCTTCACCTCATCCCACAGCGCGGCGCCCTTGAGGGCCCACTCGACGGCTTCGTCGAGCACGCGCTTCTTGTTGATGCCCTGAATGCGAAGGCCATAGACCACGTTCTCGTAGATGCTCTTGGGGAACGGGTTGGGCTTCTGGAATACCATGCCGACGCGCCGGCGCAGTTCGGCAACGTCGACGTTCTTGGCAAAGATGTTGTGGCCGTCCAGGAGAATTTCGCCCTTCACGTTGCAACCGTCGACCAGGTCGTTCATGCGGTTGAAGCAACGCAGCAGGGTGGACTTGCCGCAGCCGGACGGGCCGATGAAGGCAGTCACGCGCTGCTTGGGAATGTTCATGCTGACGTCGAACAGTGCCTGCTTCTCGCCATAGAACAGACTCAGGCCGGGCACTTCGAGGGCGACGGTCTCGCTTTCCAGGTTCATGCCCTGGCGGTCGCCGCGGCCGAGCGCGCCGATGTCGATGCCGTGGGATGCGGTTTCATGTTGCATGTTCAGTCTCCTTGGGAGGCTTGGCGGCGGGCATGGCCCGCCGCCTGCAGAATCAGTTTTCCAGCGCCTTGTACTTTTCGCGCAGGCGGTTACGGATGGCGATGGCCGAGAAGTTCAGCAGGGCGATCACCATCACCAGCAGCAGCGCGGTGGCGTACACCAGCGGGCGCGCGGCCTCGACGTTCGGGCTCTGGAAGCCGACGTCATAGATGTGGAAGCCCAGGTGCATGATCTTCTGGTCCAGGTGCACGTACGGATAGTTGCCGTCGACCGGCAGCGCAGGGGCCAGCTTGACCACGCCCACCAGCATCAGCGGCGCCACTTCACCGGCGGCACGCGCCACGGCGAGGATAAGGCCGGTCATCATCGCCGGGCTGGCCATTGGCAGGACCACCTTCCACAGGGTCTCGGCCTTGGTAGCGCCCAGGGCCAGGGAGCCTTCGCGGGTGGCACGCGGGATGCGCGCCAGGCCTTCCTCGGTGGCCACGATTACCACCGGCACCGCGAGGATGGCCAGGGTCAGCGATGCCCAGAACAGCCCCGGCGTGCCGAAGGTCGGCGCCGGCAGGGCTTCGGGGAAGAACATCCGGTCGAGTGAACCGCCCAGCACGTAGACGAAGAAGCCCAGGCCGAACACACCGTAGACGATCGCCGGCACGCCCGCGAGGTTGTTCACCGCGATGCGGATGATGCGGGTCAGCAGGCCCTGGCGAGCGTATTCGCGCAGGTAGACCGCGGCAATCACACCGAACGGGGTGACGATCACGGCCATCACCAGGGTCATCATCACGGTACCGAAGATGGCCGGGAAGATACCGCCTTCGGTGTTGGCTTCGCGCGGGTCGTCGCTGAGGAATTCCCACAGTTTCTTGAAGTAGAAGCTCAGCTTGGTGGCGACGCCCATCTGGTTCGGCTGGTAGGCGTGCACCAGCTTGCCGACACTGATCTCGGTCTGCTGGCCGGTAGCGTCGCGCATGACAATGCTGTCGCGGTTGAACTCCGCGTGCAGGCCGTTGAGTTGTTCTTCCAGCACCTTGTACTGGGCGTTCAACTCGGCGCGGCCGGCGGCGATATCAGCCTCGGCGGTGGCATCCAGCTTGTTGTTCAGCTGCAAGCCACGTTCCTTCAGGCGAAGGCGCTCCAGGCCGTGGTTGATGCCGCCGATGTCCTTCTTCTCCAACTGGTACAGCTTGGCGTAGAGCTCATCGACGCGCTTGAGGCGGGTCTGTAGCTCGGCCATGGCGCCCGGACCTTCGGCGACGACCTTGCCGCTTTCCTTCACGCTCAGCAGATAGCCATAGAAGTTGCCCCACTCCCGGCGCTCCAGGGTTACCAGCTCGGCCGGATGGCGGCGGTCGGTCAGCCACTCGCCGATCACCCAGGAGAAGTCGCTGCCGTAGAGATCACGGTTGCCCAGCTTGAGCAGTTCGCGGGTCATGAACTCCGGGCCGTTGTCCGGCACCGGCAGCCCGGCGCCGCGCAGGCGTGCGCGCGGCACCTGCTCGACCTGCACTTCTTCGCCGATCAGGGTCTTGGGCGCTTCACCGGGGACGGTGTAGGTCGCTTCGATCACGTCCGCCGGCCAAAAGTGGCCGAGACCGCGCACGGCGATCACGGCGAGCAGGCCGATGGTCATGATCACGGCGATGGACACCGCACCGGCGTTCATCCACACCCAGGGAGAACCGCTGGCGAACCACGCTTTGACGGATTCCTGTTTCTGTTTCACGGAACTAGCCTCGTCGGGCGTCGCTTAGAGCGACGCGTATTTCTTGCGCAGGCGCTGACGGATCAGCTCTGCCAGGGTGTTCATCACGAAGGTGAAGGTCAGCAGCACCAGTGCCGAGAGGAACAGCACGCGGTAGTGAGTCCCGCCCACCTCCGACTCGGGCATTTCCACCGCGACGTTCGCCGCCAGCGTGCGCATGCCCTGGAAGATGTTCACGTCCATGACCGGGGTGTTGCCGGTGGCCATCAGCACGATCATCGTCTCGCCCACGGCGCGACCCATGCCGATCATCAGCGCGGAGAAGATGCCCGGGCTGGCGGTCAGGATCACCACGCGGGTCAGCGTCTGCCAGGGCGTGGCGCCCAGGGCCAGGGAGCCGTAGGTCAGGCTGCGCGGCACGCTGAAGATGGCGTCTTCGGCGATGGAGAAGATGTTCGGGATCACCGCGAAGCCCATGGCCAGGCCCACGACCAGGGCGTTGCGCTGGTCGTAGGTGATGCCCAGGTCATGACTGATCCACAGGCGCATGTCGCCGCCGAAGAACAGGGTCTCCAGGTGCGGGCTCATCCACAGGGCAAAGGCGCCGGTGGCGAGGACTACGGGGATCAGGATCGCCGCTTCCCAGCCGGCTGGCAGACTCAGGCGGATGCGCTCGGGCAGGCGGCTCCAGATCAGGCCGGCAGCCAGAATCCCCAGCGGGGTGAGCAGCAGCAGGCTGAAGATGCCCGGCAGGTGGCCTTCGACGTAGGGCGCCAGGAACAGGCCGGCGAAGAAACCGAGGATCACGGTCGGCAGCGCTTCCATCAGCTCGATCACCGGCTTCACCTTGCGGCGCATGCCCGGAGCCATGAAGTAGGCGGTGTAGACGGCGGCGGCGATGGCCAGCGGCGCGGCGAGGATCATCGCGTAGAAGGCCGCCTTCAGGGTACCGAAGGTCAGCGGCGACAGGCTCAGCTTCGGCTCGAAGTCGGTGGTCGCGGCAGTGGACTGCCAGACGTAGGACGGCTTGTCGTAGCTCTCATACCAGACCTTGCCCCACAGCGCGCTGAAGGACACTTCCGGGTGCGGGTTACTCAGGCTGAAGCGACGCAGCTCGCCGCCCTGTTCGAGGATCAGGCGATTGGCACGCGGCGACAGGGCCATCGGTCCGGCGGACGGCGCGACGTTCTCCACTAGGAGCGTGCGGTGCGCGGTGCTGTGGAAGATGCCCAGGTTGCCTTGCTTGTCGAGGGCCAGGAAGCCCTTGCGGCGCTGCTCCGGCGCAATGCTCGCGATCGGCTGGTCGCCCAGCTTGAAGTCGCGCACGTGGGACAGGCGCGGTTCGCCGTCTTCGCCACGGGCCATGAACCACTGGCCGATGCCGCCCTTGGAGTCGCCGACCATCAGCGAGATGCCACCGAGCAGTTGGCTGCTGGCGGTCACCTCGGCGGAGGCGTCATCCAGCAGTTTGTAGCGGCCGTTGAGCTGGTGGCTGTTCAGGTCGAATACGTCGGCCTGGGCGCGGCCATTGAGCACATAGAGCCACTGCTTGCGCGGATCCATGTAGATGGCCTTCACCGGTTCGGCGATCTGCGGCAGGTTGATGCGCTCTTCCTGCAAGGTGCTCTCGCCGGTCAGCATGTTTTCCTGCTGGGTCAGGCCGAGCAGCAGCATTTCGCTGCCGGTGGACGCAGCCACCAGCAGGCTGTCATCACCCGAGACGATTGCCACGTGCTCCAGCGGACGCCCCTGGGGATCCAGGTTCATCGGCGCTTCGCCGTAGGGATACTCGATGTGCGGCTCGATGGTTTTCTTGTTGTCCGGATAAGTGACCTTGTAACTGTGCTTGAACACCAGCACCTGGCCGTTGGACAGGCCCAGCGCGACGGTCGGGTGACCCGGCTGGTCCTCGGCGATGGAGGTGACGCTGGTGCCGACGGGCAGCTTCAGCGCGACGCGGTCCATCTCGTCGCCTTTCTTGGCGTCGAAGAACACCACTTCGCCATTGGCGGCGACGCGCATACCCACCATGTTCTGCTCTTCGATGCTCAGCAGCAGCGGCGCCTGGGCCGTCTTCAGCCAGGCCGGAGCCAGAGGGTCACGCGTCTCCAGTTCGGCGCCGCGGAACAGCGGCAGCACGACGTAGGCGAGGTAGAAGAAAATCAGGGTAATGGCAGCCAGCACGGCGAGACCGCCGACCAGGACGTACCAACGGGTCAGTCGATCCTTGAGCGCCCGGATACGGCGCTTGCGCTGCAGGGCAGGCGTATTGAAATCGATCCGCTCGGGGAGAGAAGAAGTCATCGGGGAGTTGGCCATGTCGTTCATGGGGTGACACCCTAGCGGCTCTGTATGACAGAAAGATGACATGGAGGTGACGCGACAAAGCCCACCAGCAGAGCCTTGCTGGCGGGCTCGGTCGAGTAAGCGTCAGCCCATGCCGGGCGGCGATCTCCGCCCGGTTGGAGGGCTGATTACAGACCCAGATCCTTGATCGCCTTCTCGGCGACTTTGGACGGCAGGGGGATGTAGCCGTCTTTCACGACAACCTGCTGGCCGGTCTTGGAGAGCACCATTTTCAAGAACTGTGCTTCCAGCGGGTTCAGCGGCTTGTTCGGCGCCTTGTTGACGTAGACGTAGAGGAAGCGCGACAGCGGGTAGGTGCCGTTCAGGGCATTCGCCTCGTTGTCTTCAATGAACTCGCCACCTTCTTTCTTGGCCAGGGCGACGGTCTTAACGCTAGCGGTCTTGTAACCGATACCGGAGTAGCCGACGCCGTTCAGGGACTGGCTGACCGACTGGACCACGGAAGCCGAACCCGGCTGCTCGTTCACGTTCGGCTTGTAGTCGCCTTTGCACAGGGCTTCTTCCTTGAAGTAGCCGTAGGTGCCGGATACGGAGTTACGACCGAACAGTTGCACAGGCTTGTTGGCCCAGTCGCCGGTCAGGCCCAGGTCGCCCCAGGTCTTCACTTCCGACTTGCCGCCGCACAGGCGGGTGGAGGAGAAGATGGCGTCGACCTGTTGCATGGTCAGGCCCTTGATGGGGTTGTCCTTGTGCACGAAGATCGCCAGGGCGTCGACGGCCACCGGAACAGCGGTCGGCTTGTAGCCGTACTTCTGTTCGAAGGCCTGCAGCTCGACATCCTTCATCTTGCGGCTCATCGGGCCCAGGTTGGCGGTGCCTTCGGTCAGAGCCGGCGGCGCGGTGGAGGAACCGGCGGCCTGGATCTGCACGTTCACGTTCGGGTACAGGCGCTTGTACTCTTCCGCCCACATGGTCATCAGGTTGGCCAGAGTGTCGGAACCGACGCTCGACAGGTTGCCCGACACACCGCTGGCTTTCTGGTATTCCGGCAGGGCCGGATCGATCGCGGCTACCGCACTGGCGGTGCCTACGCCTGCAGCGACAAAAGTCAGGGCCGCCATCAAACGCTTGAGTTTCATGCCTTGCTCCTTAAGGAGAATGGGGTTGGATGGAACGGGGGCCAGTATCGTCAGGCCGCATGAAGACTCTATGACGCGAATGTGACAGTTGGATGAAATGCCATCAGTCCGTTTCCGATGCCTGCAACAAGGCAAATCAGATGGGCTTAAGTGGCGGGAAAGCGCTTTCCAGAGCGCTTCCTGGGTCATCTGGATCCGCTCCCGGGAGCGCTGCGCGAACGGCACCATCAGAGGACGTGCACGGACTCACACCAGGTACGCCGGGGCACTGCTGCAGAAACAAGCCTTGCGAGTGGCTAATAAGGGCAGCCAGCTTGAATTGCCTACGCAGCAATCGCGCGACTTTCTGGCGCGCAAAAGCAAAACCCCCGGCCAGCGAAGCTGACCAGGGGTCTTGGGATAGGAGCTTGACGATGACCTACTCTCACATGGAGAAACTCCACACTACCATCGGCGATGCGTCGTTTCACTACTGAGTTCGGGATGGGATCAGGTGGTTCCAACGCTCTATGGTCGTCAAGCAATTCTTTCGGATGCTCGTTGCAGGTGCACACGCTCATCCAGATTCAGGTATGTGACAGGTAATTTGCGGTTCACACGAACTTTCGGTTCGTTACGTCTTCACCGTACAACACGCAAATTGTTTGGGTGTTATATGGTCAAGCCTCACGGGCAATTAGTATCGGTTAGCTCAACGCCTCACAGCGCTTACACACCCGACCTATCAACGTCGTAGTCTTCGACGGCCCTTCAGGGGAATCAAGTTCCCAGTGAGATCTCATCTTGAGGCTAGTTTCCCGCTTAGATGCTTTCAGCGGTTATCTATTCCGAACATAGCTACCCGGCAATGCCACTGGCGTGACAACCGGAACACCAGAGGTTCGTCCACTCCGGTCCTCTCGTACTAGGAGCAGCCCCTCTCAAATCTCAAACGTCCACGGCAGATAGGGACCGAACTGTCTCACGACGTTCTAAACCCAGCTCGCGTACCACTTTAAATGGCGAACAGCCATACCCTTGGGACCGGCTTCAGCCCCAGGATGTGATGAGCCGACATCGAGGTGCCAAACACCGCCGTCGATATGAACTCTTGGGCGGTATCAGCCTGTTATCCCCGGAGTACCTTTTATCCGTTGAGCGATGGCCCTTCCATACAGAACCACCGGATCACTAAGACCTACTTTCGTACCTGCTCGACGTGTCTGTCTCGCAGTCAAGCGCGCTTTTGCCTTTATACTCTACGACCGATTTCCGACCGGTCTGAGCGCACCTTCGTACTCCTCCGTTACTCTTTAGGAGGAGACCGCCCCAGTCAAACTGCCCACCATACACTGTCCTCGATCCGGATAACGGACCAGAGTTAGAACCTCAAGCATGCCAGGGTGGTATTTCAAGGATGGCTCCACGCAGACTGGCGTCCACGCTTCAAAGCCTCCCACCTATCCTACACAAGCAGGCTCAAAGTCCAGTGCAAAGCTACAGTAAAGGTTCACGGGGTCTTTCCGTCTAGCCGCGGATACACTGCATCTTCACAGCGATTTCAATTTCACTGAGTCTCGGGTGGAGACAGCGCCGCCATCGTTACGCCATTCGTGCAGGTCGGAACTTACCCGACAAGGAATTTCGCTACCTTAGGACCGTTATAGTTACGGCCGCCGTTTACCGGGGCTTCGATCAAGAGCTTCGCTTTCGCTAACCCCATCAATTAACCTTCCGGCACCGGGCAGGCGTCACACCCTATACGTCCACTTTCGTGTTTGCAGAGTGCTGTGTTTTTAATAAACAGTCGCAGCGGCCTGGTATCTTCGACCGGCATGGGCTTACGGAGTAAATCCTTAACCCTCGCCGGCGCACCTTCTCCCGAAGTTACGGTGCCATTTTGCCTAGTTCCTTCACCCGAGTTCTCTCAAGCGCCTTGGTATTCTCTACCCAACCACCTGTGTCGGTTTGGGGTACGGTTCCTAGTTACCTGAAGCTTAGAAGCTTTTCCTGGAAGCATGGCATCAACCACTTCATCATCTAAAAGATGACTCGTCATCAGCTCTCGGCATTAAGATCCCGGATTTACCTAAGATCTCTGCCTACCACCTTAAACTTGGACAACCAACGCCAAGCTGGCCTAGCCTTCTCCGTCCCTCCATCGCAGTAACTAGAAGTACAGGAATATTAACCTGTTTCCCATCGACTACGCTCTTCAGCCTCGCCTTAGGGACCGACTAACCCTGCGTCGATTAACGTTGCGCAGGAACCCTTGGTCTTTCGGCGTGGGAGTTTTTCACTCCCATTGTCGTTACTCATGTCAGCATTCGCACTTCTGATACCTCCAGCAAGCTTCTCAACTCACCTTCACAGGCTTACAGAACGCTCCTCTACCGCACATCTTGCGATGCACCCGTAGCTTCGGTGTATGGTTTGAGCCCCGTTACATCTTCCGCGCAGGCCGACTCGACTAGTGAGCTATTACGCTTTCTTTAAAGGGTGGCTGCTTCTAAGCCAACCTCCTAGCTGTCTAAGCCTTCCCACATCGTTTACCACTTAACCATAACTTTGGGACCTTAGCTGACGGTCTGGGTTGTTTCCCTTTTCACGACGGACGTTAGCACCCGCCGTGTGTCTCCCACGCTGACACTTCCAGGTATTCGGAGTTTGCATCGGTTTGGTAAGTCGGGATGACCCCCTAGCCGAAACAGTGCTCTACCCCCTGGAGTGATACGTGAGGCGCTACCTAAATAGCTTTCGAGGAGAACCAGCTATCTCCGAGCTTGATTAGCCTTTCACTCCGATCCACAAGTCATCCCCTACCTTTTCAACGGGAGTGGGTTCGGTCCTCCAGTCAGTGTTACCTAACCTTCAACCTGCTCATGGATAGATCGCCCGGTTTCGGGTCTATACCCAGCGACTAAAACGCCCTATTAAGACTCGCTTTCGCTACGCCTTCCCTATACGGTTAAGCTCGCCACTGAATATAAGTCGCTGACCCATTATACAAAAGGTACGCAGTCACCTAACAAGTAGGCTCCCACTGCTTGTACGCATACGGTTTCAGGTTCTATTTCACTCCCCTCTCCGGGGTTCTTTTCGCCTTTCCCTCACGGTACTGGTTCACTATCGGTCAGTCAGTAGTATTTAGCCTTGGAGGATGGTCCCCCCATATTCAGACAAAGTTTCTCGTGCTCCGTCCTACTCGATTTCACTTCAAAGAACCTTTCACATACGGGGCTATCACCCACTATGGCCGCACTTTCCAGAGCGTTCTGTTAGATTCAAAGAAGCTTAAGGGCTAATCCCCGTTCGCTCGCCACTACTAAGGGAATCTCGGTTGATTTCTTTTCCTCAGGGTACTTAGATGTTTCAGTTCCCCTGGTTCGCCTCTTACACCTATGTATTCAGTGCAAGATACCCGAGTTATCTCGGGTGGGTTTCCCCATTCAGAGATCTCCGGATCAAAGTCTGTTTGCCGACTCCCCGAAGCTTATCGCAGGCTACCACGTCTTTCATCGCCTCTGACTGCCAAGGCATCCACCGTATGCGCTTCTTCACTTGACCATATAACCCCAAGCAATCTGGTTATTGTCTCGAACGTGAAGACGACATTCGCCGAAAATTCGCGCTTGAACTCGCAAATTTTACCTTGACTTGAATAATCACCAGTGAAAGAGATTATTCAGTCTACTTCTATCACATACCCAAATTTTTAAAGAACAGTTCTGGCACAAAGACCAGACATCAATGTTCGTTCAACCTGAACATTCATGTCTGAGCTTTCGACGATTAATGGTGGAGCCAAGGAGGATCGAACTCCTGACCTCCTGCGTGCAAAGCAGGCGCTCTCCCAGCTGAGCTATGGCCCCATCGGATCAGCAGCACACCACAACAATTGGTGGGTCTGGGCAGATTCGAACTGCCGACCTCACCCTTATCAGGGGTGCGCTCTAACCAACTGAGCTACAGACCCAATCGTCTAACCAGTGAATCAAGCAATTCGTGTGGGAGCTTATGAAGAAGCTGAGATCTTCGATTAAGGAGGTGATCCAGCCGCAGGTTCCCCTACGGCTACCTTGTTACGACTTCACCCCAGTCATGAATCACTCCGTGGTAACCGTCCCCCTTGCGGTTAGACTAGCTACTTCTGGAGCAACCCACTCCCATGGTGTGACGGGCGGTGTGTACAAGGCCCGGGAACGTATTCACCGTGACATTCTGATTCACGATTACTAGCGATTCCGACTTCACGCAGTCGAGTTGCAGACTGCGATCCGGACTACGATCGGTTTTATGGGATTAGCTCCACCTCGCGGCTTGGCAACCCTCTGTACCGACCATTGTAGCACGTGTGTAGCCCTGGCCGTAAGGGCCATGATGACTTGACGTCATCCCCACCTTCCTCCGGTTTGTCACCGGCAGTCTCCTTAGAGTGCCCACCATAACGTGCTGGTAACTAAGGACAAGGGTTGCGCTCGTTACGGGACTTAACCCAACATCTCACGACACGAGCTGACGACAGCCATGCAGCACCTGTGTTCCGATTCCCGAAGGCACTCTCGCATCTCTGCAAGATTCCGGACATGTCAAGGCCAGGTAAGGTTCTTCGCGTTGCTTCGAATTAAACCACATGCTCCACCGCTTGTGCGGGCCCCCGTCAATTCATTTGAGTTTTAACCTTGCGGCCGTACTCCCCAGGCGGTCGACTTATCGCGTTAGCTGCGCCACTAAGATCTCAAGGATCCCAACGGCTAGTCGACATCGTTTACGGCGTGGACTACCAGGGTATCTAATCCTGTTTGCTCCCCACGCTTTCGCACCTCAGTGTCAGTATCAGTCCAGGTGGTCGCCTTCGCCACTGGTGTTCCTTCCTATATCTACGCATTTCACCGCTACACAGGAAATTCCACCACCCTCTACCGTACTCTAGTCAGGCAGTTATGGATGCAGTTCCCAGGTTGAGCCCGGGGATTTCACATCCATCTTACCAAACCACCTACGCGCGCTTTACGCCCAGTAATTCCGATTAACGCTTGCACCCTTCGTATTACCGCGGCTGCTGGCACGAAGTTAGCCGGTGCTTATTCTGTTGGTAACGTCAAAACAGCAAGGTATTAACTTACTGCCCTTCCTCCCAACTTAAAGTGCTTTACAATCCGAAGACCTTCTTCACACACGCGGCATGGCTGGATCAGGCTTTCGCCCATTGTCCAATATTCCCCACTGCTGCCTCCCGTAGGAGTCTGGACCGTGTCTCAGTTCCAGTGTGACTGATCATCCTCTCAGACCAGTTACGGATCGTCGCCTTGGTAGGCCTTTACCCCACCAACTAGCTAATCCGACCTAGGCTCATCTGATAGCGCAAGGCCCGAAGGTCCCCTGCTTTCTCCCGTAGGACGTATGCGGTATTAGCGTTCCTTTCGAAACGTTGTCCCCCACTACCAGGCAGATTCCTAGGCATTACTCACCCGTCCGCCGCTGAATCATGGAGCAAGCTCCACTCATCCGCTCGACTTGCATGTGTTAGGCCTGCCGCCAGCGTTCAATCTGAGCCATGATCAAACTCTTCAGTTCAATACTGCTTGGGTTTTGAGAAAACCCTAAACTTGGCTCAGCAATCGCATGCTCTATTTAAAGAGCTAAAACTCTCGAATTCACGAGTGTTACTTGCGTTGCTGATAATCAGTCGATCATCAGTCTTACATCACAAGCACCCACACGAATTGCTTGATTCAACTTGTTAAAGAGCAGTTGGTTAAGGCTTTCGTCTCAACCGAGGCGCGCATTCTACGCTAACCTCTCTTTCCGTCAAGCTTTATTTTTCGAAAATTTCTTTTCTACTCAATCGCTTGTGCCTCAGCGAAGGAAACCTTCTCATCAGCGGGAGGCGCATTCTACAGCGATCGAACTCACTGTCAAGCACCTCGGCGATCTTCTTTTCAGCGAGCCGCCGAAGCGACCAACGAAAGTGACAAGTGAATCACCTGCCTGACCACCACTCTCAACTTCAGGCCTCTGTAAGTACTTGATTTTCAAGCTCTTTCAGCGCTTCGTCGCTGGGAGTGGTGCGCATTATAGGGAGTTTAAATCGGCCGTCAACGACTAATTTAAACTTTCTGCAAAAAACTGTCCGCCCGATCAGTTTACGGCCATTCCCTGCCCTACCCGCCGGCGCTCCTGGCGCAGCAGGTAGGTGCCCACCAGTAGCCCAACCATGCACAGCGCCACTACGTAGTAGGCAGGGCCTAGCGGATCCTCCTTCATAAGAAGAGCAACGACCATGGGCGTCAGGCCGCCGAAGATGGCGTACGCCAGGTTGTAGGAGAAGGACAGACCGGTGAAGCGCACCACCGCCGGGAAGGCGTTGACCATCACATAGGGCACCGCACCGATGACGCCGACGCACAGGCCGGTAATCGCGTACAGCGGGAACAGCCACTCGGGATGCACCTTCAGGCTGGTATAGAAGGTCCAGGACACAACACCCAGCAGAATGCTTCCCACTATAAAGGTGCGACCCGCGCCAAAACGGTCGGCGATACGTCCCGCCAGGATGCACCCGACGCTCAGGCAGACAATCGCCACACTGTTTGCCTTCAGCGACGTAGCAGCATCGAAGCCATAGACAGTCTGCAGCACGGACGGGGTCATCAGGATTACCACAACGATGCCGGCGGACAGCACCCAGGTCAGCAGCATCGACAGCACGATGGCCGGACGATGTGCACGCACCACCACACCCAGCGGCACCTCCTCGGCCAGTTGCTTGCGCAGCTGCAGCTCGGCGAACACCGGCGTCTCGTGCAGCCAGCGGCGCAGGTAGACGGAGAACAGGCCGAAGATGCCGCCCAGCAGGAACGGGATTCGCCAGGCGTAGCCCTGCACTTCTTCGGCGCTGTAGAGGCTGTTGATCAGCGTCGCGACCAGCGAACCGATGAGGATGCCCGCGGTCAGACCCGACGTGAGCGTGCCACAGGCATAGCCAATGTGACGATGGGGGACATGCTCGGCAACGAACACCCAGGCGCCGGGCACTTCACCGCCGATAGCCGCGCCCTGGATGACACGCAGCAGCAGGAGCGCCAACGGCGCCCAGATACCAATCTGCGCATAAGTCGGAAGCAGGCCCATGATCAATGTGGGAACAGCCATCAGGAAGATGCTCAGGGTGAACATCTTCTTGCGGCCCAGCAGGTCGCCGAAGTGCGCCATCACCACCCCACCCAGCGGACGGGCCAGGTAGCCGGCGGCGAACAGGCCGAAAGTCTGCAACTGGCGCAGCCAGTCGGGCATGTCGGCCGGGAAGAACAGCTTGCCGACCACGGTGGCGAAGAACACGAAGATGATGAAGTCGTAGAACTCCAGGGCGCCGCCCAAAGCGGACAGCGAGAGAGTCTTGTAGTCGCTGCGGGTCAACGGACGTGACGCGGGCGCGGCAGGAGCGTTCACAGAAGGCATGGTGCTTGTTATCTCTGCAGGCAAGGAGGCTGCGGCCGGCAGCCGCAGGTGCCGCACCATAGCAAATTGCGCGGAGGCGACACAGCGGCCGCGCCCGCGGGAATTTCTCCCAATCCTGCGGTCGTCTCGCCGGTGCTCCCTCTATATAATGCGGGCAAGCCGATCAAAAGCTGTCCCAAGGCCTTGCGCCGGCAGGTGTCTTGGGAGAGTTTTTCCATACCCTCACCATGAGTACGCCGGGGGCAAGAGGCCCTTACCTATGATCGAGCTCGAACAAGAAGATCCCATCCCGCAGGGCGACCTTGCCCTGCAGATCACCGCCCTGCCGCGCGAGACCAACGGCTTTGGCGATATCTTCGGCGGCTGGCTGGTGGCGCAGATGGATCTCGCCGGAACCGCCATGTCCAGCCGCATCGCCGGAGGCCGCGTGGCCACGGTAGCCATCGACCGCATGGCCTTCCTGGTTCCGGTCGCTGTCGGCGCGCAGCTCTCCTTCTATACCCAGACCCTGGAAGTGGGCCGCAGCTCGATCCGCATGCTGGTCGAGGTGTGGAGCGACGACCCACTGTCCAGCGAATGGCGCAAGGTGACCGAAGCGGTGTTTGTCTTCGTCGCTATCGACGGCAGTGGCCGCACTCGCCCGGTTCCTCCGCGTCGTGGCTGAAAACTGAAAACGCCGGCTCTCTCGCCGGCGTTTTCGTCTCCGCATTTGCGAATCAGCGCTGCGGCTTTCCGCGTACCGGTGCTCCGTCTGCCTTGTAGTACGCGGCGGTGCTGCGCGGCAGTGCCGGGCGACCGCGAACCTTATCGGCGAGCTTCTCGGCCATCATGATGGTGGTGGCGTTGAGGTTGCCAGTGATGATCAGCGGCATGATCGACGCATCGATCACCCGCAGCCCTTCCATGCCGTGCACGCGGCCTTCGCCATCGACCACCGCCATATCATCCTCGCCCATCTTGCAGGAGCAGGACGGGTGGAAAGCCGTTTCCGCATGCTCCCGCACGAAGGCATCGAGCTCGGCGTCGCTCTGCTTGTCCAGGCCCGGGCTGATTTCGCGGCCACGGTAAGGGTCGAGCGCCGGCTGGTTCATGATCTCGCGGGTGATGCGAATCGCGTCGCGGAATTCCTGCCAATCCTGCTCGCAGGACATGTAGTTGAACAGGATGCTCGGGTGCTTGCGCGGATCGCGGGAGGTCAGGTTGATCCGTCCGCGGCTGGGAGAGCGCATGGAGCCGACGTGGGCCTGGAAGCCGTGCTCGCTCACCGCGTTGCTGCCGTTGTAGTTAATCGCCACCGGCAGGAAATGGTACTGGATGTTCGGCCACGCGAATTCCGGGCGGCTGCGGATGAAACCGCCGGCCTCGAACTGGTTGCTCGCACCCAGGCCAGTGCCGAGGAACATCCACTCCGCACCAATCTGCGGCTGGTTCCACCATTGCAGCGCCGGGTACAGCGACACTGGCTGCTTGCAGGCGTACTGCAGGTACATCTCCAGGTGGTCCTGGAGATTCTGGCCAACGCCGGGCAGGTCATGCACGACGTCGATACCCAGGTCGCGCAGCAGGGCGGCCGGGCCGACGCCGGAACGCTGCAGCAGTTGCGGCGAAGCGATGGCGCCCGAGCACACCAGCACTTCGCGGCGCGCGCGCACTTCCTTCAGCGCATTGTCATCGCCATGCAGGTAGGTCGCACCAATGGCGCGCTTGCCGCTGAACAGGATGCGGTCGGTCAGCGCGTGGGTGACGATGGTCAGGTTCGGCCGCTCACGCGCCTGGTCCAGGTAGCCGCGGGCAGTACTGGCGCGACGGCCTTGCGGGGTGACGGTACGGTCCATCGGACCGAAGCCTTCCTGCTGGTAGCCGTTGAGGTCGTCGGTTCGCGGGTAGCCGGCTTGCACGCCGGCCTCGACCATGGCGTGGAACAGCGGATTGTTGCCGGCCTTCGGCGTGGTGACGCTCACCGGGCCGTTTCCGCCGTGGTAGTCGTTGGGGCCGATGTCGCGGGTCTCGGCCTTGCGGAAGTAGGGTAGGCAGTCGAGGTAGGTCCAGTCTTCCAGGCCTTTCTCCTGTGCCCAGCCGTCGAAGTCCATGGCATTGCCGCGGATGTAGCACATGCCGTTGATCAGCGAGGACCCCCCCAGGCCCTTGCCGCGCCCGCACTCCATGCGACGGTTGTTCATGTGCGGTTCCGGATCGGTCAGGTACGCCCAGTTGTAGCGGCGGCCCTGCAGCGGGTAGGCCAGCGCCGCAGGCATCTGCGTGCGGAAGTCGGCGCGGTAGTCCGGGCCGCCGGCTTCGAGCAGCAGGACGCTGACGTCAGCGTCCTCGGTCAGGCGGGTAGCCAGTACGTTACCGGCCGAACCGGCGCCAATAATGATGTAGTCGTATTCCTGGGACATGCAGGCCTTCCTCTTTTTCAGGCACGACACCGCCCGCGACGCGTGCGCGCCGGTGTCTGCGTGTTGGGGATGGCCGGTGGTCAGGGAGTCATGCCTGCGACCGGCCTTTCATGGCTCGATCGCGGCGATCAGAACACCGAGGTGTAGTCGCCCAGCTCTACCTGTACGGATTTGATGCGAGTGTAGTGAGCCAGGGTGGTCAGGCCGTTCTCACGACCGACACCCGATTGCTTGTATCCGCCAACCGGCATCTCGGCCGGCGACTCGCCCCAGGTGTTGATCCAGCAGATGCCGGCTTCCAGGCGGTGGATCGCCCGGTGCGCACGGGCCAGGTCCTGGGTCACGACGCCGGCGGCGAGGCCGTACTCGGTGTCGTTGGCGCGGCGGATGGCCTCGTCTTCGGTGTCGTAGACGAGGATGCTCATGACCGGCCCGAAGATTTCCTCGCGGACGATGGTCATGTCGTCACGGCAGTCGGTGAAGACCGTGGGTGCGACGTACGCGCCCTTGCCGAACTCGCCCTGGGTGACGCGCTCGCCACCGCACAGCAGGCGGGCCTTCTGTTCCTTGCCGGATTCGATGTAGGAGAGAACGCTCTCCATGTGCGGGAAGCTCACCAGCGGGCCGAAGTTGGTGTTTTCGTCCTGCGGGTTGCCCAGGCGGATGCGCTTCACGCGCTCCAGCACCTTGGCCTCGAAGCGGGCCTGCAGGTTGCGCGGGATGAACACGCGGGTGCCGTTGGTGCACACCTGGCCGGAGCTGAAGAAGTTGGCCATGACGGCGATGTCGGCGGCGCGGTCGAGGTGGGCATCCTCGAAGATGATCAGCGGCGACTTGCCGCCCAGCTCCATGGTGACTTCCTTCAGCGAGGAACTGGAGGCGCTGGCCATGACCTTCTTGCCGGTGGACGTGCCGCCGGTGAAGGAGATCTTCTCGATCAGCGGGTGCTCGGTCAGCCACTGGCCGACTTCGCGGCCGCTGCCGGTCAGCACGTTGAACACGCCATCGGGCAGGCCGGCTTCGGTGTAGACCTCGGCGAGCTTCAGCGCGGTCAGCGGAGTGACTTCGCTGGGCTTGAAGATCATCGCGTTGCCGGCGGCCAGAGCCGGGGCGGATTTCCACAGGGCGATCTGGATCGGGTAGTTCCAGGCGCCGATACCGGCAACCACGCCCAGCGGCTCGCGGCGGGTATAGACGAAGCTGGTGTCGCGCAGCGGGATCTGCTCGCCCTCGATGGCGGGCACCAGGCCGGCGTAGTACTCGAGCACGTCGGCGCCGGTGACGATGTCGACGAAGCGCGTC
Source organism: Pseudomonas sp. BB438 (assembly GCF_057180225.1). Lineage (NCBI taxonomy): Bacteria > Pseudomonadati > Pseudomonadota > Gammaproteobacteria > Pseudomonadales > Pseudomonadaceae > Pseudomonas > Pseudomonas sp. BB438. The sequence continues at coordinate 6,366,835 of NZ_CM170001.1, forward strand.
TCGGCCAGCGGCTTGCCGGTGTCGAGGGTTTCCAGCTCGGCGAGTTCGTCATTGCGTTCGCGCAGGATGTCCACGGCGCGGCGCAGGATGCGCGAGCGCTGCATGGCGGTCATCGCCGCCCAGACTTTCTGTCCTTCAACCGCTGTCTGCACGGCACGCTCGACGTCTTCCTTCGAGGCACGTTGTACCTGGGCGAGGACTTCACCGTTGGCCGGATTGATGGTCTCGAAGGTGGCGCCGCTGGTGGCTTCCACGTAGCGACCGCCAATGTAGAGCTTCTGTACTTCGAATCGAGCCATGGTGCGGTGGTCCTCTCTTGTCGGTGTCAGCGCAAGGCTGCGCCCGCTATCCGGGGCGCTTAGCCAGTTGTTGGTCGAGGTAGTCGTAGGCAATCGCCAACGCCTGCTCGGTGTCGAAGGCATCGCCCGAGAGCGCGCCCCGCAGCCAGAGTCCGTCGATCAGCGCGGCCAGCCCGCGAGCGGCGCTGCGGGCCTGGGCCAGCGGCAGTTCACGGCGGAACTGGCTGCACAGGTTCGAATACAGCCGGTGATCGTTTATCCGCTGCAGGCGGCGCAGCTGCGGCTGGTGCATGCTGCTGGCCCAGAACGCCAGCCAGGTCTTCATGGCCGGGCCGTTGACCTGAGAGCTGTCGAAGTTGCCGGCGATGATGGCCCGCAGGTGCGAGCGCGGTTCGTCGTTGCGCAAGGTAGCGCGGCGCTCGGCGACAGCCTTGCTCAAGGCCGACATCAAATGTCGCATCGTCGCGTCCAGCAGCCCGTTCTTGTCCTGGAAGTAGTGGCTGATGATGCCGTTGGAGACCCCCGCGAGGCGGGCGATCAGGGCGATGCTGGCGTCGCTCATGCCCACCTGGTCCACCGCCTCGAGGGTCGCGTGGATCAGTTGGGAGCGGCGAATCGGCTGCATACCGACCTTGGGCATTTCGAATCTCCTCTTCGCCGGGCGTACCTGTGCCGTCCGGCGATAATGTGGGCCAGTCTATTCGTTTTTTATTGAACGCTCAATCAACTAAGAATATGCTGCGCTGCATCAGTCCTCCGAGGCGCCCGCATGGCGGGGCCTGCGCCGTTCATCGCTACGCCGCATTCCAGCCCGCAAGGATCGCAGAATCCGCGCCGGATGTGTCGCAGCTGCTCTCCCCGGTGACGTCACCTGACGGCACCAGCCCGTCGCGACGGGCCTTCCACAGCCCGGCCCGTGCCGGGCTTTCTTTTGCCCCACGTCAGAGCCTGCGTCGCGCGCCAGCGACTATGGTTTCAGCCATACCCCTCGCGAGGATCGTCGCCATGTCGCAACACCCGCTCTGGCAGGCCCTGGGCCGCCACTGGAAATGGATCGCCCTGCGCGGCGTCGCCGCTCTCTTGTTCGGCATCCTGGCCATGGTCTGGCCGGGCATCGTGCTGACGGTGATGGTGCTGTTCTTCGGTGCCTATGCCTTCGTCGACGGCCTGTTCACCCTGATCGCCGCCGCGCAGATGCGCGAATCCGGCCGGCCCTTGTGGCCGCTGGTTCTGGTGGGGTTACTGGGGATAGCCGCCGGGCTGGTCGCCTTCCTCTGGCCGCAGCTCACCGCGCTGGGCCTGCTGATGCTGATCGCCGGCTGGGCGCTGGTGATGGGCGTATTGCAGATCATCGCCGCAATCCGCCTGCGCAAGGCGCTGCAGAACGAATGGTGGCTTGGGCTTTCCGGCGCGGTGTCGGTGCTGTTCGGCGTGCTGATGATCAGCAATCCGGGGGCCGGGGCGATCGCCGTGGCCTGGGTGATCGGCGCCTACTCGGTATTCTTCGGCGTCCTGCTGATCCTGCTCGCGATGCGCCTGCGCAAGACCTCGACCTTCGATGCCTGAAGAGCGGGACTGGTGCCTGCTGCGCCAGGACGACAACGGCAACCGCTTCGTCATGCGTCGCCGACTGAGCCGCGCCGAGGCCGAAGCCCTGGCGCGGGACTACCAGGCTCGCGGCCACCGGCAGACCTACTGGGCGGAGCGCGAAACGCCACGCCCGGCCTGACTCAGCAGCCGGTCAGGCGCGCTTCCACACGCTCGGCGGGGAAGAAGATCGGACGCAGGTGCACGCCCACCGCGTTGCCGAAGAAAGCCGCCACCAGCCATAGCCAGCCATGCAGGCTGCCGGAAGCGATGCCGCTGAAGTACGCGCCGATGTTGCAGCCGTAGGCCAGGCGCGCGCCGTAACCCAGCAGCAGGCCGCCGATTACCGCCGCGATCAGCGAGCGCGCGGGAATCTTCAGGCTCGCTGCGAAGCGCCCGGCGAGGCCGGCGGCCAGCAGCGCACCGATCATGATGCCGACGTCCATCACGCTGGTGACGTCCTGCCACACCGGCGCGGCCAGCGCCTTGGCGTTGGCATCGACCTGCCAGAAGGCCCATTGGTCGACCGCGATCCCCAGGCTCTCGAATGCCTTCGCGCCCCACAGCGCAAAGGCCGAGGTCACCCCCCACGGACGCCCGGCCAGCGCCAGGGTGGCGAAGTTCAGCAGCGCCAGCGCCACCGCACCCCACACCAGTGGCCAGGGACCGCGGAAGAACCGGCCGATGCCTTTCTCGCCATTGCTGGCGATCAGCTCCAGCACGCCATGGCGACGCCGCTCCAGCACCACGCTGACGGCGGCAATTCCGGCGAACAGCGCGAGGCTCAGGACCAGCGCCGGGAACAGGCCGAGCGACTGCACGATAGAGGTCGGCGGCAGCGACGGCAGGGCGAACCACCAGCCGATATGGTGGGTGGCAACCACCGAGCCGACGATGAAGAACAGCAGCGTCACCAGCATCCGCGCGTTGCCGCCGCCCACCGTGAACAGCGTGCCGGAGGCGCAGCCGCCGCCCAGTTGCATGCCGATGCCGAAGATGAAGGCACCGACGATGACCGAGGTGCCGGCGGGCGAAACCAGCCCTTTCACCGGCTCGCCGAACAAGGTGCCGGCGGCCAGGGCCGGGAAGAACAGCAGCACCGCCAGCGCCAGCATCACCATCTGCGCACGCAGGCCGGCACCGCGGCGTTCGCGGATGAACACGCGCCAGGCGGAGGTGAAGCCGAAAGCCGCATGGTAGAGCGTCAGCCCCAGCGCGCCGCCGACCAGGAACAGCAGGGCCTGCCGGCCGCTCACTACCTGGGCGAGGAACAGCGCACCCGCCAGCAGCAGGAGGAAGGCGATCCAGGGCGCCGTGGACTTGCGCTCGGGAACGGTGGACAGGGCTAGGCTCATGGCGACTCCGGGGCATTTCGAGAGGGGCAATATTCTAGGGAGCGTAGTGCCTCTCGCCAACGTCGTAAGGCAGCTAAGGAAATAGCCGGGCGTTACAAGGCGCGGTTCATTTCCACGCCTTGCGCAGGACCTTGAGCGCTTCGGCGATCCGCGCTTCCGGCACCGCCGCAAACCCCAGGACCAGTCCGGCACGCTGATCCGCTGGCTCGCCGGACTCCGGCAGCCAGTAGTCGCTCAGGGCGTTCACCTCCACGCCGACCGCCACCGCGCGCTGCACCAGATCCAGCTCGCGCTCACGGCTATCGACCCGCACGCACAGATGCAGTCCCGCCTCCACCGCCGGCATCGGCGCACAGCCAGCCACCTCCGGCCAGCCGCGCAGCAACGCATCGCGACGACTGCGGGCCGCCCGACGCATGCGCCGCACATGACGCTGGAAATGGCCTTCGGCGATGAAGTCCGCCATTACCCGCTGGGTGCCGACCTCGGAATGGCGCACGTCCAGCGCGCGGCGGCGAGCAAAGGCCTGCGCCAGTGCCGGCGGGACGACCAGGTAGCCCAGCCGCAGCGCCGGGAAGGCGATCTTGCAGAAGGTGCCGACATAGAGCACGCGATCGTGGCGATCCAGCGCAGCCAGCGGCATCAGCGGCGTCCCGCTGTAGCGGTACTCACCGTCGTAGTCGTCCTCGACTATCCAGCCGCCACTGCGCTCGGCCCACTCCAGCAGTTCCAGGCGCCGCGCCAGCGACAGGGTCACGCCGGTGGGGTACTGGTGCGACGGCGTGACGTAGACCAGCCGACAATCCGGCAACTGCTCCAGCTGCGCCGTGCACAGGCCGTCGGCATCCACCGGCACGCCATGCAGTCGCGCTCCCGCCGTGGCGAAGGCATGGCCGGCGGCGCGGTAGCCGGGGTTCTCGATGGCGGCACCGTCTCCCTCGGCGAGCAGCACCTGGGCGCACAGCGCAATGCCTTGCTGGGCGCCGCTGGTGATAATGATCTGCCCGGCGTCGCAGTGCAGGCCACGGGTAGTGCGCAGGTAAGCCGCGACCAGCTCGCGCAGGCGCTGCTCGCCAGCCGGGTCGCCGTAACCCAGGCAATCCAGCGGCGGATCGCGCCAGAAGCGCGCCTGCAGCCGCGCCCAGGTGTCGAAGGGAAAGAGGTCGAAGGCCGGCACGCCGACCCGGAACGCCCGTGGCGCGCCAGTCGGTGGCAGCGGCAGGTGGTGCCGCGCAAGGCGCTCCAGGGACGGCGCATCCGGGCTTCGCGCTGCGCTGCGAACTGCATCGACGGAGGGCTGAACCCGCTCCGCCACGTAGGTGCCATCACCGGTGCGGCCCTCGATGTAGCCCTCGGCGTAGAGCTGCTCGTAGGCGCGCACCACGGTATTGCGCGAGACCCCCAGCGATGAAGCCAGGTCCCGACTGGCCGGCAGCCGCGAACGGGCCGCCAGGCGGCCGTCGAGGATGCGCTCGCGTAACGCCTGGAACAGTTGCACGCCCAGCGGGCGGGCGGGATCGAGGCGGATGCCGGATGGGTTGAAAGGCAACGGGACACTCATCGAGACGGCTTCCAGGACGACGGCAATGGTTCCCTTGATTTGACCATGAATGGCTCTTTAGCAGAACCAATTCCCAACCTAGGCTGGAGACATTCCAACGCACACAAGGTCGTCACCATGTCTTCCGCCCTCGAGATCCGCCCGATCAGCGCCGATGATCACGCCGCCTGGCTGCCGCTGTGGCAGGGCTACCAGCGCTTCTACAAGACCACCATCGACGAGGCAACCAGCGCCGTCACCTGGCAGCGTTTCCTCGATGCGGCCGAGCCCATGCACGCGGCCCTCGCCTGGCGCGATGGCGTAGCCATCGGCATGGTGCACTTCATCTACCACCGCTCCTGCTGGACCCAGGGCGACTACGTCTACCTGCAGGACCTGTATGTCGCCGAAGGCCAGCGCGGCGGTGGCATCGGTGCCGCGCTGATCGAGCACGTCTACGCTGACGCCCGTGCCAACGGCGCCTCGCGAGTGCACTGGCTGACCCACGAGAGCAACACCGACGCCATGTTCCTCTACGACCGGATCGCCGACCGCTCCGGGTTCGTCCAGTACCGCAAGATCCTCTGAGCCGGAGCGCCCATGAACGACCAACCCCTGCTGAACTGGCGCCCCGCCGCCAGCCCTGAACGCCGTACCCTGACCGGCCGCACCATCAACCTGGTCCCGCTGGACGTCGCCCTCCATGGCGATGACCTGTGGGAAGCGCTGCAAGGTCCGGACTCCGACCCGGTGCTGTGGGACTACCTGCCCTACGGTCCGTTCCCCGAGCGCGCGCCGTTCGACGCCTGGCTGGCGGGCAACGCGGCCAGCAACGACCCGCTGTTCTTCGCCGTGATCGACCGCGAGAGCGGTCGCGCGGTAGGCCTGCTCAGCTACCTGCGGATTTTCCCGAAGGACGGCAGCATCGAGATCGGCCACATCGCCTACGGCCGGGTGATGCAGCGCTCGCCGGCCTCCACCGAGGCGGTCTACCTGCTGGCTCGCTGGGCCTTCGAGATGCGCTACCGCCGCCTGGAATGGAAGTGCAACGCGCTCAACGCCCGCTCCATGCGTGCCGCCGCGCGCCTGGGCTTCACGTTCGAAGGCACCTTCCGCCAAGCCACCGTGGTGAAGGACCGCAACCGCGACACCGCCTGGTTCTCGATCATCGACAGCGAATGGCCACGCTGCCAGCGGGCCTTCGAACGCTGGCTGGACACCTCCAACCTCGATGCCGACGGTCAGCAGCGCGCGCGCCTGGAAGACCTGCGCCAGGGCTGATCTTTTCATTCTCCGGGAACTGCCCGGTGCGCGAAGGATCGGTGATACTGACCCTTTCGCATCGCAGTCCCGGAGACCACCATGAGCAGCGATATCCAGACTCCCCGCGTCGAACAGGTGCAGATCGACCAGCTGCCCTGCTGGCGTATCCATACCGCCCATGGTGAAGCCCTGATCGCACAGCAGGGGGCACAACTGCTGAGCTACCAGCCCCACGAACAGCCGCCGCTGGTGTGGCTGAGCGACACGGCCGAATACCACCGCGGCCAGTCCCTGCGCGGCGGGGTACCGGTGTGCTGGCCCTGGTTCGGCAACCTGGAACGCAACCCCGTGGACATCCGCAACGCCTACCGGGGCGACAAGGCGCCGGCCCACGGCCTGGTGCGCGCGGTGGACTGGCAACTGGACGACATCGCCGACGAGCAGGGCCAGCTCTCCGTGCATTTCAGCTTCGATGCCAGCAACGGCCTGCCCGGCTGGCCACACTCGGCAAGACTGGAGCTGGTGATGCGTTTCGGCGAACGCCTGACCCTGGAGATGACCACCCACAACCTGGGCAGTGCGCCGCTGCCGGTCAGCCAGGCGCTGCACACCTACTTCGCCGTGGGTGACGTGCGCCAGGCCAGCATCGACGGGCTGCAGGGCTGCCGCTACGTGGAAACCCTGGAGAAGTGGGAGCTGCGCGACCAGCACGGCCTGGTGCGCATCGCCGGGGAAACCGACCGCATCTACCTGGACGTGGAAAAACCGCTGGTGATCCGCGATCCGGCCTGGGAGCGCGGCATCCACATCCAGGCCAGCGGCTCGCGCTCGGCGGTGGTGTGGAATCCCTGGATCGACAAGGCCGCACGCCTGTCGCAATTCGAGGACGACGCCTGGCAGGCGATGCTCTGCATCGAGACCGCGCGGGTCTGGGACGACGTGATGAGCGTGGCGCCGGGACGCAGCGAGACGATGAGCGTGGAAATCTGGAGCGCGCCGCTGGAGGCCTGAATCCTCAAGACCCCGTAGGAGCGCCCGATGGGCGCGATCGCGGGCATGGCCCGCTCCTACAGGTGTGAATCCTACAGATCGCTCTCCTCCACCGGCCGCACCTTGGCGTCATCGATGGCATAGGCCGCGTCGGCCAGGTCATTGCTGACCTTCTCCACCTTCAGCGTGCCGCTGACCCAGATCGGGTTGTAGATGTCGTCGATCTTGATGCCCTTGGGGTAGCGCACCAGCACGATCTGGTTCGGCGGGGGCGGCGGCACGTGGATGCAGGCGCCCGGGTACGGCACCAGGAAGAATTCGGTGACACGGCCCTTGGCGTCGTTCTCCAGCGGCACCGGATAGCCGCCCAGGCGAATCACCTTGCCGTTCAGCGCGGCCACGGTCTTGGTCGAGTACATCACCTGCGGCAGCTTCTTGTCGGACTGTTTCAGCCCGCCCTTGTTGGTGAAGGTACCGTTGGCCTCGGGGCCGTTGTGGGTGATTTCCGGCATGTCCTCGAGCGCCTTGCGGTCGCTCGGCGGCATCAGGGACAGCCAGTCGGTTTCGGGAAGTTCGGCGGCGGACGCCAGGGAAGTCAGCACTAACAGACAGCAGGCGAGCAATGATCGGCGCATCGTGGACTCGAATGGCCCGGTCGGGCACAGGCGGGATAAGTCTTCCTGCGCCCTCTCCCATGCGGGAGAGGGGCGGAAATCACCGTCAATTCTTCTTGATCAGCCCGTAAATGACCAGCAGCACGATGGCGCCGATCACCGCGCCGATGAAGCCTGCCGCCTGGCCGGCGGCGTAGATGCCGACCGCCTGGCCGCCGTAGGTCGCCAGCAGCGAGCCGCCGATGCCGATCAGGATGGTCATGATCCAGCCCATGCTGTCGTCGCCCGGCTTCAGAAAGCGTGCGATGAGTCCGACGATCAGGCCGATGACGATGGTTCCGATGAAGCCCATGACAGTCCCTCCTTGTGGGATGTGCGCGGCATATTCGCGCGTGTCATGGGACAGTGTAGAAAAGCCTCGCGTTCCGTGTATTACCGCGCGCCAGAGCGACCGGAAGTGTTTCGCGAGCCTTACAGCAATCGCCGATCGCCCAAGAAAAAAGCCGCGTCAGCAATTGACGCGGCCTTCTCTTGAGCACCCCGATCGTCAGGCCATCAGGCCTTCGCGATCAGCGCCTCGACGTCGGCGATGCGCGCCTTCAGGGTCGGCAGATCGGCGCTGCGCAGGGTGGCGTGGCCGACCTTGCGCCCGGCCTTGAAGGCCTTGCCGTAGTGGTGCAGGTGGCAGTCGGCGATGTTCAGCACCTCAGCCACCGGCGGCACGTCGCCGATGAAGTTGAGCATGGCGCTCTCGCCCACTTTCGCGGTCGAGCCCAGCGGCAGGCCGGCGATGGCGCGCACGTGGTTCTCGAACTGGCTGCACTCGGCGCCTTCGATGGTCCAGTGGCCGGAGTTGTGCACGCGCGGTGCGATCTCGTTGGCCTTCAGACCACCGTCGACTTCGAAGAACTCGAAAGCCATCACGCCAACGTACTGCAGCTTGTCCAGCACGCGGCCGACGTAGTCCTCGGCCAGCGCCTGCAGCGGGTGCCCGGTGCTCGCCACGGACAGGCGCAGGATGCCGTTCTCGTGGGTGTTGTGCACCAGCGGGTAGAAGCGGGTCTCGCCATCACGGGCACGCACGGCCACCAGCGAGACTTCGCCGGTGAACGGCACGAAACCTTCGAGGATGCAGGGCACGCTGCCCAGTTCGGCGAAGGCACCGCTGACGTCCTCGGCCTTGCGCAGGACCTTCTGGCCCTTGCCGTCGTAGCCCAGGGTGCGGGTCTTCATCACCGCCGGCAGGCCGATGCTGGCCACGGCGGCGTCGAGGTCGGCCTGGGACTGCACGTCCGCGAACGCCGGGGTCGGGATGCCCAGGTCCTTGAACATCGACTTCTCGAACCAGCGGTCACGGGCGATGCGCAGCGACTCGGCGTTCGGGTAGACCGGTACGAACTGCGAGAGGAAGGCCACGGTCTCGGCCGGCACGCTCTCGAATTCGAAGGTCACCAGATCGACTCCATCGGCCAGCTGGCGCAGGTGGTCCTGGTCGCTGTAGTCAGCGCGGATGTGCTCGCCCAGGGCTTGCGCACAGGCGTCCGGCGCCGGGTCGAGGAAGGCGAAGTTCATGCCCAGCGGGGTGCCCGCCAGGGACAGCATGCGGCCCAGCTGGCCGCCACCGATGACACCGATCTTCATGGTCGTACTCAGGCCTCGCGCGGATCGGGATTGTCCAGCACCGTCTCGGTCTGGGTGGCGCGGAACTGCTTCAGCGCCTCGTGGTATTGGGGGTACTTGGCGCCCAGGATGCTGGCGGACAGCAGCGCTGCGTTGGTGGCGCCGGCCTTGCCGATGGCCAGGGTGGCGACCGGGACGCCCGCGGGCATCTGCACGATGGACAGCAGCGAATCGACGCCCGAGAGCATGGAGGACTGTACCGGCACGCCGAGGACCGGCAGGTGGGTCTTGGCGGCGCACATGCCCGGCAGGTGGGCGGCACCACCGGCACCGGCGATGATCACTTCGATGCCGCGGCCATCGGCTTCTTCGGCGTACTGGAACAGCAGGTCCGGCGTACGGTGGGCGGAAACCACCTTCACTTCGTACGGAATGCCGAGCTTGTCCAGCATGTCTGCGGTGTGGCTCAGGGTGCTCCAGTCGGATTTGGAACCCATGATCACGCCAACCAGTGCGCTCATCGTCGTGCCTCTCTCAAGTGCGCTCTTGGCGCGTCAGAAACCAACAAGCCACGCTCGTCGGAGGCGTGGCTTGTACGTGGCCAAACCGGCGGGCAGTGCCGGCTTGAAGGCGGCGCAGTATACCGCAAAGGATGTGCCGCAGTGCACTGGGCATGACCGTTGGTCCCGATTTCGTCATTCCGGCACCGGCGAGGCCCACGACGACTCCGGAAGAGACTCCGGAAAACCTTGCCTCAGCTCAAGATGGCCTAGGCTCAGAGGCTCAGACTCGTCTGACACGAACCTGCCCGGACGGTGCAGGTCCCTCACCCTTCAAGGAGCGAGCGCAATGTCCACGACCCTGCCCACGACCATGAAAGCCGCTGTCGTCCACGCCTTTGGCGAGCCACTGCGGATAGAGGAAGTCAAAGTCCCGCTGCCCGGCCCTGGGCAGATCCTGGTGAAGATCGAGGCCTCCGGCGTCTGCCACACCGACCTGCACGCCGCCGAAGGCGACTGGCCGGTGAAGCCGAGCCTGCCGTTCATTCCCGGCCATGAAGGCGTCGGCTTCGTCGCTGCGGTCGGCGTCGGCGTTACCCGCGTGAAGGAGGGCGACCGCGTCGGCGTGCCCTGGCTGTACACCGCCTGTGGCTGCTGCGAACACTGCCTGACCGGCTGGGAAACCCTCTGCGAGAGCCAGCAGAACACCGGCTACTCGGTGAACGGCGGCTACGCCGAATATGTGCTGGCGGACCCGAACTACGTCGGCATCCTGCCCAAGGCGGTCGGCTTCCTGGAGATCGCACCGATCCTCTGTGCGGGCGTCACGGTCTACAAGGGCCTGAAGGAAACCGGCGCGCGTCCCGGCCAGTGGGTGGCGATTTCCGGCATCGGCGGGCTCGGCCACGTGGCCGTGCAGTACGCCAAGGCCATGGGCCTGCACGTGGTGGCGGTGGACGTGGATGACGCCAAGCTGGAACTGGCGCGCAAGCTCGGCGCCAGCCTGACCGTCAACGCGAAGAAGGAAGACCCGGTCGAGGTCGTCCAGCGCGACATCGGCGGTGCCCACGGCGTGCTGGTCACGGCGGTGTCCAACAGCGCCTTCGGCCAGGGCATCGGCATGGCCCGCCGCGGCGGCACCGTATCGCTGGTCGGCCTGCCGCCGGGCGACTTCCCCACGCCGATCTTCGACGTGGTGCTCAAGGGCCTGCACATCACCGGCTCCATCGTCGGCACCCGCGCCGACCTGCAGGAAGCCCTGGACTTCGCCGGCGAAGGGCTGGTGAAGGCCACCGTCGCCGCCGGCAAGCTGGATGACATCAACGCCATCCTCGACCGCATGCGCGCCGGGCAGATCGAAGGACGGATCGTCGTCGAGATGTAAGCCCCGCCCCAGCGCACCACGCTCTGCGTAAGATGGCGTGGAGCGCAGCGATACCCATCGATCGCAACGCAGACAGCATGGGTATCGCTGCGCTCCATCCATCCTACAAAGCGCCCAGCGTCAGAACTCCACCGTCGTGGAAATCTCGAACTGCCGCGGTTCGCCGACGGCCACATAGAGGTTGTTCGCTGCCGACGGGTAGTAGGTGCGGTCGAACAGGTTCTTCACGTTGAACTGGAAGCCGACGTTGTGCCCGCCCAGGTGGGTGTCGTAGCTGGCGAAGGCATCGGCCACGGTATACGACGGCAGCTCGAAGGAGTCGGACGGATCGCCCGCCCGCTTGCCCACATAACGCGCGCCGCCGCCCAGGCGCAGGCTGTCGCCACCGAGGATCGACCCCACGTCATACACCGCCGCCAGCGAAGCGGTCTCCTTCGCCACGTTCTGCAGGCGGTTGCCTTCCAGCTCCGGGTCTTCGGTCACTTCCGCATCCAGCCAGGCGTAGCTGCCGAGCAGGCTCCAGCGGTCGCTCAACTGGCCGGTGACATCCAGCTCGGCGCCATAGGAGCGCACCTTGCCGGCGGTGCTGACCCGGCTGTCGCCGTTGGCGTCGAGCTGGGTGACCATCACGTTGCGCTTGCGGATGTCGAAGAGCGCCAGGTTGGCGGTGACGCGGCCGGGGATGTCGAGCTTGCCGCCGATTTCCCAGGACGACGCCTCTTCCGGCTGGATCGCCGAGTCGATCACCTCGCCGGTGGAGAGCGGCGCGATGGTGGAGTTGGGCTTGAACGACTGGGTGTAGCTGCCATACAGCGAAACCTCGTCGTTGACCTGGTAGACCACACCCGCGCGCGGCACCCACTTCTGCCCGCTGATATCGGTGTTGGCCTTGAACGGCCGGCCGCGACCGGCGTACTGGTCATACATCTGGTAGCGCCCGCCAGCGACCAGGATCCAGTGGTCGTCCAGGTGCCAGGAATCCTGCAGGAACAGCGAGTCGCTGCGCAGCTTGTCGGTCTGGTCGCTGTCGTTGGCGCTGACGCTGGTGGCGGGAGAAATCTGCCCGTAGACCGGGTCGAGGTAGTTCAGCGTGGTGTTCTTGGTGTCGCGGATCAGGTCGGCGCGGTAGATCTTGCGCTTCTCGCTGTCGACGCCGACGACGAGTTCGTGGCGAAAGCCGCCCAGTTGAAGGTCGCCGTTCAGGCTGGCAGTGGCGAAGCTGTCGCTGCTGACCGCGCCGTGGGTGCCGTCGACGCGGCGGGTGACGGTGCCGTTGCTGTTGACCTTGGTGACCCGGGCCTGGTTGTCGTCGTAGGTCTCGCGGGTCCAGCCGTAGGCGAAGTGCGCTTTCCAGGCGTCGTCGAGGCGGTGCTCGATGTCCAGGCGACTCAGGTCGGAGCGGCCTTCGGTGATGTTGAACGGCTCGTCCAGCCGACGGGTACGCGGGATATCCAGCGGCTTGTTGGTACGCGGATCGATGGCCGTGCCGCGGTCGAACGGCATCTTGAACTTGCGGTGCTCGTAGCTGAGGTTCACCGTGGTGTCTTCGCCGAACCAGGCCAGCGATGGCGCGACGAGGGTCTCGCGCTGCTGGCCGAAGTTGCGCCAGTAGTTCTCGTCCTGGTGATCGACGATCAGCCGATAGGCCAGGTTGCTCTCGCCCAGCGCGCCGGTGCTGTCGATCCGCGCGCCGCTGCCCTGCTTGCCGTGGGCGAAGGTCGAGCCCCGCAGCGTGACGGCGTTGTACTGCTGCAACTGCGGCTTCTTGCTCACCACATTGACCACGCCGCCCGGGTCCTGGATGCCGTAGAGCACGGAGGCCGGACCCTTGAGCACCTCGACGTGGTCGGCGGTGGCAGTGAGGTTGCGGCCCAGCACGGACGGCAAACCATCGCGCATGATCGAGCCGTCGCGGTTGTCGCCGAAGCCGCGCTTCATCACCGCATCCTGGGTGCCGCCGAGGGTGTTGGCCTGGGTCACGCCGCTGATGTTGCCCAGCGCGTCGTCGAGATTGCGCGGCTTCTGGTCGCGCAATGCCTGGGCCGGAACGGTGACGATGCTCTGCGGGGTCTCCAGCACCGGCGTGTCGGTACGCCCGATCGAGGCCACTGGTGCTGGCTGGTAGCTGCTGGCGGCAGTCTGGCCGGTGACGGTGGTGTCGGTGAGGCTCAGGGTGTCGGCGGGCAGTCGTTCCAGGGTCAGGGTGCGGCCGTCGAGCGCACGGAAACGATAGCCGGAGCCAACTAGCAGACGGTTCAGCGCTTCGTTGGCGGAGAGCTGGCCCGAAACCGCCGGGGCCTTGAGGTCGTAGGGCGCTTCGTCGGTGTAGACCACACTCAGGCCGGTCACCCGGCTGAACTCGCTGAGTGCCTGGGGCAGCGGCCGGGCGGAAATGGCGAAGCCGAACTCAGCCCGCAGCGCGGAACCGGCGACAGCGTCTTCAGCCCATGCGGCCGGTGCCTGCGCAGCCGCCAGGGCGGCACCGAGCACGAAGACGGCAAGCGGTTTCAGGGACAGTTCGGGGACAGCGCGGCGCAACGGGGTCATCGGGGGCTCACTTGCTCGACAGGTCGATTCCATATGCGAATAAATCGCATTCATGACCACTACACGGAGCAGCCGCCCCGGTACCTCACCCCTTTTTCGAAAATATTTTCAGCGCTCAGCGAATCAGTACGAATCGCCCGAGCAGCGGCTGCTGGCGGAAACCCACCACCGCCTGCAGCGAATCCAGTGCCGCCTGCGGGTCGGCGCTGCGGAAGCTGCCGCTGACCCGGCGCTGCGCCAGTTCGTTATCGAGCAGCACGATGCGACCCGGGTAGTAAGTGCCCAAACGCTCCAGCACCTCGCCCAGCGGCGCGCGGTAGAAGGTCAGCCAACCCTGGCGCCAGGCCAGCGTGGCCTGTGCATCCGCGGGTTGGGCGTCGCCCAGCCGGGTGCCGTCGATACCGATGCGTTCGCCCGCGCCAAGCACCACTTCCGGCACGCCCACCGCATGGCTGCCACGTACCGAGACGCGGCCTTCGGCGACGGTGACGCGGGTCTGCCCGCCCAGGCGACGGACTTCGAATTCGGTGCCGAGCACCCGCGCTTCGGCATCGCCAACACGCACCACGAAAGGCTTGGACAGATGCTTCACGGCAAAGAAGGCGGCGCCGCGCAGGAGGTCCACGCGGCGTTGCTCGCCGTCCAGGGACACGGCGACGGCGCTGTCGGCGTCCAGGGTCAGGCGCGAGCCGTCGTCCAAAGCGATCTCGCGCACCTCGCCCGGCGCGCTGACGTAGTCGGCGGACAGATCGGTAACCCAGTGGCCCGGCGACCACCAGCCGCCAGCCCAGAGCATCAGCAGCAGGCAGGCAGCGCTGGCCGACGGGTAAGCCCAGCGCCGATGATTGCGTTGCGTGCGGCGCGCAGCGGGGCGGTCCATCTGCGCCAGATAGGCGTTCAAGGCATCGCCCTCTTCCGCCGCCAGCCGGTGCGCTGGTGCGGCGCTGGCCTGCCACAGCGCATCGACCTCGGCATAGGCGCGGGCATGCTGCGGATCAGCCGCCAGCCATGCCTGGAAAGCGCCCAGCCAGGCTTCGCCGCCGCGATCCTGCAGGCGCAGCAGCCACTGGCGCGCCTGACGCTGGGCGTCTTCGGGCGAGGTGGCAATGTCGGGCTTCATCGGTCGGCGGCTCCACGGTGAGTGGCCGGCGCGGCGGGCACCAGGCTCGCCTTGCAGGCATCGAGGGCGCGCATCATATGTTTTTCCACTGCGCTCTGGGAAAGCCCCAGGGCCATGGCGATCTCGCCGTAGGTGCGGCCGTGCACGCGGCTGAGCAGGAAAATATGGCGGGTGCGTTCAGGCAGCTGGCGCAGGGCACCTTCTATCAGGTCCAGCTCGGCGCCAGCCTGCACCGCCTGCTCGGGTGACGGCTGCGCATCGTCGTCATCGGGCAGCAGTGCGCTCAGGGTGCGGCCGCGCGAGTCTTCGCCGCGCAGGTGATCGATGGCGAGGTTGCGCGCGCTGCGCAACAGATAGCTGCCGAGCTCTTCCACCGGTGCCTGGGGACGCTTCCAGAAGCGCAGGAACAGGTCCTGCACCAGGTCCGCCGCCGTGGCGCGGCAGCCGACGCGGCGCTGCACCAGGGCCTCCATGCGCGGGCGCTGGGACAGGAACACCTGCAGGAAATCCTCGCGCGGCAACGCCTCGGCGGGCGCCGGGGCGTCCGCGGCACGGGAGTCGGCCGGGCGATCGGAATGGGACATCGGGGACGAAGGCTCGCCAGCGGTCCGCACCGAAGCCGGCGCGAGGGGAAGACCCTGGAAAGCCGTAAATGATAATTCTTATCAAATAAACGGAACAGCCCCGATCGTCCGCCTCCGTTCCGCGGATCAGGGCGTCTCGTCCAGCCCCAGGCCGCCTTCGAGCTTTCGCCAGAGCAGGCGGATCTGCGCCTTGCGCACGAGGGCGCAGCGGTACAGGCGGATTTCCTGTGGGACTATCCAGTGCGGGCCGCCGCACAACGCCAGCTCGCCGCGCGCCAGCTCCGACTCCATGCTAAGACGCGGTACCCAGGCCACGCCCATGCCCTGCAGCGCCATGCTCTTCAGGCTGTCGGCCATCGCCGTTTCATAGACGGTGGTGTAGCGCAGGTTGCGCTGGCGCAGCAGCAGGTTCACACCGCGTCCGAGGAAGGCGCCAGCGCTGTAGGCCAGCAGCGGCACGCTCTGGCCGCTGTCCAGATCGTAGAGCGGCACCCCGGCGGAGTTCACCGCGCACACCGGCAGCATCTCGGTGCGCCCCAGGTGCAGCGAGGGAAAGACCTCAGGGTCCATCTGCAGCGCGGCGTCCGGGTCATAGAAGGCCATCATCAGGTCGCAGCCACCTTCACGCAGCAGGTGCACCGCCTCGCCGACGTTGGTCGCCACCAGGCGGCTGGCAATGTTCAGGCCCTCGGAGCGCAGGCGCGAAATCCACGCGGGGAAGAACCCCAGCGCCAGGGAGTGTGCGGCGGCAAACTGCAGCACCTCGCCCTGCCCGCCTTCCAGGTGGTGCAGGTGGCGCACCACCTGGCCGAGCTGCTCGACCACCGCGCGGGCGGTGACCAGGAACAACTGGCCGGCCTCGGTCAGCTCGATGGGCGTGCGCTGGCGGTTCACCAGGGTCAGCCCGAGGGCGTCCTCCAGGCTGCGGATACGCCGGCTGAACGCGGGCTGGGTGACAAAGCGCTTTTCAGCGGCCTGGGAAAAACTGCGGGTGGTGGCCAGGGTGCTGAAGTCTTCCAGCCATTTGGTCTCGAGGTTCACGTCAACTCCAACGCTGTCACACGGGGTCAAGAGCCGGGCGCGCGTAGCACAGTCATACGCTCGCCGTCATCAGTTCGTCACAGGGTACATTATGCCGTTCGTGCATGAGGCAGCCTTTAACAGCATTGGCCGACGAAAGGCGAAATCCCTAGTCTACCGGGCATCGCGGCACTGGCCGTGTTCCTTTGAGACAATCCCTGTCATGTCCCCTGTTGCATCGTTCCGCATCGAGAAAGACCTCCTCGGCACCCTCGAAGTACCTTCTGACGCCTACTTCGG
This sequence comes from Pseudomonas sp. BB438, assembly GCF_057180225.1. Lineage (NCBI taxonomy): Bacteria > Pseudomonadati > Pseudomonadota > Gammaproteobacteria > Pseudomonadales > Pseudomonadaceae > Pseudomonas > Pseudomonas sp. BB438. Next base: position 6,383,558 of record NZ_CM170001.1, read on the forward strand.
CATTCAGACCCTGCGCGCTGTGAACAACTTCCGTCTCTCGGGCGTGCCGCTGTCGCACTACCCCAAGCTGGTCGTTGGGCTGGCGATGGTCAAGCAGGCCGCGGCCGATGCCAACCACAAGCTGGGTCACCTGTCCGACGAGAAACACGCCGCCATCAGCGAAGCCTGCGCTCGCCTGATCCGCGGTGATTTCCACGACCAGTTCGTGGTGGACATGATTCAAGGCGGTGCTGGTACTTCCACCAACATGAACGCCAACGAAGTGATCGCCAACATCGCCCTCGAAGCGATGGGTCACACCAAGGGCGAGTACAAGTACCTGCACCCGAACAACGATGTGAACATGGCGCAGTCGACCAACGACGCGTACCCGACCGCCATCCGCCTGGGCCTGCTGCTCGGCCACGACACCCTGCTGGCCAGCCTCGACAGCCTGATCCAGGCCTTCGCTGCCAAGGGCGTCGAGTTCGCCGGCGTACTGAAGATGGGCCGTACCCAGCTCCAGGACGCGGTGCCGATGACCCTCGGCCAGGAATTCCACGCCTTCGCCACCACCCTGGGCGAAGACCTCGACCGCCTGCGTCGCCTGGCACCGGAACTGCTGACCGAAGTGAACCTCGGCGGCACCGCGATCGGCACCGGCATCAACGCCGACCCCGGCTACCAGAAGCTGGCGGTCGAGCGCCTGGCTGAAATCAGCGGTCACCCGGTTGTTCCGGCCGCCGACCTGATCGAAGCCACCTCCGACATGGGCGCCTTCGTGCTGTTCTCCGGCATGCTCAAGCGCACCGCAGTCAAGCTGTCGAAGATCTGCAACGACCTGCGCCTGCTGTCCAGCGGTCCGCGCACCGGCATCAACGAGATCAACCTGCCGCCGCGTCAGCCGGGCAGCTCGATCATGCCGGGCAAGGTCAACCCGGTGATCCCGGAGGCCGTGAACATGTGCGCCTTCGAAATCATGGGCAACGACCTGGCACTGACCATCGCGGCCGAAGGTGGCCAGCTGCAGCTGAACGTGATGGAGCCGCTGATCGCCTACAAGATCTTCGACTCGATCCGCCTGCTCCAGCGCGCCATGGACATGCTGCGCGAGCATTGCATCACCGGCATTACCGCCAACGTCGAGCGCTGCCACCAGTTGGTGGAACACAGCATCGGCCTGGTCACCGCGCTGAACCCGTACATCGGCTACGAGAACTCCACCCGTATCGCCAAGACTGCGCTGGAAACCGGCCGCGGCGTACTGGAACTGGTTCGCGAGGAACAACTGCTGGACGAAGCCACCCTGGCCGACATCCTGCTGCCGGAAAACATGATCGCCCCGCGCCTGATTCCGCTGCGCGCCTGATCACCCGCCCGGCGCGAGCCGGGCACGTCTCACCGGTTGAGGGGGAGTACTCCTTCCTCACCTTTCAGGGATTGGTTACCCCCACTCCCTTCTTTTATGCCCGGCGCGGCGGACCTGTCCAAAGCGCCACGTCTCACCGGTTGAGGGGCCTCTTGGCCCACTCTCCTTTAGAAGGGACACCGCTTACCCCGGTGTCCCCTTTTTTTTGCCTGCAATTTGGGCACGACACAATGCACCGCGAACGTCATCCGCGATGCGCAGGCTGTGCAAGAAGAGACGCGCGGGGATCAATCCTGCCGTTGCAGATGATCGAGAATCCGGCGGTTGAGGGCGGCGATACGCTCTACGGCGTCCGCCTCGTCGCACGTCTCATCCTGCGCGCCGAGCTGGCGGGCGCAGAGGTTGAGCGCGGAGAGCACCATCAGTTCATTGCTGGTGACATAGGGGAATTTCTTCTTGCTGGCGTTGATCTCCGCCTGCAACAGCGCGGCCGCGTCCTGCAGCCGGCGCTCTTCACCGGCCGGCGCCCGGACGCTGTATTCGCGCCCGAGGATGCGCAGGACGCGGACGCCGTCGCCACTCATGCGTGGGCGCGGCTGTCGCTGACGCGGCGGATCAGCGCCTGCAGGCGGGTGGCCGTGGCGTTATGCTTCTCTTCCTGTTCCATCAGGGACAGCTGCAGGCTGTCGTTTTCCTCACGGGCCTTGAGCAGCTCTTCACGCACCGCGGCGTTGTCCTGCACCAGCACGTCGTTCTGCTGCAGCAGTTCGGCGACCAGCTGTTCAAGTTGTTCGAGGGTGGAATCAAGCATGGGAGCCTCCGCAAAGCCTTTTCAAAGGGTGCGGAGGATAAAGAAAGGGGCGCGGCGGGGCCAGCAGAAACGGGAATCTTCTGACAAGCCGTATGCTGTCAATTCAATAGCTTACGAGATTATTCTCGTGTTAATTCAATGATTTCCGCGCTCCAGTGCAATTTGGACCGGAGAATTGCCTGCACGGTTCGCGGGCGCAGACTCCTGTAGGTGCGCCCATGGGACGCTCCTACAGGCAGCGCAGCGTCACACGCGGATCACGCCCTCTTCGCGCAGCAGCTTGAAGATCGCCTCAGCACCTGCTTCGGGCGTAACGTCCTTGAGCACCTGCCCCGTACCGCCGGAGGCCTTGGCGGTGGCGGCCTTCATGCGCTCGGCACCGGTCTTCGCCTTGATCACCTTCAGGCGCTTGGGGCGCGGGCGCGCCGGTTGCAGGTTGCCTTCAGCGAGCAGCGGGTCGTCCACCACCTCCACCTCATGGGCTTCCAGGTAGCCGCGGCGGGCCGGCCCGAAGGCACTCTGGCGCGCCATCGGCGCGGCATTGTCGACGCTGGCGACGAAGGGCAGGCGCACCTTCAGCCGACGGCGCTGACCACGGGGCAGAGCCTGCAGCACCTGGGCGCTGCCACCTTCCACCCTCTCCACTTCCGCCAGGCCGACCACCAGCGGCCAGCCCAGGCGCTCGGCCAGCAGGAAGGGCAGCATGCCGGAGCCTTCACCGGTTTCCGCCTGGGTGCCGGTGAGTACCAATTGCGCGTCGCTGTCGCCGAGATAGGCCGCCAGCGCCGGCAGGGCGTCGGCGCCAGCGGGCTGCTCCAGCACCGCCAGTTCGTCCAGGCCCATGCCGAGGTAGCCGCGCAGCGCTTCCTCGCCAGCGTCACCGGCATGCACCACACGCAGACGCTTGCCGGCGAGGCTCATGCCCAGCTCCACTGCACGGGCGTCCTGGTCGGCGCGGCGCGCGCGGCCGGACGCCGGGTGGGCGCCGATGGACACCAGGGCGACGATGTTCAGGTCATTCATGAGACACCTCAGAACCGGTGCAGGGGCGAGCGTGCTCGCGAAGCTTCTGGCCAGCCAGGTTCGCGAGCACGCTCGCTCCTGAGAAGAGCATCCCGGGCTCACGCAGCATCGCGCGCCGCTCCGTTGCGATGGGCGTCGGCCAGGGCCATCAGCGCCTTGAGGATCGCCGCGGAGTCGCCGATCACCGAGAGGTCGGCGCGTTTGATCATGTCGCAGCCCGGGTCCATGTTGATTGCCACCACCTTGTCGCAGGAGCCGATGCCCTGCAGGTGCTGGATCGCTCCGGAGATGCCGACGGCGAGGTACACCCGCGCGGTGACCCAGGTGCCGGTGGCGCCCACCTGGCGGGCGCGCGGCATGTGGCCGTCGTCCACCGCCACGCGGGAAGCACCTTCGGTGGCGCCGAGGGCAATAGCGGCGCGGTGGAACAGGTCCCAGTCCTTCACGCCGTTGCCGCCGGAGAGGATGAACTCGGCCTCGGCCATCGGGATCTGCGCTGGGTCCACGGCCACCGGGCCGAGGTCCTCGATGCGCGGGATGTTGCGCGCAACGCTGCTTTCAAGTTCTACGATGCGGGCTTCGTGGCGGGTCTCGCTGACCGGCTCCGCGCACTCGGCGGCGGCCAGGATCAGGCGCGGCAGCTCGCGGTGCAAGTCCTGCTGGCCAGCGCCGGCACGACCGACGCAGCGCTCGCCTTCGGCCTGCCAGACGCGGGTCGCCGGGCGCTCGCCCAGGCTGGCGGCCAACCGGCGGCCCAGTTCGCCGCCACCGCTGCGGCTGTCCGGCAGCAGCCAGTGGCGCGGGGCGAACTGGCTGTTGACCGAGCGCAGCGCCAGCACCCGTTGTTCCGGCGCGTAGCCGTCGTACTCGTTGCCTTCTACCAGCAGCAGGCGGTCGACGCCCGCGGTATCGAAGGCGGACTCCTTGTGCTCGCCGAACACCACGGCCAGCACCGCGCCGTCGCTGCCGGCAAGCTTGCGAGCCAGGCCCAGCAGGTCGCGGTCGTGGCTGGAAAGGCGGCCGCCAACCATGTCCGGCACCACGGCGATCAGGAACGCCGGTTGTTCGAGGATCACCAGCGGCAGCTGCACCAGGTCCGGCGCGCTGCTGCGCTTGCCACCGGTGCCCTGCTGGCCACCGGAGCGATCGATTCGCTTGACGCCATGGGGCCCGATGAAGCCGACCGCATGGGGGTTCTTGCGCACCACGCCGTGGGGGCCCATCCAGCGGCTCTCGCCGCCCTGGGCCGATTGCATGGCCGCGTGCAGCGGGTGCAGGCGATTGCGGGCGATCCACTCGGCGCGCGGGTCGCGGCGGATGATGTCGCTCATGCGAAATACTTCCTTTGGCTGCGGCTACCCTCTTCCCCCGCCCTCTCCCTGAAGGGAGAGGGAGCTATCCGTGCTGCTCTGTGGGGGATGGGGCCTGTAGGCAATTCGGTGCAGCGGGATATCCGGCTAAAACTGCGGTTCGTCACTGCACGGACGGTCCCCTCTCCCTTCAGGGAGAGGGTTAGGGAGAGGGAGCAAGGACCTTGCGCCATCAGAAAGGCATTCATCAATGCACCTCCACCGCTTCTTCACGACGCGCCAGCGAGGGCTTTTTTGCCGGCACCTCGGTGGCCTCGATGAGGACCTCGGCGACCAGTTCGGCAATGTCCTTGATCTCCGGGCGCGGCGCGACCACGCCTTCGAGCATCGCGGTGCACTGCGGGCAGCCCACGGCCACCAGCTCGGCGCCGGTTGACTGGATGTCCGCCATGCGCATGTCGGGAATCCGCTGCTTGCCGGGGATGTCGGTGATCGGCGCGCCGCCACCACCGCCGCAGCAGCGCGAGCGGAAGCCGGAGCGTTCCATTTCCTTGACCTCGATGCCGATGGCCTTGAGCACGTTGCGCGGCGCTTCGTACTCGCCGTTGTAGCGGCCGAGGTAGCACGGATCGTGGTAGGTCACGCTGTCGGCCTTGCTCTGGCCGAGGTTCAGCGAACCCTTCTGCACCAGCTCATCGATGAAGGTGGTGTGATGCAGTACCTGGTAGTTGCCGCCGAGGGCGCCGTATTCGTTCTTCAGCACGTGGAAGCTGTGAGGGTCGCAGCTGACGATGCGCTTGAAGCGGTACTGGGCCAGGGTGGCGATGTTGCGCCTGGCGAGGATCTGGAAGGTGGCTTCGTCACCCAGGCGGCGGGCCACGTCGCCGCTGTCACGCTCTTCCAGGCCAAGCACGGCGAAGTCGACGTTGGCGGCCTTGAGGATCTTCACGAAGGCGCGCAACGTGCGCTGGTTACGCATGTCGAAGGCGCCGTCACCGACCCAGAACAGCACGTCGGCCTGCTGCTTGTCGCTCATCAGCGGCAGGTTCAGGTCCGCTGCCCAGTTCAGGCGACCGCCGGGGTTGAAGCCGCCGGGATTGTCGGTGGCGATCAGGTTTTCCAGCACCTCGGCGCCCTTGTTCGGAGTCGCACCTTTTTCCAGAGTCAGGTGACGGCGCATGTCGACGATGGCGTCGACATGCTCGATCATCATCGGGCATTCCTCGACGCAGGCGCGGCAGGTGGTGCAGGACCAGAGGGTCTCGGCATCCACCAGCGCCTTGCCGTCCAGGGCGACGATGGGCTGGTGCGGGCCGCCGCAGTGTTCGCCGAGCGGTTTGCCGGGATACGGGGAGCCGGCGAAGTGGGCGTCATTGCCGCCGGCCAGGCCGATGACCATGTCCTGGATAAGTTTCTTCGGGTTCAGCGGCTGGCCAGCGGCGAAGGCCGGGCACATGGCCTCGCACTTGCCGCACTGCACGCAGGCGTCGAAGCCCAGCAACTGGTTCCAGGTGAAATCAGTGGGCTTCTCGACGCCCAGCGGCGCCATGGGATCGTTTAGGTCCAACGGCTTCAGGCCGGTGGAGCGGCCGCCACCGAAGCGTTCGGCGCGGCGGTGCCAGGCCAGGTGCAGGGCGCCAGCGAAGGCGTGCTTCATCGGCCCGCCCCAGGTCATGCCGAAGAACAGCTCGGACACGCCCCAGGCCACGCCGACGGCGAGGATGGCGGCGAGGAACCAGCCACCGAAACCCTCCGGCAGGATGCCGGCCACCGGCAGGGTGGCGATGAAGAAGCTCGCCGAGAACATCAGCAGGCTTTTCGGCAGGCGCATCCACGGGCCTTTGGACAGGCGCGAGGGCGGGTCGAGGCGGCGCTTGGCGACGAACAGCGCGCCGCAGAACATCAGCGCGGTGGCGGCCAGCAGGGCGAAACCGAGAATCCGGCTATGCAGGCCCAAGCCATGCACGACGATGGCCAGCAGCGCGGCGAGCACGAAGCCGCCGGCGGTGGCCACGTGGGTCCTGGACATGTACTTGTCGCGCTCGACCACGTGGTGCAGGTCCACCAGGTAGCGGCGCGGCATCTTCAGCAGGCCGCCGACCCAGTCGACCTGGGCGGGCCGGCCACGACGCCACATCGCGAAGCGCTTCACGGCACCCAGCACGGCAAGGCCGAGGGCGGCGAAGAGCAGGATGGGGAGGATGATGTTGAGCATTTCTGGTCTCCCTACGGGACCTCAGGGGGCACTGGGCAAGCTCCCTCTCCCGCAAGCGGGAGAGGGCGGGGGGAGAGGGTGTTTCCGGCCGGCTCAGTCACTCCGCCCACCGCCCTCTCCCCAACCCTCTCCCTGAAGGGAGAGGGGCAGTCCGTGCCTACCGGACATCACGAGCCATGTCTTAGAAGTCCTTGCACAGACGCAGTGCGTCATAGATCGCGGCGTGGGTGTTGCGCTGGGCCACGCAGTCGCCGATGCGGAACAGCAGGTAGCCGTCGCCCGGCTCGCTGAGGCACGGCTGCGGCTTGATCGCGAACAGCGCCTCGACGTCGATCTGGCCCTTGTTGCGCGAGCCCTGCTTGAGCGCGTAATACAGGCTCTCGTCCGGACGCACGCCGTTCTCCACGACGATCTGGTCGACCACCCGCTCCTCTTTGGCGCCGGTGTATTCGTTCTCCAGCACCGCCACCAGCTTGTCGCCCTCGCGGTAGACCTTCTCCAGCATCAGGTCGCCGGTCATGATCACTTCCTTGGGGTACATGCTGCGGTAGTAGGTCGGGAAGGTGGTGCCGCCGATGGCCACGCCCGGCTTGATGTCGTCGGTGACGATCTCGACCTGGGCGCCCTTGTCGGCGAGGAAATCCGCCACCGACATGCCGCTGAATTCGCAGATGGTGTCGTAGACCAGCACGTTCTTCCCCGGCGCGACCGTGCCGTCGAGCACGTCCCAGCTGCTGACGACCAGCCCGTCGGCGGCGCCCCAGTGCTCGTTCTGCTCCAGGAACGGATGGCCGCCGTTGGCCAGCACCACCACGTCTGGACGCAGGTCAAGGATGGTGTCGGCGTCCGCGCCGGTGCCCAGGCGCAGGTCGACGTTCAGTCGCGCCAGCTCCAGCTGGTACCAGCGGGTGATGCCGGCGATCTGGTCGCGCTGCGGGGCTTTCGATGCCGTGGTGATCTGCCCGCCGAGCTGCTCCTTCTTCTCGAACAGGGTGACGTCGTGCCCCCGCTCGGCGGCGACGCGCGCCGCCTCCATGCCGGCCGGGCCGCCACCGACGACCACGACCTTGCGCTTCAGGCCGGTGGTCTTCTCGATAATGTGCGGCACACCCATGTATTCACGGGAGGTGGCGGCGTTCTGGATGCACAGCACGTCCAGGCCCTGGTACTGGCGGTCGATGCAGTAGTTGGCGCCGACGCACTGCTTGATCTGGTCGACCTGGCCCATCTTGATCTTGGCGATAAGGTGCGGGTCGGCGATGTGCGCGCGGGTCATGCCGACCATGTCCACGTAGCCGCCTTCGAGGATGCGCGTGGCCTGGTTCGGGTCCTTGATGTTCTGCGCGTGCAGCACCGGCACGTTGACCACTTCCTTGATGCCGGCGGCCAGGTGCAGGAAGGGTTCCGGCGGGTAGGTCATGTTCGGGATGACGTTGGCCAGGGTGTTGTGGGTGTCGCAGCCCGAGCCGACCACGCCGATGAAGTCGATCATGCCGGTGTCGCTGTAGTACTTGGCGATCTGCTTCATGTCATCGTGGGTGAGGCCGTCCGGGTGGAACTCGTCACCGCAGATGCGCATGCCGACGCAGAAGTCATCGCCGACTTCCTTGCGCACGGCCTTGAGCACTTCCAGGCCGAACTTCATGCGGCCCTCGAAGGTGCCGCCCCACTCGTCGGTCCGCTTGTTGACGCGCGGGCTCCAGAACTGGTCGATCATGTGCTGGTGCACAGCGGACAGCTCGACGCCGTCCAGGCCGCCTTCCTTCGCCCGACGTGCCGCCTGGGCGTAGTTGCCGATCACCCGCCAGATCTCTTCCGGCTCGATGGTCTTGCAGGTGGCGCGGTGCACCGGCTCGCGGATGCCCGAGGGCGACATCAGGGTCGGCCAGTTGAAGCCATCCCAGCGCGAGCGGCGGCCCATGTGGGTAATCTGGATCATGATCTTGGCGCCATGCTTGTGCATGGCGTCGGCCAGGTTCTGGAAGTGCGGGATGATGCGGTCGGTGGAGAGGTTCACCGAGCTCCACCATTCCTGTGGGCTGTCGATGGCGACCACGGAGGAACCGCCGCAGATGGCCAGGCCGATGCCCCCCTTGGCCTTCTCCTCGTAGTACTTCACGTAGCGCTCGGTGGTCATGCCGCCGTCGGTGGCGTAGACCTCGGCGTGGGCGGTGGAGAGCACGCGGTTGCGGATGGTCAGTTTGCCGATCTGGATCGGCTGGAACATTGCCTCGAAAGCCATTGCGGCATCCTCTGAAAACTACTGCGCTCGGTTATGCAGCGTTGGAGGCTGAATCGAAAATGCTCATTTACTGCTCGTAAACTCTGCTTTTCGATTCAGCCTCCGCCTCGCCTACCCTTCGCTCGCTACGTTTTCAATCTCGATTGAATGGGGTTGTTAGAGGGGTTTGACGACGAACAGGCCGTCGTCGTGGCCGTCCTCGGCGCCGCTGTAGACCTGCTCGGCCACGGTGCGGAGGTCGCTGCCGCGCGCCTGGAGGATCTGGTCCATGGCGCCGGCGAACCAGCCGGTGAACATGTAGTCGACCTTGCGGTTGACCTTGCCGTAGACGTACACGAAGGCCGAGTGCTTCAGACGCACCTGGGCGGTGCCCGCATCGAGGTCGATCTGCTCGATCTGGAACAGGCCCCAGCCGCGCTGGGACAGGCGCTTCATGTAGTGCTCGAAGACGTCCACGCCGGCCAGCCCGTGGCACTCGGCTTCCTTCTCGCACCAGTGCCAGGCGGACTTGTAGCCGGCCTTGTAGAGAATCTGCGCATAGCGCTCGGCGCCCAGCTCTTCCTCGATGCCCATGTGGTTATTGACGAAGAAGTGCCGCGGTACGTAGAGCATCGGCAGGGCGTCGGTGGTCCAGACGCCGGTTTCGCTGTCGACTTCGATGGGCAGTTCGGGGGCGTGTTTGGCCATGGTGGCAAGACTCCAGAATTCGTGTGTGCGGTTGCCCTCTCCCCAGCCCTCTCCCTGAAGGGAGAGGGAGCTATCCGTGCATGCGGAAGGTCAAGTGCATGCCGGCGGCTCTGCTCCCCTCTCCCGCTTGCGGGAGAGGGGCTGGGGGAGAGGGCGCTGTTGAGGTTGAATCACTCGCCCCAGACGTCCTTGAGGACGCGCACCCAGTTCTCGCCCATGACCTTGCGCACCACGCGCTCGGGCATGCCGCGCTTGAGCAGGGTCTCGGTGAGGTTGGGGAATTCACCCACGGTGCGGATGCCCAGCGGGTTGACGATCTTCCCGAAGTTGGTGAGGCGGCGGGCGTACCCCTTGTCGTGGGTCAGCCACTCGAAGAAGTCCTGGCCGTGGCCCTGGGTGAAATCGGTGCCGATGCCGATGGCGTCCTCGCCGACGATGTTCATCACGTACTCGATGGCTTCGGCGTAGTCGTCGATGGTCGAGTCGATGCCCTTGGCGAGGAAGGGGGCGAACATGGTCACGCCGACGAAGCCGCCGTGGTCAGCGATGAACTTCAGCTCGGCGTCGGACTTGTTGCGCGGGTGCTCTTTGAGGCCCGACGGCAGGCAGTGGGAATAGGTGACGGGCTTCTTCGACTCGAGGATGACTTCCTCGGAGGTCTTGGAGCCGACGTGGGACAGGTCGCACATGATGCCAACGCGGTTCATCTCCGCGACGATCTCGCGGCCGAAGCCGGAGAGGCCGCCGTCGCGCTCGTAGCAGCCGGTGCCGACCAGGTTCTGGGTGTTGTAGCACATCTGCACGATGCCCACGCCCAGCTGTTTGAAGATCTCCACGTAGCCGAGCTGGTCCTCGAACGCGTGGGCGTTCTGGAATCCGAAGAGGATGCCGGTCTTGCCCTGCTCCTTGGCGCGGCGGATATCGGCGGTAGTGCGTACCGGGATCACCAGGTCGCTGTTCTCGCGGATCAGCTTCTGGCTGGCGACGATGTTGTTCACCGTGGCCTGGAAACCTTCCCAAACCGACACGGTGCAGTTGGCGGCGGTCAGGCCGCCCTTGCGCATGTCTTCGAACAGCTCGCGGTTCCACTTGGCGATGATCAGGCCATCGATGACGATGCTGTCGGCGTGAAGTTCGGCTGGGCTCATCTTGGCGTCTCTCTATTCAGGCAAGGCGGTTGCGGCGGGACTTGTGCCGACGCTTTGCAGGCAGGATATCCCTGCCCCCGGAGGCGACCCGGTTCGAAAACGACCAGGGTCATACCGAAAGCGTCAAGCCGGCGACATGGGCGACAGCGTTTGCGTCGCGATGGGGAATGCGGGGGATGGAGGCCGCGAATTACGGGGGCGCAGGGGATGAAGGAGCGAGCTTGCTCGCGAACGCTCTTGCTGGCGGGCACGGCGCAAGAGCCAAGAGCGCCCTCTCCCTAACCCTGGCTACGCGCCCCGCTCCGAAGGGAGCGGGGACTGAGTGGAGCGGCGGTGAGTTCGGAGCTCATATGAAACCACCGTATCGCCGATAGCTACGCAGCAGGGAGCTCCAAACTCCCAGCCGGCGCGATCTGACTCCCTCTCCCTTCAGGGAGAGGGCCGGGGAGAGGGTTTACGGCGGCGGCACCGAGCCCGCCGGGGAGAGGTTCGCGAGCAAGCTCGCTCCCACGAAGAGCAACCGGCGTCAGCGCTTGCGCCAGCAGGCAAAGAGGTTCCACGCCACCAGGCCGGTGACGAAGGCGGAGCTGCTGTAGAAAAGCATGGCGTCCACGTGGCTTCCTCAGTAACGACAGCGCTAACGACAACGCCCCCGGAAACGGGGGCGTTGGGGGGGCAGGGCTTACTTCTCGGCGACCAGGCGGGCGTGGGCGGACTCTTCTCCCAGGTTGTTCAGCATCCGCTCGCTGTACCAGTCGAGGAAGTTGATCACGCCGAACTCGTAGGTCTTGGAATACGGCCCCGGCTGGTAGGCGGTGGAGTTGATGCCGCGCTGGTTCTCCTCCGCCAGGCGACGGTCCTGGTCGTTGGTGGCGTCCCAGACTTCACGCAGGCGGGCGACGTCGTAGTCGACGCCTTCCACCGCATCCTTGTGCACCAGCCACTTGGTGGTGACCACGGTTTCCTGCGCGCTGACCGGCCACACGGTGAAGACGATCATATGGTCGCCCATGCAGTGGTTCCACGAGTGCGGCAGGTGCAGGATGCGCATCGACCCCAGGTCCGGATTCTGGATGCGGCCCATGAGCTTCTTGCTGCCCTGCTTGCCGTCCATGGTCATGGACACGGTGCCCTGCAGCAGCGGCATGCGCACGATGCGGTTGCGCAGGCCGAAGCTGGCGTGAGCGTAGGGAATCTTCTCGGCATCCCAGGCGGTGGTACAGGCCGACACCTGGTCCTTGAACGCCTGGCTGGCGCGTGGGTCGGTGACGTCGTCCCACTCCAGCAGGGTGTTCAGCAGCTCCGGGTGCGAACCATTGCAGTGGTAGCACTCGCGGTTGTTCTCCAGCACCAGCTTCCAGTTGGCCTTTTCGCGCAGCGTGGTCTGCACCGCGACCTTGGCGTTCTCCATGTCGTACGGCTCCATGTAGTGCTCGAGCGTACGCAGGAAGTCATCGATGGCCGGCGGGTTCTCCGACAGCGAGATGAAGATGTAGCCGCCGGCGGTCTTCACGTTCACCGGTTTCAGGCTGTAGTCCTTCATGTCGAAGTCGGCGCCCATCTCGGTGCCGGCGAACAGCAGGCGGCCGTCCAGCTCGTAGGTCCACTGGTGATAGGGGCAGACCAGCTTGGCGACCTTGCCCTTGTCGCTCACGCACAGGCGCGAGCCGCGGTGGCGGCAGACGTTGTGGAAGGCGTGGATCTGTCCTTCCGCGCCGCGCAGGACGATCACCGGGTTATCGCCGATCTGCAGGGTGAGGAAGTTGCCCTTGGCGGGGATTTCGCAGGTCATGCCGGCGATCAGCCACTCCTTGTGGAAGATCTCCTGCATGTCCAGCTGGAACAGGCGCTCGTCGTTGTAGAAGGGCTGCGGCAGCGAGAAGCTGTGGTCGCGGCTGCGCAGCATCTCGGCGGTGGCCTTGCGGGCCGGTTCCAGCGGATCGCCCAGACTCAGGGTAGTGGTGACGTCCATTGCTAGTCCTCATGCCGCAGCCGGGTCGGGCTGCCGGCGGAAATAAGTGGCTGATACGGTGTGCCACGCAGGGCAGTGGCGGCAGGTGCGCAGCGCGCCGAGTGCGCTTTCCCGCCGTCCTCGTTCAACCGGAAGGGGTTGCTCGGCATGGAGCTGAGTGTGGGGCCGCAACCCCGGATTACCCTTATCCATGGGCGACACGGCCAGATCATTTCCCGACGCGCAACGGCACGTCTCAGGCGGCAGGTCGCGATAAGCATGCAAATGTCGTTGGCAGGTAAATGCAGCGACCATCCTCGTGCACACAATCCGTCCCATCAGGCATGCCGAAAGGCCCCGTGCTTTCCACGCTCAGACCGAGCAGGCAAGCAGGCCCCGGCGCTGCCCCATCAGGCCCAGCACGGCCCGCGTGCGCGGAGAGACAGCATGTCGACGAACAACTTCCTCAACCCGGTGAACACCCAGACCTGGGCCAACGGGCGCCACCTGGTGCGCTGCGTGAAGGCCATCCAGGAAACCTGGGATGTGCGCACCTTCTGCTTCATGGCCGACGCGCCGATCATGTTCTTCTTCAAGCCGGGGCAGTTCGTCACCCTGGAGCTGGAGATCGACGGCCAGCCGATCATGCGTTCCTACACCATCTCCAGCTCGCCCTCGGTGCCCTACAGCTTCTCCATCACCATCAAGCGCGTGCCCGGCGGCAAGGTCTCGAACTGGCTGCACGACAACCTCAAGGAAGGCGACCAGATCCCGGTGCACGGGCCGGTGGGCAACTTCAACGCCATCGACTTCCCGGCCGAGAAGGTGCTGTTCCTCTCCGGCGGCGTCGGCATCACCCCGGTGATGTCCATGTCGCGCTGGTTCTTCGACACCAACGCCAACGTCGACATGGTCTTCGTGCACAGCGCGCGCACGCCCAAGGACATCATCTATCACCGCGAGCTGGAGCACATGAACTCGCGGATCAACAACTTCAAGCTGTACCTGGTCTGCGAGAAGTACGAGATGGGCGAGTCCTGGGCCGGCTACCGGGGCTTCCTGAACAAGGCGATGCTGCAATTGATGGCACCGGACTACCTCGAGCGCGAGGTCTTCTGCTGCGGCCCGACGCCCTACATGCACGCGGTCAAGCGCCTGCTCGAAGCCGAGGGCTACGACATGTCGCGCTATCACGAGGAAGCCTTCGGCCCGACCCCGCCGGAAGTGCGCGCCGACGTGAAGGAACTGGCTGCCGAAGCCGCCGAGGCACCGGCCGTACCGCTGGCCGAGCAGAACCTGGTGGAATTCTGCGACACCGGCAAGAGCATCCGCGTCGCGCCGGGCGAAACCGTCCACGCCGCCGCCGCCAAGCTCGGTCTGCACATCCCCAAGGCCTGCGGCATGGGTATCTGCGGTACCTGCAAGGTGATGAAGCGCTCCGGCGAGGTCGAGATGGAACACAACGGTGGGATCACCGACGAAGACGTCGCCGAGGGTTACATCCTGTCCTGCTGCAGCGTGCCCAAGGGCGACGTGGTGATCGAATACTGATCACAGCCTGCCCCCACCTGCCCCACACGTTACCCACTGAGTTATCCACAGGCTGAAGGTGTCCCGGCGCCAGGCCGGAGACACCTCCGGCCGAGCCGCCTGGCCGCCTCGATCCCGCCTGCAACCCGCATGCCACGTGGCTTTCGCCTGTCCTTCGAACACACCGGACAAGCGCGCGTAGAGGCCCAACCACGGGCCTCTTCGAGCACCGGCTGCGACGAATATCCACATTCGCTCAGTCTTCTTCCGGGACCGCCTTGTAGCCGCTGGACAAGCGTTGCTGCACGTCCTGTGGGACGGCGCTGTAATGGCTGGAAGAAAGGCTGTAGAGACCCTGACCGGCGGTGATGGATTTCAGCCGGTTGGCGTAACCGTCCAGCTCCGCCAGCGGTACCTGGCCGCGCACCAGGGCAACGCTGGCCGACAGCGACTCGGTGCCCAGCACCTGGCCACGGCGCCCAGTGAGATCGGCGGTGATGTCGCCCAGGTGGGATTCCGGCGTCGTCACCTCGATCTGCATCACCGGCTCCAGCACGATGCCGCCGGCATTGCGCAGCGCATCGAGCATGGCCTTGCGCCCGGCGGCCTGGAAGGCGATGTCCTTGGAGTCCACTGAATGGCTCTTGCCGTCGAAGACCGTGACCTTCACGTCCTCCACCGGGAAGCCGGCCAGCGGCCCGGCGGCCAGCGCCGAGCGCACGCCCTTCTCCACCGAGGGGATGAAGTTGCCGGGAATCACCCCGCCCTTGATCGCATCGACGAAGGCGAAGCCCTCGCCGCGTGGCAGCGGCTCGATGCGCAGGAACACCTCGCCAAACTGCCCTGCCCCACCGGTCTGCTTCTTGTGCCGGCTATGACCTTCGGCGCTGCGGGTCGCGGTTTCGCGGTAAGGCACGCTGGGCGCGCGAGTCTGCACGTCCAGCTTGTATTGCCCGGCTATGCGTTCCAGCAGGTAGCGCAGGTGCAACTCGCCCATGCCGCGCAGCACGGTTTCCTGGGTGGAAGCGTTGTAGTCCAGGCGCACACAGGGATCTTCGGCCTGCAGGCGCTGGAGGATTTCCGCCAGGCGCTGCTCGTCGCCGCGCCGGCTGGCCTCGATGGCCAAGCCCTGCATGGGCGTGGGGAAATCCAGCGGCTTGAGGTGGATCTGGTCCTCGTCGTGGGAGTCGTGCAGCACCACGCCGTATTCCAGTTCATCGACCTTGCTCAGCGCGCCGAAGTCGCCGGGGATCAGCCACGGCGCCTCTTCATGTTTCTTTCCCTGCAGGCGCAATAAATGACCAACCTTGAACGGTTTGCGCCCATCGCCGGCGAACAGCTGCATCTCCCGGCGGATCGTGCCCTGGTGCACGCGGAACACCGCGAGACGGCCGACAAAGGGGTCGATCACCACCTTGAACACATGGGCCAGCACAGCGGCGGCCGGATCGGGAGTGGATTTCACCGGGTGCTCGGCGCCCTTGTCGTCGGTGCGCAGGAACAGCGGCGGGTTGCCCTCGGTGGGGTTGGGCGCCAAGCGCGCGAGGATGCTGGCCAGCTCAGGCACGCCGGCGCCGGTACGGGCGGAGACGAAGCACAGCGGAATCAGGTGACCTTCGCGCAGGGCGCGCTCGAAGGGTTCATGCAGCGCCTCGGGCGCCACCTCGCCCTCCTCCAGGTAATGCGCCATCAGCGCCTCGTCCACCTCCACCACCTGGTCCACCAGCGCCTGGTGCGCCTCGGCCACGGAGGAGAAGTCAGCCTCGCCGTCGGGACTGAAGAAACAATCCACAACCCGCGTGCCGCCCCCGGCAGGCAGATTGATCGGCAGTACTTCCTTGCCGAACGACGCGCGCAAACCCGCCAGCAAGGCTGGCAGATCGACGCGTTCGGCATCGATCCTGTTCACCACCAGCATCCGGCACAGCCCGCGCTCCCCGGCCCAGTCCATCATGCGGCGGGTGCTCAGCTCGATGCCGTTCTGCGCGTTGACCACCACCAGCGCAGTTTCCACGGCCGCCAGTGCCGGCAGCGCATGGCCGATGAAATCGGGATAACCGGGGGTGTCGATCAGGCGGACGTGCGCGCCTTCGTGCTCGAAGTGCACCAGGGCGGCAGCCAGTGAGTGATGGTACTCGCGCTCCAGCGGGTCGGAGTCGCACAGGGTGTCGCCGCGCTCCAGCGAGCCCATGCTGGGAATGGCGCCGCTGTGCTGCAGCAACGCTTCGGCAAGCAGGGTCTTGCCGCTGTCACCGTGGCCGACCAGGGCGACGGTGCGGATCTGTTCCACCGAGTAACTGGACATGCTGAATCTCCCGCCCCCAGGGTGAATGAAGTATAGGCAGCAGGCTCTGCACCCCTGGACAAATATTGATCAGCTCGACGCAGACCAGCAACAGCGTGCCTTGCAGCGATCCATCCACAACTCGCCCACACCTTCCTGGCAGAACGCTGCACAGCCGATGTGGAAAACCCGTCAGAAAATTCGCTGAAAGCCAGCAACAGCGGGACTTTCGCCATGTGATCAAAAAACGTACTGACGAAGCAGGGGCGCGTCCGGCGCGGCCTCCAGCGATCTGGGTACAGGTTGTCCACACCTTCTGCGAGATTCGCCCCACAGGCTTTGTGGAACGTTTCACCCAGCTCCCGGTATTGGGGAAAAGTGAAAGCGGATCAGTTATTTGCACCGATCGCTGATCAATCTTTGAGCAAACCTCTGGAAGCCCCGCCAGGCCTGGTTGTGGCGATGTTTTCCACAGGAGGCACACAAGAGGGTCAACACAAACCGGGGATAGCGGTGGAAAGATCGTGCACAGAAATGTCGGCGCAATCGATGCACAGGCGTGC
The DNA here is from genome assembly GCF_057180225.1 of Pseudomonas sp. BB438. Classification (NCBI taxonomy): domain Bacteria; kingdom Pseudomonadati; phylum Pseudomonadota; class Gammaproteobacteria; order Pseudomonadales; family Pseudomonadaceae; genus Pseudomonas; species Pseudomonas sp. BB438. The sequence continues at coordinate 6,400,670 of NZ_CM170001.1, forward strand.
AAGTGATTGAAAATGGGGGATTGATCAGAAAACAGCCAGCTTCTGGGAGACCCCGCAGCATCAGCTTCGCAGACACCTCCCAACAGTTTTTCCACAGGTTGGACAAGCATGCCTCCACAGCGGCTGTGGAGATCTCCACAGCACCCACATCCACGCCTGAAAGCCACGAATGACGGGGATTTGTTGAAAATTAAGGACGATTTGGCGCTGTTCATGAAAGTGCCACGCCGCGCTCATTTTCCACCAGCTTATCCACAGCTTTATCACACGGTTGCCCCCGGATTTTCGCCAAACGCTGAAACACAGCCGGAGCGGCTGCCCGTGGGGGGCGAGGCTATGCTGGATTTCCCCCAGCAGAGGAGCCAGTCCCATGATCCTGACCACCACGCCGACCCTCGAAGGCAAGACCATCCAGGAATACCGCGGCATCGTGGTCGGCGAGGCGATCCTCGGCGCGAATGTGTTCCGCGACCTGTTCGCCGGCCTGCGCGACATCATCGGCGGCCGCTCCGGCGCATATGAGAAGGAGCTCGGCAGGGCGCGGGAGATCGCCTTCGAGGAACTGCAGGAGCGCGCGCAGGAACTGGGTGCCAATGCCGTGGTTGGCATCGACCTGGACTACGAGGTGGTGGGACAGAACGGCAGCATGCTGATGGTCAGCGTGAGCGGGACGGCGGTGCGCATATAGCGGCGCTGAACCTGTAGGAGCGAGGGGGACGCCTAGTTCTTGCTCGCGAACAACCGTAGATTCGCTTCATACCGTGGGATCCGGCGGAATGCGGTTCGCGAGCAAGCTCGCTCCTACGAAGAGCCGTCTTGATCAAAAGTTGAGCGGAGGATTGCAGGCAACGTCCCCCGTGGCCTGCAGGCATTCATCCACAGGTTGGGGACAGGTTGCGCGAGCAACCGTCCCCAGCCCCTGGGGACAACTCAGGCGCCCATGACCTTACGGATATCCGCCGCCAGCTGCTCGACACGTGCGATTTCGGTATCCCACGAGCACATGAAGCGCGCACCGCCGGCGCCGATGAAGGTGTAGAAGCGCCAACCCAGCTGGCGCAGGGCTTCCAGGGCGGGCTCGGACATCTGCAGGAAGACGCCGTTGGCTTCCACCGGGAACATCAATTGCACGCCCGGCACGTCGGCGACGCGCTCGGCCAGCAGCTGTGCACAGCGGTTGGCGTGGCTAGCGTAGTGCAGCCAGGCATCGTCCTGCAGCACGCCGACCCAGGGCGCGGCAAGGAAGCGCATCTTCGAGGCCAGCTGGCCGGCCTGCTTGCAGCGGTAGTCGAAGCCTTCGGCCAGTTCGCGATTGAAGAACAGGATGGCCTCGCCCACCGCCATGCCGTTCTTGGTGCCGCCGAAGCAGAGCACCTCGACGCCGGCCTTCCAGGTCAGCTCGGCCGGCGTCGCGCCGAGGAAGGCACAGGCATTGGAGAAGCGCGCGCCGTCCATGTGCAGGTGCAGGCCCAGCTCACGGCAGGTTGCGCTGAGCGCCTGCAGCTCGTCCGGGCGGTAGACGGTGCCGACCTCGGTGGCCTGGGTGATGGTGACCACGCGCGCCTTCGGGTAGTGGATGTCCTGGCGCTTGAGGGCAATCTCACGGATCGCCTCGGGCGTCAGCTTGCCCTGCGCGTCGGTGCGCGCCAGGAGCAGCTTGGAGCCGTTCGAGAAGAACTCCGGCGCGCCGCACTCGTCGGTCTCGACGTGGGCGGTCTCGGCGCAGATCACGCTGTGATAGCTCTGGCACAGTGCCGCCAGGGCCAGGGAATTGGCCGCGGTGCCGTTGAAGGCGAAGAAGACTTCGCAGTCGGTCTCGAACAGCTCGCGGAAGTAGTCGGAAGCGCGGGCGGTCCACTGGTCGTCGCCGTAGGCGCGTTCGTGGCCGCGGTTGGCTTCGGCCATGGCCGCCCAGGCTTCGGGGCAGATGCCGGAATAGTTGTCGCTGGCGAACTGTTGGGTGTTGTCGGTCATGGTGCGGCCTCGGAAAACGTTGTACGTCAGACAGCAGCGTAGCAACGGATAGTCGCTCGCCACCGGAGGGCGCAGGCCTCCCGCTCACGGGAAGCCGCGGGATGGATCAGGGCAGTTTGGTCAGTGCCATCTGCTCGGAGATGGGTACGAACAGCTCGCGCAGGGACTGGGCGGTACCGCCGTTGGGCTTGTCCGGCGAAGTCATGTTGAGCACGTAGCGGCCCTTGATCAGGCCGGTCAGGCTGGACTCGCCGGCCCTGTCGTCCGGGCTCGGCACGCTGATGGCCAGCGGGTCGCCCATGCGGGTGCTGTCGATCACCGGCAGGTATTGCTCGCCGCCGAATTGCGCGGCGGTGCCGTTCTGCAGGGCGGCCTGGCGCGCCTGGTTGAGCAGCGAGACGTTCTTGGCGGTGGTGTCGCGCAGCTTGGCCTGGGCGGCCAGGTACTGCTTGGCGGCCTCGCCCTGCTGGTCGGCGCCCGGCGCCGGCAGACCGGTGTCGGTCAGGGTCACGACCAGATGCTGGCTGCCATCGGCCTTGCCGTAGACGATGGTGGCATCGTCATAGCCGCACTCGCGGGACAGGTAGGGATAGCCGTAGATGGCCTTGGTCGGCGGCAGCGCCTTCTCCAGCACATGGCCGGTGCAGCTGTCGCCCGCCGGGGTAGCGGCGGCGTTGCTGGCGGCCTCGGGAGCGGTGGCCTTGACGGGTTTGCTGTCGTCACCACAGCCCTGCAGCGTCGCGGTGAGCAGCAGGGCGGAAAGCAGAGTCAGGGAGCGGTTCATGGCGTCCTCGCATTTCGTGAGACGCGCAGTTTAGTCCCTTGGCCAGGCGGTTCCTATCGGCAGCTTCATGGCACGGGTTTGCAGAGCCAGCGGCCGGCTTTCTCGTCGTAGCCTGCCTCCACGACCGCCAGCCCGTCGCCGCGCGACGCCAGGCAGAAGGTCTTCATGAAGGTCGCCCGAGCGCCGTCCCCTGCGCTGTCGTGACCGCCGACGGTCACGTTGTACAGGCCCGGCTCCAGGGCGCGCGCCGGGACTTTCTCGCTGAAACCGGGAATCGCCCGGCCATAGGCGAAGCAGGTGTCGCCTCGCAGCGGCACGCCCTGTGCCGGTTCGAGGCTGGCCGACGACCAGAACGGCTCGTAGGGCTCGCGCGCCACTTCGATGGAATACACCGCCACCTGCCGTTCATCCACCTTTAGCGTGCGGTTGAAGAACAGGCCGGGCGACTTGAACGCCGCGCCGCCGAAGCACAGCGTCCGGCCTTGCACCCAGACCCGCGCGTCGCCGTCGAACAGGCGCGACATGCCCCAGGCCGACATGCCCGGCACCAGCAGGCTCAGCCCCAGCGAACCCAAGAAAAAGAAACGCTTCATCAATACCGCTCCGCGGGCCGCGCCGTCCTGGCGCGAGCATGTCGCATTCTGACCAGCCGTCACGTGCAATTCCACGCACGTGGTCGCTTTTACACCTTTCACGGCATGTCGCAAACGCACCTTCCCGCGACGTGCGCAGGCATCTGGACCGACAGGGCCAGTCATACCATCGCTGCCAAGGGGGCCAGTTGCGTCCCGCACCAGCCATGGCGCTCCACCGCGCCGCAGGGAGACCAGCGATGTTCAGCAAGCACGACCAGATCCAGGGCTATGACGACGAACTGCTCGCGGCGATGGATGCCGAGGAAGCGCGCCAGGAGGACCACCTCGAGCTGATCGCTTCGGAGAACTACACCAGCAAGCGCGTCATGCAGGCCCACGGCAGCGGGCTGACCAACAAGTACGCCGAAGGCTATCCGGGCAAGCGTTACTACGGTGGTTGCGAGCATGTGGACAAGGTCGAGCAACTGGCCATCGATCGCGCCAAGCAGCTGTTCGGCGCCGACTACGCCAACGTGCAGCCGCACTCGGGCTCCTCGGCCAACGCCGCCGTCTACCTGGCGCTGCTGAATGCGGGTGACACCCTCCTGGGCATGAGCCTGGCCCACGGCGGCCACCTGACCCACGGCGCCAAGGTCTCCTCCTCCGGCAAGCTGTACAACGCCGTGCAATACGGCCTGAACACCGACACCGGGCTGATCGACTACGACGAGGTCGAGCGTCTGGCCGTGGAGCACCAGCCGAAAATGATCGTCGCCGGCTTCTCCGCCTACTCCAAGACCCTCGACTTCCCGCGCTTCCGCGCCATCGCCGACAAGGTCGGGGCACTGCTGTTCGTCGACATGGCCCACGTCGCCGGCCTGGTCGCCGCGGGCCTGTACCCGAACCCGCTGCCCTACGCCGATGTGGTCACCACCACGACCCACAAGACCCTGCGCGGCCCGCGCGGCGGTCTGATCCTCGCTCGCAAGAACGAAGAGATCGAGAAAAAGCTCAACTCCGCCGTCTTCCCCGGCGCCCAGGGCGGCCCGCTGATGCACGTGATCGCCGCCAAGGCGGTGTGTTTCAAGGAAGCGCTGGAGCCCGGCTTCAAGGACTACCAGGCCCAGGTGATCAGGAACGCCCAGGCCATGGCCCAGGTGTTCCTCTCGCGCGGCTACGACGTGGTTTCCGGTGGCACCGACAACCACCTGATGCTGATCAGCCTGGTGAAGCAGGGCCTGACCGGCAAGGAAGCGGACGCCGCCCTGGGCCGTGTCGGCATCACCGTGAACAAGAACGCCGTGCCGAACGACCCGCAGAGCCCATTCGTCACCTCCGGCATCCGCATCGGCACCCCGGCGGTGACCACCCGCGGACTGAAGGAAGAACAGTGCCGCGAGCTGGCCGGCTGGATCAGCGACGTGCTGGACCACCTGGGCGACGCCGACGTCGAGGCCAAGGTGGCCACCCAGGTCGCCGGCCTGTGTGCGGACTTCCCGGTCTACCGTTGAGAAATTTCAGCCGTCTGTAGGAGCGAGCTTGCTCGCGATCCCGACAACTCATTCGCGAGCAAGCTCGCTCCTACCAAGAGCAGCCACGGCGACAAGAACAATCAGGAGCACCCCATGCAACGCTACTCCGGCTTCGGCCTGTTCAAGCATTCCCTGAGCCACCACGAGAACTGGCAGCGCATGTGGCGCACGCCCACGCCCAAACAGGTCTACGACGTGATCATCGTCGGCGGCGGCGGGCACGGCCTGGCCACGGCCTACTACCTGGCCAAGGAGCACGGCATCACCAACGTCGCGGTGGTCGAGAAGGGCTGGCTGGGTGGCGGCAACACCGCGCGCAACACCACCATCGTGCGTTCCAACTACCTGTGGGACGAGTCGGCGCTGCTCTACGAACACGCCATGAAACTGTGGGAAGGCCTGTCCCAGGACCTGAACTACAACGTCATGTTCTCCCAACGCGGGGTCTACAACCTCTGCCACACCCTGCAGGACATGCGCGACGGCGAACGCCGCGTCAGCGCCAACCGCCTCAACGGCGTGGACGGCGAACTGCTCAACGCCCAGCAGGTGGCCGAAGAGATTCCCTACCTGAACTGCACCAAAAGCGCCCGCTACCCCGTCATGGGTTCCACCGTGCAGCGCCGTGGTGGCGTGGCCCGTCACGATGCCGTGGCCTGGGGCTTCGCCCGCGCCGCCGACGCCCTGGGCGTGGACCTGATCCAGCAGACCGAAGTGATCGGCTTCCGCAAGCAGGACGGCGTGGTCATTGGCGTCGAGACCAACCGCGGCTTCATCGGCGCCAAGCGCGTCGGCGTGGTCACCGCCGGCAACTCCGGGCACATGGCGAAGCTCGCCGGCTTCCGCCTGCCGATCGAGTCGCACCCGCTGCAGGCGCTGGTGTCCGAGCCGCTGAAACCGATCATCGACAGCGTGATCATGTCCAACGCCGTGCACGGCTACATCAGCCAGTCGGACAAGGGCGACCTGGTCATCGGCGCCGGCATCGACGGCTACAACGGCTACGGCCAGCGCGGCTCCTACCCGGTGATCGAGCACACCCTGCAGGCCATCGTCGAGATGTTCCCGGTGCTCTCGCGGGTGCGCATGAACCGCCAGTGGGGCGGCATCGTCGACACCACCCCGGACGCTTGCCCGATCATCGGCAAGACCCCGGTGAAGAACCTGTTCTTCAACTGCGGCTGGGGCACCGGCGGCTTCAAGGCCACCCCCGGCTCGGGCAACGTCTTCGCCGCCACTCTCGCCAAGGGCGAGCCGCATCCGCTGGCCGCGCCCTTCTCCATCGAACGCTTCCACACCGGCGCGCTGATCGACGAACACGGCGCCGCCGCCGTCGCGCACTAAGAGGGCCACGACCATGCTGAATATCTTCTGCCCTCATTGCGGCGAGCTGCGTTCCGAAGAGGAATTCCACGCCAAGGGCCAGGCGCACATCCCGCGCCCGCTCGATCCGGCCGCCTGCACCGACGCCGAGTGGGGCGAGTACATGTTCTTCCGCGACAACCCGCGCGGCATCCACCACGAGCTGTGGGTGCACGCCGCCGGCTGCCGCCAGTACTTCAACGTCACCCGCCACACCGTGACCTACGAGATTCTGGAAACCTACAAGATCGGCGAAAAACCCAGCGTCACTGCTGCCGATGCCGAGAAGAAATCCGCCGTCCAGCCCGCCGTGGAGAAGGCCTAATGAGCCAGATCAATCGCCTGTCCCGTGGCGGTCGCATCGACCGCAACAAGCCGCTCACCTTCAGCTTCAACGGCCAGAGCTACCAGGGCTTCGCCGGTGACACCCTGGCCGCCGCCCTGCTGGCCAACGGCGTCGATATCCTCGGCCGCAGCTTCAAGTACTCGCGCCCGCGCGGCATCGTTGCCGCCGGCGCCGAAGAGCCCAACGCCATCCTGCAGATCGGCTCGCGCGAATCCACCCAGGTGCCGAACGTGCGCGCCAGCCAGCAGGCCCTGTACAACGGCCTGGTGGCGACCGCCACCAACGGCTGGCCGAACGTGCAGAACGACCTCATGGGGATCTTCGGCAAGGTCGGCGGGAAGATGATGCCGCCCGGCTTCTACTACAAGACCTTCATGTACCCGCAGTCCATGTGGCTGACCTACGAGAAGTACATCCGCAAGGCCGCGGGCCTGGGCCGTGCGCCCACCGAAGTCGACCCGGACAGCTACGACTGGATGAACCACCACGCCGACGTGCTGATCGTCGGCGCCGGCCCCGCCGGCCTCGCCGCCGCACTGGCCGCCTCGCGCAGCGGTGCGCGGGTGATCCTCGCCGACGAACAGGAAGAGTTCGGCGGCAGCCTGCTCGACACCCGCGAGACCCTCGACGGCAAGCCGGCCGAGGAGTGGGTGGCCACGGCCATCGCCGAACTGCAAGGCAACCCGGACGTGATCCTGCTGCCGCGCTCCACGGTCAACGGCTACCACGACCACAACTTCCTCACCATCCACGAGCGCCGCACCGACCACCTCGGCGAGACCGCCCCACTGGGCCAGGTGCGCATGCGTGTGCACCGCGTCCGGGCCAACCGCGTGGTGCTCGCCGCCGGCGCCCACGAGCGCCCGCTGGTCTACGCGAACAACGACGTGCCGGGCAACATGCTTGCCGGCGCTGTCTCCACCTACGTGCGCCGCTACGGCGTGGCACCGGGCAAGAAACTGGTGCTGTCCACCAACAACGACTACGCCTACCGCGTCGCCCTGGACTGGCAGGAAGCCGGTCTGCAGGTGGTCGCCATCGCCGACGCCCGCCCCAATCCGCGCGGCGAATGGGTCGAGGAAGCGCGCAAGCGCGGTATGCGCGTCATCACCGGCAGCGCGGTGATCGAGGCACGCGGCAGCAAGCGCGTGAGCGGCGCGAAAATCGCTCCCATCGACACCTTCCGCCTGAAGGTGACCGCGCCCGGCGAGTGGCTGGACTGCGACCTCATCGCCAGCTCCGGCGGCTACAGCCCGGTGGTGCACCTGGCTTCGCACCTGGGCGGCAAGCCGGAATGGCGCGAGGACATCCTCGCCTTCGTTCCGGGTCTGGCCTTCCAGAAGCGCATTTGCGCCGGCGCGGTGAACGGCGTGTTCCGCCTCGCCGATGCCCTGGCCGACGGCTACCAGGCCGGCAGCCAGGCGGCTGTCGACGGCGGCTTCAAGTCCGTCGCCGGCGAGCTGCCGGTGGTCGCCGAGCGCGCCGAGGACGCCACCCTGGCGCTGTTCCAGGTGCCCCACGAGAAAACCACGGCGCGGGCGCCCAAGCAGTTCGTCGACACCCAGAACGACGTCACCGCCGCCGCCATCGAACTGGCCTGCCGCGAGGGCTTCGAGTCCATCGAGCACGTCAAGCGCTACACCGCGCTGGGCTTCGGCACCGACCAGGGCAAGCTGGGCAACATCAACGGCCTGGCCATCGCCGCCCGCGCCCAGGGCAAGAGCATCGCCGACACCGGCACCACCATGTTCCGCCCGAACTACACCCCGGTGACCTTCGGCGCCGTCGCCGGCCGTCACTGCGGCCACCTGTTCGAACCGGTGCGCTTCACCGCCCTGCACGCCTGGCACGTGAAGAACGGCGCCGAGTTCGAGGACGTCGGCCAGTGGAAGCGCCCGTGGTACTTCCCCAAGCGCGGCGAAGACATGCACGCCGCCGTGGCCCGCGAATGCCGCGCCGTGCGCGAGTCGGTCGGCCTGCTGGACGCCTCGACCCTGGGCAAGATCGACATCCAGGGCCCGGACGCCCGCGAGTTCCTCAACCGCGTCTACACCAACGCCTGGACCAAGCTGGACGTGGGCAAGGCCCGCTACGGCCTGATGTGCAAGGAAGACGGCATGGTCTTCGACGACGGCGTGACCGCCTGCCTGGCCGACAACCACTTCGTCATGACCACCACCACCGGCGGCGCGGCGCGCGTGCTGGAGTGGCTGGAGCTGTACCACCAGACCGAATGGCCGGAGCTGAAGGTGTACTTCACCTCGGTCACCGACCACTGGGCCACCCTCACCCTGTCCGGCCCCAACAGCCGCAAGCTGCTGGCCGAGGTCACCGACATCGACCTGGACAAGGACGCCTTCCCCTTCATGACCTGGAAGGAAGGCAAGGTCGCCGGCGTACCGGCACGGGTGTTCCGCATCTCCTTCACCGGCGAGCTGTCCTACGAGGTGAACATCCAGGCCAACTACGCCATGGGTGTGCTGGAGGCCATCATCGCCGCCGGCGCGAAGTACAACCTGACGCCCTATGGCACCGAGACCATGCACGTCCTGCGCGCCGAAAAGGGCTTCATCATCGTCGGCCAGGACACCGATGCCTCGGTCACCCCGGACGACCTGAACATGGGTTGGGCGGTGGGTCGCACCAAGCCGTTCTCCTGGATCGGCTGGCGCGGCATGAACCGCGCCGACTGCCAGCGAGAGGACCGCAAGCAACTGGTAGGCCTCAAGCCCACCAATCCGATGGACCTGCTGCCCGAAGGCGCGCAGCTGCTGTTCAGCCCGCAGCACACCGTCCCGGCGACCATGGTCGGCCACGTCACCTCCAGCTACATGAGCAGCAGCCTGGGCTACAGCTTCGCGCTGGCGGTGGTGAAGGGCGGCCTCAAGCGCCTGGGCGAGAAGGTCTACGCCCCGTTGGCGGACGGCCGCGTGATCGAAGCGGAAATCTGCAGCTCGGTGTTTTACGACCCGAAAGGCGAACGGCAGAACGTGGATTGATCGGAGGGGGGTTCGCCCCTCTCCCCCGCCCTCTCCCTGAAGGGAGAGGGAGTGACTGAAGCTCCCGGATGGCACCGTGTATCAACACACACGGACATCCCCTCTCCCTTCAGGGAGAGGGTTAGGGAGAGGGCAGACAGGCTTCCAGGGCGCACGACGCCCCAAGGTGAATACGAATGAGCAAAGCCAACCTCTACCAGCAACGCCCCGCAGATGGCATCCCGGCCGAATCCCCCCTGCACCACGCCGAGCTGGACAAGCTCGCCGCGCGCAAGGTGGCCAACGCCGGCGTGACCCTGCGCGAGAAGAAATTCCTCGGCCACCTGACCCTGCGTGGCGATGCCCACGACCCGGCCTTCGCCGGTGGTGTGCACAAGGCCCTGGGCCTGGAGCTGCCGGTGGCCCTGGGCCTGGTGGCCAAGGGCGAAACCTCGCTGCAGTGGCTCGGCCCGGACGAGTGGCTGCTGATCGTCCCCGGTGGCGAGGAATTCGCCGTCGAGCAGCGCCTGCGCGAAGCCCTCGGCGAGGACCTGCACTACTCGGTGATCAACGTCAGCGGTGGCCAGACCCTGCTGGAGCTCGAAGGCGCCAAGGTCCGCGAAGTGCTGATGAAGTCCACCGGCTACGACGTGCACCCGAGCAACTTCCCGGTGGGCAAAGCGGTGGGTACGAACTTCGCCAAGTCCCAGCTGGTGATCCGCCATACCGGCGAGCATACCTGGGAGCTGGTGGTGCGCCGCAGCTTCTCCGACTACATCTGGCTGTGGCTGCAGGACGCCTGCGCCGAGTACGGCCTGCAGATAGCGGCGTAACAGGCGTCGACTCCCCTCGCTGCCTTGGCGAGGGGAAATCCTTCGGAGTCAGACCATGAGCCGCACCCCCGATACCTGGATTCTCACCGCCGACAGCCCGAGCCTGCTGGGCACGGTGGACGTGGTCACGCGCTACCTGTTCGAACAGCGCTGCTACGTCACCGAGCACCACTCCTTCGACGATCGCCTGGCGCAGCGCTTCTTCATCCGCATCGAATTCCGCGCCGGCGACGGCTTCGACGAGGCAGCCTTCCGCGCCGGCCTCGCCGATCGCGTATCGCCCTTCCAGATGAACGTCGAACTGACTCCGCCGGGCTACCGCAGCAAGGTGGTGATCATGGTCTCCAAGGCCGACCATTGCCTGAACGACCTGCTCTACCGCCAGCGCATCGGCCAGCTGCCGATGGACGTGGTGGCGGTGGTCTCCAATCACCCGGATCTGGAACCGCTGGCGCGCTGGCACGGCATCCCCTACCACCACTTCGCCCTCGACCCCAACGACAAGGGCGCGCAGGAGGCGAAGGTCTGGCAGGTGATCGAGGAAACCGGCGCCGAGCTGGTGATTCTCGCCCGCTACATGCAGGTGCTGTCCCCCGAACTGTGCCGCCGCCTGGACGGCTGGGCGATCAACATCCACCACTCGCTGCTGCCCGGCTTCAAGGGCGCCAAGCCCTACCACCAGGCCTACCAGAAGGGCGTGAAGCTGGTCGGCGCCACGGCTCACTACATCAACAACGACCTCGACGAGGGCCCGATCATCGCCCAGGGCGTCGAGCCCGTGGACCACGCCCACTACCCCGAGGACCTGATCGCCAAGGGCCGCGACGTGGAGTGCCTGACCCTCGCGAAAGCCGTGGGCTATCACATCGAGAAACGCGTGTTCCTGAATGCCAACCGGACGGTGGTGCTGTAAGCACAGCCCGTACCTGTAGGGCGGATGCCATGACGCCTGCAACGGCGGATGGATGGGGCTCATCCGCCCTACGTGTCACCTCGGAGTGTGGCGCGCGATGTAGAGCGCCCTCTCCCTGGCCCTCTCCCTGAAGGGAGAGGGGATATCCGAGCGAGGCTGGGCTCTGTGCCATCCGGCCACACCGAACAAGCCCCCTCTCCCTTCAGGGAGAGGGTTGGGGAGAGGGTCTTGAAGCCCGCTCCCGACCACCGAGCAACACCGACAGACCCGCCGGCTGCCAGCAGTATGTACCGGCCCTGTCGCGCAACACACGACATCCCAGTGCAAAACCGCGCGCCGCAAGGCCCGCCTTTGTACCCACAAACACAATGAGGAATGCGTATGTCTGGCAATCGTGGTGTGGTTTATCTCGGCCCGGGCAAGGTCGAAGTTCAGAACATCCCCTATCCGAAGATGCAGGACCCGCAGGGCAAGCAGATCGACCACGGGGTGATCCTGCGCGTGGTGTCCACCAACATCTGCGGCTCCGACCAGCACATGGTGCGCGGCCGTACCACCGCGCCCGAAGGCCTGGTGCTGGGCCACGAGATCACCGGCGAAGTGGTGGAGATCGGCCGTGGCGTGGAAACCATGAAGATCGGCGACCTGGTCTCGGTGCCGTTCAACGTCGCCTGTGGCCACTGCCGCACCTGCAAGGAGCAGCACACCGGCGTCTGCCTGACGGTCAACCCGGCCCGTGCCGGCGGCGCCTACGGCTACGTCGACATGGGCGGCTGGGTCGGCGGCCAGGCCGAGTACGTGATGGTTCCCTACGCCGACTTCAACCTGCTGCGCCTGCCCAACCGCGACGCGGCGATGGAGAAGATCCGCGACCTGACCTGTCTTTCCGACATCCTCCCCACCGGCTACCACGGTGCAGTGACGGCCGGCGTCGGTCCGGGCAGTACCGTCTACATCGCCGGTGCCGGTCCGGTTGGCCTTGCCGCTGCCGCTTCGGCCCGCCTGCTGGGCGCCGCCGTGGTGATCGTCGGTGACGTCAACCCGACCCGCCTGGCCCACGCCAAGGCGCAGGGCTTCGAAATCGCCGACCTGTCCAAGGACACCCCGCTGCACGAGCAGATCGCCGATCTGCTGGGCGAGCCGGAAGTGGACTGCGCGGTCGACGCGGTGGGCTTCGAAGCCCGTGGCCACGGTCACTCGGGCTCGCAGCACGAGGCACCGGCCACCGTGCTGAACTCGCTGATGGGTGTGGTGCGGGTGGCCGGCAAGATCGGCATTCCGGGCCTCTACGTCACCGAGGACCCGGGCGCGGTGGACGCGGCCGCCAAGCAGGGCTCGCTGAGCATCCGCTTCGGCCTGGGCTGGGCCAAGTCGCACAGCTTCCACACCGGCCAGACCCCGGTGATGAAGTACAACCGCCAGCTGATGCAGGCGATCATGTGGGACCGCATCAAGATCGCCGACGTCGTCGGGGTGGAAGTCATCACCCTGGACGACGCGCCGAAAGGCTACGGCGAGTTCGATGCCGGGGTGCCGAAGAAATTCGTCATCGACCCGCACAACCTGTTCCGCGCCGCCTGACGGCTCCGTTGTTCCCGGCCGCGCTCCCCTGCGCGGCCGTCTCTCCAGGGAGCCGCAAGGCTCCCTTTTTTTGCCTTCGCGTTGGCACAGTTTCACCTGTAGGAGCGCGGGGGACGCCCAGTGCTTGCTCGAGAACGGATTCCCCGGTTGCACCAGCGTTGGGCGGGTTCGCGAGCAAGCTCGCTCCTACACCAGAGCCGTCAGGACCTGGGCGTGGGACAGTTGAAGTCGCCTTCCTGGCAATCCTACAAATGCAAACAGGCCGTAGTGCGGAAACCACCGCGACTTGGCGGGCTTCAGCCCAGCAGCTTCGCCGCCATCCGCTGCAGCGCCTGGCGCTGGAAGGCGCGGAAGTCCGCGTCGGGCTGCTGGCCTTCGAGCATCGGCAGGAAGGGATCGACCACTTCGGTGCGCACGCCGGCCATTTCTTCGATCACCGCGTGGCCGCAGAACGGCACGTAGGCTTCCGCGTAGCCGCCTTCGTGCACCATCACCAAGCGGCCCTGGCACAGGCGCTCGGCAGCGTCGCGCACGGCGGCGGTCATGAAGCGGAAAGTCTCGCTGTGGGCGAGCATGCGCGCCAGCGGGTCCACACCGTTGGCGTCGAAACCGCTGGCCACCACGATCAGCTCCGGCTGGAAGCGCTCCAGCGCCGGCACGATGATCGTCTCCATGGCCACGCGATAGGCGTCGTCGCCGCTGCCCGGATAGAGCGGCACGTTGAGGTTGTAGCCCGTGCCCGCACCTTCGCCGATGTCGTCCACCGCACCGGTGCCGGTGGGATAGCAGTCGGCCTGGTGGATCGACAGGGTCAGCACGTCATCGCGGCCATAGAAGATCGCCTCGGTGCCGTTGCCGTGGTGCACGTCCCAGTCCAGCACCGCCACGCGCTGGATGCCATGGCGCGCCTTGGCCGTCTCCACCGCCACGGCGATGTTCGCCAGGTAGCAGAAGCCCATGCCGCGATCCGGCAGGCAGTGGTGGCCCGGCGGACGGGACAGCGCGTAGGCGTTGTCCAGCTCACCGCGCAGCACCGCGTCCACCGCGGCAATGGTCAGGCCGGCGGACTGCCGGGCGATGTCGTAGGTGCCATGGCTGACCATGGTCTCTTCGCCCATGTCGCCATGGCCGACGTCGCTGTAGGCCTTGAAGCGCTCCAGGTAGCTGGCCGGGTGCACCCGCAGCAAGTCTTCCTCGCTGGCCGGCGGCGCGCTGGACAGCTGCAACTGGCTGCTCAGCCCGGAGACGTCCATCAGGCTTTTCAGCCGGCGCTTGCTCTCCGGCGACTCGGCGTGACCGCCGCCCACCGGCGGCTGCAACCAGCCACCGACGGGTAGGATCAAAGCGTGCAGCCCGGTCGCGTGCCAGAAGCAGCGCTCGTCGAAGAAGAACCCGGTACGACGGCTCATGCGCGGGCCGCCTTCAGGGCACGCTGGCGCTTGCGGCTGAACAGCCAGTAGACCGGCGAGACCACGCCCAGGCCGACGACCCAGGAGATGTCCGCACCGTTCATGGCCTGTGCGGCAGCACCGGTGTAGAGCGCGGTGGACATGAACGGAACCTGCACCAGGATGCCGAGGATGTAGCAGTTCACCGCGGTCCAGTTGAAGGTGCCGTAAATGCCGCCGTCACGCCGGAAGAACGACAGCACGTCGTACTCGCCGTGGGCAACCAGGTAGTAGTCGACCAGGTTGATCGCGCTCCAGGGCACCAGCACGTAGAGCAGCAGCAGGATGAAGTTGGTGTAGTTGGCCATGAAGTTGTCCTGGCCGAGCAGGGCGATGGCCAGCGAGCCGCTGAACAGTGCCAGGGCAATCACCGCGCGCCAGCCGGCCTGGGCCGACCAGGACGGCAGCAGGGTCTGGCCGACGGTGATGGCCGAGAGGGTGCCGCAGTACAGGTTCATCGAGTTGGTAGCGGCGATGCCGATGGAGAACACCGCGACCATGATGGCGCTGAAGCCGCCGGTCATCTCGATCAGGCCGGCGATGACGTCGCCCTCGCCCACCGACAGGCCGACCAGCACACCCAGCAGCATCGGCAGGATCGAGCCCAGGCAGCAGCCCCAGTAGCTCGACCAGAACGCCGTGCGCGCGCCGGTGCCCTGCGGCATGTAGCGCGAGTAGTCGGAGACGTAGGGCGCATAGGCCAGCTGCCAGAGCGCGGCGATCGACAGCGCGCCGAGGAAGCCGGGGATGTTGTTCTCATTGCGCTGCAGCAGGTCCGCCGGCAGGCCGTGGACGAACACCAGCCAGACGAAGCTGACCAGCAGCACCGCGCCGGACAGCCAGGACATCACGCGGGTGTAGCCGTGGATCAGGCGGTAGCCGAACACCGTGGCGATCACGCTGATCGCGCCCACCAGCAGGATGCCGGTGTTGGTGCCGATGACCTCGAAGCGCGCGTGCAGCGCCTGGCCGCCGAGCACCAGGTTCGAGGCGAAGAAGCCCAGGTACATGATGACCACCAGAGCGACCACCAGCAGCGAGCCGAAGGAGCCGAACTGGCCGCGGGTCTGCACCATCTGCGGTACACCCAGCTGCGGGCCCTGGGCCGAGTGCAGAGCCATGAACACGCCACCCACCAGGTTGCCGAGCACCAGCGCCAGCACGGCGGCGAAGAACGGCAGCTTGAACACGGTCACCGCCAGGGCGCCGGTAACCACGGTCAGCAGCATGATGTTGCTGCCGAACCAGATGGTGAAGAGGTCGCGGGCGCGGCCGTGTCGTTCGTGTGCGGCGATGGGCTGGATAGTGCTCAGCTCCAGCGTCGTCGCCTGGTTTTGCGTCGTTGTCATTGTGTTTCTCACGCGTCGTTGGCAAGGCAGGCCCGGCGCGAGCGCCGGGCTTGGATCAGGAAAGGATCAGCGGGCGGCCCAGGCGTTGAAGCGCTGTTCGAGCTCTTCGCCATGGTCGACCCAGAAGGCCGCATCCACCGAGCGGGCGCCTTCGAGGTTGGCCGGCGCGGTGGGCAGCGCGTCGCGCACGTCCGCCGGCAGCAGGTCCAGCGTGCCTTTGTGCACCGGGCCGTAGGGGATGTTCTCGGAGAAGGTCTTCTGGGTTTGCGGCTGGCTGGCGAAGGCGATGAACTTCTCGGCCAGGGCCTTGTTCGGGGTGCCCTTCACCACGGCCCAGTATTCCGGGTCGTACAGGCTGCCCGGCCAGACGATGCCCAGCTTCACGCCTTCCTTCTGCGCGGCGGCGATGCGGCCGTTGTAGGCGGCGCTCATCACCACGTCACCGGCGGCCAGCCACTGCGGCGGTTGTGCGCCGGCTTCCCACCACTGGATGTTGCCCTTGAGCTGGTCGAGCTTGGCGAAGGCGCGGTCGACGCCTTCCTTGGTGCCGAGCACCTTGTAGAGGTCTTCGGGCTTCACGCCATCAGCCAGCA
Organism: Pseudomonas sp. BB438; assembly: GCF_057180225.1. Classification (NCBI taxonomy): domain Bacteria; kingdom Pseudomonadati; phylum Pseudomonadota; class Gammaproteobacteria; order Pseudomonadales; family Pseudomonadaceae; genus Pseudomonas; species Pseudomonas sp. BB438. The sequence goes on from NZ_CM170001.1 coordinate 6,416,938, forward strand.
GGGCGATCTCCAGGGTGTATTTGGCGCCCTTGCGCAGGCCGCGCTTGCCCGGATATTCGGCGGTGTTCCAGAAGTCGGCCCAGGATTGCGGGGCCTTGGCGACCTTGGCGCCGTTGTAGGCCATGACCATGGACCAGACGTAGGTGGCCACGCCGCACTCGCTGAGGGTGCCGGGGACGAAGTTCTTCTCCTCGCCGATGGCCGCCGGGTCGATGCGTTCGAACAGGCCTTCCTCGCAACCGCGCAGCAGCTCGGGGCTCTCCACCTCGACCACGTCCCAGGTGACCTTGCCGACATCGACCATGGCCTTCACCTTGGCCATCTCGCCGTTGTACTCACCGGCGACGATCTTGCCCGCGCCGCTGGCCTCGAAGGGCTTGAAGTAGGCCTGCTCCTGGGCCGCCTTGGTGGCGCCGCCGAAGGAGATGACGGTGATGCTTTGGGGCTGTGCGTTAACGCTGCCGACAGCAGCGGCGAGAGCACAGGTTAGAGATACACGCGTGAGCAAGGACACTTTCATGGAACGACTCCCACAGCCGGATTGGCGTTGTTGTGTTGCTGGGCAGTACTCCCGGCCAGAAGCCGGACAAAAGGGTTCCATCGCGCGGGCGTCTTTGCGCTCGCGGCGTTGTTGTTGGGTATTTCAGCTTTTCGTAGGAGCGAGCTTGCTTGCGAACAGTGCCTCGGGAAGAGCCCCTCTCCCTAACCCTCTCCCTGAAGGGAGAGGGAACTGGATCGGCGCCGGCTGAAATTACGGTGTCAGCCGGCACGGACAACTCCCTCTACCTTCAGGGAGAGGGCGGGGGAGAGGGAACGCGCTAGCGCCGATGTTTCGCGGGCAAAGTCGCTCCCACAAAAAAGCGGAAGCGCGTGCCGTTACAGCACGCCGATTTCCTGGGCCGTGCGGTCGACCGCGCGGCGGGTCTTGTCGACCAGTTCGTCGATCTCGGCACGTCCGGCGACCAGCGCCGGGGCCATGATCATCCGGCCGAGGGTGGAACGGATGATCACGCCCTCCTCGAAGCCGATGGTGCGGCAGCGCCAGGCGATGTCGTTTTCATTGTCGAAGCGCTTGCGGGTGGCCTTGTCCTGGACGAACTGCAGCGCGGCGACGAAGCCGGTGCCCTGGATGTCGCCCACCAGCGGGTGGTTGCCGAAGACTTCGCGCAGGCACTGCTGCAGGTACGGACCGGTGTCGTTCTTCACCGCATTCACCCAGCCCTCGTCACGCAGCGCGCGCAGGTTGGCCACCGCCACCGCTGCCGCCACCGGGTGGCCGGAGTAGGTCAGGCCGTGGGCGAACACACCGCCCTCTTCCACCAGCGCCTGGGCGATGCGCTTGCTCAGCACCAGGCCGCCCATGGGGATATAGCCGGAGGTCAGCCCCTTGGCGATGGACAGGGTGTCAGGCTGGAAGCCGAAGTGCTGGTGGGCGAACCACTCGCCGGTACGGCCGAAACCGCCGATCACTTCGTCCGCGCACAGCAGCACGTCGTACTGACGGCAGATGCGCTGGATTTCCGGCCAGTAGCTTTCCGGCGGGAAGATCATGCCGCCAGCGCCCTGGAAGGGTTCGGCGATGAAGCCGGCGACGTTGTCGGCGCCCAGTTCGAGGATCTTCTCTTCCAGCTGCAGCGCGCAGCGACGGCCGAACTCGGCCGGGGTCAGGTCGCCGCCGGCGGCAAAGAAGTAGGGTTCGTCGATGTGCGCGATGTCCGGGATCAGGCCGCCCATCTCGTGCATGAACTTCATGCCGCCCAGCGCGGTGGCCGCCAGGGTGGAGCCGTGGTAGCCGTTCCAGCGGCCGATCATGATCTTCTTCTGCGGCTTGCCTTCGATCTGCCAGAAGCGGCGCACGGTGCGGATCAGCACCTCGTTGGCCTCGGAGCCGGAGTTGGTGTAGATCGCGTGGCTGTAGTGGTCGGGCAGCAGGCTGAAGAGGGTCTCGGAAAGTTCGATCACCGCCGGGTGGGTGGTGTGGAAGAACATGTTGTAGTACGGCAGCTCGTCCAGCTGGGCGGCGGCGGCGGCGGTCAGGTCCTTGCGGCCGTAGCCCAGGTTGGTACACCACAGGCCGGACATGCCGTCCAGGTAGCGGTTGCCGTCATTGTCCCAGAGGTGCAGGCCTTCGCCGCGCACCATGACGCGCGGGCCTTCGGCGTTCAGCGCCTTCTGGTCGAGGAAGGCATGGATGTGGTGGGCCGCGTCCGCTTTCTGGTATTCGCGGGTATCACGTGGCGCTCTCTTCTGGTCGGTCATCGACTTTCTCCTCTATCCCTCGGCGGTGCTCCGGCAGCCGGCCTGAGGGGTCTTCAGGGGATCGAGGGCGACGGACTTACCTAGGCAGTCTCACCGGCCGTCTCGAACGGTTCGGTTAGGAATTCGGGTGTTGCTCAGGCGCCGGGCGCGACCCCGGCGGCCTGTCTTTCATTCAGTCGCGCAGCTGGAACCAGGTGGTCTTGAGCTGCGTGTACTTGTCGAAGGAATGCAGCGACAGGTCGCGGCCGAAGCCCGACTGCTTGCCGCCACCGAACGGAATCGCCGGGTCGAGCGCGTCGACGGTATTCACCGACACGGTGCCGGCGTTCAGCTTGCGGGCCACGCGGTGGGCACGGTGCAGGTCGTCGCTCCACAGGGAAGCGGCGAGGCCGTAGATGCTGTCGTTGGCCAGGCGCACGGCTTCCTCTTCGCTGTCGAAGGGGATGACTGCAAGCACCGGGCCGAACACTTCGTCGCGGGCCAGGGACTGCTCCGGGCGCACGCCGGTGAAGATGGTCGGTTCGATGAAGTTGTCCGAGCCATTGAAGCTCAGCTGGCGGCCGCCGCAGGCGAGCTGCGCGCCGTCGCCCTGGGCGCGGTCAATGCAGGCCATGATGCCGGCGGTCTGCTTGCTGTCGACGATGGAGCCGGCGCGGCTGGCCGGGTCCAGCGGATCGCCCGGGGTCCAGTCGCGGGCCTTGGCGATCAGGCGTTCGACGAACTCGTCGTGGATCGAACGCTCGACCAGCAGGCGCGAGTTGGCCGAGCAGACTTCGCCCTGGTTGAAGAAGATGCCGAAGGCGGCCTTCTCGGCGGCGAGGTCGAGATCACGGCAGTCGGCGAACACCAGGTTCGGGCTCTTGCCGCCGCACTCCAGCCAGACCTGCTTGAGGTTGGACTGCGCGGAATACTGCATGAAGTACTTGCCGACCTGGGTCGAACCGGTGAACACCAGGGCATCCACGTCCGGGTGCAGGCCCAGCGCCTTGCCAGCGGCTTCGCCCAGGCCCGGGACGACGTTCAGCACGCCTTCGGGAATGCCGGCTTCCAGCGCCAGCTCGGCCAGGCGCAGGGCGGAGAACGGCGACTGCTCGGCGGGCTTGAGCACCACGGAGTTGCCGGCGGCCAGCGCGGGCGCCAGCTTCCAGGCGGCCATGTCGAGGGGGAAGTTCCACGGCACCACGGCGCCGATCACGCCCAGCGGCGTGCGGGTGATGGTGGCCAGGGCGTTCTGCGCGGTCGGGGCGACCTGGTCGTAGAGCTTGTCGAGGCTTTCGGCGTACCAGGAGAACACGCCGGCGGCGCCGGGGACGTCGATGTTCCAGGCGTCCATCACCGGCTTGCCCATGTTCAGGGTGTCGAGCAGGGCCAGCTCGTCGCGGTGGGCCATCATCAGCTCGGCGAGCTTCTGCAGCACGGCCTTGCGCTCACGCGGCGCCATGCGCGCCCAGGGGCCGGTCTCGAAGGCCTGGCGGGCGATGCGCACGGCGGCGTCGATCTCGGCCGCGCCACAGGCGGCGACATTGGCCAGCAGGCGATTGGTCGCCGGGTCGATGGCCGCGAAGGTCGCGCCGTCCTGCGCGGCCACGCGGCGGCCGCCGATCAGCGCGCTGTCGATGAAGGTCTGCCGGGCAGCACGCTGCCGCCAATCGTTGAGCTCGTACACCAGGGCACTCCGAAAAGGATCGTTGTTGTTGGAATGTGGATGGGATGGTCGCCCAAGGCCTTGCCAAGGAAAATTATTAAATTTGTCTTCGGCCTATATGAAAAAGCTGGGCAGCGATGCACCTGTCCGGAGCGCGGCGCGCCGTCGCGGTGCACACCGGCGCACCGCTGCAGGGCCCGTATTCAGCGGGTCAGCACACCGTACAGCTCGGGGCGACGGCACGGCAGGTAGGGGAAAGTCGCGGCCTGGCGGACGCGCTGCTGCGGGTCCAGATCGACGACCAGCAGACTCTCCGCGGGCCCGGCGGCAGCCAGGCGTTCGCCATCGGGGGCGACGATGCAGGAGGCGCCGAGGAAGGCCAGCCCGTCCTCTACACCACAGTGGTTGCAGTAGGCGACGAACAGCTGGTTCTCCACCGCCCGTGCCGGGACAATCACGCCCGGCACCGCACCGTATTCGGGGGTCAGCGCGGTGGGGATGAGGATCAGCCCGGCGCCGTTCAGCGCGTGGGTGCGCACCGCTTCGGGGTATTCCACGTCGAAGCACACCAGCAGGCCGATGCGCCAGCCGGCGTAGTCGAACGGGGCTTCCAGCACATCGCCGGCGCTGAACACCTCGCGCTCCATGGCACCGAACAGGTGCGCCTTGCGGTAATGGCCCAGGGCGCTGCCGGTCGGGCCGATCACCTGCACCGCGTTGTACGGCTTGCCGCCCTGCGGATGGCGCTCGGCGTAGCCATAGGCAATGGCCAGCCCGAAGCGCTGCGCCAGCTCGCCGATGCGCCCGGCCGACGGCCCGTCCGCCGCCTCGGCCAGCTCGTTCATGCGCTGCGGCACGTTGTAGCCGCCCAGCCACAGCTCCGGGCAGAGCAGCAGTTGCGCGCCGGCGGCGGCCGCAGCGCCGGCCTGGCGCTCCAGTTGGTCGAGGTTGCCGGCGACATCGCCGGGGAGGCCGCAGGTCTGCCAAAGGGCCATGCGCATGAGCGTTACTCCAGGCTGCGTGTACGGGATGTGCAGGGTGCGTGCAGTGACTGTGCTGGAGTATGCCCGCGCCCGGAGGGACGCAGCAGGCGGCCAAGGCCATGAAAAATGTGGTTCCCGGCGAGGAAAATCTTCGCCATGGCCCGCCCCCGCCGGCCAGCACAACGCGGTATCTTGTATAAAAAAGCATCAACGAGGCGTGCAGTGGCTTCCTATACCTTGCGGCAATTGAAGTATTTCGTGACCACCGTGGAATGCGGCAGCGTGGCCGAGGCGTCACGCAAGCTGTACATCGCGCAGCCGTCCATTTCCACGGCGATCAAGGGGCTGGAAGAGAGCTTCGGCGTGCAGTTGTTCATCCGCCATCACGCCCAGGGCGTGTCGCTCACCCCCAGTGGCGCGCGCTTCTACCGCAAGGCGCAGGAACTGCTGCGCATGGCCCACGAGTTCGAGCAGAACGCCCTCGCGGACAACGACGTGGTGGCCGGGCAGATCGACATCGGCTGCTTCGAGACGGTCGCCCCGCTCTACCTGCCGCGCCTGATCTCGGGCTTCCGCGAGCGCTATCCCGGCGTGGAAATCCGCATCAGCGACGGCGAGCAGCAGGAGCTGGTGCAGGGCCTAACCGCCGGCCGCTTCGACCTGGCGCTGCTCTACGAGCACGACCTCGACGCGACCATCGCCACCGACCCGCTGATGCCCGCCCAGCGCCCCTACGCGCTGTTGCCGGAGAACCATCGCTTCGCCAAGCAGGACAAGGTGTCCCTGCGCGACCTGGTGCTGGAGCCGATGATCCTGCTGGACGTACAGCCCAGTCGCACCTACTTCGTGCGCATCTTCGAGGAGCTGGGACTGAACCCACACATCGCCTTCAGTTCGCCATCGATCGAGATGGTGCGCGGCATGGTCGGCCAGGGCTTCGGTTTCTCCCTGCTGGTCACCCGCCCGCATTCCGAATGCACCTACGACGGCAAGAAAGTCGTGACGGTGGACGTCGCCGAAGAGGTCAGCACCTCCGGCCTGGTCGCCGCCTGGCTCAAGCGCGCCCAGCTGACCAAGCCGGCGCAGCTGTTCGTCGACTATGCGCGGGAGGAGTTGAGCGGGAAGCACTGAGGCTTTTCACCCGGCGCGTGCAAGCGCGGCGCGCCCCTCCCGTCACTCCCCGTGCCCCGCAGCGACATCCGGGGTTACAATCTCGCCCCCAATCCGTAATGCCTCCCCGCCCCATGCTCATCTGGAAAGAGCGCGTGCAGCGCCTGATCACCCTTGTCCTCGGCCTGCTGCAGCGCTACCCGCGTGTGATTGCCCTGTTCGGCTTCTGCTCGGGGGTCTTCAGCTTCATCATGGTGGACCGCCACCGCGCCGGCTTCGCCCGCGCCATGGCCATCGTCATGCTGGTCAGCTGGATCTGGCTGATGCTGGAGAACCTGCTGACCAAGCGCTTCAAGAGTCGTTTCGGCTGGGAAGTGCCGCCGGGCCTGCTGCGCTACGCGACCCAGCTGATCCACCAGGAAAGCCTGTTCTTCTGCCTGCCGTTCTTCTTCGTCACTACCACCTGGAACAGCGGCCAGGCCCTGTTCACCGGCGTGCTGACAATGGCCGGGCTGATGGCAATCACCGACCCGATCTACTACAAGTGGCTGTCGGTGCGGCGCTGGACCTTCCTCGGCTACCACACCCTGACGCTGTTCGCGGTGCTGCTCACCGCGCTGCCGATCATCCTCCACCTGAGCACCCCGCAGAGCTACCAGGCGGCGCTGGGCATCGCCGTGCTGCTGTCCTTCCCGAGCCTGGCGGTGACGGTGAAGATCCACAAGTGGTGGCGCTGGTTCGCCCTCGTCGGCCTGACCCTGTCCATCGGCGCAGTCGGCTGGTTCGCCCGCGCCTGGGTGCCGCCGTCGACCCTGTGGATGACCGAGATGGCGGTGACCGAGAGCTTCGACAATGCCCAGCGCACCCCCGGCGACAGCCTGGACACGGTCAGCGTCGCGCAGATCAAGAACCAGGGGCTCTACGCCTACACCGCGATCAACGCTCCGCGCGGGCTGAACGAGCGCATCTACCACGCCTGGCGCCTGAACGGCCAGGAAGTCGACCGCATCGCCCTGGACATCAAGGGCGGCCGCGAGGCCGGCTACCGTGCCTGGACGCACAAGCAGAACTTCCCCACCGACCCCAGCGGCGACTGGCAGGTGCAGGTGCTCACGGAAGCCGGGCAAGTCATCGGTACGCTCCGGTTCGAGGTCACACCCTGACCCTTCGGTTCGCTTGACCCACCTCGGCGCTTTCCCCTACAAGACCCTCTCCCCAGAACAAAAAGCGCCGAGAGAGTCATGACCGATACCGCCCTGCACCCGTTCGACCGCGCCGTGGCCCTGCAACCCGTGGCCGGCCAGCCCAACCTCTACGAAGGCCACACCAGCCAGGACTACTGGAACATGGTCGGCCCCTTCGGCGGCGTCACCGCCGCGGTCCTGCTGCAGGGCGCGCTGCGCCATCCGCAGTTGCTCGGCAGCCCGGTTTCACTGACGGTGAACTACGCTGCGGCGGTCGTGGCCGGCGCCTTCCAGGTCGAAGCCGTGCCGGTGCGCACCAACCGTTCCACCCAGCACTGGCTGCTGCAACTGACCCAGGCCGATGAGGCCGGCGAACAGCAGGTCACCACCACCGCCACCCTGGTCGCCGCGCTGCGCCGCGAGACCTGGAGCCTGACCGACATCCCCGCGCCGGACTTCGCTCCGCCCAGCGACTTCGAGCCGATGAGCCCCGCCGCCAAGGGCGTGGCCTGGCCCAAGCAGTACGAGATGCGCCCGGTCTCCGGTGCCTTTCCCAGCACGTGGGACGGCAGCGGCGAGACCAGCCGCAGCCAGCTCTGGCTGCGCGACGCCCAGGACCGTCCGCTGGACTTCCTGTCCCTGGCGGCGATGAGCGACATCTTCTACCCGCGCATCTGGCTGCGCCGCGCCACTCCGGTGCCGGCCGGCACCGTGTCGATCACCACCTACTTCCACACCGACACTGCGCAGATGGCCGACATCGGCGCGGGCTACCTGCTCGGCGACGCCCGCGCCCAGGCATTCCGCAACGGCTTCTTCGACCAGAGCGCGCAGCTGTGGAGCGAATCCGGCGCGCTGCTGGCGACCAGCAACCAGATCGTTTACTACAAGGAATAAGCCGCTTCGCGCTTCGTAGGATGGCGTGGAGCGAAGCGATACCCGTCAATTCCTGCAACAGCGAGCGATGGGTATCGCAAGCTCCACCCATCCTACGTAGGTGCTCACTCTCGCCCCTTCCCTGCGGCGAAAAGAGGCGCATGAAAAAGCCCGGCACATGGCCGGGCTTTTTATGGGCAGCGAGAAGGCTCAGACCTTCTTCACGAACTCTGACTTCAGCTTCATCGCGCCGATGCCGTCGATCTTGCAGTCGATGTCGTGGTCACCATCCACCAGGCGGATGTTCTTCACCTTGGTACCGACCTTCACCACCAGGGACGAGCCCTTGACCTTGAGGTCCTTGATCACGGTGACGGTATCGCCGTCCTGCAGCAGGTTGCCGACCGAGTCCTTGATCACGCGAGCATCGCCGTCGGACTCGCCCGAGCCGTCAGCGGACCACTCGTGGGCGCACTCGGGGCAGACCAGCTGAGCGCCGTCTTCGTAGGTGTATTCGGAGTTGCATTTGGGGCAGGGCGGCAGCTGGCTCACGGCGGTTCTCACAGTGGAAACGGTAAAAAGACCGCAGAGTATATAAGGTTTCTCGCTTTCCCGCTGGGCGCGCAGGCAAGGCACAAGGCCAGCAGCGTTACAAAAGCGTAAGAATCCATCGCTATAACAGGCGGCCAATTCGATAAGAAAGGACGCCCGTACCATGCTGCACAAGCCCACCCCGCTCGCCCTGAGCATCGCCGTGGTACTGGCGACACTGGCCACCGAATCTGCCCAGGCCGTGTCGGTCTCGCCGATCATCAACGACGCACAGACCGCCAGCCGCACCCTGGCCAACCAGGACACCCTGACCGTCACCCGCACCGGCAGCCTGGTCACCAGCGGCAAGAGCATCGACCTCAAGGGCGCAGCCACCGGCACCGGCGTAATCATCGACAACAGCGGCCTGATGCAATCCACCACTGGCCGGGTGATAGACACCTCCGGCAGCGACAGCACCACGCGCATCTACCAGATCATCAACCGCGAAGGCGGGCGCATCCTCGGCTACGACGACGCCATCCGCATGAACAACCCGTTCAGCGCCGGCAGCCTGCTGATCGACAACGCCGGGACCATCTACTCGGCCACCGGCCAGGCGCTGGACCTGGACAAGCTGCAAAGCGCCGCGACCACCACCCTCATCAACCGCGCCACCGGCGTCATCCACAGCGATGGCAACGACGGCGTTCGCCCCGGCGGCAACGCGACCATCGTCAACTACGGCGAGATCAGCAGCTCGGACATGATCACCGCCGACACCAAGAACGACGGCATCGACTTCCAGGGCGCCTCGGGCGGCTACGTGGAAAACCACGGTCTCATCAGTGGCGGCCGCCATGGCATCACCACCGACGTCGGCGCGACCCTGATCAACTACGCCGATGGCGTGATCATCGGCCGCAATGGCTCAGGCTTCGGCTCCGACGGCGATGGCACGGTGATCAACTACGGGCGCATCAGTGGCGCCTACAACGGCCTGGTGCCAAACGGCGACGGTGATGGCGTGGACATCGACTACACCGGCCACATCGAAAATCACGGCATCATCGAAGGCCTCGGCGCCGCCGGCGAAAAGGACGGCTCGCCCAACGGCAGCGAAGGTATCGCCATGGGCGGCGGCACCATCATCAACTACGCCGGCGCGGTGATCCGCAGCGTGGACCGCGGCATCCTGGTCGACGACGGCAACGGCAACAGCGGCTTCGGCAAGACCTACCTGGAGAACCACGGCACCATCACTGGCGAGAAGCTTTCCGGCGTGACGCTGTCCGGCAACCTCGACGACACCGTGATCAACGACGGCCTGATCCACGGCGGCAACGGCGTGGCCCTGGAAATGGGCGGCGGCAACGACAGCCTGGTGCTGCTCTCCGGCAGCCGCTTCGAAGGCCTGGTGGACGGCGGCAGCGGCCGCGACACCGTGACTTTCGACGACGCCGCCGGCGGACGCTTCGGCAACAGCGCCAACTTCGAATGGCTGGACGTGAAGCAGGGCAGCTGGACGCTCTCCAGCACCGACGATTTCAGCGAAGGCGGCGAAGTCTTCAGCGGCGCCAGCCTGACCAACACCGGCAGCCTGCTGGGCACCCTGCAGATCGACCAGGGCGCCACCTACTCGGGCAGCGGCAGCGTCGGCGGCCTGAACGTCGCCGGTACCCTGGTCGCCTCGCCGGCAACCGGCGCCGCCCACGTGACCGGCAACCTGAACCTGCAGAGCGGCTCGACCCTGTCCTTCGGCGTGGAGCCCAGCGGCGCCCACGCCACCGTACAGGTGGACGGCAGCACCCGCATCGACGGTTCACACCTTGCCGTGCAGGCCGGCAGCGGCAACTGGCCGTGGCAGAGCAGCGTGCAGGTGATCAGCTCTGCCGGCGGTGTCAGTGGCCAGTTCGCCGACGTGACGAGCAACTTCGCCTTCCTCACCCCGACCCTGAGCTACAGCGCCAACAGCGTCGACCTGCAATTGACCCGCAACGACGTGCAGTTCGGCGACCTGGCCAGCAGCGGCAACGGCCGCAACGCCGCCTCCGCCCTGCAGAGCCAGAACGGCGGCGCACTGTACAACGCCCTGGTCACCAGTGATTCCGCCAATGCCACCGCGGCCCTGGAACAACTCGCCGGCGCCAGCAACGCCAGCCTCGCCGCCGCGACCCTCGCCGGCAGCCAACAGGTCGGCAGCGCCATGCTCAACGCGGTACGCCAACTGGGCAGCAGCAACCTGCTGGCCGCCACCGAACGCAGCGACACGCCGATGCTCGCCGCCACCGGCGTGCCCAGCGAAGCGCGCAACCTGAACGACCCGAACGCTGCCGGCCGCCTGTGGGTCCAGGGCATCGGCAGCCACGGCAAGCTCGACGAACACGACAAGAGCGGCGACCTGCAACAGAACACCGGTGGCACCCTGCTCGGCGCCGACTGGGCGGTGACCCCGGACTGGCGCCTGGGCGTGCTCGGCGGCTACTCGCACACCGACCTGGACGGCAGTGGTGGCGTCTCCGGCGACATCGACAGCTGGCACCTGGGCGCCTACGCGCTGCACCAGAGCGGCCCGCTGGCCGTGCGCCTGGGCGCGGCCTACAGCAGCCACGACGGCGAGAGCAAGCGCCGGGTCGAGTTCGACGGTTTCAGTGATCGTCCCAAGGGCGACTACGACGCCGACAGCTGGCAGGCCTTCGCCGAGACCGGCTACGCCATGGGCAGCGGTCGCGTGAGCGCCGAACCCTACGCGCGCCTGGACTACCAGCGTTACGAGCGCGATGCCTACGACGAGAAAGGCGGCGCCGCCGCACTGCACGTCGACTCCCAGGACCAGGACAACCTGAGCAGTACCCTCGGCCTGCGCATCGCCCGCCTGGATACCCTGAGCAACGGCATGAGCTTCACCCCGCGCCTGGGCCTCGGCTGGCGCCACACCTTCGGCGATATCGACAGCAAGACCCGCCAGTCCTTCCTCGCCGGTGGCGACGCCTTCAGCGTCCAGGGCACCGCACTGGACCGCAACAGCCTGCTGCTGGACGTCGGCGTCGATGTGGGTGTCTCGGCGCGCCATACCGTCGGCATCGGCTACAGCGGTCAGATGGGCAGCAACGCGCAGAACCACGCACTGATCGCCCAGTGGCAGATGGCGTTCTGACGCGAACGCGGCAAGACGAAAAAGCCCGGCCGATGCCGGGCTTTTTCATTCATGCGGTCGGTGCTCGTTTCGTCAGTTCGGCTCGTTGAGCTGACTGATATAGGCCGTCAGCGCCGCAATATCGTCCTCGCTGAGCAGTGCAGCCACCGCCAGCATAGGCGAGTCAGCCCGGCTCGGGTCCTTGTCGCGGTAGCGCTGCAGGGCGTGGGTCAGGTATTCCCTGGGTTGCCCGGCGATGCGCGGGAAGCCGTCATGCCCCATGGCCTTCTCGCCGTGGCAGGTGGTGCAGACAGTGGCGAAGCGCTGGGCGCCCTGCTCCACGAGCGCCTTGTCCGGCGCATTGGCGGCCGGCCTGACCACGACCTTCTGCTGGCTGAAGTAGTAGGCGATGTTGAGGCGATCCTGCAGCGTCAGCAGCTTGGCCGCCTGGTTCATCACGAAGTCGGTGCGCTGGCCGTCGACGTACTTCTCGAACGCATCGAAGAGATACTGCGGGTTCTGCCCGGCCAGGTTGGGGATGTAGTCGCGCTTGCTGTTGCCGTCCTTGCCGTGGCACTTGCTGCACAGCAGGATGCGATCCTCGGCCGCGGCATAGGCCTGCTCGCGCTTGACCGGGTCCTTCTCCAGGACAGCGAGCCGATCCATCATCTCCGATGCCTGCGCTGTCGCGCACAGCAACACCCACAATAGAACGACTCTCCCCATCGCCACACCCTGGTCAGTCAGTTTTCCCAGCGTGGAACATAGAGGCTTTCTGAAGGAAATTTCCGACGCAGATCAAGCAATGGCGCGAAGCCTTGAAAATCGTCCGGACAAAAAAAGGGGGAGCATCGTGCTCCCCCGTGGGACTGAACCTTAAAGACCCGTCTGTCCTTGGTCAGCCTTCAATTTCAACCAGGATCTCGCCGGGATTGACCCGGTCGCCCTTGGCTACGTGGATGGCCTTCACGGTGCCGGCGATACCCGCCTGCACTTCGGTCTCCATCTTCATCGCTTCGGTGATCAGCACGGCCTGGCCGGCCTTCACGCTGTCGCCTTCCTTCACCAGCACATCGACGATGTTGCCCGGCATGGTGGTGGTGACATGGCCCGGCTCGCTCGCCTGCTTGCGCTTGTTGCCGCCGCCGCCGATGAATTCGTTGAGCGGCTCGAATACGACCTCTTCCGGCATGCCATCGACCGAGAGGTAGAAGTGGCGCTTGCCGTCGGTCTTCACGCCGACGCCGGTGATGTCCACGCGGTAGCTTTCGCCGTGCACGTCGACCACGAACTCGGTCGGTACGCCTTCACCGCCAGCGGCAGCGACACCCTTGCCGTTGGGGATCGGCAGCAGCTCTTCGGGTTTCAGGGTGCCGGCGGCACGTTCCTCGAGGAACTTGCGGCCGATGTCCGGGAACATGGCGAAGGTCAGTACATCCTCTTCGGACTTGGCCAGGCTGCCGATCTCTTCGCGCAGCTTGTTCAGCTCCGGCTTGAGCAGGTCGGCCGGACGCACGTCGATCACTTCCTCGTTACCGATGGCCTGGCGACGCAGCGTCTCGTCGATCTTGCCCGGCGCCTTGCCGTAGCGGCCCTGCAGGTAGAGCTTCACCTCGTTGGTGATGGTCTTGTAGCGCTCGCCGGCCAGGACGTTGAAGAACGCCTGGGTGCCGACGATCTGCGAGGTCGGAGTGACCAGGGGCGGGAAGCCGAGGTCTTCGCGAACCCGCGGGATTTCCGCGAGCACTTCGGGCATGCGGTTCAGCGCGCCCTGTTCCTTGAGCTGGTTGGCCAGGTTGGAAATCATCCCGCCCGGCACCTGGTTGACCTGCACGCGGGTATCCACGCCGGTGAACTCGCTCTCGAACTGGTGGTACTTCTTGCGCACGGCGTGGAAGTACATGCCGATTTCCTGGATCAGCTCCAGGTCCAGGCCAGTGTCGAACGGGGTGTCGCGCAGGGCGGCGACCATGGATTCGGTACCCGGATGGCTGGTGCCCCAGGCCATGCTGGAGATCGCCGTGTCGATGCGGTCGGCGCCGTTTTCAACAGCCTTGAGCTGGCACATGCTGGCAACGCCGGCGGTGTCATGGGAGTGCACGACCACGTCCAGCGGCAGCGCGTCCTTCAGCGCCTTGACCAGCTCGCCGGTGGCGTAGGGGGTCAGCAGGCCGGCCATGTCCTTGATGGCGATGGAGTCCACGCCCATGTCGGCCATGGCTTTGCCCTGGGCCACGAAGGCGTCGATGGTGTGCACCGGGCTGGTGGTGTAGGCGATGGTGCCCTGCGCGTGCTTGCCGGCGGCCTTCACGGCCTCGATGGAGACGCGCAGGTTACGCACGTCGTTCATCGCGTCGAAGATGCGGAACACGTCGATGCCATTGACCGCCGCCTTGGCGACGAAGGCACGGACCACGTCGTCGCTGTAGTGGCGGTAGCCGAGCAGGTTCTGCCCGCGCAGGAGCATCTGCAGGCGGGTGTTGGGCAGCGCGGCCTTGAGCTTGCGCAGGCGCTCCCACGGGTCTTCCTTGAGGAAGCGCACGCAGGCGTCGAAGGTGGCGCCGCCCCAGACTTCCAGCGACCAGTAACCGACCTGGTCGAGCTTGTCGCAGATCGGCAGCATGTCTTCGGTGCGCATCCGGGTCGCCAGCAGCGACTGGTGGGCATCGCGCAGGATGGTATCGGTGACGGTGACTTTCTTGGAAACGGTCATGGACGAATTCCTCACAGGCCAGCGTGGGCGGCAATGGCGGTAGCGATGGCGATGGCCAGGTGCGACGGGGTGCGCTTGATGGAGTACTGGGTCAGTTCCGGGTGGCTTTCGACGAAGCTGGTGTTGAACTGGCCGTTACGGAATTCCGGGTTCTTGAGGATTTCCTGGTAGTAGGCGGCGGTGGTCTTCACGCCCTGCACGCGCATGTCGTCCAGCGCCCGCAGGCCGCGGTCCAGCGCCTCTTCCCAGGTCAGCGCCCAGACCACCAGCTTCAGACACATCGAGTCGTAGTACGGCGGAATGGTGTAGCCGGTGTAGATCGCCGTGTCGGTGCGCACGCCGGGGCCGCCGGGCGCGTAGTAGCGGGTGATCTTGCCGAAGGACGGCAGGAAGTTGTTCTTCGGGTCTTCGGCGTTGATCCGGAACTGCAATGCGAAGCCGCGGTGGATGATGTCTTCCTGCTTGACCGAGAGCGGCAGGCCCGAGGCCACGCGGATCTGCTCGCGGACGATGTCGATGCCGGTGATCTCCTCGGTGATGGTGTGTTCCACCTGCACGCGGGTGTTCATCTCCATGAAGTACACCTCGCCATCGGCAAGCAGGAACTCCACGGTACCGGCGTTCTCGTAGCCCACGGCCTTGGCTGCGCGCACCGACAGGTCGCCGATGTAGGCGCGCTGCTCGGGGGTGAGCTGAGGGCTGGGGGCGATCTCGATGAGCTTCTGGTTGCGGCGCTGGATCGAGCAGTCGCGCTCGAACAGGTGCACGGTGTTGCCGAAGGAGTCGGCCAGCACCTGGGCCTCGATGTGCTTCGGGTTGACGATGCACTTCTCGAGGAAGACTTCCGCGCTGCCGAAGGCCTTGGTGGCTTCGGAGATCACGCGGGGGAAGTTCTGCTCCAGCTCCTCGCGGCTGTTGCAGCGGCGGATACCGCGGCCGCCACCGCCGGAGGTGGCCTTGAGCATCACCGGGTAGCCGATGCGCTCGGCTTCGGAAACGGCCTCGGCGAGGTCAGCGACGTTGCCTTCGGTGCCGGGAGTGCAGGGCACGCCGGCGGCGATCATGCTGCGGCGCGCTTCGGTCTTGTCGCCCATGCGGCGGATGACTTCCGCCGACGGGCCGATGAACTTGATCCCGCGCTCGGCGCAGATATCGGCCAGCTCGGCGTTCTCGGAGAGGAAGCCGTAGCCCGGGTGCAGCGCGTCGCAACCGGTTTCCACCGCCAGGTTCACCAGGGCGCGGGGGTTGAGGTAACCCGCCAGCGGATCGGCGCCCAGGCTGTGGGCTTCGTCGGCGCGCTTGACGTGCAGGGCGTGACGGTCGGCATCGGAATAGACGGCCACCGAACGGATGCCCATCTCGGCGCAGGCGCGCACGATCCGGACAGCGATCTCCCCACGGTTGGCGATCAGGATTTTCTTGATCACTGCGGCTTTCCCTCGGCCCGGGCCTGGTGGGCCCCGGCGTAAAAACCCATCGGCAGCGCCGATCACGGCGGCTGGCTGTTCTCGACCGGAGCGGGTTCCGGCGTGTTTTTACCCTAGCGCGGGAGGGAAGATTAACCAAAATCAATAATTATTGGGGTAGCCATAAAGAATGCTTTATAGTCGATCCGAAATGTCGCGATCAGGCCGAGTTCTATGCGTAAGTCATTGATGCGTATGACCCTTCGCCAGCTGCAGGTTTTTCGTGCGGTGTGCGAAAGCCGTTCCTACAGCCGCGCCGCCGAGGAAATGGCCCTGACCCAGCCGGCGGTCAGCCTGCAGATCCGCCAGCTGGAAGAACTGGTTGGCCAGCCGCTGTTCGAGTACATCGGCAAGAAGCTCTACCAGACCGATGCCGCCGACGCCCTGCTGCGCGCGACCACCGACATCTTCCAGCGCCTGGAAGTGCTGGACATGAACCTCTCCGACCTCAAGGGCTCGCTGCAGGGCCAGTTGCGCCTGGCGGTGGAATCCAGCGCCAAGTACATCACCCCGCACCTGTTCGCTGCCTTCCACGCGCAGCATCCGGACGTCAGCCTGAACCTCACGGTGGTCAATCGCGCCCAGGTGATCAAGCGCCTGTCGGACAACCGTGACGACCTGGTGATCATGTCCCTGGTGCCCCAGGACATGGCGCTGGAATTCCTGCCCTTCCTGAACAATCCCATTGTGGCCGTGGCACCGCCGGACCACCCGCTGTGCAATGCCGCGAAGCTCTCGCTGAAGGACCTGGAGCCTTACCCGCTGCTGATCCGCGAGCCCGGCTCGGGCACGCGCAAGGCCTGCGAGGAGCACTTCCAGCAGAAGCGCGCGCATTTCCCGCAGACGCTGGAGTTCGCCTCGCTGGAGGGATCACGCGAAGGAGTACTGGCCGGGTTGGGGCTGGCATTGCTGCCACGCCATGCGGTGAGCCGCGAACTGCAGTCCGGACTGCTGCACGAGCTGCCGGTGGAAGAGCTGCCGCTCTACCGCAGTTGGTGTCTGGTACATGCCCGCGGCAAGCGCCTGAGCCCGGTGGCCCAGGCGTTCGTCGCCTTCATCCGTGAAGAGCGGGCGCTGATCAGCCAGCTGGCCGAACGCTTCGCCGGCCCGTCTTCGCCGAAGTGAGGTAGGCGGCGGCAATCAGGTCGGGGTAATCGGAGGTTTCGAGAGCGAGGCGCTGGGCCTCCATGCGGTCCTCGATGGCGCGACGGAATTGCATGCGTCGCTGGTCTTCGAGCTTGCGGCGGGTCTTGCTGTCCACCTGGAGCTGGGTGTCGTCGATATGGCGGGGCATCTCGCATCTCCCAAGGCCTAAGGGCTGGAGACGCCAGCATGCTGACGACGGATGACCGTTTGACGACGTGGTGGTGAAGCGCCGGTGACGCCGACGAGCGGTCGGCGGCACCGTCAGGACGACAGGATCAGGACGCCTCTTCCGGGCGCTCCTCATGGTTCTTCACCACCTTCGGCGACAGACGCAGGCTGCGCAGGCTGCGCTTCACGCTCTTGAGGTGATTCACCAGGTCCGGGCCACGGGCCATGGCCACGCCCATCGCCAGCACGTCGATCACCACCAGGTGGGCGATACGCGAGGTCAGCGGGGTGTAGATGTCGGTGTCTTCGTGCACATCCACCGCCAGGTTCACTGTGGCCAGGTCCGCCAGCGGGGTCTGGCTCGGGCACAGGGTGATCAGCGTCGCGCCGGCTTCGCGCACCAGGTTGGCGGTCACCAGCAGGTCCTTGGAGCGGCCGGACTGGGAGATGCAGATCGCCACGTCCGAAGGCTTCAGGGTCACCGCCGACATGGCCTGCATGTGCGGATCGGAGTAGGCCGCCGCCGAGAGCAGCAGGCGGAAGAACTTGTGCTGGGCATCCGCCGCCACCGCACCGGACGCACCGAAGCCGTAGAACTCGACCCTCTGGGCATGAGCGATGGCCGCGATGGCGCGCTCCAGGGCGTGGGTGTCGAGGTGCTCGCGCACTTCCATCAGCGAGTGCAGGGTGGTGTCGAAGATCTTCAGGCTGAAGTCCGCCACCGAGTCGCTCTCGTTGATCGAGAACTGGCCGAAACTGGCGCCGGCGGCGAGGCTCTGCGCCAGCTTGAGCTTGAGGTCCTGGAAGCCGGTGCAGCCGATCGCACGGCAGAAGCGCACGATGGTCGGCTCGCTGACGCCGACGCCATGAGCGAGGTCCGCCATGGAGCTGTGCATGACCGATGCAGGGTCCTGCATCACGTGATCGGCAACCTTGAGCTCCGACTTGCGGAGCAGATGACGCGACTGGGCAATGTGCTGCAAAAGGTTCACAGGGATAGGCTCGGTGATAGTTGTCTGAGATTTCTGTAGTCTTGTTGTAGTTATACTACAAAACTATCCGCCACGCCCAGGGAATAAGTCCTTGAACACGCCCGCCAGCCTTAGTCTTCCCAGCTCCTGCGACATTCTTGTGTTCGGCGGTAGCGGTGACCTGGCGCTGCACAAGCTGCTGCCGGCGCTCTACCACCTGCACCGGGAGAATCGTCTGCCGGCCGACACGCGGATCTTCGCCCTCGCCCGCAGCCAGCGCGACAACGCCGCCTACCTCGCCCTGGCCGAACGCAACTGCCGCGCCCAGGTGGCACGCAGCGACTTTTCCGCCGAGGCCTGGCGCAGTTTCGCCCAGCGCCTGGAATACGTGGCGATGGACGCCTCGCAGAGCGCCGACTTCGGCCGCGTGGCCAAGGCCCTCAAGCGCAGCGAAGGCCGCGTGCTGGTGCACTACCTGGCCACCGCGCCGAGCCTGTTCGCGCCGATTGCACAGAACCTGAAGATCGCCGGCCTGGCAGGACCGCTGGCGCGCATCGTGCTGGAGAAGCCGCTGGGTCATTCGCTGGAGTCGGCGGTGGCGATCAACCAGGCGATCGGCGAGGTGTTCGACGAGTCGCGGGTGTTCCGCATCGACCACTACCTGGGCAAGGAAACGGTGCAGAACCTGATGGCCCTGCGCTTCGCCAACACCCTGTTTGAGCCGGTGTGGCGCAACGGGCACATCGACCATGTGCAGATCACCGTCAGCGAAACCCTCGGCGTGGAAAACCGCGGCAGCTACTACGACCATGCGGGGGCCATGCGCGACATGGTGCAGAACCACCTGCTGCAACTGCTCTGCCTGGTGACCATGGAGGCGCCGGTGCGCTTCGACGCCGAGGCGGTGCGCAACGAGAAGGTGAAGATCCTCCAGGCACTCAAGACGATTTCCGGGCAGGACGTGCAGGACAAGACCGTGCGCGGCCAGTACACCGCCGGGCACATCGGGGGGCAGGAGGTACCGGCCTACTGGTTCGAGAAAAACGTCGACAACGACAGCGATACAGAGACCTTCGTCGCCGTTCAGGCGGAGATCGACAACTGGCGCTGGGCGGGCGTGCCGTTCTACCTGCGCACCGGCAAGCGCATGGCGAAGAAGTGCTCGGAGATCGTCATCCAGTTCAAACCGGTCCCCAACAGCCTGATCGGCAGCGGCGCTGGCACGGCGAATCGCCTGCGGATAAGACTGCAGCCGGAGGAGCGCATCAGCGTGCAGCTGATGGCCAAGGCGCCGGGCAAGGGCATGCAACTGGAGCCGGTGGAGCTGGACCTCAATCTCGCCCAGGCGTTCAGCAGCAACAAGCGTCGCTGGGACGCCTATGAGCGGCTGCTACTGGACGTGATCGAGGGCGATTCGACGCTGTTCATGCGCCGCGACGAGGTGGAGGCAGCCTGGCGCTGGGTCGACCCGATCATCAAGGGCTGGCACGAGCACTACCTGAGCCCGCGCCCCTATCCCGCCGGCAGCAATGGACCGGAACAGGCGCAGACGCTGCTGGAGTTGCAGGGGCGGCGCTGGTTGGAGTGATTCAGGTCTGACCTACGAAAAGCAGCACTCCGTTGACCTCGCTCAGCACGCGCAAGCCCCGGATTTCCTAGAGTGGCGGCCTTTTTCCCACGACCCGCTACGCCGCCATGTCCCCCACGTCGTTTTCCCCCGAACTGCTCTGCCCCGCCGGCTCGCTGAAGAGCCTGCGCCATGCTTTCGCCTATGGCGCCGACGCCGTCTACGCCGGCCAGCCGCGCTACAGCCTGCGGGTGCGCAACAACGAGTTCGACCACGCCAACCTCGCCACCGGCATCAACGAGGCCCACGCCCAGGGCAAGCGCCTGTACGTGGTGGTCAACATCGCCCCGCACAACGCCAAGCTGAAGACCTTCCTGCAGGATGTCGAGTCGGTCATTGCCCTGGGTCCGGATGCGCTGATCATGTCCGATCCCGGCCTGATCATGCTGGTTCGTCAGCACTTCCCGGACGTTGATATCCACCTCTCGGTGCAGGCCAACGCCGTGAACTGGGCCAGCGTGGAGTTCTGGCGCCAGCAGGGGCTCAAGCGGGTGATCCTGTCCCGCGAGCTGTCGCTGGAGGAGATCGGCGAGATCCGCGAGCGAGTCCCCGGCATGGAACTGGAAGTCTTCGTCCACGGCGCGCTGTGCATGGCCTACTCCGGGCGCTGCCTGCTATCGGGCTACATCAACCGCCGCGACCCCAACCAGGGCACCTGCACCAACGCCTGCCGCTGGGAGTACCAGGCCCACGCCGCCCGCGAGGACGAACTGGGCCACGCAATGCCCACCGTCGAGCCGACGCTGGGCATCGGCGCGCCGACGAAGGAAATCGTCCTGCTCGAAGAAGGCAACCGCCCCGGCGAACTGATGGAGGCCTTCGAGGATGAGCACGGCACCTACATCATGAACTCCAAGGACCTGCGTGCCATCCAGCACGTGCAGCGTTTGACGCAGATGGGCGTGCATTCGCTGAAGATCGAAGGCAGAACCAAGTCTCACTACTATGTCGCGCGTACCGCCCAGGCCTACCGCAAGGCCATCGACGATGCCGTCGCCGGACGCGCGTTCGACCTCGGCCTGATGGACACCCTGGAGTCCCTCGCCCACCGCGGCTACACCGAGGGCTTCCTGCGCCGCCACGTGCACGACGAGTACCAGAACTACCAGTACGGCCACTCGCTGTCCGAGCGCCAGCAGTTCGTCGGCGAGTTCACCGGCGAGCGCCGCAACGGCCTGGCCGAGGTGCGGGTGAAGAACCGCTTCGAGGTCGGCGACAGCGTCGAGCTGATGACCCCGGCCGGCAACCGCACCTTCCGCCTGCACGCGCTGGAGAACAACCGCGGCGAATCCATCGGCGTCGCACCCGGCGATGGGCATGTGGTTTATCTGCCCCTGCCCGAGGAACTGGACCTGCAGTACGCCCTGCTGATGCGCAACCTGAAGGGTGGCTCCACCCGCGATGCACGAGAGCCTTCCGTTGCCGGCCGTTGCGGGGGCAATTGCAGCGAGGGTGGGTGTGGCGGACGCTGATTCGCGCCCCGCACCGGGATCATGGATTCTGCAGGAATACCACATATCCCCTGAACCACCGGCTCTTCGCCAGATAGCCGGGGGCCTGCCATTCGCCGTACTGCGCCAGTCCGATGCGGAACGGTAGCTGCAGCCGCGCCACGCGTGGCAGGTAGGCCTGATAGTTGGGGATGGTGTGGCGACCCTGGTAGGTCTGTACCACCACTTCGTCCACCACGCCGGCCAGACGGTTGATGGTCTCCGGCGCGGCGTTGCTGCCCCAGTCCATCAGCCCGGTGATGCTCAGCCTGCAACCGTCGGGCAGGCGCGTGCGCAGGTCCTGGAGAAAGTCGACGTACTCGTTCAGGTAGCGCGTGCGCGCGTCGAAGTCGATCTGCACGCCCACCACCGGATTGCCGGCGGCGCGCCAGCGGCGCAGCTGGGACAGCAGGGTGCGGTAGATGTCCTCGTTCCAGCGCAGGGTGTGGGCACGGTAGACCACCCAGACCTCGCCCTGCTTCAGCCGCGGGATGGCGATGCCCTGGGCGATCAGGCGGGCGCGGCCATCCCTGTGGCGCGGCGCGCTGACCTGCCCTTGCAGCACGTACAGGGTGCGCGCCTGGGCCAGTACCGGCTGCGCGGCGACGCCGCTCCAGAGCCAGAAGGCATCGTGCTCGGCCGCGTCCACCCCGGCTGCCGAGGCGTTGCCCGCGAGCAGCGCCAGCACCAGTGCCACGGCGCGCCGCACGGGGCTTACCAGTAGTACTTCAGGGACTTTGCCCAGGGCGTGGCGGAGTACTGGCCCTTGAGGGTACGGAACCACTGCTTGCGCTGCGCCGGGGAGATGTCCTGGCTGCCACAGCCGTTGAAACCGCTGGGCGCATAGCAGTTGATGGCGCGGAACAGCGCGTAGGCGCGGTCTTCTTCCACGGCCTGCTTGTCGGCGATGACCTTGAGGTAGCCGTCCATCCGCGAGTAGGGCGTGCCGGGGAACAGCGACTCGCCGCCGCCGAGCTCACGTTCGCTGGGCTGGGTGTCCAGCGGGAAGCCATCCAGGCCGTTGCGCAGGATGAACTCGCCCAGGCAGTTCAGCGCCTTGGGCGGCTGCGGGTCCTGCAGCAGATCGCGGGCGACGTCGACGATGGCCGGGCATTCGTAGCCGGTGTCGTTCTTGCCGCCCGGCCACTGGAACAGCGACAGCGGCATGCTGCCGTAGAGGTAGCCGATGCTCGCGCCCAGCGGCTTGCCGCTGCCGTCGGTGGGCAGCAAGGCGAGGTCGTCGATGTAGGCCTGGTACTGGCCGTGCAGCAGGTCCTTGTAGAGCAGGGCGAACAGCGCGGTGTCGCGCTCCTCCACCGAGATGCTGGTGGATTTCGCCTGCTGGCGGAGCAGGTCGGGACCGGCGACGTGGCGCAGGAGGATCTCGCGGATGATCGGCGTGTGTACCGGCGAGCCTTCGGCGAAGACCTTCACCAGGCGGTCGCTGCGTTCGTAGTTGAAGGCCAGCGCCAGCTCCAGCTGCTCGCGCTGCAGCGGCTGCTCGGCGAGCGGCAACAGGCGCAGCCAGAGCTTCTCGGCGCCGATCCAGTCGTTGCCGGCCTCCAGGGCGAAGCCACGCAGGGTCTGCTGGCTGAAAGCCAGGTAGTCGAGCTTGGCCGGCACGTCATCGGGCAGGGACTTCAGCGCCTCGGTGGGGTTTTCCTCGACGTACAGCAGGTAGGCCGCCGTCAGGTAGTCGTGCAGGCCGGGGTACTTCGCGAAGAGGTCCTTCTGCGCTGCCAGGCCGGCGGCGTCCAGGGCACGGGGCTCGTTGGCGTCGTGGTGGCGCATCTGCATCAGGTCGAGCACGGCCAGCAGGCGCGCGTCGCGCACGTCCGCCGGATGGGCGGTGACCAGCAGCTTGTTGTCCACTTCCTGCACCAGTTGGGCAAGATCGTCGGCATCGTCGCGGCCGAACAGCTCGGCATACTCGCCGGCCAACCGGGCTTCGTCGCTCATCAGCCAATAGACGCGGCGTGTCAGCCCCTTGGCCGAAGCGCTGTACTGGCCCTGGGGATACGCCTTGAGGTAATCGCCCAGCGCGGTTTCGGCCTGGGCGAGGATCTTCTTGTCGACCTTGCGCAGGTCCGGGTAGCCCATTTCATCGAAGGCGTTCTGCTGCGCCTGGTTGAGCAGGCCGCGGGCAACCATGTAGCGCGAGGCTTCCTTCAGCCAGGCCTGGTCGCTGTCCTGCAGGGCGCGGAAGGATTTCAGCGCCTCGGCGAAGCGACCGCTGTAGAAGTCCGCAGCGCCCTTGAGGTAGGTGCGATAGGCCTTGGCCGGGGCACTCTGCAGGTCATTGGGCAGCAGCACGCTGAGCTGGGTCTCGTCCCACTGGCAGGCGCCCAGCAGGGTCAGGCGCGCACGGGCCAGGCCCTGGCGCTCGCCAGCGGTAAGGCTGTCGGCCAGCAACAGTTGGCTGAGGAAGTCCTGGGCGGTGACCGCGTTGTTGCTGCGGCAGCGGCTGCCTTCGCCGCTGGCGAAGCTGTCGGCGGAGGACTGCACGGCATCCGCCGGCAAGCCGATGCGCGCGGCAAGATCGGCCAGCGGCGCAGTGCTGGCAGCACTGGCGCTGTCGCTCGAATCACCGGGTGCGGCGCCGTCGAGCCAGCGCGCCAGCGGGAACGGCACCTGGCCGTAGCCCAGCTGTTGCTCGTCGTCGGTCAGCGCACGGTTGGGGATGCTCGCCCGGCCGGCGTCGGCCAGCAGCAGCTGCAGGTTGACCCGGCTGTCGTTGCCCGGGCTCAGGAACGGCAGGCTGTTGCACACGTCCAGCGAGTCGCGCTTGAGGTTCCAGCTCGGGTAGCAGGAGTCGTCGCTGCTCGCGCGCGCTTCCTGCACGCCTAGGCAGCCAGTGATCAGGGCCAGCAGGGTCAGTCCGTACAGACGCATGAATGATCCTTGTCCGTTGGAGCCCGCTCACCGGGCCGGAAATCAGAGCAGGAAGAATCTTACCTCGCCACGACCGGTCTTGCCCGTCTGCATGGGGACAAGACTGTAAACGCGATCTACCGCATAACGGAGCCTGCGACACATTGTCCAGCTGGTTTCTTCTTTGTTCCGGCTCAAAGAAGGAATCTGCCGACCGGGTATTTCTTCACCTAACGACAGTTCGTCGATTACGGAGAGTTACCCATGCTTGATCAGGAAGAGATTTCGCTTTCCCGCCGCACTCTGCTGGCCGGCGCCGTGGTCCTGGGCGTTACCGGGACCATGCTGGCCAGCGGCAAGGCAGTGGCTGACGGGGAAGCAGCGCCGAAGAACATGGGTCCGGCCGCGGACCTCTCGAAGCTGGAACACGTCCAGGTCGAGCTGGTCACGCCACCCTTCGTCCATGCTCACGAACAGCGCGCCAGGGGCAAGCCCAAGGTCGTCCAGTTCCGCATGGTGATTCAGGAGAAGACGCTGGTCATCGACGACGACGGCACCGAGATCCACGCCATGACCTTCAACGGCTCCGTACCCGGGCCGATGATGGTGGTGCACCAGGACGACTACCTGGAACTCACCCTGGTCAACCCGGCGACCAACACCCTGACCCACAACATCGACTTCCATGCCTCCACCGGCGCCCTGGGTGGCGGTGCGCTGACCCTCATCCAGCCCGGCGAGGAAGTGAAGCTGCGCTTCCGTGCGACCCGCCCCGGCGTGTTCGTCTACCACTGCGCCCCGGGCGGCGCGATGATCCCGTGGCACGTGGTCTCAGGCATGAACGGCGCAATCATGGTGCTGCCGCGTGACGGCCTGAAGGACCGCGAAGGCAAGGCACTGAAGTACGACAAGGCGTATTACATCGGCGAACAGGACTACTACGTCCCGCGCGACAAGGACGGCAAGTTCAAGCGCTATGGCACGCCGATGGAAAGCTACAACGACATGCAGGAAGTCATGAAGGGGCTGATTCCCAGCCACATCGTGTTCAACGGCAAGGTCGGCGCCCTGACCGGCAAGAACGCCCTCACCGCCAGCGTCGGCGAGACCGTGCTGCTGATCCACTCCCAGGCCAACCGCGATACCCGTCCGCACCTGATCGGCGGCCACGGCGACCATGTCTGGGCCACCGGCAAGTTCAAGAACCCGCCGGAGGAGGACCTGGAAACCTGGTTCATCCCGGGCGGGGCGGCGGGTGCGGCGCTGTACACCTTCCTGCAACCGGGCCTGTACACCTACCTCAACCACAACCTCATCGAGGCTGTCCTGCTGGGCGCCGCGGCGCACATCCAGGTCGAGGGCAAGTGGAACTCCGACCTGATGAGCCAGGTCCAGCCACCGGCTGCCATCAAGTAAGGCCCACGGCCGGCCCAGCGGGGCCGGCCCTTTCCCGATACACGCTACCGGCGACCGACTGACTGGGCAGACCATGCGCAAGACCTTCCTGATCGGCGTCCCCGTCGCGCTGCTGCTGGGCGGGACCTTCCTCCTGCTGCGGCCACACTACGAACCGGAACTCGCGCCGCAAACCGTGACCCTCAAGCCGCGGGACTTCGACTTCCGCCCGGCCGGCGACTACTGGCTGGAAAAGCAGGCGGTGGATCCACCCTCCCGGCGTGAGCACCTCGCGCCGGCCTTCGCCGTCATGAAATTCCAGGTCAGCCAGGGCGAATATGCCCGTTGCGTCGCCGAGGGCGATTGCCTGGCACTGGACAACAGCGCTCCGCGCGAGGACCTGCCGGTGACCGGCGCCAGCCTGCTGGACGCTCAGCTCTACGCCGACTGGCTGTCCAGACGCACTGGCCAGCGATGGCGGCTACCGACCGACCGCGAGTGGGCCTTCTTCGCCGGCTCGCGCTGGGCCGACGATGCCCTGCGCATCGACGACGACGATGGCAGCAACCCCGCCCGCCGCTGGCTGGCGCGCTACCGCCTGGAAGCGGAAACCCGCACCAGCGCCTCGGCACAGCCCCAGGCGCGCGGCCACCACGGGCTGAACGAATACGGCGTGGCCGACCTCGGCGGCAATGTCTGGGAATGGACCCAGAGCTGCCACCAACGGGTCAATCTCGACGCCCAGGGCAGGCAGACTCAACGCGCGGAGTACTGCTCGATCCGCATCGCCGAAGGACGCCACCGCGCAGCGATCAACGATTTCGTCCGCGATGCCCGCGGCGGCGGCTGCAGCGCCGGGCAGCCGCCGGACAACCTCGGCTTCCGTCTGGTCAGGGACATCCCTTGATTCCCCTCAAGTTTCGCCGCGGCACATAACCGTTATGCTGCGGCGGAACCTACGGGAATCATTGACGTGACCGCCAATCTCTCCCTCAACCGCGCCTGGCTGGGCCGCTTGCCGCCCTTTGCCAACAGCAGCCGCGAGGAACAGGACGATATCCTCCGCCAGGCCAGCATCCTGCGCCTGAACAGCGGCGTGGCCGTGTTCGAGCAGGGTGCGCCGGCGAGCAGTTTCTACCTGCTGGTGCACGGCCGCCTGAAAGCCACCCAGCTCACCGGCGACGGCCAGCGCGTGCTGGTTCGCGTGGTCAACCCGGGCGACCTGTTCGGCTTCGTCCGAGCCCTTGGCCGCTGCGACTACCCCGCGACCGCCACCGCCAGCCAGGAAAGCCTGGTGCTGTCCTGGCCCACCTCGCAGTGGGAACCGCTGCTCGCCCGCCATCCCGGCTTCGCTCTGAACACCGTGCAGGCCATCGGCGTGCGCCTGCAGGAAGCACACGTGCGCTTCTGCGAGCTGGCCACCGAGGAAGTCGAGCGCCGCGTCGCCCATGCCGTGCTGCGCCTGGTGCAGCAGTCCGGGCGACCGGAGGCGGAAGGCATCCGCATCGATTTCCCGGTCACCCGCCAGGACATTGCCGAGATGACCGGCACCACCCTGCACACCGTCTCGCGCATCCTCAGCGCCTGGGAAGACCGCGGCCTCGTGATCGGGGGACGGCAGAAACTGCTGGTGTGCAACCCGCAGCAACTGATGCGAGTCGCCGGCGGCGACGAGCGGGAAGCGACGCTCGAGCCCGCTTGACTGCAATCAAGGAGCGCGGCGCACAGCCTTCCCTAGACTGGCCGCCACCGTCCCAAGATTGACTGCCACGACGACTGCGGCCGCCGTGCCCCACTCCACCCGAGGCCCGCCATGACCGACACCCTCACCGAACGTACCCTGAGCGACCTGGCCTTCAGCCTGCCCGGCAGCTCAGCGCTGTTCCACGACTACCAGCTCGACTTCTGCTGCGCCGGCCAGCGTAGCCTGCGCGAGGCCGCCAGCGAGCAGGGCCTGGACGCCCAGCGCATCGCCGCCGAACTGCAGGCGCTGCCGACCACCAACGACCAGACCGACTGGCGCCTGACCAGCAACGACCAACTGATCGACCACATCCTCGATCGCTACCACCGGGTTCACCGCGAACAACTGCCCGCACTGATCCCACTGGCCGAGCGCGTGGAGAAGACCCACGCCGCGCACCCGCAATGCCCCGCCGGGCTGACCGCGCACCTGAAGAAAATCCAGGAAGAACTGGAGTGGCACATGTGCAAGGAAGAAAGCGTGCTGTTCCCCTGGCTGCGCCAGGGCATTCCGCTGACCCACGTGCAGGGACCGATCGGCGTGATGCGTCATGAGCACGACGAACACTCGCAATCCCTCGCCGTGCTGGCCGACCTGACCGACGACCTCACCGTCCCGGCGGATGGCTGCAACAGCTGGCGCCGCCTCTACAGCGGCCTGGAAGAACTGCGCCGCGACCTGATGCAGCACATTCACCTGGAGAACAACCTGCTGTTCCTGGGTGCCAATCACCCGGCCTGAGTGCCGGACCGGGAGCCAGGAGGGCGACCAGTGACAGCTTGTCTCACCTCGCTGCCGAACGGCATCGCGCATACTGGCGGGATTGTCCCCGCCCAGGAGCGCTCCGCCATGCTCGCGCATCGCGTCCACCACCAGATTCTGTGCGGCCACCACCTGTTCAACGTGCTCAACGAAGCACAGCTGGAGCAGCTGCTTGCCACCAGTACGCTGCTCAACCTGGAAAAGGGCGACAAGCTGTTCCTCCAGGGCGAGCCGGCCCACGCCTTTTATTTCGTGATTTCCGGCGCGGTGAAGATCTACCGCCTGACGCCGGAGGGCCAGGAGAAGGTGCTGGAAGTCGTCGGCAGCCGGCAGACCTTCGCCGAAGCCATGATGCTGATGGACACCTCCGACTATGTGGCCTCGGCCCAGGCGTTGGAGCCCACGCAGGTCTATCGCTTCGCCAACCGCACCTACATGGAGCTGCTGCACAGCAACCCGCAGCTGCCCTTCTCGCTGCTCGCCACCCTCTGCGTGCGCCTGCACCGGCGGATCAACGAGATCGAGACGTTGTCGCTGAAGAACTCCACCCACCGCGTGGTGCGCTACCTGATCACCCAGCTCAACCGTCAGGGCGGCGACGACCATCGCTTCGAGCTGCCGATGGCCAAGCAACTGGTGGCCGGGCACCTGTCGATCCAGCCGGAGACCTTCTCCCGAGTGCTGCGGCGGCTGATCGACGAGAAGATCATCGACCTCAACGGCCGCACCGTGCAGGTGCTCGATGTCGGGCGCCTGGAACAGTTCGAGTAAGCCATGCGCCAGTGCCTGTACTGCCAGCACGAAAGTCCCGAGGACGCTGCGGATTGCCCGCAGTGCGGGATGCCCCTGCCGGTGGACCAGGAGCGGGCGAAGGAGCGCCGACTGCGGCGCTTTGCCGGGTACTGCGTCATCCTCGCGGTGTTCTGCGCAGTGATGATGGTCTGGTTGCCACGTTGAGCCCTGCACCCGACTGATCTTCGTAGGATGGGTATCGCAAGCTCCACCCATCCTACGTGCCTGATCCCTTTGGCTGACAAGTGGTTTCAATCCTGTAGGAGCGGGCCACGGCCGCGATCGCGCGCCTGGCGCGCTCCTACCGGTATTACCCCTGGCGACGAGTGAGCTGCCGATACAGCTGCGGCAACTGCACCGGCAGTTGCGCCGGGTCATTGATCAGCAGGTAGCCCTGGCTGCCGAACAGGTGCGGCAGGTAGTCCGCCGCCTCGCGGTCGATGGTGATGCAGAACGGCACCAGCCCGGCTCGCCGGGCTTCCAGCACGGCCTGGCGGGTGTCCTCGACGCCGTAGCGTCCCTCATACAGATCCAGGTCATTGGGCTTGCCATCGGTGAGGATCAGCAGCACCCGCTGGCGCTCCTTGCGCTCCAGCAACAACTGCGTGGCCCGCCGGATCGCCGCGCCCATGCGCGTGTAGTAGCCCGGACGCAACGCGCGGATGCGCCCGCGCACCGTGTCGTTATGGCGCTCGTCGAAGGTCTTCAGCTGGGTCAGGCGCACCTGCTGGCGGCGCAGCGAGGAGAAGCCATACAGCGCGAAACGATCGCCCACGGCCTGCAACGCCTCGCCGAACAGCAGCAGGCTGTCGCTGATCAGGTCGATCACCCGGTGGTCGTTGTCGATGTGCGCATCGGTGGACATCGACAGGTCCGCCAGCAGCAGGCAGGCCAGGTCGCGGCGGGTCTGCCGGCGCTCCAGGAACAGGCCCGGTTCGCTGCAGGCACCCAGGCGGCGTTCGACGCTGAAATCCAGCCAGGCTTCCAGATCCAGTTCCGTGCCCTGGGGTTGCCGGCGCAGCCACTGCGGCTGCTGGCGCAGGCTCTCGAACTGCCGGCGCAGGCGACGCGCTATCGGCGCCAGGGCATCGGGCAACGGCGCCGGTACGGCGTCGCGGAGCAGCATCGGCTGCAGGCAGACGTGATCATCGATCAGTTGCTGGCGACGGTAGTCCCACTCCGGCAGGCGAATGCCCTCGCCCAGCGGCACGTCATCGAAGTCGGCAGCCGGCAGATCGAGGTCGAGCTTCAGCCCGCCGCCCTTCTTCTGTCGTTGCCGCGACAGACTCAGGTGATTGAGGTCATCGGCGACCTTGGCCGCATCCAGGTCCTCGCTGTCATCGCCGGCGCGGTCCAGTTCGATGTGCTCGGACCAGCTGAACAGGTTCTCCAGGCGGAACAGCAGCAGGCCGCCGCGGCCGGGGTCCTGCTCGACCCGCTCGGCACACTTGCGTGCCAGGCTCTTGGCCTCGCGGTGGGCGGAGCGACCCTGCTCGTCGCCGTCGATCAGGTCGGTATGCTGCGGCGCAGCGAGCCGCTGCGGCGGGTAGAGCCACAGCGGCACCGGCCAGGGCGCCTTTTCACTGCGCGGCAGGCGCTCGACGCTGCCCGGATCACGCAGTGCCCGTTGCAGCGCTAGCTCCAGCTCCGCTTCGGCGGGCGGCAGGTCACCCGCATCAGGACGCAGACTGAGCAACGCTTCCACCAGCCGGCGGTAGCGCGGGCGCAGCAACGGGTAGCGCTGCAGCACGGCGCGGGTCCAGGCCTGGTTATCCAGCGCCCAGTGGCGCATCGGCTGGCTGTGCGCGGCCAGCAGCGCCAGCCAGCGATAGAGCTCACGGTTGAGGTCGGCGTCGGGGAACACGGCCAACTGTGCGGGCAGGCGCAGGAAATCACCGTCGAACCAGGCCACCGGCAATTGCTGGCAGGTGCCGGCCACTTGCTGCAGCAGGCTGCGGCGCACCAGCAGTTCGCGGGCGCTGGCCGCCTCCACACCGACCCCGGCTTCGCCGCCGGTGCCGCGGAACAGCAGCAGCAGGCTGCGGCGCATGTCATCCAGGGTCACCGCCGCCTCTTCGAACTCCGGGCTGGCGCGGCGGGTGATGAAGCGGTGCCAGGCGCGGCCGAAGCCTTCTTCGATTTCGAGGTGGATGGTCATGGCGCCTCCGGAGCGCAGAGAGAAGGAACAGGGCTCGGCGTTCCAACAGAACACCGACCCAGTCCCCTCTCCCTGAAGGGAGAGGGAGCTAAAAGCACAGCCGGTCATCTCGCAGTCATCCGACAGGCTCAGTAAACGTCAAAAAGGCCCGCCACAAAGCGGACGGGCCCGGTTGGACGGTATCGGTCAGCTCACCTGGGCCGCGCCGGAGGTAACGGCCACGCGGCCGCGCTGGCGGAAGCTCAGCAGGTAGCAGATCAGCCCGATGAAGAAGCCGACACCGGAGTACAGGCGCAGCCAGAAGAAGATCTTCAACTGGTCGACCGTGGCCATGAACGGCATGGCGGCGCCATCGGCCGGCATACGTTGCAGCCAGACCTGGACGATGCCGGCAGCGGTGAGCATCAGGGTGATCAGCAGCATGGAGAGGGTCATCAGCCAGAAACCCCAGATCTCCAGGCTCTGCGCCCGGGCGTCCGGCGCTTCGCCGATACCCCGCAGGCGCGGCATGGCGTAGCTGATCATGGTCATGACGATCATCGCGTAGGCACCGTAGAAGGCCAGGTGGCCGTGGGCCGCGGTGAGCTGCGAACCGTGGGTGTAGTAGTTCACCGGCGCCAGGGTGTGCAGGAAGCCCCACACGCCGGCACCGAGGAAGGCCGTCACGGTGGTCCCCAGTGCCCAGAGCGCGGCGGCCTTGTTCGGGTGTTCGCGGCGGCGACGGTTCACCATGTTGAAGGCGAACAGCACCATGGCGAAGAACGGCAGCGGTTCCAGCGCCGAGAAGATCGAGCCCAGCCACAGCCAGACCTGCGGTGCGCCGATCCAGAAGAAGTGGTGACCCGTACCGATGATGCCGGTGATCAGGGCCATGGCGATGATCACGTACAGCCACTTCTCCACGACCTCACGGTCGACGCCGGTGATCTTGATCAGCACGAAGGCCAGCATCGCGCCCATGATCAGCTCCCACACGCCTTCCACCCACAGGTGCACGACCCACCACCAGTAGTACTTGTCGCGAGCGAGGTTTTCCGGGTTGTAGAAGGAGAACAGGAAGAACACCGCGAGACCGACCAGGCCGGTCATCATCACCACGCTGACGGCGGTCTTGCGGCCCTTGAGCAGGGTCATGCCGATGTTGAAGAGGAAGCCCAGCGCCACCACCACGATGCCCATCTTGGTGATCGTCGGCTGCTCGAGGAATTCCCGGCCCATGGTCGGCAGCAGCTCGTTGTGGGTCAGCTTCGCCAGGCCCGCGTAAGGCACCAGCAGGTAGCCCAGGATGGTCAGCACGCCGGCAATGGCGAATACCCAGAACAGCACGATGGCCAGTTTCGGGCTGTACAGCTCGCGGTCGGCCTCTTCGGGGATCAGGTAGTAGGCCGCGCCCATGAAGGCGAACAACAGCCAGACGATCAGCAGGTTGGTGTGCACCATCCGCGCGACGTTGAAGGGGATCGCCGGGAACAGGAAGTCACCGACCACGTACTGCACGCCCATGATCAGCCCGAAGACGATCTGCCCGACGAAGAGCATCAGGGCGAACACGAAGTACGGCTTGGCCACCGCCTGCGAAGCAAATTTCAGATAGGGATTGCCCGGGTTCATGATCAACCCTCCTTGTTCGGCGGCCATTGGTTGGTGTCGATCTTCGATGTCCACAGCAGGAACGCCGCGAGGTCGGTGACCTCCTGGTCGCTCAGGTGGAACTGCGGCATCTGCCGGCGGCCGGGGACGCCCAGCGGCTGCATCTTCATCCAGGCCGCGAGGAAGGAGCCGAAGGCCGCATCACCGCCACGGCGGATGGCGACATTGCCCAGCTCCGGCGCGAAATAGGCGCCTTCGCCGAGGATCGAGTGGCACCCCACGCAGTTGTTCTGCTCCCACACCAGCTTGCCGCGCACCACCGACTCGGTGAGCTCACTCTGGTTGGTGCGCTTGGGGAAGGTGGTTTCGGTGTGATAGGTCAGGGCGAGGAACACCAGGAAGAAGAAAACGCCTCCTCCCAGGTAGATGTTCCTTGCCATTCCCTTTGTGAATGTCTCTGACATGGGGCCCTCCTAGGTCACGGTCGGGGGCATTGTAAAAAGCGACCTGGTGCCTCTCGCTTGATGACAATCAAGAAAGACCAATGCTTTCAGTCAGGTATTTTTTAAAAGGCAAATCAGTGGTTTGCGTGCAGAACCAGAATCACGCCAGTGACCACCAGCGGCCAGCCAAGCAGCAGCGACTGCCATAGCCGCGGACCGTGATTGAGCTCCATGAAGCGCAGCGCGATGAGCCAGGCCTTGCCCAGTCCGAGCAGGAGGATCAGCGCCACCGGCAGCAGTAGGTCGGGTGCGCGGTGCCCCAGCCACACCGACGCCACCGACATCGGCAGCATCGCCAGCCAGGCGAGCAACAGCGCCTTCATGCGCCGGGCGCCAGCACGTAGACCAGCGGGAACAGCACCACCCAGACCAGGTCGACCATGTGCCAGTACAACGCACCGGACTCCAGCCCGCCCAGGCTATCGCTGCGGTAGGCGCCGCGCAGGCAGCGCAGCGTCATCCAGGCGAGGATCACCAACCCCAGCAGCACATGAAGAAAGTGGAAGCCGGTGATCAGCCAGAACAGGGTGAAGAAGGTGCTGTATTCCAGGTCCAGCCCGCGCACGGCGAGGTGGTGGTACTCGCCGGACTTCAGCAAGACGTGCGCCAGCCCGAGCAGCACCGCCACGCCCAGCAGCGCGGCCGCGCGGCGCTGCCGGCCATGGCGCACCAACTCCACCGCCAGCGCCGCGCAGAAGCCGGCGGTGAGCAGGGTCAGGGTCAGCGCCAGGGCGGTGGACAGATCGAGCTGCGCACGGCCGGCACGGAAGCCTTCCCCGTCCAGATGCTGGGCCACGGCGAAGACGATGATGAGGATGGCAAAGACGGTCAGCTCGGCGAGGATGAAGAACCACATCGCCAGGTCGCCCGGCAGGCGCCGGGCATCGAGCGTCGCCTCAGGCGAAATGGACATCGACCAGGTCCATCAGCGCGGCAACCGTCGCCTCGTCGTCCGACAGCGGTTCGGCGAGCCCGGCGCGGCACGCATCGCGCGGCGCCATGCCGGCCTGCAGCAGGCGCGCGGTAAGCACCAGCAGGCGCGTCGAGCAGACTTCCTCCAGCTCCTGGCGCCCCAGGCGGCGCAGGGCCACGCCCAGTTGCGCCAGGCGCTGCGCCAGCTCGGAAGAAGCACCGGCCTCGCGGGCGATGATGCCGGCTTCGACGTCCGCCGTCGGGTAGTCGAAACGCAGGGCGACGAAGCGCTGGCGGGTGCTGGGCTTCATGCCCTTGAGCAGGTTCTGGTAGCCGGGGTTGTAGGACACCACCAGCATGAAGCCCGGCGGCGCCACCAGGGATTCGCCGGTGCGCTCGATGAACAGTTCGCGCCGATCGTCCGCCAGTGGGTGCAGCACCACGACGGTGTCCTGGCGCGCTTCCACCACCTCGTCCAGGTAGCAGATGCCGCCCTCGCGTACCGCGCGGGTCAGCGGACCGTCTTGCCACCAGGTGCCATCGCTGCCGATCAGGTGGCGACCGACCAGGTCCGCCGCCGACAGGTCGTCGTGACAGGCCACGGTGTACAGCGGCAGGTTCAGGCGTTGCGCCATGTGCTGGACGAAGCGGGTCTTGCCGCAACCGGTCGGGCCCTTGACCAGTACCGGCATGCCCTGCGCGGAGGCCTGGGTGAACAACGCGACCTCGTTACCGGAGGGCTGGTAGAAGAGCGGCTCGAGGGGCTGGGCGGGGGCGTTCATGGCGAGGAGGCCTCTGCAGTCAGTGTCGCCGGGCACGCTAATCAGCCAGGCCTCCTCCCTCAAGCGCGCCGAGAGGAGTTCTTGATTGCCATCAAGCCAAGGCCACTCGGGCCGCTCCTAGAATCGCCCCAGAAGCCGGGCGGGAAGCCGGCGAAAACGACCGGCGCCTCGAAGCGCCCAGCCTGTGAGGAGAGACGTTCATGAACAAAGCCCTGGTTGCCCTGCTGTTCGGCGGCTTGCTGGTACAAGGCACCGCGATGGCCAGCAGCGGCGAGGAGCTGTTCAAGGCCAAGGCCTGCGTGGCCTGTCACGCCGTCAACAAGACGGTGGTCGGCCCGGCCTTCAAGGAAGTCGCGGCAAAATACGGGGCGCAGGGCGACGGCGTTACGCACATCAGCAACAGCATCACGACCGGCAGCAAGGGTGTCTGGGGTCCGATCCCGATGCCGGCGAACGCCGTCAGCCCGGACGAGGCCAAGACGCTCGCCGAGTGGATCGTCACCCTGAAGTAATCCCCGCGAACCACTCCACTCGACGCGACCGGCACGCTCAGAGTCGGTCGCTCCTCTCCAGCAGCGCCAGGCAGGCATCCGCCGGCACCGGCTGGCTGATCAGGTAGCCCTGGATCTCATCGCAACCGTGGGCACGCAGGAAGCGCAATTGCTCGGCGTGCTCGACGCCTTCGGCTACCACCTTCAACTCCAGGCTGTGCGCCATGGCGATGATCGCGCGGGTGATGGCTGCGTCTTCGCCGCGCTCGGACAGGTCGCGAATGAACGTCTGGTCGATCTTCACGTAGTCCACCGGGAAGCGCTTCAGGTAGCTGAGCGAGGAATAGCCGGTGCCGAAGTCGTCGATCGCCAGCTTCACGCCCATCTCGCGCAGCTGGCGGAAGGTCGCGGTGACGCTCTCGACGTTGTCCAGCAGTTGGCTTTCGGTCAGTTCCAGCTCCAGCAGGTGTGACGGCAGACCGGTCTCCTCCAGCACGGCGCGCACCAGGTCGACCAGGTTGCCGGTGCGCAACTGGTGTACCGAGAGGTTGACCGAGACCCGCAGCTCGCGTCCCTGCCGCTGCCAGGCGCGAGCCTGCTGGCAGGCGCGGCGCAGGACGAATTCGCCGATGGCGCCGATCAGCCCGGTCTCTTCGGCCAGGCCGATGAAGTCGCCGGGCGGCACCATGCCCATGTCCGGATGGCACCAGCGCACCAGCGCCTCGGCGCTGTCCAGGCGCTCGTTGGCGAGGTTCAGCTTGGGCTGGTAATGCACATCGAGCTGGCCCTCGTCGATGGCCTTGCGCAGTCGTGTTTCCAGCTGCAGGCGCTCCAGAGTGCAGGCCTGCAGGTTGTCGGTGAAGAACTGGAAGGTGTTGCCGCCCAGGTGCTTGGCATGCTGCATGGCCATGTTCGCCTGGCTCATCAGCGCGGAGATTTCCCAGGCGTTGTCCGGCAGCAGGCTGATGCCCACCGAGGCGCTGACCACCAGCTCATGGCCGCCCACGGTCATCGGCGTGCGCAGCTTGGCCAGCAGGCGGCTGGACAGCCGGGCCAGCGCGGCGAGGCTGGCGTAGGAGTCGATCAGCACGGCGAACTCGTCGCCAGACAGGCGGGCGATGGTATCGGCCTCGGGCACGGTCTGGGTCATGCGTCGCGACATCTGCCGCAGCAGCTGGTCGGCGACTTCATGGCCAAGGCTGTCGTTGAGCAGCTTGAAGCGGTCCAGATCAATCAGCAGCAGCGCCGCCGTGCGGCCTTCCTGGCGCGCGCGCTGGCTGGCCTCGTGCAGGCGCTCCTTGAACAGCGTGCGATTGGCCAGCCCGGTGAGTTCGTCGTAGTGCGACAGGTAGCGCAGGCGCTCCTCGGCGTCGCGGCGGGCGGTGAGGTCGGCGAAGAAGCCGACCACGTGGGCGACCTGCCCGCGGCCGTCGCGCACCACGTTCAGTTGCAGCCACTGGGGGTAGAGCTCGCCATTCTTGCGCGTCTCGATCAACTCGCCCTGCCAGGTGCCCTGGCGCTCGAGCTCGGTACGGATCGACTGATAGCGGCGCAGGCTTTCCGCCGACCCCATCAGTCGTGCGACGTTGTGCCCGAGCAACTCGTCGCGGCGGTAGCCGGTGAGCGAGGTGAAGGCTTCGTTGATGGCGATCAGGCGGTAGTCCGGGTCGAGGATGATGATGCCCTCGCTGGCGGCCTCGAATACCGTGGCCGCCAGACGCTGCTCTTCCTCGCGCAGTTTGCGCGTGGAGATATCCGCGCGGGTGCCGACCATCCGCGTCACCTGCCCACGACCGTCGCGCTCCATCACCCGGCCGCGGTCCTCCACCCAGACCCAGTGGCCATCGGCATGGCGAACGCGGTATTCGATGCGGTAACCATCGGTGCGGCCCTTGAGGTGCTCGACCAGCGCGCGACGCAGCAATGGCAGGTCGTCGGGGTGCAGGCGCGGGCGCAGGTCATTGCGCACGCTCTTCACGGCATCCTGGGTAATCCCGAAGATTTCTTCCAGGTGCGAGTGGTGCACTTCGTCGGTCAGCAGGTTCCAATCCCACAGGCCCAGTTCGCTGGCCTCCAGCGCCAGGGCCAGCCGCGCTTCGGTATGGCTGAGCTTGGCACTGCCCGCCTCCACTCGTTCCTGCAGGGCGTCGCGCGCACGGCAGAGTTCGCGCTCGGCGCGGCGGCGCTGCTCGACTTCACGCTCCAGATCCTGGTTCAGCGCCTCGGTCTGCGCCTTGGCACGCTCCAGGTGCGCGACCAGCGCCTGGGCCTGGAAACGCCGCAGCAGGCCGACATGGACCACCCGGTGAATCTGCCAGGCCACCACCAGCAAAGCCGCCAGCAGGATCACCCCAAGCACGCCCCAGCCTTGCTGCAGCGGGTTATCGCTGATCAATAGATAGGTAATCGACGGGAACAGGCAGGGCAAGGCGAAGGTGAGGAAAGCCGGCAGGCTCACCGCGTAGGCAACGCTGGCGGACAGAATCGCCGCGGCGATCAGGCCAAACACCAGGGATTGCTGGAGGAAGGCATCCGGCGGCACCAGAGCAATGGCGGCAAAGGCCAGGGTCAGGCCCGAGGCGCCAGCGCCGAACAGGAAGGTACGCTGCCAGTGCGGGCTGGCCTGGCGCTCGGCGGAAGCGGCATTGAAGGCGGAGACCTGGATCAGGCGGAGCACGGCCAGCAGCACCAGCCAGATCAGCCAGCCGGCGAGCAGCCCCGGCTGCACGTAGTCCCATAGCAACCCGGTACAGGCCAGCCCATCGAGCAGCATGAGCAGGGTCGGCACCCGCGAGCCCTGATAGAGGAGGCGCGTGCGTTCGACGGCAATTTCGTGAGCGTACTGCTGGCGGATCTCGGCATGGCTCACCGGGATCGCCGAAGGCTCTACATAAGCGGTCATAGGCGTTTTTCTTGTAGGTTTCTGGCCTAGGCGTCGGCGGAGCATACCCGAGGAGGTTGCCCCACCCAAGCATCACAGATGGCAATTGGCCGGCTGCCCTCCCAACTTTCGTCGGGAAGACGCCGGACGGCGGCCCGGTTTGCCGGGGAAAACCGCCCGTCGGTAGAATGCCGTCCCATGAACGATGACATCTCCTACCTGCTCAACTCCCTCAATGACCCGCAGCGCCAGGCCGTGGCCGCGCCGCTGGGGCGCCAGCGTGTGCTCGCTGGCGCCGGGTCCGGCAAGACCCGCGTGCTGGTGCACCGTATCGCCTGGCTGATCCAGGTCGAGAACGCCTCGCCGCACAGCATCCTGGCCGTGACCTTCACCAACAAGGCCGCGGCCGAGATGCGCGCGCGGATCGAGCAGTTGCTGGGGATCAACCCGGCCGGCATGTGGGTCGGCACCTTCCACGGCCTGGCGCACCGCCTGCTGCGCGCGCACTGGCAGGAAGCCGGACTGCCGGAAAACTTCCAGATCCTCGACAGCGACGACCAGCTGCGCCTGGTCAAACGCGTGGTGCGCGAACTGGGCCTCGACGAGCAGCGCTGGCCGCCGCGCCAGGCGCAGTGGTTCATCAACGGCCAGAAGGACGAGGGCAACCGCCCGCAGAACATCCAGACCGGCGGCGACCTGTACCTGGCGACCATGGTCAGCGTCTACCAGGCCTATGAAGAGGCCTGCGCCCGCGCCGGCGTGGTCGACTTCGCCGAGCTGCTGCTGCGCTCGCTGGACCTCTGGCGCGACCGTCCGAGCCTGCTGGAGCACTACCAGCGGCGCTTCCGCCACATCCTGGTGGACGAGTTCCAGGACACCAACGCCGTGCAGTACGCCTGGCTGCGCTTCCTCGGCAAAGGCGGCGAGAGCCTGATGGTGGTGGGCGACGACGACCAGTCGATCTACGGTTGGCGTGGCGCGAAGATCGAGAATATCCAGCAGTTCGGCGATGACTTCGCCGGCACCGAGGACATCCGCCTGGAGCAGAACTACCGCTCCACCGGCACCATCCTGAAAGCCGCCAACGCGCTGATCGCCAACAACAGCGGGCGCCTGGGGAAGGAACTGTGGACCGACGGCGTCGACGGCGACCCGATCACCCTGTATTCCGGCTTCAACGAGCACGACGAGGCGCGCTATATCGTCGAGACCATCGAAGACGCCCTGCGCAAGGACGGCTTGAAGCGCAGCGAAATCGCCATTCTGTACCGCTCCAACGCCCAGTCCCGCGTGCTGGAAGAGGCGTTGCTGCGCGAGAAGATCCCCTACCGCATCTACGGCGGCCAGCGCTTCTTCGAGCGCGCCGAGATCAAGAACGCCCTGGCCTACCTGCGCCTGATCCGTCTGCGCGACGACGACGCCGCGCTGGAACGGGTGATCAACGTGCCGCCGCGCGGCATCGGCGAGAAGACCGTCGAAGCGATCCGCAACGCCGCGCGCCTGAATGGCACCTCGATGTGGCGCGCAATCAACGACGTGATCGCCGCCAAGGCCGTGGCCGGCCGCGCCGCCAGCGCGCTCAACGGTTTCCTGGAAACCGTCGACCTGCTCGCGGTGAAGGTCGAGGGCATGCCGCTGCACCAGATGACCCAGATCGTCATCGAGCAGTCCGGCCTGATCACCTACCACAAGGAAGAGAAGGGCGAAAAAGGCCAGGCGCGGGTGGAAAACCTGGAAGAACTGGTCAGCGCCGCCCGCGCCTTCGAGACCCCGGATGACGAGGACACCCCGCCGCTGGTGGCCTTCCTTGACCATACCGCGCTGGAATCCGGCGACACCCAGGCCGACGCCTTCGAGGACAGCGTGCAGTTGATGACGCTGCACAGCGCCAAGGGCCTGGAATTCCCGCTGGTGTTCCTGGCCGGCGTGGAAGAAGGCCTGTTCCCGCACAAGATGAGCCTGGAAGAGCCCGGCCGTCTCGAGGAAGAGCGCCGCCTGGCCTACGTCGGCATCACCCGCGCCATGCACCGTCTGGTCATGACCTACGCGGAAACCCGCCGCCTGTACGGCAGCGAAACCTACAACAAGGTGTCGCGCTTCGTCCGCGAAATCCCGCCAAGCCTGATCCAGGAAGTGCGCCTGTCCAACTCGGTGAGCCGGCCGCTGTCCGGCAACCAGCGCAGCGGCAACCTGTTCAGCGGCGCCAGCGTGCCGGACACCCCGTTCAGCCTCGGCCAGAGCGTGCGCCACCCGCTGTTCGGCGACGGCGTGATCCTCAACTTCGAAGGCTCCGGCGCCCAGGCACGGGTGCAGGTGAACTTCGACAGCGAGGGCAGCAAGTGGCTGATGATGGGGTATGCGAAGCTGGAAGCGATCTGATCCCTCTTTAGCTCGCACTCAACCAGCAGGCGCGCCCCCATGGTGAAGCAGCGGCGCGGCGAAGCCCGCCGCTGCTGTGTCCCAGAGGCAGGCTCCGGACCATTAAGCGGCGATCAGCGCCCTGGACAGATGGTCCGGTCCATGTCGCCAAGGGCATAGCCATCCTGCTGCGGCATCAGGAACTTGCCGACCAGCAGCGGCCGGCCGATGCGCCCGGCATAGCGATCCATTCCAGTACTCGATGCGCCGACGTAGGTAGGCTGCGCCATCGCCTGGACCGTTGCCACCCGTGGCATCGGCTGGTCCGCGGTCAGAACCGCCTTGCCGTTGACATAGACCACCAGCTTGCCTTCCTCGTTGCCCGGGAAGGGGAAGGTCGAGACCGGCTTGATGTTGAAGGTGGTCACCACGGCGTTACAGCCTTCCCGCCAGTTCACCGGGCCACCCTCGAAGCGACTGCCGCCACGAGTCACTACCAGGCGGCCACGCTCCAGGGCCAGGCTCCAGAGGTCAGGCTGCTCCACCAGCACCTGGCGCCCCATGCCAACACTGCGGATAGCCCCCAGGCCAAGACTGTAGCCACCGAAGACCGGCGATCGCTGGTAGTCGCGCCCGCTCAGATAAGCCGGCGCCGCGCCCGCGGCAGGGTGCCACTGCAGGGGAACCGGGCGCGCGTGCTGCTCCCAACGGCGAATCAAGTCGGATGCCTCGTCCTGGCTGAAGGGCTTGAGCGTCGACAGGACCGTCTTCGCCCCCTCCACAGGGCCGGATACCGGACGGCTCTCCATCTGCGAGAACAGGTTGCGGTAGAACAACCCGCGCCCCGGGATATGCCCGCCGTAAGTCATGCCCCAGCGCATCACATCCGCTGCCCAGTAAAGCTCGTCGACCCGGGGCAAGGGCGTGCCGGATGCCAGCTGCGGGGAAAGATCGCGCCCGCTCAGTCCCGCAGGCGCCTTGCCGCCGACCATCCCGATCAGCGTCGGATACAGATCGGTGATCCGCGAAATGCCGATCACGTCCCGGTCATTGGCGTGCCCCGGCCAGATCATCATCAGGGGAGCCCGCACGCCTCCCTCGAAATAGGTGGCCTTGGTGCCGGTCAGCGGGTAGTTGCTGTCGCGCGCAATGTTCGGGCTGCCGTTGTCGCTGGTGAAGACGATCAGCGTGTTGTCCAGCTGGCCACTGGCCTTGAGCGCATCCAGCAAGCGGGCGACGTTGTGGTCAAGTTGCTTGAGTACCGCAAGGTAGCGCCCTTGCTCGGTGTCCGGGAACTGCTGGCGAAAGACTTGCGAAGGCTCGTAGGGATGATGCGGCGATAGCAGCCAGAGATTGATGAACCAGGGCTTTTCCGCTACCCGACCGCGTTCGATCAGCGAAATGGCCCGGTCGGTCAGCAGGTCATCCAGATGTCCCTTGTACTGGACCGGTGGACCGTCGTCGCGCTCGAGCCAGGGATCATTGAAGGTTGGCTTGCGACGGATCAGTTGCCCCTGAGCATCCGGACCCTGCAGGACAAAATGGTTGAGCATGCCGAACCAGTCGTCAAAGCCCTGATGGTTTGGTCGGATCTGCAGATACTCCAGCCCTTCACCGACATGCCACTTGCCCAGGTGGTGCGTGCTGTAACCCAGCTCCCGCAGGGACTTCGGCAGGGTTTCCAGATCCGGCGAGAGCCCCAGGCCATCGGGCTCGAAGCCGATACCGACCGGGTCGCGTCCGGTCATCAGCGCTGCGCGGCTGACCGAGCATGTGCTGTCGGTATAGTGCTGGCGGAAGCGCAGGGACTGGCGACTGAGCTGGTCCAGTGTGGGTGTCGGCGCCTGTCCGTCGCCCCAGGAGGCAACGTCGTTGTTTCCCAGGTCATCGGCGAGGATGAACAGGATATTGGGCTTCGTCGCTTGATCCTGAGCATTGCTCACAGGGACCATGGCAAGCAGAATCAGCCAGGCAATGGCTAGTCGGGTCGTGAGCGCAGATGCCGCTCGCGTGGAAAAGAACAACATTCAGTGAATTCCCGAAAAATGCTTAAGAATCTTTTCGCCCCAAAGAGCAATGGTGATCTCGGCGCGCCGTCCCATGGACTGCTGCTGGACTATCCCGCCCTGATGGCCAGGGTGGCCGACCAGGCACCGCACTATGCCGGCAATGCGCCCTTCCCGCATATCGTCATCGACAACTTTCTTCCGCCCGCCACCTTCGCCAGGCTGCTCGAAGAGTACCCGCACGACCAGGCCGACCCGCTGTGGAACAATGCGACGCACACCGACAAGGCCAGCGGCGAGTACGTGCAGAAGGACAAGCGCAATATCCGCGATCCCCTGCGCATGCCGCCGACCTATCGCCAGCTGTTCTGGGAGCTCAATTCCCACGGTTTTCTCGACTACCTTTCCCAGCTCAGCGGCATCGCCAACCTGATCCCTGACCCGAACCTGCGAGGCGCCGGGATTCACCAGATCGCCCGCGGCGGTTTCCTCAAGGTGCACACCGACTTCGCC
Source organism: Pseudomonas sp. BB438 (assembly GCF_057180225.1). Lineage (NCBI taxonomy): Bacteria > Pseudomonadati > Pseudomonadota > Gammaproteobacteria > Pseudomonadales > Pseudomonadaceae > Pseudomonas > Pseudomonas sp. BB438. The sequence continues at coordinate 6,460,001 of NZ_CM170001.1, forward strand.
ACCCACCGCGATTTCGGCCTGGATCGCCGCATCAATGTGCTGATCTACCTCAACGAGGAGTGGCCCGACAGCTATGGTGGCCACCTCGAACTCTGGGACACGGAAATGGCCGGGCCGCCCCGTCGTGTGCTGCCGATCGCCAACCGCTGCGTGGTGTTCAGCACCACCGCCAGCTCGTTCCACGGACACCCGCATCCCCTCACCTGCCCGGACGGCGTCTACCGCCGCTCCCTGGCGCTTTACTACTACACCAACGGCCGTCCCGAAGGCGAGGCGCAACCCGGCTTTGCCACCCACTGGCGCGACGTCCCGGCCTGATCCTGCTCAGGCGTCGGCGGCACGGCGCGCCCAGGGCGCGCGCCCGGAGTAGGTCGCCAGGTGCGATTTCAGGCGCAGGAAGGGTATCTCCACCAGGCGATAGCTCAACCACGCCAGCGTCCAGGAAAGCGCCAGACTGAAGGCGATGCGCAGCAGGTAGGCCTCGAGGTTGGTATCCAGCGTCATGCCGGACGCCTTCAACGGATAGATGCAGTAGAACTGTACCGGGACGTGAATCAGGTAGAGCGAGTAGGAGATCCGGCCGAAGTGATCGACCAGCGGGTTGACCAGCATCGCCTTGATACGCCAGCCCAGCACCAGCAAGGCGATCATCGTCCCTCCCCAGAGCATCGCCTCGATGTTGTGGTACATCGGCAGGGCCTGCAGGGCATTGCGTTCCCCGATCAGGGAGAACCACCACCACAGGCGCACCAGCCCCAGCAGACACGCCACCAACAGGCCGAAGGCCACGACGGAGCGACGGGCCAACCAGGCGTATCCCGCGCTCAGGCTGAATCCGGCACAGAGCGCCCCCACCAGGAAAGCGCCCGCTCGACCGAACAACGAGTTCTCCCAGGGATTGGTCGGCGACAGCCAACCCGGCGAGTGGAATAGATAGACGTGCGCCGTTGCCCAGGCCAGCAGGGCGCCTCCAACCAGCCAGCGCCCGGCGCGAAAGCGCAATAGCCACATGACCCAGGGCAGCAGCAGGTAGAACTGAATCTCGGTACACAGCGACCACCAGGGCACGCTGAAGGGGAAGGCCTGGAAACCGATGGGAATGAACAAGAGGGCCTTGAGCGCGACCGCCTTCTGCGTCATGAACCAGGCCAGCAGCACCGCCGCGTAATACAGCGGCACGATGCGGAAGAAGCGGGCCGAATAGAAGCGCCGGATGCTCACCTGCTGACCGCTGCGCAACCCTTGCAGAAACGGCCGCGCCAACAGAAACCCGCTGAGCACGAAGAACAGCGTGACGCCGCTATTGCCGCCACCCAGTAGGGTGATCCAGGCAGGGTTGTCCGGGCGCGCCGCCAGGCCAAGGATGCCGAAGTAGTGGAAACCCACCACCAGCAGGATTGCCCAGCCACGCAGCGACTCCAGCTCGGGCAGGTAACTGCCCGGCTGGCGCAGCCCGGCGGGAGAGTCGGAGCGCTCGCTCATGCCTCAGTTCGCCGGTTGCTGCTGGCCCTGGGTCAGGCGCTTGAGCTTGCGGGTGTTCTCCAGGTGCTTGCTGGCATGCACGTAGAAGGCGCGCAGACCGGCACCATCATCGGCCTTGGCGTCCTCGAACAGCAGCTTGATCAGCGGGTGGTCATTGCTGCGATCGCCGCCGGGCTTGCGCAGCACGCCCAGGCCGAAGCCGTGGTTGAAGGTGAAGGTCTCATGCTGGCCGCGTGTCTCGTCCCAGAACTTCCAGGCGCCGAAGTCCTGCACGCGCGCCATGACGTCGTGGAACAGGATGATGCCACCCGGCTTCACCTTGGGATACCAGTTGGCAAAATCGGCACTGACCGCCTCGTAGGTGTGGAAACCGTCGATGTGCAGCAGGTCGAGGCTGTCGTCGTCGAAGTGCTTGAGGGCATCCTCGAAGAACATCCGCATCAGGTAGGAGAAGCCGTGGTAGTTCTGGCGGTTGTGGTTGTTCACCGCGTTGAACACCGACTCGTCGTACTTGTCGGTGTGGGCATCACCCTCGAAGGTGTCGACGGCATAGCAGACGCCATCGATCTCGTTTTCCTTCATCGCCTGACAGAAGGTGAAGTAGGACAGGCCCTTGTGCGTGCCCAGCTCCACGAGCAGCTTGGGTCGCAGCGCAGCCACCAGGTCGTAGCCGAACGGCAGATGGTCGACCCAGGTGCTGAAGACCATGTGCAGCGGCTCGAAGTGGCGCACCGATGGCGGCATATAAACAGAAGTCATACCGGCAAAGCCTCCGAATCTTTGGTTTTAGAAGAGTACCGATTCTTCAGTGAGAGGAAGGGTTTTTCGATCAGGCCATAACTCAGGTGGGCCAGCGCCAGCGCCAGCGCCAGGCCCAGCAGTAGCCTTGGCCAGATCTGCGTGCCGGCAGGGTTGCCGTATGACAGGCAAGCCACCAGCACCGGCTGGTGAATCAGGTAAAGGGAGTACGAAACCCTGCCGAGATAGCGCAAGGGCCGGCCAGGCAGGCCGCCGCCAAGGCCGGGCGTCGCTAGCATTACCCAGGCCACGGCGGCCCACAGCAGGCCCTCCGGCAGCACGATCCAGGGCTGCCGCCAGGAGAACTCGACCACACCGTGCTCCACGGTGATCTGCAGGAAGACCGCCAGCATGACGACCAACAAGAGCAAGGCGATTGATCCTGACAGGCTGCCCAGCGTTGGTAGTCGCTGTTCCGCCAGGAGCCAGCCGATCCCCATGCCCAGCAGGAACACGGGCAGCTTCCCGCCCAGAGACAGGGCCCAGTAGATGTTGCCGAGCAGTCCGAAGGAAACCCAGTGCAAGCTGACCGCGATGAACAGCAGGAGCCAGACCAGCAGGATGCCCGCTGCCAGTCGGCGATCAAGTCCCAGTACCAGAAAGAACAACGGCAGGAAAAGGTAGAACTGAACCTCCGTGGCGAGGCTCCACCAGACATTGCTGAAGACGCCAACGTCATAGCCCCAGGCGAGGAACACCATCGCAGCGGGCATCTGCTCGTAGCGCCCGGTGACAAGCACGGCCACCAGCACGGACAGGTAATACGGCGGCAGGATCCTCAGGGCCCGCTGCACGGCGTAGCGCTTCAGGTCGATTGCCCGGCGTTCGCGCAACGCCAGGGAAAATGGCCGCGACACGAGGATCCCACTGAGCAGGAAGAACAGGCTGACACCGCTGTTGCCGGCGTAGACGTAGGCCAGCCAGTAGTTGCCGCCCGCGGGCGGGACAAAGCCGAAGGCCGCGGTCGCCCCGTGGTAGAGCACCACCAGCAGTATGGCGACGCCACGCAGGTCGTCGAGTACCGCGATCCTGGCTTGGGTCATGGCAGTCAGCGCCTGGCCCCGGTGTTCTTCTGCAGATCATCTTGGAAGGGATGCTCTCCGCGTGCCGCAAAGCGTCCGAAACGGTCTTGTGCCCGCTCCGCCGAGCGTTGCAGATAACGCTGTGCCGGCGCCTTCACCTTGCCCAGCAGGATCGGCTCCACCGTCGGCGAGCGGAACGGCTCACCAAGCAGCTCGCACAGCTGCTCCTTTTGCAGCTCCAAGATCCTCTCGCGTCCGGCCACTTCCGAGGTGGTCACGCCACCGTGCAGTTGATGGAACGATCCTTCGCCCGCCAGCATGAACAGTTGGGTTTGCGGATGAACGGCCAGAGCACGATAGATGAACAGATTGAGGGCCCCACCGCCGGGCATGTCGAATCGCTCGTCAGCGTTGCCGACCTCGGCCAGCCTGCGGGCGGAAACGAACAGGCAGTTGCATTCCATGAACGGCTGGAAGAAGCCGTTGGGGTTCGCACCGCTCCAGCAGGAAATCTCGAACAGCCGATACCCCTGGTTGCGCCAGTCGATCTGCTCCAGCAGCGCCTGCTCGGCTTCCTCGCTGTATCCACGACTGAGGTGGAATTGCTGTTCGTCCTCGCCGAGGTGGTAGCCGGGCACGACAACCAGGGCATCCTCGTTCATGCGCAACGCCATCAGTGCATATTGGAGCACGCCGGGCGTTACCATCCGCGCGCCATCGATCATCAGTCCGATGAAGCGCCCCCGGGCCTGCGCGATGCCGAAATTGATCGCAGGTGCGGGCGAAACACCCGGCTCGTCGCGCACGTGGTACTGGAAGTTGCCAGGCAGCCGCGCGATGGCCGCGGCATCCATGTTCCGCTGTGAGCGGTTCTCCACCAGAATCACTTCGTAGTCGTCGGCATCGACCCCCAGCTGGTAGTCCGGTGCCAGGCTGAGCAAGGTATTGAGCGCCTGGCGCGGCATGTCATAGGCGATGACGATGATCGACAGCAGCGGGCGCTTCTCGTGGAACGCAGTCATACGGCCTGCACCCGGTTCAGCGAATGGTTGAGGAAACGGAAGATGTGCGGGTGCGCCGAGCCCAGCAGGATCGGCCGTACGCTGGGCGGCGTGCGGTTGTCGCCGCGGATCTGCTTGTCCTGCTCATCCAGCAGCTTGTACACCCGCTCGCGCTCCTCGCGCAGCGTGCCGGTGGTGACACCGCCGTGGAACTGGTGGAAAGAACCTTCGCTGTAGAGCAGGTAGAACGGCGTGTCGGGGTATTCCAGCAGGCGCTTGTAAAGGTCCAGGTTGGCGTTGCCGCCGCCGAAGTCGTTGTAGCGCGGATTAACCCCGCCCAGCGCCTTCCATTTGCGCATCGACATGCCAATGAAGTTGCTTTCGTAGTTGGCCTGGAAGAAACCGCCCTGGCAGGACCCGCTGAGCACCGCGATATCGAACAGACGATAACCATTGCTCGGCCATTCGATGCTCTGCAGCAGCACCTGCTCGGCGTCTTCGTTGTAGCCCTCGTTCACCGCCACCTGCTGCAGCTTGTGGCCGATGTGGTAACCGGGCACCGAGACCGCCGCCTCGGCATCGAGACGAAAAGCGTCCAGTGCATGGCGAAGCACGCCCGGAGAGAGCATGCGCGCGCCGTCGATCATGATCGCGACATGGCTGCCACGAGCCTGGGCTGCGCCGAAATTGATGGCGTGCACGGGCGTGCGTTCGGTTTCGTTGCGGTGGAAATAGCGCACGTTGCCGGCATGCCGGGTGGCGCGCTCGCGGCCCAGCAGCCGTTCGGAATGGTTCTCAACGACTATGACTTCATAGTCGCGCTCGTTCACTCCGTGCTGGTAGCCAGGGCTGAGCGATTGCAACGTCTTGTCGGCCTGCTCCGGCATCTTGTAGACGATGACGACGACGCTCAGGCGAGGCGCGCGACGAAAGATGGGCATGACACAACCCCCGGGATCAGTCAGCGATGGCTTTGAGAGCCTGGTACAGGGCATCCAGCTCGGGCGCGAGCTGCTCGTCGCCGTGCCGGTGATGTTTGAGTTCGGAACTGAAGAAGCGCTCGGTCGCCGGCGGCTGCAGGCCGAACCGACGCAGCACGTCGTCGAGCTGGCGGTGCAGGCTGTCCTCGTCCTGGTCGAAGCACAGCACCGGGAATTTCACCCGGCCGTGCAGTTCGAGCAGACGGCTGTTGTAGGCCTTCCACAAGCCAAGAGCCTGCTCGCGAGGCATGCCGCCACGGGCCTGGAGGGAATCGGCAACCGCGGAAGGATGGCGGAAGATCCCGACGAAGCGCAGGTTGGGAATCAGTTCCTGCCAACCTTCGACGGCCAGCAGCGCACGCGGGTCCTTGAATCCCCAGCGCTTCACGCCGTCATAGCCGTTGATCAGCTCGCGGGCGGCATCGTACTCGGCCTGCGTCCAGGTCGGCGCGACGCTGGGCGGGTTGTCCCAGGCATGGCCACGGGCGGCGAGCAGCGCATCGTGGAAGGCGACGATATCGCCATTCTCGCGGTTGCCCTTGAGATTGTGGGGGTTCCAGGTGCTGTGCTTGCCCAGCTCCAGGCCGGCTTCCTGCAGAGAGCCGGTGAGGAAACTGGTACCGCTGCGATGCATGCCGACCACCATGAGAACAAGGTCTTCAGGGGGCTGGGTGGCTTTGCGAGAGGAACCGAACAAGACTTCGAATAGGCGCATACCAGCTCTTTTTCTTATGTTTGGGCGATGATCCGCACAGATTGCGCCGCAATCGGCACGCAGGTTTGCTGCGACGCATTGTGTTTAAATACCCCACCCTTTTCAATCCAACAAGAAAGACATGAAGCACAGGGACATCATTCTGTTCGGCGTCTACAGCGACCTGCGCACCGAAGTGGCGCGGCGCTTCCTGGGATTCCTCTGGTGGATCCTCGAGCCCGTGATGTACATGGGCGCCTTCTACATCGTCTTCGGCCTGGCTCTGGGCCACAGCCGCCCGGGCTATGTCCCCCTGCTGCTCAGCGGCATGGTCGCCTGGAAATGGTTCGACGGCTCGGTGCGTCAGGCCAGCAACGCCATCCAGGCGAACGCGGGCCTGATCCAGCAGATCCATGTACCCAAGTACGTGTTCGCGCTGATCCCGGTCCTGAGCAACACCTTCAAGTTCCTGATCATCCTCGGCCTGCTGATCCTTTCATTGCTGATCGCCGGCTACCGCCCCTCCCTCGAGTGGCTGGCGTTGCCGATGCTGATCCTCAACCAGCTGCTGTTCATCATCGGATTCGGCTTCCTCCTGGCCTCTGTGCTGCCGTTCGTGCCGGACTTGCGCCAGGTGGTGGACAACTTCCTGATGCTGATGATGTTCATGTCGGGGGTGTTCTTCAGCATCCACGAGATTCCCGCGTCCATGGCGCCCCTGCTGAATCTCAATCCGATGGCGGTGATGATCACCGCGTTCCGCGACGTGCTGCTGCATAACCAGTGGCCGGCCTGGGGCGAACAGTTCTATGTGCTCGCGGTCGCCGTTCCGTTCCTGCTCGTGGCGCTGTGGGTCATGCACCGCAACGAGCGCAAGTACCCCAAGCTGCTGTTCTGAGGTGATGCATGTCCGGTGACCTGATTCTCCAGGCCGAGCACGTCGGCCTCTCCTACCGGCAGCGCGTCGGCATGCTGCGCTACGAGTCCTTCTGGGCTTTGCAAGATGTCAGCTTCCAGCTCTACGAGGGAGAGACGCTCGGGGTGATTGGCAACAACGGCGCGGGCAAGAGCACGCTGCTGCGCATGATCGCTGGCATCGTCGAGCCCGACCGCGGCACGCTGCAGCGCAGCAAGCCCCTCACGGCCAGCCTGCTGGCGCTGAACGTCGGCTTCAAGCCGGAACTGTCCGGGCGCGACAACGTGATCATCAGCGGCCTGCTGCTGGGCATGAAGCTCGCCGACATCCGCCGACAGATGGACGACATCCGCGAGTTCAGCGAGCTGGGCGACTTCTTCGAGCGGCCGGTGGGCACCTACTCGACCGGCATGCGCGCCCGCCTGGGCTTCGCCGTGGCGATCCACGCCAACCCGGATATCCTGCTGATCGATGAAGTCCTGGGGGTCGGCGACCAGACCTTCCGCGAGAAGTCCCACGCCGCCATGAAAGCCAAGATCAAGGAAGGCAAGACAGTGATCCTAGTGTCGCACAGCATGGAGGCGATCAGGGAACTCTGTCACCGGGCGCTCTGGATCGAACGGGGAAGATCGGTCCTGTGCGGCGGGGCCAGTGAAGTCGTGGGCCAATACCACGAGGCCGTCCGGATCGCCGTTCGCGACATGCAGAAGCTCGAACGAGAGCAGTCGGCCAGAAAGCAGGCCCTGGAGCCCGCCCGGTGAAAGCCGGCGGGCTCAGTGATGCCCGCCGCCGTTCTGCTCGAAGGTCTCGATCAGCGCCACCTGCATCCGCGAATGCACACGGATGAACCAGCGCCAGAACACCGCGATCACCAGCGCGGCGATCAGCGCCACCACCACCAGCAGCTCGCCCGGCGGGAGGATGCTCGAACTGAGCGCCGCCAGCAGCAGCATCATGCCGCCCAGCGAGAGCAGCGGGATCAGCTCGGAAATCACCCGGCGCACGCGAGCCGTATGGCGCCCGGCGCTCTCCGTCTTCACGCCCATCTCCGCCAGCAACATCGCCAGCGCCTTGAGCTTGCGGTAAGCGGCGATCAGGAACGGCAGCGACAGCAGCAGCGCGGCGCCCCAGATCAACGCCTTGTGCAGCGCCTCGTGTTCGACGAAGCCGGCTAGCCATTGCGACAGGCGGTCGGCGAAGAATGCCAGGCCGAAGAAGATCGCAATCACCAGGGTCAGATTCACCCCGACCTGCAGCAGGATGCGGCGGATCATCCCGGCGAGGATCGCCTTGTCGCCGCGCGGCTTGATGCTGCGCAGCCACTCACCGTACAGGCTGAACACCCGCACCATGGGTGAGGGCAGGCTACGGCCCAGGTACAGCGCCAGCGGGTCGGCCGAGCGGATCAGGTAAGGCGTCAGCAGCGTGGTGATGGCCGACACGCCGACCACGACCGGATAGAGGAAGTCGCTGGTCACGCCCAGGCTCATGCCCAGCGCGGCGATGATGAAGGAGAACTCGCCGATCTGCGAAAGCCCCATGCCCACGCGCATCGAGGTGCGCCCGTCATTGCCGGCGATGAAGGCGCCGGCGCCGCACGACACCAGTTTGCCGGCCACCACCACCAGGGTGATCACCAGGATCGGCGCGGCGTAGTCCACCAGCACCTTGGGGTCGATGGTCAGGCCGATGGCGACGAAGAAGATCGCGCTGAACATGTCGCGTACCGGCTCCATCAGGCGTTCGATCTGGATCAGCTGGCGCGACTCGGCCATGATCGCGCCGATCAGGAAGGCGCCCAGGATCATGCTGTATTCCAGCTTCACCACCAGCAGGCAGAAGCCGAAGCACAGGCCCAGCACCGTCACCAGCAGCATCTCGTTGCTCTCGAACTTCGCCACGTAGGCCAGCAGGCGCGGCACCAGCAGGATGCCGACGACCAGCGCGACGACCATGAACAGGCTGAGCTTGCCGACCGTGGAGAACACCTGATCGGCCTCCACCGTGCCGCTCACGGCGATCCCGGAGAACAGCGCGATGATGCCGATGCCGAGGATGTCCTCGATGATCAACACGCCGAAGATCAGCTGGGCGAAGCGCTCGTTCTTCATCTTCAGGTCGCCCAGGACCTTGATGATGATGGTGGTGGAGGACATCGCCAGGATCGCGCCGAGGAACAGCGAGTCCATGGTGCTCCAGTCGAACAGGCGGCCGATCTCGAAGCCGGCCCAGATCATCAGGGTGATTTCCAGGAACGCGGCGATGAACGCCGTGGCGCCGACCTGGAACAGCTTGCGCAGGGAAAACTCCAGACCCAGGCAGAACATCAGGAAGATCACCCCCAGCTCGGCCAGGGTCTTGATCGTCTCCTCGTCGTGCACCAGGGCGAAGGGCGGGGTATGCGGACCGATGATCACGCCGGCGATGATGTAGCCCAGCACCACCGGCTGTTTGAAGCGATGGCAGAGGATGGTGACGAAACCGGCGATCAGCATGATCACCGCGAGGTCCTGGATGAAATCGATGGCATGCATGGTCGGCGGTCCTCGCGGCGGGGTGGTCAGGGGGATCGCGCGGCTGACGGCCTCGCTCAGCGAAGCCTATCATCCGAGTCCGCCGACAGGCGGTTCTGAAAGAATCAGTAACAGACTGATTTGGAAAGGGATTCATACGCCCCCATATCAGGGAGCAGGCCCCGACAGGGCAACAGCACGAAACAAAATCCGGCTGGCCCTCACAGGCACCCACCGGCAACATGACGTGCGTCGTATACCAACCAAGAGAATGACAACCATGAAGCGCTTTCTCAGCCTTGCCATGGCCTTCTGTGTCGCCGTGACGCTCAGCCTCGACGTCAACGCCGCCAAGCGTTTCGGTGGTGGCAAGAGCATGGGCTCGGCGCCGAGCCACCAGACCCGCCAGGCACAACCCAACGCTGCCCCGAACTCCCCGACCGCCGCCGGCCCGGCCGCGACCGGTGCTGCCGCCGGCGCTGCCGGTGCCGCTGCCAAGAGCGGCGCATCGCGCTGGCTTGGCCCGCTGGCCGGTCTCGCCGCCGGTGGTCTGCTCGCCTCGATGTTCATGGGCGACGGCTTCCAGGGCATGCAGTTCCTCGACATCCTGATCATCGCGCTGATCGCCTTCATCGCCTTCCGATTCATCGCCTCCCGTCGCCGCCAGCAGCACGGCAATCAGCCCGCCATGGCCGGTGGACATGCGCCGATGCAACGTGAAATGCCGGCCGCCCCGCCGTCGATCTTCGGGGGTGCCTCGCGCCCGGTGATGGACAGCCGCCCGGTCATCAACGCACCGAGCTGGTTCGACGAGACCCGTTTCGTCGCCGCCGCCCGGGAGCACTTCATGTCCCTGCAGCAGCACTGGGACGCCAACGAAATGGACAAGATCGCCGAGTTCGTCACCCCGCAGATGCTGCAGTTCCTCAAGCAGGAACGCGCTGACCTGGGCGACGGCTACCAGTCCACCTACATCGACAACCTCGACGTGCAGCTCGAGGGCGTGGACGACCAGGCCGAGAAGACCATCGCCACCCTGACCTTCAGCGGCGTGTCGAAGTCCTCGCGCTTCGACCAGGGCGAGCCGTTCAGCGAAAGCTGGCGCATGGAACGTGCACAGGGCGAGAACCAGCCGTGGCTGGTCGCTGGCATCCGCCAGAACTGATCTTGCGTATGACGAAAAGCCCGGCGATTGCCGGGCTTTTTCGTTTCCGCGCACCTCGCCCGGATGTACCGACACGCCGCCGCTCGTCCGGACATTGCGCGTGCATTGGTCTTGCACGGAGGGGCGGCTACTACTGTATAAAACGCGCCATTTTGCGAATGTAGAGAGGCCTCGCCTGTGGAAGATGTGATCGAGAAACTGCGTGAAGTGAACGAACCGGTACCGGTCCCGCTGGAGTTGCCGGACGAGGAACTGCTGGTGGAGATCGAGGAAGAGCTGCTGATCGGCATTCCGTCGGAATTCCGCGAATTCCTCCTGCAGGTCAGCGATGTGATCTACGGCCGATTGGAGCCGGTCACCGTGGCCGATCCGCAGTCCCATACCTACCTGCCGGAAGTGGCCGCCGTGGCCTGGGCCAACGGGCTGCCGCGCGAGCTGATTCCGCTCTGTTCCGACGGCGACGACTACTACGCGGTCGCCGAGGATGGCGAAGTGGTGCTGTGGGCCGACGGCGAGCTTACTGAGGAAACCTGGGACTCCGTCTGGACCTGGGCGCGCGACGTATGGCTCGATACTTGAAGGTGGGGTCCGGAATTTCCTGAAACTTCCATGGTCACACAGGCAACCCAGCGTACCTCCAGCCCTTGCTGCCCGGGTCGGTACGATGCCCCGTGGAGAAACTATGAAGTTGAAAGCCTTGTTCACCTGCCTGTTGCTGCTCGGCCTCGCCGGATGCGCCGACAAGGCCGTGGTGACGCTGCAGGATGGCAGCGAAATCCTGGTGAAGGATCACTCCGACTACGACAAATACAATGACTACTACGAGTTCGAGCAGCTCAACGGCGAGACGATCCTGATCAAGAAGGACAACGTCCGCTTCATCAAGACCCCTTGAAGGGCGCGCTAACGCGCCCCGAGCCTTCCCCCACTCTCCAGCTCCAGCAGGTTGAGCAGGTACTGTCCGCAGTAGCCCAGGTCCTGCTCGATGGCCTTGCGCGCGCCTGCGCCATCGCCACGCTCCAGCGCCTGGAGGGTGTCTTCGTGGAAGTCATTCAGGCGCAGCGACAGGTCGGCCTCGGTGAACAGCCGATTGAAGAACGGCCCGACCTGCAGCCACAGCGCCTCGATCATGCGCAGCAGCGTGGGGTTGCCGCAGCCGCGGTAGAGCGTCAGGTGGAACAGGCTATTGGCTTCCAGGTAGCCATGGACGTCACGGGCGTTCAGCGCGGCCTCCATGCGTTCGGTGCAATCGCGCAGCAGCGCCATATCGGCGGACTTCAGGTGCCTGGCCGCGTCTTCCACCGCGAGTCCCTCCAGGGATTGCCGCACCTGCAGGATCTGCAGGTAACGCTCGCGGGTCATCACCGGCACCCGTAGCGAGCGCTGCGGCTCGCCTTCCAGGGCGCCTTCGGCCACCAGCCGTTGCAGGGCGGCGCGGACGGGCATCGGGCTGGTGCCCCATTCGTCAGCCAAGTCGCGGATCTTCAGCCGCTCGCCTGGCTGGAAGCGCCCGCTCAGCAGAGCCTGGCGCAGGTTCTGGTACAGCTGTTCCTGAAGGTTGTCGGCCATCGTGATTTACTCCCGGCCGGCCGGCGGCGCCGGCAGTTGGGCGAAGGTCAGGCTGCAGTCGTGTTTCATCGTGCTTATCCCTTGTTCTCGATCAGACAGTTGCCGCCATCCACCACGAGCACTTCGCCGGTGATGTAGCTGGCGTCGGGCGAGGCCAGGAAGGCAATGGCGGCCGCCACCTCCGCCGGTCGCCCGGATCGGCCGAGCGGCGTGCGCCGTCCGGCCTGGAGTTCGTCCTCGCTGCTGGAGCCGGTGGCGATCCAGCCCGGCGCCACGCTGTTCACCGTCACCCCGCGGCGCGCCACTTCCAGCGCCAGCCCCATACTCATGCCGAGCATCCCGGCCTTGGCCGCGCTGTAGGCGGATTCACCGGGGTTGCTGGCGCGCACGCCGGTGGTGGAGCTGACATTGACGATGCGCCCGTAGCCACGCTCCAGCATCCCCGGCAGCAGCGCGCGGGTGAGCAGGAAAGCGCTGGTGAGATTGCGCGCCAGCGACAGGTTCCAGATCGCCAGGTCCATCGCAGCCAGTTCGGCGAAAGGCTCGGGGCTGCCCTGCATGGCCATGCCGGCGTTGTTCACCAGCACGTCGACCCTTCTCCATTGCGCCTGCGCCCATTCGGCCAGGGCGCGGACGTCGTCCTCACGGGTGAGGTCGGCGGTCAGCGCGCGGGCCTCGAAACCTTCGGCACACAGCTCCTCGGCCCGTTTCAGGATGCGCTCGCTGCTGGCAGTGAGCAGCAGCTTCACACCGTTGCGGGCCAACCGGCGGGCACTGGCGAAGCCGATGCCGGACTCGCTGCCGGCGCCGCTGACCAGGGCGACCTGGCCAGCCCAGGCAGACTCATTCGTGACATCGTTCATGGGCATTCTTCTCGATCTGTGATCACAGAATTCGTTACAGAGCAGATTATCAGGCAGTCGATCCGCTGTATTGACATTTTTGTGATCACAAATGGAATATGTGCGAAATAACAAACGAGGTGTGCAACATGACCGCCAGCGGAATCGCCCAACAGGCCGTGGATCTCTTCACCGCCCGCGAGCGCCAGCGCTTCCTGGAACAGAATCCCACGTCCGTCGCCCTCGCCGAGCGCGCGCACCAGTCCCTGTATGCCGGCGTGCCGATGCACTGGATGGCCGACTGGTCCACACCCTGCCCGCTGTTCGTCGAGCGCGCCCAGGGCGCCCGTTTCTATGACGTGGACGGCCATGACTACGTGGACTTCTGCCTGGGCGACACCGGCAGCATGTTCGGTCACTCGCCGGCGCCGATCGCCCGTGCCCTCGCCGAGCAAGGCGCACGCGGCCTGACCACCATGCTTCCCGGCGAAGACGCCGTGGTCTGTGGCGAGCTGCTCGCCGCGCGCTTCGGCCTGCCCTACTGGCAGGTCACCGCCACCGCTACCGACTCCAACCGCTACGTGCTGCGCTGGGCCCGCGCGGTGACCAAGCGCAAGACGCTGCTGGTGTTCGACGGCTGCTACCACGGCACCGTCGACGACGTGATGGTGCGCTACCGCGACGGCGAGACCGTGCACCGCTCCGGCCTGGTCGGCCAGGCCTATGACCTGACCCAGCACAGCCGCTCCATCCCCTTCAACGACGTCGAGGCGCTGGAAGCCGCGCTGGCACAGGGCGACGTCTGCGCCCTGCTGTGCGAACCGGCGATGACCAACATCGGCATGGTCCTGCCCGATCCGGGCTTCATGCAGAAGTGCCGCGAGCTGACGCGCAAGTACGGTTCGCTGCTGATCATCGACGAAACCCACACCATCTCCACCCACATCGGCGGCTGCACCCGGCTGTGGAACCTCGACCCGGACTTCTTCGTGGTCGGCAAGCCGATCGCTGGCGGGGTGCCCTGCGGCATCTTCGGCTGCAGCGCGGAGATGGCCGAACGCATGGCCGCCTCGCGCCAGAGCGCCCAGGAAGACAGCCATGGCCATGGCCACAGCGGCATGGGCACCACCCTCTCGGCCAACGCCCTGGCCATGCACTGCATGCGCGCCAACCTGGAACAGGTGATGACTCAGGCGGCCTACGACCACATGCTGCCGCTGGCCAAGCGCCTGGCCGACGGCTTCCGCACGCTGATCGCCAAGCACGACCTGAAGTGGTCGGTGACCGAGCTGGGCGCGCGCAGCGAGTTCCAGTTCTGCCCCGTCTCCCCGCGTACCGGCGCCGAGGCCGAAGCGGCCTTCCACGACGAGCTGCAGATGGCCCTGCACCTGTACCTGATCAACCGCGGCATCCTCATCACGCCGTTCCACAACATGACCCTGTGCTGCCCGGACACCACCGCCGCCGACGTGGATCGCCTGATCGAGACCCTCGATGCCGGCATCACCGAGCTGCTGGCGATTCCCGGCGCGCGCGAGGCCTGATCGACACCTGCAGGAGCGAGCTGGCTCGCGAACGCTCGTTGCAAATCCGCCGTGGGGCGGGTTCGCGAGCAAGCTCGCTCCTACAACATACAAAGAACAAATTCCCGGCGCGCCGCGCCACCGAGGACCACCATGCAATTCGCCGATCGTCAGGAAGCCGAAGCCTTCCTCGCCGCCCACCCGGACGTGCGCAGCATCGAACTGTTCATCATCGACGCCAACGGCATCCCGCGCGGCAAGCTGCTGCACCGCGACGAGCTGCTGGCGATCTACGACAACGGCCGCCCGCTGCCCAGCTCGATCCTCGCGCTGACCGTGCAGGGCGAGGACGTCGAAGGCACCGGGCTGGTCTGGGAGGTCGCCGACGCCGACTGCTGGACCTACCCGCTGCCCGGCAGCCTGACCCTGCAACCCTGGCGCGCCAGCCCTACCGGCCAGTTGCAAGTGAGCATGCACCCGACCCAGGGCCTGCCGGCCAGCCCGGCCGACCCGCGCCAGGCACTGTCCCGCGTGATCGACCGGCTCAAGGCCGATGGCTTGCACCCGGTGATGGCGGTCGAGCTGGAGTTCTACCTGCTGGACAAACAGCGCGACGCCAGTGGCCGTCCGCAGCCGGCGCTTCAGATGAACGGCATCCGCCCGGAAGCACCGCAGGTCTATGGCGTGTATGAGCTGGAGCAACTGCAGCCGTTCCTCGACGATCTGTATACCGCCTGCGAAGTCCAGGGCTTGCCCGTGCGCACGGCGATCTCCGAATACGCGCCCGGCCAGGTCGAGCTGACCCTGGAGCACCGCTTCGACGTCATGCAGGCCATCGACGAGGGTGTGCGCTACAAGCGCCTGGTGAAGGGCGTGGCGAACAAGCACGGGCTGCAGGCCTGCTTCATGGCCAAGCCGTTCGGCGACCGTGCCGGCTCCGGCATGCACCTGCACGTCAGCCTGGCCGATGAACAGGGCAACAACCTCTATGCCAGCGACGACATCCACGGCACGCCGCTGCTACGCCACTCGATCGGCGGCATGATGGCGCGCCTGCTGGATTCGCTGGCGATCTTCTGCCCCAACGCCAATTCCTTCCGCCGCTTCCAGGCCAACAGCTACGCGCCGTTGGCCAAGAGCTGGGGCGTGAACAACCGCACCGTGTCCTTCCGCGTGCCCGGCGGCCCGGCGAAGAGCCGGCACATCGAGCACCGCATCTGCGGCGCCGACGCCAACCCGTACCTCGCCGCGGCGGCGATCCTCGCGGCCATCCACGAAGGCATCCGCGAGCAGATCGATCCGGGTGCGCCCATCGTCGGCAACGGCTACGAGCAGGCCACCGAATTCCTCCCCACCGACTGGCTCACCGCGCTGCGCGCACTGGAAGGCTCCACCTGGGCCCGGGAGGCGCTGGGCGAAGAGTTCCTCAAGGTGTTCCTGGCGATCAAGTGGGAAGAGTACCGCCAGTTCATGGGCGAGGTCGGCGAGCAGGACTGGCGCTGGTACCTGCATCACGCCTGATGCGGCTGCGTGGATAACTGCCCAGGCGACCGACCTCGCTGTGGATAACTCCCGCGCCCCGGCGCGGGGGATCTGACACGCGAAAGACTTACGAAAAATTTACCCTGCCAGAGTGAAGATTCTGGTCTTTTCTTGGTCAGTAGTTCCACGGGGCGCGGCTGAGTGCCCCGTGGTCAAAGCGGCGCCGCCGGTACTGCCTGCCGACCGCCGTCCTCTCTCAGGCAGGGAGATCCCGTAGACAATGAGCACTCCTGTCGTACTGATCACCGGCGCTGCCGGTGGCCTCGGAAAAGCCATCGCCAAACGTTTCGCCCAAAGCCACTGGCGCATCGCCGCCACCGATGTGGACAAAGCCGGCCTGCATGCGCTGAACGCCCAGGTACCGCTGGACGCCACCGCCGTCGGCGATCTGCGCCGCGCCGACAACTGTCACAACCTGGTCTCCGACATCCTCGCCCGCACCGGCCGCCTCGACGCCCTGGTGAACGCCGCCGGCGTCTGGCGCGAAGGCCCGGTGGAGAACTTCAACGAGGATGACTTCGACCTGGTCATGGGCGTGAACCTCAAGGCCGCCTTCTACATGTGCCAGGCGGCGACGCCGTACCTCAAGGAAAACCACGGCTGCATCGTCAACATCTCCAGCGACTCCGGCCGCCAGGCCTATCGCGGTTCCGCGGCCTACTGCGCGAGCAAGGCGGCGCTGACCATGCTCACCCGCACCCTGGCGCTGGAGCTGGCCGAGTCGGGCGTGCGGGTCAACGCCATCTCCCCGGCCGACATCGCCACGCCGATGCTCGACTACCAGGCCGAGCGCTATGGCCAGGGCAATCCCGACGGTTACAAGCGCGCCCTGCTGAAGGATTATCCACAGGGCAAGGTGGCGCGCTTCATCCGCCCCGAGGAAGTTGCCGAACTGGTCTGGTACCTCTGCAAGCCGGAGTCCGAAGCCATCACCGGCGCCGACCTGGCGATCGACTTCGGTCTCTCCGCCGGGCGCTGAGCCAACCACCAAACGAACGGGCGACCAGAAGTCGCCCGTTTTTCGTTGCGGGGCGCTGATCGAACGACGGCTGCGCCACTGGCGAAGGGTCTACTGGTGCCGGGCGCCAATCGGCGGTATAGAAAAAACTGTGTCGCCTGCCGCGCTCCGGTTGTCCAGAGTGAGGCACTTTCCTTTTCCCCAGACAATTCCGAAGAGAATTCCATGGAACCTGGCAACCACCAGCTCAGCATGACCGTCCTGATGACCCCCGACATGGCCAACTTCTCCGGCAATGTTCACGGTGGCACCCTGCTCAAGTACCTCGACGAGGTCGCCTACGCCTGCGCCAGCCGCTATGCCGGCTACTACGTGGTGACGCTGTCGGTGGACCAGGTGATCTTCCGCCAGCCGATTCACGTTGGCGAGTTGGTCACTTTCCTCGCCTCGGTGAACTACACCGGCCGCACCTCCATGGAGATTGGCGTGAAAGTGATCACCGAGAACATCCGCGAGAAATCCGTGCGCCACACCAACAGCTGCTTCTTCACCATGGTGGCGCTGGACGACGACCGCAAGACGATTGAGGTGCCGCAACTGGTGCCGCAAACCAAGGAAGAGAAACGACGCTTCGCCCAGGCCCAGCAGCGCCGGCAGATTCGTCAGGAGCTGGAACAGCGCTATCAGGAGCTTCGCGACGAATAAGCGACGTTCACGACATTTCCTGAAAAGAAATCCCGCGTGCCGCGGAAATTTCCTAACGCGTCAACAGGTTACCCTTGCGTAAAAGCAAGGTAGGAATTCATTACTACGCCTAAACTTTTCACACGCGGGTTTGCCCCCGTGACCCACCGTCGAGCGACCCGGTGCTGATGCGCAGTCCGGTCGCTCCCTGAGTGCCCGGAGCCCAGACCATGCATCACACCCCGCTACTGACTACCCTGGCCGTAGGCTTTGTACTGGCCTTCGTCCTCGGCGCCCTCGCCAACCGCCTTCGCATCTCGCCGCTGGTGGGCTACCTGCTCGCCGGCGTGCTGGCCGGCCCCTTCACGCCCGGTTACGTCGCCGACCAGGCGCTGTCCACAGAAATCGCCGAGCTGGGTGTGATCCTGCTGATGTTCGGCGTCGGCCTGCACTTCTCGCTCAAAGACCTCCTCTCGGTGAAAGCCATCGCCATTCCCGGCGCGGTGGTGCAGATCGGGGTCGCCACCCTGCTCGGCCTGGGCCTGGCCTGGCTGATGGGCTGGAACTTCGGCGGCGGCCTGGTCTTCGGCCTCGCCCTGTCGGTCGCCAGTACCGTCGTGCTGCTGCGTGCCCTGGAGCAGCGCCAGCTGATCGACACCAAGCGCGGCCGCATTGCCATCGGCTGGCTGATCGTCGAAGACCTGGCGATGGTCCTCACCCTGGTCCTGCTGCCAGCCCTGGCCGGCTCGCTGGGCGGCACCTCCGACGGTGGCGACGGCGGCCTGCTGATGCCGATCCTGCTGACCCTGGGCAAGGTCGCCGCGTTCGTCGCGGTCATGATCCTGGGCGGCCGCCGCTTCGTGCCCTGGGTGCTGGAGCGCGTGGCCAAGACCGGCTCGCGCGAACTGTTCACCCTGGCCGTGCTGGCCATCGCCCTGGGCATCGCCTATGGCTCTGCGGTGATCTTCGGCGTGTCCTTCGCCCTGGGCGCCTTCTTCGCCGGCATGATTCTCAACGAGTCCGAGCTCAGCCACGAGGCCGCCGAGAATTCGCTGCCGCTGCGCGACGCCTTCGCCGTGCTGTTCTTCGTCTCCGTCGGCATGCTGTTCAACCCGGCCATCCTGATCCACGAGCCGCTGCCGGTGCTGGCGACCTTCCTGGTGATCGTCTTCGGCAAGTCGGTCGCGGCCTACGTCATCGTGCGCATGTTCGGCCACCCCAACAGCACCGCGCTGACCATCGCCGCAAGCCTGGCGCAGATCGGCGAGTTCTCCTTCATCCTGGTCGGCCTGGGCGTGACCCTGAACCTGCTGCCCGAAGCCGGTCGTGACCTGGTGCTGGCCGGCGCGATCCTGTCGATCCTGGTCAACCCGCTGCTGTTCATCGCCATCGACCGCCTGCAGGCACGCCAGGAGCAGAAGGCCGAGAACGACCCCGGCGTGATCCAGGTGGAGGCGCCGGACCTGCCGCCGCCGGTGCTGGAGGAGAACCACGCCATCCTCATCGGCCATGGCCGCGTCGGCGCGCTGGTCAGTGAGCGATTGCGCAAGGACAAGGTCCCGGTGGTGGTGATCGAGGACAAGCGCGAGAAGGCCGCGGAGCTGCGTGAGCACGGCCTCTGCGTGGTGGTCGGCAACGCCGCCAATCCCGAGGTACTGAACCAGGCCAACATCACCTCGGCGCGCTGGCTGCTGATCGCCATTCCCAACGGTTTCGAGGCCGGGACCATCGCCAGTCACGCGCGGGCGATCAACCCGAACCTGGACATCATCGCCCGCGCCCACTTCGACGCCGAGGTGGACTACCTGGAGCAGAACGGCGCCAACCTGGTGATCATGGGTGAGCGGGAAATCGCTCGCGGCATGGTCGAGCGGGTTGAACGCGAGGGCGCCGCCACGGCACCGAGCGACGACCACCTGCCGCAGTCGGCCTGACGCCATGCTGCGCCGGCTCTACGACTGGACCATGCGCCTGGCGGGGCATCCGCGGGCAGAGCTGGCGCTGGGCGGGGTGACCTTCGCCGAGAGCTCGTTCTTCCCCATCCCGCCGGACGCGCTGCTGGTGCCGATGGTCCTGGCCAACCGGGCCAAGGCCTGGCGCTATGCGGCCATCTGCATCATCAGCTCGGTGCTGGGCGGCATCGCCGGCTATTTCATCGGCCTGCTGCTGTTCGAAACGGTAGGGCAGGCGATCTTAGGCTTCTACGGCCTGCAGGAGAACTTCGCCGAGGTCGCCGAGCGCTACAACGAGCTCGGCTGGCTGATGGTGCTGCTGGGCGGCGGCTTCACCCCGTTGCCCTACAAGCTGATCACCTTGACCAGCGGGGTGACCCAGCTGGACCTCTGGCTGTTCATCGGCTTGAGCGTGGTGGCGCGTACGCTGCGCTTCGCCGCCACCTGCGCCCTGCTGTTCTGGGCGGGCCCGGCCCTGCGCGAAGCCATCGAGAAACGCCTGGGTCTGGCGTTCGGCGTGCTCACCGCGATGGTGGTGGGCGGGTTGCTGCTGGGCAAGTACATGCTCTGAACCCGTTCTTCATAAGAGCGACGGCCTGCGAACTCTGTATCAGCCCAGCTTCACCGCCTCGAACTTGACCCGCGGATGGGCGATGCGGTCCTGGGCGCGCACCAGCTCCAGCTCGTAGCTGCCGCAGGCCTGGGTTTCCAGCAGCACTTCATGCACGGCGGCGGCGCAGAACTCGAAGGCAGTGCGCAGGTCATCGCCCAGCAGCAGGCGGGCGAGGAACAGCCCGGAGGTCAGGTCGCCCACGCCCACCGGCTGGCGCGGAAAGGCCAGCAGCGGGCGGCGCAGGTGCCAGGTCTCGTCCAGGGTCACCAGCAGCATTTCGAAGGCGTCCGCCGGCTTGCCCGGGTAGTTCAGGTGCTTCACCAGGATCGCCTTCGGACCACGCACCAGTAGGCCGCGGGCCATCTCGGCGCAGTCTTCCAGCGAGGTCGGCTGGCGGTCGCAGAAGCTGTCCAGCTCCAGCTGGTTCGGGCACAGGTAGTCGGCCAGGGCGGCGGCCTCGTGGAGCAGGAACTCGCTGACTTCCGGGGCGACGATGCAGCCTTTCTCCGGATGGCCCATCACCGGGTCGCAGAGGTACACGGCGCGCGGGTTCACCTCGCGGATGCGACGCACCACATCGAGGATCGAGCGGCCTTGCGCCGCGCTGCCCAGGTAGCCCGAGAGCACCGCGTCGCAATTGCCCAGCTCGCCAATCGCGGCGATGCCGTCCACCAGCGCGGGAATCTGCTCCGGCGGCAGCACCTGGCCCGTCCAGTGGCCATACTGGGTATGGTTGGAGAACTGCACGGTGTTCAGCGGCCAGACGTTCACCCCGACGCGTCGCATGGGGAACTCGGCAGCGCTGTTGCCGGCGTGGCCGAAGACGACGTGGGACTGGATGGCGAGAACGTGGGGAGTGCGCGGCATAACGGTGTCCTGCTACAGAATGGGGCAGTATGGGGCGCAATTCACACGCTGTGAACATCCGCCCCTCGCCGCCCGATGGCGGAGTGAGTAAGCTGGTGCGCCGATTCCGAGGAAGCTCACGTGGACCTGGGTAATCTTTTCATCTTCATGCTGGTGGTCGCGGGCGCCGCCTGGTGGTGGCGTGCCCATGGCATCCGCGAGCGTGCGCTGGTTCTCGCCAAGCAGCACTGCGCGCGCGAGGGCGTGGAGTTGCTCGATGACGCCATGGCCCTGCAGCGTTTTCGCTTCCAGCGCGACGGCCGCGGCAACCTGCGCCTGGCCCGCGAATACGCCTTCGAATTCACCGCCACCGGGCAGGAACGCTACGCCGGCAGCATCGCCATGTTCGGCCAGCACCTGGGCCGCGTCGAGCTCGCGCCCTTCCGCATGGAGCCCGAGCCGCGCACGCCGGTGTCGCCGGTTGCCACCTTCCACCCTGCCGCTATGCCGGTGGATGAGGAAATCGTCGACGCGGTGTTCGACGACACCCCGACTCCGCCCCGCGCCAAAGCCGAGGTCGTGCGCCTGGATGAATGGCGCCGCGCGCATCAGGGCAAGAAAGTCGGCGACTAGAGCGACGAGTTTTCCTTCATCAAATTCCTGAACTCCGATACCCGGCTCTGTACCTGTCGCCAGTTTTCATCCATCAGGCGACCCGCCGTTCGATTCAACAGCCAGCAGCGCCAGCGAAACAGCAGATGGCCGGCTCGAAGGTGATTCTGCCGGCACTTGCCGAACAACCCGTCCGCATCGAAGCCTGTCCATTCACCCGCGACCGACAAGGCATTGGGGTAAACCGCCGGCACGACCTCGCGGCGGTAAATCGCCTCCAGCTCCTCGACGCAATAGTCACTTTCGGCCAGGGTCCGCGCGATGTAATTCAGATCCGCATCGGTAGATTCGGTATCCAGCCACAGCTCGGACAGCGCCAGCCAGACGGACTCGCGAGCCGGGTCGTTCATTCGTGGCCCAGCAGGAAGCGCGACACGCGCTCGGCGCTGTCTTCGGGGAATTCCTGCATGAAGCAGTGACCGCCATCGACGCACTGGCCACTCACCACCGTATTCGACGCACACCAGCGCGCCACGGACTTGGGCACGAACGGGTAGGTGCGCTCGCCGAACAGCACCTGGGTCGGCGTCGCCACCTTGTTCAGCGACGGCCACAGGCGCTTGGGGAAAGAGCTGAAGATTTCCGCCTCGCGGCTGGGCCGGCATTTCAGCTCGACGCCCGCCTCGGTGCGCTTCATTGCGTTCTCGACGTAGGCCCACAATGCCGCATCGGTCCAGCCCTTGAAGATGCCGCGGCCGTGCAGGCCGGCGTAGGCCGCCTCGCGGTCCGGCCACTGGCTGCGCCGCGAGCGCGCCTTCTGCACCATGGTGCGGCGCTTGTGCAGGCCGAGCACTTCCGAGAGCGCCATCACGCCGATCATCGCCGGGGTGAACAGCACCGGGTCGAGCAGCACCGCGCGACGGAACAGCTCGGGATGACGGCCCAGGATCAGGCTGGTGAGCACGCCACCGAAACTGTGCCCGGCCGCGTAATGCGGTACATCGCCAAATACCCTGTTGCCGGCCTGGAAGGCCTCCACCGCCATCTCGGCATTGCGGTTCCAGCCGTGGAAGCGCCCGCCGTGGTCGCTGTCGCCGTGGCCCTGTACGTCGCACAGCCAGAGGTCGAAATCCTGCGCCAGTACCTTCAGCATCGGCTCATAGGCACGACCGCAGAAACCGTTGCCATGCAGGAAGTGCAACAGCGGCTTGCCGCTGGGCTCGCTGCGCCAGCCGCGCAGGGTGAAACCGGCGGACCCTTCGTGGGTCCAGGTCGACAACTGCATCGAAGCTCTCCATCGGGATGCGGCAGTGTAGCGAAGCGACGGGGCGCCGGACCAGCGCGCGGTCGTGCTATTGTCGCCGACCGTTGGTCGAACCCCGTCGAACATGTCGCCTACCCGCCCCCTTCGCCTGCTGCTGATCTGCTTGCTCCTGCTGGCCGGGCTGGTGCTGTCGGTGTTCTGGGCGGGCGAGAAGGCACGGCATCGTGCGCTGCTCGCCGAGGCGGAGGCCGCCCACGAACAGCTCGGCCTCTACGCCAATTCCCTGCACACCCTGATCGAACGCTTCCGCAGCCTCCCCGCCGTGCTCGCGCTGGACCCGGAACTGCGCGCGGCCATGCGCGGCCCGGTGACCGGTGAACTGCAGCACCGGCTCAACCTCAAGCTGCAGGAAATCAACGGCGCGGCACGCTCGTCGACCCTGGAGCTGCTGGACCACACCGGCCTCGCCGTGGCCGCCAGCAACTGGGACCTGCCGGTCAGCTACGTCGGCCACAACTACGGCTTCCGCCCCTACTTCCGCCAGACCATCGCCCAGGGCGCCGGGCGCTTCTACGCAGTCGGCGTGACCAGCGGGATTCCCGGCTACTTCCTGTCCAACGCCCTGCGCGACGACGACGGCCGCTTCCTCGGCGCCATCGTGGTCAAGCTGGAATTCCCCGACCTCGAGCGCCAGTGGAGCCAGACCCCGGACGTGGTACTGGTGAGTGACAGCAAGGGCGTGGTATTCCTCGCCAACCACCCGCGCTGGCGCTACCGCGAGCTGCTGCCGCTGGACGCCGTGGCCCGCGCCGAAATGGCCGACACCCGCCAGTACCACAAGCAGCCGCTCAGCGCGCTGCCGCACCGGACGCTGGAATCCCTGGGCGAACACGCGCGCATGGTCCGTGTCGACGGCCAGGACATCAGCGGCGACTACCTCTGGCAATCCGTCGGCTTGCCAGAAGACGAGTGGACCCTGCACCTGCTGCGCAACCCGCACGGCGTGCAATCCGACGTCACCAGCGCGCGCCTGGCCGCCGCCGGCGTCTGGCTGGCATTGGTGTTCCTCGTGCTCTGGCTGCAGCAGCGCCGTCGTCTGGCCCGCCTGCGCCAGCGCAATCAGGAAGAGCTGGAGCGCCTGGTCGAGCAGCGTACCGCCGCCCTGCGCACTGCCCAGGACGGTTTGGTACAGGCCGCCAAGCTGGCTGCACTGGGGCAGATGTCCGCTGCACTGGCCCATGAGATCAACCAGCCGCTCACCGCGCAGCGCATGCAACTGGCCAGCGTGCGCCTGTTGCTCGATGCCGGCCGCCAGGACGATGCCCGCGCCGCGCTGACACGGGTCGATGAACTGCTCGAACGCATGGCAGCGCTCACCGGCCACCTGAAGACCTTCGCCCGCAAGACCCCGGGCGGCCTGCGCGAGCGCATCGAGCTGGGCCACGTGATCGAGCAGGCATTGCAGCTACTGGCCGTGCGCATCCGCACCGAAGGCGTGGCGATCAGCCCGGACCTCGACTTGCCGGCCTGGGTGCTCGGCGATGCGATTCGCCTCGAGCAGGTGCTGGTCAATCTGATCCGCAATGCGCTCGATGCGGTGGCCAACATCGACACGCCGCAGATCCGTCTGACCCTGCGCCGCGACGACGCGCACTGGTGCCTGGAAGTCGCCGACAACGGTCCCGGCATCGACGAGGCCCACCTGGCCAGCGTCTTCGACCCCTTCTTCACCACCAAGCCGGTGGGCGAAGGACTGGGCCTGGGGCTGGCGGTATCCTATGGCATCGTCCACGAACTCGGCGGACGCCTCGACGCCGCCAACCAGCCCACCGGTGGCGCGGTGTTCCGCCTCATCCTGCCGGCCGCCAGCGAAGAAAGAAGACCATGAGCGAGACCATCCTCTTCGTCGACGACGAAGCCGCCATCCGCGACGCCGTGCAGCAGTGGCTGCAGCTCTCCGGCTTCGACGTGCGCCTGTGCAGCAGCGCCGACGAGTGCCTGAAAAGCGTTTCCCGCGAGCTGCCCGGGGTAGTCATCAGCGATGTGCGCATGCCCGGCACCGATGGCCTGGCCCTGCTCGAACGCCTGCAGCAGATCGACCGCGACCTGCCGGTGATCATGGTCACCGGCCACGGCGACGTGCCCATGGCGGTGCAGGCGATGCGCCAGGGCGCCTACGACTTCATCGAGAAACCCTTCACCCCCGAGCGCCTGCTCGACAGCCTGCGCCGCGCCCTGGAGAAACGCCGGCTGGTGCAGGAGAACCGCCAGCTGCGTGAACAGGCGGCGCTCAAGGACCAGATCGAATCGCGCCTGCTCGGCGTCTCGCGGCCCATGGAAACCCTGCGCCGCCAGATCATGGCGCTGGCCGGCACGCCGGTGAACGTGCTGATCCGCGGCGAGACCGGCAGCGGCAAGGAGCTGGTCGCGCGCTGTCTGCATGATTTCGGCCCGCGCGCCGCCAAGCCCTTCGTCGCGCTGAACTGCGCAGCAATCCCCGAGCAGCTGTTCGAGACCGAACTGTTCGGCCACGAAAGCGGCGCCTTCACCGGCGCCCAGGGCAAGCGCATCGGCAAACTGGAGCACTCCAACGGCGGCAGTCTGTTCCTCGACGAGATCGAAAGCATGCCGCTGGCCCAGCAGGTGAAGCTGCTGCGCGTGCTGCAGGAACAGCAACTGGAGCGCCTGGGCTCGAACCAGAGCATCAAGGTGGACCTGCGGGTAATCGCCGCGACCAAGCCGGACCTGCTCGAAGAAGCTCGCGCCGGGCGTTTCCGCGAGGACCTCGTGTACCGTCTCAACGTCGCCGAGCTACGCCTGCCGCCGCTGCGCGAACGGCGCGAGGACATCCCGCTGCTGTTCGAGCACTACGCACTGCTGGCCAGCGAGAAATTCGCCCGCGAAGCGACGCCGCTGTCCGCCAGCGAACTGGCCCGCCTGCTCGCCCACGACTGGCCGGGCAACGTGCGCGAACTGGCCAACGCCGCCGAGCGCCACGTGCTCGGCCTGGACCGCGCCGAGCTGCCGATCGAGCCGGCCGGCAACGGCCTGTTCGATCGCATGGAAGCCTACGAGGCCGAGTGCATCCGCCAGGCGCTGGGCCAGTGCAAGGGCGACATCAAGGCGGTGATGGAGCTGCTCGGCCTGCCGCGCCGCACCCTCAACGAGAAGATGCAGCGCCACGGGCTGAGCCGCGGGGATTACCTGGGCGAGGTCTGAGCCAGCTGCTCGGCGAAGCACCAGCCGGTGCACCAGCGTGCCAGCGGCCAGAGCAGCGCCAGCAGCAGGATTGCCGGCGGCAGCAGGTAGAGCGGCAGGCTACGGGCGTTCAGCGAGCTGTAGGCGGCGAACGCCACCAGGACCGACACCAGCACAATCGCCACCGCCCACATCACCAGCAGCACCAGCGCACAGGCCAGTACCCGGCCGGCAGCGAAGCGCGTGACCTGTGGCGGCAGGCGCGTATGCACCGCCGTCATGACGATGGCAAAGGGCAGCAGGCAGCCGGACAACAGCAGCACCGACTGCCAGCCGTCCGCCCCGCTGTACAGATAGAGCGCCGCGTAGCTGAGCACAGCCAGCGCCTTGTAGATCAGCGCGCTGAAACAGAGCGCCACGCCCAGCGACAGATGCCAGGACGGCAGAACCAGAACCTGCCCTGGTGCCAGCCGCTCGGAGCGGGAGCGCGCCAGATGGAGGGCCAGCCAGAGCGGCAACAGGCAACCTAGGACCAGGCTGATCAGCGACGTGGCCTGGCCGTACAGGGCCATCCATAACGTCCGGGC
Organism: Pseudomonas sp. BB438; assembly: GCF_057180225.1. Taxonomy (NCBI): domain Bacteria; kingdom Pseudomonadati; phylum Pseudomonadota; class Gammaproteobacteria; order Pseudomonadales; family Pseudomonadaceae; genus Pseudomonas; species Pseudomonas sp. BB438. The sequence goes on from NZ_CM170001.1 coordinate 6,486,762, forward strand.
GTCCTGCTCGAACGCCCACTGATAGAACGACACGCTCAGGTAGGACACCACCGTACTGACAACCACGGTGGCGACCAGATAGGCCACACCAAAGCCCACCAGCAGCCCGGCCATCGGCTGGAACCGCGCGATACCGTGGCGCTCGCGCTGGTCATGCACCAGCAGCAGGACCGCCGCCGCATAGAAGACCAGGCCGCCCAGCCAGTTCCCCAGCAGCATCGGCAAGTACTGCGGCAGGCGCTCGCGGTAGTTGCCCAGGTCGCCGATCCACTGCACGGCGTTACTGCCGAGGAACACCACGGCCGCCGCGACAATCATCGCGGCAACGAACTGCAGGGGTTGTCCGGCGGTCGACGGCGCAGCGCTGGCCGGCGCCGTGAGGGGGGCATGGGGTGTCGCGAAAGGGTTATCGGTGGTCATCTCGGCATCCTTGTCGAATCCGGCCCGTGGCACAGTGTGCGCCCAGCCTAGCAGCCCGCCGCGGCTTTCCACAGGCATAAAAAAAGGCCGCTGATAGCAGCGGCCTTGAGACGGACGTCGATCTGGAGCAATCAAGAATCGGCGTCGGGAAGCTTGCCGGCGGTGAGGCCGGTAACGACGCAGCTCGAAAACTGCATCGTTGGGTCAAGTATATTGACCGATTGAACAGGAATACAGATTGGCTGCCGCGAAAGACTGTTACCACATCTGTAACAGTCGCCGTTGAGGTACTGAATTTCAGGCAAAAAAAACGCCGCATGTCTTATGCGGCGCAAGGTGTTGAGAAGCCCGGCTCACGCTCCGGACCTCCCGGGGGAAGCGGCCGATCAGGAATCGGAACGGCTGTCAGCGGCGGCCTTGGCAGTCTGCTCGGCGGACTGGGCCTGCTGCTGGGCAATCACTGCTTCGTTGGCCTTGACCATCTTGTCGGCCATCAGACGCGATTCTTCGGCGAAGCTCAGCTGAGTGAAGGACAGCGAGCAGACGGACAGCAGGGCAGCAACATAAAGCGAACGGGACATGGCGGTGATCCTTTCTGAACACCCGATTGGTCGGGGTTGATGAAAGGTTACGGCGCAACAGTCCCTCGAAAAATAGCTAGCTAACCAACAAAGCATTGCCTAAAAAGCAACAATCCGCACCGATCGTCCGGGAACACCGATATAGAGCGGCTGCGACGATCCGCCACGCTAGCCCTTTGCCTTATGCCCAGTTGACGGGATCGTTGAGCGCTGCTTCGTCTTCCTCGAAGACCTTGGGCAACTCCGCCTTGAGGAACTCGACCCAGGTGCGGATCTTCGCGTCGAGGAAGCGCCGCGACGGATACAGCGCATAGATCTGCCGCACGTGCAGGCTGTGCCGGGGCAGCACGCGCACCAGCGAGCGACGGCGCAGCGCGGGCGCGGCGACATAGCTGGGCAGCAGACAGATACCCATGCCGGCGGCGGCCGCGCCGGTCAGCGCCTCGGCGACATTGACCATGAAGGTGTCGCGCGGGCGGATCACGCCTTCCTCGTTGCCCTCCTCGAACGCCCAGCCTTCGGGGAAGGTCGGGTCCTGCAGGCGCAGGCACTGGTGCTGGTGCAGATCGGCGACGCTGGTCGGGGTGCCGCGCCGCTTGAGGTACTCGGGGCTGGCGCAGAGCACGCTGTAGATGGTGCCCAGCGTCTGGGCGACAAACTCGGAGTCGGGTAGCTCGCGGTCGCGGGTGATCACCACATCCTGGCCTTCCTCGAGGATGTCCGGATGGCGCTGGGCCAGGGTCAGCTCGATGTAGACCTCGGGGAAGGACTCGCAGTAGCGCGAGATCAGCGGGATCAGGTGCTGCTGACCCAGGCCGGTGAGCGAATGCACGCGCAGGCGGCCACGCGGTTTCAGGTGCGCGCCGCTGGCTTCGGCCTCGGCTTCCTCGACGTCGGCGAGGATTTCCCGGCAGCGCAGCAGGTAGCGTTCGCCGGTCTCGGTCAGCGCCAGGCGTCGTGTCGTGCGGTGCAGCAGGCGGGCTTCGAGCTGGGATTCGAGGTCGGAGACCACCCGCGAGACCTGGGCTGTGGATAACCCCAGGGCGTTGGCGGCGGCGGTGAAACTGCCGGCATCCACCACCCGGACGAATGCCCGCATCGCGTGAAGTACGTCCATGCTTCCCCCTGCTTGTTCATTCTTGTCGGAGGCGCCTGTAGGAGACGACAACATTGTTGTCCGCGCCGCAAAACTGAATCGCAGTATAGGGTCGTTTTTTACCGATTGTTACCACGTATAGTGCTGGCCAGGTCGCTGCAGCAACGTTGGGCATACCAGGCTCATCGTACGGCCGCCGATACACCAATCGACGGCTATCTCCCCCGCGCATATCCGCTGCAGCGACTGATTCTTTCTCCAGGGGCGGTCATCTTCGCGGATGACCGCCCTTTTTCATGTCCGCAGTTTGAGCACCGAGTTATCCCTGCAGGAGCGGGCCATGCCCGCGATCGCGCGCATGGCGCGCTCCTGCAAGGTGAGTCCGCAGCCCAGCCGAGGAAGCACTCAGCGCGGCAGCGGGTACAGGCGCTCGTCGAACTGCTCCAGGCGCACGAACTCCAGTGGCTGGTCGCTCTCCAGGTGCTGCAGGCGGTCCTGGTACTGGCGCAGGAAGTCCTGGCGCGCCTCGTTGCTGATGTAAGGCACGTGCCAGGCCACGAAGGGCGGCAGCACGGTCATGCCGGTGTAGGCCAGGGTGCCGCGCAGGATCGGCCGCAGCATGTCTTCCAGCGGGCCGTGGATGGCGCCGTCACCGAACATGTGGTCGCGCCCGCCAAGCGTCACGCTGACCAACGCCTTCTTGCCGGCGAGGCCGCCCTGGTCGTAGAAGCGCTTGCCGCCGTAGCAGATGCCCGAGACCAGCACGCGGTCGAACCAGCCCTTGAGGATGGCCGGCGCGGAGAACCAGTAGATCGGGAAGTTGAAGATCACCAGGTCCGCCCAGAGTAGCTTGTCCAGCTCAGCCTGGATGTCGGCGGCGATGGTCTTGGCCTTGGCGCCTTCACGTTGCTCCAGGGCATAGACCAGATACTCGGGGTTGGCGCGGGCGCCGAAGTCGGCGGCGCTGGCCACCGGGTTCCAGTTCATCGCGTAGAGGTCGGAGACCTGCACGTCATGGCCCTGGCCGCGCAGGGTTTCCTCGGCGAGCTGGTACAGCGCAGTGCTGAAGGATTGCGGTTCGTTGTGGGCGTGGACGATCAGTACGTTCATGTGGATTCCTGGCCAGAAAGGCGGTACCTGGCGGATCGGCGTGCTGGCTCGGCACCCTTTCCCCAGCCCTCTCCCTGAAGGGAGAGGGCGTATTCATGTTCATCCTTCAGCACCGTCTCCCGCCGGTAGCACCGAAGCGCTTTTGCCCCCCTCCCGCTTGCGGGAGAGGGGTGGGGAGAGGGTGCTCTTCAGGCGCTCAGAGCTGAATGGCCTTGAGTTCGACGAACTCGTGCAGGCCCTGCTCGCCCCATTCGCGGCCGTTGCCGGACTGCTTGTAGCCGCCGAACGGCGCCCGGTAGTTGAAGGCACCGCCGTTGACGAAGCATTGGCCGGCGCGCATCTGCCGGGCGAGGCGCAGGCCATCCTCGCGGTCACCCGCCCAGACGGCGCTGGACAGGCCGAACGGCGAGTCGTTGGCGATGGCAATGGCCTCGGCCTCGTCGGCGTAGGGAATCAGGCACAGCACCGGGCCGAAGATTTCCTCGCGGGCGATGCGCATCTGGTTGTTCACCCCGGCAAAGATCGTCGGCTGCACATAGTGACCGCGTTCCAGATGCGCCGGGCGCTCGGCGCCACCGCAGACCAGTTGCGCGCCCTCTTCCTGGCCGACGTGGATGTAGTCGAGCACCGTACGGCACTGGCCGCCCGAGCACATCGGGCCGAGGAAGCTGTCCGCATCCTGCGGATCGCCCATCTTCAGCGCGAGGGTTTCTGCACGGGCGATTTCCACGGCCTCGGCATAGCGATGGGCCGGCAGCAGCATGCGGGTCAGTGCGGTGCAGGTCTGCCCGGAATTGATCATCACGTCCTGCACGCCGTGGCGCACGGCGGCGGCCAGGTCGGCATCGGCGGTGATCAGGAACGGCGACTTGCCGCCCAGCTCCAGGCACACGCGCTTGACCGTCGGCGCCGCGGCTTCGGAGACCTTGACGCCCGCGCCAGTGGACCCGGTGAAGGACACCATGTCCACGTCCGGATGCCGCGCCAGGGCTTCGCCGACCTTGGAGCCGGGGCCGCTGACCAGGTTGAACACGCCGGCCGGCAGGCCAATGGCGTGGACCATGTCGGCGAGCAGGAAGGCGTGCAGCGGGGTGTCCTGGCTTGGCTTGACCACCACGGTGCAACCGGCGGCGAGTGCCGGGGCGAGCTTGCCGATCAGCTGGTGCAGCGGGTAGTTCCAGGGGTTGATGAAGGCGCAGACGCCCACCGCTTCCTTCACCACCAGCGAGTTGCCGACCTCGCGCACCTCGTCCATGTGCGCAGCCATCGCGGCGTAGCTTTCCAGTCCCTCGATCGGCCCGTCGACCTGCACCATGCGGCACCACTGCACGGGCATGCCCAACTCGGCGGTGATCAGCACGGCCATCTCGTCGGCACGAGTCTTCAGTTGTTCGGCGAGGGCGCGGATATAGCCGGCGCGCACGTGGGACGGGGCCTGCGACCAGGCCGGGAAGGCACGGCGCGCGGCGTCCACCGCGCGGTTCACGTCGCCCTCGCCGCCCAGCGGCACGCGGCCGACGCATTCCTCGGTGGCCGGGTTCTGCACCTCGGCCAGGCCCTGCCCTTGCGGCGCCACCCAGGCGCCGTCGATGTAGAGCTGTGTGCGGTCACGCATAGCGTCTTTCCTTGAGAGTCTGTTCGGAATCGGCTGCGCGTCGGCCACGCAGCGTTGAAAGCGCCTTCGGCATGCTCATTTACAGCTCGTAAACTCCGCTGCCTCAGCCGCTTTCGCCTTGCGTGTCGCTAGCTCGCCAGCTTCCGAAGGGACTCTCAGCAGTTCGGCAGCGCACAGGGCGATGCGACGGCAGGCTTCGCGCAGCGGTTCGGCGCCGAGCACCAGGCCCAGGCGGATGTGCCCGGCGGCGCTGGGGCCGAAGGCTTCGCCGGCGAGCACGGAGACGCCGTGGCGGTCCAGCAGCACATCGGCGAAGTCCTGGGCCGACAATCCAGTGGCGCGAATATCCACCATCACGAACATGCCACCGTCCGGGCGCAGGGCGCGCACGCCGACGCAATCGGCGAGGCAGTCGAGCACCAGGTCGCGACGCTGGCGGTAGGCCTCGCGCATGGCTTGCAGTTCCGGCAGCTTGGCGTCCAGCGCAGTGCAGGCGGCGTCCTGGATGAAGTCGGGCGAGCCGTAGAGCATGCACAGGGCGAGATTTTCCAGGTGCGCGCAGAGCTCGCGTGGGCCAACCACCCAGCCCACGCGCCAGCCGGTCATGGCGTGGGATTTCGACAGGCTGTTGAGGGTCGCGGTGCGCTCGGCCATGCCCGGCAGGCTGGCGGGGCTGATGTGCTCGCCGTCGAACAGCAGTTCGCTGTAGACCTCGTCGGAGATCATCCACAGGTCATTTTTCACGCACAGCTCGGCCAACTTCTCCCAGGTGGCGCGCGGCAGGCTGGCGCCGGAGGGGTTGTGCGGGCTGTTGATGGCCAGGGCGCGGGTGCGCGGGGTGATCAGCGCGGCGACGTCCTCGGCCTGCACGCGGAAGCCGTGCTCGGAACGCACCGATACCGGGATGACCTTGGCGCCGCAGGCACCGAACACTGCTTCGTAGGTGACGTACATCGGCTCGGCGACGATCACCTCGTCGCCCGGGTTGAGCACGCACTGCGCCACGGCGTACAGCGCGCACTGGGCGCCGGCCAGCACCACCACTTCATCGGCGCTGACGGCCTGGCCGCTGCGCTGGGTATGACGGCGAGCGATGGCATCGCGCAACGAGCGCTTGCCGCGCACGTCGGCGTAATGGGTGTTGCCGGCCAGCAGGCTGTCGATGGCCGACTGCACGATGGGCACCGGGGTGTCGAAGTCCGGGTCGCCCACCGACAGCAGCAGGATGTCGTCGCCCTGCTCCATGCGCGCCAGGGCGCGGTAGTGGATGTCCCAGGCGGCAGCGCCGTCGCCGGCGATGCGTTGGGTGAAGTTCGAGTAGCGCATGGGAATCTCCTTGCGGCGCCAGCGCCTGTACGGCCCGGCGAGTGCGACGGGCCTACTTCGCGCAGGCGTGTTTCAGCTCGATCAGGGTCACGCCGGGGTGGGCGAAACCTTCGCGCAGGTCGCGCTCCAGTTCGTCCAGGCTCTGCGGCTGGCGCATCTCGCAGCCGTAGGCGCGGCCGAGCAGGGCGAAGTCCGGGTTGCGCGGCAGGACGCCGATGGGCTCGATGTCCAGGCCGATCATGTCGTCGCGGATCTGCCCCAGCGCATCGTTGTTCCACAGCAGCACCACCAGCGGGCTGTCCAGCTCCTCGGTGGCGGTGGCCAGCTCCTGCGCGGTGTAGAGGAAGCCGCCGTCACCGACCAGCACCAGGCCGGGACGCTCCGGCGCACCGAACTTGGCGCCAATGCCGGCGGGCACGCCGTAGCCGAGGGTGCCGTAGCCGGTGGGGTGCAGCCAGCCGCGCGGGGCCTTGCTCGGGTAGAGGTAGTTGGCGGTGTAGGCCAGCTGGGTCATGTCGCTCGCGATGAAGGCGTTGTCCGGCAGGACCTTGGCGATGCGCTGCAGGATCGACTGGTGGATGCGTTGCAGCGGCGCATGGCCGGCGTCGATCTGCGCGCGCAGTTCGGCAATGCGCGACTGCGCTTTCCCGGCGTCGCGGGTCGCACTCGGCAGCGCGGCGAGCAGCGCCTGGGCGGTAGCCTTCGAGTCGCCCAGCAGCGCCACGGCGCTCGGGTAGCAGTCGTTGAACTTGCGCGAGTCGACGTCGACGCGGATCACCTCGCCGGTCAGCGGCAGGCGGTCGCGCCAGAAGTCGGTGTCGGCCATTTCGGTGCCGATGGCCAGGACCACGTCGGCCTCGGCGATCATGTCCCAACCGGCCTGGGTGCACAGGGTGGCGCCGGCGGACAGCGGCGCTTCCGGCGCCAGCAGGCCCTTGCCGGCGACACTGGTGAACAGCGGTGCGGCCAGGCGCTCGCTCAGCGCAGCCAGGGCATCGGCGGCATGCACCGCGCCACCGCCGGCGATGATCATCGGGCGCTGGGCGGCCTGGAGTTTATCCACAGCCTGCTGGAGCGCGTCGGCGCTCGGCTGGCCGCGGCCGGCGCGGCGCACGACTTCGTGGGTCCAGTCGCGGGCGACCGGATTGGCCAGCACGTCCAGCGGCACGGAGATATGCACCGGGCGCGGGCGCTCGCTGTCGAACACGGCGTAGGCGCGGGCGATCAGCTCGGGCAGGTCTTCGGCGCTCAGGGCGACGGCGGAAAACGCGGTGATCGGCGCGGTCATCGCGCGCTGATCCTGGGTCTCGTGCAGGCAGCCCCAGCCCTTGCCCAGGCTGGCGGTGTGGTTGACGCTGGAGATCACCAGCATCGGGATCGAATCGGCATAGGCCTGGCCAATGGCGGTGGCGGCGTTGGTCACCCCTGGCCCGGTGATGATGAAGGCCACGCCGGGCTTGCCGCTGACGCGCGCATAGCCGTCGGCCATGAAGCCGGCGCCCTGTTCGTGACGGGTCAGCACGTGGCGGATGCCGCTGCCAGGCAGACCGCGGTACAGCTCCAGGGTGTGCACACCGGGAATGCCGAACACGGTGTCGACGCCGTAGTTGGCCAGCAGGCGTACCAGGGCCTGGCCGCCGGTGAGTTTCTTGTCGTTTTGCATGAACGATCTCCCGAACTGTTCTTCGGCGAATAACCGCGAACGGCTATTCGTCCTAATCGTTGGGGCCTACGCCGAGTGTCCGGCGTGCGCCACTTTTGCTCCCTCTCCCTTCAGGGAGAGGGCTGGGGAGAGGGGCTCTTGTCGGTGACACCGAGTTCCGGGCCTACCACCCTCTCCCCCAGCCCCTCGCCCGCAAGCGGGAGAGGGGAGCGTTCGTGCTATTGCCTCAGGTCCGCTGCCGATCATTCAGCGGTGCGGATAAGCGCATCCACCGCCACGGCGCCCTCGGCGTCCGCCAGCAGCGGGTTCACGTCCAGTTCCAGCAGGTTGTCCACGTGCTCGCAGGCGTAGTCGGCGACGGCGCGGATGGCCTCCACCAGCGCCTCCAGGTTCACCGCCGGGCGACCGCGGAAGCCAGTGAGCAACGGCGCACTGCGCAGGCTCAGCAGAGCGTCGCGGATCGCCGCGTCGGTGGTCGGCAGCAGCAGGCTGCGGCTGTCCTTGAGCAGCTCGACGAGGATGCCGCCGGCGCCCAGCACCAGCGCCAGGCCGAAGCCGTTCTCGCGCTTGATGCCAACGATCAGCTCGGCCAGCGGCGGGTTCGCCATGCGTTCCAGCAGCACCTGGTCGAAGGGCACGCCCGGTGCGTGACGGGCGATGTTCTCGCGCATGTCGAACAGCGCGGCTTCCAGCGCTGCCTCGTTGCGCAGGTTGAGCGCCACGCCGCCGGCTTCGGTCTTGTGCGGCAGCTGCGCGCTGACCACTTTCAGCGCCAGCGGGAAGCCGACATCGGCGGCCGCTTCGCGGGCCTGGGTCGGCGTGCTCAGGGCGGCGCGCGGCAGCGGCAGGCCGAAGGGCTTAAGTGCCTGCTTGGATTGCCACTCGTCCAGCAACCGGCCTTCGCCGTCCAGCGCCTGCGGGCAGAGCGGCACCAGTGCGGCTTCGCCACGGGCCAGCAGCACGTCGCGGTGCTGACGGTAGTGGGCAATGCGGGCCCAGGCGGCAAGGCCGTCTTCCACGCCTTGCAGCGCGGCGACGCCGTGGGAATGCAGCAGCTCGCGAGCATGTTTGGGCAGCAGTTCCGGCAGCGCGGAGGCGATGAAGCCGACCTTGTCGTGACGCTTCAGCGCGGCGCAGTACAGCTCCAGCAGCAGGTCGCATTGCGGTCGCTCGCCGGTTTCCTCGCCGGGGTAGTCGAGCACCAGCAGGGCGGCATCGGCGTCGGTCTGCAGGGCGCTGTCGAGCATGCGGTCGAGCGCCGGGCCGTCGCCCCAGATAGCGGTGGTGAAGTCCAGCGGGTTGGCGATGTTGGCGTAGTCCGGCAGCACCTGGGCCAGTTCGACGCGCTGCGCGTCGACCAGCTTGGGCAGGCTCAGGCCGTTGCGTTCGGCGTAGTCGGCGATCAGCCCGGCGTCGCCACCGGAGCAGGCCAGCGCGGCCAGGCTCGGTCCGGCCGGCAGATTGCCGCAAGCGGCCGCCTTGAGGGTTTCGATGAAGCTCACGGGGCCGCTGACGCGGATCACCCCGAGACGGTCGAACAGCGCGTCATACAGCGCGTCGGAGCCGGCCAGGGAACTGGTGTGGCTGAGCGCGAGCTCGGCGCCGATCTCGGAAACACCGGTCTTCAGGGCAATCACCGGGATGCCTTTGTTCAGCGCCTTGAAGGCGGCACGGGCGAAGCCGGGGACGTTCTTCAGGCCTTCCAGGTGCAGGCCGATGGCGGTGACGCGCGGTTCGTCGAGCAGCACGTCCATCAGCTCGGCCACGCCCAGCTGCGCCTGGTTGCCCACCGATGCCATGTAGGCGATGGGCAGCGAGCGGTCGCTCATGGACAGGTTGTAGGCGAAGTTGCCGCTCTGGGTCAGCACCGCCACGCCCTTCTCCACCAGGTGCCCGCCGTGGGCCACTGGCCACAGCGCGGAGCCGTGCAGGTAGTCAAGCAGGCCGTAGCAGTTGGGGCCGAGCAGGGCCATGTCGCCGGCGCTGGCGAGCAGACGGCGCTGCAGGGCTTCGCCCTCGGCGCCGGTCTCGGCGAAACCGGAGGCGTAGCAGATGGCACCGCCGGCGTCCTTGGCGGCCAGTTCGGCAACGGCCTGCAGGGTCAGGTCGCGGTTGGTGGCGACGAACACCGCGTCCGGCCCTTCGGGCAGATCGGCGATGCTGCGCACGCAGGGCACGCCTTCGAGTTCGTCGTATTGCGGGTTGACGAGCCACATCTGGCCGGCAAAGCCGCCTTCGGCGCAGCGCTTGAGCGCACGCGCCATGCTGCGGCCGCCGATGAAGGCCAGGTGCCGGGGCGCCAGCAGGCGCTGGAGGTTTTCGCGTTTCATCGCACGGGCCTCAACGCAGCAGCGGACGCAGCAGTTCGCGGGAAATGATGTGGCGCTGGATTTCCGAGGTACCTTCCCAGATGCGCTCGATGCGCGCGTTGCGCCAGATACGTTCAACCGGACCTTCGTCCATCAGGCCCATGCCGCCGAAGATCTGCACGGTCTCGTCGGCGACCTTGCCCAGCACTTCGCTGGCGAACAGCTTGGCCATGCCGGCTTCGCCGTCGGTCATGCTGCCGCGATCCATCTTCCAGGCGGTGTGCAGGGTCATCAGCTCGGCGGCACGGATCTGCGTGGCCATGTCGGCGAGCTTGAAGGAGATGCCCTGGTAGCTGCCGATGGCCGCGCCGAACTGCTTGCGGTCGGCCGACCACTGCAGTGCCAGGTCCAGCGCGCGCTGGGCCTGGCCGACGCAGTTGGCAGCCACCATCACGCGGCCAGCGGTGAGCCAGGCGTTGGCCACTTCCCAACCCTTGTCGACTTCACCGAGGACCTTGGAGGCCGGTACGCGGCAGTCGTCGAAGAAGATCTCGTAGGTGTGGTAGCCCTTGTTGCTCACACATTTCGGGCCACGGCGCACGGTCATGCCGGCGGTGCCCTTGTCCACCAGGAAGGCGGTGACGGCGTTGCGCTTCTTGCCATTGCGCTCGAAGGTGTCAGTCACCGCGAAGACGATGGCGAAGTCGGCGTGGCCGGCGTGGCTGATGAAGTGCTTGGAGCCGTTGATCACGAAGTCGTCACCGTCACGCACGGCGCGGGTCTTGATCGAGTTGGCGTCGGAACCGGCGCCCGGTTCGGTGAGGGCGAAGCAGTCGATCTTCTCGCCCTGCACCACCGGCAGCAGGTAGTCCTGGATCTGCTCGCCCTTGCAGGCCATGAGGATCTTCGAGGGACGCGCGACGAACACATGCAGCGCCCAGGACACCTTGGACAGCTCGCGCTCGACCAGCGCCTGGGACAGGTAGTCCAGGCCGCCGCCGCCGACTTCCTCGGGCATGTTGAAGGCATAGAAGCCGGCCGCCAGGGCCTTGCCACGAATCTTCGCCGCCAGCTCCGGGGACACCGCGTCGGCGCGGTCCACTTCTTCTTCGTAGGGCAGCAGCTCTTTCTCGACGAAAGCCTTGACCGCCTCGACGAGCATTTCCTGTTCCTGGGTCAGTTGGAAATCCATCACATCACCTGCAGCCGTCAGCGGCCTTTGAATTGGGGGGAGCGTTTCTCGGCCACGGCGCGCAGCGCCTCGGCGGCATCTTCACTGCGGCCGCAGAGCAGCCCGGCGGCCTGCTCGGCCTCCAGTTGCTGGGCCAGGGTGCGGGCGGCGCCGTCGCGCATCAGACGCTTGGTCTGGGCGAAGGCGAAGGTCGGGCCGGCGGCCAGGCGCGCGGCGAATTCGCCGACCTGGGCCTGCAGCTGATCGTCCGCGACCACGTCGCCGACCAGGCCGGCCTTCAGCGCGCGCTCGGCGTTCCACAGTTCGTCGAGGAACAGCAGGCGCTTGGCCGCCTCGCTGCCGATCAGGCGCGGCAGGTGCCAGCTGGCACCGGCGTCCGGGCAGTAGGCCATGCCGGTGTAGCCAGCCTTGAAGCGTGCGGAGGCGCCGGCGACTCGGAAGTCGCAGCACAGGGTCAGGTCCATCCCGGCGCCGACGGCGGTGCCGTTGACGGCGGCGATGGTCGGCTTGTCCAGGCCGTGCAGGCGGCGCATCAGGGCGTGGGCGGTTTCGGTCCAGCCGTAGGTTTCCAGCTCGCCACGGGCTTCGGCCTCGGCCCATTCGGCAAGGTCGGCGCCAGCGCAGAAGCTGCGGCCTTCGCCGCTGAGCACGATGACGCGCACGGCCTCGTCGGCCTCGTAGGCGTCGAGCAGGGCCAGCAGGTTCTTGAGCGTGGGGACGTCGAGCGCGTTGCGCTGCTCGGGGCGGTTCAGGGTGATCCAGGCGATACCGTCCTGGACCCGGCTGAGCGGGGATGGCTGAGTCATGCTGCCCTCGTTCTTGTAGTCGTTTGCTGAGGCGGATGAAGCGTTGGAGCCAATACTAAACACTTGTTCAGCAAGCCGGCAATCCACCCGAATGGGTGGCTTGTAACGCCCGGTCAATCGACGGGAAGGCCGCGCGGCGCGGGGGCTGAGGGGTTTTGAGGGGAATCGCGGGCAGGTTTGTTACAACTTCGAACAATCGTTCAGCAGCGAAGCCGCCCTGCAGGAGCGAGGGGATATCCACGACCCAGCCCGCGCCGATGTGGTTCGCGGGCATGGCCCGCTCCTGCAAATGCCCTGGCTCCAGAAGCACAGAAGCCCCGCGACGCGGGGCTTCTCCAGTGCGGAAAGACTCAACCGAGGCTGGGCACCACCTCTTCACCCAGCACCCGCCCGCGCTTGCGCTTGAGCAGGTAGTAGGCGAGGTAGCACGCCGCCATGAAGCCGAAGCCCCAGTACAGCGACGGACGCTGGGTCGGGTCCATGGCGAGGAACACGAACAGCGAGCAGCAGATCGCGATGCACGCCAGCGGGATCAGCGGGAACAACGGTGCTGCGTACTTCAGGTCGGCCACGGTGCCACCCTTGGCCATGTGCTCGCGGCGGAAGCGGTACTGGGCGTAGGCGATGACGATCCAGGTGACGGTGCCGGCCATGCCGCTCACCGCCATCAGCACCATGAACAGGGTGTCGGCGGCGACCACGCTGGTCAGCAACGACAGCAGGGCGAAGGCCAGGCTGATCAGCAGCGCGTAGAGCGGCACGCCGCGGGCGCTGAGCTTGGACAGCTTGCGCGGCGCCATGCCGGTCTTGGACATGGCCCAGAGGATGCGCGTGGAGGCGTACAGGCCGGAGTTACCCACCGAGAGAATCGCGGTCAGGATCACGAAGTTCATCAGGTCGGCGGCGTAGGGGATGCCGACCATGTCGAACACCTGCACGAAGGGGCTTTCCATCAGCCCGGCCTGCTTCCACGGCACGATGCAGGACAGCACGGCAATCGCCAGCACATAGAAGATCAGCACGCGGAACACCACGTTGCGCACGGCGCGCGGGATGCTCTTTTCCGGCTGGTCGGTTTCGCCGGCGGCGACGCCCATGATCTCGCAGCCCTGGAAGGCGTAGACCACCGTCATCATCACCGCGAACACCGCAGACAGACCGTTGGGGAACAGGCCGTCGCCGACCAGGTTGGACAGTCCCGGCGCGGTCGCGCCGCTGTTCAGCGGGATGGCGCCGAAGATCACCAGCAGGCCGACCACGATGAAGCCGAGGATGGCCGCGACCTTGATCCCGGAGAACCAGTATTCGGCCTCGCCGAAGGCGCGGGTGGCCAGGGCGTTGAGGGAGAACAGCACGACCACGAAGAAACCCGACCAGAGCCAGATCGGCACCTCGGGAAACCAGCGGGTCATCAGCATGCCGGCGGCGGTGAACTCCAGGCCGACGGTCGAGGCCCAGCTCATCCAGTAGACCCAGCCGATCATGAACCCGGTGGCCGGGCCGATGAAGCGCGTGGCATGCGCCTGGAAGGAACCGGAGACGGGCATCTGCACCGACAGTTCGCCCAGGCAGACCATCACCAGGTACATCAGCAGGCCCGCGACCAGGTAGGCGAGGATGGCGCCCATCGGGCCGCCGGAACTGATGGTGACACCCGAGCCCATGAACAGGCCGGTGCCGATGACGCCGCCCAGGGACAGCATGAAGATGTGGCGGCTCTTGAGCGCGCGGGTGAGCTGGATCTTCTCGCCGCTACCGGCGTGACGGGACTCAGACATGGCGCACCTCCGGGAAACGGCGGGCGCGGCTGAGCTGAACTCTACGTTGGATCATTATTGTTATCTCCAATCAATCAGAGGCCGTGGCTCGGGCACGGATGCCAGCGGATTATTGGAAGACGATGTAAGGCGGGGTTGTTCGCCAGGATCGAAGTTGTAGAAAGATGTAAGGAATTTGTGCAGGCCGCGTGGGGCGCGAATTTCAAGGCTTTTGATTTGGTAGGAGCGAGCGTGCTCGCGAACAGGACTAACCGCCGACGCGGGCGTTGCGCGTGGGCTTGCCGAAACTACGTCCGGGCGTTCGTCAAACGATCAGAAGCAACCGCTCTCTCTCGCTCCAGCCGCTCAACCCAATCGCTGGATAACGAACCCGCCAGCGCCGCCGCCTCCAGCGCGCCCAGGCAATCGCCCAGGCCACGCAAGCCCATCGACCGGCAACTCCCCGCCAGCCGGTGCGCAAGGCTCGCGGCCTCCACCGCATCGTCCTGGCGCAACGCGTCCAGCAACAGCGGCCATTGCTCATCCAGCAGCTTCCACAGGCTGGCAAGCAGTTCGTTCAGCTTGTGTTCGCCCAGCAGGCGACGGTGGGTATCGAGCACCTGGCGATCCACCGGGCCGTTATCCACAGCCTCGGGCAGCAGTTCCCAGGCCACGCCGGACAGCGCGCGGCGCAGGTCGTCCAGGCGCAGCGGCTTGCCCAGCACGCCCTGCATGCCGGCCTCGAAATAGCGGCGGACCATGCCCGGCTGCACGCTGGCGGTGAAGGCATGGATCGGCGTGGTCGCGTTGAGACCATCGGACTGCGCGCGGATCGCCCGGCACAGGTCGAGGCCGGTCATCCCCGGCAGGTGCATGTCCAGCAGGATCAGGTCGAAGCGACGCGCGGCGGTGAGCACCAGCGCCGGCTCGGCGTCGTCGGCGAGTTGCACGCGATGGCCGTCGCGCTCGATCAATGCCTGGGCGACCTCGCGGTTGAGGGCAACGTCTTCCACCACCAGCACGTCCAATGCCGGCGCCTGTTCGACGGCCACGCTGCCGCGCGGCACCACGCCCGGCGCCAGCTCGACCTCGAACCAGAAGGTGCTGCCCTCGCCCTCCCGGCTCTCCACGCCGATCTCGCCACCCATGGCTTCCACCAGCCGCTTGCTGATCGCCAGCCCCAGCCCGGTGCCGCCGTAGCGCCGCGCGACTTCGTCGCTGGCCTGGGTGAAGCGCTGGAAGATCTTCTCCTGCTGCTCGGCGGAGATGCCGATGCCGTCGTCGGTCACGCTGAAACGCAGGCGCTGGCCGGCGGCGCTGTCCTGCAGCACGACGACTGCGAGCAGCACCTCGCCCTCCTCGGTGAACTTCACCGCGTTGGCCAGCAGGTTGCTCAGCACCTGGCGCAGGAACTGCTCGGCGCCGCGGCAGCCGTCCTGCACCTGAGGCTCGACGCGCAGGCGCAGGCAGGTGCCGTTGTCCTCGGCACGCGGCTCCAGCAGGGTCACCACATCATCGAGCAGGTGGCGCAGGGAGAAGTCCACCGGCTCCGGCTGGCTGGCGCCGTCTTCCAGCTTGGCGAAGTGCAGGACTTCATTGAGGATCGCCAGCAGCCCTTCACCGGCTGTGGATAACGCGTGCAGGCGGCGGCGGTCCTGCTCGCCCAAGGGCGCCGCGCGCAGCAGCTCGGCCATGCCGAGGATGCCGTTGAGCGGGGTACGGATCTCGTGGCTCATGGTGGCGAGAAAGCGACTCTTGGCGCGGTTGGCGGCCTCGGCTTCCTCCTTGGCGCGACGCAGGCTGGCGGTGCGCCGCTCGACCCGGCGCTGCAGCTCGTCGCGCTTGCTCTGCAGGGCTTCGCGGTCGGCTTCGCGCCGGCGCAGTTCGGCACGCAGGGCGCGGCGCAAACCATCGAGGGCATCGGCAACGGTGTCGATCTCGTCCTCTTCGCCTGAGCGTTTTTTAGCCAGCGCCAGCTCGGTGCCCAGGTCGCCGCCGGTGAGCCCCCGGACGAAGTCAGCCATCGCGCGCAGGTGGCGGGTGACCAGGCTGTGGAACATCCAGCTCAGCGCCACCGCCAGGCCGCAGAGGAATACGCTCATCCACAGCAGGCTGGCGAGCCCGCCGTGGAGCAGGCGCCAATACACGGCGCCCAGGTCGATGCTGATCTCCAGCTCGCCCAGGTCGCGGCGCTCGCCGTCCGGTGGCTGGAAGGCCAGGGCATAGCGCTCGACCCGGAACGGTCCGCGCTTGTCGTCTGCATCCTGCACCAGATTGAAATCGGCGCTGCGCAGGCGCACCTGAGCGATGTCCGGGAAGTCGGCCAGGCCGTGCAGCTGCACGTTGAGCTGTTCCTGGTTGAGGTCCCACAGGCTGCGCTCGAAGCTGGCCAGATAGCCGACGCGGATCAGCTCCAGGCGCGCATCGATGTCGCGCATCTCGCGGCGGTATTCGAAGTACAACTGCACGGCGCTGGCCAGCACGGTGAAGCACAGGCTGAACAGCAGCACCCGCAGCAGCAGGCGCCGGGCCAGGCCGCCGGGCAACCTCAACGCGGTACTCCGTCGCCGGCGAGCGTGGCGCGGTAGTCGTGCTCGCTCTGTTCCAGCCAGCGGGCGACGCTGCCGTCCTCCACACGCTTCTTCAGCACGGCGTCGATCTCGTCCATCCGCGCGGCCAGCGGTGAATGCCGCGAGACGGCGATGCGCAGGTAGTCCACGGTCAGTGGCCGGGGCAGCGCGACGATGTCCTGGCCACCGGCCAACTGCTCGGCGAACAGGGTGCCGGTGCGCCGCTCGTGGGCGATGAAGTCGATGCGCTGGCGGATCAGCTTGCCGAAGTTCTGGCGGCTGTCGGAGACCCATTCGACGTTGCCGTGCTCGGCGATGAAGCGGTCGAACTCCGGCCCGTAGCTCTCGCCGAACAGCAGGCCGCCACGGTAATGGGCAAGGTCGCCGAGCTGGTCGAAACGCACCGGCTTGCGCCGGTTGTAGAAGATCGCCACGTCCTCGCGCAGCACCGGCACGCGGGAGAACAGCAGGCCGTCGTCGCGCTGCGGCGTCTGGTAGGCGAGTACCACGTCGACCCGCCCCTCGGCCGCGTCCAGCAGGCAGCGCTTCCAGTTGCCCAGCACCACGGTCTTCACCTCGTAGCCCAGCTCGCCGAGCACGCTGCGCACGGTCTGCGGCGCCAGCCCGCGCACTTCATGGCCGTCGCTCCAGGAAATGGGTGGGTAGACGGGGTAGTCGCAGTAGCGGACGGATTGGGCGGCCTGGGTGGCGGTGCAGAAGAGCAGGGACAGCAGGACGAAAAAAAGAGGCAGAAGGTATCGGAGCGGAAGCTGCCCTTTCCCTAGCCCTCTCCCTGAAGGGAGAGGGGACTGTCCTGCGCCCCCCGCAATCACTGTGCTGACTCAGGCGTCGGCGGGCGTGGCGGTGAACAGGTAGCCGGCGCCGTGGATGGTGATGATCAGCTCGGGCTCGGCCGGGTCGTCGCGCAGCTTGCGGCGCAGGCGGCCGACCAGCACGTCGATGGAGCGGTCGTTGGGCAGCCACTCGCGGTTGCGGATCTGGTCCATCAGCTGGTCGCGGCTCAGAGTGTGACCAGTGTTGCGCAGGAACACGCAGAGCAACTGGAACTCGCCGTGGGTCAGCGGGGTTTCGCTGCCATCGCGGTCGACCAGGCGGCGGCGGTCCGGGTCCAGCGTCCAGTGGGAAAAGCGCTTGTGGTTCTGCCGGCTGCCGTGGGCGGGCGCGGCGACAGGTTGGCGGGCATGGCGTACGCGGCGGATCAGGTTCTTCGCGCGGGACACCAGCTCGCGGGGGTTCAGCGGCTTGATCACATAGTCGTCGGCGCCGCATTCGAGGCCGACGATGCGGTCGATGTCGTCGTTGCGCCCGGTGATCAGGATGATGCCGACTTCCGACCGCACGCGCAGCTCGCGGGTCAGGGTCAGGCCGTCCTTGCCGGGCAGGCGGATGTCGAGCATCACCAGGTCGATGGGCTGGTCGGCCTGCTCGGCTTCGACGAGGGTCGCCTCGGCCTGTTCGGCGGTGCCGGCGCAAAGCACGTCATAGCCTTCCTCACCGAGGTAGGCCTGGAGGAGCTCGCGAATCACCGGATCGTCGTCGACGATCAGTACACGGGAAGTCATCGCAATACCCTGCTGAAGCCGCCGCTCGTGACGGGGCCATTCTTGTTATGCGTGGAGGTAGAGCTGTAGGAACTGTCCTGCAGATGGCGGCAGGTTACCGTCCGCTGAACAATCGATCAACAGACTCCCGACGCCCGACTGAAGCGCTGTCGGCCGCCGTACTGGAGGCCATCCACCCAGGCCTCGCAGATCTGCATGCCCTGCTCCGGGGTGAAGGTGTTGGGATTCAGGCCAGACTCCAGCCACAGGCCATCGAGCAGGGCGCTGAGGGCAATGGCGGCCAGTTCGGCATCGAATTCAGCCCATTCCTGCTCCGTCGCCAGCTCGTTCAATGCCTGCGTCAGCAGCGCGCGGTACTCGCCGTAGGAGTGGTCGTGGGCCTTGTTGATTTCCTCGGCAGTCTTCACCGCGCCCCAGAACGCCAGCCAGGCATCCAGCAGCTGGGGGTCGAGCAACTCGGAGGAGAACGACGCGCGGAAGAAGGCCGACAGCCGCGCCCGGGCATCCGGCGCCGCCTCGGCGATGGCTTCGCGCAGCAGCTGCATGACCCGCCCGGTGACGGTCAGGTAGGCCTCGGCCACCAGTTCGTCCTTGCCCGAATAGTGGTGGTTGATCAGCCCCACCGAGACCCCGGCCTCGGCGCAGATCTTGCGTATGGACGCGCCCTGGAAGCCGTGGCGTTTCAGGCACGCGAGGGTGGCCTCGATCAGCAGCGCCTTGCGCTGCTCCGGCTCCAGTCGGGTAAAGCGGACTTCCTCGTTCATGCCTGGCTCCTCAGGTTTCAGGTGGCCAATCTGAACGATTGTTCGACAGGACGCCAGCCTTACCTACCCGTTCGGGGAATGGCCGGCAAACCGGCCCTGGCCGAGAGTGGCTTCATCCGCGACATCTCCAATCCATAACAAAATCAAAGGTGGGACTGACATGCAGAAAACGCTCGCAGCAGTACTCAGCGCGGCGCTGGCGACCTTGCCGGCACTGGGTCACGGGGAGGATGCCGCCGGCGCGAAAACGCTGCGGCTGTACAACTGGACCGACTACATCGGCGAACACACCGTCGCCGATTTCGAGAAGGAAACCGGGATCAAGGTGGTCTACGACACCTTCGACTCGTATGAGACCGTGCAGGGCAAACTGCTGCCCGGCCGCTCGGGCTATGACCTGGTGGTGCTCAACGCCGCCCTGGTACCGCCGCTGCTCAAGGCGGGTGTCTTCCAGCCGCTGGACAAGTCCAGGCTGCCCAGCTGGAACAACCTCGATGCGGACGTGCTCAAGCACCTGGACCACTACGATCCGGGCGTGAAGTACTCGGCGCCCTACACCTGGGGCAGCAACGGCATCACCTACAACATCGACAAGATCAAGCAGCGCATGCCCGACGCGCCCATCGGCTCGCTGGCGATGCTGTTCGATCCGAAGATCGTGTCGAAATTCGCCGATTGCGGCGTGACCATCATCGATTCGCCCACCGACGTGATTCCGCTGGCCCTGGCCTACCTCAAGCGCGACCCCAACAGCGCGCTGCCCGAGGACCTCAAGGCTGCCCAGGACCTGCTGCAAGCGATCCGCCCGTACATCCGCAAGTTCGACTCCACCAGCTACCTGAACGGCCTGGCCAACGGCGACCAGTGCATGGCGATGACCTGGTCCGGCGACTACGCCACCGCCCAGGCCCGCGCCGACGAAGCCGGCGCCAAGGTCAAGCTGGGCTACTTCGTGCCCAAGGAGGGCTCGCTGATCTGGTTCGACGACTTCTACATCCCGGCCGACGCGCCGCACGTGGAAAACGCCCACAAGTTCATCGAGTACATGCTGCAGCCCAAGGTGGCCGCCGGTGTCGCCGACTACATCCGCTACGCCTCCAGCAACGCCGCCGCCACTCCGCTGCTGGCCGCCGAAGTGCGCAACGACCCGGCGATCTATCCCGACGCCGAGACCCGCGCCCGGCTGTTCACCCAGAAAGTGCAGAACCCCAAGGCCACCCGCCTGATCACCCGTACCTGGAACGCGGTGAAGACCGGGACCTGATGGCGCAAGACCCAAAGCCCCCTCTCCCCAGCCCTGGCTGCGCGCCCCGCTCCGAAGGGAGAGGGGGCCAAGCGGAGTCGCCGCAAATCACGGCGGCATCCTGAACGTAACGAGCAACACGATCCACAAGGAGGTTCGGAGTCCCCACGCACTCCGAACAGTCCCCTCTCCCTGAAGGGAGAGTTAGGGAGAGGGCAGAACGCCCAGCCGAATAACGAAAGTCCGAGGTAAAGCAGATGACCACCCCAACCCCAGCCTTCTTCGCCCAGTTCAACGACGAGCAGCTGGTCGCCGCCGACAAAGCCCACTACATGCACGGCTACCACGTGTTCGACGATCACCGGGTCAACGGTGCGCTGAACATCGCTGCCGGCGAGGGCGCCTACATCTACGACACCAGGGGCAATCGCTACCTGGATGCCGTGGGCGGCATGTGGTGCACCAACATCGGCCTGGGCCGCGCGGAAATGGCCGACGCCATCGCCGACCAGGTACGCCAGCTGGCCTACTCCAATCCCTTCTGCGACATGGCCAACGTCACCGCCATCCAGCTCTGCGAGAAGCTCGCCGAACTCGCACCGGGCGATCTGGACCACGTGTTCCTCACCACCGGCGGCTCCACCGCCGTGGACACCGCCTACAGGCTGATCCAGTACTACCAGAACTGCCGCGGCAAGCATGAGAAGAAGCACATCATCAGCCGGATCAACGCCTATCACGGCTCGACCTTCCTCACCATGTCGCTGGGCGGCAAGGTCGCCGACCACCCGGCGGAGTTCGACTTCCTCAAGGACGTCATCCACCACATCTCCTGCCCCAATCCCTACCGCGCGCCGGAAGGGATGACCGAAGGCGACTTCCTCGAATTCCTGGTGAAGGAATTCGAAGACAAGATTCTCGAACTGGGCCAGGACAAGGTCGCCGCCTTCTTCGCCGAGCCGATCATGGGCTCGGGCGGCGTGATCATCCCGCCCAAGGGCTACCACCAGCGCATGTGGCAGGTGTGCCAGAAGTACGACGTGCTCTACGTCGCCGACGAGGTGGTGACCTCCTTCGGCCGCCTCGGCGCCTTCTTCGCTTCCGAGGACGTGTTCGGCATGCAGCCGGACATCATCACCACCGCCAAGGGCCTGACCTCCGGCTACCTGCCGCTGGGCGCGTGCATCTTCTCCGACCGTATCTGGAAGGTGATCGGCGAAGCCGACAAGGGCCGCTGCTTCGCCCACGGCTTCACCTACAGCGGGCACCCGGTGAGCTGCGTCTCGGCGCTGAAGAACATCGAGATCATCGAGCGTGAGAACCTGCTGGAGCACGTGAAGGACGTCGGCGGCTATCTGGAGCAACGTCTGCAGGAGCTGGCCGACCTGCCGCTGGTGGGCAGCGTGCGTTGCCAGAAACTGATGGCCTGCGTCGAGTTCGTCGCCGACAAGCGCAGCAAGGTGCTCTTCCCCGAGGCGCTGAACATCGGCGAGAAGATCCACCTGCGCGCCCAGGCCAAGGGGCTGCTGGTGCGGCCGATCGTGCACCTGAACGTGATGTCGCCGCCGCTGACCATCACCCGTGCGCAGGTCGACGAGATCGTCGACACCCTGCGTGAGTCGATCCTCGAGGCCGCCGAAGACCTCAAGCGCAGCGGTGATTACGCGGGGCACTGATGATCGATCCGAGGATTTTGCCTACACCCCGGCAGCCCTTTAGACTGCCGGACATGAGCGAATCCCAGGCGCTGAGCGAAACCTCCGACGCACCGGCCCTGCATGCCTGGCATGCGGGGCTGGCACGCGCCCTGGCCAGCGTGGGCGAAGTCGTCTTCGTCGAACGCCTGGCCGATGCCCTCGGCTGCCTGGTGCCGGTGGAATCGGTGATGCTCGGCCTGGAACAGCGCGGCCAGCCACCGCAGCCGCTCTACCATCGCGGCGTCCACCCGGAACATCACGAGGCGCTGGTCGATCGCTACTACGCCCGCGGCTACCTGCTCGACCCCTTCTGCCTGGCCATGGAAGACGGCCTCACCGAAGGCTTCTACCCGCTGGCCGACATCGCGCCGGACGACTTCTTCGCCAGCGAGTACTACAAGACCTACTACCTCAAGTTCGGCTGCACCGAGGACTGTCACTTCATCATCGACCTGGGCGAGGCGCGCAAGGTCTCGCTGTGCCTGTACCAGGGCGAGAGCGGCGCGCGCTTCAGCGAAACCCAGCTGGACCTGCTGGCCACCGCCCTGCCGCTGGTGCGAGAGCTGTTCCGCCAGTTCGAACGCAATGGCGGGCTGGACCTGCTACTGGCCGGACGTGGCGTGAAAGTCAGTGCGCCGGACGACCAGGCCCCGCTGAACCGGCACATCCGCGCCGCCTTCATGAATTTCGGCGCCGACCGGCTCACCGAGCGCGAACGGGAGATCGCCCACCTGCTGCTGCGCGGTCACTCGGTGAAATCCAGTGCGCGGGTGCTGGATATCTCGCCGGAAACCGTGCGCATGCACCGCAAACACCTCTACACCAAGCTGGCGATCAATTCCCAGGCCGAGCTGTTCTCGCTGTTCATCGACTGGCTGACCGGAGGCGTGAGCGCGGCCTGACACCCGCCGCTCCCGCGGCGCGCACGACGGTACGGTTTTCGATACCAACCGATGCGGCGAAGCACCCGGAAATCTGCCAACCTATGGCAATTCCCGCTGTCTGACCCGTGCCCCACCACCAGGAGAGCTACCCGATGCCCCGCCGCTGGCTACCCGCCTTGCTGTTGGCCGCCGCCCTGCCGCTGCACGCCGCCGAATCCAAACCCACCTACGGTCCGGAACTGGAGCGTTTCAATTACGCCTACCCGGTCGGTCACTACAGTTTCGCGTCCCAGGGCCATCACATGCACATGGCCTACATTGACGTGAAGCCCAAGAAGCAGCCCAACGGCCGCACCGTGGTGCTGCTGCACGGCAAGAACTTCTGCGCGGGCACCTGGGAAACCACCATTGCCGCCCTGAGCGATGCCGGTTACCGCGTGGTAGCGCCGGACCAGATCGGCTTCTGCAAGTCCACCAAGCCCGAGCGCTACCAGTACAGCTTCCAGCAGTTGGCGACCAACACCCACGCCCTGCTCGATCACCTGAAAATCGGCAAGATCACCCTGCTGGGCCATTCCACCGGCGGCATGCTCGCCACCCGCTACGCGCTGATGTACCCACAGCAGGTGGAGCAGCTGGCGATGGTCAACCCCATCGGCCTGGAAGACTGGAAGGCGTTGGGCGTGCCCTACCGCACCCCGGACCAGTGGTACGAGCGCGAGCTGAAGACCAGCGCCGAGAGCATCCGCCAGTACGAGCAGGCGACCTACTACGCCGGCCAGTGGAAGCCCGAATACGACAAGTGGGTGAACATGCTTGCCGGCCTGTTCAACGGCGCCGGCCACGAGCGCGTGGCGTGGAACTCGGCGCTGCTCTACGACATGATCTTCACCCAGCCGGTGGTCTATGAATTCGGCCAACTGAAGATGCCGACCCTGCTGCTGATCGGCACCAGGGACAACACCGCCATCGGCAAGGACCTGGCCCCGGACGACCTGAAACCCAAGCTGGGCAACTACGCCGAACTGGGCAAGGCGACCGCCAAGGCCATCCCCAACGCGACCCTGGTGGAATTCGACGACATGGGCCACGCGCCGCAGATCCAGGACCCGAAGCGCTTCCATGAGGCGCTGCTCAAAGGGCTGGCGGATCTCAAGCACTGACCTGCATGGCCCTGTAGAAGCGCCCCAAGGGCGCGATCGCGGGCATGGCCCGCTCCTACAGGACGCTCGCCAACAAAAACGCCGGCTCCCCTCGCAGGGAGCCGGCGTTTTTCATTCGGGCGAAGAATCAGCCCAGGTTCTTGCCCAGCAGCGCGTGGTACAGCTCGCTGTCGCCGAGCACGCCGACGACGCGGCTCTGCTCCTGCAGGACCAGCTTGTGGCCGGTCTGGTAGCGGATCTGCAGCGCGTCGCGCATACGGATGCTGACGTCCACCAGGGTCGGCTCGTGCTTGAGCTTCTCCACCGGGTCGCCCGGGCGCCATTGCTGCAGGTCGATGATGTTGCTGCCCTGGCGCGCGGTCTTGATCTGATTGGTCTCGGTCAGGCCCAGCCAGCAGTCGCGGCCCTGGTCGAAGCACACCTCGTCGGCCTGGCGGCGGCACTGGTCCAGCCCACGCATCAGGCTGGAGCCACACAGCACGTTGAGCGGATTGGTGTGGGCGACGAAGGTGCGCACGTAGTCGTCCGCCGGGCTGAGCACGATTTCCTCGGGCTTGCCGTGCTGGATGATGCGGCCGTCCTTCATGATCGCGATGCGCGTACCGATCTTCAGCGCCTCGTCCAGGTCGTGGCTGACGAAGACGATGGTCTTGTGCAGCTGGCGCTGCAGCACCAGCAGTTCATCCTGCAGCTGCTGGCGGATCAGCGGGTCCAGCGCGGAGAAGGGTTCGTCCATCAGCAGGATGTCGCCATCCATGGCCAGCGCGCGGGCCAGGCCGACGCGCTGCTGCATGCCGCCGGAGAGTGAGTCCGGGCGCTTGTCGCGCCATTGCGACAGGCCGACCAGCTCGAGCTTCTCGTCGATTACCTTTTTCCGCTCGTTCGCCGGGCGGCCCTGCATCTCCAGGCCGAAACCGATGTTCTCGGCGACGGTCAGCCAGGGCATCAGCGCGAACTTCTGGAACACCATGGCGATGCGCTTGGTGCGCATGGTCTTGAGCGTCGCCGGCGAGCAGCTGGCGATATCCACCTGCTGGCCCTCGTGCTCGATCAGCAGCTTGCCGCGGCTGACCCGGTTGAGGCCGTTGATGCAGCGCAGCAGGCTGGACTTGCCCGAGCCCGACAGCCCCATCATCACGCAGATCTCGCCGCGATTGACGTCCAGGCAGGCATCCTCGACACCCAGCACCTGGCCGGTGCGCTTGAGGATCTCCTCGCGTCCCAGGCCCTGGTCCAGCAGCTTGAGCGCTTCCTTGGTGTGGGTGCCGAAAATCACATCCACATGTTCGAATCGAATCGCCGACATAGTACTTACCTCCCCCGCAGCGAACGTTGCTTGCACACCCGGTCGAGCAGGATGGCGAGCAGGACGATGGCCAGACCGGCCTCGAAGCCGAGGGAAATGTCCGCCGTGTTGAGCGCGTTGACCACCGGCTTGCCGAGGCCATCAGCACCCACCAGCGCGGCGATAACCACCATCGACAGCGACAACATGATGCATTGGGTGATCCCCGCGCCGATGCTCGGCATGGCGTGCGGCAGCTCGATGCGCGTCAGCAATTGCCAGCGCGAGCAGCCGAAGGCCTTGCCGGCGTCCATCAGTTCCGCCGGCACGTCCTGGATACCCAGGCAGGTCAGGCGGATGGGCGCGGCGATGGCGAAGATCACCGTGGAGATCAGACCCGGCACCACACCCAGGCCGAACAGGGTCAGGGTGGGGATCAGGTAGACGAAGGTGGGCACCGTCTGCATCAGGTCCAATAGCGGCCGGAGTGCGGTGTAGAACCAGGGCTTGTGCGCCGCCAGGATGCCCAGCGGCACCCCGATGGCGATACACACCACCGTGGCGAAGATCACCTGCGCCAGGGTCTCCATGGTTTCCTGCCAGTACCCCAGGTTCAGGATCAGCAGCAGCGAGGCCAGGGCGAATACGGCAAGTCCCCAGCTGCGCTGGATGTAGAACACCAGGAAGACCATCAGTGCGATCAGCGCCAGCGGGTTGAACCAGAGCAGGCTGTTGGTGACGCCGTGGATGAGGAACTCGAGGGTGTCGGAAATCTTGTCGAACACCGACGCGCCGTGTTGCGTGAGCCAGTCGACGAAGGCGGCGATATGCTCGCCCAGCGGTAGCTTGTGGTCAGTCAGAAACATAATGCGGGCCCATCAGAAGCTTGAGGAATCGGCCAACGGCAATTACTTCGGCTCTTATTTCGCGAATGCCACCTTGGCTGCCGCCAAGGCCGGTTTGCCGTCACGGGTGGTCACGCCGGCGAGCCAGGCGTCGAGCAGTTCCGGATGGTCCTTCAACCAGGCTTTTGCCGCTTCTTCGGGCTTCTTGCCCCCGTTGAGCACGGCGTCCATGAGTTTGTTTTCCATGTCCAGGGTGAAGGTCAGGTTGCTCAGCAACTTGCCGACGTTGGCGCATTCCTGGACGTAGCCCTTGCGAACGTTGGTGTAGATGGTCGCGCCGCCGTAGTTGGGACCGAACACGTCGTCCCCGCCTTCGAGGTACTTCATCTTGAAGCGGGTGTTCATCGGATGCGGTTCCCAGCCCAGGAACACGATCCACTGGTTGCGACGGTCAGCACGCCCGACCTGCGACAGCATGCCGGCCTCGCTGGACTCCACCAGCTTGAACTTGCCCAGCCCGAACTGGTTCTTGTCGAGCATGCCCTGGACCAGGCGGTTGCCGTCGTTGCCCGGCTCGATGCCATAGATCTTGTTGTCGAGCTTGTCGGCAAACTTGGCGATGTCGGCGAAGGACTTCAGCCCGCCGTCATAGGCGGCCTGGGTGACGGCCAGGGTGTACTTGGCGCCCTCGAGGTTGGCTTTCACCGTCTCTACCGAGCCATTGTCGGCGTAAGGCTTGATGTCGTTGGCCATGCTCGGCATCCAGTTGCCGAGAAAGACGTCGAGATCCTTGTTCGCCAGCGACTTGTAGGTCACCGGCACGGACAACATGGTTACCTTGGTGGTATAGCCAAGCGACTCAAGCACCTGACGGGTAGTAGCGGTGGTCACGGTGATGTCGGTCCAGCCGACATCGGAGAAGCGAACCGTGCCGCACGACTCAGGTTCAGCGGCCTGAACCACCAGCGGCGCACCTAGGGACACAGCCAGCAGCAAAGACTTGCAACCTTTCATGAGCGTACTCCTCTGCGGGGTTGGGGCGCCGGCGCGGCCCCTTTGGGGCGCGGCGGTCGGAATTATGGTTGGGGCCTGGGGCGGACCCTTTTGTTGTCATTTCGTAAACGATCATGGAGCAGGAAAATTTCGTCGCATACCGGGTGGGTCGCATCCAGTGCAGGCGAAGTCGTATTCAGCACCAGCCATGTCGCATCCAGTGGAAAGGCCCGTTTCCAGCGACTTCCAGAGGCCCGGATCAATCCATGGCGGCGGTTTTCTGGCCCCCTGGCGCCACGCCCGATGAGCTCGGAGCGACACCCTGCAGCCAGCTGTCCTGTACCTGCGGGTTGGCCTTGAGCCAACTCTTGGCGGCCTGGCGGGGATTGCGTCGCTCGTTGAGCACCGCATCCATCAGCTGGTTCTCCATCGTCAGGTCGAATTTCAGGTTTTTCAGCAGCCGCGCGACATTGGGGCACTCCTGAAGATAGCCTGCTCTGACGTTGGTGAAGACCGTCGCACCGCCATAGTTGGGACCGAAGTAGGAATCCCCTCCCTCCAGATAGTTCATTTGGAGTCGGGTATTCATCGGGTGCGGCTCCCATCCCAGGAACACGATGGGCTGCTTCAAGGCCCCGGCTCGCTTGACGTACGCGAGCATGTCGGCCTCGCTGGACTCCACCAGCTTGAAGTCGCCCAGGCCGAAGGCTTTTTCCCTGATCATCTTCTGGATCAGCTGGTTGCCGTCGTTGCCCGGCTCGATGCCGTAGATGCGTCCGCCCAGCTGCTCCTTGAATTTTGCGATATCGGCAAACGTCTTCAGGCCCGCCTCATAGGCGTAGCGCGGCACGGCCAGCGTGTACTTGGCGCCCTCGAGGTTGGCTTTCACCGTCTCTACCGAGCCGTTGTCGGCGTAGGGCTTGATGTCACCCGCCATGCTCGGCATCCAGTTGCCGAGGAACACGTCGATCTTCTTCTCCGACATCGCCTTGTAGGTGTCCGGCACGGACAGCCGCACCACTTGCGTGCGGTAGCCCTGGTGGCTGAGCACCAGACGGGTCACCGCGGTAGTCACGGTGATGTCGGTCCAGCCGACATCGGCAAAGCGCACCACGGCGCAGGATTCGGGTTCGGCGGCGCGCACAGCGCCCGGTAGTACCACGGATAACGCCAACAGCGACGACACAAGACTCTTCATGAGACCAGCCTCTGACTGCGGAGAATGGGGGTGGACACGGGCGAACGCGGCCGTTCGTCGGTGGCGGATCATGGAACAGCACAACCGCCCACGCCTATCGACCGGTCGTGGTTCGCGGCGCTGGCGTCGTAAAGAGGCAAGCTTTCGTCGGCCCCGGAACAGGCAGCCCCGCGCCCTGCCCCGTCCGGGCACGCGCGCGGCGTTATTGGATACGGCCGCGTCGCCGATGGACGCAGCCGGCGCCGGACTTGGGTCGATCATGGCCGGGCATCGCGGGCACAGGGACGTGCCTACTCATCCCCTTCCTTCATGGATGTGCAGCTCGCCCGGAGTCCGGCATGGCAATCAGTGTGTTCGACCTGTTCAAGATCGGTATCGGCCCTTCCAGCTCGCACACGGTCGGCCCCATGCGCGCCGCCGCGCTGTTCGTCGGCGCCCTGCGCGAGCGGCAGATGCTCGAACGCACCAGCCGCGTGGAAGTCCGCCTGTACGGCTCGCTGTCCGCCACTGGCGTCGGCCACGGCACCGACCGCGCGGTGATCATGGGCCTGATGGGCGAATGGCCGGACCGCATCGACCCGCGCCAGATCGAGCCGCGGATGGCGGCCCTGCGAGAATCCGGCGAACTGCTGCTGGCTGGCAACCGGGCGATCCCCTTCGACTGGATCCGCGACATGCGCCTGCTCGAAGAGAATCTGCCCTACCACCCCAACGCCATGCGCCTGACCGCCATCGAAGGCGACCACGTACTGCACAGCGACACCTACTACTCCATCGGCGGCGGCTTCGTGGTCGACGAGGAACAGGCCGCCTCCGGCAGCCTCGATACCGACAACACCGTGCTGCCCTATGACTTCGCCAGCGCCGCTGAACTCCTCATGCTCTGCCGCCGCCACAACCTGCGCGTGTCCGAGCTGATGATGGCCAACGAGCGCATGTGGCGCAGCGAAACCGACATCCGCGAAGGCCTCAAGGTCATCTGGCAAGCCATGCGCGACTGCGTGAACAACGGCCTGAGCCAGGAAGGCGTCCTCCCCGGCGGCCTCAACGTCCAGCGCCGCGCCGCGCGCCTGCACCGCAACCTGCAGGAAATCGGCAAGCCCAACGTCATCGGCTCGACCCTTTCCGCCATGGAATGGGTCAACCTCTTCGCCCTGGCGGTCAACGAGGAAAACGCCGCCGGCGGGCGCATGGTCACCGCGCCCACCAACGGCGCGGCCGGCATCATCCCGGCGGTGCTGCACTACTACATGCGCTTCAACCCCGACGCCACTGACGACGACGTCACCCACTACTTCCTGGCCGCCGCCGCCGTCGGCATCCTGTGCAAAAAGAACGCCTCCATCTCCGGCGCGGAAGTCGGCTGCCAGGGCGAAGTCGGTTCCGCCTGTGCCATGGCCGCGGCCGGCCTTGCCGAAGTGCTCGGCGCCTCTCCCGAACAGGTAGAGAACGCCGCCGAAATCGGCCTGGAGCACAACCTCGGCCTGACCTGCGACCCGGTCGGCGGCCTCGTCCAGGTGCCCTGCATCGAACGCAACGCCATCGCCGCGGTGAAGGCCATCAACGCCGCGCAAATGGCCCTGCGCGGCGACGGCCAGCACTTCATCAGCCTCGACCAGGTGATCCGCACCATGCGCAACACCGGCGCCGACATGCACGACAAGTACAAGGAAACCTCGCGCGGCGGATTGGCCGTCAGCATCATCGAGTGCTGACCCGCAATCGACCACGCCAGCCACGGCGCGCCCCCTGATGGCGCAAACGGTACGCCCGTCCCGACGGCACCTGAGGCGTTACCGTTCCGGTCACAGCACCGCCGGCCCTGTGACCGGTGAGTGCTACCAAAAACCCCAGGCCACGATCCATGCGCATTTGCGACCTTCGAGGCGTCGCAATCCAGGCCTGCAAAAACGGCATTCCCATGCCGTTTTCTTTTTTAATTGAACGCCCATTCAACCTAGGCACGGCATTTGCCTTGTCATAGGCAGCGAGAACAGAGGAACAGCCCGGGCCACCCCCCGAGGCTGATTCCCGAACAGAACAACAAGCATAAGAAACGCCTCCCGTGAGGCGACTGTGACTAGCGTGAGGTGACTGAATGAACGCGTTCAACCCCGGAGTTCCCCCGCAAAACCGAGCTCCGCAGTCCATCGGCTTCCTGCTGCTGGACAACTTCACCCTGATCTCCCTGGCTTCGGCGGTTGAACCGCTGCGCATGGCCAACCAGCTGTCCGGACGCGAACTCTACCGCTGGCACACCCTGAGCCTCGACGGCCGCCAGGTCTGGGCCAGCGACGGCCTGCAGATCACCCCCGACGCAGCCTGCGACAGCGCCCCGCAGATGGACACCCTGATCGTGGTCGGCGGTGTCGGCATCCAGCGCAGCGTCACCCGCGAACACACCACCTTCCTCCAGGCCCAGGCGCGCCTGGGCCGCAAGCTCGGCGCCGTGTGCACCGGCAGCTGGGCCCTGGCCCGCGCCGGCCTGCTCGACGGCTACGACTGCTCGGTGCACTGGGAATGCCTGGCCGCCATGCAGGAAGCCTTCCCCCGCGTCGCCATGAGCACCCGCCTGTTCTCCATTGATCGCAACCGCTTCACCTCCTCCGGCGGCACCGCGCCGATGGACATGATGCTGCACCTGATCGGCCGCGAGCACGGCCGCGAGCTGTCGGCGGCGATCTCCGAGATGTTCATCTACGAACGCATCCGCAACGAGCAGGACCACCAGCGCGTGCCGCTCAAGCACATGCTTGGCACCAACCAGCCCAAGCTGCAGGAAATCGTCGCGCTGATGGAAGCCAACCTCGAGGAGCCCATCGACCTCGACGAACTGGCCGTCTACGTCAACGTCTCGCGCCGCCAGCTCGAGCGCCTGTTCCAGAAGTACCTGCACTGCTCGCCGTCTCGCTACTACCTGAAGCTGCGCCTGATCCGCGCACGCCAGCTCCTGAAGCAGACCTCGATGTCGATCATCGAAGTCGCCTCGGTATGCGGCTTCGTCTCCACGCCGCACTTCTCCAAATGTTACCGCGAGTACTTCGGCATTCCGCCGCGCGACGAGCGCCAGGGCCAGCCGATCGGCCAACCGGTCATGGTCATGCCCATCCCGCAGGATCTGGCCCTCATGCCCAACTCCTCGGCCATCTCGGCCCTCAGCCAGGCCCAGGGCGAATCCACCTTCGCCAGCGTGCGGGTGCTCTGAGGCGCGTTCTCCGAAACCCGAAGGGAGGCCCGACGGCCTCCCTTTTTTCATGCCTGTGACGCATTGCTCCGCATCATTCAGATTCGTCTGAATCGCAAACCGACCTGAATCCCGCAGTCTCCGAAACGTCGGCCATATCCGGCGAGCCTCGGAGCCACGGGACACATGGAAACCGCCCTCGACTACCTGGCCCAGCGAACGCGGGAGCTATATCGCACGGCCATCGAACTGAACCACACGACGCTGACCGGCCTCCAGCTGCTGCGTCAGCTCGAACGCCTGCGCCCGGAAATCTTCGACGTCAGCCGCCAACTCGCCGACCTCCTTGGCGAACAGACCGACGCGCTCGCCCAGGCCAGGGCCGACAAGGCGCAAAGGCTCATCCTCGCCCTCCACCGCCGGCTGCTCGGTGGCTACTGGCACCTGCTGCGGACCCGCCGCGCCGAGCGCAAGACGGCGGCTCTGCTGATGCAGCGCATGGTACGCAGCCTCCAGGAAATCCACTTCAACTGGCTGCAGAACCAGCATCCGCCGCCGCCCGGCCTGTGGAACCTGATGCACCAGCTCTACTGGCGCGCCCTGCGGCTGGAGGTTCAGCACCTGCCCATCAACGACGGCGAAGCCTTCGAGCCGCGCAGCCAGACCGTCGCAGGGGGCTACCTGCACTGCCTGCTCATCGCCGGCTCCCGGCCGCTGGAGATACCCGCGCAGAGCCTGCCGGCGCTGATCGAATCCACCCAGGTATTCGCCTCCATCGTGCACATCCAGCCGGAACAGCCGGGCAATACCTGGCGGCTCGAACGCGAGAGCGACCGTCCCTTCCTCGACCCGGACGCCGTAAGCAGCACCAGCGGCCTCGCCCTGAAGCTCGACGAATTGCTGGACATGCTCAAGCGCTTCGTTGCGACCAGCCACGGCGACGCGGGTTTCGATCTCAACGTCCATCTGCTCGCCTGCTGGGACGCGACAGACGCGAGCCCCTGGCAGGTCTGCCGAGGCATCCCGGCCCTGCTCGCCCACCTTGGCGTTGCCGACGACGCCGGCCTCGACGCCCGTCACTTCCAGCGCCAGCCACACGAGAGCGACGTCTGGTCTCAGCACTCCGGTGTTCGCGGCGGACTGGACGAACTGGTCGCCCACCGGGACGACATCGAGTTCACTCGCACCGCGCCCAAGCCCAGCGCGCCGAACACACTGCAGCTGGAGCAATCTCGCACCACCGGGCAGCACTTCAGCGGGCACTGGGAGGACTCGCCGCCACCGGCGGTTGGCGAACTGCTCGGCGTCCGGCCATCCCCCCAGGAGTCCTGGCGCCTGGCACAGGTGGAAAGCCTGCGCCCGCTCGGCGGCGACCGCTATGAACTGCGCGGCGCCTGGCTGTCCGCACAACCACGACCGTGCCGTCTCAGGCTGCGCAGCAAACTACAGGAAAGTGCGCCTCGCCACGCCGTGCTGCTGCCCGACGCGAACAACCTGCGCGTCGTCTGCCCGACACTCCCCCTCGACGCCGGGCGAAAAGTGACGGTAGAGGAGCAAGGTCGACGCTACCTGGCCTTGCTGGGAGACCCGGTTGGCGACACCTTCCCCCTCAGCCCGCTGGAAGTGGCAGCCGACCTGCCTTAAAGGCAGAGCGGTACTAGGAGCGATCACAATGCATTGGGACAGATTTATTTTTCTGCACTCTAATTCGGACTCACCAGACAGTTTTAGAGCAGAAAAATAAATATTTCTCCTTTTAAACTTTCGGTATTTTATCCAACTTAGCTCTTTAGCTTTTCACAGAAATTTTCCAATATTTCTCTCACGGGAGGAGATGCTTCATCCAGTAAGGAAGAAACCCTGAGCAATAAATCTTCTTGTTCCCGCCTCCCCAGTTTTGATGGATCCACCAGCCTCAGCGCATCAAAACAAGAAATCAGCAAATCCTCATCACTTGTATTTAAAATACGCAAAATCACTTCAACTTCATATGCAACATGCAAATCCCCCAAGCATTCTACCAGCCTTTTTTTCCAGAAATCATCCTTACTTTCTAATTCAATTAAGAGCCGCGCCCAGTCACCCTTATCAAACTTTCTCAAAATACCAGAAGTTTCTGAAATAGCACAATCATACCAATAATCACCGGGATTTCTCTCCAGC
Source organism: Pseudomonas sp. BB438 (assembly GCF_057180225.1). Classification (NCBI taxonomy): domain Bacteria; kingdom Pseudomonadati; phylum Pseudomonadota; class Gammaproteobacteria; order Pseudomonadales; family Pseudomonadaceae; genus Pseudomonas; species Pseudomonas sp. BB438. Next base: position 6,520,209 of record NZ_CM170001.1, read on the forward strand.
GCAAAGTCAAATATGCAACTTTCAAAATCACTATACATTCTAAAAAATTAGGAAAAATAAATCTGTCCGCTTTTTCCGTCCTCTTTCCTTTTTCTTACTAATCATCAGAGACGTTAACTCTGACATGACCTATTCCATCATATTCGGAAAAATTTTTAAAGCTTGGCCTCAACATTCCAGAATCAAGGACCAAAAAAGGGGACAGATTTATTTTCTGTACTCTAATCCCGACTCGCCAGCCACTTTTAGAGTGGAAAAATAAAATTGCATTTTTTGTCTAAAAAATCGTTTCGCACTGGATGCTAAAGATTTCCACCCCATCCAAAGCCGGTAAAATCCGTGAAATATACCAGCTAAAATCAGGAATCCTATCAACCAACAAAACCCGATTAATCGAAAGTGAAAATGAAACCAAATCTCTTGAGATTAAAAACTCTCCACCAACATCATTGCTTAAAACCAGCGTGATACCGGCCTTTCCAATTTTTCTTGTTTCATCTAAAAAATCTAAAATATCAAACCTTTTTAAATCCCACACGACCCACTCATATTCATCAAAACCGTTTTCTGGTAGAAACATCACCTTCCCACCAAACCCAACTTCCCAACCAAAACCGATCAGCTTATTTAAGATCTCGCTCGGGTCTTGACCTCGGGCGAAGGAGATATCAATGCTCGCCTGCACAGACATAGTTAGTACTCCTTGAAGGGTATACCTTTCTTGCTCAGCCAATCCTTGACATGCTGAGGAATTGGGGTATTGGAATGAACCTCATATGAAGCCCCTTATAAAGGAAAAAGGGGACAGATTTATTTTACGTACTCTAACCCTGACTCCGAGCCCAGCTTTAGAGTAGAAAAATAAATCTGCCCCCTTTTCGCCCTATTCTCTAAACTTAATATTTCAACACAACCAAGATCACCCCATTGATCTCTAACCCCACGCCAGTCAGATGCGTTAGACGTACAACGCCTGAACGAGTAGTGTTAGCAATAGAGCTGCTAGCAGCCTCACCAGCTGTTGCAGTTCCTTTTGCATCTTAGCTATTCCCTTCTTCGGTAAACCACTCTCCCCGACTCAGCGAGCACAGGCAAAACCTGATCACCAACAATAATTTCATACCGGCATTTCAAGTTAGAATCTTGATATGCTGTATATTGGCAAACGACATCCTCGATCTCGTCCACGTCATCTTCGATATCCTTTTCCAGATAGAAACTTAGGACCCAACCACCATCATCACAGGACAAAGCAACCATTCTGAAGTTTGATGAAATCGCACCGACTAGAGCTTGAACAAGCATGAGCACTTGAAAGTTCCATTCATTCAAGCTAAATCCAGTGCTCATTTCTGACTCCAGTTAGGGTTAGTTGGTACGATACTAGGGCTTTTCGTTCCCTTGATAATAAAACATTAGTTGGCTGATCGATTATAACCACACCAACGTTGACGTTTGCTCCAGTTACCCCCTCAAACTTCACAACAGGGAAGCCTTGGAAAAAGGGGACAGATTTATTTTATGTACTCTAATCCTGACTCCCCAGCCAGTTTTAGAGTAGAAAAATAAATCTGTCCTCTTTTCTCTGTCCCCTTTTCTCTGCGAGGCGGCGGATGTCGCCACTGCGGTGAGAGCAACGTTGGCCCAACCAGCCGATACGGCAGTGGTGGTGGTCACACCGGCAGCAGTGACGGTGGTAGTTCCTACCGCTGCCATGGCTGAGCCAGACCCTGCCAGACCCTGCCAGACCCTTTTCGGTCTTAACAGATCACCGATCATGCCTTTCTGCGAAAAATTATGGCGAAAGCTCTCTCACCATATTTCTTATTTTGCTCCACTTCTTCACTATATATGTTATTGATAGAAAAACGCAGACTGACGGTAAAATCCACTTTAACATAACAACCTGCTTACTTTCATCGACATCCATTAAAACCATCACCCCACCCATCAAAGAATATACAAAAAAAGGACAAGTGAAAAAACAATCAAAAAAAACATTGCATAAATCAGCCATCTAGTGGCAACCATACTATTTCCCTCCGAAATCTTGATCCGAATAGACACTACCGAACTCATACCCCTTCCTTCCAACACCAAACAGGTAGACAGCGCCTGCCGTGCCGTATGGAGTTTTTGCATTCAGCACTGGGATGAAGTAATTATTATCCGAACTTTTTACTAGTGCGAAAAAGAGTGCGAAAAAGGAGACAGATTTATTTTCTGTACTCTAACTCGGGCTCAACGGGCAATTTTAGAGTAGAAAAATAAATCTGTCCCCTTTCCGGTCCCGACAGTAAGTTTTAGAGTAGAAAATATCTTCTCCCTTTTTTGCCTTAAACTTTTTTAATTTTGCATCCCACTATAAGGATCTTCTACAGTATCCCTCAACTCTTCTACTGCCTCATGAATTTCTGCATATACGTCAGGAGATGTCTGGCCGGGGTCAATTTCACTTAAGAATCTAAGAACCCGCCCAAGCCCCAGTCTCGAAACTATAGCAACCGTCGTCTCTGCTGACTCGATACATCGGCCATCCCACAGTGCAATTAAGGTATCTGCCACTGAAGACTTTATATCATCATTCAGAGCACAATAAGTATTCCATTGCCTATCACTCAATTCCAAAAAAGCCTTAAGTGCATTCTCCTTGGATAAACTTCCAGACTTTAAACGTTTCAGCACGTCTAAAAACTCAACCTTTATATCTTCCGCGGGCATGGACTCCGGCAGATCTTGATAGTAACTAGAAGATTTCATTTCTCAAAAATCCACCGGGATATGTGTCAAATTAGTAAAAAAGTAAAAAAGAGGACAGATTTATTTTTCGCACGATAAATCCTGACTCGCAGCCAGTTTTAGAGTAGAAAAATAAATCTGCCCACTTTTCGCGCCTAGATTTCGTCTCGGCAACTTATCCAAAACGTCTGCTCAAATATTTCCTGTATCTCTCAGGAGATGAATCTATAAGCTGAGTAATATTCAGATGCTCAGCAGAATACTCGTCAACAACTGCTTCAACAAAGTAGTACTGCTCTCCAGGCATGCTGCTCAACTCATTAACGCTAGCTCTTAACAGATTCGCCATCTCGTCAATAGAGATCTTATGCGAAACATAACGCGCCAACTCTTCGTATGCCGAGATATAAAGCTCATCATTAACAACACCTTCGACGCCATTAAACTCCTCAAGAATTTCAACAAGCTGCTCCGAGGAAAACAGCTGCAAGGAGAGAATCCACGAAATAAAATTTAAAAACGCCTCAGTACTGGAGAGCATTATCCAAATCCTTTACTCGCGAGCATAATCAACATCTCTTTGGCTGTAGGGATACGAACCTGGAGGTTGGTTGTCCGCATTTCTTACAAAATTATTCAACCGAGTCTGAACTTCTCGAGCTTTTTGCTCATGAGAAGCTTCAGATAGCAGGTCCCCTGTTTGCTTTTCGTACCTCAATGCGTCTGCTACTCCTCCATTACCCACCCGCGTACCGGTTTTGTCCTTTCCGAAGTAGGAAGTAAGTATCTTTTCCAACTGAGGACTATCGGCTTGCTTATACATAGGGCCGAAACCACCAGTGTAACCTTTTGAACTGACCTCACCTGCTCCCGCACCTGCTGCCCCCAACCTTAGGAATTTACCCAAAACACCCGCAATACCAAGACCCAAAGCTTCACCGCCCATCGTCTCGGCCCAAGCCTTAATGAACTCATTTGCTGGTTGAGCACCGTCATAGCCAACACCCTGAGCCAGATCACGCTGGGCCTGAGCCATTTCTTCGGCAGTTGCTCCGTTCTTGACCATGTAGTCATTCAGGGAGCTAGCAGCCTGGCCGTAACTCATCAGTCCAGGCGGAGTTCCTTCACCAAGGAAGTTGTTCTCAACCGCCGTCTTACCCGCTCCGGCCGCCGCCACAACCCCGGCGCTATCCCCCGTGGCCAAGCCACCCGCCATCCCCGCTGCGAGGGTAGAAAGGGCGGAAACGATCTGCCGTTCACTCTCTGTCAGGTCTTCGGGCTTCTTGTTGGGGTATACCGTGGTCGCAATCAGCTCACCCGTCGCCGCCCCCGCTGCGCCGGCTACACCGGAGTTGCCTTGGGCGTTTGCCACGATGGCGCCGAGTACCGCCTGGGCCATGATGCGGGCGGTGTTGTTGTCACCAGTCTGCTTCTTGATCAGCGTCGCCACGTAGGGCGCTGAGGCCCCCGCCACGGCACCACCGATGTCGCCACCGGCCAGGTACTGCAGCGCAGCCGTGACGGCCTGCGCCGCCTTCTGGTAGTCGCTGCCCGTGCCGTACTCGCGCATCACATCCTGGTAGCCCTTGGAGTTGACCAGGGCCTCGTTGTACTGCTTGACGTCATCGGCCGAGGCACCCTCACCCGGTGGGTATTTGCCCTCTTTCTCCAGCGCCTTGCGCCCTTCCTCCTTCGCCTTGATCTCGCCGTTGGTGCGGATGATGTCCATCGACTGCCGGCCGATGTCGGCGATCAATTGCACTTCCTGCAGGCGGCGCTGCTCCTTCTCTTTGTCGAAGATGGGGCTGATGCTGCCGTTGGCGTGCTCGACGTCGCGGCTCAGACTGGCGACATCCTGCTGCTGGGCTTCGCCATTGCGGATATCGATGGTCCCGGCGGAGATGGCGGAGCGGGTGGTACCGCTGTCGCTATCGCTATGGGTGTAGGCGGTGACCATGCCGTTGGGCATATTGCCGAAGAAGGCGCTGCCTTCGTTGCCGCCAGTGCTCGCGCTGATGCCCTGTTGCTGGGTCTTGTAGTCGGCCTCGTTGCGGATATCGCGCCAGCCGAGGGTGTCGGTGCTCAGGCGGTTCTTGTCGGCGCTGGCGGTGCTGGAGATGACGGCGCCGTCGAGCTGGGTGTGCTTGCCGACGTCAATGTCATAGCCGCCCTTGCCGGCGTAGAGCCCGGTCTGCTCCTGCACGCTGTCGTAGTTGGAGTGGATCTTGCTCTTGTCGACCGAGAGGCTGGCGCTGCCGCCAGAGCCGATGATGGCGACGCTGACGCCGGCGCTGACGTTCTTCTGCTCGGACTGGTACTCGTCGGTGTCCTGCAGGCTGCGCAGGGTGAGGTCGCGGCCGACCTTGGCGGTGATCTGCTCGCCACTGACCTGGGCACCGATGAGGCTGGTATCGCGGCCGCTGACGAGGGTGACCTGGCGGCCGAACTAAAAAGGGACAGATTTATTTTCGACACTCTAATACTGACTCCGCGTCCAGCTTTAGAGTAGAAAAATAAAACTACCCCCTTTTCAAATTTTTTATTTTCCTGGAATTTCTATAAAAAACGATTCAGCATGTATCACCAAAGACATCCACCCAGACCCTGGCGAAGCGTTAGTGACTCCTTCCAGGACATACTCATGAACTAGCGAGTCAAGGGTGGTCCGACATCCAATCTCATCAGATGTTTTTTTACCTGACGACGACTTTCTATCTGATGCGTATTCGTCAACAACCCTTTTCGCGAATGTCACACCTGAGAAGACAAACCAACACCCCCCAACATACTCATGCATTGCATATGAGCTTTCAGTCTTACTTCTATATTCAACCACCCTCCCATCATTACCAATAGCAAACAAAAATCCATTTAAAACCTTCCAGCTTGTATACTCGGCATCTTTCACAGGATCATAGATATAGTGAACTGGAAAAGCGCTCTCACCTCGAGGTAATTCATCACTAGCACACTCGACGATTCTCGCACCTTCCTCGTCATTAATAAAAACGGACCTCTTAATAACTAGCCCCTTCTCGACATACACGCGAGAAACCCCATGTTCATGAATCCACTCTCCATAGATACAATCAAACGTAACGAGAGAATCAAAGTCTACTGAAATCATCATTTGATCTTCTCCAAAACTATAGTCTTCATACTTTCCAAATCTGTAATCACACTTCCATCTGTGCGAAGGAAAGTCTGCCCCGAGAAACGTGAGTCGAGAGGTCCGTCTTGAATAACTCTCAACCCTAACGACTCAAGATCGGAAACACTTGGTAATTTACCATATGGGTTTGCAGCGTTAGAGTTTATAAAAATCTTTCCACCTGGCTCGATTACCCTGGTTGCTTCAGGCAGATAGTCCATCATAGAGAATGTGCCCCCTTCGCTTTTAGGAATGAATGGATTGCTAGCCACAATCTCTCCTACTGAACTATCCCTCAAAGGCAAGCTTCTTGCGTCCGCACGGATACCAGATTGAATCCCAGAGGTTATATCAATATTGATCGCACCTGGAGTTTGAGCATTTTTTCCTCCAAACAATTCAATTGTGGGCTTTGCTGCCCCTCCTGTACCTGCCGATACCTCCTTACCAATCAGGCCACCAAAGCCTCCCATTCCTAGCGCAGTACCACCAGCCGTTGCCACACCGAAGGGAACCTCGGCCCCCGCCAAGCTTGCTTCAGTGCAGACAGCTGGGTTGGCTATACAGGCCATTAGCAGTTCGGGGCCTAGAGCCGCTGCTACCGGAGCCCCTACGCCCATTAGGACGGAAAGCATCACGCCATTCGCACCGCCGCCTTCTTCAAAGACTTTTTCGGCATATTTGGCTCGGCAACTTTCTGTCGACATACCACCGCAATTGCCGGCGGCGGCGAACTCTTCGACTTTTCTGTCCAGGTAGAGACGACTGCCTAGATCATTGTTTTCCACAGCTGTTTTGCCAGCTCCAGCGGCCGCGAAAGCACCGGCGCTATCGCCGCTAGCGAGGCCTCCGGCCATACCCGCAGCCAGAGTCGAAAGAGCAGAGACGATCTGCCGTTCATTTTCCGTAAGTTGGTCGTGCGGTTTGTTGGGGTACAGCTGTTGTGCAATCAGCTCCCCCGTCGCAGCACCCGCTGCACCAGCCACACCAGAGTTGCCCTGGGCGCTGGCCACAATGGCGCCGAGCACCGCCTGGGCCATGATGCGAGCGGTGTTGTTGTCACCGGTCTGGTCTTTGATAAGCCTTGCGACGTAGGGCGCTGAGGCGCCGGCCACCGCCCCGCCGATATCACCTCCGGCCAAGTATTGCAGGGCGGCTGTCACGGCTTGGGCGGTTTTCTGATAGTCGCTGCCAGTGCCGTATTCACGCATTACATCCTGGTAGGCCTTGGAGTTGACCAGAGTGTCGTTGTACTTCTTGATCTCCTCGGCCGAAGCGCCTTCACCCGGCGGATACTTGCCGTCCTTCTCCAGCGCCTTGCGCCCTTCCTCGTTCGCCTTGATCTCCCCATTGGTGCGGATGATGTCCATCGACTGGCTGCCGATCTGCGCGATCAGCTGCACTTCCTGCAGGCGGCGCTGCTCCTTCTCTTTGTCGAAGATGGGGCTGATGCTGCCGTTGGCGTGTTCGACGTCGCGGCTCAGGCTGGCGACATCCTGCTGCTGGGCTTCGCCATTGCGGATATCGATGGTCCCGGCGGAGATGGCGGAGCGGGTGGTGCCGCTGTCGCTGTCACCATGGGTGTAGGCGGTGACCATGCCGTTGGGCATATTGCCGAAGAAGGCGCTGCCTTCGTTGCCGCCAGTGCTCGCGCTGATGCCCTGTTGCTGGGTCTTGTAGTCGGCCTCGTTGCGGATGTCGCGCCAACCGAGGGTGTCGGTGCTCAGGCGGTTCTTGTCGGCGTTGGCGGTGCTGGAGATGACGGCGCCGTCGAGTTGGGTGTGCTTGCCCACGTCGATGTCGTAGCCGCCCTTGCCGGCATAGAGCCCGGTCTGCTCCTGCACACTGTCGTAGTTGGAGTGCATCTTGCTCTTGTCGACCGAGACGTAAGCACTGCCGGTCATGGTGCCGAGCGTAAAGCTGGCGCCGCCGCTGACGTTCTTCTGCTCGGACTTGTACTCGTCGGTGTCCTGCAGGCTACGCAGGGTGAGGTCACGGCCGACCTTGGCAGTGATCTGCTCACCATTGACCTGGGCGCCGATGAGGCTGGTGTCACGGCCGCTGATCAAGGTGACCTGGCGGCCAGCGTCGACGGTGGTTTCAGTCCAGGTGGTGCCGTTGCCGTGTTCGAAGCCGGTGCCCTTGTTGCCGTTGGCAAAGACGCTCAGGCCACCACCACTGCCGCCAAAGCCCAGGCTGACACCGACGTTGCCGCTGCTGCTGCTGTTCTTGCCGTCGAGCTTCTGGGTGTTGGAGGCCGCTTCGAGGATAAGGTCGCGGTTTGCGGCCAGCATGACGTCCTGGCCGGCCTTGAGCTGGCTGCCCTGGATGCGGATGTCGCCGTCTTCACCGACCTTGCCCGCGCCGGTGGCGAGGATGTTGAGGTTGTTGCCGGCAGTCAGGGTGCTGCCCTGGGCGATGCTCTGCTCCTGGACGGTTTTCGACTTGGATTGCTGCGAGCCGAGGGAGATGGCAATGCCGACGAACTGGTCAGCGTTAGCGGACGTCATGCCGCCCTGCTCCGCCGCCTGCCAGGCCTGGTAACCGGTCAGGCCGGCCTGGATGCCCTTGAGGGCGGCCAGGCGGCTGTCGTCTTCGTGACGCGCTTCCTTGGAAGACTGGTAGGCGGTATTCACCGCGCTGCCGACGCTGCCGGACAGGGCCAGGGTCAGGCCGCTTTGCTTCTGCTCGCGGGTTTCCTCGCTGCGGTTGCGGTTCTGCGCCTCGAGGATGCTGACGTTCTGCCCGATGAGGTTGATGTCCTTGCCGGCGACGAGGTCGGAACCCCGGATGGTGAGGTCCTTGCCGGCCTGGATATCGACGTTGCCGAGCACGCTGCCGATGGTGCTGCCACGGGTCTGTTCGGTGTGGTCGTCCTGGGTGGTCTTCAGGCTGCTGGAACCGAGGGTCACAGCGATCCCGCCGCTGCTCATGAGGCCGGATTTCTTCTTGGACTCGGCGTGGCTGGCCTCGAAGCTTTCGGTAGCGCCGTCAATGAGCACATTGCGCCCGGCCAGCAGGCTGGTGCCGTTGGTGGAGGCGACGTCGCTGCCTTGCACGGCGATGTCCTGGCCGGCGCGGATGGCAATCTTGTCGGCACTGACCAGGGAGCCGGCCTGGGTGGTCTGTAGCGAGCTGTCCTGGGTTTTCTTTTCCGAGCTGGAGAGTAGCCCGCTACTGCGCTTGGTCTTGTTGAGAGAATGGCTGTCAGTTTCCGCAGCCGACTGCAGGTGCACGTCGCGGGCCGCGTAGAGATACGCCTCATTGCTGGCGCTGATGGTGCTGGCAGTGAGGTTCAGATCCTGACCCGCCATTGCCACAAAATCGCCACCGGCACGTAGCTCAGCACCGGATTGGCGAGTTTGCCCTGTCTGTTCCTGAGTCCGGCTGTTGCTGGTTTTGCTGCGCACTTCGACGCTGGCGCTGTCCTCGACGGACCGCAGGTTGATGTCTCGACTGGCACTGGCGGTCAGATCACCTTTGGCGCTTGCCTTGCTGCCAATCACATTCAGATCCCGTCCGGCATCGAGGATCAGATTGCCGCCCGCCGTCAGGGTTGAGCCGTGATTTTGCTCAATGGTGGTGGTCGTGACGTGATGGCCACCCTGCTGGACGTCGCGCAGGCGGCTGGCATCGGTGACGGCCTCGAGGTTGATGTCGCGGCCGGCGCTGACATAGGCATCGCCACCACTGCTCAGTGCGCCACGGTTGGTGATGTCGCGGCCGGCGTCCAGGCTCAGGTCGCTGCGCGCGCTGATGCTGGCGCCAGCATCCAGGAAGCTGCGGTATTCGCTGCCGCCGATGCTGGCCGTGACGGCAGTACGGTCGTTGACGATGTCACCGCGCAGGGCCGTGAGGTCCACCTGATCGCCGCGTATCTGCCCGGCGAGGGCGTTACGGATGCTGTCGCCGGCCAGCAGACTGACGCGCTGCCCGGCATCGACCAGGCCGCCCTGGAGGATGCTGCCACCGGCCACGGCGTTGAGGTCATCGCTGGCGCGCAGGGTGCCGACGTTGATCAGGTCGCCGCCGGCCATGAGGTTGAGGTCGCGGCCCTGGATGAGGCTGTTGCCACGCAGGTTGCGGTCATCGGTCTGGGCCAGATAGACCACCGGGACCAGGACTTCCTGGCCGTCGATGACGCGGCTTTCCATCCAGACAATGTCGTGGGTGAGCGCGGCGACCTGCTCGGCGGAAAGGCCGACTCCCACAGAGAGCTTGAGGGCGTCCTTGGCAGCGAGGGCGTTGTCCATCAGGTACTGGAACTGGTCGTAATCGCTGGCAAGGCCATCGAGGAAACGCTGGCCAGTCTGCGCCTGGATGGCTTCGCGGATCAGGCGGGTTTCGTAGGCACCATCGCCCAGGCGCTTCCAGGCCTTGTCGGCGTCGAAGCCGAGCTTGTCGAGCAGGTAGCCGGAGTTGAGGAACTTGCCCAGGTCGGTAAGGGCTGGATTGGTCTCGATCAGGTAGCCGGCGCCGGGATCGCTGGCACGGATGAACATGCCGTACTGGCCTTGCGGCAGTCGGAAGGTGTCCGCAGCGGTTGGGTCGACGGCGGCGAACGGTACGCCGGTGTAGTCGACGGGGATGAAGCTGACCTGCTGGCTGCCATCGGCGGCGGTGCGGGTCACGGTTTCCACGCTTTGCGGACCGCGCGCCTGGGCATCGCTGGAGGCTTTGTTGATGGTCAGATTGACGGTGCCGGTTTGCTGCCCGAGCAGGCTGCCGGCCAGTTGCCCGGTGAGCTGAGCGAGGCTGTACTCGGCAACGGTGCCGTTCTGCAGGTTCTGCGCGACGTTTATATTCACGCGATTGCCAGCCTGCAGGGTCGCCGGGGCGGTCTGGCTGCCATCGTCGGTCCAGGTGATCACCGGTGTGCCGATGACCCAGCGATCACCGCCATAGACGGTCCAGAGCTGGTCGTAGAGGCCTTTGTCGAAGATGCCTTGGGCCATGCTGGCATTGAACTGGTTGGCCAGCCGGCCCATGGCGTCCCACTGGCCAGTGGGGATCTTGCCGTAATCACCTTTGACGGTGTTGATGACCTGGGTCTTGCTGCCAGTGCGAGAAGAGCTGCCTTGGTTGAGCAGCGAGTCGGCATTGATGGTCAGGTCACCGTTGGCGGCGATGGTGCTGTTGCGGTTCTCCACCGAGCCGGCTTCGATGGTCAGGTTACGCCCGGAGGTCAGCCAGGCGGCGGGGCTGTTCTGGGTGATGCGCTCGTCGATGGTTTCATTGACGTTGATCTTGCCGCGCTTGAAAGGGTCGTCGCCGTCGCAGTGCTGGCCACATTGCACGTCGAACTTACCGAAGCTGGTGGTCTGCTCGAAGTCGAAGACATCGCGGACATTTTCCAAACTGGACACATTCAGGTGGATGTCGCCTTGGGCTTCGATCGTGCCGGAGCGATTGCTGAGGCTTTGCGCGCGACCGCCATCGATACCGGCAAAGTCGAGCTTGCCCTGGCTGTACAGATCGCCGTAGCGGTTGCTCAGGCTGGCCGCGCGCAGGGTCATGTCGCCACCGCTGAACAGCAGGCTGTCCGGGCCGTTGGCGATACTGCCGCTGGTGAGGCTGAGGGAGCCAAGGGCACCCAGGGTGCCGTTGTTGATGACCTGGGCGGCGTTGGCGCGAAGGGCCTGGTTGGCGATCAGCCAGCCCTGGTTGTCGAGGTTGCCACCGAGATTGAGCTGGGTATCCAGCCCACTGGCGAGCCGCCCGCCCTGTAGCACAAGGTTGGCGGCGGTGAGGGTCAGGCCACGCTGGGCTGACAGGGTTCCGGTGTTACGAGCGTCGCTACCCAGGGTGAGCGTGAGGTCGCCATCGCTGAGCAACTCTCCCTGGTTGTTCAGGGAGGCGGCGATGAGGGTCAGGCCGCTGGCGCTGGCGATACGTTCCCCGGCTCCGATGTCGAGGCCCTGGTCCACACGCAAGTCGAGCGCGCCGTTCAAGCGCATCTGGCCGACTCCGGACAGACTGCCCAGTTGCCACGAACCACTGCCCAGGCCAGTGAGGCTGCCGGCTCCGGCAAGGCTGGCCGCGCTCAGGCGGAACTGGCCTGTGCCGGCGTGCTGGACCTGGCCCTGGGAATTGAGCAGCGCGGCGCCGCTGGAGAGTTCGAAGCCCTGGCTGGCGACCCCAATGCTGCCACCCTGGTTGTCCAGCAATCCGTTGCTGTGGATGCGGCTGCTGTCGCCACCGAGCGCGCGCAGGCGACCGCCCTGACTGTTATCCAGGGTTCCGCTGTTCAGGACGAGAGCCCCGGCAGATTCGATCAGGCCATTCTGGTTACCCAGCGCTCCACTGCTGGTGAGGTTCACGCTGGCGCCGCTGATCTGCCCCGAGGCATTGTCGAGGCTTTGACCAACGACGCTCAGGTCGCCCTTGGCGAACATCTGGCCACCGCGGTTGGTGAGGGAGTCCACCAGGAGTTCAAGCTTGCCCAGCAGGCTGGAGATGATCCCGGCCTCACCGTTGGCGAGGCTGTTGTCCAGGTCGGCGGCGGTGACGTTGACAGTGTCGCCCTGCAGGGTACCGGCCTGGTTCTGCAGGCTGCCGGCGCCCAATTCGGCGGTGATCGAGCCACCCTGGGCGTAGATCAGGCCACGCTGGTTGTTCACCGTGCCGGTCTTCAGCGCAAGGCCGCCGGCGCCCGCCAGGACCCGGCCGGCGGAGCTGTTGTCGAGCGCGCCCGCCAGCAGGTCGATGCGCTCACCGCGCAACGTCCCGCCCTGGTTGCCCAGGCTGGAGACGGCGCGGGTGAAGGTCAGCGCCTGGTCACCGGCATCGATCAGGCCGGTGGCATTGTTCAGCACGCCGTCGAGGATGAGGACGATCTCGTCACCATCGCTGACGAGTGCTCCACCTTGACTGTTGTCCAGGTGGCTGCCACGCACTTCGAGTCGGTTGCCGAGGACCACACCGCCCTGGTTCTCCAGTTGCGGCGCCTGGAGTTCAAGGTTGCCCTCACTCTGGATGCGCCCCTTGTTGCTGGACAGGCGCTGCGTGGCAAGCAGGATCGCACCGTCCGTACCGGCCACCAGCAGCCCCTGGTCGCTGTTGTCGATGACCTTGGCGTTGGCCAGGATGCCGTCGCCAACAATGCGCCCACCCCGGTTGTCCAACTGCTCGGTGGCGGTCAGCAGCAGTTGCCTTCCGACCACGACACCCTGGCGGTTGTCCAGGCTGCCAGCGGTGAGATCGAGATCGCCTTGCACGGATTGCAGGCGCCCCAGGGCGTTATCCAGCGCATTGCGAACGACGAGCTTCAGTTGGCCGTCTGCACTCACGGTGCCTTGGGTGTTGCCGCTGAGGCTCCCCAGCTTCGCTGAAAGGGTCTTGCCCAGCAGCACGCCCTGGTTGTTCTTCAGGTCATCGGCGGTGACCTCGAGCGCGGCCTGCGCCTGCATCCGCCCATTTTGGTTGTCGATGCGTTGAGCGATGACGCTCATTTTTCCGGCAGCCAGGATGCCGCCGTTATTGTTCACGGCACCTTGTGCAGTAAGGGTCAGTGAGTCGGCCAACAGTTGGCCGGCAAGGTTATTGACGCTGCCAGCATCCAGCAGCAGCGTGCCACTCGACTGAACGAGGCCATTGGCGTTGTCGAGCGCGCCGCCAAGGTTCAACGTGAGGTTGCCCTGCTCTGCGCTGAGCACGCCCTTGTCACGGTTATCCAGGCTGCTGCCGGTGACGCCGAGGTGGTTTCCGACCAGCGTGCCGGCCCGGTTATCCACAACCCCCGCCTTGACGTTCAGATCGCGCGCAGCCTGCAGCTTGCCGCCAGCGTTATTCAACTCGCCACGGCTGGTGAGCGTCAGGTCGCCCTGGCTGGTTCCTATCAGGCCAGCCGCGTTGTCGATGCGTTGTACGTCGATACTCGCGGTGCCACCAACGAGGGTGCCTTGCTGGTTGCTGAGCGTGCCGCCCCTGAGCGTGAGGCTGCCGCCTTTAACCTCTAGTCGCCCGCCATGGTTGTCCAGGTTGGTGAAGTTCAGCTCCACGGCCTGGTTGTCGCCAAAGCGCACGAGCCCACCCAGGTTGGCGATGCCCGGTGCGTTGAGCAGCAGGCTCTGTTCGGCGATCAGTTGTGCACTCGCACCGAAGTTATTGAGCTGTGCAGCAGTGAGGCCGACCTCGCGACCGTGCAGGGTTCCGCGGTTATCCACAGAAGTCCGCGCACTGAGGGCGATACGGTCGGCATATACCTGACCAGCGTTGTCCACAGCGCCAGCGCTAATGTTCGCGGAGCCGGTAGCGTCCAGGCGTCCCCGGTTGGCAATGGTGTCCGCGGTGATCTCCAGGCCTTGTCCGGCAATGCGGCGATCGCCGTCGATGCCACTGACGATCTGTCCGTCGTTGCTCAGCTGTGCGGCCTTGAGCTGAACCTGGCCGCCGGCAGCAAGACTCTTGCCCACTGAAATCGCGCCACTGGCCTGCAGGTTCGCCGTGCCACCTGCATAGGCGGCGCCGGAGAGCGCGATGTCGCCGGCCCTGGCGCGCAGGTTACCGGCGGCGCTGGTGCGGGCCAGGGTCAGCTGGCCGTTGGCATCGATCTGGATGTCGCCGCCGCTGGCGGCCATGTTGCCGGCGAGCTTTACGCCCACGCCCTGTTCGGTGCCCACCAGGCGGATGGCGCCGGCGTACATGCCGCCCAGCGCGGAGCTGTCGATGGCCAGTTGCGGCTTGGTGCTGCCGTCGTCAGCCTTGGCGGTGGCGGCGAGGGTCTCGGCGTCCACCTGGTTGCGGCCGGTCACCATCGCGAGCTGCTTGGCGTAAAGGTCGGCGTTGAGTTTGGCGCTGCGGGTGATCAGCTCGAACTGATCGAGGTTGCTGGCGTTGAGGCCGGCGCCTTCGATGGCGATCTCGCCACCGTCGACGTCATAGCCGCGCAGGCGCTCACCATCCATCAATGGCTTGCCGGTGGTCAGCGTGGCGCGCGGGGTGTTGATGAAGCCGCAGCCGTTGCAGGTGATGCCGTGGGGGTTGGCGACGATGACGTGGGCGGACTGACCGGCCACTTCGGTGTAGCCGCGCAGCTGCGAAGGATTGGCCCCGGTGACTTCGTTGAGGATCTTGCTGGCCGCGCCGCCCTTGAGGTTCGGGTTGCCGATGATGATCCCGCCCAACTGGGTGGACTGGGTCTTGCCGGTGGCGTTGTTGAGGATCAGGCCGTTCTGCCCGACGTTGTAGTCGCTGAACTTGTTGTGGGAGAGGCCCGCGCCGTTGGGCGTGGCAATGTTCACCACGGGTACGCCATTGCCCGCCGCGCCCAGGTGCGTGTTGCCACCGGCTGCCGCGTCCACCGCCAGCTCGGCCGCGGCCGCGACGATGGGATTGAGGATCAGGATGCCGGCCAGGACACTGGCGATGGCTTGATACAGCGGGTGGCGTACGTCCATGTATGACTCCTTCACGACCCTGCAGCGGCAAGGTTGTTCAGATCGAAACTTGTCCGGCCGGCGTCCGCCGGCCGCATTGCACAGGCAGGGCGCCGGCGCTCAGGAGCGAGCGCCGGCACGGGGGTCAGTCGCTGCCATACTTCGGTGAGCGCGGACCATACAGCAGGCCCGCCGGCCGCCCGGCCGAAAGCAGGCGCGCGCTGGTCATCCCGGCGATGGGATAACCCGCGTCGTCCACCGAGCTGCTGATGATCTGCTTCACCGCGGCGGTGATCAGCAGGCCGACCAGGCCACCGTTGTTGCCGTTGTTGCCTTCCTCGCTGGAGGCCGTGGCGGAGCCGGTCCACAGCGTGGTGCCGCTCTTGAGATCGACCAGCTTGGCGGTGGCCGTCACGATGGTGGCGCTGCTGATCACCCGGTATTGCGTGCCGTACTCGCTGACCGTGACGTAGAGCCCGGCGTCAGCGCCGTAGATTTCCCGCAGCTTGGCCGGGGACACCTGGTGGATATCCCCAGCGTTGCTCAGGCCGTTCTGGCGGAAGGTCTCGTCTGCCAGCGCCACGGGCACCACGTAGTAGCCAGCCTCGGCTAAGGGGTAGGTCACCTGCGACAGCATGCTGTAGGTCGCCTTCACATCGGGCGATTCGTTCAGCGGCGGCAGCACCAGGATCGAGCGCGGCTTGGCCTGCTTGTATGCCGAGTAATCGACGGTCTTGGTCGGCGCGCACCCCGCGAGCAGGGTCAGCAGCGAGAGGCCCATGACGAGCCGGGCAAGGCGGGCGCGCATCATTGGGCACCTCCGCGAGCGTTCTTCAGGAGGAAGTCCATGTAGGTGGCGGACTCAGGGAACAACGCCTTCTCGGTCTCGAATTCGCGAACCGTCTGGTCCTGCTTGCCGAGGCTGGAGTAGAGCAAGCCGAGCTGCGCGTGATAGCCCGGCGGAACGGCGCCGTTCTTGGCCTTGATCTTCTGCAGGTCTGCTTCCAGCGCCTCCAGCTGGGACTCCTTCGAGTCGCCGGTGAAGTACTCGTGGACCTGCTCCTGATAGCCTTCCCACTGATACATCGTTTTCTGCCCCGCGCAGCCGCTCAGCGCCAGGGTCCCCGCCAACGCAGCTGCGCAGGCGACTGTCTTGCGTACCATGTCCATGGTCATTTCCTACCTTCCCTGATTCAGTTCTGCGGCTTCCACGCACCGCTGTCGACAGCGTTGACCAGCTTGTTCACCGCCTCGCGCATCGCCAGGTCGAGGACCTTGCCATTGAGCGTGGAGTCGTAGCTTGCGGTACCGCCGAAGCCGATGATTTCGCGGTTGGACAAGGCGTACTCGCCGGCGCCCTGGGACGAATAGACGACCTCGGAGGTGGAGATGTTGACGATGTTCAGCGCCACCTTGGCGTAGGCCACCTGGGTCTTGCCGCGCCCGAGAATCCCGAAGAGCTGGCGGTCGCCGACTTCCTTGCGGCCGAATTCGGTGACATCGCCGGTCACCACGTAGTCCGCACCTTTCAGGCGCTGCGCCTGGCCCTTGATGGCCGCTTCCTGCTGGATCTCGCCCATGTTGTCGCGGTCCAGCACGGTGAACCGGTTGGTCTGTTGCAGGTGGGTGATGAGGATGGTCTTGGCCTGGCCGCCGAGGCGATCGACGCCGTCCGAGAAGATGCCGCGCATGTAGCTGGAGCGGTTGTCGAACTTGCCGACGGCGATGGGCGAACGCACACCGCTATAGGGGCGGCTGACGCTTTCGACCTGCTGCACCGGCAATGCGGTGGACGTCTCGGTGGCACAGCCCGACAACCCGGCCAGTGCGACAGCCGCCAGGATCGGCAGGACTGCATTTCTTACGCTGTGTTTCATGTCACTCTCCTTGAGAAATCAGGCTGGCCAAGGGGGGCGCCTGGGCGCCTCTTCCTTGGCTCAGAAGAACAGGTCGACGCGGAAATACACCGGGTGCTCGCGTCGCTCGATGAGGTCGGGGCGCTCCAGGGAGCGCGCCAGGGTCACGGAGGCGGCGGCGTACTGCCCGCGCGCGCTGAATTCCAGGCCATGGCCGCTCATGCGCCCGGAGAGCCCCGGGTTGTATTGGCCATGCTCGATGGCGCCGACGTCGTAGGCGTAGGCCACGCCGTATTCCTGCAGCCAGGGCAGCAGTGGCTCCCAGGTCACGGCGCGGCGCCAGCGCAGTTGGTTGCGCCAGTAGTAGCCGGAGTCGCCGGAGAGGGTCTGGTCCTTGAACCCGCGGATCGAACTCAGGCCGCCCAGGCTGATGCGCTGCGGGCTGTAGAGCACGTCTTCGCTGTGCTGGCCGGTGGCGAGGCTTTCGAAGCTGAAGGCCTCGTCCCACAGCTTGAACGGCTGCAGGTAGCTCAGGGTCAGGCTGTATTTGTTGTAGCGGGCGGTGGGGCTACCGTGGGGAGCGTCGTGGTCATCGCTCTGCGCGCCAAAGGCGCCGATGCCGCGTTGCCAGCCGATATCGGCGTTGACGAAGGCGCTGCCGATGCGTCGACCATGGTTGAAGCCCAGGTTGAACTCGCTGAGGTGGGTGCTGGAGACGTCGAGCAGGGTGTCGTCGATGTAGTTGCGCGTGCGCTGGTGGCTGAGGCCGACGTTCACCCCGGTCTTGCTCACGTCGTCGCGGAACAGCACGCGCTCGGCACCCAGTTGGTGGGTTTCGTTGTCGCCGTCGTACTTGAAGGCGAAACCAGCGTCTTCGTTGCGGGTGCGGTAGTAGTTGCGGCTGTAGCTGTAGTTGAAGGTCCACCAGCCGTACGGAACGCTGTACCACAGGCTCTGGTTGTCGGAGTGCTTCCAGTGGTCGCTGACCACGTCCTGGCCGACGCGCAGGCCGAACTGGTCGGCCAGGCCCAGCGGGCTGTCCCAGTCGAGGCCGACACCGGCCTGCTGTTCGCCGGAGGTCGCGTCGCCGTTGTTGTCGCGGCTGGCGGAGACGCGCCAGGGCTTGCTGCGCTCGCCCTTGAGCTGCACGCGACTACCGCCGACTTCCTGGCCCGGCACCAGCTCCATCTGCGCCTGGCGCGAGGGCAGGCGGTTGATCTGGTCGACCAGCTGCTCCAGATCGCGCAGGTTCAGGACGTCGCCGGTGGCGCCGGGAAAGGTCATCGCCAGCTCGCGGTCGCTGGCCAGCGCCGACTGATCGAAACCCTCGAAGCGCCCCTCGACCACGATGATCTTCAGCTCGCCGCTGGAGAGGTCCTGCTGCGGCAGGTAGGCGCGGGTGGTGACGAAACCACGGGAGAGGTAGTGGTCGGTGATGCCCTTGAGCAGCTCGTTGAGCTGGTTGACCCCCAGGCATTTCTCCCGATAGGGCGCCAGCAGCGTCTCGCGCGAGCGCGCATCGAGATGCTCGGCGCCTTCGAGGGTGATGCGGCGGACAGTGAAGCAACGGGTGTCCGGCGCGGTGGTCGGCGGTGCTTCGGTCGTCGATTTGCCGGGGAGCTGCTGGAGTTCCTCCAGACGCTTCTGCTGCTCGCGCAGGAGTTGCTCCTGGCGCTGTCGTTGAAGGTCGTTGTCACCCGGCGAGGGCAGTGGTGCGGCAAAGCTTGCCGAGGCACAGCAGAATGCCAGGACGGGCATCCAGCCACGGTGGAGAGCATGCATCCTTACGATCCCTGTCATCTGGCCGCACGGCCAGTTCATCCGAAAAAAAAGCGGATTGGATCATATTGGATGAGTGATGCCTTTAGGCCACCATCCCGAAAAAATGTAAGACATTTCCCATTTTCTGGGAGACGTCGCGCACAATCAGCAGCCGTTTGTGCGCCTGATTGTCACACTTTGGGTACCAGCGCCGGCAGCAACTGCCGAGAAATCGCTTCGCGCACGGCCGGCAACAGGGTGGCGTTGCCGGCGAGCATTTCCTCCACCAGGCGGCGCAGCGCCAGCGAGCGCTCCGGGGTCAGGCCACGCACGGCGTATTCGCAGGCCTGCTCGGCGGTGACGGCCGGCGGCACGGCGAACCCCAGCGCCTGCAGGCGTTCGCGGAAATCGTCCTGGTCGATCAGGTCGGCGTGCATCATCGCGGGTCTCCTTGGCGGCGGCGGGGTCTGCCTCGATTCTGGTAAGCCAGACGGGGCAGGGCAAGCACCCCGCCGACGGAATGTCCGCGGCGGGCACGCGCAGGTCGTTTTCGGCTAACCGGTGAAGCGGCGCGGCGCGCAGACTGGATTCCATACCCCGCAGCCGGCACCGGCGCCAGCGGCGGGGCCTCGCACACTGAGAGCCTGATCCGGCTCGATTTGTCCCCTGCCGCGCGTCGGGCGCCGCAGGGGATTTTTTTGTGTTGAGGAAAGCCCTTCTACCTGGAAAGTTCTGTGCGAGCGTCAGCCCTCTCCCCCACCCTCTCCCTGAAGGGAGAGGGAGCCACCCGGCGCACGCATTAGTTTAAGCCTGTTCCGCACGGCCCCCTCTCCCTTCGGAGCGGGGCGCGCAGCCAGGGTTAGGGAGAGGGCAACCTCGGGCACAAACTTTCCTGGGAAAGACAGTTGCTTCGCCAAACTCAGCGCTCGCGCTGCAACACCAGGATGCGCGATAGCAGTTCGTCGCGGTCGATGTAGCAGCCCTGCAGGTGGCGTTCGCCGCTGGCGGGGTCGAAGGCGGTGCGGGCGTGCAGGGTGCGGCGGTTGTCGAAGCACCACATCTGCCCGGCGCGCAGCTTCTGCTGCAGGCGGAAGCGTGGGTCGCGGGTGAGCGTGAGGAAGGCGCGCCAGGCGTGATACAGCGCCTCCATGCGCTCGGCCGGGGCGTCGAAGGGGCCGCGCAGGAAGTTGGCGATGCGGATTTCGCTGATCTCGCCGCGCGCATCCAGGGCAATCACCGGCGCCAGGCAGCGGTAGTCGCTGCGGCGGTCCTTGTTGCGGAACTCGATGGGCACCTCGCAGAGCGTGCGGAAGTCTTCCGGCGCTTCGTCACGCAGCGCCTGGGCGATGGCGAAGCCATCGACGAACACGCTGTCGCCGCCGTCGGCATCGTTGACCAGGCAATGCAGGAATTGCAGCCCCGGTTGCAGTTCGCGGGTCGGCAGGTCCGTGTGCAGCGGCAGGTTGAAGGCGGTGTAGGCGTTGCTGTCGGCGGCCTGGGCCTTGGATTTCACGTCGAACAGCACGCCGAAATTGGTCTCGCGGATGAAGGCGATGCGCTGGGCGATGCGGTGCAGGGAGCCCGGCGCGGTGGGCACGCCATCCACCCGGCTGAGGCCGAGGTCACGCAGGGCGAGCATCCAGCCCAGCAGCGCCGAGTCGTCGTCCATCAGCTGGTCATGCTGGAACACCGGCACGTCGACGTCGCGACGCCAGACGCGGGTGGTCTGGTGCGCGGCCCGGCGTTCGGCGCGGGAGTCGTCGTCATAGGCGTGGGCACGCAGCCAGCCGGGGTCGAAGCGGCTGCGGTGGCCGTCCTGCCAGTCGATGCACAGCTGGCCCTGGTCGAGGCTGGCACGGGACGGGGCGAGGTTCGCGGGGACATCGATGATTTCCAGCACCTGTTCGCGGGTAACGCTGTAGACGCACTCGCCGCAGGGGCAGTTGTCGCGCAGCCACTGGTGGTGGAAGGGGCTGACGCGGCCGTCGGCCCAGAGCACTTCGAGGCGGTTGTCCAGCGGGCGCAGGCTGGCCAGTGCGGCGGTCAGCCGGTAGGTGCGCCAGTCGGCGATGCCGGGGTTTTCCAACGTGGTCTGCATGCGTTCCTCCTCATCGACTCAGGCTGCGGCGCAGGGCCGCGATCAGGGCGCCGCGCAGGGCATCCACTTCTGCCACGCGCCGGGCGCGCAGGCAGCCGTGGACGAGCCCGGCACCGGGAAAGTAATCCACCGCCACGCCGGCCTCGCGCAGGCGGTCGCGGTAGAGCGCACCGTCGTCGCGCAACGGGTCGAACTGGGCGACGGCGATGAAGGCCGGCGGCAGGCCGCCGAGGTCTTCGGCGAGCAGCGGCAACGCCAGCGGGTCGCGCCAGTCGGCAGGCCGCGAAAGATAAGCGGCGAGGTATTCGCCCACGGCAGCGCTGGTCAGCAATGGCGCATCGGCACAGGTGGTGCGCGAGGGCGTGTCGAGGTTGCCCAACGCCGGGTAGATCAGCGCCTGGGCCACCGGCAGCGTTTCACCAGTGGCGCGCAGGGCCAGGCACAGCGCGGCGGCGAGCGTGGCGCCAGCGCTGTCGCCAGCGACCGCGAGACGGGAGTTATCCACAAGCTCGCCGAGGCCGTCCTGGTGAATCCGCCGCCAGGTGTCGAGGCAGTCGTCGAGGGCCGCGGGATAGGGATGCTCGGGCGCCAGCCGGTAGCTGATGGCGACCACCAGCGCGCCCAGTTCGGCGGCCAGCGGGATGCAGATCATGTCGTGGCTGCGGGCGCTGCCCAGCGCCCAGCCGCCGCCATGGATATAGAAGACCGTGGGCCAGCCACCCATTGGCGGCTCAGCGTCAGGATGGTAGAGCCGCAGCCCAGCCAGACCTTCGGGCTGCACATCGCGCACGACCAGTCCTGGCGGTACCGGCGGAGCAAAGGCGGCGGCCATGCGTTCGTAACCTTCACGCTGGGCGGCGAGGGACGGATCGGCCACCGCATGGCGTTCGGTCTCGGCGACGAAGGCCTGCATGGCGTCGGACAGCGGATAGCGCCGGCTCATGCCCGCTCAGCCCGGCAGGCCGATCACGCGGCCAACGTAGTCGGGACGTGGCAGTGGGCGATGGGCTTCGGCCAACGCCAGCACACGCTCCAGCACGATACCTTCGAAGGGCGCCGAGCGCGCGCCGCCGTCGAGGTTCACGTGCAGCAGCATCTGCTCGCTGGCGGCCAGCGCCAGGTCTTCGCCGACGCGGTGCAGGCTGTGGAAAACGTGCAGGCGCTTGCGGTCGTGAGCGATCAGTTGGGTGCGTACTTCAACCTTCTCGCCCTCCTTCACCTCGTGCAGGTAGTTGAGGTGCACTTCGAGGGTGAACAGGGAGGAATGGGTCGCCGCCCGGTGATCCGCATCGAGACCGAGGTGATCCATCAGGGCGTCGGTGGCGTAGCTGAACAGCAGCAGGTAGAAGGCGTCGCGCAGGTGGCCGTTGTAGTCGGTCCACTCGGCGAGGATGGGAGTTTCGTAGGTTTTCAGGGCGTGGGTCATGTTCGCGTCCGAAGAGCCCCTCTCCCCGGCCCTCTCCCTGAAGGGAGAGGGGGTGGTTTGGAGCGAATGATGAACCGTGAGGTTAGTCGGCGAAGGCGAAGCCGTGCCTGGACTTGGTCTCCTTGATGGCGCCGAGCACCGCCAGCAGGCAGTCGTCGCGGTAGCGTTCCAGTTCGGCGATGCTGCGGCTGCCCTGCTGCTCGGCGGTGCCTTCCACGACGCGATCGATCAGGGTATCGGTCAGTTCCGGCGCCGGCAGGTAGGTCCAGGGCAGCTGCAGCGCCGGCCCGAACTGGGCCATGAAGTGGCGCATACCGGCATTGCCGCCGGCCAGGGTGTAGGTGAGGAAGGTGCCCATGAAGGACCAGCGCAGGCCGGCGCCGAAGCGGATCGCATCGTCGATCTCGCCAGTGCTGGCGACGCCGTCGTTGACCAGGTGCAGCGCTTCGCGCCAGAGGGCCTCGAGCAGGCGGTCGGCGATGAAGCCGGGGACTTCCTTGCGCACGTGCAGCGGGCGCATGCCGAGGGATTGGTAGACCTGGATGGCGGCCTGGACGGCTTCCGGGGCGGTCTTCGCACCGCCCACCACTTCCACCAGCGGCAGCAGGTACACCGGGTTGAACGGGTGACCGACCACGCAGCGCTCGGGGTGCGTGGCATCGGCGTAGAACTCGCTGGGCAGCAGGCCCGAGGTGCTGGAGCCGATGAGCGCGTCGGGCTTGGCGGCAGCACTGATCTTGGCGTGCAACTCGCACTTCAGGTCGAGGCGTTCGGGGGCGCTCTCCTGGATGAAGTCGGCGTCGCGCACGCACGCTTCGATGGTGGCGACGAAGCGCAGGCGATCGGGCGAGGCGCCAGGGGCGAGGCCGGCCTTTTCCAGCGCCGGCCAGGCGTTGGCGACGCGCGCACGCAGCGCTGCTTCGGCGCCGGGAGCCGGGTCCCAGGCGACGACGTCAAGGCCGTGGGCCAGGGCGCGGGCGACCCAGCCGCTGCCGATGACGCCGCTGCCGAGGGCGGCGAAGGTTTTGATGTCGGTGATGAAAGGCATGAAGACACTCCGATGATTTCGGTAGGCCTACGAAGGGCAGTTCGTCTGCAGGGTGATTGGATCAGCGCGGCTTGAGGTTCATCTTCTTGCGTCCCTCGGCCGGGCTCAGCGCGCGGCCGCCCAGGCGCTCGATGATCTCGATGGCGCGCTCGACCAATTGGCCGTTACTGGCGTGCACGCCACGGTCCAGCCAGATGTTGTCCTCCAGGCCGACCCGCACGTTGCCGCCCAACAGCATGGCCTGGGCGACCATGGGCATCTGCGAACGGCCGATGCCGAAGCCGGCCCAGGTCAGGCCGTCAGGGATGTTGTCGGCCATGGCCTTCATGGTGGTGGTGTCCGCCGGAGCGCCCCACGGGATGCCGAGGCAGATCTGGATCAGCGGGTCTTCCAGCAGGCCTTCCTTGAGCATCTGCTTGGCGAACCAGAGGTGGCCGGTGTCGAAGATTTCCAGCTCGGCCTTCACACCCAGCTCGGTGATGCGCTTGGCGCCAGCGCGCAGCTGGGCCGGGGTGGAGACGTAGATGAAGTCGCCGTCGCCGAAGTTCAGGGTGCCGCAGTCCAAGGTGCAGATTTCCGGCAGCAGTTCCTCGACGTGCTTGAGGCGCTCCAGCGGGCCGACCAGGTCGGTGCCGGCGCCGAACTCCAGCGGCTGCTCGCCCTGGCCGATCTGCAGGTCGCCGCCCATGCCGGCGGTGAGGTTGATGATGACGTCGGTGTCGCTCTCGCGGATGCGTTCGACCACTTCGCGATAGAGGTTCACGTCGCGGCTGGGCTTGCCGGTCTGCGGGTCGCGGACGTGGCAGTGGGCGACGGTGGCGCCGGCCTTGGCGGCCTCGATGGCGGCGGCGGCG
The DNA here is from genome assembly GCF_057180225.1 of Pseudomonas sp. BB438. NCBI lineage: Bacteria > Pseudomonadati > Pseudomonadota > Gammaproteobacteria > Pseudomonadales > Pseudomonadaceae > Pseudomonas > Pseudomonas sp. BB438. Next base: position 6,544,519 of record NZ_CM170001.1, read on the forward strand.
ATTTCCTTCGGGGTGACGGGAATCGCCGGGTGCTTGCCGACGGTGTCGCCGGCGCCGGTCACCGCGCAGGTGACAATGACTTCATAGTTCACGATGGCAGTCCTTCTTCGGGTCGAACGAACCCGCTGCGCGCCGGGCGACGCGCAGGGAGTTACTGGTAGTGGGTTACTTCAGCGAGGCCTGAACGGCAGCGAGGCCGTCCTTGCCGTCGAAGGTGGTCACGCCGTCGAGCCAGGCCTTGAGCGGCTCGGGGTTCTGTTTCAGCCAGGCCTTGGCGGCGTCCACCGGCTGGCTGCGGTCGAGGATCGGGACCATCACCTGGCTCACCTGCTCGCTGCTGAACGTGAGGTTGTGCAGCAGCTTGGCGACGTTGCCGCACTGCGCCTGGTAGCCACCGGCGGTCATGATGGAGACGGTCGCGGAGCCTTCGTTCGGGCCGAACACGTCGTCGCTGCCGGTGAGGTACTTCATGTCGATCTGCAGGTTCATCGGGTGCGGCTTCCAGCCGAAGAACACCACCCACTGCTTGCGCTTGATGGCGCGCTTGACCGCGGTGAGCATGCCGGCCTCGCTGGACTCGACGATCTGGAAGCCCTTCAGGCCGAACTTGTCCTTGGCGATCATGTCGGCGGTGATGCGGTTGGAGCCGCTGCCGGGCTCGATCAGGTAGATCTTGTTGCTCAGCTTGTCCTTGAACTTGGCGATGTCGGCGAAGGTCTTCAGACCGCCGTCGTAGACGTAGCTCGGGACGGCGTAGGTGGACTGCGCGTCAGGCAGGGTCGGCGGGGTGATCACGTCGATCTGCTGCTTGTCGAGGTAGGGTTTGGCCACCGGCTGCATGGTCGGTTGCCAGTAGCCGAGGAAGACGTCGAGCTGCTTGTCGGCCATGCCAGCGAGGACGATCTGCTGCGAGGCGCTGGTCTGCTTGACCTTGTAGCCCAGCCCGTCGAGCACGGCCTCGGCCACGGCACTGCTGGCCACCACGTCGGTCCAGTTCACCGTTCCCATGCGCACGTTCTGGCACTGGGCGGGCTCTGCGGCCCAGCTGGTGGTGGCGGCGAGCATGAGCGCGGCACAGCCGAGCGCTTGGATCGATAGCTTCATGACTTCTCCCTCAAGGCCTTTGCGGCGTTGGTTATCGTTGTTGTGTGTCATGCGGCCCCTCACGGGGGGCTGTGGTGATCACGTTACGCAGCTGCAGGGGCCGTGAATCGCACTGCGGCGACCAGCTCTTGCACAGCAGCGACCTCCCCGATTGCCAGCGCGACGTCCTTGGTTCATAAGCATGGGCAGGCTGCCACTACGCTGCCCTCCATTGCACGGTACCCGCCATGTCCCAAGACTTCTGGTTCCTGCTGTTGCCCGGTTTTTCGGTGATGGGCTTCGTTTCCGCCGTGGAGCCGCTGCGGGTGGCCAACCGCTTTCGCGGCGAGCTGTACCGCTGGCACCTGATGAGCCTGGACGGTGGTCCGGTGCTGGCCAGCAACGGCATGTCGATGAACGCCGACAGCGGCCTGGAAGCGCTGCGCGCGGGCGATACGCTGCTGGTGGTGGCCGGCTTCGAGCCGCTGCGCGCCTGCAGCCCGGCGTTGCTGCACTGGCTCAAGCGCCTGGACCGCGAAGGCGTCACCCTGGGCGGCATCGACACCGGCAGCTTCGTGCTGGCCGAAGCCGGGCTGCTGCAGCGCCAGCGCTGCACGGTGCACTGGGAGGCGCTGGATGCCTTTCGGGAAACGTATCCACAGGTGCAGGCGACCCAGGAGCTGTTCGAGATCGACGGGGCGCGCATCACGTCCGCCGGCGGCACCGCCTCCATCGACCTGATGCTCGACCTGATCGCCCAGGACCACGGGCCGGCGCTGGCAGTGCAGGTGTCGGAGCAGTTCGTGGTCGGGCGAATCCGCACCCGCCAGGACCACCAGCGCCTGCAGGTCGCCAGCCGCTACGGGGTGAGCAATCGCAAGCTGGTGCAGGTGATCGGCGAGATGGAACGGCACACCGAGCCGCCGCTGTCGACACTGGAGCTGGCCGAGCGCATCCAGGTGACCCGGCGCCAGCTCGAACGCCTGTTCCGCCTGCACCTGAACGATACCCCGTCGAACTTTTACCTCGGCCTGCGCCTGGACAAGGCGCGCCAGCTGCTGCGCCAGACCGACATGAGCGTGCTGGAGATCGGCGTGGCCTGCGGCTTCGAGACGCCCTCGTACCTGTCGCGCAGCTACCGGGCGAAGTTCGGCGTGTGCCCCAGCCAGGATCGGGTGGGGTTGAGGAAGGTGACGGGGAATCATGGTGCAGTGGCCGGGAACCCCTCTCCCCAGCCCTCTCCCTGAAGGGAGAGGACTGGGGAGAGGCCGCGAGGATCGGTGTCACGTCAAAGCAACAGACGGCCCTTCACAGTCGATTGGCAATATCTGTGGGATTACCGTCATTTACCCCATCCGGGGTCGGGCGGAGTATGGAGACCAGCGTCCAACCTTCACGATCTCTGGAGACCACCATGAGCGAAGCCCGTCCCCCGCTGCCGCCGTTCACCCGCGAAACCGCCATCCAGAAAGTCCGCCTCGCCGAGGACGGCTGGAACAGCCGCGATCCCCACCGCGTGTCGCTGGCCTATACACCGGACAGCCGCTGGCGCAACCGCGCCACCTTCGTCCAGGGGCGCGAGCAGATCGTCCAGTTCCTCACCGGCAAATGGGTGCGCGAGCAGCAGTACCGGCTGATCAAGGAGCTCTGGGCCTTCACCGACAACCGCATCGCCGTGCGCTTCGCCTACGAATGGCACGACGACTCGGGCAACTGGTTCCGCTCCTACGGCAACGAGAACTGGGCGTTCGACGAGAACGGCCTGATGGTCGAGCGCCACGCCAGCATCAACGACCTGCCGATCAGCGAGGACGAGCGCCTGTTCCGTTGGCCGCAGGGCCGCCGGCCGGACGATCATCCGTCGTTGAGTGAGCTGGGGCTGTAAGGGCAGTTATCCACAGGGACGCCTGAGGCACCCGCAGGATGGCGTGGAGCAATACCCATCGTCAGCCGATACGCCCTGTGGAAAACCCCGTAGGGCGCATAACGCGCCCTACCACTCGGCTATCAGGCTGGCACGGCGTGAGAAGGAGCTGCAGAAGTCGCGCGGCTGTCTTCCAGGATCATTGCCGCCGCGCGCTCGCCGAGCATGATGCAGGGCGCGTTGGTGTTGCCGCTGATGAGCGTCGGCATGATCGACGCATCCACCACGCGCAGGCCTTTGAGGCCATGCACGCGCAGGCGCAGGTCGACCACCGCCTGCGGGTCTTCGCCCATCTTGCAGGTGCCCACCGGGTGGAACACGGTGGCCGCGTATTCGCGCAGGTGTTCCAGCAGTTGTTCGTCGGTCTGCACCTGCGGGCCTGGGAGCATCTCGGCGCCACGGATGCTGTCGAACTCCGGCTGGGCGAGGATCTTGCGCGCCAGCTTCACGCCCTCCACCAGCACGCGGCCGTCTTCCTCGTTGGCGAGGAAGTTGTAGTCGATCTCGATGTCGCCACCGGGCTTCACGCGCAGCTCGCCGATGCTCTTCGGCCGCAGTACGCAGGTATGCACCGCGAAGCCATGGCCCCATTCGAACAGGCGGCCACGGTGGCTGCGGTAACCGGGCACGAAGTGGAACTGCACGTCGGCCAGCTCGTCCGCCAGCGGGGTGCGTGCGAAGCCGCCGGCCTCGACGTAGTTGGTGGTCAGCCAGCCCCTCTTCGCCAGCAGATACTTGAACGGCGAGAGCAGGATCTGCGGCAGCGAGCCGAGGGAGAAGCCCAGGCTCAGCGGGCTCGGCGAGCGCACCGTGACCAGGCCGTCGAGGTGGTCCTGGAGGTTCTTGCCCACGCCCGGCAGGTCGTGCTTCACCGGGATGCCAGCGGCCTTCAGCTCCTCACCCGGGCCAATGCCGGAGGCCAGGAGAATTTGCGGTGAGCCGAGGGAGCCAGCCGAGAGGATCACTTCGCGACGCGCCAGCAGGCGTTCGCCGCTGCGCAGTTCGATACCGGTGACGCGCTCGCCGTCGAGCAGCAGGCGGCCCACCTGGCGGTCGGTCAGTACGCTGAGGTTGGGGCGCTGCAACGGCGCGACGAAAGCGCGGTAACTGCTCAGGCGCCTGGCGTCCTTCTGAGTCACGTTGTAGATGCCGACACCTTCGAACTCGCGGCCGTTGAAGTCATCGTTGCGGCGCAGCCCCAGGTGCGCGGCAGCCTTGATGAACAGGTGCGACAGCGGGTTGGGGTCGCGTGGCTTGTCCACCACCAGTTCGCCCAGGGTGCCGTGCAGCGCCGGGTCCTGGCCAAGCAGGTTGCGTTCGGATTTCTTGAAGAACGGCAGCACGTCCTTCCAGCCCCAGCCCGGGCAGCCTTCGGCTTCCCAGCGGTCGTAGTCCGAGGCGTGGCCACGGATGTAGATCATGCTGTTCATCGAGCTGGAGCCGCCCAGCGCCTTGCCGCGCGGGCAGTGCAGCGAGCGGTTGTTCAGGCGCTTCTGCGGCGCGGAGTAGAAGTTCCAGCTGAACACCTTGCTCTTGTACAGGGTGATGGTGCCGGCCGGGGTCTGCACGCGCGGACTGGCGTCGCTGCCGCCGGCCTCCAGCAGGCAGACGCGCACGGACGGGTCGGCGCTCAGGCGGTTGGCCAGGACGCAGCCGGCGGAGCCGGCGCCGACGATGAGATAGTCGTAGGTGGAATCGTGGTTTGAAGACAAGGGGGGCTCCCAATGAGTCGTGCGTGAATCGCAGAACCCCTCACCCCAACCCTGTCCCGAAGGACAGGGGGCCGAACGGTGCTGCAGCGAATCACCGCATCAGCCGGCGCCCTGCAGGAGGCGCCAGCCGGCGGCAGGTCAGTGCGCTTCTTCCAGGTCGTCGTGGAGCAGCCCGAGGATCTCGCGCTTCATCTCGATGAACGGGCGATCCATGACCATGTCCAGCGAGCGCGGGCGCTCGATGGGCACGTCGAGGATCTGCTTGATGCGGCCGGGGCGTGCGCCCATGACGTAGACGCGGTCGCCCAGCAGGATGGCCTCGTCGATGTCGTGGGTGACGAACACCACGGTCTTCTTGCTGTGGTCCCACACGCGCAGCAGCAGTTGCTGCATCTGCATGCGGGTCTGGCTGTCGAGCGCGCCGAAGGGCTCGTCCATCAGCAGGATCTGCGGGTCGTTGGCCAGCGCGCGGGCAATTGCCACGCGCTGCATCATTCCGCCGGAGAGCTGCTTGGGGTAGTTGTTCTCGAAGCGGCGCAGGCCGACTTCGTCGAGGTAGTGGTCGACGATCTCGCGCCGCTCGGCCGCCGGCATGCCGCGGCGCTTCAGGCCGAACTCGACGTTCTGGCGCACGGTGAGCCAGGGGAACAGGGTGTAGCTCTGGAACACCATGCCGCGGTCGGCCCCGGGGCCGTCCACCAGCTGGCCGCCGACGTAGATATCGCCCTCGGTGGGTTCGGACAGGCCGGCAGTGAGGTACAGCAGGCTCGACTTGCCGCAGCCCGACGGCCCGACAATCACGGCGAACTGCTGGTCCGGCACTTCGAAGGAGACGTTCTCCAGCGCGCTGAAGGTGCCGCCGTCCGGCGTGCGGTAGCGCAGGCTGACGTTCTCGACCCGCAGGCGGGCCGGGTGGGCAGGTTGCTGACCGGTCACGGCGGGTTCTTCCTGCTTGATCGCTACTGCGCCCATGACGCCACCTTCAGTCGGATGAATCGGAAGAGTTGGTCGGTGATCAGGCCCAGCAGGCCGATGATGGCGATCGCCAGGAAGATCACGTCGACCTGGAAACCGCGCATGGCCTTCAGGCTGATGTAGCCCAGGCCGCTGGAGGCGGCGACCAGTTCGGCGACCACCAGGTAGGTCCAGGCCCAGCCCATGGTCACGCGCAGGGTGTCGAGCACGCCGGGCAGCGAGGCCGGGCCGAGCACGTGGAGGACCACGTCGCGACGGTTGCAGCCCAGGGTATAGGAGGCGTTCACCAGGTCCTTGGCGACGCCGCGGGAGACGTCGGCAATCATCACCAGTTGCTGGAAGAACACGCCGAAGATGATCACGGTGACGCGCTGTTCCAGGCCGATGCCGATCCACAGGATGAACAGCGGCACGAAGGAGGTCACCGGCAGGTAGCGGATGAAGTTCACCAGCGGTTCGAGGAAGGCCTGGACGATGCGGAAGCTGCCCATCAGCAGCCCGAGCGGCACCGCCACCAGCGAGGAGATGATGAAGCCGATCATCACCACCTTGACGCTGGCCATCACGTGGGTGGCGAGGGTGCCGTCACTGGCCAGGCGCATGCCGGCGGCGATGACTGCGTCCGGGGTGGGCAGGAACATCGCCGGCACCACGCCGCCGTATGAAAGCCCGGCCCACAGACCGAACACGAGCAGCCAGCACAGGGTGCCGGCAGACCAGACCAGCTTCAACGGCAGGTCGACCTTGGGCGTCAGGCAACGACTGAGCCAGGATTGCGAACGACGAGGCATCGCGGATTCCTCCAGGCGAGCGGCGCCAGGCCGCTCGCGGGGACAAGAGAGACGGTTACTCGGAGACGAAGCGCGGATCGACCAGGTCGTCGTAGCTGACTTCCAGGCGCTTGCCCTGCAGGCCGCTCCAGGTCTCGTTGGCGAGACGGATCAAACCCTTGATGTCGCCAGGCTTGCCGGGGGTGCCGATGAGTTGCTCGCTCATGGCCTTGTCGTAGAAGCGCACGCCCTTGGCAGCGTCGGCCAGGGCCTTGGGATCGGCGAGGTAGCCGCCGACGCCCTTGGCCATGATCGCGTAGGCCTCGTCCGGGTGCTCCTGGGTGTACTGCACGGCCTTGTACAGGCCTTTGACCAGGGCCTTCACGTCCTCGGGCTGCTTCTCGATGACGTCGCAGTTGAGCGCGACCACGTCGACGATCACGCCGGGGGTGGTGGAGCTGTCTACCAGCACCTTGCCCTGCTGCTTCTCGCGCACCAGCGAGAGATGCGGCTCCCAGGTCACGGCGGCGGGCACACGGCCGGCGATGAAGGCGCTGGCCGCGTCATCGGCGGTCATGTTCTGCACCTTGATGTCGCTCATGTTCATGCCGGCGTGCTTGAGCAGGTAGGCCAGCCAGAACTGCGAGACGGAGCCTTCGTTGACCGCCACTTCCTGGCCCTTGAGCTGGCTGAGCGAGGTGACGTCCTTGCCCACCAGCACACCGTCGCCGCCATGGCTGTCGTCCAGCGCGGCCACGGCCTTGAAGCAGAACTTCGGGCGGTACTTGAGGATTTCGTCGATGGTGGAGGCGGAGCCGGACAACTGGCCGGAGGCCTGGGCCGCCATGTACATCGAGGCTTCCTCGATGGTGGTCAGCTGCAGGTCGAGGCCCTGCTCCTTGAAGTAGCCCAGGTCGCGGGCGAGGTACAGGGTGCCGTAGCCAACCCAGGTGGTATGGCCGATGGACAGGGTACCGGCCTGCGCGCCGGAAGCGGCGGCGAGAGCCAGGGCGGAACACGCGATGGAACGCACGAGCAAGGACTTGATCATGAAGCACTCCCACAGCCGTTTGGCTTTTGTTGTTGATTTACTGCGGCAGTGGCCAGGAGGCCGGTAGAACCGGGACATGGGCGGCATCGAGCTCTGCGGCTCAGCATCTGAGAGGCTTTGTCTCGCGACATGTCTGACAGGCCGATGGTGGCCGAAGCAGGAGGCTCGGAAAATTATTAAATATGTCGTTGCGCCATAAGAAAAAGCTGCCTTGCAGGGAAAATTGCACCAGCATGGCGCAGGGGAGAGCCCGGCCGCGCGCGGGTTGTTCCGCGCTGCACTATGGTTGAACGCAGCTCTCCTCAAGGAAGGTTTCCAGCATGGCGTTACGCCCCGTTCTGTCCGCCTGGGTGCTTGCCATCGGGCTGTCGCTGCCCCTCGCTCCCACCCTCGCCGCCGATCCGCAGCCCTCCGCTGCCACCGAGCTGAAATGGCCACGGGACTTCGCCCTGGGCGACCAGCACGTGCAGATATTCCAGCCGCAGATCGAGGACTGGGACGGCACCCGCATGAGCGGCCGCGCGGCCATCGCCGTCGGCCCGGCCAACGGTGCACCGACTTACGGCGTGGCGCAGTTTTCCGCTGCTGCCGCCATCGACAAGGACAGCGCCCTGGTACAGCTCACCGACCTGCGCATCGACAAGGTGGACGTACCGACCGCCCCGGACAGCGCCGGCAAGGTGCGCGACGCGCTGATAGCACGCCTGCCCAAGGGCGGCCTGACCGTCTCCCTCGACGAGCTGCAGGCCAGCTATGCGGTGAACCAGCAACTGGACCAGCTGCGCCACGTGGACGTGAAGAACGACGCGCCACAGATCGTCTTCGCGGCGACCCCGACCGTACTGGTGATGATCGACGGCCAGCCGAACTGGCAGGCGCTGCCGAGCAGCGACTTCCAACGGGTCCTCAACAGCCGTGTGCTGATCCTGCGTGATGCGCAGGGCAACCATTACCTGAACGCCGCCGGCAACTGGTACACGGCCCAGGCGCTGGACGGTAGCTGGCTGGTGTTGAGCAAGCCGCCCAAGGCCTTGCTCACCGCGCAGCAGGTGGCGGAGAAAGCCGGCCCGGTGGATGCGCTGCTGCCCAAGGACGGCAAGGTGCCGGGCAAGGCGCCGGCCGTCCTGGTGGCGACCCAGCCCACCGAACTGATCGTCAGCGACGGCACCGCGCAGCTACAGCCGGTGGATGGCGTCGGCCTGCTGGCCCTGCAGAACGCCGATCACGCGGTGTTCGTCGACCCGACCCACAACACCTGGTACGTGCTGCTCTCCGGGCGCTGGTTCAGCGGTCCTGGCGAGCAAGGACCGTGGCAGTTCGTCGAAGGCAAGGACCTGCCCGCCGACTTCGCGAAGATCTCGCCCAAGGATCCGAAGGCCAACGTACTGGTGTCGGTCCCCGGCACCCCGCAGGCGAAGGAAGCGGTGATTGCCGCGAGCATTCCGCAGACGGCGTCCGTCTCGCGCAGCAAGGCGACCATGACGGTCAGCTACGACGGCGCGCCCCACTTCCAGCCCATCACCGGCACCAGCCTGCAGTACGCGGTGAACAGCCCGACGCCGGTGATCGAGGTCGCCTCCAACCAGTTCTTCGCCGTCACCAACGGCGTCTGGTTCGTCGCCCCCAGCGCCACCGGCCCATGGCAGGTCGCGACCGACGTGCCGGCGGCGATCTACGGCATCCCGCCCAGCTCGCCGGTCTATTACGTGACCTACGTGCACATCTACTCGGTCACTCCGCAGACCGTGGTGGTGGGCTACACGCCCGGCTACCTGGGCGTGGTGGTGAACAGCGACGGCACGGTGGTCTATGGCACCGGCTACACCTACCCCGCCTACGTCAGCCAGACCGTCTACTACGGCTATCCGCCCACATACGGCTACGGTGCGGGCTTTGCCGTCGGTGCGCTGACCGGCTTCGCCTTCGGCTACGCCGCCGGTGCCTGGTGGGGCGCGCCGGAGCCCTACTGGGGACCGTACTGGGGACCCTATCCCCACGGCGGCTGGAGCTACGCCAACGTCAACCAGGCGAACTTCTATGGCCGCTGGGGCCAGGGTACCGTCACCCACGCCTACGGCTACAACGGCTGGACCGGCACCCAGTGGCAGGGCAGCTCCGCCGTGGGCTACAACCCGCGCACCGGTACGCACTACGAGGGCGCCCGCGGCGCCGCCTTCAACCCGTACAGCGATGACGCCGCCGCTGGCCGTCGCGGGTCCTTCTCCAATGCGTCCACCGGCATCTCCGGCGCCGGGCGCAGCGGAGTGGCCGCACATAGCGACAGCGGCGATTTCGTCGCCGGACGCCAGGTCGCCACCCACAATGCCCAGACCGGCCGCACCACCATCGCCGAGCGCGGTGTGAAGGGCGACGTGGACGAAGGCCGCGACAGCTACGACAAGCAAAGCCAGGGCATCAGCTATAACCGGCGCACTGGCAACGCGGTGGCCTGGAAGAACGGCGACGTCTATGCCGGCCACGACGGCAACGTCTACCAGCACACCGAAAACGGCTGGCAGCAGCACACGGACAATGGCTGGCAACCGGTACAGCCGGGCCAGGCCAACGTGCGCAACCAGTTGGATCAGCAGTACCAGTCGCGGCAGACCGGCCAGCAGCGCTTCAACCAGACCCAACGGCAATGGGGCAGTGGCGGCTTCGGTGGCGGGCATTTCGGCGGTGGGCATCTGGGAGGCGGAGGATTGCGCCGCTGACGCTGTGGACAAGGTTTTCCACAGCACTCTCGACTGTGGAAAACCGCTCCGGGCGGCGCGAAAAACTTATCCACACGCCTTGCCCTTCTCCACACGCCCTCGGCAAGATGCCCGCTACCACCACCCTCTCGGGACTACCGTGACCGCTCTGTTCCAGGCCCTCTGGCCGTTGTTTGCGCTGATCGTCGGCGGCTTCGTGCTGCGCCGCAACGGCTTTCCCGGCGACGCCTTCTGGCCGGCGGCGGAGCGCCTCAACTACTTCATCCTGTTCCCCGCGCTGCTGGCCAGCAGCCTCGCCAGCGCGCCGTTGAACGACCCCGGCCTGGCCCGCCAGGCGCTCGCCGTGATGCTGGGCCTGGGCTTCGCCTGGATCGCCCTGCTGATTGCCAAGCGCCTGCGCGGCTGGAACGCGGCTCGCTTCGGCGCCATCGCCCAGGGCGTCCTGCGCTTCAACACCTACCTGGGTCTGGCCGCCGTCGGCAGCCTGTACGGCAAACCGGGGCTGACCCTCGCCGCGCTGATGCTGGCGCTGATGGTGCCGACGGTGAACGTGATGTCGGTCTGGGCGCTGACCGCCGAGCGCGGCATCAGCCTGCGTTCGCTGCTGCTGCCGATCTCGAAGAACCCGCTGATCCTCGCCTGCGTGGCCGGCGCTGTGCTCAACGTGAGCGGCATCGGCCTGCCCGGTGGCAGTGACCGGCTATTCAATCTGCTGGCGGTGGCCAGCCTGCCGCTGGGCCTGCTCTGCGTGGGCGCAGCGCTGCATCCGCAGGAGTTGCGCGCGGAAGCCTCGGCGCTGGGCTGGAACTGCGCGATCCGCCTGCTGGCCATGCCCCTGCTGGCCTTCACCATCACCCGCCTGCTCGCCCTGCCGTCCCTGGAGAGCGCGCTGCTGGTGCTGTTCTTCGCCTTGCCCACCGCCCCGACCGCTTACGTTCTGACCCGCCAACTGGGTGGCGAAAGCGGACTGATGGCCGGGATCATCACCCTGCAGACGCTGCTGGCCGGCGCCAGCCTGCTGGTGGTGATGGGCGCGGTCCAGGCGCTTGGGTGATTCGCACAATCACTGACAAGACCTTGAACCCAGGCGCCACACTTGGGACCATCGCCGCCTTTCTCAGATGGATACTGAGTTCTCCATGCCGCGCTACAAGGATTGTCGAACCGCCTGCCTCATGCTCGCGCTGTGGGCACACCTGCCATCGGCGTCTGCCGAAGATATCGGCGCACCGACCATGGTGGGCATCGCCACCACGCTCGCCCCGTTTCTCATCACCACGCTCAGCAAGGGCCTGACCGACATGGCCGGCGACAAGCTGCACGACGCCAAGGATGATGCGGCTACGCATGTCGCCAGCAACGGTGAAATCAGCGGCCCGTACCTGCAGTCCGCCTTGCGTGAACTGCGCCAGGACCAGCGTTTGGCCGCCGTCGACGACGCCACCCTGGTTCAGGCGATTCTGGTCCATCCCTGATCCCCATCGCCCCGACTGCGTCGCCATCCAGGCCCCGTCATCGGGACCTTGTCCGATATCGCGTGGCCGAAAGCCTGCTGAAAGCCTGACCCCCTAGCATCGCCGCCTCGGTCCTCCCGGCCGAACCTGCGTTCGCGCAGCGTACAAAAACAACAATCGGTGATCGCCCATGCCCCCTGTCCTGTTCCTGTCCGCCCCGACTCCGTCCGCACTGCACGTGCTTATCCACAGCCGCTGCTGAATCCCCCGCGCCGACCGGAGTTATCCCCATGCTGACGTTCCTCGCCTTCGCCATGGTGGCGACCTTCATGTTCCTGATCATGACCAAGCGTCTGTCCGCGCTGATCGCGCTGATCCTGGTCCCGATCGCCTTCGCCCTGCTCGGTGGCTTCGCCAAGGGCCTGGGGCCGATGATGCTGGACGGCATCCGCACGCTGGCGCCAACCGGCGTGATGCTGATGTTCGCCATCCTCTACTTCGCCATCATGATCGACTCCGGGCTGTTCGACCCGGCGGTGCGGCGCATCCTCCGGCTGGTCAAGGGCGACCCGCTGAAGGTGTCGATGGGCACCGCCGCGCTGGCGATGATCGTCTCGCTGGATGGTGATGGCTCGACCACCTACATGATCTGCGTGGCCGCCGTACTGCCGCTCTACAGCCGCCTGGGCATGAGCCCACTGCTGATGGCCTGCCTGATCATGCTCTCCAGTGGCGTGCTGAACATGACGCCCTGGGGCGGCCCCACCGCGCGCGCGGCCAGCGCCCTGCATGTGGACCCGGCAGACATCTTCGTACCGATGATCCCGGCCATGCTCGCCGGCATCGCGGCGATCTTCGCGCTGGCATGGGTCTATGGAAAACGCGAGCGCGCCCGTCTGGGCGAGCTGCACCTGCCGACCGACCACGAGGCCATGGCGGAGGTCAGCGTCTCGCAGTTCCCCGAAGCGCGCCGGCCGCAATTGCTGTGGTTCAACGCCGTGCTCACGGTGGTCCTGATGGGCACCCTGATCGCGGGCCTCCTGCCGATGCCGGTACTCTTCATGATCGCCTTCGGCATCGCGATGATCGTGAATTATCCCTGCATCATGGAGCAGAAGAAGCGCATCGGCGCCCACGCCGAGAACGTCCTCGCAGTGGTCTCGCTGATCTTCGCCGCCGGGGTCTTCACCGGGATTCTGTCCGGAACGGGCATGGTCGAGGCCATGTCCAAGAGCCTGCTGGCGGTGATTCCGCCGGCACTGGGACCGTACCTGGCGACCATCACCGCGCTGGTGAGCATGCCGTTCACCTTCTTCATGTCGAACGACGCTTTCTACTATGGCGTGCTCCCGGTACTCTCCCAGGCCGCCGCGCAGTACGGCATCAGCCCCGTGGAAATGGCCCGCGCCTCCATCGTCGGCCAGCCTGTACACCTGCTGAGCCCGCTGGTGCCCTCCACCTACCTGCTGGTAGGTCTGGCCAAGGTGGACTTTGGCGACCACCAGCGCTTCACCCTCAAGTGGGCCGTGCTGGTGTGCCTGGCGATCCTCGCCGCGGCCTTGCTGCTGGGCCTGTTCCCCCTGTTCAGCAAATGAATGACTCAACGACTGACTTCGAGTACCGATTAAATGGAATGGCTCACCAGCCCTGAAATCTGGATTGCGTTCTTCACCCTGACTGCCCTGGAGATCGTCCTGGGCATCGACAACATCATCATGATTTCCATCCTGGTCGGCCGCATGCCCAAGCACATGCAGCCGCGCACGCGCTTCTTCGGGCTGGCGCTGGCGATGGTCACGCGCATCCTGCTGCTGCTCTCGATCACCTGGGTCATGCGCCTTACCGCCGACCTGTTCCACGTGTTCGGCCAGGGCATCTCCGGACGCGACCTGATCCTGTTCTTCGGCGGCCTGTTCCTCCTGTGGAAAAGCAGCAGCGAGATCTTCCACGGCCTGGAAGGCGAGGACGAAACCGAGGGCGAACCCAAGAGCGTGATGGGCGGCTTCATCGGCACCATCATCCAGATCGCCATCATCGACATCGTGTTCTCGCTGGACTCGGTGATCACCGCCGTGGGCATGGTCTCCAACGTGCCGGTGATGGTCGCTGCGATCATCGTCGCGGTGCTGGTGATGATGCTGGCAGCCGGCGCCATCAGCGACTTCATCGACAAGCACCCGTCGCTGAAGATGCTCGCGCTGTCGTTCCTGATCGTGGTCGGTACCGTGCTGATCGCCGAAGCCTTCGAGGTCCATGTGCCCAAGGGCTACGTCTACTTCGCCATGGCCTTCTCGCTAGCGGTGGAAGCGCTGAACATCCGCATGCGCACCGCGCGCGGCAAGAAGGACGTGGAGCCGGTGAAGCTGCGCAAGGACATCCCCGGCCAATAATCCACAAGCGCTGCCCACAAGCTGGCAATAAAAAACCGGGCTATCCACAGCCCGGTTTATCCACAGCGATCACTCCCTCAAGGGCGTGCGACCGGCTCCGGCCAGTTCAGCACGCCCTTGTCGCTGAAGCGCACCGTGCCGAACAGCCCGCCGGCGAGCTTGCCGTTGATTTCATAAGGCATGCCCTGGCGCGGCGGCCCGCCGGACAGTCCCCAGGCCTGGCGGAAGGCGGAGAAGGCCGAGATACTCACCGGCACACTGATCACTGTTTCGCCAAAGCGCGGCACCTGCCCACTGGCATCGCTCACGCCACTGGCCAGCGGCTGGCCGTTCACCGACAGGTCCAGGGCGATGCCGTTGTAGTCGATGGCCTGGTCATTGGGGTTCTGTACCCGCAGCTTGACCGTGAAGCGCGCCTCCATGCCCTGCCCGGTCGCCGGCTCCAGGCCGACCAGGTCGATGCGCAACGGGTCGCGCGTGCCGAACAGGCTGCTGCAGGCGCCCAGCGCCAGCAGCAGGGCTATCAGGGCGATGCGCCGGGTGGTGGTCATTGCGTCTCCTTGTCGATTCACTTCACGGTCGCCGGGCGCAGCCGCCAGACCGTGTTACCCACATCGTCGGCCACCAACAGACCACCGAACTTATCCACAGCGACTCCAACCGGCCGGCCCATGGCTTCGTCGTTGTCGTTGATGAAGCCATCCAGCACCGTCACCGGCTGGCCGTTGGGCTTGCCATTACCGAAGGGGATGAACACCACCTGGTAGCCGCTGCGCGGAGTGCGGTTCCACGAGCCGTGCTGGCCGATGAATACCCCGCCACGATAGCGCTCTGGCAGCAGGCTGCCCTGATAGAAGGCAAGGCCGAGAGAGGCGGTGTGCGAACCCAGTGCGTAGTCCGGCACCAAGGCCTTTGCCACCATGTCCGGGCGCGGCGGCTCCACGCGTTTATCCACATGCTGGCCGAAGTAGCTCCAGGGCCAGCCGTAGAATCCGCCGTCCTTCACCGACGTCATGTAGTCCGGCACCAGGTCGTTACCCAACTCGTCGCGCTCGTTCACGGCAGTCCACAGGGCACCGGTAGTGGGTTCCCAGTCCAGCCCGTTGGGGTTGCGCAGGCCGGAGGCGAATACGCGCACGTTGCGGTTGGACAGGTCGATCTGCAGGATCGCCGCACGGTTCTTCTCGACGTCCAGGCCATTCTCGCCGACGTTGCTGTTGGAGCCCACGGTGGCGTAGAGATAGCGACCATCGGGGCTGGCGAGGATGTTCTTGGTCCAGTGGTGGTTGATCGGCCCACCCGGCAGGTCGACGACCTTCTCGGCCTTGGCACTGATGGTCGTGTCACCGGGCTGGTAGGGGAAGCGCACCACGGCGTCGGCGTTGGCGACATACAGCCAGTTATCCACAAGAGCCATGCCGAAGGGTGAGAACAGACCTTCAAGCAGCACGCTGCGCTGTTCCGGAACGCCGTCGCCATCGGCGTCACGCAGCAGGGTGATGCGGTTGGCGCTCGGAACGTTGGCGCCAGCCTTGGCCATGACCTTGCCGGCGACCCAGTCCTTCAGTCCGCCGGATTCTTCCTTTGGCGGCGCCGAGCTTTCCGCCACCAGCACATCGCCGTTGGGTAGCACGTAAAGCCAGCGCGGATGCTCCAGTTTGTCGGCGAAGCGTTGCACCTCCAGCCCTTCGGCAGCGCGAGGCATCTGGTTCACGGGCCAGCCGGTGGCCGTGGCGATATTGACGGTGGGCAGCAGGCTGCTTTGTGGCTCCGGCAACTGCGGTTGCGGCCCGGTGCCGGCGGTGAACGGCAGCGCGGACTTGTCGCCGCAACCGGCCACGGCCAGCGCGATCAGGAGGGGGAACGACCAACGCATGTGACTACTCCTCGGCCTGTCAGGTGTTTCGCTCAGTAAATGGTTAGGCAGTCTAGACATTACGGTCGGCCGCTCCGTGCGAAATAACCGATGCAAACGCTCTCGCATCCGTATTTGATCGGCTTTACTGACAGACAGGATTGCCGGCAAATCAGAGATCTGGCGAACCCTCAAGGAAGAACGAGGGTCTACCATGACAGTCTTGTGACAATCGCCTGAGCATTGCCGTGTCCTTCTCGGCCCTCCGCGCTGTCTGTACGGAGCCGCGGGCGAGGTCGTTACAGGGTCCGTTGACGGACGCACCGCCGATGGGCCCGCTTGAGTGCGAGGGGGCCCGACATGCTCAAACTGCTCGATCTGCTCTCTGCCGTCGCCCTGTTGGTGTGGGGCACACATATTGTCCGCACCGGCATTCTCAGGGTCTACGGCAGCAACCTGCGAAAAATCCTCAGCCGCAGCGTCCAGAAGCGGCCGCTGGCCTTCGCCGCCGGCATCGGCGTCACCGCGCTGGTGCAGAGCAGCAACGCCACGGCGCTGCTGGCCACCTCCTTCGTCGCCACCGGCCTGATGGCCCTCGCGCCTGCGCTGGCGATCATGCTCGGCGCGGACGTCGGCACGGCACTGATGGCGCGGGTACTGACGCTGGACCTGTCCTGGCTCTCGCCGCTGCTGATCTTCTTCGGGGTGATCTTCTTCCTCGGCCGCAAGCAGACGCGCCTGGGCCAACTGGGCCGGGTGTTCATCGGCCTGGGGCTGATCCTCCTCGCGCTGCAGCTGATCGTCGCCGCCGCCGAACCGATGACCCAGGCCAAAGGCGTCAAGGTGCTGTTCTCCAGCCTCACGGGCGATGTGATGCTCGACGCCCTGACCGGTGCGCTGTTCGCGATGATTTCCTACTCCAGTCTGGCCGCCGTGCTGCTCACCGCGACGCTGGCGGCGTCCAAGGTGATCTCGCTGAAGGTCGCGCTGTGCCTGGTGATCGGCGCCAACCTGGGCAGCGGCATCCTGGCGATGATCAGTGCCTCCTCGCAGAACGCCGCCGGGCGCCGCGTCGCGCTGGGCAGCCTGCTGTTCAAGGTCGCCGGCTGCGCCCTGGTGCTGCCGTTGGTGGGGCCGCTGGCCGATTGGATCGACCATTGGCAATTCAGCACCGCTGAACTGGTGATCGCTTTTCACGTGCTCTACAACGCCACCCGCTGCCTCGCCTGCCTGCCTTTGACCGGTCAGATGGCGGCCTTCTGCACGCGCATCATGCCCGACCGCCATTCGCCGGAAGACGTCGCACGCCCGCGCCACCTCGACCCGGCGGCACTGGACACGCCGAGCCTGGCGCTGGTCAACGCGGTGCGCGAAACCCTGCGCATGGGCGACATCGTCGAGCAGATGCTGAACAACCTGATGCAGGTTATCCACAGCGGCGATCCGCTGCTGGGCAAGGAAATCCGCAAGCAGGACGACGACGTCGACGCCCTCTACACCGCGATCAAGCTGTATCTGGCACGCATGCCCCGCGAGGACCTCAGCGACGCCGACAGCCGCCGCTGGGCGGAGATCATCGAGCTGGCGATCAACCTCGAGCAGGCCGGCGACATCATCGAGCACATGCTCGGTGCCGTGCAGGACAAGAAGACGTCGCGCAGCCGCTCCTTCTCCGACAACGGCCTGGAGGAAATCACCGTGCTGCACGGTCAGTTGGTGGCCAACCTGCGCCTGTCGCTGTCGGTATTCCTCAATGGCGACCAGGAAGGCGCCAAGCGCCTGCGCCGCGCCAAGCAGCGCTTCCGCCTGCAGGAACGGCGTTTCGCCCACTCCCACGTCGATCGCCTGCGCCAGCAGGTGGTGCAGAGCATCGAGACCAGCTCGTTGCACCTGGACCTGATCAGTGACATGAAACGCTTGAACTCGCTGTTCTGCGCCATCGCCTATGCTGTTCTGGACAACCCCGATGCCGGCAGTTCGGCATTCGGCGAACCTGTGGAAGACGAGGACTTCGGCGAGAACGAAGTCGAGGCGGTACAGGATCACCAGCGGCCGGCTTCGCCCGGCTCCAGTGCGACGGGTTGATGGCCCAGGGTCTGAACGAACGTTCCGTCGGAGCGTTCGCCAGCCCCTACAAAGTCCTGATATCACCCCGCCCAGGGTTCGGGCAGAATCCGCCGCCATGGAAGCATGTACTCACTCTCAACGCCCGCCCTCGGTCAGCGCCAGTCTGACCCAGGCGGTCCTGCTCGCTGCCGAGCGCCTCGGTCTTGGCCGCGATAAGCTGCTGGCAGCCAGTGGCATTCAGGAATCCCAGCTCAGCGACCCGGATGCGCGCATCGACTTCACGCTGCAGGAGCGCGTCTGGCAGGTGATCCAGACTGACCTGCAACGCGACGAACCCGGCCTGGCCATGGGGCGCGCGCTGTCGCCGGCATCCTTCAGTGCACTGGGCTACCTGCTGCAGTCGAGTACCACGCTGGGCGATGCGCTCGAATCGGCCATGCGTTACCAGCGCCTGGTGGGCGAAGGCGGCCAGGTGGCCATCGAGGCGCAGGCCGAGATCATCTGGGTGACCTATCGCCCGCTGAACCCCGAACCACCGGCCACCCGCGCTCGCGCCCTGGCGCTGCTGGCGTTCTGGGCCCGCCAGTTGCGCGGTCTGCTCAGCAGTCTGCAGCTGGCCGGCTGCCGCTTCATGCACAGCCCGCCGGAAAGACTCGCGGACTACGAAAAAGCCTTCGACTGCCCCCTGCACTTCAACGCACCGGACTACGCCCTGGGCCTGCCCAGGGCACTGATCGACGCTGCGCTGCCACAAGCGAACCCGCCATTGCGGGACCTGCTGCGCCAGCACGCGGAAGGCCTGCTCGCCCGCCTGCCCAGCGCCAGCATCAGCGGCCGTGTGGTGGCCCTGCTTGGCGAACAACTGACCCGCGGTGAACCCGGGCGCGCCGCCGTGGCCGGTGAGCTGGGGCTGAGCGAGCGCACGCTGCAACGCCGGCTGGCGGAGGAAGGCAGCAGTTATCAACAGCTGCTGGCCGACACCCGCCGGCAACTGGCGGAGCGCTATCTGGGAGAAGGCAACCTGCCGGCCACGGACATTGCCGCCCTCCTCGGCTATTCCGAGCCCAGTGTCTTCTTCCGCGCCTTCCGCCACTGGACGGGCCTGACGCCAGGCGAGTTTCGCCAGCGGCGGCGTCAGCCCGGGCGCTGAACGGCGTCCGGAAGGCTGGCAGCAGACGTCGACTCACAGGCTTTTCAACAGACTTGTCTACAGGTTTTGCACAGCCTTTACATCAGCTGTGCGGACCCCGTGCGGCGAGATAGGCGAGGAAGGCCTCACGGCTGGAGTAACGCGGCTCGTAACCGAACTCTTCCTTCAATCGACGATTGTCCAGCACCGGCCGGTAGCGCAGGTAATCCACCTGCTCGGGGCCGAAGCGCGACAACCCGAGTGGCTTGAGCAGCCCCAGGCCCATGCGCATCAGGCTGGCGGGCATGGGGCGGTAGGGTTTGTTGAGCAGGCCGGCGATCTCGCGCAGGGACAGTGCACCATCGCCGGCGAGGTTGTAGATGCCCTCGCTGCCGCGCTCCAGGCCCTGGCGGATTACATTCACCACGTCCTGGTCCCAGATGAACACGAAGCGGCTGCGATGCCCCAGCACCCCCACCAGCGAGGCCCGTGCAAAGAGTTCGCTCAGGGGGTTATGCACACGTCGGCCCAGAATGGTGCCCGGTCGCAGGATCAACTGCTTGACCTGTGGATAACGTTCCCGCGCATTGGCCAGCAGTTGTTCGATCTCCTGCTTGCACCGGGCGTGCAGCAACTGGGGATGGCCACGCAGCGGATGGGATTCGTCGATCCACTCGGCATTGTCGCGATGAAATCCGTAGGCAGCCCCGGAGCTGGTGACGATGAGTTGTCGGACACCGTTCTCCCGCGCCGCCTCGAGCAGCGCTCGGGTGCCTCCGACTTCGATGGCGTGGCGCTTCTGCGGAGTCATCTCCCGTGGCGGATTCACCACCGCGGCCAGGTGCACGATCGCATCGGGCTTCCAGTGCTCCACGCAGGCCCGCGTATGGGCGGCGACACTCAGGTCCAGCATTACCGGCTCGATGTTCGGCCGCAGGCCCTGGGATTTGATCCGCTGCATATCGGCGGCAATGAGGGTCCAGTCCAGATGCTGGACGGCAAGCTCATTGAGCAGGCTCTGCCCGAGTGTTCCCGCGGCGCCGGTAACCAGGACACGCATGTAGCCTCCAGATCGCTCCGCGTGGAACGAACAACGGGTCCACCAGTGAGGTTAGATGATCTGAGCGTAGTGTCGCGGTGCGGCAGCGGCAGTGGCCATCCAAGCCAGCGGCCTGACCGAAGATGCCACCCGACAAAGGTTGAACGCGGTGGGTTAGCGCGGGTCAATCCGCTATCCTCACGGCTTTGCGTCCAGGCACACCGCTCATGCGTTGGTTGTTCGTCCCCCTGTTGGCCTTCCTGTTCAGCACCTGTTCCCATGCCGACCAGCGACAGACGGTCGAGGCCTATCAGCTGGAGAACGGCATGGGCGTGCTGTTCAAGCCCACCCATGAGAAGGGCCACGTGTCGATCCGGCTGATCGTCGGTGTCGGCTTCAGCGATTTCAGCTGCCGCGACCGCCAGCTTCCCCACCTCATGGAACATCTGTTCTTCAGCGGTCTCGACGGCGGCGACGAGGCCGACCTGGAAGCGCGCATGCAGGCCCTGGGCGGCCAGTGGAACGCCTACACCAGCGAGGGCGACACCGCATTCGTCGTCGAATCTCCCGCCGCCACACAGCGCCAGGTGCTGGACCTGCTGCTGGAAATCATCACCCGCACCCAACTCGACCCGCGCAAGATCGACTCCGCCAAGCAAGTGCTGGTACGCGAGGATGGCGGCCACTACTCGCACCTGCAGCGCTGGCTGGACCACCAGAACGTCAGCCGCGCCGGCCAGGAGCAATTGGCCGTGGAACTGGGGCTGTCCTGCGCCGAACGCGCACCTGTGGATAACCTCACCCAGGCCCAGCTGGATCAGCTGCGCAAAGACTGGTACGTCCCCAGCAACATGACCCTGATCATCGTCGGCGACCTCGATCCACGCCTGCCGGTCTACCTGGGCCGCACCTACGGCGCCCTGGTCGACCACGACACTCCGGAACGTCGTGACCTGCCGCAAATGAAGAAATCCGCCGAGCACCAGCGCAACCTGACCACCGGGTTGTTCGGTGAAAACGCGGTGCTGCACTGGATATTCCCGGAACCCGAAGAGGCCGATGGGGCCACGCTGGACCTGTTGCAGGCGTATCTGAACGATGCGCTCTATACCGAGTTGCGGGTGCGCCGCGAGCTGTCCTACGGCCCCTGGAGCGAGCGCACAGCCTGGGCCAACCAGGGCTTCACGAGCCTTAACGCGGACGTCGAACGTGATCAGCAGGCGGTGACCCAGAAGGCCCTGCAGGAATTGCTCGACAAGATCCGCCACGACGGCCTCGACCCACAGCGCTTCGCCCGTATCCAGCGCGTGGCGCGGGCGCAGCTGGCCTGGAGTACTCCGGGTAACGCGACGCTGGCGGACTACTACTGGGGGGCGCTGGCGGACTTCGACGACGGCAAGTTCCCGGACGAGGACAAGCGACTGGCGAAGGTCAGCCTCGCGCACGCCAACGACGTAGCGAAGCAGCTGTTCAAGGGAGAGGGGTATCTGCGCATAGAGAAGCCCCTGCTGGACGACGACATGGTCTATCCACTGGCAGCGCTGGGTGCCCTGATGCTGGCGGCACTGCTGGGGCTGGCGCTGTGGCGCCGACGGGGCTGAATCCCCGTCGGAACGCCTTCAGGCTTCAGAGTGCCAGGCGGCGGATGACCTGGCAGGAATCGTCCGGGTCGACCTGGGCGCGGAAGCCCAGCTCGCGGGCCATGTCGCGCATGTCACGGTCCATGGACGAGTCGATCGAGTACATCTGGTGGAAGCCGTTGCGCTTGGCCACGTCGATCAGGTGGCGCATCAGTGCAAGACCGAGTCCCAGCTGCTTGAACTCGTCGGCAACGGTCACCGCGCATTCGCACTGCTGGTTATCCACAGCCGCGTAACGGCTGATACCGACTTCTCGCAGTTCGCCATCCACATGGGTCAGGGCGATGAACGCCATGGTGGTCTGGTAATCCACATCCATCAGGCGATCGAGCAGCTTGTCGTCGATCTTCACTTCGCCGTGGAAGCGGAACTTGCGGGTCATGGGGGACAGGCGCTCGAGGAACAGGCGCTCGCGCTCACGATCTTCCGAGCGCAACGGGCGGATCAGCACGTGGCTGCCATCGTCGAGGGTTTCTATCCAGTGATCGGCGCCAACAGCCCCGAGGGCTGCGAGCTCGGCTGTGGTGTGGGTGATCATGACGCGTTCTCCGCTGGCGAAGAGGGATGGGGATGACCTTATCCTTCTCCCGCCGGTGCCGGGCGAGCCTGACATAGGTCAATGCCGCCCGGAACCGTGCTGGGGCAGAACGTCGCAGCCCGCCTCAGGCGCTGGCGGACAGCGATCCGCCGCGCACGCGAGCGCCCTTGCGGAACAGCACCAGGGTAGCGAGCAAACCGAGAGCCGCCGCGCCGCTGAGCCAGATACCCGGTGCGGCCTTGTTGTCCAGGGTGTGGATAAGCCAGGTGCAGACCGCCGGAGTAAATCCACCGAAGGTCGCCGTCGCCAGGCTGTAGGCCAGGGAGAAGCCGGTGGTGCGCACATCGGCCGGCATGATCTCGGTGAGCGCGACGACCATCGCGCCGTTGTAGCTGCCATAAAGGAACGACAGCCACAGCTCCACTTCCAGCAGACGGGCGAAGCTCGGTTCCGCCACCAGCCAGGACAGCATCGGGTAGGCGGTGATCAGCGCCAGCACGGTTGCAGCCAGCAGCAGCGGCTTGCGCCCGATACGGTCGGACAGGGCGCCCATCACCGGCAGCCAGATGAAGTTGGACAGGCCCACGCCCATGGTCACCAGCAGGCTGTCGAAGTCCGACAGGTGCAACTCGTTCTTGCCGAAGGTCGGGGTGTAGGCGGTGATCAGGTAGAAGGACACGGTGGTCATCACCACCAGGGCGGTGCCGGCCAGTACCAGGCCGAAGTTCTGGCCGATGGAGCGCAGCACCTGGCCCAGGCTCGGACGATGCTTGCGCTGCTGGAACTCGGGGGTTTCCTCCAGCGAACGGCGGATGATGAACAGCGCCGGGACGATCAGGCAGCCGATGAAGAACGGCACGCGCCAGCCCCATTCGCCCATGTCCTGCGGGCTCAGCCAGTGGTTGAGGATCACACCCAGCAGACCGGCGAAGACCACCGCCACCTGCTGGCTGGCGGACTGCCAGCTGACGAAGAAGCCGCGCTTGCCGGGGGTCGCGATCTCCGCGAGGTACACCGAGACACCGCCCAGCTCCACGCCAGCGGAGAAGCCCTGCAACAGACGGCCCAGCAGCACCAGCAGCGGCGCCGCGACACCCAGGGTGCCATAGCCCGGCACGAAGGCGATCAGCAGCGTGCCCATGGCCATCAGGCCGAGGGTGATGATCAGGCCCTGGCGACGGCCGTGACGGTCGATGTAGGCGCCGAGGAAGATGGCACCCAGCGGGCGCATCAGGAAGCCGGCGCCGAAGGTCGCCAGCGAGAGCATCAGGGAGGCGAAGGGGTCGTCGCCGGGGAAGAAGGTCTTGGCAATGGCGGTAGCGTAGAAGCCATACACCATGAAGTCGTACATCTCGAGGAAGTTGCCACTCACCACGCGGAAGACGGATTTGGCTTTGGAATTGTTCGAGGCCATGGGGACATCACTCTGGCTGACACACGGGGAGATTTCCCGAAGGAAACCGACCGCCACCGTTTCGCCGCAGGCAAGCATAGGACGGTAGGCGTATTTGTAACCCTATGTGTAAAAGCCATCTCCAGACAATCTGAAATTGCCTGAAAGGCCCGAATTTGCTGGGTTTGAAAGCTTGGTGAAAGCTTCGCGACAGCCTGTCGGAAAGTCAGGCGCCGCAAGGCTATCTATGGCAGGTAGCTAGGTCCGGGGCCGCCACTACTCAGGCAAAGAACCAGTAGCAGACGCCGATGGATGCGAGCACGCCGGCCAGGTCCGCCAGCAGCGCACAGCCGACGGCGTGACGGGCGCGCTGGATGCCGACGGCACCGAAATACACGGCGAGCACATAGAACGTAGTCTCGGTGCTGCCCTGGACAGTGGCAGCCACCAGAGCCGGGAAGCTGTCCACACCATGGGATTGCATGGTCTCCAGCAACATCGCCCGCGCGGCGCTGCCGGAGAACGGCTTGACCAACGCGGTGGGCAACGCATCGACGAAGCGCGTGTCCCAGCCGGCGCCTTCGACCACCCAGCGAATGCCATCCAGCGCCATCTCCAGCGCCCCGGATGCGCGCAGCACGCCCACGGCGCAGAGCATCGCCACCAGGTAGGGCAGCAGGCTCTTGGCGACGTCGAAGCCCTCCTTCGCGCCTTCGACGAAGGTTTCGTACACCGGCACCTTCTTCAGCCAGCCGACGACCAGGAACAGCATGATGATGCCGAACAGCGTGAGGTTGCCCAGCAGCGAGGACAGTTGCGCCAGTGCGGCCGCGGACAACCCCGCCAGCAGCGCCATGAACGCGCCCAGCGCCAGCGCACCGGGAATCAGGTAGGCCAGCACGACAGGGTCCCACAGCCGCAGGCGCTGCATCAGCGAGACGCTGAGCAGGCCCACCAGCGTGGACGCGCTGGTGGCCAGCAGGATCGGCAGGAACACCAGGGTCGGGTCCGCGGCGCCCTGCTGGGCGCGGTACATGAAGATGGTTACCGGCAGCAGGGTGAGCGACGAGGCATTGAGCACCAGGAAGAGGATCTGCGCGTTGCTCGCGGTGGTGCTGCTGGGGTTGAGCTCCTGCAGCGCCTTCATGGCCTTCAGGCCGATGGGGGTGGCGGCGTTGTCCAGGCCCAGGCCGTTGGCGGCGAAGTTCAGGGTGATCAGGCCGATAGCGGGATGGCCGGCGGGCACTTCGGGCATCAGGCGACGGAACAGCGGGCCCAGCAGCACGGCTAGCTTTTCCACCAGACCGGCCTTCTCGGCGATGCGCAGAAAGCCCAGCCACAGGGTCAGGGTGCCGAACAGCAGCACCATGACTTCCACCGACAGCTTGGCCATCGCGAACAGGCTTTCCACCATGGCGGCGAACACGGTGGCCTCGCCCCCCAGCAGCCAGCGGGAAAGCGCGGTAATCGCCCCGACGATGAAAAAGCCCAGCCACAGGCCATTGAGCATGCGATGTCCCCCTTGGAATGGCCGCGATGATAGCGGCACGGGCGCCTCCGACGCCAGAAACGACAAGGCCCCGGACAGTGCCGGGGCCTTGTGGATAACCTGCTGCGATCAGTGCGCAGCGCGGCTCTGCGTGTCGTCGGGGCTTTCCCCTTCGAGGAAGGCTTCGACACGACCGTTACGCATGGCTTCCCAGTAGCGGGCGCCCTTCTGCGCGTCGTACACGCCTTCCCACTTGGCAATCACCAGGACCGCCAGGGCGTTGCCGATCACGTTCAGCGCGGTGCGCGCCATGTCCATGATGCGGTCGACGCCAGCGATGAAGGCCAGGCCTTCCAGTGGAATGCCCACGCTGCCCAGGGTCGCCAGCAGGACCACGAAAGAAACGCCCGGGACGCCGGCGATGCCCTTGGAGGTAACCATCAGGGTCAGCACCAGCATCAACTGCTGGCCGATGGAGAGGTCGATGCCATAGAGCTGGGCGATGAAGATCGCCGCGATGCTCTGGTACAGGGTCGAACCATCGAGGTTGAACGAATAGCCCGTAGGTACCACGAAGCTGCTCACGGCCTTGGGTGCGCCATAGGCTTCCATCTTCTCGATGATGCGCGGCAGCACGGTCTCGGAGCTGGCGGTGGAGTAAGCCAGGACCAGCTCATCCTTGAAGATGCGCATCAGCTTGAGGATGGAGAAGCCGAACAGGCGTGCGGCCAGGCCCAGCACCATGAACGCGAAGAACGCGATGGCGAAGTACACCAGCACCACCAGCTTGGCCAGCGGCAGCAGCGAGGCGAAACCGAAGTTGGCGACCGTTACGGCGATCAGGGCGAACACGCCGATGGGGGCATAGCGCATGATCATGTGGGTGACGCGGAACATCGCTTCGGCCACGCCCTGGAACATCTTCACCAGCGGTTCGCGGGTCGGCGCCGGCAGCGACGACAGGCCCAGCCCGAACATCACCGAGAAGAAGATGATCGGCAGCATTTCGCCACGGGCCATGGCCGCGAAGATGTTCGATGGGATCAGGTTGAGGATGGTCTCGATGAACGCGTGGTGGTGCTCGACTTCCTTGGCAGTCTGCGCGTACTGGGAGATATCCACAGTACCCAAGGTGCTCATGTCGATGCCGGCGCCGGGCTGGAAGATGTTCGCCAGCAGCAGCCCGACCACGATGGCGACCGTGGTGATGATCTCGAAGTAGACGATGGTCTTCAGACCGATGCGTCCGAGCTTCTTCGCATCACCCATGCCGGCGATGCCGACGATGAGTGAGGAAATGACGATCGGTACGACGATCATCTTGATCAGGCGAATGAAGATGTCGCCCGCCGGCTGGAGGATATTGCTGATCCACCAGGCCTTTTCCGCGCTGAAGTGGTTGAGCGCGGCGCCCAGTGCAATTCCGAGTACCAGGCCGATGAGGATCTGCCAGGCGAGGCTGAGCTTGGCTTTGCCCATAGTGAGTCACCCTTGATTCTTGTGGAAGTCGGGGTCGCCGAGCCATCGGGATGCCGACGGCCAGCGAAAAAAGGGGCGCATGATTCCGACCCACCCTTCCTCCGTCTAATGCCGGAAACGCCTACCCCATGCACAATCGGCATAGGAAAAGGCATCTGAAACCTTGGTTCCAGGTCGTTATACCCTTGCTTTTCTGCCTGACATAAGTTCGTCAACGCCTGTCACGCAGCGCTCTTCAAAGCCGTCTAGGCTTGGTGAAAAATCGGCCGTCTATGGCCTCGATCGAGCGAGTGGAAAGACTAGGACGCGATGGCCGCAGCTTTCTCTTACCGGATGTACGGTCGCGCAGAGGGGACCGTCAGGGATGGCCGGGGGCGAGCAAAGGGCCCTTCGGCGGCAAGGCTGGCAGGAACGCGGGCGCAGTGGATAAGTGCCTGATTCCGCTCTTCATTGTTGCAATTAATGCTTCCCCCGCCGGCCGACTGAATCGTCCGACGGGGATCGGCGGGTGATTGTAAGACGTTTCCACAACACCCCGAATTGACTGACAGCAATTAAGTTCGTCCGGCTTCGAGCGAGCGTGCGGCTAACCTGCCGCCACCGCGACAGCCGGATCAGCGATGGGTTGTTCAATGTGGTTAAAGCACAACGCGGTGACACTCTGAATAAGGACGCTCTATGACGCGACGCTACGTAGTACCCACTCTGCTAATCGCTGGCGCCCTGGCGCTGGCCGGCTGCTCCAGCCAGAAACCGGACGCCTCGCAGTACTCGGGCTTCCTCGGCGACTACTCGCAACTCAAGCCCGCGACGTCCCCCAGTGGCCAGCCGGTGCTGCGCTGGGTCGATCCGAACCTCAAGCTGCAGAACTACAGCTCGGTACTGGTGGAACGGCCGGTCTATTACCCGCCGCCCAAGCCAAACGAGAACATCGATCAGAAGACTCTGAACGAAATCCCCGACTACCTGAAAAAGCAGGTCGAATTGCAGCTGGGCAGCCGCTACCGCATTGTCCAACAGGCTGATCGCGACACCCTGGTGCTGCGCACCGCGATCACCGGCGTGAACATCTCCACTGAAGGCCTGAAAGCCTACGAAGTGATCCCGATCGCCCTGGTAGTGGCCGCGACGACCACCGCCATGGGCACCCGTGACCAGGACACCGAGGTCTACGTGGAATTCGAGGCACTGGATGGTGCGACCAGCAAACCGGTCGCCAAGGTCGTGCGCAAGGGTGCGGGCAAGACGCTGGAGAACACCAGTACCCACCTGAGCCTCATGGATCTGAAACCGGTGCTTGATGGCTGGGCGCGCGACGCAGCCAACTTCAAGCCCTGAGCCGCTGCCGCCTGACCTTCAGGACATGAAATGAAGCGCTCCGGAACCGGCGCGAGAATCCCGCGCCGGTTCCGGAGGCTTTGCCTGGCCCGGCCCGCTGATGCGGAGGTACCCCCTGTACCCCTGGGTCATTCAGGACCTGACGCATCCCGAATATCCCGGCCCCCTGGCCGTGCGTACGCCTTCTGGGTACGCGAATATCTCAAGCGTTTGCCGGTACCGAGCGATCAGTACCAGTTCGGATCACTCTTGAGCTGGTCATCGAGGATCCGTTTCACCGAATCGTCCGGCTCGCCCAACCAGCGGAAACTGGCGTGCTTGCTCGGCGACTTGTCCGCCGGAAGGTTCTCGGGAACCTGCACGTACAGCGCGAAGGCCTTGGCCTTGTTCCAGGTGAAGGCGACATACAAGCGGTGGGCAGCGCAGTTGTGCGACTCGCACAACTGGCCGACCAGGTACTTGTCACCCTGCTCGTCCACCGCCTGCATCGGCGCCGCAGTGCCACTCAGGTTCATCACCCAGTCCGGCAGGCGGCTTTCATCCTTGATCACCGATTGCCAGGTGTCCCGGTACTGCGGATCGCTGGCGATCAGCTCGTTCAAGCGGTACTGCGCATCCTTGTCCGCCTCGGCGGCCAGGGCGTGAGCCCCGGCACCGAGCAGCAGAGCCGACAGCAGCAGGTTGCGGGTAAAGCTCATCACTACGCTCCTTGTTCAATTCCAACCGATCCCTCGGACGTCACCCCCGGCGACGGCCCATGACGAAGGACACGATGAACAGCACCAGGAAGATCACGAACAGGATCTTGGCGATACTGGTGGCAGCGCCGGCGATACCACCGAAGCCCAGGACCGCGGCGATGATGGCGATGATCAGGAATGTCAGTGCCCAGCTAAGCATGGGGTCTCTCCTCTTTTCGTTGTCGGTTCGGCACCACTCTCGGGTACCTGCTCCGGAGTCATCGCAAGGCAACCTCCGGAAGGGGTGTCCGCCCGGGCGCTTCCGGGCACTACGGACGTATCCGGCGGACCGACGGCCCGCCACGGATTCGGCATAAACTCTGTTCAGAACACCCAGCCGCCCTGCGGACGAGCCATCGGCTGCACCTGAGCCTGGGTCTGCGCCTGCGGAACGGTCAGCGCCTGGGACTGATCACGGGCAGGAGCAGCCTGCGGATAACGCGACGCTTCGCGATACAGGCCGGGGGCGCTGGAAGCGCTCGGAACGTAGGCAACCGGGGCATTACCAGCCTGGGCCTGGGAGATCTGTATCTGCAGCTGCACCTGGTTGATCAGCAACAGCAGGAGGGCACCGGCGAAGAAGATCCGGCTCCACACATCGGTACGCGCGAGTTGCACTGGGCTGTTGGTTTCGCTGTTCATCCCGTTCTCCTGCCCGTCGCCGATCTGTCTGTCGAACCGTGAGACCGTTTCCTTGGGTCCTTCGGGTTCTTGTCGCCGCGGGTGGTGTTGTTGACTGTCTTGCAGTAGGAATTGCACGCCGCATGCCAGTCTGAATAATCCTATTTTTCCCTTATATTTCAGTCACTTATATTTAGTACCAACGTCCATTTCTACCGCATCCTGCACGATGGACCGGGATGGGTCGTGCGTTTTGCAATCCCGGCGTCAGGCACTTCCCTGTGCCCGTGTGAACTACATCACTTCAGCGAATGCTTGAGCTGGCTCATCTGGTCATGGCACGCCCGCACCTTGGGCAGCTCGGCGCGCAGCAACGCCTGGGTTTCCGGCGTACCGTTCTGCAGGGCGTCCTCGAATGCATGGAGAATGCGATCCTCGGTCTCTTCCAACTGGGCGACATAGGTGGCGCTTTCATCGCTGGCCAGGGTCGCGCGGGTATCGGCGTAGACCTGGCGCAACTTGCCCAGCAGGGTGCCGCCCGTGGCAGGGTCCTCGTGATTGGCGGCGACCTTGCCGGCCAGGGCGTTGATCACGTCGGTCTTGGCCTGGGCCATGGATTGGAACAACCGCTGCAGCCGGGCGTCCTTCACTTCCTGGATGGCGTGCTGGTAGAAGCGCTGGCCGTCACGGGTAATCTCGATGAGTTCATTGAGCTGACTGGTCGTGCGGGTCATGACAGTTCTCCTGGAAAGAATGGGTGGAAAAGTCAGGCAGCCTGGCCGGCCACCTTCAGCGCGGTGGCGTCCACCTCTCGCACACCGCGGGTCTTGCGAGCGGAATCGATCAATTGCTGGCGCTCGTCGGCGCTGGGCACCTGGCCACTCAAGGTCACCACGCCATCGCGGGTGGACACGCCGATGGAGAGCCCTTGCAGCGCATGGGCGGACAGAATTCCGGCCTTGATCTGGCTGGTGATCCAGGCGTCACCGACAGCAGCCTGGGCATCGCCGACGGATTTCTCGAAGCTCTGGGTAGAGGCGGCATCCGGGTCGACCTTCAGGCGGTTATCCACCGCCGTGACGCCTTCGGTCTGGGCAGCCAGGTGCGCGGCTTGCTGGCTGGCCTCTTCGCTGGCCACGATGCCCTCCAGCGTGACGGCGCCCGCTTTACTGCTGACCTTGATGTCCAATCCTTCGCCGCGTTTTTCCAGCAGCAGCTTGGATTTCACCCTGGCCGCCAACGTGGCATCGTCCCAACGCTGCACCATGCCATCGTCCTTGGCGGTGCCAGGCTGTGGCGCATCAGCCAGCGAAACGTCCACACCCAAC
This sequence comes from Pseudomonas sp. BB438, assembly GCF_057180225.1. NCBI lineage: Bacteria > Pseudomonadati > Pseudomonadota > Gammaproteobacteria > Pseudomonadales > Pseudomonadaceae > Pseudomonas > Pseudomonas sp. BB438. The sequence goes on from NZ_CM170001.1 coordinate 6,575,248, forward strand.
TGGTTATCCACAGCGCTGATGCCTTCGACGCTGCCGGCAATCTGCCCCGCCAAGGCCTTCTGTTCTTCACTGGCCACGGCGCCGGTCAACTGGACGCGGCCGTTTTCCACATCGACCTTGATCGCGTAGGGCTTGAGTTCGCGGTTGAGATTGATGGCCGTCCAGATCGAACCTTCCTGGCGCGCTTCGGCCAACTGTGCAGTCAGCCCGGTCTCCGCGGCCTGGCTGGCGAGTGGCTGCAAGGCGAGCAGCGTGGAACCCAGGGCGAGGGCAAGGATCTTCGGGTTTGGCATGGCGGTCTCCGTCAAACGATGGTGCTGCATTGGATTCGCAAGTGCCGTGCCAGTGCGTTTTGTGGATAAAATCCTTTTAATTCAATGTGTTGAACGGGCTGTGTATAACCCTGACTGTGCACCCTGCCCGAAGGACCCGAAAGATTCTTGCAACTTGCACGAAAAACCCTGGACTAAGAAAAATCGCACCCTTTAAAACAACGAATCACACAACGAGGAAATCGCTGAATGGACGCAACGCCTGAACAGCAAGGCCGAATCCTGCTGGTCGATGACGAGTCCGCCATCCTGCGCTCGTTCCGCTACTGCCTGGAGGACGAGGGTTACAGCGTCGCCACCGCCAGCAGCGCGCAGCAGGCCGAGAACCTGCTGCAGCGCCAGGTGTTCGACCTGTGCTTCCTGGACCTGCGCCTGGGCGAGGACAACGGCCTGGACGTGCTGGCGCAGATGCGCGTGCTGGCACCCTGGATGCGCGTCGTGATCGTCACCGCGCATTCCGCCGTCGACACCGCCGTGGACGCGATGCAAGCCGGGGCCGCGGATTACCTGGTGAAGCCCTGCAGCCCGGACCAATTGCGCCTGGCCGCTGCCAAGCAGCTGGAAGTGCGTCAGCTCACCGCGCGCATCGAGGCGCTGGAAGGCGAAATGCGCAAGCAGGGCGATGTGCTGGAATCCCACAGCCCGGCGATGGCCGCCGTGCTGGAGACCGCGCGTCAGGTGGCAGCCACCGACGCCAACATCCTCATCCTCGGCGAATCCGGATCCGGCAAGGGCGAACTGGCGCGCGCCATCCACGGCTGGAGCAAGCGGGCGAAGAAGTCCTGCGTGACCATCAACTGCCCTTCCCTCTCTGCCGAGCTGATGGAAAGTGAACTGTTCGGCCACAGCCGTGGCGCCTTCACAGGCGCCACCGAAAACACCCTGGGGCGCATCAGCCAGGCGGATGGCGGCACACTTTTCCTCGACGAGATCGGCGATTTTCCCCTCATATTGCAGCCTAAGTTGCTGCGTTTCATCCAGGACAAGGAGTACGAGCGCATCGGTGATCCGGTCACCCGCAATGCCGACGTACGGATCCTCGCGGCCACCAACCGCGACCTCGCCAGCATGGTTGCCCAGGGGACGTTCCGCGAAGACCTGCTCTACCGCCTGAACGTTATCGTGCTGAATCTGCCGCCGCTGCGCGAGCGCGCCGAGGACATCATCGGTCTGGCCGAACGTTTCCTCGCCCGCTTCGTGAAGGACTACGGCCGCCCCGCACGCGGCTTCACCGACGAGGCGCGCGCGCTGCTGCGTCGCTATAACTGGCCGGGGAACGTACGGGAGCTGCGCAACGTAATCGAACGCGCCAGCATCATCTGCAATCTTGAGCTGATTGGTGTTGAGCAACTCGCCATTGGGGAACAAACCACCAACTCGGCGCCTCGCATCGGCGAGGCGATGAGCCTGGAGGAGTTGGAGAAGGCCCACATTGCCGCGGTGATGGCCTCCAGCGCCACGCTCGACCAGGCGGCCAAGACACTGGGGATCGATGCTTCCACCCTCTATCGCAAGCGCAAGCAGTACAGCCTGTGAACCTGCCAATCCCGATGACGCTGCGCACGCGACTCTTCGTGAGCATCTCGGCGCTGATCACGGTAGCGTTACTGGGACTGTTGCTGGGAGTATTCAGCGTCGTGCTGACCGGCCGCGAACAGTCTCAGCTCATCCAGCGCAACTTCGCCGCCATCGAGGTCAGCCAGCGACTCCGCCAGGCGCTGGGCGATGAACTGGTGCAAGTGCTTAACGCACGCCCAAGTCCTGAATATCTGGAGCGTGCTCGCCGGCACTTCGCCCAGGCGCTGGAGCAGGGGCGCGCTCTGGCGCGCAACAGCGGCGAACGCCAGGCCATGACGGAAATCGCCGATGCCCACCGCCTGTTCGTCGAAGCGGTCGAGGCGCCTGGCCCTGGGCGCCCAGAATTGCTGGAAGACAGCGACCTCAGTCGCACCCTCGACGTCCTGCGCAACCGCCTGCTGGCGCTGCACCAGGGTGCAATGGAGAACATCAGCGCCGACGAGCGCTCCGCCCGCGACCGCACCCTGCTGATCAGCAGCCTGCTCGGGCTCATCGGCATCGCCATCCTGGTGGTCGGGTTCATCACCGCCCACAGCATCGCCCGGCGCTTTGGCGCGCCCATCGAAACCCTGGCCAAGGCTGCGGACAAGATTGGACAGGGCGAATTCGACGTCACTCTGCCGGTCTCCGGTGTCGCCGAGATGTCATCCCTGAGCCGACGCTTCGGCCTGATGGCGGAGGCTTTGCGGCTCTATCGCGCCAGCAACACGGAGGCGCTGGGCTCAGGCCGCAAGCGCCTGCTGGCAGTGCTCGACAGCATCGACGACGGCCTGGTGATTCTCGATCGATACGGCCGCATCGAGCACGCCAATCCCGTCGCCACGCGCCAGCTGTTCTCCCAGGGTGATCCCCAGGGCCAGGAGCTGGGTACGATGCTGAACAATCCGGCGCTGAACCAGGCGGTCCAGCGCGTGCTGAGCGGCAACCTGCTGGAGGAAACCCCGCAGGACCTGGTGGTGGACGTGGGCGGTGAAAGCCGGCTGCTGACCTGGGGCATGTCACCGGTGAGCCACGATGACGGGCGCAATATCGGCGCGGTAATGGTGGTACGCGATGTCACCGAGCAGCGCGCCTTCGAGCGTGTGCGCAACGACTTCGTCCTGCGAGCCTCGCACGAGCTGCGCACACCCATGACCGGCATGCACATGGCCTTCGGGCTGCTCGCCGAGCGCCTGAAGTTTCCCGAGGAATCCCGCGAGCGGGACCTGGTACGTACCGTTGACGAGGAAATGCACCGGCTTGTCCGGCTGATCAACGACCTGCTCAACTTCTCCCGCTACCAGAGCGGCACGCAGAAGCTCGAGCTGCAGCTCTGTGACGTGGGAGACCTGCTGCGCCAGGCCCACCAGCGTTTTGTCAGATCCGCCGACGAGAAACACATCGCGCTTGATCTGGAGATTGCCGAGGGGCTACCGCACCTCAATCTCGACCGTACCCAGATCGAGCGAGTACTGGACAACCTGATCGGCAATGCCCTGCGTCATACCCCCGAAGGCGGGACGATCCGGCTGCAGGCACGCAGCCAGGAAGAGCGCGTGGCGATAGCAGTGGAAGACAGCGGCGACGGCATCCCGCTCAGCCAGCAGGGACGCATCTTCGAGCCCTTCGTACAGGTGGGCCGCAAGAAAGGCGGTGTCGGGCTCGGCCTGGCGCTCTGCCGGGAAATCGTGCAACTGCACGGCGGCCGAATCGCCCTGCGCTCACAACAGGGCAAGGGCTCGCGCTTCTACCTGCTGCTGCCGGTCTAGGAGGTCGGGACCGCCAGCAGCAGTGCGGCGGTTTCCAGGTCCGGCTCGCCGTCGAAGCGCGCGGGCCGGAAGCGCATCTGGAACGCAGCGATCACGTTGCGGGTTTCCTTGTCCATCACTCCATTGAGCGGCACCGCGTAGCCGTGGCGCGCCAACTGCTGCTGGAACCAGCCCGGCGCCGGCAACTGTCCATTCAACTCGGCCAGACGGCGCGCCAGCTCACCCGATTTCGGCCAGGGGATCAGCCCGGCGTCGGCCAGCTTCTTCCAGGGAAACAGGGGGCCCGGATCCACCTTGCGCTGCGGAGCGATATCGCTGTGGCCGAGGATATGTTCCGGGGTGATGCCCTGGCGCTTGGTGATGTCCTTGAGCAGTGCAATCAGCGCGTCGATCTGCGCATCCGGGTAGGGATACCAGATCTTCCCGCTGGGGGTATCGCGGTAGCCGGGGTTCACCAGTTCGATGCCGATGGACGTGGAGTTGAGCCAGGTGCGCCCCTGCCATTCGCTGGCGCCGGCATGCCAGGCGCGGCGGTTCTCGTCCACCAGTTGGTAGATGGTCGCCGGGTTGTCACCGATCAGGTAGTGCGCGCTGACTTCGCCGTGGGTCAGCAGCGCCAGCGAGCGCGGCAGGTCGGCCGAGGTGTAGTGGACGATGACGTACTGGATGCGGCTGTCCTGGTTCCTCGACACATGTTCGCGGTCGATCTGCAGGCCCTTGTCGGCGCAGCCGGCAAGCAGTGCGGAGAGCAGCGCGAAGGTCAGGACACGCGGGATCATGGCAGTTCTCACGGCGAGATCATCAGGCAGCGATATGCAGGAAGCTGCGCACGTTCTGCAGGAGCATGTTCACGCTCAGCATGATCAGCAGCATGCCGGCCAGGCGCTCCACGGCCATCAGCCCGCGGGGGCCGAGGAAGCGCTGGAGGAACGCCGCCTGCATCAGGATGAAGGCAGTCGCCGCCCAGGCCAGGATCACCGCCAGGTACAGCTCCCACAAGGGACCAGTGTAGGTGCTGCGCAGGGTGATCAGCATCGCCAGCGCGGACGGCCCCGCTACCGCCGGCGTGGCCAGCGGAACGAAGAGCGGTTCGTTGTCGGGCATGTCGCCCAGCACGCCCTGGGGAGTGGGGAAGATCAGGCGCATGGCGACCACGAAGAGAATGATGCCGCCGGCAATACCCGTCGCTTCCTTGGACAGGCCCAGCCCGGTGAGGATGTGTTCGCCGAGGGTAAGGAACAGCAGCAGCAGGCCCAGGGCGAAGAGCAGTTCGCGCAGCGCGACTTTCAGGCGGCGTTCGGCGGGGACCGACTTGAGGGCGGCGAGAAAGACCGCGATGTTGCCGAACGGGTCGGTGATCAGAAAGATCAGGATGGCGACGCCAAGCATGACCGGGAAAACTCCAGCGAGAACGAGCCGCTCCGCGGATCGCGGGACGACCTGTGAATAACGGAACAAGCGCATCGCCCTGTGGATAAAAATTTACCCACAGGGCAATGCCTTATGTATCAGGATTTCTTGATCTTTTCCGGGCGCTTCCAGCCTTCGATCACCCGCTGCTTGGCACGACCGACGCCGAGGGTGCCTGCCGGAACCTCGGCAGTGATAGTGGAACCCGCGCCAGTCGTGGCACCGGCACCGATATCCACAGGCGCCACCAGCGAGTTGTTGGAGCCGATGAAGACATCCTCGCCAATGCTGGTGCGCCACTTGTTCGCGCCATCGTAGTTGCAGGTGATGGTGCCGGCGCCGATATTGCTGCGCGCCCCGACTTCGCTGTCGCCCAGGTAGGTCAGGTGACCGACCTTCACGCCGTCCTGCAGGTGAGCGTTCTTCAGTTCGACGAAGTTACCCACATGCACCTTGCGCTCCAGCACACTGCCCGGACGCAGGCGGGCGAAGGGACCGACATCGCTGTCAGGGCCGACGTGGGCGCCTTCCAGGTGCGAGTTGGCCTTGATGATCGCGCCACGACGCAGGGTACTGTCCTTGATGTAGCAGTTCGGGCCGATCTGCACGTCGTCCTCGATCTCCACCAGGCCCTCGAGGATCACGTTGACGTCGATGGTCACATCGCGGCCGACGCTGACTTCGCCACGCACGTCGAAACGGGCCGGGTCGATCAGGGTCACGCCTTGCGCCATCAGGCGACGGGCCACGCGCTGCTGGAAGAAACGCTCCAGTTCGGAGAGCTGCAGGCGATCGTTGGCGCCTTGGGTTTCCATCGCAACCTGCGGCTGCGCCGTGGCCACGCGCAGCCCATCCGCCACGGCCATGGCGATGACGTCGGTGAGGTAGTACTCGCCCTGGGCGTTGGCATTGGAAAGCCGTGACAGCCAGCCCAGCAGTTGCGCGCGCGGGGCAGCGAGGATACCGGTGTTGCCTTCGCGGATGGCGCGTTGCTCGGGGGAGGCATCCTTCTGCTCGACGATGGCCTGAACCTCGCCGGCAGCGTCCCGGATGATACGGCCGTAGCCGGTCGGGTCATCCAGCTCGACGGTGAGCAATGCCAACTGCTCCGGCGAGGCCTGGGCCATGAGTCGCTCCAGGGTCGGCTGCTCGATCAGCGGCACATCGCCGTAGAGGATCAGCACGCTGTCCGCGCTCAGGAACGGGGCCGCCTGCGCCACGGCGTGGCCGGTGCCGAGTTGCTGTTCCTGGATCACGAAATTCAGGTCATCCGCCTGCAGGCGCTCACGCACCAGGTCGGCACCATGGCCAATCACCACATGGATGCGCGACGGGCCGAGACCACGTGCGGTGTCGATCACATGGGCAAGCATCGGTTTGCCAGCGACCGGGTGCAGGACCTTTGGCAAGGCCGAGCGCATGCGGGTGCCCTGGCCAGCGGCAAGAATGACGATTTCGAGAGACATGGATGAGGGACCGTCCTGGTGAGCGGGGAAACCCCGAGTGTAGAAAAAGAAAAAGGGTAGCCAAGGCTACCCTTTTCCTATTTGACGCTGAAGTCCCGGAGGACTTCGCGGCTTAGCCGCCGTACTTCTTGCGAACCTGCTGGACCGTGCGCAGTTGCGCTGCGGCTTCGGCCAGGCGGGCTGCAGCGGAGCTGTAGTCGAACTCTGCACCTTTGCCTTGCAGAGCCTTTTCAGCTTCCTTCAGTGCGGTCTGGGCAGCCGCTTCGTCGAGGTCACCTGCACGAATCACGGTGTCGGCGAGAACCTTGACCATGCTCGGCTGTACTTCGAGGAAGCCACCGGAGATGTAGTACACCTCCTGCTCGCCACCCTGCTTCACCAGGCGGATCGGACCCGGCTTGAGCTCGGTGATCAGCGGCGCGTGGCCCGGAGCGATACCCAGATCACCCAGCGAGCCATGCGCTACGACCAGCTCTACCAGACCGGAGAAGATCTCCGCTTCGGCGCTGACGATGTCGCAGTGGACAGTAATAGCCATACCCTTGCCTCACGTAAGCGCCCGTTGCCGGGCGCACGGATTACAGCTTCTTCGCTTTCTCGATGGCTTCTTCGATGCCGCCGACCATGTAGAACGCCTGCTCGGGCAGGTGATCGTAGTCGCCGTTGAGGATGCCTTTGAAGCCAGCGATGGTGTCCTTCAGGGAGACGTATTTGCCCGGCGAGCCGGTGAATACTTCAGCCACGAAGAACGGCTGGGACAGGAAGCGCTGGATCTTACGAGCACGGGCCACCAGCAGCTTGTCGGACTCGGACAGTTCGTCCATGCCGAGGATCGCGATGATGTCCTTCAGCTCTTTGTAGCGCTGCAGAACGTACTGCACGCCACGAGCGGTGTCGTAGTGATCCTGGCCGATGACCAGCGGGTCCAGCTGACGGGAAGTCGAGTCCAGCGGATCAACTGCCGGGTAGATACCCAGCGAGGCGATGTCACGGGACAGTACGACGGTGGCGTCCAAGTGGGCGAAGGTGGTCGCCGGGCTCGGGTCGGTCAGGTCGTCCGCGGGAACGTAGACGGCCTGGATCGAGGTGATCGAGCCTTTCTTGGTGGAGGTGATGCGCTCCTGCAGAACGCCCATCTCTTCGGCCAGGGTCGGCTGGTAACCTACTGCGGAAGGCATACGGCCCAGCAGTGCGGATACTTCGGTACCGGCGAGGGTGTAACGGTAGATGTTGTCGATGAACAGCAGTACGTCACGGCCTTCGTCACGGAACTTCTCGGCCATGGTCAGGCCGGTCAGTGCAACGCGCAGACGGTTGCCCGGCGGCTCGTTCATCTGGCCGTAAACCAGGGCTACCTTGTCCAGTACGCCGGAATCCTTCATCTCGTGGTAGAAGTCGTTACCCTCACGAGTACGCTCACCCACACCAGCGAACACAGAGTAACCGCTGTGCTCCATGGCGATGTTACGGATCAGTTCCATCATGTTGACGGTCTTGCCTACACCGGCACCACCGAACAGACCGACTTTACCGCCCTTGGCGAACGGGCAGACCAGGTCGATAACCTTGATGCCGGTTTCGAGCAGGTCGTTGCCGCCAGCCTGGTCAGCGTAGGACGGAGCGTCGCGGTGAATACCCCAGCGCTCTTCTTCGCCGATGGGACCGGCTTCGTCGATCGGGTTGCCCAGCACGTCCATGATACGACCCAGGGTCTTGGTGCCGACCGGGACGGAGATGGCTGCGCCGGTGCTTTCCACGTTCAGGCCACGCTTGAGGCCTTCGGTGGAACCCATCGCAATGGAACGAACCACGCCGTCGCCCAGCTGCTGCTGAACTTCCAGGGTGGTTTCGACGCCCTGAACTTTCAGGGCCTCGTAGATGCTCGGCACGGCATCGCGCGGGAATTCCACGTCGATCACGGCGCCGATGATTTGAACGATACGTCCGCTACTCATGTCTGGTTCCTCTGAATTTTGAACCTGTTCTTACACCGCGGCAGCGCCGCCGACGATTTCCGAGATTTCCTGGGTGATCGCCGCCTGACGTGCCTTGTTGTAGATCAGTTGCAGACCACTGATCAGATCACCGGCGTTGTCGGTAGCGTTCTTCATTGCAATCATCCGGGCCGCCTGCTCACAGGCGTTGTTCTCAACCACGGCCTGGTACACCTGGGACTCCACGTAGCGCACCAGCAGGCCGTCGAGGAGGGCCTTGGCGTCGGGTTCGTAGAGGTAGTCCCAGTGGTGCTTCAGCTCGGCATTGTCCTCGGCCACCAGCGGAATCAGCTGTTCCACGGTCGGCTTCTGGGTCATGGTGTTGACGAACTTGTTGGAAACCACGTACAGGCGATCGATACGACCTTCCAGGTAGGCATCCAGCATGACCTTGACGCTGCCGATCAGATCATTGATCGACGGCTCTTCGCCCAGGTGGCTGATAGCTGCAACGACGTTGCCGCCATAGCTCTTGAAGAAGGATGCACCCTTGGAGCCGATCACGCAGAGGTCGATCTCCGCGCCACGATCGCGCTGTCCGCTCATGTCCTTGACGAGCGCCTTGAACAGGTTGATGTTCAGGCCGCCAGCCAGGCCACGGTCGGAGCTCACCACGATATAGCCGACGCGCTTGACTTCACGCTCGACCATGAACGGGTGACGGTATTCCGGGTTGGCGTTGGCCAGATGGCCGATCACCTGGCGAATGCGCTCCGCGTAGGGACGGCCGGCCGCCATGCGCATTTGTGCCTTGCGCATCTTGCTCACCGCCACCTTTTCCATGGCATTGGTGATTTTTTGCGTGCTTTTGATGCTCGCAATCTTGCTGCGAATCTCTTTTGCGCCTGCCATTTCACACCTATCGGTTTAGCAGGCGGGGGCCGTTAACGACCCCCGCTGCGGCTTACCAGGTTTGGGTGGCCTTGAACTTCTCGATGCCGGCCTTGATGCCTGCGTCGATTTCGTCGTTGAAGTCACCCTTCTCGTTGATCTTCGCCAGCAGAGCGGCGTTCTCACGTTGGAAGTAGGCGATCAGTGCTTGTTCGAAGGCGCCCACCTTGGCGATCTCGACGTCCTGCAGGAAGCCACGCTCGGCGGCATACAGGGACAGCGACATCTCGGCGATGGACATCGGCGCGTATTGCTTCTGCTTCATCAGCTCGGTAACACGCTGACCATGTTCCAGCTGCTTGCGGGTCGCGTCGTCCAGGTCCGAAGCGAACTGGGCGAAGGCCGCCAGCTCACGGTACTGGGCCAGCGCGGTACGGATGCCGCCGGACAGCTTCTTGATGATCTTGGTCTGGGCCGCGCCACCCACGCGGGATACCGAGATACCGGCGTTGACGGCCGGACGGATACCCGAGTTGAACATCGCGGATTCGAGGAAGATCTGACCGTCGGTGATGGAAATCACGTTGGTCGGAACGAACGCGGAAACGTCGCCAGCCTGGGTTTCGATGATCGGAAGAGCGGTCAGGGAGCCGGTCTTGCCTTTCACTTCGCCGTTGGTGAACTTCTCTACGTACTCTTCGGAAACGCGGGAAGCGCGCTCCAGCAGACGGCTGTGGAGATAGAACACGTCGCCTGGGTAAGCTTCGCGGCCCGGCGGACGGCGCAGCAGCAGGGAGATCTGACGGTAGGCCACGGCCTGCTTGGACAGGTCGTCGTACACGATCAGGGCATCTTCACCGCGGTCGCGGAAGAATTCGCCCATGGTGCAACCGGAGTACGGAGCCAGGTATTGCAGAGCGGCGGATTCCGAAGCACTGGCAACGACCACGATGGTGTTGGCCAGGGCGCCGTTTTCTTCCAGCTTGCGAACGACGTTGGCGATGGTCGATTGCTTCTGACCGATGGCAACGTAGACGCAGCGGATGCCGCTGTTCTTCTGGTTGATGATGGCGTCGATGGCCAGAGCGGTTTTACCGATCTGACGGTCACCGATGATCAGCTCGCGCTGGCCGCGGCCGACCGGGATCATGGCGTCGACCGACTTGTAACCGGTCTGAACCGGCTGGTCTACCGACTTACGCCAGATCACGCCCGGTGCCACTTTCTCGACTGCGTCGGTCAGCTTGGCATCGATCGGGCCTTTGCCATCGATCGGGTTACCCAGAGCGTCGACTACGCGACCCAGCAGTTCCGGACCAACCGGTACTTCCAGGATGCGGCCGGTGCACTTGGCATTCATGCCTTCTTTGAGGTCCTGGTATTCACCCAGTACCACAGCACCGACGGAGTCTTGCTCCAGGTTCAGCGCCATACCGTAGACGCCGCCCGGGAATTCGATCATCTCGCCGTACATGACGTCGGCCAGACCGAAAATGCGCACGATGCCATCGGAAACACTGACGATGGTGCCTTCGTTGCGCGCTTGCGAGGCGACGTCGAGTTTCTCGATGCGCCCCTTGATGATTTCACTAATTTCGGAAGGATTGAGTTGCTGCATGCCGCTGCCCCTTCAAACTCAAGATTTCAACGCTTCGGCCAGTTTCGCGATTTTGCCGCGCACCGAGCCATCGATTACCAAGTCACCGGCGCGAATAACCACGCCGCCGATCAAGCTCGCGTCTTCCGACGCATGAAGTCGCACATCGCGACTGAGCCGGGCGCTGAGAGCCTTGGCGAGTTTGTCCTGCTGTTCCTGGTCCAGGGCGAAGGCACTGGTGACCTCGACCTCGACCAGCTTTTCCTGCTCGGCCTTGAGTTGCTCGAACATCACGAAGATGGTCGGCAGCAGGTCGAGCCGCTTGTTTTCAGCCACAGTCCGGACGAAGTTCTGGGCCGGAGCATTGAGCTTGTCGCCACACACGTCGATCAGCGCGTCAGCCTTGGCTGCCGCGGTCAGCTGGGGCTCCTTGAGCAGCTGGCGCACGGTGTCGTCCCGCGACACTGCAGCCAGCACACCCAGAGCAGCGGACCAGTCGGCCAGTTGCTGATGAGCCTGGGCGTACTCGAAAGCCGCCTTCGCGTATGGACGAGCCAATGTGGTCAGTTCTGCCATATCGCCCTCTGCTTAGATCTCGGCGGCCAGTTGATCAACCAGCTGCTTTTGCGCGTTGGCATCGATCGAAGCACCCAGGATCTTCTCGGCGCCGGAGACAGCCAGGGCGCCCACTTGGGCACGCAGGGCGTCTTTGACGCTGTTGAGTTCCTGTTCGATCTGGGCCTTGGCCTGGGCGATCATGCGATCACCTTCGGCACGGGCCTGATCACGGGCTTCGTCAACGATCTGGTTAGCGCTCTTCTTCGCCTGCTCGATGATTTCGGCTGCTTGAGCCTTGGCTTCGCGCAGTTGCTGACCCGCTTTCTCGTGAGCCAGTTCCAGGTCACGAGCCGCGCGGTTGGCAGCGTCCAGGCCGTCGGCGATCTTCTTCTGACGCTCGTGCAGAGCCGCGATGACCGGAGGCCATACGAACTTCATGCAGAACAGGACGAAGATGGCGAACGCGATGGCCTGGCCGATCAGAGTTGCATTAATGTTCACGCCAATACCTCGCTCGTTCGTTGTTCAGTCACAGATTTCCGCTGTTCGGAAATTAGTGGGCAACCTGAGCAATGAACGGGTTAGCGAAGGTGAAGAACAGAGCGATACCAACGCCGATCATGGTCACGGCGTCGAGCAGGCCGGCGACGATGAACATTTTGACCTGCAGCATCGGAACCATTTCCGGCTGGCGAGCAGCGCCTTCCAGGAACTTGCCGCCCAGCAGGCCGAAGCCGATGGCGGTACCCAGAGCGCCCAGACCGATCAGCAGAGCAACGGCGATAGCAGTGAGTCCAACTACAGTTTCCATTTTTCCTCCCGACTTTTTTGTCGTGTTGGTTAAAGGTGAAGCAAGTTAAGGTGGTGAAGCTCTTCTTTCACCCCCTCCCATCAGGAAAGGGGCGGACAGAATCTTTGGATCAGTGGCTGTCTTCGTGAGCCATCGACAGGTAGACGATGGTCAGCATCATGAAGATGAAGGCCTGCAGGGTGATGATCAGGATGTGGAACACAGCCCACGCCCAGTTCAGCACAACGCCCATGCCGCCCAGCCAGAGGATGCCGGAACCGAACATCACGGCGATCAGGATGAAGATCAGCTCGCCGGCGTACATGTTGCCGAACAGACGCAGTGCCAGGGATACCGGCTTGGCGATCAGGGTCACGAACTCCAGCAGGAAGTTCACGGGGATCAGGATGATCTGAACCACCATGTTGCTGCTGTGGAACGGGTGCAGGGTCAGTTCGCCGAGGAAGCCGCCGATGCCCTTGACCTTGATGCTGTAGAAGATGATCAGCGCGAACACCGCGATGGACATGCCGAAGGTGGCATTCGGATCGGTGGTGGCCACGGCGCGGAAGAACAGGTGCTCGTTACCGGTGACCGCCTGAGCCGCGAGCGGCAGGAAGTCCACGGGCACCAGGTCGATCAGGTTCATCAGGAAGATCCAGACGAACACGGTCAGCGCCAGCGGTGCGATTAGCGGGTTACGGCCGTGGAAGGTGTCCTTCACGCTGCCGTCGACGAACTCCACGAGAACTTCGACGAAGTTCTGCAGGCCGCCAGGTTGTCCGCTGGTGGCCTTCTTGGCTGCCATGCGGAAGATAAGGATGAACACCAGGCCGAGGAATACGGACCAGCCCAGGGTATCAACGTGGAATGCCCAGAAGCCCATTTCCTTGGCTTGTTCGGCGGTGTGGGCGAACCCCCAGGAACCATCCGGCAGACGACCCAGGGTCAGGTTCTGCAAGTGGTGCTGGATGTAACCCGAAGCGCTTTCTGCTGCCATGTTTGCCTCAATCGCTCTAAGGTCTTGTAAATGTGTTTCGCATCAGCAGGGGTGCAAACCAGCTGACCGCGAGGGTCAGCAGGTAGAGGCCGAACAGCGCCAGGGGCGCCAGTGGCTTCACACCTGCAAACGTCAGTGCGAAGAGCACTGCCGTCAAAATCAGTTTTCCCGCCTCACCGGCATAAAAGGACCGGACTATCAGCTGGGCAGAACGCGCACCGCTGTAGCGGAACGCCTTGCGAGCAAAGTACAGATTCGGCAACCACGCAATCAGGCCTCCGAGCAATCCGGAATAGCCTGCGACCGATCCCTGGGCAAACCACAGGGCTGCTGCACCGATAAGCAGCACCACCAGTTGGACGAGCAACAGGCGAAACGCCGGTTGACGATGGAAGGGCAAACGATTGGGCTTGCTGGGTTCCATCTCTAGCTCACAGTCCTCTGGTGTCGGCTTCACAAATCAACAACTTGGCATACTTTGTGCCGACAAAATTGCGCGCAGAGTATAGGGGGCGCCGCATACCCATTCAACCGTCGGGTAGTGATTTCCGACGACCCCTACATGCTACGTTCGTATCAGCGTATGTGGGCGAGGACGCCCTGGAGCTCGTCGAGGGAGTTGTAACGGATCACCAACTGTCCCTTGCCCTTCTGCCCATGGCGTATCTGCACCGGAGCGCCCAAGCGCTCGGCCAGGCGCTGTTCCAGGCGGCTGATGTCCGGATCGGACTTGACCGCTTTGACAGGTTCCTCAGGAGCATTGAGCCACTGGCGCACTAGTGCTTCGGTCTGACGCACCGTGAATCCGCGTGCGACAACATGTCGCGCACCTTCGACCTGCCGATTTTCGGGCAGCCCGAGCAGGGCACGGGCGTGGCCCATTTCGAGGTCACCATGGGACAGCAGCGTCTTGATCTCGTCGGGCAGGGCAATCAGGCGCAGCAGGTTGGCCACGGTCACGCGGGATTTGCCCACGGCGTCGGCGACCTGTTGCTGGGTCAACTGGAATTCTTGCTGCAGACGCTGCAGCGCGGCGGCTTCCTCAATGGGATTGAGGTCCTCGCGCTGGATGTTCTCGATCAGCGCCATCGCGATGGCGGCTTCGTCCGGCACTTCGCGAACCATAGCCGGGATCTTGTCCAGGCCGGCCTGCTGACTGGCACGCCAGCGGCGCTCACCAGCGATGATCTCGTAGCGCCCCTTGTCGATCGGGCGCACGACGATCGGCTGCATCACGCCCTGAGCCTTGATGGACTGGGCGAGTTCTTCCAGGGCCTGCGGATCCATGTCGCGACGGGGCTGGTACTTGCCGCGCTGGATCAGGTCCAGCGGCAGGTGTTGCAGCTCCTTGCTGTCCACCTGAACGGCTTCTTCCTGCATCGTAGCGGCGCTGGAGCCACTGAGCAGGGCATCCAGCCCGCGTCCGAGACCTCGTTTCTTGGCGGCCATGCGGGTTCCTTAATCTCTTAGGCGGGGGCGGTGGTGCGTGCGGCGCGCTGACGGCGCACCAGCTCGCCGGCCAGCGCCAGATAGGCGAGTGCACCGCGCGATTGCTTGTCGTAGACCAGCGCCGGCATGCCGAAGCTGGGCGCCTCGGCCAGTCGCACGTTGCGCGGGATCACGGTGGTGTAGAGCTTGTCGCCGAAATGCTCCTGCAGCTGCGCGCTGACATCGTTGGTCAGGCTGATGCGCGGGTCGTACATGGTGCGCAGCAGCCCCTCGATCTTCAGCGCCGGGTTCAGCCGCTCGGCGATGCGCTGGATGCTGTTCATCAGATCGGTCAAGCCTTCAAGGGCGTAGTACTCGCACTGCATGGGGATGATCACGCCGTCCGAGGCGGACAGCGCGTTGACCGTCAGCATCGACAGCGACGGCGGGCAGTCGATGAGGATGAAGTCGTAGTTCTCGCGGATCGGCGCCAGCGCGTGGCGCAGGCGGTGTTCCTTCATGTCCATTTCCAGCAGCACCACTTCCGCCGCGGTGAGGTCGCGGTTGGCGGGCAGCAGCTGGTAGCCACCGTGCTCGGAGAACTGCATGGCCTGGGCCAGGTCGCATTCGCCGGTGAGCACGTCGTAGATGGAATGGTCCAGGGACAACTTATCCACACCGCTGCCGGTGGTGGCGTTGCCCTGTGGATCAAGGTCGATCAGCAGCACGCGTCGCTTGGTGGCGACCAGCGATGCCGCAAGGTTGATACAGGTCGTGGTCTTGCCGACGCCGCCCTTCTGGTTGGCGATCGCGAATACCTTAGCCATGGTTTTCCCCACTCCCCGTCATGCAGTGCGGCGCAGTATCAGCAGATGGCGCTGGCCTTGGCAACCCGGCACCGCCAGAGCGCGTTCGGCTTCGACGCGGAAATCTTCCGGAAGTGCCGCGAGCTCGTCGCTGGGGTGGATGCCTTTCATGGCCAGCCAGTTGGTCTGGGCATCGCCCAGATGGCGTGTCCAGTTGGTGAAGTCTTCGAGACTGCTGAACGCCCGGGAGACGATGCCGTTGAACGGCTGCTCTGGCTGGAAGGCTTCCACCCGGCTGTGGATAACCTGCAGGTTGTCGAGCTTGAGCTCCAGCTTCACCTGGGTGAGGAAGCGAGTCTTCTTGCCGTTGCTGTCCAGCAGGGTCAGGGACTTGCCGGGGAACAGGATGGCCAGCGGGATGCCGGGCATGCCGCCACCGCTGCCCACATCCAGCCAGCGTTCGCCGCCGGCCGCTTCGAACGTCGGGACGATACTCAGGCTGTCGAGCAGGTGGCGGGAGACCATTTCATCCATATCGCGCACGGCGGTGAGGTTGTAGGCCTTGTTCCACTTGGCCAGCAAGGCCAGGTAGTCGAGGAGGCGCTGCTGGGTCGCAGTGTCGATATCCAGGCCGAGTGTCTGGATGCCACGCGCGAGTTCGTCGGCGTGGCGGGCGGTGACCAGGGACATCAGGCGCTTTGCTCCAGCTGACGACCGGACGAGCGCTTCTTCAGATGGATGAGCAAGAGAGAGATCGCCGCCGGGGTCACGCCCGGGATGCGGCCGGCCTGACCGAGAGTTTCCGGCCGGGCGTTGCCCAGCTTGAGCTGGATCTCCTTGGACAGCCCGGAGATGGACGGGTAGTCGATATCCACAGGCAGGCGGGTGTCTTCGCTGGCCCGCAGGCGAGCGATCTCTTCCTGCTGGCGATCGATGTAGCCTGCGTACTTGGTGCGAATCTCCACCTGTTCGGCAACCTGCGGGTCTTCCGCACCAGTGCCGGTCACTTCCGCCAGGCTGACGTAATCGATTTCCGGACGCGCCAGCAGATTCAGCAGGTTGTACTCATGAGCGAGCGGCGTGCCGAAACGTTCGGCAATGGCATCGCCCTGCGGCGTATTCGGACGAACCCAGGTGCTCCTGAGGCGCTGCTCCTCACGCTCGATGCCTTCGCGCTTGGCTTCGAATACCGCCCAGCGCTCATCATCGATCAGCCCCAGCTCTCGGCCTTTCTCGGTCAGGCGCAGGTCGGCGTTGTCCTCGCGCAGGATCAGCCGGTATTCGGCGCGCGACGTGAACATGCGGTACGGCTCCTGGGTGCCGAGGGTGATCAGATCGTCCACCAGCACACCGATATACGCCTCGTCGCGGCGCGGGCACCAGCTATCGCGGCCCTGCGAACGCAGCGCGGCGTTGGCTCCGGCGAGCAGGCCCTGGGCGCCAGCTTCTTCGTATCCGGTGGTGCCGTTGATCTGGCCGGCGAAGAACAGACCGCCGATGACCTTCGTCTCCAGGCTGTACTTCAGGTCGCGCGGGTCGAAGTAGTCGTACTCGATGGCGTAGCCGGGGCGAACGATGTGCGCATTCTCCATGCCACGAATCGAACGGACGATATCCAACTGCACATCGAAGGGCAGCGAGGTGGAAATCCCGTTGGGGTACAGCTCATGGGTGGTCAGGCCTTCCGGCTCCAGGAAGACCTGGTGGCTGTCCTTGTCGGCGAAACGATGGATCTTGTCTTCGATGGAGGGGCAATAGCGCGGGCCTACCCCCTCGATCACGCCGGAATACATGGGCGAGCGATCGAGGTTGGACGCGATGATCTCATGGGTCCGCGCGTTGGTGTGGGTGATCCAGCAGCTGACCTGGCGCGGATGCATTTCCTTTGAACCGAGGAACGACATCACCGGGATCGGGGTGTCGCCGGGTTGCTCAGTCATCAGGCTGAAATCGACGCTCCGACCATCGATGCGCGGCGGAGTGCCGGTCTTCAGGCGGCCGACCCGTAGCGGCAGCTCGCGCAGACGCCGCGCCAGGGCGATCGAGGGCGGATCACCGGCACGGCCACCAGAGTAGTTCTCCAGGCCGATGTGGATAAGTCCACCGAGGAACGTACCAGCGGTGAGGACGACGTTATCGGCATGGAATTTCAGACCCATCTGGGTCACGACGCCGCGCACCTGATCCTGTTCGACGATCAGGTCGTCACAGGCCTGCTGGAATATCCACAGGTTCGGCTGATTCTCCAGGATCTCGCGCACGGCGGCCTTGTAGAGAACACGGTCTGCCTGGGCCCGGGTCGCACGGACGGCCGGGCCTTTGCGGCTGTTCAACACGCGAAACTGGATGCCGCCTTTATCGGTGGCGAGTGCCATGGCACCGCCCAGCGCATCGATTTCCTTTACCAGATGGCTTTTGCCGATCCCACCAATGGCGGGGTTGCAGCTCATCTGGCCAAGGGTTTCCACATTGTGGGTGAGCAGCAGCGTCTTCACGCCCATGCGTGCAGCCGCTAGTGCGGCCTCTGTGCCGGCATGGCCGCCGCCGATCACGATCACGTCAAAACGGGAAGGGAAATCCACCACGCACCTCGTGCCTGTTGATCAAGGAGAAAGAAGATAGCCGGACAGTATAGGGGCTAAGGGCTTTCGATTGAAGGCACCTGGACAAAAAATAGCCAATGGGTACGGTTCGCCTTTATAGAAAATAAAAGAGAGGAATCTTTTTAAATCTTTTTAGAGCTTGTGTTTATGTATGGTGAGGCCGTTTTCTGTGGATAACCATGCTGAGGCCAGATACACCAATGCTTTCAGCACCTAACAACCCTGTGTCGATTCTGTACGGTTGCAGGGGATCTCCCGTGGTCAGCTTGTGGATTAAGTATAAGGTTATCAACAGGTGTATTTATCCACTGGATGATGCAGCGCTTGTTAACGTGGCTGTACGCGGGTTTTCCACAGGGTTCCTGGACGGCTGTGAGTTGAATGATTCAGCGTATTAGAGCCCCGGAAATTCAGGTGCCCCTGGCGGTAACGGCCCTCGCTGTGGATAGATTCACAGGCCTTTTGTGGGGAAGCAGGAGTTTTCAGAAGGAGGGACGCCCGGACTGTGGAAAAGTCGTCCGGACGTGGCGTGATCGCAGTCAGGTCGATGCTATTGAGGTTTCCGCATCTCGAAGACAGCGCCGGCGGTGTCTTCCCAGTTGCTTTCCAGTTCCATGAGTGCGTCGATCGAACTCGACAACAACTGCAGGAATCGGGGCCTGGCGGAGACGTAGGCGCCCATGAATTCGCCCAGCGGCCGCCCTTCTGTGGATATCGCATGCCACAAGGCATCGAAGATGAGATTGGCCTGCGCGTTTACCCGAGGTACGACCGGGTAGGTCGCACATACCTCGAATCCCGCGTCCTGGAAGCGGCGCTCCCATTGCTCTATCGGGAGGGCATACTGGATTCCATGAAATCCCCTGTGCCTCTGACGCACTTGTTCGCCGATTTCTGCATAGCCGGAGACTTCCAGCAGATACGGGAGGGTCTCCCACTCCTCATAACGGTTGGTCACCACACTGCAAGCGAAAGTGCCGCCTGGCTTGAGCTCTCCAAGGACGGCCTGCAGGTTGCTTTCCAGTCCCGGAAAATGCACCAGAGATCCTCGGGAGAACACGTGGTCGAAGTCTCCCTTCTGTTGCAGGGAGGAAAATCCATCAGCGTGCACGTTATCATAGCGGCCGTAGAGTCGAGCCTGTTCGGCCTGGTGCGCGTTGGTGCACATCCCTTCGGCAGTACTTCCTGCCGGCAGGACAAGATTGAGGAATTTGGGATCGCTGCAACCCAGGTCCAGCACTTTTCCCTTCAGAGGAATACGCTTGAAGGCCGCGAGCTCCCAGGCAAGCCAATGGGCGTAGCTGGGCAGTGATGGATGGACGCGGATTGTCTGGGAGTAGCTGGCCAGTACATCATCGGTGCCTGGTCTTCCGGGCGTGACGCTGCCGCTGACGGAGACCGATGAGGTCGAATGGCTGTCCTGTTCATACCGGCGCAGCAAAGGACCGTACAACTCCTCCACTCGCCGTTTCACTTTCTCACTGAAGTGATTTTGCCAGTCGCCGGCAATCCCTTTCCTTTCGTGGGCCATGGTGTTTTCCAGGCCCGCCTGGCGCCCGCCCGTCAGTACATCGAAGCGGTTTGCTTCGACTGCCGCCTTGAGGCGCTCTGTGGATATGTCGAGGCCGCCTACGGTATTGAGCGCCTCATGCATCAGTTCCAGGTCGTGGGAGAGGAGATCTTCGTACTTGAAGACGCCGGTGGGCTCCTGGAGCCAGGACGCCTGTATGAGAGCAGGGCCCCGCAGCCATGTCTCGGCCAGATAGAGCAAGCCGTCATCGAGGCTCAGTTGCTCGAGCTGATGGCGCAGATCGGCCAATCCCGTGGAACTCAATGCATGGCTGTAGCGCGCGCTGAAGTAGCCCGACACTAGGGTATCGCGCAGGTCTCGAACGACGACGAAGTGCCGGGAGTCCGCGGGGCGCTCAATGGAGTCGTATTGTTCCCTGGTCAGATAGGCCGTCGGGTAGACGGCACGTGGGACAATCGGATCAAGAAGCAGTTGGCCTTCACCCACTCTGGGGCGAATGATTCGCTCGGGGGCTATGGCTTCAAGAATCTTCAGGATCCATTGCGAGCCCGCTTTCCAATGGGTGATGTGGAACAAGGTGGGGGACGTTTGGTGCATTGGCATTCCTTGGAGGGCTCTGTTGGAAGCAGACAAATCATATTTGGTGACGGTTGTTCGACGTTTTCTTGTATGTCAGTTATCGCTTACAGAGTCGCTTTACTTGCCGATGCAGAAGCTGGAGAAGATGCGTCCCAGCAGGTCGTCCGGTGTGAAGGCCCCAGTAATCTCGCCCAGAGCTTGCTGGGCCTGACGCAGGTCTTCGGCCAACAGCTCGCCCGCGCCGCTCAGGGTGAGCTGTGCGCGGCCGTGCTCGAGATTGTCGCCAGCCTGGCGTAGAGCCTCCAGATGGCGACGGCGCGCGCTGAAGCTGCTCTCGGCGGTCTGTTCAAAGCCCATGCAGGCCTTCAGGTGCTCGCGAAGCAGGTCTAGCCCATTGCCGGAACGCGCGGAGAGGGTGATGGTGACGTGGCCGTCAGCGTTCTCTTCGAGCCCGATGCTCTCTGTGGATAAATCCGCCTTGTTGCGAATCAGGGTTACATGGGCCGGGTCCGGGCGGCTGTCGAGGAACTCGGGCCACAAAGCGAAGGGGTCACTGGCTTCTGGCGCGGTGGAGTCGACAACAAGAAGGACTCGATCCGCCTCGCTGATTGCCTTCAGCGCGCGTTCCACGCCGATCCTTTCCACGTGGTCGTCGGTGCTGCGCAGGCCGGCGGTGTCGATGATGTGCAGCGGCATGCCGTCGATGTGGATATGTTCGCGCAGTACGTCACGCGTGGTGCCGGCGATATCGGTAACGATGGCGGCTTCGCGTCCCGCCAGGGCGTTCAGCAGGCTGGATTTACCAGCGTTCGGGCGTCCGGCGATCACCACGGTCATACCGTCGCGCAACAGTGCACCCTGACCTGCCTCACGCAGGACCGAAGCGAGTTCGGCGCGCACTGCATCCAGTTGTGCGAGCACGTGGCCGTCGGCGAGGAAATCGATTTCCTCTTCCGGGAAGTCGATGGCAGCCTCGACGTACATGCGCAGCCCGATCAGTTGGTCGGTCAGGCTGTGTACGCGACGGGAGAACTCGCCCTGCAGCGAGCGCACGGCGTTACGCGCGGCCTGCGCGGAGCTAGCCTCGATGAGGTCGGCAATGGCTTCGGCCTGGGCCAGGTCGAGCTTGTCGTTGAGGAAAGCTCGCTCACTGAACTCACCCGGGCGGGCCTGGCGCGCGCCCAATTCCAGGCACCGCTGCAGGAGCATGTCCATCACCACGGGCCCACCGTGGCCCTGCAGTTCGAGGACGTCTTCACCGGTGAAGGAGTTCGGGCCGGGGAAATACAGCAGCAGGCCTTCGTCGATGACATCGCCGTCATCGGCGTGGAACGGCCCATAGTGGGCGTAGCGCGGTTGTGGCTCACGACCGCTCAGGGTGATGGCCATGGCGCGGGCACGGGGACCGGAGACGCGGACGATGCCTACGCCGCCACGGCCCTGGGCGGTCGCGACGGCGGCGATGGTTTCACGGGCTGTATTCATGTCGGCGGTCTCGCGGTGGTTGTCGCGGCGTGCGGCAATACAAGTTATCCACATAGCAAAACGCCCCACGAGGGGGCGTTTTGTCGATCGGTGTCAGGCTGCGATGTCAGGCAGAAGCCTTCTTCGTCGCCGCTTCGATCCGACGGGTAATGTACCACTGCTGTGCGATGGACAGACAGTTGTTCACAACCCAGTACAGGACCAGACCGGCCGGGAACCACAGGAAGAAGAAGGTGAAGATGATCGGCATCAGCTTCATCACCTTGGCCTGCATGGGGTCCGGCGGAGTCGGGTTGAGCATCTGCTGAACCAGCATGGTGGCGCCCATGATGATCGGGAGGATGAAGAACGGATCCTTCACCGACAGGTCGACGATCCAGCCCAGCCAAGGGGCCTGGCGCATCTCGACGCTTTCCAGGAGTACCCAGTACAGCGAGAGGAAGACTGGCATCTGCACCAGGATCGGCAGGCAGCCGCCCAGCGGATTGATCTTCTCCTTCTTGTACAACTCCATCATCGCCTGGGACATCTTCTGACGATCGTCGCCATGCTGTTCCTTGAGGGCAGCCAGTTTCGGCGACACGGCGCGCATACGGGCCATGGAGCGGTAGCTGGCGGCGGACAGCGGGAAGAAAGCCAGTTTGATGACGATGGTCAGGAAGATGATCGACCACCCCCAGTTACCCACCAGGTTGTGGATATGTTGCAGCAGCCAGAAGATCGGCTGGGCAATGAACCACAGCGGACCATAGTCAACGGTCAGCTCCAGACCCGGGGACAGTTCCTTCAGGTACGCCTGCAGTTTCGGGCCGGCGTACAGGGTCATGCTGGTTTCGCCCTTGGCACCCGGTGCAACGCTCAGGTTGGGACCGGTGTAGCCGACGATGTAGTTGCCCTGGGCATCCTTGCGGGTCATCACGCTGTGGGTATCGCCCTTGGCGGGGACCCAGGCGGTGACGAAGTAGTGCTGCAGCCAGGCGACCCAGCCACCCTGGACGGTTTCCTTGAACTGCTCCTTGTCCATGTCCTTCATGGACACTTTCACGTAGGGCTTTTCAGGGGTCCAGACCGCGGCGCCGAGGTAGGTCGATACGCCGGTAGCGGTGGTAGAGGAGGGATCGACGCTGGCGTCACGCTTGAGCTGAGCGAACAGCGAAGCGTTCCACGGTTTGTCGCTCTGGTTGTCGATCAGGTAGCTCACGCCGACCTGATAGGCATTGGCGTTGATGCACTCGAGCTTCTTCTGTGCCTTTTCCTTCTCGGTGCAGTCGCTTTTCAGACCACGGTGGAAGGTGAAGCGCTTGATGTAGCTGACGCCGTCCTGTGCATAAGTCAGGTCGACGGTCATCTGGTCCTGGCCATCGGCCAGTTCGTAGACCGGCTTGGCCGAAGCATACAGCGGGCGACCGCTGGCAGCCGCATCCGGGCCGTTGGCGCCGGTCAGGCCGCTCTGGGCCAGGTAGGTGCGCTGGTTGTCACGCTCGAACAGCGGGAACGGCACGTCCGGACGGTCCTGGCGCAGCGGGTACTGGGTCAGGCCGAGCTTGATCACGTCGCCGCCGCGCGGGTCGATGGTCAGGTCCAGGACATCGGTCTTCACGCGGATCAGCTGTTCGCTGGCGGCGGCCGGTTTCTGCTCGCTGGGCAGGCTGGCCTGGGCATTCTGCGTGGTGGGCACGTCGGCGTTGGCCGCGTTGCCGGCAGGCACGGAAGTGTCCGGCAGGCCTTCGGTCTGGTTGAAGGTCGCGGTCTGTGCCGGCAGTTCGGGCTGGCCGTAGTCCTTGTTCCACTGGAGAACCAGCGCATAGGACACGATTGCCAGAGCGACGAATAGGATTGAACGTTTGATGTCCATGGTTACTCGGCCGTCGAGGAAGGGGCGGGCTTGGAAGGATCTGGCGGTACCGGATCGTAGCCACCGGGATGCCAGGGGTGGCAGCGGCCGAGGCGACGAGCGGCCAGCCAGCCACCACGCAGGAAGCCATGGGTTTCAATGGCTTCCTGCGCGTAGCAGGAACAGCTGGGGTAGAAACGACAGTGCCTGCCCATCATGGGACTGATGGCGTAGCGGTATAACTGGATCAGTAACAGCGCCAGTCTACGCATGGGAACTGTCGGTCACTCCCGGAGATTCTGTCGAAGGTCCCGGGCTTGGCCGGTTGCGCAACAGGCGCTTCCAGAGTTTGCCGAACTGCTGGTGCAGCTCTTCATTCTCCAGATCGCCGAGTCCTTTTCGCGCTATCACCACGACATCCAGGCCAACCAGCTTCTGCTGGTGATGGCGGAAGGATTCACGGAGAAGGCGTTTGAGGCGGTTGCGCTCGACGGCGAGCTTGACGTTCTTCTTGCCGATCACCAGGCCCAGGCGGGGATGATCGAGACCGTTTTCGCGCGCCAGCAGCAGGATGTGCTTGCCGGGAACCTTGGAGGTGGGGGAGTCGAAGACTGCTGTGAATTGCCGGGCTGTCAGTAGACGTTTATCCCGGCTGAAATCTCGACTCACCACCTGTGTCAGACAAATCAGACGGTCAGACGCTTACGGCCCTTGGCGCGACGACGCGACAGAACCTGACGACCGTTCTTGGTGGCCATGCGAGCGCGGAAGCCGTGCACGCGAGCGCGCTTGAGGGTGCTGGGTTGGAAAGTACGTTTCATGATTCGGTACCTGGGTTTGACGACATGAGGTCGCAGTGACCCCGTTTAAAGAGACCGGCGATTCTAGTGAAATCAGGCGGTCAGGTCAATTTCCAACCAACCTCGGATACAAAATCTATAGAAAGGGAGGAAATCTCTTTTTCTAAAGATTGAAGCGATGATTATGTTTATGTGAACAGCGACCTGTGCATAACTTCTCACAGCTCTAGGGGCAAGCGGTTCTCGACGAATGATAACCCTGTCGGGAAGAGGTGCGCGGCTTGTGCGGATGCGGTTGGAAAGCTGGGTATGGAATGAACTTTTTTCCACAGGTATTTTTTCCACAGAACAATCACCAGGGCTGTCCCTTGCCCCATTCAGCTGTTATCCACAAGGTTCACGGGGCTGTTATCCGACCACCGGCAAAATCATTAACACCTTGATTTTGCTTGCATCCCGGCGAGCTTAACTGTGGATAAGTTGTTCCGGCGCGGATACAATAGCCGCCTGTTTCGCTTTGCGACTTCTTTTGGGGGATATCC